>NZ_JUHG01000011.1 GCF_000799715.1 Martinezella rhizogenes
CGATCAGGGCCAGGCTGGCGACAACATCGGCGCGCTGGTTCGTGGTATTCAGCGTGACGACGTCGAGCGTGGTCAGGTCCTGTGCAAGCCGGGTTCTGTGAAGCCGCACAAGAAGTTCATGGCTGAAGCCTACATCCTGACGAAGGAAGAAGGCGGCCGTCATACGCCGTTCTTCACGAACTACCGTCCGCAGTTCTACTTCCGCACGACGGACGTGACGGGCATCGTGACGCTTCCGGAAGGCACGGAAATGGTTATGCCAGGCGACAACGTCACCGTTGCCGTCGAGCTGATCGTTCCGATCGCGATGGAAGAAAAGCTGCGCTTCGCAATCCGTGAAGGCGGCCGTACCGTCGGCGCCGGCATCGTCGCTAGCATCGTAGAGTAAGTCATTGGGCGGCTGGGCCAAAGCCCGGAGATTAAGGATAGGGACACCGAACCTGGTGTCCCTCTCGATCTTTGAAACCGGTGGCCCGCCTCGAGTAACTAAAGTTAAAGACGTGTCTCTTAGAGAGACGCGCAGGTAACAGACACAAGGATAAAGTCGAATGAACGGCCAGAATATCCGCATCCGCCTTAAGGCGTTCGATCATCGAATTCTCGACGCTTCCACGCGCGAGATCGTATCGACGGCTAAGCGCACCGGTGCTAGCGTCCGGGGCCCCGTTCCGCTTCCGACCCGTATCGAGAAGTTCACGGTTAACCGGTCCCCGCACGTCGACAAGAAGAGCCGCGAGCAGTTCGAGATGCGCACGCATAAGCGCCTTCTCGACATCGTTGACCCGACCCCGCAGACGGTAGACGCGCTGATGAAGCTCGATCTCGCCGCTGGTGTCGATGTTGAGATCAAGCTCTGAGACCTTAGGGTTCTCGAGCTGAGTGAGAAGGATTGAACCGATGCGTTCAGGTGTGATTGCACAGAAGGTGGGAATGACCCGCGTCTATAACGACGCTGGCGAGCATGTCCCGGTCACCGTATTGCGTATGGAAGGCTGCCAGGTCGTAGCCCAGCGCACAGTAGAAAAGAATGGCTACACCGCAGTTCAGCTGGGTGCCGGCCAGGCTAAGGTCAAGAACACGTCGAAGGCCCTTCGCGGTCACTTCGCCGTTGCCAGCGTTGAGCCGAAGGCAAAGCTCGTTGAATTCCGTGTCACGGATGACAACCTGCTTGAGGTCGGCACCGAGATCAAGGCAGCTCACTTCGCGGCGGGTCAGCTCGTCGACGTGACCGGCACGACGATCGGTAAAGGCTTTGCCGGCGCCATGAAGCGCCACGGCTTCGGCGGTCTGCGTGCCACGCACGGTGTGTCGGTTTCGCACCGCTCGCACGGTTCGACCGGCTCGCGCCAGGATCCGGGCAAGGTGTTCAAGAACAAGAAGATGGCTGGTCACATGGGCCAGACGCGCGTCACGACGCAGAACCTCGAAGTGGTATCGACCGATGAAGATCGCGGTCTGATCCTCGTCAAGGGCGCAGTTCCCGGCTCCAAGGGCGCCTGGATCATCGTACGCGATGCCGTCAAGTCGGCAGCGAAGTAAGGGAGCCAAACCAATGGAATTGAACGTCAAGACCCTCGAGGGCAAAGACGCTGGGAAGGTTTCCCTTTCTGACGCGATTTTCGGCCTTGAGCCGCGTGAAGATATTATCGCACGCGTCATTCGCTGGCAGCTGGCTAAGAAGCGCCAGGGCACGCATAAGGCTAAGGGCCGCGCTGAAGTATGGCGCACCGGCGCCAAGATGTACAAGCAGAAGGGTACGGGCCGCGCTCGTCACCATTCGGCTCGTGCTCCGCAGTTCCGCGGCGGTGGTAAGGCTCACGGCCCGGTCGTGCGCAGCCATGAGCATGATCTGCCGAAGAAGGTTCGCGCCCTCGGCTTGCGTCTCGCTCTCTCCGCCAAGTTCAAGGCCGAGGATGTCATCATCCTCGACAACCTGGTCGCGGCTGATACCAAGACCAAGGTTCTGGCCGGCGCTTTCGAAACGCTCGGCCTGACCAACGCGCTCTTCATCGGTGGTGCCGAGCTCGACAGCAACTTCAAGCTCGCAGCCGCTAACATCCCGAATATCGATGTTCTGCCGGTTCAGGGCATCAACGTTTACGATATCCTGCGCCGCGGCAAGCTCGTGCTGTCCAAGGCTGCAGTTGAAGCTCTAGAGGAGCGATTCAAGTGACGGATCTTCGCCATTATGATGTGATCGTTTCTCCTGCGATCACCGAAAAGTCCACTCTGCTTTCGGACAATAACCAGGTTGTTTTCAACGTTGCCAAGACCGCGACGAAGCCTGAAATCAAGGCTGCCGTCGAAGCTCTGTTCGGCGTCAAGGTTACGGCCGTCAACACTCTGCTGCGCCTCGGCAAGACCAAGCGGTTTAAAGGTCTCGTCGGCAAGCAGAAGGACGTGAAGAAGGCTATCGTGACGCTCGCCGAAGGCCAGTCGATCGACGTCTCCACCGGTCTCTGAGGAATAAGAAAATGGCATTGAAAACATTCAATCCGACGACCCCGAGCCAGCGTCAGCTGGTCATCGTCGATCGCTCGTCCCTCTACAAGGGCAAGCCGGTCAAGTCGCTGACGGAAGGCCTGTCTTCCAAGGGTGGTCGTAACAACACCGGTCGCATTACCGTGCGCTTCCAGGGTGGCGGTCACAAGCGTACCTACCGTCTGGTGGACTTCAAGCGTCGCAAGTTCGACGTTGAAGCAACCGTCGAACGCATCGAATACGACCCGAACCGCACCGCATACATCGCCCTGGTGAAGTATGCTGACGGCGATCAGGCCTATATCCTTGCTCCGCAGCGTCTGACGACCGGTGACAAGGTCATCGCCTCCGAGAAGGCTGTGGACGTGAAGCCAGGCAACACCATGCCGCTTCAGTTCATCCCGGTCGGCTCCATCATCCACAATGTGGAAATGAAGCCGGGCAAGGGTGGTCAGATCGCTCGCTCTGCTGGCGGTTACGCCCAGCTGGTTGGTCGTGACCAGGGCATGGCGATCCTTCGCCTGAATTCTGGCGAACAGCGCCTCGTGCACGGCACTTGCCTTGCAACGATCGGTGCCGTTTCCAACCCGGACCACGGCAACATCAACGACGGTAAGGCCGGTCGTTCGCGTTGGCGCGGTAAGAAGCCGCACGTTCGCGGCGTCGTCATGAACCCCGTCGACCATCCGCACGGCGGTGGTGAAGGCCGGACCTCCGGTGGTCGCCATCCGGTGACCCCATGGGGCAAGCCGACCAAGGGCAAGCGCACGCGGTCGAACAAGTCGACCGATAAAATGATTATGCGCTCGCGCCATCAGCGCAAGAAGTAAGAGAGGAAGTCTCAAGTGGCTCGTTCAGTATGGAAAGGTCCGTTTGTTGACGGCTATCTTCTCAAGAAGGCTGAGAAGGTGCGTGAAGGCGGACGCAGTGAAGTAATCAAGATCTGGAGCCGTCGCTCCACGATCATGCCGCAGTTCGTTGGTCTTACCTTCGGCGTCTACAACGGCAGCAAGCACATTCCGGTCAATGTCAACGAAGACATGGTCGGTCACAAGTTCGGTGAGTTCGCCCCGACCCGCACCTACTACGGTCACGGCGCGGACAAGAAGGCGAAGAGGAAGTAACAATGGGCAAGGCAAAAGCCGAACGCCGGCTGAAGGACAATGAAGCGCAGGCAGTTGCGCGCACGCTCCGCGTCAGCCCGCAGAAGCTCAACCTGGTTGCAGCATCTATCCGCGGCAAAAAGGTTGATCGTGCACTCGCAGAGCTGGAATTCTCCCGCAAGCGTATCGCAGGCGCCGTCAAGAAGACGCTTGAATCTGCGATCGCCAATGCAGAGAACAACCATGATCTCGATGTTGACTCGCTGTTCGTGGCGGAAGCTTACGTCGGCAAGTCGATCGTCATGAAGCGTTTCCACGCTCGTGGCCGTGGTCGTGCGTCTCGTATCGAGCGTCCGTTCGCCCACCTGACGATCGTTGTTCGTGAAGTGGAAGCAGTGGAAGCTCAAGGGGAGGCTGCATAATGGGTCAGAAAATCAATCCAATCGGTTTTCGTCTCGGCATCAACCGTACTTGGGATAGCCGCTGGTTTGCGGACAATGCCGAGTATGGTCAGCTTCTTCACGAAGACCTGAAGATGCGTAAGTTCGTCATGGACGAACTGAAGCAGGCTGGTATCTCCAAGGTGGTCATCGAGCGTCCGCACAAGAAGTGCCGCGTCACGATCCACTCGGCTCGTCCGGGCCTGATCATCGGCAAGAAGGGCGCTGACATCGACAAGCTTCGCAAGAAGCTGTCGGACATGACGAATTCCGAAACGCACCTCAACATCGTTGAAGTCCGCAAGCCGGAAATCGATGCTGTTCTGGTTGCCCAGTCGATCGCTCAGCAGCTCGAGCGCCGTGTAGCTTTCCGTCGCGCCATGAAGCGCGCCGTTCAGTCCGCGATGCGTCTTGGCGCCGAAGGCATCAAGATCACCTGCGGTGGCCGTCTCGGCGGCGCTGAAATCGCTCGTACGGAATGGTATCGCGAAGGTCGCGTGCCGTTGCATACGCTGCGCGCCGATATCGATTACGGTACGGCTGAAGCAGAAACCGCATTCGGCATCTGCGGCATCAAGGTTTGGATCTTCAAGGGCGAAATCCTTGAGCATGATCCGATGGCCTCCGAACGCCGTGCGCTGGAAGGCGACGCCCAGGGTCCGGCTAGCCGTGATCGCGATAGAGACCGCCGCCGCGATAACGCTTGATAGCGTACGTGGCAGATAAGTTCGGAGAATAGAAAAATGTTGCAGCCAAAGCGTACGAAGTACCGGAAGCAATTCAAGGGTCGCATCAAGGGCGTTGCCAAGGGTGGTTCTGATCTCGCGTTCGGCGAATTCGGCCTGAAGTCGCAGGAGCCCAACCGCGTCAATGCTCGTGAGATCGAAGCGGCTCGCCGCGCGATCACGCGTCATATGAAGCGTGCCGGCCGTGTATGGATCCGGGTGTTCCCGGATGTTCCGGTAACCAAAAAGCCGACCGAAGTCCGTATGGGTAAAGGTAAAGGCTCTGTCGAATACTGGGCATGCAAGGTCAAGCCCGGCCGTATGATGTTCGAGATCGATGGTGTGAGCGAAGAAATCGCTCGTGAGGCTCTGCGCCTTGGTTCCGCCAAGCTCTCGGTCAAGACGCGCTTCGTGCAGCGCATTGCAGAGTAAGGAAGAAGCTCATGAAAGCCGCAGATGTTCGCGCCCTGAGCGCCGACCAACTCAAGGACGAGCTTGCCAAGCTGAAGAAGGAGCAGTTCAACCTGCGCTTTCAGAAGGCAACCGGCCAGCTTGAGAAGTCCTCGCGCATCAACGAAGTCCGCAAGGATATCGCTCGCGTGAAAACCATTGCCCGCCAGAAGGCGGCAGAAGCAAAGGCCTAAAGGAAAAATAACATGCCGAAGCGCATTCTGCAGGGCGTCGTGGTCAGCGACAAGAACGAGAAGACGGTAGTTGTCCGCGTTGAGCGTCGTTTCGCTCACCCGCTGCTCCAGAAGACCGTTCGTCGTTCCAAGAAGTACAAGGCCCACGACGAAAACAATCAGTACAAGATCGGCGACACCGTTTCCATCGAGGAATGCGCGCCGATCTCCAAAGACAAGACCTGGACGGTCGTTTCCGCCCAGTCCAAGTAACAGAATTTCGCTCAGGCCCTTGCGTCTGGGCGAAATATCTGTATGAAGCACGAGCTTGGAAGCAGGACGCTCGAATACGAGCGTTCTTTTGCTTTATTGATGGCCGGCGAAGATGACCCTGGTGGTCCCGAGCGCTGGAGAAATCAGACAAGAGACTAGTCCATAAGCCGGGGTAGGGGGTCGTTAGACCCAACCATTCCGGTAACAACAAGAAGGCGACCTGACATGATTCAGATGCAAACAAACCTCGACGTGGCGGATAATTCCGGCGCACGTCGTGTCATGTGCATCAAGGTGCTGGGCGGCTCGAAGCGCAAGTATGCCTCGATCGGCGACGTTATCGTTGTTTCGATCAAGGAAGCCATTCCGCGCGGCCGCGTGAAGAAGGGTGACGTGATGAAGGCGGTGGTCGTTCGTACCGCCAAGGATATCCGTCGTCCGGATGGCAGCGTCATCCGCTTCGATACCAACGCAGCAGTCCTCATCGATAACAAGAAAGAGCCGATCGGCACCCGTATCTTCGGACCGGTTCCGCGCGAACTT
This sequence comes from Martinezella rhizogenes, assembly GCF_000799715.1. GTDB lineage: Bacteria > Pseudomonadota > Alphaproteobacteria > Rhizobiales > Rhizobiaceae > Rhizobium > Rhizobium rhizogenes_C. Next base: position 6,189 of record NZ_JUHG01000011.1, read on the forward strand.
CGCGCCAAGAACCACATGAAGATCATCTCGCTGGCTCCAGAAGTACTGTAAGGGAGCGGAGCGATGCAAAAGATCCGTAAAGGCGACAAGGTTGTCGTATTGGCCGGCAAGGACAAGGGCCGTACCGGCGAAGTCATTCAAGTAATGCCGAAGGAAGACCGTGCGGTCGTCCGTGGCGTCAACGTCATCAAGCGCCATCAGCGCCAGACGCAGACCCAGGAAGCTGGCATTATCAGCAAGGAAGCCTCGCTTCACCTGTCCAACCTCGCAATCGTCGACAAGGACGGTAAGCCGACCCGCGTCGGCTTTCAGGTTGTAGATGGCAAGAAGGTCCGCGTGGCCAAGACCTCGGGAGAAGTGATCGATGGCTGAGGTAAAGTACGAGCCGCGGCTCAAGAAGGAATATGTTGCCCGCATTCGTGCGGCGATGCAGGAGCAGTTCTCCTACGCCAACGAAATGCAGATCCCGAAGCTTGATAAGATCGTGATCAACATGGGCGTGGGCGAAGCAACGGCTGATTCGAAGAAGCCGACTGTTGCTGCCGCCGACCTCGCAGCGATCGCCGGCCAGAAGCCGGTCATCACCCATGCGCGCAACTCCATCGCAGGCTTCAAGGTCCGCGAAAATATGCCGATCGGCGCCAAGGTAACCCTTCGCGGCGCCCGCATGTATGAGTTCCTGGACCGTCTGATCAACATCGCGCTTCCGCGCGTTCGAGATTTTCGCGGCCTGAACCCGAAGAGCTTTGACGGTCGTGGCAACTTCGCCATGGGCATCAAGGAACACATTGTGTTCCCTGAGATCAACTACGATAAGGTTGATCAGATGTGGGGCATGGACATCATCGTTTGCACGACGGCGACAGCGGATGACGAAGCACGGGCTCTCCTGAAAGAGTTCAACTTCCCTTTCCGTCAGTAACCGTAACGACGAGCGTAGAAAAGGAACCTAAATATGGCGAAGACAAGCGCAGTTGAAAAGAACAAGCGCCGCCGCAATACGGTTGCCACTCAATCCGCAAAGCGGGCTGCTCTGAAGGCAATCATCATGAACCAGTCTCTTCCGATCGAAGACCGGTTCAAGGCCACGTTGAAGCTGGCATCGCTCCCGCGCGATGGATCGAAGACCCGCGTTCGCAACCGTTGCGAAGTATCGGGCCGCCCTCGCGCGTACTACCGCAAACTGCGCATGTCGCGTATCGCGCTGCGTGAACTCGGCAATTTCGGCAAGGTGCCGGGCATTGTCAAGTCGAGCTGGTAAGGAGCAGATTAGATGACTATGACTGATCCTTTGGGCGATATGCTCACCCGCATCCGTAACGGCGCTTCGCGTCGCAAGTCGTCGGTTTCGACGCCTGCGTCCAAGCTTCGTGCGCGTGTTCTCGATGTTCTCCAGGCTGAAGGCTACATCCGTGGCTACTCCGTCGTCGATTTCGGCAACGGCAAGACTGAGATCAGCATCGAACTCAAGTACTATGAAGGCTCATCGGTGATCCGCGAGATCGGCCGTGTGTCTAAGCCGGGCCGCCGAGTTTATGTCTCGGTTAAGTCCATTCCGCAGGTCGCGAACGGTCTCGGTATCATCATCCTTTCGACTCCGAAGGGTGTGATGGCCGATCACCAGGCTCGTGAACAGAATGTTGGTGGTGAGGTTCTTTGCTCGGTCTTCTAAGATCGAACATGGATCTCTCTCGAAACAGACAGGTTTGAAAAAATGTCTCGTATCGGTAAGAAGCCCGTTCAGGTGCCTGCAGGAATCACGGCCTCGGTTGATGGCCAAAAGGTGACTGCTAAGGGCCCCAAGGGCGAACTGTTTTTCGTTGCTAACGACGAAATCGGTCTCAAGCTGGAAGATAACGCAATTGTCGTAACGCCGCTTAGCAACTCCAAGGACGCTCGTTCGAAGTGGGGCATGTCCCGCACGATGATCGAGAACATCCTGAAGGGTGTTAAGGACGGCTTCGAGCGCAAGCTCGAAATCAACGGCGTCGGCTACCGTGCCGCTTTGCAGGGCAAGAACCTGCAGCTCGCGCTCGGCTTCAGCCACGACGTGGTTTATGAGCCGCCGGAAGGCATCACGATTGCTGTGCCGAAGCCGACGGAAATCGTCGTCACCGGCATCAACAAGCAGCAGGTCGGCCAGGTTGCCGCTGAAATCCGCGAATACCGCGGTCCTGAGCCCTACAAGGGCAAGGGTGTTAAGTATGCCGGCGAGCGGATCGTCCGCAAAGAAGGCAAGAAGAAGTAAGGATCACGCGAAATGGCTAGCAGGAAAGAAGCACTTGCACGTCGTGCCAACCGCGTGCGTCGTCAACTTAAGTCGGTGGCCAATGGCCGCCCGCGCCTGTCGGTTCATCGCTCGTCGAAGAACATCTACGTCCAGGTCATCGATGATGTGGCCGGCAAGACGCTTGCGTCTGCCTCCACCCTCGATAAGGATCTGCGCGGTTCTCTGAAGACCGGTGCCGACACCGCAGCCGCCGCCCTCGTTGGCAAGCTCGTAGCCGAGCGTGCCTCCAAGGCAGGCGTCAAGGAAGTCGTGTTCGATCGCGGCGCCTTCATCTACCACGGCCGTATCAAGGCTCTGGCTGAAGCAGCCCGCGAAGGCGGTCTGTCCTTCTGATCAAGTTTCCGGTCGGCAGCTTTCTAGCGCCGACCGGGATTTCACCGGACCGCAAGTTTCCCTTTAGGGGGAGGGCATGCGGTCCTTGTTGTTTGCCGATTGCACCCGGAAAAGAAAAAGGAAGAGGACAATGGCACAGGAAAAGAGGGGCTCGCGGGATGACCGTCAGAGCCGTGACGAGCGCGATAGCGAATTCGTCGACAAGCTGGTAGCGATCAATCGCGTCGCCAAGGTTGTAAAGGGTGGCCGCCGTTTTGGTTTCGCCGCTCTCGTTGTTGTTGGCGACCAGAAGGGTCGCGTAGGCTTCGGTCATGGCAAGGCTCGTGAAGTGCCGGAAGCCATCCGCAAGGCCACTGAAAGCGCCAAGCGCGACCTGATCTTCGTACCGCTGCGCGACGGCCGTACGCTGCATCATGACGTCCATGGCCGTCATGGCGCCGGCAAGGTTCTGCTGCGCTCGGCCAAGGTCGGTACCGGTATCATCGCCGGCGGCCCGATGCGCGCCGTTTTCGAAACGCTCGGCGTTCATGACGTCGTTGCCAAGTCGACCGGTTCGTCGAACCCGTACAACATGGTTCGCGCCACGTTCGACGCCCTGAAGCACCAGGTTCACCCGAAGGACATCGCAGCTCAGCGCGGCATCAAGTATGCCACTCTGCAGGCTCGTCGTGGCGCTTCGGGCAACGCCTCCGAAGAATAAGGGAGTTTGACCTATGGCCAAGACGACCAAGAAGGCTGAAGCCAACGCGACCGTTACGGTCGAGCAGATTGGCAGCCCGATCCGCCGTCCGGATGTTCAGCAGAAGACGCTGATCGGTCTCGGACTGAACAAGATGCACCGTCGCCGCACGCTGGAAGATACCCCGGCTGTTCGTGGCATGATCCGTGCTGTCCAGCATCTCGTTCGCGTTGTCGACGAGAAGTGAGCCGGAGGTATTCGCTATGAAATTGAATGAGATCAAGGATAACGAAGGCTCGACCCATAGCCGCAAGCGCCTCGGCCGCGGCATTGGCTCCGGCTCCGGCAAGACCGGTGGCCGTGGTGTGAAGGGTCAGAAGTCCCGTTCGGGCGTTGCCATCAACGGCTTCGAAGGCGGTCAGATGCCTATCTACCGTCGCCTGCCGAAGCGCGGCTTCAACAACATCTTCGCTGCCGATTACGTTGTTGTGTCGCTGGCACGCATCCAGGTTGCGGTTGACGCCGGCAAGCTCGATGCCAAGAAGACCATCGATGCTGCCGCTCTCAAGGCTGCCGGCGTGATTCGCCGCGTCAAGGACGGCGTTCGGGTTCTCTCGGACGGCGAACTGAAGGCGAAGTTGTCGCTGGAAGTTGCAGGCGCCTCCAAGCCGGCGGTCGAAAAGATCGAAAAGGCTGGCGGTTCCATCAAGCTGCTCGCCGCAGCAGCTGCTGTCGCAGAATAATCTTATCAATAAGTCGCCCGGGGTGCTTCACACCGGGCGATTTTGCTCCCATATGTGAGCCTCACGAACCTGAATGATGCAGCTGTGTCTTTCCGGTGAATAACGGGACCCCAGGGTGAGGCATCCGATTGCAGTGCAATCCGTCCAAAGCCCGGCTTTTGAACAATTTGAAAACTGATTCCGGACCCGGCCGATTTTGCCGGAATTGGTAGTGCGGAGATTTGCATGGCTTCTGCTGCGGAACAATTGGCGTCCAATCTCAATTTCTCGACCTTTGCCAAAGCCGAGGATCTCAAGAAGCGCTTGTGGTTCACGCTCGGAGCTCTCCTCGTTTACCGACTGGGGACCCATATCCCGCTTCCGGGCCTCAATCCGGCAGCCTATGCCCAGGCGTTCCAGAATCAGTCTGGCGGCATTCTCGGCCTTTTCAACATGTTTTCCGGCGGCGCAGTCCAGCGCATGGCGATTTTCGCGCTCGGCATCATGCCCTATATCTCCGCTTCGATCATCGTGCAGCTCATGACCTCGGTCGTGCCGGCGCTCGAGAACCTGAAGAAGGAAGGCGAGCAGGGCCGCAAGATCATCAACCAGTACACCCGCTACGGCACAGTGCTGCTCGGCGCATTGCAGGCCTACGGCATTGCGATCGGCCTTGAGCATGGCAATGGCGTCGTCCTCGATCCGGGCTGGTTCTTCCGTATTTCGACCGTCATCACGCTGCTTGGCGGCACGATGTTCCTGATGTGGCTCGGCGAGCAGGTGACATCGCGCGGTATCGGCAACGGTATTTCGCTGATCATCTTCGCGGGCATTGCAGCCGGTCTGCCGACGGCACTTGCCGGTACGCTCGAACTTGGCCGCACCGGCGCCCTGTCGACCGGCCTCATTCTCCTCGTGCTTGTCGTGGCTGTCCTGGTCATCGCGCTGATCGTCTTCGTGGAGCGCGCCCAGCGCCGCCTGCTGATCCAGTATCCGAAGCGCCAGGTCGGCACCCGCATGTTCCAGGGTGACACCTCGCATCTGCCGCTGAAGCTCAACACATCGGGCGTTATTCCTGCGATCTTCGCGTCGTCGCTGCTGCTGCTGCCGGCGACCATCGCTGGTCTCGGCACCAACACGGCCCTGCCGACCTGGGTCACCTCGATCGTCGCGGCCCTCGGTCATGGCCAGCCGCTCTACATGGTGCTCTACGCCGCTCTGATCGCCTTCTTCGCCTTCTTCTATACCGCGCTGGTCTTCAATCCGAAGGATACGGCCGATAATCTGAAGAAGCATGGCGGCTTCATTCCGGGTATCCGCCCGGGTGATCGCACCGCCGAATATATCGACTACGTGCTGACCCGGATCACGGTCATCGGCGCCCTCTATCTCGTCTTCGTCTGCATCCTGCCCGAAATTCTCGTGTCCCAGACCGGTATTCCGTTGGCGCTGGGTGGCACTTCGCTTCTGATCGTGGTTAGCGTAACGCTGGATACGGTGGCACAGATTCAGGGTCACCTGATCGCACAGCAGTATGAAGGCCTGATCAAGAAATCGAAGTTGCGTGGAGGAAAGAGGGGGCGATGAGATTGATACTTTTGGGGCCGCCGGGTGCAGGTAAGGGAACCCAGGCCCAGCGTATCGTGGAAAAGCATGGCATTCCGCAGCTTTCCACGGGGGATATGCTGAGGGCCGCCGTGGCGGCCGGGACTGAAGTAGGCAAGCGCGCCAAGGCCGTCATGGACGCCGGCAAGCTTGTTTCAGACGACATCGTCAATGCCATCGTATCCGAGCGAATCGATCAACCGGATTGCGTCAGGGGCTTCATCCTCGATGGTTTTCCGCGCACGCTCGTTCAGGCCGATGCGACGGAAGCGATGTTGAAGGCGAAGGGTCTCGAGCTCTCCGCCGTGATCGAGATCAAGGTCGATGACGCCGTGCTCGCCGATCGTATTTCGGGCCGTTATACTTGCGCCAACTGTGGCGCCGGTTATCACGACGAAAACCTCAGGCCGAAAGTGGAGGGTGTGTGCGACCGTTGCGGTTCCACGCATTTCAAGCGCCGGGCCGACGACAACAGGGAGACGGTCGTCGAGCGTCTGCAGGTCTACTACAAGGAAACCTCGCCGCTCATCGGCTATTACTATGCCAAGGGCAAGCTTCAGTCGGTCGACGGCATGGCGGATATCGAACATGTGACCGCCGATATCGAGGCGATCCTCTCTAAGCTTTAGATAGCTTAAAATAAACTTGCCGGGAGCGGTTGCTTTTTTGCGCTGATTCCGTTAAACACCGCGCCAACTCGCGACATACCAAGCGATCGGCGCGGATTTCCATCGGGAAGTCCGGGCACGGTCGTTTTGACGTGTTACGGATCTAATCGAACAAGCAGCTCCCGGGCTGCATAACAAAAGCCCTTTGCTCAGGCAAAAGGAATGCAAGGAGAACAGGCGTGGCTCGTATCGCTGGCGTCAACATCCCGACTGCAAAGCGCGTAGTTATTGCGCTTCGCTACATTCACGGGATCGGACCGAAGTTTGCACAGGAAATCTGCGAGAAGGTCGGTATTCCGGCCGAGCGTCGCGTCAATCAGTTGACGGACGCTGAAGTTCTGCAGATCCGCGAAACCATCGATCGCGATTATCAGGTCGAAGGTGACCTTCGTCGTGATACTTCGATGAACATCAAGCGTCTGATGGACCTTGGCAGCTACCGTGGTCTGCGCCATCGTCGCAGCCTTCCGGTTCGCGGCCAGCGCACGCACACCAATGCCCGCACCCGCAAGGGTCCGGCAAAGGCCATCGCTGGTAAGAAGAAGTAATCTCCGGGAAACCGGGTGTGGGAGGCTGGCGGTCTGCGCCGGCCTCTTTGAGTTTGGAACGGCGCTAATTCGGCGCCGCTCCGGTGGAGCCGCTGGCATTACGGCGGTGCAGAGATCCAAGAAAGGACTACCATGGCCAAGGAAGCCGTACGCGTTCGCCGTCGCGAGCGTAAAAATATTTCATCGGGCGTCGCGCACGTCAATTCGACCTTCAACAACACGATGATCACCATCACCGACGCACAGGGCAACGCTATTGCCTGGTCGTCCGCTGGTGCCAAGGGCTTCAAGGGTTCGCGCAAGTCGACCCCGTTCGCTGCCCAGATCGCTGCTGAAGACTGCGCCAAGAAGGCCCAGGAACATGGCATGAAGTCGCTGGAAGTCGAAGTTTGCGGTCCGGGTTCCGGTCGTGAATCCGCTCTGCGCGCGCTCCAGGCTGCCGGTTTCATGATCACGTCCATCCGCGACGTGACGCCGATCCCGCACAATGGTTGCCGCCCGCGCAAGAAGCGCCGCGTCTGATCATCGCCACTCACGACACCGGCCGGCGCACATGTGTCCGGCTCGGTGCTTTTCAAGCTCGGTTGTCACGATTGGATGGTGACAACGAACGGAAGGCAAGAACATGATTCAGAAAAACTGGCAGGAACTGATCAAGCCGAACAAGGTCGAGTTCACCTCGAGCGGCCGTACCAAGGCAACGCTCGTGGCCGAACCGCTGGAGCGTGGCTTCGGCCTCACCCTCGGCAACGCGCTGCGTCGCGTTCTGCTGTCCTCACTGCGCGGCGCCGCTGTGACGGCCGTGCAGATCGACGGCGTGCTGCATGAGTTCTCCTCTATCCCGGGCGTCCGGGAAGATGTGACGGACATCGTGCTGAACATCAAGGAAATCGCCATCAAGATGGATGGCGATGATGCCAAGCGCATGGTGGTCCGCAAGCAGGGTCCCGGCGTCGTAACGGCTGGCGATATTCAGACGGTTGGCGATATCGAAATCCTCAACCCCGAGCATGTGATTTGCACGCTCGACGAGGGTGCCGAAATCCGCATGGAATTCACCGTCAATAACGGCAAGGGCTATGTCCCGGCCGATCGTAATCGTGCGGAAGATGCTCCGATTGGTCTTATCCCGGTCGACAGCCTTTATTCGCCGGTCAAGAAGGTGTCCTACAAGGTAGAAAATACCCGTGAAGGACAGGTTCTCGACTACGACAAGCTGAGCATGTCGATCGAAACCGATGGTTCGATCACCGGCGAAGATGCCGTCGCTTTCGCGGCTCGCATCCTCCAGGATCAGCTTGGCGTGTTCGTCAACTTCGACGAGCCGCAGAAGGAAGCCGAAGAAGAAGCAGTTACCGAACTCGCTTTCAACCCGGCGCTCCTCAAGAAGGTGGACGAACTGGAACTGTCTGTTCGCTCGGCAAACTGCCTGAAGAACGACAACATCGTCTATATCGGCGACCTCATTCAGAAGACCGAAGCAGAAATGCTCCGCACGCCGAATTTTGGTCGCAAGTCGCTGAACGAAATCAAGGAAGTTCTCGCTTCCATGGGTCTGCACCTCGGCATGGAAGTGCCGGCATGGCCGCCTGAGAACATCGAAGATCTCGCCAAGCGCTACGAAGACCAATACTAACCAATCAAACTGCAGGTGGATGAAGCCTGCAAGTGAAGGAGAATAGCCATGCGCCACGGTAAAGCCGGCCGCAAGCTGAATAGAACCGCTAGCCACCGTAAGGCGATGTTCGCCAACATGGCGGCTTCGCTCATCACCCATGAGCAGATCGTCACCACCCTGCCGAAGGCGAAGGAAATTCGCCCGATCGTCGAAAAGCTGGTCACCCTCGGCAAGCGCGGCGACCTGCACGCTCGTCGTCAGGCCATCTCGCAGATTCGCGACGTTGTTGTCGTTGCCAAGCTGTTCGATGCGATCGCAACGCGTTACGCCACCCGCAACGGCGGCTACCTGCGCATCATGAAGGCCGGCTTCCGCCAGGGCGACAATGCCGCTCTCGCCGTCGTCGAATTCGTCGATCGCGACACCTCTGCCAAGGGCGCAGCCGACAAGGCCCGCGTTGCTGCCGAGGAAGAAGCCGCAGCCGCTTAAGGCTCGCTTCGAATGGACAATCAAGAGGCCGGATGAGCGATCATCCGGCCTTTTTGTGTTCCTTGGGTCTTGGTGCGCTGTCTCCGGTGCGGCGACGCTATTGCGGAATATGAACGTGTTTCTTGATGTGCTTCAGATTGGCGACGATGGTGAAGATCATGATGACAAGAAGAGACCAGGAACTCCATTTTCCGATGTGGACTGCCGACCAGGCGCCAAGCTGATTAGGATATCTCCAGATACCGAAAAAGGTGCCGATGTTCTCTGCCAGCCAGATGAAGAAGCCGATCAATATGAAGGATAGCAGCAGCGGCATGCGGCGGTCGCGGTCGTAGGGACGGAAGACGACTGTCGAGCGCGCGTAGAGCCCCAGCGTGCAGGCCGCAATATACCAGCGATAATCGCCGATATAATGATGCGTGAAGAAATTGGCGTAGATCGCGAGCGCCATCAGGCCGGCCATCCAATAGGGCGGATGATGCTTGATGCGTAGGTCGAAGAGTCGCCACGCCTGGATGATGTAGCTCCCGATGGCGGCATACATGAAGCCGGAAAATAGCGGAACGCCGAAGAGCTTGGTATAGGCGAATTCCGGATAGGCCCAGGATTGTATACTGCCCGACGTTTTGAAGACTTCGAGTGCGAAGCCCACGACGTGGAAGAGGCAGACGGCCTTCAACTCGTCGACAGTTTCCAGCTTCGCCCAGACCATCCCGATTTGAACGGCGAGCGCAATGATCAGCAGGGCGTCATAGCGCGGGATGCCTAGGATCCCCGCGTGCGGAACCGTGAAAATCGCCAGGAAAAACAGCCCCACGAAAAGACAGGCGCGCGCTTCCTTGATGCCGAAGAATAGGAACTCGACAGCGAATCGGCGGACACCCTTCAGATCGGTATGGGCAGGCACGCGGGTGAGATAGGTATGGAAAGACGGCAGAAGCTTTTCGAGGACAGCGGCTTTGGACATTTCAATGTTTCTCGCTCGTGGCGCTGATGACGTCTCGGATGACAATGCTGATGACAGGAAGAGCGTGGCGAAATTGCAGCTCAACATTGTATCAGCACGCGTGAATTTTCCGTATCCAGGGCCGCGCGGCACGCTCTTGCTTTTCATGGGGATGGCGGGCTACCTGCCGACCAAGGTTGATGCCTGCTTTGCCAGTGGAGGGACGACGTTTGGAAGTCCTAGAAAAAAGCTCATCGAGAAGAGTATTGCTGCTTTCCGCTCTAGCCCTGACCATCGCCTGTGGTCTCGCGCTCAGGCGGTTTGGATACGAAGCGCATCTGCCTTTCACGATCGTCAAATATGGGGGCTCGATCCTGTGGGGATCGATGGTCTATCTTCTATTGGCGTCGTTACGGGTCACTGCGAAACCTGGAAAGATCGCCGTGGCGGCAGCGTTGATTGCCATTTTCGTCGAATTTTTCCGGCTGCTTCATACGCCATGGCTGGATGCCTTTCGATTGACGACCGCAGGCGCTCTATTGCTGGGGCGGGTGTTCTCGCTGTGGAACATATTGGCCTATGCCGCGGGGATAGCGGCGGCTTTGGCGCTTGATACCGCCTTTACAGCTGTAAAGGCTGCTCGGCAGAATCCTGCGGTATGAAAATTCGCTTCGCCGCTCATCCTTGATTGCATAGCTGCCTTTCCAACTTGGCAGGCTTCATTCCCCTTACATCGTTTGAATCCTAACTAATTTAATGCTAATAACTAGCCATGAAATCCTTCAACGTCCTGCAGCGCATCTTCACAGCCAATCTCCTGTCGACCGGCCGCCAGTGGCGGCGGGTTGTTGACCTTGTCCTGAGTTCCCATGGGATCTCGGAGGCGTCCGCAGCACCTCTGTTGTGGATCGGCCGTCTTGGCGGCGGAGTGCGGCAGGTGGTTCTTGCCAATTATGTCGGCATCGAAGGTCCGTCCTTGGTGCGGCTGCTCGACCAGCTCGAAGGTCTGGGGCTCGTCGTGCGCAAGGACGACCCGACGGATCGTCGAGCAAAAGGCCTGTGGCTGACCGCCGAAGGCGAGGCGCTTGCCACGCGCATGGAGGAGACGCTAGACGAATTGCGTGGCAAGATCCTCGCCAATGTCGACAAGGCTGATATCGAAGCCGCGATCCGAGTGTTGCAGGCCTTCGAAGATTTCGAGGCGCCGAAGGCGTCTGGAACCAATCAGCAGCGCGAGGAAGCATTATGAGCCTCCCGTCCTGGCGTGATTGGCTGTTTTCCGGCAAGGCTTTCCTGGCGGCCATGCTTGCGCTGTTCATCGCATTGTCGCTGGATCTCCCGCGTCCCTATTGGGCCATGGCGGCCGTCTATGTCGTTGCCAATCCGCTTGCGGGGGCAACGAGTTCGAAAGCGCTCTATCGCGCCCTCGGCACGCTGCTCGGAGCGTCCGCCGCCGTCTTTTTCGTTCCGCTCTTCGTCAATGCGCCCATGCTTCTTTCCATCGTCATCGCGCTATGGACAGGCACGTTGCTGTTCATCTCGATGCTCGACCGGACCTCGCGCAGCTACGTTTTCATGCTGGCCGGCTACACGCTGCCCATGATCGCCTTGCCGACGGTCGGCTCTCCGGAGACGGTCTTCGATGTCGCGCTCGCCCGCTCCGAGGAAATCATCATCGGCATCGTCTGCGCCAGCGTCGTCAGCGCCGTCTTTTTCCCGACAAGCGTACGCTCGGTCCTCGGCCAGCGCATCACGACATGGCTCGATGATGCCGGCAGCTGGGCAGATGAAATCCTGCGCGGGGAGGGTGCGTCACCCGCCACGCCCCTGAAGCGACAGAAGCTCGCCTCCGATGTCACCGGGCTCGATCTCATCATCAGCCAGCTCGGTTACGATGCGGATAGCCGGGACATTGTTCGCCATTCCCGCGAGTTGCGCGGCCGTCTGCTGATGCTGCTGCCGCTCTTCTCGTCGCTGGCTGATCGTCTGCATGCGTTGAAGGCGCGGGAGAAGGCGCTGCCTCCTGAACTCCTCGTAGTCATGAACGAAGTGGCCGATTGGCTGTCCCAGGGCGGCAAGAGTGAGGCCGACAAGACGGCCATCGTCCTCTCCGGAAAGATCGAGGCTTTGCAGAATGCCGATCCCGATCTGAACTGGGATGACCTCGTGCTCTCCAGCGCACTCGCACGGCTGAAGGAGATCGTCGATCTCTGGCAGGATTGCCTGACACTGCGCAATGAGATCGTCGCCGGCAGGCGAGCCGGTTCCTGGCACCCAGCCTTTCGCCATCGCGACGTCGTCGGCCGCAGCCGACATTATGACTATGCCTTGCTGGCCTTTTCCGCCGGTTCGGTCGTCGTCGGCATCTTCTTGGCCTGCTTCTTATGGATCGTGACCGGCTGGGAAGACGGGGCCGGCTTCGTGACCATGGCGGCCGTCGCCTGTTCCTTCTTCGCAGCGCTCGACCGCCCGGCGCCGTTCATCACCTCGATGTTCATCTGGACCGCATTCAGCCTGGTGATCGCCTTCATCTATCTCTTCGGCATATTGCCTAGCATCAACAGCTACGAACTGCTCGTGCTCGCCTTCGCGCCGCCCTTTCTGGTGATCGGCCTGCTGATCCCGCGGCCGCAGTCGAACATGCTCGCCATGCTGCTGACCGTAAACGGCGCCACCTTCATCGCGCTGCAAGACCGCTATGTGGCGGATTTCAGCACCTTCATCAATGGAGCGGTCGCCGCTCTGGCGGGTGTCGGTTTCGCGCTCGTCTGGACGCAACTGACACGGCCATTCGGCTCCGAACTCGCCGCATCACGGCTGGTGAAGGCCGGTTGGAGCGACCTTGCCGAAACAGCAGCAGGCGCGCGTCGGCGCGATCATGCGCGCCTGTCCGGCCGCATCCTCGATCGCCTCGGCCAGCTCGTTCCCCGCCTTGCCGCCGTCGAGGACCGTGAGCTGAAAAAGGTCGACGGCTATGCCGACGTTCGCCTGGGTTTCAACGTGTTGATGCTTCAGAAAGAACGCCCGCAGCTCAGCACCGCCGGCGCCTCCTCGGTCGGCACGGTTCTTTCCGGCGTTGCGGATTTCTATCGCTCGCGGGTCAAGGCTGGGCAGGCTATCGATCCATCGGATGGATTGCGCCAGTCGATCGACAACAGCCTGGAAGCCATCGCGCTCCGGGATGGGTCGGCGGGCCGCCCTAGTCTCGATGCTCTGGTCGGCCTGCGCCGGGCGCTCTTTCCTCATGCCGAGCCGCCGCAAAGCCGGCAGCCACCCATGTCGGATACATCCTCACCTCTTTCCATTGCCGCCGAGTAACATCATGCCTGCCGAATTCGATCTTTATGGCGTCTATATCCCACGCCTCCTTGTCCTCATGGTCGTGACGCTGCTTGCCGTCATTCCCCTTCGGCGCCTTCTCGCAAGGCTTGGGGCCTACGCCCTGGTCTGGCATCGCGGTCTCTTCGATCTAGCACTCTACGTCTTGCTGCTTGGCGCCGTTTCCTCACTCTCCCGTTGGTACTTCATATGAAAACGTTCAAAATGATTGGCCGTATCGCCGTTACCCTTGCCTTTGTCGTCGGAGCCATCTTCGTCGGCCGCGAGCTCTGGGGGCATTATATGGATGAGCCGTGGACGCGCGACGCGCGCCTGCGCGCCGATGTCGTCGGCATCGCGCCGGATGTCGCGGGCCTCGTCAGCGACGTGCTGGTCAAGGACAACCAGACCGTCAACAAGGGCGACGTCCTCTTCCGCGTAGACCGGGAGCGTTTTGCGATTGCACTGGCGCAGGCGGATGCGGCGTTGGAAAGCAGCAAGGCGGCGCTCGATCAGGCTCACCGCGAAAACCAGCGGCAGTCCCGTCTCGGCGACGCAGGTTCCCTGCAGCAGAAGGAACAGGCGCTGACCGCCGAGCAGCAGGCCGATGCCTCTTTCCGCCAGGCGACCGCCAGTCGCGATCTCGCCCAGCTCAATCTCGATCGCTCCGAGGTTCGCGCCACCGTCAACGGCAGGATCTCGAACTTGAGCCTGCGTCCGGGTGATTACGTGACGGCCGGCAGCGCCGAAGTGGCGCTGATCGACAGCGATTCCCTGCGTGTCGAGGGCTATTTCGAGGAAACCAAATTGCCGCGTATCCATGTTGGTGACGAGGTCTCCATCCACCTGATGGGGCAGACGGAAAAGCTGACCGGCCATGTCGAGAGCATCGCCAACGGCATCGAGGATCGCGAGCGCACCTCCGGCAGCATGCTCGCCAATATCACGCCGACCTTCAGCTGGGTTCGCCTGGCGCAGCGCGTGCCGGTTCGCATCGCGCTCGACAAGGTGCCGGATGGCACCAAGTTGATCGCCGGCCTGACGGCGACCGTCGAAGTCAACGACGGTCAGCAAAAGCAGGCTTCGCTTGGTAAAACGGTCGAATAGCCTCTCGCGTCAGGCAGCCTTTGATCGCGCGGAGGCGGATGGTTTCCGCGCCGCCCTGCGCCTATCCATCATGATCGGCCGATAAGATCGATAGAGGATCATGGCGATCAGCAGGCCGATGTAGATAAATTGCTCCAGCGACAGGACCTTGGTCGACAGCGCGAAATGTAGGGCACCGCAGGCGGCGACGATATAGACCAGCCGGTGCAGCCAGATCCATTTCTTGCCGAGGCGCCTGATCGAGAAATTGTTGGAGGTCAGAGCCAGCACCAGCAGCATCACCAGCCCCGCCATGCCGAACATGATGAATGGCCGCTTCAGCACGTCGTCGATGACAGCCCCGACGTCGAGCGCCTGATCGAGGATCATGTAAACAGCCAGATGCATCAGCGCGTAGTAGAAACAGATGAGGCCGAGCGCGCGGCGATAGCGCAGATAATTCCAGCCGAACAGATCGCGCGCCGGGGTGACGGCTAGCGTCAGCAGCAGGAAGCGGATAGCCCAAAGCCCGAGGAACAGCTCGAAGGTCTTCACCGCGTCAGCGCCGAGCTGGTCCGTGGCGCCGAGATAGAACTCCCATGCCGCCGGTATCAGCCCGACGACATAGAGCGCCCAGACGGAGGCCGGTTGCCAGCGCTTGGGCAGGGCGAGAGAGACAACCATCAGAAATTCGCCCTCAGATCCATGCCGGCATAGAGGCTTGCGACCTGGTCGGCATAACCGTTGAAGGGCAGGGTGGGGTGGCGGTTAGCGCTGAAGAAGCCACCTTCGCCGATGCGCCGTTCTGTTGCCTGGCTCCAGCGCGGATGGTCGACCGCCGGATTGACGTTGGCGTAGAAGCCGTATTCCTGGCTGTTGGCGACCTGCCATGTATTCATCGGCTGCTTGTCGGTGAGCGTGATACGTACGATCGACTTGATGCCCTTGAAACCATATTTCCAGGGCACGACCAGACGGATCGGCGCGCCGTTCTGGTTCGGCAGCGTCTCGCCATAGAGCCCGACGGCGAGCAGCGTCAGCGGATTGCGCGCCTCATCTAGCCGCAGGCCTTCGACATAGGGCCAGTCCAGCGACTGGAGGAGCCCTGACTGCCCCGGCATTTCCGCGGGCCGCACGACCGTCTCGAAGGCGACGAATTTGGCGCTGCCGAGTGGCTCCACCTTGTCGAGCAGGGCCGAGAGCTGGAAGCCGTCCCAGGGAATGACCATCGACCAGGCCTCGACGCAGCGCATGCGGTAGACGCGCTCTTCCGGCGGGAACTCCTTGATCAGCGCATCGATATCGAATGTGCCGGGCTTGTTGACCATGCCATCGACCTTGACGGTCCACGGACGCGGTTTGAAATTGCCGGAAAGCTTCGCCGGATCGGCCTTGTCGAGACCGAATTCGTAGAAGTTATTATAGGTGGTGACATCCTTGATCGGTGTCAGCTTCTCGTCGACCGTATAATTGCTCTTGGTCGCGGTCAGCGGATCCGCCAGCGCACCCTTGCTGCTGGCAATGGCCAAGCCAGCGCCGGCTGCCGCCGCCGTCAGGAATTCCCGGCGCTTCAGGTAGACGGAGCGCGACGTGATCTCGGAGGAGGTGATCTTTGGCGGGCGATAGGAAGGCATGCTATAGTCCTTTCAGCGATCGTAGAGATGATACGACCTCTACGTACGGGACGCACGATTTGTTACGGTCTTACGCCGGTATTTCTTTCGAACGGAAACCAATTTTTTGTGTCTGTCCGTGATCGATCAAACGGCTTGCTCGCGTGTTCACGCGATTTGGCCGGTGAATGCGCCCGACAAACTGCCCGAGGCTGGGTTTGCCCTTGCAGCGTACCGGATTCGGCTGAGTTGATAGTGACAGTCCGGCGCGATTGGATTACGACAATTCCAAAAAGCAGGAATGTCGGCGCTCCCTTTGGGGCCGGCCGACGCCTCACAATTTCCGAGACGACGAGGAATACACCATGCCAGCTTATCGTTCCAGAACCACGACCCACGGCCGCAACATGGCGGGCGCGCGCGGCCTTTGGCGCGCGACGGGTATGAAGGACAGCGATTTCGGCAAGCCGATCATTGCGGTGGTCAACTCCTTCACCCAGTTCGTGCCCGGCCACGTCCACTTGAAGGATCTCGGCCAGCTCGTCGCGCGTGAAATCGAAGCGGCCGGCGGCGTCGCCAAGGAATTCAACACCATCGCCGTCGACGACGGCATCGCCATGGGCCATGACGGCATGCTCTATTCGCTGCCCTCGCGCGAGCTGATCGCCGACAGCGTCGAATACATGGTCAACGCCCATTGCGCCGACGCCATGGTCTGCATCTCCAACTGCGACAAGATCACCCCCGGTATGCTGATGGCGTCGCTGCGGCTCAACATCCCAACGGTCTTCGTTTCCGGCGGCCCGATGGAAGCGGGCAAGGTCGTCATGCATGGCAAGAGGGTCGCGCTCGATCTGGTCGACGCCATGGTTGCCGCAGCCGACGACAAGATTAGCGACGAGGACGTCGCGACGATCGAACGTTCGGCCTGTCCGACCTGCGGTTCCTGTTCCGGTATGTTCACCGCCAATTCCATGAACTGCCTGACGGAAGCGCTCGGCCTGTCGCTGCCCGGCAACGGCTCGACGCTCGCCACCCATTCGGACCGCAAGGAACTCTTCCTCGAGGCTGGTCGCCGGATCGTCGCTCTCGCGAAGCGCTACTACGAGCAGGACGATGTGACGGCATTGCCGCGGACAATCGCCAGCAAGGGTGCGTTCGAGAATGCCATGGCCCTCGACATCGCCATGGGTGGCTCGACCAACACCGTTCTGCATATCCTCGCGGCAGCGCACGAGGGTGAAATCGATTTCACCATGGATGACATCGATCGCCTGTCTCGGCGCGTTCCCTGCCTTTCCAAGGTGGCGCCGGCCAAGGCCGACGTTCACATGGAAGACGTGCATCGCGCCGGCGGCATCATGGCGATCCTCGGCGAGCTGAACCGTGCCGGACTGTTGAATGCCGATCTGCCGACCGTTCACGCCCCAACGCTGGGCGAGGCGTTGGCGCAATGGGATATCGCGGTGACCGACAACAAGGCGGCTCTGGAACTCTTCAGCGCGGCCCCTGGCGGTATCCCGACGCAGGTTGCCTTCAGCCAGAGCGCGCGCTGGGAAGAGCTTGATCTCGATCGTGAAAAGGGTGTCATCCGCGATGCCCAGCATCCCTTCTCCAAGGATGGCGGTCTCGCCGTCTTGAAGGGCAATCTGGCGCTCGACGGCTGCATCGTGAAGACCGCCGGTGTCGATGAATCAATCCTGAAGTTCTCCGGCCCGGCCAAGGTCTTCGAAAGCCAGGATTCGGCCGTCAAGGGCATCCTCAGCAACGAGGTCGTTGCCGGTGACGTCGTCGTCATCCGCTACGAAGGCCCGAAGGGCGGCCCGGGCATGCAGGAAATGCTCTATCCGACGAGCTATCTGAAGTCGAAGGGTCTCGGCAAGGCCTGCGCGTTGATCACCGACGGCCGCTTCTCCGGCGGCACCTCGGGTCTCTCCATCGGTCACGCTTCCCCGGAAGCGGCAAACGGCGGCACGATCGGTCTGGTGCGCGAAGGCGACATGATCGACATCGACATCCCGAACCGCACGATCAGCCTGCGCGTCGACGAGACGGAACTCGCCGCCCGTCGCGAAGCCCAGAACGCCAAGGGCTGGTTCCCGGCCGAAAAGCGCAAGCGTAATGTCACGACGGCACTGAAAGCCTATGCGGCCTTTGCGACCAGCGCGGACCGCGGTGCCGTCAGGGATTTGAGCGGGAAGTAATACTAAGTCCCTTCACCCCGCAAACGCGGGGAGAAGGTGGGCTGGATCAGTTGAGCGCAGCGAAATTGCTCCAGGTTGGATGAGGGGCCTTCTCAATATCAGCGGGGGCGGCAGGGTCTGCTGGACCCACGGTAGCCCCTCACCCTAGCCCTCTCCCCGCAGGCGGGGAGAGGGGACTATGGCGCCAGTTCGAGTCACCGCTCAGATCGGCCGATTGATCCTCTTATACGTCTCATCCAGCTCTTTCATCCGCTCCTGATAGGACGACGTCAAACACCCGACATCCGCTCCACACGCCTGCCGTTTCTTCAACCAGGCGGACTGTTCATCCTGCAGCGTGCCACGCGAACCCATGGCGAGCAGGCAGGAGAGCAGGTCGAAGGTCGTCACCATCTTCACGTCGGCATCGTTGAGCGCCCTGACATCGCAGATCGTCTTTTCGTCCGGCTGCAGATTTTGCGCGTCGCAATTGAAGCTCGCGGCCCGAGATGTGGCGAGTGTGCCGAGGAGGGTGAGTGAGGTGATGAGGAAGGCTGCTGCCAGGCTGTTTGGTCGCATGAGGTCACTCCATCTGTCGATTTCCGAAGTGAAATGCGCAATCACATAGTTTTGTTCATTCCACCTGTTTTTCGTACACGCGCACGACCATCTATGCTTCATGCTTCCGCCCTCTTTTCTTTCTAGCGTCGGGCGCTACAACGTTGTTTCAAGAGCATTTAAAAAGGAAAATTCCATGCAGGTCCTGCTGAAGCGCACCGCCGTTTCGATGATTGCCCTCATCATGGCGATGCCGCTTTCCGCCGCGGCGCAGACTGCGAAGTCGGTGCCGGAAAGCCAGATGCAAATGCAGCTGTCGTTCGCGCCGCTGGTCAAGCAGACGGCCGGCGCGGTGGTCAACGTCTATGCCGAGCGGGTGGTGCAGCGGCAATCGCCCTTTGCCGGCGATCCCTTCTTCGAGCAGTTCTTCGGCCAGCGCATGCCGAATCGTACGGAGAAGCAATCTTCTCTGGGTTCCGGCGTTATCGTCGAGGCGAACGGCACCGTCATCACCAATAACCACGTCGTCGATGGCGCCGATGATATCAAGATCGCCCTGTCGGACGGCCGCGAATTCCCGTGCAAGGTCATCCTGAAGGATGACCGGGTCGATCTCGCGGTGTTGAAGATCCAGTCGAAGAACGAGACTTTCCCGATCCTGCCGCTGGGCAATTCCGATGGTGTCGAAGTCGGCGATCTTGTGCTGGCGATCGGCAATCCCTTCGGTGTCGGCCAGACGGTGACGAGCGGTATCGTCTCGGCGCTGGCCCGCAACCAGGTGAAGAACGAGGTCGGCTTCTTTATCCAGACCGACGCCTCGATCAATCCCGGCAATTCCGGCGGCGCGCTCGCGAATATGAGCGGCGAGCTCATCGGCCTTAACACGGCGATCTTCTCGCAGGGCGGTGGTTCCAACGGCATCGGTTTTGCCATCCCCGCCAATCTGGTCAAGGTTTTCCTTGCTGCCGCGGATCGTGGCGACAAGACCTTCGATCGACCCTATATCGGCGCCTCCTTCGAACCGGTGACCTCGGACGTTGCCGAAGCGCTCGGCCTCGACAAGGTGCGCGGTGCGTTGGTGACCAAGGTGATTGACGGTGGGCCGGCGGCGAAGGCCGGTCTGAAACCGGGCGAGGTCGTCACTGCCCTCAACAATATCCCCGTCGAACATCCGGATGCATTGGGCTATCGCCTGACGACGGCGGGCCTTGGCGCTACAGTGACATTGACGGTGCTCGATGGTGGCAAGGAGCATGAGGCGAGCATGACGCTGGCGGCGGCACCCGAAAGCACGCCGCGCGACGAAAAGCTGATCGAGGGCAACAATCCCTTCGCCGGCGTGACGGTTGCCAATCTTTCGCCGCGGGTTGCCGATGAACTGCACCTGCCGCCGGATACAGTCGGTGTTGTCGTCGAGGGCCTGAAGGCGAATTCACCGGCCGATCGCGTTGGTTTCGCGCCGAAGGATATCATTATTTCGGTCAATGGCGTCGCCATCGCCACGACCGACATGCTACAGCAGACCGTTGGCGGCAATCCAAGCTTCTGGCGCGTCGAGATCGAACGTGATGGCCAGCGCATACGGCAGTTTTTCCGATGAGTGATGACTTGTTTGCACCGAAGATACCGGAAGGGGTCGCCAGCAAGCGGCCTCTCGCCGATCGTCTGCGGCCGCAAACCTTGGCTGATGTCACCGGTCAGGCACACCTGACCGGTGAAGATGGCGCACTGCGGCGGATGATCGAGTCCGGCTCGCTGGGCTCGATGATCTTCTGGGGGCCGCCCGGCACCGGCAAGACGACGGTGGCGCGGCTGCTGTCGGGCGAGGCGGGCCTGGCCTTCGAGCAGATCTCGGCAATCTTCTCCGGTGTCGCGGACCTCAAGAAAATGTTCGAAACCGCGCGCCTGCGCCGCATGGATGGCCGGCAGACGCTGCTGTTCGTCGACGAGATTCATCGCTTCAACCGCGCCCAGCAGGACAGCTTCCTGCCCGTGATGGAGGACGGCACCGTCATTCTCGTGGGGGCCACGACCGAGAACCCGTCGTTCGAACTCAACGCCGCTCTTTTGTCCCGCGCCCGCGTCCTGACGTTTCGCTCGCATGACGAGGAAAGCCTGGCGGAGCTGCTGAGCCGTGCCGAGAAGACCGAAGGCAAGCCGCTGCCGCTGACCGAGGATGCTCGCGCCAGCCTGATCCGCATGGCGGATGGCGACGGCCGCTCGGTACTGACGCTGGCCGAGGAAGTCTGGCGCGCCGCCCGCAAGGACGAGCTTTTCGATCCGGACGCGCTGGTAAAGATCGTGCAGCGCCGCGCGCCGGTCTATGACAAGGCACAGGACGGCCATTACAATCTGATTTCGGCGCTGCATAAATCCGTGCGCGGTTCCGATCCCGATGCGGCGCTCTACTATCTCGCCCGCATGTTCGATGCCGGCGAGGACCCGCTCTATCTCGGGCGGCGGCTGGTGCGGATGGCAGTGGAGGATATCGGGCTTGCCGATCCGCAGGCGCTGGTGATCTGCAACGCCGCCAAGGATGCCTATGATTATCTTGGCTCGCCCGAGGGGGAGTTGGCGCTGGCGCAGGCCTGCGTCTATCTCGCCACCGCCCCGAAGTCGAACGCCCTCTACACCGCCTTCAAGGCTGCGACGCAAGCGGCCAAGGAAAACGGCTCGCTGTTGCCGCCCAAGCAGATCCTCAATGCGCCGACGAAGCTGATGCGCACGGAAGGTTACGGCGACGGCTATCGCTACGATCACGACGAGCCGGATGCCTTTTCAGGCCAGAACTACTTTCCGGAAAAGATGGGGCGCCAGACCTTTTACGATCCGCCTGAGCGCGGCTTCGAGCGCGAAATCCGCAAACGGCTGGACTGGTGGGCAAAGCTGCGCAAGGAGCGCGGCGAGCGGTAGGCTAGATATCACCTGTTGGTGACGGTCTACGCTCCGGTCTTCTGCATGCGTGGCGCAGGCGTCTTGTCGATCATCTTGACGCTCGACTCTGCCAGGCCGTTATGGCCTTCCATGTCGACCACCAGATGCCAATGGCCAGTCTCCGGTATCGTCAGCTGGATCGGCGATTTCTTGGCAACACCACCGATGAATTGATGTTTTAGGGTTTCCGTAAAGCGCTGGAAATTGGAGCTGCTCATCAGCCGGACATTGGCGATGGCCGACAGCGTGATCTCGATCACGGTTCCGGCACGCTGCTCCTTGAGATCGTAGTGGCTGTAACGGAACAGGCTTCGACATTGCGCTTTCACTCTGATTGCACCCGGCCGCTATTTTACCCAAGCGTGGGTTAAGGAAGCGTTGGCCGGGTGCGCGAGATGGTCGAAGACTATCGGGAATTGCGACGTCTTAATGCAGGTTGGGGAACGGTATGACGAGGCCGTTGAGATCGAGAATCGAGCCTTCGGGGGCGCGGCAGATATCGGCTGGATTATGATTGCATTCTTCCGCCGCGAAATGCAGCGCTGCCGCTTCGTTGGCGAACAGGCCACCGACGAGACCCTGCCGGTCCTGGACGATCCAGGTGCCGCGCCGGTCGCGACCGACGGTGAAGCGAGCGGGTGCCGGGGAAACGGCCATATGAGCCGTGCGGCGCTGGATATGTTGTGCGTTTGCCATGATTTTCTCTCGTAAATTCGCTTCGGTAGGCTCAGTTGACGGCCCAGTGCATCAGCACCTGGACGACGCCGGCGGCGAGAACGACGAGGGCAAGCCGCGGCGCGATGGCGAGAAGGCCGTCTTGCAGCGCATGCGAACGGGCCGGGCGTATCCGCGAGGGTTGGAGCGGGTCGGCGGCAGCGCCGTATTCTATGTAGCGTGACATCATAATTCCTTTCCAAGCGTCACCGGCGCTGTTGTCGATCTTGACCGACGCGAGCGCCACGTACTCAAATCTATGTGTCATGCGGTAGGATTTCCATTTGACAGGAAAGGCTAAAATATAAAAATCTCATAGGGATAGAGCACTTTTATAATCCCAGGCGGAAAGTCAGCGGCGCGGGAGCGCGGTGATCGCAATCCAGTCGAAGAGAAGCGATGGCCGTCTGGATTGCTGCATCCGTTTCCGCCTCGACGCCGGTCAACGGCAAGCGCACATCGGGGTTCATATCCTTCATCAAGGCCAGTGCGTGTTTCACTGTCGCCGGGTCACTTTCGCGCAAGAGTGCGGTGAACAACAGCCGCAGCCGGCCCTCGATCAGCCGCGCCGCCGCCAGATGGTCACATCCAGCTGACATCTGCATGGAGTGGTAGAGACGCGGTACGATATTGGCGGCGCTGGAAAACGATCCGCGTCCACCGGCAATGGTGAAGGCAAGCGCCGTCGCATCATGTGTCGAATAGAGCCCGATCCATTCCGGCAGCAACGGCCGCCAGGCACCGATGCGCGTGACGTCGCCGCTGCCGTCGGCAACGCCGATGACGGTGGGGATTTCTGCCAGTCGCGCGACCGTCATTGGCGTCAGGTCGACGGCGGTATGGGAAGGAAGGTTATGGATGATCAACGGCAGGTCGGTACTCTCGGCTACCCGCTCGAAGTGATGGACGATGCCCTTCTGGGTGGGCTTGGAATAATAGGGAAGGGTGACAAAGGCGGCATCGGCGCCAAGCTTTTCAGCCTGCTGCGTCTCCTCGATGGTCGTTGCCGTATCGTTGGTGCCCGTGGCAACGATGACCGGAACTCGCCCCTCCGCCAGCTCGACGCAGATCTCGATGATCCGCGCCCGCTCGGCTTCGTCAAGCACCGGTCCTTCGCCGGTCAGCGAACAGGCGAGCAGCCCGTCGATGCCGCTGAGCAATTGCCATTCTACGTGGGCCATCAAACCGACGCTATCGAGCGCGCCATCGCGAAATGGTGTGACGAGCGCGGTGATCGCGCCGCCAATGCGCCTTTGCAAGACCGTTTTCGTCATGATCCAGTGGCCGCTTAGAGATAGTGCAGCACGATGAAGAGCTCGAGGGCGCCAAGCAGCAGCCCGAAGGCGAACATCGCATAGAAGGTGCGCTTCTCGCGGACCTGCCGGTTGCGGAGCCGGCGTTTCGGCTGGACCTTGCCGGCAGGGGCGGAAGCGGCAACGCGATGGTGTCGCTTGTCGCTGTCGTGGACAAGAAAGCGGACGGACTCGGTCAGGTTGGGTGAATGTGTGTCAAGCATGGCGTCTACCTCTGCATTCGACCCGGATGCTAACGCCGGTCGGCATAGGAAATCCATTCGCGGCAAGAGGCGAAAAAATAAGTGGGATATAAAGACGCGGATGCTTTGGAGGTGAGGCTGATGTCGTGGGCCAGTCTCGTGGTTCTAGGACGGGTGACGGCTACTCCGCCGCCCGCAAATTCTCCTGGTCCAATTGCGTCACCAACGCCAGGATCGTCGCCGAGGTTGGCGTTGGCACGCCCGTCAGCTTGCCGAGCGAAACGACGGTGCCGACCAGTGGTGTGATTTCCAGCGCCTTGCCGGCCAGCAGATCCTGCAGCATGGAGGTGCGCACCGGGCCGATGTGACGGGAGCGCTCCAGGCGCTCCTCGATGGAGATCGCCAGGCGTGAACCCAGGGCTTCAGCGACCGACTTCACCTCGTTCATCACCTGGCCGACCATGGCCGACAAAGCAGGGTCCGCCATGATGTCCGACATCCGCGCCCGTGTCAGCGCGCTGATCGGATTGAAGGCGGCGTTGCCCATCAGCTTGCTCCAGATCTCGTCGCGGATGCGCGGTGAGATCGAGATGTTGACGCCCGCCTGCTTCAGCAGGGCCGCGATCGCTTCGATGTCGCCCGAGGTCTCGCCGGACGGTTCACCAAGAATGAAATGGCCGTTGTTGCTGAGCTCGATTTCGCCGGGATTGATGACCTCCGCGCCCTGATAGGCAACGCAGCCAATGATGCGTCGAGGGCCGATCACGCGCCAGAGATCGCCGTTCGGGTCGAGTTCCTCCATCTGGCGCTCTGCATGGCCGCTTTGCTGGTCCCGATGAAAATACCACCAGGGTATGCCGTTCAGGATCATCATGACGCGCGTGCCGGCATGCAGCAGCTTGGCAATGCCGGGCACCGCCGCGCCGAGCTGGTGGCCCTTTAGCCCCGTTATAACCAGATCCTGTGGCGGCAGTTCTGCCGCATCGGCGGTCGCCGTTACCTGAGCCACGAGCGGCTTGTCTGCCTCGGCTTCCCAGAGACGGATGCCCTGCTTGCGAATGCCATCCAGATGCGCGCCGCGTGCGATGACGGAAATGCGTGCCTGTTCTCCAAGCCCCAAAGCCAGTTTTGCCGCAATTGCGCCGCCGAGCGCTCCGGCGCCGTAAATACAGATATTCTTGAGGGGGGAGGATGTCATGGCCTTGATCTCCGGATCAGTCGCGATTGGAGCAAATTAGGCGATCTTGATGATTTGGCGAGCGGTTTATTGAGGCCTGTGACAAAAATCGGGGCCTTTGCCGCCCGCCGCAGGAGCTTCCGGCGCGGCATTGCCCTTTCGGGCTATTCTTTACCACAATCCCGTTTTAACTTCGCCGGTACTGCTCTGGACCAGGGACAACCGGTGCGATATCGGTCTATCACTAGTCCTTCTAAAGTTGACGGTTTCGTCGGGGAAGATCATTGCGTTTTGAAGCCTTAAACCGCCTTTGGGAGACCGTTCGGGAGACCAGCCATGATTTTCGGGCCTCGACCGATGTGTTTCCCGTCGTCGATATAGAGAAGCTGAGCACGACGCTCAGCCTGAAAGAGAAGGGTGTGGCCGCTGGCGGGCTCAACCGGCCGGGGCCGAACGCGCAATCCCTCGACGAGACCGAGCAGCATGTCGTCGGCTGGGTCGAAGCGGAGAAGAAAAGCTCCCATCAGGTCCTTGAGGACCAATTCCAGACCTTCGACAGCCGCCTGCGCAATCTCGATTTCGAAGGGCAGTTCGGGCTGATCCGCCAGGCAAATGCGTCGAGCATTTCGGATTTCAAGGCGGAGGTTGCGAGCGGCGTTGATGAATTGCATGGCCTGCGCCGCAGTCTGAAGACCGCCGAGGATGAATTGGTGGACTTCAAGTCGAGGCACAAGTTGCAGCGCGCCGCGAAGATTTCCAGCAGAGCCGCCTGGGGCTTCAAGGTGGCGCTGATCGTCTTTCTCATCCTGATCGAGATGGTGATGAACGGCAGCTTCCTTGCCAAGGGAAGCGAGCAGGGTGTCGTCGGCGGCGTGACGGAAGCGGCGGCATTCGCCTTCCTGAACATCGGCGCGGCGCTGATGTTTTCCTTCTTCTGCGTCCGCTTCCTTGTGCACCGGTCGATTCTTCTGAAGCTGCTCGGGTTGCTTGGACTGGTCGCCTATGTTGCCGTGGCATTGGCGATCAATATCGCGCTGGCGCATTATCGTGAGGTGTCGGCAACCATTCTTTCCGGTGCCGGCGTGGAGGTGATGCAACGGCTGAAGACGGCGCCGCTCGGCCTGCAGGAGCTGAATTCCTGGATGCTGTTTGCCGTCGGCCTGATGTTCTCGCTCGTTGCCTTCATCGATGGCTGTTACCTGACCGATCCCTATCCGGGCTTTGCCGGGGTGCAGAAGCGCCTCGACGCGGCGAGAAGCAGCTATATCGACCGCAAGCTCGATCTGATCGACGATCTCCGGGATATCCGCGACGAACATAATAGCAAGATCGAGGCGATCATCCGCGATCTCAGCATGCGTCGGCAGGAGACCGCCGCCATCATCGCCCACCGTGCCCGGACGGCTGGCCTCTTCGCCGAACATCAGAACCATCTCGAGCGCACCGCCAACACGCTCCTGACCATTTATCGCGAGGCCAATAGAGGCGCGCGCACGGAGCCGGAGCCGGCCTATTTCGCCTCCCGCTATCAGCTTGAGCGGCTGGTGCCGGTGCTGCATAGCAACGAGGAGTGGGACGACAAATTGCTTGGCGAACGCATCCAGAGCGCGCAGGCCGAATTGAGTGAGCAGATCAAGCGGATCGGCGACGAATTCGAGAGCGCCATCGAGAAGTATCACAAGCTCGACAATCTTTTCCCGGAGAGCACCATTGGCGCGACGCAAGCGGCGTAGCCGGAGCGGCGGCTCGGCGGGTCTGATCATCGCAACGGTATGCCTTGCCGTCCTGTCGCTCGGCATCGTCGGCGCTTATGGCTGGCTGCGCTACAAGGCGAATGCCAATGTTGCGGTCGATCAGGCATCGCTTTGCCCGGTGGACGGACCGAAATCGGAAAC
Source organism: Martinezella rhizogenes (assembly GCF_000799715.1). Lineage (GTDB taxonomy): Bacteria > Pseudomonadota > Alphaproteobacteria > Rhizobiales > Rhizobiaceae > Rhizobium > Rhizobium rhizogenes_C. The sequence continues at coordinate 33,060 of NZ_JUHG01000011.1, forward strand.
GGCAATCCTGCTCGACGTCACCGATCCGATTTCGGATACGACGGCGCTCGACCTGCGCAACCAGTTCCAGAAGATCGTCGCCGACGTGCCCGTCGGCGGCGCAATCGACATCTACGCGCTGACAGCGAAGGAGGGCGAGCTTATCCAGACCTTCCACGGCTGCAATCCCGGAAGCGGCGCCAACGTCGATGAATGGACCAGCAATCCGCGGCTGGCGCAGGCCCGTTGGGAGAAAGGCTTCCAGAAGCCGCTTGCCGATATCGCTGGCAAGCTGAGCGTCGGCGAGGCGGGCAAGCTATCGCCGATCATGGCCGCGATCCAGAAGATCAACCTGGAGGTCTTCGCGAGCGCTACCCCGGGTACGCCGAAGCACCTCTACATCGCGTCCGACATGCTGGAGCACACCGACGCCTTCTCGAACTATCGCGATGGCGCTTCTTATCCGAAATTTCAGGCGAGCCCCGCGCGCGACAAGTACCGGACATCACTGGATGGTGTCATGATCAGGATCCTTGCCTTTCAAAGGCCGAATACGAAGTTCAGCATGGAGGATCTTGCGAATTTCTGGGCGCAGTGGATCAAGAACAACAATGGCTATTTCGACGGCTTCGTTCGATTGGAAGGGATACGCTGATGGCCGAGGCTGAGGCAAGGTTCGCCATGCGCGACTACGGGCCGATGGTCCTCTTTGCCTCCACCACCGTCGGCGGCATGATCTTCATCTGGACATCGAAGCTTTTGGACTGGCCGCTGCCGGTTGTCACCGGCGTGCCGCTGTTGCTGATGGCGATCTATTTCGTCGCTTCGCTGGCCTTCGCCGGGTTCCGCCTCCAGAACGAGCAGACGGGCGACAATCTCTACTACATGGGCTTCCTGTTCACCCTGTCGAGCCTGGGTGTCTCGCTCTATCTTTTCGCCGGCGAGACCTCGATCGAGACGATCGTGCGCAATTTCGGCATCGCCGTCACCTCGACCATCGCTGGCGTGACACTGCGCATTTTCTTCAACCAGATGCGGCGCGATCCGATCGACATCGAGCGCAGTACGCGCCATGAACTGGCCGAGATGACGCGGCGTGTGCGTACGGAACTTGATGCTTCCTCGCGCGAATTCTCCCACTATCGGCGCGTCAGCCAGCAAATGTTGTCGGAGGGGTTCGAGGAGATCGGGCGCCAGGCCGAGCGCAACGGCGAGGAGATCCAGAAGATCCTCGAGGTCCTGGCGAAACAGGCGGTCAAGCCGATCAATGAGGCGGCGGCGCAGCTCACTGAAACGACCTCTCAACTATCCGAGATCATCGGCAAATTCGGCACCGCCGTCGAAACCGTCGGCAAAAAGCTCGAGGATATCCGCGCGCCGGAAGACGTGGTCCGGGCCGAGCTTGCGCCGGCCATCGCCGCCATCAAGGACCTGGCCGAGGCACAATTACAGCCGCTGCGGAATATCGAGCGGACGCTGAGCCGGATCGCCGATCTGCCGGGACGGCCATTATCGCCGGAGCTCAAATTGGTCGATCAGCAGCCGGAGAAAATATCCGGTGCCGAGGCTGTGTCCGCGCATAAGGAGGCGCTCTCCGGGACGGTGGGGCGCAAACGTCGGTGGCATCTATGGTGATACGCGCCACGGACGCCAAGCCGAAGCTGGAACATAAGGGCTATAATCGCGGCCTCATCCTCGGCTTGACCATGGCCGAATCCATGCTGCTGCTGGTCTTCTGCCTGCTGCTGGTCGCGGCGGCAATGATTTCGCAGGAGCGGAGCCAACGCCATGAGGCAGAGCGCAAATTGAAGGAGGCGGAGCAGCAGCTTGTTCTTCTGGAGCAGAAGCGATCCGAACAAAGTTGGCTCATCGTGCAACTGCAAAAGCAGCTTAAGTCGGGTGACCTTTCGCCGGCGGATCAGGCGAAGCTGGAAAAGGAATGGCGCGAGCTGGTCCTGGCGCGCGAGACACTGGACAGTCTCAACGCGGAGGGAACGACATCAGAGGATCTGCGCGAACTTGCCAAGGTTGGCGAGGTGTTAAAGCAGCATGGTGTCGATCTTGCAAAAGCGCCCGACGAGGTGAACAAGCTCCTGGCGGGAGGGCTTGGCGGGACGGCCCCCCACGAGTGGCCGCCGATCATCAATCTCGAGGACGTCAGGACGAACTATTTCCAGTCGGGCAGCACTGAATTGACCAAGACCTTCGTGCAGTTGCTCGACACCACGGTTGTCAATGAGATTGCCGGCAATCTGAGCGCCTATGGAGCCAACATTGTCGAGGTGATCGGCCATACGGACGAACAGCCGGTAGCACGAAGAACCTCCAATCTCGACGATACGCTGATCGGCGCCATGGATGGCAGGTTGCCAATATCGGCCGTCGCGCCGGCCGACAATGCCGGGCTGGGGCTGGCGCGTGCCATCGCCGTCGCCAATGTGCTGAAGGCCAATCCCAAGCTGAAGAATGCCACGATACTGCCGATGTCAGCCGCCCAGCTGATCCTGCCGGGCGATACGATCTCGGCGGGGCAGGCGGGTGCGGTGGAAACCCGCCGCCGCATCGAGATCCGTGTGCGCGGCAGGACGACGCCGGTCGCCGTGATAGATGGCACTGCAGCGCTGCCCGTCAACCTGCACTGAACGGTTTTCCCCTTGACCTAGCTATGCAGGCCGGGCGCCTCATGGCCGGTGCGTGCCACATATTCCGTATAGCCGCCACCGTATTGGTGAACGCCCTCGGGCGTCAGCTCAAGCACGCGGTTGGAGAGTTCTGCGAGGAAATGCCGGTCATGCGAGACGAACAGCATGGTGCCTTCGTATTGCGACAGCGCCTTGATGAGCATTTCCTTGGTGTCGAGGTCCAGATGGTTCGTGGGTTCGTCAAGCACGAGGAGGTTGGGCGGATTGAAGAGCATGATCGCCATCACCAGACGCGCCTTCTCGCCGCCCGACAAAACCCGGCATCTCTTCTCGACATCGTCGCCGGAAAACCCAAAGCATCCCGCGAGTGCGCGTAGTGATCCCTGGCCCGCCTGCGGGAAATCATGTTCGAGCTGCTGGAACACGGTGCGTTCACCGTCGAGAAGATCCATGGCGTGCTGGGCGAAATAGCCCATCTTGACGCTAGCGCCCAAGGCAACGCTGCCTTCGTCCGGCTGAGTCGAGCCGGCAACCAGCTTCAGCAGGGTGGATTTGCCGGCGCCGTTGATGCCCATGATGCACCAGCGCTCCTTGCGCCGCACCATGAAGTCCAGCCCTTCATAGATGACCCGGCTGCCGTATTTCTTGTGGACGTTCTTCAGGTTGACCACGTCTTCGCCGGAGCGTGGTGCTGGCTGGAATTCGAAAGCGACCGTCTGGCGGCGCTTGGGCGGCTCCACCCGGTCGATCTTTTCCAGCTTCTTGACGCGGCTCTGCACCTGCGAAGCATGCGAGGCGCGCGCCTTGAAACGCTCGATGAATTTGATTTCCTTGGCAAGCATTGCCTGCTGACGCTCGAATTGCGCCTGCTGCTGCTTCTCGTTCTGTGCCCGCTGCTGTTCGTAGAACTCGTAGTCGCCCGAATAGCTCGTCAGCGAGCCAGCGTCGATTTCGATGATCTTGGTGACGATGCGGTTCATGAACTCGCGGTCGTGCGAGGTCATCAGCAGCGCGCCCTCATAACCTTTCAGGAATTCCTCGAGCCAGATGAGGCTTTCGAGATCCAGATGGTTGCTCGGCTCGTCGAGCAGCATGACATCGGGGCGCATGAGCAAAATGCGGGCGAGCGCCACGCGCATCTTCCAGCCGCCCGACAGTCCGCCGACGTCGCCATCCATCATCTCCTCGGTGAAGCTCAAGCCCGCCAGGACTTCGCGAGCGCGCCCCTCAAGCGCATAGCCGTCCAGCTCCTCGTAGCGCGCCTGCACTTCGCCGTAGCGCTCGATGATCTGGTCCATGTTGTCGGCCTGATCGGGATCGATCATGGCGGCCTCGAGATCGCGCAGTTCAGCGGCGACGATGCTGACCGGACCTGCGCCCTCCATCACCTCCGAGACGGCGCTGCGGCCTTCCATCTCGCCGACATCCTGGTTGAAGTAGCCGATGGTGACGCCCTTGTCTGCGGACACCTGGCCTTCGTCGGGGAGCTCCTGTCCGGTGATCATCCGGAACAGCGTCGTCTTGCCGGCCCCATTGGGACCGACGAGCCCGACGCTCTCGCCCCTGTTGAGCGCTGCGGACGCCTCGATGAAGAGGATGCGGTGGCTGTTCTGCTTACTGATATTTTCGATACGGATCATATTGTCTACGCGAGGCCCGAAGAGAGAGATTTTGGCGCCCTTATGCCATGTGTCTCTCGGTCTGTCCCAGGTTTTCAGCTCTATGATCAGTCGAAAATCGCCACCGATACGGGAAGAGCACAATCGGTCGGGCTGCTGCTATGCAGCCTCGGTCTTGTCGGGCGAGAGCAGAAGCTTGTCGATCCGCCGGCCGTCGAGATCGATGACCTCGAAGCGCCAGCCGTTCCTGCTGAAGCTCTCCCCGAGTTCCGGAAGGTGTTTCAGCTCCTCCAGAACCAGACCCGCAACGGTCTGGTATTCGGCATCCTCATCCAGCGGGATGTTCATGAACTCAGAGAATTCGTCGATCGGCATCCAGCCGGAGACGAGATAGGAGCCGTCATCGCGGCGAACGATCGCCGGCTCTTCGCCATGTTCCGTCTGGAACACGCCCATGATCGCTTCCAGGATATCGCCGGAGGTGACGACGCCTTCGAAGTGTCCATATTCGTCAAAGACGAGAACCATGTCGGTGGGCGACGTCCGGATCATCTGGATGACGGTGTTGGCGGTAGCAAGGTCTGACACGACGGGAACTTCACGCGTCAGCGCCCTGATATCGGCGCGGCCGTCGGTGGACATCGCGTCGTAGTAATCCTTGACGAACAGAACACCCAGAACCTCGTCGGAACTTCCCCTGCGCACCGGAAGCTGCGAACGGCTGGTGCGATGGAGCTGGACGCGTATCTCTTCCGCGCTGTCGTCGACGTCGATCAGCTCGACCTCGCGCCTCGGCGTCATCAGCGCCCGGGCGGTGCGGTCCGCAAGACGCATGACGCCCGAAATCATCGCGGACTCTTCCCTCTCGATCACACCGGCGCTCTGCGCCTCTGCCAGAATGGTCTTGATTTCCTCGTCGGTGACGCCGTCGCTACCCTTTCCGGATTGCCCGAGAAGGCTGAGCACCAGGCGGCCGGACGCATCGAGAACCCACACCAGCGGCAAGGAGAGTTTCGACAGAATGGTCATGGCCGGCGCGACCTTGCTTGCAACCGTCTCGGGTGCTCGAAGCGCGATCTGCTTCGGCACGAGTTCGCCGACGATCAAGGAGAGATAGGTGATTGCCACGACGACCGTTCCCACGCCGAGGGCGTCGGCCAGCGTCTGGGACATGCCCTGAGCGAGGAGCCAGTTGGTGAAGCGGGCGCCGAGTGTCGCGCCTGAGAACGCGCCGGAGAGGACGCCGACCAGCGTGATGCCGATCTGGACCGTCGACAGAAAGCGGCCTGGATGCTCCGCCAACCGGATCGCCAGGCGGGCGCCTCTGCTGCCCTGATCCGCAAGGACCTTGAGGCGGGCTGGTCGGGAGGAGACCACGGCGAGCTCCGACATTGCCAGGACACCGTTGAGGATGGTCAGCAGGACGACGATTGAAATTTCGAGAAACAAAACCGGCTCTTCTAATTGATGAGGATGCTGGTGAAGATATGCGTCAATGTCCCGACGCGCCAGTGGAGGGATGCCACAAGATTGGTCCGGAAGGCCGAAAGCCCGGATGTTTGCGCGATAAAACACAGCACCCACAAAACTTGTTGTGATCCGTCTTTCCGGAAAAGAGCTCAGCCTTGTTTCAGGAGCTTGATCGAATATGAAGGTAGCCCTGCAGTCGGGGCCTTCCACGAAAGCGATTATCGAATGCCAACAAGCCTATCGAAGATTTCAGCGACCTGCCTCATTGTTTTTCTCGCCATTACCGCCACTTGCGCCGCCCGGGATATGGTGCGCGTGCCTCCCGGCAACCGCAATTCCGGGCAGCCCGCAATCCCCAGCACATCGGCGCTGCGCGCCAAGGCCTTCTCCACGACCTACGAGGAGAAATACGAGAAGATCCTCACGGTGCTTCGCCAGGACAAAAGCCTGATGCAGCAGATCAAGAACGCGGCTGAGACCTACCAGATCGATCCGATCCATATCATCGGCGCCCTTGTTGGCGAGCACACCTATAACATCACGATCGTCGACAGGGTTCAGTCCTACTATGTCAAGGCGCTCGCCTATTCGAAGGCTGACTTCACTTTCAGCTATAAGGGCGTGTCCGTGCAGTCCTTCGTGAAGAGGCCGGAATTTGCGCGTTGCGATAATTTCGCCGATAGCACCGAGCTTTGGGAATGCCGCGACGAGGCGTGGGATCAGAATTTTCGTGGCAAGACCGTCGACGGCGTTTCCTATGAGAACACGACCTTCCAGCGAGCGTTCTTTCAGCCCTTCTATGCCGGACAGACTTTTGGCCTGGGCCAGATCAGCCCGCTGACCGCGCTGGAGGTCACGGATCGGGTCCACGCCACCAGCGGACTGCCCAAATTATCGCCGGACGATCCGCAGGCAATCTATCGCGATATCATGGATCCGGCGCGTAGCGTTCTCTACATTGCCGCGATCATCAGGGATGCCATGGAGGCATACCGCGATCAGGGCTTCGATATCTCCGACAATCCCGGCCTGACCGCAACGCTCTACAATGTCGGCCAGCCGCGTCGCCGGGCTTTGGCATTGCGGCAGGATGCGGACAAACCGGGCGGCCGCAAGCTGCCGGAGGAGAATTATTACGGCTGGCTGGTCAATGACAAGCTGACGGAGCTTCAGGGCCTGTTGGCCGGATCATGAATGGCCAAAGGCGGGTGAGGCAGCGAATGCCAACCCGCCTTTGCCGTTACAGGCATGAGGGGCTACCCTTACGATCTCGCGCCTTTCCATCCGAGAAGCCGCATCGCATTGGCGGTGACGAGCACGGTGGCGCCGGTATCGGCGAGGATCGCCGGCCAGAGGCCGGTGATGCCGACGACCGTGGTCACCAGGAACACCGCCTTCAGGCCGAGTGCCATGGTGATGTTCTGGTGGATATTGTTCATTGTCGTGCGCGACAGCACCACCATGTTGGCGACATCGGTCACGCGGCCATGAAGCGCTGCGGCATCGGCCGTCTCCAGCGCCACGTCGGTGCCGCCACCCATGGCAATGCCGACATCGGCCGCTGCCAGCGCCGGCGCATCGTTGATGCCGTCTCCGACCTTTGCGACGATCTGCTTTTGCGCCTGCAATTCCCGCACGATGCGCTGTTTGTCTTCCGGCAGGAGCTGGGCGTGCGGTTCGATACCGAGACCCTTGGCGATGGCCGCAGCGGTCCGTGCATTGTCGCCGGTCAGCATGACAGCGCCGATCCCGGCCGCTTTCAGTGCCTCGATCCCGGCGCGCGCATCGGCGCGCGGCTCGTCGCGCATGGCAATCAGGCCGGCGATCCGGCTTTCCACGACCAGCACGGAGACGCTTTTGCCGTCGTCGTTCATGGCTAGGATCTGGGCTTCTTGCTCGACTGAAAATGCTTCGATCTCCCGCGCCGCCTGCGGCGAGAGCAGCAATATGGCCTCGCCACCAACCCGACCACTGACGCCCTTGCCGGGCAGGGCCTTGGCTTCGGCGGCAGGCGGGACGGGGACCCCGTCGGCCTTTGCCCGTTCGAGGATCGCAAGCGCAAGCGGATGGCTCGAGCCGTTTTCCAGCGCGGCGGCCCGCGACAGCACCTGTGCCTCGGTATGGCTAAAACCGGCGATGTCGGTCACCTTGGGCTTGCCCTCGGTCAATGTGCCGGTCTTGTCGAAAGCGACCGTCGTCACCTTGCCCATGGTCTCCAGAACGGCGCCACCCTTCAGCAGAAGGCCACTGCGGGCGCCCGCCGACAGGGCGGCCGCAATAGCCGCCGGCGTCGAGATAACGAGCGCGCAGGGGCAGCCGATCAGCAGGATGGCGAGGCCCTTGTAGACCCATTCCATCCAGCTCGCCCCGGCCGCCAGCGGCGGCGTCACCGCGACCAGCGCCGCGACGGCGACGACGCCTGGCGTATAATAGCGCGAGAAACGGTCGATGAAACGCTCGGTCGGCGCCTTGGATTCCTGCGCCTCCTCGACCAGTTTGACGACACGGGCAATCGTGTTGTCGGCGGCGGCAGCGGTGACTTTGACGCGCAGCACGGCGTCGGTATTGATCGTGCCCGCGAAGACTTTGGCGTCCACACCCTTGCGCACTGGCGTGCTTTCGCCGGTCACGGGCGCTTCGTCGATAGCACTTTCGCCTTCAACGATGACACCGTCGGCAGCGATACGGTCACCGGGGCGTATCAGGATGACAGTGCCGACCTTGAGGCTATCGGCCTGGACCTCGCGAGTCTGCCCATTCTCCTCAATCAGCGCGGTTTTCGGCACCAGCGTCGTCAACGACTGGATGCTGGCGCGCGCCCGGCCGGCGGCAACGCCTTCCAGCAGCTCACCGACGAGGAAGAGAAAGACGACCGTCGCCGCTTCTTCGCCGGCATTGATGATGACCGCGCCGACTGCCGCAATGGTCATCAGCATTTCGATGGAAAAGGGCGTGCCGGCCAGAGCCGCCATCACGGCACGGCGCGCGATCGGCACGAGGCCAACCAGCATGGCGATGATGAAAGCATAGGGCGCAATCGAGGGGACCAGATGGCCGATGGCATAGGCGGCAACCAGCGCGCCGCCTGATAGTATCGTCAGCCGGCCCTTCTTGCTCGCCCACCATGGCCCGTTTGTCGGTGCGTGATCGTGGCCATGTAGCCCCTCGATTTCCTTCTCGGCGTGCTTGTGATCGGCATGATGATCATGGCTGGCGTGGTCATGTGTCGAATGATCGTGGCCGCTGTGATCATGGGAATGGTCATGATCGCCCTGGCATTGGGGGCTATGATCGTCATGCTGATGTTCAGCGGGTGAGGGTGCTGCCTTGCCGGCAAGCGGCGCGACGGAATAGCCGAGGCCGGCCACCTTCTTTTCGATGGCGACAAGGTTGCTCGTCTCGTCGTGGCGCACGGTCATCGTGCCGGCGGTCACCGAAACCGAGACATCCTCGACGCCAGGCATACGCCTGACAGCCGTATCGATCTTGGCCGCGCAAGACGCGCAATCCATCCCGCCAACTCTGTATCGTGTCTGCGTCGCTGCTGCCATGATCCGCTTCCTTGTCAAACCGTGGCATTCTTCCTACATCCTCTAGTGACTAGAGGTGCAAGAGGAAAATCATGAAAAAGATCACGATCGGCGAAGCCGCCCGGCAGAGCGGCGTGAAAGTGCCGACCATCCGCTATTACGAGAGCATTGGTCTCCTGGCCGAGCCGGAGCGGAGCGAGGGCAATCAGCGCTCCTATGAGCAGTCGCATCTGCACCGGCTCGCCTTCATCCGCCACGCTCGCGAACTCGGCTTCGAGATCGAGGCGATCCGCACGCTGCTGACGCTACAGGACGACCCCCATCAATCCTGCGCCTCGGCCGACGCCATCGCCAAGGCCCGGTTGATCGAAGTGGAACAGCGCATCCGCAGCCTGACGGCGCTGAAAGCCGAACTGGAAATAATGGTAAAAGGCTGCGGCCACGGCCGCGTCGACCAATGCCGGGTGATCGAGGTGCTCGCGGATCACGGGGAGTGCATGCATCCGCAGCATTGATGTGGCGGCGTGTCCTACAGTATTTAGACTGCTATTTCGGCTTGAACGCGCTTTCGAACATCACCACGCGCCAACCAGGGAATTGCCGACGAGCGGCACGAGGTTGGTCTTCCCATCCTGGTTCCGAACGGTGATAGACGCTTGCATTTTCTTGGGAGACGTCCGAAACCAGTTCGTGGCAACGGTGGCGAGGTCTCCGATCATCGGATGTTTGCGCCAATCCGCGAAACGCTCGGCCGTCGCCTCAGGCTCGGAATGATAGAAGAAATCACCTGACTGCCCGAGATCGTTGATAGACGGAGCCATGGATGAAAGCGGGCGCTGAAACATCTTCGAATGGATAAGCAGGCCTGGCGCACTGTCCGAGAATGCAGGGGCCATGAAGTCGATTGCCCAACCGTCTGCTTCGACCCAGCAGTGGAAATTTTCGCCAGCGCCGGAGACATAGCCATCGTCGCGCTGGTCGGCGAAAAGGATGTGTTTTCCGTCAAGATTGTAGGCGGCGAGACCGCCTTTCGGCTTTGCCTTGATCTTGAAATGATGGTCGAGAATGAAGGCTCCGAACGTGCTGAAATACATCGAAGCCGTGGCTGGGTTGGCGTTTTCGTTGATCAGCAGGCTGTTGATGACCCGGTAAATCCGATGGTAGTCGCTTTGCTTGATCAGCATGATCGTTTGCCCTTAAACCCACAATAAGGGCCTTCCCGTAAGTGATGGCAGCGGCCATGTAAATGTCAGATGTGACAGATATGGCCTCTATCCTTCGCCCAGGGTCACATTCGATCTTGTGTTGTTACGGACAGTCTTGGACGGCAGGAGTTGAGCGCAATTAGCTATCGAATATAAGGGCACACGATTTCAGGCCGTTTCGGCCGCCGTCGAAAGCGCCTCCCCAATGGCATAGAAGTGTCCACCCGCTACGTGATGAAGGCTGCGCCATTCCGGCCCCGCCGTTTCGAAATGCCAATGCCCGTCCCGGAACACGCGGTTGTCCGCCCACGCAGCGATAACTTCGGCAATGAAGAGGTCGTAGGTGTCCTGAATATGCGGCTCGCTGATCAGTCTGCAGACAAGCCAGGCCGAGCAGCCTTCGACGAACGGCAGATCCTGTCCTGGCATTTCGAAGATCGAGACATCTGATGTCTGAAGCTTGTCTGGCTCCTCGTGTAACGTCCGGGTTCCGACCTCCCGTGTCTGCGCAAGTTGGGCGACCGTCGGAACTTGCACGACGAAAATCCCGCTCGCCTCGATGAGGAGGCGCGTCTGCGCAACTTTGTCGACGACCAGGGTGAGCTTCGGTGGATCGACATCAAGACCGCAACACCAAGCCACGGCCATGACGTTGTCGATGCCGCCATGTCGTGCGGACAAGAGCACGGTCGGACCGTGGTTGATCAGACGAAAGGCCTTCCTGAGCTCAACGGAATGCATGTGTTCGTTCATCGGAGGTCCAGATAGGTGAAGTCATAACTGCCCGTAGCTTCCTGGCGCGCGTCTTACCTCGATAATGATCTCAATTCCTCTGGTGCAGCTAGAATAAGATCCGCGCCGGCAAGCTCGAGTTCTTCACGGTCACCATAGCCCCAAAGAACACCGACGGCACGCATCTGGTTCGCGTGGGCTCCGACGATGTCAAATTTTCTATCGCCGACCATCAGGCAGTTCTGGGCGGCCAGTCCAGTATCCTGCAGAATATGCGCCAGCAGTTCAGGCTTATGGTCCAGGCCGGCTTCGGGTACCGAGCCATATATGCCTTGGAAAAGGTCCGATAGTCCGTGATTGTCGAGAATGCGCCGTGCGAATGTTTGCCGTTTGGAAGTCGCCAGAAGGAGGCGGGTGCCTTGAGAATGCAGCTCGACGAGTGTTTCCCTGATGCCGGGGTAAAGCTCGCTCAGCAACAGACCGCGAGTTCCATAGTCAGCTCGGTAGGCGTCGACTGCTTGAGCGACACGATCATCGCCGAATGAGCTGAGAAGGTACCGCATCACGTCTTCGATCGGCGGGCCAATGATCGAGCGGATATCCATCTCCGGGTCCGTTTCATGGCCAAGAGCACGCAATGCCGCGCGGCAGCTTGAAAGGATACCTGGTTGGGAATCGACCAATGTTCCATCGAGATCGAGGAGGAGGTTGGAAGCGGTGTAGGGCACGGGGATCTCACTTTCTCTATCGATGGTCGAAAACAGAGCCATTTATAAACGCGGATATCAGGCGAACGCGTCAAGGGAAGCGAACAGCAACCTATGGCCTCGCAATGATTGCGGCAAAAGGTTCGCTCCAACGAATGAGAGCGGCCTTTCGGCCGCTCTCTGATATTTCTAACAGAACAGAATGCGCGGAAACTTAGGCACAATCACTTTGTGACAAGCCCAAACAAGCCCGCGCACCTTTGATCAGCTGCACCCGCTCGTGCTGCCGCATGTGTCGCACTTCTCGCAAGTTCCATTCCGGACCATCGTGAAGTTCTGGCATTCGGTGCACATGTTGCCGGTATAGCCCTGCATGATGGAGCGGGCGCGGCGTTCGGATTCCAGCTTCTTGGCGTCGGATTTTGCCGTTGCCGCGTCGTCCGCCGCCTTGTCGGTGAAGAGGCCGGTTTCTTCCGCCACTTCCTCGGCGATCTCTTCGGCCAGTTCCTTGGCGCGTTCCTCATAGTCGCGCTTGAAGGCGACGACTTCGGAGGTGGAGATGGCGCTCGTCGGTTCCAGCTTGCGCACGGCATTGCCGGAGAAAGCGGAGATCGTCGAGACCGAGGAGGCGCGGGCGGGAGCCGCCGTGGCCGAACCCTTGATCTCGGCTGCCGGGCGTTCGCCCGAAGTCGGCACCAGTGTCGGCTTGTAGCCGCGGGTCAAGCCCTTGGAGACGACATCGGCCTTGCCTTCCGATACGCCGCGTCCGAGCGCCGTATTGTTGAAGTCGGAGGTGTCGACATGGGCAAGGTCGTGGCGGCTGAGATAGGAGATAGCCAGTTCACGGAACACGTAATCGAGGATCGACGTGGCGTTCTTGATCGCGTCGTTGCCGGTGACGATGCCGGCCGGCTCGAACTTGGTGAAGGTGAAGGCATCGACATATTCCTCGAGCGGCACGCCATATTGCAGGCCGAGTGATACGGAGATGGCGAAGTTGTTGATAAAGGCGCGCAGGGCCGAGCCTTCCTTGTTCATGTCAAGGAAGATTTCGCCGAGGCGGCCGTCGTCATATTCGCCGGTGCGCAGGAAGATGGTGTGTCCGCCGATCTTGGCCTTCTGGGTGTAACCCTTGCGGCGACCCGGAAGCTTTTCCTGGCTGCGGACGACCTTCTCGATGATGCGCTCGACGATCTTCTCGGTGATGGTGACGGCCTGGGCGGCAGCCGGAGCCTGCAGGAATTCCTCCAGTGCATCCTCGTCGTCCTCGTCTTCGATCAGCGAGGAGTTGAGCGGCTGGCTGAGCTTGGAGCCGTCGCGATAGAGCGCGTTCGCCTTCAGGCCGAGCTTCCAGGAGAGCATGTAGGCGTTCTTGCAATCCTCGACGGTTGCTTCGTTGGCCATGTTGATCGTCTTGGAAATCGCACCCGAGATGAAGGGCTGGGCAGCCGCCATCATGCGGATATGGCTTTCGACCGAGAGATAACGCTTGCCGATCTTGCCGCAGGGATTGGCGCAATCGAAGACGGCGAGGTGTTCGTTCTTCAGGAACGGCGCGCCTTCCAGCGTCATCGCACCGCAAACATGGATGTTGGCGGCCTCGATGTCTTTCTTGGAGAAGCCGAGGTGGTCGAGCAGGTTGAAGCTGATGTCTGCCATCTGCTCGTCGGAAACCTTCAGCGTGCCCTTCAGGAAGTCGGCGCCGAGGGTCCACTGGTTGAAGACGAACTTGATGTCGAAGGCGCTCTTCAGCGCGGCATTGACGGCTGCCACCTTCTCATCGGTGAAGCCCTTGGTCTTCAGCGTCGAAGGGTTGATGGCCGGCGCCTGGTTCAGGTTGCCGTGGCCGACAGCGTAGGCTTCGATCTCGGCAAGCTGGCTTTCGCTATAGCCAAGCGTCCGCAGCGCTTCTGGAACGGCGCGGTTGATGATCTTGAAGTAGCCGCCGCCGGCGAGCTTCTTGAATTTGACCAGGGCAAAGTCCGGTTCGATGCCGGTGGTGTCGCAATCCATGACGAGGCCGATCGTGCCGGTCGGCGCGATGACAGTTGCCTGGGCATTGCGGTAGCCATGCTTCTCGCCGAGTGCCAGCGCCTTGTCCCAGGCAGCCTTGGCATGGGCAACGAGATCCTGGTCCGGATTTTCGGAGTGGATCAGCGCCACCGGGTTGACCGCCAGGCCTTCATAGCCCGAGGTTTCGCCATAGGCGGCGCGGCGATGGTTGCGAATGACGCGCAGCATGTTCTCGCGGTTCGGCTTGAACATCGGGAACGTCCCGAGTTCGGAGGCCATTTCGGCCGAGGTCGCATAGGAGATGCCGGTCATGATCGCGGTCAGCGAGCCGGCGATGGCGCGGGCCTCGTCCGAGTCGTAGGGAATGCCGGAGGACATCAGCAGACCGCCGATATTGGCGTAGCCGAGGCCGAGCGTGCGATATTCATAGGAGAGTTCGGCAATGCGGCGCGACGGGAACTGCGCCATCATCACCGAGACTTCGAGAACGACGGTCCAGAGGCGGACGGCATGCTCATAGTCGGCGATGTTGATGCGCTTGCTGGCCGCGTCCTTGAAGGTCATCAGGTTCAACGAAGCAAGGTTGCAGGCGGTGTCGTCGAGGAACATGTACTCCGAGCACGGATTGGATGCGCGGATCGGGCCGGCCGCCGGGCTGGTGTGCCAGTCGTTCATCGTCGTGTTGAAGTGCAGGCCCGGATCGGCCGATGCCCAGGCGGCGTAGGAGATCGATTCCCAGAGGTCGCGTGCCTTCAGGGTCTTCATGATCTTGCCGTCCTTGCGGGCGGTCAGATGCCAGTCGGCATCGTTCTCGACAGCGCGCAGGAACTCGTCCTTGATCGAGACGGAGTTGTTCGAGTTCTGGCCGGAAACGGTCAGATAGGCTTCCGAATCCCAGTCGGTGTCGTAGGTCTTGAACTCGAGGTCCTTGTAGCCCTGGCGAGCAAACTGGATGACGCGCTGGACGTAATTTTCCGGAACCTGGTCCTTCTTGGCCGCGCGGATTTCGCGCTTCAGGGCAGGGTTCTTGGCCGGGTCGAAGCAATCGTCATTGTCGCCTTCGCAATTGAGCGTGGCCTTCATGATCGCCTTCAGATGCTTGGCGACAACCTTCGAACCGGTGACAAGGGCGGCAACCTTCTGCTCTTCCTTGACCTTCCAGTTGATGTATTCCTCGATATCGGGATGGTCAATGTCGACGACGACCATCTTGGCGGCGCGGCGCGTGGTGCCGCCCGACTTGATGGCGCCGGCAGCGCGGTCACCGATCTTAAGAAAGCTCATCAGGCCGGAGGAACGGCCGCCGCCGGACAGCTTTTCGCCTTCGCCACGCAGCAGCGAGAAGTTCGAGCCGGTGCCGGAGCCATACTTGAAGAGGCGCGCTTCACGAACCCAGAGGTCCATGATGCCGCCTTCGTTGACGAGATCGTCCTCGACCGACTGGATGAAGCAGGCATGCGGCTGCGGATGCTCATAGGCCGATTTGGACTTGGTGAGCTTGCCGGTGAAGGGATCGACATAATAGTGGCCCTGGCCGGGGCCATCGATGCCGTAGGCCCAGTGCATGCCGGTGTTGAACCACTGCGGCGAGTTCGGGGCGACGCGCTGGGTGGCGAGCATATAGGCAAGCTCATCCTGGAACGCGGAGGCGTCTTCCTCGGACGAGAAATAGCCGCCCTTCCAGCCCCAATAGGTCCAGGTGCCGGCCAGACGGTCGAAGACCTGGCGTGCATCGATCTCGGAACCGGTCTGGCTTTCCTTCGGCAGATCCTTCAGGGCAGCTTCATCGGGAACGGAGCGCCACAGGAAGGAAGGAACATCGTTTTCCTCGACCTTCTTCAGCTTGGTCGGGACGCCGGCCTTGCGGAAATACTTCTGCGCCAGAATGTCGGCGGCGACCTGCGAGAACTGCGCCGGCACGTCGATGTTTTCGAGGCGGAAAACGATCGAGCCATCGGGATTCTTGATCTCGCTGGTGGCCTTGCGGAATTCGATGTCCGCGTAGGGTGACTGGCCTGCCTTCGTAAAGCGACGTTCGATGCGCATGGTCCCATAACCTCATTCGTTGGAGCACGCCTGCCTCGTAAACAGGGCGCAAAAGTTCTCGTCTGGCCTCGCGACTTCAACGCGCAGCCATTGCTCATTCCGCTGTCTGACAGGAGGTGTCATTCGGAGATGACTTTCCTGTATCTTGTGGTGATGGTGGCTGCAAACACTAAATATAGTATTAACAGCTTATTGCCGCCAGTCCCCGCACGTCTTTTTTTGGCAGCATCGACATCGGCACAAAAAGCCCCACGGCGCGACCAATGATGGTGCATCGCCCTGAATCCAAATCCGATTTCGAGTTGAGGACCAGCCCCTCGTTATTCCGCCTGGCCCAGTCGCCGCCGCAACGTTTCTTATTAAGTTTGAAAGACCCGATTCCGTCAAGGGGTGGTTTGCGACAGATTTTTAACCACAATATCTTGTGGGCTTACCTGTGGAAACTGGGGAAACGCTGGGAGATCAGAAGATTCAAGCGCTTGGCGGAAAATGCTCGCCCTTCGCACGACCACTTTCGGGGCAAATGCCGTCAATGACGGAGACCAACGCGACAATATTGTGAACGTGACCCTGAAACCATTGGTTTTGGAGCAAAACCATGCTGTGGCATCTTATGATTCGCTTGGAAGGCCTTGAATCCCGCATGTTCTTGCGACGGGAAGGGTACTAAATATAGTGGGCGCCGAAGCGCCCACCTCTATTCCTGATATATGAGCCGGCTCGGATGCATCACGGAGAATCACCGCATGATTCGCGTGAGTCCCGAGTGGAGATCAGCCGCGATGGCCCTTGGCGATCGGCTCCTGATAGGTGAAGCCCATGTCCCAGGGGAAGTAGATCCAGGTGTCCTGGCTCACTTCGGTGACGAAGGTATCGATGGTCGGCACGCCGGTCGGCTTGGCGTAGACGCAGGCGAAATGCGCCTTGGGCAGCATGGCGCGCACTTCGAGGGCCGTCTTGCCGGTATCGGTGAGGTCGTCGACAACCAGCACGCCTTCGCCGCCGTCGGTGAGGAGTTCCGGGGTGATTCCCTTGAGCAGGTTCATTTCGCCCTGGCTCGAATAATCATGATAGGAGGCGACACAGACGGTCTCGATCATGCGGATGTTGAGTTCGCGCGAAATGATGGCCGCGGGAACGAGACCGCCACGGGTGATACAGACCATCGCCCTGAAGTTCTTGTTGAGGCCGGCAAGCCGCCAGGCAAGGGCGCGGGCATCGCGATGGAACTGATCCCAGGATACGGGAAAGGCTTTATCGGGCAGGGACATGGCTCAGAAGCTCCGGGAGCAGAAATAACGACGCACCGGTGCTGCCGGCGACCCTGAGCAGACCCCGCGGCGGGCGCGGACCATGGACCAAATCCTGAACGCAATTCGCTTGCCATCTGTCTGAGCATGATCTTACCCGGAAGCTGTTTGGCGCTTTTGGGTCATGTTCCGTGGATCGCGCGAATGGTTCCCTGGCGGGAATTCTGTCATCGGTCGCTGTTTTCTGCTGGATTTACGGCCAAAAGGCAAGAGCCGCACCCTGCTGCCATGTCGGCAGGGTGTGCAAAAGGCACGGCAGTGCTTCGAAGCCGGGTAATCCCGCGCCCTTCAAAAGATCAAACGCACACTCACCTTGCCAGCAGCGTCATCGCCGTCATCGACTTCAGCAGCGTCCGTGTCGTACCGCCGAAGATCAACTGCCAGAGCCAGGAATGTGTATAGGCGCCCATGACGAGCAGGTCGATCGAGTTGTCGGCGAGACGGTTCTCGATGACCTGCGATGGCGTCTTGCCGCCACAGCTTGCCGTCGTCAGCGTGGCGCGAACACCATGGCGGGCAAGCGTCGCCTCGATCTCGAGGCTAGTCTCAGTCGGGGATTGCTTGGAGCTCTCGGACGTATCGACGGAGAAAATCTCCACGGAATCGGCGGCCTTCAGAAACGGCATGGCATCGAAAGTGGCGCGCGCGGCCTCCTTCGAGCCATTCCAGGCGATCAGCACGCGGCGGATCGGTTTCGGCAGGCTAAATATGTAAGGGATCATCAGCACCGGCCGGCCGCTTTCGAACAGGAAGCTTTCGACATCGACATGCGAGTCTGACGATCTGGATGGATCGGGCTGAACGGCAATCAGCAGATCGGCGCTGCGGGCGCTTTCGATCAGGGGCTCGGAGCCATAGCCGACAGTGCTGGTAAAGCTTCGCCAGTCGTAGTCGAGGCCCTCGCGCTCCATTTTCGCGCGAAACAGCCGTTCGATTTCAACGGCCTGGCTGTGTGCCATGTCCTGGAGGGCCTGCACGGCAACCGGATCGGGAATCTCCATCGGCGCCACCAGCGGCACGGTCGAGACGATTTCCGCATGCAGGCCGACAATGTGAGCGCCATGCTCCTTGGCGAAGGCCGCTGCGAAATCAACCGCGACCTGCGCATTGTCGGGCGTGTCGAGAATGACCAATATGGTTTTGTAGGACATGACGTGATCTCCCGTGCGGAAGGGATCGGATCGCTTCATTATAGCATCATTCCGCATGATATTAATGCGCCGATATCGCTCCGGTTCCCTTCCGGAAGAAAAAGACCTCGTCGAATGTCATGCCTCAGCGGACTGATTTTCCTTGGCTTTCGACTGTCTGATAGCCTCGATCATCGCCCGTACCTCAGCTGCGACACTTTCAACCAGCTCGGCGGAACGAGCGCGCACGACGATCTCGGTCGAAAAGGATTGGCCGACATAGCGCGGATAGGAGCCGATGCTGGTATCCGGATGCGCTTTCTGGATGATGCCGAGCGGCGTGCCGATCTCGCCTTCGCCGTAAGGGCAGGAAATCGCCGTCGACAGCATGCGGGTGCCGGAGCGCAGCGTCGGCACGACATTGTCGAGCATCGCCTGAAAAACCTGCGGCACGCCGGCCATGACATAGACGTTGCCGATGTTGAAGCCCGGTGCCGTCGAAACCGGATTGGCGATGTGCTTCGACCCCACGGGCATGCGCGCCATGCGCTGGCGAGCCTCGGTGAACTCCATCTCGCGCTTGGCATACATCTCCGCCATTATCCTCATCGCTTCCGCATCGTGCTCGCAGGGCACGCCGAAAGCCTTGGCAATCGCATCGGCGGTGATATCGTCATGCGTCGGGCCGATGCCGCCAGAGGTGAAGACATAGTCATACTGGCCGCGCAGAGCGTTCAGCGCCGCAACGATGGCGTCGTCGTCGTCGGCAACAATGCGGACTTCCTTCAGGTCGATGCCGGACAGCAGCATGACATCGGCGAGATGACCGATATTCTTGTCTTTCGTCCGGCCGGAGAGCAGTTCGTCGCCGATGGCCAGCATGGCGGCGGTGACAATGGTTTCATTGGTCATGGAAGTATCCGTGGAATTGCGCAGCGCGCGTTCGAAAAGCCTTTGAAATAGGTAGCGCCGTTTGCGGTGAATGCAAACTGCCGTTTTCGTGTCCGCCCGCGACTCGGAAAGACGACCATAAATGAATTTCGTCTTCGGCAGGTGAACAGTCCGTTCCCGTTGCGGGGGCTGCGTCTTCGTCCCGTCGCTGATACAACTCAGCCCGACAATCTGCACGTCCAACAAACGGGAGACATTCATGGCTAAGGTTCTGGTACTTTACTATTCCGCCTACGGTCACATCGAAAAGATGGCCTATGCCGTCGCCGAAGGTGCCAAGTCGGCTGGCGCCGAGGTGACCGTCAAACGCGTTCCGGAGCTTGTGCCGGAAGAGGTCGCCAAGGCTTCCCACTTCAAGCTCGACCAGGAAGCGCCGATCGCATCGCCGGATGAGCTGGCCGAATACGACGCCATCATCGTCGGCGCCGGCACGCGCTTCGGCACGGTTGCGTCGCAGATGCGCAATTTCTGGGATCAGACCGGCGGCCTGTGGTTCGCAGGCAAGCTCGTCGGCAAGGTCGGCTCGGTCTTCACCTCGTCCGCGACCCAGCATGGCGGCCAGGAATCGACCATTCTCGGCTTTATCCCGACCCTGCTGCATCAGGGCATGGTCGTCGTCGGCCTTCCTTATTCCTTCCAGGGCCAGATGGGTACGGAAGAAGTCAAGGGCGGTTCGCCTTACGGCGCTTCCACGATCACGAACGGCGACGGTTCGCGTCAACCTTCGGAAATCGAGCTGGAAGCCGCGAAATACCAGGGCGCTCACGTCGCCAAGATCGCGGCCAAGCTAGTCGCCTGATTCGTACTCAATCTATTGGAAAGCGCAGCGAAAGCTGCGCTTTTTGCGTTATGGAGCCAGCAGACATTAGCGCCGATAACCGGTCCCATCAGCAAAAAAGACCACTGCAGAGTGTGATAGAGGCGATGCCTGTTATGTGATCGCTATTTCTGATGGCATTCATAATGCATTCATCAATTAGGGTTCAATGAAGAGCTGTAAACTTTGAATGGAGACGTCATGAGCAAAATTTTCAACATCGTTGGCGCAGGCGCGTTGACGCTGATCATGGGACTCGCATCCTTTACTCCTTCGGTTGCCGCACCCCTCAATACGGACAGGCCGGCGGCAAGCACCGCCGTTGAGCAGGTCCAGTACCGCGAGGGTGACCGCCGGCGTTGGGACGACAGAAGGCATCGCCCGAACCGTCGTCAGCCGCATTACCGCCCCGGTTCGTGGAACGGCTACCACGGCTATCAACGTGCTCGCCCGGGCTACCGCCGCCACAGCGATGGCTGGTGGTATCCGCGCAACGCGTTCAGAATCGAAATTCGCTAGGCGTTCAACGCTGGCGCAAACAATACCAAGGCGGCCCAACGGCCGCCTTATTCATTTGAAGCCCTGCACAGGGTTCTAGTCGCCATGCCGTTCATACTCGTCACTGTTCTGCCGTGGGCGCATGTCGACGGTGCAAATCGTTATCTGGCAAAGCTGAGCCGGAGTGACTATGTTTCCATACCGCTCATGGCGGTTCGCACGGCGGACAGAAGAGGGGTATGGATCATTGGATATGATGACAAAAAGCCGCCTGAGCGCCGTTCAAGAAAACAGGCGTCTGGCTATTATCCTTGGAATAGCAGGGCTCATAGCGGCGCTTCTGGTTGTTAAGCCAAGGTATATGGATCCGACCGCCTATCATTTCTGGCTTGAAGTCTGCGGGTGTGTCTGCATGGTTCTGGCCATATTCGTAAGGCTTTGGTGCACGCTTTATATCGGCGGCAGAAAGGGATCGTCGCTGATGACGGACGGTCCTTACAGCATTAGCCGGAACCCGCTTTATGTGGGATCGGTGATCGGGGCGGCTGGTCTGGGGCTGCAAACCGGCATGCTGACATTCGCGGTCCTTTGCGGGGCATTATGCTGGATCATTTTTTCCGTGGTCGTGCGCCGGGAAGAGCGGTTTCTCCAGGACCGTTTCGGACAGGCCTACAGCGCCTATCGAGCGACCACGCCGCGTTTCCTGCCCGATTTCCGCAAATATGACGAAGGAACTGTCCGTTATGAGTTCGATCCGCAAGCACTTTGGAGAACGCTTCGCGATGGATTGCTGTTTTTGATAGCTATTCCGATTACAGAGATTATCGAAATTCTGCATGAATCCGGTAACCTTCCAGACCTCCTGACCGCTTTCTAGGGCAAGATCCCACTTTCAGACAAAGTCACCTGGCGGCGACATGTGCGAGGCCGAACAAACGCCGGCATTGGCGATGACGCCAGAACGAGCACGCCATATGCGACTGTTATTATTTCTTATGAAGATGAATGGTGCGGACGACGGGGGTCGAACCCGTACGGATCACTCCGAGGGATTTTAAGTCCCTTGCGTCTACCAGTTTCGCCACGTCCGCGTGCCTTTCCCTTCAAGCACTTGAGCGATTCAGTCAAGGGAATGTTTGCGGCAAGGGGCAGAACTTCGCTCGGCTTGCTGTGGCGCTGAGCGGTTCCGACGCGATTGTCGCATCGCCCTCTGAGAGCGCTCACCAGCGCCGGTGTAATCACCATAAGTTATGCCGCGCAGCGGGCGATCATACACAAGCGAAGCCCGCCGGCACCGGATGAACCGGATAGGAGCGGGCCTCTAACCATCATCATGATGGCTGGTCGTATTGGAGACGGACGGTTCCGTCCTGTCAATTCGAAGATTTTGGGGTTGCGACTGGATGGAATATGCTGACGGAAATCATGGCAGTTGCGCGTTTGATGGTCGCAAGCCTGCTTCCGCAAGCACCGAAAAGTCGCGTCGACAGGTCGGAAACCGCGTTAAACAGGCTTTCGTTACTCATGTTTCCTGTGCCATAGCGAAGGCGAATTGAACAAGGATGGACGAAGCCCGTGGACAAGCAGGATGTTCTCGATGCCACCGAGGCCATGCGTGGCCTCTTTTCCGCAACGCCGCTACAGCTGAACGAGCATCTTTCGGCCCGCTATGGCGCCGACATCTGGCTGAAGCGCGAGGATCTGACGCCGGTGCGCTCCTACAAGATCCGCGGCGCCTTCAATTTCTTCCGCAAGGTGATCGCCGCGGGCGGCACGGGCAAGACATTCGTCTGCGCATCGGCCGGTAACCATGCGCAGGGCTTTGCCTTCGTCTGCCGCCATTTCGGCGTGCCGGGCGTGGTCTTCATGCCGGTGACGACGCCGCAGCAGAAGATCGACAAGACCCGTATGTTCGGCGGCGAATTCATCACAATCAAGCTGTTCGGCGACTTCTTTGATCAGTGCTATCAGGCGGCGCGCGAGCATGTGCAGCATATCGACGGCGTCATGGTGCCGCCTTTCGATCATGCCGATATCATCGAGGGGCAGGCGACAGTCGCCGACGAAATCGCCGCGCAATTGCCGGATGGTGTTCTGCCGGACCACATCATTCTGCCCGTCGGCGGCGGCGGACTGGCGGCCGGCATCACCGGCTATTTTGCCGATCGGCTTGGCAAGGAGACATTCGTCTTCGCTGAACCTGCGGGAGCGCCGAGCCTTCGGCGGAGCATCGAGGCGGGGCAGGTGGTGACGCTGGCGAAGGTTGACAATTTCGTCGATGGTGCTGCGGTCGGTCGTATCGGCGACCTCAATTTCACTGCCCTGAAGGGATTTGCCGCCGAGCAGGTCAGGCTGATCGAAGAAAACGCCATCTGCGTGACGATCGCCGACATGCTGAACGTCGAGGGCGTCGTGCTGGAGCCCGCCGGCGCGCTGGCGATCACCGCGCTGGAGACTATGGATCCCGATGCCATCCGCGGCAAGACGATCGTCGCGGTCGTCTCCGGCGGCAATTTCGATTTCGAGCGCCTGCCCGACGTCAAGGAACGCGCCATGCGCTATGCCGGGCTGAAGAAATACTTCATCCTGCGCCTTGCCCAGCGTCCCGGCGCGCTGCGCGATTTCCTCAATCTTCTCGGGCCGGACGACGATATCGCCCGCTTCGAGTATCTGAAGAAGAGTGCCCGCAATTTCGGTTCAATCCTGATCGGCATCGAGACCAGGGATCCCGACAATTTCAAGCAGCTGGTCGAAAAGTTCGAGCGCGCCGGCATGGGCTATGAGGATATCACCGAGAACGAGATCCTTG
The DNA here is from genome assembly GCF_000799715.1 of Martinezella rhizogenes. GTDB lineage: Bacteria > Pseudomonadota > Alphaproteobacteria > Rhizobiales > Rhizobiaceae > Rhizobium > Rhizobium rhizogenes_C. The sequence continues at coordinate 56,518 of NZ_JUHG01000011.1, forward strand.
CGAACCTGATCATTTAACTTTGCGACCTCACGTCCTTCATGCTAAAGGCGAAACATGGCTTCGATCTTGTCCAATATTCTCTCGATCTTCACCGGCGGCGGCGCTTCGGCGACGAGCGCTGAAAAGGCCGGTGGCTCCACCATCAGCGCCGAGCCGCAGACGCATGGCGATTGCACGATCCATGCGACGCCGCAGCGCGAGGGCAATCAGTTTCGTCTGATGGGCCGGATCGAGAAGGATGTGAACGGCGAGACGCTGGTGCGCAACTTCATTCGCGCCGATGTCTTCACCTCGGCCGACGACGCGCTCGAATCGACGTTCCGCAAGGCGCGGCAGATCATCGACCAGAACGGCCCATCGCTGTTCGGCGATGGCGAAAAGGTTCGTCAGGTCTGATTTCCAAAACTGGTTGGTGACAAGCCGTAAACGGCGATCGCCATTGAAGGAACCGAATGTTCTTTCAATGGCTTGCAATCGTTATGCCGCAGCCGAGATCTGCGGCTCATTGGTGACGGGAAAATTCACCGAGCGCGCAATGAAGCACATCTCGTGCGCCTTGTGATGCAGTTCAAGCGCAGTCTTCGCGTCCGATGCCGCATCGATGACGATCCTGGGGCGCAGCACGACCGAGGTGAATTGCCCCGCGCCGCCACTCTCTTCCAGCATGGTTCCTTCAGCCGCGTCTTCATAGGACAGGACGATAACACCGGCTTGCGCGCAAAGGCCGAGATACCAAAGCTTGTGGCAGGCCGAAAGCGACGCGACCAGCAGGTCCTCGGGGTTCCAGCGGGTAGGGTCGCCGCGGAAACTCGGGTCGGAAGAGCCGGTGATCGTCGGTTTGCCCTCGGCACGTATCTCATGATCCCGTCGATAGCCGCGATAGCTCGACGTTCCCGTACCGTCATTGCCGGTCCAGACGACGTTGACATGATAGGTATGTTGCTTGTCGCTCACTGAAATCCTCCGACTGCCATGCCCCTGGATGAGCCTCATCGACGCATCGTAGCTGCGTATATCGCAGGAGATTATCTGAAAGCTAAAGCCACTTTTGCGATAAATTGCAGACCGGTCTCGCACGGCCGTCGACATCTGACGATACGTCTGACACGCAAAGGCCGCCATCAGCATCATGCGTCAGGCAGCCTTTGCCATCATTTTGGGAGCGGTGTTCGCCGGAGGGTTCTCAGGCAGACCGGAAAAGCTTGGCGCCCGATGGAGCGCTGGTGGCACCGCCGTCGACGATGATTTCGATGGCTGTGACGTTGCTCGAATCGTCGGAAGCGAAATAAAGCGCCGCCTTGGCGATCTCTTCCGCTTCACTCATGCGGCCAAGCGGACTCAGGCTGCCGAAGCGGGCTTCCAGCGCATCCTTGGCGTCTTCGGTCATCGCCCGCGTATTCCAGATCGGCGTCTTGGTGGCGCCTGGCGTCACCTGGTTGACGCGGATGCCACGCGGAGCAAGTTCGGAGGCGAGGTTACGGGTCATGGCGCGCACGGCGCCCTTGGTGCCGGCATAGGCGGAGTAACCCGGGATGCCAAGAACAGCATGCACGGAGCCGTTCAGGATCACCGACGCACCGTCGTTCAGATATGGCAGCGCCGCCTGCACCGTGAAGAAGACGGCGGTGAAATTGGTGCGCACCACCGTCTCGAACTGTTCGAGCGTGGTCTTTCCAACGGCGGTCTCGCCGCCAATGCCGGCATTGGCAAAGAGGATATCGATATTGCCAAGTTTTTCAGCCGCTTCCGCGAAGGCTTTTTCAGTCGCCGCAATGTCGGTGACATCAACCTGCAACGCCAGGACATCGCCGCCAAGCTCTTCGACGGCGGCGGCAAGGGTCTGCGGGTTGCGGCCGGTGATGGCGACCTTGGCGCCCTCGGCGAGGAAGACGCGGGCGGTGGCAAGGCCGATGCCGCTATTGCCGCCGGTGATGAGGGCAACCTTGTTCTTGAGGCGCATGTTGGTAACTCCTATTGGCTTAAATCACGATCTGGATTATGATCGTTCGCCATAAGGATTATGATTGTAATCCACATTCGTCAAGGCAGCTTGAGGGGATTCTTCGATGGGCCATTCGCAGCTGGAAAAACAGAAGACGCACGAGCGGATCGTGACGCTGGCGGCCAAGCGTCTGCGCGAGGAGGGGCTGGAGGGCATCGGCGTCGCCGATCTTATGAAGGAAGCCGGACTGACGGTCGGCGGCTTCTACAAGCATTTCGCCTCGAGGGACGAACTGGTGGTCGAAGCCGTTCAGTCGGCGGTGGAACAGCAGCGACGGCAGATGGAGGAGAAGGGGATCGATCCGGCCGATGTCCCGCTGAAGGACTATGCCGAGAATTATCTTGGCGTTTTTCATCGTGACCACCGCGGAGAGGGTTGCGTCTATGCGGCCCTGACGGCCGATATCGCGCGCAGTGGCGATGCCGTGCGGGCGGTCGCAACGGAAGGGATGCGGAAAAATATCGAGACGATGACGGCACGCATGCCGCAAACGGATGTCGCCGATGCGCGGCGCGATGCCGTTATCGCCACCTGCCTGATGGCCGGTGCGGTCGGCCTTGCGCGCGTTACGAATGACGAGAAGCTTTCCGACGAGCTTCTGGAAGCTGCGCGGAGCTTCATGAGAGAGCTGGCGAACGGCAACGGGACATAAAAAAGCGGCCGGTGAGAACCGGCCGCCATGACTTTTAGTCGTGCTTGCGAATTAAGCGGCTAGCGCCAGTTCGGCTGCGCGAGCCTGAGCGGCGCCGATTGCCTTTTCAGTGGCTTCCGGACCGAAGGCAATGCCTTCGACATAGACGGTTTCGACATCGGTGATGCCGATAAAGCCGAGAACCGACTTCAGATAGGGAACGGCGTGGTTCAGGGGGGCGGCAGGACCTTCGGAGTAAACGCCGCCGGATGCGAGCACGATGTAGGCCTTCTTACCCGTTGCCAGGCCCTTCGGGCCGGTTTCGGTGTAGGTGAAGGTGCGGCCGGCGCGGGCGATATTGTCGATCCAGGACTTCAGCGACGAATAGATGCCGAAGTTGATCAGGCCGGTGCCGATGACAATCGTGTCGGCGGCAAGCAGTTCGTCCACCAGCGCTTCAGAAACCTTGATGGCGTCGTTCTGCTCGGTCGTGCGGGCGTCAGCCGGCGTACGGATGGCGGCGGTGAAGAACTCGTCGATATGCGGCAGCGGCGCGGCGGCCAGATCGCGGTGAACGATCGTCTTGCCGGGGTTCTGTGCCTTGATCTTGTCGGCAAGCTCGGTCGCGATCTTGGTGGAAAGCGAATCGGCGCGCGGGCTGGAGGTCAGAAGCAGAATGGAGGACATGATTGTGTTCCTTATCAATGGGTTGCGATAGCCGAGTGGGAAGTTCGGCCATGTTTCGCGTTCATAGATAAGTCTTAAGTGCTATCGAGAAAAACTGTGATAATATGGATTGGAATGATCGATAAAATGGATAGCCCATGCTTCCCAATCCAACACTTGACCAATTGCAGGTTTTTCTGACCGTTGCTGAATCCGGCAGCTTCTCCGCGGCTTCGCGCGTTCTCAACCGCGCGCAATCGGTCATCAGCTATACGATCGCCAATCTCGAGGCGCAGCTTGAAATGCCGTTGTTCGAGCGTTCGGGCTCGCGCCAGCCGAAGCTGACGGATGCGGGCAGGGTGATGTTGGAGGATGCGCGCCGAATTCTGTCCGATCTCCAGGTGATGCGCGCCAGGGTCAAGGGCTTGAAGACCGGGCTTGAGGCGGAGGTCGCCGTCGCCATCAGCGTCATGGTGCCGACCAATGCCACGGTCGCCGTCCTGAGCGAGTTCCGCGACCGCTTTCCCTCCGTCTCGCTACGGCTCGATGCCGGCGAGCTTGGAACGATGATGGAACTGGTCGCCAGCGGCAAATCGACGATCGGAATCGGCGGCGCGGTGATAAAGCAGGACGATTCCATGGTGATTGAGCGCATCGGCCACTCCTTCATGATGCCGGTCGCCTCGCCGCGCCATCCGCTCGCCCAGATCAAACGGCCGCTGAACCTCACCGACGTGCGCGAGGAGGTGCAATTGGTGGTCACCGATGCTTCGAACCTCACCAAGGGCCGGGATTTCAATGTCCTGTCCTACAAGATCTGGCACCTCAGCGATATCGCCACCAAGCATCAACTGATCCGCGGCGGCCTCGGCTGGGGCGGGCTGCCGGCTTCGCTCATCTACGAAGACCTGCAGAAGGGCCGGCTCGTGCATCTCGACCTCGATGCCTATGAGCAGGGCGAATATCCGATCTATGCGGTGCGCAAGCTTTCCAATCCCCCGGGTCCGGCGGCCGCCTGGATGATCGAAGCCTTCCGCGATCGCCTGTTGCAATGCCCGGACCGGGTGGATTTCAAGGCCGCAATGGACGTGTTCCGTCCTGAAGAGAACCCGTTGGCGGCGGAATGAAAATGGGCGCCCTTTGAGGCGCCCATTTTCATTTGTGGAATGGTGTAACCGATTACAGAACCAGCCGGAAGTTATTGAACCCATCCGTGCCTTCGCCGGCGTCCTCGATCTTCACGCTCTTCACCTGGGCAAGGAAGTCCTTGGCCTTGGGGGAGCTTGGGAACAGGACGGTGGTGCCCGGAAGCGGCTTGAAGGTCCAGTTGCCGTCGGCGGTCGGGTTGATCGTGCCCTGCTCGTGGACATAGCGGACGATGACGTCGCGGTTGGTGTCCGGGGCCTTGTAGATCACTTTGTCGGCGGCGATTTCCGGGAAGTTGCCGCCGCCGCCGGCGCGGTAGTTGTTGCTGACCACGACGAATTTCTGGGCGGGATCGATCGGCTTGCCGTTAAATTGCAGGTTCTGGATGCGGTTTGCATCGGCGCTCAGGAGCTTGCCGTCATCGCTGAAGCGGCGCGGCTGCGACAGGTCGATCTGGTAGGTGACGCCATCGATGACGTCGAAGTTGTAGGATGGGAAGCTGTCGTTGAGCAGAGCGACATCCTTGGTGCCCGGCTGCACCTGATTGAACATTGCCGCCGACATTTCCAGCCAGTTCTTCACCTGTGCGCCGTTGATGACGACGGCCTGCACCGTATTCGGATAGAGATAGAGATCGGCGACGTTCTTGATGGCGATATTGCCGGCGGGAACGTCGGTATAATAGTCGACGCCGTTGCGGCCGCCGCATTTGAAGGGCGCTGCTGCCGAAAGCACCGGCAGATCCTTGTACTCAGTCTCCTTCAGCATGTCCTTGATGTACCAGATCTGCGCCTGGCTGACGATCTGCACTGAGGGATCGTCGGCGACGAGCGCGAAATAGGAGTAGAGCGGCGCGGAGGTCTTGCCAACCGGCGTGCGGACATAGGCGAGCGTTGCCTCATGCTCGGCCTTGGCGGCTTCGACCACTTCCTTCTTGTCGGCGACATCGGCGATGACTTTCTTCTTGTCGTCGCGGTGATAGATCGGCCGCGCCTCCGAGGTAAAGTCGACGATCTTCCAGCTATTGCCGTCTTTTTCGAGCAGCAGGTCGATTAGGCCGAGATGCGAGCCCCAGAAGCCGGCCATGACCGTCGGCTTGCCATGCAGCGTGCCCTTGACCGGATCGGCATCCTTGATGCCGTCCCAGGTCTTCGGGCCGGGGAAGACGAGATGCTGGTGGCCGGTGAAGACGGCGTCGATACCGGGAACGGCGGCGACATAGAGAGAGGCGTTTTCCATTCTGTCGGAGGGTGCGCTGCCGTCGATGCCGGAGTGCGAAAGGGCGATGATGATATCGGCGCCTTCTTCCTTCATGACCGGCACCCAGGCTTTGGCGGCTTCGACGATATCGCGCGTCTGCGCCTTGCCTTCGAGATTCTTGATGTCCCAGAGCATGATCTGCGGTGGCACGAAGCCGATGAAGCCGATCTTGACCGTGCTTTCATTGCTGGCGCCGTCCTTGATCTTCTTTTCGATGATCCGATAGGGCTTGAAGAACAGGTCGTCCTTTTTCGGGTCGGAGGCGAGCTGGCCCTTGGTCAGGTTGGCGCAGACAAAGGGGAAGTTCGCGCCGCCCAGCACCTTGAACATGAAGTCGAGGCCATAGTTGAACTCGTGGTTTCCGAGTGTGCCGACCTCGTAGCCGAGCGTGTTCATCGCCTTGATGACCGGATGGACATCGCCCTCCTTCATGCCGTGCTGATAGGCCATATAGTCGCCCATCGGATTGCCCTGCAGCACGTCGCCATTGTCGATCAGCAGCGAATTGGTGGCTTCGGCGCGGATATTGTCGATGATCGTCGCCGTGCGTGACAGGCCCATCGTGTCGTTCGGCTTGTCGGCATAGTAGTCGTAGGGGAAGACGTTGACGTGGATATCAGTCGTTTCCATGAGGCGCAGATGCGCCTGATTGCCGGCCGCGCGCGCTGCGAACGGATGCAGCATGATGAGCGCGGCTGTGGCGCTCAGGCCCTGCAGCAACGAACGGCGCGACATGCTGGGCAATTCCAGAATGGAAGACATGAAACACTCCTTCAACGATTATTATGGTTCTCGATCACCTCTGGGGGTGAGGGAGATTAGGACGAATTTTGAAGGTGTGCACCTGTAATATGACAGGCTTATTGTGGTTCCCGCGCCGAGCGGGCAAACAGACCGTTAGCGCCTAAGAACCGGCTGTATGTCCTTGTGGAAAAAGCGGAAATAGGAAGCGACCAGAGCCGAGGCATTGGAGGATGGATCGAATTCGATGCCGATTCGGCCGCTGTGGACCCAGCGCACGATACCGTCAAGCATGCCGATGTCGGTGCATTCGACACGAACCTTGCTGCCGGCGGCTGCATGGGTCGGGGATTGCAGGTCAAGCGCGATGCCACTGGCGGAGAGGTCGACCACGCGACCGGTCACTGCCTTTGCGAGATACCATACCTGGCCCATCAATCGAACGCGGCGGCGCTGCGAACGCCTCGCTTTGATCTTCAAATTGTATTGGGCCGTCGGTTTCGAAGATGACTGCATGATTTCACCTCTACGCGTGCGTATCACTCCTTTCACGGATAGCGGGTATCCATTGAAAGGTGTTTAGCGCGATCGGTAAAATTGCGATCATTCGTATCGATTCGGAGCGGTTCGTCTCAGCGCGTCGACATGGCCTTTGGGCTAGGTGTAGAGCTCTACACTGAGTGAATGTTTGGGGAGAAATGGCATTGCGCATCGTTTCGCTGAATGCATGGGGCGGCCTGCTGCATGAACCGCTGATGCAATATCTGGTCGACGTCGATGCGGATGTTCTCTGCCTCCAGGAAGTGGGACGGACACCGGGCGTGCAATCTGACTGGTTGACTTACCGCGACCACGGCGTCGAACTTCAGCAGCGGGTCAATCTCTTCGAGGAGATCAAGGCCGCCCTTCCGGGGTATGATGCCTTCTTCTGCCCGGTGGCGCGAGGCGATCTCTTTGATGGTGACCGGCGGATCGCTTCCGAATTCGGCCTGGCGACCTTCGTCCGCAAGACATATCCGGTCATCGGCCAGGCGCTGGGCTTTGTGCATGGGGAATTCTCCTCAGACGGCTGGGGGCCGCATCCCCGGTCGCGCAACGCCCATTGTATCCGCCTATTTGACTACGAAGCCGGCTATCCGATTACCATCGCCCAGATGCACGGCCTGCGTGACCCTGAAGGCAAGGGGGATACACCGGCGCGTCAGCTCCAGGCGACGGCGCTGGTCGATCTGATCCGTCAGGTGTGGCCGGAAGAGGAGCGGCTGGTCGTCTGCGGCGATTTCAACGTGCTGCCGGGAAGCGTGAGCTTTGAGGCTCTGGCAGCTCTGGGGCTTTCGGATCTTATCACCTCGCGGGGACATGGCGACACCCGCACCTCTCATTACCGCAAGGAGCCACGTTTCGCCGACTATATGCTGGTGACACCGACGGTCGAGGTTGTGGCGTTCGGCGTCGTAGCCGAGCCGGAAGTCTCCGATCATCGCGCCTTGCTGCTGGATCTACGGTAGTCCAGCTCAAAGACCGACATTCGGCCGGTCGATGATCTCGCGCAGCGCAAAGCTGGAATTGATCTTCACCACATGCGGCAGGGCGGAGAGCCAGTCGCGGTGGATGCGCTCGTAATCCTCGAGATCGCGCGCGGCGATGCGCAGGATATAGTCGTATTCGCCGGACATGAGATAGCAGCCGAGCACGTTCGGGCACAGTTTGACCGCCGCCTCGAATTCCGAAAGCGTCTTGGCGAACTGGCCGGACAGCGAGATATGCACCATGGCGATCATCTTGTAATCCAGCGCCTTGTGCGACAGCCGCGCATGATAGCCGCCGATGACGCCGTCTTTCTCCAGAATGTCGAGCCGGCGCGAACAGGCGGACGGCGAGAGACCGACCTTTTCGGCAAGCTCGGCATTGGTGATCCTGGCGTTCTGCTGCAGCACCCGCAGGATCGAACGATCCATGGTGTCTAGGTCTGACATTCGAAGATCCTTCGAAGAATTTTTATTCTGCGCAATAATCCACGAAAAATGACCGTCGGGCAAATTCTCTTTGCAAGGACATTTCAAAGCGGAGGTGGTCTCATTCCTGTGAAGCATTCAGGGAGGAATGATATGCGTGTCGGTTGCCCGAAAGAGATCAAGAACCATGAATACCGCGTCGGCCTGACGCCCGCGTCCGTCCGCGAATATGTGGCCCACGGCCACGAGGTCTGGGTCGAAACGAAGGCCGGTGCCGGCATCGGCGCCGATGATCACGCCTATATCGCTGCCGGTGCGAAGATCGCCGCCAGCGCGAAGGACATCTTCGAAAAGTGCGACATGATCGTGAAGGTCAAGGAGCCGCAGCCGTCCGAATGGGCGCAACTGCGCGACGGCCAGCTTCTCTACACCTACCTGCATCTTGCGCCCGATCCGGAGCAGACCAGGGGCCTGCTCGCCTCCGGCGTCACCGCCATCGCCTATGAAACCGTCACGGACGAGCGCGGCGGCCTGCCGTTGCTGGCGCCGATGTCTGAGGTTGCTGGCCGCCTGTCGATCCAGGCGGGCGCAACCGCGCTACAGAAGGCCAATGGCGGCCTTGGCATCCTGCTAGGTGGCGTGCCCGGCGTGCTGCCGGCCAAGGTGGCGATCATCGGCGGCGGTGTCGTCGGCCTGCATGCCGCCAAGATGGCGGCTGGCCTCGGCGCCGATGTCAGCATCCTCGACCGTTCACTGCCGCGCCTGCGCCAGCTGGACGATATCTTCAACGGCCGCGTCCATACTCGCTATTCCAGCATTCAGGCGCTGGAAGAAGAGGTCTTTTCCGCCGATCTCGTCATCGGCGCCGTCCTGATCCCCGGTGCCGCCGCACCGAAGCTCGTCACCCGCGAAATGCTGTCCGGCATGAAGAAGGGCTCTGTCATTGTCGACGTCGCCATCGACCAGGGCGGCTGTTTTGAGACTTCGCATGCCACGACCCATTCCGAGCCGACCTACGAGGTCGACGGCGTGGTGCACTATTGCGTCGCCAACATGCCGGGCGCCGTTCCCGTCACCTCGGCGCATGCGCTGAACAACGCCACCATCTATCACGGCCTGGCGTTGGCGGATCGCGGCTTACGGGCGATCGCCGAGGACAAGCATCTGCGCAATGGCCTCAACGTCCACAAGGGCCGCGTGACCAACAAGCCGGTCGCAGAGGCGCTGGGCTACGAAGCCTTCGCGCCGGAAAGCGTCTTGAACGTAGCGTAAATCCCATCGCGCTACGTCAGATGGAGGCGCTGGCATTCTCATATGCCGGCGCTTCTTTTTTATCGATCCGGCACTGATAGCAATTGTTGCGCGCCGAGCGGACATGCACATAGGCAATGCCCTCGCGGCCAAGAAGCTCGGCCGCATAGGCGGGGATGTTGCCGATCGGCGTCACGGCGCCGGTGCCATAGATAATGCGGTTGTTCTCGCCATAGCCGCGCACGATGAAATCCGGGCTGGTCGTCAGCATCGGCGGCAGGACTTCCTCGGCGGCATAGCGCTCGCAAGGCTCCTTATGCAGGAAGACCGGCCCGGTTTCGGCATAGGGCTGCAATTCCGGAAACGGCCGATAGGCGAAGACGAGAAATTCTTGGCCTGCATCGATATTGCGCAGGCAATGGCGGCAGGGATGGCCGGGGCCGTCGGAGATCATTGTCTCCGGCTGGTGACCGTAGGCATCCGCCGCGCCGCTCCAGAGGGCTTCGGCGTCGGACGTGGGCATGGCGGCAAAAGCGATGGTGGACATGACAAATCTCCTTGCTTGAGGTTCGTCATGTGATGCGCCGCAAGGGCAGCGGAAGCCACCCGATTCCTGCCGTCAGGCTTTTTTCGCCAGCTCCAGCAATTCCTTGTCGCTCAGCGGCCGCACGATGCCTTCACCTGTCGAGACCGGTGAGAAGCCGAACATCTGGTAGAGCTGAAGCGCGCGCGGATGGTCGAGATTGTTGGTGGTCGTGGTGACGCGCTGCGGGTTCAGCGTCCATATGGCGTAAAGCGACTGCAACAGGAACCATTTGCCGATGCCGAGGCCTAGCGCGTGTTCGATAAGACCGAAATGGCTGAGCTCGATCGTCTCCTCGTCCTCGCGGAAATATTCGAAAAAGCCGGCTGGAGCACCGTTAACGTAGAGCACGCTGATATCATTGCGCTCATTGTGCAGGAGCGCCGTCAGCTCCTCGTCGGACATGCGAAGCCGGTCGACCCAGTGCCAGCGCGCGCCCACTTGGCGATAGAGATAGCGGTAGAAGGGCAGCGGAATGCCCGGCGCGCGCATGATCGCCGTCTGGATGTTGACGGGCACGGCCAGGCTCGCCTTGGGCGGCGCCGTCATTTCCAGACGGGTGATATGAACCTTGAGCGACGAGGGTGTCTTCACGGGGCGCAACGCTCAGTCTTTTCCGGTAACGATGGGCGTATCCGAACGGCTGCCCCATTCCGACCAGGAGCCGTCATAAAGCCGGTTGCCGTCATGGCCGAGCGATTCGAGCGCAAGCGTGATGATGGCGGCGGTGATTCCAGAGCCGCAGGTGGTCACGACGGGCTTTTCCAGATTGATGCCGGCCTTCTCGATGGTTTCACGCAGTTCGGGTAGGGATTTGAACTTGCCGTTCACAGCGAAGACGCCGGAGGGCAGGTTTTTTGCACCCGGCATGTGGCCGGAGCGCATGCCTTCGCGCGGCTCCGGTTCAGTGGCGGCGAAACGGCCGGCGCTACGGGCGTCGGCGATCTGCGGGGAGCCGCTATCGACGATGCCGCGCATCTCGTCGAAGGAGACGATGCGGGCAGCGTTGAAGTTCGGCTTGAAGGTCGTGGGCGCGAAGGCGGGCAGGGCGGTTTCCAGCGGCCGTCCCTCGGCCTTCCAGCCATCCAGGCCGCCGTCGAGCACGAAGACGTTCCTTGCGCCCATAACGGCGCGGAACAGCCACCAAACGCGGGGCGAGGCAAAGAGGCCGGGGCCGTCATAGACGACGATGCGATCGTTTTCGCTGATGCCGAGCTTGCCGACTTCAGCCGCGAAGAATTCCGGCGAGGGAACTGTATGCGGCAGGCCAGTGGAATGATCGGCAATCTTGTCCTGATTGAAGCGGATGGCACCGGGAATATGGCCGCTGGCATATTCGGCATCGGCGTCGCGCTTCTGCGCCGGCAGATAGAAGGATGCATCGAGGATGCGCAGATCCTTGGCGCCCAATTCGTTCTGCAGCCAATCGGCGGATACGACGAAACGGCTTTTCTCCGCTGTCATGATGATCTCTCCCTGCCTACTTTTGATTCTGGGGGTTGTGTCAGGATGTGGGACTTGGCCGGCTCTACGCGTCGTCCGTGGGCGAGCCGAAACGAATGCGGAAGCGGCGGTTCTCCTTGCCCTTCTTCTCGATCTTGGCGATATGGATTGCCCCGACTTCCTGGGTCTCCGACACATGTGTGCCGCCGCAGGGCTGGCTGTCAACGGCGGAATTCTCACCGATGCAGACAAGGCTGACGCGGCCGAGGCCAACGGGCGGGCGCACATTCTTGGATTTGACGATGCCCGGATTGGCCGCCAACTCCTCGTCGGTGATCCATTGGACGAAGACGGGATGGTTCTCGTTGACCAGCGCCATCATCTTCGCCGTTACTTCATCCTTGTCGATCGTCTCGCTCATGTCGAAATCGACACGGCTTTCATCTTCGCCGACGGCGGCCCCGGTGATTGGAAACTGGCAGACGACCGAGAGCAGATGGCAGGCCGTGTGCATGCGCATGAGCTTGTAGCGGCGCGGCCAGTCGACATGCAGCACCAGCTTCTCGCCGAGGATAGGCTGCGCCTCGCCCTCGAGCGGCACATGGATGATGATGTCCTTGATCGGCCCGTGCCTCGTCTGGCCCAGCATGATCTTCGAGCCGTCGGCGCGCTCGAAGAAACCGGTGTCGCCCGGCTGCCCGCCGGAAGTGGCATAAAAGCAGGTCTGGTCGAGCTCGATGCCCCCATCGTCGTGGATTGCGGTGACGACAGCCTCGGCGGTCGAGAGATAGAAATCGTCACGATAAAGGGCATTCACGGGCATGACGTCACGCTTGGTTTTCGTAAGGGATCGGAATGTCGGCATTCTTCGCGAGATATGCCGGCAACGGCAGGCCCTTCGATTTCAGGAAGTCCGGATTGAAAAGCTTGGACTGATAGCGATTGCCATAGTCGCAAAGGATCGTCACGATCGTGTGGCCGGGGCCGAGATCCCTAGCAAGGCGCACCGCGCCGGCAATGTTGATGGCCGTCGAACCGCCAAGGCAAAGACCTTCATATTCGACGAGATCGAAGACATAGGGCAGGGCTTCTGCATCGGTGACCTGATAGACGTAATCGGGCGTGAACCCCTCCAGGTTTGCCGTCACGCGGCCCTGGCCGATGCCCTCGGTGATCGAGGAACCGGAGGACTTCAACTCGCCATTCTTGTAGAATTCGTAAAGGGCTGCCCCTTCCGGATCGGCGATGCCGATCTTGATGTCCCTGTTGAAGGCATGCAGGCCCATGGCCACGCCCGCCAGCGTGCCGCCGGAGCCGACCGAGCAGATGAAGCCGTCGATCTTGCCATTGGTGTCGGCCCAGATTTCCTTCGCCGTGGTCTCGATATGCGCCTGCCGGTTGGCGACGTTGTCGAACTGATTGGCCCAGATCGCGCCGTTCGGCTCGGTCTTTGCCAATTGTGCCGCAAGCCGTCCGGAGAGCTTCACGTAATTGTTCGGGTTCTTGTAGGGAACCGCCGGCACTTCGACGAGCTCGGCGCCGAGAAGCTTCAGCGCGTCCTTCTTTTCCTGGCTCTGCGTTTCCGGAATGACGATGACGGTGCGGTAGCCGAGCGCCTTGGCGACGAGCGTCAGGCCGATGCCGGTATTGCCGGCCGTACCCTCGACGATGACGCCGCCGGGCTTCAGCAAGCCCTTCTTCTCCGCGTCACGGATAATGTAGAGCGCGGCGCGATCCTTGACCGACTGGCCGGGGTTCAAAAACTCCGCCTTGCCGAGAATGGTCGAGCCCGTCGCCTCGGAGGCTCCCTTGAGCTTGATCAACGGCGTATTGCCGATCGCTTCTAGGACGGAGGGATGGACGGTCATGGAATCTCTGCCTTCTGTTCAGCACTACTGTAAGAACGGTCTTTTCCCTTCACAAGGCAGTCTAGGCAAGAAAATCTGTTCCACGCTGCCTATCCGGGCCGCAAAATTCAACTTGGACGGCAAAAGACCGGGCTGACCACCTTTGGAAAGTCCGCTCCTCCGTCCGGCCGACACGGATTTCGACCATGCCTGCCATGTGCCGGCCGAAAGCGGCCACAATGATGCGCTAGTCCTAAAATGCTGAGGAAGGCCGCCTGAACGCGGCATCCGGGCAGGTCGCCAGCCGAGGAGAAAAGCCATGAGCCCATTCATCGCCCGTCCCGAACATGGGGTGATCTGGATCACCGGCGCCAGCTCCGGGATCGGCCGGGCGCTGGCGCTGAAGCTCGCGGGCGAGGGCTACAAGGTTGCCGTCACCGCGCGTCGTCACGACAAGCTGCTGGAGCTGCAGACGGAAGCGAACAAGCTCTCCGGCAGCATCGTCGTCCTCGACGGCGACGTCACCAATGCCGAGGACATGGAGCACACCGTCGCGGCGATCGAATATCAGCATGGCCCGCTGGCGCTGGTCGTTCTCAATGCCGGTATTTATCTGCCGGCGCGCGCCGAGGATTTGAACCATGATGTGTTCGACCGCAGCTTCGCCGTCAATCTGTACGGCGTCGTCAACTGTCTGGTGCCGGCGGTACGTCATATGCGGGCGAGAGGGCACGGCCAGATCGCCATCGTCTCATCGGCGGCAGGCTATGGCGGCTTGCCCGGAGGTGCCGCCTACGGTGCCACCAAGGCAGCCCTGATCAACATGGCCGAAAGCCTGAATTTCGACCTTGGCCGCGTCGGTATCCGCATCCAGCTGGTGACGCCGGGTTTCATCGAGACGCCGCTGACAGCGAAGAACAAATTTCCGATGCCGGGACTGATGTCGAGCGATGAGGCCGCCAAGGCGATAGCCGCAGGCCTGAAGTCGCCATCGTTCGAAATCACCTTCCCAAAGAGTTTCGCCTACAAGATGAAACTCATGAGATTCCTGCCCTACAGCCTTTATTTCCGTATCGTCAGGCGCATCACGGGCGGTCGTCGTCCGCGACAGGCCCCGGGCCATCATCCCACTCCGCACCCCGCGGAGTAGCCCTGATGTGCCGAGTGCGCTGAAAAGCCTGCATTCCGGCCCAGTTCGCCTGATCCTGTCACCGTTCTGTAATGCAAGTTCGCTAGCAGTCCAGCCAACTGGCAGGCCCAGAGATGACAGGCAGGGAAGAACAAGATGGCAGAAATCCGGATCGAGCAGGTTCGCAAGACTTATGGGCGCAATCCGGTCGTGCATGGCGTCGACCTGAATTTCCGTTCCGGCGAATTCGTCGTCATTCTCGGTCCATCCGGCTGCGGCAAGTCGACCCTGCTGCGCATGATCGCCGGGCTTGAGGATATCACCTCGGGCGAGATCGTCATCGACGACAAGGTCGTCAACCAGCTCGAACCGCGTGAGCGCGGCTGCGCCATGGTCTTCCAGAATTACGCGCTTTATCCGCATATGAACGTCGCCGCCAATATGGGCTATGCCCTGAAGGTGGCCGGCGTGCCACGCGGGGAGCGTGACCGCCGCATCAAGGAAACCGCCCGCATTGTCGGTCTGGAAGACTTCCTCGACCGCAAGCCGGCCGAGCTTTCCGGCGGTCAGCGTCAACGCGTCGCCATGGGTCGCGCCATCATCCGCGAACCCAAGGTCTTCCTTTTCGACGAGCCGCTTTCCAACCTCGACGCCAAGCTGCGCGTCCAGATGCGCGTCGAAATCCGCCGCCTGCACAAGCGCCTGTCCGCCACCTCCGTCTTCGTCACTCACGATCAGGTCGAGGCCATGACGCTCGCCGACAAGCTCGTGGTCATGTACAAGGGCAACGTCGAGCAGGTCGGCACGCCGCTGGAAGTCTACAACACGCCGCGCACCCGTTTCGTCGGCTCCTTCATCGGTTCGCCGGCCATGAATTTCCTGGAGGGCACCTTCTCGGCAAATGGCGAGCAGTTCGTTTTCGACGGATTGCCGTTCTCCATCGACGCGAATATCGGTAAGCGTCATGCTGGCCAGCCGGTCGCCCTCGGCATCCGCCCGGAACATGTCCGTATCGTGCCGGTCGGCACGCCCGGCACCGTTCCGGCAACGGTGGATTTTGTCGAGGAGCTCGGCGCCGGCCGCGTCATCCATTGCGATATCAACGGCTCCAGCTTCGCTGTGGCGATCTCCGACCATACATCCGGTGAAACCGGCCAGGCCGTGGCGCTGGAGCTGCCGCAGCCGCACATCCATCTTTTCGCCCAGGATACCGGGCTCAGACTAGACGCGATTGCCACCGTCACGCCCCTCAAGGTCTTGGCGAACTAATTTCAGATATCAATTTTCAGCAGGTGCGCCCGGAAATCCTGACAGGTTTCCGGGCTTTTCTTTTTTGAGTTTTGTGGAAGGTGCGGTCTGCGGACACAAAGCGCATGCCTGATGAGTGTGGCCCGCCATCAAGAACCTGCCGTGCTCTTTTGAGGGCACGGCAGGCAACTTCATCACTTCTCGGTGGGGATGAGGCCGCGGATGAACCAGCGCTGCATCAACGCCACGACGAGGAGCGGCGGCAGCATGACGATCAGCGTGCCGGCCATGGCGATATGCCACTCAGGCAAGCCGCCGACGTTCGGAATAAGCTGCTTGAGTTCAGTCACCGCGGTTGCGTGCGAGGGATCGGTGGTGATCAGCAGCGGCCAAAGATACTGGTTCCAGGCCCAGAGGAACATGATGGTGCCGAGTGCTGCCATATTGGTGCGCGACAGCGGCAGCAGGATGTCGATGAAGAAGCGCAGCGATCCGGCGCCGTCCATGCGCGCGGCCTCAGTCAGTTCGTCCGGTATCGTCAGGAAGAACTGACGATAGAGGAACGTACCGGTCGCCGTGGCGATCAGCGGCAGGATCAGGCCGGGATAGGAATTGAGCAGCCCCAGGTTCAGCTCGACGTGAATGCCCGAAACTTTTTCGATGAGCCAGCTGATGCCGGTGACGTCGAGGATCGCCTGGTAGGGCGACAAGACGTTGGCGGCGACCGCATAGGTCGGCACGATACGCACTTCGAGCGGCAGCATCAGCGTCACGAAGATCAGCCAGAAGATGAGGTGACGGCCGGGATAACGGAAATAGACCAGCGAAAAGGCGGTGAGGGCCGAAAGGATCACCTTGCCCGCCGCCACGCCGCCGGCGAAGATCAGGCTGTTCAGCAGCTTTGGGCCAAGATTGGCGGTCGTCCAGGCCGTTTTCATGTTGGCCCAGAAGTCGGTGCCGGGGATCAGCGACATCGGCGTGCGATTGACGTCGGCCAGATTGTGGGATGCGGCGATGGCCACGATGACCAACGGCGCCACTGCCACGATGAAGCCGATGAACAGGATCACATGGGTGAAGAAATTCAGAATTGGGGTGCGCTCGACCATGTCAGCCTCAACGGTAATGCACGCGCCGCTCGATAAAGCGGAACTGGAAAATTGTGAGCACGATGATCAGCAGCATCAGAATGATGCTCTGTGCCGCCGCACCGGAATAATCGAGACCTCTGAAGCCGTCGAACACGATCTTGTAGACCATGAGGTTCGTCGAGTTGTGCGGGCCGCCGGATGTCATGATGTCGACGATGCCATAGGAGTCCTGGAAGCTCTCGGTGATGTTGATCACCAGCAGGAAGAAGATCGTCGGCGTGATTAGCGGGAACTGGATGTCCCAGAAGCGCCGGAGCACGCCGGAGCCGTCCATCGACGCCGCTTCGATCAACGAGCGCGGAATGGCCTGGAAGGCGGCAAGGAAGAAGATGAAGCTGTAGCCGATATACTTCCACGAGTAGGCTGCGATAATGGAAGCCATCGCGGCGTTGCCGTCGAGGCCCGGATCCCAGATCCCAGGCCACCACTGGTTGACCACGGACATAAGGCCGGCTTCCGGTGCCAGAATGAAGCGAAAGGCCATCGCGGCGGCAGGAGCAGCGATACCATAGGGCCAGACGAGCACGACGCTGTAGAATTTAGACCCCCGGAGCTGCCGGTCGGTCAGGGCTGCGAGAACCAGTGCCGCGCCCATGGCGATGGCGGTGCTGACGGCCGCGAAAGTGATGCTGATCGTGACCGAGTTCCAATAGTCGGCGCTGGCGAGAATCGATCTGAAATTGTCGAGCCCGACCCAGATATTGCCGCCGCCCCAGGGCTGTTGCAACGTCAGCGACCAGTAGATCGCCTGGCCGGCCGGCCAATAGAAGAAGGTGAAGATGAGGAGGAGCTGCGGCACTGCGAACAGGATGCCGACACTCCACTTGCTGAAAGTCGTACGCTTTTCCATTGCTTCTTCCGGCTTTGGTCTGATGCCATTCTCGGTCATGACAAACGTCCGCCGGGAAAGTCCCGGCGGACGTGGTGTGTCGCGGCTTGCGGCTTACGGGAGCTGCTTGCCCTTGTAGGTGGCTTCGAAACGCTCGAGAACGGCGTTGCCATTCTTGGCGAGATTGTCGATGCCTTCCTGGACGCTGACCTTGTTGGCGAAGATGGCCTGCATCTGGTTGCCGAATTCAGCGCGGATCTGCGTGAAGTTGCCGAGGCGGATGCCACGGGTGATCTGGGTCGGCTCGGAGGCGGTCAGGCTGGCGATGGCGACTTCGCGGCCCTTGTAGGGAGCCTTGTCGTAGAAGCCGGAGGACTTCATGAACTCAAAGCCGGAGTTCGTGACCGGGATGTAGCCGGTGTTGGTCGACCAGAAGAGAGCCGTCTTGGGGTCGTGGATGAAGTTCAGGAACGCGGCAGCGCCCTTGTATTCATCAGCAGACTTGCCGGAGAGAACCCAGAGCGAAGCGCCGCCGACCAGCGAATTCTTGCGCTCGGTGCCGGCGTAGACCGGAAGCTCGGCGACATCCCAGTTCATGCCGGCCTTCTGTGTCTTGCCGACCGTGCCGTGGTCGCCGACGGAGGTCATGATCATCTGGCAATCGCCCGATGCGAAGGCCTGAACCATATCCTGGCCGAGTTCCTTCGACTTGATCTTGATAAGGCCCTGGTCGTACCAGCTCTTGAGGTCGGTGACGTATTTGACGAATTTGGTCTTGTTGACCTCGAGACGGGCGTCGAGGCCGTCATAGCCGTTGTTCTTGGTGGCGATCGGCTGATTGTGGAGCGCGGAGAACTGCTCCATCAGCTGCCAGCTTTCGTTGCCGGAGATATTGATGGCCATCGGGCAATCGTAGCCAGCGCCCTTGAGCGCCTTCATGTCGGCGGCGGCGTCTTCCCAGGTCTTCGGGGCTTCCGTCTTGCCGATCTTGGCGAAGGCGTCCTTGTTCCAGTAGAGCAGGGCGGTCGAGGAGTTGAACGGGAAGGAGAGCAGTTCGCCCTTCGACGTTGCGTAATAGCGCGCAATGCCGGGGAAATAGTCGTTCCAGTCGATCTTGTAGCCATTTTCGGACATCAGCTTGCCGGCCGGGTAATAGGCGCCGGAGAGCATCATGGTCGCGGTGCCGGCGTCGTAGACCTGAACGACTGCCGGCTGCTTGCCGGCGCGGAAGGCGGCGATGGTGTTCTGCAGGGTGGCGTCGTAATTGCCCTGGCTGGTGCAGACGACTTCATAGTCCTTCTGCGATTCGTTGAAGTTCTTGCACATCGTCTGAACCACGCGCTCCAGATCGCCCGACAGGCCGAACCAGAAATCGAATTTGGTCGGAGCAGCGGCGGCAGGCAAGGCCAGCGCCAAGCTCATGACGCCGGCGGCAGCCGCTGAAATGCAGTTTTTAAATGTCGACATAATCCCTATTTCCCTCTTGAAAGCTCGGAACCGGTGGTCTTGGGCAAGCCCGCGGTAGCGGCGTTATAGACATGCTGTGTGACAGTTTGTTGTGGGTACGAATCTCCCGCTCAAAGGCGGTTTTTCGTCTCTACAAGCGCCTTCAAAGACCTGTTGCGGATGAACTGGAAGGACAAGACAGTTGGCGCGGCAAGCGTAACTTGATGCTTGTCTAATATTGCTGATATCGAGCGGGATGCACATGCGTCGTCGATCCCGTGTCTTGTCGATATCGTGTGCTATATGATGAAGGAGCTGTTCCTGATCATGGCTATACTTGCCCTGATCACGCTCGGCCCGCTGACATGGACGATCGGAGACTGTCGACGGCATTGGCGGGCTTTCCTTGCCGGCTGCCCGTGCGTTGATGCATGATCACACGGATAGAACGACGGAAGCGTTGGGAGCGAATCTATGGCGCAGAGCGAGCGACAGAAGATGATGGCGGGCGAATGGTATTGCTGCCTCGATCCCGAGCTCGAGGCCTTGCGCGCGGCTGCCCGCAATGCCGTGCATCAGCACAACATGATGCCGCCCATCCAGCGCGGCAATTTCGGTCCGGCGCTATCGACGCTTTTTGCCGGCGCCGGCGAGGGCGTGTTCATTGAGGCGCCGTTTCACTGCTCCTATGGCATCAATATCTGGCTCGGCCCTAAGGTCTATCTGAATGCCGGCTGCACCATTCTCGACAGCGCCTCGGTGCGGATCGGCGAAGGAAGCATGCTGGGGCCGGCCGTCCAGATCTGTTGCCCGGAGCATCACAGGGATCCGGCGCTGCGGCGCACCGGGCTGGAACTCGCGCGGCCGGTTGAGATCGGCAAGGCAGTCTGGATCGGTGGTGGCGCCATCATTCTCGGCGGCGTGACGATCGGTGACGGCGCAATTGTCGGAGCCGGCGCGGTGGTCACGAAAAGCGTGCAGGCGGGGGCGACCGTGGTCGGTAACCCGGCCAGGGCTCTGCCTTCAAAATAGGGGAGTAGAGATTAGTTCGCCGGACGGCGCCGTTTCGTCCACCACACGGCAAAGCGACGACGCCAGCGCCGTACGATCGGCAGGTCATGCGACAGCACGACGAAGCCGAGCGGCAACATCCAGAAGCCGAGGATGGGCAGGAAGCCGAGCAAACCGCCGAAAATCAACGCGAGGCCGAGGCCGACGCGCGCAAGCCGCGATCTTGGGAGCGGAATACGGATGGAGCCTATCACAAGCTCGCGCGTGTGCGGATCTATACCGAAACGACGGGCTTTTTCGCCGTGTTTACGGCCGCTATTTTCTGTGGTCCTGCTTTGATCGGTCATCCACAGGAGATGGTAGATGACGAAAATAATACAAGGGAAATGAACTTTTTTGAAAAAATCGCTTGGCAAATCGGGAAAGCATTTGTATTAGCCCACTCACACCGCGCCAAGCGGTATTCCCTGGTAGCTCAGCGGTAGAGCATTCGACTGTTAATCGACAGGTCGCCGGTTCGAATCCGGCCCGGGGAGCCATTTTAGACGTAAGTGCCTGTTATCTTGATATTCTTCGGTAGCAGGCACTTATTTCGCCACTTTCTCTCCCTGCTTTTAGACTTCCTTTTTGTCTGTGGATAATTGACGTTCGGCCAGATTGGTGGGCGGCCCATCGCCCCGCCATAACAAGAGGAAACTGGCGGTTTTGCTCACGGTAGCCAACGAACTACTAACGGTGTAAAGCTCGCGGCATGACCCTAGACCCACTCAAAGCTCTTTCAGACTATGATGAAGTGAAATGCACCGTGCAGTTCTGGATTGCTGACGCTCCCGCGGTTGAATTCAATTCCCTTAAAGCCGCCGTCCGCTATGCAAAAGATCACGGCGGGCGATGGCAAGAGATCGAAATCACCGTGCATCTGCCGAGGGAAGACATCGTTTACGCGACCGAGAAGGTGCATCGATTAATCGATGCCCTGCGGGATCGCCGCCGGAAGTAGATTTCCATATTTCAGAGGCCTCCAAATGGAGGTCCATGGGCGCAAGGAAAGCCGCCGGCCGCAGTCTCCATCATTCTGGCAGATTCGATCTCACTGCATGACCGCTCTCGAAAACGTGAGGATGCATTCATGTAACGTTAAGGTGAATCGGCGCATCAAAAGCGGGCGCAATCGCGCAGCATAATCCCCCAATGCTTTAGAGGTTCGACATGAAAAACCTGTTTCTCGCTTCCGCAGTTGCTTTGGCATCGTTTGTCGCCGTCAGCACGCCGTCTCAGGCTGCTCCGATGCATCGTCATCATCACGATTGCTTCGTGAAGACCGTCAAGCACAAGGTTCACGGCCACTGGGTCGTTCGCAAGGAACGCGTCTGCCGTTAATTCGGCGTCAGCATTCAAGCCGGTGGCGCTAACCGGCGGCAAACTAAACCGGCCGCTGTCGAATCTTTCGACAGCGGCCGGAACGTTTTGTGGGGTACGCGGGGAGGCTGGATCGGCGATCGTCACCTTATCGATCAATCGCCGACGACATTCATCATGTCCGCCCACCGTGCTGGATCACGGGCGGATTTCGAAGATGAAGCCGCTGCGGCGCGGATGGTAGTAGCGGCGGTCATAATAGCGCCGGTCGTCACCCCAATCGCGGCGGCGATCCCAGCGTCGGTCGCGGCTCTCGCGCCAATGGCGGCGATCATGGTGACGGTCGCGCCAATAGTCCCGCCGTCCACGATCGAAATCCTGGTTACGCCGAGATCCGCGTTCTTGAACCAGAACGATGTCAGAAACGCTGGTCGAGGGTGAATTGGTCACCGGCATCGCCATTGCCGGAACCGCGGCGGCCAGCATTGTTCCCATGGTTAGCGAAGCTGCCAGGGCAATCGCAGCAAATTTTCTCAAAGCACCGACTCCTTTATTAGAACCATATCCCTTTTCGGTGAGTAAACGCCGCGAGCGCGGTAATGTTCCACTCTAAGGTTGATATGGTTTCGACGGCAACACGCAATACGATTGCGATGCGCGGATTTGCGGAGGCGGGGAGTGATGCAATCGGCCGCGGCGGCTTGCGGTCCGGATCAGGCATAGAAAAGGGACCCGGCAGGGAAAGCCAGGCCCCTCTCTTCTCTGATCGGAGGTCAAGTCAGATCAGGTCAGAAGTTGCGTTCGAAACGGAGGATACCGGAAACGGTATCATCCTTGGCATAGTCGTAGTGAACGTAGGTCAGTTCCGGCTCGATGAGCAGGTCCTTGACAGGGTTGAACTTCAGGTTCGACGTTGCCTCGAAGATCTTCGAGTCGGTGTAGGCGAGCTGCAGGTTCCACTTCAGCTTTTCGTTGACCGGAACGCCAACGCCACCCCAAACGGCCCAGTCACCCCAGCCGCACTTGGATTCGTTGACGGTGCCGTTCGGCGCCGTGCAAGCGGAGATATCCTGGTTGGTGCCGGCATACTTGTTCAGCTTGTCGCCGTCCGTGTTGTAGCCGCCCATCAAGAAGGCCGTGAAGCCGCCGAAGTCGGCATCGACGCGAGCCTTGATAGCGCCTTCTTCGACGATGGAATCGTAACCACCAACGACCTTGAATGACCATGCGCCAGCCTTGTAGCCGGCACCGGCAACAACGTCCGGAGCGTAGTGGTCCGTGCTCTGATCAACCCACCAGCTTGCGCCATAGGAGGTGCTCGAGCCGCCGGAGTTGCTGTCTTCCAGCGAGATTACAGCCGTGAAGCCGTTGCCGGCATCGTAGTTGTAGGTCAACTGGTTGAGTTCGTACGGGCCGTCATAGATCACGTCGTCGTTGATGACGTCGCCGGCGTAACCGATGTAAAGGTTATATGCCGAGTCTTTCTTACCAACGGTGAAGCCGCCTAGGCTGATATACGACCACAGCAGGTTCGTACTCGTCGAGCCGCCGTCGTTCCAGTCCCAGCGAACGATGGTTTCGGTCTTCAGCGGGCCGTATTCGGTGTCGGTCGCGGTGTCGACGTTCAACTCGGCGCGCGTATGCCAGAGGGTGCCCTGGCTGCTGGCCCGATTATATGCGTTATACCACTCACCTTCGGTACGAACCTTGCCGCCGACCTTGAGGCAGGTTTCCGTGCCCGGGATGAAGAAGTAGCCTGGACCGTAGGCGTCGCAGATGCGAACGTATTCGAGGGGCTCTGGCTCGGCGGCAACGATAGCGTCCGCCGCGTGTGCACCAGTTGCTGCTGCCAGCGCGGCAGCGGAGCCAAGAAGAAGGCTCTTGATGTTCATAATAACTCCAATCTGTTCCTGATTGGGCATGAGATATCGCGCCAAAAAAGCGGCGTAACCGACCCCATCCCGTTCATGTTCCCTATCAGTAGGTGCGAAGTAGTAAGCTTCACGAACTATTTGGTGAACCTGCTTCGCCGATTTGGCAAGTTACTAAGATTGGCGAACTATATGCACGCTACTCGAAAAAAATCCTTGTTGCAAAAATGACGCAAATCACTGGTTCGCCCGGCCTTGAGGGCTTTCCGCCGGTTGCGGGCGAGGGGTCTCTGTAACCACAGGGAAACCTGCTCCCCGTCACCGCATATCCCCTGAGCAGGAAGGTCATGGGGCAGAACTCGCCGATTCTCGATGTGTCGACGGCGCATGGCGGCAACAGTCCTCATGCCGTTTCCGCCGAACGATGACCGACAAGCTTTTGGTCGCATGCTGAATTGTTGATGGGCGAGCAATCGCTCGCGGCGGCTCATTAGATGACCCTAATGGTTGATCGCCCCGGCGTGATCCTATATGTCTACCAACGCTTGCAGTAGACTTGAAGTCGGTTGATCAATGTTACTCTAATGTTGTGTGGAGCGCATGAGCATGACTGAGGTTTTCGAGCCGTTTATCGCGCGAGAGCGATTTGTCGGGCCGCATAAATTTGATGTCCACATTGAAGATGAGTTGGCGCGCCAATGGTATAATTACGCCGATCAATGGCAGGTCGAGCGGCAATGGTGGATCGACATCATCAAGCCGGGATCGACGGTCCTCGAATGCGGCGCCCATCAGGGACTGACCACCGTCCTGCTGGCGCTGTGTGCAGGGCCAACAGGAGTGGTTCACGCCTGGGAAGCGTCACCGAGCAACGCGGCCATGATCGGGCGCAATGCAAAGCTGAACAATCTTCATAATGTCGTCGTTCATCCCTATGCGGCCGGGGACAAAAAAGGCGTGTTGCCGGTTTTAGACAACTTGGGCTCGTTTATGGTTCTACCTTCGGATCAGGACCCGAGGATGTCGACGAAGGTGGAAGTCGTCAGGCTCGATGATGATTACGACCATGCCAGGAAGGTCGATTTTCTGAAGATCGATGTAGATGGGGCGGATCTGGAAGTCTTGCTCGGGGCACCGAGGATCTTGTCCGATCGGCCCGTCATCAACCTCGAACTGCACAATTTCCTTTTCGATGATCCGGTCAGAACGGTCTCGAAGATCGCCGAAATCTTCCACGATCTGGAATACAGCTTCAAGGTGGATGGCTATGACGACAAAGAGGTTGTCGACGTCGGCATGTCTCTCGATATAGCCTGGCTGACAAGCTTCAAATTTGCGCAAATCTTGTGCACGCCGGTATAAGACCTTTTCGGGATAAGGTCGACATTGCTTGGTCGCTGCCCCGGTTAAAGTCTTTGCGGCAAGATAACCGCTGTACGGTCAATCGTGCCCTATGCGTCGGGTTCCGACGTCGCTTGGGTAATAAGTCGCTGGCTGCCAACCGAGAAGAAGCGGGAACGGATTGCCACACCTGATTTTGGTGTGGCGGTACGGTTCAGGTCCGTATTGCCACACCTGAAAAATCTCTATTTGATTTCAGGTGGTTATGACGAGCGTAAAGGGGGATTGGAGGCCTCGCCCGGAATCGAACCGGGATGCAAGGATTTGCAGTCCTCTGCGTAACCACTCCGCCACGAGGCCATCCGATTTAGTAAAGGCGAGTGATGGCGGGCGTTTAGAACGAATCTCAGGAGAGTGCAAGACCTATCGCGGCCGATGATCAAATAACTTGTCGATTGGCGCCGGTAGGGTACCTTTCATGGGCGTCGTTTCCCGGCTGTGCTTTTTTATAGAGAAACCGCTCTATGAGTTTGGCCGCAATCTCGGCAGACACGAGCCCGTTGCAACGATCTCCGCCGACATCGCGGAAGGGAAGGCGGGGTGAAGCGTGCCTGGAGCGCAAGCTGTTGTTGCTGCGCGACGC
The DNA here is from genome assembly GCF_000799715.1 of Martinezella rhizogenes. Taxonomy (GTDB): domain Bacteria; phylum Pseudomonadota; class Alphaproteobacteria; order Rhizobiales; family Rhizobiaceae; genus Rhizobium; species Rhizobium rhizogenes_C. The sequence goes on from NZ_JUHG01000011.1 coordinate 82,071, forward strand.
ATTATCATGAATCTCTGCATCCGCCGCAGCAACGCCTTGAAAGCGCAGCCGCACGCGATTAAGACACACGGAGCATAGAAGCAAAACCGGCTTAGCCTTCGGGCGCGAGAGGATATGATGGATTTCGAAGCAGCACGCGTGAAGATGGTCGAGAACCAGATCCGCACGACGGATGTCACCTCCCATTCCGTGTTGAATGCGTTTCTGACGGTGCCGCGCGAGAATTTCGTGCCGGAGAAGTCGAAGCTCCTGGCCTATATCGATAATGATATCGAGGTCTGTCCGGCAGCTTCCGGCGCGCCGGCACGCTTCCTGATGGAGGCTTCGCCGCTGGCAAAGCTTCTGCAGCTCGGAGCGATCACCAAGGAAGACAAGGTTCTCGACGTCGGTTGTGGCACCGGTTACGTCTCCGGGCTTCTGTCGATCCTGGCCGGCAAGGTTGTTGCGCTCGAATCCGACGAGGCGCTGGCTGTGACGGCCAAGGCCAATCTTGCAGCACTCGGCCATGACAACGTCACCGTCGTCACCGGCGAGCTGGAAAAGGGCTATGCCGCAAGCGGCGCCTATGACGTCATTTTTGTCGATGGTTCGGTTCAGGAAGTGCCGCAGGCGCTGCTCGATCAGCTCGGCGAAGGCGGTCGTTTGATCGTCGTGCTGGGCTATGGCCACGCCGCCCGCGCCACCGTCTTCATGCGCGAGCGCGGCGCTCTTTCGGAAAACGTCTTCTTCAATGCGTCGATCAAGCCGCTGCCGGGCTTCGCCAAGGCTAAGGAATTTGTGTTCTGATCGGAAGCACAGCTGAATGATACCTTTGAGACGGGCGCTTATGGCGCCCGTTTTTCGTTGGGCTTGCCCGCGACAAAATCGGCAATCGCATATGATTCGCATCGGCCGTAACAAAACTGTGCATCAGCGGGCTTAGTGCTTTCGCGGTGATTTTTTTCCCAAGGGTAGTATTCTAGGGTGGCGCTGATTCGGGCGCTCCATTGACGGGATTCCGGTCGTTGCATCTGGGAAAACGGGGATGAATATGGCTCAGCCAAGTGTCGTGCGTGAACCATCCATGGAAGAGATCCTGGCGTCCATCCGCCGGATTATCGAGAGCAACGAGCCCGGCGCCGCCCATTCCATTTCGCCATCCCTGCCTGCTGTCTACACCACCGCCGACGATGAGCGCGATGATGACATTCACCTGACGGTCGATGAGGAATTTGCCGCTGCGGACCTGGCGAATGCATCGCCGGCCCCATCCGCCGACTCCGAACCGCGTTTCGTCGCCGCCAATTCGCAGGTGCCGATGCGTGAGCCGGAAGCGTCCGGCCGCACCCTGTCGCTTGCCGATGTCGCCGCGCGTGTCCGCGCCGCTTCTGAGCGCAATGCCGCGCAGCTGAACCCGGCCCGTGAAGCACCGCAGCTGCGCGAATTGCCGCCGGCCATGGTTGCGCGCCTTGCCGAGGCCCGCGTCGAACCGCTGGTCGGCGTGCCGCTGCGCAATACCGTCACGGAAGTTCCGGTATCCGCCGTAACCGCGCCGACGGCGGCACTTCTCGCCGAAGCTGCCATGCACGCGGCAAAGGTCGAGGCGGAACAAGCGGAAGAGCGTCCTGCCTCCGTCGCTCCCGCAGCGGCGCCGGTCGAAGCCCCCGTTTTCAATCCGCCGCCACGGCAGCCGGCCGCGGCTACCGCCGATCGTTTTCTGCCGCAAGTGCAGGCCGAACTCTCGTCTTCACTGATGTCCGAGGCCGCCGGTGCACAGGTCGCCCGGTCCTTCGGCGAACTCGCCGCGGCGATCGATGGCGGTGAGCGCCGGTCGTTGGACGAGATCGCCGAGGAGATGCTGCGGCCTATGCTGCAAGACTGGCTTGATGACAACCTGCCGACCCTGGTTGAGCGTCTCGTGCGTGAGGAAATCGAACGAGTGGCGCGCGGCCCGCGCCGCTGACAGCCTGAGCTTCGGTTGGACGATCCGCCGCTCCGGCTTCCGGGGCGGCTTTTTTATTGACTTGCCAGCGACCATCCTATTTACAACCCGCATAACCGAACCCTTAAGATCCGGTCCCAAAATGCTCGAAAAAACCTATGATTCCGCCGCAGTCGAACCGAAGATCGCCCAGAAATGGGATGAGGCCGACGCCTTTCGCGCCGGTGTGAACGCCAAGCCTGGCGCCGAAACCTTCACGATCGTCATCCCGCCGCCGAACGTCACCGGTTCGCTGCACATGGGCCACGCGCTGAACAACACGCTGCAGGACATCATGGTGCGCTTCGAGCGTATGCGCGGCAAGGATGTGCTCTGGCAGCCGGGCATGGACCATGCAGGCATCGCCACGCAGATGGTCGTCGAGCGCCGCTTGGCCGAAAGACAGCAGCCTAGTCGTCATGTTATGGGTCGCGAGGCCTTCATTGAGAAGATCTGGGAATGGAAGGAAGAGTCGGGTGGCTTGATCTTCAACCAGCTCAAGCGCCTCGGCGCGTCGTGTGATTGGTCGCGCGAACGCTTCACCATGGACGAGGGCTTGTCGAAGGCCGTTCTTGAAGTCTTCGTCACGCTTTACAAGGAAGGCCTGATCTACCGCGACAAGCGGCTGGTCAACTGGGATCCGAAGATGATGACGGCGATTTCGGATATCGAAGTCGAGCAGCATGAGATCAACGGCCATCTCTGGTATCTGCGCTATCCACTGGAAGAAGGCGTCACCTATCAGCATCCGATTGCCTTCGACGATGATGGCAAGCCGACGGAATGGGAAACGCGCGACTATCTGGTCGTCGCCACCACCCGTCCTGAAACCATGCTCGGCGATACCGGTATCGCCGTTAACCCAGACGACGAGCGCTACAAGACGATCGTCGGCAAGCATGTCATCCTGCCGATCGTCGGCCGCCGCATTCCGATCGTTGCCGACGAATATCCGGACCCGACCGCGGGCACCGGTGCCGTCAAGATGACACCGGCGCACGATTTCAATGACTTCGATGTCGGCAAGCGCCGGGGGCTGCGCGTCGTTAACATTCTGACGCCCGAAGCCACCATCACCATCAAGGACAATGAGGATTTCCTCGAGGGCCTGGACAATCCCGCAGCCCTGCACGGCGCCTGGGACGAGCTGGAAGGCACGGATCGTTTCGAGGCGCGCAAAATTATCGTTCGCATCTTCGAAGAGGCCGGTCTGCTCGACAAGATCGAACCGCATAAGAATATGGTCCCGCATGGCGATCGCGGCGGTGTTCCGATCGAGCCGCGCCTGACCGAGCAATGGTATGTCGATGCCAAGACACTCGCCGAACCGGCGATCGCCTCCGTTCGCGAGGGACGCACCAAGCTGGTTCCGAAGAGCTGGGACAAGACCTATTACGACTGGATGGAAAACATTCAGCCCTGGTGCGTTTCCCGCCAGCTCTGGTGGGGCCATCAGATCCCGGCCTGGTATGGCCCGGATGGTCAGGTCTTCGTCGAGAAGAGCGAAGAGGAAGCGCTGCAGGCGGCGATCCAGCATTATCTGTCGCATGAAGGGCCAATGAAGGCCTATGTCGAGGATCTCCTGGAAAACTTCAAGCCGGGCGAAATCCTGACGCGCGACGAAGATGTACTCGATACCTGGTTCTCGTCGGCGCTCTGGCCATTCTCCACGCTCGGCTGGCCGGATGAGACGCCGGAATTGGCGCGCTACTATCCGACCAACGTACTTGTCACCGGCTTCGACATCATCTTCTTCTGGGTCGCCCGCATGATGATGATGGGCCTGCATTTCATGAAGGACGAAAACGGCGATCCCGTCGAACCCTTCAACACGGTCTATGTTCACGCTCTGGTGCGCGACAAGAACGGGCAGAAGATGTCGAAGTCCAAGGGCAACGTCATCGATCCGCTCGAACTGATCGATCAGTACGGCGCCGATTCCCTGCGTTTCACGCTGGCGATCATGGCCGCGCAAGGCCGCGACGTGAAGCTCGATCCGGCTCGCATCGCCGGCTACCGCAACTTCGGCACCAAGCTGTGGAACGCCACGCGCTTTGCCGAGATGAACGGCGCCAGGAGTGATCCGCATTTCGTGCCGGAAGCAGCCGAGCTCACTATCAATCGCTGGATCCTGACCGAGCTTGCCCGGACGGAACGTGATGTCACCGAGGCGATTGAAGCCTATCGCTTCAACGATGCCGCCGGCACGCTCTATCGCTTCATCTGGAACCAGTTCTGCGACTGGTATCTCGAACTCCTGAAGCCTGTCTTCAGTGGCGATGATGAAAACGCCAAGGCGGAGGCGCAGTCCTGCGCGGCCTACGTTCTCGAAGAGACCTACAAGCTGCTGCATCCCTTCATGCCCTTCATGACCGAAGAACTGTGGGCGCATACGGCGGGCGAGGGCAAGGAACGCGATGGCCTGCTCTGCCACGCCGATTGGCCGGCACCGTCTTATGCCGACGACGTCGCGGCCGATGAGATCAACTGGCTGATCGACCTTGTTTCGGGCCTGCGCTCCGTCCGGTCGGAAATGAACGTGCCACCAGCGGCCACCGCGCCGCTGGTGATCGTTGGCGCCAACAGCCTCACCCGCGAGCGTCTGTTCCGCCATGATGCGGCGATCAAGCGCCTGGCGCGTGTCGAGGAGATTTCACTTTCGGACACTGCACCGAAGGGGGCCGCGCAGATCGTCGTGGGCGAAGCGACCGCCTGCTTGCCGCTCGGCAGCCTGATCGACCTTTCTGTCGAGAAGGCACGTCTGGAGAAGGGGATCGCCAAGAACGAGCAGGAGATGGCTCGCATCGTCGGCAAGCTATCGAACGAGAAGTTCGTCGCCAACGCCAATCCTGATGTAGTCGCCGCCGAACGCGAGCGCCTGGATGAACTCCAGGGGCAACTCGCCAGCCTGAAGGTTGCTCTCGCAAGGGTCAGCGAAGCCGGCTGAGGTCGTAGGTAATCCAAAATAGTAAGGGCACGCAGACGAAAGTCGCGTGCCCTTTTTATTTGCGCCATCGATTCGATCGAATCATCAAAACAGTCGATCTTGCCCCATCGCCAGCTTCGCGCAGGGAAAAACAGTTACCCCTAAACTGATAGGTTTCTCGAAAAGCGAAACTGTTGTCGGATTGTAACAGAATTGTTTCAGTAGAGAATAATAATCTATGTGGGGCCGAAAATGTTTTTTAAGAAGAAAAAAATATCTAATGCGAGCCATAATGGAGCACGTAGCTCACTTTCTTACGTAAACCGATCACTATATCGCGAGCTCACAGAACGCCAGCGGTGCATTGCCAAGTCGGATGATCATCGCAACAATCAGACACATAGATGCACAAGTGGGGGAGACACAATGGCATTTCGTATTGCGTTGAAGAGCGCGTTCGCACTCGTTATCACGTCGTCGTTTGCAAGCGTCGCGTTTGCGGGTGGGCTCGATCGCGGTGGTTACGATATCGATCTACTCTTCGACAAGGGTCGTTACGCTTTCGAGTCCGGTGTGACTTATGTCATGCCCGGTCGCAAGTTCAAGAATGCCAAGGATACCAATCCGGCTGACGGCAATCTCAACGGGCGCAGTAGTTCCACGGATGTCACCGAGAACTATGCCATCCCGTATATCGGCTTCAAGATCGGCATCACCGATGACATCGATTGCTTGGCTGACTATTCCGAACCGTTTGGCGGTCATAGCAATCCGGGCCTGAACTGGGCCGGCGCCAACAATGAAATCGAGACGAAGCTGCGCACGCATAATTATGCGGCGACGTGCTCCTATAAGTTCGATGCCGGTCCGGGTCAATTGCGCCTGATCGGCGGCGGCTTCTATCAAGAGGTCAGCGGTTACAAATCGCGTCTCGTCTCGGCCATTCCGGCCCCGCTTTCCGCCGTCTATGACGGTGTTGGCTCGCTCGACATCGACGGTCATGGCTGGGGCTGGCGCGCTGGTCTTGCCTATGAAATCGAGGAATATGCTTTCCGCACCAGCCTAGTCTATAACAGCCGCGTCAAGTACGACAACCTCAAGGGCACGGTCGATCTGACGGAGTTGCCGCCGATCCGTGCATTCTTCGGCAAGACCACGTCCGTCTTTGGCTCGGCCGATGCCCCGGACTCGCTGGAATGGAAGATCCAGACCGGTATTGCTCCGGACTGGCTGGCCTTCGGCTCGGTCAAGTGGACCAACTGGAGCGTTCTGCAGAGCATCGCGCTTTGCCCGACCTCCACGCGCGGCATGTCCTGCCGCCCCGGCGGCGCCACCCAGCTCACTTCGCTTGATCTGCTCTATCAAGACGGCTGGACGATCTCCGGCGGTGTCGGTCACAAGTTCAATGACAAGTGGAGCGGCGCTCTTAGCCTGACCTGGGATCGCGGCACCAGCCATGGCTATGGCATGAGCTCCGATACATGGACGCTTGGCGCCGGCGTCAATTACAAGGCGACGGAGCATGTCGAGTTCACCTTCGGCGGCGCGCTTGGCTTGCTGACCAGTGGCAAGTCCGGCCAGATGACCTCCAATGGCATCGTCTACGGCGGTGACGCTACCTACAGCTACGGCAATGACCTGGTCGCTGCGCTGTCGACCTCGATGAAGGTGAGGTTTTGAGCCTAACCTATTGAATTGAAGTAATTTCCGAGAATTTTCGTTGTTACTTCCAGCGATTCCCGCGCCGCGAGCCCTATTCGGTCTCGCGGCGTTTCTGTATCAAGTTCGGGGGCGAAATCATTTGCAGATGCGGCATGCAAAATAGTCCTGCATAGCGGCTTTATGGTTAACGAAATCGCAAGATCGGCAATCTCTTTGTGACGAATCGGCAACACTTTATTTCAACCGGTTACAGGTGCGTGTCCGCCGCCCAATTTGTCCATTTCCCGCCACAAATGAGGAGCAGCGATTATACGGGCACAGGGACGAGCCTTGTAGAGAGTGCGTAAACGGTTGATGGGTCAGTTTCCACTTTGGCAGAAAGAGCAATCCAGCATCGGAACGGTGACGTTTCCGATGCTGTCGGAAAGGCTTTGTTTCTCGTGGGAATCCGAAAATCGTTCTATCTCAAGTCTATCCTGTGGGGCAGTGGAGTGGGGTGCTGTTTGGGCAGCAACGTGCGATCACGGCGGCAAGAATGCTCGTTTGGACATAATTTCGAACTATGCTCGGAAATGTGGCAAACGGCATTTTGCTGGTGCCATGCGAACCTCCCTGACGGGAAGCTTCGCTTGTTCGTGCGCTGGTAGGGAATACATTCGCAGGCCTTGCGGCGCAGATGGGGTTGCCGTGACGAATGTGGATGGAGCGAGAGAAATCGACTGTTATGTTTAAGTTCGAGTTCATATCAGCGAGAGTGATGTTACTCAGCCTGTCGCTTGCAACCCTCGTGGTACTGACAGGTCAATGTCGAGCATTCGATATCAATGCCGGCGTCACCAAGGAATCTGGTCCTTTCGATCTCTTCAAATTCGGCTTCCGGGCCTACAAGAATGGCCAGAAGGAAGAGGCTGTCGAGGCCTATCGCTATGCGGCCGAGAAGGGCCATACCGGTTCGCGTTGGGCGCTGGCCAATATGTATGCCGATGGCGACGGCGTGACGCAGGATGATTTCGAAGCCTTCAAGATCTATAGCGAGATCGCCCAGCAGGGTGTGGAACCCGGCTCCGAAGACACTGGCTTCTTCATCAACGCGCTGCTTGCCCTTGCCAATTATTACAAGACCGGCATTCAGAACAGTCCGGTCAAGACCGACCTCAATCAGGCACGCCAACTCTATTTCCAGGTGGCCTCGACCTTCGGCGTTCCCGAGGCGCAATTCCAGCTCGCGCAGATGATGCTGACGGGCGAGGGCGGTGCACCCAACGTGCAGCAGGCTAAGAAGTGGCTGAACCAGGCCCGCAAAAGCGGTCATCCCGGCGCCATGGCCGTTTTCGGAAATATCCTGTTCCAGGAAGGCCAGACTGTACGGGGCCTCGCTTTCATGACGGCGGCGCTAGACAAGTGCAAGCCGAAGGATTGCGGCTGGATGGAAGACCTGCAGGAGCAGGGATTTTCGGTCGCCAACGAGAACGACCGACGCGTTGCCGTCGCCATGTCGCATCAACTGGATGTCGCCGGCGCCGAGTGACGGGCTTTCAATGTGACTGATTTTCCCTGAGCGCGTGGTTCGCGCTCATTGTTTACTAATTCTGAAAATCGAGATGCGCTATGACCGGAACGTGGTCCGACGGCTTTTCCCAGGCGCGCACATGTTTCTCGATGGCCGTGGAGGTCAGGCGATCGGCCGCTTCCGGCGACAGCATCAAGTGATCGATGCGGATGCCATTGTTTTTCGGCCAGGCGCCGGCCTGGTAATCCCAGAACGAGTATAATTTGACCGCATCCGTCGTGGCACGCACTGCGTCGGTAAAGCCGAGATGCTCGAGCTGGCGAAATGCCTGACAGGTTTGCGGCAGGAACAGCGCGTCATTCTCCCAGACCTTTGGATCGAAGCAATCATGCGGTTCCGGGATGACATTATAGTCGCCAGCAAGAATAATCGGCTCTTCCAGGGCGAGCCGGTCGGCCGCGAATTTCCGCAGGCGTTCCATCCAGGCGAGCTTGTAGGGATATTTTTCGGTGTCGATGGGATTGCCGTTCGGCAAATACAGGCAGCAGACACGCAATGCGCCGTGGTCCGGCACCGAGAACACCGCTTCGATGAAGCGGGCCTGCTCATCGCTGTCGTCTCCTGGCAGGCCGCGCGTCACTTCGTCGGGCTTCGTCTTGGAGAGGATCGCCACGCCGTTGAAGCCTTTTTGCCCGTGGGTCTCGATATGATAGCCGAGCGCCTCGATCTCCAGGCGTGGAAAGCCTTCATCGACCGTCTTGATTTCCTGCAGGCAAGCGATATCCGGATCGGAGTCCTTCAGCCATTGGCAGAGGTTTTCGATACGCGCTTTGACGCCGTTGATGTTCCAGGTGGCGATCTTCATGACGGGGCGGCTCCTCTGCTTCGCCTTCTTTTATCCGCAGCAATCGGCCTTGACCACGTCCAAATGAAAACCGGCCGGGAGCGGGAGCTTCCGGCCGGTGATCAATCTGTGGAAAAACGGGAGCGTCAGATCGAAAAACTTGTTCCGCATCCGCAGCTTGCGACCGCATTCGGATTCTTTATCTGAAAGGACTGGCCGAGCAGATTGTCGACGAAATCGATCTCGGAACCGGCCATATAGACCAGCGACAATTGATCGATCAGAACGGTGGCATTGCCTTTTTCGACAATGATATCATCGTCCTGCGGGCCATCAGCGAGGTCGAACTTATAGGAAAATCCGGAGCATCCGCCACCTTCGACCGCGACGCGAAGCGCACGCTTGCCGGCCTCGGCGCTGACGATCGCGGCGATTCGCTTTGCCGCTGCGTCCGATAGGGTTACACTCGTCTCAGTCATGCTTTCCTCCTGCCGGGGTCAAGATCCGGAGAGAACCAATGGGCCGTCCGACTTTCAAACGGCTGATATCAATAGCCTTTATCATGAAAGTGCGGCGGGTGACAGCTATGGTTTGATGGTTGAGCCATGCGCCATTTTGCTGTTTGTATTCCATATAGGTATGAAGGCGACGAAGCGGCGTCAATGGGTTGATGCCGGAATGGATGGATGATGACGATCGACAGGCATGCATTGGGTTTCGGTTATGGCGAAAAGGCGGTCTATGCGAGCGACCCCTCGACATCGCGCGGACGGCTTTACCAGGAGGGATCGAGCCCGACGCGCTCCGATTTCCAGCGTGACCGCGACCGCATCGTGCATACGACCGCTTTCCGGCGGTTGAAGCACAAGACGCAGGTCTTCATCGCGCAAGATGGCGATCATTACCGCACACGCCTGACGCATACGATCGAAGTGGCGCAGGTCGCCCGGGCCCTGGCGCGCGCCTTGAAGCTCGACGAGGATCTGGCAGAAGGCGTCGCGCTCGTCCATGACTTCGGCCACACCCCCTTCGGCCATACCGGCGAGGACGCGCTGCACGAGATGCTGCTGCCCTATGGCGGCTTCGACCATAATGCACAGTCCTTGCGTATCGTCACGAAACTCGAGCGGCGCTATGCCGAATTCGATGGCTTGAACCTCACCTGGGAGACGCTGGAGGGGTTGGTCAAGCACAATGGCCCATTGTTGACACCCGATGGGAAAGACACGCGCGGCCCGGTGCCGCAGCCGATCCTCGACTATTGCGAGATCCATGATCTGGAGATCGCCACCTATGCCAGTCTGGAGGCGCAGGTCGCCGCGATTGCCGACGATATCGCCTACAATACCCATGACATTGATGACGGCCTGCGCTCGGGCTATCTGACCTTCGACATGCTGGAGGAGATACCATTTCTCTCTGAGTTGATGGCCGAGGTGAGGGCGCGCTATCCGAACCTCGAGGCAAGTCGCTTCACGCATGAGATCATGCGCCGGCAGATCACGCGCATGGTGGAGGACGTCATTTCCGTTGCCCAGCAGGCACTGAGCGAGGTCAGGCCAGGCAGCGTTGCCGATATTCGCGCCGCCGGCCGCGTCATCGCTACCTTCTCTCCCGAGATGGCCGAGACGGACAAGCAGATCAAGAAGATGCTGTTCAAGCGCATCTATCGTCATCCGGACATCATGCGCATCCGCGCCGGCGCCGCGCAGATCGTCACCGATCTGTTCCGGGCCTATATGGACAATCCCAAGGAAATGCAGAGCCATTATTGGGTTGACCATATTGCCGGCCTTGCCGTCGCCGCCAAGGCGCGCCATGTGGGTGATTATCTGGCTGGCATGACCGATACCTATGCTATCAGCGCTCACAGGCGTTTGTTTGACCAGACTCCCGATTTGCGGTAGGCAGCGGCGGCGTTGGGCCGAAGTGGTCCGCCAAAGCTATGCGTGGACACTATGATGAACCTTTTCACCGACTTCGAAGCAAGAATTAAGAACGCTCTTGAGCAAATTGATATTGTGAAAGAAAAGCGATCCGAACTCGACTTCGGACGTATCGGCGTCGAGCCGCCGCGAGACGCCAGTCATGGCGATGTCGCGACCAATGCGGCCATGGTGCTGTCGAAGCCCCTGGGTATGAATCCGCGTGCTTTGGCTGAAATCATCATTGCCAAGCTGAAGGAGGATGCCGACGTTGCCGATGTCTCGGCGGCTGGTCCGGGCTTCATCAATATTCGCCTGTCCGTTGGTTATTGGCAGCGCCTGCTGGCGACGATGATCTCCGAGGGCGAGAAATTCGGCCGCTCGACGGTTGGCGCCGGCCAGAAGGTCAATGTCGAATATGTCTCCGCCAATCCGACGGGGCCGATGCATGTCGGCCATTGCCGCGGCGCCGTTGTCGGCGACACACTGGCGAACCTGCTCGGCTTTGCAGGCTATGATGTTACCAAGGAATATTACATCAATGACGCCGGCTCGCAGATCGACGTACTGGCACGGTCTGTCTTCATCCGCTACCGCGAGGCGCTCGGCGAGCAGGTCGGCGATATTCCGGCGGGTCTCTATCCCGGCGACTATCTGGTTCCGGTTGGCGAGGCGCTCGCCAAGGAATTCGGCACCAAGCTTCGCGGCATGCCGGAAGAACAATGGCTGCCGATCATCAGAGAACGTGCCATTGATGCGATGATGGTGATGATCCGTGCCGATCTGGAGGCGCTGAACGTCCATCACGACGTCTTCTTCTCGGAGCGGACCTTGCATGCCAATGGCGCTGCCCTGATCCGCACCGCCATCAACGACCTGACCTTCAAGGGCTATGTCTACAAGGGCGCGTTGCCGCCGCCGAAGGGACAGTTGCCGGAGGATTGGGAGGATCGCGAGCAGACCCTGTTTCGTTCGACGGAAGTGGGCGATGATATCGACCGGCCGTTGATCAAGTCGGACGGCTCCTACACCTACTTCGCCGCCGATGTCGCCTATTTCAAGAACAAGTTCGATCGTGGCTTCAACGAGATGATCTACATTCTCGGCGCCGATCACGGCGGCTACGTCAAGCGGTTGGAAGCCGTGGCGCGCGGCGTCTCGGAAGGCAAGGCGGAGCTGACGGTGCTGCTGTGCCAGCTGGTCAAGTTGTTCCGCAACGGCGAACCGGTGAAGATGTCGAAGCGTTCCGGCGATTTCGTCACGCTGCGCGAAGTGGTCGATGAGGTCGGCCGCGATTCCGTGCGGTTCATGATGCTCTATCGGAAGAGCTCCGAGCCGCTAGATTTCGATTTTGCCAAGGTGACGGAGCAGTCCAAGGACAATCCGGTCTTCTACGTGCAATATGCGCATGCGCGCTGCATGTCGGTCTTCCGGCAGGCCAAGGAGGCCTTCCCGGATCTCGATATTGCCTCGCTCGATCTGGCGAAAGCGGTTGGTGGTATGATCTCCGATCCGGCCGAATTGCAGCTCGTCGCGAAGATTGCGGAATTCCCGCGAATCATCGAAGCTGCGGCCCAGGCTCAGGAGCCTCATCGCATCGCCTTTTATCTTTACGATCTGGCAAGTTCGTTCCACGGACACTGGAACAAAGGTAAAGATTTACCTGAATTACGATTTGTTAACGATAAGAACCGAGAATTGAGCATTGCCAGACTTGGGCTGGTGCACGCTGTCGCGTCGGTTTTGAAGTCGGGTCTTGGTATAACCGGGACCGCCGCACCGGATGAAATGCGATAAACGTCACCGTTTGCCCACATTGCACTGGCATTTAACTGTAGCGTTTGCGAGTGGATTGGGTGATGGCAGAAAAACAGTTGGCGTATCGCGCAAGCGGAAACGACGGGTTCTTTGCGGATGATGATCCGCTTGCCGAACTCGCCCGCATCGTCGGTTTCGAGCCGCGGCCTGCCGCTCAGGCGGCACCTGCGGCTCAACGGCAAGAGCCGGCCTTCGATCTCGAAGACGAACTCTTGCGGGAATTCGAGCGCTATGATGCGCCTCGTTTAAGTCCAGCGAATGACATTCCTGTTTCGCCGGAAGATCAGCCCTTTGCTGGTGAAGCCGAGCTCTCTCGTCCGGCCGAGCCGGCAATCGCCGAGCCTCAGCCTGTCGAATTGCAGCGGCCTGCGCCGGCGATCAAGCCGACTGTCGGTGCGCGTGATCTGATCGACGAACTGGAAATGTCGATCGCGCCGGCATTGCAGGCCGCGCCGGCTCCTCAACCAGCCCCGGCAACCCAGGCCCCTCAGTCCGTCGCTCCGCAGGTCGTCAAGCCGACGCCGCAGCACGCTGCGGCCACCGTGCGGTTGCCGCTTGCCAATTTCACCGTGGCGCCTCCGACCACACAGGCAGCGCCGGTTGTTCAGGCTCCTGTAGTCGCTCCGATCGCTCAAGCGCAACCCGTCTTGGATGCGCTCGATTTTGAATTGCCGACGATGGGGGATGCTCGGAGCGTCGAGCCCGTCGCGGTTCAGCCGGCCGTCAAAGCGTCGGAACTGGTCAAGCCGGCAAGCTTTGATGCGGCGGCTCTTTCCGCCGAGATCGACGATCTGCTGGCCGATGTCGACCGCTATCCCGTCCCCGCCAGAGGCAGCGAGCCTGCGGCAAAGGTCGAACCGGATTTCGATATTTTCGCCTCGCAGTCCGAAAAGCCGGCCGTCGAAGCTTTCGTCGCTCCGCAGCGCGAGGAGCCGAAGCCGATCTCGCTAGAAGCTGAAGACCCCTTCGCCGGTGATGACTTCGAATTCGATCTCGCTGATATCGAAATGGAGCTTGCCGAACTCGATTTTGCTGAAGCGAAGATGTCTGCTCCGGTCACGCCGACGCCCGTACCGGCCGTCGCGCCGCAGCCTGCACCGATCGTCTCCAGGGCGACGCCCGTGGTGCCGGCTCCAGTCGCTCCAGCGGCGGCCGTTGCCGCGCCACTCGTCGTGGAGGCCTCACGGCCAGACCCGGTCCAGCCACCCGTCGTTGCTGCGCCGACGCTCGACGTCGATCAGGCGCTGCCTTTCGATCCATCGGAAATCTCGGATACGGAAGATCGTGTCGAGACCTTCGAGGGCTCGCATGTTCCGAACCTGCCGCCTGTCGAGCCGGAAGCGCCGATTGCGGTTCCCTCGGAATATGATTTCGATATCGATGCCGAGATGGCGCGCCTGTTCGGTACGCCCGCCAAGGAAGCTGCTCCCGAGCCGAACAAGCCGGCAGCCACGGCCGCTCTCGGCGGCGCAATGGCCGCCGCATCCTGGTCCAAGAATGCCGCGGCAAAGCCTGTTGCAGCTGCCGCCAAGCAGCCTGTCGAAGAGTTCGACGAGTTCGAGCGGGCTCTGGAAGAGGATTTCCGTCGCACCTATCGCGAGGCATCCACTCCGGTCGAGAATGTCGCCCGCATGACGCTGAACCCGGCCGTGCAGGCCATCCGGCGTCCGGCCCGTTCGTTCCGTGGCATGGCGACCGCAGCCGCCCTCATTGCGGTTTTCGGCCTCGGCGCCTATGGCGTCTACGGCTGGGTTCGTCACGGTTCGCCGATTTCGAGCTTCTCCGGCGAACCGCGGGTGATCACGGCCGATGCTGATCCGGTGAAGGTTGCTCCGGTAAATCCGGGCGGCACGGTTGTGCCGAATCAGGACAAGGCCGTTTACGACCGCGTCGCCGGCGACGGTGCTACCGCGCCGAAGCAGAAGCAACTGGTGTCCTCCAACGAGCAGCCGGTCGATGTCGTCCAGAAGACGTTGATCCCGGAATCGATTTCGCCCGATGATGGCAGTGTCGATCAGGTCACGCCGACCCCGGTTGGCGAAACCCAGGATCCGCGGCTGCTGCCGAGCCAGGACGGTGACAATGCCGATGTGGCCGCCAATGATGACGGACAGGTTCCGTCGGTCTCGCCGCGCAAGGTGCGCACGATGATCGTCAAGCCGGATGGTTCGCTGGTCGCTCGCGAAGAGCCGGCCGTCGACAAGACCACGACGGCGGCGGCTCCGGCTTTGGCGCCGAAGACCGCTGCGGCCAAGCCGGCCACCGACAGCCAGGTAGCCTCTGCCGGTCCGGCCAGCACGGATGCGCAGGCATCGCAGCCGTCCAGTGCCGATGATGATGCTGCTAGCGCCGAAAGCACCCCGATCCGGGTCGTCAAGACGGCTCCGGTTCCGAGCGCGCGGCCAGTGCAGAAGGCAGCGGCGACCACCGACAACGCTGCCGCTCATCCGGCACAGACCCAGCCGAAGCCGCAGCAGGTCGCCTCTGCGGCCCCGGCCGCAGCGCAGGCGGCTCCGGTCGCGTCGGCAAGCGCTGGCGGCGCCTATGGCGTGCAGATTGCTTCGTTGCCTTCCGAGGCGGAAGCGCAGCGGTCGCAGGCGAACCTGAAGAGCAAGTTTGCCAGCGTCATTGGCGGTCATCCGCTCGAAATCCGCAAGGCCGACATTGCCGGCAAGGGCACCTACTATCGCGTCCGTGTCGTCGCCGGCTCCAAGGACGAAGCCGCCGACCTCTGCGTACGCTTCCGCGCCGCGGGCGGCACCTGCCTGATCTCGAAGTAAGAGAGATCAGCACCAGTCATCATTTGAAAAACGGCGGGCGCGAGCCCGCCGTTTTCCTTTGAACCAGCTTCTTTTTATGTATCTCGCCTTGACGTCCTTCGCATTTCGCGAAGCGGCGGTTATGATTCGGGAATGACCGAATCAAAATCCATGATCCTCGGCTGTAGCGGCCATTCCATCACTCCCGAAGAGCGTTCCTTCTATCAGGCGGAACAGCCATGGGGCTTCATCCTTTTCGGACGCAACATTTCCGAGCCGGCGCAGATCGCCGATCTCGTCGCCTCCCTGCGTGATAGCGTCGGTCGCGATGCGCCAGTCTTTATCGATCAGGAAGGGGGCAGGGTGCAGCGTATCCGTCCGCCCATCCTGCCGCATTATCCCTCCGGCCAGGCGCTGGGCGATATTTATCGCCAGAACCGCGAGCAGGGCCTGCGCGCCGCCTGGCTGATGTCGCGGCTCCATGCGTTCGACCTTCTGAAATTCGGCATCAATGCCGATTGCCTGCCGGTACTCGACGTGCCTGTCGAAGGGTCGAGCAATGTCATCGGCAATCGCGCCTATGGCGGCGATCCCGTGACGGTGACCGAGATGGGACGTGCGGCGGCCGAGGGCCTGAAGGCCGGCGGCGTCCTGCCGGTGATGAAGCATATGCCGGGCCATGGCCGCGGCTTTGCCGATTCGCATCACGAATTGCCGGTCGTCACGGTGTCCCGCGCCGAGCTGGAAGCACATGATTTTCCGCCTTTCATCGCGCTCAAGGACGAGCTGATGGCCATGACCTGCCATGTCGTCTTTGCCGACATCGATCCCGCCAATCCGGCGACCACCTCGCGCAAGGTCATCGAGGAGATCATCCGTGGCCACATCGGCTTCAAGGGCCTGCTGCTCTCCGATGATAGCTCGATGAATGCGCTGGCCGGCACAATTGGCGAGCGGGCGGCGAATATTGTTGCCGGCGGATGCGATATCGTGCTGCATTGCAACGGTCTCATGGACGAGATGCGGCAAGTGGTGCGCAACGTGCCGGTCCTGGCCGACGGCGCGCTTGAGCGGGCCAAAGCGGTGGAAGCAGCTTTCGGTTATAATGACGGCGCGGAAGAAGCCTCGATTCGCGCGGAATTCGATGCGATGTTTGCAGTGGCTTAAGACCGAACTTCGGGGATCTGACGGGTGAACAAGTGAGCGGCACGGAGAAGAACCAGCAGGCGACGGCGCCGATGGACAAGCTGTGGCAGGACGGCAACGGCGAGCGCGGCATGCACGAGCCCACCATGGTCGTCGATATCGCCGGCTTCGAAGGCCCGCTCGACCTGTTGCTGCATCTTGCCCGCACCCAGAAGGTCGATCTGTCGCGCATCTCGGTGCTGGCGCTGGTCGAGCAATATCTGTTGTTCATCGATACCGCCCGGCGAATCCGCATTGAGCTTGCCGCCGATTATCTCGTCATGGCCGCTTGGCTTGCCTACCTCAAGTCGAAGCTGCTCATTCCACAGCAGAGCAAGGAAGACGGCCCGAGCGGCGAGGAGATGGCGGCGACGCTCGCCTTCCGCCTGAAGCGCCTCGAAGCCATGCGGGATGCGGCGACGGGTCTCGTCAACCGCAATCGTCTCGGCCGCGATATCTTCGTGCGCGGCGCGCCGGAACATATCCCAGACCGACGCCGGTCCGCCTATGATGCCAGCCTCTACGATCTTCTGACCGCCTATGCCGGTCTGCGCCAACGTCAAGCAGTCACGCAAGTGACGATCGAGCGACGCCAGGTCTGGTCGTTGGGCGATGCCCGTACGATCCTCAATCGAATGATCGGCGAGATTACCGACTGGACGGCTCTGGAACACTATCTGCTGCGCTATATGACCAGTCCCAGCGAGCGCGTCACCGCCATTGCCAGCGCCTTTGCCGCCTCGCTGGAGCTCGCGCGGGAGGGCAAGCTGGAAATCCGCCAGGAGGGCGCGTTCCAGCCACTCTACATGCGGCGCGGGCCAAAGCATGATGTCGATGAGCTTGAGGCTGCGGAATAGGTGCGGGTGTGAGCGGTTCTGATAACGATCAGCAAATGGATGACGATGCGGCGCCGGCGATCGATGAGCTCGTTCTGCGCGAAGCCGAACGCATCGCCGAAGCGCTGGTCTTTGCCTCTGCCCAGCCGGTTTCCGAGGGCTTCATCGCCGAGCGTGTGGCGCAGGGCGTCGATATCGGCTCCATCATGCAGCGTTTGAAAGCCGATTATGCGATGCGCGGCGTCAATCTGATCCAGGTCGATGGCGCTTGGGCCTTTCGCACGGCCGCCGATCTTTCCTTCGTTATTCGCCGCGATGACAGCGAGGCCCGGAAACTGTCGCGCGCGGCTCTCGAAGTTCTGGCGATCATCGCCTACCACCAACCTGTGACCCGCGCCGAGATCGAAGATATCAGAGGCGTGCAGACCTCCAAGGGTACGCTTGACGTGCTGATGGAAGCCGGTTGGGTTCGGTTTCGTGGACGTCGGCGTACGCCCGGCCGGCCGGTGACGCTGGGCACAACGAGGGATTTCCTCGATCATTTCGGTCTGGAAGAGTTGCGGGATCTGCCCGGTCTCGAGGAATTGAAGGGGGCCGGCCTGCTTTCCGGTCGTATCCCCGCCAATTTCAACGTGCCGTCGCCATTGATGAGTGACGAATTGACCGAGGACGAAGATCCGATCACGCAGATGGATCTGGAGGAGCTCGGTCTCCTGGCGCCAGGTGGCGCTTCGGACGATTAAGCCCAAGATCGGCGTCGTCAGCCCGCTCCGGCTGCTGGGCGGCCGATGAAGTTTTTTCCACACAACAGTGTCAAGTCTCGGTTTTGCCATCAGCGCATGCGAATATGGAAGTCATTCTCCGGGTTTGGAGACGTTTGGCTATTGCATTGTCGCTCGCTATCCCCATAAGCGTCGATGCAGTATATTTTGGTGTTTGAAAAACAGTCACAAACGTCTTACATCGGGAAGACACTGAAATCGGAGTTATCGCAATGGGTTCTCTAAGCATATGGCACTGGCTGATCGTCCTGGCCATCGCGCTGTTGTTGTTCGGCCGTGGAAAGATCCCGGAGCTGATGGGTGACGTCGCAAAGGGCATCAAGAGCTTTAAAAAGGGCATGAACGACGACGAAGAGACCACGCCGCCGGCGCAGACGACAACGTCCCGCACCGTCGAACACAAGGCCGACGAGTCGAAGTAATCATGTCGGGCGCGTCAGGGGCTGAAACGCTTGCTGCCGGCCCAGGAGCCTTTTTATGTTCGATATAGGCTGGTCCGAGCTGCTGATTATCGCTGTGGTGGCGCTTGTGGTCATTGGCCCAAAGGAACTGCCGGCGACGCTACGGTCGATCGGCAAGATAACGACGCGTGCTCGAAAAATGGCGGGTGAATTCCGCTCGCAATTCGATGAAGCCATGCGCGAGGCGGAGCTGGACGATGTGCGCCAGACGATCTCCGACGCCCAGAAGCTCAATCCAGTCAATTCATTGCGTGAGGCAATGAACCCGTTGCGGCAGATGGGCAACGAGATCAAGGCGGATTTGCAGCGTTCGACGACGTCGGACAATCCCGCCGCCACGTCTACCCCGGCTGAACCGGTTTCCGAACCGGCCATGGGACTGCCGGAAACGCCGTCTGTTGCTCCCGCGATAAGCGGAGCACCGGCGGTGGCCGCGCCGGCACCGGTTGTCACTGCTCAGGAGGCACCGGCAAAGCCAAAGGCTGTGCGCAAGCCACGGGCAAAGCTACCCGCCAAGACGGATGAGGTGGCTGCCGCGGTGGTCGCAACCCCAGTTGTCGCGGAAAAACTGAAACGTGCGCCGCGCAAGGTCGCCGCAGCTATCACCGAGGTTCCCGTCGCCGCGGCCCCCAAGAAGCGCGTAACCGCCGTCAAGACCGCAACGACTGCCAAGACAACGCCTAAAAAGAAGGACAAGGCATGACGGGTGATATTGACGATAAGCCGCAGCCGCTTATCGAACACCTCATGGAACTGCGCACGCGGCTGATCTGGTCGCTGGTAACGTTCTTCATCGCCTTCGTCGCTTGCTTCGCCGTTGCCAAGCATCTCTTCAATTATCTGGTCTACCCCTATAAATGGGCCGTCGTCTGGGCTCACCTCGACGTCTCCAAGGCCGAGCTGATTTACACTGCGCCGCAGGAATTCTTCTTCACGCAAGTGAAGGTTGCCATGTTCGGCGCCTTGGTCATCGCGTTCCCGGTCATTGCCGCGCAGATCTACAAGTTCGTGGCGCCCGGCCTCTACAAGAACGAGCGTGGCGCCTTCCTGCCGTTCCTGATTGCATCGCCGATCCTGTTTATCATGGGCGCGGCGCTGGTTTATTTCTTCTTTGCTCCCATGGTCATGTGGTTCTTCCTGAAGATGCAGCAGGTGCCGGCCGACGGTCAGATCGGCATTGCGCTGCTGCCGAAGGTCTCGGAATATCTGAGCCTGATCATGACGCTGGTCTTTTCCTTCGGCCTCGTCTTCCAGTTGCCGGTCATCACCACGCTGCTTGCGCGCGTCGGCCTGTTGACATCGACCTGGCTGGCGGAAAAGCGCAAGTTTGCGATCGTCTTCGCTTTCATCGTAGCGGCAGTGCTGACGCCGCCGGATCCGATGTCCCAGATCGGCCTTGCAGTGCCGACGATCATTCTCTACGAGATTTCCATCTATGCGGCGCGACTCGTGGAACGCCAGCGTGCCCGGCAGACGGCTGCGGAAAATGACGAGACGTCCGATGTCACCAAGACGGATAGTGTCTGAGCGACGGGTCGGAAACGTCCTTCATAAGGGTTTGCCAATTCGATCTCCGACCGAACTCTCGATCGGAGCTATAGTCATGTGTAACGACCTGGAACGACGATGCTTGATATCAAATGGATTCGTGAGAATGCCGAGGTTTTGGATGCAGCGCTTGCCAAGCGCGGTGCCGAGCCTTTGTCGCAAGGCCTCATCGCGCTTGACGAGAAGCGCCGCTCCATCATTCAGTCCGTTCAGGATATGCAGTCCCGTCGCAACGCCGCCTCGAAGGAGATCGGTGCTGCTCTGGGGCAAAAGAACGCCGAGCTTGCCGAGAGACTGAAGGGCGAGGTTGCCGAGATCAAGACGTCGCTTCCGGCAGCGGAAGAGGAAGAGCGCGTGCTGACGGCCGAGCTCAACGATGCCCTGTCGCGCATCCCCAATATTCCGCTCGATGATGTCCCGGTCGGTAAGGACGAACACGACAATGTCGTCAAGCACTCCTGGGGCGCCAAGCCGACCTGGAACCACAAGCCGAAAGAGCATTACGAAATCGGCGAAGCGCTCGGCTACATGGATTTCGAGCGGGCAGCCAAGCTCTCCGGCTCGCGCTTTACCGTGTTGACCTCGCAGCTCGCTCGCCTGGAACGGGCGCTCGGCCAGTTCATGCTCGATCTGCATACCAGCGAGCATGGCTATACCGAAGTCAGCTCGCCGCTGATGGTACGCGACGAGGCGATGTTCGGCACCGGCCAGTTGCCGAAATTTGCAGAGGACTCGTTCAGGACCACGGGTGGGCACTGGCTGATCCCGACTGCCGAAGTGACGCTCACCAATCTCGTCTCCGGCGATATTCTCGACCAGGAAAAACTACCATTGCGCTTCACGGCGCTGACGCCGTCCTTCCGCTCGGAAGCGGGCTCTGCCGGCCGTGATACGCGTGGCATGCTGCGCCAGCACCAGTTCTGGAAATGCGAGCTCGTCTCGATCACCGATGCCGAAAGCTCGATTGCCGAGCATGAGCGCATGACCGCCTGCGCCGAGGAAGTATTGAAGCGTCTCGGCCTGCATTACCGCGTCATGACGCTGTCGACCGGCGACATGGGCTTCGGTGCGCGCAAGACCTACGACCTCGAAGTCTGGCTGCCGGGGCAGGATACCTATCGCGAGATATCCTCCTGCTCGGTCTGCGGCGATTTCCAGGGCCGGCGGATGAATGCGCGCTATCGCGGCAAGGACGACAAGGGCACGAAATTCGTGCACACGCTCAATGGCTCCGGCACGGCGGTCGGCCGCTGCCTGATCGCCGTCCTTGAGAATTATCTGAACGACGACGGCTCGGTCACTGTCCCGGACGCACTGCTGCCATATATGGGTGGTGTGAAGAGGATCGAAAAAGCAGCATAAGACTGGCGGTGGGGCGATGCGGATACTTCTGACCAATGACGACGGCATTCATGCCGAAGGGCTGGCAGCCTTGGAACGTATCGCCCGCACCATGTCGGATGATGTCTGGATCATCGCGCCGGAGACGGATCAGAGCGGGCTTGCCCATTCGCTGAGCCTTTCCGAACCGCTACGCCTGCGTAAGGTTTCCGACAAGCATTATGCGTTGCGCGGCACGCCGACGGATTGCGTCATCATGGGCATCCGCCAGGTCTTGGACATCAAGCCGGATCTGATCCTGTCAGGCGTCAATTCCGGTTCCAACGTCGCTGACGACGTCACCTATTCAGGAACGATTGCCGGTGCGATCGAGGGCACGCTGCAAGGCGTACGTTCCTTCGCTTTGAGCCAGGCCTATGTGCATGAGAATGGCACGCGCGTTGTTCCCTGGGAAGTGGTCGAGGCGCATGCGCCGGCGCTCCTCGGCAAGCTTATCGAGATCGACCTGCCGGATGGCACGTTCCTCAACCTGAACTTCCCGAACTGCCGCCCAGACGAAGTCTCCGGTACTGAAGTCACGGCTCAGGGCAATCTCGCCTTCAATCTGCAGGTCGACGAGCGCGCCGACGGACGCGGTTTCCCCTATTACTGGCTGCGCTTCGGCGAGCGCAGCGGCATCTTTCGCCCCGGCACGGATATCCATGCGCTGAAACAAAATCGCATTTCGGTAACTCCTTTGAAACTCGATTTGACGGATTATTCGGTGCAAGACCGCGTCGCGCGGGCGCTCGGGCATGGAGTAGCGGATTGACACCTCGTTTGGTCGAGAAGGAAGGCTTCGCAGCCGTTGTGTTGCGGCTGCGGGCCGAAGGCATATTGGACATCGATTTGATGACGGCCGTCGAGCAGACGCCGCGCCTGCCGTTCGTGCCGCTGCAATTTACCGATGATGCCTATTCCAGCCGTACGATCCCGATCGAATGCGGTGCCTTCATGGAAGGCATCGATCTCGTGGTTCGCATTTTGCACAGCCTGAAAATCAAGCCGGGCCATCGTGTTCTCGAAATCGGAACCGGTAGCGGCTTCACCGCCGCCGTCATGGGCCGCATTGTCGAGCGGGTGCTGACGGTCGATCGTTACAAGACCCTAACGACAGCCGCGCAGCAGCGCATGGATACGCTCGGCCTGCGCAACGTCATCATCCGCCAGGCGGATGGCAGCGTCGGTCTGCCGGGCGAGGGCACCTTCGACCGCATCCTGGTGACGTCGGCCTTCACCGCCATGCCGCGCTTCTATGCCGATCAATTGGTGTCCGGCGGATCGATGATCGCGCCGCTGATGCTTTCGGACGATGTTTGCCGCATGGTACGTCTCACCAAGACGGGCAGCCGTTTCGAGCGCGAGGAACTCTTCGACGTTCCGTATCAGCCAATCGTGCCGATGCTCGCCTCTTATCTTTAAGACCAAATTTGGATCGAAATGCCTGGCGCATTCGGCATGCGCGGCGGAATCATTTTCTATGGTTAGCAATTCCTCAAAAAAACACATGTGGTGCCAGTGCTTTAACCGCATGGTAAGATTAACGCGCTTTAATCGACCCATAAACAGTTGCGTCTCAAGTGGGTCGAGTCATGAGTTTCAGTCTTTCTTCAAACTTCGGTAAATCGGCAGGGAAAGTCCTGGTGGCCATTCTCCTGGCGAGCACCGCGACAGCTTGCAGTTCAGACACGACGCGCTTCGGCGGGCTCTTTGCTGGCTCGCCGGATCGGACGACGACAGGCTCCATCAACCGCGGTGGGCCGAGCAACCTGGATGAAAGCGCCGTGCCGAGGGCCGACGTTGCCCAGGGCGGCGGCTACAATCAGCAGCAGGATTATTCGCAGCAGTCCGCGCCAGCCGCGCGGACCTATCCGAATTCTCCGGCCGGCTACAATCCTTCCTACTCCAGCGCCCGCGTATCGACCGCTCCGGTCGCGATCCAGCGTTCCGATCTGGCGGCCCCGACGGCCTCTGCGGCACCGGCTCGTTCACGCGGAATGTCCAATTCAGAAGATCAGGCGCTCGCCCAGCCTTTGCCGGCATCGCGTGGCAGGCAGGCGGCTTCCCACATGGAGCCGGCTTTGGCTTCGGACACGACGTCGGCTGGTGCGCTCAGGGCGCCTTCCGCTACGACAACCTCTTCCGGCTGGACGACGGTGAATGCGCCGAGCGTTACCTTGCAACAAGGCGAAAACATCGATCTCCTGTCGCGTCGTTACGGCGTTCCTGCAAAGGAAATCCTGCATGCCAACGGCTTGAGAAACAGTGCCGGCGCTCAGCCCGGCCAGCAGATCATCATTCCGACCATGAACGGCGCAGGGGTTTCGAGCCCGGCGAAGGTTGCTTCGGAAGCGACCGATCTTTCCAGGGGCGGCAAGATGCCAGGTCCGGCCAAGGCTCCCGAGCAGGACGCTGCCGTGCTGCCATCCAACGGCCAGTTACGCGGCAAGTCGCAGGCCGGCCTCGCCGATCCGAACAAGCTCGCCGCCGGCAATGGCAAGGGTCCGCAGCCGAAGGGTAATGGTACTTATGTCGTCAAGCCCGGTGACTCGCTCGCCAGGATTGCTCGCAATACCGGTGTCAGCGTCGATGAATTGAAGCAGGCAAACCGTATGAAGTCGGGTGAGGGTGTCCGCGTCGGACAGGCCCTCAAGCTGCCGCATGGCGCCGCTGGCGGCGCCGATTCGATCAAGACTGCGTCCATCGAGCCGCAGAAGTCCGCTGTTAAGGCAGTCGCCGAACAGAAGGAAGTCGTCGAAGCCGCTGTCAAGCCGGTAGCGAAGGCGAGCGCCAAGGTCACCACCACTGAATCGGCTCCGGATTCCGCCAAGCCGCAGGCCGTCGCAAGTGCCGCGCCAACACAGTCGGTGAGCGATGCCGCGACCAAGTCCGACGTCTCGGCTGACGCGCCGGAAGCGACCGGCATCGGCAAATATCGCTGGCCGGTTCGCGGCGCGGTCATCGCTGGCTACGGCTCCAACGTCAACGGCAGCCGCAACGACGGTATCGATATCTCGGTTCCTGAGGGAACGCCGATCAAGTCCGCCGAGAATGGTGTCGTCATCTATGCCGGCAATGGCCTGAAGGAACTTGGCAATACGGTCCTCGTGCGTCACGACGATGGCACGGTCACCGTCTACGGCCATGCTGATGCGCTGAGCGTCGCTCGGGGCCAGAAGGTCCAGCGCGGCCAGACGCTTGCGACGTCAGGCATGAGCGGCGACGTCAAGCAGCCGCAGCTTCACTTCGAAGTTCGCAAGAATTCGGCCCCGGTCAACCCAATGACCTTCCTTGAATAGGTAGTGCGTCTCAAGGAGTCTGCAAAAAGCCCGGTCACCGCCGGGCTTTTTGTCGTTTGAGGCTCAAAAAACAGTGATCAATCCCGCTCGAGCACGATCCTCTGTCGCCCGGCCAGATCCTGGATATATTGCCAGGCCACGCGCCCGGAGCGGGCGCCACGGGTGGTCGCCCATTCCAGTGCTTCATGATGCATCTGGTTCCGGTCGAGGCTGAGCTTGAAGTGATCGGCATAGGCATCGATCATCTGCAGATAGTCTTCCTGGCTGCACTTGTGGAAGCCGAGCCAGAGACCGAAGCGGTCTGAGAGGGAGACTTTTTCCTCGACGGCTTCCGACGGGTTGATGGCTGTCGACTGCTCGTTCTCCATCATGTTGCGCGGCAGCAGGTGGCGGCGGTTGGATGTGGCGTAGAACAGCACGTTGTCCGGTCGTCCTTCGATGCCGCCATCCAGCGCCGCCTTCAGCGACTTATAGGCGGTATCGTCATGGTCGAAGGAGAGGTCGTCACAGAAGAGGATGATGCGGTGCGGCGCAGCCTTTAGGATATCGAGTAGCACCGGCAGCGAGGAGATATCCTCGCGATGCACTTCGATCAGCTTCAGTGAAATGCCGGTGGCGCGGCGCACATCCTCGTGCACGGCCTTGACGAGCGAGGACTTGCCCATGCCGCGCGCGCCCCAGAGCAGGACATTGTTGGCGGCGAAGCCTTCGGCGAAGCGCAGCGTGTTCTCGTGGAGGATGTCGCGGACATGATCGACGCCGCGAATGAGGGTAAGAGCTACGCGGTTCGGCCGGGAAACCGGTTGTAAATGTAGCCGGGTAGGGGACCAGACGAAGCAGTCGGCGGCGCTCCAGTCGTTGATGGCTGGCGGCGGGCCGGCCAGGCGTTCGAGCGCATCGGCGAGACGGCGGACTTCCGCAAGGATCAGGGCGTTTTGGTTTGCGGTCACCGTTTTTCCTCCAGAACGTTAGTCAAGAAAGTTGTAAAATGCACCTTGTGTTGTCGGGTATCATGCTCCCTCCAGGCTCGAAAGGCTAAGAGGCCGGGAAAACGGTACGGTTCGCGGCTGTTTTTGTTGCAATCGCTATGATCGCAACTATATTCCGGCAACCTGACGCGGGCCGAGTTCCCGCAAGGAATTCAAGGGAGTTTTTGATGTTTATTACCAACGCATACGCGCAGAGCGCAACAGATACAGCCACGAGCGTCTTCGGCGGTTCCGGCTTTGAAATGATCATCCTGTTCGTGCCGCTGATGGTCGTTTGGTATTTCCTCCTCATCCGTCCGCAGCGCGCGCAGGCGAAGAAGCGTGATGAAATCCTGAAGAACATTCGCCGCGGCGATCAGGTCGTCACGGGCGGCGGCATCGTCGGCAAGGTCACCAAGGTTGTCGACGACAAGGAACTGGAAGTGGAAATCGCCGAGGGCGTGAAAATCCGCGTCGTCCGTAGCGCCATCTCGGAAGTGCGCGTCAAGGGCGAACCCGTCAAGGCGGACGCCGCATAAGGACTTGATAAGAGGGCGGGCCGACAAGGCCTGCCTTTCCTTGTGCATGGCTTCGAAAATCTGAATCGACTTTTCCAAGCGATTATGCGCAAATTCAAGGTGTTACTGCGTCCCTTGCGTGCTTGGATGCATGCGGGACGTCGTAAGAAAAAGCCCAAACTCGAGAGAGCGATGCTGCACGTCTCCTGGTGGAAGACCGTCCTGATCTGGTTCGCCGTTCTCTTGAGCGTTCTGCTTGCTGTGCCCAATCTGCTTGACGGCCAGCGGCTCGCTTCTTTCCCGTCCTGGTTTGCGCAACGAAAGGTCGAGCTTGGGCTCGATCTCAAGGGCGGCTCGCATCTTATGCTCAAGATCGAGCGTGACGATGTCGTCAGGAACCGCCTGGAGACCGTGGTCGGTGACATCAGCGCCAGACTGCGCACGGTCAATATCTCCTATTCCGGTTTGACGGGCACCGGTCAGAAAATCCAGCTACGCATCAACGATCCAGCCCGGGTGCAGGCTGCCGTCGATGCCTTGAAGCCGATCACCACAGCTGATTCCGGCAAGCCGGAAGCGACCTTGTCGCAGGGCGACAATGGCGCGCTTACCATCGATATCACCGATGCGGGCATCAATGACGGTCTTTCCGCCACCATGACCCGGTCGCTCAGGATCATCGGCAATCGCATCGCGCAACTCGACGTCGGCGAACCGTTGATCCGCCGGCAGGGTGCCGACCGCATCGTCATCCAGGTGCCGGGTCTTGCCGATCCGCAGCGCCTGAAGAACCTCCTGAACCAGCCCGCCGAACTCAGCTTCCGTTTGGTCGATTCATCGATGCCGGTGCAGGACGCCATGAACGGCCGTCCGCCCGCAGGTTCCGAGGTGCTGTTTTCCGAGGATGATCCGCCGGCCGGCTATCTTCTGCAAAAGCAGCCCCTTCTTTCGAATGTCGACTTTGCCGACGCCGCGGCGGTGTCGAACACCCAGAACAACGACGGTACTGTCTCCGTCAGGCTGACGCCCGAGGCGACCGGCCGTTTCGCGCAGGCAACGGCCGCCAATCTCGGCAAGATCATCGCCGTCGTGCTTGATGCTCAGGTCCTTTCGTCCGCTTCACTGAAAACCGCAATCACCACCGGCGATATCAATATCCCCGGCGATTTCACGGCCCAAGGCGCGCAAGATCTGTCCGTCATGCTGAAATCCGGACCGCTGCCGGCGACGCTGACCACTGTCGAGGAACGGACCATCGAGCCCGGCCTGGGCAGCGAGACCATGCGCTCCGCCATCATCGCCTGCGTCATCGCGGGTATTTTCGTCGCCGTGCTGATGATCGGCTTCTATGGGCTGCTTGGGGTCGCCGCGACGATCGCGCTCATCATCAATATCGTCATGGTTCTGGCGCTGATGGGCGTGTTCGGCATCACGCTAACGCTGCCGGGCATCGCGGCCATTGTGCTCATCATCGGCATAGCGCTTGACGCCAATGTGCTGATCTATGAGCGCGTCCGGGAGGAAGAAAAGAAGACGCATCTTCTCGTTGACGCGCTGCGCCACGGCTTCAACAGGGCCGCTGCCACCGTTGCCGACGCCAACTTTACGGTGCTCATGATCGCCGCCATCCTGTTCTATGTCAGCAGCGGCGCGGTGCGTGGCTTCGCCGCGACGCTGATCGTCGGCGTTTTCACCACCTTCTTTACCGCCTGTTTCGTGACGCGGTCGCTCGTCAACATGTGGATTTCGCATCGCAAGCCGCGCGTGCTGCTGGCCGGTGTCCGCAGCGGCATCTTCGATGGTGCCAATATCCGCTTCATGGGCATCCGCCGCTATACGTTCACGGTATCGGCCGCATTGTCGGTGGCGACCTTGCTCGCCTTCGCGACAGTCGGCATGCATCTCGGCATCGATTTCACCGGCGGATCGATCATCGAGGTTCGCGCCAAACAGGGCGTTGCCGACCCAGCCGATATTCAGTCCCGCCTGCAGGACGCTATCCCGGGTGATGTTCAGGTCGAACGGCTGGATGACCGGCTAGGGGCCGTGATCCGGGTCCATGCGCAGGAGGGCGGCGAGAATGCCGAGCAATCCGCCGTGACCCTCGTTCGTGATGAGCTGAGCAAGGATTACGACTTCTCCCGCGTTGAAGTGGTCGGCCCCTCGGTTTCCGGCGAGATCACCAGGACGGCTTCGCTTGCCGTTCTGGCGGCGCTGGCGGCGATTCTCATCTATATCTGGCTACGATTCGAATGGCAGTTTGCAGTCGGCGCGATTATCGCGACGCTGCATGATGTGATCCTGACGCTCGGCCTCTTTGTGCTGACAGGCATGGAATTCAACATGACCGGCATTGCGGCGCTCCTGACCATCGTCGGTTATTCGTTGAACGATACGGTTGTAGTCTATGATCGTATGCGCGAGAATCTGAGGCGTTACTCGCAGATGCCATTGCCGATCCTGATCGACGCCTCGATCAATCAGACATTGTCGCGCACGGTTCTGACATCCGCGACGACGTTGTTGGCGCTGCTTGCACTCTATATATTCGGCGGCGAGGTGATACGCTCCTTCACCTTCGTTTTGCTCTTCGGCGTCGCGGTCGGCACTTTTTCGTCGATCTATATTGCGGCGCCGGTCCTGATCGTTTTCAAGCTGCGCCC
This sequence comes from Martinezella rhizogenes, assembly GCF_000799715.1. Classification (GTDB taxonomy): domain Bacteria; phylum Pseudomonadota; class Alphaproteobacteria; order Rhizobiales; family Rhizobiaceae; genus Rhizobium; species Rhizobium rhizogenes_C. The sequence continues at coordinate 111,115 of NZ_JUHG01000011.1, forward strand.
GGACAAGTTCCAGGCCGGCGGCGAAAGCAAGGGAGAGGCAGGGAGCGACATGCAATCAGGCAAACCAGCGGTGTGACAGAGTGGCAAAAGGTATAGAAATCCGAAGCGCGCATTTTCCCGGTCGCGCGCCGATCGACGCTTACGGCAATGGCGGTTTCCGTTTTGCGGACATGTCGCATCGCGGTTCGCTGCTTTGCTTGCCCTCCGGCATCTATGGTTGGGACATGACGATGGAGGATGCGCTGACGCCGGCGCATTTTCAGAGGGTGCTCGAAGAGGCCGCCCAGATCGAAGTGCTTCTGGTCGGCACCGGCACGGAGCTGCGTCCGCTGCCGGCGGAATTGAAAACGGCGCTGCGCGCCAGGCAGATTTCCTCCGATCCGATGAGCACGGGGGCGGCGGTGCGCACGTTCAATATCATGTTGGCCGAGTCGCGTGCCGTGGCCGCGGCGCTGATCGCCGTTTGACAAGAGATCGGCCAAGCATGACGACAGACGCTGCGCCCCGTAGCAACCAGGATATTTGCCTGGCGACGCTTCGCGACACCGATCGCGATCGCTATCTCGCCTGCCTTCTGGCGCCGGAGGACAAGCGCGGTGCTCTTGCAGCACTCTATGCCTTCAACGCCGAACTGGCGCGCATTCGCGATCTCGTTCACGAGCCGCTGCCGGGCGAGGTGCGCATGCAATATTGGCGCGATCTGCTCGAAGGGCAGGCGCATGGATCGAGTGCTGCCAATCCGGTTGCCGCTGAACTGCTCGCGACGATCGAACAATATCGCCTGCCAACACAGACGCTGATCGACATGATCGATGCGCGCATCTTCGATCTCTACGACGACCCGATGGAGACGCGCGGTACGTTGGAAGGCTATGCCGGTGAGACCGCTTCGGCGCTGATCCAGCTTGCAAGCCTGGTGTTGTCGCCGGAAGACGCTCGTCGTTCCGCCGATGCCGCCGGCCATGCCGGGGTGGCGCAGGCGATTGCCGGGTTGCTGTTGCTGATGCCGCTGCATCGTCGGCGCGGCCAGCTCTATCTGCCGCTGGAAATCCTGACCGCGACTGGTCTCGATCGCGACACGTTCCTCGCCGGCGAGGATAAGGCGCGGATATCGGCGGCTGTTGAGGCTTTCGCTGGCCTTGGGCGCGAGCATCTGGCGAAGGCAAGGGCCGCTGGCAGCATTTCGCCCGCGGTATTTCCAGCCTTTCTGCCGGCGGTTCTGGCCGAACCGGTGCTGAAGCGTGCGCAGAAGCTGGGTGCCAAAGTATTCGATCAATCCTTCCAGCCGCCGCAATGGCGCCGGCAGACGCGCATGGCGCTCGCCTCCATGACAAAGAAAATCTGAAATCGACCAAGTTCGCGCAAGTCTCGGGGTTTATGGAGATTGCCGAACTGCCGCCCGTATTCTTGGAGGAGCCGCCATGGGCATTATCGTCTGGTGCACACTCTTTGCGATCGTCATCTTCTTTGCCTTCTTTATAGCGCGCATGTCGTCGCGGAATAAGGAAGATGGTTTACATGATACCGGTCTTGCCATTCTTGAGTTCGGGCGCGCCTTTCCAACGGAAGCGATCCGGCAATTGCAGACGACGGCTAACGGTCAGGCAGTGTTCGTGCGCCTTCATGACGACAAGGCCGGCTTCATGCGCAGCCTGCGCAATCACTATAGCGTTCATCTGATCGAGCCGGGCAGGGCGCGCGCCAAGGACTCAGGGACCGGCCACGGCTTGACGATCGATTTCCTCGATGCCCCGCATCACAACGGCACCTTCGAATTCGCGACGTCGGCGGAGGCCGCCGAAGTTTCGCTCTGGCTGCTTGGCAATTATGTTGCTGGCGAAGATCTCAAGCCGCCGGCACTGATGCCGACGGCAAAGGCTTGAGAAGACTTTAGTCGCTCTCGACGACCGCAGGCGGTTGGAAGATTGGCGCCTGAACGCCGAGCCATGCAGCGCAATCCGCGAGCGCCCGCTTGGCGATCAGCTGCCGCTTCATGATCGTCTTGTCCTTGCCGCGGAAGCGTTTGACGCCCTCCGGCTTGACGATCGAACCCGGTTCCAACTCCGGGAACAGCCCGAAATTGATGTTCATCGGCTGGAAGGAGCGCTTGCCCGGCTCTTCGTCGGATACGATATGGCCGCCGGTGATATGGCTGAGCAGCGACCCCAGCGCCGTGGTGGCAGGCGGCACGGACGGTGCCTCGCCCTTGCGCTCGGCGGCGGCGAAGCGGCCGGCAAGCAGACCGATGCTGGCGCTCTCGACATAGCCCTCGCAGCCGGTGATCTGGCCAGCGAACCGCAGTCCTGGCCGTGATTTCAGCGTCAGGGAGCGATCGAGCAGCGTTGGCGAATTGATATAGGTGTTGCGGTGCAGACCGCCGAGGCGGGCAAATTCGGCATTCTCGAGACCCGGGATCAGCCGGAAGATCTCGGCCTGCGCGCCATATTTCAGCTTCGTCTGGAAACCGACCATGTTGTAGAGTGTGCCGAGTGCATTGTCCTGGCGCAACTGCACGACTGCATAGGCCTTGACGGTCGGATTATGGGCATTGGTCAGTCCCATCGGCTTCATCGGCCCGTGGCGCAGCGTCTCGCGCCCGCGCTCGGCCATGACCTCGATCGGCAGGCAGCCGTCGAAATAGGGCGTGCCTTCCCATTCCTTGAAACCGACGGCATCGCCGGCGATCAGTGCGTCGAGGAAGGCGCTGTATTGGGCTTGGTCCATCGGGCAGTTGATATAGTCCTTGCCCGTGCCGCCTGGCCCGACCTTGTCGTAACGAGACTGATACCAGCAAACGTCCATGTTGATGCTGTCGCGATAGACGATAGGCGCGATGGCGTCGAAAAAGGCAAGTGCATCCGCGCCGGTCTCGGCCTGAATGGCGCCGGCAAGGCCAGGTGCCGTCAACGGACCGGTGGCGATGATCGCCTGGTCCCATTCATTAGGCGGCAAGCCCTGGATTTCCTCGCGCACAATGGTGATCAGCGGATGGCTTTCGACTGTCTGCGTGACCGCCGCCGAAAACCCGTCGCGGTCCACCGCCAGCGCGCCGCCGGCCGGAACCTGGTGCTTGTCGGCGCAGGCCATGATCAGCGAGCCGGCCAGGCGCATTTCCGCATGGATGACGCCGACCGCGTTACTGGTCGCATCGTCGGAGCGGAAGGAGTTGGAGCACACGAGTTCCGCCAGATCGTCGGTCTTGTGCGCCTCGGTGCCGCGCACGCCGCGCATTTCATGCAGGATAACCGGTACGCCGGCGCTGGCGATCTGCCAGGCGGCTTCGGAGCCGGCAAGGCCGCCGCCGATGACATGGATGGGGGAAAAGGAGTTGGTCTTTGTCATGGGCGCGTCATTATCACGGGCTGGCCGATGATCCAATTGCTTTACGCAAGCCCCGGAATCAAAAACGGCGCCGAAAGGCGCCGTCTTGAGGCAGTCCGTTCAGTCCGTTGCGATTAACGGAAAGAACGGGAAGCGATGTTGCGGATTTCGTAGCGGCTAACGCCGATATCCGACAGGGTCTGGCTGGAAAGGTTGCCGAGTTCGTTCAGAGTGCGGCGGTAGCTGATCCAGTTCTTAGCAATGCGAATCGGGTTCATGGTCTTGTCCTCAAGTAGTCAGTTGCGAGCGGCGCGATTGCCGCCTCAGCGCTTGAGATACATATATACATAAGGACGCCGATTTTGCAGTGCGAATAAAAAGCATCTGCTATGCGTTTGTGCAATGTGACGCCTAAAAAGCCATCAGCGCCTAAATTTTATCCGACATGCGTGTGGCGAATGGCTTGGAAGCAGCCCGACAATTGTGCAGGTGCTAATAGTACGCAAAAAGAACGCCCGTCGCGGTGTCCGCAACGGGCGTTGTGAGGCTGTCGCGATCGGCGAAGCCAGTCCGGCGATTAGCGGCCGGTGGCTTCGCGAGCTACGCGATGGATGTCAGAGCGATCAATGCCGAGGTCGTGCAGTTCGCGGGTGCTCATGCGGCCGAGTTCGGTAACGGTCTGACGATACTTGCGCCAGTTATTGAAGGAGCGGGTCAGGTTCATCGTAAATCCCTTTCGAGGGTTTGGAGATCGGCGGTTCCGTGAATGGTTCCGGCTTCGATCTAATGGATTTAAATATATGCTGCGGCGCGAAAACTAAAAGAGCAAATGCTTCATGCCACCTATGCATAAAGCGCAATACTCGCAAGCATTCTGCCTAAGATGACGGCTTCTTTGTGTGCGCATCGCGGCTGCGTGATGGTAACGGGCGGCGCATATATTCAGCCAAATATAAGTACTTACGCCCGAGCTTCGGGCAATTGCCCAGATATCGTCCGCATCTTGCCACGGTTATTGGGCTCTTTCGAACTGCATTATGTCGAAAAGATCGCTGATGGCGGGCCGAAGAAAAATTTGGCCTCGCGCGGCCCTCGCGCCAACTTGTCTTGCGTCGCCGCGCTCAAAAATGGCGCGAAGACGAGAACTGATGATCTTCAGGGGACTAAACGATTTAATCGGGGTGAAACAATAACGCCCACCGCGGGAGGAGGATGCGGTGGGCGTCATTTGTGGTGATTGACGACTGGGAGGAGGAGTGTCGCCAATCTATCGGGGCGCACTGGGAGGAGGAGTGTGCGGCCCCGAATTCCATATGAGGAAATCATTCATCAGGCTCTTTCCAGCTTGCGCCGAAGCGGCGCGCCACTGCCGTCCTTTGATGCGATATCAATAGTATGACTTTTGAATTTTGTGCAACGCAATAATTTCATGGGAGGCATGTTAGTTGTGCATGTCTTATCGAGCTTTGCGACACCACCAAACATAATGGCGAATGGAGTCTTAATACTGCATGAATATGAGACGGCCTGCTGACAATTTTCGGGGGGCATGATGCGGGTGTGTGGTCTCGATTGCATTCCATTATGGGATGGGACACGTTGAGGTAAGGGAATCGCAGTCGGGAGCGCGCGATGTATCGGGGTAGGCTTGAGCGTGATCTGAAGATCTGGGTCGACAAGGGGCTGGTTGATGCGCCGGCGGCCTCGGCAATCCTCGGCGAATATGACAGCCGGCCCGCAAGCTTCAGCGCTGGTCGCGTGCTGACCGTGATGGCGGCGCTCTTGGTCGGTGCGGCGATCCTGCTTTTCGTCGCCTCGAATTGGGAAGAGATTCCAAGGATCGCTCGCCTGCTTGGCCTCGTCGCGTTGATCTGGGCCTTTTATCTTGGCGGCGCGTTTTTGTTGACGCGCGGACGCTCGATTGTCGCGACCGCATTGCTGATTCTCGGAACGATGACGTTCGGCGGCGCCATGTCGCTGGTCGGGCAGATGTACAATATATCCGGCGATGTGCTGACGATGATGATCGTCTGGTTCGCCGCCGCCGGTATTGCCGCGGCGCTGTTTCGTTCGTCTACACAGGTGGCTCTTGCTGGTTTTCTCGCCTGGGGCTTCTGCGGCTTCTATCTCTCGGATCACTCCGGTGAGTGGTACGGTGTCATGCCCTGGGTGCCGCCGATCATGGCGGCGATCATCATAGCTCTTGTGCGATACGTCGATGCGCCCCGGGCACGGCATCTCGCCTATCTCATGCTTGTCGGCTGGCTGACATGGCTTTTTGCGCAATATGAGAGCCTGCACGCTGCCATCCTGCTGGCCGCCGTCGGCCTGATTGTCTTCCTGGCGGTCAGCCTTCCGGTTTCGCCCCTGGCGCGGATCGCCCGGACGGCTGGCGCGGCACCTGCCTTCTATGCCTTCCTCGTGGGCGCCATCGGGCTGCTGGCGATCCATGGAGAGATTGCTGGCGGTTTTTTTGAGAATGACATCTGGGTTGAAAACAAGGCGCCGCTCGTCGTGCTCGCCGTCGTAACCTTGGCAAGCGCGGTCATCGCGATCATTCTGGGTGGTCGCGACAATGGTGCCCTGCGTTATCTCGCCTATTTCGTCTTTGCCTGCGAGATCCTCTATCTCGCCAATGAAACGGTCGGCTCGATCATCGGGACATCGGGCTTTTTCCTGATCAGCGGCGTGCTGGTCGCGATCGCCGCCTGGCTGGTCATCCGGCTGGAGCGGCGATTTTCCCATGATGACGGGCAGGGGGGCAAGGCATGACGTTGATCGCTGATAGAAACCCGGTCGGCGGCAGCTTCGCGCGCCGCATGTGGATCGCCGCGATCATCGTCGCTGCCCTGCAGACCGCCGTGCTCGGCTATATGGTTGGCGAGCGGGCCTGGGGCCTGAGGAGCGGCGTTGAGGTCCTGCTGAAAACAGCGCCTGTCGATCCGCGCGACCTGCTGCGCGGCGACTATGTGACGCTCAATTACGATATTTCCCGCGTGCCGGTATCGACCCTGGTCGGCGGCGCGCCGACGGAGAGTTTATCGGGGCAGGTGCTATCCGTGCGTCTGAAGAAACAGGACGACGGCTATTGGGGCATTGCCGAATCGTCTTTTGGCGCCCTGGAGTCGAAGCCGGATACGGTGGTGCTGAAAAGCATGCCCTTCGACTACTATTTCTCCTCTACACCTCAGGACATGATCTGGGCCAAATACGGCATCGAGCGCTATTATGTGCCCGAAGGCGATGGGCATGATATCGAGGATGCGCGCAACGAACACCGTGTCGCGATCGCCGCCCGCGTCGCAGCCAACGGCCAGGCCCACATCAGAAGCCTGCTTCTCGACGGCAAACCGCTGTATGAAGAGCCGCTTTATTGACCGGCTGGCACTATAAAACCGAACAACCTTCCCCGACGGTCGTGGAACCGTCATTTTTCCTTTGCGTGGTTTAAAACGGGTGTTATAGAGACGCCGCGCTCCGGAAGGCCCCATGAGCAGGCATTGCCATGCGGTTTTGGGAACGCGGGTATGGTGAAATTGGTAGACACGCCAGATTTAGGTTCTGGTGCCGCAAGGCGTGGGAGTTCAAGTCTCTCTACCCGCACCAAGGCTGCCTTGTGGACGGGAGAGGCTTATCGCCTGTCTCCTGGCCCGCTGTTGGTAGCGCCATTCTGCCTGGAACATCCCGTTTTCAAATTGAAAGCGGATAAGATGGTCTGGATTCAAAGAGGTAGAGCGGCCTTTGCGCGTTCGTTCGAACGCGCGCCGCTCTAGCAGAATGACAAGGAATTGCATCCAAGCCACGCTCGGGATTTTCCGGCGTCGTGCTCATCGTAACGAACGGCTGTCTGGGCACGGCCGCCATGAATGAAGGTAGGACAATGCAGGTTATCGAAACGCTCGCTGAAGGGCTGAAGCGCGAAATCAAGGTGGTCATCTCCGCCAAGGACATGGAAGGCCGCATGAACGAGCGCCTGGCCGAGGTCAAGGACAAGGTCCGTATCAACGGCTTCCGTCCGGGCAAGGTGCCTTTTACGCACCTGAAGAAGGTCTACGGCAAGTCGATCATGGCCGACCTCGTCAACGAGATCGTTCGCGACCAGCCGCCGGCAATTCTGACCGAGCGCGGCGAAAAGTCGGCAACGCAGCCGGAAGTCGCCATGACCGAAGACAAGGACGAGGCTGAAAAGATCCTCGCTGCTGAGGCCGATTTCGAATTCACGCTCTCCTACGAAGTCATCCCGGCGATCGAACTGAAGTCGGTCAAGGGCGTCAAGATCACGCGCGAAGTCGCCGAGATCGGCGAAGACGAAGTGACCGAGCAGATCCTGAAGATCGCTGAAAGCGCTCGCAGCTACGAGGAAAAGAAGGGCAAGGCCGCCGACGGCGACCGCGTCACCATCGACTACCTCGGCAAGGTTGACGGCGTAGCCTTCGACGGCGGCAAGGACGAAGATTCCCAGCTGGTCATCGGCTCCAACCGCTTCATCCCAGGCTTCGAAGAGCAGCTCGTCGGCGTCAAGGCTGGCGACGAGAAGACCATCACCGTGACGTTCCCGGCTGAATATCCGGCCAAGAACCTCGCGGGCAAGGAAGCCACCTTCGACATCACCGTCAAGGAAGTCGCAGCTCCGGGCGAAGTCGAAATCAACGACGAACTCGCTTCCAAGCTCGGCCTCGAATCGGCTGATCGCCTGAAGGAAATCGTCCGCGGCCAGATTGAAAGCCAGTACGGCTCGGTTACCCGCCAGAAGGTCAAGCGTCAGATCCTCGACCAGCTCGACGAAATGTACCAGTTCGACACGCCGCAGAAGCTGGTCGATGCTGAATTCGCCAGCATCTGGCGCCAGATCCAGACCGATCTCGCAGAATCGGGCAAGACCTTCGAAGACGAAGACACGACGGAAGAAAAGGCTCGCGAAGAATACCGCAAGCTGGCTGAACGCCGCGTCCGCCTCGGCCTCGTTCTCTCCGAAATCGGCGAAAAGGCCGGCGTCGAAGTCAGCGAAGACGAACTGCAGCGCGCGCTCTATGCTCAGCTCCAGCAGTTCCCGGGCCAGGAAAAGGAAATCCTGGACTTCTTCCGCAACACACCCGGCGCTTCCGCCAACCTGCGCGCGCCAATCTTCGAAGAAAAGGTCATCGACCACCTGCTGACCGAAGTCGACGTCACCGACAAGACCGTTTCCAAGGAAGCGCTGCTGGCTGACGACGAATCCGAAGACAAGCCGGCTGCAAAGAAGGCTGCTCCGAAGAAGAAGGCTGCCAAGGCCGACGCAACGGAAGCCGCTGAAGGCGAAGAAGCTGCCGCGCCGAAGAAGAAGGCTGCTCCGAAGAAGAAGGCCGCTGAAGACAGCGCCGAGTAATAACGCTTTTTTCAAGATTTTTAGAGGCCCTGCCGTTCGCGGCGGGGCCTTTTCTATTGGTGGAGGTTGGGTGAGGGCGGCACAGACTCCCTCTCCCCGCTTGCGGGGAGAGGGCTGGGGTGAGGGGCACGCGCTATCGGCTGGACAGAGAGTTATCGTTTGTTTCGTGCGGGAAAGAATCGCAGGTCAGGCGCTTCCACCGTGTCTGTGAGCCGGCCGTCGCAAATGGCAACGATGGTTTCAAGAACGGACGACATTGCTGTCAGGGCATCAACATTCCAGAAACGGACGACGGACCAGCCCTCGCCATTCATAAAAGCATCACGTCGAAGATCACGAGCATTTTTGAGGTGCTGGCTGCCATCGAGTTCTACAACGAGATATTTTTCACGGCAGGCAAAATCGGCAAAGTAAGGCCCTACGGGGTATTGGCGGACGAACTTAAAGCCATTCGTCGTCGGTCGCGCAATTCGGACCATAGCTTTGCTTCCGCGTCATTATCTGATTGGCGCAGAATACGGGCTCGTTGTGTTGTTTCTGATTTAGGACCACGCAATTGACTGTCCCCGTGAACGGCCTCTCACCCTAACCCTCTCCCCGTTTTACGGGGAGAGGGGACTACCCTGCAATTTCCACAACCCCTCAAAGCTCCGACTTGATATCACCCATCCGGTTCCACGCATCCAGGCCGGCGATCTTGTAGGCTTCGGCGAGTGTCGGGTAGTTGAAGGTGTTTTCGACGAAATATTCGACCGTGCCTTTGAGGTTCAACACGGCCTGGCCGATATGAACGAGTTCGGTCGCCCCTTCGCCGACGATATGGACGCCAAGCAGGCGGCGGGTTTTCAAGGAGAAAATCAGCTTCAGGAGGCCGGTGTCGAGGCCCATGATATGACCGCGTGATGTCTCGCGGAAACGGGCGATGCCGCATTCATAGGGGATATGCCGCTCCTTGACCTCTTCCTCGGAGAGCCCGCAGGTGGAGATTTCCGGGACGGCGTAGATTCCATAGGGGAAGTACTTCGGCGGTTCCTTGGCGATGGCGCCGACGGCGACGCGGGCGGCGATACGGCCCTGTTCCATCGAAGTGGAAGCAAGGCTCGGGAAGCCGACGACGTCGCCTGCCGCGAAAATATGCGGAACGTTGGTGGCAAAGGTTTCCGGATTGACGCTCAGGCGCCCGCGACTGTCGGCCTCGAGACCGGCGGCGGTAAGGTTCAGCGTGTCGGTGGCGCCCATGCGGCCGGCGGCAAACAGGACCATGTCGGTGACGATGCGGCGGCCATTGTCGAGCGTCAATTCCACCTTGCCGTCCTGGTGGACGACCTTTTCGGCCTTCTGCCCCAGCAGCAGCTTCATGTTGCGGTCGCGAAGCTGGTAGATGAAATCCTCGACGATCTCCTTGTCGATGAAGTCGAGCATGGTCGACTTCGGATCGATCAGCGTTACCTGCGTGTCGAGGGCGCTGAAGATCGTCGCATATTCTATGCCGATGACGCCGGCGCCGATGACGACCATCGAGCGGGGCAGCATCTCGATCTCCAGCAACTCGTCGCTGTCGAGAACAGTCTTGCCGTCGAAGGGCATATAGTCTGGGCGGAACGGCTTGGTGCCGACCGCGAGCAGGATGCTGGTGCCGGAGACATGAATGATTTCTCCATCGTCCTTGACGACCTGCATGGTCTGGGGATCGATGAAGCTCGCCTTGCCGCGAATGTGCTGGACGCGATTGCGGGCGAACTGATGCTCCAGCACCTCGACTTCATGATCGAGGGTGATCAGCAGGCGACGGCGGAGGTCCTCGGCGCTGATCTCCTGCTTGACCCTATAGGCGCGGCCATAAAAGCCGCGCTCGCGCCAGCCGGAGAGGTTGAGCGCGGTCTCGCGCAACGTTTTTGAAGGAATGGTGCCGGTGTGGACGGAAACGCCGCCCACACGCTTGCCCTGTTCGATCACAAGCACCTTCTTGCCGAGCTTGGCGGCCTGAATGGCGCCTCTGCGGCCGGCAGGGCCACTGCCCACGACGAGGAGATCGAATTGGTCCATCGGGAAGCCTCGGATGTTTGATTACGGAATCAATGTCGCAATGCAACATGCTGTCCGTCAACCGGTAGCTGCTCAATGTTACAGATTATCTAACGGGAAAGGTCCGATACTCAGGAGTTTGAAAGGCCGAGCCACGGCTCCAGCTTTTCAAACGTCCGGTCCATCGCATAGGCGCGGGTGAAGGAAAACGGCAGGTGCCCGTAAATGATCGACATCTGGCTCTCTGCGATCGCTTCGCCGGTCTTGGCAATCGCGGCGAGATAGAGGGCCGAAGCCAGTCCGGTGCGGTCTGAACCCGCCTGGCAGTGGATCAACAGCGGCTTCGGCGCATCGCGCATGATCTCGACCAGCTGGGCGGCCTGGGCCTGGGTCAGTTCGTGGGCGGAGGACATGCGGAAATCGATGTGATCGATATTCAGTTCCTTGGCCTGGGCGACTTCGCTGTCATACCAGGCGTGGCCGGTATTGTTGCCGCGCAGGTTGATGATGGTCTTGATGCCATATTGCTTCTGCAATTCCGCAATTGTCGACGCCGATGGCTGCGATGAGCGGTAGACCTCGCCTGCGATGACGGGATGGAAGTTCGTCGTCCAGAGCATATGCGCGTAGAAGCCGGTGGCGATCAGCGCAAAGGGGGAGAGTGCGAGAAGCACACCGCGGCCGATGCGGCGCAAGCGACGAGAGAGCGGCGATGAGGTCTTCGGCATGTAATCTCCAGGAGCGTTCAGCCAGGAACGACAAGGCGCAATCAAAACAACGGCTTCCTCCGGCAGGCACGCCGATAAGGAGCATCGTCCTTTTGTCAGATCATCCTGACGCCTACCTGAAAAATGCAGACGGAGATCGCGGAATGAAGATGGAGCGCGCCGCCGGCGTCCGCGCCATTATGCGCGCGGAGAAGTCTCATTAAAAACAATAATATATGAATATATTCTAATGTAATTTCTTATGCTGATGAAAGCGATCTAGAACAATCGCAGCGCCTTGAAACTGACATGGCCGTTCTTGCCGATGATAATATGATCGTGAACGGCGATGCCCAGGGGGCGAGCGGTCTCGACGATCGTCTTCGTCATGTCGATGTCGGCGCGCGAGGGCGTCGGGTCGCCCGAAGGGTGGTTGTGGACGAGAATCACGGCCGTGGCCGAGAGTTCGAGCGCCCGCCTGACCACTTCGCGCGGGTAGACCGACGTATGGTCCACAGTGCCCAGGCCCTGCACCTCGTCGGCAATCAGGGCATTGCGTTTGTCGAGAAACAGGATGCGGAATTGTTCGCGCGTCTCGTGCGCCATCGCGGTGTGGCAATAATCGATCAGCGCCTTCCAGGACGAGAGCACCGGTTTGCCCGTCAGCTCGCTTTTCAGCATGCGCTGCGCAACGCTTGCCACCAGCTTCAGATCCAGCGCGACGGCTTCGCCGACGCCATTCACCTCTTGGAGCAGATTGGTGGATGCGCCGAAGACGCCGCCGAGCGTGCCGAAGCGTGCAAGCAGTGCCTTGGCGATCGGCTTGGTATCGCGGCGCGGAATGAGCCTGAAGAGCAGGAGCTCGAGGATTTCGTAGTCGGCGAGTGCGGTATCGCCGCTGTCGCGATAGCGATTGCGCAGGCGCTCGCGGTGTCCGTGATAATGGGCCTCAGGTGTAGTTGACGCGCTCGGCGGCTTCGCCGGTTTGTCGCCTCGGGTGGGCTTGGCGGCTCGAGGAGCAAAGAACAGCCGCTCGTCGAAAAGCGATGCGTCCTCCAGCCCATCCGCCACCCCGCCGCCATCGAAGGGCATGTCACCATGTCCGGAGGAAGGAGCGGGGCGTTTCGCCATGAACTATGCCTGCAGCGGCGGCAGGCCGGGGCGATCGAGACCGCCGGGCGACAGGGTGAAGATCTCGCAGCCGGTGGCCGTGATGCCGATGGTGTGCTCGTATTGCGCCGAGAGCGAGCGGTCACGCGTGACGGCGGTCCAGCCGTCGCCGAGCACCTTCACATGTGGCCGGCCGAGATTGATCATCGGCTCGATGGTGAAGATCATACCTTCGCGCATTTCCGGGCCTTCGCTGGCGCGGCCATAATGCAGAATGTTCGGAGAATCATGGAAGAGGCTGCCGACGCCGTGGCCGCAGAAATCGCGAACGACGGAGCAGCGCTCCGCTTCGGCATAGGTCTGGATCGCTTCGCCGATGGCGCCGGTCCGGATGCCGGGACGTACGACGGCGATGCCGCGCATCAGCGATTCGTAAGTCACTTCCAGCAGCCGCTCCGCCGAGCGTTTGATTTCGCCGACCGGATACATGCGGCTGGAATCACCGTGCCAGCCATCGAGCACATAGGTCACGTCGATATTGACGATATCACCGTCGCGCAGCGGCTTGTCGTTGGGAATGCCGTGACAAACGACGTGGTTGATCGAGGTGCAGGAGGATTTCGTATAGCCGCGATAGTTCAGCGTTGCCGGATAGGCGCCGTGATCCATGCCGAACTCGAAGACGAAGCGGTCGATGACATCGGTCGCCACGCCGGGTGCGACGATCGCGGCCAGCTCGTCGAGGCAGCGGGCGGTAAGCTGGCAGGCCTTGCGCATCCCCGCGAAGGCATCCGGTCCGTAGAGGCGAATTGCGCCTGTATTTTTCGCCGGCGCGGTCGCCGCCTCGATGTAGTTCACCATGATCAGCCTTCAGCAGAAATTTTATACTTGGTATTTAATGCAGCTATGCCGGGTTCGTCTATCGGGATCAACCCTGCGGGCGTGATTTCCGTGGGCGAAACCCTGCATTTCAGCGCGTAGACTTCGACACCGCGCTTCAAGGCCCGCTGGAACGCGGTGGCGTAGACGACATCGAGATCGCCACAGACGCGAAAGCTTTGGCAATCGTGCCGTTGGATCACGAACAGCATGACAGCGCGGTATCCCGCCTCAACCATATCGCCCAGCTCTTCCAGATGCTTGGCGCCGCGCGCCGTGACCGTATCGGGAAACTCGGCAAGGCCCGGCTGGCGCATGAAATGCACGTTCTTGACTTCGACATAGGTGGTTGTCCTGAGCGGGTCGGTCAAGAGCAGGTCGATGCGCGAATTGCGGCCGTAATTCTGCTCGCGCCGCACCGTCGTATAGTCACCGAGATCGGAGACTTGGCCAAGGGCGATCGCTTCCGCCGCCGTTCGGTTCGGCATCGCGGTATTGACCCCGACCGTGGTGCCGTCGGCTTCGATCAGTTCGAAGACATGGCGATATTTCCGCTTCGCGCCATCGTGCTCCGATAGCCAGATGCGGGACCCCGGCGTCGTCAGGCCTTGCATCGAGCCGGTGTTCGGGCAGGAGCCGGTGATGATCTCGCCACTCTCCAACTCTGCGTCGAAGAGAAAGCGCTTGTAGCGGGCGATCAGCCGCGCGGGAATAAGGGGTGGATTGAAAAGCATGGGATGTTGCCGCTCAGGCGCGCTCCATCACGAAGCTGCCGGGCGCCTCCTCGAGAGCGTTGAGGGCCGCGCCGCCGGGCTTGCGGGCCTCGGTCATGCGGCTGTCCTGCTTGAGGATCCAGGCATGCCAGTGCGGCCACCAGGAACCGGGCGTTTCGCTCGCTTCCGTCAGCCATTGATCGTAGTCGCCCTTGATCGGTCCGCCGGTCCAGAACTGGTATTTGTGCTTGTCCGGAGGGTTGACGACGCCGGCGATGTGGCCGGAGCCCGTCACGACGAATTCCACCGGCCCGCCGAAGAATCCGCTGCCAACGAAGACGGATTTGGCCGGTGCGATATGATCCTCGCGCGTCGCCAGATTGTAGACGGGGATCTTGACGTCCTTCAGCGACAGCTTCTTGCCGTCGAGCACCATCTTGCCCTGGCTGAGTGCATTGTCGAGATAGCAATTGCGTAGATAAAACGAATGGTTGGCGGCGGCCATTCGCGTGGAATCCGCGTTCCAGAACAGGAGATCGAAGGGCAGGGGATCCTGACCTTTCAAATAGCTGTTGACGAAGTAGGGCCAGATCAGCTCCGAGGCGCGCAGCATGTTGAAGGCTGCCGCCATCTTCGAGCCTTCGAGATAGCCGATCGCGTTCATTTGCTGTTCCAGAGCCTCGATCTGCTCCTCGTCGACAAAGATTTTAAGGTCGCCCGCGAAGGTGAAATCGACCTGTGTTGTCAGGAATGTTACCGTGCGGATACGCTTGTTCTTTTCCTTGGCGTGTAAGGCGAGCGTGGCCGCCAGCAGCGTGCCGCCGACGCAATATCCCACGGCGTTGACTTCCGTCTCGCCGGTCGCCTTCTCGATTGTCTCCAGCGCGAAATCGATGCCCTCGCGCGCATAGGACGTCCAGTCCTTGGCCGCGTGACGGCGATCCGGGTTCACCCAGGAGATGACGAAGACGGTGTGCCCCTGTTCGACGCACCATTTGATGAAGGATTTCTGCGGGTTGAGATCGAGAATGTAGAACTTGTTGATCCAGGGCGGGCAGATCAGCAGGGGCCGTTTCAGCACCTTCTCCGTTGCCGCATCGTATTGGATCACCTGGCAGACATCGCTTTGCGCGATCACCTTGCCGGGCGTCAGCGCCATGTCCCGTCCGACGGCGAATTTCGTCATGTCGGTCTGGCGCACGCGCAGCTCGCCTTGCCCGGCGCTGATGTCCTCGGCAAACATCTTCATGCCGCGCACCAGGTTTTCCGCATTGGAGGCAACGGTTTCCCGGTAGAGCTGCGGATTGGTGGCGATGAAATTGGCCGGCGACAGCGCCGCAGTGATCTGCCTGGTGTAGAAGGCGGCCTTGTGGCGCGTGTGCTCGTCCAGCCCTTCGGCGTCGGTGACCAGTTTCTCCGCCCAGCCGGCGGTCAGCAGATAGGTCTGGCGCAGGAAATCGAAGAAGGGGTTCTTCTGCCAGTCCTCGTCGGCAAAACGCTTGTCCTTGATCGGCTCGGCTTCAGCCACAGCAGGCGAATCGCTGCTGAGGCGCTGCATGGTCTTCGTCCACAGGCCGAAATAGCCAGACAGCAGATAGGTTTGTGCCTCCAGCGTCCGGCGCGGATCGGAAAGCCAGTATTCGCCGATCTTGGAAAGCGTCTTGACCATGTCGGTTATCGGGTCGGCGACGGTATCCACTTTCTCGCCGCGTTCACGTGGCGCGAGCCAAGCGGAAGCGGCCTTGCCGAGGCTTTCCAGCGCGCGGGCGAAGTTCACGGCCATCGCTTCGGGATCCCTGACGATATAGGGTTCGACCGATTTCGGATCGAAACCGGGAAAGGCGCCGTTGCCTTCAGTTTTATCCCGCTTGCTGTCGGTCACGCATCATCCTCCCGGCGGCAAATCTCTTTTGTTTTCCATTTGTACATCTTGCGGGAAAAGGAATACAAGTCGAATGAAACGCAACCCTGCTCTTGCTTTGCCGCTGCGACAAATTTAACAGTCGCATCCCATAGCAAGGGAATAGGGCAGGACGACAATATGGGCGGCGGCATGGTGGCAAGACTAAACCGGTATTCCGTACTTAGCGGTGCTTTGTTCGGCATTCTCGCGCTGGCGCTTGCCGGTTGCTCTACCCCTGAAGAGAAAGCGGCCTTCGCCAAGCGCAAGCAAGCGCCGCAGGCCGTGGTTGTCAGATCCGTCGATGGCAAGCCCGTCGATGAGGGCAGTACGCAGCAGCACTACAAGGACGGCTACCCCTCCTTCAACGCTCCGCCGACGGCGGCGAATGTCCAGATCAACGATCAGCAGGCATCCGACATCGGCAAGCAGCTGTCGTCGCTCGGCGCGCAGCGCAAGGCCGGCACGATTTCGGAAGCCGAATACCAGAAGCGCGTTGCCGACATGCGCAAGCTTGCCGCCGAACACGGCCAGGATACGTTGTCGGAAATTCAGCAAGGCGGCGTGCAGCCCGGTCAGACGCAGAATTAGCCTTGCGTTTCAGGCGATTTGGACGCAAAGCGTTCGGATAGGCCGAATTTCGATGTTTCTTCCTGGTTGAGAGCGCTTTGCGTTTCTCGCCGCCCAAGATTCACCGTATCCTTCGTGTCAGCTTGAGTGCGGTGCCGCGATTCCGGAGTTCGTATCGCGGGTCACCGGGAGATCGACGAACTTCATTGCGGTTGCAAGGGCCGCTGTCCCATGGGGAAATAAATGGAAGAGTTTCATAAAGTCCGGCGTTTGCCGCCCTACGTCTTCGAACAGGTCAACCGTTTGAAGGCCAGCGCGCGAGCGGGCGGGGCCGACATCATCGACCTCGGCATGGGCAATCCGGACCTTCCGACCCCCAAGGCTATCGTCGACAAGCTGTGCGAAGTGGTCCAGGACCCGCGCACGCATCGCTATTCCTCCTCCAAGGGCATTCCGGGTCTCCGCCGCGCGCAGGCCGCCTATTATGCCCGCCGTTTCGGCGTGAAGCTCAATCCGGATACGCAGGTGGTCGCCACCCTCGGCTCGAAGGAAGGCTTCGCCAACATGGCGCAGGCGATCACGGCGCCCGGCGACGTCATCCTCTGCCCGAACCCGACATATCCGATCCATGCCTTCGGCTTCCTTATGGCGGGCGGCGTCATCCGCTCGATGCAGGTCGAGCCGGACGACAGCTTCTTCCCGCCGCTCGAGCGCGCCGTGCGTCACTCGATCCCGAAGCCGCTGGCGCTGATCCTCAACTATCCGTCCAACCCGACGGCCTATGTCGCGACGCTTGATTTCTACAAGGAAGTCGTCGCCTTCGCCAAGAAGCACGACATCATCGTGCTGTCGGATCTCGCCTATTCGGAAATCTACTTCAACGACACCCCGCCGCCATCGGTTCTCGAAGTGCCGGGCGCGATGGACGTCACCGTCGAATTCACCTCAATGTCGAAGACTTTTTCCATGCCCGGCTGGCGCATGGGCTTCGCCGTCGGCAATGAGCGCCTGATCGCCGCCTTGACGCGCGTCAAATCCTACCTCGACTACGGCGCCTTCACGCCGATCCAGGTTGCGGCAACCCATGCCTTGAACGGCGACGGTTCCGACATCATCGAAGTACGCAACATCTACAAGCGCCGCCGCGACGTGCTGGTCGACAGCTTCGGCAAGGCCGGCTTTGAGATTCCGCCGCCGGCCGCGACCATGTTCGCCTGGGCCAAGATCCCGGAGAAGTTCCGTCATCTCGGTTCGCTGGAATTCTCCAAGCTGCTGGTCGAAAAGGCTGACATCGCAGTGGCTCCGGGCATCGGCTTCGGCGAAATGGGCGACGATTATGTTCGTATCGCGCTGGTCGAGAACGAGCATCGCATCCGTCAGGCGGCGCGCAATCTGAAGCGCTTCCTCTCGACTGCGGATGAGACCATGCATAATGTGGTTTCGCTGAACGCTCATCGCTCCTAATTTTTCGCGGCAGCCGTTCCCACGGCTGCCGTCCCAAGACATTGATCAGGAACTATCCATGGCAGATGCCCTCAAAATCGGCGTTGCGGGCTTGGGTACCGTTGGTGCCTCGCTCGTCCGCATCATTCAGAGCCGCGCCAACGAGCTTGCCGTCACCTGCGGCCGCCCGGTCAAGATCGTCGCCGTCACGGCGCGTGATCGCAGCAAGGATCGCGGCATCGACCTCACCGGCATCGAATGGTTCGGCGGTCCGGTCGATCTGGCGCAGAAGGCCGATATCGATGTGTTCGTCGAGTTGATCGGCGGCTCCGAAGGGGCTGCCAACGCTGCCGTGCGCGCGGCGCTTGCCCGCGGCCTGCACGTCGTCACCGCCAACAAGGCGCTGCTGGCCTATCACGGCGTCGAGCTTGCCGAGATTGCCGAGGAGAAGGGCGCTTTGCTCAACTTCGAAGCGGCGGTCGCCGGTGGCATTCCCGTCATCAAGGCACTACGGGAATCCTTGACCGGCAACACGGTTTCGCGCGTCTACGGCATCATGAACGGCACCTGCAACTACATCCTGACCCGGATGGAGAAGGAGGGCCTGTCCTTTGCCGATTGCCTGAAGGAAGCCCAGCGTCTCGGTTATGCCGAAGCCGATCCGGCCTTCGACATCGAGGGCAACGACACGGCGCACAAGCTCGCCATTCTGACGACGCTTGCCTTCGGCAACCGCATCGCGGCCGACGACATCTATCTCGAGGGGATCACCAATATCTCCATCGAGGATATTCGCGCCGCTGCCGACCTCGGTTACCGTATCAAGCTGCTGGGCGTCGCCCAGCGCACCGAGACCGGCATCGAACAGCGCGTCCATCCGACGATGGTGCCGCTCGATTCGGTCATCGCTCAGGTCGATGGCGTCACCAATGCCGTGGCGATCGAATCCGACATTCTCGGCGAATTGCTGATGGTCGGCCCCGGTGCCGGCGGCAACGCGACAGCCTCTTCCGTGCTCGGCGATATCGCCGATATCGCCAAGAGCCAGCCGGGCGCGCAGCGCGTACCGGTGCTCGGCCATCCAGCCAAGGCGCTGGAGCCCTATCGCAAGGCGCAGATGCAGAGCCATGAGGGCGGTTATTTCATCCGCCTGACCGTTCTCGATCGCACCGGCGTTTTCGCCAGCGTTGCGACCCGCATGGCGGAAAACAACATTTCGCTGGAATCGATCGTGCAGCGCTCGACGCAGCACCTGTCGCCGTCCCACCATCAGACGATCATCCTCGTCACCCATGCGACGATGGAGGATTCTGTGCGCAAGGCGGTTGCCGCGATCAAGACCGAGGGTTATCTCGTCGGTGAGCCGCAGGTCATCCGCATCGAGCGGCCGAAGGAATAATCTGACGCGCAGCCCGTTCCGGTAAAGCGGAGCGGGGTCGTCCAATTCTGGGAGACATGGTGGAACAACCGGCAGATCCTGTACAGCGGGCATTTCTGGGCGTCGAACGCTCCGTCTCCGGCAATCGCTGGGTCTCCCGGCTCGACCAGGCCGGCCAGAACCGGGCGCTGGCCATGGCCCAGACTTACGGCTTGCCGGATCTGATCGCCCGCGTTCTCGCTGGTCGCGGCGTCGGTGTCGACGAGGCCATGGCGTTTCTCGATCCAACCATCCGCAGCCTGATGCCGGATCCCTATTTGCTGACCGATTGCGAAAAGGCCGCCGGGCGCCTGCTGCGCGCCGTCAAGACTGGAGAGACTGTCGCGATTTTCGGCGACTACGACGTCGACGGCGCCGCGTCTTCCGCGCTGCTCTACCGCTTCCTCACCCATTTCGGCGTGCCGGCCAGCATCTATATTCCCGACCGAATCTTCGAGGGCTACGGCCCCAACCCCGCCGCCATCAACCAGCTCATTGACAATGGCGCGACGCTGATCGTTACCGTCGACTGCGGCTCCACCAGCTTCGAATCACTGGAGGCGGCGAAGGCCCGCAACATCGACGTCGTCGTCATCGATCATCACCAGGTCGCGCACGAGCTGCCGCACTGCCATGCGCTGGTCAATCCGAATCGTGAGGACGATCTGTCGGGGCAGGGGCATCTCTGCGCCGCCGGCGTCGTCTTTCTGGTTCTCGTTGCCGCCTTGCGGCAGCTGCGCGAGGCGGGCGACGCTCGCGTCCGCTCCATCGATCTGCTGGCCTGGCTCGATATCGTCGCTCTGGCGACCGTCTGCGATGTCGTGCCGCTGAAGGGGTTGAACCGCGCCTATGTCGTCAAGGGCCTGATCGCCGCCCGCCATCAGGGCAATCCCGGTCTTGCGGCACTGTTCCGCAAGGCCGGCCTCGGCGGCCCGGTATCGCCCTATCATTTCGGCTTCCTGATCGGCCCGCGTATCAATGCTGGCGGGCGAATCGGTGATGCCGCCCTTGGCGCGCGCCTGCTGACCCTCGACGATACGAGCGAAGCCGAGACCATCGCCGAGAAGCTGGACGAGCTGAACCGTGAGCGCCAGGCCATGGAAGCCGCCATGTTGCAGGAGGCGGAGGCCGAGGCGCTGGCGGAGTACGGCAATGGCGATGGCGCCTCCGTCATCGTCACGGCGCGGGAAAACTGGCATCCGGGTATTGTCGGCCTGATCGCATCGCGGCTGAAGGACAAATTCCGCCGCCCGGCCTTCGCGATCGCCTTCGATCCCATGGGCAAGGGCACCGGTTCCGGCCGCTCGATCAACGGCTTCGACATGGGCCGCATGGTGCGCGCCGCTGTCGATGCCGGTCTGCTGGTCAAGGGCGGCGGCCACGCCATGGCGGCGGGCCTGACGGTGGAGCGCGGCAATCTCGGGAAACTGCGCGCCTTCTTCACCGAGAAGGCGGAGAGGCAGGTGCCCGGCCTCGTTGCCAACGAAACGCTGAAGATCGACGGCGCTCTCGGCGCCAGCGGTGCGACCGTGGATCTGATCGACCAGCTCGAAACCGCCGGCCCTTACGGCTCCGGCCATTCGCAGCCGATCTTCGCCCTGCCGAGCCATCGCCTGCGCGATTCGCGGCTCGTCGGCCAGTCCCACATCAAGGTCACGCTGGAAGCACAGGACGGCGGCCGCCTTGACGGCATCGCCTTCCGCGCCGCCGAGACGCCGCTCGGCGAACTTCTGATGTCGTGCCGCGGATCGCAGATCCACGTCGCCGGCACGCTCGGCGCCGACCACTGGCAGGGCAACCGCCGCGTCCAGTTGCGTGTGACGGATGCAGCCAAGGCGCCTTGAGGGCAAAGTGGTATCGCTGTGATAGCGACGTAAATTCAAAGATTTCAGGGGGGAAACAGTGGCACGCCCTAGGGGAGTCGAACCCCTCTTTACAGAATGAAAATCTGTCGTCCTAACCGATAGACGAAGGGCGCGTGCTGTGGCGCCCTTATAGTCAGCACCTTTTGATCCCGCAAGCGGAAAATCGAGAAAAATCCACGACTAGAGGCAGATTTTTCGAGGCGATTGTGGAAAAGTTCATGGCAGGCTTTTGTTGGTACAGCGAACGGGAGAAAGTTCGAACCAGTTATGGTTGGCGGTTCTTGAAATGTCGACGTGGGCGGACGTTCTGAGAAAGACAAGCTTAGCTAAGCTCGCTACCGGTTCTGCCCTCGAATAGTCGCCGCAGGGTACCGGGTAGCATCAATTCCGATCAAATTTCCGCTCTCCTTCGTTTCGAGGGCGGAATATTTTCTAGGGCATTCAACTTCGCTGGATCAGCCTTGGTATTGGCATTGAATACCCCCCACCCTCTATCGCCAGCGGGTGGTACAAACTCTATTCCTTGATCTTCATAAAAGCGCTGAAGTGAAGCGACGTAGTGCACGATCACGTCGTCGCCTCGCTCAATTCGCTGAATGGTTTTGCGCGAAACTCCGACCACAGCTTCGACGTCGTCCTGGCTGAGGCCGAGGAACTCTCTAGCGATCTTCAAGATTGGGCGTGGCACCGTTTGCATAAGGATTCATAACCACAGTTTTTCGGGTAGGGCAAAACGCGCGAGCAATAAATGTTGACGCCGGCATTCGTTTGCGCATATTCAGACGCCAATGGCGCCGTAAAGTCTTATATGGTTCGATTCCCTAGCAGGGAATCCTTCTGTCTCGTTCCGAATCCATTCAGGGATACGAATCATGCAAATTCACATCACATCGTCGATACCTGGCTTGAAGAGGCTCACTTCCGACCTCGAGCGTCTGGAAGCAGGCGGCATCTTCGCTCCAGCACTCATGGCTTCACCGGTCCTCGCGAATTGGCGTCACGGCTTCAGAAAGGTCCGTTGCCTAGAGGGTATTGTCGAAGGGCACCCGTCTCTCCCGGATGGTCACGTCATCTCCACGAGCGAGGTGTGGGCGCACTTCCATGTCGAAGATGAGCACTTCGTTCGAACCCTTAACCGCTGGTACCGCCTCGGCACGCGGAGCAGTGCTGGCCATTCACCCGCGGATGGGCTGCTTTCTTTTGGGGGTCGACGCTGATGAGACTTCTGAGGTTTGGTGAGCCGGATGGCAACTCTTCGCTTCGGGAACTCAGTTCGAGGCTACGCATTCACAAGGAACTGGCGGACGATCTCCAGCGGCTTCTAACGGAGCGATCCATTCCGCACCTCAATCCGGAAGTCGTGACGTTGGTTGAGGATTGGACAGTCGAGAAATATATATGCCCGATGCTCGTCGGTCGCTTTCAAGATCCCCGAAAGCCCGGCGACCTTCCCGCCGACTGGTTAAGCTTCAGTGCACCGCTGGAACTGATTTCAATAGAAGCAAAAGCGGCCCGTTCGCTTACGCAATGGTATCGGCTCGGTGAACCGTCGGCTCTTGCTGAGGACGCGGTCCACATCTGGAGTTTTCCTGATGGCCGATAGCGATAACTATCTGGTCGAATTCCGTCCGAGGAACGCTTCTCGCCGGCTTCGTGATGCCGTCAGGAAGGCTCCAGGGGTCTTTCTTCTACATGCTGCATTCCGTCGAGCTCTACGATCCCAGCATCGGCTCCGGAACAGCCTTCCATCTATCGTGGTCGTTATTGTTGACACCGAGGAAATTACCGACGTCTATCGAAAGGCAGCGGAGCTTGCGCTGACCGGCCGGATCGAGCCATGGCCACACCTGCAGCGGCAATCGAAGGCCTTTGTCCATGTGTTACCTCCGCCATCGAAAAAGAAATCGAAGACAAAAACGCTCTCATTCCTTGAGGAGTATGGACGGTTCGATTTTGTCCTGGTCCTTGCGCTCAATCGGTCCGACCTGCCGGAAGAGTTGACAATCTTGGCGGACGGCGTCGTCGATCTCGGACCTCCGACGGCAGATCACATCAACGCGGCCCGCCGGCTTCTGGGGCGCCGGCCGCTGGAGGACGTCACTGCTGCGGCGATCGCCCGTTTGGATCTCTCGATGATGGTGACACTCGCGGGCAAGCCCCGCGTCTCTCTGGACGTCGTCCGCAAACTAAATGCCGCCGGCAGTGTCCCAGCTACTGAGGCGGCACCATCCCTAGAGGAATTGCCAGGCTATGGAGGCGCAAGAGAATGGGGCTTGGCTTTCGTCGAAGACGTTCGTCGCTTCAATCGTGGAGAGATGGATTGGGGTCATATGGATCGAGGCGTCCTTCTCCACGGCCCACCCGGAACCGGCAAGACCCTGTTTGCGCAGGCGCTTGCCAAATCGGCAGGCCTGCCGCTGATAACGGCATCGGTTTCGCAATGGCAATCGTATGGCCATTTAGGAGATCTGCTCGGCGCGATGCGTCGGACCTTCGAAATGGCTCAGGCGCAACAACCTGCTATCGTCTTCCTTGATGAGCTCGATGCGATCGGCGATCGAACACAGTTCGCAAACAATCATGCAAATTATTCACGTCAGGTGGTCAACTACCTTCTCGAATCCATAGACGGCGCAGGAGGACGGCATCAGATCGTCGTTATCGGGGCAACGAACTTCCCGGAAGCTATCGATGCCGCACTGCTGCGAAGTGGACGCCTGGAGAGACATATCCCGATAGGCCTGCCCGACGAGGAGGAGCGCTTCGACATCCTGCAATTTCATCTGAAGCTGGCGGACGACATAACGGAGCTAAGGGATATCGCAGCGGATCTTGAGGGCTGGAATGGTGCCGACCTTGAGATGATTGCGCGGGAAGCCAGAAGGATTGGACGCAGGCAGAGCCGGCCGGTCCAGATCGCCGACGTCGCCAACTCACTGCCGCCGGTCCAAGAACTTTCCGAGGAGAGCCTACGACGCATTGCAATTCATGAAGCGGGTCATGTCATCGTTGCCCATGTGCTGTCACCATGCGCCAAAATCAGCGTCGCGATCCGGCGGCAAGTGAGATGGCTCGGGTCACAGGTGCGCCAGCGTGTCGGCGCCGTAAGGTATGAGTTGCCGGAGGACGAGCGTTCATTTGATACTCGTGACCGGCTCGAATCCTTGATCTGCCGGATACTTGCTGGCGCTGCAGCCGAAGAAACCCTTCTTGGCTGCAGATCGAGCGGCTTCTCAGGCTCGAAGGGAAGCGACCTCGAAGAAGCCACTATTTTGGCGACTCAGATGGTAGCTTCGTACGGGATGGGTAGAAGTCTGCCATTCCTCATAGAAGCCCATCAGGTCTCTGCCGAGAGCGCAGGAAGGCTGCCGTACGCGCTCCGTGAAGATGTCAGCCGAATCCTTGACGAGCAATATTCCCGCGCCACTGCCATATTGATCGAACACTCTGCCCTGCTTGATAGGATTGCTACTGAACTGTTCGAGAGGGGGGCACTTACAGTAGACGACGTCGCCGACCTGATCGCGAACAATGTGGCGGAGAAAGGTCAAGCCAATATGTCCGCAGTAGTCGCGCGCGGAGCATAATCGCCAACTTTTACTTCAAAATCATCAGGAATGTTGACCGTCAGGTCGTGCGCTTTTTTAGGGCTTCACGCGGTCGGCCCTGTGTCACGAGCTTTCGTGGCTTAGGCCGTTCCGCATGAGTTGAGCCCTCGCGCGATGCCATATCCGCACGATTGCCGTCACGCTTCGCAGCGGACCCAAGTGCCGGTCTGTCGGCGGGGATGTGTGGGACATCGTCCCCTTCGTTGGCAGCCATTTCACAAGCCTCAAGAATAGAGCCAAGATGTCGGCATAGTAGCTCTATCCAAATATTTGCGCCATCACTCCTTAGGTAGCAGCCGCGCGCCGTCACGGCGCGCCGACGATTTCACTTCCCAATGCAAGACTTGCGGCTACTCACTGAAGTCCACGAGATACTCGGACCCCGGCCGCAAGCCGGTAAGAACCAGATGTTCCCGCGCGCGGGTGCATGCCACGTAGAGCAGCCGTCGCTCTGTCTCGTACACGTCGTCAAGCTCTGCCTCGTCGGCTGCATCCGCTACGCGTTCGTCGAGAGGTAGGATTCCTTCATCGCAAGCCATTACGACTACGGCGCGAAATTCCAGACCTTTCGCCAGGCTCATTGGCGACGTGACAATGCCGGCAGCCTCATCAATTCCAGGCACGCTTGCTCGGGCACGCGGGATCAATTGCGGTGTCCGTACGAAGACGCCGATCTCATGAGCGGCGATACCTTCATCCAGCCAGGTGCGGATGGTGGCGCGCACACTGTCGGCTTCCTCGAGCTCATTCTCAAAGGTTCTGATTTCCGGCGGCGGCCCTGAAAAGACGGAAACGATTCCGCGGCGCTCGTCCTCAAGTCCATCGGTGTCGCGTAGAATGTTGGGCAAGAGCTTGTCAGCAGCCTGCCGAATCTGCTGTGACGTACGATAGCAGACCTTGAGCGTGTGCGACCTGCCGCGAACGTCAATGCCCAGTCCAGCCCAAGAGAAGGGGTGTTGAAAGATGCGCTGGCCGACATCGCCAGACAGAAAAACGGCGTCCGCACCGACCGGAGCCAATGCAGCAAAAAATTGGAGCTCTGCTGGCGCAAGATCCTGTGCTTCGTCAATGATGATGTGGTCGAATGGCTTCGATCTGCGGTCGATGATTGAACTGGCGAGACTCGTGAAGACCTCAGACCAAGTCGTGTATCGCTCAGACGACAATGATGCGCGCACCGACGCAAACACAGGCCAGAGCCGCTCCCGCTGGTTCGGACCGAGGCGGCTCTTGCGGCCCATTCTTTGAACGGTCGCATAGGCCTCCGGGGACGTGATCCCCCAGGCGTCGATCACATTGGTCCACTCGGACAGCAGGAATCGATCCGAAAATCCCTTCAGATCGGCTTTGGTCGCGGCATCGTGGAGCCGCTCCCTAAGTATCGGTTCTGACGCAATCCGGGGGCGCACGCCATACTCTAGCTGATGCATCTGTTCCGCTATTCCGCGAAAGGAGGCGGTGGTGATGCGAGGTACGATGCCGCCAGTCTCCGGTGCGAGCACGAGAAGCTTCTTTGCCATGGCCTCGGCAAGGGGCTGGGAGAAACTTGCCAACAGGATCCGAGCATTAGGGTTTTGCCGGGCCAGCCGGACCGCGCGATGAATCGCTACGATCGTCTTGCCTGTCCCGGCCGAACCCGCCACGCGGGCAGGTCCAGCGAACGTTTGCTCAACCAGGGACCGTTGCGAGGGATGGAGGAAGACCCCCCATTTCTCCCACGGGAAGGCGAGTGCCTGTTCTAGTTCATCCTGGTCAGCAATCGGACGGATCCTGCGCAGTGCATCAGGGTGGGAAAATGGATCGGCGAGGCGAGCAACAGACGCGGGTAGTGTTCCCGTGGCGGCATATTCCAGTAGCGCCTCGGAGGCCTCTGCTGGCAGATGCGCCGCAAGTAAGAAAAAACCTTCCTCGTTGGCGTCGCGGACATCGGCAAACCAGTCTTCGGGAACACCCGCTGACAGCAGCGCCTCATCGTCGAGAGATGCGAAAAGCGGCTTAGACGGTGAACCATCGTTCACGCCTTTCGCAGGCTCGGGAAAAACGAAGTTGAACGTTCCCGGCGGCGCTACGTCTTCGACGCGCTCGCGCACTTCGACGATCTGTATTGCGCCCGTCCGTGGATGGGCCTCGATCCGCCGGCGCTCAGCCCACGCATAAGCCGCGTCGTGATGGTCGACATAGGCGACCATCACGCTGTCTCTCGTCCTGTGGACGATAAGCCTTATGTCCCGATTGACACGAGCCGACCAGAAGTTCGGATCCTTGCTGTTTTCAATTCGATGGAGCTGCAGCCCGTTGCCGGAGGGATCCATCTGCAAATCAAAGACACTCGCCTTGACTGCCTTCTGATCCACGCCTGATAGTCGGTTGAACGAGGCGGTAAATGTCTCTGCTATCAGGAAGTTCACGTCACCACCTCACTTCCATTGTGCGCGCAGCCGCTCGAGCTGTTCACTCCAGAATTCTATCTCATCAATGAAGGAATATCCGAGCGATCGCGAAAGGTCGAAGAAGCCCTTGCCCGGTTGCAGATCGTGTTTGTGAACCACCAGTGCGGTGATGAGTGGTCGCCCGCCTTCGTGCTCGTCAGTGGAAATTTCACCAAGAAAGTGAGCGAGCCGCGGGTCATGCGGCTCCATCTGAACCGCCGAAATCTTGCTTGTCAGTTCCGAATAGGTGATCGGGTCGCAGCACTTCGCTCGTTGCCTGAGAATGACTAGGGCCTCGTTCTTGGCCTTCTTCCAGGCCATGGCACTAAATCCGTGATCGAAGTTTTCCCGCCGCATATCCGTTAAGCCCATTGATCAGAAAGGTTGTGACGAGTTCCGAGCATGTAGAGGCCGCTATGCACGTCGAGTATACTCCAATCCGATTTACCCTTGAGGAGTTCGTGCATTAGGGCGTTATTTTCGTAGATGGCGCCCGGCTCGAATGCCTCGTCATCCAGTGCGTTTCCCGCAGGTTTTTGAGACAACAACTTCGCCTGGTGTAGCAGCGCCAGACCCATATAAATCGGCCCTCCTGGCGGAAGCATGACTTCCCGGTTCTTGAGCGTGGAAGACAAGGCAGGCTTCGAGAACAATGCCACCATAAACATTGCTGTCGCATTCCAACTGCCTATGTAGCGCGGCCGCTCTTCTGTTTTCGACAGTATCGGCTGCAGCCATCGCTCCTGCGCGCGGCCATAGCTCGCAAGATCATCCGGCAAATCTCTGGGCAACCTGACTTTTTGAAACATTGCATAGCCGCCAGTGAGAGACTGTTCGATCGGGGTCGGGCCGCGCTCAAGGTGAAATGTCTTCGCCTTGCCAAGTGACGTAGAATCAAGACTTGAAAGGACCTTCGTCGCGTGGTCTGTAAAGTCGTCGTGTATCTGGGCTAGATGCCCCCATCCAAGGCCGACGGCGAAGCAGACGTGCCACGGGTCGCGATCAGGAAACTTGGCCAATTGGTCTGTGATTTCATTGAACGCGAACTTGTTCAGCTTCTTACTGCCTTCGTGCAGGAGTTGCTGAACTTTTGATCGTGCTGGGCCTCCGCCGATGCCGCCGCCCTTCACGCAAAGTTCGTTGAAGGTTGTTTGGACCATATTGAGGGGCTTTGCGATCTTCATCCTTAAACCCCAAAGACCTTCATCACTTCATCCCCGAAATGGTTGATGACCTTCACCGCAATCTTGCCCGTTGCCGGGCGTTCGAACGGGCGTGACGTATCTGAATAGAGCGTCGCCCAGGCGTCCTCGTCGATATCGGCCTGCAGCGCGGTACGCAGGCTCTTGTAGGGATCGTTGGCACCGAGGAAGTAGGCGTGGCGGACGAAGAAGCTTTCCTCGTTGTAGTCTGTGTCGACGAACCAAGCGGCAATGCCGGCGGTGTCGTTCGAGCGGATGTCGCCGGTATTCGGGTCGAACACGTCGACGCCGTTCACCTTCACGCGGATCTGCGGGCCGCCATCGTCGAGAATGTCGACGTCCGGTTCGCCGAAGACAACGAACATGTTGCCGCGGCCGGTGTTCTTCAATTCCTCCGACATGTGCATGTCGGGGTTGATGCGCGCCTTGAGGATTTTCAGGCTGCCCAGGCTACCCAGTTCCGAGGAATGGGCGTCGAAGTTAAAGGCGCAGGCGATCAGCACGTCGAAGCGGGCGTCGACCGCCTCGCGCGCCGCAGCGACGATGTCCTGCCGGCCGACCGTGCCGTATTCCGGCCCGATCAGGATCGCAGCGCGGCGCTCCGGCCCGCTCTCACCTTCGATGAAAGTGCCGCTCGCGCCGATGAACTTGCCACCCGGCCAGGGGGTCAGGCTGTCGAAGGTGATGCGGTCGCCCTTGTCCTGCTGCTTGACGCCCTCGGTCCGGAGGTAGTCGATGACGATCGCCGCAAAATCCTGGCCGGCTAGATCGGCTTGCGCTGCTGATCGCCGGCCTTCGGCGGCCTCGATGTCGTCGACCAGTTCCTCGTCACTCGCCGGCAGCACCCGATGCGGCGACAGGCTCTCCACAGTGAACGGCCCGGCGACGCGGACGCGACCGGGATCGGTGTAAGGCTTGTCGTAGAGATATTCAACGTCGGCCCGCGCGGCGATCGAGGCGTCGATCTCGGTCTGGCGGGCGATGCGGGCTTCCCACCATTTGGCGTGCGGCTCCCTAGCGGCGGCCGGCGCGCCGGCAGGTAGCTCGCGCAAGATCTGCCACTCCTCATGCGACGTGCTGAGCGCTGTATTGAGCGCGGCGCGCAGCGGCTCCATGACGGCTTGCCACTTCTCCCAGATGTCATCAATCAGCGGGTTGTTAGCGATCGAGCTGAGCATGATGTGAGGAACTCGCCCATAGACGAAGCCCTGGCGAATATCGTTATGGACGGGGATGTCTGACTGCGGGCGCATGGTCAACCCGGCTTCCTTAGCGCGTCCATCTCGACTGTCAGACAAAAGATACCAAGGATATCGTGCCGCCATCAGACGTGTGCGTGCCAGCGCTAGGGCGACGCGGCTAGTGTCCATCGTAATCCAACGTCGACCCCACTGCTCGGCGACATAGGATGTGGTTCCAGAACCACATGTAGGATCAAGAACAAGGTCCCCAGGATCTGTCGTCATCAAAATGCAACGTTGAATCGCCTTTTCGACGGTCTGAACGACATAAACTCTGTTCTGCTCTGATCGAACATCAAGCCAGAAGTTGTTTATGGGAAGCTGATCGAAATCACTCCAGAACTGCTTGTATATCCGAACTGACTTGGGCTGACTAACAATACGATTAGCTTTGCATAGTCGTATCATTCCCGGAATGGTCGTCTTCCAATTTCTATTACTACCAGAATTGAATACCATGCCCTGAAATTCAAAGGAGCCCGTTGTATTGGCACGAACCCCCGGAGAAACAGCAGAATTCGTTCTAAATACCTCTCGAATGTCGACGGTGGACGGATCCGCGGCTTCCTCGGGCGCAACCTTGCGCGTCGAAACCCTAGCCTCATCTATCCAGCGAAACTCTCCTCGAATCTCCTGATCCAGAGGTTTCGACAGATAAAGTTGACGATATTTTGTGTTTTTTCGATCTTTAGCGAACCATATAATAATATCATATGTACTTGAAATAAGCTCAGAAGTAAGTCCGGTCGATTTGGATAGAGCGATCTCTGCGACGAAATTCTTATCTCCAAACACCTCGTCCATCACCGCTCGGACCCGATGGACATTCTCGTCGCTAATTTGTACGAAAATCGAGCCACTCTCCGTCAATAGGTCGCGCATCGCGGTCAGCCGGTCGCGTAGATAGGTCAGGTAGGAATGGATGCCATCCTTCCACGTGTCGCGGAACGCCTTTACCTGTTCGGGTTCGCGAGAGATGTCGGCTTGCTTGCCGTCCTTGACCTCATAAGATTGCGTCGAAACCTGCCAGTTCGAGTTAAATTTAATGCCGTAGGGCGGATCAAAATAGATGCACTGGACCTTGCCGCGCAGGCTCTCTCGCTCGGACAGGCTCGCCATAACCTGCAGGCTGTCGCCAAGGATCATGCGATTCGACCAGTGCTGGTCGTGCTGATAGAACTCCGCCCGCTGGTCTGGCTCGATGCCGTTAAAGTCGGCGAACAGATCTGGCGTATCCGTCTGTGCCTCGCGGCTGGCAGCGGTCCGCCGCTTCAGCTCATCGATGATCGCTTTGGGGTGGATCTTCTCCTGGATGTAAAGTGGCGGCACGTTGACCACGAGGTCGGACCAGTCTTGGCGGTCTTTACCCCGCCAGACGAGTTGGGCGTCCGACAGCGTAAGTCGCCCGGTCTCGGCCAATTCCTGCATCTGTTCGTCGGAGATGGTGATCGTCGCACCGCTCCAGATCAACTCGGGCTTACCCGGCTCCTCTGCCGTCCGTGTCGAGCCGTGAACCAGCGATCGAGTCCGCGGATAGTGCTTCGGCGGCATCGGCGAGGTGTCCTCGTCACGCCGAAAGAAGCTCTCCATCTCGGCCGTTGGAATGTTGATGCGGCTGGCGCCTGCGTGCTTCAGCGCATCAATGATACGGGGGGATTTGGGCGTACGGGCCATGCGATCAACCTCGCTCCAGAGGAGCTACAAAATGTCTGATTCCGTGAAGCTTCATCAATGCGGCGATCTCACCGGGCAGTTCGTTCTCGGTGACGAGTAGCGCCTCGATGGGCGTGGCCTCTCGGACATCCATGGCCTGCCGTACCGCGCGATACTTGATGCATTGATATACGCCGCGTCGCAAATCCAAGTTGTTCGAGATGCGGGATTTGACCTCGACGACGATGGTGCGATCAATTAATTTATAAACGACATCGATCCTGTCACCCGAATCCAGATCAACTTCAGTGTCAGTCGTCGCCTCGCCGAAAGCGTTCTCGACCAATCCGGGATTATCCTTGACCCATAGCCGAAGGGCTTTGTGAAATGGCCCTTCGCCAGCGCTGCCATAGTTTCGACCGGTCTGGATACCGTCTTTTTCGGTACCTCGCTTGCGGTCTTCGCGGTCATTCTCGATCGCAGCCTCCTCAAGAGGTGCATCGAAGACCTTCCAGTAAAGATCAGACCACTCGGTTGCGGAAACTTTGTAGACTTCGCCCGCTGCTCGCTCGAAACTGTGCTGCCAGAGGCTCGGGAAGCGCGTCTTGGCGTCGTCCTCATCAAGACGCCTTTCTTTGAAGCGGCTCGCCATAAACGAGCCGGCGCCCTTGCTGGGCTGTCGATCCTTTTGGTTGACCGCCAGGACATTGATCAGGGGAGCCGTCGGCTCGACCATCTGAATCTTGCCCATGAGGGAGCCGACGACAAACCCGAGGCGCGTCCTGAAGATAGTGGAAAAGCCTCGCTCGTTTTCGAGCTTCGCGCCAAGTTCTCCGTAGGTCATCGTTGAACCATCCAAGGCAACGGCGATCAGAAATCGCATAGTCGGCGCAAGCCCGTGGGTGAGCAAGTTATCGTTTGTCGCCGCATGAGGCTTTCGTTCAACCATTATTCGCCTCCAGCAACTTTACGACGAGCGCGGAGAAGTCCTCTTCCATCACCGTCCAGTCCCTAAACTCAGCAAACTCCCAACGGCCGAAGCCGCCGAGGGCATTGACACCCTTCACCCAAAGGTCGCTCGTCGTTTGAGCCTTCGCCTTGTCGGTTTCATCGCGAATGCCCTTCACCTCCAGGATGAGGCTGAGCGGTTCCGCGCCGCCGTCGTCAAGCCGAACGAGGAAGTCCGGGACGTAACGGCGCAGGACGCCGGCATCGAGATATGGAATTTCGAATCCCAGAGCTTGGTTCTTGGCATAAGCGATGACGCGCGGGTGCCCTTCCAGCGTCAGCGCGAGCTGTTCCTCCCAGGTTGAATCGAGGACGACATGGCTGATGTGGCTTTTTGCTGGCCGCGCCCCAGTCGCCCAACACGTCTTGGATGTGATGAAATTGACGTGTCGCGTCGACCCCTTCGGGTTGTATGGATCCAGGACCGCAAGGATTCGCCCTTCGCCGCCGCGCGTCAGTGCAATGTCGATCTTCTCGGCCGCTCGGGCGAGCTGGTCCTGATACAGGATCGCCCCCACGGGCACTCCCTTTGTGACGAGGTAGCCTTCGTCCAACCACCGGCGCGCCAACCGTTGAATCTGCGGGAAGAGATGTTGTTTGGGAAAGCCTTCGTCGTCGCGGAAATGGGCGTAGAGAAGGTGCTTCGCAAGGTTGAAGCTGATCTCGGATGGCCGCAGGCGTTCAAGAACGGCGGGCGTAATCGTAACGCCTGCGCCGACAATGCCTTCCATCACGACCGAGGTCGGGCCAATGTCTTCGGGCGTGATCACAAGGCGACTGTCGTCGTTGAAGACGGCCTCCAGCTTCTCCGATGGCAGTTCGCGCCGGTAGCCGCTGACGCGCGGAAAGACGATCTCTAGGCTTGCCCGCTCCTTGATGGCGTGCACTCGGGTGACCGGCTTCGGCTTCGTAGGTTTCGCGACCTGTGGAGCAGACGCGAAGTCGAAGGGGATGCCCATGATATCGGCATACTCGACGTCAAACAGGCCAGTGCGCGGATTCAACTCGTAGGACTGGCGGCGCAGCCCCCGGCCGACCACTTGCTCGCAGAGGAGCTGCGTGCCAAAGGCGCGGACACCCAGGATATGGGTGACCGTGTTCGTGTCCCACCCTTCTGTCAACATCGATACGGAAACGACGCAGCGGATCTGCTCGCCGAGGCGGCCAGGGCGGCCGACGGTGTTCATCACCTCACGCAGCAGCGCGCTCTCGTCTGTCGCGGCGCCAATGCTGCCGGCGCCTTCCCGGTCCGCCATCTCGCGCCTGAACTGCTCGATCTCCGCTTTGGCGGCCTCGTGGAATCCTTTGTCCAGCGCATCTCCGGATTCGATCTGCCGCGAGTCAATGAGGAGAGTGCGCGGGCGTGACAACCTGGCGCCGTTGTCGTCATAGTTCCGGAACAGTTCAAGATGTCCCGCATGGAAGGCAGCGCGTTCGCCCTCTTCGGCGTCGCCTCGCTCGAATCCTGCGATCCATTCGAACACGAGCTTGGATATTGCAGTGTTCTGGCAAACCACGATGAAAACCGGCGGAACCTCGATTCCCTCGCGTTTCCACCGATCGAACTCGCCCTCGTAGTGGCTGTAGAGAGCAGTTAGCGCAGTTCTGAGCTGATTTGGAAGGTCGAATGGACTAAGCTTGTTTGCGCCGGCTGCGGTTCTGGGAAGATCCTTTCCTATGTGCTTCCAGAGATCGCGGTAGATCACCGAGTCGGTCTGCACGAGATTGTCCGTCACCGGAACGCGCGGAAGTTTCACGATGCCACATTCGATCGCGTCGATCAGGCTAAAGTCGGAGACGACCCACGGAAACAAAAAACCTTCCGGATATCCTGATCCCTTCAGGAAGAATGGCGTCGCGGAAAGATCGTAGACAGCGCGAACACCCTTCGACAGCTTTCGGTCGAGCGCCTCGATCCCATTGATCCAAAGACGCGCCGCTTCCTCGTTCTCGGCTGCCTCTCTCTTGTCGTCGCCGCTCAAGGGTCCTTCATCATCTCCATCCACCTTGTGGCGATAGCAGTGATGCGCTTCGTCGTTGATCACATTGACGCGGTCGAAGTTCAGCAGTTTTTCGCACGCCCGCTTGAGCATGTCCGCGTCTGTTTCAGTAGTCTTCACCGGCTCCGGCGAATTGCCTTGCAGAAAGCTGCGAGCGACCTTGGGCAGAGAAAGCGTTTCGCGGTGCTGAAACGAGTGGTAGTTTGTGACTACGATTTCGGCGCGGCGAATGTCGGGCAACATCTCCGGCGGCACGATTTCGCGGGTCTCGTAGTAATTGTCTGCTTCGCTTGGTAGAAGAACCCGTAGACGATCACGGATCGTGATGCCTGGTGCGATGATCAGAAAGGCGCGCGAGAAATCTTTTGAAGTACGTCGAACAGCATTAACTGTCTGCCACGCGATCAGCATGGCCATCACCGTGGTCTTGCCGCTGCCCGTCGCCATTTTCATCGCTAGGCGGAACAGGGCTGGGTTGGCTTCAGCATTGGCGGCAGCTACGTCATTTATGAAGGCTTTTGTAGCGGCACGCTTCGGCGCCACCTCTGTCAACCAGATGATCGTCTCGACTGCCTCCACTTGGCAGAAGAAGGGCGTAGGCCCGTTGAACTCGTGGCTCCGCCAATGCTCCAGTAATCTCTGCGTCGCCGCCGTCACCCCCCAATCTGCCGGGTTGCGTAGCTTGCGCCAAGTGTCGAGATGTCCCCGGATGGCGTTGATCAAAGCGTTTTCGTTGTAGGATTCGAGATCCAGGGACGCTTGGGATACCGCCGCGCCCTTGCGGGATGCTGGTACTGGGACGATGAAGCGGGACGGGCGACGACCTTGCCTAGGCTCGCCGTCCAAAGGCTGCCCGTTCTTGTCCAGCGGATGATGGAGTTCAGGGGCGCTATAAGGCGAATTAAGAATAGGACGTTCGTAAAAGCTGCTCACTACTAACGCCCCCCGAGAACGTCGATTCGATTGTGGTGTCTCGGTTGCAACTCGTAACGTCCATACGGGGCGACGACCAGTGGGAAATTGACGATACGAGAAGTCCGCGTGGAAAGAGTTAAAGGAAATCCCTTACAATTACCGACTTCCCAAGGCTGTCCCCGTATGAAAGAGAACGCCCTGACGATTGAACAGCGTCATGAACAACCAGTAACAGGCGTAAAATGATGAGTATGCAATGGCTATTAGCAAAAGCGCCAGGTTTCCACGCATTGCCCGAAGCGGATCGCGCCGCGATCTTTACCTTCACATTCCTGTGGAGCCTGTTCGAGTCCCAAGTCATGGGCAACTTTGCGCGCGTCGACCTGATCTGCACGAAGGTCGATGAGTGGCGTGACGCGGGAACGCTTGATGCTGACCAATACGCACCAGAACTGAATTATTTCCGCCAGCGCTATTTTGCCAACGGCGCCTTCACCCGCCATTTTCCGCACCTGAACCTGCGACCCGCAGACAAGCCCGCAATCGTCCAGTCAGTGCTAGACGGCAGCAACAACGATCCGCGCGATCGGCTTCTCACTGTAATGATTATCGTTTGGCGGTTCCGCAATAACTTTTTCCACGGCGAGAAGTGGGCGTATCAGCTCAGCGACCAACTCTCGAATTTCACTCACGCCAATGCGGTATTGATGCGGCTCCTAGAGCGGCACGGGCAATTGGCCGCGTAATCGTCATGACATTTCAAGATCACAACGATCAAATGCAGCTACCGGTGCCTGGCACCGAGAGCTGTCAGTTCGCTGCCGGCCCCTGTACTGTCTGACGGCAACGCGGCCTAATTTCGGTTGTTGGATAAAGCGTCATTACTTCCACAAGCTGACGGTCCGCAGCCCACGTCCAGCGCATTACCCCTCAGCGCCAATCGCGTCAGGCGAGGAAGGCTAGGCCGACCGATCAACTACGGAATAGGTTAGCTACGGCTTCACGGGTGACAGAAAGTTGTCGATCTCAACGACTTTGGCCTGCGACGTCACATGCTCGAAATTTGGCTCCGGAGATACGGCGCCTTCCCAGTACCGTTGCGCGAGCTCATCGTTGGTAAACCCATGTCGACTCATTCGCTGCTCCTCACTGACCTTCTGTATCGTCGCGTTGCAGTTCAGCAGGAGTTGCAGGTATCCAATCCAGGTGACATCGCGTTGCTCGACTGGCCCCGTTGGCTCGACCTGATGCACGTAACCTTCGCTATAGCTCAAACCCATCCGGCTAAAGTCACGATCCTCGCGCATGTACACGCAGCTATCGCGCCGCAGACAGCGCGTCGGTCGATTGCGTTCGAGACACTTCTCGACCTCTGGAGAATCAGCTTTCAAGGGGAAGACACCGGTTGCACCAAAGATGAAGCCTTTCGGCTCCGGCTGTTTCGCCATCCGATTGTATGTCTTCGCCATTTGCATGCTCCTCGTATGACTTGGCGTGGCGCAGATGTATTGACAGGCTCGTTAACCCCCGACCTTATACTTTTGCCGGCCTAGTCCAGCCTTCGTTGAGTTTTTCAAGCACCTTTTCCAGCCAGCTTTCGTACCAATACCAAGTGTTCGCGACCATCACGCCGTAACCCTTGCCGGGATTGCGAGCGTCGAGCTGTTGAGAGAGCTTCGTGTGGTCGTACATATTGAATGCGGCGTGTCCTGCGCCCTTCACCTTTGCGACAATTTCTCCAGGCAGGAGTTTCGGACGCTCCACCTCCTTCAAGAGAACCCGCTCGACTGCCTCGGCTTCGGGCGAGCCGGGCTTGATGAATTCGACTGCGAGGTCGGACTTGCTGACTTTCCCGGAGAGCTTCGGCACAAAAGCAACGCGGAATCGGAATTTCGGGTCCTTCTGCTCGTCGTCTGAGAGGGCAGCGTGGAAGTTGTCCATCGCCGTCGCGATATGGGCAGGCAGGTCGGTGGCGATCAGGCTCTGTCGTTGCAAACCGTCGAACGTCACGAATTGCAACGCGATCGGCAGCCGCTTCTCTAAGGCAAACTCACGTCCGAAGAGTTCCTTGATGGCGTCGTTGAAGTTGATACAGCAGGCCTGTAGCTTCGCGCTGAGCGCATCGTCGATCCTGTTGGTGGATCGATGCTCGATCTCGTTCCTGATCTCTATCAAGAACTTGAGATTGTTGACAATGCCGCTCTGAAGTGGACAGGCGCCAGTGGTGATGCACTGGCTCAGTTCCCAATGTTTCTCGGCTCCGGATGGCGTGCGCTCAACCACGCCGCCTTTCTTGTGGCGATAATCGATACCTTCGCGCTTGTAATAGGCGTGCATCAGATAGGTCCACGCTATGATCGCAGTGACGATGAAGAGCTCGGCCCTGAAGTAGAGGCCAGCGCTGTTGAATGTGTGGACTGCCGCAATCATGGCCTCGCGAGCTTTCACCAGCAGTTCGTCACCTTGAAGGTGGAGGCCGGTAGCGGGATCAATGTTCGGCCAACTGTCGAGGAAAGTGTCCAGCTCGTCGTCCGACGCGAGCTTGATGGCCTTGTGCTTTGTACCGTCCTTTATCTCTGAGATTCGCGCATTGTTTATCGACCGGGTGGGCCGAGAGAAATACGCCTGAATATCCTGTGGCACGTAGTTGCGGGATAACATCGCTTTGACGATCGCGACCTCCCATTTTTCGAGCGTATTCCCTGGTCGCCTTGCCAATTTCGTGCCCCCCGTTCCTTAGCTGCGCAGTTTGCAATGTCCCGGTTCTAGTCGTTGCCGTAGTCGTGCTCGTATTCCATTTCGCGCTCTGTTGGTCCTCATGGATGTAGCTGAGGCCGGAGGCATCGATTTCGTCGCTTCACATGACCATCTAGCAATCCTATCGATCGAGACGCACGCGAAGTCGCCGGGCGCGCTCGCGAAACGCGGCTTCGCCACCTTCGAGGATGTCGCAGACCGCTTTGCGGATCGCAGCGTTCTCGAGCCCGCCCGCCACATAGCTAATGGGCGGCAGACCGCCTGAAGGATGCGGTCCTGCTTCAGCCACGATGATCTGATCCGCGTCGGTGTTGATGACGAGGTTGGCGTTGTGCGTGACCATGATCACCTGGCGCTTCGCCTTCGCGGCGATGAAGAGCGCGACAAGCTCGTCGAAGACGGATTTCGGATCGAGATTCTCTTCGGGCTGATCGATGATCAGCGGCCGGTCATCGGAATCGTCGAGCGCGAGATAGAGCAGCAGAAGCACGATGCCTCGGGTGCCGGGCGAGAGCTTGCGGATATCGACGCCGTCATAGGAGATCTCATAGCGGACGGTGATGTGGTCGGTGCTGAACAGCCAGTGTGCGAACTGCTTCAACCACGTACGGAAATCAGCCTGCTGCGTCGGTGCGTACGGCGCATGCGACAGCAGGTCCCGCATGTATTTCGCCATGAAGGTCGTCATGGCGGCCTGCACCTCAGCCGCCGTTCCGGTCTCCCATGCGGACTTAAGGGCGTCGGTCGCCGCAGCGATCAGCGAGCCTCGTCCATAGAAGGGGCCGGTCTTCCGCCGATCGAGAAGCTCTTCCTCCGCAACCGTGCCCCAGGCCTGGACGTCTGCGATCCTTCGAACAGAGAAGCTGAGCTTCTTCAGCGTGCCCGAAGATGCGTCGAGGCGCGCCATCAAGGGCGCGTAGAGGCCGGCTAGTGCATTCTGCTCATTGATGATCGCTTCGAAGACCCGGCCATAGGTGTCGTCGCGCTCGGTCTGCAGCTCCTTCCGTCGCGCGGCAGCGGCCTGCGCGTCGGCAAGTCGGGTTTCGAGCGTTTGAAGGGCGGAATTTTCTTGTGCAATGCGTCCGGTCAGGGCTGCATATTGCTCGCGCACTAGCTTGTCGGCGCTAAACAGCGCCTCCAGCCGCGTCATTTCGGCGGCGATCGGCGCGAGCGGCAAAGTTGATATGTCAGCAGTGTCTGCTATGAGGGCGATGTTCGGAGCGCCGGGGGGCGGCGCCACGCCGTTGAGCTTGCGTACCTCGCCGTCGACCCAGGCGACGTAGGCCGTGAGGCTCTTGTCCACGTCGCCCTGGTAAATCAGCAGGAAGTCGTCCCACTGTTTGGCGTCAAGGCCGCTATTGGCGTGTCGAACCTGAGCCTGGCGCAGCATCTCCGGTGCGCCGGTCGCTCGCATACTCTGGACTTCATCCTGCAAGGCGACGTAGGTGCGGCGCTTATTACCGAAATTCTGGATCCAGTTCCTGAGCTTCTGTGCCGCCTCGCTGAGCTGGGTGTGGCGGGCCACCTGGGCCTCGGTGCCCTTAACGACAAGCTTCGCACGATCGGCGGTATAGTCGGCGATAAGCTTCTTCTTCTGGCCGACCTGATTCGTCAGCGAGGCGACGAGGCTCTCTTTCTCGAACTCGGTCGCGATGCGATCTGAGATGTCGGAGATCGCATCGGCCTCGCGCTCACGCGCCTGCTGGTACCGTGAAGTTTGCTGGTTGCGCAGTTCGGCGAAGTCGAGCGCCCATTCTCGATCATCTTGTGAGTGCGCCTCAAAGATCACGCGCTCAATCTCGTCGACCAGCCCGTCGGAGACGCCTTTCGCCGAGCACAGCTCCTCGACAAACTGCTGGGACAGATAACGGGCGCGTGGAAACGACATGTGGCCGTTGGCGTCGGTGCCATCGAGCGCGCGGGTGACCGTGCCGCCGCCGCCCCAGGTTAGCGTGGTCGTCGCATCGCCGATCAGCCGGCGCGCACGCGCCAGGAACGAGGGGCTTATGTTTTCGTCCGCGTCCCACCCGGAGGGTGTGATCGCATCGCAGCCGGCCGCGATGACATCTGCGAGCGCAGTTTTTCCCGAACCGCGTGCGCCGATTATGGCGACAAGGCCAGGGTTGAGCGGGATGTCCGGTGTGGTTGCCCAGTCCGCATCGTCGATCCGAACATGCGAGATGACCTGAGATGGCATCGCCGAACGCGGCGGCTGCTCGCCGACATAGGCGCGACCTTCGGGGTCGATGCAGGCTTGCCTGAGGGCATCAAATTCCAGCGCACCCTTGATCCACGAAAGGCGGTTGTTGACGGGCTGCCCTACAGATTTCTGATCATGGGAGTCGCTGCCATGCAGACAGGGTTTGCACCCGTCATAACGGCCACGCAGTTCTTCGATAGTCACGCTGCGCTGGCCGATCCAAAACTCGCGCTGCGCCGGGCTACTCGAGAAGATGATGTGAGCGAACTTCTCGATCTCTTGGCGGACCGTGGAGTCGGCCGCCTGCCGGACGCCTGAGGTGCCGTCCCCTGCGGCGCCAGCGACGGCGATAAGGATGTTCTTCGTTGCCCATTCGCTTTCGTCGATTACCTTGCGCAATTGATCGAAGTTGACCTTGAACTGCGTTGCACCGTGTCGAAGCGCCGCCCCGTCGTCATTGATGGACTGGTCGGATCGCTTTCCAAGCTTGATTAGCTCCTCACGGGTGCAATCGAAGCGGTCATTGAATGCGTGGAATTGCAGGCGCTTGAGAATGCGTTTCACCTCGTTGAGGTGGTCGCTATCTTCAGGGCTGACCAAAAGGTGGATGTTCACGAAGCCCGATTTGGCCGCCACATCCAGGCGCAACTCAATATTGGGGAAAACCAGCTTCACGCCGGGCAAGCGGCCGGCCACCTTGTGCTTGAGGAACTCCTCATAGGTGTCGGTGACGTAATAGTCGGTGACCGCAATCGCCTCGACCTTGGGCGCCAGCCCTTCGAGCGATGTGAGGTAGGCCTCCCAGGGATCGGCTGCACCGAACTGGTTGTTAAGGATTGTGCCAGGGGCATGAATATGCGGCTCCCAACGGTGCCATTCCGAACCACGACTGATCATACGCCCCGTCATGCCCTTCTTTCCGTTGTCCTACTGCCGTTGCCGCGATGCAACTTCACGGTAGCCCGCGCCGTACATTCTATCCTAGGATTACGTCCTGAAACTAGCGCCGCGCAATATACTGTCGCTCCATTCACTGTATTGACGGCGGAAAGTAAATTGGCGGCACGCCGAACCACAAGCGAGAGCGCGCGAAGCACGCCTGCCAATGAACATTTCTCGCCTTCAACCTGATTGTTTCGATGCAGCGTACCGGTCACCGCGGCGGTCTCATCCGGAAACAAAGGTGCCGATTGGGTCACCTCAGGTGCCTCAGCACAACCCATGGATGGCGCAAAACAGGGTAAAGCTGAACGTTGGGCGCTTCTCGGCAGCCGACGCGAAGCCGCTCAAAGAGCGTTGAGCGGCTAATCTCGGAAAGTTTCTGGTCGTTCACAGATCATTTTTGCACTGGGACAATGCCGTCCCGCACAGGGGGCTGAACCATTTGCCAGCACTCAGGCGCGGCGCCCTGCTGCAAGCCCAGTTGTGAAGAACGACGAATCCCTGAGGTTCGCGTTTTAGTCCTGTGGCGTTTCCTGAATGGACCACTTTTTTGGGAATCGCGATCTTTTTGGTTGCAATCAATGAGTCTTGACGGACCGTCGTCGTCCGAGACTCTACTTTAATCCGAGACGCATCGAATATTCGATATTTTGTCAACAATTACAATCTGTTATCGCCTGCACATAGTATGAATTTGGTTGCAATATGACTGAAGTGATGCCAAGTTGACATCAGTTTTCCAGATCAGGAGTTCAACAAAAAACAACCTGAGGTAAATGTGAAGAGTACAAACGGCCTCTGCACGCTTACGGTTCCGGGAAGTTAGAACGAATGCAGGGGAACCAATGAGCACCTAGTTGGAAAGGGTGGACAATGCGTGGGTCTCAGTCAGTTCAAGTACGATCGCGACGCCCCCCAGGCACGCGCCGCAGAGGTTTTGACCACAGGCGACGATCGGATACGAATCCGGTAACGCGCCGCCGCGATGCGCTTCTGACCCAGAGGCAGAGTGGTCCCCGAGCTTCGCCCAACATTATCGTGAATATAACCCAACAACTTCCTACTACCGAGCTCGAATTACCGCCTCCCGAAACTGTGCTGGCTGATGAGCAGTCGCAGCGAACGTGACAACGCGCGAGCTCGTGCCTGTTTGTTCTGTATGTATGGAGGAAGTGTATGCGTCCGATTGGTCCAATTCGTGCATTTCTGTATGCGAGGTCTACCAGCGAAAAGCAGATTGCCCTTGCTGCAAATGTAAATGAGCAACTTCAGCGCTTACGAGCGTATGCGCAGAAGCGTTCCTATGTCGTCATCAGTGAGGCGTGCGACGCTGCGCAATCTGCAAATAGGTTCTCGCGGCCCGGTCTAACAATGGTCATGAGCGGGGCGACTTGTACGCCGCCAACTTTTGACCTTCTTCTTGCCACCAATCCATCGCGCCTCGCTCGAGATCTCGGGCTGTCAGCGACTATAGTGTCTCGCCTGACTAGAGCAGGCATCAAGATTGAATTTACTGAGCTGTCGGCGGAGCTCGACGGGCTGGACTGCTTGCAAGAGGGACTCCTTGCCCATCTTTCTTGGAAACTGGGAGGATATGGTGAGGAACACTGACCTACCTCCTGAGGCAGCCCATCCGCTTCTTGAGCGGACAGGCGGGACGCCCCGCGCCAAGAAAGATCTCATCGCAGTTCTAAGTGCGATCATGGAGAGCTTTGTCGATCGTGCATTCGGCGTTGATGCTGTCCATCAGGCGATTGCTTCACAACAAATGAATGCTCCCCCGGCGGTTGCCGTCCCGCATCGTCGGAACCGACGGGAACGATCCAGACAACGGCGGCGAGGTCACAAGAGGCAAACCCGAGCAACGAAAGTGTCAGGCAAGAGGAGAACAATGCCATGTCGGACAAAAGCATCATAACGATCGGATACGCACGCGTCTCAGGGAAAAAGCAAACCAAAGAAGGAGATGGCCTGGGATCACAGGAAGCACGCATCCGGGAATATGCGCGAAACCGGGGATACCCCGCACTGACTGTAGTATTCAAGGATGATAGATCAGGTGGAACGGCTGTTCGGCCGGGTTTCGCGGCGATGGTGACATTCTTGATGAAGAACCGCGGTTCTGCATGCATCGTCATTATCGACGACCTTAGCCGACTTGCGCGTGACATCGATGTGCACCACAAACTGCGCACCGCTATTGCGACTGCTGGAGCACGGCTCGAATGCCCGTCTTTCGAGTTTGGTGATAGTTCAGACGATATTCTCATTGAGAACCTTCTTGCCAGCGTCAGTCAACATCAACGACAGAAAAACGGTGAGCAGGTTTACAACCGCATGCGAGGACGGTTGTTAAACGGCTACTGGTGCTTCGGGTCGCCGCCTGCATTCCAATTTGCGAGAGTCGCGGGGCAAAAGATCTTGGTTCCCCGAGAACCAATCGCATCGATAGTGACCGAAGCACTTGAAGGATTTGCAAACGGTCGGTTTCAAACTCAGGCGGAAGTGCAGCGCTTTCTGCAAGACAGTCCGGGATTTCCGAAACTGAAAAACGGTAAAGTCAAATTTGATCGAGTTACCGAGATGCTGACCTCTGTCCTTCATGCGGGAATGGTCGAATATCTGCCTTGGAAGGTTGGAATCCGGCAAGGGCATCAGGTGGGCCTGATTACATACGACACGTATCTGCGAATCCAGAGACGTCTGAATGAAAACTCTAACGCGCCAGCTCGCGCTAATCTGAATGAACATTTCCCCCTCCGCCAGGCGGTTCAGTGTGCCTATTGCGGGCGTCTGCTAGGAGGAGCGTATTCACGCGGGCGAAACGCGGAGTACCCTTACTATTTCTGCCTGAACAGAGAGTGCTTTCGTTATAGAAAGTCATTTAGTTGTGACGAAATGCACGGCCGGTTCTATGCGCTGCTGAAGGCGATGACCCCCGCCGAGGAGGTTGTAGATGTCGCAACCGACATATTTCGCGAAAAATGGGAAAAGCAGTCAGTCGGCTCCAGAGAGCGGATTGCTCTTCTTCAGCAGGAGATGAGCTCTACCGGCACGTCTATCGAATTACTCATTG
The DNA here is from genome assembly GCF_000799715.1 of Martinezella rhizogenes. Classification (GTDB taxonomy): domain Bacteria; phylum Pseudomonadota; class Alphaproteobacteria; order Rhizobiales; family Rhizobiaceae; genus Rhizobium; species Rhizobium rhizogenes_C. Next base: position 155,461 of record NZ_JUHG01000011.1, read on the forward strand.
ATCGTATCGCGAATTCACCCAGTCGCGAATTAATCCAAGCCTATGAGGCTCGCCTAGTTGATCTTCAAAGGAAGAAGGCGGCGCTTTCCGAAAAAATCATAAATACGGGACAGAAACAGCCGGATTTCGATGCAACCTTACGAACCGCCTTGGGCTTTCTCGCAAGCCCTTGGAAACTATGGGAAACAGGGAATGATGAAGATCGTCGAGCGGTGCGAAAACTGGTTTTCACCGAGCATCTTCAATATGCCCCGGAATCAGGCTTTCGAACCGCCGAAACCACATTACCATTCAAGGTGTTAGCAGATATCGCGGCTAAGAATGTTGAGATGGTACGCTCTAGGGGAGTCGAACCCCTCTTTACAGAATGAGAATCTGTTGTCCTAACCGATAGACGAAGGGCGCTTGTTACGCTGGCCATCATATAAGAATAGCGCAGGGTAGCCGCAAGCGGAAGACGAATGATTGTCGGGGAGGTGAAGCAGTGGCACGCCCTAGGGGAGTCGAACCCCTCTTTACAGAATGAAAATCTGTCGTCCTAACCGATAGACGAAGGGCGCGTGCTGTTGTGTGGCGCGCTTATAGCGGGGTGATTTCATTCCCGCAAGCGCCTATTTCGCTTTTTCTTTGAAAAAATGACAGATGCGTGAAGCGACTGCGAAATTTGAATAAGCTTGCCTTAACAGGGCCTTGTGAAGATCTGCGGAGGGGGCGGCTCAAAGCCCCGATGCGCCCTGTGTCGGCGCGATCAGCGACTTGGCGCCCGGGCTTTGGCCCTTCGACGCGGCGATATGCGCCAGCATCAGCGCTTCCTTGCTGTCGATCGTGTGGGCCGAGGAGCCGTGTGCCGGCATGATTTTCGAGGGTGTGGCGTCCGCGGTCGGCTTCATTGGGCTTGTCGATGTGGGGGCGGCGTTGCGGATGACGGGCGGGGGAAGCACCGCTTCGGAGGTCCGGCCGACCGGCATGCCGCCATCATTGCCCTGCTGCGGCGCGACGTTCTGTGCGGCACCGGGCGGCAAGGTATAGACGCTGCGCATAAACGGCGTGATTCCCTGCTGTCCGGCGTCTGGCTGCGTCTTGGCGAGCGTTCCGTCCGGATTGACGGCGATCGGAGCGGGTGCCGCGTAGATGCTACTCCTGCTGGCATTCACCGCCGTCGGCTGAGTCACCAGCCCGGCGATGCCGGCTGGCGCGTTGGTGAAGACGCCTTGAGCGGTGGCTGGCGCCGGCGGGAAGATGGATTGAGTGTTCGCCTGCTCGCTGACGATCTGCCGTTGGACACCATGCACGCTGCGGACCAGCGGATCGCGATAGGCGGCGTCGCCTTTCAGCCGCTTCGCTTCGGCCTGGCTGTTTAGCGATTCGGCAAGCTGCTCGCCGCCGCTGGACGGTGGCGTGATCTCGGCTGCTTGCTTCGGCTCGTCGCCTGTTGTCGCGCAGCCGGAGAGCATCAGAAGAGAGAGGGCGATTGCAATAGCGCTTGCGCGCGTCTCATTGCCGGATAGAATCTGCCGATCGCACAAAGGACGTTCCCCGCTTTAAAGAGTGTACACCGGAACGGCCTCCTGCGAGGGACGATGATATCGCGCGACACTGACTGGGAACGATGGGACCCCGCGAAATCCGATGCATGATGCTTCGAGTCGCCCAAGCATGCAGGAAAGCGGGCATGGCCGGCAAGCGCGAAACCGATGGTTCCGCGCGCGCCGTAAGCCTCGCGAAAGCTTGCCTTTTACCAGGCGCCTGTGTTTTGCATCGAAGCCCAGGGCTCGGCGGCAGCAAGGTTGGCGCCCTTTTGCAGGATTTCGATGGAGATGCCGTCTGGAGAGCGCACGAAAGCCATGTGACCGTCGCGGGGCGGCCGGTTGATCGTGATGCCGTTGTCCATGAGCTTCTGGCAGGTCGCATAGATGTCGTCGACCTCATAGGCGAGGTGACCGAAGTTGCGTCCTCCGGTATACTCTTCCGGATCCCAGTTGTATGTCAGCTCGAGGCTGGGTGCGCCGCTGCTCCGCGACGCTTCGGCATCGTCGCTGGCGGCCAGGAAGACGAGCGTGAATCGGCCTTTCTCGTTTTCATAGCGGCGGGTTTCGGTGAGGCCGAATAGAGTGCTATAAAAATGCAGCGATGCGTCGAGATCCGTCACGCGGACCATGGTGTGGAGATAACGCATTCTATTTCCTCTCTAATGTTGTGCTGGAACGATCATGAAACGAGACACCAGCTTCAGGCAAGACTTCTGCTTGATAATCAAGGGTGGGAATAAACAAAACTAGGACTTGCGCTCTTCCGTTACCAAGATGTTAAACTTGATTTCAAGGAATCAGTTAACCGTAACAGTGTGACGCGTAATCGAGGGCTGGCCAGGATGAGTGACAGAATTTCATCGAAGGGAATAGCAGACTTCGGAGAGATGTCGGGCGAAGCTGTCGAGCTCATCGAGATCTCCGGCGTCGTAAAGTGGTTCGACGTCGCCAAGGGCTTTGGCTTCATCATTCCGGATAATGGCATGCAGGACGTTTTGTTGCATGTGACGTGTCTGCGTCGTGATGGTTATCAGACCATTCTTGAGGGAACGCGCATCGTCGCGCTGATCCAGCGCCGCGAGCGCGGCTATCAGGCTTTCAAGATCCTCTCCATGGACCAGTCGACAGCCGTGCACCCGTCGCAGATGCCGCCGGTGCGCACGCATGTCCAGGTGACCGCGACGAGCGGCCTTGAGCGCGCCTTGGTCAAGTGGTTCAACCGCACCAAGGGTTTCGGTTTCCTGACGCGCGGCGAGGGCACCGAGGACATCTTCGTGCATATGGAAACGCTGCGCCGCTTCGGTCTGGCCGAGTTGCGGCCGGGGCAGGTGGTTCTCGTTCGCTTCGGACCGGGCGAAAAGGGGCTGATGGCGGCGGAAATCCATCCGGATGCGCCGAGCCCGGCAACGCGGCCGCACTGACATGGTCAGAGGAACGCCTTTTGCTTTTTTAAAAAGCGCCGCTTTGGCGCTTTTTCTTGTTTGCGGTGCCGTTCCAGCGAGCTTTGCCGCGCAGACAGCGACTGAGCAAACAGTCAAGTTTGAATCCGAACCCTTGTCGATCAGGACTGCCAAGGGCGAGACGCACAAGTTCACCGTGGAATTGGCGCTGACGGAGCCGCAGCTGGAATTCGGGTTGATGTATCGCGACACGATGCCGGCTGATCACGGCATGCTGTTCGATTTCGGCACATCGCGTCCCGTGATGATGTGGATGAAGAATACCAAGCTGTCGCTGGATATGCTCTTCCTGGACAGGAACGGCGTCATCACTCATATCCAGGAAAATGCCGTGCCGTATTCGGAAGCGATCATCAGCTCCGGCGGGCCGGTCGCCTATGTCATCGAGCTGAACGGCGGCGTTGTGAAGAAACTCGGCCTTGCCGTCGACGACAAGGTAACGAACGGCACCATTGCCGCCAAGCTCGGCAAATAACTTTATCCCCGGCGATCGTTGCTTCAACGCCATTTTAGCTGTTGCAGCATTGAGGCGAACCGTGTATCTCCCCACTCGTTCTGCCAAGCAGGGCGCGCGATCTTCTGAAGATAGCGTCAAGGGTACGGAGTGTAGCGCAGTCTGGTAGCGCATCTGGTTTGGGACCAGAGGGTCGGGAGTTCGAATCTCTCCACTCCGACCATTTTAAATCCCCCAAAACTATCGATGGATTGAGACGAGGCTGAGCCGCCTTTTCGCTTGATAACAAAGGGATTCGCGGCTAAGCAGAATCCTATATGCGCTCTGCCCGAAAGGGTCGGGCGAAGACAAGAGAAGCAAGAAAGCGGGTTGTCCCGCTTATTCGGAGGCGCTGCTGCGATGCCTGCCAAGATTTACCGTCCCGCAAAGACCGCCATGCAGTCCGGCAAGGCCAAGACCCATCTCTGGGTTCTGGAATTCGACCAGGAGACCCCGCGCAAGATCGATCCGATCATGGGCTATACCTCCTCGGGCGACACCCGCCAGCAGCTCAAGCTGACCTTCGAAACGCAGGAGCAGGCTGAAGCCTATGCCCAGCGCGAAGGCATCGAATACCGCGTCATCGCTCCAAAGGACGCTACTCGCCAGGTGGTCTCCTATACCGATAATTTCCGCTTCAGCCGCATCCAGCCCTGGACTCATTGAGCCGGGTGTTCATTGCAAAGCCGCCCATTGAGTTCGGCGGCGATTTCAGGCATGTAGTGCCCGCCGCGACCAGCTTGCGGCGCCTTGGCTTCAAGGCCCCTTAGCTCAGCTGGATAGAGCACCTGCCTTCTAAGCAGGTGGTCGCAGGTTCGAATCCTGCAGGGGTCGCCATTTCCAGCTTTGTCCATCCCGACGCATAGGTAATACGCCTCAGCGCGTTGCCGTCGGCCAGCCACCAGCGTCCGCTGGCCTAGTTGCATTGACCGCCATCTCGATCAGATCGTATCCGGACATCGCCCCGATCATTTTTATGACGATGATCGCCGCGCCCAGAAGCGCGAGTGTCATGACTATCCTGTCGCTCTTCTTCACGCCCCGTTCCCCAACGCCTCGTGAAAACTGCGTCCTGCGCAGCCGACGATAGTATATCGCGTTCGCGACGGCACGCTATATGCCTTTTCAGGCGGCCAGCTTGCCGGCGGCAGCAAGCAGAAGGCCGCCCGCTATTGCTTCGATCCATCGGCGGCGGTGGTCATTGAAGCGGCCGCGTGCGCCGAACGCGGCGATTGCGAAACTGAGGATGGTGTAGACGGCGGCGCATAGTCCGATGAAGATTGCTGAAAGGATAGATGCCTGCAGCGCGATGTTGTCCTGGTGTTGCATGAATTGCGGCAGGATGGCGAAGTAGATCATCATGCCTTTGGGGTTGAGGACTGCCGTTGCGAAACCTCGTTGAAGCTGGTTGGCGCTGGCCACCATCGATAGCGTGACCTTGCCGGATGTCATTGATGAGGCGATCAGCCGGGCTGCGAGATAAAGCAGATAGAGGACACCCAGCCAGCGAAGAGCGGCAAAGAGCACCGGCGAGGCGGCGATGATGGCAGCGACGCCGAGTGCCACAAGAGCGGAGTGTACCACGTAGCCGAGGCAGACACCGGCCGTTGCGCGCAATCCTGCCGCCGTGCCGCCCGACAAGGTTTGCGATGCCACGAACAGCATATCCGGGCCGGGAGTGCAGATGAGCGGCAGCACTGTCGCTGCGAAGAAAAGCAGGTTTGTGTTCTCCATGATTGGCATCGTAGGAGTAAATGCGCGCAATCGGGTTGCGAAGACGCCAATTCTAGCTGATTAATTGGCATTGGAATTCCGATTGATCAGATTATTGGTAGGGAATGCCAATGCGGCTGGATGATATCGACAAGCGTATCCTACGTGCGCTGCAACGCGACGGGCGTCTTCAGAATATCGAACTGGCAAAGGAAGTGGGCTTGTCGCCGTCACCCTGTCTGCGACGGGTGAAGCTGCTTGAGGAGGCTGGCATCATCGATCGCTACGTGGCGGTGGTTGATCCGGTCAAGGCGGGCCTGCCGCTCTCGATGTTCGCCCGCGTCTGGCTGACGGCCCAGGATGCCGAAACCATCGATCATTTCATGGCAGCGATGAAGACGCTGCCGCAGGTGATGGAGTGCTACATCATGTTGGGCGAAAGCGATGCGCTGCTGCGGGTCGTCGTTTCCGATCTCGATGACTATCGACAATTCCAGCCAACCCACCTGACGAAGGTCAACGGCATCCAGAACGTCAAGACGGACGTGCCGAGCCAGATCGTCAAACAGACCTATGCCTTGCCTTTGCGCTAGCGGCCATATTCGCTTTGGCTAGTGGGCAATATCAAGCGGCGTTCAGATCCGCGATTTCGCCATGCCGGGCAAGCAGGCGAGGGGCGGTCATGTCGCCGGTCTCTTCATCCACCATGACGGAATAGGCTGCGACGCCGATGAAGCGGGCGGACATGGAGGAGGCGATCTTCTCGGCGCCGGCGGCGCTCGATGCCTGACGCATTTCGCCTGGAACCAGGTTTCCACGGTTCTTCTTGTAGGGAAGGATGATAAATTTTTCGCCGGATGCCATTGTGCCTATCCTTATTTGTTCGCACAATGTTCTGGTTCGTTCCTGGTGTCAAGATGGTTAATCGCGACGATGGCCGGATAAGGTGCATCAAATAGAAAACCCGCCGGCTGCATCACAGCCGGCGGGTTTTGATTGTCCGATAATCGCTGGATCAGTGCAGGATCTGGCTCAGGAACAGTTTGGTGCGCTCGTGCTGCGGATTGTCGAAGAACTCCTTCGGTGAGTTCTGTTCGACGATCTGGCCCTGGTCCATGAAGATCACGCGGTTGGCGACCTGGCGGGCAAAGCCCATTTCATGGGTGACGCAGAGCATGGTCATGCCTTCCTCGGCGAGACCTACCATGGTGTCGAGCACTTCCTTGATCATTTCCGGGTCGAGTGCCGAGGTCGGCTCATCGAACAGCATGATCTTCGGGTTCATGCAGAGCGAGCGGGCAATCGCCACGCGCTGCTGCTGACCACCGGAAAGCTGGCCCGGATATTTCTTCGCCTGTTCCGGGATCTTGACGCGGGTGAGGAAGTGCATGGCAATTTCTTCCGCCTGCTTCTTCGGCATCTTGCGCACCCAGATCGGCGCCAGCGTGCAATTTTCCAGGATCGTCAGATGCGGGAAGAGGTTGAAGTGCTGGAACACCATGCCGACTTCGCGGCGCACTTCGTCGATCTTCTTCAGATCGTTGGTGAGCTCGGTGCCGTCGACGAAGATATTGCCCTTCTGGTGCTCTTCCAGCCGGTTGATGCAGCGGATCATCGTCGATTTGCCCGAGCCCGACGGGCCGGCGATGACGATGCGCTCGCCGCGCATGACCTTGAGGTTGATATCACGCAGCACGTGGAAATCGCCGTACCACTTGTTCATGTTGATCATTTCAACCGCGACTTCCGTATCGGAAATGGTCAGTTTTTTCGGTTGGGCGTCAGCCATATTATTTTCCCTCAGTTTTTATCGTTTGTGGCCAGTGTCGAGATGGCGTTCCATAAAGCCTGAATAGCGCGACATGCCGAAGCAGAACAGCCAGAATACGAAGCCGGCGAAAACCAAGCCCGTGATCGGGGTCACGGGGCTCGCCCAGTTGGCGTCGGAGAAGTTCTGGCGGACGATGCCGAGCAGATCGAACATGCCAATGATCGCTACCAATGACGTGTCCTTGAACATGCCGATGTAGGTGTTGACGACGCCTGGGAGGACCAGCTTGATGGCCTGCGGCAGAACGATCAGCCGCATTTTCTGCCAGTAGCCGAGGCCCAGCGAGTCGGCGCCTTCAAACTGGCCTTTCGGCACGGCCTGCAGGCCGCCGCGAATGACTTCGGCCATATAGGCCGAGGTGAAGATCGCGACGCCGACTATGGCGCGCAGCAGCTTATCCACCGTCCAGCCCTGTGGCATGAACAATGGCAGCATGTAGCTGGCCATGAACAGCACCGTGATCAATGGCACGCCACGGATGACCTCGATAAAGATCACGCACAGCATGCGGACGACAGGCATTTTCGAGCGGCGTCCGAGTGCAAGCACGATGCCGAATGGAAACGACACCGCGATCCCGACGAAGGAGATCACCAACGTCACCAACAGTCCGCCCCATCTCTCCGTTTCCACGGCCTCGAGGCCGAAGCCGCCATGGAGCAGAAAGAATGAAACGATCGGCAGCACGAAGAATGCCAGAATCGCGTTCAATCCCTTCCTGGGAAGCGATGGCATCATGAGTGGCACGAAGGCGATAATCGTCAGAATCGCAACGAGCACAGGCCGCCAGCGTTCGTCCGGCGGATAGAGGCCGAACATGAAGATGACGAATTTCGAGCGGACGAAAGCCCAGCAAGCGCCGCTCCAACCGTCCGGCTGCGTTCCGCCCTGCACAGTCGTCGCGCAAAAGCTACGATCCGCACCGGTCCAGGCAGCCTGGACGAACAGCCAGCTGATGATATGCGGAATGGCCCAGGCAAGAAAGGCGATGGCGAGGATGGTCAGGACCGTATCCTTTGGCGTCGCCAGCAGATTTTTCCTGATCCAGTGAGTGGCGCCTTTTTCGCCTGCCGGAGCCGGCTGCGGCGGAAGAATAGTCTTGCTGACAAAGCTTTGGCTTGTGTTGGACATCTTATCTCTCCACCAGAGCCATCTTGGCATTGAACCAGTTCATGAACAGCGACGTTGCGATGCTCAAGGCGAGATAGATGATCATCCATATGATGACGACTTCGACCGCGCGGCCGGACTGATTGAGGATCACGCCGCCGACGGCGACGAGGTCCGCATAGCCGATGGCGATGGCGAGCGAAGAGTTCTTGATCAGGTTAAGATATTGGCTCGTCAATGGCGGAATGATGATGCGCATTGCCTGCGGAATGACCACGAGCCTGGTGATGGCTGACGCGCGAAGGCCGAGCGCACCTGCTGCTTCCGACTGGCCTTTTGCTACACCGCGAATACCGGCGCGTACGATTTCTGCAATATAGGTCGCGGTGTAAAGAGATAATGCCAGGAGAAGTGCAATGAACTCCGGTCCCACGACAGACCCGCCCGTCAGGTTGAATTTGCCGGCAACTGGATAATCGAAGGAGAGCGGCAAGCCCGCCGCAAGGAAGATCAATAGCGGCAGGCCGATCAGCACGCCGATCGATACCCAGATCGTATGGAATTGCTGGCCGGTTGCCACCTGGCGCTTATGCGCCCAGCGCGCCAAGAAAAATACCGTCACGATGGCGACGACGAAAGCAAGACCGACGGCCCACATGCCCGCGCCGAAAATCGGGCTGGGGAAGGCGAGGCCGCGATTGCTGAGATAGGTGGAGAATGGCAGATGCACGGCGTCTCGCGCTTGTGGCAGCAGCACCAGAACGCCGCTATACCAGAAGAAGATAACGAGCAACGGCGGGATGTTACGGAAGATTTCGACATAGGTCTGGGAAAGCTTCGCGATCAGCCAATTCTTCGAAAGCCTGCCAATGCCGATGATGAAGCCGACAATCGTTGCGCCGACGATGCCAACCGCTGAAATAAGAAGTGTATTGAGCAGGCCGACGATGAGCGCATCGGTATTGGTGGAGTCGCTGGAATAGGGAATCAGCGCCTGTCCCAAGTTGAAGCCGGAGCGGCCTTCGAGGAAGTCGAAGCCGAAGGAGCGGTTCAATGCACGCAGATTATCGATCGTATTCTCGATGAGGAACCAGCCAACGGCCACGAGAATGACAAGGGTGAGAACCTGATAAAACACACCCCTGACTTTGGGGTTATATATCGCGGATACGAATGATCGCTCGCTCTCAGGCGAATTTACAGTAATTGCCATGCAGAATTTTTCCCCAGTGCGCCTGTTTCAGGCTTGTTTTCTTGAGGCGAGAAAGGCGGCTTGCCGCCTTTCTCCAAAAGTCGAGCGGTTCGCGGCTTAGCGGACCGGCGGTGCGTACTGGATGCCGCCCTTGTTCCACAGCGCGTTCAGGCCGCGAGCGATCTTCAGCGGGCTTCCGGCGCCAATGTTGCGATCGAAGACTTCGCCGTAGTTGCCAACGCCCTTGATGACGTTGTAGGCCCAGTCGTTGGTCAGGCCGAGGTCGGTGCCGATCGTCGAACCCTGCTCAGCACCGAGGAAGCGCTTGATATCCGGGTTCGGCGAAGACTTCATCTCGTCGAGGTTCTTCTGCGTGATGCCGAATTCTTCGGCGTTGACCATCGCGTAAGCGGTCCAGGTGACAATGTCGAACCACTGCTCGTCGCCCTGGCGCACGGCCGGTCCGAGCGGCTCCTTGGAGATGATCTCCGGCAGGACGACGTTGTCGTCGGGGTTTTTCAGCGTCAGGCGCAGCGAATAGAGGCCGGACTGGTCGGTGGTGTAGACGTCGCAGCGACCGGAATCGTAGGCGGCGTTGACTTCCTCGAGCTTGTCGAAGACCACTGGATTGTACTGAAGGTTATTAGCCTTGAAGTAGTCGGCGAGGTTGAGCTCCGTCGTCGTGCCGGACTGGACGCAGACGGCGGCGCCGGAGAGTTCCAGAGCCGACTTGACGTTCAGTTCCTTGCGAACCATGAAGCCCTGGCCGTCATAATAGGTGACCGGGCGGAAGTTGAGGCCGAGCGCCGTATCGCGGTTGATGGTCCAGGTCGTGTTGCGCGACAGCAGATCGACTTCGCCGGACTGCAGCGCGGTGAAGCGGTCCTTGGAGCTGAGCGGGGTATACTTTACCTTGGTCGCGTCTCCGAATACAGCCGAAGCGACGGCCTTGCAGAAGTCCACGTCGAAACCGGCCCAGTTCCCGGATGCGTCTGGCTGCGCGAAGCCAAGAAGGCCCGTATTCACGCCGCATTGAACAAAGCCCTTGGCCTTCACATCGCTCAGCGTCGATGCCGACGCGCCAGAAACGCTGTATGCCAATGCCGCCGCTCCGAGGAATGCGGACAGAGCAATCTTTTTCATCTTTCCCAACCTTTGTCTCTTGTTTTATAGTTAAACTGTATCGCTCCCGAAGCAGGTTCCCGGAGAACCGTGTTCCTCACCCTCCCGGTGCGAGTGGTCCTATCTCAGTCGTAAATGCATTTCGGGTCAAGACATTGCCCGAATTATTGAGGCATATTCCGGCATTTTCGGTCGCCGCGGCTTTAAAATGGGCAATTGGCTTCCGTTTAGGCAGTGTTTTGTCAAAAAATGCACGAAAACAGAGGATTGTTCTGCGGTTTTGGTATTTCCGCATGTGGTGATAATAGGCGTTTGAGAACCATTCGGGATTGACCCCGCCGGCCTTGGCCGCCACTAATCGAAATCCCACAGCGCCAAAGGCACATCCAGGCATGAAAGACAAAGACACACCGCTGCAAAACGCCGGCATCAATACACGTCTGGCCCATATCGGCTATTCACCCTCAGACTATCATGGTTTCGTCAATCCGCCGGTCGTCCATGCGTCCACGGTGCTATTCCCTAATGCGCGGACCATGGAGACGCACGACCAGAAATATACCTACGGCACGCGCGGCACGCCGACGACGGATGCGCTTTGCGAGGCGATCGATGCGCTGGAGGGATCGGCTGGAACGGTCCTCGTGCCGTCAGGACTTGCTGCGGTTACCGTGCCGTTTCTGGCCTTTTTGTCTGCTGGCGATCATGCGTTGATCGTTGATTCGGTCTACGGGCCCACGCGTTTCTTCTGCGACACCATGCTGAAGCGTCTCGGCGTCGAGATCGAGTATTACGATCCTCTGATCGGCGCCGGCATCGAGCAACTGATCAGGTCGAATACAAAATTGGTGCATACAGAGGCGCCGGGATCCAACACCTTCGAAATGCAGGATATTTCCGCGATTTCGGCTGCGGCTCACAGGCACGGCTGTGTCGTCACCATGGACAATACCTGGGCGACGCCGCTCTATTTCAAGCCGCTCGATCACGGCGTCGATATCTCGATCCACGCCGCAACGAAATATCCGGCTGGCCACTCCGACATTCTGATGGGAACCGTCTCTGCCAATGCGGCGCATTGGCAGCAATTGCTGGATGCCCACGGCCAGCTCGGCATCTGCGGTGCGCCGGACGATGCCTATCAGGTGCTGAGAGGTTTGCGCACCATGGGCGTGCGGCTGGAGCGGCATCAGGAAAGTGCGCTTGCCATAGCGCAATGGCTCGAGGGCCGGGAGGAGGTCGCGCGCGTCTTGCATCCAGCCTTGCCGAGCTTCCCGAGCCACGCGATCTGGAAGCGCGACTTCAAGGGATCGAGCGGCATCTTCTCCTTTGTGCTCGCCGTCGACAATCCGGAGAAATTCAAGGCCAAGGCGCATGCCTTTCTCGATGCGCTCCGGATTTTCGGTCTCGGCTATTCCTGGGGCGGTTTTGAAAGCCTTGCATTGCACGTCAATCTCAAGGACCGACGCGTCACCAAGGCGCCGACGGAAGGGCCGGTGCTGCGTCTTCAGATCGGGCTCGAAGATGTCGCCGATATCAAGAACGATATCGAGAAGGGTTTTGCCGCCGCGAAAGAGGCCTGATCAGCCGATGGCGCGATAGCCATAGATCCAGTCCATGTCCGCCGCGAGGCTTTGCGGCGGACGCATGGATAGAACCAGGTCGCGCGCCAGCCGCACGGGGCCGCGAGCATGATAGGCAAATTGGTTGAAGGCGGCACGCTGGCGCAGGCGCGAGATGCGTGGCGCGCGGTGTCTTTCAAAAAGATCGAGTGCTTCACCAAGAGGGCGTGAAGCGACCATGCCGGCGAGTTCGAAGGCATCTTCGATCGCCATGGCCGCACCCTGGGCCGCAAACGGCATCATCGCATGCGCCGCATCGCCAATCAGGACGACATCCTTGCTATTGTGCCAGCGCCCGACGCTTGCTTCGTAGAGCGGCCAGAAGCTTGCCTGCTCCTGCTGTTCCAGCATCCTTGTGATTGCGCTGTTCCATCCCGAAAAGCGGCGCAGGAGGTGATCGCGCTGTGCCTTGGTGCCGGTGGCATTCCAGTCATGGCTGGCGCTGCTTCCAGCAGTGTTTGCGACGACATTGAAGGCTGCCTTTTCCCGGATCGGATAGCAAACAAGGTGCGCCGAGGCGCCGAGAAACGCCGTAACGCTTGTTCTGTCGAGGATGGAGGGAGCCAGCGCCTCGGGGATAGTGAAACGCCAGGCGATATTGCCGGAGAAAAGCGGTGATGGGCCGCCAGGCACGAGCGCACGCGCCTTCGACCAGACGCCATCGGCGCCGATGATCAGGTCTGCTTTATCACCGATAACCGCATCGAGCGCTTCTTTGTTTGCTGCGTCGATTTTCCGGCCGAGATGCAACGTGCAGAGCGGACTGGCAATCACGGCATCAAGAAGCGCCTTTTGCAGTGTGGCGCGATGCACAGCACCATAGGGCGAGCCCCAGCGTGCTTTCGCGAAGCTGCCGCAGGGAACGGTTGCGATCAGTCGTAGGGACGAGCTAGAGACCAGCCGTACTTCCTTCGGCTCCAGCCAGACAGGTAAGAGGGTATCGAGCACGCCAAGCGCGTCGAGAATGCGGGAGGCATTGGGGGAAATCTGCAGGCCGGCGCCGACCTCGGTCAGCGCTTCGGCCTGTTCGAAAATCTCCGAGCGAATGCCATGCCTCGCCAGCGCCAGTGCCGCCGTGAGGCCGGCTATCCCGGCACCGATGATCGCGGCGCTCTTGATCGGCATTCAGCTAGGTCCGATCCGGTCTTCGGGGAATCAAGCGGCCTTGAAGTGGAAAACGCAACCAGCCGGATTGGTCTGGTCTGCCTTCAGCGACGGATTGTAGCGATAGAGCGTCGAGCAGTAGGAGCAGACCTTCTCGCTTTCGTCACCCAGATCGATGAAGATATGCGGATGGTCGTAGGGGACCGAGGCACCGGTGCACATGAATTCCTTTACGCCGATCTCGATAACGCGGTGACCGCCGTCGTTCTGGAAATGGGGAATATTGTGGCCGGCCATGATGATCTCCGAATACGTCTTGCCCTGGATGGCATGAATGTTGCGCCAGACTTGGTTGCCCTTCTTTATAATCCTTCTTGGCGATTGTGTAGTGCGAAAGTCCGGCTCGGCGCACAGATTTTCTCGGGGTACGGGGTTCACCTGATATCGCCGATAAAATAAGGTCTTGGGCCAAAGAGACCATGTTTGCAAAGACCTTGCCATGAATTTGAATGTCCCCGCCTTTTCTCACTTCACCCATGACGGCCTCAAGCTCGCCTATTTCGACGAGGGCGATCCGAACGGCCAGCCGGTGCTGCTGATTCACGGATTTGCCTCGACCGCGATTGCCAACTGGGTCAATCCGGGATGGCTCAAGACGCTGGGCGATGCGGGCTACCGTGTCATTGCCATCGACAATCGCGGCCACGGCGCAAGCGATAAATCATATGATGCCGATGCCTATCATCCCTGGATCATGGCCGAGGATGCCGTCGCCCTGCTCGATCATCTCGGCATTTCCGAGGCTCATGTCATGGGCTATTCGATGGGCGCGCGCGTCTCGACGTTCCTGGCGATGGCGCATCCCGATCGCGTTCGTTCGCTGGTGCTCGGTGGTCTCGGCATCGGCATGGTCGATGGTGTCGGCGATTGGGATCCGATCGCCGATGCGCTGCTGGCGCCGTCGCTGGACGACGTTACGCATCAGCGCGGCCGCATGTTCCGCGCCTTCGCCGACCAGACCAGGAGTGACCGGCAGGCGCTGGCTGCCTGCATCAAGGGCTCGCGTGATCTGGCGGCCCGGGAAGACGTCGCGAAGGTCGAACAACCGACGCTGATCGCCGTCGGTACCAATGATGACATCGCCGGTTCGGCGCGGGAACTTGCCGCGCTGATGCCGCATGCCGAAGTCCTGGATATTCCAAACCGCGATCATATGCTTGCCGTCGGCGACAAGCTGTTCAAGAAAGCCGTGCTCGAGTTTTACGAACGGCTGGCCAATCGATAGATCAAGTCACTTCCCGGTGAAATGCGGTTTTCGCCGCGCGGCGAAGGCGGCACGGCCTTCGGCATAGTCGGCGCTATCGAAAGTCTCGGCGCCGATAACCTCTGCTTCCCGTAGAAGGTCGCTATCCTGTTCGACGACGGCGCGCACCGCGAGCTTGGAGGCATGCAGCGCGATCGGAGCGTTGGCGGCGATCGCATGGGCAAGGGCCGAGATCTCGCCGTCGAAGGCATCGGCTGCGATCTCTTCCAGCAGGAAGCCAGCGGCAACCATCTTGTCGGCCGGCATTGGCGCGCCGGTGAACAGCGCGACCTTGGCCATCTGCGGCCCGAGCGCGTTGACGATATCCTGCACCGCGTCGGCGGGGTAGGCGATGCCGAGGCGAACGGCGGGCACGGAGAAGCGCGCGCCGTCCTCGGCGATGCGCAGGTCGCAGGCGGCCGCGATACCGAAGCCACCGCCGTAACAGATACCGCGGATCGCCGCGATCGTCGGCACGCGGCAGTGGCGGATGGCGGTAAAGGCGTCGCTGTTCAGCGCCTCGTAGGCGATAGCGGTTTCCGCATTCTTGCGCAGGCTGTCGAATTCGCCGATGTCCGCGCCGGCGGAAAAGTCGCCTGCTGCGCCACGAACGACGACGACATGCGCATGGGCCTCATCGGTCAGAGCGCGGATGGCCTGGGGTATGGCGCGCCACATCGCCGCGGTGACGGCATTCTTGCGGTCGGGATTGTCGATGGTGAGGGTCCCGACCGTATCGCTGCAGCTCGCACGCAGGAGACCACCGGCAAAATCATGCTCGAAACTCATGCGTGCCTAACCCATTTATGTTGTCGGACTTTTACTCTATATAATGTCGTGCCAATAGGAAATCAGGAGACCGCCAATGGTCGCAGCAACGGACATTCGCCCGGTCGAAGGCTTGAGTTCGGTCAAGATCGTCGATCCCATCTGGAACAGCATGCGCGAGGAAGCCCGCGCAGCTGCCGATCGGGATCCGCTTCTGGCCGCCTTCCTCTATTCAACGATCATCAATCACCGGTCGCTGGAAGAATGCGTCATCTATCGGATCTGCGAGCGTCTCGACCATCCGGACATGCAGGGCATTCTGCTGCGCCAGACCTTCGAGGAAATGCTGTCCGACTGGCCGGAGTGGGGCTCGATCCTGCGTGTCGATATCCAGGCGGTCTATGATCGCGATCCCGCCTGCCTGCGCTTCATGGAGCCGGTTCTCTATTTCAAGGGTTTCCATGCGCTCCAGACCCATCGTCTTGCGCATTGGCTGCTCAATCGCGGGCGCCGCGATTTCGCGCTTTATCTGCAGAGCCGCTCCTCGAGCGTTTTCCAGACCGACATCAATCCGGGCGCCCGCATCGGCAAGGGCATTTTCCTCGACCATGCGACTGGCCTGGTCGTCGGCGAAACCGCCGTCATCGGTGATAATGTCTCGATCCTGCATGGCGTCACCCTTGGTGGTACCGGCAAGGAGGGCAGTGATCGCCACCCGAAGATTGCGCACGGCGTGCTGATCGGCGCGGGCGCGAAAATTCTTGGCAATATCCAGATCGGTCATTGCTCACGCATCGCCGCCGGCTCGGTGGTGTTGAAGGAAGTGCCCCCGAAGACGACGGTGGCCGGCGTGCCGGCCAAAGTGGTTGGGGAGGCCGGCTGTTCGGAGCCTTCCCGTTCCATGGATCAGCTTCTTGCCGAGAAGATTATCGTCGACCAGATCATGGGCGCCGGAATCTAAGGAAGGTCCTGTCTGATGTTCGGAATTTTGCGCTGCCGGCCAGGATGGAAGGCGCGCTTCCGGTCTTTACACTGCCGCTTTTCCTATGCAAGAAGCGGCCAACCTGAGATTCCTCGCGGAGATAAATTGTGAAGCCTGACGAAATCAAGAAGCTCGACGCCTATTTCAAACGCACGCTCAACCCGCAGATGGTGGTCAAGGCCCGCCCGCGCAAGGATGATTCCGCGGAAGTCTATCTCGGTGAAGAGTTCCTGGGCGTTGTCTATGTCGACGACGAAGACGGCGACCGTTCCTACAACTTCTCCATGGCAATCCTGGACATGGATCTCCAATAGAGACTTCGATTTCCGATAGTGTCTGATCTCGCAGAGAGTCGCATTTTCATCGAAATGCGGCTCTTTTTATGAGTAATCGCTCGAAAATAATCCAAATGCTCGTCATTGCGAGCCGGATTTGGCCCGGTTTTGGCTAGAATCCAGATTTTTGCGGCAGGAACGAATTTTTCTCTCAAAGCCTGCAGTTGCAGCTTGCTTGATATATTTTATAAAAATCAGAAGGATGCTCCGCCGCTTTTCCAGCCATCGCACCGACACCATCGGAAACGCAACCTTAAATGGATATTGCGGCGCACAAGACTACTTGACTATTTGTGCGTCGCATTTAAGTTTTCCCTCGCTAGACCGAGCATCGGCTAATCAGCAAAGGGACGGAGAAAACATGTTCAATTTCGATGAAGCCAATAAAAAGGGCAAGGAAGCGATCGACACGGCGCTGAAGAACTATTCCGACGTCAACAAGGGCTTTCAGGCGATTGCTAGTGAAGCCGCCGAATATTCCAAGAAGTCGTTCCAGGACGGCGTTTCGCATTTTGAGACGCTCGCCGGCGTCAAGAACTTTGAAGCCGCTTTCGAATTGCAGAGCAGCTTCGTGAAGTCCTCCTACGAAAACTTCGTCGCCGAGGCGACCAAGCTCGGCGAAATGTACGCCGATCTCGCCAAGACCGCCTACAAGCCGTTCGAAGCGCCGATTGCCGCTGCCACGAAGGCCGCAGGCAAGGCTGCCTCTTCGGTTGCGCCTTCCGCATAAGCGTTTCGCTTATCGCTGGTAGTTTCAGGAAAGACCGGTTGCGCGACGCGCGGCCGGTCTTTTACGTTTTCGATTATCCGTTTCTGTTGGGTTATGGCTGTGACTTTTTTGATCATTGCCCGTTTTGGCAACGAATAGTGATTGCAGTGTCCGGCAGGGGGCTTAAAATCGCGCCAATATGAACTACGTTAGAGGTTCGGATATCCGGCCCGACCGAGTCAGTTAGCCAGTCCAGTTTACCAAGTCGGAATGCGATAGCTTCTGCCGGATGATTTGAGGAATGAATGAAATGATCGCTGAGCCGATCTGGATGCAAAAAGACAGCGAAAGGAACGGGGATAACGGCAATCGCGGAACCTCGGTGATCACGCGCACCAAGGCGAAAACCAAGAAACCCAATCTCTACCGCGTGCTGCTTTTAAACGACGACTACACGCCCATGGAATTTGTGATCCACATCCTGGAGCGTTTCTTCCAAAAGGATCTCGAAAGTGCCACCCGCATTATGCTTCATGTCCACAATCACGGCGTCGGCGAATGCGGGATATTCACATATGAAGTAGCTGAAACGAAGGTGAGCCAGGTCATGGATTTTGCCCGGGAACACCAGCATCCGCTGCAATGTGTTATGGAAAAGAAGTGAGGATCTGAACGTGCCAACATTTTCGCCTAGTCTTGAGAAGGCGCTGCATCAGGCACTGACCTACGCGAATGAGCGGCATCACGAATATGCCACGCTGGAACATCTGCTATTGGCCTTGGTTGACGATGCCGATGCCGCAGCTGTCATGGGCGCGTGCAATGTTGATCTCGACGCGCTCCGTAAGACGCTGACTGAATACGTCGATAATGAACTTTCAAACCTGATTACTGGTTATGACGAGGACTCGAAGCCGACATCCGGCTTTCAGCGCGTCATCCAGCGCGCTGTCATCCATGTCCAATCCTCGGGCCGCGAGGAAGTGACGGGCGCCAACGTTCTCGTCGCGATCTTCGCGGAACGGGAAAGCCATGCGGCCTTTTTCCTGCAGGAACAGGAAATGACCCGCTATGACGCGGTCAATTACATTTCCCACGGCATCGGCAAGCGTCCGGGGGCCTCCCAGACCCGCACGCCGCGCGGCGCCGAAGATAGCGAATCCGAGAGCAAGCCGACCTCCCGCGGCGAGCAGGAGGAGGGCAGCAACAAGAAACAGCAGGACGCGCTGAAGGCCTATTGCGTCAATCTCAACGAGAAGGCCAAGAACGGCAAGATCGACCCGCTGATCGGCCGTCATTCGGAGGTCAGCCGCACCATCCAGGTGCTGTGCCGCCGTTCGAAGAACAATCCGCTCTATGTCGGCGATCCAGGCGTCGGCAAGACGGCGATCGCCGAAGGTCTTGCCAAGCGCATCGTCGAGGGCAAGGTTCCGGAAGCTCTGGCCGATGCCACGATCTTTTCGCTCGACATGGGCACGCTGCTTGCCGGCACGCGTTATCGCGGCGATTTCGAAGAGCGCCTGAAGCAGGTCGTCAAGGAGCTGGAAGAATATCCCGGCGCGGTGCTGTTCATCGATGAGATCCATACGGTCATCGGTGCCGGTGCTACCTCCGGCGGCGCGATGGATGCGTCGAACCTCTTAAAGCCGGCCCTGTCTTCGGGTGCGATCCGCTGCATCGGTTCGACCACCTACAAGGAATATCGTCAGTTCTTCGAGAAGGACCGGGCGCTCGTCCGCCGCTTCCAGAAGATCGACGTCAACGAGCCGAGCATCGAGGATGCCATCGAAATCATGAAGGGCCTGAAGCCCTATTTCGAAGAGTATCATCACCTGCGTTACACGAACGACGCCATCAAGTCGGCGGTCGAGCTGTCGGCCCGCTACATCTCGGACCGCAAGCTGCCGGACAAGGCGATCGACGTCATCGATGAAACCGGTGCCGCGCAAATGCTGTTGCCGCCGTCGAAGCGTCGCAAGCTGATCACCGAAAAAGAGATCGAGATCACGATCGCGACGATGGCGCGTATTCCGGCGAAGACCGTGTCCAAGGACGACGAGATGGTTCTTGCCAATCTCGAACAGGAACTGCGCTCCGTCGTCTACGGTCAGGATACGGCAATCGAAGCTCTGTCGACGGCGATCAAGCTTGCTCGTGCGGGCCTGCGCGAACCGAACAAGCCGATCGGCTGCTACATCTTCTCCGGCCCCACTGGCGTCGGCAAGACGGAAGTCGCCAAGCAGCTTGCTTCGTCGCTCGGCGTCGAACTGCTGCGCTTTGACATGTCGGAATATATGGAGCGTCACACGGTTTCCCGTCTGCTCGGCGCACCTCCCGGCTATGTCGGCTTCGACCAGGGCGGCCTGCTGACCGACGGCGTCGACCAGCATCCGCACAGCGTGGTCCTGCTCGACGAAATCGAGAAGGCGCATCCGGATATCTTCAATATCCTGCTGCAGGTCATGGATCATGGCTCGCTGACCGACCATAACGGCAAGAAGATCGACTTCCGCAACGTCATCCTGATCATGACGACCAATGCGGGCGCGTCGGAAATGGCCAAGGCCGCTATCGGCTTCGGCTCGGCCAAGCGTACGGGCGAGGATGAAGAGGCTCTCAACAGGCTCTTCACCCCGGAATTCCGCAACCGTCTGGATGCGACCATTCCGTTTGCGCCGCTGCCGACCGTTGTCATCCACAAGGTCGTGCAGAAGTTCATCATGCAGCTCGAGGCGCAGCTTTCCGAACGGAACGTCACCTTCGACCTGCACGAAGATGCAATCGCATGGCTGTCCGAAAAGGGCTACGACGAAAAGATGGGCGCTCGTCCGCTGGCGCGCGTCATCCAGGAAAACATCAAGAAGCCGCTGGCGAACGAAATCCTCTTCGGCAAGCTGAAGAAGGGTGGCGTCGTCACCGTCACCGTCGGCAAGAAGGAAGACGGCACGACAGGTATCGTGCTCGAATCCGTCTCCGAGACCGCGCGGATCCGGCCAAAGCCGGAAGCCGAGGTGGTCGATGCGGTGGTCGACGTGGAAGAAGATGACGGCGATACCGTCAAGACCCGCAGCCGCGTTGGCAAGGCCGGCACCGCTTCGGACGCCCGCCGCTCGCCGAAGACGGCGTCCTCCAGCGATGTGCAGGACGGCAAGTCGCCGCGCAAGGGCGGCACGGTGCCAAAAGTGCCGCGCAAGTAGGCCGTAATTAATCGACTGCTTGAGAAAACAGAACGGCTGCATTGGTGACAATGCAGCCGTTTTCATATGTTTATATTGATAAGCTAATGAAGCGCTAAAGATTCGTATAGTCGATTTCGAGGAAGGACTCGACTTCAGGTATCCAGCGAGCACGCACGAAAGCGACATGGTCGGGATGGACGTTATAGGCGTCATAGCCCGCTTGGTCTTCGAATTCCATGGAGAAGCCAAGGGTAAAATTATTCTTCGGGCTGGTCTGCCGAAGCTGCTCGAAGTTCCGGACGCTCGGTATCGCTTCAAGAACAAGGGCGTCTTTGAGGAAGCTAGTCTCCTCAGGTGAGCCGGCCTCATGTTTCAGGCGAAAGGCGACGGTATGGCGAATCACGTGCTTCTCCAGTTCAGCCCAGAGCCTCGATGATCTTTTTGGCATTCTCCGCCAGAACCGCACCATCTTCCATCTTGCCCGAATGTGGCTTCAGCGCGATGCCCTCATGGCGCGGAATGACGTGGAAGTGCAGATGGAACACCGTCTGGCCTGCAGCCGGCTCGTTGAACTGCGCGATATAGACGCCGTCCGCATCGAAAGCCTCCTGTACCGCGACGGCAATCTTCTGGACGGCCGTGATCAGGTGCGGCAGGGCGGCCGGATCGGCGTCGAGCATGTTGCGCGAAGGGGATTTCGGTAGCACCAGCGTGTGGCCGGGCGACTGCGGCATGACATCCATGAGGGCGACCGTGTGCTCGTCCTCGTAGACGCGGACAGAGGGGATTTCGCCCTTCAGGATCCTTGCGAAGATGTTGCTGGTGTCATAGGCCGGGCTGGTCATGAAGGGTCTCCTCGTCTTCCGATTATGGTTGGCTAGCTCTTTGTTTTTACGCAATTCCGGACAGAAACCGCGGCAACTTTTCCTGGAATTGCTCTAATTATCCTGCCGCTCGCCTTTGCGGAAAGGGCTGTGTTCCGTCAGGATTTCGCTCATCTCTTCTACCTGCTCGCGCTCTTGCTCGAGATAGTCGGCAACGGCGCGGCGCAGGCCCTGATGGCCGATATAATGCGCCGAATGCGTGATAACAGGCAGATAGCCGCGCGCGAGCTTGTGTTCCCCCTGCGCGCCGGCCTCGACCCGCTTCAGCCCCTTGGCCAGTGCGAAATCGATCGCCTGATGATAGCAGACTTCGAAATGCAGGAAGGGATGATCCTCGATGCAGCCCCAATGCCGGCCGTAGAGTGCATCGCCGCCGATAAAATTGATGGCGCCGGCGACATAGCGGCCCTCGCGCTTCGCCATGACCAGCAGAATGTCGTCGGCCATGCGTTCGCCGATCAGCGAATAGAATTTACGGGTGAGGTAGGGCCGGCCCCATTTGCGGCTGCCCGTATCCATATAGAAGGTGAAGAACTGGTCCCAGATGCCTTCGGTGAGATCGCTGCCAGTCAACCAGTCGATGCTGATGCCACCCTCAAGCGCGGCGCGGCGCTCCTTTTTCAGCGCCTTGCGCTTGCGCGACGCCAGCGTATCCAGAAAGGCGTCGTGATTGGCGTAGCCGTCATTGATGAAGTGGAATTGTTGGTCTTTACGGTGCAGATAACCATCGGTTTCGAAGACCGAAACCTCGTCTTCCGGCAGGAAGGTGATGTGGGCGGAGGAGACGCCGATCTGCCGGGTCACTTCCTTCAGGCTTTCGGCCAGCGCCGGCTGGATCACTTTGCGATCCTGACCTTCGGCCACCAGCAGTCGCGGACCGGTGGCTGGCGTGAAGGGGATTGAGCATTGCAGCTTCGGATAATAGCGGCCACCGGCCCTCTCGAAGGCGTCGGCCCAGCCATGATCGAAGACATATTCGCCCTGGCTATGATTCTTGAGATAGCCGGTGACGGCGCCGATCAGCTCGCCGCTATCTGTTTCAAGCAGCAGATGGTTGCCAAGCCAGCCCGTCCTGTCGGTGGCGGAACCGGACTCCTCCAGCGATGACAGGAAGGCATGCGAGACGAACGGGTTGTACGGCAGCAGCGTACCCGTTCTCGATGCCCCGGCGAGCCTGGACCAGCTCTCCGGAGCGATATTCTTGAAGGACCGTTCTACGCGAATGGATAATTCGTCTGTCATGAAATGAGGGCAGGGCTTTCCCTTGGATCAAAACCTTCGAAGGTCATCTGGTCTGCGTTGGCAAATGTATGCTTGCGGGCTGCTTCGTCGCGCACGGTCCAGGTGATGACCGGGATCCCGCGCTGGCGCTGCGCCGTGATGAATGGGTTCGGCAGATGGCCATAGAAATACGAGATGAAGTCTAGCCCAAGCTGCATGGCTTCGTCATGCTTAAAAAACGTCTCGGGCTTATTTCCGTCCGCCGTCAGGCCGACCGGGTAGGGGGCGTCAAGAACCTTCAGGTCCTTGAGCAGCCAATGGTCGAAGCTCATCAGCGCCACATGGCCCTTGTAGCCTTCCAGCACCTCGAGCACGGTTTCCGCAAAGCCTTCATCATCGCCTTCACGGCCCTTGAGCTCGAGCACCAGCGGCACCTTGCCGTCGCAGAGCCGCAGGAGCTGCTTCAGCGTCGGGATCTTGTCCTTGGTGCCGCCGATCGACAGCAGGCCGAGTTCGCCTGAGGTGCGGTCGCGCACTTCGACGGGAAGATTGCAGACGCGCTGCAGGTCGTCATCGTGAAAGACGACCGGGACGCCGTCCGAGGCATAATGCAGATCGCACTCGATCGCGAAACCCGCCTCGATAGCACGACCGAAAGCCGAGAGCGTGTTCTCCCAGACTTCCTTATTCATGTCGTGGTAACCGCGATGGGCGACGGGACGTTCGGTCAGCCAGGCAAGCTTGCTCATTATGCGATTTCCAGGATGGCATCGATCTCGACGGCGGCGTTCATGGGTAGCGCCGCCATGCCGACGGCGGCGCGCGCATGCTTGCCGGCTTCGCCGAGTACATTTGCCAGAAGATTGGAGGCGCCGTTGATCACAAGATGTTGTTCCACGAACTCCGGCACCGAGGCGACGAAGCCGTTCAGCTTGATCAGGCGCTTGATGCGACTGAGGTCGCCATCCAGGGCGGCTTTCGCCTGAGCGAGGATATTGATGGCACAAAGCTCGGCGGCGCGTTGGCCGCCGGCAACGTCGACATCCTTACCGAGATGGCCGGTGACGCCGACTTTGCCGTTTTCCATCGGCAGCTGTCCCGAGAGATAAAGAAGATTGCCGCTGATGACATAAGGCACATAATTCGCGGCCGGCGCCGCGGCTTGCGGCAGAACAATGCCAAGCTCCTTCAGACGGTCCTCGATAGCGTTGGACATTTTCATCTCCCGTTTTGTTGTAAAACTGTCAAAAATCCGGCATCAAGATTAAATTCCCATAATTGGGACCGGCGGCCTCGTTTTAGCCGAAAGCGTTCTTATAACATCGCGTGCGAGTCCAACAGGAGATAATGAATGTTCCGCTCGAGTCTTGCCGCCGTCATTGTTTCGAGTTTGGGCATCGCATCTCTGGGCACGCCAGTTGCCTACGCGGCTGGTCCGAGCGGGCTGATCGCGCATCGTGCCGTCTATGATCTCGAACTCAAGGACGCCACCGACCGCTCCGGCATTGCCGGCATGTTCGGCCGCATGGTCTATGAGTTCGACGGCTCCGACTGCACCGGCTTCACCACCAACTTCCGCTTCGTCACGCAGATCGACACGGGTGATGCGACCCGCCTCAGCGACCAGCAAACGACTACATTCGAGGATCTCGCCAAGCGCACATTCCGCTTCGAGACCAAATCCTATACCGACGATCAGCTCGACAAGGATGTGCGTGGTGCGGCGGCGGATGATCAGAAGGGCATCAAGGTCGACCTGACCCAGCCGCAGGCAAAACAGATCGAAGTCATTCAGAGCCGTTTCCCGACGGAACACATGCTCGACATCATCCACAACGCCAAGCTCGGTAAGAATTTCTTCGAGGCCCAGGTTTTCGATGGTTCCGATGATGGCGACAAGCCGCTGCTCGCGACCACCGTCGTCGGCAAATCGGAGACGCCGGCCACCGATGATCCCGATGCCGACAAGGCAGGCGCCTTTGCCAAGACGCCGTTTTGGCCGGTGACTGTTGCCTATTTCAACGAAAAGTCCAAGGGCGACGCCTTGCCGGTCTACCGCATGTCGTTCAAACTCTATGAAAACGGCATCACCCGCGATCTCACCATGGACTACGGCGACTTCGTGCTGACCGGCAAACTTTCCAAGCTGGAAGTGCTCGACGCCAAAGCCTGCCAGTGAAGCGTCGGGCCAAGGCTGCCCAAATCGCTCTTTTTTCTGCCGCGGCCTTGCATTCCCGATGAATCGAATGTATGGCCAGCCGCATTCCACACGTAAGGCATGGGATTGTCCGGGAGAAATCCGGATCGTTCCGCCCGGTGGTGTCCTCTTAGAGGATGCTGTTCGCCTTGCGGAGGTTCAACCGGAAAAGGATACAAAGGCATGGCATTGCCCGATTTTTCTATGCGCCAGCTTCTCGAAGCCGGCGTTCACTTCGGCCACCAGACACATCGCTGGAACCCGAAGATGAAGCCGTACATCTTCGGCGATCGTAACAACATTCACATCATCGATCTGGCACAGACGGTTCCGTTGCTGAGCCGCGCCCTGCAGGTTGTCAGCGACACCGTTGCCCGTGGCGGCCGCGTTCTGTTCGTCGGCACCAAGCGTCAGGCGTCTGAACTGATCGCCGACAGCGCAAAGCGCTCGGCTCAGTACTACGTCAACGCTCGCTGGCTCGGCGGCATGATGACCAACTGGAAGACGATTTCGAACTCGATCCAGCGTCTGCGCAAGCTCGACGAAATCCTCAATGGCGACGCCCAGGGCTTCACCAAGAAGGAACGCCTGAATCTTGAGCGCGAGCGCGAAAAGCTTGACAAGGCTCTCGGCGGTATCCGCGATATGGGCGGCACCCCGGACCTGATGTTCATCATCGACACCAACAAGGAAAAGATCGCGATCGACGAAGCCAAGCGCCTCGGCATCCCGGTCGTCGCCATCATCGACTCGAACTGCGATCCGGACCTGATCGACTATCCGATCCCGGGCAACGACGACGCTTCGCGCGCCATCGCTCTCTATTGCGACCTGATCGCACGCGCTGCCATCGACGGCATCGCTCGCCAGCAGAGCGCATCCGGCCGTGACCTCGGCGCTTCCATCGAAGCTATGGTCGAGCCGACCCTGGTCGAAGGCGGCACCGAAGCCTGATCACGCCTCGCGGCGGACAGACACTTGTCCGCCCGAGCGTATTGACATCCGGGATAAGGCCGTTTGCGACTTCAAGGAGTTCGAGCGGCCTTGTTCTGTTTAGGATGGCGCGTTGCCTGGGCGATGAATCCAGGCGTGTTCCAATCAAGAATTCCACAGTATGATGCAGCTTCATAACGCTGTCATACTTACGAGTACATTTCGTCCCTCAAATCGGTGCCGCCTTGGCTCAAAGCCGCATGCCGCACCGTATGAACCGACAAGAGGAAGCTTATGACCGAGATTACGGCTGCACTGGTGAAGGAACTGCGCGAAAAGTCTGGCGCGGGCATGATGGATTGCAAGAAGGCGCTGATCGAAACTAACGGCGATATCGAAGCCGCGATCGACTGGCTGCGCGCCAAGGGCATCTCCAAGGCCGACAAGAAGTCCGGTCGTACCGCCGCTGAAGGATTGGTTGCCATTGCCGGCGCCGGTCACAAGGCCGTTGTCATCGAGCTCAATTCCGAAACCGACTTCGTTGCCCGTAACGATGCCTTCCAGGAACTCGCTCGCGGCATCGCCGAAGTTGCGCTGTCCACCGACGGCACGGTCGAAGCCATTTCCGCTGCGACCTATCCCGCATCCGGCAAGCCGGTTGCTGACACCATCAAGGACGCGATCGCAACCATCGGCGAGAACATGACGCTTCGTCGTGCGGCCAAGCTGGAAGTCGAGCACGGCGTCGTGGCAACTTACATCCACAACGCTGCCGGCGACGGTATCGGCAAGCTCGGTGTTCTGGTCGCCCTGAAGTCGATCGGTGACAAGGCCGTTCTGACGTCGATCGGCCGCCAGATTGCCATGCACATTGCTGCTACCAACCCGCTGGCTATCCGCTCCGAAGACGTCGATGCTACAGTCGCCGAGCGCGAACGCAACGTCTTCATCGAGCAGTCCCGCGAATCCGGCAAGCCGGAAGCAATCATCGAAAAGATGGTGGAAGGCCGCATGCGCAAGTTCTTCGAGGAAGTCGCTCTTCTCTCGCAGGCTTTCGTCATCAACCCGGACCTGACGGTCGCTGCTGCCATCAAGGAAGCTGAAAAGACCGCCGGCGCTGCGATCGAAGTCGTCGGCATGGCCCGTCTGCTGCTCGGCGAAGGCGTCGAGAAGGAAGAGACTGACTTCGCCGCTGAAGTCGCTGCCGTGGCCAAGGGCTGACCATCGAATTCGTTTCGTCTGTTGACGAAACGAAACCATACCCCAGATAGGTGAAACCATATCCGGGAAAACCCGTGGGCATCGCGTGACAACGCGATGCCCTTCGTGTATCCGGCTTTCACAATCTTCCCCGCGATCACTTCAAGGAGCCATGATGTCCCAGCCGATCTACAAGCGTGTATTGCTCAAGGCCTCCGGCGAAGCTTTGATGGGCAGCCAGGGGTTCGGTATTGACGTTACCGTCTCTGACCGGATTGCCTCCGATATCGCAGAGGCGCGCGCAATGGGCGTCGAAGTCGGCGTCGTCGTCGGCGGCGGCAACATTTTCCGCGGCGTTGCCGTGGCCTCCAAGGGGGGCGACCGCGTGACCGGCGATCATATGGGCATGCTCGGAACCATCATCAACGCGCTGGCGCTGGCGACCTCGCTGCGCAAGCTTGATATCGACACCGTGGTCCTCTCGGCCATCTCCATGCCGGAAATCTGCGAG
This sequence comes from Martinezella rhizogenes, assembly GCF_000799715.1. Classification (GTDB taxonomy): domain Bacteria; phylum Pseudomonadota; class Alphaproteobacteria; order Rhizobiales; family Rhizobiaceae; genus Rhizobium; species Rhizobium rhizogenes_C. Next base: position 182,859 of record NZ_JUHG01000011.1, read on the forward strand.
AGCTTCTCGCAGCGCGCCACGCTCTATCATCTCTCGCTTGGCCGTGTGGTGATCTTTGCCGGCGGCACCGGCAACCCCTTCTTCACCACCGATTCCGCCGCTGCCTTGCGCGCCGCCGAAATGGGCGCTCAGGCGATCTTCAAGGGCACACAGGTCGATGGCATCTATTCCGCCGATCCGAAGAAATTTCCGGATGCGACCCGCTTTGAACAATTGACCCATAGCCAGGTGTTGGAAAAGGGGCTCGCCGTCATGGATGTGGCCGCCGTGGCGCTGGCGCGGGAAAACTCCATTCCGATTATCGTCTTTTCCATTCATGAAAAGGGCGGTTTCGCGGAAATCTTGACCGGCGGCGGCCGCAAGACCATCGTATCAGACAATTGACGTTCCTGTGGCGCCGGACCTTCCCGGCGTCGCCTATTCACGGGAGTATAAACATGAGTGAAGGCACTGACCTTAAGGAATTGAAGCGCCGCATGGACGGCGCCATTGCGGCATTCAAGAGCGACATCGCCTCGCTGCGCACCGGGCGTGCGTCGGCCAACATTCTCGACCCGGTGACGATTGAAGCCTACGGCTCGCGCATGCCGCTGAACCAGGTGGCCAACATCACGGTTCCCGAGCCGCGCATGCTGTCGGTCTCGGTTTGGGACAAGTCGATGGTCGGCGCTGTCGAGCGTGGGATCCGCGAATCCAACCTGGGTCTCAATCCAATTATCGACGGGCAGAGCCTGCGCATCCCGCTGCCGGAACTCAACGAGGAGCGTCGTCGCTCGCTGGTCAAGGTCGCCCACGAATATGCAGAGAAGGCAAAGGTGGCGATTCGCCATGTTCGCCGTGACGGCATGGACGGTCTCAAAAAGGCCGAAAAGGACGGTGACATCGGTCAGGATGAGGGCCGTTCCTTGTCAGAGCGTGTGCAGAAGATGACGGATGAGACGATTTCGGACATCGACCGCTTGCTAGTCGACAAGGAAAAGGAAATCATGCAGGTCTGATTTCACGCTAGGGCATCACGCTTTCGATCACGAGATATTGAAAGCGGCTAGGGTGCGCTAGATTAAGAGGCCAGAACCTTTCCCGCCGAACAAAACTGGACCCATATGTCACTTCCGACCTTCTCTGCTGTACCCGAACATGTTGCCATCATCATGGATGGAAACGGGCGTTGGGCCAATGCACGCGGCCTGCCGCGAACCATGGGCCATCGCAAGGGCGTGGAGGCGGTGCGCGAAACCGTGCGTGCGGCCGGCGACATTGGTGTAAAATATCTGACCCTCTTTGCCTTTTCGTCGGAAAATTGGCGTCGTCCGGAGACGGAGGTGAGCGATCTCCTCGGTCTGCTCAAGGCTTTCATTCGGCGAGACCTTGCCGAATTGCACCGCCAGAACGTCCGGATCCGGGTGATCGGCGATCGCAGCAATCTGCGCGGCGACATTCTGCCCTTGCTGATAGAGGCGGAGGAGACCACCAGGGATAATACCGCCCTGACGCTGGTCATCGCCTTCAACTACGGGTCGCGCGATGAAATCGCACGCGCCCTCGTCAGCCTGGCAAAGGACGTCGAGGCCGGGCGGCTGCGTCCGCAGGATATCAGCCCCGAACTGGTTGGCGCCCGGTTGGACACGGCCGGAATTCCCGATCCGGACCTTATCATTCGCACCAGCGGCGAAGAGCGGTTGTCGAACTTTCTGCTCTGGCAGGCAGCCTATTCGGAATTCATGTTCATGCCGGAATACTGGCCGGATTTCAGCCGGGACCTCTTTTTCTCCGCACTGGAAAAATATGCCGCGCGCGACCGGCGTTTTGGTGGTCTTTCCGCCAAGCAGGCGGCGGCCGTGGGGTCCTGATGAGTCGCGAACTCAGGCTGCGCATTATCTCCGGCATCATTCTCGCCGCAATCGTTCTCGTCGCTACCTGGTACGGTGGGCTGAGCTTCCGCCTTCTGGCGGCGCTGATTGGCCTGCTTGTCTATTATGAATGGTCGACGATAGCGGATCTTCATGGCCGCGATCCGCAAGGCAACGCGCTCGGCTGGCTGGCCCTGGTGCTGATTGCCGGCGCAACGCTGATGGAAGAATCGGTCTATTCGGTCGAGGTGCTGCTTGCCTTTGTTGCGGTGACGGCGGTCATGGTTGCCATGCGCGGCAAAAGCTGGTGGTTACCCGGTGGAATATTCTATGCCGGATTGACGGCCATTGCCCTAGCTGAGATCCGCGATGACGACCTGCGCGGTTTCGTGCTGATGTTGTTCATCTTCGCCACCGTATGGGCGACCGATATTTTCGCCTATTTCGTCGGTCGGGCCATCGGTGGGCCAAAGCTTGCGCCGCGCATATCGCCGGGCAAGACCTGGTCGGGTGCCATTGGCGGCGCAATCGCCGCCGTGATGGCGGGAACGGCGGTCGTCTGGAGCTATTTCTCCGCGGATGGTTTATGGATTCCTGTGCTCGCTCTGATCTTGTCGATTTGCAGCCAGATCGGCGATTTATTCGAGTCTTTCATGAAGCGCCGTTTCGGCGTCAAGGACTCCAGCCATCTGATTCCCGGCCATGGCGGGGTCATGGATCGGGTCGACGGACTAATTTTTGCTTGTTTTGCGGCGTTCTTGTTGGCTATCGTGATATCGCTGACAATGAGCGGCGAGACCATGTCATTGGGCAGTGTCCTGCTCGGTGTATGAAATCAACGCGAACAGGATCAATGTATGAGTAGCGTGGCAGGCATCATCGGCTTCTTGACGAACAACGTCATCACGTTTGTTTTCGTCCTGTCATTGCTCGTTTTCGTGCATGAGATGGGTCATTATCTGGTCGGGCGTTGGTCCGGTATCCGCATCATGGCCTTCTCGATCGGTTTCGGTCCCGAGATCGCCGGCTTTACCGACCGTCACGGCACACGCTGGAAGCTGTCGCTCATTCCGCTCGGCGGCTATGTCCGTTTCTTCGGCGACGAAGATGCCTCAAGCAAGACCGATGTCGATCAGCTCTCGACCATGACCGAGGAGGAGCGCGCCCAATCCTTTGCCGGCGCGAAGCTCTGGAAGCGCGCCGCGACCGTTGCCGCTGGCCCGATTGCCAATTTCATTCTCGCCATCGCAATCTTTGCCGTGCTGTTCAGCGTCTATGGCCGCACGGTCGCGGACCCGGTCGTCGCCATGGTCACGCGCGACGGTGCCGCCGCCGAAGCGGGCATCGAGCCTGGCGACCGTCTTGTTGCCATCGACGGCAACAAGATCGCGACCTTCGATGAAGTGCAGCGCTATGTCGGCATGCGGCCCGGCCGCAATATCGTTCTGGGCGTCGAGCGCGATGGCCAGAAGCGCGATTTCAACATCATGCCGAAGCTGGCGGAAGACACGGATCAGTTCGGCAACAAGATGGAGATGGGCCGCATCGGCATTGCGCTCGTCGATCCGCAGGTGACGGCGGTAGAGCCGGGCGGACCGGCGGCACGGGCGGGCGTACTGGCCGGCGACCGTCTCCTCGCAGTCGACGGCAACAATGTCGCGACCTATTACGATATCGCTCGCTATATCGGTGATCGCCCCGGCAAGAGCGTGGTCCTGACGGTTGAGCGCAACGGCCAGACGCGCGATTTTCCGATGGTGACGGAAGTCCTGTCGGAAACCGATTCTTCCGGCAACAAGAAGGATGTGGGTAGCATCGGCATTTCGCCGATCGATCCGCTCGTGGCCACCATTGTTGAGGATAGCCCGGCCGCAGGGGCGGGTATCTCGCTGGGCGACCGTATAATTTCTGTGGATGGGCGTGCCATCGGTTCTGTCGGTGAGGTGCAGCGTTACGTTGCCACTCGTGCGGACAAGGCGGTGGTGTTGTCCGTTGAGCATAACGGTGTGACGCGCGACGTCCCGGTGATGCCGAAGACGGCGGCGGAGCCCGATGCCTTCGGGAAAGGGACGGAGATCGGCAGCATCGGAATCACCGACGGCCAGAAGCCGATCAAGTTGCGATATGAAACATACGGGCCGCTGCAGGCGCTAAGCGAAGGCGTCAAGCAGACCGGTAGCATCATTTCCGGCACCTTCGAATATCTTGGCAATGTCATTGGCGGCTACATGAAGGCGGATCAGCTTGGCGGTCCGATTCGTGTGGCGCAACTCTCCGGTCAAATGGCCACTCTGGGCTTCTCCGCGGTGCTCCAATTCGCGGCCATACTTTCTGTTTCAATTGGTTTATTAAATTTGATGCCGGTCCCGGTACTTGATGGCGGCCATCTGATGTTCTATGCGATTGAAGCTGTAAGGGGAAAACCGCTGGGTGCCCGAGCACAGGACATCGCTTTCCGGATTGGGTTCGCAATGGTTCTGTCACTCATGGTATTTGCGACATGGAACGACATCAGCTCCAGGATAGGCTGATGGGGGAGCAAGGGAAGAATTACGATTTATTTACGATGTTTCAAAGCTGTAGTGGCCAATGAGCCACTCTTTGAAATGAAGTAAACAGAAATTAACTTGCTCCCTTGCTTGTATGTCAAAAGCGGGTAAAACGACACACGTGGCCGGAATCGGGTTCTTCCCGGGGCTGGGGACGACTGAAAAAAGGTAAGAAGTGAAATGAAGGCTGGTTCAAGATTTTTGAACGCAGTGTCGGCGGTAGCGCTGTCTGCAGGTGTTGTTGCGTCGGGCGCTGGTGTTGTCACCCTTGCTTCTGCTTCGGTCGCAGAAGCCGCTGTCATACAGCGGATCGATGTCAGGGGGGCAGAACGCGTTGGTGTTGATGCTGTTCGTGACAATATCACGATTAAGCCCGGCAAGAGCTTCTCGCCCGGTGACATCGATAATTCGGTGAAGCAACTCTATGCCACCGGATATTTCTCCGATGTGCACGTAACCGTTTCCGGCGGTACGCTGGTTATTTCCGTCAAGGAAAACCAGCTGATCAACGCCGTGGTTTTCAACGGCAACCGCAAGATCAAGGACGACAAGCTGCAGGGCATCGTCCAGACCCATGCCGCTGGTCCCTATAGCGAAACCCAAGTTCAGGCTGATATCAAAACGATCAAGGACGCCTATGCGGCGATCGGTCGTAATGAAGTTCAGGTGACGACGCAGACCGTACCGGTCGCGCAGGGCCGCATCAACGTTGCCTTCGTCATCAACGAAGGTGATCGTACCAAGATCGACAAGATCAATTTCTCCGGCAACCAGGCTTACAACAGCGGTCGTCTCGCTTCGGTGATCAGCACCAAGAAGACGAACTTCATGTCGTTCCTGACCCGCAAGGACGTCTATAGCGCCGATCGCCAGCAGGCGGACCAGGATGCGCTGCGTCAGTTCTACTACAATCACGGTTATGCCGACTTCCGCATCGTCAGTGCCGATGCGACGATGAACGAGCAGAGCAACGAGTACACGCTGAACTTCAATGTCGATGAAGGTCCGCGCTATACCTATGGCGACATCAATGTCGTTTCGACGGTCGATGGCGTCAACGCCGAGGACCTGAAGAGCCTGGTTATTACCCAGAAGGGTAATGTCTATAGCGCCAAGGATATCCAGACCTCGATCGAGAACATTTCCAAGCGCGTTGCTTCGGCTGGCTATCCGTTCGCCCGCATCACGCCCCGCGGCAATCGCGACCTGAGCGGCCACACGATCGGCATCGAATATCTGGTCGACCAGGGCGAGCGCGCCTATGTCGAGCGCATCGAGATCCGTGGTAACACCCGCACGCGCGACTACGTTATCCGCCGCGAATTCGATATCAACGAAGGCGATGCGTTCAACCAGGAAATGATCAGCCGCGCCAAGCGTCGCCTTGATGCGCTGGGTTACTTCACCAAGGTTGATATCAGCACTGCGCCAGGCAGCGCTCCGGACCGCGTCGTCGTTGTCGTCAACGTCGAAGATCAGCCGACCGGCTCGTTCGGTATCGGTGCTGGTTACGCCGTCGGCAACAATGGCGGTCTGCTGCTCGAAGCTTCGGTTGAAGAAAAGAACTTCCTCGGTCGCGGTCAGTACATTCGTATTGCTGCGGGCGCCGGCACGGAAGGCAATCGTACCTATAACATCTCGTTCACCGAGCCCTATTTCCTCGGTTATCGCCTGGCCGCCGGCTTCGACATCTTCAAGAACCAGACGTCGAGCGACGACTACTACGATTATTCGGAAGAGGGCTTCTCGCTGCGCGTGACTGCGCCGATCACCGAGAATCTCGCCACGACGCTGCGGTACAACTACAAGCGCCTCACCTACGACGGTACGAATGACTGGGAAGATCATCTGTCCGCTCCGTACCAGAATCTTGTAGAGAACGGCCCTTGGGTTCAGTCAACGATTTCGCAGACCTTCACTTACAACACGCTGGATGACCAGAATCTGCCGCGTGAAGGTATCATTGCCAAGTTCACGCACGAATATGCAGGCTTGGGTGGTGACTCCGATTTCTACAAGCTGAGTGGCAAGGCGCGTTATTATAAGATGATCAGCGACGAGGCCGATATCATCGGCTCGCTGACGGTCGGCGCCGGCTACGTCATGCCGACGAATGGCAAGCTAAATGTCTTCGATCAGTTCACGATCGGTGGCCGCGAAATCCGTGGCTTCGAGAATGCCGGTATCGGTCCGCGCTCGTCTAACGGCGATCCGCTGGGTGGCACGACCTACTTCACGGCTTCGGCCGAGGCGAGCATGCCAATGCCGGGTGTTCCTCAGGATATTGGTCTGCGTCTCGCAGCCTTTGCCGATGCGGGTACGCTCTCGGGCAACAAGGCTAATCTCTTCGGTGACATCCTGCACAATGACAGCTCGATCCGCGCCTCGCTTGGTGCGGGCCTGATCTGGTCATCGCCCTTCGGTGTCATCCGTGTTGACTATGCCGTGCCGGTTCTCAAGGAAGACTACGACAAGGTTGAGAATTTCCGGTTTGGCATCGCCAACCAGTTCTGATATCGGCAGCCCAGAACTGCGGGCTTAACACCGTTCTGGAGCTGGTGCTTATGGAACATACTGGTTTTTTCCCGCCCCATGATGGTGTCAGCCTCCGTGCGCTGGCCGAGCATCTTGGGGCGGAACTTGCTGATGAGGCCTTTGCCGGCGTCATCATCAAGTCCATCGCGCCGGTCTATCGGGCTGGCGAAGGCGATGTTTGCTACATTCTTTCCCGGAAGAACCAAGCGGAATTGGAGACTTGCAAGGCGTCGGCGATCATTTGCTCGCCAAGCCTGAGGTCTGTGGTCCCGAAACATATTCCGGTTCTTCTTTCCCAAAAGCCGCATGCGGATTTCGCGCTTGCCGGTGCTTTGCTGCATCCGCAAGCTATGCGGCCGGTCGCATTTACGTCGACGCCGACGCTGGTTTCGCCGACAGCTTTTGTCGATCCGACAGCCAAGCTCGAAGCTGATGTCGGTGTAGAGCCGGGTGCGGTCGTAGGGCCGGGTGCGGAAATCGGCGAAGGAACGCGTATCGGAGCCGGCGCCATCATCGGCCCCGGCGTCAAGATCGGGCGTAATTGCACCATTGCCGGCGGCGCCAGCGTACTATGCTCCTATCTCGGCAACGGCGTCATCATCCACAATGGTGCGCGCATCGGTCAGGATGGTTTTGGCTATGCGCCAAGCTCGCGCGGGATGATCAAGATCGTACAGATTGGCCGCGTTATCATTCAGGACAATGTTGAAATCGGTGCCAACACGACGATCGACCGTGGCACAATGGATGATACGGTGATCGGCGAAGGCACCAAGATCGACAATCAGGTGCAGATCGGACATAACGTCCGGATCGGCCGTCATTGCGCCATCGTCAGCCAGGTCGGCATAGCCGGCAGCGCGGTGATTGGCGACGGCGTGCAGATCGGCGGCCATACGGGTATCAACGGCCATATCCAGATCGGTGATGGTGTTCAGATCGGTGCTATGAGCGGCGTCATGAATAGTGTCCCGGCGGGAGCGCGCTTGGCGGGTATTCCGGCACGACCTTTGTGGGATTTTCTGAGAGAGGTGGCCGAGGTTGCGAAGCGATCCGGAGCCAGAGAGAAGAAGGATGGGAGTGCGGAGCATGACTGAAGACGCCAAGACGTCGCTGTCGTCGGCTGATATCATCGAGATTATGAAGCTGTTGCCGCATCGCTATCCATTCCTGATGGTCGACAGGATCATCGAGATCGATAATGATAACTCCGCCATCGGCATCAAGAATGTTACGGCCAACGAACCGCAATTCACCGGGCACTTTCCGGGCTCGCCGATCATGCCGGGTGTTCTGTTGATCGAAGGCATGGCACAGACGGCGGGCGCGATCTGCGCGCGCAAGGACGGCATTGGTGGTAATCTCGTCTACTTCATGACGATCGACAATGCCCGCTTCCGCAAGCCGGTTGTACCGGGTGACCGCGTGGAATTCCATGTCGTCAAGCAGAAGCAGCGCGGCACCATCTGGAAGTTCCATTGCGACGCCAAGGTCGATGGCTCGGTGGTTGCCGAAGCCGATATCGGTGCGATGATTGTACGGAAGGACCCGGATCAGGCATGAGCAGCATTGCAAAAAGCGCGCGCATTCATAAGCTCGCGGTCGTTGAGGACGGTGCGGTCATCGGCGAAAATGTTGTCGTCGGTCCGTTTTGCCATGTCGGTCCGAAGGTCGTGCTGCATGATTCTGTCCAGTTGTTGACGCATGCGGTCGTGACCGGCCGGACGACGATCGGCAGGGCTACGAAGATATTCGCCATGGCTGTCGTCGGCGGTGATCCGCAGAGCGTGCATCATGGCGGCGAAGAGACGACGCTGGATGTCGGCGAGAATTGCACGATCCGTGAAGGCGTGACGATCAATACCGGCACCGCCGATTACGGCGGCAAGACGGTGGTCGGCAATAACAACCTGTTCCTCGCTAATTCGCATGTTGCCCATGATTGCCGTGTCGGCAATCATGTCATCATGTCGAACAACGTCATGCTGGCGGGGCATGTTACCGTTGAAGACCGCGCCATTCTCGGCGGCGGCTGCGCGGTGCATCAGTTTACCCGAATCGGCCGTCAGGCCTTCGTTGGTGGTCTCTCGGCGGCGAGCTACGATGTCATCCCCTATGGCATGCTGAACGGCAATCCGGGTGTCCTGTCGGGTCTGAATATTGTTGGCATGACCCGCGCTGGCGTCGAGCGTTCGGTCATTCATCGGGTTCGCCGCGCCTACAAGAGTATTTTTGAAGGCGGGGGCTCGATCCGTGACAATGCGGCGGCGATCCGTGACGAATATGCCGATTGCAAGGAAGCGATGGAAATTCTTGATTTCATCGCCGCCGATAGCGATCGCGCACTGTCATCGCCCAATCGCGGTAAGGGCTGAGGTGCCTGCGAGCGGTCAGGACAACAAGGGCAGGCTGGCGATTATCGCAGGCAGTGGGTTTTTGCCCGCCTATGTCGCTGAAGCCGCCCGCCAGGCTGGCGAAAATCCTGTTATTCTTGCATTGACCAATGAGGCGGACCGCGACTGGTCCGCTTTCGATCACGCTACTCTTGGCGTCGGCAATTTTGCCGGTCTTGAAGCCGCGTTCCGCCGCTATGGCATCGACCGGGTCGTCATGTCCGGCGGCGTCGCGCGCCGTCCGCCGTGGCGAGAGATACATCCGACCTGGCGGGTGATCAAAGAGTTACCCTCGACCATTCGCACGCTTCTGTCCGGCGGCGATAATGCCGTGCTGCAGATGGTTATTCGTTTGATCGAGGCGTGCGGTGTCCGCGTTATCGGCGCGCATGAGATTGCGCCTGATCTGCTGGCAACCACCGGGCCACTCGGCAAGCATTCGCCATCCAAAGAGGATTTGAGGGATATCGCACAGGGCGCGAAAGCTGCCGATGCATTGGGGCTGCTGGATATCGGTCAGGGCGCTGTCAGCGTCGGCGGCCGCGTCGTGGCGCTGGAGGGTGCCGAAGGCACGGACAAGATGATCGAGCGTGTCGCCGGCCTGCGCGCCGAAGGGCGCATATCGACGCGCCGGCGCGGCGTGCTGGTCAAGCTCTGCAAACCGCAGCAGGATGTGCGCGCCGATCTGCCGTCGATTGGTGTCTCGACCGTGCTGAACGCCAAGAAGGCCGGCCTTGCCGGTGTTGCGGTCGAGGCGGGCAGGGCGCTGGTGCTGGAGCGCGAGGCGGTGATTGCCGCCGCCGACGAAGCCGGGCTTTTCGTCTGCGGCATCGATCGTGGCCTGAGCGCGGAGGGGTTCATGTGAGCAACACGCCGCTGAAACTCGCTGTGATCGCCGGTGAAGTCTCGGGCGATCTGCTCGGTGGCGATCTCGTCGCCGCATTGAAGCGCCGTTATGACGGCCCGGTGGAATTGATCGGTGTCGGCGGTGAGGCGCTGGAGGCGCAGGGCCTGCTATCGCTGTTCGATTATTCCGAACTGTCGATCATGGGGTTCGCGCAGGTAATCAAGCAGCTGCCGAAATTACTCGCTCGCATAAGGCAGACGGCGAATGCCATCATCGCTGCCAAGCCGGATGCGCTGCTGATCATCGACAGTCCGGATTTCACCCATCGTGTCGCGAAAAAGGTGCGGGCGGCGTTGCCTGACCTGCCGGTCGTCAATTACGTCTGCCCCAGCGTCTGGGCATGGAAGGAGTATCGCGCGCAGAAGATGCTCGCCTATGTCGATCACGTCCTGGCCATTCTGCCGTTCGAACCGGAGGCAATGCGGCGGCTGGCGGGACCGGCAACGACCTATGTCGGGCATCGCCTGACGGTCGATCCGAGCCTCATCGAGACCCGCCGCCAGCGTGCGCTCCGTGCCGTGAGCTCTTCCGATAGCGAAAAGACGATCCTGCTGCTTCCTGGCTCGCGCTCCTCGGAAATCCGCCAGCTCTTGCCGATTTTCGAGCAGGCAGTGATGGAGCTTAGCCGGCGAAACGATCGCATTCGCTATCTCCTGCCAACCGTCCCACGGCAGGAAGCATTGGTGCGCTCTCTTGTTGAAAACTGGAGCGTAAAGCCGGACGTCTTCGTCGGCCAGGAGGCCAAATGGAAGGTTTTTGCGGAAGCAGACGCGGCGGTTGCCGCCTCCGGCACCGTGATCCTGGAGCTGGGTCTTGCCGGCGTTCCCGTCCTCTCGACGTATAAAACGGAGTGGCTTGCCCGGTTTGTGATGTCTCGCATCAAGGTCTGGACGGCCGCTTTGCCGAACCTGATTGCGGATTATGTCGTCGTGCCCGAGCTCCTCAACGACGTGCTGCGGCCCGGCAAAGTGGTGCGCTATATGGAGCGCCTGTCGAACGATACGCTGGAGCGGGCGGCCATGCTGGAGGGCTACGATCTGGTCTGGCAACGCATGCAGATGGAAGAGCCGCCCGGCGAAAAGGCGGCGGCGATTGTTCTTGAAGTCCTATCCAATAAAAAAACCGGCCATTTCTGACCGGTTTTTTTTGTTGTCCTTCGTCACGGCTTAACGCTTGGAAACCGGAACATATTCGCGGGACGGTTCGCCGGTGTAGAGCTGGCGCGGACGACCGATTCGTTGCTGCGGATCTTCGATCATCTCGTTCCACTGGGCAATCCAGCCGACGGTACGCGCAAGTGCGAACAGTACCGTGAACATGGTCGTGGGGAATCCCAGGGCCTTCAGCGTGATGCCGGAATAGAAGTCGACATTCGGATAGAGCTTCTTTTCGATGAAATATTCATCGGTCAGCGCGATGCGCTCCAGTTCGATCGCGATGTCGAGCAACGGATCGTCCTTGATGCCGAGTTCGCCCAGAACCTCGTGCGCCGTCTTCTGCATGATCTTGGCGCGCGGATCGTAGTTCTTGTAAACGCGGTGGCCGAAGCCCATCAGGCGGAACGGATCGTTCTTGTCCTTGGCGCGGGCGATGAATTCCGGAATACGGTCGACCGAGCCGATTTCCGTCAGCATGTTCAATGCAGCCTCATTGGCGCCGCCATGGGCGGGGCCCCAGAGGCAGGCAATGCCAGCGGCGATACAGGCAAACGGATTGGCGCCGGAGGAACCGGCCAGGCGAACCGTCGAGGTCGAGGCATTCTGCTCGTGATCGGCATGCAGGATGAAGATGCGGTCCATGGCGCGTGCGAGCACCGGATTGACCTCATATTCCTCGCAAGGAACAGCAAAGCACATGCGCAGGAAGTTCGACGCATAATCGAGATCGTTCTTCGGATAAACGAAGGGCTGGCCGATATGGTACTTGTAGGCCATGGCAGCAAGCGTCGGCATCTTGGCGATCATGCGCAGGCTTGCGACCATGCGCTGATGTGGATCGGTGATATCGGTCGAGTCATGATAGAAGGCCGACAGAGCGCCGACGCAGCCGCACATGACGGCCATCGGATGCGCGTCGCGGCGGAACCCGGTGAAGAAGCGGGACATCTGCTCATGCACCATGGTGTGGTGCACGACGCGATAATCGAAGTCCTTCTTCTGAGCTGCGGTCGGCAATTCGCCATAGAGCAGCAGGTAGCAGACTTCGAGGAAATCGCCGTGTTCGGCAAGCTGTTCGATCGGATAACCACGATGCAGCAGAATGCCTTCGTCGCCATCAATATAGGTGATGGCGGACTCGCAAGACGCGGTCGAGGTGAAGCCAGGATCGTATGTGAAAGTGGAGGTGTTCTTATAAAGTGCACCAATATCAATGACACTTGGGCCGATGGTTCCGGATTTCACCGGCAGATCCACCGTCTTTTCGCCCCAAGTTAGTTTCGCGCTTTGTTCCGTCATGCTGATCCTCCAAGATTTGGCGGGGTTGACGCCATAAAAAGCGCCAAAAGGTTAAGCGACTACGGATTAGCTATATGATCCAGAGCCTAATGCCAAGTTATCCTTACAGCTATTTGTGCATTGCGGTATCAACTTTTGGGCACTGCGGTAGATGAAATTGCCCCGCTTCCATGCGCCATGAGGCGATTTATTCCCTGCGTGTGTGATTTTGGTTGAAATCACCGGGCGGTGACGGCAAATATCTCGCTATAGCTGTAGTTTTGCGTAAGCGCGGGGGCGTATGCCTAATTTAGAGGCACCGGATCGGCAGATGGATGGCCTGGATCTGGCCGTGGTTGCCGAGCGCGACCGCGGTTCTGCGACTGCTATCGCTACTGTTCCGGCCAAAATCGCGCAGTTGCAGCGAACACAGGATCAGGCTTCGCGTTTGACGCGGCTGCGTCTCGCCGCGAGCCGGATCAGGCTTGGCATTTATCTCTTGGTCGAAGAGGAGGCCGTGCATGGGCGGGCGCTTCTCTTCGTGCCGGTCTATATCGGCCTTGGCGCAATTTTCTGGTTCAAGGCTGGTGCTGATCCGCCGCCGCAGGCCGTCTTCGCGGCCCTCCTGATCTTCGCGGGTGCTTTCTTTCTGAAGCAGCATGTGGAGCCTGGGCTCCGGCACCTTCTATTGGCCGGAATGCTGACGTGTTTTGGCATGGTACTGGCTCAATGCGAGGTCTGGCGTGCGTCAACCGTGATGCTCGACTCGGCGGTGACGACCACGATTACCGGGCGGATCGAGCGGCGTGAGTCGGACGATAACGGACGCTGGCGCTATGTCGTCGCACTCGAAGCAACGGAGAAACCGACCATCCGCAGGACACCAGAGCGGGTCACCATTTTCGTGCGCAAACAACCGCAGCCCTTCCAGCTCGGCGATCGTATCCAGGGCAGGGTGCGGCTGACTCCGCCGGCGGGACCCGCCTTGCCCGGCCTCAACGACTTTGCCTTCAGCGCATATTTCAACGGCATCGGCGCGAACGGCTTTGCCTACGGCACGCCCGCGCTCATATCCCCGGCCGGCGACATTGACGGCGGAACAGTTCTCGACAAGGCGGATATCTGGCTCGCGGGCTTGCGCAATAGCATCGGCGACAGGATCAGGGCGACACTGCCCGGTGATACCGGTGCTTTTGCGGCCGCACTTGTCACCGATGAGAGACGGGCGATTTCGGACGACACGACCGAAGCGCTGCGGGCGGCGGGCCTTACGCATATCATCGCCATTTCCGGCCTGAACATGGCGCTCTCGGCGGGTATTTTCTATGTCGGCCTGCGCTATGCCCTCAGCCTGTTCTTTGGGGTGGCACAGGCATGGCCGACCAAGAAGATCGCGGCCATCGGCGCGCTGATAACGGTGACCGCCTACTACCTGATTTCCGGCTTCGGTGTATCGGCGGAGCGGGCTTTTATCATGATGGCGATCATGTTGGTTGCCGTACTCTTCGATCGACCATCCATCAGCCTGCGCAACGTCGCGCTATCGGCGATCGTCATCCTTGTCCTGTCGCCATCACAAGCGTTGGGACCGAGTTTCCAAATGTCCTATGCCGCGACACTGGCATTGGTGTCTGGCTATTCGCTCTGGACGCGGCGGCCGCATCGGGAGAGTGTTCTCTCCCGGTTTTGGGTCATGCGCCCGCTGCTCTTTGTCTCCCGCTTCTTCGGTGGTGTATTGTCGACTTCCTTTCTCGGCGGCGCATCGACGGCGATCTTTTCGATCGAGCATTTTCACCGGCTGTCGACCTATGGTCTTGCCGCGAACCTGGCGGCCATGCCGATCGTTTCCTTCATCGTCATGCCGTTCGGCATGATCGCGATGCTGTTGATGCCATTCGGTCTCGATGCGTGGTTCTGGCGAATTACCGGCGAAGGGCTGGATGTCGTCATCGTCATTGCCAAGACTGTCGCCGCTTGGGGCGGCAATATCCCTTTCGGCCGAATGCCGGTCTGGCTGTTTCCGACATTCATTGCCGGATTCGTGTTGATGACCTTGCTCAAGACCTGGCTGCGGCATGCGGGCGTGCTGCTGATGATGGGCTCGGTCGCTGTCGCGGCGCTTATGCCGGATGTTCGAAAGCCGGATCTGATGATTTCCGAAGATGGCACGCTGGTAGGCTTGCGGCGTGACGATGCTTTGACGACCAATCGCGAAAAGCCGCCTGATTTCATCTTCGAGCAGTGGCAAAGGGCGTTGGCGATGACCGAACATCGACCGCCGATAATACTTCCAGCCGACAGCCTGCTCCCCAAGATCAGCAAGTCGGACAGGAATCGCCGCCTGACCACCGACGAACAAAATACCGTCCGCAAGGCGATGGATGCGGCACTGGATAAGGCAAGGGAGGGTGGTTTCGCCTGCCAGAAACGGGCGTGGTGCGTGGCAATGCTGGACAATGGCGATATGCTCATCACCATCGAGGATGCGGCCTATCTTGCGCCCGCCTGTGATACTGCCAATATCGTCGTCACCCCTGTCCGGCTGCGGCTCGATCGCTGCCGCTCGGGTGCCATGCTGTTCACAGGGGCCACGTTACGGCGGACCGGGTCCATCGAAATGGATCTCAGTACCAGCAAGCCGATCGCCACGACCGCATTCGATGCTCTAACGCGGCCATGGAACTTGCATCGCGCCTATGATTGGCGAACGGGCACATTCGGCGCACCGATCGTGCCCGTGTCACCGGTTAGTGATAGCGACGGATAAGGCCGACGAGCTTACCCTGCACCTTGACTCGATCCGGCCCAAAAATACGGGTCTCATAGGCGGGGTTGGCAGCTTCGAGTGCGATCGAGGCGCCCTTACGACGGAAGCGCTTCAATGTTGCCTCTTCATCGTCGACCAGGGCGACGACGATGTCGCCAGGATTGGCGGTCGTGCTGTTGCGGATAATGACGGTGTCGCCATCGAAGATGCCGGCGTCGATCATCGAGTCGCCCTTGACCTCGAGTGCATAATGCTCGCCGGAGCCAAGCATGTCGGCGGGGACGGTGATGTCGTGGGTATTGTTCTGGATGGCCGAGATCGGAACACCCGCCGCGATCCGGCCCATGACCGGCACGGAAACGGCGCTGCTATTCTCGTCATTAGCCGGCTTGGCGGGGGCAGGCGGCTGTACCGGCTGGGGTCTGCCCAGACTGCCCTCGATGACGCTCGGCGAAAAGCCGCGACGCGGCTGCAGGCTCGGACTATAGGCTTCCGGCAGCTTGATGACCTCCAACGCCCGGGCCCGATTCGGCAGGCGGCGGATGAAACCGCGCTCTTCCAGAGCGGTGATCAAACGATGAATGCCCGACTTGGACGCAAGGTCCAGCGCATCCTTCATTTCATCGAAAGAAGGTGGAACGCCGGACTCCTTCATCCGTTCGTGAATGAAGAGAAGCAGTTCCTGCTGCTTGCGTGTCAACATCGTATTTGAACCCCAGAATCGTGAAAGCGTCGTGAAACAAATCCAGAACGGACACTATATGTTCCATATGTGTTCCGCAAGTCCCTAATTTTTGGTGAATGTTTTGTGGGCGCGTTAAATAAAGGGGAACATAGCAGGTCCCGACTAGGCGCCATCGCGGAGTATTCCAGCGCTAATCAATGGGAATACGTGCTGGAAACGATCACGGTCGGTTCTGCGGGAGCCGGAGGGGCTATTTCCGGATTGCGGCGGCTACCGGTGTCATCCCAGCTACTGCGAAGCAGTCGAGGGTGAATCTCGTATTCGCAATCCCGCTGGTTTTGACCGCTGCGCTTTCGTCTTGAAATGAATAGCGGAAGGGCGCAAACCTGCGGCATATATGAAGGGGGAAGTCATGGTTTCATCGCCGCATCCGCTGGATCATCTCGTTCTGCCGACGATCAATATCGCCATGGCGCGGGAACGGCTCGGCAAGCTCGGCTTTACCGTCGCCGCCGATGCGCGCCATCCCTTCGGCACCGAGAATGCCTGCGTGTTCTTGTCCGACAAGACCTATCTGGAGCCTTTGGGTGTTGCGTCGCAGGAACAATACGAAACGAGTATCGAGGAAGGCAATGTTTTCGTCGCTCGCGATCAGGCCTATCGTTTTCGCGTCAGCGAGGAAGGTTTTTCAGCCATCGTTTTCGGCACGGAGGATGCGGCCGGCGATGATAAGCGTTTCCTGGCGAACACCATTTCGGCCGGGCGTATGCTAAATTTCGAGCGGCCGATGCACATGCCGGACGGCTCGGAAACGATCGCCGGCTTCCGTCTCTCTTTTGCGGCCGATCTGCGGTCGCCGGATTTCTACGCTTTCTGCGCCCAGCGCATCAATCCCCTGCCTGCCGATCGCAGCGCCTTGGAAAGGCATGCCAATGGCGTCATCGGTATCGCGCGTATTGCCCTGTCGACACCTCATCCGATCGCATTCCGGGGCTTCTTCGAACAGCTTGCCGATGGGCCGAAGATATCGGAGCATTCCTTTGGGCTGACGATCGAGACGGCGAATGCCCGGATAGAGGTCCTGACCCCGCAAGGCATGGAGGCCTTCTATGATTTTCCAGTGCCGGCGGGCGATCCTGGCCTTCGGGCGCGCGCAATCCTTTTCAAGACACGCGATCTTTCCGTGACATCGTCGCATTTGGCTGCTAACGGCGTCACTTACACGCGTAAGAACAATCGTATTCTGGCAAAGCCCGCCCCCGGACAGGGCGCGTTGTTCGCCTTCGAGGAGATAGTATGAGCACCAATTCCGAAGTGATCGTCGGCGAGGGCGCATCCAAGGTTCTGTTTTCCAACACCGCCAAGCTGTCGCTGATTGCCGGTCCCTGCCAGATGGAAAGCCGCGATCATGCCTTCATGGTCGCCGGTGTTCTGAAGGAACTCTGCGGCAAGCTCGGCATCGGCCTTGTCTACAAGTCCTCCTATGACAAGGCGAACCGCACTTCACTCTCCGGCAAGCGCGGCATCGGCCTGGAAAAGGCCATGGAAGTCTTTGCCGATCTGAAAAAGGAATATGGCTTCCCGGTCCTGTCCGACATCCACACTGAAGAGCAGTGCGCCGTCGTCGCCAAGACGGTGGACATCCTACAGATCCCGGCTTTCCTGTCGCGCCAGACAGATCTTCTCGTTGCCGCTGCCAAGACTGGCCGCGTTATCAATGTCAAGAAGGGCCAGTTCCTGGCGCCCTGGGACATGAAGAATGTGCTGGCCAAGCTCAATGACAGCGGCAATCCGAATATCATGCTCTGCGAGCGTGGCGCCTCGTTCGGCTACAACACGTTGGTCTCCGACATGCGCTCGTTGCCGATCATGGCGGCCATGGGCGCTCCTGTGATTTTCGATGCGACCCACTCCGTGCAGCAGCCGGGCGGGCAGGGCGGTTCGACGGGCGGTGATCGCCGGTTCGTCGAGACGCTGGCGCGCGCCGCCGTCGCCGTCGGTGTTGCCGGCGTTTTCGTAGAAACGCATGAGGACCCGGACAACGCACCGTCGGATGGTCCGAACATGGTCTATCTGAAGGATATGCCGCAGCTTCTGGAAAAGCTGCTGGCCTTCGACGCCATCGCCAAGGCTTGAGACTTTAGCGGCATTCAACAGGCTGACATGAACTTGCTATACGCGGCCTGTTGGAGCGCCTGATCGAGGTGTGGAGCAGCATTGTAATTTTCGCGCCTTCGATTAAGACGATTTCAATCGATTTATAACCCAGCGAGCAGGAAGCTATCATGACCGCAATCACCGACATTATCGCCCGCGAGATTCTCGACAGCCGTGGCAATCCCACTGTCGAAGTCGATGTCCACCTTGAAGATGGCAGCATGGGCCGCGCGGCGGTTCCGTCGGGCGCCTCGACCGGCGCGCATGAAGCCGTTGAACTTCGCGATGGTGGCAAGCGCTACCAAGGCAAGGGTGTCGAAAAGGCCGTTGAAGCCGCAAACACCGAGATCTTCGACGCGATCGGCGGCATGGACGCTGAAAATCAGATCCAGATCGACAATATCATGATCGAGCTCGACGGCACGCCGAACAAGTCGCGCCTCGGCGCCAATGCCATTCTCGGCGTGTCGCTCGCCGTTGCCAAGGCCGCCGCGCAGAGCTCCAACTTGCCGCTTTACCGCTATGTCGGCGGCGCCCACGCCCGCCTGCTGCCGGTTCCGATGATGAACATCATCAACGGTGGCGCTCATGCCGATAATCCGATCGATTTCCAGGAGTTCATGATCCTGCCGGTCGGCGCTGACTCGATCCGCGACGCCGTGCGCATGGGTGCGGAAGTCTTCCACGTCCTCAAGAAGGAGCTGGCGTCCCAGGGTCACAACACCAATGTCGGTGATGAAGGCGGCTTTGCGCCAGGCCTCTCCAGCGCGCCTGCTGCCCTCGACTTCATCATGAAGTCGATCGAAAAGGCCGGCTACAAGCCGGGCGAAGACATCTATCTCGGCCTTGATTGCGCCTCGACGGAATTCTTCAAGGACGGCAAGTATGTTCTCGAGGGCGAGGGCCGCACGCTGGAGCCCGGCGCCATGGCTGAATACCTTGCCGAACTCGCAGCCAAATATCCGATTGCTTCGATCGAAGACGGCATGGCTGAAGACGACTGGGAAGGCTGGAAGGCCCTGACGGATCTGATCGGCAAGAAGACGCAGCTTGTCGGCGACGATCTGTTTGTCACCAACTCCGCTCGTTTGCGTGACGGCATCCGCATGGGTGTCGCCAACTCCATCCTCGTCAAGGTCAACCAGATCGGCACGCTGACGGAAACGCTCGACGCCGTCGAAACCGCGCACAAGGCCAACTACACGGCCGTCATGTCGCACCGTTCCGGCGAAACCGAAGACTCGACCATCGCCGATCTCGCCGTCGCCACCAACTGCGGCCAGATCAAGACCGGCTCGCTGTCGCGCTCCGATCGTCTGGCCAAGTACAACCAGCTCATCCGTATCGAGGAAGCGCTTGGACCGCAGGCACAGTATGCGGGCCGTTCCATTCTGCGCGGCTGATTGAGGCTTGGTCCGGACAATGATCCGGGCTGCCTTTAAAGCTCACGATGTGTTGAACCGCGCCTTCGGGCGCGGTTTTTTGTTGGGGGAACGTTAGAGTCAACGGATGGTTAATCTCTACCGGCTAGAGTCGCCATAGATGTTTGATTTGGCATGATCTTATCCGGAAACCGCTTCGCATTTTCGCTACGCGGGCCAAAGGTTCGGGATCATACTCCGTAGGGCGTTTCGAGCGGGCGAGTATGTGGACAAAATATCATAAGAAGAGAAGATTCGGTCGTTTCGTTCTTCCCGCCATCACGATCGCCTTCGTCAGCTATTTCGGCTATCACTGTATTCACGGCGATTACGGACTGAAGGCGACCGAGGTTTTCGAGCAGCGGCGCATCGATCGCGGCAAGGAGCTTGCCGATCTCGTCGTCAGGCGCGAGCACCTCGAAAAAGCCGTGGCTTTGCTGAGCGATGGCTCGCTGGACAAGGATATGCTCGATCAATATGCGCGCTATCAGTTGACCTATTCCAAGGCTGACGAAATCGTTATTTTCAATAAATAGCCGCAATTAACCTAATTCAAGTTAATTGAATTTTTCGAAGCTATAACAATAGCTTGCGATGAATATGAGCCATGCAATTATAGCATTGCTGTGGCGAACAATCTTCCCTATGTTACGCGGCACTATAAAACGAGGCTACTCACACAGGGAGGGTTGAATGGCGCCACGTAAATCCGTGTCCGTTTCCAGCCGTAAGACAGCATCGAGGCCCGCCAAGGAAACCAATGGCGGCGCAATCGCGGAATTTGACCGCGATGCGGAACTGAATGCCTATCGTGAGATGCTGCTGATCCGTCGCTTCGAAGAGAAGGCTGGCCAGCTCTATGGTATGGGCTTCATCGGCGGCTTCTGTCACCTTTATATCGGCCAGGAAGCTGTCGTTGTCGGCATGCAGATGGCCCTGAAGGATGGCGACCAGGTCATCACCGGCTATCGTGACCATGGTCACATGCTGGCAGCCGGCATGAGCGCCCGCGGCGTCATGGCCGAGCTTA
Source organism: Martinezella rhizogenes (assembly GCF_000799715.1). GTDB lineage: Bacteria > Pseudomonadota > Alphaproteobacteria > Rhizobiales > Rhizobiaceae > Rhizobium > Rhizobium rhizogenes_C. The sequence continues at coordinate 203,588 of NZ_JUHG01000011.1, forward strand.
CCGGACGCCAGGGCGGCTATTCCCGAGGGAAGGGCGGCTCCATGCACATGTTCTCCAAGGAAAAGAATTTTTACGGCGGCCACGGCATCGTCGGCGCGCAGGTCTCGCTCGGCACGGGTCTCGGCTTTGCCAACTGGTATCGCGGCAATGACAATGTCAGTGTCGCCTATTTCGGCGACGGCGCTGCCAACCAGGGCCAGGTCTACGAAAGCTTCAACATGGCGCAGCTCTGGAAGCTGCCGGTGGTCTACGTGATCGAGAACAACCGTTACGCCATGGGCACGTCGACGGCACGCGCCACCGCGCAGCCCGACTTCTCCAAGCGCGGTGCCTCTTTCGGTATTCCTGGTATCCAGGTCGATGCGATGGATGTTCGCGCCGTCAAGGCCGCCGCCGACGAGGCGGTCGAATATTGCCGTTCCGGCAAGGGTCCGATCATTCTGGAAATGCTGACCTATCGTTACCGTGGCCATTCCATGTCGGACCCGGCCAAGTACCGCTCCAAGGACGAAGTGCAGAAGATGCGCTCCGAGCATGATCCGATCGAGCAGGTTCGCGTCCGTCTTCTGGACAAGGGCTGGGCGTCGGAAGACGACCTGAAGGTGATCGACAAGGACGTTCGCGACATCGTCGCCGACAGTGCCGATTTCGCCCAGGCCAATCCGGAGCCGGATGCATCCGAGCTCTACACCGACATTCTGCTCTAGATCGGGGAGGGAAGAACCATGCCCATCGATATTCTCATGCCCGCCCTTTCTCCGACGATGGAAGAGGGAACCCTTTCCAAATGGCTCAAGCAGGAAGGTGACAAGGTCACCTCCGGCGACGTCATCGCGGAGATCGAAACCGACAAGGCCACCATGGAAGTGGAAGCGGTCGACGAAGGCACGATCGGCAAGCTGCTGATCGAAGCCGGCACCGAAGGCGTCAAGGTCAACACCAAGATCGCGGTCCTGCTGCAGGACGGCGAATCCGCTTCGGATATCTCGACGGCCAAGGCCGCTCCGGCTGCCGAACCGATCAAGACTGAAGCACCGGCTGCTGCTGCTCCGGCGCCCGTTCCGGCACAGCCGAAGGCCGCTGCTCCTGCCGATCCGGAAATCCCGACCGGCACGGAAATGGTGTCGATGACGGTGCGCGAAGCACTGCGCGACGCCATGGCCGAGGAAATGCGCGCTAACCCTGATGTCTTCGTCATGGGCGAAGAAGTCGCCGAATACCAAGGTGCCTACAAGATCACCCAAGGCCTGCTGCAGGAGTTCGGTCCTCGCCGCGTCATCGATACCCCGATCACCGAACACGGCTTTGCCGGCGTCGGCGTCGGCGCTGCCATGGCCGGTCTTCGTCCGATCATCGAGTTCATGACCTTCAACTTCGCCATGCAGGCGATCGACCAGATCATCAACTCCGCTGCCAAGACGCTCTACATGTCCGGCGGTCAGATGGGCGCTCCGATCGTGTTCCGCGGCCCGAATGGTGCTGCAGCCCGCGTCGGCGCTCAGCACAGCCAGGATTATTCTGCATGGTATAGCCAGATTCCCGGTCTCAAGGTCGTCATGCCCTACTCGGCAGCCGACGCAAAGGGCCTGCTGAAGGCGGCGATCCGCGATCCGAACCCGGTTGTCTTTCTTGAAAACGAAATTCTCTACGGCCAACACTTCGACGTGCCGAAGCTCGACAATTTCGTTCTGCCGATCGGCAAGGCTCGCATTCATCGTACTGGCAAGGACGTGACGATCGTTTCCTTCGGTATCGGCATGTCCTATTCCATCAAGGCGGTTGCCGAACTGGAGACCTTGGGCATCGATGTCGAGCTGATCGATCTGCGCACCATCCGTCCGATGGATCTGCCGACAGTTATCGAATCCGTGAAGAAGACCGGCCGCCTGGTGGTCGTCGAGGAAGGCTATCCGCAGTCCTCCGTCGGCACGGAAGTCGCAACGCGCGTCATGCAGCAGGCCTTCGATTATCTCGATGCGCCGATCCTGACGATTGCCGGCAAGGATGTGCCCATGCCCTACGCCGCCAACCTCGAGAAGCTAGCGCTTCCGAATGTCGGCGAAGTGGTCGATGCGGTGAAAGCCGTTTGCTACAAATAAGGGGAGGGCTTTTCGATGCCTATCAACATCACCATGCCTGCCCTCTCGCCAACCATGGAAGAGGGCAACCTTGCCAAGTGGCTGGTCAAGGAAGGCGACAAAATCAAGTCCGGTGACGTCATCGCCGAGATCGAGACCGACAAGGCGACGATGGAAGTCGAAGCCGTCGATGAAGGTACGGTTGCCAAGATCCTCGTTCCCGCCGGGACCGAGGGTGTCAAGGTCAACGCGCTGATCGCGGTTCTGGCTGGCGAAGGCGAGGATGTTGCAGCGGCTGCTTCTGGCGCTGGTGCGGCTCCGGCCGCTGCGCCGAAGGCTGAAGCTGCTCCGGTTGCTGCTGCTCCTGCGGCAACGCCTGCTCCGGTGGCTCCTGCCGTGGCTTCGGCTCCGGCAGCAGCAGATGGTCAGCGCACCTTCGCATCGCCGCTCGCCCGCCGTCTCGCCAAGGACGCCGGCATCGATCTGACTGCGCTTGTCGGCTCCGGCCCGCATGGCCGGGTGATCAAGAAGGACATCGAAGCCGCTGCCGCCGGCGGTGTTACAAAGGCCGCTCCGGCTTCAGCACCCGCTGCCCAGGCACAGGCCGCGGCCGCGCCGAAGGGCATGTCGGAAGACGCCGTTCTCAAGCTATTCGAGCCCGGCTCCTTCGAGCTCGTGCCGCATGACGGCATGCGCAAGACCATTGCCAAGCGCCTGCAGGAATCCAAGCAGACCGTTCCGCATTTCTACGTTACCGTCGATTGCGAACTGGATGCATTGCTGGCGCTGCGCACGCAGCTCAACGATGCGGCTCCGAAGAAGGGCGACGCTCCGGCCTACAAGCTCTCGGTCAACGACATGGTCATCAAGGCCCTGGCGCTGGCGTTGCGCGACGTGCCGGATGCCAACGTCTCCTGGACCGACAGCAACATGGTCAAGCACAAGCATGCCGATGTCGGCGTTGCCGTTTCCATTCCGGGCGGTCTGATCACGCCGATCATCCGCAGCGCCGAGTTGAAGACGCTGTCCGCCATCTCCAACGAGATGAAGGACTACGGCAAGCGCGCCAAGGAACGCAAGCTGAAGCCAGAGGAATATCAGGGCGGCACCACCGCCGTGTCCAACATGGGTATGATGGGCGTCAAGAACTTCTCTGCCGTCATCAACCCGCCGCACGCGACCATTCTGGCCGTTGGCGCGGGCGAGCAGCGGGTCATCGTCAAGAAGGGCGAAATGGTCATCGCAACCGTGATGAGCGTTACGCTTTCGACCGACCATCGCTGCGTCGATGGCGCTCTCGGCGCGGAACTCCTGGGCGTCTTCAAGGGCTACATCGAAAACCCGATGGGGATGCTCGTCTGAGCCTTGTCGTCAAACGGAGGCATGAATGACCAAGACCGTTCTGTGTTATGGCGACTCGCTTACATGGGGCTATAACGCCGAAACGATCGGTCGTCATGCCTTCGAAGATCGGTGGCCGAGCGTGCTGCAAAAGGCGCTCGGCGATCAGGCCCGCGTCATCCCGGAAGGGCTGAACGGCCGCACGACGGCTTTCGATGATCATCTTGCCGATTGCGACCGCAATGGCGCAAGGGTGCTGCCGACGATCTTGCAGACGCATGCGCCGCTCGATCTTGTCATCATCATGCTCGGCACCAACGATATGAAGCCGGTTGTCGCAGGCCCCGCTTTCGCGGCGATGCAGGGTGTCCGGCGGTTGATCCAGCTCGTGCGCAATCATACATGGGGGTTCGATCATGAGGTCCCCGATATTCTGATCGTCGCGCCGCCTGTCATCTCCGAAACGGCCAATGCGGCTTTCGCCTCGAGTTTCCTTGGCGGGGTCGAGGAGTCAGGTAAGCTTGCGACGCTCTACCGCGATCTTGCCGACGAGGAAGGCTGCGGCTTTTTCGATGGCGCTTCGGTTGCCGCCACAACGCCGCTCGACGGCGTGCATCTCGATGCGGAAAACACCCGGGCGCTCGGTCGCGGCCTGGAGTCGATCGTACGGATGATGCTGGGTATCTAACAATTCAAGGCAGGCTGACGCTTTACCGGCCGCCACCAAAAAGGCAGGAAACACATGGCTGAGAATTACGACGTCATCATCATCGGCTCCGGTCCGGGCGGCTATGTCGCCGCCGTGCGTGCCGGTCAGCTCGGCCTGAAGACGGCGATCGTCGAGCGCGAGCACCTGGGCGGCATCTGCCTCAACTGGGGCTGCATCCCGACCAAGGCGCTGCTGCGCTCGGCCGAAATTCTCGACCATTCCAACCACCTGAAGGATTACGGCCTCGTTCTCGAGGGCAAGGTAAGTGCCGATGTGAAGGCGGTCGTCGCCCGCTCGCGCGGCGTTTCCGCCCGCCTCAACGCGGGCGTTGGCTTCCTGATGAAGAAGAACAAGATCGATGTGATCTGGGGCGAAGCCAAGATCACCAAGCCAGGCGAAATCGTCGTCGGCAAGTCGACCAAGCCCGTTGTCGAGCCGCAGCATCCGCTGCCGAAGAACGTCAAGGGCGAGGGCACCTACACCGCCAAGCACATCATCGTCGCCACCGGCGCCCGTCCGCGCGCTCTGCCGGGCATCGAGCCGGACGGCAAGCTGATCTGGACCTATTTCGAAGCGCTGAAGCCTGATTTCCTGCCGAAGTCGCTGCTGGTCATGGGCTCCGGTGCCATCGGCATCGAGTTCGCGAGCTTCTATCGCTCCATGGGCGTCGATGTCACCGTTGTCGAGGTCATGCCGACCATCATGCCGGTCGAAGACACCGAAATCTCCGGCATCGCCCGCAAGCAGCTCGAAAAGCGCGGCCTGAAGATCATCACCAAGGCGAAAGTCACCAAGGTCGAGAAGGCTGCCAACAGCATCACTGCTCACGTCGAGACCGAAGATGGCAAAGTGCAGCAGATTGTTGCCGATCGCATGATCTCCGCCGTCGGCGTTCAGGGCAATATCGAGAACCTCGGCCTTGAAGCGCTCGGTGTGAAGACCGATCGCGGCTGCGTCGTCGCCGACGGCTACGGCAAGACCAACGTGCCGGGCATTTATGCGATCGGCGACGTCGCCGGCCCACCGATGCTGGCCCACAAGGCCGAGCATGAAGGCGTGGTCTGCATAGAGAAGATCGCCGGCCTGCCAAACGTGCATCCGACCGACAAGAGCAAGGTTCCGGGCTGCACCTATTGCAATCCGCAGGTCGCCTCCGTCGGTCTGACGGAAGCCAAGGCCAAGGAACAGGGCCGCGATATCCGCGTCGGCCGCTTCTCCTTCGCCGCCAACGGCAAGGCGATCGCGCTCGGCGAAGATCAGGGCTTGGTCAAGGTCATCTTCGACAAGAAGACCGGCGAATTGCTCGGTGCTCACATGGTCGGCGCCGAAGTCACCGAACTGATCCAGGGCTTTGTCGTCGCCATGAACCTGGAGACGACGGAAGAGGAGCTGATGCACACGATCTTCCCGCATCCGACCGTTTCGGAATCGATGAAGGAAGCCGTGCTGGACGCCTATGGCCGCGTGCTGAACGCTTGATAATTTCCTTGCACGCCCTCTATGTTGAGGGTGGAAAATAGCAAAGGAAATCATCATGTCTATCGGCACGGAAGCTTGGGTCGTCTTTCTTCTGATCGGTCTGGTGGCGGGGTTTCTCGCCAGCCTGATCGTTGGCGGCGGCGGCGGTTTGATCGGTTGTTTGGTCAGCGGCGTGATTGGTGCTTTCGTTGGCGGGTTCCTGTTCAACTGGTTCGGGATCTCGCTGGGAATTGAAAGCCCGCTGGTGGTCGAGATCATTCACGCGACCGTTGGCGCGATCGTCGTGGTGCTGTTGGCGAGATTGATAGCCTAGAGCATGATCCGGAAAAGTGTGAAGCGATTTTCCGACAGGATCATGCTTCAAGAAGCGGTTGGTGCGAGGGTGTGATGGAAGGTATCGGCTGGTTGGGTCTGGTCATCATCGGCGGTCTTGCGGGTTGGCTCGCGGGCAAGCTGATGGAGGTGCGCTATGGTGTCATTCTTAACATCGTCCTCGGCATTGCCGGCTCGGTGGTTGCGGCTGCCATTCTCGCGGGGCTGCACGTCGGTGTGCCCGGCGGAAGGTTTGGTTTTTTCGTCACCGGTTTCATTGGTGCATGCATTCTGATATTTCTCGCCAAATTCGCCCGGCGATGAATGGGCCGCGGACAAGCGGCGGAAAGTAGACGTTTCATGGTTACGATTCTCGACAGGATCAATCCAGACGCAAAGCGCGTGAGGCATCCGGAAAAGGCAAATCGGCCGGACACGGAAGTTCTGCGCAAGCCCGACTGGATCCGCGTCAAGGCGCCGACATCGAAGGGCTATGCCGAGACGCGCTCGATCGTGAAGGAGCACAAGCTCGTCACGGTCTGCGAGGAGGCCGGTTGCCCGAATATCGGCGAGTGCTGGGAGAAGAAGCACGCCACCTTCATGATCATGGGCGAGATCTGTACCCGCGCCTGCGCCTTCTGCAATGTCGCCACCGGCAAGCCGAATGCGCTCGACATGGCCGAACCTGAAAATGTCGCCAAGGCCGTCAAGGAAATGGGTCTCAGCCACGTCGTCATCACCTCGGTCGACCGCGACGATCTGGCGGACGGCGGTGCCGAGCACTTCGAAAAGGTGATCTGGGCGATCCGTGCCGCTTCGCCGATGACGACGATCGAAATCCTGACGCCGGACTTCCTGAAGAAGCCCGGCGCGCTGGAACGTGTCGTCGCCGCCAAGCCCGATGTCTTCAATCACAATATGGAAACGGTGCCCGGCAACTACCTGACGGTGCGGCCAGGTGCTCGCTATTTCCACTCGGTCCGGCTTCTGCAGCGGGTCAAGGAACTCGATCCGACCATGTTCACCAAGTCCGGCATCATGGTCGGCCTCGGCGAAGAGCGCAACGAAGTGCTACAGCTGATGGACGACCTGCGGACCGCCGACGTCGACTTCCTGACCATCGGCCAGTATTTGCAGCCGACCCGCAAGCACCATCAGGTCATGAGCTTCGTCACCCCCGACGAGTTCAAGTCCTATGAGACGGTTGCCTATACCAAGGGCTTCCTGATGGTCGCCTCCAGCCCGCTGACGCGCTCGTCCCATCACGCCGGCGATGATTTTGCCCGACTACGGGCGGCACGCGAGAAGAAGCTGCTGATCGCTGCCGAATAAGCCACCATAAACTCTTGCCTTTTCAACGAACCGCGGCGATCTTGCCGCGGTTTTTGTTTGTGCCGTCATCAAACCATCATCTGCGCAGCCTAAAGGACACGCCCCGCCGCCTGTTGCCGGTATTGGCGCCTTTCGAGATCGTATGGAGCTGGATCGTGGAGCAGACCGTCGCGCCGCAAGCGCCGCCCTATGTCGTCGACATCGAGTCAGCGGCTTCTATTCTCAAGAGCGCCGAGCGCATCCTCGTCATCGGCTGCTCCGGCGGAGGCAAGTCGACGTTGTCGCAGAAGATTTGCGGGCGGCTTGATCTGCCCTATGTCTCGATGGATCGAAACTTCTTTTGGCTGCCGGGCTGGGTAAAAAGAGACAAAGCGGAGGAGCGTGCTCTGATCGCGGCAAAGGTTGCCGAGGAGCGGTGGCTGATCGATGGAACAGCGCCATCAAGTTTTGATCTGAGATTACCGCGCACAGAACTTGTTCTTTGGGTACATATGCCGCGCTGGTTGTGCATGCGGGGGGCTCTGTCGAGAGCGGTGCGATGGTTGGGACGGTCCCGCCCGGACATGGCGCCGGGTTGCCGCGAGCGCATCGATGGGGAGTTCCTGCGCTACATCTGGGATTGGGAACGCAAATTTGCGCCTAAAGTGCTGGCGGGGCTCGCGCAGCATGGCCCCCACGTCCCTGTTTTCCAGCTAAAATCCCGCGGCGAAATGCGTCAGCTTCTTGATCTTCTCGGCCGTCCTGCTTAATTGCGGCTCATGCCAAAGTTTGAAACGCACCGCCCCGTCCCGCACACGCCTGACCAGATGTTCGACCTCGTCGCCGATGTAGAGCGCTATCCGGAATTCCTGCCGCTCTGCGATGGGCTGGTGATCCGCAATCGCAAGGAGCGAGACGGCAAGGTGTTGCTGGTTGCCGATATGACCGTCGGCTACAAGGCGATCCGCGAAACCTTCACGACGCAGGTGTTGCTCAACAAGGCGGAGCGGGCGATCGATGTGAAATATATCGACGGGCCGTTCAAATATCTCGACAATCGCTGGCGTTTCCAGCCGACTGATAACGGCTGCGTCATCGATTTCTTCATTGATTATGAGTTCAAGAGCCGCATTCTCGGCGCGCTGATGGGCTCGATGTTCGACCGCGCCTTCCGCATGTTCACGGATGCCTTCGAGACGCGGGCCGGCAAAATCTACGCCTGATCGAGCGCGATGAGCATTTCGAGCGCCGTCTGTACCGTAGCGAGACGAACCTTGTCGCGGCCGATATCCCCGTAGCGCATCTCACGGTGGATGAGCGATCCTGTTCGCGCCTTGGCGGCGAGGTGGACCAGGCCGACCGGCTTGTCCGCTGATCCGCCACCAGGCCCGGCGATGCCGGTCACTGCAACGGCAAAGTCGGCATGCGAACGGAAGAGGGCGCCATGCACCATCTGCAGGGCCGTCTCTTTCGAAACGGCACCGAACCGCGCAAGCGTCTGCTCCTGAACGCCGAGCATCTCCATCTTCGCCATGTTCGTATAGGTGACGAAGCCACGGTCGACGACTGCGGAGGAACCCGGAATGTCCGTCAGCGCGCCGGCAATCAGCCCGCCGGTGCAGGATTCAGCCGTGGCGATCATCCGGCCCTTCGCTGCGAAATCGCTGATGATGCCGCGCGCAAGCGTCAGAATGTCATCCGGAAAATGGCTCATGGCTTGCCGCCGCGATAGACGACCGTTGCCGTGGCGATGGCGGCGATGCCCTCGCGGCGGCCGACGAAGCCGATCTGTTCGTTGGTGGTCGCCTTCACCGAACAGCGCTCGAGGCTGATCCCCAAAAATTCCGAGAGCTTAGCGCGCATAGCCTCGCGATGCGGGCCGATCTTCGGCGCTTCGGCGATCAGCGATACATCGGCATTCATGATCGTGCCGCCGTGATCGCGGACGATCTTTGCCGCATGCTCGATGAAGATGCGCGACGGCGCGCCCTTCCATTGGGGGTCCGAGGGCGGGAAATGGTCGCCGATATCGCCGGCCCCGCAGGTGGCGAGCAGGGCGTCGGTCAACGCATGCAGGGCGACATCGGCATCGGAATGGCCCTTGAGCGTCTGGTCGTGCGGAATGAAAACGCCGCAGAGCGTTACGCCATCGCCCGGTTCAAGCTGGTGGACATCATAGCCGTTGCCAGTACGCACGTCCGGCAACAGGCCGGCGGAAAGCTTTTCATCGGCCATGGCAATATCCCTCTTGATCGTCAGTTTGACATTGTCCGCGCTGCCGACAACCAGCGTCACCGGCAGGCCGGTCCATTCAGCAATCGCCGCGTCGTCGGTGAAATCCGTTAGGTTTCCGGCAGCCGCCTTTTCATGTGCGGCCAGAATATCGGCCAGCCGGAAGGACTGCGGCGTCTGTGCGGCGTGGAGCCCGCTACGGGGCACGGTTTCCGTCACCAGTGCATCATTGCTCGCACGCTTCAGCGTATCCGTCACCGGCATCGCCGGCAACACCGCGGGCGCGCCAGTGGAAAGTGCGGCGGCGACGCGGTCGAGCAGATCGTGATCGAAGAAGGGGCGCACGGCATCATGGATCATGACATGCGTGACGCCGGTCTTTTCCAGCTGCCGCAATCCGGCAAGCACCGATTGCTGGCGAGAGGCGCCGCCGAAGGCGATCTCGACCCCGGACGAATCGGCAATCGTCTCCAGCGCCGAGCGCAGCAATTGCTCGTCGTCGCGGTGAATGACGATCACGATTTTCGCCGTTTGCGGCCATGTCACGAATTTTTCAAGCGTATGCGCAATAACCGGCCTGCCGCCGATTGCGCGATACTGCTTCGGACCGTCCTCGGGCGATCCCGCCCGCTCACCGCGTCCGGCAGCAACGATCACGATTCCGATCGACATCGGTTGCGTTGAATGCATTTGCGTCATAAACCCCCGGGGATGAAAGGCTCCGTTTCAGCATGATCCCCAAAAAGCGCAAAGCGGTTTTTTAGACAAGATCATGCTAAGAAGATCGCCAAAGCAGGATCTTGCTCCTGCTGGGTCTATCGCCTCGAATGGGTATTTTCCAGCATTTGCCCAAAAAATATCAACATTCTCCGAAACCTCTTGGCAAATCTCTTGAGAATGTCTAAAAATCGTGCAGATGTACCGTGTGCCTGAAAGATAATCATTTGCTTCTACCCGAGCTTGCAGCCTCATTTTCCATCGGTCCAGTGCCCATCCGCAATCGCGTGATTCTCGCGCCGATGTCGGGGGTCACCGATTTGCCGTTCCGGCAATTGGCTCTGCGCTATGGGGCCGGCCTTGTCGTGACCGAAATGGTCGCAAGCCGCGAATTGGTGCAGGACACCCCCGAATCCTGGGCGCGTCTGAAGAGTGCCGGGCTCAAGCCGCATATGGTGCAACTGGCCGGACGCGAGGCGCATTGGATGGCGGAAGCGGCTAAGATCGCTGCCGACAATGGTGCCGACATCATCGATATCAATATGGGGTGTCCCGCCAAGAAGGTGATCGGCGGCTATTCCGGCTCGGCCCTGATGCGCGATCCGGATCACGCGCTGGGCCTGATCGAGGCGACCGTCAAGGCGGTCGATGTCCCGGTGACGCTGAAGATGCGGCTCGGCTGGGACGAAAACTCCATCAATGCGTCGCATATCGCTCGCCGCGCTGAAGAGGCGGGCATCCAGCTCGTGACGATCCACGGCCGCACGCGCATGCAGTTTTATGAGGGCAACGCCGATTGGGATGCGATCCGCGCCGTGCGCGATGTCATTGCCATTCCGCTTGTCGCCAACGGCGATGTCGACACGCCGGAAGATGCAAGCGAGATACTTCGTCGTTCTGGCGCCGATGCCGTCATGGTTGGGCGCGGCTGTCAGGGGAGGCCCTGGCATACGGGCGTGCTTGCCGGTCACCGCGCGCCGGATCGCGGCGAGATCGCCGATATCGCTCTCGAACATTACCGGATGATGCTGGATTTCTATGGTGAGGCCGTCGGCATTCGTCATGCGCGCAAACATCTAAGCTGGTATCTGGACCGTTACGCTCCCACCACCATTGGCGCTGAAAAGGCGAGAATCATGACTTCGAAAGACAGCCAAGAGGCGGCCGCCTTGTTGCATGCGGCGCTACAGGCCGGGTCCGATCTCGCCCAAAGCCTCCAGGAGGCCGCATGAACTCGAAATCCAATTCCGGCGGTGCGGAGCATACGGGTGGCACTGTCGCCATGGCGGTTCTCAACGCGATCCAGAATCCGGTCGTCATGGTCAACGAAGCCGGCCTGATCGCTTTTGCCAATTGGGAGGCCGAGGCCTTCTTCGGCGCTAGCGCCTCGCATCTGGCGCGCTACGAGATTTCCGCCTTCATTCCCTTCGGAAGCCCGCTGCTGGCGCTGATCGACCAGGTGCGCGAGCGCCGCGCGCCGGTCAATGAATATCGTGTCGATCTGAGTTCACCGCGCCTCGGCCAGGACAAGCTGGTGGATATCTACGTCGCGCCCGTGTCGAGCGAGCCCGGCTCGGTGGTGGTCGTTTTCCAGGAACGCTCCATGGCTGACAAGATCGACCGGCAGCTGACGCATCGCGCCGCCGCCCGTTCGGTGACAGGCCTTGCCTCGATGCTGGCGCATGAGATCAAGAACCCGCTCTCCGGCATTCGCGGCGCCGCCCAGTTGCTGGAGCAGTCGGTGGAGGACGACGATCGCGCGCTGACGCGACTGATCTGCGACGAGACCGACCGAATCGTTTCGCTGGTCGACCGCATGGAGGTCTTTTCCGACGAGCGTCCCATCGACCGAGTTCCCGTCAACATCCATTCCGTTCTCGATCATGTGAAGGCGGTTGCCAAGGCTGGCTTTGCACGCAATATCAAGTTCAGCGAAAACTACGACCCATCCTTGCCGGCCGTGTATGCCAACAGGGACCAGCTCGTGCAAATCTTCCTCAATCTGGTGAAGAATGCCGCCGAAGCTATCGGCGACAAGCCGGATGGCGAGATCATGCTGACGACGGCCTATCGCCCGGGTATTCGCCTTTCCGTCGCCGGCACGCGCGAGAAAATCTCGCTGCCGCTGGAATTCTGCGTGATCGACAATGGCCCAGGTGTGCCGACCGATCTCGTGCCGCATCTCTTTGACCCGTTCATCACCACCAAGACGAACGGGACCGGTCTTGGCCTGGCGCTTGTCGCCAAGATCATCGGTGACCATGGTGGCATCGTCGAATGCGACAGCCAGAACCATCGCACCACTTTCCGGGTTTTGATGCCGGCCTCCAAAGGCATCACATTTGAAGACGCACCCCTTCCGAACTCTACAGGGACTACTCGATGACAGCCACGATCCTTGTCGCCGACGACGATGCAGCCATCCGTACCGTGCTTAATCAGGCTTTGAGCCGCGCGGGTTACGACGTGCGCATCACATCCAACGCCGCGACGCTCTGGCGTTGGGTTTCCGCCGGCGAAGGCGACCTCGTTGTAACCGACGTCGTCATGCCGGACGAAAACGCCTTCGACCTTCTGCCGCGCATCAAGAAGGCGCGGCCGGAACTGCCCGTCCTAGTCATGAGTGCGCAAAACACCTTCATGACGGCGATCAAGGCCTCGGAAAAGGGCGCCTACGATTATCTGCCGAAGCCGTTCGACCTGACGGAGCTGATCGCCATCATCGGCCGCGCTTTGTCCGAGCCGAAGCGCAAGCCCGCCAAGCTTGATGACGACATGCAGGATGGCATGCCGCTTGTCGGACGCTCGGCTGCCATGCAGGAAATCTACCGCGTACTGGCGCGTCTGATGCAGACCGACCTGACACTGATGATCACCGGCGAATCCGGCACCGGCAAGGAGCTCGTCGCCCGTGCGCTGCACGATTATGGCAAGCGCCGCAACGGTCCTTTCGTTGCCATCAACATGGCTGCCATCCCGCGTGACCTGATCGAATCGGAATTGTTCGGCCATGAGAAGGGCGCCTTCACTGGCGCGCAGACGCGCTCCACCGGCCGCTTCGAGCAGGCCGAGGGCGGTACGCTGTTTCTCGACGAAATCGGCGACATGCCGATGGATGCCCAGACACGCCTGCTGCGCGTGCTGCAACAGGGCGAATATACGACGGTCGGCGGTCGCACGCCGATCCGCACCGACGTCCGCATCGTTGCCGCCACCAACAAGGATCTGAAGCAGGCGATCAACCAGGGCCTGTTCCGCGAGGACCTCTATTACCGCCTCAACGTCGTGCCGTTGCGCCTGCCGCCGCTGCGCGACCGCGCCGAGGATATTCCCGATCTCGTCCGTCATTTCATCACGCAGGCGGAAAAGGAAGGGCTCGGCTCCAAGCGGTTCGACCAGGAAGCGCTGGAGTTGATGAAGGCCTATCCCTGGCCGGGCAATGTGCGCGAGCTGGAAAACCTCATTCGCCGCTTGATGGCGCTCTATCCGCAGGACGTCATCACCCGCGAGATCATCGATTCGGAATTGCGTGCCGATGTGCCGGATAGCCCGATCGAGAAGGGGCCGGTGCGGACCGGCACCATGACCATCGCCCAGGCCGTCGAGGAGAATATGCGCAGCTATTTCTCCAGCTTCGGCGAAAACCTGCCGCCGCCCGGTCTCTACGATCGAGTGCTGACCGAGATGGAGTACCCTCTGATCCTCGCGGCGCTGACGGCCACTCGCGGCAATCAGATCAAGGCCGCCGACCTGCTTGGCCTCAATCGCAATACGCTGCGCAAAAAGATCAGAGAACTGGGTGTTTCCGTCTATCGGAGCTCCCGCACCGCTTGACAATGTGATCGGATGCGTTGCATTTTCGCCACAATGCGTTGCTTAAAGGTCACGCAGCCGGTTCGCGGTTTTTGCGGTAGCGATTCATCGGAAAAACTCCTGCACAAGCGAAAATTGTTCAGAAGTTTCAGGCCGTTGTATCAATAATTTTAAGCAGGGGTTTCGCGTTGATGCGAAACCGGGTGGCAATGCCGCCCTTGCCTGCTGCGCACTGCCGCCAAAACAGTGCTGATTGCAATTAGGCCAAGGCGCCGACCGTCGCCTGCGCCTGGAGATATTGGGAATGAAGCAGGACGCGGTGTCGTCGGCGGCGAGCGACGAGGCGGTTGTCAAGGTGACGGACCGTCGTGCGTCCTTCGCTCTTCCTGGCCTAATCCTGGCCGGTGGTGCTCTGTCGTGCGCGATCGCGACGCTTTTGGTGCTTCTGGGGCTAACACCCATTGCCCCCACATCCTCCGTCGTCTTTACCTCCGTCGTGATCAACGGCCTGTTCGTCCTGGGGCTGATCGCCCTGATCGGGCGCGAGGTGGCTCGTCTGGTGAAGGCGCGCAGCCGTGGCCGCGCCGCGGCGCGCCTGCATATCCGCATTGTCGTTCTCTTTTCCATCGTGGCGATCACACCCGCGATCCTCGTGGCCATCGTCGCCAGCCTGACGCTGAACGTCGGCCTCGACCGCTGGTTCGCATTGCGCACGCAGCAGATCATCAGTTCCTCGCAGAACGTCGCGCAGGCCTATCTGATGGAGAATGCCAGCTATCTTCAGGGCCAGACCGTGTCCATGGCGAACGACCTGGAGCGTAACCGCTCGCTTTATAGCCTCGACCGCACCGGTTTCGCCGATCTCATGACCAGGCAGGCCAAGGGCCGCGGCTTGCTGGGTGCCTTCCTGGTGCGCCGCGACGGCACGGCGATTATTCAGGCCGATATCAAGACTGAGCGTCCGCTGCCGGCAATCCCCAAGGACGCGCTCGACGCATCGGCCGATGGCCAGCCGACGCTCATTCCGCCGGGCGTCACAAACCTCGTCGGCGCGATCATCAAACTCGACGATCTTCCCGGTGCCTTCCTCTATACCGTTCGGGCCGTCGATCCGCGCGTCATGAACGCCATGCGCATGGTCGAGGACAACACGGCCGAATACAAGGCGATGGAAGAGGGACGCATGTCTCTGCAAATCGCCTTTGCCGTGCTTTACATCGGTTTTGCCCTGATCGTGCTTCTGGCGGCGATCTGGACCGCGATCGCGGTGGCTGACCGCATCGTGCGGCCGATCCGGCTTTTGATCAGCGCCGCCGACAATGTGGCCTCCGGCAATATGAACGTGCTGGTGCCGGTGCGCGCCGCCGATGGCGACGTCGGCAGCCTGTCGCGCACCTTCAACAAGATGATTTCCGAGATCCGCACCCAGCGCGACGAGATCCTCGAAGCCAAGGACGAAGTGGATGACCGCCGCCGCTTCATCGAAGCAGTGCTTTCCGGTGTGACCGCGGCCGTCATCGGCGTCGAACACGACCGGCGGATCACCATTGCCAACACGTCGGCCGAAGAGCTTCTGTCCCTGAAGAGCGAAGAACTTGTCGGCAAGAACCTGGCCGAGATCGCTCCCGAAGTCGAACAGGTCATAACCGAAGCCACGACGCGGCATCGCAATGATTTCCGCAAGCAGATCAGCCTTGTGCGCGGCGGCACGGTGCGCACGCTCAGCGTCCAGGTGACGCGCGAGGAAACCCGCGACTCGAACGAATCCTATGTCATCACGCTCGACGACATTACCGATCTCGTCATTGCCCAGCGCTCGACCGCCTGGGCCGACGTCGCCCGCCGTATTGCACACGAAATCAAAAACCCGCTGACGCCGATCCAGCTTTCCGCGGAGCGCATTCGCCGCCGTTTCGGCAAAAATATCGCCGAGGCCGACCGCCCGATTTTCGATCAATGTACCGACACAATCATCCGACAGGTCGGTGACATCGGCCGCATGGTCGATGAATTCTCCTCGTTTGCCCGCATGCCGAAACCGACGATGGAGCCGAGCGATCTGCGCGATATCCTGCGTGACGCCGTGTTCCTGCGCGAAATGGGCAACAGCCATGTCAAGTTCGAGCGCGAGCTCGGCGATGAGCGGCTGGACGGCATGTTCGATACGCGTATGCTCGGCCAGGCCTTCGGCAATCTCATCAAGAATGCCGTTGAGGCGATCGATGGCGTGCCGAGCGGCGAGGCCCGCGAGGAGCCGAAAATTCTCGTGCGCGCGTCGCTGGATACGGAGCGCGACCGCTTTACGGTCGATGTCGTCGACAACGGTCGCGGCCTGCCGGTCGAGAACCGGCACAGCATTCTCGAACCCTATATGACGATGCGCGAGAAGGGCACGGGCCTTGGGCTCGCGATCGTCAAGAAGATCATTGAAGACCATGGCGGGCAACTCGAACTGCACGATGCTCCCGCTGATTTCGACCAGGGCAGGGGGGCCATGATCCGCGTGCATCTGCCGCGCCGTGAGCAAGCCGTCGTCGCCCCGACAGCAAGTGACAAGGAAAGCGTTTATGGCATCTGATATTCTCGTGGTGGACGACGAGGAAGACATTCGCGAAATCGTTTCGGGAATTCTTTCGGATGAGGGGCATGAGACCCGCACCGCCCATGACAGCGACAGCGCGCTCGCGGCGATTTCCGATCGGGCGCCGAGGCTGATTTTCCTCGATATCTGGATGCAGGGCAGCAAGCTCGACGGGCTTGCACTGCTGGACGAGATCAAGGCGCGTCATCCGGACCTGCCGGTCGTGATGATCTCCGGTCATGGCAACGTCGAAACCGCCGTTTCCGCCATCAAGCGCGGTGCCTTCGACTTCATCGAGAAGCCGTTCAAGGCCGACCGGCTGATCCTGATCGCCGAGCGAGCCTTGGAGAATTCCAAGCTGAAGCGCGAGGTTTCGGAACTGAAGCGCCGCACCGGCGATGCCATCGAGCTGATCGGCACCTCGGTTGCCGTTTCCCAGCTTCGCCAGACCATCGACAAGGTCTCCCCAACCAATAGCCGCGTGATGATCTTCGGCCCCTCCGGCTCCGGCAAGGAGCTTGTGGCCCGCATGATCCACAAGAAGTCGGCGCGCGCCAACGGGCCTTTCGTTGCCCTGAATGCCGCAACGATCACGCCTGAGCGAATGGAAGTCGCCTTGTTCGGCACCGAGGGCTCACCCGGCCAGCCGCGCAAGATCGGCGCGCTGGAAGAGTCTCATCGAGGCATCCTCTATCTCGACGAAGTCGGCGAAATGCCGCGCGAGACGCAGAACAAGATCCTGCGCGTGCTGGTCGATCAGCAGTTCGAGCGCGTCGGCGGCTCCAAGCGGGTCAAGGTCGATGTGCGCATCATCTCGTCCACCGCCTACAATCTCGAAAGCCGGATTGCCGAAAGCCTGTTCCGCGAGGATCTCTATCACCGGCTTGCCGTGGTGCCCGTTCGCGTGCCGGCGCTCGCCGAGCGGCGCGAGGACATTCCGTTTCTTGTCGACCAGTTGATGCGGCAGATTTCCGAGCAGGCCGGCATTCGTTCGCGCCGGATCGGCGACGATGCCATGGCGGTGCTGCAGGCGCATGATTGGCCCGGCAATATTCGCCAGCTGCGCAACAATATCGAACGGCTGATGATTCTCGCGCGCACCGACGGCCCGGACACGCCGATCACGGCGGAAATGCTGCCGACCGATCTCGGCGACATGCTGCCGAAGGTCTCCGCCAAGAATGACTACCACATCATGACGCTGCCACTGCGCGAAGCCCGCGAAATGTTCGAGCGCGACTATCTGATCGCGCAGATCAACCGTTTCGGCGGCAATATCTCGCGCACCGCGGAGTTCGTCGGCATGGAGCGCTCGGCGCTGCATCGCAAGCTGAAGTCGCTCGGTGTCTGATATCGTTCGTGTGGCTGCCGCAATCTGTCGCACAGCTGCACGTAGTCTCGTGAAGTTCTGATCAAGGTCCGTCATGCCGAGAATAGCCTATGTGAATGGTCGTTACGTCAGACACAGCGACGCCATGGTTCACGTCGAAGATCGCGGCTTTCAATTTGCCGATGGCGTCTACGAGGTTTGCGAGGTTCGTCATGGGTTGATCGTCGATCTGACCCGGCATCTCGATCGTCTTAACCGTTCGCTCGGTGAGCTGCGGATCGCCTGGCCGATGAACCGCGGGGCGCTGATCCATGTCATTCGCGAGACGCTCCGCCGCAATCATGTCCGCAATGGCCTGTTCTACCTGCAGGTGACGCGCGGCGTCGCACGGCGCGATCATGTCTTCCCACCGGAAGGCACGCCGTCCTCGATCGTTGTTACTGCCAAGAGCACCGACCCCTCCGTTATTGCCAGGAAAAATGCCAATGGCATCAAGGCGATCACCGTGCGCGACAATCGCTGGGACCGGGTCGACATCAAGTCGGTCGGGCTTTTGCCGAATGCGCTGGCGCGTCAGCAGGCCAAGGAGGCCGGTGCACAGGAAGCGATCTACATCGATCACAACAGCATGGTGAAGGAAGGGGCCGCGACCAATGTCTGGATCGTCGATCCCGATGGCAATCTGGTCACGCGCCCGGCTGAGCATGGCATTCTGCGAGGCATCACGCGCACGACGTTGATGGAGGTCGCAGCCAAGCTCGGGCTTACCATCGTCGAGCGTTTCTTCTCCGTCGAGGAAATGATGGCGGCCCGCGAAGTGTTCATCACGGCGGCCACAAGTATTTGTTTTCCCGTGATTGCCATCGATGGCGAGGCGATTGCCAATGGCCATCCGGGCAGCGTTTCCGAGAAAATTCGTGAAGCCTTTTTCGACGTTGCGGAAAAGACTGCGATTTGATACCAACAATCGATGGCGGGAGAGATTGAGGGTATCTCCTGTCCGAGACCTCAATATATCTTGATATTGCACCGGCTTAGGTCGGCAAAAAAGAAAGAATCGGCGCGATGGCGGAACGTTCTCAGAATTTGCAGGACCTGTTTCTCAATACTGTTCGCAAGCAAAAGATTTCACTCACAATCTTCTTGATCAATGGCGTGAAGCTCACGGGCGTTGTTACGTCCTTCGACAATTTCTGCGTCCTGTTGCGCCGAGACGGTCATTCGCAGCTCGTTTACAAGCACGCGATTTCGACCATCATGCCGGGCCAGCCGATGCAGATGTTTGAGAGCGAAGAAGTCGCATCCTAACTAGGATTTGCCGTTATCACGACACGCGATACCAAAAATGATTCCATCATCCCGGAAGCCATAAAGCATCGGGATGATATGCGGGCTGTCGTCATCGTGCCTGTGCTGAAGCAGGCGCGTTCGCGCGCGGCGAAGGCCGATGGTGCGGCGACAACGTCACGCACTCCGGAGAGCCGGCTCGAAGAAGGCAAGGGGCTGGCGCAAGCGATCGACCTGGATGTCGTCAACGGTTCTATCGTGGCAATCAACGATCCGCGTCCGGCGACCTTGCTCGGCACAGGCAAGATCGAGGAAATCCTCGCACTGCTCGATGAGTTCAATGCCGGTCTGGTGATCGTCGATCATCCGCTGACGCCGGTGCAGCAGCGCAATCTCGAGAAGGCATGGAACGCCAAGGTCATCGACCGCACGGGTCTCATCCTTGAAATCTTCGGTCGCCGCGCCTCCACCAAGGAAGGCACGCTGCAGGTCGAACTCGCGCATCTCAACTACCAGAAGGGCCGATTGGTCCGAAGCTGGACCCACCTTGAACGCCAGCGCGGCGGCGCGGGCTTCATGGGTGGCCCCGGTGAAACCCAGATCGAGGCCGACCGGCGGCAGTTGCAGGACCGGATTATCCGGCTGGAGCGCGAACTTGAACAGGTGGTGCGTACCCGCCAGCTTCATCGCGCCAAGCGCCGGAAGGTGCCGCATCCGATCGTGGCGCTGGTGGGCTACACCAACGCCGGCAAGTCGACGCTGTTCAATCGCATTACCGGCGCCGGCGTCCTGGCTGAGGACATGCTGTTTGCAACGCTCGATCCGACGCTACGGCGCATGAAGCTGCCGCATGGCCGCACCGTCATCCTTTCCGACACCGTCGGTTTCATTTCCGATCTGCCGACCCATCTTGTCGCCGCCTTCCGTGCCACACTGGAAGAGGTGCTGGAAGCTGACCTGATCCTGCATGTCCGCGATCTCTCGGACGAAGACAATCAGGCGCAGAGCGCCGACGTCATGCGCATTCTCGGCGATCTCGGCATCGGCGAGGCCGAAGGGGCGGAACGCATCCTCGAAGTCTGGAACAAGATCGACCGCCTGGAGCCGGAGGCGCATGACGCCATCGTCCAGAAGGCATCGACCGCCGAAAACGTTATCGCCGTATCCGCAATGAGCGGCGAGGGCGTCGATCGCCTGATGGACGAAATCAGCCATCGGCTTTCCGGTGTCCTGACCGAGACGACAATCACAATCCCGGTCGACAAGCTGGCACTGCTGTCCTGGGTCTATAATCACGCTATCGTCGACAGCCGTGAGGATAACGAGGATGGCACGGTGAAGCTGGAAGTTCGCTTGACCGAGACGGAAGCGACTGAACTGGAGCGGCGCTTGGGCCGCGGCCCAAAGCCACCACGCGAGGACTGGGAATAGGGTAGGCGCCGCCGCGCTCTATTCGGCGAGCTGCCGCTCGATTGCTTTTGCCGCCTGCCAGATGTCTTCCATCCGTTCCAGCGAGGCTTCCTCCAGCGTTTCGCCTGCTGCCTCAAGCGTCGTCTCGATGTGGTTGAAGCGGCGACGGAATTTCGTGTTGGTGCCGCGTAGCGCTTGCTCAGGGTCAGCTTCCACATGCCGGCCGATATTGACGACCGCGAAGATCAAGTCGCCGAGTTCATCGCTGACCTTGGCCTTTTCACCGCTGGCAAGCGCCACCCGCAGTTCCCCGATCTCTTCCTCGATCTTGTTGAGGATCGGTTCCGGCGCGGACCAGTCGAACCCGACCTTGGCGGCGCGTTCCTGCAGTTTCAGCGCCTCGGTCAGTGCCGGGAATGAGCGCTGCACCGAGCCGAGGAAACCGGCTTTGAAATCCTCCGAGATGCCGCGCCGTGTCCGGCGTTCGCTGCGCTCGCGCTTTTCCTCGGCCTTGATCTGATCCCATTGCAGCTTCACCGCGTCGTGCGTATCGGCGTCGGAAACGGCGAAGACATGCGGATGACGGCGGATCATCTTGCGGGTGATGGCCTCGACGACGTCGCCAAACGAGAAGTCGCCCGCTTCCTCGGCCATGCGGGCGTGAAACACCACCTGCAACAGAAGATCGCCGAGCTCGTCGCAAAGATCGTCCATGTCCTTGCGTTCGATCGCGTCGGAAACCTCGTAGGCCTCCTCGATCGTATAGGGCTTGATCGTCTCGAAGGTCTGGACGATATCCCAGGGGCAACCGGTCTGAGGATTGCGCAGCGCCGCCATGATCTCGATCAGGCGGGATATGTCTTGTGATGCTTCCATGGGGATCTCTGTGGTGCGGCCTTGATCAGTTCAGCGGAATGTCGTTGTCGCCCTTGGACGACTGGTAGCTGTCGGAGAGTGCGGCATAGGCGGCCTTGATGCGCGCCGTCTGTTCCTTGAGTGCCGTCTTCAATGGATACTCTTCCGTCTCGACCAGATCGGCAACTGCAAAGCTGTTCCAGAAGGCATTCTGCCGGCGATAGCCGCCGGGCTCCAGCCCGAAGACCTCTTTCAGGATCAGCAAGTCATGCGGAATTGCGAAGGCGTCGCGGGAATCCTCATGGCTGAAGAAATAATAGTAGTTGTCGAAGCCGGCCCAGGTGATCGCCGACATGCACATGGTACAGGGCTCATGGGTCGACAGGAAGATCAGGTCCTTGGTCGCGGGCTTGTCAACAAGCTCGTAAAACCGCTTCAGCGCGTGCACTTCACCGTGCCAGAGCGGATTTTCCAGCTCATTGTTGGTTTCGGCGACCACCAGTGACAGGTCGGACTTGCGAAGGATCGCCGCGCCGAATACCTTGTTTCCGGCGGCCACGCCTTTTTGTGTCAGCGGCAGGATATCATTCTCCATGACATCAAGCAGGCGGGTGGCAATGGTGTTTGCGGACAAGCGTCGTACTCCGTAGATTTTTTCTTAGCTTAGCGGCATTGCCGGCGCGGCGGAATGCGCAAATGACGTATAGACACCGTTGGCCACAGGCAATAAATCTATCTTTAGTGCCGAAAAGTCTTAAAAGTCTATAGATTTCCTGTGTTTATCTTGTGTCGAGGCTTCTGGTGAGTTTTGCTCAAATCCTGGAGATGTCGAGCAAAAGAATACGGACTTGCCGGAGCATTAGAATTTCTGTTTCTTCAATCTGATGGCCACAAAGGCGATATTCGGGCAATCTCGAAGTGGAATGATAATGCCTCCCAGGACTGACCAGCTCTCGGTGTTCCCAGCTTTCTTTCGCGTGGAAGGAAGGATCACGGCTGTCTTCGGGAATGGTGATGAGGCTTTTGCCAAGACGCGGCTTCTGATGAACACGCAGGCGAAGATCGTCGCCTATACCACGGCGCCGGAAGCTGACTATCATTCCTTCCTGATCGCCAACCGCATCGAAACCGTACGCAACGCTTTCTCTCCGGATCAGGTCAGGGGCGCTGCCCTGGTTTTCGCCGCCACCGGCGACGCCGAGGCTGACCGCGCGATCGTTGACGCGGCTCGCGCCGAGAGAATTCCGGCAAATGCCGTCGATCAGCCCGATTATTGCGATTTCTACACGCCGGCGCTCGTCAACCGCGCTCCGGTCGCCGTTGCCATTGGCACCGAAGGTGCTGGTCCCGTGCTGGCGCAGATGATCCGCGCCCAGATCGACCAGATGCTGTCGCCCTCGCTCGGCAAGCTCGCGGAACTGGCAACACGCTACCGTAAGCCCGTCGATCGCCTGGTGCCGCGTGGCGTCGCCCGCCGTGTCTTCTGGCGCCGCTTCTTTTCCGGTCCCGTCGCCGATGCCGTCAGTGCCGGCCACTTGCCGCAGGCCGAGTATGCCGCCGACAGCCTGTTGCACTCGGCGCATAAGGTCGAGGGCCATGTCTGGTTGGTCGGTGCCGGCCCTGGTGCGGAAGACCTACTGACGCTGCGCGCCCAGCGCGTGATGATGGAAGCCGACGTCATCGTCTATGACGCGCTCGTGCCGCAGGCGATCGTCGACATGGGACGCCGCGATGCCGAGCGTCTTTCAGTCGGCAAGCGCAAGGGCTGCCACAGCAAATCTCAGGAAGAGATCAACGAGCTGCTGGTGCAGCTTGGCCGTGACGGCAAGCGTGTCGTGCGGCTGAAATCCGGCGATCCACTGGTTTATGGCCGGGCGGGCGAGGAAATGGCCGCGATGCGTGCCGCCGGCGTGACCTATGAGATCGTTCCGGGCATCACCTCGGCCTTCGCCGCCGCCGCCGATTTCGAACTGCCGCTGACGCTGCGCGGTGTTGCATCGTCGCTGGTTTTCACCACGGGCCATGACCTGACTGGCGATGTGCTGCCGGATTGGGCAAGCCTTGCTATTTCCGGCGCGACCATCGCTGTCTATATGGGCCGCACGGTTGCCGCCTCCGTCGCCGGTCGTCTGATGGAAGCCGGGCTTCCGCCCGAGACCACGGTTGCCGTCATCGAGAACGCCAGCCGGCGCGACCGTCGCCTGATGCACGGCACATTGAAGGATCTGCCGGATCTGGAGCATCGCGACGAGCTGAGCGGTCCGGTCATGGTCATCATCGGCGAAGCCGTCGCCGGTGCCAATTTCGAACAGTCCGAGCCGCTGGTCCGTCAGGAGACCGTCGCTCAAGAATTTGCAAGGAGCTGATCCCATGGTCGACAAGGTTTTGACCGCCAACCGGCTGACCGATGGTGTTGCCGTCTGGTTGAATGCCAATGGCGAGTGGGTGACGTCCCTGCAGGAGTCGCTCGTTGCCCGTCATGCTGAAGCCGAGGCCGCGCTCGAGGCGATCGGCAAGCAGGCATATGCCGATAACAAGGTTGTCGACGTCAATCTGATCGAAGTTCAGGAAACCGGCGGCAAGCTTTGGCCGCTGCGCCTGCGCGAGCGTATCCGCGCCGAAGGTCCCACCATGGAATACGCGCCGGGCTATGCCGCCGCCGATCCGGAATTTATTGCAGTCTGAGGAAGCCATGTATCGCTACGACGAATTTGACCACGCCTTTGTCGCGGAACGCGTTGCCCAGTTCCGCGATCAGGTGGAGCGGCGCCTTTCGGGGGAACTCGCGGAAGACGCGTTCAAGCCGCTGCGCCTGATGAACGGCGTCTATCTGCAGCTGCATGCCTACATGCTGCGCATCGCCATTCCCTATGGCACGCTGAGCTCGCGCCAGATGCGCATGCTCGCCCATATCGCGCGCACCTATGACCGTGGCTATGGTCATTTCACTACCCGTCAGAACCTACAGTTCAACTGGCCGAAGCTCTCGGATATGCCGGACGTGCTGGCTGAACTGGCCTCTGTGGAAATGCATGCCATCCAGACCTCGGGCAATTGCATTCGCAATGTCACCGCCGACCATTTCGCCGGTGCCGCCGCCGATGAAGTTGCCGATCCGCGTCCCTATGCTGAGATCCTGCGCCAGTGGTCGTCGGTTCATCCGGAATTCTCCTTCCTGCCGCGCAAGTTCAAGATCGCCGTTACCGGCGCTGAGCGCGACCGCGCCGCAATCCAGGTGCACGATATTGGCCTGCATCTGAAGAAGAACGACAAGGGTGAGATCGGCTTTGCCGTCTATGTCGGCGGCGGGCAGGGCCGTACGCCGATGGTTGCCAAGTTGATCCGCGACTTCCTGCCGGAAGAGGATCTGCTGTCTTACACGACCGCCGTTATGCGCGTGTACAATCTCCATGGCCGCCGCGACAACAAGTACAAGGCGCGCATCAAGATCCTCGTGCATGAAACCGGTGCCGAAGAGCTGGCCCGTCAGGTCGAGGTCGAGTTTGCCAAGCTGAAGGACACCGAGCTGAAGCTCCCCGAGGCCGATGTTCAGGCGATCTCCGCCTATTTCGCGCCGCCGGCTCTGCCACAGCGCGCCGAAGGTTGGGAAAGCCTTGCCCGCTGGAAAAAGGCCGATCCGGACTTCGCCCGCTGGGTGCAGCAGAATGTGCAGCCGCACAAGAACCCCGACTACGGCATGGTGACGATCTCGCTGAAGCCGATCGGCGGTATTCCGGGCGATGCCTCGGATGTCCAGATGGATGTCGTCGCCGATATCGCCGAGGAATATGCCTTCGACGAAATCCGCGTCAGCCATGAACAGAACCTGATCCTGCCGCATGTGGCTCTCGCCGATCTCGAAGCCGTCTATCGTGGTCTGGTCGCCGTCGGGCTTGAAACCGCCAATGCCGGGCTGATCACGGATATCATTGCCTGTCCCGGGCTCGACTATTGCGCCCTTGCCAATGCCCGCTCGATCCCGCTCGCGCAGGAAATCTCCACGCGTTTCGGCTCGGCCGAGCGTCAGGCGGAGATTGGTGAGCTGAAGATCAAGATCTCGGGCTGCATCAACGCCTGCGGCCATCACCATGTCGGCCATATCGGCCTGCTCGGCGTCGAGAAGAAGGGTGCGGAACTCTATCAGATCACGCTCGGCGGCTCCGGCGACGAACACACCTCGATCGGTGAAATCATCGGCCGCGGCTTTGAGCCGAACAAGGTGACCGACGCCATCGAGACGATCGTCGACACTTATCTCGGCCTGCGCCTCGATCCGTCCGAAATCTTCCTCGATGCCTATCGGCGTGTCGGTCCGCAACCCTT
The DNA here is from genome assembly GCF_000799715.1 of Martinezella rhizogenes. GTDB lineage: Bacteria > Pseudomonadota > Alphaproteobacteria > Rhizobiales > Rhizobiaceae > Rhizobium > Rhizobium rhizogenes_C. The sequence continues at coordinate 229,366 of NZ_JUHG01000011.1, forward strand.
CAAGGAAGCGCTCTACGGCTCGTCCTCGGCTTCGGCCGAGGCGGCGTAAGGAGATGACCATGACGAAGATTTGGCGCGAAACCGGTTTTGTCGAAAACGATCCCTGGGTTACCGAGACCGAGGAAGTCAAGGCGACCGAAGAGCAGAAGCCGCTGCTGAGCCTTGATGACCTGATTACCAAGGCTGAAGAGAGCAATGATATCGGCCTTGGCGTGGTGATCAAGCCGGCCGACGATGTGACGAAGCTGGAGCCCTATCTGGATCGGTTGGCTATCGTCGCTGTGGCTTTTCCGGCTTTCAGCGACGGTCGCGCCTTCAGCCACGCCTCGTTGCTGCGCGAGCGCCTCGGCTTTGCCAACGAGCTGCGCGCGGTCGGCGATGTGCTGATCGACCAGATTCCGTTGATGCTACGCGTCGGCATCGACAGTTTCGCGGTCACCAACGAGACGGCACTGAAGCGACTTTCGGAAAATCGCCTGCCGGGTATTCCGCATTACTATCAGCCGACGGCCCGGCCTGCCGCTGGCGGTGAGACCTATAGCTGGCGCCGTCAGGCGGCCAAGACGGCCTGATTCGGCCGTCATTCCAGGAGCGTGGCACTGGGATATACACCGGATGCCACATCCCTGGGGATGGCTGTATCTAGCCTGAGGGACCGCAGAAAACTTGACTATGGTACGCATATTTTATGCTGGCGCTGCCGGATGGAATGGAATGCCTTTAAATCCGCACTATAGTGTAATATCAGCCTCGCCTGACACAGACTGCCAAGAACGACGCCCACACGACGAATACGGGATCTGAGACCGAATGAACGCCCCCGCCAAGACCGAAGAATTTGTTTCCGCAGTACCATCAGGCGTTTTCGCCGAGAAGGTGCTGAGCGTGACGCATTATACCGACCGGCTCTTTCGTTTCACGATGACCCGGCCGCAGGGCTTCCGTTTCCGCTCGGGCGAATTCGCGATGATCGGTCTGATGGTCGACGGCAAGCCGCTTTACCGCGCTTATTCGATCGCAAGCCCGGCCTGGGCCGAAGAACTTGAGTTCTTCTCGATCAAGGTGCCGGACGGTCCGCTGACCTCGCATCTGCAGAACATCAAGCCGGGCGACGAAGTGCTGATGCGCAAGAAGCCGACAGGTACGTTGGTGCTTGACGCGCTGACGCCGGGCAAGCGGCTCTATATGTTCTCGACCGGCACCGGCATCGCGCCCTTCGCGAGCCTGATCCGCGATCCGGAAACCTATGAGAAGTTCGAGGAAGTGATCCTCACCCACACCACCCGCGATGTTGCCGAGCTGAAATATGGCTTCGATCTCGTGGAGGAAATCCGCAATGACGAGCTTTTGAGCGAGGTTGTCGGCGACAAGCTGCGCCACTATGCGACCGTCACCCGCGAAGATTATCCCTTCACGGGCCGCATCACCGATCTCATGGAAAACGGCAAGCTCTTTACTGATCTCGGTATTCCGGCGCTCGATCCCGAGATCGATCGCGGCATGATCTGCGGCTCCTCGGCGATGCTGAAGGATACCAAGGAATTGCTAGAAAAGGCGGGTCTCAATGAAGGCGCCAACAGCAAGCCGGCCGAATTTGTCATCGAGCGCGCTTTCGTCGGTTAAGAGCTTTTCCGATATTGGAACAGGAAAGGGCGGTCTTGGTAGCGAGGCCGCCTTTTCATATGCCGCTGAGATAGTCGATCAGCGTCGCCATCGCCTTGCCGGCGTCTTCGGCATTGCCCTGACGAATGGCGCGGATGACGCTGACGTGCAGCGCAATCGCCCGGTCCATACCATCAGGCGGCGCGGTGGAGTACCAGAGCCGCCGAGAGTGGGTCTGCACCGGACCGAGCGCCGCCGTGATGAAGCCATTCGGGCAGGCTTCCTCCAGGATTTCATCGAATGTCTTGTCGGCGGCGAAAAAGCCGGGCAGGTCGCCGGTGACGGCGCAATCCGTCATCAGGCGGGCGCATTCGAGCAATTGTTCGCGCTGCTGTTGGTTGGCGTTGACGGCAACCAGCGAAGCCGCGATCGGCTCCAGCTCGCGCCGGACCTGCATGACATGCATGTGGTCTTCCGCTCGGATCTCCGCGATCTGTAGTCCGACGCGCGGCCGCACATGGATCAGCCCTTGCCATGCCAGCTTCTGGATCGCCTCGCGTACCGGTGTGCGCCCATGGCCCGCCAGCTCGATCAACTGCTTTTCCGTCACCAGTGCACCGGGCTTCAGCGCCAGCGTGACGATCAGGTGCTCCAGGGCGAGATAAGCGAGGTGGCTTTGCGAATTCTGCATTCTCAGCCGATTCCATGTCCAGTCTGATATATTACATTCTGGCATGTCGCATTTGCGATGGCAAACCGCCATCATATGCCTCATTCCGGCCGCAGCGGCAAAGGGGGCCGGGTGAAAGCCTGGCTTCCCGCCGCTATTATATCGATCAATGACCGATGGCAGAAGCAAGGCTCGGCGGTTTCCGCTTGGCCGCCATCAGCAGATCCAGTTCGGTGGCCGATGGGCCGAACTTGTCGAAAAGGCGCTTAGCCTCTTTGTCGTCGAGGCGATATTTTCGCGCGAATTCAGCAATGCTATAGGGGCGACCGCGCAGCACCTTTCGGCTCGGCGTCTGATGGGCGCTTTCCGTCATGCTTTCAACCTCCTCTTTGGTTCCGCTTTCGTACCTAGTGCTTTTAGTGAGGTTGAAAAGGGTTTTGCCTGGCGAAGCGGCCTGTAAGAGCAATAAAAAAGGGAAGGCGGTTGTCCCGTCTTCCCTTCTGTCCCCACTCTCGATGAGCTTGCGCCCATACGGTGTCTATCGCCTGATCAGTCTGCCGACGAAGATCAGGATGCATGCACCGATAAAGCCGGTGATGAGATAGTTGACCAGGGCGTTGAAGGGCAGCGTAAGGCCCAAAATCCCGAAAAGCCAACTGGCAACGAGCGCACCTACAATGCCGAGGACGATGTTCATGATAATGCCGGTATCGCTTTTCATGATCATTTCAGCGAACCAGCCGGCAAGGCCACCAATAACAATAGCTGCAATCCAACCGACTTCCATAAGGTCCTCCTGAGACTCGGTGGGTTGTTCACAAATGCTGATATACACCAAAAGCGATTCGTGCGGCAAACAATTGCGCGCGCTCGTGGTCGAGACCGTTCACTACAATCCGGATTATTAACGGTTATTGCTCCGATTAGCCCGCTATGCCGGGATGAATTCCAATATGGACAAGATATTTTCTCGACCCGCGAGGGCGCGACTTTCGGCCGATCCCGGCGATTCCGCCGATAGCGCGGACAGGTTTTGCGACTTCAATCCGCGGAAAAGCATTTTGCGACGCCGCAACGGCGATTTTATGGGTTGACCGCAATAGGGCGTCTGCATATGTTCCGCGCACTTCCAGCCGGGGTGTTACCACCCGCGGACGGGGAGAGCGTAGCTCAGCTGGTAGAGCAACTGACTTTTAATCAGTAGGTCTCGGGTTCGAACCCCGACGCTCTCACCAAGGCCTTTTCAAAGGCTTGTTTGGTGAAGTTAATCCAAGAGATAATGATCTTTTTCCGCTTGGGGTAACGCCGCCGCCAACGAAAAGACTTGCGTATTTGATCAAACGCAACGGCCGCGTTTGCGACGTCGATGCATTGCCTGATCAACTTTTAGGCTTCCCAGCGCGCCTTGAACCATCCTGAGCATGTTGGCCGCATTTCCTGGAATGCCTTTTGCAAGGTTACCAGCATCTTTAGGTTTTTGAGGTAACGAGTCTTGGAACGAAACACTTTACGACCATTTCCGGCCGCCGTAACGCTGGTGATGAGCGACACCGGTGGATATAGACGTGTCAATACGGCACAGGATGCGACTGAGACGCTGCTGGACCATTGGCCGATTAGGGATGGCGAAGCGTATCTGACGGCGATCCAGGCATGTCTCGACGCGATAATGGAACGCACTCACCCGCAAACTGCCCGAAATGCCTTTATCAAGGCGGCAGAAGAAGCTGGGGTATCCCTGTTGCAGTGAGGTCGGGCTGAGGCGTGGCGGCTGTTTATATTCGAGCTCTTATTTTGCTTACGGAAACACGGTTGATCGTTCCTGCTAGCTTTTCACCCTGAAGCCATTCCAGACAAACAGGAAGGTTTCATAGGGAAAGAGAAATCGCCCAGATACAAAGAATATTCTATTTCCGGAGGCGTCGGGCTTATTGAGAAGCTCGTTCAAAATCCCGGGAAGGCAAAATCCAAAAAATATCGAAACGCCATAGAATATTCTCACGTCGAAGAAGGATGGTATGCAAACAATGGCAACCAGAAAACATCTATAGCCATCGATGCCAACACAGTTGAAAAGCTTATTCATGATCTGCCCCGGGCTTTGATGTAGCAAGACGCGCTCGCATAGCGCTACGGATTTGGCCTAGTTCCGCATTCGATCGATGATATCGACTCTCTCGCAAGTCCCGGTAGCCGGGACGAGATCGAGCTTGTCGCCGACGGCGAAATGGTCTCTTGGCTCGCCGATCCTCTTCGTAATCTCACAGTCGAATGATTTTCCGTTGTGGGTGCGTGTGAAGGCAACCTTGCCAACAGCGTAGACGTGAACCGTGCCATCATCACGTACCGTCTCCTCCCACAGCGCCGTTATCGTCCCCACGGCATGAGGAAAATGGGATACCCGCCATGACCAGAGACCACCAATAAGAAATCCGCAACCGATCATGAAGATGAGTACGACAAATAAACCGACATACATTGCCGGGCCGTCTTTATCGTCCGAGGCGCCGCGGGGCGTATAGTTGGTGAATGCAAACAGGATTTGTGATAGCCAATCCATATTTTAGCGTGCGTCCTTCAGTCGCTCGGATCGTCTTGCGGCCGACGCGAGTTTTTTTACAGTAGGTCTTGGGTTCGAACCCAACGCTCTCACCATTTTCGATATCGTCCCAGCCAAAGCCCTTGTAGGAAATCTGTGTTTCCCGCGTTCGATGCGTTTCAGCGTCCACTTTGCTCCGCCTCGCCCCTCAAAAAGGTGATTGGCCTTCCGCCTCCCGCGCAGCTAGTAAGGCGGCAGAATGACATAGCCGGAGTCCATCGTGTCGCTTGCCGATATCTCGCTTCTCAGTGCCTTGCTCGCCGGAGCGCTTTCGTTTCTGTCGCCCTGCGTCCTGCCGCTGGTGCCGCCTTATCTCTGTTATATGGCCGGCATTTCCGTCGAGCAGTTTCGGGGCGGTGGAGCGGCGGTAGCGAGCGGGCCGAGTGTCCGTGGCAATGTGCTGTTTTCCGCTTTGTTTTTCACCCTCGGCTTTGCGACCGTCTTCATCGCGCTGGGCGCCGGCGCCTCGTCGATCGGTATGTTGCTGCGCCAGCATCTTGATATTCTTGCCAAGATCGGCGGCCTGATCATCGTCATCATGGGCCTGAATTTCCTCGGTGTTTTCCGGCTTGGCATTCTGGCGCGCGAGGCGCGGTTTCAAGGTAGCGGCAAGCCGGCGACGCTGACCGGCGCCTATATCATGGGCCTCGCCTTCGCTTTTGGCTGGACGCCCTGCATCGGCCCGGTGCTAGGGGCCATCCTCGGAGTAGCGGCATCGCGCGAGACGATCGGCGCCGGCGCCGGGCTGCTTGCTATCTATTCGCTGGGTCTTGCCATTCCCTTCTGGATCGCCGCCGGCTTTTCCGGTGCCTTCATGAGCTTCCTGGTTCGCTTTCGCCGTCATCTCGGCACCGTCGAGAAGGTCATGGGCGGGTTTTTGGTGCTGACTGGCTTGGCTTTCATATTCGGCTATGTCAGCGATATGGCGATCTGGTTTCAGCAGACCTTTCCAATCTTGATGAAAATCGGTTAAGCCGGACGTCCTCGTTTTCATCATCAGAGTGGAAAATGCCCGATGGCTGACCCCGATGGCTGACATAGTCGGTCTGTTGTTGCCCTTCTTCGGCCTGATCCTGATCGGTTACATAGCCGCACGTATCACGAAACAGCCGGCCGAAGCGCTTGGCTGGCTCAATACCTTCATCATCTATGCTGCTCTGCCGGCCCTGTTCTTCAAGCTCGTTTCGCAAACTCCGATCGAGCAGCTGACGCGTGTCGATTTCATCGTCGCCGACATTGCCGCGACCTATTCGATCTTCCTGCTGGTGTTTTTGGTCGGTCGCGTCCTGCGCCGCAACTCACTGGCGGACAGCACGATCCAGGCCTTTGCCGGCGCCTATGGCAATATCGGCTACATGGGGCCGGGTCTGGCATTGCTGGCGCTCGGCGAGAAGGCGGCCGTTCCCGTGGCTCTGATCGTCTGCTTCGAGAACGCGCTGCATTTTATCGTCGCTCCGGCGCTGATGGCCATCGAGGGCGGCGACAAGCGTTCACCGGGCCGCGTTGCCGCCGATATCGCCAGGAAGGTGCTGCTTCACCCCTTCATTCTGTCGACCGCTTTCGGTTTTGCGGCTGCTGCCTTTTCGGTCCACCAGCCGGTCGCCTTCCAGCGCTTTGTCGATTATCTCGCTCAGGCCGCCGCCCCTTGCGCGCTGTTCGCCATGGGCGTGACGCTCGCCCTTCGGCCGCTGAAGCGCATTCCGGCCGAGATTGGCTATATCGTGCCGGCCAAGCTCATCCTGCATCCGCTGATGGTCTATCTCGTGTTGCAAATGGTCGGTGGCTTCGATCCGATCTGGATCGAATCGGCGGTACTGCTCGCAGCCCTCCCGACGGCGACGAATGTTTTCGTCATCGGCCAGCAATATGGCGTCTGGCAGGAGCGGGCGTCCGCCACCATCCTGATCACCACGGCTTGCTCCGTGGTGACGGTGTCGCTGCTGCTCTACCTGATCAAGTCCGGCACCTTACCGGCGCAGCTTTTCCCGTAGCATCGAGGAGAAGCCGCGCAGGCCGCCGCCGGGCTCGATACCCTCGCGCATGACGACGTTGCGCAGCGGCGGGATGGCCGAGAGGACATGCAGGCCCGCGGCCCGGAGCATCTGCACCGGCAGGAAATCCGACAGGAGCGAGCGGTTCAGCAGATCGACGCTTGCCGTCCGGCTGAGGATATCGGTGCGCCGCTTGCGGTCGAAACTGTCCCCGGCGGAGGCCGCAATCGGCTGATCGGCGCGGTCGCAGAGAACATCGGTCAGCGCCAGGATGTCGCGCAGGCTGAGGTTCAGGCCCTGTGCACCAATCGGCGGGAAAACATGGGCTGACTCGCCGATCAGCGCGGCGCGACCCTTGCCGAAGCGATGGGCCGTCATGCCGGAGAGTGGCCAGACCTGCACATTATCCTCGACCGTCACCTTGCCGAGCATCGACTGCATGCGCTCCTCGATCAACAGCCCGAGTTCCTCGAGTGATTTCTCCGCATTGGCGGCAGCTTCCGCCGGTTTTTGCACCCAGACGAGACTGGAGCGGTTGCCGGGCAGGGGAACCTGCGTGAACGGCCCGCTCTCGGTGTGAAACTCCGTCGAGATGTTCTGATGTGGCAGGGAATGCGCGAAGTTCAGCACCATGGCCGATTGCGGATAGGACCAGCTCTTGACCTTGATCCCGAGCGTTTCCCGTATCGTCGAATTGCGCCCGTCCGCGCCGACCACGAAGCTAGCTTCGACGGTATCGCCATCTTCGAGCGTGATGGTAACGCCATCGTCGCGGATGGTAACCTCGGACGCGGTCGTCTCGATGAGCATGATATTGCCCTCGGCCCTGACGGCTTCGCTGAGGCTGCCGAGCAGCACGGCGTTCGGGATATTGTAGCCAAAGGCGTCGAGGCCGATTTCCGAGGCGCGGAAGGAAACGGTCGGTGCGCGCAACAGCCGCGCCGTGCCGTCGATGATCTGCATCGTCGTCAATGCCGCAGTGGACGGCGCGATCTTCTCCCACAGCGCCAGCCGCTCCAGGAAACGAATCGATTGGTCCATCAGCGCCGTGGTCCGCTGATCCGCCTTGCTGTAGGGCGCGGCCACGAGGGCGACGGATCTTCCGCCGCGCGCGAGCGCGATCGCGGCCACCATGCCTGCCAGACCGCCGCCGATGACGGCCACTTCAACCTGCTTCATATCGATGCCTCAATTGTCTTCCGTTCTGAAAATAAGCACTTAGCCTGTTGAAATCCATGGGATGAAACATCGCAGTGGGTGAAAATGACAGGAACACGCTATAGCGTGCCCAGGAAATAGAGCTTTTGCGCTGGCGGTACCGGGCAAAGGATGCATATTAGCAAGAAAAATCATCTGCCGGGGCAGGTGAATAAACAGTCGAGCAGTGGGGCGGATGAAAGTCTTCAATTATAAGCGGGTGCCTTATGCGGAGATTCGTGCCTTCTCCGTACATATATTGACGGCATCCGGCTCTTTTCTCGCCTTTCTCGGCGTTGTCGCCGCAGCGGAGCATCGCTTTGTCGACATGTTCTGGTGGCTCGGCCTGGCGCTGCTCGTCGATGGTATCGATGGGCCGATCGCCCGCAAGGTCCGCGTCAAGGAAGTGCTGCCCAATTGGTCCGGCGACACGCTCGACAATATCATCGACTATGTGACTTATGTGCTGCTGCCGGCCTTCGCGCTTTATGAAAGCGGCATGATCGGCGAGCCCTGGTCCTTCGTGGCCGCCGGCATGATCGTCGTCTCCAGCGCCATCTATTATGCCGATACTGGCATGAAGACGGATGAATATTTCTTCTCCGGTTTCCCCGTTGTCTGGAACATGGTGGTCTTCACTCTGTTCGTCATAGGCGCCAATGCGACCACCGCCATGATTGTCGTCGGCGTCTCTGTCGTCCTGACCTTCCTGCCGATCAATTTTCTGCATCCAGTGCGCGTCAAGCGGCTGCGGCCGCTCAATCTCGGCATCTTCCTGTTCTGGTCCGCGCTCGGGGTCTATTCGCTGCTGATGCATTTCGTCATGCCGCACTGGGCCGTTGTCCTGTTTGTCCTCAGCGGTATCTATCTCTATTGTATCGGTGGCGTATTGCAGTTTTTTCCATCCCTCGGGCGTCAGTAGGATTTGCGCGTCATGAAGAAGACCCAGGCCATTCGCATCCATCAAAACGGCGGTCCTGAAGTCATGAAGCTGGAGGAGGTGGACCTGCCGCCTCCGGGCACCGGCGAGGTGCAGATCCGCCATGCCGCGATCGGGCTGAATTTCATCGACGTCTACTTCCGTTCCGGCCTTTACAAGGCGCCGTACTCTCCGTTGCCGCTCGGCAAGGAAGCGGCCGGCACGATCACCGCCATTGGTTCCGGCGTGACCGACTTTGCTGTCGGCGATCGGGTTGCCTATGTCGGCAGTGACGGCGCCTACAGTGTCGAGCGCAATATCGAGACACGCCATCTCGTCAAGGTTCCCGACGATATTCCGCTCGAGACCGCCGGCGTGATGATGCTGAAGGGGATGACGGTCGAATATCTGCTCAACCGCACCTTCAAGGTCGGTCCCGGAACAGTGTTGCTATTTCATGCGGCGGCAGGCGGCGTCGGACTGATCGCCGGACAATGGGCGAAAGCCCTCGGCGCCACCGTGATCGGAACGGCTGGCTCGCCGGAGAAGGTCAAGCTGGCGCTTGAACATGGCTATGACCATGTCATCGACTACAGCCGCGAAAACTTCGCCGAGCGTGTCAAGGAGATCACTGGCGGCAAGGGCGTCGATGTCGTCTATGACTCGGTCGGCCGGGATACGTTTCCACAGTCTCTTGATTGCCTGAAGCCGCGCGGCCTGTGGGTAACCTTCGGTCAGTCCTCCGGTCCGATAGAGAATTTTAACCTTGCTATCCTCAATCAGAAGGGCTCGCTTTTCGCCACAAGGCCAAGTCTTTTCGCCTATATCGGCACGCCTGAAGAGTTGAGAGCCAGTGCGGACGCATTATTTGCTGTTGTGCAAAGCAGCAAAGTGCGTATCAATATCAGCCAGACCTATCCGTTGAGCGATGCAGGGCGCGCGCACTCGGATCTGGAATCAAGAAAAACGAGTGGAACTACGCTGCTGATCCCATAGATCCAAAAGGGCGGATTGTTGGGAAAGAAATGAGGGGAATGTGTCGTCATCCGATATGCCGGCAGCCGGTGCGTTATTGTCGGTTCGAAAACTGACGAAGCTGTTCGGTAGCTTTGCTGCCTGTAATGAAATTGATCTGGAAATCCAGCCGGGCGAGATTCACGCTCTGCTCGGCGAAAACGGCGCAGGCAAATCCACTCTCGTGAAGATGCTGTTCGGCGTTCTGGAGCCGACCGAGGGCGAGATCGTCTGGCAGGGGAAACCTGTGTCCATCGTTTCGCCGGGCGCCGCGCGCAAGCTCGGCATCGGCATGGTATTCCAGCATTTCTCACTGTTCGAGGCGCTGACCGTCGCTGAGAATATTGCTCTTTCCCTGGATGACAGCGTTCCGATCGGGAAGATCGTCGAGGAGGCCGCCAGCCTGTCACGCGCCTATGGCCTGCCGCTCGATCCGCACGCCCATGTCGCCGATCTCTCCGTTGGTGAGCGCCAGCGCATCGAGATCGTACGCGCGCTGTTGCAGAACCCGAAGCTGATCATTCTCGACGAGCCGACCTCGGTGCTGACGCCGCAGGAAGCCGATCGCCTGTTCGAGACATTGTTCCAGCTCAGGGATGAAGGCCGCTCGGTCCTCTATATCAGCCATCGCCTGGAGGAAGTGCAGCGCATCTGTTCACGCGCCACCGTGCTGCGTCATGGCAAGGTGACCGGCGCCTGCGACCCCCGGCAGGAAACGACCGGCTCGCTCGCGCGCATGATGGTCGGCAGCGATGTTGCCAGCGTTCAGCATGAAGGCCTTGGCAAGAAGGGCGATATCCAACTGGAAGTGGCGGGTCTCAACGTGCCGGCACGCACGCCGTTTGCGATATCGCTGAAGGATATTTCGTTCCGCGTCCGCGCCGGTGAAATTCTGGCGATCGCCGGTGTTGCCGGCAACGGGCAGGGGGAGCTGTTCGACGTCATCTCCGGCGAGCATACCGTACCCTCGGACGATCTCATCCAGGTGCGCGGCCAGTCTGTCGGCACCAAGGGTATCAATGCGCGTCGCCTGCTCGGTGCTGGCTTCGTGCCGGAAGAGCGTCAGGGTCATGCCGCGGTGACGGGCCTGAAGCTGTCGGACAATCTGGTGCTTGCGCGCGCGCAATCGGATCGCAAGGCCTTTCTCGGCGGTGGTTTCCTGAAGGTGATCCGCCACGGTGCGGTCAAGCAGGCAACCAAGCGGATTTGCGAGGCCATGGATGTGCGCAAGAGCGGCGAGGACCCGGCCGCCGGCGCGCTTTCGGGCGGCAACCTGCAGAAGTTCATCGTCGGCCGCGAGCTGGATCGCCAACCGACCGTGCTGGTCGTCAATCAGCCGACTTGGGGCGTCGACGCAGGCGCTGCGAGCCGCATCCGTCAGGCGCTGGTCGATCTTGCCCGCGGCGGCTCGGCCGTGCTTGTCATCAGCCAGGATCTCGACGAGATCTTCGAGGTGGCGACTGATATTGCCGTGATTTCCGAAGGGCGCCTGTCGCCGGCCTATCCGGCGAATGAACTGACACGGGAAAAGATCGGTCTGCTGATGGGCGGCCAGCATGAATCCAAGACCCATTCGGAGCCCGCGCATGCGCATTGAACTCGAAAAGCGCCCGCAGGCGTCGAAGCTTTACGGGGTCGTATCGCCGCTGCTCGCGCTGGTTTTGATGCTGATCGCCGGCGGTATCATGTTCTGGATGCTCGGCAAGGACCCGCTGGATTCGCTCGAGGCCCTGCTCATCGAGCCGCTGTTCGATCCCTGGTCGCTGAACGAGCTTGCGAAGAAAGCTGGGCCGCTGATCCTGATCGCTGTGGGCCTGTCGGTCTGCTATCGCTCCAACAACTGGAATATCGGCGCGGAAGGCCAATATAGCGTCGGCGCCATATTCGGCTCCGTCATTCCTGTCTATTTCTACGATTGGCATTCGCCGCTGCTGCTGCCACTGATCATGATCTGTGGAGCTATCGGCGGCGCGCTTTATGCCTCCATTCCGGCGCTTCTGAAGACACATTTCAACACCAACGAAATCCTGACCAGCCTGATGCTGACCTACGTCGCCCAGCTTTTCCTGGATTGGCTGACGCGTGGCCCCTGGCGCAACCCGGATGGCCACGGTTTCTACGGAACGCGCGACTTCGTTCCGGAAGGCATGCTGCCGCCGATCTGGGATGACACCATCACCGCGCATTGGGGCTTCGTCTTTGCGATCGTCGCGGCCATCCTCCTCTGGTTCATGATGCGCTATACGCTGAAGGGCTTCGAGGTGGTCGTGCTCGGACAGTCCGAGCGGGCAGGGCGTTTCGCCGGCTTCTCGCCGAAGAAGATGGTCTGGTTCGCCTTCCTGCTGTCCGGCGCGCTTGCCGGTCTCGCCGGCATCTCCGAGGTTTCCGGCACCATCGGTCATCTGCAACCGTCGATCTCGCCCGGCTATGGCTTCACTGCGATCATCGTCGCCTATCTCGGCCGCCTCAATCCGCTCGGCCTCATCGCATCCGGTCTGGTGCTGGCGCTGACCTATATCGGCGGTGAAGGCGCGCAATTGACCATCGGCGTTTCCGACAAGGTGACCAGCGTCTTTCAGGGCTTCCTGTTGTTCTTCGTACTGTCCTGCGACGCGCTGATCTATTACAAGATTCGCTTCGTCCGCTCGCGGGCGCACATCAAGGCAGGAGGCGCGGCATGACTTTTTTTGAAGCCGTTCTCCTGACGATCATCACGGCGGCAACGCCACTGGTCATCGCCGCTATCGGTGAGTTGGTGACCGAGCGTGCCGGCGTGCTCAATCTCGGCGTCGAGGGCATGATGATCATGGGATCGGTCGGCGCTTTCGCCGCCGCCCAGATCAGCGGGTCTCCCTACCTCGGTCTTGTTGCTGGTGTCGCCTCCGGCGCACTGTTCTCGCTGCTTTTCGCCTTCCTGACACTGACGCTGGTAAGCAATCAGGTGGCGACTGGTCTAGCGCTGACGATTCTCGGGCTTGGTGTGTCCGGTATGATCGGCGAAGGCTATGTCGGCGTGCCGGGCATCCGTCTGCTGCCGATCGAAATCCCGGTCCTGTCGCAGATACCCTATATCGGCACCGTGCTGTTCAAGCAGGATATTGTCTTCTATCTGTCGATCATCCTGGTGATCGCGGTCAACTGGTTCCTGTTCCGCAGCCGCGCCGGGCTCAAGCTTCGCTCCATCGGCGACAATCACGCCTCGGCCCACGCGCTCGGCATCAATGTCATCCGCACGCGCTATCTAGCCGTCATGTTCGGTGGAGCCTGCGCGGGGCTCGCCGGGGCGCAGCTATCGCTGATCTATACGCCGCAATGGACGGAAAGCATGTCCGGTGGCCGTGGCTGGATCGCGCTTGCCTTGGTCGTCTTCGCCTCCTGGCGCCCGTGGCGCATCCTCATCGGTGGCTATCTCTTCGGCGCCGTCACCATCCTGCAACTGCACGCACAGGCATTCGGCATTGGCGTGCCGTCACAATTTCTCTCGATGCTGCCGTATCTTTCCACGGTTGTCGTCCTGGTCATTATCTCTCAAAATCGGCGTGCGACGTTGATCAATACGCCGGCATCGCTCGGCAAGCCTTTCGTGCCGGATCGATGAACAATCAAAAGACGGGCTATCGGAAACCTTCCAACCAACAGGGGCTACTATGAAGAAACTAGCACTCTCACTCGCCGCCACCGCGGCCCTGATCGTCGGTATCGGCGCCGCCACCTCGGCGGAAGCAGCCGCCAAGACGAAGATCTGCTTCATCTATGTCGGCTCGAAGACCGACGGCGGCTGGACGCAGGCGCACGACAAGGGCCGCCAGGCGCTGCAGAAGGAATTCGGCGACAAGATCGAGACGCCGTTCCTCGAAAACGTTCCGGAGGGCCCGGATGCCGAACGCGCCATCGAGCGCCTGGCCCGCTCCGGCTGCGCCATGGTCTTCACCACCTCCTTCGGCTTCATGGATCCGACGATCGCCGTCGCCAAGAAGTATCCGAAGGTGAAGTTCGAGCATGCCACCGGTTTCAAGACGGCGGACAATGTCGCGACCTACAATTCGCGCTTCTATGAAGGCCGCTACATCAGCGGCGTTATCGCCGCCAAACTGTCGAAGACCGGCACGGCCGGCTACATCGCCACTTTCCCGATCCCGGAAGTGGTGATGGGCATCAACGGCTTCGAAGCGGGCGCCAAGTCGGTCAACCCGAACTTCAAGATGAAGGTCATCTGGGTGAACACCTGGTTCGATCCGGGCAAGGAAGCCGACGCCGCCAAGGCATTGATCGACCAGGGTGTCGATATCCTGACGCAGCACACCGATACGACCGCGCCGATGCAGGTTGCCGAACAGCGTGGCGTCAAGGCGTTCGGCCAGGCTTCCGACATGATTGCCGCCGGCCCGAAGTCGCAGTTGACCGCGATCGAGGACACCTGGGGCGCGTACTATATCAAGCGCGTTCATGCCTTCCTCGATGGCACCTGGAAATCCGAGCAGAGCTTCGACGGCCTGAAGGACGGCATCCTGACGATGGCGCCCTATACCAATATGCCTGACGACGTGAAGAAGCTGGCTGAGGAGACCGAAGCCAAGATCAAGTCCGGCGAACTCGCGCCCTTTACCGGCCCGATCAACAAGCAGGACGGCACGGTTTGGCTGAAGGCCGGCGAGCGCGCCGATGACGGCACGCTACTCGGCATGAACTTCTACATCGAAGGTGTCGACGATAAGTTGCCGGCCTCGAAGTAAAAAGCGAGCCAAAATCGCAAAAGTTGAAAAAGGGCGTTGATGACGCCCTTTTTTGTTGCGCTGCATCATCGAATGTCGATTTACAAAAGTATTACTATATGATTTTTTCTGCGTGGCCTCAGGAGATGGCCCCATTGGGAGGATATCATGAAATTGAAGACTGCACTGGTGAGTGCTACCATTCTTGCCGCCTGCATGTTTACGTCTGCATCGGCAAAAGATCTGGTCGTCGGCTTCTCGCAAATCGGCTCGGAATCCGGCTGGCGGGCCGCGGAAACCACCCTGACTAAACAGGAAGCCAAAAAGCGCGGCATCGATCTCAAGTTTGCCGACGCGCAACAGAAGCAGGAAAATCAGATCAAGGCGATTCGCTCCTTCATCGCCCAGGGTGTTGATGCGATTCTGCTGGCACCGGTTGTGGAAACCGGATGGGATTCCGTTCTGAAGGAAGCAAAGGAAGCCAAGATCCCGGTCATCCTGCTTGACCGTACGATCAACGCGCCGAAGGACCTTTATCTGACCGCCGTTACTTCTGACCAGATCCACGAAGGCAAGGTTGCCGGCGACTGGCTGGTGAAGAATGTCGGCGACAAGAAGTGCAATATCGTCGAGCTTCAGGGCACCACCGGTTCCTCGCCGGCGATTGCGCGTAAGAAGGGCTTCGAAGAAGCCATCAAGGGTCATGACAACCTGAAGATCGTCCGCAGCCAGACCGGCGACTTCACCCGCGCCAAGGGCAAGGAAGTCATGGAAAGCTTCCTGAAGGCCGAGAACGGCGGCAAGGATATCTGTGCGCTCTATGCTCACAATGACGACATGGCCGTCGGCGCTATCCAGGCGATCAAGGAAGCCGGCCTGAAGCCGGGCAAGGACATTCTGACCGTGTCCATCGATTCGGTTCCGGATCTCTTCAAGGCCATGGCAGCGGGCGAAGCGAATGCAACGGTGGAACTGACGCCGAACATGGCCGGTCCCGCCTTTGATGCTCTCGACGCCTATCTGAAGACCAAGAAGGAGCCGCCGAAGTGGATCCAGACCGAGTCCAAGCTGTACACGCAGGCTGACGACCCGGAAAAGGTTTACGAGGCGAAGAAGGGCCTGGGCTACTGAGTTAAAAAACGGGTCGCATCGGCCGGGAACCCGGCCGATGCGGTTTTTCGGCGCGGAATTGCCGATGCGCGATGCGAACGGCGATTCCGCGTTTTTTATACCGCTCAATCCAAGGAAATTCTTGCTCCATGGCTCACGATGTCGAGCGCCTTCTGACCGCGACTGGTTTCTGCAAATATTTTCCCGGTTCCACCGCCCTTGATCATGTCGATTTCACACTGCGGCGGGGCGAGGTGCATGCGCTTCTCGGCGAAAATGGCGCGGGAAAGTCAACATTGATCAAATGCATGACCGGCGCATACCGTCGCGATGCGGGCAGCCTTACTCTCGACGGCGCCGAGATCGATCCACACGACACGCTGGCGGCGCAGAAGCTCGGCATCGGCACGGTCTATCAGGAGGTGAACCTCCTTGCCAATCTGAGCGTCGCGGAGAACCTGTTTCTTGGCCGTCAGCCGAAGCGTTTCGGCATGATCAGCACCCGCGCCATGAACGCCATGGCAAAAGATCTGTTGTCACAATACGGCGTAGATATCGATGTCAGTCGCCAGCTCGACCGCTTTTCCGTTGCAATCCAACAGGTGATTGCGATCGCTCGCGCGGTTGATCTCTCGGGCAAGGTCCTAATCCTCGATGAGCCGACCGCGAGCCTGGATACCCAGGAAGTCGCCATGCTTTTCGGTATCATCCGGAATTTGAAGAAGCGCGGGCTTGGAATTGTTTTTATTACGCATTTTCTGGAGCAGGTTTATGAAATCTGCGACCGCATAACCGTTCTCCGCAACGGTCGCCTTGTCGGCACGCGCGATGCGGAGGGGCTTTCCCGCCAGACCTTGATCGCGATGATGTTGGGCCGCGAACTCGCCGAGGTCGAGGCAAGCGTCAAGGAGACAGTGAGCGAAAGCGGGTCGGCAAAGTATCATTTCACCAATTTCGGCAAGCGCGGCAAGATCAAGCCGTTCGACCTTGAGGTTCGCGTCGGCGAAGTGGTGGGCATTGCAGGTCTGCTCGGCTCCGGACGCACGGAAACCGCAGAGGTCATGTTCGGCGTCGAGCGTGCCGACAGCGGCGAGGCAAGGATCGATTCTCGGACGGTGACCCTTTCGTCACCACGCGCCGCCATCAAGAATGGCTTCGGCTTCTGCCCCGAAGATCGCAAGACGGATGGCATCATCGGCGATCTCTCCATTCGCGAAAACATCGTCATGGCGCTCCAGGCCCGTCGTGGCTGGGCGCGCCCATTGTCGCGCGGCGAGCAGAACGCGATCGCGGACCGCTATATCAAGGCGTTGGATATTCGTACCACCGACCGCGAAAAACCGATCAGGTTGCTGTCCGGCGGCAACCAGCAGAAGGCCATCCTGGCGCGCTGGCTGGCGACCAATCCGAGCTTCCTCATTCTCGATGAACCGACGCGCGGTATCGATGTCGGCGCGCATGCCGAAATCATCCGCCTGATTGAGGATCTCTGCCAGCAGGGAATGTCGCTAGTGGTGATTTCCTCCGAACTGGAGGAGCTCGTGGCCTATAGTTCCCGCGTCATCGTGCTGCGCGACCGGGAGCATATTGCCGAGCTGACCGGCAGCGAAATAACCGCCAGCCATATCGTCGACGCCATTGCCACGGCGCAGAGCAAGCGGGAGGACGCATGAGTTCCCAGATCAAGGCATCCCTGTTTCGATTGATGCCGCAGCTCATTGCCTTGGCTGCCATTCTTCTTTTGAATTTCATTATGTTCCCGCATTTCTTTAATCTGGAAATGCAGAACGGCAGATTGTACGGCAGCGTCATTGACGTTCTCAATCGCGGTGCGCCGGTAGCGCTTCTGGCGATCGGCATGACGCTGGTCATTGCCACCAAGGGCATCGATCTCTCCGTCGGTGCGGTGATCGCAATTTGCGGTGCCGTGGCGGCTTCGACGATCGTTGGCGGAAGTTCGCTTGGCTATACGCTGATGCTGACCATCGGCGTCGGGATCGCATGCGGATTGTGGAACGGATTTCTGGTTGCTGTTCTCGGCATTCAACCGATCATCGCCACTCTGGTGCTGATGGTCGCGGGTCGTGGCATCGCCCAATTGATCACCGAAGGCGTTATCCTGACCTTCAACAATGACGGGCTCATCTTCTTCGGCAGCGGGTCCTTCGCCTGGCTGCCGATGCCCGTCGTCGTCTGGCTGGCAGTCGGGCTCGCGGTCATCCTGCTCGTCAGGCGCACCGCGCTCGGTATGCTGGTCGAGGCCATCGGGATCAATCGCCGCGCCAGCACGCTGTCCGGCATCCAGACGCCGATATTGCTGATCGCCGTCTATGCGTTGAGCGGCCTTTGCGCCTCCATCGCCGGCGTCATCGTTTCCGCCGACATCAAGGGCGCGGATGCCAACAATGCCGGGCTCTGGCTCGAACTGGACGCTATCCTTGCCGTGGTTGTCGGCGGCAATTCCCTTCTTGGCGGCCGCTTCAGCATCGTCGGCTCGCTGATCGGCGCCATGATCATCCAGTCGGTCAATACGGGCATCCTGCTGTCCGGTTTTCCGCCGGAATTCAACCTGGTGATCAAGGCCGTTATCGTCATCATCATCCTGGTCATCCAGTCTCCCGCCCTTCAATCCGTCACGACGTTCTTGTGGCGGCGGCGCGGCGAAGCGCAGATGATCCATGAGGAGCAGGCAAAGTGAATTCGAAATATCTCCCGCTGCTCGCAACGATCGTCATTTTCATCCTCGCCTATACGGGTTGCGCGCTGCAGTATCCGACTATGCTGTCGACGAGAGTTGCCGGTAACCTGCTGACGGACAATGCCTTTCTTGGGATTGCCGCCGTTGGCATGACCTTCGTGATCATTTCCGGTGGTATCGACCTGTCGATCGGCTCGGTCATCGCCTTCACCGGCGTTTTCCTGGCGATCATCCTGCGTGATACCTCGATCCATCCGTTGTTCGCTTTCGCAATCGTTCTTTTGATCACGACGGCCTTCGGCGCGGGCATGGGCGCGATCATTCATTATCTCGCCATGCCGCCCTTCATCGTCACGCTGGCGGGCATGTTTCTGGCGCGCGGCATCGCTTTTGTCTTGTCGATCGACAGCATCCCGATCGAGCATGAGTTCTATTCGCAGCTCAGCGATATGTATCTGTTGCTGCCCGGCGGCGGCCGCCTGACAGTGATTGGCGGCGTGATGCTCATCGTTTTTGCCGCTGGTATTCTGCTGGCGCATCGCACCCGTTTCGGCGCCAACGTCTATGCGCTGGGCGGCGGCGTACAAACCGCGCAGTTGATGGGTGTTCCGGTGGCGCGCACGACGATGCAGATCTACGCTTTGTCGGGCTTTCTGGCCGGTCTATCCGGAATCGTTTTTTCGCTCTATACATCCGCCGGATATTCGCTTGCCACGGTCGGCGTCGAGCTCGACGCCATCGCCGCGGTGGTTATCGGCGGAACATTGTTGACGGGGGGAGCAGGGTTCGTTGGGGGGACTCTGATCGGAATTCTCATACAGGGCCTGATCCAGACCTACATCACCTTTGACGGAACACTTTCCAGTTGGTGGACGAAGATCTTGATCGGGCTGCTGCTCTTTGCATTTATTCTGATGCAAAAAGGACTTCTGTTGCTTTCCCGTTTCAATCGACGTTACGCCTAAGGGAAGGGAAGAGCGGTTGCGCAGCAGATTGCTTGAGACACGGAAAGGCCAGGGAAAATCACGAACGAGCCATGCTCAGGTTGTCGATGATCTCGGCAAGGCGATTGTGTCGGGCGTCTTTCCCATCGGCACCATCCTTCCGGGCGACAGCGATCTCCTGCAACGGTTCAAGGTATCGCGCACGGTTCTGCGCGAGAGCATGAAGACGCTGGCGGCGAAAGGGCTGGTCGTGCCACGCGCCAGGGTCGGCACCCGTGTCACCGAGCGGATCCACTGGAACATGTTCGACAACGAGGTGTTGACCTGGCACTTCGAAAGCGGCGTCAACGAAGAGTTCCTGCTTCATCTCTATGATATTCGCCTGGCCTTCGAGCCCTTTGCCGCGAGCCTCGTGGCGGAGCGCGCCGCCTCTGAAGAGGTCGAGATGCTGCAGCGGCTGGCGCTGGCCATGGCCGCGCCGGAACACACCTCCGACAGCCTCGCGGTTGCCGACCTTCATTTTCACCTGGCGATCACCGAAGTATCCCACAATCCCTTCATGCGATCGCTCGGTGGTCTGATCGAGGCCGCGTTGGTCGGCATGTTCCGCATGAGCGCGCCTCCCTCCAGCAACGGTTTCGCCAATATTGCCGATACGCACATGGCCATTGTCGACGCCATCGCGGCTCGCGACGGACCGACGGCGTATAAGGCAATGGAGTTCGTCATTTTCGACGGCCGCCAGCATGTGCTGGAAGCCTTCGCGGCGCTTGCTGATGCCTGAGCGCTATATCTAAATTCGCCGTAGTTCGCCATTCAACTAGTTGCTATGAGGAAGCAAGGCCTGCATGGGCCACGCCGAGTCGTATCTTTCGGAGCTTGAAATGGAACGCACCTGCCTCGCCATCATCCTCGCCGCCGGTGACAGCACCCGCATGAAGTCGTCGGTTTCGAAGGTGCTGCATCCGATCGCCAGCCGTCCGATGATCGCGCATGTGATGGAAGCGATCGCCAAGACCGATATTTCCGCCGCGGCCCTCGTCGTCGGACGTAATGCGGAAGAGGTGACCGAGGCTGCCGATATTGGCGGCATCGAGGTTGAGGCCTATGTTCAGAAGGAACGCCTGGGTACCGGCCACGCCGTATTGGCAGCGCGTGATGCAATCGCCAGGGGCTATGACGATATCATCGTTGCTTACGGCGACGTGCCGCTGCTCACCGACGCACCGTTGCGTGCCGCCCGAAAGGGACTTGCCGAGGGCAGCGATATCGTCGTCATCGGCTTTCACACGGAAAACCCGAATGCCTATGGCCGGCTGCTGGTGAAGGACGGCGAGCTGATCGCCATTCGCGAGGCGAAGGACGCGACGGATGCCGAGCTCGCGGTGACCTGGTGTAACAGCGGCCTCATGGCGATCAACGGCCGCAAGGCGCTCGATCTGCTCGATCGCATCGGCAACAGCAATGCCAAGGGCGAATACTATCTGACCGATCTCGTTGAGATCGCGCGCGCGCTTGGCGGCCGTGCGGTTGCTGTCGATGCGCCGGAAGTGGAAATGACCGGCTGCAACAACCGCGCCGAACTCGCATTTATCGAACGCCTCTGGCAGGAGCGCCGCCGTCATGAGCTGATGCTTTCTGGCGTCACCATGATCGCACCGGAAACGGTGTTTCTCGCCTATGATACGGTGATTGGCCAGGACGCGCTGATCGAGCCGAACGTCGTCTTCGGTCCCGGCGCGGTCGTTGACGGCGGCGCAGTCATCCACGCCTTCTCGCATATCGAAGGCGCTCATGTCAGCGGCGGCGCCACCGCCGGCCCGTTCGCGCGGCTGCGTCCCGGCGCGGATCTCGCCGACGGCTCGAAGGTCGGCAATTTCTGCGAGGTGAAGAATGGCAAGATCGGCGAGGGTGCCAAGGTCAACCATTTGACCTATATCGGCGACGCCACGATCGGCGCTGGCAGCAATATCGGTGCCGGCACGATCACCTGCAACTATGATGGGGTCAACAAGCACGAGACCCATATCGGCGCCAACAGCTTCATCGGCTCCAACTCCTCATTGGTGGCGCCGGTGCGCATCGGCGACAATGCCTATGTAGCGTCCGGCAGCGTGATTACCGAGGACGTCCCCGCCGATGCGCTTGCCTTCGGCCGTGCGCGCCAGGAAGTGAAACCAGGCCGCGCCAAGGTCATCCGCGAAAGAGCCCTTGCCATCAAGGCAGCAAAAAAGGGTAGCCATTAAGTATTTTGCTTGTGGTCGCGTAACGGTTGGAAACCGAAAGTGACCATCGCGGTAATTGTGAAAACTGTTAGAATCATTAGGACTTGCCTTCTTATTTGAGGCCAGACGGAGAGTTGTATGTGCGGCATTGTTGGGATTGTCGGAACGAAGCCTGTAGCGGGGCGATTGGTGGATGCCTTGCGGCGTCTCGAATATCGCGGCTACGATTCGGCGGGTGTCGCGACCGTTCATGACGGTGTCATCGATCGCCGCCGCGCCGAGGGGAAACTCTTCAATCTGGAGAAGCGGCTTGATGCCGAGCCGCTACCGGGCGTGACCGGTATCGCCCACACCCGTTGGGCGACACACGGCGTTCCGAACGAGACCAACGCCCATCCTCATTTCGTCGAGGGTGTCGCGGTCGTCCATAACGGCATTATCGAGAATTTTTCCGAGTTGCGCGAGGAGCTGAAGACCGAGGGCAGGGTGTTCACCACGCAGACGGATACGGAAGTCGTCGCGCATCTGCTCGCGAAATACGTCGGCGAGGGCCTCGATCCGCGCGCGGCGATGCTGAAGATGCTGAACCGCGTCACCGGTGCCTATGCGCTCGCGATTATGTTCCAGAGCGATCCCGATACGCTGATGGCGGCCCGCTCCGGCCCGCCGCTCGCCGTCGGCTTCGGCAATGGCGAGATGTTCCTCGGCTCCGACGCCATTGCGCTGTCTCCCTTTACCAACGAGATCACCTATCTTGTTGACGGTGACTGCGCGATCATCACCCGTGACAGCGCCACGATCCTCGACTTTAACGGCCAGGAAGTTAGCCGTCCCCGGCAGATATCGCAGGCGACCGCCTATGTCGTCGACAAGGGCAATCACCGCCACTTCATGGAAAAGGAAATCTACGAGCAGCCGGAGGTGATCTCCCATGCGCTCAGCCAATATGTCGATTTCGTCAGCCATCGGCTGCGCCCGAATGCATCGGCGATCGATTTCAAGAGCGTATCCGGCCTCGCCATCTCGGCCTGCGGCACGGCCTATCTCGCCGGCCTGATCGGTAAATACTGGTTCGAGCGCTACGCGCGTCTGCCGGTCGAAATCGATGTCGCCTCGGAGTTTCGTTATCGCGAAATGCCGCTGTCTCCCTCGCAGGCAGCACTGTTCATTTCGCAGTCCGGCGAAACCGCCGACACGCTGGCGTCGCTGCGTTATTGCAAGGACAACGGCCTGAAGATCGGCGCCATCGTCAACGTCAAGGAATCGACCATCGCGCGTGAATCCGATGCGGTGTTCCCGATCATGGCGGGACCGGAGATCGGTGTTGCCTCGACCAAGGCTTTCACCTGCCAGCTTGCCGTTCTGGCGTCGCTGGCGATCGGCGCGGGTGTTGCGCGCGGCACGGTGAGCGCCGAGGACGAAAACGCGATGGTGCGCCACCTCGTCGAGATGCCGCGCATCATGGCAAGGGTGCTGAACATCATCCAGCCGCAGATGGAAAGCCTTGCCCGCGAAATCTCCAAGTTCAAGGACGTGCTCTATCTCGGTCGCGGCACCAGCTTCCCGCTCGCCATGGAAGGCGCGCTGAAGCTCAAGGAAATCTCCTATATCCACGCCGAAGGCTATGCAGCTGGCGAGCTGAAGCATGGTCCGATCGCGCTGATCGACGAGAACATGCCAGTTATCGTCATTGCGCCTTATGATCGCTTCTTCGACAAGACCGTCTCCAACATGCAGGAAGTGGCGGCCCGCGGCGGTCGCATCATCTTCATCACCGACGAGGCTGGGGCGGCCGCGTCCACACTGCCGACGATGGCGACGATTGTCTTGCCGGTTGTCGATGAAATCATCGCGCCGATGATCTTCTCGCTGCCGATCCAGTTGCTCGCCTATCACACGGCCGTCTTCATGGGCACGGATGTCGACCAGCCGCGCAATCTCGCCAAATCGGTGACTGTGGAGTAAGTCGCAGCCCCATTTATTCCGTGTGATAACGTCGTCGTGAACTAGGCCCATAACAGGCCCGGCAGGTTTACTGCCGGGTTGTGCGCACGGCCGATTTCTGGCACGATTCATCAAAGGAGATGGTGGGGGAATTTGCCGGTTAGCGGTTGACGACGGAACGGAGTTTTCGAACGGCGAATGACGGACAAGCCCATCAAAGTGTCTGTGGCAGCACGGATCAGAAACAATTTCCTGGCCGGCCTCATTATTTGCGCGCCGATTGCCATTACGCTCTGGCTCACCTGGTCGGTCATCCATTGGGCCGACAGCTGGGTGAGGCCCTATATTCCCGCGCGCTACGATCCCGAGAGCTATCTGAACTTCGCTGTTCCCGGTACGGGCGTGGTGATCGCGATGATCTTCATCACTATCATCGGCTTCCTCGCCAAGAACCTGATCGGCCAAAGCATCGTTCGCTTCGGCGAATCGATCGTACAGCGCGTGCCGCTGGTGCGAACCATCTACAAGAGCCTGAAGCAGATCTTCGAAACTGTGCTGAAGGAGCAGGGTAGTTCGTTCAAGAAAGTCGGGTTGATCGAATATCCAAGCCCCGGCCTCTGGTCGATGGTGTTCATCTCCACCGATGCCAAGGGCGAAATCGCCTCGAAATTCAACGCCATGGGGCATGATATGGTGGCGGTTTTCCTGCCGCCGACTCCCGTGCCAACAGCCGGATTCCTGATTTTCGTGCCGCGCGAGAAAATCACGATTCTCGACATGAGCCCGGAAGACGGCGCCAAGCTTCTGATTTCCGGCGGCCTGGTCTCGCCCGAATTTCGGGGCAAGCTGATCGCGGCCAAGGAAGCGCCACCGCCGGTTCCGATGAAATCCTTGTCTTAGCGCTACATCGCGATGTAGCGTTTCTATCTGACGGTATTGAACATTTCGACCGCACTGTTGAAGCGGGTGACGACGAGCTGGTATTTGTCCGGCGTGGGGTCCTGTCTGATCTGGCGGAAATCGCCGACTATTCCGGTCAGGCTGTCGTTGATGCCATCAAGAAGCGGAGTATTGATGCCGCTGCCGCCCTCCTGCTTGGCCTTTGCCATGGCAGCGCGCTGATCCTCCAATGTCTTTTCCAGCGCGCTGATCCTCCAATGTCTTTTCCAGCTCGACGATCTTTGTGTCTATCTGGCGCTGTAGAGCAGGTTCGCCAGGGTCTTCCGAACTATTGAGAAGATCGACCAGTTGCCTCGCCTGGCTGAGGGCAAGCCGTGTCTGATAGACCGGCATGTCTCCCCGTTCCTTGATCTTGGCGAGCTCGGCCTGTTCCCGGCGGTCGAGCTCCTCTTGCATTCGCTGATGGAACTCCTCCAACGCGGCGGCGGCAGCCTGGAAATCGGCAAGCATCAGGGGATCCTCGCGCTTTCCGCGCGCGAGCCCGTCTTCCATGTAAGCCTTGCTGGTATAATAAACATCCAGGCCGGAAAGGCGGGGAACGACCTGACCAAGCGCGGAGATCAGCTTGTCGGCGGCGGTATCGAGTTCCGTGGGCGCATCGCCCTTTGCGCCGCGCACGGCCTTCAATTTATCCGCGGATTGTTCGAGCGAACCTTTGCTGACTTCGGTAATATTGTCGGAGGTCGTGCTTTTCGAAATATTGGCGTTCTCATAGGCCTGATATTGCGCCAGCAGACCGGAATCCCCGATGAGATCATTATAGGCGAGCACGTAGTCGTTTAATTTCGCGCTATTCGCCAGCTTCGCTGCGGTATCGGCCGAGGACTGATTGCCGGCGGCAGTGGAATTCGACTGATCGTCGCAGGCCGAAAGGCCCAGGATTGCGGTGAATGCCATCGCGAGAATAGCGACAGAAGCAGACGTCTTCATGGAGTGAAACCCTTCGCTATATTATGGCGTTAACGGCAATTGTTGCGACGACATCGCAAATTCGGTTCGCAGCAGGCTTGTAGAACGAGCTACGACAAATGCGGCAGGATTTCAATCTATAGATGTCGTGACGTAGAAGGAAAGCCTTATGCCGGCGACTATCCAGCCTGGTACTGACTGTTGGGATATTCCAAGCACATTCCAAATGGAACGCTCCGTTGCGGTTCGCAGAGAGCCCTTATCCTGTAGGTCAATTGACCGATCGGAGCCCGGTTCGCATCGGTGAGATCAAACTGTCATGTCTCTATCATATTGCCGTTCTAGACCGGTTGCCGGAAGGGCAGGCGGGCACATCTCATGGTCGAATGTTTGCGGCTCAATGGAGCTGACCACGATCGTTGGACGTGGTTTTCGACCGATAGGGAGATGAACGCCATTCCAGCACAAAGAGTTTTCATCAGGAGGATATTGCCGTGAGAAATTTGCGTTCAATGAGTTTACCGCTGCTGTCGGCAGCGCTCGCCACTTTCGTTTTCGCCATGCCGGTCGCAGCCTTCGCCGACAATTCCGTTGCCGTCGGCGGCATCACGCTGGTCAATAAGGGTCTCGTGGCTGTCGGCCGCATCCCTGCTAATCAGCGTGACAAGTTCGGCGAAACCTTCGGCTCCGGCTCGGGCATGTCGATGGATGCCAAAAGCTGGGTTCGCAATGCCGATGGCAGCTATAAGGGATCGCTGTGGCTGCTGCCGGATCGTGGCTATAATGTTGCGGGCACGACTGATTATCGTGCGCGCCTCAACACCATCGACGTTCAACTGACGCCGGTTGCTCCCGGCGCGCCGCCGCCGGCCGGCAAGGAGCAATCGGGCGTCGATGCCAAACTTGCCGGTACCATGCTGTTGACCGACAACAAGGGCGCCGACACGACCGGCCTCGATCCGGTCGACGGTATCCGCCATCCGGAAGGCGGCATGCCGTTGCTGCCGCAGGCACCGAACGGCAAGATCTCGCTCGACAACGAAGCCGTCGTTCGTCTGGCCGACGGTAGCATGTTTATCAGCGACGAATATGGCCCCTATATCTACCACTTCTCGGCCGATGGTCGCATGCTCTCTGCCACGCCGCCGCCGGCGGCGCTGTTGCCGATGCGTCACGGCGCCGTCAATTTCGCCTCGAACAATCCCGGCCCCGGCGAAAGCGCTCCAGATCCGAAGGATCCGACAAGCGGCCGCCAGAATAACCAGGGCCTTGAAGGCATGGCGATGACCCCGGACGGCAAATTCCTGATCGCCGTGCTACAATCAGCGACCCGCCAGGACGGCGGTGATTCCGGCGCGACCCGCCAGAACACCCGCGCGCTGGTCTATGATGCTTCCGATCCGGCGCATCTGAAGCTGGCGCATGAATATGTCGTGTCGCTGCCAGTCTTCACCAACGACAAGGGCAAGACGGCCGTCGCCGCGCAGAGCGAAATCGTGGCACTTTCGCCGACAAGTTTCCTGATGCTGGCGCGCGATAGCAACAATGGCTATGGGATGAAGGGCGACAAGTCGCTCTATCGCAGCATCAACGTCGTGGATGTCTCCGGCGCCACCGACATTGCCGGTAGCAAATTCGATGCCGACACGCCGGTTGCCCCGAAAGGTGTCCTCGATGCGCCGGTGAAGCCCGCAACGCTCAGCCAGTTGATCGACATCAACGATGGCGACAACCTTGCCCGCTTCGGCCTTCATAATGGCGCGCCGAATGACCGCAACAACCTTTCGGAAAAGTGGGAGGCAATGTCGATCGTCAGTGTTCTCGATCCGAAGCTGCCGGATGACTACTTCCTGTTCGTTGCCAACGACAACGACTTTATCACCCAGGACGGGTTCCAGGTCGGTGCTGCCTACAAGGACGAAAGCGGGGCCGACGTCGACACCATGTTCCAGGTGTTCCAGGTCACGATCCCCGGCCTGACCGCCAAGTAACAGCTTTTGATAGGGATGGACGCGCGCTCGCCGCGTCCATCCGGCTATCCGGCTCTCAGGAACCGGATCGCTTCGTCGCGGCGGAAGAGATAGAGCAGGGTGCGTACCGCCATGCCGCGCTCGCCGGTCAGGTCCGGATCGCGGTCGATCAGATAGGCGGCGTCCTTGCGGGCGATTTCCAGAAGATCGGCATGGGCTTCGAGGCTGGCGATGCGGAAACCGGGCGTGCCGGACTGGCGCGTGCCGAGCAATTCACCCTCACCACGCAGTTTCAGATCCTCTTCGGCGATACGGAAGCCGTCCTCGGTATCACGCATGATCGACAGCCGCGCATGACCGGTCTCGCCGAGCGGCCCTTTGTAGAGCAGGATGCAGGTGGACGCCTCGTCGCCGCGTCCAACGCGACCACGCAGCTGATGCAACTGCGCCAGGCCAAAACGCTCGGCATGCTCGATCACCATGATCGTCGCATCCGGCACGTCGACACCAACTTCGACCACGGTGGTGGCGACCAGCAGCCGGATCTCGCCGTTCTTGAAGGCCAGCATCACTGCATCTTTCTCTGGCCCGCTCATGCGACCATGAATGAGCCCGATTCCAGATCCAAGCGCCTGGACCAGCGTCGCATGCCGCTCTTCGACCGACATTAAATCGGATTCTTCGGATTCCTCCACAAGTGGGCAAATCCAATAGGCTTTTTTACCTTCGGATAGTGCGCTCTTCAGCCTGGATACAATGTCTCCGGTTCGTTCGGTCGGGATGGTGATCGTCTGGATAGGCTTGCGGCCGGCCGGCTTCTCGGTAAGCTTGGAAACGTCCATATCGCCGAAGGCGGCAAGCACCAGCGTGCGCGGGATCGGCGTGGCGGTCATCACCAGCATATGCGGCGAGATACCCTTTGCCGTCAGCCGCAGGCGCTGGTGGACGCCGAAGCGGTGCTGCTCATCGACGACGGCCAGCATCAGGTTCGCATAGCTGACGCTGTCCTGGAACAGCGCATGCGTGCCGATGACGATCTGCGCCTCGCCGGAAGCGATACGCTCGAGAATGGCGTCACGCTCGCGGCCTTTGGTGCGGCCAGTCAGCACTTCGACGGAAAGATTGGCGCTGGCGGCAAATTTCGCGATGGTCGCATAATGCTGTCGCGCCAGGATTTCAGTTGGTGCCATCAGCACCGCCTGACCGCCACTCTCGATGACGGCCGCAATCGCCATCAGCGCGACCAGCGTTTTTCCCGCGCCGACATCACCCTGCAGCAGCCGCAGCATGCGGTCGGTACCCGCCATATCCTTGAGGATATCAGCAATGGCCTCCGTCTGGCTGTTCGTCAGGGAGAAGGGAAGGGATTCCAATATCTTCCGGCTGATGTCTCCAGTCGGGTGCACGGGCTGTCCCGCAACTTTGTGCAGCCGTTGACGGACGAGCGCCAGCGACAACTGTCCGGCCAGGAATTCATCATAGGCAAGCCTGCGTCGGGCGGGCGCTTGCGGGTCGATATCGGCGGCGTCGCGGGGCGCATGCAGCATATGGAAGCTGTCGGATATCGAGGGAAAGCCCTGTTTCTGTGCCAGTGCTTCATCGTCCCATTCCGGCAGTTCCGGTAGGCGTGCCAGCGCCGCCTCGATGGTTTTGCGCAGGAATTTCAACGCGAGCCCCGCCGTCAGCGGATAGACGGGCTCGACCAGCGGCAGGTTCTGCGCCTCGCTTTCCCGCATTATATAGTCGGGATGCACCATCGACGGACGGCCATTGAACCAGTCGACCTTGCCGCTGACGGTGACCGTCTCGTCGATCGGCAACTGCTTTTCCAGCCATTGCGCCTTGCCACGGAAGAATACCAGGCCGAGTTCGCCGGTCTCGTCATGCAGGAAGACGCGATAGGGCACGTTGCTGCGCGGGTTCGGCGGCGGCTGGTGGCGGTCGACGCGGCCGGTAATGGTGACGATCGCGCCCTGCGGTGCCCGCGCAATGCCCGGCTGCTCCCGCCGGTCGATAATGGAATGCGGCGCGTGGAATAGCAGGTCGATGACGCGGCAATCGTCGATGGTTTCCCGGTCGAGCAGCTTCACCAGCAGCTCGGCAACCTTCGGCCCGACGCCGGGCAGCGAGGAAATGGAAGCAAATAGCGGGTCGAGGATGGCGGGACGCATGGCCGGCAAAATGCGACGGGGAGGGTAGTCTTGGCAAGAGCTGACGGCCACGGATGCCCTATCGAGGGTCACACTCCCCGGAAAATTGCACGTCAGGCGCTTTTTTCCGAAAAACCGGTTCCCACCTTCCAAGGCTGGTTTTATAGAGACGCAGCAACATAAAGGTTTTTGTGATGACTGGGCTGACACTCAGCAGTGCCGATCTCGATCCCCGCCGCCGCCGCATTCTGTTTCGCTGCTGGCATCGTGGCCTCCGCGAGATGGATCTCGTTTTCGGCCAGTTCGCCGACAACGAATTGCCGGGACTTAGCGAGGCCGACCTCGATGAATTCGAGCGGATCATGGACGAGGAAGACAATGATCTCGTTCGTTGGATTCTCGGGACATTGCCCGTGCCGGAACATTTGCAGACGCCGCTGTTTAAGCGCCTTGCGGCTTACCGGCCAGATTTCGAAGAGGTCGCGGAAAGGCTTGGGATAACCAGATGATCCCAGGGTTCGACGCGAAGAAACTGCTCGCGGCGAGCGAGCCGCTGACGGTTGGTCATGTTCCGGCGGGTATGGAGCCCTTCCTGCTGGCTGAACTGGCGCGAACCGGCGAGCCCGTCGCCTATGTGATGTCGGACGGCCAGCATATGGCCGATGTCGAGCAGATGCTCGGCTTCCTCGCGCCCGAAGTTCCTGTTTTGACGTTGCCCGCCTGGGACTGCCTTCCCTATGACCGTGTGTCGCCCAGTTCCGATACGTCGGCTCGCCGTCTCGCGGCCTTGAGCGGCCTGATCGCCTACCATCGCAAGCCGCATGCGGCGATCGTATTGGTGACGGTCAATGCCATGCTGCAGAAGGTGGCGCCGCAGGACGTGATCGAGAGCCTGGCCTTCTCGGCCCGGCCGGGCAATCAGGTCCGGATGGACGATATCGCCGGCCGCCTTGAGCGCAACGGCTTCGACCGCGTCGCGACCGTGCGCGAAGTCGGCGAATATGCCGTGCGCGGCGGTATCCTTGATGTCTTTGTGCCGGGAACGGAAGAGCCGGTGCGCCTCGATTTCTTCGGTGACACGCTGGAAAGCATCCGCAGCTTCGATCCCGCCAGCCAGCGCACGACGGGCCAGGTCCGCTCCCTCGATCTCAATCCGATGAGCGAAGTGACGCTGACGCCGGATACGATCAGCCGTTTCCGCAAGAATTATCTCTCCTCCTTCGGCGCCGCCACGCGCGACGACGCACTCTATGTCGCCGTCTCAGAGGGGCGCCGTTATGCCGGCATGGAACATTGGCTGCCGCTGTTCTACGAGAAGCTGGAGACGGTCTTTGACTATCTCCGGGGATTCCGGTTGGTCACCGACCATACAGTGCGTGAGGCGGCCGAGGAGCGCTCCAAGCTCGTTTTCGACTATTATGACGCCCGCCTGAATTCCGGACAGCCGGCGAAGAGCCAGATGTCGCAGGGCACGCCCTATAAGCCGGTAACACCCGGCCAGCTCTATCTCGACGGCGGCAGCCTCTCCAAGGCGCTCGATGCCTTCAACGCCATCCGCATCTCGCCTTTTAACGAGCATGAGGGCGAGGCTCGTCGCGTCATCAACATCGAGGCTCGTCAGGGTCCGCGCTGGGCGCGCTCCGCAACCGAAAACGCTGACGCCGAGCGCGTCAACGTCTTCGATTCCGTGGTCAAGCATATCGCCGAACGCCGCGCCGCCGGCGGCAGGGTAATGATTACGGCCTGGACGGAAGGCTCACTCGACCGCCTCTTGCAGGTGCTTGCTGAACACGGGCTTGCCCGTGTGAAGACGATCGAGGCTTTCAAGGATATTCGGGCGCTGGAAAAGGGCGAAGCGGGCGCTGCGGTGCTGAGCCTGGAAGCGGGTTTCGAGGCTGGTGATCTCGTCATCATCGGCGAGCAGGACATTCTCGGTGACCGCATGGTGCGCCGCTCAAAGCGCCGCAAGCGCGCCGCCGATTTCATCTCGGAAGTGGCCGGTCTCGACGAAGGCTCTGTTGTCGTCCATGCCGAACACGGTATTGGCCGTTTCGTTGGTTTGAGGACCATAGAGGCGGCCGGCGCGCCGCATGCCTGTCTCGAGCTGCGTTACGCTGACGAGGCCAAGCTGTTCCTGCCGGTCGAAAATATCGATCTTCTTTCGCGTTACGGCGGCGAGGGCACCGAGGCGCAGCTCGACAAGTTGGGTGGCGGCGCATGGCAGATGCGCAAGGCCAAGCTCAAGAAGCGCCTGCTGGATATGGCCGGCGCGCTGATCCGCATCGCGGCAGAGCGCTTGACGCGGCACGCGCCGGTGCTCAGCACCCCTGATGGACTCTATGACGAGTTCGCTGCGCGCTTCCCCTATGACGAGACCGAAGACCAGATGACCGCCATCGAAGCCGTGCGCGACGATCTCGGCGCCGGTCGTCCGATGGACCGCCTCGTCTGCGGCGACGTCGGTTTCGGCAAGACGGAAGTGGCGCTGCGCGCCGCCTTTGTCGCCGCCATGAACGGCGCGCAGGTCGCCGTCGTCGTGCCGACGACGCTGCTGGCCCGTCAGCATTTCAAGACCTTCACTGATCGCTTCCGTGGTCTGCCGATCCGTATACAGCAGGCGTCCCGCCTCGTCGGCGCGAAGGAACTGGCCCTGACCAAGAAGGAAGTGTCCGAAGGCAAGACCGATATCGTCGTCGGCACGCATGCGCTGCTCGGCGCTGGCATCCAGTTCGCCAATCTCGGCCTGCTGGTCATCGACGAGGAGCAGCACTTCGGCGTCAAGCACAAGGAGCGCCTGAAGGAGCTGAAGAGCGACGTGCATGTGCTGACGCTATCGGCAACACCGATCCCGCGCACGCTGCAGCTTGCCATGACCGGCGTGCGCGAGTTGTCGCTGATCACCACGCCGCCGGTCGATCGCATGGCGGTGCGTACCTTCATCTCGCCCTTCGATTCGCTGGTCATCCGCGAAACGCTGATGCGCGAGCATTATCGCGGCGGCCAGAGTTTCTATGTCTGCCCGCGCCTCGCCGATCTCGCCGATATCCACGCTTTCCTGCAATCGGATGTGCCGGAGCTGAAGGTGGCGGTCGCGCATGGTCAGATGCCCGCCGGCGAGCTGGAGGACATCATGAACGCCTTCTACGAAGGCCGCTACGATGTGCTGCTGTCGACCACCATCGTCGAATCCGGCCTCGATGTGCCCACGGCCAATACGTTGATCGTCCATCGTGCCGACATGTTCGGCCTGGCGCAGCTCTATCAGCTGCGCGGCCGCGTCGGTCGTTCCAAGGTGCGAGCCTTCGCGCTCTTCACCCTGCCGGTCAACAAGGTGCTAACGACGACGGCCGAACGCCGCCTCAAGGTGCTGCAATCGCTCGACACACTCGGCGCCGGCTTCCAGCTTGCCAGCCATGATCTGGACATTCGTGGCGCCGGCAACCTGCTCGGCGAGGAACAGTCCGGCCATATCAAGGAAGTCGGCTTCGAACTCTATCAGCAGATGCTCGAAGAGGCGGTTGCCGAGGTCAAGGGCGTCGACGAGATCCAAGACACCGGCTGGTCACCGCAGATCTCCGTCGGCACGCCTGTCATGATCCCCGACGCCTACGTGCCGGACCTGCATCTGCGCATGGCGCTCTACCGCCGCCTCGGCGAGATCACCGAAATCAAGGAAATCGACGGCTTCGGCGCGGAAATGATCGACCGCTTTGGACCGATGCCGATCGAGGTGCAGCATCTCCTGAAGATCGTCTACATCAAATCGCTCTGCCGCATCGCCAATGTCGAAAAACTGGATGCAGGCCCGAAGGGCGTCGTCGTGCAATTCCGCAACAAGGAATTCCCGAACCCGGCCAATCTCGTCGGCTATATCGCCAAGCAGGGCAGTATGGCGAAGATCCGCCCGGATCACAGCGTGTTCCTGACGCGCGACCTGCCGACGCCGGAGAAGAGGTTGCAGGGTGCGGCGGTGGTTATGACGCAGTTGGCGGAGTTGGCGAAGTAAGGGCAGTAGAGCGCTGGCGTTCGAAGACGAAGCGTTCGATCTCGGGAACGAAACGAATGAGCTTGAAGCCCGCCTTTTCCAGTAGCCGTTGCGAAGCCTTGTTTGCCGGTCGTGCGAACGCGCCTACCTTCGCGAGCCGTAATGTGTGATCAGCCTCTGCCAATGTGGCAGAGACGAATTCGCTTCCATATCCGCGACCCCAGGCATCCGGGTGGAAATAATAGCCGAGCTCTACACCCCAGCCGGGATCAAAAGGATCATCGTATAGACCGCCCCAACCTATGGCCCGGCCGGTATTTTTCAGAATGACGGTCCAGGGCGCATAGCCGTCTTTCCTGCGCTGCCGCTCATGTACGGCTATGCGCTGACGGCAATTTTTCAACGACGCATCCGTGTGTGTGAATTGCATCGCCTTGGGGTCGCCCAGAAATTCAAACAGGCCGGAGGCGTCCGAAAGCAGAGGCTTTCGCAAAATGAGTCGTGCTGTCTCGATTATTGGTAATCTTTCGTGCAAGCGCTCGTTCTTTCCCACCCACGCCTCGGCCTTTTTCCGGGCGATGTTTTGTTCTTTACATAAATTTCCTAAGCTTTGCCGAACCATCGCGACGCAGCCTGCGCAACTTCCTCCTGGTTGGGAGCAACCTCACTGGCCCATGCAACGATGCCATCGGGGCGGACGAGCAGGGCGCTCAAGCCAAGCCTGTCCTTGGCATCACTCGCAACATACTCGATCCGACCATTCCAGCGGTTTGCCAGAGCCTGAAGCGGTGTATCAAAGTTAAAGTCCAGCAGGAGGCCGTTCCCGTTTCTAAGGTGATCACCGAGCTTCCTCCCGTCGGCCAGCTCGAAGTCGGGAGCGCTGCGACCGACGAGCGGGTGACTGCCTCCAAGATCGTAGTGGAGGGATACTCCCCAGACACGCTCTGCGAAGTATGTGGCGCCGTCGCGTGTCTCTATGAGGTCGCGGATGACGGCTTCAAGCGCGCGCGAACTCCGGCTCGGCCGCATGAGCGCGACCTGGGCGCGCGACCAGTCGAGAATCTGCGCTCCGATCGGATGCCGTTCGCTCACATAGCTGTCGAGCAGACCGGCTGGCGCGTCGCCACGGATGGTGGCAACCAGCTTCCATCCGAGGTTCATGGCATCGCCCAGCCCGAGGTTAAGCCCCTGACCGCCGAGGGGGGAGTGGATATGGGCGGCGTCGCCGGCGAGCAGCACCCGCCCGTTGCGATAAGTCGTCGCCTGGTAGGCGCGATCCGTCCAGGTGGTGGCAAGCTGGATGGCCGTCAGCGTGACGTCGGTCCCGCAGATACGGCGCAACACCGCCTGCACATGTTCGAGCGTAACGGGCTGGGTCCGGTGGAAAGCACCGGCGTCGAAATCGACCATCGCGATGGTCCCGGGTTTTTGGTAGGTATACATGCCCGTCGGCGTGTAGTGGCGGCCCGGGACAAGCGTATCCGGGTCAGCCATTTCGACTTGAACGGAATAGCCGGTGAACTCGGGATCGGTGCCGACGAATTCAAATCCGGCCGCCTTGCGCACGGTGCTGCGGCCGCCATCGCATCCAACGAGCCAGCGTCCGCGAAAGCTCTCGCTACCGGCGCGAATGGTCACTCCTTCGTCCGACTGGTCGAGGTCCTCGACGCCGAGGCCGCGCCTGATCTCAACCCCCATCGCGTTTGCACGAACGGTCAGAACAGATTCGATGTGCTGCATGCTGGTTACAATGCTAGTGCCAGCCGGACTTGGTAGGCGATACGGCCACTTCGTGGTGTCGATGTTGTCGTGAAAGAACTGGATGCCGGCGAAATGGCCGCCTGGGCGGCGCGGCTGTTGCATCCAATGCGCGGCGGTCGAAGCGCTGCCGTCGCCCGATTGATCTTTAGCGCGCGGCGGCTCCGCGATGTCGTCCAGCAAACCGCGACGATAGAAGGCTTCGATGGAGGGCGCGGAAAGGCCGCGCATGCCAAACGGGAGCCGCTTCAAGGGTGAGTGCGGGTCTTCGGCTTGCTCCAGCACCAACACCGAGAGGTCTGCCAGGCGCAGCTCACAGGCTAGAAACAGGCCGACAGGGCCTGCACCGGCAATCACAACATCATAAATTTTAAACAGATCGGGCATGAACTACTCCTTTGTGGTCGTTCGACCGGAGCGGTTCGTCGTTTTGAGAACCACACGGACGAACAATGGGACGCTTGAGAGCGTCCGTTGTTCGTCGTGGGACTCATGCACTGGGCATGGACAGAGCTTTCGTTTCCGAAAGGACTTGGGCTAGACCACACCAAGTCGTGCCTTTTTCGACGGGAGTAGCATAGCGCCTGACCGGTTGATCGGCAAGAGAAGGCATCTTTTCGTCGAAAATCTGCAACATCAGCCGCCTGAGACCAAAGACTGATCTTCGATCAGTTCATCCCAGCCCGCGCCTCAGCCTTCATCTTGGCGATATCGCGCAGTGCCTCGATCAGCACGTCCGGCGTCTGCGCGCCGCTGACGGCATATTGCTGGTCGAAGATGAAGAAGGGGACGCCGGTGACGCCGATCTTCTGGGCTGCCTCAATCTCGGCGACCAGCAGATCTCGGTCTGCGTCGGAGGCGAGCAGGGCTGCGATGACGGAGCGGTCGAGGCCGGCATTTTCGGCGATATCCAGCAACACGACATGATCGCCGACATTGCGACCTTCCTCGAAATTAGCCTTGAACAGGGCGTTGACCACCTTCTCCTGCTTTTCGCGGTTTTCGGTCCCCGCCCAATGGATGAGGCGGTGTGCGTCCAGCGTATTCGGGCCGATCTTGATGGCGTCGAAATCGAATTTGATGCCGACCTCGCGGCCGAGATCGCTCAGCATCTTGTGCGCCTGGGCCACTCGCTCCTCGCCGCCGAGTTTCTGCGCCAGCGCCTTCTTCTGGTCGACGCCCTCGGGCGGATATTCCGGATTCAGGCGATAGGGCCGCCAGTTAAGGTCGACGCCCACTTCGTCCTGCACCTCTGCGATCGCTAGTTCGAGGCGAGCCTTGCCGAGATAGCACCACGGACATACGACGTCCGAGACGATATCGATCGTGATGCGTTCCATGATGGTGTCCTTCCGCTTTGTCTGGCTTAAAGACCCCATTTAGGCCCTTGGGCCAGAGGCTTCAACCGGTTACCGAAAAGGAACCAGCGACATTTCGCGTCCGCAATGCCCTATTGCGCCGAAGCGTCCCACCATGTCGGTAGTTGATAGCCGTAGAGCGGCAGCATATCGGGGTGGGCGATGCGGCTGCGCCGCGCCACCCATTGCTGGCCGAGATGATAGAGCGGCACGACGTAATAGCCGGAGATCAAGATACGGTCGAAGGAGCGCACCGCATCGCGGAAGTCCTCGGCCGAATGGGCCGTCAGGAAATGATCCATCAGCGTATCGACATCTGGATCAGCAACACCAGCGAAATTGAGGCTGCCTTCAGCCTTTGCGGCGGCGGAGCTCCAGCGTCCCACCTGCTCGATGCCTGGCGACAGCGATGAGGGGTAGGCCTTGAGGATCATGTCGTAGTCGTAGCTGATCGTCCGGAGCTGATATTGCGAATCATCGACAGTGCGGATCGTCACCGCGATGCCCAGCAGTGCCAGCGACCGGCGATAGGCGATCGCAATGCGCTCCTGATCGGCATTCTGCGTCATGATCTCGAAGCTGAGCTGACGACCGGCGCTATCGACCATCTTTTCACCTTTGATCGTGTAGCCGCCCTGCTTGAGCAGATCGACTGCCTTGCGCAGGATGGCGCGGTCGCGGCCGGACCCATCGCTGACGGGTAGCCTGTAGGTGCCGTCGAGCACGTCGGGATCGATGCGATCCTTGATCGGGCCGAGCATGGCCAGTTCACGCGCGTCTGCGGGCACGCCGAGCGAGGAGAGGTCGGAGTTCTGCCAGTAGCTCTGCGTGCGTGTATAGGCGTTCGACGAGAGGCTGCGGTTGACCCATTCGAAATCGAAGGCGAGCGTCAGGCCCTGCCGCACCTTCTTGTCGGAGAAAATCTGCCGGCGCGTGTTGAAGACGAAACCGAACATGCCGCTCGGCAGTTTCGGCTTGAAAACGTCCTTGATGACTGCGCCGGAGGTGGCCGCCGGGAAATCATAGGCTTGCTGCCAGTGGCCAGGGCTACCGTCGGGATAAATGTCGACATCGCCTTTCTTGAAGGCTTCGAACAGCGTGGCCTCCTGCAGAAAATAGGTGACCGATATCTCGTCGTAATTGTCGACGCCGACTTTCGCGGGAATGTCCTTACCCCAATAACCGGGATCGCGCTGGTAGATGATGCGCTGCCCCGGATCGATGCTCTTGACCTTATACGGGCCGGAGCCGACGGGAATGGCCAGCGTGGTCCGGTCGAAGCTTTCCGGATCGATGGCATGTTTCGGCAGGATCGGCAGCGTGGCGATAATCAGCGGCGTTTCGCGATTCGTCTTGTCGTTGAAATGGATCAGAACGCCATGCTGGCCAACCTGCTCCATCTTGCCGACCGCCTCCAGCGGAGAGGAGAAGACCACACGACCCTTGTCGCGCAGGAGCTTGAAGGTGAAAATCACATCCTCGGGCGTCACCGGCTGCCCGTCCGACCATTTGGCCCTGGGGTTAAGATTGAACTGGATGAAGCTGCGGCTCTCGTCCCATTCGACCGTTTGCGCCAGCAGTCCGTACAGCGTGAACGGCTCGTCGCGCGAGCGCTGCATCAGCGATTCGTAGATGAGATTGCCGTAATCCGGATCCCACATGCCTCGCGCCGTCGTGCGCATGCTCTTCAGAATGAAGGGATTGAGATTGTCGAAGGTGCCGACGACGCCATAGCTGATACGGCCACCCTTTTTGACGTTCGGATTGACGTAGGGAAAATGCGTATAGTCCGCCGACAGGGCGGGATCTCCATGCATTGCGATGCCATGGAGCGGCTGTGCGACAGCCACATTGCAGAATGCTGCGAAGAACAGGAGAGTAGCGATCCGGAGCGCTTGCATGGCATCCTTTCCGGTAAGGGGTATGATTCTGCCGGACCTTATCATGACAGTGCCGAATTCAACACGCGTCCGGGGAATTCTTGGGTCTCAACAGAAAAGACCAAAGAAAAGCTGGATATCCGCGCCAGTGCGATGTAACAGGAGTCCCGGGTTTCCCGGGTCATGCATTCGCCTTATTCATTCGACAGGTGGACAGTAGTTTGACCCGGTTGGCATGGGGCGACAGGCTGTCGTCCCGCATCGGATTTCAGGAGGCGGTTTCGCTATGACGTTCAAGACTGACAACAAAATGCGGGCAGGTCTGTCTGCTCTGGCTCTCATGATCGGTGCAGCGCTTCCGGCGGTTGCCCTTGCTCAGGATGCCTCCAGCGCAGCACCCGCCGATGGTGGTGGCGACGCCAGCCAACCGCGCCTTGGCTGGTACAAGACCTGCACCAAGCAGGATGACGCCGATATCTGCATCGTTCAG
This sequence comes from Martinezella rhizogenes, assembly GCF_000799715.1. GTDB lineage: Bacteria > Pseudomonadota > Alphaproteobacteria > Rhizobiales > Rhizobiaceae > Rhizobium > Rhizobium rhizogenes_C. The sequence goes on from NZ_JUHG01000011.1 coordinate 268,451, forward strand.
AACCTGATGATGGCCAACAACGGCCAGCTCGTGACGGCGGTCGGCCTCATCTCGGTCGACGGCAAGGTCAACCGCAAGATCCTGCAGATTTCTGTCCCGACCGCACGTTTGATTCCTCCGGGCATCACCATGCAGATCGATGGCGGCAAGGGCCAGAAGCTCGACTACGCTGTCTGCCTGCCAGACAAGTGCACGGCCGAAGTACCGGTGACCGATGCCATGATCGCAGCCTTGAAGAAGGGTACCGACGTGACCTTCACCTCGATCAACTTCCGTCGCGCTCCTAACCCGATCAAGATCTCGCTGACCGGTTTTGGCGCAGCTTTTGACGGTGCTGCCATCTCCGACTCGAAACTGGCCGAAAGCCAGAAGAGCCTGCAGGACAGCATGCAGAAGAAGGCCGAGGAAGCCCGCAAGAAGCTCGAAGACGCTCAGAAGGCCGCCAAGCAGTAAGCTGCGGCGCCCGCCAGATTTCACGAAAAGCCCGGCGCAAACCGGGCTTTTTCTTTTGCGACACTGACCTGGTGAAAAGCAGTCCGCTCAAAACGAAAGGGAAGACGTTGGGAGCGTCTTCCCTTCGATAAACCTAAGTATAATCGGCGCTTAGTGTGCAAAGCTCATCTTGGGCTTGAGCTCGCCCGTGGGCGCCTTGTCGAAGATCTGAGCGATCTGTGGGTTGCGGAGTGGGACGCCACTCTCGTCATTGACCAGGTTCTGCTCTGATACGTATGAGACATACTCCGTCTCGTCGTTTTCGGCGAGAAGGTGATAGAAGGGCTGGTCCTTGCTGGGCCGCACTTCCATCGGAATGGAATTCCACCATTCTTCGGTATTGGCGAATTCCGGATCGACGTCGAAGATGACACCGCGGAAGGGGAACATCCGGTGTCGAACCACGTCGCCTATATTGAATTTTGCGTTGCGTTGTTTCATGGCGCGACTTCCTTTCAAGCAATCATGTGGTGGGTTTCACCGCCGATATCAAGGATTTTGCCCCGATTCCTTCATGTAACCGTCACATTCAATTAACGCCGATCTGCCCTGATTGTTCGATCATGCGACGCACGAAATGTGACACCCAGTGAGGCAGCCGTGACTGAAAGATGCCTGCCGCACGCTTGCCAGCTATGAAAAAGCCCCGGCGAACCGGGGCTTTTACCTCGGTTCTTATGCCGAGTAATACATGTCGTATTCGACCGGATGCGGGGTCATTTCGAAGCGCATGACTTCCTGCATCTTCAGTTCGATGAACGAGTCGATCTGGTCGTCGTCGAAGACGCCGCCGGCGGTCAGGAACTTGCGGTCCTTGTCGAGGCTCTCGAGCGCTTCGCGCAACGAGCCGCAAACCGTCGGGATCTTCTTCAGCTCCTTCGGCGGCAGGTCGTACAGATCCTTGTCCATGGCCTTGCCCGGATGGATCTTGTTCTTGATGCCGTCGAGGCCGGCCATCAGCATGGCGGCGAAGCTGAGATACGGGTTTGCTGTCGGGTCAGGGAAACGGACTTCGACGCGCTTTGCCTTCGGGTTGGTGCCGAAGGGAATGCGGCAGGAAGCCGAACGGTTGCGTGCCGAGTAGGCGAGCAGAACCGGAGCTTCGTAACCCGGGACGAGACGCTTATAGGAGTTCGTCGACGGGTTAGTGAAAGCGTTGAGAGCCTTGGCGTGCTTGATGATGCCGCCGATGTAGTAGAGGCAGCTCTCGGAGAGACCCGCATATTCATCGCCCGCGAAGGCCGGCTTGCCGGCTTTCCAGATTGACTGGTGAACGTGCATGCCCGAGCCGTTGTCGCCGAAGATCGGTTTCGGCATGAAGGTCGCCGTCTTGCCGTAGGCGTTGGCGACCTGATGGACGACATATTTGTAGATCTGCATCTTGTCGGCGTTGCGCAGCAGCGTGTCGAACTTGATACCGAGTTCGTGCTGAGCGGCGGCGACTTCGTGGTGATGCTTTTCGACGACGACGCCCATTTCGCCGAGAACCGTCAGCATTTCCGAACGCATATCCTGAGCGCTGTCGACCGGCGGGACCGGAAAGTAGCCGCCCTTGACACGCGGACGATGGCCGAGGTTGCCGGTTTCATAGTCGGTGTCGTCGTTCGACGGCAGTTCGCTGGAGTCGAGCTTGAAGCCGGTGTTGTATGGATCGGCCTTATACTTGACGTCGTCGAAGACGAAGAATTCGGCTTCCGGACCGAAGAAGGCGGTGTCGCCGATGCCGGATGCCTTGAGATAGGCTTCGGCCTTCTTGGCGGTGCCGCGCGGGTCGCGATTGTAGGCTTCGCCCGAAACCGGGTCGAGAATGTCACAGAGGATGACCATGGTGGACTGCGCGAAGAACGGATCCATATGAACCGTTTCGGTATCGGGCATCAGTACCATGTCGGATTCATTGATGGCCTTCCAGCCAGCAATCGAGGAGCCGTCGAACATGACGCCATCGGCGAACATGTCTTCATCGACGCAGACGATGTCCATCGTGACATGCTGCAGCTTGCCCTTGGGGTCGGTAAAGCGCAAGTCAACGAACTTGACGTCGTTATCCTTGATCTGCTTGAGAATTTCGCTTGCCGTCGTCATTAAATTTCTCTTCCCTTGACTTAGATGACGATTTTTAGCCGCGGCCAAAAGGCCGGGCGGGTTAGATGGCGTCTATGCCAGTTTCACCGGTGCGGATTCGAATGACCTCTTCGATGTTGGAGACGAAAATTTTTCCGTCGCCGATACGGCCAGTCTGCGCTGCCTTGCGGATAGCGTCGATCACCGCCTCCGCGTTTTCGTCTGCCAATACGACTTCGACCTTCACCTTCGGCAGGAAGTCAACGACGTATTCAGCACCACGGTAAAGTTCCGTGTGGCCTTTCTGACGACCGAAGCCCTTCGCTTCCGTGACGGTGATGCCCTGCAGTCCGACTTCCTGAAGGGCTTCCTTCACTTCGTCGAGCTTGAAAGGCTTAATGATCGCTTCGATCTTTTTCATGAGAAAATGTCTCTCCGCTTTTCCTGTTACAGCAGGACTACTCCCCGCTCGGCCAACGTGATGCACGTATCATGCCAGTTCGGAATGGTCCGCTGCAAAAAATCCCGGCGAATTGACGCCGAGATCACGGATTGATGAGGATTTTTCGGGAAAATGAAAGCGATTTCGCACGAAAATGAGCGGGATAAGCAAAATTTTGCGAAAAAGTGCCTCAATCCTCACAATCGTACCTCGGTGGGGTGTTTGTGGTTGGTGGATTTATTTTATGCAAATGCACAAGTATTAATCATATTAAGCTACGGAATGACGGTTGTTTTTCAGGCAGGTTTCGGATTCAATATTGTCCATCATGATGTTACCGATCGCCGACCTGCTTCTTTCGCCCAATGATATGGCTGCCGTCGATCGCGCCGCGGCCGCTTCGGGTATCGATCCCTATGGCCTTATGGAAAAGGCGGGTCTGGCGGTGGCCGCGAGCGCCCTTCGGAATTTCCCTGGAGCCCCACGATATGTCGTACTCTGCGGCCCCGGCAACAATGGTGGCGATGGCTATGTAGCGGCGCGTGCGCTGTGGCAAAGCGGTGGGGAGATCCTGCTCTTTCATCTAGGTGACCCCAAAACGCTGAAGGGCGATGCCGCTCGCGCCTTTGCCAATTGCCCTGTTAGAGGGGAGGCGTTGGAGCATTATCTGCCGCGCGCCGGCGATGTGGTCATCGATGCCATCTTCGGCGCCGGGCTCTCCCGTCCGGTTCCCGATCAGGTCGCTGAGACTATCGCGCGCGTCGCCGAAGCCGGTATCCCCGTAATTGCCGTCGACTTGCCCTCCGGCCTCGACGGTGGCAGCGGTCAGGTGCTTGGTTCTGCCTTCCGCGCGGAACGCACGATCTCCTTCATGACCCGCAAGCCTGGCCATTTGCTAATACCGGGGCGGGATCTTTGCGGCATATTGGAGATTTTCGACATCGGCATTCCCGCGCGTATTGTCCTTGCCCATGCGAATGGCATGCTTGCGGAGAATACGCCGGCGCAATGGCTGGTGAACCTGCCAACGGCTGCCACCGACACCCACAAATACAAACGCGGCCACCTCGTCGTCTTTTCCGGCGGCGCGACAGCTACGGGCGCGGCGCGCATGTCAGCCATGGCTGGACTGAAGGCGGGGGCGGGGCTCGTTACCATCGCTTCGCCGGAACAGGCGCTGGCGGTCAATGCCGGCACGCTGACGGCAATCATGCTGCACGCGGTCGAGGATGAGGCGGCATTGCGCGAGTGGCTCTCCGACAAGCGCCTTTCGACCTTTGTCCTTGGTCCCGGCTTCGGCGCCGGCGAGAAGGCTCGACAATGTGCGCTGGCCCTGAGCGACCGCCATCTGGTGCTCGATGCCGACGGCATCACCGCGTTCCGCGACGATCCGCAACGGCTGTTCGACGCCTTTGCGGATGGGCCGACACGTCTGGTGCTGACGCCGCATGAGGGTGAATTCGCCCGTCTCTTTCCCGATATTGCCGCCGACTGTGCGCTGAGCAAGGTGGAGAAGGCGAGGGCGGCGGCGGCACGGGCTCATGCCGCCATCATCTACAAGGGTGCCGACAGCGTCATCGCCGCACCCGACGGCCGGGCGCTGATCAATGCCAATGCACCGCCATGGCTTGCCACTGCGGGCTCCGGCGATGTGCTCGCCGGCATCATTGGCGGGCTGATGGCACAGGGCGCGCCCGCCTTCGAAGCGGCCGCCGCCGGTGTCTGGCTGCATGGCGTCGCCGGGCAACGCGCGGGAAAGGGACTGACGGCGGAAGATCTTGTCGCTAACGTCACGCCCGTTTGAGAGACGCTATTTTGCGACTTCTTCCTGTAGCGCGATCGCGCCATGCGGCGCGTTGACCTTGCCCTCATGGATCATGAAGGCGAAGACGTCGCGCGGCTCGACCTTGACCTTTCGACTTCCGTCGATCAACGGCAGATCGTCGGGGATTTTACCCTCGGCCCAGGTCTCCAGCCGTTTCGCCCAAGCCTTCAAATCCTTCGGCGGATAGCAGGTCTTGATCTCGTCAGAGCCCTTCTGCAGGCGGGCATAGACGAAATCGGCGGTCACATCGGCGATCATCGGATATTCGAAATGCTCGGCGCAAACCGGCGCGACATTGTATTTGGCGAGCAGCGCGATGAATTCGGGTACCTTGAACGAGTCGTGCCGGACCTCGACGACATGCTGGAGCGCAAGGCCATCCTGTTTGCCTGGCAGCAGCTTCAGGAACGCCTCGAAATCATCCGGGTCGAACTTCTTGGTTGGAGCGAACTGCCAGAGCAGCGGTCCAAGATGATCGCCCAACTCGCTGATGCCGGAGTCTAGAAAGCGCTGCATCGACTCGCCGGCCTCGGCAAGCACGCGCCGATTGGTGACGAAACGCGTCGCCTTGAGCGAGAAGATGAAACCATCCGGCACGTCGGCTGCCCACTTGGCAAAAACCTCAGGCTTCTGCGTGCTGTAATAGGTGCCATTGACCTCGATCACCTTTAGCTGGCGACTGGCGAAATTGAGTTCGTCCTTCTGCTTGAGCGTGTCGGGATAGAATGTCCCGCGCCATGGCTCAAACGTCCAGCCGCCAATGCCGGTTCGGATCGTTCCGGTTTTGCTCATTCTCTCCTCCATTTGATTGAGCGAGGCTAATTCACTCCGCCGCTACCACTTTTTTCATCGGCCGCCGCTCCAGCAATTCCTTGAGGAACTGTCCTGTATAGGACCGCTTCTCCTTGACGATCATCTCCGGCGTGCCCGTGGCAACGATCTCGCCGCCGCCGTCACCGCCTTCGGGACCAAAGTCGAGAACCCAGTCAGCCGTTTTGATGACTTCGAGGTTATGCTCGATGACAACGACCGAATTGCCCTGGTTGACCAGCTCGTGCAGCATTTCCAGAAGCTTGGCGACGTCGTGGAAATGCAGGCCGGTGGTTGGTTCGTCGAGGATATAGAGCGTGCGGCCGGTCGATCGCTTCGACAGTTCCTTGGCTAGCTTGACGCGCTGCGCCTCGCCACCCGAAAGCGTATTGGCCTGCTGGCCGACCTTGATATAGCCGAGACCTACATCCTTCAGGCTCTGGAGCTTGTCGCGCACGGCGGGAACGGCTGCGAAGAAATCGACGCCTTCCTCGACCGTCATGTCGAGCACGTCGGCGATCGACTTGGTCTTGAAGGTGACGTCTAGCGTCTCCCTGTTATAGCGCTTGCCATGGCAGACGTCGCAGGTGACGTAGACGTCGGGCAGGAAGTGCATCTCGATCTTGATGACGCCGTCGCCCTGGCAGGCTTCGCAACGGCCGCCCTTGACGTTGAAGGAGAAGCGACCCGGCTGGTAGCCACGCGCCTTGGCTTCAGGCAGGCCGGCGAACCAGTCGCGGATCGGCGTGAAGGCACCGGTATAGGTCGCCGGGTTCGAGCGAGGCGTGCGGCCGATCGGCGACTGGTCGATGTCGATCACCTTGTCGATATGCTCGAAGCCGTCGATCCGGTCGTGATCGGCCGGGATTTCGCGCGCGCCCATGACGCGGCGTGCGGCGGACTTATAGAGCGTCTCGATCAGGAAGGTGGACTTACCACCGCCGGAAACGCCGGTGACGGCAGTGAAGACGCCAAGTGGGATCGCGGCGGTGACATCCTTGAGGTTGTTACCCCTGGCGCCGATGACCTTGATCTCCTTGCCCTTCTTGATCTTGCGGCGCTCGTCGGGAACCGGCACGCCGAGTTCGCCGGAGAGATATTTCCCGGTCAGCGACTTCGGGTTCGCCATGACCTCCTGCGGCGTACCATGCGCCACCACCTGGCCGCCATGTATGCCGGCGGCGGGGCCGATATCGACCACATCGTCCGCCGTCATGATCGCATCCTCGTCATGTTCGACGACGATCACCGTGTTGCCGATGTCGCGCAGATGCTTCAGCGTTTCCAATAGGCGCGCATTGTCGCGCTGATGCAGGCCGATCGAGGGTTCGTCGAGCACGTAGAGTACGCCAGTCAGGCCCGAGCCGATCTGCGAGGCCAGCCGGATACGCTGGCTTTCGCCGCCGGACAGCGTGCCGGAATTGCGCGACAGGCTCAGATATTCGAGACCGACATCGTTGAGGAAGCGCAGGCGATCGCGGATCTCCTTGAGGATGCGGACCGCGATCTCGTTCTGCTTGTCGGTAAAGGTCTCCGGCAGCAGCTCGAACCAATCGCGGGCAATCCGGATCGACATTTCCGCGACCTGGCTGATGTGGAGCTTGTTGATCTTGACCGCCAGCGCCTCCGGCTTCAGGCGATAACCATTGCAAGCCGGGCAGGGGGCGGCCGACATGAAGCGTTCGATCTCTTCGCGCGCCCAGGCGGAATCCGTTTCCTTCCAGCGTCGCTCCAGGTTCGGCACGATGCCTTCGAAATTCTTGTGCGTCGTATAGGAGCGGGCGCCATCGGCGTAGTGGAACTCGATTTTGTCCTCGGTACCATTGAGGATGACGTCCTTCGCCGTATCGGGCAGGTCGCTCCAGCGGCTGCCGAGCTTAAAGCCGTAATGCTTGCCGAGCGCTTCCAGCGTCTGATTGTAATAGGGCGAGGTCGACTTGGCCCAAGGGGAGATCGCGCCGTCGCGCAGCGTCCGCTCCGGCTCCGGCACGATCAGCGCGGGATCGATCTTCTTCAGCGAGCCGAGGCCGTCGCAGGACGGGCAGGCGCCGAAGGGATTGTTGAACGAGAACAGGCGTGGCTCGATTTCCGAAATGGTGAAGCCGGAGACCGGGCAGGCGAATTTTTCCGAAAACAGCACGCGCTCATGCGTCTCGTTCAGCGACTTGTTGGCCGAACCACCGGCCGAAGTTTCCTCCGGCGGCAGAGGCTTGTCGGCGAATTCCGCAACGGCAAGACCATCGGCGAGACGCAGTGAGGTTTCGAAACTGTCGGCCAGACGGGCAGCCATATCGGGCCGGACGACGATACGGTCGACCACGACGTCAATGTCATGCTTGTATTTCTTGTCGAGCGTCGGCGCATCGGCGATTTCGTAGAACTGCCCGTCGACCTTGACGCGCTGGAAGCCCTTTTTCATGAGCTCGGCCAGTTCTTTCTTGTATTCGCCCTTCCGTCCGCGCACCAGCGGCGCCAGAATGTAGAGCCTCGTGCCCTCTTCGTAGGCGAGAACGCGGTCGACCATCTGGCTGACTGTCTGGCTTTCGATCGGCAGGCCTGTCGCCGGCGAATAGGGCACGCCGACGCGGGCAAACAGCAGGCGCATATAATCGTAGATTTCGGTGACTGTGCCGACCGTCGAGCGCGGATTGCGCGAGGTGGTCTTCTGCTCGATCGAAATCGCCGGCGACAGGCCGTCGATCTGGTCGACATCCGGTTTCTGCATCATCTCCAGAAACTGTCGCGCATAGGCCGAAAGGCTCTCGACGTAGCGGCGCTGTCCCTCGGCATAGATCGTGTCGAAGGCAAGCGAGGATTTTCCGGAGCCCGAAAGTCCGGTCATGACGATCAACTTGTTGCGCGGAAGATCAAGGTCAATGCCCTTGAGATTGTGCTCGCGTGCGCCACGTATGGAAATAGTCTTCAGTTCGCTCATCGTCGTACAATTGTCCCTTGGAGTCTGCCTTTATTTAGTGATGCCAGCCCGTGAGTCGAGGCTGAAATGAAGGACAGGACCAGGTTTTCGATTCGGTTGACAGGATCATAGGGACAAACTAGAACAAAGAAAGAACAAAATTCCTTGTGGATGAAGCTCCCTCGGATGATTGCTTAAATAGCACCTGATGGCGGCAATGGTCTAAGGTGTATGGATAAAATTTCAGAGCCGTCGATGGGCGGCAAGTAGGGTGGTGTCATGGCCGGTAGTGTGAACAAGGTAATTCTGGTTGGAAATCTCGGGGCGGACCCGGAAATTCGCCGTACGCAGGATGGCCGTCCGATCGCCAATCTCAACATCGCGACATCGGAAACCTGGCGCGATCGCAATTCCGGCGAGCGCAAGGAAAAGACCGAGTGGCATCGTGTGGTCATCTTCAATGAAGGTCTCTGCAAGGTCGCCGAGCAATATCTAAAGAAGGGCGCCAAGGTTTATATCGAAGGCGCGCTTCAGACCCGTAAGTGGCAGGATCAGAATGGCCAGGATAAGTACTCAACCGAAATCGTGCTGCAGGGCTTCAATTCGACGCTGACCATGCTGGACGGTCGCGGTGAAGGCGGCGGTGGCGGCGGCGGTAATCGTGGCGGCGGCGGTGATTTTGGTGGCGGTGATTACGGCGGCGACGACTATGGCCAGTCTTCGCCACAATCCTCTGGTGGCCGTAGCGCTGGCGCAAGCCGTGGCGCTCCCGCAAGCGGCGGCGGCGGTGCTGGCAGCAACTTTTCGCGCGATCTGGACGACGATATCCCGTTTTGATCGAGCGGCGCTGATCGAGAGATTATACCGAATTGCGTTGAATGGCCCGCCCTCTCGGCGGGCTTTTCTATGCGGCCCCCAGGGCAGACCTTACGCCGTCTACGACGAACTGGGCGGCAAGTGCGGCGAGGATGACGCCGAGCAGGCGGGTCAGGATGGCGCGGCCGGTTGCCCCCAGCATGCGGTCGAGCCTGTCCGAGATTGCGAGCGCCGCGAAGACAAGCCCGAGATTGACGGCGATGACGCCGATCAGCTGCGCCCGGTCGAGCGTGGTTTGCAGCGAGCCGGCGAGCAGGATGGTTGCCGAAATGGCGCCGGGGCCGGCGATCAGCGGCAAGGCGAGGGGGAAGACCGCGATATTGTGGATGTGATCCTTTGTGATCGCGACCTCGGTCGTCTTCTCCTTCCGGTCCTGCCGCTTCTCGAACACCATCTCGAAGGCGATCCAGAAGAGCAGCAGGCCGCCGGCGATGCGGAAGGCGCCGATGGAGATGCCGAGAATGCCGAGCACGCTGGCGCCGAACAGCGCGAAGGCGGCCAGGATGAAGAAGGCGATCAACGATCCGCGCAGGGCCACCTGCTTGCGCTCTGCCCGGTTCATGCCGGCTGTGAGGCCGATGAAAAGCGGAGCGAGACCTGGCGGATCGACGGTGACAAGAAGCGTCGTGAAGGCATTGATTAGCGTGTCCGCGCTCGCCATATGTTCCCCAGCCATTTGTTTTCTATGGTTCTTGACCTCATTGATATGCGAGGAATGAGCTTTCGCAAAGCGCAATGCGGACAATCCGGGACGCGCCGCCACGGAAATGTTCGAATTAGCGGGTTAAGAGGGCAAAAGCCTGTTCAAAAGCACCCACCAAAATTGGCGCTTCCAGGGCCTTTCGGCTATAAATTTCGCAGTGATTCTAAAAGAGATCGTGATCTGTTTTGACTGAGCAAACACCACCCGGCGGCGGGAAGCTCCCGCCAGGCATCGAGCCAATTTCCATCATGGAGGAAATGCAGCGGTCGTACCTCGATTACGCCATGAGCGTGATCGTCAGCCGCGCACTTCCCGATGTTCGCGATGGTCTGAAGCCCGTTCATCGACGCATCCTTTATGGCATGTCGGAACTCGGGATCGACTGGAATAAGAAATATGTAAAATGCGCCCGCGTAACCGGTGACGTGATGGGTAAATACCATCCGCACGGCAACTCGGCCATTTACGACGCGCTCGCCCGTATGGCGCAGCCTTGGTCGCTTCGCCTGCCGTTGATTGACGGCCAGGGCAATTTCGGCTCCGTCGACGGCGATCCGCCTGCGGCTGAACGTTACACCGAATGCCGCCTGCAGAAGGTGGCGCATGCGCTGCTCGACGATCTCGACAAGGAAACCGTCGATTTCCGCGACAACTATGACGGCACGCTGAGCGAGCCCGTCGTCGTGCCGGCAAAGTTCCCGAACCTGCTCGTCAACGGTTCCGGCGGCATTGCAGTCGGCATGGCGACCAATATTCCGCCGCATAACCTGTCGGAAGTGATCGACGGCTGCATCGCGCTGATCGACAATCCGGCGATCGAGCTGCCGGAAATCATGCAGATCATTCCGGGGCCGGATTTCCCGACAGGCGCCAAGATCCTCGGTCGTGCCGGTATCCGCTCCGCCTATGAGACGGGGCGCGGCTCCATCGTCATGCGTGGCGTTGCGGCGATTGAGCCGATGCGTGGCGACCGCGAGCAGATCATCATCACCGAAATTCCCTATCAGGTGAACAAGGCGACGATGATCGAGAAGATGGCCGAACTCGTGCGCGAAAAGCGCATTGAGGGCATCTCCGACCTGCGTGACGAGTCCGACCGCCAGGGCTATCGCGTTGTCGTCGAGCTGAAGCGCGACGCCAATGCTGATGTCATTCTGAACCAGCTGTATCGTTATACGCCGTTGCAGACCTCTTTCGGCGCCAACGTAGTCGCGTTGAATGGCGGCAAGCCAGAGCAGTTGACCTTGCTCGACATGCTGCGCGCCTTCGTGTCCTTCCGCGAGGAAGTCGTCAGCCGTCGTACCAAGTACCTGCTGCGCAAGGCGCGCGAACGCGCCCACGTCCTGGTCGGTCTTGCCATCGCCGTCGCCAATATCGATGAAGTCATCCGCGTCATCCGTAGCGCTCCCGATCCGCAGTCGGCGCGCGAAGAGTTGATGACCCGCCGCTGGCCCGCGGAAGATGTCGAATCCCTTATCCGGCTAATTGACGATCCGCGCCACCGTATCAACGAAGACCGCACCTATAATCTCTCGGAAGAGCAGGCGCGTGCCATTCTCGAGCTGCGTCTTGCCCGCCTGACGGCACTCGGCCGCGACGAAATCGGCGACGAACTCAACAAGATCGGCGCCGAGATCAAGGATTATCTCGATATCCTGTCGTCGCGTGTCCGCATTCAAGCCATTGTAAAAGAAGAGCTTATCGCGGTTCGTGACGAGTTCGGCACGCCGCGTCGTACCGAGATCGTCGATGGCGGCCTCGAAATGGACGATGAGGATCTGATTGCCCGCGAGGACATGGTCGTCACCGTTTCGCATCTCGGCTATATCAAGCGCGTGCCGCTGACCACCTATCGCGCCCAGCGCCGTGGTGGCAAGGGTCGCTCCGGAATGACAACGCGTGACGAAGATTTCGTTACCCGGCTATTTGTTCTCAATACGCATACGCCGGTGCTGTTCTTCTCCTCGCGCGGCATCGTCTATAAGGAGAAGGTCTGGCGCCTGCCGATCGGAACGCCGACGTCGCGCGGCAAGGCGTTGATCAACATGTTGCCGCTGGAGCCCGGCGAGCGCATCACCACGATCATGCCGCTGCCCGAGGACGAGGACACCTGGGACAACCTCGACGTGATGTTCACGACGACGCGCGGCACCGTGCGCCGTAATAAATTGTCGGATTTCGTTCAGGTCAACCGCAATGGCAAGATCGCCATGAAGCTGGAGGAGGAGGGTGACGAAATCCTCTCCGTCGAGACCTGCACCGAGCATGACGACGTGCTTTTGACGACGGCGCTTGGACAGTGCATCCGCTTCCAGGTCTCGGACGTGCGCGTCTTTGCCGGCCGTAATTCCATCGGTGTTCGCGGCATCTCGCTGGCCTCGGGTGACAGCATCATTTCGATGACCATCGTCAACCATGTGGACGCCGAGCCTTGGGAGCGCGCCGCCTATCTCAAGCGCTCCACCAACGAGCGTCGCTCGACCACGGGGGACGATGAGGAAATTGCGCTGGTTGGCGAGGAAGTCACCGAAGAGGGACAGCTGAGCGACGAGCGCTATGAAGAGCTGAAGGCGCGCGAGCAATTCGTGCTGACGGTCTCGGAAAAGGGCTACGGCAAGCGTTCGTCCTCCTACGACTTCCGCATCTCCGGCCGTGGCGGCAAGGGCATTCGTGCCACCGACACGTCGAAGACTGCCGAGATCGGCGAGCTGGTCGCTGCCTTCCCGGTCGAGGAAAGCAATCAGATCATGCTGGTCTCGGATGGCGGTCAGCTGATCCGTGTTCCGGTCGGCGGCATTCGCATCGCCAGCCGCGCCACCAAGGGCGTCACCATCTTCTCGACCGCCAAGGACGAAAAGGTCGTTTCGGTCGAGCGCATCAGCGAACCGGAAGGCGATGATGACGCCGTCGAGGCGGATGCTGAAGGTGGCGTGCCGAATGGAGACGTCGAGGCGCCTGCCGGCGATGCCGAAGGGACTAGCGAGGAATAGCTCGCGGTTTTCATGAACTGACTGGAAAACGGCCGCCCTTGGGCGGCCGTTTTTGTTTGCTCGAGAACATCGGTATAGATCTTGGAATGCAGCGTGCCTCATGGAGAGGCGGTAAGACCTGCCCGCCAGGTGGTCCAGCCTGTCAGCAGTACCAGGCCCAATGCGATCGCGGGAGCAATGGCATGTGAATATTCGCCATGTCTAAGCACAGTCGCAGTTGCCGCGAGCATTACGGCTGCGGCAAGTGCTAGGCCAAGAAGGCGAGTAGGGCGCAAAAGGATGAGGGCGGCGGCAGCCAGCTCGACTATACCGGTCACGTAATGAAACCATCCGGGATAGCCCCAGCGCTGGTAATCATCGAGAATGGTGTTGGATGCAAAAATATTGCCCAATCCTCCAGCCACGAAGAAAACTCCCACGATCCATGGAAGTATCAGGCTCCATTTGAATTTACCCACGGTCTTTTGCCTCCCTTGTTATGGCGCCCAGCAGAAATGTCTTAACTGCCGCTTCGCTCAGGCGTTCGATTGTAGTTTTATCCGGCGGTTTGCGATCAATCCCCACGAGCCCGCGTAATTGCGGCGCCATCACCAGCATGCTCAGGAACTGCTCGGCTAAATCAAACGCGGAGATGTCTTCCCGAAACTGACCGTCCGCCTGCTTTGGTTCGATCCAGCTTGCCAGAATGCGCGCGGCATTCTCCGGGCCTCCGAACCAGATTGCCTGGGCGAGCCTCGGGAATTGATGGCCCTTGGATGCCATCAGGCGATGTAGTGCGAGCGTTTGTGGTTGAAGCACGATGCCGAGAATACTGCGTGCGAAGGATGAGAGAGCCCTGTCGAACTCTCCATTTTTGGGAATTTCCAGCTGTTCGAGCGGGCCGGAAAGATCGGCGCAAAGCCGCGTAACGGCCTCTATAAAAAGCCCTTCCTTGCCGCCGAAATGATCGTAGACATTGCGCCGTGAACCACCGGAGCGGGATATGACCATATCAATGGAAACAGCATCATATCCCTGCTCGAGGAACAATTCCGCTGCACTTTCCACAAGCTGGTTGATCCGGTCCGCCCCACGTTCCGTCCTATGGGTTTCCATATAAACCTCTTCCGATGAATTATGGTATGGTACTATACCATACCATTTGGCGACGCAAGAATCCTGAAGAGGATTTACTGGAGCAGTGCTGCCTTTGATCGGTGTGATGATTTCCGATGTGCAGCTACTGCATGGAAAAAACCGGACGCTTCACAGCGTCCGGTTTGAATCAATTCGAGCAATTTGGGTGCCTACGCGAGGTGGGGGGATCGTCGGGAACCCGAGGGTTCAGAGCGTTCCGTGACGCTTGTTCAGCTTCTTGCTCTCTTCACTTTCGCGATGGAGCGCCGATATGGTGGATGCGACAGACACAATGAACATGATGCTGATGAAAAGCGTAAGCACCGTTAATATCGTGAACATGATCGCTCCCTTCCTCTCGTGGAACTAGCGTTCAGATCCCTTTAGTACTGGCTGGAGGCGGTAAAGGAACGAGCCGAAGCAAAGGGACCATAGATCTTCGACTGATCGGGTTTCTGATCGTAAAGAGCGATCGTTGCTGCAAGCATTCCGGAAATCATAGTCATCCAAACAACGTTAATAAGCGTGATCTTGTCAGGCATACTCTGTTTCCTTCTTACAGCAACGTGCAAATTTAAGGTTCGTACTTTAACGCAGCGGCTCGTGAATGGTTCCGCTATATGTTGGGCTCTATCTATCAGCGTCCATCTGAAGCAACCTTGAATGCCTTGTTCATCTGGCGTTCAGATTCGCGATGCGTTTTGCGCATGGCACTGATGATTTCTTGGGCAGAAATGGCGCCATCCCTGTCGACACGGCTCGCCCATTCGATTTCGTAACTGTTCGCGAACAGGTGAACGACGTGCTCGATGACGATAGAGCCGATAATGGCGACTGCGACGATGAGGACCAACATGACCTGATATTCCTGGGCCGGGGGCGGATGAGCCGATTGAACCGGCCCGTTTCGATGTTGGGGTGAGTAAAGCATTGTCGATCTGAAACGGGCTTGAACGTCGCATTCATCCGCCGTTCAGAGGCAGCCGCCCGGTTGCAAATGACTTGCGAGAAGGGGCTATCCGTGACAAAAGGCGTCGAAACAACGAGCCGGCTTGGTATGACGACAGCCTTTTATCCCGGATCTTTCGATCCCATGACCAATGGACATCTGGACGTCCTCGTGCAGGCGCTGAATGTTGCCTCCAAGGTTATTGTTGCGATCGGCATTCATCCTGGCAAGAAGCCGCTTTTTTCCTTCGAGGAACGGGCCGAGCTGATCAACCGGTCGCTCGCCGATGCGCTGCCGCGGAAGGCGGGCGATATTTCCGTCGTCTCTTTCGACAATCTGGTGGTCGACGCGGCGCGCAAGCACGGCGCAAGCCTCCTGGTGCGCGGCCTGCGCGACGGCACCGATCTCGATTATGAAATGCAGATGGCCGGTATGAACCGGCAGATGGCGCCGGATATTCAGACCCTGTTTCTGCCCGCCGGCACGGCATCGCGGCCCATAACCGCCACATTGGTGCGGCAGATCGCTTCCATGGGCGGCAATGTCAGCGCCTTCGTCCCGCCAGCGGTTCTTGAAGCCCTGACTGGCAAGTTAAAAGATCCGGCCAAATAAAAGCCAGGCCGAAATCCATTTCCCGAACGGAGCACCCATGAAACTTTTTCATATCGCCTTGGCAGGCTTTCTCGGCCTCGCCGCCTTCGCGGGCAGCGCCTTGTCGGCAGCAGCCACCGATCTTCTGACGATCCAGCTGAAGGATGGTCCTGTGGTCATCCAGCTGATGCCCGAAGTTGCTCCGAAGCATGTTGCGCAGATCGAAGCGCTGGCGAAGAAGGGTGCGTATGACAATGTCGTCTTCCACCGCGTCATCGACGGCTTCATGGCCCAGACCGGCGATGTCCAGTACGGCAACACGACGAAGGGCTATAATGCCGCCAAGGCCGGCACCGGCGGTTCCGATCTTCCCAACCTTCCGGCCGAGTTCTCCAAGGTTCCGTTCACGCGCGGCGTTATCGGAATGGCGCGCGCCCAGGATCCAAATTCCGCCAATTCGCAGTTCTTCATCATGTTCGCGGATGGCGATTTTCTGAATGGCCAGTACACGGTCGTCGGCAAGGTCGTCTCGGGCATGGAGTTGGTCGACAAGATCAAGCGCGGCGAGGGCCAGAACGGCGAAGTGAGCGACCCGGACAAGATGCTGAAGGTCACCGTCAGCAAGAAGTAATTCTACAGGCGTGATCCCCAAAAGTGCCTTGCGGTTTTTGGATAAGATCATGCCGAGGCAAGTGGCATGATCCCCAAAAGTGTGAAGCGGTTTTGGGACAAGATCATGCGTAATCAAACATAGAAAGAGGAAACGAAAATGGCTGAGATCAAGGATCCCGAAAACACCCTCATCCTGGAAACCACCAAGGGCGAAGTTGTCATTCAGCTGCTGCCGCAGGTCGCTCCCGAGCATGTCGCCCGCATCAAGGAACTCGCTCGCGAGAAAGCCTATGACGGTGTCGTATTCCATCGCGTCATCGACGGCTTCATGGCTCAGACCGGCGACGTGGAGCACGGTAAGGTCGGCGGCAATACGGCCCGCGCTGGTACGGGCGGTTCGTCCAAGCCGGACCTGAAGGCTGAGTTTTCCGCCACCTCGCACATTCGCGGCACCTGCTCGATGGCGCGTTCGCAGAACCCGAATTCGGCCAACTCGCAGTTCTTCATCTGCTTTGCCGACTCGGCATGGCTGAACAAGCAGTATTCGGTCTGGGGCCAGGTGATCTCGGGCATGGACAATGTCGACAAGATCAAGCGCGGCGAGCCGGTGAAGGATCCGGATTCGATCGTCTCGGCACGGATTGCCGCCGACGTCTGATTGTGATTATTCCTGAAACCCGCCTCTTGCGCCTTTGGCGTGGGGGCGGGTTTCGCTTTGCCTGGATTGCCTGAATGCGTGTTGACCTTTTCGATTTCGACCTGCCGGACGAGCGTATCGCGCTCAGGCCCGCCGAGCCGCGCGACAGCGCGCGCCTGCTCGTGGTCGATCCGAATACTCAGATGGTTCTGAGCGACCACCAAGTCCGTGATTTGCCGTCCTTCCTTCGTCCCGGCGATGCTATCGTCTTCAACGACACGAAGGTCATCCCGGCACAACTCGAGGGCATTCGTCATCGCGAGGGTGCGCCCGGCCAACAGGTATCGGCGACGTTGCACATGCGCGTAGCGCCCGACCGCTGGAAGGCATTTGCCAAGCCGGGCAAGCGCATCAAGATCGGCGACCGCATCCAGTTCGGCCATGGCGAAAATGTCTGCGCTCTCGGCGCGCTTGATGCCGAAGTCGAGGAGAAAGGCGAGGGTGGCGAGATCACATTGCGTTTCGATCTCTCCGGCCCGGCGCTCGACGAGGCGATTGCCGCCGTCGGCCATATCCCGCTGCCGCCCTATATCGCCGCCAAACGCCCGGAAGACGAGCGCGATCGCGCCGATTACCAGACCATCTATGCCCGCGAAGAGGGCGCCGTCGCAGCGCCCACCGCCGGGCTGCATTTCACACCGTCGCTGTTTGCAACGCTGGACGCCATGGGTGTCGAGCGGCATTTCGTGACGCTGCATGTCGGCGCCGGCACGTTTCTGCCGGTCAAGGCGGACGATACCGAAGACCACAAGATGCATTTCGAGATTGGCCATGTCGATGCGGCGACGGCGGAAAAACTGAATGCCGTGAAGGCGAGGGGCGGACGCATCGTCTGCGTCGGCACGACGTCGTTGCGGCTAATCGAAAGTGCCGCCGCCGAGGATGGAACGATCAAGCCTTGGTCAGGCGCCACCGGCATCTTCATTACGCCCGGCTACCGCTTCAAGGCGGTCGATCTGCTGATGACCAATTTTCACCTGCCGCGCTCGACGCTGTTCATGCTGGTGTCGGCCTTTGCCGGCCTCGATACCATGCGCGCGGCCTACACTCATGCTATTGAGACGGGCTATCGCTTCTATTCCTATGGCGATGGCAGCCTGCTCCACCGGAAAGACTAAGACGAGATGAGCGAGAGCTTTCAGTTCCAATTGAAGAAGACCGATGGCGGCGCCCGTCTCGGCGAAGTCTCCATGCCGCGCGGCACGATCCGCACGCCGGCCTTCATGCCGGTCGGTACTGTCGGCACCGTCAAGGCGATGTATCTCGACCAGGTGCGCGAGAGCGGAGCCGACATCATCCTCGGCAATACTTATCACCTGATGCTGCGCCCGACTGCCGAGCGCGTCGCGCGTCTTGGCGGCCTGCACGAGCTGATCCGCTGGCCGCATCCGATCCTGACCGATTCCGGCGGCTTCCAGGTGATGTCGCTGTCCGGACTGCGCAAGCTCGATGAGAAGGGCGTGACCTTCAAGTCGCATGTCGACGGCAGCCTGCACCATATGTCGCCGGAACGCTCGATCGAGATCCAGGGCCTGCTCGGCTCGGATATCCAGATGCAGCTCGATGAATGCGTGGCGCTACCTTCGACCCCGAAGGAGATCGAGCGCGCCATGGAAATGTCCTTGCGCTGGGCCGAGCGCTGCAAGGTCGCCTTCGGCGATCAGCCCGGCAAGGCGATGTTCGGCATCGTGCAGGGCGGCGATATCCCCGATCTGCGTATTCGCTCGGCGCAGGCGCTGAGCCAGATGGATCTGAAGGGCTACGCCGTCGGCGGCCTTGCCGTCGGAGAGCCGCAGGATGTCATGCTGCGGATGCTGGAAACGACCCTGCCGGAACTGCCGACCGAGAAGCCACGCTACCTGATGGGCGTGGGCACGCCGGACGATATCTTGAAATCCGTCGCCCGCGGGATCGATATGTTCGACTGCGTGATGCCGACCCGCTCCGGCCGTCATGGCCTGGCGTTTACCCGCCGCGGCAAGGTCAATATCCGCAACGCCCGCCACGCCGAGGACATGCGGCCGCTCGACGATCAATCGAATTGCCCGGCTTCACGCGATTATTCCCGCGCCTATCTGCATCACCTCGTCCGCGCCAACGAGGCGCTCGGCGGCATGCTGCTCTCCTGGAACAATCTCGCCTATTACCAGGAACTGATGCAGGGCATCCGCAAGGCGATTGCCGAGGGTCGTTTTGCCGACTTCATGGCGGAGACGCAGGAGAACTGGGCGAAGGGTGATCTCGAGCCGGTTTGAGATTCACGGTCTCCGCTAAAGGAAGCTACTCGGACTTATGCTTTCCTCGCTGAAAAGAAGAGGAAGCGCGGTTTGGTCGTGAGGCTGCGAAATGCCTCTGGAAAAAGTTCGCGGGCTCGAGGGTCGGGTTGTGGCTCACTCAGGATATCAATTTGAAAACCCGCTGACTTGAGTGCATCAAACATGGCGTGGAGCGGACGATGCCAGAAGCGCATTGCGATGTCCTGTCCGCCGCGCTGCCAGGTCTCGTCGAAGCTATAGGTCTCGAAATAATTATCGTGGCCGGCTGACGGATGATCCATGAAGGGATGATGTGTGGAAAAAACGAGCCGGCCGCTTTGGGTCAGCAGACGGTTGAATTCCGAGAGGGGCTGCGACCACTCAGGCAGATAATGCATGACAAGCGAGGCGAGGATCAGATCGAAGCTACCGTCCTCGAAGGGCAGTGGCTCATTCAGATCAGCCAAGAGTAATTGCGCGCGTCCTTCAAGACGACGTTGCGCAATTTCCAACAAGCCCGCACTCGAATCGATGCCGGTTAGTATCGCTCCCCGATCAAGAAGTGTTGCGGCATGAGCCCCACCACCGCATCCGGCATCAAGGACCCGGAACCCGGCGACATTGGCAACCATCGAAAGAATTACCGGCCGTTCATAATAGGCATTCCAGGCGTTATTCTCGTTGTCAGCCTGATAGGCCGCCGCAAACGCATCATAATCATTCTCAGACAACGTCGTTCCTCTCCAGAGGCTCACCTAAAAGACGATCGGTATGTAATCCGGGTAGAGATACTCACTCTATCGAAGCACCAATGTCTCCGGCAAGGTTGCGCCCTTAATTTCGATCGACTGGTCTCGAAACCAGTCCCTCGGCCGTAATCCTTGCGCCTGTCCGAATTCAGCGCTAATCGGAACTGTCGAAAAAGGCAGGGTTGGTTTCGGTAAGCCCGACCCCTTCCATCTGGAAGCTCTGTTCCGCGCCTTGGCGCGAGTACCCACGGCGCGGAAGCTTGGTCATATCGGCCGAGCGCCCCGCGTTGGTGTGGGCAGTTTTCGGCCAGCATGCCTCCGCGGGATAGATCTATGGAGCTGTCTGCTATGCGACTAAATCACCTTGATCTTCATGTTCCCGATGTCGCCGCGACGAGGGATGTTCTGGTATCTGCCTTCGGCCTGATCGAGGTCGAGACCCGGGGCGTAAATGGCCTTGCCATCTTGCGCGACGATGCCGGTCTCGAACTGGTCATCAGCCGTCCGATCGAGAAGTTCGGTGGAGGTGATTCGGTCTCGGTTGGACGCAATACCTATCACATCGGCTTCATGCTGCCGTCGCGCGAGGCTGTGGACGAACAATTTGAGCGGGCCAAATTGGCCGGCTGCGACATCTGGCAACCGCCTTCGGTGGTGCGAGGCGGGTGGTTATTTTACTGCTTTGCGCCGGGGCGAATTCTCATTGAAGTCGGTTGGCGTCCAGACCCAATCGCTTAGTCAAAAATATTAATGCCTGTAATGGTTTGTGATGTGATCTTCGTGTCACAAACCGGGCGTTTTCAGGCGGTGCATTCGAGTTTTTTCGGTAGGCCGCGAGGCCATCTGAAATACCGGCGCGATGAGAAAGCGTTTGGAAAAATGGCGAATCGGAATAAACGGTCCGTCCGCCAATGATAAGCTTCATTGGCTAATTTGATCGCGATGGGTTTGGAATTCCTGTGGATTTCGGCTACAACGCTTTTTCTTGATCGATAAGGGCTGTTCTAAATCATAGTAGGAGGCACCTGCCGTTGAGGGCGCAAGGTAAATTGGGGACATGTCTGTCCGGCTTGTTATTTGTCGGATTGGCGGCCACGGGCTGCACGACTGAAACGAAAACATCTTCGGCTACTCATAGCTCGACCAAATCGATCCAGCCGGCGAAGGTAACCTATAATTACACCGCCAAGGATCGCGACTGTCTGAAACGCGTCATGTATTTCGAGTCCGAGCATTCGGACCATGATGGATACATGGCGGTGGGGACGGTCGTGATGAACAGGCTGACGTCGGGGGCCTATGCCAATTCGATTTGCGGCGTCGTCGCACAGGAGCGGCAATTCGCGCCGGGCGTAATGACAAGGCTGGTGCGCCCCGAGGCGGCGCCGGAGCTTGATACGGCTGCCACGGCCATTCTGCGCGGAGAGCGGCATGCGGGTGTGAAGGATGCGATGTTCTTCCACACCAATGGCCTGAAGTTCCCCTATAATAACATGCACTATGTCGCGATAGCCGGCGGGAATGCTTTCTACGAGAAGCGCGGCCGGGATGGCGAGTTGCAGACCCCGGCGCCGCTTCCGGCCTATGAGGTCGCGATGAATTATGTGTCACCGCAAGGCATGTCCGCAGCGCGATCGCCGTTCGTATTGCCGGAAACACAACAAGCGCCTTCCGTCGTCAACTTTACGCCGGTCTCGAACCCGGCTTACACCATGCCGGCAACGACGGTTGTTATCCCGGCGGAAGTTCCCATCCCAACGCCGGCTCCAGCCCTGATTTCGGCGCCAGTAACGCATGGGACGGCAGTCGTCGAACCGATCTCGACGATAGCGATTCCCCAGCCGCGCCCTGATTTCGAGGGTGAGGGCTATTCTGGCAACTCGGCTAGAATTCGCGGCTAATAACGCCAGCAACTGCCTTTTCAGCGGCGCGCACTATCCTGAGTGATAGACGCGCCGCTCCATGGCACAAATCCCGCAATATTGCTCAAATGCCTTTGCTCGCCGTGTTGGGCAGGATCTGCACGCCGTTGATCTTGTAAGTGCCGTCCGGCTGGCGGGCTATCTGATAGATTGCCGTCCAGTCCTTGTCGTCGACACCGGTAATCAGCACTTCCTGATAGACGACGGCGCCGTTGTCGATGGCGCGGCTCTTGCCGAAGGCATAGTTGCCGGGGTGATAGACCGGCTGGTAGCTCTTCTTCACCATTGCGAAAAAGACGTCCTTGTCCGGAAAGAGCGCCTTTATGCCCGGCGCCGCGAAAGAATAGGCAGCTGTCGCATCATTCTGCAGGAAGGCTTCTATCTGTCCCTGGATTAGCGTTTGCGCCGTTAGCACCGGATCTTCCGCACGCGCTTGGGGCGCAAGGATGAGGAAGAGCGTGATGGCGAGGGATAAAGCGCGCATGGACATCTCCGGCGAATATCCCGCAGAGCATAGCGCGCTTCATGTCTTTCCAGAAGCTGCTATTGCTAACAGATCGTGTGATGTCGAGCTTACGTGCGCGACTCCGTCGGCCCTGACGTGGTCGCTTCCTCCTCGGGAATATCGTCGAAGGAGGAATAGTTGAGGTTATAGAGCTTCGAATAGAGCTTGCCGTTGGCCATCAGCTGGTGGTGATTGCCGCTTTCAATCAGTTGGCCGTTCTGCAAGACGATGATGCGATCGGCCTCGCGGATGGTGGCGAGGCGGTGGGCAATGACGAGACCGGTGCGGCCCTCGAGCAATTTCACCAGCGCCTTCTGGATCAGCATCTCGGTGTAGCTGTCGATATTGGCGGTTGCCTCGTCGAGCACGAGGATCTTCGCGTCGGCGACAAGGGCGCGGGCGAAGCTGACGAGTTGGCGTTGGCCGAGTGACAGGCCACCTCCGCGCTCGCCAAGTACGGTTTCATAGCCGTCGGGCAGCCGCATGATGAACTCATGCGCGCCGACCGTCTTGGCCGCCTCGACGATTTCCTCGGGCGTCGCCTCGGCCTTGTTGTAGCGAATGTTCTCCAAAACTGTGCCCGTGAAGAGGAAAGGTTCCTGCAAAACCATGGCAATTTGCCGGCCGAGCGAATCCTGGGTGAGGGAGCGCACGTCATGGCCGCCGACCAGCACCTGGCCCTGCTGCACGTCGTAGAACCGATGGATCAGCGCCATGGAGCTCGACTTGCCGGAGCCGGTCGGTCCGATCAGTGCGACGGTCTCACCGGGATTGACCTTGAAATTGACATTCTTCAGCACCGGATGTTTCGGATCATAGCCGAAGACGACGTCGCGGAACTCCACCGAGCCGTCCATATCCGCCGACAGTACCTTGGCGTCGGGCGCATCCTTGATATCGATC
Organism: Martinezella rhizogenes; assembly: GCF_000799715.1. Taxonomy (GTDB): domain Bacteria; phylum Pseudomonadota; class Alphaproteobacteria; order Rhizobiales; family Rhizobiaceae; genus Rhizobium; species Rhizobium rhizogenes_C. Next base: position 291,866 of record NZ_JUHG01000011.1, read on the forward strand.
GGCACGTCGAGCACTTCCGTTAGTCGCTGGCCGGAGGCCATGGCGCGCTGCATGACGGAATACTGCATCGTCAGAGAACGGATCGGGTCGAAGAATCGCTGGATGTAGAACAGGAAGGCGACCATGACGCCGACATCGAGCCGCTGGCTCAGCACCATCGAGCCGCCGACGATGATGACGATGGCCATGGCCATGCCCGTCAGCGTGTCGACGATCGGCACCATCACCTGCGCATATCGCGCCGCGGTCAGGTGTGCTTCCAGATTGTTATGCGCCTTCTCGTCGAAGAGGCTGAAATTGACGCGTTGCCGATGCATGCCCTGGACGGCACGAACGCCGTGGATTGCCTCGGCCAGCGCGCCGCTGGTGATCGAATTGACTTCATGCGCGTTCATGAAGGCGACGCGCGCCTTTGGCAGCCAGAACAGCCGAACGATAAACAGGATCGGCATGACCGAAAGCGTCAGCAGGCCAAGCCGGAAATCGAGCGACAGCATGACGATGACGATGCCGAAGAGCAGGGCGATGTCGCCGACGGAAAGCACCGATGTTTCAAGGAATTCCTGCATGGAATTGACGTCGCCCTGTAAGCGCGACATCAGCCGGCCGACCTCGGTCTTGTCCATGAAGGAGAGCGACACCCGCTGTATATGCGCAAACATCGCCCGGCGGATATCGAACAGCACCTCTTCCGCGACTTCACCGACGTAGGTTTCCTGCACGTAGCTTGCGGCGTAATTGACGAGGATCGCCACGCTGAAGATCGCCAGAGCCAGCCAGAGTGCCGAGTAATTGACGGCGCCGGGAGCCATCGCATGGTCGATCGCATAGCGGATGACGAGTGGTATGACGATCTGCGATGCGGTGAAGAGAAGCACGGCCACGACCGCGATATAGACCTGCCGGCGATAGGGGCTGACGAAGGCCCAGATGCGGCCGATGATCTTGCTGTCGAAGACCTTGCCGAAGATTTCCTCCTCGACGCGGTGCGAGCCGACAACGGCACGGGGAGGGCGCCGTCCGTCGTCGCGCACATCGTTGCGCTCGGTTTCGATGGTTTCCGACATTGTCAGGCCTCCTTCTTCGCCGCGACGACCCTGTCGGCGGACACCGTCACGTCGTCATCCGGGCGAACCTGCAGATCGTATAGCGCCCTGTACCGCCCCCCCGCGGCCAGGAGCTGTTCGTGGGTTCCACGTTCGACGATCTGGCCATCTTCGATGAAGAGGATCTGGTCGGCATGCATCAGCGAACTCAGTCGATGGGCGACCACGAGAGTTACGCGGTCGCGGGCAAAGCGCTTCATGGCGCTGCGAATGCGCTGCTCGGTCGCCGCGTCAATCGCGGCGGTGGAATCGTCGAATACCATCACCGCGGGTTTCAGCATCAGCGTCCGCGCGATCGTCAGACGCTGACGCTGGCCGCCGGACAGCGATACGCCGCGTTCGCCGACGACGGTGGTGTAGCCGGCCGGCAGGCCGAGAATGTAGTTGTGCAGTTGCGCGGATTCGGCGGCGCGCTCGATCCGGCCCTCCTTCGCCCAGGGATCACCATAAGCGATGTTGTTTTCGATGCTGGTGGTGAACAGGAAGGAATCCTGCTGCACGACGGCGACGTTCTGGCGCAGCGATTGCAGCGTCGCCTTGTTGATGTCCTGACCGTCTATGGTGATGCGGCCGGAGGTCACGTCGTAGAAGCGCGGAATGAGATGGGCGATGGTGGATTTGCCGCTGCCGGGTGGTCCGACGAGGCCGATCGTCTCGCCGCGCCGTGCCTCGAAACTGATATTGCTGAGCACCGGGCGCGTTTCCTGGCCAGGATAGACAAAGCCGACATTTTCGAAGCGCAGCACGCCGTCGGTAACGGTCAGCGGTTTGGCGTCCGGGGCATCCTTGATGGCAATGTCGAGGTCGAGCAGGGCGAAGAGCCGGGAGCCGCAGGTCGAGGCACGGGCAAAGGCATTGACCATCAGCCCGAGCTGGCGCACTGGCATCTGCAGGATGGTCATGAAAGTCAGGAAGGAGGCGAGGGTGCCGACGCTGATCTCGCCTGCAATGACCTTATTGCCGCCAACCCAGAGCACCAGGCCCATCGCAGCGAAGAACGAGAAGTTCATGGCGCTGGTGTTGATGACGCGAATGCCGACGCGCTTGTGGGCGAGGGTGAGCGCATTGTGCGACGCCTTGTCGAACTTCATCAGCTCATGGGCATGTGCCGCGAAGGCGCGCACGACGCGGATGCCGGCGAGATTTTCTTCCATCACGCGGGTCAGAACCGATAGCCGCTCCTGCAGGTCGAGCCAGGTCGCACGCAGCCGCAACTGCGTTACGGAAGAGCGCCAGGCGACGAAGGGCACGAAGCTGAGTGCCAGAAGCCCGAGCACGACATCGGTCGACAGCAGCATATAGGCGCCGACGCCGATCAATACGGTAAGCAGCACCGTGCGGACGAGCGCGGTGGAGAAGTACATGCGCACGCCTTCGAGATCGAGCAATCCAATCGTGATGAGATCGCCGGAATGCACCTTGTCGTGGAAGCCGAAGGGGAGCTGCTGGATCTTCTCGTAGCAGGCGAGGCGTAGCTCGTAGCCCATGTGGTGGCCAACGGATTCGCTGTAATAGTTCTGCACCATGGTGAAGAGGCCACGCAGAACGCTGACGACGAGCAGGAGCAGGGCGGTCGTCATCAGCGCGTTTTCGGCAACATGCCCGGCGGCACCGCCGGCGAATGCCGATTGCGTCTGATCAACCGCATGCCCGAGCAGGCGCGGGATCATCAACTGTAACGTTGCAGCTACGAAAGTGGAACCTATGGCAAAACCTGTCTGCCAAGGGTGGCGCAGCGTCATATGCGTGATCCGCACGATGGTAGAAAGACCTCGACCCCAACCGGCCGCACTAACATGCGCCAACGAAGTCAACGACTTCGCGGCGCTTCTTGATGAATCGCTGCTCACGCTCTTATCCAGGCATTTTTAGAACGAGGCGGGCCCGGAATCGGGTTCGGATCGCAAAGGGGATTGATGGGACGAATGTCGCCGATTCCACCCGGTCATTCAAGGGTTCAATCGGTCACAAGTGCTCCCTGAACGTTAGATTGCGTGTTCGCGGACGTTCAGTTTCGGAACGCGCGCAAGCAGTTGACGACTTCGCGCAGGCCTTTGGTCAGGTGTTTGTCGCGACGCATGACCATGCCGAGCTGGCGCACAAGCCGCGGCTTCAAGGGCGATGTCGCCAGGTAATCACTTCGATCGCGCTGCAGGGCCAGTCCCGGAAGCAACGACCAGCCGAGCCCGGCCGCCACCAATTCCTTGACGGCCTCGACACTGCCGAACTCCATGGCGGGTTTCAGCCGGAGTCCGGCGGAAGCGAACCAGTCGTCGATCGTTCGCCGCGTGTTGCCGCCCTCGTAGAGCATGAGGGTTTTGTCGCTGAAGAAGTCGGCCTCCAGACCATCTTTCGACATCACGCTCCCCTTGGGAGCCACGGCGAGAAGCTCATCCTCGTAGAACGCTTCCACCTCGAGCGAGCGTCCGGCAGCGGGAAGGACCACAACAGCGAGATCCAATGCATTCGCCTCGAGATCACGAAGAATCTCGTCGGTATTGCCGATGCGGACAATAATCTCCAGCCCAGGCATGCGCTTCTTCACGGCCGCGATGGCGCGGGGCAGGAGGTGGATGGAGGCCGTGCCTCCGCTGCCGATCCGGACGCGTCCGACCGATCCTTCGCGATAGGGAATCACTGCCTCCTGCGCCGCCGAACAGTCCTCCAGTATCCGTCGCGCATGAAGCAGCAGCTCAACGCCAGCCGGAGAGGGCTGCGCCCGCCGGCCCACGCGTTCGATTAGCCGTACGCCCAGCCGTTGTTCGAGTAGCTTCACCTGCAAACTAACGGCGGGCTGCGTCAACCCCACCTTATCGGCGGCGGCCGTGAAACTGCCGAGATCGACGACGCTGACGAATGCGGCGAGCTGATCGAGATTGAGCATCAGAAGAATTCCTTATGGATTGCATTAATTCCATAAGCTTCCTTCGTGGGGAGCACCAGTGCATTTTATGGGCATGCCCAAAAGCAGCATGGCGTTTCATCGGCTGCATGGCAGATCAGGAGCTTATGCGATGACAACCGACGTTGAAAACCCGATTGCGATAGGGCCGGGAAGGGACTGGAGTGTGGCGATGGACATCGCGCGGCGTGTGCTGGCCGGGTTCGTCTATCGCCTGGAGAAACGCAAGACACGGATAGATCTGGCGGAACTGTCCGATACTCAGCTTCTGGACATCGGTGTGACGCGTTCAGAGGCGAGGGCAGAGGTCGGTAAGTCATGGTTCTGGGGGTAACGCGGCTCAGCGAACCTATTGATCATAGGTGCTGATATCGCCGAAGGCATAACCACGTTGTCTGAGCGCGTCGATCAATGCCTTCAGATTCTGGGTGCCATCGAACTTATCCTGAAACATCTCATCGTGCATGAGCAGGATCATTTTGCCCGGCCGCACGAACCTGCCATAGGCGAAAAGATGGTCTATTTCACTGATGAGATGATCGACGGACTGGACCGGTCTGCCGTCATTGCTGTGAACCCATTCGAAGTCCCAGCCATAGAGATTGAAGCCGGCTTCGGCGACGAGTTCATAGTCCAGCCATTCGCGTTGCCACTCGGCAACATTGAGGGAAAGGTCCTCGCTGGAGACATTGTGAAGCCGAAAGACATTGCGCCCCGGCAGCCGGGCGTCGACCTTCGGTGTCAAATCAAGGACGCCATTGGCGCGAAGCATGTCGGCGACCACGGCGTCGGTGTTTGAGTAGTAGTGTCGATAGTGATTGTTGGCATGGCTATAGCTATGGTTTCCCACAGTGACAAGCGGCTGGGTTTTGGCCTCGGCCAACAATGCGCGACCTTGGGGATGGCTTTCGACATGCAGCCCGACCATGAACAGAACGGCCGGAACATTCTCTTTTTTCAGTATGGAAAGAATATTCTCAGTGCCGAGCAACGGACCATCATCGAACGTCAGATATATCGTCCGCTCCGCCGCCGTTGCAGCGGGGATGCAAGCCACGAGAAAAAACCCAACCCGAAGCGACCGTTGAAATATGTTCCAAAGCCAAAGCAAATCGTGTCCGCCCAAAAGTCTCTATCGCAAACCTGCGGCAGGTTGGCATATCGGTGTTGATAAGGAAAGCTGCTGGTTTTTGAGACTAGGACCGAGCGTCAGCGGGCGATCTTGCACCGTTCATGCAGGGCATGATTGCAGCACTGTGGGGAAGGGCAAAGCACAACCATCTGGTCCTTGAGATGTATCGGCTTGTTGCCAAATTCGATCATATGCGTCAGTCTTGTCGCAAAGGTTGAATTAGTTGGGTCTATTTCACTCTGCCAACGCTGCGAGGAAATAAGCATGAGACATATACTGATTGCGGCATTGTCCGGTTTCTTTGCCTTGTCAACGCCAGCGTTCGCGCAAACCGATGCCGACATGAATAAACGGCTCGATGAGACGGAGGGAGAACATAAGCCCTTTGCCGAGTTCTTTGCGAAACTCCAGAAAGCTGTTGCAGCTGACGACAAGGCTGCTGTCGCCGCGATGGTTAATTATCCGCTCCTCTCTCACTCCAATGCCGGTTCTGTTCAAATCAAGGACGCCAAGCATTTCCTTGCCGATTACGACAAGCTTATCACCGCGAAGGTGAAGGCGGCCGTCGCCAAACAGACTTACGCAACACTCTTCACTAACTGGCAAGGTGTGATGATCGGTGACGGCGAAATTTGGTTTGACCAAGTCGGAGACAGCTTGAAAGTGAAGGTCTACGCCATCAACAATTGATATGTCGCACTTGGAAATAGAATGTACCCAGCTAAATATAAAAGTCACATAAGATAGATTATGGAACTAAAACCAATATCCGAGGTGCGCTAAAACCGCTTCAGCCTGCTTTGACCCGTATCACCTTAGCTCCGATCTTCTCCGCCAGGACGTTCGGATCACAAGCAAAAATGCTGTCCGGCCGCCCCGCTGCGCACCAGACTTGATCGTAACCCAGCAGACTCTGATCGACAAACACCGGCAGGTTTACGCGATGGCCGATCGGGCCGACGCCGCCGATGGCGAAGCCGGTTTCGTCGCGGACGCGGTCGATGTCGGCGCGCTTCAAGCGCAGGCCGTAAGTGGCTGCAACATATGCCGTATCGGCATTGTGAGCGCCGGAAACAAGAAGCAGCGTCAGGCCATTGGTGTCCGCGTTGACGAAGACCAGCGACTTGACGATCTGGCCGACGGCGCAGCCGGCCGCATTGGCGGCTTCCTCGGCCGTGCGGGTCGATTGCTCCATGCGCTTGATGGCGATGTCGAGGCCGAGATCGCGAGCGGCCTGCTCGACGCGCTCCAGGCTTGAAAGCTTCCTGCTATCCTCGCTCATAGATCATCATCCTCTACATCGAGTTCAATGCGCATCTGGTCGTAGGCCGGCTCGACATTGTCTGGCGTTTCCGCAAGCACGGTCTCGTAATCGAGTGGTGTGTGCATATGTGTCAGGATTGCATGCTTCGGCTGCAAGCGTTCGATCCAGGCGAGCGATTGCTCCAGCGAAAGATGGCTTGGATGTGGTCGATATTGCAAGGCGTCGATGATCAAGATGTCGAGATTTTGTACCTTCTCGACAGATTCCGCCGGGAAGTCACTGATATCGCTGCAATAAGCAAGTTTTCCGATACGAAAGCCAAGCGAGTGGATATCGCCATGCTGCTGCTTGTGCGGCCAGAAAGTGATTGGACCACCCGGCCCTTCGATCGTGAAACTCTTGTCCAGGCTCTCTATGATGACCGGCCTGACGATCGGCGGATAGCTGCTGCCTGGCGGCGTTTCCAGGCAATAACCGAAGCCTTCGCGGATACGGTCCATTGTCGGCTGATCCGCATGGATCGGAATGCGCTCATGGGCATTGTGGAAGAAGCCGCGCAGATCGTCGAGGCCGTGAATATGGTCGGCATGCGCATGTGTATAGAGCACGGCCTCTATCGAGCCGACGCCGGCGCGTATCATCTGTTCACGAAAATCCGGACCGGTGTCGATGACGACGGTGGTAACGCCGCCATCGGGTGCGATCTGCTCGATCAGGAACGCCGAGCGCGTGCGCCGGTTTTTCGGGTTTTTCGGGTCGCAGGCGCCCCAATCCCCGGTAATGCGCGGCACGCCCGGCGACGACGAACAGCCCAATATGGTGAAGCGCCGCCGGTGTGTCACGCCGTCAGACCCTCGTCATCCGGGAGAAGCAGCGGTATGCGTTCTCGGTGGTGATCGTCGAGATGTCGTCCATGCTGACGCCGATCGTGTCGGCCAGCACCTCGGCGGTGTTGACGACATAGGACGGTTCGTTGCGCTTGCCGCGCCAGCGCTTCGGCGCAAGATACGGCGCATCGGTTTCCACCAGCAGCCGGTCGTGCGGGATCGTCTTGGCGATGTCGCGCAGCTCCTCGGATTTCGGAAAAGTCAGGATACCCGAGAACGAGATATAGCCGCCGAGTTCGACGCCGGTGCGGGCGAGGGCCGGGCCAGCGGAGAAGCAGTGCAGGATGAAGGGGAAGGCCCCCTTCCCTGTTTCCTCGGTCAGGATAGCGGCCATGTCTTCGTCCGCGCTGCGGCTATGAATGACCAGCGGTAGCTGCGTTTCGCGCGCAGCCGCGATATGGCGCAGGAAGCCGGTCTTCTGATCCTCGGGCTTTTGCGTGTCGTAGAAATAGTCGAGCCCCGCCTCGCCGATGGCGACGATCTTCTCGTGCTGCTTGGTCAGCCGCACCAGATCCTCTGTCTGGATATCCAGCTCCTCGTCGGCATTGTTCGGGTGCGTGCCGACAGAACAGAAAACGGATGGATATTGTTCGGTGATAGCCAGCAGTCCGTCGAGTTTGCGGACGCGGGTCGAGATGGTGACCATCTGCTTGACGCCGACTTCGTGGGCGCGCGCGACGATCAAGTCACGCTCTTCCGCGAAATCGGCAAAGTCCAGATGGCAATGCGTATCGATCAGCATGGCAAACCTTATTCGGCTGTCGGCGCCACATAGCGTGGGAAGACCGGCTTTGGCGCTTCCAGCGGCGTGCCGGGGACAAGACGACCAGCCTCGCCGAGGGCGGCGAAATCGCGCTTGTCTGAGGGAATGGCGATCAGATCCAGCAGCTTGGCGGAGGAATCCGGCATGAATGGTTGCAGCAGAATGCCGATCTGGCGGACGACATCGGCGGTGACATAGAGCACGGTCGCCATGCGAGCCGGATCGGTCTTCTTCAGCGCCCAGGGCTCCTGCCCGGCGAAATAACGGTCGCTTTCGGAGACGACGGCGATAATCGAGGCGAGCGCGCGATGGAGCGCCTGCTTGCTCATGTCCTCGCGCGTCGAGGCCAGCAGCGCGTCGGCCTGTGCCAGCAACGCCTTATCCTCGTCGGTCAACTCGCCACATTCCGGGATCTTGCCGTCGCAATTTTTGACGATCATCGACAGCGAACGGCTGGCAAGGTTGCCGATGCCGTTGGCGAGATCGGAATTGATGCGCGTGCCGATCGCCTCTTCGCTGTAGCTGCCGTCCTGACCGAAGGAGACTTCGCGCAGGAAGAAATAGCGCACCTGGTCGAGACCGAAATGGTTCACCAGGTTGACCGGGTCGACGACGTTGCCGAGCGACTTCGACATCTTCTCGCCCTTGTTGAGCAGGAAGCCATGGGCAAAGACACGCTTCGGCAGAGGCAGCTTTGCCGACATCAGGAAAGCCGGCCAGTAGACGGCGTGGAAGCGGATGATGTCCTTGCCGATGATGTGCACATCGGCAGGCCAGTATTTCGCCCGCGGATTGTTCCGGTTCTCGATATAGCCCGTCGCCGTGATGTAGTTGGTCAGCGCGTCGACCCAGACATACATGACATGCGCAGGATCGTTCGGCACCTTGATGCCCCAGTCGAACGTCGTGCGCGAGATCGACAGATCCTTGAGGCCGGACTTGACGAAGGAAATCACCTCGTTGCGACGCTCGGCTGGACCGACGAAATCGGGGTTTTCCTCGTAGAGCTTCAGCAGGCGATCCTGATATTCGGAGAGCTTGAAGAAATAGCTTTCCTCCTGCACCCATTCGACCGGCGTGCCCTGCGGCCCGTAGCGCACGCCGTCGGCGCGCAGCTCGGTTTCGTTCTCCTGGTAATAGGCCTCGTCGCGCACCGAGTACCAGCCGGCATAGGAATCCTTGTAGATGTCGCCAGCATCGGCCATCAGGTTCCAGATGTTCCGCGAGGTCTCGTGGTGGCGTTCTTCCGTCGTGCGGATATAGTCGTCGTTCGACGAATTGAGCAGCTTGCCCATTGCCTGGAACTCGGCCGAATTGCGGTCGGCAAGCTCCTGCGGCGTCAGACCCTCTGCGCGCGCCGTCTGCTGCATCTTCTGGCCGTGTTCGTCCGTACCCGTCAGGAAGAAAACGTCGCGCCCGTCCAACCGCTGGAAACGTGCCATGGCGTCGGTGGCAATCAGCTCATAGGCATGGCCGATATGCGGCTTGCCATTGGGATAGGCGATTGCGGTGGTGATGTAGAACGGGGTCTTATCGGTCATATCAGGCAATGGTCCGCTTTACGGTTTCATCATTGTTATTCTTGCTCATGCTCGCTTTAGCGCATGTTTGCTAGGAGCGAAACACCAAGTTTCGCGCCTGCAGCATTCCTTGGCTCCGAACGTGCTTTGCTTGACAGGGTCCCGACCCAGCTTTACCCCTGCGGAAAACCGAAGGGCAGGACAGAAATCACCGTGAATTCCATTTTCATTTTTGGCAGCCTGTTCAACGGCTCGAAAGGGCCGTGGTTTTGAGTTTTCCAGCTACATTTCAACCCCTCTATTCCTTCTCCGGTTTCTTCGTCGGCATGCTGGTGGGCATTACCGGCGTTGGCGGCGGCTCTTTGATGACGCCCTTGCTCGTCCTGCTGTTCGGCGTGCATCCGGCCACGGCCGTCGGCACCGATCTCCTCTATGCCGCGATCACCAAGACGGCGGGAACGGCCGTGCATGGCATGCATGGACGGGTGAACTGGAGAGTGGTTGGCCTGCTTGCCTCGGGCAGCGTGCCGGCTGCCCTTGCGATGTTGTGGTTCATGGCCGGCGTCAATCGCGAGAGCCCGGAGGTTGCGCACGCGATCACCTTGTCGCTCGGCTGTCTTCTGCTCCTGACGGCGCTGATGCTGCTCTGTCGCGGACAGGTATTGAACGCGATGCGCAAATGGCGGGGCGAGCGCGGAGGGCTGACGCCGCGCACCATCGCGCTGCTGACGCTCGTCTTGGGTCTCGTGCTGGGCACGCTCGTCACGATGACATCGGTCGGCGCCGGCGCACTCGGCGTCACCGTGCTTCTGGTGCTCTATCCGCAGCTCGATGTCCGAGAGATCGTCGGCTCGGATATCGTTCATGCCGTGCCGCTGACCCTGATCGGCGGCATGGGCTACTGGTTCATCGGCGAGATCAATTGGACGATGCTGTTTGCGCTACTGCTCGGCTCGATCCCCGGCATCGTCGCCGGTAGCCTGCTTGCGCCGCGCCTGGACGAACGGCTGATCCGCATCGTTCTGGCCGTCACCCTGCTCGTCGTCGCCTGGAAGCTGATCTTCCCTTAAGCAAGCCGCTGCTTGAGTTCGCCGAGGACGGTGATGATCGTCTGCTTGCGGTCGAGATTGTAGGCCTGCGACACGGTGAGCCGCTCAGTAACATCGGAATAGAGGCGGGCGAGCTTTTCCGCGACGGTAAGATGCCCTTCCAGCGCGGCGGCCCTCGCCCGAGCCATGATATCGTCGCCGATATGGGACACGAAGAAGCCGAAGATCGTTTCGCTCTCCTTGGCCGACAGCGCATCGGCGAGGCGATGCATCGCCCGGCGCGCGGCGGGGCCTTCCGTCGAGATGACTTGCTCATAGGCCGCAACGATCTCGCCGCCACCGTAATTCAGCAGCTTCAGCGCTTCATTGACGCTGCCCTTGGCCGCAGCCAGCAGTTCGGTTCCCTGCCCCGCTGACAGTCCAATGCCGAGATGTCCAAGCGCGTTGCTCAAGGCATCATCGCTCAGCGGCGCCAGTTTCAGCGGCAGGCAGCGCGAACGGATGGTTGGCAAAAGCTTGCCCGGCGCGTGGGATAACACCAGGAACAGCGCCCGCTTCGGCGGTTCCTCGAGGATCTTCAAGATGGCGTTGGCGGCGTTCCGGTTGAGGTCATCGGCGGGGTCGATGATGACGACGCGCCAGTTGCCGGTGCCAGAGGTCTGTGAAAAGAATTTGCCGGCGCGCCGTACCTCGTCGACGGTAATCGCCGATTTCACTTTGCCAGTCTTTTCGTCGACCGGACGTGCAAGATGCAGCAGGTTGTGCGAGGCGCCGCCGGAAATCTGCCGGCTGACGGCGGAGGCCGGATCCGGATCGCTGATCGTCTCGGGCGCCGTGGCGGGATCGGGATGCGAGAGCACATGGTTGGCGAAGCGGAAGGCGAGCGTCGCCTTGCCGATGCCTTCCGGCCCTTCGATCAGGACGGCATGGTGGCCCTTGCCGGACCGATAGGACTGCGCCAGAAAAGCCTCGGCATCCTCATGGCCGAAAAGACGGGTATTATCCTGCGGAGGGATTGCTCCGTCCAAAACGCCGGGCCGGTCTTCGCTCATTGCGCTACTTCCGGTCTGGTGGCTTTCACGTCATCTGCCAGGCTCAACCGCTTTTCGATAATTGCGGCGATCTCGTCGGCAATGGCGTCTTCCCCGCGCTGTGCATTGACGACATGGCAGCGGCCCGGATCGCGCGCGGCGATATCGAGAAAGGCTTCGCGGCGTTTCTCATGGGTCTGCAATTCTTCCTTTTCGAAACGGTCCGGCGCGGCATCGGCCGACGCGCGCTTGCGGGCGCGCTCAAGGCCCAGTTCGGCGGGAATATCGAGGATCAGCGTGCAATCCGGCACGACACCGTTGACGGCCACCCGCTGCAGGGCTTCGATGAAATCGGGCTCGAGATTGCCGGTGATGCCCTGATAGACGCGGGAGGAATCCATGAAGCGGTCGCAGAGCACGATCGTGCCACGCGCGAGCGCCGGGCGGATGATCTCTTCGACATGATCGTTGCGCGCCGCGGCAAACAGGATAGCCTCCATGCGCGTGCCGAACATCTCCGCCGCGCCCGAGAGTAGCACATGCCGCACCGCTTCGGCTCCTGGAGAACCGCCCGGCTCGCGTGTCACCAGCACATCATGGCCGAGCCCGCGCAACCACGTTGCCAGACGGCGAATCTGGGTCGATTTTCCGGCCCCTTCCCCGCCCTCGAAGCTCACGAACAGTCCGTTTGCATCAGCCAATGATCATGTCCTGCACTTGTTTTACGCTTCTCTGCCGCTGCTCGACGTGTGTTCTGTTTAACCCAAGACGTAGGCGGGTGAAACCACGTAAGCATCCAGGTCGGACATTCTATATAGGCTGTGAACAGGGATTTCGCGAGGCGGGAAGCGATCAGGTCGGTGTCGGCGTATCCCAGAGCCAGGAGAACAGCAGTGTCTCCGTCAACTCTTTGAAGGCATCGAACGCGCGGCGGCCAAGCGTTCCCTGCGCGACTGATTCCTTCGTGTAGAGCGGTAGTTCGCGTAGCAGCCGCGCGCCGGAAAAGACGCGGAGCGTTCCCGCTTCATAGCCGGCCGCAACGGGTGCCGTCAGAGGCCAGCGATAGACGATGCGGGCCGAGAGGCGATCGGGATTGTCGTTCGGCACATAGACATCGACCGGCATCTTGGCGAGCAGGCCGACGGTCGATTGTGCCCCGCCATAGACGCTGGCATTGCCGACCACCTCGCCGTCGGCGAAGATGCGCTGGCTCTTGAAGTTGCTGAGGCCCCATTCCAGCACGCGGCGGCTTTCCTCGGTGCGTTCCTTGTCGGTTTTCAAGCCACCAAGCGCCAGGAACAGTCGTCTGCCGTCGCGCTGGATGGACGCGACGATCGAATAGCCTTCGCCGTCCGCAAAGCCGAGCCCAAGGCCATCGACGCCGATGTTCAGCGGCAGCAGAGGATTGCGGTTGCGCTGGAAGATCTTGTTCCAGGTGAAGTCCGGTTGGGCAAGATACTTGTAGAAATCGGGATAATTCTGTTGCAGATCCTGTGCCAGCGTCACCAACTCGCGCGCGGAGATCTTGCCGCCGCCATTCAGATCATCCGGGCTCGGCAGGCCGGTGGAATTGGTGAATACCGCCCGCGGCATGCCGATCTCTCTCGCGCGCGCCGTCATGCGTCGGGCGAATTCCTTTTCGCTGATCGAAATCCCCTCGGCAAGGACGATACAGCTGTCATTGGCCTGCTGCACCGCGATGCCCTGGATCAGGTCTCCGACGCGCACGCGTGATTTCAGCGCGGCGAACATGGTCGAGGTGCGCGACGGCGCCCCGCCGGTGCGCCAGGCGTTTTCGGAGACTGGATATTCGGTATCGAGCGAGATCTCTCCCCGCTTGATTGCATCGAAGATGACATCAAGCGTCATCAGCTTGGCGAGTGATGCTGGAGAAATCGGCTGATCCGCGTTCTTGGCAAGCAGGATCGTGCCGGTGGAGGCTTCCACCATGAAGGCCTGGGTTGCCTTGGTATCGAAAGCGGGAGCTCCCGCCTGCTGCGCGACTGCTGGCAGGCATCCAACTCCGACAAGGAAGAAAAACGCGAAACTAAGGCGTCTTAGCATGCCGGCTCCCCAATGCGATCACCCCCGAACATATTAGCCAGGGGTGAAGATTCAGGCAATCACGCCGATCAATCGACTTGCGTCGGACCTTGATGCTGGCGGCGATAGGCGGAGAGGATCGACTCCTGCGTCAACCCGTCATTGCGGACCATGACCGCATCAAAAGCGAGGTTGACATAGACGGTCTTGACCGGCGCATCCTGGTAGGCGGCAACCGTGGAGGCGAGCGACGGGGCATCGAGGCTGGCCATGCCCGGCGAGAAGTCCGGACGCTCATAGGGAACGGGTCCGATCATAGGCAAGACGACGAGTGTCGGCTCGATGGAGTCGACGGACGGCGCGGCGCCGCCATTCCAGGTCATCGGTGGTGGATTGTTGTGTTTGCCGGCATTGGAAGTGTTCGGCGTGGAGCCGGCGAAAGCGACGGCAGAATTCGGCGAGGACCGCGGTATCGGAGCCAGCGCCGGCGTGGTGTCGAAGCTGCGCTGCTCACGGCTCTTGCGGGCGTAGCTATCCGACGGGGGGAGCTGATCGGCGGTCATTGCGCCATTCGAGGCAACCATCACGCCCGTTGCGATCTGGCCGCCAGGATTGATGCTCGGCAGGCGCGATCCCTTGGGAATATAGGAGGCCATCAGATAGGGATCGTCATGACCGTCCATGCGGGCGCGGCCGACATATTGCACGCGCACATCGCCCGTGCCGCTGTGCTGCAAATCGAGCAGTTGCGCCGTCTTGTTGGAGAGATCAATGATGCGTCCGGGATGGTAAGGCCCGCGATCGTTGACGCGCACAATGATGGAGGAACCGGTTTCGACATTTGTCACGCGCGCATAGCTCGGCAGCGGAAACGTCGGATGCGCGGCGGTCAATGCCTGCTGATCATAGACTTCGCCATTGGCGGTCAGGCGGCCGTGGAAAGCCGAGCCGTACCAGGAGGCAATGCCCATCTTGTTATAGCTATAGTCTTCCTTGGGGTAATACCACTTGCCCTTGACCTGGTAGGGATTGCCGACAAGGAACCGGCCGCCACCCTTCGGAACCGGTCCATTGGCGACAACCCGCGGGCTCGCCTTGACGCCATATTCCTTCTCGGAGAAATATTCCTTGCCGTGCTGACGCTTCGTTGCAACCTGCTGCGAGGTTCCGCAAGCGGTAACGGTGGCGCACATCAAGGAGAGAGCAAACCAACGCAGACCTGTCGCGTATGTCGTCGCACGATTATCGAATTTCATCTGTCCCACGCCGCTTAACAAATTACCAGGACCGAGGCATGCACTGGCATATCCCTCATGTTGATACCTGCTACGCCCCAACCACCTAACGGTACTTTAATCATGATTGCATGTTGTCGAATTTGCGTTCCGATTTGAGCGGATACGGACAATTCCGAATGTTATGGTTAATCAATAGTTAAATTAGATGTCCGTCAAGGGCGTGCCGGCTTGAGGAGGAAAGCCCAGGCGTTGGGGCGCCGATGATCTCGTGAACGAGATAACCGCGCGGCGTCAGGCTTTTACTCAATGCGGTGAATATTCGTCGTATTCGACCAGGAGCGGGTTGCCTTGCTTTTGCCAGGGTGATGATCCAAATTCCGCCTGCCGGGGGGCCATGCATTTCATCAGATGCATCAACGGAGGAAATGACCATGCGATTTGTCAGGACGTTCACCGCTGCGGCTATTGTGGCCCTCATCGGCACCGGTGCAATGGCACAGACGGCTACGACGCCGTCAACTACCACGACCACGCCATCCACTACGACCACGGCGCCTGCAACCACCACGAATTCAGCAGGAACGGTCGCCAAGCCAAAGGCGACAAAACCGGTGCAATCGGAAGTTTCCAAAGCCTGTTCCACACAGGCCGATGCAAAGGGGCTGCATGGAAAGGAACGCGCCAAGTTCCGCAGCCAGTGCAAGAAAAACGGCGGCAAGGTATAAGCCGGCCTGATACCGAGGCTGCGGCGTAAATACCGCCGCAGCCCTTCCCGCCTTTTGCTCTCGGCTCCGGGCGATGGACATTGTCAAGCCGAGGTCCGCCGGATAAACAATTCCCGCATCAACCATTTCATCGTGTGGAGCATCGGCATGGGAGCCGCCAAGTCGTCAGATAAGTATGCCGCAACAACGCATTTCGTTGTTGCGGCGTTCTGTCGAACCTGACCCAGCCAGTTGCTGACAAGCGAACGCCGCCGAATATTTCTCATTCGAGCGGATATAATCTCATGACAACCACACGTCCCATCTGGGGCCATACGCTGCCGGCAGCCCTGCTGCTGATGGCGCCCTTCGATATTCTCGCCTCCCTGGCGATGGATATCTATCTCCCCGTCGTTCCGGCAATGCCCGGAATCCTCAGCACAAGTCCATTCGCGATCCAGCTCACACTCAGCCTCTATATGGTGATGCTCGGCGTTGGGCAGGTCGTGTTCGGGCCGATCTCGGATCGCATCGGGCGTCGCCCAGTATTGCTTGCCGGCGCGCTCCTCTTCGCTATGGCGTCATTGGGCGCGGTTTCGTCGTCGACCGCCGCTCCCTTCGTCATATTCCGGCTGCTACAGGCGATCGGAGCTTCGGCGGCGCTCGTTGCAACTTTCGCCACGGTCCGGGACGTCTATGCGGACCGCCCCGAAGGCGTCGTCATTTATGGCCTGTTCAGCTCGATGCTGGCCTTTGTGCCGGCGCTGGGGCCTATTGCGGGAGCGCTGATTGCGGATCATTTCGGTTGGCAAACCATCTTCATCGTCCTAGCGGCGTTGTCGGTGCCGGCCATGCTGAATGCCGCGTTCCGATGGCACGAGACGAGGCCCGGGAGCCCGATAATGCAGCGCCGATCGGTAATGCCGATCTTTTCCAGCCCGCCGTTCTGGACCTATACATTGGCCTTCAGCGCCGCCATGGGCACCTTCTTCGTCTTCTTCTCGACGGCGCCACGTATCCTCATCGACCGGGCCGGCTATTCCGAAATCCGGTTTAGCCTCATCTTCGCAACCGTCGCGGTCGTCATGATCGCTGTGACCCGGTTCGCCAAGACGTTTGTCGCACGATGGGGCATTGCCGGAAGCGTGGCGCGCGGCATGGGTTTGCTGCTGTGCGGTGCTATTCTTCTCGGCCTGGGCGAAGTCTTCGGCTCGCCATCCTTTGCGAGTTTCGTCGTGCCGATGTGGGTCATGGCGGCCGGCATCGTCCTGACCGCATCGGTGTCGGCGAACGGCGCTCTCGCCGGTTTCAACGACATCGCCGGATCGGCCGTCGCCTTCTATTTCTGCATTCAGAGCCTGATCGTCGGGACAGTTGGAACCCTGGCAACGACCATGCTCGGCGGAGATACCGCCTGGCCGCTGATCGGCTATGCGGTCACGATGGCAGTGCTCCGGTTACGGGATCAATCCTCAGAGCAGTGAGGTTTGTCTAGCGGCTGCGAGGCTGCCTAATGAGAGGCCGGAGCCTTCGCGCCGGCCTCGTCACACATGCCACTTCATTCGTGGTGAACATTACCTATGATATTGATAGAATTAAATAAAAACCAGATAATAGCCAAGCCACTGGACACCAAGGTCAGTGAAGCAACTGCGCCACCATAAGTGCCACCGTGATGGCGCCTGCACATACCGTCAAAGCAGTCAAAATCGAAGTCGACATCAATCCGCACCTCAAACTCGAACATTGGAGGCTAACTACAGGAGCGAGTGAGGAATGTCGCGTGACAGCTGGCGTGACATCGCCCAGGGCGTGCAGCCATGGGCATATCATCTCTCGTGTCATCAAGAAAAAGAACGGCCACGTAATCTCGTGGCAGCAGCGTGACGTCAATCGGCCGCCCGACCCCGCCCTAAAGTTGACGGCAGTCGCGTTCTTCGGTGGTGTCTACAGGATCGACGGTGACAATCAAGTGGCATTTCGCGGGTGAACGCAAGCGCTGTTATGACGTGGACAAGGGCAGAGATGGCGGAAGAGGTGGGATTCGAACCCACGGTACGGTCTCCCGCACGCCGGTTTTCAAGACCGGTTCCTTAAACCACTCGGACACTCTTCCTGTCGCCGAAGCATTACGCTTCAGAAAATGTGGTGGGCTGGCTTTACAGCTATTCGGGCCGGAGCGTCAACTGGTTGCGCGGCGGTGGGCGGTCCAATTCGTGCCCCAATCGAGGACGTTGGGATTGGGCTAGGCGTTTCAGCGATCGGGCGATAGTAGTTTTGGTCTCGACCGTCCAGAAGGATACCGCCCTCGCCCATGACGCCCAGCGACCAGCCTTTGCCTCTCGGCCCTGCGCCGCTTGCCGGCCCTGCCCTTGCCGCCTTCTTTTCCCGTGACGCCGTTGTCGTTGCGTCCGATCTGATCGGCGCGCGTTTTACCGTTGCGGGCGTCGGCGGGCGTATTGTGGAGACGGAAGCCTATCGGCCGGATGATGAGGCATCTCACGCCTTTCGCGGGCCGACCGCGCGCAATGCGGCGATGTTCGGCCCGGCGGGGCATGTCTACATCTATAGGTCTTATGGCATTCACTGGTGCGTGAATTTCGTCTGCACGACCGGGAGCGCCGTGCTGATCCGGGCGATGGAACCGGAAAGCGGGATCGGAGAGATGATCCACAGGCGCGGCACCGCCGACATAGCAGCACTTTGCAGCGGGCCGGGAAAGCTGGCGCAGGCGATGGGCATCGATATCAGCCTGAACGGCAGGGCATTGGATGCTGCGCCTTTTGAATTCTCTCTGGCTGAACCATTGTCCGTCGTCGCGGGCAAGCGGATCGGAATCAGCAAGAATGTCGATCCGCTCTGGCGCTTCGGAGCGGCCGGGTCGCGCTTCATCAGCCGCCGTTTCTCGCGGGAATAAAAAAGGCCGCCGGAGTGGTGTCCGGCGGCCACGTAACCGCGCAGTGAAACTGGAAAGACTGCGCGGCTATTCCATCGCAACGCTATGATCGACGACCGGCGGCGCAGCCGGCTTGCGCAGAAGCATCAGCAGCGGCATGGCGAAGATCGACATCAGCATCAGCAGCTTGAAATCGTCCATGTAGGCGATGACCGTTGCCTGCGTGGTGATGACGCTGTCGAGTGCCGCACGGCCGACGGCCGTCACCGGGCTGAGGCCTTGCGCCGCCGTTGCATCGAAATAACGGTTGAACGGCGTCACATAGGCCGCGATCGTCGAATGGTTGACCTGGGTGTTCTCGGTGATCAGCATCGAGACGACGGATATGCCGACGCTGGAGCCGATGTTACGTGAGAGATTGTAGAGGCCGGTTCCCTCGCCGCGCATCTGCGCCGGCAGCGTCGCAAAGGCGATCGTCGTCAGCGGCACGAAGAGGAAGCCGAGACCCGCGCCCTGCACGAAGCCGACCGAAATCAGCGTCCACTGCGAGACGTCGGGCGTCCAGCCGGTCATGTCGTACATCGCCCAGGCGGTCAGAGCGAGGCCGATGAACAGCAGCCAGCGCGTATCCACCTTGCCGATCAGCCGTCCGACGAGGAACATGCACACCATCGTGCCGACGCCGCGCGGCCCCATGACGATGCCGGCGGTGACGACCGGATAACCCATCAGCGTTTGCAAATAGGGCGTCATCAGTGCCAGCGACGCCAGATAGGTCACGCCGACAATGAAGATGAATAGCATGCTCACCGCGAAATTCTGGTCCAGGAACAATCGCGGATTCACGAAGGATTTCTTCGCCGTGAACGTATGGACCAGGAAAAGATAGAATGCGCAGGTGCAAACCAGGGCCTCGATGATAATCTCCCCGGAGTAGAACCAGTCCAGCTGCTCGCCGCGGTCGAGGAAAAGCTGCAAGGCGGCGATACCGATCGACAACATGCTGAAGCCGAATATGTCGAGTTTGGCGAGCGCGTCCAGCTTGGTTTCCGTCACATAGACGACGATGCCGAAGAAGGCGAGCGCGCCGATCGGCACGTTGATGTAGAACACCCAGCGCCAGCTCATATTGTCCGTCAGCCAGCCGCCGATAACAGGCCCAAGCACCGGGCCGACCATGACCGAGACGCCGAACAGCGCCATGGCCTTACCGCGTTCCTCGACATTGTAGATGTCAAGCAGGATGCCCTGCGACAACGGCACCAGTGCTGCGCCGAACAGGCCTTGCAACAGGCGAAAGCCGACGATCTGGTTCAGCGATTGCGCCAGGCCGCAGAGCACGGAGGCGACGACGAAGCCGGCGATTGCCACCAGCAGCACGCGCTTGCGGCCGAACTTGGCCGACAGGAAGCCCGACGGCGGCGTCATGATCGCCGCAGCGACGATATAGGAGGTCAGCACCCAGTTGATCTGGTCGGCGCTGGCCGAAACGTCACCCTGGATGTGCGGCAGGGCAACGTTGGCGATGGTGGTGTCCAGCGCCTGCATGATAACCGCCAGGATGACGCAGGCCGTAATGGCGCCGCGATTGGCGATCGGCCCGGCGGGTGAAGCGGCAGCGTTACTCATGATCCTGACCGTGGGATTGGCCCAACAGGCTGGCGATGGAGTCCGGCAGGCCGCGAGCATGGCCGGTATCGACACCGGCGACGACGCTCATGCCAACACGCAACGGCGGCTTGCCCTGCGTATCGTCGATGCTGATGATCATCGGGATGCGCTGCACGACCTTCACCCAATTGCCCGTGGTGTTCTGCGCCGGCAGTAGCGAAAAGCTCGAGCCCGAGGCCGGCGAAATGCTGGAGACGGTGCCCTTCCAGGTGACGCCCGGATAGGCATCGACCGAGATGGTCACCTTCTGGCCGGTCTTGACGTAGGTCAGCTCAGTTTCCTTCGGGCTGGCGTTGATCCACATATTGGTGGTGGACACCAGCGAGAATCCCTGTTGCGCGGCCGTCAGATAAGCACCGACCTGCAGCGAGGGAACATTGGTGGTGATGCCATCGAAGGGTGCGCGCACGACGGTATCGTCGAGTTCGCGCTGCGCGTTGTCGACAGCGGCCTTGGCCTGCAGGTAGAGCGGATTCTGCTCGGCCGGCAGGTCGGCATTGCCGCCAAGTTGAGCGAGGGTGGTTGTCGCCTGCGCCTGGGCGACGGAGACTTTCTGCTGGGCGGCCTCGAGATTGTGCTTGGCCTGATCGTAAGCAGCCTTGGAAGCAACCGAGCTATTGATCAGGTTCTGCTGACGTTCAAGCTCCGTCTGGTAGTAAGGAATGTCGGCCTGCGCCTGGGCGATCTCGGCGAGCGACTGCTTGTAACTTGCCTGCAGGTTCAGGATCTGGTTGCGGGCGTTGCCAAGCTGAGCCTGCGCGCCTTCCAGCGTAATGCGGAACGAATCGGGCTTCAGGCGGAAAAGCACCTGCCCCTTCTTCACCACTTCGTTTTCATGCACGTCGACCGAGATCACCGTGCCGGAAACGTCTGTCGAGACGCCAACCATATCGGCCTGGACATAAGCGTTGTCCGTGGACATGACCTGTCCGCCAGTGACGTAATAATAGCCGCCCATGACGAGCGCGACTGGCAGCAGCGCGAAGAGGATCGGCCGCGTCGGGCTGCGGCGCTTGCGCGGCTTTTCGGGAGCGGCAGCGGGGCTCGCAGTACCTGCCGCGGTCGGCGCGGGCGCCGGGTTGGAGGACGGTGCCTCCGCGACGGCGGCTTGGTTCTGCTCGATTGCGGAATTTGCGTTTGCGGGTACGCGAAGCGGAGAGGATGCGTCAGCCATGATGTGTCTCTTTGTCGCCCACCGGTGCGCGGCAGGCCTGGACCAGGTTCGATTTCATAAGGGTAAGCAATTGATAGAGGCGCTCATGTTCCTCGATGGGAACACCCTGGAGTGCCTCCTTGCGTGTTTGGTCGCCTAAGCTGCGCATGGTGTCGAGCAATGGCCGAGCCTCATCACGCATATAGAGCAGCCAGCTTCGGCGATCGTTCGGGTGCTGGCGACGTTCGACCAACCCGCGATCAGCCAGCTTGTCGAGAATACGCACCAGCGTAATCGGCTCGATTTCCAGTATCTCGGCAAGACCCGCCTGATGGATGCCCTCGTTGTTCGAGAGATAGGCGAGCGTCTGCCATTGTGAGCGCGTCAGTCCCAAATCTTTCGCACGCTGCTCAAACCGCTTCCGAAGAAGCCGGGCAACGTCATGGAGGAGAAAGCCGAGGGTCGGTGCCGTATGCATGATATGAGGAGCCTGCTATTCATAAGCAACCTTATAATGCCGTGAGGTATAGTAAGTACCCGCTCGATTCAAGAGATCGAACGGCGATCATCGGCGGATTGTCAAAAATGTCGCAGGGGGTGTCGCAAAGATGTCGCAGTCACAAGAAGATGTGGGGCTGCGCGACACTCATGATTCAAGATTCAAATAGGGATTTGGTCCCCGCGGGCCTCAAGCCTGCGAATCCATAGGCGCGACATGCAAACGCGGGCTAGCGGTGACTGAGCAGTCCGATCAGGTAACCAATGCCGGCCGCGGCCGCGACCATGAAGATCGGCTCCTGACGAACCCTGTCGCGAAGCTGCTCGGTTATTTCCTGAGCCTCTTCGGTGACGACAGACTTTGCGCCCTGCCCGACCGCCGCCATGCTATGGGAAAGCTTCGTCAAATCCTCTCGAAGCGCTGCGATCTGCGCGGCAAGGTCGTCGACGGCGGTTTCGGCCTGTGCTCGTGCTGAGGCGGATTGGGCGGAAGCGGATTTCGTCTCGGCCATCGTCGGCTCCTTTTGTTTACCTTGTCATTCAACGTCAATCCTGGGTAAAGGTTCCGGAGCCTCCGTGCTTGGTCCGGTTGATTTCCTCGGTAGCTCTTCAATTCCGTTTCGGATTGCTCTAAGGAACTCCGATTGCTTCGCCCGTGGGCGAAGAGGGTATTGATGACGAGGTTTGCCTTCCGATGTTCGATGTGTTGAGAAAACTGGCCAAGACCTGGGTTGCCAAGGGCTTGTTGCTTCTCCTGGCCGCTGCCTTCAGCGTATGGGGGATCGAGCGTTCGCTCATTGGCGGCGGGAGTAGCAATGCCGTCGTGACCGTCGGCGATCAGAAGATTGATACCAACGAATTCCGCCTCGCCTATCGCCGCCAGATCCAGGCGATCAGCCAGCAGCTGCGCATGCAGATCACGCCGGAACAGGCGCGCGCCTTCGGCATTGCGCAGCAGACCGTCGCGCAGCTTGTGGCTGGCGCCTCCCTCGACCAGCTCGCCAGCGATATGAACCTCGGCCTGTCGCAGGATCGCCTCGCCCAGCTCATCGGTGAGGATCCGGCGTTCAAGGCAACGAACGGCACCTTCGACCGCCAGAAATTCGAGAGCCTGCTGCGCAACAGCAGCATCAATCCCGACGACTACATCAAGGAGCGCAGCAAGGTTGCTGTCCGCAGCCAGATCGTCGAAGCCGTCTCCAACGGCTTTACCGCGCCGAAGACGCTGGTCGATGCCGTCAAGCAGTATCATGACGAAAGCCGCAGTATCGACTACTTGCTGTTGACCAACGCCAATATCGATCCGATCAAGGCTCCGGCCGAGGACGTGCTCTCGAAATGGTTCGACGGCGTCAAGTCGAAGTACCGCGCGCCCGAATATCGCAAGATCGCCTATGTGAAGCTTCAGGCCGAGGATGTCGCCGACCCGGCAAGCGTGACCGACGATGCCGTTCGCGCCGAGTTCGAGAAGCGCAAGGACAGCTTCACGACGCCGGCAACGCGCACGATCGAACAGCTGACCTTCGCCAACAAGGACCTCGCAAATGCGGCCTCGGATGCGCTGAAGACTGGCACGACATTCGATCAGCTCGTTACCGACCAGGGCAAGAAGCCGGCCGACGTGCTGCTCGGCACCTTCACCAAGGATCAGGTTCCGGATCAGACGCTCTCCCAGGCAGCCTTTGCCGTCACCAAGGAAGGCGGCACGACGCCTGTCGTTAACGGCTCCTTCGGCCCGGTGATCCTGCGCGTGACCAACGTCAAGGACGAGACCGCGAAGAACTTCGACGACGTCAAGGAAGATGTCCGCAAGCAGATCGCGCTCAACAATGCCGCCAGCGAAATTACCAGCATCCATGACAAGTTCGAAGACCTGCGCGGCTCTGGCGTGTCGTTGCAGGAAGCGGCTCAGCAACTGAGCTTGAAGGCGGTGACGGTCGATTCGATCGATGCGGCCGGGCTCGACCAGGCCGGTAACGAGAGCAAGGACCTGCCCGCCAGGCAGCAGTTGCTCACCGAAGTTTTCAAGGCGGACCAGGGCAGCAATGCGGCGCCCTTGGCTGTCGGTAACGATGGTTATGTCTGGTACGATGTTCTTGGTATCACGCCGGACCGCGATCGCCCGCTTTCCGAGGTGCATGAGAAGGCCGTTGTCGACTGGACTGCCCAGCAGCAGAAAATCGCGCTCGCCGCCAAGGCCACAGAGCTGAAACAGGAAGCGCAGAAGGGCAAGTCCCTCGCCGATATTGCCGCTCCGCTCGGCATTGCCGTCGAGAGCAAGGCTGATGTCACGCGCACGACGGATGATCCGGTTCTTGGCCGTGCTGGCGTTGCCGGCGCCTTCTCCGGCCCGATCGACACGGCCGCCAATGCCATCGGCGCCGACGACACGACGCAGATCCTGCTGAAGGTCACCGACGTCAACAACAATCCGACGACTGATGCGTTGAGCAATGAAGACCAGCAGGCAGCCCAGATCGCCAACGCTGCCGGCGACGACATTCTCGACCAGATCGTCAGTGATCTGCAATCCAAATACACCGTCACGGTCAACCAGAACCTCGCCGACCAGGCGATGTCTCGCTAGGCCCCGTCGGGAGGATCGATAGCCGATGGCTGAATTGAAACCTTTTCTCGCCAAGGTCGCCAATCGCGAGGTGCTGACGCGGGAGGAAGCTCGTCAGGCGTTTGAGATCCTGATGTCGGGTGAAGCCACGCCCTCACAGATCGGCGCTTTCCTGATGGCGTTGCGCGTGCGTGGCGAGACGGTCGACGAAATCGTCGGCGCGGTCACCGCCATGCGTGCCAAGATGTTGCCGGTTGAAGCGCCGGTGGATGCGATCGATATCGTCGGTACCGGTGGCGATGGTTTTGGCACCTATAACATATCGACGCTTGCGGCGTTCATCGTTGCCGGTGCGGGCGTGCCGGTAGCAAAACACGGCAACCGTGCTCAGAGCTCCAAGGCCGGTACGGCCGACACGCAGTCCGTGCTGGGTATCAAGCTCGATATCGGCCCCGAGACGATAGCTCGCTGCATTCGTGAGGCCGGTATCGGCTTCATGTTCGCGCAACTGCATCATTCCTCGATGCGCCATGTCGGCCCTTCCCGCGTTGAACTTGGCACCCGTACCATCTTCAACCTGTTGGGACCTTTGGCGAACCCGGCCGGCGCCCGTCGGCAGTTACTCGGCGTCTTCGCGCCGCAATGGGTCGTGCCACTCGCCGAGGTGCTGAAGGACCTGAATGCCGAAAGCGTCTGGGTCGTGCACGGCAATGGCCTAGATGAGATCACAACGACCGGAACGACCTCGGTCGCAGCCCTTGAAGACGGAAAAATCCGTACCTTCGAACTGACGCCGGCTGATTTCGGCCTCGCGCATGCCGATCTCGCCGACCTCAAGGGCGGCGACGGCATTGCCAACGCGGCGGCGCTCCGTGGCGTGCTGAGCGGCGAAAAAAATGCCTATCGCGATATTTCGCTTGCGAACGCGGCAGCATCCTTGGTGATTGCCGGAAAGGCGGAAACGCTTCATGATGGTATGAAGCTCGCGACCCAGTCGCTCGACAGCGGCGCGACCGCCGCTGCGCTGGAAAAGCTGATCGCCGTCTCCAACGAAGAAGAATAGGACCAGGACGTCATGGCCGATATTCTCCAGAAGATCGAAGCCTATAAGCGTGACGAGATCGTCGCCGCCAAGGCCAGGGTCTCGCTTGCCGATCTCAAGGCGATGCAGGCCGATCAGTCCGCGCCGCGCGGCTTCCACAGAGCGCTGCTTGCCAAGAAGACCGCAGACACCTTCGGTCTGATCGCCGAGATCAAGAAGGCCAGCCCCTCGAAAGGCCTGATTCGCCCCGATTTCGATCCACCGGCGCTGGCCAAAGCCTATGAAGCCGGCGGCGCTGCCTGTCTTTCCGTCTTGACGGATAGCCCGAGCTTCCAGGGTGCGCCGGAATTTCTGACCGCCGCCCGCGCCGCCTGCTCATTGCCGGCATTGCGCAAGGATTTCATGTTCGAAACCTATCAGGTGCATGAAGCACGCGCCTGGGGCGGCGACTGTATTCTCCTGATCATGGCTTCTCTCTCCGACAGCGAGGCCGAGCGTCTCCAGGACGAGGCCTTCGGTCTTGGCATGGATGTGCTGATCGAAGTGCACGACGCCGAGGAAATGGAGCGGGCACTGAAGCTGTCCTCGCCTCTGATCGGCATCAATAACCGCAATCTGCGCACCTTCGAGGTCAGCCTGACGGTCAGCGAAGCTCTGGCCCCCATGGTTCCCGAAGACCGTCTGTTGGTTGGCGAAAGTGGCGTCTTCACCCATGCCGATTGCAAACGGCTCGAAGCTGTTGATATTACCACATTTCTCGTCGGCGAAAGCCTGATGCGCAAGGACGACGTGGCGGCGGCGACGCGCCTGCTGCTGACCGGCGAACCCGGCGCTGTCGCGGCTGAGTAAGATGAGCACGGAGAAAATCGGCCTCACCCATATCGGCGCTTCCGGCGAGGCGCATATGGTCGATGTCGGCGACAAGGCCGAGACGGTCCGCATCGCCACCGCCGAAGGTTATGTGGCGATGAAGCCGGAAACACTGGCGCTGATCCGCGAAGGCAATGCCAAGAAGGGCGACGTCATCGGCACGGCGCGGCTCGCTGGCATCATGGCCGCCAAGCAGACCGCCAATCTCATCCCGCTCTGCCATCCGCTGATGCTGACTAAGGTTACGGTCGATATCACCGAGGACGCCGCCCTGCCCGGCCTACGCGTTATCGCCACCGCAAAGCTTACCGGCCGCACCGGCGTCGAGATGGAAGCGCTGACGGCGGTCTCCGTCGCCTGCTTGACTATTTACGACATGGCCAAGGCCGCCGACCGGACGATGGAGATCGGCGGCATCAGATTATTGGAGAAATCCGGCGGCAAATCCGGCGATTTCCGTCACCCGGAGGCCTGACACATGAGCCTTTTACCCGTAGCGGAGGCGCAGGCGCGTCTGCTGAACAGCGCAACGTCCCTCCACCGCATCGAGAGCGTTACGCTTGACCTGGCCGACGGCCGGGTTCTGGCCAAGGATCTATCCGCGCGCCTGACCCAACCGCCCTTCGATGCCTCGGCGATGGATGGCTATGCGCTTCGTTTCGAGGATGCCGCTGAGCCGGGAGCGGAATTGACCGTCATTGGCGCCTCCGCCGCAGGCCACGCCTTCGAAGGTACGGTCGGCAAGGGCGAAACGGTGCGCATCTTCACCGGTGCGCCGGTTCCGGCTGGAGCCGATACCGTGCTGCTGCAGGAAGATGCCGAACGTTTGGACGGCAACCGCATCCGCACCACTTACCCTCTGCGCAAGGGGCAGCATATCCGCCCGCGCGGCCAGGATTTTGCCGAAGGCGAAGTCGTGCTTTCGGCCGGCACGGTGATGGATTTCTCGCGGCTCACGGTTGCCGCCGCCATGAACCATCCGGCGCTGGATGTTTATCGCCGCCCGCTGGTCGCGATCCTTGCTACAGGCGATGAACTGGTAACGCCCGGCACCGAGCCCGGTCCTTCGCAGATCATCGCGTCGAACACCTTCGGAATTGCGGCGCTTGCTCGCAGCGCCGGCGCGCATGTGCTTGATCTCGGCATCGTCCCCGACGACAAGGCGGAAATCACCGCCGCGATCGGCCGGGCGCAGGTGGCGAAAGCGGATGTCATCGTCACGCTCGGCGGCGCATCCGTCGGCGATCACGATCTGGTGCAGGCGACGCTTATCGAAGCGGGAATGCAGCTCGATTTCTGGCGGATCGCCATGCGCCCCGGCAAGCCGCTGATGGTCGGTAGCCTCGGCGAAACCCACATCCTCGGGCTACCCGGCAACCCGGTCTCTAGCCTGGTCTGCGGCCTGTTGTTCCTGGAGCCGCTGATCCGCAAGCTAGCGTCTCTGCTGCCAGTGAGGCGGGAGGCCACGGCCCTAGCCGCGATACCTCTCAAAGCCAATGATCAGCGTCAGGACTATGTCCGCGCGACGCTGACGAAAGCCGCCGACGGCTCTTGGCTGGCAGAGCCTTTTTCCAAACAGGATTCCTCGATGATGAAGGTCTTTTCCCGCTCGGATTGCCTCATCATCCGTCCACCGCATGTGCCGGAACTTGCCGCTGGTTCCACATGTCCAGTCCTGCTGTTGCACCCGGACCTGCTGGACTAAACCGGATACAAAAATGCCGGGCAGTTTGACCCGCCCGGCACGAATGTCATCAAGACCGTAAAGCGATTACTTGACCGGCTTCTCGTGGTGGCCGCCGAAGCCTGCGCGCATAGCCGACAGAACCTTGTTGGCGTAATCGTCATTGCCGCGCGAGGCGAAGCGGCCGTAGAGGGCGGCGCTGAGCACCGGCGTCGGGACACCTTCGTCGATCGCGGCCGAGATGGTCCAGCGGCCCTCGCCCGAATCCGAGACGCGGCCGGCATATTGCGACAGGGCGGCATCGCCATGCAGCGCGTCGGCGGTGAGATCGAGCAGCCAGGAGGTGATGACGCTGCCGCGGCGCCAGACTTCGCTGATTTCGGCGATGTCGAGGTTGTACTGATAATATTCAGGATGGGACAACGGCGCGGTTTCCGCGTCTGCTTCGGTGGTCTGCGTACCAACATTGGCGTGACGCAGTACGTTGAAGCCTTCGGCATAGGCAGCCATCAGGCCGTATTCGATACCGTTATGGACCATCTTGACGAAGTGGCCGGCGCCGGACGGGCCGCAATGCAGGTAGCCTTGTTCGGCCGTGCTCGCCTTTGCAGCCTCCTTGGAGCGCATTGGCGACGGAAGTACATCGCCGATGCCTGGTGCAAGCGTTGCGAAGATCGGCGACAGATGCTGGACGGTATCTTTCTCGCCGCCGATCATCAGGCAATAGCCGCGCTCCAGGCCGAAGACGCCGCCGCTGGTGCCGACGTCGACATAGTGGATGCCCTTGGATTTCAGTTCGCCGGCGCGGCGAATGTCATCATGATAATAGGAGTTGCCGCCGTCGATGACGATATCGCCCTCGTCGAGCAGCGGAAGGATTGCCGCGAGCTCCTTATCGACGATCGCAGCCGGCAGCATGAGCCAGACGGCGCGGGGACGGGCGAGCTTCGATACGAAATCTTCAAGCGACGTGCTACCGGTGGCGCCGAGCTTTTCAAGCGTCGCGATGCTTTCCGGACGCGCGTCGAAAACCACGGCGCTATGGCCGCCCTTCATCAGACGCTGCACCATGTTGCTGCCCATGCGGCCAAGGCCAATCATTCCGATTTGCATATGTCAGTCTCCCAAGAAAGGATTTGTATCGGTTGAAAACTCAATAAAGATATTTAGCTGTCTTTGCCAATGAACAAATGACGGGCGAGCTATGCAGCCGCGCGGGATCAGGGCCAAAAACGCATCGCTCACGCATCTGTGATATTGTACGGCGCTGGCAAGCTGCCAAGCTATCCGCATCGTCCGTCACTGGAGCCAATATGCTGGATCATGTCACAATCGGAGTGAGTGATGTCGAACGGTCGAAGACCTTCTACGACAAGGCTTTGCTACCCCTCGGCATCGAGCGCCTCTACGCTGAAGGTGCGACGTTTGCAGGATATGGAATCAGACCCAAGGCCTTCTTCTGGATAGGGCAGCGAGACCTGCCGCAAACCAGTGCTCACGTCGCATTCACGGCCGAGGACAGATCGGCCGTCGACCGATTCTATGAGGCCGCTCTTGCCGCCGGCGGGCTGGACAATGGGCCTCCCGGCATTCGATCCCATTATCACCCCAACTATTACGGCGCTTTCATCCTCGATCCCGATGGCCACAATATCGAGGCCGTCTGTCACTCGACCGGCGGGCCGACATAACGCGCGCGTGGCCGGATGAGATGACCGCTTGTCGACTGTTCCATGGCATGCGCCAGCCAGCCGACCGTGCGGGCAAGCGCGAAGATGATCATTGGAGCATCCTGGGGCAGATGATGGGCTGACGTTAGCGCCGTCAGCGCGAAGTCAACATTGACGCGTTCTCCGACAAGGTCTTCGGCTACGTTCCGAACCTCTTCAAACAAAGGCGGCAGGGTGAAGCATGGGAGCAGCGCCTTGGCACGGGCATCGCCGTCCGGATAGAATGGATGTCCGACCGCCGGCACGGGCCGGCCTTCCGCCAGGTAGCTGCGCACCGCCTCCTCTGCCCCGATCGCGGCGGCACGGGTGACCAGCGAGTGCACACCTTGCCAGGCGCCGCCATGCAGCGGCCCGGTTAGTGTCGCAAGACCGGAGAGCGCGGCGGCTGACAGCGTCGCTCCAGCGGAGGCGGTGATCCGCGCGGTGAAGGTCGACGCGTTGAGTTCGTGATCGGCGAAGAGAACGAGGCAGCGGCGGATAAGGTCGCTTGCATCCGGCCTGTTCCAAGCCGTCGCAAGACGTTCATGCAACGGCAGCTTGGACATCCCCGGCGCCAGTGCTATCGCAACGGTGCCGAACACGCTTTCGGCTTCGTTCTGGAGTGCCGGCAGCGAACGCCCAAGCGAGGGTAAGTCCGTCGTGGCTCGCCCAGCCAGAGCAGAAAAGGCAGCGCTCAGGGCGGGCAATCGCTTATCGCCACCCTGCCCTTCCAGCCGCATTGGCCGCTTCATATCCCAGAGCAGGACCGCGATTTCCTCCAGCGTTGAATGTTCAGCAAGCTTGGCCGCATCCTGCCCGCGATAAAACAGCCGACCGTCGTAAACCGTCGACAGCGCCGAAGGCAGCACCGGATCGCCCCATTGGATCGCCTCGGCCGCCACCGTCTCTGTCTTGCGCCGTCCCGCGTGGCGCGCCGCCAGCCGTTTGACGTCGTCGGTGAAATAGAGGCTGCGCCGCGTATCAGCCGGATCGGGCTTTGCACGGATGCGGCCACGGCTGACATTGGCATAAAGAGTCTGCGTTTTTGTGCCCAGCAGGGTCAGCGCCTGCTCCGTCGTCAGCCAGCTCATGATCCCTCACATTGATCAATTCCGTCAAGATTGACGTCAATGCAAATAGGATTGATCTAAGTGAATAGTCAAAGGAGAATGCTGATGAAAAGTGGTCTTGAAGATGTCATTGCAGCCGAAACCAAGCTGTCGGATGTCGACGGCGCTGCCGGCCGGCTGATCATTCGCGGCGTTTCGCTGGACGATCTGGTGGCGACGAGCCGTTTCGAGGATGTTGCCGCTCTGCTGCTCGACGGCCTGTTCGAGGAACACACTGATGCCGAAAGCATTAAGACGCAGCTGGGTGCTGCTCGCGCAGAGTTGTTCGCGCATGTCGGTGCCGCCGATCCGACATTGCTGGCCCTGCCGCCCGTCGAGGCCGTTCGGGCATTGCTGGCCCGCATCGACGACGGCGAGGATTTCGCCACCGCCATCCGTCTGATGGCGGCGCCGGCTGTTTTCCTGCCCGCCGTGCTGCGTCTTCAGAACGGCGAAACGCCGATCAAGCCCGACGCCTCGCTGTCGCAGTCCGCCGACATCCTGCGCATGCTAAGTGACAAGCGTCCGACAGCGGAGCAGACAGCCGGCCTCGACGCCTATCTGGTGACGATCTCCGACCATGGCCTGAACGCTTCCACCTTCGCCTCCCGCGTCATCGCCTCCACCCACGCCGGTCTCACCTCGTCGGTGCTGGCCGCGATCAGCGCTCTCAAGGGACCGCTGCATGGCGGCGCTCCAGGCCCGGTGCTCGACATGCTCGACGCCGTCGGCGAGCCGGCCAATGCGCGGGCATGGTTGTCGCAGGCGCTCGACCATGGTGAAAGGCTGATGGGTTTCGGCCACCGCATCTACCGTGTCCGCGATCCGCGCGCCGATGCCCTGAAGACGGCGCTCAAACCGATTTTCGCAAGTGGTCAGGCCGATGCCGGTCGCATCGCGCTTGCCGAAGCGATCGAGGCGGCCGCGCTGGCACTTCTGAAGGAGCGCAAGCCGGATCGTCCCCTTGATGTCAATGTCGAGTACTACACGGCGCTGCTGCTCGACGCTCTCGGCTTCCCGCGCAACTCCTTCACCGGCGTCTTTGCGATCGGCCGCACGGTCGGCTGGATTGCCCATGCACGCGAACAGATGTTGGATGGTCGCCTGATCCGTCCGCAGTCGCGCTATGTCGGCCCATTGCCGAAGGCGGCGTAATCAAACAGCTACCTCATGTGGCCGCGATCTGTCGCGGCCACATGAGGCATTTGACGATCACGCCTGGCTGCGCCAGAGCCATATCGCCAACGATCCGGCGCGACCGCGCAAGCTTGTTTCGACCGGACCCTCGAGCTTGCCTTCGATATAGGGCAGGCTGTCGCGTCCGGCCGAATGCAGCAGCTCATTGCTGATGGCGATTTCGGCATGGTTGCGGGCGGCCACTTCCATCAGGCGGCTGGCAACGTTGACCGTGTCGCCGGTTGCCGTGATCTGCTGGCGGCCTTCACCACCGAGTCGCGATGCAACGATGGTGCCGAAATGCGCGCCAATCTTGAAGCCGATTCGGGAGGCGATCGCCTCGGGCAACGCTCCAAGCCAGCCTCTCATCCGCTCGGCAAGGCGAATACAACAGCGCGCCGCATTGGCGGGATCGGTTCGCTTCGGCTGCGGCAGGCCGAAAAGGATCATCGCGCCATCGCCCATGAAACTGGTGATGGCGCCGCCGCTGGCTGTCACTTCTTCGTCAACAAGATTGTAGAAGCCGTTCAACAGTTCCCTCACCGCCGTCGGGCCGATCGCCTCGCTGAGACCCGTAAAGCCGTTGATGTCGATGAAGACCACGGCCGCCTCCTGATGTACCGGCTCCGCGAGAAAGCCGGGATCTCTAGCAAGATGTTCGGCAAGACCTGGTGCCTGGATGCGCTGCAGGCGTTCGCTCTGCTCGGCAAAGCGCCCGGCCTGCCTGCGGCCGAGCCAAAGTTGGGCCGCGCCGAAGAGGACCGCCGGCGGCACCGTCGCGGCGATGGGCAAGGCGGCGCTCAACCAGATCCCGTGCTTGAAAGCGCTGACGTTGATCGCCAACCAGGCAAGGACAACGCAGAATGCCATGATCAGGCCGATGGTGTTGCGTCGCCAGGCAAGCAGGCCGACCAGGAGCAGTGGCACGCCGACGGCGAAATAAAGGTCGATGAGACGCACGTCGCGGTCGCGCACCAGGCCATCGCCGGCGATCAGATGTGTGATTGAGGTGGAGATGACCTCGACGCCCGGCAGAACCGGATCGAAGGGTGTGGGAAAGACATCGCCGCCGCCGGTGACGGTCGCGCCGATGACGACGATATGATCCGTGATCGCTTCCTCCGGCAATTGCCCGTTCAACGCCGCACTGGCGCTGATGGTGCGGATCGTGCCGCGCGGACCATAGAACGAGAGCGGCATCAGGTAGCCGGTATCCGTATGCACGGAACGGTCACCGATCTTGATGTGGTCGGAGATGACCGTCGGGTGTTCCCCGGTCGCTGCGGAAACGGCACGCAGGGAAAAGGATGGTTCGATCCGCTCGCCGCTGCGAAACAGCATGGGCACGAAACGCGGCGTTCCCGTCTTGTCGGTCTGTACATTGACGACGCCATAGCTTGCAGCTTCCGCGAACCGCTGTTGCGGCTCCAGGAACTGCAGCGCGCTGGGGACACGGGCAAGAGGTTCCTTGCTGTTATCCGTGACGCGCTGGCGGCTTTCGGGAAAGATGCCGGCGGCAGCCAGTACGGCATTGGTTCGTTTGAGTGATTGCTCCAGCGCTGCATCGCCGGTTTCATCGCCCGGATCGATCAGAAGCATGTCGAGCGCGATGGCTTTCGGTCCCAAAGCTGCGATCGCATCGATGACTTTGGCGAGCGTGGCGCGGGGCAGCGGATAGCGTCCCGCCGCCCGCGACGTGTCGTCGTCAATGGCGACGATCGTAACGATATCGGGCGGTTTACGGCTGCCGCCGAGCACATTCCTGAGATTCGTCAGCGTCGCCTCAGCGCCGTCGATAAAGGGAATGTCACCACGCAGATGCATGATGCCTAGGCCCAGACCCCAGAGGGCAGTCAAGATAAGCGCGATCAGCGTCTGGAGCGGCGGTCTGCGCATGGGCCTCAGGATCTCACTGGCCCAGGCGAGCCATCAATGCATTTATGCGCGGTTGCCCCCATGGCGTGACATGCAGCGGGGAACGACCACGGTCGACGTCGACGCCTTGCCCTCGCCCGAGTGTAACGCCTTGCCCGGTCGAAACCTTGTTCACGGCGACGCGGCCGCGCAGCACCAGCACGGATGTCTTGCCGCGTTGCGCGTCGACAGCCCATCGTGTGCCCCGGACGGCAGCGATCGCCTGCGGTGTTACCACTTCGAAACCGCCCTGAATGCGGCGACTGTCGACATCGATCAGCGCCGCCTTGCTGTTGAGCACGATAGCATCCACCTGACCGTCGCGATTCCGATCCGCAAGCCGGTAGCGCGCGCCACGTTCGATGGTGATGCTAAGCCCTGGTTCGCAATTCAGGATCTGGCGCTCAGCACTAACCGCCGGCCGCAGCGAACAGTTCGCGGCGGCTTGTGCGGAGGTTGACCCGGCGCTGATGACGCACAGAACGCCAGCCGCCAGCGCAACGCCGAAAATATCGCTTGTTTGGATCATGATTGTGCCCCCTCATCGCATGTAACTGGGGCTGTGGACGACGTTCCCAGTCACGGCATTCTCGATCCTTGGAACCGATGATGCGTCAGGAGCGGTTGATCTGCAAGTTGTCATAACCCCCGGTCTTGTAGAGGACGGTTGAAACCAGCCAGCTCAACAGGAAAATACCGACGACCGCGAAGCCGAAATTGGCGAGATTATCGTTCATTTCGCCGATGAAACTCCAGAATCCGCCTTCGAGGCCGAGCTTGTCAGAGATCAACCCCAGCGCCTCGATGCCGCCGATGAAGATGGCGACGACGACAGATGCCGCGGTGATCGTCAGATTGTACCAGAGCTTGCGCACCGGCTTGACGAAGGCCCAGCCATAGGCGCCGGTCATAAGCGTGCTGTCGAGGGTATCCATCAGCGACATGCCGGCGGTGAAGAGCGCCGGGAACACCAGGATCGTCCAGAAGGACATGCCCTGCGCCGCCTGCGCCGCTGAAATGCCGAGGAGCCCGATTTCGGTTGCCGTATCGAAGCCGAGGCCGAAGAGGAAGCCGATCGGATACATATGCCACGACCGCGTCACCACCTTGAACATCGGCCGGAAGATGCGCGCGAGAAAGCCGCCGCCGGCCAAAAGCGTATCGAGATCCCCTTCAGTGATCTTATCACCCCGTCTTGCCCGGTTGAACGCCGACCAGACGCCCTTGAGCACGAACAGATTGGCAATGCCGATGAGGAGCAGGAAGACAGCCGAAACCGTTGTGCCGATGACGCCGCCGACATCGTGAAAAGATTCGAACTGGCCCTGCATCGCAGCCGCCGTCGCGGCAATGAAGATCGAGGCGAGCACGACGATGCTGGAATGGCCGAGCGAAAAGAAGAAGCCGACGGCATAGGGCTGCTTCTTCTCCTGCATCAGCTTGCGCACAACATTGTCGATCGCCGCGATATGGTCGGCGTCAAACGCATGCCTGAGGCCGAACATATAAGCAAGAAACGCGGTACCCAGCAGCGATGGCCTGTCGGAGAAAGCGACCCATGCCCAAACCCAGGCAGCTATGTTAGACGCAATCAAGATAATGTAGGTGACGGCTATCTTAATCCTCGACCGCTCGATCCGGTCGTCAAATGGATTGAGTATCATACTTTTGTTCCCATTATGCTTACCGGCAAATTGCCATGGAAACGGGAACGGCGCGACAGTCAAATGACGTAGGGGCGGAATTTTTTGCGATGCCGCAGCTATAAAAAACCCGGCGAGAGCCGGGTTTGAAGTTCCATTGATGCGCCGATGCTCAAACCAGCCGGCTCTGTTCCGTCGCCGCTTCGATAAAGCTCGAGAACAGCGGATGCGGTTCCAGCGGGCGGGACTTCAGTTCCGGGTGGTACTGAACGCCGATGAACCAGGGATGGTCGGGATATTCGACCGTTTCCGGCAGGATACCGTCCGGTGACATGCCGGAGAAGATGAGACCGCAATCCTCCAGCCTGTCCTTGTAGTCGACATTGACTTCGTAGCGATGACGATGGCGCTCCGAAATGTCGGTCGAACCGTAGATTTCGGAAATCTTCGTACCCTTCTTCAACGAGGCCTTGTAAGCGCCGAGGCGCATCGTGCCGCCGAGATCGCCGGATTTCGTGCGCTTTTGCAGCTCATTGCCCTTCAGCCATTCCGTCATCAGGCCGACGACCGGCTCCTCGGTCGGGCCGAACTCGGTCGACGAGGCATGTTCGACGCCTGCCAGGTTGCGGGCGGCTTCGATGACGGCCATCTGCATGCCGAAACAAATGCCGAAATACGGCACCTTGCGCTCGCGTGCGAAACGCGCCGCATGGATCTTGCCTTCCGAACCGCGCTCGCCAAAACCGCCGGGCACCAGAATGCCGTGAACTTTTTCAAGATACGGCGACGGGTCTTCCTTTTCGAAGACCTCGGACTCGATCCATTCGAGGTTGACCTTGACACGGTTAGCGATACCACCGTGGTGCAGCGCTTCGATCAGCGACTTATAGGCATCCTTCAGGCCGGTATATTTACCGACGATCGCGATGGTCACCTCGCCTTCCGGCGTACGGATGCGATTGCAGACCTCTTCCCACTGGTCGAGACGCGGCTTCGGCGCCGGCTCGATGCCGAAGGCGGCCAGCACTTCATTGTCGAGGCCTTCCTTGTGATAGGCCATCGGCACATCGTAGATATTCGCGACGTCGAGCGCCTGGATGACGGCGGACTGGCGAACATTGCAAAACAGCGAAAGCTTGCGGCGCTCTGCTTCCGGGATTTCCCGGTCGGCGCGCACCAGCAGGATGTCGGGATGAATGCCGAGCGCCTGCAGTTCCTTGACGGAATGCTGGGTCGGCTTGGTCTTCAGCTCGCCGGCGGCCGGAATATAAGGCATTAGCGTCAGATGGACATAGACCGCGGTTCCGCGTGGCAAATCGTTGCCGAGCTGGCGGATCGCTTCCATGAAGGGCATCGCCTCGATGTCACCGACGGTGCCGCCGATCTCGCAGATGACGAAATCATACTCGTCATTGCCTTCGATAACGAAATCCTTGATCTCGTTGGTCACATGCGGAATGACCTGAACGGTGGCGCCGAGATAGTCGCCGCGACGTTCCTTGTCGATGATGTTCTTGTAGATGCGACCGGTGGTGATGTTGTCGGTCTTGGTGGCCGAGCGACCAGTAAAGCGCTCATAGTGGCCGAGATCGAGGTCGGTTTCCGCGCCGTCGTCGGTCACGAAGACCTCGCCGTGCTGGGTCGGGCTCATCGTGCCCGGATCCACGTTCAGATAGGGGTCGAGTTTGCGCAGGCGGACCCGATAACCACGAGCCTGCAACAACGCTCCGAGAGCCGCGGCCGCAATTCCTTTTCCGAGGGAAGAAACCACGCCGCCAGTGATGAATACATATCGCGCCATGGGAGTCACCGGATACCTTTTAACAAACGATTCTGCCAGCCCTAAAATTCGTTTCCGGAATTTTGGACGCAGAATACGGAATTTCGACAAAACAAAACCGGCAGATCCGAAGACCTGCCGGAGGATGATATGCGACCTGGCTTAGTTGCCGGTCGGAACGCCGTTACCGCTCTGGGCTGGCGTCGTGGTCGTGGCCGGCGCGGTCTGCTGACCGGTGGCCGGAGCCTGCTGGGCCGGCGTGGGCTGCGTCGTCTGAGACTGCGGAGCGACCGCGCCGCTGTTCGGAACGCCACTATTGTTGGCCGGCTGCGACTGGCCGCCTGCAGGCGGTGCGCCATTCTGACCGCCAAGCGAATCGAGAATACCGTTACCCTGGCCCGACGTGCTCGGAATGCGGTTGAGAATATCGGTCGGACGTCCCTCGAAGCGCGACAGCACGTTCATGCCGAGCGCCAGCGCGAAAAACAAAGTCGCCAGGATCGCAGTGGTGCGCGTCAGCGCATTGGCTGCGCCCCGCGCCGACATGAAGCCCGATCCGCCGCCAATGCCCAGGCCACCGCCCTCCGAGCGCTGAATCAGCACCACGCCGATAAGGGCGACAACAATCATGAGATAGATGACAAGCAATACGGTTTGCATAGGTCCAGTCCTGCCCACGGGCGCGGGCATCAATCAAAAAGAAAAGCTCGCGGCTCTTTACATGAGGCTATCGCCTATTCCAAGCCCTTTTAAGATTGGAATTCAGGCAAGTGAGGCCTTCAGGCGAACTGCCGTTCGAATGCGCCATAGATGGCGAGGAAGTCTGTGGCTTTCAAGCTTTGCCCGCCGACGAGCAAACCGTTGACATTTGCGACCGAAAGCAGGTCGGCCGCATTCGCGCCGCTGACCGAGCCGCCGTAGAGAAGACGGAACTTTTTGCCATCCTCGCCGAAGCGCTCAACGAGTTCGCCGCGGATGAAGGCGTGGGCCTCCTCGACGTCAGCGCGCGTAGGCACTTTACCCGTACCGATCGCCCAGACGGGCTCATAGGCGATGACGGTTGTTTCCGAGACGGAACCGTCTGGAACCGAGCCGGCGAGTTGGCGCTTGAGCACGTCAAGGGTCTGAGCATTGTCGCGCTCTTCCGCCGTCTCGCCGATGCAGACGATCGCGATCAGATCGGCATTGAGCGCCGCTTCGGCCTTGGCGCGCACCAATGCGTCGCTTTCCGCATGGTTCCTGCGGCGTTCGGAATGGCCGACGATGACGTGGGTGCCGAAGCAATCGGCAATCATCTCTGCGGAAATATCGCCGGTATGCGCGCCGCTGACCAGTTGATGGCAATCCTGTGCACCGATCGCCAGCGGGCTGTCATCGCAGAGGGCTGTTGCGACATAAAGGAGCGTTGCCGGCGGGCAGAGCAGCGTGTCGATCTTTTCCGACAGCGGCGCCTTCACGCCTTCCGCGATCGCCTTGATCTGGTCGAGGCTGGCACGCGTGCCGTTCATCTTCCAGTTTCCTGCCAGCAGCGGCCGTATTTGCTTCGTCATTCCTCATCTCCCCGTCATTCGTGTGCTGCCGCACTAACAAAAGTGAGAGGGAAAGAAAAGTTAACGGCTGTCCTCGGGGTGGCTTAAAATCGTTTAAAAATCGCTTTTGCGAAAATAAACCGAAATTTTTTCGAAAAGACCTAGGACGGCTGTGGATCGATGATCCAGTTCAGCACTTTCCGCCAGTCGGTCATGCGAACCGGCGTGCCGTGATTGCCGGTGGCAAACAGCGTGAACCGTGTTGGGTAATGCGCCTTATAGAGCTTTTCAAACAACGCCTCTTGGTCGGCGGCTGCATAGACCGAATCCTTGCTGCCATGGGTAAACCAGACCGGCAGCTTCGCCTTGTAGAAGGCGCTCTTGACGAAATCGGGATCGGTCACGCCACTCAAAATCGCCATGCCCTTCAGGCGCTTGACGCTTTCCGCATCGCGGGTAATGCCCCAGCAGACGAAACTGCCCATCGAGGCGCAGGTGAGGATCACCGGCTTGCCGCCGGACTTCTCATAGGAATAGCGGATCAGGGCCGCGATATCGGCGACGCCGTCGCTGTTGAAGCTCTTGACGCTCGGCGCGTAGTAGGTGCCGCCATTGTTGTAGGCGAGGTTCTTCAGCCGGTTGAAGTTGCCGCCGAAGGTGTAGTCGTTCGACCCCAGCCGGCGGTCGCCGCCACGGCCATGGATGAAGATTACCGTGAAAGCCTGTCCCGATGCCGGGCCGATGCGGGTTACGTCGAGCTTGCGATCGCCAAGCGGCAAGGTCTCGTCTTCTTGCGACTTCCAGCGCACACCGGTGGCGATATAGGCCGGCTTGACCCGCTTTTCCGGGATCTGGTCGCGATCGTTAATATCGCGCATTTCCTGATAGTCGATCGTCTGGAACGCGCCATTGTCATGGTTCTCGATGACTGTCTGGTTGGAAAACAGATCGTCCTTGAAGGGTTTCAGCGCCTCGGCTGCGGCACCCGATGCGACGGCCAGCGGCAAAAAGGCCGCAATTGCGGCTATCATCGACAAATGAGCTGTGGACATTCGCATGCGGACACTTTCCTCGATAGGCTCTCGGGCTTGCCATTCGCCGCCCGGCAACGCAAATCTTTTTTCGAATTTGTCCCGTCACTGGGGCGCCATCGCGTTAGAACGTCATTTCTGGCAGAATCAAGGTGATTCGCGGCAATGACGGCAAATGTGATGATTCTGGGGTGTGACCCCTTCAAGGATAAATCTGAACAGCTCCATGGATAACAGCAACGATCTCTTCTCCGGACTGCCCGTTTCGCCGAAGCCGGAAACGGCGGAAAAGCCGGCCGCAAAGGTTGAAAGCCCTGTGGCCGCTCCTGCCCCTGCCCCGCGCGCAGTTCCGACAACCTCGTCCGTCGAGGAATACGGTGCGAGTTCGATCCGCGTTCTCGAAGGCCTCGAGCCGGTGCGCATGCGTCCCGGCATGTATATCGGCGGCACGGACGAGAAGGCGTTGCATCACCTCTTCGCCGAGGTCATCGACAACTCCATGGACGAGGCCGTCGCCGGCCATGCCGATTTCATCGAAGTGCATCTTGACCAGCGTGGCTACTTGACCGTCACCGATAACGGCCGCGGCATTCCAGTCGAAAATCATCCGCAGGTGCCGGGCAAGTCGACGCTTGAGGTCATCATGACCAAGCTGCATGCCGGCGGTAAATTCGACGGCAAGGCCTACGAGACCTCTGGCGGTCTGCATGGCGTTGGCGTCTCCGTTGTCAACGCGCTCTCCGACGATCTCGAAGTCGAGGTGGCGCGTAACCGCAAGCTCTATCGCCAGCGCTTTTCGCGCGGCGTGCCGCAGGGTGGACTTGAGGAACTCGGCGACGTCCATAACCGCCGCGGCACCCGCGTCCGTTTCCATCCCGATCCGCAGATTTTCGGCGATCATGCCAAGTTCGAACCGGCCCGCGTCTTCCGCATGGCCCGCTCCAAGGCCTATCTCTTCGGCGGTGTAGAGATCCGCTGGAGCTGCGATCCGGAATTGGCGCCGGCAGGCTCGGATGTTCCCGAAAAGGCCGTCTTCCATTTCCCCGGCGGCCTGAAGGATTATCTCAAGGCGACGATGGGCAATGAGTTCACCGTCACCCGCGAAATATTCTCCGGCAAGTCGGAGAAGGGAACCGGCCACGGTTCGCTGGAATGGGCGATCACCTGGTATGGCGGCGACCCGCAGGTCCATTCCTATTGCAACACCATTCCCACTCCCGAAGGCGGCACGCATGAGGCCGGCCTGCGTATCGCGCTGACCAAGGGGTTGAAAAACTACGCCGAGTTGACACAGAACAAGCGTGCCGCCGGCATTAGCACCGACGACGTGATGATTTCCGGCGTCGGCATGCTCTCCATCTTCATCCGTGAGCCGGAATTCGTCGGTCAAACCAAGGACAGGCTTGCGACCGTCGAGGCACAGCGTATCGTTGAAAACGCGTTGCGCGATCCTTTCGATCACTATCTCACCGACAATCCGACCGAAGCCGAAAAGCTGCTGGAATGGGTGATCGAACGCTCCGAGGAGCGTCTGCGTCGCCGCAAGGAAAAGGAAGTCAATCGCAAGTCGGCTGTGCGCAAGCTGCGCCTACCGGGCAAGCTCGCCGATTGTTCTCAGAACACCGCCGAAGGCGCCGAACTCTTTCTCGTCGAAGGTGATTCGGCTGGTGGCTCCGCCAAACAGGCACGCAACCGCATGAACCAGGCGATCCTGCCGCTGCGCGGCAAGATCCTCAACGTCGCCAGCGCCGGCCGCGAAAAACTGTCCGCCAACCAGCAGATTTCCGATCTGGTCCAGGCGCTCGGTTGCGGCACGCGCTCGAAATATCGCGAGGAAGACCTCCGCTATCAGCGCATCGTCGTCATGACCGATGCCGACGTCGACGGCGCTCATATCGCCTCGCTGCTGATCACCTTCTTCTATCAGGAAATGACCGAGTTGATCCGTGGCGGGCACCTCTTCCTGGCCGTGCCGCCGCTCTACAAGATCACGCAGGGATCGAAATCTATCTATGCCCGCGACGACGCCCATAGGCTGGAGCTGATGGAGAGCGATTTCAAGGGTAAGGGCAAGGTCGAAATCAGCCGATTCAAAGGCTTGGGCGAAATGCTTCCTGCCCAGCTTAAAGAAACGACGATGGATCCGTCCAAGCGCACGCTGTTGCGTGTCGTGATCGACGAAGTGGACTTCGAAGGCACGCGTGACGCCGTCGACAACCTCATGGGCACCAAGCCCGAGGCCCGCTTCCGCTTCATTCAGGAGCGTGCGGCATTTGCGGAAAATCTGGATATCTGACAGCCGCACTTCGGCGGCTGTGGCAAAATCGATTTCCTGATATTTTTAGGGGATGGAGCGCGATCCGTAACGAAAGCGTCATGGGCGGATGCATAGATGCGGCGCGAACCCGCCAGCTCATGATCCGGATGTAACGATATCGCCATGATGAAGCCCTTCCTGACGACCGCCGCTCTTGCCCTTTTCCTCAGCACGGCAGCTCGGGCCACCGATATCGGTACGACGATCGATGTGCCCTGCCCCTTCGGCGACTGCAAGGCTGGCATCAGCCTCTCCTATCTCGGCGAATACGACATTCCGACGGGCTTCAGGGAAAACGGCGTCGAGGTCGGTGGTCTCTCGGGCATCGAATTCGACCCTTCGACCGGTCATTATATTTCGATCAGCGATGACCGCTCCGAAAGGGCACCGGCTCGCTTCTACGATCTCGACATCGATGTCAGCGCTGACGGCCTCAAGGGCGTGACGGTGCTCGATCATGTGACGCTGAAGGACAAGAACGGCCAGCCTTTCGCGTTCCGCACGGTTGATTCCGAGTCGATCCGCATCGGCAAGGACGGCATCTATTGGAGCAGCGAAGGCGACGGCAAGGCGCTGTTGCCGCCATTCGTGCGCGTCGCCAATCGCGATGGCAGCTTCGTGCGCGAATTGGCCTTGCCGGAAGGCTTTGCGC
Source organism: Martinezella rhizogenes (assembly GCF_000799715.1). GTDB lineage: Bacteria > Pseudomonadota > Alphaproteobacteria > Rhizobiales > Rhizobiaceae > Rhizobium > Rhizobium rhizogenes_C. Next base: position 334,745 of record NZ_JUHG01000011.1, read on the forward strand.
CGACATCGGACAAAACCACTGGCATTCGCGACAACCTCGCCTTCGAGGGCCTGACGTTTCTCGCCGGTGGCGACCTCCTCGTCGGCGCGGAATCCGCGCTTTATCAGGACGGGCCGATGACAACACTGACCAATGGTGCGCTTGCTCGCATCATCCGTTACGATGCGGCCACTGGCGTACAGAAAGCGGAATATGTCTATCCGATCTCACCGATCCCTCAGGCGCCTGCCAAGCCCGGCGGCTGGAACGATTTCGGCATGTCGGAAATCCTGGCGCTGGACGACCGTCATGGGCTTTCCGTCGAGCGCGGTTACGCGCAGGATATCGGCAATTCGGTGGTCATCAACATCTTCGATCTCGCCGGTGCGACCGATGTTTCCGCTATCCCGTCGCTCGCAAAGACCGATCAGCGTGTCGTGCCGGTGCGCAAGACCCAGGTGATGGATTTGCGTGCGCTTGGCCTTGCACCTGATAATATCGAGGGTGTCACCTTCGGCAAGGCGAAGGATGGCACGGATGTGCTGATCTTCGTTGCCGACAACAATTTCAATCCGACGCAGAAGACCCAGTTCTTTGCCTTCAGGGTCATCCGCCGGCCCTCCTGAGCGGTGGCCTCTTGCCCGCATTGGTAGTCGTCGTGCCGTCACGACAACGGATTATATAGGCTTTCGGATGGTGGCCCTTGAATCGGCCTAGATCATAGCTCATAACCGGTTGATCGAATAAAAAAGGTAAAACAAGTCCGGTGGGTGTATTCGAACGTCAAAAGCAGAAGGAACCACGGTGGCTGGGGCCTACCGCACCTTCACGCATGGCCCTTATTCCGTCCATTTCGGCGGCACGCTGGCTATTAATCCTGATTGCCGCGGCTGGCATCTATTTCTTCTACGGTTTTCTGATCCCGGTGCTGGCTGCCGCCGTGATCGGTTTTGCCACCTGGCCGCTCTATAGCGACCTCCTGCGCCGGACCGGCGGCAACACGACGCTCGCCGCCGCCATCGCCATTGCCTTTATCGTCACATTCCTGGTGCTGCCGATCGTGCTTTCCGCCGTCTATATGGCTGGCGAGGTGCGCGAATGGTTTGGCTGGGCCGTGCATGTCAATCGCGACGGCGCTCCGCCGCCGCAGTGGATTCTGGCGCTACCAATGGTTGGGGCCTGGCTTGGCGATCAGTGGACGCAGTATATTGGAAGCCCCGGTTCCATCGGCGAATTGGCGCAACTCATCAGCGGCGCGCATATTGGCAATATCTACCGCGCGGTGCTTGCCGCCGGCGGCGGCGCCTTTCATGTCATTCTGACCTTGCTGTTCATGTTGATCGCCCTGTTTTTCATATACCGCGACGGCTCGATGTTCGTGCGCCAGGTCGATCTTTTGGGTGAACGCATCCTGCCGAACCGCTGGGAGCGCATCTCCCGCGTGGTGCCGGCAACGATCAGTTCCACGGTTATGGGCATGACGCTGATCGCCCTCGGTGAGGGCATCGTGCTCGGTGTTGCCTATTGGATCGCGGGAGCGCCCTCGGCCGTCACGCTCGGCGTTCTCACGGGTGTCATGGCGCTGGTGCCTGGCGGCGCGCCGCTCTCCATGTCGCTTGTCTCCATTTATCTGGTTGCCAGCGGTTCGCTATGGGCAGGTGTGGGGCTGTTTGTCTGGGGCACGGTCGAACTTTTCATCGTCGACAAAACATTGCGGCCGAAGCTCGTCGGCGGGCCGATCAAACTGCCTTTTCTGCCGACCTTTTTCGGGCTCGTCGGCGGCGTCAAGACCATGGGCTTTCTCGGCCTGTTCATCGGCCCGGTGCTGATGGCCATCATCGTCGCCATCTGGCGCGAATGGATTCGCGAGGCCGAACTGACCGAGGAGCAGCATGCCCAGGAGCCGGAACTGCAGTTGCGCATCCGGGATGGCTCCGACGGCTGATCAGATCCCTGCTATCAGGACAGCGTCTTTTCCATGAACAGGCTGAGCGGATCGGGCTTGTAGTCGCCGAACGGCTCGATCTCGACATAGCCCAGCTTGCGATAGAGCGCGATGGCTTCCGGCTGGTATATGCCGGTTTCCAGCCTCACCGCCGTCAGCCTCTTTTCCGCCGCCGCCTCTTCGAGCACGTCCATCAACATCAGGGCGACCTTGCGTCCCCGGGCAATCGGATCAACGAACATGCGCTTGATCTCGGCCGTGCCATCGCCGGCCTCGACTAGCGAGCAGCAGCCGACGATATCGCCATCCAACCGCGCAACCCAGAAGGTTACTTCGGGTTTTTCCAATGAGCTCAGATCGAGCAGGTGGTTGCTCTCAGCGGGATAGAGCGATTCGGCATAGGCACTCGACATGTCGAGAAGACGGATGACACCGTCCTGGCGCGGTGATTCAACGGCAATGGTCAGCAAGAAATATATCCTGAAAGCTTTGGTAGTCGATCAATATCACGCCGCAGCGAGTGCCGCCAGCGCCGCGAAGCTCCGCGCCGTCTGCCGCCGTTCGGTATTGGCGAGCTTCTCCACCATGTCCAGCAACTGTATCGCGGCACCGGGTGACCGCTCGGCGACGCGGAATTTGCGCATAAGCCGGGTCGAGACGTTGTCCAGCATGGTGCCACCTGATGTACGTGATGCCTCGCGCCAGATCAGGGTCGCCTCGACGAAGACGACGCTGATATCACGCGGCAGGCCGGCAGATTCATAAAGCGCGCGAACAGCATAGACACGACCGGTCGACAGGATCGAACGAACCCGCCGCTCGCCGCAGCCGGAGAGGTTTGTGATCGCGCCCGCGAAGAAATCGACTTTGCCGGAGCAAAGCGCGTGCATCAGGAACGCTGGTGTCAGCCAGCCGGACTGTCGCAGATGTTCTGCCAGATCCGGAATATCGTCATGTTGAACCGATCCGGCGATGGAGACCGTCGCCGTCTCGCTCGCCTCGCGGATAATATGCTGCATCCGGCCCGCGCCGATCGTGGCCTGGATAAGGCTCGAGCCGGCCAACGCGTCGCAAACATGCCGCATCAGCAGGTGGCGGACATCGGAAGGCAAACCGTCACGGGCGAGAAGCAGGCTACGAATTTCGGCGTGATCACCAAGCCGCTCGGCAATGCGTTTCAAGGAGGCACGCGACAATGAAGCAGCGTCGTTTTCCAGGAGGCAAAGGATTTCATTCTCCCCGCCGATCTCGACCAGTGCCGCGGAAACCGGCCGTGGCACCTGCCCGCGCGAGGCGATCAGAACACGGGTCACGTCACTGCCGCGCAGCGCAAGGTCGACGAGGTCGCCATCGGTGAACACCGGCGACAAGAGAATAACCTGCCCCGCAATTTCCGGCTGATCCTCCGCCAGTGAAAGGATGATGCTGCGCGGTGCATTCGGCGCACGCGCCAGGGCTTCAGCGAGCGACAGGCGCACGCGGGGCGATGGATCATCAAGCAGATAGGTCATCGCCATTTCGGCGGCCTCACGCTCTCCTGGCGGCATCGCCGATTGCAGATAGGCACGGCCGAGGGCGTTGGCCGCCCTTGCCCTGCCCTCTGCCTTGGCGGTCTCGGCCCAGCGAAGAAATGCTTCTATGATCACGTAACGCCCCGATATCGGCGGAACGATTCTCGCCCCGCAAACCCATGGGGACACGTTAGTGGCGAAAGGTTTACGGCTCGTTTACCTTATTTATTAACCACTAATGCGCGAACCGGCATCATGGCGTCTTCGGTCGCACCAATTCGAAGACATCGCTGCCTTCGCTGTAGTCCATATAGCCCATGCGCGCGACGGGCCGGGCGAGCGCCATATCGAGCCGGCCGTCGCGAATGATCGCTTCATCGATATGGATGCCGACGACCTGGCCAAAAACCATGACGTTGTCCGTCGGCTTTCCATCGAGGTCCCTGGGCTGCATGATCTCCGTCACCCGGCACTCGAGGACGGCGAAGGCTTCGCCGACATAGGGCGCATCCACCAATCGGCCGGGCTCAGCCGTCAGGCCCGCAAGCGCGAACTCATTCGTGCCGTAGGGCACGGAAATGGATGAATGGTTCATCTTTTCGACCAGGTTGCGACTGACGAGATTGGCGGTGAAGACACCGGTTTCCTCGACATTGCGCGCGCTATCCTTGCGCCCGGTCGAGGAAAACATCACCAGTTTCGGCCGATCGCTGACGGCGTTGAAGAAGGAATAGGGTGACAGGTTGATAGAGCCATCCCTGCCCTTGCTGCCGATCCAGCCGATCGGCCGTGGTGTAACGATTGCCTTGAAAGGATCATGGGACAGGCCATGCTGATTGGTGTCGGTCGTATAGAACATTACGCGTCCTCGCCGCCGACCCAGGTCACGGTTTCCGTCAGCTCCGGACGCGGGCGTTCGACGGGCGGGAAGTTGGAGGAACCGATATGGATGAAGCCGGCGACCTTTTCACCCGGCTGGACACCAAGGAGCGGATAGGCACGCTCGTCATAGGCGAACCATTCGGTCAGCCAGTTAGACACCCAGCCATGTGCATTGGCCGAGATCAGCAGATTGAGGCAAAGCGCGCCCGCTGACATCAACTGTTCCCATTCCGGGATCTTGAAATGCGGGCCTGCCTTGCTGACGACCGCGATAACGACCGGCGCGCGGGTGAAACGCGTGCGCTCGACCTGAATCATCTCCCCGGACAGATCCGGCTTGGCTTCCAGCGCGAGCTTCAACAATTCTTCGCCGATCCGCACCCGTTTCTCGCCGCGATAGACGATGAAGCGCCACGGAGCGAGCTTGCCGTGATCCGGCACACGGGAGGCAAGCCGCAGGATCTCTTCGATTTCGGCCTTGTCCGGGCCTGGTTCCGCCATCTGAAATGCGGGAATGGATCGGCGAACCGCCAGATAATCGACCAGCTTGATATCGGTTTTCATGGAATGATTGCTTTCATTTTCATGCGCGGGAGGAAGTGGGTCTTGAATTTGCCACCGCATTGGTCTTGAAGTGGCCTGTGTTTTACAGGAAGTCAATCGGTTGGGAACTCATGTCAGGCATTTCATCCGCTCGCCGATTGAGCGTGGCTTTCGTCATGCTCGCAAGCCCGAGCACGGCTGCCTCGGCGCAGAATGCCTTTCAGGAGTTCAAGCAACTCGACGGCAGCATGAAGATGCCGAAGCTCAACGCCTTCGTGGCGCCGGACGGTGAGAATTCGCCCGCCCGGACTTTGCGCGACGTTTCGCTGGAAGCCAAGCTTGCACCCGACAGCGGCCCGCAGCAGCAGGGCTTGTCCTGGTATGTCTTCAGCCCGATAGCCGGCATTGACGGCAAGCTGCCGTTGGTGGCGAGCTCCAAGGGTGGTTCGGCCTCTTTCCATCTGCTGCCTGGCGATTATTTCGTCAATGTCTCCTTCGGTCGGGCCGGCGTCACCAAGAAACTTACCGTGCCCGATAGCGGAGTATCGCAGAAGCAGACCATGGTGCTGGACGCAGGCGGCATGGTGCTGAACGCCGTTTCCGGTTCTGACGTGCGCATCCCGCCGGATGAGTTGAGCTTTTCGATCTATGCCGGCGATGCCAAGGAAGACGGGGAGCGCGGCCTTGTCATGTCCGACGTCAAGCCCAAGACACTGGTGGGCCTCAGCGCCGGCACCTACCACATCGTCTCCGAATATGGCGCCGTCAACGCAGTCATCCGTGCTGATATTCAGGTCGAGGCCGGCAAAGTGACCGAAGCGACGATCCAGCACAGAGCGGCGAAAATCACCTTCAAGCTGGTTTCGGACGCCGGTGGCGAGGCTATCGCCGATACGGCCTGGTCGATCCTGACCTCCGCTGGCGATATCGTCGGCGAAAGCCTCAGCGCTTTCCCAATGATGGTGCTTGCCGAAGGCCAGTATACCGCAGTCGCTCGCAACAAGGACAAGATCTATCAGCGCGACTTCACTGTCGTCGCCGGCAGGAATACGGATGTCGAAGTGCTGATGAAGGAACAGCAGCCGCAGGACGCCGACGATCAGCAGCCCGCGCAGCAGCTTCCGGTGCAATTGCCACAGGCACAGCAGAACCAGGCGCCGGGCCTACCAGGCGTTTCAAGCCAACAGCGTCCCTTGCCGACCTACGAGCAATTGGCACCGTCCGCCGGCGATGATGGCGGCGATAGCATGGATTGACGAGGAAGCAGCCTTTTGTCTCAGCCGGCTTTTTTTCGCAGCGCCCGCTTCGGCGGCGCCATGGAAAACACCGCGCCATAGAGTTTCGACAACAGATCCTTGCGGTCGCTGCCCTCGCTCATCGCTTCCCATGTCATCAACTTGCCGACATGGGCGGTGATCGTGCTGCCGGAAAGGCGGCGGAACTCGCGGATCAATAGCGAGATGCGCAGCGTCATCGATACGCGGCTGGCGAGATGAAACAGCCGGCCGTTCTGTCCCTCGAAATAAATGGGAATGACGCTGGCGCGGGCCGCCTGAATGAGCTTTGCCGGAAAGATCTTCCACGGCAGGTCCTCGGCGCGGCCAAAGCCCTTCTTGGCGGTCGCGACGCCGCCGGCCGGAAAGACGATGATCGTCGTGCCTTCCTTGAGCAGGCGAACGGCCTCGTGGCGCGTCTTCATGTTGATCGCCATCGCCTCCTTGGTTTCCTCGAAGGAAACCGGCAGCGAATAGTCGTTCATCTCAGGCACTTTCAGCAGCTCGTTGTTGATCAGCACCTTGAAGGGACGGCCGAGCTCTTCGGCAAGCGCCAGGACGGCGATGCCGTCGCCGATACCGAAGGGATGGTTGGCGACGATGACGATCGGCGCATCGGGAATATCACGCGGCGGCCATTCGCCCTTGGTCACGAGGCGCACATCGATGAGATCGAGCATCTTGCCGAAGACGCGCTCACTTTTGCCGACGATATCGCTGCGCCAGATATCGTAGAGCCGGGCAAAGCGATCGCGGCCGGAAAGGCCTTCGATGGAGCGGATGAACCAGCGCTTGATGCGCGTATCCCGTTCATTGGCGTAGGATAATTCTTTGAAATCCAAATCCACGACGGGCTGCCCCGCTCCTTGTGCATCCAGGCGCATATATTACAAATCTATGTCAGTTATCTGACGGCGCGCTGAAGGCGCCGTCAGACGATATTTATTGTATCAAGCGAGTTTCGCAACCTTGGCCCGCTTGGCTTCGCGCTTGCGCAGAATATCCGGCGGAGTGGCCTCGAGCGAGAGCGACGCGATCGCCTCGTCCAGTGACATCGCCGTCTGCGCCTGGCTACCGAGGCGGCGGATATTGACCGAGCGCTCCTCGGCCTCTTTCTTGCCGCAGACGATGATCACCGGAACCTTCGTCACCGAATGCTCGCGGATCTTGTAGTTGATCTTCTCATTGCGGAAATCGGTCTCGACGGTGAGCCCGGCATCACGCAGCGCTTCGGCAACCTCTTCGCCGTAAGCATCGGCTTCAGAGGTAATGGTCGCGACCACGACCTGCAGCGGCGATACCCAGAGCGGCATATGGCCGGCGAAGTTCTCGATCAGGATACCGAGGAAGCGCTCCATCGAGCCGCAGATGGCGCGATGGATCATCACCGGCTGCGTCTTTTCGGAATGCTGGTCGATATAGAAGGCGCCGAAGCGTTCCGGCAGGTTGAAATCGACCTGCGTCGTGCCGCACTGCCATTCACGGCCGATGGCGTCCTTCAGCGTATATTCGAACTTCGGCCCATAGAACGCACCTTCGCCCGGCAGGATGCCGGTCTTAATGCGGCCACCGGACTGTTCCTCGATGGTTTTCAGGACCTCCATCATCACGCTTTCGGCACGATCCCAGAGTGCATCGTCACCGACGCGCTTTTCGGGACGGGTCGAAAGCTTGACGACGATCTCCTGGAAGCCGAAGTCCTCGTAGACCGACAGGATTAGGTCGTTGATCTTCAGGCATTCGGCCGCCATCTGCTCGTCGGTGCAAAAGATATGCGCGTCGTCCTGCGTGAAGCCGCGCACGCGCATGAGCCCGTGCAGCGCGCCCGAAGGTTCATAGCGATGCACGTTGCCAAATTCCGCAAGACGAATCGGCAGTTCGCGGTAGGACTTCAAGCCATGCTTGAAGATCTGGATGTGGCCAGGGCAGTTCATTGGCTTCAGAGCGAAGACGCGATCGTCGTCGGTGTCGTCGCCGGCGACTGTCACCTTGAACATGTTGTCGCGATACCAGCCCCAGTGACCGGAGGTTTCCCAGAGCGACTTGTCGAGCACCTGCGGCGCGTTGACTTCCTGGTAGTCGCCTTCCAGCCGACGGCGCATGTAGGAGACCAGCGTCTGGAAAATACGCCAGCCCTTGCCATGCCAGAAGACTACGCCCGGACCTTCTTCCTGGAAATGGAACAGGTCCATTTCGCGGCCGAGACGACGATGGTCGCGCTTCTCGGCCTCGGCGAGAATGTGCAGGTAGTTGTCGAGATCGGCCTGCTCGGCAAAGGCCGTGCCGTAGATGCGGGTCAGCATCGGATTGTTGCTGTCGCCACGCCAATAGGCGCCGGCCACCTTCATCAGCTTAAAGGCCGTGCCGATCTGGCCCGTGGAGGCCATATGCGGCCCACGGCAGAGATCGAACCAATCGCCCTGATAATAGATCTTCAGGTCCTGGCCTTCAGGAATGGCGTCTACGAGTTCCACCTTGTAGCGCTCACCCTTGTCGGCAAAGACCTGCTTGGCCTTTTCGCGCGACCAGATCTGTCTGGTGAAAGGCGCATTGCGCAGGATGATCTCGCGCATCTTCTTCTCGATGACCGGCAGGTCGTCGGGCGTGAAGGGCTCGTTCTTGGCGAAGTCGTAATAGAAGCCGTTTTCGATCACAGGGCCGATGGTCACCTGCGTACCTGGCCAGATCTCCTGTACGGCTTCCGCCATGACATGCGCCGCGTCATGCCGGATCAGCTCCAGCGCGCGACCGTCATTGCGGGTGATGATCTCGATCTTGCCGTCGGTCACCGGCTCGGAAAGGTCGCGCACGGTGCCGTCGATCGCAATAGCGACAGCCTTCTTGGCAAGCGACTTGGAAATGGATTCAGCGACATCCCGGCCAGTTGCGCCAGCATCGTAGCTGCGCACGGAACCATCGGGAAATGTCAGGGAAACGGATTGGGACATCGAAATTCTCCTTGTCCAGTCCCGCCAACGAATGCGGGTGGTTTCAACAGATGCGGTCAATCAATGTTGTTGAACGCGGTCGCCTGATAGCGATATTTCGCCGTTTAGTAAAGGAAAAGAGGCTTACGAGCTGATCATCCGGGCCACTCCGCGCACCGTATTCCAGTTACGCAATGTGCCGACGCCGAGGCGCTTGGTGGTGAGGGACGACAGCAGGCGCGTTTCACTCGCCTTGCCGCCAAAATCGATCCAGAGATCGCCATCGACAACGGCCAGTCGCTCCGGGTCGCTTCTGCGCTTTTCGAGTATTTCGATCACCGACGGATCGAGCGGTTTGCGCATGACACGGACGGCCACCTCGCTGCCCTCGCCGTCTGCGAACGGATTGCCGGCGACAAGCTTCATCCATGTCGCAGCGTCGCGCGCAATGATGTCGACGTGCTTGCTGAAAGTCCTGACGAAACCAGCTTCTAGCCGGCTCTCAATCTCCGCGATCGGCTGCTCATTGCCGTCGAAGAGTAGATTGCCGGTGGCGACCAGCGTTTTGACGTTGGTAAAGCCGAGGGCCTCCGCCATCGCCCGCAGATCGCTCATGACCACGCGGCGGCCGGCGGTGAGAATGATGCTATGAAGCAGTGCGACATACGTCGTCATGCCGTTTAAGCTGCTTTTCGGCCGATGATGAAATACCGCCAGGGTGTCCACCAATGATAGCGGTTTTCCAGAGCCTCCGGCACGGGGTCCAGCCCACTGGTGCCGCCAGGTCCGCATCGTGCCACCCGGAACAACGTCATCCAGCCGCCGGGCCACAGGCCGTGCCGGGCGATCGATTCGTAGCCATACTCCGAGCAGGTGGGAATATGGCGGCAAGAATTGCCGATGAAGCCGGAGAGGGTCAGTTGATAGAGGCGGATAAGGCCCATGCCGAGCAGCCGGTCGGGCGTCTTGCGGAAGGGGCCATGCCAATTACGACCTATCCGTCGTGTAGCATACCCCCCTCTGTCACTTTGTGACATCTCCCCCACAAGGGGGGAGATCGGTTTGGAGCTTACCGCTACTCCACCCTCATCCTCGTCCTCTTGTACAGAGCAGAGATAGCACATGCACTGCTACCTCGCGATATTTGATGGTATGTTCGGGGATGAACCGCATACTCCCAACAATCTCCCCCCTTGTGGGGGAGATGTCACGGAGTGACAGAGGGGGGTATGTGCTCTCCGCACAGAGATACTCACGATACAGCCTCAACAGCCTCGGCCCGCGCCGCCTCGATCTGCCCGATCGCATCCACCACGGCATCGAATGTCAGCATCGTCGATGCATGGCGCGCCTTATAATCCTTGACCGGCTTCAGATAGCGCATGTCCTCGAAACGGCCCGATGGCCCCTCGCCGTCCGCCTTCAGCATTGCAAGCATATCTTCGCGCGCTTTGCGCAGTTCTGTGGCGGTCGCGCCCACGACATGGCGGGCCATGATCGAAGATGATGCCTGTCCGAGCGCGCAGGCCTTGACGTCGTGCGCAAAATCGGTAACGACATCGTCGTCCATTTTCAGCCAGATCTTGACGCGGGAGCCGCACAGTCTGGAATGGGCCTGAGCGCTTGCATCGGCGTCTGAAAGGCTGCCAATGCGTTCGATATTGCCGGCGAATTCAAGGATCTTGCCGTTATAAATCTCGTCCATCATCGATTTCGCTCCGATGCACCCGTTTTGCGTTTCAAAACAAAAAACACACTGTGTCCCATCCGGACACTTTCACAGGGACAATGCCATACTATATGTATGTCGTTCGAAGACCACAAAATTGCAATGGTCTTCTGTAAGTTTGATGGGAAACCGTGCAGGACGGCAGGCTTGTCCGCCAGCCAGAACGCCCCGGAGCCCGCCAAAGGTGCACATTTTCCCATGTCATGGGGAATACCAGTGGCGAGTCCGACAAAACAAGATCCGCGGTGCGGATCAGGAGACCACAGGTAATGGACGCCATTGTAAAGAACTTTCCGCAAGCCATTGAATCCGATCGCGTATTGGATCGTCCGTCGCAGAAGGAAGCAGAAGACGCCGTTCGCGTTCTGCTTCGCTGGGCAGGTGATGATCCGCAGCGCGAAGGCCTGCTCGATACGCCGGCGCGCGTCGCCAAGTCCTATCGTGAGCTTTTCGCCGGCTACGACATGAACCCCGAGGACGTGCTTGGCCGCACCTTCGAAGAGGTTTCCGGCTACGATGACATTGTCCTCGTGCGCGATATTCCGTTCTACTCGCATTGCGAACACCATATGGTGCCGATCATCGGTAAGGCGCATGTGGGTTATCTGCCGAATGGTCGCGTGCTTGGCCTGTCGAAGATCGGCCGCGTCGTCGAAATCTTCGGCCGCCGCCTGCAGACGCAGGAAGCCATGACCGCCCAGATCGCCAATGCCATCGATGACTCCCTGCGTCCGCGCGGTGTCGCCGTGATGATCGAGGCCGAACATATGTGCATGGCGATGCGCGGTGTGCAGCAGCAAGGGTCTTCGACGCTGACGACGACTTTCACCGGTGCTTTCAAGGCCGATCCGGCCGAGCAAGTCCGCTTTATGACGATGGTCCGGAGCCGCTGACAGGGCTCCAGGGAAAGAGCCTGAGATGAATTTGGTATTCAACGCCCCTTCCGCGGACAAGTCCGAGCTAGAGGATGCGGGTGATTTCACGCCTCGTTTCGACGATCGCGGCCTGATCACCGCAATCGTGACCGATGCCCATGACGGCGAATTGCTGATGGTCGCGCATATGAATGCCGAGGCTCTGGCGCTGACCATCAAGACCGGGACGGCGCACTACTACAGCCGTTCGCGCGGCAAGCTCTGGAAGAAGGGCGAAACCTCCGGAAACCTGCAAACGGTGAAGGAGATACGCACCGATTGCGACCAGGATGCCATCTGGCTGAAAGTTGTAGTCGCAGGGCACGATGCAACATGCCATACTGGCCGCCGTTCCTGCTTCTACCGCACGGTCGAGCTGGAGGATGGAAAGCCGGTACTGAACGTGGTCGACGATCACCGGCATTTCGACCCCAGCGAAATCTACCAGAAATAGATCGGGCAACGAGTCTCCGCGTATCGATCGGGCGATAACCAAATACACGATTTGGAAACCAAAAAGGGACAGTATTTTAGCAAGGGGCACATAAAGGCCTCGGAGGAAGATGTGTCATGCTGAATTGGGGGTTGAATCGTCAGGGCGCCGGACAGACTTCGGCTGGTTCAGATCCGACGACCTCGCGCGACATCCTCGCCCCTCCCATTGCTCCTGCTCCTCCGAAGAAAGTGAAGATTGCGCTGGCGCTCGGTGGCGGCGCTGCTCGCGGCTGGGCTCATATCGGCGTGCTGCGTGCCCTGGATGAGGCGGGTATCGAGGTCGGCATGGTCGCCGGCACCTCCATCGGGGCTCTGGTCGGCGGCTGCTATCTCGCTGGCAAGCTTGATGAGCTGGAGGCTTTTTCCCGGTCTTTGACCATGCGACGGATCGCCAGCCTGCTCGATCTCACCATCGGCGGCAGTGGCCTGTTCGGCGGCATGCGGCTCACCAAGCGCATGCAGGAACACCTTGAAGGCCTGTCGATCGAAGATCTCGACCGCACATTCGTCGCCGTCGCCTCGGAATTGAACACTGGCCACGAGGTCTGGATCGCTAACGGCTCGTTGATCACCGCGCTTAGGGCATCCTATGCCCTGCCCGGCATTTTCGAACCGGTTCGCACCAATAGCCGAACGCTGGTCGACGGCGCTCTGGTCAATCCCGTGCCCGTTTCCGTCTGCCGCGCCTACGAACAGCCGCTCGTGGTCGCCGTCAACCTGAACTACGATCTTTATGGTCGCTCAGCCGTCGTCAAGCACAATGCCGGCCCGCCGACCAGCGACCAGCAACGCCGCGACGAGGCACCCTACACCAAGCTTGGCATGACCGGCGTGATGGTGCAGGCTTTCAACATCATCCAGGATCGGATCTCGCGCGCACGCCTTGCCGGCGATCCGCCGGATCTGTCTCTGCACCCGCGCCTCAGCGATATCGGTCTCTCGGAATTCCATCGCGCAGGCGAAGCAATCGAACGCGGCTATGAGGAGACATTGGCGAGACTTACCGAAATCCGGCGCATGCAGGAAGCCTATGCGCGGTAGGGCGTCAATAAAGGTCAAACTCTGAAGAGACCGAATTCGGAGCCGTTCTCGTTCGCAAAGGGCGGAATGAGATTTGCATATGCAGGCCCACCCGACCCTTCGCTTAGGCTCAGGGCGTTCGTCGCTGATTGACTCATGGATCGATTGGCTCGGCTTCGCTGAACCGCTCCTCACCCGGCAATATAAGCCTTGATCTGCTCGGCTTCGAGCTCGATTTCGCGGATGCGCCATTTGACAACGTCGCCGATCGAGATGATGCCGGAGAGCTTGCCTTTGTCTTCGACCGGGACATGGCGGAAACGGCGCAGGGTCATCACTTCCATCAATTCATCGGTGGTGGTCTCTTCCTTGCAGCGATGCACCTTCGCCGTCATCAGCGAGGCAATCGGCTGATCGAGACAGTCGCGACCGTGCTTCGCCACTGCGTTGACCACATCGCGCTCGGTGAATATGCCGGAAATCTTGCCTGCCATGCCGACAACGACGACGGCGCCGATGCGATTCTCATTGAGCATTTTGGCAGCTTCGGCAACGGTCGTATTACCCCCGGTGGTAACGACATCGCGGCCCTTGGTATCAAGTATGGCTTTTACGGAAACTGACATTCGATTCTCCCATTTCGAAAGCACAGTGAACATGCGAGCCTCGGATTTGTTCCGAAACCACCCCAAGGTTTCGGACCGCTGCTCCCGTCATCGGCCGCGTTGGTATCCTCCCACGTGCGCCGAATAGCCATGAATGTTGCGCCTGTGGGGTCAAGAAAGCAACAGCTTCATTCCGTTGATGCGGCAGGATTTTCGACTTCGACGCGAGGCTGCCGGTCGAATAGTGAAAACAGCAGGAATCCGAAGAGGAAGCCGCCGATATGCGCGTCCCAGGCAACCGGTTGCGAACTGTCGCCGACGAGCGTGATGCCGAAGGCGACCAGTGCATTGCCGGCGATCCACATCACGATATAGACGACGACTGTCCGGCTGCGCAGCGAGGCGAGGATCGACAGCCGCGGGTTGAGATGGGCTTGCCGTATGCCGATACGGCGGCCGTCCATGGCGGGAAAGGCAAAACGGCAGGCCGCTCCCATCAACCCTGAAACGACACCGGATGCGCCGATCAACAGGGTCTGGTCTCCCCAATAGATCGCGGCGTGCAGGAATGCAGAGGCGGCGGCCGAAAAAATCCAGAACATCACATAGCGCACGACGCCAATCCGGCGCGCGACGGGTGCTGCGAAGACCATCAGCCACAGCCCGTTGAAAACGATATGCTCGATACCGCCATGCAGGAGCGAATAGGTGACTGGCGTCCATAGCCACTCCAGCCCCTGCTGCGATAGCGGAAAGGCATAGCGGGCGGGAATGAAGCTGAAGGTGAAATAGAGCCAGTTCAGCGTATCGTCCGACCACCAGGGCAGGTTCTGAACAGCGAAGACGACAGCCAATAGCGCCAGGCTTGCGAGGATGACGGGGGGCAGATTGAAAACCGGAACGCGCTCCGGCGGCCGCGGATCTTCTGGCTGTGGGCGCGGCTGCTCTGCATTATCCATGTCTTGCTCTGAGGTCCTCAAAAGGGACTCGAGACATACAGCAGCGATTGTCAAAAAAAAAGCCATCCAACTGACGTGGACGGCTTGGTCGCGGCAGGCAAACGAGATCCTCTCTTAACCTTAATGGCCCGGCGTTGGCATGAAATAAGCATGGCAAGGTGCAAGGGCGATGAGCGCCCCGGTATTTGAACTGAAATGGGACACCGACGCGTCATGCGCCAGAAGACGAGCATCGAGATATTTACCTATTGGGAACAGCTGCGCGGTAGCGCGGATGCCCCCTTGCGCAATTTGATACAGCCTTCGGCGGTCCGCCACATCTTGCCGGAGCTGTTCATTCTGGAGCTCATGCCGCATGAGGCTCCGCGGTTCCGGCTGGCCGGGACAGCGATTTGCAGTCTCATGGGGCGCGAAATTCGTGGTGAGAGTTTTGCGGCACTTTGGGCGGGTAGCCAGATCGACGACCCGGTGCGCATTGCCACGGGCGTGATGACGCATGTGGTTCCCGCCTTGATCAATGCCACCGGCTACAGCATCAGCGGCCGGCATATGGCCTTCGAAATGGTGCTGATGCCAATGCGTTCGTCGAGTAATGTCTGCGACCGCTTGCTCGGCTGTCTGACGCCAGTTGCACATACGGCATGGCTCGGCAGCGAGCGTCTGGAGTTCCTGGCGCTCGACCGCAGCCGCCTGCTTCACGATCGCCCTGCCCGACCGGTCGAGCTGCCGTCGCATCCGCAACCCGCCGACTTGGCCGTCCCGCGAGATGCCGCTCGATTTGGTGAATTGATGCGCCGGATGCTGCAACTGAAAACCGGCATACGCGATTCTCGTATCGGTTGACCCGTCACGGCACAAATTCATGCGGTTTTTCTCAGTCATCACTCGGCAAAGACAACCTTACCTTAAGAAGTTTCGGCTAATGATTGTAATAAATATAGTCGGTTGAAGAAGCCCGTTCATGCATTCATTCCAGCCAGCTCAGACGATGCGGCCAAACCAAATGGCAGGGAATGCGCCTCGCAATGATCAGCGAACCTTTCAGCGGGTTCCGATCAACATGCAGGGCCGCCTGATGCTGGCCAGTTACGAAGAGTATGAGTGCCTGGTCACCGATATGTCGCCGGGTGACATGTATGTCACCTGCCTGGGCCGTCCGCGCGCCAATGAGCGCGTCGTGGCCTATATCGACCATCTTGGCCGGGTCGAGGGCCATGTAGTCGCCGTCGACGGTCGCGGCTTCAGCATGTCGATCAACGCGACCGATCGGAAGCGTGAGAAGCTCGCCGCCCAGCTTACCTGGCTTGCCAACAAGCATGAGCTTGGTCTTCCGGAAGATCGCCGTCACGACCGCTTGACCCCGCGCTCCATAAACAGCGAATTGACCCTGGAAGACGGCACTCTCTATGTCTGCCGCATCATGGACCTGTCGCTCTCGGGTGCCGCCGTCGATGTCGAGGCCCGTCCGCCGATCGGAATGCCCGTGCGTCTCGGCAATATGCGCGGCCGCGTCGTCCGCCACTTCATGGAAGGCGTCGCGATCGAGTTTCTCTCGCTGCAATCCCGCGAGACCTTGCGCGAATTCCTCTGATTCCGTCATCCTGACGTCACGTTGGTTCTAGAGACAGAGGCGCTTTACCCTCCTCTACCCGCGTGGTCGCCGATGAAGACGCTCTATCCGGAAATTACCCCTTATGATCAGGGCATGCTCGACGTTGGCGACGCCAACAGCATTCATTGGATGCAATCGGGCAATCCGAACGGTATTCCGGTCGTCATTTTACACGGTGGTCCCGGATCGGGCAGCTCTGCAAGCGCCCGCCGCTTCTTCGATCCGCAACATTATCGCATCATCCAGTTCGACCAGCGTGGCTGCGGCAACAGCCTGCCGCATGCATCGGAGCCGGAGATTGATCTTTCCGCCAATACCACTTGGCACCTGGTTGCCGATATCGAGCGGCTAAGGCTCTTTCTCGGCATCGAGCGTTGGCTGGTCTACGGCAACTCCTGGGGATGTACCCTGGCTTTGGTTTATACTCAGGCACACCCGGAGCGCGTCGCAGCCCTTGTCGTCGCGGGTGTGACCATGACGCGGCAATCCGAGATCGATTGGCTTTACAAAGGATTAGCTCGCTTCTTTCCCGAGGAATGGGAGCGATTTCGCGCAGGTGTTCCGGAGAGCCAGCGCGATGGCGATCTCGTCGCAGCCTATTATCAATTGCTCCGAAATCCGGATCCGACCATCCATCTCAAGGCCGCCATGGACTGGCACCAGTGGGAATCGGCTAATATCCTGGTCGATCCGCGTGCAACGCTGTCCGACCGTTGGGCCGATCCACGGTTCCTCATCGCAAGAGCCCGCATCATCACCCACTACTTCCATCATCGCGGTTGGCTGGAAGACGGACAGATATTGCGGGATATCGATCGGCTTGCCGGCATCCCTTGTACGATGATCCAGGGCCGGCTTGATCTCGAGGCTCCTCTTGGCACAGCATGGGAACTGTCGCGAGCTTGGCCCGCGGCGCGTTTGGTAATCGTTCCCAACGCGGCCCATTCACCGGGTGCGTCGGAGATGGCGGCAGCCATTGTCGAGGCAACGGACACATTTCGCGCACTCGCCTGAAGGCAGTAAAAAAATCAAAAATATTTTCTGATGTGCCGTCTCAAAATGGCACAACAAACGGAAATCCCCGGCATTCGGACGGCCTCTACTGTGTGCCGAGACAGGGAGTCGGCCTGCTTCATTAACGCCATTGGCAAAACAAGCCGCGTGGCTAATTTTAGCAAGCAGACAGAAAGTCATTCAAAAACAAGCGGATATGAGAAATCCAGCCACAGCGGCAAACGCGGGAAGATTTTCGAATTCCGATGGAAGTTACTTCAAAATTGATTCAAATTTTATTCTCATTTTATGACAATTCGACGCGTGTTTGAATAAACTAAGTGCTTAATTTAACTGCATAATTTTGCGTGAGGTAAAAGCCTGCATGTCATTCTGGTCCCAATAAAAAAGGGACATGGACATGAGCTTTCAATTTCTTCTTCGCGGATATGCCGCAGTAGCTCTCTTCACCTTCGGCTGTCTTGGCCTCGCCCACGCGACGCCTGCCAATATGACGATTACCGGCGATGCTGCGCCGCCAATCGGCCATTATCAGTTCTGCCGGGAAAATCCGACGGAATGCGCCTATGCTGGCGGCGATGCCGGTCCCGCCATCCTCACCGAAGATCGCTGGAAGACGATCCTGAACATCAACTACACGGTCAACACGACCATCAAGCCGATGACCGACATGGATCTCTATGGCGTCGAAGAAAAATGGGCGATCCCGACCACCGCGGGCGACTGCGAGGATTTCGCGCTGCTGAAGCGCAAGGACCTGATCGAAGCTGGCTTCTCCCCCTCTGATCTACTGATGACCGTCGTGCTGCAGCCGAACGGCGAAGGCCATGCCGTGCTGACGGTACGCACCGACCGGGGCGACTTCGTTCTCGACAACATGCGCAACAAGGTGAAACTCTGGTCGGAGACCGAATACACCTTCCTGAAGCGCCAGTCCGCCGACGATCCGGCTCGTTGGGTCAAGATTCAGGATGGCCGCGCCGTCGCTGTCGGCAGCTTGAAGTAATCGCCCCAACCTTGCGACCGCCGGCGGCCTAGCGCTGGCGGCGTGAGTAAAAGGCCCGGTCTGTCCCCAGATTTCTGTCCCGACCGGCGCCTCGGAGCCGTTCCCGCTGTCCCGGGAGCGGCTCTTTTCGTTTCGGACTGCATCCAACCGGAAATCCGCCCGAAGCTTCGAGAGACCATGGCCGCCATTAAATATGCGGGCCGACGTATTCTTAACTGCTCATTAACCATGAAGGCGGCAATCATTCCATATCGGGACTCATCAGGGGTCTCTTGCCGCAGCGGATACGTCGCCGACGATGATGTCCGATGCGGGTTGGAACCGAAGGCAAGAGCATGGCCCCTCCTCTTTCGTCCACCTCCATGATCGACGAGCAGCCGCTGATATCGAGCGGTCTGGTTTACCGTTTGACGGCCGGCATTGCCGTGCTCGCCGCCTTGACCGTCGCGATCACCATTGGAGGCCGCTGGCTCGGCGAGAAGATTTCGCTTGCCGGCCACACCGACAGCGTCAAGCCAATCACCGTAACGATCGGTGAGGATACGCTGCGCCTTGGTGCCAATATGATCCGCTTTCCGAGCGAACGGGCAAACGGCATCGCCGAACGCGTCGATCTCTATCTGACCTGGCCGCAGATGCAGGGCTACAGCGATACCGACCGGCTGCGTTTTGACGATATCTCGCAGTCCTCCTCGCTGATTTTCCTCCAGCTTAGCCAAAGCACCATGTCGCGTGACATGTCGGGCCGGCTGGAGCCGATCTATTCGCATCTGATGGAGGGGCAGGCCTTTGCCGGCCCGCACGGCCTGACCGCGCATCCGCTCCGCGCCGATGCCGGCTATAGCGGCGAAGTGCTTCTGACCGCGCCCCGCGCCGGCGAGCCTGATTATGTTGTTCGCTGCATCCTGCCCGCCTCGCCTGACCTTGCGACCAGCGGTGATTGCCAGAGGGACGTCAGGGTCGGCAAGGATCTGAGCGTCCTCTATCGTTTTTCGGCCAATCAGCTTGGCGATTGGCAGGCGATGGATGCGGCCGTTCAGGGCTTCGTCAAATCCCACCTCATCGACGCACCAAACGCCAGCGGCACTTCCGCAAGCGACGGCTAAAACGGTGCCTAAATTTGAAACCAACTGTTCATCATAAACCGATTGGTAACGCTAAGCCCCTACGTTGGAACCCAACGGACGTTCATGGAGGCGGCGGCCGGATAATTGAGACCGTAAATGCAAGCAGAGAGTGAAGTAGTGTCCCGATCAATTTTTTCCGCATCCTCATCGCAGTCCGGCAAGTTTTTGGCGAAGATGCTGTTTGGTCTCGCGATTTCGACGGCGACGGTAACCATGACCGTTGACGCGTCGTATGCAGCCGGCGGTACGAAATATGCGGGCATCGTCATCGATGCGAATACGGGCAATGTCCTCTACAGTGAGAATGCCGACACGCTTCACTATCCCGCGTCGCTGACCAAGATGATGACGGTGTATCTGACCTTCGAAGCGCTCGAATCTGGTCGGATCACACTCGATACGCCGGTAGTCTTTTCGAAGAATGCAGCCATGCAGGCGCCGACGAAGCTTGGTATCGGCACTGGCCGTTCGGTCACCGTGCGCGACGCGATCCTCGGCATCGTTACCAAGTCGGCCAACGACGCGGCCATGGCGCTTGGGGAAATGCTCGGCGGCTCGGAAGACAATTTCGCCCGCATGATGAACGACAAGGCCCGCATGCTCGGCATGACGCGCACGACTTATCGCAACCCGAACGGCCTGCCGAACACCGCGCAGATGACCACGGCGCGCGATCAGGCCCGTCTTGGCGTCGCTCTGCGCGAGCACTTTCCGCAATATTACGGGCTCTTCTCCACGACAAGTTTTCGTCTCGGCAACAGGGTGATCCCGGGACATAACCATCTGCTCGGCTCGGTCCGTGGCGTCGATGGCATCAAGACCGGTTATACGCGCGCCGCCGGCTACAATCTCGCGACTTCCGTAAAGGTTGATGGCCGCTCGATTGTCGGCGTCGTGCTCGGTGGCGCTTCAACGCCCGCCCGCGACAACCAGATGCGCAAGCTGATCGCTACCTATCTGCCGGTAGCGTCGACCAAGCATATTTCCTCTAACGTGGTCGCCCAGACCGTGGCGGAAACGCCGAATCTCCAGGCCGCGAGCGCCCGCATGGCGGCGGCCGGCAGTGTGAAGGCGAGCAAGGCAGAGAGCGCGGAGATCGAAGACGATCAGCAGCCCTCTAGCGCCGCAGCTTTTGCCGCGGTAGCGCCGAAATCGAGCAATCCGCTGCTTGCGACCAAGCAGAAGCAGCGCGCCGCATCCGACGAAGTCGCCTCCATTGCCCCGACGGCGACAGACGAGAGCGGCGAGGATGATGTCGATACGCTGACGACCGCCTCGACCTCAAAGTCCGAGACGAAGGTCATCAAGCCCCAGAAGGTTGAAAAAGCCGAGAAGGCGGAAAAGCCTGAAAAGATTACCAAGGCGAGCAAGGCTGAGAAGGGCCCAACCGGCTGGGTCGTGCAGATTGGCGTTTCCTCCAGCAAGGACGGCGCCGACGATCTGCTCGACAGAGCCAAGAGCAAGGGTGGCAAGTCATTGCGCTCGGCCAAGCCCTATGCAGTTGCCTACGACGGCGGATATCGCGCTCGCTTCGGCGGCTTTGGGGATCAGAATGCGGCGGTCAACGCCTGCAAGACGCTCAAGAAAGCCGGCGTGAAGTGCTGGGCGAGCTTGGAATAGCAGTGTGGCCACGGTTTTCGTGCCGCATTGTCAAGAGACTGTCGGGTTTCGCGTGGCGACACCCGGCTTTCCGGACCCGGATGTGTATCGGGCCGGCCCTGAGTTTGTAATGTGTTGCGGGGATATGAGATGGCGATGAACGAGAACTTTCCAGGTTTCTCGCTCGATGGCGCGGGAAAGATGAAACCGAAGGGCTTCGCCCTTCATCCGCTGCATGAAGCAGCATTGCGGCTGGCCGATCTCGGCCTTAACCGTTCGCGTTCGCGCAGCAAGACGAAAGACCTGATTGGTATCTTGCTCTGCCATGGCGCGCGCGCCTGGCGTTATTCACAGCCGGAAGCCAGTATTCGGCTACGCATCACTGCGCCAAGTGGCCAGGCACCGGTGCAACTGCGGCTGCGCTGAGCGCCAGCTTTACAGCAATCCCAATTCGGAAAGCTCGCGTCTCAAATCCGCGGGCAATTCGGCAACGCCTCCGAGACTGTCGAGGTCACGCGGCACATCTTCCTGCGGTAGATAACGCCATCCCTGAAACGCGCGGCGCGGCTGGCCGGCTGTCTCAACGACGCTCGGATCGAGGATCAGCCGGCAGCGATGGATGCCATCGACATCGGTGAAGGTTTCGATGCCCAGCAGCCTCTGCCGCGCCTGCACCTGCCCCTTGATCACCCAATAGAGCGAGCCGCCATCCAGAAGTTCCTCCATCCGCTTCGGCACCATCCGCGTCGTATGGGTGGTATGCGGCTCCAGGCCGGCGGCAATTGCGCTCATCGCCCGTTCGGAAACCCATTCGCGCAGATCCTCGAGCGAGTCTGCGCCCACACATAATTTGATCAGATGCAAAGCCATGACGCCGTTGAAATCCTTTTGACCGGCAGCGTCAAGCTTTTAGAGGTAAGCGTCCACACTCAACATTCCACCACATTCACCGCAAGGCCGCCGGTCGATGTCTCCTTGTACTTCTCGCTCATGTCGTAACCGGTCTGGCGCATGGTTTCGATACAGGCGTCGAGCGGCACGAAATGCTGGCCGTCGCCCTTGAGGGCCAGTGAGGCAGCGGTCACTGCCTTGACGGCGCCAAGCGCGTTGCGCTCGATGCAGGGCACCTGCACGAGGCCGGCGACCGGGTCGCAGGTCATGCCGAGATGGTGTTCGAGCGCGATTTCGGCGGCGTTCTCGATCTGCTCCGGCGAAGCGCCCATGACGGCGGCAAGTCCCGCAGCTGCCATTGCGGCCGCCGAACCCACCTCACCCTGACAGCCGACTTCAGCACCAGAGATCGAGGCGTTGTGCTTGATGATGCCGCCAACGGCTGCGGCCGTCAGCAGGTAGTTGCGGATGCCGTCCTGGTCCCAGTCCTCATGGAAGTGCTGGTAGTAGCGGATCGTTGCCGGGATGACACCAGCCGCCCCATTGGTCGGCGCGGTGACGACGCGGCCGCCGGCGGCGTTTTCTTCATTGACGGCCATGGCGTAGACGCTCAGCCAGTCGTTGGCGAGCAGCGGATTGATGCGGTTGCTGCGCCATTCCTCCTGCAGCTTGTCATGGATGGCGCGGGCGCGACGGCGCACCTTCAGGCCGCCAGGCATGATGCCATCGACCTTCAGGCCGCGATCGATACAGCTGCTCATTGCCGTCCAGATGCGATCGAGCCCGGCGTCGAGATCCTCGCTGCTCATGCGCGTCTCTTCATTGGCGCGCTTCATCTGTGCGATCGAAAGGCTCGAACGCTCGGCCATCTCCAGCATCTGCTTGGCGGTGGCGAAGGGGAATGGAATGCGTTCACCGGAAGAGGCCTTCTTCTTGTCGGCGCGCATCTGTTCGAGCTCGGTGTCGGTGACGACGAAGCCGCCGCCGACGGAATAATAGATGCGCTTGACGAGCAGGCGCTCATCCTTGTCGAAGGCGGAGAAGCTCATGCCGTTTGCATGGCCCGGCAACGGCACCTTCTTGTCGAAGATCAGATCGGTCTTCGGCTGGAACTGATAGGCCGGATGACCCGGCGGCGTGATGCGGCCGCTGCGCTCGACCTCGTCGATAACGGCATCCATCCGGTCGGGGTCGACCCGATCCGGGCGCTCGCCCATCAGACCGAGAATCACCGCCCTGCCCGTGCCATGGCCGATGCCTGTATGGGCGAGCGAGCCATGCAGGCTCACCTTGATCGAGGCGACATGCACATTCGAGGACGGCCGCGGCCACTCGCTCGACAGCACGAGGTCAAGAAACCGATTGGCGGCCGACATAGGTCCCATCGTGTGCGAACTGGACGGTCCGACGCCGATCTTGAAAACATCGAAAACTGAAAGAAACATGGACCTTTGGTGCCTCCTCGGCAAATCAAGCAATGACAAGGCTACGCTATCAGGGCAGCCCTGCACGGCGATCGACCGACATCGGATTTCATGCCTGCGACATAACATATAGGCTTGCAACGGCGCAAACATAAGGCCATTGCGCCCCAACAGGTGTGCGTTACAGTCTGGAACAGAAAGACTTGGAGAATCTGCCTTCATGACGACCGTCGACTATGTCGCCCTCGCCCTATTCATTTTTCTCTGGATTGCCCTGAACTGGATCACCAGCAGCGCCAGTTTCTTCAATCGCACCAGCCTGACGCTGGCGATGAACGAGCGCCGGCGCGAATGGATCCACAATTCGTTGCGCCGCGACCTGAAGATGATCGATACGCAAATCCTGGCCGGCCTGCAGAACGGCACCGGTTTCTTTGCCTCGACATCGATCTTCGCCATCGGCAGCTGCTTCGCCCTGCTCGGAGCCACCGACAAGGTCAATGCCTTTTTCGCCGACCTGCCTTTCATCCTCAATGGCGGCCGCGCCGCCTTCGAGCTCAAGGTGGCGGGGCTAGCCTGCCTGTTCGGCTACGCTTTCTTCAAATTCGGCTGGGCCTATCGCCTGTTCAACTATTGCACCATCCTCTTCGGGGCCCTGCCGATGCGGCAGGATGCCGAGCTCGATCCCGCGCGGGCGGAGCGGGCGGCCGAGCGCGTCATCCGTATGAACATCATCGCCGCGCGCAATTTCAATGCGGGTCTGCGAACCATCTTCCTGTCGATCGGCTATCTCGGCTGGTTCCTGAGCCCTTATGTCTTCATGGTCACGACGATGTTCATCATCATCGTTCTGGTCCGCCGGCAGTTTTTTTCCGATGCCCGTCTGGCCATCATGGATATCGATGTGCCATGACATCGCCGCGTTGGCGATGATGAAGCTGGCGCCGACGATCTGAATTCATGCCTGGAAGGACCTGCCAAATGGCCGTTATCGCCGAGAGTATCGATGCGCCGCAAAAGACGCCCCGCATCGGCATTCTGGACACGGCCCGTGGGATCGCGCTTCTGGCGATGGCGAGTTATCATTGCACCTGGGATTTCGAGTTCTTCGGCTATCTCGATGCGGGTACGGCAGAGACCGGCTGGCTGAAATTCTACGCTCGCGCCATCGCCAGCACCTTCCTGTTTCTCGCTGGTGTCAGCCTGGTGCTTGCCAACACGCCCGAAATCCGCTGGCAGTCCTATTTCAAGCGTCTCGGTATGATCGTTGCCTCCTCCGTGGCGATCTCCGCCGTCACCTTCATCGGCATGCGCGACGAGTGGATCTTCTTCGGCATCCTGCACAGCATCGCCGCCGCCAGCATCATCGGCCTGCTGTTCCTGCGCCTGCCGGCCTTCGCAACACTGCTGATAGCCGTGCTGCTCTTGGCCGGCATCATCGTCGACAATGTCATTGCGCCTTTTTCGCTGCACTCTGCTGTCTTTGACACGCCCTGGCTCTATTGGGTCGGCTTGTCCGAAAACCTGCCGCGATCGAACGACTATGTGCCGGTTTTCCCATGGCTGACGCCGTTTCTTTTCGGCCTTGGCATCGCGCAGTTGGCAATCTCGCTCGGCTGGCTCCGGCCTCTGGCGAAGCTGGGTCCCGGCCGCAACCTGATCGCCCGCGCTGGTCGCCACAGTCTGATCGTCTACCTCATCCACCAGCCGCTACTCTTTGGCCTGGTCTACCTTCTGTCGCTGGTTGCGCCCGCTCCGGCGCCAGACCCAACGGTCGGCTATATCAGGCAGTGTGAGGTGTCCTGTACACAATCGGGCAATGAAGCCATGTGCCGCAGCTTCTGCAAGTGCACGCTGGATCAGTTACAGACGCAGAACCTTTTCTCGCAGTTGGAATCCGGAGCAATTAAGGCAGATAGCGATGAACGGATCAGCCGAATCGCGCTACAGTGCACGGAACAAGCGCAATGACAGGGTTATTCGATGAATGCCTATCGTTCGAAGTCGCTGAGTTTTCCATGGCCGCCTTTATTATATAGTCTCGCAGTCATAACAGCGCTGTACCTGAACCAGGATTATCCAGTGCATCTGCCCTACCGATGGTTCGCCGTCTGCTGGGGTATCGGCGCTCTCTTGACCATCGCCGCGGTGACGCTGAATGTCTGGGCGGTAAAGACGCTAGTCGAGAGCCGCACGACCGTGCTGACGCAGCGCTGCACCGCGCATCTGGTGACCAAGGGGCCATTCCGCTTTACCCGTAACCCGACCTATCTCGGCTACACACTCTTGACGGCAAGCCTCGGCCTGATGATCGGCAACGTCTGGTTCGTCGCCATGGCGGCCGTGGCAGCCGCATTGACCACGCTACTGGTCATCCGCTGCGAGGAAATGCATCTGCTCTCCCGCTTCGGCTGCGAATTTGAATTTTACTGTAGGCATACGCGTCGCTGGATTTGAGGAGCTTACGTCCCCACACCGATGTCGGCCAGACGGCCGAGACAGGCTTCCTCGACATTGTCGAGTTCGGTCAGCGTGTCTTCGATATCCTTGCGCTTCTGGCGCAACTCGTTGCGTTTCTCATCGACGCGCTTCATCAGCAATTTCAGCTGACCCATCTCGCCCGGTGGTTCCTTGTAGACCTGAATGATCTCGCGGATTTCGGCGATGGTGAAGCCGATGCGGCGGCCGCGCAGGATTTCCATGATCAGCCGACGGTCGGCCGTGCGGAACAAGCGCGTGCGGCCCCTGCGCTCGGGGTGGATAAGACCTTCGTCTTCGTAGAAACGCAGTGTCCGGGTGGAAACCCCGAATTCCCGCGTCAGCTCCGTTATGCTATAGTATCTGTCCACCAGTCGTGCGCCCCTGTCTTGCAGAGGTCATAATATTGACTTTTACGTAATAGTCAATTTGTGCAGGACGGCACTCCCCCGCGCATTTCAGCCTAGCGAATGGCAAACCACCATGTCGCAAGACCAAGGAATGCAAAATACCCCGTACAATCCGTGACCGTGGTGACGAAGGCCGACGATGCGATGGCCGGATCGGCGCCGAAGCGATGCAGAATCAGCGGCAAAAGGATGCCGCCCAGAGCCGCGGCGACCAGGTTGATGATCATCGCCGCGCCGACGACCATGCCGAGCTGAACATCATGGAACCAGAAGGTGGCGACGGCACCCATGATAACGGCAAAAAGGATGCCGTTGACCAGACCGACGCTCGCCTCCCTGCGAATGACGCGGAAGGCGTTGTAGATGTCGATGTCGCCGGTGGCGAGAGCCCGCACGGTGACGGTCATCGTCTGGGTGCCGGCATTGCCGCCCATCGAGGCGACGATCGGCATCAAGACGGCAAGCGCCACCATCTTCTCGATCGCGCCATCGAAGACATCGATGATGCTGGAGGCGAGAATCGCGGTGATCAGGTTGACCGCTAGCCAGACGAAGCGTGAGCGCACGGTCGAAGCGACATTGTCCGACAGCTCTTCGTCACCGACGCCACCAAGGCGCTTGATATCTTCGTCGGCTTCTTCGTTGATGACGTCGACCACGTCGTCGATGGTCAGCACGCCGACAAGCCGCTGGTTCTCGTCAACCACGGCCGCCGATAGCAAGTCATATTGTTCGAAGAGCTGCGCCGCCTCCTCCTGATCCATCTCGGCCGGGATCGGGTGCGAGGTTTCGCGCATGATACCCTCGACCTTTGTCTGTCGTTTGGCCCTCAGGATACGGTCGAGATCGATGCTGCCGAGCAACTTGAAGGTCGGGTCGATAACGAAGATCTGGGTGAAGGCTTCCGGCAGCCCCTCTTCGTCGCGCATGTAGTCGATCGTCTGGCCAACCGTCCAGAATGGCGGCACGGCGACGAATTCCGTTTGCATGCGGCGACCAGCCGACCGCTCCGGGTAATCGAGCGCCCGTCGCAGGCGGACCCGCTCGGTGAACGGCAGTTGCGACAGGATCTCGTCGCGGTCTTCCTCATCTAGATCCTCGAGAATATAGACGGCGTCGTCCGAATCGAGCTCGCCGATGCCGGCGGCGATCTGGTCGTTCGGCATCTGGTCGACGATCTCCATGCGGATCGCCTCGTCCACCTGCGTCAACGCCGTCATGTCGAAGTCGTCGCCAAGCAATCGCACAAGCGCCAGACGTTCGTGCGGCGGCAGCGATTCGAGAAGATCGCCAAGCTCGGAATCATGCAGCCGCACGACATTCTGCCGCAGGAACGGAAGATCGTGCCGCTCGATCGCGTCGTTGACCTCGGTCAGGAAG
The DNA here is from genome assembly GCF_000799715.1 of Martinezella rhizogenes. Classification (GTDB taxonomy): domain Bacteria; phylum Pseudomonadota; class Alphaproteobacteria; order Rhizobiales; family Rhizobiaceae; genus Rhizobium; species Rhizobium rhizogenes_C. The sequence goes on from NZ_JUHG01000011.1 coordinate 362,469, forward strand.
TCCGAGCGGACGACGCCGTCCTCGTCATAGATGTCCGGGTTGGTTTCCGCGGAGGTCTTGCGAACGAGCGCGTCTTCGTCGGTCGTCGTCATTTGCCGCCTCGCATTCCGCATTTGCTTATGGGATTTCGAGATTCCGACATTGAGAATGACGGCTGAAAACCGATTGTCAACAATTGGATAGACGGAAATGCTGACATTTCGTATCGTGTTCGCAAGACGGTGGCGTCAGCCTCGCCTTGCCCCTATCCCTAGGCGGTGACCATGTCGTCCCGACAACAGAGAGCGCCGTGCCAGTTCGTCCCATCATCCGCTTCCCAGATCCCTTGCTGAAAACAGCCTGCGCGCCGGTGACCGTCTTCGACGACGGTTTGCGCAATCTCACCATTGATCTCCTGGACACCATGCGTGCCGCGCCCGGCGTCGGCATTACCGCCGCCCATGTCGGCGTGCTCCAGCGCGTCACGGTGATTGAACTCAGTCTGGAAGACGGCGTCCGCACCTATATCAATCCGGAGATTACATGGTTTTCCGAGGAAACCATGCGGCATGTGGAGGGCAGCGTGTCCATGCCCGGCATCACTGACGAGGTTGTCAGGCCGAGGGCCATCCGTTTCCGCTATCAGGATATAACGGGCGAAACCCATGACGCTGCTGCCGAAGATTTCCTGGCGGTTTGCATTCAGCATGAGGTCGATCAGCTCAATGGCCAATTCTGGCTACAGCGCCTTTCAAAATTGAAGCGCGATCGACTGGTAAAAAAATGGGAAAAAGCGCGCGATTGAGCGGCCCGCGCAAAAGATGCGGGCGCCTCTAGGGCGCCCGCTCGATTATCCGGTAATAAACCGGATTAGCTCTTGAGCTTGGTGTTGCAGAGGCTGTAGTAGCCGCCGCCCTTCTGGATCCACTTCAGGCCGCCGAGGCTGTTGCTGGCCTTGTTGGCATTGTAGGCGTCGACGCAAGTATGGAAGCGGGCCTTACCGGGCGTCTCGCTCGAATATTTGGTGTCGACGGCGCCCGGGAACTTCACGCCCGACGGAGCGACGGTCGTCGGCTTTGCTGGCTCCTTGGCCGGCGGCTTGGTGACATCAGGCTCGCTGGTGTCGACCTTGGCGGTCGTGGTCGGCTTGGCAGGCGTCGTTGTGGCCGGTGCGGTGGTGGTGGCTGCAGAAGAATCGGCACCGCACTGAGCGGCGCGGAAATCATTCCACTTCTGGCCGTTCAGAGTACCCGCATCCTTGGCAGCCTGGTATTTGGTGCTGCACTCTTTCATCGTTAGCGCAGAAGCCGGCGATGAGAGGGCCATCGAGCCCAAAACTGCAAAAGACGCAAAAGACATCAACAGGATGGCACGACTAGTCATTGGCAAATCCTCCGCTCTATGACGAATGTCGAAAGTATTAATCATCTCGCCTCTTCGATTTGTCAATTGACACACCGTCAGGGTTCGATGAGCGACACCATAGGGCGGCGAACATGAACGGTAACTGTACGAAAACATATATTTTTGCGTGCAAATTGGCTATCTGCGCAACTTAAAAGGATATTAAAAACTCCGATGGAGAGAAAAACAAAAAAACCCGCCGAAGCGGGTTTCTTGTTTTGGTGCGGTCGAGAAGACTCGAACTTCCACGGGTTGCCCCACAGCGACCTCAACGCTGCGCGTCTACCAATTCCGCCACGACCGCATCGTGGTAGTTGCTGGATTGCTCCGGCGGGGCTGCATGTAGCAAAAGCATTCGGGGGGCACAAGAGATATGTGTCAGTTTTTTTGAAGAGTTTCACAACTGTTTGAATTACCCTGTGAAAGCCTCCATATAGGCGGTGCTTGCCGGCCGCTCAGCTTTTGTCAGAGAAGCGTGGCCGCAGGCGTTTAAAGGACTGGCAGGATGCTACGCACCGATCTCGAACACCAAATGTTTCCGCTTATTGATTCACCACCAGTGCGCTGGCGCATAGCCGACTGTCCCGTGCCCTATGACGAGGCGGTGGCGACCATGGAGGCGGAAGTCGCCGCCATTGCGGATGGCCACGCGCCGGAGCTTGTCTGGCTGGTGGAGCATCCTCCTTTATATACGGCAGGGACCAGCGCTGACGCGGCTGATCTCATCGAGCCCGATCGTTTTCCGGTTTTCGCCACCGGTCGCGGCGGCGAATACACCTATCACGGTCCCGGCCAGCGCGTGGCCTATGTCATGCTGGACCTGAAACGCCGGCGTCAGGATATCCGCGCCTTCGTCGCGGCGCTGGAAGAAGTCATTATCCGCACGCTTGATTCGATGAATGTCCGCGGTGAACGCCGCGAGGATCGTGTCGGCGTCTGGGTGCGCCGTCCGGAAAAGCCATTGCTGCCGGATGGGACCATGACAGAGGACAAGATCGCGGCTCTCGGCATCCGCGTGCGCAAGTGGGTGACGTTTCACGGCCTGTCGCTGAACGTCGACCCCGACCTCAGCCATTTCTCCGGTATCGTCCCCTGTGGAATATCCGCCTATGGCGTCACCAGCCTTGTCGATCTCGGCCTGCCGGTGATGATGACGGATGTGGATATCCGCCTGCGCGAGGCTTTCGAGCAGGTCTTCGGTGAAACGGCCAATGACATCTAATGCGCAACGTCCTTGCTGACGTTGCGCAGCCTGATCTGATGGTCGAGCCGTTCGATCTGGCGCGTCGTCGTCTCGATCAGCCGGCCCATATCCTGATGGGCGGAGCGCAGTCGGGACAGTTCGCTCCTGACGGCTTCCAGCGCTCGTTCTTCACTATCCTCGCGCGGCCCGTCCCCCGTGCCGGTCATCAGCCAGGCTGGCGAAACACCGAACAGGCCGGCCATTGCGGCCAGAACGGCCGATTTTGGTTCCGAACGGTCGGATTCCCAGGCAAGCATCGTTTCCTGGTTCACGCCAAGCTGGCCCGCCAGTGATTCGAGGCTGATGCCGGCGGCATCGCGGGCCATGGAAATGCGTCCACCCAGGGTATCGTCGCTTTCATCCGAAAAAACGGTCGTCTCATGTTCCGTCTTCAACATCGGTGCGATCCTCCGTTTTGGTCGCGCCGGTGAAATTCTGAGCGGCGCGCTTAATTTTTAGCGGATTAACTCGGTAGAAATAGGTCTAAGGGCGTCATCAGGCCACCTCCATGTGTCCGATTTGAGAAAGTCCGGCACTTTACGTCAAATGGTGCAACCAATTGAAAAGCACAGGTTGCAGGTGATGCCTTGATCGAAGGGCATTCCTGTGATTGATGGCCTGCCATGTCCGTTCTCGCCACCGCTCCCGCCCAACAAAACCCTCTGCAAGGCATGGCCATCATGGCCGGTGCCATGATCGTGCTGCCGGTGATGGATGCGATCGCTAAATATATGGCGACCTTCGAGGGGATGTCGCCGGGACAGGTGACCTTCTATCGCTTCTTCTTTCAGCTGGTCTGCACCCTGCCACTGCTGTTTGCCGCGTTCGGCTGGGGAGCGCTTTCGGCCAAGCGGCCATGGGTGAACCTGTTGCGCGGCGCATTGCACGGCGCGGCGAGCCTGCTGTTCTTTGCAGCGGTCAAATACATGCCGCTTGCCGACGTCTTCGCGATCTATTTTGTCGAGCCTTTCATATTGACGGCGCTTTCAGCACTCTTTCTCGGCGACAAGGTCGGCTGGCGGCGCTGGCTGGCGATCATCGTCGGCTTTGGCGGTGCGATGATCGTCATTCAACCGAGCTTCGAGATTTTTGGGTTGAAGGCGCTATTGCCGGTCGCCTGCGCCTTTCTCTTTGCGCTCTACCTCTTCATGAATCGCGCCGTCGGTGAGGCGGATACACCGCTGACCATGCAGACCATGGCTGGTATCGGCGGCACGATCTTCATGATGGGCGCGCTGTGGATAGGAGCTTCGGCCGGCGCTACCGATTTCGCACTGTCCCTGCCCGCATCCCGGCTTGGTCTCGTACTGCTGCTGATTCTCGGTGCGGTGTCGGGCTATGCGCATATGCTGGTTGTCCGGGCCTTCCGGCTTGCGCCGCTGTCGCTGCTGGCGCCCTTCCAATATTTCGAGATCATCTCCGCCACCATTCTGGGCTACGCGCTGTTCGGTGATTTTCCCAATTTTTCCAAATGGATAGGCATCCTGATCATCGTCGGATCGGGCCTGTTCATCATCTGGCGCGAGCGGGTACAGGCGCGCTCAGCGAAATCGATCTGAGCGCTCTTATCTTCCGCATGGACCGCCGGGGCGATTTATGGCTAAAACATTGACAGGGCATATGTATTGGGCGGAGTCTGCATGTTCAAGAAAATCCTGATCGCCAACCGCGGCGAGATCGCTTGCCGTGTGATCAAGACCGCGCGCCGGATGGGGATCCTGACCGTCGCTGTTTATTCCGACGCCGATCGTGATGCCCTGCATGTCGAGATGGCCGACGAGGCCGTGCATATCGGCGCGGCCCCCGCCGCCGAGAGCTATCTCGTTGCCGAAAAGATCATCGCCGCCTGCAAGGAAACCGGGGCCGAAGCGGTGCACCCCGGCTATGGCTTCCTCTCCGAGCGTGCTTCCTTTTGCGAAGCCCTGGAGAAGGAAGGCATCGTCTTCATTGGGCCTAAGCCGAAGGCCATCAAGGCCATGGGCGACAAGATCGAATCGAAGAAATTCGCCAATGCCGCCAAGGTCTCCACCGTGCCCGGCTATCTCGGCGTCATCGATGATGGCGACCACGCAGAAAAGATCGCGGGCGAGATCGGCTACCCCGTGATGATCAAGGCATCAGCGGGCGGCGGCGGCAAGGGCATGCGTATCGCCTGGAGCACGGAAGACGTGCGCGACGGTTTCGAGCGGGCCCGTTCCGAGGCGAGAAGCTCCTTCGGCGACGACCGCGTCTTCATCGAGAAATTCGTGGTCGATCCCCGGCACATCGAAATCCAGGTGCTGGCCGACGGCCACGGCAACGTCGTCTATCTCGGCGAGCGTGAATGCTCGATCCAGCGCCGGAACCAGAAAGTCGCCGAAGAAGCACCATCGCCGTTCCTTGACGAGGCGACACGCAAGGCGATGGGCGAGCAATCCGTAGCGCTCGCCAAGGCGGTCGACTACCAGAGCGCCGGCACCGTCGAGTTCATCGTCGATCGCGACCGCAAGTTCTATTTCCTCGAAATGAACACCCGCCTGCAGGTCGAGCATCCCGTAACCGAGCTGATCACCGGCATCGATCTTGTCGAGCAGATGATTCGCGTTGCCGCTGGCGAAACGCTGCCTTTCAAGCAGGATGACATCAAGCTGAACGGATGGGCGATCGAAAGCCGCCTCTATGCCGAGGACCCCTATCGCAATTTCCTGCCATCGATCGGCCGTTTGACGCGCTATCGGCCGCCGCGCGAAGGCAAGAGCGGCAAGACGATCGTCCGCAACGATACCGGTGTCTTCGAGGGCGCTGAAATCTCGATGTATTACGACCCGATGATCGCCAAGCTCTGCACCTGGGCACCGACGCGGCTTGAAGCGATCGACGCGATGGGCGAGGCGCTGGATGGTTTCGTGGTCGATGGTATCGAACACAACATGCCGTTCCTGTCGGCCCTGATGAAGCATCCGCGCTGGCGTGAGGGCCGCTTGTCAACCGGCTTCATCGCGGAGGAATATCCGGACGGCTTTTCGCCGATGACGCCGGATGGCGGTGAAGGCGCCCTGCTGGCGGCCATAGCCCTCTCCTGCGGCCTGGTTGATGCTAATCGTCGCGAGCGCTATGCCGACAGGTTGCGGCCGGCGGCGGGGCCGTTGCGTGAGGAATGGGTGGTCAAGCTTGGCACGGACTATATTCCGCTCACGCTGCTCGATGGCCTCGTCACCATTCCGTTTGAAATGGATATGCAGATCGCTGGCGACAGCCTGACGGTCAAGACCGACTGGCGTCCGGGCGATGCCGTTTGGGCCGGATCGGTCGGCGGGCGCAAGGTGACGGCGCAGATCCGTCCTTTCCTCAACGGCTTGCGCATCGACTGGCAGGGGCTCTCCGTCCGGACCAGGGTCTTTACCCCGCGCCAGGCCGAACTCGACAGGCTCATGCCGGTGAAATTGCCTCCGGATACGTCAAAACTGCTGCTCTGCCCCATGCCGGGCCTCGTCGTCGCCATTGCGGTTGCGGAGGGCCAGGAGGTCAAGGCTGGGGAGACACTGGCGATCGTCGAGGCGATGAAGATGGAGAATGTCCTGCGCGCCGAACGCGACCTCACCGTCGGCAAGATCAACGCCAAGCCCGGCGAAAGCCTCGCCGTCGATGCGGTGATCATGGAGTTCGACTGATCAAAATACGGCATTAAGTGTCTGTTTTTTAGCTTGAGCCGTACTGCGCGCCCATGCGAATGTCGCGCCGACCAAAATCATTATTAGAAGGGAATGAAACGATGGACGTACGCGCCGCCGTAGCCGTTCAGGCAGGTAAACCGCTCGAAGTCATGACTGTCCAGCTCGAAGGCCCGAAGGCCGGAGAAGTGCTGATCGAGGTCAAGGCAACCGGCATTTGCCACACCGACGACTTCACGCTGTCGGGCGCCGATCCGGAGGGCCTGTTCCCGGCCATTCTCGGCCACGAAGGCGCGGGCATCGTCGTCGATGTCGGACCTGGCGTAACTTCGGTCAAGAAAGGCGATCACGTCATTCCGCTTTACACACCGGAGTGCCGTGAGTGCTATTCCTGCCTGTCGCGCAAGACCAACCTCTGCACCTCGATCCGCGCCACCCAGGGCCAGGGCCTGATGCCCGATGGCACCTCGCGCTTCTCGATCGGTAAGGACAAGATCCACCACTATATGGGCTGCTCGACCTTCGCTAATTACACGGTCCTGCCTGAGATCGCGCTTGCCAAGGTCAATCCCGACGCGCCCTTCGACAAGATCTGCTACATCGGCTGCGGCGTCACCACGGGCATCGGCGCAGTCATCAACACCGCCAAGGTCGAAATTGGCTCGACCGCGATCGTCTTCGGTCTCGGCGGCATCGGTCTCAACGTGCTTCAGGGCCTGCGCCTTGCCGGCGCCGACATGATCATCGGCGTCGATATCAACAATGATCGCAAGGAATGGGGCGAGAAATTCGGCATGACGCATTTCGTCAATCCGAAGGATGTCGGTGACGACATCGTGCCTTACCTCGTCAACCTGACGAAGCGCAACGGTGACCTGATCGGCGGCGCCGACTACACGTTCGACTGCACGGGCAACACCAAGGTCATGCGTCAGGCGCTGGAAGCCTCGCATCGCGGCTGGGGCAAGTCCGTTATCATCGGCGTTGCCGGTGCTGGCCAGGAAATCTCCACCCGCCCGTTCCAGCTGGTCACCGGCCGCAACTGGATGGGCACCGCCTTCGGCGGCGCGCGTGGTCGCACCGACGTGCCGAAGATTGTCGACTGGTACATGGAAGGCAAGATCCAAATCGATCCGATGATTACCCACACCATGCCGCTCGAAGACATCAACAAAGGCTTCGAGCTGATGCATTCCGGCGAGAGCATCCGGGGCGTGGTGGTTTACTGATAGCTGCCAATAGAGTTGCATGCGGTGCATGAGTTAAGCGCCGCATGCTATTAGAATTGTTGAAATATCCCATGATCTACGTTGATGCCGATGCCTGTCCGGTCAAGCCGGAGATTTTGAAAGTTGCCGAGCGCCACGGCATCGAGGTGACGCTTGTCGCCAATTCCGGCCTGAGACCCTCGCGCGATCCGATGGTGAAGAACGTCATCGTCTCCAGTGCTTTCGATGCCGCCGACAACTGGATTGCCGAGCACGCAGGCCCTGGCGATATCGTCGTCACCGCCGATGTGCCGCTTGCCGGGCGCTGCGTCGCCACCGGCGCGCTGGTGACCGGGCCGACCGGCCGCATCTTTGATATAGCCAATATCGGCATGGCCACCGCGATGCGCGATCTCGGCGCCCATCTGCGCGAGACCGGCGAGAGCAAGGGCTACAACGCCGCTTTTTCGCCGCGCGACCGCTCGGCCTTTCTTGAAACATTCGACCGGCTCTGCCGGCGGGCAAAAGCCCACAATCCGTCTGGAGACCAGTCTTGAATATCATTTCCCAGAACACCGCCTTTGGCGGCATGCAGGGCGTCTACATGCATGAATCCGAGGCCTGCCAGTGCGAGATGACCTTTGCGGTCTTCGTGCCCCCACAGGCGATCACGCAGCCCTGCCCGGTCGTCTGGTATCTCTCCGGTCTGACCTGCACCCATGCCAACGTCATGGAGAAGGGCGAATATCGCCGCATGGCGGCAGAGCTCGGTCTGATCATCGTTTGCCCGGACACCAGCCCGCGCGGCAACGATGTGCCGGACGAGTTGACCAACTGGCAGATGGGCAAAGGCGCCGGCTTCTATCTCGACGCCACCGAGGAGCCGTGGTCCGAAAACTACAAGATGTACACCTACATCACCGAGGAACTCCCCGCCTTGATCAGCGAGCAGTTCCGAGCCGACATGAGCAGGCAGGGCATTTTCGGCCATTCCATGGGTGGCCACGGCGCCATGACCATTGCGCTGAAGACCCCGGATCGTTTCAAGAGCTGCTCCGCCTTCGCACCGATCGTCCAGCCCTCGACCGCCGACTGGTCGGCTCCGGCCCTGGAGAAGTATCTTGGGCCCGACAAGGCCGCCTGGCGTCGTTATGATGCCTGCGCGCTCGTCGAAGACGGCGCTCGCTTCCCTGAGTTTCTGGTCGACCAGGGCAAGGCTGATAGTTTCCTGGAAACTGGTCTGCGCCCCTGGCTGTTCGAAGAAACGATCAAGAACACCGGCATTGGCCTCACACTGCGGATGCACGAGCGTTACGACCACTCCTACTATTTCATTTCCAGCTTCATGGATGATCATCTGAAGTGGCACGCCGAACGGCTGGCATAGCAGCTATGCAATCGCCACCTTGAAAAGCCAAACCCGCGACGGCATATGTCTTACCGCGCAGACGACTGCGGCGGCCGACATGAAATGGCGACCGTAAGGCAACGCGGGGACGGCCTCGCTCTTACAAAGGAGCGTAAAATGGCTTGGTTTCTGCTTTTCCTTGCAGGTCTGTTTGAAATCGGTTGGGCCGTCGGCCTGAAATACACGGATGGCTTCACCCGACCGATGCCGACAATCCTCACCGTCATCTCGATGGTCATCAGCATTATCTTACTGGGTCTGGCGGTGAAGACTTTGCCGATGGGCACGGCTTACGCGGTCTGGACCGGCATCGGTACGGTCGGGACTGTCCTGCTTGGCATCTGGTTGCTGGGCGATCCCGCAACCCTCGTTCGCTTGTTCTGCATCGGCCTGATCGTTGCAGGCATTGCCGGGCTCAAGTTCGCTGCCTGAGGCGTGCGAGCTCCAATCACCCTGACACGAAGAGCAATATCTCAATTGCAAAGGGCGCGGGCGAAAAGCTGAAGAGCTTTTGCGCGCCGCGCCCGATGCAGATGGGGGTTATGATGATGTGTCGGACCCGGAGATTGGCCGAGCCAGACGTTGAGATCGATTACTTCTTGCGATTGTCGATGGCCAGGAGGCCGGGACCCGCGAAGATCAGGAACAGGAAGACGAAGCAGTAAAGGATGGCTCCGTCGCCGCCATTGTTGACCGGGAAAAAGTCCTTCGGATAATGCGCCATGAAATAGGCGACAGCCATGTTGCCGCAGAGAATAAATGCGACAGGACGGGTAAGGAAACCAACGACGATTGCCAAACCACCGACGAGTTCGAGAATGCCTTGAATCAAGATCAAGGTCGGTAGTGGGCTTGAGAATTGACCGCCGGCCGGAAAGCCGAGAAGCTTCTGCGTGCCATGTGCCGTAAACAAAAGCCCGGTCATGATGCGTAGTGCCGTGAGTGCATAGGGCTGATACTGATTCAGCCGATCGGAAAGCGCCATTTTAAACTCCAATTCTAACTCCCCCAATTGAAAGCATTAGAGAGGTCGGTTGCGAACGTGAAAACACGGCTTCTAACGTCCAATCAATTTATCGTGTAAAATCCGTGGCTTGTTGTCACATGCCTAAAGCGGAATATTGTCGTGCTTCTTCCACGGATTGGTCAGATCCTTGTTGCGCAGCATTCGGAGCCCTTGCGCCAGCCGGCGCCGCGTCGAATGTGGCTTGATCACCTCATCGATATAGCCGCGCTCGGCGGCGACGAAGGGTGACAGGAAACGATCTTCGTACATCTTCGTATGCGCCGCGATCTTCTCCGGATCGGCAATATCCTTGCGGAAGATGATCTCGACCGCGCCCTTGGCACCCATGACGGCGATTTGCGCCGTCGGCCAGGCGTAGTTGAGATCGCCGCGCAGATGTTTCGACGCCATGACGTCATAGGCGCCGCCGAAGGCCTTGCGGGTGATGACGGTGAGCTTCGGTACGGTAGCCTCGGCATAGGCGAAGAGCAGTTTGGCGCCATGCTTGATCAGCCCGCCATATTCCTGTGCGGTCCCCGGCAGGAAACCAGGTACGTCGACGAAGGTGACGATCGGGATATTGAAGCAATCGCAGAAGCGCACGAAACGCGCCGCCTTTCGCGAGGCGTCGCTATCAAGCACCCCGGCAAGCACCATCGGCTGATTGGCGACGAAACCGACCGTCGCCCCCTCGATCCGGCCAAACCCACAGACGATGTTCTTGGCAAAGCTCGCCTGGATCTCGAAGAAATCCCCCTCGTCCGTCACCTTCTGGATCAACTCCTTGATGTCATAGGGCTTGTTGGCGTTGGCGGGGATGATCGTGTCGAGCGACATGTCGGGGTCGGCGACCGATTGATAGCACTCGATTTCCGGGAGGGCGGCAGTATTCGACTGCGGCAGGAAATCGATGAGCCGGCGCACCTGCATCAGAGTGTCGATATCGTTGTCGTAGGCGGCATCGGCAATCGAGGATTTCGTCGTATGCACTGAGGCACCGCCGAGCTGCTCGGAGGTCACGGTCTCGTTTGTCACCGTCTTCACCACGTCCGGGCCAGTCACGAACATATAGGACGTGTCGCGCACCATGAAGATGAAGTCGGTCATGGCCGGCGAGTAGACATCGCCGCCGGCGCAAGGCCCCATGACGATGGAAATCTGCGGAATGACGCCGGAGGCGAGCACATTACGCTGAAACACCTCCGCATAGCCGCCAAGCGCCGCCACGCCCTCCTGGATGCGCGCGCCGCCCGCATCATAGATCCCGATGATCGGCGCCCGGTTCTTCAGCGCCATGTCCTGGACCTTCATGATCTTCTCGGCATGCGCCTGCGAAAGCGAGCCACCGAAGACGGTAAAATCCTTGGCGAAGAGGAAAACGGTGCGGCCATTGACCGTGCCCCAGCCGGTAACGACGCCATCGCCGGCGATCTTGGACTTGTCCATGCCAAAATCGGTCGAGCGGTGCTCGACAAACATGTCGAACTCCTCGAAGGAGCCTTCATCGAGAAAAATGTCGATCCGCTCGCGCGCCGTCAGCTTGCCGCGCGCATGTTGCGCATCGATACGCACCTGCCCGCCTCCGAGCCTCGCGACCTCCCGGCGACGTTCCAGTTCTTGCAGGATCTCTTTCATGATGGCCCTCTTCTGCGCTTGTCCGGCTTAGCATGACGCAGGAATAGTTTGAAGCCGTAGGCTCAGTTCACCAGTGGCGGTGCGTTCAGCACGAAGATCGAGCGGATTCGGGCGGCAACATCCTCCGCCATCAGATCATTGGCCGCCGTCGGGTCCGGCGTGTAGTTCACGATATCGAAGGAGGCGATTGCGAGGACCGCGCCATTGTCAACCGAAGCGGCGTCGACATTGATCTTCACCGAGTTGCGATCATGATTGAAGCTGCGCCCCCTGCGGAGATCCGTCACGCGGATCGTCAGCGCCACCTTCGGCAATGATGTGTCGCGGGTCGTCACGGCGATGGCGGCGTTGACATGGTCGTTGATGGCTGACAGCAACGTCGGTGGAACGGGTGGAACGGCCTGATCGGCAACGACCGTGACGCTACGCACATCATAGGCCGGTGGTGCCGGCGGCTCCGTCAGCGACCAGCTCGAGCAAGCGGCCAGTGCCAAACATCCCACCAGCGCCGATACCGCACCTGACCTCAACTGCAGCATGATTCGCGTCCCGATTTCCCGACCCCGTAGGATGCAGAGTTCGATATAACGGACTGGAAATCAACAACATTCAATCGCGAAGCGCAGAAAAAACATCCGTTGCCGCCTGAAACTCTTCGAAGCGCTGGGCGCGGCGCTTGTCGGCCTCTTCGTCATGCCCCCATTGTTCGATCGTCCAGTCTTCGTCGAGATGGGCAAGCGACCAGACCTCGGCGAGCGACAGCTGTCCCTCGGCGAAGGCAAGCGCCAGGATCGCCGAGCCCGTCAACGTGGTGATGGTGTGCAGGCTGGCAAGTTCCAGAGGCGTGTCATATTTGCGCAGCGTCACGGCGAAAGCGGCGATTGCCTCGCGCGGCTGTTCCTGATGCATGACGCCTTCCGCCAGGATGAAGCGGGCGCCAAGTTCGTTCGCTGCCCAATCGATCAGCGGATCCCACCGCTCCGATTGCCGCTCCACCAACAATTCCGGCTGATCGGCGCGATAGCAGAGCAGGTCGCTGGAGGAAAAGCGCAGGATGTCTTCGAAGACCGCTTGCGGATCGGTCGCCACGCCATCAAGCGCGGTATTGACCAGGCGCGTCACCGGCATAACGGTAGGGTTGATAACGTCTACCTGCCGTTCCCATTCGGCTGCGACCAGCTTCGCCAGTGCCTCGGTCGGCACCGCGAGCAATCGCCGCGCGGGCGTCTTCACCACCCTGCCGTCGAGCTCGATTGCATAGCCATCCTCGCCCTTGCGGATACCTACATCCTTGTAGAAGCGCTTCGGCAAAGGCTTCTTCATCTGGATCTGCGCCCGGCGGATCGGGTCTGGATGGCTCAGGCCTTCGGAAAGGTCGTTCAACAGGTCGCGCATGGCGTCACCTCAGAGAATATGGCTCAACAGGTCGTTCGGATGATGGGCAATCGCGTCGGCGCCAGCCGCAAGCAACTCTTCCACCGAGGCGTAGCCCCAGGCGACGCCGATTGCGGTCGCACCCGCCGCCTTCGCCATCTGCATGTCATAGATCGCATCGCCGATAACGATCGTATCATGCGGATCCATTCCCGTCTCGCTGCAGCATTCGGTCACCATTGCTGGATGCGGCTTCGAGGGGCAATCGTCCGCCGTGCGCGAGACGACGAAAAAAGGCGTAAAGCCATTCACCTCGAGAATATGCGTCAGGCCACGACGCGATTTTCCGGTGACGGCGCCGAGCAACAATTCGTCGCGACCGGCCAGCGTCTCGATCAGCGGCCTGATGCCATCGAACAATGGCGTCTGCATATCCGCCTCATCGCGCACGCCGGGGTAAATCTCCTTGTAGCGCGCCGTCATGGCGATTGCCTCGTCATCGACATGCGGCTTGCCCTGCATACGGGCAATCGCGATGTCGAGCGTCAGGCCGATGATCGACTTGGTGGAGGCGACATCCGGGCGCTTGTGACCAAAGTCGACGAAGGTGCGTGCCATGACCTCGTGGATCAGCCGCGCGCTGTCGACCAGCGTCCCGTCGCAATCGAAAAGAACGAGCTTCATTCGTCGTCCGGCTCCCCAGCCGATGCCATGTCAAGACCGAGAAGATTCCAGGTCTGCACCATATGCGGCGGCATCGGCGCGGTGACGCGCAGACGGCCGCCATCCGGATGCGGAATATCGATATGGCGTGCGTGCAGATGCAGCCGCTTCTGGACGCCGCCCGGAAAATCCCAGTTCGTATCGTCGTCGAAATATTTTGGATCGCCGATGATCGGGTGGCCCATGTGAAGCGCGTGGACGCGTAGCTGGTGCGTGCGGCCGGTATAGGGCTCCATCTCCAGCCAGGCGAGGCTCTGCGCCGCCGTTTCGAGCACGCGATAATAGGTGATGGCGTGGTCGGCGCCCTCCTCGCCATGCTTGGCGATGCGCATGCGGTCGCCATCGGCGGTGGCTTCCTTCACCAGCCAAGTCGAGATCTTGTCTTCGTGCTTGCGCGGTACGCCCTTTACCAGCGACCAATAGGTCTTCTTGGTGTCGCGTTCGCGGAAGGCGGTCGCCAGCTTCTGAGCAGCACCTCGCGTGCGGGCGACGACGAGGACACCGGACGTGTCCCGGTCGAGACGATGCACCAGGCGCGGCTTCTCGCCCTTCTTGCTCGTCCATGCCTCAAGCATCTTGTCGAGATGACGATTGAGACCGGAGCCGCCCTGAACGGCAAGGCCGGCCGGCTTGTTCAGAACGAAGACCTTCTCGTCTTCATGCAGCAGCATGCGCGACAGAAGATCGGCATCGCTTGAATGCTTCAGATCCTTGCTGGCGATCGGCCCGCTCTTCGGTCCCTTTGCATCGACGTCCAACGGTGGCACCCGTACGATCTGTCCCGGCTGCACACGCGCATCGGTCTTCACGCGGCCGCCATCAACGCGCACCTGACCGGAACGCATCAGCTTCTGCAACTGCCCGAAGCCCAGCCCAGGGAAGTGCACCTTGAACCAGCGGTCGAGGCGCATGCCGGCCTCGTCGGGCTCGACCTCTATATGCTCAATCCCGGCCATTCTTCTTCTTTCAAAAGTCGCGGCGTGGTCCCGAAAGGTATGAAACGGTTTTCGGGCAACATCATGCCAAATCAGGGAACTGGGGACGATCCCGCCCCAGGGCCGGTCCATCCCGGCCTTTTGACGTGGCTTTAGAGCATTTCGAGAGAAAGTGGAAACCGGAATTGTCTATGGGCGGGAATTTTATGACGACGTTGCACTCCAGTGGTCGCGCGAAACTCAGTTTGCGTTCGGCGCGACGACAGGCAAGTTGATGTCAACCATGCCCGCCTTCTCGAACATCAGCATGACCGGCACCGTGCCGCCCTGCTTGAACGGTGTCTTCACCTGCTTGAACATCATGTGCATGCCACCGGGCGAAAGCGTTACGGTGACACCGGCGGGGATGGTAATGCCTTCCTTGACTTCGCGCATCTTCATGATCTCGCCCTCCATCTTCATCTGATGCAGTTCGACCTTGCCTGCTTGCGAAGACGTGACGGAGGTGAGCTTGTCGTCGCTCTTGCCGCCATTATGAATGGTGATGTAGCCGCCGCCGACCGGTTGACCCGGCAGCATGGCGCGGGCGTAACCGCCGGTAATGTCGAGATCGCCGAGCTTGGCTGTCGCCGACCCCGCTGGCGCCTTGCCCGCGTCCATGTGCATCCCGTGCATGCTGTTGGCGTCGTTGCTCTGCTGCGCCATGACAACCGTAGCCGAAAACGAAAGCGCACTCATCGACATCAGCAATGCGGCGGCATAATTGCGATTCATCATTGTCTCCTGCCCTGCTCCTCTATTGGCTTCATGGGATAGCCTCTCGAAGCGTCGTTGCAAAGTCCCCGCATCCGTCGGTCGCGCACTTCCGCGTGTGCTCGAACAAGCCGCGCGACAAAAATTTGTTCGAGGGCGACATTTGCCCCTTGCCATCTCTGACGACTACCAGATAATGGCACTCAACCTTGTTGGGAGAATCCGGTGCGAGCCGGTGCCGAAGGAGCAACCGCCCCGGAAACTCTCAGGCCAAAGGACCAGCAAGGGGCAGACGGAACTCTGGAGAGAAACGCGCAAGCGTTCGCCGAAGGGATAACAATCTCAGGCAAACGGACAGAGGGGGCTCATCGTAAGGCGCAGCCGCGCCGAAATTTTGAGCCCTGCGCTTTTAATCGAGCGCAAACCCCGGAGGCGTCATTTGGACGAGACCGCTGCCACCAAGAAGACCCCGCTTCACGCCCTGCATCTGTCGCTCGGAGCCCGCATGGTGCCGTTTGCCGGCTACGACATGCCGGTGCAATATCCCGCCGGCGTGATGAAGGAACATCTCTGGACCCGCGCCTCCGCCGGCCTGTTCGACGTTTCGCATATGGGCCAGGTCACCATCCGCGCCCGCTCCGGCCTCTATGAGGATGCGGCGCTGGCGCTGGAAAGCCTCGTTCCGGTCGATATCCTCGGCCTCACCGAGGGACGTCAACGCTACGGTTTCTTCACCGACGACAATGGCGGCATCCTCGACGATCTGATGATTACCCATATGGACGACTACCTCTTCGTCGTCGTCAATGCCTCTTGTAAAGAAGCAGATCTCAAGCATCTTCAAGATCATATCGGTGATATCTGTGAAATCACTTTATTGGACCGCGCCCTGATCGCCTTGCAGGGGCCGCGTGCTGTCTCTGTCCTTGCCGAACTCTGGGCCGATCTTGCCTATATGAAATTCATGGATGTGCGCCATTGCCGCCTGCATGACGTTTCCTGCCTGGTTTCACGATCGGGCTATAGCGGCGAAGACGGTTTTGAGATTTCCGTGCCGGCCGACAAGGCCGAAGATATCGCCAAGCGACTGCTCGAGCATCCCGATGTGCAGCCGATCGGCCTCGGCGCCCGCGACTCCCTGCGTCTCGAAGCCGGACTTTGCCTTTACGGCAACGACATCGACCAGACGACAACGCCGGTCGAAGCCGCACTTGAATGGGGGATGCAGAAGGCCCGCAAGACCGGTGGCGTCCGCGCCGGCGGCTTCCCAGGGAGCGCCCGCATCCTTGCCGAACTCGACAGTGGCGCTTCTCGGCGCCGTGTCGGCCTGAAGCCGGAAGGCAAGGCGCCGGTTCGCGGCCACGCGAAGCTCTATGCCGATGCCGAGGGCAAGACCGAGATCGGCGAAGTCTCCTCGGGCGGCTTCGGTCCGAGTGTCGAAGGTCCAGTCGCCATGGGCTACGTTCCCGTCAGCTTCGCCGCACCGGGCACGCCGATCTTTGCAGAAGTGCGCGGCAAATACCTGCCCGTCGCCGTTTCTGCCCTGCCTTTCATCACCCCGACCTACAAACGCTAAGACGTCATAGCCCAGAGAGGATTATCCATGCTGAAATTTACCGAAGAACATGAGTGGCTGAACATCGAAGGCGACGTCGCGACCGTCGGGATCACAGCGCATGCCGCCGGGCAACTCGGCGATCTCGTCTTCGTGGAACTGCCCGATGTCGGCGCCGTCTTCTCAAAGGGCGACGATGCGGCGACGGTCGAATCCGTCAAGGCGGCTTCCGAAGTCTATTGTCCACTTGACGGCGAGATCACCGAGGTCAACGAAGCCATCACCGCCGATCCGGAACTCGTCAATTCCGACCCGATGGGTGCTGGCTGGTTCTTCAAATTGAAACTGAAGAATGTCGCCGATGCCGATGGTTTGCTTGATGAATCCGGTTACAAGGAGCTGATCGGATAATGAGTACACCGACCGAATTCACCTTCACCGACTACCAGCCCTACGATTTCGCCAATCGGCGCCATATCGGCCCGTCTCCCTCAGAGATGGCCGACATGCTGAAGGTGATCGGTTACGGTAGTCTCGACAAGCTGATCGATGCGACACTGCCGCCCTCCATCCGTCAGAAGGCGCCGCTCGTTTGGGGCGCGCCGATGACGGAGCGCGAGGCGCTCGACAAGCTGCGCGAGACCGCCAACAAGAACAAGGTGCTCGTCTCGCTGATCGGCCAGGGCTATTACGGCACGATCACACCGCCGGTCATCCAGCGCACCATTCTGGAAAATCCCGCCTGGTACACCGCCTATACGCCCTATCAGCCGGAAATCAGCCAGGGCCGTCTTGAGGCGCTGCTGAACTACCAGACGATGATCTGCGACCTCACCGGCCTCGATGTCGCCAACGCCTCGCTGCTCGATGAAGCAACCGCCGCCGCCGAAGGCATGGCGATGGCTGAGCGAGTGGCGAAATCCAAGGCCAAGGCTTTCTTCGTCGATGCCGATTGCCACCCGCAGACCATCGCGCTGATCAGGACCCGCGCAGAGCCGCTCGGCTGGACGGTCATCGTCGGTAATCCTTTCACCGATCTCGATCCGGTCGACGTCTTCGGCGCGATCTTCCAGTATCCGGGCACGCACGGTCACATCCATGATTTCACCGGGCTGATCTCAAGGTTGCATCAGACCGGCGCCATCGCCGTCGTTGCCGCCGATCCATTGGCGTTGACGCTGCTGAAGTCGCCCGGCGAGATGGGTGCGGATATTGCCATCGGCTGCTCGCAGCGCTTCGGCGTGCCGGTCGGCTATGGCGGTCCGCACGCGGCCTATATGGCCGTCAAGGACATCTACAAGCGCTCCATGCCGGGCCGACTGGTCGGTGTTTCGGTCGATGCTCGCGGCAACCGCGCCTATCGCCTGTCATTGCAGACCCGCGAACAGCATATCCGCCGCGAAAAGGCGACATCGAACATCTGCACCGCGCAGGTACTTCTCGCTGTCATGGCCTCGATGTATGCCGTCTTCCACGGCCCGCAGGGCATCAAGGCAATCGCCCAGCAGGTGCACCAGAAGGCCGTGTTGATGGCCAAGGGGCTGGAAAAGCTCGGCTACACCATCGAGCAGGAGACCTTCTTCGACACCATTACCGTCGAGGTCGGCCATATGCAGGGCCTGATCATGCGCGCCGCCGTTGCCGAAGGCGTCAACCTGCGCAAGGTCGGCGAAACGAAAATCGGCATGAGTCTTGACGAGCGTACCCGTCCGGCAACGCTGGAAGCTGTCTGGCGCGCTTTCGGCGGCAATTTCCGCCTCGCCGATTTCGAGCCCGGCTATCGCCTGCCGAAGACCCTGCTGCGCACCAGCGAATATCTGACGCATCCAATTTTCCACATGAACCGTGCCGAAAGCGAGATGACCCGCTATATCCGCCGGCTCTCGGACCGCGATCTGGCGCTCGATCGTTCGATGATCCCGCTCGGCTCCTGCACGATGAAACTTAATGCAACAGCTGAGATGTTGCCGATAAGTTGGCCTGAATTCTCGGATATTCATCCTTTCGTACCGGCCGACCAGGCGCTCGGTTATCGCGAGATGATCGATGATCTGACGGAAAAGCTCTGCGCAGTCACCGGCTACGACGCCTTCTCCATGCAGCCCAATTCCGGTGCGCAAGGGGAATATGCCGGCCTGCTGACCATCCGCAACTACCATATCGCCAATGGCGAAGGTCACCGCGATATCTGCCTGATCCCGACCTCGGCGCATGGCACCAACCCGGCCTCCGCGCAGATGGCTGGCATGAAGGTGGTGATCGTCAAGGTCAGCGATGACGGCGACATCGACATGGCCGATTTCCGCGCCAAGGCCGAGCAATATGCGGCTAACCTCTCCTGCTGCATGATCACCTATCCGTCGACGCATGGCGTCTTCGAGGAAACGGTGAAGGAGATCTGCGATCTCGTGCACAAGCATGGCGGCCAAGTCTATCTCGACGGCGCTAACATGAATGCCATGGTCGGTCTCTCGCGGCCCGGCGACATCGGTTCCGACGTCAGCCATCTGAATTTGCACAAGACCTTCTGCATCCCGCATGGCGGCGGCGGTCCCGGCATGGGGCCGATCGGCGTCAAGGCGCATCTGGCGGAACATCTGCCCGGCCACCCGCAAACGGACGGCCGCCCCGGCGCGGTATCGGCAGCAGCCTTCGGCTCGGCGTCGATCCTGCCGATCTCCTGGAGCTATTGCCTGATGATGGGCGGCGAAGGGCTGACGCAGGCGACCAAAGTCGCAATCCTCAACGCCAACTACATCGCGGCGCGGCTAAAGGGCGCCTACGACGTGCTCTACAAGTCCAAGACCGGGCGCGTGGCGCATGAATGCATCATCGATACGCGCCCGCTGGTCGACAGCGCCGGCGTCACCGTCGATGACGTCGCCAAGCGCCTGATCGATTGCGGCTTCCATGCCCCGACCATGAGCTGGCCGGTCGCCGGCACGCTGATGATCGAGCCGACCGAATCGGAAACCAAGGCTGAGCTCGACCGCTTCTGCGAGGCAATGTTGGCGATCCGAGAGGAAGCCCGCGCCATCGAAGAGGGCCGGATGGACAAGACCGACAACCCACTGAAAAACGCGCCGCACACGGTCGAGGACCTCGTCGGCGAGTGGAACCGGCCCTATTCCCGTGAACAGGCCTGCTTCCCGCCAGGCGCCTTTAGGGTCGACAAATACTGGTCGCCGGTCAACCGCGTCGACAATGTCTACGGCGACCGCAACCTGATCTGTACCTGCCCGCCGGTCGAGGATTACGCTGAAGCCGCGGAGTAAGGTATTTCCGAAAAAGTGAAGCGGTTCAGCCGCTTCGCTCCTGCCCGACATAAATCTATCGTGAAAAATGTCTATGACTGCGCCGCGTGTCCGATCGGACACGCGGCGTTTTTTTGATAGCTCAAAATGATAGCCTGGGAGGTCAGCTATCACACCGCTTTTTAGCCGTGCGACAGCGCAAGAGCCAAGCCGCGCTCATTCGTGACCGGCTTATACGGAAAGGCATATAAAATGGATCAGCAAACACCAGCCGGCATGGACGCCATCGACGGCCATATTGCAGCCGCCTTCGAGACAGCCGATCCCTCTTCCATCGCCAAGGCGCTTGGCGAACTGGCGCGCACGCGAAACATGAGCAAGCTTGCCAAAGATGTCGGCATGAACCGCTCGGCGCTCTACCGCGCCCTCAGCGGCGAAGGAAATCCGGAATTCGCGACGATCCTGAAAGTCGTCAAGGCGCTCGGCCTCAAGCTGACGCCGGTGCCGGCTGCCCATTGAGAATCTGCAATACCAATGCCGCGCATCGCTAGCCGATTAACTCTTCAAGTACGAGGAGCACCAGAAAGCCCGCGAAGAACATCGCCGTCACCCAGGGGCGATCGGGTGTTTCATGGGCTTCGATCAGCAGTTCCTCGGTGACGAGATAGAGCAGCGCAATCAGGCCGAACGAGAAGAATCCGGTCAAGATGGGGCCGGGCAGCAACGCCACTGGCGTCCCAAGCAAAGCGCCGATCGGCAGCAAAAGCGTAAGCGCCGCTGTGACTGCGACAATCCTTGCGCGGGAGCGGACGCTCTCGCCAAGCTCGTTCGCCACGGTCAAGCCAAGGAACAGCACCTCGATCGTCAGGGCGATCGTCAGCAGCAAACCGACCTTCGGGCCAGCCGCAAAGCCAATTCCGAGCACCAGGCCGTCGATCAGGATATCGATGCCGATCGCCGCCAGGAGACCGGCCGGCCCTTTGGCCCAATTCTCCAATTGTTTGACCAGCAGCATGGTGGCTACGCCGATCGCACCGCCAATCACTGTCGCCCAGGGCGAGCCTCGATCCATGACGTCGGGAAGGATTTCTCCGGCTGCCGCCGCGAACACGACCCCGGCGGCAAAATGCTGGATCGCGCTGACAAGAGTAGGCCCTGGCCGCGTGTTCACCGCAACCACGGAGCCAACGATAGCGGCCGTTGCCGGGATTAACGTGTAAACCCAAGCTGAAGCCGCCATAAAGTCCCTCTATTGCTCGCCTTTATCCAGTTGTGTCGGCTAGCCGACGAGACGGCGGAGAAAAACCAGAATATCGGTCAAAGCACGAAACGCCCAAAGTGAATTGTAGCGAAATTGGCGTCAAGCGGCCGGAGCAGCCTGCCGCTGTGCTGCCAGGACAGCCAGATCAGCCGGCTTCAGCTCGACGGATTCGCCACAGCCGCAGGCCGATGTCTGGTTCGGATTGGTGAAGGTGAAGCCGGAGCGCAGCGTCGTGGTCTCAAAGCCCATCTGGGTGCCAAGCAGATATAGCACGGCCGACGGCTCGACCCAGACCTTGGCGCCGTCATGCTCGATCAGGTCGTCCTTGGCATTCGGCTCGGTCACCATATCGATGGTATATTCCATCCCGGCGCAGCCGCCCTTCTTGATGCCGACGCGAACGCCCTTGGCATCGGGACCGGAATTCTCGACGATCGCCTTGACGCGCGCTGCGGCGGTCTCGGTCATGGTCATTACAGCAAAGCCCATGGGCCTATTCTCCTTCCACAACCGGGGTCAAGATCCGGTGCTTCGAGTCTTAATGTAAAGCGAGCGGCTTAAAGCTTCAATACCAGCCGATCGCCACCTGCGCTTCTTCCGACATGCGGTCCGCCGACCACGGCGGGTCGAAGGTCATGCTGACCTCGACGCCCGATACACCTTCGACGGCGCCGACGGCGTTTTCGACCCAGCCCGGCATCTCGCCGGCAACGGGGCATCCCGGTGCAGTCAACGTCATGACGATCTTCACCATGCGGTCGTCTTCGATGTCGATCTTGTAGATCAGGCCGAGTTCGAAGATGTCGGCGGGAATTTCAGGGTCATAGACCGTTTTCAGCGCGCTGATGACGTCATCGCTGAGACGAGCCAGCTCTTCCTCTGGAATGCTCGAATGCACAATGCCTTCGCGCACGTCGATCTTCTGTTCGCTTTCGTCAAGTGACATCGCGTGCCTCCTTAGGCAAAGAATTTGCGCGCATATTCCAGCGCATCAGCCAGGGCGTCTACCTCGGCTCGGGTATTGTACATGCCGAACGATGCTCGGCATGTGGAGGTGACGCCGAAGCGTTTCAAGAGCGGCTGGGCGCAATGCGTGCCCGCCCGCACCGCAACACCCTGACGATCGATCACCATCGACACGTCGTGAGCGTGGATGCCGGCGAGTTCAAAGGAGAATATACCACCTTTACCGGGCGCCGTGCCGAAAACCCGCAGCGAATTGATGTCTCTGAGCCGTTCCGCCGCATAAGCCGAAAGATCGGCTTCGTGCCGGGCAATCGCCTCACGGCCGACGCTCTCCATATAATCGAGCGCATAGCCGAGCCCGATCGCCTGGACGATCGGCGGCGTGCCGGCCTCGAAACGATGCGGCGGGTCGTTGTAGGTGACATTCTCCTCGGTGACGTCGAAGATCATCTCGCCACCGCCCTGGAACGGCCGCATCTCGGCAAGCCTGTCCTTCTTGCCGTAGAGCACGCCGATCCCCGAGGGACCATAGAGCTTGTGGCCGGTCATGACGTACCAGTCGCAATCGATATCCTGCACGTCGACGGGCATATGCACCGCCCCCTGCGAACCGTCGATCAACACCGGGATGCCACGCTCATGCGCGATGCGGCAGATTTCCTTGACCGGAACGACGGTGCCGAGCGCATTCGACATATGGGTAATGGCGACGAGCTTGGTGCGTTCCGTCAGGCTCTTTTCGAAATCCTCGATATGGAACGCCCCCTCGTCATCGACCGGCACCCAGACCAGCTTGGCGCCCTGCCGTTCTCGAATGAAATGCCAGGGCACGATGTTGGAGTGATGCTCCAGGATCGAGATGACGATCTCGTCGCCCTCGCCGATCTTCGGCATGCCCCAGCCATAGGAGACCGTATTGATCGCCTCGGTCGAGTTCTTGGTAAAGACGATATTGTCCACCGAGGGCGCATTCAGGAAGCGGCGCACCTTTTCGCGCGCAGCTTCATAGGCCTCGGTGGCGGCATTGGAGAGGAAGTGCAGGCCGCGATGCACGTTGGCATATTCGCTCGAATAGGCATGCGATATGGCATCGATCACGACCTGCGGCTTCTGCGCCGATGCGCCGTTGTCGAGATAGACCAGCGGCTTGCCGTGAACGGTCGTCGACAGGATCGGAAAATCCCGGCGGATCGCTTCGACGTCATAGGCGGTGGCTGGTACGATCTTGTCCACGAGCATTGCTCCAATCAATCAGGCGTGCTTTTCGAGCCAGGCAGAGATAACGCCTTCCAGCGCCTCGACCAGGGCTTCGTCTTCCAGCTCTTCGACAATTTCGGCAACGAAGGCATTGACTAGCATGGCGCGGGCCTTGTTCCTCGGGATGCCGCGCGCCATCAGGTAGTAGAGATGGTTGCTGTCGATATCGGCAACAGTGGCACCATGGCCGCACTGAACGTCGTCGGCGAAGATTTCGAGCTCCGGCTTGACGGAGAACTCGGCATCGTCGGACATCAGCAGCGTGTTGCAGGCCATTTTGGCGTCGGTCTTCTGTGCATCCGGTGCGACGCGGATCATGCCCTGGAAGACGCCGCGAGCGCGGTCGAACACCACGTTGCGGACGATCTCCGTCGAGCTGGTGTGCGGCACGTCATGGCCGAGCACCATCGTCACATCGGTATGCGTGTCGCCGCCGAGCAGGTTGACGCCGCGCAGCGAGAGATCAGCGCCCTCGCCTGAGACCTTGATATACAGCTCCTGACGCACCAGCTTGCCGCCGGCGTTGATCACGAACAGCTTCAGCTTGGCGTCCTGACCGAGGTCCACGCGGATCTGGCCGAGATGCGTGTCTTCGGAACCCTGTTCCTGCAGGATGATCCATGTCACCTCGGCGCCCTTGCCGACCTTGATGTCACTGATCGAGGACACCAGCGCCACAGCGCCCGGAACAGCCTCGTGACGTTCGATCACGGTTGCCTTGGTGTCAGCACCGAACGTAACAGGCAGACGGCTATGAATCTGTCCACCGGCATGGATGAACTGGATTTCCAGCGGTGCATCGAGTTCGGTGCCGTCGGGAAATTCGATGACATAGCCATCACGCACGAAGCTGGCATTGATGCGGCTGATAGCGTCATCCTTGCCGAGCGCTTCCAGGCCGGCAGCGGCCGTGCCGTTGGTCAGGCTGTCGACATAACGGCTGACAATCAGTCCATCGACCGAGGTCTTGCCGACCGCATGACCCTGCAGAACCGAAAGAACGGCCGAACCGGCTGCGGTTGGAGACAGTGGTTCAACACTGCCAGTCCCGAGATCGGTCGGAACCGTGCGCAGCAGGTTCTTGAAATCGGTATAGTGCCAAGCTTCGACGCGCCGCGTCGGCAGGCCGGCGGTCTTGAGATCATCGAGCAGGCGGTCGCGGACGGCGAAGACTTCGCCGTCACCCGGCAAATCGCCCAGCTGGTTGTTGTAAGCCTCGATCAACGCGGTCTCCGCGGCAGTCAGGCGGTTCGTCGTCTGAACGTTCATCGACGTATCCTTTCCGCCCCGATCAGGCCGCAGCCCCGATGATGTCGGCATAGCCGTTGGCTTCGAGTTCGTGCGCAAGCGTCTTGTCGCCGGACTTGATTACCTGGCCCTTGTAGAGGACGTGAACGGTGTCCGGAACGATGTAGTCGAGCAGGCGCTGATAGTGAGTGATGACAATCACGGCGCGGTCTGGCGAACGCAGGGCGTTGACGCCGTCGGCGACGATCTTCAACGCGTCGATGTCGAGACCGGAGTCGGTTTCATCAAGCACGCAAAGCTGCGGCTCCAGCAATGCCATCTGCAAGATCTCGGCGCGCTTCTTCTCGCCGCCGGAGAAACCAACGTTCAGCGGCCGCTTCAGCATCTCGGTGTTGATCTGCAGCTTGCCAGCGGCTTCCTTGACGCGACGCATGAAGTCCGGCGTCGTCAGTTCAACCTCGCCGCGCGCCTTGCGCTGCTCGTTCATTGCCACCTTCAGGAACTGCATGGTGGCAACGCCCGGAATTTCGACCGGGTACTGGAAGGCGAGGAAGATACCCTTGGCGGCGCGCTCGGCAGCATCAAGCTCGAGAATGCTCTCGCCATTGTAAAGGATCTCGCCCTCCGTCACTTCATAGTCGTCGCGACCGGCAAGGATATAGGAGAGCGTCGACTTGCCGGAGCCGTTCGGGCCCATGATGGCGGCAACTTCGCCGGCCTTCACCGTCAGGTTCAGACCACGGATGATCTCGGTGCCATCTTCGGCGATGCGGGCATGCAGGTTCTTGATTTCAAGCATATTCGTTTCCTTCATCCCACCCTTGGCGATTGGTTATCGAACCAACGGTGCTTGTCTCTATAGGTTTAGCGGTCGTCTGCCGGCATGAAGCTCTGCGTTACAACAATCGCGCCAATGATATTGCGATTGAATTCGTCGAGTTCTTCCGCTGGCACCCAAAGCTCTTCATGTTCCCGTCCGCCAACGATCTTGCGTTCAAAACGCGATGCATAAGCGGCATTTACATCAAAACGTGTCACGTAACCGCGCTGTGATCCGACCTTGGTATTCCAGTCTCTTGCAATCTGAGCTGCGTAACCTTCGTTCGTCACAGGGTAGAAAATCGGCTGATCCGGAAGTCGCGGTGGAAAGGCTTTCCAGCCGCTCTCTTCGATCAGCTTCAACTCTTCAAGTCCAACTGGACGGAAAAGTGTGACTGTTTCTACTGCCACCATTACCCCACACTGCCTTCCAGCGAGATGCCGATCAGCTTCTGCGCTTCGACGGCAAACTCCATCGGCAGCTCCTGCAGGACTTCCTTGACGAAGCCGTTGACGATCAGCGCGATCGCCGCTTCGGTCGGGATGCCGCGCTGCAGGCAGTAGAACAGCTGATCTTCGGAGATCTTCGACGTCGTGGCTTCGTGCTCGAACTGCGCCGTCGAGTTCTTCGCCTCGATGTAAGGCACCGTATGCGCGCCGCACTTGTCGCCGATGAGCAGCGAATCGCACTGCGTGAAGTTACGCGCGTTCGACGCCTTGCGGTGAGCCGAGACCTGGCCGCGATAGGTGTTCTGCGAGACACCGGCAGCGATGCCCTTCGACACGATGCGGCTCGACGTGTTCTTGCCGAGATGGATCATCTTGGTGCCGCTATCGACCTGCTGATGACCGTTGGAAACGGCAATCGAGTAGAATTCGCCACGGCTGTCGTCGCCGCGCAGGATGCAGGACGGATACTTCCAGGTGATCGCCGAACCGGTCTCGACCTGCGTCCAGGAGATCTTCGAGCGATGGCCGCGGCAATCGCCACGCTTGGTGACGAAGTTGTAGATGCCGCCCTTGCCGTTCTTGTCGCCCGGATACCAGTTCTGAACCGTCGAATACTTGATCTCGGCATCGTCCAGAGCCACGAGTTCGACCACGGCCGCATGCAGCTGGTTTTCGTCGCGCTGCGGCGCCGTGCAGCCTTCGAGATAGGAGACATAGGCTCCCTCTTCGGCGATGATCAGCGTGCGTTCGAACTGGCCGGTGTTCTTCTCGTTGATACGGAAATAGGTCGACAGCTCCATCGGGCAACGAACGCCCTTCGGCACGAAGACGAAGGAACCGTCGGTGAACACGGCCGAATTCAGCGTCGCATAGTAATTGTCTGATGTCGGAACGACGGTTCCGAGATATTTGCGCACGAGATCGGGATGCTCGCGGACCGCTTCCGAGATCGACATGAAGATCACGCCAGCCTTCTTCAGCTCTTCCTTGAAGGTGGTGACCACCGAGACCGAATCGAACACCGCATCGACGGCGATCTTCGGCCGCTCGACACCGGCGAGAATTTCCTGCTCGCGCAAGGGAATGCCGAGTTTCTCATAGACCTTCAGCAGTTCCGGGTCTACCTCGTCAAGCGACGTTGGACCAGCAGTGCTCTTCGGCGCGGCGTAGTAATAGATGTCGTTGAAGTCGATCTTCGGATAGTTGACTCGTGCCCAGGTGGGCTCGTCCAGCGTCAGCCAGCGGCGGTAAGCCTCCAGGCGCCATTCCAGCATCCACTCCGGTTCCTGCTTCTTGGCGGAAATAAAGCGAACAATATCCTCGGACAGGCCCTTCGGCGCCTTGTCCATTTCGATGATGGTCTCAAAACCATACTTGTACTGGTCCACGTCGATCAGACGAACCTGATCGATTGTTTCTTGGACGGCAGCCATGTCGTTCTCCAATCTCGCCGGATCCAAGGTCCGGCAGCTTGTCAACGTTGCAGTAGACTTTTCGTCTACCCTCTATGTAGTCGGCCAAAAGGGACTTTTCAGCCCAGTTGGCAAGCGGAAATTTATGTTTCCGCAAAATTGTAGTCGTCAGGCAGCGGCACCCGCGGGCTTGCGCCGTCCAG
Organism: Martinezella rhizogenes; assembly: GCF_000799715.1. Taxonomy (GTDB): domain Bacteria; phylum Pseudomonadota; class Alphaproteobacteria; order Rhizobiales; family Rhizobiaceae; genus Rhizobium; species Rhizobium rhizogenes_C. The sequence goes on from NZ_JUHG01000011.1 coordinate 390,212, forward strand.
CAATTCTGGCGAACGCCGCAATCGCGCGCTCGACATCCTCTTCAGTCGTCGTAAATCCGAGTGAAATGCGCAGCGCCCCGAGCTTCGGATCGCAGCCCATCGCCGACAAGACATGGCTTTCGCCAACCTTGCCGGAGGAGCAGGCCGAGCCCGCCGAAATCGCAACTCCTTCGAGATCGAAAGCGATCTGCCCGGTTTCGGACTTCAGACCGGCTAAGGTGAAGAAGCTGGTATTCGGCACGCGCGCACCATCTTCGCCATGGATGATGACGTCGGGCGCGGCAAGCTTCATACCCTGCTCTAGTCGGTCACGCAGCGCAGCAATATCCGCATTGCGGCTATCGAGTTCGGCGACCGCCGCAGTGGCGGCAGCGCCAAAGCCGATGACTGCCAGCGCGTTTTCGGTGCCCGAGCGATGGCCCTTTTCTTGCCCACCACCATGGATCAATGGCTTTGGCATCAACACTTCGCCGCGCGAGATCAAGGCGCCCGCCCCTTTCGGCCCGCCGATCTTATGCGAGGAAACGATGAGGAAATCCGCGCCGATCGCATTGATATCCAGCGGAACCCGGCCCGCCGCCTGAACGGCATCGACGACAAACACGCCGCCGAACGCCTGCACGATCTTTGCCGCTTCGGACACAGGCTGAAGAATGCCGGTCTCGTTGTTGGCAAACATGATCGCCACCATCGGCAGGCCATCGGCCTTGTCATGCGCGGCCAGCATCGTCTCCAGCGCGGCAAGATCGACGGTTCCTTCCGGCGTCACCGGAATCTCGCTGATCCTGTCCTTCGCAAACCGTCCGCCTTCGCGCACGGCCGGATGCTCGATCGCCGATATGTAGAGCCGGCCGATCGCAAGCGGCGTGCGGCCCATACGAAATTCCGGCGTCAGCACCATGTTGGCGGCTTCGGTCGCGCCGCTGGTGAAAACGACATGCGCGGGCTCGGCACCCGTCAGACTTGCAACCTGCCGACGCGCAGCCTCGATCGCCGCCCGCGTTGCCCTGCCCTCGCCATGCACGGAATTAGGGTTTCCATAAAGATCCAAGGCATGCAACATTGCATCGCGCGCCGCCGGATGGAGCGGAGCGGTGGCATTCCAGTCGAGATAAAGGCGCGTTGCGGCCATAATCTTCTTCCTGCCTGACGAAGCCTTGTTGCGCCGCCCGGTTCATTTTCCTTGAAATTTCGACCGGGCATGCCTTATGACACGTTCCACAAACCGTTGAACAAGCAACGCGTGGAAGACCGTACCAAGTTTCGAATTGTTCTAAACTGCGTTCTAGAAAAGATGAGCGCATTCGTCAAGTCAACTTGCTGCGTCCCACCTGGTTTGAACGCAGAAAAAGAAGAGCCGGAGTATCGATGCCCGAAGTTATTTTCAACGGCCCCGCAGGCCGCCTTGAAGGCCGCTATCAGCCCTCCAAGGAAAAGAGCGCCCCGATCGCGATTATCCTGCACCCCCATCCGCAGTTCGGCGGCACGATGAACAATCAGGTCGTCTACCAGCTTTTCTACATGTTCCAGAAGCGCGGCTTCACCACGCTTCGCTTCAACTTCCGCAGCATCGGCCGCAGCCAGGGCGAATTCGACCATGGCGCCGGCGAGCTTTCCGACGCAGCTTCGGCGCTCGATTGGGTGCAGAGCCTGCATCCCGATTCGAAGAGCTGTTGGGTTGCCGGCTATTCCTTCGGCGCCTGGATCGGCATGCAGCTTCTGATGCGCCGCCCTGAGATCGAAGGTTTCATGTCGATCGCGCCGCAGCCGAACATCTACGACTTCTCGTTCCTGGCACCCTGCCCGTCCTCCGGCCTGATCATCAACGGCGATGCCGACAAGGTTGCCCCCGAAAAGGACGTCAACGGCCTCGTCGAGAAGCTGAAGACGCAGAAGGGCATTCTCATCACCCACAAGATCGTCCCCGGCGCCAACCATTTCTTCAATGGCCAGGTCGACACGCTCATGGGCGAATGCGAGGACTACCTCGATCGTCGCCTGAACGGCGAACTGGTGCCTGAACCGGCGGCCAAGCGGATCAGGTAAGAGGTTCGCGTCTTACCGCGACATCCTAAAACTTGGGCATGAGAGCCCGTCGATCACCATCGACGGGCGTTCCCGCATGCCGATTTTGCGCAGAACCCGCTGCGAGGCGGTGTTTTCCGGGTGAGTAAAGGCGATAAATTCTTTGGCAACGCCGCGTTTGAAGAACCAGTCCGCCAAGGCCCCGGCAATTTCCGTCGCATAACCATTGCCCCAGGCTTCCCGGCGAAGAGAATAGCCGAGCTCGAATTCTCCGCGCCCGCGCTCTTCCTGAAACCGGGAGAAGCCTGCCCGGCCGATAAAACGGCCGTCGTCGCGTCTGAGGATCTTGTACTTGGTCACACCATCACGCACCTGCTCGCCGAACCAGGTTTTCAACCGCTCTTCGGCCTTTTCAAGGGTCCAAGGAGTAGCCCCTGAAAGGTAGCGGGTCGTGTCGATAGTCGAACGCAGCTGCCGAATCAGTTCGGCGTCGCCTCTGTCCCACATCGTCAAAATAAGACGCGAGGTCTCCAATATGATCGTGTCGCTCATCAGCCCGATTGCCTTTCGGATATTGCGCAAACTTCCCGTACGGCATCCAACCAAATGGTGACGAGCCGCCAAATCAGTGCTAAACGCGCCGCGACACTTCAACAACAGCGATTTCGCCGCAGAGCATAGAGATGCGGCGCTCGAGAGACCAAGATCATGGCTGAGTTCAAATCCGATTTCCTGCGCACCCTGAAAGAGCGCGGCTTCATCCACCAGATTTCCGATGAAGCCGGCCTGGATGACCTTTTCGCCAAGGAAACCGTGACCGCCTATATCGGCTTCGACCCGACAGCGCCGAGCCTGCATGTGGGCTCGCTGATGCAGATCATGATGCTGCACTGGCTACAAGCGACCGGTCATCGCGCCGTCTCGCTGATGGGCGGCGGCACCGGCATGGTCGGTGACCCCTCCTTCAAGGACGACGCGCGCCAGCTGATGACGGTGGACACGATCGAAAGCAACATTGCCTCGATCAAGCGCGTCTTCTCCAGCTACCTCACCTACGGCGACGGCCCGAAGGACGCGTTGATGGTCAACAACGCCGAGTGGCTGCGCTCGCTCAATTACCTCGAATTCCTGCGCGATGTCGGCCGGCATTTCTCGGTCAACCGCATGCTGTCCTTCGACAGCGTCAAGACGCGTCTCGACCGCGAGCAGTCGCTATCCTTCCTCGAATTCAACTACATGATCTTGCAGGCCTACGACTTCGTCGAGCTGGCCAAGCGCTACGATTGCCGCCTGCAGATCGGCGGTTCGGACCAGTGGGGCAACATCGTCAACGGTATCGACCTCGGTCACCGCATGGGGACAAAGCAGCTCTATGCCCTCACCTCGCCGCTGCTGACGACATCGTCTGGCGCCAAGATGGGCAAATCGGCCACCGGCGCGGTCTGGCTGAATGCCGACCTGCTTTCGGCCTATGACTTCTGGCAATATTGGCGCAACACCGAGGATGCCGATGTCTCCCGGTTCCTGAAGCTCTACACCACGTTGCCGATGGACGAGATTGCTCGCCTCTCCGCGCTTGCCGGCTCGGAACTCAACGAGGTGAAGAAGATCCTGGCGACGGAAGTGACCGCCATCCTGCACGGCCGCGCGGCCGCCGAACTTGCCGCCGAGACCGCGCGCAAAACCTTCGAGGAAGGCGGCCTTTCCGAAAACCTGCCGTCGGTCGACGTCCCCGCTTCCGAACTCGACGCCGGCATCGGCCTGCTATCGCTGATCGTCCGGGCCGGCCTGGCCGCATCGAACGGCGAAGCGCGCCGTCATGTACAGGGTGGCGCCGTGCGTATCAACGACCAGCCAGTCAGCGACGAACGCAAGCTGATCGGCAGCGGTGAGATCACCGCCGATGGCGTCATCAAGCTGTCGCTCGGCAAGAAGAAGCACATTTTGGTTCGCCCGGCGGCTTGAGCGGGCAGACATCAAACACATGAAAAAGGCCGGTGCGATGCATCGGCCTTTTTCATTCTACCTCCATGGAAATTCGATCTCACGATCGTCCATCGGTGAACTGCACGAGATCCCATAGATTTCCGTAAAGATCCTTGAAAACAGCAACAGTGCCGTAGTCCGCCTGCTTCGGCTCCCGCGTGAATTCGATCCCTTTTTCGAGGTAGACGGCATAGTCACGCCAGAAATCATCGGTCTGGAGAAACAGGAACACCCGTCCTCCGGCCTGATCACCAATATACTTCTCCTGATGAGACGAGGAGGCGCGCGCAAGCAGCAACGAGGCCGCGCCGTCTCCCTTTGGCTTGACGATAACCCAACGCTTGTCCTGCTCCGGCTGGTAGCTATCCTCCACCAGGATAAACCCAAGCTTGTTCACATAGAAGTCGATCGCGTCGTCATAGTCTCGAACGACGATGGCAATATGGGCGATGTTCTGGTTCATGCCATTCCTGCTCTCGGCCCGCGCGACATTGACGCTTACGTCCTCAAAACTCGAAAATCTGCCTGAAAACACCCGGCGCGATGATCGATAGCGGGTTGATCTGCATGCTTGACTTTTCGATCGTGCCGGTCACCCGGAAGGTAATGCCGATCAGGCCGCGGTCGCTGCCGTTGCCGAGGATGAAGCCAACGATCGGAACTTCCGCGAACAGCCGGTTGAGGCCATAGGCCGGCATGAAGGTGCCCGTCAGGTCCATGTTGCCCTTGGCGTCCTTGACCGTCCCCTGGAAGGTCGCGCCCACCTGCGAGCCGCGCACGACGCCGTTTTCCACCGAAAGCGCGCCATTGCGGAACACCAGCCGCGCAAAACCGCGCTCGAAACTCTGCGATCGCGTGTCGATATTCTGTTTGACGGCCGAATTCAGGCTCTGCCCGTTCTTACCGCTTGGGGTCGAAACGATCGTCGAGAGTTTCTTTTCGTCGATGATAGCGAAGCTGCGGATATCCAGAGAACCATCCCAGGCATCGGGGCCGGTCGAGCGCAGCGACAGATTGAGCAGCCCGCCCTTCAGGTGTTTATAGAGGTCGCTAAAGCGCGCCACGGCTCCGGCGTCGCCGCTGGTGATACGAATAGTGCCGCTGCCGCCGCCCTTGCTCATCTGGCTGACGACGGCTTCGCCGCTATCGGTGAGCCCGGAAAAGTCCGCCGCCACGATGTGTCCGCCGGAGACCGAATAGACGCCCTTGAGATTCCGGATCGATTCGTCGTTGAAACCGATAACCTTGTCGATATTGGCACGGACCGTCGCGCTGGATGAATCGTCTGTGCTGCCGCCATTTCCTCCGCTCGACGATGCTTTCAGCCGCGCGAGAACCGGCCTGAGGTCCGCCGAGTTGCCGGAAACAGATATGTCATAGGCGCCGCTTTTGCCGTGCTTGACCGACAGCGCGAAGTCGTCGAGCGCCGAGAGCTTGACGCTGCTGAAATTGGCCGTCGTCAGGCCGCCCTTGCTGACAACGAGATCGCCGCTGACACCGAAGCCGTCACCCTTCAGGACGAAATTCTTCAACGCCGTCTGGCTGTCCGGTCCAGAGGCTTCGAACTGGGCGACGGCCGGAATGCCGCTCCCCTTCGACCAGCCGATCCAGGGAACCGTCAAGGCTGCCTTGCTGAGATCGACCTTGACGCCCTGACGATCGTCGTCGATGCGCGTGAGTTCCAGCTTGACCGGGCCGTCTACAATGTCGTTAAGGCCCGGTATGACGGAATTACGCTGCGCATCCGTGAGCGTGGCTGTGATCACGCGGCTGCGTTTGGCCGGAGATTTATTATCCGTGGGCTCGACCATATCGATCTGTGCGGGAATACCATCGATCTGCGCCTGCGCATTTAGATGAACCGCTCGAGGATCGGCATCTATATCACCGGTAACATTGGTGATCTTGCGATTGTTCATCGGCTTTAGAACATCGACATTGCTGAGCTCCAGGTTCGCTTTCCAGACCGGCGGTGGCGGCTTCTGGTCGCTGAGCAGGCCGATCGTCGCGTCAACCTTGGCAAGGATCTTGCCGTTGAAGTTCTCAGGTTTGAATTCAGTTCGCTGCAGCACTTCCAGCGGCTTGTAGGTCAGCAGCTCACCGACGGAATCGCCCGTGCCGGATATTGCAAGATCGAGCTGCGCCATCAGCGGCTTGTCATAGGCGGACGGAATCGAGAAATTGCTGTTGTTCAGCGTCACGGAGCGTCCGCTTGAGAAATAGGACGTCGCTCTCGCGATATCGACGCGCATCGTCGGACCGGTCAGGTCGAAATGCGCCTTGGTATCGCGCAGCGGCGGAATTTCGCCTGGAACATTGAGACGGGTGTTGTCGATATCGAAGGCGATATGCAGCTCATCCTTTCCGAGCTGCAACTTGCCCGTTTGCGCAGCCTCCCTCAGCCGTCCGGCGGGGATGAAAACCGAGATGACCGCGTTGGTCACCGTGCCGCCGAAGAGATTGCTCTCCACCCAGACGCGCGGTTTCGAGGCCATCCAGAACGGCCAGAGCTGCTTGATTGCGGTGGTATCAAGCTTGTCGGCGCGGCCGCCGAAGCTGATTTCCGGCGAGCTGTCACCGAGTTTCATATGCAACGAGCCAAACAATGCGCCGAGCGGTGTCGAAATGCCGATATTCTCGAACTGAAGTTCCTTGGTTGCTGCCAGGAAGCGTCCCGTCGCCTGCCCGTCGAAACTAACTGGCTGCTCGCCAGAAATCGAAGAGGCGGCCGTGCCGCCACGGATCAGGAAGTCGATACCGAAGCCCTTGCCGGCATTGGCATCGATGCGATCAAGATCGATGAGAGCGCCGGAAAAGGGTACGATGGTGCCAACGAACTGGGCCTTCGACTGTTCGATCTCAAGCGTCTGGCGCGTGAAGTCATAGGCAAGATTGATATTGGCCTGCGTCAAGTCCTGCTTGTCGCGGTCCATATAAAGCGTGCCGGGCTGGATATCGACGGAAGCACTGAGCTTCGGATCGACGCCCGCGCCGCCGCGCACGGCGGTGACCGTCATGCCGGCAAGGCTCATGAGGCCCTGGCGCGGCGTGCCGTTCTGGTCGTAGGCCATCGTCAGCGGCTTCAGGTCGAGATTGGCGAGCTTGGCGGTCAGCGAAGAACTATGACCGCCCGTTTGCTGATCGGCGACCACATCCAGCGTCGCGACGGAGCCGTTGACGGCAACCTCTCCGTAGAGATGCAGCGCCGTCGGCCCGCTACGCTCGAAGGTGAGATTATCCACGACAAGCGAGATCGGAGCGCCTTCTTGCCGGGCCAGCTTCACGGCAAAGCCGGAAATGCGCACCGAGTTCGTGCCGCCGCGCTGAACGAAGCGTTCCAGGAAGTCGAGATTATCGAAGGCTGTATTCAGCGCCTGCGGCAGAGCATCGACGCGCAGCGCCGTCAGGTCCACAGGATCGCCTTGCGGCAGCAGCGACGTATCGAGCCCGATTCCCTCGGCCGAGACATTGGCCACTTCGACGCGGCCCTCGACGAGCGCCAGCGGATCGAGTTCCATGCTGACCGACGACATGGTCGACAGGTGCTTGCCGCTTTCCTGGTCAACCACATTGACGTCGTGCGCCTCAAGCGCCAGCCGCAGGCTCGGCGTGAAACGGACGACGGTCGAGCCGACCTCCGCCTTGTAGCGCGGCCCGATCGCCTGATCGAGTGCCGACTGCGCCTTCTGCGATAGAGGCTCGTCGATGACGCCGCTCTCGATGGTGGCGATGACCGCGCCGACCGCGAGGATCAGGAAGGCGATGAAAACGAGGGTGATTCGGCAGACATGCCAGACATGCGAGCGGTTGCGGCGGGCAGGCTCCGGCACATGCACGATCATGGGATCGTCGACCTGAGCGGAAGGCAAGTGGTCGAGCGAGACGAGATCCTTCTTGCGGAATATAATCTTTTCGCCTCGGATCACTCCCGTGCGTCCCTTTCGTTTTTAGCAATTTTGTTGGTGACGCTGCGTCCGATGTGGACGGCATACCGATGCAGTATATATGGCTGAAGCCCAGTGTCATCTAAAATACCGGCAAAAGAAAGGTTTTCCCGTGACCATAATCCCAGTGGTTGAATTAGCAATCGGCGACAAAGCCCCGGATTTCGATCTTCCGCGCGACGGCGGCGGCCGCATAAGGCTCGCCGACTATGCCGGCAAACCGCTGGTGATCTTCTTCTATCCCAAGGACAATACGTCCGCCTGCACCACCGAATCCATCGCCTTCACCGCGCTTGCGGCGGATTTCGAAAAGGCCGGCACATCGATCGTCGGCATGTCGCCGGATTCGGTCAAGAGCCATGACAAGTTCGTAAAAAAATACGACCTGTCCGTTCCCCTTGCCGCAGATGAAGAGAAGACGGCGGCCGAGGCCTACGGTGTCTGGCGGGAGAAGAGCATGTATGGCCGAACCTATATGGGCGTCGTTCGCTCGACCTTCCTGATCGCCGCCGACGGCCGAATCGCGCGTATCTGGGACAAGGTCAAGGTGGCAGGCCACGCCGAAGAAGTCCTCGCTGCCGTCAAGGAGCTTTGATGACGATGCCTGAATCGGCGGATATCGAGACGATCACGTCACTGCGCGGCGGCGCGATCGCCGCCATTCGTTCCGCCGATCTCGACCGCAAGACGACGCTAGCCCAGGAGACGGCCACCCGTTGGTTCGCACGCACCCTGTCGTTACGCTCGCCCCTCGATCCCCCGCTGGCCGATCGCCCCGGCCGGCCGGATAAACCGGAACTGGTGCCGCCGAAGCACATGAAAAAGCGCTCGCTGCATACACTGCAAGGCCGCATAGCTTTGCTGCATGCCATCGCTCATATCGAGCTCAATGCGGTCGACCTGGCGCTCGATATCGTCGCGCGGTTTGCCACTGGGCCGGTCCCGAATTCGTTTTTCGATGGCTGGATGCAGGTCGCATTCGAGGAGGCCAAGCATTTCAAGATGGTCCGCGCCCGCCTGCGCGACCTCGGCGCCGATTATGGTGACCTGCCCGCCCATGACGGCCTGTGGCAAGCGGCACATGCGACCCGTACCGATCTGACCGCCCGCCTCGCCGTTGTACCGCTCATTCTGGAGGCCCGCGGCCTTGACGTGACGCCGGCGCTACAGGCGAAGATGCGCGAGACCGGTGACATGGAAAGCGCCGCCGTGCTGGATGTCATCTATAACGACGAGAAGGGCCATGTGGCCGTTGGCGCCAAATGGTTCCGCTTCCTCTGCGCTCGGGAAAAGCGCGATCCCGCCCGCACATTTCAGGAGCTGGTGCGCTCCAATTTCCGTGGTTCGCTAAAAGCGCCGTTCAATGACATCGCCCGCGCCGAGGCTGGCTTAACGCCCTCATTCTATCGCTCGCTTACATCCACAAGCAATGCATAACATACTAAAATACAAGAGTTTTTCAATTTTCTAGTAGCGCAGCATAAAGCAATCATTAACCATAAATCCGTCTACTTCCACAATGGATGCGAGAATGCATCGATTGGGAGATTCTCGGTGACAACCAAGCCTCAGAACCGGGTTTTCGGCAAACAGAAGCGCTGTCACACCATCATCGTGGCGAGCGGCGACACAGTGCGCCACATGACCATCCGCCCTTGGATGGCAGCACTTGCCGTCTGTATCATCGGTATCTTCTCGATCGGCTATCTCCTGGCGACCTCCTACCTCGTGCTGCGCGACGACCTGATCGGCGCCACGATGGCCCGGCAGGCGCGGATGCAATATGATTATGAGGACCGTATTGCCGCATTGCGCGCCCAGGTCGACCGCGTCACGTCTCGTCAGCTCCTCGATCAGCAGGTGGTCGAGAAAAAAGTCGACAAGCTGATGGAGCAGCAGCAGGCACTGTCGTCGCGCCACGGCAAGCTCGATGCGCTGCTCGACCGGGCCGAAAACTCCGGGCTGATGGATAAGAATGTCAATGCCGCGACCACAGGCAATCGCACCGATAAAGGCGACCACGCGGAATTGAACGGCGGCCTGAAGGCAATCGAGACGGTTCTGTCGAGCGGCAAGCCCGCCGATGCTACGCCCGAGAATTCCACCCTCGCCTACGTTCCCGCCCCCGAAACCGTGGCCGACCGCGCCGACCGCGTCTTCTCCAGGGTGACTCTGTCGCTGAAGCATATCGAGCAGGACCAACTCACTCGCGTGCAGCGACTGACCACCGGCGCCGCCGATACCGCCGACAACATCCAGTCGATCATGCAGAATATCGGCATCAAGGTTCCCACCGTGACGGCAAGCATTGCCAGCAAGGACGGCGATGACGACGAAGGCGTTGGCGGTCCCTATGTTGCGCCCGAAAACGTCGATCAGTTCGAACAATCCATGGCAGATCTCGATACGGCCCTGACGCGTCTGGAGGCGGTGCGCGGCGCAGCCGAGAGCCTGCCATTCCGAAATCCCGCGCCGGGCAAGCTGATCACCAGTCCCTTCGGCAATCGCAAGGATCCCTTCTTCGGCAAGCTAGCGCTGCACACCGGTACCGATTTCCATTTCAGCCCGGGCGAGAGGGTGAGGACGACGGCGCCAGGCAAGGTCGTTTCCGCCGGCTGGACGGGCGGTTATGGCAATATGGTGGAGATCGACCACGGCGATGGCATCTCGACTCGCTACGGCCATATGGAAGAGCTTCTGGTCAAGGCCGGCGATACAGTAAAGACCGGCGACGCCATTGGTCTCGCCGGCAGCACGGGACGCTCGACCGGTACTCATCTGCACTACGAAGTCCGCGAGAACGGCCGCCCGATCGACCCAATGTATTTCATCAATGCCGGCATGAAGCTGGCAAGTTATATCAATGGGATCGGGACAATTTCAGCGCGGGAATTGTGACAAACGAGCAACAAAGATGGCGCTAATCTAAAAATTACGTTATCAATGGCTTTCGAGCTTACCGAAGCGCCCGCTTTCCTTGACTTCGCGGGTATTTGGTTCTATGTCGCGCTGCATTGCGGCATGCTGGAGCGTGTCGACTCATGAGTGTTCGACCGAACCGGAACGGAAATAGTTTTCCCTTTGACAACATTTGCTGACCTTGGCTTGAGCCAAAAAGTCCTATCCGCTGTAACAGACGCGGGCTACACCACGCCGACTCCGATCCAGGCCGGCGCCATTCCCCTTGCGCTGCAGCGCCGCGACATTTGCGGCATCGCCCAGACGGGCACCGGCAAGACCGCCTCCTTCGTTCTGCCGATGCTGACCATCCTTGAGAAGGGCCGCGCCCGCGCTCGCATGCCGCGCACGCTGATCCTCGAACCGACGCGCGAACTCGCTGCGCAGGTCGCCGAGAATTTCGAAAAATATGGCAAGAATCACCGCCTGAACATCGCGCTGCTGATCGGCGGCGTGTCGTTCGAAGAGCAGGACCGCAAGCTGGAGCGCGGCGCCGATGTGCTGATCTGCACACCCGGCCGCCTGCTTGATCATTTCGAGCGTGGCAAGCTTCTGATGAGCGCCGTCGAAATCTTCGTCATCGACGAAGCCGACCGTATGCTCGATATGGGTTTCATCCCAGACATCGAGCGCATTGCCAAGCTTATCCCCTTTACCCGCCAGACGCTGTTCTTCTCGGCTACCATGCCTGCGGAAATCCAGAAGCTGGCCGACCGCTTCCTGCAGAACCCGGAACGCGTCGAAGTATCGGCGCCGGCCTCGACGGCGAAGACTGTTACCCAGCGTTTCGTCGCCTCGCATGGCAAGGATTACGAGAAGCGCGCCACTTTGCGCGATCTCATCCGCGCCCAGACCGACCTGAAGAACGCCATCATCTTCTGCAATCGCAAGGTAGATGTGGCCGACCTCTTCCGTTCGCTCGAACGCCATGGTTTCTCGGTTGGCGCATTGCATGGAGACATGGACCAGCGCTCGCGTACGACGATGTTGCAGAACTTCCGTGACGGCCAGATCCAGCTTCTGGTCGCTTCCGACGTCGCGGCACGCGGTCTCGACCTTCCCGATGTTGGCCACGTCTTCAATTTCGATGTTCCGATCCATTCGGAAGATTACGTCCACCGTATCGGCCGTACCGGCCGTGCCGGCCGCTCGGGTGCGGCATTCACCCTGGTGACCAAGCGTGATACCAAGCATATCGACGCGATCGAGAAGCTGATCGGTCAAGATGTCCAGTGGCTGAACGGCGACCTGTCAGCGCTGCCGCCGGCCGAAGAAGGTGGGGACGACACCCGTTCTCCTCGCCGCCGCGAGCCGAAAGGCAGAGGCCGCGAGCGTGATCGCAGCCCCAGAGGCCGGAATGCCTCGAGTCATAAATCTGATATCGACGTCACAGATAATGTCGTCGTTGAAGTGATCGAAGCAGCACCAGCAAAGGCCGAGAGCGTGAGAAACGAGCGCAAGTCTGAGAACAACAACAACAAGTCCCACAACGGTTCTCGTAACACCAATCGGCCCCTCCCCGCTGCCAACGACGACAGTCGCGAACGTCGCAATCGTTACCGTGACCACGATGACGGCCCGACCCCGGTCGGCTTCGGCGACGACATCCCCGCTTTCATGCTGATCGTTGCCAGCGCCAAGGGCTAGTAGGGTCTCTCGGCATGGGGAAACCCGGCATCGATTTCCCAGGATTAGGAACCGGTCTCGCAATTTTGCGGGATCGGAAATTGCTGCTCTATAAGCGCCTCAAGGCGCCGGAAGCTGGCTTCTGGAGCATCGTCGGCGGCAAGGTCGACCATATGGAGCCTGCGGCAAACGCCGCTATCCGCGAGGCTGAAGAGGAAAGCGGCCTTTCCATCGGCAAAATCGATTATCTCTGCGCAACGGAAGTCATCAATGACGCGGACGAGCAGCACTGGATCTCGCTGATCTATGTCACCAAGGATTTTTCCGGCGAAGCAAGTCTGGTTGAGCCGGACAAGCTCTCCGATTTCGGCTGGTTCGGCCGCAACGAGCTGCCGCAGCCGTTATCGGCTTTTGCAGAAGCGACGATCGCTCATCTGAGCAAAGACGATTTCTAGCTAGAACTATTTATCCGCCCGCACCGCCGCCTGGTAGGCAAGCCTTACCCAGTGCGCCATGATATCCGGATCGTCGAAAGCATCGTCTGGGATCGACCAATAGGGCATATTGACCGGTTTGCCCTTCTTGCCTTCATAGGCCCAACGCCTGGCGCCCGCCGCCTCGAAATCCGGGGCGCTGATTTCGTCGGCCTTCAGCAGCATCTCGCTATCCAGTTCGATGGCGAGGATGCGACCCATGTGGTAGATGCCCTTGCCGCCGAACATGCGCTTGATCGTCACCGGGCCAAGTGCCTGGAACATCTCTTCAATCTCGATATTATCCATTCCCTACCCCTTTAAAACACCGCCGGCGGCAAGCACGGCTTCGGGCGTATCGACATCGAGATGGGCGACATCGCCGATATCCACATCGACGACGGCAAGCCCTGATGTTTCGATGATGTGCCGGGCGCCGACGTCGCCTTCGAGCCGCATCACTTCGTCAAAGACAGAGTGCGGCAGGATGACGGGATTACCGCGCTTGCCGCGCGACACGGCCCTGACGATCGCTTGAGCGTTTGTCTTGCGGAAGGCCGTGATCAACACCTTCAGGTCGTCGCTCGTAATGCCTGGCATATCGGCCAGCATAACCAGCACACCATCGGCACGTTGCGCGGCCGGCGTGCCGATGCCCGCGATCAGCGAGCTTGCCATGCCGGAGGCGTAGTCCGGATTGTGCACCAGTTCTAGCGCCAAGCCAGCAAGCGCCTCTTCGATCTCCCCACGACGATGGCCGCTGACCGCAACGACGGAGGCGGCTCCGCTCGACAAAGCCGTCACGGCGGAACGACGCACCAGCGGTATACCATCGAACTCGGCCAGGAGCTTGTGCGCCCCACCCTCACCCATGCGGCTCGCCTTCCCGGCGGCAAGCAGAACGACGGCGACGGAAACCTGTACTTCTGGTTTTACGGCGATATCGCGCGGCCGTGGCCGCGATTGTATTTCCATCAGAAGACCTCCGACGCCCATGCCGCTGATCTCCCGCGGCGTCGGCTGTTCGCCGGCGAGGATGCGGTCCAGCACCCAGTCGAAACCATTCTCCTTCGGGCTGCGAGCGCAGCCGGGAGCGCCGACAACATAGACGTCACCGACCTTGCCGAGCACCAGCAGATTGCCGGGATCGACCGGCATGCCGACCTGAATGACGTCGCCGCCGGCAAGCCTGATCGCTTCCGGAATGACATCGCCGGCGTCGATGACGGCGGATGCGCCGAAAACGATAATTAGCTTCGGCGGTCCGTCCGTCGCCCGAAGCGCCGCACCAATCGCTTCCGCGACCGCAGGCGCACGATGCGCCACACGCTTTTCCCGCGCCAGTGTACTGCCGGCGAGCTGCAGCCGTTGCGACAGAATGCGAGCCGTCTTGTCCATGACGGAGGTCTTCAGCGACGGCAGTTCGGTGGCGACCAGCGATATCGCATGCGGCAGGAACGGCTTGACCTCGAACGCCGTCATCCGCCGCAGGATATCGACACCGGCCGCAATCTTCGTGCCGGAGACCGCGAGCGGTATGATCTTGAAGGTCGCAACCATGTCGCCACGGCGCACCGGGACATGATCGGCAAGACAGGCAAGCGTAATCGCCGGATCGACGCTGTTCAGCTGGTCGACGACAGCGCGGTTCGCGATGAACAGGCCGTCGACCGCGCTATGAATGTTGACGCGCCCCGTGGCCGCTTCGGAAAACGTCAGATGATCCGGCGCGATTGCCCGTGCCAACCGCTCCGCAGCCTCGTCCTCCATCAAATCGCCCGGTTCAATCCGCGCGGCAATGACGCGATCGATCCCGGCAGCGGCAAGGCGATGAATATCTGCCGGCTCAAGGACATGCCCCTTGGCAAAGCTGCCATCGGGCAAACGAACGGAATGTGCCAGGACCGCACCCTCCGCCTCCCTCGTCGAAAAATCGCCGAAGATCATGTCTTGTCACCCTTTGGCGACAAGACATCGCGGCCGCGGAGCGCTGCGATTATCTCGGCCAGAATGGCGACAGCGATTTCTGCCGGGCTTGATGCACCGATAGATAAACCGATGGGGGCATGAACCCGCGCAAGGTCTGTTTCCGTCAGTCCTTCCCGCGTCAATCGCTCCAGCCGGCTTGCGTGCGTCTTGCGGCTGCCGAGCGCCCCGACGTAGAAACAGCCCGCTCTCAATGCTTCGGCGATCGGAAAATCGTCGATCTTCGGATCATGGGTGACCGCGACCAGCGCCGTATAGGCATCGAGAGGTCGCTCCTTCAGCGCATCCACGGGCCAGTCGGCGACGAGGTCGACGCCCTCGAAGCGCTCGGGGGTCGCAAAGGCGGTGCGCGGATCGATGACGCGAATATCGAAACCGGCAAGTACGGCCATCTGCGCCAAGACCTGGCTGATATGCACGGCGCCGATGACGACGATATGCGGTGGAGGCAGGTGAACATTGAGAAAGAGGTTGCGTCCGTCGATGTCTACCGCCGAGGATTTGCCTGAGCGGAAGGCGGAAGCTGCCGCGTCGGCAAGAAGCCCATCAACAGCATCCCCCTCGACAATCAGTCGGTCCGGACCACCGGACAGATCGGTGACCAGGATCACCGCCTGCCGCGCGCGTCGCAGCGCATTCAGTTTCGTCAGTATCTGACGGTCCATCAATGAAGCCTTTCGACATAGACACGAATGCGGCCGCCGCAAGAGAGGCCAACGCGCCAGGCGGTTTCATCCGCCACGCCGAAATCCAGCATGCGGGCCTTGCCACTTTCGATCACGTCCAGCGCCTCGGTAATCACGGCGCCCTCGACGCAGCCGCCGGAGACCGAGCCATGAAAATTGCCCTCGCCGTCGATGACGAGATGGCTACCGGTGGGGCGAGGTGCTGAACCCCAGGTGTCGACGACGGTCGCCAGCGCCACGCTGCGGCCGACGGACGCCCATTCCTCCGCGATCACAAGCGGATCCAGGCTTTCGGATATGTTTGTCATGAGTACCTCACAGCTTGGCGAGAAAACGGCGTGGATCGTAAGCCCCGGCGCGGCCGGCGCTGAGGGCCGACACGAGATCGGCCAGAGATAATAGATTGTGAACCGGACGGAATTCGTCAACATGCGGCAGCATGGTTCGCACGCCTCTGGCACGAGGTTCGAAACCCTCGAAGCGAAGCAACGGATTGAGCCAGATCAGCCGCCGACAGGAACGGTGCAGCCGATCCATCTCGGTTTCCAGAAGCTCGACGCCGTCGCGCTCCAATCCATCGGTGATGAGGAGCACGATCGCGCCCTGCCCGAGCACGCGACGCGCCCAGAGCCGATTGAACTCCTTCAGCGTCTCGCCAATGCGCGTGCCGCCCGACCAGTCACGCACGGCGGCGGCGCATTCGTCGAGCGCCTCGTCCGGATCCTTATGGCGCATCGCCCGCGTGACATTGGTCAGCCGCGTGCCAAACAGGAACGTATGCACGCGCCGCCGTCTTTCGGTCAGCACATGCAGGAAATGCAGGAAGATGCGGGTATATTGGCTCATCGAGCCGGAGATGTCCGCTAGAACCACCAGCGGCGGCTGCATCTCCCTGTGTCGACGATAGCGCGGCAGGATCAGGGAGCCTCCGGTGCGCAACGCCGCGCGCATCGTTGCGCGCGGGTCGATCCGGACCGGCGCATGTGCCGACACGAAACGGCGGGTCCGCACGCTGTCGAGCGGCAGTTTCAGCCTCGCCAATTCCTTCTTCGCAACGGCGATCTCCGCGGCCGACATCTGCGCGAAATCCATGCGGCGCAGCACTTCGCTGCCGGATGTGGTGAAACGAGCGTCGATCTCGATATCCGGCGTCTCGCGTTGCGGTCGGCGGTCGTTGCGGTCCCCGAGCAAGGCATCGCCGGCACGGGTTTCGCCGGGCTTCGGCTTTTCCTTCTCGCGATTGTCGAGCGCGATCGGTGACATCATTGCGATCATCTTCTGCACGAGATCGCGCGAGCGCCAAAACAGCCGGAAAGCCTCGTCGAAAACCGCGAGATCCTCATGCCGCTTGACGAAGGTGGAACAGAGCGCCGCATGAAACTCGTCGCGCGAGCCGATACCGATCGCCTCTACGGCTTCGATGGTATCGGCAATGGCAGCAGGCCCGATCTTCAGTCCTGCCTTGCGGAGTGCCCGGGCGAAGAAGACGATATTGTCGGCAAGGCGCCCGTCACCAAGCGGTGACGGCGGAGCGGCAATGCCATCCTGTGCTTGCGGCTCCATCGCTCTATCCCGTCGCAAGCAATTCGGATTTCACCTCGTCCAGCACCCGCTTGCCCTCGCCGCCCTGAATGCGGGCGATGTCGTCCTGATATTTCAGCAGGGTGCCGAGCGTGTCGGAAATCGTCTCCGGATCGAGCGCCAGCCTGTCGAGTTCGGTGAGAGCCGTCGCCCAATCGATGGTCTCGGCGACGCCGGGATTTTTGAAAAGGTCGAGCGCGCGCAGTTTCTGCACATAGGCGACGATCTGGCCGGACAGCGCCTCGTTGCAGCCCGGCACCTTGCGGCGGATGATCTCCAGTTCCTGCGTGGCCTCCGGATAATCGACCCAGTGATAGAGACAGCGCCGCTTCAGTGCGTCATGCACCTCGCGCGTGCGGTTGGTGGTGATGATGACGATCGGCGGCTCGGCGGCCTTGATGGTGCCAAGCTCGGGCACGGTCACCTGGAAATCGGAGAGCACTTCCAGCAGGAAGGCTTCGAACGCCTCATCCGTGCGATCCAGCTCGTCGATCAGGAAGACCGGCGCGCGGCCGTCGACACTCGACAAGGCCTGCAGCACGGGCCGGCGGATCAGATAGCGCTCGGAGAAGATGTCAGACTCGATGCGGTCGCGATCGGTGAGGCCCGATGCTTCCGCCAGGCGGATTTCCAGCATCTGCGCCGGATAGTTCCACTCATAGACGGCGGAGGAAACGTCGAGACCTTCATAGCATTGGAGCCGGATCAGCGGCCGGTCGAGCGCCTTCGACAGCACCTTGGCGATCTCGGTCTTGCCGACACCGGCCTCGCCTTCAAGAAACAGCGGCCGTTTCATTTTCAGCGCCAGAAACAGCACCGTACCGAGCGCCCGTCCGGCGAGATAGTCGTGGGCGCCGAGCAAGGCGATCGTCTCGTCTATTGAGCCAGGCAATGAAGGTGCAGTTTTATCGGACATGGTTTCTCCCATTACTGCGCCGCGCGTCCTATCGGACGCGCAAAGGACGCAGTAAAATCGTAAACTGGCGCATAATCCTTTCCTTAAATCGATTCCTATTCAAGGGGTTATGCGCTAGGGAGGTTATAACGTGTGATAGTCGCGGTTCATATAGAGCAGCGCCGGCTTGATTTCACTGAAACGCACCGCCATGACCTCGCCGAAAATGATGTGATGCGTCGACGCTTCCTTGATCTCGGTCACGCGGCAATCGAAGGCCGCTAGCGCGTCGGCAAGCACCGGTGCACCGGTCACCAGCGTATCGAAGGTGCCAGCGGCAAAGCGCTCGTCGTTGGTGAGGTTCGTCTTGCCGGAAAAGGCGTCCGCAAGCGCCTGATGATGGGCGCCGAGAGCATTCAGCGCGAAGACACCACTCTTGAAGAAGATCTCGTTCTTCACATTGGTGTTGTTGAGGCAGATCAAAACCGTGGCCGGATTATCGGAGACCGAGCAGGCAGCAGTGATCGTCACTCCGCGCCGCTCACTGCCAAGTGCCGTGGTCACAAGTTGCACATGCCCCGCATAGCGGCTCATGGCATCACGATAGAGCGCTGGCCCCATACTCTGCCTATCAAGCACGATCGTTTCCCTCATTTCTGTCATTTCGCATGTTCCGTTCAATATGGCGGGCGGATGCTAGCTTTTCTACAATAGGATTATTGAAAACCGAGTGACTTTGTTGCTTTTTCTTTGACGACCACTGTCATGTGGATAAAAGGGCAGAAGATTTGCCCGGGATAACCATTCGATGAATGTTCTGCGTCGCACACCGCTGATGATGATGCTGCTCCTGGCAGCGGGCAGCAGCCATGCCGCGGGCATCAATATCGGTATTGTCGCACCGCAGGGCGGAAACTTCGCAACGCTCGGCGCCGAGATCACCGCCGGCGCCAATTTCGAAGTGCAAGCGCAGCAGAATTCCGCCACCGTCGTCGATGAACCCTGTACGGAAGATGGCGGCCAGGCCGTCGCAGAGGCGCTGATCACCGCCAAGGTTCAAGTTGCGATCGGCTTCCTCTGCAGCGAGACCCTGGAAAGCGCCCTGCCCCGGCTGAAGGATGCCGGTATTCCCGTCATCACCGTCTCGGCGCGCTCGCACATCCTGATGGACGATGCGCTGAAGAACGGCTGGCCCTTGTTCCGTCTCGCTCCGGTCGACACCGCTGAAGCGGCCATGGCGGTCGATGCCATCCTGAAGGGCTGGGCGGCGGAGCCGATGGCGCTCATCGATGATGGCACGATCCACGGTCGCGAACTGGTGGGCGCGGTCCGTAGCGCGCTGGAGGATAAGGGCCTGAAACCGGTCTTCACCGACACCTTTCGCCCGGGCCAAGACCAGCAGATCGCCCTTGTCCGCCGACTGAAGAAGGCTGGCGCCGCGCGCGTCTTCATCGGCGGCGACCGCAGCGACGTGGCAATCATCGCCCGCGATGCCCAGAGTGAAAACGTCCCATTGAAATTGATGGGCGGCGACGCGATGCGCGCCGCCAACCAGCCAGTGCCTTTGGCCGACGGCGTGCAGGCCATCGCCTTGCCCGATTACGTTAGCCTGCCCGATGCCCAGGAGGTAGCGCAGGCGATGCGCGCCAGTGGCATAGAGCCGGACGGCTATATCCTGCCGGCCGCAGCAGCCGCGCTGATCGCAAATCAGGCGGCCGAAAGCGCCAAGGCGGAAAACAAGCCGATTGCCGAAAAGCTCATCGGCGCGACCTTCCAGACCCCGATCGGCCCGATCACCTTCAGCAGCAACCACGAACTGACCGACAATCCCTACCGCTTGCTGGAATGGCGCGGCAATGCCTTCGTACCTCTGACGGCGCCGTCGAACTGATAGGGTCCGTGCAAGTCTGGCGGACCAGGTTGTCCGCCAGCCGAACCGGTGATAAGCCAAGCGCGAAAAAATCAGACGGAGTTCAGCCATCTCATGACCCTGCCGATCCGCATTGCCCCTTCCATTCTCGCAGCCGATTTCGCCAAGCTTGGGCAGGAAGTCAGAGATGTGACCGAAGCCGGGGCGGACTGGATCCATCTCGATGTCATGGACGGGCATTTCGTGCCGAACATTTCCTTCGGCCCCGATGTCATCAAGTCGTTGCGTTCCTACACGACCGCCACATTCGACTGCCACCTGATGATCTCGCCCGCTGATCCCTATCTCGAAGCCTTCGCCAAGGCCGGCTGCGACCGGATTACGGTTCACGCCGAAGCGGGCGTGCATCTGCATCGTTCGCTTCAGACGATCCGCAATCTCGGCAAGAAGGTCGGCGTCACGCTCAATCCGGCAACGCCGCTGTCTATCCTGGAAAACGTGCTTGATGATATCGACCTGATCCTGATCATGTCGGTCAATCCGGGCTTCGGCGGCCAGAAATTCATTCCGGCCATGGCCGACAAGATCCGCAATGCCAAATCACTCATCGGCGACCGCCCGATCGAGCTGGAAGTCGACGGCGGCGTCACCGTCGAGACCGCGCCGATGATCACCGCCGCCGGCGCCAATGTACTCGTCGCCGGTTCGGCGATATTCAAGGGCGGTTCGGTCGAGGCCTACAAGCAGACGGTGTCCGATCTCAGGGCTGCGGCAGAACGAGGCCGCGTTGGATCAAATTAATCCGGCCAGTGCTGTCGTTGCGAACGGGCGGCTGAGGGCAGCCACCGCTTCCTATCGACAGCTGCTGATCGGAGCGCCCTGCTGGGGCGCTGCAATGACAGGCTCCATGCTGGTGGCGCTTTATCTGCGCAACGGCCTGCTGACGAGCCATCTGCCCGCGCTAATCACCGTCTATTTCCTCGGCGGCACGCTTGCCTGGTGCTTCATGCTGCCGCTGACGCGGTTGCTCGCTCGTGGCCGAGCGCTGGAAGCCCGTTTCGCGGCATTCTTCCTGACGCTATCGCTCGGCACCGTCGCCATGACCGCCTTCCTCTTTGCCATGGACTACCGTTGGTTCTATGCGCGCTGGCATGCGCCTTTCGGCACGCTCGTCTGGACATTTCAGTTCGCCTTCACCAGCGCCAGCGCCGTCTATCAGTTCGCAGTCCTCGGCCTTGGCCTATTTTTGCCCTTCGGTCTCCTCTGCTTGGCCGCCGCGAGCCTCTATCTCGCCAGGCATATGCGTTGAACCGAACGAAAGATTGCGCCAAGAAACATTGAGATTGCCGCCCGTCTTTGTTATGGGGGCGCCAAGCATTCGTTTCCCGCACCCCAAGAAAGTTGTGAGCCCATGATCCCGCGCTACTCCCGACCGGAAATGGTCGCCATCTGGTCGCCCGAAACCAAGTTCCGTATCTGGTTCGAGATCGAGGCCCATGCCTGCGACGCGCTGGCCGCGCTCGGCGTTATTCCAAAGTCCGCGGCTGAGACCATTTGGGAAAAGGGCGGCAAGGCAACCTTTGACGTCGACCGTATCGATGAGATCGAAGCCGTCACCAAGCATGACGTCATCGCCTTCCTGACACATCTCGCCGAAATCGTCGGTCCGGACGCCCGCTTCGTGCATCAGGGCATGACCTCTTCCGACGTGCTCGACACCTGCTTCAACATCCAGCTCGTGCGCGCCACCGACATCATGCTTGCCGATATCGACAAGCTTCTGGAAGCGCTAAAGCGCCGTGCTTTCGAGCATAAGGACACCGTCACCATCGGCCGCTCGCACGGCATCCATGCCGAACCGATCACCTTCGGCGTCAAGATGGCGCTTGCCTATGCCGAGTTCGAACGCTGCAAGCAGCGCCTGATCGCCGCGCGCGAGGAAGTCGCCACCTGCGCCATTTCCGGCGCCGTCGGCACCTTCGCCAATATCGACCCGCGCGTCGAAGAACATGTCGCCGCAGCCCTCGGCCTGAAGCCGGAGCCGGTATCGACGCAGGTTATCCCGCGCGATCGCCACGCGATGTATTTTGCAACGCTCGGCGTCGTCGCCTCCTCGATCGAACGCCTGTCCGTCGAAATCCGCCATCTGCAGCGCACCGAAGTGCTGGAAGCCGAGGAATATTTCTCCCCCGGCCAGAAGGGTTCGTCGGCCATGCCGCACAAGCGCAACCCGGTACTCACCGAAAACCTGACCGGCCTTGCCCGCATGGTCCGCTCCTATGCCCTTCCGGCGATGGAAAACGTGGCTTTGTGGCACGAGCGTGATATTTCGCACTCCTCCGTCGAGCGCATGATTGGCCCGGATGCGACCGTGACCCTCGATTTCGCGCTGTCACGCCTCACCACCGTCATCGACAAGCTTCTGGTCTATCCGGAAAATATGATGAACAATCTGAACAAGTTCCGCGGACTTGTTCATTCGCAGCGCGTGCTGTTGGCGCTGACGCAGGCCGGTGTTTCCCGCGAGGATTCCTACCGTCTCGTCCAGCGCAATGCCATGAAGGTCTGGGAACAGGGCAAGGACTTCCTCGAAGAATTGCTCGCCGACCAGGAGGTCCGCGCGGCGCTCTCGGAAGAGGATCTTCGCGAAAAGTTCGACCTCGGCTACCACACCAAGCATGTCGATACGATCTTCAAGCGCGTCTTCGGCTAAGCTCGGACAAGCCTATTGATCCGATTTTGAAGAGGCGGCGCTGACGATGCGCCGCCTTTTCTGTTTCAGGCGCGATTTCGCAGAGAGCTTATTTTCTCGCTGGCCATTTTCCGCCTCATCGCCGCGACTCTTCGCAGCTTTTTCCACCAGCCGGTCCAGATGTTTCAGATCCTCCTCATCGAGGTTCTCTATCCCGACGAAGCGGTTTTCCGCGGCACTGGTCAGGATGAGTTCGTTAAGCTTGGCCTGGATGGCGCGCGTATCGCGCGTCTGCGCGTTCTGCAGCAGGAAGACCATCAGGAAGGTGATGATGGTCGTGCCTGTGTTGATGACGAGCTGCCAGGTCTCGGAGAAGTCGAAGATCGGTCCCGTCAGACCCCAGACGATGACCGATAGCAGCGCCAATATGAAGACGACGGGTTTTCCCGTCCATTCCGAAACAATGGCGGCGAAACGCGCGAAAATATGCTTGAGCCTTGCCATGAACCACATCCTCGGCAGAACCGTATGCCATCCCCCGAGTTCGAGAGATGGACGCGGGTCAACGCCGCAAGATCACGGTGGTTCCAACCGATCCGGCCGGAACCACGTCAGCGTAGGCTTAGTGCGTATCGGCCGGCACCACGAGCTTGCGATAAAGATGCCAGGTGGCATGGCCGAGGATCGGCATGACCACGGCAAGGCCCGCAAAGATCGGGATCGTGCCGATCACCAGGAGTGCTGCCACGATCAGGCCCCAGATGGCCACGGGCACCGGATTGAGCAGCGTTGCGCGCAGGCTGGCGTCGACTGCCGCCACGACGCCGATATCGCGGTCGAGCAGCAGCGGGAAGGTGACGATAGTCGTTGCCAGGACCACGAGAGCGAAGATGAATCCTGTGAGATTGCCCCAGAACATCATCGCCATGCCCTGCGGCGTCGACAGCACGTTGGACAGGAACGACGATAGCGTCACCGGCACCGTGTCACCGAAAAAGGCCATGTAGATATTTTGCGCCACCACCAGCCAGACGACGAAGAAGGCAAACAGCATAAGGCCGGCGACGATGATCGACGGCAATGCCGGCGAAAAGCGCACATCGAAAGCATGCCGCCAGGAAGTATCCATTCCTCTTTCCCGCCGCATGCTGATCTCGTAAAGGCCGATTGCCGCCAACGGTCCGACCAGCGCGAAGCCGGACATCAACGGAAAGAGCAGCGGCAGCAGGTTGGCACCGGAGCTCCATAGCGTCAGGGCAACGCCCGCGATCGGATACATCAGACACAGGAAGACATAATGCGATGGTTTTTCTCTGAAGTCGTCCAGCCCCAGCTTCAGGGCATCGACGAGATCGGCAACACCGATCTTGCGAATGGCCGGACGCGTAAAGGTATGATCCGCGCCAGCCATGACGTGAAATGCCGCCATAGTATTGCTCCTCCTCATCAGCCTATGTGTTCAGCTGGCGGCGCGAAAATATCGGGCAAAAGAGGCGCCGACATCATCAATCGCTACCGGCAGCCGTCATCCTAGCAAATTTTGTCGCAATTGTCGCCTTTTCCCTTGACAGCCGGGGCTTCCTTTTCCACATCGGCACATCATGAAAGTCTCCGACGCAGATATTCTCATCGTTCCCGGTTACACCAATTCCGGCCCCGACCACTGGCAGACACGGTGGGAGCAGAAGCTCTCGACCGCGCGGCGCGTGGAACAGGCGGAATGGTCGAAGCCCGTGCGCGACGACTGGGTTGCCCGTATCGTCGAAGAAGTGAACGCTTGCACCAAACCGGTGGTGCTGGTGGCGCATTCGCTTGGCGTTCCCTCGGTGATCCACGCGATCCCGTATTTCCGCAACAAGGTGGCTGGCGCCTTCTTCGTCACGCCGCCCGATGTCGCCAATCCGAAGATCAAGCCGAAGCATCTGATGACCTTCGGCCCTTACCCGCTCGATCCCCTGCCTTTTCCATCGATGATCATTGCCAGCCGCAACGATCCGTTCAGCAGCTATGAGCATATCGAAGAACTGGCCCGCAGCTGGGGTTCGCTGCTGATCGACGCCGGCGAGGCGGGTCACATCAATGCCGATTCCGGCCATGGTCCCTGGCCGGAAGGCACGATGGTCTTTGCCAAGTTTCTGAGCGGCCTCAAGCCGTGACGGCGGCCAAGTATGATACAATGGCTCCATGCAAGTTGGAGTACTTGCCTGTGCAGTATCGGTGGGCTTCATTCCATCGTTAAATAAAAGCCTGTAGAACATAAGGTGACAGGATCCCGATTCTCGCATTGGTACCCCACCAAAGCCGGAATTCCGAGGAAGGAGGCGCTGGCGGATTGTGAATTTGCTTCTTATCCGTTATGGGGACGCCCACAGCTCGATCCACTTGCGCTACTCAGAGAGCGCCAACGACAGAGAACAATACCAATGAACCGTCGCCGCCGTATTTACGAGGGCAAGGCCAAGATCCTTTACGAGGGACCAGAGCCGGGCACACTGATCCAGTTTTTCAAGGACGATGCCACCGCCTTCAACAAGAAGAAACACGAAGTCATCGATGGCAAGGGTGTTCTGAACAATCGCATCTGCGAATATATTTTCAGCCATCTGAACAAGATCGGCATCCCCACGCACTTCATCCGCCGCCTCAACATGCGCGAGCAGCTGATCAAGGAAGTGGAAATGATCCCGCTCGAGATCGTCGTGCGCAACGTTGCCGCCGGCTCGCTCGCCAAGCGCCTCGGCATCGAGGAAGGCGTCGTGCTGCCGCGCTCGATCATCGAGTTCTACTACAAGTCGGACGCGCTCGAAGACCCGATGGTCTCCGAAGAACACATCACCGCTTTCGGCTGGGCGAACCCTGCCGAACTCGATGACATCATGGCGCTTGCCATCCGCGTCAACGACTTCATGACCGGCCTCTTCCTCGGCGTCGGCATCCAGCTCGTCGATTTCAAGATCGAATGCGGCCGCCTGTTCGAAGGCGACATGATGCGCATCATCCTCGCCGACGAAATCTCGCCGGACTCCTGCCGTCTCTGGGACATCGAAACCCATGAGAAAATGGACAAGGACCGTTTCCGTCGCGACATGGGCGGCCTGGTGGAGGCCTATTCCGAAGTTGCCCGCCGTCTCGGCATCATCAATGAAAACGAACCCGTGCGCGGCACGGGGCCGGTTCTCGTCAAGTAAAGCGCAGGAAGGACAATCGTGATCAAGGCTCGTGTAACCGTCACGCTGAAGAACGGCGTTCTCGACCCACAGGGCAAGGCCATTGAAGGCGCACTCGGCGCACTCGGCTTCGAAGGTGTAGGCCAGGTCCGCCAGGGTAAGGTCTTCGACCTGGAGCTCAACGGTGCCGACAAGGCCAAGGCCGAAGCCGAGCTGAAAGCCATGTGCGAAAAGCTCCTCGCCAACACCGTGATCGAGAACTTCAGCATTTCGATCGACTGATTGCCGTTTTCCGGGAGCCATTCTTTCTTTGTCTTGGACAATAGAGTATGGCTCGCGAACACCTCTAAGCCAGCACCTTTCGCGTAATCTCGGGAGCAGAATCATGAAATCAGCAGTCGTTCAACTTCCCGGTCTCAATCGCGACCGTGACATGATCGCGGCGCTGACCAAGATTTCCGGCCAGGCGCCCGTCACAATCTGGCAGACGGAAACCGAGATTCCGGATGTCGACCTGATCGTCATTCCCGGCGGCTTTTCCTATGGCGATTATCTGCGTTGCGGCGCGATTGCCGCCCGCATGCCGGTCATGCAGGCGATCAAGGACAAGGCCGATAAGGGCGTCAAGGTTCTCGGCGTCTGTAACGGCTTCCAGATCCTCGTCGAAGCCGGCATGCTGCCCGGCGCGCTGATGCGCAATGCCTCGCTGAAGTTCGTCTGCCGCGAGGTCAAGCTCGAGGTCACTAACGCCGAAACGGACTTTACCCGCGCCTATGCCAAGGGCCAGGTGATCCGCAGCCCAGTCGCCCATCATGACGGCAACTATTTTGCCGACGCGGAAACGCTGGCGGCGATCGAAGGTAATGGCCAGGTGGTGTTCCGCTATGCCGAAGGCACCAACCCGAACGGCTCGGTCAACGACATCGCTGGCATCATCAACGCCAAGGGCAATGTGCTTGGCATGATGCCGCATCCGGAAAACCTGATCGAGGCAGCCCATGGCGGCTCCGACGGTCGCGGCCTCTTCGCCTCCGCCCTCGACGTGATCGCCGCCTGAGGCGATCATCGGGCAATATCGCCCGGAACCGGCAAGTCGGCTGAGAGCAGCCCAACCTATTCATCGGAAATGAGATTAATGCGCCCTCGCCTCGCCACCGGACTGTATTCCGCCGCCGCTCTTACGGCTATCGGCTTCCTCGTCACCTCCTGCGGCACGCGCGCGCCAACCGCCATTACGGTTGATCGCACCGCCCTGACGACGATGGAACGCGTCATGATGAGCGCCAATGCATGCTGGTTCAAATCGGCCGATCCGGCCTTTGCCGGCTATCAGCTCGCGCCCGAACTCAATTCCTTCACCGGCCGCCCGCGTATTCTCGTGGTCGACAAGAAGCACCCGACCGGCCGCCCGTCTCTCGTCGTCCAAGCGGAAGGCAATCCGGCGCAGCTGCAGGCTTTCGGCCCAATGATGGGTGGCGCTTCCGGCGGCCGCATCACCGGCGACGTCAATCGCTGGGCCGCAGGCTCGAAGGGCTGCCAGTAACGGTTTCGCCGTCGCGATCCGTTGTCGGTGAGTAAGCCATCACTCGGATTTAAGCGGACGCACTTTTAGGGCTACCCAATCCACGCTTCGAACGCCTTGGGTTCGACATTGCCACCACAAAGAACGGTTGCCACGGTCTTGCCGGCAAAACGCTGTGGATTCTCAAGAATGGCGGCGACGCCAAGTGCGGCAGCGGGCTCGACGACAAGTCCCGAATGCAGGTATAGAAGTCGCATTCCCTCCTTGATGCTCCCCTCGCTGACCAAAAGGGCGTCATCGGCGACGACCAGTAAATCATCGAGAACTTCCGGGATTACATAGCGCCCGGCCACCCCATCGGCGATGGTGTTCGGGGCGCCAGCGTCCACAATCTGCCTGGCCTTAAGGGAAAGCGTCATAGCCGGTGCATTCCGGGGCTGAACCGTGATTATCTCCACACTTGGGCGCCGGCACTTCAGGGCATAGCCGATGCCTGTCGCCATTGCCCCGGCGCCGAGAGAAACCAGAACAGCATCCAGCGCTTGAGGAAGTTCCGAAAGCTCGAGCCCGATTGTCGCGGCACCTTCACAAGTGTCGAGATTCTTGCTGTCCTCCACGAGGAAGGCACCCGTTTCTTCGGCATGATCAGAGGCCGCTTGGAGTGCGGCTTCGATCTCCCCTTCGACCAACACCACATTTGCTCCGAGTAACCGCATCTTTTCCACCTTGAAGGCATTCGCGGTGGTGGACGCCGTCACCGTGACATCAAAGCTTCTCAGCCGGCCGCCATAGGCGAGTGCCTGGCCCAGATTGCCTGCGCTGGCGCAGACGACCGATTTCGTATCCCCTTGCGATTGTAGCCGTGCCAGAACCATCTCGGTGCCACGGCCCTTGAAGCAGCGCACGGGATTCATCGTTTCCACTTTGAGAACGACCCGGCAGCCCAGAGCCCGGCTCAGACTTTCACAGACATATTGCGGTGTATGCCGAAAGACCTTGTTTATGGTCGTGGCAGCGGTTTCGATTCGATCGATATCCAAGCGCATATGAGCCCCCATTTACGTTTCTCAGTAGGGCCCAGGCGGTCGGCATATATCGCTGCGTTCCACGATGGTTTTCCATCACAATCCGCCAGTCGCGCAGCTACTACAAGTTCGTTCACAGGCCAGGCAATGTCAAGCATGTGAATGGCCCCGGATAAGGCGGGCGCGCTAGCCTGATACGCGGCTCAGCTCGTTCAACCCCAGAAAAACGACTTGCTGACCTCGGTCTTCGCTTCGCTGTGGGTCAGCCCGATATCGCGCAATTGGTCATCCGTCAGATCCCGCAACGTCCAACGGCTTTCACGCTTCTCCATCCAAAGCGCAAGAGACGCCCAAAGATGGTGCGCCAGGAGCGACAGAGGCTGCGCCGGCTTGAAAGCACCCCACGATATCTTGACGGGCGTAGCGCCCTTGGAAAGGCAGATTGTATCTATTGTATCCATTTTGTGCTCGCAGAATTATGACAATAGGGATGTATCGAGCCAAACGATACAATTGACTCATAGTATTGACTCTATTTCCGAGGCAATCTAAGAAATTGTCATCATGACAAATTGGCTACCTGACATTTCCAGCGGGAACGGACCTGTCTACATCCGCGTCGCCGACAGCATTGAAAACGCGATCACCCATGGCATATTGCCGCCGGGGACGAAGCTGCCGCCGCAACGCAATCTCGCCTATGATATCGGCGTGACGATCGGCACCGTCAGCCGGGCCTACGCGCTCGTGCACGAACGCGGCCTCGTCGCCGGTGAAGTCGGCCGCGGCACCTACGTGCTCGACCGCATCAACAGCAAGCAGATCGAGCCGGTAGATCCGATCACGCAGGCCCTCGCCGGCACCCGTGGCCTGGAAACCCCGGATGGCAAGATCCGCTTCGATACGACGGCAGCACCCGATATAGGCCAAGGCGAGGTTATCGGCCAGCTTTTCGCCGACATCAGCCGCGATCATCAGGCGGAGATTTCTTCCTATTCACGGAGTTTCCCGGTAAATTGGTTCCGCGCCGGCCAGGTCTGGCTTGCCCGCAACGGCTGGAGCCCGGCGATCGAGACCGTCGTGCCGACGCTCGGCGCCCATGCCGCTGCCATCGCCGTCATTTCAGCCGTCACCTCCCCTGGCGACAAGATCGTCTTCGAGAACCTGACCTACACACAGGTCAGCCGCGCCACCCGTCTCCTTGGCCGCCGCTCCATATTGGTGGATTCCGACGAGCACGGCATAATTCCCGATGATTTCGAACGGCTTTGCCAGCAGCAACATCCGCGCCTGGCCTTCCTGATGCCCACGGCCCACAATCCGACGTTGACGACCATGCCGGAAGCACGCCGCCGCGCGATTGCCGCCATCGCCCGGCGACACAGCGTCTGGCTGATCGAAGACGATCTCTATGGCGGCATGACCGAGGATCCGAACCCGCTGATGGCGAGCATCGCGCCGGAGCGCACCTTCCTCGTCAGTGGCCTGTCGAAATCAGTCACTGCGGGCGTGCGCGGCGGCTGGGTCGCCTGCCCGCCGCATTTCGCCCAGCGCATCAAGGTCACCCACAAGATGACGACCGGCGGCCTGCCCTTCATCCTGGCGGAAACCTGCGCCCGACTGGTGCTCGAAGGCCACGCGCTGGCGCTGCGCCGCAAGGCAGTCGATGAAATCCGCGCCCGTGAACAATTGGCGCGCGAGGCGCTATCCGGCTTCGAATTCACCTCGCATCCGCATGTGCCGTTCCTGTGGCTGAAACTGCCGGAGCCCTGGCTTTCCGGCACATTCAAGAATGCAGCCCTCGCCGAAGGCGTGCTTGTCGACGACGAAGACGAATTCAAGGCGGGCCGCTCTGATAAGGTCTATCACCGCGTTCGTGTTGCCTTTTCTTCTCCGCAACGCCGCGATGATGTCGCCGCCGGCTTCATGACGCTACGCCGCCTTCTGGAAAACGGCTCGGCGGGCTACGACAGCCACATATGACGGCATTGTTGCGGTTTTGCTTCGGCTCCGAGAAAACAAGCCTTACTTAGTAACGCGCGCTTTACCTCGAATTCGAGGGTGCTACGATCCGGCCAATACGATGCGATTCGCTCGCCATATTGGGGGGAGTGCATGCTTGCTGTTTCCATTTTGAAACGTCTCTTTGGGAAGAACAGCCTTACAGCCATTTTTGTTGCGACTGGCTTTATCTTCGTTGCCAATGAATCTGCCGCTGCCGCGGACAATAAAATATTCGATGAACTGCGCTTCGGGGCGAGCGGGTCTATCCAAAGCGGATATGATCATGAAAAGGGCGTTTTCCCGGATGTCCAGGTGCTGTTCAATCCGTTCGGATACAATCCGACTGCGAACTGGAAGGACCAACTGGCCCATCCGCGCATCCATCTCGGAACCTCTGTCGGCACGGCCGGTTCCGCGACGCAATTCTACGGCGGCCTGTCCTGGACGCTCACGCATAGCAACGGCATCTTCACCGAAGTGGGCTTCGGCGGCACCATCCATACCGGCAACCTCGATGACTGGACCGAGCACGGCCCGATGCTCGGCTGTCGCCTGCTCTTTCATGAATATGCGGGCCTTGGATATAATTTCGACAGCCATTGGAACATGATGGCGCAGATTGCCCATTCATCGCATGCCAATCTCTGCGATGGTCCGAATGGCGGCATGACGCGGGTCGGGCTTATGGTCGGCTACAAGTTCTGATCGCCGGCAAGCGGCCGCAGATGATCAAGCCCGCGATTTACCTATTGTGAATCGCGGTCATTTTCCTGTCGCGCGACAGGTTCACATGCGCTAAAGAGACCCCAATCCCCTGACCGGCCTTCAAACCCTTTACAGGCAAGGACCTTCGAGCGCCCATGACCCTTTCGAACACGATCCAGATTACCCCGGAACTGATTGCCGCCCACGGCCTGAAGCCGGACGAATATCAGCGCATTCTGGATCTGATCGGCCGCGAGCCCTCCTTTACCGAACTCGGCATCTTCTCGGCCATGTGGAACGAGCACTGCTCGTATAAGTCCTC
Source organism: Martinezella rhizogenes (assembly GCF_000799715.1). Classification (GTDB taxonomy): domain Bacteria; phylum Pseudomonadota; class Alphaproteobacteria; order Rhizobiales; family Rhizobiaceae; genus Rhizobium; species Rhizobium rhizogenes_C. Next base: position 421,679 of record NZ_JUHG01000011.1, read on the forward strand.
AAAGAAGTGGCTGCGTACCCTCCCGACCAAGGGACCGCGCGTCATCCAGGGTCCTGGCGAGAATGCCGGTGTGGTCGACATCGATGACGGCGACTGCGTCGTCTTCAAGATGGAGAGCCACAACCATCCGTCCTATATCGAGCCCTATCAGGGTGCGGCGACCGGTGTCGGCGGCATCCTGCGCGACGTGTTTACCATGGGTGCGCGCCCGATTGCAGCGATGAACGCGCTGCGCTTCGGCGAGCCGGACCATCCGAAGACCCGTCACCTCGTTTCCGGCGTCGTCGCCGGCGTCGGCGGCTATGGCAACTCCTTCGGCGTTCCGACAGTCGGCGGCGAAGTCGAGTTCGACGCGCGCTATAACGGCAATATCCTCGTCAACGCCTTTGCGGCGGGCCTTGCAAAATCCAACGCCATCTTCCTGTCGGAAGCCAAGGGCGTCGGCCTTCCCGTCGTCTATCTCGGCGCCAAGACCGGCCGTGATGGTGTCGGCGGCGCGACCATGGCATCGGCCGAATTCGACGAATCGATCGAGGAGAAGCGCCCGACCGTCCAGGTCGGCGACCCCTTCACCGAAAAATGCCTGCTGGAAGCCTGCCTCGAGCTGATGCAGACCGGCGCTGTCATCGCCATTCAGGACATGGGCGCCGCCGGGCTCACCTGCTCCGCCGTCGAAATGGGCGCCAAGGGCGACCTCGGCATCGAGCTTGATCTCGACAAGGTGCCGGTGCGCGAAGAGCAGATGACGGCCTATGAAATGATGCTGTCGGAAAGCCAGGAGCGCATGCTCATGGTGTTGCAGCCGGAAAAGGAAGCCGTCGCCAAGGCGATCTTCGTCAAGTGGGGCCTGGATTTCGCCATCGTCGGCAAGACGACGGACGACCTGCGCTTCCGCGTCATCCATCAGGGCGAGGAAGTCGCCAATCTGCCGATCAAGGATCTCGGCGACCAGGCACCGGAATATGACCGTCCCTGGAGGGAGGCCGACAAGCGCGCCGCCCTGCCCGCCAATCTCGTCGCAGCGCCCGAGGATTACGGCCAGACGCTTCTGTCGCTGGTTGGCTCGGCTAATCAGTCCAGCCGTCGCTGGGTCTATGAACAGTACGACACGCTAATCCAGGGCAACTCCCTGCAGCTTCCGGGCGGCGACGCCGGCGTCGTCCGCGTCGAAGGTCATCCGACCAAGGCGCTCGCCTTCTCCTCCGACGTGACGCCGCGCTATGTCGAGGCCGATCCGTTCGAAGGCGGCAAGCAGGCCGTTGCCGAATGCTGGCGCAATATCACTGCGACGGGCGCCGAGCCACTGGCCGCGACCGACAATCTGAATTTCGGCAATCCGGAAAAGCCCGAGATCATGGGCCAGCTCGTCGGCGCCATCAAGGGCATCGGCGAAGCCTGCCGTGCACTCGACTTCCCGATCGTCTCGGGCAATGTCTCGCTCTACAACGAGACCAACGGCGTCGGAATCCTGCCGACCCCGACGATCGCCGGTGTCGGCCTCTTGCCGGACTGGCAGGCGATGGCGCGCATCGGCTCGGCCTCCGAAGGCGATCGCATCATCATGATCGGCGTCGACGGCAGCCATCTCGGCTCTTCCATCTATCTGCGCGATATCCTCGGCTCGACAGACGGTCCGGCTCCGGAAGTCGATCTTTTCGCCGAACGCCGCAACGGCGATTTCATCCGCTCCGCCATTCGCAACGGCCAGGTCACCGCCTGCCACGACATTTCGTCGGGCGGCCTCGTGCTCGCGCTTGCCGAAATGGTCATGGCATCGGGCAAGGGTCTGCACGTCGAGCTTGCCGAATGCAAGGGACTACCGCATGCTCTGCTCTTCGGTGAGGATCAGGCGCGCTATGTCATTGCCGTTCCTGCCGATGTTGCCGATTTCGTCTGCATCAATGCCGAAAGCGCCGGCGTGCCTTTCCGTCGTCTCGGTACCGTCGAGGGTGACGCGCTCGCCATCGACGGCCTGCTGTCCGTTTCCGTTCAACAGTTGCGTCAGGCGCATGAATCGTGGTTTCCTGCCTTCATGGATGGCGGTGCGCTCGCTGCTGCCGAATAGAATGAGGTAAATCACTGATGCCAATGAATCCCGGCGATATCGAAGACATGATCAAGGCCGGCATTCCCGGCGCCAAGGTGACGATTCGCGACCTGGCCGGGGATGGCGATCACTATGCCGCCGAAGTCGTGGCCGAAGCCTTCCGCGGCAAGAGCCGCGTGCAGCAACACCAGATGGTCTATGATGCACTGAAGGGCAATATGGGCGGCGTACTGCACGCCCTGGCGCTACAAACCTCAGCGCCCGATTGAGGAAATCCGGACGCTGTCATTGCCGGGGCCGAAAGCGAGCTCCGGCATTTCTGTCTGTGTGAATGCAGCAAAACTGGATGCCGGCAGCGGGCCGGCCGTCAGAAGCGTGAAATCGAAGGGAGCTCGGACATCCGGTCCGAGCACATATTGCCGGTGTACGCGCAGGAAATCGCGCTTGATCTTGGCATAGTGCTTCGACGTCAGCATTTTCTTGAAGCGAATGAACAGGATCGTGGCTTGCGGCGCGTCCGCATGGCCACAGACCGCGGCGACTTTGGCTTTGTAGAAATGGATCGCGTCCGTCAAACAGTGAACGTCGAGCCAAAAAATCTCCTGGCAGCGCGCAAGCAGGCCGACGCGCGAACGCAGCGTCGAGGCGGTCCGCATCAATGCGCATTGCAGGATAGCGCTGCCAAGCGTCGTGAACACGACGCGCTTGCCCTGGAATAGCTCCGGCTCCCGCTCGAGCAGCAGGCCGATCACATGGGCGGCAACGCTCGATCCCATGCTGTGCGAGGAGATGACATATTCATCAGCCGGCTCATCAAGCGCCTGGCGCGCGCTGATCGCGCAAGCTTCGATCCATTGCTCCGCGCCAAGCCCGTTCAACCCCGCCATGGCGACCGCCATCTCCCAGTCGGCAAAGAGATGCAGCGTGTGCAGCCGTTCTGCCTGGGGCAGGAAGACGTAGATGAAGAAAGCCACCGCCAGCGCGATGCTGCCGATATGACTCCAGGACGGAAGCCCGAGGAGAGAGGGCAAAAGGGCCACGGACAGGCTGAGGAGCAGCCCGACCAGCATCAACAGGAACGGAAAGATAAAAAACAGACCGAAGCGCCAGGCGTGCCGGAAATAGCCCGTCATGTCACCGGTGGCCACAACCCTTCCGGCTGCGAGATAACCTTGTCTGAGTCGCGTGAAAAACGGCCTGCCATTCAGCTTTGCGACCAGATCATTGTGATCGAGGATATGGACGCGGCTATGGGTCTGCCAATCCACGCCCTTGGCATTCACATCGAAATACGGCGCCCTGCCGAAATTTTGCAACGAATCGACGGTGACCGAGAAATCCCATGCGGCGGCACTTTGCTTCGCCGAACGCTCATAACGCGCCCGGTGCATGGACGCATCCAATGGCTCGAAGCCAGGGAAGTGAAGGACCACCCTCTTTTCAATGTTACGCATAATGTACTTGGTTCCCCGGCGCACTGACGTGCATCGCATAGACATCAGAGACCGGCAACACCATGGCCAGCTGGCTTTTTCATGGCAGACCGCGATGAAAACTGACGAAGAGGTTCCCACGACATGGTTAAGGAAGCCTCTACGTCAGCACTCCCGGCCTGAATAGGGCGAGTAGTCGGCGCAGGGATCGGCCGGTGGCGCGGTCATTATCCTATGGATTGCCTGGGGCTGCGGCTGAACCTGCGGCGCTGCTGTCGTGGTCGTCGCGCGGTAACCGAAGGCGATGCTGAGCATCAGAACGATGGCGCAGACCGTGACGGCGCTGTTCAGTATCGATGCTTTGGGGGTTCGGACATGCTCATAATATTCCCGCTCGCCTTCGCTCGTCTCGCTGGAACCGTAAAAATCGCGTTCCTCTCCGACCTGGCCGTCAGAATAGTGATGATGGCTCATGATACCCACTCCCTCAAAATGCAATGCTCGCAAAAGGACAGGTACCCGTCATGCCGCCCACAGGCGCGCCTCAAAAACTTTCTTGCCACCGACTCCGAACACCCAGCAGCGTAATATTAAGCGTCCCTTGCTTCTTTTTATATGTGTTGTTCGGTTTCCGAGTTGAAGAAGCGATTTCAAAACGCACTGTTCAAAAAAAGGTGATAATTCCAACATGGCGCCGTCATTTGCAACGCATGTTGCGCGAAATCCCATTCATGCGATGAAAAACATTCGGGCACGTTATTGCGGCTGGAAATCGAACCTTCTCCTTGCTATTTAAGGAAAAGATTTGGATCTGCGGACCTTGACCCCGCAAGTGAAAGGACTGGAATATGAGCGGCATTAACGAATTCATCGAAAATGAAGTGAAGACCAACGACGTCGTTCTCTTCATGAAGGGCACCCCACAGTTCCCGCAATGTGGTTTCTCGGGCCAGCTGGTCCAGATCCTCGACTACATTGGCGTAGACTATAAGGGCATCAATGTTCTGGCCGACGCGGAAATTCGCCAGGGCATCAAGGACTATTCCAATTGGCCCACCATTCCCCAGCTCTACGTGAAGGGCGAGTTCATCGGCGGCTGTGATATCGTGCGCGAAATGTTCCAGGCGGGCGAGCTTCAGCAGCATTTTCAGGAACACGGCGTCAACGTTCGCGCCGCCTGACCGGTCACCGGGCTCAATCGTCCGGTTTCCATAGTCCAATTCGATTGATAAGGCGCTGTCGTTCGACAGCGCCTTGAAATGTTTATGGGAATAAAACCGTGACGACTCCATCCCAAGCCATGCCCCATTGGCAATTGCCCATGGGCAAACGCGAGTTTATAGCACTCGCGGCTTTCCTGATGGCGATCAACTCGCTGGCGATCGACATCATGCTCCCCGCTCTGCAGCAGATCGGCTCCAGCCTTGGCGTCGAAAACGAGAACCACCGTCAATATGTGGTAACGACCTATCTGATCGGTTTCGGTTTGGCGCAGCTGTTCTACGGACCCTTGTCGGATCGCTTCGGCCGCCGCCTACCACTGTTGATCGGCCTTGTCGTCTTCATCATCTCCGCTTTCGGCATAGCGCTCATCCCGTCTTTTGCCGGCCTGCTTGCCCTGCGCTTCATCCAGGGCCTGGGCTCGGCGGCAACGCGCGTCATCACCATTTCCATCGTCCGTGACATCTTCGGCGGCCGCCAGATGGCCGAGGTCATGTCGCTGATCATGATGGTCTTCATGATCGTTCCGGTCATTGCGCCGGGAAGCGGCCAGATCATCATGCTGGTGAGCACCTGGCACATGATCTTCGTCTTCATCGCCACCATGGCGACCCTGGTCGGCATCTGGATGTATTTCCGCCTGCCGGAAACGCTGAAGCCCGAAAATGTCCGTCCCCTCACCGTGAAATCCGTCGCAGCTGGTTTCCGCATGGTCCTCACGAACCGCGTTGCACTCTGCTACACGCTCGCCAGCACCTTCCTGTTCGGCGCGCTGTTCGGTTTCATCAATTCGGCACAGCAGATCTATAGCGGCATTTATGGACTAGGCGTCTACACACCCGTCGCCTTTGGCGGCGTCGCGGTGTTCATGGCCCTGTCATCCTTCATCAATTCGCAGCTTGTCGGCCGCTTCGGCATGCGGCGGTTGTCGCATGGGGCACTCTTCGGCTTCGCCTTCGTCACCTTCATCTGGCTATTGGTTCAGCTTTACGGTCCCGCGCCGATGCCCTTCGCGCTGTTTATGGTCTTCTTCGCGCTGGCGATGTTCCAGTTCGGCTTGATCGGTTCGAACTTCAATTCGCTCGCGATGGAACCGCTCGGCCATGTCGCAGGCACCGCCTCTTCCGTACTCGGCTTCATGAGCACGGTCGGCGGCGCATCGATCGGTGCCGGCATCGGCCAGTATTTCAACGGCACGGCAACGCCGATGGTCGTCGGCTACTTCACCGTCTCGCTAATCGGCATCGTCTTCGTCCTGATTGCCGAAAAGGGACGTCTCTTTCAGCCACACAATGCGCCCCCGCCGGCCGACCAGTCCCTCGCCCTTCATTGACAGGCATTTTTACATGACCTCGCCCCAAGTAAAATCAGCGGAGCCCACCGGCTCCGCGCGTATCGGCCTCGGCATCGTCGAATTCGTCATCATCATCGCGCTGATGACGGCGAGCATTTCGCTGGGCATCGACAGCATGCTGCCGGCCCTGCCGAATATCGGCCATTCGCTGGCGGTCGCCAATCCCAACGACACACAGATGGTCATCGGCGTCTATTTTCTGGGCTTCGGCATCTGCCAGTTGTTTTTCGGCAGCCTGGCCGACGCCTATGGCCGGCGGAACATCCTGCTCGGCGGCCTCGCCTTCTATACGGTGGCGCTGTTTGCCGCCGCCTGGAGTGGCAGCCTGACCATGCTTCTGGTGCTGCGTTTCACCCAGGGCGTCGGCGCGGCGGCTGTGCGCATCACCACCTTGGCGATCGTGCGCGATTGCTTCGGCGGCCGAGAAATGGCGCAGGTCATGTCCTACGTCACCATCGTTTTCATGATCATGCCGATGGTCGCCCCTGCTGTCGGTCAGCTGATCGTCGCCTATTCGAACTGGCAATGGATTTTCATCGCGCTCGGCATTACGAGCGCCGTTCTCCTTCTCATCGCATTCTTTCGGATGAAGGAGACGCTGCCGGATAACGAGCGCCTGCCGCTCTCCGTCAGTTCTGTCATTTCCGGCTTCAAGACGGTGCTGACCAATCGCATCACCTGCGGCTACATGATTGGCCTAACGCTCTATACCGCCGTTATCTGCGCCTACATCGTGTCGGTCCAGCAGGTGTTCGGCGAAGTCTATGGCCTCGGCGAGTGGTTCCCGATCGCCTTCGCAGCGACAGCAGCGGGCACGGCTGTTGCACAGTTCGCCAATGGCTATTTCGTTCGCAGCTTCGGCATGCGGCGCATCTCCCATGCCGCCATGATCGTCTTCACTCTTCTTGGCGCCTTCGGCTATGTCGTCGGAACGGCCGGCATGCCGAGCTTCGTGTTCACCTATGTGCTGATCTCGGTAATGCTGATGATGTTTGCGGTCATCACCACCAACATCATGGCCATCAGCCTGGAGCCGATGGGACATCTGGCGGGAACCGCCGCCTCCATTACCAGCTCGGTCTCCACCACCGGCGGCGTCCTTCTTGGCGGCCTTGTCGGCCAGATGTTCAACGGCACGCCTCAGCCGCTGATCGCCGGGTTTACCATTTTCGGTGCGCTGTCGATCCTTGCGACGCTATGGGCGGAAAATGGAAAACTCTTCACCCATCCCGGCGACAACCCGAAGCTGGAATCCGGCATGGGTCACGTCTGATCGAGGATCTCCGGCACGTCAAACAATCAGATGTCGCCGCGTGGGCGCCTGACCCAGCGCAGCGCGGCGGCGATGGCGAGGCCCAGCAGGGGCCAGACTACCCAAGGCGTTCCGTGCCAGGATAGAAGGTTGATGCCAATCAAGCCGACACCGATCACGGCGAAAGTCGCAAGCTGAGGATCGATCTGCTTATTCGTCCTTGCCCATCGAAGGCCTGCGGCGAAGGCAAGACCAAGCAAGGGCCATCTCGCCCAAAAATCACCGTGCCAGGTGAATGCGTTGACCAAAAGCACGGCGATGGCAGCCACCGCCAGAGTGCCGTAAATCTGGGTGAAACCCGCCGGAGGTCTGGCATTCGCGGCCACCGGAGCGCGAACTTCTTCGCGAATACTGCGAGGCTCCGGCGAGGCACTGGCAGCCTGCGGCGCGCCAATCCGCACAGCATAGCTCGCCACGCCGCCGTCGATGTTCTTGACCTCCAATTGGCCAAGAAAATCGAAACCGACAGCCACCTTGTTGCGAACCTGATCGTAGACCGTATTGGAAATCACGATGCCGCCAGCCGCCGCGCAGGCCTGAAGGCGCGCGGCGATGTTGACGCCATCACCATAAAGATCATTGCCTTCGGCAATCACGTCGCCGAGATTGAGCCCGATGCGAAACAGCATCTGCGTATCGGGATCGCTTTTCGCATTATAACCGGCGAGTTCATTCTGGATATCAACTGCTGCGCGCAACGCCTCGACGACACTGGGGAATTCGGCGAATACCCCATCGCCCCAAGTGTTGACGACACGGCCACCATGCGCCGCGATCAACCGCGCCATCGCATCGCGATACCGCTTGAGCGTAGCAAGCGTTCCTTCTTCATCCTTCTGCATCAAACGCGAATAGTCTTGCACGTCAGCACAGAAGATGGTGGTCAGCTTGCGGCTCGTCTCAGACATCGGCCTCATCCCAGTGGCAAATTCCGCCAAAGGACGGATGCCTATCGCGGACGAAGATAACGCTGCGCCCACGACTTTCCAAGTAGCACCATCTCAGACGGTAAAGACCTCGCGCCGCAACAGCTCCCACGATGCCTTGTCCACGGCAGCCAGCAGACCGCCGTCAAGATGATGTGGGAGATAGGGCGAACCGTCGAAACGCTTGACATAGGCGCCCGCTTCCTCGGAAATCAGCGCGCCGGCCAGATGATCCCAAGGCATCAGCTTGTTGTACATGAGATAATGGACATGACCGCCGGCGAAGGTGCGGTATTCATGGGCGGCACAGCGGTAGTTGGTGATAAAGCGCACCTTGGCCAGATTGCCCAGGATCTCGGCACGTTTGCCCTTCGGCAGGTAGCCAGTCGATGCCATGCCGACCATCTCTTCCAGGGCAACCGGCGTTGCCACGGAGAGACGCTGCGCCTCGCCATCCGGCCGGCGCAGCCATGCCCCGCTGCCCTTTTCGGCCAGGACCCAATCATCGCCCATTGGATCGAAAATAATGCCCGCCACGGTCTCGCCCTTGGAGACCACGGAGGCCATGACGCCGAATGCGGGAATGCCGGCGGCGAAATTGAACGTGCCGTCGACCGGATCGACGATGATGGCCAGATCAGCGCCCTGCAGCTTGTGCAGGAGCGCCGGATCGGCGGCAACCGATTCCTCACCGATGAACAGCGCCTCGGGCCACAACCGCGCCACCTCAGCCTTGATCATCCGCTCCGCCTGTTCGTCCGCTTCCGTCACCAGATCGGTCGCCTCGCTCTTGGCGCGGACATCATTACTGCCCAGCCGACGGAAGCGCGGCAGGATCTCCGCCTTTGCCGCCTGGCGCAGCAGATCGGCAAGGGTCGTCACGTCAACGGATGATGTCATGATGCAGTCCTCTCCTGTCAGGCGCCGACGATCCCGCGACGGATAATCCGCCAGCTTTCCTCATCCGGAGCCGAAATAATGCCGCCCGTCGTCTCGCCGGGGCGATAGGGCGTGCCGTCAAACTTCGCGGTGAAGCCCCCGGCTTCCTGATGGGCGAGCACGCCGGCCAGATGATCCCAGGGCATCAGTTTCGAGTGGCCGATGAAATGGATCCTGCCGGAGGCAACCATCCAATATTCGTAGGCCGAGCAGTTCAACGCAAATCCCATGCGTATCTTCGCCAGATTGGCGCTGATGCGGGAGCGGTCCGGTTCGTCCATATGGCCCCAGGAGATCAGGCCGGTCATCTCGCTTAACGGAACAGCGGGGGCGACCGCGAGCCGGCTCGACTGCCCGTTGCGTCGCCGCAAATAGGTGCCGGCACCGCGCACCGTGGTCACGGTATCGCCGAGCACGGAATCATGGATGATCCCGGCGATGGTCTCGCCCTTGGCGACGACGGCAAGGATCGTTCCGAAGACCGGCAGACCGGAGGCAAAATTGAAGGTGCCATCGACGGGATCGATGACAAAGGCAAGATCCGCATGGGCCAATGCCGGCACGACGGATTTATCCGCCTCATAGGCTTCCTCGCCGACCACCAGCGCACCGGGAAAGCGCGCTTTCAACGCCGCCGTGATGTGCTTCTCCGTCAGCAGATCGGCTTCTGTCACCAGATCGATGGCCGAAGTCTTCTCCGAAATATCGCCTGCGCCGAGATTGCGGAAGCGAGGCATGATTTCAAGCACCGCAGCCTCGGCCACGGTCGCCATCAAATAGTTGAAGTCTGGATCGGAGAGGGTCATCGATGATCTTTACAGAAAGAGGATGGTTCCCCTTATGCCCGATTCGATTACAGCCTTGTGGCAAAACCAATTAAATCCGACAGACGCGGCTCAAGGCTTGTGCGCCATCAGTCCGGCAAAATCGAAAAGCTTGGGATCGAGCAGATGCGACGGGTTCACATGCGCCAGAGCCCGCAGCATCGTATCCTTGCGGCCCGGCATGCGGCGTTCGATATCACTCAGCATCTCCTTCATCGCATTGCGCTGCAGGCCGTCCTGCGAGCCGCAGAGATCGCAGGGAATGATCGGAAACTGCATGGCGGCGGCGAACTTGGCGAGATCGTCCTCGGCGGCATAGGCAAGCGGCCGCAGCACCATCAGATCGCCCTCGTCATTGAGCAGCTTTGCCGGCATCGAGGCCAACCGGCCGCCATGGAAGAAATTCATGAAGAAGGTCTCGAGGATGTCCTCGCGGTGATGGCCGAGCACCAGCGCGTCGCAGCCCTCCTCGCGAGCAATGCGATAGAGATTGCCGCGGCGCAAGCGCGAACAGAGCGAACAATAGGTCGCCCCCGCCGGCACCTTTTCCTTCACAATGGAATAGGTATCGCGATATTCGATGCGGTGTTCGACGCCAATCTTCGTCAAGTATTCGGGCAGGACATGCTTCGGGAAATTCGGCTGCCCCTGATCGAGATTGCAGGCGATCAGCTCCACCGGCAGCAAGCCGCGCCATTTGAGATCGAGCAGGATCGACAGCAGCCCATAGGAATCCTTGCCACCGGACACGCCGACCAGCCAACGCTGTTGGCCCTTCAGCATCTGGAAATCGTCCATTGCCTGGCGCACCTGACGCAGCAGGCGCTTGCGCAGCTTATTGAAGGAGACCGATCGCGGCGCATCGGCGAACAGCGGATGAGCGCCGCCGCCATCCTCAACTTCGATATCGAGCTCGTCCGCCACTGTCGTTGCGATATTCATCTTGTCATCCCTCAGGCCTTGCCACGCTGATAGCAGAAAGCGCGGTCAAAGACACGGTATCAATCGCCGAAGACCGACCAGCCGGTCCGCGCGGCAAGCATTTCCAGCGCCACCGCGCCGAGCTGCGAATTGCCGACCTTGTTCAGCCCAGGCGACCAGACCGCGATGGAGCCGATACCCGGCGCCACCGCCAAGATACCACCGCCAACGCCGCTCTTGCCGGGCAGGCCGACGTGATAAGCAAAATCGCCGGAACCGTCATAGTGACCGCAGGTCAGCATCAGCGCATTGATACGCCGCGCCCGCTTCGGCGAAACGACGGAATGGCCGGTGATCGGATTGGTACCGCGAGCCGCGAGATAAAGCCCAGCTTTGGCAAGCTGCTGGCAGCTCATCGACACGGCGCATTGATGGAAATAGACGCCGAGCACATGTTCGACGGGATGGTCGATATTACCATAGGCGCGCATGAAATTGGCGAGCGCGAAATTGCGGAATCCAGTCTGCGTCTCCGAGCGCGCCACCTTGTCGTCGATGGTGATCGACTCGTCATCGGCAACATAGCGCACGAAGCGCAGCAGCTCGCCGATCGCCTCGCGCGGCGCGTGGCCCGACAATACGACGTCGCTGACAGCGATCGCGCCGGCGTTGACGAAGGGATTACGCGGAATTCCCTCCTCCCGCTCAAGCTGGACGATGGAATTGAACGCCGTTCCGGAGGGCTCGCGGCCGACCCTGTTCCACAGGCTCTCACCCACCTTGCCGAGCGCCAGCGTCAGCATGAAGACCTTGGAAATGCTCTGGATGGAAAAGGGAATATCGGCATGGCCGACACTGTGGATATTGCCGTCCACCGTCGCGATCGCCATGCCGAACTGGTTCGGATCGACCTTGGCTAACTCGGGAATATAGTCCGCGACCTTGCCTTCGCCGAGACGCGGCGAAAGCTCAGCATGGATGCTGTCGAGAACTGCCTGCAAATCCGCCATGATGATCTCCGCAAAGAAAAAAGCCGCCCAGAAGGAGCGGCTTTTCCATTCGTAAGAAAGATATCCGCTGATTAACGCGAATAAAATTCGACGACCAGCTGCGGTTCCATGACGACTGCGTACGGTACGTCAGCGAGGGTCGGAACGCGAGCGAAGGTAGCAACCATCTTGTTGTGGTCAGCTTCGATGTAGTCCGGAACGTCGCGCTCAGCCAGCGAAACCGCTTCCAGAACGATCACGAGCTGCTTCGACTTTTCGCGAACTTCGATAACGTCGCCAGCCTTGCAGCGGTAGGAGCCGATGTTGACGCGAACGCCGTTAACCGAGACGTGGCCATGGTTTACGAACTGACGGGCAGCGAAAACGGTCGGAACGAACTTGGCGCGGTAGACGATCGCGTCGAGACGCGATTCGAGCAGGCCGATCAGGTTTTCCGAGGTGTCGCCCTTGCGGCGGTTAGCTTCGTCGAAGGTGGCGCGGAACTGCTTCTCGCGCAGGTCGCCGTAGTAGCCCTTCAGCTTCTGCTTGGCGCGCAGCTGCACACCGAAGTCCGAAAGCTTGCCCTTGCGGCGCTGGCCGTGCTGGCCTGGGCCGTATTCGCGACGATTAACCGGGGACTTCGGACGACCCCAGATATTTTCGCCCATGCGGCGGTCAATTTTGTACTTGGACGATTCGCGCTTGCTCATCGCATTTCCTTTCAAAGTGTTCGAGCGGCTTGTTGCCAAACCGCGAAGGAAACACGCCCTCCTCTGAACTCCGTTTTCGAGCTCTGACAGGCTCCTCACGTTAGCGAACGGAGGGACCACGGGACATGTCAGTGAAACACCGGACATTTCTGCCCGGCGTTGGGGCGGTCTTTAGGCGGTCGTCATGAAATTGTCAACACACGGTCTCTCGCCGCCGTTGAGATTATGAGAAAAATCGCTATATCTGATGCGTGATGTCTGATGCGGATATGAGGTGCTGCGATGAGAACGACTTTGGCAATCGATGACGATGTGCTTGCCGTGGCAAAAGCTATGGCGGAACAGCAGCATCGCAGTGTTGGCGACGTCATCTCAGATTTGGCGCGTCGCTCGCTCAACCGCCCACAGGCGGCAAAAGAACGGAATGGCGTTCCTTTGTTGATGCCGAAACCAGGCAATGCGCCAATCACGCTTGAAGTCGTCAACAAACTTCGAGACGAACTCCCGTGACGTTCCTCCTTGATGTCAATGTCCTGATTGCCTTGTTTGATCCATCGCATGTCGCCCACGATACGGTGCACGGCTGGTTCAGCTCGATCGGCAATCGGAGTTGGGCGACATGCCCGCTAACAGAAAACGGTGTCATTCGAATTCTCGGCCAAGCCGCTTATCCGAACTCTCCCGGCCCTCCATCGATGGTCGCGCCGTTGATTGCACAACTTCGTACTTTGCCAGGCCATGAATTCTGGTTCGATGACATCAGTCTGACAGACACGAGTTTGATCGACCCAACCCGCCTCCTCACGCCTGGGCAAATCATCGACAGTTATCTGTTGGCTCTTGCGAAATTCCATCATGGCAAGCTGGCTACTCTCGATCGGCGACTGTCCACTGCGGCGGTCAAGGACGGGAAAACCGCACTTCATGTCATTGGCAGCGACACCTGATCCCGATTATTCAGCCGCCGCCTGATCGCCACCATCGATATCAGGCGCATTGGCATCCCCCGGCGCGGTCTGGCTGCCGATATCCGGGAAGGCGACGATGCGCTTGCCGGAGAAATCGGTGTGGACTACGACGCTGCCCTGCTCTTCAAAATAGCTGAGCAAGCGCCGGGCGCGCCGGGCGGAATGCGTGCCGTAGGCTCGTGCGATGCGGGCGTCGGAGGGGCATGGCTCTCCGCAGATGGCCGCCTTGGCGAGCATCAGGAAAACGCCCTGCAGATCGTCGGTAACGCCAGAAGAGAGCGACATGGCCGTGGCCCAGGCCTCCGTCGCCATGGTCGCCTCGTCGGCACCAGAGCGCACGATCGCCACGCGGCGGCGGAATTCCGAAAGTGCCATCGGCACGCCAGGCACGCGGCGCATGCGCAGCCGCACGAGGAATTCCTGATAGAGTACTGAATCCGTTCGGAAACCGGAGGCGGGATCATCGAGGATCTCGGAAAGTACAACGCCTACCCGCGCCTCGCGATCTTCCGGCGACAGTTCCGGCTGGCTCGCTCTCGGTTCGGCCGGCGCCGAGCTGGCGGCGGGTGTCGAGCGGGAGAGTTCCGCCAGAATATCCGTCGTCGGGCGCGGCGCGGGCGTAGTGCGGCGAACGACCGGCCTTGAGAATTCCTCCGGATCCGGCGTGAAAATCAGATCCTCGACATCCTGCGGCGCATCCGGCAACGGCATCAGCTTCGGGCTGGAAGAGCGCGCTGAGGTTTCGACGTTGCCGATGGTGATCGGCAGCGGCCGGCGCGACAAAGCTGGGCCGAGTGCGACGAAATTGCCGCGCTTCAGGTCGCGGAACATTTCCGCCTGTCGACGATCCATGCCGAGAAGGTCAGCGGCGCGCGCCATGTCGATATCAAGAAAGGTGCGGCCCATCAGGAAATTCGAGGCTTCGGCGGCAACGTTCTTGGCGAGCTTCGCCAGGCGCTGCGTCGCGATGACGCCAGCAAGGCCGCGCTTGCGGCCGCGGCACATCAGGTTGGTCATGGCGCCGAGCGACATCTTGCGGGCATCTTCCGAGACATCGCCGCCAACCGAAGGCGCGAACATCTGCGCCTCGTCGACAACGACAAGCACCGGATACCAATATTCGCGCTCGGCATCGAACATGCCGTTGAGAAAGGCGGCGGCGGCGCGCATCTGCTGCTCGATATCGAGCCCTTCGAGCGTCAGGACGCAGGAGACACGATGTTGACGGATACGGTTGGCGATGCCGGCAAGCTCGGCCTCGGTGCGCTCGCCATCGACCACCACATGGCCGAACTTGTCGGCCAGCGTCACGAAATCGCCCTCGGGATCGATAATGACTTGCTGCACCCACTGCGCGGACTGCTCCAGCAGGCGCCGCAATAGATGCGATTTTCCGGAACCGGAATTGCCCTGTACGAGCAGACGGGTTGCCAGCAGCTCCTCGATATCGAGTTGGGCGCTGGTCCCGCCGGACGCCGTTCCCATGTCGATGCCGACCTGCAATGCAATACCCCTTTGACAAGACTCAGATGCGGAAGCGCCCATCTTTCAGAAACGGGGCGCTTCCGTCTATCAAAGATTTCCGCGGCTTTCGCGAACGGATTTCAGAAACCCACAGGGGAATGCAGTCCGGCCGCCCGTCTATCGGAAACGCAGATTAGCGCGCGACAGCTGATCGACCGTCGTGCAGCCCATGAGCTTCATGCCGCGTTCGATCTCCGTGCGCAACATGCCAAGCGCCCGCTCGACGCCCGGCTGGCCCGCAGCCGCCAACGGATAGAGATAGAAACGTCCCACACCAACCGCCTTGGCGCCGAGCGACAGTGCCTTCAGCACATGCGTCCCGCGCTGAATGCCGCCGTCCATCATCACGTCGATCCGATCGCCGACCGCATCGACGATCTCGGCCAGCTGATCGAAGGCCGAGCGCGAGCCGTCCAGTTGCCGCCCGCCGTGATTGGAGAGCACGATGCCCGTACATCCGATCTCGACGGCGCGCTTGGCATCCTCCACGGACATCACGCCCTTGAGGCAGAATTGCCCGCCCCAATGCCGTACCATCTCGGCGACATCGTCCCAGTTCATCGACGGATCGAGCATTTCGGTGAAGTACTTGCCGATCGACATCGCCCCGCCGCTCATGTCCACATGCTCCTCAAGCTGCGGCAGGCGGAATTTTTCGTGCGTGACATAGTTCAGGCCCCATGCCGGCTTCATGGCGAATTGCGCCAAGCCAGCCAGATTGAGCTTGAAGGGGATGGAAAAACCAGTGCGTAGGTCGCGCTCGCGGTTTCCGCCGGTGATGCTGTCGACGGTCAACATCATCACATTGACACCGGCATCCTTGGCACGCTGCATCATGGCGCGGTTTAGGCCGCGATCCTTGTGAAAGTAGAATTGATAGACCTGCGGCCCCTGATGCTTCTTGCGCACCTCTTCGAGGCTGACCGTGCCAAGCGAGGAGACGCCGAACATGGTGCCAATGGAAGACGCGGCAGCAGCAACCGCGTTTTCGCCCTGATGATGGAAGAGCCGTTGCAGGGCCGTTGGCGAGCAGTAAAATGGCGTTGCCAGCTTCTGTCCCATCACCGTGACGGACATGTCGACGCTGCTGACGCCGCGCAGCACATTGGGTACGAGATCGCAATTCTCAAAGCTTTGCGTATTCCGGCGAAGCGTCACTTCGTCGTCGGCGGCACCATCGATATAGTTGAAGATCGGACCCGGAAGACGGCTCTTCGCCAAGGCGCGGAAATCATGGAAATTATAGCAGTCAGTGAGGCGCATGATATGCCTCGACGGTGAAACTGCAACGCTTCTCAAAAGTCATAAAATATCGTCCTCCCCAATACGACCCTCACACTGCTCTATAAGCGATGCAACCGAGCTTCCCACTTATAGAGCACATCAGGCTCCTTCTCCTCATTGCCCGCCCCGTCCGACTCGTCAACAACCAAGAAGCCGTGTTTCTCGTAAAAACGGCGTGCCGCGACGTTTCGTTGAAAAGTCCAGAGCGAAAGCGACGGATAGGCCGATTTGGCGACCTCCAGCAATCTGGTCCCGATACCGCGACCCTGCGCCTCGGGCAGGACATAGAGCTGATCGATCCAATCCTCGAGAAAGGCGATGACGCCGACAAGGCGACCACCCTCCTCCGCGCCCCATATCTGGCAATCCTTGAAGACGACCGCGCTCCAGAAGCCGACATCCTCTTCCGACGTATGAAGCCCCGACAGCGTTGGAAGCCGGTCATCGAAGGCGGCCCGATGGACCCCAGCCGCAGCCGGCATGTCAACGAGATCGAGTTTCCGCAATGAAATTGTTCCAGCCATAGCGTTATGCCCTCAACCCAAAGCCCTGCATCAGCCGTCGCGTCGGAAAATCCGGTGTGCCGGACGTGAAGACGGCGAAATCATAAGTGTCGGGATGCACGGCATCGGCCACCTGCGGCACCAGGCTGCGGGCGCGTCGCGCGATCGCCTCGGCGGGGTCGAGCCAATCGACGGGCCAAGGCGCGAGCCTGCGGAAGATATTGGCCATGAAGGGATAATGCGTGCAGGCAAGCACGACGATATCGGTCTTGCGGCCATCCATCTCGACAAAGCACTGGCCGACTTCGGAGAGCACAGCATCATCGGAAACTGTGCCGCCGCGAATGTAGGCTTCCGCTATGCGTGCCAAATTTTCCGAGCCGACAAGCCGGACATGGCATTGCGTCGCAAAGGACTGGATGAGATCGCGGGTATAGGCGCGCTTGACAGTGCCCGGCGTCGCCAGGACCGAGACGAGACCAGACCGTGTCCGCTCCGCCGCTGGCTTGATGGCCGGCACGGTGCCGACGAAAGTCATTTGCGGGAAAGCGGCGCGCAGATCGGCACCGGCGAGCGTGAAGGCCGTATTGCAGGCGATAATGCAGATTTCCGGATCGTAGTCCGCCAGAAGCTTGGCGAAGAGGCTGATTATGCGCTCGCGCAGCGCCTGCTCTTCCCAGTCGCCATAGGGAAAACCGACATCGTCGGCGACATAGATGAAGCCGCGCTCCGGCATCAACACCCTCACCTCGCGCAACACGGTCAGGCCGCCAATGCCCGAATCGAAGACGAGGATCGGTTTCAGCTCATTCGCCGCTGCTGTCATCGCTTGTGGTTTCCTTGGGTGCGACAGAGGATCTGGGACGCGGGCCGCTGCCGCGCGGAGATTTTCGCGTGAAGCGGTCGAGGGACGAGATCACGCCGCGCAAGACGCTGATTTCCTGTTCGCTAAACGCCCGGCGTGAGAGGACCGCACGCAGATTGTCGATCATTTTCGGCTTTTTCCCGGCGGGATGGAAATAGTTGCGCGCATCCAGTGCGTCTTCAAGCTGATCGAACAGGCCGAAAAGCTGCTCCTTGGTCGAAGGCCGCTGCTCCATCGCCTGGAAGGGAACGGAGGCAATATCCTCCATGCCGGTTTTCATCCACTCATAGGACATCAGCAACACGGCCTGTGCGATGTTCAACGAGGCGAAGGCCGGATTGACCGGAAAACTTACGATCTCGTCGGCGAGCGCCACCTCTTCGTTGGTCAGGCCCCAGCGTTCGCGGCCGAAAAGGATGCCGGTGCCCTCGCCTGCCTTGAACCTGGCGCGAAGCGTCTCGGCGGCAACCACAGGCGACCGCACCGGCTTGAAGCCGTCACGTTCGCGCGCCGTCGTCGCATAGACAAAATTGAGGTCGGCGACAGCCTGCTCAAGCGTATCGTAGACCTTGGTTGCCTCGATGATGTGATCGGCCTTGGAGGCGGTCGCCTGCGCCCTCTCGTTCGGCCAGCCGTCGCGCGGGTTAACAAGGCGAAGCTCGGCCAGGCCGAAATTCGCCATGGCGCGCGCCACCATGCCGATATTCTCGCCCATCTGCGGCTCGACCAGAATGACGGCCGGCCCTTCGGCCAAAAGTTGACGCTCGCTATTCGTGCCTGCCATGACGCCTTTCCCCATGCGCGAACCATACCGCGCAAATCACGGTCGGAATAACGAGACAGGCGGCAATCGGCAAGACTTTTGAGCCTCGGGCCGTTCCGTCCGGAACGAAGACTATTTCTGATCCGGCTGTTTCTGCTGCTGGTCCGCCGACTGTTGCTGCTTGACGATATCCTGCATGACGGATTTCAGCGAATTGGACTGACCGCCTTCGTCAACCGTGATGATGTCGTCGATGACGGGCTTGCCCGCCTCCTGAATGACCTCGAAACGCACCGTGGTCACCGCTTGACTATTGGCGTCCGACCCCTGACAAGCCAACGTCTTGAAGGTAGCGACCACCTCCGTCGTCTCACTCTTGGGGGCTTGCGCGGCAATATTCAGATCCTGCAGCGGACATGCATCCTGACCGCCGACGATGACATCGTAATCGAAGGGCGAAATGCCATCCTCGTCAGCGGCGGGAAACTGTGCCGCCGCCTTATATTTTGCAATGAGATCCTTGCTGTAGCGCTCATCCAGCTTGCTCTCGTCGAAAATATCCTGCCAGTCGCTGTCGCCGCCCGCCCAGTTGGAAACGGTGGCATCCATCACTTCTTTCACCGGCGTCGTCACATCCGCCGCCGCGGCCGGGACTGCACTGAGCGAGAGGGGAAGGAAAACAGCGAGAAGCGCGGCAGCGGCAATTTTCTGCATGATAAGAATCCGTAATGGTCAGCGAAGCATGCGCGCGACATTAGCCGCATCGGTCGCTTTGGCAATGGTCCATCCCGCAAAAGCAAACCTCGTAATGAGGACGATGTGATGCGCAAAAACGCCGCTTTGGCGCCTCTTTGGCTTTGCGTTCGGAACTTGCGATGCTATAGCGCTCGAGACTTCATATCATTCACGGGGACATCGCTCCCATCAGCTTAAACGAGGCAGAAGCATGAAGAAGATCAAGGTCGCTAACCCCGTTGCCGATCTCGATGGCGACGAGATGACTCGCATCATCTGGCAGTTTATCAAAGACAAACTGATCCATCCCTACCTCGATATCGATATCGACTATTACGATCTCTCGGTCGAAAACCGCGATGCGACCAACGACCAGGTCACCGTCGATGCCGCCAACGCCATCAAGAAGCACGGCGTCGGTATCAAGTGCGCGACGATCACGCCGGACGAAGATCGCGTCAAGGAATTCAACCTCAAGCAGATGTGGAAGAGCCCGAACGGCACGATCCGCAACATTCTCGGCGGCGTCATCTTCCGCGAGCCGATCATCTGCAAGAACGTGCCGCGCCTGGTTCCCGGCTGGACCAAGCCGATCGTCGTCGGCCGTCATGCCTTCGGCGACCAGTATCGCGCTACCGATTTCAAATTCCCCGGCAAGGGCAAGCTGACCATCAAGTTCGTCGGCGAAGACGGCGCAGTCATCGAGAAGGAAGTCTTCGACGCTCCGGGCGCCGGCGTGGCCATGGCCATGTACAACCTCGACGAATCGATCCGCGATTTCGCCCGCGCCTCGATGATGTACGGCCTGATGCGCAAGTGGCCGGTCTACCTCTCAACCAAGAACACTATCCTCAAGGCCTATGACGGCCGCTTCAAGGATATCTTCGAAGAGATTTACCAGAGCGAATTCAAGGCGAAGTTCGACGAAGTCGGCATCATCTACGAACATCGCCTGATCGACGACATGGTCGCTTCCGCGCTGAAGTGGTCTGGTGGCTACGTCTGGGCCTGCAAGAACTATGACGGCGATGTCCAATCCGACACGGTTGCCCAGGGCTTCGGCTCACTTGGCCTGATGACGTCGGTTCTGCTGACACCAGACGGCAAGACCGTCGAAGCCGAAGCCGCTCACGGCACGGTTACCCGCCACTACCGTCAGCACCAGAAGGGTCAGGAAACCTCGACGAACTCGATCGCCTCGATCTTCGCCTGGACCCGCGGCCTCGCACATCGCGCCAAGCTCGACGACAATGCCGAACTCGCTAAGTTCGCGACAACGCTCGAAACCGTTTGCGTCGATACCGTCGAAGCCGGCTTCATGACCAAGGATCTGGCGCTGCTGATCGGCCCGGATCAGCCGTGGCTCTCCACCACCGCCTTCCTCGACAAGATCGACGAGAACCTGCAGAAGGCCATGGCTGCCTGAGCCTCGGCAACATCAAAGCTTGTGAGAACCCGGCCTCAGCGCCGGGTTTTCTTTTGCCGGAAAATCTTGCCGTCGCGTCTCCCGGATGGCAAGAATGGCAGAACAAAAGGGAGGAACGCATGACTGAGGAACTCGTTTTCTACACCAACCCGATGTCGCGCGGGCGCATTGCTCGCTGGATGCTGGAGGAGATCGGTGTGCCCTATCGCACCGAATATCTGGATTTCGGCACGACGATGAAAGCGGCCGACTATCTCACGGTCAATCCCATGGGCAAGGTGCCCGCAATCCGCTACGGCGATACCATCGTCACCGAAGGTGCTGCCATCTGCGCCTATCTGGCTGAAACCTTTCCGCAGGCTGGCCTCGCGCCGACCGCAGCCGAGCGCGGTCGCTACTTCCGCTGGATGTTTTTCGCCGCCGGACCGATGGAAATGGCCGTCACCAATCGTGCCCTCGGCTTCGAAATTCCGTCCGAGCGCCTGCGCATGGCCGGCTGCGGTAGTCTGGATAATATCTTCGACACCCTGGAACAGGCGGTGACCGCTTCGCCCTATATTGCCGGCGACCGTTTCACGGCTGCTGACGTCTATGTCGGCTCTCATGTCGGCTGGGGTCTTAACTTCGGCACCATCGAAAAGCGGCCGGCCTACATCGAGTATTGGAACCGCGTCAGCAACCGCGATGCCTATCGTCGCGGCAACGAAATCGACAATGCGGCGATGCCGAAACAGGCAAATGGCTGAAAAGGCAAAGCCCTACAACCATTCTCTCAATCAAGACTTAAGGTCGTTATTCCTGATGAGTTTCGAGCACTAACAAAACGGCGGGAGCTATTCGCCCCCACCGCTTTTCAATGGTGAAATGAAATCCCGGCCTTAGCCGGCAAGAGCCGCAGCAACCGCCTCGATCGCCTCGTCAGCCTTGACGCCATCCGGTCCACCGGCCTGGGCCATGTCGGGACGCCCGCCGCCGCCCTTGCCGCCGAGGGCGACAGAGGCGATGCGGACGAGATCGACGGCGCTGAAGCGGCCGATGAGATCATCCGTGACGGCGACAACGGCGCTAGCCTTGCCGTCTTCGGAAACGCCGATCAGCGCCACGACGCCGGAGCCGAGGCTGGTCTTGCCGTCATCGGCGAGACCCTTGAGGTCCTTCGGATCGACACCGGAAATGGCCTTGCCGAGGAACTTGACGCCGCCGATGTCGCGGACTGCATCAGCAGAGCCAGCCTGACCGCCGCCCATGGCGAGCTTGCGCTTGGCATCCGCCAGTTCGCGCTCCAGCTTGCGACGCTCATCCATCAGCGCTTCGACGCGCGAAACGACATCGGTCGGCTGCACCTTCAGCGCGGTGGCAAGCGCCTTCACGCGGTCGTCCTGTTCGGCCAGGTAATCGCGAGCAGATTCGCCGGTGACTGCCTCGATGCGGCGCACGCCGGCGCCGACGGCGCTATCGCCGAGGATGCGGATAAGGCCGATCTGGCCCGTCGCGGAGGCATGCGTGCCGCCGCAAAGCTCGACGGAGTAAGGCTTGCCGGTCTTGCCGCCGCGCACGCCCTGCCCCATGGACACGACGCGCACTTCATCGCCATATTTTTCGCCAAACAGCGCCATCGCGCCCTCGGCAATGGCATCGTCGACGCTCATCAGGCGGGTCGTGACCGGCGAATTCTGCAGCACGATCTCATTGGCCATATCCTCGACGATCTTCAGCTCTTCAGCCGACATCGGCTTTGGATGCGAGACGTCGAAGCGCAGGCGCTCCGGTGCGACCAGCGAGCCCTTCTGCGCCACATGGGTGCCCAGCACTTCGCGCAGCGCTTCATGCAGCAGATGGGTTGCCGAATGGTTGGCACGCAGGCGCGAGCGCCTGTTGTGATCGACCGTCAGGACAACGGCGTCGCCGGCCTTGAGCGTGCCCTCGGAGACCGTCGCGATATGCACGAACAGGCCCTCGCCCTTCTTCTGCGTATCGCTGACAGCAAGCTTGCCGTTGTCGCTGGAAACCACACCGGTATCGCCCATCTGACCACCGGATTCGCCGTAAAATGGCGTCTGATTGACGATGATCTGCACCTTGTCGCCGGCAGAGGCGCTGTCGACGGTAACACCGTCCTTGACGATCGCCTGGATCACGCCCTCAGCCACTTCCGTGTCGTAGCCGAGGAATTCGGTGGCCCCGTGCTTTTCCTTGAGCTCGAACCAGATGGTTTCGGTCGCCTTATCGCCGGAACCGGTCCAGTGTGAACGTGCCTCGGCCTTCTGCCGTTCCATCGCATCGGTGAAGCTCGAAATATCGACGCCGATACCGCGGGCGCGCAACGCATCCTGCGTCAGGTCCAGCGGGAAGCCGTAGGTGTCGTAGAGTTTGAAAGCGGTTTCGCCGTCGAGGCTGTCGCCCTTGTGCAGCGTCGAAGTGGCATCGTTTAGCAGCGACAGACCACGATCCAACGTCTTGCCGAAACGAGTTTCTTCAAGCTTCAGTGTCTCGGAGGTCAGCGCTTCGGCGCGCACCAGTTCGGGATAGGCGCGGCCCATCTGCTGTATCAGCGTCGGCAGCAGCTTCCACATCAACGGTTCCTTGGCGCCCAGCAACTGCGCATGGCGCATGGCGCGGCGCATGATGCGGCGAAGCACATAGCCGCGACCTTCGTTCGACGGCAGCACGCCGTCGGCAATCAGGAATGCGGAGGAACGCAGATGATCGGCGATGACGCGATGGCTGGCACGATGCTCACCCTCGGCCTTGACGCCAGTTGCTTCTTCCGAAGCCTCGATCAGCGCGCGGAAGAGGTCGATGTCGTAATTGTCATGCTTGCCCTGCAACACGGCGGCAACGCGCTCGAGACCCATGCCGGTGTCGATCGACGGACGCGGCAGATCGACCCGCTCCTGCTTGGTGATCTGTTCGAACTGCATGAAAACGAGATTCCAGATCTCGATGAAACGGTCGCCATCCTCTTCCGGCGAGCCGGGAGGTCCGCCCCAGATATGGTCGCCATGGTCGTAGAAGATTTCCGAGCACGGGCCGCACGGGCCGGTATCGCCCATCGCCCAGAAATTGTCGCTGGTGGGGATACGGATGATCTTGTCATCCGAGAGGCCGGCGATCTTCTTCCAGAGGTTAAAGGCATCGTCGTCGGTGTGATAGACCGTCACCAGCAGGCGCTTGGCGTCGAGGCCGAACTCCTTGGTGATCAGGTTCCAGGCGAGCTCGATGGCGCGCTCCTTGAAATAGTCGCCAAAGGAGAAATTGCCGAGCATTTCGAAGAAGGTGTGGTGACGGGCGGTATAGCCGACATTATCGAGGTCGTTATGCTTGCCGCCGGCGCGCACGCATTTCTGTGCGGTCGACGCCGTCGTGTAAGGACGCTGCTCCAGGCCGGTGAAAACATTCTTGAACTGCACCATGCCGGCATTGGTGAACATCAATGTCGGATCGTTGCGCGGCACGAGCGGGCTCGACGGCACGATTTCGTGGCCGTTCTTCTTAAAATAGTCGAGGAAGGTCGACCGGATTTCATTCACACCGCTCATGTTTGGCCCTTCAGTATGCCTTCGGCAAGTCCTATCAAAGTCAGTGGCTTTTATCGTTCGCTCCCGGCCCTGTCCAGCCGCACAAACAAAACCGGCCGCACATCCCTTGGACAATACGGCCGGTTTTGAATTTTAGTCCTATATCAAAGCCTGGATCGGCTCAGGAAACCGCTATTCCGCGGCAGCTTCGCTGTCATCGGCGGCATCAGGGCCGCCATTCTGAAGGAAGCGGTCGGCGATCAGGCCGGCGTTCTGGCGCAGCGACAATTCGATCTCGCGAGCGAGTTCCGGGTTGTCCCGCAGGAAGAGTTTCGCATTTTCACGGCCCTGGCCGAGACGCTGGCTGTTATAGGAGAACCAGGCACCGGACTTTTCGACGATGCCGGCCTTGACGCCGAGATCGACCAGTTCGCCGGTCTTGGAAACGCCTTCGCCATACATGATGTCGAATTCAACCTGCTTGAAGGGAGGTGCCATCTTGTTCTTGACGACCTTGACGCGGGTCTGGTTACCGACCACCTCTTCGCGTTCCTTGACGGCGCCGATACGGCGGATGTCGAGGCGGACGGAGGCGTAAAACTTCAGCGCATTACCGCCGGTCGTCGTTTCCGGCGAACCGAACATGACGCCGATCTTCATGCGGATCTGGTTGATGAAGATCACCATGGTGTTGGACTTCGAGATCGAAGCCGTGAGCTTGCGCAGCGCCTGGCTCATCAGGCGGGCTTGCAGACCCGGCAGGCTGTCGCCCATCTCGCCTTCGATTTCGGCGCGCGGCGTCAGCGCTGCAACGGAGTCGATGACGAGAACGTCGATGGCGCCGGAACGCACCAGCGTGTCGGTGATTTCAAGCGCCTGTTCGCCGGTGTCGGGCTGCGAAATCAAAAGGTTTTGCAGGTCGACGCCGAGCTTGCGGGCATAGACCGGATCGAGCGCATGTTCGGCGTCGACGAAGGCGCAGATGCCGCCCTTCTTTTGAGCTTCGGCAATCGTCTGCAGCGCCAGTGTCGTCTTACCGGAGCTTTCCGGCCCGTAGATCTCGACGATACGCCCCTTCGGCAAGCCGCCAATGCCGAGCGCGATATCGAGGCTCAGCGAGCCAGTGGAAACTGTTTCGATTTCGACCACATTCTCGCTAGAGCCGAGCTTCATGATCGAGCCCTTGCCGAACGACCGCTCAATTTGAGAGAGTGCCGCTTCAAGTGCCTTGCTTTTATCCACCGATTTGTCCTCTACAAGCCGCAAAGAATTCTGAGACATTCGATCCACCTTTAGGTTATTGAAGCCGCTCAAGCAATGTCGCCGCTGATGAGAATTGTGTACTCTATTTGTTCTCATTTCGCAAGGCCACAACAAGCGATTGAAAGAAAAAGGTAAAATGAGTTCCGTTCTACATTTGTTTTCTTCTTTCATCCCAAGCACTTACGTGCACTCGCAAGCCTTTTCCGGCATGTTATCAACCGCTTCGATTCGCCTTTTGGGCCGCTGAGGAGATCGATATGGCGAAGAAGATTCTCGTTCTGGGCGGCGCTCATATCGATCGGCGCGGCCGTATCTTCGGCGACACGGCGCCAGGTGCGAGCAACCCCGGCGCCTGGTTCGAGGAACCGGGCGGCGGCGGCTTCAACGCGGCACGCAATCTCGCCCGCCTCGGCTTTGATGTGCGGCTGATCTCGCCGCGTGGCGGCGATCCCTCAGGCGAGATGGTGGCGGAAGCCGCAAACCACGCCGGCATCGACGACAAGCCTTTCGTCTTCCTCGATCGCAAGACGCCGAGCTACACGGCGATCCTCGAGCGCGACGGCAATCTGGTGATCGCGCTCGCCGACATGGAGCTCTACAAGCTGTTCGTGCCGCGCCGGCTGGCGATCCGCTCCATTCGCGACGCATTCGAGGCCACCGATCTGATCCTCTGCGACGCCAACCTGCCGGCCGACACGCTGAGTTCGATTGCGATGCGGGCAGCCACCCACGACAAACCGTTGGCCGCAATTGCGATCTCACCGGCCAAGGTCGTGCGCCTCAAACCCTGCCTTGCCGGCATCGATCATCTTTTTCTCAACGAGGCGGAAGCCGCGGCACTGACAGAAAGCCGGCCGGACGATCCGCGCGATTGGGTTGTCGAACTGCGCGCACTCGGCCTCAAGAGCGGGGTAATCACCCGGGGCAAACGCGAGTTGATCGCCTTTTCCGGCGATGCCACCATCAGCCTGCAGCCGCCCATAGTCGACAACGTCGCCGATGTCACCGGCGCCGGAGATTCGCTGGCCGCCGGCGTTCTCTCCGCCTTGCTTGCCGGCCATGATCTCGGCGAGGCCGTGCGTCACGGCACCGCTGCGGCCGCAATCACCGTGCAATCCCCTTTTGCGACGGCGGAAAATTTATCACCCGCGCTTCTGAAGGCGATGTTGGCTCTTGTTCCGCAAGCCGTAATTCTGTCATGAAGCGCATTGATTTCGCATTTCCTGTTTCAGCCGATTGGACTAGACTATGACCAAACCCATTTCCCCCCTCTTGCCGATCTCCTATTCGAAGGAAGTTGCCGCCGCCAAGCTGCGTGGCGCACCGCTGGTGGCGTTGGAATCGACCATCATCACCCACGGCATGCCCTATCCCGGCAATATCGAGATGGCGCAGAGCGTCGAGGCAATCATCCGCCAGGAAGGCGCCGTGCCTGCCACCATCGCCGTCATTCATGGCGTCCTGCATATCGGCCTGGAGCCGGAAGAGCTGGAAGCGCTCGCCAAGACCGAGGGCGCGATGAAGGTGTCGCGCGCCGACCTCGCCTTCGCCATTGCAGAGCGCCGCACGGGCGCGACAACGGTCGCCGCGACCATGATTGCCGCCGCCCGCGCCGGCATCAAGGTTTTCGCGACCGGCGGCATCGGTGGCGTGCATCGCGGCGCTGAGGAAAGCTTCGATATTTCGGCCGATCTGGAAGAGCTTGCCCGCACCGGCGTCATCGTCGTCTGCGCCGGCGCCAAGGCAATCCTCGATATCCCGAAGACGCTGGAAGTGCTGGAAACTCGCGGCGTTCCGGTTGTCACCTACGACAGCGCCGAATTCCCGGCCTTCTGGTCGCGCTCTTCCGGCCTGCCGAGCCCGCTGACGCTGAACAGCCCGGCGGCGATTGCCAATTTTCAGGCAACCCGCGAACAGCTCGGCATCGACGGCGGCATGCTGATCGCCAATCCGGTGCCGGAAGCCGCCGAGATCCCGCGCGAGGAGATGGAGATCTACATCGAACGCGCGCTGGACAGCGCCGAACGCGACGAAATCACCGGCAAGGCGGTCACCCCCTACCTGCTCAGCACCATCTTCGACCTCACGGATGGCCGCAGCCTGAAGACCAATATCGCGCTGGTCGAAAACAATGCCCGCCTCGCCGCTGAAATCGCGGTCGCCCTGGCGGAATAACCAAAGTCGGCATGACGGACAGCGCCGCTCATCAGGTCAACCAGAATAGACCGAGAGCGGCGCGCATTTCGGCAGTCGTCGCCTCGGTCCTCTCCCTCGCCTTCGATTTTGCCCGGATCGGCCGCACGCACCTGAACGATAGAATGAAAACACCGTAAAAACAAAATATTACGGCAATCTCTTCATTAGTGATCCAAAGTTTCCCTAACGACCACGGCAAGCTGCTTCAGCGAGAACGGTTTCGGCAGGAAACCGAATTTGGCGTCGGCCGGCAGGTTGCGGGCAAAAGCGTCCTCGGCATAGCCGGAGACGAAGATGAACTTCATATCCGGATATTTCTTGCGCAGTTCGCCGAGCAGCGTCGGTCCATCCATTTCCGGCATGACGACGTCGGAAACGACGACATCCACCTGGCCGTCGAGTTCTTCCATGATCTCCAGCGCCTCGACGCCGGAGCCGGCCTCGTAAACGGTGTAGCCGCGCGTCTCGAGCATGCGCTTGCCGCCGCGACGGACCGCCTCTTCGTCTTCGACCAGGAGCACGACGGCCGACTTGCCGGTGAGATCCGCCGGTTCTTCCGGCGGAACGACAGCGGCGACGCTCTGGTCCATCGCTGAGATATCGCGGCCCTCGAGCGTCTGGCCTTCCGTCAAGGCTGGCATTTCGACAATATGGCGTGGCAAGAAGATACGGAAGGTCGTGCCCTTGCCGACTTCCGATTCCGGATGAATGTAGCCACCGGACTGCTTGATGATGCCATAGACCATGGCAAGACCGAGACCCGTGCCCTTGCCGACTTCCTTCGTCGTGAAGAAGGGCTCGAAGATCTTGTCCATGATCTCGGGCGCAATGCCCGTGCCGGTATCGTTGACCTCGACCAGCACCATCTCCTCATGCGGCAGATAGGCATAATTGAAGGCAGCGACATCCGAGGCCGGCAGATTGCGGGTGCGCAGTGTCAGCGTGCCGCCACCAGGCATGGCGTCGCGGGCGTTGACGCAAAGATTGATCAGCACCTGCTCGAACTGCGACAGATCTGTCTTCACAGGCCAGAGATCGCGGCCATAGTCGACGTCGAGCTTGACATGAGTCCCCGACAGCAGCCGCTCCACCAGCATGCGCAGGTCGCCGATCACATCGGTCAGGTTGAGGATCGTCGGCCGCATCGTCTGCTTGCGCGAGAAGGCGAGCAACTGCCGCACCAGGACGGCAGCACGGTTGGCGTTGCGCTTGATCTCCATCAGATCCGCGAAGCTGGCATCCGCCGGACGGGCCTGCAGCAGCAGATGGTCGGAAGACAGCAGGATCGCCGTCAACACGTTGTTGAAATCATGCGCGATGCCGCCCGCGAGCGTGCCGACCGCATTCATCTTCTGCGTTTGCGCCATCTGCGTTTCCAGAGCCTTCTGCTCGGTCACTTCGACGGCATAAACGATGGCGGCCTCTTCTGGCGCCTCATCGGTCTGGTCGATGACGGCATTGATATAGAAGCGGAAATGCCTGGTATCATCCTTCGGATTGCGCGAATCGATCGGCGGGATATCGCCTTGCCGGTCCTTGGCGGCAGCCAGCGCACCCTCGAGTCGCGGGCGATCGCTTTCGTTGACGATCGTTTCAAGCGCCGCCCCGCGCTCGATATCGTCGCGCGACACGAGATCGGAAAAGAGCTTCAGGAACGGCGCGTTCGTGCGCAGGATGCGCCCCGCTCCATCGACAGAGGCGATCGCCATCGGCGTATTGTTGAAAAAGCGGCTGAAACGCATCGCGGCGACGGAAGCGGACTGATCATTGTCGCCGCCATTCTGGCGCGTCAGAACGATGGTCCGGCTTTCGCCCGGCGCGCCGTCGCGCATCGAGGTGACGCTGTGGACGATCTGTACCGGCAGGCTCTGGCCGTTGGCGCGGCGCAGATCGAGATCGAGCGTCACCGTCTTTTTCAGCCCCGGTTCGGCCTGCACGGACTGGATCAGCGTCAAGCCCTCACCCGCGACGAGATCGCCGACGCTCATCGAGCCCGGCGTGAATTTGGTAAGGTCGAAGCCCAGCCATTCGGCCAGCGTCGCGTTCAGATAGAAAATCTCGCCCTTACGGCCGGCCGAGAAGAAACCCGCCGGCGCATGGTCGAGATAATCGATGGCGTTCTGCAATTCCTTGAAGAAGCGTTCCTGGTCGTCCCGTTCCGAGGTAATGTCGGTGATCTGCCAGATGTGCAGCGCCTTGCCCCGACCCGGCTCCGGCGGCAGCACGCGCGCTTTCAGGCGATACCAATGGCCTTCATTGCCGCTGCCTTCGGCTGCGCCGAGCGGCTTCAGCAGCCGGAACTCCTCGGACCCCTCCTTGCCGTCGCGCAAGCCGTTGGCCAGGCGATAAAGCGCCTCGTTGGATTCGCGATTGCGCGACAGCAGCGTTTCCAGCGATTGCACCTCGGTCGCCTTGGCAGCACCGGTCAGCCGGCCATAGGCGGTATTGGCGTAGACGATACGGCCTTTTTCGTCGGTGATCAGCGTCCCGTCCGGATGGCTGTTCAGGAAGGAGCGCGCCAGGCTGTCGGACTGCGTCTGCGGCATAACCTCGACGAAGCCGATAATGGACGACACGAGAAAGAAAATGCCGACCATGGCAAGAATACCGAGCCCGCCGAGCACGGCCTCGTTGTCGAGCTGGTCCTTGAAGACCACGAAAGCCGCGGCTGCGGCCACCAGCACCAGCGCTAGCAGGATGATACGCAACACGGTGCCCGAGCGAACCCCGCGATCCACCAGCGGTACGCTATACTCGTCGGACTGACGCTGCTTGGTCATAAACCCCTCGTCTCCGCCCTCTTCCTTGCCGCGTCGTGCACTTGACGGATCACCAGAATCGGACCTTTCGAATCTTCTTTAGCAATTTGCCGCATCGGCAAAAAGCTTTACGGCGGCAGAAAGGCTTGTATTCACAAGGAAGAGCGTTGCACAACAAACGATCGTATCTTGTCTCGAAGGTGGACCTGTCCATATGATTGCCTCATATCGAGACAAAGAGGAAGGCGCGCGGCCGGCCGTTTCATGACGGCGAGGTCGCGGCATCGGGGTTAATTACGGAGTATCTCGACATGTGGGACGAAATCGCCGGGGCCTATGGCAGCCGTTTCCTTCTAGCAGCCGGTGGGGTTGGCATCGCCCTTCTCCTATTGATCGGCATCCTTTGGATCCTGCGCAGCCGAGCGCCGTCGCCTTTCGTGCGGGGCGGAAAGAACCGCCAGCCGCGCCTGCAGGTGCTGGACGCGGCCGCCGTCGATGCCCGCCGCCGCCTCGTGCTGGTCCGGCGTGACGGTATCGAACACCTCATCATGATCGGCGGCCCGACCGATATCGTCATCGAATCCGGCATTTCCGACCCAAGCAAGGCCGCAGCGCAGACACCGATCCCGTTCGAACTGCCGGCAGTCCCCGAGCGACGGCTGGAGCCGGCGCAAGAACTCCCGCGCCTTGATCGCCAGACGCAGGAGTCTGCGGAAGCCAAAATTGAAGCCTATCTGAAAGCCGAACCGACCGTCGAACCGGCAATCGAGCGTCAGCAACCTGTTGCGGCGGCGCAGTTGCGCGCATCGCAGTCGTCCGCAGCCGTGCTGAGCGAGGCGGAAGCAGCAGAGATACTGGACGCGGCGCGCCATGTCGTCCTGCCGCAGGAACCGCCACGCGCCGCTCCGGCGGCCCCTGCGGTTACAGCGCCACAGGCGCGTGAACCCGGCAGCGATTTTCAGCGCGTGCTGGAGGCGGAAATGGCAAATAATCTTACCGCTGAGCGGATCATCCCGAATGTGCAGCCACAGCAGCAGATTCAACAGCAGCCCGCAGTCGCCCCAGCGCAACGCCGTGATCCAGAGCTTGCCCCGGTCACCGGCTCGGATGCAGCACTTCAGAAGGAAGTCGCGCGCATTTTCGGCGAAATGAGCGTCAACCGCGATAAGTAATGCGGTATGCGGCCGCAATAGGCTCTGCGAAGACACAAAAAAGGCACGACGGAGATTTCCGTCGTGCCTCTATTTTTTGCTGTCCGATTTTAGCCGGACGGTGCTTATTCGTCTTTATAAACTTTCTCGCGGCGCTCGTGGCGCTCCTGTGCTTCGATCGACAGGGTCGCGATCGGGCGGGCATCCAGGCGCTTCAGGCCGATCGGCTCGCCGGTTTCTTCACAGTAACCGTAGGTACCTTCATCGATCCGTTGCAGCGCGGCATCGATCTTCGAGATCAGTTTCCGCTGGCGGTCGCGAGCCCGGAGTTCGATGGCTCTGTCGGTTTCCGAGGACGCCCGGTCGGCGAGATCGGGATGGTTTGCGCTTTCTTCGGCTAGATGCTCGAGGGTCTCGCGCGCTTCTCTTAGGATATCATTCTTCCAGGCTACTAGCTTTGCTCGAAAGTAGGCCCGCTGACGCGAATTCATGAACTCCTCGTTTTCCGAGGGCACATACTCGCTAAGATCGATCTTCTCACTCAACGCGATTCTCCTGAAGAACATCTCATATGGCGGGGTGTATATCCCAACCGATAGTATCGGTTCAAGCCAAATAGACGCTGTAAACCGATTTTTAATTTTGTCATAAAATTCGGCTAAAGGTCTATTTTTTCATCATATTCTTGAAATACCGAATTTGTGCTGTCGCCGTAACCTTCTCGTGATGGCTCGCCAAGTAGCCGCATCACCAATAGTTACGCAGTTGACGGCGCATGGGATGAAACGATACGTCAAGGGATAAATCCAGCATGGGAATTTCGCCATGACCAGCATCTCACCGCCGCCTTCCAGGATTTACCTGTTGCGTCATGCCCAGGCTCAGCACGCCGCCCCCGGCCAGCGGGATTTCGACCGGCCGCTGAGCGACGATGGCTATGCGGCGGCCGAGATCGTTGCCGACAAGGCCGCGGACAAGGATTACAAGCCGGATCTCGTCATTTCCTCGACGGCGCTGCGCTGCCGCCAGACCGCCGATGCCGTCCGCCGCGCCATCACCCCGCCTCCCGAATTCCGTTTCGTCGATGCGCTCTACAATGCGACGCTGGGCACCTATCTGGAAATCATCTCCTCGCAAGTGACCGAGGACTCCGTGATGCTGGTCGGCCATAACCCGATCATCGAACAGACGCTGGAAGCCTTGATCGGTCATGATGCACTGGTCGCCGCCCTGCCCAGCGGCTTTCCGACCGCCGGCCTTGCCGTGATCGACACTACATCCTCGGGCTGGATCCTGACGGAATTCATCACCGAATAGAGCCCGTTGGAAATATCGGGCCGGACGATGATTTAGTGAGTTTGGATGTATAAAGCCTGCTCATCTTTTCGGCGCTTATATTGCTTCCTATATTGACGACCACGCTGTCCATTCAGGGATCCCGCCTTGCCGCCAAGCCTGACCTCCTTCACGGACGACGCCCGGATTGCCTTCGACAATCTCGTCGACCGCACAACGGGCCTCGTCAATCCGACGATTCGTCTTGGCGTCACCGGCCTTTCGCGCTCGGGCAAGACCGTCTTCATTTCCTCGCTGGTGCACAATCTGCTGAACGGCGGACGGCTGCCGCTGTTCGAGCCGGTGCAATCCGGCCGCGTCTCGGCCGTGCGTCTGGAACCGCAGCCGGATGACGCCGTGCCGCGATTCCAGTATGAGGACCACATTCGCGCGTTGGTGAAGGAGCGTATCTGGCCGGATTCGACACGGGCGATCTCCGAGCTGCGCATCACGCTGGACTACCAGAGCGCCAGCGGCTGGAACCGATTGTTCTCGCCCGGCCGCCTTTCCATCGACATCGTCGACTATCCCGGCGAATGGCTGCTCGATCTGCCATTGCTGGCCAAGGATTTCCGCACGTTCAGCGAAGAGACTCTGGCGCTGGCAAAGACCGGCGTCCGCGCAGAACTCTCCCAGAAGTGGCTGGCGATGACGCAAGCGATCGACATCGCCGCACCGGCGGACGAGATGACGGCGCGCGACCTCGCAACCGCCTTTGCCGACTATCTCAAGGCCTGCAAGTCCGACGAACGTTCGCTGTCGACCCTGCCGCCCGGCCGCTTCCTGTTGCCCGGCGATCTCGACGGCTCACCGGCGCTCACTTTCGCGCCGTTGATACCGGCGAGCGAAACCATTGCGCCAAAAGGCTCGCTCTGGGCAATGATGGAGCGGCGCTACGAGGCCTATAAATCCGTCGTGGTCAAACCCTTCTTCCGCGAGCATTTCGCTCGGCTGGACCGGCAGATCGTCCTTGTCGATGCATTGCAGGCGATCAATCGCGGTCCGGAAGCTGTGCAGGACTTGGAACGCGCACTGACCGATGTGCTCGCCTGCTTCCGTCCCGGCACCAATTCCCTGTTATCCTCCCTGCTCGGCCGCCGCATCGACCGCGTGCTGGTCGCCGCAACCAAAGCTGATCATCTTCATCACGAAAGCCATGACCGCCTGGAAGCCTTGACACGCCGCCTGGTGGAGCGCGCCATCGACCGCATCGGCATGGCCGGCGCCGGCATCGACGTCATGGCCATTGCTTCGGTGCGCGCCACGCGCGAGGCGACGGTGAAACGCGACGGCCAGACCCTCCCCGTCATCGTCGGCACACCGATGGATGGGGAAACGATCGCCGGCGAGCGCTTCGACGGCAATCGCAAGACGGCGGTCTTTCCCGGCGACCTGCCGGAAAATCCGCAATGGCTGTTCGATGCGCTTGACCCCGGCGCGACAAATGTCCATCTGCCCGAGGTGAATGTCGTCCGCTTCCGTCCGCCGGAGCTGGACGAGACCGGCGCCGGCATCAAACTCTCCGTGCCGCATATCCGCCTCGACCGCGCCATGCAGTTCCTGTTCGGAGACCGCCTCGCATGACGAAGCCGACAAAAGACGATCTCAAGGGCCTTTCCCGTCGCCCCGCCGCCTTTTCGCTGGAGCTGGAGACCGCAAGGGATGGTGCCCACACCAAAACGGCAACAGAGACGCCGCGCCGCAAGCCGCAGAGCTTCGACACCGAAATCGTTCTGACACCGGATGAGGAAGATCCGTTCCTCAATCCCGCCCTTACCGCATCGGATGCAGAAGCCGCCACTGCCGCGCCGCGCCGCCGCAGATTCTCCTTCGGCAAGGTCGCCTTCAGCGCCTTCGGCATTCTCGTATCGCTCGCCTTCGGCCTGTGGACCGATGAATTGATTCGCAATCTGTTCAGCCGCGCCGATTGGCTCGGCTATACGGCACTGACTGTTCTCGCCATCGGCATCCTCGCAGTGCTTGCCATCGTCGTTCGCGAGACAGCCGGCATGATGCGGCTCGCGGCAGTGCAGACGATCAAGGCGGAAGCGGACGCAGCTATTATCGAGACGCGACCGGCGCGCGCCAAAGCGCTGGTCCGGCGTCTATGCACCCTGCTGGAAGCTAACCCGGCGACAGCAAAGGGTCGCGCCACGCTGAAAGCCGCCGAAGACGATATCATCGACGCTCCGCACCTTATCGAGCTTGCCGAACGCGAGCTGCTCGGCCCGCTCGATCGCAGCGCCCGCGCACTCATTCTTGGGGCGTCGAAACGCGTGTCCGTCGTCACCGCCGTCAGTCCGCGCGCGCTCGTCGATATCCTCTACGTCCTCTACGAATCAGCTAAATTGGTCCGCGCCATGGCGGAACTCTATGGCGGCAGGCCCGGCGGGCTCGGGATGCTCAAGCTGATGCGAGATGTGCTCGCCCATCTCGCCGTCACCGGCTCCATCGCCGTCGGAGACAGCATCGTGCAGCAGTTGATCGGCCATGGTCTCGCCTCGAAACTCTCGGCCCGGCTGGGCGAAGGTGTCGTCAATGGCATGATGACGGCGCGCATCGGCATCGCCGCCATGGATCTCTGCCGCCCTCTGTCCTTCAAAGCATTGAAACGGCCGGGCATCGGCGATTTCGTCGGTGACCTCGCTCCGAACATCACCGGCAGCTGAATGCCGCAAGTGCCCGCGAAAGCGGCTTTCTCCTTCATGAGAAACCAAGCATTAACCATTCTAAGGCAAAAGTGGACATCAGTCTCAGGTTCCTCTTCGTTAGGGAATGTCCATGTTTTCGCGCCAGTTTCTTCTTGTTAGCGGCCTTGCCGCCGCAGCCCTTTCCCTAGGTGCCTGGGTGCATTCAGCCGACGCGGGATCCCGTGATAAGGCCTTCTTCCAGTCGGTCGCCGGCTCCTGGCGTGGCCCGGGCGAAATCGTTGCCGGCAAATACAAGGGCACAAAGTTCACCTGCAATCTCACAGGTCAGGCGCTCGACGGCGGTTCTACCGGTGTGAAGCTCGACGGCACCTGCCGCGTCGGCGTCTTCCAGCAGCCGATGTCAGCTGAAATCACCCAGAACGGCGGCAGCTATAGCGGCAAGTTCCTGGACGGAGCGGCGGGCAAGGGTCTCGACGTCACCTCGGGCACCGTCAGCGACGGTACGGTGGTTCTCGGCCTCAACCGCCAGAAGCTGAA
Organism: Martinezella rhizogenes; assembly: GCF_000799715.1. Taxonomy (GTDB): domain Bacteria; phylum Pseudomonadota; class Alphaproteobacteria; order Rhizobiales; family Rhizobiaceae; genus Rhizobium; species Rhizobium rhizogenes_C. The sequence goes on from NZ_JUHG01000011.1 coordinate 457,833, forward strand.
CGGCGCCATGATCGCTCGCGTCACCGACAAGAAGTCGATGAACGTCACGATCTCAGTCAAGGTCGGTGAACAGATGGTGCCGGTGATCGGCGTCACGCTGCAGCGCGCCGATGTCGACCAGATGGCCGTGGGATCGATTGAGTAGCCCCTGACTCATCGCTATGTCTGAAGAGGCCGGCATCGAAATGCCGGCTTTTTCGTTTGCGACTCAGGCGGTACGCCACCAGTCGCGGTTTTCATCCGCAATCTCGATCCCCTGCACGTCCACCGCGCCCAACCAATCCTTAACCTTCCGTCCCTTAACCACGAGATCGGCAGCGAAATCCGCAAGCGGCTTCAGCACGAATCCCCGCTCGGTCATGCGCGGATGCGGGATCGTCAGCAAGGGCTCCGCCTGCTCGATGTCGCCATAGGTCAGAACATCGATATCGATGGTCCTCGGCCCCCATCGCTCGAGCCGCACCCGCTTCATCTCGCGTTCGATATCGAGGCACACGTCGAGCAGTGCTTCCGGCGACAGCGTCGTATCGACGGCTGCGCAGGCGTTATAGAAGAAGGATTGGTCGGTCTTGCCCCATGGCGGCGTGCGATAGACACACGAAACCACGGCAACACGGCAATCGGCGCGCGCGTCCAGAGTCCGTAAGGCAAGCGCCATGGCCCGCACCGGATTGTCGAGATTGCCGCCGAGGCCGAGGGTGGCGCGCGAAAAACCAGCTTCAGGCAAAGTGTTCAACGCTCACCTGCACATAATCGAGAACGCCCGGAACCGGCGCGTTGGGTTTGCGCACGGTGATCTTCGCCCGGCGGATATTCGGAAAACGCCGACACAATTCCTTGGCGACGTCCAGCGCCAGCGCTTCGATCAGATAACGGCGGCGGCCGGTGACGATTTCCTCGATGACGCTGAAGGCGATGCCGTAGTTGACGGTATCGACGATCGAATCCTTATCCAGCGCATCGCCGCCATCGACGTCGAGTTCGGCATCGACAAAGAAGCGCTGGCCGAGGAATTCTTCTTCATCATGCACGCCATGGCGGGCAAAGAAGGCACAGTTCTGAAGGGTGATGGTGTAGATCATATCGCTTATGGCGTCCTGCCGCCTAATTTCGCCCGTGTCCTGAGGATAGCATCAGCGACCGCCAGCGCGTCCCTGTTAATTGCGACATTGTGTACCCGAAAAATCGCAGCTCCCTGCAAACGCAATATGGCGCTGGTCGCCGCCGTCCCCACGTCCCGTTCCGATGCGTCGCGCCCTGTAACCGCGCCGACGAAGCGCTTGCGCGATGTGCCGGCCAGCAGGGGCAATTCGAAACGCAGCAGCGCGTTGAAGCGCGCCATCAACTCGAGATTTTCCTCGGTATCCTTGGCAAAACCAAAGCCGGGATCGAGCACGATATTCTGTCTGTCCACGCCGGCGGCGGCGGCGATATCGAGCGATCGGCTCAAAAACAGCACCTGGTCGTCGATGACATCGGTGAGCTTCTGGCGATCGCGGCCGGTATGCATAATGCAGAGCCCCGCACCCGTCTGTGCCGCTAACGCAGCAATCTCAGGTTCTCGCTGTAACCCAAAGATATCGTTGACGATATGCGCGCCGGCGCCGATCGCCAGCCGCGCCGTATCGGCGCGATAGGTGTCGATGGAGATCAGCGCATCCGTCTTGCCGCGCAACGCCTCGATGACGGGCAGCACCCGCCCTTGCTCTTCGGTGGCACTGACGGCATCCGCGTTCGGCTTGGTCGACTCTCCGCCGATATCGATGATATCAGCGCCGTCTTCGACACAGGCAAGCGCATGGGCAACCGCCGCGTCGACAGCCTCATAGTGGCCGCCGTCGGAAAAGGAATCCGGCGTTACGTTGACGATCGCCATGATGACGCTCTGTTCGCCGACATCGAGCCTACGCCCATGCGCGACATGCCAGCTATGGCTGCGAAGCTCCGTCACGAACCGTCCATCCCATTGAAAATGAAAAAACCTCGCGCCTGATATTGCGCTCGCTGTGCCTATGCCGCAAGCTTGATCGAAGTTCAACTGGTAGCAGCATGAATGCCGTTTGCATCCCGCCACATCCGCGTTCCGCTCATCCTGTTGCTTCTGTGCAGCATTTGCGGTGTGGCGGAAGCGGAGGTGATCGCCCGCAAATCCGTGTCCTATTTCGACATCAAGGGCAACAGTGCCGATACGCTCGATGCGTCGTTGAATGCGCGCGGACCGCTCGCCATGGGCTCCAGCAGCCATCATCCCGGCGCCACGAAAATCCGCTTCGGCGGCAATGCCACCTATGAACAAAGAGACGGGCGCTGCCATATTGCCGGCGCCAAGATCACGGTCGATACCGAAATCATCCTGCCGCGCTGGCGCGACCGCCGGTATGCGAGCCGGCAACTATCAATGATCTGGGATACGCTTTCGGCCGACATCCGGCGCCATGAGGACCGGCATGTGGATATCGCACGCCAGCATGCGCGTCGGATGGAACAACGGATCCTCGCTCTGCCGCCGGCCAAGGATTGCGATATGCTTCAGGATAAGGCGAACGACGTCACAGCGCGGGAAACGGAACTTCATGACAAGGACCAAGCCCGGTTCGACCGAATCGAGGCGCTGAATTTCCAGAATCGCATGCAGCGACTGCTGACCTATCGCAGTCAGCGAAGCCGCGAATAATAGGCGTCGAGACGGTTTTCCACCGAAATCATACTTTGATCACAGCCACCTGTGTGAAAACTGTCACTATTACCTGTGAATCGTTCACCAGTTTCGCTCTTTGAACTTTACGAGAATCTAAAACAGGTTCTTCCTAGCAGTTACAGCGCTGATCCGATGCTGGCGGATCGAAAGGCGAAAAAGAGAAAAGCTTTTCGCAAAGACCTGTCAGAGTTCTGCTCGTGATGCATATATCCAGGTGTTCTCCTGGCGCATCCTGAAACCACAGGTGTTTCCTCCCTTGCCTGTTGGTGATGCGCCCGCCTTGCCTCGCTCGCTGCGACAAGCTGAGCGAGGCATCTTTTTGCCAACCTTATGGAAAGATTGCCTGTTTGTCAGGCCTGACGTTCAGGAACGTGCACGACGAGACCGTCGAGCGCCTGCGTCACCTTGATCTGACAGGAGAGCCGTGAACTCGGACGGACGTCGAAGGCGAAGTCCAGCATGTCCTCTTCCATCGGCTGCGGACCGCCAACCTTCTCCACCCAGTCTTCGTCGACATAGACATGACAGGTAGCGCAGGCACAAGCGCCGCCACATTCGGCGTCGATGCCAGGAACGGAGTTGCGAACGGCATTCTCCATCACTGTGGAGCCCTCGTCGGCATTGAGGTCGAAACGCGTGCCGTCGAAAGCAACGATGGTCAGTTTGGTCATATCAATGAATTCCGGTACTCGTGTGTGAAGGGTGATCCGGAATTTTTCTTCCACCAATTCCCGGGGGCAGTCAACATTTGCGCCGCCGAAACGGCGGAAACCGTTTGGCGGCGCAATGACAAGAATTCTTGGTTTCCGGCCGTCTCAGTTCAACGCGACAGCTTGAGAATGAAATTCTCGGCCTCGATGACGCTGGTCGTGACCGTCGCCATGCAGGAAGCGTCGCCGGCGTCGCTTTCAAGCGCACTGGCGGCATCCGCCACCTTGAATGCGCCAACCGCGCTGGCGGCACCCTTCAGCCGATGCGATGCGGCGCGGACGCGCTTGCTGTCGCCGCTGCTGATTTCCTGCAGACAGGACCGGGCCTGCCGAGCAAACATCTGAAGCACTTCCACTTCCAGGGCCTTGTCGCCCATCGTCTGCTTCGCCAGATGAACCAGGTCGATCGCCCGCTCGCGCGATGGCGCCACGCCCCGCGAATTATCCGGGGCCTCGAACGCGATATTCAATGCTGCCATGTGCCAATTCTCCCGTCTTATATATATATCCATGACTTCTTTGGGATCTGCCGCATACTTGCGGCCTGCAGATGGCCATCGAGTTAAATTTTGGCACATTCAGGGCGCAAATCTTGCGACATGGTTAATGCGCGTTAAACATGGCTAAATTCTTTGATTTTCACCGGGTTCCGCAGTTAAAAAATGTTAACAACGCATTAATGTCGTGATGAACCGAGGGCGGATTTAATTGTCACGCTTGGGGGAATGTGTCACTACGATACTGTTAAATTGGGTTTATGGCGCATGCCTTTGCCCAAGGAGTGGATAGTGGTAATGTTTTCATACCTTCCGTTTGATAAAGCGGGTATCCACCCTGAAATGTAATGGGAAATCCATCTCGACATCAGTCGAAGACGGGTGACCTCGCGGGAGGCAGGGGTCGTCTTTTCCGGACGTGGCGGATTTTCTGGAAAAGACACGGCAGGCCCGAGTGAGTTGTAACGAGGCGTAACCGTATGGCGAACAAAAAGTACATCGAGTCGATCGAGGACAAGGCCTTTCAGGCATTGGACGAAGCTTTACAGATCGATTTCAGTGAGGATAGCTTGGAGTCTCGCGGCGGTTCAACGCCTGATGCCCCGGAGGCAAATGTGTCTGAGCCATCGAATCCGCCTGCAGCACAGCCTGAGGACGATGCCGTCCGCAAGGCATCCGCAGCGCGCAGCACGACCGCTGCCGCAACAGCGGCTCGCCCCGCCGACGCGCCGAGGAGCCCAGTCCTTGCTCCGGCCAATGACACCAACCGCGCCAGCCCGGCGAGCATCCTGAAAGCGCTCGATGGCGGCTCCCAAAGCAACGCGGTCCGCAACGCGACGATCGTCTCGCTATTCTGGATCGTCGGCGGGGCCGGTCTTGCCTTCCTGCTTTACGGCGATCAGATCCGCAACATCCGCACGCTCGCCGATCTGGCCGCCCTTCCCGGCGTCATCGCCTGCAGCATCGGCATCATCGTTCCCGTCCTTCTCTTCTATGCCTTTGGCATGATGATTTCGCGCGCACAGGACATGCGCAACGCCGCCCGCTCCATGGCTGAGGTGGCATTGCGCCTCGTCGAGCCGGAAACCGTCGCCTCCGAACGCATCATGACGGTCGGACAGGCCGTGCGCCGCGAAGTCTCGGCCATGAATGAAGGCATCGAGCGGACGATCGCCCGCGCCACCGAGCTTGAGACGCTGGTTCATACCGAAGTGAACGCGCTCGAGCGCAGCTATGCCGATAACGAGCTGCGCGTACGCGGCCTCGTGCATGAACTCGGCTCGGAGCGCGACGCGATCGTCAACCATGCCGAACGCATTCGCTCCTCAATCGTAGGCGTGCATGAGCAGATCCGGGAAGATCTGTCGCTGGCGACCGAGGAAATCGCCGTCCGCCTGTCGACCTCCGGCGAGGCCTTCGCCTCGATGATCGACACGCGCGCCGCCACGCTGATGGAGACATCCGATGCCGCCGTGGACGCGCTCGGCACCCTGCTGTCCGCCAAGACCGACAGCTTGCTGCAGAATCTCAATGCCTCCGGCTTCGCGCTGAGCCAGGAATTCGATGCACGCCTGGAATCTCTGTCATCTACCCTTGCCGAACGCGGCAAGGAACTGGTGGGCCAATTCGAGACCCGCGCATCGACGCTCGATGCCAATACAGAGAAGCTGAACACCGCGCTCAACGAGCGTGCCCGTCAGCTCAACGAAACACTGGTCGCCCGCACCCGCGAAATCAGCGAGAGCCTGACCGGCAGCGAGCGCTCGATCACCGGTACGCTTGACGCAGTTCTCTCCAAGCTGAACAGCAGCCTCGACGAAAAGGGCGCGAGCTTCCGCCAGAGCCTGCAATCGACCGCCGACGATACCATCATGGATATCGACCTTCGCTCCGGCTTCTTCGAAGAGCGGTTCCAGTCGACCGTGGCGCATCTCTCGACCACCTTCGATGAGCGCGTCTCTGAATTCACCTCCGCCTTCGACAAGCGCGCCGGCTCGCTGGACAGCAAGCTGTCGGAAAGCCTGGCGCAGATTAACGAGACGCTGAGCGGCGGCTCGGATGCCATTGATGGCATTCTGACCTCCAGCATCGAACGCCTCGGCTCTTCGCTGACCGACCAGTCCTTCGCGCTGGCAACGACGTTTGCGACAGGACAGGAAGTGCTGGAAAGCGCAATCGGCGACAGAGCCGGCGCCTTCACCTCCGCGGTGCAGGGCGTAGCACGCGATGTCTCGACGGTCCTCAAGAGTGGCACGGACGAACTGACTTCGGCCTTTGCCGGTCGCTCGGCCGAGCTGACCGACACGCTCGCGGCCCATTCCGGCGAATTCACCAAAACCGTGCAGACGGCCACAACGGACATCTCCTCTGCCCTCAACAAGGGCACGAGCGAGCTGACCAGCACCTTCCTCGGCCGCGCCAACGAGATCAACAACACGCTATCTGCCCGCACCAGCGAAATCACCCAGGCGCTGGGCTCCGCGCATGAGCATGTCGACGCCGTCATGGCCGAGCGCAGCAGCGCGCTGTTCGGCGCTCTCTCCGACCACCAGACGCGCTTTGAGCAGTCGCTGGCAGACCGCTCCGCAGGTATCATCAACGCCGTCAGCGGCACCCATGAGACCCTGACCTCCGCACTCGACGAGCGCACGTCGAAGCTGACAAGTTCGCTTGCGGAAAGCCAGGTTCGTCTCGAAAACACGCTGGCAAGCCGCGCAGACACGTTCGCAAATACCGTCGCCGACACTCACAGCAAGATCGCCGACACGCTCGACGACAAGGCTATGTCTCTTGCTATCGCGCTTTCGGAGGGCCAGTCTCGTATCGAGGACACGCTGAACAACCGTGCCGAGATCCTGACCAGCACATTGGCCGATACGCACGCAAAGATCGCCGATACGTTCGACGATAAGGCCATGGCACTTGCCATTACGCTTTCCGATGGCCAGTCGCGTATCGAAGACACGTTGAATAGCCGCACCGAGAGCCTGACCAGCACGCTGGCGGAAACGCATAGCAAGATTGCCGACACGCTGGATGATAAAGCCATTGCCCTCGCCATTGCCCTCTCGGAAAGCCAGGCAAGGCTGGAAGACACCGTTGCCGGCCATGCCGAAGCGGTCGCCAATACGATGGACGGCAAGACCAAGGCTCTTGCTGCCGCATTGACCCACGGCCAGTCGCGCCTTGAGGAGACGCTGGCCCATCGTGCTGAGGCGATCACCAACGCCTTCTCAGGCAACCACAGCGCCGTTGCCGACACGCTGGATCAGAAGGCTGTCGCCTTGGCCGCCTCGCTGGCCGATACGCAAGCGCGCCTGGAAAATTCGCTTTCCAGCCGCATGGATGCGCTCGCCAACACGGTCGCCGGCACCCATGACAAGATCGTCAACAGCCTTGACGACAAGACGCTGGCCCTTGCCATCGCATTGTCCGACAACCAGGCCCGGATCGAAGAAACGCTGGCAAACAGCGCAGACGCGATCACCCAGTCGATCAACCATGGCCATGCCGCGCTGACAGATACGCTCGACGACAAGAGCATGGCATTCGCCATCTCACTCGCCGAGAACCAGAGCCGCTTCGAAGGGACCCTGGAAGCCCGGGCCAATGCCCTGCTCGACAGTGTTGCCGGAGCAGAGTCCCGCGTCGCCGGCGCCTTTGGCGACAAGGCCGATGCCATTCGCGCCGCCTATACCGAAAATCAGGAACGCCTCGACCGTTCGCTCAGCAGCCATACCGATACGCTCTCCGGCCTGCTCGGCAGCAGCAGCGACCGTATCGAAACCGTCGTCGGCGGTTCGGCTGAACGCGTCGAAAAGGCGCTCGGCGCCGGCCTGTCGCAGATGGACGAGAACCTTGCTTCCGCCTATGAGCGCATGCGTTCCACTTTGGACGATCGCAGCAACGCCATCAGCGTGACGCTCCGCGACGCCCATGCCCAGATCGACAATACCCTGATGGAACAGGCGACTGCGATCGGAACGTCTATCGCCACCAGCGCCAGCATGCTGGAAATGTCCCTTGAGGATCGCGAAGCTTCGCTGCGCCAGACCATCGACGCCAGCGCAAAGACACTCGAAGAGCGTCTCAACAGCGGCGCCGGCGATATTGCCGGCCGCATCCAGCAGGCAGCCGGTGATATCGAGCGTTCGGCCGCGAACTTCTCCACCAGCCTTAACCAGTCGGTCGACGGCATGACCAGCCGCTTCGCCGACACCGGTTCGCGCGTCGAAGCCAGCCTGTCCGCTCTTGAAAATCGTATCCATGAAGGCGTTGGCGGCGTTGCCGCTCAGGTCGATGCCGCCGGCAACCGGCTGTCCGACACGCTGGCAAGCGGCGCTGCCCGAATCGACAGCAGCGGCGACGATGCTGCGACCCGCCTCACCTCCGCGCTCGACACCCGTCTGGCAAGCATGGCCGAGGCACTCGACAGCCGCACGATCCATCTGAACCAGGCGCTCGAAAGCGGCAGCGCCCGCATCGAAGAGCGCCTGTCGACCATGGACCGCGCGCTGAACCTCGGCCTCGAAGCCGTCAATCGCACCATCGAAGGCAAGGCTACCAATCTCGCCACGACACTGCGCACCGCCGTCGCCGATGCCGCCCAGGGCATGGATAGCGAAGCCACGCGCACCGCCGACCTGCTCGCCCGTACCGGCCAGCAATTCGCCGACGACCTTGGCAACCACAGCGACGCCTTCACCCGCGTCATGAGCGAGCGTTCGGAAGAAATCGTCGGCCGCGTCTCCGAGACGCACAATCGCCTGGCGAGCCAGGCCGCCGCCGTCGCCCAGACCTTCTCGGAAGCCGGCAACGCAATCGTCAACAAGGTTGCCGAAGCCGAGACCCTGGTCGGCAACCAGGTCAACGCCATCTCGCAGGCCCTGTCTTCCGCAGAACAGTCGCTGGAAGTCCGTGGCGCCGCCATCCGCAACACGCTCACCGGCGGCAGCGAACAGATCGCCTCCACCATGGCGCAAGTCGAGCGCGCGCTGGACGAACGCAGCAATGCAATCCGCTCCAACCTGGAAGAACGCGCCAACGAGATCAATGCGACGCTGGCTGATGTCGACAAGGCTCTGGAAGCCCGCGGTACCTCGATCCGTACCTCGCTCGACGAGCGCACCCGCGAGCTCAACTCCATGCTCGCCGGCCGCTCCACCGAACTGTCGCGCCTGATCGATGAAAAGGCACGCCCAATCGTCGACCGCTACGCGGCAACCGGCCAGGAAGCAGCGGCCCTTATCTCGCAGGCCGCTCAGGAAAGCACCGACCGCCTGCGCGCGGAAAACGCAGCCCTGATCGACGCCATCGCGTCGCGCACCAATGATACGCTGGCGGCAATCTCCGCCCGCACCGAACATGCCGCCAATACCGTCAGCTCGCTGGAGAACAACCTGCTTGCCAGCGTCAACGGCATCATCGAACGGCTGGCGGACAACAACTCGACCATCGTCGGCATGCTGAACAACGCCGCCCAGGAGTTCGCCGCTGTCGACGGTCGCCTCAGCGCGACGTCCGCACAGTTTGCCGACTCCGCATCGAAGGCTGGCGAAATGGTCTCCGCTTCGACCCGGCTTCTCGAAGGCAAGGTCGACAAGCTCGCGGATATCTCTGGCAAGACGCTGTCGCAGGTCGGCGGTATCATCGGCCGCTTCGACGAGCATTCCAAGGTGCTGACGCAGGCATCCCAGCTTCTGGGTGCCGCGCAGTCAAACCTCGTCTCGACGCTGGAAGAGCGCGAAACCGCGCTGCAAAACCTGTCCATAGGCCTGGTGCAGCGCTCGGAAGAGATCGAAAACACCATGCGCGCCCTCGGCAGCATGGTGGAGACAGCCTTCGACCGTGCCGAACAGCGCTCCAACCAGGTCACCGGCAATCTGCGCCAGGGCGTGCAGTCCTCCTTCGCCGATATCGGCCGCGTTCTTTCCGAAGCGGAAAAGCGCGCCGAAGAAGCGGCGGAGACCATGCGCGGCACGTTGCAGAAGGCTGGCGAAGAAGCCAACCAGTCCATCGAGAGCACCTTCGCCAACGCCGAGCGTCGCTCGGGCGATCTGACGAACCGTCTTCGCGGTGGCCTCTCGGCTTCGATCGCGGATGTCGAACAGATGCTCTCCGAAGCCGGCAAGTCCTCGGACGGCGCGGCTCAGCAGCTCCGTGAAACGCTGCGTGTTGCCGTTGACGACGCTGTTGGTCGCTTCTCTGGCGCAACCGATGAGATCCGCCGCTCGGCGGGCGACATTCGCCGGGAGCTCGACCTCACCCGCAGCGAACTGAAGCGCGGTGCCTTCGACCTTCCGGAAGAAGCCAAGGAAAGTGCTGCCGCCATGCGCCGCGCGGTGGCCGAGCAGATCAAGGCCCTGCAGGATATTTCGCAGATCGTTGGTCGCTCGACACAGCACCTCGAAATCTCCGAGCCGACGGCCCGTACGATTGCCGACGTACAGCCGGCCCAGCGTCCGCGCCCGGCAGCACCCGCAGCCGCTGCTCCCGCTCCCCGGCCGCAGCAGCCCGCCCCGCAGGCACCGGTCGCTCAGCAGGCAGTACCGCAGCCTGCCCCGCAACAGCCGGCTCCGCAGCCGCAGCAGCCCTCGATCGAGGCTCTGGGCCTGCGCGGCACCATCGCCGCCGAACGCCCGGTCGCTCCGCAGCCGCGTCCGACGGAAGCTCCGGTTCCCGCGCGCCAGGAAACGGCTGGTGGCGGCTGGATCAGCGACCTTCTTCGCGGCGCATCGCGCGATGAACATGCCGACCTGCAGCCGGCACGTCAGGCCACTCCGCGCACGCAAACGGAATCGGCCCCCGCAGCCCGCAATCCCCGTCATGTGGTGGAATCGCTGAACTCGCTCTCGGTCGACATCGCCCGCGCCATCGACCACGATGCCTCAGTTGACCTGTGGCGCCGTTATCAGCGCGGCGAACGGGATGTCTTCACTCGCCGTCTCTACACGCTGAAGGGCCAGCAGACCTTTGACGAGATCAAGCGCAAGTACGACCGCGAACCGGAATTCCGCACCGCCGTAGACCGCTACATCGCCGATTTCGAAAAGCTGCTGGCAGACGTCGCCCGCACCGACCGCGACCGCACCGTCACCCAGTCCTACCTGACCTCCGACACCGGCAAGGTCTACACCATGCTGGCCCACGCGGCAGGCCGCCTGAGCTGATTGTTCAAAACGATAAGCGAAACTAGAAATCCCCGGTCATTGCGCCGGGGATTTTTGATTCTGGCAGAAAATCTTGTTTGAGATGTAAAGAATTAATCCCAGTGCGGCTCATCCGCAAATACCCTCAAAGATCTATAGGAGAGAAAGCACCGCCTCCGCAAAGGCGCCCGGAGCCTCCTGCGGTAGATTGTGCCCCACGCCAGCTATGATCCGACGCGCATAATGTACGGAGAAATGAGCCGCATCACGGTCAGCCGTTTGCGGCGGATCGACGCCGTCGTCGGCTCCCTGCAATACGATTGTCGGCACCGTGATATCGGGTTGTTTCGCCAGACGCGCCTCGATCTCTGCGAAAGCCGGGTCGCCGGCAATGCCGCCGAATCTATGCCGATAGGAGTGAATAACGACATCAACGAAATCGGGATTGTCGAAAGCGACGGCACTGCAGTCAAAGGTCTCGTCGTCAAACGCCCATGTCGGAGACCATAGCCGCCAGAGGAGGCGACAGAACTCGCGGCGATTTGCGGTAAGACCGGCTCTGCCGCGCTCCGAATGGAAGTAATATTGGTACCAGTAGCGAGCCTCCTCTTCGGGAGAAACAGGCAGTCCTGCCTGAGCGATATTCTGAATATTGTAGCCAGCACCGCAGCTCACCAGACCACGAACACGCGCCGGCCAGAGCGCTGCGACGATGCAAGCCGCCCTGCCGCCCCAATCATAACCGCCGAGAATGGCGCTCTCAATCGCGAGCGCATCCATCAAGGCCAGCAAATCCGCTCCAAGAGCCGCTTGTTCACCGGAATGAGGCGTCTCCGCCGAAAGGAAGCGCGTTGGGCCGCAGCCTCGAAGAAACGGGACTATGCAGCGCAACCCTTTGCCTGCCAATTGCCGTGCAACGTCATCATAGGCATGCACGTCATAGGGAAAGCCATGGAGCAATAAAACAGGAAAGCCATCCTCTAGGCCGGTCTCCTCATAGGCGACGTCGAGTACACCAGCAGCGATCGTCTTCATTGCCGTTCCTTTCCTCGGGATTGGCCCGATTAAGACGACATTCCCCGTTACCGCAAAATCGGATTCTTGCGGCCAAAAATCCAACAGACCCACCGTCGGACCATCGAAAACAAAGAAACCACCTGAAGCGATCTGCTGCAAGTGGCTTCGCGGCACGGCCAGACGCCGATGCTGTTAAACGAAAGGCGGCCCAATCGAACCGCCTCTCTGCACTTCCGATATCAGGTCCGCCCTCAACGGGCGTTGACCACCTTGGAGATCAAACCACTGGTCATGCCGACGAGCAGGAAGTTATTCTTGATGCGAACCCAGTGATAGCCGCGCGGCGGAGCCGACAGGCGGTGGCGACGATAATCGACGTTGGCGGCACGGTGACGATCGGATGCCGACAAGCGACGACCCGTGACCCAGCCACCCTTGCGAACAACGACCTTCTTCTTGACCACGTCTTTCTTGACGACAACGACCTGCTTGTTCGCCGGCGCTGCATTAGCCTCAGTGGCCACTGCCAGCGGCGTTGCCAGAACCGAGGCGGTGAGAAGGATGGAAAGGAATTTTCTCATTGGGACGTTTCCTCGATTCACGATCTGCAAAGGAGGCTTCTATCCCACGAAGGATGAAGCGAACCTGACGGTTCCATTACATTTTTGTAATAAAAATTAGATGCTTGCCGGGATTTACTGATAAAATGAGTGCAACAAACCATCAACAGTTCGCATTTCAAAGAAATACCGCCCGCCCTTGCGGATAAGGGCGTCCCGATAATCGGTCAATGATCAGGAAAATCAAAGCTCGTCGTAATTGAACCAATCGAAATCGGCGGTCTTTGCCCGCCCCGACGTATCGAAGGCGAACATGCCGACGAAGGCGCCGGTGAAGGAGCCATGTTCGCCACGACCGCCCTCATCGGAGATCACGCCGGCGTCGAGCACAGGGCCGATCGCCTGCCACGCCCCCATGCCTTCGGCTTGCCAGAAAAACTGCAGGTCGTTGTCGTAGACTTCCATGGCAAGCTGGATGCGCCCATCGGGAACGGCAACACCGCCATCGATCGGAAAGATCAGCCGGCCGTTCGGATAATCGCCGCCGCAGGTCATGATGGTGACACAGCGGCCGAGTTTCTCATGCAGGGTCACGGCGATCGCATGCAGCTTGAAGCGATTATAGTAATGCGTCAGCCCCGCGACCTGCTGATAGGTATCCGGCTGGAACTCTACGACGGTCTCGGCGCGGAAGCTGTGGTGCTCCTGCCGGCGGGCGACCAGCGCCTGTTCGAACCAGGAGCCGATGCTTTCGCGCGCGAAGAGCCGCAGATGACCTGATCGATCCGTCAGGCTGAAGATGCGCTCCGGCTGCGGCGTGCGCAGCCATTGGAAATCCGCCGGCAGGTTGCCGCCGTCGAAATTATAGCCACTGCGGCGCGGCTTCTCGATACGCTCAGCGCCGTTCAGGCCGGGCACCTCGACATCCGGGACCGTAGTGCCATTTTCCAGATAGAGCCAGCCGTCTTCCTTCCAGACGCATTTCTGCAGGCTGGTCTCGCGGCCAAGCGTGCAGCGACGATGCGGCGGCAGTGGACGGCCGGAAAGATGCGTATGGTAGAACTGCCCATCCGGCGTCTCGACATACTGGCCATGCCCAGCCCGCTGCAAGGCCGCGTCCGGGCGATCCTTCGAGGTGATCAAATGCCTGTTCGGATGCAGCTCGTACGGACCGTCGATATTGCGCGAGCGTGCCATGGTAACAGCGTGGTCATAGCCCGTGCCCCCCTCGGCGGTGGTCAGATAATACCAGCCGTTGCGCTTGAAGAGATGCGGGCCTTCGACCAGGCCTAGTTCGGTGCCGGCGAAAATGTTCTTGATCGGACCCTTCAGCGATTTCGTCGCAGCATCCCATTCCTGCAACAGGATACCATCGAAAGCCGGCGTCTTCGGCGAGCCGCCATAGCTTTCCGTGCGCTGGTTCCATTGCATGTTGACGAGCCATTTGCGGCCGTCCTCGTCATGGAAGAGTGATGGGTCAAAGCCCGAGGAGTTGACATAGGATGGCTCGGACCATTCGCCTTCGATCGTCGGAGAGGTCGCGATATAGTTATGGGCATCCTTGAAATTGCCGTCGTAGCGCTTGACGTCGGTGTAGACCAGCCAGAACAGGCCATCGGCATAGGAAAGGCATGGCGCCCAGATGCCGCAGCTATCGGGGTCGCCGCGCATATCAAGCTGCGAGGCCCGCTCCAGCGGTCGGCGCACCAGCGTCCAGTTCACCAGATCGCGCGAATGATGGATCTGCACGCCCGGATACCATTCGAAGGTCGACGTGGCGATGTAGTAATCCTCGCCGACGCGGCAGATGGATGGATCGGGGTTGAAGCCCGGCAGGATCGGGTTGCGGATCATGGGACATCTCCTCCAGAGAACACACCAATATGCGCCGTTCGGACGGCAATATGACATCAAGACAAAGAAAAACGCCCGGAACCAGGTCCGGGCGTTTTCGATTGATCAGTCGCGCTCGGCCGACTTGGCCCAGAGATTAATGTCGGCCTCGCGGGCGTAGACATCGATCTCCTTCAACTCTTCCGCGGTGAATTCGAGATTGTCGAGCGCCTTGACGCAATCGACGATCTGCGACGACCGGCTGGCGCCGATCAGCGCCGAGGTGATGCGGCCGCCGCGCAGAACCCAGGCGATTGCCATCTGCGCCAGCGTCTGGCCCCGCTTTTCGGCGATCTGGTTGAGCTTCTGGATATTCTCGAGGATCGACGGACGAATGAAGTCGCGCTTCAGGAAATGGTTCTGGGCGGCGCGGCTGTCGCTGGGGATGCCACCAAGATATTTTGTCGTCAGCATGCCCTGGGCAAGCGGCGAGAAGACGATGGAGCCGATGCCCAGATCTTCCAGCGTATCGACCAGACCATCATCCTCGACCCAGCGGTTGAGCATGGAGTAGCTCGGCTGGTGGATCAGGCAAGGCGTGCCGAGCTCCTTCAGAATTGCGGCAGCCTCGCGCGTGCGCTGCGAATTATAGGAGGAGATGCCGACATAGAGCGCCCTGCCCGAACGGACGATATGGTCGAGCGCCGCGCAGGTTTCTTCGAGTGGTGTATCCGGGTCGAAACGGTGGGAATAGAAGATATCGACATAGTCGAGACCCATGCGTTTCAGGCTCTGGTCGCAGGACGCGATCAGATACTTGCGGCTGCCCCATTCGCCATAGGGACCCGGCCACATGTCGTATCCGGCCTTCGACGAGATGATCAGCTCATCGCGCAGACCGGCGAAGTCAGTGCGCAGGATCTCGCCGAAAGCGGTTTCGGCGCTGCCGGGAGGCGGGCCGTAATTGTTGGCGAGGTCGAAATGGGTGATGCCGAGATCGAAGGCGGTGCGGCACATGTCGACCTTGCGGTCATGCGGCGTGTCGCCACCGAAATTGTGCCAAAGCCCCAGCGAAACCGCCGGCAGCTTCAGGCCGGAACGGCCCGTTCTGTTGTATTTCATTTTTGCATAACGGTCAGATGCCGGTTGCCAAGCCATGATACCAATTCCTTTGAGATAAAAAACGCGCGAGCTAACCCACCCGCGCGCAAACTAGCTTTTCCTGCGTCTACTTCAAGAGCGCCTGCGCCTCTTCGATGCCAAGTGCCGCCGGCTGCGTGCAGGTCGTGGCCAAGTCGATGAAGCGGTTTTCCGCACCCGATTTCAGGATCGAGGTCATAACGTCGACGCCATGCAGCGTGCGGTCGAGCGAGCAACGCGCATCGCGCCCGTCGATCAGCGATGCCGCCATGTCTGCAAGACCGGCCGTGCGATAGTTGGCGCGCGCGCCGCTCGGGCTTTCCTGGTTGGCGATGCCGAAGGGATGTGCCCAGTCGGCGAGCGGCTTGATGTCCTTGTCGCGGCCGCTGGCCTCGACCACACCGCCAAAGAAATTCGGGTCGGGCACGTAGAGCGAGCCCTCGGTGCCGTAGAGCTCCATATTGGCGTGACGATGCGACCAGACGTCCCAGCTCGCCGTTACCGTCACCGTGGCGCCGCTGACGAATTCCAGCAGCGCCTGGATCGTCGTCGGCGTCTTCACCGGGATAGTCTCGCCATTGCGCGGCTGGCTGGTGATGGTGCGGGTTTCCGACGCCATCGAGGTCATCGCGCCGACGCGCTTCACCGGACCGATGAGGTTGATCAGGTTGGCGATATAGTAAGGGCCGAGATCGAGGATCGGACCGCCGCCCGGTAGGAAGAAGAAGTCCGGGTTCGGATGCCACATTTCCATGCCCGGGCTCATGACGTGGCAAGTGCCCGACGTCACGCGGCCGATGCCGCCGTCGTCGATGAACTTGCGGGCGAGCTGGTGCGCGCCGCCGAGGAAGGTATCGGGAGCGCAGCCGACGGCAAGCCCCTTCTCCTTGGCGATGCGACGCAGCTCCTCGCCCTGCTCCAGGGTCAGCACCAGAGGCTTTTCCGAATAGACGTGCTTTCCGGCCTCCAGAATGCGCTTGGAGATCGGAAAATGTGCGTCCGGGATCGTCAGGTTGACGATGACGTCGAGCTCGTCATTGGCGAGCAGGTCGTCCACCGTCTGCGCCTTGACCTGATATTCCTCGGCGCGCAGGCGCGCCGCATCCATGTTGATATCAGCGCAGGCGAGCACCTTCAGGCCCTTGAAGAGCGGAGAGAGCTTGAAGTAGGTCGTTGAGATATTGCCGCATCCGAGGATGCCGACGCCAAGTTCCTTAGCCATGGGATAGTGCCTCAGTAGGTCTTGAAGGATGCGATGGAGCGCGTGATCAGACGATCGATATCGTTCGGATTGTCATGCTCGATAACGTAGTGCTTGGCCTTGGTGCCGGCGAGCACCTTCAGCAGCTTCTGCCACGGAACGGTGCCATGGCCGAGATCGGCCCAGCCGTCTTCGTCCTTGTTCTCGCCGGCGGCCGCAATGTCCTTGACGTGAACCGACGTGATGCGCGGGCCGAGCTTTTCGATCCAGGCGAAGGGATCGCCGCCGCCACGGATGACCCAGGCGATGTCGGCTTCCCACGAGATACCAGGAGCGCCTTCGAAGATCTGCTCGATCGGCAGCGAGCCGTCGGCCTGCTTGACGAATTCGAAGTCGTGATTATGCCAGCCGAATTCGAAGCCCGCGTCCTTGTAGGGCTTGCTCATCTCCTGCAGGCGCTTGCCAAAAGCAAGCCAGCCGGCGGCGTCCGTCGGGCGCTGATCGGCGGCCAGATGCGGTGCGTAGATCGAATCCATGCCGAGGGTCTTGGCGATCGTCAGTGACTTCTGCACCTGACCATCGAGGAAATCCGGGCTGAAATGGCCGCTCGCCATCACCAGGCCGTTCTGGTCAAGTTCGGCGCGAAGATTCTTGAGGCCAGCCTCGTCGAGATCGGCATAGATGCCGCCGAAGCCCTCGACTTCCGCATAGCCGGCCTTGCCGAGCTTTACGAACACATCGGAATAGGGCTGAAAGTTGCGGGCGCTATAAATCTGAAATCCAAGTTTCGTCATCGTCATGCTCTCCATTGGCCTCGCGGCCTTCTGTCATGGGCCAACGGCCCTGAAATACCGCCGGATGGCGGCCGGATATCCTCAGTCCACCGATTGGCTGGACTGCAGGTCGTAAATGCGGAAGTCCGGAACAGCGCCGGCAAGCGGCGTTGTCGGCGTAAAGACGATACGGCGGCTTTCGCCGGCGGCGAGGTCGAAGGCGTTGTCGGAATAACGCCCATCGGTCTCACTCTCGATCATCACGAACAGCGCCAGTCCCCGAGCGGTGACGGTCAGCTCCACCGTGCCGTTTTCCTCGATCTCTTTCCTCTGGACCGTCAGGCCCGCTGGTTGAAGCTCCAGCGCCTTGTAGGTGCCGTGAACATAGTGCCCCTCGCCGCCCATGCCATTCGAAGCTGTGAAGCGCCACGCCAGCAGGCAATCGGCCGGCACCTGCGAGGCATCGATGGACAATGCGGTGACGGCCGCATCCGGCGTGCAGACCGCATGCGCCGTCGTCAGCGGCACACGCTCGCCGTCGAGCTTGAGCAGCGATACAGCGACATCGACGGTGACATCGACAGTGGTGTCATTGACCAGTGACAAGCGGATGGTCTTGTTGTCCTCGGACGGGATCGCCGCAACCGAGACTGGCTGGAAGAAGCGGCGCACCAGATAGTGCATTACCTTCCAACGCCCACCGTAGTCGAGGCTCGACCATGAGGCCACCGGCCAGGTGTCGTTGAGCTGCCAATAGATCGTGCCCATGCAATGCGGCTTGAGCGAGCGCCAATATTCCACTGCCGTCTTGATGGCGAGGCCCTGCTGCACCTGGCTCAGATAGACGAAGTTCGGGAAATCCTTGGGAAAGCGGAAATAGCGGAACATCGTGCCGGCAATGCGCTCGTTGCCGCCGGCATTCTTCTGGTGCAGCTCCATGACTGGAGACGCGATGTTCATGTCCTTGACGTCGGCATAGGTCTTGATGACCGGCAGCGATGTGTAGGACTGGAAGCCGAATTCCGAGCAGAAGCGCGGGCGCACAGAGCGATAATTGTCGAAGGATTTGTTCTCGTGCCAGACCGACCAGTAATGCATGTCGCCGGAGCCGTCGGCATGCCAGGCATCGCCGAAGTTGAGATAGCCGGAAGCAGGGCTTGAGGGCCACCAGATTGCATCGGGTGCGGCCTTCTTCATCGCCTGCTCGATCGTCCGGTTCAGACGGTCGTAGGAGACGAGATAACGGTCGCGGTCGTTGCGTGATTCCTCGAACCAGGTGAGCGCTCCCACCAGCTCATTGTCGCCGCACCAGAGCGCGATCGACGGATGCGTCGCCAGGCGCCGGACCTGATAACCCACTTCGTCTGCGACATTTTCGAGGAAGTCTCCGGTCGAGGGATAGAGATTGCAGGCAAACATGAAGTCCTGCCAGACCATCAGCCCGAGCCCGTCGCAGATATCGTAGAACCAGTCATGCTCATAGAAACCGCCGCCCCAGACGCGGATGATGTTCATGTTGGCGGCCGCCGCCGACTGCAACAGGTCCTCGGTCAAGGCGGGGCTGGAGCGTGAAAACAGCGCATCCGCGGGGATCCAGTTGGCGCCGCGCGCAAAGATCTCGTGGCCATTGACCTTGAGGGCAAAGCGGCTGCCCACCTCGTCCTCGTCGGTGATCAGTTCGACGGTACGCAGACCGATCTGCCTCATCACGGTTTCGGAATTGGTCTCAACAGACAGCGCGTAGAGCGCCTGCTCGCCGCTGCCCGCCGGCCACCAGAGTTTCGGCTTGTCGATATGGAAGACATGGGTGATCGAGGTCTCGCCGACATTGACGCCGATATCGAGCCGCAACCGCTCGTCATCGAGAGCAAAATAGACCTGCGCGACACCGGTGCCCTTCGCAAACAGCGCCGCGGTCACTTTGAGATCGACCGAGCCGTCCGCATTGTGGAACTGCTGCGTGACAACGTTCTCGATGCGGGCAATCTCGAGCTTCTTCAGCGCGATGGTGCCGTAGAGCCCAAGAGGAGCGACGGCAATGTTCCAATCCCAGCCGAAATGGCATTGCGGCTTGCGCAGCATGTTACCGTTCGGGATCGGTGAGTTGGCCGTGCTGTAAGGGATATAGAATGGCTGCTTCGCCTGCAGCTCGGCACCCGCCTTGACGCTGGAATGCAGCACGATGCGGATGGTGTTCTCGCCGGCCTTCAGCGCTTTCGAAACGTCGGGGCGATAGCGCTGGAAGCTGTTGTTGCCCTCAAGTACGAGTACGTCGTTGACATAGACGCTCGCCACCGTATCGAGATAGTCGATATCCAGATACCAACTGCCGCTGGCATCATCGACATTGAAGTTGCGTGCGATTTGCCAGTCCTGATTGGCGACCCACTGCACCACCTCTTCATTCCGTCCGAAATAGGGATCGGGAATGAGGTCGGCGGCGTGAAGCGCGGTATGGACGTCGCCGGGAACCGGCATGGAAAGGGAGTGATCGCTGTCGGGAGACGTGAGCCGCCACGAACCAGCCAGATCGAGATTGAAACCATCATTGAATACAGACGACATCGGACTTCCTCGGACCGCTATGAGCGGAGGCGGCCAAGCCGCCTCCGTTTTGAGGACTAGATTCTGAGTTCTGTTTGTGCGTCGAAAAGCGAGGCGACGGTCATGTCGAAGCCGAGCTTGACGCGCGATCCCGGGCTGAAGCGCCGTGCGCCATTGATGCGCACCGACATGGTGTGTCCAGCATGATTGAGCCAGAGCAGGTTGTCGGCGCCCATCGGCTCTTCGATGTCGACGGTCGCATCATGCGTTTCCGCGCCGGGACCCAGATCCTCGTTGACCTTGATATGCTCTGGACGAACCCCAAGGACGACCTTGCGGCCCGCTTCCAGCGGCTCGGCGGCCCTGTAGCCGTCAAGCGAGAAGATCACATCGTTGGTGGCAAAGGCGACCTTACCCTCCCGATTGACCAGTTCACCTTTCAGGAAATTCATCGACGGCGAGCCGATGAAGCCGGCAACGAAGAGATTGCGCGGCTCATTGTAGATCGTTGTGGGATCGTCGAGCTGCATGATGATGCCGTTCTTCATGATGGCAATGCGGTCGGCGAGCGTCAGGGCTTCGATCTGGTCGTGGGTGACGTAGATCATCGTGTTCTTCAGCGACTGATGCAGCCGCTTGATCTCGACGCGCAGCTCCGAGCGCAGCTTGGCATCAAGGTTGGACAGCGGCTCGTCGAAGAGGAACACGTCGACATCGCGCACCAGGGCGCGGCCGATCGCCACGCGCTGGCGTTGACCGCCGGAAAGCTCGGCTGGCTTGCGCTTCAGCAATGGCTGGATCTGCAGGATTTCGGCGGCGCGAGCGATGCGCTTGTCGATATCCGCCTGAGGTACCTTGGCAACCTGCAATCCGAAGGACAGGTTCTTTTCGACCGTCATTTGCGGGTAGAGCGCATAAGACTGGAACACCATGCCGATTCCACGGTCCTTCGGCTCTTCCCAGGTGACATTCTTGCCCTTGATGAAGATCTGCCCTTCGGTGATGTCGAGCAGGCCGGCAATGCAGTTGAGAAGCGTGGACTTGCCGCAGCCAGACGAGCCGAGCAAGACAAGGAATTCACCGTCGTCGATCTCAAGATTGAGGTTCTTCAGAACGGTGACCGCGCCGAAATCGAGCGACAGGTCTTTGATGGAAACGCTGCTGT
The DNA here is from genome assembly GCF_000799715.1 of Martinezella rhizogenes. GTDB lineage: Bacteria > Pseudomonadota > Alphaproteobacteria > Rhizobiales > Rhizobiaceae > Rhizobium > Rhizobium rhizogenes_C. The sequence goes on from NZ_JUHG01000011.1 coordinate 479,119, forward strand.
TCATGAATCAACCCTTCACTGCGCCGGCGGCGATGCCGCGGACGAAAAGCCGTCCGGAGACGAAATAGACGACCAGCGGAACAAGACCCGTCAGGATCGTTGCCGCCATGTTGACGTTATATTCCTTCACGCCCTGGACAGAATTGACGATATTGTTGAGCTGCACGGTCATCGGATAATATTCCGGCCGGGTGAAGACGACGCCGAACAGGAAGTCGTTCCAGATGCCCGTGATCTGCAGGATCATGGCGACGACGAAGATCGGCAGCGACATGGGCAGCATGATGCGCAGGAAAATCTGCCAGAAACCGGCGCCATCGATGCGGGCAGCCTTGAAAAGCTCCACCGGCAGCGATGCGAAATAATTGCGGAATAGAAGCGTCAGAATCGGCATGCCGAAGATGCTGTGCACCAGGATCAGCCCGCTGAGCGTGCCGTAGATACCGATCTCGCGCAGCACGATGACGATCGGATAGATCATCACCTGATAGGGAATGAACGCGCCGACGACGAGGATCGAGAAGAACAGATCCGCGCCCTTGAAGCGCCAGTTGGCCAGCGCGTAGCCGTTGACCGAGGCAATCGCGATCGAGAGGATCGTCGACGGCACGGTGATGCGAACCGAATTCCAGAAGCCACGGGAAAGACCGTCGCAATTCAGACCAGTACAGGCCGTCGCCCAGGCTTTCACCCAGGGTTCGAATGTGATTTCCAGCGGCGGCGAGAAGATGTTGCCCATACGGATTTCGGGCATCCCCTTCAGCGAGGTGACGATCATCACGTAAAGCGGCAGCAGGTAGTAGATGGCGGCAACAAAGAGCGTGCCGTAGAGCATGATGTTGCGGCCGGAAAGCACCGGACGCGGCTTGCGGCCATTCGGCCCCGAGAACATCTTGCCGGTCGAAGTCGCGACTTCATTCGCATTCTTGAGAGTCACTGAATCAGACACGCTTGCGCCCTCCGCCGAATTCCAGGTAGGCCCAGGGGATGATGATGATGGCGACAGTCACCAGCATCATGGTGGAAGCTGCGAACCCCTGCCCGAGGTTCTGCGCCTGGAACATGTAGTCGTAGACATATTTCGCCGGAACTTCCGAAGAGATTCCGGGGCCGCCGCTCGTCTGCGCGACGACGAGGTCGTAGACCTTGACGATACCGCTGGCGATGATGACGAGCGTGGTGATGAAGACCGGGCGCATCATCGGAATGATGATGAAAAGATAGGTCTTCCACATGGGTATCCCGTCCACACGCGAGGCTTTCCAGATGTCCTCGTCGATGCCGCGCAGGCCGGCGAGCATCAGGCACATCACAAGACCCGTTCCTTGCCAGAGCGCGGCGATCAGCACGCCGTAGATGACGATGCTTGGCGTATAGAGCGGATCGAACGTGAAATTTGTCCAACCAAGCGAACGCACCACCGACTGGATGCCGAATTCGGGATTGAGCAGCCACTGCCAGACAAGGCCGGTGACGATGAAAGAAAGGGCAAAAGGATAGAGGAAAATCGTGCGGAAGGTGTTTTCGAACCGGATCTTCTGGTCCATCAACGCAGCCAGCACAAAGCCGATGACGAGACTGAAGATCATGGAAAGGATGCCGTAAACCGCAAGATTTTCGATGGACATGATCCATCGCGGCGCCGCCCACAGGCGATGGTACTGGTCCAGTCCGACAAAGCTGAGGCGAGGCAGCAGCTTTGAACTGGTGAAGGAATAAACCACCGTCCAGATTGAGCCGCCAAGGAAGATGACGACAGCCGTCAGGATCATTGGAATGGATGCAATCTTCGAGTTTAGATTGCGCAGATATTGATTTGGCCGGCCGGCTTTCGCTTGACCCGTCATTGTAGCTCCTTCTGCATCGCAACTGCTTCGACGATCAGAAACCAGGTCCATGACCGCGGTTCCTGCGTTTCCCCTCATTCACGGTGACCATCATATAGATGCGGTCCGCCGCCCAAGACGGGCGCTGTGGCAAACCGGGGTCACATGATGTGTCCCGGCGGTGATACCGGCCCCCAAACGCGGGGCCGGTATCACGACAGCGAGAAGATGGAAATCAATCAGCCGCGGCGATGATATCGGCAAAGCGCTTCTGCGCCGCTTCCGGCGTCATCGCGGGATTTGCGAAGAACTCGGAGAACAGGTCTTCTTTCTGCTTTTGAGTGTCGGCGGAGAGAAGCTGGTCCGTCCCCTGGATCACGTTGCCCTTCTTCAGGATCTCGAGGCCCTTCTTCATGCAGTCATTGGCGTCCGCAAGATCCACGTCGCCGCGCACGGGCAGCGAGCCCTTCTTCAGATTGAAGGCGACCTGCGTCTTCGGATCGAGCAGCGTCTTGGCCAGCACTTCCTGAGCCTTCGACTTGGCTTCGTCCTTCAGCAACGGGAAGTAGAACGCGTCGCCACCCGTCGAGATAATCTCGTTGACGCCGAGACCCGGAAGGCAGGTATAATCCGTGCCGGCCTTCTGGCCTGCGAGAGCAAACTCACCCTGTGCCCAATCGCCCATGATCTGACCGCCAGCCTTGCCAGTGATGACCAGGTTCGTGGCCTGGTTCCAGTCCTGAACGTTAGAACCCTTGGACAGCTTGCGGGCATCGTCAGCAGCCTTGAAGACCTTGGCGATTTCCGGCCCCGCCGCCACTTTCGCATCCTTGTCGCCAAACACTTTCTGGAAATTGTCCTTGCCGGCGATAGCGACCATCAACACGTCGAAGGCACCCGTAGCCTGCCACGGCTGGCCACCGATGGCGAGCGGAACGATGCCAGCCTTCTCCAACGCGGGACCGGCGGCAACGAACTCATCCCAGTTCTTCGGAACCTCGACGCCGGCCTTCTTGAAGGCTGCATTCGAAAGCCAGAGCCACTGCCAGGAATGGATATTGACCGGAGCGCAATAGATCTTGCCGTCGATCGTGCAGGAGTCGAGCAGGCTGGATGGGCGAATGACGTCCTTCCAGTGTTCCTTCGTGGCGACATCGGTCAGGTCGCGCATGAGGCCTGCCTGCACAAGCTCCTCGGCCTGGCGGCCGTGATTGAACTGGGTGGCGCCCATCGGATCGCCGCCGGTGATGCGGCTGACCATGATCGGACGCGCGGTACCGCCGGAGCCGGCAATCGCCCCATCGACCCAGTGATTGCCGGTGGCGTCGAACGCCTTTGCAAACTCGGCCACCGCGGCAGCTTCGCCACCGGATGTCCACCAATGCGTTACCTCCAGATCGGTCGCGTTGGCCGCTCCGAATGGCAATACGACCGACGCTGCAAGCGTAGCCGCCATCAAACGAATATTCATGAGTTTTCCTCCCTCACTGAAACGTTGCCGGAAAAACGTAGTCTAATCATTTTCAACGCGCAACCGCCCACTCGTGAAATTTTCCGGAAGGCGCCGTCAAACTATGCCAGATTACATTTATGCTTGCAAAAAATGCGATACGCCCAAGGTTTCATCGGCGACACGAATCCATCGAACTTTCCCTTAGTTCGTTGAAATTTTTAAACTAAAAATGCTGCATCGCTTCATAAACTCCAGACAACCTTTCGCAACTGCAAAATTTTTCGGCCCGAACTGTGGATTCAACCTCTGGATATCTTATTTGAGTTCCAGACAGAAAAAGCGCTCGACTTTTCTACTGTATCGTTACAGATTTCTGCAATGAGGGAGGAGCGGCCGTATCACGCATGTGCTTGCGGCGCTGCCACAGGCGATATAAGCGCATGGTCGCGGGAGAGGCGGCCGGGAGGCAGGCTTGGACGAGATGGATAATAAGAGAACTTCAGGCGGCGGCATTCAGCCCTCGCCCGAGCGGCCGACGCTGAAGACGATCGCCTTCATGACTGGCCTTGGGATCACGACCGTATCGCGCGCCCTGAAGGACGCTCCCGATATCGGCGCTGAAACCAAGGAGCGCGTCCGTATGGTGGCCCGTCAACTGGGCTACCAGCCAAACCGCGCCGGCGTGCGCCTGAGAACCGGCAAGACCAATGTTATCGCGCTGGTGCTCAGCATCGACGAGGAAATCATGGGCTTCACCAGCCACATGGTCTTCGGCATCTCCGAGGTTCTGGCGGGCACGCAATATCATCTCGTCATCACGCCGCATTCGCATAGCAAGGACCCGCTAGTGCCCGTGCGCTATATCCTCGATACCGGATCGGCCGATGGCGTCATCATATCGCGCACGGAGCCGGATGATCCGCGCGTGGAGCTCATGCACCAGCGCGGCATGCCCTTTGCCACGCATGGACGCACGAATATGGGAATTTCCCATCCTTTTCATGATTTCGACAACGAGGCTTTCGCACGCGAAGCCGTGCGCGCGCTGGTCGCCAAGGGACGCCGCCGCATCGCGCTGCTACACCCGCCGGGCAAGCTTAACTACTACCTGCACACCCAGATCGGCTTTCAGACGGGCTTGCGCGAATACCATGCCCAGGAGGTTCCTCTGAGGGCCAGCACTGATACGGCGCTTGCCGACATCAAGGATACGGTCGAGGCGCTGATGCGCTCCCCGCACGCGCCCGACGGCATCGTCTGCTCCAGCAGCGCCGGCGCCATCGCCGTCAATGCTGGCATCGAGGCTGCGGGCTTTCGTCTCGGACACGAGATCGATATGGTCGCCAAGCAATCGACCGACGTGCTGAGCTGGATTCGCCCGGAGATCATTGCGATCCACGAGGACTTCCGCCATGCCGGCCGCGAGCTGGGCAAGGCCGTCATCGCCCGTATCGACGGTATCGAGCCGGAGCTGTTGCAAAGCATCAGCGCGCCGATCTGGCCGAAGGACTGACGGGCAAGAAAAAGCCCGCCGGACACTTATCCGGCGGGCTCTTCTATCTTCGAAATCAGCCGACAGTATCAGCCGTTCGCACCGCTGCCCCATGGGCCGTGGTGGATGTCCTTGCCGTCGACGCGATCGAAGCCATGGGCGCCGAAGAAGTCGCGCTGGGCCTGGATCAAGTTTGCGGTGCCGCGAGCCTGGCGGTAGGCGTCGAAATAGGTCAACGCCGAGGCCAGGGCCGGAACCGGAAGGCCGGAGGCCGTGGCCGCCGAAACGATGCGCCGCAGCGACGGGATCGATTCCTTGACCATTTCAGCAAAGGCCGGGGTGACGATCAGGTTGGCGGCATCCGGCGTCTTGGTGAAGGCGCTGGTGATCTCGTCGAGGAACTGCGAGCGGATGATGCAGCCAGCGCGCCAGATCTTCGCGATGACCGGCATCGGCAGCGACCAGTTGAACTCCTTCGACGCTTCGGCCATGACGGCAAAGCCCTGCGCATAGGCGCCGATCTTGGCGGCAAACAATGCCAGTTCCAGATCCTTCAGCAGGTCGGGGCCGAAGGCGATCGGGAATTTGTAGTCCGGCGTGCCGAAAATCTTCTCGGCGGCTTCGCGTTGATCCTTGATGGCCGAGAGGCTGCGGGCGGCAACGGCGGCTTCGATGGCGGTCGCCGGAATGCCCATGTTCTGCGCTTCAATCGCCGACCACTTGCCGGTGCCCTTCTGGCCGGCCTTGTCGAGAATGACGTCCGGCATGGCACTGCCGGTTGCCGGGTCCTTGGCCGCCAGAACCTTTTCGGTGATCTCGATCAGGTAGGAATTCAGCCGGCCCTTGTTCCAGTCGCCGAAGATCTTGCTGATCTCAGCCGCGCTCTTGCCGAGACCGTCGCGCAGGATGCCGTAGATTTCGGCGATCATCTGCATGTCGGCATATTCGATGCCGTTATGGATGGTCTTGACGAAATGACCGGCGCCATCATTGCCGAGCCAGGCGACGCACGGATCGTTGTTATATGTGGCAGCAATCGAGGTCAGCACCTTCTCGACACGCTTATAGGAGTCCTCGGTGCCGCCAACCATGATCGACGGACCATGGCGCGCGCCCTCTTCGCCACCCGAGACGCCCATGCCGATAAAGGTCAGGCCGGTATCCTTCAGACGGTCGAAACGGGCGATGGTGTCGCGGAAATTGGCATTGCCGGCATCGATCATGATGTCGCCCTTGTCCAGATAGGGCTGCAAAGCCGCCATCTGTTGGTCGACCGGCTCGCCGGCCTTGATCATGATGATGATCGGCCGCGGAGGACGGATCGATTCGACGAATTCTTCAATCGTCTTGCAGGGAATGATCTTGTCCTTCAGCGCGCCCGCATTCGCATAGAATTCATCCGTCACTTGCGGTGTACGGTTGAACACCGCGATCTTATTGCCCTTTTCGGCAATGTTGAGCGCCAGATTCGATCCCATCACAGCGAGACCAATCAGTCCGATTTCTGCCTTTTCCACGACAATCCTCCAATAATTCTCTTGCTGCGCCTCACATCCCATCGCATGCGCGGAGGACGCAGTGATATTTTGAAATGACGCCTAAGCCTTCCCCGAAACCGATAGTGCCCTTCGGGAGTTATGCGTTGGGCGTGTTGTTGCACTCCGGGCGCAAAACGGCAAGCCTTCGCCAGCCTCGAATTAGCCCCATTGCAGAACCGGGCAAGAATGCTGCAGGATTTTTCAAAATGCCGACCTGCCGCTGGCTTCAACAACCTGACCCGATAATCATTTGAAGACGGATATAGAGGAGGAAGCATCCATGTCGACCATGCCCGCCAAGATCGTTCATGTCTCCATCGACCGCCATTGGCAGGAGGTTTACGGCTTTGCAGGCCGCCCCGAAAACATGCCGCTCTGGGCCTCCGGCCTGACATCCGGCTTGGAGCAGGACGGCGAGGAGTGGATCACCAAGGGCGTCCTCGGCTCGGCCCGCATCCGCTTTACGCCCCGCAACGAATTCGGCGTCATCGACCATACGGTGACCCTCGAATCTGGTCTGCAGGTTCATAACGCATTGAGAGCCGTGCCGAATGGCGACGGCTGCGAGGTCATGTTCACGTTGCTGAGATTGCCTGGGATGACCGATGAGCAATTCGCGGCCGATGCAGCGCATGTGCTGAAGGATCTCAACACGTTGAAGGCGCTGATGGAGCGATAGGCCGCGCTTAAAGCGAGCGCAGCGTCCAGTCGACGATCTCGGCGGTGACGCCGGCAAAGGCCGTGTCGAGCCCTTTCACGAAATCCGGATTACTGCCGCCGCTGACCGGAACGGCCTTGCGGAAGACGCTCTGCGACTTGATCGTGCCCGTGCGGTCATTGAGGATCTTCACCGAGATCTCGACAGCGGCGGACTTCTGGCCGCCGGCAGCATCGATCTCGAAGGAACGGATGTCGGTGACGATCTGATAGTCGATCGCCAGCCCCTGCCCCGGCACACCAACGCCACCAAGCTTGCCGGTATTCTCGAAAGCTTCGACCAGCTTCGACTGCACCATCCGGCTCAGCTTGTCGCTCCACTGCGCCTTGCCGAGATACTGGATCTCGGAGGGCGAGACGCGGATGACGATCAGATTGCTGTCGAGCGCCTGTAGCGCCGTCGGCGGCGGGATCAGGATCTGCTTGCCCTTCATCAACGGACCGCTCGCCTTGACCGAGGCCGAGAGATCATAGGTATCGTTGGACGGCTTGGAACCGCAGCCGCTAAGCAGGGCCGCGAGCAACGGCAGAATTATTGCCGCCGTCCGATACGCTTTAGAACGCTCACTCGAAACGCAACCGACCATAGTCCGCATATCCCTCACAGCCCTGAAATCGCTATCCATCAACGCCGCGCCCGGCCGTCATATTGCTTGACCGTATCGCCGCCGAAGAGCAGGCGCTGCGGATTGCGGTCGAAATTAGTGATTGTGCTGTTGAGATTGTCAACCGTGCCCCGCATGTCGTTGATGAGGGTCTGGACGTTGCTCAAACCGCTGCTCGAAAACTTCTGGAGATTGTCGGCGATCGGCCCGATCCGGGCATTGAGATTGTCCGCCATCGTCTTGAAGGATTCGAGCGTATTCTTGGCCTCGGCAAACAGCGACTGCGTGTCGCCGGAACCGAGCAGCGAGTCGACCTTGGCGAGAACGCCGTCGACCTTGCCGGAGGCGGAATTCAACTTTTCGGAAATCGACCGGGCATTGGCTATCGTTTGATCGATATCCTGCTGACGGGCAGCAACCGAATTAGCGACATCACGGATGGATGTGACGGCCGTGCGGGCATCTTTGGTCACCTGGGCAATATCGTCCACGGAACCCTTGAGCTTGGCCGGATCGATCTGCGCCACGATGGCATCGACGCGGTCCAACGTCTTCTGCGCCTTCTGACCGAAAGCATTGTAGGTATCCGCAGTCTGCTTGAAGCTGGCGATGGTCGCCTTCAGATCGGTGGTCGCATCCGCCACGTTGGCGGTGATCCTGTCGGCGTTGTTCACGACATCATTGATCTTGTTGGCATCGACGGCACGCACCAGCTTTTCGACCGCCTCAAGTGTCGAATCGACACGGGTCGACACGGTCTTGAAGGTCTCCGAAAGCTGCCCGACGCTGGCGAGAAACTTGTCGATATTGTCGGAATTGTCCGACAATGCCTTGGAGAAAGTCTGCGCGTTGCGCACCGTTTCGGTTAATGGCGCGCGGGAATCCGAGACGAAGCCCTGGATATCACCGATCGTGTCGTTGGCACGGTTCAGAATCTTGTCGGCGGTGTTGAGCAGGTTCGTCACGCTTGACTGATCCGCAAGCAACACGGCGCGTTTGCCGGTGTCGGTCGAGCGCTTCAGAATGTTTTCGTCACCGTTGCGGCCGCCGGAAAGCTCGATATAGGCCGCGCCCGTCAGGCCCTGAATCTCCAGAATGGCCTTGGTGGACGTATAGACTGGTGCATCGGCGCGCACTTCGGTAAAGGCCAGCGAATAGTTCGGATCGTCGGCATCGATCGAAAGCCCCTGCACAGAACCGACCTGAATGCCGTTGAAGCGGACGGGCGAACCAACGCTCAGGCCGTTTGCCGAGCCCGGGATGCGCACGACCAGTTCAACCATCGGACCGCCCCGACCATATTCCGCCATCCAATAGACGAAGCCGAAGGCGGCCGCGATGACCAGCAATGTGAAGAACCCGACGATCGTATAGTTGGCTTTGGTTTCCATCGTTCCAATTACTTCTTACGGCTATGGGCGCCAGCGCCGTTGTCGTTGCGGTCTCCAACTCGTCCCGTCGGCACGATCGAACGCGCGCGTTTACCACGGAAATAGGATTGCACCCAAGGGTCGTCGCAGGCGAGCATGTCCTCAACCGTTCCTTCCACCAATACCCGTTTCTGCCCGAGAACGGCAATACGATCGCAAACGGAAAACAGGCTGTCGAGGTCGTGAGTCACCATATAGACGGTCAGGCCGAGCGTGTCTCGCAGCTTGGCGATCAGCTCGTCGAATTCCGCAGCCCCGATCGGGTCGAGGCCGGAGGTCGGCTCGTCCAGGAAAACGAGGTCGGGGTCGAGTGCGAGGGCTCGCGCAAGTGCCGCGCGCTTGATCATGCCGCCGGACAGCTCGGACGGGTATTTGTCGGCCGCATCGGCGGCAAGGCCCACCATGCGGATCTTCAGATGCGCCAGCTCGTCCATCAGGGCCTTCGGCAGGTCGAGATATTCCCGCATCGGCACCTGGATGTTCTCCTTCACCGTCAGCGAGGAAAACAGCGCGCCCTGCTGGAAGAGCACGCCCAGGCGCATGTCGAGCCTGTTGCGCTCCAGCTCGGAGAGCTTGTCATAGTCTTCGCCGAGGATTTCGATCTTGCCCGAACGGCGCGGCAGCAGCCGCAGCACCGTGCGCAGCAGCACTGACTTGCCAGCACCGGAAGCGCCGACGAAACCCAGGATTTCGCCGCGATAGATATTGAGGTTCAATTTGTCGAGCACGACTTTCGATCCGAAAGCGACGGTGACATCCCGTGCCGACAGCACGATGTCCCTGCCATGCTCATCTTTTTCCAAGGGGATTTCAGAGTGAAGCGCGCTCATCGTTGATATCCCTCAGAAATCGATCGCGGCGTAGAACATGGCAAATAGCCCGTCCATCAGGATCACCACGAAAATCGACTTCACCACCGATGCGGTCACATGCTGGCCGAGCGATTCGGCGCTGCCGCCGACCTTCAATCCTTCGACCGCCGCGACGATGCCGATGACCAGCGCCATGAACGGCGCCTTGATCATGCCCGAGATGACGGTGGAAAGGCTGATCGCCTCATGCAGGCGCGAAATGAAGGTGGCAAAGGTGATACCGGAATAGGCCCAGGTCACCGTCGCCGCACCGAAGAGCGAGGCAAAGTTGGCAAGGATCGTCAACAACGGCAGTGCCACGGTCAGCGCCACCAGCCGCGGGAAGATCAGGACACCAATCGGGTTCAGGCCCATCACCTTCAGCGCATCGACCTCTTCGCGCATCTTCATCGAGCCGATTTCGGCGGTGATCGCGCTGCCCGAGCGGCCGGCGATCATGATGGCGGTCAAAAGCACGCCGATTTCACGCAATTGCAGGATGCCGACGAGATCGACGACGAACACTTCGGCACCAAAATAGCGCAGCTGGAATGCGCCCTGCTGCGCGATAATCGCGCCGATCAGATAGGACATCAAAAGGATGATCGGGACGGCGCGCACGCCCATATGGTCGATCTGGTTGACGATGGACGCAGGAGAAACACCGCTGCCGCGCCCGAACTTGAGCTGCGCACCGCGCACCGCTGAACCAAGGATATACATGGCCGCGACAAGATTGCCCCAGATCTCGTAGACGGTTTCGCCGATCGGCGCGAAAATGCGCTCCGCCCAAGACTTCCTAGGCCTGGGCTCCGGCTTCTCGTCATCCGGATCCTCGGTAAAGGCCGTCAGCAGCTCGTCCACATGCGGATTGGACCCTTCGATGCTGACACTGGCGCCATGCGCCTCCTGGCTTTCCTTCAGGCGGCGGATCAGCAGCGCCCCGGCGGTATCGACGTCAGAGAGATCGGAAAGATCGATCACCACCCGGCCACCGCCGCTCCGCGTCGTCAGCTGATCGATGCGCCGCAGCACGCCATGGACATTGGCACTGCGCCAATTGCCTTCCAGCCGATAGCGATGCCCATTGCCATCGGGCTCGTCGTCGATCCTCGGTGCGTCGGGTTTCTGTTCGGCTGCTTTCAAACTCATACGTCTTTCAAGTCTTGCGGCGAGATCGCCGACTCGGAAATCCCCACGCGACGCTAATCGTTAATACACCGAGTGCATAGGCGATTTCTATGCCACGCAAACACCAAAAAATATGCCATAGGATTTTGATATCCAAATGAATTCGTTTTGGGGCAGCTTACGAAGTTTCGCTCGCTCTTCCGCCGATTGCAGAGCTATGAGGCTGAAGGTTGTGGGCGACGATCAGCATGACGAGACCGAAAGCAGCAACGCCAGACATAATGTAGTAGCTGGAAAGACCCAGCCAGGCATAGAGGTAGCCGGATACCAGCGTCATCAGTCCGAGAAACATGCCGTTATAAAAGAAATAGGCTCCTTGAGCCGAGGCCTCCTGCGTTTCCTGCACCGAGGCGACGATGCGGCGCTGGATACCGGTATGTACACAGGCGAAAGTGCAGGCGTGTAAACATTGCAGCAGGAAATAGCCTGCGAAACCGAGGTTGATCGGGAACAGTATCCAGCGGACGACGCACACGGCCGCGCCGAAAAAGATCAACGTCCAGGCGCTGAACCGCCGGCCCAGCATCCTCGACATGAAAAACACCATGACCTCCGCCGCGACCCCGACGCACCAGAGGATGGCGACCTGCGTGCCTGAAAAACCAAGCTGGCGCCAATAGATCGACGCGAACGTATACATCATGGCATGACTCGACTGCTGCACCGACACACCGATCATGGTGACCAGCAATTGCGGCGAGCGCAGCGAACTGGTCGGCGCCTGCAGACTGATCGGCTGGTTGCGGCGTCGCGTCGGCCCGATGCGCGGACAGAAGAAAGCCATCAGCGTTGTCAGGACGAAACCCGCGACCATGGCGGGAAGAACCGTCGTGCCGCCCCATTTGCCGATCATCTGACCGCCGATAAGGGTCGAGACGATGAAAGCGATCGATCCCCAGACACGCATCGAGCCGTAATCGAAACCCCAGCGCCGCACACCGGAAACAGCGATCGATTCCACGATGGGCACATAAGGCGCGTATGTCGCCCCCTGAATGCCGTAGACTAGCAGCACCGGCCAGAAATCGCTCGTCCAGTAAAGCGCGATCGCCGTCAACAGCGACAGGGCACCCGACCAAAACAGCACAGTGGCACGTTCCTGCACACGGTCGGCAAGCATGCCGACAATGGGCACAACGAGAACCCGCACCACCATCGGCACGGCGAGGATAAGACCAATCTCGCGATCACTGAAATTCAACCCGGCCAGCCAGACCGGGAAAAACGGCAGGGCGATCCCGTTGACGATCAACGGCGCACAATAGGACAAGGCCGTGCGCAACCGAAAATACGGCGGCGCACCCTCACCCTGCAGAGATTTTGTAGCGGGAATCATGACAGACCTGAAGGGAACTGATGTGTTCCTAGCACCCTATCGATATCACGACTATGGCGGGAAATGGCCTTGCCGCAACGTTTCAGCCTAAAATGACGAAAGCGGCCGGATCGCGGCGATCAATAATTGTGACGGATGGTTATCAGACCCGTGAGGCGGCGAAATATTACGCCGCCTGCGCTCCAAGCGCTTCGGGCAGTTTCTCATCGGCAACGCCAATCAGCTGGGTCTCGGTAATCGACCGCCAGGTGATCAGCTCGAATGTGCCGTCCTCATGCTCGGCGATCGCCGTGCAGCTTTCGACCCAATCGCCGGTATTGATATAGCGGATGCCATCGAAGTCCTCGATGACGGCATGATGGATGTGTCCACAGATAACGCCGTCCGCATCGCTGCGCTTGGCCTCTTCGACCACGACGCGCTGGAACTCGCCGATGAAGTTGACGGCATGCTTGACCTGAAGCTTCGCCCAGGCTGAGAAAGACCAGTAGGGCATGTTCAGGCGGCGGCGAACCGCGGCAAGTCCGATATTGATCAGGATCGCCATGTCATAGGCCCAGTCGCCGAGATAGGCGAGCAGGCGGGCGTTGCGGACGACGACGTCGAATTCGTCGCCATGCAGGACGAGGTACTTCTTGCCGTCGGCGGTCTCGTGGATGGCACGCTGGGCCACCTCGATGCCGCCAAAATGCGTGCCGGGGAAATCGCGCAGGAATTCGTCATGATTGCCAGGGATATAGACGATGCGCGTGCCCTTGCGCGCCTTGCGCAGCAGCTTCTGCACGACGTCGTTGCAATCCTGCGGCCAGTACCAATTGCGCTTCAACCGCCAGCCATCGATGATGTCGCCGACGAGGTAGATGGTGTCGGCGTCATGAAGACGCAGAAAATCGAGAAGAAAGTCCGCCTTGGCCGCTTTCGAGCCAAGGTGCACGTCAGAAATGAACAGCGTTCGATATCGCCGGGTGTCCATGTTTTCATTCACGAACATTTGTCCGTGCCCTATCCTACGTTGGCTAATCCAAAATCAGACTCGTGTTTCAGGAAGATGACAAATGCTGTGCGGAGCGCTCGCGGCAGGAAATCAGTCGCGTTTTGCAGCCATGGCGAGATCTGGCCGATCGGTTGTGAAACTGGCCACCCCGAGACGGAACATCGCCCGCGCCATCTCGCTCGTATGCGCCGCCCAGCCATGCACCGTCACACTGTTCCTTCCGAACAGGTCCATCACCTCGATGTCGATGGTCTCTGCGCGCAAGGCAATGTCCCGGACGCCAAACCGGCTGAGCGCGGCAAGGGTGCCCTCCCAACCGAGCTGCGAGACCGTTTGCGGCGAGCAGAGAAAGACGAAACCGAGGAGCTCGCCGACATTCAACCCGCGCTCGTTGAGCGCCGTGCCGAAAGCTTCCAGGCGTGAAAGCGAAAAGCTGGTCACCATCGTCCGCCGCAACATGTCGCTCGCCAACAGCTCCTCCGCGATGCGGCCCTCCATGCCGTCGTAGGCTTTGCCGTCCAGCTTCGTCTTGATCTCCAGCCGAAGATCGACCGCCGACGGTCTGAAAATGCCGATGGTTTCGGCAAGAGTCGGAATGGTCTCGCCGCCGCTGCCGATGACAATATGGCGCATCAGCGCGTCATGGCTGAAATCGGCGATCGCGCCCTTGCCATCCGTCATGCGGTCGATAAGCGCGTCATGATGAACGACGAGCCTGTTGTCGCTTGTCTGGTGCACATCGAACTCAACGAGATCGACACCGAGCCTGGCGGTATTCGAAAAGGCAAGCCGGGTATTTTCAGGCCACAAATGCGTGCCGCCGCGATGAGAGGCAATGAGGGTCATAAGGGATCTCTCTGTTTCCCCCTCCTAGCCTCCCGCCATGAACCTCGTATGACGCGGCCGGCGGCCGCCTGCCCCTCTGCAAAGTCACAGTTTCCACAAAGGAAAATTATGGGTTTGCCGCGACAAAAAACCCTTCAGCAGCGTCAAATCCATACTGTGCACCCGGAGCGATTGATGTATGGAGGGGAACTCAAGGCGCAAGCGCGCAGGTAGGAATGGAGAAGCGGGATGGATACGCACGACACATCGAAGGCAGCCAAGAACATGGCGAGTGGCAATCTCGACGAACAGGCTCTCTTCTTTCATCGCTATCCCCGCCCCGGCAAGCTGGAAATCCAGGCAACCAAGCCGCTCGGCAACCAGCGCGACCTGGCGCTTGCCTATTCTCCCGGCGTCGCCGCACCGTGTCTTGCCATCCGCGACAATCCGGAAACGGCCTTCGACTACACCTCGCGCGGCAATCTCGTAGCAGTCATTTCCAACGGCACGGCCGTGCTCGGCCTCGGCAATATCGGCCCGCTGGCTTCCAAGCCGGTGATGGAAGGCAAGGCCGTTCTTTTCAAGAAATTCGCCGGCATCGATGTCTTCGATATCGAAATCGAGGCACCAACCGTCGATGAGATGGTCAGCACCATTTCCGCGCTCGAACCCACCTTCGGCGGCATCAACCTTGAGGACATCAAGGCACCGGAATGCTTTGAGGTCGAGCGTCGCCTGCGCGAGAAGATGGATATCCCGGTCTTCCACGACGACCAGCACGGCACCGCCATCATCGTCGCCGCCGCCATTCTCAACGGGCTGGAACTGGCCGGCAAGAAGATCGAGGACGTCAAGATCGTCGCCTCCGGCGCCGGCGCCGCGGCGCTCGCATGCCTCAACCTTCTGGTCATTCTCGGCGCCAAGCGCGAAAACATCTGGGTCCACGATATCGAGGGCCTCGTCTATGAAGACCGCAACGTGCTGATGGACGAATGGAAGTCCGTCTATGCCCAGAAGAGCGACAAGCGCGAGCTTGCCGAGTCGATCGGCGGCGCCGATGTCTTCCTTGGCCTATCTGCCGCCGGCGTATTGAAGCCCGAACTGCTGGAACAGATGGCGGCGAACCCGCTGATCATGGCGCTGGCCAACCCGACGCCGGAAATCATGCCGGACCTCGCCCGCGCCGCCCGGCCGGACGCGATGATCTGCACCGGCCGCTCGGACTTTCCGAACCAGGTCAACAACGTTCTCTGCTTCCCCTATATCTTCCGCGGCGCGCTCGATTGCGGCGCCAAGACGATCAATGAGGAAATGAAGATGGCCGCCGTGCGCGCCATCGCATCGCTTGCCCGAGAGGAGCCCTCGGATGTGGCCGCCCGCGCCTACACAGGCGAGACGCCGGTCTTCGGACCGGAGTATCTGATCCCCTCGCCCTTCGATCCGCGCCTGATCCTGCGCATAGCGCCGGCCGTCGCGAGAGCCGCCGCCGAAAGCGGCGTGGCGCTGCGTCCGATCACCGATTTCGACGCCTATATGGACGAGCTCAACCGCTTCGTCTTCCGCTCTGGCTTCGTCATGAAGCCGATTTTCGCCGCCGCGAAGATCGCCGAGCGTAAGCGCGTGGTGTTCTCCGAAGGCGAGGACGAGCGCGTTCTGCGCGCTGCCCAGGTTCTGCTCGAAGAAGGCACCGCCGTGCCGATCCTGATCGGCCGTCCCAACGTCATCGAGACCCGCCTGAAGCGCTACGGCCTGAAGATCCGGCCGCATACCGATTTCGCCGTCATCAACCCGAATGACGATCCGCGCTTCCGCGATTATGTCGAGCTCTATTTCTCGCTTGTCGGCCGAAGCGGCGTCATTCCGGAAGCAGCACGGACGATCGTTCGTACCAACACCACCGTCATCGGCGCCCTGGCGCTGAAGCGCGGCGATGCCGACGCACTGATCTGCGGTCTCGAAGGCCGTTACGAGCGCCATCTGCGCATCGTCCGCCAGATCATCGGCAAGCGCCCGGATGTCGGCGATTTCTCGGCGCTCAGCCTGCTGATCTCGCAGCGCGGCGCGACCTTCTACACCGACACCTACGTCACCTTTAATCCGAATGCGGCGGAGATCGCCCAGTCAGCGGTGCTGGCCGCCGAGGAAATCAAGCGCTTCGGCATCGCGCCGCGCGTCGCCCTCGTCTCGCATTCGAACTTCGGTTCGCGGGAATCGGAAAGCGCCACCAAGATGCGCGATGCCCTGGCGCTCGTGCGTAAAGCGGCCCCGGAACTGGAAGTCGACGGCGAAATGCATGGCGACAGCGCCATCTCCGAAAGCCTGCGTCGCCATGTCATGCCGGACAGCACGCTTTCCGGCGAAGCGAACCTGCTTGTCTTCCCCAATCTGGATGCCGCCAACATCACCCTCGGCGTGGTCAAGACCATGACCGATGGCCTGCATGTCGGCCCGATCCTGCTTGGTACGGCGCTGCCCGCCCACATCCTGTCGCCCTCCGTCACCTCGCGCGGCGTCGTCAACATGGCGGCCCTTGCCGTAGTCGAAGCATCGCAGCCGAACTAAGAATATGCCGACAGAACGGCCGCTCCCGGCGGCCGTTCGAACAATCGGGCGATCCCGGCTGGTCATCTACTAAAAATCTTTCGTAATCAGCATGTTTTGATGGGTACGTTGTTAAGCTCCACGGTATATTCTCCCTGGAGATCGATCCGCTTTTCGAAGAGCACAACGTGAGCCGCGGCAAAAAACTCTATTCTTCTCTTTTGCTGTCCATGCTGGCGGCGACGCCGGCCCTTGCCCAGGCGAATACCATCTGCGACGAGTTGCGCGCAGAGTATGTCGACACCACCGAAATCATCGGCGCCAATGCCAAGGCGCGAGATCTTTCGCGCACGATCGTCCAACAAAACATGGCGATCCGGCGGCTGCGGAGCGACATGCGCAATCAGGGCTGCACGTCCGACAGCAGCTTGACCATCCTCGGCTCCGACAACGAAGCTACCTGCGATGACATGCATGATGCGATGGAGCGGATGCGGGATGATCTTGCATCGCTGATGGATGAGCGCGAGCTGAGCGTGACCCGCATCGACGACGCCGGTGTGGAACGGCGCGAATTGCTGGATGAAATGCAGCGGAACGGTTGCAATGCACCGCTGTCGGCCACGCCGGATACCGTGATCGAAACCAGGAAAAAACTGGAGATTCCGGCGCCGACACAACAATCGCTGGCACAACCGGAGAGCTCCATCACCACGATCGAGACGGAAAAGCCCAAAACGGACGACGCCGCGCTGCCGCAGCAGAAGACAGCGGTGATAGCCGCACCGGAAATCACTCCGGTTCAGCCGAAACAACTGCAACCTGATCGGCCCTACGATCCCGCGACCAACAAGGTGCGCCAGGTCGGCCCGCAATTTCTTGCGACCGACCAGGGCACGCTCGATCTTAAACATCCGAAAGAGGTTGGACCACAGCCGTCGCAATAGGCTGACGCATCAGCGCGATGACGGCCTCGTCGCCCGCCTCCCTCGCGAGATCGCGATAGGACCGGCCGGAGGCATCTCTCACGGAACGATCAGCCCCACGCTCCAGCAGGAAGCGCACCGCATCCGCCCGACGATTGAGAATTGCGAGGCCAAGCGGCGTCATCCAGTCTCGATCCGCACTAGCCTCCCCATGCGGGCGAAAATCGCCGAAGCGGGTGTTGATCAGCTCAGGGTGGGCATCCAGATTCGAGGCCAGTTGCTTGATCTGACCGTAAGCAGCGGCTGCAAACATATCGAGCGGCTGCGTCTTCAGAAATTCGACCATTTCCTCCCTGCCATTATACTCCGCCCAGCCGATCGGCGGCGTATAGTAATAGGGATCGCGGACAGTGGTGTCGGCACCATACTCGATCAGCAGCTTCGCCATCTCGATGTGACCATGCAAAGCAGCTTCGTGCAGCGGCGTACGGCTGGTCATGGCGTTAACGTCGAAGCCCAACGCCAGCATAAGGCGAACAGCCCGCAAATCATTATCGCCGGCGGCCTCATGCAACATGGCGGGGTGAGCCCGGCGCATCGCTTCGGGAATGTCGAGGTCACCCGCTACTCTTCTCTTGATGTGATCAACAAGTATCGCCGGATCGGCCGTTGCATCCCGGGGCTTCTGCCGAATGAGAATATAGACCCAATCCTCTTGCTTTAGACGAACAGCTATAGCTCCATGCTGCACGAGATAAAGCACCAAATCCTTGTCATTGCCCAGCCGCGCCCATTCGTAAGGCGTCCGGCCGTTCACTGGCTTATTAACATCGGCCCCATGCTCGACCAGCAACCTGACACGCTCGCCCATGCGCTTCTCGCAGGCCCAGGCCAGCTGATAGTTGAACACGGTCTGCGAATTCGCCACCAGCCGGCCATCCTCGCGTACCAGCCAGTTGTTCTTATCGCTCGCGGAAAGGCCGTATTCCAACAACAGTTCCAAACAAGAATTGTCGGGCTCGAACATCCGGTTATAAAGCGCCTGGCTGTCGTTCGCTTCAGCACCTGCATCGAGCAGCAAGCGCGCGAAAGCCTCGCATTTCGGATGCTGCGGCTGCCGAATCTTGCCGGCCTCGCCCTCGCCGAAAACGCCGGTCAGCGCCGTGAAGCGATATTGGCCGCTGTCGAGAAAGAAGGCATTGGGATCGGCGCCTCGCCTGACGAGCTCCCTAGCCGCCGGCAGGCTTGAGTGACCGGGCAAACGGGCATAAGCGGCGGACATCAGCGGAGACCAATCGAAAGCCCCGCCCTTGCGCTCAAGAAGCTGTGGTTCTCGATCGAGCCAGCGGCTCACGCCGGCGGCATCTCCAAGCACGGCAGCGACATGGATATTTTCCTCAGCAATCTCGGGATGCGCCTCCAGCAACCTCAGTGCCTCGGCGAACCGCGCCGGATCGGCCGCTATGTGAGAGAAGTAGGACACCGTCGCAAGCGACAGGAATTGGTTGGCAAGCTTATCTGCCGGGATTTTCTGGCGATCCGAACTTTCCAGATGTGCCTTCAGCTTTGTCCAGCTGGAGAAGCCGTATTCACGGGCAAGAACAAGCTGAATGTCCTGAAGCCCTACATCCGTGATATCGGCAAAATAGGGTGCAACACGGCTAAGTGCCGACTGATCGCCGGAATGAATGGCTTTCAGAAAAGCCTTGGCCTGTTTTTTCAGGGAATCGAGGGTGGCGTTGCTCGCCAGAGAGCGCGTGGTCACAAAGACCTCCTTTCATTCACGTCCGGTATCCGCGCCCACAGACTGAAAAGAGGTGTGGCAGTCTTTACGTTCTAAGCATCAGGTGGGCCTTGCCCTTCCCGCGGATCGGATGCGCCCTGAGAACGACCAAAGATTTATAACGGGGCACGCGGCCTGTCCAGAGAGGTCACGCCGGCTCATAGCGGACATAGGCGAATTCATCGCCATCGGGCGACCAGTTGGGCACATTGATGCTTCCCTGCCCGCCGAAGAGCTCGAACAGCGTCACGAGGTTGCCGCCATCCATATCCATCAACCGCATGCGAACGTTCAAATCGCGTGGGTGATCGAAGACATCGGGATCGTAGGAGATCAGCACGACCTTGTCTTTCCTGGGCGACGGATGGGCAAACCAGTTGCCGTAATTGTCGCTTGTCACCTGTTGGAGACCGGAGCCATCGGGATGGATACGCCAGATCTGCATCAGGCCGGTGCGGCTGGAGTTGAAGTAGATCCATTGCCCGTCGGCGGAATAGTCTGGCCCGTCATTGCGGCCCTCACCATGCGTCAGCCTTGTCTCCTCACCACCATCGACCGAGATCGTGTAGATGTCGAAGACATCGTTGCGGATACCACAATAGGAGAATCGCTTCCCGTCAGGCGACCAGCCATGCCAGTAGGACGGCAGGTTGATGGTGACCTGCCGTGGTGTCCCGCCTTCAGCCGGCAGGACGTAGATGCAGGACTTGCCATGCTGGGTTTTGTCGGAGATGGCGATCAGCGAGCCATCCGGCGAAATGCCGTGATCGTTGTTGCAGAGCGTCGCAAAGCCGGTGCCGACCTGAACAGGTCCGGCCTTACTATCAAGGGCAAGCCGATAGAGCAGTCCATCGGCGTTCAGCAGCAGATAACGCCCATCCGGCGCGAAATTCGGCGCCTCGATCAACGTGTCCGTCTGCCAGACGATCCGGTTTTTACCGGTGCGGATATTGTAGATCTCGACCGAACTGCGCATTGCTTCTCCACTCGCCGGATGGCGTTACGATCAACGATCGCGAAACCGGTTGGTGATCGGATAGCGCCGGTCACGGCCGAAATTCTTCGTGGTGATCTTCACGCCTGGCGCCGACTGCCGGCGCTTGTATTCGGCGAGATAGAGCAGATGTTCGATGCGATGGACGGTCGCAATATCGTGCCCGCGCGCCACGATCTCCTCGACCGCCATCTCCTTTTCCACCAGGCACTCCAGAATATCATCGAGCGCCGGATAGGGTGGCAGCGAATCCTGGTCCGTCTGGTTCGGCCTGAGTTCGGCCGACGGTGCCTTGTCGATGATGTTGTAGGGGATCACCTCGCCCGATGGGCCAAGCGCCCCCGGCGGCACATGCAGGTTGCGCCAGCGCGACAGCGCATAGACCTGCATCTTGTAGAGGTCCTTGATCGGGTTGAAGCCGCCGTTCATGTCACCATAGAGCGTGGCGTAGCCAACCGACATTTCCGACTTGTTGCCGGTGGTGACCACCATCGAGCCGAACTTGTTGGAGATCGCCATCAGGATGGTGCCGCGTGCGCGGCTCTGCAGGTTTTCCTCGGTGATGCCGCTTTCGGTGCCTTCGAACAGGTCGGCCAGCGCAGCGTTGAAACCCGTCACCGGCTCCTCGATCGGCACGATGTCGTAGCGGCAGCCGAGCGCCTTGGCGCAATCGGCCGCATCCTTCAGCGAGTCTTCCGACGTATAGCGATAAGGCAGCATCACGGTGCGAACCCGCTCCTCGCCGAGCGCATCGACGGCAATCGCCGCACAGATCGCCGAATCGATGCCGCCCGACAGGCCGAGCACGACCGACTTGAAACCGTTCTTGTTGACATAATCTCGGAAGCCCAGCAGGCAGGCACGATAATCGGCCTCCTCGCCTTCCGGAATATGCGCCATCGGCCCCTCGGAGCAGTGCCAGCCATCGCCGTTCTTTTTCCAGGTCGTTATCGCCAGGGCGGTCTCGAATTGGCTCATCTGGAAAGCCAGCGACTTGTCGGCGTTGAAAGCGAAGCTCGCGCCGTCGAAAACATACTCGTCCTGGCCGCCGACCTGGGCTGCAAAGATAAGCGGCAAGCCCGACTCGATCACCTGACGAAGCACAACCTGATAACGGACGTCGACCTTGCCGCGATAGTAAGGCGAGCCATTCGGAACCAGGAGAAGCTCCGCGCCGCTTTCGGCCAGCGTTTCGCAGATGCCGAGATCGTTCCAGATCTCCTCGCAAATAGGAATGCCGATCCGGACACCCCGGAAATTGACCGGTCCCGAGATGGTCCCCTCGTCAAAGACACGCTTCTCGTCGAATTCGCCATAGTTCGGCAGATCGACCTTGTCCCTGGTGAAGATGACTTTGCCGCCGTCAATCACGGCAACGGAATTGTAACGGCCTGTCTCGTCCTGCCTCGGAAAGCCGATGATGACGCCCGGTCCGCCATCGGCGGTATCGGCGGCAAGACTTTCCACGGCTTTCCAGCAGGCGCGGATGAAGGCCGGTTTCAGCACCAGATCCTCCGGCGGATAGCCGGAGATGAATAGCTCCGTGAACAGAACAAGATGCGCGCCTTCGCGCGCCGCCTCGGCCCGGGCTTCACGCGCCTTTGCAAGGTTGCCTGAGACATCGCCGACCGTCGGATTGAGCTGTGCGACAGCGATGCGGATCGTCTGGGTGATGGGGCT
The DNA here is from genome assembly GCF_000799715.1 of Martinezella rhizogenes. Classification (GTDB taxonomy): domain Bacteria; phylum Pseudomonadota; class Alphaproteobacteria; order Rhizobiales; family Rhizobiaceae; genus Rhizobium; species Rhizobium rhizogenes_C. The sequence goes on from NZ_JUHG01000011.1 coordinate 501,301, forward strand.
TTGTTCTATCATGCCATATATTTAACGACGGCGCCCCCGTTCCGCAACAGCCTTTGGCTGCCGTCGCGCGCGAAAGATAGCGGCGCTCGCGCAGGCGGTACTTTGTCACCGAAAAATACTAAGCAAGCCTTGCGGTTCATCCGGCATTCATGACAAAGGAGTGACACTTCTGTGAAACATTTATAACATACGGAGAGATCGGTGATCGCCCCGGTATCCAGTCCCGCATTGGCAGGCAAGCCCGCCATTCTACAAAAGCTTGGCACAGCGAGGCAGCAATCGGCGGCTCTGCGCCAGCTACTCAGCCTTCTCCTGACCTTCCTGTCCTCGCTGTTGATTGTCATCGCGGTTGAGTGGGTTGCACGCGGCGAGCTGACGAATATCCCGGCCTATTTGCTGTCCCTCAGTCAGCCTGCCTTTACCACCGTCGGCATCGTCATGCTGTTGATACTGCTGCTCGATGCCCTGTTCGGCCGCGCGCATCAGTCGCTCTTGGTGGTCGCACCTCTGGTCCTCATCCCGGCCTTCCTCTCCAACCAGAAGCAGCACTATCTCTCCGACCCGCTGTATCCCTCGGATTTCTTGTTTGCGCGCCAGATCATGGAACTCATGCCGGTGATGGTGCGCGAGCGGCCATGGACCGCCGTTGCGCTCGCATTCGGTATCATCGCCTCGATCGCCGCCCTCACCCTCCTCTGGCGCTATGCCTGGCGGCATGCCGCAACGCTTTCGCGCCAGGCGAGGGTCATGCGGCTCTCCGTTTGCCTGCCTCTCGCGGCTCTTTTCGTCTCGCAGATGGACGCGACGCAATATTCGTTCATCCGCGAGAAACTGCGCATCATCCCCATCGTCTGGGATCAAAAGGAAAATTACAGCTACAACGGCTTCATCATCGCCTTCTCGCTGAACCTGCCGATGGCCGATGTCAAAGTGCCCGCAGGGTACGGGCAGAATGCGATGGACGCGATACCCGCTCGCAACTACGGCTATCTGCCCGGTCCGCGCCAAAAGCCTGATGTCATCATGCTGATGAGCGAATCCTTCTGGGATCCGACCCGGCTTTCCAACCTGACCTTCACGCCGGACCCGATGCCGACGATCCGCGCGGCGCAATCCGGCCATGTCTTCTCGCCGGAATTCGGCGGCATGACCGCCAATGTCGAGTTCGAGGCCCTGACCGGCTTCTCCAACGCCTTCCTGCCCTATGGCAGCATTCCCTATCAGCAATATGTCCGCAAACCGATGCCGTCGCTCGCCACCTTCTTTCGCGGTCAAGGCTATGCGGCACGCGCGCTCCATCCGTTCAGCGGCTGGTTCTGGAACCGCAACGAGGTCTACAAGGCTTTCGGTTTCGAGGAATTCCACACGGAAGACACGATGCCGCCGATGGAAAAGCGCGGCATTTTCGCCTCGGACGACTCGCTGATGAAGGAGATCATGCACGAGGGAGACGAGATGGACCGGCCGTTCTTCTTCTTCGCCGTCACCCTGCAGGGCCACGGCCCCTATGAACCGAACCGCTATGCGGAGAACACAATCGACATCAAGGGAGACCTGACGGACGCTGATCGCGACACGCTCGCGACCTACGCGCAAGGCGTGCGCGAATCCGATCAAAGCCTGAAGATGCTGATGGACTGGGCCGCCAAGCGTGACCGCGAAACGATCATCGTTCTCTGGGGCGATCATCTGCCGCCGCTCGGCAGCGTCTATCCGAACACCGGCTACATGCCCGAGCAAGTGGCATCTAGAAAAGCGCCGCTCGACGTGATGAAGCGGGAGCACGAAACACCGCTGGTCATCTGGTCGAGCAAGAAGGGCGTACGCAAGGATGTCGGCACGATCAGCCCGTCGCAGCTCCCCTATCACATCCTGAAGACCGCGGGCTACGAGCACCCCTTCTACACCGGCTTTCTCGGCCGGGTGCAGAAGAAGTACAACATCGTCGATCGCTATCAGCTCGCGACGCGCGACAACCAGACCTTTCCGGACTGGTCCCGCAACGAACACGACCTCGATCCCATGATGCGCGACTACCGCTATCTGCAGCACGACGTGATGTTCGGACGGGAATACGGGCTCGACCGCTTCTTCCCGTCACATGCCTGGCTGGTCAACCAGGGCAGCTAGGCTGCGACCCTTTTCACGTTGCATTTCCATCGGGCAGTCGAATACTTGGCACTCAAAGGCGATCGAGTCCTTGGAGTGTTCCCATGTATAATCTGCCCAATTTCGTTCATCAGCATTTCGACAAGACGGCCGAGGAGCTTGGCGAGGTCGAAAAGCGCGTGCTGAAAAAGGCGCATGAGCGCAAGATCGTTTCCACCGACATCAATGCGGCCTTCTCCGCCAAAGCGTCTTACGGCGAACGCCTCGCGGACGGCATCGCCCGTGTCGGCGGCTCCTGGTCCTTCATCATCTGCTTCCTGCTGTTCCTGGTCTTCTGGTGTATCGTCAACACCATCGTTCTCCTCACCCGCGCCTTCGATCCCTACCCCTTCATCTTCCTCAATCTCGTCCTCTCCATGATCGCCGCCATCCAGGCGCCGATCATCATGATGTCGCAGAACCGCCAGACCGAACGTGACCGCTTCGAGGCCGCCAAGGATTACGAGGTCAATCTCAAGGCCGAACTCGAAGTTCTGTCGTTGCACCAAAAGATCGACCTGCAGGTACTGACAGAACTCGTGGCAGTGCGAGAAGAAGTCGCGAAACTGAGCAAGCTCGTGGCGGAGAAGAGTAGGAGCTGACGGGGAATCTGTTGCCCCGTCCTCGAAAATTGACTTTCAGCGCATCCTCTGTATTTTGTAATACAAAAGGAGATAAAGTTGATGAAAAATCAGAGTGGGCTTTCGGATCCTATTACGCTCCGGGTTCCCGTTGACATCCTCGCCGAGATCCAAGAGATCGCCGAGGTCTGCGAGCGGACGCGTAGCTGGGTCTTTGTGCGGGCGCTCAAATCCTATCTGGCGGCCGAAGGTCGCGAGGTGCTGGAAATTGCAAAGGCTCGCCGCGATATGGCAAACGGCGACGCATATGATGTTGACGATGTCATCAGCGAAGTGGCGAAGGTCGTCAAAGGGGCCGCCGCTTGAAAAGAATTCGCCTTTCGGCAGGCGCCAGAGCCTATATCAGGTCCGAAGCGCAATATCTGAAGGATAGAAGTCCGGCGGCAGCTCTGCGCTTTCTCGACGATCTGAGCAGGCTAAAAACAAACTTACTTCTTTTTCCTCAAATGGGTTTTCGAAGCGACGAACTGCCAGTCCCCGGGATTTTGCGATTTACGATGGGAGATTATCTCATCGACTACGAAATTGCCGATGACCTGATAGAGATCAGAGCCATTCGCCACGGTCACCAAAGACCTCCGGGTCTCCCAATCGATGATGATTTCGATTACGAAAATGGCGATCCAGAATAGCCCAAAACTTGACGGCACCGTGCTTGATCAGTCTGACGGCCCCGCCGTCAGCAGCCCCGGTCGTCCTCGCCGATATTGCGGCAGCCCATCGCCAATCTCGTAGAAATCGCCCTTGTCGGCGCAATAAATATGGTAGCCAAGTTTCAGCTCGCTCGGCTGATCGAACAGGCCGGCCATAATGGAGATATTGTCAGAACTGTCCGCCGACCAGAAAAGCGCCGAACCGCAGATGCGGCAGAAACCTCGGCGGGCAAAGGAGCTGGCGCGATACCAGGTGATCGCCTCTTCGCCTTCGATGGCAATGTTGCCGCGAGGCACGTCGGTTGCGGCATAATAAAGCCCCGTCTGCTTACGGCATTGCGAGCAATGACAGGCAACGACCTCCCGTAACGCGCCGTGTGTCTTGAAACGTACGGCTCCGCAAAGGCAAGCGCCGGTGTGTTCGTCGTTCATGCTGATCCCCTTCGTTTCCCCGCAATCTTGACGAGGACGCGATCAGCGTCAAACGCAAAGAAATGAAACAATCTTCAGCCGGATTGATTGCAGATGCACAAAAACAAACGGGCCGGTTTCTGGACCGGCCCGTTCACAAGGAATGATTTGGTAGCTCTCGATCAGCCGTGCGCGGCGAGGCGCTTCTCGTCGCGTCCTCCCTTCATGCGTTCGGCGAGCAGGAAGGCCAGTTCCAGGGCCTGATCGGCATTCAAGCGCGGGTCGCAATGCGTGTGGTAGCGATCCTGAAGATCGTCGGCGCCGACGGCACGGGCGCCGCCTGTGCATTCGGTCACGTCCTTGCCGGTCATCTCGATATGGATGCCACCTGGATGCGTGCCCTCGGCGCGGTGGATCTGGAAGAAGCTTTCGACTTCCGACAGGATGCGCTCGAACGGCCGGGTCTTGTAGTTGTTGAGCGTGATCGTGTTGCCGTGCATCGGATCGCAGGACCAGACGACCTTGCGGCCTTCCTTCTCGACGGCACGAATGAGGCGCGGCAGGTTGTCGGCGACCTTGTCGTGGCCGAAACGGCAGATCAGCGTCAGGCGACCGGCTTCGTTGGCGGGGTTCAGGATGTCGATCAGGTTGAGCAGATCGTCCGCCTGCAGCGAAGGACCGCACTTCAGGCCGATCGGGTTCTTGATGCCGCGGAAATATTCGATATGCGCGTGATCGGCCTGGCGCGTACGATCGCCGATCCAGAGCATATGGCCCGACGTCGCATACCAGTCACCCGAGGTGGAATCGACACGCGTAAATGCCTCTTCGTAGCCGAGCAGCAGGGCTTCATGGCTGGTGAAGAAATCGGTCTCGCGCAGGCTCGGATTGTTCTCCGAGGAGATACCGATCGCCTTCATGAAATCCATGGTCTCGCTGATGCGGTCGGCGAGCTTGCGGTAGCGTTCGCCCTGCGGGCTGTCCTTGACGAAACCGAGCATCCACTGGTGCACGTTTTCGAGGTTGGCATAGCCGCCCATCGCGAAGGCGCGCAGCAGATTGAGCGTCGCCGCCGACTGGCGGTAAGCCATCATCTGGCGCTCCGGATTGGGAATACGCGCTTCTTCATTGAATTCGATGCCGTTGACGATATCGCCGCGATAGCTCGGCAGCGACACGCCGCCCTGGGTCTCGATGCCCGAGGAGCGCGGCTTGGCGAACTGGCCGGCGATACGGCCAACCTTGACGACCGGCAACTGGGCGCCAAACGTCAGGACGACGGCCATCTGCAGGAAAGCGCGGAAGAAGTCGCGGATCGTGTCGGCACCGTGCTCGGCGAAGCTCTCGGCGCAGTCGCCGCCTTGCAGCAGGAAGCCGTTGCCCTCGGCAACATTGGCCAGATGCGCTTTCAGACGGCGCGCCTCACCGGCAAAAACCAGCGGCGGATAGCTGGCAAGCTGCGCTTCCGTTGCCGCCAGTGCTGCCTGGTCCGGATAATCCGGCATCTGCTGGATCGGTTTTTGCCGCCAAGTGCTCGGTGTCCAATTCTGTGCCATCTCACTCACCTGTTTCCGCGCCTGGTCTTTTCGCCAAGTGCCCGTCGCCGTAAATTGTGCGCGCTTATAAACCTTTGCCGACCACTTGCAAAGGCGAACCAACTATTCGGCAGGTCTTTTGTGCGCCTGGGAATTACTATCCCTATTGCTTACACGCGCTCGCCGTTGCGGATGCGATAGCTTGGAGAATACATCGTCACCAATTCTTCGGCCGCCGTCGGATGAACGGCCATGGTGCGATCGAAATCTTCCTTGGTGCAGCCGGCCTTCAACGGAATACCAAGCAATTGCGCCATCTCGCCCGCATCATGACCGAGAATATGCGCGCCGATCACCTTGCGGTCGGCGGCATTGACGATCAGCTTCATGATCATCTTCTCGTTGCGGCCGGACAGCGTCGCCTTCATCGGCCGGAACTGGGCGCGATAAACCTCGAGTTCCGGATAACGCTTGGCCGCATCCTCCTCGGTCAGGCCGACCGTGCCGATCTCCGGCTGCGAGAAGACGGCCGTCGCGATCAGCTCATGATCTGGACGGGTCGGATTATCCTTATAGACGGTCTCGATGAAGCACATGGCCTCATGGATCGCCACGGGCGTCAATTGTACCCTGTCGGTGACATCGCCAAGCGCGTAGATGTTCGGCACCGACGTCCGCGAGTATTCGTCAACGACGATGGCACCATGCTCGTTGATCGCCACGCCGGCGGCCTCAAGCCCGAGGTCCCTCGTATTCGGCGTGCGGCCCAGCGCCAGCATCACCGTATCCACGGTCAACGCTTTGTCGTTCTTCGTCCGGACGCTGAGGCCCTTCTCCGTCTTCGTCACGCTCTCGATGATGTCGTGGCAGAGAATACGGATGCCCTTGGCCTCCATTGCCTCATGCAAGCCCTTGCGCAGGTCCAGGTCGAAGCGCGACAGGATCTCGGCGCCGCGATAGATCAGCGTCGTTTCGACACCGAGCCCATGGAAAATATTGGCGAATTCCACCGCGATATAGCCGCCGCCGGCGATCAGGATCGACTTCGGCAGTTCATCCAGATGGAAAGCCTCATTGGACGAAATGCAGAATTCGTGTCCCGGCAAGGCCGTATGCAGGTTCGGCGTTCCGCCGGTGGCAACGACGATCGTCTCGGCGGTAACGGTCTTGCCGGTCTTAAGGAGGCGGATCGTATGGGCGTCGACCAACTCGGCGCGCGTATCGAAGATCTCGGCCTTGGCGTTGTCGAGCCCCTTGCGATAGAGCCCCTCCAGACGCTCGATTTCCTTGTCCTTCGCCGCGATCAGCTTCTTCCAGTCAAAAGTGCTTTCGCCGACCGTCCAGCCGAAGCCGGCGGCATCCTCGAAATGCTCGCTAAATTGCGAGGCATAGACGAAGAGCTTCTTCGGCACGCAGCCGCGGATCACGCAGGTGCCGCCATAACGATATTCCTCGGCAATGCCGACCTTCTTGCCGAGCGATGCGGCGACGCGCGCGCTGCGCACGCCTCCCGAACCGCCACCAATGACGAAAAGATCGAAATCAAAGGAAGACATCGGCTACTCCTGCGGAAATAAGGGCGGCGCGCAAAGCGCGCGTGGGGTCGCCCCTGATATAGGATCTTGGCATGCAAAAAGAAAAGCCCGGAACGATATCCGGGCTTTAAATTCCGAGAGCTGGAATGCGTAATCCCGAAAACTCCGAGACTATGTTCGGAGGGGATCACGACAAAGGTCAAGCTTACTTCTTGGTTGCCGGAGCCGGTGCCGGCTGGGCGCCAGTGGTAGCATCGGTCGGCACGGGTGCGATCGGCGCCTTCACCACCTTCTGCAGGGCGTCGCTGCTCTGGTTGGCGAGATCGCGCGAAATGCCCTGCCCCCAGATGTCGGCCGCCTTGTAAAGCTCGCGCAAAGCGACCGGATTGTCCTGCAGGAATTTCTTGCCGGTTGGCGAGGTGAAGAATGTGGCGATAGAGTTGAGCTCCTCAGTCGAAAACGCCTTGGAGTAGGTTACGGCAGCTTCACGCTCCAGGTCAGCGCGGCGCGGCGCAAGAGCAAGCGCGGTCGCATCGACGGACGAATTGATGGCGTCGCCGAAGTTCGGATTCGCCTGGATCATCGTGCTCTTCAACTGCTCGGCAAGATTCGGCAGAATGTTATCGAACTGGTTCGTGACACCGAGCGCGTTGATCGCGGCCCGGGCGGCCTTGATCTGTTCTTCCGACACTTCCTGCGCGCTGACGGAACCGAGCGCGATACCAGAAAGAACGATGGTTGCAGCGGCAAAACGGCCAAGACCCGCAATTTTGATCATGAGTTCAGTGCTCCTATGTATTGTTCGCCTGCAACGTGCGTGCGCCGGAGGGACCGGCAATGATCGCAAGTGTCGCCATGTTGATAAAGAGCCCGTGTTCGACAACACCGGGAATCGAATTTAGCGCAATAGACAGCGCCTCTGCATCAGGAATACGGCCAAAAGATGCGTCGATGATGAAATGTCCGCCGTCGGTCATGAAGTTGCCATCCTCGGACTGGCGCAGGTTCAGAGCGCCGGAAAGGCCCAGGCGGGCGGCCGTCTTTTCGATCAGGATATGCGTGGAAACGAGGCCGAATGGGTTGACCTCGATCGGCAGTGGAAAGGCGCCAAGTGTCTGAACAACCTTGCTTTCGTCGGCAATGACGATCATTCGCCGTGACGAGGCCGCGACGATCTTTTCGCGCAGCAGCGCGCCGCCGCCGCCCTTGATCAGCCGCAGGGCGCTATCCACCTCGTCGGCACCATCGATGGTAAGATCAAGCTCGGGACGTTCATCAAGCGACTTCAGCGGCACGCCGAGCTCAACGCAAAGCCGGGCCGTCCGTTCGGAAGTCGGAACACCCTCGATAACGAGGCCGCTTGCCACTTTCTCGGCGAGCAACCGAACGAATTCCTCGGCCGTGCTGCCCGTGCCTATCCCGAGCCGCATACCGCTCTCGACATAGGCCAGAGCCGCCCTTGCAGCCTCGATCTTCATTTGGCGGGCGTCCATGCGCTACCTGCTCCCGCGTGTTACGTTGGGTGCTGTTTACACGGCTCTCCGGGCAAACGAAAGCCAAAATAACGGTCCCGCATAGAAATCCCGGACCATATTTGAGCGGCTTGCCGCGCCTTTGGTTGCAATTGCTGGCTCGATCTTTTAACTCCGAAAGACTAGCTTTCCTCTTCTGTTCCAAAGGCTGATTCCTCGTGAAATCTTCCCTTGTCGTATTCGATCTCGACGGCACCCTGCTCGACACCCATGCCGATCTTGTCGCCAGCCTCAATCACACGACCGCCGCGCTCCATCTCGCGCCCGTCGGTTATGACGACCTGACGCATCTGGTGGGCAATGGCGCGCAGGTGATGATCGAACGCGCGTGCAAGCTGCGGGATTATACGCTGGCTCCGGAAGAGTTGCCGGCACTCCTTCAGCGCTTCATCACGCACTATAGCGAGACCATGCCGGGCCTGACCGAACCTTATCCTGGCCTGCTGGCCGCCATGGATGCGCTGAAGAGGCAGGGCTACAAGCTGGCGGTCTGCACCAACAAGATGGAATCCCTGGCGCTCACGCTGCTCGAGAGGCTCAATCTGACCCATTATTTCGAAGCCGTCACCGGAGGGGATACCTTCCCCGTTCGCAAGCCGAATGCCGAGCATCTGATCGGCACGGTAGACCGCGCCGGCGGCGATCTCCGCCGCACCGTCATGATCGGCGACAGCGTCAACGACATCCTCGTTGCCCGCAACGCCGGCGTTCCTTCGATCGCCGTCCCCTTCGGCTATTCCGACGTCAGCGTGGAAACCCTCGGCCCGAACCGCATTATCAGCCATTATGACGAGCTGACGCCGGCGCTGATCCAGGGACTGCTCGCAGCTTAGGGCAGCGTCCGGCCAGATGCCGGAGAGGCCCCGCTTTACTTTATGCTCGAAGTTGCAATTGGCCTTGCGCCGTTCGCGCTCCTGCGCCACAACAGGGTTACACAAGCCCCACTTAAACGGGATAGGGATCAGGTGGGTCGGCAACACCGCCGCTTGCCATCCGCGCCGAAGTAAGGGTGCGAATTGCGGTTTAATGGCGGAGCGCGCGCTTGCTGATAGCAGACCCTGAAGACCGCAATAGCGGAAGACTACCTCCACGAAAAGGGCGGTTTGCGCCGATAATCCGTACGCTGACAATTTGCATTGCCTTATGTTCGGCAATTGCATTCTACATCTACGGCGACCGCATTATTGGCCGTGTCGAGGAAGCTGTCGCGGCAAAGCCGGACGCGGCACTCCTTGCCGTCTACCAGAAATTCGAAATCGACCCGCTGCCAAATGTTGTCGCCGGCCGCACGCCCATGGCCTCCTATCTCGACATGCTGCGTCGGGAGCCGTGTGACTGGAATGCCCTTTATGGTTTCGCGGGAGAACTGCAGGTACGAGGCTATCGCCGCGAAGCAGCAAAGACTTTAGTCGCATTTTCCAACAAATGCGTACCTTCGAATGTTGCGCTCCAAAACGCAGCGGACATTCTCGGCGGCCTGGGCGATTTCGACGAGGCGCTCAAAGTCTCGGATGAGCTTGTGGCGATGACACCGGGCATGCGTGATTACTATTTTCTGCGCGGACAAATCCGCCAGAGAGCGAAGAAATATCACGATGCGATCGATGACTACTATTCCGTCATCGGCCTCTCCGACAGTCTGACGACACTCAACAGCCTGGTTTTTCAAAATATTTCCGACAGCTACTCCGCTCTCGGCAACTATTGCGAGGCAATCGCGCCGCTGCAGACCTGGATATCAATCAATCCGGAGCAGAACGATACCGCGGCCGTGCGTGGAATTATCAAGGATTACACCACCAAGGGAAAGTGCGCGGCGAGCTACGCCACGGGCAGCGACCGCTTCCCCACTCAGGGTAAAAGTGTGATCATCGCGAAGGTCAACATCAATGGAGTGGACGGAAGGTTCGTGGTCGACACCGGCGCCGGCTTTGTATCCGTCAGCAAGGAATTCGCTACGCGGGCGAAGTTGCTGCTCGACGAGCGCAATGCGATTTCCCTGCAAACCGCCAACGGCGTCTCGCAAGGACTTCGCACGACCGCCTCCACGGTCAAGGTCGGACGTGTGGAAGCCAACGATGTCACCACCGTCGTTCTAGCCGACGAAAAGGCGTTGGGCGGCGACATCGATGGCTTGTTGGGTCGTTCGTTTCTGTCGCGTTTCGATATCACATTTGGAAGCCGCGAATGGCGGATCGAAACCAAGGATTAATGCCGCGTTTCTCATCCGGTTTCTGATGTGCAATCTGCGCAATACACAAAGAAAAAGGCGGCCCAACGGGCCGCCTTTTTCTTTGTTTGAATATCAAGCTGCAGTCAGATCTGCGCCATGCGGGACTTGCTGGTCGCGTCGAGTGCCTTTTGCGTTGCCGCGTCGCGATCGTAGACATCGTTGAAATACTGCACGACGCCGTTCTTGTTCGGCCAGGCGGTGAAGTAAGCGATATAGATCGGGAATTTCTGCGGCACGGCCACGGCCTTGTTCTGGCCGCCGGCAATCTGCTTGGCAACATCCTCGACCGTGGTGTTCAGGACCGCGGCAGCCATGGCGCGCGGGTCGGCAAGGCGGACGCAGCCGTGGCTGAGCGCGCGCATATCCTTCTTGAAGAAGCTCTTCTGCGGCGTGTCATGCATGTAGATCGCATGCGAGTTCGGGAAGAGGATCTTCAGCTCGCCCAACGCATTGTCGCTGCTCGGCGGCTGGCGAACCGAAACGCTCTTGGTTGAGCCGTACCAGTCGACGCTGGACGAAGCGACCGCGCGACCGCCGACTTCAACCTGATAGCCCATGCGATCGAGATAGTTCGGATCGGAGCGCAGCTTGGGCAACATCTCATTGATGATGATCGACTGCGGAACGCCCCAGAATGGGTTGAACTCGACGGTCTGAACCTGGTTTTGGAAGAAGAAGGTCTGATGCGCCTTGTTGCCGACGACGACACGCATCGACAGCTGTTCCTGATTGTTGTTGTGGTAGTAGACCATGAAGGCCGGCTGATTGATGAAAACATAGCGCGAGCCAAGCTCGGCCGGCAGCCAACGCAGCTGCTCCATGGCGATAACCAGCTTCTGGATCTTCACATCGTTGTTTTCGCCGACCATGGCGCGGACCGAAGACTGACCGATGACGCCATCGGACGTCAGGCCCTTTTCCTTCTGGAAGTCCTCGACCAGTGACACGAGGTCCGGAGTATAATCCGGCGTCCCCAGATAGGAGGCAAGCGTATCCGCGTGAGCCGTCTTCAGCACATCGGAACCACGATGCTGGATCGCCTTGACGATATTGGCCATTTCCGGCGAGCTGCCGCCCGGCTTGAGAACGCCTGTCAGCGAGATGGAAACACTGGTGCCATCGGTGCCACTTGCGCCCTTGAGCTTGGCAAGCTCAGCCTTCAACTCCGTAAACTGCTGGTTCGAAGGACTGCGGCTGTTGAGATAAGCGGCAACATCCGGGCTTGCACGCAACAGGCCGAGCACCGGCATCAGGTTGACGTCCTTGCGCTTGAAGTCGTGATAGCCGGAAATCTTGTTCGGGTCGAGGCGGCCACGTACCGTGTCCTGAACGAACATCAGCACCTTGCTGGACAGCGCCAGCTCGAACTGCATTAGTGCACGGTCGCGCATCTCCGGATCGACGCTTGCCTGGTCGAAGCTCGGAGGTGTCACGGCATAATCGGCGGGATCGAGGCCAACGGAGGCGGCATCGGCCAGAACAGACATGGCAGCCTTTGCCTTGTCGCTGACAGCATTGTCGGCAACCCAGACCAGCGGCTTGCTCTGGTCGGCGTAATAGGACTCGACCGCCTTGGCGACATCGTTCGTGGTCATGACGCGAACTTCAGTCAGGTGATGGCGCTGCGACGCGCTGGGATCGACAGCGACCGGCGTGGCCGAAGCATCGGCGACAGCACCGGTTACCACCGGATCCGCGAAACGATTGGACGCAACCAGCCGCATGGCTTCGGGCTTGTAGGTGTAATATTGCGGAGCATCGACTTTGGGCAGTGGCCCTTTTGCCTGCGCCGGCTTGGGAGTACCAAGGCTCTCCTGAGCCGGATTGTCGGTGAGCGGGGCGGAGACTTGCGTACTCTGCTGACGCCCCTGGCCTCCACGAATGAAGTCCATGAGGGTCATCGCGTTCGCGGTTGTCGCGCCGACGGCGGAGATGCAGCAGGAAAGCGCCAGGACGGATGCTGCGGCTTTGGTGACAAGTTTCATTCTCTAATCAGTCCCCGTGTCATGCTGTAGCCTCGAGACAGGCGGTGCTGTTTTCAAATCGGCCGCGATGTTCCTAACATCGTTTAACCATCAAAATGAAAACGGCCAGCCCCGCCTTTCGTTCAATGCCTCAACTTCGTGTGAGAAAGCAAAGGCGTGCTTCGCGGTTTAATTCACACAAAATTATGATATTATTAGTTAATTTTTTATTGAATTTTCCTGCGGTTTTCACGCGCGCCTAAGTACGCTGCAAAGAATATCCACGGAGCGTGTTAAAAAGAACACGCCTTCCCCGCGCACTCAAAAACATGATGAGTTTAGTCATGAAATAGAAGCGCCAGCTGTTTTCTTGCGCGCCATTCGGACCTATATGGCAGCTATCTTTTTCAACGGAAAAGCAGGACCAGGGATCATGACCTCCACCCGCACCGAAACCGACACTTTTGGCCCGATCGAAGTGGCAAGCGACCGCTATTGGGGCGCACAGGCGCAGCGCTCGCTCGGCAACTTCAAGATCGGCTGGGAGAAGCAGCCGTTGTCGATCGTCCGCGCGCTGGGCATCGTCAAGCAGGCAGCGGCTCGCGCCAATGTGGCGCTCGGCCAACTGGACCCCGCTCTCGGTAAAGTGATCGCCGAGGCGGCGCAGGAAGTCATCGACGGCAAGCTCAACGAGCACTTTCCGCTGGTCGTCTGGCAGACGGGATCCGGCACGCAATCGAACATGAATGCCAATGAAGTAATCTCCAACCGCGCGATCGAAATGCTCGGTGGCGTCATGGGCTCCAAGAAGCCGGTGCATCCCAACGATCACGTCAACATGAGCCAGTCGTCCAACGACACCTATCCGACGGCCATGCACATCGCCTGCGCCGAGCAGATCGTTCACCACCTGTTGCCGAGCCTTCGCCACCTGCATGCGGCGCTCGAAAAGAAGGTCGCCGACTTCGCCCACATCATCAAGATCGGCCGCACCCACACGCAGGACGCGACGCCGCTGACGCTGGGCCAGGAGTTTTCCGGCTATGCGGCCCAGGTCGCCTCAGCCATCAAGCGTATCGAACTGACGCTGCCGGGTCTTAGTGAACTCGCCCAGGGCGGCACGGCTGTGGGAACCGGCCTCAATGCGCCGATCGGCTTTGCCGAAAAGGTGGCCGACGAGATCGCCACGATCACCGGCCTGCCCTTCGTCACCGCGCCGAACAAGTTCGAGGCGCTTGCCGCCCATGATTCGATGGTCTTCAGTCATGGCGCCATCAACGCCGCCGCGGCCGCTCTCTTCAAGATCGCCAACGACATCCGCCTGCTCGGCTCCGGTCCGCGCGCCGGCCTCGGCGAATTGTCACTGCCGGAAAACGAGCCGGGTTCGTCGATCATGCCGGGCAAGGTCAACCCTACCCAGTGCGAAGCCCTGACGCAGGTCTGCATCCACATCTTCGGCAACAACGCCGCGCTGACCTTCGCTGACAGCCAAGGTCATTTCGAACTCAACGTCTACAACCCGATGATGGCCTATAACTTCCTGCAGTCGGTGCAACTGCTCGGTGACGCCGCCGTTTCCTTCACCGACAATTGCATCGTCGGCATCGAGGCACGCGAGGACAATATCAAGGCGGGCCTTGAGCGCTCGCTGATGCTGGTGACGGCGCTCGCCCCGAAAATCGGCTACGACAACGCCGCCAAGATCGCCAAGACCGCGCACAAGAACGGCACGACGCTGAAGGAAGAAGCCTTGGCAAGCGGGCTGGTTTCAGCTGAGGATTACGATGCGATCGTCCGGCCGGAGACCATGATCGGGCCGAAGTAGGTTCAGCCTACAAAGAAAGAGCTTCCGGCGGCGGCCGGGAGTCCACCCCGTTTGCGATATGATTGTCCGTCGACACAGACAATCTCCTATTTTGAAATTCCATCGTAGCAGCCAAGCAATTGCATTTGGACCCTGCCGGATTTAGACCGTTTCCAAACGTCTCTTCCGCCACTTCTAGGCATTGAAAGGTCCACGCATGGCTGACGATCTCTTTCCCCTCGGTGCAGACGCCACTCCTTATCGCAAGATTTCGAGCGATTACGTCTCCGTCGACACGTTCAAGGGCCAGGACATCCTGACCGTCGATCCCGAGGGTATCCGGCTGCTTGCCGAGACCGCTTTCGCCGACATCAACCACCTGCTGCGTCCCGGCCACCTCAAGCAGTTGGCCTCCATTCTCGACGATCCGGAGGCGACCGACAACGATCGTTTCGTGGCCTATGACCTGTTGAAGAACGCCAATATCGCCGCCGGCGGCGTGCTTCCCATGTGCCAGGACACCGGCACGGCGATCATCATGGGCAAGAAAGGCCGGCGCGTCTGGACCGAAGGCGGCGACAACGCGGCGCTGGCCAAGGGCGTGCTCGACGCCTACGAGAAGAAGAACCTGCGCTATTCGCAGCTTGCTCCGATCAAGATGTTCGAGGAAAAGAACACCAAGAACAATCTGCCGGCGCAGATCGATATCTATGAGGAAGGCACCGACGCCTATGAATTCCTCTTCGTCGCCAAGGGCGGCGGCTCGGCCAACAAGACGTTCCTCTATCAGGGCACACCGTCGCTGCTCACCCATGACCGCATGTTGGATTTCCTGAAAGAGAAGATCCTGACGCTCGGCACGGCGGCCTGTCCCCCCTACCATCTCGCCATCGTCATCGGCGGCACATCGGCCGAGATGACCCTCAAGACAGTCAAGCTCGCCTCAACGAAATACCTGGACTGTCTTCCCACGGAGGGCTCCGAAAGCGGGCATGCCTTCCGGGATATCGAAATGGAAAAGGAAATCCACAAGCTGACGCAGAGCCTCGGCGTCGGCGCGCAGTTCGGCGGCAAGTATTTCTGTCACGACGTCCGCGTGATCCGCCTGCCCCGTCACGGCGCCTCGCTGCCGATCGGCCTTGGCGTTTCCTGCTCGGCCGACCGTCAGGCCAAGGGCAAGATCACCCGCGACGGCATCTTCATCGAGCAGCTCGAAACAGATCCGTCGAAATACATGCCCGAAATCGATGAGGCAAAGCTGTCCGAATCGATGGTCCGAATCGACCTCAACCGACCGATGGCTGATATCCTGGCCGAACTGTCGCGCCATCCGGTGAAGACCCGGCTGTCGCTGACCGGCACTATCATCGTCGCCCGCGACCTGGCGCATGCGAAAATCCGCGAGCGCCTGGAAAAGGGCGAAGGCATGCCTGATTACCTGAAGAACCATCCGGTCTACTATGCCGGCCCCGCCAAGACTCCGGCCGGCTACGCCTCCGGCTCCTTCGGCCCGACGACAGCTGGGCGCATGGATAGCTATGTCGATCAGTTCCAGTCCTTCGGCGGCTCGATGGTGATGCTCGCCAAGGGCAACCGTTCGCGTGCCGTGCGCGAGGCCTGCAAGACGCATAAGGGCTTCTATCTCGGCTCGATCGGCGGCCCCGCTGCCCGCCTTGCTCAGGACTGCATCAAAAAGGTCGAGGTACTGGAATATCCGGAACTCGGTATGGAAGCGGTCTGGAAAATCGAGGTGGAAGACTTCCCCGCTTTCATCGTTATCGACGACAAGGGCAACGACTTCTTCCAGGAGCTCAACCTGGGCTGACCATTTTACCGGAATAGAGAGAAAGAAGGCGCCGTCTGGCGCCTTCTTTCCAAGTATATCTCTATATGAAAGCAATTAATTCTGAATCTTAGATTGCAGATAAAATTTGATATTAATTGGCTTATTTCTTTTCAAAGATTCTTAGGCTAAGTAAAGCTAGTGCTTTCATGAATTGATATTATGGAGTTCGCCGATGAATACGGTGGTTGCGCCCAAGGCGCAAGTTCCCGACGTGGCAGGACAGATTACCTATGCCATGCGGTCCATGGGCGTCGCACCTATCCCGCGCAACTACGAATTGTTCTATGAAGCCTATATCGGCTCCAATCCTGTTCTGACCCGCGAGCTCGCCGCCCTCGGCAGCAACGCCACGCAAGAAGAGCTGGATACGATCGGTACGCGGCATTTCGCCAACCACACCGGCCGCGTTTTCGATGAGGCCCATGCCCGCATCATCACTGAATTAGACGGCGTGTTGCGCGCGCTTCAGCAAGAGCAGGCCTCCCTGGAAAGCTACAACCGGCTGCTCGGCGAAACCTGCCAGCGCATCATGTCCAAAAACAACAACAGCGCTGACCTGTTGCGCAGCGCCATCGATATCCTGACCGAGGCGACTGGAGACACCATGGCGCATGGTGAACGGACCGTCGAGAACGTCAATCAGCGCAGCCACGAAATGGACCAGGTCCGGAAGGAGCTGGACGAATACAAGCGAATCGCCAACACCGACGCGCTGACACGGCTCTCCAATCGCCGCGCCTTCGACGATCGCCTGGCTGCCGTCTTCGACAACCAGATGGTCAGGCCCGTGACGGCGCTAGTGCTGGCAGATATCGATCATTTCAAGAAGATCAACGACAGCTTCGGCCATCCGGTCGGCGACAAGATCCTGGCGACCGTCGCCTCTGTCATTCGCGCCAACGTCCGCCGCGAAGCCTTCGTCGCCCGTACCGGCGGCGAGGAGTTTGCGCTGATCCTCGAAGGCTATACGCCGGAAGACGCGCTGGCGACCTGCGAACGCATCCGCCGCGCGCTGGAGGCAACGCCCTTCAAGAATTCGCGTACCAGAGTGAATTACGGCCCGATCACCATCTCGCTCGGCGTCTGCATGGCTTCCGACGCCGCGGACCCCAGCCAACTCTATGGAAAGGCAGACATCGCGCTTTATTCCGCCAAGAATGCCGGCCGCAATTGCAGCTACGCCTATCAGAACGGCATGCAGAAAGACTTCGCGAAAAGTTGGCTTATCTATAAGACATAAAAGCAAGGCCAACGGCCGCCGGCGATATCCTCGTGGAAGCGCCGGCGGCTTTCATTACCACATGCTCTTGGCGGCGCGCACCGGCCATTCGCGGTCATAGGTTTCCTGGTCGAAATCGCCCTTCGCCGCCTTCAGCAACATGCCAGGCGTCGGCAGGCTGGCCGGATCGACGAACCTCTCCGAATTCCAGAGCTCCGCACGCATCACTGCCCGCGCGCATTGGAAATAGACTTCGTCGATGGTGATCACCACGACGCTGCGTGGATGCTTGCCATCCATTTCGAAGCTCGCCAGTAGGCTTTCCTCAATGGAGACGACGGCGCGGCCATTGAGCCGCATCGTCGTGTTCGAGCCGGGAATCAGAAACATCAGCGCGATACGCGGATCGCGGACGATATTGGCGAGCGAATCGACGCGATTGTTGCCGCGCCAGTCGGGAAGCAGCAGCGTCTTGTCATCCTCTACCCGCACGATGCCGCCGAGATCGCCGCGCGGCGAGCAATCCAACCCTTCCGGGCCGACCGTTGCCAGCGCCATGAATGGGGACGCCTCGATCATCAAACGGTAAAGCGGCGTCAGCGCATTCGTCACCTTGGCGGTCGCAGGCTCGCCGGCACCACCGTAAAGTTCATTCAATTCTTCAACGGAAGTGATGATCCGCATGTTGCCTCGCATCTTTTAAAACCGGATACCGGCGGGTTGGGCGCAAGGCATGACGTGGCTATGACACGCGCCGCGCTCGAGTCCGGGAAAAGGATATCACCGTTTCACCGTCGGTTTCGAGCGCATTTTCGTCCTCGCTTGCAAATTGCGCCTCCGCCAGGAACGCACCGATTGCCTCCAGCACCGGAGCGGCGCTGACGATGCGGCGGTGGCCGAATCCGTTCGCCCAGAGCATGCGAACATCGCCGCCTGCCCTCTCATAGGCGCGCGCGTGATCAGCGCTCACTTCCTTGTCATCCTCGGCGTGGACGACCAGTACCGGCCGGCCGAGATCGCTCGCTCCGCGCCCGGCATCATAATCCTTCAATAGCCTACCGGTGACCCGGCCGACTTCCGCCTCGAGCGCCGCCTGAGTCTTCGGATTAAGTTCCATCAGCCCGCCAAAATCGGTGAACAACCAGCCCATCGCGCTCGGTGCGCCGATCAGCACGAGCCGCTCCGGCAGAACCGGCTCGATATCAGGCAGGAAACCCGCCGCTGCAAGCGCAATGGAGGCGCCGCCGAAGGAGTGACCGATGGTCGCATCGAAGGCGCCGAATCGCGCCGCCGCCGCCGCGATGGCGGAAACAGCGAGGCGCAGATTGAGGAACCGCCCCGGGGAACGACCATGGCCCGGCAGGTCGAGTGCGATCACCTCGGCACCCGAATCGGCAAGGAAAGCAGCCAGTTCCGACATGTATTCGCTGCTGGAACCCCAGCCATGGACCACCAGGTAACGCGCGCGCCGGCCTTTGGCGCCGCCGTTGAAACGATGGGCCATTGCCCGTCCTCCGGGGAAAGACAATATGATCGCCTCGGTGGAAGCAAGCCGCGCCCTGCCCTCGGCGTGAGCGGCCTTGGCCTTGGCGCCCTGGGGCCGGCGCGACGGCGTCAGGCAAAAGAGCTTGAAGGCAGCCCGACCGGCAAGCCTTGGCGAAACACGACCGAGGCTGGACAATCCCAGCCGGGTGACCTTGAGCGCAAAGGATGGCATAGTGGGAATCCCAAATATGTTCAACTATGAACAATAAAGTACAATGATGAACAAAAATCAATCCCTCCCTTGGGATCATCCGCGTTTTCGCAGCTGGATCGCCGTTGGCCGCGCCTGTCAGTTGATGCAACAGTCGCTCGGCCGGGCGCTCGCCCATCTCGACATCAAGACGCCGCATCTCGACATCCTCATCAATCTCTTCCGCTTCGAGGGCATTTCGCAGCAGGAACTGGCCCATAAGCTGCTGGTCGGGCGCTCCAATATGAGCATGCTGCTACCGCAGATGGAAAAACGCGGCCTGATCGAGCGCCGTGGCGACAAATATGACAAGCGCGTCCTGCGGCTTTATCTGACCGCCGAGGGCCGCCGTGTCACCGAAGAGGCCATGACCATCCAGACCGGCCTCATCGACCGCATGCTCACGCATGCGCCGATCGAGGAATGTGAGCGGATCGCTACACATATGGAGCGCATCATCGGCCTGTTGCTACAGGATGAAAACGAACCGCTGGAAGCCGCCGGCGATCAGTGATTGCCGGGAGGTCGCGCAAGCGGTACGGCACGGGTCAGCGACGCATATTCCCAGATCGCCACCACCACCAGCACGGCCGTCGCGAGAATGCCGAGCTGATAGACGGCGACCATCGGCAGCGTCAAAAGCAGCAGCGCCAGTCCGACAAGCCCGGCCAGATGCGACAATGGCGGCCGGCCGGTCGTCGCGCCCTTGAACCAGAGATTGCCGATCAGGAACACCGCCGGACCGCCGAGGACCGCGGCTGCGATATGCAGATCGGCCTGATCGTGGGAATGGGAAAACAAGAACTCGTCGCTGACGACGCTCAGGATGATGCCGGCGAGAATGGGGATATGCGCATAGGTGAAAGCCTGGCGCGCCAGGCTGCCGGGCGTTTCATCGTGCTCGATGCGATGGGCGGCGCGTTCATGACCGAACTGGAAATAGATCCACCACATGGCAACGGTGCCAACGAAAGTAGTGACGAACACGACGATCATCAGCGGTGAAAGTGGCTCTTCCGCAAAGGTCTTGCCCGCCAGAAGCACTGCTTCCCCCAAGCAAATAATGATGAACAAGGCGCAGCGCTCGGCAAGATGCGCACCGGAAACATTCCAATCCGCGGTGGTCGACTTGCCGAGACCGGGCACGCGGAAGCCGAGAGCGGGGCCTGCATATTCGATCACCAGCGCCACAAGCCACAGCGCAACCTGCGTCTCGCCTCCCAAGAGCGCGCCGCCAATCCAGAAGATGCCCGACAGGATCAACCAGCTCGAGATGCGCAGAAAGTTACGGTGATTGCCTGCGTTGACACCCCTCAAGGCATGGGCCGTGAACAGCGAGCGCCCGACCTGCATGAAGACATAGGCGCCGGCAAAGAAAATCGCCTTCTCGCCGAAGGCATCCGGGATCGACGCCGAAAGCACCAGCCCGGCAAACATCAGCACGAACAACATGATACGGACCGGCATGCGGTCAGGATCGAGCCAGTTCGTCACCCAGGCGGTGAAGACCCACACCCACCAGACGGCAAAGACCAGCATAATGGCTTCGAGAGCGCCAAGCAGCGTAAAATGGTTGGCCAACGCATGGGAAAGCTGGGAGATCGAAAAGACGAAGACCAGATCGAAAAACAGTTCGACGAAAGAGACCTTGCTCTCGTTCTTGCTGCCCTTGGCGCGCAGCCAGCTTTCCTTACCCCGACCAACCATGCCTGCCCCCTTCGTGCCGAAAAGCTGTATTAATGCGGCTTGCCCGCAGCATCGCGGCTCAAGCCCTTTTCCTTCAATTCAGCCTCATAGGCCGCAAAAAGCTCCGGACCCTTCTCGCCGAGTTCGCGCAGATAGGTCCAGGTAAAAATGCCAGTATCATGCATGTCGTCGAAGCCGATGCGCACGGCGTAATTTCCGGTTGGGGTCATCGACATGATGCCGACATTGCGCTTGCCCGGCACGGTGATCTTCTGCCCCGGCCCATGCCCCTGTACCTCGGCCGATGGCGACAGCACGCGCAGCATCTCCGCCGACAGATCGAAGCTTGTGCCGTCGTTGAAGCTTACCACCAGATGATGGCGGTCCTTCGATACTCTCAATTCGGTTGGCCAGACGTCGCTCATCGATTGTTCCATGCGTTTCAATGCCTATCCGGAGAAGTAGGCCGGCGTTTCTTCACGCGCAAGTACAATCGAAATGCATTTCCCTTGACGCAACAATCGCCTATGCACACATTAACATGGTAACGGAGGTTTTCGTGAACAGCATTGTTGGTACGATAGGCAATGGATCGCCACTTGTGGCGGATGCGTCACCCATGATCGACCCTTTCGGCCGGGCCGTCACCTATCTGCGCGTCTCCGTGACCGACCGTTGTGACTTCCGCTGTACCTATTGCATGGCGGAAAACATGACCTTCCTGCCGAAGAAGGACCTGCTGACGCTGGAAGAGCTGAACCGGCTCTGTTCCGCCTTCATCGCCAAAGGCGTGCGAAAGATCAGGCTGACCGGCGGCGAACCGCTGGTGCGGAAGAACATCATGTTTCTGGTGCGCGAACTCGGCAAGCGCGTTCAGGATGGCGAGCTCGAGGAGTTGACGCTGACGACCAATGGGTCGCAGCTCTCTCGCCATGCCCAGGAGCTTTATGATTGCGGCGTGCGCCGCATCAACGTCTCGCTCGATACGCTCGACCCCGACAAATTCCGCGCCATCACCCGCTGGGGCGATTTCGCCAAGGTGATGGAGGGCATTGATGCCGCGCAGAAGGCCGGTCTGAAGATCAAGCTCAATGCCGTGGCGCTCAAGGACTTCAACGAGGCCGAGATCCCCGAGATGCTGCGCTTCGCCCATGGCCGCGGCATGGACCTGACCGTCATCGAGACGATGCCGATGGGCGAGATCGAGGAGGACCGCACCGACCGGTATCTGCCTCTCTCCAAGCTGCGCGCCGACCTCGAGCAACAATTCACACTCACTGAAATCCCCTATAAGACCGGCGGCCCAGCCCGCTATGTCGAGGTTGCCGAAACCGGCGGCCGGCTCGGCTTCATCACGCCGCTCACCCATAATTTCTGCGAGAGTTGCAACCGCGTGCGCCTGACCTGCACCGGCACGCTCTATATGTGCCTCGGTCAGAACGATGCCGCCGACCTGCGCACGGCGCTGCGGGCAACCGAAGACGACAGCCTCGTCTACGCCGCCATCGACGAAGCCATTACCCGCAAGCCGAAAGGCCACGACTTCATCATCGACCGCACCCACAACAGGCCCGCGGTCGCACGCCACATGAGCGTTACGGGCGGCTGATTTCAGCTATCTAGACAAGAAAATGCCGGGTCAAAAGCCCGGCATTTTCTTCTATTTATCTCTAATTTCTAAACTAAAATCTTAGGCAGCGCGATATCGGCTCTTGCCGGTATCATAGCTCTCATACATCTCGTCGCCATCGCCCGTCCGGAAACGGTCGATCTTCTCGGAGAGCGTGTCGACGCGCTGGCGCAGGCCGTGGATCTCGGCATTGTTCTCCTCGACCATCGCCGCATTCCTCTGCGTGATCAGTTCGACTTCGCCGACCGCCCGCGTCACCTCCTCGATGCCGGTCGATTGCTCGGCCGTCGCGGAGGAAATGTCGGATACGAGCTTCTGGACACCGGTGACGTGCTTGATGATCTCGTTCAGCGCAGAGCCGGTCTGCTCGACCAGATGCACGCCGCTGCGCACCTGTGCCGAGCTTGCGGAAATCAGCCCCTTGATCTCCTTCGCCGCATTGGCGCAGCGCTGCGCCAATTCCCGCACCTCCTGGGCGACCACGGCAAAGCCACGGCCGGCATCACCGGCGCGAGCCGCCTCGACGCCGGCGTTCAGCGCCAGCAGATTGGTCTGGAAGGCGATCTCGTCGATGACGCCGATGATGGTGGCGATCTTTTCCGACGAGCGATTGATCTCGCTCATCGCGCCGACAGCTTTGGCGACGACTTCGCCGGACTGGGTTGCATAGGCCTGGGTCTCGTTCACCGACATCGCCGTCTGCTTGGCACGATCGGCCGTGGAGCGCACGACATCGCTCAAGCGGTGCAGAGCCCGCGAGCTTTGCTCAAGAGCCGCCGCCTGCTGTTCCGTGCGGCGCGCCAGATCGTCGGCGGACATGGCGAGGTTGCCGGTGCCACCCTTGATCTCCTCGGCGGTATAGCGGACATCCGTCAGCGTCTCGCGCAAGGCCTCGATCGCATGATTGTAGGTAAAGGCCATTTCGACGAAATCAGCGGAGAGGTCTTCCCGCATGCTCTCCTCGAGATTGCCATCGGCAAGCTTGGCCAGAACATCGGCGAGCGCATTCAGCGCCTGCTTCTGCTCGGCTTCGATGCGGGCACGGTCTGCGGCCCGGCGTTCGGCCTCTTCCGCCGACAGAGCGCGAGCACTCTCCGCTTCCCGCTCCAGCCGGACGTTTTCGACAGCAGCATCGCGGAAGACGGTGACGGAGCGCACCATGTCGCCGATCTCGTCGCCGCGATTGCGGCCGTCGATCGCCACTTCCAGATCGCCGCTTGCAAGCCGCGTCATGATCTCGGTCACCCGCTTCAACGGTCCGCGCAGCGTCTCCACCAGCATCAGGCCGCCGACGATTGCCAACAGCGTGCCGAGGATCATGGCGATAACCGAGACATTGGCCGAACGCTCGCTATCTTCCTTGCCGATCTCCTGGGCCTGGGCGACGAAGCTGCGCAGCGATGTCATCGCATCCGCCAATATGCCGTTGGAGTCGACCCGCGTCGTCTTCCAATCCGCCGAAGTCTGCAGCAGATCGGCCGACCCTTTGGTTACGCCATCGATCAGCGGCTGAGCACGCGAGGCAAAGTCGCGCATGGTGGCATTGGTCGGGCCGAGTTCCGAAATCTTAGCGGCGACCTCCTGCAAATCCTTCAGATCGGTGATAACGGCATCTCGCGAGGTGGCGTCGCGGACATTCTCCATGCGTGACGCATGCAATGTCAGGCGATCGATGATGCCGAACGCCACGTCGACACGGTCCAGAAGCTCCTTCTGCCCGTCGATGATCTTGTCGAGACTGACGAAGCGATCGGCGGCGGTATCGCTGTTTTTGGCCGATTGCAGGGTCATGTCACCCTCGATCTTTACGAAGCCCTGCAGGATCGGCCCCATGGCCTCGACCTTCTGATCAGAGGTGCCGCTACCCTTCAGGACGGCATCAAGCTTGTTGGCTGCGTCGGCCGCGTTGTTCACGAGCCCGGCGCCGCGCTTGGAGACGAGGGCCTGCGAGATGGCCAGTTGCTTCAGAATGGCGTCGGCATAGGTGCGCGCGTCGGTGATTTCCTCATCGGCGTCGGCAGCCATCTGCACCTGGATGCGCAGGTTGCTCATCTTTTCCGACAGGCCCTTGTAGGCAGCTGCATCGTAGAGCAGTTCCTTGGCGAAGGTTTCCTTATCGCTGAATTCCTTGCGGATGATATCAATCTGCTTGGCGGCGACCTTGCCTCCGGCTTCGATGCCCTGCACCGCCTTGCGGATCGCATCGACGTCGCCGTCCTGCTTCAGCCTGATATTCCAGAGAGCAACCGTCTGAGCGCGCATCTTGTCCGCCAAAGCGCCGACCGTGGAAATCTTGGCGCGCTGGTCGTCGCTGAGCAGACCGCTCAGGCGCTGGA
Organism: Martinezella rhizogenes; assembly: GCF_000799715.1. Taxonomy (GTDB): domain Bacteria; phylum Pseudomonadota; class Alphaproteobacteria; order Rhizobiales; family Rhizobiaceae; genus Rhizobium; species Rhizobium rhizogenes_C. The sequence goes on from NZ_JUHG01000011.1 coordinate 526,209, forward strand.
CGCCGGCTTCCTGCGCATCGACCTTGCCAGTGAGCGCCTGGCGCGTCTCATCGGAGGGCGAGGTGGTGAACTCCTGGAGCGCCGCCTGCAAATTCTCGAAATCGCTGATGTTTTCGATCGTCGCCCGTGTCACGGTCATATGCCCGTTGAGGATATTGGCCGTGTGATAACCGACCATACCGACACCGGCGATCAGCACCACCAGCGGCACGACGAAAATCAGAACCTTGGTCACGATCCTGCGACTTTGCAGAAGACGATCAATGAAGAACATGCCACGCCCCAATCAAATTGGTTGGTATCCGGCGAAGGCGGGATCATCATTCCTGCTGCGCTGCGGTAGATACTTCTGCGTCATGCAAAACCGAGTGGGAGCCTCGGGAAATAAGATTGAATAAGAATTAAGCGCACACATAAAAGCTTGTGTAATCTACGAAAAATCCGAAATTCTGTCTCGTTTTGCGATTTTATCGGAGCCAGGCATGCGATCAACCGGAAGTTTCGCTGCAACGCACAATCGAATTCCGCCACCAATAGACTATGAGCGATTCCAATTTGACGAAAAGCACAGTAGGTCAAACTGATATATCCAGGGAATCGTTTCATGCCGCGGACCAAGAATACGCAAGGCGCCCTTTACATGGCCGCATCGATGGCGGGTTTCGCCTGTAGCGACGCCCTGTCCAAATCAGTCATCTCGGTGATGAATGCCGGCGAGATCATTTTTATCCGCGGGCTCTTCACCAGCATCGTTGTCTACCTGATCGCCCGACATATGGGTGCCCTGCGTTCGTGGAAAGTCATCCTGCAGCCGATGATCGCATTGCGCATCGCCTGCGAGGCAATCGCGGCGGGAACCTATATCACCGCGCTTGGAATGATGCCGATCGCCAATGCCTCGGCCATTCAGCAGGCGGTGCCGCTCGCCGTCACGCTTGGAGCCGCGCTGTTCCTCAAGGAACCCATCGGCTGGCGGCGCTGCGCGGCAATCATCGTCGGTTTCGCCGGCGTACTAATCATCGTACGCCCTGATCCCCAAGGGTTTACAACGGCCGCCCTGCTCTCCATTGCCTGCATGTTTGCCACCGTTGCACGCGATCTGGCCACGCGATGCATCAGCAAGGACGTACCGTCGCTGATGGTAACGGTGTGCACCGCAATTTCGATTTCGATCTTCGGTGCTCTGTTGACAGCGCCGCTCGGCGGTTGGCAGCCGGTCAGCCTCACCTCGTTCTCGCATATCCTGCTGGCATCGGTCCTGGTGCTGATCGGCTATCAGGCGACCATTCTGGCGATGCGCACCGGCGAAATCTCCTTTGTCGCGCCGTTTCGTTATATAAGCCTGATCTGGTCGGCGCTGCTCGGCCTGCTTTTCTTCGGCGAGGTGCCGGATGCCTGGACCTTCATCGGCGCCGCCATTGTCATCGCTTCCGGCATCTATACATTCTATCGGGAGAGAAAGCGGCAAGCGGCCCAGCCTATCGCCCAGGAATCAGAGCCGCGTGTGCCCGCCTGAGATCGCCAGCATGCCCGGCTTCATCGCAGATCCCACCGAAATCCCGCCCTTCCTGCTTGCTGGAGGGCGTTCCAGCCGCATGGGTGCGAACAAGGCATTCGCTTTGCTCAGCAACGAAAGACTCCTGACGCGGATCGCGACACGGATCGGGCAAGGGCAAACAATACCGGTTGCGCTCAACGCCGATGTCGACTGGCCGGATACGGAAGGACTGCCGTTGGTTCCCGATATTGTTCCGGGCAAGCTTGGCCCCCTCGCCGGCATACTGACCGGCATGCGCCACGCCGCGACACATTACCCCCAGGCCTCCCATATCGTCACGGTGCCGATCGACAGCCCGTTTTTCCCGATCGATCTGGTTGCCCGGCTGGCGGAGCCGATCGAAGGCCGGGATGAAATCGCAGTCGCCGCATCGCTCGGCCGCGATCACCCCGTCTTCGGCCTCTGGCCCGTCTCCGTCGCCGACGATCTCGAATCCTGGCTTCTCGCGGATGAGAAGCGCCGCGTCCGAGATTTCCTGGCGCGTCACACCGTCCGGACGGTGGATTTTCCGACAGTAAAAACGCCGATCGGCGGCCTCGATCCCTTCTTCAACATCAACACGCCGGACGACCTCATCGACGCGGAAAGATGGCTCGCGGCACTGGAGGAGAACCCATGACAAACCCGCGCCCAAAAATCTTCGGCATCGCCGGCTGGAAGAACTCCGGCAAGACCGGCCTCGCGGTGCGTCTGGTCACAGAATTCACCCGTCGCGGTTACAAGATCTCGACCATCAAGCATGCCCATCATGACTTTGACATCGACAAGGTCGGTGCCGACAGCTTTCGCCATCGCGAAGCCGGGGCGCATGAAGTCACCATCGTCTCCGGCACGCGCTACGCCATCATGCACGAATTGCGCGGCGCTCCGGAGCCAAGCTTCGAAGAAATCCTCGCCCGGATTGCGCCCTGCGACCTCGTACTGATCGAGGGTTACAAGCGCGAACCGATCCCGAAGATCGAAGCACGTCGGTTGGAGGCTGCCAAGAACGAGCCGCTAGCGCCGCAAGACCCGCATATCATCGCCATCGCCGCTGATCATCCGGTCGAGAATGCCGGCGCGCTGACCGTCTTCGATCTAAACGACACCATGACGATCGCTGATTTTATCGCGGCAACCGTCGGGCTTGGCGATCCTGCCAAATAACAAAGGCCGCCGGTTACCCGACGGCCTTCGAATGCATAAGGCAGAATAACCTTATCGGTTGGAAGCGACCGGACGCACCAGCGCCGTGATACGGCGGATGGTGACGCGGCGGTTTTCCTGCTCAGGTCCCTGCGTATTCACCTTCAGATATTGCTCGCCATAGCCCTGGGTCACCAGGTTTTCCGGCGGAACACCGTAGACATCGCTCAGCACCTTGGCGACCGATTCCGCCCGTTGGTCGGAAAGGATCAGGTTGCTCTCCGGAGATCCGACGGCATCCGTGTGACCTTCGATCATGAAGGTCTCTGTCGGATCCTTCTTGACGATCTGGCCAATGGCGTCGGCGACGCCGCGCAGCGTGCTCGCCTGCGACATCGGGATTTCCGCGCTACCCGTCGCGAAGGTGATCGTATCGAGATCGATACGGCGCACCTTGTCACGGATACGGGCGGAATAGCGCACTTCATTGACCGAATAGATGCGCTCGACGGGCTCGACCGGCGGCTCGCGCAGGAAGTCGTAATAGTCCGAGTCACGCTCGCTTCCGGTGTCGATGATGTACTGGCTCAGCGGGATGAGCAGGCGCATCGGCGGCAGGCTGTCGCCGGGATCGCGGAAATAGTCGTCGTGATCCGGCTGCTGTTCGAGCTCCGGTGAATAGAACAGCACATATTCGCGGCCGTCCGCATTGACGCGCGACCGCTGGATGATATCGCCATACCGGTTGCGCACGGTGATGATGCGGTCGCCGTCCGGCTGGTCGATGGTTTCGCGATAGCGGTCCCGCGGAAGCTGTTCGTAGGTCGGGCGCTCGCCGCCGCGGACAAAGCGTTCGGTATCGTCATGGCGAACAACATAATTGTTGTCGACATTCACGATGGTACGGTTGTCCTGATTGACGATAGTCTGGACGGTCGTTCCTCCCGGAGCCGTAAAATTCGGCCGGCCATCCATCCGGCGGCCCTGCTCGCTGGTCACGGCTTCCATCTTCACAGGCGGCTGTTGCTGGCCACCCGTTGCGCGCTGTGCCTCGGCATCGGAGGTCGGCGGCTTGGTGTAGGCGGCCGGCGGCGGTGTCTGGGCATTTTGCCCTTGCACGGCCTGGCCCTGACCCGCTTGGCCCTGGCCTGCCGGAGCTTGGCCTGCCTGGCCCTGCTGCCCTGCTTGACCACGACCGCCGGGGTTCTGGCCGCCCTGGCGATGTCCACGACGGGCCGCATCCTTGTCGCTATCCAGCACGGCAGCGCCGTTCTGCACCGGCAGGATGACCGGGCCTTTGCTCTCGGCAGGATTTTCCGCGATCTTCTTGCGGCGCTCCAGTTCTTGCGGCGACACCGGTGCGCTAGCGGGAACCTCCGTCTGGACACCCGGCTGCGCTACGCCGTTGGGCTGCGCTGTTCCGTTGGCGGGTGCAGGCGTGGCTGTGCCCTGTGCGGGAGCACCGGTTTCATTGGTGGGCTGCGGTTGCTTGCCGGTTTGCGGAGCTGCCTGATTTGGCTGTTGGCCCTGCTGACCTTGCGGCTCACCCTTCGGTGCGGGCTGCTGGGCATTGCCTGCGGGCTGCTGCTCACCTTGCTGGCCCTGCTGCGGCTTGCCGTGCGTCTTGTCACCGCCGGGCTTCTGTCCCTGCTGGCTACCGGGTGCCACCTGTGTTTCAGGCTGGGCCTTTTGGCTCTGAGGCTGTTGCACGGCCGGGGCCGGCTGTTGTTCGGCCGGCTGCTGCGCCGGTGCCTTCTGTTGTGGCGCTGACTCGGCAGGCTGGACCTGCGGTTTCTGATGCGGTTTTTGCGCGGGCTGAGTTTCAGTCTCCGGCTGAGCCTGAGGCTGCTGCGCGGCCGGTGCCAGCTGCTTGGCAGGTGCTGTCTGCTGCTGTGCCGGCTCGGCTGGCTGGCCTTGCGGCTTCTGGTGCTGCTTTTGCTCGGGCTGGCCTTGCTGCTGCGTCTCAGGTGCGGCCTTTGGCTGCGGCTTTGCTTCCGGCTCAGCCGCGGGCTGCTGCTCGGCTGGTTGCTTATGCGGCTTCTGTGCCGGCTGGCTCGGTTCTTGAGCCTGTGGTTCTACGGCCTTCGGCTGCGGCTTAGCTTCAGGCTGAGCCTGCGGCTGTTCAGCTTTCGGCTGAGCCTGCGGCTTCTGTGCAGGCGGCTTCTCTGCGGGCTGCTCATGTTGTTGTTTCGGAGCAGCCTGCGGCTCGGCGGCCTTCGGCTGCGGCGCTTCCTGCTGATGCTTCTGTGGTTGCGGTGCCGCTTCGGGCGCAGCCTCCTTCGCCTTGTGCTGTGGTTCAGCTCCGCCTTGCTGCGCGGGCGCTGCCTCATGCTTCTGGCCTTGCGGCTCGCCCTGTTCGGCTTCACCCGGCTTCTTGTGCTTGCGCAGCTCTTCCTCGGACTGGCCGCCCTGAGGCTGCTCCTGGGCAACTTCGAAACTTGCTCCACCATTGCCGGCAACCGACCCGCCGGCATCGTTGCTCAGCGGCATGATGGTCTGGTCTCGCAGCGCCGCGGCGGCCACCGGCTCAAATACAAGCGACAGCGAAAGCAGCGGGAATGCAGCACTGGCAAATAGTCTGGATCGCTTTCCCATGGATGGGGTCTCCTCTTATTTTATCGTCATTATCCGCCGGGTTGCGGATGCAAGCCGCAGAGGCGATGTCTCATAATCCCGGCCGATTTTCGTTCTTCGTAGGGTTGAATCGCGGCAAGGGGGCGTATTGTTCCGGCACTATTAGGAGGGCTGAATTAACCCTAGCTGAATACGCCAGACGGCTTTCATTCAGTTTATGAAGCCATGCCACGCACTTTGAAGACAGTGTGCAGTGCGGAAGCACTTCGTAATTCCAGTTGCAATTTGCGAAAAAAAAATATGATTATCTTACCAAGGCAGGCCCTTGGCCCGCTCCATTCTGGCCGGTCGCCAATCAAGAAAAAGAGCTGCCGGTCGCCAACAGAGAGGATCAAAATGCGCATCTCCACTCGTCTTTTCGCTGCAGCATCGCTGGCAGCGATGTCGCTTTTCGCCGGCGCCGCGCTCGCAGCCGGCGATTCGATCGTCATCGGCACGGACGCCACCTACCCGCCGTACGAATCGCTTGATGCCTCGGGCAAGATCGTCGGCTTCGACATCGATATAGCAAATGCGCTTTGCGATCAGATGAAGATCAAGTGCACCTTCGTGAACCAGGATTTCGACGGCATCATCCCGGCGCTCCAGGCCAAGAAGTTCGACGCCATCGTCTCGTCCATGTCGATCACGCCGGAACGTCAAAAGACCATCGACTTCACCAACAAATACTACAACACGCCTCCGGCCATCGCCGTGCCGAAGGATTCGACCATCGCCGACACCACCGATGAGGCCCTGAAGGGCAAGAGCATCGGCGCGCAATCCTCGACCACGCACGCCAACTACGCCACGGCGCACCTGAAGGACGCCGAACTCAAGCTCTATCCGTCGCCGGATGAATACAAGCTCGACCTTTCCAACGGCCGTATCGATGCCGTCATCGACGACGTCGTGGTTCTCTCAGAATGGGTCAAGTCCGACGCCGGCAGTTGCTGCAAATTGCTCGGCACGCTGAAGATCGATCCGGAGATCAACGGTATCGGCGCTGGCATCGGCCTTCGCAAGGGTGACACCGCGCTCAAGGACAAGTTCAACGCCGCCATTACCGCTATCCGCGCCGACGGCACCTACAAGAAGATCCAGGACAAGTATTTCGACTTCGACGTCTACGGCGACTAATTGCCTGTCGATTCCTTGGGAAAAGATGACGGCGGAAGCTTGCCCTTCCGCCGTTTTTGTTTGACAACTCCTACATAAATAAGAGAAACGCGGCAAAAGCCGTGAGGGGAAGTTGAGTATGGGCGGATTGTTTTCCGCGCTGGGTTCTCTATGGGCTTGGCTGAGTAATATCTTCGATCCGCTGTGCGGCCCGGTCGGACTTTTCACCCTGTTCGGCCAGAACACCGTCATCGCTTGCGGCGATACCGGTTGGGGCGACGAGATCGCCGGTGGCCTCAGGGTCACAATAACGGTGGCCGTCCTGACATTGCCTCTCGGCCTGATCGTCGGCTTCCTGGTCGCACTGGCGCAGCAATCCGAGGAAAGGTCGCTGCGGCTAGCCGCCGGCGTGTTCACCACCATCTTCCGCGGCCTGCCGGAGCTTCTGACCCTCTTCATCATCTACTACGGCATGCAGATCCTGCTGCAAACGGCGCTCGCATATGTCGGCTACGACGGACCGGTCGAGATCAATGCCTTTGTTGCCGGCATGATCGCCCTTTCGATCGTCTTTTCAGCCTATTGTTCGGAAGTGCTGCTATCGGCCTTCAGGGCTATTCCCAAAGGGCAGTATGAGGCAGGCGATGCCCTCGGTTTCCACCGCGTCCGCACAATGCGTCTCATCATCCTGCCGCAGCTGATCCGCATTTCGCTCCCCAACCTCGGGAACCTCTGGATGAACCTGCTGAAGGACACGTCCTATGTTTCCATCATCGGACTGACCGATGTCATCCGCCAAACACAGCTTGCCGTGCGCTCCGCGAAGGAACCATTCTTCTTTTATTCGGTCGCCTGCGCCCTCTACCTGGTGCTCGCCATCATCTCCTCGGCAGGTTTGTCCTATCTCGACCGCTGGGCAAAACGTGCGGAGTTTCGCCGATGAGTTACGCTGAAGCTCTGATCCCGGCACAGCCGGCGCCGCCGGAGACAATGAAGCGCGTCTCCAAATCCCGCATTGTCGGTTATATATTCCTGTTCATCTGGGCGCTGCTCGGCATCGCGTTGATCACCATGATGATCACCAATTGGGATAACGCAAAGTTCTTCAAGTTTGGCCCAGCCTATCTGGATGGCCTCTGGATTACTGTGAAACTGGTCGGGTTTTCCTTCATCTTCGGAGCGATACTTTCAATTCCGCTTGCGCTCGCCAGAATGTCAGAGAACAGAGTCCTGCAGGGATTAACCTATTGTTATGTATACCTCTTCCGCGGCACGCCGCTGCTGGCACAGATCTACATGGTCTACTACGGTTTCCCTGAGGGCCGAAGCTTCCTACAGAGTATTGGTCTCTGGTGGTTTTTCCGCGACCCCTATTATTGTGGCCTGTTTGCCATCACGCTGAACACGGCAGCCTATCAGACGGAGATCGTACGCGGCGCTATCCAGAGCGTTCATCGCGGCCAGAGCGAGGCCGCCGCTTCGCTCGGCCTCCACAAGCTTGTGACCTTCTACAAGGTCATCATGCCGCAAGCCTTGATCGTGGCGCTCCGTCCCTATGGCAACGAGATCATTCTGCTAATCAAAAGTTCGGCGGTCGTATCGATCATCACCGTCTACGATCTGATGGGGCAGACACGCCATGCCTTCTCCCAGACCTACGATTACCAAACCTATCTCTGGGCGGCGATTTTCTATCTTTCGATCGTCGAAGTCATGCGTAACGGCTGGGCTCGCATGGAAGCCTATCTGACGCGCCACTTGAAGCGATGATCCTGTCGCGGATGGCGCCGCGTTGCGCCGTCTGCGCCCTTGGCAGCACTCACCATGCAAGGCTGCTATCATATTGATTTATGTGTAGAAAACTCTTTTTATAACGCTTTTATAACATTTAAGCCTATCATGAGCTGTTTCCATTTTCGTACCCGCGAGTCTCAACAAGACAATGGGAACAGAAAGAGAGACCTCATGCACGACGACATGCAAAAGCAGTTGCAAGGCTACGGGTTGACGACGGCGCAGATCCTCTATCGCCTGCCCGATCATCCTCAATTTCTGCAGACCTATGTCTGGCAGGACTATGATCTCGCCCCGAACTTTCCCGAGATGCGCGGCTTCCTGAAGTTCTGGCAAGAGAAACTGGACGGACCGCTGCATTCGGTGCGCTATGTCCACCGCAAGCTGATTTCGGCGACGGAATGGCGCGCGCTGAAGGGAGAGCTCATCCTGCACTAGCGCTGGTTGCCAAACCATTTGCAAAAGCCCCAAACCATTTGCAAAAGCCAAGGAAGCGCCTTAATGCCTGCCTGACGAACGGAAAGGCTGGTGTCCCATGGCTAAGAAGAAGATCGACGAAGACGCGCTGGCGGAAGCCTATAACCGCGCGCTCGCGCTGGAAAAGGCCGGCGATATCGACGCCGCCGTCAAGGCCTACCAGCAAGTGCTGGCGATCGATCCCGAGGATCATGGCGGCGCGGCAGTGCGCATCGCCTCGATGGGTCACGGCGAAACGCCGGTGAAGGCGCCGGACGCCTATGTCGAAACCCTGTTCGATCAGCATGCCGAAGTCTTCGAAGACGTGCTCGTCGAGCAGCTCGGTTATCACGTTCCGGTTCTCGTGCGCCAGCGGCTTCAGGCGCTCGGTCTCGGCCCGTTCAAGCGCATGCTCGATCTCGGCTGCGGCACCGGACTGACCGGCGGCACGCTGCGCGACATTGTCGAGGACATTACCGGCATCGACATTTCCGAGAACATGGTCGAAGTCGCCCACGAGAAAGACCTCTACGAAACGCTGTTCGTTGCCGAAGTCGAGGATTTCCTCGACGACAATGACGAGGAGCCTTTCGACCTGATCACCGCCACCGACGTCCTGCCCTATCTCGGCGCGCTGGAACCGCTCTTTTTCGGCGCCGCTGAAAACATGACGCCCGGCGGCCTCTTCATCTTTTCCTCCGAGACCCTACCAGAGAGCGCGCTTGCCGGCCGCCCCTATATGGTCGGCCCGCATCAGCGGTTCGCCCATTCGGAAAGCTACGTGCGCGAACGGCTGACGGCCACCGGTTTCGAGCTGGTCGAAATCACCGATATCAATGTCCGCATGCAAGACGGCCAGCCGACACCGGGCCATCTGATCATCGCACGCCTCGTCGCTGAGTGAGGTGATCCGGCAAGGGGGTTGGAATAATTATCCAATCGGATAATTATTCCTTCGCGAGGACATTCGTTACTTGGCCATTCGGTCAGGTTTCGGTGCAAAACCTCGATGCAGGAAAGGTTGCCGCATGTCGCTCATCCTCTATCAGCATCCCCTCGCCTCTTTTTGTCATAAGGTGCTGATCGCGCTCTATGAGAATGGCACGCCCTTCGAAAGCCGGATCATCGATCTCGGCAACGAGGAGTCGCGTGCCTCATTGCTGCGGCTCTGGCCGATCGGCAAATTTCCCGTCCTGCGCGACGAGACACTCGACAGCACGGTTCCCGAGACCAGTGTCATCATCGAATATCTCGACCGGCATTATCCCGGTCCGGTGCCACTGTTGCCGCCCGATCCAACCGATGCACTCTGCGTCCGGCTCTGGGACCGCTTCTTCGATCACTATGTTCAGGAACCGATGCAGAAGATCGTCGCCGACAAGCGGCGACCGGAAGGTCAGTGTGATCCGCAGGCCGTGGCGGAGGCAGAGGCACTCCTGCGCACCGCATACGGGATGATCGAACAGCAATTGGACGGCAAACGCTGGATTGTCGGCGACGCCTTCACCATGGCAGATTGCGCCGCCGCTCCCGCGCTGTTCTACGCCGAAACGCTGGTGTCTTTCGGCGATCAGCATGTTCGGCTAAAGCAATATTACCAACGCCTGCTCAACCGCCCTTCCTTCGCGCGGGTGCTGCAAGAGGCAATGCCCTACTTCCATTATTATCCCTATTACGAAAATTTGCCGGCCCAGTTCCGCCGGGAGCAGCCGAACGCTTAAGCATACCGTGGGCGCTCACGTCGCCGACCGCTCCATGTCGCAGGCAATGAGGCCAGGCCGAATTAGCCTGCCTTGGCATCCCCGAGGATAGCGGCCAGCAACTGCCCTTCAAGTTCGGCCAGCGCCGGATTGCCATGGCGGCGGGGGTGCGGATGGGGAACGGCGAGATCGAGCACGATCCGCCCTTCATCCAGCACCACGACGCGATCGGCCAGATGCACGGCTTCGCTGACATCATGCGTCACGAGCACGGCGGTGAAGCCAAGTTCGCGCCAGACGCGGTTCAGCAACTCCTGCATGCTGATGCGGGTGAGCGCGTCCAGCGCGCCAAGCGGCTCGTCCAGCGCCAGGACGCCGGGCTTGCTTACCAGCGCGCGAGCAAGTGCCACGCGCTGCCGCTGGCCACCGGAAAGCCGCGACGGCCATTCTCCGGCCTTTTCCGCCAGCTGCACCTCGGAAAGCACGGCCGCAGTCTCGGACCGTATCACCTGCTGCGGCAATCCTTCGCCGAGACCAACGGCGACATTGTCGGCAACGGAGAGCCAGGGCAGCAATCGCGGTTCCTGAAAGACGATGCGGGCGTTCGGCGCTGCATCATTCGCTTCGGTCGTCTCGAAACGGAGATGTCCAGCGGTCGGCTCATCCAGCCCCATCAGGATGCGCAGCAGCGTGCTCTTGCCGCAACCACTCTTGCCGATGACGGCGACGAACTGGCCGGCGGGAATATCGAGATCGATGCCGCGCAGCACGCGATTATTGTCGAAGCTCTTTTCCAGGCCCTTGATGTGGATGGCGGCGGCACCCGTCTGCAACGGCACACTCCCGGAGGAGCCTTGATGAACGCGTTCCAATGCGGTGGCGGTCATGGATATCTCCTCAATTCTGATAGGCCGGGTTCCAGCGCAAGGCCCTGCGCTCCAGCGCCCGGGCAACGACATCGGCGAGTTTGCCAAGCACGGCGTAGATCACCAGCGTCAGCACCACGACATCGGTCATGCCGAATTCGCGGGCATTATTGGCCATATAGCCGATACCCGAGGATGCGGCGATCGATTCCGCCACGATCAGCGTCAGCCACATGATGCCGAGCGCGAAGCGCAGGCCGACGAGGATCGACGGCAGAGCGCCGGGGAAGATCACCTTCTTGAACAGCGTCCAGTTGCTCATGCCATAGACCCGGCCCATCTCGATCAGGCCGCGATCGACATTGCGAACGCCGTGATAGGTGTTGAGATAGATCGGGAAGAGCACGCCGAGCGCCGTCAGGAACAGCTTCGATTCCTCGCCGATCCCAAACCAGAGGATGACCAGCGGCACCATGGCCAGATGCGGAATGGTGCGCAGCATCTGCAGCGTCGTATCGGTCAGCTTCTCCGACAGCCGCGACACGCCATTGGCGATGCCGAGCAGGAAGCCTATCGAGCCGCCCACCAGCAGGCCGGCAAAGGCGCGACCGGCGCTGACGAGGATATTATGCGGCAATTGCCCGGAGATCGTCGTCTGCCAGAAGGCCAATACGACGGCCGCCGGCGACGGCATGATGCGGGTGGATATCCACCCAACCGAACAGCCGAACTGCCAGATCGCTATGATGACGATAGGTAATAGGAAAGGCAAAAACCGCTCCAGGGAGATTGCCGGCCGCGCCGGCTTGGCCGAGCGAGCCCGGCTTTGCACGGCAACGCGGACGAAGGACGTGTCGAATGCCGACATGAGGATCTCCCTGAATTGTTCGCGTTAAGAGCCGGAAACGACTTTCAGATTGCCGCCATGGCTGCCACCGGCGAAGATCTGCTTTGCGCCGAATTCGTTGCGGAAACCGGCTCGCTGTTCCTCGCGGGAGAGCCCGATTTCCGGGAACAGCAGTTCCGCGACACGATAGGCCTCTTCCAGATGCGGATAGCCGGAACCGATCACCGTTTCGATGCCGATGTCCTGATATTCGCGCAGCCTTGCGGCAACAGTCTGCGGCGAACCGACGAGCGCCGTACCGGCCCCGGCGCGGACGAGGCCAACGCCAGCCCAGAGGTTCGGCGAAACTTCGAGCTTGTCGCGACGACCGCCGTGAAGGGCTGCCATGCGCTTCTGGCCAACGGAGTCGGACTGGTTGACGAACTGCTCCTGTGCTTCACGGATCGTCTGGTCATCGAGCTTGGAGATCAGCCGGTCGGCTGCTGCCCATGCCTCTTCGTCCGTCTCGCGGACGATGAAATGCAGGCGGATGCCGAAGCTGACTTCACGGCCCTTCTTGGCGGCGGCGGCGCGGACCTTCTCGACCTTCTCGGCCACCTGAGCCGGCGGCTCGCCCCAGGTCAGATACTTGTCGACGCGGCCGACCGAGAAATCGATGCCGGCATCCGAGGAACCGCCGAAATAGAGCGGCGGGCGCGGCGACTGCACCGGCGGCAGTCCGAGCCTTGCGTTGGTCGCCTGGATATACTTGCCCTCGAATGTCGAGGAGCCCTTCTCCATAAGCTCTTCCCAGACGGTGAAGAACTCGTCGGCATGGGCATAACGCTCGTCATGCTCGAGATGAATACCGTCGCCCGCCAGTTCCGCCGGGCTGCCGCCAACCACGATGTTGAGCAGCACGCGTCCATTCGAAACGCGATCGAGCGTCGAGGCGAGTCGGGCATAATAGGCGGGTGATGCCGTGCCAGGACGGATCGCCACCAGGAACTTCAGCTTCTGTGTGTGTGCCGACAGGGCGGCGGCGGTGATGAAAGACTCCTCGCAGGAAACGCCCGTCGGCAGCAGCACGCCGGAGTAACCGAGCCGATCGACAGCCTGAGCGATCTGCGTGAGATAGCCGATTTCTGGCCCGCGGTTGAGATCGGTCGACCCAAGATAGGTGCCGTCGCCGGAGGTCGGAATGAACCACAGGAAGTCGATGGGTTTGGCGGTCTTGGTCATGGTGTTTCCCTGTCTTCTGGGCGCGTATCATCGGGAGCATGTCCCTTGGGTCTTCCGAGGGATAGTGGCATAGACTACCGATTATATCGACAATGCAGATTTTCTATTGTTGGCCATCTCGCGGAATATTTTTCCGCGATACCAGCCGCGCCCGTCATGTTTCGAGCGCGGCCACATCGATTACGACGATCGTTGCTCAGCTCGCTTTCGGCCGCCAGACGATATCGGTGATGGTAAGCTTCTTCGGAACGATCCCGAGGTCGTAAAACGCGTCCGCCAGTCCCTGCTGATAGGCAATGGCTGCGTCGTTGATGGTCGAGACGGCACCGAGATTGAAGTCGGGGCGCGTCAGTGTCACCCGCGTAATATTGGCCGGCACGCCGGTGATCTCCGAAAGGGCGGCGACGGTATCGTCAAGATTGGCCTGCGCCGCGGTACCGACCTTGGCGAGCTCATCGAGCACATCAACGACAACCTGTGCATTGTCCTTGGTGAAATCGGCATTACCCAGGAAATAGCTGTAGGAATCGAGCAGGCCACGCGCCGTTGCCAGGATGCGGGTATCCGGATCGGCCTCGGCGATGGCGAGATAGGGATCCCAGATTGACCAGGCATCGATCGCGCCGGTCTTGAAGGCTGCGGAAGCATCCGGCGGCGCGAGATCGAGCGCCTGGACATCGTTCACCGTCAGGCCACCCTTGGTAAGCGCCTTTACGGCAACGTTATGGGCGCTGGACCCGCGCTTGAAGGCCAATTTCTTGCCCTTGAGGTCCGCTAGCGTCTGGATTGGCGAATCCTTGCGCACCAGAATGGCCGAGCCATCAGGGCTTCCGGAATATTGTCCCACATAAAGCAGATTTCCGTTAGCGGCCTGCGCGAAAAGCGGAGGCACATCGCCAGTCGCTCCGAAATCGAGCGCACCGGCACCCAATGCTTCCAAAAGCGGAGGGCCGGAGGTGAACTCGGACCATTCGACAGAGATGCCGCGACCGGCGAGCAGCTTTTCCAGCGAGCCCTTGCGTTTGGCCAGCGCCAGTACACCGTTCTTCTGCCAGCCTATACGAAGGGTGGTTGCAGCGGCAGCGCGCGCCGGCCGTATGGAAGGCAGCGCCAGGGCGGCGGCGGTAGCGCCGAGAAGGCTGAGTGTCTGTCTGCGCGAGATCATGAAAAGTCCTTTCCCCACCGGATCGAGACGTATCCCGTTGCCACCGGCATTGCTATTGATGCCCTAAGAATTGCAAATCCATGGATTATATCGACATCTGATATTGTGAATTTCCGCGATTGCATCGAAATTCGATTTCGACAAACAAGGAATATGCGGAATTATCTTCCAAGACGAATGAAACCGAGACAAGTTCGCCGACAAATCGGTCTTCCGTCTCCATCGCCTTTCCGCTAAGCCTTCAGTCAAAATTCGTAAGGGAGTTTCGCGAATGGCAAAGGTCGCTTTCATCGGCATGGGCGTCATGGGGTATCCCATGGCAGGGTATTTGAAGACCAAGGGCGGTCACGACGTCACCGTCTACAACCGCACCGTCGCCAAGGCGGAAGCCTGGGCCAAGCAGTTTGACGGCAAGTTTGCTTCCACCCCCGCCGCGGCTGCCGAAGGCGCCGATTTCGTCTTTACCTGCGTCGGCAATGACGACGATCTGCGCTCAGTAACAATCGGCAAGGACGGCGTGCTCGCGGGCATGAAGGCGGGTGCGATCCTGATCGACAACACCACGGCAAGCGCTGAAGTCGCTCGCGAACTTCATGCTGCGGCCAAGGAAAAAGGTGTCGACTTCATCGACGCCCCCGTCTCCGGCGGCCAGGCTGGCGCGGAGAATGGCGTGCTGACTGTCATGTGCGGTGGCGATGAAGCCGTGTTCGAAAAGGCGAAGCCCGTCATCGACGCCTATGCCCGTATGGTCGGCCTGATGGGCACGGTCGGCGCGGGCCAGCTCACCAAGATGATCAACCAGATCTGCATCGCCGGCATCGTCCAGGGCCTCGCCGAAGGCATCCATTTCGGCAAGCAGGCCGGCCTCGACATCGAAAAGGTCGTGGATGTCATTTCCAAGGGTGCAGCCGGCTCGTGGCAGATGGAGAACCGCCACAAGACCATGAACGCTGAAAAATACGACTTCGGCTTCGCCGTCGACTGGATGCGCAAGGACCTCGGGATCGTGCTGGCCGAAGCCCGCCGCAATGAGGCCAAGCTTCCGCTGACGGCACTCGTCGACCAATTCTACGGCGACGTCCAGGCCATGGGCGGCAGCCGCTGGGACACCTCGTCACTGTTGGCGCGGCTCGATAGGAAGTGAAGTAGTCGCCAAAACGACCACTCCTTATTAAGCGCCATTGCAAATGTGGCGCTTAATCCTCTTGCGACTTCGCGGTATCCAGCAGCATGTAATCCAGCGGCAACTCCGTCGAATACTTGATCCGCTCCATCGCGAAGGCCGAGGAGACGTCGCGGATTTCGATCTTGGCGATCATGCGCTTGTAGAAAGCATCATAGGCGGCGATGTCGGGAACGACGACGCGCAGCAGATAATCGACATCGCCGCTCATGCGGTAGAACTCGACCACTTCCGGGAAGTCGGCGATCACCTCGGAAAAGCGCTTGAGCCATTCGATCGAGTGACTATTGGTGCGAATCGAGACGAAGACAGTAACCTTGGTGTTGACCTTTTCCGGGTCGAGCAACGCCACGCGGCGGCGAATGACACCGTCCTCTTCCATCTTCTGGATACGGCGCCAGCATGGTGTCGTCGACAGCCCGACCTTCTTGGCAAGATCGGCCACGGCCAGAGTGGAATCTTCCTGCAGCAAGCGCAGGATTTTGCGGTCGAGACGGTCCATTTCGGCTATCCTTTCGAATTATATTCTCTCTATAGCGCGTTTTTGACGAAAGAAAAGAAACTTGTTTCAAGAAACGAGGATTTTCACACGTTCTTGTAACACCGGCAGCAGCTCCGCCTCGAACCAGGGGTTGCGTTTCAGCCAGCCGCTATTGCGCCAGCTTGGATGCGGTAGCGGCAGAACGGCCGGCGACCGATTGGTCAGAAGATAGCGCCTCCATTCCGAAACCGTTTCGGTCATCGACGCCATACGCGTCGCGCCGAGGTGCCATGCCTGGGCATATTGCCCGATGGCCAGGACAAGCTCAATCTGCGGCATCGCATTGAGAGCCTTCTGCCGCCACAGCGGCGCGCATTCCTTGCGCGGCGGCAAGTCGCTGCCGGCGGCGTCATAGCCGGGAAAACAGAAGCCCATCGGCACGATGGCGAAGTGATCGGGATTGTAGAAACTGTCGCGATCGACACCCAGCCATTGCCGTAACCTATCGCCGGACGCGTCGTTGAACGGCAAGCCGCTTTCATGAACGCGCAGCCCCGGCGCCTGCCCGGCGATCAGGATACGTGCCGTCGCCGACAGCACGGCAACCGGTCTCGGCTGATGCGGCAGTCTATCCGCCTCGCCGCGCATCGGTGCGTCGCGACAGATACGACAGAGGGCGATTGCGTCGCTGAGTGCCTGCAACTCATCGCCCGGCATCGTCATTGACCCCATCCCACCAGCTTTCGCAGATAATCGGCCAGTCCGCCAAGCGGATCGCCACCGGAGGCATGCTCCACCTGCTCCTCGCGCCGATAGTCGCGCGGCCGTTCGAACTCGCCAGCCCAAAGCCCTGCCTTCACTTCCCGTGCCTGAGCCTCCTCGGCTGCATAATTGCCGTAAGACACCGCCATGCCGCTGCGGACCATAGCGGCGTTGATATCGACATCGCCAGTCTTGCAGATCACCAGCAGCCGGCCGTAGCGATCCTTCTCACTTCCCCGGCATTCGGGCGAACCAGCCTTTATAAGCCGATCAAGGGCTCTGCGTGCCTCCTCGCCGCAGGCCCAGCCTGCATTGTTGCGCTGACATTGCTGCCGATACTCCGGCGCATCGATACCGCGCAGCCGAAAACGCTCGCTGCCTTGAGCGAGCGTGTCGCCGTCGACCACATAAAACTGTCCAGTTTGAACCAGTTCCGGACGATTGTTCAACTTCAACGCCAGCAAGGCAAGCAGCGCCAGCAGGGCGCATGTGGTTAAGCCGTCACGAAACAGGCGGCCAGATCGCGTCACGTTTTTGCCTCCTTCACGAATAAACCCTTGGCAAAGATGGCAAACAAAACATTTCGGGCAGCATCTTCTTAAGATTTGGCCGTTAGTCTGTAGCCTCCAGCAAGCCAAGTTTCAACGCAACCATGAGTAACGGCGTCAGTACATCGACAGATAAAATCGTCGTCGACCGATCGCGCAGTCACCGTAACCGGGCTGTGTCGAAGGCCGTGCGGCAGACGCGCGAGCGCCTGCAATCCGGCCATAGCCGGAGTTTTGACCGCGAACTGATGATGATGCATGTCGACACCCTGTTGCAGGGCGCCTCGATCATGCCGATCTTCGTCATCATCGTTGCGGCACTCGGCGCCTATCTTACTCGCGACGCGCAGATCTTCATCTGGGCCATTCCGACCTTAACCGCGCATGCCATCAACATGCTGCTTGGCCGCCGTGCTAAAAAGTACGAGATGACTGTTGGGCGCGCCAAGAAATGGCGCCAGATTCTGCTATTGGGCCAGTTGCTTATCGGCTTCTGCTGGGCGTTCTTCGCCATGCAGGGCTGCTCCGCCTGTGGTGGTGACAGTTTCGTACTCTACAAGGGCGCGACACTGCTGGTGGCGATCTGCATTACCACCATGGCGAATTTCATGCTGCCGCGCGCGGTGCCCTTCGCCTTTGCCCCAGCAATCGTCGCACTTGCCGTCAAGGCAAGCGTGACCCGCGATCCACTCGACATCACGCTCGCCGCCGCCGTCACGGTTGCCGTCATCTTCTTCACCTTCATCACCAAGCGGATGTTTCAGTCCAATCTGAAAATCCTCTCCTTTCAGTCGGAAAAGGACGATCTGATCGCCGAGCTCGAGGTCGCCAAATCCATGTCGGACGAGGCGCGCCGGCGCGCCGAAGAGGCCAACCTCGCCAAATCGCGCTTCCTGGCCTCGATGTCGCATGAGCTGAGGACGCCTCTGAATGCTATCCTCGGCTTCTCCGAAGTCATGTCGGCGGAGGTCATGGGACCGCTCAACAACGCGACCTACCGCGAATACACCACCGATATCCATCGCTCCGGGCAGCATCTGCTCAATCTCATCAACGAGATCCTCGATCTCTCGCGCATCGAGGCCGGCAAATACGAGCTGAACGAAGAGGCGATCTCGCTACTGGATGTCGCGGAGGATTGCATCGGCATGGTGCAGTTGCGCGCGCGCGGCAAGAATATCTCCATCTCGCCGCAGCTCGAGCTTGAGCTTCCCTCCGTCTGGGCCGACGAAAAATCCATTCGACAGGTAATCCTCAATCTCCTGTCGAATGCGGTGAAGTTCACCCCACAAGGCGGCGAGATCACCGTGAAAGTTGGCTGGACCTCCGGTGGCGGGCAATATGTGGCGATCAGAGACAATGGCCCCGGCATTCCCGAAGAGGAAATACCGGTGGTTCTGTCCGCTTTCGGTCAGGGTTCGATCGCCATCAAAAGCGCGGAACAGGGAACGGGCCTCGGCCTGCCGATCGTCCAGGCGATCCTTGCCAAGCATGATGGTCAGTTCATGCTGAAATCCAGGCTGCGCGAAGGCACCGAGGTTATCGCCATCCTGCCGGCCAAACGCGTATTGCAAAGCCTGCCGGCCATTGAGGATGCACCGTCGGTCGAGCGCCGCAAGAAGAGCTTTGCCTGACGCTTAATCCGTAAAAGCTTAGCGGAAAAACAGGTGGCTGCCGATCGTGTAGAGCAGATAGAGGCCGGACGCGACCAGCATGCAAAGAACGGCGAAGGAGCCGAGATCCTTCGCGTGCTTGCCGACATTGGAAATCTCCGGCGAAATCCGGTCTATGACTTCCTCGACTGCGGTATTCATGGCTTCAACCGCGAAGACACCTAGAAACAGCACGATGGCAATCATGATTTCACCAAGCGTTGCACCGACGGCGATCAGCAGGATCAATCCAACAGCCGCGAACAAGAGCTCCTGCCGGAATGCCGATTCCTGCAGCAGGCGCTGGAAGCCGCCCCACGAATAGCTGGCGGCGGCAAAAAAATGTCGGATACCCGTTTCCTTGGTTACCGCTGATTTCGAAAACTCGGCCATTCCTGCCCCGCTTGCAATGTCCTGACTGCAATTTAGCTGCCTTGCGAATACAGTCTCGCCATTCCCAAGGCAAGCCGACGGCTGAGTCGGCCCCAAAATTTGTTACAGCTTTATGACGTAAATCGAAAGTCGGTCGGAATTTGGGAGGCGAGGCACGCAATCATCGCGCCTCGCGATTCTATCCGTCAGTGTTTGTTGGTGACGCCTGCACTCTCGAAGGTCGCCATGCCGGAATGGCAGGCGGCGGCGGCCTTGACGATGCCAGCGGCCAGTGCCGCGCCCGTGCCTTCGCCGAGCCGCATGCCGAGCGCCAGGAGCGGCGTCTTGCCGAGCTTCTCTATCGCCTTCAAATGCCCCGGCTCCGCCGAGACATGCCCGATCAGGCAGTGGTCAAGGGCGGTCGGATTGGCGGCCTTGAGGATCGAGGCGGCTGCGGTTGCGACATAGCCATCGATGATCACGGGGATATGCTCCATGCGGGCGGCAAGAATGGCACCGGCCATGGCGGCGATCTCGCGGCCGCCAAGGCGACGCAGCAGCTCCAGCGGATCGGAGAGATGCTCGCGATGCAGCGCCACGGCCTTTTCGACAGCGGCGATCTTGCGCTTCAGCATCTCGCCCTCCGAACCGGTTCCGGGGCCAACCCACTCCGCCGCCGTGCCGCCATAGAGCGCATAGTTGATGGCGGCTGCGATCGTGGTGTTACCGATGCCCATTTCGCCGATGCAGAGCAGGTCCGTGCCGCCGGCGATCGCTTCCATGCCGAAGGCCATGGTCGCGGCGCAATCGCGCTCGGAAAGCGCCGGCTCTTCGGTAATGTCTCCTGTCGGATAATCGAGCGCCAGGTCGAACACCTTCAGGCCGAGATCATAGGTGACGCAGATCTGGTTGATGGCGGCACCGCCGGCGGCGAAATTCTCCACCATCTGCTGCGTTACCGAAGGCGGAAACGGCGTGATGCCCTGTTTGGCAACACCATGATTGCCGGCAAAAATCGCGACAAGCGGACGAGTGACGGCAGGCGGACGGCCGGTCCAGGCCGCCAGCCAGAAGGCAATCTCCTCGAGGCGGCCAAGGGCGCCCGGCGGCTTGGTGAGCTGCGCGTCGCGCTCGCGCGCCGCCACCAGCGCCCGGGGATCCGGGCCTGGGAGGTCACGCAGCAGCGTGCGGAAATCGTCGAATGGCAGGCCGGTAACGCTCATGAATGCCGTTCCTTGTCTTTTGGTCTCAAATCAGGTTTTTTGCGTGCGACTCTATTAGTCTTCGGCACGGGCGCGAACAACTGCAAAAAGCGTCCGATGCTGTCGCGGGAATAACGGGGAGAGGATGAGTATTCGGGAATACATGGGCGACATTACGCGCGCCATAGCCTTCCTCAGCCGCATTCCCGTGCCGGCGTCCTTCTTCGAGGGCGATAGCGGCACGCTTGCCCGTGTCGCGCGTGCCTTCCCCTTCGCCGGCCTGCTGATCGCCCTGCCCGCCGCAATCGCTTTCGGCGTGCTGCTGGCCTTCGATGCCGATCCGCTGATGGCGGCACTCCTGGCGCTCGCCATCCAGACGATCACGACCGGCGCGCTGCATGAGGACGGCCTCAGCGATACCGCCGATGGCCTTGGCGGCGGCAAGGACCGCGACCGGGCGCTTGCCATCATGAAGGACAGCCGCATCGGCACCTATGGCGCGGTGGCGCTGATTCTGTCCTTCGGGCTGCGCGCCTCAGCGCTTGCCGCCATCGGCCGCGGCCTCGCCCCGCTTGACGCGGCGCTCACTCTCCCGGCCGCCGCCGTCCTCAGCCGCGGCGCCATGATCTGGCACTGGTATGCCCTGCCGGCGGCCAAGCCGGACGGGGTCGCCGCCTCGGCGGGTAAACCGGACTACGGCGCCACGCAAATCGCATTGATCACCGCGCTGGTGTTTTCGGCGTTTCTGCTCTGGCCGAGCCTCAGGCTTCCAGCCTTTGTCCTCTGCCTTCTCGTCACCGCCGCGGCGGCATTTCTCTTCACTCGACGCGTGCGTCAACGGCTTTCCGGTCACACCGGAGACACCATCGGCGCTGCGCAGCAGATTTGCGAGATCGCCGCTTTCTGTACCCTTGCCATGTGCGTATGAAGCATCGATATATGACCTTATGCTAACACCTTGCATCCTTGTCTGTTCCCTCGACCTGAACACCGGCTTTTGCTTCGGCTGCGGACGCACGCGCGAGGAAATCGGCGAATGGATGACCTATAGCGACGCCGAACGCCTTGATATCATGCAGGTCCTGCCGGAACGTCTCGCGACCGTAGAGCGCAAGCCGCGCCGGGAAACCCGCCGCCAGCGACTGGCGCGGGAGCGCAGCACCGTATGAACCGCCTGAACATCGCTCTCGCCATCATCGGCATAGGTCTCGCGTTCCTGCTCTTCAACAATAATAGCGGCACGACCTTCGGCCTGCCCAATGACGATTTTGCCCGTATCGTCTATCTGCTGCCTCTTTCCCTGATGATGGCCGCCGGAATCTGGGCAAGCCGCCAAACCGCCAGCCAGTCGCTGCGCAATCTGCTCATCTGGCTGGTGATCATCATGGCGCTGGCGACCGCCTATGTTTATCGGCGCGACGCCCAGGATGTCGGCGGCCGGCTGTTCGCTGGCCTCGTGCCCGGACATGCCGTCGTCGTCACCACCAGCGAGGGCGGCCAGGAAGTCATCCTCCACAAGCTCTCGAATGGCCATTTTCAAGCCCAGGTGATGATCAACGGGCAGCCGATCGACATGCTCGTCGATACCGGCGCCAGCTCCATTGCGTTGTCTCGCGAGGACGCCGAGCGCGTCGGTATCATCCCGGAAAACCTCACCTATTCCATGACCATGATCACCGCGAACGGTCGGGCAAAAGCCGCCCCCGTCGAGCTCGGCGCCGTTGCCATCGGCCCGATCGTGCGCCGCGATGTCGAGGCGACCGTCGCCGAAGAAGGCAAGCTCGACCAGAGCCTGCTCGGCATGAGCTTCCTCGAGACGCTGGGATCGATGCAGATGCAGACCGACGAACTGCGGCTGCGGGATTGAGCGCAATAGTTCGATGAGGCCCGAAGCATCGCGAGCCGAATATACGCTAGGGATGACGGCATATATCCCAGTATCGGTCCCGAAAGTTCAGCCGTCATGCCACAGACCAAAATCAACGCCACGACGGAGCTTCTGCTCCTTTTGATGCTCGCGACCCTGTGGGGCGCTTCCTACACCTTCATCAGGATCGGCGTGGCGACAATCCCGCCGATCACCCTCATCGCAGCACGCACGCTTATTGCCGGCGGCGTGCTGTTTGCGATTATCCGCTGGCGTGGACTGAGCCTCCCCAAGGAGCCGGCGATATGGCGTCGCTTCCTCGTTCAGGCCTGCCTCAACAGCGTTATTCCCTTTACACTGATCGCCTGGGCCGAACGTACGGTTGATGCCGGCCTGGCGACCATCCTGAACTCCACCACGCCGATCTTCACCTTCCTTTTGGCTGCCATCTTGCTGCGCAACGAGCGCGTCACCGCATACAAGCTGTTCGGTATCGCTGTGGGACTGGCGGGCATCTGCTTCATCATCGGCTTCGACGCCTTGAACGGCTTCGGTCGACAATTGCCCGCGCAGCTCGCCGTCGTGGCGGCTTCGGTCTGCTATGCGGGCGCTGCCCTGTTCGGCCGCAATTTCAAGGGCCTCGATCCGATGATGCCCGCCGTCGGTTCCCTGCTCTGCGGCGCCGTCATTCTCATCCCGGTCAGCCTCGTCGTGGATCGGCCATGGACGCTCGCGCCCTCCACCGCATCGATCCTGGCACTCCTGGCACTTGCCATCCTGTCGACTGCGCTTGCCTTTTCGATCTATTTCCGGCTGATCCAGACCCTCGGCTCGATCGGCACCACCGCCCAAGCCTATCTGCGTGTCCCGATCGGCGTCGCCATCGGCGTCATCTTCCTTGGGGAGCCTCTGACCCAGACGGCCGGCATCGGTCTTGTCTGCGTCATCATCGGCGTAATGGCTATGACGATGGCGCCACGGAGAAAGACCGTCAGTGGATGAAAACCGGTGCGCCGCTATATCAGTAACGACAGATCATCCCATACGAAGATGATGTTCTCGGATCGCCAGACCGGGCCGGGATCGGTGTAATGCCCGGTCATTCGCCCACCCAGCCACTGATAGAACGCAATCGCCGGATCGTTGCCGACGACAACGCCGAGTGCGGCGCCGGGATAATTCAAGGCAGCCAGATGCCGTGCCAACTCCCGCATGAGGCGGCGACCGATGCCCTGACGCTTGATGGCGGGATCGACATAGAGCGACCGTATCTCGCCACGCCCCTCGAAAAGAGCCAATGACGGCGCACCGGCCGCGCCAATACCGACCAAACGCCCGTTCTGCTCGGCGAGAAGCACCAGTTGATCGCGGCCAGGCTCGGATAAGGTGGCCGTCCATCTCGCTCGCCGGAAAGCCTCATCCATGATGCGAATGGCATCGGGCGTGGCCAGTTCCCGATAGGTTTCCCGCCAGACAGCAAGGTGCAGGCGGGCTATGGCCGCGGCATCCTCGAGAAGAGCCGGACGAATAGTGATGTCCATCGTCAACCGGCACCTTCCAGCACGGCGCCTCGCAACGCTCCCACCAGATAGAGCGACCCGGTTGCGAGTAGCCAGCCGCCATCTTCCGATACCTTCGTCGAGGCACGGTCCAGCGCGTTGCGGGGATCAGGCTCGGCTTCGCAGGCTATCCCCATGGATGTTGCGAGCGTTACCAATTCATGGGCCGGATGAGAGCGGCCGGACCCGGACGCTTCGGTAAAGACGATATAGGCGACGGATCGTGACAGGACCGTGAGGAAGCCTTCCGCATCCTTGTCAGACGCCAGCGCGACGATGGCCACGCACTTGCCGCTGACATCGGAAGAGCGGGTGATATCGCGCAGGACAGCCTCGATGTTGAACGGAACATGCGCACCGTCCATCACCATCGGCACCACGCGCCGCGCAGTAGTCGATGCAGGCGGAAGCCTGAAGTCAAACCGCTCCATCCGCCCCGGCAGACGCGCATTATCCCTGACCGCCTGATCAAGCAGCCATGCGCCGATTGGCGTGCGTGTTTCGGCCTCCCCGCGTACGCGTTCGCCCTGCTGTCCCAAATGATCGAGAACGAGGCCGACCAGTGCAGCATTCCTGTCCGCGATCGTCGCATCATCGGCAAAATCGGTGCGAAATACGCGGCAACCGAGTTCAGCGGCACGCTGCTGCAAGACCCGACCGGCACCGTCGGTGGCGGGGAGCGTGGTGACAAGCATCGCGCCGGGCTTCAAGATACCGACCTTCTCGCCCGCGATCGCCTCGCGTGTGTTCCCAAGAATTTCCGTATGCTCGAGTTCGATATTGGTGACGATGGCAACTTCGCCAAAGACCACATTGGTGGAGTCCAACCGACCTCCGAGCCCGACTTCGACGACAGCCCAATCCAGACCGGCATCTCTGAAGACGACGAAAGCGGCGGCCGTTATCACATCAAACCAGGTGGCGTCCTCGCCCGGCGTTGCCTCTCGCTTTGCGACCTCGTAGCTGTCCAGCACCTTCTCCAGAGCTTCCGCTAACCTGTTGTCCTCGACCTCCCGCCCCAATACGCTGATGCGCTCGTTCACATGGTCGACATGCGGCGAGGCATAACGGCCGACCCGCCAACCCGCCCTCAGCAAGGCGGCGGCGACAAGCGCGCAGACGGACCCCTTGCCTTTGGTGCCGGCGACATGGATGGCACGGAAGCTCTGGTGAGGATTGCCCAGCCGCTGCATGAGATCGAGCATGGGCTCAAGGCCAACCCGCATCTCCCCGCGCGGCTTGCGCTCCCAATTGGTCAACCGGTCGAGGCGCGAGAGAACATCGGGCAATGATTGGTGCTGCGGGACTATGGGCATGAAATACCTGCAAAAAGGATCGACTTGGATGCCCAGGCATGCTGCACGGCCGTCATCTCGCCCCGCTTCCCGATGACCCGCCGCCCTGCTCCGCCTGCGACATGGGCGCGGAGTTTATGAGCCGCGAAAACCGCATTTGCAACCGCGATGTTTGCGGGAACAACGCTCCACCAGTCAGTTGCGCAACCGATATCCCGTCTTGAAAATCCACCAAAGGGTCGCAAGGCAGATGACGAGAAATAGAGTGATCATGGCAAGGCTCAGCACCGGGTTGACGTCGGCAATGCCATAGAAGCTCCAGCGAAAGCCGCTGACGAGATAGAGCACCGGATTGAGGTGACTGACCGCCTGCCAGAAGGGCGGCAGCATGTTGATGGAATAGAAGCTGCCGCCAAGGAAGGTCAGTGGCGGCACGACCAGCATGGGAATCAGGTTGAGCTGCTCGAAATTCCCGGCCCAGATGCCGATCATGAAGCCGAACAGGCTGAAGGTAATCGCCGTCAGCACGAAGAACAGGATCATCATGAACGGGTGTTCGATGGTGATATCGACGAAGAAGTTGGCGGTCAGCAGGATGATCAGCCCGATCAGCATGCCCTTCGTCGCGGCCGCACCGACATAACCGAGCACGATCTCCGTCATGGCGACGGGCGCGGATAGAATCTCGTAGATCGTGCCTGAAAATTTCGGAAAGTAGATGCCGAATGAGCCGTTGCTGATGCATTGGCCGAGCAGCGTCAGCATGATCAGCCCGGGCGTGATGAAAGCGCCGTAGGAGACGCCCTCAACCTGCTGGATGCGCGAGCCGATGGCGGCACCGAAGACGATGAAATAAAGCGACGTCGAGATGACCGGAGAGACGACGCTCTGCAACAGCGTGCGGCGCGTGCGCGCCATCTCGAAACCATAGATAGCCTTGATCGCCTCGAAGTTCATTTGCTCTCTCCCACCAGCGATACGAAGATGTCCTCGAGCGAGCTCTGCCGCGTCGACAGATCCTTGAAGTGAACGCCCTCGGCCGACAGGCGCGACAGCAGTACCGCGATACTCGATTGCTCATGTTCCGCATCGAAATCGTAGATCAGCGTTGTGCCGTTCGGCCCCAGCGAGAGACCATTGCCGTCGAGGCAAGGTGGGACGGCATCCAGAGGCTCCGCCAGGTCGAGAATGAGCTGCTTGCGGCCAAGCTTGGCCATCAGCGTCTTCTTGTCTTCCACCAGCAGCAGCTTGCCGTCATTGATGACGCCGACGCGATCGGCAATCTCCTCGGCTTCCTCGATATAATGCGTCGTCAGGATGATGGTGACGCCGTTGGCGCGCAGCCGCTCGACGACGTGCCACATATCCTTGCGCAACGTCACGTCGACGCCCGCCGTCGGCTCGTCGAGAAAGAGGATCTCCGGCTCGTGCGACAGCGCCTTGGCGATCAGCACGCGCCGCTTCATGCCGCCGGAGAGCTGGCGCAGCATGTTGTCCTTCTTGTCCCAGAGCGACAGGTCGCGCAGTACCCGCTCAATATGGGCCGGATCAGGCTTCTTGCCGTGCAGGCCGCGTGAAAAGCTCACCGTGTTCCATACAGTTTCGAACAGGTCGGTGGTCAGCTCCTGCGGCACCAGCCCGATCATCGCGCGCGTGGCGCGAAACTCCTTCACCACGTCGTGACCGCCGACAGTCACCATGCCTCCGCTCGGATTGGCGATGCCGCAGACGATGGAAATCATCGTCGTTTTGCCGGCGCCGTTCGGCCCGAGCAGCGCCAGGATTTCGCCCCGTTCGATATCAAGGTCGATACCTTTCAGCGCCTGAAACCCATTGGAATAGGTTTTGGTGAGATTACGGATGGAAATGATCGGGGCCATGATGCAGGCAAAGTCCGGCTTTGTGATTATTCTCGCGGCGTTTGCCCGCTATATAGCCGGTCACGAGCTTTTTACCATCCCGCCGGGTGGAACAGTGCGTTCGCCTAAACGAACAAGTTGTCATCAAACCGTGACTTTCGTCGGGCATACCTTTGGCTAGGTGAGCAACGGTTGTCGCAACCCCGCCCAACGCCTCTTGGTGACAGCGTCAGCGCCGATGATACTCGAAGACTGATTGCCCTCGTATCCATATTTCATGCGTCATTGCGCGATAAACTTTTTTTCCGGAGCCAGCAAAGATCCCCTGTCGTTGCTGAGCACCACTCCAGCCGGCCCTCGTGCCGGCTTTTTTCTTTTTGCCGGCTAAGGGTCGCCTATCGAAAGGGTGAAGGTCACCAGTTGCCGTTGATACCGCACCCGGCCGGCGGCAGCGTCTTGTTCTCGAAGCGCGCCTTCAGCATCGCGCAGCCCTTTTCGCGGATCGGACCCGGCATCATCGTGTTGAGACCGATACCCACTTCATCGAACGGATCATCGGCATAAGCGACGTAGGCGTACCAGCGGCCGCCGATCACGAGAACGATCGCGACGAGAGCAGCGATTAGCGCCTTTCCGAAGCTTCCCTTCCTTCTCGGAACGTCTTCCATCGAATATTTCCCCTAATTTAGCGAGCCGCAGTTAACTGCGATTCCCTCCACAGGTAAACCGCGTTATCCCAGCAAACCGGCGGCTACATGCTGCAATAACGCCGTCCCCCCCTGCGATCCCTGAGGTCGAAGTGGAAATGGTTCCAGTGTTCGGCATTGCTGCCGGGGCCGAGCACGGTGTCGAAATAGCGGCAGCTATCGCTGCGCACCGCCTTCAGCAACCGCCCCTCGCGGAAGGCGAACAGACCCTTCTTGCGCACATCGATCACATGGCCGTTCTTCAGGACGAAGGTGCCGATGTCGATGGCGTTGCCATGCGCATGTTCCGACATCGGGTTGTAGCGTTGCCGGCTATTGTTCATCCGCCGGCAGGAATAGCCGCCCATCGGCACGATGGTGCCGATGCCCGACCAGTAGCGCGTGCGCGCCGCCGGCGCCAATTCGTTCTTGACCCATTTTGCGAAGGCGAGAGTCACCTGGCAATTCAGGGTCACTGCCGGCCTGACAGCGATATTACCCGAGAGGCCGCTCAGCGAAACCGGGTAAGGAACCTGGCAGGCCGGGCCGTTGGAGATCGCCGGCTTGTCGGTATAGGCGACACCCATACGCTGCAACTCTTGCCGACAGGCGATTTCCGAAGCCGGCATGGCGCCCGGCGATGACTGCGGCGCCTCCATCTGCCGGTCGATCCGTGGCATCGGATTATCGACGCGAGGCAGCATTGCCACCTGCGTATCCGGCTGCTGTCGGCGGATCGGCGACTGGTTGAGTTCGGCCTGCGCGGCCGGACGCTGAATGATTGAGCGGTTGGTCTGCACCGGCGCGTCGGAGCCGACGCCGTCGACGACCGGCTGCTCGGTCTGGCCTTCGGCAATGTTCTGCTCTTCTTCCTGCGCCAGCCCAACGACCGATCCGGACTGCGCCTCTTCGCTCGGACCGACACCGAGCTCGGCATCCATGTTGACGCCTTGGGACGACGCACTCGATTGCTGCGCGAGACCTTGCTCGACATCCGTGGTGGTCACGGCTTCATCGCTACTGCTCGCCGGCAGGCGACCCTGCCGGGCCGCGGCGGAAACCGGTGGCGACGCTGTAGCTTGTGGGTTGCCGGAGGAATCATAAGTGTTGGCGTAGTTGGCGGAAGCGGAATTTATAGGCGCTTGGCCACCCTGATAGGTGAACTGCCGCGACGGCACACTGCGATGCGGTTTGATCGAGCTTACGCGGCTGCTGTCGATGCCCGACGGCGGCACAAGACTGTCGGCCGTGCACGCGATAAGCGCCGACGACAACAGCAAAGGCAGCGCCGTTCGCCGCAGAAAAGTTAAATACGCCATACTCTGGATCCGCTCCCGCTGCCCCAGCCACGGTCGACAATGCTTAAGAAGATTAAATAAAAACGGTGAATGAATGCTTACCGCCCATGAGGGACATCCGGCGGGACGACTGCGAATGGCGAGAGAGGTATTGGAAAAGGTCACCCTCTGGCCCGATTGCCTGGTGATGACACATCGAGAAAGCTTCCCCATCCCGGCCCGATTGCGTAGGCTGACTGCCGGAATCAAGCCTTGATCGATAGGAGCGAGTGAATGAACGACAGCCCCAAGCCGAGAGGCGAGTTGACCTTGCGCACGCTGGCCATGCCCGCCGATGCCAACCCCGCCGGCGACATCTTCGGCGGCTGGGTCATGGCGCAGATGGACTTGGCGAGCGGCATCCGCGCCGCCGAGCGCGCACGCGGCCGCGTCGTCACCGCCGCCGTCAAGGAAATGGCCTTCGAACTGCCGGTGAAGATCGGCGATACGCTGAGCGTCTACACCGAGATTGAGCGCGTCGGCCGCACCTCGATCACGCTCGTCGTCGAAGCCTGGGCGCACCGTTCGCGCTATAACCAGATGGAGAAGGTCATCGCCGGGACATTCATCATGGTCGCGCTCGACGAGAACGGCGCCCCCAAGCCGGTTCCCGCGGAGAGCTAAGACGATGATGGAAGCCGCGCGGACGCCGGAAGTCTACGTCTATATCAGGACGGTCATGAGCATGGTCATCGGCCTTTCGCTTGCCCAGCTCCTGACGCGGCTCGCCGGCTTCGTGCAGGCGCC
Source organism: Martinezella rhizogenes (assembly GCF_000799715.1). Lineage (GTDB taxonomy): Bacteria > Pseudomonadota > Alphaproteobacteria > Rhizobiales > Rhizobiaceae > Rhizobium > Rhizobium rhizogenes_C. Next base: position 556,223 of record NZ_JUHG01000011.1, read on the forward strand.
AGGCAAGCACCGCGTCTATTTCGTGCATCTCGGCTGGGTGCTGTCGATGTTCCTGTTCATCATCCATTTCTGGTGGTGGGAATATCGGCTGCAATCCGTGGCCGAGATCAGTTTCGGCGTCTACCTCTTCCTCATCTGCTTCTGCTGCCTGTTCTATTTCCTCTGCGTGCTGCTGAACCCTCCGTCGATCGAGGATTATGGCGGCTTCGAGGAATATTTCATCTCCCGCCGCCGCTGGTTCTTCGGCCTTCTCGCCGTCACCTATGCCGTTGATCTCATCGACACACTGCTCAAGGGAGAGACCTATTTCCGATCGCTCGGCTGGGAATATCCGACCCGCAACATCGTCTATATCGCCCTTTGCATCATCGCGGCCATCACAGCCAATCGCCGTTTCCAGGCCGCCTTCGTGACGATCGGCTTGATCTACCAGATCACCTGGATCTTCCGGCAATATGACCTGCTGCCGGGATAGGGACGACTGCCTGCCATAGAGGCATGACCCGGAGAAAATAACCGCCGTCCCCAGGCCTTGCAGCCAGCGGCCAAGACATCGCCATATTGTTCAGATCGATTGCGCTCCAGCGCGCCGGCGGGGAGAGTAAGCTTTGAAAATCGGAAGATTGGCATTTGGACTGGCGCTAGCCCTTTCGTTGGCTCCGCTTGCCCATGCCGAAGATCCGGCGCCGGCGCCCGGCGATACATCGATCTCGCTGAAATATTGGATGCAATTCGCAAAAGACGGCAATGCGGCCGCTCAATATGGCCTTGGCTATCGTTACGCAAAGGGCCAGGGCGTGGCGCATGACGACGCGCAGGCCGTGCAATGGTATCGAAAGGCAGCAGCACAGGGGAACGTGCAGGCTGAATACGCCCTCGCCTATATGTATTCCAACGGCCTCGGTGTCGATCAGGACCTGAAACAGGCGAATGCCTGGTATCGCAAGGCGGCCGAACAGGGCTATGCCGACGCCCAATATGCCATCGGTTATTCCTATGCCAACGGCCGCGGTACCGATGTCGATAGTGAACAGGCGGTCGCCTGGTATCAGAAATCCGCCGCCCAGGACCAGGCCCAAGCGCAATATGCGCTCGGTTACATGTATGAGCATGGCTTTGGTGCGCGCAAGGACGATGCGATCGCGCTCAGCTGGTATCGCAAGGCAGCCGATCAGGGTCGCAGCGACGCACAGTATGCGCTTGGCTACATCTACGACAAAGGTCTCGGCACGGCTGCGGACCAAAGCCTGGCGATCGAATGGTATCAAAAATCGGCAGATCAGGGTGATCCCCAGGGCGAGTATGCACTCGGCTATGCCTACACCAATGGCCGAGGTGTCGATCGGGACGATGCGCGGGCCTATTCCTGGTACAAGAAATCCGCCGAACAGGGTCGTGCCGACGCCCAGTATGGGCTCGGCTACAGCTTCGCCAACGGCCTCGGCGTTCCCCGGGACTACAAGCTGGCGCTGCAATGGTATCGCAAGGCTGCCGAACAGGGTCGCGCCGATGCGCAATATGCCGTCGGCTATCTCTATGCCAATGGTCATGGGGTGCCGGTCAACGACGACGTCGCGGTCGAATGGTACCGCAAGGCCGCGGCTCATGGCGACGCGCAGGGCGAATACGCCCTTGCCACCATGTATGCCGACGGCCGTGGCCTTTCCAAAGATGATGGCAAGGCACTGGGATGGTATCGCAAATCGGCCGAGCAGGGCCATCCGGACGCGCAATATGCGCTCGGCCATATCTATGACAAGGGTCAGGGCACGGCGCCGGATAAAGACCAGGCGGCCACCTGGTATCGCAAGTCCGCCGACCAGGGCAGCGCGGGAGGCCAATATGCCCTTGGCTATCTCTATTACAATGGCAGCGGCGTTCCCAAGGACTATGCGCAGGCCGCCGACTTCTTCCGCAAGGCTGCCGAGCAGGGCGACGCACGCGCCCAGTACGGCCTGGGTTCAATGTATTACAATGGCGACGGCGTGCCGAAGGATATCAGTCAGGCCTCCTACTGGTTCCACAAGGCGGCGGACCAGAAGCTGCCGGAGGCGCAGCGTAGCCTGAGCTACATGGCCGCCAATGGCGAAAACCCGCTCAAGGGCGCCAGCCCGGAAGGCAATGAACCGACCACCACGACCAGCCAGAGCAACTCACCCGGCTGGATCATTCTCCAGATATTGGCGACGCTGTTGCCATAAGCCGATCATGTATGCGCGCGGAGGCGCCTTGCGCCTCGCCCGTTACATTATTTAGCATTCACAGACAAAAGACGACTGATTGAGGGGTAGATTGTGCATTTCAAGCGAGCAGCCATCGCACTGTTCTTCGCGCTGGCATCCAACGGCATTGCCCACGCCAATACCGGGCAAAATGCCTACGACGGGAGCAACCATAAGGCGGCGCTGGATTATTGGCGCCCGCTCGCAAACAAGGGCGACGCAACGGCACAATTGAAACTTGGCGAGATCTACGAGTCGGGCGATGGCATTGCGAAGGATCTCAAGCAGGCTCTGAAGTGGTATCGCAAGGCAGCCGAGCAAGGCAATGCAAAGGCCGAATTCGATCTCGGCGCCATGTATGATAAGGGCGAAGGCATCGCCAAGGATCATGCAAAGGCCATCTTCTGGTACCGCAAGGCCGCCGATCAAGGCTATGCCGACGCGCAATACAATCTGGGCGCCATGTATGACGAGGGCGAAGGTGTGTCCAAGGACAGGACCCTGGCTTTCGTCTGGTACAGCAAGGCGGCCGAACAGGGAAATGCCGACGCGCAGTTCAATGTCGGGGTGATGTACGACAACGGCGATGGCGTCGATCAGGACAAGAGCCAGGCCATCGCCTGGTATCGGAAGGCCGCCGACCAGGGCAATGTCGATGCGCAATATAATCTCGCCATCATGTATGACAGCGGCGAAGGCATCACCAAGGACAGCGGTCAGGCTCTCGCCTGGTATCGCAAAGCGGCCGACAGAGGGAAGATCGAGGCGCAATACAACCTCGCGGTCATGTATCGCGACGGCGCCGGTGTGCCAAAGGACGGCGCTCAAGCCGTCGCCTGGTTCAGCAAGGCCGCCGACCAGGGCGATGCCGACGCGCAATATAATCTTGGGACCATGTATGCCGATGGCGACGGGATCACTCAAGACGGCGCCGAGGCCATCACCTGGTTCCGCAAGGCGGCGGATCAGGGAGACGTCGAGGCCGAATATAATCTCGGCGTGATGTATCGCGACGGCGAAGGTGTTGCGAAGAACGGTCCCGAAGCGGTCGGCTGGTTCGAAAAGGCAGCTGCCGAGAACTACGCCGACGCGGCTCTCAATCTCGGCGTCATGTATCGCGATGGCGACGGCGTGCCGGCTGATCGTGCGAAGTCCCTGGAATGGCTCAGCCGGGCCAAGGCCATGGGCGGCAACAATAACGGGCCTGATGACAATGAAGAGATGCCGCTGCAGCGGAAGAGCATCCCGATCTGAGCAAACGGATAAATAAGGCCACCCCAATCTTGTTGGGCAGCGGGGAGCCTGGCTCTTGAATGAACTTGGAACACGGATGGGAGATCGCCGGATGCGGTTGAAACAGATAGGCTTCGGACTGACGCTGGCACTCTCGATCGCCTTCCATGCCCATGCGGAGGATGGGCAAGCGGCCTACGACAAGGGCGATTACGGCAGTGCCCTCGCCTCGTGGCAGCCCTTGGCGGATCAGGGCGACGCAATCTCGCAGGACAATATCGGCAGCCTCTATGCCCTCGGTAAAGGCGTTCCGCAGAATTATGCCCAGGCGATCGGCTGGTTTGCCAAGGCGGCCGATCAAGGTCTGCCCAAGGCGCAATTCCATCTCGGCTACGCCTATCTTCGCGGCGACGGCGTCACGAGGGACCGCAACATGGCGATAGCCTGGTTCCGCAAAGCCGCCGCTCAAGGATATGCGCCGGCGCAGAGCATTCTCGATCAGATGAACTGAGCGGGAAGCTTCGCTCAGAGCATATCTCCGAGGGTCCAGTGGTTGCTCCATCGGGCATCGATCTCGTCCTCGACATTCTGGTAGCGAATGTCGGTCGACAGGCGCAGGCGGCCGAGCGGATCGCGATTGGTCGTCGAGGCGTGGATCATATAGGGGCTGTGCAGCATGATATCGCCGGCTTCGTAATCGGCGGCAAGCCAGCGCGTATCGAAACGCTCGGCCATGTCAGGCAGATCCTTTGAGACCCAGCCGCCTTCGGTCATGTTCTTGTTGAAGGCGCTGACCCGCTCCTCCGGCGTAAGCGCCGCGCCCTTGACCGCAAATTCCTTTTCCATCTCGGCACCGATCCGGTGCGATCCTTCGAGATAGACGAGACCTCCCATGTCGACCGGGACGTCACCGATCGGGATCCAGGCGGTGACGATACGGCTGGTACCGCCGCGCAGATAGACCAGATCGTAGTGCGCGGGTGTGACGACTCCGGTGTTCGGGCGGGTGAAGCGCATGATCTTGCGCTTGTGGAGATAGGAGATGCCCTGCACGAACTCGTCCATGAAGGAGGCGATCCTTGGTTGGGTGCAGAAACCTTCATAGACCACTGAACGCACCAGCGACATCAGCCGCCGATCAGCGAGCGACTTGTCGGCTTCACCATTTGCAGCAAGGCCGATCATAGGGTCGGAGCCGGGCTCGAGAAGCCCCGTATCCATCAGATGCCCAAACACCCAGGTGCGGAAGTCGAGCACGTCCTGGCGCTTCAGAAATCCCTTGAGCCAGAGATAGCCATGCTCCTGAAATTGCACACGTAGCGTTGCGATGTCCGAGGCGGCATCGGTAGGTTGGAGATAACCGAAACGATGCGGCGCCATCGACAAAATCTTGCCATTCGCCTCCAGCGGCACCAATTCCGAAGGCGTTTCACTCAACACCGAACGCAACGAACCCGACATGCTACCTCCCGTAACATTATTGGCCGGCGGCCTCTCCCCGAAGGTCCCGCCGACCAGTCCATTCGAATCATAGGACGAATGAACGGCGCTGCCTAGCGGCTCTTCCCCTCACCCCCGGAAAATGAAGGAGGCGCCGATGGCGATCAGCGCGAAACCGATGGCATGGTTCCAGGTCAGGTTCTCGCCCAGCCAGAAGACCGAGAAGCCGGAGAACACGATCAGCGTGATCACCTCCTGCATGGTCTTCAACTGCGCCGTCGAATAGACGGCCGACCCCAAGCGGTTGGCCGGCACGGCCAGACAATATTCGAAGAAGGCAATGCCCCAGCTGACGATAATGGCGATGAAGATCGCGGTGCTCTTGTGCTTCAGATGCCCATACCAGGCGAAGGTCATGAAAATATTGGAGGCAAACAGCATAATGATCGGCCAGATGGCGGCCGGACTTAGCAAGGAGGGCATGAGGAATCCTTTTAGTATAACGAATGGGCCGCACCATGACCCGCTAACCCCTGAAATTTCAAGAGTGGAATGCTGCGCCGAAATGCTGCGGTGACACGGCCAGACTGATTACAATTGCATCGCAGACGATAAAATGGAGATGGCATGAGATCATGCGCCTCACCTTTGCCGCAGATGCGGCATTGCTACATCGCCTCAAGAGATGAAGAATAGCGCAAACGCCCCCGATCTCAGCCGACAAGGGATTGACCGCCGTGACCAAGACATCCGTTGCATTGCCCTCCTCGCTCTTTCAACCGCTCCGCATGGGGCTGCTGGCCGCTGCCATCGTCCTGCCGCTATCGCCCTTGCCCATGGCAGCCACGCCGGCGCAAGCGGCACCCGGTTCCTGTTGGTCGCTGCTGCAGAGCAAGTTCGGTCCGCAAATCGAGAAATCGGTGAACGAAGCGGACCCTTGCAAGAAGTTGCCGGGGCTCGATCACAAGGAAAAATTCGAGGTCAAATCGCTGGATGTGTGCAGCGCGCCCGGGGGCGTGCAGATCAACGCCCACGCCGATCTCGCCTGCAAATCGCATGGCGTGCTGCAGGCAACGGTGAAAGGACAGCTGGAAGCTTCGGTAACGGTCGATGTCGGCGCCTGCAGGATCACCGATTCGCATGTTGGCATCAGCGGCCCGATCGGCGACCTCATATCCTCGGTCGGCGGCATGCAGGAACTTGCCCGCGGCTTCGCGCAGACGAAGATTTCGGAGATCTGCGGCAAATAGACTGGAGGCCGGCGGCACTACAGCGCCGCGCGTCACATGTGACGCGCAAAGGTCGCTGTAGCACTTTAAATCTGCTGCATAATTTTATCCTTAAATCGATTCCGATTTAAGGAATTATGCAGTAGCCACCGGCCATGCTTCGACGGGGCGCTGCGATCTAGATCGGCAGCGTGCCAGGAGTCTCCTCCACTCCCTTCCCGCCGAAGCGAATATCCTTCTTCTCGAAGCCGAAACCGGCAAGCACCGCCACCACGGCGGCGACGATCACAGCTACAATTAACAACGCAAAAGCATAGTCGCCGTTCCAATGTGCCGCGAGGCCCGCCTGGATCGACGCATTGCCCGAGGCCAGCAGATTGCCGAGCTGATAGGCGAAACCGGGGAAAGTGCCGCGTATCTCATCCGGCGACAACTCGTTGAGATGCACCGGCACGATGCCCCAGGCGCCCTGCACGAAGAACTGCATCAGGAAGGCGCCGATGGCGAGCATGACCGGCCCATGTGCATAAACCCAGAGCGGCGCGATCGGGATTGCCAGCAAGGCGGCGATGACGATGCCCCGCCGCCGGCCGATGCGTTGCGACAGCGCCCCGAAGGTCAAGCCGCCGATCATCGCACCGATATTGTAGACGATGGCGATAGCACCGACCGTGTGGCTATCATATTGCCGCTGGGTTTCGAGGAAGGTCGGATAGAGATCCTGTGTGCCGTGACTGAAGAAATTGAACGCGGTCATCAGCAGCACCGCCCACAGAAACAGCGGGACATTCTCGCGCAACACGGTGAAGAACGGCCGTTGCGGTTTCGCCTGCCGCTGCACAAAGGCCGGCGACTCCTGCACGTTGCGGCGGATATAAAGTACCAACAACGCCGGCAGAGCACCGACCATGAACATGCCGCGCCAGCCGATAACCGGGAACAGCAAAAAGAACACGATAGACGCCAGCAGATAGCCGGAGGGATAGCCGGCCTGCAGGATGCCGGAGACGATGCCGCGTGACTCCTCAGGCACGGTTTCCATCGTCAGCGACGCGCCGACGCCCCACTCGCCACCCATGGCGATGCCGAAGAGCGCTCGCAACACGAGGAACATGGTCAGGCCGGTCGAAAAGCCGGTGAGGAACTCGAACACCGAATAAAGCAGCACGTCCGCCATCAGCGTCACGCGCCGGCCGTATTTGTCGGCGGCATAGCCAAAGATCAGTGCCCCGAGAGGCCGCATCGCGAGCGTCAGGAAGATCGCCGCCGCAACGGCCGGAACATCGGTATGAAATTCCTCCGCTATATGCTTGAGAACAAAAACCAATATGAAAAAATCGAAAGCATCCAGCGTCCAGCCGAGATAGGCGGCGATGACGGTGTTGCGTTGTTGGGGAGACAAGGAACGTAAGCTATCCAAAGCGGTCATCATGATCCTCCGACCGGATGACGGCGGCGAGGCGGGCAAAGTCCGGATGCCGTCGAAGCTGGGGGGACCCGGCTTTCGCCGGGCATATCGACGTTGCGGCCGGCTCCTCCCTTGGCGCCTGTGAGGATCGCGCCATGCTGACTTTGGGATCAGCGATAACGCACCAGCCAGCTTTGGCTTGTAACATATTTGCCATAATCGGCGAACGGAAAAATCCGCTTCTTGTTTCCCTTTTGTACTCTTACCCCCTTCACATCGGCGCGGACTCTCGCCATATTCGCCCGATGGCCAGATCACCGAAAAAGTCTCCCGCCCCGACCGGTTTCGAAGAGGCGCCGCAAGCACCGTTTGAAGGCGCGCCGCTCAGCGGCAGCGTCTCCGACTGGGTGAAGCAACTGGAATCGGAAGCAGAGACATCCGGCATCGAGACGCAGCGGCAGATCGCCTCGAAAGCCGGCAAGCACCGCAAGAAGGTGGAAATCGCCGCCTCCAAATCGGCGCGCGGCACCTCGATGGGCGGCTCGACCGACCCGAAGACGCGCGCCGCCGCCGGCCTCAATCCGGTGTCCGGCATGGACACCTCGCTGGAAAATGCCGCCAATGCAGGTACGGCCGTTACCGCGACGGTCGAGGCGCTGTCGGCGCTGATCGAGAGCGGCAATCCGCTCTTCAAGGATGGCAAGCTCTGGACACCGCACCGCCCGGCCCGGCCGAACAAATCCGAGGGCGGTATCCCGATCCGCATGGTCTCGGACTATGAGCCTGCCGGCGACCAACCGACCGCCATCCGCGACCTCGTCGAGGGTCTCGACAACGGCGACCGCAGCCAGGTGCTGCTCGGCGTCACCGGCTCCGGCAAAACCTTCACCATGGCAAAAGTGATCGAGGCGACACAGCGCCCCGCCGTCATCCTCGCGCCCAACAAGACGCTGGCCGCGCAGCTCTATTCCGAATTCAAGAACTTCTTCCCCGACAATGCGGTGGAATATTTCGTCTCCTACTACGACTACTACCAGCCGGAAGCGTACGTGCCGCGCTCGGATACCTTCATCGAGAAGGAATCCTCGATCAACGAACAGATCGACCGCATGCGCCACTCCGCGACGCGCTCCCTCCTGGAACGCGACGACTGTATCATCGTCGCCTCGGTCTCCTGCATTTACGGTATCGGCTCGGTCGAGACCTATACGGCCATGACCTTCCAGATGAATGTCGGCGACCGGCTGGACCAGCGGCAATTGCTGGCCGACCTCGTGGCGCAGCAATACAAGCGCCGCGACATGGATTTTATTCGCGGTTCCTTCCGCGTTCGTGGCGATACGATCGAAATCTTCCCGGCTCACCTGGAGGATGCCGCCTGGCGCGTCTCCATGTTCGGCGACGAGATCGACGCCATCACCGAATTCGATCCGCTGACCGGCCAGAAAACCGGCGACCTGAAATCGGTGAAGATCTACGCCAATTCGCACTATGTCACCCCGCGCCCGACGCTGAACGGCGCCATCCGCCATATCAAGGAAGAGCTGAAAATCCGGCTCGCCGAACTGGAAAAGGCCGGCCGCCTGCTGGAGGCGCAGCGCCTGGAGCAGCGTACTCGCTACGACGTCGAAATGCTGGAGGCCACGGGCTCCTGCGCCGGCATCGAGAACTATTCGCGCTACCTCACTGGCCGCAACCCCGGCGAACCGCCGCCGACCCTGTTCGAATATATCCCCGACAACGCCCTGCTGTTCATCGACGAAAGCCATGTCTCCGTCAGCCAGATCGGCGGCATGTATCGCGGCGACTTCAGGCGCAAGGCGACGCTCGCCGAATACGGCTTCCGTCTGCCCTCCTGCATGGACAACCGGCCGCTGCGCTTCGAGGAATGGGACGCCATGCGCCCGGACACGATCGCCGTGTCGGCAACGCCGGGCGCGTGGGAAATGGACCAATCCGGCGGCGTCTTTGCCGAGCAGGTCATCCGCCCGACCGGCCTCATCGACCCGCCCGTCGAAGTCCGCTCCGCCCGCAGCCAGGTCGATGACGTGCTCGGCGAGATCCGCGAGACCGCCGCCAAGGGCTATCGCACGCTCTGCACCGTGCTGACCAAGCGCATGGCCGAGGACCTGACGGAATATCTGCATGAACAGGGCGTGCGCGTCCGCTACATGCACTCCGACATCGACACGCTGGAGCGCATCGAGATCATCCGCGACCTGCGCCTCGGTGCTTTCGACGTTCTCGTCGGCATCAACCTGTTGCGCGAAGGTCTCGACATTCCCGAATGTGCCCTTGTCGCCATCCTCGACGCCGACAAGGAAGGCTTCCTGCGCTCGGAGACCTCGCTGATCCAGACCATCGGCCGCGCCGCCCGTAATGTCGACGGCAAGGTCATCCTCTATGCCGACAACATCACCGGCTCGATGAAGCGGGCGATGGAGGAAACCAGCCGCCGCCGCGAAAAGCAGGTAATCTACAACACCGAGCATGGCATTACGCCAGAATCGGTGAAGGCGAGGATCTCCGACATTCTCGACAGCGTCTACGAGAGGGACCACGTCCGCGCGGACATCGGCGGCGTCTCCGGCAAGGGTTTTGCCGATGGTGGCCACCTCGTCGGCAACAATCTGCAGACCCATCTCAACGCGCTGGAAAAAGCCATGCGCGACGCCGCCGCCGATCTCGACTTCGAAAAGGCCGCGCGGCTGCGCGACGAGATCAAACGCCTCAAAGCGGCCGAATTGGCCGTCATGGACGATCCGATGGCGCGGGAAGAGGCGAAGAGCATCGAGGGTGGCAAAACTGGCCGCCCTGGCTCTTCGAAGCCCCGGTCTTCGACCGCTGCACCCCAGGGTGAGGACGGAGCCGGCGCCGTGGCGGCAGGCAGCCCTCATGGTGAGGCGGGAGCGCAGCGACCCTCGAACCAGGAGGGCGGAACCCAAGCCTCCTACTTCGCCAAACCCAGTCTCGATGAAATGAAACCCGGCAGCGAGGCTGGCACTCCGCTCTTCCGCCGGAACACTCTCGACGAAATGACCGTCGGCCGCACGGAAAAGCCGGTGACTGGCAAGGTGCCGGACAAGCCAGTCATCCGCGCCAAGCCGGGCGTTGGGTCCTATGAGGATGCAGTGGACGAGAAGCAGCGCAAGAGCCGCACCAAAGGCAAGACGGGGCGTCCTGGGCGATAGGATACACGCTCCCCTTGTTGAGATCGCGCTTTTGCCTACATGCTGCCGGGTGAGGAGAAGCCCCGCCGAGCGGGACAAGCGATAACAACAACGGGAGAGAGACATGCAAGAGGCCCTCGTCGTCCGCCGTGAAACCCATATCGCGGCGCCACCCGCCGCAGTCTTCGCCCTGCTGACCGATCCGGAAAAGATTCTGCGTTGGATGGGAACCGAGGCGCAGGTCGAGCCTCAACCCGGCGGGCTCTATCTCGTCAACGTCACCGGCGCCCGTTTTGCGCGGGGCTCCTTTCGCGAGGTGGTGCCCGTCCATCGCCTCGCCTACAGCTTCGGTTGGGACGGCAGTGAAATCGTGCCTCCGGGGTCGAGCCTGGTCGAGATAGACCTGATCGAACAGCCGGACGGAACGCTGCTGCGCCTGACCCATACCGGCCTCCCCAACGCCGACCAATGCGCCGGCCATGCGGAAGGCTGGACTCACTACCTCGGCCGGTTGGCCGAGGTTGCAGCCGGGCGTGCGGTGTCTCCGGATCCTTGGAATGGCAGAGTGTAGGGCTTTCCGCTTTCGTCTCGCTTGAACGGATAACCCTTCCGAGGTGAGCAACACCTCATGGGTGCAACTTGCATCATCTGGCTCCTGACAGGCTACAGAGCCATCGCCAAGGCGCGGATGACAACCCTTGGCTGCCATGGCATGATCGCGGCATGGATCTGCCCACCCCCCTTGCCTGGCTGGTTGACGAGGCCGGCACCTCGCCCGGCCCTGAATCCTTTCTGGCCGAACTCGGCAAACGGCTGCTGACTGACGGCCTACCGCTGGCCGGTGGCGCCCTGACGCTGGCGGTGCCGCATCCGATCATTGCCCGCCGCACCTGGTTATGGCGAGCGGAGACTGACGCGGTGATAGAGGCATTGGGTTTCGCCGGCAGTCCGCTCAGCGATGCCGGGCACGATTGGCTGGCCGGACTCGGCCCGGTACAGGAGGCCACGATCGGCGCTGCGCCGGACAGTCCGTTGCTGGGCTGGGCCGGGACCCGGTCCTTCAGCCCCGCCGAGACAGACCGGCTGCATGAGATCGCCCGCTTCGCCGCCGCACCCTTGGCCGCTCTCGCCGCGCGCGCGGCGACGGCAGCGCTGCTCGAGGCCTATCTCGGACGGCGCAGCGCCGCTCGGGTGCAGGCCGGCTCGCTTTCGCGCGGCACCGGCGAGACCATCCGCGCCGCCCTGCTCTGCGCCGATCTGCGCGACTTCACCGCCCTGTCCGAGGTGACGGAACCAACGGCGATGATCGCCATCCTCGACGCCTGGTTCGACCGCGTCACCGGCTCGGTGAACGCCTTCGGTGGCGAGGTGCTGAAATTCATCGGCGACGGCGCACTGGCAATCTTCCCGGTCACAGGCACGCCGGGCGAAGCCTGCGACGCGGCCCTGCGCGCGGCCGCCGCCGCCCGCGCCGGCATGACCCATCTCGACGGCGTGCGGCAAGCACAAGGACTGCCGCCGCTCCCCTTCGGCATGGCCCTGCATTTCGGCGAAATACTCTGGGGCAATATCGGCGCCGCCGACCGCCTCGACTTCACCGCCATCGGCCCAGCCGTCAACCTGGTCAGCCGCCTCGAAGGCCTCTGCAAGCCGCTTGGCTACAACGTGCTGATCTCAGGCGCGGTTGCGGTGGAGACGAAGATGGCTTTGATGCCGCTGGGAGAGCATGTGTTGCGGGGGATTGTTGAGCCGTGTGGGGTTTTTACGTTGGTGGAGGGGTGAACTGCGGCGACACACACCCTCAGCTAGAACAACCTTGGGGAAATAACCGTTGCTAGCGACGAGCATTATAGGCAGATTGTTGGTTTGAAAAAGTAGCTTCACTTCTCCATCAAACGAAACCAGTCACGCACGGTCAGTCTCAAACGTAGTTCTTCATCTTCAGCAAGCGGACAGCAATGTGCAATTGGGTTTCTCAGGGCATTCAAGCTTGCAAAGACCTTCTCAAGGGCTCTTTTGCTGTTGAATATGGATCCAAATAGCGCCCAGTTCGCCGTGATGATAACTGCGAGCTCGCCAAAAGTTGTGTAGTCCAACTCATTCTGTGAGCGTCGGCTCACGCCAGCGTCAACTTCCTTTTTAATACGCTGAGTGACCTCAGTTTTAATGCTCTCCGGAACTTTCCCGCTATCCCACCAATCAGAAGACTTTTCATCGCTGACGAAGGTCTCGTCAACCAGCGTCCGAATTGACCTTTCAAGTGAATAGAAGACTTCATAGTGCCGGGCCATATTCGCACCTTCGGCCCGTACGGCAGCATCCAATTGCGGATAATATTCTTTTTCAACAATTTCACCTGACGCCGGCAGGTGTCCCAATTGAATATTGTAATGCCTCTCGATCGCTGCAAGATCTTCGCCAATCATCTGGTTTGTCATTCCAAACGATTTTATTTTCTCGACAGTATCTCTACTCGCCATTCAATAGGTGCTCGCGTAGGCTGCGAAAAATAGCATTAAAAACAGCTTGATCAGACGTTGCCGGAAGATTGAGATTGATCGTGTAAGACAAATTTAGACCGAGTTTCCCTTCCGGCAAATGGGTCGGATGGTAGGGCTTAGTGACCGACAGCGTATCTTCGTCATTCGTGATTTCCGTAGCCTTGGCTTTGGCATCGAAATCGGCGAAGCTCCGCAAATTCTTAAAAGAAGCTACCGTTAGTTTTGCTGTACTGCTGTCCACGGCCGCTCCAGTGGCTTGGCAGACAAGAGACAATAAATCTCTATCTATCAGATCGTAGCAATACTCGTTGATGTCAAATAATTCACGATAACCAATGCGCATTGCTTCCGCTATGGCAAAGCCTGACGTCTGGGTATTTCTAAACCTGTTATAGAGAACACTGGGCGTCGCGTCTGAGTTCACGAGTCCGATCTTCTTTAAGAATGGCGGAATACTCGCCCCTGTTCCGCCTTTTATCTGGAGTTTTGTTTGAATAAAATCCTGAGTTACCCGTTCGGGCGTCGCTGCATTCCTAATCTTATCTAAAGCAGTTTTTATAGATCCCGGAGATGCTATATATGGCAGATTGTCCGGCATACGCAGGAGCTCCTATGATGAGTCGCCGTCGCAACAATACCGGATACTATTCTAAATTACCGTCATTATTACAATAGAATTTCAGAGTTTTAAACAGGTCTATAATTAACGACGAAATAAAAAGCTCTATAGTAATACTACAATCCCCTTACAGGTGACGATAGCCAAAACATAATCTTCGCCATCTTTCAAAATGCCATCGAAGCTATGTTAACTATCGTCCGCATTCTGCTCGTGATACATCATGACGCCAAATTGAAACATGTACGGCGATCATCACGCCCCCAACCCCTTGAAATCCCCCTCCAATCCTTCCCCTTTTCTTGGCTCAGCCCTAATATTCCCCCTTGCCTTTTGTCGCAAATCCTGTCACCGATAGTGTGCTCGGGCATTTGCATGCCGGTGACTGGACTGATTTGGCAATGCCGACTGCGCGAGGCAGCCTCAGGGGGTTAACCTCTGCGTAGACGTTCTTTCCCCGTACGTGAACTTCTCGACTGGCTTTCGCATTTCGCGGGGGCAAAGCCGTCCGGGAGATCTCGGGCAATATTCAGACTGTAGGGAAAAGGACTATCCCAATGGCCACCAAGGGCATCGTAAAATTCTTCAACCAGGACAAGGGTTTTGGTTTCATCACTCCTGATGGCGGCGCTAAGGATGTATTCGTCCATATCTCCGCTCTCCAGGCTTCCGGTATCCAGTCGCTGCGCGAAGGCCAGCAGGTCACCTTCGACACCGAGCCGGATCGCATGGGCAAGGGCCCGAAGGCTGTTAACATCCAGGCTTCCTAAGCCTTAGGTTGATATCCGGATAAAGTTTCGAACGGCGCGGTGCAAACCGCGCCGTTTCGCGTTTGTGCGGATGGGGTAGCCGCTGAGTCGGGGACCTATCTCGCCCTTGGCGGGCGAGAAAGCAATTTCACTGGTTTAGGAATTGCGATACCGAAGGCTCTGCACATTCAAAAGCGCAGCGCAATTTCTAAGCCACTGAAATTGCCAGAGCGGGGGTCACGTTCTTGAGCGAAGTAGTTCAGGATTCAGTGCGTCCCTGCCTACCCCCTCTCTTGCAAAATCTAGCACTTAGCTGAAGCTAAATGCTGATTTTGCTTTCTCGCCCGCAAGGGGCGAGATGGGGGCACCAACCCCTCAGGCGCTAACCCGCTCCACATCCCCGCCAAAATCCACTGCCGCAAACGCCGCCGCAATCACCTCTGGCCCTGCCCCCGGCTTGTTGGCGTCGGTCGACAGGATCTGGCGGTAGCGCCGCGAGCCCGGCAGGCCGGTGAAGAGGCCGACCATGTGGCGGGCGACGTGGTGTACGCGACCACCATTGGCGATGTGGCGTTCGGTATAGGCCATCATCCGGTCGCGCAGGTCGTTCCAGTCCGGCTCGACGGCGGCTTCGCCAAAGAAGCGGCGATCGACATCGGCGAGAATGGCCGCGTTCTGATAGGCGGCGCGGCCGAGCATGACGCCGTCGACATGAGCAAGATGCGCTGCCGCCTGATCCAGCGTCTGGATGCCGCCGTTGATGCCGATGAAAACGTCCGGCCAGCGCTGCTTCATCCGATAGACGATGTCGTAGTCCAGCGGCGGGATCTCACGATTCTCCTTCGGCGACAGACCCTTCAGCCAGGCCTTGCGGGCGTGGACCCAGATGGCGTCGGCACCGGCATCGAGCACGCGGGTGATCAGCTCGGGCAGTGCCTGTTCCGGCTCCTGCTCGTCAACGCCGATCCGGCATTTCACCGTCACCGGCGCCTTGGACACCGCCTTCATCGCCGCGATGCAATCCGCCACCGTCTCCGGCGTCAGCATCAGGCAGGCGCCGAAAGTGCCGGATTGCACACGGTCCGACGGACAGCCGACATTGAGATTGATCTCGTCGTAATTGTAGGCCTCGGCGATCTGCAAGGCGGTCGCGAGCTTCACCGGATCGGAGCCGCCAAGCTGCAACGCAACGGGATGTTCGCTGACATCATGCCCCAGCAGCCGGTCACGCGGCCCATGGATGATCGCATCCGCCACCACCATCTCGGTGTAGAGCAGAGCATTGCGGCTGATCTGCCGGTGCAGATACCTGCAATGGCGGTCAGTCCAGTCGATCATCGGGGCCACCGCGAAAATCTTGCGGCCGTGGTTCAGGGCGTCAGCGTACATGGGAAACCTTTCTGCCCGCGCTCTACACCAAAACCTTCTCCAAGGCCAGTTTTCCCGGTGGCAACAATGATGCTACGCTGACCACTGGAGTCGGAGGGCCACACGTCTTCCAGATACAGATTGAACATTTGAAGAGTAGCCATGACCGAGACCACCGCCACTGTCATTCCCCTGCCCGCGCCCGTGCTGCTGCCGATCGAAGGCGAGGCCGCCTTCTTCCCCGTGCGCCGCGTCTATTGCGTCGGCCGCAACTATGCCGACCATGCGATCGAGATGGGTCACGACCCCAGCCGCGAGCCGCCCTTCTTCTTCCAGAAGAACCCGGACAATCTGCTGGTGTCGGGGGATTTCCCCTATCCGCCGCTGTCGTCCGATGTGCATCACGAGGTCGAGCTGGTGATCGCGCTCAGAAGCGGCGGCGCCGACATTCCGGCCGAGCGTGCGCTGGACTGCATCTACGGCTATGGCGTCGGCATCGATTTCACCCGGCGCGACTTGCAGGGCGAGGCCAAGAAGCTCGGCCGCCCCTGGGAAATCGGCAAGGCGTTCGAACATTCCGCACCGGTCTCGGCGCTGGTGCCGGCAACCCAGGTTGGTCATCCCGACAAGGGTGGCATCTGGCTGATGCGCAATGGCGAGGCGGCGCAAAGAGGCGACCTGTCGCAGATGATCTGGAAAGTGCCTGAGATCATCGCAGAACTGTCGAAGCTCTTCACGCTGGCGCCTGGCGACATCATCCTGACCGGCACGCCCGCCGGCGTCGGCCCCGTCGCGCGCGGCGACCGGATCACCTGCGCCGTTGATGGTGTGGCAACGCTGGTGCTGAACGTGGTTTGATCGCAAGGAGAACCCAATGCCGCTCTACGCCCTTTCCGGCCTGGTGCCGAAGACGCCCGAACCCGGCCTCTACTGGATCGCGCCGGATGCCACCGTTATCGGCAAAGTCGAGCTCGGCGAGGATGTCGGCATCTGGTTCGGCGCGGTGCTGCGCGGCGACAACGAGCCGATCATCGTTGGCAAGGGTACGAACATTCAGGAAGGCGTGATGGTGCATACCGATCCGCGCTTTCCGGTCGAGATCGGCGAAGGCTGCACCATCGGCCATCACGCCATCATCCACGGCTGCACCATCGGCGACAATTCGCTGATCGGCATGGGGGCCACGGTGCTGAACGGCGCAAAGATTGGCAATAACTGCCTGGTCGGCGCCAATGCGCTGGTGACCGAGGGCAAGGAATTCCCGGACGGTTCCCTGATCGTCGGCGCACCGGCCAAGGCGATCCGCGTGCTGGATGAAGCCGCCATCGAGGGCCTGCGCCGCTCGGCGCGCAATTATGTCGCCAACTGGCAGCGTTTTGCGCGGGATCTCAAAAGACTGGATTAGACAGCGTTCCCAAAAGTGTACTCGGTTTTGGGATAAAACGCCGTCCAGAGACTTAAGCCGCGCAGCTCGCGCAATGGCCGCGGATTTCGATGGTCGATTTCTCGGCCTTGAATTTCTGCGATTTCAGCCAGTCCATCAGCCGGTGGTCCACTTCATGGTCGTGGAATTCTGTCACCTGGCCGCAGCTCTCGCAAATGGCGAAAGCGACGAGGCCGTGGCTGTGGCAGTTCTCATTTGGATGGGCGCAGGCGACGAAGGAGTTGATGCTCTCGAGACGATGCACGACACCATATTCCAGCAGCTTGTCCAGCGCCCGGTAGACCTGTAGCGGCGCGCGGAAACCGCTGTCACGCAGCTTGTCGAGGATGGTGTAGGCGCTGAGCGGCCCTTCCGCCTTGGTGAGGACATCGAAGACAAGCGTCTGGTTCTTGGTGAGCATCGGAGTGGTCATGATTCCTGTCCTCCTTGTTGCGCCGCCGGCGCGCCGCCCCTGCGAACGAGGGGCAGCAGACTGAAGATAAATAGGATGAGCGCCGCAACCACGATCGATGGGCCGGACGGCGTGTCGTAGCGCAGCGAGCCGAACAGGCCACCGACGACCGCGATGGCGCCAATGAGCGAGGCGAAGATCGCCATCATCTCCGGTGTTGCCGCAAAACGGCGCGCGGCGGCGGCGGGAATGATCAGCAGCGCGGTAATCAGCAGGATGCCGACGATCTTCATGGCGATGGCAATGACGACAGCCATCAGCAGCATGAAGAACAGCTTGGCGCGCTCCGGCTTCAGGCCCTCGGCCTCGGCCAGTTCAGGATTGACGGTCGATGCGAGCAACGGCCGCCAAAGCCAGACAATCGCTGCCAACACCAGGACACCACCGCCCCAGATCATCGCGATATCCGAGCGGCTGACGGCGAGGATGTCGCCGAACAGGAAGGCGATAAGGTCGATCCTTACCCAGCTCATGAAAGCGACGATGACGAGGCCGATCGCCAACGTCGCATGCGACAGGATGCCGAGTAGCGCGTCCGCTGACAGCGCCTGCCGGCGCTGCAGGAAGAGCAGTAGGATCGATACGAGCGCCGCAACGGCAAAGACCGAGAGCGTCAAGTTAAGCTGGAACAGCAGCGACAGCGCCACGCCGAGCAGCGCCGAATGCGAGATCGTATCGCCGAAATAGGCCATGCGCCGCCAGATGATGAAGCAACCGAGCGGTCCGGTGGTCAGCGCCAGCCCGACACCGGCGACGACGGCGCGCAGGAAGAAGTCGTCAAACACGGCGCTCCCCCTCGGCGTGATGATGCCCATGGTCATCGTGCTCGTGATGGCCGTCATCGGCATGGCAATGGTCGGTGATCGTGCCGTCGGCATGCTGCACCCGGCCATCCGGCAGATGCATGTGGTCGTGATGATGGCTGTAGATCGCCAGCGACTGCGCCGCGCGCGTGCCGAACAACTGGACATATTCCGGGGTCTGGCTGACCGCCTGCGGCGTGCCGCGGCAGCAGACGTGGCCGTTCAGGCAGACAACGGTATCGGTCTCGGCCATGACCACATGCAGGTCATGTGAAATCAACAGAATGCCGCAGCCTTCGGAATTGCGGATCGATTTGATCAGATCGTAAAGCGCGATCTCGCCGCTGAAATCGACGCCCTGCACCGGCTCATCCAGCACCAGCAGATCTGGCTTGCGGGCGATGGCCCGCGCCAGCAGTGCCCGCTGGAACTCACCGCCGGAGAGATGCTGCACCTCGGCCTTGGCGAGATGAGCGATCCCCACCGCCTCCAGCGCCGCTCTCAATTCGGATTCGGGCAAAGGCCCGGTCAATGTCATCAGGCGGTGGACGCTCAGCGGCAGGGTCCAGTCGATCGCAAGCTTCTGCGGAACGTAACCGACCTTGAGGCCGGCAATGCGCTCGACGCTGCCTTCATCCGGCTTCAGCACGCCGATGGCCGCTTTGGCGCTGGTGGATTTCCCCGAACCGTTCGGGCCGATCAGCGTAACGATCTCGCCGCGACTCACTGAGAAATCGACGCCGCGCACCAGCCAGCGGCCGCCACGGCGAACGCCGACCTCATGGAGCGACACCAGCGGCCGTCTCTGATTGTCCACGGAAGAAAGCATGAAATTTCCACTTGCGCTGTTGCGCCTTGCTATCGCACACGTTATAGCATAACGCAATTGATGTAATAACATAACAGACCCATTCAAGGGCGATCGCGTATGACCATGGTAAAAACCATTCTCCCCCTCACCGCTTCTCTGCTGTTTTCCGGACTTTTCGCCGGCGCCTCGCTGGCTGCCGATGCGCCGGATGTGGTGGTGTCGATCAAGCCCATTCATTCCCTCGTCGCCGCGATCATGGACGGCGTCGGCACGCCGGACCTGATCGTCGATGGCGCCGCCTCCCCGCACACTTATGCGCTGAAGCCCTCGAATGCGCGCGCGCTTCAAGACGCCAAGGTGGTTTTCTGGGTCGGCCCCGGCATGGAAGCCTTCCTTGAAAAGCCGCTCTCCGCCCTCGGTGCGAATGCCATCGTCGTGGAACTCGACAGGGCCCCGGGCATTACCAAGCTCAAATTCCGGGAAGGCGGAGCCTTCGAGGCTCATGACGATGGCGACGAGCCAGCCGAAAGCGCCGGTCACGACCACGATCATCATGACCACGATCACGAAGAATTCGACACGCATCTCTGGCTCGATCCGCACAATGCCAAGGCAATGGCGGCTGAGATCACCACGACATTGGTCGCCGCCGACCCTGCCAATGCCCTCACCTACGAAGCCAACCAGAAGGCGCTGGACGACAAGTTGGACGCGCTCGACGCGGAAATCGCTTCAACCCTTGCCCCGGTGAGGAGCAAGCCCTTCATCGTCTTTCATGACGCCTACCAATATTTCGAGCGCCGCTATGGCGTGCGCGTCGCGGGCTCGATCACGGTCAGTCCGGAAAGCATTCCCGGCGCGCAGCGCGTATCGGAAATTCACGGCAAGCTCGCCGAACTCGGCGCCACCTGCGTTTTCGCCGAGCCGCAATTCGAGCCTAAGCTGGTCAATGTGGTGCTGGAAGGCACATCGGCGAAATCCGGCATCCTCGATCCGGAAGCGGCAACCCTGCCGCAAGGCCCGGATCTCTATTTCGACCTGATGCGCGGCATCGCCAATTCCCTGAAGACCTGCCTCTCCTGAGACAGGCACTCTATCGCTGAAGAGAGCGAGCCTATTGTTCGCTTTTTTCAAAACTGCAGACGTAACGATATTACATTACATAAAGAGGCTGCCATGAACAAGAAACTCCCGGTCACCGTCCTCTCCGGCTTTCTCGGCGCCGGCAAGACGACGCTGCTCAACCATATTCTCAACAACCGCCAGGGTCTGCGGGTTGCCGTCATCGTCAACGATATGAGCGAGGTGAATATCGATGCCGCGCTTGTGCGCGATGGTGGCGCCAATCTCTCGAGAACCGAAGAACAGCTCGTCGAAATGACCAATGGCTGCATCTGCTGCACACTGCGCGACGATTTGCTGAATGAGGTGCGCCAGCTCGCCGCGCAGGATCGCTTCGACTATCTGCTGATCGAATCGACCGGGATCGCGGAACCCCTGCCTGTCGCAACAACCTTCGAATTCCGCGACGAAGACGGCAACAGTCTTTCCGATGTCGCCAGGCTCGATACCATGGTCACCGTGGTCGACGCCGTCAATCTGCTGGCCGACTACGGTTCGACCGATTTCCTGGCCGACCGTGGTGAAACCGCCGGCGATGGCGACAACAGGACCATCGTCGATCTCCTTGTCGAGCAGATCGAATTCGCCGACGTCGTCATCCTCAACAAGATGGGTGCGGCAAGCCCTGAGCAGCAGGACGCTGCCCGCAAGATCATCGTTGGCCTCAATCCCGACGCACGGCTGATCGAGACCGATTTCGGCAAGGTGAAACCGGCGGAGGTACTCGGTACCGGCCGCTTCGACATCGACCGCGCCGAAACGCACCCGCTCTGGTATAAGGAATTGCATGGTTTCAAGGATCATGTTCCCGAGACAGAGGAATACGGCATACGCTCCTTCGTCTATCGCGCGAAGAAACCATTCGATCCCATGAAATTTCAAGAATTTCTCAATCGCCCGTGGCCAGGCGTCGTGCGCGCCAAGGGCTTCTTCTGGCTCGCGACCCGTCCGCACTATGTCGGCGAAATGAGCCAGGCGGGCGCACTGGTTCGCACCGCCAAGATGGGCCTCTGGTGGGCCGCCGTACCTCGGGAGCAATGGCCAAGCGATCCCGCCTTCAAGCGGGCGATCGGCCCCTATCTCGACCCGACCTGGGGCGACCGCCGTCAGGAACTGGTTTTCATCGGCGCCGATCCAATGGATCAGCAGAAGATCACCGCTGAACTGGATGCCTGTCTCATCGACGCGAGGACATTCACGCCCGAACGCTGGAGAAATCTGCCAGACCCCTTTGCGAGCTGGAACAGACCAGCCGCATGAGCGAGCCGAAAGCCATCAGCTTCCGCTGCCTCTGCTTTGAATGCGAAACGGAAGCAGGCAAAAAACCAGCAGCAATAGTCCCGAAAGCCGTTTCACCTGCTTTTGATCATGAAAATGAAGATGTTAACAAACCAGCGGCCCGCAAATTTGCGGGCGCGCTGGAACGTTTGCTGTTCGGCACTTGAAACGGTGCGGTCAGGCCACCAGCATGTTCGCTGGAACGACACTGACCTCATGCACGATCAGCAGTGCACCGATCACCTCGCCCCTCGGCCTGGTGGCCCGCAGCGGTGTCATGTGGCATTGCATCGTCTTGCCGGTATCGGACGGACGCTGGACCGGATAAAGGCAATCGACCGTCTCGCCAGCCAAGCAGGCATCGAGCTTGCTCCTGAAGCTGCTCTCGAAGCATTCGGAACCGATGAATTCGGCAAGATGCCGTCCGACCAGCTCGATCGGCTTCGACTTCAGAGATTCGGAATTGGCCGCATTGCTGTAGAGATACCGGTAGTCGCGCGTGATGACAGCGACACGATCTGGCAGGCTGTCGAGAATGACATCGTTCAGAACGTTATCCTCGTCGAAGCCCGGAACCTGGCTCTCGTGCTCGTCTTTATCCGTGGAGAAAGCCATCAGCACATCAGCCGCGGCCTCACTGGCGCCACCGAAATAGCGGTCGATCAGCAGTGACAGCGACGCAGAATTGTTCATCACTCGCGAACGGTCATCCGATTCCTCGCGAATGAGATTACTCATGAATTGGAGCTGCATGTACATTTCAAGAAGACTGTTGGCCTTGTAAGCCATAATCGCCGCTATGAGCGGTTCCAATTCGCGATCCAGAGAACTAACCAGTTCGTCATCACCCAGTTTGATCGCACGTTGAATCTGGGCGCATTTCGTGGAGAAGGCATGAAAGAGTGCCAGCAAATTGCCCTCCTGCCCTTGCCCAAAGATAAGCCCCGGGCCTCATTCCCGACACTCCCATGACCAAGGATTTTCAGCTTGGTGTCCGCAATCTCACCAAACTTTCTGTAAATTGAGATAACATGACTTACCCTCACTTTCAATGCTGGTGAAGGGAAGTTCTCGGAAAAGGCGAATTTTTCGAAAGCATTCGCTTACCCAAGGTCAAGAGTGCGACCCATTGGGATCAAAAGTGTTTCATTTTGGCACAGATCGCTCTGTTTCGGTAATATTTCAGAAAACAGACTTCTTGATATTCCACCGGTCATGATACCAAAGCCACTGCTCCGGATACTCCCTCACCCAGCTCTCGACCTTGTCGTTCAGCATCTGCGCGGTGGCGGGCAGATCCAGGTTTCCACGCTCATCGCGCGGCATCTCCAGCTTCGGTTCTATCTCCAAACGGTAGCGATTGCCGGGCAAACGGATGCATCGGGCCGGATAGACCTCACAATTGAACTGCCGCACCAGCTTGGGCAGCAGCGGATTGGTCTTGACGCCGCGACCGAAGAACAGGGTCCTCAGCCCTTTGCGGAATTTCTGATCGACCAGCACGCCGACCCCGCCGCCATTCTCGAGTTGCCGGGCAAGGGTGAACGACGACCCCGCATGCGAGGGCACGAGACTGCCCATGCGCTTGGCGCGGAAATCGAAGACTTTCTGTGCCACATAGGGATTGTTCGGCGGCCGAAAGAGCACGGTAACCTTCAGTCCGAAGGCCGCGCCGGCCACCGGCAACAACTCGAAGTTGCCCGTATGCCCGGTAAAGACGATGAATGGACGGGGGTTCTCCCGAAGGTCGAGAAAGATCGGAATGCCCGAGACCTCGATACGGCCCGGCTCGTCGCGAGACGGATCAAAATCGAACAGCCGGTCGAGGAAAACATACTCCGCCGCCAGCCGCCCCATATTGCCCCAGCTTGCCAGTGCGATCTCAGCAATCTCCGTCTCGCTCTTCTCAGGAAAAGCATTACGCAGATTGGTCAGCATCAGCTGATGGCGGCGCATGCGCGGCCCGATTTTTCGCGTCAGCCAGTCCGCGAAATTGATGCCGCCATCGGCCGGAAAGAGCTTCAGGAAGTTCAGGAACCCGAAGATGACCTGCGCCACCAGCCACTGCGGGAACTTCCTGAGCGCAATGACGATCCGGGTGATGACGAGCTTCACGCCGGTCAATCCATCTTGAGGATGATCTTGCCGAAGATCTGGCGCGATTCCATCCGCTCTAGTGCGCGGTCGATATCGCTGAAGCTCACTTCAGTGTCGATAACCGGATGCACCAGCCCGCGCGCCATCTTCTGCATGGCGTTCGCCATGTTCTCCATGCGGCAACCGAAGGAACCGAGCAGCTTCAGCTGCTGCTGGAAAAGCATCATCAGGTTCATTTCGGTGGACACACCCGAGGTCGAGCCGCAGGTGACGAGGCGGCCGCCACGCTTCATGCAGAGCATGGAGCCGGCCCAGGTATCCTTGCCGACATGTTCGAAGACGACATCGACGCCCTTCTTCTTGGTCAGCTTGCGCACCACGCCCTCGAAACGGTCGGTGCGATAATTAATGACGTGATCGGCGCCGAGTGCCTTGGCCTTTTCGATCTTGTCGTCGGAACCGACAGTGGTGATGACGGTGCAGCCGATCTTCTTGGCAAGCTGGATCGCCGCCGTGCCGATGCCCGAGCCGCCAGCATGGACGAGGATCGTCTCGCCCGGCTCTAGCTTGGCATTGTCGAACAGCATGTGCTCCACGGTACCGAAGGTGACCGGCGCGAGTGCTGCGCCGATCGCATCGACGCCGGGAGGCGCCGGAACCAGCAGGCGCGCCGGCAGATTGACCTTCTCCTGCGCGAAGCCGTCGAGATGGAAACCATGCACGCCGCCGACATGTTCGCAAAGATTGTCGCGACCCTCGCGGCAATGACGGCAAAGGCCACAGGTGCGCGCGCCGTAAATCGACACCAGCTGCCCCGGCAGCACATTGGCAACGCCCGGCCCGATCGCTTCGACAACGCCGGATGCTTCCGCTCCGATCACCAGCGGCATCTTGCGCTTGGCAAATGCCATGCCGCGCCAGCCCCAGACGTCGATGTGATTGAGGGCGACCGCCTTCACGCGCAGGGTCACCTCACCCGCGCCAGGTGCCTCTGGCTCCGGCAGATCGGTGATCTCAAGTTTGCGGTCGTCGACCAGTTGCAAAGCGCGCATGTCAAAATCCCTCGCCCCTTGGGCGCAGTAATATTTTTTCTTCGAAGGTCCGATTAAGCCGGTTCGAGCGCCATGACAAGGCTGGCGTTCTGTCCGCCGAACCCGAATGAGTTCGAAAGGATGGCGCCCACCTGCTTTTCACGCTTCTGGTTCGGCACGACGTCAAGGATGATCGTCGGATCGGGAGTGTTGTAGTTGATGGTCGGCGGCAACGTGCCGGTGAGCATCGTTTGCAGCGAGAACACCGCTTCGACTGCGCCAGCCGCCGTCAGTGTATGGCCGATCATCGACTTGTTTGACGAAACTGGAATGGAGGCCAGTCCCTCGCCGAAGACGGCGGACATGGCACCATATTCCATCTTGTCGTTTTCCGGCGTCGATGTGCCGTGGGCATTGATATAGCCGATATCGGTCTCGGCCATGCCGGCATCGGTAAGTGCCGCGCGGATCGTCGCGATCGCCGGACCGCCATCAGGCGACGAGCGAGTGCGATGGAAGGAATCGGCCTTGTCGCCGGCGCCCTTCATGATGCCGAGGATCTTTGCGCCACGGGCAACCGCCGATTCCAGCGATTCCAGCACCAGTGTCGCCGCACCCTCGGCGATGACGAAACCGTCGCGGTCCTTGCTGAAAGGCTTGGAGGCCTTGGTCGGCGGATCGTTCTGCGTGGAAAGAGCCGACAGCAGGGAGAAGCGGATCAGTGCTTCGGCGCTGAGCGAACCATCGGTCGCAACCGTCAGTGCCCGCGTCGTGCGGCCCTGGCGGATCGCCTCGATGCCGAGCTGGATTGCGGTAACGCCCGACGCACAGGCCGTCGACAGGGTTACCGGCAGGCCGCGCGTGCCGAACCGGTCGGCAAGACGCTCCGAAATGGCGCCGAACAGGGCCGCCTCGTGAAAGGCCGGATCGGGACGCTGGCGCATAGCGGCAAGAAAGCGATCATAGGCGTCGCCTGGATGATCGGCCGGCGGCGAACGGTCGGCAAGTGCGAAGCGTGCGCTCCATTCCGGCTCGATCGGCGGCGCGGCCAGGAAGAGCGGCGCGTTGAAATCGCCGGAAAGTCCAGCCTGGGCAAGCGCCTCGATCGTCGTCTCGCGAGCGAAGGCGTAGGAACGCTCGACAGCGTTCGGCACCGGGATATCGATGAAATCCACAGTGCCGGCAATCCGCGTCGACAGCCCGTCGGTCGGAAAGCGGGTAATGCCGTGAATGCCCGATGTGCCCGAGGAAAGCGCGTTCCAATTGTCCTGCAATCCCTGGCCGAGCGAAGTGATGATGCCCATGCCGGTAACGGCGACGATCGGACGTCCCAAATGATCCTTGTAGGCGGATACGGTCATGATCTAACTCCTCACGCTTCGGCGGACAGTACGGCGATGCCTTCGCCGCGCGCATGGCCAACGGTCGTCACGACCGCTTTTGTCGCTCCGCTTGTCATCGGCTTTTCATGCGCGGCGTCGAAAGCCGGCACCTTGGCCTTGTTGGCGACCGCGAGCGCCGCAAGAGCAATCCCGAGCGGGAACTGGCTTTCGAGCCCGTGGCCGGAAACCCCGGCATAGCCGCGAATGGCCGAAGCCGGCAACTGCGCCTCCAGCACGGATTTTTCACGCGTTGCAAGATCGGCGATCGCCGTCGTGCCGCAGAAGACGACCGTATCTTCGCCTTGCGCGTCCTTGGCGGGCGCGAGCAGACGCTCCAGCCGCGCCTCGAATTTGCCGGCATCGCGGCTGCCACGATCGCCTTCGATCGCGTCGATCGTCACATAGATGCGTGCGCCCCGCGCTTCCGCATGAGCGCGGGATTCAAGCACCAGGAAGGCACCCAGCGAACCCATGATTATGCCGCCGCCGTTTTCCGGCTTGCGGGACCAAAGCGGATGCCAGTCACCGATCGCATGCGCGTTCACCGACTCGATCAACAGCATCATGTCCTGTCGCTCGGCCGAAAACGCGCCACCGACCAATGCATGGCTTGATTCGCCCGACTTGATGCGATGGAAAGCAGTTTCAACGGCCGAGATGCCGGCAGCTTCTTCGCCCATGAAGGTGCGCGACGAGCCGGTCACCTTATGAACGATGGAGATATTGCCGGCGAGCAGATTGGAAAGCTGCGCCAGGAAGAGCGTCGGGCGCAGCTCGGTCGTCAGCTTCTCGTTCAGCAGCAGTTCGCGGTCGTTACGCTTCAGGCCTTCGTCGACGATCAGCGTATCGACATTGAGATCGCGCTCGCCGCCGCCGGCAGCAACGATCATGTCCATGCTGCCGCAAGCATCAAGATCGTCCTTGAAGCCGGCATCGTCCAGCGCCAGGCCGGCGGTAAAGACGCCGATGCGCTGCCAGTTTTCCATCTGCCGCTGATCGCCGCGCTTCGGGATCTGCTGCGACCAGTCGATCTCCGGCAGCGGATGCACGGGATAGGGTTTGAATTTTTCGGTTTCGACGATGGTCGGCGGCGTCTTGTCCGAAGTCAGCAGGGCGACATGCGCATCCTTGCCGACACCCTGACAGGTGACGATACCGATACCCGTAATCACCACATCATTCTGAGCCTTGCTCATTCATCAATCCTCTAAGAATGCGGGCCATGCAAGCCGGAAGCATCAGCCATTGGCGGCGATGGCGTCGAAAAGTCCGACCTCGCCTGCCCGCTTGCGCACGATATCGGCGAGCGGCACCTCATTAAACGGCATGGTGCGCAGCTTCAACTGCGCATCGCAGATCTTCTTGCCGGCTATGGTGATCCGCGCCTTTGTCACCGCGAAGCCCGAGCCGTCATGCTCCAGTTCCGCCTCGATGTCGAGTTCCGCTTCCGGCTCGACGAAGGTGCGCATCTTGGCGCCATCGACCGACATCAGGAACGGCATGGAGGCGAAGTTGGTCGCAGCCAGCACCAGCATGCCCGAAGCCTGGGCCATGGTTTCGATCAGGAGAACGCCGGGAACCAGCGGCATGCCGGGAAAATGGCCTTCGAAAACAGGACTCTTGGCCGGAACGACCGAATGCGCCTTCAAAAGACCCTTGGACAGATCGACGGACACAACCCGATCGATCATCTGGAAATACTCCAGCAGCATCAACGCCTCCGATCCTCCCCGCTGACCTCTAATAGTCCGGGCAGGATACGATAGTTAAGAATGAAACCGCCCGGCCGCTATAGTCAGGAGCGGCTGGGCGTCAAAAAAGTAAAGACGTTGCTCAGCCCTTGGCGGCGCGCAATTCGTCGATCTTGGCGCAGAGATTCTTGAGAACGAAATATTCTTCGGTCGAAGCCTTGCCGTCGTTAACTTCCTGCGTCCACTTTTCCAGCGGGATCTTGATGCCGAATTCCTTATCGATAGCGAAGACGATATCCAGGAAATCGAGGCTGTCGATGCCGAGATCGTCGATCGTATGGCTCTCCGGAGTGATCGTTTCACGGTCGATTTCGCTTGTCTCAGCGATGATGTCGGCAACTTTGTCGAATGTAGCAGTCACGCCCATACCTCATGAAATAATAATTTAATCCCCCTCATAGGGAAATCCATTCCAAAAGCCAATGGTCTCCACCCGAAACCCCGGCAATTTGGCGGAGCACTGTTGCGCAAACAGCAAAGATGCTTCCGGCCCAGGATACCGCCGGCATGCGAGCAAGATGCGGCAGCATTGCGGCTTGGCCGCCAATGCCTGACAAATTTGCCGGGACAAAGCCGATCAATCGCTGATGATGATACGCGTGTTCCTGAGCCCTGCTTCTGATGTCATCGAGAAGAAGGTTGCGGCGTTTCGCGGCTCCAGACGCACGCAGCCATGCGATGCCGGCCGGCCAAGGCGCTTCAGCTCATAGGTGCCGTGCACGGCATAGCCGCCGTTGAAGAACACCGCGTAGGGCATCGGCGCGTCATCGTATTTCTTGGAGCGATGATCGCGCGACAGCCATTTCGCCGTATAGGAACCGGTCGGCGTCACATAACCCTTGCGCGCCGTCGATACTTTCCAACGATACTTAAGGACGCCATCCTCGGAAACAGTCATCGTCTGCGAGCGAAGATCAATCTTGGCAAGAACGGTTTCGGCCTGCGCCGAAGCGACATGAAACTGCAGGAATAAACATGCGGCTGCCAGTATCCGTTTCATCTTGTCCCCTTCCATCGTTTGCTTCTCTTTGAAACAATTCCGATGAAGGAAACCACTATCATACATGAGATTATGCTAAATTAATACATATGGTATGCGATTCATTAACGCAAACCGATCGATCAAAGCAGCAGCAGGAAACCCACGAAAGCAAGGAACGTCAACATCGAGCAGGCGGAATAGAAGATCGAGATGCCTGCCTCGACATCGCTGACGGTGGCCGTATCCCGGCCGGAACCGTTGATCATCGGCTCGCGCACGATTTCGCCGCCATAGACGCGCGGTCCGGCAAGCTGGATATCCAGGGCGCCGGCCATCGCCGCTTCTGGCCTGCCGGAATTCGGCGAGCGATGCAGCCCGCCATCGCGGACCGCGACGCGGATCGTATTGCCGAGCGCCGAAAGCCCCTTCTTGACGAGCGCGCCGGCGGCGATCAGCAGGATCGAGAGCCGCGCGGCCGGCCAGTTGGCAACGTCGTCCAGCCGGGCGGCGGCCCAGCCGAAATCGATATAGGTCTCGGATTTATGGCCAATCATCGAATCGGCGGTATTCAGCATCTTGTAAATGAACAGGCCCGGCAGGCCGAAAACGCCATACCAGAGCGCCGGCGCGACGACGCCATCGGAGAAATTCTCCGCAAGGCTTTCGATCGCGGCGCGGCAAACGCCCGGTTCATCCAGGGTCTCCGGATCCCGGCCGACGATGCGCGACACCGCGCGGCGTCCGCCTTCCAATCCCTCGCTGCGCAGCGCGCTCGACACCTCGCCGACATGATCTGCGAGGCTCTTCTGCGCCAGGAATATCGCCACCAGTCCCGCCTCGACCAGAAGGCCAAACCAGCCGAAAAAGGCAAACAGCCCATGAACGGCCCAGCCTGCGACGGCCGCGCCGAACAGCAGCGCGACGATCGACATCACGCCATTGCGGCGACGTGTCAGATCCGGCAGATGCACCGCATTGAAATGGCGGTCGAAAAAGGAAATCGCCTTGCCAAACAGCACGACAGGGTGCGGCAGACGCTGCCAGAGCCAGTCCGGATCGCCAATGATACGGTCCAGCAGCAGTGCCAGAATGAGGATGAGCAAGTGTTCGTCGATGATCATATCGAATAAGCCTCCAGCGCTCCGGCCAGCCTGCGGTCGGCCTCCTCGTCCGGGGCAAGACCGAAACGCAGCCAATTCGGCGCATAATCGAACTTACGGACAAGAATATGATGACGGCAGAGATGCGCATATATGTCGCTTGCCCGCTCGTCGATAACGAGAGCGAATAGCCCCGTGCCACCGGCTGCATCGAGTTTGGCACGGCGAAGAATAATGTCCAGCGCCGAACGGCGGTCGAGGATGCGGTTGCGAATAGTGGTCGTGTCGCCGGTCATCAAGGAAGCGGCCAGTGAAAGCGCCGGCCCGGAGACCGCCCAAGGGCCGAGCCAATCCTCGAAACGCGCGAGGATAGAGGCTTCCGCGATGACGAAACCAAGGCGCAGGCCAGCGAGGCCGAAAAATTTGCCGAAAGAACGGAAAATAACGAGGTTCGGCATCAAGGAAGCATAAGGCGCAAGGCTGCACTCCGGCTCCATGTCCCCGAACGCCTCATCAACCACCAATATGCCGCCGTGCTCGCGCAGTCGATCATGCAATTCCCGCAGCCGATCGACGGACAGTCGTCGGCCATCCGGATTGTTGGGATTGACGACCACGACAAGGTCATTGCCGTCGGTGACATCATTGATCTCGGTGGCTTCGTTCAACGGCAATCCGGCCAGCCTAAAGGCTCGGGCATATTCCCCATAGGTCGGCGAGAGGATCGTAGCGCTGCCGACTGGCGCAAGCCGTGGCAAAAGCTGAATGACCGATTGCGTGCCGGGAACCGGCAGCGGCAGGATATCGCCGCTGCGATAATAGCCTCTCGCCGCCTCCCGCGCCCGCTCCAACAGATGTTGATCCGGCAGCCGGTGCCAGGCGGAAACGGGGATATCGGGCAATGGGACCGGATTGGGATTGATACCGGTCGACAGGTCGAGCCAATCTTCCGGTCGTCCGCCATGGAGACGCGCCGCAGCAGTAATACCGCCGCCATGTGCGATCCTGTCCGTCACGCGCCGTCACCGGCAAGGTCGATCAGATGCATATAGGACCCCGCGACATTGCCACGCTGCAGGCCCGCCGTACCGAGGTCGACGCCGAGCGCATCCGTGACCGCGAAGAGCCGATCAGCCTCACCTTCCGAGACGATAGTCGAATAGTGAAACTCATGCGCCGTCATCGGCCGCTCGAAGAAAGACCCCGCAAGCGGCGTCACACGCCGGTAGCCGAGGTGACGTTGACGCTTCTCATAACTGGTGACGACCGGCAGTAGGCCGAGCATCGCGTGGCGCGTGCCGGTGGCATCCACCAATCCCTCGCCGAGCACCATATAACCGCCGCACTCGCCATAGATCCGCACGCCTCGCGCCGCCGCGGCCTTCATCCCGTCACGGAACTGGGCTGCAGCCGCAAGCTTGCCCGCATGCAGTTCGGGATAGCCGCCGGGCAGATAGATGGCATCCGCATCCGCCGCCGGCGCCTCATCGGCCAGCGGCGAGAAGAACGAAATCTCCGCGCCGCGCCGGCGCCAGCCGAGCAGCATATGTTCGTAGCTGAAGGCGAAAGCGATATCGCGCGCGACAGTGATCCGCTGGCCGAACGGCATCAGCCGGGCAATATTAGCGACCGAGGGCCGGACCACATGCTGCTGTGCTGCGCGCAGCAGCAATCCGAAATCGCAGACCTTGTCCAAGGTCTCCGCCGCATATTCGATGAAGTCTTCCAGCCCTGCATGTTCTCCCGCCTGCACCAGCCCCAAATGCCGCTCCGGCAAGGTCAGCCCCTTGTCGGCGCGAATAACAGCGGCGACGGGGATACGAACCGCTTCCAGCGCCCGGCGCAGCATCGTCTCATGCCGGTCGCTGCCGACCCGGTTGAGGATGACGCCGGCGACGCGGATATCGGTGCGGAAATTGGCAAAGCCACTGACAAGGGCGGCAACTGAATGCGACATGCGCGAGACATCGACCACCAGCACGACGGAGAGCCCGAGAAAAGCGGCAAGATCGGCCGGTGTGCCGGAACCATCCGCCGCGCCATCGAACAATCCCATCATGGCTTCGATGACCAGCATCCGCCCGCCAGTACGGTGCAGTGCCGAATTGGCGGAAATCAATTCGTGGCGCATGGCCCAGGGATCGAAATTGAGACAGGGCGAACCGGCGGCCGCGGCAAGAAAGGCGGGATCGATGTAATCGGGACCGGCCTTGCCCGGCGCAACCGCGATCCCCTTCTTCCGCAGCGCCCTGAGCAGGCCAAGCGTGATCGTGGTCTTGCCAGAGCCCGAGGACGGTGCTGCGATCAGCAGGCCGCTCATGCCGGCACCTTGCGACCGCCACCCGCCCGCATCTCCGTTGCCGGCAGGAGTTTGCGTCCGGATAAAGCGCCCAGCCAATCGAGGGAGGGCCGCAGCCGCACCACATCGCCGACGACAACAATCGCCGGCGGCTCCAGGCCGGATGCGATGATATCCGCCTCGGCGCGCCCGAGCGTGGTCTCCAGCACCTGTTGCGCAGGCGTTGCGGCATTGCACACGAAAGCCACCGGCTCGTCGACCGAGCGGCCAGCGGCGATGAGATTGGCGCTGATCTGGGCGATATGCTTCATCGCCATATACATGACGATAACCGGCGAACCCTTGCCGATCGCCTCCCAATTGATCGCATCCGGCACGAGGCCGGAGGAATCATGACCCGTCAGGAAGGTAACGGCGTGATTAACGTCTCGGTGGGTAACGGGAATGCCGGCATAGGCAAGACCGCCGATCCCGGCGGTAATGCCCGGAACGATGCGAAAGGGAATGCCGTGCTCCACCAGCATCAGCGCTTCTTCTCCACCTCGCCCGAACACGAAGGGATCGCCGCCCTTCAGCCGCAGCACGCGTTTCCCCGCACGCGCCAGCTCGACAAGACGCAGCGAAATGTCCCGTTGTTTGGCGGACGGCTTGCCACCGCGCTTGCCGGCATATTCGAGTGCGGCGCCAGGACGGGCGAGCTTCAGGCAATCCTCGTTGACGAGCGCATCGTGCACAATAATGTCCGCCTCCGCCAATCCCTTGGCCGCCAGCAATGTCAGCAGCCCGGGATCGCCCGGTCCGGCGCCAACGAGCCAGACGGAGCCCGGCTCCAGCGCCGGCAGATTGGAAAATGCGGTATCGTTCATCCCATCTGTCCTATGCCCGGATAGCCAAAATTGCAATCTTGAGAACGGGATAAGGCGGCGATGGCGAGCCTCCCGTTTCCTCGATGGAATGATAAATCAAAGCGGATCCGGATGCTGGCAACCGCGCGCTATTCGTTTTCCCGACGACGACGAAAGAAAATCCGATTCAACGCTTTAGGTCTTTGACTCAAGTTGTCATAAGGCACGCACAACAACTTGATAATATTATCAAATAAACAAACTTGTGAACCCAAAAACCTCGGAGAGGGTAGCATCGCCGCCCTCTCCGAGGCTGACTTCAGCGGCTCACTTGCCGAGAATCACATCACGGATCAGGTCGATCGTCGCCTGCGAACGGATACCGGTGCAGACGATCTGGCTTGGCAGATTGTCCCATGCGTTCGCCGGGAAATGCCGGCCGTTGGGCTTGACGATCGTCTGGCCGTCGGCAATGCCGCCACAGACGACACGCACCGAACCCTCGATCGTATCAAACAGCTCCGGCGCCACGACATAGACGCAGGCGCAGCTATCGTGCACCATCATGCCGTCTTCGACGATATGGCCGTAGAAATCGATATAGGATTGCGACAGGTCCGACAGAAGCTGCACGGACGGACCGCCAGATTTCGCCATGTCACCAAGATAGGTGCGGCTCATCGTTGTGACTGCCGTGACGTCGAGACCGACGACAACGACCTTCCAATCGGCGGTCATCACCAGATCGGCCGCTTCCGGATCGCCATGGATATTGGCTTCCGCCACCGGCGTCACATTGCCCGGAATATAGAAATTGCCGCCCATGATGACGACATCCTTGACCAGCTTGGCAATCTCCGGATCGTGCTTCAGCGCCAATGCCAGATTGGTCATACGGCCGACGGCAACCAGTCTCACCTCGCTCGGATTGGCGCGGACGGTATCGATGATGAACTGATAGGCCGGACGCGGATCAGTCGGCAGATCGATCGTCTGCGGCACCTCGATATCACCAAGACCATTATGGCCGTGCACGAAGGTCGGCCACGGCCGCTCCTCCCGCGAGGGATCGAACGTGACGCTAGCGCCGCGGGCAACGGGGCACGGAATGCTCCACTCACGCTTCAGGAATAGCGCATTGCGCGTTGTTGTATCGACTGAAGCATTGCCGAACACCGTGGTGACACCGAGAAGATCGATATCCGGATGACGGTGCAGGAAGAGAAGCGCCATGGCGTCATCGACGCCAGGATCCGTATCGTAAATTACCTTATGCATGAGATTTCCTTACGAACATTCTGATCAAGCTTGATATCGCCGAAAAATGGCATCGTATTGCCGGGGATCTTGCTTTCGGGCTACTCGAATACATCAGAACCACGGCAGGCGAAATGCCTCACCGATGCCTCACCGGTCATTTTCGAGATGTGCTCGACGGCATCAACGCTCAGCCGATTTTCGCAATCGCCGCCGTGGCAAAACTGGATTTGATTTTGGGAACGACAAGCTCCGCATCGGGTCCTGCCGCAGCCAATGCAGCCGCCTCGGCGACCCCATGGCAACCGATATGGGCAAAGACGAGCTCGGACGGATTCTTCAAACGAGGTGTCTCCCGCTCCAGTGCCGCAACAGTGAAACACCGCAGCGGCAGGCGGAAATGCGTGGCGACCTCCAGCATCGCCGGCTCATTCATCCGCGTATCGATCGAGACGACCGCGAGGATCTGGTCGGTCCCTATCCCGATCTCTCGCATGGCGCGCTCGGCAAGCAGGCGCACATCGTTCCAATCCGTACCGCGCTCACAACCCAAGCCAAGGAGGTAGCGGCGAGTAGAATTGGAATAGGTTGTCATAGTCACTCCCGGGCGGCGGTGGTTATGGTCACACACATTTACCCAGCCATCCGCTGCCCGTCAATTTCGCGCAATGTGTCCCATCGGCAATTGCCTTGACGCATCTGGAGTGCAAGAAGGCGCCTCGATTTCATGCCGCCGAGTTCCCGCCTTGCCAGATATTACCCTTCATCTGCTACTTCTGCTCTTTGCCGCCGCCTTCTTCGCCGGATTTGTCGATTCGATCGCCGGTGGCGGCGGATTGGTCACTGTGCCCGCCATGCTGCTTGCCGGCATTCCGCCGCTGCAGACGCTTGGCACCAACAAGGTGCAGTCGATCTGCGGCGCGGCCTCCGCGACCATCGCCTATGCCCGCCAGGGCCATGTGCAACTTCGCGAGCAATTGCCGATGGCATTGATGGCCGTGATCGGCGGCATGCTGGGCGCAGCATTGGCGACAATCATGCCCGGCGATGTCCTGCGCATCATCTTGCCGTTCCTGCTGATCGCGATCGCCCTCTATTTCGCCTTCAAGCCCAATCTCAACGATATCGAAAAACATCGCCGCATGAGCGCTGGCCTCTTCGGCATCACCCTGGTACCGCTGATCGGCTTCTACGACGGCGCCTTCGGCCCCGGCACGGGTTCGTTCCTGATGCTCGCCTTCGTCACGCTCGCCGGCTTCGGCCTGCTGAAGGCGACGGCGCATACCAAGCTGTTGAATTTCGGCTCGAACCTCGGCGGCCTGATCGTCTTCATCTTCTCCGGCGCCATCCTCTGGAAAGTCGGTATTGTCATGGGCTTCGGCCAGTTCCTCGGCGCGCAAGTCGGCTCGCGGCTCGCCATGCGCATCGGCGCGCGGCTGATCAAGCCGCTGCTGGTCATCGTCTGCATCGCCTTCGCCATCAAGCTGCTGGCCGATCCGACCAATCCAGTCCGTCTCTGGATCGGTTTCTAATATCGCGGCTTTGATTACCTGAGACGTAATTGATACTGCTTGCGGGCTCACCCATGATCGCCCTGCCTGAACGGTTCAGGCGATCCAAAGGAGATGACCGATGACCGATGCGACAACCATTGCCGAACGCTATATCGCCGTCTGGAACGAAACAGATGCCACACGCCGGCGCGCGCTTATCAGCCAAGCATGGACGGAATCCTGCACCTACATCGATCCGCTGATGCACGGCGAAGGCCGTGAGCAAATCGATGCGCTGATCGCTGCCGTTCATGACCGCTTCCCCGGTTTCCGCTTCAAACTCTCCGGCTCCCCCGATCGCCATGGCGACAATATCCGTTTTTCCTGGGATCTCGGCCCGGCCGGCGGCGAAGCGCTGGTCAAGGGCACGGACTTCGCCATTCTCGACGGCGAACGGCTGAAAGCCGTGCATGGTTTCATCGACCAGATGCCGGCAGCGGCATGATGATGCCCGCCCGCTCTCTCGGCGATTACCTGCGCGAATGGCGGCAGCGCCGCCGTTTGAGCCAGCTCGAATTCGCCCTCGAAGCGGAGATATCGCAACGGCATCTCAGCTTCATAGAGAGCGGGCGCGCGCTTCCGAGCCGCGATATGCTGATGCATATTGCCGAACGCCTCGACGTACCTCTGCGCGACCGCAATCCGATGCTGCTGGCTGCCGGCTTCGCGCCGGTTTTCCCGGAGCGCTCGCTGGACGACCCGGCGCTTGCCCCGGCACGCCGGGCCATCGACCTCGTGCTGAAGGGCCACGAACCCTTTCCGGCATTGGCGATCGATCGACACTGGACGCTGATCGCCGCAAACGCTGCCCTTGCGCCCCTGCTATCCGGCGTCGCCGACATCTCGCTGCTCAAACCGCCGGTGAATGTACTCAGGCTGAGCCTGCATCCGGGCGGCCTCGCGCCCCGCATCCTCAACCTTGCGGAATGGCGCGCCCATTTGCTGGAGCGCCTGCGCCAGCAGATTGCCGCAACCGGTGATCCCATCCTCGCGGCATTGCTGAAGGAACTTGCAGCCTATCCCGCTCCGCCAGCACAGAGGCCTAATCCGACCGACAGGGACTATGCCGGCATTGCCGTGCCCCTCGAACTCACCACCGATGCAGGGCGCCTCTCCTTTATCTCCACAACCACCGTTTTCGGCACACCAGTCGATGTCACCCTGTCGGAACTGGCAATCGAATCCTTCTTCCCAGCGGATCAGCCGACGGCTGATCTGTTAAGGGAGATGACATCGGTCGGCTGAAACACGTCACTCCCGCAATCAGAACTCGACGCCCGGCTGTCCCTTGATGCCGGAGCGGAAGGGATGCTTGATCAGTTCCATCTCGGTGACGAGATCGGCGATCTCGATCAGCTCTTCCTTGGCATTGCGGCCGGTCAGGACGACATGCGTCATGTGCGGCTTTTCTTCCTTCAGGAATTCCACCACCTCGTTGATATCGAGATAGTCATAACGCAGCGCGATATTGATCTCGTCGAGGAGCACCATGGAGTTCCGCTCGTCGCGGATCAATTCCTTGGCCTTTTCCCAGGCGGCAGAGGCCGCCGCCACATCGCGGGCGCGATCCTGCGTCTCCCAGGTGAAGCCCTCGCCCATCGTGTGGAACTGGCAGATATCGGAGAAATGCGTCTCGATCAGATCCCGCTCGCCGGTCCACATCGCGCCCTTGATGAACTGCACAACGGCGCATGGCTTCTTATGGGCGATATGCCGGAAAATCATGCCGAAGGCGGAGGACGATTTGCCCTTGCCCTTGCCGGTATGGACGATGATCAGACCCTTCTCGTCGGTCTTCGTCGCCATGATCTTGTCACGCGCGGCCTTCTTCTTGGCCATCTTGTCGGAATGGCGGGCGTCGTCGTTCCTCGGTGCGTCCGTGCCGGTTTCGGCTATTTCTTCGCTCATTTTGCTCTCCCTGAAATGATGGATTTCTGCGCCAGCGGTCCGCCTCGCCAGAGGTAGAGCGCCACCAGCGGCGTCTTCTCGGTCCGCATCGCATGGCGGATGTCCGAGGGATGATGAATGATCTCGCCGGACCAGCGCGGCAGAAAATGTTGACCGTCCTTGCTCCACAGCGCCCCGTCGGTCAGCGGAATATAGATTTCCTCGGCCGTATGATGGTGATCCGGATAGTGGATATCCGGCCCGAGCAGAAGAAAACCGCCGGCCATATCATCGCTGACGAAGTGACCGCGTGTACCGAACAGCTCGACCCAGCCGTATCTCTGGAGGAAATCCACGCCGAAATCCGCAATGCTGTAGGTCTGCCCCCAATGCAGAGCGCTCGCAGCATCCGAGAGGCTGGAAAACAACTCACCCTCGGCGACGTTGGCAGGCTGCTGGAGCCCATTGAGATAGTCCAGAACAGGCAGCCGACGTGCAGCAAGCAGCCGCTCGTCCATCCGCCAATCGAAGCCTTCGATGAAACGCCGCAGTAAGGGATCACTCCGCGAAACAACGTAGTCATGGAAAGCCTGAAGAAGATCGCCGGCCTCGCTCACGCTACGGCCTCCTTGCCCCGCACGGGAGCCTCCAGATCGAACCGGGCAGAATTGCTGCGCGGCGTCCAGAGCTGGCGATCGATGGCTTCCAGCAGGCGCTCCTTCATTTCTCGAAGCGCAGCCGGGTTCTTTTCGGCCATAAAGTCGCGCACTTTCTGATCGACGACGAAAGCCTGATAGACGGCTTCGAAATGATGGTTGCGCACTGCGCCCGTCGTCGCCGCGAAGGCGAAGAGGTAGTCGACCGTCGCGGCAATCTCGAAGGCACCCTTGTAGCCATGGCGCATGACACCATCGATCCATTTCGGATTGACGACCCGGCCGCGAACGACCCGGCCGATCTCCTCTTCCAGCGAGCGGATGACCGGTTTTTCCGGCCGGGAATGGTCGTTGTGATAGATCGACGGGCGCGCGCCGGCGAGCTGCTCCGCCGCCGCCGCCATGCCACCTTCAAACTGATAGTAGTCGTCGCTATCAAGCAAATCGTGTTCGCGATTGTCCTGATTCTGCACGACAGCTTGGATCGAGCGCAGCCGCTCCTCGAACACGCCGCGCTCGGCCTTGCCGTCTTCGCCTGCCCCATAGGCATAGCTGCCCCAAACGAGATAGGCTTCCGCCAAATCAGCGCGCCGCTCCCAGCCCTTCTCGTCGATCAGCGCTTGCAGCCCGGCGCCATAAGCGCCCGGCTTGGAGCCAAAGATGCGATAACCGGCACGCCGGCTGGCCGAGACCTGATCCAGTCCCGCCGCCTCAAGCCGCACGATCTCGCCGCGCATCCGCGCCGCAATCGGATTGTCCACCGCATCCTCCTCCAGCGCGCCGACCGCACGGACCGCCTTGTCGAACAGCGCGATCTGCTCCGGAAAAGCATCGCGGAAGAAGCCGGAAATGCGCAGCGTGACATCGACGCGCGGGCGACGCAGCAGAGCGGGCGGAATAATCTCGTAGCCGGTCACCCGCCGCGAGGTCATATCCCAGACCGGTTTGACGCCGATCAACGCCAGCGCCTGGGCAATATCGTCGCCACCGGTACGCATATTCGACGTACCCCAGGCCGTCAGCCCGAACGAAACCGGCCATTCGCCGTGATCCTGCACATAGCGGCGGATCAACAGCTCGGCCGATTTCTTGCCAAGCTCATAGGCCGCCGGCGTCGGCACGGCGCGGCTGTCGACCGAATAGAAATTCCGTCCCGTCGGCAGCACATCCGGCCTGCCGCGCGTCGGCGCACCGGAAGGACCAGGGGGCACGAACCGACCATCAAGGCCCTTCATCAGGGCGAAGATTTCGGCATCTCCGCAGGCAAGGATCGAGGGTTTCAAGCGGGTTTCGATTTCGGCGAGAACGGCGCGCGTGTGGGGCCAGTCCTCGGGGCATGCGATTTCGCCAGAGACGAATTTGGCGGCGAGAAGTTCGATGCGCTCGACGGTATCGCCCTGGGTGCGCCAGGGATCGTCGGAAATATCGGCGAGAATGTCGGGGCGTTGGTCGGTCCATTCGGCAGCCATGTCGCAATCCAACGGGTCGAACGGCTTGCGCGGAGGGATACCCCCCTCTGTCAGCTTTGCTGACATCTCCCCCACAGGGGGGGAGATCGGTGGGAGTATGCCGCTCCGCTCTCCCAAACCGTGACGCACAGCGTCAACAGATTCGATGTCTGTTTGATACGAGGAAGCGCCGCGATTAGACGATCTCCCCCCTTGAGGGGGAGATGTCACGTCAGTGACAGAGGGGGGTATCGCACCCTCCGCATTTTCTGACCTCAACGCATCCCGGGCAATCGCCCGCTGCAAACTCTGATCACCACCCTCACCCAAACCACGCGGCACACGCGCCAGAGCGACGGTCAAATCGGTGAGCAGCCTACCTGTCGGCGAGACACCAAAGATATGCAGCCCATCGCGGATCTGCATTTCCTTGAGATCGCAGAGATAGGCGTCAAGCTTCTTCAGCGCCTCGTCTTCGCCTTCTCCCTTGGCAATGCCCGCATCCTGGTCGAGGCCGATATCCGCGACGAGATCGAGGATCTGTTTGCGCAACAGGCGAATACGGCGCGGATCGCCGCCAGAAGCTTCGTAATATTCATCCACCAGCGCTTCGAGATCCTTCAGCGGACCGTAGCTTTCAGCACGGGTCAAAGGCGGCGTCAGGTGGTCGATGATCACGGCGCTCGTGCGGCGCTTGGCCTGCGTTCCCTCGCCGGGATCGTTGACGATGAAGGGATAGAGATGCGGCAAAGGCCCGAGGATCGCTTCGGGATAGCAGGCCTCCGACAGCGCCAGGGCCTTGCCCGGCAGCCATTCGAGATTACCGTGCTTACCCATATGGATGACGGCATGGGCGCCGAAGGACTGGCGTAGGAACGCATAGAAAGCGAGATAGCCGTGCGGCGGCACCAGATCCGGAGAATGATAGCTTTCCTTGGGATCGATATTGTAGCCGCGCGCCGGCTGGATACCGACTAGCACCTCGCCGAAGCGGGTGAAGGGCAGTGCGAAAACGCCGTCGCGAACATAGGGGTCGCTCTCGGGACCACCCCAACGGGCAACGATCTCGTCCTGAATCTTTATCGGAAGAGACGAGAAGAAATATTTGTATTCACTTAAGGAAAACGTCTCGCGAACGACCTTGCCATCGTGACCCGAATTGGTCGGCCCGTCCATCAGATGCCGGATCAGCGCATCGCCATCACCGGGGAGATCGGCGACCGGATAACCGGCCGTCCGCATCGCTCTCAGCACCTCGATCGTACCCGCTGGTGTGTCGAGCCCAACGCCGTTGCCAAGCCGTCCGTCCCGGTTCGGATAGTTCGCCATGACCAGCGCCACACGCCGTTCCAGCGGCGGCGTCCCGCGCAGTCGCGCCCAATTGGCGGCAAGCCGCGCCGTATAGCGCATGCGGTCTTCAGCCGGCTCGCTACCAACGATATTGGCTTCCACTCGATCATCATAACGCGCCGCCGCCTTGAACGAGACAGCGCGGGCAAGCACACGCCCATCCACTTCGGGCAAAGCCACGTTCATGCCGAGATCGCGCGCTGAAAGCCCTTGCGACGACGCCTCCCATGCCTGTCTCGACGAAGCCGAAAAAATCGCCTGCAACACGACGGAATCGCTTGTCTCCAATACGGTCGGCTGGCGATCGGCACCCGGCGCCGAGACGGCAAAGCCGGTCGTGTTGATAACGACCTCCGGCTTCAATTCGGTGAACACGCTTTCCAGAATGCCGATCGACACCGGGTCCTTGAGACTATAGGCAAATACCGGCAGCGGCCGCATGCCCTCGGCAATAGCGGCTTCGATCAAGGCTTCGACGGGCTTGGTTTCACCGCTTTGAACAAGCGCGCGATAGAACGAGATGGCAACGGTCGGAGGTTCGCGTCCTCCTGGGACTGCCAATTCGGAGGTTCTTCTCCATTCCTCGACCCCAATCACGCCCCTGCCCGGCCACCAGATCCCGGCCTTCATCAGCGGTGATGCCGTTGCCGGCTTCTCCGCCCCCGACAGCACGGCCTCGGCATAGCCAAGAAACGCCCGCGAATTCGCATCCCCGCCTTCGATCAGGTAGGCCCACAGCGCATTGAGATCGTCGAGCGCAATGTTGGAAAACGGCATCAGCCCCGGATCGGACTTCGAATCTCCCGGCAGCACCGCAATAAGAGCGCCACTGCGCGCGGCACAGGCATGCAGCGCCTCGAGCGCATAGTGGAAATAGCTGGCGCCGCCGAGCGCGCGGACGATGATCAGCTTTGCATGCCTCGCCGTCCGCTCGACATAGGTATCGACCGACATCGGATGCTTGAGGCTCATCAGGCTCGCGAGCCGCAGCGAATAGCCGGCCTCTCCCCGCCTATGGGCGGCGGCGATCGCCGCAAGCTCGGTATCGGCCGCCGACAGGAACAGGATATCGCCCGGCGACTGACCGAGATCGATCGCCTCCTCGCCGTCGCTGATCGTTCCCTTTTGCGCTAGGAGGAGATGCATGGGTCCGCCTTAGACCAAAGCCTCGATCGACTTGCGCACGATCCCTTCGTCCATCTCATGCAGCCCGATCACCACCAGCCGTGTCGCGCGCGCTTCGCCCGGCGTCCAGGCGCGGTCGAAATAATAGTCGATGCGGCTGCCGACAGCCTGGATTTGCAGGCGCATCGGCTTGCCGGGCACATCGACAAAGCCTTTGAGACGCAG
Source organism: Martinezella rhizogenes (assembly GCF_000799715.1). Taxonomy (GTDB): domain Bacteria; phylum Pseudomonadota; class Alphaproteobacteria; order Rhizobiales; family Rhizobiaceae; genus Rhizobium; species Rhizobium rhizogenes_C. The sequence goes on from NZ_JUHG01000011.1 coordinate 599,059, forward strand.
GACATCGTGTTCGGAAATCACACCCTTCAGTTTTTCGATGAACGAGGTGGGATCGGCGATCGGGCCGAGCTCGACGACGAAGCTGTCGAACTCGTCGTGATCGTGCGGTGCGCCGTCCTCATGTTCCAGTTCATGATGCGATTTGCGGTTGGCGATATCGGCTTCGGTGCCGATGCCGAGACCAAGCAGGATGGCGGCGGGGACATCGCCGTTCTTCGCCTCGATAATCGTCGGCTTGCGAACGGTGCGTGACGCGACTTCTGCGCGGACACGGCCGAGGCCAGTGACGTCGATCAGGTCGGTCTTGTTGAGAACGATGAGATCGGCGCAGGTGAGCTGATCCTCGAACAGTTCCTCGATCGGGCTTTCGTGATCGAGCGAATCGTCCTCGACACGGCGGGCTTCGACGGCGTCATGATCATCGGCGAAACGGCCGGCGGCAACGGCGGCGCTATCGACCACGGTGATGACGCCATCGACGGTGACCTGGGTGCGGATATCCGGCCAGTTGAAGGCGGCGACCAGCGGCTGCGGCAGTGCCAGGCCGGATGTCTCGATGACGATGTGGTCGGGGCGCACGTCGCGCTCCAGAAGCTTGGTCATGGTCGGAATGAAATCGTCGGCGACGGTGCAGCAGATGCAGCCATTGGTGAGCTCGATGATGTCGTCCTCGGTGCAATTCTCCGCGCCGCAGCCCTTCAGCACATCGCCATCAACGCCGAGATCACCGAATTCATTGATGATCAGGGCGATCTTCTTGCCGCCGGCGTTCTGCAACAGATTGCGGATCAACGTCGTCTTGCCGGCGCCAAGGAAGCCGGTGATGACGGTGGCGGGAATCTTTTCTTGGCTCATGCGGATCAACCCTTCATTTTCAGCGGCAGTCCCGCCGCGATAAAATAGACTTCGGCGCTTGCCGCCGCGATCATCTGGTGCAGCCGGCCGGCATGATCGCGAAACTCGCGCGCCATGCGGTTTTCCGGCACGATGCCGAGCCCGACCTCATTGGAAACGAGAACGAGCCGCGACTTGGCCTTCGGCAGAAATTCGGTGAGAGCGGAGAATTCCGCCGCGATATTACGCTCGGCCATCATCAGGTTGGTGACCCAGAGCGTCAGGCAATCGACGAGAATGGCACGACCATCACCGTCGACCGCCGCCAGCCGCGCGGTCAAATCGAGCGGCTCCTCATGCGTCGTCCACAGATCGCCGCGGTCGTTTCGATGCTGGGCGATACGGTCGCGCATTTCGTCGTCCCAGGCCTGCCCGGTCGCCACATAATGACGGTCAAGGCCGGTATCGGAGATCAGGGATTCGGCGAATCGGGATTTGCCAGAGCGCGCGCCGCCGAGGACGAAGACCGCGCTAGATAGTGAGGATGGCATGGGCTATTGTCGCTCCCATACGAGAGCGCAGGTCAGCGCAACGCGGCTAAGACCGAAAAGCAGGCGCTTACGCGCGAAAAATTCGTTTGACGCCATGACAACCTCCGTGCTGGCAACGAGACATGCGTCCCAAGATAGGCTTTCCGCCCGGTACGCATGGCAGGTCTCCTGGCTCGCGGGTGAGGTGCGGCAAGCGGAGGCGAACCGAAACCGGTCGCCCCCGCTCATGCACCAGCGGATCTTCCTCGCCTTCCCGGCAAACCATCATGAAAAAGCGGACGATTCGTAGATATTAGAGGCGTCCAGCCCTGGTTGATCATGACGCTACGCCAGTGGCTTTTTCCGGTTCTAAAGCTGCTTCCGCTTGCCCGCACCATTGCGGGCTGTCAGCGAAATGCCCTCGAAATCGGATGGAAGACCCTGACCGCTCTACAGTCGCGGGGTCGGCTGTGATGAGAACGCCCGAATTGGGTCCGCCCCTTCACATTCCCTTTTCATCCCATGCGGCAGATCGCCGCTCGGGAACCATTCGTTATGCCTCAATGATTAGGCTTTCGGCTCCGTCAAGTCAATCAAGGCGGCGGACGCGACATCGGCTGTTCCAACAGCGAAAAAGGCTTGAGAACCGCTAGCTACGCAGTCTTTTTGCCGTAATTGTTTGATGTTAGGAGTTTATGGAAGCCAGGTATATACATCTGAGCACGAAACTATCGTCAGTTCCCCATGTTGCAGAAATTTCAACCGCGCCGTCTCGGTGTTCTCTCCGCCTTTTTCAGCGCTAGCCGGCTGAGGGCGCTTTTTCGCCGTGGCGAGCTTGGGCTCGTCATTGCCGGCGCTTTCGTCGGCGTCACCTCCGGCTGTGCCGTCACGGCGATGAGCCTGATATCGCGTGAGCTGCACAGCCTGGTCTACGGCATCCCCGACGACGACCGGCTGAGCTCGGCCGCCATGCAGATCACCGACAAGTCGCTGCTGCTGATCGCCCCGATCGCCGGCGGCATCCTGCTCGGCCTGATGATCTTCATTATGTCACGCACCCGCAAAAAGCCGATGGTCGACCCGATCGAGGCCAATGCGCTCCACGGTGGTCGCCTGTCGCTCACCGACAGCATTCTGGTCGCCGTCCAGAACTTGATCTCCAACGGTTTCGGCGCCTCCGTCGGGCTGGAGGCCGGCTATACCCAGCTCGCCGCCGGCATCGCCTCGAAATTCGGCTACAAGATGCAGTTCCGCCGCGCCGATCTTCGGATGCTGGTCGGCTGTGGTGCTGCCGGCGCCATTGCCGCCGCTTTCAACGCGCCGCTCACCGGTGCCTTCTACGCCTTCGAGCTGATCATCGGCACCTATTCCATCCTGACGCTGACCCCGGTTGTCGTCTCGGCGCTGATTTCGACCTTCATCGCCCGCCTGCTTGCCGGCGACGACTTCGCCATCGATGTCGGCCGCTTCGGTGCCGTGGTTCCCGCCGACTACATCCCGGCCATCCTGCTGGGCGGCTTCTGCGCCGGCGTCGGTATCCTGATCATGCAGGGCGTCGCCTTTATCGAGGAGCTGGCGCGCAAGAGTTCGATCGCGCCACCCTTTCGCCCGGCGCTCGGTGGTCTCGTCGTCGGCCTTCTGGCACTGATCTCTCCGCAGGTTCTCTCCGCCGGCCACGGCGCGCTGCACCTGAACCTCGGCAGCGAAGTCACCCTATGGGGACTGGCGAGCCTCCTCCTGCTGAAGTCGCTTGCCTCCGCGGTTTCGATCGGCTCCGGTTTCAGGGGCGGCCTGTTCTTTGCCTCGCTGTTCATGGGCGCGCTGCTCGGCAAGATCTTCGCCTATTGCGCGCCCTATTTCGACCATACCACGCTGACGCCGGTCATTTATGCCGTCGTGGGCATGAGTTCGCTTGCGGTCGCCATCATCGGCGGGCCACTGACCATGACCTTCCTGGCGCTGGAGATCACCGGCGATTTCCCGATCACCGCGCTGGTACTGGCGGCCGTCATCACCTCGTCGCTGGTGGTGCGCACCACCTTCGGCTACTCCTTCGCCACCTGGCGTTTTCATCTGCGTGGCGAAAGCATTCGCAGCGCCCATGACGTCGGCTGGATCCGCAACCTCACCGTCGCGCGGATGATGCGCCCGGATGTGCACACGGCACATGTGGACATGAGCATCGAGGAGTTTCGGCACGATTTTCCGATCGGCTCGGCCCAGCGCGTCATTCTACTCGACAAGGACGAGAAATATGCCGGCATGGTGCTGGTGCCGGATATTTATGCGAGCCCGGTCGAAAAAGACGACGAACAACACGGCCTTGCCGACTTCATCCGCCACCGCAACGACTTCCTGCAGCCGCAGATGAACGCCAAGCAGGCGGCCGCTTTGTTCGACCAGACGGCAAGCGAAGCCCTGGTGGTGGTCAACGACCTCATCGAGCGCCGCGTGATCGGCCTGCTCACCGAGAGCTATACGCTGCGCCGCTACAGCGAAGAACTCGACCGCCGCCGCCGCGAGGTCTCCGGCGAGCTTTAGCCCGCGAGACTGTCGAGCCAGGCCGGATCAAGCACCGCTTCCAGCTCCGCAGCAATCTCATCCAGCGCCGTGTCGACGCTGGCGCGATAATTCATCCGCTCACCGCTCAGGCCGAAGCTTGCCAGCAGCTTTGCCCGATAGGCATCGCTGCTGAAAAGCCCGTGCAGATAGGTGCCCATGACCAGGCCGTCGCCGGAGCGCGCGCCATCCGGCCGGCCGTCGATCATGGTCGAGGGCCGGTCGCAATCCTTGCCGCGTGTCACGCCAAGGTGGATTTCATAGCCGGATAGCGGCGCGTCATATTCCGCAGATTGAGCCGTGCTGTTGCGCACGGTCTTTTCCGGCGCCATCTCGGTCTCGACATCGAGCAGGCCGAGCCCCGGCGTCTCCGTCACCGATCCTTCGATACCGAGCGGATCATGAACCATACGGCCGAGCATCTGGTAGCCGCCGCAAATGCCGATGACGCGCCCGCCGCGCCGGACATGAGCGGCGATATCCCGGTCCCATCCCTGCGTCCGCAAATCCATGAGATCGCCGATGGTCGATTTCGAGCCAGGCAGGATCACGAGCCCCGCATCCGCCGGCAGACGCTCGCCAGCGCGAACGAAGACCAGATCGACATCCGGCTCGGCGCGTAGCGGATCGAAATCATCAAAATTGGCGATGCGCGGCAAAACGGGAACCGCGATCTTCAGCGCGCCGTCGGAGCCGCGCGCCAGCCGCTCCAGCACGACGGAGTCCTCCGGCGGCAACCGGCCCGCCGCCTTCAGCCAGGGCACGATGCCGTGGCAGGGCCAACCGGTGAAGCTGCCGATGGCCTCGATCCCAGCGCCGAACAGCGAGACATCTCCGCGAAACTTGTTGATGATATAGCCGCGGATCATCCGCCGGTCTTCTTCCGGCAAGATGTGATAGGTGCCGACCAGCGAGGCGATGACGCCACCGCGATCGATATCGCCAACCAGCACCACCGGCACATTGGCGCGGATGGCAAAGCCCATATTGGCGATGTCGCCCTGCCTGAGGTTGATTTCGGCGGGCGACCCGGCACCCTCGACGATCACAAGATCGGTTCCGGCGCGCATGGTCGCAAAGCTTTCCAGCACCGCGCCGAGCAATTGCGGCTTCAGCGCCTGATAGTCCCTGCCCTTCGCATATCCCCAGACCTTGCCCTGCACGATGATCTGGCTGCCGGTCTCCGACTGCGGCTTCAGCAGCACCGGGTTCATATGCACCGAGGACGGCACACGTGCCGCCAGCGATTGCAGCCACTGCGCCCGGCCGATCTCGCCACCATCCTCGGCAACGGCGGCATTGTTGGACATGTTCTGCGGCTTGAACGGACGGACCCTCACGCCCCTGTTGGCGAACAGACGGCAGAGCCCGGCAACCAATACCGTTTTTCCGACATCGGAACCTGTCCCCTGCAGCATGATCGCCTTCGTCATCCGTCATTTCTCCGATCGGGCTTTACCACTGAAATACCGGGATTCCGCCTTGATTTAACCGCCATCATCCACGGCTGAAAATCAGCAATCCAGGGCAAGAATGCACCACCTCACCATTTACTCTATTTGCGACATTGGATGACGATTTCATCCGTTGCTCGCCCCGCGGAAGAGGATTATCTCCGCCGTCAAATCATACAACAAAAGCCGGCCGATCCGGCCCGGAGGATACCCCGATGCTCTTCATCTTCAACAACAAGAATTCCATCCAGATCGCCTGGAATTCCAAGCTGCCATCACCCCGTCCCGACAGTCGGCTTCAGCAGCTCGACACCCGCTCCGGCCCCATCGGTTTCATCCGCACCTACAGCGTCGGCTGATTGGCCGTCAAGCCACAGCCTGTTCGCACAACAAGCCGCCATGCGACCGCATCGGCGGCTTTGTTCATATTCCCGCCGTTCAGCGAACAAACTTTGCGCCCGCTAATGCGCCGAGATCACATGCTACATCAATTCTGACGGCGAAGTGAGGCCAAGCCCTGAAACGCGAAAACCGCGCGATCCGGGGATCGACGCGGTTTGCCAAAAACGCCGGCTCGCTTGCATCTTACACTGCAAGGCTCGCTTTCTCCGGGACGCATTACCTGATCCGGAGATGGGCGGTGTCCCCCGCCACATCTCGATTGATAGCCACACATCGTTACCGGAGGGTTATTAAGTGCTTAAATAAGGATGAATCTGAAAGATTTTCCGAAAATTTTCTGGTTTTTCTCGAGGGGCTGAAAACGACGCGAATGGAATATAAAAAGTCTCTGCCGGACGCGATATTTTAGAGATTTTTCATCTCCGCCGGATCAGAACGGCCACCTCCAGCCTGCAATGCCCATTTTACAGCCATGAATAGCGGAAAAGAGGCTAATTCAAGCGCTTATATAAGCTTCCCGATAAGTCGCCGTAAGTCAGATTGGCCGACGGCAGGTTGATTTCCCCCCTCAAATCATTAGGCTGCATCACGTCGATGTGAAAAGAGCACGGCTGCGACAGGGTTCCGCGGCCGTATAAAAAGCAAATGCACGACAGCAGCATGAGGGGGCCGGACAGACGTCGTCAGCGACGCGTGAACGGTTGTGGTTCGACCACGCTGAAGGGAGATCGACCGGCACTAAGTCTGCTTGACGCCGATTTCCGTAACTTAACGAGAAACTGGGAGACATAATCCAATGAAGAAGCTTATCGCTTCCGCCATCTTCGCACTCGGTGCCTATGCTTTGGCTGGCTCGGCACAGGCTGCGGAATGCGGCGACGTGTCGATCGCCGAAATGAACTGGGCATCCGCCGGCGTCGCCGCGCAGGTCGACAAGATCATCCTGCAGAATGGCTATGGCTGTAATGTCACGCTGGTGACCGGCGACACGCAGCCGACCTTCACCTCCATGAATGAAAAGGGCACGCCCGACATCGCGCCCGAACTCTGGATCAACTCCGTCCGCATCGCGCTCGACAAGGCCGTTTCCGAAGGCAGCTTGATCGAGGCAGCGCCGCTTCTCAGCGACGGCGGCGTCGAAGGCTGGTGGATTCCGAAGTTCCTCGCCGACGCCCATCCCGACATCAAGACCGTCCAGGACGCATTGAAGCATCCGGAACTCTTCCCTGCCCCGGAAGATAAATCCAAGGCCGCAGTCTACAATTGCCCGTCGGGCTGGAACTGCCAGATCTCCACTGCCAATCTCTATAAGGCGACTGGCGCCGAGAAACTGGGCTTCACGCTGGTCGATACCGGCTCGGCCGCCGGCCTCGACGGCTCGATCGCCAATGCCTTCGAAAAAAAGACCGGCTGGCTCGGCTACTATTGGGCACCCACCGCCATCCTCGGCAAGTACGATATGGTGCGCCTGAGCTTCGAGGTACCACACGACAAGAAGGAATGGGACGCCTGCACCTCGCAGCAGGATTGCGCCAATCCGAAGATCAACTCCTATCCCGTATCCGAAGTCTATACGGTCGTGACCAAGGGCTTCGCATCCAAGGCAAGCGTCGCCATGGACTACGTCAAGACCCGCAAATGGGACAATGGCACGGTCGGCAAGGTTCTGGCCTGGATGACGGATAACCAGGGCACGAACGAAGATGCTGCAAAGTACTTCCTGAAGACCTACCCCGACATGTGGACCAAGTGGGTTTCCGCCGATGTCGCGACCAAGGTCAAGGCTTCGCTCTGACAGAAGACGCCGGAACTGGCGGCAGGCGCACTGTCGGCAGCCAGTTCCGCATTCGCAACGGCCGCGGCGACGCTCATATACCGACAGGCCGGCACGGCTCAAGGTCGCAACAAGTCCAGAATGGCGCCTGCGAATGATGTAAAAAGGAAGAAGCAGCCTGAAGAACCGGCTCAGCGTTGCTGTACCATCTTGCGTGAAGGCCACACGCATGGGCTGGACAACAACCGGGCAAGAAGGGGAAGTCCATGGCTATTCAATGTAGTTTCCTGCCGGATGTTCTGTGCAATTTTCCGGCGATCGACGAAACGCTGATCCGCCTCGCGCGCAAGAATATCGATGACGGCTTCAGGGCAATCGTGCGTTCCTACGGCGGTATCATCGATACCGTGGTGCAGCCGCTGCAATGGTTTCTGAACCATCTGGAATGGCTTTTCACCAATACGCCCTGGTTCATCGTGATCCTTGTCATGATGGGCGTCGTCTATGCCGCCAGCCGCAATCTCAAGATCGTCGCCGGCACCGCCATTTCCTTGATCCTGATCGGCGTCTGCGGCCTTTGGGGCGACACGATGGTGACGCTCGCCATGGTGACGGTCTGTACCCTCATCGCCATCGTTATTGGTCTTCCGATCGGCATATTGATGGCCCGCTCCGACCGGCTGCAGTCGATCATCAACCCGACTCTTGACGTGATGCAGACGATGCCGAGCTTCGTCTACCTCATCCCCGTCGTCGTCATCTTCGGCATCGGCAAGGTCCCGGGCCTGATCGCCGTCGTCATCTACGCCGTCCCGCCGATGATCCGCCTGACCAATCTCGGTATCCGCCTTGTCGACAAGGAAGTGCTGGAAGCGGCCGACGCTTTCGGCTCGTCGCACCGGCAAAAGCTGTTCAACGTGCAGATCCCGCTTGCCTTGCCGACCATTATGGCCGGCATCAACCAGACCATCATGATGTCGCTTGCCATGGTCGTCGTCGCCTCGATGGTCGGCGTCGGCGGGCTCGGCAAGAACACGCTGCAGGCCATCAACAACCAGTTCTTCACCGTCGGCTTCCTCAACGGTTTCGCCCTGGTCGCCATCGCCATCATTTTCGACCGTACGAGCCAGGCCTATGGCAGGCGGCTCCAGAAGCACTCGGAGGTCATCCATGGCTAGTCACGCGATCCAGATCAAGAACCTCTACAAGATCTTCGGCCCACGCGGACGCGACTATGTGGATGCGGTCAAGAACGGCCTCGGCAAGGCCGAGCTCAACGAGACGCATGGCCATGTCCTCGGCCTGCAGGATATCAACATCGACATGCCGGCTGGCGCGATCACGGTCGTCATGGGCCTCTCCGGCTCCGGCAAGTCGACGCTGATCCGCCACATCAACCGGCTTATCGAGCCGACGGCCGGCGAAGTGCTCTACGACGGCGTCGACGTCTGCAAGATGAGCGAGAATGCCCTGCGCGAATTCCGCCGCCACAAGACGGCGATGGTGTTCCAGAAATTCGCCCTGCTACCGCACCGCACGGTGATCGAAAACACCATCTATGGCCTGGATATCCAGGGCGTTTCTCGCTCCGAGAGCGAGAAAAAGGGCCAATACTGGATCGAGCGCGTCGGCCTCAGAGGCTTCGAAAATCATTATCCGAACCAGCTTTCCGGCGGCATGCAGCAGCGCGTCGGCCTTGCTCGCGCCTTGACCAACGACGCCGACATCCTGTTGATGGACGAAGCCTATTCCGCGCTCGACCCTTTGATCCGCGTCGACATGCAGAGCGTGCTCCTGGACCTGCAGAAGGAATTGAAGAAGACCGTGGTTTTCATCACCCACGATCTAGACGAGGCGCTGCGCCTCGGCGACAAGATCGCCATCCTGCGTGACGGCAAGGTCGTGCAGCAGGGCAGCGGCCAGGACATCGTGCTGAAACCCGCCGACGACTACATCACCGCTTTCGTCAAGGAAGTGAACCGCGGCCGCATCATCCAGACCCAGACCGTCATGAAGCCGCTTGCCGGCGAGGCACACGGGCCTCGCGTACCCGGCGACATGACACTGGAAATGGCAGCCAAGCAGATGACCGACAACGCACAGAATGCTGCCATCGTCACCGATGCCGACGGCCGGCCGATCGGCACGATCGATCTGCAAGGCATCATCACCGCCATGGTGACGCCGACGACGCACGAAACAACGCGTATGGCGGCAGCCTGAAATCGACCACCGTCGCAAAGTGGAAAGCGCCCTGCCTGGGCGCTTTTTTCTTCCACATCGGGTTATCGAGCAAGCGCTGCCTTTATCCCGACATTGCGATCACATAAAGAAATGTTTATATCTGCATTTCAATTCAGAGCATCCGAGGAGACGCCATGACCGTCACAGCCAATCCCTTGACCGATCTTCTCGCCGAAAAGGGCGTGCTGCTTGCCGATGGCGCGACAGGCACCAATCTCTTCGCGATGGGACTGGAGGCCGGCGAAGCGCCGGAAATCTGGAACGAACAGCATCCCGAACGGATCACCAAGCTGCACCAGGATTTCGTTGACGCCGGCGCCGATATCATCCTCACCAACACCTTCGGCGGTACGCGTCATCGCTTGAAACTGCACCATGCGCAGGATCGCGTTCACAGCCTGAACAAGACGGCGGCGGAAATCGCTCGTGCCGTCGCCGACAAGGCCGGTCGCAAGGTCATCGTCGCCGGCTCCGTCGGCCCGACCGGCGAGCTGTTGGTACCGCTCGGCGCGCTGACCTATGACGACGCCGTCTCCGCCTTTGCCGAACAGATCGAAGGTTTGAAAGCCGGCGGCGCCGATGTCGCCTGGATCGAGACCATGTCGTCGGCCGAAGAAATCCGCGCCGCGGCCGAAGCCGCCGTCAAGGTCGGCCTGCCCTACACCTATACCGGCTCCTTCGACACCGCCGGCAAGACGATGATGGGCCTGCATCCGAAGGATCTCCAGGGCGTTGCCAAGGATGTCGGCGAAGGTCCGCTCGCCACGGGCGCCAATTGCGGCGTCGGGGCCTCGGATATCCTCTCGAGCCTGCTCGACATGACCGAGGCAGACCCAACCGCGACCATCATCGTCAAAGGCAATTGCGGCATTCCCGAATATCGCGGCGCCGAGATCCATTATTCCGGCACGCCGCCGCTGATGGCCGACTATGCACGCCTTGCCCGCGACGCCGGCGCCAAGATCATCGGCGGCTGCTGCGGCACGTCCTGCGACCACCTCGCCGCCATGCGCGAGGCGCTCGACAACTACACGCCCGGCCCGCGCCCGACACTGGAGGTCATCATCGAACGTATCGGCCCGCTGCGTAACAAGACCGCCAATGAAGGCGGAACCGCGCCGGTGCGCGAACGCCGGCGTCGCGGCTGAGCGTCAGCCAATATAAAAGCCGGCCGCGAAATCAAGGCGGCCGGCTTTCACTTGAGCCTGTCTTCCGGCGCTTGATACCCGCCTTATTGTCCGAGCGGGCGCTCGTTGATCGTATCGAGGAAAGACATGTCCTCGGCGCCGTCCTTGCCAAAGACAAAGAAGTCCGCCTCCGAAATCAGCGGGTGCTTGTAGGGATTGTCGATGTGCTTGAGCAGCCTCCATTCCGGCAGCCAGCGCGCCACATCATCGGTGAACCGCCGGTTTCTCACATGGATCGCACCGTGCCGGTCAGGGGCATCGTAATTCGAGGTGTAGACGACGACATACCGGTTCGACAGGGAGAACAACCTGTCGATATAGGCGCGGTAAACCTCATCCTCGACAAGATGAAGAATGACGTCGAGTGACAGGGTCAGCTCGAAAGTTTCGTTGTAGATGCTGATGTCCAGCTGCGGGTCGCCAAGCCAGACGAAGGCGCGACCGGGGCGATTTCCGTGCATCTGCCGGCAGAGATCGACCGCTGTCTGCGAGATGTCAAATCCCGTATAATCGTCAAAGGCAAGATAGCGGAGCTGGTTGCCGTCACCGCTGCCAAGTTCGCCTACCCGCTTCAGCTGCTTTTCGGCCACGAAGGCGTTCAGGATATGAGCCTTGTATTCGGCTGATTTATTATACGAGCCGGCCCCTGAATTGCCGCCGGCCAGATAGCGTTGCTCCCAATACTTCGCCGAATCGAAGCCCGGCCGGCCATCGGCAGCGGGCTGCTGAGGTAGAGGGATCAGCGGCATGACATCGGCGAGCGGCGCAATCGGCGCGAGCCATTTTTCCCACTCGCGGCCAGCCGCCGGCTTCAGCTCATTGCCGTTGCGAAGGGTCCATGCCTTGACGCGTGCCGCATGCTTCGACAGCAAGTCATGGTAGGCGGGTGCATGACCGCCACTACGCGCGACAAGATGCACTTCGCAAAGAAAATCCGGATGAAGCGTCACATTGCGCATCTCATCCGTCTCGTGATCGCAAGTGACGAAAACGATGGGATCGCGCTCACGTCCGGCGACCGCCAGGATGAACTCCACCAGCCCGTCGACACGGTCGGTATCCACAAGGTAGACAATCGATGCGGCATCCGCCGCGTCCGATGCGAGGAGCGAGAGCGGGTATATCGACGACAACACCTCGTCCTGCCTGCGCGAGCTGTCATAGGCCGATCCGGTATTGGCCGCCGATTGCGCATAAATCGAGGAACGCGGCACCTCTATCGAGAGCAACCAGCCTTCCTTGCGCGGCACGGCATAGGCCGGAATACCATTGCGATGCAGATATTCCGCAAGCCAGATATCCGCCATGTTGCGATGGCGGAAATCGGCGAGCGTCATCTTGATGAGGCTGGAATGAAACGCGCCGGTGCCGGTCGCCGCCACGTGAACCCGGCGCCGCCGCATGAGGGAACGCTCGTAGTGGAAGACGGCACGGCCGCGATCCTTATAGTAGCCACGGCTCGGCTGCAGGATGATCGAACCGTGCACGCTGACGACCGCCTGGCCGCGCAACTGCGCCAGCTCGCCGACCATGCGCGCGACGAAATCGTCGGGATAGATGATGTCATCGTCGCAGGTGACGTAGATGGCATCCTCGACCTGCTCCAGCCCCCAGAACTTGCCGGCGTCGCCATAGCGACTGCCATCGGTGTCGATGAAATGCCGGATCTTCGGATGCTCGGCAATGAAGCGTGGAGCCTCGGTGAAGCCGTTGAGATAGACATAAAGTCGATCGACCTGTGGCAGTAGCGACATGACCGTTGCCCGCAGGGCAATCTCGTTGCCGGCAACGGTCGCCATGCCGGCGGCGATCTCCCGGGTCGGCGGCAGTGCGGCGAGGTCGCGCGGATCGAGCAGGTCGATTGCTCGTTCAGGTATGGCCGCTTCGACATGCGACACCTCGAAAAGATAGGTCGGCGTCTCGTTGTAAAGCCGAATTTTCCGATAGCCCAAGGGGCGGAGAACGGCCTCCACCGCCGCCAGCACCGCGACACTGCCGGCACTGACGAGCAGTTTCGGCCGGCAACGTGCAATCGTTGCCGCCGCCCCTTGCAGCACATCGGCTTCCGTACCGTTGACATCGATCTTGATAAGATGAACTCGCCGTTCGCCAACGATATCGTCGAGGCTCGCCATGCGGATAGCGCCTTGGTCAGCCGGCAGGAACCGCGCCCCACCGAGGTTGGTGGCATCCGTTCCGACGATCCCGCCGGTGCCGGCGACGGCACCCAGCGCAAGCAGATGGAGTTCAACCAGCCTGTTTATGCCGTTGAGTTCGACATTCGCCTGAAGCACGGCAAAGGCAGCGGGGTTCGGCTCGATGGCGAGCGTCCGGACACCGAGGACGGAGCTGAGAAAGAGCGTGTGGTTGCCGATATAGGCGCCCACGTCGACTACCAGCGCATCTTCAGGCAAGGAGGAACCGACCTCTTCCAGCATGGCCCGCTCATAGAAAGTCCGGTTCTGCAGGATGAACCTCTGTATATGATCGTCCGGATTGGGAAGGTGGAACCGGACCGGGGTCCGGTAGCTGTTCACTTCGCAGGCGACGGTGGCTTGCAGAGTCATCGCGGTTCTTTCCAACATGCAGAGGTTTGTCGAGAATATGCCGGCGCGTTCGAAAGCATCATCAGCGGCCGCCGATGACCATCAAGCCGCTGCCGCCGATCGCATCGAGGCAGAATTTCAGTCCGGAGCTGACGCTCGCCCAACGCTTGGCGGCCATCGCCTCGGTGGCACTGTCCTGGGCGAAGAGGCAGAAGCTGAAGCCACGCGGCGACAGGTTGTTTGCCAGTGCCGGCAGGGCGACGAGCGCGCTCTCGGCCGGATAGGACGTATTCCACAGGTCGACGACCACCAGATCGAACTTGATGTCCTCGCTGATCTGCCTTGTATCGGGGAACGCGGCGGAAAATTCCTCGAAATTTATATTGGTCGCTTCGGATTCGATGATGGAAATGCCCTCGGTCAGACCACTGGCCACGAAGCGAGCTTCCATGTCGCCGACCTGTTCGGGCGAAAGACATAGGCAGTTCAGCCCGGCATCGAGGCCGGAGAGAATGGACGCCAGCGCCAATGCGGAGCGTGGCGCACCGATATGCAGGATATTCGGGGTATCGCCCCTGCTGAGGGCAGCACGGCGAAGCGCCCAGATCTGCATCGGTGTCAGCATGTCTCGACCGGCTGCGGATTGCGCGTCGAGCAGGGTCGGATAGCCGGCAACCAGAATCTGGCCCGCCGTTTCCTGCCAAGCCTGCGAAGCATCGGCGGCGACGCCAGTAGCCGGCGCACGATATTCGGCGGCAACGTTGGCCACCACCGGCGTCGCGGCTGTCTTTGCCGGCCTGGTTAGCGGCAACGGCGGCTTGTTGAATGCCTCCTGCGCAGACCGCTGCTGCGCGGTGGAATTCAGCCCGCGCGACTGCGGATCGAGATTATGGTGCGAATAGGGATTGGTCGCCGTGTAACGGTGAGCGTTGACCGGGATGAACTCATAGCGCCGGGTCTGATCGAGTATGGGCAGGGCAAGGGCGATGTCGCAGGCCGCCATGAACCATTGTCCGGCATCGTCGCGCAAATAGCCCTCGGGAACATTGTCCAGCAGCGAGGCGCGGAAGCTGAAGAGATGGCTGGTCTTCCAACCCTGCCGGCGCGGCGAAAGGTTGGGATCGAGAGCGCCATTACCGCCGACCCCGCCGCCATCGGTGACGAAGTTCGTCCAGACGACATCCTGCCCGCCGGCATAGCTTTCAGACATCCGCTCCAGAATATTGGGAATGATCAACTGGTCGTCGCCATCAAGCATGGCGATGAACTCGGCCATCTTGGTGCGTGGCCTCAGATGCTCCCAGACGTTGCACGACTTTCCGAGACGCGTTTCGTTGCGGATGAAGGTATGGCGATTGGGGAAAAGATCGTTGAGCAGCGCCGCTGCGATAACACCGGTGTCGTCGTCGGAGCGATCGTCGATAAAGAGAACGTGCAGATCGTCAAGCGTCTGCCTGGAGAGGCTTGCCAGGGATTGCCTGACATACATTTCGCAATCGCGCGCCGTCATGAAGATCAGCGCTTTTGCCTCGCCTGCAATTTCCGTCATCGATGTTCGAAGCCCCAATCCGACAATCCGCATCCGAAGGATAAAATCCCCCGCGATGTGGATTAGCGATTGTGGCTGGTTCCAACCTTACGCCTTATGGCGCTCAGCCCGGCAGCGATTGCGTCACCGCGATGATCGGGCCAAGCGGGAATAGGCCGTCCCGCCGCCGCCATTCCGGAATGTCGAGACTGGAAATACTGCCATCGAGGAAGAGCGCATTGGCGCAACCGAGATCGTCGCGGAACAGGGTTGCAAAATCATGGAAGCGGACGAAACCGTCGGAGACGGCGAAGATCACCTTGCCGTCGGCCGAGACGCCAACGCCATTGCGCGTCTTGAAACTGGTGCTGTCGGCAAGGAACGACGGATGCAGCTTGCCGTCGATCACCAGCATCGGCCCGGATTGCGTCGCGTAAAAAGGCTTGATGCCGGAGGCAAGGAAGGCCTTGCTCTCCATGACGCTGGCGCGGCCCGGCTGGATATAGAAGATACCGTTGGGCAGGAGATGGAAATTACCCCATCCCCTGTTGGTGTTGATCGCCTTCAACTGCTTGCCTGCCTCGATATAGAGGCCGACCGGTGACAGATCGTCCTGATACATGCCGCCATTCATCGCGAAACGGACGAAGAGGCGGTCCTGCGCCAGATCGCTTTCCAGCGCCCGGAACGAACCATAGGGCTTGCCGCTGTGGTCGTATTCATAAAGCTGGATGCCGTCGACGGCCGGATCGAAGGTGCAGACGGTATAGCTGTCGCCGAGATGCAGAACCTTGCGGCATGCTTCGTCGGCAAAGGCCGTGGTGGCGCAGGCAAGAATGGCAAGCACAGCCAATAATCGAATCAAGTGACAACTCCGCAGAGGATTACGGCAACGCTAAAGCACATCGCAAATAAGGCGAAAGAAGGAGCGTTCTCGCCCTTCTAAGGTTGGAGCGCCGCCATGTGAAAGGCAAGCTGTGCCGACGAATAGCGATAGTTGGCTCCGACGGGACAGGCGTTGCGCGCCAGACAGCCACCGGTCATGCAGCCGGCCAGCCCCGCATCCGTCCCGAGATGCGACCGACAGCCCACGACATCGAACCCGCCGGATGTGACTGCATCGACGGGACAGGCCGTCAGACAAGGCTTCTCAGCGCAATGATCGCAGAGATGCGCGGTAGCCACGACTGGCTCCCCGGTCTCGATAGCATCGGCAAACCCCAGGGCACCGCGATAGCCATGCCACAAGCCGTATTCCGGGTGAATCAGAATGCCAAGCGGCGAAGCCTTCAGACCTTCCGCCTGCATTGCCCATCGCTGAAACGGCTGCCAGGGCGGATCGGACGGGAAATAGGCCGTCGCGCTAAAAGCTGCGGCAATCGGCTGGATGACCACTTTCGACCAATCGTCGAGCGGATCACGTCGACCGGCATTTTCCGGCAATTGCCGCCAGTGCGAAAACGGCTGCCAGATCGAACCGCCGATATTGCCGAGCAGGATCACGCTTCGTGCCGGCGTGCCATCGTGCAGCAGCGGCCCCTCGCCTTCGTCAAAACACACCACGCCACGAACAAAAACTCCGTGGGCGCCAAGCGCTGCACGGAGTTTTCCAATCATGGGCGAGCCGCTCATCACCGCGGCCCCTTATATTCGTAATGCGGTCGCCAGACTTCCTTCTGGATCAGATCGGCAACACGTACCGCACCGCCTTGCTCCCTGGCGGCATCGGGCTCTCTTCAAGTGAAGGCGTCCGGCATGGAATCCTTGCGCTTCTGGACATAGGCGAGCAGCGCCTCGTCGATCGCGGGGTCGAGCGGCGGAGCTTCGTAATGATCGAGCCAGGAGCGGCAAAGCGCGTTGGCGCGCTGCTCGACACGCTTCTGGCCTTCGATTTCCCACTGCTCGAAGGAGTTGTTGTCGGCGAGCGCCGAGCGATAGAAAGCGCTCTGGAAGTTCGCCTGCGTATGGGCGCAGCCGAGATAATGGCTGCCGGGGCCGACTTCGCGGATAGCGTCCAGAGCCTGGCCGTTTTCGGAGAGATCGACGCCCTCGGCCATCTTCTGCATCATGCCAAGCTGATCCTGGTCGATCATGAACTTCTCGTAGGAAGAAACCAGACCGCCTTCGAGCCAGCCGGCCGCATGCAGCACGAAATTCGTGCCGGCCAGAAGCGTCATGTTCAGCGTATTGGCCGATTCATGCGCCGCCTGCGCATCCGGCACCTTGGAGGCGCAAAGCGAGCCACCGGTCCGGAACGGCAGGCCGAGACGCCGGGCAAGCTGGGCCGAGCCATAGGACACCAGCGACGGCTCAGGCGTACCGAAGGTCGGAGCACCCGACTGCATCGAGATCGAGGCGGCGAAGGTGCCGTAAAGCACCGGTGACCCCTTGCGGATCAGCTGCGTGAAGGAGGCGCCAGCCAGCACTTCCGCCAGGATCTGCGTCAGCGTTCCCGCCACGGTCACCGGGCTCATCGCGCCGGAAAGGATGAAGGGCGAGACCACGGAGGCCTGGTTATGGCGCGCATAGACCTTCAACGCGCCGAGCATGGTCTCGTCGAAGACCATCGGCGAGTTGGCGTTGATCAGGTTCAGCGTGACGCAATTATTTTCGACGAAATCGTCACCGAAAACGATCTTCGCCATGGCAACCGTATCCTCGGCGCGCTCAGGCGCGGTGACAGAGCCCATGAACGGCTTGTCGGAATATTTGATATGGCTATAGATCATGTCAAGGTGGCGTTTGTTGACGGGCACATCGACCGGCTCGCAGACCGTGCCGCCGGACGAATGCATTGACGGCGCCATATAGGCGAGCTTCACGAAATTGCGGAAATCCTCGATCGTCGCGTAACGGCGATTGCCTTCGAGATCGCGGACGAAGGGCGGGCCGTAGACCGGCGCGAAGATCGTCGCCTTGCCGCCGACATGGGCGTTGCGGTCGCTATTGCGCGCATGCCAGGTGAATTCCTTCGGCGCGGTCTTCAGAAGTTCGCGGCACAGCCCCTTCGGGAAGTGCACCCGCTGCCCCTTGACGTCGGCACCGGCGTCTTTCCACAGCGCCAGCGCCTCCGCGTCATCGCGAAACTCGATACCGATTTCCTCGAGTATGGTGTCGGCATTGCGTTCGATAAGCTGCAGGCCCTCTTCGTCCAGCACCTCATAGACGCCGATCTTGCGGACGATATAGGGAAGCGATGGGCCTGGTCCGCCGCCGCTGCGCGATGCGCGCCGTGCGGCGGCACCCCTGCCCTCACCGCGCGAACGCCGTCCGCCACCATCACCGCCCGCGGCCGGTTGCTCAATGATATCGTCCATGATGATCCTCACTCCTCCGCATGAATGCGTCTATTCTGCTCCATGCTACCCTATTCCGCCGCATGAACATTCCTTTATGCGCCAGCGACTAGCATAGGACAGACATGGGCAAGGCGAAATTGCCTCATTTCCATCCGTCGCGATTTATCCGCGCAACGTCGCTTTCGAAAAGAGTTTTGTCATCGTTGAGGTTTATCGCTTATTGAGGCAGTATTTTATACAAGCTTCCGATGCACTGCACGAAAATGGGATGGAGCGCATGTCTGACGACGAAATCATTCTCGCGGAACTTTCTGATGAGGAACTCGTGCAGCAGATGCATGATGACCTGTACGACGGAATGAAGGAGGAAATCGAGGAAGCGACCAATATCCTCCTCGCACGTGGCTGGACGCCTTATGACGTCCTGACGCAGGCCCTCGTTGAGGGTATGCGTATCGTCGGCATCGATTTCCGCGACGGCATTCTCTTCGTTCCCGAAGTGCTGCTGTCCGCCAATGCGATGAAGGCCGGCATGTTTATCCTGCGGCCGCTGTTGGTCGAGACTGGCGCACCGAAGCTCGGCAAGATGGTGATCGGCACCGTCAAGGGCGACATTCACGACATCGGCAAGAATCTCGTCGGCATGATGATGGAGGGCGCCGGCTTCGACGTCATCGACCTCGGCATCAACAACCCGGTCGAAAACTATCTCGATGCCATCGAGCGAGAACAGCCCGATATCCTCGGCATGTCGGCGCTGCTGACGACGACCATGCCCTACATGAAGGTCGTCATCGATACGCTCAAGGAAAAGGGCATGCGCGACGATTACGTCGTTCTTGTCGGCGGCGCGCCACTGAATGAGGAATTCGGCAAGGCTGTCGGCGCCGATGCCTATTGCCGCGATGCGGCCGTGGCGGTCGAGACCGCCAAGGACTTCATGAAGCGCAAGCACAACAGCCTGGCTGCACGAGCCTGATCACCATGAATGTGAGGCCAGCGGCCCCCGCAAGGGTTGCCGCCGGCTGATCGGCATCCCAAATTAGTTGACGACTGCCCGTTTAACCTTGTGACCGGCATCTTCCGTCGCATTAACAGCACCCGCCGTATCTCTGCCTATGCCGCGAATTGTGTTGGCGCATGAAGCGAGTACCATAAGGACGGCGCAGGCGGCGGCGATTTTAGTGAGTGTCGGTGCAGTCATGATCGGGAGCCCTCTCTGAATGGATGTTGATCGACAAAAGGCGGAGACAAACCCTTCGTCCAAGAAACGCATAGCAGCACAAAAGGTTCATGTAATCGCGTGCGGCGCAATCGCGCGCGAGATACTTACGGTCACCAGAATAAATAGCCTCGATCACATCGACCTGCACTGTCTTCCCGCAATCTATCATTCCTATCCACAGAAGATCGCACCGGCCTTGGAAGAGGCGATCGCAGACGCACGCTCCCGCGGCTTCGAGACGATTTTCATCGGCTATGCCGACTGCGGCACAGG
Organism: Martinezella rhizogenes; assembly: GCF_000799715.1. Lineage (GTDB taxonomy): Bacteria > Pseudomonadota > Alphaproteobacteria > Rhizobiales > Rhizobiaceae > Rhizobium > Rhizobium rhizogenes_C. The sequence goes on from NZ_JUHG01000011.1 coordinate 618,914, forward strand.
GGGTGACATCGACAGGATCTGCGAACGCGAGGGCATCGAACGCCTCTCCGGCCCGCACTGTTACTCCTTCTTCAGCGGCAACGAGGCCTTCGCCGCCCGCGAGGATGACATCACCTCGTTTTTCCTCACCGATTTCCTTGCCCGCCAGTTCGAAGCCTTCGTCATCGTACCACTCGGCCTCGACCGTCATCCGGAGCTGCGGGACATGTATTTCGGCAATTACCGCAAGGTGGTCTATCTCTCGCAGGAAGAAGATCCGGCACTTCAGGAAAAAGCAAAAGCAGCAGCAGCTTTTCTCGGCCTGGACTATGAATATCGCTTCACCGGCTATGGCGATCTCGCGCGTGAATTGCTGGCTGTCTGATTACGACATTCCATCCCATTTCGCCGCTTGCGGCCTCCCTGCGATATCGCCATGCTGCTCCACATCGAAGGCGTTGAATCATGGCCCGAAACCGCTGCCGCCTTGCGCGACGGCAAAGTTTATTGCCGCTTGTGAAGATGCTTTGCCCGGAGCGTCGTTTTTCGGCATGTGCCGCGTCGTGGCGAGCGCAGTCCCGGGGTGGACGGACGTGCATTCTTGATCAAAGAGGAGAACTTGTGCATGGCGGATCGCATTGTCGTCTATTGGCGGGATATTCCGGCCCAGGTGATCATCAAGAAAGGGCGGCAGGCGGCGAAGCGTGAGCTGTCCCTGCGCTTCACCGAGGCGATCGACATGTGCGCCATGCGCACCGGCGCCGCCGAGACGGACGACTATCTGGCTGAATGGCGCAAGGCCGATCCCGTACCTGTCTCCGACGATCTGGAAGCCGAGGCCGACAAGGCCGCAAGCGAACTCGAAGCCGCCTATGACCGGGAGCGTCTCATTGCTCTGGTGAAGGCCGGGGGCCGCGACAATGGCTGATGCCGCCCCAAAACCGGGCAATGCCGCCCCGGGCGCGAAGGCCGCCAGCGGCGCCTATACGCCCGCCGGCGTCTCGCCGAACCGCCGCGCACGGCGCAAATACACCGTCCGCCTCTGGGCGGTGCGCCATTCGCGCTTCCTCGAATGGTTCTACCGCCGCTTCGCCGACGCTTTCCTCCTGCTGCATCCGCTCTGGAAGAAAATTGGCTACGAGCGGGTCGAACGTCCCATCACCTTCGTCGAACGCAATGTGAAGGGTTTTCTCTTCGACTGTCGCATGTGCGGCCAGTGCGCACTGTCATCGACCGGCATGTCCTGTCCGATGAACTGTCCGAAGCAGTTGCGAAACGGCCCCTGCGGCGGCGTGCGCGCCAATGGCAATTGCGAAGTCGAGCCCGATATGCCCTGCGTCTGGGTGCAGGCCTGGAACGGTTCGCGCAACATGGCCTATGGCGATGCGATCATGAACGTACAGAAGCCGGTGAACCAGTCGCTGCGCGAGACCTCTTCATGGTTGCGAGTGACGGCCGAAGCCGCCGCTGCTCGCGAAGCGGCTAGGAAGGAAGCCTGACCGATGGCGCATGTCGATGAAAATCCGCTGGGCGCCCATCTGCCGCTCGATCCCCTGCCCGGCCACTCCTCGCTCGGACGGCTGGAGCGGGTGCTTCGCCGCGGCGAATTCGCCGTCACCGCCGAGCTGAACCCTCCCGACAGCGCCAACCCCGAAGATGTCTATGAGCGCGCCGCGATCTTCTCCGGCTGGGTCGATGGCATCAATGCGGTCGATGCCTCCGGCGCCAATTGCCACATGTCCTCCGTCGGCATCTGCGCACTGCTGACGCGCATGGGCTATGCCCCGATCATGCAGATCGCCTGCCGCGACAAGAACCGCATCGCCATCCAGGGCGACGTGCTGGGGGCTGCCGCCATGGGTGTCTGCAACATCATGTGCCTGACCGGTGACGGCGTGCAAGCCGGTGACCAGCCGGGCGCCAAGCCGGTTTTCGACCTCGACTGCATGTCGCTGCTCGAAACCGTGCGCGTCATGCGCGACAATGCCAAATTCCTCTCCGGCCGCAAGCTGACCTCGCCGCCGAAGGTTTTTCTCGGCGCTGCCATCAACCCATTTGCGCCACCCTACGACTTCCGTCCCTATCGCCTGGCAAAGAAGATCGAGGCCGGCGCGCAGTTCGTCCAGAGCCAATATTGCTACGACGTGCCGATGTTCCGGGACTACATGAAGAAGGTCCGCGATCTCGGCCTGCATGAAAAATGCTTCATCCTGGTCGGCGTCGGTCCTCTGGCCTCGGCAAAGACCGCCCGCTGGATGCGCTCCAACGTGCCGGGCGTGCATATTCCCGATGAGATCATCAAGCGCATCGAAGGCGCGCAGGATCAGAAGAAAGAGGGCAAGCAGCTCTGCATCGATATCATCAACGAGGTGAAGGAGATCGAGGGCGTGTCCGGCGTCCACGTCATGGCCTATCGCCAGGAAGAATATGTCGCGGAGATGGTGCATGATTCCGGCGTGCTGAAAGGCCGCCGGCCATGGAAGCACGAGGCCAACCGCACAGACGCTCTGGTTGCCGAGAGACTGGAACGCATCCGCGAGGGCAAGGAAGAGAACCAGCAGGAAATGGCCGAAGCCGCCTCCCACCAACCGCCGCATCAGACGCATTGAAACGAGTGGCGGGCGGAGGAGCCCGGCCCGCTTGTAACGCCCATCACGGCACGATAGATCTTCTCTATCGTGCCAACTGACCAGAGGATCAGACATGACGCGCACCATCGTTGCATCCGCCACTCGCGAAATCATCATCGGTTTCGACCAGCCCTTTTGCGTGATTGGCGAACGCATCAATCCGACGGGGCGCAAGAAGCTGGCCGCCGAGATGATCGAGGGCAATTTCGATACCGTCATCAAGGATGCGCTCGAACAGGTGGCCGCCGGCGCGACCATGCTCGACGTCAACGCCGGTGTCACCTCGGTCAACCCGAACGAGACGGAACCGGGCCTTTTGGTGCAGACGCTGGAAATCGTCCAGGGTCTCGTCGATGTGCCTCTGTCGATCGACAGCTCGGTGACGGCCGCCATCGAGGCGGCGCTGAAAGTCGCCAAGGGCCGACCTCTGGTCAACTCCGTCACCGGCGAAGAGGAAAAGCTCGAAGCCATCCTGCCGCTCATCAAGAAATACGACGTGCCGGTCGTCGCCATCTCCAACGACGAGACCGGCATTTCCATGGACCCGGACGTTCGTTTCGCCGTCGCCAAGAAGATCGTCCAGCGCGCCATGGACTACGGCATCAAGCCCGAGGACATCATCGTTGACCCGCTCGTCATGCCGATCGGCGCGCTCGGCGATGCCGGCCGCCAGGTCTTCGCGCTGCTGCATCGCCTGCGCAACGAGCTGAAGGTCAACACCACCTGCGGCCTCTCCAACATCTCCTTTGGCCTGCCGCACCGCCATGGCATCAATGCCGGCTTCATCCCGATGGTGATCGGAGCCGGCATGACTTCCGCGATCATGAACCCTTGCCGCCCCCAGGAAATGGAGGCCGTGCGCGCCGCCAACGTGCTCAACGGCACCGACGCCAATTGCACCAACTGGATCATGACCTACCGCGACTACAAGCAGGCAGAAGGTGGTGTCGCCCCGACAGCAGCGGCTCCGTCAGCTGGTGGTGGACGCCGTGGCGGTCGTGCCGCGAGAGCTGGTGCAGGCGCTGCGAGGGAGTAAAAGCCCTCATCCGTCTTTTCGCGATTTCGCTTCGCGCAATCGCTCAAATCCACCCTCTCCCCCCGTTTACGGGGAGAGGGCTAGGGTGAGGGGCAACAGAGGCCTCCATAGGAAATTGTCCGAAAGCCGAATCCAATGACCAACCAAGACCCCCTCGTCCTTTTCATGCCCTCCGGCAAGCGTGGCCGTTTCGCCGTCGGCACGCCGGTGCTGGAGGCGGCAAGGCAGCTTGGCGTCTACGTCGAGAGTGTTTGCGGCGGCCGCGCGACCTGTGGGCGCTGCCAGGTCTCCGTGCAGGAAGGCAATTTCGCCAAGCACAAGATCGTCTCCGCCAACGACCATCTCTCGCCGATCGGCCCAAAGGAAAAGCGTTATGCCGAGGTCCGCGACCTGCTGGATGGACGCCGCCTCTCCTGCTCGGCGCTGATACAGGGCGATCTCGTCATCGATGTGCCGCAGGATACGGTGATCAATGCGCAGGTGGTCCGCAAGGCCGTCGACGAGCGCATTATCGCCCGCGATACGGCCGTGCACATGTGCTATGTCGAGGTCGAAGAACCGGACATGCACAAACCGACAGGCGATCTCGATCGGCTGAAGGCGGCATTGGCCACCGACTGGAAATACGACAATCTCGAGGTCGACTTTCACATCATCCCGCAGGTGCAATCGATCCTGCGCAAGGGCGAGTGGAAAGTCACCGCCGCAATCCACAGGGATCATGAGAGCGATCCCCCACGGCTTATCGCGCTCTATCCGGGCCTGAAGAACGAAGCCTATGGCATCGCCTGCGACATCGGCTCGACCACGATCGCCATGCATCTCTCCTCGCTGCTCTCGGGCCGCACGGTGGCATCCGCCGGCACATCCAACCCACAGATCCGCTTCGGCGAAGACCTGATGAGCCGCGTTTCCTATGTGATGATGAACCCGGACGGGCGGCCCGCGATGACCAACGCCGTGCGCGAGGCGCTGAACGGGCTGATCGACAAGGTCTGTGCCGATGGCGGCGTGTCGCGCCAGGACATTCTCGACGCCGTCTTCGTCGGCAATCCGATCATGCATCACCTCTTTCTTGGCATCGACCCGACCGAGCTTGGCGGTGCGCCGTTTGCGCTTGCCGTGTCCGGCGCGGTGCATCTGACCTCGGCCGAAGTCGCACTGCCTATGAATGCGGGCACGCGCGTCTATATGCTGCCCTGCATCGCCGGCCATGTCGGCGCCGACGCCGCCGCCGCGACACTGGCCGAGGGACCACACCGGCAGGACGAAATGATGCTGCTGGTCGATATCGGCACCAATGCCGAAATTGTGCTCGGCAACCGCCAGCGCGTCGTCGCCGCCTCCTCGCCCACCGGCCCGGCCTTCGAAGGCGCCGAGATATCCAGCGGCCAGCGCGCTGCTCCAGGCGCAATAGAGCGTGTGCGCATCGATCCCGTGACGCTCGAGCCGCGCTACCGCGTCATTGGCATCGAACCTTGGTCCGACGAGCCCGGATTCGTGGAAGCGGCCGCAACCGTCGGCGTCACCGGCATTTGCGGCTCGGCCATCATCGAGGTCGTCGCCGAAATGTTCCTCGCCGGCATCATCTCCGAAGATGGCGTCGTCGATGGTGGCATGATGGCGCGCTCGCCGCGCATCCTGCAGAACGGCCGCACCTATTCCTATCTGCTGCGCGACGGCGAACAGCGCATTACGGTGACGCAGAACGACGTCCGCGCCATCCAGCTCGCCAAGGCCGCGCTTTACGCCGGCGTCAAGCTGTTGATGGACAAACAGGGTATCGATCATGTCGACCGCATCGGCCTTGCCGGCGCCTTCGGCACCTTTATCGACCCGAAATATGCAATGGTGCTCGGCCTCATCCCGGACTGCGCCCTCGACAAGGTGAAGGCGGTCGGCAACGCCGCCGGCACCGGCGCACGCATGGCGCTCCTCAATCGTGGCTACCGCCGCGAGATCGAGGAAACCGTCAGCAAAATCGAGAAGATAGAGACGGCGCTTGAATCAAAATTTCAGGAGCATTTCGTCTACGCCATGGCGCTGCCAAACAAGGTCGACACCTTCCCGGAACTGTCCAAGGTCGTGATTCTGCCGGAACGCAAGTCCGCTGACGATGCGGGTGAAGGTGGCGGCCGCAGACGTCGCCGCAGCCGCGAGTAGCACTTAACTGGCCGCAGTTTACGCGGCCATTTTCCGCCCGATTTCTACGAATGCCTGCCGGATACTATCGGCCACCGCCTTCATCGGCCCCGTCATCTGCGATGCCGTCAGCAGGCGAATGTCGAAGGATGTCAGTTCCGGCAACCCCTCGTTGGGCCCGAGGATCTCCATATCCTCACCAATGTAGGAGCGCGGAAACGGCGCGACCGCAAGATCGGAGACGATAGCGGCGCGCTGCGCCATCGTATGAGCACTGAGATATGAGACACGGTAAGGGCGCTTGTGCCGTTCCAGCTGCGCCAATGCTTCCGACCGCCAGATGCAACCGTCCTCCCAGATCGAGATTGGCAAGGGATCGCGCCGATAGGCCGTGCCACACTTGGCACCGGCCCAGACGAGACGTTCCGTAAAGATCACCTCACCGTCCGTCGGGAAAGGCCGGGTCGCGCAATTGATCAGCGCGAGATCCAGTCGCTGCTCCTCGATGCGCTTCTTCAGCTGGAGGCTCATATCCACGACGACATCGACCATGATGCCGGGATAGCTCTCCGAAAAGCTCTTGAGAATGGTCGGCAGCAGGCGCTCGCCAATATCATCGGGCGCGCCCAGCCGAACGACGCCGCTGAGCTCCGGCATAATGAAGCGGGACACGGCTTCATTAGAAAGCGCCAGGATATTGCGGGCATAGGAAAGCAGCATTTCGCCATGCTGCGTCAGGCTGACCGAGCGCGCATCACGCAGGAACAGTATCACGCCAAGTTGTTCCTCCAGCTTCTTGATCTGCATGGAGACGGCCGACGGCGTGCGAAAGACCGCATCGGCGGCGGTCGAGAAATTACCGGTCTCGGCGATGGCGACAAAGGTGCGCAGAACTTCGTTGTCGAGCAGCGGTATGGGCCGGCGAAACGGTACGGTCATATCGGCATCCTTCAATTTTTCTGATCTTAAGCACCATATCATTTCGTTTGTCTGAATGTCAACGAAGGACCATATTAGCTTTAATGAAATGGACGAAGCAGCCGAAAAGGAGTGACGATCATGGCTGGCGCAGTATTTTACGAGGCATCTCGCCTGTTCAACCTCATGCGTGTCCGCATCATCCAGCGGACAGCACAGCACACACTCGATGAGATTTCGGCGTGCTTTCCGGCGCATCTGATCGACGACGTCAACGCTCGCGGCTTGCCGCCGGATCGCATGCTATGTAGAAACCAATCAAACGAGATTCAGCCAACCTATTGGCTTCTCAACTACCGTCAAAGGTTTATCGATTCAAAACTGCCTTAACCGGTCAGCATAGAACTCTTCGACGGTAGAGCGCGACCTGACGTAGACACGCTCGATAACCGGCTTGATGCCCGCTTCATTAAGTTCCGCACCCACGAAGTTAAGCCGCAAAAACTCGCCGTTCATGAGCAGCCTACAGGATACTTCCTTGGGGCTTATATAATTCCGCCTGAAGGCCCAGACCTCGGTTATTGGAATCTTACCGGCCGGAAGCAGCCGAGCGGCCACAAGGTTCGATATCTGAACAAAACTGCAGTTTAGGTGGAAGCCTGCCTCCCCGCCGGTAACATGCAGGCCGCCCTGATCGCATCCGACTGAATTCTCGCGAAAGAACCTCTTCCAGGGTTTGAAATCAACCACGCCAACAGAATCCAGGAGGCGTGATTGCTGCCTGAGCTTGACCAAAGGAAGTCGGTCCAACGCGATAGCTTCCAGCACAGATGGCCAAGGATTTCCTGGTCCAGAATACAGCGCGGCGACGATATCGCGTAGGGAGAGCACATATCTGCCTCGCGTACGCCGAGTGGGGTTGATCGCAGAAAACTTATAAGCTGATGGTCCGAACGCACGCCGCATGATGCTGTCTGGGCACTCGAAGCCCTTCTGAGAATAGCAATGTAGCAGCGTGTTGATCGGTAAGCCGGTCTCTTCAACTTGAAGCCTCACGGCTTTCGAGGCTCTCGCAAACCGAAAATTATCTTCCCAGGTTTGCTGCGCATCAGGCTGGATAGCCGCACCAATGCTTTCTCTCGGTCTTTTCAGGATGGGCGTCGACTTATCTGATGACTTGAGAGCGCCAGCAACGAGCTTTCGAAATCCTTTTTCGTATAAAGGCGAAGCAAGACGTACCCGCAGAGGATGACTGTAGAAGTCCTTGGTCCTTGGAAAGAACCAAGCGTCCTTCAAGCTCTCCGCAAGTTCCACAAATGCATCTGGCCACCCGAGTATCGCACGTGCGGATCGGCTGAGAGAATGGGCACTCACCTCGCCTACTGAAGCAAAATTCGCTTCAAGTACGCCACAACGGCCTTCATGGAAGTCGATGGCTTTCGCTACCTGACATATGAACTCGAAGAGGTGACCGGGATCGGTTTCCCCCAGAGACGTGTTGATGTTCCACTTAGCGAGATCAGCAAGCGACGTTTCTGGATTGACTAGGTCGGTAGCAAACCGCAGCGCTTCCTCATCGTCAAACTGAGCACGTTCTTGGGGAAACTCGCGTAGATCGACCACTGGACGCATGGGATTGTCTGCGTCCACACAGCGATGGCAGAACGAGATACCTCGCGCCACTTGGAAATTCAGGCGTGTTTTGCAAACGGGACAATGATCGAGAAGAAGCTCGAAAGATTTGGGATCGAATGTAAGCGAGCTGATGTGCCAGACGGCCTTCTGGTAGCCAAGTGTGCGCAAACTGGTTGGGGCCACCCGGCGATGGCCTAGCAATTGTTTCAGCGGCAGATTTCGCCCAAAAAAAGTCACCTGCTGTCTCGCTGAGAGCCCGTAAAGGAGAGGCTCGATATCCGCGTCGCCGTTGGGAAGTCCCAGAAGGTCCCCGAGACCTTCGTAGGAAAGGCTCCACTTGCCCGAGCCGAAGTGAGAAAATCGCTGTTCCCGACGGCCGCCTATCAACTGGATGAGCTGATATGGGTATTGGAAGCCGTTCGCGGCAGCCGCTCGAAGGAGCACATCAGGAATGCCTTCCCCCGGTCTTAAATCGACAGCGACTGCCAGGGACTTCCTGCTTCTATCCAGCCTGCGAAGCGCCGTGTCTCGTGTGACTGTCAAGGAGTGTCACTTCTCGGCTCTCACGTGGCTACGGAGGCGCACGCCCGCTCCGACCTCGACCTCTTCGGCAAGAATTACGACCCCATTCTCAAAGAGCACATCACGGAGTCGACGAGCCGACTGCTCGTTGATCCTCTTACGTTCGGTGGTTTCCAAACGAGCAATGACGTACCTGCCGACACCAGACTTCTCTGAAAGCTCATCAAGCGTATAGCCCAGCATCGCGCGAGCATACCGCAGGCAGTCCACCCACACCTTTCCACTGGGTTTAGCAAACCTTACCCCCTCGCCCGCAGCCTCAGTAGCATCAACGAAGACTAACCCTTCGCCGAGAAGGGCATCGCGTAATTTAGAAAGTGCAAGTTGATCAGGAAGCTTTCGTCCGGGTTGCTCAAGACCAAGCAAGACGCTCCGCGTGATCATCGCTTTGCTGGCGAGGACGCTCTGCGTGAGCCCAAGCATCGAGCGTGCCGCTCTAATCTGACTATGAGTTGGAAGCCCCGCCATGCACGGGAACAAATGCCAAAACCTAAAAATGTCAACATATCTACTCCTATTGCATATTTTCGATTTGTATCGCGAATTTCCTACTTCTGTTGCGCGAATCGGTTTACACATCGTGCAAGGAAATCAGAAATCGAATCGAAGGAGGCTTCGGATGAACGATAAATGGCTCGGCGGTCCCCCTAGCGTGATAATCCCGCGACTGCAGTCGCTTCTTGCCGATATTCAGAGCCTTGCCTCACCCGGCGGCTTCGATGGGCCTACTGATGCTGTCATCATTCGCAACTGCATCCTCGCACAACGCTCCGTTCCTTGCTTGATCGGCCAAATGAAGGGGCACCCTCAGATCAAAGATGGACCCGGGATAACCAGCGAACTCTTCTATCTCGACCGAAAGCGGAAGTTGGCGAGGACGCTCAGCCGCTGGTACCGTTTCGACCAAGGCCTTTTGGACATCTGAGCCCTGTGCGGAGAAAACCGATGGACAAGTCTTTGGCCAACCAACTTGATAATTACATCCACAAGCTTCAGGAAGTATCACGGCAGCTTAAAGGCTCTCGATCTGCGAGCTTCTTGAGAACAGAGCACAGCGGCGCAGCCATCGCACGCGGTTCTGCGCGGGAGTTCCTTGCTTATTGTGCCCTGATAAGCCTTCTTCGGCGGAATATAGGTCCGATCTCGGAGCCCTCTTGCGTGGCATTAATTGCTGTACCCAACCATTGGCGACTGGCGGACGTGAACGAAGCGGTCAAGATTATCTTTAAAGATGAGAAGGTTCGCTATTTGATGCATCCAACTACCCAGAGGCGGGGCAGTTGGGAAGTCGACGCAACCGACTATCTAAAGTCTGGCAAACTGATCGTATTTTTCAATGAAGGCTCGCCTATTCATGAGGATTTCGAGCTTGCGGCGACGATGCGTGACCGACTTAAGTTATGTGACATTCGGCATCTCCAGGCGCTCGGACGACTGCGAGGCTGCGGTAATATTACTGACGACCAAGCTGCGATCATCGCGACGCAACCCTCGGAGAGAATGGAAGCGATCTTTCGGATAGGTCAGCCTGTCAGAAGGATCGCCGTCCGGCTTGCCGAGGAAAATTACCAGCGTTCGGGCTCCAACGATACCAAGCAACTCGATGTCTCCAAGGGCTTCGGAGAAGCCAGTGTCTGGGCACAGGAGCTAAAGACAGACATCCATGAATGGCGCGATGGCAAACTACCTTGGTCCGAGGTCGACAAAGGATGCTTGCTATACGGCCCACCAGGCACAGGAAAGACGCGTTTCGCGGCAGCCCTTGCAGCAGAATGCGGGATGCATTTGGAAGCGACGTCGATTGCAAAATGGCAAAGCAGCAAAGAGGGCCACCTCGGCGACATGCTCAAAGCAATGTACAGAGCCTTTGGGGCTGCCAAAGAGCAGGCACCGTGCCTCCTGTTTATCGATGAATTCGACTCGATTGGCGACCGGGCCAAATTTCCATCGAGGCACGCGGATTACTCCACAAACGTCGTCAATGCACTTTTGGAGTGCCTCGACGGTACTGAAAGCCGTGAAGGCGTAATCGTCGTTGGCGCATGCAATTTCCCAGAGAAGATCGATCCCGCACTGATCAGAAGCGGCCGTCTTGAAAAACACGTCTATTTTCCAATGCCTGATGTGAACGCTCGCGCTGAAATCCTTGCATTTCACTTGCCATCTCTTGCGGAAGACCCTGCCCTCAACAAAATCGCGGCTAGACTTCCTGGAAAAAGCGGAGCGGATTTAGAGCGTCTGGCAAGAGAGGCCCGCCGGGTCGCGCGACGGGAGCGCCGACCTATAACAATAGACGACATCCGAAGTAAAATCGTGCCGCTGCCCGAACTGAACTTTGAGCACCTGCTGCGGATTGCCACCCACGAGGCAGGACATGCGCTCGTGGCGCACATGCTGAAGGTCGGTCGCGTCGAGAGGGTCGAAATTTTTGATAATATCGTGACCTTTTCAACTGAGCTTGACGCTCACGGCATTACCGTTATCGAGCTGCCTGAGCGACCGTTCTGGACGCGATGGGAGATGATGAAAATGATCACCTTTCATCTTGCTGGCGCTGCGGCAGAGGAGGTGTTTTTCAAGGATACCTCGACTATGGCTTCAGGAAGCAAGGATAGCGATTTCGCGAAGGCAACGTCGCTCGCTGTAAAAATGGTGACTGAGCACGGCTTTGGGAGTTCGCGATATTATCTTCCCGGCTCCGTCGATGCGAGCAGTCCTCTTGACCTGTGGCAGGATCAGCGTCTGGAAGCCGAGGTCAATGAAATTCTCGAAACGCAGTATGACCGAGCTTTTGACATGCTTAGCGGCCTGGAAACGAGCCTGGTTCAGTTTGCCGTAAAGCTAGCCGAAATGAAAACTCTTCAGGGAAACGACCTGAAAATGCTCTGGCCGGGAGCAGACATTTTGGATGGGAAGGAGGCAAGGAGATGTTGAGCACTATTTCCCGCTGTATTTCCTTTGTCGAAGCCAAGAGAGCGCCCTCTACTGTTGTCGTCCGTGATGGTGCCGAACCTGAATTCCAAGCACATGGCGGACACGCTATGAAATCCGGCTGATGTAACCGGGCCCCCGAAAATTCAAAACTAAAGAGACTGCGGCGGAGTTCCGGCGCGTCACCACTCCCCATTGTCTTCACGAAAGGAACGGTCGAATGCGAGCATGGATCGTCAGCGACATCCACACCTCCCCTATGGACACTCTTTTGGGTACCTCCCTTCGCATCCAGGATGCGGACATTTGCATCTGTGCTGGTGACATCTCCAACGATATCTCGACGAGCATCGCTTACCTGCTGCGGAATATCGAGCCGCATATGCCCGTCGTCTTAACGCTTGGAAATCATGACTTTTACGGTTCAAGTATTGATTTCGCACTTGAAAAAGCACGGCGCGAAATCGATGGTAGCCGTATCCATCTCCTTGAAAATGACAGTATCGAGATCGGTGGGTGCCGTTTTATCGGCGCTAGCCTTTGGACGGATTTTGCGGTTTCAGTCGGCGACGATGAGCACATTCCGCCAGAGGAGCGACGGACCAAAGCGTTTGAACTCGTTCCATGGCAGATGGCGGATTTCCATGCAATTTTCCGATCCGACGAGCGACGACCAGGTGAAAACGGCCTGGTAACCGTCCAAGAGATTCTCAATCGTCATATTGCAAGTCGATCTTATATCGACCACGAACTGTCGAAGCCGTTCGGTGGCCGGACCATTGTTCTCACGCATCATGCGCCGCATATGCAGTCGATGGATCCGAGCTTTTTCGGCGAAGTTACCAACGCGGCTTTTGCGAGTGATCTATCTGACGTGATTACGCGGCGACGGCCAGCAATTTGGATACATGGCCACATCCATAAATTCCGCGACTATATGGCGGATCAGACTAGGGTGATCTGTAATCCTCGGGGATACAGCCGCGAGCGCGAAACTTCGGGATTTAGGGATAGTTTTGTGATCGATTTATAGGACCACTTCGGCGGCGACGCTTATGTCGCTCTACTTAGAGGCAAGTGGTCATGAAAAGCCCACCCCGCTTGTTTCTTATCCTAATGCACGAATTTCTCGATTTATTTCAATACTGGTGGATTGTTTTTCTATCTAATTATTGGAAGTTGCAAAACGAGCCTCTTCAGCTCTACTATCAGCGGCAGCTGGGAGGATAAGAAGTTGAAACTTTTGAAGGCTCGTATCACCGATTATCGCAGTGTCAAAGATTCCGGTTGGATCGATTTCGAACAATCGAAAACAATTTTGGTTGGCCCAAACGAGGCCGGAAAATCCGCCATCTTGCGTGCCCTTCAGCAAATAAATGCACCCAGCGCAACACCCAGTTTTGACGCTTTGCGAGATTATCCACGCAAGGACTACAACGACATAACCACAAATAAAACAGACCCTTCAAAAACGGATGTTGTCGTTGCGCATTTTACGTTGGACGAAGATGACATAAAGGCAATCGACGAGGAATTCCGAGCGGTAACTTATGTCTTTGGCAGGCGATTGGACAATTCTTGGTGGCATGACTTGGAGGCTGCGCCCCCAAAACCTACGACAGAAAGTATCGCCAAGGATTTGCAACGGTTAGCCGCGCATATCGACGGGAGGCAAAAAGAGGAGGACGAAAAGTCGAGCAAGCTTCTCGAAGTCGCGCTCTCGAAGTGGGCTCATGCCAATCATTGGCTACAAGGCGATATCAGTGCGACCGTGATTGCTTGGCTTACCACGCACTATCCTCTGGTAGACGAAGAAGACGAAAAAGAAGAGGCTCGGTACGATAAAATTTTAAAGCTGGCGAAGTCCGACGCGAAGCGAAAAGCTGCACTGGCCCATCTGCAGAAATCCGTGCCCGTCTTCGTCCTCTTTAGTAACTATTATCGCGTCCGCCCACTTATCCATCTCGAACATCTCGCCACTCGTATTGAACAAAATTTGCTCGATGACGACCAATATGACTATGGCAATCAATGCTTATTGAAGCTCCTGGGTTTTACAGCGCGTGAACTTTCGGACCTCGGGAAAGCACCCGAACCATCCGCAACAGACCACGAAGGGCTGAAGAGGTACAGGGATCAACTCGACAAACGATCTTATCAGTTGAATGCCGCCAGCGTTCGGCTGACGTCAGAGATAGTAAAAATCTGGAATCCAAATCCGGATCGGGCAGAGGCAAACCGGCTTCGAATTACGGCGGATGGCCAGTATTTGAAGGTCGTAGTGGAAGATGAGCTTGGGGTCGAAATCGAGCTTGACCAGCGATCTGAAGGCTTTCAATGGCTGGTATCTTTTTTCGTCGTATTTTTCTCGGAGACTGAAGGGAAGCATTCGAACGCGATTCTTTTGCTTGATGAGCCTGGGATGAGCTTGCATGCGCTCAAGCAGCGTGACTTTCGTGAAACAATCTCAAAATTAGCCGAAGCCAACCAGACTGTTTATACGACGCATTCGCCTTTTCTTGTGGGCCCCGGCGAACTCGACCTCGTCAGAGTTATCGAGATGAAGGATAGGCGAACAGGTACGAAAGCGCACACAACTATTACAGCTGCTGACCCAGCCGCTCTTCTTCCTTTGCAAGAGGCTCTGGGATACGACCTTGCTCAAAGCTTGTTTGCCCAGCAGCGCAATCTTATTCTCGAAGGATTGACCGACTTTTGGTATATCGAAGCCACAGCCGAGCTTCTGCGGCAAGATGGCGTGGCTGATCTGAACTCAAAGATTGCTCTTATTCCCGCCAATACGGCCAGCAAAGTCGTTTACTTTGCAACCATTCTTGTCGCTCACAATTTGAAAGTTGCAGCATTGCTCGACTCGGACAATGCGGGTGATCAAGCCGCAAAACAAGATGTCTTAGTGCATCGCCTGGGCGCGAAACGTATCCTGCGCACAATGGACTTCATAACCCACCCGATCCCCAAAGCAGAAATCGAGGATTTACTTCGAGATACTTTAATAAATATTGCAAATAGGGAGTTTGGACTCGACGTGAGTATGGAGGCGACATCTTCAGCTCAAACGCCAATCGTAGACGTATTAGCCAAAAAGGGTGGTGGAAATTTTTCCAAATATAAGTTGGCTAAGGCGTATGTGCGATGGACTAGAGACCACTCGTCAACAGAACTGAGTCAGGCGGAACGCACAGGATGGGGGAAATTGATCGACGCAATAAATGCTGCTTTAAAATAAATAACAGCAAATGTGGCGGCAAGTTGTAGAAGCCGTGCACCGGCCAGGATCTTGTCTCGATATTCGAATAAGGCGTGAAAATTCTCAATTCGAGGATAGAATTATTGCTTAGTCAGATAGCTAATGTAAGAATTAAAAACCTTCTGCGCGGCGTCCTAAATGCAAATAACGAACGCGCAAAAGAAGAGACCTTCGCCAACTTGCGAAGGGAGACGTCAATTTCGGACGCATATGCGGTCTATCAATTCCTGGAGAGCCCTCTTGCCAGAGGCTTCGCCAAGGTAGATGCCTTTCCTGCCAGGCCACATCGCACATCAGCATTTAATTTTTTCGGTCCAGCTCCGATTGCGCACGAGCTAACGGCGCAACGCGTGCGTATTGAAAACAACAAGGAAAAAATACTTCAGGCGATCAAACACCTTAAAGCTCTGAACACAGCGTTCATACGTGACGAAGACGCTGAAATCGCAAATCAGATACGCTCGATATCATCGCAATTTGGGTATTCTTTATTTTTTTTAAAAAAAATTCTCAGTATTAAGCACCTAAGAACCAACAACCATGACGTAAACCAGGCTATACAGTTGTATGTATCCGCGTTTAATACCCCGAGACGTAATATAATTGCGGTAGCCATCGAGGATTCTATTGATCCGTCGGGGTCGTACCCGAAAACTAGAAAGAGTTTTATAGGTTTCATTGCGCAAGGGCGTTTTGATAAGCCAACCGATGCAATAATTACTGATCATTTCCATCCCGCTCTCGCGAATGAAAGCTCTGCGTCAGCGGTGCTTCAGGCTTATGGTATCATTTCAATAATTGACGTCGCGTTCTTTTTATTGGCCCGAAACGAAGACATTTTGTCGGTCATCACAGAGCGCGATCAACCTTTCCTCGTCCAAGCTGTACCCGCAGAATTGCGAAAGGCTTGGACTGCGGATTTCGACAACTTGGACCTCTCCGTGTTTACGCGGCATGACGATGATGACCCAAAATTCTTTGAGTATAATTTTTTTAGACACACAAGTGCCTGGAATGAATACCGAAATGTTGAGCGTTATAGGCGGTGGGTCGAAGTTGTTGTTGGGAACCGCCTGAACGGCTTAGCGACCAGATCCTTGTCCCGAACTATCGCACCGGCATTACCACAGGTATCATTTACCCTAACGGACCTATGGAAAACTGAATGCAAGGCTCCGCTGCAAATTGCCGCGTTCGATCCTCTTTCAGGTGGCTGCTTTCATCGAACTATCGCGCTGATGTCAATGATCGAAGCCGGAGAAACGTCAGAAGATATGACTGGGAACGAATTACTCGCTCTTCTCGATAAAACGGTGGACGTGGCTCATTGGGCGAGCGCGGTCGAATTGTCATCATTTCTAAGCGAAAGACCGAAAGATTGGCTCTTTCGATACCTAAAGGCCGCGCTAATCCACGATGCTTTGGAAACCAGCGTTTCTGGACACCGGTTGAGAAAGACAATTGAAAACGTAGTTATTGAGCAGTTTGGTGGAAACATCGTCAAGTTCACTGACTTCCTTTATTCTCAAGGCCAACATGTCGGAAGCCACTGCTACCATACTTGTACGGAATCATTCCTTGTGCAGCTTTATCGTCTTTTTGGGAGTTCGAACGATGTCGTTGAGGCCAGAGCGGCCTTATTGGAATGGTATTCAGAAAGGACTAATGCGGCACATCTCGCGGACCGAGCTAAGTCTCTGCGCTTGGACATAAAGCTCAGAAAGGTCAGAGATGACATAGATGACAACCGCATATACGTGGATCCGCTGCGCTTCATTCAATGGTTGAGTGATACAATAGGTCCCGATTTGCGGTCGGCAATTCCACTTCTTTCGGAGTGGCCACAACAGGTTGTTTCAGCAAGCGACCTTGCAAACCCTGTTGCCCCTATCCAGCATCCGGAGCTTCGTCTGGGATTCCTCCTGAATCAAGCGTTTACGGAGTTTTGCTCCAATAAATTTTACGGAGTCGATTCTTATATCGGCAGGCGAATTAGGCATGGAACTCTTCGCGGGACGATGGTCCCCGAAATGCGCTCGCTTCTCGACGGGTTCAGAGCACAGAACTTGCTAACCGAACCTCAAGCTTGTGCCAAATTCGAAACTTGGATGATCAATTATGAAGCAATAATCAAAGCCTTGGGCTTGGAACTTCTACAAATTCGGTCTGACTCCAAAGGAAAAGGAGCAATTTTATCGAACATAGGAGGCAGTGCCAAATATAACACAGTGAAACTTGCGATAGAGAGTGTCGCCAAGTTACTCACGTTAGAAAATCCGGTTCCTAACGCCATTGCGCTTATACCGGAATATTGCTGGCTCATACTTGAAATAGATCTGAAAAAGATACGCGCTGAACTTCAACGCGTACGCGATGAAGAAATTTTGATAGACCCAACTCACTTTCTTTCAGATTGCGAAGCCCAAAATACACGGGCAGTCACAGAGCTTTGCAGAAATTTAAATGAGGCCGTCAGTCGAAAATTCTCGACACTTTCACTTTGGCTAACCAGACCTACCAATATTAGTCCCTCGACAACATTGGCACTATTGTTCAAGGCCGTAATCGTCGAAGTAAAAGAGCAAATTCCGGGATACGACCCGGTGGTCACCGAGTTGGGAATATCTGATTTAGACCTTTACGGGAACAGATATCACTACGTCTACGATATACTTTACATTTTGGTATACAATGCAGCGAGACACGGAAATCCGCGCGGCAAGCTTATATTTACGACAATCGCAGGTGAAAGCGTCGGTTCCAATGCCACATTTGAGGTCACTGTCATGTCAGAACTCAAAGGAGGCGACTTAATTTCCGAAGTGGAGGAAAAAATCCAGGCGGCGATGACCGCCGATATTGAAAACGCTATGGTCGTCGAAGGGTTCAGCGGCATTCGAAAGATACGGACGCTAGCAGCCCAACTGGATGAAATTTCTCATTTTGGTGTGGGAAGTGAAGGTGATTCAGTTAAGTTCCGGGTCGATCTGACCTTTCCGATCACGTAGGCCAGCCCAATGGATTTTCTAGTTGTTGAAGATGACCCGTTCAAGTTCAGAGAAATAGAAGCTTTATTGGATAGTCTAGTTCCAACCGCTACAATCGCGAACGTGACGTCAGTCCAAGCAGCAGTGCTGGCGGTGGAAAAAATGCAGTTTGACTGCATCTTTCTCGACATTGCGCTCCCAAGTCATGATCTTCGACGCGGCGAAGGTGCTCCAACGTCGATGCCGTCTGGCGGCTTGGAGGTGCTTCTCGAATTAAGCTACCTCGGCAGGATCGACCGTGTGATTATTATTACTCAGTATCCCGAGGTGGAGATCGAAGGAAAACTTGTCCCGCTGGCAAAAGTATCCAAGGAAATAAAAACAATAATTGATGTCAATCTCTTGGGCGTGATTCAGTTCGACAAATACACAACCAATTGGAAGAAAGACATCGCTAATAAGATAGGGGGAATTGAGTGGCTACCGCTCTCATAGTTGAAGATTTACAATCTAAAAAAGATTCAATCGCATTAGAAATCGAAATATATTTCGGAAAAGAAAATGTAAATATTGAATGGGTTGACAATTTTTCCGCTGCTACCAAGCGAATATATGAGGCCGCCTACGACATTATTATCGTTGATCTCTTACTTCCCCGAAGACATGGTGAGAATGAGGCCGATGTTTCCGATGAGATAATTGATCATATCCAAGATAGCGAGAAGAATGCCGCCTCTACGGTCGTGGCAATATCGCAGTTCGAAGATGTGGTCGAAGAAAAGAGAAAGCGCTTCGTTGAGGCTGGCATCGTCTTGGTGCATTTCGATAAGCCAGACGGCAGTTGGAAAGCCAGTTTGAATGTCTGCCTTCAGCGGATAGAGCGGAAGCTACAGGTCGATTTCGTTATTATTTGTGCGCTCGAAAAAGAACGAAATGCATTTCAGTCGACGAACTGCCAGATAGGTGAGTTAACTGTAATTAACGGGCTGGATTGTCTTCGCCTTAGGGCTGGAAACATGGAGGGAGTTTGCATCAAATTGCCTCGAATGGGCCTTGTCGATGCCACTGCGATAAGTGCGAGGGCAATCGAGGTATTTTCGCCGAAAGTCATTGCAATGGCGGGAATATGTGGCGGCTTTTCAGATGAAGTTCAGGTCGGGACAATCATCGTCTCGGATGTTTGCTGGGAGCATCAGGCTGGTAAGTGGGCGAATGAGGTTTTCAAACTCGAACACTACCAAATTGGTATCGAAAACAAGGTGCGGGCCTTGCTGAGCCAAATGATTGAGCGTGAAGGAAATTTTTCACGTATCAAACAGAATTTGATCAATGACTGCGACGTGCTTAACCAAGGAGTCTTGCTGAAACCAACGGTAACCGGCTCCGTTGTAATTGCATCGACTGAAAAACTCGACAACATCAAGAGCCAACATCGGAAGGTGGCTGGGTTGGATATGGAGATGTACGGTCTCTACCGCGCGTCAGATTTGTCCACAGTTAAACCAATCTGCTTTGGAGCGAAAACCGTTGTTGATTTAGCCGACTCCGCCAAGGGCGATACTTTCCATATCTACGGATGTGTAATTTCGGCTCGATTCATCGTCGAGGCCCTGCTGGCTGTTCAGAAGGGCTTACTGATCTAGCGCGGAGACCCATCGGACGGCTGTGTGAAGAAGCTGATGGCAGATGGTATGCCGTGGGAAACCCCATGAGACTGATTTCAGCAGTCGAAGGCCATCCTTTTCGATGACGATCAGACCTGGTCCGCCCTCGATTGTTTCGCTTGGTACAGAGAGGGACGGAGACACATCGACATCGAAACGCGTTGCGATCTCCTCGGCCGTCCGAGCAACTGCAAATAGTCTGGACATGGTACCGGCCTCACTACATCAGTTTCCCTTCAATAGCACACGAACAAAAAGGGAACAAGATTTACACTCGGAAACATTCGGGTGATTGCGGAACGAGGTAGCTGTGAAAATCGCCGTCCTAGTGTAAAAAGATTGAGTAATGAGGAGTCCGGGAATAAGTATCGATCCGAAAACAGCGGTTGCAGTTGCCGAAGTCGCCGAAAAAATCGCTCCCCAGACGCTGCAGCAAGTCGATAAATTTGGCGCTGACGTAGCGAAAGCAGTCCGTTTGCTTTTGGCTCCCCTCCAATTCGTGGCAGCATGGCAGGACCGACTTGAGGGTCACATTGAACGTGCAATCCGGCAGGTGCCGGAAGCGCAGCGAATACCTCCCGTCGAATTCATTGCTCTGCCAATTGCCGAGAAGCTTCGATTTCACGAGGAAGGTGACCCTATCACCGATCTCTATGTTAACCTTCTCGCGCGGGCCATGGATGGGCAACGCGTGGGTGAAGCGCATCCAGCTTTTTTCACTGTGATCACGCAGTTGGCACCGGATGAGCTTCTCTTCCTTAACGACGTGGCGACCCACGAACAGTCTGTCATTATGGCGCGTTCGGGCGAGACGGAATATCCCATCCCTTCCGTGCGGGACGCTGTTCTCAGCGAGCTCCAGCTTTCATCATCCACCATCGCGAACGTGCAGGAAATGATGTTTCGCTACGAGAACCTGAACCAGCCGGAAATGTTTCCAGTTTACCTAGAACATTTGCAGCATTTGGGCTTGATTGAATATTCCAATACACTGAGCAAGATTGCGAGTGAGCTTATAGCCACCGGCTACCCTAGAGATGGTTTCAGGCTCTTCTGCATCCGCCTGACACATTTCGGCCGGTTGTTCCTTAAAGCGTGCACCACAAGCGGATTAAGCACCGAAAGGAGTTGATGTCCAATGTCTCTACAGGGCGTTCCCTTCACCAAGGTCTCGGAAGCCGATGTACGGCGACTGCTCGACTTTGGCGTCGGAGAATCCGTTTATCTGGACTATAAGCGGCAGCCTTACGAGAGGTCTGATCGCAAAGAATTCCTGAAAGACATCTCCGCGATGGCAAACACATTGGGCGGAGATTTGCTGATCGGGGTTGCTGAGAAAGACGGGTTTCCTTCGTCACTAAACCCATTTTTAGGTGACTGTGATGAAGAGATGCGGCGTCTTGAACAAATCGCCATTACTGGATTGGACCCTCGGATCCGCAACTTGCAGATTAAGCCGATCCCCCTGGCGGCCGGTGGCAACCTCATTATGGTCCGCGTCCCTCGAAGCTATCTGGCCCCCCATCGAGTCATCCTTGAGAACAGTGCCCGCTTCTACGCACGTGCAGGCACAACAACATACGAGCCAAACGTTGACCAGCTGCGTCTAATGTTCAATTCCACAACGGTTGTTGCTGAGAAAATTAAAGCCTTTCACGCGGATCGCTTGGTCAAAATCACAGCCGGTGAAACACCCATCGCGATGAATGGCGCGGGTAAACTGGTGATCCATGTCGTCCCCTTACCTGCGTTCACTCAGGGGTCAATGATGGACCTCATTGCGAAACTCAGCCATGGGGCCGAAATTCCAATTCCCCCAGATGAGATCGGAATGCCGACAAACCAATCCGTAAATCTGGATGGATATTTGAACCATGTGAGCCCCCAGTCGCACATAGGTTTTCGGATGGCATATGCTCAGTTCTTTCGAAACGGCGTGATCGAAGGCGCTGCTGATCTACGAACGGACGACGGCAAATCATCGCGTTTTGTCGGAATCCCGTTCGTCCAATTGGTCGTCAATCGCGTAAAGCAATATCTGAACATTGTCGATCACTACGACATGGGGCTACCGGCGTATGTCTTTTTGTCATTTTGCAACGCGACGAACACTGCCTATCGCTACGCAGCATCAGGAGGTGGTTTCCAGGAAACAGAACCATTAGGGCGGGAAATAGTCGCTCTGCCGGAAATTTACATCGACAGCTTTGATACTGATGTGGCTAAGGTCATGCGCCCCGCGTTTAACGTGCTTTGGAATGCCTTTGGCCACTATCACTGCGACGTATACGACGCGGACGGTAAAATTCCTGAATCCTGAACGGGCTCTCGCCGTCCAAAGAATGACTGGCCGAATCTCTGCAGCCATGAAAGGCGATCCGGGCATTTCCTCAAGTCAGGCGGGGCTAACGATCAATCGTGCTTTCCGTCGGCATCGCGAATATTACCCCACCATGGCAATAAGTCGTTCGTGTCCAGGGGATAGGCGCGTCCCTCTCCCTCGTCTGCCGTTGACCTTCGTACTTCACGTAACGGCCATCCTTTGAACTCCTCTTTGGCAGCATTCCCCAAAGTAGCGAGAAATTGATCTTCATCCGATATGAACATGATATCTGCCACTTCTTGCATCGCGCAAAATATTACCGGGCGCATATCAGATTCTGTTATTTCCTGATCGTGTTCGACACGGATCTTCGCAAGCGCTATTGCGGCCGCCTGAAGCTCTGCAGATGTCTGCATCCAGGCATCCATGGTAAGCAAGATTCCATGAGCACTGTTGGCGACGGGAATTGCGGAAAATACTCCACGCCGGACGTCAGAGAAAAATTTCCAGAGCTGTGTGATCCCCTTGACCACTTGGGAGTAGGCTTGGTCAGCCGCTTCCATCGGGTTCTCAGCGAATTGGGCTTCGTGGGTCAGTTTCGTCGCCTTGCACTCAATCACGCCCACAACTTCTTCGCCATCCCGTATGAGAATATCCGGAGTGTCGACGGCGGCCTTTTTCGGGCCGTAGCGCTGACTCGGCAGCACGTCAAAGCGTGGAAAGAAGCCTTTGATTACAAGTCGTGCATACTCCTCAAAACGATTGTTCGCTTCTGTAATAAGGTTCCCTGGGCCACCCGCAATGTCATAGTACAGCCCGGCTGTCATTCGAAGCATAATGAGCTGCGGGAGCGGCGCGATGTAAGCCCCGTGTTCTGGTGCAGTGATAATCGGGAAACGTCGCAGCGAGCTGGGCAAGTATGCAGTCTGGGCCGTCCGGTTCTTTCGGGCCTTAGCGACCAAAGCCTGCGCATCCGCACGAGTTTCCTCTAATGACCGTGCGAATAGCGGAAGCGCTCGTTCGAGATGCGCGACGTCCAATGCCAAGCCATCAATCTGGACTGCTTTTGTCCAAGCATACTTTTGTAGCTGAACAAAAAAAACAAAACCGATTTTTAGAAATTCTTGGATCGTCAATCCGTAAGTGGCCTCAAAATAATTTGCGCAAGCACCCTGGCCGTAAACATACGCAAATCGATAGAGTCGCTCGCCAGTAGCAAATCCTCTTTGCCAGCCAAATTGACGATGCCCAATGCGGTGCATTTCTAAAAGCACGTTGTCAGGGTTTAGAAACGTGCCGCTCTCATGTGTCTCTACATCTCGAAGTAAACTTACGGCATTTCTCAAAAGGCCATATTGGACGTAGCTTTGAGTACTGTACAGCTCTCGCTTGGACGAAGCTTTGGACGTCGTGAGCAACAAGGTGAGGAGCGTTTCAATCTCCCATTTAAATACGGAAAATGGGCTATCGAGATCTGTGGTCGCGGCATCCCTCGGGTAACGAAGATAGCTTCGCACGTCTATCCTAAAATCCGACTGCAACATGTTTACGGCCCATGCGAGCCGTAAAAACCCTTCATCATCACACCTGCTCAGCATGTCCCGGAGCTGAGTTATTTTCTTAATGAACCTTCTACGATGTAAATCACGCGAAGCCCGACACATTGCTCACTTCTCAGATATTTCGAATGCAGTCTGTTATGAGTAATCGGCGGTATACTGCCAAACAACTTGCATGGAACGCTGAATGGGGATGATGGCTTTTCTAATCCGCGAAAAACAAGCGAAA
The DNA here is from genome assembly GCF_000799715.1 of Martinezella rhizogenes. Lineage (GTDB taxonomy): Bacteria > Pseudomonadota > Alphaproteobacteria > Rhizobiales > Rhizobiaceae > Rhizobium > Rhizobium rhizogenes_C. Next base: position 642,797 of record NZ_JUHG01000011.1, read on the forward strand.
GCCAGCGGGCATATTATTGAGATCGGCACGTCGTTCGATGGCCTGCTGGGAGCAGCGTTTTAGTTAGATTTCAACTGTCGTTCCAGGGTCTCGATCTCGCTGGCGTTCGTTGGATCGGCCACAGATAGCCCTACAACTTGCTTGATACCCGTAGGTGTGGTGACGTCGTCGAGAGGTACCGTCCAGAATGACGGAATGGACGAGCAATTCTTTGGAGCAGATGCTGCCTTGAAAATGCTGGCCATATCCACGCCAAATAGACTTTTTACATCGGCGGCATCGACCTCTTTACCTATCACAACGCCCTTATTCTGTTCAGACTGCTTCTTGGCAGCAAGAACGTAAGCCGTCGGCACGTCTTCACATTTCACCACCTGCTTGTGAGGACTGCCCGCAGCGTCTATCGCGCTTACTATAAACTCTCCATTATCTTGAAGCATCCAGGAAGATATGCTGTCGAGCAGTGGGGTTCTGGGCGTGCCTGGCAGAGACTTGCAGTCTTCAGTTGTTTCGACCACGTCGTCTGCTCCCAAATCTTGGGCAGAGTCTGGCTTTCCGCAGGGATGAAACTTGATCCTCGTCTCGCCGCTAGTACTGTAGAAGTAACCAAGCGGCGACGGCGGTGCCTTCATAACCGCGTATTTTATTGTCCCAACATACGCGACGATGGAGATGTCAGCGATTTTGGCTTTCGTCGGATTAGATTGCTGAGCCGTCGCCTGGTGAGGGAGCAAAGCAATAACCAAGCATGCAAACACTATTTCAGCTGTTCTCATGTCGAATATCCCTAATCGGAAGCAATCGCCCGTCTTCATGACGCTGTCCAATAACAAGACCTTCGGTTCCGCCGTCGCCAACAACGCATAGAGCGTAAGTCACTGTCGCCGTGGATATTATGTGACGAAAGTCATTTCTTGCGACGCAGTTCTCATACGTCATGCGTTGTCTGACGCCGAGGCTTAACTCCCAAGACTCTGGCAGTTGATTAAAGAAGACTCGGGCCGTGTCGCCTTTCCAGAGCAGTTCTGCCGCCCGATCCGCGCTCCACTGCGCACAGTGATAGATGAGCAAGAATATAAGGAAGCAAGACACTAGGGCGGCAATGGTTAAATTTAGCGTGGGCTCAAATACTTTAATCAGCCACTCGCGCTGCTTCTTCGCGCATTTTATTTGTATAGCGAAATACGCCACCAGCAAAACAACTACTACCAAGACAAAAGGCAGGCTGTAAAAGACCTTGTAGGAATAGGTCAAAACGAGCTGAACAGAAAGATCAACCTCATGAATATTGATAGAGTAGCTCGAAAGATATGCCGATAAATATATGATCCCACCGAAATATCCAATGGACAGCGGGATGATGATTAGCACAACCTCTGAAAGCTTCTCCGCCAATTTATCCATGCCGCCCCTCGCAACAAGACGACGATACTACGATGTGGGATCATAAAACAGAGGGGGATCGGTTGATCTCGACGTCAGCCGCCTGTCTTTCCGCACTAAAAGGCAGCGTCGCCAGCTCTGTCGCAATCAACAACGCCACAAGGTCTGACCGGCTGCGTGCGCCAATTCGTGCTTTCAGCTTTTCAAAGCGGGTTCTACAGTTCGGTGAGGCAAGCCTACGCTTCGGCGATAAGCACCCTACTGTGACATGGCACTTTGGAAATCACTGTCTTTCTCCTCGGAATGCCTGCCGCCGATTTTCCGCTTGCGCATCTCCTGGATTTAAATGACCATTCTTTTAACGCAACGTTTTCATCACCAATGTTCATATCGAAAGCATCCGGGAATCCAGAGGCCGTTCGTCTCTGTACCCTTTACAACGGCGACTGCGCCGAAATCCTTCCCACTCTGCCCGACGCCTCCGTCAACCTCATTGTTACGTCGCCCCCGTATAACATCGGAAAGGCTTACGAACGGCGGGCTCGCCTCGACGATTACGTAGCGTTCCAGCGCTCGGTTATTACCGAATGCCACCGTGTTCTCAGAGCAAACGGCTCCATCTGCTGGCAGGTCGGCAACTACGTCGATGATGGAGAAATCGTGCCGATAGACAGTCTGGTCATACCGATCTTCCGGGAACTCGGCATGAAAATTCGAAGCCGCATCATCTGGACTTTTGGCCACGGAATGCATTGCACTCGTAGGCTTTCCGGCCGACACGAGACTGTCGTCTGGGCAACGATGTCCGACGACTATCTGTTCGATCTCGATGCCATCCGGATACCGCAAAAATATCCGCAGAAGCGCCACTACAAGGGACCCAAAAAGGGCGAACTCAGCGGGAACCCACTTGGAAAGAACCCCGGTGACGTCTGGGAGATTTCCAACGTCAAGAACCGCCATCCGGAAAAGACGGCTCACCCCTGTCAGTTTCCGGAAGAGTTGGTCCAGCGGCTAGTGCTATCGCTTACTACGCCGGGCGAAATCGTTCTTGATCCTTTTGCGGGCTCAGGAACCGTCGGCAAGGTTTGCAGTCGGCTTGACCGAGCTTCGATATTGATCGAACGCGACGAAGCCTACTGCGACTTGATCCGAGAGCGGCTTGGGGATGGCAATGACGATGCCAGCAAAAGAATGAGAACGGCTGCTCCGGCACATGCTCCAGACTTAACCGCGCTCACTGCGTAGGCGGTGGCGGAAGCCTTGATGCCATTACGACCAAATTGCGGATTGTCGTCAGTTCATCGCGGATTTGGCTCATTCCGTTATCCAATCCTGCAGGCTAAACGCGACCTTCAGCCTGTTTCAGGCGACGGAGGAAGAGTTTGTTGTCATATTCCCGGACGGGCAAGACATGGAATTGGTCGAAGACTTGATCCAACGACTTGGCGACGAGGCTGCAGGTTCCGTTCTGGAATCGATTTGGAACCGCCCAATCCTAAAGCGTGATGCGCTCGGCATTCATGGGACGCTATTCTACGACAATGAACATCGACGGGACCATATCCCGCCGTCGAAGCGCGAAATCGATTGGGATGATGGCTCGATCAATAAAGCCCAGCGAGACCTATTCGAGACATCGGTAATCTGTCCACGCTGCCTGGCCCAGGCGGGCATCCCGGCTGCAGCGGCCGGGAACACCTGAAGATTTCCTACCATGGCTGCAACCGGATACGCTTCGCTGGTGGGAAAGAGTTCGGGGTTTTTCGGCTTCGGGAAAGCCACTATTGCCGCACGCTGCCGTTGTCCCATCCACTGACCACTAGGTCGTGTAATCGTAAACGAAAACGTCCACGGGTTGAGCGTGCCTCGAAGAACCGCGCATCACCACACCAACGCGACTGGTCCACCATTCGAGACGGCTGTTCGACAGGCTTCAAACAGGTCCTCTGCGCATTCGTTGAACATCGGTCGAGGGTCGTTCGGCTTGCTTTCTATCCAAACTCCCAGGGGGTCAATAAGTTTGACCGCATCGGCGGGCGCAATGAGGATATGATCGCTCGCTATCGCAAGCGCCTCGTCGATTCCTCGAACAACATTCTCGACTTCAGGTCCGGCTCCTTCCGAAATCTCAGCCAACACCGCCTCAAACGGCGTCCCGGATTTGTCGCGTCCGACGAACGGTGGACAATGAATATTGATACCGCCCATAACGGCTCTCCCCTTGCTCGGCGAAATGCTTGGCAGCCATGATATCCGCGATTTAGGGGCGAATGCCAGCGGACAGCATCCACATTATGCCGAAATCTGATTCAGCTTTAGCGTGAGCCGCTATAATCGGACTGGCTTGGGCTAAGACATATTTTCGGCAATGGCCAACAGCGCATCGCGCAAGCCAGCAAACGTCAGAGCCTTCACGTGTTCTCGATTATATACGAGCGCACTGCCATCAATTTCGAATGCTCTGTACGTATCGACGCCTTGCCGAAGCTCCAAACCGCTCAGCTTCGCACCAACTGCCGGGTGAGAGAAACAGACACCGACAATTCCGGCGCGTATTACATTCCGAACTGGATCATCCATGCTGATTCATCTCTTTCTTAGCTCGTATGGCGTGACAGACACTTTAGATCCGGGGTGTGATCGCATCGATGACGAATCGGTGCCACGCCTATTGGTGACGGTAACTGCTGCCGGTATGTAGATCGCGACCGGCTCTTCTGAAGTGGCTCTCGCCTTGGTATGACAGCGGTGCCTCGAACCAAGAGAAACCGAATGCCCCACAACCTTCTCGTCGCCGGTCCCGAAGACGCCAAGATCACGATCCTTCTCGCTCATGGAGCGGGCGGTGCAATGGACGCGCCGTGGATGGAAAACATGTCCCAAGCACTTTCCGAGAAAGGGCTACGGATCGTCCGGTTCGAGTTCGGTTACATGTCCGAGCGGCGGTCTACCGGAAAGCGGTCGCCGCCGCCACGCACGGAACTCTTGAAGCAGGAATACGAAACCGTGATCGATAAACTCGGTCCGCAAGGGACACTCGTGATCGCAGGAAAATCCATGGGCGGACGCGTGGCCAGCATGATCGCGGACGACCTCCACGATATTGGGAAGATCTCGGGACTGCTTTGCCTCGGCTACCCATTTCATCCAATTGGAAAGCCAGAGAACTTGCGGACTGATCATCTTGAGGAAATGAAGACACCTACCCTCATCTGCCAGGGAACGCGCGACCTGCTCGGATCGCAGGAGGAAGTTTCTGGCTATAAGCTTTCCAAAATGATCGAAATTCTCTGGCTGGAAGATGGGGATCACGACTTCCGGCCGAGAAAGGCTGTCTCGGGCCTGACGGTTGGCGAGCATGTCACGACGGTCGCCAATCACGTAGCTAAATGGGCCCATGGGCTACCTTAAGCCCCGGACACCTGTTGGGACCGCCGGATGTTAGCCTTGACGGGTGACCGAGTAGCCGCACTTTACATCTGGTTTGCAGAAGTCCCCACCCGGTGAGGCCACGTATGCCGAAACGTGCGAAACCAGAAGCAAGCAAAATTATATGGCCTGAGGTCGAGGTCGATCACTGGAGCGGCGAGTTTGCCGAGAGGCCCTCCGGCTCTATAGGTCAGCACATTCAGCCAGGTCCACCACCGACGCCTGTAGAATTTACCTATCTTATCGTCGGTGCAGTAATCTCATCGCCACGCACAAAGATGCGGTGGCCCGCCGTCGTATCATTCTGGGTACGCACGCCTTTCACTCCACACAGAGTTGAGGCTGGCTTTATGTTTAAGTCGGAGAATAAGCCCACCTTCAATCTCGGTCTGGAGGTGACGCGGCAGCAGTTCACTGAAATGGTATGGTTCTTTAGAGAGAAACTGCTGAGCAACTTCCATTTCACTGTAGGTCAAGGACGCGACAACCATTGGCCAATTACCAGCTGGGGTGCCAGCTTTGAGCTGTAGACCGTTCGCATACGAACGGATCTAGTTTCCGGGCTGAAGGTGTTAACCGAGAATTTTCCGCACGGCACGTGGCTCGGAGTTCTCGAACAGAAGCGCTTCTATCCGAAGAAGAGAACGTCGATATATCCCCCCGAAAGCGTTCCGCTTCCTTTTTCGGTGAGCGACAGGGCGTTTCGAAGATTACATCATTGCGGGACGGCAGCTTCGCGCAATTTTCAGACTAGCGAGCTACAATCTCTGCACAAAGCTGTGCGGGCGAAGAGGCATCGGGACGCACTTTCTATCGCATTGTCCCTCAAGACCAATGACCGTAACTCGCTACAGCCCGAGCCATTTCGCCAGGTGTTTCCAAATCCTGCCAAAGAAACCAAGTTCCTGCGCATGGCGTTCGGCATGAGCGGCGGCAGAAACCCGCTGATCACTGGCTCGATTAGCCCGTATTTGAGCATCGGAAAACGCACCCTCCCACCTGATCTCATTTCGCGAGATGACGTAGTGCGATTGACACGCCGAACTCCAATTTCCAATTGAGGGATGAAGCGATACGAACCCGCCGTCGTTTCTCAACTCCCACTTTCCTGGTTTTAAAGGAGTGACAACTTTCGTACCGCAGCCGCAGCAGCAGTTGTGTGCCGCAGTTCCAAACTCCTCCGATATATATATGACACCGTCATCCATCTCCTTCGGTATTCTTTTCACAAACTCCGGGCGTATCTGTATGCGTTTTGTCATAGATGTCATCTTTGCTCAGGAGGCTATTTCCAATGGTATACGAGACGAACCGTTCACGACCCAAATCGAAATAGAAGCCTCTCACTTTTTTCCAAGCGATCACCGCAAGGCACGCATTCAAAGCATTGAGATCGGCGACCTGAATGTTTCGGTCATATTCATTTTGGGCGTCGTCAGACGCAAAGGAAATTCTTGATCGAGCCTCGTTTCGATTATCAGGAAGACTGAGGACCGAACGCAAAATACCGCCAACGCTGTAGCGCTTGGAATAAAGGCCCATGCCGACATCGATGAACGGCGTCCCGAGGGCCTCAAGCTTTTCAATGATGGCCCGCTTCTCTGGTCCGCTTTCCATGCACAGGAAAACAAAAGACATGCCTTGGAGCTTGTCGACATTCTCGCTCGTCAGCTTTTCAGGATGAGGTACGATGCCGCGATGCATCTTGGAGTAAATCGCGGCAAGGTACTCGACCTTCTTCGGTCTGCTGCGGAGTTCGTCTAACGAAGCCGCCCCTGGCGCTCTGAACGCGTTATGGGTAAGGAAGTCATCTGCATCAAACAGATGAATATTCTTCGCGACGGTTTTGGCGACGAGGTCCAATACGTAGGAACCGGTTCCGCCCAACCCCACAATGGCAACCGCTTCTTCAGCCAGCTTCGCCGTCGCCTCATTGATTTCAGCCCGAGAGGATGCCGTGTCGAGGTAGTTGTGGGGCGATGTGTCAGGATCACCCTCGACAATGCGATGGGTTTTAGCGGTGACAAAGGGATCGATTAGAGCGACCTCTTTCGCCAACAAGGCGATGTAGGTCGTCATCTTCTCGTAGTAGTCATTGTAATAACCGCAAGGCGGCTTCCTGGAGAAGGAGTGGTCCGCCCGAAGGCCGCTGCCAAGCGGGAATGCCTGCGTCTGGTGTTGAAGGATCAACAGCGGATTGCCCTGAGAATCGCAAGGATACTCACCGGAGAATTTCGCGGTGTGATCCTGAGGGCGTACAGTTACGTCACCCGCGAGATCGAGGTTCGTGGCGAACGCCCCGAAGCCAATAGTGCGGTCGTTTTTGACGTACGGGACGTCCTTCACGACGAGAAAATTGGCGTCCGTGATTTGGATGTTGAATCCCTCATCACGGAGCCGTTGGAGATCGGCATTACGAGCGATTAGTGTGTGCGACATCGAAGATCGTCCCATGCTTCTTCACGGTCACGGTGCCGCCAGGTGCAAGATCGCCGTGGTGCGGCTTGCTCTTCGCATGCTCAAAGCTCACCGTAAACGCAGGGTCCAGGCCGGTAGGCGGCTCGGGATATGCAAGCTTCACAAGCTCGTCGAATGTCAGCTCGTCGTGGTCGACAACGAAAGGATCGGTGTTGACGATTATCACGAAATGCTTCTGAGGAGCTTCGGCGCTGTGGAAGTGCTCATCTTCCTTAAGATGAACAGTCGGCCGGTCGATCCGAATAAGCTTGTCTTCTTGGTCGCCCGTGACTTCGCGGTAAAGCACGTAGCCGCCACGAACATGACCAAGCTCATATAGATCGACGCCACTGGTCGGATTTATAGAATGATAAGGCTTCTGATCGATATGGATGCGGACCTTACCCTTGCTTTCTTCGCTCATTTTTCTTCCCTGTAAGCACAAGCCTTGGTTCGCAAGGCGTTTCCTTACCCCTGAACGGCAAGGGCACCGTCGCAATTGCGACTCTGAACAAAAATTGCTAGAGTGCAATTACTTGCTATATTGCGAGATAGGAATCAAATTGCAAGAGTGCAATCAGCTATGACCCCAAAAAAATTCGATGGTGAAGGATTCTTTGCCGCGTTGGATGCCGAGAGGCTAACTCGGACCGCGACGTGGAAGAAGGTGGCAGAAGAAGCAGGCGTACCCGCCTCGACGCTGACACGAATGTCCCAAGGTAAGCGCCCCGATATCGATACACTGGCAGCGCTTTGCCAATGGTCGGGTCTCGAACCCGGTCGGTTTACTGGGCAGATAGACACAAAGCCTGGTGGAGCCTCGACTCTTTCCGAGATCACAACCTTGCTTCGAGGCGACAAGCACCTCTCGAAAGAAGGTGTGCAAGCCTTGGAGGCAATATTGAAGACTGCATATGCGCAACTCAAAAGAGACTAGTTAGTGGGTTGGAGTTAGATGGCCAAAGCGCAGTTTCGTCGCGGTTTCAAGGCAGACGCTAGCTGGTATTCCAAGTCGGTTCGCGCTGAACTCGGCCTGAAACCCTATGAGCCGATTTGCCCATGGACGCTTGCCGAGCACCTTGAACTACCAGTGCTCAAGGTATCGGACTACGTGAAGGTCGAGCCTGATGCGGTCGCGTATCTTCACTCGGTGGCAGGCCAAGACGAGTTTTCAGCCATCACCGCCAATCTTGGCGGCATACGCGTAATCATCCACAACGACGCGCATGATCGCAAGAGGCAAGCTGCCGACATTGCTCACGAAATCGCTCATGGCCTGCTGCTCCATGAACTTGCGCCGCTGACCGGAGCGGAAGGCAAAAGGAATTATCACAGCGAGGTAGAGGCCGAAGCCAGTTGGCTCGGCCCTGCCCTTCTGGTGCCTGACGAGGCAGCGGTCTTCATAGCCAGCCGCCTTGCCGATGGGCGTGTCACAATGCAACAGGCAACAGACGAGTACGGCGTCAGCGAGAGTTTGCTTCGAATGCGGCTCAACGTTTCGGGTGCATTTATTCGGGTGGCAAGACGCAGGGCAGCTTGATCCGGCGTCGTGTTTCGGAGGCTCTATCGCAAGAGAAATAGTGTGTTTCGTCCTGCCCCTCACGGGCCGCTATAACGACATTGTATGGGTTTTGTGCTGGCTCGGGCAACCTGCAGCATTACGTTTTCAAGATTACTCGGTTGCCGCTCTTTGTTGTAAGCGCGGCCTCAGCGCGGACTTGGTTAGATAGTATCGCGCCCATTCGTGGAAATGGAGATAGAGCGTCTTCCGGTTTGCTTCACATGCTGCTCCGACCGCCAAGCGAGAGACTTCCGGCACTTAGGCCGAAATGCTCCTGGACTCCAATGCGAGACCATATCGTCGTGTCACCAATTGAGACGCGGGCCAACGAGGATGCAGCGAGCACCTTCGGGGCGTTCGCAAGCGCCATTCCATGCAAAAACGCCAGATCGCGCACCTCGGACAGAAACATCCAGCTCTTTCGATATTCGGCGACGTCAATACCTGTCGGATTGGGCGGTAGTAGATCATTCCGCACGAGATTACGAATGGTCGTGCGTGATCTACCGAACGCAGCTGCGACATCGGCTTGCGATAGCGGAACGAAGTCAGATTGAGAGCGGGTCTCGCCAAGCGACAGTGCGTGCGCCAGCGAGTCCGCATTAGAGATACAGAGGCTCTGAACGAGGGGCATGCGCAAAGTCGGAACCCACGCAGCCTTGATCGCTCCCGTGATGATTGCTCGGAATATCCGGTTCCACTGCTTGCCATTCAAACCGCCCGAAGCGAATGCCAGGTCGAACAGCGGAAGCGCGTCGCGACTTATGCCGGTACGTTGGATGGGCTCCAACTGCTTGAACAGGGACAGGCCCTGACCAGGAGCGGGAGCCGTTCTCAGAGGACCGAGCACCGAATTGAGTTCTGGAAGCAACCCGTCGTCGAAGAGATCGACAAGATGGGGGATCGGCACGCCGATGTAGCTGGCAAGGCTTCTTGCCTGAGACGAGTTGCGCAGCAGCGCCACCGCTGCTTCCACGGCGTTGATTCCTCCAGCTCTATCGTTCAGCCGCCTCAGTACGACCCGGCCTTGTCGCATTGGACCGGTCTGTCGAATAGGCGCGGAAGGGAGGGACGAACTCGTGGACCGGTCAACCTTCTCGACAATCACCTGTGCAAGGCAAATGTCTTTTCGCTCCTTCAAAAGCGACCGAATATGGGACGACAGCGTTTGATCGAAACATAAGGCGCTGATGTCGCCCTCGTCGTCGTGGGGCCTAGCTGTTTTAGGGGCCATCAGTTGGTCGACGCTATTCGGCCATTCCAGGATCGCACGCCCGGCACGCTCAATCGACCTGACATTAAGGCAACGGCCCCATCCAGCTTTGGTTTTGTGAAAGCGGCTTGCTGTTTGAACGGCAAACTGAAAAAGCGCCCCTCGACCCAACTGGCTCAACTCAGGATGCAGTTTCAGCTTGGCACGACGATCTGCCGCCTCAGGATCAACAAGATCGGCGAAAAGTTGCACCGCCGCTTCATCCCGGATGTCGGCGAGCGGTTGCGGGAAGTCACGCAAATCGACTGCAGCTCTGCCCGGACGTACGCAGCGGTCGCAGAAGTTGACGCCGAGGTTTCTTGACCAACCCAATTCGCCTTGGCAGAGCGGGCAATAATCCAGCAATTCTTCCTTGGTGGCGACGTCGAAGCCAAGTGGTTGCAGCGACCACATCGCCTTCTGCGTTCCGTATTTGCGAAGTGACATCGGCGAAACACGCCGTCGACTTGTCACATGTCGACGGCGCAAATTGACACCAAAAAATTCAACCCAATCCCGACCGCATCCAGGTGTTTCCGTAAGAAGCCCCTTCACCGCATCTGCATCCTTCCGAATACCAAGGACGTCAATCAGGCGAACTATATCGTCGGCCGCCCCGCCATGGAGAGAGGCCAAACTCCTGAAAGACTTCGACTTCGCCAATTTGAGAACGACGCCACTGTTTGAGAACCCATTTCGGTTGACCGCTCGGAACGCAGCGTCCCGGAGGTGTTCGCCAGCCTCCAGGTCGACTGGCAAGGCCAAAACGTGGCCAACGTTCGCAGCCCGTTCAACAGCGTGGGCAATCTCAGCTTCGTGGCGGTCCAACAACTCAGACATGAGCCGCCTCTCCTGGCGCAGGCGGAGCCTGGCGCATCCGCTCTGGCTTATCGAATGGATTGCTGGTCGCAAGCTCGTTAAATACGGTGTAATCGTCCGCTGCCGCTTGTAAGTGGTCGTACTCGACCCGAACTGCACCGGCCTCGATTGCGTAAAGAGCGGCTCGTTCGATCAAATTTGCCGCGTGGCCGAGATAGCCTTTACAAGCAACGAAGAGGCGAGCGGACACGTCCTTGCTCACGAAGTTAGAACGTTCAGCCAGTAACCCCGAACGCTGTAGATGCAGGCCAATCAGGCCAACAAACTCGCCGAACGCCTCGCGATGCTTTGGCTTCTTATAGTTCAACGGTCCCAGGAAGAGCTGCCTGATGCACCTGGCGCGTATCTGTTTGTCTAAGAAGACCTTCGTCCTCGCTTCGCTTGTGCCCACGAAAACGACCGGGCAGCCACCAAGAAGGAAATCCTTCAGTGTGTTGTGCACCCTGGTAGCCTCTGATCTTGCATTTATAGACGCCGCACCGATTCTGAGATGGTTCATCTCGTCGAAAATCAGTAGCTCCGTCCGGAATTCATTTATGTAATTGAGAACCCGATGTTTCTTGTTCCCCAGATTGCCGGTTTCTGGGCAGGGATCGTTGTATGCCCGGAGTATGTCTTCAAGAAGCGACATGAGGGTGGACGTTCCGGACACCGAGATATGCACGACAACCTTCTGCAGCAGCGCGACGGCAACTCGCGGAGTGTCCCGCGCGAACAGCCCGGTTTCGTAGCAGTAGTCTACAACGTTCCGTTCCACATAGGCCGTCACGATGGTGGTTTTGCCACTCTGAGTGTCTGCGAAGAGCGTCGCGCACCTTGCCTCATTCCCAACGGCAGTCCTTTCCATTATGCGCCGCCTGGTGCTGCGAAGCGCATCGAAAGTCTTGTGCGCTTGCTTCATGAACGAGTGCTCGATTCTAAGGTTTTTGAACAAATGTTCGAGTTCATCGAGGGGAGACGTGGTGTGCACGTTGGTTTCCTTATTTGGTGGTTTTTGATGAGCTGGGTGCAGGCTTTCCGCCCGCACCCACTGGATTTAGAAGCCGTAGCGACGCGCCAGCTCATCGAGCGCGGCTTCGCTTTCGTCGAAATCTGGTTGAGCGGCCCAATCAATCTTTGCTGCCCCCTGCTCGTGAGGCTTCGCGTGGTCGTTCGCCACTTCCGCCACTGCCGCATCCTTGCGGGTCTTCGGCTTTTTGGGTTTACGGCCTTTTGGTGCAGTCAAGACATCCGCCCGCTCATTGAACGGCATCGACACTGGGACCGCCTCGGCGACCGGCATCCCGCTGATCGAAGGGCTGATCTTAAGGTCGATGATCTGGCTTCCTGCGGCTAGTTGCGGCTTCTCACGCCCTTGGAGCACACGGATAGTACGCTTCGCTTCAGCGTGATTATCGTTCGCAAGCTTTGCCTCAAGCTCCTTGGTGTATTCGCGGCGAGCCTTGGCCTTTTCTTCCCGCGTGTGGAAGTTCTTGTTGAGCTTGGCCTGATACTCACGCTCGCCCTTGGAGAACGCAAAGGAGACCGGCTTTTCGGCATAGAATGGATCGCTGTTCGGAAGCTCGACGATCTCGTTCGTGAACTCATCAATGACGGAAATCGAGGAGCAATCCATGTCGTCAAAGAAGAGGTGAACACGAAACGACGCGGTCTGACCTGGTTTCTTTTTCCGCCTTTCACGATGGAACCGTGCCATGTGATCGAGCAGCATCGACACGATCCCTTGGTCGTGGAAGGTGTGGCCATTGAGAAGGATGCCTTCCGCATCGAGCGTGCGGGTGTCGTAGCGCCCCAACACAAGTTTGAATGAGCGGGCGTCGTCAACGGAAAGACGACCAAACTCGGCAACGCCTTCCGTCCACTTTTGAGCAGGAGCCATGCCGATGCCGTCATGCTCATCGAGGTTATATTCGATGATCTTGTGATCCATGAGGTCTCGGATCGAGTCGATGGTCAAAGCAGCGCTCTTTTGAGGATCGATGCCCCTGATCTCCAACTCATCGGGAGGATAAGGAATTCCTCCTGGCAAGGCGTGCAGTGCGCCATTCATGGTGCGAACCAATCGCTCGATCCAAGGTTTGTACTCTGGCGTTCGGATCGGCGCGTAGTCGACCTCGAAGCCTACGATGTCACCGACCAGCTGGAGGCTCACGCCAATATGAGCCAACGCGTTGTCGAGAATGACAGTTTTGTACTTCCCCCAGCCGTCAGCAGCGCCCTTCGATAAACCAAAGCGCTCAATCAATGCTGCTTTCGGGCTGACAACGTCACGCAAGCAGGCCATTAGCGTTGCGAGACAAGGCGGATCGAATGTCATGATGAACCCAACGTTCAGCCGCGAAAACAAGTCCATCGCCCACACGATCCAGGGCCGCTTCAGGACAACCGCTATCGTGCCGTCGACTTGAACCTCTTCGCACGCCCACACGTCGCCGAGCGTCTGGTCCAGTACGATGATTTCCAGCGGGGCAATCGCGGTAATGCTTTCCCCTCGGCCGCGCAGCTCTCGGTTCGCCTGCCGCATGCCGAACTTCGACTTTATCGTCGCATGGCATCGCGCCTCATTGATCCAGTTGGTCAGTGTTTGATGGCAGGGCGGCTCGAACATCAAGTCCGCGTATTCAACCGGCTCCGACGAACCGCAGGATAAGGCTTCTCCTTCTTGCTCTCTACGAGCACGGATCAGTTCATCGCGCTTTGCGTAGAATCTATCATCGAAATAGCCATGGGCATGGGTGAAGAGTACAACTGGATCACCCCAGTAGTGGGCTACCGTCGCTTGGCCCAGTTCGTACACCCATGCGGGCCATTTCGACTGCTTCCTAGCGCTCCCCCTTTTGCGAAGGTAGAGAGCTATCGTTCGATTGTTTTCCCCTCCTTTTGCCAACGCCTTGCGGACAGCACTGGCAGACGGTGTCCATTCAAGCCCGGCCGCTTTCGCCTCGCCACCCCTGCCCTCGATAAATGGGTCGAGCGCTTGTGTGCTTTTCTTTGTCCCGGGTGCAGCATCAAAAGCTCGTACGTAGAAAAGAAGCGTTGCCGCACGCTCGAAGTCCGCCCTCCTGATTTTCCAGTCCTTCAACTGCCTGTTTGTCAGATGTTTTCTGGGAGGCTCGTGCAGGCTCCGGATGTCGAAGGCAGTGACGGTGCGTACTATCTCGCCCTGGCGCTTAGTGCGTACCGCGCCGCCTCTCGCTTGAAGGACGGCCAGGTCGAGCGCCTTGATATGGACTACCCGTCCATCCGACAGACCTCTCAGGGAAATCAGCTTGTCATCGTTCTCGCTTTCAACGTTGAAAGCGCCTCGGACCGTTCCGCTACAAAACTGGTATTGATCACCTACAGAGATATCAAGGGTCATTGCGCCGCCCCCTGTTGAACCAGGTGAACCGGCGAACCGCTTTTGGGTCCAGCAATTAGGTCGATGGATATGAACCGTCGGTAATGAAGGGCGACCACCTTCGCTCGCGCGGATGGACCATTTCCAAATGCTTGCTGCAGGGAGGCAAGCGACACCGTGTCCCTTCGAGCAAAGTGGGCAAGGCACGTCATGTAGTCACGCTCGTCGAGGGCAGAATATTTGTGCAGATCGGCACGCCTCGCGATTGCGACGAAGCGCTTATCTAGATGCACCGACTGCCTGATTGTGAAGAACGCAAATCCGCGGCGGTGATAGAGTTCCTGAGCCAGGCTAAGCTTATGCTGATATGCCGGATCGTCGTCACGAGGGTCTTTGTCAGCCTTGATCTCAAGAAGCAAGATTTGCAGTCGATGACGCGGGACATCACGATTGGCTGTAGCGCATGCAGCCTGCGAGAATGGCATGCCCCTCCGGAGGTCTTCGACGAACGAAGGATGCACGTGTAGCAGCAGATCGGGAAAGTATATCAGTGGCCGCCCCCTGTTGCCTCGGACGGAGATTTCAAGTCGGTGCGGCTGCGCAAGCAGGTAGTGAACGCGAGTTGAGAAGTCGGCCAAGGACATTGCCGTACGCTCAAGCTTCGATTCCCAGGGCATAGCTCTCGCGCCACCCTTTAGAGCATGGAAAGTTCCCGTCGGACGGGACTTGCGTCCATCAATGATCGTCCTGATTGGGCCTCCATTTTCAGCCCAAAACAGCTTAGCAACGACGTCCAACGTGTTGGGACGAACGTCCTGCGGGACGTATTCGTCCTCCTCGTCGAACGCTGACGGGTCGAATTCGGGGTCGGGAACGCGCTGGGTTCCGAACACTGCGAATGGGTCGAAAATGTTGTCAGACCGGTGTTTCATTTCAAGCTCCTAGTAAGATTTCTGTGAATTGGCGAAAGGAAATAGGCTCCAACAGAGGCTGAACGGCCCCTAGTGGATGACTGAATCCTCTAGTTGTGTTAATGGTTACAAAATACAGCGCCGCTCGCGACAACAAACAGGAGCATTGCGGCGCATCTTGTACCTATAGCGATTCTCTAGGACACGGAAGAGCCCCATGCAGCAATCATCAAATCAGCCCCAGGAAAGACCGACGCACGCCGCGATGGTGCCGATTGATCGCCAAGTGGCGACCTTGGAGAAGCGGCGCGAAGAGATACGAGCTGAGATGGCGCGGTTGGAAGCCGAGACGCGGCAGGTCGAGCTTGATCTGAGACATCTTCGCGACGCCAAGAGATCGCTCAGCCTACTCGGCGCGACCCCTGGCGACGGGCCAAACCATCTCGATGAACTCCCAGATGTTCCACAAGAGTTCGCAAAAAGGCGGATTCAGCGGCCCGACTCGCAAGCTTGGCAAGTTCGGCAACAGGCTTACCGGATATTAAAAGATCAAGGGCATTCTCTAAGCAGAATCGAAATCTATGACAGGCTTAAAGCGCTGGGCGTCGAAATCGACCACCCCACCCCGGCGAAAAGACTGGGACGGATCTTGACGGACGCAAAGGAAGAGTTCGTGTACCGCGATAATGGCTACTGGATCGCCGGTGAGCCGATAACTGTCGCGGCAGAACGTCCGAAGCGCTTTCGCACGCGACGGAAGCGCAAGGAAATCTAAGCAACAATCCCGTAGACTAACTTGTATCCAAATGATGTTTTGGATACGTAATTCCTTTGGGGGAAGATGTTGACATTTTCGGATACGCAAGGAAATAACTCAATTTGGGTACTAGAAAATACGGTGCCTAGCGCGAATTGCGTTTCCTTGTTTTTCGAGTTCAATCGCAAGGTAATCGGTGCGCTAAAGGCGAAAGAATTCCTTTTGCTGCTTAGATGTCAGGGAATGATCTTCTTGTCTGTCAGAAGCTGATGAGAGCCTTTGCATCCGCGCCGACAAACGTAAGCCCAGGAAATAACTTCGATCTCGCGGCTGCCCGGATGATGGAGAACCAAGAGCGTTCGGCCGATCTTCGTGAGCTTGCGTGTATCGCCCGCGTTTAAGGGCCGCCAACGTCACGGGGAGACCGGAAGATTCTGCCGAGACCCCGCGCCGAGGAGATTCACGCGACGCCCCTTTAGATACCACGTAGCTCGCTGTGGGCGTCGACCAGCACGGGGACTTCGGATCGGACAGCCGACGACGAATGTCTCCTATCAGTTAGCTAACCACGACAGAGGCCCGCAGGGCCCACCAGTCGTGGCGCGGGTTCGCCATCCAAGCGCTGATACAGCTCTACGTGTTTTTGAGTTCGGAGGCGGCAGTCGCCTCGAACTATCGTCTGGTAAGCTGGCCGTTGCGATCCCCGCCTTCAATGATCGAACGTTACCCGTCATCGCCTGGGCTCAGTTGATCATCGCGAGACCACATCCGCAGAGCGCCATAAGATCAATCGAGTAGTAGCAGACTATGCATTGGTGTCGGTTCTTGGCCTATCCCTGTGAGCGTAGCGATGAGCCGCAAACCTGTCTGGTTGGGCGGCGATGTGCGGCTTCTGAATGCTACCGTCGAAACGTACGGTATAGCCTCCGGATCAGCCTCGGTATTCAGTGCAGCAACACATCGCGAGCCGGTGTGGGTCTACACCGTGCCCTCACGGACAGATCAAAGCAGTCCAGAAGCGCGAATAAGAAAATCACTATCCTTTGGATGAAATCGCAAATTTCTTGAGTTGACGTTCAACAACTCTCACGGTGAGGTCCAGTAGTAGCTCGGCTATAACCGCCTGATCTGTCGCAGATTGTATCAGGATATCGATTCAGAAAATCCCAATCCTTTGGGTTTGAATTCCAATCCCTTGAATCGAAAATCGCGTTTGGTTGGGTTCTACATGCTATCGGTCCACGAACGGAAGCCCGCCAAGGCACCATCGTTCAATAATAATCATGGCAGCTATAAGATCTATTCGTTTGATTGATACGCAAACCAACTCCATATTAGCTCGTAAAGGTCGCGACCTTTCGGGCATCTAAAAAAACCGAAAGGAACCTGGAAATGACGACGATTATCTATAGAGACACCGGCGGAACGCGGGGCACATCTCCCTCGGGCGGTGGTTTTGTACCGTTCATGACGCGGATTGCCGACCGTTGGCAACAATGGCGTTCCGAGCGCGAGCTTGAGTCCCTTTCGGACGACATGCGCAAGGATCTTGGCTGGCCCGCCATCGACGAAACCAAGAATCCCAAGGCTACGCGATGATTCTGATACAATCTAAATCCTAAAGGCGGCACTCAACCGAAACGAGTGTCGCCTTTCGAACATTTAGGGCAGCCGAACCCACGTCGATTTTATCTTGATTATCATTCGCATATATATTTGGCTATTTTCGTATATTGCTTACCTACCCTGCCTGCTTTCTTTATCGCGGCAATTTTAATGAGCCAGCATAAATATCTCTTTGCGGCCGCTATTATCCATGCCAGTGTCGCTATTAGACCATCGAGCCGACGCATTTGACGCAAGGTATACGGAATGGTCCTGGAGCATGGATTTTCCCGATATGAGCAAGACTCCGATTAAGACGCGTTCCCTGGTTTTCTTTCTCGTACCCCATTTTACCATGCTGCCGTTTTCCGCTGCGGTTGAGACGCTGCGGATCGCCAACCGTATGCTGGGCTATCCCGCCTACTCCTGGCGCCTTGCCTCGACCGACGGCCAGAAGGTCTATTCCTCCAGCGGCATCGGCCTCGAGGTCAATTCGGCGCTTGCCGACGAGCGCCGCTATCTTGGCGGCGAGAACCGGCCGAGCATGGTGCTCGTCTGTTCCGGCATCTATGTCGAGGAGTTCAACAACAAGTCGGTCAATGCCTGGCTGCGCGAGAGCTACAATCGCGGCGTTGCCGTCGGCAGCCTCTGTACGGGCGCACATGTGCTGGCCCAGGCAGGTCTGCTCAACGGCAAGCGCTGCGCCATCCACTGGGAAAACCTCCCCGGCTTCTCCGAGACCTTCCCGCAGGCCGAAGTCTATGCCGATCTCTACGAGGTCGACAGCAATCTCTACACCTGCGCCGGCGGCACGGCTTCGCTCGACATGATGCTGAACCTGATCGGCCAGGACTTTGGCGAGAATCTTGTCAACCGTATCTGCGAGCAGCAGCTGACCGATCGCGTCCGCAGCCCGCACGACCGCCAGCGCCTGCCGCTGCGCGCGCGCCTCGGCGTCCAGAATGCCAAGGTGCTGTCGATCATCGAACTGATGGAAAGCAATCTCGCCGAGCCGCTGTCGCTCCTGGAGATCGCCGACGATGCCGGGCTCTCACGCCGCCAGATCGAGCGCCTGTTCCGCCAGGAAATGGGACGCTCGCCGGCTCGCTATTACCTCGAAATCCGCCTCGATCGCGCCCGCCACCTGCTGGTGCAGTCTTCCATGCCGGTGGTGGAAGTGGCGGTTGCCTGCGGCTTCGTCTCCGCCTCGCACTTCTCCAAGTGTTATCGCGAACTCTACAATCGCTCGCCGCAGCAGGAGCGCGCCGAGCGCAAGCTCACCATGTCGAGCAACCGCACCGGCGTTGTCATCTGAAGCTGCAATTCATATCCGATCAATAATCGAAGCGGCCTATTCGGCCGCTTCTTTCGTCATTCTGAAGTCGGAATAGACCTGGTTGCGGCCATTATGCTTGGCCATATAGAGAAACTGATCGGCGGCATTGAGATAGTTATCGAATGCCTCGTAGCCGGCGATTTCGGCCACGCCGATCGATACAGTCACCGACAATTCCTCATCATCCGCGCTGACCTTCAGGTTCGAGAGATTGACGCGCACGTCGTCGCAAATGGCGGTGGCGGCGCGTGAATCCATCTCCGTGAATAGAATGGCGAACTCCTCGCCGCCGAGCCGGGACAACAGGTTCTCACTGCCTTCAAACAAGGACTGCAACCGCCCGGCGACCGCCTTCAGCACCTGATCGCCGATCTCGTGACCGTAGGTGTCGTTTAATTTCTTGAAATGGTCGATATCGAGGATTGCCACTGAGCTCGGGCGCTGACGGCGCAGGCACTCATTCACAATCGTCGGACCCTGGTCGAAAAAATATCGCCTGTTGTAGAGCCCGGTCAGATAGTCGCTCGCCGCCAGAGCGCGCAGCTGTTTGATCTGCATCAAGGTTTCGGCATTGAGTGCAATGCGGCACTGCAGCTCTTCTTCCACGAACGGACGATAGATGAAATCGCTGGCGCCCGCCTTCAGGAACGTCGCCGAAAGCAGACGGTCGTTCGAAGAGGATACGCCGATGACGCGCATCCGATCCGAACCGAAGCGATGGCGAATGCGCCGCGTCAATTCCTGGCCGTTCATGTCGGGCATATGATAGTCGGTCAGCACCATCTCGATGTCGCTATAGTCCTCAAGCGCCGTCAGGGCTTCGACACCGGACCCGGCTTCGACGACCTTGAACTGCTGCGCTTCCAGAATTTCGACCAGCACGCGCCGTGCCGACGGTATGTCATCCACCACCAGCACTCGCGTGCTGCGATTGGAGATGGCTCGCTTGACGGAGGAAACGAGATTGTCGAGGGCGAATTCATTGTCCTTCAGGACATAGTCGACAATACGGCGCTCCATGATGCGGTTTCGCATCGCCACATCGAAGGAGGCAGTGAAGACGATGGAAGGGATATGGTGGGCAATGGCAACATCCAGAGCCTCGCCATGCGGAGAATCCGGCAGGTTAAGGTCGACGACGGCCATAGTGAAACCATGCCCATCAAGCGCGAGCACCTCGTTCAGTTGCTTCAGTGAGGCGCAGTGGGTGACGTCAAGTCCAAGTTCTGCTTGGAAGCGATGGCGAAGAACAGCGGAGAACATGCGCGAATCTTCCACCAGAAGTATCTTCTGGCCGCCACGGCGATGACCATGGCCATCACTGAGGAAATTCACGCCGAGCACCATTTCCTTCACGCCCTCCGAACCGCCCGGCATCGCCTGTTCGTCGCTGCTATTGCGGACGAAACGACAATGCCATCGTTCCCATCGTGAACAGGATTCATAAAGAAAGCGGAACCACGGATTGTACAAATCTTATGAAAAACATGAATTATCTTCACGTTTCTCTCAGCTGAACGTCCGTGACCTACCCCTTCCAGCATATCAAGCCCCTATTCTCACCTGTCGGACCGACTGGATCTGCAGCAGCGTGTCGAGATTCTGGTTCACGCGGCAATAGAACTCCTCATCGATAAATGGCCGCAGCATGAAGTCGTTGCCGCCGGCCTTGAGGAAGCGTGCCGACAGGAGCCGATTGGTGGAGGACGAGACGCCGATGATGCGCAGCTCATGCGAACCGATGCTGGCGCGGATGCGGCGCGTCAGTTCGAAGCCGTCGATATCGGGCATGTTGTAGTCGGTGACCATCAGACCGATGTCGCGGTTGGCCTTGAGGATTTCCAGCGCCTTGGCGCCGTTCTCCGCCACGCTCACGCGGAAATTGTAGCGTTTCAGGCGGCTGGACAGCAACGCGCGCGCCGTGGCGCTATCGTCGACGATCAGCACATGATGGCGATGATTGGTGAGGAAACGGCAGATCGATTCCACCAGCAGATCGACGGCGAAGACATTGTCCTTGAGAATATAATCGACAACATCCTTGGCGATCAAATCGTCTCGCGTGCCCGCAAGGAAGGTGCCGGTGAAGGCGATCGTCGGAATGCTGAGATCGATGAGATATTCGAGCGCCTCGCCCTTTTCCGCGCCCGGCAGATTGATGTTGGAGATCGCCAGCCGGATCGGCTCCGACGACTTGTCGTAGGCAAGCTGCAACTCTTCGAAGTTCCGGCAGATTTCAATGTCGATGTCGAGGAGCTCCTTCAGCTTCGCGCTGATCATCGACGTAAAGACATTCGAATCCTCGGCCAGGAGAATACGTGCTCCGGCAAGCGACCCACCGGAATATTGCATTCCGGAAATACCCAAAAATGACATGATAAAAACCTGCTAATAAAAACTCCGCCTCGTCCGAAGTTTCTACAGCAAAGCCTTTGAGTATTTGTTAAGTCGACTGGTTTCCCATAGATGAAGAAAGCAGCCATCATAGCACCGGGCGTGCATCTGGACGCCGAAGGATGCCCTAGTCTTTCAGAACCAGGGCATCTCCATCCTATACTTTCGAACTTTAGATTTCAGATGGGCGACGCCGCATCATTCCGCCGGCGTCCTGCTGCCCCGGCGACGGCCGACGCCTTTGGTTTCCAGCGGCTGTTCCTCTGCCGGGGAAACGACATCCTTAACGACCTCTTCGCTCTCGCCTTCCGGTGCATCCGCGGATTCGACGAGAATGCTGCTCGGCTTGCCACGCTTGCCGTCGCGAACGATATGCAGCTCCTGATGCGGATAGGGAATGGAAATCCCCTCTTCGCGAAAACGCTTCAAGATCTCGATCCGCAGACTGTTGCGAATCTCCATGCCGTCGGACAGATCGGAAAGATAGAAACGCATCTCGAAATCGAGCGAGGAAGGGCCAAAGCGCAGGAATTCGACATGCGGCTCCGGGTTTTTCAGCACCTTCGGGACGCTGCGCACCAGTTCCAGCAGGATATCCATCACCTTCTTTGGATCGGATTCGAAACTGACGGAAACCGGAATTTCCGAGCGTGCCAGACGGTTTCGATGCGTCCAGTTGCCGACGGACGCATTGATCAGCTCCGAATTCGGCACGATGATCGACTGCTTGCGGAACGTCTCGATCTCCGTGGCGCGCACGGAGATGCGCTTGACGATGCCTTCCGAGGCGCCGGAAACGATCCAGTCGCCGACCTTGAACGGCCGTTCGACCAGAAGGATCAGGCCGGAGACGAAGTTCGACACGATATTCTGTAGACCGAAACCGATACCGACCGAAAGCGCGCTGGCGACGAGCGCCAGGCTGGACAGGTCGATACCGGCCGCCGAAATAGCGATGATCGACGCCAGCGCGATGCCGAGATATCCGATGCCGGTCTTGACCGAGTTGCGGACACCGAGGTCCATCTGGCCGCGCGCCATGACATTGCTGTCCAGCCAGCGCTGGAACCAGCGTGTCACCAGATAGCCGCCGGCAAAGAGAAGGATTCCAACGAGAATGCCGACCAGCGAAATCGACATATTGCCGATCCGGATCTCGGTGAACAGCCGGTAGGCGATAAGCTCCAGATCCTGGATATGAAAGCCCCAGGACAGCAGGATCAGCGGAATGCCGGTCAAAAGCGCGACCGCATAGGTCGCAAGGCCCGCGACGAGCCCTGCCTGATCGAGCACGACGTCGCTGAGCTTGAAACGGCTCTCCAGGAAACGCCCGATAATTGTTTCCGCAAAGACGCCCTGCCGCGACACCGCCTTGCCCAGCTGGAAGCCGAGATACATGGTCGCCAGAACCGCGCTGGTCAGGATCAGCTGAGTCGCGATAAAGCGCGCGAGGCCGACATAGCCGATGACAGCGGTGAAAATCAGTAATGTACCCAGCACCCGAAGGATGATCGCCATGCCGTGCGGCCAGCGACGACCGGGAGCTTCGGGATCGCCGCTCTTGGCGAGAATAGGCTTGCCGAAGGAGGCGGCAATCAGGATCAGGCCGATCAGCAGCGCGGCGAAGAAGCTCTTCGCCACCGTGACGACGACAGGCGATCCCATGGATTCGCTGATGCGGTCGAACACGTAATCGAGGCCGTTGACGACGGCCATGGCCTGCATACACCAGCTCAGCGACCTCGCACCCTTGTTCGACAGCTTGACGAGCCGCCAATGCGGCCTGAAAGGCGCAAAAACGGCATTGGTCAGACGACCGACGAAATAGACCAGCCAGATGAAGCCGAAGAACGCCGCCAGCACCGGCGCGATATCCGGTCGCAGCACGTTGAAGTTCGAAAGGCTCAAAAAGGACGTGACGAGAAAGGCGACCAGCGTCAGCGTGCGGATCAATGTCGACCAGAAGGCGACGGAGAGACGACTGATATAGGGCGGGTTCTCGATGGTTTCGTCCCGCACATAATAACGGCGGAACAGCCGGTAGCCACCCAGCAGGAAAATCATGGCCGCGGTGAGCGACAGGAAGACGGCAGCCAGGAGCGGGCCAAGCTTGGCCTTCACAACGAAACCGATCCAGCTTGTTACCGCATCGCTGAACTTTACGCCTTCGTCGACGAAAGCCGTTCCCGCGTCTTCGAATGTCCCGGCGGAAATCCCCGTGCGCTTGAACAGCGTCTCGGCGAATAGCTTGCGGCGCATTTCGACGAGCTGCATCGAGAGCCGATTGGTTGCCGCGACGAGATTATCGCCATCAAGCGTCGCAGCGCTGATCAGCGAGCGTTCGGCGGTGAGCCGGTCACGCTCCTGGGTAACGATCGGAGCTTCGGGCGGCTGTCCTTCCTTGGGAGCCGCGCCGAGTTGCGTCAGACGCGTGTCGATCTCTGCGAAGCGCGGCTTCAACCGCGCGGAAATCGCCGCGATGGAGCGATTGAGATCATCCGTTCGGCCGGACAGCGCCACCAGCGCATCATCGTCCGCTCCTTCGCTCTTGGAACTCTCCTCGATCGAGGTGAAGTCCTTCTTGGCCTGATTAAGATCGGCAACGGCCGTGTCCAACAGACCATTGGCAAGCGGTGCCGGCTGTGGTGGCTGTTCCGATTGTTGGACCGGCTGTGCCTGTTGCTGATCCTGCGCGAAGGCATCCCTGCCCGGCAAAGGACTTGCCATCACGGCAAAGCTCAGCCCCAAAAGCAGCAAGGACAAAAAACGAAGGTGGTGTTTCAGCAGGCGCAAGCAAAGCTCCTCGTCGCGGATAAAGTCGCTGGCGGCCTGAGTAAACGGATTCGCCGCGCGGAAGAAATGAAAGAACGGAATCTATCTATACCGCGATTGCGCATTTCATAGTCCCTACGCGTAAGCCTTGTAAGGCAAAGAAAGGCGACAGAAAGGCATTTGCCGCCTTTATCCCCTCAGAAACCCGCCCCCGGCTCGGCGAGATAATCTTTCTCAGCCTCGGTCGATACGCGCCCAAGCATGGCATTGCGATGGGGAAATCGGCCGTAAGCGGCAATGACGGCACGATGCCGGAGCGCATAGTCGATCTGTTCGTCCATGCCGAGCGATTGAAAAAGAGCAACCGCCCGATCCTGCTCGGCAAGGTTCTCGGCGTGTTCGAACGGCAAATATAAGAATATTCGCCGCTCCGCCGGCATCTCCCGATCCGCGCCAACCTCCAAAGCCGCTTTCGCCTCCTGCAACGCCAAGCCGTCGGTGGCAAAGGCAAGCGGAGTGCCGCGATAGACATTGCGGGGGAATTGATCGAGGACAATGATTGCGGCCAGCCGGCTTTCCGGCGTTGCCCGCCAAAGGTCGGTCACCCCGGCCGCCAGAGCCAGATGCGTGTCGCGAAACCGGCGACCGATCTCCTCATCGAGATTAACCGTCGAGCGAAACCAATCCTCGCTCGTGCATTCCTCGAACCAGAAGCTCAACACCTCTTCCGGCGTACAAACGATAGGCTTTGCTGCCATTCCCTGCCTCCCAGCATTGCACCTCGGGAGATAGGTCCATCAGCGCGTCGCTGCAATGGCGAAATTCGCCATTGCTCGCTCTTTTCGCAGGATGGGAATGAGCCGACAGCGCACCGAAGGCGGCGCTGAGTGGTAGCTCTATTGACGGGGCTTAGTTGAGCACAGAGCCATCTGTCCCAGTTACACTGCCTTGCATTGTGGATAGAACCGCGTCGCAACACCTTCGGCGGCCGCATAGGCCTGCGTCACAATCTCCGGCACCAGATCGATATCCGGCAGGCTCCCAAGCCCCAGCGGTCCCACAGCAAAAAGCCCGTCCGTCGTTCGACTATCCACCGAAAGCGCACCGGTGGCCTCGACGGCAAGGCCGAGACCAAGCTCGTCGGGCATGGCAAGGCCGGCATTGATCAAGCTCTGCATCAGGGGCGTCGTCAGGTCAGGCGCCTGGCAGCGGCAATCGATCACCTCGTCGGCATAGATCTGCTCGATCCCCTGCTGGCCGGCAGGCCTCATCGTCAAGCCGGTCGGCGTACGCCGCAAGAAGTGTCCACGGCGCAGCAGCGTGTTGCCCTCCGCGAGTTCCTGTTGCAGCCGCACATGCAGCGCCTCCGGCAGGCGATTGCGGTGGCTGTCGTAAAGCGCGCGCAGATGGCGGTTGAACTGCTGCTTCTGGCCCGCAGGCAACGCGCGCCAGAGCGAGCGTGCATGCTTGCGCAGACCGTTCATGACGGATTGCCAGTTTTGTCCGCTGGCTTCGGCATTTTCGCAAGCCGCGCGAACGAAGCGGACGATCTCGCTGAGATTGCCGGGCATCGCTTCGGCCGGAAAGACCGGATCAGCGTTGCTGCGAGTGTGGCTCTGCGGCAGGAAGCCTCGCCTGGAAACGAGGGTGATCTGGCCGTCATAACCGCTGTCACGCATCTGCAGCAGCCGGTCGACGACGCGCAGGCCGCTGCCGAGCAAGACCGTATGCGCGCGCGACACCAGGCGACGGGCGCGCACCGTGGTCGGCGTTGCCACGGGCTCGCCGCTCTGCGGCTGATCATCGGCAATGCCGTAACCGGTCGCCAGAACCACCATGTCGAACAACGGATTGGCGACACCGGGACTTTCCACCAGAAAACGGCGGCCACGGCTGCGGCGAAGGCCGACCACCGTCTCGCCGCTGACCTGAACCGTAATATCGCGTCGCGAGGACAGTGCCTCGGAGAAGCGCTGATAGACATAATCGCTGAAAATGCTCTTCGGCACGAAGATCTGCAGAAATCCCGGTATCGCCGCCGGAACGGCGCTGCGAAACGGGGCGTTGCTACAGAGCCAGTCGTTGAAATCGTCAGGGTCTCCGGCTGAGACCGAGAGATCGCGCACGCGGCTGTTGAGGATTTCGCTGCTGTGACCGGAGGCTAGAGCCTGACCACCGCTGACACTGGAGTTGGGGTCGAAGAGCTGCAGGTGAAAGGGCGTCCGCACCGTCTTCATCAACGCGATCGCCATCATCATGCCGGAAAAGCCGCGGCCGATGACGGCAATGCGCGGTATCCCATAGGCTTGTGCCGCGGCATTTGCCTTGGCGGAGAAAAATCCCTGAACCGTCATATCAACTCCTGGGGGGCGAGGTGGTCGATCATGCTTTTCTAAGGGCATACTGATACTTTGCCGGTGAACCTCATACGGCTCGCAGCCATCTGGCCACGAGAGTGCTGCGCGCCCGTAAACACACAAGGGCCGCTTTGGTTCCTTGAACCTGAAGCGCATTTCCAACTTCGGCTCTCATCCGAAAGAGGGATGCTTCAGGCGGGCTTCCGCTCCAGCGCGAAACCCTGCTCCCTTCGGCAACCTTCATACTGCAAGCCTATTGGCTCGGAGGAATGTGGTTGCTCATATAGTCTACTTATTTAGTCGTATATGAAAGCGCGAAAATGCGCCGGTAGCAAGCGCTTTCTTGCGACCGGCGCTTCTGATCGCGGATAGCGCCTACGACATGGCTGGGCACAAGACGTCGTGCAGCCGTGGCCTTGCGCGCTTATTCCCTTGGTTTTCAAACGGCTTGGCAAAGTCGGAAAACAATCGATAGCCCTGCTCCCAGCGACCAAAACCGCTGGCAATATTGATGTGGCCGGCATGGCCGAGATCATGAAACTCGCTGCCCCATTGCGCGGCATAACGGCGAAGCTCCGTAAAATCCATATATGGATCGTCGTGGCTACCGACGACGACGCTTGGAAACGGCAGAGCCTCGGTCGGCATCATGCCGAAATCGATGGCGCCGGGATGCAGCCGCTCCGTCCGTTCTAGATCGCAAGGCGCAACGAGAAAGGCGCCTTTCACACGGCGAGCAGCAGGGCGATTTGCGAGATTGGCGGCAAGCAGGCATCCGAGACTATGGGCAACGAGCCATGCTTCCCCTACCCGCTCCAGCTCGACTTCCAGCGCCGCCTGCCAATCCTCGAGCACCGGCCTTGCCCAGGAGGCCTGGCGGACGATGGTCGCGGCCGCATGATCGCGCGCCCAATGGCGCTGCCAGTGGCCCTCGGCGGAGCCATTCAAACCGGGAACGATCAATGTCGCGACCATGGCGCTCTCCTGGATGGCTTCGGCGGCCGTCGAGCCGCACGCTTACAATTTCTCCATTCAACGCCTATTATGCCGAGCAGCGAAATCAGGATAAGCAAAGAAAATCTAATGTACAGTACATCTATAGAAATTAAGAGCTTATCGATTTAGCGCCGCTAAGTCACTGAATATACCATCGGCTGGTGGAGTGATGGATGGGAACTGTTTCGCAGTTGCACGAGCATGTCAGACCGCTCGCGCATCGCATTCAAAGCGAGGAGGAAGCGCTGCAGATCGCCCGATCGCTGGCCGACCTTTTCGCGCAGCAGGCAAGCGACCGCGATATAAACCGCGTGCTCCCATACGAAGAAGCGGAGGCCCTGTCGCAATCCGGCCTGCTCGGCATCACCACACCCTCCGAATATGACGGCCTCGATATCTCCAATTCCATTCTCGCCGAAATCATCGCCATCCTGGCGGAAGCCGATCCTTCGATCGCCGAGATTGCACGGAACCATTTCTACGTTCTTGAAGCGCTGCGCACCGGCGGCAGCGAAGAGCAGAAGGACGCCTTCTTCGCAAGGGCATTGGCCGGCGATCGCTTCGGCAACGCCCTCTCCGAAACCGAAACCACGACGGCTGGGCAAGATAACACCCGCCTGACGTCTGAAGGACCTGGCCGTCGCATCAATGGCCGCAAATCCCATGCCGCCGGCGTTCTTTTCGCCGACTGGATCGCGATCTCCGCGCTCGATACACAGGATGAACTGACCATCTCCCTCGCCCCGCGCGGCACCGAAGGCATCCAGATCATCGACGACTGGGATGGTTTCGGGCAACGCACCTCCGGCAGTGGCACGACCATCCTGCACAATGTCTATGTAGGTGCCGACGCCGTCCTTGCGCACTACAAAGACTTCGAGCGACCGACGACCGTGGGCCCGGTGGATCAGATCATCCATGCCGGCATCAATCTTGGCATCGCTCGGGCCGCCTTTGCCGAAACCGTGGAATTCGTGAAGACCAGCGCCCGTCCGTGGATGGCCAGCGGCGTCGAGCGCGCGGCAGACGACCCATTGACCATCGCCACGATCGGCCAGATCGCCATCCGCCTCGAGGCGGCGGCGGCATTGCTGGAACGTGCAGGCCGGAAAATCGATACCGCCCAGATCAATCCGACCGATGACCATGTGATCGACGCCACGCTTGCCGTTGCGGCCGCCAAGGTATTGACGACGGAAATCGCCATTGAAGCTTCGAACGCGCTATTTGAACTTGCCGGCACCTCCTCCACGCGTATCGGCCTCAATCTCGACCGCCATTGGCGCAATGCCCGCACCCACACGCTGCAGGATCCCACCCGCTGGAAATATCATCTCGTCGGCAATTATCATCTGAACGGCATAACGCCGCCGAAGAACTGGACGCCGTGAAACGCAAACCGCCGGCTTAGAGCCGGCGGACATGTCCAAAATATTCAGGCTGATAACTCAGCCGACATTCGAAGCGCGATAGTCTTCCCGTTCGTCGGTATCGATCCCCGGTCCACCGCCGGCAACGAACTGTTCCAGCGTCATGTTGTCGAGAATATCGGCGATCGCATCACGGACTTCCGTCATGGAGCGCCGCACATGACAGCGCTCCGGATCGGCGCAATCGTCACAGGCTTCGTAGGCAGTGCGGCTGGCACAGCGGATCGGCGCGAGCGGACCGTCGAGCGTGCGGATGACATGGCCGATGCGGATATCGGAGGCAAGGCGCGACAGCGAATAACCACCGCCAGGCCCCTTCTTCGAACGCAGCACGCCGGCATTGCGCAATTCCAGCAGGATGGTGTCGAGAAACTTCTTCGGGATATTGTTGCGCGAAGCAATGTCGTTGATGAACGCAGTCTCGCCCGGCGCGAGGCGTGCCAGATCCACCAGCGCCTTCAACCCGTATTTTCCTTTTTTCGTGAGCATCGCTATCCGCTTTACTACAAGTTCGATTGTTGGGAGTCCGGCTGACCAATCGAGACTCGGCCACCGATCCTGTCATCACTGGCCACGGAAGTAATCCCGCTGCCTTTGACGAACAAGACAATAACTCACAAATTGTATAGTTTATATGAGTAAATTTAGGCAAATGTATCGTCTAAGCAACGATTTTGCAGTTTTTCTTGCCTTTACGCGGCGCTGGTATCGAATAACGGCCTATCATGCTTGCGATTTGCGTGGTCGCAGATTGCCGACGCCACCTGCCCCGCGACGAAGACGCCATGCTCGACCACCTCCGGCAGGCCCATGAGTTCGCCGAACGTGCCCCGCGCCAGCGGCCCGGAAATGAACAGCGACGGTGCCACCGCGCCATCATCGCTTAGCGCCTGGGATGCCGCATTGCAGGCAAGACCGAGGCGCGTGGCATCGATGGCGAGATAGCCAGCATCCGCAAGTGCACCAATCCAGCCTTGCGTCTCCAATATGCCGCGATGGCCCGGCCCTGTCGTCACCACGACCGCATCAAATTGACGGTCGATGTTCCCGGCCGAGTGGCTGAGGCGGAGCCGGCAATCAATCGCCTCATCCTTTGTCTCCACGGATGCGACGGAGGCTGCGAGCACCTCCAGCCTGCCATTGCGAATCGCTTCCTCGCTGGCGGCCTCCACCTGTGGTGCCACACGGAAACGGTGCACGTCCCAGAAGGGCCGCAAATGCCGCACCACGCGCCGCCGTTCTTCAAGCGGCATCGCCCGCCACAAATCCTGGCCCTGCGCACGTACCTGATCGATGACGGCGTGCCAGCTCCGTCCCTCGGCTTCTGCCTCGCGAATGGTGGCACGCACAAGCCGCAACAGATCGAGCGCCGTGCGCGATGGGTGACTGACGAAATCGCCGAACAATTCCTGTCTCACCGGCGCATGGCCGCGCGAGCGCAGACCACGTCTGGAGATGGCGGTGATCGGTCCCGTGTGACCGCGCAGGGTAAGGGAGGCGATGACGTCGGCGGAGGTCAGGCCGTTGCCGACAACGAGCACGCGATCGTCAGCGCGAATGGCGGCGACCGCATCCGGCCGCGTCGGATCGACGACGAAGCGCGGATGACCGGCCAAAGCGCGCCGCAGCGGCTCCGGCGGCAACGGCGACGGATGGCTCGTCGCGATGACGAGAATATCCGCCTCCAGGCGCCGACCCGCTTCGCCACTGATCACCCAGCGATCATTCAGCCGCCGGACTTCGGCGGTCTTTTCGGCCACATGGGTGATGCGACCATCGTCGACGAAAGGCTGTACCATGTCACCGATATACCGGCCGAAAAGCGCGCGGCGCGGAAACAGGTTGCCATTCGCCGCGACTGCCGTCTCGTCGCCGACCAGTGCATCATTGGCTTCGATCCAGCGCTGAAAATGTTCGAGATCGTCGGGCAGCAGGCTCATCTTCGCCGCCGGCACATTGATACGGTGCGCGGGATCCTGGGTATCATAGGCAAGCCCCGCCCCCAGCCGGGCGCGTGGCTCGAAAATGAAAAGCTGACCGGGCTGCAGCCGCTGGCGCTGCAGCAAATGAAATGCGACCGCCGCGCCCGAAACGCCGCCGCCGATAATTGCGATGACTGGCCGATCATTCGACGGATCGTGAGAATCAGTGGTCATCGCCAAATCCTTCCAGTCGGAGCGATCGCGCGGACGATCTTGGTGCCGCCAATCGCGCATGCTGAACAAGCATTATACTCTACAAATTTTATTGACAATAGAATGCCGCGGCAAGCCGATGGTTCCCACAAGCAAGCGCAACAGCGGCAAAAGCCGATATCGCCTTTGCGAACAAATACTTCTTTGTGCTGCGCACAACAGCGCTATTGCACCGCAGGATGTAAAAACCTTGGCATACACCCAATAAAAGAACATACTAATGATTGTTCTGACTCATGTTCTCTGGGAGGAGAAACATCATGGAACTGCTCCACATGCTATCCGCCTTCGACTATACGCTGATCCTGCTTCTGGTGGTGATCTTCGTCTTCAGCGTGATGGAAAGTGGCGGCCATAAGAGGCATTAGGTAAGCGCTGACACCAATGTCGATTGGTTGAACGCCTGGCGCGCACTGTCGCCCGCATTTTCGCGCTTTCCCTGCGAAAATCTCCCAATCCTGACTTTAAAAAAGCGCGCCGACTAGCGTCTATATGGATGAAGCGGCTCATGCGTGATCATCTGATCGGCTTCTTCGGCCCGATCTGCAAGCTGATGATGGCTATAGCCTTATTGTCCTGAGATCCTGCAAACGAAAACCAAACACCAAAAAGAAAGGCTGCCAGGTTGAGCTGACGCCGTTATCCCTATGTAATTCAGGAGAATTTGGTGGGTGATGTAGGGTTCGAACCTACGACCCGCTGATTAAGAGTCAGCTGCTCTACCAACTGAGCTAATCACCCGTAACCGCTCGCTAGCGGTTTGAATGGCCATATAGATGGGATCGGTTTGATTGTCTAGCGGCCAGATGCATTATCATCAGGTCGACCTTCTCAAACCGATGATGCCTACAGCTTTACGGCGTTGAGTTCCCTCAAAGGAAAAAAATCACAAGGGAAGGCCGACAGCTTAAACTGACGCCTCTATCCCAATGTAACCTAGGAGAATTTGGTGGGTGATGTAGGGTTCGAACCTACGACCCGCTGATTAAGAGTCAGCTGCTCTACCAACTGAGCTAATCACCCGTAACCGCTCGCTGGCGGTGTGAACGGGCATATAAATAGGATCGGTTTGATTGTCTAGCGGACAGACGCATTTTCTTTGGTTATTCGTCAAAAAAATTTCGTATAATGAAAAAAACCAAATAAAATCAAAGCTCAAGAATTCCGGTCGCAACACGTACCGCTTGACCGCCAATCCGCGCATTGGCGATCTCGCCGCCATCGACATCGATATGAAGGTGGATGAAGGACGGGCGACCCATCTCGACTCCCTGCTCGATGATAACGGGATGATGCCCATCCGGCAGCCGGTCGAACTGATGAATCGCGCCGGAGAGCGCGGCTGCGGCCGATCCTGTCGCAGGGTCCTCAACAATGCCCATTCCGACCGGAAACACGCGAGCATGAAACTTCGCCATGTGATTAACGGCACCGCGACAATAGACGAAGGCGGAGGCGAGCGCGCCATCGACGAAGGGGACCATCTTTTCCCAAAGCTGAAGATCGAACTCCAGCCGCTCGGCCGCTCCGATATCATGCACCGGCACCAGCAGGAACGGCACGCCGGCGCTCCAGATCGAGGGTACGTGATTCTCGAAGCCGATCTCGGTGATCTTTAGGCTCAGCGCATTGGCGATATCGGCCTTGTCCAGCGGCAACACGATCTGCTGCGATTTTCGCGGCAGGTCGAACTCGGCAAAACTTGCTTTCTTCTGCCGGAGCCTGACCGCACAGCGCACCGGTCCCACCCGCTCATCCAGCACCGAGACCAGATCGATTTCACCGCCATGACTGGCATGTGCCCGCTCGGCCAGCGCGATTGCCGTCCCGACGGTCGGATGGCCGGCGAAAGGCAACTCGCGTCCCGGTGTGAAGATGCGCAGGTTCGCCGTATGCGCCGGGTTCTGTGGCGGCAGAACGAAGACCGTCTCGGAAAGGTTCATTTCCTTGGCGATCGCCTGCATCGCCTCGTCGCTCAGGCCCTCGGCGTCGAAGATCACGGCCAGCGGATTGCCCGCGAGCCTGCTGTCGGTGAACACATCATAGACACTGAAGCTGCGGGCCACCCCTGGCTCCTCCCTCATATGACTTTAGACTGTACCTGCCATCCCTGCGCGCCCATTCATAACGGCAACACACTTGAGAGCAAGCTAAAGCTGCTCCCCGCGATCGAAGAACCATGCAAGGATCGGCAGCATCGCCACATTGTAGTGATGCGCCGTTGGATCCGCCGAACGGATCGCCACCGCATCGTCGATCTCCTTCTCCTCGTCCACCAGCATATGTGCCCTGATCTTTTCTAGCATCTCATCCGCCGTCCAGGGAAAGCGGAAGACACGGAACAGGGTGAGCGAACGATTCGCGTGTGCAGCGTAATAGCCGGGCTCCGCGGCGGCCTCGGTGAGGTCGAGGCCGGTTTCCTCCATCACCTCGCGCCGCATGTTACCCTCGACATCGCAGCGGCCGTCGACGATATCGTTTTCATCCATCGATCCCGCCGCGCAATAGACCTGGCCGGGATTGGAGGTGTGCTGCGCCATACGGATGGCGATGATTGCGCCATCGGAGGAGACCGCGACCGGAAAGGCGAAAACATGGAAGCCACCGCTGCGGTCTTTTTGTTTGCGCCACCACATAAATGTGGAGAATTGCGTCACATAGGCTTCGCCCTGCACTCCCTGCTCGCTGACCGACAACCGGCGCTGAAAGATCATGCGGCCATCGTAGAGCGCTGGATTGGCGGCAATCTCTATCTTCCAGTTGTCTCGTACCGCCTCGGCTTCGCCAAGATGAAAGGGATGGTCACCGGCAATCACCTTGAGATCGATGCGCGCGACCGGAAATACGGTCTTTTCCGGCGGCCAGCCGGCCATGTCGTTTTGCAATTTAAAAGCGGAGTTCATAAGAGATCCAATGTCATGACGACGGGGCAATGATCGGAGGCCTTCGGCCTGTCCCAGCCCGTGCGCGGATAGCGTTCCACCTCCTGTCCGGGCGGAAAGATGGTGCGAAAGGGTTGCCCGGAACGGACGACGTCGGGCAACCGCGCCGCATTGGCGCGCGCCAAGGCCGGAGACAACCAAATATAGTCGAGCTGGCAGAGCCATTGCTCCTGCGGCCCGCGCGCGTGATAGAGAGTCCAGCGGTCGAGCTCGTCACGCCGCCGCATGACGTTTTCGACGAAACCGTCCTCGCTGAACACATCGAGCGCGCTCGCCTCTTCATCCCGGTGCTCGAAACGATAGCCAGTGTGGCGTGTGCCGATGACGTCGACACGTTCCTGATAGTCATTCATGTCGCCACAAATGGCGAAATTCTTGGCAGCCGTATGACCGGCGCCGAAACGGGTCTCGATGATGTGGCGCACCGCCAGCGTC
Organism: Martinezella rhizogenes; assembly: GCF_000799715.1. GTDB lineage: Bacteria > Pseudomonadota > Alphaproteobacteria > Rhizobiales > Rhizobiaceae > Rhizobium > Rhizobium rhizogenes_C. The sequence goes on from NZ_JUHG01000011.1 coordinate 677,231, forward strand.
TCGGCACGGCGCACCGGCATGGTCGACTGGCGGCCATCGACGCCCTCCCGCGCCGGGCCCATCGACTTCAGATGCACGACATAAAGCGAAAACGGCACGCCGCCGATGGTCAGGTCAAGCTCCAGGCAGTCGCGCTTGAAGATCTTGTCGTCCTCATGAAGGCCGAGCGCCGCTAGTTCGTCGGTGAACAGATCGAAATCGCGATAAGTCACCATGGCGTGACTTTTGATGTCGTTCAACACGATCGGCTGTCCGTCGCTCGTCTGCTCCCGCATCATCACGGCAACGTCGATACCCCTGGAATCATTGCCCTCGATCAGGAATTTCTGGCGATAGCCATTGCCGACCATGCGATAGAGATAGCCATATTCGAAGGCCTGCAGCGCCGCCATACTGTCGACTTCCTGCAGGCAGATGATATCGGCATTCGCATCGGCGATGGCGAGCGCCGTCATCTGCCGTGTGTCGTCGGTCGCGGCCACCACGCGGGCGGCTTCAAGCTGCTGGTAGATATTCTCGTTCTTCACATCGAACAGCTTCAGCACGCGGTCCTGCCGCAGCTGATTGCGAAAACCGGTGTAATCGAAACGGGTCAGCAGGTTTTCGACATTAAAAGTGGCAAGACGCAGGGACATGAAGCATTCCGGATTATGGGGATCGGGGGTTGGCTCGGTTCGCACATATCAATCGGCCTTGGCAGTGACGGTCGATTTGAACTTGCCCATGAGATAGGGGCCTGAGAGCACCGGCGCGTATTTTGGCTCGTCGCCCGGTGGCAAGCAGGACGGCAGGCAGGCGATCTCGGCAAACCAGTTCGGCTGATGGAAGAAAGCCAGCGATTGGCGCCGCTGCATACCGCCCTCTTCCGGCGGCGGATTGACGACCCGATGCACGGTCGAGACCCAGCGATCATTCGTCCAGAGCGCCATCAGGTCACCGATATTGATGACGAAAGCACCCGCTACCGGCGGCACCTGCGTCCATTGGCCATCCGGAGCGATGATCTCCAGACCCTTGGAGCCCGGCTGCGGCAAAAGGATCGTCAGACTGCCGTAATCGGTATGCGCGCCGGCGCGCAGCTGGCCCGGCTGCGGCGCAACACGCTGCTCGGGATAGTTCAGGGCCCGGAGCGCGCTGATCGGCGTATCGACGTAACTGTCGAAGAAATGCTCGTCGAGACCGAGCGCCGTCGCAAAAACCCGCATGATCCGCCGCGCCAGATCCTCCATCGAACGGTAATAGGCCTTCCACGCGTCCACGAAGCCTTCAGGCCCTTCGGGCCAGATGGTAGCGGCATAGCAGAAGCCGAGCGCCTCGGGATCGGTCATATCAGGCGGCACGGCAAGCGGTCCGCCGTTGAAACTTTCCTTGAGATCGGGCGGCGTATCGACATTGCGCGACTTCGCCAATGCCTCGGTGCCGGGGCCGAGGTAGCCATAGGGATAGCCCGCATAAGGCGCCCTCACCCGCTGCTTGACGTCGGCTGGCCTATCGAAAAAGGCATGCGTCTTGGCCCAGACACTCTCGACAACGGCATCATCGACACCATGATTGGCGATCGCCAGGAAGCCGGTCGAACGGCAGATCCCGTCAACCTCGGTGCCAAGCCGCTTCTTCTCCTGATCGCCAGCCGCCTCGAAAGCGCCAAGGTCGAAAATCGGGAAGCTCTGGTCGGACATGGCGCGACTCCCATTCTTGAGATCAGGCAAATCAAGCACAGGTGGAGGCAGCGAACAACCGTCTTGTCTTTCCGCTCTGCTGCATCGATCAGAGCCGCCAAGCCGAGCGGATGGCGACGGCATAGGCATCGCCTGGCTTCACCGCATCACGACTATAGGCTCTCAACACCTGGCCGTCCGGCAGTGACAACCGTAGCGCATAGCGCTCGCCCTCATAGAGAACGGAGTCTACCCGGCATCCGATACCCTCTGCATCGGCGACAACGTCCTCTGGTCGAACGAGGATATCGGCACGCGGTATATTCGCCTCCTGCCCGCTCCAGATCGTTTTCAGCGCCGGCCAGTCGATCGACCGCGGCCTGCCATCCGGAATGGCAAGCGACAGGATTGCGCCCTGACCGACCAATCCGCCGACCAGCCGCCCCTCAGGCCGCGCATAGATCTCCGCCGGTGCTGCGACCTGCAGCAACCGCCCCTCGGACATGACCGCGACATCCGTCGCCAGCGCCATGGCCTCGCTCTGGTCATGGGTGACGTAGACCATGGTGGCGCCGGACCGCTGATGGAATTCACGGAACGTCTCCTCCATTTCCTTCTTCAGGTGACGGTCGAGATTGGCGAGCGGTTCGTCGAGCAGCACAACATCGGGAGATGTCACCAGGCAGCGCGCCAGCGCCACACGCTGGCGCTGGCCGCCGGAGAGATCGGCGGGCCGCCGTTCGGCATAATCCTCCAACCGCACCGTCGACAGCGCCTCGCGCACCTTCTGACGGTAGCGCTCACCGGAGATGCCGCGCACCTTCAGCGGATAACCGACATTGTCGGCAACATTCATATGCGGCCAGAGCGCGTACGACTGGAACACCATCGCCATGTTGCGCCGCTCCGGCGGCAGCGTATGGGCGGCATCAGCCAGCAAGCGCTCGCCGAGATGGATAGAACCATCCGTCGGCTGCTCGAAGCCGGCGATCATTCGAAGCACCGTCGTCTTGCCGCAGCCGGACGGCCCGAGCAGCGCCAGGAAACCGCCTTCGCGAACATCCAGCGACAAAGCATGGACGGCGGCGTGACCGCCCGTGCCGAAATCCTTGCTGACGTGATTGAGGATCAGCTTCGCCACGGCACCACTCCCTTCGGCAGGCGCTTGGCCAGGATTTCCAGCAGCAGCATCATGCTGACGACCATGGCGATGACGATGACCGACATGGCGGAGGCAAGATCGGAGCTGCCGCCGTCATCGAGATTGTAGATGACCACGCCCAGCGTCTGCGTCCCCGCCGACCAGAGCAGGGCCGAGACCGTCAGCTCGTTGCAGGCAATCAGAAAAACCAGGATCACCGAGGCCCCTGCCGCCGGCGCGATCAGCGGCACGATGATATCAAAGAGACGGCGAAAGAAGCCCGCGCCCGACAGACGCGCGGCCTCTTCCAGCGCGGGATCGAGCTGCAGGAAGGCGCTCATCACCGGCTTGAGACTGACGGCGAAATAGGCTGAGAAATAGGCAAGCAGAATGATCCAGATCGTGCCGTAGAGCGTAACGTTGAGGATCGGCAAAGGGGCCGCAAAAACAAGGATGAAGCAGACGGCGATAATGATCCCCGGCAGCGAATAGGGGATCTCGATCAGGCCGCCGACGATGCGGCTCAGCATGTCCTTCCGCTTTGTCAGCGCATAAGCCGTAAGGATTGTCACCGCTAGGAGACCAAGCGCCGTCGTTCCGGCCAGAAACAGGGAGTTGGAAAAGGCGGTGCGCGTCACCGTCTGGCGGAACAGGATTTCAGCAAAGGCATGCAGCGACGCCGTCTTGAAACTCAGAGGCACGCCATAGGCCGGCACCAGTGCTCCGGCGACCAGCGCGAAGAAGGGCGCGACCAGCATGATGAACAGGATCGCCCAGAGCAGCGGCATGGCAACAAGACGCCAGCGACCGAGCGAGAAGGCGGCGGATGCGCCGGACAGGCCGATCACCCGATAATCCCGCCCCTTCAACGCCCTGCCCTGAACTGCAAGGCCAGCGACCGAAATCATCGCGATCATCGCCGACAGCAGGGCGATATCGCCAAAGGTGCGCGGACCGAAGGTGGAGAATTTGGTGAAGATCAATGTCGATAGCGTGAAAATCGAAGCCGGTATTCCGAGGATCGCCGGAATGCCGAAATTGCCGACAGAGGAAACGAAGGCGATCGCAGCGCCGGCGATCATGCCAGGCAGTGACAGAGGCAGAATAATGTCGCGAAAGACGCGCAGCCCGGAAGCGCCTGACAATCTCGCCGCCTCGACGCCATCGCGCGGCAGCGCCATCAGCCCGGCTCGAAGCGCCAGATAGACCAGCGGCGCATGCTGCACGCCGTAAAGCAACGCAATGCCACCGACCGAATAGAGCGGTTGCGGCGAGCCGAGCGGTGGAGCGATATGCAGCGCCTTCAACAGCGGGCTCGATGGGCCGGACATCTGCACCCATGCCAGCGCCGTCACCTGCGGCGGGATCATCATCGGCAGCACGAAGAGGAAGCCGAGCGGCCCCCTGCCCGGCATGTCGGTCAAAGTCAGCAGGAAAGCGAAGAGGCAGCCGAGCAGCACGGAAATCATCGTGCCGAGCACGGCCGTCTCGACGGTGTACCAAGCCGAACGCCAGAGGGCGGGATCGGTGATCAGCTCATAGGCGCCGCCGCGCAGCAGCGCCGCTATACCGGCCTCCGCCAGCCGCGCCAGCGGCAGCACGCTCAGAAGCATCACGATGGTGACGACAAAAGGAAACAGCCAGGCTGGCTGGCTGTTTCCCTTACGCATATATCCGTACATCGACTGTCCAGATCAGATCAATTTGATCCGTAATAGGAGGAGAAGGTCTTCAGGTCCTGATCGGTGTTCTTCAGGGCTTCGGCAGCATTCAACGGCAAAACCTTGATGCTGTCACGCGCCGGGAAACCGGCGGGCAGCGCCATGCCGTTGCGGGCCGGGATATAACCGAGCTTCACGAAGCCTTCCTGACCTTTTTCGGAGAGGACATAATCGACGAACTTCTTGGCGGCATCCGCATGCTTGGCGCTGGCAAGAATGCCGACCGGCTCGGTCACGGCCGAAACACCTTCGGTCGGAAATACGAACTCCAGCGGCGCGCCCTTGGCCTTTTCACGGATCGGCATGTAGTCGACGACCATGCCATAGGCCTTCTCGCCCGACGCGACCGATTTCAGCACTGCGCCGTTGCCACCGGCGGCAACCGCGCCATTGGCAGCAAGGTTCTTATAGAAATCCCAGCCGAGGCTGCCGACGCCGGCGAGCGTCTGCGCATGGATGAGTGCCGCGCCCGAAGCAAGCGGGCTCGGCATGGCGACCAGACCCTTGGCTTCCGGCTTCGTCAGGTCCCGCCAGCTCGTCGGCTTCATCGAAGCGGCGGTGTTGTAGACGATGCCGGTGGTGATCAGCTTGGTGGAATAATAATAGCCGCCGGCGTCATAGAGCGCTGCATCGTAGTTCACCGCTTCCGGCGACTTGTAGGCCAAGAGCTTGCCGGCTTCCTTCAGACGCTCCAGCGTGACCGTGTCGGCAATCAGGAGAACGTCAGCAACCGGAGCGCCGGCCTGGATTTCCGCCTGCAGCTTGGCGATGATCTGCGGCGTGCCGTCGCGAACCCAATCGACCTTGATGCCGGGGTTGGCGGCCATGAAGCCATCGACGGTCGCCTGCGCATCGGCATTCGGCTGGCTGGTATAGAGGACGAGGTCGGCGGCGGCGGCCGAACCGGAGAAGAGAGCAACGACCAGGAGGCCGGCGAAAGCGGAAACAAACGTCTTCATGGAGCGTCCTCGACTGTGTGATCAGGAGCGTTCCTTAGACGTGCGGCTTAACATGATTGTGACAGTTCAATTTAGAGTGTCAGTACCGTTCATACTATCATTCGACCTTGACCATCGCCGCCCCGCCCTATTTCCTAGCGCACGAATTTCAGATCTGATTTTTGGAGGATAAATCTATGGAATATCGTCTGCTTGGCCGTTCCGGCCTCAAAGTTTCCACCATCACCATGGGCACGATGACCTTCGGCGGCGTTGGCTGGGCGAAGACCGTCGGCGATCTTGGCGTCAGCGAGGCGAAGCGGCTGGTCGACATGTGCCTCGATGCCGGCGTCAACCTGCTCGACACGGCCGATGTCTACTCGCAGGGCGCATCGGAGGAGATTCTTGGCGAGATCATTGGAGGCCCGCGCAAGAATGGCGTGCTGATTGCCACCAAGGCTCGCTTCCCGATGGGCGATGGCGTCAACGATGCCGGCTCCTCGCGCCAGCATCTGATCCAGGCCTGCGAGGCCAGCCTGAAGCGCATGAAGACCGATGTCATCGATCTCTATCAGTTGCATCAATGGGACGGACAGACGCCGCTCGAAGAAACGATGGAAGCCCTCGACACGCTCGTCCGCCAGGGCAAGGTGCGCTATATCGGCTGCTCGAATTTCTCCGCCTGGCACATCATGAAGGCTCTCGGCGTCAGCGAGCGCGACAAGTACCAGCGCTTCGTCAGCCAGCAGATCCACTACACACTGGAAGCCCGCGATGCCGAATACGAGCTGCTGCCGGTCAGTATCGACCAGGGCCTCGGCGTACTGGTCTGGAGCCCGATCGCCGGTGGCCTTCTCTCCGGCAAGCACCGCCGCAACCAGGCGACGCCGGAAGGCACCCGCCAGTTCGCCGGTTGGACCGAGCCGCCGATCCGTGACGAGAACCGCCTGTGGAACATCGTCGATACGCTGGTGGAGATCGCCGATGGCCGCGGCGTCTCGGCCGCGCAAGTGGCGCTCGCCTGGCTGATCGGCCGCAAGGCTGTCACCTCGGTCATCATCGGTGGACGCACCGAGGCACAATTCAAGGACAACCTTGCCAGCGCTGAGCTGAAGCTGACCGACGAAGAGCGCAAGCGCCTCAGCGATGTCAGCCTGCTGCCGCTGCTCTACCCCTATTGGCACCAGCGCAATACGGCCAGCGACCGTCTCAGCGAGGCCGACCTGTCGCTGATCGCGCCGCATTTGGCGAAGTAAGTAGGGAAAATGGCGTGGCGGCTTACGCCGCCATCGCCCCGATCTCACCTGCAACCAATTTGCCGAGGCGCGAAATCCCCTCGTCGATCATCTGCTCGTTGGCGCAGGAGAAGCTGAGGCGGAAGGTGTTGGGGCCGGAGCCATCGGCGAAGAAGGCCTGGCCGGGCACGAAGGCGACCTTGGCGGTTTCCAGCGATTTCGCCAGCAGCTTGGCGCCGTCCATGCCCTTCGGCAGGGTGACCCAGACGAACATGCCGCCTTCCGGCTTCGTCCAGCTCGTACCTTCAGGCATGTATTTGGCAAGCGCGGCCAGCATGCAGTCGCGGCGGTGGCTATAGGCCTTGCGGACCTTGGCGACCTGCGCGTCGAAGCCACGCTCGGCGACTTGATGGATGGCGATCTGGTTGATGGTCGAGGAATGCAGGTCGGCCGCCTGCTTCATCAGCACCAGCTTGCGGATAACAGGCGCATTGGCAACGACGAAGCCAACGCGAAGACCCGGCGCCAAGGTCTTGGAAAAGCTGCCGCAATAGATCGTGCGCGTGTCGTTGATATGGCCCTTGCGGGCGATTTCCAGCGCCAGGATCGGCGGGACCGGCTCGCCGTCGTAACGCAGCGACTGATAAGCGGCATCCTCGATGATTGCGATATCCAGTTCGTCGCCAAGGTCGATCAGCTTTTCGCGGGAGGCGAGATCGACCGTTTCGCCGGTCGGATTGGCAAAATCGGCGGAGAGATAGGCGAATTTCACCCTACCGCCAGCCTGCTCGGCAGCCGTGCGATAGGAGGCCGGCGTGCGGTTGCCGCCGGGTGTGAGCTGATCGTAGGTCGGCTCATAGGCATTGAAGGCCTGCAGCGCGCCGAGATAGGTCGGCGCGGTCACCAGCGCCGTATCTTTCGGCGACAGGAACAGCTTGCCGAGATAGTCCAACCCCTGCTGCGAACCGGAGACAATAAAGACGTTTTCGAGCTCGCAGGGAACGCCAAGCGCCACCATCTGGCCGACCAGCCATTCGCGCAGCGGCTTATAGCCCTCGCTGACCGAATATTGCAGCGCCGCGTTGACCGCCGGACCGGAAAAAATATCCGCATAAGCCTGCTTGAATTCCTGATCCGGAAACAATGCGGGATCGGGAATGCCACCGGCAAAAGAGATGATGTCCGGTCGCTCCAGGAGCTTCAAAAGTTCACGAATTTCGGAGGCGCGCATACGGCTGGAACGCGTCGCAAAGATATTCTCCCAATTCAACATGGGGCTTCCTCGTAATTTTTGGTCTTTGCAGCACCAAAACACGCAACAAAAGATAAGTCAACAATGCTGACCTATTTTGTTTGTGACGGTGACAAGCAATCGGAATTGATCGCTGGAAGCGATGTGACTCAGCCAACGTCGCACGCCGATTTCACGCTTCCTAAAGGACCTACACATTCCTCTGCTTAAGTGTTATTCTTACGCAATATCAATCGATAGGAAAAACGTAAGAATGGCAACCGCGACCCTCTCATCGAAGTTTCAGATATCGATCCCAAAAGAAGTGCGCGAGCAGCAGCACTGGAGCGCGGGCCAAGAGTTCGTATTCATCCCGAAAGGCAAAGGCGTACTCCTTATGCCTGTTCCAACTTTGGCAGATCTCAAAGGCATGGTGCGTGGCGCAAATCCGGAGAACTACCGTGATCGGGACGACCGTTTCTGATGCGCGTGGTCGATAGTTCCGCGTGGATCGAATGGATTCTTGATAGCCCTCTCGGACAGCAGCTATCCGATCAAATTCCAGAACCCGGCGACTGCATCGTTCCAACGATTGTCCAGCTTGAACTTTCCAAATGGCTGCTTCGCGAACAAGGCGAAGACGCACTGAACAATTTCATCGCCTACACAATGCTATGCAACGTCGTGCCGTTGGACACCGCTATCGCGCGTCGCGCCGCTGAGGTCGCCATGCAACACAAGCTCACCACGGCCGACGCGATCATCTATGCGACCGCCCTCCAGCACGAGGCCGATGTCCTGACTTGCGACGCGCATTTCAAGGGGCTGGAAAACGTAATTTATCTCCCGAAGGCAATAGTTTGACATGACAAACGACGACCCCACCTCCTCTTTCTACGACGACAACGCCGCCCTCTACGCAACGCGCGAACGCAACCTGCCGCGAAGCCGGCTTGATGCCTTCCTCGCCGCTCTTCCTTCAAACGCATTCATCCTTGAACTTGGTTGCGGCGCTGGACAGGACGCGGCCTACATGTTGTCACGCGGCTTCAATGTGACGCCGACCGATGGCTCGACCAAGCTTGCCAAACAGGCGGAAGCCCTGATCGGCAGGCCCGTGCGGATACTACGGTTCGAAACGCTCGATATCGAAGACGCTCACGATGGCATATGGGCCGAAGCCAGCCTATTGCATGTACCTCGCGCCGCCCTGCCCGATATTCTCGATCGAATCCACCGCGCGCTGAAAGACGATGGTATCTTCCACGCCAGCTTCAAAGCCGGCGAAGCCGAAGGCCATGATACGTTCGGCCGGTACTATAACTACCCCTCAGTCGCATGGCTGACGGCTCTGCTCGATCAAGGCGGCTGGAGAGACATAGCGATGACCGAGGCCGACGGTGGCGGTTTTGACGGCAAGCCAACAAAATGGCTCTATGTCAAAGCGCGGAAATAGAAAAAGGCCGGAGTTCTCGCCCCAGCCTTTCCCATTCCAATAATCGCCGAAAAGCTTAGTTGACGCTCTTGTCGACTAGCTTGTTCTTGCCGATCCAGGGCATCATGCCGCGCAGCTTGGCGCCGACTTCTTCGATCTGATGGCTGTCGTTCAGGCGGCGGATACCCTTGAAGCGGGCTGCACCCGAGCGGTATTCCTGCATCCAGTCCGAGGTGAACTTGCCGGTCTGGATGTCCTTCAGGACGCGCTTCATTTCAGCCTTGGTTTCGGCCGTGATGATGCGCGGGCCGGAGACGTATTCGCCCCATTCAGCGGTGTTCGAGATCGAGTAGTTCATGTTGGCGATGCCGCCTTCATAGATCAGGTCGACGATCAGCTTTACTTCGTGCAGGCACTCGAAATAGGCCATTTCCGGTGCGTAACCGGCTTCGACCAGGGTTTCAAAACCAGCGCGGATCAGCTCGACGAGACCGCCGCACAGAACGACCTGTTCGCCGAAGAGGTCGGTTTCGCACTCTTCGCGGAAGTTGGTTTCGATGATGCCCGAACGGCCGCCACCAACGCCGCAGGCGTAGGAGAGAGCAAGTTCAAGAGCATTGCCGGAAGCGTTCTGATGAACGGCAACGAGGCAAGGAACGCCGCCGCCCTTCTGGTATTCGCCGCGAACCGTGTGGCCCGGGCCCTTCGGAGCGATCATGACGACGTCGACCGAAGCCTTCGGCTCGATGAGGCCGAAGTGAACGTTGAGGCCGTGTGCGAAAGCAATCGCAGCGCCGTCACGGATGTTCGGAGCGATGTCGACCTTGTAGATGTCGGCCTGAAGCTCGTCCGGGGTCGCCATCATCATCAGGTCAGCCCAGGCGGCAGCTTCGGCAACCGTCATGACCTTGAAGCCATCGGCTTCGGCCTTCTTGATGGTCGGCGAACCGGCCTTCAGCGCGATCACAACGTTCTGTGCGCCGCTGTCCTTCAGGTTCAGCGCATGAGCGCGACCCTGCGAACCATAGCCAATGATGGCAACCTTCTTCGACTTGATGAGATTGAGATCGGCATCACGATCGTAATAGACGCGCATTGTTTGTCCTTCCCTTTGCTTGTCTGGTGTCAATTGAAACTTCTCAGACGGTCGCTGCCGCTTCCGCCAAAACCTTTTCCGTGCCGTAAAGCGCAAGGAAAGCGCTGACCGCCCTCTCCGCCTGTCGGCTTGTATCCTTCAAACCGGGCTCGCCGAGCAGCATGCGGACATGCAGATCGGACACGATGAGCCCGTAAAGCGTGTGATAAGCCTCGTCGGCGTCCATGAAGCGCAGCAACCCCGCCCGCTTCCCGGCATCGATGAGGCCGCTGGCGCGGCGGTCGATCTGGCGGCGGCCGCGCTCCAGCAGCAGCTTGCCGAGCTTGGAGCCGTCGCGGTTCGACTGGCCGATCGCCAGTCGGTTCAACGCCAGCGACACATCACCCGCCAGAACCTCCAGCAGATCGCGCGCGAAAACCACCAGATGATCGTGCAGGCTCGCCGCCGTCAGCCGCTCGCCGTTGCGCTCGAACGTGCGCACCTTGCTTGCCTGAAAGGTGATCATCGCCGACAGCAGGCCGTCGCGATCACCGAACCACTTATAAAGACTTTCCTTGGAGCAATTGGCGGCGCGCGCGACGCCCGAGGTCGTCAGCGCCTTTTCGCCGCCATCGACGAGCAAACGCAACGCCTGCTCCAGAACGGCGTTCTGGCGCGGCGAAAACTCGCTCGACTGTCCTGCTTCGCTGAGCACGATGTCCACCCTCAAATGAGTACCGTACGGTACGGTTCGTGGCGCGTTATGGCGCAGGGCAGAGCGAGCGTCAAGCGAAAATCGTCGCTGCACCGCATCAATAAAACGCGTGAAACTATTCCGCGGCGATCGGGCTGCGCATGCCCTCGACGTCTCGGAGCGGCGACAGGCCATAGAGCCGGCTATATTCGCGGCTGAACTGCGATGGGCTCTGATAGCCGACGCGATGACCGGCGGAGCCGACATCGAGCTGCTCCACGATCATCAACCGCCGTGCTTCATGCAGGCGAAGCTGCTTCTGGTATTGTATCGGCGTCATGGCCGTGACGGCCTTGAAATGATGATGCAGCGAGGAAACGCTCATGCCGGCGCGCTCCGCCAGTTCCTCGATGCGTAGCGGCTGGGAGAAATTGCCCCGAATCCAGGCAACAGCGCGCGCCACCCTGTTGCTCTGGCTCTCCGCCATAGCAACCTGCAACAACCGAGGGCCATTCGGGCCGGTCAGCAGGCGATAGAGGATCTCCTGCTCGATCAGCGGCGCCATGGCCGGAATGTCCTCCGGCCGGTCGAGCAGCCTGAGCAGCCGCAACGAGGCATCGAGCAGCTCCGGCGAGGCAGGATTGACCGCCAGCCCACGCACGGGTTCCGCCGTCACCGCCTCGCGCGGAATACTGACGCGCGACAGCAGCTCCTTCAGCCGCTCGCTGTCGAGCGCCATGCCGAAACAAAGATAGGGCGTTTCGCTGCCGGCATTGGTGACCTGTGTCGATACGGGCAGATCGAGGGCGGTCAGAATATACTCGCCGACGCCGTAGTGGTATGTATCTGCGCCAACAGTCAGCGTCTTGCGCCCCTGGACCACAACGGCAAAGCAGGGCCGGTAGGCCCCATGTTGCCACACGGTCGCGGCGGCCTGCCGATAGAGATTAAGGCCCTCTATAGGCGTGCGATGCTCTCCTTCGCCAGGGGCGAAACGAGCGATGATGGAAGCGAGTTCCTGGTTTGGGTTGAAAGGCAGGGTCATACGCAACCAATCGCTTTCGAGGATTTGTTCGGGACCTATCTAGGTGTCCGCTCGCTATTTCAAAAGAGCGCCGCTCATCCAGATTCGGAGAATCGTACACAAAGCTTGCAGGATCGCTCTAACGCTGTCGCCCATTTCCGACGCATAGTCGATCATCAGAATTTCGACCTTACCTAAAGCCAATCCTACCAAAAAGGAACTCCCCCATGGCTATTGCAAAGGGCTACGCCGCCACTGACGCGTCCAAGCCGCTCACCCCCTTCACCTTCGAACGCCGCGAACCGAACGAAGACGACGTCGTCATCTCCGTCAAATATTGCGGCGTCTGCCATTCCGACATCCATCAGGTCCGCAACGAATGGGGCTTCTCGAAGTATCCGATGGTTCCGGGCCATGAAGTCGCCGGCATCGTTACGGCTGTCGGCTCGAAGGTGACGAAGTTCAAGGCCGGTGATCGCGTCGGCGTTGGCTGCTTCGTCAACTCCTGCACAACCTGCGCCACGCGCGACCTGGACTACGAGCACTACATGCCGGGCCTCGTCCAGACCTACAACGACGTTGAGACCGATGGCGAGACGCCGACCTATGGCGGCTATTCCGACTCGATCGTCGTCAAGGAAGGCTATGTCCTCTCCTTCCCGGACAATATCCCGCTCGACGCAGGTGCGCCGCTGCTGTGCGCCGGTATCACGCTCTATTCCCCGCTGCGCCATTGGAATGCCGGTCCCGGCAAGAAGATTGCCGTCGTCGGCATGGGCGGCCTCGGCCATATGGGCGTCAAGCTGGCGCATGCCATGGGCGCGGAAGTCACCGTTCTCAGCCAGACGCTGTCGAAGAAGGAAGACGGCCTCAAGCTCGGCGCCGACCACTACTACGCCACCAGCGATGCCGAAACCTTCACCAAGCTCGCGGGCAGCTTCGACCTGATCCTCAACACCGTCGGCACCGCCATCGACTGGAATGCCTACCTGAACCTGCTGAAGTACGACGGCAGTATGGTGCTGCTCGGCGTTCCGGAACATGCCGTTCCGGTCCATGCCTTTTCGCTGATCCCCGGCCGCCGCAGCCTCTCAGGCTCGATGATCGGATCGATCAAGGAAACCCAGGAAATGCTGGACTTCTGCGGCGAGCACAACATCGTCTCGGAGATCGAGAAGATCAATATCGACCAGATCAACGAAGCCTATGAACGCGTTCTGAAGAGCGACGTCCGCTACCGCTTCGTCATCGATATCGCCTCGCTGGCCTAAGCGTCACCGCGAAAAGCATATAAGAAAAGGGCAGCCATCGCGGCTGCCCTTTTTTATTCCTCGCGCATGGTTTCCCTTTGTGTGATCAGCCGGGCGCTGTGCTGGCGGCTGATATAGATCCACAACCAGCTCCAGGCAACGGCGATACGCCAGCGCGTGCCGATCAGGAAGTAGATATGGGCAAGGCCCCAGACCCACCAGGCAAGCCAGCCCTTAAGCTTGATCCGGCCGAAATCGATGATCGCGGCACTCTTGCCGATGGTAGCAAGGCTTCCCTGGTGCTTATAATGAAACGGTCCCGGCGCCGGCCGTCCCGCCAACTTCGCCCTGATCACCTTGGCGACATAAGCGCCCTGCTGCTTGGCGGCCGGCGCGATACCCGGCACGGGACTGCCGTCTTCGCGCGTCACCGCCGCCGTATCGCCAATCACGAAAATATCCGGCTGGCCCGGCGCCCGCAATTCCTTGTCGACCACGACGCGGCCGGCGCGATCGGCGGGAACATCAAGCCATTTCGCCGCCGGGGACGCCTGCACGCCGGCTGCCCAAACGATGGTGCGGCACGGCACGAACGTATCCCCGATCGTCACGCCTTCGGCGGTACAGGATGTGACGGGCTTGCCGAAACGGAGTTCGACACCCAGCTTTTCCAACGCCCCTTGGGCATAATCCGACAACTCCTCGACGAAGCTTGAGAGGACGCGTGGGCCAGCTTCGACGAGGATAATCCTCGCCTTGCTGGTATCGATGTTGCGGAATTCCTTCGGCAGCGTCTTTCGGGCGAGCTCGGCGATGATGCCGGCAAGCTCGACGCCGGTCGGCCCTGCGCCGACGATGGTGAAGGTGAGCAGCGCCTCGCGAACGGCCGGATCTTTTTCCAGCTCGGCCTGCTCGAAGGCCAGAAGCACGCGGCGGCGGATGGTCGTCGCATCCTCGAGCGTCTTCAGCCCCGGCGCCACCGGCTCCCATTCATCATGGCCGAAATAGGCATGGGTCGCCCCCGTCGCCAGCACCAGCGTATCGTAGCCGATTGTGTCGCCATTCCTCAGCGTCACCGTATGCGCTCCGCTATCGACATCAGCGACTTCCGCCAACAGCGTCGTCACCTCCGGCCGGTCCCGGAAAAAGTTGCGGATCGGCCAGGCGATCTCGGAGGTGGCAAGCAAGGTGGTCGCGACCTGATAGAGCAGCGGCTGGAACAGGTGATGGTTACGCCGGTCGATCAGCGTGATGCGGACCGGCGCGTCCTTCAGATCGTTAGCAAGCTGCAATCCGCCGAAACCGCCTCCGACGACGACGATATGATGATCCTGCATGACGACACCCCGTATCTATTGCATCCCCACATACGTAGAGTTGAGGGCAACAGCCAGCAACAGCCTTTTATGCATGGCACCTGTGCGGGCGTGATCCTTACGGGATAATCGAGAATGCCATCATCGATTTCGCGCCCGTTGGATCAGATCGAATGTCTCACGCACATCGGCGATACCAAGAAATTTAGGGGTATTCGAAAGCGCGGGTGTCCAAAGACCGATACCGCCGCCACGGCGGCCATAGCCGATCTGGACATCGTCTCCGAAGCTGATCGTACCCGTTCCATTGCCATTCTGATCCAGATCCAGGGTCTGCAACCGCTCCAGCGATACGGTCAGAAGTTTGGAAAACCAGCCTTCACGCAAGACCATGATACGCTGATCGCTGACCGCATATTGCGTCCTTGCGCGGACGAATGCATCCAGCACGAAACGACCGATGATGAGGTACAAGCCGATCAAGATGAAAGGCAGACCCCACAGCTTGAAAAACAACGGTGCATTGGCCTGGCGCACAGCCATGCTTTCCCAGAAGATAGCAAAGCCACCCCACATAAGCGAAAGCGGCACCAGGAACAGGTCCTTCCTACTAAACATAAGGCCTTGTTTCGGCCGGCCCTGCCACAACAACTTCTCGCCGGGCAGAGCATAGTTCTGAATGTCCGCATTGCTCATGACAAATTGCCTCTAAAGCACACACGCCATGCCACCTTAGCTGAGAGAATTCGCTGAGATAATATGCAAAACCAGCCTGCGACTCTATGGACCTATTGCGCATAGCCGACGGGAATGGAGGCGCCGCTTTTCAGCTCCTCCATCGAGATCGAGGCGGACACATCGAAAAGTTCCACCTTGCGGACGATCTGCTTGTAGATGACGTCGTAGTGCTCGACGCGAGGCAACACGACCTTCAGGATGTAGTCATAATTGCCTGTCAACCGATGCGCCTCGACGATCTCGGGAATATCGCCGATAACCTTGCGGAACTTCTCGATCCATTCGTCAGCATGGTGGGCGGTCTTGATCAGCGCGTAGAGTGTCGTGGGCACGCCCATCTTCTCGCGGTCGAGCACGACGATGCGCCGGGCGATATGGCCGCTTTCCTCCAGCCGCTGGATGCGCCGAGAGGAGGCCGAGACCGACAACGCTACGCGGTCGGCAAGGTCCGTCACCGAGATGCCGGCATCGGCCTGCAAGAGATCGAGAATCTTCCGGTCGCGTTCGTCAAGCATGTGTGGCAATCTCCATGACGACGCTGTATTTTTGCGTCATTCAACATAATGGCGCAAAAAACCGCAGAAGAAAATGGACTCGCGACAAAGATTGCAAACATAAGGCGGCTGACATGCCGCACTATTCCGTCATTCAAAATAATAACGGAGAGCAGCACTATGCGCACCATTGGCCTGATCGGCGGCATGAGTTTCGAAAGCTCCGCGGTCTATTATCGTCTCATCAACGAGATGGTTCGCGCCAAGCTGGGCGGCCTCGCCTCGGCCGAGGTATTGATGTACTCCGTCAATTTCGAAGAGATCGTTTCGCTGCAGAAGGCCGGTCGCTGGGATGCTGCCGCCGCCCGTCTCGGCGATGTTGCCCATCGCTTGCAGGCCGCCGGCGCCGAATGCATGCTGATCTGCACCAACACCATGCATCTGATCGCCCCTGAAGTTGCCGCGCGCATCTCCGTGCCGCTGATCAACATCATCGACGAGACAGCCACAGCGCTGAAAGCTGCCGGCCGCGTCAAGCCGCTGTTGCTGGCCACCCGCTATACGATGGAGCATGGCTTCTACGCCGATCGCATGGCGCGCAATGGTATCTCCGTCATGGTGCCGAGCGCCGATGACCGCACCGTCACGCATGATATCATCTTCAGCGAACTCTGCGCCGGCATCGTCAAGGACGAGTCGCGCAAGACGCTGATCGAGATCATCGAACGCGCCAAGGCCGCGGGCGCCGATAGCGTCATCCTCGGCTGCACCGAGATCTGCCTGATCCTCGATCCGAACGGGCTCGCTCTGCCGGGCTTTGATTCCACCACGATCCACGCGCAAACCGCTGTCGATTTTGCTCTCGACGCGGAAAAGACACGCTCCAGCCAGGCTGCGTGAACCAACCGGAATCTACTTGACTGAGTCCACCAAATAATGGACATCGTTTCCTCTATTGCAGGGAGACGATGTCCATGTCTGTTACTCCGGAATTCGCGATCATCGACGCGGTCCGCGACTTCAATCGTTTTTACACGAATTTCCTCGGTGTTCTGAACAAAGCCTATCTCGACAGCTCTTACACGTTGACCGACGCCCGCGTGCTGTTCGAGATCGGCTCCCATGGCGGTATCGCCGCCTCGGCGCTCACCCGCGATCTGCATCTCGATCCCGCCTATCTCAGCCGCATTCTGAAGCGCTTCCGCGAAGACGGCTTGATCGAGGCCAAGCCTGATCCTGGTGATCTGCGCAGCCAGATCATCACTGTCACCGACAAGGGACAGGCGCAGTTTCTCGAATTTGTCCGCCGTTCCCGCGCCCAGCTCGCCGGGCATTTCGACACGCTTGCCGTCGGCGAACCCGAGCGCGTCGTCGAGGCGATGCGGACGATCCAGACAACGCTCGGATCGGATCGGAATACACCACCACCCCTCGTCCTCAGAACCCATCGTGCGGGCGACATAGGCTGGATCGTGCAAAGTCAGGCCCGCTTCTACACGGAGGAGTTCGGCTGGGATGACCGTTTTGAAGGATTGGTCGCGAAAGTCGGAGGCGAATTCCTATCCAGGTTCAATCCCGATAAGGAACGATGCTGGATCGCCGAGCGCGGCGGCCAGAATGTCGGTTCTGTCATGATTACCGACGGTGGCGACGGTATCGCAAAGCTCCGGCTGCTTTACATCGACAAGGCGGCGCGCGGTCTCGGCCTCGGCAAATTGTTGGTCGACGAATGCATACGCTTCTCGCGCGACGCCAGTTACCGGCAACTCTCACTCTGGACCAACGACATCCTCGACGCCGCCCGGGCCATCTATATCAAGACTGGTTTCCGGCTTGTTTCCGAGGAGAAGCATCGGATGTTCGGCCCGGAATTGAACGGCCAGACCTGGGTGCTGGACTTGTGATCTGTCATCGGCGGTCGTGAATATAGACAGCCGCCAGATCGATCAATAATGTCGATATAGCCTTGATTTGCATGGGGATATCGCCATCCATGACCAGTACGACCGAGATCCGGATACTGCCGATAGCCAACGAGCATATCGAGGGCTTTCATAAGGCACTCGATACCGTTGCGCGTGAGCGAAAATATCTGTCCATGCTGGAAGCATTCCCTCTGGAGGAAACACGCACCTTCGTGCTCGGCATGATCCGGGACGGCAATCCGCAATTCGTCGCCCTGGATAGAGAAACGGTGGTCGGCTGGTGCGACATCAGCCGCCATTTCTTCCCTTCGCACGCCCATGGCGGCAAACTCGGCATGGGGGTCATTCCGTCCTATCGCGGCAAGGGCCTGGGCCAGCGGCTAATAGAAGCGACCTTGCAGGCGGCGCGCGGCGCGGGCTTTGTGCGCGTGGAGCTCAGCGTGCATGCCGACAATGCCCGCGCCATCGCCCTTTATGAGAGGGTCGGCTTTGTCCGGGAGGGCATCGCGCGCAAATCCGCCTGCATCGAAGGGCGCTATATCGACGCCATCAATATGGCGCTCCTCTACGAATAGACCTGCTGTAAATCAGCGAAAGCTCCGGCGAGACTTGTCACGATTTTGTTGCGACGCAAAATTCCGCTTGATTTGGAAACGATCATTTCCTAAAGAAGCTGCATGACAACGGACTCACTGGACATTTCGCCGAAGCTGCGCGGCCGCCCGCGCGAATTCGATATGGACGCAGCGCTTGACGAGGCGTTGCGTGTCTTTTCCGAGCGCGGCTATTATGCCGCCTCGATCAGCGAACTGACCGAGGCCATGGGGCTGACCGCCGGCAGCGTCTACAAGGCATTCGGAGACAAGCGCGGCATATTCCTCGCCGCCTTTGGCCGCTATCGCCATGTACGGCAGCAATTGATCGACGAGTGCCTGGGCCGCGCCGGAAGCGGTCACGACAAGCTGCATGCATTGGTGAGATTTTTTGCCGAGGCATCCTGTGGCGAGATCGGTCGAAGGGGCTGCCTCGTCGTTGGAAGCGCCACCGAACTCGCGCTTTTCGACGAGGAAGTCGCCGGCCGCGTCGGCGCGGCTTTCGAGTTCGATGAGCGCCGCATCCTGGATCTCATCCGCCTCGGACAGGCGGATGGCTCCATACCCAGGCACGTCGATGCCGAAAGCACGGCCTGCACGCTGCTCTGCCTCACGAAAGGCATGCGCGTGATCGGAAAAACTGGCCGAGGACACGAGCAGATGCTCGCCGTCGCCGCAGCAGCCATGAAATTACTGGACTGATTTTCATCGAACTTTCGGGGAGCCCGCTCCCCTTGCCCGCATCAAGGATCAAGACATGCCCGCAACCGCCGCTGCCACGCGGGAGAGCACTCCGCTCCCCGAAAAGACCATTTCGCCATTGATGACCTTCATGTTCGCCGCCGCCTGTGGGCTGGTGGCCGCCAATCTCTATTACGGACAACCGCTGGCCGGCCCGATCAGCCAGGCACTCGGCTTCACGCCGGCGGCAACCGGCCTGATCGTCACGCTGACGCAGATCGGTTATGGCCTCGGCCTGCTGCTGATCGTGCCGCTCGGCGATCTCCTGGAAAACCGCCGGCTGGTGCTGACGCTGGTTGCGCTTGCGGCCGTGGCACTCGTCGGCGCCGCCTTCGCATGGTCGCCGTCGCTCTTCCTGCTCGCCTCGCTCTGTATTGGCCTCGCTTCGGTCGCGGTGCAGGTGCTGGTGCCTTTCGCCGCCCATATGGCGCCGGATGCCAGCCGTGGCGCTGTTGTCGGCAATGTCATGAGCGGCCTTCTCTGTGGTATCATGCTCGCCCGGCCGGCTGCGAGCTTCCTGTCGGAGCTGCTCTCCTGGCATGCCGTCTACATTATCTCCGCCGGTGTCATGATCGTGCTTGCCATCATCCTGCGCATCGTCCTGCCGACCCGCCGTCCGCACACCAAGCTGCATTACGGGCAACTGCTGTCCTCCATGGGCCATCTCGCCCTGCATGAGCCGATACTGCAACGCCGCGCGCTTTATCAGGCCTGCATGTTCGGCGCCTTCAGCCTGTTCTGGACGACGACGCCATTGCTGCTGGCCAGCCCAACCTTCGGCCTGACACAGAACGGCATCGCCCTCTTCGCACTGGCGGGAGCGGCAGGCGCGGTCGCATCGCCGATCGCCGGTCGTCTCGCCGATCGTGGCCTGACGAAGTTCGCCACCGGCTCCGCCATGGTGCTCGCCATCGTCGCCTTCCTCATCGGCCATGCCTCCGGCAGCGGCTCGCTGCTGGCGCTCATCACGCTGACACTCTCCGGCATCATGCTCGATTTCGGTGTGCAGACCAATCTCGTGGTCGGCCAGCGCGCCATCTATGCGCTGAGCGCCGAACACCGCAGCCGCCTGAACGGTCTCTATATGGCGACATTCTTCACGGGCGGCGCGATCGGCTCGGCGCTCGGCGGCTGGGCCTATGCCACAGGTGGCTGGAACCTTACCTCGTGGATCGGCGTCGCTTTCCCGGTCGTGGCGTTGCTTATCTTCCTGACCGAACGGGGAAAATGATCAGGATGGCTGCGGGACGGCGTTCCGCAGCCAATCGCATTCGCTGAGGCCGGCCGCCACGAAGGGGTCAATCAAGGTGCCGGAGACGATCGACGCCAGTATCTGCGGCCCCGGCGGTATCGTGGCGATGGTCGCGACCAACCGGTCGCGGACCCAGGCAAGGGCTGCCGAATCCGACTGGTAGAATGGCGTAAACGCCAACGACAGCAGCTGGAACAACCGCACATGCAACCGCCGCGCCTGCGCGTAGGCGGCAAGTGCTGCGCCAATGTCCTCATTGCTCGCCAATGCGTGCGCAAGAGCGGCTACATCCAGCAGCGCCATATTGGCACCCTGCCCGAGCTGCGGGCTGGTCGAATGTGCGGCGTCGCCGACAAAGACCGTGCGGCCGCTATAGGGCGTTGCCATGGTCCGGTGGGCGTATCGCGCCAGCGTCAACTGCTCCCAATCGCTGATCTGGTCGAGCAAGGGCTGACATTCCGGCCAATAGCTGCGGATTGCCGCCTTCCAGCGATCAAGCCCCTGCAGACGCACCTCGTCGACATCCGCGACCTTGAGGCTCCAGAACAACGCCGCCTGCTTCGGCACATCCGGTTGCCGCCGCCCGATCGGCAGCACGCCGATCATCACCTTCGCCTGATCGTAGCGCTGCGTCAGCGCCCTCTCATCCACCAATCCGTCCGGACAATCCAGCGTCGCCCAGAACGCTCCATAGGTGAGGTTGCGCGTACACGGCGCAACCGGCGAAGCCGTGACCAGTTCGGAACGCGCGCCGCTGGCATCAATGACAAGATCATAGGGTCCCAGCCGCTCGCCGCCCTCAACCGCGAGATAGGTCTGATCGCCCTCCTCCAACAACGAAACCACCCGCCGCCCGGTGAACACGAAATGTCTCCGGGTGGAGACCTCATTGTAAAGTGTATCGAACAGTGCGGCACGATGAACCGCAAGCCCATAGCGCCCACCGGCCAGCGCGTCATAGCGCACATCGAGAACGGTACGACCACGCTTCGTCTCGGTGCCGAACAACCGGTCTATACGATTGCCGGCCGCGTGAATGGCGGGGCCAAGGCCGAGCGATTCCAGCACGGTCAGCCCGGTCGGCTGAAGCATCAGCGCGGATCCGACAGGCGCGGGATTATCGAAACGTTCGATGATCTCAATCGCATGGCCCGCACGCGAGAGAAACAGAGCAGCGGCAAGCCCGGCAGGTCCGGCGCCGACAGTGGCAATTTTCAGAGATTTCACGGTGTCGCGCTCAGTCCTGCGATTGATCGAAATGGACACGCGCGGCGCGCACCGCCTCATGATTGGCCTCGGCCCAGTTCAAAAGCGGCGCCAGCGGTACGTAGAGCGAGCGGCCAAGATCGGTCATGCGGTATTCGACGCTCGGCGGCTTGGTCGGGAAAACCTCGCGACCGACATAGCCGTCCCGCTGCAGGTCGCGCAGCGTCTGGGTCAGCATGCGCTGGGAAATATCGGGCACCATCCGGCGCAGTTCGCCAAAACGATAGGCCCGCTGTGCCAGTGCCTCGAGCAACAGGATCGACCACTTGCCGCCGATCTGCGAAATCAGATCCCGCACTGGGCAATTGGTGAAATCGAGTTTGCTGATATCGACGGCACGCAGCGGTGCCTCTATGCTGCGAAGATTGACGACGGTGCTGGCGCTCATGCTGGTTCCCTTAACGTAACCTACAGCTGAAAAACTGCCTCCTTTACAGGCCGAAGTCAATTCCTATTCTAGTGTTAGTCTCTTTTTGAGAGCGACAAACCTCTGCGAGTCCGTGGCGGTCAAACAAGGATAAAGACATGAGCAGCACCCTCCTCGTTACCGGCGCCGCCGGCCAGCTCGGCCAGCGCGTCATTCATCACTTGCTGGAGACCTACAAGGTTGCTCCCGGCGGCATCATCGCCGCCACCCGCAGCCCCGAGAAGCTCGCCGATCTCGCCGCCAAGGGCGTCGTCACCCGCAAAGCCGATTTCGACGATGCTGCCACTCTTCCCGCCGCCTTCGCCGGTGTCGATCGCCTGCTGATCATCAGCACGGACGAACTCGCAGTTCCCGGTCTGCGCCTGAAGCAACAGACGGCTGCCGTCGAAGCTGCGAAAAAGGCCGGCGTCAAGCATATCCTCTATACGTCCATGCCCGCCCCGGACGGTTCGCTCGTCAGCTTCGCGCCTGATCATCTCGGCACCGAAAACGCCATCAAGGCGAGCGGCATCGGCTACACCATCCTGCGCGACGCCTGGTATTTCGACAATTTCCTGATGGGTCTGCCGCATAGCCTCGAAGCCGGCAAGTGGTACACCGCGACCGGCGGCGGCCGTACCAGCAACATCAGCCGCGAAGATTGCGCGCTCGCCATTGCCGCAGCACTTGCCTCCGACACGACGGAAAGCGCGACCTATACCCTGACCGGCTCCACGTCGTTGACGATCGAAGATGTGGCCTCCGTCGTCAGCAAGGTCACCGGCCGTCCGCTTGAGGTCGTGCAGGCGAACGACGAACAATTCGCCGCTGGCCTGACCGGTGCCGGCCTGCCGAAATTCGTGGTCGACATGCTCGTCTCCGCCGACGCCAACGCCCGCGCCGGCAAATTCGACATCCTCACCAATGACTTCAACAAGCTGACCGGCAAAGAGCCGCAAACGGTGCGCGCCTTTTTCGAAGAGCATAAGGCTGCGCTTTTGGGCTGAGTTTTCGGATGGTCAGGCATCTGCGCCACTATCGCAAACTTGTGCTTGTTCCCTCGTCCCGACCCTCTCCCAGCATTGCGGGGAGAGGGAATTTTCACGCTTTATACGCAAATTCTAACCGCGTCACGTCGGCGAACCGGTGCGGTATTATACAACAAATACCATCAGCCGTTTCGCAGCGTCGCGATGGCCGTCTTGCGCCATTTTCGGCCATTCGCTTGCTCGCGGCCTTCCCAGTGAAACGCACCGCAGCACGGTACGCCCGGCACTGGGAATGCTCGGCTAGCTCTGACTTGTCGCCGGTCAGCTCAATCCCTCCTCTGCGAGCGCCTGGATCACGGAAGGCATCGTCTTCATGCGATCCAGACAGTTCCGCAGATTTTCCGGTAGTTCAACGCCGCTTTTCGGCGCAACCATCAGGACCCAGAAAAGACAGCAATCAGCGATCGTCATCTCGTTGCTCACCAGGAATGGTTTTTCTGCCATCAGATGGGCAAGGATGGCGAAGGCCTTCTTGAGCTTCTCGCGGGCGCGCTCCTTCTCCGGCTCGGGGAAATCCCTGAAAAATGGATTGTAGCTTCCATGGATTTCGGAGGACATGAAGGCGAGCGCCTCGAAGGTCCGCCACCTGAGAATGCTATCGTTGGGCAGGAGCTTGCCGCTCTGGTCCGCAATATAGGCCAGGATGACCTGGTTCTCCGTGAGGATCGTTCCATCATTCATTTCGAGGGTCGGGATACAGCCCTTCGGATTGATCGACAGAAAATCCCGGCCATCTTCAGTCTTCTTTTCGCGATCGATGCTGAGGAGCTTGTAGGGAAGCCCGGTTTCGATAAGTGCTATGTGATCGGCCAAACTGCAGGCCGCGGGATAATAGAAGAGGTTCATGGTGGTCTCCGTGGGTGGCCCATCTCGACATTTCCGGATCGAAGACAAGGTCTACAATGTTGACCACAGCCATTTATGGGACCAAGAAGTAACCGTCAAAAGCATATTTTTAGGAGCTGGTCAGATGGATGTGACCGTCAAGCCCGCAGGAGCCGACTGCAAGGGTGTGAGCGAGATTCTCAACCGTGTCGGCGACAAATGGACGATCCAGGTGGTCGTTGCACTCCGCGCGGGTTCGCAGCGTTTCAACGCAATCAAGCGGCATGTGGGCGGCATTTCGCAACAAATGCTGACGAGGACGCTTAAGACACTGGAACGCGACGGCATGGTCGAACGCGCCGTTCGCCACAGCACGCCGCCGCAGGTCGAATACGCGCTAACGCCGCTCGGACATTCCCTGTCGGAAACCGCGCGGCATCTCGCCGATTGGGCGGCAGCCCATCAACGACAGATCGAAGACAACCGCCTTCATTACGACGCTCGTCAGCTTTGATGGATCCGCAATCCAATGGCTGGCAGCCGTTCAACAATCGGACCTGAATAGAAAGTCCGCAACGGGCTGATAGAAGCCTTTACAAATGAGTTGATTGGGCGAGAACCGACGTTGGTGGCATTTGGCTACACAACACCTAACCGGTTTACTTCACCGTTCCTTCTCTCCGTGTTGTGGAGAGATAGCTGGGACCAGGGGCAGACGCGCGGCAACGGCGTACGCGCCTGACCAGCCTCAGCTCCCATTGATTAAACCGCCTGCCCGCAGACCCGGCAAAACCGGCGCACTGTCTCGGCCATGCCGTATTCCAGCGCATCGGCCGTCAGCCCATGACCGATGGAAGCTTCGGCGAGCGCCGGAATGCGCTTCAGCAGCGCTGGCAAATTCGCAACCGTCAGATCATGGCCGGCATTGATGGCAAGACCGCTAGCAAACGCGGCATCGGCCGTCTTGCCCAGTGCCTCAAGGATGACAGCCGCCCGCTCCGGCGCATCATAGCAGCCGCCATAGGGGCCAGTGTAAAGCTCGATGCGATCGGCGCCGACATGCTTGGCAATCTTCACCGCTTCGGCATCGCCGTCACCATCCGCAAACAGCGAAACGCGGCAGCCAATCGTCTTGTATTTGGCGACAACATCGGCCAGCAGATTGTGGTTCTTGCGGAAATCCCAGCCGTGATCCGAGGTCGCCTGCGACGGATCGTCCGGCACCAATGTCACCTGCTCAGGTTCGACGGAAGCGCAGAGATCGAAGAATTCGTCGGACGGGTAGCCCTCGATATTGAACTCGGCTTCCGGAAACTCGTCGTCGATCAGCGCCCGGATCTCGGGCAGATCGGAGAAGCGGATATGCCTCTGATCCGGCCGTGGATGCACAGTCAAACCGCTGGCACCGGCGGCCAGCGCAATTCGTCCGAGCCCCGTAACACTCGGCCAGGGCAGATCTCGCCGATTGCGCAGCATTGCGATGGCGTTGAGGTTCACGGAAAGCTTGGCAGGCATGATCGAAATCCATGATTTTCAAAGAGGATGATGGCGTCGTTTTATGCCATTGCGGGCCGCAAGACCAACGAGATTCGAACATCGATCCATGCAAAAGATTGATGATCTTTTGCTCGAGACAATGTCGCTCAACCTCGCGGGATGCAAAGAGCGCCATCATCAACGTTGCGAAAGAGAAAAGCAGCCCTAGCGGACGATCGTCAGCGTCTCGGCGGCGCGCGTGATCGCCGTATAGAGCCAGCGCTCGCGCGTGTCGCGGAACGCCCAGCTTTCGTCGAACAGCACGACATTGTTCCACTGCGAGCCCTGCGCCTTGTGCACGGTCAGCGCATAGCCGTAATCGAACTCATCGTAACGCTTGCGCGTCGACCAGGGGATTTCGCCGTCGACTTCCTCGAAGGCCTGCTTCAAGAGCTTGATCTTCGCAGCACCCCGATCCATGTCATCGTCTTCCGGCCGGATCAGCAGGTTGATACCAGGCTTCGTCGTTTCCTTGGAAGAGGTCATCACCTGCCAGAGCGAGCCGTTGAGCAGGCCCTTGGCGGGATCGTTGCGCAGGCAGACCAGCTTGTCGCCGGATTGCGGATATTCGGTCGCAAAGCCCTTGAGTTCGCGCAGACGCTGATTGTAGCGCTTGCGGGTGCGGTTGGTGCCGACCAGCACCTGATCCGCGTCCATCACCAAGGGCTGCGTGACCTCATTCTTCGAAATCACCTTTGCCGCGCCGTAGTCGCCGTGCATGATCTCCTTGCCCTCACGCACATGCATGGCGAGCTGGATGATCGGATTGTCGCGGGCCTGGCGGTGAATATCCGTCAGCAGATAATCCGGCTCTTCGTTGGTGAAGAAGCCGCCGCCCGAAATCGGCGGCAGCTGACCGGGATCGCCGAGCACGAGGATCGGCGTGCCGAAGCTCATCAGATCCTTGCCGAGCGCCTCATCCACCATCGAACATTCGTCGACAATGATCAGCGCCGCCTTGGCGACCGGGCTCTGCCGGTTGATGGTGAACATCGGCGCGATCGAGGTCTTGCCGGTCTCTTCATCCTCGACGGCCTCCTCGCCGCGCGGGCGATAGATCAACGAATGGATGGTCCTGGCATTGCTGGCGCCGCGCGAGCGCAACACCTGCGCCGCCTTGCCGGTGAAGGCGGCAAACAGCACGTCGCCATCGACATGCTCGGCAAAATGCCGCGCAAGCGTCGTCTTGCCCGTGCCGGCATAGCCGAACAGACGGAACAGCGGCGAGCGCCCCTCTTTCAGCCATTTGGCAACGGCCTTGAGCGCTTCATCTTGTTGCGGCGCGAATTGCATCGCTCGACTTGGCAGGATTCGGCCCAAGGACGCAAGCGGTAAAAGCCGTTCAGCGCTGCGGATCGTTTTCCAAGAGGATCGGCTTGCCATGCGGTGTTGCCTCCGCCGCGCGCTGCCAGCTTTTCTGCAGATCGAGGAGCACGCCGGCATCGGCAACGCCGTGGCTGACCAGCAGGCCGGACAGTGCCGACACCCAGCAGTCGAAATAGTCGCTGCCGTCTTCCGCCCGGTCAGGCCTGTGCAGCTCTGCCGAAAGCCGCTCCGCCCACTCGCCCCAACTGAACAGCCCCTTCGCATGCAGATGCACGGTCATTGCGAAAGCCTCCGCCGCCCAGGGCTCCGGAAAGACCGGTTCGCCATCGGCGGATTTCGGCAGTTGCGGCGATTGTGCCAAGGGTGACACTGTCTCACACGCGCTCAAGATAGCTCTCCCAGGCATCGATGGAGATGGTGAGCGAAGGATCGGCGCCCTCGCCCCAGATTTCCGGAGCATCGAAGACGACGGTGTAGACCCATTGCGGATTCTCACCCTTGCCATGAGCATTGTCATCGGGAAAGACGAAGGAGCCCTGCACGGCCTCCACCACTCCGGCCTTCGCACGAGCATAGCGCGGCAGGCGGGTATGTCCCGTTGGATTGAAATTCTTCGTCCGCACGCGATCGCCGACTGCAAAAAGCGCCGCTGTCTCGACCGGCCTGTCGCAAGGCCCGCCCTTGGCGAGAACGCCGGCAACCATATCGGCCTTCAGCACACGCTTCGGCACAGCACCTTGCTGCGACGAATGGCCGGCCTGCAATTCCTCACCCGTTGCAAAGCCGTGCCGTTCCAGAAGCATCTCGATGCCACGCATCCAGATTTCATAATAGCTGGCGGCAAGGTATTCTGCGGGCGGAATGCTTTCGCGCGCATGCCGGCTTTCATCGATGGTCCAGGCGCCGAAAGCGCCGCAGGACAGCGTGATGCCGAGCGCGCGCTTTTCCCATTCGGCATGGAAATAGGGCTCATTCGGTTCGGGCGCGACCGCTCC
Source organism: Martinezella rhizogenes (assembly GCF_000799715.1). GTDB lineage: Bacteria > Pseudomonadota > Alphaproteobacteria > Rhizobiales > Rhizobiaceae > Rhizobium > Rhizobium rhizogenes_C. Next base: position 705,095 of record NZ_JUHG01000011.1, read on the forward strand.
GAAACCCATCTGCCCGCCGAGATCGTGCGGCCCGTTCATATCGCCGCCTCCGGTGCCTTGGCGATCGCCGTGCCGATCATGGCATCGCGGCTGACAAGATCGGCAAGCGCCGTCTCGCCCATACCCTCGGTGCCATCGGGACGTTCGGGAATGACCAGATAACGCAGTTCCGCCGTCGAATCCCACACGCGGATCTTCTGACCCTGCGGCAGCGTCAGCCCGAATTCGGCCAGCACGCCGCGCGGATCGATAACGGCGCGCGAGCGATAGGCCGGCGCCTTGTACCAGACCGGCGGCAGGCCGAGCACGGCCCAGGGATAGCAGGAGCAAAGCGTACAGACGACGAGGTTATGCGTCTCCGGCGTATTGAAGACCGCGCGCATATGCTCGCCCTGCCGGCCGGTGAAACCGAGGCTGGCAATCGCCGCCGTCGCATCGCGCTTCAACCAGTCGGTAAACTCCGGATCGCTCCAGGCCTTGGCAACCACCTGCGCGCCATTGCGCGGTCCGACCTTCGTCTCGTAGGTCTCCACGATGGCATCGATCGCCAAGGGATCGATCAGCCCCTTTTCCGTCAGCAACGTCTCCAGCGCCTTCACGCGCGCCTGCATGTCGGAATAATGATTGTCGTGATCATGGTGATGATGGTCGTTGTCGTGATGCGAATGCCCGCTGGACATGACTGTCTCCCGTCTGGTCTGCCGTTACTTTAGCATCGGCCAGAGGCTGAGCACCAGCAGGACCGCCATGGTGATATTGAACCATTTCAACCGGACCGGATCGGAAAGCCAGTCGCGCAGAGCTGAGCCAAAGCCCGCCCAGGTCGAGACGCTCGGCACGTTGACGGCTGCGAAAGCAAAACCGACAAGCAGCACGCTGACGAGATAAAGCTGCTCGTTGGTGTAGGTCGCCATCGCCGTCACCGCCATCACCCAGGCCTTGGGATTGACCCATTGAAAGGCGGCCGCACTCAGGAAACTCATCGGCTGCGCACCACTTTCCTTCTCTGCAATGCTGCGCGAGGTGGCGATCTTCCAGGCAATCCAGACGAGATAGGCGCCGCCAGCGAACTTCAGGGCAGTGTAGAGCAGCGGCACGGTATGCAGCAGCGCACCGAGCCCCAGCCCGACACCGAGCAACAATACGAAGAAGCCGACACCGATCCCGAGCATATGCGGGATCGTGCGGCGGAAACCGAAATTCACGCCCGATGCGAACAGCATCATATTGTTCGGGCCCGGCGTGATCGAGGTTGTAAAAGCGAACAGTAGAAGAGCCAGAAACGTATCCAGCGCCATAAAGCCTCCTTGGACACCGCTCCGTTATGACAAGCGGTGTCCATTTCATTCATTGCGATGCGCCATATCATGGCGGCGCATATCTGGCACATCCCTAATTCGCCGTGGATTCGAATGCCATAGGACGATTGTCACAGTGACATGAATGGTCTTGGTTGAAATCCCGATAAACGGACTTATCCTTGACCCTTCTCGCAACGAGGACAGGCCATGTACGATCCCATTCCCACCGTCACCCTCCCCTCCGGCATCACGGTACCAGCACTTGGCCAGGGCACATGGAATATGGGCGAAAATGCCGCCCGCGCCAAGGATGAGATTGCCAGCCTGAAGGCCGGTCTCGACCTCGGCATGACGCTGATCGACACCGCCGAGATGTATGCCGCAGGCGGCTCGGAGGAAATCGTCGGCAAGGCCATTGAGGGGCAGCGCGACGAGGTGTTCCTGGTCAGCAAGGTCTATCCCCATAATGCCAGCCGCAAAGGCACGATCGAGGCTTGCGAGCGCAGCCTGAAGCGCATGAAAACCGATCGCATCGACCTCTATCTGCTGCATTGGCGTGGCGAGCATCCGCTGGTCGAAACGGTCGCCGCTTTCGAAAGTCTGAAGACTTCGGGAAAGATCGGCGCATGGGGCGTGTCGAATTTCGATGTCGGCGACATGGAGGAACTACTTGCGGTTCCAAACGGCGGCAACGTCGCCGCCAATCAGGTGCTCTATAATCTCGTCCGGCGCGGCGTCGAATATGACGTGCTGCCCTGGTGCCAGGAGCGTAGCATCCCGGTCATGGCTTATTCGCCGATCGAACAGGGGCGGTTGCTGCATCATCCCGACCTGATCCACATCGCCAAGACCTATCAGGCGACCCCGGCCCAGGTGGCGCTCGCCTTCCTGCTGGAGCGCGACGGCGTAATCGCCATCCCCAAAAGCTCCAACCCGCAGCGAGTGGAGGAAAATCGCGACGCAGTTTCGCTCGACATCAGTGATGAAGACTGGGCCGCCCTCGACGCCGCCTTCCCGCCGCCATCGCGGAGGAAGCCGCTGGAAATGCTTTAAGCACGCGCCTCGGCGCGTTGCTGAGCAACGATCAGATCGATCGCCTGGAAGACATCAAGCAAGCGCCAATCGGCGGGATCGCGGTAGGTCGGATAAAGCGAAAAGGCAGCCGCCGCGATCTGGTCGACCGTCCGCAGCTTCGTTCTGTTCCCGGCAAGCGTCGCCTTCGCAAAGACGCCAAAATGATCCTCCGTGACACCCCAGCCGGCATAGAAAGGCGCGGCGTAGCAGCGGACCGGAATGCCCCGCAGCAACGCATCGAAGCCGAACTGACTGGAGACCGTCCAGACCTCATCCACGACATCAAGAATCGACGCTACCGACACTTCATCATTGAGAAATATCGACCCGCCCTTTGCGGCGACATCCGTGGAAAGATATCCTTTTGCGTGGCCGGCCATGACATCCGGATGCGTCCGGATCAGGCATTGCGCGCCGCTTGCCAACGCGTCGGCCAGCATCCGCTCGAACGAGGCGCGCGAACCGAGCGCCTTGCCGACGGAGATATCACCGACGACCTGATCGACCAGCAGGATGCGACGCTTTGTCGTCCACTCGATCGCTGGCGCCCTGTGCGGCAGGTGATTGTATTTCGAGAGCCTGTTGCCGACGATCTGCTCGCGGATGGCCTTGCCCAGCGCGCCTACCTCGTCCGCGCCGGCGATCAGCCGCTCCAGGCGCGAGGGCCGGCTCGCGTCCACCGGCAGACCGAGATCGTCAACCACGATGGAAAGCGGCATGGCGCCCGCCTTCCCCAATCCGACCGAGCGCAAAAAGCCGTCTTCGAGATTCCAGCGCGGCAGACCGCGCAACCGTGAAATCGCCGCCGCCGTCTTTGCCGGCACGCGGCCACCCCAGGACAGCACGCCGCCGATGCCGGGCGACAGGGTGGTCGCAATCTTCTGCGCGCCAAAATAGTGGCCAAGCCAGGGAAAGGCATTGCGGACGTAGAAGGTGGCGCCGAGACGCATACCATCAGGCGGATACCAGCTCTTTTCACTGGCTTCCGACAAATGATCCCCGGTCGAAAAACCCACCTATGCTACTCCGCCTGAGATAGGGCCTGTCATGCCCCGAACGCCGCGAAACCTATGCGACGCCCGGAGATCGGTCAATGACGGGTGTATCTCACATCCCCTGCGGGCCGCGGTTCATCGCCGCGATGCCGGTGCGGCAGACCTCGATCAGGCCCAGCGGCTTGATGATGGCCACGAACTGGTCGATCTTCGAGGACTTGCCGGTGATTTCCAGGATGAAATGCTCGATGGTGGCATCCACCACCTTGGCGTGGAAGGCGTCGGCCAGGCGCAGCGTTTCGGCGCGAGCCTCACCGTTTCCGGTAACCTTCAGCAGCGCAACTTCGCGCTCGATCGGCCGTTCCTGGCCGAGTTCGCGGGCGCGCACCGTCAGGTCGACGACACGATGAACGGGTACGATGCGCTCGAGTTGCGCCTTGATCTGCTCCAGCACCTGCGGCGTACCGCGCGTAACGACGGTGATACGCGACAGATGTGCCTGATGCTCGGTCTCCGAAACCGTGAGGCTCTCGATGTTGTAGCCACGGCCGGAGAAAAGGCCGATGACACGGGCAAGCACGCCCGGCTCGTTGTCGACGAGGACCGATAGCGTATGGCTCTCGGCCGCCGCCGTTTCCGGCGAAATGAAGTAGGCGGAGCCCGTGGGTTGAAGGTGTGCGTTCATTGTCCTTGTTCCGTTTCCTCGGTTCTTATCTTCGGGAAGTCAGCACGGCGTCTGCAATATAGCGGCTAGTAGAAAGGACCGGGACACGGGAAATTCCCCGGGGTCCCGGCAATCCGGTCAAACGAGTTGCCGGCCCTTGGCGTCGATGGCGTTGGCGACGGCCTCGTCGGTGGCTTCGTCCGGCAGCAGCATTTCGTTATGCGCCTTGCCCGATGGGATCATCGGGAAGCAATTGGCGAGATTGGCGACGCGGCAATCGAAAATGACCGGCTTGTCGACGTCGATCATCTCCTGGATCATCGCATCGAGATCGCCGGGCTTTTCGCAGCGCAGACCAACGGCGCCATAGGCCTCCGCCAGCTTGACGAAATCGGGCATGGCTTCCGTATAGGAGTTTGACAGGCGGTTGCCGTGCAGCAGCTGCTGCCATTGGCGCACCATACCCATGTACTGGTTGTTCAGGATGAAGATCTTGATTGGCGCATTGTGCTGGATCGCCGCCGACATTTCCTGAATGCACATCTGGATCGAAGCATCGCCGGCGATATCGATGACCAGGCTTTCCGGATGGGCGATCTGCACGCCGAGAGCTGCCGGCAGGCCGTAGCCCATGGTGCCGAGGCCGCCCGAGGTCATCCAGCGGTTCGGTTCCTCGAAGCCGTAGAACTGCGCCGCCCACATCTGGTGCTGGCCGACTTCGGTCGTGATGTAGGTATCGCGATGCTTGGTCAGTTCGTAGAGGCGCTGGATGGCATATTGCGGCATGATGACATCGCCGCTCTGCTTGTAGGCGAAGGAATTGCGCGCACGCCAACGGGCGATGTTCGCCCACCAGTCGCCGAGACGATCGGCAGCCGGCTTCTGCGGCAAGGCGCGCCACAGGCGGATCATGTCTTCCAGAACATTGCCGACATCACCGACAATGCCGATATCGACGTGAACGTTCTTGTTGATCGACGACGGGTCGATGTCGATGTGGATCTTTTTCGAATTCGGCGAAAAGGCATTCAGGCGGCCGGTAATACGGTCGTCGAAACGCGCGCCGATGCAGACCATGACGTCGCAATCATGCATCGCCATGTTGGCCTCGTAGGAACCGTGCATGCCGAGCATGCCGAGCCAGCTCTTGCCCGATGCCGGATAGGCGCCGAGACCCATCAGCGTCGAGGTGATCGGGAAGCCGGTCAGCTCGACCAGTTCGCGCAGCAGCTTCGAGGCTTCCGGTCCGGAATTGACGACACCGCCACCGGAATAGATGACCGGTTGGCGCGCATTCGCCATCAGCTCGATGGCCTGCTTGATCTTGTTGAGGTCGCCCTGAAGCTTGGGCTGATAGCTCTTCTGGACATCATGCGCTTCCGGCGGCGTATAGGTGCCGGTGGCGAACTGAACGTCTTTCGGAATGTCGACGACAACAGGACCCGGACGGCCGGACTGGGCGATGCGGAATGCCTCGTGAATGACGGCGGCGAGCTTGTTGACGTCCTTGACCAGCCAGTTGTGCTTGGTGCAAGGCCGCGTGATGCCAACCGTGTCGCATTCCTGGAATGCGTCCGAGCCGATCAGCGAAGTGGGAACCTGACCGGTCAGGCAGACCAGCGGGATCGAATCCATCAGCGCGTCCTGCAATGGCGTGACCGCATTCGTCGCGCCGGGACCGGAGGTAACCAGCATGACGCCGACCTTGCCGGTCGAACGGGCATAGCCTTCAGCCGCATGACCCGCGCCCTGTTCGTGGCGAACGAGAATGTGCTGGATATCGTCCTGCTGGAAGATCTCGTCATAGATCGGAAGAACAGCGCCGCCCGGATAACCGAAGATGTGTTCGACGCCATTGTCCTTGAGCGCCCGCAACACGATCTCCGCGCCTGTCATCTGATTGCTGCTCGCCTGATTATCTGTGCCGGTCATACGTTTGTTCCGCTATCTGCTAGAGGTTTGGAAAGATGAAATCTCGATTTCGGGCATAAAAAAAGGCTCCTTGGGGAGCCTGTTGTCTTGCGCATGGGTGGCTATCGCCGGACGGTTACACCATCCTGCCCATGCGCATTCCCACCACGATAAGAGCCGTCGAGTTTTTCATGGGCTGGAGTGATAGACAGAAAATTTCCAAGCGTCAACGCATTCCGCAATAAAAAATCGCGGGGCGCACCGCTCCCTTTAAAAAGCACAGCCGCCCGAAAGGGTTTTATTAAGCCGCCATCCCTATGCTCCATTTCCTAACGCTGGGAGTATCCGTTTGCTCAATAACGACTTGCAGACGTCCGGCAAAGCTGGAGACCTTGATCGCCGTGACGGACTGAAGCCGGGAAATCGTTTCCTCGGCCGCGTCGTCGCGTGCACCGGTTCCAGGGCAACTATTGCCGCGGTCGCCGAGGATGGCGGCACCGATCTGACCGAGCTGTGGTCCGTCGGCAAGCTCATCTCGATCAGCGTCGGCACCAATCGCGTCGCGGCCCTCGTCTACGCCATGAATACCGGCAATAGCGGCTGGGGCGAAGGTGAGGACAATCTTTTCCGCATCGAGGTGGAGTTGCTGGGCGAAGTCCGCGTCGGATTGAGCGGCCGCGAGGAATTTTCGAGCGGCATTTCCGCCTATCCCTATCTCGGAGCGATTGCACACCGCATCCGCGCCGCCGACCTCATGCGTATCTATGACGCCGGCAAGGACAGCAGTTGCGTCATCGGCAAGCTGACGCAGGATGAGAGCATCGACGCCGCGATCCATGTCCCCTCGATGCTGGCCAAGCATTTTGCCGTGGTCGGCTCGACCGGCGTTGGCAAGTCGACCGCAGTCTCGTTGCTCCTGCACAAGGCGATCGCTTCCGATCCCAAGCTGCGCGTGCTGATCCTCGACCCTCACAATGAATTCGCCGCCGCCTTCCCCAAGCACTCCGTCGTCATCGATACCGATACGCTCGACCTGCCCTTCTGGCTGATGCGGCTGGAGGAATTCGCCGAGGTCATCTTTCGCGGTCGTCCGCCGATCGCCGACGAACTGGACATGTTGCGCGACATCATTCCCGAGGCGAAGCGCGCCTTTCGCGGCAGCGACTCGCCGTTGATGCGCCGCCAGTCCGAGAAAAGCTCGGTGACCGCCGATACGCCAGTACCTTACCGCATGGCCGACCTGCTGGCCCTGATCGACGAGCGCATCGGCCGGCTTGAGGGGCGCCAGGAAAAACCGCATCTTCGCTCCCTGAAAATGCGCGTCATCTCGGCAATCAACGATCCCCGCTACCATTTCATGTTCTCCAACAACACGATCAGCGACACGATCATGGAGACGATCGCGCAGATCTTCCGCATTCCGGGCGACGACAAGCCGATCTGCACCTTTCAGCTCGCCGGCATCCCCTCCGAAGTCGTCAACTCCGTCGCCTCCGTCCTCTGCCGCATGGCCTTCGAACTCACACTCTGGAGCGATGGCGCGATCCACATGCTCGTCGTCTGCGAGGAGGCGCATCGCTATATCCCGGCCGACCCGACACTCGGCTTCTTCCCGACCCGCCAGGCGATCGCCCGCATTGCCAAGGAAGGCCGTAAATACGGCGTATCGCTCGGCATCATCACCCAGCGTCCGGGCGAACTCGACCAGACAATCCTGTCGCAATGCTCGACGGTGTTTGCCATGCGCCTGGCCAATGACCGCGACCAGGACATCATCCGTTCCGCCATTCCGAATTCCTCGATCTCGACCACCAGCTTCCTCTCCTCCATCGGCAACGGCGAAGCCATCGCGTTTGGCGAGGCGATTGCCGTGCCGATGCGCATGCGCTTCTCCCGCGTCGAGGAGCATCTGCTGCCCAAGGCCAATGGCAGCGTTGCGAGAACGAGCGAGGACACGCCCGATACCGTCGACTTGCGCACCGTCGTCAGCCGCATGCGCTCGATCGCGGGCCCCGATATCTCCGCATTCCAGCAGAGCTACGCGGCTTTGAACGACACGGCGGATGATATGGATGAGGATTTCAACAATGATCATGTCGAACAGCCAGCACCCACACCGCAGCCGACAAGAATTGTCGCGCCGCCGATAGAACCCTATCGACCCGACATGCTTCCGCGCGCTCCGGTACCCACCGTCGACACCACACCCCGGACATCGATCGATAGCCGGCTTGCCGAACTACGTCGCGACTATCGTGGCGAGGACAACTCGGGCAACCAGCCACACCCGGCAAGGGACGTCGCCACGGCGCCACGGCGCGAAGCCGGCCTGTCCCTGCGCGACAGCATCCTGAAGAAGCCGCTGAGCAGCCTTTATAATAAGGATTGATACCGGTTACGGACTAACGCGCTCCCAGCTCTCGTCCATCTGGTTGCGAAACCATGTCATTTGCCGCTTGGCATATTGCCGCGTCGCGGTCGCACCCGCGTCCAGAACCTCCGCGCGTGTCATCTCACCTCTCAGCATCGCGGCGATCTGCGATACGCCAATCGCCTTCATGACGGGCATTTCCGGTGACAGGTTCAACGCCAGCAGCGCTTTCACCTCATCTTCCGCCCCCATGGCAAGCATCTTCTCGAAACGGCCGTTGATGCGCTGATGCAAAATAGCGCGATCCGGCAGCACGACGATTTTCCGCGCACGATTGGCGTCGATAATGACGGGGCCTGTCTTGCCCCGAAAAGCCGCGATGGATTGCCCCGTCGCCTCGATCACCTCCAGGGCACGCACGATACGTTGTCCGTCTTGCGGATTGAGGCTTTCCGCCACGGTGGGATCGCGATTGAGGAGCTCACGATACAGCTCGCCAGTCCCCTCCACCAGCAACCGCTCCCGCAGGCGGCTGCGAATCTCCGTAGGGATATCGGGCATGTCGGAAAGCCCACCGGTCAGCGCCTTGAAATAGAGCCCGGTGCCGCCGACAAAGACAGGCATGCGCCCGTCCTTGCGCAATTGCGCCACCAATGCGGCCGCCTCGCGCAGCCAGAGGCCCGTGGAATAAGCTTGCCCCGCCGGCACATGGCCGTAAAGATGATGCGGAATGCCAGCCATATCCGCTTCAGACGGACGGGCCGTCAGCACGCTGAGCGTATCATAAACCTGCATGCTGTCGGCATTGACCACAACGCCGCCATGCGCGCGCGCCAATTCCACCGCAAGCGCGGACTTGCCGCTGGCGGTCGGCCCGGTTATCAGGATCGCGTCGATATCGCTCATAGGATTTCTGATCATGGCCTTCGTTGCCACGCTTATTGCCAATCCGTCAAACCCCGTTCTCGCTCCGGCCATCGCCGAACGGGCATCGGACGCCGTCAACGCTTCGGGACTCTATTGGCTGGCGGACGGCATCGCTTGCGATATCGCGTTACGCGACGGCGCTGACCTGCAGGCCGCTGAAGCCAACATTCTCGCCGTCATCGGCAGCGCGCCGATCGATCTGGTTATCCAGGATGCGGAGACGCGGCGCAAGAAGCTGCTGATCGCTGACATGGATTCGACCATGATCGGAGAGGAGTGCATTGATGAACTGGCAGCCGAGGTCGGCCTCAAGGATAAGGTCGCAACGATTACCGCCCGCGCCATGAACGGCGAGATCGCCTTCGAGCCGGCGCTGCGCGAGCGCGTCGCTCTTCTGAAAGGTCTGCCGATCTCTGTTGTCGACGAGGTCATTGCCAAGCGCATTACCCTCACCCCGGGAGGACCCGAACTGATCGCCACGATGAAGGCGAAGGGCTACTACGCCGCCCTCGTCTCCGGCGGATTCACCGTCTTCACGAGCCGCATCGCCGCGACGCTCGGTTTCGATGAGGACCGTGCCAACATCCTGCTGGAAGATAACGGCATTCTGACGGGCCTTGTCGCCGAACCGATCCTCGGCAAGCAGGCCAAGGTCGACGCGCTCAACGATATCGCCGAAAAGCTCGGCATCTCCACGAATGATGCTCTCGCCGTCGGCGACGGCGCCAACGATCTCGGCATGCTGCAACTCGCCGGCTCCGGCGTCGCCCTGCACGCCAAACCATCCGTTGCCGCAGAAGCCAAGATGCGTATCGATCACGGCGACCTGACCGCCCTGCTCTACATCCAGGGCTACCGCAAGAGTGATTTCGTCAGGGCATAATTTCGGCGGGACCCCATCAAGGATCGTATGCCATCATGATCATTGCCGAAACCGAACGCCTCATCATCCGCAACTGGCGCGATGAGGATCGCGATCTCGCCTATGAGATCAATTCCGACGATAAGGTGATGGAGTTCTATCCATTTCGACGCAATCGCGCGGAAGCGGATGCATTTTTCGAGCGGGTCCGCTCCATGATCGCCGACACTGGTCTTGGCCTCTATGTGTTGGAGCTCAAGGCCAGTGGTGAGGCCATCAGATATTGCGGGCTGATGCGGACAGATCATCTGGAGCCGTTCGTGACGGTAGGCACAGTCGAGATCGGCTGGCGGCTGGCGACACCGTTCTGGGGCAAGGGGTTTGTCAGTGAAGCGGCCCGGGCGTTGCTCGCCCATGGCCTCCAAACGCTCAATCTCGACCGGATCGTTTCCTTCGCCGTCCACAACAATGTCAGATCGACGGCCGTGATGGAGCGGATCGGCATGCATCGTGTCGAAGGCGGCGATTTCGATCACCCCGGCGTTCCCGATACCCATCCGCACCTGAAGCGCCATGTTCTCTATAGCCTGACCGCCGCCGAATGGCGGCTGCGGCAAGCGTCGAAAGACTAACGACTATTCCAGCGCCACGGCGATGAAACGCAGGTCACCACTCGGAGACGCGATCATCAACTGCGCGTTGCGCCGGCCCTCCCGCTTCAGCGATGCAACCTTCTCCGAGGCGGCCGTTGGCGTCTGCACGAATTCCTGAGCCACTTCCACGACGACATCGCCGGGCTTCAGCCCTTTCTCGGCTGCGGCCGACCCCGGAGCAACCTCGGTGACGACAACGCCGTCGACGCTGTCGGCGATGCCGAAGCTCTTGCGGTTTTCGGCGTTCAGTGTTGCGAGCTTCATGCCAAGCACGCTCTGGGCAGCCTGCTGCTGCGGTGCCTGCTGTTGCTGGTCCCCGCCCTGATCCTGACCGTCCATGCCGTCGTCGCCGTCGTCATTCCCGTCTGGATTGATGACGCCGTCACTACCGCCGTTGCCGCTACCATTGTCGTCAGGCGCGAGCCGTGGCGTCTTGTTCTTGTCGTCACCACCACCCTTGTCGTTGGTCGCCGCCGCCGCCTGATCGCTGTCCTCGAGCCGGCCGAGCGTGACCTTGACGGTCTGCTGCTTGCCGTCGCGCATGATGACCACGTCGACTGCCTTGCCCACCGGGCTTTCGGCAACGACACGCGGCAGGTCGCGCATTTCATCCACATCCTTGCCATCGAATTTCAAGATGACGTCACCGGCCTTGATCGAGCCATTGTCGACAGGGCCGCCCTTGATGACGCCAGCCACTAGAGCGCCCTTGGCGCCATCCAGGCCGAGGCTGTTGGCGACATCGTCGGTGACCGGTTGAATGCGCACGCCGAGCCAGCCACGGCGGGTCTCGCCGAAATCCATGAGCTGCTTGACGACACCCTCGGCCAGCTCGGACGGCACGGCAAAGCCGATGCCGATGGAACCGCCGCTGGGTGAAATGATGGCCGTGTTGATGCCGATCACCTCGCCCTTCATGTTGAAAAGCGGTCCGCCGGAGTTACCCTTGTTGATGGCCGCATCCGTCTGGATGAAATTGTCATAAGGTCCGGCGTTGATGTTGCGGCCGCGCGCAGAGACGATACCGACCGACACCGAGCCGCCGAGCCCGAAGGGATTGCCGATGGCCATGACCCAATCGCCGATCCGCATCTTGGCGGAATCGCCGAATTTCACTGACACCAGCGGCCGTTTCGACTCCACCTTGAGCACGGAAAGATCGGTCTTCGTGTCGGTGCCGATCAACCGTGCCTTCAGCTTGTTGCCGTTCGGAAAGATCACCTCGATATCGTCGGCGCCTTCGATGACGTGATTGTTGGTGACGATATAACCCGTGGGATCGATGACGAAACCGGAGCCGAGCGAGCTGACCTTGCGGTTGCTGTTGTCGTTGTTCCGGTTCTTGAAGAAGTCGTTGAAGAAATCCTGGAACGGCGAATTGTCGGGCACCTTGGGATTTGCCGGGCCATCACCCTCATCCTTGATCTTCTGCGACGTCGAAATATTGACCACCGCATCGAGCAGGCCGGATGCCAGATCGGCGACGGAGGCCGGGCCGGCATTCATCGCCGGATTACCAGCGATCGCGGGCGCGGCGGCTGGATTGGTCGTCGTCGCGGTCGAGGCGCCCGTCGGAGCCTGAACCGGATTGGTTGCTGTTGCTGGCTCCTGATTATCGGAGGTCGAGGGAGTTTGTGCCGTCTGCGCACGCGCCTGTTCGACACTGCCCAGGACGGGGCCGGCAATCAGCGCCACGCTGGCCAGAAGAGCGAACGAACGTCTGAAAGGCAGGCGAATGGTCAAGGCCATCAGGCATCCTCATCGAGAAAGGGAAATCTTGTATAAGCATCACCATAAGGCGGAATGATGAAGCGTGTAATCATCTTTTTGCGATATCCCCGCAGCTCCCTCCAACCTTTACAATCATGGTAAAGCTGACACGGGCCGGCACAAAAACAAGGGGCCGCCAACCGGCAGCCCCTCGAATTTCAGCTATTTGTCCCACGTCAATTCGCGGGTGTCGCCGTTCACGGCTTAGCCGGTGCCGGCGCGCCCGATGTGGTAGCCGAGCCGGTCGAACTGTCAAAATACTTGAAGAATTCCGACTGGTTCGGCGGGAGCACCAGCGTCTTGCCGCCAGAGCCGAACGACGAACGATAGGCCGCCATCGAGCGATAGAACTCGTAGAAGCTCGGATCGCGCGTCGAGGCATCGGCGAAGATGCCGTTGCGTTCGGCCTCGCCTTGACCGCGCAGGATTTCCGAATCCTTCTGCGCATCCGCGAGGATCTCGACCACCTGACGGTCGGCGATGGCGCGGCGGCGCTGGCCTTCTTCGTTACCCCTGGCGCGGATCAGTTCCGCTTCCGCCAGACGCTCGGCCTTCATGCGATCGTAGGTCTGCTGCGACACTTCCTGAGTCAGATCGGTGCGGCGGATACGCACATCCTCGATGTTGAGACCGAGGGTCTCCGCATCGCGATGCAGATCGTCGCGAACTTCCGTCATCATCGAGGCGCGCTCTTCAGAGAGAGCCGCTTCGAAACCGCGCAGACCGTAGACCCGGCGCAGCGAAGCGTCGAGGCGGGTTCTGAGGCGCGATTCCGCCGCGTCGCGATCGCCCGATACCGTCTCGCGGAATTTCCGCGCATCGGTGATCCTGTAGACGACGAAGGCATCGACCTCATAGAACTTGCCGCCCGAAACCTGGACGCGGATATTGTCCAGATCGAAGCGCAGTTCCTGTTCCTGGATATATTGCACCCGATCGGCATCCATGAAGGCGAAAGGCAGCTTGAAGTACAGGCCCGGCTCGGTCTTGACTTCACGGATCTGACCAAAGCGCAGAACGATTGCCTGCTCGCGGGCGTTGACCACGAACACCGAGGAGTAAACGATCAGCAGCACCACCGCGAGCGCGATGAGAAGGGTTGGCAAACGGCTGGATGTCATTATTTGGCCTCCGGCTGAACCGCAGTTGCAGGCTTGCCGCCCGTCTGCGTCGTGGACTTGCCGAGATCATTCAGCGGCAAGTAGGGCAAGACGCTCTGCTTGTCGTCAATGATGATGCTGTTGGAATTGCCGATAACCGACTCCATGGTTTCGAGGAACAACCGCTTGCGGGTCACATCCGGCGCCTTGACGTATTCGTCGTAGATCGAGATGAAACGCTGTGCCTCACCCTGAGCTTCCTTGACGACACGATCCTTGTAGGCGGCAGCCTCTTCGCGAATCTGGGCGGCGCCACCACGGGCCTGACCCAGCTTCTGGTTGGCATATTGGTTCGCCTCTTGCACCTGCTGGTCTTCGTTCTGTTCGGCGCGCTGCACCTCGTCGAAGGCATCGGCCACTTCGCGCGGCGGAGACACGTCCTCGATCGGCACGGCATTGATGGAAATACCGGCGCTATAGCGATCCATCGTGTCCTGAATGATGTTCCGCACTTCGACAGCGACCTGCTGACGATTGTCGCGGTAGATGTCCTGTGCCGGACGGCGACCAACCACCTCGCGCATGGCGCTTTCAGCGACCTGCTGCAGCGTCTCGTCCGGGCTTTCAACCTCGAAGAGATAGGCTTGCGGATTGGTGACGGTATAGAGCACCGAAAACTGAACGTTGACGATGTTCTGGTCGCCCGTCAGCATCAGACCGGCATTGGAACCGGAACCAGAGCGCCCGCCGATATTGCGCTGCTGCTCGGTAACCTTGGCGATTTCGACACGATCCATCGGCCAGAAATGGAAATGCAGGCCAGGCATGGACACTTCGGCGCGCGGTTTGCCGAACCGCAATTCGACGCCGCGCTCGTCCGGCTGAACCGTATAGACGCACTGAATAAGCCAGAAAACGGCAATAACCGCCGCGACGACAAGAAAAGCACCGCCATTAAAACCGCCGGGAACAAGCCCCTTCAGGCGGTCCTGGCCACGACGAATAATGTCTTCAAGGTCGGGTGGCCCGCCGCTGCCGCTTCCACGCGGCCGGTTCGGTCCCTGCCCCCATGGCCCTTGATTATTTCCTCCGCCTCCGCCGCCGCCCCATGGGCCGCCGCCGCCATTCTGATTGCTCCAGGGCATCAAAACCTCTTTGTTAGTGAACTCCCAGTCATCGCGCTAAACTTTGCCATTCGCAGTGCGAAACTCACAAGTTGCGGCGATTGTCCCCGTTATAGGTATCGACGCACCTGCTTTCAACGCAACTTCAGGAAGTTAGGCGGATTTATTGGAAAATAATTGAATTCCGCCTGCAGGATTTAGGCCCGCCGCCTGAAATAACTGACAAAGCGCGTTGGATAGTTGTCCTTCTCGCCCGCCGGCACGGCAAGCTCGCTATCGACCTGCCACAGGGCCGGATCGATCGCCGGAAAGGAGGTGTCGCCGTCAACCTCGGCTTCGACATGCGTGATCAACAGCCGGTCGGCATGATCCATCGCCTGCCGGTAGATCTCGCCGCCGCCGAGAATGCAGATTTCGTCCACGCCGCTCTCCGCTGCCAGGCGGGCCGCGAGATCGATGGCGTCAGCCAGCGAATGCGCGACCACAACGCCTTCGGCCGAAAAACCGCTATCGCGAGTGATCACCACATTCGGACGGCCCGGCAGTGGCTTGCCGATCGATTGAAACGTCTTGCGCCCCATGATGACAGGCTTGCCGAGCGTCAAGGCCTTGAAGCGCTTGAGATCGGACGACAGCCGCCAGGGCATATCACCATCGCGGCCGATGATGCCATTGCGCGATACCGCAACGACGATGGTCTTGATTGGCGTGCTCATCCTTCTCCCTCGCTTTGCGATCGACGGCTTCATATGCGTGTCGAGCTCACCGCCTTGCAAGCTGATATCCGCGGCTATGCAGGCAAAAATATTGGTCCCGCAGCAATCTCAAACGTCGCTATTGAGCTGATCCAGCTCGCCGGCAAGTACACCGCCGGCCTCTCGGTCCTCCGCCATCTTGCGATAGAGACCCGCCATGCCCTTGAAGATCAGGGCGGCGGGATCGTCCTCACCGAGGAATTCGGCGATCTCCTCCATCTCCGCAACCCAGCGATAGGCCTTCGGGTACATATCCGGAATGGCCTGCGCAAACTTGCGGTCAAGCTCCGGCAGGCTCTCCTGAAGCTCCCGTTTCAGGGCCTGATCCGCTCCGGATCTGATTGCGGCAAGCAGCATGGCGGTGCCGAGGCCAGTAACGCCCTTGTTGATACCGGCGTAGCACATCTTCAAAGCTGATGCGGCCCCGATCGGCCCGTCGATGCGGCGCACCTGAAGCCCATGGTCGGCAAGCACGCCGCTCCTGTTTGCGGCATCGCCGCTGACATAGAGCTTGGGGCCTTGCTGACCGGGCTTCGGCGGCGAACCGATGATCGATCCATCCAAGATTTCCCCACAATCGTTGCCGAAGACCGAAGCGACCTGCGCCATCGTCTTCGGCGAGATCGCATTACAGTCGATGAATGTCGTTGTCCTGCCACGGCGTCGCAACGCGGCGGACAGAGCCTCGGTTACGCCAACAGCATCCGCGGGCGGAACGATGGAAAGGATGACATCGGCCTCGATGAGGCGATCCAGCCCGACGGCCTTCATACCCGCCGCCTTTGCCCGCTCGATGGTCGCTGGCGAGCGGCCTTCAACATACGTGAGAACGTGAGCGCCACCCTCGACCAGTCGCCCCGCGATGGCGCTTCCCATCGCACCGGCTCCAATGATTGCGATATCCATCGGCGATCTCCTTCCCCTTGTTCAAAGATGAAGGCTATCCAGGACCTCGCGGAACACATGGCGGGCAAGGCGCGAAACGACGCGAGATAGCTTCGGGCCTATTCGTAAATAAAAATGCCCTGGGATGTAAGTCAACTTCGCGAGATGAAGAGGCTGCTCCGACCAAGCCCGATGCCGGGCTTACAGCGACGAAGATCGTCCTCAAGCCGGTGAAGACCGTCAATCCGTCAGCGCGGCAGCGGATGGATGCCCGTGGCCATCACCACCGCTCAAGCCAGGTAACGCTTGAACCAGCCTATCGTTCTGTCCCAGGCAAGCTTGGCCGCCGCCTCATCATAGCGAGGTGTCGAGTCATTGTGGAAGCCGTGATTGACGTCGGGATAGATGTGGGCCTCATAGACCTTGTTCGACGCCTTGAGCGCCGCCTCATAGGCTGGCCAGCCCTCGTTGATGCCTTTGTCCAGCCCGGCATAATGAAGCAGCAGCGGCGCCTTGATGCGCGGTACATCCTCCGCTCGTGGCTGCCGGCCGTAAAACGGCACGGCGGCGGCAAGCTCGGGATAGGCGACAGCTGCGGCATTGGCCACGCCTCCACCATAGCAGAAGCCGGTAATGCCAACTTTTCCGGTCGTGGCATCATGCTTCATCAGAAGCTCGATCGCGGCAAAGAAGTCGTTCATCAGCTTTTGCGGATCGACTTGCTGCTGCAGCTCCCGGCCCTTCTCGTCATTACCGGGATAGCCGCCGACGGATGTCAGGCCGTCCGGCGCAAGCGCGATGAAGCCCGCCTTGGCCACACGCCGCGCAACATCCTCGATATAGGGGTTCAGCCCTCGATTCTCATGCACCACAACGACCGCCGGCACTTTTTCCTTGGCGGCGGCCGGTCGGACGAAATAGGCCCGAACAGTTCCGTTCCCCCGCGGCGACGGATAGGTGATGTATTCGGGCTGGATATCAGGATCTGTAAACTCGACCTGCTGCGCAAGCGCATAATTAGGGCTCATCAGACCGAGAATCGCGGCAGCGGTCAGACCGCCCACGGCATACTTGCCGGCCCGATCGAGAAACTCGCGTTTGGTGATTTTCCCATGGGCATAATAGTCGTAGAGTTCCAGCAGTTCCGGGTGAAAGTCCTTGGCTGTCAGACGTGTCATTGGCGCGCTCCTCTCTTCTCTGCAGAGATAAGCCTAAACGCTTAAGCCAGTTCTTGAATTCACTTTTGCGCTATCGACTGAGCACTCGCTCGGGCAACGACACCTAAACCGCCACTTCCGCCGCAATAGCCGCATGAGGTTCGTAATTGCTGACTTCGAAATCCTCGATGCGGTAATCGTCTATGCTTTCCGGCCGGCGGAGCAAGCGCAAGGTTGGAAATGGCCGTGGTTCCCGGCTCAACTGCTCGCGGATCGCATCAAGATGGTTGAGGTAGATGTGGACATCGCCTCCTGCCCAGACCAGTTCGCCCACATCCATGTCCACCTGCTGGGCAACCATGGCCAGCAACACGGCCTGCTGGCTGATGTTGAAGGGGTTGCCCAGAAACAGATCGCAGGACCGCTGGTAAACCATCATGCTCAGGCGCGACCGCTTGGTCTCACCGGGAGAAGGCAGGTTCGAGACATGGAACTGATAGACCATGTGGCACGGAGGAAGCGCCATTCCGGCAAGTTCGCCGACATTCCAGGCATGGAAGATCATTCGGCGGCTGCTTGGATTATGCTTGAGCTGATCGATGACCGTCGCAATCTGATCATGCACTTGGCCGTCGGCATCCCGCCACTGCCGCCATTGCTTCCCGTAAACAGGACCCAGATCGCCCCATGTCTCGGCAAAGGCCTCGTCGGCCAGTATCCGCGCCTCGAAATCCGCCTGGCTGATGGTCTCGCCCGTCGCCTTGCGGTAGGCCGCCAAAGGCCAGTCGGTCCATATCCGCACGTTCTGCTTCAGAAGGTTGCGAATGTTGGTGTCGCCCGTCAGGAACCAGAGCATTTCCTTGACGGCTAGCTTCCAATAGACCCGCTTGGTCGTGAAAACCGGAAGCTGGCCCTTGGAAAGATCGAAGCGCATCATAGCGCCGAGCCCGCTGAGCGTGCCCACACCGGTCCTGTCGATCCGGCGATCGCCGTTTTCAAGCAGGTGCGCCATCAGGTCGAGATATTGATATTCCGGGTGGCGAACCATTCTTAGCTCCGACATTTTCGCGAGGGGCCGGCAAGAACGTTACCCGGCGATTCCATTTGTCGCTAATTTAATGGCAAGTCGGCGCGAAACCAACCGTATCAGGGCATAATCCCGGCAATTCTCGTCCCCGATGGCCAGCTATCGCAGTAAAGCGGTGTCCAGGTGATGCATTTATGACAATTGCCCTTCCCTTCGCCCGAGGAAAACACTATATCAGCCTTGCCGGTCTTCGGGCCGGCTATGGCGATAAATGAGCGATGTAATAAACCTATTGGACCCGGGGGCGGTACCCGGCGCCTCCACCAAAAACCGGCCAGTCGAGCTTTGCTTCAGACCGGCTTTTGATGGGGGCGAAATAGGATCGACAAGGGCGTAAAGATCGACTTTTTGCTCGGCATTGTACCACCGTTATCGGGCTAAAATTGTAGTTGCAAATGACAACTATGCGGAAGCTCGTCTCGCTGCTTAATCGCAGTGTGACACTTCAAATCAAGTCCTGAAGGTTCGCACCTTAAGGCGGGGTTCGAAGGTACCTGGCAACAGAAACCTTCACCTTCTCCCTATCTTCGATATTATGTATGATCAGGCGATGACTCGCGCGGGGGCTTTCCCGTCTGCACCCGGCGTGGCATAAGCCTTAGAAAAAACATGGCCAACGAAAGACAGGAAAGCATGGGGCAGGATCATATCCGCTACGATATTTTGGCACAGGACGCCCTGCGTGGAGTTATCCGTAAGGTGTTGACCGAAGTCGGCGCCACCGGTCGTCTGCCCGGTGACCATCATTTCTTCATTACCTTTCTGACCGGAGCGCCCGGTGTGCGCATTTCGCAGCACCTGAAGTCGAAATATCCGGAACAGATGACCATTGTCATCCAGCATCAATTCTGGGATCTGAAGATCACCGAGAGCCTGTTCGAGATCGGCCTTTCCTTCTCCGACGTCCCCGAAAAGCTGGTCGTTCCCTTCAACGCGATTCGCGGATTCTATGATCCGTCCGTGAATTTCGAGCTGGAGTTCGATGTGCCGCTCGCCGACGACGAGGAAATGCCGACCAGCGAGATCACAGCCTACCCGATCCCGGCCGAAGGCAGTGAAGAGCCGGCGATTGAAGCCAAGGAAGGCGAAGAGAAAAAGCCGGGCTCGGTCGTCTCACTCGACGCATTCCGCAAGAAGCAATAAAACATCCGGGGGAAGCACAAGCTTCCCCTTTCTACATCGTCCGTGGGGACAGTGATGAGCGCCGAAGTCGTCAATCTGCGTCAGTTCCGGAAAAAGCAGGCCCGCTCCGAGAAGGAAAAGCAGGCGGAACAAAATCGCGTCAGCTTCGGTCGCACTAAGGCGGAGAAGCACCTGACCAAGGCGCTCAACGACAAGGCGACCCAAACGCACGAGGCCGGCCATATCGAGCCGTCCAAGACGGACGAATAGCCTACCGACCCGAACGAAGTCTTTTCGAAATCAGCAACTTACCCCAATACTTTGAATCATTTTCAGAATTCCCTCCCCCTTCCGAGCTTTTTGATCGATCCACCGATGATCCGCAAACATTCCGCGACGTTGCATGGCCACCGCACGAGCTTTTCCCTTGAAGACGCGTTCTGGAGCGAGCTGAAGGCAATTGCCAAAGCGCGCGGCACCTCGCTTGCCGCACTGATCTCAGAAATTGATGACGGGCGGGAACCGGAGAGCAACCTTTCCTCCGCGCTTCGGCTCTATGTCTTGAAATGGCTGAAAGAGCGCGTTTAATTCAGGTTCCGACGAAAGCAGCGGCCAATCACGCCCGCCCTTTCTGACATTGGAACATCTGTCTGGAGCGCGCTCACAGCTTCGAGAAGGGAGGAGTTCTTGCCATGCTCATCGCCCAAATCACCGACATCCACGCCAGCCGTGAAAATGATAATCTTGCGCGGCTTGGCCGAGCAATCTCTTGGCTGACAAACATCCGACCTGATGTGGTGGTGGTGACGGGGGATCTTGTCGAAGGCGACTGGCCGCAGGGTTACAGGCTGATCGCAACGGCGTTGCAACGCCTTGAGTGCCGCTCGCTGATCTTGCCTGGCAACTCGGACCAGCGAGCCATCATGCGCGAGGCTATGCCGGAGGTCGACTACTGGGTAAATGATCCCAAGATGCATTTTGTCGTCTGCCACGGCGAGACCCTTATCATCGGGCTCGATGTGTGCGTTGATGGCGAAGCGCACGGCGATATCGCGGGCAGCCTTCAGTGGTTGCGGGAGACATTGGCTAGCGATCAGCCGGGAATGCCGTTATTGTTCACGCATCACCATGTCTTCAGGTCAGGCATAGCACCCATTGATGATGTGATGTGCAGAGACGCCGATGCTTTAGGTCATCTGTTATCAGGCAGCGCCAGACCGCCGATCGCCATTTGCAGTGGCCACGTCCACTGCAGCATGTCGAGTATGATAGCAAAGATTCCGGCCCACATCTGCGGTTCCATATGTCCAGCCAATCCGCTGCTGCTTGACCCAACTCGCGAACCGCCCGCCACCGATCCACCAGCACTCATGATCCACGACCTCAGAAATGGCCAACTCGTTAGCAGCCATATCTCTGTTTAGAAGCTGCGCTCACAAGCATGTTGCCAATTTCGCCTGTCGAACCACGCGGAGATCAGCATGGTCGACGTCGGCTGGTCCTACTGGGCTATGCCCGGAAGACCATTAAAGTTCAGCGGTGCAATCTTCTGCGGTGCCTGCCCGTTGAGAGCCGGCAACTGCTGTGCCTGCGCTTTCGCGCGGGCCTCCGCATCGGCCTTTGCCTTGGCCGCAGCTTCCGCTTGCTTCTCGGCGGCAGCTTCGCGCGCCAGTTCCCTCAAACGCGTCTCTTCAAGGCTCCGCTGTTGCTCGAGTGCCGCGTCGCGCTGGCGCTGGGCTTCGCGCATAGTGGCGGTGTATTTGTATAGCGCCACCTCGCGCCGCAGCCGTTGCTTTTCCAATACGCTCGCCTGAAGCCGCTCGACGCGCCGGCGCTCGCGTTCAAAGGCACGCAGCGACAGGAAGCTGGTGATGTCGGTGATATCAATCGTTCGGCCGGGGCTTGCCAACGGACCGGCGAAATTAAGGTGCAGCGCCGGCTCGGCGCCGTTCAGCACCTCATTGCCAGCATTGAAATCGATGCCGAGCGAACCACGCATGCGCTCGTCCGGAAGGCTGATCTCGGCGCTGCCCGAAAGCTTCGCCACATCGTTGCCGGCGCTGAGATTGGTGGCGCGGATGACGCCGGTCGAGATGTTGAAGGGTATACTCATCGCCGGCAACGCCGCCTCGCCGTTGTTGAGCAGCGTCTGTACGATCGGCAGCACCTTGTCGGCGGTTATGTCGCCCTGGATCTGATCCGTGGCCGCCAATAACGGT
Organism: Martinezella rhizogenes; assembly: GCF_000799715.1. GTDB lineage: Bacteria > Pseudomonadota > Alphaproteobacteria > Rhizobiales > Rhizobiaceae > Rhizobium > Rhizobium rhizogenes_C. The sequence continues at coordinate 727,072 of NZ_JUHG01000011.1, forward strand.
GGGAGCACGGAGAGATTGAGACCACGGACATGAGTGTCGCCGAGCTTGGCCTCGCCCGAGCCGCTGGCATTGGCGGCAAGCTCGCCCATGCTCTTGCCGCTACTCTCCATGCTCAGGTCCAGGCCAAAGCGGCCATTGGCCAGCGGCGCGCCGTCGCGCTGCCAGGCAACGGCCGTAAGATCGCCATTGGTGAGATTGAGCTTCGTCTGCATTAGCCCGGTGCCGTCGGAATTGGCAAGCATCAGATTGCCGCCAAGCGTGCCGCCGTTCCAGGCACCGGCAATATCGTTCAGGCGCAGCTCTTCACCCTTATAGGCAGCATTTGCGCTGAAATTGGTGATCGGACCGAATATCCCCGGCCAAACCTGCTTGGCCGAAAGCTTGATGTTGAGATCGAGCCCGCTAAACGTCGGCAGCCCGAGCTTGGCCTTGGTGAGGTTGCCTGTCGCGGCATCCGTCATCGGCCCGTAGATCGCTTCGCCCAGCCAGCCAAGATCGGCCTTGTCGAGCGCCAGCTCGCCGGTCGCCTTGATGTTCGGCGACTTGCGATCGAAGGTCAGCGCGCCGGAGACATTGTTGTCGGCAAGCTGGCCCTTCATGTCGGAGAGCGCGATCTTGTCGGCATCGAGCACGGCGTTCGCCTGGAATTTGACCGGCAGTCCCGTGCCCATCTGCGGCATGCCGATGCCGTTCATCACGAAATAGGGATCGAGATCGGCGCTGTCGAGCGACAAGGCGATCGTGCCGTTGAGGAAGGTGCTGGGACGCACATCGACCTTGCCGTTGGCGGTGAACGAAGTCTTGTCGGTGGCAAAAGTCAGCGCCGCATCCGCCGGCTCCGTTCCGTCCGCCGTCACCTTCAGCGTCAGGCGGCCATTGGCATCGGCCTCGACGGGTAGCGGATCGAGACCCGCCTGCCCGAACAGGATTGAGGTCACCGAATTTTCAAGCGTCGCCTCCAGCGTCGTCGTGCCCTTGCCGGTCAGCGCCAGCAGATCGGACATTCGATAGTCGAGATTGACGCGGCTGCCGTTGGAAACGCCCGCAAGCGTCACCGCCACCCCATCACCCTCGTCGCCGCCAAGGGTCAGCGCGCCACGCAGCGCGGTGTTGCCATACCAGGCAGCGTTGCGCACCAGCCGATCCATGACCGGGTGATGCGGCAGATGCTGGCTGAGCATTGCAAAGAAGGGACCGGGGTCGGCCGCCTTGAAGGTGATCTCGCCAGATCCCTTGTAATCCAGCAGCGAGCCATCGCCACGGCCCGTCGCGGTGATCTCTGCCCCGGCGACATCGCGCACCGCCAGCTTGTCGAGCGTCAAAGCTCCGTCAGTAATCGAGAAGGATGTCTCGACATTGTCGGCCTGGACACCGAAAGCTGCGAATTTGTCCGCCTTCAGATGCGCCGTGATCCGGTGATCGAGCAAGGCTTCACCAGCATCCTGACCGGTAAACAGGCCCGTCAACGCCCTCAATGCATCGAGATCGAGCGCATCGCCGCTGAGATCGACCGAAAGCTTCGGTGCCTGCTTGTCGGCCGGCGCCTGCCGGTCCAGCTTGCCTTTTACCGTTGCCGAACCGATAGCGATCTCGAGATTGTCGAAACGCTGTTCCTCGTGCCGTAAGTTGACATCGGCGGAGAAGCCCGCCTGCCGTAGCTGCCGGATCGCCGGATCGACCGAACCCACCAGCCAGGACGCCAGGCCGGACGGTTGATTGGAGGCAACGACGAGATTACCGATGAAATTCGGCTCGCCCTGCAGCATCAGCTTGCCGGTCGCCTCGACCTGCGTGCGCCCTGGCAGCATGCCGATCGCATGGTCGATCTTCCACCCGGCCCCGGCAGGCTCCAGGTCCAGCTGCACGTCGCGAATGGTCGTGTCGCCGGCAACGATCGCCGGTAGGCGGAAAGTCGCCTTGCCGGGCACCTGCGGGATCGGTATCTCTGCGGCGATGGCAATCAGGTTGTTCAGGCGCTGGCGGGCTGAAACGGCGGGATTGCGGTTGGTCTTGCCGTTGGTGCCCTGATTGTTGCCGAGACGGTTGACATCGATCTGCTGGCCATCGGCAGTCAACAGGAATTCCGGCTTGGTGCCTGTATCCAGCGTCGCTTCCCCCGTCACCACGTAAGGATCGTCCACCGCTCCGACCTCAAGGCGATATTCCGGGATGCGGATGCGCTCGTTGGTCAGCTCGAAACGCCCCTTGATGCGGGGTTGAGCTTGCTCGTCCGCGGACTTACGCGTCTGCTTGTCCTCGATCCCCGCAGTGAAGAGACCGAGATAATCCGGCTTGCGATCGACCAGCTTCAGCTCGCCATCAAGATCGACATTGAGCGGATGGCGGTCCGGATTGAGCCGGGTGCGGACGCGCAAAACGCCGCTGTCGTCCGGCTGGCTGCTGGAAATGGTGAAATTGCCGTGCTCGCCATCGAGCGCCGCATCCCCTTCGATCCGCCAGGGACCGGCCAGCGACTTCGCGGACATTTCCGCATTCAAGCCCGTAATGTGCCGAGTGCGCCCGGATTGCTCATCGATGAACTGGATGTCGCCGCCATCGACATGCACGCTTTCCAGCACGACCGACTTGGCGGGCATTTCCGGCTGGCTGCCGCGCATCCAGTCAAGCGTACCATCCTGCAGCAACCGCAGACGCACCTTCGGCTCCGAGACGCGCATGTCGAAGATCAACGCTTCGCCCGACAGAAACGGCGCCAGTTCGGCATCCATGGAGAACTGAGCGATCTGCACCAGCGGCGTCCCGTCGGCTTCCTGACCGACGCGGACGTCATGCAATGTCACGGAGGGAAACGGCAGGAAACGGGCATCGACGGTACCGTGAACGGTCACTTTCTTGCCGATGATACGGCTCGCCTGATCTTCGAAATTCTTGCGAAAATCGGTCCAGTCTATGAAGAGCGGAGCGAGCAGCGCCACGAACAGCACCACTACAAGCAATCCCCCCAGGAAAACCAGGACCCTAGCTAACAATGCGCACCGTCTCCATTCTGCATTCCAATTACGATATCCAAGGCGTCACATATTGAGCCGTATAGGCAAAAGGCAGCTTTGATCTTTAGCTAAGCCTGATTATCCGCTTTCCATGACGCCATCTGAAAACGGGACGTTATAGCCTAGCGCCATTCACGCGAGGGGCAAGCCGGGATCACGGGTATTCCATTTTTCAATGGCCATGAAAGATCTTGCCGGGGTTGAAAATCGCGTCGGGATCGAGAGCGTGCTTCACCTGGCGCATCAGATCGACAGCGCCGCCAAGCTCCTGCTCGAGAAACGACATCTTGCCCTGCCCCACCCCATGTTCGCCGGTGCAGGTTCCGTCCATGGCGAGCGCCCGCGTGTTCAACCGCGCAACGAAGGCTTCGATGACGGCGATACCTTCGGGCGTCTTGTCGTCGAACAGTACCAGCACATGGAAATTGCCGTCGCCGGCATGACCGACGATCGGCGCCAGCAATCCGTGTTTCTCGATGTCGGCCTGGGTCTCGGCAACGCATTCGGCAAGCCTTGAGATCGGCACGCAGACGTCCGTCGACAGCGCCGCCAGTTCCGGTGCCAAGGCGCGTGCCGCCCAATAGGCATCGTGACGCGCCTTCCAGAGCTTGTTGCGCTCTTCGAGATTGCTGGTCCAGAGGAACTCGCCGCCGCCGCATTCCGCGGCGATCTCGGCGAACTGCTCCGATTGCAGCGCGACGGTCTCTTCGGTGCCGTGAAATTCGAGGAACAGCGTCGGCTGCTCCTGATAGGTCAGGCCGGAATAAAGATTGCAGGCACGCAATTGGACCGCATCGAGCAGCTCTATCCGGGCGACCGGAATGCCCATCTGGATCGTCATGATGACGGCGTCGCAAGCCGCCTTGATGGTCGGAAAGGCGCAAGCGCCACCGGCGATCTTCTGGGGAATGCCTTGCAGGCGCAGCGTCACCGACGTCAGCACACCAAGCGTCCCCTCGGAGCCGACGAAAAGCCGGGTCAGATCGTAGCCGGCGGAGGATTTCCTGGCGCGGCGGGCGGTGCGGATCTCCTCGCCATTGGCGGCAACCACGGTCACGGCCAGCACATTGTCCTTCATCGTGCCGTAGCGCACGGCATTGGTGCCGGAAGCGCGCGTCGCCGTCATGCCGCCGATCGAGGCATTGGCGCCGGGATCGATCGGGAAGAACAGGCCGGTATCGCGCAGATAGGTGTTGAGCTGTTCGCGGGTGACGCCGGGCTCGACCGTGCAATCGAGATCCTCGGCATTCACTTCAAGCACCCGATTCATCCGACTGAAATCGATGGAAATTCCACCCTGCGGCGCATTCACCTGCCCCTCCAGCGAGGAGCCGGTGCCGAAGGCGATGATCGGAACCTTATGCTCGGCGCAAGCCTTGACGACCGCCTGCACATCCTTGCTCGTCTCGGCGAACAGCACCCCATCCGGAAGCTGCGTGGGAATATAGGTCGTCGTATGCGCGTGCTGGGCGCGAAAACTTTCGCCGGTCTGGAAACGCTCGCCGAAGGCCTGCTTCAGGATGCCGAGAACGGCAGCAATCCCTGCCTCATTGCGTATCCCCGCCTTCGCATCAGCCAGAGCCATCGTCCCGAATCTCCCATCAAAAACATATAAGAGGGCGTTAACCTTTTGCGGTTCTATGCGGCATCGCAGCGACGCTGTCCAGTCATGAAAATCTCCCGCGGTTTCCACACGAAGCGAGCGCTCGCCAGCCTAAGATCAAGCCGCCTCGATTGCGATCGCCGACGCATGTCGGATAATGTTGGCGGCCAGCAATTATGCTTATTTTTTAAGCAAAATCTGGCAAAATGTGCATTTGCCGCAAAATTCCCTCCGAGAGAAAGCGCGCCTTGAGCGAGCGAGCATATCCTTCAACCGACTGGCATACCTCTTGCGTGCTGTCCGGCAGTTACACATAGAGCCACGTTTGGAAGGACATTCGATGAAGCGCAGACAATTGCTCACGGCACTGGGTATGGCGATGCTGGCGATGGGGTCGCTGTCGAGCCCGCACGCAGCCCAGGCGGACGCCTTGAGCGATCTTACGTCACGAGGCACGATCCGCGTTGCCGTTCCCCAGGACTTCCCTCCTTTCGGCAGCGTCGGAACGGATATGGCGCCCATGGGCTATGATATCGACGTGGCAAACCTGATCGGCGAGAAGCTCGGCGTAAAGACCGAACTGGTGCCGGTCACCAGCGCCAACCGCATTCCCTATCTCCAGACCAACAAGGTCGATCTGGTGATTTCGAGCCTCGGCAAGAACGCCGAGCGCCAGGCCGTTATCGACTTCACCGACGCCTATGCGCCCTTCTTCAACGGCGTCTTCGGCCCCGCCGATGTCACCGCCACCAAGCCCGAGGATCTCTCCGGCAAGACGATCGGCGTCACGCGCGGCGCAATCGAGGATCTGGCGCTGACGAAGGTCGCCCCACAGGACGCGACGATCAAGCGCTATGAAGACAATAACGGCACCATCTCGGCCTTCCTCTCGGGTCAGGTCGACCTGGTCGCCACCGGCAACGTCGTTGCCGCGGCGATCCTCGCCCGGAACCCGCCGAAGAAGCCGGAGATGAAGTTCCTCATCACCAACTCCCCCTGCTTCATCGGCCTGAACAAGAACGAGGCCGACCTACAGAAAAAGGTCAACGACATCATCGCCGCCGCCAAGGCCGATGGCACGCTCGGCAAGATATCGCAAAAATGGCTGGGCGCCGACCTCCCCGCCGGCTTCTGATTAACGCAAGCCCGGTCGCGCCCTCTCCCGATGGTGCGGCCGGAGCCGAGCGAGGCACCATTTCATGCGCTATCATTTCGATTTCGGCTGGCTCGCCGAATATTATCCGGTTCTGATCAAGGGCGTCCTCATCACCATAGAACTGACCCTGGTCGGCGCGGTGGTCGGGATCGCGCTCGGCATTGCCTGCGCCTGGGCGCGCGCTCTGGGTCCGCGCTGGCTCAAACCCATTGTCGCTGCTTATGTCGAGCTGATCCGCAACACGCCGTTCCTGATCCAGCTTTTCTTCATCTTCTTCGGCCTGCCCGGCATCGGCATTCATATGAGCGAAATCACGGCGGCGAATCTCGCCATGATCGTCAATCTGGGCGCCTATAGCTGCGAGATCATCCGCGCCGGCATTCAGGCAACGCCGCGCGGCCAGTTCGAGGCCGGCGCCAGCCTGGCGATGACGCCGTTCGAGACTTTCCGCCACGTCATCCTCGTCCCCTCACTCCAGCGCATCTGGCCGGCCCTGTCGTCACAGGTCGTCATCGTCATGCTCGGCTCCGCGGTCGTCTCGCAGATCGCCGCCGAGGACCTGACATTTGCGGCGAACTTTATCCAGTCACGCTCCTTCCGCGCCTTTGAAGCCTATTTCGTCTCCACGGCGATCTACCTGCTTCTGGCCATCATCCTGCGGCAACTGCTTGCCGCCGCCGGTTCGCTCATCTTTCCGCGCAGGGTCCGTCGATGATTCAATTCACCACCTGGGATATCCTGCGCGGCCTACTGCTCGCCACGCGCTGGACCGTTCTGCTGTCGCTCGTTTCCTTCATCGGTGGCGGCACGGTCGGTGCGATCCTGCTCTTCCTGCGCATCGGCAAGAACAAGGTCGCGCGTGTCGCCGTCAAATATTTCGTCGAGCTCTTTCAGGGCACGCCGCTCTTGATGCAGCTTTTCCTTGCCTTCTTCGGCCTAGGGCTCTTCGGCATCGACGTGCCGGCATGGTTGGCCGCGGCTGTTGCCCTGATCCTCTGGTCCTCCGCCTTCCTCATCGAGATCTGGCGCGGCTGCGTCGAGTCAGTGGCGAAAGGTCAGTGGGAGGCCTCCGCCAGCCTCGGCATGGGCTACCTCCAGCAGATGCGCTACGTCATCCTGCCACAGGCGCTCCGCATCGCCGTCCCGCCGACCGTCGGCTTCTCGGTACAGGTGGTCAAGGGCACGGCCCTCACCTCGATCATCGGCTTCGTCGAATTGTCGAAGGCCGGCACGATCATCACCAATGCGACGTTTCAGCCGTTCACCGTCTACGGCTTCGTCGCGCTCATCTATTTTGCCCTGTGCTGGCCGCTGTCGAAGAGCAGCCAGATCCTGGAAAGGAAGCTGAATGTCGCTCATCGAGGTCACTGAAGTACGCAAAAGCTTTGGCGAGAACGAGGTGCTGAAAGGCATCAACCTCGACGTCGAGCCCGGTGAGGTGATCGCCATCATCGGCAAGAGCGGCTCGGGAAAATCGACGCTGCTGCGCTGCATCAACGGGCTGGAAGACATCAACGACGGCTCGATTTCCGTGGCCGGCGCGCAGCTTCTGCCTGACGAGCTACATCTGAAGGCGCTGCGGCTGAAAGTCGGGATGATCTTCCAACAGTTCAACCTCTTTCCGCATTTGAGCGCCGGCCGCAACGTCATGCTCTCGCAGATGGTCGTCAAGAAGACCTCCAAGACCGATGCCGAGGCTATGGCGCGGCGCATGCTCGACCGCGTCGGCCTCGGGCATAAGTTCGACGCCTTTCCCGACGAACTCTCCGGCGGCCAGCAGCAACGCGTCGCGATCGCGAGAGCGCTCGCCATGCAGCCGATCGCGCTCCTTTGCGACGAAATCACCTCCGCGCTCGATCCCGAGCTGGTGGCCGAGGTTCTCGCTGTTGTCCGCGAACTCGCCAGCGAAGGCATGACGCTGCTGATGGTGACGCATGAGATGAAGTTCGCCCGCGACGTCTGCTCGCGCGTCGTCTTCATGCATCAGGGCCGCGTCCATGAAATCGGACCGCCAGGCGACGTCTTCGCCAATCCGAAAACACCGGAACTGAAGCAATTCCTCGGTATGCTCTGAGCATTGCCTGAAGGGTTGCTTATGGGTGCCGCGCCGATAGTCGCGCGGCACCGACCATCCCGCCCCATGCGCCCGGCGCCATGCCGAACGCCTTCTTGAAATGCCGTGTCAGATGGCTTTGATCGGCAAAGCCCGTGGCCGCCGCCACTTCGGCGATCGGCTCGCCATCGCCGATCATCCCCTTGACCCGCTGCAGACGCCGCATCAGCAGGAAGCGATGCGGACTGGTGGCAAAGGCGGCGCGGAAATGGCGTGACAGCGCGAACCGATCGAGCCCGGTGACGCGCTCCAGCTCTTCCGAACGAACGCCACGCATCGCATGCGCCTCCAGATAATCACGAGCCGTTTTGACCTGGCCCCAGGCGATAAGTCCCAACGGCTTCTGCGGCAGACGCGCATGCGAGGCAAGCCCCGTCGCCATGCGTGCGATGAAATCGTCGACGAAAAGCTCATCCAGCTCGCGGTCAAGTTCGCCGAGTGCCCCGAGCAACAGACCGGCGAGACGCTCGTCCTCGATCACCGGCTCATCGACGAAAGGCAAACCGATGCGCGCCGCTTCCAGGCATTGCATCAGCATCGACGGCTCCAGATAGAGCATGCGGTAGATCAGCCCGTCATCGGTCGCGGCACCGCCATCATGCACCTCATCCGGATGCAGGATGATTACCCGGCCCGGCAGGCTGTAGCGACGCTCGCCGCGATAGCTGAAAGTCTGCACGCCGCGGATGGTGACGCCGAGAGCATAGGTGTCGTGCCGATGTGGCTCAAAGGCATCTCCGTGGAATTGCGCGTGGATGCGCTCGATGCCGGGATAGGCGGGAGCCGATACGATGCGGTTCGCGTCCGGCCCCACGCACAAACGTTCAAGACCCTCAAGGGCCCGACCGGTTAAATCCTCGCGCAATGGCTCATTCCCAGACAGCATGAAAGTGACGACTGATGTTTGATACCAAAATCGCGATCGTACTGCGAAACAATCTTCAATCCTGGCAAAAACTGAATGTGACCGCCTTCCTGTCAACCGGGATTGCCGGGCAATTTCCAGACATTATCGGTGAACCCTACAGCGACCGCGCGGGCAACCGCTACAATGCCTTGTCGATCCAGCCGATGATCGTGCTATCCGCCGATGACGAAACGATCGCCACCATCCACCGCCGCGCGCTGGAACGCGGCATCACTTCGTCGGTCTTCATCGAGGAAATGTTCTCAACCGGCCATGACGCCGCCAACCGCGCGGTCTTTTCTGAATTTGCCCCCGAAGACGCCAAGGTCGTCGGCATTGCGCTACGCGCCGACAAGAAGATCGTCGACAAGATCACCAAGGGCGCGGCGATGCACGCATGAAGACACGCCGACTAAAAGCAAAAGGCCGGATCGCAGGACCCGGCCTTTTTCTAATTGAGATGATTGCCAGATCAGCCGTTCTGCGTGATCGGCGCAATCTGGATTTCGACGCGGCGGTTCTGGGCGCGGCCGGATTCGTTGGCGTTGCTGGCAACCGGTTGCGTCGGGCCGAAGCCGACGGCGGAAACGCGGCGCTGGTCGATGCCCTGGCTGCCGAGATAGGACGCGACCGAGCCGGCGCGGCGTTCGGATAGATCCTGGTTATGCTGCATGCTGCCGGTCGAATCCGTATGGCCGTTGACGTCGATCAGCGTGCGGTTGAACTTGCGCAGCACGATCGCGACCGAGTTCAACGTCGCGAAGAATTCCGGCTTGATCTCATCCCGGTCGATGTCGAAGGTGATGGCCGACGGCATATTCAGGATGATGCGGTCGCCGACGCGCGTGACGGAAACGCCAGTGCCCTGCAACTGCGCGCGCAGCTCGGATTCCTGCTGGTCCATATAGTTGCCGATACCGGCACCTGCGAGCGCACCCACACCGGCGCCGATCAGCGCGGCGTTGCGGCGCGATGCCGGCGAATGTCCGATGAGAAGACCGGCAACCGCGCCGACGCCGGCACCGAGCGCTGCGCCCCCCGCTGTGTTGGATACTTTCTGCTCGCCCGTATAAGGGTCGGTCGTCGTGCATGCGTTAAGAAAGGCTGCCGAGACGGCAAGAATGGCAATTTTTTTGATCATGGAATCGTCGCTCTCCGGTTCGATGGCCCGAAGGAGATATGGAGCATTGCGGCAATATGATGAAGCGGAATCTTCATGCGGCTATCGACGACCTTCCTTGCTGCCGTCCGGCGACCCGTGTCACCGATATCGACCAACACGGAAAGCGGGCCAACATCCCCCGATAGCGCGCCAATTCCCCTGAAACTCAGGCTTTACTCTCAAAAATTCTGGAAAAGCTGCGTCAGCGTATTGTAGCTCGCATTGGCGATCGACAAGGATTGTATCCCCAACTGTTGCTGGGTCTGCAACGCCAATAGTTTGCTCGATTGCTGCTCCATGTCGGCATCGACGAGCTTGCCGACGCCGCTGGTGAGCGAATCACTGAGGCTGCTGGCGAATTCACTTTGCAGGTTGACACGCGTCTCCAGAGAGCCAAAGGCCGAGCCAATCGTGTTGAGCTGATGCAGCATGGCGGTGACGGTATTGACCATGTCCGTCAATGCGCCATTGGTCGTAGTCGCGTCGAGCGAGATTTCCACCTGTCCGCTGGTATCGCCATACTTGCTGCTGACCAATACATAGTTCTGGGCCGCGCTGGCTTCCGTCGCAAAGACGGTGGAGGTGAGCACGCCATAGCCGCCGGTACCGCCGGACTGGTCGTCGATGAGATATCGCGCATCCGTCGATGCGATGGAACCGCTGGTGGACGTGACGCCTTCGTAGTCCAACATCCCGATTGAAATGGTGCCATCGGTGTTGCGGATGATCGAGCCCGGGATCCGATGCGGTTCCGTGGGATCTTCTCCGTCCTGAAGCACGATCCAGTTAACGCCGTTGAAGCTCGCAGACTGACCGACGCTGCGAAGCTGGTCCTTGAGCTGGGTGATCTCGTCATTGAGCTTGGTCTTGTCGACGCTGCCCTCGTAGGCGCTCACCAGTTTCGAGCGGATCTGGGTGACGACATCAATCGCGCTGGTAACGCCCGTGGACGCGGTGCTCACCGTGGCGGAGGCAAGCCCGAGCGCATCCTGCACGGCCGACACCGCGCCGATATCGGTACGCGTCAACGTCGAGATGCGCCAATAGGTGGCATCGTCCTTGGCGGTCTGAACGCGCAAACCGGAGGACATCTGACGCTGGGCGACATTCAAATCTGACTGGGTGTTTCTGAGAACTTCAAGGGCGGTACTGACGGAGGGACTGACCCTTATGAAGGTCGAAAAAATACTCATGACATACGGACTCCGGACGCAACGATACACAACAGGCACAAGGAGACATTGGAACCATGCCGCGAGCGCTCATGCACGCGGGCCGACTGCGTCGGCGAACGTGAGCCCGGCAAAAAACAGCGCCTGAACTCGGGTGGTTACAGGTACCTATGATTAACAATCATGTTTAATAAACAGCTAATCGAAACGGTCGAGTTACTATAAATCTTTGGTTGAAGTCGATTTATCTATTACGCCGAAACGCGTGATTACTCCGCCGCCCTGAGTTTCGTCAGCTTCGCCCGCAGCGCGGCATCCGACATTTCCTCGTGCAGTCGCTGCTCCTCATGCGCCTGCGGCTTGGCAAAGCGTGCGATCAGGAGATAGGCGACCGGCGTGACGTAAAGCGTCACCAGGGTCGCAAAACCGAGGCCGCCGACAATCACCCAGCCGAGCGCGATGCGCGCTTCCGCGCCTGCCCCGTGCGCGAACACCAGGGGCACGCCGCCAAGGATGGTAGCGATCATCGTCATCATAACCGGACGCAGACGCAGAGCACAGGCCCTCTCGATCGCCTCGCGCACGTCCTCGCCCGCGTCGCGCAGCTGATTGGCGAACTCCACGATCAGGATACCATTCTTCGCCATCACACCGACCAACAGCACCAGCCCGATCTGGCTATAGATGTTGAGGCTGGAACCGGTGATGACGAGCGCAAACACAGCGCAGGCAAGACCGAGCGGCACCGTCGACATGATGATCAATGACGACAGCACACTCTCGAACTGCGCGGCCAGCACCAGGAAGATGATGATGATAGCAAAGCCGAAGGTGAGCGCCATGCCGCTGGAATTCTCCTGCAGCGTCGCCGCTTCTGCAAGCGGGATCAGCCGTGCGCCGGGCGGCAGGAGCGGCGCGGCGATCCGCTTCACCTCTTCGACTGCCTGGCCGAGCGACATGTTGTTCTTGAGCCCAGCGGTGATTGCCACCGACGCCAGCTGCTGCTCGCGGGTGAGCTGCGGCGCGACCGCGCCCTCCTTCAGGCTGGCGATGACCGACATCGGCACGATCTTGCCGTCGCCGGTCTTCAGGAAGACGTTTTCGAGATCGGTCGGATCGTCGATCGGCCGCATGGTCGAGGTCAGAAGCACCGGATAGGCTTCGCCCTTGACGAAGACATCGACGACGGAGCGACCCTCGAGCAGCGATTGCAGCGCCGTCGACAGGCCGGTGATATCGACGCCGAGATCGGAGGCGCGCTCGCGGTCGATCGCGACGGAAACCTGCGCCTGGGTCGGCTCATTGTTGAGGCGCGGCGTGTCGAACTGCCCGGTTGCGTCCAGCGCCTGCACCAGCTTCAGCGCCGCCTGCGTCAGTGCCTCGTGGTCATTGCCCGTCAGCGCCATCTGCACGCCGCTGCCGGCACCACGAATGCGCAGGCTGTTCGACTGGAAAACGTTGCCGCGCAGCGCCGGCACGCGGGCCATCGCCCGATTGATATCGGCGACGATGTCGGTCTGCGTGCGATGACGCTCGCTCCAGGGTGCCAGCGTCAACACCATGAAGCCGGTATTCACTTGCCCGTTCTGGCCGGAGATCGCATAGACATTACGGATATCGCCGCTGTCCATCAACGGCTGCAAGTTTTCTTCCACGCGCTGCAGCTGATCCTTGGTGTAGTCGAGGCTGGCACCCTGCGGCGTGGTCAGCCGGAGCATCACCAGGGCACGATCCTCATTCGGCGTCAGCTCGCTCTTGACGCCCAAAAAGGCGAAGACGGCCGCGGCAGAAAAGATCGCGCAGAAAATGATGACCACCAGTGGCGCATTGAGGCAAGCCCCGAGCGTACGGCGATAGACCCCGGAAAACAGCTCGCCGAAGCGGCCGAGCATGCCGTGATCCTCGCGCATCTCCTTGGTCAGCATGCGCGAGGCCAGCATCGGGCAAAGCGTCAGCGCCACGATCGACGACAGGCCGACCGAGAAAGCCAGCACGAAGCCGAACTCGCGGAACAGGCCACCCACCTGCCCCGGCAGGAAAGACAGCGGAATGAAGACGGCGGCAAGCGTCGCGGTCGTCGCGATGACCGCGAAGAAGACCTCGCGCGTGCCAAGCACCGCCGCCGCGCGCGGACCCATCTTTTCCGATCGACGCCGAACGATATTTTCGAGCACGACGATGGCGTCATCCACCACGAGGCCGGTCGCAAGCACGATCGCCAGCAGCGTCAGGATATTGATCGAAAACCCAACCATGTAGAGCGCCGCCAGCGTCCCCGTCAGTGTCACCGGCATGGTAACCGCCGGGATCAGCGTCGCGCGCCAGTCGCGCAGGAAGAGGTAGATGACGATGGTAACGATCAGCCCCGATAGCACCAGCGCCAGCACCACCTCATGGATCGCACCCTGGATGAACACGGCATCATCGCTGGTGATGGCGATATTGGTTCCTTCCGGCAGGGATTTCGACAGCTGCGTCACCACGGCTTTCACGCCATTCGAGATATTCAGCGTGTTCGACTGCGCCTGCCGGATGATGCCGAGGCCGATGCCCTGCACGCCGTTGGAGCGCAAAGCCGTAGTCCCATCGCGAGGGCCAAGCGTCACGGTCGCGACATCGGCGAGCCGGACGCGATCCTTGACGATCAGCCGCGAGAAATCCTCGGGGGTCTGCAAGGCAGCCGTGGCGCGCACGACGATATCCTGCCGGTTGCTCTTCAGCGATCCAGCCGGTACGTCGAGCGCCGCCGTTGCCAGCGCCGTCGTCAGGTCGCCGATCGTCAGCCCTCGCCCGGCAAGCGCTCCCTGATCGACATCGATGCGAAAGACTTTCTCCTGGTCACCATAGAGCTCGACATCGGCAACGCCGTCGACGGAGGCCAGCCGGTCGGTGATCTCGTTGTCGACGAGCTGCGTCAGGTCGTCCATGGTCAGCGTATTGGAGGTAACGGCAAGGCGCATGATCGGCTGCGAGTCCGAATCCGCCTTGACGATCTGCGGCGCGTCGGCCTCGTCGGGCAGTTGCTCGGTGATGCGGCCGATCGCATCGCGAACGTCATTGGCGGCAACGGAGAGATCGATGGCGTCGGAAAATTCGAGCGTCACCCGGCTCTGGCCGAAGGATGAGCTCGACGAGACCGATTTCAGGCCGCTGACGCGGGCAACCGCGCCTTCGATAACCTTGGTCAGCTCCTGATCCACCGTCTGCGGCGAAGCGCCGTCGAACATGGTTCGCACGGTGACCACCGGGCGGTCGACATCGGGCAGTTCACGTACCTCGACCCCGAAATAGGCAGCAAGGCCGGCAACGACCATCAGCGTGTTAAAGACCAGCGCCAGAATCGGACGGCGTACGAAAAGCGCGGTAAAAGCCTGCTTGCCGGAACCAGTCCCGGCCCCATCGCCGGTATCGTTGCCATGCCCCATCATTGCGTGACGGCCTCCGTGGCCTCGGCGACTTCGCGGGCAAAGCGTACGGCACCGCCCTCGGTCACGCGCTGCAACCCCTCGGTGACGATCCGGTCGCCGTCCTTGAGTTCGGCCTGAACCAGCACCGCATCCGGATTGCGCTGCACGACGCTGACGCGCACCTTGGACGACTTGCCGTCAACCACGCGCCAGACGTAAGAGCCTTCGCCGTCCCACTGCACCGACAGTGGATCGACGGAGGGATAGGTTTCACCGGCAAAGCGCATGCCGACATTGAAGGACATGCCGGCGCGCAACTCGTCCGTGGCATTGTCGATGCGGGCGCGGATACGCAAGGTCCGGCTGGCGCCATCGACGCGGTTATCGACGGCCTCGACGGCACCGGAGAACAACCGCCCCGGCCGCGCCACCGAGGTCGCCTCGACCGGCTGGCCAACCTTGACCGTATTGGCGAACCGCTCCGGCACCCAGTAATCGACTAGGACTTCAGAACGGTCGTCGAGCGTAACGATGCTGGTCGTCGTTGTGACATTGTCGCCGATGACGACGGGAACGATACCGACGATGCCATCGATCGGCGCAACGATATCCCGGCGCTTCAGCGCCAGTTCGGCCGATTGCAGCGCCAGCCGTGCGCCCTGCTCGGCGATCTCCGAGTCGAAGACATCCATGCGCGACACGCTGGATTTGATGGTGTGATAGAGCTGCGACTTCTCGACGGCGCTCTTCAACGCGACTTCCGCCTGCCCGCGCGCGATGATCTGCTCGTCATCGTCGAGGCGGGCCAGCACCTGGCCCTG
The DNA here is from genome assembly GCF_000799715.1 of Martinezella rhizogenes. Classification (GTDB taxonomy): domain Bacteria; phylum Pseudomonadota; class Alphaproteobacteria; order Rhizobiales; family Rhizobiaceae; genus Rhizobium; species Rhizobium rhizogenes_C. The sequence continues at coordinate 742,424 of NZ_JUHG01000011.1, forward strand.
CTTTACATGATCACCGGACTTGATGAGGATTTCGCGGATCGTGCCCGTTGCCTGCGGCATGACGACAACGGAACGGATGGCATCGCCGGTGCCGATGGCGCTCAGGCGATCATTGACCACGCCGCTGACCACGGCCTCGGTCACCACCAGCGGCGCATCGGCGCTACGCCGCGCACCGCCACTCGCTGCCTTCTCAACCGCGCCCGGCGCAACAGTCGCCACGACCGCTTCCGGGACGCCAGCTCCTCGCAGCAGGCCGGCTGCGCCGGGCACGAAAGCCACGACGGCGGCAATGCCTGCCACCAGCAACAGAAAAGACAAGAAAAGCTGCTTCCAGGCGGTCATGCACGTCTCCGGCTCGTTGTGTCAGAGGCGATGAAATCGCGTCGTCAGTTTAATATAGCCTCGTCACGCCAAACGCACTTGCTGAGGCCAGCCTAGGGCAAATCGCGATATAACGCAGGATTGTGCCCGATTTGCTGCAATATCGTTTTTTTGAGCATATGCGGCAAGCTTTGCCACACATTATGACAAAGTTGTAATCCCGGCGGGAACAACGAGGCATTTCATTTGCATCCTGCGTGCCTGTCGGACACCGCAATAACCTCTCCATAACCTCCACACACCTGTGAATGTACACTTTTTGTTCTATTTTCGGGCCGTTTCTTTTGCCTTTCAGGGCAGAATCATTACATTGAGCCGCATGACCATCGGACATGACGACATTCCCTTCTTCGACGAGGAGCCGGAACACCTGGTTCCGCGCCAGCCTGCTCCCGCACCCGGCCCTGCCAGCGTAGGCGGCGGCATTGCGGCCCGCGCCATGGCGGCACGCGACGGCGGCAGACGGCCCGACTATCTCACCGGCCTCAACCCGGAGCAGACGGAAGCGGTCGAGACGCTGGACGGTCCGGTTCTCGTCCTCGCCGGCGCCGGCACCGGCAAGACGCGGGTGCTGACGACCCGCATCGCCCACATTCTCTCCACCAACCGCGCCTTCCCCAGCCAGATCCTCGCCGTCACCTTCACCAACAAGGCGGCCCGCGAGATGAAGGAGCGCGTCGCCCTGCTCGTCGGCGGCGCTGTCGAAGGCATGCCCTGGCTCGGGACATTCCACTCGATCGGCGTCAAGCTGCTGCGCCGTCATTCCGAACTGGTCGGCCTCTCCTCCAGCTTCACCATCCTCGACACCGACGATGTCATCCGTCTGATCAAACAGCTGATCCAGGCCGAGGGCCTGGACGACAAGCGCTGGCCGGCCAAGCAATTCGCCGGAATGATCGACACCTGGAAGAACAAGGGTCTCAGCCCCGCCGATATTCCCGAGGGCGACGCTCGCGCTTTCGCCAACGGCAAGGGCCGCGAGCTCTATTTCGCCTATCAGGCGCGACTGAAAACGCTGAATGCCTGCGACTTCGGCGATCTTTTGCTGCATCCGATCAATATGTTCCGGCAGAATCCGGATATATTGAAGGACTATCACCAGCGCTTCCGTTACATTCTCGTCGACGAGTATCAGGACACCAACACGGCGCAATATATGTGGCTGCGGCTGCTCGCACAGCGGCCGAAGGGCGAGTTGCAGAACGTCTGCTGCGTCGGCGACGACGACCAGTCGATCTATGGCTGGCGCGGCGCGGAAGTGGACAATATCCTGCGTTTCGAAAAGGATTTTCCGGGCGCCAAGGTGATCAAGCTGGAGCGCAACTATCGCTCCACCGAGCACATTCTCGGCGCCGCCGCCCACCTGATCACCCATAATGAGGGCCGCCTCGGCAAGACGCTGTTCACCGATCGCTCCGACCCCGAAGACATCAAGGTGCAGGTGCACGCCTCCTGGGATTCGGAAGAGGAAGCCCGCGCCATCGGCGAGGAGATCGAGCAGCTTCAACGCAATCAGCACAAGCTGAACAATATGGCGATCCTGGTGCGCGCCTCCTTCCAGATGCGCGAATTCGAAGATCGCTTCGTCACGCTCGGCCTCAACTACCGCGTCGTCGGCGGCCCGCGCTTCTACGAGCGCCTCGAAATCCGCGACGCCATGGCCTATTTCCGCCTCGTCTGCCAGCCGGCCGACGATCTCGCCTTCGAGCGCATCGTCAACACGCCTAAACGCGGCCTTGGCGACACCACGGTCCGCGCCCTGCACGACTATGCCCGCGCCCGCGATATCCCGATGTTGGCGGCATCGGCCGACATCATCGAGACCGACGAGATGAAGCCGAAGCCTCGCAAGGCGCTCTTCGACGTCGTGCAATCCTTCCGCCGCTGGCAGGGCCTGCTCGAAAACACGCCGCATACCGAACTTGCCGAGCAGATCCTCGAAGAGTCCGGCTATACCGACATGTGGAAGAACGACAAATCGGCGGAAGCGCCCGGACGGCTGGAAAACCTGAAGGAACTTATCCGCTCGATGGACAGCTTCGAATCCATGCGCGGATTCCTCGAGCACATCGCGCTTGTCATGGATGTCGAGCAGAACGAAAATCTCGACGCCGTCTCGATCATGACGCTGCACTCCGCCAAGGGTCTGGAATTCGAAACCGTCTTCCTGCCCGGCTGGGAGGAAGGCCTGTTCCCGCACCAGCGCTCGCTCGACGAGAGCGGCCGCGCCGGCCTGGAGGAAGAACGCCGCCTCGCCTATGTCGGCCTCACCCGCGCAAAGCGCCGCTGCCACATCTGGTTCGTCTCCAACCGCCGCATCCACGGCCTCTGGCAGTCGACCATCCCGTCGCGCTTCCTCGACGAACTGCCGGTCACCCATGTCGAAGTCGCCGAAGTGGAGCAATCCTACGGCGGTTACGGCCGCGGCGGCTATGGCCAGTCGCGCTTCGACAAGACCGAGCCCTTCGCCAACTCCTATTCCACCCCCGGCTGGAAACGCGCCCAGGCCAACAAGACCGACGCCACCCGCGACAACTGGGGCTCCCGCTCCGGCCACGCCGTCGAACGTATCGGCTACGGCGAAAGCGGCCCCAAAACCCGCACCATCGACGGCGAACTCATCGCCAAATCCACCTCCACTGAGCCCTCAAAATTCTTCGTCGGCGATCGCGTCTTCCACATCAAGTTCGGCAACGGCAATGTGTCCGGCGTCGAGGGGAACAAGCTGACGATCGAGTTCGATCGCGCGGGGCAGAAGCGGGTGCTGGACGGGTTTGTGGAGCGGATCTAGAAAACCCAACAAAGGCCGCACTACTTTGCTAGTCAACTTCAACCGATTTTTTTGACATCTTTAAGCACCTGATCAATATTTTTTACTGCCACCTCAAGAGCCGATTTTGCCTCCTCAAGTGCTTTGACCGCTTGATAAGCAGCTCTGCCGGAAGAATAAGGACCTGGCGGCGGCAAATCGCCCCCAGAGGCAACGGGTGCCCACGCAAACTTTGCGCCAGACACTACTTCAGCAACGCGCCCTTGGTTTACTCCGAACCAAGCCGCAATATCATGGTGTCTATCCCCTCGTTGATCCATACCTTTAACTAGTGACGCATCCGCTTCAGAAAGTCGTCTTCCGCTAGCTCTTGCTCTACCACTCATTGTCACCTCCCATTATAAGTTGCATATTATTACAACAAAATTCGCGTGAATATCAGCAGACTTTTGTGAAAGGGCTGGGAGCATGGGCAGCAGATTGCCGTCCACTTCCCGCATTGCTGCATTGCAAAATCCGCATCGCTAGCACACTACCAATCTCGGACCATTCCCTTATATCCAACCCCACGGCTTCGAGTCAGCGCGCCTCCCGCGATGTCTCGGCAAGCCGTTGCCAGCCTGCCGTTCGGCACACCTGAAGGGGCCCCACCCTCGTCTGGCAAAACAAAAATCGAGGATAAAAAAGTGGTTGGCATAGCAACACGCTCTGCGCCCACGAGCGCCGGTGCATCCGCACATCAAGGCCAGGGCAATTATCAATTCGCGCTTGTCGCACTCACCTCACTCTTTTTCATGTGGGGTTTCATCACCTGCCTGAACGACATTCTGGTGCCGCACCTGAAAAGCGTCTTTCAGCTCAACTATACGCAGTCAATGCTGGTTCAGCTCTGCTTCTTCGGCGCCTATTTCATTGTGTCGTTGCCGGCGGGCGCGCTGGTGAAGCGCATCAGCTATAAATGGGGCATCGTCGTCGGCCTCGTCATCGCCGCCATCGGCTGCGCCCTGTTCATCCCGGCCGCCAGCTATCGCATCTACGCCCTCTTCCTGGGCGCCCTCTTCGTACTCGCCGCCGGCGTCACCATCCTGCAGGTTGCGGCCAACCCTTATGTCACCGTGCTTGGCCCACCGGATACCGCCGCCAGCCGCCTCAACCTCACCCAAGCCTTCAATTCGCTCGGCACCACGCTTGCCCCTTGGTTCGGCGCCATGCTGATCCTCTCTGCCGCAACGGTGGCAATCGCCAATGCGACACCGGAACAACTCGATGCCAGCAGGCTTGCAGAGGCTGGCGCGGTGAAACTCCCCTACCTGATGCTTGCAGCCGCTTTCCTTCTGCTTGCCGCCATTTTCGCGGCGCTGAAGCTTCCACAGGTCGAAGATGAGGAAACGATCGAGCCCATGCGCGGCGGCGGCTCGGCCTGGCAGTATCGCCATCTCGTCCTTGGCGCGGTCGGCATCTTCCTCTATGTCGGCGCCGAAGTCAGCATCGGCAGCTTCCTCGTCAATTTCCTGAGCCAGCCGGATATCGCCCATTTCTCCGAGGCCGAAGCCGCGCATTACGTCTCCTACTTCTGGGGCGGCGCCATGATCGGCCGGTTTATAGGCTCGCTGGTCATGCGCCATGTCGACGACGGCAAGGCGCTGGCCTTCAATGCCATCATCGTCGCCATCCTGCTTCTGGTGACCGTGCTCACGACCGGCCATGTCGCCATGTGGTCGGTGCTGGCGATCGGCCTGTTCAACTCGATCATGTTCCCGACGATCTTCAGCCTGGCGCTGCATGGGCTCGGCAAATATACGAGCCAGGGCTCCGGCATTCTTTGCCTCGCCATCGTCGGCGGCGCCGTCCTGCCGATGATCCAGGGCGGGCTTGCCGACACCATCGGCATCCACCTCGCCTTCCTGATGCCGATCATCTGCTACGTCTATATCGCCTTCTACGGCCTAAATGGCCACAAGCCCTCGTAACTGTTCGAAAACCTTGCGCCGCGCCTGATCACCAGGCGCGGCGCAAAAGGCTTGATCCGCAGCGCAACGCTTGGCATCGTGCAGCGCAACAGAAACGGAAGGACAGGCCTCATGAAAGCATTGCTGCTGATCGACATCCAGAACGGTTTCTGCCCCGGCGGCAATCTGCCTGTTCCCGAAGGCGATCAGGTGGTGCCGGTTGCCAACAGGCTTATCGACAGCGGCAAATACGATATGATCCTTGCTTCCCAGGATTGGCACCCCGCAGGCCACGGCAGCTTCGCCTCCGCTCATCCCGGCAAGAAGCCCTTCGAAATGGGCATGCTCTCCGGCAAGCCGCAGATGATGTGGCCGGACCATTGCGTGCAAAATACCGAGGACGCCCGGCTTCACCCCGCTCTCCATGTCGACGGCATCGATTTCATCCAGCAGAAGGGTCAGAAGCCGGATGTCGACAGCTACTCGGCCTTCCGCGACAATGATCAAGCCGCCCTCACCGGCCTTGCCGCACAGCTACGCGGCGAAGGTGTGACCGAGCTCGACCTCTGCGGGCTCGCGACGGACTATTGCGTGAAATTCTCGGCGCTCGACGCTGTCGAGATGTTGCCGGGCGTCACCGTTCGCTTCATCGAGGACGCCAGCCGCGGCATAGATCCCGCCGGCGTTCAGGCTGCGATCAACGAGATGCGGACACGCGGCGTCGCTATCATCAACAGCAAAGACGCGCTTGCTTAAAATCTCTTGCCGCAAGCTAAAGCTTCTCTAAAGAAAATGACGCAAACTATTCCAGATATTAGAAAATCGGGATATTCGCGTGCACTCGATCACCATCAACGGACGTTTTCTCGGCCAGCCATTGTCAGGCGTGCAGCGTTTCGCGCGCGAACTGACGCTGGCGCTCGACCGCAAGATCGCCGCCGGTGCCGTGCCCGCCGCGCTGAAGGGTGCAAGCTGGCGGCTGGCCGTGCCGCGCAACACGCCGGTCGATATCGAACTCTCGGCCATATCGGTCGATGCCTTCGGCTCCGGCCCCGGCCATCTCTGGGAGCAGACTGCGCTGCTTGCCCGCTCTCGAGGCGGCCCACTGATCGGCTTCGGCGGCAGTGGTCCGCTGCTGCATCGCCGGCAAGTCGTGATCATCCATGACGTGACGATCTTCCGCCATCCACAGTCGTTCAAGCGCAGCTATCGCCTGCTGCACGGCGCGCTCGGCTCGATCCTGACTCGTACAGCGAAGATCGGCACCGTCTCGGATTTCTCCCGCAAGGAGCTAGCCTCCGTCTTCCGCGTCCCCGCAGACGGCATCGATGTCGTCTACAACGCCGTCGATCACTTTGCCGCCATTGAGCCAGACGAAACCATCATCCAGCGCCTCGGCCTCAAGAGGAACGGCTTCTTCCTGCTGGTCGGCACGATGAAGCCAAACAAGAACCTCGATTTCGCCATCCGCGCCTTCGAAGCACTTGGCGATCCCGATCAAAAACTGGTGGTCGTCGGCGGCACCGCGCCGACCGTGTTCAAATCGGATGGCCCTCGATCCAACGACCATATGCTCTTCCCCGGCCGGCTGAGCGATGCAGAAATCGCCGCACTCGAGCGCCATGCCACCGCATTCGTCTTCCCAAGCCTCTACGAGGGCTTCGGCATTCCGCCGCTGGAGGCTATGACCCAGGGCTGCCCTGTGCTTGCGGCCGATATCCTCGCCGTGCGCGAAGCCTCGGGCATCGCCGCGCTCTACTTCGACCCGATGAAACAGGATGAGCTGGTCACAGCCATGCGCCGGATCGCCGGCGATGAGGCGTTGCGCGCGGATCTTCGCCAAAAGGGCCACGAGAATGTCGCCCGCTTCTCCTGGGATAGTAGCGCCGAAAAAGTGCTGAGAATGCTCGAAAGTCTCTGAGTTACGAGGCCATTCGTGGGCGGAACATCGTCACGAAATAGCTGTAGAGGCCGAGCAGGCAGAAGACACCACCGCCGATAATCCCCGCCGCCACCGAGATCCACAGCGAATAGTGGAAGCCGGCGGTCGCAAGGACAGGCACGGCAAGCCCGACGGCGGAAAGCACGACCGGTTGCCAGACGAAGTCAAACGGCAGCGCCATCAGCACCTTAACCCCGATCAGCATCGCGATCAGTGCCCCGACCATGCCGCCCGCCATCAACGCACCGTCGCTGAAGGAATGAAGATACCCGCCCGCCAAGGCCCCGGCATTGAGTAGCACGCAATCCACCACCGCCAACAGGAAGATCGCCGACAGCCGATGGCGCAGATGCGCCGGCGTCGGTAGCATGTTGAGCGTCAAGGCCCGGCAGACAGCAAGGCCGGTGACAAATGGCGCGGCGGCCAGAAAACCATCACGCAGACCCGACGCGATGACGAAATGGCCGACCGGTTGCAGCAGCGCGAAAATCCCCGCCGCCGTCATCAATGTGAAACCCGACAGCAGCGAGTAATAGCCGCCAAGCTGACGCCTGAAAGCCAGTGTGGCGCCCTCGCGATCATAGGTCGCGACCACATCGGGATATTGGATCGCCTGCAGCGCCGCGACAATGAGCACAAAGGGCCGCTGCAATAGATCAAGCGCCAGCAGTGCCCCCGCCGCACCGCCCGCCCCCAATACCGCCGTCAGGATCGATTTCAGACCAAGCGGCGCCAGAAGCCCGATGACCGAGGCACCAGCCGCCACACTGCCGTAAACGAAATGCTTTCTGACCAGCGGCGGCCGGAAGCCCGCCGCTTCGCGCAGGCTGTTGCGAGTGAGAAACATCGCCAGGATGCTATAGGCGACATAACCACCGAGCAGACCGGCCACTGTAGAGGTGAAATTCGGCGCGATCGCCGCACCGGCCAGTGTGCCAATGGCCAGAATGGTGGCACGCGAACCCTGCAGGCGTGAAAAGGCGTGAAACTCCTGGCGGAAGCGCAGCATGGTCAGATGCAGGTCGCTGCCACCCTGAAGGATGACCACAAGGCTGCCAAGCACCGCGATCTCGGGCGCGACAGAAAAGAAGATCGACGCACCGGCAACCAGAATGCAGATCACGGCGCAAGCGGCAAACTCGATGCTCAACGCCGTACGCTCCGCCGCCTCGCTGCCGGACGCCTGACCGGGATAGAAGCGGCTGCAGGCAAAGCGGATCCACTCGAAACAGAAGATCGCCGCGAACTGGCTGATGGAGATAAACAGCGAATAGGCGGCATAATCCGCCGGAGCCAACAGATGCGCCACCGCGATCAGCAGCCCGAAAGCAATCGCCGCCTGATAAAAATATGCCGCCAATGCCACGATCTTTGCCATGGTGGCAGTTAACCGGAAAAGATTGAGGAAAGGGCTAATCTTGGAGGGATAATTGCGGAATTAGAAAGCAAAGGCCATTGATGAAAAGATGACCGCTTTGCGCCAAGAGTGGGCGTTTCAGTTGTTTTGCATGTCGCAGAAGTCAGGAAATAGGTGTCGCTCTAGTTGGGATTTTTGCGACAATCGTCTTAGTCTGGAGCCAGGGCCTCAGCACTTTTTTGTCGCCGCTTCGATTTCGTCAGAACGTCAAAGATCACCGCTCCCATGACAAGGCCGCCACCGAGCCAAGTAGCCCATGCGGGAAGTTCCCCGAAGGCCAGCCATACCCACAGCGGCGCGAGAGGGTTTTCCATGCTGCCTATCAGAGCGGAACGCGTGGCAGAGATCAGCCGGGTTCCGACAGTCATCAACAGCAGACCGAGACCGAATTGGACGGTTCCGAACAGCACAAGATCTAACATGGCCGGGGCCGTCACCTGCATGGGCTGAGCGAATGGCAGCACTACAAACGCGCAGAGAAAGGCCGACAGGCCGGCGGCCGGCAGCATGGAAACTTGGCGGTTCTTGCGAATGATGACCATCATTGCGGCATAGGATAACGCCATCGTCGTCGCGAAGGCGTAGCCTGCCAGATGGCCGCCCGAGGCTTGCGGGTTGACGATGATCATGACGCCAACAAGCGCCATGAAGCTGGCCGCCCATGTCGCCCAGTCCTCTCGCTCGCCTGTGAAGACAAGCGCGAGGATGGCGGTCATGAAGGGAAGTGCCGCGTGGATTGTCATCACGTCTGCCACCGGAGCCAGACGCAGGGCATTTATGAAGCAGATCGTGGCTACTGTGGACAAGACCATGACCCAGAAGCCAGCCATTCCAATGGCTCGGATCACCACCAACAGGTCTTTCCGGTAACGCCAGACCACATAAGTGCCGATGAACAACCCACCGAAGATCCCGCGCCAGAACAGGACCGTCCAGACGTCGAGCATAATAAGCCGGGTAAAATATCCGGAAAGGCTATAAGCGATCGCAGAGCCTATAATCAGCAGTGTACCGAGCCACTTGTTTCGATCATCTTCCATGGCGCCCCCCTTGCATCCGCAGCTTTATACTCCAATGCTACTGACACCGTTTTGTCAGTGACCTTGGAGGCTGCGCGTGCGCCGTGCGGATCGTCTTTTTGATATTATCCAGGCGCTGCGCGGAAAGACGCAGCCGACGACGGCCGCCACGCTGGCGCAAAAGTTGGAAGTGACGACTCGCACCGTCTATCGAGACATCGCAACCTTGCAGGCCCGTCGAATTCCGATCGAGGGTGAACCTGGGCTTGGCTATATGCTACGAAAGGGGTTTGATCTCCCACCCTTGATGTTCACAATGGAGGAAATAGAAGCCATCACGGTCGGAGCAAACCTCATTCATCGCATCCGCGATCCGAAATTGCAGGAAGCGGCCGAAAGCGTTCTGAACAAGCTTCAACATATCGTCCCGAAAGAACTGCGCTCTTATCTTGCATCACCCCGGTTTTATGTGTCGGAGGGGGATGCCGTGCGACCTGAAGGGATCGAACTGCTCGACGTGCGCAATGCCATCCGGGCATGTCGCAAGATCGCCATCACTTATCTCGACGAGCAACAGCGCCGATCACGGCGCACGATCTGGCCTATCGCCACAGTTTACTATGTCGATGTGACCTTGATCGCTGCTTGGTGCGAGCTTCGCGAAGACTACCGTCATTTCCGGGCAGATCGCATCCTGCAATCCGAAGTGCTCGAAGAGCGGTATGCCGCCGACAGCAACCCTCTTATGGTCGAGTGGATGGCCAAGCGTTCGCAGAACTCCTGACATTCGCGGCAAATTCCCCAACCCGTAACAGCAGAAAATCTGTGTGTGGCAAATATCTCTCAAAGTCTGCGTTTCTCGACCGACTTTTGCGATGGAAATGTCCACTTCGGGCCGAAAGCGACCATCGGCGCGGATAGTTCCCGTCATGAAACGGATAGTTCTGGGGTGAGCCGTCTCACACCACAAGGGCGAATGACCGCCTCTCCTTGAATTGCCTTTTTGCACTGCACACGTTAGAAGAGCCGCCAAAATCAAAAGACGGGAGACGGACAAGCGTCGGGCGGCGCGTCCGTGGAGGAGCATTATGGAGACCATCAGCACGATAGCCGCATTGCGCGAGCGCCTTGTCGCGCATCGTAGGGCCGGCAAAAGCATCGGCCTGGTGCCGACCATGGGCTATCTGCATACCGGTCACATGGAACTGGTTTCCCGCGCCAGGGCGGAAACCGACATCGTCGTCGTCTCGATCTTCGTCAATCCGCTACAATTCGGCGCCAACGAGGATCTGGCGAAATATCCGCGCGATCTCGAGCGCGACAGCGCCATGCTGCGCGACGGCAAGGTTGATTTCATCTTCGCGCCCGCTGTCGTCGACATGTATCCCCGGCCGATGGAAACGATCATCGATGTGCCAAAGCTCGGCATGGAGCTGGAAGGCGCGGTTCGCCCCGGCCATTTCGCCGGCGTCGCCACCGTCGTCACCAAGCTTTTCAACATCGTTCAGCCCGACAGCGCCTATTTCGGCGAGAAGGATTACCAGCAGGTGGCGATCATCCGCCGCATGGTGGAGGATCTCGCCCAGCCGGTCCGCGTCGTGCCGGTGCCGACCATCCGTGATGCCGATGGCCTGGCGCTATCCTCGCGCAACGTCTACCTCTCGACCGAACAGCGCGCCGCCGCCGTCATCGTGCCGAAGGCGCTGGCCGAAGCCGAACGGCTCTATAACGAGGGCGCCGACGATCCCATCGCATTCGAAGCGGCACTGCGCGACTTCATCGCCAGCGAGCCGCTGGCAACACCCGAAGTTGCCGCCGTCCGCCATCCCGACACGCTGGAACCGCTGACGAGCCTGCAAGGCCAGCCGATCCTCGTCGCCCTCTTCGTGCGTATCGGCGCGACCCGCCTGCTCGACAACCGCGTCATCGGCCACAAGCAGGCCGCCAGCGACAAGGCCGCCTGACATGAGCGCTACCGGACAGACCAAACGTAACACCCCCACCCAGATCGAGGCGATGAAGGGCACGCGCCCGATAGTCAGTCTGACGGCCTATACGACGCCGATTGCCCGGCTGCTCGACCCGCATTGCGACCTGCTTTTGGTCGGCGATTCCCTCGGCATGGTGCTTTACGGGATGGAATCGACGGTCGGCGTGACGCTGGAGATGATGATTGCCCATGGCCAGGGCGTCATGCGCGGCGTCCAAAAAGCCTGCGTCATCGTCGACATGCCCTTCGGCTCCTATCAGGAATCGAAGGAGCAAGCCTTCCGCAATGCCGTGCGGATCCTGAAAGAAACCGGCTGCGACGGCGTCAAGCTGGAGGGCGGGGAAGAGATGGCAGAGACCGTCGCATTCCTGACCGCTCGCGGCGTGCCGGTCTTTGGCCATGTCGGGCTGATGCCGCAGCAGGTGAAAACGGCAGGCGGCTATCGCGCGCTAGGCCGCTCGGAAGAAGAAGCCGAGAAGATCCGGCGGGATGCAAAAGCAATCGAGGAAGCCGGCGCCTTCGCGCTCCTTGTCGAAGGCACCGTCGAACCGCTTGCCCGCGAGATCACGGCTTCGGTCAGCATTCCCACCATCGGCATCGGCGCCTCCCCCGCCTGCGATGGCCAGATCCTCGTCTCCGACGACATGCTCGGCCTCTTCAGCGATTTCAAACCGCGCTTCGTGAAGCACTTTGCCGAACTGGCGCCGACGGTTTCCAAAGCGGTGGAAGCTTATGCGGAAGAGGTGAAGGCGCGGACATTCCCGGGGCCGGAGCATACGTTCCAACCGAAGAAATAGAGCCGATCAGCGCTTCTCCGCCTCCCTCTCCAACAGATAGATCGCCTCGCCAAAATCCTCCATCTTGGTCATCAGCGCCGCATGGGCGTCGCGCAGGCCTTGATTGTAGAAATGCGGGCCGATTTCGGTGGTGAAAAAATCGAGCAGGAATTCCGCCGGCAGCGTGCCGATCGTCTGATCGAGTTCGTCGGCGAAATATTTCTGAAGGCGGACCACGATCGCGGCCTTTTCTTCCTTCGGGAAGGTGATTTTCTTCATCGATGACACCCAGGCGTTTCGTGGACATATCTGATCGGATGTTCAACGGAATCGATTGTCCTATCAAGGAAATTGAATTGCCGATGCTTGCCTCCCAGCTTACAGCTCCTCCGTGCACAGCGCATCCCATCCAACGCGCCAAGCCAGTTGTATTTTTTCGCCGCATATAACCCGTTAAATCCACGCGGATTCAGCCGGTTATGCGCGGATATTCCCATGAAGGACAGAGCGGACCATGAGTCGCGCGGATTTTTTTGAGGGCTTGAAGGGCGGCATTCCCGTTGCCATCGCGGCGGCGCCATTCGGCTTATTGTTCGGTGCCCTGGCCCGCGACCAGGGCATGTCGCTCGGTGAACTGACTCTGATGAGCGGCACCGTCTATGCCGGCGCCAGCCAGATGGTGGGCATCGATTTGTTCGGCCACAACGTCCAGGCCTGGCTGATCGTACTGTCAATCCTGGCGGTCAATTTCCGCCATGTGCTCTATTCGGCCGCGATCGCCCGCTATATCCGGCATTTCTCGCCGATCCAGAAATTCTTCACCTTCTTCCTGCTGGTCGATCCGCAATTTGCCGAAACGGTCAAGCGTCACGAGAGCGGCAAGCCCGTGACCTTCGCATGGTATCTAGGTTTCGCAGCTGTCGTCTATGTCGTCTGGGTGGTGCTCAGCCTCATCGGCGGCCTGCTCGGCAGCATGATCGGCGACCCCAAGGCGATTGGCCTCGATATCCTGCTGCCGGTCTACTTCCTCGGCATCGTCATCGGCTTCCGCAAGCGCGACAATTTCCTGCCCGTGGTGATCGCCAGCGCTGCCGCCTCCGCCATCGCCTATCGCTATGTCGGTTCACCCTGGCATGTCAGCATCGGCGCACTGGCCGGCGTCGCGCTCGCCGCCGTGCTGCCACCAGTCAAGGCGAACCGCAAGCCCGACCTCGCGCACGAAAATCACGAGGTCTGACCATGTTCGATTTCGACCTTCACATGGTCCTGTTGATCCTGACGGCCGCCGTCGTCACCTTCATGACGCGCATCGGCGGCTACATACTGATCGTCAAGATGACGCGTATTCCGCCGCGCGTCGAAGCGGCGCTGAATGCCGTGCCCGCCGCCGTTCTCACCACCCTCGTGGCACCAGCCTTCTTCAATGGCGGCTGGGATACCAAGGCGGCGATGACCGTCGCGCTGTTCGTCGGCCTGCGCTATCCGTCGACATTCATGCTGATCACCGGATGGATCGTCGTGATGGCATGGCGGCGCTTTGCCGGGATTTAATACCTTCTCCCAAGCTGGGAGAAGGTAAGCTACTTCAATGGCTCAACTCCAGCGTCGCGTTCTCAAGCCATGCCCGAATATTCGGGTCGTGGATCAGCGGCATCAGCGCTTCACGAGTCCTAGTGTGATAGTCGTTCAGCCAATGCAGTTCGTCATGCGTCAGCAGTTCCGGAAGGATTACGCTGCGGTCAATCGGGCAGAAGGTCAGCGTCTCAAAGCCGAGCATCGGGATATCGCCGCCGTCGATTTCCTCGGGATCACGAATATAGATCAGGTTTTCGATGCGGATACCGAAGTGGCCTGGACGATAATAGCCGGGCTCGTTCGACAGGATCATGCCAGGGAGCAATTCCTGCGTCGATAGCCGCGAGATGCGCTGCGGCCCCTCATGCACCGAGAGATAGGAGCCGACGCCATGACCGGTGCCATGAGCGAAGTCGACGCCGGATTTCCAGAGAGCGATGCGCGCGAGCGGATCGAGATCGCAGCCGCGCGTGCCCTTGGGGAAACGCGCCGTGCTGATGGCGATCATGCCCTTCAGCACCAGCGTGAACAGCCGCTTCTGCTCCTCGGGGACGGCACCGATACCGACCGTACGGGTGATGTCGGTGGTGCCGTTGATATATTGCGCGCCTGAATCGATCAGGAACAACTCGCCGGCCTGGATCAGCCGGTCAGTCTCCGTCGTCACGCGATAATGCATAATCGCGGCATGCTCGCCGGCGCCTGAGATGGTGTCGAAGGAAATATCCTTCAGCGGGTTCTGCATGTTTTGGCCAACATGGGCGCGGCAGGCCTCCAGCCGTTCAGCAGCGGCGATTTCGGTCACCGTGCCCGGCTTGCTGGTCTCCAGCCAATAGAGGAACTCGACCATGGCGGCCCCATCCTGCAGATGGGCGGCGGCCGAGCCGTTGATCTCGGCGGCATTCTTGCGAGCGCGTGGCAGCTTTGCCGGATCCGTGCCCTCCACCACCTCGCCACCCTCGCGGCGGATGATGTCGGTCAGCGCATAGGACGCTAGATCGGGATCGACCAGGATGCGCCCGCCATTCGCGGAGGCCGCAGTAAGGCGCTTGACGAGTTCGGATGGCGGAAGCTGCTTGCAGATCTGCGCGAGGTAAGCCTCCGCCTCGACCTTGGTCTTGCGCTTGTCGAGGAAAATCTCGGCTTCGCCCTCGGCATAGATGATGGCGCGCGCCAGCGGATGCGGCGTGTGCGGCACGTCGTTGCCGCGAATATTGAAAATCCAGGCGACGGAGGACGGATCGGTGATCAAGGCAGCCTTGAGGTTCTTGTCCTTCAGATCGGCCGCGATGGTCGCCAGCTTGTCCCTTGCCAAAATGCCGGCTTGCCCGATGTCCTGGATGATGACGCCGCCAAGCGGCTCGGTCGGCCGGTCGGCCCAGAGCTTGTCGAGCGGGTTATGCGGCAGAAAGACCAGCTTGCCGCCGATTTCCGCCAACGCCTTTTCCAGCCGCCGGACTTCGGCGCCGGTATGCAGCCACGGATCAATGCCGAGCCTGAACCCTTTCTTCGCATGACGCGGCAGCCAGACATGCGGCGGCTCGTCGACCAGATCGCCGCCGGTGAAGACGGATCGGTCCACCTGTTCGGCGAGTTGGGTCACATAGCGGCCGTCGACGAAAACAACGGCCTGCGACTGTGTCACGAGCGCCACACCGGCCGATCCGGTGAAACCCGTTAGCCAGGCCAGGCGCTCCGAACATTTGGGCACATATTCACCCTGATATTCGTCGGCACGGGGCACGAGGAAGCCGTCAATTCCAAGATCGTTGAAGGCTGCGCGCAGGCCGGTAACGCGCTCGCGACCGAATTGTGGAGTGGACGTGACATCGAAAGACTGGAACATGGCTAAATCCGAAAACTGACCGAGAATCCGCGAAACCGTGCGGCAACAGCATGTTAGAGCATGATCCAGCCAGGTGCGAAACGATTTTCACGCATGATCGCATGCGAACGAGCGGACGTGAATCTCCAGCCTACGCACCTTTAGCCGGATATGTGCCGCTCGTTAACGATTCCGCCCATTTCATGAGCAACCGACATCGATTGTGACATCTTCACGGCATGCAATATGCACATAATGCATAGCTCCCATGAAACACACCCCCTGCCACTCGGGAGAACAAGTCGCTATATGCAGCCCATCAAACGGGGTTCACAACGAACCCGCTCGAAAAGGACAATGAAAATGCCTATCTCTCGCTCCGCATATGTTAGCCCGGCACTGGCTGGCGAGCGGCGCACCGTACGCCACTCCATCGGCGCACTTCGTCAGCTCGAAGTCGAAACGTCGAAAGCAATCGGCGCAAGCCGTGGCGGTCGCTACTAACAATTCCAAGAGCTACACGTTCATATTGGATCGGCCCGGGACTCCTCCTCCCACCCGGATCGAACCAGGACGGTAGAGCCCGCTTGAGCACTCCTCCACACGCTCGCGGGCAAGATCGGTCAAATACCGATCTGCAAGGCGGTGCTTCGGCATCGCCTTTTGCATTTTAAGGGCCATACTAAAGTCCCTTCTCCCCGCCCCTTCGACAAGTTCAAGAGCGGGGCGAAGGATTTTAGGGCCGGTCGAGATGGATGGTGACCCAGCCGTTGCGCCAGATGGTGCGGACATGGCGCATCTTGGCCCCATTATAGGCCGCCAGCACCTTCCAGCGCTGGTTGGCGAGGATACCAGAGAGAATGACCGAGCCGCCGGGTGCCAGATGAGCAACCAGTTGCGGCGCCATCCTTATCAGCGGCCGGGCCAGAATATTGGCGATGATCAGGTCGAAAGGCCCATGGCGGGAAAAGGCCGTGGAATGAAAGCCGGGTGCCGTTTCCAGCGAAATGCCGGAGGCAATGCCGTTGCGGCGGACATTCTCGCGGGCGACGCGGACGGCGATCGGATCGATGTCGGTGGCGAGAACCGGGATATTGCGCAGCTTGCGCACCCCGATCGCCAGAACACCGCTGCCGGTGCCGAGATCGAGCGCATTGCGCACCCGCCGGCTGGCAAGCACCGTCTCGATCGTCTCCAGGCAGCCCGCCGTCGTGCCGTGATGGCCGGTGCCGAAGGCTTGGCCGGCATCGATCTCGATCGCGATATCGCTCGAACCGATCTTGTCGCGGTCATGGGAACCGTGCACCAGAAAACGCCCGGCGCGGACCGGCTTCAAGCCTTCCAGCGACTTGGCGATCCAATCGACATCAGGAATGACTTCCTTTTTGATGACAAGCTCGGGAAAGGCCGGCTTCAGCAAGGCCGCAAAACGCGCGCGCACATCGTCTTCATCATCCGCATAGAGATAGATCGACGCTTCCCAGATGTCGCTCTTCTCATCGATCTCGCTGGTTGCGATCGGCAACTCTTCGTCTTCGAACACCGGCGTCATCAGATCGAGAACCTGCTCGGACTTTTTCTCGGTCGTTGTCACGTAAAGGCGGATTTCACTCAACTCTTCGCTCTTTCTTGCTCTTATTCGGCCCAGTCGATCCAAGGCGGCTTCGGCGTGTCATAGCCGGCGACATTGTAAAGCAGCCTGCGCCGCGCCGGCCCGAAACGCAAAAACAGCGGCACGAACAGATTACGCACCGCGATCGCCAGCGCATTTTCCATGGTGATCAAGCGGGTCAAACCATAAGTCTGCTTCAGCACCTGCTTCACGGCTGGAATTCTGAGGGCCGAATACTCCTCTTCGCGCCCTTCCGCAATGAGCCAGGCGAGCCAGCAGGCATCCTCTATACCAAGATTCATGCCCCGAGCCCCTGCCGGAGAATGAATATGGGCCGCGTCACCCGCCAGGAACACATTGCCCTTGGCCATCGGCTCGACGTGGCGGAAATGAATGCGGAACTGCGAGACCCAGACCTTCTCGGCAACCACCTCCGGATGAACGATACGACTTTCAAAATCCTCCCGCGTGGAGATATAGCGCAGGACATCGGAAGACACCGGCAGACGCCCGATCATGCCGGGATCGCAAAGCGTGATTTCAACGAAATGCGTATCCACCGGTTTGGCATAGCGAAAATCGGCAATATAGAAATAAGCCTCCAGCGCCTCGCCGGGAAAACCGGCGCCGAGCGCCTTGCGCACCGCCGAATGTGCACCGTCGGCACCGATCAGGATATCGGGACGAACGGTTTCCGTATCCCCGCTCTCTCTCCGCAACGTCACTTCCGGATGCAGGATATCGGTGATCGGATCAGCGATGACAGCGGTCTGCCATTCCGGCGCGATGCCGTAAGCGGCAAGCGCTTCGATCAGCAGCCGCTCGGTCGCCCCCTGCGCCAGGACATGCATGGCGCCGAAGCGGCCAGGCACCTGCCGCGTGTCGACATCGGCAAGAATCTTCGCTCCGGAATGGATTCGGAAATGCATGATCGCCTGCGCGGCTGTAACGATGCGCTCGGTCACACCGGATGGCGAAAGCAGCGTCAAGGTACGAGCGTTGATGCCGAGAGCCCGGCTCTCCTCCACGGGAACCGGCCCTTCACCATCATCGACGATGCGCGGCACAAAGCCGCGACGAGCCAATTCCAGCGCCGCGGTCAGGCCAGCCGGCCCCGCGCCCGCAATCAGGATCGACCTGGATTTTCGCTCTCCCCCGGCCCTATCTCCCATAGGCGCCCTATCCCTTCTTGATCAGGTTCTCCAGCTTCTTGACCGCGATATCCGGGTCCTCCTGATAGGCGATCGTGCCGGCGAAGCGGCCAGAGGCGTCAAGCAGGAAGACCGAGGCGGTGTGGTCCATTGTATAATCGCCGTTCGGATCCTTCTCGTCGAGCGGAACTTTCTTAGCATAAACCCGGAAGCCCTTGACCATGTCCATCACCTTGGCGGGATCGCCGGAAATGCCGGTGATGCGGCTGGAGACATTAGACACATACTGGCTCATGATCGCGGGCGTATCGCGCTCCGGATCGACGGTGACGAAATAGGCGTTCAGCTTCGTGCCATCAGGATCGACCTTCTGCATCCAGCCGTTCATTTCAAACAAGGTCGTCGGGCAGACATCGGGGCAATGCGTATAGCCGAAGAACAGCGCCGTCGGCTTGCCGCGAAAGGCCTGCTCGCTGACCGGCTGGCCGTTCTGCGCCGTGAGCGTGAACGGCACGCCATAGGGTCCTTCGGCCGCCGCCTCCGGCGACTTGCTGCCCCCGAAGGTCAACCACCCCAGCACTCCGGCCATGATCAACACGGCCACCCAGACAACAATCCGCACGGTTTTCATCGCTGCTTCTTCCCCACCACGCCCGGCTAATACCTCGGCATTCGAGACGGCGGACGATCATTGCCCGGGTGTAGCGGGTTGAATTGGAGGACGCAATTCAAGAAGATGTTTTCGAGCATGCCGGAATCGCTTCCACGTTAAAGCTATCCTAATCAGTTCGCGCCAACATCAAAGTCCTATAGGCGAAGTCAGATTCGCCGGCCGCGAGACCTGCGGCAGATCCATTTTCATCCAGAAGGGCATGACGCCCGCCGAAGCAGCCAGTCGCTTTTCAAGCGCTCAAGCCTTCGGATGCTGTAGCTGCCTTGAACCGCTCCAGCCGATCCTCTTGAAATCGCCACGCCGCGTGCCGCCGGCGCCAAACGGGAAATTCTTCACCATGACGAATGCCATCAAACAAACAGGCGCCTATCTGGAGATCGTCTCCTTCCATCTTGGCGACCAGGAATTCTGCATAGACATCATGGCCATCCGCGAAATCCGCGGCTGGGCGCCGGTGACGCCAATGCCGCATACGCCGCCCTATGTGCTCGGCCTCATCAACCTGCGTGGCGCGGTGATCCCAGTCATCGACATGGCCTGCCGTCTCGGCATGAAGATGACCGAACCATCCGAACGCTCCGCCATTATCGTGACCGATATCGCCGGCAAGCTCGTCGGGCTGCTGGTCGAACAGGTGTCCGACATGATGACCATCAAGAGCGAAGACCTGCAGCCGCCGCCAGAAATCATTCCGGAGGCACAGCGGGATTTCTGCCGCGGCATCATCGCGCGCGAAAAGACCATGGTCTGTTTCCTCAACCTCGACACGGTCATCGCCGAGCAGCTGGCGCAGGCAGCCTGATTTCGGACAATGGCACGAATCAAAATCGCCCTGGAGCAACAGCCTCAGGGCGATCATGTTACTGAACCGACGTCGACAGGGGTGTAGTCGGCGCGGGCGGATCATGCAGGCCGTGAACGGATGGAAGTGGCACTCCCACGTTCGCCCATAAAATTGCACCAAAATGATGCAATACGGAAGCGTTTAAGTGGTTTTGGCAACTAAGAGGCTAAACTTTTTTTGGTACAAGCCGCTTTACGGTTGTCAGCGCAGCATCTCGGCAATCTCAGTTAGGCTTGCCGTTCTTCCAGGTCACGGTCTGGCCGAACAGCGGGATGGTGGAAATCGCCATCTTTGCCGAACCATTGGTCAGTTCGCGCGAATGAATGAGATAGATCAGCGTATCGTTCTTCTTGTCGTAGATCCGGGTGACCACCAGCTTCTTCCAGATTAGCGACAGCCCCGCACGAAACACTTCCTCCCCGCCCTGCGACAGATCGATGTCCCCGATCGAGATCGGCCCTGTCTGGCGGCAGGCAATGGAATTGTTGGAGGGGTCCTCGAACCAGTTGCCGTTTCTCAAACGATCGATGACGCTGCGGTCGAAATAGGTGACGTGGCAGGTGACGCCGGTGACGCCCGGATCAGGCACGGCATCGACCAGAATGTCATTGCCGGTCCAGTCCACCCCGACCTTGCCAACGACCTCGGCGGATGCGGAAACGGGTGCCAGTGCCAGAAACGAGGCGGCAATGGCGGCATGCAACTTCAAAGACGTCATCAACTATCCTCCGACGTGCGCCACCGGGAGTTCAAGCGGCATTGCTAACGTAAGATAGCCCTCGGGGGATGCAAGAGGCCAACGTGGCCACCAACCGCCCTCGCCCTTCCAAGCAGGCAATCCCGTTGACTTCGGAGCAAAAGCACCGGAAGCTAGCGGCATGATCGCAAACCGCGCCACCATGATGCATCTTCTCATCACCTCACCCCTTGCAGGGCGAGTGGGAGCAGCATTGCATTAAGCTGACTGCGATCCCCTTCAACCCTGCCGAGGCGAGCAGGGTTTGAAGTCCTTGCTCTCCTCCCGAATATCAAGGAGAGCCATATGAACTCAGGACAGCAAGATCCGGACCAGCGACGGCCACGAAAAGCCGTGGGAGCGGAGATTCGAGCCGCAGCTCCATCCGACGCCGAAGGCATCGCCCTTATTGCCAATCTGCCCGGCTTTCGTGCCGGCACATTGCGCCTGCGCTTCCAGACCATTGAGGAGACGCGGCGATGGCTGGAAAAGTCCACGCCCGACTCGATCAAGCTCGTCGCCATCCTCGAGGACCAGATTGTCGGCAATGCCGGCCTGCAGCGCCATTCTGGCCGGCAGATCCACACCGCGCACATCGGAATGGGCGTCCACGACAATTTCGTCGGGCGAGGCATCGGATCGGCGCTGCTTGGCGCGCTCGTCGACACCGCCGACAACTGGCTGGCAATCAAGCGCCTGGAGTTGACCGTCTATGTCGACAACGCACCCGCCATCGGGCTCTATGAGAAATTCGGTTTTGAGACCGAGGGAAGGCTCAGGGCCTTTGGCTTTCGCAACGGCGCGTATGTGGATGCCTTCACGATGGCGCGGATCAGGATGTAAACGCAATAGGCGGCAGATCCATCGATTGGCCGCCGCCATATCACCCCGCGATCAGTTCCAGCCACTCATCCTCGGTCATGACTTGCACGTTGAATTCCCGTGCCTTGTCGAGCTTCGAGCCGGCGCCGGGTCCCGCCACCACGATGTCGGTCTTTTTCGAGACCGAGCCGGAGACCTTGGCGCCGAGGCTTTCGGCCCTGGCCTTGGCTTCGTCGCGGGTGAATTTTTCCAGCGAGCCAGTGAAAACCACCGTCTTGCCGGCGACGGGACTGCCTGAGGTGGTCGGCTGTTCGGCCTCCTGTGGCCGCACCTCGTCAAGCAGCTTCGAAATCACCTCGACGTTGCGCGGCTCCTTGTAGAATTCGACGACGGCGCGGGCGACCACTTCGCCGATGCCCTCGATATTGTTGAGGTCGTTCCAGGCGTCGCCCGCAAGCGGAGCCGCCTCCTTCATCCCCGCCTCGAAAGCTTCGTAGGTGCCATAGGAGCGCGCCAAGAGCTTTGCCGTGGTCTCGCCGACATGTCGGATACCGAGCGCGAAGATGAAGCGATGCAGGGCGATATCGCGCCGCTCGTTGATAGCCGCATAGAGCTTGGAAACGCTGACCTTGCCGAAACCGTCAATATTCTCCAGCTTGGTCAGCGAGGACTGCTGCCGCCTTTCCAAGGTAAAGATATCGGGCGCGGTACGAACCTGCAGCGCCGGGTCGTCGCTTTCAAAAAAGAAATCGATCTGCTTCGAGCCGAGCCCCTCGATGTCATAGGCATTGCGCGAGACGAAGTGCTTTAGATGTTCCGTCGCCTGCGCCCGGCAGATGAAGCCGCCGGTACAACGCGTCACCGCATCGACCTTGCCGGTCTTCTCATTGATATCACGCACCGCATGGCTACCGCAGACCGGGCATGTCTTGGGGAATTCATAGGCGGCGCTTGCCGCCTCTCGCTTTTCCAGAACGACATCGACGATCTGCGGAATGACGTCGCCGGCGCGCTGCACGATCACCATGTCGCCGATGCGGATATCGCGGCCATCGCGGATCGGCTCGCCCTTGTTGCCGATGCCCTTGATGTAATCGGCATTGTGCAGCGTCGCATTGGTCACCACGACACCGCCGACCGTGATCGGCTCCAGTCTAGCGACCGGCGTCAGAGCGCCCGTCCGGCCGACCTGGATGTCGATATCGAGCAGCCGGGTAAGTGCCTGCTCGGCCGGGAATTTATGCGCAGTCGCCCAGCGCGGCGAGCGCGAGCGGAAGCCGAGGCGCGCCTGCAGCTCCAAACTGTCGACCTTGTAAACGACGCCGTCGATATCATAGTCGAGATCCGGACGCTGAAGGCCAATCTCATCATAATGCGCGAGAATATCGGCGACCGAATTCAGCCGCTTCATCAGCGGATTGACCGGGAAACCCCACTCTCCGAACGTTTGCACCATGCCGAACTGCGTGTCGGCCGGCATGTCGGACATTTCCCCCCAGGCATAAGCGAAGAATTTCAGCTTGCGGCTGGCCGTGACCTTGGCGTCGAGCTGGCGCAGCGAGCCGGCTGCGGTGTTACGCGGATTGACATAGGTCTGCTTGCCCTCCGCCTCCATTTGCGCGTTCAGCGCCAGGAAATCGCTCTTGGCCATATAGACCTCGCCGCGTATCTCGACGACCGAGGGCGCGCCGGCCGGCAGGGTCTGCGGAATTTCCCTGATGGTGCGGATATTAGCGGTGACGTTTTCGCCGGTCGTACCGTCGCCACGCGTTGCAGCACTCACCATCCGGCCATTCTCATAGCGGATCGACATCGAGAGCCCATCGATCTTCGGCTCGGCGGTGAAGGCGATGGACTGGTCCGGCAACCGGCCGAGGAAGCGATAGACGCCAGCGACGAAATCCTGCACGTCTTCCTGCGAGAAGGTATTGTCGAGCGATAACATCGGTCTCGCATGCACGACAGGCATGAAGGTTTCGGACGGCGCGGCGCCGACCCGCCGCGATGGGCTGTCGGCGCGAACGAGTGCTGGAAAGCGCGCTTCGATGGCATCGTTGCGCCGTTTCAGCGCATCATATTCCGCATCCGAAATCTCCGGCGCGTCGTTGCCGTGGTAGAGCGCGTCATTGCGCGCGATCTCGGCGGCCAGATAGGCGAGCGCTGCGGCGGCCTCTTCTTCGGTCAAATCTTCAACGGGCTTCTGTTCGCTGCTCATGGATTCGCACTCCCGGATTTCCGAGATGTTTTAGTGAAAATTTGCGGAATGGGAAGTGCGCAGGGTGAGGCTTGATGCTCTCAGCCGTTGCCCGCCAACAACCGCTTGGCCGCCGCCCTCGCCTCCTCGGTGATTGACGCACCGGCAAGCATGCGGGCGATTTCCTCGGTACGATCCGTGGGCGCCATGGTGGCGACGCGGGTGGAGATCTTTTCGGAACCGTCGGCAACCGGCCCCTTGGAGATCAGGAGATGCGTGGCAGCGCGCGCCGCGACCTGCGGCGCATGGGTGACGGAGAGCACCTGCACGCGATCAGACAGACGCTTGAGCCTCTGGCCAATAGCGTCGGCCACCGCACCGCCGACACCGGTGTCAATTTCGTCGAAGACCAGGGTCGGCGCCGAGCCGCGATCGGCCAGCGCCACCTTCAGCGCCAATAGGAAACGCGACAGCTCGCCGCCGGACGCGACCTTCGTGATCGGTCCCGGACGCGTGCCCGGATTGGTCTGCACATGAAATTCGATGACATCGATGCCTTCGGCCGTGGCTCCTTTGGCATCCGTGGTGATTTCCACCATGAAGCGCGCCCGTTCCAACTTCAGCGCCGGCAACTCCGCCATGACGGCGGCGGCAAGTGCTTCACCGGCATGATGACGTTTGTCGGAGAGGCTATGCGCAGCCGCATCATAGGCAGCTTTGGCAACGGCCAGTTCCGCATCCAATCGTGCCAGCCGCTCTTCCCCGGCGTCAAGATCAGCGAGATCGGCAACCATCTTCTCAGCTAAGGCCGGCAGCTCGGTTACCGGCACGGAATATTTGCGCGAGGCGGCGCGCAGCGCGAACAGCCGCTCCTCGACCCGCTCCAGTTCGCGCGGATCATATTCGGTCTTGCGAAGGGCGGCCTCCACCTCCATCTGCGCATTGGAAAGCTGGTCCAGCGCCGCGTCCAGCAGGGCTACCGTGTCTTCAAGCAGACCCGGCGCCTCATGGCTCTTGCGCTCCAGCCGGCGTACCAGCGAGGCAATATGGGGCACGGGGGAAGCATTGCCATTCAGGAATTCGGAAGCTTCGGCAATATCGCCGGCAATCCGCTCCGCCTTCATCATCCGTGAACGGCGCTCGGCCAGATCATCCTCTTCGCCATCCTGTGGCGACAACTTCTCCAGCTCCTCGACCGCGGCGCGGATATAATCGGCTTCGCGGGCGGCATTCTCCACCTGCTCCCGTTGCTTCCTGAGCGTCCGCTCGGTGTCGCGCCAGACCTTATAGAAACGGCCGACACCCTGCACTTCCTCGGTGACACCGGCGAAAGCGTCGAGCAGCATGCGGTGCGCATCGGTGTCGACCAGGGCGCGATCGTCGTGCTGTCCATGAATTTCGACGAGAAGCTGGCCGGCCTGGCGCATCAGCTGAACGCTGAGCGGCTGGTCATTGACGAAAGCCTTGGTGCGGCCATCGGCGGATTGAGTACGGCGGAAAATCAGGTCGCCATCGTCATCGATGCCGTTTTCGCGCAGAAGCTTGCGGGCGGCATGCTGCATACCGACATCGAAGACGGCCGTCACCTGGCCACGATCCTCGCCGTGGCGCACGAGATCGCCGTCGCCGCGCCCGCCAAGGGCCAGCGACAGACTATCAAGCAGGATGGATTTGCCTGCACCCGTCTCGCCGGTCAGCACCGAGAGCCCGGTCTCGAAGGCGAGATCCAGCCGCTCGATCAAGACGATATCGCGGATCGAAAGCTGGATCAGCATGCGCGCTCAATCTCACGTCCCAAGAAGAAGTTTCTTGCCCGCCTTTGAAATCCAGGAGCCTTCGTTTTCATTCGGCGAAAGGCCGCCCGACTTCAGAAGCTTGAAAGAATCGGCATACCAACGGCTATCCGGATAGTTGTGGCCGAGAACGGCGGCTGCCGTCTGCGCTTCCTGAACGATGCCCATGGCGTAGTAGGCTTCGACCAGGCGCGCCAGCGCTTCTTCGATCTGATTCGTCGTCGGGTATTGTTCAACGACAATACGGAAGCGGGAGATGGCCGCAAGGTAATCCTTGCGTTCAAGATAGTAGCGGCCGATCTGCATTTCCTTGCCGGCGAGCTGGTCGCGGGCAAAACGGATCTTGGCCTGCGCATCGCTGACATATTGCGAGTTCGGATAGTTGGTGACGACCTTGCTCATCGCCTCGATCGTCTGCTGCGCCGCGCGCTGATCCTGCGTCACGCTGACGATCTGCTTGGCAAAGGACGAGCCGACGAGATACTGCACGTAATCGGCATCTTCGGAGCCGGGATACTGCTTGAGATAGCTATTGCCCGACTGCACGGCATCATCGTAACGGCCGGTGCGATACTTGACGAAGGTGCTCATCACCAGCGCCTTGCGCGCCCATTCGGAGAACGGCTGTTGCTGGTTGATGGCGTCGAACTTGCGTCCGGCTTCCGCCATGTTGCCGGCCTTGATGTTGGCAAGGCCTTGATTGTAGAGGGCTTCCGGCGGATCGGTCTCGACGCCAAGCTTGCTGATATCGATATCTTTATCTGTATTGCAACCCGTTACCACAGCACCGGTACCGGCCAGGAGAAGCGATACGAGCAAAGCCCGTGCTGTAATCTTCATGCTTTCAGACCCTGCAAAACCCATCGGATGACTGTCCCACTAGCCGTTGTTGCGGAAACGGCGTTCTCTCGCTGGCGTTTCTAGCCGCAAAAGCACCATCAGGGCAACGCAATGATGAAGCATTAACGCATTTTTGTGGCAAAGCCCGCCGAATGGCGGGCTTTAACCGCTGTATTGACAAGAGATTTCTTTCCAGGCCACTCGAATGCGAAAAAGTGCTCGACATCCAGACGTCACCCGCGAATCTCCTGTTAAAAAAAGAGCCGCCCCCTTGCGGGAGCGGCGACTTTGCTCATCTGGATTTCTGGAGGTCACGCCGACCAGGGAGCGAATTCGGCAGCATTCACGGTGACGAAATCGCGGCTGTGCGCGCGCTGGCGCGGTGCCGAGGTTTCGACGACGTCATAGGCGGAAGGATCGCTGAGCAGCGCCTTCAGTGCGTTTGCATTCATGCGATGTCCGCCGCGATAGGAGCGGTAGCAGCCGATGAACTGGGTGCCGGCCAACGCCAGATCGCCAACGGCATCCAGCGTCTTGTGGCGGACGAACTCGTCCTTGGCGTAACGCAGGCCTTCAACATTGATCACCGTGTTGTCGTCGGAGATGACGACGGAATTTTCCAGCGAAGAGCCGAGCGCATGACCAGAAGCCCAGAGACGCTCAACGTCACGCATGAAACCGAAGGTACGGGCACGCGACAGCTCGGTCTTGAAGGTCTCGGCGGTCATGTCGCCTTCCCACTTCTGGCGGCCAATCAGCGGGCAATCGAAATCGATCTCGACCTCGAAGCGCGTGCCGTCATAGGGGCGGAACTCGCACCAGGAACCACCGGCTTCGATACGAACCGGCTTGGTTACGCGGATATAACGACGCTTAACACCGAGCGAGACGATGCCGACCTGCTCGAAGGCCTCGATGAAGGGATAGGAGCTGCCGTCCATGATCGGCATTTCCGCGCCGCTGACTTCGACGATGACATTGTCCAGGCCGATCGCATAGATCGCCGCCATGACATGCTCGACCGTCGCGACCGAGCGCGCGGGAGAGAAACCGAGAACCGTGCAAAGATCGGTATTGCCGACCTGCGAGGAAACCGCGCGCAGTTCCGTCACGTCGCCATTGTCATGCATACGCTGAAAAATGACGCCGGCGCCGGCTTCGGCCGGGTAGAACGTAATCGACACATCAGCGCCGGAATGAACGCCGATACCCGAAAGTGTCACAGGGTTCGCAATGGTGGTCTGAAAACCCAGCAATCCGATTGCCATATAAAATCTGCCTTCGTCTGCCTGTACCAGACCGGGCGGTCATCTTTGGACCTTGCCCTCGTTGCTGGTTCAGTCTGTTACCTACTCTACGGAAACCACATACAGTCATTGATGAATGCGATTCCGCAGGCTCACTTGCCCTTTACATACGCGCGGGGGGATCGCATTCCAAATCACTGTTTCTTTCGCTTTGTTACGAAAGCAGATGATTGAATTTGCTAAGTAATTTTAGGATTAAAGAGAGGGCCCAAAAAAAGAAATCCGGGGCTCTCGAGCCCCGGATTCACCAAACATGGTTAGCATCCTATTAAAAGGATGTCTTGGACCGGATCAGTTCGACTGCCGGCGCAGGAAGGCCGGAATTTCGAGCTGGTCGTCTTCCTGGTTCGTCATGCGAGCCTGCGGAACCTGGCGGCCCTGGTCGTCGAGCTGGCCACGACGCGGTGCGTAGAGGCTGGCTTCCGGCGACGGAGCGCGGCGCTGCTGCGGGGCAGCAGCCGGAGCCGGAGACGTCATGTCGTTGAAGGCCGGGTCCTCGTCACGGCGGCCAAGCGAATTGGTGATTCGCTTCAGCAGGCCCATCGGACCACGCTCTTCGGCCGCCTGGGCGGTAGCTGGCTGAGCCCGATGTTCCATTTCGGCCTTAACAACCGGAGGAAAATCCTCAACCTTCGGCATGCGAACCTGCTCGACAGCCTGTCGGACGATCGGCTGCTGCATCACCGGCTGCTGGTGCATGGCCGGCTGCGGCTGAACCGGAGCCTGACGCACTGGCTGAGCCTCGGGCGCGGCAGCGAAGATGCGGCTCTGCGGACGGAAGCTTTCGTCCTGAGCGACAGCCTGCTGCATGACCGGCTGCTGAGCGGGAGCCTGGCGAGCACCCATCTGGATGTCCAGCTCGCGTTCCATGTCGGCTTCCGCCATGCGAATGGTCTGCGCGATCGGGTCGACGGCTCTCTGAGCCGGCGCGGCAGGAGCCTGATTGACCTGAGCCTGTGCGGTATGGGCCTGCGCGACATGGGCAGGCTGGGCTGCGGCCGCTGCCGGAGCGGCGGCCGCGGAGGGACGGATAGCCGGCTTCGCGGCCTGACGGAATTCCATATTCCTTTCGGCCGCTTCGTTCATCGCGCGATCGATGCCCGTCGCAACAACGGAGACGCGGATGATGCCTTCCAGCGATTCGTCGAAAGTGGCGCCGAGGATGATGTTGGCGTCCGGATCGACTTCCTCACGGATGCGGGTCGCGGCTTCGTCGACTTCGAACAGCGTAAGGTCACGGCCGCCGGTGATCGAGATCAGCAGGCCCTGCGCACCCTTCATCGAGGTTTCGTCGAGCAGCGGATTGGCGATAGCCGCTTCCGCGGCCTGCATCGCGCGGCCCTGGCCAGAAGCCTCGCCGGTGCCCATCATGGCGCGGCCCATTTCGCGCATGACCGAACGGACGTCAGCGAAGTCGAGGTTGATGAGACCTTCCTTCACCATCAGGTCGGTGATGCAGGCAACGCCCGAATAGAGAACCTGGTCGGCCATCGAGAACGCGTCGGCGAAGGTCGTCTTGTCGTTAGCGATACGGAACAGGTTCTGGTTCGGAATGACGATCAGCGTGTCGACCGACTTCTGCAGTTCCTGGATGCCCATTTCAGCCAGCCGCATGCGGCGGCCGCCTTCGAAGTGGAACGGCTTGGTGACGACGCCGACTGTCAGGATGCCCTTGTTGCGAGCTGCCTGCGCAACGACCGGCGCAGCGCCTGTGCCGGTACCGCCGCCCATGCCGGCTGTGACGAAGCACATGTGGGTGCCGTTCAGGTGGTCGATGATTTCGTCGATGCACTCTTCAGCGGCGGCACGGCCGACTTCCGGCTGCGAACCAGCACCGAGGCCTTCGGTGACGTTAACGCCGAGCTGGATGATCCGCTCCGCCTTCGTCATCGTCAAAGCCTGTGCATCCGTATTGGCGACGACGAAATCGACGCCCTGCAAGCCTGCCGTGATCATGTTGTTGACGGCATTGCCGCCGCCGCCACCAACACCGAACACGGTGATCCGCGGCTTCAGCTCGGTGATATCTGGCTTATGCAGCTTGATAGTCATTGTACCCGTTCCTTCTCTTTATGGCCGCATCGCCACGCCGGCCAATTCACTATATTTCATTCGCCTGACCCCTGCCCGGAAAGCGCTTGTCGCGATCCGGGATCAGGCACTCAGAAACTCTCCTTCAGCCATTGGCCAACGCGACCGATACGGCTGTTGTTACCTCCAAGCGACGAGAGCAGACCGCTGCCCGCCGCGTGTGTCTCCATGTCCGCGACCTGCGGATAGATCATCAGTCCGACCGCTGTTGAAAAAGCCGGTCCCTTGGCCGCCGTCGGCAGGCCGGACACGCCCATCGGGCGACCGATGCGGACGTTGCGGGCGAGAATGCGCCTTGCCACGTCCGGCAGACCGGTCAACTGGCTGGCGCCGCCCGTCAGCACGACGCGCTTGCCGACGATCGGGCTGAAGCCCGAGCGCTGGATACGGTCGCGGATCAGCTCCAGCGTCTCTTCGATGCGGGCTCTGACGATGCGCGACACCAGCGCCTTCGGCACCTGTGTCGGCTGGTCGCGGTCATCCTCGCCGATCGGCGGGATGGAAATCAGTTCGCGCTCTTCCGAGGAATTGGCGAGCGCCGAGGCATGCACCACCTTCAGCCGCTCGGCGTCCTCGATACGGGTCGAAAGGCCCCGCGCAAGGTCGGTGGTGACGTGATGGCCGCCAAGGCTGACGGCATCGGTGTGCACA
Source organism: Martinezella rhizogenes (assembly GCF_000799715.1). Taxonomy (GTDB): domain Bacteria; phylum Pseudomonadota; class Alphaproteobacteria; order Rhizobiales; family Rhizobiaceae; genus Rhizobium; species Rhizobium rhizogenes_C. The sequence goes on from NZ_JUHG01000011.1 coordinate 772,785, forward strand.
AGCTTGCCTTCGGCAAAGACCGAGATCGTCGTCGTGCCGCCGCCCATGTCGATGGCGGCGCAGCCGAGCTCGACTTCGTCGTCGACGAGAGCGGCAAGCCCGCTGGCATAAGGCGTTGCAACCATGCCCTCGACCGACAGATGCGCCCGGTTGATGCAAAGCTCGAGATTGCGAAGCGCTGCCCGCTCGGCGGTCACGACATGCATGTCGACACCCAGCTCATCGCCGAACATCGCAAGCGGATCGCGGATGCCGCGTTCGCCGTCGAGCGAATAACCGGTTGCCAGCGAATGCAGTATCGCGCGTTCCTGGCGGAGCGACTGCTGGCAAGCGGCGGAAAGAACCTTCTTCAGGTCGTTGGCTTCGACTTCTTGGCCGCCGAGATCGATGGTGGCGGTATAGATGTCGCTGCCGAGACGACCGGCGGAAACATTGACGATCAGGCTGTCGACCGTGAGGCCGGCCATGCGCTCGGCAGCATCCACCGAGAGACGGACGACGTTTTCCAACGCATCGAGATCGGCGATCACACCGGTCTTAATCCCGCGCGAGCGCTGATGGCCAATGCCGATGATCTCGATATTATGCGTGCGGTTCGGAAGAACCTGGCTTTCCTCGCGTGGCGTCAACCGGCCGATCATGCAGACCACCTTGGTCGAGCCGATGTCGAGGACCGATACGATATGCGACCGCTTGGAGGACAGCGGCTTCAGACGCGGCAGACCGAAATGGGACGAACTGAACAAGCTCATGTATCCTGCCCTGCTTTCTTCAAAGCCTTGGTTCTTGCATCCACCGCCGCCTGGCGGCGAACCACTGCATCCGGTGTCAATTCAATGGCCATGCGATCGTCGAGACGAAGATCCACGGCCGCGATATCGCGCTGCAACAGGTTCTGATCCTTGTCGATCTTGGTCAGCCGAGCCAACGCGCCGTCGATGTTGTCTTCCGGCAATTTGATGATCACGCCATTGTCGAGATAGAGATCCCAACGGCGGCCGGCGACACGCACGAATGCTTTTACATGATCGCGAACATCCGGCCACTTGGCGAAAGCCTGGTCGATCGACGCCGCAGCCGTCTCCGCGTCACGGCCGACGAAAAGTGGCAGCTTGGCGAATTTGTTGTCGCGCAACGGCGCGATGACGCTGCCATCCTTCTGGATCAACGAGAGTTCGGAACCATGCTGCCAGATGGCGTAAGCCTTGCGCTCCGTGAGCTTCACTTCGATGGCCTTCGGGTAGACCTTGCGGACCTCGACGTTCTCCACCCATGGCAAATTAGCGATCTTCTGGCGCGCCGCATCGGCATCGAGCGCCACCAGCGACGTGGTGCCATCAAGACCGAGAAGCTGCAGGATTTCGATTTCCGAGGTCTGATCGTTGCCGGAAACCTTTACATCCTCGATGGCAAAGCCGGCAGCCGACGTCGTTGCCTGCGCGACATCCTGCGCATGACCACCAATCGACATACCATAGAGGCCGGTCGCAGCGAACAAAGCCAGCGCGGAGACAGTGCCGGTATGCGCCGGAATATTGACGCGACCCGAACCGAGACTCACGAGGAAGCGCACAACGCGACGCATCGGCCGAGGCAATACAAATGCGTCCTCGACATCATCGATCTCGAGCTGGACACGGTGGCGGGACCGCCTGATATTTTTGACCGTCAGCGCGAACAAGACGCGTCCTCCACCATCCACCGGAGAAATTCACCAAAAGAGTAGCCGGCGTGAGCCGCCATTTCGGGCAACAGCGAGGTAGGCGTCATGCCCGGCTGGGTATTGATTTCCAACCAGATAAGCTCACCCTCTTCGGAGAAGCGATCGTCAAAACGGAAGTCAGACCGGCTGACGCCACGGCAGCCGATAGCTTGATGCGCCCTTAACGCCAATAATTGTATCTTTTGGTAAAGATTCGGTGAAATTTCCGCCGGGATGACGTGTTTTGATCCACCAGCAGCATATTTGGAGTCGTAGTCGTAGAAGCTATGCCCCTGCGGCACGATCTCGGTGACGCCAAGCACCACATCGCCCATGACACCGCAAGTTAGCTCGCGACCATGGATATAACGCTCGACGAGAACCTCGTCGCCATATCGCCATTCGGACGAGGTAACGATCTGAGGCGGATGCGCCTGGTCTTCCTTGACGATCACGACGCCAAAGCTGGACCCCTCCCGTACCGGCTTGACGACATAAGGCGGCACCATCGGATGCTCGCCGGCAATCGCAAAGCGATTCAGGACAAGCGAAGCAGCAACAGGAATGCCGGCCGCAGCCGCAACGGTTTTGGCGCGCGCCTTATCCATCGCCAGCGCCGAAGCCATCACGCCGGAATGCGTGTAGGGAATCTGCAGATATTCGAGGACACCCTGGATCGTACCATCTTCACCGAAGGGACCATGCAGAGCATTGAAAACGACATCGGGCTTCAGATCGCCAAGGCGCACGGACACGTCGCGCTCAACGTCGACGCGCGTAACACGATAACCTTCGGCCTCCAGGGCATCAGCGCATGCTTTTCCCGAAGACAGGCTGACAGGCCTCTCCGAGGAAAATCCGCCCAAAAGGACAGCCACATGCTTGCCACCCATCAATACCCCCAGTTCACCATCTTCAACTGACGTCCGCTCGGTCCGCCTGGCAGCGATTCTCGCCACCTCTTCTGTGACCCGATTAGAACGACATTAAGGTTAATGAAGCGTTTACTTTCGTTAACTTCTGACCGCTCTCGCTGAAATCGATTTTCTCGAATCAAATCGACCTAAAGAATTCTGCCATTAGAATCAGAGAGTTGCTACTTTGGAAATATCCATCTTTAGATTTTTTAAACAAACAGGCCCGCGACGGGGTGTCCGGCGCGGGCCTGAGTAAGCATTCTGACGCCCGATCTCAGTCTTTATCGTCGACCAATTTCCAGACGAGCCCGCCGATCGCCCCGCCGACGATCGGAGCCACCCAGAACAACCAAAGCTGCTGCAACGCCCAGCCACCGACGAACAATGCCTGCCCCGTCGAACGAGCCGGATTGACCGAGGTATTGGTGATCGGGATCGAGATCAGGTGGATCAGCGTCAGCGCGAGGCCGATGGCGATCGGCGCGAACCCAGCCGGCACCTTGCTGCTGGTCGAACCGAGAATTACGACCAGGAAGAACAATGTCAGGACGATTTCGGCAACCAGTGCCGAAACCAGCGAATAGCCGCCCGGCGAATGCTCACCATAACCATTGGCCGCAAAGCCGCCGAGCTGGAAATCCGCCTTACCGCTGGCGATCAGATAAAGCACCGCCGCCGCCGCGATAGCGCCGATTACCTGTGCGACGATATAAGGAATGAGCTGCGAACCTGGGAAACGGCCCGCAACCGTAAGGCCGACGGAAACCGCCGGATTGAAATGACCGCCCGACACACCGCCGACCGCAAAGGCCATGGTGAGTACGGTCAAACCGAACGCCAGTGCGACGCCCAGAAAACCAATGCCAAGTCCTGGAAACGCCGCTGCGAAGATTGCACTTCCGCAGCCGCCGAATACGAGCCAGAACGTCCCAAGAAACTCCGCAATAAGCTTTTTCTGCATGAACCCCTTCTCCTTTGCCCTAGACCAAAAGCGAAAGCCTGCCATTTGCGAAAAATAGGCCTTGCCCAACCCGCCGGCTGGATGCCTACGAAAACGGCAAACGCTCGCCTAACTGCTTGCGACTCAACGATTACGGCTAAATGGTAGCATGCATTTGTTGATTTCATGCTTTTTTAACATTTGCGCTGAACAAAAATTGCGCTAAGGACACGCGTTGCCTGCTGAGGCGGCATTTTAGCATCATATAAATTGGTGAAACCATGACTGACGCGATATCTCCCTTATCGCCGACCCCCTCGTCATCGAACAGCGTTGTTGCGAACTCCCCGGCGCGCGTTCTGATTGCGAGCCTTATCGGTACAACGATCGAATTCTTCGACTTCTATGTTTATGCGACGGCGGCGGTTATCGTCTTCCCCAAGCTATTCTTCCCCGCCAGCGACCCGACCTCGGCGACGCTGCAATCCTTCGCGACCTTCTCGATCGCTTTCTTCGCCCGACCAATCGGCGCGATGATCTTTGGTCACTTCGGCGACAGGGTCGGCCGCAAGGCAACGCTGGTGGCGGCATTGATGACCATGGGCCTTTCGACCGTCGTAATCGGCCTCCTGCCCGGCTATGAGTCGATCGGCATTCTTGCGCCGATATTGCTGGCGCTTTGCCGTCTCGGCCAGGGCCTCGGCCTCGGCGGTGAATGGGGCGGCGCGGTGCTGCTCGCAACGGAAAACGCGCCGGAGGGCAAGCGTAGCTGGTACGCCATGTTCCCGCAGCTCGGTGCACCCATCGGCTTCATTCTCTCCGCCGGTCTCTTCCTGATCCTGCGCGAAAGCATGACGGACGCGGATTTCCTCAGCTACGGCTGGCGCGTTCCCTTCCTGCTCAGCCTATTGCTGGTCGGCGTCGGCCTTTATGTTCGTCTGAAGATCACCGAAACGCCGGAATTCCGCCGCGCCATTGAAAAAGAGGAGCGTGTCTCCGTTCCGATCGTGGTGATTTTCCGCTCGCATTTCCGCAGCCTGATACTCGGCACTATCATTGCCGTCGCGACTTTCGTGCTCTTCTATCTGATGACGGCGTTTACGCTAAGCTGGGGCACCAGAGCACCCGGCAATGGGCAGTTGCCTTTGGGCCTCGGCTATTCACAGGCCCAGTTCCTGGTCGTCCAGCTCGTCGGCGTCGTCTTCTTCGGCCTGACGATCCCGATCTCCGGCCTGCTGTCGGACCGCTATTCGCGCCGGCTGATCCTTGGCCTGACGACGGTCGGCATTCTGATCTTTGGCCTGTTCTATGCGTCGCTGCTGACTGCCGGCCTCGCCGGCGCCTTTGCCTGCTCGATCATCGGCCTGGCACTGATGGGCTTCACCTACGGCCCGATCGGAGCGGCACTTTCCGCGCCCTTCCCGACGGCGGTGCGCTACACCGGGGCGTCGATGACCTTCAACCTCGGCGGCATCGTCGGCGCTTCGCTGGCGCCCTATATCGCCACCTGGCTGGCAACGAATTACGGCCTTGACTACGTTGGCTATTATCTTGCCGGCGCAGCCGCCCTGTCGCTCATCGGCATCCTGCTGTCGAGCAATGAAGAAATCTGAGAACTTCAGCATAACCAATTGAAAAGGCCGGGTGAAAACCCGGCCTTTTTTTGTTGATTCGATACATGAGGTCAAAGCGAATGGGGCGGGCTTATTCCGTTGTGACGCCTTGAAACGGGCGAACCTCGCGGCCGGGCATGAAGTTGCCGAGGCGCTTGATTTCCCATTCCAGCTTGACGCCCGACTTTTCGAAGACTTCACGGCGAACCTGCTCGCCGAGATATTCGAGATCGTAGCCGGTCGCCTGCTCCATGTTGATCATGAAATTGCAGTGCAGCGACGACATCTGGGCGCCACCAATCACGAGGCCGCGGCAACCGGCTTCGTCGATCAGCTTCCAGGCGGAAAGACCATCGGGGTTCTTGAAGGTCGAACCGCCGGTCTTTTCGCGGATCGGCTGCACTGTCTCGCGATGTGCTCTCACGGCATCCATTTCGGCCCGGATCTTGGTGCGATCCTCGGGATAGCCCTCGAAAAGAACGTGCGTGAAGATCAGATCGTCCGCTGCCGCCGAGTGACGATAGGTGTAGCCCATCTGGTCATTGGTCAGGACATGCTTCACGCCCTTACGGTCGACCGCATGCACCTCGACAACGCGATCGCATGTCTCGGCGCCGTTGGCGCCGGCATTCATGCGCGCAGCGCCACCGATGCCGCCGGGGATGCCGTAATAGAAGTGAAAGCCGCCGATGCCGTTATCCATCGCCATGGCGGCCACATGCTTGTCCGGGCAGATCGCGCCAGCCAGGATGCGGTTCTCCCCTGCAAGCTCGACCGAACCGAAGCCCTTGGCCGAAAGCCGCAGGACGACGCCGGGAATGCCGCCGTCGCGCACCAGAATATTCGACCCCACGCCAACTACCGTCAACGGCACTTCGTCCGGAAGCACCTTCAGGAAATCGATCAGATCGTCCGTATCATGCGGCTGGAACATCAGCTCCGCCAGCCCGCCGGCGCGGAACCACGTAACGCGATCCATCGGCGCATCCGGCGTCAGCCGACCCCTGATATCCTTCACGCTGTCGCCGAGCGACGCCAGAAGCTTTTCCCCATTTACCTGTTTCATGCGGACTTACCCGAGAGGCCTTCCAATTCCTTTGGCAATGATGCTGCCCAATATGTGATGCTGCCAGCCCCCAAGAGAACCACAAAATCATCCGGTTGCGCAATCTCTGCAATCAGAGGGGCAAGATCTTCCTGAGACGACATATAGCGCGCGTCGCGATGACCGCCAGCCTTGATGCGCGATACCAGCTCCTGCGAATCCACGCCCTCGATCGGATCTTCTCCGGCGGCATAGACCGGCGCGAGGAAAATGCTGTCGGCATCGTTGAAGCAGGCGGCGAATTCTTCGAACAGGCTCGACAGGCGCGAATAGCGATGCGGCTGATGAACGGCGATGACGCGGCCCTTGCACGCCTCGCGCGCCGCCTTCAGCACGGCCTTGATCTCGACCGGATGATGGCCGTAGTCGTCGAAGACCTTAACGCCATTCCATTCGCCAGTCAGCGTGAAACGGCGCTTGACGCCACCGAAGGAGGCAAGCCCCCTGGCGATGGCCTCGTTTGAGATGCCAAGCCGATTGGCGACGGCGACCGCAGCCGTTGCGTTGGAAATATTATGGCGACCCGGCATCGGCATGACGAGATCCTTGATATGGATCACCTTGCCGGTGCGGCGCCTACGGATTTCAATGTCGAATAGCGAGCGCGTGCCATCGATGCGGACATTCGCGAAGCGCACATCGGCTTGCGGGTTCTCGCCATAGGTGATGATCTTGCGATCTTCGATGCGGCCAACCAGGGACTGCACTTCCGGATGGTCGATGCAAAGGACACCGAAGCCATAGAACGGCACATTCTCGACGAACTGCCGGAAGGCGGCGCGCACGGCATCGAAATTGCCGTAGTGATCGAGATGCTCCGGGTCGATGTTGGTGACGACGGCAACGTCGGCGGGCAGCTTCAGGAAGGTACCGTCCGATTCGTCGGCCTCGACCACCATCCACTCGCCCTCGCCCATGCGGGCATTGGTGCCATAGGCGTTGATGATGCCGCCATTGATGACCGTCGGGTCGAGCCCGCCAGCTTCGAGCAGCGTCGCGACCAGCGAGGTGGTGGTCGTCTTACCATGCGTGCCGCCGATGGCGATGGCATTGCGGAAGCGCATCAGCTCGGCCAGCATCTCGGCGCGGCGCACCACCGGCAACAGCTTTTCGCGCGCGGCGGCGAGTTCCGGATTGCTTTTCTTGATGGCGGTGGAAACGACCACGACCTCGGCGTCGCCAAGGTTTTCCGCCTTATGACCGATATGGACCGGGATCCCCTTGTCGCGCAGCCGCTGTACGTTGGCGCTCTCCGACTGGTCGGACCCCTGCACGCGATGGCCGAGATTATGCAGCACCTCGGCGATACCACTCATCCCGATCCCGCCGATACCGATAAAATGCACAAGGCCAATGGCCTTCGGCAGCTTCATACGCCTGCCCCCTTGAATTCCTGAATTGAACGTTTTGCGGCAATAGCCTCAACGATATCGGCAAGCAAGCTTGCCGCATCCGGCTTACCAGCCTGCTTGGCCGCAGCCGCCATCTTCGCGAGCTTCTCCGGCATCGTCATCGCGCCGCGAAGAATGGTTGAAAGTTTCTCCGGCGTGAGCTCGGATTGCGGAATGACCTTGGCGCCGCCGGCCGCCGCCAAAGCCGCCGCATTGGCCGCCTGATCGTGATCGAGGGCATAGGGATAGGGCACCAGGATCGCCGGACGGCCGATGACAGCGAGTTCCGACACCGTCGAAGCGCCGGAACGGCAGAGAACGAGGTGGGCCGCACCGATGCGCTCGGCCATATCAGTGAAGAACGGTGCGATATCGGCACCCATCTCCAGCTTCCTGGTGCAGCTATTGACCGTTTCCATATCCTCGGGACGGACCTGCTGCGTAATACGCAGACGCTTGCGCAGCGGCTCCTCCAGCAGGCTGATGGCCGTCGGCACTGCCTTGGAAAAATACTGTGCGCCCTGGCTTCCGCCGAAGACGACCAGATTGAAGGGATCATCCGGAACGGATGGCACATAGGGTTGTTTGGCGGCTTCGATGACAGCCGGACGCACGGGATTGCCAGTCGTCACCGTCTTCTGCGGAAACGCGCCGCCGTTCTCCGGCAGGAAACCACCGGCGATCGCCTGCACGCGCGCGGCGAGCGCCTTATTGGCACGGCCCATCACGGCGTTCTGTTCATGGATCATCGCCGGCACGCCCATGCGGGTGGCGACCAGCAGCGGCGGCACGGTCGGATAACCGCCGAAGCCAACGACACAGAGCGGCTTGAGATTGCGGATCAGCTTGCGCGCGGCGCGCATGCCCGTCCACAGCGTCCAGAGCGACCTGGCGACCTTCACAGGGTTCTTCGAGCCGATCGTTGCCGATGGCACGACATGGATCTCGTCGGCCGGAAATTTGCCGGCATAACGCTCGGCGCGGCTGTCGGTGACGAGGTGCACGGAATAGCCGCGTTCCTTCAGCTTGTAGGCCAACGCCTCGGCCGGAAACACATGGCCGCCGGTTCCCCCGGCGGCAAGCAGGATAATGCCTTTACTCATAATCTTCGCTCCCGCGAATACCCCTCTACGCGGGGCATCTCCCTCATATAGGAAGCCGCCGCGGCTGCTTCATCGAAGCGCGTCATGCTTCCTTCATAAACCGCCATCTTCGCAAATGCGAACGGAGAATGGTCGAAAGCCGAGGGATGGGAATGAAGAATAGACAGCTCCAACACGATCACTCCGCCGGCAATCCATGCGTCACACGGAACTGGGTGCGGTCCTGAGCCCGTTTTTCCGGCCGATGGCGCGTCAGAGCCAGGATGAAGCCCGCCGTCACGCAGATGGCGGTCATCGACGAACCGCCATAGGAGATAAGCGGCAGGGTCATGCCCTTGGCCGGGAGCAGCTGCAGGTTCACGCCGACATTGATGATCGACTGGATGCCGATCTGCAGCACCAAGCCCGCGACGGCAAAGCGGTTGAAGTCGTTCTTTTCCTTGTAGGCGTGCGACAGCCCGCGCAGTACCAGGAAGGCGAAGATGCAGACCAGGACCATGCAGAAGACGGCGCCGAATTCTTCGGCTGCCACGGAGAAGATGAAGTCGGTATGGGCGTCCGGAATGATGCGCTTGACGATACCTTCGCCGGGACCGACTCCGAACCAGTTACCGTGAATGATGGCTTCCTTGGCGGTATCCACCTGAAACGTATCGCCCTCGCCGGTCAGGAACTTGTCGACGCGAAGCGCCACATGCGGAAAAACGTAATAGGCCGTCACGAAACCGCCGGCGCCGAGACCGCCTAGCACCGAAATCCACAGCCAGGGCATGCCAGCCATGAAGAACATGCCGCCCCAAACGGCGGTGGTGAGGATCGTCTGACCAAGGTCAGGCTGGGCGACGAGAAGTGCGGCAACGATACCGAAAAGGATAATGGCGAAGAGGTTGCCCGGAATCTCCGGCTGGCGCGCATGCTCGGCAAACAGCCAGGCACAAACGACGACGAAGGCCGGCTTCATGAATTCCGACGGCTGGACGGAGAGCGAGGCGATATTGACCCAGCGCCGCGATCCCTTGACCTCGATGCCGAAGAACAAGGCGAACAGCATCATTGCCAGTGAGACAATGAGCAGAATGACCGCCGTTCGCCGCACTTGCCGCGGCGTCATGAAGGAGATGCCGATCATCGCCGCGATCGCCGGAACCAGGAACAGGGCATGGCGCTTGACGAAATGGAAGGGTTCAAGCCCGATGCGCTCGGCAACAGCGGGCGACGCCGCGAAGGAGAGCATGAAGCCGATACCGATCAGCAGGACGAATAATGCCAGGAACACACGGTCGATGGTCCAGAACCATTCGGCCAAGGCCCCACGCTCAACGCGGCTTACCATATCATTTGCCTCCTGTTGCTGAACCAACCAGCATGGTGACACCCTCAATCGCAGCCACATGGCTGACGAAGGCGTCACCCCTGACCTCGAAATTCTTGTATTGGTCGAAGCTTGCGCAAGCCGGTGACAACATCACCGCCGCGTCATGCTCGTCCCTGTCCGCATCGTCAGCCGCGTGAGCGACCGCGCGCTCCAGCGTGCCGGAAATCTCGTAGGGCACCTGTTCCCCAAGCGTCGCCGCAAAGGCGGGCGCGGCCTCACCGATCAGATAGGCCTTGGCGATACGCGGAAAGAGCGGCGCTAGCGTCGTGATGCCACCCTCTTTCGGCAAGCCGCCGGCAATCCAATAGATGCGATCGTAGCTGGAGAGCGCAGGCGCGGCCGCTTCGGCATTGGTCGCCTTGGAATCATTGACGAAGACGACGCGACCCCGCCGAGCGACGGGCTGCATGCGATGCTTGAGGCCGGGAAACGATTGGAGCCCGGCACGAATATCATCGGCGGAAATCCCGACCGCCAGGCAGGCAGCGATCGCGGCGGCGGCATTCTGCGCATTGTGGCTGCCACGCAATGTCTGGATGCCGTCGAGATTAGCGATCTCCTCGATCGCGCAGGTCGACGCCTCGATGATGCGGCTGCCTTCCGCGTAAAGCCCATCAGCCAACGCATGCCGGCGCGAAATACGAACAACCTTGGCGCCCGCTCGCTCGATGCGGTCGGCGATCAGCGAGGAATAGCTGTCATCAACGCCAACGATGGCCACGCCACTGCCGGCCACCAGCCGTTCCTTGATGTCGGCATAGTGTTGCATCGTGCCGTGCCGGTCGAGATGATCGGGGGTCAGATTGAGCAGGATACCAGCGGATGGGTCAAGCGTCGGGGCAAGGTCGATCTGATAGGAGGAGCATTCGACAACGTAATAACGCTCCGCCTTTGGCGGCTCCAGCGTCAGAATAGCCGTGCCAATATTGCCGCCGAGCTGCGTGTCGCGGCCGCTCGATTGCAGGATATGGGCGATCAGCGCCGTCGTGGTGGATTTCCCGTTCGTGCCGGTGATGGCGATGAAGGGGCAATCCGGCGCATGCGCCCGCCGCTCCCGAACGAACAGCTCCACATCGCCGACGACCTCGACGCTAGCGGCGCGAGCAAGATCGACGGTCCAGTGCGGCTTCGGATGGGTCAGCGGCACGCCCGGCGACAACACGAAGACCGAGAGCGCGTTCCAGTCGATGGCTCTAAGATCGGCGACCGGAATCCCCTCGGCCAAAGCCTTTGCCACGCTATCGGGATTGTCGTCCCAGGCAGTCACCTCCGCGCCGCCGGCGACAAGCGCCCGCGCGGTGGCAAAGCCCGAGCCGCCGAGGCCGAACAGAGCGACCTTTTTTCCCTTGAGCGTGGTGACTGGGATCATCGCCGCCTCACCGGAGTTTCAAGGTGGAGAGGCCGACCATCGCCAGGATGACCGCGACGATCCAGAAGCGCACGACCACCTGGCTTTCCGTCCATCCCTTCTTTTCGAAGTGATGGTGGATCGGCGCCATCAGGAAGACGCGACGCCTGGTCATTTTGAAGAAGCCAACCTGGATGATCACCGAAAGCGCCTCCAGCACGAAGAGACCGCCGATGATCGCCATGACGATCTCATGCTTGGTGGCAACCGCCACCGAGCCGATCAGGCCGCCGAGCGCCAGCGAACCGGTATCGCCCATGAAAATGGCGGCCGGCGGCGCGTTGAACCAGAGGAACCCAAGACCGGCGCCGATAACAGCGCCAAGCACCACGGCCAATTCGCCGGTGCCGGGCACGAAGTTGATTGCCAGATAGTCGGCAAAGACGAAGTTGCCGGCGAGATAGGAGATGACGCCGAAGGACGCCGCGGCGATCATGACCGGCACGATGGCAAGCCCATCGAGCCCGTCGGTCAGGTTCACCGCATTACCGGCGGAAACGATGACGAAAGCACCGAACAACACGAAGAACATGCCGAGATTGAGCATAAAGCTCTTGAAGAACGGGAAGGCGACGGACGAACCGAAAGTCGAGCCGGCGGGACCGGAGGACAGCGCCGTGTTCATCATGAAGTAGACAGCGATCGCGGCAATGACGAATTCGATGCCAAGGCGGGCGCGACCGGAAAAGCCCTTGTCGCTCTGCTTCGTAACCTTGAGATAATCATCATAGAAACCGATGGCGCCGAAACCCAGGGTGACGAGCAAAGTCGCAACCACGTAGACGTTGGCAAGATCGGCCCACAGCAACGACGACACCACGATCCCCGCTAGGATCATCAGCCCGCCCATCGTCGGCGTACCGGCCTTCTTGAAGTGGGTCTGCGGGCCATCGGCGCGAATCGGCTGCCCCCTGCCCTGGCGCACGCGCAGTGAGGAAATGATTCGTGGTCCGAAGAGGAATACGATAAACGCCGAGGTGAACAAGGCGCCGCCTGTGCGGAACGTGATGTATCTGAACAGATTGAGAAATCTGAAGTGGGTACTGAAAAAATGAATATGGTCCGACAGTTCGGCAAGCCAGATTAGCATACGAGCCCTTTCTAAAGCCCCTGATGGGAGTGGGGCTCCGTGTCGGAGAATGCTGGAAACTTGTCAAGCAAAGCCGTCACGATCTTCCCGAAACCTGTCCCCAGCGACGATTTCACCATCAAGACGTCGCCAGGGGCGACGGAATTGAGTACGAATTCCGAGAGCTCTTCCGTGTTCTCGCGGTATTCGACATAAACACTTTCCGGCAGCGCATCCCTTAGCGCCGCCATCTCCGGACCCGCCAGCCAGACATGCTCAATGCCGGCCGCAAGCAGCGGCCCGGCAAGGTTGGCATGCACCCTCTGGGCATAATCCCCCATTTCCAGCATGTCGCCGAGAACGGCGATCCGCCTGCCCGCCCTGCTGCCGACATTTGCATCCGGCGATGACGTCGCCAAAAGCGCGATAGCCGCGCGCATGGAAGCAGGGTTTGCGTTGTAACTTTCATCGATCAGCGTGAAGTAGCCGTTGCCGACTATTCGCTTGTGGCGCTGCCCCCTGCCCTTTGCGGCCTGTAGCGTCGCCAGCGCATCGATCGCCTTGTCGAGATCGGCATCGACCAGCATCACAGCCCCAAGGGCGGCTAGCGCGTTTTCCGCGATATGCCGTCCGGGCGCGCCGATCGCCACTTCCATCGTCTCGCCGCCGATCGTCAGCCACAGCGTCGAATTTTCTTCCGAGGCATTGAACTCCGCCAGCCGCACATCCGCCTTGGCGTGCTGGCCGAAGCTATGCACATGCTCGACACCGGCGGCCAATGCGGCCCGCTCCAGAAATTCGAACTGGTCGTTGTCGCGGTTGAGGATGACATGACCACCCGGCACGACGCCGTCGAAGATCTCCGCCTTGGCGGCGGCTATTTCCGTGATGCTCTTGAAATTGCCGAGATGAGCCGGCGCGATCGTGGTAACGATCGCCACATGCGGTTGCACCATCCTGGCAAGCGGCCGGATCTCCTCCGGATGGTTCATCCCGACTTCGAAGACCCCGAAGTCCGTATCCTCGGGCATGCGCGCCAAAGTCAGCGGCACGCCCCAGTGATTGTTGAAGGAGGCGACGGAGGCATGCACCTTGCCGGAAGGCAAGAGCGTCTGGCGCAGCATTTCCTTAGTCGTCGTCTTGCCGACCGATCCAGTGACGGCGATGATTTTCGCCTGTGTGCGCTGACGGGCGGCAACACCCAATCTCCCGAGCGCCGCCAGGACGTCGTCGACAACGATCTTCGGCACAGTCAGCCGACCCATGGCCGGTAGCCGCGCCTCGCTGATGACGATCAACGCCGCGCCATTGGCCATCGCCAGGTTCGCATAGTCATGGCCATCGACACGATCGCCCTTGATAGCGAAGAAAGCTTCGCCGGGCTTGATCGAGCGGCTATCGATGGAAATCCCCGTAATGCCTTCAGGCATCGCCCCGAAGGAGCGGCCTACAATGGCGGCGATCATGTCTTCAGTTGTCCAAAGCCAGCTCAAGACTTTACCTCCTCCAATGCTTTGTGCAGTTCGGCATGGTCGGAGAAAGGCAGCGTAATGCTGCCGATCGTCTGACCTTCCTCATGCCCCTTGCCCGCGACAATCAACGTGTCACCGGATTTCAACATGCTAACCGCCTCGCGGATCGCCTCGGCGCGATCGGCGATCTCGGTGGCGCAGGATGCCGCCGCCATGATCTCGGCGCGGATCGCCGCCGGCTCTTCCGAGCGCGGATTGTCATCGGTGACGATGACCACGTCGGCCAGACGGCAGGCAATTTCGCCCATGATCGGCCGCTTGCCGCGATCGCGGTCACCGCCGCAACCGAAGACGACAATGATGCGGCCGGTGGTGAACGGCCGTACGGAATTCAGCACATTTTCCAAGGCATCCGGCTTATGCGCGTAGTCGACATAGGCAAGCGCGCCGTCATGGGTATGGCCGACAAGCTCCAACCGACCGGCAGCGCCCACGAGCTTTTCCAGCGCCGCCATGGCAACCGGCGCGGAAACGCCGGTGGATATGGCAAGGCCCGCCGCGACAAGCGCGTTGGCAACTTGGAAATCGCCGGCAAGGGGAATGTGAATCTCGAAAATGTCGTCGCCGACATGGACTTCCGCGATCTGCTTGTGACGGAAATGCTCGACGCGCTTCAGCGCCAGGAATTCGCCCTTGCGGCCGACGGTGCGTATGTCCTGCCCGGCATCGCGCGCGGCGGCAATCGCCTCGCCCGACCATGGGTCATCGGCAAAGATAACAGCCGGCGAGCCCTTGGGCAGCAGATCCCGGAACAGGCGCATCTTGGCGGCCATGTAATCCTCGACCGTCGGATGATAGTCCATGTGGTCGCGGCCAAGATTGGTGAATGCGGCGGCGGCCAGCCTGACGCCATCGAGGCGGAATTGGTCGAGGCCGTGACTGGAGGCTTCCATCGCCGCATGGGTCACGCCTTCGTCGGCAAGCGCTGCGAGCAATTGGTGCAGCGATACCGGATCAGGCGTCGTCAGCGAGCCGTAATCGTTGCGTGTCGGCGACACGACGCCGGTCGTGCCGATCATCGCGGCCGGATGACCGGCATATGCCCAGATCTGACGGGTGAAGGAAGCAACCGAGGTCTTACCGGCGGTGCCAGTGACGGCAACCATCGTTTCGGGCTGCTTGCCATAAAAGCGTGAAGCGGCAACGGCGAGAAAACGGCGTGGCTCTGCAACGGTCAGAAGCGGCGCGCCAACTGCGGCTGCACCATGGCCGGCGACAACAACGGATGCGCCACGCGAAACAGCATCGGCAATGAAACTTGCGCCGTCAGCCTTCGTGCCGGCGACAGCGACGAACGCCATGCCCGGTGCAACCTTGCGACTGTCGGCGGAAAGGCCAGTTATCTCGATATCGCCAAGTGTCCCGCCGACCTGTCCGTTGAGTTCCGGAAACGCATTTCCGGCAATGTCCCGCAAGTTCATCGAATATACTTTTCGTTTTTGATCAGTCCGCCCTCTCGCGAATCGACCCGTGTATTCTTTCACGCTTAATAAGACACCAGCAAGGCCGAGTTATCTTTTCCAAAGCTGGGCTGTATTCCGAGGATCGGCGCGGCCCGCGCGATGATATCGCGGGCGATCGGCGCCGCCGTGAAGGCCGAGATCGTGCCGCCATGCTCGCCGGTCTTCGGCTCGTCGCAGAAGGTCATGATGATGTATTGCGGATTGTCGATCGGGAAGACCGCCAGGAAGGTGTTGAAGTTCAGCGTATTCGAATAGCGACCGTGGACGACCTTGTCGGCCGTTCCGGTCTTGCTGCCAACATCGTAGCCCGGCACGCGGGCGGCGCGGCCGGATCCCTTGGAGCCGTTGAAGTCGAGCAGGAAGCGGACGTTGTCGCTGGTGCTCTTCTTGATAACGGTTTTCGCGACCGCGTCGGCTTCAGAGCGGGTACGCGGCAGGAAGGTCGGCTCAATCAGCTTGCCGCCATTGACAAGGGCGGCACCGGCAACGGCCGTCTGCAACGGCGTGGTGGAGACGCCGTGGCCGAAGGAAATGGTGATCGAGTTGATCTTCTTCCACACACGCGGCTGGCTCGGCGCCTTCACTTCAGGCAGCTCGGTGTTCATCTTGGTGAGCAGCCCTATGCGGGTCAGGAATTCCTTGTGGCCGTCGATACCGACGAGATCGGCGATCTTCGCCGTGCCGATGTTGGAGGAATACTGGAAGATTTCCGGAACGGTCAGCACACGACGCTGGCCATGAAAATCCTTGATAGTGAAACCGCCGATACGGATCGGGTTGGTGGCATCGAAGGCGTCGCGCAGCGTGACTTTGCCGGAATCGAACGCCATGGCCATGGTGAAGGTCTTGAAGGTCGAGCCCATTTCGAAGGTGCCGTTCGTCATGCGGTTGAGCCAGCCTTCCGTGGCACCCTCGTTCGGATAGTTCGGATCGAAATCGGGAGCCGACGCCATCGCGATCACTTCGCCGGTGTGAACGTCGAGCACTGCCGCACCCGCGCCCTTCGCCTGGAAGTTATTGACCGCGTTGACGACGGCGTCATGCACGATGTCCTGCACGCGCAGATCGATCGAGAGCTTGACCGGCTGCAACGGCTGATCGTTGGTCATGCCTGCGGCCGCGAGATCGGCGAGCCCCTGGTCGTCAATGTACTTCTCCATCCCGGCGACACCGCGATTGTCGATGTTGACATAGCCGAGAATGTGGGCGGCGGTGGAGCCGCCCGGATAGAAGCGGCGCTTCTCGGGGCGGAAGCCAATGCCGGGAATGCCGAGTGCCAGGATCTGGCTCTGCTGCTTCGGCGTCAACTGACGGCGAAGCCAGGCAAAATGCGAAGTCTTCACCGCGAGCTTCTTGTAGGTGCCCTTGGTGTCGAGATCAGGCAGAACAGTCCGCAACTCCTCGACCGCTTCGTCGGGATCGATGATCTTGTTCGGCTCAGCAAACAGCGACACGGTGCGGATATCGGTCGCAAGCAGCGCGCCGTTGCGGTCGACAATGTCGGGTCGCGATGCCATCAGCCGGTCCGGTGGCAGGATGCTCGACGTCGTATCCGGCGCCGTCATGGCGAACTGGGCAAGACGACCGCCGATAACGCAGTAGACAACGGCAAAGCTTGCAACCAGCAGAACGACCCGGCTCTTGGCCTGATTGGACTTGCGCTTGCGAGCGCCCTCGAAGGTCGAATTGCCGGTACCGCTTGGGCGATTGTTGCCGTCGGTGGAGAAGTGGGCCTTGCTCTTCAAGACCATGATGCGCGAAAGGAATGACATCACTCGTCCACCGATCCTGTTGCGATATTGTCGATATCCTGTTTCTTGCGCTTCGCCAGCGACGGTTGCTTGGCGGCCGGACGCGGCGCGGGAGCGGAGGCGACATCGGCGATAGCCTTCCTGATCGCCGCATCCGTCGTATCGCTATTCTTCGCAGCCGCGGCAGCAGTCACCTTGCCGCTGCTCGTCTTGGCGCCACCGGCCTTGGCATTCCCTGACGTCGTATCATCCTTGGCATCGGCGACGATTTCCGGCGGAAGCTGCGTGCGCAGCATCGGCAACTCGCTCGGCTGCACGATTGCGGTCGAGAGCGTCGGCTGCAGCTTGAGTTCGCTATTGTAGTTGTTGACCAGCCGCTCCAGGCGGTTCGGCTGAACGACCAGCGCCCAGTCCGCCTTCAGAAGCTCGATCGTGTCCTTCTCCAGCTTGATCTCGGATTCAAGGCGATGAACCTCCTCGAGCTTCAGCTCGGCACGATGCTTGATCGTGTAGGTGATACTGGCCGTTGCCGTCATGACGCCAATCAGAACGATGTCAAAAGTCCTCAGCATATCAACCTCCGAGCTTTCCGAGACTGGCGAGATTGGGCAGATCGAAGATCGATAGATCGGCGGCTTCAGCCGGCACGCTGGTGCGAAGACCGGCGCGCAGCTTGGCCGAACGCGACCGCGGATTGATCTCCGCCTCGGCATCACTAGCCGAAATCATCGGCTTGCCGATCGGGTCGAAGGTTGCCAGCCGCTCATGCACCACGGGCATATGGCGAGAACCGCCGGCGCGGCCGGAACGGTCGGCGAAGAACTTCTTGACGATGCGATCCTCCAGCGAATGGAACGTGACGACCACCAGACGGCCGCCCGGCTTCAGCGCCCGCTCGGCGGCAAACAGCGCCTGCGCCAGCTCGCCAAGCTCGTCGTTGACGAAGATGCGCAATGCCTGGAAAACGCGGGTTGCCGGATGAATCTTGTCCTTGGCCTTTCGTGGCGTGACGATTTCGATCAGACCGGCAAGATCGCGGGTCGTGACGAAGGGCGCTTCCGCCCGGCGCTTTTCGATCGCATGCGCGATCCGGGGAGCTTGCTTTTCCTCGCCGAGAAAGACGAAAATGCGGATGAGATCGGCAAGCTTGGCATGATTGACGACATCGGCCGCCGACACGCCGCTTGCCGACATGCGCATGTCGAGCGGGCCGTTCTTGCTGAACGAGAAGCCACGCTCGGCCTCATCGAGCTGCATGGAGGAAACGCCGATATCGAGCACAATACCGTCGAGCCCACCCTGAGGAGCGTGATCGGCGAGCTGCGAAAACTGCGATTGAATGAGCGTAAGATGACCCGCATGCGCGGCGACCATCGCCTGCCCCGCGGCGATCGCCGAGGGATCCCGATCGAGCGCGATCACGTCGGCGCCGGCCGAAAGGATTGCCGAGGTATAACCGCCGGCACCGAACGTGCCATCGAGAATAACTTTCCCGGCCGCTGGTGCGAGCGCCTCAAGCACCTCAGCGAGAAGAACCGGAATGTGGCGAACCGGTCCGCCATCGGCATCAGTCAAACCTCCGCCAGAATTCGCCGCCATTCCGCTTCCCCGTTCTATTCCGAGCGCCGCCCCGCCAGCTTGCGCTCCTCTCGTGCCTGCGCCTGCAAGACCTGAAAGGCCTCCGGCTGCCACAATTGAAAATGGTCCGCCCGACCGACAAAGGTCACCTCGTTGGTGATACCGGTGAAGCCCCGGATAAAATCCGTGACCATCAACCGCCCTTCCGCATCGAGCTTCATGAAGACCCCGCCCCCGTGAATGAGGAGCGACATCTGGTTCGCCGCCGGCGAAAACGGATCCTCCACCGCAATCTGCCGCTCGAACCGATCGAGCAGATCGAGGCCGCCGACGCTGATCGCCGGGAACACAAAATCCTGGAAACAATACAGCTCCTGAATATTGCGCTCCGCCAGCACGGACCGAAACGCCGCCGGCACGGATACCCGGCCCTTGGCATCGACCCTGTTGGTCGCATTCGACAGGAAGCGGTTCATGACGCGAAACACCCGTTCCCCATGACCTGCGGGCAACTACTCGCCCACAGACACAGCCAAAATCGGACACAGCTTCGCAAGCCGAAAGAACGAACACTCTTCCGACGCCTCCTTGAAGGGAGGTATCATGGCTTTGCGATGAATGGGCACTGATTTGCCCTTGTGCAATGTGCTTTTGGGATACCATGGGACCATATGGGCGTCAATGGGATGAAGCCACGGAGACGTGGCCACAGCCTGAATATTCATAAGCCGTTAAGTTTAACGAAAGGTTATGATCGCCCTGAACGGGTGCTCCAAAACGGTTTGTTTTCACAGGTGAAAACGCCTTCTCCTGGTATGGCGGAGAGGCCCCGAACCAAAGCTTCTGGCCTTTTGAAAAATGTTTTCGCAAGGCGGATGACCAGGCATCGGCGACGCGAAGGATGATTTGCCAGTTGGCCTGTAAGCCGGGTTCTGTATGGCTCCGACCGAGGCCGGAACGTGGCAGCCATTCATCTGGGACGACGCTTGCGCGCCGCCTCATGCAACCCACCCGGATGACCGGCCCGGAAACGGGCTGGAGCGCTCTCGCGCTCCGCGTCATCCCTATTCGGTTTTGCTCCCGGTGGGGTTTACCGTGCCGTCGCTGTTTCCAGAGACGCGGTGGGCTCTTACCCCACCCTTTCACCCTTACCCGATCCAAAGATCAGGCGGTTTGCTTTCTGTGGCACTTTCCCTGAGGTCGCCCTCGCCGGACGTTATCCGGCACCGTGTTTCCGTGGAGCCCGGACTTTCCTCCCCCTACCGCCTTTCGGCATTGGTAAAGCGCGGCTGCCCGGCCAACTGGCAGAGGCTCATTAGCCGAGACCGCCGGCAATTGCCACCGAAATATGCGGCCTTGCGACAGCTCATGGCTAGCTGCGGAAATATGCAGAGAAATCCGTGCGGTAGCCGTCGTCCTTGATTCGACCTTCGAGCAGCAGCTCGGCGCCGATCCTGCCGATCTCATCCGAACTCTTGGCTGCCATGCCGCAGCCTCCGGTCAGAACCGCCACGCGCGGTGAAGAGGTGTAGCCGATCATGGGATAGCCGGTGGGCGAATAGGAAACAGCGCAGGAATTGGTAAGCGTAGCGGGCCGGGTCACGCCGGGGACCAGTTCGTGAAAAATCCGCGCCAGGTGATCGCGCGCCTTGTCGCGGCCATCAGTGCGAAACCATGCGCGCAGCTCCGGTTCGCTATCGAACTGGAGGTCGTCCGGATCGCCGCCGATCTTCATGTAATATTTGCCGTCGGGATAGCGGATCGGCGGCAGCATATAGATGCTGTCGGCATCGTCGAGCGTCTTGGATATCAGCGACGGCATCGCCGACATCGCCTCGGCTTCGTCCTTGCTGACCTCGAAGAAAGTCACGGTGCGGCCATAAACCTTCATCTCAACAGGCCGCGGCAACAGATTCTCCGCAATGGAGAAACCGCCGGCGGCAAGCAGGACTTTCCCGGCACGGAACGTTTCGCCTTCCGCCGTGGTGACGACCGCAAGACCGTCTTCGTCACGGATCGAGACAGCGGTCTGTTTGATGACCTTCGCTCCCGCTTTTTCCGCCAGCAGCGATTGCGCCTTCACCAGCCGCCGTGGGCTGATATGACCGGCACCCTGTGGCTCGTGGACGCCTTCACTTTCCGCCACGAAGGAGAAGAAGGGAAATTTCGCCTTCAGCCCGGCATCGTCCAGAAGCACCGTCTGGACACCGAGCCGAGACGCCGCGTCGATGACATCGCCGACATAGGCATCGCCGCCGCCCCGCCTCGGTCCGACGACAAGGCAGCCGACCGGCGAATAGAACTGGATGCCGCTGTCGCGCTCGATCTCGGCATAGCGGGCGATCGAGCGGTTGGCGAGCCGCGCCCAGTCGGCATCGGGATCGATGGTGCGAGTGATGCGGCCTTCGTCATAGTGACTGCCGAACACACCCTGATGGTTGGCGCGATCTTCAGGCTCGTCGGGGCCGATAACGGCGATCCCGTCCGTTTGGCTGGCCAGATGGCGGGCGGCGGCCGCCCCCATCATTCCCCGACCGACGACGATGAACCTGAAATCCGCTGCCATATCACGCTCCTCGCAAATGATCGCGATTTCGATAGCATGGAAAGCGATTCCGCCCTACCCGCAATCCCATCGAAAAGCGACCTTAATCGAGCAGTGCCAGCACCTTACCGCAATATCTTTTCGAGATCGGATTCATGCGGGTCGCCCCGTGGCCGGCATTGTATTTGAGGATGGTATTGCAGGTCGGACCGCCGCCAAGATCCTGCGCCATGGCAAGGTATTTCATGCCGAACTTGATGTTCGTCTCGGGATCATAGAGACCCTTCGTGCTGCCTGAATAGCCCATCAGCCGTGCTGTCGCCGGCTTGATCTGCATCAGGCCGATCTCGCCGGCGCTGCCGCGCAGTCTCGGGTTGAAATTGCTTTCGATCTGGACGACGGCGGTCGCCAGTTCGACCGGCACGCCATTCTGTTTGGCGTATTTGGTAATCAGAGCCGAATAGGCTTTTCGTCCGGTGAAGGAATTTTCCACGTCGCGCAATTCCGCGGGGACACCCGATACTGGATAGTTGGCCGTGCGCTTGGTGATCCGCAGGGAAACCGTTTCGGTTTTTCCGCCACGCTGGCCGGCAAAGGCAGAATCATATCCTGTCAGCAGCACGCTCACGCACGCTGCCGCCGCAACAATCAAATTTTTCATGTAGTCTTTTGTCTCCGGGCGTGGGATCGCGGATGGCATTCACCATCAGTCCGGCGGGAGGCAAAAAGAGCCGCCGGAGGGCACGGTCCCCGTTATTCGTTTACGGCCATGCGACACACAAACTAAACTTGCACGGCCGCCGTTCAGCAAGCGCCGTTAGACCAGTGCAATGCGGAGATAATAGGGAAATGATGTGGCAGTGCAGCACCTTAGGCTTTTCCCGCGCGAGAGCGGGCCTGCAACCGCAAGCAAAGGACCGCTTGAATCAGGAAAAGCGAGGCAGGCTGGAGAGCAGACGGTGCAGCGTATCGATGGTCGAAAAATCGGCAATCCCATCCACTCGTTCCGGACGGAAATGGCGCTGGAAAGCCTGAACATCCCCCTCCAATTTGGTAGAGAATTCACCTGTGATTTCAGTTCCATAACCATAAAGCGAGAGCATCGACTGCAACGCCTCTATCGGCTGACCGACATCACCCTTCTGGAAGAACCGCCCGCCAGTGATCGGCGCCGGCTCCACCCAATGGCCGACACCCGCCGCGGCCAGTCGTGTCCAGGGGAATTTTTCGCCCGGATCGACCTTGCGGACAGGGGCTACATCGGAGTGTCCAAGCACCCGCTCGGGCGCGATTGCCCAGCGTTGGCCGCAATCGCGACATAGTTCGATGACCGCTTCGACCTGCGCATCGGGGAAATCCGGCAGCCCGCCGGGATGGCCGGCATTGGCAATCTCAATGCCGATCGACAGCGAATTAATATCCGCCTCGCCCTGCCACAAGCTCTTGCCGGCATGCCAGGCTCGGCGCTCCTCCGGAACAAGCTGGATCACACGCCCGTCCTCGAAGACGAAGTAATGGCTCGACACCTGGCTCTCGCCGCGACAGAGCCAGTCAAGCGCGCCTTCGGCGGTGCCCATGCCTGTATAGTGCAGAAGGATCATGTCCGGCCTGCGTCCATCCTTCCTCTCACTATGGTTCGGCGACGGCTGCACGCTGGCACCCGCAAAGTCTGCCGGAAAGGAACTCATGCGGCGCGACGTTCTCTCTCGATTTCCTCATAGGCAGCGTTGAGAACCGCCATACGCTCATTGGCGATGACGTGGAACTCCTCCGGCACGCCCCGTGAAACGAGACGGTCGGGATGGTTCTCATAGACCAGGCCGTGATAGCGGCGGCGAATGGTCGTGAAATCATCCTGGGGTGAAACACCCAATACCTTGTAGGGATCGCGACCGTCGGCGCTGACATGGCGCGCCATGATCTGCTCGAAGCGCTGCTCGCTCATATGGAAGATCTGCGCGACGTGCTGAAGGAAAGCCATTTCCTTCTCGTGGATCAGGCCATCGGCCTTGGCGATATGGAAAAGGCCGTCAAGCACATCTTCCAAGACCGGGCAATTGGCGGCGCAGGTAACGCAGAGCGATGACAGCCGCTCGGCATACGCCTCGTAACCGGCGACATCCTGGCGCGCCAGATTATAAAGGCGCGCGACGTTCTTCGCCTGATCGTCCGGGAACTCGAAAATCTCGCGGAAAGCGTTGACTTCGTTTTCTGTCACCACGCCGTCCGCCTTCGCCATCTTGGCGGAAAGCGCGATAATGGCGACGGAAAAGGCCACCTTGCGGCGGGTTTCCGGGTCACCTTCAAACAGTGTGCGGATGGCTTCGACCACAGCCGACAGGGGATTGCCAGCAGAGCTGCCAACAGCATTCAGCAATTTTTCCCAAAACGACATCACGGTCTTAATCATCCTTCCTGATAGGAAACACCTTGATCAAATAATGGTTGCGATTGCAAGCTGCCCATTGGTCGCAAGGCCGAAAACACTTTTCACATTTCGGTAATGATGGCGTGTTTGATGATGTGATTTGCGAAGCCGCGCGATCGGGAGCGCTCATCCCCCTAAACGAGAAAACAAAGCGCGTATTTCTTAAATTCTTTACTTTACAGCCATGCCCTCCTGTCGCATCCATTCGGACGGCAATCACCGAAATGATGCAGTACGGCTGCAAGGAGGATCCCCATGGCCAAACAGAAAGTCGCAATGCTCACCGCAGGCGGATTGGCGCCCTGCCTCTCTTCCGCTGTCGGCGGCCTGATCCAGCGCTATACAGACGTGGCGCCCGATCTCGATCTCATCGCCTATCGCTCTGGCTATCAGGGCGTTCTGCTGGGCGACCGCATCGAGATCACCCCTCGCATGCGCGAGGATGCGTATTTGCTGCATCGCTACGGTGGCTCGCCGATCGGCAACAGCCGCGTCAAGCTCACCAACGCCGCCGACTGCGTCAAGCGCGGGCTGGTCAGGGAAGGTGAAAATCCGCTGCGCGTCGCCGCGGAGCGCCTCGCCTCCGATGGTATCACTATTCTGCACACGATCGGCGGCGACGACACCAACACGACGGCCGCCGATCTCGCCGCCTATCTCGGCGCCAATGGCTACGACCTGACCGTGGTCGGCCTGCCGAAGACGGTCGACAATGATGTCATGCCGATCCGCCAGTCTCTCGGCGCCTGGACCGCAGCCGAAGTCGGCGCGCATTTCTTCGACAATGTCAGCAACGAACAGACAGCCGCTCCGCGCACCCTCGTCATCCATGAAGTCATGGGCCGCAGCTGCGGCTGGCTGACGGCTGCAACCGCCCGCGCCTATATTCAGAAGACCAGCGCCAATGAATATGTCGAGGGCTTCATGACCAATGCCGAGATGAAGAGCATCGACGGCCTTTACCTGCCGGAATTGGCCTTCGATATCGAAGCCGAAGCTGAACGCCTGAGGACCGTCATGGAAAAGACCGGCCATGTGACGTTGTTCGTCTCGGAAGGTGCGGCACTCGACGCCATCGTTGCCGAGCGCGAAGCCGCCGGTGAAACAATCAAGCGCGATGCCTTCGGCCATGTGAAGATCGACACCATCAATGTCGGCAGCTGGTTCCAGAAGCAGTTCGCCTCCCTCCTCGGCGCCGAGCGCTCTATGGTGCAGAAGTCGGGTTACTTCGCCCGCTCCGCGCCGGCCAATGGCGAAGACCTGCGCCTGATCCAGGGCATGGTCGACCTCGCGGTCGAAAGCGCCTTGAACAAGGTATCCGGCGTCACCGGCCATGACGAAGGCCAGGGCGGCAAGCTGCGCACCATCGAATTCCCGCGCATCAAGGGCGGCAAGCCCTTCGATCTGTCATTGCCGTGGTTTGCCGGGGTCATGGATCATATCGGTCAGAAATACACGCAATCCTAATTGACGGATCGCAAATCCAATGTCTTTGCTGGCGGCGAAAAGGAATAGAGGAGGATTCCATGTCGATTGAAACCTGGCTCGCTTTCGCCGCCGCATCCTGCATCATGCTGGCAATTCCCGGCCCGACCATTCTCCTCGTGATCTCCTATGCACTGGGTCATGGCCGCAAGACCGCGCTGGCGACCGTCACCGGCGTAACGCTCGGCGACTTCACCGCGATGACCGCATCGCTTGCCGGCCTTGGCGCGCTTCTTGCCACCTCGGCGACGCTGTTCACGATCCTGAAACTGGTCGGCGCAGCCTATCTCATGTTTTTGGGAATCAAGCTCTGGCGTGCGCCGATCGTGACCGGTCCAATGGGAGACAACGATAATCTTCCTGAGGAAAAACCGCTGAAGATTATGCTGCACGCTTATGTTGTAACGGCCCTGAACCCCAAGAGCATCATCTTCTTCGTCGCCTTCGTGCCGCAGTTTCTCGACATGTCGAAGCCTTTTTTCCAGCAAACCCTTATTCTGGAGGCAACCTTCCTGACTTTGGCAGCGCTGAATTCGTTGGTTTACGTCTTCGTTGCCGACATGGCGCGCGGCTTTATCCGCAAGGCAAGCGTGCAACGCACCGTCAACCGGACGGGTGGAACCCTGTTGATCGCGGCCGGCGCAGTCACCGCCGGATACCGTCGGATGGCCGCGTGAGGCTGTCCAGGGTTGCGATGGGACCGTTCATAGGTTAATGGGAATTCATAAATTTATTGATCCTGTGACGGATTTGCATCGCAGGACTGGGGCGGTTTTTTCGAAAGTGACAGAATGCTAGCGATTGGATTTCCCAGCCTGAAGCGCAGCGTTGCCTTTTCGGCAATGATGTGCGGCGCTCTTGCGGGGTGTGCAAGCACCCAGCAGCAGACGTCCCAGGCCGGACTCCCGGCGGCACAAACCAACGTGCCGCATCCGAATACAGCCTCGACCACAGGCGCTGTTGCCACGCCTGTTGGCGGCGTTGCGGTAGCATCCACCGCTCCTGCAACAGGCTTGCAAGGCCAGCCTCAGCAGCAGGTGGTATTGATGAAGTCCGACCGCGTTCAAGCCGTCTCAGTTGGCCAGGGCCAAATCCAGGCAGCCCAAGATCGCATGGGCGCTTCGGCCGCAAATGCGCCGAACGCCGCGAACCAGGGCACGGTTGCCATTGCTACCGCAACCGGCGCACCGGCGGCAAATACATCGCCAGCGGCAGCCTATGCCGCTTCAGACGAACCGCCGATTCCGGCCGTTGTCGCCATCCCGATGCCAAACCCGGCACGTCCCGGCGATAGCGCTCTTCTTCCGATCTCGAGTTCTGCGTCTGCCGCTCAAGCGACCATTCCCATGACCTCCGATTTGGCAGCGATCCAATCCGTCGTTCCAACGCCGCGCCCCGATGAAGATGCACCGGTCATGGCGCCTGCCGAGGTCGCCTATGCTGCCCCCCAGCAGATCGGCGCCTTGCGTTATGCCGACAACCGCATGCGCTATGACTTCAACTTCGACACCAGCGGTCCTACTGTCGTTTCAGCCGTATTGACCACCCCGAATTACGAATCCAACGTGCCGCCGGCGGAAAAGAGCTACGTTACGAAGCTCATCCAGAAATACGCAAAGATTTACGAAATCCCTGAATCGCTGATCCATCGCGTCGTTCATCGCGAGAGCCGTTACGATCCGAAAGCCTATAACAAGGCCGGCTATTTTGGCCTGATGCAGATCAAGTACAACACCGCCAAGTCGATGGGTTATGAAGGCCCGGCGTCGGGTCTGCTCGATGCCGAAACCAACATCAAATATGCCGCGAAATATCTGCGCGGCGCGTGGATGGTTGCCGACAACAAGGCCGATAACAAGGAAGTCAAGGCCGTTCAGCTCTACGCGCGTGGTTATTATTATGACGCCAAGCGCAAGGGCCTGACGGACATCGCCCACGGCAACTACTGATCCGGGCTTTAGATTTGCAAACGCCGGTCGGACCTTAGGTCTTGGCCGGCGTTGTCACATCCAGGATTTTCTTCAGCAGGATTTGCGGCTTGTAATTCAGCCAGCTTGGCGTCAGTCCCATGCGCACCAGCACGAGATTGGCTGAAGGAACAATGGCGACACTCTGGCCGTCATGTCCGAGCATCCAGAACGTATCCGTCGGCAGACCGAACTGCCCGTCCGAGCCACCCGGCCCGGCAAGCCAGGCCTGAACCTGTGAATAGACGCCTTCCGATGCCTTGGTCGGCGTGCGCATGGCTCCGACGAAACCCTCCGGCAACAGGCGCTGGCCCTTCCAGACACCATCCTGCAACAGGAATTGCCCGAAGCGCGCCCAGTCACGAGCCGTTGCGTAGAGATAGGAGCTGCCGATGAAGGTGCCACGCTCATCGGCCTCCAGTACGGCGCTCGACATGCCGAGCGGCATAAACAACGCCTCGCGCGGATAGGCGATTGCCGCGCTTTCGTTCGGAAGCCTGTTCATCCAGAGTCTTGAAAGCAGCGTCGCCGTGCCGCTCGAATAGCTGAAACGCTCGCCGGCGGGCGCCTGCTGCGGCGCGTTTGCGGCAATCCTGGTGGAGTCCGGATCGAGATAGAGCATGCGTGTCACATCCGACACCGCGCCATAGCTCTCGTTGAAGGCAAGACCGCTTTCCATGCCGAGGAGATCGCTGAGCTTGATGTTCTTGCGGACATCCCCACTCCATTGCGGTAAAAGATTCTGATCATCGAAGGACATGCGACCGGTCAGCATCAGCCGGCCGATGATCGCCGCGTTGACCGTTTTCGTCATCGACCAGCCGATCAACGGGGTCCCCTTGCCGAACCCTTCGCCATAGGTCTCCGCGACGATGCGGCCATCCTTGATGACGACAACCGCGCGCATGGAAGGGCCGGCAAGATCCGGATCGGTCACGAGCTTCGAGAGCGCTGCGCTCACCTCGCCCTCATCGCCCGCGACCTTGTCGCCGTCCGGCCAGGGAGAATCGCGCTTCGGCACCTTCACCTTGTTCAGGAAGGCCGCGCTTCGTGCTGTCTGCAGATCCCCATCCGGCACCGTCACGCATCCGAGCGCGCCGCGATAGAGCGCATAATTCGGCGCAAACATGCCAAGGATGCGGGCCGTCACCACCCCCTCCTCTCGATCGACCGAAACCCGAACGAGTTTCAGTGCCGGATTGCCCGGCGCCTGCACGTCGTCCGCCAGCACCTGCTCAGGATCGCGCTTGGCGATAAAGGTGTTCGAACAGACGATCTTGGCGGCGTAGCCGTCGCCGACCCTCAGCAATTCCGGCGGAGAAACAGAAAGCCAGACGACGCCACCGGCAACAATGATCAGCAATAAAAGAACAAGAGCCGTAATCGCTCTCGATATAAAACGCATGCCGCAAACCCTCCAAAGGTCAGCGGAGACAATCAGGAAACGCTGCAATATGAAAGACCTATCGTCATCACAGTTCCGCAAATATCCACATGGTCGCCGCATGGCCGAACCTACCAACAGGCCACGTCATCAGACTGTAGCATTGCCGGGTTACACGCCCTGAACCTGACAAATTGGTGACAAGACTCAGATGACGGAATTCGCCCCGGAAGCCGGTCTCCACAAGAATCGGAAACTCAAGGACGCTCTGCTGCAACACAAGGCCCTGTCCAAGGCCGGCTTTTCCGAACGTCTGTTCGGCATGCTGTTCTCCGGCCTTGTCTATCCGCAGATCTGGGAGGATCCGGATATCGACATGGAGGCGATGGAGCTTCAGCCGCATCATCGCATCGTCACCATCGGCTCCGGTGGCTGCAACATGCTTGCCTATCTCTCGCAGAGCCCCGCCTCGATCGATGTCGTCGACCTCAACCGTCACCATATCGCGCTGAACAAGCTCAAGCTAGCCGCCTTCCGGCTGCTGCCCGGGCACGCCGATCTGGTGCGTTTCTTCGCCACGCCTGGCATCGACACCAATAGCCAGGCCTACGAAGAGTTCATCGCGCCAAGGCTCGATCCGGCAACCGCGACCTATTGGGACGGTCGCGACATGTACGGTCGCCGCCGCGTTACGGTGTTCAACCGCAACATCTACAAGACCGGCCTGCTCGGCCGCTTCATCGGCGCCGCCCACATCCTAGCCCGTCTGCACGGCGTCCGCCTCGCCACGCTGACTGAAGCCCGCACATTGCGCGAGCAGCGGCAGTTCTTCGACAACGAGATCGCGCCGATCTTCGACAGGCCAATGGTGCGCTGGCTGCTCGGCCGCAAGAGCTCGCTTTTCGGCCTTGGCATTCCGCCGCAGCAATATGACGAGCTTGCGAGCCTTGCCGGTGGCGATTCCATTTCTGGTGTGCTCAAGCATCGCCTGGAAAAGCTGGCATGCCACTTCCCGATGCAAGACAACTATTTTGCCTGGCAGGCTTTCGCGCGCCGTTACGCCGCCCAGCACCAGGGGCCGCTACCGACCTATCTGAAGCCTGAGCATTATACTGCCATCCACGCCAATGCCGATCGGGTCAGCGTGCATCATGCCAACTTCACCGAGCTGCTCGCCTCCAAGCCCGCGGCCTCTCGTGACCGCTATATCTTGCTCGATGCCCAGGACTGGATGACCGACGAACAGCTCAACGAACTCTGGGCGGAAATCAGCCGCACGGCCCGCGAAGGCGCGCGCGTCATTTTCCGCACCGCCGCCGAAAAGAGCATTATCGAGGGCCGCCTTTCGACCGCTATCCGCGATCAATGGGTCTATGACGAAGAGCGCTCGCAGGAGCTTAATCTACGCGACCGCTCGGCAATCTACGGCGGCTTCCACATTTACGGGAAAAAAGCGTGAGCCAGGCGGATACGGGCGTCGACGCAAATTCGAAGAACCATGCCGGACTGATGGACGGCATGTACCGCTACCAGCGGCATATCTACGACCTGACGCGCAAATACTATCTCTTCGGCCGTGATCGAACCGTCGCCCACCTCAACGTGCCCTTCGGCGGCTCCCTGCTCGAAGTCGGCTGCGGCACCGGCCGCAACATGTTGCTGGCGCATCGCCGCTTCCCGTCGGCCAAGCTCTACGGCCTCGACATCTCTCAGGAAATGCTGCTTTCGGCCCGCAACAATTTTCGCGGCCTGAAGCAGATGCCGGACTTCCGCGTCGCCGACGCCACTGCCTTTTCTCCGACCGATTTCGGTGTCGACGGTTTCGACCGCGTCATGGTCTCCTACGCGCTGTCGATGATCCCCGACTGGAAGAGCGCGATCGATGCGTCGCTCGATGCCGTCGCCCCCGGAGGCGAATTGCATATCGTCGATTTCGGCCAGCAAGAGCGGCTGCCCGGCTGGTTCCGCACCATGCTGAAGGGATGGCTGAAAAAATTCCACGTCACCCCGCGCGCCGACCTGCGCACGGTGCTGGAAGAACGGGTCAAGGCCCGCGGCGCGAAGCTGATCTTTGAAGAAATCGGGCGAGGCTACGCCTGGAGAGCCGTCATCACCAAGCCGGCCGCCTAGGCTAAAGACCCGAATTCGGGTCGAAATTCGCCTACTTGGCGCTTCAAGTATAAGAATTTACTTGAAGATAACGGATTTTTTACGTTGATATGGTGAATAGAGTGGTAAGGCCCGGTTGCAAGCAGCTTGGCCCGCCGCTTCTTGGGATTTTCGGGGACCAGACATCACGGAAGCCAAGCCTTGGGGCAGCAATATCACTCGCGCCATAACGGGATATCCATGCGCAGGCTTCTGTTGTGCTTACTGCCGCTCGCCTTTCTCCTGAATAGCTGCACGACGAGCTATGATGCCCTCGAGACGGCGTCCCTTCCGAAGACCCGCTTCAAGGATACCAAGCCGCAGGATTTTGGCCGCGATCACCCCGAACGCCACCCCATCCACGGCATCGACGTGTCCAAATGGCAGGGCGATATCGACTGGCAGACCGTGAAGGGCTCCGGCGTCGCCTTCGTCTTCATCAAGGCGACGGAGGGCAAGGACCGGATCGACCCGCGCTTCAGCGAATATTGGCAGGAAGCCAATACGGCCGGCATCCTGCACGCGCCTTATCATTTCTATTATTTCTGCTCGACGGCGGACGAGCAGGCCGACTGGTTCATCCGCAACGTGCCGAAGGATGCCATGGCGCTTCCGCCTGTTGTCGACGTCGAATGGAATCCCGGTTCCCCGACTTGTCGCACCAGACCGGCCCCGGAGACGGTCCGGACGGAAATGAAGCGTTTCATGGATCGCCTGCAGGCCTATTACGGCAAGCGCCCGATCATCTATACCTCGGTCGATTTCCATCGCGAGAATCTTGCCGGTTACTTCAAGGACTACCACTTCTGGGTCCGCTCAGTCGCCAAGCATCCGACGGCGACCTATGCCGACCGTTCCTGGGCCTTCTGGCAATATACCTCGACCGGCGTCATTCCCGGCATCAAGGGGCCGACGGACATCAATGTTTTTGGCGGTTCCGAGCAGAATTGGCACAATTGGGTGGCGGCAGTAGAGAAGCAGGGAAATTCTTGAGACTGCTCTAACTTCTCTCTTGCTTCTGTCACAATCTTCTGTGAAAGCGACCCTATTCTGTCAGAAAAGAGGATCGCCCATGGACCGCCATACCATCCGACGCAGCGCACTCGCATTGATCTTCGCTTCAGCCATGACAAGCATGGCGATGGCGCAGAGCGCGACACCTGCCGCCCCGTCGAATGCGGAGGGTAACGGCGCTCCCAAGGTCGCCTGCGGTGGTGACCTTCCTGCTTTCCTGGCAGGCGTCAAGGCCGAAGCCATCGCTGCTGGCGCCGATGCCGCGTCCGCCGACAAGACATTTTCCGGCGCGCAGATCGACCCCAAGGTTCTCGCCATGGACCGCAGCCAGGGTGTGTTCCGCCAGACCTTCCTCGAATTCTCACAGCGCACCGTCAGCCAGGGCCGGCTTGATATCGGCCGCCAGAAATTGAAGCAATATGCCGATGTCTTCGCCAAGGCCGAGAATGACTATGGCGTGCCCCCCGGTATCATCACCACTTATTGGGCCATGGAAACCGATTTCGGTGCCGTTCAGGGTAATTTCAATACCCGCAATGCGCTGGTCACCCTCTCGCACGACTGCCGCAGACCTGAGTTTTTCCGTCCGCGTTTGATCGGCTTCATCGAAATGGTGCAACATGGCGATGCCGACCCCGATACCATGACGGGTGCCTGGGCCGGGGAAATCGGCCAGACCCAGATGCTGCCCCCCTCGATCATCTCTTACGGCACCGATGGCGATGGCGATGGCCATGTCAATATGAAAACAAGTGCGCCCGACGTCATTCTCACGACAGCGCGGTTCTTCCAAAGTCTGGGCTTCCAGCGTGGTCAGCCGTGGCTGCAGGAGGTAAGTGTGCCCGACAATCTGCCCTGGGAAAAGTCCGGCCTTGGCGGGACGCTCACGGCTGCCGACTGGTTCCAGCTCGGCGTCAAGCCGCGCGACGGCAATACCAACTTCGGCTCGCTGCCCACCGCTCTTATCCTGCCGCAGGGTCGCAAGGGTCCGGCTTTCCTGACCTATCCGAATTACAGCGCCTTTCTTGAATGGAACCAGTCGTTCATCTACACGACGTCGGCCGCCTATTTCGCTACCCGCTTTAGCGGCGCCCCGACCTATAACAAGGGTACGCCAGAAGCGGGCCTGAACGACGTCGACATGAAGGCGCTTCAGACCAAGCTTACGGCTCGCGGCTACGATGTCGGCAAGATCGACGGCATCCTCGGCTCTGGCACGCGCGTTGCCATCCAGAAGGAACAGTTTCGCCTTGGTCTCCCGGCCGATGGCTGGGCGACGCAGGCGCTATTGAACGCGCTCTAAGATTTGCTTCTTATTCTATGAAAGGCGGCCCCGGGTCGCCTTTTTTTGCATTTTTGCTGCTTCTGTATCGGAATACAGATGGCTTTCCGGAACTCGGTCAATAGGAGCAGGCGGCAAACCGTAGCCGCCATTCGTGGTAGATATTAATTTCGTTCACAGCCAAATTAACAATGCTTTAAATTCCGTGAACGAAAGATTTTCCGTATTAAAACAATAGCTTATTTTGATATCTTGATTCAATTTCTCTGTTTCGTACCGCGATGCAGCATCGAATTCGCTTTTCAAGCGACACATTTCCGACATAGACTCTAACGGTTGACTAAGGAGGAAGACATGGGATTGACGCGATCCATCAACGTCCTAGTGGTCGGTGCAGCCTTCGTATTCGTGGTAACGATGCTTTTCATCTGACGAAGAACGACTGTTGCAGACAACCGAGCTCCTGAAAGCAAACAAAACAGCCTATTCCATTTAAGAAGCGCATGCCGAAGATCAGCATGCGCTTTTTCACGGCCACGTTCCCCGGATTTCGTCAGGCGACAGCGCGCGCATCTGCCTTGCGCTGCAGACCCAATCGCTCCAGAACAGCCGAGACGAGCGGCGAACGGTTCATCGTATAAAGATGGAACTCGTGGATGCCTCGCCGTACCAGATCCTGGATCTGCTCGGCGGCGACATCGGCGGCAACCTTGGCGCGTTCATCGGCATTGTCATCGAGGCCGTCAAAACGATCGTCCAGCCAGGAGGGGATGCTGGTGCCGCAAGCCCCGGCAAAACGCTTCAGCTGCGTCAGGTTCTGGATCGGCATGATGCCCGGCACGACAGGGATCTTGATACCGGCGGCGCGAACCCGGTCGTGATAACGCTCGAAAGCATCATTATCGAAGAAGAACTGTGTCAGCGCCCTGTCGGCGCCATTATCGGCCTTACGTTTCAGCATGTCGATGTCGGCCGCGGTATCGCGGCTCTCCGGATGTTTTTCCGGATAGGCAGACACGGAAATATCGAAATCTCCGCGCTCGCGCAGCGCCGCCACCAGCTCGGCAGCATTGGCATAACCGTCCGGATGCGGCTGATAGGCGGAGCCAACGCCCGTTGGCGGATCGCCACGCAACGCCACGAAACGGCGGACGCCGGTCGCGAGAAAGTCATCGATGACCCGATGTGTGTCTTCGCGCGTTGCACCGACGCAAGTCAGATGCGACGCCGTGGTGAACGGCGTCTCATGGATCATCCGGCGCACAGCCGACAGTGTCGGCGCTTTGGTCGTGCCACCGGCGCCATAGGTGACTGAAACAAATTCAGGTTCCCATTCGCTGAGCTCCTCGACCGTATTCCACAATTGCGCTTCGGCTTCCTCCGATTTCGGCGGAAAGAACTCGAAGGAAATGCGAATGCTGCCTTGGCCATTCTCGATCTTCGAAGACATATCAAACTCTCCCGGCAAGAATGGGGGATGACTGACGGCTCTGCTCGGCGGCGATCAGCAGCCGCGGGTCGCGCGCCAGCCAGATCGTAACCGTCAACCCTGAACCGCCTTCCCTCCCCGAATGAAGGTCCTGCACCTGCTCGACATCAAGCCCCGCCGTTTTCAACCAATCCGACATCATCTGATGGGAAAAGCCGAGCCTTAGATGCGCATGTTCGTCGCGCAGATATTCCAGCCCGTGCGGTGCCAGATCGATGATCACCAACCGCCCGCCGGGCCGCAGCATTCGCGCCGCCTCGTTGATGGCGATTTCCGGTTGATCCAGGAAATGCAGCACCTGATGAATGGTGATCAGATCGAAATCCTGCGCCTCGAGCGGCAGATTGAAGATATCGCCATGCCGCACCGAAGCCGCAGTGATGTTCGACCGGTCGAGATTGGCGCGTGCCACGGCCAACATGTCGCGGCTGGCATCGATACCGACCGCACGGCGATAGTGTCCCGCCAGCAATTGCAGCATCCGGCCGGTGCCGGTGCCGAGATCGAGAAAGGCGTCGATCTGCTGCGGGCCGATCAGCTCGATCATCACCTTGTCGACATCTTCGTCGGCGACATGCAGGCGGCGCAGCTCGTCCCATTCGGCGGCATTGCGGCTGAAATAGGCTTGCGCCCGCTCGGCGCGAATACGCTTGACGGCAGTCAGGCGCTCGCCGTCGCGCAGCAGTACCGGGTCGTTCTCGGCTGTGTGCCGGAGAAGCTCGCGCGCCAGGATGACCGCCTTGCCGTCCTGCTTCAGGCGAAAGTAAGCCCAGGCGCCTTCCTGATAGCGATCGATCAGATTGGCCTCGCCGAGCAACTTCAGGTGCCGCGAGATACGGGGCTGCGATTGGCCGAGAATTTCAGTAAGATCGGTGACGGTCAGATCGCCGGCGGCAAGCAGTGCCAGCAGACGCAGCCGTGTCGGCTCGCCCGCCGCCTTCAGCACATCCACCAGATTATCCAAGCCCAATTTAACCAGATCTGCCATTTTCCACCCAATCAAGATATAAAGATATCTTTATGTGATTTCGTCGCAATCTGCAAGAGCCAATTCATTCCCGGAGAATTCGGGCGTCGGAAATCTGTTAGTATTTGTCGGCAAGGGAATACGCATTTCCTTCGCCAAAACAAAGAAAAACCCCGGACAGGCCGGGGTTCTTGATGGCAGAAAGGCAGTAGACTTATCGTGTCAGGCGCTTGTAGGTCACGCGGCTCGGATTGATGCTGTCAACGCCGAGACGACGCATCTTGTCCTGTTCGTAGTCTTCGAAGTTGCCTTCGAACCATTCGACATGGCTATCGCCTTCGAAAGCGAGGATGTGCGTGGCCAGGCGATCGAGGAACATGCGATCGTGGCTGATGATCACGGCGCAGCCAGCGAAGTTTTCGAGCGCGATCTCGAGTGCACCGAGCGTTTCGGTATCGAGGTCGTTGGTCGGTTCGTCGAGCAACAGAACGTTGCCGCCGGCCTTCAGCATCTTGGCAAGATGCACGCGGTTGCGCTGACCGCCGGAGAGGTTGCCAACCTTCTGCTGCTGATCGCCGCCCTTGAAATTGAACGTCGCGCAATAAGCTCTCGAGTTCATTTCATACTTGCCGAGCTTAATGACTTCAGCGCCACCGGAGATTTCTTCCCAGACATTCTTGCTGCCATCGAGCGCGTCACGGCTCTGGTCGACATAGCCGAGATGAACGCTGTCACCGACGCGGATAGAACCGCTATCCGGCTTTTCCTGGCCGGTAATCATGCGGAAAAGCGTTGTCTTGCCGGCACCGTTCGGACCGATGACGCCGACAATGCCGCCCGGCGGCAATTTCAGCGACAGACCTTCGATCAGCATCCGGTCGCCGTAACCCTTGTTGATGCCTTCCATTTCGATGACCACCTGGCCGAGGCGCTCGCCGACCGGAATGATGATCTGCGCATCGCCAGGACGCTGGTTCTCTGCTGCATCGACCAGCTCGTCATAGGCACGGATACGAGCCTTGGACTTCGACTGACGTGCCTTCGGGCTGGAGGCGATCCATTCCTGTTCGCGCGTAATCGCCTTCTGGCGACCAGCCTCTTCGCGACCTTCCTGCTGCATGCGCTTTGCCTTCGCCAGCAGGTATGAGGAGTAATTGCCTTCGTAGGGAATGCCGCGGCCGCGGTCGAGCTCAAGGATCCAGCCGGTGACGTTATCCAGGAAGTAGCGATCGTGGGTGATCATCAGCACGGCGCCCGGATAGGCACGCAAATGCTTTTCCAGCCAGGCGATGGTCTCGGCGTCGAGATGGTTGGTCGGTTCGTCGAGCAGCAGCACGTCCGGCTGCGACAGCAGCAGTTTGCATAGGGCTATACGGCGGCGTTCACCACCGGAGAGACTGGTGACGTCGGCATCGCCGGGTGGGCAGCGCAGCGCATCCATCGCCATCTCGACCTGGCTTTCCAGATCCCAGAGGTTCTGGGCGTCGATGATGTCCTGGAGCTTGGCGCCCTCTTCCGCGGTCTCGTCGGAATAGTTCATCATCAGCTCATTGTAGCGATTGAGAACGTCCGTCTTCGCCGCAACGCCTTCCATGACGTTTTCAAGCGCGGTCTTCGCCGGATCGAGCTGCGGCTCCTGCGGCAGGTAGCCGATGGTGGCGCCTTCGGCCAGCCAGGCTTCGCCGGTATATTCCTTGTCGAGGCCGGCCATGATGCGCAGCACGGTCGATTTACCGGCACCGTTCGGGCCGAGAATACCGATCTTGGCGTCGGGGTAGAAGGAGAGATGGATATTCTCGAGAATTTTCTTGGCGCCATAGGCCTTATTCAGACCGGCCATATGATAAATGAACTGACGTGCCATAGCTTGGGTTACTCCACGGGCGGATAACATTGCGAATTGTGCCGCTATGTAGGCGAAACCCCGCTCTCGGGCAACGGCGAAACCTTGTCCGAGAGCTATTTATCCGCGTCAGACGGGCCGCCAGGCCTCAAAAACCGGCCGCATCCACCACGCCTTGATCACAGCCGAACGACGTGCGGCCGGCTCCCTGGATCAGTTCCTCGAGCCGAGGCTCGTTCCCTGGCGCGGGCTGAATGGCGTCCTCGGATAGGCCAATCGTCAGCTCCGAGATCACACGCACCTTGCCGACACGACGGCAGCTCATCTTTACCCGGTCGCTGGCGCCTTCGCCGAAGCTCTTGTCGAAAGCGGCCTTGATCGTATCGGCATCGAGTGTCTTACCGATATTCTGCGTGAAGAGATCGCGCACGGCGGACGCATTGAGTTCATTGATCAAACCAGCGGCTGCGCCGAAATAATCATCGGCGCTAAGCTTGGTGCAGGTGCCGTGCTTGATCCATTCATGCCGCTCCAGACCGGATTGCGTGCCCGGCATGACCTTGTCCAGTGCAGCCTTGGTGTCCGCCGACAGTTCGACAGCCGGCAGATCCTTCCAGTCACTGCTGCGATCGGCCTGCTTCAGATCGTCGGAAACGTCACAATATTCCTGTCGCATCGGCCAGAGGCCATGAAGCGAAAAATTCTTTGCATCATGATTATCGGATGACTGGTTGCGGCACTCCGCCTTCTTCTGGTTCGTCTGGCAGAATGCCGGTTCCCAGCTTGCCGCCAAAATGAACCGGGTCCGGCCCCGACTGTTCTCCTGCGCAACTGCACCCGTTGCCATTACCGCCGCCAGAATCACGACTACGCATCCCCGAACCCAATACCTCATTCCATGTCTCCAGATAGAACAATATGAGAACAAATAAGCAGTTTGATCGGCCGGGCGCAACCCTGATTCACAGGCATCGCGGAGATTTATTTCTGTGAGCTTCGCTGACACGTCATTGCAATCCCGGAGGTGATGACCTCTCGTCTGCGTGAGGAGGAAATGCACATGTTTGCCGAAACGAGGCATCTGGACAGCCCGACGGGCGCGACGCTCGCCTACCATCACCTGCCGGCGCGGGACAAAGCTCATGGCGTGCTTCTCATAAGCCACGGCCTTGCCGAACATTCCCGCCGCTACGAGGGCTTCGCCGAGGCCATGGCGGCGCGCGGCTTTCATGTCTACGCCCATGATCATCGCGGCCACGGCGAAACAACGGCCGTCGACGCGCCGCTCGGCTGTTTTGCCCGGCGGGGTGGTGTCAATATGGTCATTGCCGATGTTCTGGCGATGCGCGAGCTTGCCGCGACCGCCCATCCGGGTCTGCCGATCATTCTTTTCGGCCACTCCATGGGCGGGCTGATCAGCCTGAACGTGGTGGTGACGCATCCTGAAGAATTCGATGCCGTCACCGTCTGGAACTCGAACTTCAATCCCGGCCCTGCCGGGCGCGCGGCGCAGGTCATCCTGAAGACGGAACGCATGCTCAAAGGGTCGGACGTGCCGAGCGGGCTGCTACCGACGCTGACCTTCGGCGTCTGGGGCAAATCGATCGCCGACCGGCGCACCGAATTCGACTGGCTCTCGCGCATCCCCGAGGAGGTGGACAAATATATCGCCGATCCGCTCTGCGGTTTCGATGCCTCGGTATCCCTCTGGCTGGATCTGTTTGAACTGACCTTCCGCGCGCCGCAAAAGACCTGTCTTGACCGGCTCCGGCGCGACATGCCGATCCATCTGGTCGGGGGCGGCCGCGACCCGGCGACGAACAATGGAAAGGCGATGTCCTGGCTGTCAAACCATTTGAAAATGGCCGGCTTCTCGCATATTAGCCTGACCATCTATCAGGACATGCGCCATGAGACGCTGAACGAGATCGGCGCGGCCGCGGCCATTTCCGATTTTGCGGACTGGTGTCGGCAAGTGACGGCAAAGGCCTGATCCCCAAAGGATTTTTTCGAATGAATGCCACCGGCGGTTCCCTGCCCCGTTTTCGTCAATCGGAGCTGACGTTCGGCCTGTTGATGATGTTCCTGTCGGTGATCCTGTCACCGATCATCGACATTTTCGCAAAGCTTGCCGCCACCACTATCCCGCCAGCGGAAGTCACCGCCGCGCGCTTCATTTTTCAGTCGCTGTTCGCCTTGCCGATGATGATGTTGCGAGGACAATGGGGCCTGTGGTCGCTGCGTCGAAGCGGCGTGCATGCCATTCGTGCCGCGGTGCTGACGCTATCGATGATTTCCTTCGTCACGACGCTGCAGGTCATGGAAGTGGCCGACGCCATCGCCATTTTCTTCGTCGAGCCGATGATGCTGACCATTCTCAGCAGCATCTTCCTGAAGGAGACCATCGGCTGGCGACGCTATACGGCCTGCGCCGTCGGTTTCTTCGGCGCGATGCTGATCATTCAGCCGAGCTTTGCGGAGGTCGGCTTCGTCGCACTGTTGCCGGTGGTCACCGCACTTTGCATCGCCGTATACGTCATGATCACGCGTATCGTCTCACATAGCGAGGATGCATGGCCGATGCAGTTCCAGACCGGCATCTGGGGCACGGCGATCTGCCTCATTCTGCTGGCGATCGGCCAGGGCACAGGTTCGCTGATCATCGATCCCGTAGTACCGGACGGCACCGCAATGCTCCATCTCCTGGGCGTCGGCGTGTCTGCCGCTGTCGCCGGCGTCCTCACCATCTATGCCTATCGCTCCGCCCCGGCCTCGACGCTGGCGCCGCTGCAATATTTCGAAATCGTCTCTGCGACGATCTTCGGCTGGCTGGTCTTCGGCAACTTCCCCGATCTGATAAAATGGGTCGGCATTTTCATCATCATCGGCTCCGGCCTCTATATCCTCTGGCGCGAGCGGCGCTTTGCTTCCAAGCCGGTATCCGATACATCTGAGGTCACTTTCACACCCTAGCCGCCATCCGGATCGACATGACAGCCAACAGCACCAAGAAACCGCCCCTCACCGGCATCCGTGTCATCGAATTGGCCCGCGTTCTCGCCGGCCCCTGGGCAGGGCAGATGCTGGCCGATCTCGGCGCCGATGTCATCAAGGTGGAAAATCCCGATGGAGGTGACGACACGCGTCAATGGGGACCGCCCTTCGTCGAGGGCAAAGATGGGGAAAATCTTTCCGCCGCCTACTACCATTCCACCAATCGCGGCAAGCGTTCGATCGTTGCCGATCTCAAGACCGAAGAGGGCCAGGATCTGGTTCGCCGGCTGGTCCTGACCGCTGACGTGGTGATCGAGAATTTCAAGCTCGGCGGGCTGGTGAAATATGGCCTGGACTATGAGAGCCTGATAAAAATCAATCCCAAGCTGGTCTATTGCTCGATCACCGGCTTCGGCCAGACCGGTCCCTATGCCGGCCTCGCAGGCTACGACTATATCGTCCAGGGCATGTCCGGCTTCATGTCGATCACCGGCGAACCCGACGGCCAACCGATGAAGGCGGGCGTGGCGATCGCCGATATCTTCACCGGCATCTATGCGGTCTCCGCGATCGAAGCAGCACTCATCCACGCACTGAAGACCGGCGAAGGCCAGCTTGTCGACATGGCGCTGCTTGACGTCCAGTCCGCCGTGCTCGCCAACCAGAACATGAACTACCTGATTTCCGGCAAGGCGCCAGTGCGCCTCGGCAATGCCCATCCCAATATCTCGCCCTATGAGGTCGTGCCGACCGCTGACGGATATCTGATCCTTGCTATCGGCAATGACGGGCAATTCCGCCGCCTTTGCGCGATCCTCGGCATCGGCACGTACGCGGACGACGAGCGTTATGCGACCAACAAGGCCCGCGTCGCCCACCGCCATGATGTCCGCGCCTTCATTTCGGCAAAAACGCTGACATGGAACAAGGCGGATCTGCTGAAGGCCTGCGAAGACAATGCGGTGCCTGCCGGCGCCATCAATACGATCGAGGATATGTTCGCGGATCCGCAGATCAAGGCACGCGGCTTGCGGATCGATCTTGAAGATGCTGTGGGTACCGTCATCCCGAGCGTACGTACGCCGGTGGTCCTGTCAGAGACGCCGCTGACCTACACGCGGCCAAGCCCGCGCCTTGGCGAACATCAGGAGGAGGTTCTGGCCGAATTGGCGGAACTGGAGGGAAAGGCAAAAGCATGAAACGGACTGGCGGCCAGCTCATCGTCGAAGCCCTGAAGGCAAACGGCGTGCAGCGCATTTCCTGTGTTCCCGGCGAGAGCTTTCTCGCCGTGCTCGACGCTTTGCATGACAGCGACATTAAGGTGCTCGTCTGCCGCCAGGAGGGTGGCGCAGCGATGATGGCGGACGCCTGGGGTCGGCTGACGGGCGAACCCGGCATCTGCATGGTCACCCGCGGCCCCGGCGCGACCAACGCCTCGGCTGGCCTGCATATCGCCCGACAGGATTCGATCCCGATGATCCTCTTCATCGGCCAGGTGCAACGAGACGCCCGCGAACGCGAGGCCTTCCAGGAGGTCGAGTTCCGCCGTGCTTTCACGGAATTCGCCAAATGGGTCGGCGAGATCGATGACGCCGCCCGCATCCCCGAATTCGTCACCCGTGCCTTTGCCGTCGCGACATCTGGCCGACCCGGCCCTGTCGTTTTGACGCTGCCCGAGGACATGCTGCGCGATAAGGTCGAAGCTCCATATGCCAAGCCCTATACGCCGGTAGCGGCCCATCCGGGCAGCAGCCAGATTGATGATCTGCGCCAGCGCTTGCTCGCGGCTGAACGGCCACTGGTCATCCTCGGCGGCACGCGCTGGGATGAGGATGCGGTCGCCGGTATCAAGAGTTTCGCCGAGCGCTTCAAGCTGCCGGTCGGCTGCTCCTTCCGCCGTCAGATGCTGTTCGATCACCTGCATCCGAGCTATGCCGGCGATGTCGGCATCGGCATCAATACGGCGCTGGCAAAGGAGATCAAGGAAGCTGACCTGCTGATCCTGCTCGGCGGCCGCTTCTCGGAAATGCCGTCCTCCGGCTACACGCTGATGGACATCCCCTACCCGCAACAGCAGCTCGTCCATATCCATCCCGATCCC
Source organism: Martinezella rhizogenes (assembly GCF_000799715.1). Classification (GTDB taxonomy): domain Bacteria; phylum Pseudomonadota; class Alphaproteobacteria; order Rhizobiales; family Rhizobiaceae; genus Rhizobium; species Rhizobium rhizogenes_C. The sequence goes on from NZ_JUHG01000011.1 coordinate 815,379, forward strand.
TCCGAGCTCGGGCGTGTCTATCGCCCGGATCTTGCAATCTGTGCCAGCCCGGCCGATTTCGTGGCGGCCCTGGCCGATCTCGAAGCACCGGCGGAGCCGCGCTGGGCGGAGCGGACTGAGCGCATGCATGCCGCCTATCTCGCCTGGTCGAAGACGCCGGAAACGAGCCCTGGCGCGGTGCATATGGGCCGGATCATGGATTGGATCGAGGCCAATACGGCAGCCGACACGATCTTCACCAACGGCGCCGGCAACTATGCCACCTGGCTGCACCGCTTCCATCGTTTCCGCCGCTTCAACACCCAGGCCGCCCCCGCCTCCGGCTCGATGGGCTACGGCCTGCCGGCAGCAGTTGCCGCCAAGCAGCTCTTTCCGGAGCGCGAAGTCATCTGCTTTGCCGGCGACGGCTGCTTCATGATGCACGGCCAAGAATTTGCGACCGCTGTGCAATACGACCTGCCGCTGATCGCGCTGGTCATTAATAACGGCATGTACGGCACGATCCGCATGCATCAGGAACGCGAATATCCCGGCCGTGTCAGCGCCACGGCGCTGAACAATCCGGACTTCGCGGCCTTGGCCCGCGCCTATGGCGGCCATGGCGAAACGGTAAAGGTGACGGAAGATTTCGGCCCCGCCTTCGAGCGAGCGCGCGCAAGTGGCAAGCCGGCAATCATTGAGATCGTGCTCGATCCCGAGGCAATCACACCTTCCCGCACTTTGACGGAAATTTCGCAAGCAAAAGGCCGGTGAGAACAAACTCACCGGCCTTATAAAAAGTGTCAGATCGAATTAGTCGATTGCGGCGATGACGATGAACTCGACCTTGTACTTAGGTGCAGCGAGCTTGGCTTCGCTGGTGGCGCGAGCAGGCGTGTTGGCCGGATCGACCCATGCTTCCCAGGCAGCGTTCATTTCGGCGAAGTCGGAAATGTCGGAGAGATAGATCAGCGTCTGCAGGATCTTCGACTTGCTGGAGCCGGAGGCGGCGAGCAGGCGATCGACTTCGGCCAGAGCCGACTTGCACTGATCCGTAACGCTTGCACCTTCGCCAACCTGGCCGGCGAGGTAAACGGTGTTGCCGTGGATGACGGCGCCGCTCATGCGGGCTCCGACGTCGATACGCTTGATGCTCATGGTTTCTCTCCTGATGTTGTCCGGTGACGGGTCACAAACCAGGCGCTGCTCACCAGCAACGCCCGAAATCTCTTTTATGTTCGGGAAGCGGCGGCTCAGCCGCGAATATGATGCGTCTTCTGGTAGATCGCGGTCGAGCGAGCGCCGGAACGGCAATAGCCGAGCATCGGGCGCGGGAATTCGTCGAGCGCGTCGACCATGCCCTGCACGGCCTCTTCGGTCACGCCCATCGGCCCGACGGGCACATGGGTGATCTCGAGGCCAAGTTCCTTGGCGCGTGCTTCAATGACGGCGAACGGCGTCTGATCCGGGCTTTCATCATCCGGGCGATGGCAGACGAGCGACTTGAAACCCAATGCCTTGATCTGGTCGAGATCCTCCAGGCTGATCTGACCGGAAACCGAGTATTCGTCATCGATCGGGCGGATATCCATCGTTCGCTTCCTCTATAAAACCGAGGGCTTTGATCTACGCCGCCAAAAAGCGAGCGTCAACCGCTGAAGCCCGTCAGACGAAGGCAAAGTTGAGTGCGAAACTCCTGGCTTCGCCGGGCTGGAGAATGTTGAATTCGCTCGCCGCCTCCAGCTCGTCGCGCGACACCCAGCGGTGCGATACGGGCTCGATGCCGAGGACATGCGCCGGCGCACGCTGATTGCGCCAGACCTGCAGGAACGGCAGCGTATCCGTGCCGAACCGTACCCTCAGCGACTTGCCGCCGACAGCGGCGATCGGCCCAAGGCTGAGTTCCGACCAATCTTCACCCTTCGCCGCTGCCGGCACGCAGAAAATCCCGCCGTGCTCTTCGCCGAAAGTCCAGGGAAAGCCGCCATTTTCCAGCATCTGGCCGGAGAGGCGAACGCCGTCGTCGAACCATTTGCCGCCGACATTCATGTGATACATCAGAAAGACCGGCATCGCTTCGGTGCTGGTGTTGACGACGCGATCCGTGAGCGAAACCTCGCCCGTGGCGCCATCGATCCGCCAATGGCGTTCCAGCCGCGCGGTACGGCGCTCGGCTGTGATGACGTCGATATCGGCACGGCACTCGGCATTGCCGTCCTCGAACCGGGTCCAGAGAATTTTGGCCTTATGCGAGGAGAAGGAGCCGTGCAGCGGATATCGCTGCCCCTCGAAAGCACCCGACATTGGCTGCGGATGACGGATGTGATCAGGGCCGCAGGTAAAGAGAAAGCCTTCTAGCGAATGATCAATGCGCGGGTCGCCGTCATCTGGAATGGCGCGTCCCGGCGCAAGATTGTTGCCATCGACGACGCAGGCGCCGATATCCAGCACGGAATCCTCATCCAGCGTCAATCTCGGCCCCTTGGCCGCGGCAAAGTCGATCATGTCTTACAATTCTCCCTGGTCGGCGTCTGATTGGCCACCCATCCGAAAGTGGTCTCGAAATGGCGCGCGGCAAGAATAAATGGCGATTTCTCTTACCGAACGTTAACTTGACGCCTTGATCTCACAAATTTTTATATTTTATTCAGCATGATAATCTTAAATTCCACACTAGTGTCAAAATTGCCATGTGTGTGTCGGGCAGCCACCATCCGAGGATTCGACTAACGTGAACCGGTTCCTGAAAATCAGCCTTTCTTTGGCCCTGACGGCCACGGCATCCGCCTTTGCATTGACCGATGCACAGGCGCAGTATTATCGCGGCGGGAACAACGACGTCGTCCTGGTGACCCCCGACGGACGAATCCTCGATCAGTTTCCAGAGCAAGATTATGTAAGAACGCGCGACGGGCGTGGTCGGCGCGTCTTGGTGGATCGTTACGGCAATGTCGTCGCCACCGAGATGCGGGCCAGCACCTATTATCCTCAGGCACCGGCTCACGACGCCTACAGTGACAATGGTGGCGGCGACCGCTATGGCGACACGCAGCTTTCCAGCAATGGCGGTTACCGCGACTATCGGCAGTATCGCGGCGACGGCAGTGATGACAGCGTCGTTACCGGTGGTATTCCTCGTGACAGCTCCATTCAACGCGTGCCGCTCGACGACCAGGCCCAGCCGAATACGGACGCGCAAACCCAGCAGGGTCAGACGAACCCGAACGGTAACGACTATGCCTCGATCGATCCGCAGCAGACGCCCGAGGTCCAGAGCAAGCCTCCGGCCGAACCGGTTATCACGCTGAAGGGCAAATCAAAGATGGAGATCACGGCGATTGAGGTCTTCCTCGCTCGCCAGGGCATTTCGCCGGGCGCCATCGACGGCCGCATGGGCGGCAATGTCACCAAGGCCATCTACGCTTATCAGCAGATGACCGGCCAGACGCTTGATCCGAAGGATACGGATTCGATCCTCGAGCAGCTGCGCCTGTCAGGCGGCATGCCAATCATCAACTACACGATCACGCCCGCCGACGCGGCCGGCCCCTATGTCGCATCGATCCCCGAGGACTATGCCGAAAAGGCCCAGATGCCATCGCTCGGCTATACGTCGACCACAGAAATGCTGGCCGAGCGCTTCCATATGGATGAAGGCTACCTCAAAGAACTGAACCCAGGTGTCGATTTCACCGTCCCCGGCAACACAATCAAAGTGGTCAATACCGGCCCGAGCAAGACCGGCGCCGTCGCAAAGATTCTTGCCGACAAGGGTCGAAAGCAGGTCTTCGCCTATGACGCTGCCGGCACGTTGATCGCCGCCTATCCCGCCAGCATCGGCTCGACCGACACGCCCTCGCCATCCGGTACGGTCACGGTCGAACGCGTCGCCTTCAATCCGGGCTACACCTATAATCCGAAGATCAACTTCAAGCAGGGTGCCAACGACAAGATCCTCGACATTCCGCCCGGCCCGAACGGCCCGGTCGGCGTTGTCTGGATGGCGCTATCGAAGCCGACCTACGGCATCCATGGTACGCCCGAGCCTTCTAAGATCGGAAAGTCGCAAAGCCACGGCTGCGTGCGCCTCACCAACTGGGACGCGACCGCGCTCGCCAAGATGGTCAAGCCCGGCGTAGTGGTCGAATTCGTCGATTGATTGCAAGCCTAAACAAATAAAAAGGGCCGCCGGATGATCTCCTGGCGGCCCTTTTTGTTGTCTTAAAATTGTCGACGCGCGCCAATACATTCCGACGCGTCGATGGTTTTCTAGAAGCAGTCGCGGAATAGCGCCTTGGTGTTTTCCAGCGTCATTGGCACGGGATTGCCACCGGCGCTGGGATCCTCGATCGCCATGGCCGAGAGCTCGTCGATCCGATCCGGCGTGATGCCCATGGCCGAGAGGCTTTCGGGAACGCCAAGCTCGGCGCGCAATTGCAGCACGTATTCGTAAAAGCCGTCGAAGCCACCGGAAATCCCGAGATAAGCGGCCGCGCGGGCGATCTTGTCTTCGATGAGCTTGCGGTTGAAGCGCAGCACGGCCGGCATGACGACGGCATTGGTCATGCCGTGATGCGTATTGTAGACGGCGCCGATTGGGTGCGACAGCGCGTGAATGGCGCCGAGCCCCTTCTGGAACGCGACGGCGCCCATGGCGGCAGCGCTCATCATGTTGGCGCGGGCTTCAAGATCGGTGCCTTCCTTGTAGGCACGCGGCAGGAATTCCTTCACGAGCCGCATGCCTTCCAGCGCAATGCCGGCCGACATCGGATGATAGAAGGGCGAGGAATAGGCTTCCAGGCAATGAGCGAACGCATCCATGCCGGTGCCGGCGGTAATGACCTTCGGCATGCCGACCGTCAGTTCCGGATCGGCGATGACGACGCCCGGCAGGAACTTCGGATGGAAGATGATCTTCTTCACATGCGTTTGGGAATTGGTGATGACGCTGGCACGGCCGACTTCGGAGCCGGTGCCGGCCGTTGTCGGAACGGCAACGATCGGGGCGATGCCTTCGACATTGGCGCGGGTCCACCAGTCGCCGATATCCTCGAAATCCCAGACCGGACGCGTCTGGCCCGCCATAAAGGCAACACACTTGCCGAGGTCGAGGCCCGAGCCGCCGCCGAAGGCGACGACACCATCATGACCGCCATCCTTGAATGCCTTGACGCCGGCCTCGAGGTTCTTCTCGTTCGGATTGGGATCGACGTCGGCGAAGATGGCACGGCCGAGACCGGCATCCTCAAGAATATCCAGCGCCGTCTTGGTGATCGCCATCGAGGCGAGGCCCCGGTCGGTGATCAGCAGGGGCTTCTTGATCCCCAGGCTTTTGCAGGCATCCGCCAGTTCCGTGATCCGGCCGCGACCGAGCTTGAAGGCGGTGGGATAGCTCCAATTGGCTGAGATAGTGCTCATGCTGTTACTTTCTTCAGATGGTAGGATTTCGGACGCGTCAGGTTGTGGAAGCCGATGACGGAGAGCGAGCCGCCACGGCCCGTTTCCTTGACGCCGGTCCAGCACAGTGCCGGGTCGAGATAATCGGCACGGTTCATGAAGACGGTGCCGGTTTCGATGTCCCGGCCGATGCGTGCGGCGCGCTCGACATCCTTGGTCCAGAGCGACGCCGTCAGGCCATAGGGGCTGTCGTTCATCAGCTCCAGCGCTTCCGCATCGCTCTTCACCTTCATGATGCCGACCGCCGGGCCGAAGGTTTCTTCGCGCATGAAGGTCATGGAATGATCGACATTGACGAGGATCTGTGGCGCCAGATAGGCACCGCCGTCATCGGCCGGGAACAGCTTGGGATCGACCAGAGCCTTGGCACCCTTGGCGACGGCATCGGCGATCTGCTCGCGCACCACCTTGGCGAAGCGCTTATGCGCCATCGGCCCAAGTGTCGTTTCCGGATCAAGGGGGTTGCCGAGCTTGTAGTTCGACACCCAGGCGACCGACTTCTCGACGAAGGAATCATAGAGCGATTCATGCACATAGATGCGCTCGATACCGCAGCAGCATTGGCCGGAATTGAAGGTGGCGCCGTCCATCAGCGTATCGACGGCAGCCTCCAGATCGGCGTCTTCCATGACATAGCCGGGATCCTTGCCGCCCAGTTCGAGGCCGAGGCTGGTAAAGGTGCCGGCGGCGGCGCGTTCGATGGAACGCCCGCCTTCGACCGAACCGGTGAAGTTGACGAAGTTGAAGCTTCCGGCTGCGATCAGCGCCGAGGTCGTCTCGTGGTCAAGGAAGACGTTTTGGAAAACATCGGCGGGAACCCCAGCCTCGACAAAGGCCTGCACCAACCGCTCACCGACCAGAAGCGTCTGGCTGGCATGCTTGAGGATCACGGTATTGCCGGCCATCAACGCTGGAGCGATCGTGTTGATCGCGGTCATGTAAGGATAGTTCCAAGGCGCGATGACGAAGACGACGCCATGCGGCTCGCGTTCGATACGCCGCGCAAAATTCGCGCTGTCTTCCACCACCAGCGGCGACAGCGCATCGGCCGCGATCGAGGCGACGTAGTTGGAGCGCTCGTTGAAGCCGCGATACTCACCGCCATACTTGATCGGGCGTCCCATCTGCCAGCTCAGCTCCGGCACGACAACATCGGCCATCTCGTTGAGGCGGGCAACGCCTTTCAGCACCAGTTGAACGCGGTCCTCCAGCGGGCGGCGGGCCCAATCCTTCTGCGCCTTGCGGGCGCGGGCCACCACGTCCTTGGCAGCCTCCAGCGACAGCGCCGGGCGTTCCGCATAAACCTCGCCGTTCACGGGTGATACACATGTGATCATGGTCATGATCGAAATCCTGTTTTTATAGTCACGAACATAGTTTCGGCCGGCCACGAAGAAGGTTTTTGGAAGCCCTGCGCCGCCGAAAGAAGCGCTTCGCCACAGCCTTCTTCCCTGCCCTCGCCTGGCGACGAAAATTGGGCAGGGCTCGCAATCAGCGGCAGGCTTACGCCCTTTCGAATCCGCGCGCCACCTCCCAATCGGTGATGCGGCGATCATACTCCTCCTGCTCCCATTCGGCAGCGCGGGTATAGTGATCGATGACCTCGTCGCCGAAGGCTGCGCGCAGCATCTTCGAGCCCGACAGCGCCACTGCCGCGTCGCGGAGCGTGCGTGGAATTTCGCGGACTTCGCGGGCACCATAGGCATCTCCGACGAACGGCGCTTCCAGCTCAAGCTTGTTCTCGATGCCATCGAGACCGGCGGCAATCAGCGCGGCAAAGGCGAGATAGGGGTTGAGATCGGAGCCGCCGACGCGGCATTCGATACGGATGCTCTTCGTCTCGGCACCGCAGAGACGATAGCCCGCCGTGCGGTTGTCCGTGCTCCAGATCGCCTTGGTTGGCGCGAAAGTGCCGGCGACGAAACGCTTGTAGGAATTGATATAGGGCGCGAGGAAATAGGTGATTTCGCTGGCATGGTTCAAAAGGCCGGCGACATAGTGCTTCATCAGTGGCGTCATGCCGTGCTCTTCTTCTTTGTCAAAGAACAGCGGCGTCTTGCCGTCAACGCTCCACAACGACTGATGAATATGCGACGAGCTGCCGGCGGCGCTGTAATTCCACTTCGCGAGGAACGTGATCGCCTTGCCCTTCGCCCAGGCAATCTCCTTGCAGCCGTTCTTGATGATCGCATGGCGGTCGGCCATATCAAGCGCGTCGGCATAGCGAACGTTGATTTCCTCCTGGCCGGCCGAGGCCTCGCCCTTGGAATTCTCGACCGGGATGTCGGCACCCTGCAAGCCCTTGCGGATCGCCCGCATTACATCCTCTTCCTTGGTGGTCTGGAAGATGTGGTAGTCTTCATTGTAGCCACTGACGAGATTGAGGTTGCGATAACCGGACTCGCGGGCGCTGTCATAGGTTTGATCGAACAAGAAGAATTCGAGCTCCGAGGCCATATAGGCCTTCATGCCCAGCGCTTCGAGACGCTTGACCTGCTTCTTGAGTATGGCGCGCGGCGAATGAGCCACTTCTTCGTGGGTGTGATGGTCAAGCACGTCGCAGAGCACAAGCGCCGTGCCTTCGAGCCAGGGAATGCGGCGAAGCGTGGAGAGGTCCGGCTTCATCGTATAGTCGCCATAACCCTTTTCCCAGCTGGTCGACTTGTAGCCGGAAACGGTCTCCATCTCGATGTCGGTCGCCTGCAGATAGTTGCAGCTATGCGTTTCCTTCCAGGCGCTGTCGACGAAGAATTCCGCCTGGAATCGTTTGCCCATCAGACGGCCTTGCATGTCCACCTGGCATGCCAAAACCGTGTCGATGCGACCCTCGGCCACATCCAGTCTGAGGTCGTCTAACGTATAGCTAGTGCTCATGTTTGATCCGCCTGAACATTAATGGTGGCATCGGACAACAAAACGCCATTCCCTGACGGGAGAAACCCGCATTCGGCGCTGCGTTTGTGCCGGTGAAAGAGGCCGCACGCATGCGGCCTCTTGGTTTTAGGACGTGTGGTCCAGCCCTCAGCTTTCGCCGACAGCCGCTTCCGCCGCTGCGATATCCGCCTTGCGCTTGGCGATCGCATCACCGATCGGCGGGCCCTTGAAGCGGCGGCGCTCGAAACCAAACCAGACGATTGCCGTCAGCACGAGGAAGCCGACGGTAATGATACTCGCCCAGTCATTCGGCGGCTGAATACCAATAACGAAGATGATGATCATCGAGATGACCGTCAGCACGGCAAAGAGCTTGAACAGTCCCTCACCGAGGTTCCATGGACCCATCTTGTCCCACTTCGCCGTGCCCCATGCGAAGAGGCCGAGCGTGATCGGGATCGCGAAGGAGAAGAAGAGGAAGATGACGGTGCACGACACGACGATGCTATACACCGGCGTATCGCCGATAGACACCAGCGACGAACCCCAGACGAACAACACCGAAAGGATCGAGCCGGTCCAGATCGCCGAAACCGGCGTGCGGTATTTCGGGCTGACCTTGGCGAGTGCCTTGGAAGCCGGAAGGCCGCCGTCACGCGAAAACGCGAAGATCATGCGCGACACCGACGTCACCGTCGCCAGACCGCACAGCCACTGGCTGATGAGGATCAGGAAGTACAGAATGTCCTTGATGATCGGGTTCACCTGAGTGTTCATCGCCCAGAAGAACACGTTCCAGCCCTGCTTTGCGGCGTCGTCCATGTTCGGGAGCATCAGCACGAACGAGCACAGCATGATGTAGCCGAACAATGCCGACCAAAGCACGGAGCCTACCATGCCGCGTGGAACGGAATGGGCCGCCTTGACGGTCTCTTCCGAGGTATGCGCGGAGGCATCATAGCCGGTGATCGTATAGATCGGCAGGAGCAGGCCGAGAGCGAAGACCCAGAAGGTAGACACCTGCGGCCAGACCGGAGCGCCGGTCGCCGTGCCGTCGGCTGCAATCGTGGCCAAGCCCGAATAGTTGGTGAAGGTGAACAGCCGGGCAAAATCGAAGGATGGCGCGGCGGCCAGGCACACGACTGACAGTGCGATCGCCGTTGCGAAGATCAGATAGCCGGAAAAGTCGGTCAGCTTGGCCGTCAGTCCGATGCCCATATGGTTCACCAGTGCCTGAAGCCCGGTGATGACGATCAGGAACACCATACGGACCAATGTCGTATCGGTCATGTCGAAATAACCGCCGAACGCGCCGATAAAGAAGTAGTAGGTGCCGACATTGATCGCGCCGAGAACCGTGACGAGACCGAGAAGGTTGAACCAGGCGGTCAGCCAGCCCGTGAACCGATTACCAAGGATCGAGCCCCAGTGATAGAGCCCGCCCGCGGTCGGATAGGCTGAGCTGATCTGTGCCATCGCAACAGCGAATACGAGAGAAATAAAGCAACCAACCGGCCAGCCGATGCCGATCGCGGCACCGCCTGCGCCTGATGTTGCCTGAGCAAGCGAGTTGATGCCACCGGAAAGAATACAAATGATCGAAAAGGATACCGCGAAATTCGAGAACGAACTCATCCGCCGTTCCAACTCCTGGGCATAGCCCATGGAGTGCAGGATATGCACATCCTCTTTCTTGTCTAAGTCTGTGTAATCAGACATGTCATTCCCCCTAAAACCAAGCCTTCCGCGGAATTGCGAAAGACCGTATCTCATGTGAGCCACCGGCTTTTTGCCGTATGGCCCGATCGCAGTTGAGCTGCTCCCCGGGGTCTTTTCTTCTTCTAATCAGGCTTCCAGACTGCTCTGGAGAAGCCCTGTCAGATAGTCGGCCACGACCCCTTGGCCGACGTCATCCACGACGAGGTCGTTGCGGACCTCGATCATTACATTATGCAAACCATTGGCGACCCCATGCAACTTCAGCGTATGGGTGACGCCATCATCAGGCCCGTAAGGTTCGTTGCGCTCGGTACGATAAAGCGGCGCCTCAGCCGCCGCATCGAGCATCCGATCCGCCAGCCAACGATCGTCATCATGCAGAATGCCGAGCTCCACCGCCCGAGGCTTGCCATTGTAGACAGGGGTAAAGCTGTGGACGGTGACGATCACGTTTTTTTGTCCCCTAGCCGCCCGCTCTTTCAAAAGTGCCTGAATGCGATTGTGGAACGGTATGTAAAGCGCCTCGGTCCGAGCCTCCCGATCCGCGGCCCGCAGATGCTGATTGCCGGGGATCGTGTAGATCTCGCTGACTTCCGGCATCGCGCCAGCGCTTTCCGGCGGCCGGTTGCAATCATAAATCAGACGAGAGAAGCGCTGATGCACCAATGTTGCATCAAGGCTATTGGAGATTTTCTGGGCAATCGCCAATGCTCCAGGATCCCAGGCAATGTGGCTGGCAAGCGCTTCGGGCGACAGGCCGAGATCGCCGAAGCGCTCCGGCAGTCTGCGAGATGCATGTTCGCAAATGATGAAAAACGGACTCTTTCCGTTCGGCCGTTCGACCGCGACGCACTCCCCATCCGCTTCCGTCAGAATGCCTTGCTGGGCAAGCATTGCAGGCGCCCCATCGCTTCTTAATAAAATATTTATAAGAAAAGAATTCTTCAGGTTTCGACTGGTGTCAACCGCAAACTGAAAATATTTCTTCATTTGTGACATTGACTCGAAATGTGACAGCGTTGTTATATCGTCGCAGGAGACTGGCATAAGACCGTCCCGGGGAGCTAAAATCGAGTGAGCAATGCGTCGAAGACAGTTTCGGACGTAATCCATGCCCAATTCGACGCGTTGACGCGCGCCGAAAAGCAGCTCGCCAAGAGCCTGCTCGACAATTACCCCGTTTCGGGGTTGGGCAGCATTACGACGGTCGCCGAGAACGCCCGCGTGTCCACGCCGACCGTGGCGCGCATGGTGCAGAAACTTGGCTACAAAGGTTATCCGGATTTTCAATCGCACCTCCATCACGAGGTCGAGGCGACCATCTCCAATCCGCTGACGAAGCATGATCGCTGGGCATCCAAGGCCCCTGGCACGCATATCCTCAACCGCTTTGCCGACGCCATCATGGGCAATCTCCGCCAGACCCTGACGGATCTCGATGTGGCGACCTTCGAGAGCGTCGCCGCGCTGCTGTCGGAGCGCAAACGCGGGCTTTATTTCGTCGGTGGGCGCATTACCGGCGCGCTTGCCGAATATTTCTTTACCCATATGCAGGTCATCCGACCGAACACGACCCTGCTCTCCTCCAATTCCAGCTCGTGGCCGCAATATGTTTTGAACATGAACCCCGGCGATCTGCTCGTGATCTTCGATATCAGGCGCTATGAGCAGGAGATGGTCAATCTCGCCGCCGCCGCCCGCCGCCATGGAGCCGAGATCATCGTCTTCACCGACCAATGGGCCACGCCCGCCGCCAAGCATGCCAGGCACACGTTTCGCGTGCAAATAGAGGCGCCGTCGGCCTGGGATTCCTCTGTCGTCACCCTCTTCATCGTGGAAGCACTGATTGAGGCCGTGCAGAGTTCGACCTGGGATGAGACGAGCGAGCGTATGAAAACCCTGGAGGGTCTCTTCGAACAGACGCGCCTGTTCCGCAAGCTAAGTTAGAAGGAAAAGAAGTATTGAATAACGACCTGCGAATTTGCCAGCAAGACATTACCCGTCATAGTTCGTGAATAAGAGTAAATCCCTGCATTTGTTGGAAACGCAACTCATTGAACCCGTCACACAACCTTCATGCAACGTCATTAACAGCAACGCCAGACACTGAAAACCTAAAAGGAGGAATACCAGTGATCACGAAAATTCATCGTCTTCTGACGCTCTCCACTGCGATGATCATGGCTTCGACCGCCATCGCTGCTGCTGAACCGAGCGCGGACCTCATCGCTGCCGCCAAAAAGGAAGGCACGCTGACCACGATCGCCCTGCCCCACAACTGGTGCGGTTATGGCGATCTCATCGCAGCCTTCAAGGCGAAGTACGGCCTGGAGGTCAACGAACTCAATCCGGACGCCGGCTCGGGCGATGAAGTCGAAGCCATCCGCGCCAACAAGGGCAATACCGGCCCGCAGGCTCCCGACGTAATCGACGTTGGTCTCTCCTTTGGTCCCTCCGCCAAGAAAGACGGCCTGATCCAGCCTTACAAGGTCTCGACCTGGGATTCGATTCCGGACAGCGCCAAGGATGCCGACGGCTACTGGTACGGCGATTATTACGGCGTTCTCTCCTTCGTCAGCAACAAGGACGTCGTGAAGAACCCGCCGAAGGATTGGGCCGATCTGCAGAAACCGGAATATGCGAACTCGGTTTCGCTCGCCGGCGACCCACGCACCTCGAACCAGGCCATCCAAGCTGTTTACGCAGCTGGTCTCGCAGCTGGCGAGAAGGATGCCACCAAGATCGGCCAGGCCGGTCTGGACTACTTCGCCAAGCTGAACAAGGCTGGTAACTTCGTTCCGGTCATTGGCAAGTCTGCATCGCTCGCTCAGGGCGCAACCCCAATCGTGGTCGCCTGGGACTACGGTGGTCTCGCCTGGCGTGACAGCCTGAACGGCAACCCGCCGGTCGACGTTACAGTTCCGGCTTCGGGCGTCATCGCAGGCGTATACGTGCAGGCGATCTCGGCTTTCGCGCCGCATCCGAATGCTGCCAAGCTCTGGATGGAATTCCTCTATTCCGACGAAGGTCAGATCGGCTGGCTAAAGGGTTATTGCCACCCGATCCGCTTCAACGACCTGGCGAAGAACAAGAAGATCCCACAGGATCTTCTCGACAAGTTGCCGCCGGCTGCTGCCTATGAAAAAGCCGTTTTCCCGACGCTCGACGAACAGGCCGCCAGCAAGGTCGCCATCACCACCAATTGGGACGCTGTCGTCGGTTCGAACGTACAGTAATCCGACTAGAAATGACCTCCCCGTTTCGACGGGGAGGTTTTCCGTTTTCGATGCCGCAGATTGGGCACCTCATGAGCACCGTCACCACATCAACGATCAGTTCTGCTCCCCTGATCAGCAAGCGCGCCGTCATCGACTGGCTGGGTATTGCACCCTTCCTGATCTTCGCGCTGCTGTTTCTGATTTTCCCGACGATCTATCTCGTCGCCGGCGCATTTCTGACACCGGACGGGAGCTTCACGCTCAAGAACATCGCCGATCTGTTCACGCCGTCGATCATGAGTTCCTACTGGATCAGTATCAAGGTGTCGGTTGTTTCCGCGCTCGGCGGCGCGCTCATCGGTTTCTATCTTGCCTGGGCACTGGTCATGGGTGGCCTTCCAGCCTGGGTCCGCCATACATTTCTGACCTTTTCGGGCGTGGCCTCCAATTTCGCCGGCGTACCGCTAGCCTTCGCGTTCATCGCCACGATCGGCCGTCTCGGGCTCGTCACCGTGCTGATGGTGGAGTTGTTCGGCTTCAATCTGTACTCGACCGGCTTCAATCTCTACAGCTTCATCGGCCTCACCATCACCTATATGTATTTCCAGATCCCGCTGATGGTGCTGATCATCACCCCAGCGCTGGACGGCATGAAGAAGGAATGGCGCGAGGCCGCCTCCATTCTCGGCGCCACCAACGGACAATATTGGCTGATGGTGGCGCTGCCCATCCTCTGGCCGAGCCTGCTCGGCACGACGCTGCTGTTGTTTGCCAACGCTTTCGGCGCGATCGCAACAGCCATCGCACTGACCGGCAGCTCGCTCAATATCGTACCGATCCAGCTTTACGCACAAATTCGCGGCGACGTGCTGCATAATGCCAATCTCGGCTATGCCATGGCGCTCGGCATGATCGTCATCACCGGCATCTCGAACGTCATCTACATTCTCATGCGCATGCGCGCTGAACGGTGGCAAAAATGAAGCTGCAAAAATTCTTTGCCTGGATCGCGGTTGCCATCGGCGCCTTCTATTTCATCGTACCGCTTATCGGCACATTGGAGTTCTCGTTGCGCATGCGCCGCAACGCCTACAGTTTTGATGCCTATACCTCGGTCTTTTCCGATCCCAGCTTCCTTTATGCCTTCGGCTATTCGATGCTGATGGCCGTGCTGACCATCATTTTCGGCATGCTGCTTGTGGTGCCGACGGCCTATTGGGTTCGCCTGCGCTTGCCGCAGATACGCCCGCTGGTGGAATTCATCACCTTGATGCCGCTGGTCATCCCGGCGATCGTCATCGTCTTCGGCTATTTGCGTCTCTATAACTCGTCGTCGATCCTGCCGCTGACGGGCTATAATCAAACGACGAATATCCTGCTCGTCTGCTCGTACATTGTGCTGTCCCTGCCCTACATGTATCGTTCGGTCGATACGGCGATGCGTACCATCGACATCGGTACGTTGACCGAAGCCGCCGAAAGCCTGGGTGCCAGCTGGACGACCATCATGTTCAAATGCATCTTCCCGAATGTCATGAGCGGCGTGCTTTCCGGCGCCTTCATCACGCTCGCGATCGTCATGGGCGAGTTCACCATGGCCTCGCTCCTCAATCGTCCGGCATTCGGCCCCTACATGCAGCTCGTCGGCGCCAACCAGGCCTATCAGTCCTCAGCGCTGGCGATCATCGCACTCGCCATAACCTGGCTCAGCATGGGCTTGCTCCAGCTGGTCTCCCGTTTCTCAAAATCCGCTCCGATTAAGGCGTAAGGCTCCCCACCATGGCTTTTCTCGAACTCACCCATCTCAAGAAATCCTTCGGCGAAGTCCAGGTCGTTCACGACTTCACCATGCACATCGAGAAGGGAGAATTCGTCTCCTTCCTCGGTCCGTCGGGTTGCGGCAAGACGACAGTCCTGCGCATGATCGCCGGCTTCGAAAGCCCGACCGCCGGGACCTTGACGATCAACGGCAAGGACCAGCGCCCGCTGAAGCCGAACCAGCGCAATATCGGCATGGTGTTCCAGGCCTACGCGCTGTTTCCGAACATGACCGTGCATGACAACGTCGCCTTCGGCCTCAAGGTCGCCGGCATGGCCAAGCCCGACATCGACAGCCGAGTCAAGGAAATGCTCGGTCTGATCAAGCTCGATCATCTTGCCGACCGCTACCCTTACCAGATGTCCGGCGGCCAGCAGCAGCGTGTGGCGCTCGCCCGCGCCATCGCCGTCAAGCCGCAGGTGTTGCTGCTCGACGAACCGCTTTCGGCGCTCGACGCCAAGATCCGCGTATCGCTGCGCGAGGAAATCCGCGCCATCCAGCGGCAACTCGGCATCACCACCGTCTTCGTGACGCACGATCAGGAAGAAGCCCTGTCGATCTCCGACCGCATCGTCGTCATGAACGGCGGTCGAGCCGACCAGATCGGTACGCCCTACGAAATCTACAACACCCCGGCCACCCGCTTCGTCGCCTCCTTCGTCGGTACGTTGAATCTGATCGAAGGCAAGGTCGTCGATCCGGACAGCAACCGCATCATGATCGGTGATCAGGGCGTGACGCTGAAGCAGTCGGTCACGGCCTACAAGCCGGGCGACACCGTATCGCTGGCGCTGCGCCCGGAAGCGGGATCGCTGGCGGAATCGGCCAAGGGCGACACCGCGCTGACCGGCGAAGTCTCCTCGGCGCATTTCCTCGGCTCCGTCATCCGCACGCGCATGAATGTCGGCGGCAACACCATCTCCTTCGACATGTTCAACAGCCCTGGCCTGTTGCCGCCCAGCGTCGGTGAAAAGGTGACGCTGCGCTTCGCCTCCTCCGATCTACTGGTCATCCAGGACTGATCGACGTCTGTTGGACAAATTTTTCACAAGCGCCGGGTTAATCGCCCGGCGTTTTTCTTTGATTCCTGTTGCACTGCATCTATATTCCAACCGTTCTCAGGGCGGGGTGAGATTCCCCACCGGCGGTATGGAGACTTGTCTCCGAGCCCGCGAGCGCCTTCCACACAATGGAAGGGTCAGCAGATCCGGTGAGAGGCCGGAGCCGACGGTATAGTCCGGATGGAAGAGAGCAAGCAGGGTCGATGGCTCCTCCGCGCGAGGAGTTCGGCGGCCTTGCGTGTTCGCCCAAGGGATATTGAGTTAAACCCTTGAAAGGCAGAGTTCATGACCATCTCCATTTCCACGCAGCCGGGCCGCATTGCACTGATCCGGGCCCGTTGGCATGCCGACATCGTCGATCAAAGCGTCGATTCCTTCGTTGCCGAGTGGCAGAAGACCGAAGGCGCCTCCCCCATCGACATCTTCGATGTGCCCGGCGCCCTGGAAATCCCGCTGCATGCCCAGACGCTCGCCCGCAATGGCCGCTATTCGGCCATTGTCGCCACGGCCTTCGTGGTCGACGGCGGCATCTATCGCCACGAGTTCGTTGCCAATACCGTTCTTGACGCGATGATGCGCGTCCAGCTCGACACCGGCGTGCCGATCCTCTCGGCCGTGCTGACGCCGCATCATTTCCAGGAATCGGAAGCGCATATCCAGTTCTTCAAGGAGCATTTCGTCCTCAAGGGCCGCGAAGTCGCGAGCTCCTGCCGGCAGATCCTCGCCGAGCGCGCCAAGCTGCTGCCATCGGTAACGGTCTGAGTTAAGATGATGGAGGCGTGGCCAGGCCCCGCCTCCATTTTTCCATTGCGGAGCACCGCATGACCGTTCTGCGCATCATTCCCAATCTCCACGCCGCCGATCCGGCGAGCGCCCGTCTTTTTTACGGCGACCTGCTCGGTCTCGATATTGTCATGGATCACGGCTGGATCCTCACCTTCGCCTCCGACGCGCTAACCGTGCCGCAGATCAGCATTGCCAGCGAAGGCGGTTCTGGAACCATCGTCCCCGATCTCTCCATCGAGGTCGATGATGTCGATGAGCTTTATGCGCGCGCCCAATCGATGCAGTTCGATATCGTCTACGATCTGACCGACGAACCCTGGGGTGTCCGGCGCTTCTACGTCCGCGATCCGCTCGGCAGGATCGTGAATATTTTGTCGCACCGATAGGACGCCTACCCCAAATCGACCTTGAAGGTCACCCGTTCCGCCGACCACACCGTTTCCGAATAGGCTATAGGCGCGCCGGAAGCATCCACATCCACCTTGAGGATCACCAGCACCGGCGCCGATTTCGGCTGCCGCAACAGCCGCGCCTCTTCGCCGGTCGGCATGCGCGCCTCGATCTCGGTCGACAGGCGCTCGTAGTCGCGAACACCGTAGCTTGCCAGTGCCGCCGTGATCGTCGGATATTGCAGCCGCGCCTTGTCGAAATCGGGAAAACGTTCCGCCGGATAATAGCTGTCGCCCAATTCGATGGGGACGCCATCGGCCGTCATTACGCCACGGCGACGGATGACCAGCGCATTCGGCGCAAGCTTCAGCCGCGCCGCGACACGCTCGGACGCCGGAATGATTTCGTGGATCAGCAATTCCCCACCGGGCTCGAAGCCTTGCTCTATGAGATTCTTGGAAAACCGGGTCTTCTTCGAGAGGGTATAATCGATAACACCCTTGTGCACGAACGTGCCCCGCCCCTGCTCGGCGCGTACCAATCCGCGCTGCTCGAGATGCCCAAGCGCCTGACGGACGGTAAAGCGGCTGACGCCGAAGCGCTCCATCAGCTCCGGTTCTGTTGGCAATTTGGCGCCCGCGGCAAATCTCCCGGCGGCAATATCCGCCGCTAGGACTTCGCCGATCTGATACCAAAGAGCGCTGCCGCTCTTGCGATCGATCGTCTCCATGTCACACGCGCTTCTCGAGCCGGAACAACAGCTTGTATTCGGCGGGATAGGCCAGAGCATCGAGAATGCTCGGATAATATTTGCGGTCCTTCGAACCGCTCACGAAGCCATCATAGCCGAAACGCTTGACGGAGACATTGAAACCAGCCGCAACGAAGGCATCGATATAGTCCTGCGGAGACCGATCCTGCACCGGCGCATTGCTGTTGCCGCCGATCAGCTCCCGCCATTTCGGCCAGAGCGGCATTTCATTGTGGCAGCCGGTGACGGCGTAATAGACACCGCCGTCGCGCATGACTTGAAACATCTGCTCGGCGTGACGTTTCAAGTCCGGCAGCAGATAGACGACCTCATAGCTGAAGGCGACATCGAAGCTATCGCTGAAGGGTGAGAGATCGGTCGTGACGTGAAACTGCAGCGGCATATTGCCCTTGGCGGCGTCAGCGGCGGCGACGGATTCCGAGGCAATATCGATCCCGACGCCACAACGGAACGGCCGCATCGCATGCAGCAGCCGGAGGAAACCACCGCGATTGCAGCCGAAATCCAGTACTGTCTTCGACGAAAAATCCCGCTCCGGCACGGTCTCGATGAAATGCCGCCAATAGGGATTATGCGATTCAGCCATCGCGATGTCGCCATTCGGTTCGATATGCCATGTCGCGTAAGTAGAAGTCGCGTTTGTCATGATGCGCTCGCTGTTGGAGTGGACTGAACTTTTGATAGCCCGGCTTCATGACAGTAGAATGAATTCGTCCGGACGACCGGACTATACGAACTAGATTCCTTCTGTTCGAGATCGCTACTTCACGCAATCCACCATCCACTGAACGCCAAACCGATCCATGAGCTTGCCGTAATAGCTCCCCCACGGTTGAACGGCGAGCGGTGTCGTTACCCTACCACCCTCGGCCAACAGAGAGAAAACCCTGTCGGTGCTATCGCGGTCATCTGTAACCAGCATATGGGCGGAGCCGCGCATCGGCTCGGCATCGTGGTTGTCGGATGCAAAAAACAGCAAGCCCGGTCCCTCAAAACGAGCATGCATCACCCTGCCCCGCATAGAATCCTCAGCAAGCGGCATTCCATCCGCGCCATGGCGGATCAAAAGCGTGACCCGGCCAAGCCCGCAGGCGGTGTAGAAGGCAAGCGCCTCCTCGCAATGTGTCGTGAAGAACAGATAATTGGCGAGTTGCATGTCCTGCCTCCCTCTTGCCGTCGGACCACGGTGGCTTGGTACACGTCGGTCCGACACTTCGGTGATTCCGCCGCTTCAGGCGGTTAAGAGACCCTGGCTTACTTGGGCAGCCGCAGCCTCCTGAATGGCGCCGATCAGATCGGCATTACTGTAGCTGCGCCCCGCAATGCCCCAAGCACCGTCCGGCGCATAGACTATATTCGACCAGATGTGTTCACGCTTGATCCGCCCTTCGGCCGCCTGTTCGACGACATCGGTCGCTCTTTCGATGAATGCGCGCTTGGCCTCCGCGGTCGCAAGCGCGATCTCAGGCAGCTTTAGTTCGATGAGGGCCGCCGCAACGGGCTTTCCTGCAGCCAGAATATGCCCGGCCGGAAGCACGTTGATCGTGCCGATGACGTTGGCCGTCATGAAGACATTGCCGGTCAAACCGGCAACATCGAGGACCGCATCCGTCAATCCGGCAAAGGCCTGCGCCTGCGCTTCTGGCGAGAGCAGCCCTTCGGGTACGGTGAGCGTAATAGGCATGGGATATCTCCTTATTGGACCTGTGGTGGCAATTGATATATACCGATCACTCTTTATGAATACATGCTGATCGCTCTCTATGCAACCCATAAAGAGTGACCACTCTTTATGGAGACAAAAAATGCGCTATAGCGCCGAACACAAGCAGGAAACCCGGACACGGGTCGTCGCAGCTGCGGGGCAGGTATTTCGAAGGGAAGGTTATGGCGGGGCGGGCATCGATGCTCTGACGAAAGCGGCCGGCGTCACGAACGGCGCTTTCTATGGACACTTCAAATCCAAGGGCGAAGCGTTTCGCACGGCTGTCGTGGAAGGATTGGAGGAATTGCGCCAAGGGATCTCAGCACTTAAGGAAAGTCAGCCAAAAGACTGGCTGAAGGCCTTTGCCAGCTATTATCTCGGCTACAAGCGAACCTGCGATCTCGGCGACAGCTGCGCTCTGCCGAGCCTCTCTCCCGATGTCATGCGTGCGGACGATGAAACGCGCGATGTCTATACGGCGGAGTTGAGAAAACTTATCGCTGATGTTGCGGCTGGCCTGCCGGAGAGCGCGAACTCCGCCGAAACAACGGCGGAGGATCGTGCGATCTTTCTCCTGGCAACACTCAGTGGCGGTGTGACGCTTGCTCGCGCCGTCTCCGATCCCGCCCTTTCCGAACGCATCGCCGAAATCATCGAGCGAGCCGCCCTGGCAATAGGCGTTCCCTCAAATTCGCAAAGCAAATGACGGAACACAATATCCATGCCACGGTAGGCGAGCGAGACGAAGACTGTCACTTCGCCTCGGTCAGTCTGGTTTACGAGCGGATCGCTTTGTCGTTCTCGTCGAAGCGATGCATATGTCCGGTATCCGGCGTCGCATAGACTGTTTCATCCGGCTCGTATTGATGCTCACCGAACAGGCGCACGGTCAAAAGGCCGGTGTGGTCGGATTCGAGATAGATGATGGTGTCGGCGCCGAGATGTTCGACGTGGACGACCTTGGCGGCCCAGGTGCCCTGCTCGCGCGATAGCGTGATGTGTTCGGGACGGATGCCGATAGTCTTGGCGCCGCCCTGTTCGAGCTTTTCCGCCGAGATGAGATTCATCTGCGGCGAGCCGATGAAACCGCCGACGAAGACATTGGCCGGGCGATTGTAGAGTTCCATCGGCGAGCCGATCTGCTCGATAGCGCCAGCGTTCATCACGACGATCTTGTCGGCCAGCGTCATCGCCTCGACCTGATCGTGGGTGACATAGATCATCGTCGCCTTCAAACTACGGTGGAGGCGAGCGATTTCGAGGCGGGTCTGAACGCGCAGCGCCGCGTCGAGGTTCGATAGCGGTTCGTCGAACAGGAAGAGTTCCGGTTCGCGCACGATGGCGCGGCCGATGGCGACGCGCTGACGCTGACCGCCGGAAAGTTCGGATGGACGGCGAGCGAGATAAGGTTCGAGAGAAAGCATGCCCGACGCCTTTGCGACACGGCTCTCGATCTCTTCCTTGGCGGTGCCGGCCTGCTTCAGGCCGAGACCCATATTGTCCTTCACCGTCAGGTGCGGATAGAGCGCGTAGGACTGGAACACCATGGAAATGCCGCGCTTGGCCGGCGGCGTCACGGTTACGTCCTTGCCATTGATCAGCACGGCGCCCGAGGTCACGTCTTCAAGGCCAGCGATGCTGCGCAGCAGGGTCGACTTGCCGCAACCGGATGGGCCGACGAAGATGACGAACTCGCCGTCCTTCACCTCGAGGTCGATGCCCTTCAGCACATCATGCGTGCCATAGGCCTTGCGGATGGATTTCAGTTGAAGCGATCCCACAGTTTCTTATCCTTACAAATAAACGGGCTTGCCGGTGCGCACGCTCTCGTCGGCGGCAAGGCAGATGCGCAGCGATTGAACGGCGTCAGTCATGTGGCGGCCAAGGTCGACATCCTCGCGGATGGCCTTGAGCACAAAGGCCTGCTCGAGGTCGCACAGCTCCTGATGACCCGGCTCGCCATCCATGTGCAGATCCTGATCCGGCCGGATGAATTGGCCGTTCGGCCCTGTCTCGGCGCTATGCAGCCGGATGACGGAGGTTTTGGTGTGCGCATCGATATCGTCGGACTTGGCGTTCGGGTCCATGACGATGGACACCGCACCATTCGGCGACATCACATCCTTCACGAAGAAGGCGGTCTCGGACATCATCGGTCCCCAGCCGGCTTCGTACCAGCCGACCGAACCATCCTCGTAGATCACCTGCAGATGGCCATAATTGTACATATCCGGCGCGATCTCGTTCGACAGGCGCAGGCCCATGCCGCGCACCTCGACCGGCTTGGCGTCGGTGATCTGGCACATGACATCGACGTAGTGGACACCGCAATCGACGATCGGCGACGTCGTCCGCATCAGCGCCTTGTGCGTCTCCCAGGTTAGACCGCTCGACTGCTGGTTCAGGTTCATGCGGAAGACGAAGGGGCCGCCGAGCTTGCGGGCCTCGGCAATCAGCCGTGTCCATGAGGGGTGATGACGCAGGATATAGCCGATCACCAGCTTGCGGCCTGCCTTCTTGGCGGCAGCCACGACACGCTCCGCATCCTCGACCGTCGTTGCCAACGGCTTTTCGACAAAAACATCGCAGCCCGCCTCGAAGGCCATGACGGCATAATCGGCGTGGCTGTCGGAATAGGTATTGATCGAGCAGAGATCGGGCTTCAGCTCCTTCAGCGCCGTCTCGAAATCCGGATGGATCGTGTAGCCCTGCAGCTCCTCCGGCAGCTTCGGGCTGGAGCGGTTGACGAGGCCGACGATCTCGAAGCCGGGATTGTTGTGGTAGGCGAGCGCATGGCTGCGGCCCATATTGCCAAGGCCGGCGACGAGAACGCGGATCGGCTTTTCGGATGCACTCACTTGACTGCTCCAGAGGTGATACCGCGAATGAGCTGGCGGGAGAAGATGACGTAAAGCACCAGGATCGGCAGGATAGCGAGCGTCAGCGCCGCCAGCACGGCGTTCCAGTTGGTGACGAACTGGCCGATGAAGATCTGCGAGCCCAGCGTCACCGTCTTCGTCGCCTCGCTCGGCGCCAGGATCAGCGGGAACCACAGATCGTTCCAGATCGGGATCATCGTGAAGACGGCAACGGTCGCCATGGCCGAACGGACCAGCGGCAGCACGAGGCGGAAGAAGATCGCATATTCGCTGAGGCCGTCGATACGGCCGGCATTCTTCAGGTCATCGGATACGGTGCGCATGAATTCCGACAGGATGAACACGGCGAGCGGCAGGGCCTGCGCCGTGTAAACGAGGATCAGCGCAGTTAGCGTATTGACCAGGCCGGCTGCGACCATGCCCTGAAGGATGGCAACCGTACCGAGGCGGATCGGGATCATGATGCCAATGGCGAGATATAGCCCCATCACCGTATTGCCGCGGAAACGATATTCCGACAGCGCGAAGGCGGCCATGGCGCCAAACAGCAAGGTAAAGATGATTGAGACGATCGTCACGACGAAACTGTTCTGGAAATAAGTGACGAAGCTCCCCTGCCCGAGCACGGTCTGATAGCCGATCAGGCTGAAGCTGGATGGCGTCGGGATGCTCAAGGGCGCGCGGAAAATCGAAGCGCGATCCTTGAACGAATTGATGATGGTCAGGAACACCGGGAAAATGGCAACGAGCGTATAGGCGATGAGCGCCAGATGCACGAGGCCGGTGCGGGCAAGGGAAGTGCGTGCCTTGGACATGGTCATCGCTCCTCAGAACTGGTAGCGACGGATGCGCCGCTGGACGATGAAAAGATAAAAGGAAACGCCGGTGAGGATGATCAGGAACATCACCGTCGCGATCGTCGCCCCCATCGAGCGGTCACCAAGCTGCAGCTGGAAACCGAAGAAAACGCGGTAGAGCAGCGTGCCGAGAATATCGGTGGAGCCGTCTGGCCCGGCCAGAGCCCCCTGAACGGTATAGACCAGGTCGAAAGCGTTGAAATTGCCGACGAAAGTCAGGATCGAGATGATACCGATCGCCGGCAACACCAGGGGCAGCTTGATCTTCCAGAACTGGCTCCAGCCGGTAATGCCATCGCATTCGGCCGCCTCGATGACCTCTTCCGGAATATTCAGCAGCGCCGCATAGATCAGCATCATCGGGATGCCGACATATTGCCAAACAGAGATCAGCGCGACCGTAATCAAGGCCGTACCCGGCCTGCCAAGCCAGGGCGCGAAGAACGACTTGAGGCCGACCATGCTCATCAAATCGGGCGCAACACCCCACAGCGGCGACAGGATCAGCTTCCAGATGAAGCCGACGACGACGAAGGAAAGCAGCGTCGGCAGGAAGATGGCCGTGCGATAGAAGGCGACGAAGCGCAGCTTTGGCAGCGACAGTAGTGCCGCGAGTGCCACACCGATGGGGTTCTGCACGCACATATGGATGGCGAAGAAGATCAGGTTGTTGCGCAGCGCATTCCAGAAGTCGTGCGACCAGCGCTCGTCCCCGAACAATACCTTGAAATTGTTGAGCCCGACGAAGGTCGTCTGACCATCGACCACGTTGTAGAGCGACAGCCGCAGCGTTTCGATCAAGGGCAGGATCATCACGGCCGTGTAGACGATGAGGGCCGGAAGAAGAAAAACGACGATGTGCCAGCGCCTCTGGCGCTTGATCGGAGCCGCGTGATATGCGGCGGATATATCGGCTTCGCTCATGGCTTTCTGCCTGATTTTACTGGCTGCTGATCGGGGCAGCGCAAATGGTCAAATCCGTTCGCTACCCCGGTCTCCTTAGCCAAGCATGGAGAAGCGATGTCGGGCGCGACACGATACTGATGTTGCGGTAGTCGCCGGTCCGGCGGCCTATCGGCACAAGAAATGGCGACGGGTGAGGAGCGATGAGGCCCCTCACCCGGATTGCATCAGGGCAGGATCACTTAGCCGGCTTGTACCAGCTGTCGAGACCCTTCTGCAGCTTCGCAGCAGCAGCGTCCGGCGTATCCGTGCCGTTGATCACGTTGGCGGATTCCGTCCAGGTTTCGTTTTCCAGGTTCGGCGTACCGCGCGACAGGATCTGGTAGGTCGAGCGAACGGTGGACTTGTGGTTGTCACGCCAGGAGACGAATTCCTGGGCGAGAGGATCGCTCATCTTCACCGGATGCGAATTCAGGCTGAAGAAGCCCGGCAACGAGTTGGCGTAGATGCTGGCGAACTCGTCGGACGCGACCCAGCTCAGGAACTTCTTGGCTTCCTCCTGATGCGCGCTCTTGGCATTCAGGCCAACGCCGATATCCGGATGGTCAGAGATGTAGGCGGTGTCGCCAGCCTTTCCGACCGGTGGCGGGAAAGCGCCCATCTTGAACTGAGCCTGCGTGTTGAAGAGCGAAATCTCCCACGAACCGGCCGGATAGATGGCGGCCTTGCCCAGCGTGAAGAGGTTCTGGCTGTCCGGATAGCTCTGAGCTTCGAAGCCGTCGCCGAGGTAAGGCTTCCACTTGGCGAGTTCCTTGTAGGGCTCGACCCACGGAGCGTCCGTCAGCTTTTCTTTGCCCGAGATCAGGGCCAGACGGCCGTCTTCACCCTTCCAGTAGTTCGGGCCGATATTCTGGTAGCCCATGGTTGCGGCTTCCCAGAGGTCCTTCGTGCCCATGGCCATCGGGATATAGGTGCCATCAGCCTTGAACTTGTCAAGAACGGCGAAGAATTCGTCGCGCGTCGTCGGCACCTTGAGGCCGAGCTTATCGAAGGCATCCTTGTTGTAGATGAAGCCGTGGATGACCGAAGCCATCGGCACGCAGAAGGTCGACTTGCCGTCGTCGGTGCTCCAGGCGGCCTTGGCGACCGGCGAGAAGTTTTCGATACCCGACAGCGACGTCAGATCCGACAAATGCTTCTTGTTGAAGAGATCGAGCGACGCGTCGAAGGGACGGCAGGTGATGATGTCGCCCGCGGAGCCAGCATCGAGCTTTGCGTTCAGCGATGCGTTGTACTCGGTCGGAGCCGTCGGCGAAAAGACGATCTTGATGCCAGGGTTCTTGGCTTCGAAAGCGGGGATGATCTTTTCCTGCCAAATCTGCAGGTCGTCGTTGCGCCAGCTTTCAACCGTCAGCGTCACGTCCGCCGCATGCGCGAAGCTGACCGACGTCAGCAGGCTGGATGCGAGGAGCAAGCCTTTCAGAATATTGTTTTTCATTTCCCTCTCCTGTTTTAAGCGCCTGATAAGGCGCTGTTCTCCGTCTGAAAAATCCGTTGGCATATCCGAGGAAACGACCAACATTCCACAAGAGCCGCCAACATTGCCGACCCCAAATGCACAAGGGCGCTCGAGACTGTACGCCCGATCGGCCCGATCAATCGTGTCCTGCCGGACGACCCGACAGAGACACCGGAAACTCAATACATAGGGAAATCATGACGAACGTCGTCGCGCGGACCCTCGTGATCCACGCGGCTCCTGACAACGGCAGAGGTCCGCCACCTTCTGCTGGGCCTTCCGGCTATTGTTATTTTGCCGGTTCCGCCGATATCAGTTCGAACTGTTCCCTTGGTAAGAATTAAGGCCAAAAAAATACCAATTGTCCAGCCGAATTTAACTTTTAGGCACGATAAAAATTGACAAGGAAATTTTATCAATATTTTTCAATGATGTACACAGAAACAAAAAGCAACGAATTGCCTCTTGGTAAATGGTATTTTTTTGGTATTGTAAGAAAAAACGGGGAATGGATGGTATCCGGAGGGTGTAATGGCGGAGTTTTCGATCGGCATCGATGGTGGCGGAACCAACTGCCGCGCTGCCGTAACGGACAGGACGGGCAAAGTTCTCGGCACCGGCAAGGCGGGTGCTGCCAATATCCTATCCGACCTGGAAAACTCTCGGATCAACATCGTTGCATCCGCCCGGCAGGCGCTTGTTGACGCTGGCCTCGATCTGGGATTGACGGATAAATTGCCCGTCGTTATCGGCACGGCCGGTGCCAATGTTGGCGACTACGGCAAACGCCTCGAAAAGGCCCTGCCCTTTGCCACGGCGCATGTCGTCACCGATGCGACAATTGCGCTTCAGGGGGCACTTGGCGATGCCGACGGCATCATCGGCGCCTTTGGTACCGGCTCCGTCTACAACGCCCGCCGCAATGGTAAGAGCTGGGGAATTGGCGGCTGGGGGTTTGTCATCGGCGATCAGGCCAGCGGCGCGCGCCTCGGCCGCGACTTGCTCGAACGATCGATTCTGGCGCATGACAAGGTCTCACTCCCCTCACCGCTTACGGAAGCACTCATGGCAGAATTCGAAGGCGATCCCGAACGTGTCGTCGAATTCGCGCATGCCGCCAAGCCGAAGGATTTCGCGCGCTACGCGCCGATGATCTTCGAATATGCCGAAAAGAACGATGCCGTCGCTGTCGATATCGTCAAGACGGCGGTGAACGCGATCGCCCGAAGCCTCGATGCTCTGCTCTGGCCGGACTGCCCGTCGATCTGCCTCCTCGGTGGCCTTTCCAAGGCATACTACCCCTGGCTTGATACCCGCTATAAGGCGCTTCTCAGGGAGCCGAAAGGTGATGCATTGAGCGGCGCAATGGAACTGGCGGCAAAGCTCCTGCGGGACGACAAAGGGAGCACGCGATGACCGAGGATCTAAGCCGGATTTTCTCATCCGGACGCCTGCTCGCCGGTGGCACTGGCCCGCTCTACGTCAAACTGCGCCGAACGCTTGAGGACGCCGTCAAAATCGGAACGCTAAAGCAGGGTGACGCCCTGCCGGCGGAACGCGACATCGCAGAATATGCCGCCGTCAGCCGGGTAACGGTGCGCAAGGCGATCGACGATCTCGTCGCCGAAGGTATTCTCGTCCGCCGCCACGGCTCCGGCACCTTCGTCACCAAACCCGTTTCCAAGGTCGAACAGCGACTGTCGCAGCTGACATCCTTCACCGAGGATATGGCACGGCGCGGCATGACAGCGCGTTCGCAATGGCTGCATAAGGGTGTGCACACGCCCTCGCCGGACGAAATGATGATCCTTGGCCTTGCTGCCGATACCAAGGTCTCCCGCCTCAGCCGATTGCGCATCGCCGACGATCAGCCGCTCGCCATCGAACATGCAAGTGTCTCCGGCGAATTCCTGCCCGACCCTTCGATCGTCACATCCTCGCTCTATGCCGAACTGGAGAAACGCCAGGTCCGCCCGGTGCGCGCCGTTCAACGCATCTCCGCGACCAACATGAAAGAAGCGGACGCCGGACTGCTCGGCGTTCCCGTTGGCGCGGCCGGCCTTTCTATCGAGCGTATCTCTTATCTCGGCTCCGGCCGTGCGGTGGAGTTCACACGCTCGCTCTATCGAGGCGATGCCTATGATTTCGTCGCTGAGCTCACGATCGCGACAACATAAATCACAAATAGAATCAAAAAGATGCGGCCGAAAGATGAATCATCCTCCGGCCGCACCAATAGTCTGAATCAATTTATCAACACAGAGACCCAAGCCACCGAAACGACTCGCAATTATGCCGCGTCGTCCACCATGACATCGCGCTTTTCCGGCACATAGTTGAGCACCGGTCCGAGCCAGCGCTCGACCTCCACAACCGGCATTCCCTTGCGAGCCGCATAGTCTTCGACCTGATCGCGCTCGACCTTGGCGACGCCGAAATAGTAGGAAGCGGGGTGGCCGATATAGATGCCGGAGACGGAAGAACCGGGCCACATCGCATAGCTCTCGGTCAGCTTTACGCCCGTCGCTGCTTCAGCATCGAGCAAGCGGAACAAGGCCTCCTTCTCGGTGTGATCGGGCTGCGCGGGATAGCCCGGCGCCGGACGAATGCCAGCATAGGCTTCCGACAGCAGTTCATCATTGCTCAGGTTCTCATCCTTGGCATAACCCCAGAACTCACGTCGCACCCGCTCATGCATCCGCTCCGCAAAAGCTTCGGCGAATCGATCGGCCAACGCCTTGACGAGGATAGAGGAGTAGTCGTCATTGGCACGCTCGAAGCGCTCGGCAATGGCGATTTCCTCGATGCCGGCCGTGACGACGAAACCACCGATATACTCGTCGACACCACTGGCAACTGGCGCCACGAAATCCGCCAGAGCCACATTCGGCCGTCCATCACGCTTCGATAGCTGCTGACGCAGCGTGTAGAAGGTCGCTAGTTCATCGGAACGAGCTTCATCGGTGAACAGCTTGATATCGTCGCCGACAGCGCCCGCCGGCCAGAAACCGATAACAGCGCGCGGACGGAACCAGTTTTCCGCGATGATTTTCTCGAGCATCGCCTGTGCATCGGCATAGAGCTGCCGTGCCGCCTCACCCTGCTTCTCGTCTTCAAGGATCGCCGGGAAACGGCCCTTCAGCTCCCAGGTCTGGAAGAACGGCGTCCAGTCGATGTATTTGGCAAGCTCGGCCAGGTCGTAATTCTCGAACACCTTCGTTCCGAAAAACTGCGGCTTCACCGTCTTATAGTTCGCCCAATCCAGCTTCTCGGCATTCGCACGGGCCCTTGCGATCGGCAAGCGCACCTTCTCGGCCTCGCTGCGGGCGTGCGCCGCCGCTACCTTGGCATATTCCGCCTTGATGGTGTCGACATAGCCCTGCTTCGCTTCGGGGGACAACAGTGCCGAGACAACACCGACAGCGCGGCTGGCATCGGTGACATAGACCGTCTGGCCCTTTTCATAGCGGGGATTGATCTTCACCGCCGTATGCACGCGGCTGGTGGTCGCGCCGCCAATCAGCAATGGAATGTCAAAGCCCTGCCGCTCCATTTCCGCCGCGACATGCACCATTTCGTCCAGCGAGGGGGTAATCAGGCCGGAGAGACCGATGATATCGACCTTCTCGGCAATCGCTGTTTCGAGGATCTTTGTCGCCGGCACCATGACGCCAAGGTCGATGATTTCATAATTGTTGCAGGCGAGCACGACACCGACGATGTTCTTGCCGATATCGTGTACGTCGCCCTTGACGGTCGCCATCAGTATCTTGCCGGCGGCCTGGCGTTCGCCGCTACCGCCATTGGCAAGCTTCTCGGCCTCCATGAAGGGCAGCAGCACGGCAACAGCCTGCTTCATGACGCGAGCCGACTTCACCACCTGCGGCAGGAACATCTTGCCCGAACCGAAGAGATCGCCAACCACATTCATGCCGGCCATCAGCGGCCCTTCGATGACATGCAGAGGCCGCGCTACAGTCTGACGAGCCTCTTCCGTATCGGCTTCAATGTATTCGGTGATGCCGTTGACCAGTGCATGTTCGAGCCGCTTCTCGACCGGCCATTCACGCCAGGCAAGATCCTGCACCTTGGCTTCCCGGGTGCCGGCTCCGCGGAACCGTTCGGCAACGTCCAGCAGCCGCTCGGTGCCATCGGATCGGCGGTTCAGAACCACATCTTCACAGGCATCGCGCAGTTCGGAATCGATGTTGTCGTAAACCGCAAGCTGGCCGGCATTGACGATGCCCATATCCATACCCGCCTGAATGGCATGGTAGAGGAACACCGCATGCATCGCCTCGCGCACCGGCTCGTTGCCGCGGAAGGAGAAGGAGAGGTTCGATACGCCGCCGGAGATATGGACTAGAGGCATGGTCTTACGGATCGTCCGCGTCGCCTCGATGAAGTCGACGCCATAGTTGTTGTGCTCTTCGATGCCGGTCGCAACCGCGAAAATGTTCGGGTCGAAGATGATGTCTTCCGGCGGCAGCCCGGCCTGTTCGGTCAGGATCTTGTAGGCGCGCGCGCAGATCTCGACCTTACGCTGGTAGCTATCCGCCTGCCCCTGTTCATCGAAGGCCATGACCACGACGGCGGCGCCATAATTGCGCAGCAGCCGCGCCTGCTTGAGGAAATTCTCCTCGCCCTCTTTCAGCGAGATCGAGTTGACGATCGGCTTGCCCTGCACGCACTTCAGGCCGGCTTCGATGATCGAGAATTTCGAGCTATCGATCATGACCGGCACGCGAGCAATATCCGGCTCGGCAGCGATCAGGTTGAGGAATTCAACCATCGCCTTTTCGGAATCGATCAGGCCCTCATCCATGTTGATGTCGATCACCTGCGCGCCGTTCTCGACCTGATCGCGAGCAACGGCCAGCGCGGCTGTATAATCAGCATTGGTGATCAGCTTGCGGAATTTCGCCGAGCCGGTGACATTGGTTCGCTCACCGACGTTGACGAAGGGGATGTCCTTGGTCAATTCGAAGGGCTCGAGGCCGGAAAGTGACATGAATGGACGGTGCGCCGGGAGCTGACGCGGAGGATATTTGGAAACGGCTTCAGCGATCGCGGCAATGTGCTCGGGTGTCGAGCCACAGCAGCCGCCAACAATGTTGACAAAACCATCGCGGGCAAAACCTTCGACCTGTTCCGCCATCATCTCCGGCGATTCGTCATATTGGCCGAATTCATTCGGCAGGCCGGCATTCGGATAGGCGCAGATAAAAGTATCGGCAGCGCCCGAAAGCTCCTGCAGATGCGGCCGCATGGCATTGGCACCGAGCGCGCAGTTGAGACCGACAGTGAAGGGTCTGGAATGGCGCACCGAATTCCAGAAGGCCGACGGCGTTTGGCCGGAGAGCGTACGACCGGAAAGATCGGTGATCGTACCGGAAATCATCACCGGCAGACGGATGCCCTTAGCCTCGAACCGCTCCTCGCAGGCGAAAATTGCAGCCTTGGCATTCAGCGTATCGAAGATGGTCTCGATCAGGATGATATCGGCACCGCCGTCAATCAGGCCGTCGATCTGCTCGCCATAGGCAATACGCAAATCGTCGAAGCTGACGGCACGATAGCCGGGATTGTTGACGTCGGGAGAAATCGAGGCGGTGCGGTTGGTCGGCCCGATGGCGCCGGCGACAAAGCGGCGCTTGCCGTCCTCGCGTTCGGCACGGATCGCCGCACGGCGGACAACGGCGGCGCCCTCCTTGTTGAGGTCGTAAACCGCGCCTTCCATCTGATAATCGGCCTGGGCGATGCGGGTCGAGGAAAACGTATTAGTTTCCAGGATATCCGCGCCGGCCTTGGCATAGCGATAATGGATTTCCTCAATGGCATCAGGCTGCGTGAGAATCAAAAGGTCGTTGTTGCCCTGCTGATGACAGGCACAGCCGATGAAGCGATCGCCGCGAAAATGATCCTCGTCAAAACCGAGCCCCTGGATCTGCGTGCCCATGGCGCCATCAAGCACAAGAATGCGCTCACTCGCAGCCTGCCTCAAGGCCGCAAACACCTCGCTGCCGTCGCGTCTCGCTGTTTCCGAACCAAAAAGATTGTCAAACATAAGCGAATTCCCTTGGCCTGATTGCGACTTCGCATCCAGATCACATAAAGATATCTTTATGTCAACATATCTATGCGTTATCGCGCCTTGGCGCAAGAACAATGCTGCTATGATTTGCCGTGCTTCGGAAAAGCTGAATACGCACGACAAAAAATTCCGACAGGGGTGGATAACGCAAAGCCGCCGACACAGTTTCATCCCATAAAGTCATGACAGCGCTTTCAGGCAGCGCTATAGGGCTTACGGCAAAAGTGTATCAGGAGGATAGCATGAGCATACAGCGTGAAACGGCGGCTCTCGGGAATTGGAGCACGCGTGCCTACCACCGGCGCTGGCTGCTTGACCAGGCAAGCGGCCTTTTCGATTTCTTCCAGTATCGCAGCGTCAATCCCAAGGGTGGCTTCTACGATATGGACGATGCCGGCAAGCCGCTCGATGCGGTCAATCCCGTGCGTGGTATTCACTCGACCGCGCGCATGGTGCATTGCTTCGCGATCGGTTCGCTGCTCGGCCGTCCCGGCTCGGAAGATATCGTCGACCACGGCATCAACTATCTTTGGAAGCATCACCGCGACGCCAAGCATGGCGGCTATGTCTGGTCGCTCAACAATGACGGTCCGGTCGATGCCAGCAAGCAAGGCTATGGCCATGCTTTCGTGCTGCTTGCCGCCTCCTCCGCTAAGATCATCGGCCATCCGCTTGCCGACGGCATGCTCGCCGATGTCACCGAGATCCTGAACACGAAATTCTGGGAAGAGAAGCACGGCGCCATCGCCGAGGAATTCAACCGGGATTGGTCACCGATCGACGGCGGTAGCTATCGCGGCCAGAATTCCAACATGCATCTGACGGAAGCGTTGATGGCCGCCTTCGAGGCGACCGGCGACAAGGCCTATCTCGACAAGGCCGAGAGCATCGCCGATCTCGTCATCCGTCGCTCCGCCGGCTCAGTCGGCTGGCGCGTCGCCGAGCATTTCAATGCCGATTGGGTACTGGATAAAGACTATCGCGGCAACGAGATGTTCCGTCCATCCGGCACGACGCCGGGGCATTGGCTGGAATGGGCACGCCTCATCCTGCAACTCTGGTCGCTTGGTGGCCAGCGTCACGACTGGATGCCGGAGGCTGCAAAGGGCCTGTTCTCCCAATCCATGTCGCTGGGCTGGGACAACGATAAGGGCGGCTTCTTCTATACATTGGATTGGGCCGACGTGCCGGCCAAGCGCAACAAGCTGTGGTGGCCGGCGAGCGAAGGCGCTGGTGCTGCGCATTATCTTAACGAGCATCTGCCGAGCGATTTCCACGAGGCGAGCTACCGCAAGATCTGGGGCACCATCGGCAACTCCTTCATCGACCACCGGAATGGCGGCTGGCATGAGGAGTTGACGGAAGACCTCGTACCCGCTCACACGCTCTTCCCCGGCAAGGGCGACATTTATCACGCCCTGCAGGCGTGCCTCATCCCCCTGTTCCCGGCAACCGGCAGCCTGACGAAAGTCATCGCCGAGGCCGGCGGAAAGATCTGAGATCGAAGGCGGCGCCCGCTTCAAGCGTGGCGCCGCAATTACCCCTAAGACAGGCTGAGATTGTGCAGTTCGTGACCGAGCGTCAGTGCCAGAGCCTCGACGACGAGATTATGGTCCTCACGCTGCGGAAGACCCGACACGGTGACCGCGCCGATGCAGCCCGTACCATTGACGAAGATCGGAAAACTGCCACCGGATGCGGCGTAGTCGGCGCTGGTAAGCCCGTTATCCTCGATCGTCTTGCCCTGCTTTTCCAGGCGCAGCGTGCTCGAGTAGCTGCTGCGGAAATAGCGCAACACCATATTGCGCTTCCGCCGGATCCAATGGGAATTGTCCGGCGTCGAATCCGGCAGCGCGATATAGAAAACCGGCATGGAATGCAGCGTGATGTCGATCGCGACCCCGAGATTGCGTTCGCTGGCAAGGTCGTGCAGCAACTTGCCGAGCACCCAGGCAGTCGAGAGATCGAAAGCGTCGAAGCGCAGCGTCTCTTCCTGCAATGCGATGCGGCTGAGGTCCTGTTCGATCGTCATGAAAATCTTTCCTCTAAAATTCGATCGGCCTATCAAACGCGGACGATGCGATTTGTCTACCTATCTCTTCGGTATCTCAAAACCGAGCTGCCATTTCTGGCCGAGCACGAGATCGTAATCCTCGGGCTCGAAAGCCTCGAAGCCGCCACCGGGATAAAAGGTCAGCTCGCCGACATAGACCCAGTCAGCCGAAGCATAGAGATCGACGCGGACAAAATCGATGTCGCGAGCAATCGTCTCGGCGATATGGATCATCTCATCAAGCCGCGGTGGACGAGTGACGTCACCCGGATAGAGACCGAGATAATCGGGATCGTAGAACGGTAATTTCTGCCAGTCTGGCGTATAATTACAGGAATAGCCTCGACCATTTTCGCGGATGTCGATCTCGATATGCGAGACCTTGCCATTGAACGTGAAAAGCCGGTAGTCCCAGGGGACATGCCCGTCGGCAAGCAACATGGTCTCGATGAGAATGCGAGGTTCAACCCGGCTATAGGCCCACTCCCTGTTGTAGGAAGCATGGTCGATCGCCTGCCACTCGGCCGAAGGGTCGCTCTTCAGCAGCTGCTCGATGTCGCTCTGCCCATAGAGAAACCGGCCGACGCCGCTCGCATGCGTCGGCTTGACGACGGCGGGCAAAGTGATGACAGACCAATCGACCTTGGAAAGATCGGTGCCAACCCATTGCGTGGGAATGACATATTGGCTGCCGACCCGCTCGGCAATCAGCGTCTTGGCCCCGGCCTTGTCGACGAAACGCGGAAACAGCGGATTGCGATCGTAGAGCTTGCGAGCCTGGATCTTATCGGTGAAAGTCCGCGGCGACGTCAGGTTCGGAAACTTGCCGCGAATGACGAAATATTTGAGCGCGCAATAGTGCCTGTCCGACAGAGGCGACATCAGCCGCCAGAGCAGATTGCGCGCGCGTTCACCCAATCCCTTCTGCAAATATCCGGGAATGAGGAACGCATCTCGTTCGGCAGGCTTATCCGTCACGGCAGCGGTCTCAAATTTCAACTTGAACGCTAGTTAGAAGTATCAGTCGGCCTTTAACACAAGGTTATGAGAGTACCCTCATGATCAGTAGCCATGAGTGCCTATACATCCAACCTCTTGAAGAGCTCGCTGATCAGCTTGGCGGCGACGGTGATTTCGCTTGCGGCCGGCTTCGCCAGCAGTGTCATCGCCGCGCGCCTGCTCGGCCCCGCCGGCTCCGGCAAGGTCGCTTATGCACTCTGGATCGCGACATCCGCCACAGCCCTGGCCGATATGGGCCTGCCCCAGACATTGCTGCGCAATGCCGGCGTTCTCTCAGGTGAAGGCGACGCCTGGAAGGCATTGGTACGCGCGGCATTCCGCAGTTTCATGATATCCGTCGCCATGGTGGGCTCCGGCATCCTTTTCTATGCCATGATCACCTATACCTATCGCGATGCGCGGCATGCCTGGTTCTGGGTCGTGACGGCGCTGCTGTTCCTGAGCTACGCATTCTATGTCTTTTCAACCGCCATCGCTCGCGGTCGTAATCGGTTCGGACAAACCGCGCGCAGCACGGTCGTCGGTGGCACTCTCCAGATTCCGCTCGTCTTGGCAGGCGCCTGGCTGCTCGGCCCGACGGGGGCGCTGATCGGCTATGTCGCTCGCTATCTGCCGCAAGCATTGCACCTGCGCAGTTATATCGACCGTAACGTCCATGCTTCGAGCGGAGCGTTGACGCCAGAAATGCATCGCTATGGCCGCTACATGTGGCTAAGCGACCTCATAGAGATCCTGGTACTGTCTCGCATCGAATTCCTGTTTCTCGGCTTCTTCTTCTCGTCAACCGGCATCGGCTATTTCGCAGCCGGCCTCGGTCTCGCCGGACTGATCGAGCAGGTCATGCTGCAAATCTCGCCGGCGCTGATCGTCAGCTTTGCAGACGCCCATGCCAAGGGGGATCGTGAAGCGCTGCAAGCCACCTATGGGCGCGTCATCCGCATGGTAGCCTTGGTCATGCTGCCAATCAGCTTCGGCGGCGCGATCATCATGCCTGACCTGATGCCGCTCATCTTCGGTGATGCCTTTGAGCCTGCCATTGCGGCCGCCGCAACACTGCTTGCTTTCGTCTGGCTTGCCGGCCTTTCGGTCATTCCCTGGGGCATGATCAGCGCGTCCGGACGCAGCGACCTGCTGTTGCGCGTACAGATTATCTGCGGTTTACTGACGATGCTGCTGCTTGCCGCCATGGTGCCGCTGGCGGGCCTCGAAGGTGCGGCGATCGCCCGTGCGACTATCACCACACTCACCTTTGTCCTGCTCGCCTGGACCGCATGGAAGAGCGTCCATGCTTCGATCCCGATTGGGGCGCTGGCAAGAACAATCTTTGCTGCCGCCATCTGCGCCGCTTCGGCCGGTGTCGCCGTTTATTATCTTGACGGGCTAGCAGCAATCGCGATGGCCATTCCCGCTGGCACGATCGCTTACGTGCTGGCGGTCCGCATCCTACGTCTGGTGGAAGCGAGCGATAGCCAATTACTGATGGATACGATCGGAGACAAGCTGCCCAGACCAGCACGTCTGCTGGTAAACGGCCTGCTGACCTTCCTCGCGCCAGGCTGAGGCGGTTACTTCGTCTCGAAGGCAGCGTCGAGCGTTTGCCGGGCAACATCATCCCAGGTCAAAATTCCTTCGCGAAAAGCCGGTGAACGCCGCATCGCCAGCGCCGCATCGATCTTCTCTCGCCAGGCGGTTTCGCCGTCCAATCGATAGGCGATGGCATTCGCGCGGGTAAAAGGGATCAGATCCGGCAGGAGGATAGGCAAGCCGCAATAACTATATTGCGCAAGCTTCAGGCTCGACTCCGCCAGATAGACCTCGTCCTTCGTCAAACGGTAGGGTGCAATGCCAAAATCCGCATGCTGGAGAAATGGCACGATGCTGTCGAAATCACGCTCGCCATAGACCGTGACATTTGGCAGCACAGAGCCCTGCCAATCCGCGCCGAAGACGTGAAAATGCATGTCTGGCGCAGCCGCCGCCATTGCAGCGACCGTGGTCTCGTCAAACAGCATATTGCCGATGGAGATGGCATTACGGCTGCCGGGAGCATAAGGGGAAGGTTGTTGGCGATCAAACAGAGCCGCATCGACTCCTTGTGGAATAACCCGCACACGCCCACCGACTGGCAGCAGGGCACCGAGCCGCTCCGAGGGTACGCAGACTGTATCGAAACGTCCGATTGCAACAGCCTGCATATCCTGCAATGCGGGCGCCGCACCGACGCTCCGGAGCAGATCACGGCAAAAATAGAGAGTTTGCGCTTTGGGATTGAGCCTCTTGGCATAGTCGAAAAAGGCAAGCGCTGAGCCGCTTTCAATCATCACTAGATTAGCCTCCGCAAGAACATCGCGAGCAAAGCGCGGCAGGTAATTGCCATAGAGCCGGAAAAGCATTCCATTTGCCGCGTTCAGGACGCGATTGCCGGAACTGAAGGCATGCAACGGCGGCAGGTAAGCGCCCGCCCTAAGATTTGGTGCGACCGTCTCGAACTGGTTTGCCTGACGCTCCGACAGCGCCCGAAAGCGCGGGCGATCCTTCAGCAGGGTCAACCAACTGTGGCCAATCGTCAGAAAATGCACATCATGCCCCTGCTCCGCCCAGCGGGACGCCACGAAATGGACCGACGCCTTACGATAGCCACGCAGAAAGACATGCGACGTTAGAATGACGATTTTTCGTCGTGGACCAACGCCGTCTTCCGCCGACTCTCCTTTTCCCAGGTCTGTCACCGGCAACCCCAACTGCGATTCTCGATCGGCCTTACTCATGCCCGACATTCAAATCGTTGATTCAAGCCGCGGCGGCGAACCTTCATGTCCGGGGCGCTGATATCCGCAGGCAAAGCCCAATATGGATCGATATGAACCGAAAAGCGTCTAACAGGCAGTTAAAGTGGAATTATTAAATCAGATAATCGGTATGTGAAGCTCTGCCGTAGCCACCAGATATCGCCCGACTGTGATGGGCTGCAACGTCGCGGAATTCCCTCCTCTTGCCCGAAAGAGGGGAACAGGTCATTGATAGCGCTCGATGATCACCCGCCGAAGGAGCTCCCGTCATGAACGCAAAATACGCATTGCCCGCCCTTTTGGCCTGCACTTGCACCAGCGCCATGACCCCGGCCTTGGCCAAGGATCCCGCCCAATTGGTTCTTCGCGACGGTTTCGACGGTACCGATTTCGATCCGGCAGGCCATCTCTACTATCGCGATAATTCCGAACAGAAGGCCGGCACGGTCGAATTCCAATCGGAGGTGAAGCGCAGCGGCACGGGCGCGCTGAAACTCAGCGTCAAGCCACTCTGCGCGCCAGGCAAGGCGAATTGCAGCGAGAGAGCGGAAATCTGGGAGCGCACCAAATATCGCGTCCCCTATGATCAAGGGGTTTGGTACGGCTTTGCGGTCAAATTCGCCGATCCCATTCCGTCAGGCGATCATCGCTATCTCATTGCGCAATGGAAGCGAGAGATTGGACCTACGGCAAAGGGTGATTTCAGTCCCTTCCTGGCGCTGCGGCTGAACAACGGCAAGCTCTTCGCGACAGTCGAAACCAACTATGTCGCCCCACCGAAGACGTACTCCCACGATGGAGCAAAAGCCTGTGACGGCAACCAGACACCTGTCTGGTTCCGATCGGACACCAACCAGATGCGTGCGCTGGTCGCTACCGACAGCAATTGGGGCAAGGACGATGGCCAGGAATTTACCGGCTGCACGAGCGCTATTACCGTGACCGACCATGGCAACAAGTTGCCGATGCCGAATGCCGGCTGGATCGACTTCGCTATCTACAGCAAGCCGGGCCCCGACGGTACTGGGCATATCGAGATATTCGCCAACGACAAATGGATTGTCACCATCAAGGGACATATCGGTCATGCCGACAAAGGTCTGGGTAAAAACCAGTATTTCAAATTCGGCCCCTATCGTGCCGCCGACACGACGGAATGGACGCTTTACTACGACGATTTCCGCCGTTCCCCTCGCTGCGCCGATGTATTGGCGGACCCGAATCTTTGCCCGATGAAGTGAGGATTTCCCTATACTTCGCCACCTGCAGCAGCCTAGAAAACATTATTGGGGCTAATTCAAACTTTCCTTGAATTCCGCTGAACCTTTTTGCGTCTCGATGGTTATGTTTTATCCAGAGGAGGCTAACGAGATGCTCACCACTCATCGCGATTGCAAAGATCACGTCAAGAGAAATGCTATTCCTTCCCTTGGCGAAATTGAAGGGCGTGTCGCAGTCCTCGAAGTTGTCGCTCAATCGGCCCTGACGCATGTTTTTTACGAAGGTCATGTCGATCTCGACGCCACCCTATTGGTGGAAATCCGTAGAGCCATGCATCGCAAATGCAGGGAATTGAAACTTGATGGCGAAGATACTGCCTCCGCCCTCTCCTACGCGGAAGAATTGATCGAAGCAGCGGTAGAGGCGTCGCATCCGGTCCATCAATGATGCCTTCGCGGCCAAGATTTATACTTTTGATGATGGTGGCACTCGCCATTGCGCTCGGCGTCCTGCTGTTTGTCGTGCCCCATAATGGCAAGGATGGATTCGAAAATCCGGCACCGCACGCACCAGACCAGAAACCACAATAACCCTTTTTCGTGGGTACTTGTGCCAATACGAAACTCGGTCTGTATCATATCAGGCTGACGTTAACGTCGGCACGCGAAGCTGATTGCAAACTTCGGAAATCAAAGCAGTCTCTGCCCCGCCCCCGCTCAAGTCCGAGCTTCCAACCACGGTGTAGCGAATGTCTATGATGGTCAACTCGCCCCTTTATCCCGATGATGTCGACATCCTCGCCAGCGCACTTTATGCTTGGTGCGCGGAACGCAGCATCAAACTGCAAAGCCAGGAAGGCTTATCCGCAGCCAATGTAGCGATCAGCCTCTATGAGACCGGCTATCAGACGCAAGACCAATTGCTCGGCGCTCTGCATGAATACGAGTTCCACTGAAGTTCACAGCGCCGACCCAGCCGGACTTTGATGCCGCAATTGCGGACCAAAACCGCCAGCGGCACCACTATTCAGAGCGATCACGCTGCAGCAGCAGTCTTCCGCAACACGCTGGCGATGCAATCTCGCTCTTCCAAAATGCCGGACCATTCATCGATGTGGAATGAGGAGTCGTAGATCAACGTAAACGGGCCTTTGTACCCGGCAACATTGGAAAGCTCGACGCAACGAATATAATCCTCGGCATCGAGGCCGGTTTCCGAATAATGCGCCTTGGCATGGCAGAGCTCGGCACGCCCCATGATCTTTGCCAGGTCGGCATACTTCCCCGGACCGTGCCAATTGCCGAAATCACCGTTGAGACCGAGTTTGCCGCCCAGAGTATCAAGCACCCGATTGACCTCGACAGGCCCCGGCAACAACGAAAACCAGTTTTCGATGACAAGGCGGACGCCGGTGTCCGCCAGTTGTTCGGCCAGTCGATAGAGGTACATTTCCGCGCGGCTCAGCGTCTCGTCATTCGGCTGCTCCTTGCCGGCGATCACGCGCATATTCTCAGCTCCGAGCGCAACGGCAATCTCGACCCAGCCCGCCATCCAGTCAGCATCGCGTTCGGCCGTCTCGGAATTGCTGAGATCCCCAGCCTCGATCAACAGCGTCTGTATCTTCACGCCCGCTGTCTCAAGGGCTTTTCGCAGGTCGGCAATGTAAGCGGTCGAACGGCTTGGCAAATGAAACGAGCATATCTCCATACGGAAGATGCCACGTTCGGCAAATTGTTTCGGGAGGTCGATCAACTCCACCGAGCCTTCGCCATAGGTTGGCTGGCGCTCAGGCGTTGGAATTCCACCAGGCTTGTATTGATACGTACCACCAAGCGCACGGTGCAACGACCATGTGGAAACGGCAAAACGATCCGTCAAATCCGTCGTAAAGGTCATCTGTCTCTCCTCCTCCTTCGCTTCCGCAGTATCAGATAGTCAAACGGCACATCAACGCCGTGCGAGCCGTTTCATGAGTGCAATCGCCTCATTCGCCAAACCGATGGTGAGCTCGGACGACGGAAGCGGTTGCGCCAACTTCGCGGCCTGGCCGGACCAGAGGTTGGTAAAATCGCCGGAGCCGATCGCCTCAGCCTCGGCACGCAGCGGCGCCAGCGCGCCACCGGCCGTCGGAAATGCCGGCGCGAGATCCGTAAGCGGCCCAACCTCGCGCATAATGCGGTTCATCACGCCTCTCGCCGGCCGTCCGGTGAAGACATTGGTCAAAGCCGTAGTGTCGTCACCAGCATGCTCCAAGGCAGCCCGGTGAACAGGGGGAATGTTCGCTTCAGGCGTGAACAGATAGCTCGTACCGATCTGCACCGCGGAAGCACCGAGCGCGAAAGCGGCCGCGATCCCGCGTCCATCCCCGATACCGCCTGCAGCGATAACGGGAATCTTGACGGCATCGACAATCTGCGGCACCAGCGCCATCGTACCCACCTGTGTCGCCATATCCTGAGTCAGGAAATTGCCGCGATGACCACCCGCCTCGAAGCCCATGGCGATAATCGCATCGACACCACGATCGGCAAGCCATCGCGCCTCCGCCACCGTGGTCGCCGAGGAGATGATCTTCGCTCCTGTGGCCCTTACCCGCCGAACCAGCTCCACATCCGGCAGCCCGAAATGAAAGCTGACGACTTCAGGCCGATAGGCCTCGACGACTTCGCAGAAAAAGCTGTCGAATGGTGCCCGGCCGCCAGCAGGAACCGACATCGCCGGATCGAGGCCAGCCTCTATGTAGTAAGGCGCGAGCCGCGTTCGCCACGCCGTTTGTCGCCCGGGATCAATCTCCGGCATGGTGTGAGAGAAGAAATTCACATTGACCGGCTTTTTCGTCGCCGCCCGTATCGTATCGAGCGCGATGCGTAGCTGTTCGACATTGTATTGCGCGCTTGGCAAAGATCCGAGTCCTCCAGCCTCACTGACCGCGATCACCATCTCTGGCGATGTCGCCCCAGCCATCGGCGCCTGAAGGATGGGGAGGTCGATGCAAAATAGATCAAGAATACGGGTGTCTGGCCATTGGCTCATCGCGTGTGCCTTTTTCATCTGCAATCTCTGCCAGCCAGTATTACCAGCCCTGCGGCAACGGTAGAAATGAATAGTTCAAATGAAAGACATCACGCTCGGTAATGTGAATCGAGATCTCTCAGCACCAACCCGACCAGCTGGTATACTTCAGCAAAACATGGATCGGACCAATCACAGAAGCCATAAACGCAAAAATGCGCCCTCTCCCGTTAAGGAGAGGGCTAAAAGGCACGCAGCCAACCGCGTGAAACGGTTACAGCGATGCATCATGAAGCGGCGCCGGATCAGGGCGCGGCTCTTCCACCCCTGATCCAGCGGGAAATGGTATCGAAGATCAGGTCGGCGATCCACATGGCGCAGACACCGACCACAAAGGCCATGGCATTCATGGCAGCAACATCCTTTTGTGGCAAAGGCCAATTGACGGCTCGCAGGTAATAAAGCACCGGTTCCGTCAAGTAAGCTGCCGCAAGCGCTCCACAGATGGGCGACGCAACGATTTCACGGGTCGTATATCGACGTCGCGACAGGCCACGCAAAATGCCGCCTGAAAGGCCAGCGATGACGACCCCGACCTTGATGCCCAACGCATCGAGAAATTCGTTCACCGCCATAACCTGCCTCTACGAGTGTTTATTGAAATCGGCCCTCTGTTTCAGCTAAAAAATAGCTGAGACGAGCGGCTTCATTTGATGACCGGCGGCTGTGGCTTAACCAAACCGGACAGTCCATCGCGGATGATATTGACCACAATCTTGAGGGTACCGAGACCCGCAACGGCAAGTGCCGTGAAGCCCGGACCAACAAAGGATTGCGAACATTCCAACGTGCCATCGGCAAACTGCGTACAGCCCGTTGCCAACAGAATGGCGACCAACAGTGCCGAGAGGGTAATCAGGATATTCAAAACATTGTGCAAAGCATTGGTGTTGAACATGGGGCTTCCTTTGGAGCTATGAAATTGATTGAGTTTATCGAGCGACATGGGGATGGCGCGATTGTCGCCAAGGCCCGCACACCGGTGCCAACACGGCGATGCAGGGCCATGTGAAAATCAAGCCGACATAAACCAGGGTAACTTTGCCGATTGATCGACTGCTTAGACTTGTGGAGGATTGCGGTGAGCACGAAATCAGCACACCGCCCTCCAGCGTCCGGAAGGCTTTCTGAAGATTCAAGCGATCACGAGCGCGCAGCTTCGAGCGCCACAATGAATTTCTTGGCGTAGCTGGCAATATCAGCAGCCCGATCGGTGCCGTTGATGATCTTGCGCGCCCCGGTCCAGTCGATGACAGTCGCGCTAAAATAGTCCGCGAGCTTCTTGCCGGTGAAGCGACCATTGATCATCCCATCGAACAGAATTTCGACGGCCTTGGCCGGATTAAGCGCGGTGTCCGGATCATCGGCGATGCCATATTTCGCATAATTGTCGCGACCGGTGATCTGCACAAGGCCACGCCCACGATAGCGCCAGCCGTCGCCGCTAGCCTCCTTGCTATTGCCCATGCGGTTTGCATAGGCTCGATTGGCGATCCGCTCCGGTTGCCAGGCGTAGGCCGCTGCCTGCGCCATTGTAAAATATTTCGGGAAAGTGGCGCGCAAGCCGGCCGCCGAATAGCTCAGATTTTCTGAGATTGCACACATGGCATTATCCGTCTCATGACAGGTCGTCGCCAGCATGTATGCGAGCCAACGCGCATCGAAGGGCTTTGCATCCCATGCGCTGAGTATGGCGCTGATGCCATTGACCTGATTTGCTGACAGCCGCCCACCGAACAACAACAAGCGCACCGCCGCGAAGAACTTCGCGTGATCCATGAATTTCAATCCTTGTGAAAAAGACTCCGTCGAGCGGCAAGGCTCACCCAGGAAGGGGTCGGTTAGCGCTCTTCGCGCAGCCGTTTTTCTGAGGTCGCGATGAGCTGTTGTGCATCGATCTTCTCGGCATCGACCACCTCACCGTCGATCAATACGCTGTTTTCGGTCGG
This sequence comes from Martinezella rhizogenes, assembly GCF_000799715.1. Classification (GTDB taxonomy): domain Bacteria; phylum Pseudomonadota; class Alphaproteobacteria; order Rhizobiales; family Rhizobiaceae; genus Rhizobium; species Rhizobium rhizogenes_C. The sequence goes on from NZ_JUHG01000011.1 coordinate 859,515, forward strand.
CGCTATTTCAGGCTGCACAGCTTGAAGCGCCTTGAGCTGATTTTGCGCGTCGACAAGCTGAGCAGCGAGACTGTCGACAGCGTTCGCAAAGCGCTCGACTTCGCCTTGCAGAAGCCCGTTCTGCTTCTTGAGGGATTCTGCGAGGGTGGACATCAAGGCTCCCTCACGTATTCGACGACCATGCGAAGCCGTCAATCTCCGCCGTGGTGGTGATCGTGCCAGCTATGATTTCCTGATCGATAGCGCCTTCGGCCGCAAAGCTCGCCTGGACATGGGCCGCAACCGCATTGGCAACCGCCTTGATCTGCGTGGCCGTCAGCTCGACGAAGCCGCTTGTGGTCTTGAACTGCACCGTCACATCGGGGTTGGCGTCGACATAGTTGTAAGCGCCGGTGATCAGCGATTGACTCTGCCGATCAGTCATAACCGACATGCCGTTGATGACGATGCCACCCGTCTCGACCACATAGCGCTTTGCCGCCGCATAAGCGTAGAGATCAACCGGGACCGGCTCCGGAGACCATCCGGCGATGATGGCCAGAAGGCTCGGCGGCGTTTCGGGCTAGTCGCCTGCCGCTCCGATCAACGCGGTTTCCGACTTGCTCAGCTGATCAAGGATCGCATCCTTGTCGGCAACATCAAGGCCGGACGTGATTTTGGCCGCGAGTTCAAGCCAATAGTCCGGCACGTTGTAGATTTGCTGCCTGCCAAGCCAGAAGGCTACGCCGGCCATCCAGCGATCGGCCTTGTTCTCCGATCGAGCCGCAAGCAGCGCCTCGACCATTGGATCATACATGCTGTCTATGCGATACATCGCGTTCTCCTTAACGATAGCTCCATGTCTGGTAGACCGAACCAGAACAGGTTGTGATTGAATAGCCTTGAATGACGTAGGTCGACGTGCGCGGCGAAGCCGGCGCGTCCTCGATCTGAACGAGGTAATTCCCGCTGTTTGTGTTGGTGGAACCGGATGCGGCAAAGACGCTGACTTGCCAAACGACCCGGTTTTCAGTGACGTTGAATAGCCGGACATACCCAGTGTTCCCGCTGCTGCTGCCACCGCCGTTGGTAGATAAGGTCACCGAAAAGTTCGTCGTGACCGCAGAAGGATTGGCGTTGTCGATCGTCCACGAGGTAATATCAGTCCAAGCGCCGATTGAGCTTGCGCTAAAACCCCTCGAAAATGATCGCCCAACCGAGCCTTGCGCTATGTTATTATAGGTCACGCCGCCAACGGTAAGCTTGTCGGTGCTGATCGCACCCGCCTGTATCATACCCGCCGTGATGGCATTCGCCGCGATCGCGTTGGCAGTAACCGCACCATCAACGATCAGTTCGGCGCTTACCGCCTTGCGCATTGCTGGCCTTGACCAAACAGCACCTGCTCCGCCGGTCGAGGGGCGACCAATTTGCAAGGCCATGGCACACCGCGTTTGCCCGGTAGGAATGGTCACCTTTCCCCGCAAAAGCACCCATGAACCTTTTGTTGCCGTGGACGCCGCCATCACGAACGTTTGCGTATCTGAAATAGATCCCTTGCAGACGGCGTAGACGGCAATATTGTAATCCGGATCGTTGTTTATCGCCCAGACTTCAAATGCATATTGCTGACCTGGCTGCACTGGAAAGAAGTTCGAAACGGCGCCGAACACGGCGTTCGAAATCAACCGCCATCCGGACGCGTCGCCCTGGTTGGGGTCGTTAGCCCAGCTGGTGACCCCGGAGGTAGTCCATCCGTCGAGATTACCTTGAGACCATCCGTTATCTGCTAGATTGCTGAAGTCGGTCAGGATGAGGCTCTTGGCCGTAATCGCGTTGGCCGCGATCTGGTTCGCACCGATGGTGTTTGCGGCGAGCTTGTCACCGGTGATCGTGCCGGCCGCGATCGTCGCAGCGGTCACCGCGCCCGCCGCGATCGTTCCGGCTGTTACCGCGCTGGCTACTATCTTGCCGGCAGTGACAGCATTTGCAGCAATCTTATCGGCGGTCACCGCGCTCGCAACAATGCCGCCGTTGGTAATCAGGACGATATCGCCGCTGCTCCAGGGCGTCGGCTCCGTTGCCCCGGTCGGGATGCGGCAGAGCATCGGCTTGTTGATGAACATATAGCTGTCCGTCTGGCCGGCATTGGTGTCGCGCTTGCGCATATGGATGGCGGCGCAAACAGCACCCGCCGGAGCGGCACCCACTGTCCGAAGGCGTGGCCAATTGTCGGGATTGGCCGCGTCCGATGAATTTGCGGAGTTGGACGAGACAGCGGTATAGCTGATCACCGAACCATCGGCCGCCCGCCACTCGATCCTGAGATCCGCGATGCAGCGATGGGCCGAGACATAAGCGGCGACCTCCAGCCACTCACCCGCCGTGCAGGACACACCCCATTTGAGCGCATCGACAGCAAGCGCGTCCGCATCCGGCCGAAACCAGCGGACATCCGTATAGTAGCCACCCGAGGTCGGACCGCTCCCCTGATAGACCATCAAAGTTGGGTTGTTCTTCCCCGCATAGTTCTCAGTAGTGGTCCGAATTCTGACGGACAGGCCGGGGACGGCTCCGTTCGATCCATAGGCCCAGCAGTCCATACCGGCCGCGAAGTTGGCATTCTGCAGGAGGTTCTTGCCAGAGCCGACAGCGAGAGCGTCGGTGGTGACCGAATTGGAGGCGAGCTTATCCGATGTGATCGCGCTGGCGGCAATCTGCGTGGCCGAGACAGCACCGGCCGCGATGGTGCCGGCCGTCACTGCGTTGGCGGCAATCTTGCCGGCAGTGATGGCGTTGACGGCAAGCTCGTTCGCGGTCACCGCGCCAGCCGCGATCGTGTTGGTCGTGATCGCACCGGCTGCGATCTTGGCCGTCGTGATCGACCCCGCATTGATTGCGACAGCAGTCACCGCGTTAGCCGCAATGGCATCCGCCGTCACCGCGCCGGTGGCGATGGCGGCGGCGGTCACTGCATCGGCGGCAATCTTGCCAGCAATGACGGAACCATCAACCAGAAGGTTCGCTGTCGCCCGGCGCAGCCAGCTCAAGCCGCCGAACGAGATATTCCCATCCGTCAGATCACGCTGGACGTAAATCTGCACGCGAGCGCCGAAAGCCGTGGCGGGCGGCGTGATCGTCGCTGAGAAGGTTTGGACACCAGCAACCGTGTTCGCGGCCCCCGTGGCTGCGCCGATCGTGGCATAGGTGTCGGGGCTAAGCAGTGCGCCATTTGCGTCAAGCCAGTGAGCGCGGACCCAGAAGCCCATTTGGGTGCCCGATGTCCGCGCGACCTGCACGGAGGCAAAATACTGCTGGCCGGAAACAATCGCGAAGGGTGATCCGACACCGATCGTCAGGTATCCTGCCCCGGCTGCGTATGTGTAATCAATCGACCCCTTGCTGGTGAATGCCTGTGCCGTCGCTGGATTGATCACGCAGCTCGCAAGGGTCGGCCATGCCGCTGACGCCTGTATTTGATTGTCGGGGATCAGATTTTCCCAATCCTGAAGAACAAGGCTGCGTGCGGTGACAGCTTGGGCGGCGATGTTGACGGCAACGACGCTGTTTGCCTGAAGCTTTGGCGTCGAGATCGCATTGTCCGCAATCTTCGTCGTGGTAATGGCGCTGTCGGCAAGCTTGGCGGCATCCACTGCAAGGGCGGCAAGCTTGCTGTTGGTGATCGCGCTATCGGCGATCTGCGAGGAGACCAGCGTGCCCGTCACCTTGGCGGCGGCGACGGCGGCAATCTGCGCATCGGTCATCTGGCCAGTGACCTTGGCGGCAGCAACGCTCTGGATCTGCGCATCGGCTAGGATGCCATTGATGTCAGTCGCAGCGACTGCCGCCGTCCAGGCATTGTTGTGGTAGCGGTAGAGCTTGCCGTCCGTCGTGAGATATACCTGCCGCCCTTCGACATTGCCGGTGGTCGGCAAGACCGAGACGATTTCGACGGGCTTGATGCTTGATGCAAACTTGGTGGCATCAATGGCCTCGGCTGCAAGCTTTGCCGCCGTTACCGCGCCATCGGCAAGCTTCGACGAGATCACGGCGCTATTCGCCAGCACCTCGGCTGTCACCGCAGCAACCTGCAACTTCGCCGTCGTAACGGCCGCATCTGCAAGCTTCAGGTTCGTGACGGCCTCGTTCATGATCTTTTCAGCCGTCACGGCTGCGTCGGCAATCTTCGACGCAGTGATCGCGTCGTCGAGAACGTCCCCGCTGGCGATCAACACATTCGGTGTCTTGACCGCTAGCCAGGCCGACCAGTCAGTGGCCCGGTTTGTTCTCGGGATGTAGCGACCTCGCGCCTCATAGTCCGTGTTCGGCAGCGTCCATTGGCCAGAAATCAACCAGGAGAATGGTGACGCATAGCGCGTGCTGTCGCTGTCGAAAACGACGTCGCCGGTTTCCTTCAGCCGGACTTGCACCCAGACCCGCTCGACATCGTCCATGTCCGGCGCGCAACTGATCTTGATGGCCGGACGCCGGTCGATGCCGCTGGCATCCTTCACGGTTCCCGGTTCAACGGTCCAGCCGACCATCGGCTGCGACGGCGGCGTGATCGGGCCGATCCAGCCGATGGCGGTGGGCAATTGCAAGCCGCTATGCCAATCATAATCGGCGGGATCGACTTCCTTCAGCGTAACGACGGTCAGGAAGTTCGCCTGTGGCTCGACCTTCACGACCAGGAATTTCTTTTCCGCATAGCCGTTGCGTGCTGAGGTCCAGGAGACGACGTCGTTCGGCTCCAGCGGATAGGCATCCGGCGGCAGCGATATCTGGTGCACGCGGAAGCGCCGGTAGTCCTGGATCATCGCCAGGCCGACGCGCTGCACCTGGTTGGCAAAGGGCACGGCCGGAAACTGTATCTGCGCCGGCAGGCGGCGATCGCCATCCTGGGTTTCCAGATCGGCATTGTAACGGCCGGGTGCATCCTTCGTCGCCCATTTTTCGCTGGGCTCCGGATAGGTCGCCTCGATCGCGTTGTAAGTATCCGAGAGCGACGGAAAAGGCTGGAAATCCTGCTCCTCCGTCACGACGATATCATCGTCTGAGAAAGAATAAACGGCGCCTCCGGGCGTGCTAATCAGCATCTTGAAGACGCCGCCGACCTCGGCCATGCGGCCGTTGCAGCCTTTCAGGAGCTCTGAAATAACATCGAGCGGCTGTTGGTCGCACTGGACCTCATAGCCGGCACGGAAAGCCGGTTCCCTGCTGCCGTCGTCGAGCGTTACCGCTGCATCACAAGCATTTGCCGCGGCCATCCAGTTTGCAGCCGGCAGGGAGAAAGCGGCGATGTTCTGGCCGCCATAGACCCATTCGGAGCCATGATAGACGCCCCGCGCCAAATTGTAGACCATCGTTGCGGGATTGCTGGTGGGCTCCCAGGTGGCGCGGTTGTCCCAACGATGCGCGCCATTGCCGCCGGCAGACGAGTCCCTGCGGATGTCATAGAGCGGGACAGGATGCGGTTGATAGAGGCCGGCGGGGATACCGGAAAAGAGATCGGTATTGTAACGGGCAGTGAGGATGACGACCTGGCAGCCGAGGCCGATCATGGTCGGCTTCCAAGGACGGTCCGGCTCGGCTCCGAATTTTGCCGTCAGGAAGGCATCAGGACCCGACTGCGTGCCGTCGAGGAACCTGATCCAGAGATAGTCCTTGCTGCCGACACGGTATTGCGCGACTGGATAACCGCGCCCGTCGGGATGCGGCTCCTCCCAGAGAACGCCGACCTCCTGATCGTCAATCCAGACGCTGGCGAGGCCGCGCTCGCCGGCATGGTTGGACAGGCTGCCGATCTCGATGACATCGGTGAAATAGGCGTTCGGCGTCTTGCCGTCATCGCCCCAGGAACCGGCATATTTGCGCCGGCCGGCGGTGGCGTAGCTGCCGATGACGAAGGACATGGGATGGTCGTCGCCCATGCTGATCTCGAGCTTGGCGCCAGCTTGTTGCGGCTGCTCCTTCTTCGCCAATGCCTTTTCGATCAACGACAGGCCGACATTCAGGGCGACCGTCAGGATCAGCTTGCCGATACTGATCGAGCCGAAGAATCCCGAAATCGCACTTACCGCCAAGCTGATTGGGTCGGCATGCGCGGCATCCGCAATCAGCCAAAAGCCAAGGACGTTCAGAATCAGGATGAGAATTTTCATGGACCGGGCGACCTCGAATGGCGCATGGGAAAGGGTGCGTCGCCGGGGAGCCGGCAGCGGCATGTCATCAACGGGTGACGAGAAGATTGCAGCGCCTATGCCGGCTCAGCCGACCTTGAAGACCCTGGTGGCATCGAGCAGGTCGACCGTGCCGAGGCCGGTTTCGCGCAGCACGAAGACACGCTCGCCATTGACGACGCCAAGCGCATAGCCGAAGGGGCCTTCGTGAGGGATGGCGGCGATATCGCCGATGTAGGCCTCGCTCGGATGGATCTCCGGCAGCATGGTGGCGACGAGATCGCCGAGATTGTCGAAGCCCGCCGCCTTCATGGTCTTCAGCGCGCCGGCGGCGGTCGAATATTCGCCGCGAAACTGCGCGGCGCAATCGACGCCGGTGATCGCCATGACCAGATTGCCCGCCAGCCCCGGCCCGCAATCATGGCTGCCCCAGGCAAAAGGCGTGCGCTTCAGCCGGTCGATCTCGGCGACGAAACAGGCGCGCCAGTTCTTGACCCTGACAAGATCATCAATCACTTCTGCCCCCATGGGATCTGCCAATTGGCGACGGTGCTGGAATAGAGGCCGAACTCGTCGCCGCTGCGGCGCTTCTGGCCCTCATAGGAGGATTTGGCCGGATTGGTGCGCTCCAGCATGGCGATGGCGGCGGAGATTGCCGATATCTCGACATTACCGTCCTGCCCGACCGCCGGCGTCTTGATCGGCGCGCCGTCGGTAATGCCGAGAAAGGCGATTTCCGGGGCGGCGCTCGGCTGGCGGGTGACAGTGTCGAAAGCCATGTCGTGGATTTCCACCGGCGCCAGGCGCAGATCGTAGCCGCGCACCAGCTGCTGCGCCACCGCGGCGATCTGACCGATGGTGATCGTCACCGTCTGGATCGTCAGATCGGCGGTGCGCGCGATCGGGCTCACCTGCAGATTGAGGCCGCCATAATAGGTCCGCGCCTCCGGCAATCCAGTGATGCCGGAGACGACGGTGATGTTGATATCGTCGTCGCCGGTCCAGAGGCCGATCGGGTTGATGACGCCGGTATCGAAGCTCTTGCCCTTGATCCAGACAAAACGACGGGGCACGAGTCCCCGGTCGCGCGCGCCGGTCAGCGCCGCGAAAAAAGCGGAGGTGATATTTTTCATTGGCTATTTCTTCTGAACGATCTTGAAGGTAGCTTCCGTGGTGATCAGGCCGCTTGCCGTGCCGGGGTTGTGGCTGCCCGGCATGATGATGCATTTGCAGGCCGGGAGCAGCAGCACCACGCCCAGACCAATGGAAAAACCGGCCGGCAGATGCGGAAAGACGCCGAAGACCGGGGTCGTGCCCGCGCCGTTCGCCACCACCGTCTCCGACACTTCGAGAAAGGCATAACGGCCGCCATAGCCGATCTGCATCTTGTCGCCGACGGTGAGCCTATAGCTTGCCGGCAGGCCCTGGAGACTGAGCGAGGCATTGTCGGCGCCGAGTACCGCGATGCTGACGCTGGCGGCCCCGAGCTTCGTTCCATCAGGATCGGCCTGCGGATATTTCGACAGCGGATCATAAAGAAACAGCGCCTCCTGGGCGCCGTGAAGTTTGCGGATGCGGGCGGCGATCTGTTTCGCCTCCGCATTGTACATGTCGGCCAGCGTCACCGTGCCGGTCCAGAGCGGCGGCGCCAGCTCCGCCTGCCAGACCCGGCCATCGCCGGAACCGGAAAGCTCGTCATTGCGCTGGATGTCCCAGACGACGCTCGAGATCTTCAGGAGATCGGCAAGGGCCGGCAGGCTATAGGGATAGGAAACAGCCATCATCGCCTCCGGGGATTACGGTTGATCTGGGCGACGCGATCGGGAAGCTGCTGATTATAGTCATTCAGCCCCTGCCGCGTCGAAGTCTGCGCCTCGCTCTGGGCGACGTTTTTCACATAGGCCTTCAGATTGCCGTCCTCATCGACGGAAACGCCGACAGTGACGTGCGCCCCGGAACCGGAGCCGGAGGCATCGTTCTGATTGCCGGCCTTGAGGCGCTGGGTGGGAACGGATGCATCCGGCCGAACCCTGGCAAATTGCGGCCAGCCCTCGCCGACCGCACCGCCATCGGCATAACCGCGCCGGCCAAGCCGCATCGCCTCGACCACGCCGACGCCGCCGGCACGCGAAACATCCTTCTGGCTCCAGACGACCTCGCCGGCATGCACGACACCGACGGGATCATGGACACCGCCGGGGCCGGTGTAGCCGCCATCTGCAAACAACCCGGCCGAACCGCTCGCTATAGCGCTCGCCGCCTGCGGCGACCGCGCAAGGATGCCAAGATCCAGCCCGCCGCCACCGCCGAAGAGCCCGCCAAGAATCCCGCCGCCACCGAACAGCCCACCGCCTGCGGCGGCACTGTTGACCTTGAACAGACTGTTGAGCACATCGTTCAGCAACCTGTCGGAAATCTTGGTGAGCACGGAAATCGCCGCCTTCCCCAGGGATTTCCAGAGGCCCTCGCCATTGCGCAAACCGCTGACCAGCGTCGAGGCGAAATCGCCGGCAAGCTCGCGGGCATATTTCAACTGTTCATTGTAGCGGATGATATTGGCCGAGGCCGAATTCATGTCGACGGGTAGGCCATATTGCTTCTGTGTCGAAGCAACCGTCTGATCGACGGTCGAACGGCCCATCTGCTCCTGCTGAAACTGGATATCGCCCGAGAGCTTCTGCAGCGCCTGCGCCTCAGCAACGCGCCGATAGGCATCAGCCTGCTAGTTGGCCGCCTTGGTCAATTGCGGCATTTGCGCCAATTGCACGGCGCAGCTCTTCTGAAGATCGTCCTGGCTTTGCTTCAGTGTGACGACCTTTGTTTTCACATTTTCTGTCGCGGCAGCGGATTCAGCGGAGGCTTGAGTTCCGAGTTTTGTTTGCTCGGTGTTGGCTTTGGAAGATCTCGTAAGAGCGTCCATGCCTTGCTGAGTGCTCTGGGCCTCGTCTTTTTGGCTGTTTTGAACGCCAATACTGTTCGCGACGGGCTGCTTCGATGCAGCTTCAATCGCAAGAGGACCTAAGCGAGCGAAAGATGAGAGCGCTGGAAAGAATGTTTCAGCGAGAGTTTCCATTTGAGAAAGCCTGGATTGCTGTTCAGTTGGTCGAGCGGAGGCAATTCCATTTTGCTCAGACTTTATTTTGGCGTTTATTGCAGCGGACGTCGCGTCAACGTTTTTGTTGACCTTCTCATCCATGGCAGCATAGCCTCGGTATAAATCCGAATTCAGGACCAAGCTGGGCATGGCCTCCTTAAAAAGCTGGGAAAAAGTCTGAAGGTTTACAAACTGCGGATTCTTCGCAGCATTTTCGGCCAAGCTATTCCCAAATGATTGGTATTGCTCTCTCGTTGCTTTTCCCGACATGATTAGCGGCTTAATTTCGTTGTATTGCTTCTCGAGATCAGCGAAGTGCCCTCCCCCGACAAATGAATCCGTGCCGAACTGCATTTCGGCAGCAACGCTCACTGAATTGAACGTATCGCGCACTGTTTTCAGTGAAAGATCGGATAGCTTTTTATAAGTCTCCAACGCTTTCACTACGCCGTCTTCAGTCTGACTATTTTCATAATCGGCTTTCATCGCTGGAGTTACGGCCAGAGGAAGCCCTTGTACCGTTTTGGTCATTTTCGCTTTGTCAGCGATGTATTCTTTTGAATTTTTAAAGAGTTTTGATGGTAAATTTTGATCAATTTTGTCCGCTGCGGAATTAAAAAGGATGTCTGCAAAGAACCCTCGGATACCCGGAACCAGACTGCTACCGCTTTTTATCATTTGACTTCCAGCGCGTAACGCCATGTCCGATAGGTTTTTTCCCTCGTCAGGTCGGTTCTCAAGATAGTATTTCATCTCAGGTGATCTGAGATAAGAGGATTCTCCATTTGGAGCGGATTGCGACTTACTGCCCACAGGCTGTATATTTCCACCACCATCGCTTGACTTCACGTTCAAGGCGATCAGAGCGCTCGACAATTTGATGGGGGACGATCGAATACTGCCATTCAACTTGCCAATGGTGCCACCAACTCTAGCGAGAGAGCCCGTCGCACCTTTTGCTTCGTTGCCCATCGCTTTTAGTGCACGACCAGCCACGCCGGATACTTTTTTCGCCTGACCTACCGCAACAACAAAATCTCTTACATCGTTACTTGCCGTTTTGATGTCACCGCTATCAACTTTAATGCCTAGAGTTGCGATTTCTGTCACTGGACCACCTTTTGATTTCATGCGAGAGACTACGGCTAAGCTATTTGCGGGAGTTTTGATGAAGCTCATTTCCAGCGTGATTGCAGTGCTTGCCGCGTTGCTGTTTCTCTACAGCTTTGGCGTCTTTGATCCGCCGATTGTTAAGGCTTGCGAAGCACGTCTCAAAGGGTATCTAGCGGCGCCATCCACCTATGAGCGCAACAGATTCTTTCTCGGCCAAAGGCGGGGAACCAGAGCCGATCTAGAACAAGAGTACAAAGGCTTTCCTGATATACAAAGTTTTTATCAGAAGGAGTTTGATAATGGCTCGATGAAGCCGGTGCTCTATACCACGACCATAAATTTCAGCGTGTTAGACACGAAAGCTGAAAAGGCTACGACGGCGATTACTTGCCAATATTTTTCCACCGATGGCAACATTTCCGAAATATCAGTGGGAGGAGTTTCCATTCTTCCGGCCGATACCACGACCTATTCTCAGATAGTTCGGGATTTCAGCCATGACTCTCCTCTGACGTTGAAAGAAGGGCGGAGAAAATTGGAGCCAATCGCCCCTTATGCTGGCTGGATTCGCGACACGCTTCGTCGTGTCTTCGGCTGAGTACCGATATCTAAGATTGTTTATATCAACCCGTGGGACAGCATGCGTCGCATAGAAAAAGAGTGCACCGTCATTGTAATGCAAATTCGCGCAGCACTTGTATTTCTTCCCACGTCGCTTTAGCATCGACTTCGGTTGAAATTAGGATGAGCAATGCGCGGAGTTGTTGCACTTATATGCCTATGCCTTATAGGCGATAGCGCTTTTGCCGGCAGTACCAAAAATAGCGATGCTCGCGCGGACGTGCTGATTAAAGCCCTCTATGACAATTTAAGTGGCACCTACCTATGCCGAAACGTTGCGGGCGTTGACATATACTTGAAAGCGCGTAGCACAGTGGAAACTACGATGCTGAAATTTTCAAAGAATGCAGACCTCACTCAAAAAGTTCTGGCAAAATGGGAAGGCGAATTCCAAAAGAACTCAAGTTATCAAAACCCTAACATTTCAGTTGATGAATGTAAGGTTTTGCTAAAGGGACGACTTGAGAAACTCAATGCAGCTTTAGATTCCTTTCTGCGGTAACAACGCTTGTTGTTTCGCTTTCGTTGTCAGAACTCGTACTACCCCGCCTCTCGCGCCCTGATCGCCTCCGCCTCCTCATCCACCGCCTGGCAATAGCGCCCATCCATCGCCTTCAGCACCGCGATCTCCTCGCGGCGCAGAAGGTTGCCGGTCAGTTGCAGCCAGGCAAGCATTTCCTGGTTTAACAGCGGCGCTGGGCCGGAAAAGCCGGGAGCCTGCGACGTGCGCAGGTCCCAGAACCAGTCCCAGAGCGCATATCCGGCCTCGGGCATCTCGGCTTCCGGGCTCACCAGCTCGAAAGCCTCGTTGCGCTCGCGCCGGGTCTCGCCGTTCTTGTCGCGCACGCAATCATAGCGCGCGACGATGCCTACGGCTGCGGCGAGGCCTTCGGCAAGCTCCTCATAAAATTTGCGCGGTCCTCCGAGGCGGCGGCCACCTGATCATAGATCCAGCCGGCTTCCTCGACGACTTCGCGGGCCTTGTCGAAGGAGAGCACGGGCTGCTCGCCCTTCCACTGCTGCTCGCCCCAATTCCACGACGCGATGGAGGCGGCGGCCTTGTCGAGATATTCGGCCTCGACCTTGCTGGTGGTCAGCTTCTTCTTGCGGCTGGCGAGGAAGCGGTCGCTGTGCTGGCGGACGATCTTCTTCACCTCGTTGCTCTCCGCCGAGCGGATCATGAAGGAGATGCCGAGCGGCTCTTCGCTGGCCGGGTGCAGGAGCTGCAGTTCGAAGAGATCTTCGGAATTGACGAGATTGGAGATATCCAAGGAAACACCTTATCGGTTGGCTATGGGGATGGCCGCGCGCCCGGCTGAGCGCGCGCGAGGCTTCGCGAGATCGCGGTTACGGCGCTGTGACGGGATCGACGCGGATCGGCAGCTGGTTGAGGCCGATCTTGAACTTCTCCAGATCGAAATCGTCCGAGCCGCCGCCGGGATAGAGCGGGCCGGAAACGACGCCGCGCGAATAGAAGACCGTGTTGGTCTTGCCCTGCGGCGCATCGTTGCGCTCGACCTTGATCGCGATGTTGTTGATGTTCAGCGGATCGCCGAAGGTGCGCAGAATGATCTGGCCGGCATCGTCGGCGATGGAGGCAACTTCAAGCTCCGGGTCGCCCGCATTGGAGACGCCCTTCTGCTTCTGCTGCACCGGCTCGTCCAGCGTATTGTAGTTGTTGATGGTGGAATCGGAGCCGAAATCGCCGATATTGCCGACCTTGCCGACCTGCACCCAGGTCAGCGCGGCATAGGCGCTGGCCGTCAGGTCGGTATTCTGGGCGGTCTCGCATACGTAGACCTTGGAGCCCTTCTTCGTGCTTTTATTCGCCATGGATCATTTCTCCGGTTCAAAGGCGGTGTAGGGAACGGTGACCGGTATTTGCACCCGGTCATCCTCTTGGATCGGGCCTGCGGCCCACGGCTCGCCGCTGATCGTGATCTTCACGCCAGAGGCAAACAGCGTCATGTTGTTGAAATGGTCGATCACCAGGCCGGCGGCATCGAGCGGCTTGATCAGCCCGCCGCCGGCCTTCCAATAGACCGAGATTTGCAAAAGCCCGCGCTTCTGCTGCGGATCGTCGCCCAGCGTGACCTGCCGCGGCTGGGCGGGCAGAAAGCTGACAGCCAGATAGTTATCCGGCTTACTTTCCCCTGCGGGCGGAAAAGTAATGCCGGGCTGCGCCACCGGCAGCGGCGGGGTAAAGGTCAGCGCCGCCAGATGGTCCAGCAGCGCAGCCAGAATGATTGCGTCCGTTGCCGTCGCCATGCGTCACCCATATCTGTGATGTTGAAAGTCTTGAGCGGTCAGTCCGTCTCGCGAACGGCCTGACCGACAATGTTGCGCCATTCCTGCGCGGCGCGGCGCACCATGCCGTGCCCCGCCCGGCCATCACGGCCATATTCGACCTCGGCCGCATAGGGCTCGGTAAAGCCCATATAGATCATGCCGCCGAGCGGCACGCTGAGGCTTGCCGGGTTGACCGCCTCTGCATCCTCGCCGGAAGCGCCGGCCCGCATGACCGGCATTGCGGAGCCGGAAACCTGAAACGAATTCACCAACGCGCCGCTGGCATCCGGGGTTCGTTCGATGACAGCTTCGGCCAGCAGCCGGGTAGACGTCTGGACCACATCCTCCATCCGCTGCTTGGCATTTTCGGCCCAGGCAGCGACGGAGGCGGAGAAATCGGAAGAGGCCATTGCTTCAGCCCTTTGAAATGATTAAGCATCACCGTTCGGATGAACGAGCGCATCTTTTGAAATTCAGAAAAGTCAGAGCGCCGTAACGCGCGCTGATCGCAGAGAAACCGCCTCTATCGGCCACCCTCTCCGCCACCATCCGCTCGATCTCCGGCGACGATGACAGCCGCTCCAGCGTCCGGATCAGTCGAACAAGCAACCAAAGTGCGAGCACGGCCTTGAAACGGGCAACAGCACTCACCGGCGCACCTGCAACTGCCAAAGCACAGCAGTCCCGCCCGGCGACAGCGGCTGCACATCGACGATCGCATGCTCGACACCGGCGATCACCAACCTGTCGGCAAGCGCCGGTACAATCGACAGACCCGCCGTCGAGAGATAGACCATACGGTCTCCACGCTGGATCAGCGTGTCACCGATATGCGCTTGAGTATGGTCCAGATCGACCAGCGTGCAGGCGAAGTCTTCGCTCGTCTGCACCGGATCGTAATCCGGGCCAGAAGTCAGAATGCGCCGGAGTTGGCCTTGTTGGCCGAATTTGGCAATCAACCGCTCCGCCGTAGCCCGGGTTTTCACATAGTCAAAACCAGCCATCACACCACCAGAATGCCCGGCAGAACCGGACGCAGGAAGAGATAAAGCAGGCCATCGAGCACCGTCAGCACCGGCCTTGCGGCAGCGATGCTATCCTCGAGCGAACCGACAACAGCATATTCCATCTCCAGCGGCCCGACCTTCTCGCGCTTCACGGTCTGCGCCGCCGTGACAACCGGGGTCAGGCTGCCGGGATCAGCGAGTTCAACCACGGCAACCTCATAGGCGGCGTAGGTCACCGGCAACGGCACGATGTCATCGGGAATGGCCTCGCCGTTCGCCGTCACGGCCGCCCTGCGCGGCCAGGATAGCGGCTGCTCATAGCCCCCGGCGCGAAGACCGGGAAAACGCGGCTCGTACAGTCCGTCGACAACCTGCGACCCACGCACCAACGCGGCCATGCGGTCATCGTTACTGGCCGCGGCCCAAGCCACATTGGCGCGATCGGCAAAATAGAGATCGGCAGCATCGAGCGTGCCGTAGAAAGCTGCGGGCATGGGAACTCCAGTCTATCAATGAAGAAAGCGGATGCTCCTCCCTCCGCCGAAACGGAGGGAGGACGCTAAACTCACGCCGCCGCGCTGATCTCGTCGCCATAGGCCATGGCCGCCGGCAGGCGCACTTCCGTGCCGCCGGTGCGGGCGATGATGCCGGTCTCGAAGCTCATGATCGACTTCTGGCGCGGCTGCAGCACGCGACGCGGCATCGGCAGATGGAAGCGCAGCACCTCGGGATCTCGGCGGTAGACCACCATGCGGCCACCGCTATCCTGCGATGCCGTCGCAAGCTCGCGCAGCGGCTGGATATCCAGCGGCAGGCCAGTTTCGGCGGTATAGACATTGCCCCGGCGCAGGAACTCCAGCACGGTGATATAGCCATCGCCATCGGCCAACCGCTTGGTGGCGATCAGACGGAAGGCTTCCGGCGGCAGACGCAGGCTATCCACCCATTCGACCTCGCCGGTGCTCGAGCGCACGCCACCGATCAGATCGTTGACATCACGCAGGATTTGATCCCCCGTCTTGGCCGACCAGTGGGTCGAGGAACTGGCGCCATCGGCGGCGACATCGACCCGCGACACCTTCGGATCGTTGACGAAACCGGTCCAACCCTTTTCGGCCGAACCGACCATGGCGACGGAATTCAGCAGACGTTCGATCTTGTCGGCGGCAAAGATGGCGTTGGAGGCATTGAGGTCGAGATTGTAGAGTGCTGCCTGATTGACCTCCTCCAGGTTCCATTCCCAGCCGGAGCCGATCATCGCGAAATCATGGCTGGCGCTGTCACGCGTCGACTGGTTGAAGGGCATGTCCGTGCCGGCGCCGGAAAGGAACTTCGCTTCGCCCGCGCTGTCGACGGTAAAGAAGGTCGTACCAGCAGCCCATTCGTTGCCCTCGGTGACAACGGGCACATGCAGTCCGTAATTGAAGGTCGGATAGCGACGCTGGTAGATGCGGGTCTCGATGTTGCGACCCTGCGCGATGACAAAGGAATAGGCCGCCTGGGCATCGGCGAAATGCTGTCGAACGAACTGGTTCATGGATTAGGCGCTCCTGTGCTTCAGCGAGATTTCGACGATATCGCCGTTGCCACCGCTCGTGTCGAAGAAACAATCGGGAATGGGGCCGACGATGCCGGAACCGGCAGCGTTGACGTAGGCGTTGGTGGTCGGGTTGTAGTAGACGGCATCGCCATCAGCGATCGCGCCGCCCGCCCGCACGTACATCTGGCCGGAGGTCAGGAAGGCGCCGGTGACGAATTGTGCATAACCGTCGACCTGCGTTGCGCCGGGCAATACGGTCGGTGTCAGCACGGCAATGCCGAGAAACTTGCCGCCGGCGGCAAAGGGCGCGACACCGTGATCGGCAAGACCGCGTTGGGCCGGCTGGCCGAACTTGATGCCGCCGGCATTTTCCACCGTGCGGCTGATCTTGTTGGATTTTTCCTCGGAAGCGATCTGCCCGTGCAGGCCCTTCTGAGGAGCGTTTCCATAGGTGGTCTGATAAGTCGCCATTGAAGCGTCTCCTTTTTCGTTGACCTGGTTAAACGGGGTTGGCCGGCTGGTGCGCGGATTGCAGGTCGCGCACCATGGCGGCATAGGCGGTGAAGGCTGCGGACATCGACGTCTGAGGCGTCGTGATGCCGTCCTTGACGGCGGCAGCAAAGAGATCCGGCGTTTCGCGGATGGTGTCAGCGAGCATGTCGAAGCGCACATCGATGTAGGCGTCCGATCTGCCTTCGACCGCGCCCTCCCCGATCTTGGCGACGACGACCGCCTTGCGGATTGCCGCATCCGAAAGGCCCGTGGTCTTCACATCGTGGGCGATTGCCTTCGCAAGCCCGATGAGATCGGCGCGAGCCTCGGCTCGCCGTTCGATCTCGACATCGCTCACGAGGCTTGCCTTGGCGGCGTCAAGCTCGGCATCACGAACAGCAATTGCCTTCTGATAGGCGGCATCGGCCGCCGCGATCTGGGCCTTGGCATCGGCAAGTTGTTGCTGGAGCTCCGAGACCTCATCGCCGACTTCGATCCCAATGCCATCGACGGTAATTGTCTTTATGGACATCATCCCTTCCTTGTTTTCATGATGATCGGAAATGGAGCGTGGGGCTGCGAGAGGAGCGCAGCCCCACGGTGCGGCGGCATCGCCGATACGGACTTTCGATCCCGCTCGGCCACGGCGCACAATGGCAATATGATTGATGCGAATATTCGTCTGGACGGCGTCGTAGGCCTCACCGGCGGATGTCACGCCCGCGGTGAAATCGAGATCGCAGACATAGCCGGCAGAAAGCTCCTGCTTACCGCTCTCAATGTCCTGGATCGCCGCCTCGTCGCTGACCATCAGCGGCACGCGAATGAAGATACCCTCGCCGGCGATCTCATCGCCGGTCTGCCCGACGGAATACTTCTTCCAATTTTCCGATGTGACCATCTCCGGTGGATGCTCATTTGTCACCGGTCGGTGAGCCGCACTCTTCAGCGTATCTTCGGAGAACACTTCCGTGCTGGGCCGATAGACACGCACGGTGCGCATCTCCGGCCGGCCGATTTCCGCACCAAGATAGTTTTGAATACCCGTACGGGCGACCCGGGCGTCAGCGACAAGATAGCCGTCTCCGGTCCGTCGCGTTCCCGCGACGGTGACAATGTCTGTGAAGTTCATGATTGGATATCCCTTGGTCGGAGCCGACTTTGGTTGTTAGATATGTCTTCGACTTATGAAGAGGATGCGTCAGGAACAGGAGCCTCAGACGCAGGGTTCGCGTGCCCAGCTTCCTCCGGCGCAAGCTCTGGCTGATCGGCTTGCATCGACCCTCCGAATGCCGCGATCGCAGCCTCCAGCCCAGGCAGCGATCCGTCTTCGACCAACGTGTTCACCAGTGCCTCAGACAGCGCCTGACGCGGAATGATCTCCTGTCCGGAAGATGAGCCGAACAGGGTTCGCGCCGCATCGGCCTTGGTCTTGAAAATATCGGCCTTATCCTTCTCGCTCATCTGCTCAAGCGGTGCCCAGGAGGCATAGATATTCGGATCATGGGCGCCAGTGGCGGAGCGAATGAGGCATTCGTCGAGGCGGGACATGGCGGGCGTGAGGTCGAGTTCCTGGATCGCCTGGATCCGATCGTGATAGTTCTTCATGTCGGCATCGCCGGTGGCGTTGAGACCGGCGGGGGATTGGCCGAGCAGACGCGTAACCGGAATATCGGCGGCACCGGAGACGATCTGCAGGAAAGCCATGAGGATTTCAGTGAGACCGGAAAGCGGCGCGCTCTTGCTGTCGTATTCCTCCTCGGCGTCGAGGATCAGCGTGCCGTTGACGCCCTTGATGGTGTTGGCCAGCGTATAGCGGCGCAGCACCGCATCCTCATAGGCCTGGTTGCCGATATTAGCCGAGAATTGCGGCACCTTGATAATGTCGATCTTCGCCTCGAAGACGAGGCTGGCGATATTGGCAGCCGTGCTATCGGCGTTCTTGATGGCATCGAGCGTCGCGGTGAGCACGCTCTCGCCCCAGCCGTGACTGCCCTGCCCCAGCACGCCGCCGAAATCCTCGTCCGGCACCATGGCGCCATTGAAAATCACCAGTCGAGACGGATGAATGGCAACCTGCGCGCCGCTTGCGCCGGTCAAGGTGTAGAATTTCGGCTTGCCATACCATTCCGAAGCGGGATCGCGCTCGATCTCTCCAGCGGCAAGTTGACGACGCGTCAATACCGTCAGATGTTTCAACCCACCTTTGCCGACACGCTCGATATCGAGCGGCCGAGAGGGATCGGCATCGCCGACACCGATGAACAAAGCCGCGCCACCAAAGAGGCGTGCCTTCTTCGACGCCTCCAGCACCTTGCCGCGCAAATTCAGCCGGCGCTCTTCACCCTCGATCAATCCGATCTGATCACTCTCGGCCTGCCAGTTGCGCCATTTTCGGCAGCTATCCAGCGCCGGAATATCGACGATCTTGCGCGGCAGCCAGGAGCCGCGATAGGCCGCGATGATCTGTTCATCGGTCAGGATCGGCTGGATATAGAAGACCGATGCCGCCTTATCGCGCTCCGTCCCCATGCGAGACGCAAGGCTCACCAGCCCATCGCGAACCATAGAGAGTACGTGTCCCATGGATTATCCTTTGGCATTTCTGTGAAGGAGAGGCCCGTACAGAGCCTAGAAATTCTTGAAGCTGAAGGAGGAGCCCAGCGCCAACTCGTTCAGCGCATCGGCAAACGCATCCACCTGATCATCGAACTGCGCATTCGGAAAGGCACAGATCTCATCGAGAAATGCCTCGTTCCAGTCGCCGCGTAGCAGTTTGACATTCCCCGCCTCCGCCTGTGCCGACGCCGGCTTGGCGCGGGTCGCCTTGTCACCGGTGATGGGCAAGACCTTGATGGGAAAGCCGGCAAGCAACTTGATTTTCGTCTCAGCGTCGGCCTTGCCTGCAGCACCCGGATCCTGCGGCATGCGGATCATCACCGTCGGCCCGTCCTGCGTCGCCATGTTCTTCAGATTTCGCTCCACTTCCGCCGGAGACCACCGGCCGCGGGCGACTGTTTCGACATAGAAGATGCCATCGGCTTCGGCCATGCGCAGGCCGACTGTCCAGTCCGGCTGGCGGCCCGGACGTACTTTTGAAGCCGCAAAATCCCAGGCACGGCAGCGTTTTGCGCCCGCCGGAACAGCATCGACGATCTCGAAATCACCACGTTGGAACAGCCCGCCCGAACGCGGCGCTGGTCGCTGCTGAAACTGGCCGGCGACGGCATAGGAACCGAGCGGCACCTTATCCCGTTCCACGACGGCGCGCGGAAAGCGCTCGGGAAAAAGCAATTCGCCCTCTTCCGTTCGCGGATCGACAAAACCGATCGATGTTCGGCAGCAACGCTCCGGCTCAAATTCCATAGGCAGCATCAGGTGCTCGTAACCAAGCCCAAGCGTCAGGATCGTGCCGGAGACATCGGCCTCGTGCAGCCGCTGCATGACGACGACGATCGCCGAACGTTGCGGATCGTTGAGCCGCGTCGGCACGGACTCTCGAAAGGTGCGGATAGTCGACAGCCGCTCCACTTCGGATTCCGCACCGTCGACCGAATGTGGGTCGTCGATGATCACCCGGTCGCCACGCCCGCCCGTCAGCCTTGAAAACGGCACGCCCTGACGAAAGCCGGTACGTGTATTGGCAAAGGCCATCTCACCCGACCGCGTCAGTTTCACCCGGTCACCCCAGAGCGTCTGATACCATTCGGAGGCAACGAGATCGCGCATGCGCCTGTTGTCGCGCTTGGCATAGTGTTCCGAATAGGACGAGCCGAGATAGCGCAGCTCCGGCCTGTTCTTCGGTCCCCATTCCCAGGCAGGCCAGAAGACGCCGCAGAGAAGCGACTTCATCGTCCCCGGCGGCACATTGATCAGCAGCCGCATGATCTCACCCGACGTCACCGCCTCAAGATGTCGGCAAATCGCATCGATGTGCCAGCCGTGAACATACTCGACGGAAGGCTCAACCACATGCCAGGCCTCGCGGACAAAGCCGGCGAGCGAACGACATCGTCCCCGAATCCTCTCTGCATCCGCTGCAATCCGCCGGGCAAGCTCAGCCCGCTCGGCATCAACCTTCCGTTTCGCTCTCTCCTCGCGGATCGCCGCCATCATCGCCGCCGGATCCGGCAAGCGGACCGAAGAGGGTTTCGAGGGTCGCAAGCTGCTCATCCGTGGCGTTGGTTAAGTCGATGATAAAACTTTGTCCGCCCTTGGCTCCATTGCCTGGGCGTTCACTCGGCTTCTGGTGAACATAGGATGCGGCGATCTTCGCCATTTCATCCCGCCTTTTCTGATCCGCCTCGTCGTCGCGCATGACTTTCAGCATATAGTCGAGCGGCGTATCACCGGCGGACACGGTTTTGCGCCGTCGGGCACGCGGCTTGCGCGGCGCGACGGGCTTGTCGGCTGTGGACATGCTGTGTGATTTCCGATGGAACGTTGAAAGGAAACAAACGGCTGAAAGAGAGCCGCTTTCGGTCAACAGTGCGTCGCTGCAACTGTTCTCATCATGCATAAATGAATACCCCAATTCGGCGCTGTTGGCGACACCCTTGATCGGGAAACTGGCTGCAAGGATTGGGGAATCTTTGGCGTCTGTATAGATAATCATTTGAAATCACACTAAAATATCGCATTCTATCGTCCGACAAAGAGAATAAGATTACTCTCCTCTTTCCTTCAAACGGCAATGCTGCCAGACAAGCGAATGCCCAAAAAACAGGATGGACATCGGCTCAATCAGGATCTCGCCCATATCCGCACGATGCCGTCGCGCGAATGGGAGCCGATCAACAGCGACGACGAACCAGAAGACGTGGCGCAAGCCGCAGCCACGATCGACGCAGCGCGGACTTTCATCGCCTCCAATCTTCCCGTTCTGCCTGTCCCGTCGCTTCCCGAGATTCGCCTGCACAAGGCCGGACCGCAAAGCGGCCTACGTCGGCTCGCCGAGCGGGACGAGGCATTCGGCTCACCCTATTGGGCGCATTACTGGGGTGGAGGTCTGGTGCTGGCGCGG
Source organism: Martinezella rhizogenes (assembly GCF_000799715.1). GTDB lineage: Bacteria > Pseudomonadota > Alphaproteobacteria > Rhizobiales > Rhizobiaceae > Rhizobium > Rhizobium rhizogenes_C. The sequence goes on from NZ_JUHG01000011.1 coordinate 880,852, forward strand.
TATCTTCTCGACCGGCCCGATGTCGTTGCCGGCCGTTGTGTGCTCGATCTTGGCGCCGGCTCCGGCATTGTCGGCATAGCCACAGCAAAGGCGGGGGCAGCCAAGGTGATCGCAGCCGACGTCGATCCCTATGCTATTGCCGCCATGGAGCTGAATGCCGCTATCAACGGAGTGACGATTCTACCTGTTCTTGCCGATCTGACGACCGGAGAGCCTCCCGCAGCGGATATCGTTTGTGTCGGTGATCTCTTCTATGAAGCGGCACTTGCCGAGCGCGTTACGATCTTTCTCGACCGCTGCCGGGAGCAAGGCATGGACGTCTTGATCGGAGATCCATGGCGTGCCCATCTACCGCGTTCGCGGCTGCGCCTGCTAGCGGAATATGCCGTGACGGACTTCGGCAACGCGGCGGGAAGCACGAGGTCGAGCGGAGTGTTTGCCTTTGAAGGAAATCCGTCGCGGCAAGACCGGCGCGATGGGGAGGCATCCTAACGAAAAAAGCCCTGGGTTCGAACCAGGGCCATTCTTACGAGTTAGGCTTTCATCTTCGCTCGCCGCTTGTTTTCTCGCTCCAAGCGTTTCGCCAGCGCCGCGAGCTCCGGGCTGGCCGCATCGAACACAGGCTTTGCGTCATCCGGTAACCAGTATGTCTCATGTTTTGCAGCAGGCGGTTTCGCCCGCTCGAGACTACCCGCCGAATTCGGCATCATCGGCGATATGCGTGACCAATCCGGCTCCTGCAACCCCGGCGAAACTCCAAGCAAGGCCTTGGCCACGGCCTGAAACTCCGCTTGAATCCACCGCTCCGCCGTTCGCCGCACCCGCCCGGTTCTTGCGCAGAAATCGCGGAAAGAACCGGCAACATATGGCGCAGCAAGGCAAACCGACCACCGGGACAGCAGAATACGACGCTCCTCGTCCCGGACATGGCTCAACAGCCAGCCCTGCAGCACCTCCTCCGCACGGCTGATGGCCGCCGCGCTCGGGCGATAGCGGACGCGGATATCCGCGTGATCTCCGGGTTCGGGAAGAACATCGGGCCATAGACTACGCATCCGATCCGGACGCACGCCACGCACATCGAGATGAACCATCGTGTCGGCAGCCTCGACGAAACGGGCACGAACGATCTGGCTCAGATCGGCAATCTCGGCCGCGCGCTCGGAAAGATCGTTAAACTGCAATGCGTTCTGGTACATCAAGTCGTCTCTCCAGTTCCCGATAGATCAAAATCCGAAGCGTCGCGCGCACCGGCCATGGCCGCCGCGCCACGGCATCTGAGCGCAACATCCCCAGCGCAATATCGTCAAAGGCGGACAGCAGATCGCCGGGCCGCTGCAATGCCCAATCCTGTCGCTGCACCAGGATGTCGGAGACCGCTCCAATCGTATCCGACCAGAGTTCATCGCGATTGTTGCCGGTCTGGCGAATGCAGCGCAGGACAAAGACGAGATGGCCGTCGCCATGCTGTCCCCGGATTTCCTGCATAGTGCCACGCGCATGGCTTTGTGCCGGTGCACGGCGGCGACGGACCGGAACCAGCTTGATCCCGAGGCCATCAAGAAGAGTGTCGAGCCTGCCTTTGGTCATGGGTGCATCCCTCCCTTCAACAAGGAAAATTCAAAGCGATCAGCGGCATCATTTCAATCATGCAACCTTCCCGTTTTCGGCTGCCACAGAGGAACTCCTCGGCTTGAACAGGGCTTCCGCCCTAGACATTCTCTCCACCCTCGCCCCATCCCGCAGCATCGGCGTGTTGAGGTAGGCAACCATCGCCTCGCCGGCGGCGGCCTTGGCTGCATCCTGGGTGGAGAAAATGATAGGCTCGCCGCGATTGTCCTTCAGGACCTCGTTCGTGGCGCGGTGAACCTTGCGTATCCAGCCAAGATGACCGTCGGCGACCGCTTCCGTTCCGATTTGAAATTCATTCATAGAAACCTCCTCTGGCCGCGCCCGGCCAGTTATTTAGATTGACTTTTGTAAGCAATTCAGGTGCTTGGCAGCTCCGGCCAAGCGATAGTCATGACCTCGTCAAAGGCTCGCTCCGCGCTGAGATACATCGTCAGCCGTCCAGAAATGAACCTGATCACCCTCCGGCGCACCACTGACGTCGTCGCCGTCGCCTGCATGTCTCGGTGACGAGATGATCGGCGCGACAGCCGCAAGCACACAGACGAAAAACAGAGCAGCGCCGATACACGCTAGGAAACCTTGAACGATCTCACTCATGCGATCGTCTCCGCTTCGTTCTGGCAGCCAGGCAAACCGCGATCGGACATCTCCACCGGCTCGACACGCTCGTCGCAAGCTTCACAGTGCCGCTCGATCACCTCGGCAATCGACAGAGCCCGCCGACAGCTGGGGCAGCCCCAGAAGAAGTCGAAATACAATGGGCCGGAACCCGCTCTTCTGCCTTTCCTAATCGAAACCATGCGACTGCTCCTAAAACCGCTATTGCCGGGCGAAACCCGCCTCTGCACCTCAGCCTCGCGGCGAATTTCTCCGCAGGCATCTTGATGGACACAAATTATGTTGTTATTAATATCGATGTCAACATGATTTATGTTAATTATTTTGCGAGTGTCTGATCATGCAGAAATCCATGGGCGAACGACTGAAGGCGGCGCGCGAAGCCGCAAATTACTCCTCGGCAACGAAGGCGGCGGAAGCGCTTGGCGTCAGCCTGTCCACCTATCGCGCACACGAAAACGGCCAGAACGAATTCGGCCCCGAAATCGCCGATCGCTACGCCAAGAAGTTCGGCACCACCGCCGGCTATCTCTTAACTGGCGAAGGCCCACACAAGGTAGAACGGCCGGGGCCACGCATGGTCACGTCCTTCGACCCCGATGAACAATACAATGACGGGTTCGCCGAGGACGGCGAGAACGTCAGCTACAGCCGCGAGCACTGGCAATCGAAGATCGAGGGCGCGACGCCGGAGGTGGATGTCAAACTCGGCGCCGGTAGCGGCGTTGTCGGCGAAGTGATCAATCTACCGGTCGGCGCTGGCAATGTCGCTGGCCACAAGATCATCGCGGAATGGGTGATTCCCGCAGGTTACCTACGCAATGAGGCAAAGGCATCGCCCAGCCACACCATCATCATGGAAGTGATCGGCGACTCCATGCAGCCCACCTACATGCCCGGCGACCGCGTCATCGTCGATCTCTCGCAGAACCTGATGGTAACCGACACGGTCTATGCCATCAGTGACGGTTATTCCGAACCGCAGATCAAACGCCTGCAGCGTATCCCCTTCACCCAACCCAGCCAGGTCAAGATCATCTCCGACAATCCGGTGCTGGAAACTTTTACGGTCGAGTTGGAACGGCTGACGATCATCGGGCGCATCTGCGGGCATATCGCGCGGAAGTAAGGGCGGACTGCCCCTTCAGTCATCCGTTGCCACGAACTTGTCGAAACCAGATATGACAAGATATTCGACGTGCGGACCCACCAAACATCATTTATGTTTAAATGATTGCCACTAAACATATATAGTGTTGACATCGATTGTGTCGCATGCCATCTCTCTTCTCGCGAGCCAATCGCCCGAGACGGAATGAGCCCATGCAGGTTTCAAAATCCTGCGTGAAGTCCGCGAAACCGGATCGGAGATCGAGCGAATATGAATGTCGTGTCCCAATGGGTGGGCACGCAAAAGGAGGGTGCGTATTTCATGTCAGCGAAGTCAGACGTCATGATCATCGCCTGGACGCTCTATCACCGCGATACGCGGCTACACCGGCCATCGACCGCAGCCGGCCGGCGCAAATGGTTCGCCCGCGCCCTGGCGACGGCCTGGACCTGGGTGCAGCAGCAGACAATCGACGCGACCAAGACCGAGGAACAGCAGCGTGCCGAGCGACTGACGAGCCTGAAGCTGGAATTACTGCGTATCGACGCCCGACCGTTTGGAATGTCGATTGCAAAGGATCGAACAACGCTCAAGGCAGAAATCGATCGTCTGACCGCCCAATCATCCGTATCGGCAACACGGATGGCGGCATGACAGCACGCAACGACGTCTTCTCCTGCGAATACTCTTTCGATGAGCTCACCATCAATCTCTGCGATCGCTGGGAATCGGGCTTACTCCTCTATGGCCGCGCCGAACTGACCTCGGCCGGAGACGGCTATGATGGCGAATTTTACGTCTCTACCGTCCGATTGGATGGTGGAGCACGGCTAGCACGGCCGAATCCCACCGCCCAGGCAGCCAGCTTCGAGGCCGAGCTGTTCCGGCGCATCGCCGCCGTGATCGAAAACGACAAAACACTCACCGGTCGGCACGCCGCCGAGCTGTTCGCCTGTGAGTTCGAACAGTCCATGGAGACGGATCATGACATGCTTCATGAGATCAAGCGGGAACAGGCATTGGAGCCGGTTGCATGACGCTCACGCCTGTTTAGACATCTTTCCACTTGGAAAACGTCGCTGCTTGCCCCCGACGGCGCCCATCCCGGTCGATGAGCTGCCAAACGACACCATCCTCGATCCAGAAGCGCCGTCCCGATTTTGCGATCCGCAGCCCACGATAGTCCGAAATAAAGCCGTTGCGCGTAACCGCGTCCAACAATTGCTGACGTTCTTCCCGGTTTGGAAGTTCCGCCGAAAGACGCGACGGCAGGGTCACGAATTCATCCCACGGATATTCAAAACAGGCCTGGCCGGCTCTATTCGCATAGACGAATCGCGGATCGGGATCCGTGTTATGCGCCACGACCACGAAGGGGGCATCGTGATAGAGCCATTCCGGTCCGCGACTCTGATCGACAAGGGGCATCCCGACGATGCGGGCGTAACTTCCAACAAGCAGATCGAAGAACTCGCGATCAAGCGACAAGTCTGAAGCGCTATGTCCGGAACCATCAGCCATCGACATCTTTCCTATCGAACCCTTTCCTGCTTTTTCTAAGCCCACGGCGCCAGAAATCAAACAGAATCACTCGCTGGATCCTGTGATTGGTCCGGTTTTGTGGCTTAGATAAAATGGTGGGCCCGGCAGGACTCGAACCTGCAACCAAGCGGTTATGAGCCGCCGGCTCTAACCATTGAGCTACAGGCCCGGCACGACTAAAAGTGATCGTGCATGCAGTTCCGGAGCAATGGTCCCCCGGAAGCCGATCTGGCTCTAACCCAATTCGTCTTTTCCCACAAGGGACTGCCGCAATACCTTCACAATCAATCAGCAAAAACGAATACTGAGGAAACACCAACCAAGGAACGAACCATGCCCATGACGAAAACCAGAGATTTCATTCTTGCCGCTCTGTTCAGCGCGACGCTTCTCGTGCCCGCCGCCCAGGCATTCGCCGAAGACGCCAAGCCGCGCGAGGCGATCATCACCGTCACTGGTGAGGGGCATTCGGCGATCGCGCCCGACATGGCCATCGTGACGCTCTCGGTCGTCAAGCAGGAGAAGGCCGCCCAGGATGCACTCGACCAGAACAACAAGGCGATGGGCGCCGTGCTCGCGACGTTGAAGGATAGCGGCATTGCCGAGCGAGACCTGCAGACCTCGGGCTTTTCGATCCAGCCGCAATATGTCTATCCGAACGACAAGGACGGCCAGTCGCAGCCGCCGACGCTGACCGGCTATCAGGTGAATAATGGCCTGACGGTGCGCGTGCGCGACCTCTCCAAGCTCGGCACTCTTCTCGACCAGGTCGTCAAGCTCGGCATCAACCAGGGCGGCGATATCCAATTCACCAACGATAAGCCGGATACCGCACTCCAGGAGGCTCGCAAGAACGCCGTGGCCGATGCAGCGACCAAGGCAAAGACGCTGACCGACGCCGCGGGCGTCAAGCTCGGCCGCGTCATCTCGATCCGTGATGGCGCCTTCTCCGCCCCGCCGCAGCCTTACGCGCGCCAATCCATGGCCATGGCCGCCGACAAGGCCGTGCCGGTGGCAAGCGGCGAGAACACCTATAACGCCTCCGTCAGCATCACCTACGAAATCCAGCAATAGCTCAAAAACAAAACCGCCCTTCGCTCAAGTCCGATTGGACCGAGCAAAGGGCGGTTCGCGGCCCCCGCCGATAAAGCGAAAGCGTAAACGGGTGGTCGCCGGACGCCAGATGCGTCCGTCAACCTTATCAGCGGCCGATCATTGGGCAACCGCGAACATTGGCGAACATCATCGTATCCGGGCCACGACGGGTGAAGCCGTCGACGATAACGCGGCGCGGCGTCACATCGACCACGCGAGCACGGCGCAGGCCGTAGCTGCGGGCGACATCCATGGCCTCCCGCGGATCGCAGCCCCGGCGGCGGTCGAAGCGCGGCCGCGGGTTATCATAGTCCGGTGGTGGCGGCCGATGGCGACCGGGGCCGACATAGATGTCCAGGCCCTGGGCAGACGTGGTTTCAACCATGCCCGATAGCGCTGTCACCGCGATGGCGGCAGCGACCGCCAACTTTGCCAGTAGTTTTTTCATTCTATCCTCCATGGAGTGAAAGGCTGCTCTCTCATAGGCTTGCCGCATCTCCCGAGTGAGCGCCTGAGGAATAACGGCCCGACACTGAACAAGTCCAGAATCAACCGCTCATGCCCTATTCAGGTACAACGAAGACAAAACCGATACCAGAGGCAGATTCGTCGGAAGACGGGAAAATAAAAGTCGCCCCCTTTCACGAGGACGACTTTACTAAGCTTGGAATTGCAGAGAAGCGGCTGGATATCGTCCGTAAACGGCTACGCACCCACCGCCTTCCGATCTTAACGACGGATCAACGGGCAACCTCGCGCGTTGGCGAAAACGATGCGGTCCGGACCGCGGCGGCTAAAGCCGTCAACGACGACACGGCGCGGCGTGATATTGCCGATATGGGCGCGGCGCAGACCCATGGCCCGGGCCTTCTGGACGGCTGCGATCGGCGAGCACGCGCGGCCGCGATGATGATCGTAACGTGCCTGATGGACGCTGGCCGAAAAATCATTGGCGGATGCGGTCGCAGCCGTGGCGGAGATGGCGCCGAGCGTGATGAGGGCTGCAATGCCTGCCTTTGCGATGAGGCTGATCATGGGTGTTTTTCCTTCAAGTCCTTGGATCGTTGCAATCCCGAAATCCGGTCCCATCAATTGGTCCGGTGCCCTTGGGATTGGAGACACATTAGGTCAGCCAAGCTGAACCGAACGCGAATTGGCCATTCACAATGTATTCAGGAGCATTAACAAGGATTGACGTCGATAGCCAAGGCTCAGACGGAAAGATGCAGCACGATGTCGCGACGATGCGGCCGATCGCGATGCTCGAAGAGATAGATGCCCTGCCAGGTGCCCAGCGCCAGCAGGCCGCGCGTCACGGGAATACCGATCGACACCTGCGTCAACGCCGCCTTGATATGCGCCGGCATATCGTCCGACCCCTCGGTCGTATGCACGATCCATCGCATCGATGGATCGGATGATGGCGGCACGAGGCGACGAAAAAAAGCATTGAGATCGGTCTTCACATCCGGGTCGGCATTCTCCTGGATCAGCAGGGAACAGGAGGTGTGGCGAACAAAGACGGTCAGCAGCCCCTCACCCGCACCTGAACTCGCCGCGCGGACGAAATCCGCCGCCTGCTCCGTGAACTCGTAAAGCCCTGGGCCACGGGTGGACAGCGTGATGACGGTTTGCGGCATGGTATCTTCCCCTGATGACGACGGCAGAACGCACGAGCTCGGGCGCGGCAGCCGGAAAGTCAAGCCCAGCCGTCGATGGGTTAGAACTGCAGGAAGATATCGAAGCCACCATAGATCATGCGTTTGCCATCGAAAGGCATATTCTCCATCCCGTCCTTCATTCGCGGATCAGCCATGACTTTTTCCAGCACGGCATCGCGGTGCTGGCGGCTTTCATAGGTGATCCAGGAGAAAATCACGACCTCGTCCTCCTTGGCCAACACAGCGCGCGGGAAAGACGTCAGATCCCCATAGGGCACGTCATCCCCGATCGCCTCGACATAACTGAGCGCGCCATGCTCCTTCCAGACCTCGCCAGCTATGTGTGCCAGCGTCTTGTAGGCCTCAATCTTGTCTTTCGGCACAGCAAGAATAAAACCATCCACATAGGGCATGTCAGCCTCCTCTGTTTTGTTGACACTTGCAAAGGACGATCGATGATAGCGCGATCCGACATGGGATGCACTTTTCCATGCTGATTTCCCCAATATCAGCGGCGTATGCGGCTGTTGCATCTGCTTGGCTTGCGGTAGGCTTGGCGTCATAGTTCCATCAACAATCAACGAGGGGGATGATTGTGACGGTTGAATTCAGGATCGACCCCTACCCTGAAAACGAAGCGCTCAACGCTCTGTGGGCCGAGGCTTGGAATGAAACCGCCACACGCGACTTCTCACCGATCCTGTTGCGAAGCCTCGCTCATATCGGCGCCTTCGCCGGAGAGCGTCTGGTCGGCTTTGTCAATGTTGCCTGGGATGGCGGCATCCATGCGTTCATTCTCGACACTTGCGTCCTCCCAGAGTTCCGCCATCAGGGAATAGCAACCGGTCTTGTCGACATGGCCACGAGGGTCGCGCGCGAACGCGGTGCGGAATGGCTGCATGTCGATTTCGAACCGCATCTCGCCGGCTTCTATCGGAACCTGGGCTTCAGGGCGACCGAGGCAGGTTTGATCAAGCTTCGCGATTAACGGCGACTTCTCTCTCAATCAGCCTCGTTGACCTGAGATATCAACCAGTTGCGAAACAGCGCAGCCGCCGGGTTTTGCAGGGCATTGGGCGGATAGACCAGATTATAGCTGACGGCAGACGGCTGCACCTCCACGAAACAACGCACCAGTCTTCCATCCGCTATGTCTTCCGCGACAAGTGAGCTGCGAACCAGCGCAAAGCCGAGACCATCGCGGCACGCCTTGAGCATGTCCACGAAAGATTCGAACAACGGCCCGGATTCCACCGCTTGGCCGATATCGAAATCCGCGACATCGCCATTGTCGTGGCTGGTCACCTGCTCGTACCAGCGCTGCCAATCCAGCACTGTATGCCGCATGCCGGCGTAGCGCAGCAGCGGCGCTACCCTTATCGCATTGCGCGGCGGCAATCGCTCGGACAGGCCTGGCGAGCTGACGACAAACTCCTCGTCCGTCAGTAATTCCTCCAGCGCAAGCCCGACTTCAGCCCGCCCAAGCCAGATGGCGAGATCGACGCCGTTGGAGCCAAAATCCGGCCTCTGATAGCCGACGGCCATCTTCAGCTCGATGTCGGGATGGCGCTGGCAAAAATCCGGCAGCCGCGAGGCCAGCCACTGGCTAGAAAATTCCGGCGTCACCGACAATCCCAAGGCACGGACCAACACACTTGCCCGTGCCTGATAGAGCGCTTTCTCCAATTGAGAGACCGTTTCCGCAATTGACGGATGCAGACGCGCGCCGAGCGGCGTCAATCGCGCGCCCGACCGACCTCGATCGAAAAGCCTGCCGCCGATCCAGCCTTCGAGTTGCGAAAGCTGATGACTGATCGCAGTCTGCGTCAGCCCCATCCGCTCAGCCGCGCGCCCGAAGCCGCCGGTTTCGACGATGGCGCAGAATGCCTGCAAGACGGTCAATGGCGGGAGCGGCCTCTTACCCATGAATATCCTTCATATATTACCGGCTAAGGCTTCATTATACACCGCAAATTTTTGGGCGCATTCCTTTTGATCATAGGGCAAAAAAGGTGCGTGAAAGATGAGAGATTATCATGGAAATATTGAGCCGAAAATTATCCAGAAATGGATCGATCAACTACTGAAGGCACCTCGATGCATGCGGAGATCTCGCCCCAAGGACAAAGCAGCACGCAAGAATGCCCTAAGTCTCAGCAATCATCTCAAACGAGATGCCGGGCTGGATCATATCCCGGATGACCAATGAGCCTGCGGGACCACCCGTCGCGTCGGCTTCACCGATCGTGCCTCACCCGTTGAGTGTCTTGACCTTGGTCAAATCCGGAAAAATCCGCGTCCAGAGCAGCACGACAGCAATGGTGCCGACGCCGCCGATAATGCCGGTGAGCACGGGACCAAAAGCGCTGGCGAGCATGCCGGATTCAAATTCGCCGAGCTGGTTGGACGTACCGATGAACAGCGAGTTCACCGCATTGACGCGGCCGCGCATGGTATCCGGCGTCAGGAGCTGCACCAGCGAGCTGCGCACCACCACGCTGACCGTATCCGACGCACCGACAACGAACAGCGCCGCAACGGAAAGGATGATGTTGGTCGAGAGCGCGAAAACAACGGTCGCGACGCCGAAGATGAAGACAGCGATCAGCATCTTCTTGCCGACGTCGCTCTGCAGCGGCCGCCGCACCAGCCAGATCGACATGACCAGCGCACCGATGGCGGGCGCCGCGCGCAGCAGGCCAAGCCCCCAGGGGCCGGCATGCAGGATATCGCGGGCGAACATCGGCAATAGCGCCGTGGCACCGCCGAGCAGAACCGCGAAGAGATCGAGCGAGATGGTGCCCATCATCACCGGCCGGCTCTTGATGAAGGAAACGCCGGCAAAGACCGAGCTCAGCGTCACCGGCTCGCGCGAAGACGGCTGCTGCCGCTCGACACGGATGGAAATGACATTGACGCTGGCAATGACATACAGCACCGCGGCCACGAGGAAAGGCGCGACCGGGCTGACGCCGTACAGCAGACCGCCGAGCGACGGACCGATGATGAAGGCGGTCTGCATCATCGAAGTCGAGGTGGCGATCGCCACTTGCAGCATCGAAGGCGGCACGATGTTCGGCAACAGCGCCGCCATGGTCGGGCGTTCGAAGGCGGTGGCAGCGCCCATGACGGCAACAGCGGCGAGAATGCCGTGGGGGCCAATCCAATGCTGCCAAACGGCAACGGCCAGCACCAGCGCCGTCAATGCCTCGATCAATTGACAGACGAGACCGATGCGCCGCCGGTCGAACCGATCCGCGACATGCCCGACGATGAAGGTCAGCACCACCATCGGCAGGAACTGGCAAAGGCCGACCAGGCCAAGATAGAAAGCGCTATGGGTCTGGTCGTAGATCATCCACCCCATGGCAACGGTGACAGACTGGAAGCCGATGGAGGAAAAGACGCGGGAGGCGGCGAAGGAACGATATCCGGGATGACCGAGCGCGCTTGTCCGGTCTTGGCTCTGCAGGGTGTCCATTGGTCTTTCTTCGGTTCCGCGCATAAGACACGGAACCATCTTCATGGGAAATATGAGATATTGAGTTGAGTTCCCTGCTCTGCCCGAACACCGCGATTGTCAACCGCGTTTTTGTCTCGATCAGCCTTCTGCTCGAAAAAGACACCAGGCTAGAGATCAAAACGTGGTGAAGAGCGGCTGAGCAGCGCGGTCTTTGCCTTGATCTTCCCTACAGCGGCGAGCTCCACAGCAATGGTCTCGACCAGCTTCGGCACATCACGACCAGCTGCTTCATGCATCGCCTCGGCAACGATCAGCACCGATCGCGTATCCGCACGAACGGCGGAGAGGCCACTCTGCCGATTGGTCCAGCGCCGCGCATGCGCCCGCTCAGTGCTATCGGCAAAAATCACTTCACGCGGCTCCGGATGCTCCGTTTCGCCGGAGAATGTCAGATAGGTCTCCCTACCGGTCGCATGCCTGACCTCGAGATCGCCCGAAATCTTCGCGAGATCGAACACGGCAATTGGAATGGCAAACGCGATGGAGATGGCGTTGCAGAGATCGACCAGCGGATGCAGCTGCGGCAGTGAATTTTCCTGACGGAAGCGGCGCAGCAGCGCCTCGGAGGCGCAACGATACTGCGTCGGCTTCAGCCCCATCTTTGAGAAGGTGCGCCGCCAGGCCTGGATCTCCGGCATCTCACCTTCCGCGCCAGCCGCCAGCCGTTCCTTGGCGATGGAATGGTACTTTGCGACAGGATCAGTGACGTCGGCATCCGTCGTGATCCCTTCGACATAGAGCACACCGGGGACCAGATCGGGGAATTCGTTCCACATCTCGTTCGAATGGCGGAAATACATGGTTTTTCCTTCTGCGCGGTTCTGATTTGTTGCCGCAGAAAAGCCCGTCGCCGTCGCCCGGTCTTGAACAAAATTGCAGAGAGCTAGCCGGCAGCTGCCGCATAGACGCCCGGTGATATGCCGAAATTGCGCACGAAGAGGCGCGTCATGTGGCTTTGATCCGCAAACCCACTGGCAAAGGCCGCCTCGGCCAATGACGTGCCCGCCACGATCAACCGCCGCGCCTCATGGATACGGCGTTGCAGCAGATAGGCATGAGGAGTAAGCCCCGTCGCTTTAGTGAATGCGCGCAGAAACTGGAAATGGCTCAGCCCGCAGACGTCAGCAAGTTCGCCAAGCGTCAGAGGGGCTGAAGGATCGTCCTCGATCAGATCACGAGCGCGGTCGATGGAGGCAGGAACGGCAATAGCCCGCGATATCAGCATGCCCTCGCCCATCACAGCCGCAACGAGCGATAACAGCAACCCATCCCGCAACAGCGCGTCCCGTGGCTCAGGGTTGCCGACCACGAGCGGGAACAGGGCTTTGAAACATGCCGCCACTTGGCTATCGCGAATGACAGGCGACGGAAATTCCGCGCCGCCAATCCTGCCCTCGCCGATATCGTTCAGCAGATCGCCGATCACCGGCGGATCGAAATGAAGCATCGTCCAGGCTCGGCTTTCGCCGATGGGCATGCCATCATGCACCTCATTCGGATTGAAGCAGATGACATCTCCGGCCTCGGCCCGCACCAGTCCGCGCCCGCTCAGCGATGCATGCGCGCCAGATTCGATAATGCCGATGCCGAATTGGTCGTGCGTATGCTTGGGAAAGCTGTAGCCCGTTTCGGCTTTCACGGCCTTGATGCCTGCTACACGAGAGCGAAACATCTTAAACTGGCCGGTTTTCATGCGCCTTGCCCTTCAACCCTGCTGAAAGCTATCGGCCGAAGCATATATCACGTCTCCGGCTTATCCTGCGCGGTCGTTGTGAGTGCCGCCTGCGTATTGGCCGTGACGGCCGCCGGCAAAGGCGTGCCGCGCTTGCGCTCACGCGCCAGCGTCAGCAGGCCGGAGAAAATGATGAGGACGATGCCGAGCGCCATGGGCAGATCGATACTGTCGTTGAACAGCAGATAGCCGAAAGCAATCGCCCAGATCATCTGACTGTATTGCGGCGGCGCGACAAGGTTGGCCGGCGCCATCTGCGCGGCAAGCAGCAACAGCACGCTACCGGCAGCGCCAAGCAGCCCATAGCTCGCCAAAAACATCCATTGCCAAGGCGTCGGCATGGTTACTTCGGACAGCATGAGGAAACCGCTGACGATGAGCGTGCCGAACAGGCCCGCGCCATAAAGCGAAATGCGCTTCTCCTTCGCCCCTAGCCCACGATTGACGACGATCGAGATTGCGGCCGCCAAGCCGCCGATCGCGGCGCAGAGATGGCCGATCGAAAGCTCGCGAAAGCCCGGCCGCAGCACGATGAGCACGCCGATAAAACCGAGGGTCACCGCCGTCCAGCGCTGCCAGCGGACATCTTCCTTCAAGAAGATGACCGACAGGATGGTGACGAAGGACGGCAACAGAAAGAGCAGCGCAAAAGCTTCCGCCATCGGCAGTTTGGTGAAGGCGACGATGGAGCAAATGGCGCCGGTCGCGCCGCAGACGAAGCGCAGCATCCATAAGGGCCGGTTCGATGTCTTCACCATATCCAGCCAGTCATCGTCGCGCTTCTTCAGGAACGGGACGGCAGCCAGACCGAAAAGCGCACCGATGAAGGCCACCTGATAGGACGGCAGCGTCCCATGCAGCATCTTGATCGACGCATCGCTGAAGGCAAAGACGGCATAGGACGCAAATGCCACCAGGACACCGCGAAGCGTGGAATGGCCGGCGGCCAAGGATTTGGAATCGGCAGTGATCGATGTCATCGGATTGAGCAATGCAAAGGGAGGGAAACTGAATCGCCTGAGTACGGGCAATTGTATGATGAAATGGGCTGAATTTCGATTGGCGCTGAAATAAACTATTGTTTCAAAGCGATGGGGCGGGTGTTGTTTGGCGGATCAGTATTCAGGCAAACCAAGCTTATCAAACTGCCCACTCGGGACACGCCCAATAACTGCGTGTGAAAAAGCTGTCACCTTCAAGGCGTCGGCGTCGACCTGGCATGTGAATTTGACTTGCTGCCAGCCCTTGGGAGTTTGAACTGCCACGCCATTGCCGAAGAGACCGGTGTCCGAAACCATGGCTGGCGATAGGGCGGAGTTTACAAAGCCAACCGCGTTCATCTCATGCCCGAACTGCAGCTTCTCCTCCGACTTGCAAAGGTAGGAAATGCGCTGACGCCGCGGCAGCTCTTTCCAGGCATCATAATTGCTCTTGGATAGCTTGGCCATCTCGCTGCCGGAATAGAGTTTCGTGGACTGCTTAAGTTGCGCCTTCTGTCCACCAGGCTTGGTATTGGCGGCTTGCTGTTGTGCTTTGGCATCGGGTTCAGTGACGAAGGACGTCCCATTCGTCGGATCGCTTTTATTGTCCGAAGCAGCCTGCTCTTTTGACGGCTGCTGCGATTGAGGCCCCGAAACGGTTGGCACGGCGATTTGCGGATCAACCTTGTTGTCGGCGGATGGCGGCTGCTGTTGCGGGTTGGGATCGGCGGCATTCGCCTGCTCCGTCTCGGGATCAGATGTCGCCGCGGCCTTCTGCTGCGTGTCCGTGCCATCCTGCTCCGTCGCCGGAGCTTCCGGCTGCGCCACTTGCGCGTCCGAAGGTTGATCCGTAGCAAGCTCCTTCGGCTTCGGCATCGAGGCAGGGTCGCGTGAATTGGGGTCGGTTACCGGCGAGGCAGCCTTCGCCTGCTCGGTGGGTGCTGCTGGGGTAGCCTGCGCTTGTTGCGGCTGCGGATCAGGATCCTTGGCCGGCGATGCGGCATTGGCCTGATCGGTTTTGGCATCCGCGTCCTTGGCGTCCGGCGACGCCGGGGCTTGGTCTTCGGCTTGGCCATCGTTCGCAGCCGGTGCTTCATTTGCCCGCGTCGAGGCATCCGCCTGCTGTGTGGTTGAGGGATCCTTCTCCGCGCCCTTCATGTCCGGAAGGGGTGTCTCCTCTGCCGAGGCCTGCTGTTCAGGCTTCGGCGTAGATGTATTGGAGCTTGGATCGCTTGCGGGAGGCGCCGCCTTTTCAGCCTCAGCCTTGTCCTGCTGATCTGATTGCGCCTTGGGATCGCCAGGCTTCTGTTCCGGCTGCTTCTGCGCTTCCGCCTGCTGCGACTTCTCATCCGGCTTAGGCGTTGGAGTTGGAACCTGTCCGGAAGCCTCCTTCGGCTTCGTCGCGTTCTCCTGCTGCTCCTGCGGCTGCGGCACGAGCTCGACATTGACGCTATCTTCAGGCTTTGCCTGAGGTGGAGCTATAAACGACGGCAGCAGGAAAATGGCCGCCAGCACGACATGCAGGAGGATCGACAGGACAAAGCCCCGCCCGATCTTCTCATCCTGCTTTATCGCGGTCTGTTCCATCGCTCAGCGAACGGCTCGCCGGGCAAGAGCAGCCGATGGGAAAACGTGTATCAACTTCATCAGAACCTTACCGAAAACGACAGATCGAGCGGCGACAGATCCCCGACATATGGGGGGCAACAATGCGGCTCGAAAGAGGCAACTGCGAAAAGGCAGATTGTCAGGCCCCTGGCCGCTCCGCAATGCCCGGAAAACACACCTGCGTGATCGCACCATATAGCAAGCGATGCTAACTGCCGGTTTTCGCCAATAGCAGCAAAACAAGCTCTTTGGCAGCAAACAAAAACCCGGCTCGCTTTCGTGAACCGGGTTTTGATTTCGTAACGGCAGAAACCGCTTAGCTGTCGAGGAACGAGCGCAGCTTGCGGCTGCGGCTCGGATGCTTCAACTTGCGCAGCGCCTTGGCTTCGATCTGGCGGATACGTTCGCGGGTAACCGAGAACTGCTGGCCGACTTCTTCGAGCGTGTGGTCCGTGTTCATGCCGATGCCGAAGCGCATGCGCAGCACGCGTTCTTCGCGCGGCGTCAGTGAGGCCAGCACGCGGGTCGTCGTCTCGCGCAGGTTCGCCTGGATGGCCGCGTCGATCGGCAGAAGCGCGTTCTTGTCCTCGATGAAATCGCCGAGATGCGAATCCTCTTCGTCACCAACTGGCGTTTCGAGCGAGATCGGCTCCTTGGCGATCTTCAGCACCTTGCGCACTTTTTCGAGCGGCATGGCAAGCTTTTCGGCCAGTTCTTCAGGCGTCGGCTCACGGCCGATTTCGTGCAGCATCTGGCGCGACGTGCGAACGATCTTGTTGATCGTTTCGATCATATGCACCGGAATACGGATCGTGCGGGCCTGGTCGGCGATCGAACGGGTGATCGCCTGCCGGATCCACCATGTGGCGTAGGTCGAGAACTTGTAACCACGGCGATATTCGAACTTATCGACCGCCTTCATCAGACCGATATTGCCTTCCTGGATAAGATCCAGGAACTGCAGGCCACGGTTGGTGTATTTCTTGGCGATGGAGATGACGAGGCGGAGGTTTGCTTCGACCATTTCCTTCTTGGCGATGCGCGCTTCGCGCTCGCCCTTCTGCACCATATGCACGATGCGGCGGAATTCCGAGATCGAGATACCGGTTTCGGTCGCAAGATTTTGAATTTCCTGGCGGATATCGCGGATGGTAGTGTTTTCGCTCTTGGCGAATTCCTTCCAGCCGCGCGCGGCCAGATTGCCGATCGACTTCATCCAGTTCGGATCAAGCTCGGCGCCCTGATACTGTTCCAGGAACGAGTCGCGCTTGACGCCATAGGATTCGGCAAGGCGCAACAGACGACCTTCGTTCTGCACGAGGCGCTTGTTGATGTCGTAGAGCTGCTCGACGAGAGCGTCGATGCGGTTCTGGTTCAGCGACAGAGACTTGACCGACTTGACCAGCTCATCCTTGAGCTCCTTGTAACGGCGCTCCTGGGCCGACGACAGCGTACCCGATGCCGACAGACGCTGCTCGACCTGCTGGTCCTGCAGCTTACGCAGCTTCTTGTAGGTCTCGGCGATCGTGTCGAGCGTTGTCATCACCTGCGGGCGAAGCTCGGCTTCCATCGCGGCAAGAGAGAGGCTGGATTCGTCCTCGTCTTCTTCTTCTTCCTCACCCGGCAAGCCTTCGCCGCCGACATCAGTGATGTCGTCACCACCAGAGGGCGAACGGCCACGACGGGCCGTTTCCTTCTCTTCGGCAGCCTTGCGGTCCGCTTCAATCTTTTCCGGGCTCTGGAACTGCGGCGCAGCCTTGGCTTCCGGGCCGGAATAGGTGGTTTCGAGATCGATGATCTCGCGCAGCAGCGTCGTGCCTTCGTTGAGTTCGTCGCGCCAGATGATCAGCGCCTGGAACGTCAACGGGCTTTCGCAGAGGCCACCGATCATGGTCTCGCGGCCGGCCTCGATACGCTTCGCGATCGCGATTTCGCCTTCGCGCGACAGCAGCTCGACGGAGCCCATTTCGCGCAAGTACATGCGCACCGGGTCATCCGTGCGGTCCGTCGGCTCTTTCTTCTTGGCGGTGGCGAGCGCCGAACCGGTGGAAGGTGCGAGTTCGCCGCCTTCCCCATTGTCGTCGTCGCTGGAATCGTCGTCGTCGTTGCTGCTGGTAGACGCACCAGTCTCTTCGACATCCTCGTCCTCGATGACGTTGATGCCCATATCGGAGAGCATCGCCATCGTATCTTCGATCTGTTCGGACGTCACTTCTTCGGACGGGAGAACAGCGTTGAGCTCGTCCATCGTCACGTAGCCGCGTTTCTTCGCGGCCTTGATCATCTTCTTGACCGCGTCGTCGGAAAGATCGAGAAGCGGGCCATCGGAGGTGCCGTCGCGTTCGACTTCAGCTTCTTCGTTTTCTTTGACCTTGGTTGCCATCTCTATATCGTCGCTTTCCCTGACGCTTAAAACTTATACGCGGTGAATAACCGCTCTGGCCCGGCGCGCCTCGCGCCAGCCCCGAATCACCGACAAAGACCTAACGGAATGACCTTTAATGTCTGCTTAACCACGATCACCGGCACCGGACAGCAAAGCTGGATTGCGTTTGGATTTCCGGCCATGGTAGATGAAGGTCCGCCTGATCCAGTTTACCGTTTTCCGAGGACAAACGGTGATTCCTATAATTTTTGTTCTCGTCAAGCTTTTCCAGCAAAAAAGCCTGTTAAAATCGTGAAAAAGCCTTATCCACAGGCTCCGCACGCCGGAAACAATTGTTCCCCGTATTTAGGAAGTCCCCGCACGATGACAAGAGCAGCTTCGTCAAACGCCGGTATTTCCACAATCTGCGGGCTATACTGATGCGATCAAGCCACAAATAGGCTCAAATCCAGTCCATTACCACCTTGCCGGAGTTGCCGGAACGCATCGCTTCGAACCCTTCCCGAAAATCATCGATGCCGATGCGATGGGTAATGACCGGCGAGACGTCGAGCCCGCCCTGAACGAAGGCGATCATCTTGTACCAGGTCTCGAACATTTCGCGGCCATAGATGCCCTTCAGGTTCAGCATCTTGAAGATCACCTTGTTCCAGTCGATCTCGAAGCCGGCGGGCGCGATGCCGAGAATGGCGATCTTGCCGCCATTGTTCATTTTGTCGATCATGTCGCGAAAAGCGGGGGCCGCACCCGACATTTCCAGACCGACGTCGAAACCCTCGGTCATGCCGATGGACTTCATCACATCGGCAAGATTTTCCTTAGACGCGTCGACGACGTAGTCGATGCCAAGTTTGCGAGCGAGCGCCAGCCGGTTCGGGTTGATATCGGTGATGACAACCTTGCGCGCGCCGGACCGTTTGGCAACCATCGCGCCCATGATGCCGATCGGACCTGCTCCAGTGACCAGCACGTCCTCACCCACGAGATCGAAGGACAGCGCCGTGTGCACGGCATTGCCGAAGGGATCGAAGATTGCCGCCACCTCGTCCGGAATGTCATCAGGGATCGGTACGACATTGGATTCGGGAATGCAGACGAATTCGCCGAAGGAGCCGGGGCGATTGACGCCGACGCCGAGCGTGTTGCGGCAGAGATGTCCCCTGCCCGCCCGACAATTGCGACACTTGCCGCAGACGATATGCCCCTCGCCGGAAACACGCTCGCCGACATGATATTTCGTCACCGCCGAGCCGACCTCGGCAATCTCGCCGCAAAACTCATGACCGACGACCATCGGCACCGGAATGGTTTTTTGCGCCCATTGATCCCAGTTCCAGATATGCACATCCGTGCCGCAGATCGCCGACTTCCTGACCCGGATCAGCACATCGTTCGGCCCGACCTCGGGAACCGGCACATTTTCCATCCACAGCCCGACTTCAGGCTTCGATTTAACCAGCGCCTTCATCATGTTCGACATGATCTGTCGTCTCCAACCGATTCAAATGATTCCGAGTTCTCGTCCCGCCTCGGCGAAAGCGGCAATCGCGCGCTCGACGTCGGCCTTCGAATGTGCCGCCGACATCTGCGTGCGGATACGCGCCTGCCCCTTCGGCACGACAGGGAAGGAGAAGCCGACAACATAGACGCCCTTTTTCAGCATCAGCGCCGCCATTTCCTGCGCCACCTTGGCGTCGCCAAGCATGACCGGAATGATCGGATGGTCGGCACCGGCAAGCGTAAAGCCCAGCTTGGTCATTTCGCTGCGAAACAACTCGGCATTGCCGCGCAGTCGATTGCGCAGAGTATTGCCGTTATCGATGAGGTCAAAAACCTTCAGCGACGCAGCCGCGATGACAGGCGCCAGCGTATTGGAGAAGAGATAGGGGCGCGAACGCTGGCGCAGCCACTCGACGATCTCGGCCTTCGCGGAGGTATAGCCGCCCGATGCGCCGCCGAGTGCCTTGCCGAGGGTGCCGGTGATGATGTCGATCCGGCCCTCGACGCCGCAATATTCCGCCGAGCCGCGGCCGTGATCGCCGACGAAACCGACCGCGTGACTATCATCGACCATGACCATGGCGCCATATTTTTCGGCGAGATCGCAGACGCCACCGAGATTGGCGATAATGCCGTCCATGGAGAAAACCCCATCGGTGGCAATCAGCTTGAAGCGGCTGCCCTCCGCCTTCTTCAGCTCTTCCTCCAGCGCCGTCATATCATTGTTGGTATAGCGAAACCGTTTCGCCTTGGAGAGACGCACGCCGTCGATGATCGAGGCATGGTTGAGCGCGTCGGAGATGATTGCATCCTCCTCCGACAGCAGTGTCTCGAACAGCCCGCCATTGGCGTCGAAGCACGAGGAATAGAGGATCGTATCCTCCATACCGAGAAAGGACGATATCCGCGCCTCAAGCTGCTTGTGCTCCTCCTGCGTGCCGCAGATGAAGCGCACCGAGGCCATGCCATAGCCGTAGCGATCGAGCGCCTTCTTCGCGGCTTCGGCCAGCTCGTCGTTATCAGCGAGACCAAGATAATTGTTGGCGCAGAAATTCAACACGCGCTCGCCGCTGGCAACCGCAATCTCGCCGGCTTGCTTGGAGGTAATGACGCGTTCGGACTTATAGAGCCCCGCATCTTTCAGGCCGGCGAGTTCCGTACGCAAGTGAGATATGAACGCAGAGGTCATGGTCGCATTCCGATGCTGGTCACAGTGCCTAACTCATCAAGAAATAACACAGGATTCGGCCTCTTGCTGCATCCAGCAGCGGCAAAAATGCGCGGCGTCGTGGCGCTGGCACGATACGGGCCACGTTCGATATTATCTGTCGAACCGACCGAAATATACGCAAGTTCTCAGCCTGGTTTCATCAGCTGCCATTGCAAAAATTACTTGACTGAGTCCAATATCTTGCTGCAAGTCGATCTTGATCTCAAAAACAAGGGGAGAGCCATGAACATATTTCACAGATTCTCCCTCGCGGGCCGGATCGCGCTCGTCACCGGCGGCGGACGTGGCCTGGGTTTCGAGATGGCCAAGGCGCTCGCCGACGCGGGAGCGCATGTCGTTATCAATGGGCGCACGCCAAAGACACTGGATAGTGCCGTGGAAGCCATCCGCACGACGGGCGGTTCCGCCGAAGCCGCCGCTTTCGACATTGCCGACCGCGAGGCGCAGCGCGCCGCGATGGCGGATATCGAGAAAAATCACGGACGGCTCGACATTTTGATCAACAATGTCGGCGCCCGCGACAGGCGCCGGCTGGCCGATTTCGACGACGAGGCGATCCTCGCTTTGCTCAACACGGATCTTGCCGCCTCAATCATGCTCTCCCGTGATGCCGCCCGCCTGATGAAACAACGCAATCATGGACGCCTGATCTCGGTCACCTCGATCAGCGGCCAGGTCGTCATGCCCGGCGACTGCGTCTACCCCGCTGCCAAACAGGGGCTGACCGGCCTGATGCGTGGCATGGCCGTGGAATTCGGCCCGCACGGCATCACCAGCAATGCCATCGCTCCAGGTTGGTTCGCAACGGAAACGAATGCCGCGATGGCGGCGAATGAAGAGCTAATCCCCTTTGTCCGGCAGCGTATTCCGGTTCAGCGCTGGGGACGGCCGGAGGAGATCGCGGGTGCTGCGCTGTTTCTCGCCAGTGACGCCGCCTCCTTCGTCAACGGTCATGTCCTGACCGTCGATGGCGGCATGACCGTCAGGATGTGAATAAGCACAGCACCTAGACGTCACCGATCAGTGAAATTCTTGATGACTTTCAAGAACGCATCCCCATAGCGCTCCAGCTTCGCCTGCCCGACACCTGAAATCCCTAGCAAAGCATTGCGGCTCGTCGGCTGTTCCGTCGCAAAGGCGATCAGCGTCGTATCCGGGAAAACGACATAGGGCGGTACGCCGAGTTCCTTGGCGATCCTGGTACGCTCGGCTCTCAAAGCATCGAACAGGGGCTGTGCCTCGCCCGAGAGGCTCGACTGCCGCTTTTCGATCCGTGCACCCTTCTTGGTGCGACGGCCTGCTTCCGGCCGGTCCTTGCGGAAGAAGACCTGACGTTCGTGCTTGAACACGGCCTTTGCCTCCGGCTCCAGCTTCATCGCGCCAAAGGCGGTATGATCGACGCTGATAAGACCGTTTGCCAACAATTGCCGAAAGACGGATTGCCAGGTGCGGGCGGGAATATCCTTGCCGGCACCGAAAACCGGCATGTCGACATGACCGAAGCGCTCGGTCTTCTCGTTAACGGTCCCCATCAGCACATCGATGACATGGCCAGTGCCGAAACGCTCGCCGGTGCGATAGACGGCGGCCAGCGCCTTGATCGCCGCTTCCGTGCCGTCCCAGGTCTCGACCGGCTTCAGGCAGGTATCGCAATTACCGCAGCCGCCAGCATGCGCCTCGCCGAAATGCCCAAGGATCGCCTGCCGCCGGCAGCCGGCTGTCTCGCAGACCGCAAGCAGTGCATTGAGTTTCCCCCGCTCGACACGCTTGATTTCTTGCGCCGCATTGCCCTCATCGATCATTCGTCCCCGCTGGATGACGTCGGCCATACCGTATGCCATCCAGACCTCCGACGGCAGCCCGTCGCGGCCGGCGCGGCCCGTCTCCTGATAATAGGCCTCGATGGAGCCTGGCAGATCGAGATGGGCGACATAGCGCACATTCGGCTTGTCGATGCCCATGCCGAAAGCGACCGTTGCCACCAGGCAAAGATCTTCCTCCTTCAGAAACGCATCCTGATTGGCATCACGAACCGAGCGGTCCATCCCGGCATGATAGGCAAGCGCACGAACGCCCTGCCCGTTCAGCCATTCCGTAGTATCCTCGACCTTGGCCCGCGACAGGCAATAGACAATGCCGCTATCGCCACGATGACCATCGAGAAAGCGCAGCAACTGCTGGCGCGGCTGGTCACGCTCGACAATCTCATAGGCAATGTTCGGCCGGTCGAAGCTGGTTGTGAAGACTTGGGCGTTGTCGAGCCCCAGCCGCTCGATAATATCGTCGCGCGTATGCGGATCGGCCGTTGCCGTCAGCGCGATGCGCGGCACATTGGGAAAGAGTTCCGCAAGCTTGCCGAGATCGCGATATTCCGGCCGGAAATCATGTCCCCATTGCGAGACGCAATGCGCCTCATCGATCGCGAATAGAGCAATCTTCGCCCTGGCGATCATCTGCTGGAACCCGTCGGTGAGTATCCGCTCGGGCGTGACATAGAGCATGTCGAGCGTGCCGCTGGAGACGGCGCGATAGATATCGCTCGCCTCCTCGCGCGACAATGACGAGTTCAATGCCGCCGCGCGGATGCCGAGCTGTTTCATGGCCTCGACCTGATCGCGCATCAGGGCGATCAGCGGCGAGACGACGATGCCTATGCCGTCGCGGCAAAGGGCCGGAATCTGGAAGCACAGCGACTTGCCGGCCCCGGTTGGAAACAGTACCACCGCATCGCCGCCTGCCACGACATGCTCGACCACCTGCTGCTGCTTGCCGCGAAAGGCGGGGTAGCCGTAGACCCGCTTGAGTATGTCGAGCGGCGCCATTCCGGAACTGCGCTCCGCAAATAGCGCATCGTCGGCGGAAAACCGCGGTTCCTGTCTATCCGGCTGTGACATTTATCCCCTACTTCCCTGCGGGTCCTTTGATACGGCCGGAAAGCACCCCGAAGCCGTCAATGATCGCTTCCTGGTTTTCCAGCCGCAAGGCTTCGAGCTGCACTTCCTGCAAAGCGCGCATCAACTGTTCGATGAGTTCGCCGTCGCTCTCCTCCGTCGCCTCGGCAACGGCACGCTCCAGCTCGATCTTGTGCCAGCGCAGCGCCTTCGAGCGCTTATGGAGCGCAAGCGCCTGGCGATAGCCCTCGCGCGCATCCTCCATCGCCGCTTCCTCGGTCGCCGTCCAGAGGCGGGCATTGCGCACCTGCTGGTCGAGGGTCTTCAGCAATGCGGCGAAACCCTGCTCTTCCAGCTGTTCGATCAAACGCTCTCGGCTAAGCTGCTGAGCCGATATGGTTGCCGCCGCTCCGAGCATGGCAGACCATAGGCGCTGCAATTCGCGGCTCTCGTAGTCGATCGCGGCGATCTCATCATATTCGTCCTGCAACAGCAGCGGATGATTGACAATGGTCACCGCCAGCACGCTTTCGCGCAGGCCCGGAATATCCTGATGGCCCTTGATCATTCCCGAACGCATCAACCGATCCGTCGCCTTCGTGCTGACGGCCACCGGCCGACCACCGCCCTGTCCACCACGACCGCCGAAGGAGCGGCCGTTGCCCTCGCGAGAAAACCCGCGCCCCTGCTGATTGTCGTTGCGGCGGAACTGTGGTTGGAACAGCCCGTTCAAACGGTCGCGAATATCCTGCTGATAATGACGGCGGACATTCTCGTCGGCGATAACCGAAACCATCTGCTTCAGCCGCGCCTCAAGCTCGGCGCGCGCCTCCGGCGTGTCGAAGGTACCCTTGCTGATTTCGCGACTCCAGATCATCTCCGCCAGCGGCTTTGCCTGCGCCAGCACCTTGTCGAAGGGCGCACGCCCGTCATGGCGGACGAGATCGTCCGGGTCCTTGCCGTCGGGAAGAAGCGCGAAACGGACCGTGCGGCCGGGCTTGATATGCGGCAACGCCAGATCGGCGGCGCGATTGGCGGCGCGAATGCCAGCGCCATCGCCATCAAAGCAAAGCATCGGCTGCGGCGTCATCTTCCACAGAAGCTCGAGCTGGTTCTCCGTCAGCGCCGTGCCGAGCGGTGCGACGGCGTTCTCAACGCCGGCCTGATGCAGCGCGATGACGTCCATATAACCTTCGACGGCGATGATCGTCCCTGAACCGTCGTTTCCCTGGGCGGCACGCCGCGCGCGGGTGAAATTGTAGAGCACATTGCCCTTGTGAAAGAGCTCGGTCTCGTTGGAATTGAGATACTTCGCCGGCGCGTCCGCCGACATCGCACGGCCGCCGAAGGCGATCACCTTTTCGCGCGACGACAGAATCGGGAACATGATGCGGTCGCGGAAGCGGTCGTAGGAGACGGGAATATCCGGGCCATGCACCACGAGACCGCAAGCTTCGATCTGTTCTTTGGCAATATCCTTGCCGGCCAAAAATTCCTTCAGCGCGTTGCGGCTTTCCGGCGAATAGCCCAGACGGAAGGTCTCGATGGTGCGGCCGGTCAATCCGCGATCGCGCAGATAGGCGCGCGCCCTCGCCCCGTTTGCCGTCTGTAGCTGATCCTGAAAGAACTGCGTCGCCATCTCCATAACATCAAGCAGCGAAGTGCGTTCCTTTTCGCGCTTCGCTTCCATCGGATCGGCGATCGGCATGGGAACACCGGCCATATCGGCGATCTGCTGCACCGCCTCGGGAAAGCTCAACCCTTCCAAATCGGTCAGGAAGCGGAAATGATCGCCGGTGACACCACAGCCGAAGCAATGATAACGGCCCTTGCGATCCTCGCAGTGGAAGCTCGGCGACTTCTCGCCGTGGAACGGGCAACAGGCCCAATAATCGCCGCGCGGCACGTTGGTCTTGCGCCGATCCCACGTCACACGACGGCCAATCACGTCCGAAATGGGAACGCGGTCGCGAATCTCGTCGAGAAACGTATTGGAAAATCTCATAATTACCTCTGGCTTGCCCCCTTATAAGCAGGAACAGCGCGCATTGCCACGAGAACCCTTCACCACACCCACTATTCACAACCCCTCGCGCACGGGCCGAAATTCAACCACTCCGATCACAAGACCGTGATTGCAGCCGTGTTGTTAATGCCCTCGTAACCGCCTGAAAAGCGATTTTGACATCATCGATGACAGAAACCGCAGCGCCTTCTTGCGGCACTCATGCACACCTGAAACACAGCTCCTCCGTGCAAGAAAAATGATGGAAAAGCAAATGCTTGTCCACCATCTTAGCTAGCCAGAAGAGAGTGCTGCAACACCCACCGCAACCATTGGCCGAAGATCGAAGCGCGCGCGATCTTCCCCTTTGGTGGCACATTTGCGGCATGGTTCGTAAGCCAAACATTATTTTTTTGTAATTTGATTGTTCATGTGCAGAGCAATAGCTTTCATCCCAAGGGACGAGACAAGCCGGCGAAACAAAATGGTTTCGCGACGCGACATGCCGAGACGCCCCGACGAGCCGGAAACCAAAGATACTGGTTTTCAGTTTAGGAGACTAAAATGCGCGTTCTGCTGGTGCCTTTTGCCGCCGCCGCTCTCTTCGCCACAGCTAACTATAGCTCGGCAACGATGACGGATGGCGCAGCGCCCGCGACGACCACGAACGTGCTCTATACGGATGTTGGCTATCAGCTTCCGGTTGATGTGAAAGTTCCGGCTCTCAGGGCCGGTGTGAAAGTTCAAATATCCTGGCTGGAATCGCAAGGCATGGAATTGCCGCAACAGATCAGGATCACTAGATAAGATTTAACCTATCCCCAGGTGAGGCACCATCCCTACCCCCGGCGCCGCCTCACCTGGGTGCCTTTGCAATAGACGTTTGATTTTTGGGCCCCACCCTGCGTTATCAAACGGCTGCAAAGCGCAAGAAGGCAGGAGCTCCCCCAGCTCCTGCCTTCTCTATTTTGGGCCTATAGCAGAATAAAATATCGAGAATCGAACGGCTTACTTCAGCAGCTCTTTCAGGATCGCCGAAGCCTTGGCGAAATCCATCTGCCCGGCATAGCGCTCGCGCAGCGCCGCAATGCACTTGCCCATATCCTTCAGGCCCTGGGCGCCAAGCTCAGCCACGACGGCGGCGCAAATCTCGCGCACTGTCTCTTCGGGGAGCTGCTCAGGCATAAAGCCCTGAATGACCGTGATTTCCTCACGCTCCTTCTGAGCCAGCTCCGGGCGGTCACCATCGGTATACATCTTGACCGATTCTTCGCGCTGCTTGATCATCTTGGCGAGCAACTGCAGGATTTCGTCGTCGCTTGCCGGTTCCTTGGCCAAGCCGCGATTGGCGATATCCTTGTCCTTGATCGCGGCCAGGATCAGGCGCACGGTCGAAAGCCTCGCCGCATCCTTGGCCCTCATGGCATCCTTCTGGGCGTTGGAAAGCGTTTCGCGGATCATGTCTTTAACTCCCTAAGCAGGCCGGCGACGATCGCCCAGCCTCTCATTTCATGTTGCCAGTCTCATAGACCATGAGCCGCGATCAATGCAATTGCGCGCCCTGCGGCCGAAACTCGGCGAATTCCCTGGCGGGAAACGAAAACGGCGCATTGACCGGAACGCCTTGTTTGGCTATGTCCAACACCTGCACATTAGATCGATATTAAGGTCTCAAGCCGCGACGCATGTCGCTGGCTGCAATCTGCGACAAACATGGCGGAAGCCCCCGGCCTTTTCAAGGCCGCGCACGACGCCGGAAACGGGATGACAATGACCGCCACAGCTCCATGGACAATTGAAAAGCCAAGCGCCCTGCTCGTTCTCGCGGACGGCACCGTGATCGAAGGCAAGGGCATCGGCGCGACCGGCAAGGTCCAGGCCGAAGTCTGCTTCAACACGGCGCTGACAGGCTACGAGGAGATCCTGACCGACCCCTCCTATCTCGGCCAGATCGTTACCTTCACCTTCCCCCACATCGGCAATGTCGGCACCAACGAAGAAGACGTCGAAGACCTGACGCCGGCCGCCCGGCACGGCGCCGTCGGCGTCATCTTCAAGGCCGATGTCACCGATCCTTCGAACTACCGCGCCGCCAAGCATCTCGACCAGTGGCTGAAGGCCCGCGGCATCATCGGCATGTACGGCATCGATACCCGCGCGCTGACCGCCTGGATCCGTGAAAACGGCATGCCCAACGGCGTCATCGCCCACGACCCGAACGGCGTCTTCGATATCGACCAGCTGAAGGCGGATGCCAAGGCCTGGAGCGGCCTCGAAGGTCTCGACCTCGCCAAGGTCGCCACATCAGGCCAGTCGTCGCAATGGTTGCAGACACCCTGGATCTGGGACGAAGGCTATGGCGAGCTGAAGGCTGCCGACGCCAAGTATCACGTCGTCTGCCTCGATTACGGCGTGAAGCGCAATATCCTGCGCCTCTTTGCCGGCCTCGACTGCAAGGTCACCGTGCTGCCGGCAACCGCATCCACCGACGACGTACTGGTGCTGAAGCCGGACGGCATCTTCCTGTCGAACGGCCCTGGCGATCCGGCGGCAACCGGCAAATACGCCGTGCCGGTTATCCAGGACCTGCTGAAGACGGACATTCCGCTGTTCGGCATCTGCCTCGGCCACCAGATGCTCGGTCTCGCGCTCGGCGCCAAGACCGCGAAGATGCATCAGGGCCATCACGGTGCCAACCATCCGGTCAAGGATCACACGACGGGTAAGGTCGAAATCGTCTCGATGAACCACGGCTTCGCGGTTGACGCGAGCTCGCTGCCTGAAGGCGTTGAAGAGACTCACGTTTCGCTCTTCGACGGCAGCAATTGCGGCCTGCGCGTTTCCGGCAAGCCGGTCTTCTCGGTGCAGCATCATCCGGAAGCCTCCCCTGGCCCGCAGGACAGCCACTACCTCTTCCGCCGCTTCGTCAATCTGGTGCGCGAGAAGAAGGGCGAAACGGCCCTAGCCGAGCGCGCATAAGCAGCGCCGCCATCATCATTAGCTAAAAGGAAAGCCCCGGATTGATCGTCAATCCGGGGCTTTTACTATTAGGAGCTAGCAATACCGCTTGGTCAGGCCTGCAAGCGGCGGCGCCGGACCTCTTCAAGTTCGCTCGTGAGAATTTCCTGCAGGAACTCGAAATCGGATTCACCGAACGGAACCAGGCCGAACCTCAACTTGTAGCCCCAGTTCTTGTCCTGGGTGAAATCGAGCCAATCCAGCAGCGGGCGGATAGGTTGCTCCGGCACATCAAGCCAATCGACATCGCGGCGATACGCCTTGCCGCATGCCATCTCGCCTTGATAAGGCTCGCCATCCCGAACATATCCGATCGCCGTAAAGCTCTTAAAGCCGTCCTTGTCGCCCATGGCCACGGACGGGGAATAATAAACCACGCCGTCACCCGGCTTGATCCGCTTCAGCGGCCCCTGCTTGCCATGATTGACCTGCATGAAGCCATGCGCCCGCCCGTACCGGACATGCGCGGCACAGGCTACCGCCAACCAGTACGACCTTGCTTTCGGCTGCTCGCGCCGAGGCGAAGCATCGGAACGGGCGAGCATGTGCACGACGGCACCGTGGTTGAGATATCCATCCAGCGGGAAAAGCGTGGCCTCGCTATGAGCGCTTGCTTTGTATGTCATGGTCGTCTCCCATCAAATTGGTATGACGCCACTATACGGGATCATGCTGCCAATATCTGTCAGCAGTCTTCTCGCCGAGATACGAAAAAGGGCCGGCGTCAGCCGGCTATTTTCTCCGAGCGCACCAGAACATAGAACCGCACGCAAAGCATCACCGAGGCTGCGGTCAGCCCCAGGAGGAAGCCGAGCCAGATGCCGACGCCACCGAAGCCGAGCGGAAAGGCAAGCAGCCAGGCCAGGAAGAAGCCGATCGGCCAATAGGCGATCAGCGCCAGGATCATCGGCACGCGCGCATCCTTCAGGCCGCGCAACAGGCCGCTGGCGATCGCCTGCAGACCATCGACGAGCTGGAACAGGCCTGCAACGACGATCAGCGGCGCGGCATAGGCGAGCACCTCCGGCGCCTCGACCGAGGTCACATCGAGGAACCAGCTTCCGAACCAGGTCGGCATGGTGGCGAACAGGATACTGCCCAGCAGCGAGATACAGCTCGAAACGATGAGCACGACGATCGCCGCACGCGTCAGACCAATGTGATCCCCCTGGCCATGCGCGACGCCAACCCGAACGGTCGCCGCCTGACTGAGGCCGAGCGGGATCATGAAGGCGATCGACGCCCATTGCAGCGCGATGCCGTGGGCGGCAAGCTCGATCGTGCCGATCTGCCCCATCAGCAGCGATGCCACAGTGAACAGGCTGACCTCGGCCAGAACCGTGATGCTGATCGGGAAACCGAGACGAATCACGTCCCACAATGCATGCCAATCCGGCCGCCAAAGACGAACGAAAATCTCATAGCGGCGCGTCTTTTCGCGGCTCTGCACGAAGGCGACGATGAAGAGGAAGCCTGCCGTCTGCACCGCCACCGATACGATCGCAGCGCCGTGCAGCCCGAGCGCCGGCATGCCGAAATGGCCGAGCACCAGCCCGTAGGCGAGTATGGCGTTCATCACCAGCATGGCGATGGTGACATAGAGAATGATGCGAGCCATGCCGATCGCGCTCACCAGCGCGCGGATAACGTTATAAAGCAGCCCCGGCAGCACGGCGTAATGACCGATGGCGATATATTCGCTGGTAAGCCTTGCCACATCAGGCTTCTGTCCTGCAGCCAAGAGGATCTGCTCGGAATAAAAGAAGGCCGGCTGCGTCAACAGCCAAAAGGCGGTGACGACCCAGATGCCCATGCGCAGCGCCCGGCGCACCGAAGTGACATCGCCTTGGCCATAGGCCTGCGCCACCAGCGGCACGACAGCGATGGAGAAGCCGGAACCAAAAATCTGGATGGTGAACAGGAACTGGGCAGCCAGAACCATGGCGGCCAGTTGCTCGGCGCCGAGACGGCCGACGATCATCACATCCGTGGTGTTGATGCCGAGCTGCGCCAGCTGCGCGCCGATCAGCGGTATGCCGAGCGCCAGGGTGGCGCGGAAATGCGCAGACCACGAATTATCATTGTCGCGCGCGAACGGGCGCGCAGTTGCCGGCATATCCATTTTGAAAACTCGTTTTCAGAAACGCGCTGACCGCTCCTACCCAAGGACGCGCGAGCCTGCCGCCTTAGCGCAACTTCAGCCAAAAAGCCAGTTGGCAAAGCCAAGATGCTAAAGAATTCATCAGATCATCAAAATATCTGATGATTATTTAGGCCACCTCTTGAGCGGCCGGTTCTCGCGCGGCTTTCGGCTCGTCCTTGCGCACCTTGACAACGAAGAGGATCACCGCCGTCAAGATCAGGATCGCCGACATGATGAAAGGGGCACCGGCAAAAGTGACGGGTGCTTCCGGAGCAGTGAAAAAGCGAAACAGGTAGGGAAACAGCACTGGTCCGATGATGGCCGTGATGCTGGTCAAGCTCCCGAGAGCGCCTTGCAATTCTCCCTGTGCTGACGGCGATACCTTGCTTGCGGCGATAGAGCGCAACGGCGCATCCGCAACGTTTTCGATCACGGTCAGGACAATGACCGCATAAACCATCCAGCCCTGCCAGGCGAAGGCATAGCCCACCAGGCCGATGCCGGAAAAGACAAGTCCCAACACCACGGTTTTCCATTCGCCGAGCACGGGCACAATGCGGGGCAAGACCAGCCCCATAACCAACGCCATGCCAATGCCGTAGGTGCCGAGCGAAATGCCGATCTCCAACGACGTCCAGTCATAACGATAAGAGGAGACAAAGGACCAGACCGCCGGGAAGACACCATGCGCCAGCCAATTGAAGAACATCACGACGAAAATCCAACCGAGCCCCTGATAGCGGCGCACCTGCCGCAGAGCGCCGAACGGACTGGCGCGCCATAGCTCAAAACGGCGACGGTTCTTCGCCTCCAGCGTTTCCGGCAGCAGGAAATAGGCGCCAATAAAGTTCAGCAACGCCAGCGCGGCCGCGCCATAAAAGGGTGCACGCGGACCGAACTCGCCGAGAAAACCGCCAATGACCGGCCCGAGCACGAAACCGACGCCAAAGGCCATGCCGATCAGGCCAAAATTCTTCGCCCGGTTCTGGTCAGTGCTGATGTCGGCGATATAGGCAGAGCAGGTCGAGAAACTTGCACCGCTGATACCAGCCAGGATGCGGCCAGCGAACAATATCCAGTAGGTTCCGGCGATAGCGCAGATGAAATTATCAATCGCGAAGGTCAGCACGGAGGCAAGCAGGATCGGGCGGCGGCCGAAGCGGTCGCTCAAATTGCCGATCAACGGCGAGAACAGGAACTGCATGGCGGCATAGGCAAGCAGCAGCCAACCGCCATCCGTCGCCGCCTCGCTGACCGAAGCGCCCGTCAGCTCTTCCAGATATTGCGGCAACACCGGCATGATGATGGCGAGGCCCATGACATCAAGGAAGAGGATAATAAAGACGAGCAACAAGCCGCGGCGCGCAAATTTCTGGTCGATCATGGAGTTTGCCTTTTGGCGGCCCTATCTTCATGAAGAGACAGAACGTGAACGAAAATTGGTGCGTCCCCAATACTTGAAGATTTTGCCCGAAACAATCCGTGAACGCTTCAATCTTTCTGATTTATCGGCCGTTTTCTTTGATCTTTGGCGTCTGGGATGCCCGCTTTGCTGCAGTCGCGACGAGAGGGCTCGCACGGGCCGCCAGCAATCCGGCGATCACCGCCAATGTTGAGAAGATCTCATCCGGCCAGTCGGCGTTTTGCCGTGCTCAAAAGCTCCAGACCGCCACCTTCTCCCGCCCCTTCCACAGGTTCAGGAGCGGGAAGAAGGGATCGAGATGCTAAACCGGATTGTTCAGCGTATCGCAATCGCTGAGCTTGCCGGAATCGAAGCCCTGCTTGAACCATTTCATCCGCTGCGCCGAGGTGCCGTGGTTGAAGCTATCGGGAACGACGTAGCCCTGGCTGCGCTTCTGCAGCGTATCGTCGCCGATCTGCTGCGCGGCATTCAGCGCCTCTTCGAGGTCGCCCTGCTGCAGAATGCCCTTCTGCTGCGTGAACTTGCCCCAGATACCGGCAAAACAATCGGCTTGCAGTTCAATACGCACCGACATCTTGTTGGCATCCGCCTCGCTCATGGTCTGACGGGCCTGATTGAACTTCGGCAGGATGCCGAGCAGGTCCTGAACATGATGGCCGACTTCATGCGAAATCACATAAGCCTGCGCAAAATCGCCGGAGGCGCCGAACTGGTCCTTCATCTGCTGGAAGAAGGTCATGTCGAGATAGACCTTCTGGTCAGTCGGGCAATAGAACGGCCCGGTCGCCGCCGAGGCCGTGCCGCAGGCCGAAGGGAAACTGCCCGAAAACAGCACCAGCTTCGGATCGGTATAGGTCTGGCCCATGGATTTGAAGATACCGGTCCAGGTATCCTCGGTATCGGCGAGCACCGTAGCGACGAACTGCTTCATCTCGTCATTGGCCGGTGCCGCCGTGCCGCCGCTGGAATCACTTTGCTGATAGCCGGAGCCGGAGCTCGAGCCGCCGGTCAAGGCACCGCTCTGCTGCAGCAACCCGATGACGTCGACACCCATGGCTCTCAGCACCAGAAAGATCACCACCAGAACGATGATGGTGCGGAAGCTCAAGCCTCCGCCCCCTATGCCTCCACCGGGAAAGCGAAACCCGCCGCCGCCGAGAGGACCGCCCCCCGTCGGCGAGGAGCCGCGCTCATCCTCGATATTGTCGGATTGCCGACGTCCCTTCCAGTCCATGGTGCACCTCCGGGCGACTGTTGAATCGATACTGTTTCATACACTTATATATCGAGGACGGGACGCAACGCCAGTTCTCCGTGAGGGCATTATCAAATCAAACGTCGACGCCTCCTTGCTTCCAGGATCGCAAGCCATACGAGGACGGCCGCTATCGTTGCGACCATGACAGGCAGAGCCATCACATCGCCGGAAAAGACCTCCCCACGAAAGATTGAAACGCGACAACGGTAAGCTTTTCGTGGTGACGCGCGACGGTACGACAATCCCGGTGAGCCGCCCCTATGCGGAGGATGCGCGGCGGCGCTTTGGATAGAAGCGGCGGGAGCTGTCGATTCCTGTCGATTCCGCGATTTATGGGGTTCCGTTTATAGATACATTTGCCTATAAGCCGCTTCTAGCCTGAAAAGACTTGACCATGCGCCCCGGCCGGTGATCTCCCACCCTGGCCGGTTTTTCGCGCAGCCAAAAAACGGATGTGAGCCCATGCCGAAGCGCCAAGATATCAAATCGATCCTCATCATCGGTGCTGGACCGATTGTCATTGGTCAGGCATGCGAATTCGATTACTCCGGCACACAGGCCTGCAAGGCGTTGCGGGAGGAAGGCTATCGCGTCATCCTCGTCAACTCCAACCCGGCGACGATCATGACCGATCCGGGCCTGGCGGACGCGACCTATGTCGAGCCGATCACGCCGGAAGTGGTTGCCAAGATCATCGCCAAGGAACGTCCGGACGCGCTGCTGCCGACCATGGGTGGCCAGACGGCGCTGAACACCGCGCTATCGCTGAAGCGCATGGGTGTGCTCGACCGCTACAATGTCGAGATGATCGGTGCCAAGCCGGCCGCAATCGACATGGCCGAAGACCGTGCCCTCTTCCGCGAAGCCATGGCCCGCATCGGCCTCGAAACGCCGCGCTCGATGCTGGCCAACGCCACCGACATCAAGGATGCCGACCGCAAGACGCATGAAGCCGAGCGCAGCAAGCTGAAGGCCTCCCTTTCCGGCGCCAATCTCGACAAGGCGCTCGACGAGCTGGAAAACCAGTGGAATCTCGGCGAGAGCGACCGCAAGCAGCGTTATATGAGCCATGCCATGGCAATTGCCGCGCAGGCGATCGATCATGTCGGCTTGCCCGCCATCATTCGCCCCTCCTTCACCCTCGGCGGCACCGGCGGCGGCATTGCCTATAACCGTTCGGAATTCTTCGAAATCGTCGGTGGCGGTCTCGATGCTTCGCCGACCACGGAAGTGCTGGTCGAAGAATCGGTGCTCGGCTGGAAAGAATTCGAGATGGAAGTGGTCCGCGACACGGCGGACAACTGCATCATCATCTGCTCGATCGAAAACATCGACCCGATGGGTGTGCACACCGGCGACTCAATCACGGTTGCGCCGGCACTGACGCTGACCGACAAAGAATACCAGATCATGCGCAACGCCTCGATCGCAGTTCTGCGCGAGATCGGCGTCGAGACCGGCGGCTCGAACGTGCAGTTCGCTGTCAATCCGAAGGATGGCCGTCTGGTCGTCATCGAAATGAACCCGCGCGTGTCGCGCTCCTCCGCGCTGGCCTCGAAGGCAACCGGCTTTCCTATCGCCAAGGTCGCGGCCAAGCTTGCCGTCGGCTATACGCTGGACGAACTGGAAAACGACATCACCGGCGGCGCAACGCCGGCCTCGTTCGAACCCTCGATCGACTATGTCGTCGTGAAAATTCCGCGCTTCGCCTTCGAAAAATTCCCCGGCGCCTCGCCTGTGCTGACCACTGCGATGAAGTCGGTCGGCGAAGTCATGGCCATCGGCCGCACCTTTGCGGAATCGCTGCAGAAGGCGCTCCGTGGCCTCGAAACCGGCCTCACCGGCCTCGACGAGATCGAAATCCCGGGCACGGAAGAGGGTGAAGGAAACCGGAACGCCATCCGTGCCGCCATCGGCACGCCGACGCCGGACCGCCTGCGCATGGTTGCCCAGGCGCTGCGCCTCGGCCTGACCCCGGAAGAAGTGCATGAAGGCTGCAAAATCGACCCCTGGTTCATCGAGCAATTCAAAAACATCGTCGATATGGAAGCCCGCATCCGCGAGCATGGCCTGCCGGAAGACGCAACCAACCTACGCATGCTGAAGGCCATGGGCTTTTCCGACGCGCGCCTGGCGACGCTGACCGGCAAGCGGCCGAAGGAAGTGGCGGAGCGGCGCAACGCCCTGAACGTCCGCCCCGTCTTCAAGCGCATCGACACCTGTGCGGCCGAATTCGCCTCGCCGACGGCCTATATGTATTCGACCTATGAAACGCCCTTCGTTGGCGCCGCCCGCTCGGAAGCGCAGGTCTCCGACCGCAAGAAGGTCGTCATCCTCGGCGGCGGCCCGAACCGTATCGGCCAGGGCATCGAGTTCGACTATTGCTGCTGCCATGCCGCCTTCGCGCTGAAGGATGCCGGCTATGAAGCAATCATGATCAACTGCAACCCGGAAACCGTTTCGACCGACTACGACACCTCGGACCGGCTCTATTTCGAGCCGCTGACGGCCGAAGACGTGATCGAAATCCTGCGTGCAGAGCAGGAAAACGGCGAAGTCGTCGGTGTCATCGTGCAGTTCGGCGGCCAGACGCCGCTGAAGCTTGCCGAAGCGCTCGAAAAGAACGGCATCCCGATCCTCGGCACAGCCCCGGATGCGATCGACCTTGCCGAAGACCGCGACCGCTTCCAGAAGCTGCTGATGAAGCTCGACCTCAACCAGCCGAACAACGGCATCGCCTACTCGGTGGAGCAGGCCCGCCTAGTCGCCTCCGAGATCGGCTTCCCGCTGGTCGTGCGCCCGTCTTACGTGCTCGGCGGCCGCGCCATGCAGATCATCCATTCGGAAGGCATGTTGCAGACCTACCTGCTCGATACCGTGCCGGAACTGGTCCCAGAAGACATCAAGCAGCGCTATCCGAACGACAAGACCGGCCAGATCAACACGCTGCTCGGCAAGAACCCGCTGCTGTTCGACAGCTACCTCGCCAACGCCATCGAAGTCGATGTCGACTGCCTGTCCGACGGCACCGACGTCTACGTTGCCGGCATCATGGAGCATATCGAGGAAGCCGGCATCCACTCCGGCGATAGCGCCTGCTCGCTGCCGCCGCGCACGCTGTCGCCCGCCATGATCGACGAGCTGGAACGCCAGGCAAAGGCCATGGCCAAGGCGCTGAACGTCGGCGGCCTGATGAACGTGCAGTTCGCCATCAAGGACGGCATCGTCTACGTGCTCGAAGTCAACCCGCGCGCTTCGCGTACCGTGCCTTTCGTCGCCAAGACCATCGGCGCGCCGATCGCCAAGATCGCCGCTCGCGTCATGGCCGGCGAAAAGCTGGATGCGGTCTTTGCCGCCTATGGCGAAAAGCCCGATCCGCGCAAGCTGAAGCACATCGCCGTCAAGGAAGCCGTCTTCCCCTTCGCCCGCTTCCCCGGCGTCGACATTCTGCTCGGACCGGAAATGCGCTCGACCGGCGAAGTCATTGGCCTGGATACGGATTTTGCGCTGGCCTTCGCCAAGTCGCAGCTCGGCGCCGGCGTCGAACTACCGCGTGACGGAACGGTCTTCGTCTCCGTTCGCGACGACGACAAGCCGCGCGTCCTGCCCGCCATCCGCATGCTGACCGAGCTGGGCTTCAAGGTGCTCGCGACCGGCGGCACGCAGCGTTATCTGGCCGAGCAGGGCATTGCCGCCACCAAGATCAACAAGGTGCTGGAGGGTCGTCCGCATATCGAGGACGCCATCCGCAACCGCCAGGTCCAGCTCGTCATCAACACGACTGACAGCAACAAGGCGATCTCTGATTCGAAGTCGCTGCGCCGCGCGACGCTGATGCAGAAGGTGCCTTACTACACCACCATGGCCGGCGCCGAAGCCGCCGCCATGGCGATCAAGGCACTGAAGGCCGGCAGCCTCGAAGTCCGGACTTTGCAGAGCTATTTCTAAGGCAAGCGAAGGCCACGGCCACTACTTCCCAGCTGCTGATCGTTGGTTGTGCAAAACAGGCTTTGGCGAGTGTGGACCACGACCAACCTCGCCAAAAGTCACCGAATTTTCTGGAAATCGGCTGTCGCAATCTGCTATAGATGACAAAATAATGGCTCTACATGGTTCCGAAGTACCGCTTCGGGACCTGTTTTCTTTTGTGTCTGCGACAGAGCAACACAGGGAGTGAAGGACAAGAAAAATGGTTGAAAAGGTACCGATGACACAGAACGGGTTCGTCAAGCTGCAGGAAGAACTGCGCTGGCGTCAGCAGAACGAGCGCCCGCGAATCATCGAAGCGATTTCCGAAGCCCGCGCCCATGGCGACCTCTCCGAAAACGCCGAGTACCACGCCGCCAAGGAAGCCCAGAGCCACAATGAAGGCCGCATCGGCGAACTCGAAGACCTGACGGCACGCGCCGAGGTCATCGACCTCTCCAAGATGTCCGGCTCGACGGTCAAGTTCGGCGCCAAGGTAAAGCTCGTCGACGAGGACACCGAAGAAGAGAAGAACTATCAGATCGTTGGCGACCAGGAAGCCGACGTGAAGGCCGGTCGCATCTCGATTTCGTCGCCGATCGCCCGCGCGCTGATCGGCAAGGAAGTTGGCGATTCCATTGAGGTCAACGCTCCCGGCGGCGCCAAGGCCTATGGAATCCTCTCCATCACCTGGGGCTGATCGCCCGTGCGTGACCGCGACACATCGCACTCAAGCGATATCAGCGAGATCGAGGTCATCGCGACGAACTTCAAACGCCGGCTCTCCGGCGTTACTTCCACGATCGTGCAACTGATTCCGAAGCAGATCGAGCTTGGCTGCCATATCGTCACGCTCGGCCCGGGCTTGCCGGAAGATTTGCCGAGGCTCGGCTGGGCTCGGCTTCCGGGTCTCTGGACGAAGCCACGTCGCCATCGCGCCCGCGTCTGGCATGCCCGCCGCAACAACGAGATGCTGGTCGGATTGCTTCTGCGCTCCGTGCTGCGCATGCCGCTGAAACTGGTCTTCACCTCGGCCGCCCAGCGCCGCCACACAGGCTATACGCGCTGGCTGATCCGCCGCATGGACGCGGTGATCGCCACCAGCACCCGCTCCGGCAGCTTCCTTGAGGTGCCGCATACCGTCATCCAGCATGGTGTCGACCTCAACCTGTTCCATCCGCCGGAAGTGCCCGACGACCGCATGGCCGCCACCGGCCTGCCCGGCACCTATCTGGTCGGCTGCTTCGGCCGCGTCCGCCACCAGAAAGGCACCGATCTCTTCGTCAAGGCGATGATCGAGCTTCTGCCGCTCTATCCGGACTGGACTGCGGTCATCTGCGGCCGCGTGACCACAGAGCATCGCGGCTTTGCCGACGACTTGGTAAAGATGGTAACCGCCGCCGGCCTTGCCGACCGTATCCGCTTTCTCGGCGAAGTCGATGATGTCAGGCCCTGGTATCGCCGCACGACGCTTTATGTCGCCCCTTCCCGCAATGAAGGTTTTGGCCTGACGCCGCTGGAGGCCATGGCCTCGCGCACCGTCGTCGTCGCCTCCGACGCCGGCGCCTACGCCGAGCTTGTCGCGCCGGGAGAAACCGGCGCTATCGTGCCCGCCGGTGATGGCGAGGCGCTGACGAAGGCAATCGCCTTCTATCTGGCCAATCCGGAACAGGCGCTCCAACAGGGTGAAAATGCCGTGCGCCACGTCCGCAGCGAATTCGCCCTGGAAAAGGAAGCGACGGCTATCGGCGATGTCTATCGGCAATTGCTCAGCTGAGCCGCCAGGCTACTGACCAAGGTCGATGCGGTTGCGCTCGATGAAATTGATCATCGCGCGATCCTCGACCACATCCTCCTCGATGCTTTTGACGATCGCCAGAACCTTGTCCCGATATTTGGTCGGCGAAGTATCGTAGGCCCATCCACGCGCCAGCTTCGCCATCAGCTCCTCGCGGGACTTGGTGTAATAGTGATTGAGCTGCAGAAAACGGTTCGAATAGAATGCCGGCGATTTCCGCGCTCGGCGCGTGAAGCGCTTGCCGGCATCGTTGGCTGTGAGATCTCCGAATTCGCGGGTCTGGAATTGATGCACGCTGACTTCCGTCACCTCGCAGGGATCGACGATGCATTTGAAATTGCGGACATCTTCCTTATCGGTCATCGGATCGGCGCCGCGCATCGCATAATTCAGCGCCAGCGGGCCGTCGGGCGGCGTCTCATGGCCGCTGGTGGCAAACATGTGCCACGGCAGCGAGACATTCGGGAAATCGCCGACAGCTTCGAGTGCCTGCTCGACCGTGCGCCCTACCTTCGGCAGCAGAAATTCGTCGACATCGATGAAGGCCATCCAGCGGTAGGCGCCACCGAAATTGAGGATGGCATGGGCAAAGACGATGACCTGGCCGTTCAACGTCGTTCCGGTGGCCACATCTTTCATCCGCCCGGCCCAGGGGATGATGGTCAACGTATCGGCGTCGAGCAGGCCGCGCAGAATTGCCAGGGTCTCATCCGTCGAACCGTTGTCGTAGATATAGAAATGGCGAATGCCGACGGCGCGATGGAAACGCACCCATTCCTCGATGTAGCGCGCCTCATCCTTGACGCAGACGGCGATAGCGATCCCGTGCCGGCCGTCCTGGGGCCGTGGCGGATCGATGGCCAATTTCTTGGCATCGGCAGTCCTAGGTTTCAGCCAACCCATGCGTCCGTTCCCTGCAACTCATATCGTCGATGCGGCCGCGAACCTGTCGTCATAGCCGAACCCATGTTTCAACAATGCCGAAACCGGCGAATAATTGACAAACGCCATACCTCGCTCCGAGGCGATTTCCCTTGCCAGAACAAGATGCTCCAGGATGCGGCCCTCGGCTCGGGCGATGCCGGAAAAGGCGGCTTCGTCGCTCGTCTCATAAAAACGTGGCTCACCGGCATTGGAAATGTCGATGCCGAGGAAACCGATCGTTTTGGGCGAGCAATAAAGCGCGAACTGCAACGCCGACACGGCAACCGAGCCTCCCTGGAAAACACCCAGATCCGGCGCAAAGGAGAAACCGGCGGTGCCTGCTACGTTAAGCCGTACAAAATCGAGCTTTCTGATATCGTCTATCAAGCGGCGCCGAGCGCCATAGGGTTTACTGATATTGTCAATCAGAATGATTGCCTTATCCGACAACCAACGGCTGTCCAGCTCCGAAATCGCCCGCAGCACGGGGATTGAAAACAGGCAGACCGTGCCGGGCTTGATCCTGCGCCGCATCATCTCCGAATGCCGCCAGACGAAACGCTCATCCTCCACGGCAACAGCAAGTGGCGAGGCAATCTGCTCGCCGATCAACCCGATCGCGCCGTTCAGCAGGATGGCACTATTCGTCTCCAGCCCCGTCAGATCGCTGTCGCGGATCGATGGGCCGGAGCCAACGATATGGATGATTTCACCCGCCCTTTCGCGCAACCAATCACTATCCGAGAGATCGGCGATCTTGGCGCGGTGGTAGAACACCTCCCCCGCGCCACTCTTGCGCACGATATTGAGACCCGGAAACCAGTCTTGTGCGTGAGCGCGTGAGCTGCCAAGCAGCACGCGGGCACCCATCTTGATCAATGTTCGGTGCCAGGGGCGGTCCGCCATGTCCTTAGAGCTCCACGAGACCGAGTTTCTTCACCTGCCGGATGGTCAACATGGTGCGGACCGTATCGACATGCTCGTTGGCCGTCAGGACTTCGATGACGAAATCCTGGAAGTGGGTGAGATTTTCGGCAACGCAATGCAGCAGGAAATCGCTGTCGCCGGACACCATCCATGCCTGGCGCACCAGCGGCCACTCCGCCGTGGCGCTGGCGAAAGCCTTAAGATTGGCCTCCGACTGATGCTTGAGACCGACCATGCAGAAAGCAACGAGATCAAACCCGAGTCTCGGGCTGTTCAGCATGGCGTGATAGCCCTCGATGATGCCGGCTTCTTCCAGCTTACGCACCCGGCGCAGACAGGGCGGCGCGGAGATGCCGACTCGATCGGCCAGCTCGACATTGGTCATGCGCCCGTCGCGCTGGAGTTCCCGCAAAATCTTGATATCGATGGCGTCGAGTTCAGCTCGCAGCACTTTTATTGCCTTTCTTTAATTCCCCATCGCCAGCTTCTA
Organism: Martinezella rhizogenes; assembly: GCF_000799715.1. Classification (GTDB taxonomy): domain Bacteria; phylum Pseudomonadota; class Alphaproteobacteria; order Rhizobiales; family Rhizobiaceae; genus Rhizobium; species Rhizobium rhizogenes_C. The sequence continues at coordinate 922,314 of NZ_JUHG01000011.1, forward strand.
TATAAAGCGAGGAAATTCGCAAGAAAGTTTCGCTTGAGTAACCGAATCTTACACAAAGCAGATTTGCCCTGTTGGTAATGCAAGGCTGCCCTTGAATAAATGCATGCGGCAATCATAAATGGGTCAGCAGATCGTGAAATCGCCCGCTTCGCCCGTTTGAAGCTGCAATTCACGACGCGCTGAGATTGAAAGGACTTAACTATGCCCGCCCGCCACACCAAGGTGCTCATCATCGGTTCCGGCCCCGCCGGTTATACGGCTGCCGTCTACGCGGCGCGCGCCATGCTGGAGCCGGTCCTGATCGCCGGCATGGAACAGGGCGGTCAGCTGATGATCACCACGGATGTCGAAAACTATCCGGGCTTTGCCGATCCGATCCAGGGCCCTTGGCTGATGGAGCAGATGCTGCAGCAGGCCCAGCATGTCGGCGCCGAGATCGTCAACGACCTCGTGACCGAAGTCGACACCAATCAGCGCCCCTTCGTTGCGCGCACCGATAGCGGCCAGGTCTGGACGGCCGATACGCTGATCATCGCGACCGGCGCCAAGGCCAAGTGGCTCGGCATCGAGACCGAACAGCATTTCCAGGGCTTTGGCGTCTCGGCCTGCGCCACCTGCGACGGCTTTTTCTATCGCAACAAGGATGTGATCGTGGTCGGCGGCGGCAACAGCGCCGTCGAGGAAGCGCTCTATCTCTCCAACATCACCAAGTCGGTGACAGTGGTGCATCGCCGCGATTCCTTCCGCGCCGAAAAGATCCTGCAGGAGCGCCTGTTCGCCAAGCCGAATGTCAAGATTCTCTGGAACACCGAAGTCGCCGAAATCACCGGCACGCCGGCCAAGCCGCCGATGCCACCATCGGTTTCCGGCTCGCGCTTGCGCGACACCCGCACGGGCGTCGTCACCGACGTGACCATCGACGGCATTTTCGTCGCCATCGGCCATGCGCCGGCGACCGAACTTTTCAAGGGCAAGCTGAAGCTGAAAGACAATGGCTATCTCTGGACCGCACCGGATTCGACTGCGACCAGCGTCGAAGGCATCTATGCCGCCGGCGACGTGACCGACGATACGTTCCGACAGGCGATCACCGCAGCGGGGATGGGCTGCATGGCCGCGCTTGAGGCGGAACGTTACTTGACTGGGCACATGCCCGTCGCCGTGGCTGCGGAGTGATATAGCCGATGAGGGGAAGCGGCATGCCATTGGACTGGGACAAGCTGCGTATTTTTCACGCGGCTGCCGAAGCGGGATCGTTCACGCACGCGGCCGACAAACTGCATCTGTCCCAATCGGCCATCAGCCGCCAGGTCAGCGCTCTCGAGCAGGATGTCGGCATCAAGCTGTTCCATCGCCATGCCCGCGGCCTGATCCTGACCGAACAGGGCGAATTGCTTTACCGCACCGCGCATGATGTTCTCCTGAAGCTCGAAACGGTCAAGATGCAATTGACCGATACGACCGACAAGCCGAGCGGCAAGCTGCGCGTGACGACGACGGTGGGCCTCGGCCAGGGCTGGCTGACGGATAAGATCCAGGAGTTCCTGCAGCTTTACCCCGACATGCAGATCCAGCTCATCCTCGACAATGAGGAGCTGGACGTGAACATGCGTCACGCCGATTGCGCCATCCGCCTGCGCCAACCGCAGCAGTCGGACCTGATCCAGCGCAAGCTCTTCACCGTGCACATGCATGTTTATGCCGCGCCTTCCTACATCAACCGCTACGGTGAACCGCAGTCGGTCGAGGACCTGGACGAGCATCGCATCATCAGTTTCGGCGAACCCGCGCCGAACTATCTTCTCGACGTCAACTGGCTTGAAATCGCCGGTCGCTCGTCGGACAACAAGCGTCTGCCGCACCTACAGATCAACAGCCAGACCTCGATCAAGCGCGCTTGCCTGCTCGGCATCGGCATCGCGGTACTGCCGGACTATATTGTGGGACGTGACCCCGGCTTGATTCAGCTCGCGATCAATGCCGACGTGCCATCCTTCGACACTTATTTCTGCTATCCCGACGAGATGAAAAATGCGGCAAAACTTAAAGTTTTCCGCGATTTTGTCGTTGCGAAGGCACGGAACTGGAACTTCTGATCCAATCTAAATGGTTGTAAACTCAACTCTTTTTCCATCTAATATATCAGTCATACGCATTATGCATAGCTGATATGCATAAAATAGAGTTGAAGCATGCCCATTTAACTACCATATCGCACATAGCTGATGCACACGGTGGCTTTTCCTCCCAGTTCCACCGCATTGGCTGTTCCCCTCTGGAGGTTTTTAACCTTCATACCTATAGGGCCCTGGTTTACTCCGGTGGCCCTTTTTTTTGCCTTTTTGCGCCAGACGTCGCAAACGCATAACTGCCATGCACAAAAAAGCATTGCGCATTGCACAAATTAGCATCATAACGCCCACAGCTGATGCACATGGTGGCTTTTCCTCCCAGTTCCACCGCATTGGCTGTTCCCCTCTGGAGGTTTTTAACCTTCATACCTATAGGGCCCTGGTTTATTCCAGTGGCCCTCTTTTTTTGCCTATTTTTTGAGCGCGCATTAAAATGCGCCGCACAAAAATAATATCTGGCGACGCACCTTGATATATCGAAAAACGACGATACATAAATCGTCTACTTTCGATATTCGTGAGGCAAACCCGATGGACAGGACTGAGATACTGAAGGCATTGGCCCATCCGGCCAGGCTCGAAATCCTCAATCACCTCAAAGACCCACACGCGCATTTTCCGACACAGGAACACCCGCTGGAGCTTGGCGTTTGCGCCAGCCAGTTCGAGCGCTGCGGTCTGTCGCAATCCACCGTATCTGCTCATCTCGGCACGCTGCAGCGCGCCGATCTGGTGACCACCAAGCGCCTCGGCCAATGGATTTTCTACAAGCGCAACGAGGAAACCATCGCTGAATTCCTCGCGACCCTGCAGGAGGAGCTCTGACATTAGCTTTGGCCCTCTGCGCCCTCGCGTCGAGCTCCTTTGCCGTCGGCTCGCCGACTACGACGACCTCCATCTCAGCCCCTCTCCCACCCGTCACCCCGCATAGAAAAAGGACCCCCAATGACCAAACTCTTCGACCCGACAAAACTTGGCGACATCTCTATCGCCAACCGCATCGTCATGGCGCCGCTGACGCGCAACCGCTCTCCCAATGCCGTTCCGAACGATCTGAACGTCAAATACTATGCCCAGCGCGCCACCGCAGGCCTGATCATCACCGAAGCGACCGCCATCACGCATCAAGGTCAGGGCTATGCCGACGTACCCGGCCTCTATACCAGGGAAGCCCTCGACGGCTGGAAGAAAGTGACCGATGCCGTGCATGCCAATGACGGCAAGATTGTCGTGCAGATGTGGCATGTGGGCCGCATTTCCCACACCAGCCTGCAGCCGAACGACGGTAAGCCGGTGTCCTCGACCTCCAGGACCGCCAAGGCCAAGACCTACCTCGTCCACAATGACGGCACCAGCGGCTTCGCCGACACTTCCGAGCCACGCGCACTCGAGACCGCCGAGCTTCCAGGGATCGTCGAGGACTATCGCAAGGCTGCACGCGCCGCGATTGACGCCGGTTTCGACGGCGTCGAAATCCATGCCGCCAACGGTTATCTCATCGACCAGTTCCTCCGCGCTGATGTCAACGACCGCACTGACCAGTATGGCGGCTCGATCGAGAACCGCGCTCGCTTCCTCTTTGAGGTTGTCGACGCTGTGACCAAGGAAATCGGTGCCGGCCGCACCGCGATCCGCATCTCGCCGGTAACGCCGTCTGGCGATTCCAGCGATCCGCACCCGCAGGCGCTCTTCACCTACGTCATAGAAGGTTTGGCGAAGTACGATCTCGCCTATATCCACGTCGTCGAGGGCCAGACCGGCGGCGCGCGTGACTTCCTGCCCTTCGACTACGACGCCCTGCACGCTGCCTACAAGGCGGCGGGCGGCAAGGCAGGCTGGATGCTCAACAATGGTTACGATCGTCAAATGGCGATTGAAACAGTCGACAGCGGCAGGGCCGACGTCGTCGCCTTCGGCAAACCCTTCATCTCCAATCCGGATCTCGTGCGCCGGCTGAAGGAGAATGCCCCGCTCAACACCCTCGACCAGGCAACGCTCTATGGCGGCGGCGGAAAGGGCTATGCAGACTATCCGACCCTGGACGAAGTGGCGTAACGCCAACAAGCTCCGGTATGATGCAGAAATCCCGCCGCAAGGCGGGGTTTCTTTTTGAACGATGAAAGCTAAAGTCGAAGGCATGTTCGCCCCCTATATCGACCGCTGGTCGCTCACCGCCGATGGCAAGCCCATCATCACCCATTCCAGCAATCTCCTGCCGGTCATCTGGCGGGACAAGCCCGCCATGCTGAAGGTCGCGCTCAACATCGACGAAAAATTCGGCAATCGGGTCTTGGGTTGGTGGGATGGCGACGGAGCCGCCTACGTCTATCAACATGACGACGACGCCGCACTTCTGGAACGGGCGACCGGGCCAGGCTCGCTGCTGACGATGGCAATGGACGGCGGCGATGACGAGGCAAGCCGGATCATGTGCCGCACGGCGGCGAAACTACATGCGCCACGGCTGGCGGAACTACCGTCCGATCTGGTTCCACTCGACCGTTGGTTCCACGAATTGGAGCCGGCCGCCCGCGCCCACGGCGGCATGCTCGCCACTTGCGCAGACGTGGCGCAGGGCCTGCTGACGGATCAGCGGGACCTTACCGTGCTTCATGGCGATATCCACCACGAGAACATCTTGGATTTCGGCCCTCGCGGCTGGCTCGCCATCGACCCGAAGCGCGTTTATGGCGAACGCGGCTACGACTTCGCCAATACATTCTGCAATCCGGAACTGCCCATCGTCTCCGCCCCAGGCCGCCTGCAGCGGCAATTGCCGATCGTCTGTGCCGAAGCAGGGCTGGAGCCAAAGCGGTTGCTGCGGTGGATCATCGCCTATGCCGGCCTTTCAGCAACATGGTTCCTCAGCGACGGCGACACGAAAAACGCGGAGTCGGATTTTACAGTCGCCAGGATCGCACTCGCCGAGCTCCAGACCTGACGGCGGGTCTCATCGCGCCGGCAAGCAGCCTATTCCGACCAGGCTTGCCTTCACCGCCTCATCGATCGGGGTATGCGGCTCCTCACCAAGCACGGCCACGAGCTTGTCATTTCTCATTTGCAACGGCACATTCCAGAGATAACGCATCTCGCGAAGTTCCTTCATGAGCGGCACGAAGGGTGCGGCAAGAGGCAGCACCCACCAGGGAAAAGCCTTCACTTTCACCTTATGTCCAACCGCGCGCTCGATCGCGCCGATCATCTGCCGGCCATCACCGTCCCAATGGCCGCGCATGTGATAGACCGCAAAGGCCGGAAGCGCATCGCCCTTCTCGATCAGCCGGATCATCGTCTCCGCGACATCGGGCAGATAGGCCCATTGATGGCCGACACCCGCCTTGCCCGGATAGGTTATCGACGTCACCGGCTTTCCCGGCTTCACAATGGCCTGCGACAGCCAGCCGTTAGCGCCATGGTGGCCAAAGAAGTCCCCGGCGCGAAGGATGATGACTGGCGTGCCGCTCTCGGCCGCCGCCTTCAGACGTCGCTCCATTTCGACGCGGATCGCTCCCTTGCGCGTCCGGGGACGCTGCGGGCTTTCCTCGGTCACGTCGGGAAGGACATCCGGCCCGAAATTATAGACGGTTCCCGGCAGCACAATCCGCGCGCCGACCGCCCTCGCCGCCGCAATCGTGCTGTCGAGCATCGGCAGCACCAGTTGCCCCCAGTTGCGATAGCCGGGCGGGTTGACCGCATGCACGATCAGCTCCGCCCCTTCCGCCGCCTTCAGCACATCGCTTGCCTGCATCGCATCGCCCTGTATCCAGTCGAAACCGGGTTCACGACGCGCAGCCTCGGCTGCATTGCGGTTCAGCGCCCGGACGCGCCAGCCGCGAGTGGCGAGCCCCCGCGCAACAGCGCCACCGATACCGCCAGTGGCACCCAATACGAGGGCGGTCTTTCCATTTTCCATCTGCTCAGTCATCGTCATCTCCATCACTTTGATGACGTGACTATGCCGTGCGCCGGCAATAAACGAAATTGCCGAAAAACCTGCATATGCTATACAAAAATTTATGACTACATTGGAACCAAGCTGGGATTTCTACCGCACCTTCCTCGCTGTGCTACGTCACGGCTCGCTTTCGGCTGCCGCCCGAGACCTGGGCCTCACTCAGCCGACCATCGGTCGTCACATCGATGCGCTGGAAGACGCCGTCGGTGCCGAGCTGTTTACCCGCTCGCAGCAAGGTCTTCTGCCGACGGACGCAGCCCTCGCCTTGAAACCCTACGCGGAAACACTGGCCAGCACCGCCGCCGCCCTTCTCCGCGCCGCAACCGGTTCGCGCGACCGCGTCAACGGTACGGTGCGCATCAGCGCCAGCGAGGTCATCGGCGTGGAAGTCCTGCCGCCGATTCTGGCCGGGCTGCAGGCAGCATATCCCGACCTCACCATCGAACTGTCCGCCTCGGATGCCGTCGAAGACCTGTTGCAGCGTGAGGCCGACATCGCCGTGCGCATGGTGGCGCCCGCGCAGGATGCGCTACTGGCGCGTCATATCGGCTCGATCCCTCTTGGCCTGTTCGCCCATCATCATTATCTCGAACGACATGGCGAGCCGAAGAGCATTGCGGAGCTACGCCAGCACAAGCTGATCGGCTTCGACCGCCAGACCGCTTACATCCGCACCATGATGAAGCGCTATCCCCTGCTCGACGGCATCTCCTTCGCCTTCAAGTCGGATCACAGCATCGCCCTGCACAACGCCTTGCGCGCCGGCATCGGCATCGGCTTCTATCAGGTGCCGCTTGCGAAAAGGGATGGGAATCTGGTTCGGCTATTGCCCGAGATGGAACTGCCGCTCGACACCTGGGTCGCCATGCATGAAAACCTCAAGACATCGCCGCGCTGTCGCGTGACCTTTGATGCGCTGGTAGCCGGGCTGCTGGATTATATTCGTAACTAGGCGCCTGGCGCCGTATCGACCGGCGGGAAATGCGCCTTGCCGTCGACCACTTCCGTTTCCGGGCGATCGCCGCCATCGGCATATTCCTCGTGCCACTTGCCCCTTTCATCCTGCCAACTGATCTCGGCGGAATCGCCGCCGACCTGCTGTTCGGCCGCTACGATCCGGGCTGCCTCCACGGCTTCTGAATGGGTGGGAAACGCCTCGGAATAGACACCCCCCAAACGGTACGCCCAACCACCATCATGCGGCACAATTTCGTATGTGACCTTGACCATGCATATCCTCCTTCTCATCTGCCAAGACCTTGAGAGCCGGGCGCACCCGGCAGGACCGCGGTCCATCTGAGACGAGTATCGAGGATGCCGCGACATTTTATTGGGCAGACCTATTAGAGCAGTATTCCATTAAACGCCGTCGACTGCAAATTTTGTCGTCCTGGGATGTGCTTGATGTGAGAAATCATTGGTTTAGAGTGCGAAAATGAATCGGCGCGAGAGGTGGGGACCTTGGCTATATCGAATTGGCTGAAGCAGGAGAAATTCCTGATCATCGCATTGGCAATCGCGGTGATTGCCTATCTCTGCGAACATTCCGTGCTGGAGATGGGGCGGGCAGCATCGATGCTGGCAGCCGTGGCACTGATTGCCACCATCATCCTTGTCTCGATGCGCGTCGCCCATCACGCCGAAATCCTTGCCACGAAAGTCGGCGATCCCTACGGTACGATGATCCTGACGCTATCGGCCGTCGCGGTCGAAGTCATCATGCTGGCAATCCTGATGGGTGGCGAAAGCTCGCCAACGCTGGTGCGCGACACCATCTATTCCGCCGTCATGCTCGACATCAACGGCATCATCGGTCTCGCCGCACTGATCGGCGGATTGAAGCATGGCGAGCAGGCCTATAATGACGATTCCAGCAGATCCTATGGCGTGATGATCCTGACGGCCATGGGCATCTCGATGATCGTGCCGGAATTCATCCCCGATGCGAAATGGCACTATTATTCCGCCTTCACCATCTTTGCGATGATCGCGCTCTACGCGCTCTTCCTGCGGATGCAGGTCGGCAAACACAGCTATTTCTTCAGCTACAGCTATCCGCGCATCGAAAAACAACAAGGGGTCGAGGAAGACCATCACGGCGCGGAATCGACGACCACCTCCGTCGTCACGATCCTGATCGGCGTCGTGCTGATCGGCGGACTTGCCGAGTTCATGTCCGCCTTCATGGATGTCGGCCTCAAGAATAGCGGCGCGCCACCCGCCATTGCGGCGATCGTCGTCGCCACCATTTCCGCCGCCCCGGAAATCCTGACGGCGCTGCGTTCGGCACTGCGCAATCGCATGCAGGCGACGATCAACATCGCCATGGGCGCCTCGCTCTCGACTGTCATCCTCACGGTGCCGGTCATGGAAGCGATCGCGCTCTATACCGGCCAGCCCTTCATCATGGCCATGACGCCGGTGCAGACCGTGATGATCATGATCACCCTTATCGCCGCCGCCATCAACCTCAACGACGGCGAGACCAACGCCATCGAAGGCATGACCCATTTCATCCTCTTCGCCACCTTCATCATGCTGACGATATTAGGACTTTGAGTCTGATTTCAGCGGGTTAGGGCGAAGAGCGGAATCGGATTGAGAGAGACTTGAATCAAGGGATGAAGCAGCACCTCTTCTGAAGCCGGTAAACGCAAAAAGCCCGCCATCACTGGCGGGCCTTCTGATTTGTCTTGGTTGAGGCTGCTTACTTGCAAGCGCCGCAGAAGCGCTGGATACGACGGCAAGCTTCCTCGAGAAGCTCTTCAGAGGTCGCATAGGATATGCGGAAGTTCGGGCCGAGGCCGAAGGCGGAGCCATGGACGACGGCCACACCTTCCGATTCCAGCAGTTCCGACACGAAATCCTCATCCGTCTCGATGACCTTGCCGGTCGGAGCGATCTTGCCGATCAGGCCGGCGCAGGACGGATAGACGTAGAAAGCGCCTTCCGGAACCGGGCAGGAAATGCCCTTCGCCTGGTTCAGCATCGACACAACGAGGTCGCGGCGGCCTTCGAAGATCTTCTTGTTGCGCGGGATGAAATCCTGCGGACCGTTCAGTGCTTCGACGGCAGCCCACTGCGCGATCGACGTTGCGCCCGAGGTCTGCTGACCCTGGATCATATCCATCGCCTTGATGAGCACCAGCGGACCGGCGGCATAGCCGATGCGCCAGCCGGTCATGGCATAGGCCTTCGAAACGCCGTTCATCGTCAGCGTCCGATCATAAAGGCTTGGCTCGACTTCGACCGGCGTGGCGAATTTGAAATCGCCATAGGTCAGGTGCTCATACATATCGTCAGTCAGGATCCAGACATGCGGATGCTTGACCAGCACGTCCGTCAGCGCCTTCAGCTCGGCATGCGTATAGGCTGCACCCGACGGGTTCGACGGCGAGTTGAACATGAACCACTTGGTCTTCGGCGTGATCGCCTTTTCGAGATCGGCCGGCTGAAGCTTGAAGCCGTTGGCCTGCGTCGTCTCGACGAAAACCGGAGTGCCACCGCACAGCGCCACCATTTCCGGGTAGGACACCCAGTAAGGCGTCGGGATGATGACCTCGTCACCGGCGTTCAGGGTCGCCATGAAGGCGTTGAACAGGATCTGCTTGCCGCCCGTGCCGACGATGGTCTGCTCGGGAGCGTAGTCGAGATTGTTCTCGCGCTTGAACTTGGCGGCGATCGCCTTGCGCAGTTCCGGGATGCCGGCAACCGGCGTATACTTCGTCTCGCCGCGGTTGATTGCGTCGATGGCGGCAGCCTTGATATTGTCGGGCGTATCGAAATCAGGCTCGCCGGCGCCGAGGCCGATCACGTCGCGTCCTTTTGCTTTCAACTCGCGCGCTTTCTGGGAAACGGCGATGGTGGCAGAAGGCTTTACACGGGAAAGGGCGTCGGCAAGAAAGGCCATGATGATCGGTCCTATTCGGTTGAAATGGGCAGAAAGCCTGTGGACCAGATTTCTGCGCTAAGCTCTATGTCGAATGTAGGCCGCCGTTTCAAGCAGAAAGGCGTCACGGTGACGTTATTTCGCGCGACCGTAGACAGCGCGCCACACGTTGGCGTTGGGCAGCCGTTGCCCGCCGTTCTCCAGAAGAAAGCCTCACCACACGCCCAGGCTGAAATGAATAGCGGAAGATGGGTAGCAGCAAACAGGCCGCTCGACGATTGAATCACTTTATGAAGGGCCTGATTCAATCTCTCAATTCACCCAAAATACTTCATTCAAATCAGTCATATCAGCCTATATCTCAACCGCCATAAATTAGCGTCGCGAAATTCCTTCGGCATCCAATTCGATCTGGCAGAAGTGTGCCATTCACACTTTTATCGCGTAATCATCGACCGCACCGCTCGGGGAGAAAGCCACGTTTTGGATGATGACGCCATCATACCTGGGTCGATGCGCTATATCGCAAATACCGGCGACGGCGGGTGACACCGCCTCCATGGACACAATGACGTTATCGACACCCTGGCGCGCTTGAACCCTGATCCACCTATCCCACGTTGCATAAGTTATTCCTGCCACGGAGGAAATGGATCGATGCGTCTTCACAGAACAGGACTTTTCATTGCCCTTGCAGCATCTGCTCTGTCAGCGACAAGCGCTGCCCTCGCCGATCCGGCCAAGACTATCAACACGCAGAAAATTGCCGTCAAGGTCGAGACCATCGCGAGCGGGCTCGACCACCCATGGGCCGTGGAAGCCCTGCCGGACGGCGCCTATCTCGTGACGGAACGACCGGGGAGCATGCGCATCATCCGCAACGGCAAGGCGTCCGACCCCATCGCAGGGGTGCCCGAAGTCCATGCCCGTGGCCAGGGCGGGCTGCTCGACCTCGCCCTTGATCCGAAATTCGCCAGCAACCGCACCATTTTCTTCACTGCGTCCATTTCCGAGGATGGCGGTAGCGGCACGGCAGTCTTTCGTGCCGTCCTGTCGACGGACGAGCGACGGCTGACCGACGTGAAGCGCATCTTCCTGATGAACAAGCTGTCGCGCGGCAATATCCAATATGGCTCGCGCATCGCCATCGCCAGCGATGGCAGCCTGTTCGTCAGCCTCGGCGACCGTGGCGAGCAGGATCGTGCCCAGGATTTTCATGATGATGCCGGCTCGATCATCCACATCAGGGCCGACGGCAGCATTCCCACCGACAATCCGTTCAAGGATAGCGCCAGAGCCCTGCCGGAAATCTGGTCGAAAGGCCATCGCAATCCCCAGGGTCTCACCTTCGATGCCGCGGACGGCAAGCTCTATACGGCCGAACACGGCGCCAGAGGCGGCGACGAGATCAACACGCCGGAAGCGGGCGAGAATTATGGCTGGCCGGTCATTTCCTATGGACGCAATTACTCCGGCACCAAGATCGGGGTCGGCACGGCGAAAGAGGGAATGGAACAGCCGATCTTCTATTGGGATCCCTCGATCGCGCCCGGCGCCATCGCCGTCTATCGCGGCAAGATGTTTCCCGAATGGAATGGCGACTTCCTCGTCACGGCGCTGAAATTCGAGCTGCTTTCGCGTCTCGATCGCGACAGCAGTGGCAAGGTGCTCGAGCGAGAACGCATGCTCAAAGGTGATTTCGGGCGACTGCGCGACGTCGTCGTCGCGCCGGATGGGGCGCTGCTGATCACCACGGATGAGGATGACGGCGCGTTGCTGCGTGTTTCAAGAGCAGCGAACTAGCAATGGAATTTGCCGTTAGCGGCCAACCTTTCACCCTTGCTCCGGAGAAAAGCAGCTGCTAACGCACCGTCTCCCATTTTTTTCTTGCTTCCCCCACAGGTTGTCGATGACTCGCGTACAGGCGAATTTGGTATTGTTGCTGGCTGCCGCGATCTGGGGCGGCGGCTTCGTCGCACAGTCGACGGCGATGAAGGCCATTGGGCCATTTTGGTTCATAGGCCTACGCTTTGCCGTCGCCACCATTGTCGTCCTGCCCTTCGTCTGGATGGAAAACCGCAAGGCGAAAAAACCGCTCACGCGCCGCAACTGGCTCTCCTTTCTCTGCATCGGTATCGCACTCTTCGGCGGCGCGGCAACACAGCAGCTCGGGCTCTTGACGACCACCGTCACCAATTCCAGCTTTATCACCGGCCTTTACGTCGTCTTCGTGCCGCTGATCGCCGTTGTCTTCCTGCGCCGGCAGCCGCACTGGATCATCTGGCCAGCTGCGCTAACGGCACTTGGCGGTATCTATCTGCTGTCCGGCGGCTCCCTTTCCCAGCTCACTCCCGGCGATTTCCTAACGGTCGTCTGCGCTGTCTTCTGGGCGGTACAGATCACCCTCGCCGGCTCGTCGGTCCGCGAAACCGGCCGGCCGCTCGGCATTTCCGCCGCGCAATTCGCCGTCACCACTATCCTCGCTCTCATGGTTGCTGTCGTGAACGAACCGATCAGCATCGCCGACATTCAGGCAGCGCTCGGCGAAATCCTCTATGTCGGGATATTCTCGTCCGGGCTTGCATTCGCTCTGCAGGTCATCGGCCAGCGCTATACAAGCGCCCCGCAGGCGGCGATCATCCTCTCTTCCGAGGCATTGTTCGGCGCTTCGCTCGGCGCGTTGCTGCTCGGCGAAACCATCGGACCGCTTGGCTATGCCGGCTGCGCCCTGATGTTCAGCGCCATGCTCGCGGTGGAATTGGTGCCCGAACTCACCCGGCGGCGCAGCGTCCCCGCATGAAAAGCCACGGGAAATGCCCGTTATGGCTGTGCCGAACCGCTTCCGTTAGATTTTTTAAATGACCGGAAAGACTTATCTCGGGGCCGTCATTTGGGAAAATTTCGCCAAACTTATATCGCAAACGATACAAAAACCTTGGAAATCTATTTCCCGTGAGGGAAAATTTGCGAATCGCCTTAGCGCACGCCAATTACGGCAATGCGCCCCTTTTACGACATTAAAAACTTTTACTTGCCAATTCCCGATAAACACAGCACTCTCAACGGTGTTCGGGCATTTTTAAAGCATGGGAAGTCCTTAAGAAAGTGCGCGCCGGGAACGCTAATATTCCGGTCAGCCTGGTCGAGAAATGATACGCGGATATCGTTTCATGGCCACGCCGAGGTATAGGGGACCTTTTCCTTCAAATTGCGAGAACTGCCTGCGAGCGCCCGCAAGGGCATACAGCAATGCTGCCCATGTGGATGGTGGGCAGAGAGAAAAGGACCTGACGCATGGCCGAGACTGGCACTGTAAAGTTTTTTAATACCGATAAGGGCTTCGGTTTCATCAAACCGGACAAAGGTGGCGCTGACATCTTCGTGCATATTTCCGCAGTACAGGCTTCTGGTCTGTCGGGACTGTCGGAAAACCAGAAGGTAAGCTTCGACACGGAACCGGATCGCCGCGGCAAGGGACCGAAGGCTGTCAATCTCCAGATTGACGGTTAAAACGCCCTACGGCTACCATTCGAGTTGAAGCCCGGCAGAGATGCCGGGTTTTGTCATTCAGTCTGTATTCAGCTTGCCGTGCCTAGTTTATCCCCCAATACAAGATTGGGAACAACGGTTCTCCCGTTCCCGCTCAGAGGATAGACGAATGAACATGCTCGGCAAAACCCTCCTTATGTCCGCCATGGCTGCAACGCTGACGCTGACCTCCATGTCAGCGGCTTCGGCCGACGATCGCTGGCATCACCGCGACGGCTGGGTGCTGGGCGGTGCCGCAGGTCTCGCCACCGGCCTGATCGTCGGCTCCGCTATCGCCAGCCAGCCACGTTATGCTGAACCCGCGCCGGTTTACGTCGATCCCGACTACGACGCACCGCCCCCACCCTATTACTATCGCGCACCGCCGCGCCGCGTCTATGTCGAGCGCGATGTCAGCTATTACGCTCCGCCGACCGCCGGCCTGCGTCCCTGGTCGTCGCAATGGATGCGCTATTGCTATGATCGCTACAGAAGCTTCGACGGCCGCAGCGGCACCTATGTCGGCTATGACGGCATGCGTCACTTCTGCAACTGATCGACGTATCAGCCAATGTCACAACACGAAGCGCCGCCTCCCGCGGCGCTTTTTTGCTTCTAAAGCCCGCGCAGAAAGGGGTTCGTCCGCCGTTCCTCGCCGATCTGGCCGCCGGGACCATGGCCGCAGATGAAGCCGACATCGTCGCCCAGCGGAAATACCTTGTCGCGGATCGAATCCAGCAATTGCTGGTGATTGCCGCCCGGCAGGTCGGTACGGCCGATCGAGCCATTGAACAGCACGTCGCCGAGATGCGCGAATTTCTGCTTCCTGTTGACATAGATGACATGACCCGGCGCATGGCCTGGGCAATGAAAAACCTCGAATTCATGCTCGCCGAAGGAGACCTTGTCGCCATCCCCAAGGAAACGATCCGGCACGACGTTGCGCACGCCTTCGATGTTGAACATCTTGCCCTTGGCCTCGATATCCTGCAGCAGCGTCAGATCATCCTCATGCGGGCCGATCACCTCCAGGCCAAGCGCTTCGCGAAGTTCGTCCGCGCCGCCGGCATGGTCGATGTGGCCATGCGTCAGCCAGATCGCCTTCAGCGTGATGTTATTCTCACGCACCGTCTGCAGGATAAGATCGACATCGCCACCGGGATCGACCACGACCCCTTCGTTCGTCTCCGGATCGAACAGGATCGTGCAATTCTGTTCGAAAGGTGTCACCGGAATGATGCCGGCCTGGAGCATGCCCATAAAGCGCCTCGTCTGTTTGATGTCGTCCTGCCGGTATAATCACAAACACTGGGCAAAACAGCCCCTCGCCCTGAAAATGCCCGGGCGACAAGGACGGCACGCCAGGTTCCGACGACAGCCCTCGAAAATTCGATACGCCGCAAACTCTCCAAAAGCGAAAACAGTTCCAGATGCTTAAGAGAAATATCTCCCATAGAACATCAATCGATATGTCCATCCGGGGGAACACTGAAGCATTCGAGGCGTTTGCTCTGAGGCTCCCAAAGCAAAAGGAGAAAGCCAATGTCCTTGAAGAGAAGCCTGCTGCTGGCCAGCCTCGCTCTTCTCGGTAGCGCCGGACTGGCGCAAGCCGAAATGTCCGCGACCACAGCCACCGACATGGAGGTTCGCTCCGGCCCTGGACCACAATATCCGACAGTCGGCATGGCGACCCGTGGCTCCGAGGCCATGCTTGACGGCTGCATAGAAGGCAGCCGCTGGTGCCGTGTCGACGTCAATGGCATGCGCGGCTGGGTCTATGCCGAATATCTGAACGTCGAGCAGAACGGCAATACGCTCGTCGTCGAAGAACATCGCGACGACCTTGGTGTCCCGACAATCACCTATCAGCAGACGGACCCGACAAGCACCGGAAGCATCCAGACAGTGCAGCCGAGCCCGAATGACGAGTTGCTCGGCCCCGTCGACCAGGGTGGCGGCAATGTCGTTGCGATCACGCCGCCGAGCGAGGTCGAAACCTACATCACGGACAATCCGGTCGACGCGGTTCAGTTGCGCGGCGACCTTGTCGTCGGCGCCACCCTGCCGGAAAGCGTGACCGTTCACCGCATACCGGACTATCAATACAGCTATGTCGAGGTGAATCGCCGGCCAGTGCTGGTCGATCCGGACACGCGCCGCATCGTCTATGTCTACCGCTGATTCGCGTTGCGGCGGCGGCAATGCGTCGAAATCACGGGCGGTCACATGGCCGCCTCACCCGCAAAACGGCTTTTCCCCCGATTTATTGCAAATTTCTCCCGTTTGAGTTGCCTTTCTATTTCCACCAGCCAATGCATGATGTAATTCTTATATAAATTAGGATTATCGCCGCTCCCAAGGCTCAATCCGGGACGTGGCGCGACGGCATCCGGAAATGGCTTCCGGTACAATGGGAGAAGGCTGATCATGGAAAGTTTAGGGCCTATCATCACGCAACTGGTTGCCGGCGCTATCGGCGGCAACGGCGCCAGCGCCGTTTTGAAGCAGGAAGGGATCAATCTCGTTGCCAGAACGATTGCCGGCGCTGTCGGCGGTCTCGGCGGGGGCCTCATTCTCAACCTGATCGGCAGCGAAGCCCTGACCGGCTATATCGCACAGGGCCTCTCCTCACTGGTTGCTGGCGGCATACTCTCGGCAATCGTCGGCGCAGTGCTCGGCCGCAAGTAAGACGAGAATATCAGATCAAGGAAAGCCGGGCGGGAGAAACCGCATCCGGCTTCCCTTGGCCGCTCCACAATCTTGCCCGACAGCGGCGGCAGTCGGGCAGTCTGTTTCTATATAGTCGCTCATCAGGCTCTCGCTGATCGCTGCCGGCGTGAAGCAATAAAGCCCAATTCCGATACCGGCGACGGTGTATGAATGTCGCCACCCCTTGGCAAAGACAATCTTGGCACCCGTAACCTCCGCTATCTCGCTGCCATAGTCGGGCGTTGTCGTTGAACTGGACTCCCCCAATCCGGTTGCATCTGGGCCTTCACTGTTGGTTGCTATTCCGACATCG
This sequence comes from Martinezella rhizogenes, assembly GCF_000799715.1. GTDB lineage: Bacteria > Pseudomonadota > Alphaproteobacteria > Rhizobiales > Rhizobiaceae > Rhizobium > Rhizobium rhizogenes_C. The sequence continues at coordinate 938,840 of NZ_JUHG01000011.1, forward strand.
CTTCCCCACAAAGTACGTGGGAAGATATGAGGCCTGTTGGAGTTTTGCCAAGCCGGGTCTAGTTTCCATTCATGGCTATCCGTTCGGGCTGCAAAAGGTTGGAGAAACTTGCAGTGACCCAAAAATACGTCAATAAAGCTGACATATTTTTGGGTAAGTTTCCCAGTTGCCCTAAAACAGGAAAGGAAATGCCAAGGTGACACGGCAGGTGAACCCAAAAGCGGCGAAGCCGGAACTACTGGCGGCGCCAATGCAAAATGTCGGGATCATTGATTTCGAGATCATCGAGCTGCTTTTCTTCGCCTATCGCGACTTCGTATCCGATCCGGATCAGATCCTTGATAAGAGCGGGTTCGGGCGCGCGCATCACCGCGTCGTTCATTTCGTTAACCGCGAACCCGGCATGACGGTTGCGGACCTTTTGGAAACATTGAAGATCACCAAACAGAGTTTGGCGCGGGTTCTCAAACAATTGATCGATTCGGGTTATATTCATCAGGTAGCCGGGCCTGAGGACCGTCGGCAGCGTAAGCTGTATCCAACGCAGGCCGGCCGAGATTTGGCGTTGGCGCTGGCGGAGCCGCAATCACGCCGTATTGAACGGGCATTCGAAGGCGCGTCCGACGCGACGCGCGAAAGCGTCAAACGGTTCCTGAGGGGAATGCAGGACTAGGACATGATCTCGAACCGGAGAACCGCGAAGCAGGTTTGGGATAAGATCATCTCAATCAAATAGATAAAACAAGATCGAGACGGATTGAATGACGACAAAGACAGCAATTTCCGATGATGCGGCGCATCTCCTGGTCGTGGATGACGACACGCGTATCCGCGCCCTTCTCAATCGCTATCTCATGGAAAAGGGATTCCGGGTGACGGTCGCCGCCGAAGGTGCCGAAGCCCGCCGCAAGCTTGAGGGGCTGGATTTCGACCTGATCATCATGGACGTGATGATGCCCGGCGAGTCTGGCATCACGCTGACGTCGAGCCTTCGCGCCATCAAGAACATCCCGATCATCATGCTGACCGCCCTCGCCGAAGCCGATGCGCGCATCGCCGGATTGGAAGCCGGCGCCGACGATTATCTGCCGAAGCCTTTCGATCCGCGCGAACTCGTGCTGCGCATCAACAATATCCTCCGTCGCAATACCCCGGCCGACTCGCCGAAGATCGAACAGGTGATGTTCGGCCCCTATACTTTCTCGCTGACCCGCAAGGAGCTGAAGCGGGCCTCGGAGCTCATCCGCCTGACCGACAGGGAGCAGGAAATCATGCTGCTCTTCGCCAAGCGCGCCGGCGACACCATTCCGCGCCACGAGTTGATCGGCAGCGACGCCGAAGTCGGCGAGCGCACCATCGACGTGCAGATCAACCGCCTGCGCCGCAAGATCGAGGACGATCCGGCCAATCCCATCTGGCTGCAGACGGTCCGTGGCATCGGCTACCGCCTGAGCATAGATTGATATCAAGTCTCAGAGGCCAGCGGCGATGGTGACATTCGACTCGATCAGACGCGATCAGGACCACCCGCCGTCCAGCGGCATGCGTTGGCTGTCACGCTGGCTGCGCCGGCGGCTGCCGACCGGTATCTATGCCCGCTCGCTGCTGATCTTCATCCTGCCGATGATCATCCTGCAGGCGGTCGTCACCGTCGTCTTCATGGAGCGCCACTGGCAGATGGTGACGCAGCGTCTGTCGATGGCGACCACCCGCGACATCGCCGCCATCATCGCGATCATCGAAACCTACCCGCAGGATGCCGACTATTCGGCCGTCACGCAGATAGCCCGGCAAAAGCTCGATCTCACCATCTCGATCGAGCCGGGCGGTGAGCTGCCGCCGCCGCGCGAAAAGCCGTTCTTCTCGATTCTCGACGGCATCCTCAGCGATGAAATCCGCGACCAGATCAACCTGCCGTTCTGGGTCGACACTCTCGGCAATTCCAGCCTTGTCGAAATCCGTGTCAAGCTGCCGGACAAGGTACTGCGCGTCTTTGCCAAGCGCAGCCAGACCTATGCCTCGAATACCCATATCTTCATTCTCTGGATGGTCGGCACGTCGCTGGTGCTGATTGGCATCGCCGTTCTGTTCCTGCGCGGCCAGATCCGGCCGATCCTGGCGCTGGCGCAAGCCGCCGAAAGTTTCGGCAAGGGCCAGCGACTGGAGAATTATTCGCCGCGCGGCGCTGACGAAGTTCGCCGCGCCGGCCTTGCCTTCATCCTGATGCGCGAGCGCATCGAACGGCAGATCGAGCAGCGCACGGCGATGCTCTCCGGCGTCAGCCATGACCTGCGCACGGTGCTCACCCGCTTCAAGCTGCAGCTCGCCCTTGTGGGCGAAAATCCCGACCTTGACGGCCTCAGCGAGGATGTCGAGGACATGCAAAGCATGCTGGAGGGCTACATAGCCTTCGCTCGCGGCGAAGCAGAAGAGGATGTCGGCACGCTCCGTCTCAGCGATATCCTCAACAGGGTCGAACAGGACTTCTCTCTCCACGGCAAATCCGTGACCTACTCGATCGACGGCGACGATGAAATCTCCGTCCGCCCGAACGCCTTCGCGCGGCTGGTAACGAACCTTGCCTCCAATGCGCGCCGTTATGCCCATACGCTCCGCATCGAAGCCAAGCACAGCGCCAAATGGCTGACGATCATTTTCGACGACGATGGTCCCGGCATTCCCGTCAAGGCGCGCGAAGACGTGTTCAAGCCGTTCTTCCGGCTGGACGAGGCGCGCAATCTCGACAATTCCGGCACCGGCCTCGGCCTGGCGATTGCCCGCGACATCGCCCGCAGCCATGGCGGCAACGTCACGCTCGGCGATAGCCCGCTCGGCGGCCTGCGCGCCACCATCCGCATTCCTGCATGAAGGGAAGCACATGCCGATCGACATCAATGACATGCACTGGCTGAACACGCCGCCGCTCTGGGAAATGAACCAGGGACGCCTGCTCGTCCGCTCCGGCGAAAAGACCGACTTCTGGCAGGGAACCTATTACGGCTTTCACCGCGACAACGGCCATTTCCTCGGCCGGCCGCGGCAAGGCGATTTCACCGCCGAAATCACATTCATCGGGCAGTATCGCGAACTCTACGATCAGGCCGGCCTGATGGTCCGCCACGACGCCACCCGCTGGATGAAATGCGGGATCGAATATACTGACGGCGCCAGGCATTTCAGCGTCGTGGTTACCAACGGCAATTCCGACTGGTCCGCCTTCCGGCTCGAGCATGAATTCGATGCCATATCGATCCGGGTGACCCGCAACGGCGACGCCCTCTTCATCCAGTATCGCACCGACAAGATGACCGAGTGGCGCATGGCCCGGCTCGCATGGTTCGATCCAGCCCTGGACGAGGTCTCCGTCGGCCCCGCCTTCTGCTCACCGCAGCGCGAAGGTTTTGAAGCGGAGTTTCTGGATTTCAGCCTGACGGAACCGGTATCGCGGGATATTCATTGAGCATCTGGCATAGTCATTACTCGAAGGCGCGCTGCCCGCTTTACATTTCACGCACGCCTTATAAGTCGAAAGGGTCAGACTTTGTTGAGGGAGAGGCTTTCCCTGCAAAAGGATCTTTGGTGGTTGCCGGTGGAGCAGAAAAGCTATTCCCAACGGCCTTCTGACATTGAATAAGTTCAATTGCAGCCGCCGCAGATCCTCTCAAACTCAGATTTGCAATTACATTCCCGTTAAATGAAAATTTAAGACCAAGCTTCCGCACAAACTCGTTCACAAAATTTGTATCGGAAAAGCTAACTAGTAGCATCTTCAAATTATTCATATCGATGCCCCTGGCCGTAGCAGTCCAAGGTGAATTCTGGTCGAGTTGAATTGCGATGTCGTAATCTTTTCCAACTTCTATCGATTTCCAATCACCGCTGCCGATAGCAATATAGGCAGGACCTAGGGAATTTGTACTGTCGAATCCAAGTCTAAGAACAATGCCATTTTCATAAATATTGGCAATAAAACAAGAATTCCCCAAAGAAGAATCAATGGCGACAATCCAACCATCAACATTCTTCCATGGAATAGATGCATCATTTGCAATAGCATATGTCATCGATGTCAGAAAAAGAGCCACCGAAAGAACGACCCGAAACATCTGCACCATCCTACTCAACACGCGATTCATATTCAGACGAATTCCCGCAAAAGTCGAGAAAATATTTTCTGAAATACTACCCTGTGATGGCAATCAAGCGCTGAGCATCAAGGCAAAAATTTTCTCAACAGCCTAATCAAGGAATTTTTGCTTAAACTTTCTAGATATCACATCATCCTCTTGCCGTTCGGCACCGGCTGCGTCACGGCAGTAAGCACGATGGCACCATTCTCATCCTCGAATCCAAGCGTCAGCACCTCGGAACGGACGGGGCCGATCTGGCGTGGCGGGAAATTGACAACGGCGAGGATTTGGCGGCCGATGAGGCTCTCCGGCGTATAGTGCACGGTAATCTGCGCAGAAGAGCGCTTGAGGCCGATCTCCGGCCCGAAATCGATCCTCAACTTATAGGCCGGCTTGCGCGCTTCCGGAAAGGCTTCGGCCTCGATGATCGTTCCGACACGGATATCCACCCGCTCGAAATCGCCATAGGTGATCTCTTCCGTCATATGCATGCCCTCTTAGTCTTGGATATTCAGCCGGCCAGTTCCTGCGCGCGCTTGCGTGCCGCCTCCAGAGCCTCATCGAACAGAGGCTGCATGCCGCCTTCCGCCATCAGCACGGCAAGGGCCGCCGCAGTCGTGCCGCCGGGAGACGTCACGTTCTGACGCAGGCGCGAGGCGTCGTCGGGGGACTGATGTAACAATTCACCAGCCCCCGCGACAGTTTCCCGCGCGAGGCGCATGGCGAGGTCCGCCTGCAGGCCAAGCTTCCGGCCCGCTTCCGCCATGCACTCGACGAGATAAAAAACATAGGCCGGTCCGCTGCCGGACACCGCCGTCACGGCATCGATATCGCCCTCTTCCGGCACCCATTCGACCGGGCCGGACACCTTCAGAAGGTCCTGCACCAACTGCCGCTGCTGCTCGCCGACTTCGGCATTGGCAAAGGCGCCAGTGACGCCACGACCGACCATGGCCGGGGTATTCGGCATGGCACGCACCATCGCCGCTTTCCCCAGGTTCCTCTCGAGGGAGGCCAGCGTCTTGCCGGCCGCGATCGACACCACCACCGTATTCGGCCCGACCGTTTCCTTGAACGGCGGAAGCACGACATCCATGACCTGCGGCTTGACCGCAATAAAGAGAACGCCCGCGGTGACACCGGCGGGAACACCAGTGACATGGCTTGCGCCGGCATCGACAATAAGCTTCAGCATCGCCTCGGATGGATTGGGATCGACCACGGTCACAGAGGAGCCCGACACACCGTTTTTCAACCAGCCCGTCAGCATCGCGCCGCCCATATTGCCAGCGCCAATCAGGATGATGGCGCCGGAAGATGCGAGAGCGCTTGAGGATGCCCCGGTCGTCATATCAGCATTCGCCCACGGTTTCGAACAGCACGGCTTCCATGGCGCGATTTGCGTCAAGGCCGGACCAGACAACGAACTGGAAAGCCTGATAGTAAGCCTCGCAGGTGTCAAGAGCGTTGGACAGCAGCACTTCCACCTGCCGGTTGGTCGGCTCGGCGCCACCGGCAAGCAGCAGCGACTGCCGGAAGATCACAATATCCTCCTGCCGCCACAGGTCGAAATGGCCCATCAGCACTTGGCCATTGACGCAGGACAGAAGCTTGATGACTTCATTGGCACGGATGTCCGGGACCTTGATGTCGAAGGCGCAGGCAATATGCAGCGCCTCGAACTCCTCCATCCAGGAGAAGGAAACATGATAGTCCGTCCATTTACCTTCGACAGTCATGGCAATTTCGTCTTCGCCCGACCGCTCAAACGACCAGTCGTTATTGGCAGCCACGAACTCGATCATATCGACCGGATTTGACTGGCGTTCGACTTCTATTTCCATAAGGCTCATGCAGCACCTTCTTGACCGGAACGAATGCAGCTTTCGCGTGCTTCAACATTGAGAGAACGCAAACTGTTTTACTCCGGAAACATCTTCGGGATGATGTTGAACGGCTGCCAGACTAACGCATCCACCCTGCCCGGAGCTTACCAAGTCCGTTTCGAATCATCATTTAAAATCAGTGTATAACGGCATGCCCGGCATGCCAGCCCCTCAAGGGAGATTTTGGGCAAGGGCGCTGTGGAAAGCTCTTCCGATGTCTATTCAGAAGGGAGTCATAACTGACTCTGGCGATTGGCTTTTTTGCCAGTGTCCACAGGTGGATAAATCGCCGAAAATTTTAGAGGAAAAGTGCGTGGCAGAGGCCTGCCACGCCTATTTATCGCAAAATTAATCGCGCTTACTTGCTTTTCGAGGAAAGACGCGCTTCCAGCGCCTCGATTCTGGCGAGCAGCGCTTCGTTCTCGTCACGCGCCTTGATCGCCATTTCGCGAACGGCTTCGAACTCCTCGCGCTTGACGATATCGAGGCTGTTCAGCCAGCGTTCGGCATGTGCGTTGAAAGCCGTTTCGATCTCGCGGCGCACGCCCTGGGCAGCACCGGCGGCATCGGTCATCAACTTGGCGAATTCGTCCATGATACGGTTCGGTCCAGTACTCATTATGGTCTCCTTGCGGCCGTCGGCCCCGAAAATGAACAACATCCTATAGGGGCCAGATAGGGATGAGGTAGGATTTCCGAGAGTTCGATGCAAGCAAATTGAGATTGAGCGGGACAAGCTGGCCCATGACAAAAGACTTATGAAAATCGACTTGACCGTTTCAATACCGAACGTCATCTTCCGGCCACATTGGATTTAGCATGCTCTTGTCCAAGAATCGTATCGCAATCTTGCGAACCATGCTCTAACGGATCTGACAATCTTGCTGACATCCGCCAACCTCGCCGCCATCCTGCCGTTTCCCGATATCGATCCGATCGCCTTTTCGCTCGGCCCACTTGATGTCCACTGGTACGGCCTTGCCTATGTCGCCGGCATCCTGCTCGGCTGGCTCTATGCGCGGCGGCTGGTCGACAACGGCAAGCTTTGGCTGAACAACACCGCGCCGATGACGCGCGCGCATCTGGACGATTTCATCCTCTGGGTAGCGCTCGGCATCGTTCTCGGCGGCCGCATCGGCTATATCCTGTTCTACGATCTCGACAAGGTGATCGCCGACCCGATCCGCGCCATCCAGATCTGGAAAGGCGGCATGTCTTTCCATGGCGGATTGATCGGCACCACCATCGCCATGATTTTGTTCGCAAATCGCAGCAAGATCCCGGTCTGGAGCCTGTTCGATATCGTCGCCGCCGTCGCCCCCATCGGCCTTTTCTTCGGCCGCATTGCCAATTTCGTCAATGGCGAGCTCTGGGGCCGAGCCAGCGACGTCCCCTGGGCCATGGTCTTCTGCAGCCCTCACATCATTGCCGCCCATGATGGCATCTGCCCGGCCGGCCCCGATCCGCGCCATCCGAGCCAGCTCTACGAGGCCGGCATCGAGGGCATCGTCCTCTTCGTCGTCCTCTTCATCCTGACGCGCTGGGCCTTGGCACTGAAGAAACCCGGCACCATCAGCGGCGTTTTCGTCATCGGGTACGCCTTCTCGCGCATTTTAGTCGAGTTCTTCCGTCAGCCGGATGAACAGCTCGGCTATCTCATGGGCACGAACTGGCTGACCATGGGGATGGTGCTGTCCGTGCCGATGGTTGCGATCGGCCTCTGGGCAGTCATTCGCGCCCGCTACGCTGCCGCCAGGCAGACCGCTTGATCTCTGGGTGAAATATCGCATGATCCTTCCGAGAACTGCTTTATATTTCTCGGAATCATGCTCTAGCGAGACCAAATGATGACGACCCCGCTCGGCGAAAAAATCAAAGCCATTATCCGCACGAACGGACCGGTCAGCATCACCGACTATTTCTCTCTCTGTCTCGCTGATCCGCAGCACGGTTATTACAAGACGCGCGAGCCCTTCGGCAGCGTCGGCGATTTCGTCACCGCGCCCGAGATCAGCCAGCTCTTCGGCGAAATGATCGGCATCTTCATGGTGCATGCCTGGCAGCGCCACGGCTCGCCCGCTGATGTCCGCCTGGTGGAAATCGGCCCCGGCCGCGGCACGATGATGGCTGATATGCTTCGCGTCATCGGCAAACTGGCGCCGCCACTCTATGACGCCATGAGCGTGCATCTGGTCGAAACCAGCGAGCGACTGCAGGGCTTTCAACGGCAGACGCTTGCCGACCATGGCGACAAGGTTTCCTGGCAATCGGACGTCAACGATACCCCCGCGGGCTTCACCCTGCTTGCCGCCAACGAGCTCTTCGACGCCATTCCCATCCGTCAGTTCGTCCACACCGCGAACGGGTTTCGCGAGCGCACGGTCGGGCTTGACGCCCATGACGAGCTGACCTTCGCGGTCGGCGTCGCTGGCCTCGACCCGGCGTTCCTCCCGGAAGGATCGTTGCCACCCATCGGCACCATCTTCGAGATCGCCCCTGCCCGCCAGGCGGTCATGACCACAGTCTCTGACCGGATCGCCGCCCATGGCGGCACCGCGCTCGCCATCGATTACGGGCACATGGCGACAGGCTTCGGCGATACGCTGCAGGCCGTGCGCATGCATGAATACGATCCGCCGCTGGAGCATCCCGGCGAAGCGGATCTCACCAGCCATGTCGATTTCCAGCATCTGGCGGAAACAGCTGCGGCCTCCGGCCTGCAGATCAACGGATGCTGTCATCAGGGCGATTTCCTCATCGGGCTTGGGTTGTTGGAACGGGCAGCGGCACTTGGCCGTGATCGCGACGTCGCAACGCAAGAGGGCATCCACGCCGCCGTCGAACGGCTTGCCGGCGCCGGCGAAGGCAAGATGGGCGAGCTCTTCAAAGTACTGGCGGTCTCAAGCCCTGCGATCGATCTCCAGCCCTTTCGCCCCGCGCGCTGATAAAGAGTGCCGAAGCCAGCGGATTGACAGAGCGCGCATGGCTGGGCCAACATCCCGGCCAAATCGAACCGCTTCGCCACAGACGCGTTATTCATCACGCTCCACGCCAAAGACCATATCAAGGGATACGCGGTATTGCCGACTCCGATTGAAAGCACATTGCTGAGCGCCACCAAAAGCGCCGGTATCCGCCATGGCTATTTCACCCGCGAGGGCGGCGTTTCGCAGGGCCTCTATCGCGGTTTGAACGTCGGTCTCGGCTCCCATGACGACCGCGCGCATGTGGAGGAAAACCGCCGCCGCGTCGCCGGCTGGTTCGGCCTGCCCCTGGAGCGGCTCGCGACCGTACATCAGGTCCATTCGCCCGACGTCATCACCGTCGATACCCAATACAATGGCGATCGCCCGCAGGCCGACGCTATGGTGACGGCGACGCCTGGGGTGGTGCTTGGCGTACTCGCCGCCGATTGCGGTCCGATCCTCTTCGCCGATCCCGAAAACCGAGTGATCGGTGCCGCCCATGCCGGCTGGAAAGGCGCGCTGACCGGCGTGCTCGAAAACACCATCGAGGCAATGGTCGCGCTCGGCGCCAAGCGCGAGGCGATCACCGCGTGCCTTGGCCCCTCGATCAGCCAGGCAAGCTATGAAGTCGGTCCGGAATTCGTCGACCGCTTCACCGCTTACGACCCGAGCTACAGCAAATACTTCGTTCCATCCGAAAAAACCGGCCATGCAATGTTTGACTTGCCGGCGCTGACGGTCGACCGCCTGCGCAAGGCAGGCGTGACCGCCGAAAGCCTGGCCCTCTGCACCTATCCCGACGCCGACCGCTTCTTCTCTTATCGCCGCACCACGCATGCGAAGGAGCCGGATTACGGTCGTCAGATTTCCGCTATCGCCATCGAGGAGACCTCCTAAAATGGCCCTGCATTTTGAACGCAGCGAATTCGACGCTCGCCTGGCCCGTCTCCTGGCGAAGATGCAGGAGGAGAAGCTCGACGCCATGCTGCTTTTCGCGCAGGAGAGCATGTTCTGGCTGACGGGCTACGATACCTTCGGTTACTGCTTCTTCCAGACGCTGGCGGTCAAGTCGGATGGCACGATGGTGCTTTTGACCCGCTCGGCCGATCTTCGCCAGGCCCAGCTCACATCCGTCATCTCCGATATTCGCATCTGGGTCGATCGGGTCAACGCCGATCCGACGCTCGACCTCAAGGAATTGCTGGTGGAGCTCGATCTTCTCGGCACCCGCATCGGCGTCGAATATGATACGCACGGCATGACTGGCCGCGTCGCCCGCCTGCTCGACAACCAGATCGCCACGTTCGGCCAGATCGTCGACGCCTCCTATCTCGTCGGGCGCCTGCGCCTTATCAAAAGTCCGACGGAAGTTGCCTATGTCGAGCGCGCTGCCGCCCTTGCCGACGATGCGCTGGACGCGGCACTCGCGCTGATCAAGCCTGGCGCCGACGAAGCCGACATTCTGGCTGCCATGCAGGGCACGATCTTCTCCGGCGGCGGCGATTACCCCGCCAATGAATTCATCATCGGCTCCGGTCCGGAGGCCCTGCTCTGCCGCTACAAAGCCGGCCGCCGCAAGCTCGACGTCAACGACCAGCTCACCCTCGAATGGGCCGGCACCTACGCCCATTACCATGCCGCCATGATGCGCACGGTTGTCATCGGCGACCCCAGCCATCGCCACCGCGAACTCTTCAGCGCTTGCCTTGAAACCATCCAGGCGATCGAAACCGTGCTAAAACCTGGCCACACCTTCGGCGACGTCTTCGACATGCATGCCAAGATCATGGACGAGCGCGGCCTTGCCCGCCACCGGCTGAATGCCTGTGGTTATTCGCTCGGCGCCCGCTTCTCCCCCTCCTGGATGGAGCATGAGATGTTCGTTGCCGGCAATCCGCAGGAGATCGAAGAGAGCATGTCGCTCTTCGTACACATGATCATCATGGATTCCGACACCGGCACCGCAATGACGCTCGGCCAGACCTATCTGACGACATCTCAGGCTCCGCGAGCTTTGTCGCGCCATCAGCTCGAATTTCTTAACCGTTAGCAGCGTAGAATAGCGATCCTGAACGGGGTGACCCTCGAAGGAAAGGATCGCGCATATGAGACAGGTCAGGACAACGTTGATTCCCGTTGGCTTCTGCCTTGCGCTCGCCGCCTGCAACACGACAGACGCCTTGACGCCGCCCGGAACCATCGGCGATGCCGGCTCCAGCCCCGTCACGCAACGCGATGTCGAACGCATGGCCTCCGCGCCGAAGCGCCAGCAAACGTATCAGACCGCGCAGGACAGCTACAGCTACCAACGACAGGGCTATCAGCAGCAGGGTTACCAACCGCAAAGCCCTAGTGGAGGCTCACTGGACGATCAGGCGGCAGCGCTGAGAAGCGGCGGCGGCAACCCTTACGCCTCCCGCCCTCTCGACGGCTCCCAGACCGCATCCATTCCGCCAGGCAGTGCTCCGATCTCGGAATCCGATGAGCAGCGCGAAGCCGATCGCCGCCTCGCGGATGACCAGCAGCCACAGCAACAGGCGGCCCAGGATCAGCAAGACGATCAACAGCCGCCCGTGCAACAGCAACAGCAAGCCTCCATCGCCCCCGCGGCGACAACCGGTGGAAACAGCGTTCGCTTCCTGCCGATCATCGGTGCGCCGGTGGAGGCCGTCACCCCGCTTTCACGCCAGCTCGGCGCGGAGGCGCGTTCGCTTGGCCTTGCGATCAAGAGCTCGAGCGATTCGAGCGCCAGCTACATCCTGAAAGGCTATCTTTCCGCCTTCCAGGATGGACCGCAGATTTCCGTCACCTATGTCTGGGATGTCCTCGACAATAGCGGTGCCCGCCTGCACCGAATCCAGGGGGCGGAAAGCGCACCGCTGAAGCGCGGCGATCCGTGGACCGCCGTTCCGCCTGCCGTCATGCAGAAAATCGCCACCAAAACCATGTCGGAATTCAATTCCTGGCGTGACTCTCGCGGTGGATAGCCACAGGCTTTTCAGAAATATGAAAGCTATCATGCCTCACCCCCTTGCATTCGGGAGCAAGGCGGTTAAAAGCGCGGCTATCAGGTTGGTAACAGGCGGGCCAAAATGAAGATTTTCGCAGGCAACTCGAACAGGCAACTCGCCGAAGCGATCTGCAACTATCTCAATCTTCCTTTGGGTAAGGCAAGTGTCCGGCGTTTCGCGGACCAGGAAATCTTTGTTGAGATCCAGGAAAACGTGCGCGGCGAGGACGTGTTTGTCGTTCAGCCGACATCGTTTCCGGCCAATGACCACCTCATGGAATTGTTGATCATGGTTGACGCAATGCGGCGCTCCTCGGCGCGGCGCATCACGGCTGTCATTCCTTATTTCGGCTATGCTCGTCAGGACCGTAAGGCCGGCCCGCGCACGCCGATCTCGGCAAAGCTCGTGGCGAACCTCATCACCGAGGCCGGAGCCGATCGCGTACTGACGCTTGATCTGCACGCAGGCCAGATCCAGGGGTTTTTCGATATCCCGACGGATAATCTTTACGCCCTGCCGATCCTGACGCGCGATATCGTCGCCAATTACGATATCGGCAATGTCATGGTGGTTTCGCCCGACGTCGGCGGCGTCGTGCGTGCTCGCGCGCTTGCCAAACGTCTCGACTGTCTGCTGGCGATCGTGGACAAGCGCCGTGATCGCCCGGGTGAATCCGAAGTCATGAACATTATCGGCGACGTGGAAGGAAAAGACTGCCTGCTGATCGACGACATCGTCGATTCCGGCGGCACACTCTGCAACGCCGCCGAGGCGCTCCTGAAGAATGGCGCGACCAGCGTCACGGCCTATATCACCCACGGCGTTCTGTCCGGTGGCGCCGTGACCCGTATCGCCAATTCGAAGCTGAAGGAACTGGTGATCACCGATTCCATTCAGCCGACGACAGCGGTGCTATCCGCGCCCAACATTCGCGTCATCAGCACCGCCAGCCTCATCGGCGAAGCCATCAACCGCACCAGCCAGGAAGAATCGGTTTCCAGCCTGTTCGACTGAAAACCGGCCATCCCTTCCTTATGCCGGTGTCACACCGGCCGGACGTCTTTGCCGCCAGACCAGCAGTCCTATTCCGATCAGCCCGGCGACGAAAACTGCGGCGCCCGATCCCATGATCGACGGCCCGATGCCGAACCAGGCAAAAAGCGTCGGCGACATGAGATAGGCCAGGAAAAGGCCGAGGAAGATCGCGCACATCATCAAGCGATAGACCTGCGCCAGACGGTGCGGCTCGCTCCTCGTCTGCATCAGATGCAGCATGGCGAGATTTTCGAAGGGGCCGTTGATCGAGGCAAAGCATGCAACGGCCATCAACCAGAGACGGTCATGCATCAGCGGCAGCAGGAAAACGCCGGTGCCGAAAATCAGTTTTGCCACGATGATCCAGACCACCGGCCGCCGTGGTTTCATGTTGCTGAGGATGAGGTTGGTCGTCACGTTGCCGATGCCATAGGCCGTCATCATCAGGCTGTAATCCGTCAACGGATCGGTGCTGGTTTCGCGCAGATGCAGGATCATGCCGAGAAGAATGCCCATGGCCCAGGCAATATTCCCCATCAGGTTGGTGAACAGGCCATAAAGTATGGCGGCGTGACCCCGCGCTGCCCTCCATCCGCCCAGCACGCCGTCGATCACCGCGGCCGCGCCTGAGAAATCGCGACGGCGAGGCGCGGGCGGCAATTTGGCGACAGCCAGCCAGACCGCCAGGGCCGATAGCAGCAATGTCGCCGCCGTCACAGCGAAGAACTGCGACTTCGGCAGGAAACCGTTGACCAGCGCAATCAAGCTCGGCCCGAGAATGCGGGCCATGCGCCTCGTGGCGTCGAACAATCCGTTGGTCGCATGCCGGATGTCGGGCTCGACAGCAATCGTCGGCAAGGTCGCCTGCAACGACGGATCGAACGCCGCCGTCAACAGGGCGATGCATCCGGCAAGCACTATCAGCAATGGCAGGCTCATGACATGCATCAAGCCGGCGACAGACAGCACCAGCAACAACAACGCGCGCAGCACATCGGACGAAATCATCGTCGTGCTATGCCGCCAGCGATCCGTCAGGATGCCGCCGAAGAGACTGCCGAACAGAAGCATACCCGACTGCAACGCGGACACGTAGCCCGCGTTGCTGCCAATGAAATCCGCCGCGATCCAGACGACGGCGACCATGTAGAATTCGGATCCGGTCGCCGCCAGCACCTGGCCGGCCCATAGGAGAGAAATCGAGCGCTGGGCCAGCGGCCTTAGGACAAACATCTTCGCATTCTGAAACTTGAGCGGCTTACTTGATGACCTGGCCGTTGATCATCACGGTCTTGTCGTCGGCGATGCTGACCTCCCAACGCGAACGTCCGTCGGGATCGGTCTTGGCAAAACCCTTGGCCATCATCAGGCCGAAGGAAAACTGGTTGAGATCCTGCTGCGTCTTAGCGGCTTCCTGAACAGCGGCGATCGTCTTGTCGAGATCGCGGGCAAGCACCGTCATGTTCATGGTGACACGGTTGGTGTCATCAAGCGCGCCGTGCATGCTGCCGGAAGTCTCTACATCGTAGAGCCCCGAAATCGCACTGATCTTCGGAAAATTGACCGTCATGGTTCCATCAGGAAACATGGCTTGCCGCAACTGGTTATCCACGGCGTCCTGGCCGGCCGGATGGTTAAAATCGGTCTGCTGCAGAACCTCCGCGAGAGCGGTGAAATTCAGGTTCGGCAGCTGCACCTGCATTTCGGCAGCGTTGGGAATGAACGCGACATAATCTTCGGGCACCAGACCGGATGCCAGGGTAAGCTTTTCGGCGCGCAGACCGAAATCGGCATTCATCGCATTGCTTGGTCCCGCCACTTTGAAGGAATAGTCCATCTGCCGCAGACCGCCATCGCCCAAGGGGGTCGTCACGGAAACATCCTTGAGGGCGACCGTCTCGCCGAACGAACCGACGATCGGCATCATCTTCTGCAGCAACGCCTTGAGCGCCGTGCTCTCGTCCTCGGACAGGGTCTTTGCTTCCTTGTGCTCGGAGAAGAAGCGAAACAGTTCATTCAACGCCTTCACCGGCAGCTTGGTCGCCGATGCGTTGAAATCGATCGCGCCGACCTTGATCTCGGCAAGCGTCATGGTGTCGGAGGAAATCTTGTTGTTGAAGGATTGCAGGCTACCGTCCATCTTGAGGTCAAGCCTGTCCGGCTCGCCGCTGTCGGACGATGACAGCGTGTAAGCGATGCTGTCGGCCGTGGCATCGTTCTTTTGTACCGCTTTGTCTTTATCGATGGTCTTCGTGGCGAAGGTGATGCCGCTGCCCTTCATGTCCATCGAGCGGACATAGTAGAGCGCAGGATCGAAGACGCCCTTAAAGCTGGAAGATGCAAGCGCATAGCGGAGCTCGACACTTGGGGTTTTACCGGACTTTGAGCGCGCGGTGACGTCGATCGCATTGTTGCCCTCGATGTTCCAAAGGCCGTTATCCTGCGGCATCGCAAGCGCCGTCAGCGGCTTGAGCCCTGTAATGGCAAAACCAGTGACGTTCAGCTTATCGAGGAGTTTCTTCAGGTCGTAGGTCACTTCATAGCGACCGTTCACCGGCTTGACAGCGATGATTCCACTCTTCGCCATGTCTTTCGGCATGAAATACGTAAGGTTCCCAAGTAGATCCTTGGCACCCTGCTCATTGACTTCAGCCGCCTGCGACGCGCCAGCCAGACCCACGGCGAAAACCGCCGCCGCGGTTACTGCTTTGAAACGCATGTTTCATTCCCCCAAATACCTAAAAAACAGTTGGAAACCGAAGAACCCTGAAGTGAGTTCCCGATCAGATCGAAGACGCCGAAACGAGCGTCGGGTACAAACTCTTAAGGACTTTTGAGGCCCTTAGGCCCTTTCAAAACCTGTCCATTCACCGTGACGGTGCGGTTTTCATCCATCATGACATCCCAGCGCAGGCGGCCATCCGGAGCGGTCTTGGCAAAGCCCTTGGCTGCCATCAGGCTGAAGGAAACCTTGTTCAGTTGCGGGTCCGTCTTGGCAGCGTCCTGAACGGCGGTGATCGTCTTGTCGAAATCGCGAGCCAGGATCGTTGCCTGCAGAGAATAGCCGGCATGGGATTGGGTGGTCCTCTTCAACGCGCCGGAAACCTCGACATCGTAAACGCCGGAAATCGCGCTGATTTTCGGAAATTCGAGAGTCGCATGGCCGCCTGGGAACGCTATACGCTTCAGTGCCTCGCCAGAAACCGGCGTGGCACGCGTCGCTACATTCTTCAGCGCCGCATCGACAAGGCCGTCGAAATTGATATCGGGCATGCCGATCTGCACATCGAGCGTTTCCGGCAGGAAGGCGGCATAGGCCGACGGAATGAGGCCAGGGTCAGGCGTGAAATGCTCCGCTCGCAGGCCGAAATTGACGTTGGAGGTTTTGGTGAGGCCATCCATCTTGAAGCTGTAGTCGACTGTCTTGACGCCGACCTTTCCCTTTGCGGTCGTCACCAGCAGATTGTTCAGCGTCACCGTTTCATCCAGCGAGCCGAAGCCCGGCAAGGTGCGCCGCACCAGTTCTGCGAATTTCTCGCTGCCACTATCGGACAGCTGCTTGGCCTTGACGTGCTGGATGAAGAAATGGACGAGTTCACGCAACTCCTTCGCCGGCAGGCTCGTCGCCGCCGCCTTGATATCGATGCTGTCGGCGCTGAGATTGACGGACGAAGCCCCAGGCCCGGTCACTGTTTCATTGAAGCGCTGCAACGTGCCCTGCGATTGCAGATCCACCTTGCCGGCCTCGGCGCCGTCGGTCACCGAACTGGAGAACGATGCACTATCGATGGTGGCATCCATCGCATGCCCGGTGTTTCTGCCACTGCCGACGCTGGAGAACTTGATGCCATTGCTCTTCGTCTCCAGCGACCGCATCACCTCGAGCGCCGGATCGAAAATGCCATCAATCGCGTTGGAGGCAACCGAATAGGTGA
This sequence comes from Martinezella rhizogenes, assembly GCF_000799715.1. Classification (GTDB taxonomy): domain Bacteria; phylum Pseudomonadota; class Alphaproteobacteria; order Rhizobiales; family Rhizobiaceae; genus Rhizobium; species Rhizobium rhizogenes_C. The sequence continues at coordinate 955,803 of NZ_JUHG01000011.1, forward strand.
TGTCCGATGCCGGCGAATGGACCGAAACATCGAGGCTATTATCACCCTTCAGGTGCCATTTGCCTTCCGCAAGTGGCTGCGCGAACAGCAACAGCGGCTTGAAACCGGTAACCGACAACGCGCTGGAATTGATCTTGTCGAAGAATTTCGCGAGGTCGTAGGTGATCTGATATTGATCTCCGGCGGGCGTCACGGTGACGAAGCCGCTACGGGCAAGATCGCGCGAGAGGGAATGCGTCAGGATGGTGCGCAATTCCTTGGCGCCCTGCTCGTTGACGTCGGCCGCCTGCGACGCGCCAGCAAGACCGATGGAAAAAACCGCCGCGGCGGCAATAGCCTTGGAGCGCATACCCGACCTCTCCTTTTGACCCTGATCGATTGAAATCGACTGTTGAAGAGGCCAAGGGTATATGTCAAGGCATTGATAGAAATAGCATCGCCGGCTCTTTATCTTGAGTTGCAATGTCGTCACAGGTGCGCTTCCTACGGAGATACTTGCACCTTGGGCCCGTTTGTACTATACGCCACGCGTCCGCGTAGACACCCTTGGAGGCAACGCGGATGAGGCAGGGCTCGCCCTCCTCCAGTTCAATCGGTCCCCGCATGCCGGCGACCGGATGAACTCTCCAAATAACCTCGAAAGGAATAGCTATGAGCCACGAAAGCTACGAGCTCAAGGCCGAGGCGCGCGAACGGGTTGGTAAGGGGTCCGCCCGTGAACTTCGCCGCAATGGTTTGATTCCCGCTGTCATCTATGGTGACAAGCAGGCCCCCATCTCGATCACTCTCAACACCAATGAAGTGACGAAGCGTATTCATGCCGGTGGTTTCCTCACCACGATCGCGACGATCGACGTCGGCGGCACGAAGATCAAGGTTCTGCCGAAGGACTACCAGCTCGATCCGGTCCGTGACTTCACGCTCCATATCGACTTTCTGCGCGTCTCCGGCAACAGCCAGGTGACCGTTGAAATCCCGGTTCACTTCGTCAACCAGGAAAAGTCCCCGGGCCTCAAGGCTGGCGGCGTGCTGAACATCGTTCGCCACGAAGTCGAAGTCCATTGCCCGGCTGATGCGATCCCGGAATTCTTCACGGTTGACCTGTCGGGTCTCAAGGCCGGCGACAGCATCCACATCTCGCACGTAACCCTGCCGAAGGGCGTGTCTCCGGTCATCGCTGACCGCGACTTCACGATCGCAACGATCGTCGCTCCGGCTGCCGGTCTTACGGAAGAAGAAGGCAGCGAAGAAGCCAGCGCCTAATCAGCGTCTTCATCGCTACACATTAAGACCCGCCTCCCCTCTGGGGATGGCGGGTTTTTTATGTGTAAATTCTAATAAAAGTCGCAGAAAATCTTGCGAACTACAGAATCAATACTTGGTTTAAATCCATTAACCCCACGGTTTCAGCAACATTTAACACATTCGTGAAATTTTACGCCAAACAGTTGTAGAGAACGGCCCGCCCCAAGATCAGCCGGTCTACGACCGGGGAGCAAGCGGAACTATGAATCATTCCGTCGAAAACAGGTTTTTCGCGATCGTCTGCGGCGCGCTGCTGGTTTTCGTCGCGCCCCTCTTTGTGCTGTTTCTTTTCTTGTCGTCCGGACGCGCCGAAAAGGAAATCAAGGACCATATCTCGGTCCTGCTGATCGCCAACGCCCAGGCATTGGCCAAACCGCTGTGGGACCTTGACGAGGATAGCGTCACACAGATCAGCGCCACGACGGTCGCCGAGGGCGCCATCGTCAAGGTCAATGTACGCGATCTCTCCGGCCAGCTCGACGTCACGCAATCAACTATCCCGAAATCCTACAAGGGCCTGTTGGAGGCCGTTTCACGCCCGATCATCTACAATGGCGTGGACGGCGCAAGAAACCTCGGCACCATTACCGTCTATTACCCGACGCTCGGCCTCTTCGACGGATTGAAGAGCGAGGAGATCGTCTTCATCTCGATCTTCATCTTCGCCGTGTTGACCGTTTTCGGCGCCGCCCTGATCGGCAACCGCATCTTTGTCATTCAGCCGCTGATGCGGCTGACCCACGCTATCGAAGCGACGAGGCGGCTAGGTTCACGCCACCATGTCGATTGGCAGTCCAACGACGAAATGGGTCGGCTCGCCAACAGCTTCAACGAGATGCAGAGCAAGCTGGAGCGCGAGGAAACCGAGCTGAAGCTCGCCCATCGCCGCGCCACGGATACCTACAATCTGACGCCAGCTATGCTGTTCTCCCTCGACAAGGACGATTGCATCGCCGCCGTCAGCGACTATTGGCTGGCCGCCACCGGCTATGCCCGCTCCAATGTGCTTGGACGCAAGTTTGCAAGCCTGGTGCTGCCGGAATCGCGCGCGAAATACATCGAGCGCAAACGCAGCCATCCCGACAGCGCCGACCGTTTCGACGTCACCGTGAAATTCCACTGCCGCGATGATCGGGTCATGGACGTGCTGATCCTCGAGACGACGGCAATCCAGGATGGTCTTTCGCTCTCGGTCATGACCGATGTCACCGATCTCAAGCAGTCCGAGGACCGGAACCTGCGCCAGGCAATCACCGATCACCTGACCGGTCTCTTGAACCGCCAGGGTTTTGAAACGGCACTCGACACCAAGATCAACGAGGCGGACAAGCGCAAGCGCGAGCTTGCCTGCCTTTTCATCGATCTCGACCGCTTCAAATGGATCAACGATAACAAGGGCCATGCCGCCGGCGATGCGGCTCTACGCGAACTGGTTGCGCGCTTGCAGGCACGGCTGGAACCCGGCGACATCGCCGCCCGCCTTGGTGGTGATGAATTCGCTATCCTACTGCTTGCCGAGGACGCTGAAGCGAGGGCAGTCGATATGGCAACCCGTATCGCCGAGGTATTCGAAACCCCCTTTGGTGGCGACGCCCGCCTCAGCGCCAGTATAGGCATCGCCATCTACCCCCGCCATGCCGCCAATGCCGCGGAACTGCTGCTGAAATCCGATATCGCCATGTATGCCAAGAAGCACGATGGCAAGAACGGCGCGCAAATCTTCGACAACAGCATGCTGGATGCCTCGCGCCGCCGCGCCGAACTCGAGAGCCATATCGAAAGCGGGCTGAGCGAGGACTGGTTCGAGGCTTACCTGCAGCCGATCGTCAATATCGATGATCGCTCCATCGCCGGTTTCGAGGCGCTGATGCGGCTGCATCATCCGCAAAAAGGCATTCTGCCTCCAGCCCGGATCATCGAGGTCGCCGAAGAGACGGGCTCGATCATTCGTATCGGCAATCGCATCATGGAGAAGGCGGTTTCCAATTTTGCCCGTCTCTCGCGCCTCGATGGCATGCAGGACACTTATCTGGCCATCAATTTTTCGCCGCTGCAATTCGAGCCGGAACTGCCCGTGCGCATCGCCGCCCTGCTCTCCCGCCACGATATCTCCCCCAAACGGATCGTTGTGGAAATCACCGAAGCGGTACTGATGGACGACAATCCTGAAACGCGCATGGTCATCAACGAGATATGCCGCTACGGCTGCCGCATCGCGCTCGACGATTTCGGCACGGGTTATTCGTCGCTGAGTTACATCAACCGCTTCCCGGTGGACATTATCAAGATCGACCAATCCTTCATCCGCGCGATCAACGACACCGCTTCGGATGTGAGTGCCAAGAGCCGCATGCTGGTCGAAAGTATCACGACGCTGTCGCACAAGATGAATTGCACCGTCATCGCCGAAGGCATCGAGACCGAAGAGGAGTGCACGACACTGCGCATCATGGGGCTGGATTACGGTCAAGGCTATCTGTTCCACCGGCCACAACATCCAAACGATCTGATGAAAACGCTCGCGGAACCGCGAGCAGGCAGCCTCCCCTCCGTAGCGCAAGCATCATAGCGAGAGAAGGACACATGCTGAAACCGCTGCTCCTCGCCCTTCTTAGCCTCTCCTCCTCCAGCCTTCTCTCTGTGGCCCGAGCAGAAACCATCACCTTCACCACGGAAGAATATCCGCCCTTCAACTATCGCGATGGCAAGACGGTCGTCGGTGCGACCGTCGAGCAGGTGCGTAAGGTGATGGCCGATATCGGCGTCGATTACTCGATCGAGGTCATGCCGTGGGCACGGGCCTATTCCCAGGCGCAGACGGTGTCGATGACCTGCGTCTTCGCCACCGCCCATAATGAAGAGCGCGACAAGCTGTTCAAATGGGTCCAGCCGCTGCTGGTCGACCGCAACATCCTGATCAAGCATAGCGGATCCAATGTCACCGCCGCCACCCTCGATGAAGCGCGGAAGTATGCTGTCGGCACTTGGCGGGAAGACTATACCGAGGCCGCCTTACGGCAGGCCAATTTCCCACGGATCGATGTCGCCAGCGACTTCAGGGCGACGCTGAAAAAGCTGATGAGCGACCGCATCGACCTGATGCCAATCTCCGAAAGCTATTTCGACAAATTGAGGAGAGAAGGCAACGCCGTTGAGAAGGTAACCGTTCTCTCCGCGCAGCCCATGGGCATCGCCTGCCAGAAGGACTTTCCGGACGATCTGCTGAAGAGGATGCAGACAGCGCTCGACAGCTTGATTGCCGACGGCACGCAGAAGCGGATATTCCTGAAATACGGCCTGCACCTCGGCGGCTGACGAAAGGTCCCGCCTTGACTTTGCCGTCAATTCCCTGTCGTGAAGGGCATCGGCATTTTCCAAAGGGTGAAGCGCATGCTTCTCATCGTGGGCCTCGGCAATCCCGGCGCCAAATATCAGGGCAACCGTCACAATATCGGTTTCATGGCCGTCGACGCTATTCATCGTCGGCATAGCTTTTCACCCTGGTCGAAGAAGTTCAGGGCGGAGATTTCCGAAGGCGAACTTGGTGGCCAGAAGGTCCTGCTGATCAAGCCGCAGACCTTCATGAACCTGTCCGGCGAATCCGTCGGCGAGGCCATGCGCTTCTACAAGCTCGAGCCTTCCGACCTCGTCGTCATCTATGACGAACTCGACCTGCCCGCCGCCAAGGCGCGGCTGAAGACCGGTGGCGGCCATGGCGGCCACAACGGCATCAAGTCGATCGACGCCCATTGCGGCCGGGAATACCGGCGCCTTCGTCTCGGCATCGGTCATCCCGGCGTCAAGGAGCTGGTACAGAATCATGTGCTCGGCGATTTCGCCAAAGTGGATCGCGATTGGCTCGAGCCGATGTTCGACGCGCTCGCCGATAACGCCGACATGCTGGTGCGCGGCGAGGATTCGCAGCTGATGAACAAGATCGCGCTAGCGCTGGGCGGCAAGGCGGAAGAACCGGCGCCGAAGCCGGAAAAAAAGACTGTCGCCAAATCGCATATCCATCAGGCCCGCAACCATAACCAGCCGCGCATGCCCGAGAGCGGCCCGATGGCCGAGATGCTGAAGAGAATGTTCGGTAAGAAGGACGATTGAGATGCTAGGGGCCGTAAACGGCGGCGACACGGTGGTGATCCGTCCGGTCGTTGCAGGCGATCTTCCTACCCTTCTCGCGCGCTACCGGCACCTTAATCACAGTGATCCGGAACTGGAACCGACGCTGGCGGAAAGCCGCTTTGCCGAAATCCTGGCGCATCCCGGAATGACGATCTTTGCTGCCTTCGCCGGCCCCCTTGCCATCTCCTCCGTCACGCTGGCCATCATCCCCAACCTGACGCGCGGCGCGGCGTCTTACGCGCTAATCGAAAATGTCGTCACCCATGCCGACCATCGCCAGCGCGGCCATGCACGGGCGCTGATCCACAAGGCCATTGCCACAGCCTGGGAGAAGAATTGCTACAAGGTAATGCTGCTCACCGGCTCGAAGACACCCGCAACGCTGCGCTTCTATGCCAATTGCGGCTTCTCGCAGGACAAAACCGGCTTCCAGATCCGCCGCCCTATTGCGGGCTGACAATTCACCCTCTCCGAAACTCTACTCTTCCGGCTCGGTGGTGAACATCAACGGGAAGTCGGCACTTTTCGCCAGATCGATCGCTTCCTGCGCCTTGGTCTCGGCAATGTCCCTGGCGCAGACCATCACCACGCAGCTGCCAAGCTTATGCGCGGTCATCATCACGCGATAACCGGCCTCCTCGCTCATGCGGAAGACGGCCTGCAGCACCATGATGACGAATTCGCGCGGCGTATAATCATCATTGACGAGAATGATCTTATAAAGCTTCGGCCGCTCGACCTTGGGTTTCGTCTTGGTCTTCGGTTTTAGGACAACGTCATTGTCACTCATCGGAGCCACCGTTGATGACAGGGGAAAAGAGCTTGTTGCTGATAACAGGTTTATACCGCACCGCAACCGGCCATTCAAGCGAGACGAGTGTTCCACAATAGCAGTTTGGATCAATCGGTCGTGAGCAGAAGGCAATTTTGGCCGACGCCTTTCAATAGCGCGGCGGCCTTCTTGTCGAAGGTAGCAAAAGTATCGCCACCCAGCCGGCGACCCTCGAAAGCTATAACGCCATCGGTAAAATCTCCGCCAGCTTGCAACAACGCAAGCCCCGCTTCCACGGCAGCGCGATCAAGAACAAGTTTCTCTGTTTGAAGCAAACGTGTGACAAGCTGGACAAGCTGTGCCTTTTGAACTCGATATCGACTGTGAAGAACCCATATGGTCTCGCAGAGCGTTATCGTCGGAATAATGATCTTGTCAGTCTCGGCAAAAAGTCGTCGTGCCCTTTCTGCCTCATCCGGATCGTCGTTGATGATCGTGCGAAGAAAGACATTGGTATCGGCAACAATGCTCAAGGTTTGGCCTCACCCGCCCATCCCGCGGCAATGGCTTCATTGATTTCGTCGATGGTGAAATGCAAGCCTTCCTCGTTCTTGAACATCCCGAAGATACTTTCGATCGGCAATTTTCGTTCTACAGCATGTATCGCCACCCTGCCCTGCGGCAGCAGATCGATTTCCATCTCGTCGCCCGGTTTAATGCCAAGATGATTCAGCACTTCTTTCTTCAGGGTCACCTGGCCTTTTGACGTAACCTTCAGCTTCACCATCACAAGCTCCTTTATCGAATAAAGTAAGGCGATTATGCCTTACTTACAAGACTCGCTTTGCGCTTCGTCTACCGGATGATCTGGGATGCCCCGGAAAATCGGCTCGTTGTCTGCACAAGACTTGACCCGCAACGGCCCTTCCCCCATACGCACTGCAAAGATTTTCAAGATATGGACAAGGTGCCATGGGTTTCAAATGCGGTATCGTCGGGCTGCCGAATGTCGGCAAGTCTACTCTGTTCAACGCGCTGACCAAGACGGCGGCGGCGCAGGCGGCGAATTATCCGTTCTGCACGATCGAGCCGAACACCGGTGAAGTGGCGGTTCCCGATCCGCGTATGGAGCAGCTTGCCCAGATCGCCAAGTCGAAAGAGCTGATCCCGACACGCATCTCCTTCGTCGATATTGCCGGCCTGGTGCGCGGCGCGTCGAAGGGCGAAGGCCTGGGCAACCAGTTCCTCGCCAACATTCGCGAAGTCGATGCCATCGTGCATGTGCTGCGCTGCTTCGAAGACAGCGACATCACCCATGTCGAGGGCCGCATCAATCCGGTTGCCGACGCCGAGACCATCGAGACCGAGCTGATGCTCTCCGACCTCGAGAGTCTGGAGCGCCGCACCGAGCAGACGCGCAAGCGCGCCACCGGCAAGGACAAGGAGTCCATGGCGATGCTGCCGCTGATGGAAGCCTCGCTCAAGCTGTTGAACGAAGGCAAGCCGGTTCGCACCTTGCTGTCGAAACTCGATGAAGAAGAACTCCGTATCCTCAAGAGCCTGAACCTTCTGACCTCGCATCCCGTGCTCTATGTCTGCAACGTCGCCGAAGCCGATGCCGTCACCGGCAACGAACATACGGCCGCCGTCGCCGCCATGGCGAAGGAGCAGAATTCCGAAGTGGTGATCATCTCCGCCGCCATCGAAGCAGAAGTGGCGCAACTGCCCGCCGAGGAAGCCATGGAGTTCCTCTCCGAGCTCGGCCTCGCGGAAGCCGGCCTCGACCAGCTGATCCGCGCCGGCTACAAGCTGCTGCACCTCATCACCTATTTCACCGTCGGCCCGAAGGAAACGCGCGCCTGGACGATCGAGCAAGGCACCAAGGCCCCGCAGGCCGCCGGCGTCATTCACTCCGATTTCGAACGCGGCTTCATCCGCGCCCAGACCATCGCCTATAGCGATTATGTCGCTTTCAAGGGCGAAGTCGGCGCCAAGGAAAACGGCAAGATGCGCTCGGAAGGCAAGGAATATGTCGTCCAGGATGGCGATGTCCTCAACTTCCTCTTCAACGCCTAAAGAATGAAGGGATTGCCGGCCTCACTTGAGTGCCGGCAATCTCCCCCGAACAAAGGGTGGCAACAGCCCGACGGTAACGCGGCCCAAGCCGCATTCACGGCACGCATTCGCCGCGCCGTTTCCGCACAGCGACCACGAAAATACTTGCACCGTTCCTGTTCGGTATGCGATTGCGCTCGGGAGGAATGAGGAGGTCGCTAACGGATATGGCGAAACTAACATATGAGGATTTTCAGCCGGGGCAGGAATTCCCGCTCGGGCCGAAGCATGTGACGACCGAGGAAATCATTGAATTCGCAAGCGAGTTCGATCCGCAGCCGATGCATCTCGACGAGGCCGCCGGCCACGCGAGCATTCTCGGCGGGCTTGCCGCCTCCGGCTGGCACACCTCGGCGATGTTCATGCGGATGATGTGCGACAGCTATCTGCTCAACACCGAGTCCGAGGGCGCGCCGGGCATCGATTTCATGGACTGGAAAAAGCCGGTTCTCGCCGGCGACACGCTCTCCGGCCACTCGATCGTGCTCGAATCCCGTGCCATGCGCTCTCGCCCTGGCATCGGCATCGTCAAGTTCCGGCATGAGGTGAAGAACCAGCACGGCGAACTCGTTTGCCTCGGCGAGAACGCCACCATGATCCGTATGCGTTCGCCAGTGGAGGTCTCGGCATGAGGATGACGGAGCTCTATCCCATCGGCGAACGGGCCGAGATCGGCAGCCATACGTTTACGGCCGAAAACATCGTCCGCTTCGCCTCACGCTTCGACCCACAGATTTTCCATATGGACGCGGAAGCCGCCAAGGACACGCTGTTCGGCGGCCTCTGCGCTTCCGGTTGGCACACCTGCGCAGCCTGGATGAGGACCTTCATCGACTATTGGAAAGGCGAAGCCGCCCGCCTGATCGCCGAGGGCGAAAAACCACCTAATCTCGGCCCCTCTGCCGGCTTCCAGAAGCTGCAATGGCTGCGCCCGGTCTTTGCCGGCGACACCGTCACCTACGGCGTCACCCTGCTTTCCAGCCGCCCACTGGCATCACGCCCCGGATGGACGCTCAACACCATCCTGTGTGACGGAACGAACCAGCATGGTGTGCCGGTAATACGCTTCGAGAGCACTGTGCTGGAGTTTGAATAAACACCTTCGCCCCGTTTGAGGCGAAGGCAAGTTGGTCTTCAATGCCCGCTGAATTCCACCAGCGTGTGGACCGGCACATCGAGTGCTTCCAGCTTCTTGCGGCCGCCGAGATCCGGCAAGTCGATGACGAAGCAGGCGGCAACGACTTCGGCGCCTATCTGGCGTAGCAACTGGGTGGCGCCAACGGCGGTGCCGCCCGTCGCGATCAGGTCGTCGACCAAGATCACCTTTTCGCCGGGGTTCACCGCATCACGGTGCATCTCCATCTCGTCGACGCCGTATTCCAGGCTATAGGCGATACGCACGATATCGTGCGGCAGCTTGCCCTTCTTGCGGATCGGGACGAAACCGGCCGACAGCTGATGCGCCACCGCGCCGCCCAGAATGAAGCCGCGGGCCTCCATGCCGGCGACCTTGTCGATCTTGTTGCCGGCATAGGGCTGCACCAGCGCATCAACGGCCCGGCGAAACGCCTTGGCATTGCCGAGCATCGTGGTGATGTCGCGGAAGATGATGCCGGGCTTGGGATAGTCCGGAATGGAGCGAATGCTGGCGGCAAGCTCCGAAGCGATAGTATTCATGGAAATATGTACTCTCAGGCTAAGATAAGGCCGGTCGCACCCTATCAAGACGCGTGCACGATACCAACAAAAAAGGCGACCACAACGGGCCGCCTTTTGTTGATTGGAGGGCCGACCTGCTTAGTGAGCGCCGGCCTTGGCATAGACCGACCGCTTGGTGAGATAGATCAGCGTCGAGAAGATTAGCAGGAATATGATGACCATGAAGCCGAGGTGCTTGCGCTCCTCCAGATGCGGCTCCGCGGCCCACATCAGGAAGGCGGAAACATCGTGCGAATACTGATCGACCGTCTGCGGCGAGCCGTCGTCATAGGTGACCTGACCGTCGGAAAGCGGCTTCGGCATGGCGAAAGTCGCGGCCGCATCGAAATACGGATTATAGTGCGAGTTCTGCGCAACCTGGAAGCCAGCCGGCGGTTCTTCGTAGCCGGTCAGCAGCGAGTAGATATAATCCGGGCCGCCTTCCTGATACTGCGTGAAGATGTCGAAAACGAACTGCGGGAAGCCGCGCTCGATTTCGCGCGCCTTGGCAAGCAACGACATGTCCGGCGGCACAGCCCCGTTGTTCGAGGCGGCTGCCGCTTCGTCGTTCGGGAATGGCGACGGGAAATGGTCGGACGGAAGCGCCTTGCGTGTGAACATCTCGCCTTGAGGGTTCGGACCGTCCTGCACTTCGTAGTTCGCCGCGAAGGTCTTGACCTGCGCTTCCGAATAGCCGAGTTCGCCCAGCGTGCGGAAGGCCACCAGCTTCATCGAATGGCAGGCGGAACAGACTTCCGTGTAGACCTTGAGGCCACGCTGAAGCTGCGCCTTGTCGTAATAACCGAAGGGGCCGGAGAAGCTCCAGTGCTGGGTCCTCGGCTCCTTGAGCGGGTAGTGCGGTGTCGCTTCTTCGGCGGCTGGCTTGGTCTCCGCGGCAACGGCGGCTACCGTGGCAAAGCCACCGATAAGTACGAGCGACAGAAGGCCGGCAACAAGCTTTTTCATTGTTCTCTTCCCCGGTTACGCTTGAGCCGGAACGGCTGTCTTGCCGCTCTGCTTCTCAAGGACCGCCTCCGTAATCGAATTTGGAATGCGCCTCGGTGTTTCGACAAGGCCGAGAACCGGCATGGCAACGAGGAAGAACAGGAAGTAGAACAGCGTCGCGAATTGCGAGATCACGACGAAATTGCCTTCCGCCGGCTGCGAACCGAGCCAGCCGAGCAGAACGGCATCGGCCACGAATAGCCAGAAAAACAGCTTGTACCAGGGACGATAGACCGCCGAGCGGATCTTCGACGTATCCAGCCAAGGCAGAAAGAACAGCACGATGATCGCGCCGAACATCGTCAAAACGCCGCCAAGCTTGGAGTCGATCGGGCCGATGTTGAAGGTGATCGAGCGCAGCATCGCGTAGAATGGCAGGAAGTACCATTCCGGAACGATGTGGGCCGGCGTCTTCAGCGGATTGGCTGGAATGTAGTTGTCGGCATGGCCGAGGAAGTTCGGCAGGTAGAAGACGAAATAGGCGAATACCAACAAGAAGATGGAAACGCCGAGCGCATCCTTCAGCGTCGCATAGGGCGTGAAGGGCACGGTATCGGTCTTCAGCTTGACTTCGACGCCGGTCGGGTTCGTCTGGCCGGTCACATGCAGCGCCCAGATGTGCAGGATAACGACACCCGCGATCATGAACGGCAGCAGATAATGCAGCGAGAAGAAGCGATTGAGCGTCGGATCGTCGACGGCGAAGCCGCCGAGCAGGAAGGTCTGGATCCAGTCGCCGACCCAGGGAAAGGCCGAGAAGAAGCCGGTGATAACGGTCGCGCCCCAGAAGGACATCTGGCCCCAGGGCAGAACGTAGCCCATGAAGGCCGTCGCCATCATCAGGAGATAGATGATCACGCCCAGAATCCAGAGGATCTCACGCGGCGCCTTGTAGGAACCGTAATAGAGCCCGCGGGCGATGTGGAGATAGACCGCGACGAAGAAGAAGGACGCGCCATTGGCGTGCATGTAGCGCAGCAGCCAACCATGATTGACGTCGCGAACGATCTTCTCAACCGAGTTGAAGGCAACAGTCGTGTCCGCCGCATAATGCATGGCAAGAACGACGCCAGTCAGGATTTGCAGGATAAGCATCACGGCCAGCATGGCGCCGAACGTATAGGCATAATTCAGATTGCGCGGGACCGGATAGGCAATGAAACTGTCATAGACCATACGCGGTAGCGGCAACCGCGCGTCGACCCATTTTTCGAGCCCTGTTGATGGCTCGTAAGACGAATGACCACTCATGATTCAGTTCCCCCTCAACCGACCTTGATCTTTTTTTCTGCGGTGAACGCATATAGCGGAATGGCGAGGTTCTGCGGCGCCGGCCCATGGCGGATGCGACCGGCAGTATCATAGACCGAACCATGGCAGGGACAGAACCACCCGCCATATTCCCCTGCCTGACCGAGCGGTATGCAACCGAGATGCGTGCAGACGCCGATCATGACGAGCCAGTTCTCTTTGCCGTCACCGGCCGAACGCGCGACATCGGTCGCCTGCGCATCCGCTGCCAGATTGGCATTGCGAGCGACAGGGTCCTTCAGATCCGAGACCTGCGTGCCCTTGGCATCGTCGATTTCCTTTTGCGTGCGGTTGCGGATGAAAACGGGCTTACCGCGCCATTTCACCGTCAGAGACATGCCCGGCTCGAGGCTCGACACGTCAACTTCGATGGAAGCAAGGGCAAGCGTCGAGGCATCCGGCCGCATCTGGTCGATAAATGGCCATGCGACGGCGACCGCGCCGACCGCACCGGCCATGCCCGTCGTCAGATAAAGGAAATCTCGGCGAGTTGGCTCGCCCGTGGTTTCACTCGTAGTATGCTCGCTCAAAGCCGGACCATCCTCTTCCGCAAAACCGCAGCTAGGCGCTGCGGTACCCCCTCACTACCGGCGAATCAACGCGACCATAATTCCGCCATAGATTCCTCCGTATCCCGCCGCGTTCTAAGCTTGATCGCAAATTATGTCCAGTCTTGGCAAGGGGTGGAGGCACAATGTCGCGGCAAAAGCGCGCAATTTGGCTGCGAGCACCGAGCTTAGAACCTCCGCCGTCAGTCAAATCGGCGTAAGAGCATGAAAAACCGTAAGATTCGCATAATAAAATTTCTTATTGCAGAGCAAAATAAACAATGATTTCAATGCTGCATCGCAACAAATTCAATGACACGCTGGTCATTGATCTCTAAGACGACAGTCTTTCCTCGCCTTCAATCCCGATAGATTTCATGACGGCATCATGCACCATTTCACGTACTGCCGCCCGCTTTTGAGTCGCGTTTTAGCAATGCCAAGGATATGTTTATGAGGCAGACGATTTACTGCGTTTTATGCGTGCTCGCGACTTTGTTGCTGGTCACGCTAGCGGCACGCTATGCCTTAGATCTCTGGCTACTCGCCTTCTTCGAGAGCCTGCAGACGCATTTCAGTCTTTTCGGCATTGCCCTTGCCCTGCTCGCGCTGCTTTTCCGGCGGCACTGGTACGCGGTTCTCCTGGTCGTCTTCGGTATCGGGCTTGCAGTCCATTCTGTCCTGATGCTGCGGGAATATGCCGCCGCCCCTTTGGCGGCACCCAGCGCGGGCAAAAGTTTCAAGCTGCTCTCGTTCAATATCGAAAACAGCAATTTCGAAAACGGCACCCGCATCGCCGACTTCATCCTGGGCTCCAATGCCGACGTCGTGGAGATTTTCGAGGCTGAGCCAATCAAAACCGAGTTGCAGCGTATCAGTGGTACCTACCCCTATCGCATCGGCTGCAGCGATATGACCACCGAATGCGATTCACTTTTACTGTCGAAGCGTCCGTTTCGGGCACAGGATATGCGCAGCCTCGGCAGCCTCTGGCGCAATCGTTTCATCCTCGTGACCATCGACATGGATGGTCAGCCGGTGAACTTTGTTTCGGCGCATCTGAGCAAGCCCTATTTCGATGAATTTCATGCCGACGAGTTGAGCATTCTCGGCCCGATCCTCAAGGATATTCAAGGACCGCTGATCCTTGCCGGTGATTTCAATGCGTCGGTCATTGCCCCCGATATGCGGGATTTCCTCAACGATACCGGGCTCGGCCACATCTTTCCGGAGCCCGCCACCTGGCCGGTTATGGCTGGTGCTTACGGCATCGCCATCGACCATGTCTTCGCCCGCGCGCCGTTGCAGCTGATATCCGTGCGACAGATACCGGATGCCATGGGCTCGAACCATTTTGGTCTGATGACCGAGTTCAGCGTTTCGAAGTAGCTCTTTGATTTTGCACGAGCTTCTCGGAAGATCGAGTGACGCTTGCGATGACGGCGCTACTCGGCGTCCTCTGCGATAAAACCGCCAGATTGGCGTGCCCAAAGCTCGGAATAGAGGCCGCCACGGGCAATCAGTTCGTCATGCGTGCCGTCCTCGATGATCTTGCCCTTGTCGATGACGATCAGCCGGTCGAGCTTGGCGATGGTCGACAGGCGATGCGCGATGGCCAGCACCGTCTTGCCTTCCATCAGCGTTTCGAGATTGGATTGCAGCGCCGCCTCGGCTTCCGAATCCAGCGCCGAGGTCGCCTCGTCCAGCACCAGGATCGGCGCGTCCTTCAGCATGACGCGGGCAATGGCGATGCGCTGGCGCTGGCCGCCGGAAAGTTTGACGCCGCGCTCGCCGACATGTGCGGCATAGCCTTTTCGCCCCTTCTGGTCCTCCAGCGTCGCGATGAAGCTGTCGGCCTCCGCTCGCCGGGTCGCCTGCGCCATCTGCTCCTCACTCGCCCGCGGACGGCCGAAGAGGATATTGTCGCGGACCGAGCGATTGAGAAGCGCCGTATCCTGGGTAACCATGCCGATCTCGGCGCGCAACGACTCCTGCCGGACTTTGGCGATATCCTGTCCGTCGACCAGGATACGGCCGCCTTCGAGATCGTAAAAGCGCAGGAGCAGATTGACGAGCGTCGTCTTGCCGGCGCCGGAACGGCCGACGATGCCGACCTTCTCGCCGGCGCGAACGGTCAGCGAGAAATCCTCAATGATGCCGCTGCCGCGACCATAGTGGAAGGTTACGTGCTCGAAGCGAATGTCCGGACGAACGATCTGCAAATCCCTGGCGCCAGGCCGGTCGATCAGACCGATCGGCTCCGAGATCATTTCCGCCGAATTCTGGATCGTACCGAGATTGCGCATGATCGCATTGAACTGCGACATCATCCGGCCGAAGAGCATGTTGAGCCGCAGCACCATGCTGAGCGTGAAGGCAACGCCGCCGGTCGAGATTTCGCCGGCAAGCCACAGATGGATGGCAAGGGCCGCGATCGTCGTGATCATGACACCCGACAGAAGCGCCAGCGACGAGCGCACGCCGGTCAGAAGTCGCGTAAACGGCATGACCGCCGCCTGGAAACGGTCGAAGCCGTTGCGGATATAATCGTCGTTCTGCTCTTCACGGCCGAAGAGCTTCAGCGTCTGGATATTGGCATAGGCATCGACCATGCGCCCGTTCAACACCGACGCAGCTTCAGCGGAGTTGCGGGCATGACGGCGGATGCGCGGCACGAAATAGCGGGCAAGCAGCGAGAAGACGCCGATCCAGATGGCGATTACCAGCGCCAGACGCCAGTCCAGCCCGCCAACCAGCACGATGGTCGAGGCGGCATAGATGATGATGAACCAGACCACCTGCAGCAGCGACACGACGAGATCGCCCGTCGACTGCCCCGCCGACCAGACCTTGGTAACGATGCGGCCGGAAAAATCGTTCTGGAAGAAGCTTATCGATTGACGCGCGACATGCGCATAGGCCTGCCAGCGCACAAGATTGAGAAAGCCGGGAACGACCACCTGCTCCTCGACCAGCGCGCCGAGGCTCACCACAAGGAACCGCACGACCAGCACGACGAAGACCATGCCGAGTAGCGTGCCGCCATGGCCGGCAAGCAGCCCCGGCCAGCCCTCGCCCGGCTGTACCTTGTCCAGAATATCGACGAGATGCCCGACGAACCAAAACAGCGCGGCTTCAAGCATTGCCACGGCACCGCCAAGCACCGCCATCGCCAGGAACGGCCCTTTCGCCTGACCGACATAATACCAGATGAACGCCCAGAGCGACCGCGGCGGCCGAAGATCGCCACTGCGGTAGTAGGGATCAATCCAGGTCTCAAACAGCCGGTAGACAGAGCGGATCAACATCCCATGCGATATAGGAGGTTTCACCGAGGGCGCAAAGGAATGCCGAGGGTGGAAAACATTATATTTTTGTCATGTTTGCAAACCCGCGGACCGTCAAACGAACATCGGGTGAGATGGATATCGACCAAACTGACCGCATCATTCAATAGCATTTTACCCCAATCGAAAAGGGCGAGCCCTGAAGCCCGCCCTTCCCTTGATCCTCATTGCGCCGCCGCCTCGGTCTCTTCATGGTCCGCCAGGAAGCCGCCGGACTGGCGGTTCCAGAGGTCGGCGTAGATGCCGCCTTGCTGGGCCAGATCCTGATGCGTGCCCGTCTCGATGATGTGGCCATGGTCGAGAACGATCAGGCGGTCCATTTCGGTCAGTGTCGACAGGCGGTGGGCAATCGCGATCACCGTCTTGCCCTCCATCAGCGCGAAGAGGTTTTCCTGGATCGCCGCTTCCACTTCGGAATCGAGCGCCGAGGTTGCCTCGTCCAGCACCAGGATCGGCGCGTCCTTCAGGAAGACGCGGGCGATCGCGATGCGCTGCCGCTGGCCGCCGGAGAGCTTGACGCCACGCTCGCCAACCTGTGCGTCGAGACCCGTGCGGCCTTGCATGTCGACCAGACCCTCGACAAACTCCCAGGCATTGGCGCGCTTGGTCGCCTGGATGATATCGGCGTCCGTCGCTTCCGGATGACCATAGGCGATGTTGTCGCGGATCGAACGGTGCAGCAGCGACGTATCCTGCGTCACCACGCCGATCAGCGAGCGCAGGCTGTCCTGCGTCACCTTGGAGATATCCTGGCCGTCGATGGTGATGCGCCCGCTTTCCAGATCGTAGAACCGAAGCAGCAGGTTCATCAGCGTCGTCTTGCCGGCGCCGGAGCGACCGACAAGGCCGACCTTCTCGCCGGCACGGATATCGAAGCTCAGGTTGTCAATGACACCCTTGGCCTTGCCGTAATGGAAGCGGACATGATCGAAGCGGATCGCCCCCTGCTTGGCGGTGATCGCCGCTGCCGAGGTTGTATCAACGATATCATGCGGCTTCGTCATCATGTCCATGCCGTCATAGACCGTGCCGATATTCTCGAACAGCGCCGAGACTTCCCACATCACCCATTGCGACATGCCGTTCATGCGCATGGCAAGACCGATGGCGATGGCAATGGCGCCGACCGAGATGGAGTCGCCGAGCCAGAACCAGAGGGACATCGCCGAGACGACGAACAGCGCCGCGCAGTTGTTGATGTAAACAGCGGCATTGAACAGCGTCACCTTGCGCATCTGCAGATGCACAGCGTCGAGGAACTCCTGCATCCCTGCCTTGGCATAGGTCTCCTCGCGGCCCGCATGCGAAAACAGCTTCACCGTGGCGATATTCGTATAGCTGTCGACGACGCGGCCGGTCATCGTCGAGCGCGCGTCCGCCTGCTGCGCGGCGATCTTGCGCAAGATCGGAACGAAATAGGCGACAATGCCAATATAGATGGCGAGCCAAAGCAGGATCGGCAGCATCAGCCGCCAATCGGCGGCCGCGATGACCACGATCATCGATAGGAAGTAGGTCGCGACATAAACGAAGACATCGAGGATCTTCATCACCGTTTCGCGCACGGCAAGCGAGGTCTGCATCACCTTGGTGGCGACGCGGCCCGCGAACTCGTTGGCGAAAAAGGTCATGCTGTGGCGCAGCAGAAAGCGGTGCATCTGCCAGCGCGCGATCATCGGATAATTACCGAGCAGGACCTGATGCATGATGAAACTGTCGAGCACGGCGGCCAGCGGCAGGCCGACGAGCACCATGGCGCCCATCCAGAACAGCTTGTGCCATTCGTTTTGCAGGAAAGTCGCCTTGTCGGCCTTCGTCAGCCAGTCGACGATATTGCCGAGAAACTGGAACAGCGCCACCTCACCGATCGCGATCAGCATGGTGAGAAAAGCCATGGCGATCAGCCAGGGCGCGGCCGGCTTGGTATAATGCCAGCAGAAGGCAAACAGCCCGCGCGGCGGAACGCCCGGCACTTCGCTCGGAAAGGGATCTAATCGCTGCTCGAACCAGCCAAACATGAAACGCTCCAAAGACTCGACCCTTTGGCCACGACTGCTGCATCTCAAGGGATCGCAGACTGATATGGTGGCCGGGTGATAAAAGAACGAGGCCATACCAGCCGCGTAACGAATCGAAAAAGGGGAAACTCGCGAAAATGCGCTTTAGAGCGCCTGAATCACAGCCATGTGCGCATGGCCAGGGGGCGCATCATCACAAAAGATATATTCATCTGAGCCTCCCTATGTCGCAAGTTGCAGAGCGGCTCCCTTTTACCGTGCATTTTTAGCTTTGAAAAGCGAAATATGCCTAAAAACGCGCCGAAATCTTCAATTTTGCTGATGGGGGTCATCACAAAAACAGTGGTATTCGCCGAATACCCGAAGACAAATCCAAGTGTTTTCGCTAGTTGCAACCCATGACTTCGCTGCGCATCGCCCTCTACCAGCCCGACATCCCCGGCAACACCGGCACGATCCTGCGGCTTGCTGCCTGCCTCGGCCTTGGCGTTGATATCATCGAGCCCGCCGGCTTCGACATATCGGACCGCAACCTCAAGCGCGCCGGCATGGACTACCTGTCCGCTGTCTCGCTGAAGCGACATGTCACCTGGGAACATTTCGAAATCTGGCGTGCGACAACCGGGCGGCGACTGGTGCTCGCCTCCACCAAGGCGGCCGAACCCTACACGGATTTCGCCTTCCGGGAAGACGATATCCTGCTCTTCGGCCGCGAGAGTGCCGGCGTGCCTGATCACGTCCACGAAACGGCGGATGGCCGCATCCTGATTCCCATGATCGAAGGCCAACGCTCCATCAATCTGGCCATGTCCGTGGCGATGATATCAGGCGAGGCTTTGCGGCAGACGATGTGGTCGTGAATTGTCGTTGGCTTGCCAAATAAAGTGTGAGAAGCTTTCAATTGGAATGCTCTAACTTACGGCAGCCTTGGCGAGGTGACCCATGTTCCAGACGGCATTCACTCTCACACTCACGCAATTTGCGCGCACCCTCAGCCTTCCCGAACGGCTACAACACTCGCCGGTGCGCAATCTCGCCCTGGAAGCGCTTCGCCAGCGCAACACGACGCTCGACGCGCTGTTTTACGACGTCAAGATCATCACTCCCGACGAAGCTTTCTACATCAGCGACTCTCTGGCCGCAGAAGGTACGATCATGATCGTACCGCCGAGCGGCACCGGCGCAATCATTCTGTGCGAGACGCTGGAAGAGTTCGCGCGGCGCGGCGGCCTTGACGTGCAAGTGCTGGCAGTCGCCGGCATCGGTGGCTCCGCACTCGGCGCGGCGGCCTTTGCCCGCAACGTTGCAGACGCGATCGACGCTCCCGTCGCAGTCGTCGTTTCCGGCTATGGCCTCGCCGATGTCGTCACCGAGACGCTCGGCGGGCATTTCTTCTTCGGCCATCTCAAGGGTCTGCGCCCTGTCCTTGAAATGCTGGACGACCTTGCCGGTCGGCCGAAATTCGGCGCCGCCGACGCGCGCAGCGACGAAACAACCTCGCGCACCAGCCTGGACACCCGCACCGTGCGCGCGCTTCTGGCCGATCCCCGTTTCTCCTTCCATCTGCTCGTCGGGCACTCCAAGGGCAACCTGGTGCTCTCGGCAGCACTTCACGACCTCGGCAAGCAGGATGAGGCCCGCGTCGCAAAACTGGCGATAAACACGAAGATAATCACCATCAGCACCCGCATCGCCATGCCACCGATCTTTTCCGACGTCATCGACGTCATCGGCGAGTGGGACTGGTTCGGCGAAATGAATTCGCGGCCGTTCATTACCGCCGACCGTCGCATTCCGCATGCCGGGCATCATACCAATACGGATTTGCACAGCCACCTGCCGGTGACATCAGTGCTGAAAGAGATCCTGGCCGCCGAACCGATTGCCCAAAAGGCTCAGCCCGCGTCGGCGCTGCATGTCGCGGCGAAAACAGAGACTTCGACGAACGAACCCATTGCCGCATCGCCTTCAGTGCAACCGAAGCGGCGGTCTGTAACGATTGAAAAGGTAAAAAAGGCTTTCTCGGACAAGACCTTACCCGATATTCCACCGAAGGAAATCAGTTCCTCCGCCGAACTGCCACCACCGAAACCGCACTAAAATCGGGCACTGCGCAAATATTGCCTCAATATGTCGCGTATGGTGTTGGAGCATGGGCATTGCGGGCGTATAATTCTTAGCCGGCAAGCAAAAATGTCTCGATTCCCAAAGCAGATAAAGCCACAGAAATCCATGCCTTTTCAGTGACTTCCGCTTAGGCTTTACCTATCGTCAATGGCATCACGGCATGAGAAAGATATAAAAAGACGACATGGAATCCACCGTCGTGATGATCAACCTGTTCGGAGCCGTGGCATTGTTGCTATTCGGCCTCGCACAGGTAAAGGATGGTGTATCGCGTGCCTTCGGCGCACGGCTCAGAACCGGCCTTGCCAGCGGCACACGCGGCGGTCTTCGTTCCTTCGTATCCGGTTTCGTCGCAACCGTGGCGCTGCAAAGCTCAACCGCAACGGCCCTGATGATCGCCTCCTTCGTCGAGCGCGATCTCGTCCTGCCCAGCATGGCCCAGATCGTGCTGCTCGGCGCCAATGTCGGCACCGCGGTGACGGCCTGGATCGTCGCGACCGGCATCGAATGGTTGTCGCCGCTGATCATCCTCATCGGCATCGTGCTCTATCGTCGCTCGTCCACCACGCAACAGGGCGCAGGCACAGCCCTGATCGGCATCGGCCTGATGCTGCTGTCATTGCAGCTCCTGAGCCTCGCCACGGAGCCGATGCGGCAATCTCCAGCGCTTGCCGCTTTCATCGGCCTGCTCGACGGCGCGCTGCCGGTGGCGCTGATCTTTTCGGCTGTGCTCGCCTTCGTCTCCTCGTCCAGCCTCGCCGTGGTCGTGCTGATCCTGTCACTTGCCTCGGCCGGTATTCTATCTCCGGCGCTGACAGTGGTGCTCGTGCTCGGCGCCAATCTCGGCGGCGCGATCCCACCCGTCGTGGCTACTCTCTCCGGCCCCGCCACCGCTCGGCGCGTGACGCTTGGCAACCTGATCGTGCGCACCATCGGCTGTCTCATCGTCCTACCCTTTGCAAGCTATATCGGCGCGTGGATGCAGGGCCTGCATTTTTCGCCAGCCAAGCTGCCGGTCGACGTGCACCTGCTCTTCAACATCGCCCTCGCCATCTGCGCCTGGCCATTCTCGTCCTTCCTGTCGAAGACGATGCTGCGGCTGGTGCGCGACGATCCGCAGACCGATGACGGACCGAAGTTTCTCGATCATAACGCACTCAGCACGCCAGTCGTGGCGCTCGCCAGCGCGACGCGCGAAGTCCTCGGTGTCGGTGATCTCATCGAACGCATGTTGATCCGCACGCAAAATTCCTTCAACCACAACGACCTGTCGCCGTTGAAGGAAATTGCAGGTCTGGAAAAGCGTGTCGACCGCATCCAGCAGGAGGTGAAGATCTATCTCTCCAAGCTCGGGCGCGAGGGGCTGGACGACGAAAACGGCCGCCGCTCGATCGTCATCATCGACTATGCCATCAACCTCGAGCATATCGGCGACATCATCGAAAAGGGCCTGGCCGAACAGGTGGCGAAGAAGATCGGCAAGGGCCTGACCTTCTCGGACGACGGTTATCAGGAGCTGCAAAAGCTCTTCAGCATGACGATCGACAATCTGCGCATCGCCCAGACCATCTTCGTCACCCGCGATTTCAACCTCGCTCGTCAGCTCATGGAAGTAAAAGTCGATGTCCGCCGGCTGGAGAAGCAATCCTCCGAGCGCCATCTCGAACGCCTGCGCGACGGCCGCGTCGACAGCCTGCAGACCAGCTCGCTGCATCTCGACATGCTGCGCGACCTGAAGCGCATCAACGCCCACATCGTCTCCGTGGCGCATCCGATCCTGGATGAAAGCGGGCTATTGATCGAGAGCCGGCTGCGGAACACGCAGTAGCCGTTTCAAACCGCCGACGACGTTCCGATCAATCCGCCGATGGCAGGCGCCGCATGGTGAACTCGATGCGGTCGCCGTCGACCTGTCGCCAGCTTTCGACTTCGGTCCAGTAAGCAGCTTTTGGGAAAGCATCGAACCATTCACGCGCCTTGGCGCGTGCTTCCGGACGACTGAGGCAAAAGGTCTCGCGAACAAATTCGCTTTTTCTACCGGTGGGATTTTCCTGCCGGTACCGGAGCATTCTGCGTTTCAACCCGTCAAGGGGCGGCGGTCCGGGTATCTTCATCATGAAACCTCGCCTTTAAGAGGGAACATAATACCGCATTTGGCAATTTGCGAGTCGATTCTCCCGAGGGACCAGCGTGCTGGTTCCGCCACGATGTTGCTGATATTCAAAGCGACAAATCGAATCGCGGGCCTCTGGCCGCCCGTATCCGGAGAGCACATATGGAACGACCGAACCTCCCCAAGGAACTGCCCGAGGACATCGAAGAAAAGAAGGAAGCGGCGCAAGGCTGGTTTCAGAGCCTGCGCGACGCACTTTGCGCCGAGTTCGAACAGCTGGAAGACGAGCTCGCCGGTCCCCTGTCCGATCAGACGCCGGGGCGCTTCGTCGCCAAGGACTGGCAGCGGGAGAACGGCGAAGGCGGCGGCGGCCGCATGTCGATGATGGAAGGCCGCGTTTTCGAGAAGGTCGGCATCCACACATCGACCGTCTATGGCGAATTCTCGCCCGACTTTCGCAGCCAGATCCCAGGCGCCGAAGAAGATCCCCGCTTCTGGGCCTCCGGCCTGTCGCTGATCGCCCATCCGGTCAATCCGAATGTGCCGACCGTACACATGAACACCCGCATGGTGGTAACGACAAGCCAATGGTTCGGCGGCGGCTGTGATCTGACGCCGATGCTCAACCGTCGGCGCACGCAGGAAGACACCGATAGCGTCCTCTTCCACCGCGCGATGCAGATCGTCTGCGATCGCCATAAGGTGGCGGACTACCAGCGCTACAAGGCATGGTGCGACGAGTATTTCTATTTGAAGCACCGCAATGAATCACGCGGTATCGGCGGCATTTTCTTCGACTGGCTGCATTCCTCGGAAGAAGCCGGCGGCTGGGATGCCGATTTCGCCTTCACCCGCGATGTCGGCCGCGCATTCTCGATGGTCTATCCCCGGATCGTGCGCTCGAACTTCAACGAAGCATGGACCGAAGAGGATCGTGACGAACAATTGATCCGTCGCGGACGCTATGTGGAGTTCAATTTGCTCTATGATCGGGGTACAATATTCGGGCTGAAGACAGGCGGCAATGTTGAGTCGATCCTATCGTCCCTGCCGCCCGTGGTGCGTTGGCCGTAAGCGCCAGCATTAAAACATCGGAGGAGTACTTAAGGTTAGGTAATGCGCGTTTCAATCGGAGGAGGTTGTTATGGCAGTACAGAATCAAGTGGCGGAGATTGCAACTGAACAGAAGCTTTCGCATGGCGTCGACACGCCGGACTTCATCATCCGGCTGGCCGAGGATATGCGGGTCAGAAGCGGATCGGATCTGCCTCTCTCCTGCTTTGTCGAGCAGGTCAGGATGCAGTTTGCGGGCAAGTCGCCTGGCGAAATCGCCCGCATGGCAGTGGATCGCCCAGCGCGGCAAAAACTGGGCGCGACGTATCAATCCGCGGATTGCTTCAAAGCGTGGGCCATGCCGGACTGATGTCCGGAAAGCATCGTCCGGCAGGAGAAAAGCCTTGCCGGGCGCACGAAACCTTTCCTCACCTATCGCGTTTCGACCTTCGTGCCCTCCGGCATGAAGAAATGACATCGCGTTGAAATATCAGGAGGCAGATATGCGACTGTTCGAATGTGGTACGCTCGTGCCCGGCTGCGACTGGCACACCCGCGCCAATGACGATGCCGAGGTGGTTCGTCGCGCCGTCGAGCACATGCGTAACGCCCATGGCGAGACGATCATCCGGGAAAGCATGGTCGACAATATCAAGACCCGCATTCGCGACGAAGCGAACGCCGCCTAGTCACCAGCCCGTGGACATCAGGACTCGATCAACTCCTTCAGCCGGGCGAGCAGCGCCGCCCGGTCCATGGCGAAATTGCCGTCGAGCCATTGCTGCTCGAGCTTGCCAAGGATATCGCCGACCCGAGGACCTGCGCTGACGCCCGCAGTCAAGGCATCCGCGCCGCTGACCGGAAACACCGGCTTCTTCCAGCGTGTCGTCCGCTCCAGCAGCCTGCCCAGCCGGGCCGTGCGTGCCATCTCCTCGAAATCAGCTTCCGCCTTGCCCCGCGCAACGGCAAGCGCCAGCTTCAGCCGAGCGCCGACGCCAGAGGTATCATAGCGGTAGAGCAAGCGATCGAAGGCCGCTTCCGACATATCGTCCTTGAGACCGGGCGCATTCGCCCAGCCCTGCAAATAGGCGGCCTCCGCCTTCGACAGTCGCAGCCTTTCGGCAAGCTTTGCCAGCCGCGCCGCGTCCGGCGGCACGATGGCCGCAAGCCGCAGCAGCGGATCGGCTGTCCAGCCGAGCGCCTGTTCCGTGGAGACCAGCGCCGGAATGGCATCGATGCCCCATTTCTCGGTCTCCGGCAGCACCTCGGTCAGGATCCCGACCTGCCGCATCCACAGCAAGGCCCGGCCCGGGTCCTTGGCCGCAAGCAGCTTTTTCATCTCCGACCAGACACGCTCCGCCGACAGCGATGCGATCTTGGAGCGCGCCGCCGCGCAGGCGCGCAACCCGTCGGCATCCGGTCGACCACTGCCGTAATAGGCAAAGAAGCGGAAGAAACGCAGGATACGCAGATGGTCCTCGGCGATCCGCGTCGCCGCGTCGCCGATAAAGCGGATATTGCGGCGCTCGAGATCGGCAAGCCCGCCGACCATATCGACGACCTCGCCATCGTCAGAAGCATAGAGCGCGTTGATCGTCAGGTCTCGCCGCTCGGCATCCGCCTGCCAGTCATTGCTGAAGGCCACCTGAGCACGGCGACCATCGGTTTCAACATCGCGGCGCAAGGTGGTGATCTCAAACGGTTTTCCATCGATGACCAGCGTCACCGTCCCATGCGCGATACCCGTTGGCACCGCCTTGATACCGGCGGCAACCGCCCTTTCGATGACCGCCTGCGGCAGCAGGGTCGTGGCAATATCGATATCAGCGACAGGCAACCCCAGCAGGCTATTGCGCACCGCGCCGCCGACGACACGCGCCTCGCCACCATTAGCATTCAGCAGGGACAGCACGCGCTGCAGGGCCTCGTCCTTGAACCAGGTCTCGCCGGCAACGGAAGTCATGAATAAAGCCTTTCATAAAGCGTGCGGACAATGCCAGCGGTAATGCCCCAGATCATGTGCGATCCATAGGGCATGCGATAGAATTGACGCTCGATTCCCTGCCATACCATGCTGTCGGTAACGTGATGGTCCGGATCCATCAGGAAGGAGAGCGGAACCTCGAAAGCATCCTCCACCTCGGTCGGATTGAGCGCCAGTTCGAAGCCGGGCTTGACCACCGCGAGGATCGGCGTGATGCGAAAGCCAGTTGCGGCCAGATAATGGGGCAATCGGGCCACCGGCTCGATAAAGATATCCGCCAGGCCGATCTCCTCGGCCGCCTCGCGCATCGCCGCCATTTCCGGCGACGCATCCTCCGGATCAATGGCGCCGCCGGGAAAGGCGATCTGGCCGGAGTGCTTGCGCAAGGTCGAGGTGCGCAGCGTGAAGATGACCTTGGCGTCCTCGCCGTCATCCACCACCGGCACCAGCACCGCCGCATCGCGCAGCGTCTGCCCTTCGACTTGCAGGATCGTTTCCGGATTGAGCACATGGTCGCCATGGTCGCGCCAGGCAAGCTCGACCGGTCCGCCGCTCTGATTGAGCGCACGTCGCCGGAATTCACCGGCGGAATAAAGAGGAAATTCGCTCATCGCGTCAGCGCGTCCAGTTCGGCAACCGGCATGACGGGAAAGACAGAGGTGCCGGAGCGCACGCAAAATATCTCCCGCCCGGCAATCACCACCGTCTCTCCGAGTTCGACGAGATCATACATCACCGCGCGTGTCACCAGCGCTTCAAGCCGGCCGCGAACATGCAGATAGGGTTTCAATTCATCATTGTCGCCGCGGATGACGAAGCGAATCGGATGCTCCCGACCCGCCTCGACGACATCGCCGACATTAGTGCGGAACGTCAGGAGCCGTTTGCCGTCCCGTTCGGTCACGCTCATCTCCACGGCGACGAAGTGCGCGTCGACGACACGGATGCCGACCTTTTCCACAGGGGTGACGAGATAGGTCTTCTCATCCGCATCCTTACGCAGAACCGTGGAAAACAACCGAACCAGCGGCGCGCGGCCGATCGGCGTACCCATATAGAACCAGGTGCCGTCGGCGCGGATTTCCATATCGATATCGCCGCAAAACGGTGGGTTCCAGCGATCGACGGGCGGCAGGCCCTTCTTGCGTCCGCCACTGTCGCCAGCCGCGCGCGAAATCAGCGCAGCCAGACTTGCCGCATCGCTGGTCGACCTGATTTCTTCGCTTGCCATCGTTCCGTCCCGGTTTGCACTTAGTCCTGAATACAGCCGTTTCTCACGAGATAGTCATTCGAAACGCGCTTGTCAGCTATCTTCATGGCGGTAAGTTGTATTGAGTATGAGGCAAATGTGTAAGTTCTGCGAATCGCGCGTACCGTTTATCAGCCGTTGGAGATGCAAATGGGCATGATCAAATCGACCGAAACGAGCCTCGATGACCAGGCCATGATTGCATCCGCCGAACGGGCACTGGGTGATATCGCCACCATTCGCGAAGAGGTTTCGAAGGTCATCTTCGGCCAGGAAAGCGTCGTCGAAAACACGCTTCTCGCCGTGCTTGCCGGTGGTCATGCCCTGCTGGTCGGCGTACCGGGCCTTGCCAAGACCAAGCTGGTGACCACGCTCGGCGCCGTCCTTGGCCTTGCCGCCAGCCGCGTGCAATTCACACCGGACCTGATGCCGTCGGATATTCTCGGCTCCGAAGTCATGGACCAGGATGAAAGCGGTCGCCGCTCCTTCCGCTTCGTCAAGGGCCCCGTCTTCGCGCAGTTGCTGATGGCCGACGAAATCAACCGCGCCTCGCCGCGCACGCAATCGGCGCTGCTGCAATCGATGCAGGAATATCATGTCACCATCGCCGGCCAGCGCTATGACCTGCCGGCGCCATTCCACGTTCTGGCAACGCAGAACCCGCTGGAGCAGGAAGGCACCTACCCGTTGCCGGAAGCGCAGCTCGACCGTTTTCTGCTGCAGGTCGATGTCGATTATCCTGAACTTGCCGACGAACGCCGGATCCTGCTCGAAACCACCGGCCTCAACGAGGCGACGCCGCATGCGGTGATCGATGCCGAGCGATTGATCGAGATCCAGACGCTGATCCGCCAGATGCCGGTCAGCGACGGTGTCGTCGATGCCATCCTTTCCCTGGTGCGATCCGCCCGCCCCGGTCAGGGCAATGCCTCGACCGACAAGCATGTCGCCTGGGGCCCCGGCCCCCGCGCCGGCCAGGCGATGATGCTCTGCGCCCGCGCCCGCGCGCTCTATGAAGGCAGGCTTGCGCCTTCGCTCGATGATGTGCACGCGCTGGCCGAGCCGGTGCTGCAACACCGCATGGCGCTGACCTTTTCGGCTCGCGCCGAAGGCATGTCGGTGCGGGACGTGATTGCAGAGCTGGTCAAGCAGTCAAGAACGTAACTCGGAATATCGAGGAGACTATAAGCGCGTGGCATCCATCGGACAGATCGTCAGCCCGACCTCAGGCAATGATGCACTCTCCCGCGCTCGCAGCCGTGCCGCCCTCGTGCCGGATTGCCTCGTCGAAGCCAAACGCATCGCCAACACCGTCATTGCCGGCTGGCATGGCCGGCGCAAGCGCGGCATCGGCGAGAATTTCTGGCAATTCCGCCCCTACAGCGAGGGCGAAAGCCTGTCGCGCATCGACTGGCGCCGCTCGGCCCGCGACGATCACACCTATATCCGCGATCACGAATGGGAAGCCGCGCACACGATCTGGCTCTGGGCCGACATGTCGCCGTCGATGATGTACAAATCGACCTACGGCCATGTCTCCAAGGAAAGCCGCGCGCTGGTACTGATGCTGGCGCTTGCCGAAATCCTTGCCCGCTCCGGCGAACGCGTCGGCTGCCCCGGCATCATGGAGCCGGTCTCCACCCGCAATGCCGCCGAACGGCTGGCGGCGGCGCTGATGCACACGCCGCTCGAGGGCGGCCTGCCGCAGACCGCGATGATCCGGGGCTGGAGCGATATCGTGCTGATCGGCGATTTTCTGGATGACGCCGATAGCGTCATGAGCCGGATCGGGCCGCTTGGCCGCCGGGGACTGCGCGGCCATGTCGTCGAGATCGCCGACCCGGCCGAGGAAATCTTTCCCTATAGTGGCCGCACCGAGTTCAGCGATCCCGAAACCGGCACAAAGCTGGTAGCCGGGCGGGCGGAAAATCTGCGCGAGGATTATCAGCGCGCCTATCTCGCCCGCCGTGACAGTCTTGGCCAGTCGCTCCGCCATCTCGGCTGGACCTTCGTCAGCCATCGCACCGACCGGCTGGCATCGGAAGCGCTGGTCGCCGTGCACATGTACCTCTCCGGCATGCCTGCGAAACTAGCGTCGGGAGGGCAGTCGTGAGCGGTCTCTCCTTCGCGTTCGCCTCCCCTGCAATCCTCGGCGCCCTGATCCTTCTTCCGGCGATCTGGTGGCTGCTGCGTCTCACCCCGCCGCATCCAAGGGCGGAGGTCTTCCCGCCGCTGCGCATCTTGGCAACGATCCTGAAGCGCGAGGAAACGCCGGCGCGTAGTCCCTGGTGGCTGACGCTGCTGCGCATGGCGCTCGCCGCCCTCGTCATCCTCGCTATCGCCAATCCGATGTTCAATCCGCGCACCAATACGCTGTCGAGCAGCGGTCCGCTGGTGCTGCTCATCGACAATAGCTGGGCGACCGCCTCCGACTGGGAGCGTCGCGTGCAGACGGCCGACGCTCTGATCGACGATGCCGACGCCAAGGGCATCCCCGTCTCCATCGCGTTTACCGCCGAACAAAGCAACGATACCACGCCGGGCGCTGCCACGGCCGCCCGCGACAGGCTGCATGCGATCAATCCGAGACCGCTGGTGCCGGATCGCCAACGCGCCGCCCAGGCTATCAAGGCCGCACTCAACGGCACCGAGCCGGGCACGATCGCCTTCCTCTCCGACGGCGTCGAAAGCAAGGACAAGGACGATATCCTCAATCAGCTCGCGGCCCTGAAGCCGAGCGAACTGCGCCTGATCCAGGGCGACGGCAGCGATGTGCTGGCAATCACCGGCGCCACCAACGCCGCCAACGACATGACGGTCACGGCAACGCGGCTGAACGGCACCAGCCCGCTCCGGCTGGGGCTGACCGCGCTCGACAATCAGGGGCGGCCGATCGCGGCCGGTTCGCTGAACTTCGCCGGCGGCCAGACGGTCGCGACCGGTTCCATCGCCGCGCCCTTTGAAATGCGCAATGATTTCGCCCGCATCAGCATCGACCGGCATGCAAGCGCCAGCACCGTGCATCTGCTCGACGACGGTTTCAAACGCCGCCGCGTGGGGCTGCTATCCGGACAGGCCGCCGACGAATTCCAGCCGATCCTGTCGCCGCTCTATTACATCCAGCGCGCCCTGCAGCCCTATGCGGACCTGGTTCAGCCGAACAGTGCCGAGCTCGCGAGATCGATCCCCGAACTGCTGGCCGGCAACCCATCCGTGATCATCATGGCTGACGTCGGCCGCCTGCCGCAGGAAAGCTATGGGCCGCTGCAGCAATGGATCCAGAATGGCGGCACGCTGGTGCGCTTCGCCGGGCCGCGCCTCGCCGCTGCTCCCGCCGAAGATCCGCTGGTGCCGGTAACGCTGCGCCAGGGCGAACGCACTTTCGGCGGCGCGCTCTCCTGGGCCGAACCGCAGCCGCTCGCCGATTTTCCCACCTTCGGCCCCTTCGCCGGCATGCCGAAGCCCGCCAATGTGCTCGTCAAGCGGCAAGTGCTGGCCGAGCCGACACCGGATCTCGCGGAGCGCACCTGGGCGAGCCTTGCGGACGGCACGCCGCTGGTGACCGAAAAACAGATGAAGGCCGGCCGCATCGTCCTCTTCCATGTTAGCGCCGAACCGCAATGGTCCGACCTGCCGATCTCGGGTGATTTCGTCGAAATGCTGCGCCGTATCGTGCAGCTTTCCCGCTCGGGTGGCGTCACCTCTGGCGACAACACACCGAAGACCAGCGAAGCCATGTCGCCGTACCGGCTGCTAACCGCTAAGGGCGCGTTGACCAGCGAAACCGGCAATGCCCGCCCGCTCGAGCCGGGCAACAAGGGTGCAATCACCGCCAATTTCGACAACCCGCCCGGTCTTTACGGCTCGGAGGAAGGTTTTGTCGCCCTCAACGTTCTGCCGGATGGCGCGCAACTCAAGCCGCTGGATGCCTCCGCCACGAGCCTCTCGGTCTCGCGTGAGGGCCTCATTGGTGGTGAGGCCTGGTCGGCCAAGCCTATCCTCTTCACCATCGCCTTCCTCGTGCTTCTGGCGGACAGCTTGATCGTGCTCTTCATGAATGGCGCCTTTCCGCGCCTTCGCAAATCGACAAAGACGGTCGCAACCGGTGCCGCGATGCTGCTACTCGCAGTCTCGGTAGCCACCTTCCTGCATCCGGGCAGCGCCTCGGCCGACGATTCCAAGCCCGGAGATGACACCATCTTTTCCCGGCTCGACAAGACGCATCTTGCCTATGTCGTCACCGGCGAGACTGACGTCGACCATATTTCCGAACGCGGCCTTGCCGGCCTTTCCGATTTTCTGACCTATCGCACGACGCTGGAGCCCGGTCCTCCCGTCGGACTGGATCCCGCCAAGGACGACCTCGCCTTCTATCCGATCATCTACTGGCCGATCTCCGCCACAGCGCCGATGCCGTCCAACGATGCCATCAACCGCATCGACGCCTATATGCGCAACGGCGGCACCGTGCTCTTCGACACGCGCGACGCCATCGACACGATGGGCGATACCACAACACCGAGCCCGAACGGCCAGCGCCTGCAGGCGATCCTCGCCAATCTCGATATTCCGGCGCTGGAGCCGGTGCCGAAAGGCCATGTGCTGACGAAATCCTTCTATCTGCTCTCCAGCTTTCCCGGTCGCTATGCCGATAGCCCGCTCTGGATCGAGGCACGGCAGGATACGCGCAGCGACGGCAATGCCGTTGCCTCGGCGGATGGCGTGACCCCGATCATGATCACCGGTAATGATTTCGCCGGCGCCTGGGCGGTGGACGACAATGGTTCGCCGCTGCTGCCGACCGTGCCGCCGGATGAGGCGCAGCGCGAATATGCCTACCGTACCGGCGTCAACATCATGATGTACATGCTGACCGGCAACTATAAAGCCGATCAGGTGCATATCCCGGATATCCTGGAACGGTTGGGGCAATAGAATGAATATCGGTTTCGCCCCCTTCCTGCCCTGGCCCGTTCTCACCGCCCTCGCGGTGATCACACTTGCCATCGCCGCGCTGGCGGTCTTCCGGCGCATGCGTGGCGGCTGGATCCGCGCGCTCGCGGCATTTGCCCTCTTGGCCGCACTCGCCAATCCCGTACTGATGCAGGAGGACCGCGACCAGCTCTCCACCATCGTCCCCGTCATCGTCGACCGCAGCCTGAGCCAGCAGACGCCGGAGCGCATCAAGATGACCGACGCGGCGCTGGAAGCGCTGAAGGACCGGCTGGCGCAGTTCCCGCGCATCGAACCGCGCATCGTCGAAGTGCGCGAACCAGCGGAATCCGAATCTCCCTCGACGCGGCTCTTCTCGGCGCTCTCCTCGGCGATCGCCGACGTGCCGCCCGCCCGCGTCGGTGGCGCGATCTTCCTGACCGACGGTCAGATCCACGATATTCCCGGCGTCAATCAGGCGCTCGGCTTCGACGCCCCGATCCACGGACTGATCACCGGCAAGCCGGACGAGTTCGACCGGCGCATCGAAGTGGTGCGCGCGCCGCGCTTCGGCATCGTCAACGACGAACAGCAACTCGTGCTGCGCGTTATCGACGATGGCAAGAGCCCCGGCGGCACGGCAGACGTGACCGTCAAGATGAATGGCGATGAGATCGCGACGCTGCAGGCGACACCCGGCCAGGACACGCCTTTCAGCTTCAAGGTGCCGCGCGCCGGCAACAACGTGCTCGAATTCGCGGTTGCCGAAGTGCCGGGCGAAGTCACGCCCATCAACAACCGCACCGTCCAGATGATCGAAGGCATTCGCCAGAACATGCGCGTTCTGCTGGTCTCCGGCGAACCGCATGCCGGCGAGCGCGCCTGGCGCAATCTGCTGAAATCGGACGCCTCCGTCGACCTCGTGCACTTCACCATCCTGCGTCCGCCGGACAAGCAGGACGGTACGCCGATCAATGAATTATCGCTGATCGCTTTCCCGACACGCGAACTCTTCGTCGACAAGATCAACTCATTCGACCTGATCATTTTCGACCGTTATCAGGACCGTCCCAACGTCCTGCCGACGATCTATTACGATTACATGGCCCAATATGTCGAAAATGGCGGCGCGCTGCTGGTGGCCGCCGGGCCTGAACATGCGGCCGGCAATTCGATCGCGCTGACACCGCTCTCCGCCGTACTTCCGGCCGAGCCGACCGGACAGATGATCGAGAAACCCTTCTATCCGCGCCTGTCGGATCAGGGCCGCAAGCATCCGGTGACGCGCGGCCTCGACGGATCGGATACCGAGCCGCCGCATTGGGGCCGCTGGTTCCGCAGCGTCGATGTTGAGAAGCCGCAGGGCCAGACCGTGATGGTCGGCGCCGACAGCAATCCCTTGCTGGTGCTGAACCGCGTCGGCCAGGGCCGTGTCGCCATGCTGCTGTCCGATGAAGGCTGGCTCTGGGCACGCGGCTTCGAAGGTGGCGGACCGCATGTGTCGCTCTATCGCCGCATCGCCCATTGGCTGCTGAAGGAACCGGCGCTGGAGGAAGAGGCGCTGACGGCGCGCGCCGCCGGCCGTACGCTGGAAGTGACCCGCCAGACGATCGGCGACGATCCTGGCCCCGCCACGATCAAGTCTCCCTCCGGCAAGACACAGACATTGCCGCTGAAGCAGACGGAGCCAGGGCTCTACCAGGCCGAAAAGCGCATGGACGAGATCGGGCTCTATCAGATCGCCAATGGCAACCTCTCGACGCTGGTGCATATCGGCGCCGTCGACGCGCCGGAGTTCAAGGCGATGATTTCCAGCACGGAGACGCTGAAGCCTTTGGCCGAAAAGACCAAGGGGCTAGTCACCCGGGTCGCGACCGCTGCCGGCGGCGTCACCGTTCCCCCGATCCTGCCTGTGCGCGGTGCCGTACGTGTCGCCGACAATCAACGGCTGACCATCCGCATGACCGACGAGACCATATTGAAGGGCATCAACAACCTGCCGCTCTTTGCGGGCTTTGCCGGTCTTGCCGCCCTTCTCTTTGGCTTTTCCGCCATGTGGTGGCGTGAAGGACGGTGATTGCCATGTCGCGACTTGATGTAACGGACACGCCTTCCGAAAGCGACCTCGCGGCGATCGGCGAAGGCCTGACTGCCTTTAACGCCGGTGATGTCGGCCCCTCCGAGCGCCGCGTGCTTGCCGTCCTGATCCGCGACGAAAGCGGCAAAACGATCGGCGGCGTCTCGGGCTATACGGCCTGGGGCTGGCTGTTCACGGCATGGCTGTTCGTTCCGGAAGCATTGCGCGGCCAGGGCATGGCCGGCAAGCTGCTGGAAGCGGCGGAAGCGGAAGCCATGACGCGAGGTTGTTTCGGCGCCTGGATCGATACCTTCAATCCGCAGGCACTGCGCGCCTATCAGCGGCAGGGCTATGCCATCTTCGGCGAGCTGCCGGATTTTCCCTTGGGCCGCAGCCGCTACTTCCTGCAGAAAAAACTATCGCCCCGCTGAGGCAGACGGGGCGATAGTTTGTTCTTTACAAAGCCTTAGACGGCGATCTTGCCGCCACCGGTCTTGGTGATAGCCACCACGGCGGGACGTACCGGCATGTCCGGCTTGAAGTCCGGCCAGCGCGTCGACAGATCCTCGTAATAGGACGGACGGCCATGACCGGACCAATCATCGCCACCGTCGCCCGGATGCTGCACGGCCACGAAAGCCGTCTGGTCATCGGGCAGGAACAGCGGGCCGCAAAGCTCGGCGCCGACCGGCACGCGGTAGAACAATTTCGAGGTCGCCCGCGCATCGCCTTCCGTATCGACGGCCCAAAGGCCATCGGTGCGTCCCGTCGCCTTGTTGTTGTTGCCGTCGGTCGCCACCCAGAGACGGCCGGCGGCATCGATGGAACAGTTGTCCGGCATGCCGAACCAGCCGTTCTTCGTCGTCTCGGTCGAGAAGGAAGCCCCGACGGCGGCAACGGAAGGATCGCCGCATTTCAGCAGCACTTCCCACTTGCCCTTGGTTGCCGAGAACACGCCGTCCTCTTCGCTAATCTCGATGATATGGCCGAAGGCGTTGTCGGCGCGCGGGTTGGCGGTGTCGACCTGATCGGCTTTGCGCTTGGTATTGTTGGTCAGCATGACATAGACCTTGCCGTTGACGGCGTTGGGCTCGATGTCTTCCGGCCGGTCCATCTTGGTCGCGCCGAGCAGGTCGGCGGCGCGGCGTGTTTCGATCAGCACGTCGGCCTGGCTGGCAAAGTCGTGTTCCGCCGTCAGCGGCCCCTCGCCGAAGGTCAGCGGCAACCAGGCAAGCGTGCCATCCTCGGAGAACTTGGCGACATAGAGCGTGCCTTTGTCGAGCAGATCGAGATTGGCGGCGCGGTCGGCGGCATTATAGGTGCCGGCGGTCACGAACTTGTAGACATAATCGAACCGTTCGTCGTCGCCGAGATAGAGGACCACACGGCCATCCTTGGAAACGATATTGGCAGCACCCTCATGCTTCACGCGGCCAAGCGCCGTGCGCTTTTTCGGCACCGACTGCGGATCGAGCACGTCGACTTCGACGACCCAGCCATAGCGGTTCGGCTCGTGTGGTTCCTTGGAGAGATCGAAACGGTCGTAGAAATTCGCCCATTCATAGCTGCCTTCCGGCACGCCATAGCGCTTGTAGTTGGCGGCTTCCTTGTGGCCTTCCGGCAGCTTGCCGGAGAAATAACCATGGAAGTTCTCCTCAGCCATGATGTAGGTGCCCCAGGGCGTAACGCCGCCGGCGCAGTTGTTGAGCGTGCCGAGAACCTTGGCGCCGATCGCGTCGGCCGAGGTCTTCAGCCGGTCGTTGCCGGCGGCAGGGCCGGTCAGTTGCATCTCCGTCGTCGCGGTGATGCGGCGATTGTATTTGCTGTCCGGAACGATCTGCCACTTGCCGTCAACCTTGCGGATCTCGACGATGGTGCCGCCATGCGCGGCCATCTCGATATCGACCTGCTCCTTGCTCAACGGCGCCTGCTTGATCTTGCCGTCAGCGATCGTCACCAGGCCCGGAAACATCAGATGCGGGTTGGTATATTCGTGGTTGACCACCAGCAGACCATGTTCGGAAGAACCCTCCAGCGGGATATAGCCGACATAGTCGTTGTTGTAGCCGAACTGGCGGCGCTGTGCCTCGGCGGTCTGGTTCTTCGGATCGAAAGCCGGTGAATCGGCAAAGAGCGCGTCGCCCCAGCGCAGCAGCACATTGGCATCATAGCCTTCCGCGACATGATGATCGGCGTCAACGCCGGCTTCGACTTCCTTGAAGGCGAAGGCCGAGCCGCCGGCCGCGCGTGCCTTTTCCGCGCTTACCAATGCGAGCGGCCCCACCGTCGCGGCAATTGCGGAAACAGCGAGCGACCCTT
Source organism: Martinezella rhizogenes (assembly GCF_000799715.1). Taxonomy (GTDB): domain Bacteria; phylum Pseudomonadota; class Alphaproteobacteria; order Rhizobiales; family Rhizobiaceae; genus Rhizobium; species Rhizobium rhizogenes_C. The sequence goes on from NZ_JUHG01000011.1 coordinate 991,904, forward strand.
GCAGGAAGCCACGGCGGGAAAAGCGACGTCCGATGATTTCCCCCATCGTCGGATTGTCGGTTGAGTTATGGCCTTCCCCGTCAGCGTCTTCCAGCTGACTGGTCGGAAATATATCTTTTTGCGTGAGATTTTCAGTCATTGCACTACCCCCAAAAGTTTCGCAATTGCTCTGATCGGAACAGGCAAAACTCTAGGTTGGCCGTATGACAGGTAGATGAAAAATGCCCGCGCAAGCGAGCGCGCGGGCGGTAATCGGGCCAGCCTGTGGAAATCGTCGTGGTTAGACCGCGATCGCCACCGGCGGCAGGTCTTCGTCGTCAACGTCCTCGGCAGCGGCAACCGTTGCGGCATCATCATGCCAGGCAATCATGCCCTTCAGCCGCTCATGGGTGTCGGCGGCGAGGGGCACGACAAGCACCCTGCCCGGATCGACTGGCCCTGGAAACGCCAACGCGTTATAGGCGACCTTTTCGAAGCCGAGCGGCCCATAGTAAGGCGGATCGCCCACCAGGATCACGGCTTCCGATCCCTTGCGTCTGGCGGCCTCGATCGCGATCCGCACCAGTTCCCGGCCGATGCCCCGGTTCTTGTGCGACGGACGGACGGCGAGCGGCCCAAGCAGATGCCCCTTGACCGAGCCGGCGAGCACCGGCGTCATCCGGACCGAGGCGATCGTCTCGCCGTCGTCGGCACAGATGAAGGAGAGCGTGCGGTCATGCGGCCCTTGCTCACGAATCCGCGCAGCGGCGCGTGTGAACCGGCCAGGACCGAATGCTTCTTCGTTGATGAGTTCGATGACAGCGTCGTGCGACGCATCCTCAGTGAGGTAGACCAGATCGTGCTTGTACATTAGACCACAGAAACCAGATAGACAGACGGGATGGTTCTCGAAAACGCTTCTCGAGCGTTCGGGATCATCGGCGTCGTCGCAGGCTTCTGGTTGCTGTCATGACAAGTGGTCCTCAAAGTGTGACAAGCCCGATAGCAGGAAATATTCGGCGCGTCCAATGCAAAATGCGCGCAGTCGTTTGTTGATGCATGATCATGTCGGGATGATGTCGTAACGCACTGTTCATCATTTGCCGTCTCGCTATTCCGCAGACATGCCATATTTTCCAGAGCAAGTTTTTCGACAGGATTTCCGAAAGGATGGAACAATGGGCATGTTGGTTGATGGCGTCTGGCACGACGTCTGGTACGACACGAAGGAAACCAAGGGCCACTTCAAGCGCGCCGCCTCACAGTTCCGCAACTGGATCACCGCCGACGGAGCGCCGGGGCCGAGCGGTACTGGCGGCTTCAAGGCAGAGGCCGGGCGCTACCATCTCTACGTCTCGCTCGCCTGCCCCTGGGCGCACCGTACGCTGATCTTCCGCAAGCTGAAGAAGCTTGAGGACCTGATCTCCGTTTCCATAGTCGATCCGCTGATGCTGGAAAATGGCTGGGAATTCAAAGGCAAGGATGGCGGCACGGTCGACCATCTCTTCGGTGCAAAGGCGCTCTGGGAAGTCTACGTCAAGGCAGATCCACATTATTCCGGCCGCGTCACCGTTCCCGTCCTCTGGGACAAGCAGACCGGCACGATCGTCAACAATGAGTCCGCCGAGATCATCCGCATGTTCAACAGCGCCTTCGACGGCCTGACCGGCTCGAAGGATGATTTCTACCCGACGGACCTCAGAGCCGAGATCGATACACTGAACGAGGTCGTCTACGACACGGTCAACAACGGCGTCTACAAATCCGGCTTTGCCGGCACGCAGGAAGCCTATGACGGCAATGTCCGCCGCCTGTTCGAAACCCTCGATATGCTCGACAAGCGCCTGGAGGCAAGCCGCTATCTCCTGGGCGACCGGCTGACCGAGGCCGACTGGCGGCTCTTCACCACGCTCGCCCGCTTCGACGCCGTCTATGTCGGTCATTTCAAATGCAATATCCGTCGCATCGAGGACTATCGCAACCTGTCAGGCTACCTGCGCGACCTCTATCAGGTTCCCGGTGTCGCCGAGACCACGAACCTTACGCATATCAAGGATCACTACTACCGCAGCCACAAGACGATCAATCCGACCGGTATCGTCCCCCTCGGCCCCGATCTGGATTTTGACCGCCCACATGGGCGAGAAAGATTGGCGAAGGCGGCATGAGGCGCGGTCAATCTCGCCCCTTGCGGGCGAGAAAGCAAAATCAGCATTTAGCGTCAGCTAAGTGCTAGATTTTGCAAGAGAGGGGGTAGGCAGGGACGCAAGATGCAGACCCCCGCTCTTGCAATTTCAATGGCTTAGAAATTGCGCCAAACCTCGAATCCTGAGCTGCTTTCGAAGCCGCAATTCCTAAACCAGTGAAATTGCTTTCTCGCCCGCCAAGGGCGAGATAGGCTTCCCCCGCCGCTCGTTTGGCTTTCCACGTCGAACCGCGTCATGATGTTCGGCACGAAAGCCGTCACCAATAATTCGAGGGCGCCTCGCCGCCCTCCAGCTCCTTCAGCCGCCGATACGTCGCCTTGGTCGTCCCAATCGGCAGGGCGTCGAGCGGAAAGAAGCCACTTTCGACGATCTCGAGATCCGGCTTGCGCGGCGCGGTCTGCTCGACCTGCACACGGAAAAAGACGACATGGTCGCGTTTGCTGGTGCGGTTGTTGAAATAGACGTGGAAGAGCTGCGGCCGGCCCGATATCGCCAGATTGCCCTCCTCCCGCAGTTCCTTCACCAGCGCCTGCTCCACCGTCTCGTGACGCTCGACGCCGCCGCCGGGCATATGCCAGCCGGCGATATAGGAGTGCCGCACGAGAAAGATCCGCCCTTCCTGATCGAAACAGGCAGCTCGCACACCCATGGTCATGCTGCGGGTGAGCGCGAAATAGCTATGGAGCATTCGCCCGAGTAGCCTCACCCGCCAACCGCGGGATTCGTCGGGAGACGTACGCTCGTTCATGTCACAGCTCCGCCATCGCGATCGGCCAGCGGCAAATGGATGTATTTGTTTTGACAATGGACTGGGCTATGTCTCAACCCATGTTCAAACTCGCGCATATTTCCGACGTTCATCTGGGTCCCTTGCCCCGGCTTTCGATCAGAGAACTCGCTTCGAAACGCATTACCGGATTTGTGAACTGGCACCGAAACCGGCGCAAGCATCTTTTCGGCGGCACCCTCGATCTTCTTCTGGACGATATCAGGGCAAAGCAGGCCGACCATCTCGCCGTAACCGGCGATCTGGTCAATCTCGGCAGCGGTATCGAGATACGGACCGCCGCCGAATGGCTGAAGACGGTCGGCGATCCCGCCTTCACCTCCGTCGTTCCCGGCAACCACGATGCCTATGTACCCGGCGCCTATGAGAAGGCCATGCGCGCCTGGTATCCCTACGTTCAGGGCGATCATGCGCCACCGGAGTGGCCGGAAGACCGGCACGTCTTCCCCTATCTGCGCATCCGCGACCGCGTCGCCATCATCGGCTGCTCGACAGCGGTTGCCACTCCCCCCTTTGCCGCCAGCGGCTTCTACTCCGCCCGGCAGGCGCGCGAGACGGTGAACATGCTGCGCGCCGCGGGCGAGGCTGGCCTCTTTCGCGTGCTGATGATCCACCACCCCCCGATCCGTGGCGCGACCAGCTTCTACAAGCGCATGATCGGCATCCGCCGCTTTGCTGCCGTCGTCTCGAGCGGCGGCGCCGAGCTCGTCCTGCATGGCCATACCCACCTCAACACGCTGCATTGGCTGAAGGGCCAGACCGGCCCGGTGCCGGTCATCGGCATCGCGTCTGCCTCACAAGGCCCCGGTGGGCTGAAGCCGGCCGCCGCCTACAATCTGTTCACCATAGGTGGCCATCCGGGTGCATGGGAGCTCAAGGCCGAGCGCTTCAGCCTCAACGCTCGCGGTGATGGCGTAGAGGCCCAGGGCATCGACATCCTGGCGTGATAAAAGGTGGTATTTTGTGAAAACCGCCCTATCGTTTCGGTAGCGTTTTCGACTATCCGGAGCTACAATCCAACCATCTGATTTTGGGAGGATATCATGAGCTTTGGCGTCACGATGAAGAATTCCGCCATAATGGCGCTTGCCGCCGGATTCTTGTTCGGCGCCAGCCTGCAGGCCTTCGCCGCCGGCTCGGAGAGCGACGAGACCGCGCCGCCGCCGAAAACCAAGACGACCACCAAATGCACCGATGGCAAGGTCTGGGACAAGGACAAGAAGGAATGCGTGAAACCGCAGAAAAGCGGCTTCAATGACGACCAGCTTTTCCAGGCCGCGCGCGAATTCGCCTATGCCGGCCAATATGACAACGCCATCGCCGTGCTCAAGCTCGCCAGGAACCAGGAAGACCCTCGCATTCTCAACTATCTCGGCTATTCCAACCGCAAGGCCGGCCGCATGGAGCTCGGCATGAGCTATTATCGCAGGGCCCTGCAGCGGGACGAAAACTATATCCTCGCGCGGTCCTACATGGGCCAGGCACTGCTTCAGCAGGGCGATGTCCAGGCAGCCCGCGTGCAGCTTGTCGAAATCCGTGATCGCGGCGGCGAGAATAGCTGGGCCTATCGCTCGCTACAGCAATCACTGAACGGTCAGATCACCTATTGAGACGAGTGCGCGCACCGCCTTTCCTCAAGATCCGGCCGGATGCGAAAAGGAAGTGACAGACGCAATTTTGAAGACTTGCGAAACGGCAGGAAAATGGTTCATACCAATACAGGACGATGCTTCGGCTCAAGCCGCTTTTCCCCGGAGAAAAGCCGTCTTTTGCCGCAAGGCGTCCGCAGGACAATAAGCCTCAACGTCTCTCTGGAAAGACAATGCCGACGCCGGTAGCAGCCATCGATATCAGACGCGATCTGGTCGGCCTTCTCCCGAAGCTCCGGCGCTTTGCCGTGACACTGACCGGCGATCTGGCCGAGGCGGATGAGCTCGTGCAGAGCGTCTGTCAGCGCGGTATTGCCAAATTCCACCTCTGGAACAATGACGGTCGGCTGGAAAGCTGGCTCTATACCATGGCCCGCCATCAATGGATCGACGAGGCACGGCGTCACCGCCTGCGGTCCGTCACCAAAGGAAGCGCGCTGGAACACGGCGAACTGGCAACCCCTGGCACACATACCAATCCCGTCGAAGCAAGCGAAGCGCATCAGATGGTCATATCTTTGCCTGAAGGATTGGCCAGTGTCTTCCTGCTCGTCGATATCGAGGGGCACAGCTACAAGCAGACGGCCGATATTCTCGGCATTCCCCTGTCGACGGTGGCGTCGCGGCTTTCCAGTGCCCGGCTTCGTCTTGCCACCCAGGGGCACAGCCGCTCGCCACGAAGGTTTTAGCATTGCAGGACATGAAGAAAATGCCGCTCGAAGCTCGTCTGTCCGCGTTTATGGACGGCGAAACGAGTCGTGAGGAAAAGGAAGAGCTGGAGCGGCTCATCGCCTCCGATCCAGAAGCACGCCGGATCTTCGACGAGTTGAGGCATGGCTCCGATGTCGGCCGCAAGGCTTTCGAGGAAGTACTGAAGGAGCCCGTACCGCTGGCGCTGGTGCGCTCCATCAAGAGCGCGCAGGCCCCAAAGGCGCGGGAACCCGCCCCTCGGCTCGCCCGGCCATCCTTGAAACTCGCGCCGACCGGCCGCCAGGCGCTTGCTGCCGCTCTCATCCTCTTCCTCGTCGGCGGCGGCATCGGCTATCTCCTCGGCATCCTGCCGACACGCGCCCCGCCCCCTGCCCCGATCACGACCGCGCAGAACCGCACATGGCTGGACGATATTGCCGCCTACCACCGCGTCTATTCGCGCCAGCCGCATCATGTCGTCGAAGTGCAGGCGACCGAGGCAGACGAAATCAGCAAATGGCTCACGGGTACGGTCGGCGTGAAATTCAATCTGCCGGATCTTGCCGCCGACGGGCTCGTTTTCCAGGGCGCGCGCATGTTCATCGCCGGCGGCAAGCCGGCTGGCCAATTGATCTACAAGAACCTCGACGGCGATGTCATCGCCATCTGTTTCGCGAAAGATGAGGGCGTCTCCGACGGCGGCAATCTCGATGAGACGATCAAGGACGATGTGAGTATCGTATCCTGGCATCGCAACGGCACCGCCTATGCCGTCGTCGGCCCTTCCTCCGACGCGATGCTCGATGAAATCGCCAACCGGGTCTCGACCGAGATTTAAGCTGACCGCTGACCGAGGTCCTGCTTGCGGCTTCGGCCCAGCGAGAGGATACTGTTCCTCCATCAATCGCATCCGGAGGCATCGCCCGACGGGTGCCCGGAGATCGACCATGTCCGACATCCTGCTGACTATCCCGGAGCTTGACAAGCGCATCGCCGCAATCAGGGGAAACCTGCGCGAATTGATCGAGCAAGCCGCCGCCTATTCCGGCGCGGCGGACGAAGAGCGGGCATCGGAGCGTATAGCAGATCAGGAAGAAGAGCTCGAACGCCTGATCAAACGTCGAGATGAGCTTTCCAAGACGCAATCCTGAATGCGGAGAGACGGGTAGAACGACTATCCATTCCCGTCTCTTGTCGCAGGATCAGTGAGACGGAGCGGGCGAAACCGTCGTCGCGGTTTGCTCGCCTGTAAAGATGATGACGGCGAACAGCAGCACACCGATGAAGGTGACGACCGACGCCACGGCCACCACCGGCTCCATGGCCATGTTGCCGAGAAGCATGAAATACAGCGCCGGCACCATGACCGCGACGCCCGCCGTGTAGACGTAGTACTGGATCATCACCAGCCGCTTTTCTGCCTTTCGCGGGTTCAAGGCATGATAGCCGCCGAATATCGCCATCGTCACCCAACCAAGAAGATTGGCATGCGCATGAGCGGCGACGACGCTGTGATCCTCGGTGATCGCCATATTGAGACCTATCCCGATTCCGATAATCAGGAAGATGATCGCTGTCTTGAAGTATAGACTGGCAATTCGTGGCATGATTTCCCCCTTAATTTTGTTGGACTTCGAAAATATCACACGAACGCTATTCCGGAAATACAAATTCAAACATCGACAGAGAACGGATTTATTTAACAATAAATGGATTTACCTTTTCCGTGAAATCAATGAGCAGTATTGATGTCATTGCTTCTGCGGACATTCAACCTGACACTCCAGGCCAGCAAATCCTGCTGACATCGCTGCCATCATGCGCTATACAACCGTCAAGCGACTTTCAGAGGAGAGCACTTTGATGAGAACCTACGGCACCCAAAACCACCGCTGAAAAGCAGTGCCGTGAAGGGCTGCTTGTTTGGCCCATCCATCAAATTGCCATCTCGCCCCTGGAGGGCACTCATGTTTCGTCGCTTCGAAAAGCTCGTCGATCCGTTCCAGCATTATGACGACCTGACCCCGCCGCCGGATGCCTGGCGGTATCTCAAAAGCAATCTGCGCCCCTTCCGCTTCGTCATGACCATGAGCCTTGCGCTCACCGTCATCGGCGCGGCGATCGAGGTCTGGCTGATCGGCTATACCAGCCAGCTCGTCGATATTCTGGCCACTGCCCGGCCGGATCAGCTCTGGGCGTCCCACGGCACCGGCTTGCTCGCCGCCGCCGCTCTCGTGCTGATCGGCCGGCCGATTGCCGGCTATCTCCGCGAAAGCCTCGACGACATCGCGTTCCGGCCGAATGCCGAGACATTGGTCCGCTGGCGAGCCCATCGCCATGTCCTGCGGCAATCCGTCGGCTGGTTCCGCCAGGATTTTTCCGGACGGATCGCCGCCCAGGTGCGCGATATCGGCAACTCCGCGACCGGAGCTGCCTATGCGGTGCTGCATACACTATCCTTCGTCAGCATCTATGTCGCAGGCTCGCTTTGGCTTATGGCCTCGATCGATTGGCGTCTCATCTGGCCGCTGCTCATATGGGTCAGCTGCTATCTCGGCCTGATGGTCTTCGTCATCCCCAGGCTGCGCAAGGCATCCGAGGAGTTCCAGGGCGCCTATGCTTCCCTGACCGGCATGCTGGTCGATACCTATGCCAATATCGACATCATCAAGCTCTTCGCCAATGCGGCGGAAGAAGACCGTGAAGGGCGGGAGCGTTTCGCTGTCGCTCGCGAGACATTCGTGCGAGTTCAGAGGCTCGAGGTCATGGTCAATTCCAGCATGCTGTTCCTCGGCAGCTTTCTGATCGTCGGGCTGGTCGGCTATGCCGTTATTCTGTGGCAGGGCGGTGGCGCGCCGCTTGGCCTCATCGCCGCCTCGCTCGCCCTGAGCTTCCGCATCACCGGCATGGCGGAATGGATGCTCGACGCCGTATCGTCGCTGTTCGGCCATCTCGGCGCGATGCGGCAATCGCTGCTGACCGTGGCGCAACCGCTCGCCATTGCGGGTGAGCCTGCCGCGCGCGAGCTTGTGGTCAATAGCGGCGCGATCGCCTTCCGAAACGTGACGCACCATTACGGCAAGGGCAATGGCGGCCTGAACGGTGTCTCGCTGCGGATAGCGCCGGGCGAAAAGGTTGGCCTCGTCGGCCGTTCCGGCACCGGAAAATCGACGCTCGTCAATCTGCTGCTGCGGTTCTTCGATCCGGAAGCCGGCTCCATCGAAATCGATGGACAGGATATCCGCAGCGTCACCCAGGAGAGCCTACGCCGGCAGATCGCCATGGTGAGCCAGGATGCCGCCCTGCTCCATCGCTCCGTTCGTGACAACATCGCTCATGGAGATCCGCGCTTTTCCGAGAGCGCGATTGCAGCGGCGCTGGATAAAGCGGCGGCGAGTGAATTCGTCGCCGCCCTGCGGGACCACGAAGGCCGCACCAGTTACGATGCTCATGTCGGCGAGCGCGGCGTCCAGCTTTCGGGCGGCCAGAGGCAGCGTATCGCGCTTGCCCGTGCTATCTTGAAGGACGCACCGATCCTCGTGTTGGACGAGGCCACATCCGCGCTCGACTCGGAGGTGGAGGCCGTCATCCAGGATACGCTCTATCGCGTCATGGAGGGCAAGACGGTGATCGCCATCGCTCACCGCCTCTCGACCATCGCCCGCATGGACCGTATCGTCGTTCTCGATGACGGGCAGATCGTCGAGAATGGCACGCATGGCGAACTGCTGGCGCAAAATGGCATCTACGCCGCTCTCTGGGCGCGCCAATCCGGCGGCTTCATCGGCGACGACGATCCCGCCCTGGCTGAATAGGTGGAAACAAAAAATCCCCTCGATCATCTCGAGGGGATTTTGTCTTCACTGGACTACAGCGGCTGAAATTCAGCCCTTCTTGGCCTTGATGTCGAGCACCCGGTTCGCCGCCGAGACGATCGCCTCGAGAGAAGCGGCGACGATATTGGTGTTGATGCCGGCGCCGAAGAGCTTGCCGCCGGGATAGGAGGTCTCGACATAGGAGATCGCCGCTGCGTTCGAGCCATGCTGCAGCGAATGCTCGGAATAGTCCTCGACCGTCATCTGAATGCCGAGATAGATCGAGAGAGCATTGATGAATCCATCGATCGGGCCATTGCCGCGACCTTCGATGCGCTTCACCTCGCCATTGTCGGTGATCTCGGCTGCTACGATGCGCAGGCCCTTATGCTCGGGATCGGCGAAAGTGTGGTGATCGACGAACCGGATACGGCCGTCAGGCTGCGTCACATAGCGCTCGATGAAGTGCTCGTAGATCCGCTTCGCCGGCAGTTCCTTGCCTTCTTCATCGGTGATCCGCTGGATCTCCTCGCGATATTCCACCTGCAGATTGCGCGGCAGATTGATGCCGTAGTCCTGCTGCATGATGTAGGCGATGCCGCCCTTGCCCGACTGCGAATTGATGCGGATGATCGCCTCGTAGGAGCGGCCGACATCCTGCGGATCGATCGGCAGATAGGGCACTTCCCAGATCGAATGGTTGGCAACCTTCGACGCCTTCATGCCCTTGTTGATCGCATCCTGATGCGAGCCGGAAAAGGCGGTGTAAACCAACTCACCGACATAAGGGTGACGCTCACCGATCGCCATCTGGTTGGAATATTCGAAGACGTCCTTCATCCGTTCGATGTTGGAGCAGTCGAGCTCGGGATCGACGCCTTGCGTGAACATGTTCAGCGCCATGGTGACGACATCGACATTGCCAGTGCGCTCGCCATTGCCAAACAAGGTGCCTTCGACACGGTCGGCGCCGGCCAGCAAGGCCAGCTCGGCGGCAGCGATACCGGTGCCGCGGTCATTGTGCGGATGCAACGAGATCAGCAGGTTTTCGCGATTGTCGAGATTGCGGCACATCCATTCGATCTGGTCGGCATAGATGTTCGGCGTCGCCATTTCGACGGTGGACGGCAAGTTGATGATCAGCTTGTTGTCCGGCGTCGGCTTCACCACCTCGATGACGGCGTTGCAGATTTCCAGCGCCACATCCAGCTCGGTGCCGGTAAAGCTTTCTGGCGAATATTCGAAACGATAACCGCCGCCGGCCTTGGCCGCCATGTCGGTGATCATCTTGGCGGCATCGACGGCGATCTGCTTGATGCCCTGCACATCCTTGGCGAACACCACGCGGCGCTGCAATTCGCTGGTGGAATTGTAGAAATGCACGATCGGCTTGTTGGCGCCTTCCAGGGATTCGAAGGTGCGGGTGATCAGCTCGGGCCGGCACTGCACCAGGACCTGCAGCGAGACATCGTCCGGCACGTTGCCCTGCTCGATGCACCAGCGGGCGAAATCGAAATCGGTCTGCGAGGCCGAGGGGAAACCGATCTCGATTTCCTTGAAGCCCATGTCCAGCAGCAACTGGAACATGCGGGCCTTGCGGTCGTGGCCCATCGGGTCGACCAATGCTTGATTGCCGTCGCGCAGATCCACGGAACACCAGATCGGCGCCTTGGTGATGACCTTCGACGGCCAGGTGCGGTCGGGAATGTTGATCTGCGGGTAAGAGCGGTACTTCACCGCTGCTTCGGGCATGCCTTTGGGGGAATGGCTGTTCGCGTCCATGGTTTCGTCTCTTCCTTTCCCGTCATATGCCCCGCGTCTTAACCGATCATAGGCGGCTTGGCGATGACAAATGCGGACCCTCTAGGGGTATGCGGTCAATTTTGGGAAATGTCTCGAGGAGCGATGGCCGGGCGGGCTTTACGGCCGCCGAGCGCTCCTCAAAGGACCCGGCAACCGCGCGTAAGGCCGAGAAGAAGAAGCGAAGTGAGGGCGCGCGTATTGTCACGCAGGGCAATGCGCCCACGTACAATCTGCTCGGAAATCTTTGCGCCAGTCGTCTTCATGACCGCGCTTATAACCGCGCGGCGGAAAGGAAGCAACCCCCTGCTTATCTTTTCAGCACTTGCACAAAATGCGAGAGCGCCATCATCAACAAGCCGGCGATCAAGCCCCAGAAGGCGCCGGAAATCCCGGCGAAGGACACGCCGGATGCCGTAACGAGAAAGGTGACCGCCGCCGCCTCGCGCGATTCTACTCTCTGAAAGGCGTTCATGGCCGAGTTGGACAGCGCGCCGACCAGCGCCAGCCCCGCGACCGCCTCGATCAGGACCGGCGGGGCCAGCGTGACGAAGGCGATGACGGCGCTCGCAAGCAATCCGAGGATGATATAGACGACACCCGCGATGATCGCCGCCCAATAGCGCCGCTTGGGATCGGCATGGGCGTCCTGTCCTGCGCACATGGCGGCCGTGACGGCAGCGAGATTGATGGCATTGCCGCCGAAGGGCGCGCTCAGCAGCGAGAACAGGCCGGTGACGGCAAAGAGCGGGCCGGGTTTCGGATCATAGTGGTGCACCTTCAGCACCGCGATCCCCGGAATATTCTGGGACGCCATGGTGACGATGAACAGCGGCAGCGCGATGGAGACGAGCCCTGCAACGGTGAAAACCGGCCTGACCAGCTCGACGCTCGGCAACAGCGAGTGCTCCAGCGACATCAACGCTCCATCCGGTATTCTCACGCCGAAGGCCAGCACCAGCGCAAAGGCGACCACCGCCGCCGGTACCGCCCAGAGCCGTTTGACCGCGCCGACTACGATCCAGGCAAGGACGATAGGCAAACCAAGCAATGGATTGAAGGCGATCGCGTTAACCGGCGCAAAACAGAGCCCGATCAGCACACCAGCCAGCATGGCATTCGCCAGTGGCGCCGGAATGGAGGCAACGGCGCGCCCAAGCGGCCGGAACAGGCCGGCAATCACGATCAGCACAGCACAGACCAAAAACGCTCCGACCGCCGCCGGAAAACCACCCTCGATCGCGCCGGTGCTGGCAAGCAATGCCGCCCCAGGCGTCGACCAGGCAATACTGATCGGCATCTTCGTCACGCCGCTGACCACGATGGCGCAAAAACCCATCGAAACCGACAACGCCATCAACCCGGACGCCGCCTGCGCCTCTGTCGCCCCGACCGCCTGCAACCCGTGCACGATCACGGCAAAGGAACTGGCGAAGCCGACAAAGGCGATGAGACAGCCCATGAACAGGCTTTGAAAGGAGAAATCTTTGAGCATGGCAGTGATGGAAGACTCATGGATGCGAAGGAAACGCATGGAGCATCTTAGACGGTGGTCATGCAAGAGTTGTTTGGGGAGAGAATAGCGCAACCCTAAAGGCCATCACGCACGCATCATTGCCAAATGAGCGCTCTAAGAGATCGCGACGATCTCAAGTTCTTGATCGCCGACGCTCGCGACATCTCCAACCGCCTTCCCCATCAGCAGCCTTCCCACCGGGGATACGAAGGAAATCGATCCGGTCTTGGGGTCCGCTTCATCCTCTCCGACGATACGATAGGTCTGCACGCGCCCGTCGTCGCGGCTGAAGGTTACCGTGCTCCCAAAGGCAACCGTGTCGATCGAAGCAGGTGCAGGGATAGGCTGAGCCGTGCGAATTCTTTCCGCCAGGTAGCGCAGATCACGCAAGGGGCCGGCAGCCTGGCGCCGTCTTTCATTGATGTCTTCGATCGTGCTCGCTACGGCATAGGCCGCGCGCGCCTGTTGCAGCTGCGACTCCAGAGCCTTCAGTCCCGCCTCCGTCACAAGGTTCGGATGTGGTGAAATCGGACGGTCGGGCAACAGGGTTTCCGAAGCGGTTTCGAAACTCTCTTCCTTGGTGAAGGCAACGGCCATTTCGAACTCCGGTTAGTCGTGGTGTGTTCTTGCGGCGCATGAGGCGATTGCCCCACGCGTTTGTCAAAACCATATATACGACGAGAACGGACGAACCGCCAATCTTGACCCATCGGTGGATGGACGGCTGATCGGGTCTTTCAATGGCAACGAGAATAATTCAGAGCCTCAGACAGCGCTCGCGTCGGCGGTCGATTCTTGCTCGATGGAGACAGCTTCCGTTACCGCCAGCTCGGCCATGGCGAGAGCGGCCTCGCGGGTCTTGGCGGCGGCGATGAAGCGGCCATTGTGGCAAAAACTCGCGCCCTCCACGCCGCAAACCACTTCCAGCTCACCATTGGTCAAGCCAGCCCAGGCGGCAGGCAGATCGGCCCGCAGCTCAAATCCCTGGTCGGCGCGGCGGATGCCGGTCAGACACCAATCCTTGTCGCGCGGGTGAACGACAAACAGCAGGTGATCGGCGCCCGCCTTCACGATGGCGGGACGGAAGGGCATTCCCATCGGGAGTTCCAGAATACGGCCTTCGCCTGTCTCCACAATTGCCTGATGCACGAGCGCCTCGGCGCGCAATTTTGCAGCGCTCTGGCCTATCCTTGCCTCGACGAAACTACGCGCAATGGCAAGTGCGCTTTGGAATCCACGATCCTCGGCCTTGGGGTCGGTTTCGTCGAAAACGGGCTTCAAAGTTTCTAGCAGGGCTGGCAGTGTGAGCCCAGCCAGTTGCCCGGCAACGGAGGGGCTAAGCGCACCATTGTCGACCAGATCGACCGGCAGCACGAAGCTGTTGTCGAAAGAGGTGTGCAGCGCCTCGATATGCGCTTCCGGCAGGCCGAAAGCGGCAAGATAATCGCGGCCATAATGCTTCCAGATCAATCCGAACGAGCTGTAGGGCTGGCCATCGTCCCGTAACGGTGCGCCGCGCTGGTGGTGATCGAAGATCCGCTCTGCGGCATCATATTTTCCGCCGACATCATAGATGATCCGATCCGCGCCGGGTGTAATCCATTCTGGCGCCCTGCTACGGACGATACGAGCCTGCGAGAAAAGCCGGGTCAGGATGACGCTAGACAGCAGTTCATCGGCATGGAAGCCACCGGAATGGGTGACGAGGAAATCTGGGATCATACCGATATGCGCCTTGTTGTTCGCGGAAGGTCCGCTTGGGATTGGCACCAGATAACCGTTGCTGGATGCCAGCTCAACCCGTCATCACGAAAAACGCCCTCGCCTGCCTTCCGGCAAGCGAGGGCGTTTTATAATCGATATTGCTAGATCAAATCTCAGCCTGAGACGTAACGATCCGCGAAACCAGGCCATAAGCCTTGGCTTCTTCGGCCGACAGCCAATAGTCGCGGTCGGTGTCCTTGGCGATCTTTTCGATCGGCTGGCCAGTGGCTTCCGAGAAGATCCGGTTCAGACGCTCGTTCATCTTGATGATCTCGCGAGCCTGGATCTCGATATCAGAGGCCATGCCGCGCGTGCCACCGGACGGTTGGTGCAGCAGGAAGCGCGTGTTCGGCAGGCAAATACGACGCTCCTTGGGAACCGAAACGTAGATCAGCGCACCAGCGGAGGCGACCCAACCGGTGCCGATGATCCAGACCTTCGGCTTGATGAACTTGATCATGTCGTGAATGGAATCGCCGGATTCGACGTGGCCGCCGGGCGAATTCACGTAGATGCGGATATCCTCATCGCTGGCGGAGGAAAGTGCCACGAGCTGCGAGCAAACCTTTTGAGCCAGTTCCTGCGTGATGCCGCCGTAAATGAAGATGGAACGCGACTTGAAAAGATTCGCCTCCGCGTCCTTGCCCAAGGGCTGCTCGGTCTTCTTGTCTTCCTGTTCGTCTTCGTCGTTCATTCAACTCTCCAGCATGATGCGTCGTTCACCGCACATAGTGCGACTCAATGCGTAAAACAATGCCGGAAAAAGGCAAGGCGGGAATAGCACCTGGGAATAGGGCGTTATGGTTGCGGATTACCGAAATGTAACTTGCCGCGGCTTTGAAAAACCGAAATTGCATCCTACGTCAGGTTAGCGCGAGAAAAAGCGCGCCCCGAATTTGCAGCAACAGATTGCCAAGGAGGCCATCATGTCGCCTGAAGAACGTCAATTGCTCGCCTCTCTCTTCGACCGCGTCCGCGCCGCCGCCGGCACCCAGCGCGATGCCGACGCGGAGAGCTTCATCAATCAGTCGGTTCACGACCAGCCCTATGCCCCCTATTTTCTCGCGCAGGCCGTCATCATGCAGGAACAGGGCATGAAGGCCGCGGCCGACCGCATCCAGCAGCTCGAAGCGCGCGTGCATGAGCTGGAACAGCAGGGCGCTGATAACCATCCGCAGGGCCAAAGCGGCGGTTTCCTCGGCGGCCTCGGCTCGCTCTTCGGCGGTGGCCAGCAGCAACAGCGCGGTCCCGCGCCCCAGGCCGGCTACCCGCAGCAGCAAGGTCATCTCTATGACGATTACGCCCGCAATGCCCAACCGCAGCCCGGCCCATGGGGCGGCCAGCAACAACCGAGCGGCCCCTGGAGCCAGCAAGCAGCCCCTGCCTCGGCCGGCGGTAGCTTCCTGCGCGGAGCGCTCGGCACAGCCGCCGGCGTCGCCGGCGGCGTGATGCTGGCGAATTCGCTCTCCAGCCTCTTCAGCCCCCATCTCGGCGGCACCGCCGCTGGCGGCCTCTTCGGCGGCACCGGCACCGCTGCCGGCGTTGCCGAACAACCAGCCCAGGAGACGGTCATCAACAACTATTACGGCAACGACGACAACAACGATCAGAATGATCAGAGCGCGGCCGATTACGCCCAGGATGCTGCCCAGGACGCTCAGGACGACGCCAATGACGATTCGTTCGACAATAGCGGCGACGACAGCTCGTTTGCCTGAGGCCAATCGTCTTTGACCCATAAGAAAAGGCCGCCTCCCTCGGGATAGCGGCCTTTTTCAATTCAACCGCGCCCGCGATAGGGCTGCACGCCCTGATCCGGCAGCCACACGCCTTCCGGCGGCTTGCCCGTCTGCCAGAAGACGTCGATCGGGATGCCACCACGCGGATACCAGTAGGCGCCGATGCGCAGCCACTTGGGCTCCAGCAACTCCACCAGACGCTTGGCGATATAGATCGAGCAATCCTCGTGGAAGGCGCCGTGGTTGCGGAAGGAATGCAGGAAAAGTTTTAGCGACTTCGATTCCACCAGCCACTCGTTCGGCACATAGTCGATGACGATATGGGCGAAAT
The DNA here is from genome assembly GCF_000799715.1 of Martinezella rhizogenes. Taxonomy (GTDB): domain Bacteria; phylum Pseudomonadota; class Alphaproteobacteria; order Rhizobiales; family Rhizobiaceae; genus Rhizobium; species Rhizobium rhizogenes_C. The sequence goes on from NZ_JUHG01000011.1 coordinate 1,008,181, forward strand.
CGGGCTGGCCGGTCATCGGGCAGAGCGAGGTGAATTCCGGCGCGGTGAAGCGCACGACATAATCCGTGCCGGCATGGCCAGCGGGCACCTTCTCGAGAACGGCCACCTCGGGGTTCGCGGCCGTTTCCGTCTGGTTGCCGAGCATCGACAGGCCGGAAACATCGGTCTTGGGCATATCAGGTCTCCTTGATCACTTTGACGCGGATGCCGTGGGCCTTTTCGCCCTCGGGTTCCACATGAATGGTTATTTCCGCGCCCGCATGGATCGCCCGTATGGCGTCTTCAAGGCGGTCGCAGATGCGATGTGCTTCCCGTACCGGCATGGCGGCGGGTACGACAAGGTGGAAATCGACGAAAGTCACGGCCCCTGCCCGGCGCGTCTTCAGATCGTGGACGCCGAGCGACCCATCCGCATGCGTCGCAATTGCCTGCTTGATCACCTCTTCCTCATCCGGAAGCACGGCCTTGTCCATCAGTCCATCGATGGACGTGGAGATGACCTTCCAGCCCTGATAGAGGATGTTGATCGCGACGAGAATGGCAAGTACCGGGTCGAAAATCGGATAGCCGGTGCCAAGCGCCAGAAGCAAGCCGATGAGCACGCCGACCGAGGTATAGACATCCGACATGATGTGCTGCCCGTCCGCCGTCAGCGCTGGCGAACGGTGTTCGCGGCCCACGCGGATCAGCGTCAGCGCCCATACGCCATTGATGACGCCGGCGACGAGGTTGATGGCAAGACCAAGGACAGGCGCCTGCATCGGCTGCGGATTGCCGAGGTGCCCCACCGCCTCCTGCACGATCATCAACGCCGCAACGACGATCATCACGCCCTCGGTAACGGCGGAGAGATATTCCGCCTTGTGGTGACCGAAGGGATGGTCGTGATCGGCCGGCTTCTGCGCATAGCGGATGACAAAAAAGGCGATGAAGGCGGCGACGACATTGACCGTGGATTCGAGACCATCCGACAACAGCGCGACGGAGCCCGTCACCCACCAGGCGGCCATCTTCAGCCCCATGACGCCTAGGGATAGCGGCATGCCCCAGAAGGCCAGCCGCCGTATTGTCTGATTGCCCTGTTCGTTCATGCGTGTCTCCAATGCGGATGCGGCCCATGCATATGCGAATGAATTGCAAAAACAGTGCCATTGAAATGCAAAACCGCCCGCGCGAAAATCGCGCAGGCGGCTCATTGGGGGCTCATATGGTGCAGAACGTACCATTTGTCAAAGGATGACCTGCACCTCGCACACCACAATTTATCCCCAATACACCGGTTAGACAGAACCGAGCAGCGCACTCGCTCGCCGGTGAAAATCATGCTGGTAGTTTCCCGCGCGATCGCGCACTAAGCTATATGCTAGCCCAACACATCGCCGCCCTCGGTAAAACCATGGTTGAACATGCCCGCTCTTGATGATCGCATCGATCCGAATACTCCTCCTCCGGCTGCCGACGCGTCGCCAAAGGAGTTGGATCATCTGATCGCGGCATGCGCCTTTTCGGATGTGGAGCGCGCAGCGGTTTACCACGCCATCGAAACCCGCCGCGATGTCCGCGACCAGTTCCGCTCTGATCCCCTGCCCGAAGACCTCGTCCGCCGCCTGCTCGAGGCGGCCCATCACGCGCCGTCCGTCGGCTTCATGCAGCCGTGGAATTTCATCATGATCAGGCAGGCCGAGACGCGGGAACGCGTGTGGCAGGCGTTCAGCCAGGCGAATGAGGAAGCCTGCCTGATGTTCGAAGGGGATCGCCGCGCGCAATATCAGCGACTGAAGCTCGAAGGCATCCGCAAGGCGCCGCTCAGCATCTGTATCACCTGCGATACCAAGCGCGGCGGCCCCGTCGTGCTTGGGCGCACGCACAACCCCGCAACGGACGTCTATTCGACAGTCTGCGCCGTCCAGAATTTCTGGTTGGCGGCACGCGCCGAAGGCGTCGGTGTCGGCTGGGTCAGCATTTTTCACGAGGACGCCATCAAGACGATCCTCAACATACCGGAGCATGTCAAAATCGTCGCCTGGCTCTGCGTCGGCTATGTCGATGAACTCTATGACATGCCCGAGCTCGCCGTGAAGGGCTGGCGTGATCGCCTGCCGCTCGACAAGCTTGTCTTCGAGGAATGCTGGCAAGATAGCGAGGAAATGTAGGAACCGCCGCCCTTCGGCAGCTTTCGATAAATCCAAACATCAGGACCTGAACGCGACAAACGAGATCACGTTGCCGTCCGGATCACGTACGTGAAAATCGGTGCCTCCCCAGGCCTGCTTGGTAAGTGGCTGCGCGAATTCCACACCCCTGGCCTTGAACTCTTCAAACAGTCCCTGGACATTCGAAACCTCGATCGAAGCCAGAATGAGCGACCCTTCCTTTGCCGCTGCCGCAGCAAAGTAGGGCTCGTAGACGAGCCGCAAGTGAATCCAGATGCCGTCACGCGAGACCGCTCCATAGAACGGCGGTGCGCCATGCAGGAAATCTGTCACGAAGCCCAGTCTGTCCCTGAAGAACGCCGCGCTGGCCGTCACATCCCGCACGAAAAGGATCGGTATGACGCTCTTGAAAACCGGCGGCTCGGGCGATGTCGCCGGCGTCTTCGGCGCATTCACTGCCACGGCCTTCAACTCGGCCCAACTTTTGTGGCCCGCTTCGACCGCAACAATCTCCTGCGCCAGCGTCAGAGTGAATTTCATCGCCAGGATCTCACGATCCGTCAACGCGCTGAAACGGTCGAGCGTTCGAACTCTTCCACCAATGGAATAGTCACGATCACGGTGCCAGCGCATCAGCAGCTTGGCTTGTTTGCGATAGGTATCGAGGGTTGGCATGGACGGACTCCTGCTGAGGATTATCAGCGGGCAGGCCTAGCCCTTTCGGCCTCAATGCCGATGTGCCCCACAGGAACGCTGGAAGATTAATTTACAGCCCACGGCAAGTCAAACCACCTATAACGTACCTGTGCGAGCAAGACTTGCAGCAAAACACCCCCATGCACTTTTCAGAGCGCATGGGGGTGTCCAAATTTCGCGGCTAACGGCTCTCGCGTCAGGCCGCCTTGGTTTTCGCCCGACGCGCCAGATGCGCCACCACATTCTCGATCATCCGCATACCGGCGTCGCCGCCGAGCGTCATGATCGATTCCGGGTGGAACTGCACCGCCGCGATCGGCTCCTTGACGTGCTCGATGCCCATGATCGTGCCATCCTCGCTTTCCGCCGTGATCATGAAATCGCGCGGCAGGGTCGATGGATCGGCGAAGATCGAGTGATAGCGGCCGACGGTGACTTCACGGCCGAGACCGGAGAACACCAGGCCTGGCTCCAGCACGCGGATACGCGACGGCTTGCCGTGCATCGGCACTGCGAGATGGCGCAGCTCGCCACCATAGGCTTCCGCGAGCGCCTGCAGGCCAAGGCAGACGCCAAAGATCGGCAGACCACGCGCCCTCGCCTTCTTGATCGTCGCCTTGCAATCGAAGTCTTTCGGATTGCCCGGTCCCGGTGACAGCACCACCAGATCCGGATCCAGCCGGTCGAAGACCTCTTCCGGCACCGGCGTGCGCACGGTGGAAACCGTGGCGCCCGTCTGGCGGAAATAATTCGCCAGCGTGTGCACGAAGCTGTCTTCATGGTCGATCAAAAGGATCTTCACGCCCTTGCCGACGGACGCGACGTCGCGCTGCTGCTTGCCGGAATTGCCGATCTTGGCATCACGGATGGCGGATAGCATGGCGGAGGCCTTCAGTTCAGTTTCGGCTTCTTCTTCCTCGGGGTTCGAGTCGTTCAGCAACGTCGCGCCGGCACGCACCTCGGCAATGCCGTCCTTGATGCGTACGGTGCGCAGCGTCAGGCCGGTGTTCATGTCGCCGTTGAAGCCAACCATGCCGATCGCCCCACCATACCACGCACGCGGGCTCTTCTCATGGCTCTCGATGAAGCGCATGGCCCAGAGCTTCGGCGCACCGGTGACGGTGACGGCCCAGGCGTGGCTGAGGAAGCCATCGAAGGCGTCCATGTCGTCGCGCAGGCGGCCCTCGATATGATCGACCGTGTGGATGAGGCGCGAATACATCTCGATCTGCCGGCGGCCGATGACCTTGACCGATCCCGGCTCGCAGACGCGGCTCTTGTCGTTGCGGTCGACGTCGGAGCACATGGTCAGCTCAGACTCGTCCTTCTTGGAATTCAGGAGCTTCAGGATCTGCTCGCTGTCGGCGATCGGATCGTCGCCGCGCTTGATCGTGCCCGAGATCGGGCAAGTCTCGATGCGACGGCCGGAGACACGCACGAACATTTCCGGCGAAGCGCCGACCAGATATTCCTGATTGCCGAGATTGATGAAGAAGGAATAGGGCGACGGGTTGATCGCTTTCAGCCGCTTGGAAATATCCGACGGCTTGCTGTCGCAGCGCTCCATGAACTTCTGGCCGGGCACGACTTCGAAAAGATCGCCCTTGCGGAAGCTTTCCTTCGCCTTGGTCACAAGTTCCGCATATTCGCCCGGACGATGATCGCTCTTCGACGGAATGGCGTCTGTATGGTGGAACGGCTCCGGGGCGATATCGCCGGCCTTACCCTCGGTCGAAACGCCGCCCTTGGCGAAGTCGTAGCGATCGATCCACGCCTTGGCGGAGTAATTGTCGACCACCAGGATTTCGTCCGGCAGGTAAAGCACCATGTCGCGCTGATCGTCCGGACGCTTGAGCTTCAGGTTGATGGCGTCGAACTGGAAAGCGAGATCGTAACCGAAGGCGCCGTAGAAGCCGATGCTAGCATCAGCCTGCGAATAGAAGAGATCGGTGACGGCGCGCAGCACGGTGAACACCGTCGGCATCTTCGAGCGCTCTTCCTCGGTAAAGACGCGATCCGGCGTCTTTACCGTCAGATCAAGGCGACGCGCGGTCGAGGCGCCGAACGTCACTTCGGAAACCGTCTTCAGCTTCTCCGTGATGAAACCGAGAATGACTTCGCCACGCTCATTATAGGCTTCGATCCAGACATCGCGCCCATTGCAGGACAGGCCGAGCGGCGGATCGACGACGGCGGTGTCCCAACGGGTATAGCGGCCGGGATATTCGTAGTTCGACGAAAACACCGCGCCACGGCGCTCGTCGAGCTTGTCGATATAGGACGAAACCGCATCCGCATAAGGCGTCGGCCTACGCTGCCGGGTGACGGTGATCCCGCCCTTGGTCTCGTAGATTTCCGCACCGTCATCCCGAAGGATCGTTACCATTGTTCCTCACTCCGTTATCAGGCCCGGATGACAGACGGCCATTATAACAAAAAAGCCGCCTCGAAATCTCGGGCGGCTCACTCGTCGTCTTTGAACACGATTGGTCGAGGCCGCCTTAGCGAGCCCGCCACCAAACTGCAATGTTGTTCAAGGACATGTTCATGGTGCGGATTGTTAGCGTGAGATGACGTGATGCGCAAGCGGGGGATGGGAGGAAAGTTCTTAGCGGACGGCAAGCACGGCAGGACGCGGAGCCGATCTCGCCCCCGGCGGGCGAGAAAGCAATTTCATTGGCTTAGGAATTGCGACACCGAAGACCCAGCATATTCAAAAGCTTAGCGCAATTTCTAAGTCATTGAAATTGCAAGAGCGGGGGTCTGCTTCCTGCGTTAACGGGCCGGCAATGCATCGCGCCCCTACCTACCCCCTCTCTTGCAAAAACTAAGACTTAGACGAGGGACGAGCCCTCATCTAAGCCAAAGTTTTTGCTTTCTCGCCCGCCAGGGGCGAGACAAGGCTCCGCACCCTTTTTACTCCCGCCGACCCGCCTCCGCGAAAAATGCCTCCGGCCCTTCCACCTCGACCAGCCGCTTCCGCTCGATCAGCCAGAAGCGGTTGCCGATGTTGCGGACGAAGCTGCGGTCGTGGGAGACGAGCAGGCAGCTTGCCTCCTGCGCCATCAGTTCCCCCTCCAGCGCCTCCTGCCCGTCGATATCGAGATGGTTGGTCGGCTCGTCGAGCAGGTAGAAGTTGGGATTGGTGAGCCTCAGCACCAGCATCGCCAGCCGGGCCTTTTGCCCGCCCGAAAGCCTGCCGATGGCGCGGCCCTGCATGTCGATGCCCATGCCGGCGCCGGCAAGCAGCGTGCGGGCTCGTTGCTCGCCAAGCTCGAACAGCCGCGTGATCACGCCGAGCGGCGTATCGTTCTGATCGAGATTGGACAGGGCCTGGTCGCTATAGCCGAGCACCAGCGACGGCGTCGCCTTGACCGCCCCCAAGGCAGTCTGATCGGCGATGGCCTTGCGGATCATCTCGACAAGCCGGGTCTTGCCCGCGCCGTTAGGCCCGAGCAGGACGATGCGGTCGCCCTGGCAGATCCAGTTCTTGCCGGTCTTGAACAGCAGCGTTCCGTCCGGCGTCTCGACGGAGGCGTCGTCGAGCGTCACCAGTATTTTCGCTTGCGTGCCGCGATTGGCGAGCTTGATCGCGCCCGCCGAGCGCTCCAGATAGCCCGGTCGGGCAGCCTCTTCCAAGCGTTCGGCCCGCGCCTTCAGCTGCTTCGTCTTCACCGTCAGCAGATCGCTGCCGGAATTGATGCCGAGATTGTTGAGCTTGGCCGCCTGCTTGCGCAATTGCTGCGCCACCTTCATGTCCTTCTGGAAACGCCGCTCGTCCGAGGCGTCCGCCTCGTCCAGCGCCGCCCGCGCCCGGCCATAGGGCAAGGCGTAGGTCTGCGATTGCTCCTGGCGCAGGAACAGGGTGCGGTTGGTGACGGCGTCGAGAAAGGCGCGGTCATGGCTTGCGATCAACACCGGCACATCGCGGGGCAGAGCGTTCAGCCACTCTTCCAACAGCGCGATCTTGGCGAGATCGAGATGGTTGGTGGGCTCGTCCAGCAGCAGCACGTCCGGCTCGGTCACCCAGACACGGGCGAGCAAGGCCAGCCGCTGCCAGCCGCCACTGAGTTCGCTTAACGCCCTCTCCCGCAGCACCTCCGGTACGTCGAGTGAATCGAGCGTGACATCGACGCGCCAGCCCTCGCTTTCGGCCTGCTCTGCCGACAGAGCGCGGAGAACCGCATCGTAAAAGGGCACATTCGCAAGATCAGCGGGAACATTCTGCTCGACATAGCCGACCGTGAGGCCGCGCGAACGGGTGATATCCCCCACCGTCGGCTCCAGCCTGCCCGCGATGCAGTTGAGCAGCGTCGACTTGCCCCGCCCGTTGGCCGCAACGATGCCGATGCGGTCGCCGGCCGTGACGGTGAAATTGAGATTGGATATGAGCGGCACGCCCAGGGTGATGCCGAAATTGCGGAGATTGATCAGAGTCATGGTCTTCTTCCGGTTTGACCCGAACATGTCGCCGGCATCTATCGAAGGCGTCCTATCGCCTCATAATGCCGGAATTGCTCGGTCAATTGTCATGACGCAGCCACGCGAACGCAAAAGCTCGGCGCTGCGATACCCACAGGGGCAGACCAGAAGGAAGTGAGTGAGTGACAGCCTCTGATCAGCCCTGCAAACGCATTTGCAGGGCCGGAGTCGGACCGAACTGGCGAATATGCCAAACTATCTTGCTCATACGGTCCTCCTCTCTCAAAACGGGGTTGTAGGCTGCGCAGCTTCAGTAGCATCGAAGGCTGCGATTTACAATTGCGTGCGCTTGGCGGCACCGCGCGTAAAACGCAAAAAAGAGGCGATGCCGAAGCATCGCCCAAGTTTGCTGCGTCGATAGGACTGCCTAGAACTTCTGCGTCAGCGTCAGCTTGAAGACACGGCCGGGCTCGGAATAATAGGCCGACGGCTGCGTGAGACCCGTGGAAGCAACGTTGATCGCGTCATAGTAGGTCTTGTTGAAGATGTTGTAGACGCCGGCACGCAGCGACAGGCCCTTCACCTGCTCCGGCTCCCACCAGCCCGTCAGATCGAAGATGCCGTAGCCAGGCGCGCGGAAATTATCGCTCGTCTTCTTCGGCTCACTGGTTGCGGTGATGAAGGTCAGGTCCGTTCCCCAGACATCGGCCGCATATCCCACGGTGAAGGCTGCCTTGGCTGGCGCGACGGAGTCGATCCATTCGCCGCTATCGGAGTCCTTGCCGTTGACATAGGCAAGCGAGCCTTTGACGTGGATACCGTTGTCGAACTTCTTGTGCGCGTTGACCTCGATACCGAACATGCGGACGTTGGCACGGTTGAAGTATTCGGTGATCCCCAGCGGATAGGTACCCGTCAGATCGGCCGATCTTTCGTCGTCGATGAAGTTCTTGTATTTGTTATAGAATGCACCGATGTGACCGCCGAAATCGTCGTCGCCGAGATTTGTGCCGATTTCGATGCCGTTGCTTGTTTCCGGCTTCAGGTCCGCGTTGCCATAGCTGACATAACCGCCTGGTATGCCGTAGTTGAGGTAGAGTTCGCTGGCATTCGGCGCCCGGAAGCCCATGGCCCATTGCGCATAGAATTCGACATTGTTCTGCGGCTGGTATGCCGCACGCAGCTTCGGCGAAAAGCGGACATCGGACTGGCCGGACGGCAGACCGGTGTAATTGGAGCTGTCGCGAAAGGCAGCCGTGTTCTTCGGCGCGTAATCATACCAATCAAAGCGCAGGCCTGGCGTCAGCGAGAAGTTGCTGGAGCCGATTTCGATCTTGTCGTCAATGAAGGCGCCGACGCGCTTGCCATCGACATCGGGCATATCAGACTGGTTGGTATGTAGGAATGCGCAAGTCGCGCGCCAGCGGGGAAGAGCGCAATTGTCCTCGCCTGCCGAATACTGATGCAACTTGCTGAAGGCGACGTTCAGGCCGACGGTGACATTGTGACGGAAGTCGCCGGTATCGAAGGACTTCGACGCATTGCCGTTGAAGCCGATGCTGCGCTCTTCAAGCTCGTTCCGGCGCCAATAATCGCCGATGACCGAGGTATTGCGATAGCCCTCAACCCCGTTTTCACGCACAAGGTTCTGCCAGTAGAAGACGGCATTGGCGGTGTCGATGAGGGAATCGGCGCTCTCGGCCTCATATTTGTAGTCGAGCGACACGCGGTTGCGCTCGACATTGTCGGTCTTGTCGTAGTCACCCGGGCGGAAGTTGCCCGTCAGGCTCTGGGCGCTGCGCCAGTCAATCGTCTTGTCCTTGTTGTAATGCTCCGCCGTGATGCCGAATGTGCCGATATCGGTATACTGGCGGATCTTGAACAGGCCGCTCCGCTCGTTGTAGTCGGCTGGATCCTGCTCTGTGCGCTTGGTCGAGTAGCCGCCGACATCGCCGTTGTTTTCGCGTTCATGCCCATGCGTGTAGCCGCCCTGGAAGAGGACAGCGGTATTGTCGATGCGCTTGGCAACCCCCGCCGAGCCGCCGATGCTGCGGTCAGTGCCGTCATAGCCGAACTTGAAGATACCGCCCCAGGTGGCGTCGGGACCGATCAGGTCTTCCGGCTCCAACGTGCGCAGCACGAGCGCGCCGCCAAGAGCACCCGAACCTGCACGGCTGGAATCGGCACCACGCACGACATCGACCGCCGAAAGCGTATTGAAGCTGAAGCTGTTGACGCCACCATCGGCATCGCGCGAGCCGTCGAGCAGAAAGGGAATCTCGATACCGTCGACGGTGGTCAGCACCCGGTCGTCGCCGAGGCCACGGATATTGACGCCACCGGTGGTGCGATTGAAACCGACACCAACCTCGGTGCTGCGGCCAAGATCCTCGATGCTGTTGATCTGTTTGTCGTCGATCTCTTGCGCAGTCGTCTCGGTGGTCGTCGGCGAGTCGGCGAGCACGTCTTTCGTCGCCTTGCCCTTGACGGTGATCGGCTTCAGAGCAGTGACACGATCGCCTTTCGGCGCCGCATCGTCTGTGGCCGCATCATTTTGAGCGGCAGTCTGCGCATAGGACACCGTGCCGAGCCCAAGGGCCAGAAGCGTGGTGCATGCCAAGAGAACCGAGCGGGATCGCCGGACAACCATAACCATTCCTTTCGAATTGCTTTACCGGGCTGGCTGGTTGCTACCGTTAAGAGCGCAAGGGGCTGGCTAGGTTCATTCCGTTAACAAGGCAGAAAAACATGCCTTCTTTCTGCCGCATAAAAAACATGAGTATTATTGTCAATATATCCACCCAAGATAATCATGAATAAAATTATCATGTTTAAAAGTGGATCGGAAGAGTTGCTGAATTGCAACGAAATCGCTGCGTCGAGCGTTTCCACCATGCCATCATTAGAAACAGGCAAAATACTTCATTAGAGAGGGATGAAATACTTGATGCTATTCCGGATCATCTCCGCCATGACTGCCATCACCGTGCTGACAGCAGCATCCCTCCCCCAAACCGGCCCGATGCCGCAGCAAAAACCCGATCAAGAGCAAGCTCAGCCTTCCGCCGGACCGCCTGTCCCGATCGAGAAACCGGCGGCTCCGGAGCCCCAGTCAACCACCGGGGAAATGCAGGGGCCACCCAGACCGCCGCTGGCCATCGCGGGGGAACCGGGCGACGAACATAAGGCGTGCCTCGCGCAATTGACCGCCATCGGCGCCAGCTTCAAGGATATTCCCCGCATTGACGACGGCAATGGCTGCGGCATCGACAAGCCGATTGCCCTCAGCGAGCCGCTACCGGGCATCCAGATAAAGCCGGAAGGCACGATGCGATGCGAGACCGCCCTGGCGCTCGCTCATTGGATGAAGGAAAGCGTGATACCCTCCGCCATGGCGCTGAAGGACAATGGCCGGATTGTCACCGTCAACCAGGCCTCGACCTATATCTGCCGCCTGCGCAACAACGCTGCCACCGGCAAGATCTCCGAACATGCCCGCGGCAATGCCGTCGATATCGCCGGCTTCACCTTCGAGAACGGCAAGACCATCGGCATCGAACCGCGCCGCGAAGACCCGACGCTCACAGGCGCGTTCCAGCGCACCGCCAGCGCCTCCGCCTGCCTCTACTTCTCAACCGTCCTCGACCCGGACAGCGATGCGGCCCACGAGACGCATTTCCATCTGGATGTGCTAAAGAGGAAAGGCGAGTTCAGATATTGCCATTAGGCTCCGCTGGAATGGCGATCTTGCCACAATGATCCAGATTTGCGCAGAACCCTATCTCGTTGCCCCACCAGCGTTTGAGAACCACAGGTCTTTGTAAATCGCGACAGCCGTTTCATCGGGCGAGCGATCTCGCGTCAGCCAGACCGACCGGATAGACCAGGCATCGCTGACACTTGGAGCCTTGCCGCGTTGTGTGGGGTCTGACGCACCGATGCAGGGGATGAAAAAGGCGGGCATCAAGGACCGGGCGTTGTATCCCGCGTCCGTACGAGTGATCAGAACGGCAAGGCCGATCCTCTCGTTTGCCTGCCACGGCACGATGATCCGACCTCCGGGCCGCAACGCCTCAAGCCACGATGTCGGAGGCGCAACCACGCCGGCATTGACGTAAATCAGATCGGCACTCGGCAATTCCAAAGAGGTCGCATCGCCGTGAACAACGGAAACGCCCTTGTACGACGCGAGATTTTCGCGTGCACGGCCAGCGAGTTCCTCGTCGATCTCGAAAGCGTGGACATGGCCACCTGGCAGCACCAGCTTCGACAAAAGAGCGGTATAGTACCCGGTTCCCGTGCCGATCTGGATGACCGTCTCGCCGGACCTGGGAGCGACAGCACCGATAAAGGCCGCATGGAGAAACGGCTCTCCATTGTTGATGCCCTTTGCTCTATCCAAAGCGACGAGCACATTCTGATAGACAAAAGAAGGATCGTCGCTCGGCGTTTTGAGATAGCGCCGGTTGACGACGATCTGCCAGGGCCCGGGTCCAAGGAATGCTTCGCGCCGCACCAGCCCGAAAACACGCTCCAGCCGTTCATCTGTCGAATTACTGGCCGCCGCCATCATCTTCGCATGGAAGGCTCGTATCTCGTTCAAACTGGCGCGGCGATTTTTGGTCACAACCTGACTCCGCCTTTTGTCACGATCATATCGAGGCTCGTTTCGATTTTACTTCTGATGTTTGCGACGTCAATGAAACTAGCGTTCTGCGAGAGCTAAGTTCAGTCGCGTTGGCTTCCAAATAACCGCCGCTCCACCAGAATCAGAACTTAAAACAATCCCTCGATATATCCCTGATCATTGAGGAAAATCCGTTCCGCCGCCGGGGATTTCGGCAGGCCGGGCATGGTCATGATCTCGCCGGTGATGACGACGACGAAGCCCGCGCCAGCCGAGAGACGCACCTCGCGGACCTGTACGATATGCCCCTCCGGCGCGCCGCGCACGTTGGGATCGGTCGAGAAGGAATATTGCGTCTTCGCCATGCAGACCGGCAGGTGGCCATAACCCTGGTCTTCCCAGGAGCGCAGCTGGTCGCGCACGGCCTTGTCGGCGGTCACCTCGCCAGCATGATAGATCTTCGACGCGACGATCTCGATCTTTTCGAGCAGCGGCAGGTTGTCGGGATAAAGCGGCTGGAATTTCGCCTGGCCGGATTCGGCAAGCTCCACCACCTTGTAAGCCAGATCCTCAATCCCCGCCGATCCCTCCGCCCAATGGCGGCAGAGGATCGCCTCGGCACCGAGCCTTGCGACGTAATCCTTTACCGCCTCAACCTCGGCGTCTGTATCCGAAATGAAGTGATTGATGGCGACGACGACGGGCACGCCGAACTTGCGGACATTGGCGAGGTGCCGGCCGAGATTGGCGCAGCCCTTCACCAGGGCCTCGACATTCTCCTGGCCAAGATCGTCCTTCTTGACGCCGCCATTCATCTTCAATGCCCGCACGGTCGCAACGATGACCGCCGCATCCGGCGAGAGCCCAGCCTTGCGGCATTTGATGTCGAAGAATTTCTCCGCGCCGAGATCGGCGCCGAAACCCGCCTCGGTAACGACATAATCGGCAAGCTTCAGCGCCGTGCGCGTCGCGATCACCGAATTGCAGCCATGGGCGATGTTGGCAAAGGGACCGCCATGCACCAGCGCCGGATTATTCTCCAGCGTCTGAACCAGGTTCGGCTGCATCGCGTCCTTCAACAGCACCGCCATTGCCCCGTCAGCCTTGAGATCGCGAGCATAGACCGGCGTGCGATCGCGGCGATAGCCGATAATGATGTCACCGAGCCGCTTTTCGAGATCCTTCAGATCCGAAGCCAAACAGAGGATCGCCATGACTTCGGAGGCGACTGTGATGTCGAAACCGCCCTCGCGCGGATAGCCATTGGCCACGCCGCCCAGCGAGGCGACGATGTCGCGCAACGCCCGGTCGTTCATGTCCATGGCGCGCCGCCAGGTGATGCGGCGGACATCGATATTCTCTTCGTTGCCCCAATAGATGTGATTGTCGATCAGCGCCGCCAGCAGATTGTGAGCCGAGGTGACCGCATGGAAATCGCCGGTAAAATGCAGGTTGATGTCTTCCATCGGGATGACCTGCGCATAGCCGCCGCCGGCCGCCCCGCCCTTGACGCCGAAGCAGGGACCGAGGGACGCCTCGCGCACGCAGACGATCGCCTTCTTGCCGATGCGGTTCAGCCCGTCACCAAGGCCGACGGTCGTGGTCGTCTTCCCCTCGCCCGCCGGTGTCGGGTTGATGGCGGTGACGAGGATCAGCTTGCCGTCCTTGTTGCCCGCCTTCGAGGCAATGAACTTCGCTCCGATCTTCGCCTTGTCATGCCCGTAGGGTGCAAGGTCTTCGGCCGGAATGCCGAGCATGGCGCCAATCTCGATGATCGGCAGTTTCTTCGCAGCGCGCGCGATTTCTATGTCGGATTTTACCGTTGCCATGAGATCTGCTCCCGCCCTGGACATGAGGTATTCACACAACCGGGATAACCCAATAAATATCCACTGTGAATAGCCGCGAATTGTCGTCCGTCGTGAAACTATCCCGCCTTGCCGCGAGGCGGCGGCCCACCTATTGTCCCACGCCGGACGAACGAAAAAGGAAAAGACATGAAGTCCCTGGAACTACTGGTCGAGCGCATCATTCTCTCCAGCCGCTGGATTCTCGTCGTCTTCTATCTCGGTCTCGCGGCCTCGCTCGCGGTCTATGCGGTCTCGTTCGGCTACAAATTCTACAAGGTCGCCATCAACGTCTTCCAATATGAAGAGGCGGACATGATTCTTGCGATCCTCGGCCTCATCGACGCCGCACTGGTGGCAAGCCTGATCGTCATGGTGATGATTTCCGGCTACGAGAATTTCGTCAGCCGCTTCGATGAAGGAGAGGATCAGGTCTCCTTTCTCGGCAAGCTCGATTCCGGCAGCCTGAAGATCAAGGTCGCCTCCTCGATCGTGGCGATTTCCTCGATCCACCTGCTCCAGATTTTCCTCAATGCCACCCAATACGACAATAGCAAGCTGATGTGGTTCACGATCATCCACCTTGCCTTCGTCGTCTCGGCCGTCCTGCTCGGCTACCTCGAAAAGATCATGGCGAAAGTTAAAGGCAAGGACGCCTGACATCGCAGAGCGCGGTTACTCGCTAACCGTCGCAGGGACAACGGCGGCCGGTGGCGGTGTCGCACAGTCGGCAATCGATTGCTTGTCCTTGCAGTCCCTCGCAAAGACGAGCTGATCGGCGGTGGCAAGCTCCGTCGTCAACCGCAGCTTCAGCGCGTCCATCTGCTCAATGAGATGGATCGAGGTGGGTTGGGTACCCAGCATCAGGTCGAAGAGGGATTCATCCACGCCCATCTTCTTCAGAAAACCGGTGAGCCTTGCCCTCTGCTGCCTGCCAAGCTTGGTGGTATCGTACTTGCCGACGAACTGACGCCCGATTTCCTGCTTGGAGAGGACCGTTCGCTTGCCGTTCACCGTTTCGTATTCGGTGCGATATCGGATTCGGACTTCGCTGTAGGTCGTGGTGATCTGATGCACTCCAAGGAGCGCGAAGGGGCTGGAGACGCGCTGGACGCCGCCGGCGAAAAACAGCGGACAGGCCGAAAAGCAGATGGCGCCGACAGAAAAAGTTTCACCCTTGATGGACCGATCCTTTGAGCGTGCCGCCGAACAGATCGGCTCGGCATAGGGGCAATCGCGCGAGCGCGTCCGACCGACCGCTATCGCCAGCTTCTGCTTGCGGATCACAGAGGCCATCTCCATGGCCGCCCGGACATCCCCACCAGGCGAACTGACGATTATAGGTAACGTCCTGCCGCCGAGGCGCTTCAGCAGTTTTTGCAGCTTCTTCGGCGAATCCGCCATGATCTGCCCTTCGGCGGAGATCCAGTCGGGGCAATTATTCGTGGCACGACAGGTGGCCATGTCGCCATGAACCAGCAGGAATTCCATCGGTTGGCCAACGCCTGAACCGGCAGCCTCGGCGGAGATGAAGGAAGACACGAGAAAACAAAGGACTGTCAGGAACGACAGTATCTGTCGGCAACAGCACACGACAAGCTGTGGGGGAAAACGAAAGGGCATGAAATAAACGCCTGGAAGCGATTGCTATGACAAGATCGATAGCAATCGCTTTGGACCTTCGCAAGGCGCGCTGGCACCATCAACCACCCATCGCGATCAGGTTGGCATTGCCGCCGGACCACTACCTTGTCGAAAACCGGTTGTTCGCGCGCGAAACGCCGCGGACGGGTCAGTCCGTCGGTCGTTAATCCGGAACCCTGGATCGCCGAAAGGCTGCGCACTGACCACGGCGTCGACAAGCCTGGAAACTTCAAGTTTCAACCAATGCATGCAGTCACGGCAGGCGCATACCGACAGTTTTTCCCGAGATTTTGCCCCTGCCCGGCATTCGGAAGACACGCCGCGGGCGCTCCCATGAAGGAAGTCGCCGGAACAACTTTTTCTGTCCGTATCGGGACCATTTAAAAAAAGTATTACAAATCAGCAATTTACAATATTAAGATATATGAAAATGAAATTATTTCTGGATATGTGGTATTTTTGCGTCTAGCATTCGCCTGCAAATCCAGTATTTGATAGCGGCAACACGCTGTGGGCGCTCATATTCAAATGTCCTATTTCATCACTGCTGAGAGACAACTGTTGCTTTCCGCCGAGTTGGCCACAGCCCGGACGCAGACGGCTTTTGCCCAAGCTTTGGAACGGACGAGTTCGGCCTTCGGCTTCAGCCAGGTGGCTCTTATCAACGCCCCGGTCTCAGAAGACTCCATACTGACGCCACTTGTCATCGAAGGTTCGATACAACCGCAATTTCTGCGCGATTTTGATCGCCTGCAATTGCTTCGCCGCTGCCCGATGCTGTTGCATGTGCGGAACTCGGTAATGCCCCGCGCCTGGCACCTCCTGGAGAAAAACATCTCGCAAGACATGGAGCTGCCGCGCGAACTGCATACGCTCCTGCTCAGTCACGATTGTCCGATGGGCATCGTCATCCCCATCAACTCCTCCGACGGGCAGCGCCTCGTCTTCTGGCTCATGGGTAACCGCAGCAGCCTTGGCCAGAGCGAGCTCAACGAACTGAACATGATCGTGCTGCAGGCGCTCGACACTTATAATTGCCTCAAGCGCAATGACGGCTCCGTGCCGCATATGCTTTCCGCCCGTGAGCTGGAAGTTGTCCGCTGGACCGCGCAGGGAAAGACCTCGGTCGAAATCGGCCAGATCCTGTCCCTCTCCGACCACACGGTCAACGCCTATATGATGAATGCCATCAAGAAGCTCGATTGCGTCAATCGCACCCAGCTCGTCGCAAAGGCCATCCGGCTGAAACTGATCAGCTAATCCTTTTAGCCACTCCCTGGAATTCCGAAATTTCTGGCCTATCGACGCCGCAGGTCGCGGTGGAGAATGGGCGATCGTCAGAACAACGATCGCCCTGTCCTCTTAGCGGCCGCCGAGGACGGAGCGCATTTCCACCAGATTCGAGCGAACGCGCAGGATATAGAAGCCCATCGTCGCGAGATGGCTCGGCATGATCCAGCCGTCCTCACGCCCGTTTGAGATGATGAAGGGCTGAATACGCAGCGCCGCCTCTAGCTGCTTCATGGTGCCGGCCCAAAGCGCGCCGAGATTACGCTCGGCGATGACTTTCTGGAAATCTGTCCCGACGGCGCTCAGGATACCGTAATAGCCGTAGAGCTGACCATAAGCGAACCAGAAGCGGTCGTCGGCGCGCGTATCGAACCAGCCGTAATTATGGTTCTCCGATCGCTCCGCGAGAATGTCCGAGGTGCTGCCGAGATCGTTGGCGACACGATCGATGAATTGCAGCAGGTTGTCGGCACGGCTGTCGAAAACGACATTGCAGGCGCCAAGATCGGTATTGAACTTGCGCAGGCTGGTGATCGCCGCGCGATAATAGCTCGGCGTCGGCGTCTTCGGTCCGAAGGGACGCATGCCGAAATACCAGCTCGCTTCGTCGAATTGCAGATTACCGCGGGCGCTTTGCAGATCGCCATTGATGCCCGACGTACCACGCACGCGGCCGAGCGTGTCGACCAGCTCCACCGCCGTGCGCCGTACCGCCTGATTCACGCCACGCTGGAAGGCGGCCTTGTTGTCGAGGAACGGCGTGTCATCCCAATTCATGCCGAAGAACCCGAGCTTGAAGAGCAGCATCGAGGAGATCCAGGCATTCTGGTTGACGTTGAAATCGATGAGATCGGCGGTGACGTCAACGGTCCCGGACGTCTGGCAAGCTTTCGGCGCGGTCGCCGCGACCTGCTGCCCGCTCGCCGCCGGCACTTCCTGCCCTGCTCCGACCTTGCGGTCCTCGAACCGGTAGACGCTGGGGTAATTGGCATCAAAGCCACTCCAGACCTGCGTCTGCCAGATGAAGTAGATGTACAGCACCGCCATCAGCGTCACGAAAGCGGCGAGCGGCAGCTTGATCAGCCAATTGCGGCGCTGATACCAGCCGTGCGCGGCCAGGAAGGGCCAGACGATCCCGACGACGAGAAGCCCGAGACCCCGCGCAATGGCGGCGCCGATCCGCTTGAAGAACGCAGTAATGGAATCAAGCATGAAGGTCTCCCCTGAAGCGCCGCAATCCCCCGGATACGCAAAGGACGCTAGGACACTTTGAAACTGCGCAACATATTCACGCCCCTGCAGATATGTGTTTCCGCGGGAGACGGCAACCGGCTGATATCATTTTTCAATCGTGGACGATAACGAGGTCTCAGGCTCAGGCTCGACCGGTTGCTCCTCTTCCATCCCCCGCGTGGCTGGCGGCGGAGATTCCAGTCGCCGTGTAAAGACCTTGTCGGCATGCTCCTTGCGTCTTGCAAGATCATGACCGGCAAGCACATTCGCATCGAAGGCCTCGATCAACGCGGCGACTGGGGCCGCTCTTTCAACGGTAGGCAAAGGCGGCACGGCCTCCGACATCACCGCCTTCAGCAGGGCGATCCGTTGTTCGATATCGATCGCAAGCTTGCCCGCCATCGCGTTGACGGCGGCAACCTGCGCATTCAGAACCCCCGCCACATCCTCGTAGATATCGATGAGCCGCTGCAACGCCACCCGTCCGGGCTGCAAAGCGCGCTCTCGCGCATGGAGAGCATCCTGCTCTGCGAGCAGTCGCCGATACTCCGCTTCCAGTTCGGATCGCGAATCCAAAGCGCGAGTGGATGAAGCATCGACACGCCGGTCCACAATCCTCGGCGCCAGGTCATCAGCCTGGCGCTGGGTGTCCTCAATATCGAGATCGACGCGTTGCCGACGCTCGATGACCTGCGCCAGATGCGTCTCGCAACCCTGAAAGGCTTGAACCAGTAGCGGTCGCGCCTCCTTGAACAGTGCGTTGAGTGAGGCTGACGCCGCCAGCACCGCATCGAGTTCCGCCACGATCGATGCGGGCTCGGCATGTCCTTGGCCGATCCTGCGCGTGAACCAGGTTGATGTTTCAGCCCCAGCCGTTTCATCAAACAATCGCCGATGCTGTAAATCCGCAGCCGCGGTGACCTCATCGAGTTCCCTGACCAGCAATCGAGTTAGCGATTTCCAGCGCTCGAGCAACTCGAGCGTCTCGCGCACCTGCGCCTCCTCCACCGGGACGTTGACGGCTCCGGGGCGGGCATCACCCCTGGCGTAGCCGGCAAGCACGGTGTTTGCCGCATCCAGACCCTTGATCGCATCGTCGAGCGTCACACGCGCCCTGTCGAGTTCGCCATCGAAGGAATGAGCCTTGGCCATGAAAGCGTCTCTCAATTGCCGTTGTGGATGAGACTAACCGCTTATATGCGCGAAGAGAATGACTGAATGCGCGAGGCTTCCGCCTCCTACTGCGCGACGGCCGGGCTCTTCAGATAGGCGATGATATTGTCGAGATCCTTGTCGCTCTTCAAGCCCTGAAAAGTCATCTTCGTGCCCTTCACCAGGAATTGCGGGCTGGGCAGGTATTTTCTGAGCAGCGCCTCGTCCCAGACCTTGCCATCGGCGCCAAACGCCTTCATCGCCGTCGAGTAGTTGTAGTCCGGCACGGCGGCGACTGGGCGGCCGACCACGCCCATCAGCGATGGCCCGACATGGTTCTCATGGGCAGTCGCAGTGTGGCAGACGGCGCATTTCTTGAAGACTGCAGCACCAGCGATCGCATCACCGTCAGCAAGGGCGACGGAGCTGGAGAAGAGAGCAGCGGCCGCAGCCAGCAGACAGAGCGATTTCATTGTTCCTCCCGACGCGAGATCAGAAAGCGATCCCGTTGCCGTGACCATAGAGACATTTGCGGCCAGTCGCCGGATGACGCAATGACGCGGACGACTTATTCCTCCGCCATTGCCTCTTCCCAGTGACGGCGGCAGAGCGAAACATATTTGTCGCTGCCGCCGATCTCGATCTGAGCGCCATCACGCGCCGCCTTACCGGCCGCATCCAAGCGTACAACCATCGTCGCCTTTCGCCCGCAATGGCAAATCGTTCTGACTTCGCGCAACTCGTCGGCAATGGTCAGCAGCTCCTGCGAGCCCGGAAACAATTTCCCATGGAAGTCCGTACGCAATCCGTACGCCATGACCGGCAGGTCAAGGCGGTCGACGATATGGGCAAGCTGCCACACCTGCTCGTGCGACAGGAATTGCGCCTCATCGACGAAGACGCAGGCCAGAGGCTCTTCGGCATGCATTTTATCGACCAAGGCGTAGAGATCGTCGGCGGCGTCGAACGGTATGGCGTCCATCGTCAGGCCAATCCGCGACGCTATCTTGCCGCGACCGGCGCGATCGTCCAACGCTGCGATAAAGGCCGCAGTGCGCATGCCGCGCTCCTGATAATTGTAGGCCGCCTGCAACAGCATGGTCGACTTGCCGGCATTCATCGTCGAATAATGGAAATAGAGCTTCGCCATGACTTTCTCCTTGATTGCTTCATGGGTGCTCTGAAGCGCGAAGGAAAGACGCCTCTAGCGAAAACCACAGGATTTACCGTGGATTCACGCAATACGGGATCAGCTCGATGACACTCGACCGGAAAAATGAGTGGCGTCGCAATCAGCCCCTCCAAACCGGCGCAAATACGCAGTGGTCGCTTGTAAATGTCGGTTATTGGTGCTTGCTTGGGAACGTTAGACTGGGAGTCACGTAATGATAAAAATGACATTTACCGCACTTGCCTTCGCTTCAACCCTTTCCGCGCTCACCCTGGGCGCAACCGCAGCTTCCGCCGCCGAACCCGCAAGCTGTAGCACCGTGCGCTTCGCCGATGTTGGCTGGACGGATATCACCTCCACCACGGCGACGGCCTCCATCCTCCTGAAGGCTCTCGGCTACGACACCGACGTCAAGGTGCTCGCCGTGCCGGTGACCTATCAGTCGCTGAAAAACAAGGACATTGACGTCTTCCTCGGCAACTGGATGCCGTCCATGGCCGAGAACATCAAGCCTTTCGCCGAAGACAAATCGGTCGAAACCGTCGGTGCTAACCTGGAAGGCGCGAAGTACACGCTCGCGACCAACGAAAAGGGTGCAGCACTCGGTATCAAGGACTTCAAGGACATTGCCGCCCACAAGGACGATCTGGACGGCAAGATCTACGGCATCGAGCCGGGCAATGACGGCAACCGCCTGATCATCGACATGGTTGACAAGAACACCTTCGGCCTCAAGGGTTTCGAAGTGGTCGAATCCTCCGAACAGGGCATGCTTGCCCAGGTGTCTCGCGCCGACAAGGCAGGCAAGCCGATCATCTTCCTCGGCTGGGCTCCGCATCCGATGAACAGCAACTACAAGATGACCTATCTCTCCGGCGGCGACGACGTCTTCGGACCGAACTACGGCGGCGCGACGATCTATACCAACGTCCGCGCCGGCTATCTGCAGGAATGCCCCAACGTCGGCGCCTTCGTAAAGAACCTCGTCTTCTCGCTGCCGATGGAAAACGAGATGATGGGCAAGATTCTGACTGACGGCAAGGAACCGGAAGTGGCTGCAACGGAATGGCTGAAGGCCAATCCGACGGCAATCACCCCCTGGCTCGCCGGCGTCACCACCAAGGATGGCGGTGACGGGCTTGCGGCAGTCAAGGCCAAGCTTGGCCTGTAACATCGAAGGGACAAGGGGCGGCTTAACCGCCCCTTTCTCTTCCATGGAAGGACTGCTTCCCTCCTATCGCGCCGCGCATCGGGTCGTGGCGCCATAGGCCGTTATTCTCCGGCGGCCGCATCCGGAACGACCCAAGACGTCCGGGTTCGCCGCCCCAAGAGTGGGCAAAGACGTGAACTGGTTAACCGATTACCGCATCCCCATCGGCCCATGGGCCAAAGCCGTCGTCGATTGGCTGACGACCAATTTCATTTGGTTCTTCGACGGCCTTTCCTTCGCCGCTTCGCATGGGATCAAAGGACTGCTGTTCCTCCTGCAAGCGCCACATCCGCTGATCGTCGTCGTCGTTATCGCGGCCATCGCCTACTGGATGCGCCGGAGCGTTGCGGTCACCGCTCTCACCTTCATCGGCCTGCTCATCACCATCAACCAGGGCTATTGGAAGGAGACGACCGAGACGCTGGCGCTGGTGCTGGCCTCGACTTTCGTCTGCATGCTCGTCGGCGTCCCCCTCGGCATCGCAGCGGCACGACGCCCCTGGCTCTATGCCATCATGCGGCCGATCCTCGATTTGATGCAGACCATCCCGACCTTCGTCTACCTGGTGCCGGCAATGATCCTGCTCGGCCTCGGCATGGTGCCGGGCCTGATCGCCACTGTCGTTTTCGCCATTCCCGCATCGATCCGCATGACCCGCCTTGGCATCATCTCGACGCCGCCCTCTCTCGTCGAAGCGGCCGAAGCCTTCGGCGCGACGCCGCAACAGGTGCTGCGCAAGGTCGAAGTGCCCTTCGCCATGCCGCAGATCATGGCCGGCCTAACGCAGACGATCATGCTGTCGCTGTCGATGGTGTCCATCGCCGCCCTTGTCGGCGCACCTGGCCTCGGCGTGCCGGTGCTGCGCGCGCTGAACAGCGTCAATGTCGCCAAGAGCTTCGATTCCGGCGCCTGCATCGTCATTCTCGCGATCATTCTCGACCGCATGTTCCGCGCACCCGGTGAAGGAGATCGCTCATGACCACCGCCGTCGCCTTCAACAATGTCAGCATCATCTTCGGCGACCGCCCCGAGGCAGCCCTCAAGCTTGCGGACGAAGGAAAGACCCGCGACGAGATCGGCAAGGCAACAGGCCTGGTGCTCGGCGTCGCCAATGCCTCACTGGAGGTCGAGGAAGGCGAGATCCTCGTGCTCATGGGCCTGTCCGGTTCCGGCAAATCGACGCTGCTGCGCGCCGTCAACGGCCTGGCGCCAGTCGTGCGCGGCAATGTCGTCGTCAACACCAAGAACGGGCCGGTCAATCCTTATGACTGTAGTCCCAAGACACTGCGCGACCTGCGCATGCACACGGTTTCCATGGTGTTCCAGCAGTTCGCATTGCTGCCCTGGCGCACCGTTGCCGACAATGTCGGCTTCGGCCTCGAGCTTGCCGGCGTTCCGGAGCCGGAGCGTAAAAAACGCGTCGATGAACAGCTGGAACTCGTCAACCTGACGCAATGGGCGAGCCGCCGGGTCAACGAGCTCTCCGGCGGCATGCAGCAGCGCGTCGGCCTTGCCCGCGCCTTTGCCACCGGCGCGCCGATCCTGCTGATGGACGAGCCGTTCTCGGCGCTTGATCCGCTGATCCGTACCCGCCTGCAGGACGAGCTTCTGGAGTTTCAGCGCCGCCTGAAGCGAACGATCCTCTTCGTCAGCCACGATCTCGACGAAGCTTTCCGCATCGGCAACCGCATTGCCATCATGGAGAGCGGCCACATCATCCAGTGCGGCACGCCACAGGAAATCGTCAGGAACCCCGCCGATCAATATGTCGCCGACTTCGTGCAGCACATGAATCCGATCAGCATGCTGACGGCGGGCGATGTCATGCAGCAGGGCCTCGGTCATTCCGCCAATAGCGGCTCGGTCACCGCCACGACGACGGCCTCAACGCCGCTCGTCGAGATCCTCGACGCGTTGACGCGCCAGCCAGGAAATATCGGCGTCGTTGACAATGGCGTGATTATCGGGACGATTTCCGCCCAGGATGTCGTGGCTGGCCTCACCAGCCATCGGAGGAAGGAGTAGTCCACCCGGACTGCTCTTTCTGTCTCGTGGGAGAGAGACGATGAACGATAAACCGTCCGTGCTGCGGGAAACCGACGATGAGGCGCGCAAGCAGGCACGCATCCTCTTGGGCTCTGCCCGCTACGCGGCGCTTGCCGTCTTCGATCCCGAGACCGGCTTTCCCTCCGTCAGCCGCGTGCTGACCGGCACCGATATCGATGGCGTGCCGGTCATCCTCGTGTCCGGCTTGTCAGCCCATACCAAAGCGCTGTCGAAGGATCCTCGCGCCTCGGCCCTTTTCGGCGAACCCGGCAAGGGCGATCCTCTCGCCCATCCGCGCCTCAGCGTCCAATGCAACGCCGAGCGCGTCGATCGCGAACATCCGCTGCATGAACGTATCCGTTCTAGCTTTCTCGCCCGCCATCCCAAGGCGAAGCTCTACATCGATTTTCCGGATTTCTGCTTCTTCCGCCTCGTCCCGCTTGCCGCCAGCCTGAATGGCGGCTTCGGCAAGGCCTATATTTTATCGGGCATCGATCTGATGATTCCTTCGGCGGCTAACAAGATGCTCGCGAAAGAGGCAGGCGCGGCAGTGCGAGAATTAGTAGCCCGCCGCCCAACATAGTCTCAGCCATCACGGGTGGGCCAGAGGGAAAAACGGGCGAGTGTTGGCGGATTTGCGACCTGAATATGGCACAAATCGACATGATTTGGGAAAATTAGACGTTTAGGCGGGAATTTGGCCCACCCATATGGGTGGGAAGCGACTTTATATAATACATATCTAAAATAGCATACTCGATACCTTAAATTTAGGTATATACAATCTTTCACCCGTCTTGGTATTATTAGCTATCGGGTTAGCTTCCCGGTTTGGAAATTACGCAATTTCTGATGTACGCTCCGCATTAGGAAGATCAAGAGATGAAAACAAGAAATTTGGCCGACCACTCCAACGTGGCGGCGGCACTACTATCTGCAATGGCGAACCCCAAGCGCCTGATGATTCTTTGCAGCTTGGTCAAGGGTGAAGTCCCGGTCGGCGTATTGGCCAACCAAGTGGGGCTCAGCCAATCTGCGCTTTCCCAGCATCTTTCGAAGCTCCGTGCCCAGAAGCTGGTAAAGACCCGACGCGATGCTCAAACCATTTACTACTCCAGCACGTCAGAGTCGGTTATCCGGGTCCTTGAAACGCTGGAAGACATTTATTGCGAACCGGAAAAAAGTAGAACGGCTGCTTAAGAGCCAAAACTGGCTCTAGGACTGCCGGCGCATGATTCTCAAGAAATGGTACTTTCCGACCCTTGAGATCAAGCTACTTTCATGACCACACATTTATCTGATTTGGCTGGCAAATTTTCAATTTGCCAGCTTTTTCGTGTTGAGCCCCATCTGCGTACAAACGACACACGCCGCAGCCCCATTGCGTTCGCTAGTCGCTTCTCTCCGTACTAGATACGATCTGATCTGATTTGGCTTGAGCAAACAAGACGAGACGAGACAGAACAGGACGAAAAACGAAATCACCGCATAATGCTCTTCCCGGGTCCTTCCGCTGTCTGCCCCCCGCTTCATCTTGACGCCAAGGGGCCGACTGATAATTTGACCAGACAGTCAATAATCACGCGGTTTATGCCGCGATCGGGAAATGGCCCCCGAATGGCCGAGGAGAACAGCATGTCCGACCGCCTGAACGC
Organism: Martinezella rhizogenes; assembly: GCF_000799715.1. Taxonomy (GTDB): domain Bacteria; phylum Pseudomonadota; class Alphaproteobacteria; order Rhizobiales; family Rhizobiaceae; genus Rhizobium; species Rhizobium rhizogenes_C. Next base: position 1,033,327 of record NZ_JUHG01000011.1, read on the forward strand.
CGCCCCCAACGATCTCAGCGCCTTCTGGATGCCGTTTACGGCCAATCGCCAGTTCAAGAAGGAACCGCGGCTCTTCGTCAGCGCTAAGGACATGTATTACACCACCCATGACGGACGGCAGGTGCTGGATGGAACTGCGGGGCTGTGGTGTGTGAACGCCGGACATTGCCGCCCGAAGATCACCGAAGCCATCAGCCGGCAGGCGGGCGAACTCGATTATGCACCGGCCTTCCAGCTCGGCCACCCCAAGGCCTTCGAACTGGCTAACCGGCTGGTGGATATCGCGCCGGAAGGCATGGACCATGTTCTCTATACCAATTCCGGCTCTGAATCCGTCGAGACCGCGCTGAAGGTAGCGCTTGCCTATCATCGCGTGAAGGGCAACGGTTCGCGCTCCCGCCTCATCGGCCGTGAGCGCGGCTATCATGGCGTCAATTTCGGCGGCATCTCCGTCGGCGGCATCGTCACCAACCGCAAGATGTTCGGCACGCTATTGACCGGCGTTGACCACATGCCGCACACGCATGTTCCCGGCAAGAATGCCTTCACCCGTGGCGAGCCCGAACATGGCGGCGACATCGCTTCAGAACTGGAGCGCATCGTCACGCTGCATGACGCCTCCACCATTGCCGCCGTCATCGTCGAGCCGGTCGCCGGCTCCACTGGCGTGCTGATCCCGCCGAAGGGCTACCTGCAGAAGCTGCGCGAAATCTGCACCAAGCACGGCATCCTATTGATCTTCGATGAAGTCATCACCGGTTTCGGCCGCCTCGGCACCCCCTTCGCCGCGCAATATTACGACGTCACCCCGGACATCATCACCACGGCCAAGGGCCTGACCAACGGCGTCATCCCGATGGGCGCCGTCTTCGTCACCTCGGAAATCCATGACGCCTTCATGCAGGGACCCGAACATATGATCGAGTTCTTCCACGGCTACACCTATTCCGGCAACCCCATCGCCGCCGCCGCGGCACTTGCCACGCTCGACACCTACAAGGAAGAAGGTCTACTGACACGCGCCGCCGAGCTCTCGGACTACTGGGCTGACGCACTGCACTCCCTGAAGGACTGCCCCAACGTCATTGATATCCGCAACACCGGCCTGATCGGCGCCATCGAACTCGCCCCCATTGCCGGTGAGCCCACCAAACGCGCCTTCACCGCCTTCCTCAAGGCCTACGAAAAAGGCCTCCTGATCCGCACCACCGGCGACATCATCGCCCTCTCCCCTCCGCTGATCATCGAGAAGCACCATATCGATGAGCTGTTCGGCAAGCTCAGGGAGATCTTGCAGAATAATATCTGAGGCGAGCAGCACAGCCGCCCACAAGGTCGAAATGGGCAATTGTCATCGGCGACGATGGAGAGGTCCCCTCTCCCCGCTTTACGGGGAGAGGGCTAGGGTGAGGGGCCTTCCACGGGGACAATCAGATGCGTGGTCCAGAACCAAGTACAACAAAGCGTGCACGCAACCTCCGTCAATCGGACAATTACGCCGAGACCAAACTCTGGTCGGAACTTCGCAACCGCCGACTGAACGGTTTCAAATTCGTCCGGCAATTTCCAATCGCACCATATTTCGCGATTTCGCCTGCCGAGAGCGATCCCTTGTGGTCGAGATCGACGGCAGTCAGCATGCAGATAGTAAACGGGATATAGTTCGCGATGAATTCATGAACGCGGAAGGCTGGTCAGTGGCTCGCTTCTGGAACATCGATGTGCTGACAGCCATGCCTTCCGTTCTCGACACCATTGTGGCGATTTGCGATGGCCGCTTAACGGACCCCATTGTTGCCCGTGACTTGAAATTTTTCCCGGCTACTCGCCAGGAATAGCCCCTCACCCCAACCCTCTCCCCGCTTGCGGGGAGAGGGAGTCCGTTAGCTCTGTAACTGTCAAAAAACACAGGCCTATCAACAAATTCGGACAGATCCCCTCTCCCCGTAGAACGAGGAGCGGACTAGGGTAAGAGGCAGCACGGAATCATAAGAACGACAGGATTTGCCATGACCGCCAAACTCGAACGCTATATCGACCAGGGCGTCGGCCGGGAGCCGGCGGATATCGTGCTCAAGGGCGGGCGGTTCTTCGATCTGGTGACGGGCGAACTTGTCGCTTCCGACATCGCCATTTGCGGCGACCGCATCGTCGGCACCTGCGGCGACTATCAAGGCCGCGAGGAGGTCGATATTTCCGGCCGGATCGTCGTCCCCGGTTTCATCGACACGCACCTGCATATCGAATCCTCGCTGGTGACGCCGCATGAGTTCGACCGTTGCGTCTTGCCTTACGGCGTGACCACCGTCATCTGCGACCCGCATGAGATCGCCAATGTGCTGGGCACGGAGGGCATCCAGTATTTCCTGGACAGCTCGCTCGAGACCATCATGGACATCCGCGTCCAGCTCTCCTCCTGCGTGCCGGCAACGCATCTGGAAACATCCGGCGCCGATCTGCCCATCGAGAAGCTGCTGCCCTTCCGAGACCATCCCAAGGTCATCGGTCTCGCCGAATTCATGAATTTCCCCGGTGTCGTCTACAAAGACCCTATCTGCATGGCCAAGCTAGACGCCTTCCAAGACGGCCATATCGACGGCCATGCGCCGCTGCTGCGCGGCAACGATCTCAACGGCTATCTCTCCGCCGGCATCCGCACCGAACATGAATCAACCACTGCGGAGGAAGCCCTCGAAAAAATCCGCAAGGGCATGCATATTCTCGTCCGCGAAGGTTCGGTCTCCAAGGACCTGCACGCCCTGATGCCGATCCTGACCGAGCGTCTGTCGCCCTATCTGGCGCTCTGCACCGACGACCGCAATCCGCTCGACATCGCCGAACAGGGGCATCTCGACTACATGATCCGCACGGCCATCGCCCACGGCGTCGAGCCGCTGGCGATCTACCGCGCCGCCTCGATCTCCGCGGCTCGCGCCTTCGGCCTGCGCGACCGTGGCCTCGTGGCGCCCGGCTGGCGCGCCGATCTGGTCATCATCGACAGCCTGGAAAACTGCAAGGCCGAGACGGTGTTCTCGGCCGGCCGCCGCGTCACCGCAGAGCTGTTCGCAACCCGCAAGCCAGTCGCCCCGGTCGGCCTCGACAGCGTCCGGGCACGTCCGATCAATGCCGCCGATTTCGGCGTGCCGGTGACGGAGGGCGAAAGCTCGGTCATCGGCGTCATCCCCGGCAAGATCATCACCGAGCACCGCCGTTACCGCCTGCCGCTCAAGGGCAACCAGACTGACCTCGACCTCGGTAACGACATCATCAAGGTCGCCGTCATCGAGCGCCACGGCAAGAACGGCAATCACGCAAATGGTTTCGTCCAGGGCTTCGGCCTGAAGAAGGGCGCAATCGCCTCGACCGTCGGCCATGACAGCCACAATATCTGCGTCGTCGGCGTCAACGAGGACGACATGGCGCGTGCCGCCAACCGTCTCAGCGACATCAACGGCGGCTTCGTCGTCGTCGAAAACGGCGTCGTCACCGGCGAAATCGCGCTGCCCGTTGCCGGCCTGATGAGCCTCGAGCCCTATGAAAGCGTGCGCGACACGCTGCATCATCTGCGCCAGGCAGCCTATGCCCTCGGCGCGACACTGGAAGAACCCTTCCTGCAGCTCGCCTTCCTGCCCCTGCCCGTCATCCCACATCTGAAGATCTCGGACCGGGGCCTTGTCGATGTCGACAAATTCATGCTGATCGGCTGATCAGCCAACCTGCCCGCAGAACACGCCCAATGCCGCGAGTGCGATGATCTCGCCGGCGTTGGCAGTTCCGAAGCCCGGCATCGGCATGGCCTCCGCCACTTTCACCCCCTCCGGCAGCGCGACCTTTACGGGCTTGCGGGAGAGATTGAAGACGAAAAGTAGCGTCTCATCGCCCTTCCCGCGCGTGAAGGCGAGTACATCTTCTCTTGTGTCGAGGAAGGTCATGTCGCCATCGAGCAGTGCCGGATGCTGCTTCCGGAAGGCCAGCGTCTCGCGATAGTGGTGCAGCACGGATTGCGGATCCGCCTCTTGCTTGTCGACGGCAAGCGCAGCATGCTGATAGGGCACCGGAAGCCATGATTTCTCCGCCGTGGTGAAGCCGGCATGCGCACGGCTTGCCTCCCAGGGCATCGGCGTCCGGCATCCATCGCGACCCTTGAAGGCCGGCCAGAAGCGGATGCCATAGGGGTCGCGCAGATCCTCGAAAGAAAGCTCCGCCTCGGGCAGGCCCAATTCCTCGCCTTGATAAAGGCAGATCGAGCCGCGCAGGGTAGACAGAAGGGAAATCGCCAGCTTGGCGACACGCGGTTGCTCGGCCTCGGTTTCGGCGAAACGGCTGACATGGCGATTGACGTCATGGTTGGAGAAAGCCCAGCAAATCCAGCCATCAGTTACATTTTCCTGGAAATCGCCGACACAGCGACGGAAATGTTGCGGCGTGAAATCCGGGCCCAGGAGGTCGAAGGTGTAGCACATATGCAGCTTGTCATCGCCGCTGGTATAAGCGGCCACAGTCTGCAGCGAGCGAGCGCCATCTCCCACTTCGCCAACGGTGGTGCGTCCCTCATATTGATCGAGCAGCGCCCGGAAACGCTTCAGGAAATCGATATTTTCCGGCTGCGTCTTGTCGTAGAGATGGTTCTGCATGCCATAGGGATTGCTCTCGGGCGCATCCAACCCGCCGATGGCGGTCAAAGCCGGTGGGTTATCCCTAAGTTCCTTGTCGCAGAAATAGTAGTTGACCGTATCCAGCCGGAACCCATCGACGCCGCGGTCGAGCCAGAACTTGACCGTGGCAAGCAAGGCGTCCTGGACTTCGCTGTTATGAAAATTCAGGTCCGGCTGCGACGTCAGGAAATTATGCTGGTAATATTGTCGGCGCACGCCGTCCCATTCCCAGCCCGGCCCGCCGAAGATCGACAGCCAGTTGTTCGGCGCCGTGCCGTCTGGTTTCGGATCGGCCCAGACATACCAGTCCGCCTTGGGGTTATCGCGGCTTGCCCGGCTCTCGACGAACCACGGATGGCGATCCGACGTATGTGAAATGACCTGATCGATGATGATCTTCAGGCCGAGCGCATGCGCCGATGTCATCATCTCGTCGAAATCGGCAAGCGTCCCGAAGATCGGATCGACATCGCAATAGTCGGCGACATCATAGCCCATATCCGCCATCGGCGAGGTGAAGAACGGCGCCAGCCAGATGGCATCGACGCCAAGCGAAGCGATATGCGGCAGGCGACGGGTAATGCCCTTGATGTCGCCGAGCCCGTTAGCGTCGGTATCCTGAAACGATCGCGGATAGACCTGATAGATTACCGCTCCACGCCACCAATCGGCTTCCGCCACCTTGCCCGCTGATGTCATCAACAATCCGCCTCGATTTCATAAGGGTTCCTTCAAGTCGCACACTAAACTTGAGGCGGCAAGCTGCCAATCGGGGAAGGTGCAATCCAGAATACACGCGCAAGATTTATGAGGCCAATTTCGCAAAACTCCCGGAGGTAGAAAACTCCCGGCCGCCAGCGGCGATTCGCCCGGGGGGCTTGAAAGCGACGTTGCTTCAGATAACTTGCGACATTGACCTGCACGTCCAGGTCATCTGCGGAACTAAAATAACCTTGAAAAAACAAGGTCCGTAACTCCAGAAAGGTGGGGAATAGATATGGCTTATTTCACCCGAAAATTCATCGCGTCGGCGTTCGTCGGCACCTTATTGAGCGTTTCCGCACATGCGGCGACCCTCAATATCCACAACGGCGGCGACCCCACGTCGCTCGACCCACAGAAGATTTCCGGCGACTGGGAAAACCGCATCGACGGCGATATTTTCGAAGGCTTGGTGACGGAAGATCCCAAGGACAACCCCATTCCTGGGCAGGCTGCAAGCTGGACCATCTCCCAGGACCAGAAGGTCTATACCTTCAAGCTGCGTGACGGCATCAAATGGTCCGATGGCACGCCGGTGACCGCCGGCGATTTCGTCTATTCCTTCCAGCGCCTGATGGACCCGAAGACCGCCGCTCAATATGCCTACCTGCAATATACGATCCTGAATGCGGAAAAGATCAACAAGGGCGAGATCAAGGATCTGAGCCAGCTCGGCGTCAAGGCGATCGACGACAAGACGCTGGAAATCACGCTTGAAAACCCCACCCCCTATTTCATTAACGCTTTGATGCACTACACGGCCTATCCGGTGCCGAAGCATGTCGTGGAAGCCAAGGGCGACGAGTGGGTCAAGATCGGCAACATCGTCACCAATGGCCCCTACAAGCCCACCGAATGGGTGCCCGGTTCGCATGTCAGCATGGCCAAGAGCGACCAGTATTACGGCGCCAAGGACATCAAGATCGACAACGTCAACTACTATACGCTGGAAGATCAGGCCGCCGCGCTGAAGCGCTACCGCGCCGGTGAGTTCGATATCCTGACCTCTTTCCCCGCCGACCAATATGAATGGATCCAGAAGAACCTTCCCGGTCAGGCGCATGTGGTTCCGTTCCTCGGCACCTATTATTACGTCATGAACGCCACCAAGCCGCCCTTCAACGACAAGCGCGTGCGCCAGGCCCTCTCCATGGCCGTCAACCGCGAGGTCATCGGTCCGAAAATCCTCGGCACCGGCGAACTGCCGATGTATTCCTGGGTACCGCCGGGCACCGCCAATTATGGCGAGCCGGCTTATGTGAGCTGGAAGGACGAACCCTACAAGCAGAGGGTCGAAGACGCCAAGAAGCTGCTCAAGGACGCTGGCTTCGGTCCTGACCATCCGCTGAAGGCGCAGCTCCGCTACAACACCAACGACAACCACAAGCGTATCGCCGTCGCGATCGCCGCCATGTGGAAGCCGCTCGGTGTCGATATCGAGCTCTACAACACTGAAACCAAGGTGCATTACGACGAGATGCAGCGCGGTGAAGTGCAAATCGGCCGCGCCGGCTGGCTCGCCGACTACAACGATCCGATCAACTTCCTGAACCTGCTGTCGACCGGCGTCGAAATGAACTACGGCCGCTGGAGCAACCCGCAATATGACGCGCTGATCAAGCAGGGTAACGAGCAAATCGACCTGAAGAAGCGCGCCGAGGTCTACAAAAAGGCCGAACAGCTGGCGCTCGACGACAGTGCCGCAATCCCGATCTACTATTACGTTTCGCAGAATATCGTTGCACCGAAGGTCGAAGGCTTCGTGGACAATATTCAGGACATTCACCGTACTCGCTGGCTGTCCATCAAACAATAATAGATAGGAAAAGGCCCTGCCCGCTCTTGCCGGGCGGGGCCTCAACGCACCCATGTTTCGCTATGCTCTCCGTCGTCTGCTGTCGACAATCCCCGTCTTGTGGATTGCCGTAACAGTGTGTTTTTTCATTCTGCGTCTTGCCCCCGGCGGCCCTTTCGATGGCGAACGGCCATTGCCGCCGGAAGTCAAAGCCAACCTCGCGGCCCACTACAATCTCGATAAGCCGCTGGTCGAGCAATATCTGATCTATGTCGGCGATGTGATGAAGGGCGATCTCGGCCCATCCTTCGCCAACCAGGATTTCACCGTCACCCAGCAGATCATGTCAGGCTTTCCCTACACGCTGACCATCGGTGGCGCCGCCTTCATCCTGTCGACCATCATCGGCGTGTTCATAGGCTGTCTTGGGGCGCTGTATCAAAACCGCAGCGCCGACTACTGGCTGGGCGGAGGCCTGCTCCTTGGCCTCGTCATGCCGAGCTTCCTGATTGCCCCGATCCTTCAGCTTATCTTCGGCAACACGCTTGGCTGGCTGCCGGTCGGCGGCTGGGGCGACGGCTCGATCCGGTTCCTGGTCCTGCCGATCATCGTTCTGACCCTGCCGCACGCGGCGCGCATCTCACGCCTCATGCGCGGCTCAATGATCGAGGTGATGGGCCAGAACTTCATCCGCACCGCCAAGGCCAAGGGCATCGGCCCACGGCTGACGGTGATGCGTCATGCCTTGAAACCGGCGATGATGCCCGTCGTCTCCTATCTCGGACCGGCGGCAAGCTATCTGCTCACCGGTTCGCTGGTGGTGGAAAGCATCTTCGGCCTTCCCGGCATCGGCCGGTACTTCGTCGGCGCAGCGCTGAACCGCGACTACGGCATGGTTCTCGGCACGGTCATTTTCTACATGGTGCTGATCGTGGTTCTGAACCTGATCGTCGACATCGCCTACGCATGGCTAGATCCGAAAGTGAGAATGCGATGATCCTCAATTCCGCAAAACGAGAATTGCTGGAAGCAGAGTTGCTTGCAGCCGAGGGGCTCGCGCCGAAAGGACGTTCTCTCTCGGGCGACGCGATGCGCCGCCTGCTGCGCAACAAGGCGGCAGCACTCTCCCTCATTGTGCTGGCGCTACTGGTGCTCGTCGCCATCGTCGGCCCGAGCTTACTCCCCTTCAACTACGAGGATCCGGACTGGACCTCCTTCCGTGGCGCACCGGACTTTGCCGCCGGCCATTATTTCGGCACCGATGGCAACGGCCGTGACCTTTTGGCGCGCACGCTCTACGGCACGCGCGTCTCGCTGACCGTGGCACTCGTCGCCACCCTGGTCTCGGTCGTCATCGGCGTGCTCTACGGCGCCGTCTCGGGCTATTTCGGCGGCCGCGTCGACGCCGTTATGATGCGCTTCGTCGACATCATGTACGCGCTGCCCTACGTGCTCTTCGTCATCCTGCTGATGGTGATTTTCGGCCGCAACGTCTACCTGCTGTTTGCTGCGATCGGAGCGCTCGAATGGTTGACCATGGCCCGCATCGTGCGCGGCCAGACGCTGTCCATCAAGCAACGCGAGTTCATCGAGGCGGCACGGGCTTCCGGCCAGCGTCCGTTCAAGATCATTCTCAAACACATCGTTCCAAACCTCGTCGGGCCGGTCGTCATCTATGCAACGCTCACCATCCCCGAGATCATCGCCACGGAAAGCTTCCTGTCCTATCTCGGCTTTGGCGTGCAGGAACCGCTAACCTCGCTCGGTACATTGATCGCTGAAGGCTCGGCCGGCATGGAAACCACGCCCTGGCTGCTGTTCTTCCCCGCCGGCTTCCTGGTCGCGCTGCTGATGAGCCTGCTCTTCATCGGCGACGGCCTGCGCGACGCTTTCGATCCGAAGGATCGCTGACATGACAGAAACACTTCTCGAGCTCAAAGACTACTCCATCACCTTCCGCACACCGGAGGGCGAAGTTGCCGCCGTCTCAAAGATGAACCTGAAAGTTGGCCGTGGCGAACGCATTGCCATCGTCGGAGAATCCGGTTCCGGCAAGAGCCAGACCTTTCTCGGCCTGATGGGCCTGCTCGCCAAGAACGGCCGCACCAGCGGCCAGGCGCTGCTTGACGGCAAGGACATCCTGAAACTGAAGCCGCGCGAACTCGATCATGTGCGCGGCAAGGATGTGGCAATGGTCTTCCAGGACCCGATGACGGCCCTCAATCCATCGCTGCGTATCTCGCGGCAGCTGACGGAGCAGCTTGAGGTCCATGGCGGACTTTCGGCACGCGCCGCCTCGGCAGCCGCTCTGGACATGCTAAAGCGCGTCGGCATTCCCGACCCTTCCCGGCGCTTCAACCTCTATCCGCACGAGCTCTCCGGCGGCATGCGCCAGCGCATCGTCATCGCCATGGCGCTGCTGACCAAGCCGAAGCTCCTGATCGCCGACGAGCCGACAACTGCGCTCGACGTCACCATTCAGGCCCAGATCCTCGATCTCTTCAACGAGCTGACGGCGGAGATGAATACGGCGCTGGTGATGATCACCCACGATCTCGGCGTCGTCGCCGGTCTCGCCGATCGCGTCGCCGTTATGTATGCCGGCCGCATTGTCGAGGAAGCGCCAGTCGAGGAACTCTACGAAAACCCGGCTCATCCCTATACGGCAGCCCTGCACGCCTCCATCCCGCGACCGGATCAGGACGTCGACGATCTCGCCGTCATCCCCGGCCGGCCGCCGAACCTGATGCACCTGCCGCGCGGCTGTTCCTTCTCGCCGCGCTGCGCCCATGTGGAAGACGACTGTCTGGATGCGGCGCCGCCGCTCAATCAGCTGACACCACAGCGCTGCGCCGCCTGCTTCCATCCCCTTTCGGCTAATCAGGAACGGAGCCTCGTCCATGGCTGAGCAAACGCTGCTGAAGGTCGAGCACCTGACCACCGAATTCGAGCTGCCCTCGAAATCCTTCTTCAAGCCGCCCTTGATCCTGACGGCGGTCAACGATGTCAGCTTCGAGCTGAAGACCGGGCGCACGCTTGGCATCGTCGGCGAATCCGGCTGCGGAAAGTCCACGCTCGGCCGCTCCATCCTGCGGCTGATCAAGGCGCAGAAGGGCCGCATCATGTGGCAGGGCGGCAACCTGCTGGATCTGTCCGAAGAGGAAATGCGCGCCGCCCGCCGCGACATGCAGATCATCTTCCAGGACCCGATCGCCTCGCTCGACCCACGCATGACCGTCGGTGACATCATCGCCGAACCGCTGACCGTATTCGAGCCGAAGCTGACGAGAGCGCAGCGGCAGGACCGCGTACGGGAGATCATGGCGGCCGTCGGCCTGGTGCCTGAGATGATCAACCGCTATCCGCATGAGTTCTCCGGCGGACAGGCACAGCGCATCGGCATCGCCCGCGCCGTCATCACACGGCCAAAGCTCATCATCTGCGACGAGCCGGTTTCCGCTCTCGACGTCTCGATCCAGGGCCAGGTGATCACGCTTCTGCGCAAGCTGCGCAAGGAGTTCGGCCTGACGCTGATCTTCATCAGCCATGACCTCTCCGTCGTGCGCCTGATCTCGGACGACGTGCTGGTGCTCTATCTCGGCAAGGTGGTGGAAGCGGGCAGCGCCGCCACCGTCTTCGACCATCCGGCGCATCCCTATACGCAGGCGCTGTTCTCGGCGGCACCGATCCCGGATCCGAAACTGGCGCGCGGCCGCGAGCGCATCCGCCTGCAGGGCGATCCGCCCTCGCCGCTCTATCCGCCGCCCGGCTGCGTCTTCTCGCCGCGCTGCTGGAAGGCGACGGATATCTGTCGGACGAAGGCGCCGCCGACCGAGCAGGTGCGCCCCGGCCAGACCGCGGCGTGCTATCATATGGACTTACCGTAAGCCTGCAAAAGGGGACGGCGAAGCTCGCCGTCCACCTTGCCCAAGCGGCTCCATGCGGGTATGCAGCAAGCAGGCAAACTGCGGGAGGCAAGTCTTGGGCGGGCGTTTTCTATCGATCGGCGAATGCATGGTGGAGCTGTCGCAGGCCAAGGACGGTCATCTGCGCAAGGGCTTTGCCGGCGATACCTTCAACACCGCCTGGTACGCCCGCGCCTGCCTGCCGCAAGATTGGTTCGTCGATTATTTCACCGCGCTCGGCGATGATGCCATGTCCGACGAGATGCTCGCCTTCATGGGTACCCACGGCATTGGCACGGCGAATATCCGCAGCCTTCGCGGAAAGACACCCGGCCTCTACATGATCAACCTGAAGGACGGCGAGCGCTCCTTCAGTTATTGGCGCGACAGCTCGGCCGCGCGCCAGCTCGCCGCCGACGGCGATCAGCTGCGCATCGCGATCGAAGCATCCGATGTCCTCTATTTCTCCGGTATAACCCTGGCGATCCTGTCGCATGAGGATGCCGAGACGCTGCTCACCGAACTCCGCCGCGCCAAGGCCGTCGGCAAGCTGGTGGCCTTCGACCCCAATATCCGCCCGCGCCTCTGGTCAAGCCTCGACGCCATGCACACTTTGATAGGCGAAGGCGCCCGCGCCTCGACTCTGGTCATGCCGAGCTTCGACGACGAGGCGGCGCATTTCGGAGATGACTCGATTGCCGGTACCATTCGCCGTTACCGGCAACACGGTGCCAATATGGTCGTCGTCAAGAATGGCCCTGAAGGTGCGACAATCGGCACGGATGCCGGCGAGACGCTGGTTCCGGCGGTGAAAGTCGCCAAGGTCGTCGATACCACCAGCGCCGGCGACAGTTTCAACGGCGCCTTCCTCGCGCATTGTCTGGAGCATGACGATCCGGTCGCCGCCGCTCGTTTCGCCGCCGAGATCGCTGCGAAAGTCATTCAGGAACACGGCGCCCTGGTGCCCCCGGAGAAGCTCCAGCTGGCCGGCTGAGCGCTGTAATATTTCCATCATGGACAACCCGCACAATAGAACAGGCGCGGGAATCACCTTTGTTGCACCGCATTTGGTTGTACCGGCATCATGAGGGTGTGGTGCGGATGGAACGTTTTGGACATGTTGCAACGTTTGTCGGACATCGATCACGAGATATGGGATCAGGCTGCAACTCCGGTCGCAGTGCCCGAACGCTTGCTCATCGTCAGCGATGCCTGGCATCCGCAGGTGAATGGCGTCGTGCGCTCGATCGAAAACACCAACCGCGAACTGGCGCGCATGGGCATTGAGGTCACCATGATCACACCGGAAGGCTTCCGCAACATCCCCTGCCCGACCTATCCGGAAATCCGCCTGTCGATCGCAAGCTATCGCAAGGTTGCCGCCAGGATCGAAGCGGCGCAGCCGACCTATGTGCATATCGCCACGGAAGGTCCGCTCGGACTGACGGCCAGGCGTTGGTGCCTGAAAAACGGCATGCCGTTTTCGACCAGCTATCACACCCGCTTTCCTGAATACGTCGCCGCCCGGCTGCCGATCCCGCAAAACTGGCTCTATGCCTTCGTCAAATGGTTCCACAATGCCGGCTTCGGCTGCATGGTTGCGACACCGAGCCTTGCTTATGAGCTCAAGCAGAAAGGCATCAGCAACCTGCTGCCTTGGAGCCGCGGTATCGACTCGACGCTGTTTCGCCCGCAGCCGCTGGAGGACACCCCCTTCGGCCTGCCCCGCCCGATCTTCATGACCGTTGGGCGCGTCGCTCTCGAAAAGAACCTGCCGGCTTTCCTCGATCTCGACCTGCCGGGCTCAAAGGTCGTCGTCGGCGACGGCCCGGCGCGCGCCGAGCTGCAGAAACTCTATCCGAAAGTGCATTTCCTCGGTTCGAAGTTTGGCGAGGCCCTGGCGCATGCCTATTCGCAGGCCGACGTCTTCGTCTTTCCGTCGAAGACCGACACATTCGGCAATGCCATCCTCGAAGCGCTGGCAAGCGGCGTCCCCGTCGCCGCCTATCCCGTCACCGGCCCCGCCGACATTCTTGGCGGCGATGAAGCGGCCGGCGTCGTCAATGATGACCTGAGGGAAGCCTGCCTAGCCGCCCTCTCCTCCTCCCGTGAGGCAGCGCGCGCACTCGCACTCAACTACTCCTGGGAAGCCGCTACGACGCAATTCATCGGCAACGTCCGCGTGGCCAACCATCGTGGCCGGATGTTGGTTCACAAACACTAGCTTCCTGCTATTCATCATCGAGCGGCGGCCATTGTTGCGCGCCGTGCAGGACACGGATCAGCTCGATATTGTCCTCGACCCGATAGACGACGAGAAACGACGTTCGCGTCACAACCAGCTCCCGCGTGCCCGGCAAACGGCGCTCGCGAAATTCAGCGACCATTTATCGAGAAATCGGGAACCATGCATGGCAGTCATGCATTTTTATGATTACGATTGTTTATCGCACGACTTAAATAGACTCCCTTACGGAGTGTTAGAGATGACCGACGATCTATTGAAATTGGATAACTTCATATGTTTCGCCCTCTATTCGGCGAACCATGCGATGAACCGGCTGTACAAGCCAATGCTCGACGAGCTGAACCTCACCTACCCGCAATATCTCGTCATGGTGACACTGTGGGAAGAGGATGGCCAGACGGTCGGCGGTATCGGCGAGAAGCTGTTTCTCGAATCAAGCACGCTGACGCCGCTGCTGAAGCGTCTCGAAGCCGCGGGCTTCATTCAGCGCACCCGCAGCAAGGAAGACGAACGACAGGTACTGATCCGCCTGACGAGTGAAGGGACGGCGCTGAAGACAAAAGCCGCCGCCATCCCCCCTTGCATCCTTGATGCGTCGAATACGACGGCAGCCGAGCTGACGCGGTTGAAGGCGGAAATCGTCACGCTGCGCGAAGCGCTAAACAAGGGCGCGGCCTGATCCCTCAGGCCGTCACCGCTTCTTCTTGGTCTCGTAGGGATTTTCCGACGTGCGAAAATGGATGCGGATCGGCACGCCCGGCATGGCGAAATCCGCACGCAGGCCGTTGATAAGATAGCGCACGTAGGATTCCGGCAGAGAATCCGAACGCGTGCAGGAAATCATGAAGGCCGGCGGACGTGCCTTGACCTGGGTCATGTATTTCAGCTTGATGCGCCGTCCGGAGACAGCGGGTGGCGGATGCTGAACCTGCTGCGTTTCCAGCCAGCGATTGAGCTTGGCGGTGGCGATGCGCTTGTTCCAGACCTTGTCGGTATCGACGATCGCCTGCATCAGCCGATCCAGACCGTCGCCAGTCTGGCCGGCAATCGGCACGGCACGGATGCCGCGAGCCTGCGGCAACAGCCGGTCGGTCTTTTCGCGAAGGTCGGCAAGCACGGCTTGGCGATCCTCGATCATGTCCCACTTGTTGAAGGCGATCACGGCGGCGCGGCCCTCGCGGATCACCAGATCGACGATCTGCAGATCCTGCTTCTCAAACGGAATGGTGGCGTCGAAAATGATGACCACGGTCTCGGCAAAACGGATAGCGCGCAACGTGTCGGCGACGGAGAGCTTTTCCAGCTTCTCGGTCACCCTGGCCTTGCGGCGCATGCCGGCGGTATCGAACATCTTCACGGTGCGGCCGCGCCAAGACCAGTCTACCGAGATGGAATCGCGCGTAATGCCGGCTTCCGGGCCGGTCAGCAGCCGGTCCTCGCCGAGAAAGCGATTGATCAGCGTCGACTTGCCGGCATTCGGGCGGCCAACGATGGCGACGCGCAGAGGCCGGGTCTCATCATAAACCGGCTCTTCTTCTTCGATCTCCTCGCCATCCTCGCCTGTGGGGGAACGCGGAATTCTGACATTCGTCTCTGCTTCGTCATCCCTCGGCGGGAAAGCCTGGTCATGGCCGATCGCCTCGACGATTGCGTCGCGCAGATCCATCATTCCCTGGCCATGTTCGGCCGAGATCGGGCAAGGATCGCCGAGGCCGAGCGTATAGGCATCGTAAAAGCCGCTATCAGAGCCGCGCGCTTCGGATTTGTTGGCGACCAGCACGACCGGGCGGCCGCGCTTGCGCAGCATTTCCGCCAGCGTCTTGTCGACATGGGTCAAGCCCATCTTGGCATCAACCACGAACAGCGTCAGGTCGGCCTCGTCGATCGCCAGCTCGGTCTGGGCGCGCATGCGGCCTTCGAGCGTCTCTTCGTCCGCTTCTTCGAGACCGGCGGTATCGACGATGCGGAAGCGGAGATCGATCAGCTTGGCCTCGCCGGGACGACGGTCCCGCGTGACGCCCGGCGTGTCATCGACAAGCGCCAGCTTCTTGCCAACCAGTCGGTTGAAAAGTGTGGACTTGCCAACATTCGGGCGACCGACGATCGCAACCGTGAAACTCATTTAATGATTTACCCTTCAGCCGTTTGCAGCCGGAGCCTTGCCGGATGCAGTGATGAGGTCAAGCAGCATTTGGGCGCGGTTGCCGACATTGCGCGGGCTCTGGGGATCGTCAACGATCGCCTGGAACCATTGCCTTGCCTTGGCGAAATCGCCTGCCTTGTAAGCGGCAAGGCCCAATACGTCGCGTGCTGAATGCCGGAACGTATTGGCGGGCACCGCCAGTTCCTGCGCCTCAGCCGCGACTTGATCATAGGTACCGGTGTCGACGAGCAGATAGGCCGCGCGCAGGCGAGCCGCATCCCGGATAACCGTCGGAAGAGCCGTCTCCTTGCCGATCGCCGAAAAAGCGGCAACGGCGCCGGCGGTATCGCCCTTCTGTGCCTGCAGCGTGGCGGCGCGCATGCGCGCCAGGAGCGGATAGGAACCACTGCCATCCTTCTCGATGGCGGCAAGGGCCGCCAGCGCCTCGTCGGTCTTGTTCTGATCGGCCAGCGTCAGCGCGGAAATGAACTGATCGCCGCTGTTGCCAGCCTGCTGACCAGACCAGTAGCGATAGCCGCTATAGGCGGCGGTGCCGACAACGACAAGCACGGCAGCGCCGATAATAACTCGGCCAAAACGGCGCCATACGAACCGCAATTGGTCCGAACGCAGTTCCTCGTTCACCTCGCGGATGAAGCTGTCGTCATTGAATGCCATTCTCGTCTCCGGCCCAGGCCAAATTATTCCAAAAGAGCTTATGGGTTAGAGCATGATGCCGAAAAGTGTGAGCGGTTTTCGGACGACATCATGCTCTACTCTCATGATGCTAGAGCGGATTCAGATTTTAGGTCTATTCGACCTAAAATCATCCGCTCTACTGGCGCCTTCTACCCCATTTTGCGGCTGTTGTAAGGGGGAATGGCAGAAATCGTCACATAACGAGCGGCGAAACCCCGATAATCCACGCATGCAGCTTCCAAATGATCAATCCCCAGGCGATCACGCCGATGACGATCGCATATAGATCGTATTTGGCCGACACGAACGGACGCAGCGTTATCTCGCCGGCGCGCTCGCGCTTCTTCAGTGAAATCCGGAGAATAACGCCCCAGGCGAGGAAGGCGGCAAACAGCAGCATGGCCGCGGCATCGCCATTAGACAGCAGATGCGCCAAAGCCCAGATCTTCACCGACAGCACCATTGGATGCTTCGTCCTGACTGCGATATGCCCCGCCGGCAACAGCGAGGCGACAAGACAGATCATCGCGAACAGCATCAACAGGATCGTGATGTGACTCATCCAGAACGGCGGCGACCAGATCGGGGTCATGTCGCGCGCCTGCCCGAACCCATAGATGAGAAGAATCAGCGTCAGGACGCTGGCAACCGAATAGCCGATCTTCCAGCCGGACTCGCCGAGGCTGGAGATCATCGAGCGGCGGAATTCCGGCGCGACGACGCGGATCAGGTGGAGACCGAGGAAGAGAACGATGCCGAGAATGAGCAATGACATGAGGAAATCCTGTTTTGCCGTTGTAACGACATCAGTATCGATTATGGCGAAAATTACCAGCGGCACCGTAGCTTTGCCGCATTTCCGGCAGAGGAAGCGACGGAACCGGGGCATAATCCCCAAACATATGTAGCGGCTTTCGGATGGAAGCGTGCTCGTTCAGATAATCGCGGTGCCCATGTTTCGTTTTGTCTCCTTTGCGTCCCTCGCCATTTCTCTGGCTCTGCCCGTTGCAGCGCAGGCCGATGAGAAGCCGAAGCAATTGGTGATAATCTCCTTCGACGGCGCGCATGACAACACGCTGTGGACGAAGAGCCGCGAGATCGCCTCGCGCAACGGCGCGCATTTCACTTACTTTCTCTCCTGCACCTTCCTGATGAACCGCGCCCAGGCGAAAGCCTATCAGGCGCCGGGGCAGCGGGCCGGAAAATCCAATGTCGGCTTTGCCAAGAGCGAAGACGACGTGCGGACCCGCATCGCCAATATCTGGGGCGCGCATCTGGAGGGCCACGATATTTCCAGCCATGCCTGCGGCCATTTCGACGGCAAGACGTGGAGTGCTGCCGACTGGAAGCAAGACTTCATGACCGCCCGCGTGGCGCTGCGCGACGCCTGGAAGAATGTCGGCCTGGCGGACAAGGAGCCACAGGGCTGGCAAGATTTCGCCACCAACGACGTCAAGGGTTTTCGCGCGCCCTATCTCTCCACCAGCGATGGGCTGGTGCCGGCGGAAAAGGCGATGGGCTTTCAGTATGACGCAAGCCTCGTCACCAAGGGTCCGGCGCTGCCGCAGGTGGTCGACAGCCTCTATCGCTTTGGCCTGCCGCTCATCCCCGAGGGCCCCGCCAACCGCCTAGTGATCGGAATGGACTACAACCTCTATGTCCGCCATTCCAAGGGCGTCGAGGACAAGGCCAATTCCAAAACCTATGAGGATCGCACGTTCGCAGCCTTCGAAGCCGCCTTCGACAAGCAGTATAATGGCGACCGCATCCCGCTACAGCTCGGCTTCCACTTTGTCGAAATGAACGACGGCGCCTATTGGCGAGCACTGGACCGCTTCGTCAGCGACGTCTGCCACAGGGACGGCGTCGCCTGCGTCAGCTATTCCGAGGCGATCCCGCTGATCGCAGCGCGGGGGAAACCGCAGCAGGGGTGAGGAGCGGTTCAGCGAAGCTGACGTAATCGACCCCGGCGGGTCGATTGCAGCGACGAACGCCCTGAGCCAAAGCGAAGGGCCGGTGGCGCGGCAAACGCAGAGCTTCTCTCGCCAGTCCAATTGCTCGATGAGACTGTGACCGACATGACGTTACGCGCCTTCATCGAGACATGAAAAAGGCCCCGTTTCCGAAGCCTCGTTTCATCAGCCGTCGGCGTGAACGACGCCGGCTTCACGCTCCAAATAACGCTGATCGATCGACGGCAATGGCTCGTCATCGATCGCTGCTTCGAAAGTTTTAAGACGTTTGTAGATCGACAGAAGCTCGATGATCGTCGTCCAGGAATTGACGAGATACTGGAACGAATTGCTGACCTGACCGAAGGCAGTCGCGATCTGCTGATATATGCCGTAAGTGATCGCGCCGGCGACGAAGGTCGGAACCAGCATAAACAGGACGAACATCGAGTCAGCCTGTAGATAGAAGTACCGGGCGACGTTGAAATAGACGTAGTGGAAGTAGATACGGTAGTAGTTCCGCCTCACATTTGCGAAAAGCTCTCCGACCGTCACGGGCTGCGCACGCTCGGCGTGATCCTCGCCATAAACGAGCTCCTTGCGGTACGCCGCTTCCACGCGTTGATTCTTGAAATTCAGACCGGGCAATTTGATGCCGGCAACGGCCAACAGCACCGTGCCGAAAATCGACCAGAACAGCGCCAGCCAGAAGAGCGCATGAGAAATCTTGCCGATGATTGGCAGTTCGGTGACATAGCTCGAAAGCGCGAGCAAGATCGGCAGAAATACGATCAGCGTCATCACCGAATTAATCAGGCTGATGCCCAATCCTTCGAGAACGTTGGAAAAGCGCATCGTATCTTCTTGAACGCGCTGGGAAGCGCCTTCGATGTGACGCAGCTTTTCCCATTTCGACATATAAAAGTTGTTCATCGCCGTGCGCCAGCGGAAGATATAGTGGCTTGTGAAGAAGTCCGTCAGGATCGAGACAAACATACTGAGGAAGGCGATCTGCGCGAAGATCGTCATCAGCGTGTAGAAACTCTCCACCGTGACGCCCGGTTGCTTCGTGAGCGCCGCTTGCAAAAGATCACCGAAGGGACGGCGAAAGTTGTTCACGACCACCGACACCTGAACGCCGAAATAAGTGACCAGAATAATCAGCGCGGAGCCCCAAATCGACCACAGCTTCCAAGGATTGTTCCGAGCGCGAACGTGCCATGCGCCGCAGAAGAGCGCGATGCACACAAGGAAAAAACCGTAAAACCACACGTTTCCCCATAGCAGGAAATAACTCAGATCGTATGGCTCTTGCCCTTCCCCCGGCATGACGAAACCTAAACGCGTCCCCAAGTTCGAAAAGAACGAATACCAGGCCGCGATACAGGCCAGCGTCCAGACCACCATTGAGGTAAAGAATAATTTCGGCTGAGGAAAGAATGAGTGAAACACGGGAAGCGCAGCTTTCTTGATTGGGTTTTCGAACCGCAATGACGTTTGTTAACGGCGAACCTAAGGCAGTTCGCTAGAAGCAGCAACCGGCCCAGCCTGTTTCTTACATAGATGTAATCGCTTATCCCACGATCGTGACGCGATTGTTCAGCCGGCCATAGGCAAATCCCCCGCTCCGCCGCACGCCCCACCCATCCCACTCAGCAAAAAATTCGCCGTCCCCTTGCAAGGCGTTATCTTACGATATATGTCTTACGACATGACTAACGATACAAAATCACATCACCCCAACAGGAGACACACGATGAAAGGCTTTAGAGATCACATGTTCGGCGGTAGCTTTGACACCGTCGAGACATATATCCTACGACATGGCGAACGCCGCGATTCCCGCGGCAGGCATGGGAGAGAGTTCATGAGAGGCTTCAAGGGCGGCATGTTCGGCGGCGGGTTTCGAACCGGCCGGAAATTCGACGCCGCCGATCTGCAGCTCATCATCCTCGCTTTGCTTTCCGAGCAGCCGCGCCATGGCTATGAACTGATCAAGACATTGGAAGAGCGCTCCGGCGGCTTCTATGTGCCGAGCCCGGGCGTCATCTACCCCGCCCTCACCTACCTCGAAGAAACCGGCCTTGCCGAAGTCGAGGCCAGCGGCACGAAGAAACTCTACCGCATCACCGAGAGCGGTCAGAAGCGGGTCGAAGAGAACCGCGAACTGGTCGAGGCAACGCTCGCCAAGCTTGGTGCCATCGGCGAGAGAATGGCGCATGTCAAACGCGCGTTTGACGGCGAGAACAACGGCGACGAAGGTCGTGACGGCCCGTTCGGCCGCGAGGCCGGCGAGGTTCACCGCGCCCGCCACCTGCTGCACGCAGCACTGCGGTCGAAGCACCCTTGGAGCAAGGCCGAAGGCGCACGCATCGCGGCGATCCTCGAGCGGGCAGCCGCCGACATCATCCGTGGCGAGACGAAGACGGAAGATTGAGCAATTCCAGGAAAAGCGCGTGGCGGTTTTCCATCAGGAATAGCATTGAGACAAAAGGCTGGAGCGCTGAAACGCTTCAGCCTTTTAGCTATCCGCCAACGTCAGGATCACCGGCCCGTTGCGGGTGGCAACGACGGTATGTTCGAACTGGACCGTCGGCGCGCGCGGATCGCCATACAGCGTCCAGGCATCGTCGCCGCCTTCCGCCCAGGTGGCGCCAAGCGACAAAAACGGCTCGACGGTGAACACCAGGCCGTCCTGCATGATCCGCGTTTCGTCTGGGTCGGCCCAGGTGGAAACCTCCGCCGGCTCCTCATGCAGCGAACGGCCAATGCCGTGGCTGGCGAGATTGGCGACCAGCGTATAGCGGTTCTTCTGCGCGAAAGCGCCGACGGCGTGGCCGATCTTGGAGAAAGGCGCGCCGCTGCGCACCTGGTTCAGGCCGACCCACAGCGCCCGCTTGCCGTCACGGCAAAGACGCTCGATCTTCGGCTTCACCGGCGGCACCGCAAAGGACGAGCCAGTGTCGGAAAAGAACCCGTCCTTCTCGGCGGAAACATCGAGATTGACGAGATCACCGGCCTGGATCACCCGCGGGCCGGGAATGCCGTGCGCCACTTCCTCGTTGACGCTGATGCAAGTGGCGCCCGGAAACCGATAGACAAGTTCCGGCGCGGAACGCGCGCCGGCGTCTTCCAGCACCTTTCGGCCGATGGCATCGAGTTCCAACGTGGTGATACCCGGCTCCAGCGCCGCCGCCATCGCCTGCAGCGCATTGGCGCAGATGCGACCGATCTCTTTCAGCTTGGTCAATTCGTCGTCGTTCGAGATGATCATTCGCGGCTTCCGGCTGGCTCGTATCCCCACCTTCCCAAGGCGAAGGCTCAAGCAGTCGCTTTCGCCTCTCCGACCTGTTCAGTCAATGCCTTTCTGACGAGCGGCGCGACTTTCGTGCCGTAGAGCTCTATGCCGCGCATAATCTGATCATGCGGCATCGTGCCGATCGCCATCTGCAGCAGGAAGCGGTCGTTCTTGAACAGCTCGTGATGCGCGACGATCTTCTCGGCCACGGTTTCGGGATCACCAACGAAGAGCGCGCCGTTCGGCCCGCGCGACTGATCGAACTGTGCCCGGCTTGTCGGTCCCCAGCCACGTTCGCGGCCGATGCGGTTCATCACCTCGGCCTGCGGGCCGTAGAACTGATCGGCGGCGGCCTCGGTCGTATCGGCGACGAAGCCGTGGACATTGATGCTGGTCTTCAGCTTGGCCTGATCCTGATCGGCACGGCGGGCAGCCTCGCGGTAGAGATCGACGAGCGGCGCAAACCGGCGCGGCTCGCCGCCGATGATGGCAATCGCCATCGGCAGGCCCAACGCACCGGCGCGCGCCACCGATTGGGGCGTGCCGCCGACCGCGATCCAGATCGGCAACGGATCCTGCAGTGGCCGGGGATAGACCCCTTGCCCGTTGATCGGCGCACGCATCTCGCCAGTCCAGTTCACCTGTTCGCCATCGCGGATCGCCAGCAGCAAATCGAGCTTTTCCTCGAAGAGCTGGTCGTAATCCTCAAGATTGTAGCCGAATAGCGGGAAGGACTCGATGAACGAGCCTCGCCCCGCCATGATCTCGGCGCGGCCGTTGGAAATGAGGTCGAGCGTTGCGAACTGCTGGAAGACGCGCACAGGATCGTCCGAACTCAGCACCGTCACGGCGCTGGTCAGCCGGATAGTCTTCGTCTTCGCGGCAGCGGCGGCAAGCGCCACGGCGGGAGCCGAGGCCGCATAGTCCGGGCGATGATGCTCGCCAAGCCCGAAGACATCGAGACCGACCTGATCGGCCAGCTCGATTTCCTCAATGAGATTGTTCAGACGCCGCGCCGCCTCCGCGCCCTTGTTGAGGGTGGGATCGGGATTGACGTCGGCGAATGTATAAAGGCCAAGTTCCATGGTGAAATATCCATCTGTTGTTGATGGACCAAATGGGAAGGCGGCGTTGCAATCGCAAATGTGAATTATCGAACGGTTTGTTCGATAATGTTGATAGCGACCCCTAATAGGAATCCGAAATCAACGTCTTCCGTGTCGCTCCGGAATCCGCCTCCGAAGCGCCTCATGTAGCAGATCAGAGCCGTGGATCGTCGGCCAGCAACGCCCAGCGCTCATGATCGCACCAGGCGCCGCCGATCTTCAGATATTGCGGTGAGAATCCCTCCATGCGAAACCCGAGCCTCTGCACGAGCGCGATGGAGGCCTGGTTTGCAGGCTGGATATTGGCTTCCAGCCGATGCAGGCCGACGGTATCGAATGCATGGACGATTGCCAGACGCAATGCCTCGGTCATGAAACCCCGGCCGGCAAAACCCACCATGCCGTGATAGCCGAGAAAGGCGCTGCGGAAACCGCCCCAGACCATCTGGCTGATATTGACCACCCCGACGATGCCGCCCGAACTGGTGTCGCGCGCCACCAAGCCGATATTGGGTCCGGTCACGGTCTGCCCGAACCAGGCATCGAAGCCGTCGCGATCGACGAAGGGAAAGGCCCAGGGCGCATGATAGGCGCGGCTCGCAATATTGGCCGTGATCAGATCTTCGGCATCCGATTGCCTGACTGGCGCTATGGTGACGTGCAGCATGGCTCGCTCCTCTCGTTCATGCGGGAGCGAGCCTTAGCAAATCGAATCCGAAATCAACAGCTTCAGCGCTGGAACGGAATCATTTTCCGAACCGCCTCATAGCGAAGATAAAGTCCGCCCCAGGCGATGATGCCGAGATAAGGGCCGAACAGCAGGTGCGAAAATACCGGGCTGCCGACCCTTAAATGTGTCGCCATCGCTCCGCCTAGCAGGCCGGTGAGAAGGATGGCCCCGAGGACAGACGTCGCCGGGATGGCATAGAGGACCGCACAGACAAGCGTGATGACGCCAAGCAGCCGCGCGAGCGCCGGATCACCGGAATAGCCGAGCGCCGTCATCGTCTCGGTGACGACAGGCAGAGGCATGAGCTTGATTGCGCCGTCGAAAACGAGAAACGCAACGATCAAGCCGTTGAGGATCATGCCGGCCACGCGCTGCGCTCGCGAACCGGATGGTGAATCTGTTACATAGGACATGGATGTATCCCCCGGATTGGAATGAGCAATTCAGATCTTGGCCGCCAGCGCCGCGAGTTGGTCGGTGCATTGACCCCAACCCTCATGAAAGCCCATCTTCTCATGCGCTTCGCGGTCTTCCGCCGTCCAATGCAGGACTGTTGCGGTGTAGCGCGTCTTGCCGCCGCCGAGATCTTCAAGCTGAATGATCACCACCATGAAGGGTTTGGCTGATGGCACCCAGGCACTGGTGAAGGCGTCGGTGAAGACGATCCGCTCGTTCGGGACGACCTCGAGATAGACGCCGACATTCGGATAGTCCTCGCCTTCAGGGCTGCGCATGGTGACCGAGCTGGTGCCGCCGGCGCGGACGTCGAGTTCGGCAACCGATGTCGTCCAGGGCAGCGGCGAGAACCATTGTTTCAGCAGGTTCGCCTCCGTCCAGCAGCGAAAGATCGTCTCGCGCGGCGCGTTGATGATGCGGGTCAGCGAAAGCGCGTGGCGGGCGGTCTGTTCAGTCATGGTCCTATCTCTCTCCAGCGTAAATCGGCCCTATCGGCCTATGTTCCAAGGACGCTTGCCGCCATCTCATTCCGACAGGGGATGAGAAAATTCGTCGATTATTTTGCGATTGCCGGAGCCATTGTGCTCAAACGGTCGAGCTGGTGGCGGATATGCTCGGCCTCCGCCGGCGAGCGGGCAAGCGCGATGGCACGGTCGAAGGCGGAACGCGCCTCCCGCGCCCGATGCAATTGCATGAGCAGGCCACCCCTCAACCCGTGAAAATAGAAATAGCTGTCGAGTGGGTCCGCCAAAGTCTCCACCAGGGCCAAAGCCACCTCCGGCCCCTTGAGCTTCGCGACGGCGACGGCACGGTTCAGCGTGACGACCGGCGACGGATGCACCCGCTCCAGTGTTTGGTAGAGCAGATCGATTTCCGCCCAATCCGTATCCCCGGCCTGCTTGGCCCTCGAATGAAGTGCTGCGATCGCCGCCTGAAGCTGATAGGGTCCGGGACGGCGATGGCGGATCGCCTTGTCGAGCAGCGCCAGCGCCTCGTCGATGAGCATGTGGTTCCAGAGCGACCGGTCCTGATCTTCCAGCAACACGATCTGGCCGCTCGCATCGAAGCGCGCCGCCTGACGCGATTGCTGCAACAGCATCAGCGCCAGCAACCCCATGATTTCGGGTTCGGTCGGAAAGATGCGCAAAAGCAGCCGGCCGAGCCGGATCGCCTCATCGGCAAAGGCGGAGGCTTCGCGGCCCGGCCCGCCGGCGGAATAGCCCTCGTTGAAGATGAGATAGATCATGGCGCTGACAAGCGCCACGCGTTCCGCCCGCTCGACGGCGCCCGGCGTCTCGAACGGCACGCCGGCCGCGGCCACGCGTGCCTTGGCGCGGGTGATGCGCTGCTCCATGGCGCTGTCGCTGACCAGAAAAGCGCGGGCGATCTGCGCCACCGAAAGGCCGGAGACGACACGCAGCGCCAGAGCGATCTGCTGCGTCGCCGGCAAATCCGGATGACAGCAGATGAACAACAGCCGCAGGATGTCGTCGCGATAGTTCGATCCGTCGAGCCGCTCGGCGAGATCGCTTTCGGCGTCACCGGTATCCGAGATAACCTCCTCGTCCGGCAGTGCCTGCGTCTTCGCCTGTTTGCGCACAGCATCGATGGCGCTGTTGCGTCCAACGAAGATCAACCATGCCACGGGATCGCGCGGCGGCCCCTTGTCCGGCCATGTCTTCAGGGCCCTGAGGCAAGCCTCCTGAAACGCCTCTTCGGCGATATCGAGATTGCGGAAATAGCGAAGCAGCGCGCCAACCACCTGCGGCCGGGCATTGGTGAACGCGATATCGATCCAGGCTATGTCGGTCATGTCGCGATCATCCCCGGTCTGAAGACGTAAAGCGGACGGATCTCATAGGAACCGGCACCCGGATTGGCGATCGCCAGTTTCTTTGAAAATTCAATTGCTTCATCGAGAGAGTCAAAGTCGATCACGTAGAATCCGAGGAGTTGCTCCTTCGTCTCGGCGAAGGGACCGTCGATGACGAACGGTTCGTTCCTGCCCTTGCGCAGCGTCGTTGCCGCCGTCGTCGGCATCAGCCGGGCAACCGGACCAAGCTTGCCTGCCTCGCTAAGCGGCGCCTGGACCGCCAGCAACCGCTCCATCGTCGCCTGCTCTTCCTCTTTGGACCAGGCAAACACGGTATCTTCGTCGTTGTAGCACAGGATGGCATACAGCATGCGGGTCTCCTTCTCCCATAAAGACGAGGGAGTATCGCCTTCTCCGACAGGTCGCGTCAAAAAATTATCGTTGGAGGACGCTACGCGCCACGCCGGATCGTCAGCGTCCCTGCTTTTGCATCCAGCACAGCAACAGTACCGATCAGAGCGCTGACAGGGCTACGCCCATGCCCCAGCGGCAAACCACCAAGGACCGGCACGCCGAGCACATCAAGATGTTCACGCAGAATATCGATGACCGAGAAACGGAGATCGAATTCGAAATCGGTGAACTGGCCGACCGCGACGCCTGCCAGGCCATCCAGATGCCCAGCCTTGCGCAGCATCGTCATTTGCCGGTCCACCTGCCCACGATATAGGCCGATAGCTTCGAGCAACAGGATCGCCCCATGCAAATCCGGTAACGCCCAACCGGCTGCCGTCGCAACCATATCGAGGTTGCCGCCGATCAATCGCCCGGTCACTGTACCGCTTGTCGTAAGCGCCGACGTCGGCTCCTCCAGACGGGATCGGATGACGATATCATCCGTCGTCGTCAACGCCCGGCGAAGGGCGCTGCTGGTCTCCGCACTGACATCCTCTTCTCCTGGGCCGGCAAAAAACGCGCCATGAATGCCGATCAGGCGGCAATGCTTCAGGAGACTGAGATGCAAGGCCGTGATATCGCTGAAACCGATCAGAAACTTCGGATCGCGCCGGGCCGCCGCGAAATCCAGCCGATCGGCGATCCGGTACGATCCCTTGCCGCCACGCGTGGTGAAGATAGCCCGAACCTCGGGATCGCGAAGCGCGACATTGAGATCGACCAACCGCTCCTCATCGGTCCCGGCAAGATAATCGCGCTTGTGAAAGGCATGCTCACCGAAATCGACACGGAGCCCCCAGCCTTGCAATGTTTCGGCGTTCCGGAGAACCCTATCCCTGTCGGGTGGGCTGGCGGGAGAGACAAAACGGATCCTGTCGCTCGGCCGCAATGGCGGCGGCGTCAAAACCTGATCGATCTCTGCATGATCCAGTGATTCCATGTCGCGATTTTGGCATGAAACCATGACATGCGTCAGCCTTGGATCGAATGACTAAGCAGCCGCCTCGATTGAGACCGGAACTCCCCTCATCAGAGAATTGCCGACCATGCATCTCGCCTTGGCGCGATCGATCACGAGCTGCGGATCGGAACCATCGAGCGTTTCGCACGACACAGTCATCGTCGCAGCCTTCGCGAACGACAGATCGTCTTCTAATTCCACATGCACGGAAATCGAGATCTTTCCCAATCCGATGCCCATATCGGCCGCGACATAGTGCAGGTCGTTGCAGAAGCATCCGCCGACCGCCAGTCCCAGCAACTGGGCACCGTTGAAGCCAAGCCCTTGACCACCGGCGCGGCCCTGCGGACGATCAACGACGACGGTGTGGCCGCCGGCCCACCCCATCGCCGCCTGCGTATCCTCGACATTGCGTAGTTCAACGATTACGGAAACCATGACTGCCCCCATTCGTCCAAAGACGAATGATTCGCAGTCAACGGAGCGACGGAGTCAAGACCACAGCCGGTTTTGAAACCGACCGCGCAGCCTTTGCCTGGGCTTCCGACATCTGCCGGGCGCGGGCCTTGCCTTCCCAGAGCGGCAAGCCGAGGGACTGCGCTACGGCCGGGTCGGCGGTGAAAACCGGATAGCCTCGCTCCATCAGCCGCAACAGGATTTCCCTGTCCTTGCGAATGTGCAGCCGGGCCAGATTTTCCTGATTGTAGATATGGCCGCCGGAATCGGGATTGATGCCGGTGATGATCACGGCGGTGGCGCCGTTATGGAGCGCGAAAAGCACGGCGTTGATGCCGTTCGAACATTTGTCGTCGGCGCCCAGTTCGCTGCATTGTAGGCCGCCCACTCGATCAAGAAGCGCCATGCGCCGATAGCGATCGACGATTTCGAGATTGTCGTATCGATAGTTGAAGGCTTTCAGCCCGTCCTCGAGCCGCTTGCGACCGTCGCGCCAGAGCAGGATGTACAGCATCTTTGCCCGCTCGCCATTCAGCACGCGCCGGACTTCGACGGCATTGGTGTTCGTTCCCTCGATCTGATTGAACTGCACCAGCGCAACATCGGGCGCCTCGATGCCCCACGCCTTGGTAACAACCTGAGAGCCATTGATGGTGATCACCCGGAAGCTCTCGTCGAAATCCGCGGGCTTATGCGACACCGGTGCCGATCCGACCACGACAACGGGTCCGGAGAATGGTTCGCACAGCGCGGGAGGCTTCGGCCGGAGAAGCCGATATTTCAAGCGCCGATAAAGATGCTTTTTCAGTTCCGTAAATTTAGCAGTCATGCCCCGCCCTAAGACCCCCGAAGGCGTTCACCGAAAGATAGTCGAACCCACCGAAAGCGATCCCCGCAACAAGATGTCGCCAGGCCGCTCGTAGCATCGACTATCGCTGCTTCGAGTTGCATTAGGAAAATAAAGAAATCTTACACGATCAAATTTTCGGTGAGCTGTGCATAATTCAGCGGCCTTATCCCGCGCTCAAGGTCCGCCGCACCGCGTCTTTCCAACCCTTGAGCTTCCCGCTCCGCGTTTTCTCGTCCATCGCGGGTTCGAACCGCTGGTCGCGGGCCCAGGCCTTGGCAAAGCCCTCGCGGTCCGGCCAGACACCGGCGCGGCTGCCGGCGAGCCAGGCGGCGCCAAGCGCCGTGGTTTCCAGGATAGTGGGGCGGTCGACGGGGGCATCGAGCAGGTCGGCAAGCCGCTGCATCGTCCAGTCGGAAGCGACCATGCCGCCATCGACGCGCAGCACCGTCTCCTTGCCATTGCCGTTGCGCCAATCCTTATGCATGGCGTCCAGCAGGTCGCGCGACTGGTAGCAGACGGCTTCCAGCGCGGCGCGGACGATCTCTTCCGGGCCGGTATTACGCGTTAGTCCGAAGATCGCGCCGCGCGCATCCGGATCCCAATGCGGCGCACCAAGGCCGGTGAAGGCCGGCACCAGATAGACCTCCTGCAACGGATCGGCTTTTTCCGCCAATTCGCCGGAATCGGCAGCGCGCTTGATCACCTTCAAACCGTCGCGCAGCCATTGCACGGCCGCCCCGGCAATGAAGATCGAACCTTCCAGCGCATAGGTCGTCTCGCCGTCCAGCCGGTACGCAATCGTGGTCAGCAGCCGGTTTTTCGAGCGAACGATATCCGTACCGGTATTGAGCAACGCGAAGCAGCCGGTGCCGTAGGTGGATTTCATCATGCCGCGCTCGAAGCAGGCCTGGCCGATGGTGGCAGCCTGCTGATCGCCGGCAACGCCGAGGATGGGAATGGAAGCGCCGAAAAGCGAGGCATCGGTGACACCGAAATCGGCGGCGCAATCCTTCACTTCCGGCAGCATGGCGGCGGGCACCCGCAGGATCTCAAGCAGATCCTCGTCCCACTCGTTGCTGGCGATATTGTACATCAGCGTCCGCGAAGCATTGGTCGCGTCGGTGACGAAGCTCTTGCCGCCGGTCAGCCGCCAGATCAGGAACGTGTCGATGGTGCCGAAGCAGAGCTCGCCCTTGGCGGCACGCGTACGCGCGCCCTTCACATTGGCCAGCATCCAGGAAAGCTTGGTGCCGGAGAAATAAGGGTCAAGCAGCAGGCCTGTGCGGCGGGTGAAGAGCTTCTCCAGATCCTGCCGCTTCAGCTTGTCGCAATAGCTGGCGGTGCGGCGGTCCTGCCAGACGATGGCATTGTGGATCGGCTTGCCGGTCTCACGGTCCCACACCACAACAGTTTCGCGCTGGTTAGTGATGCCGACGGCGGCGATGTCCTTTGCCGTGATGCCGGCCGCCGTGATGGCCTTGCCGACGGTGAACAGCACGGACGCCCAGATTTCCTCCGGATCGTGCTCGACCCATCCCGGTTTCGGGTAGTGCTGCGTGAACTCCTTCTGCCCGACGCCGACAATCTTCATATTGCCGTCGAAAACGATCGCCCGTGTCGAGGTCGTTCCCTGGTCGATCGCCAAGACATAGCCGTCCATGCAGTCCTCCCAATAATTCTGTCTTTGAAACAACAGATACGACAGCAAAACGAATGTGAAAAGAAAGCAAAACGAAATTTTTGTCGAAAACGCCCCGTTCTCGCTCGCGAATATATGAAGCCAGCTGTCGCAAAAGAGTCTTGCAGCGATGCGATTGCCATATTCGCGGGTTTGGGACTAACCTCAAGCCGCTATTGCGCTGCACCAAGATGCCGCGCGTCCAAGGAGAAGATCATGGCAAGAACAGTCGTTGTCACCGGGTCTACAAGCGGTATCGGCCTCGCCATCGCGACCGCCTTCGCCGCGAAGGGTGAAAACATCGTCATCAACGGTTTCGGCAAGCCGGAAGAGATTGATGCCATCAGAAGCACGCTCGAAGCGTCGGGCGGCGGTAAAGTGATCTACCATCCGGCCGACATGACCAAGCCCGCCGAGATCGCCGACCTGATCGCGACCGCCAATTCGACCTTCGGCAGCGTCGACGTCCTGGTCAACAATGCCGGCATCCAGCATGTCGAGAAGATTGAGGATTTCCCGATCGAGAAATGGGACCAGATCATCGCCATCAACCTGTCGAGCTCGTTCCACACCATTCGCGCGGCCGTGCCGCTGATGAAGGCGAAGAAATACGGCCGCATCATCAACATCGCGTCAGCCCACGCCCTCGTCGCCTCGCCGTTCAAATCCGCCTATGTCGCGGCAAAACATGGTATATTGGGCCTGACCAAGACGGTGGCGCTCGAGCTTGCCGAATTCGGCGTCACGGCCAATGCCATTTGCCCGGGCTATGTTCTGACCCCGCTCGTCGAAAAGCAGATCCCGGACACGGCCAAGGCGCGAGGGATGACCGAGGAGCAGGTCAAGAACGAGGTGATCCTCAAGGCGCAGCCGACGCATGAATTCGTCAAGGCCGAGGAGATCGGCGCATTATCGCTCTATCTTGCCAGCGACGAAGCGCGCCAGATCACCGGCACACACGTCTCGATTGACGGTGGCTGGACCGCGGAATAACGATAGACGGTTAGGGCCGGATGCGTTGGACGCATCCGGCCTTGAAAGACACAATAATCGGGAACGACATGAACGACAGCATCCGCTTTATCCTCAACGGTGAGGATATCTCACTTTCCAACCTGCGCCCCACCGAGACGCTCCTCGATTTCCTGCGTCTCAACCGGCATCTGACGGGCACGAAGGAGGGGTGCGCGGAGGGCGATTGCGGCGCCTGCACGGTTCTGGTCGGTCGGCTGATCGACGGCGGACTTCACTATGAGTCGGTCAACGCCTGCATCCGTTTCGTCGGCTCCCTGCATGCAACCCATGTCGTCACCGTCGAGCATCTGGCCGCCAGGGATGGCACGCTGCATCCGGTACAGCAGGCGATGGTCGACTGTCACGGCTCGCAATGCGGCTTCTGCACGCCGGGCTTCGTCATGTCGCTCTACGGCCTGTGGCTGACAACTGAAAAGCCAAGCCGGGCGCAGATCGAAAAGAGCCTGCAGGGCAA
Source organism: Martinezella rhizogenes (assembly GCF_000799715.1). Taxonomy (GTDB): domain Bacteria; phylum Pseudomonadota; class Alphaproteobacteria; order Rhizobiales; family Rhizobiaceae; genus Rhizobium; species Rhizobium rhizogenes_C. Next base: position 1,064,779 of record NZ_JUHG01000011.1, read on the forward strand.
TCTCTGTCGCTGCACCGGCTACGAACCGATCGTGAAAGCCGCCGAACAGGTGAGCCAGAAACGCCCGAGCGCCCTGTTCGATCCGCTGGAAAAGACCAGATCCGACATTGTCGCCCGCCTCTGGGCCATGCAGGGCGGCGACACCATTAGCATCTCCTCCTCCGACGGAGACCGCCTGATCGTGCCGGGTTCGGTTTCGGCGCTTGCACAGGTGCTCGCCGACGAGCCGAAGGCGACTGTCGTTGCCGGCTCCACCGATGTCGGCCTCTGGGTCACCAAGCAGATGCGCAAGCTCGACCCGGTCGTCTTCATCAACCACCTGACCGACTTGCAGAAAATCACCATCGAGGACACCGGCCTCAGCATCGGCGCCGGCGTCACCTACAGCCGCGCCTTCGCCGCCATTGCCGAAAAAATCCCGGCATTCGCGAGCCTGATCAACCGCATCGGCGGCGAGCAGGTGCGTAACATGGGCACGATCGGCGGCAACATCGCCAACGGCTCACCGATCGGCGACACGCCGCCGCCGCTGATCGCGCTCGGCGCCACCGTCAAGCTGCGTTCGGTTGCCGGCAGCCGTACGCTGCCTTTGGAAGATTTCTTCATCGACTACGGCAAGCAGGACCGTAATCCCGGCGAATTCGTCGAAGGCATCTTCGTGCCCTTCCCTGCCGAAGATATCCATTTCGCCGTCTACAAGATCTCCAAACGCCGCGACGAGGATATTTCGGCACTCTGCGGCGCCTTCCATCTGGCACTGAACGAGGCCGGCGATGTCGCCGATATCCGCATCGCCTTCGGCGGCATGGCCGGCACACCGAAGCGCGCCCGCACGGTCGAGGCCGAGCTGGTCGGCAAGCCCTGGACAGAGGCGACGGTTACCGCCGCGCGGCCCGCCTTCGATGCCGACTACTCGCCGCTCACCGACTGGCGCGCCACCGCCGAATACCGGCAACTGACCGCCAAGAACCTGCTGATCCGCTTCTATCTCGAAACAGCGGGTGCGCCGCAGGAATTGAAGCGTTTTGCGACGGTGGAGGCGTAATCATGGACAAGTCCACCTTCGAGGAACGCAAGGTCATCAACGGCTCGATGCATGGCTCGCTGAAGCATGACTCCGCCCACAAGCATGTGACGGGCGCCGCCGACTATATCGATGACCTGCCGGAACCGTCTGGCCTGCTGCACGGCGCGCTCGGCCTCTCCGACCGTGCCCATGCCGACATCGCCGGCATCGACCTGTCCGCCGTCAAAGCCTATCCGGGCGTCGTCTGGGTGTTCACCGGCAAGGATATTCCCGGCGTCAACGACACCAGCTCGAACGGCATGCATGACGAGCCGCTGCTCACGGAAACCAAGGTCGAGTTTCACGGCCAGCCGATCTTCGCCGTCATCGCCGAGACCCGCGATGCCGCCCGCCGCGCTGCGCGGCTTGCCAAGATCGACTATCGCGACCTGCCGCATTGGAGCGATATCGACGGGGCGCTCGCCAATGGCAGTCCGCTGGTCTACGAACCGATGACGCTGAAGCGCGGCGAGCCGGAAACCGAGATGGCCAATGCCAGGCACCGCATCAAGGCGCAGATGCGCATCGGCGGTCAGGAGCATTTCTATCTCGAAAGCCACATCGCCATGGCAATCCCCGGCGAAGATGACGAAGTGACCGTCTGGTCCTCCACCCAGCATCCGAGCGAAATCCAGCACATCGTCGGCCATGTGCTCAACATTCCGTCCAATGCCGTCACCGTCAACGTGCGCCGCATGGGCGGCGGCTTCGGCGGCAAGGAGACGCAGGGCAACCAATTTGCGGCACTCGCCGCCGTCGCTGCCAAGAAGCTCGGCCGTGCCGTCAAATTCCGTCCCGACCGCGACGAGGACATGGCCGCTACCGGCAAGCGCCACGACTTCCTCGTCGATTACGAAATCGGCTTCGACGATGACGGCCGCATCCACGCCGTCGACGCAACCTACGCCGCCCGCTGCGGCTTCTCGTCCGACCTCTCCGGCCCCGTCACCGACCGCGCGCTGTTTCATGCGGATTCGAGCTATTTCTATCCGCATGTGCATCTCATCTCGAAACCCCTGAAGACGCACACTGTTTCCAACACCGCCTTCCGCGGCTTCGGCGGACCGCAGGGCATGGTCGGCGGCGAACGCTTCATCGAGGAGATCGCCTATGCGCTCGGCAAGGACCCGCTGGAGATCCGCCGCGCCAATTTCTATGGCCAGCCCGGTTCCGGCCGGACGCTGACGCCCTATCATCAGGAGGTGGAAGACAACATCATCCACCGCATCGTCGATGAGCTGGAAGAATCTTCGGAATACCAGGCGCGGCGCAACGCCATCATCGAGTTCAACCGCTCCAGCCGCTTCATCCGCAAGGGCATCGCGCTGACACCGGTGAAATTCGGTATCTCCTTCACCATGACTGCCTTCAACCAGGCCGGCGCGCTGGTGCATGTCTATCAGGATGGCTCGATCCACCTGAACCATGGCGGCACGGAAATGGGCCAGGGTCTCTATACCAAGGTGGCGCAGGTGCTGGCCGACAGTTTCCAGGTCGATATCGACCGGGTGAAGATCACCGCGACGACTACGGGCAAGGTGCCGAACACGTCAGCGACCGCCGCCTCCTCCGGCTCCGATCTCAATGGCATGGCAGCCTTCGACGCCGCCCGGCAGATCAAGGAACGCCTCGTTGCCTTCGCCGTGGACAAATGGGGCGTCGGGGCCGAAGAGGTACAGTTCCTACCGAACCGCGTGCGCGTCGGGGATATCGAGATCCCCTTCCCGGACTTCATCAAGCAGGCCTATTTCGCCCGCGTCCAGCTCTCCGCCGCCGGCTTCTACAAGACACCGAAAATCCATTGGGACCGCAAGGCAGGCCGTGGCACGCCGTTCTTTTACTTCTCCTATGGCGCGTCCGTCTCCGAAGTCTCAATCGACACGCTGACCGGCGAATATCTGATCGACCGCACCGATATCCTCCACGATGTCGGCCGCTCGCTGAATCCGGCTATCGATATCGGCCAGGTCGAGGGCGCCTTCGTGCAGGGCATGGGCTGGCTGACGACGGAAGAACTTTGGTGGGATGCCAAGGGCCGGCTGCGCACCCACGCGCCGTCCACCTATAAGATCCCCCTCGCCTCCGACCGGCCGAAGATCTTCAACGTCCGCCTCGCCGAATGGTCCGAAAATGCGGAGGCCACCATTGGCCGCTCAAAGGCCGTCGGCGAACCACCCTTCATGCTGGCGATTTCCGTTCTTGAGGCCCTGTCCATGGCGGTCGCAAGCGTCGCGGACTACCGCGTCTGCCCGAGGCTGGACGCGCCGGCAACGCCGGAACGGGTGCTGATGGCGGTCGAGCGGCTGAAGGGGATGTGATGGTTTGGTGCGCAGTCAATCCCTCCTTCTCCCCTCGGGGAGAAGGTGCCCGAAGGGCGGATGAGGGGGTGGCACGGCATACTCCACCCTATCCTTCGCTACAGCTCAGGGTGTTCGTCGCTACGCGCCGAACGACCCCCCTCTGCCCCGTTGGGGCATCTCCCCCACAAGGGGGGAGATTGGCAGCCCGTGGCACCCTCCCGTACCAACCAAGGGCTGCATCTGCTGAAGCTGAGCTTGGTGTTTCTGCCGATGGCACGGCAAACTCCCAACGATCTCCCCCCCTGTGGGGGAGATGTCACGGCAGTGACAGAGGGGGGTACGCACTCTCCGCAAACTCCAAGGGTCATACCCCATGACCCAACCCCTCGAAACCTTCCTCACCCGAAACCCACGCGCCATCCTGATCGAAATCACAGGCACGCAAGGGTCTACCCCACGCGAAGCCGGCACCTTCATGCTGGTCTCGGCGGATCATATCTGGGGCACCATCGGCGGCGGGCAGTTCGAGTATATGGCGATCGGCAATGCCCGCGAGATGTTGGCGGGCACCGGCGGCATGGAATTCATGGATATTCCGCTCGGCCCAGAAATCGGCCAATGCTGCGGTGGTCGCACGCAATTGCGCTGCCGGCCGGCGACGCCTGAGACGATCGACTCACTAAAGCTAAGGCTAAGGGACGAAAGCGGCGACTGGCCGGAGGTCTATCTCTTCGGTGCGGGCCATGTCGGTCGCGCCCTGGCGATTGCGCTACAGCCACTGCCGCTTGCCGCCACGGTGATCGAAACGCGGCAAGAGGAACTGGACGAGCTCCCCTCCGGTACCAACGCCCGCCTCGTCGCCATGCCCGAGGCATTGATACCGGAGATTCCGGCAGGCGCGGCGGTGGTCATTCTAACCCATGACCACGCGCTGGATTTCCTGATCGCCCAGCAGGCGCTCGCCCGCACCGATCTCGCCTATGTCGGCATGATCGGCTCAGCGACCAAGCGCGCCACCTTCGCCCATTGGCTTGCCCGCGAGGGTGGCGACAAGACCTCGCTCGACCGGCTGACACTGCCGATCGGCGGCGGGACGGTGAAGGACAAGCGTCCGGAAGTCATCGCCGCCATGACGGCCGCCGAACTGCTGACGGCATTTGCTGCCTACCGCATTCGATTATCCTCATAATACGGTGTCCGCCCGTCAAGAAATCCGAGATCGCGCTTGATCTGCTCGGACATCTCCTCCAGATCCAGACGCGGTGCCGGCTCCGTACGGCCAGCGAAGGCCTTTGACAGCGCCGTCCGTGCGCGCGCCAAAACGGATGGCCTTGCGACATTCACCTGCTCCACAACATAGCAATCCATGACAACACCTCAATCCAATCAATGATATGGATTGCAGATTGCTCCCGAAAATGCTGAAATTCCAATCGAACAAACGTCTGCATGCATAAAGAGAGCTTATCCATGAAGCTGTCGAAACAGTTTCCGCTGAACGCGCTCCGCGTCTTCGAGGCCGCCGCCCGGCTCGGCAGTTTTACCCGCGCCGGCGAGGAACTAGGCATGACGCAGACGGCCGTCAGCTATCAGATCAAGCTTCTGGAGGGGAATATCGGCGAGCCACTCTTTTTGCGAAAACCAAGGCAGATCGCGTTGACCGAAGCCGGAGAGCGGCTTGCGCCGAAGGTAAGCGAGGCTTTTGCCATGCTGCAGGAGGCGATGGCTTCGGTCAGCGGCGACGCGGAGACCACGCTCCTCATCGATTCGACGCCGACTTTCGCGTCACAATGGCTTGCTCGACATATCGGCTCGTTTCAACTGCAGCATCCGAATGTCGCCGTCCGGCTCGCCACCTCGGGCAAGCTCATCGATTTCTCTCGTGACCCGGCCGATATCGCTATTCGCAGCGGCCGCGGAACATGGCCGGGCCTGCGTGCCCACCTGTTGATGAAAGTCAACTTCACGCCGATGCTCAGCCCGGAGCTCGCAGCCAGCATCGGCGGCGTCCAAGAGCCCGCCGACCTTCTCAAGCTGCGGATTATCGACGCCGGGGACCCCTGGTGGGAGCAATGGTTCCAGACAGCCGGAGTTCCCGACCCCGGCCTGCAGGGCAGGCCGAGAAGCCGGCTCGGCGCGCAGTCTTTCGAAGCAAGCGCCGCCATCGCCGGACAGGGCGTGGCGATCCTGACGCCAGAATTCTATGCCGACGACCTCGCCGGTGGCCGGTTGATCCAGCCCTTCGACATCCTTTGCAGCGATAGCTCCGACTACTGGATTGCCTATCCCGAAAATAGACGCCACACACCGAGAATCCGTGCCTTCAAGAACTGGATTCTTGCCGAATTCGGCATGCCGTTGGAATAGGACTCAATAGGCCATGTCTGGCGCATAGAAACAGCGTGGCGTGTTTTCGTCCGGAAACAGGCAAAGGTGATAGGAACCATCCGGCGAACGCATCGTCTTGCCCTGCGGCAGCGTGAAGATGTGAGCATGTGTCACATAGCGATGATCGCCCGGTTGCAGCATGATCCGGTAACCGCCCGGAATGACGGTGACGGTGCGCGACGGGATCATCTCGCAATCGCCTGTCTGGCTGTCACCACTGCAACAGTAAGGATCATAGGCCCAGCCGGAAGGCGCATCATGAGCCATGGCCGCGGTAGCAAAAAGAAAGAATACGAACGTCAGAATACCACGCATGGGCAATTCTCCGTCGAAATGACGGCTGACGCGGACGCAGTCCGCTCAAAGCAGCCGCTGGCGTTTCACGACTCGCCATATTCTGATCTAATGCGAGCCGGACGCCCGACAAGAGTGTCGCTTTTCCCTGACACATCAAACTCCCCTCTTCCCTCCGTCCCCAACATTTTGCAATGTGCCGAGTCGGAAGAAGAAAAGGGGAACTGAATGTATGAATACGCCATCGCGTGGGAATGGCTGGCCTTTGCTGCCCGCTGGTTTCACGTCATCACCGCCATTGCCTGGATCGGTTCGTCCTTCTACTTCATCGCGCTCGATCTCGGGCTGGTGAAGCGCGCCCATCTTCCGCCCGGCGCCTATGGCGAAGAGTGGCAGGTGCATGGTGGCGGCTTCTACCATATCCAGAAATATCTGGTGGCCCCGGCCTCGATGCCGGAGCATCTGACCTGGTTCAAATATGAGAGCTATTTTACCTGGCTTTCCGGCTTCCTGATGCTCTGTATCGTCTATTACGGCGGCGCCAATCTCTTCCTGATCGACCGGCATGTGCTCGACGTCAGCGTTCCCGTTGCCATCCTGATCTCGCTGGCCTCGCTCGCCGGCGGCTGGATCGTCTACGACCTGCTCTGCAAGTCGCCGCTCGGCAACAATACCTGGGGCTTGATGGCGGTCCTCTACGCCGTCCTCGTCTTCATGGCCTGGGGCTATACGCATCTGTTCACCGGCCGCGCAGCCTTCCTGCATCTCGGCGCATTCACGGCGACGATCATGTCAGCCAACGTCTTCATGATCATTATCCCCAACCAGAAGATCGTCGTCGCCGACCTGATCGCCGGACGCACGCCCGACCCAAAATATGGCCGCATCGCCAAGCAGCGCTCGTTGCACAACAACTACCTGACGCTGCCCGTCATCTTCTTCATGCTGTCGAACCACTATCCGCTGGCCTTCGGCACCACCTACAACTGGGTCATCGCCGCGCTGGTATTCCTGATGGGCGTCACCATCCGCCACTGGTTCAACACGACGCATGCCCGCAAGGGCCGTCCGACCTGGACCTGGATCGTCACGGTGATCCTCTTCATCCTGATCATGTGGCTTTCGACCGTGCCGAAGATCTTGACTGGCGAGAAGGAGGCCGAAGCCGTCGCGCCCGCCTTCCAGCAGTTCGCATCAGACGCCCATTTCCCGGCGGTCAAACAGATGGTTTCGACACGCTGTTCGATGTGCCACGCCGCCGAGCCGGTTTATGAGGGCCTTGCCCGCCCGCCGAAGGATGTAAAGCTGGAAAACGACGCGGAAATCGCTATGCATGCCCGCGAGATCTATATTCAGGCCGGCCGCAGCCACGCCATGCCCCCCGGCAATATCACCGAAGTGACGCCGGAGGAACGCAAGCTGCTGATCGCCTGGTTCCAAAGCTCCGTCGGAGAAAAAGACCAATGACCACCCTTTTGCGCGGCCGCCTGCTGTCCTTCAAGCGCGCGCCGCAAAGCCTTGATGACACAGATAGCTATACTTACGAAAGCGATGGCGGCCTGCTGATCGAGAATGGCATCATTGCCGCCGCCGGCCCTTATGCCGAGGTGAAGGTGAAAGCATCGGTTGACGTTGCAGAAGTCGATCATCGGCCGCACCTGATCCTGCCGGGCTTCATCGACATGCACCTGCATTTCCCGCAGATGCAGGTCATCGCCTCCTATGCCGCGAACCTGCTGGAATGGCTGAACACCTACACCTTCCCCGAGGAATGCCGCTTCGTCGAAAGCGCTCATGCCGAGCGCATCGCCACGCATTTCTACGACGAGCTGATCCGCCACGGCACGACGACGGCGGTTGCCTATTGCTCCGTGCATAAGACCTCCGCCGACGCCTTCTTTGCCGAAGCAATGCGCCGCGACATGCGCATGGTCGGCGGCAAGGTGATGATGGACCGCAACGCGCCGCAGGGCCTGCTCGACACGCCGGAGATGGGATACGACGAGACCCGCCAGGTAATCGCCGACTGGCACGGCAAGGGCCGCAACCACGTCGCCATTACCCCGCGCTTCGCCATCACCTCGACGCCTGAGCAGATGGAAGCCACCGCCGCCCTCGCCCGCGAATTCCCCGATCTGCACATCCAGACGCATTTGTCCGAGAACCACGACGAGATCAAATTCACCGGCGAGCTTTATCCGGACGCGATCGACTATACCGACATCTATGCCCGCTACGGCCTGCTCGGCCCGAAAAGCCTGCTCGGCCATGCGATCCACCTGTCCGAACGAGAAGCCGACGCCATGAGCGAAGCCGGCGCCGTCGCCGTCCACTGCCCAACGTCGAACCTCTTCCTCGGCTCCGGCCTGTTCCCATTGAAGGCCCTGGCCCGCCGCGAAAAGCCCGTACGCATCGGCGTCGCCACGGATATCGGCGGCGGCTCCAGTTACTCGATGCTGCGCACGATGGACGAAGCCTACAAGATCCAGCAGCTCCTCGGCGAACGGCTGAACCCGCTGGAAAGCTATTACTACATGACGCTCGGCAACGCCGAAGCCTTGTCGCTCGCCGACAAGATCGGCACCCTCGAGCCCGGCACCGACGCCGACCTCACCATCCTCAACGCCGCCGCCACGCCGGCCATGGCGCTGAAGATGGAAGTGGTGAAAACGCTGCCCGAGGAGCTGTTCCTATTGCAGACGATGGGCGACGACCGGGCGATCGTGGAGACATATGTCGCGGGGAAGGCTGCGAAATCGGTCTTGAATTGAGAGCTTTCTCCCGCGATTATCAAAGTCTCATATCCGGAAACAAACCGTTCTGACCCAAGCTTCCCCATAGCATTTTCGACAAGAAGGCAGACCGCCATGACAGCGCCGCTCACCATTGCCGATCTGAAACAGCTCGCCAGACGGCGCGTGCCGAAAATGTTCTTCCAATATGCCGATTCCGGTTCCTGGACCGAGTCGACCTATGAGGCCAACGAAGCGGATTTCAAGAAGATCAAGCTGCGCCAGCGCGTCCTTGTCGACATGACCAACCGCTCGCTGGAAAGCACCATGATCGGCCAGAAGGTGTCGATGCCGGTGGCGCTGGCACCGACGGGGATGACAGGTATGCAGCATGCCGACGGCGAAATGCTGGCGGCGCGGGCGGCCGAAGAGTTCGGCATTCCCTTCACGCTGTCGACCATGAGCATCTGCTCGATCGAGGATGTGGCCTCGGTGACGACCAAGCCATTCTGGTTCCAGCTCTACGTTATGAAGGACCGCGACTTCGTGACGAACCTCATCAGCCGCGCCAAGGCGGCAAAATGCTCGGCGCTTGTGCTGACCGCCGACCTTCAGATTCTCGGCCAGCGTCACAAGGACATCCGCAACGGCCTTTCCGCGCCGCCGAAATTCACGCCGGAGCACATCTGGCAAGTGGCGACACGACCGGCCTGGTGCATGAGCATGCTGCAGACGAAGCGGCGCACCTTCGGCAACATCATTGGGCACGCCAAAAATGTCACCAGCCTGAAATCGCTGTCAACCTGGACTCACGAGCAATTCGATCCACGGCTGTCGTGGAGCGACGTCGCCTGGATCAAGGAACAATGGGGCGGGCCGCTGATCATCAAGGGCATTCTCGACGTGGAGGATGCCAAGGCCGCAGTCGACACCGGTGCGGACGCCATCATCATCTCCAACCATGGCGGCCGGCAGCTCGACGGCGCTCCCTCCTCCATCAGCATGCTGCCCAGCATCGTCGATGCGGTCGGCGACAGGATCGAGGTGCATTTCGACGGCGGCATCCGCTCCGGCCAGGATGTGTTGCGGGCCGTTGCGCTCGGCGCCAAGGGCACCTATATCGGCCGCCCCTTCCTCTATGGCCTCGGTGCCATGGGCAAGGACGGCGTAACGCTGGCGCTGGAGATCATCCGCAAGGAGCTGGACATGTCCATGGCGCTCTGCGGCAAGCGCGACATCAGGGCGGTGGACCGGGGAATTATCGCGGAGATCTAACGCAGCCAGCCCGTCGCCAGCCCGCTCGCCCAGTCGGTACGACCATTTTGCGCGGCAAGATCGGCCATCGCCCGATGATCGTAACCCACCTGCCGGAAGGTCGGCACCCAAACGCTATCCACCTTGTCCATGATGGCATAGGAGGCAAAGGGATGGCCTGCCTCAACCTTGTGATAATAAGGAAGATCGTCGTCATAGGCCGGGCAGCCGACGCTGCCGGGATTGACGATCAGGCGCCCGCCGGAAAGACGGACAGCGCGCGGAATATGGCTATGGCCACACAGGATCAGCGGAAAATCGATGCCGGTGGCAAAGGTTGCGATCTCTTCAAGAGGCTTCAAATGGATATGACCGTCCGATGAGACGGTTTCGAGCCAGTAGACGTTATCGTTATCCGGCGTAGCATGACAAAGATAGGCTTCGCCCTGATAGACCGCGCTGAAGGGCAGGCTTCGCAGCCAATCGAGATGATGCGCGGACAAATCCGCATGGGCGACCCTGTCCGAAGCATGCATCATTTCCGGCGCCTGTTCGATCAGATAGCGATCGTGATTGCCACGCACCGTTAGAGCGTCCAGCGCAAGCAGAATATCAGCCGTCTTTCCCGCCGTCAGCGGCCCGCTGAAGCAATCGCCGAGATTGACGATGTCCTCGATGCCCTGCGCACGGATATCGGCAAGCACGGCCTCCAACGCCAGGTGGTTGCCGTGCACATCGGCAATGACAGCAAAACGCAAAACTCAGCTCCCGCGGTAGGTGGAATAGCCATAGGGCGAAATCAGCAACGGCACATGATAATGCGCCGTCGTGTCGGCAATGCCGAAGCGGATCGGCACGAGATCGAGGAAGGCCGGATCAGGCAGCTTGGCCCCGCTTGCGCGCAGATAATCACCGGCATGAAAGAACAGTTCATAGGTGCCGGCAACAAAGCTATCGCCGATCAAGATCGGCCCGCCATCGACACGTCCGTCGGCATTGGTCGTCACCGTCCTCAGATGCGTCCGCGCCTCACCCTCGATCCTGAAAAGGTCGATCACCAGCCCCTCGGCCGGCTTGCCGAGGGCGGTGTCGAGCACATGGGTCGTCAGTCCGGTCATGGGGTCGGCGCTCCGATGATGAAGGGGGTGTCGAAGAAGAATTCCACCAGATTGTTACCCGGCCCGTCGCGATCGACAATGAGGAAATCACTCGGTTGATCGAGAGCCATCAGCGGATAGTGCCAGACATTGGCCCGGTAGTTCACGCCCTGGTCGCCGCGCGCCAGAAAGACCTGTGGCTTGCTCGGCTTGCCGTCCTCATCCTTTGCAACGACCACGAGGAACGGGCGGCCGTTGAGCGGCACGAAACTCTGGCTGCCGAAGGGATGGCGTTCCATCATGTCGATCGCATAGGGAAAAGCCCTCGGCTGACCACGAAAGAGGTTCAGGATTACCCGCGCGCCGTCGCCGAGGGCCTCTGCGCTGGAAAGCGCATGAAACCGCTCGGTCGTGCCGCCATTGATGAACCGCATCGTCGCCGGATCGGCCTCGATCACATCCCCGAACGGCGCGAAGGCTGCCTTTGTCAGAGTATGGATTTCGAGAGTCTGGGTCATTGTGGTCATTCACCTTCTGCCTGCCAGTGGCGGATCGCTTCGAGCTGGGATAGCAATTCCGGGACCGCGTGCGCAACGGCAGTCCAGAGATCCTCGACGCTCAGCGCAGCTTCGCCGGACAACAAACCCTTGCTCATACCCCGCAACTCATTCCAGCGCACATCCGGATGCTCGGGCTCGAATTCCGGGTGTTTTTCCAGCAACTCCGCTGCTGCTGCACTGATGACGCAAAGGCTGTAGGCGACAGCGGATTGCACAAGCTTGTTTCCAGCGAATGCGACCCCATCCATGCCTCGAACGAAAAGGCGCGCCTCGTCGGCGGCCTTCTGCATGCGATCCAGATAATGAACAGCGCCTTGCGTGGTCATGCCTAGGCCTTATCGCCGAAAAGACGGAGCCACATCACACACCTCCGCCTGGAAGCATGGATTGCAGGCGCAGCAGGGCAATTTTCTCTACCTGCGCCGTTGCGGTCGCAAATTCCGCGTCCCGGTCATTGCCGATCCGCGTTTCGAAGGCGGTAAGGATGTCGTCCTTGCCGAGACCTTTGACCGCAATAATGAAGGGAAAGCCGAATTTCGTCACGTAAGCCGTGTTGAGTTCGGTGAAGCGGGCATGCTCTTGCGGGCTCAGCCGGTCGAGCCCGGCGCCCGCCTGCTCCTTGCGGCTATCCTCGGTGAGCCCTCCAGCAATTGCCAGCCGGCCGGCAAGGTCCGGATGCGCCCGCAAGACGCCAAGCCGCTCCTCAGCACTGGCGGCACGGAAAATAGCGGCAAGCGCTGCATGCACGCCGCCCGAGGTCAACGGCTCGGCAATAGGGCCGGCGTCATAAGCACGTTCGGCGACAAACGGCGAGTGCTCGAAGACACCGCCGAAACGGGTCACGAATTCGTCACGCGACACCATCTCAGGGAGCGCCCACAGGAAGGTGGTGCTCATACCAATGATTGGCGATATCGATGCGCCTGGGCACCCAGACCTTGTCGTGCTTCAGCACATAATCGATGAAACGCCTAAGCGCCGCCGCGCGACCCGGCCGTCCGACCAGACGGCAATGCAGGCCGACCGACATCATCTTCGGGCTGCCCTGCTTGCCCTCTTCATAGAGGGTGTCGAAGGCGTCCTTGAGATAGGTGAAGAACTGATCGCCGGAATTGAAGCCCTGCGGCGTGGCAAAGCGCATGTCGTTGGTGTCAAGCGTGTAGGGAATGATCAGGAACGGCTTGCCGTCGAGGCCATCGACCCAATAGGGCAGATCATCCGCATAGGAATCCGACGAATAAAGAAAGCCGCCCTCCTCCATCACCAGCCGCAGCGTATTGTCGGAAGGCTTGCCCTGGTACATGCCATAGGGCCGCTCACCCGTCAGTTCGGTGTGCAGGCGCACCGCCTCAAGAATGTGCTTACGCTCCAGATCCTCGGGAAAATCCTTGTATTCCAACCAGCGATAGCCGTGGCTGGCGATCTCCCAGCCGGCCTCTTTCATGGCAGCGACCGCTTCGGGATTGCGCGCCATGGCAAGCGTCACGCCATAGACGGTCGCCTGCACCTTGAGCTCGGTGAACATGCGCCATAGCCGCCAGAAACCGGCGCGCGAGCCATATTCGTAGATCGATTCCATGTTGAGATTGCGCTGGTTCGGCCAGGCAGCCGCACCGACGATTTCCGACAGCAGGTTCTCCGAAGCCGGATCGCCGTCGAGAATGCTGCTTTCCCCGCCCTCTTCATAATTGATCACGAACTGCACCGCGACGCGGGCGTCACCGGGCCACTTCGGATCAGGCGTGTTGCGGCCGTAGCCGACGAGATTGCGGGGATAAGTATCAGACATGAAAGCACCTTCTCGAATATGCGGAGACGGTAGCATCCACGGCCGGAAAGTCGAGACGGAAAGTGCGAAACCCACTTTCCTTTCAGTTATAGCCTCTTAGGCGATCTTACGAGTGCTGATCTTGCCCATCGGATGCAGGGAGTGCACGCGGAACGGCCCACCGGAACCCTCTTCCATCATCAGTGCGATGTTCGATACCGACACCGGTTCGGCAAGCACCGGCGCGAAGACATCACGCAGGATCTGCTCCATGCGCACCATGTCCGTGGGATTGACCGTGCCAGTCAGCATCATATGGAAGCGGAATTCGTCCATGACATGCGGATGACCCCAGCGGTGCAGATTGGCGAATTGCGTTGCCGAGAGGCCATCCGGGTCGCTCCGTTCGATTTCCGCCTCGGTCAGCGGCGCACGGTAATGATCGAATGCCTGGATCACCGATGCGGCGAGAAAATGCATTTTCTGGCAGGGCACCGACGGCACCAATCCAAAAGCGCCGCCAAGGCGGGCGACTTCCAGCTGCGGAATCTCGAAGGGCGAGAGCGTGCCGGAGAAGCGCATGAGATCGCGCAGCAGCCCCGCCTCGGACACGCCGTCTGCCAGTCGAAACGGCGCTTTCAATGTGCCGTTGAAGCCGTAACGCCGAGGCACGGCAGTATGAAAGGCGATTTCGTGAATACCGAGCCCACGAGTAGCCGGCGGATCGACCATCTCACCGGAATAGACATTGCGGCCTAGCCAATTTGCGGCCACGAGCGTCAGCGGATCGCTCGCGGACGGCGTGAAGCAAATGGCATAGCGCATAAAATCTCCTCCGGAGGGCGATAAACCGGCTGATCCAGCCAGTTGCCGATGAGCAAGGAGATAGGTGATTTGCGTGACAGATTGACGACTCGAACGCAGCTTACGTTCACGTTTTATGTGATGCAGCTACGATATGATTCGAAAGCGCAAAACCCTGCGGCAGATTGAAAGAACACGGAATCTTTGCGGCTTCCCGAACCGCCGCCTCGGCCAGACGATGCGCCAGGCCGAAGCTGACCTTGAAACCGCCGGTCAGCGCGATCAGGCGCGGATGATCCGGATGCGCTCCCACCATGGGGTCGCGATCGATCGCCTTCGGCCGCAAGCCGGCCCAGCGCTCCACCAGCTCGGCATTGGCAAGAACCGGTGCCATTGCCCGGGCGGCGGCGAGCAGAGTGTCCAGCTGGCCGTCCGTCGACGCCGGATTGTCAAAACGGTTTTCGCTGGTGCTTCCGACCGCCACCAGCCCGCCCTCATGCGGAACGATATAGAGCCCGTCGCGAAAGATCACCGGCAGGCCGGCATCGACATCCGCCCTCAGCAACGCCGCCTGCCCCTTGACAGGCTGACCGAGGGTGGAATGGCGGCCAGGGGTCAAGCCGTCGAGTATCGGAAAGGAATGGTGGCCGGCGGAAAGAATGCAGCGGCCAAAATGAATGGCACCCTCACGAGTCTTCGCAATACCTCTGCCCGGATCGATACCCTCGATCTCCATTCCTTCAACAACACGAACATGTTTCGCCTTGCCGAGAAACGCGGCCAGAACCTTCAACAATGCGCGCGGCGCAACACGGGCGGCGAGCGTGTCGAAGACAAACCCACATTCACCGGCGGAAGGATCGATCCAGCCATCGACAGGCGCTGCGTCCAGCACCTGCCAGTGAAACCGCCGCTCGTCATAATGCCAATGCGTCTCCGCATCCTGCGAATGACCAAGTGCGATCTTGTGCAGATGCGGCTTCGGCAAGGGAATGAGGCGGCCCGAACGACGATATCCGGCTGAAAGCCCGGTTGCCGCTTCAAGCGTCGCAATGTCACCCTCCAGGGCCACCAGCGCATCGAACTGGAACTGCTTCTTCTCGGACCATTTGTCGGGCATGTGCGGCATCAGCGCGCCAAGCAGACCGCCGCTTGCTCCGCTTCCCAATCGGGCGCTATCGACGAGCAGCGTCTCGATGCCCAACCGCTCCGCATGTACCGCCGCCCACAGGCCCATGATGCCGCCGCCGACGATCAGAAGTTCGACGGATGATTGACCGGCAGGCTCCGGAGGATTATCGGCTTTTCCCATGACAGATCCAGTTTCCGATCGGACGCAAGCGGCCGAGACCACTGCAGTGAGCCAAGAGCTCGAATGGCGCGACGGCGATATGCCCTATTCGACCGCCTTTGGCGACCATTTTTATTGCCAGACCGATGGCCGGCTGGAATGCGGCCATGTCTTCCTCGACGGCAACGGCCTGCCCGCGCGCTGGAATGAACAGCCAAATTTCCTGATCGGCGAACTCGGCTTCGGCACCGGCCTGAATTTCTGCGAGACCTGGCGGCAATGGAAGCAGCATGGCAAGCCGGACTCGGAACTGCATTTCATGTCCTTCGAGCTCTATCCGATGCGCGCCGAGGAGATCGACCGTGCGCTCACACGCTGGCCGGAGATCGACACCGAGCGTCAGGCACTCGCCGCCGCCTGGCCGGAAGACCCGCACGGTATCGTCACGCTCACCCTTGACGCCCGCACGCGCCTTAGCGTCGTCTGCGGCCCGGCAATGGACGGCGTGAGTCAGGCAACGGCAGGCTTCGACGCCTGGTATCTCGACGGATTCGCGCCATCGCGAAACGCCGACATGTGGTCGCCGGAACTGATGCAGCTTCTTTATGACAAGAGCGCGCCCGGCGGCACCTTCGCCACCTATGCCGCCGCCGGCTTCGTGCGCCGTAACCTGCAGACGGCAGGCTTCACGGTCGAGCGGCGCAAGGGCTTTGCCGGCAAGCGCGAAATGCTCTGCGGAATCAGGCAGGCTTAGTTGCGAGAGCGCTCGGTCTGAAGTGCGTCGTCGCCAAGCCAGCGGCGAACCTTAGCCTCGAGAAGTTCGGGGCTGATCGGCTTCGACATATAATCATCCATGCCCGCCTCCAGGCACATGTCGCGATCGACATCGAGTGCATGAGCGGTGACGCCGACGATCGGCACATGGCACCCCAGCCCGGCTTCCGCTTCCAGCTGTCGGATCGTGCGCGTCGCCTGATGGCCGTTCATGACCGGCATCGAGACATCCATCATGATCAGCGATGGCCGCAGCTTGAGCCAGGCGTCAACAGCCTCCTGGCCATTCTGGACCACGAGGAAGCGCAGTCCGGTCACTTGCAGTATCTGCGTGAAGACGATCTGGTTGACCTCATTGTCCTCGGCGACCAGGACATCGATGGCGCTGACGGGTCTTGCCGATACATCCTGCTCAACGGCCTGGATGGCGGCCTCTGCTTCGGCCTCTATCGGCAATTGCGAGGCGACCACGGTCGCATAGCCGGTCATCCGTTGCCGGCGCGCCATGCGCACGACATCGATGATGGTGCTCCGCAGCACATTGGCGCGAATGGGCTTCATCAGATGTGCCTGGCCATTCAGCGCGGCGAATTCCTTGTCGCTGCCGACGACATCCATGGACGTCAGGAAAATCAGCGACAAGGCCTCGAAGCAGGCATCCGCGCGAATGATGCGCGCCACTTCGTCGCCATTCATGTCCGGCATATGGTAATCGAGGATCACGGCATCGACCGGCACGCCCATCTCGGAAGCGGCACGGAGAATGGCGAGCCCCGTCTTGCCATCCTCGGCGGCATGGCCGTCGAAGCCCCACTGTTGCAACTGCTCGCTCAATATCCGCCGGTTGATCTCGTTGTCGTCGATGACCAGAATGCGCGCGCCTTTGACATTGACCGGCACCGTGCGCGGTTCACTGCGCGCCGCTACCGGCGGCATGGGCAGATGCACGGTAAAGACCGAGCCCTTGCCCCATTCGCTGTCGACTTCAAGATAACCACCGAAGAGATCAACCAGCCCGGCGGTGATCGCAAGCCCGAGACCCGTGCCTTCGTGGCGGCGCGTGGAGGAGGCGTCCACCTGCGAAAACTTCTCGAAAATGGAATCGAGCTTCTCCTTGGAAATACCAAGGCCGGTATCCTCGACGCGAAGCGTCAGCATGACCTCGCCATTGTCGATCGGCTGGCTATCCAACTCGACCAGCACATGGCCGCGCTCGGTGAACTTGATCGCATTGCCAAGCAGGTTGGTCACGATCTGGCGGAAGCGGCCGGCATCGCCCAGCACCATGGCCGGCACATCGGGCGTGACACGCACCAGGAGTTCGATGTCCTTTTCCGCCGCCGGCGACGACAGCAGCGTCGCCACATCCTCCACCGCTTCGGCCGGATCGAAGGCCGCCTGGCGCAGTCGCATCTGCCCGGCGTCGATCTTCGAGAAATCGAGGATATCGTTGATGATCGTCAGCAGCGCATTGCCCGATTTGACGATGATGTCGATGAAGGTCTTTTGCCGGGCGTCGAGATCGGTCTTGGCCAGCAGTTCCGCCATACCGAGAACCCCGTTCATCGGCGTACGGATTTCATGGCTCATATTGGCGAGGAATTCGGATTTGGCCCGGTCGGCGGCTTCGCTGCGGGCCAGCAGCAGCTGTAGTTCCGCCTCGCGCTTTTTCATCTCGGTGACGTCGGTCAGCACCACGGTCCAGCGTCGGCTCTCGCTCACCGCCGCTTCGAGCTGTATCCAGCGCTCGCCGGCCACCTGGAAGACCGTAGAAACCGGCTTGTCCGCCGCCATGTTCTCGCGCCAGGCAAGTCGCAAGGAGTCCGGATCGGCGCCGAAATCACCGCGGGCGGCACAGTGATCAAACGCGGCGGACCAGTGCTTTCCAACCGCCAGGCAATCCGCGGGAACGCACAGCATGTCCGTCAGCGCGTCGTTCGCCAGCATGATGATGCCGTCCTGCAGGATCAGCAGCCCTTGCGACATGGCATGCGTCGCATCCGTCATCAGATCGCCGAGGCGTTCCAGCGCAAGATGAGCCTCGCTGATCTCCTGCTCCTGCAAGCGTACGGAGGAAATGTCGGCATAGGTGACGAGCGTGCGGCCGTTCGAAATGCGGCGCGTATCCATGATCACGGATTTGCCATCGGCATAGCTCATCTCGGTCTGGAGATGCGGGCCGGCGTTACGAGAGGCGTCCATACGCGACTGGTAGATATCATCGATACTGCCGGCATCGGGGCCGTAACGGCCAAGCTCGAAATGCCTGACGATGAGGTCGCGAACAGGCCGGGCTTCGAAGCGCTCGTCCTTCGGGAAATCCCAGATGTCATAAAAGGCATCATTGGTATATTCGACAACGCAGTTGCTATCGTGGATCATCACACCGATCGGCATGGAGCGGAGGATGCTCCCGAGATCTTGATGCAACGCCTCGGCACGCGCCTGTGCTTCGATCAATTGCGTCTCGCGCAACTTCAGCACGGAAATATCGTTCATGGAGCCGACGACATAGCGCTTGCCGTCCGAGGTGACAACGCGGTTGACGCGCGTCATGATCGGATGCGTCACATGCTGCCGATCGACCACCTCGCCCTCGAATGCGAGCGCATGCCCTTCATTCAGCACTTGCTCGTTTTCGGCAAAATAATCATCGGCGCCGGTTTCGAACATCTCGTGTTCGGTCTTCCCCAGCACCTCGGCATGGCTAAGCCCCGTGATCGCCGAATAGGCTTCGTTGGAATAGATCAGCCGATGGCTCGCATCACGTACAAAGGAGGCAACCGGCAAGTCCTGAAGAATGGAGCGATAAAGCCCGGCCTCATCGACGTCTCCACCCGAAATGCCGCCCTCTCCCACTTCGGAGGGCGTAACCGAAGGCACTGCAGGCGCATCGAGAAATATGCCGAAGACATAGAGACGGTCTTCGGCAGGCGAAAAACTTTCGATCTGCACCCGCGACCGGACACGGCCCGCTGGATCGAAGCACAGCGCCGTCTCCTCGGAACCGAACACCAGCACCCGGCGCTCCTTGTCTTCCCGGTCGACTTCTTCACCGCTGTCGAAGAGATCGCGGCTGCGATTGCCAATGAAATCGGAGATATCACGTTGGAAAAACCGCGCATAGGCTCGGTTGACGGCGACGTAGCGCAGATCGCTGTTCTTGACATAAGCCGGCTGATCCAGATCGGCGATCCGGCGGCAGGCCAACTCCAGCAGTTCACCGTCCGAGTTCAACAGCGCCCCTCTTTTCACCGTTCGCGTTAGTTTACTGAACCAAGGCTGTATCACAAAGCGCTTTAACAAGCCGTTAACCATATTTTCGGCGCACTGAACGTCGCGTTCAGGCCACTGAATATCCCAAAACGGTCACTCCCTGGTCGCAAACGACGACAGCATCCGGCACCGAACTCTGGCAAGAATCACCTCAGAACAATGGCGGAGGAAGAGCGATGAGCGACGACGCAACGACGGCCGTGCACGCGACCGACACTACGACCGTGCCGGCCGAGCGCCGCCGCCGGACCGGAGGCCGGGGAGCCGAACGCAGCCGCAAACCAAGCGGCGCGAAATACCTCAACCTCGTCAACAATCTCGCGCGCACCGAGCTTCTGTCGCCCGAGACGCTGGATGACATTCACGAGGCGTCGCTGACCATTCTCGAAGAGATCGGCATGGATATCATCCTGTCAGAAGCGCGCGAACGCATGAAGGCGGCTGGCGCGGACGTCACCCCCGGCACCGAACGCGTCCGCTTCGATCGCGGCATGATCATGGAGCTGATCGCCTCCGTTCCCTCGACCTTCACGCTGCATGCCCGCAACCCGCTCCGGAACGTTCAGATCGGCGGCAGGAACCTCGTCTTTGCCCAGGTCGCCTCCGCACCCTTCGTTGCCGATCGCGAGGGCGGCAGGCGGGCCGGCAACCAGGAGGATTTTCGTAAGCTGATCAAGCTTGCCCAATCCTACGACATCATCCACATGACCGGCGGCTATCCGGTCGAGCCCATCGATATTCACGCCTCGGTGCGCCATCTCGACTGCCTCTCCGATATCGTCAAGCTGACCGACAAGGCATTTCATTGCTATTCGCTCGGCAGACAGCGCAATCTCGACGCGATCGAGATCGCCCGCATCGGCCGCGGCATCAGCATGGAGCAGATGGAGCGCGAGCCATCGCTCTTCACTATCATCAACTCCTCCTCCCCGCTGCGCCTCGACGGGCCAATGCTGCAGGGTATCATCGAGATGTCCTCGCGGGGTCAGGTCGTGGTCATCACGCCTTTCACACTGGCGGGCGCCATGGCGCCGGTGACCATCGCCGGCGCGCTGGTGCAGCAAAATGCCGAGGCGCTCTGCGGCATCGCCTTCAGCCAGATGGTGCGCAAGGGCGCGCCGGTGATGTATGGCGGCTTCACCTCGAACGTCGACATGAAGACGGGAGCGCCGGCCTTCGGTACCCCGGAATATATGAAGGCGGTGATCGCCGGCGGCCAGCTCGCCCGCCGCTACGGCATTCCCTACCGCACCTCCAACACCAACGCCTCCAATACGCTGGACGCGCAGGCCGCCTATGAGTCGGCGCTATCGCTCTGGGCACTGACCCAGGGCGGCGGCAATTTCGTGCTGCACGCGGCCGGCTGGAGCGAGGGCGGGCTGACCGCCTGCTTCGAGAAATTCATCCTCGACGTCGACATGCTGCAAATGGTTGCCGAATTCCTGACCCCTCTGGATGTCAGCCAGGACGCGCTGGCGCTGGATGCCGTGCGCGATGTCGGCCCCGGCGGCCACTATTTCGGCACGGCCCATACGCTCGCGCGCTATGAGACTGCCTTCTATTCGCCCATTCTTTCCGACTGGCGCAATTACGAGACCTGGTCCGAAGCCGGCCGTCCTACGACCTATGATCACGCCAACCGCATCTTCAAGGAAACGCTTGCCCACTACGAACGTCCGCCACTCGATCCGGCGATCGAGGAGGAGCTCGATACCTTCGTAGCAAAGCGCAAGGAAGAAGGCGGCGTTCCGACTGATTTCTAAAGCGAAATCAAAGAGCTCCATGCATCCAGCATGAACAAAATTTAATGTGGCAGGCGTCCATTTGGCCGCGACTTCGCCCTGTTTCCCACCCAATTTCAACCTCGGCTTCGGCTGGGAGGCCTTTTGTTTGGGAAAGGAATTTTAATGTCTGTGCTTCGCACTATAACCACGGCGGGCCTCATCGCGCTGACACTCGGCAGCGCCGCCGCCGCAACGACCACCACTGCCGCCGCTTCCGAGCGCGGCGCAATCTTCGGCGGCCTCGCCGCCGGTCTTGTGGGCGGCGCCCTTGTGGCGGAGGCCACTCGTCCGGTCTACCCCGCCTATCCGGCCTACTACCGCACCTACCCGGCTTACTATGATGGTCCGGTCTATCAGCGGGTCTACGAGCGTCCATACCACGGCTGCTACTGGTCGTGGCGTCACGACCGCTGGGGCCAGCCGTTTCGTGTAGAGGTCTGCCGTTAGGAGCCACCTGCCCATCCATGAACCTGTTGACGCCGCCGGGCTTCCGGCGGCATTTTTATTGCGTCTGCGAACAAGCTTTCGGTCACACCCCTTGACTTTGGCGGCGAATAGGACCAAATGCGCATCAGCTTTCACCTTCCGGCCGCCGCGTGAGCGTGCCCTGCGGGACTTTATGTACGCAAGAGAAGGACAAAAGCGCTTTTGAAATGAGACCGCACCCAAGGCGGTCAGATGCGCTGGAAAGCTTTTTCCAACTTACAAGTTCCCACTTCACGCGGGGTTCTTGACGCCAGAGACAGACCGGATCGCATGGTGCGACCCGGCCTATTTGCTTTGGCGCCCCCGAAAGGTATTGAATTGACCGATTTTAACTCGCTTGGTCTCTCCAAGCAGATCGTCGATACGCTGTCGCAGAACAACTTCACGACGCCGACGCC
Source organism: Martinezella rhizogenes (assembly GCF_000799715.1). Lineage (GTDB taxonomy): Bacteria > Pseudomonadota > Alphaproteobacteria > Rhizobiales > Rhizobiaceae > Rhizobium > Rhizobium rhizogenes_C. Next base: position 1,087,051 of record NZ_JUHG01000011.1, read on the forward strand.
GATTCAGGCGCAGGCGATCCCGCTTGTTCTCAATGGCCGCGATCTCATCGGCCTCGCTCAGACCGGCACCGGCAAAACCGCCGCCTTCGGCCTGCCAATCATCGAAATGCTGTTGAAGGATGCCAAGCGCCCCGACAACCGCACCGTCCGTACGCTTATCCTCGCCCCCACCCGCGAACTGGTCAACCAGATCGCCGACAACCTCAAGCTCTTCGTCCGCAAGACGGCGCTGAGGATCAATGTCGTCGTCGGTGGTGCTTCGATCAACAAGCAGCAGCTGCAGCTCGAGCGCGGCACCGACATTCTCGTTGCCACCCCCGGCCGCCTGCTTGACCTCATCAGCCGCCGCGCCCTGTCGCTCGGCCAGGTGAGCTACCTCGTCCTAGACGAGGCCGACCAGATGCTCGACCTCGGCTTCATCCACGACCTGCGCAAGATCTCCAAGATGGTCCCGGCCAAGCGCCAGACCATGCTGTTCTCGGCCACCATGCCGAAGACCATCGCCGATCTCGCTTCCGAATACCTGACCAACCCGGTCAAGGTCGAAGTCTCGCCTCCGGGCAAGGCGGCCGACAAGGTGGAACAGTATGTCCACTTCGTTTCCGGTCAGAACCACAAGACCGAAATCCTCAAGGAAAACATTTCCGCCAATCCTGATGGCCGCGCCATGGTCTTCCTGCGCACCAAGCACGGCGCCGAGAAGCTGATGAAGCATCTCGAACACGTCGGCTTTGCTGCCGCCTCCATCCACGGCAACAAGAGCCAGGGTCAGCGCGAACGTGCCCTCAAGGGCTTCCGTGACGGCGAAGTCCGCGTTCTCGTCGCCACCGACGTCGCCGCTCGCGGCATCGATATCCCTGGCGTTACGCATGTCTACAACTACGACCTGCCGGAAGTACCGGACGCCTACGTCCACCGCATCGGCCGTACCGCACGCGCCGGCCGCGACGGCATCGCCATCGCCTTCTGCGCCCCCGACGAAGCCCGCCTGCTGCGTGATATCGAGCGCCTGATGGGCATCGATATCGCCGTTGCCAGCGGCGAAGCTCCGGCCGACCGTGGCCGTCCGGCTCGCGGCAACAACAACCGCGCAGGCGGTCGTGGTGGTCAGGGCCAAGGCCAGGGTCGTGGCGGCGCAGGTCAGGGACGTGCCGAAGGCCGCCCCGCCCGTCCAGCTCGTCGGCCCCATCGTGAAGGTGAAGCCGGTGCCCAAAACGGCGAACGTCAGGAACGTCGTCCGCAGCGCGAAAACAATCGCAATGCCGACTTCCGCGGCCAGCGCCGCGACGAGCGCGCCCCGCGTCCGGAAGTAGACAACGATCTCGCATCGACGTCCGATTTCCGCCCGGCCAAGAAGCCGCAGCACAATGGTGCGGCAAACGAAGCCGGCGCCCATCGCGGTCCCCGCCACGCTCACGGCCGCCCCACGGGTCGCCATGAAGACCGTGGCCAGAACGCCCAGGGCGAACAGCGCAAGGACGGCAGCGGTCAGCGTCGCGGCCCCGGCAACGGCGGCCAGCGTCGCGAACGCGCTTGAACGAATCTTGATTGAATGAGGAAGGGGGCCGATTGGCCCCCTTTTTTATGGCTGTATGAAACCGTGGAGTTCCGGCATCGAACAGCCACGGCAACAATTTCGAAGCCGTAGAGATTTCTCGAAAATCTCATCCCGATCAGCCGGGAACATTTGAACGGTTATTCCGCCTAAATCCGGCTCTGCGCGGGTAGACTGCCGGTACATTCACAAAACTCCCAACATTGGGGCAGAGCATTGCGCACGACAGCATTGACACCGTCGATGTCGGCAAGCGACTGGGGGCAGCTCTTGCTTCTCGGCGGCCTTTGGGGCGGCTCCTTCTTTTTTGCCCGTATCGCGGTGGCCGAGATTCCGCCCCTGGCGCTGGTCCTCTACCGCGTAGCAATCGCCGCACTTGTCCTGCATCTGTGGCTGCGGTTGCGTGGCATTTCATTCGCACCCGCCTTGGCAAGACCGGGCTCATTCCTGTGTCTCGCCTTGCTCAACAACGTCATTCCGTTCTCGCTGATCTTCACCGGACAAACGAAAATCGGCGCAGGTCTCGCCTCCGTACTCTACTCGACGACGCCGCTCTGGACGATCCTGGCGGCAAACCTGCTGACGGCGGATGAGAAGTTGTCGACAACCAAGCTCGTCGGCGTCGGGCTCGGGATCGCCGGAGCGGCGATCATGATCGGCCCGGGCCTTCTATTCCAGGCCGACGGCCCGACATGGGCGAAGCTGGCGGTAATCGGGGCAGCGATTTCCTATGCCTTTGCCGTGGTCTATGCCAAACGCTTCAGGGAGATCACACCATCCGTCGTTGCAACTGGCCAGCTCACCGCTTCCACCATCCTGATGGCGCCGATTGTCTTCGTTCTCTACCGGCCCGAAAGCATCGTCACGTCGAACATTTCCATCTGGATGGCTGTCGGGGTTCTCGCAGTCTTCACGACGGCATTCGCCTTCATTCTCTATTTCAACATCATCGCCTCGGCGGGAGCGACGAACGCATCCCTCGTCACGCTGCTGGTTCCCGCCAGCGCAATCGTCCTGGGCGCAGCCTTTCTTGGCGAAAGGCTTGAGCTTTACGAATTCGCCGGATTGGCTTTGATCGTTTCCAGTCTGCTCATCATGGATGGCAGGCTTTTCCGCCGATGACGATGAAAACAGCCCTCGCCGGGTGCCCTATTCCGGCACCACATCCGCCGTGCGCCGATTGGTCAGATAAACGCCCGTCACCACCACCAGTGTGCCGATGATGATCGGCAGGGTCAGCGGCTCGCCGAAGGCAATCGCCGCTTCGATGGCGACGGCGGGCGGCATCAGGTAAATCAGCGATGCGGCGCGCGACACCTGCCCTCGCCGGATAAGATAGAGCAACAGACCGACCGCGCCCATCGACAGGCCGAAGACCGACCAGATGACGGCAAGGATCGCCTCATGCGTGCCGTCGAAATGTAGATCCTCGAACATCAATGCCAGCGGCACGGTGACAATCAGGGCGCCGACATATTGCAGCGTCGCGATCGTCCTGAGATCGCCAGTTTGCAGATGGCGCTTCTGATAGAGCGTGCCGTAGGTCACCGATACCATCGCCAACAGATTGACGCCGAGCGGGATCGCCGATTGCCAGAGATTGGCGGCATCGGACCCCAGGAGCTTCGGCGAGATCGCAATCGCGATGCCGATGAAGCCGAGCAGCAGGCCAAGACGCTGCACCGGCTGCAACCGCTCGCCGACCAGATAGGGCGCGGCCATCGCCGTCATCAGAGGCTGCAAGGCCGCGATGATGCCGGCGATCCCCGCAGGCACGCCCCTGGAGATCGCCCACCAGAGACAGCAGAGATAGATCCCGTGCAGAAAGACGCCCGAATAGATGGCGCGAAAGACGCTCGACCAATCGCGCGGCCATCTCGCGCCTGTAAACGCGCAAAACAGCACGAAAGCGAGCGCGGACAGGCTGTAGCGGATCACCAGAAAGGTGAACGGGCCCGAATGCATCGTCGCATATTTCGCGACGATCCAGCCCGTGGACCATAGGAAGACGAAGATGGCCGGCGCGAATTTATCGAGGGACATGGAAGCTCGGACTGACATTGATGTCGCACGCCGGAGCCGGCATCAGAATTGAAACCGGAACGTCACGCGCCCAGCGGGCACCCGCTGATAACCGAAGGCGATCCGGGCGTCAAAATCGATCCGCTGAACGCAATCATCAATTTTTCTTCACCTCGGCATCCGCGACTTGGCCTCAGCGGGATTTGGCGCGCCTCTGCGGACCCGGACGGCGGAATAAGCAAATGCTCAAATTTTGATCGCGGCTTAGAGGCAATCGTCGGCCACCTTCCCCCGTGACAATCAAAAATGCCCGGAAATCCGGCATTTTTGACAGCTTCGAAAATCGTGCACGCAAATGCGCATACTTCTTGCATTGTCAAAACTGTTGTACTCAAATGGAAAAAAATGGGGACCGCACCTTTGGCATTTGATGAAATGATTACCGCGGATGAAAGTCCGCGCACGCCTTACGAAAAATATTTCGAATGGTACTCCGGCCAGGACAGAGGCCATCTCATTGCCAAATCCCGCGACGCGGAAAACATCTTCCGAAAGACGGGCATCACTTTTGCGGTTTACGGACACGAGGACTCCTCCGAAAAGCTCATCCCCTTCGATATCATCCCGCGCATCATTTCCGGTCGTGAATGGCGCAAGCTCGCCCAGGGCATCGAACAGCGGGTTATCGCCCTCAACGCCTTCCTCCACGACATCTACCACAAGCAGGAAATCATCCGCGCCGGCCGCATCCCGCGCGAGCTGATCGAAAAGAACGACGCCTTCCTGCCGGAGATGATCGGCTTCCGCCCGCCCGGCGGCGTCTATACCCACATCGTCGGCACCGACATCGTGCGTACCGGCGAGGACGAGTTTTACGTGCTGGAGGACAATGCCCGCACACCTTCCGGCGTTAGCTACATGCTGGAAAACCGGGAAACCATGATGCAGATGTTCCCGGAGCTGTTCCACCAGAACAAGGTGCAGCGCGTCGAGGACTATCCGCTGCTGCTGCGCCAGAGCCTTGCCTCGCTCGCCCCGCCCGGCTGCACCGGCAAGCCACGCGTCGCGGTGCTGACGCCCGGCATCTACAATTCCGCCTATTACGAACATTCCTTCCTCGCCGACATGATGGGCGTGGAGCTGGTGGAAGGCTCGGACCTGCGCGTCATCGACGGCAAGGTGAAAATGCGCACCACGCGCGGCTATGAGGCGATCGACGTGCTCTACCGCCGCGTCGACGACGATTTCCTCGACCCCCTCACCTTCCGCTCAGATTCGGCGCTCGGCATTCCCGGCATCATGGACGTCTATCGCGCCGGCCACATCACCATCGCCAATGCCCCCGGCACCGGCATTTCCGACGACAAGGCGATCTATTCCTACATGCCGGAGATCGTCGAGTTCTATACCGGCCGCAAGCCGATCCTCGAGAACGTGCCGACCTGGCGCTGTTCCGAGCCGGACAGCCTGCAATACGTGCTGGACAACCTTGCCGACCTCGTCGTCAAGGAAGTGCATGGTTCCGGCGGCTACGGCATGCTTGTGGGACCAACCGCCTCGAAGAAGGAGCGGGCGGATTTTGCCGAGAAGCTGAAGAGCAGGCCGAACAATTACATCGCGCAGCCGACCCTTTCGCTGTCGACCGTGCCGATCCTCGTCAACAAGGGCATCGCGCCCCGCCATGTCGATCTACGCCCCTATGTCCTCGTCTCCGACAAGGTGCGGATCATTCCCGGCGGCCTGACGCGCGTGGCACTGAAGGAAGGCTCGCTGGTGGTCAATTCCAGCCAAGGCGGCGGCACCAAAGATACCTGGGTTCTGGAGGACTGAAACGGACATGCTTGGAAGAACCGCGAATGGCCTCTACTGGATGTTCCGTTACATCGAGCGCGCCGAAAACATAGCCCGCCTTGTCGATGCCGGCCAGCGCATGTCGCTGACGCGCAGCGGGGCGGTGGAAGACGATTGGGACGGCGTGCTGCAAAGCGCCGGCGTCCGTGAAGCCTATAACGAGGTGCACGGCAAGCTGACGGGCGCCGACGCGATCGACTATCTGATGCGTGATCGCTCCAATCCGTCGAGCGTGATGTCCTGCATTGAATATGGCCGCAACAATGCCCGCATGGTCCGCACGGCGCTGACCCGTGAGACTTGGGAGGCGACCAATGAGTGCTGGATCGAGCTGAAGACATTGCTCGGCAGGCGTCTGAAGACCGCCGAACTGCCGGAGACGATCGACGTCATCAAGCGCCGCGCCGGATTGATCCGCGGCGCCTTCCACGGCTCGATGCTGCGCAACGAGCTCTACAACTTCGCCCGCATCGGCACCTTCATCGAGCGCGCCGACAATACCGCCCGCATCCTGGACGTGAAATATTACGTCCTGCTGCCGTCGGTCTCGCATGTCGGCTCCTCGCTCGACAACGCGCAGTGGGAATCGATCCTTCGTTCGGTCTCCGCGCACCGCGCCTACAAATGGGCCTACGATCCTGAGTATAAGCCGGCCAATATCGCCGACTTCCTGATCCTCAACAGCCAGATGCCGCGTTCGCTTGCCTATTGCTACGACAAGATCGTCAGCAATATCAGCTACCTGGCACTGGAGTACAATAAGCGGCTGCCGGCGCACGATACCGCCGACGCCATCTGCGAGTTGCTGCAGAAGCTGACCATCAAGAACATCATGGATCAGGGCCTGCACGAATTCCTGGAGGATTTCGTTTCGCGCAATAATAAGCTCGGCGCGGAAATCTCCGACGGCTACCGGTTTTATCAGTAAGCGGATGACAATATGAGACTGACGATCAGCCACATCACGGAATACCGCTACGACGAACCCTCGCAGTTCTCGCTGCAACGGTTGCGGCTGACGCCGCTGACCGGCATCGGCCAGACGGTCCATGACTGGAAACTCATGGTGGAGGGCGCGCGTCCGGAGGTCGAATATGACGACCAGTTCGCCAACCGCGTCACGCTCGTCTCGCTCGACGGCGAGCAGGATGCGACCCGGATCGTCGCCACCGGCGAGATCGAAACACAGGATCTCAACGGTGTTCTCGGCCCGCATAGCGGCTTCGGCCCGCTCTGGCTCTTCCTGCGGGATACGCCGCGCACGAAAGCCGGCAAGCTGACGAAGGAGCTGCTGCGTGGCATTTCCGGCGACAATGAACTTGGCCGGATGCACGCGCTAATGAGCGCTATCCATCAGACGGTGGATTACAGGCCCGGCACCAGCGACACGGAAACAACGGCCGAGCAGGCGCTGGAAAAGAAGAGCGGCGTCTGCCAGGACCACGCCCATATCTTCATCGCCGCCGCCCGCGCGCTGAATATCCCGGCGCGCTACGTCTCCGGCTATCTGATGATGGAAGGCAAGAACGAGCAGGCCGCGACCCACGCCTGGGCCGAAGCGCATGTTCCCAGCCTCGGCTGGGTCGGCTTCGATCCGGCCAACGACGTCTGCCCCGACGAGCGCTACGTCCGCATCGCCACCGGCCTCTGCTACCGCGACGCCGCCCCCGTCTCCGGCATGCGTGTCGGTGGACCAGGCGAAAGCCTGACCGTCAAGGTGACGGTGGCGAGCCAGGGGCAGAGCCAAAGCCAGAGCTGATAGGGCAGATTCAACCTGCGGGGAAGCGTCGAGGCGACTCCCATGGCTTTCTGGATAGTGAGTGAGGATGTTCTGATTGAGATTGCAGCTGGAAGGTGATCCTATTCCTGCTAGCTGAGTCCTCGCCCTCCTTTCCATTTAGAGCCCGAGCGAGCCATGTCGATTTCAGATGCGATCTATCGTCCGTTCGAAAATTTGATCCGGCCACTCGATATCCCCTACCGGCCGTTGCCGTCGAAGGGGCCGGTCGCCGTTCTCCTGCACTTCATCTCTATGTTTCGCGGCGTGTTGATCGCGCTCGCGCTGTCGTCCATGGCGATGGAGGCCATCAACCTGACGACCATCTGGGGGCTTTCGGTCATTGTCGATGGCGTATCGCAGAAGGGCGCATCAGCCTTCTTGCACAGCGAATGGCCGCTCCTGGCTTTTCTCGGGCTCCTGATCTTTCCGGCCATGCCAATCGCCTCGTTCCTTCTAAACACACTCACCTCGCACACGCTCGGCATCGGCATGCCGGCCGCCATCCAGTGGCAGGGGCACAAGGCGGTGGAACGGCAGGATCTCGCCTTTTTCCATGATCTCTACGCCGGACAGGTCGCCTCGCGCCTGCAGCAGGTGTCATCCGCTGTCCAGCAGCAGATCATTGCCGCCTTTCAGTCCATTCCGCGCTTCCTACTGCAACTGATAGGCTCGGTATTCCTGCTGTCCAGCCTGTCATGGCAGCTCGCCTTGCCAGTCGTGGTCTGGATCGCACTCAATGTCGCCCTCACCGTCAAGATGGCGCCGATCTTTGCCGAGCGTTCGCGCCGCACCGCCAAGCAACGCAGCCTGGTGGCCGGCGCCATCACCGACCTCTACACCAATATGCAGATGATCAAGCAGTTCGCCGCCGAAGACAGCGAAGCCGGCGCCATCCGCCGCATCATCGGAAAGGCCATACAGACGCAGCACGGGGAACAGCGCATCTATCGCACCTCGGAACTGATTGTCGTGCTCCTCAACACGATGCTCTGGCTGGTGATGCTGTCGATCGGCTTTTCAGGCCTCGTCAACGGCTTCCTCACGGTCGGCGAGTTCGTCGGTGCCGTTTACATCCTCCAGCGGCTCTCCACGCAAATCTTCACCTTCCTGCAGATGGGCCAGCAGATCTTTCAGGCGATTGGGACCATCAAAGACGCAATGCCCGTGATGACGACGCCGCCCACCATCACGGATCAGCCTGACGCGGCGAGCCTCGCAGTCAACAGCGGCGAAATTCGTTTCCAGGACGTCCGCTTTGCATACAAGTCCGGGAAGCCTGTCATAGATAATCTGTCGCTGACGGTTCGGCCCGGCGAGAAAGTGGGGCTGGTTGGCCTCTCGGGAGCTGGCAAGACGACGCTGGTGAGCCTGCTGCTGCGCTTCTACGATATCAAGGACGGCGCGATCCTCATCGATGGACAGGACATCCGCGAGATCACGCAGGCAAGCCTTCGCCGCAACATTGGAGTCATCGCGCAGGACGTCGCGCTATTGCACCGTTCGGTAGGCGACAACATCCGTTACGGACGACCGGAGGCGACACAGGACGAGATCGAACAGGCCGCGAAGACGGCAAAAGCCGATGGCTTCATCGCCGATCTTGCGGACGGCGAAGGCCGCAAAGGCTATGACGCCTTCGTCGGCGACCGCGGCATCAAGCTTTCCGGTGGTCAGCGGCAGCGCGTAGCGATCGCCCGCGTTTTGCTGAAAGACGCGCCCATCCTCGTGCTCGACGAGGCGACCTCCGCCCTCGACAGCGAATCCGAGGCCGCCATCCAGGAAAAACTCAACCTGGTGATGGAGGGAAAGACGGTGATCGCCATCGCACATCGCCTTTCGACCATTGCCATGCTGGACCGGATAATCGTGATTGATCAGGGTCGTGTCCTGGAAGAAGGCAGGCCAGACGAACTGGTCGAACAGGATGGCCTGTTTGCCCGCCTGTGGAAACGCCAGACAGGCGGCTTTATCCCTGAAGAAATTGGTTAGTTATGCGCTTGCCATAGAACTATAAGTTGTGCGACCGCAACCACTCCACAAACAAAAAGGGGCGGAACTTGCGTCCCGCCCCTTTCCAATTCCAAATAGCAATCTCAGTGGCTGTCGCGATTGTTCGGGATTTCCGAGCCGCGCGCGCCAACCAGGAAGTCCAGGTCGGCGCCGGTATCGGCCTGCATGACGGTCTTGACGTAGAGGCCGCCGTAGCCACCGGCGAGCGGCTTGACCGGGGAAACCCAGGCAGCGCGGCGCTTCGCCATTTCCTCATCCGAGATCTCCAGCTGGATCGTGCGGGCCGGCACGTCGACCGAGATCATGTCGCCGTTCTGAACCAGCGCCAAAGGTCCGCCATCGGCGGCTTCAGGCGCGGTGTGCAGGATGACGGTGCCGTAGGCCGTGCCGGACATGCGTGCATCGGAGATGCGGATCATGTCAGTGATGCCCTTCTTCAGCACCTTCGGCGGCAAGCCCATGTTGCCGACTTCGGCCATGCCTGGATAACCCTTCGGGCCGCAGTATTTCAGCACCATGATGCAGTTCTCGTCGATGTCGAGATCGTCGCGGTTGATGCGGGCGTGGTAGTCCTCGATGCTTTCAAAGACGACGGCGCGGCCCTTGTGCTGCATCAGATGCGGCGAGGCGGCGGATGGTTTCAGCACGGCACCCTTCGGAGCCAGGTTACCGCGCAGAACCGCGATGCCACCCGACTGCGTCAGCGCCTTTTCGCGCGGAAGAATGACGTCGTCATTGTAGTTGACGACATCCTTGACGCCATCCCAGATGCTTTCGCCGGTGACGGTGATCGCATCCTTGTGCAGCAGGCCCATATCACCGACCGCCTTGATGACGACCGGCAGGCCGCCGGCATAGTAGAACTCTTCCATCAGATGCTTGCCGGAAGGCTGCAGGTTGACGATGGTCGGAACTTCGCGGCCGAGGCGATCCCAGTCGTCAAGCGAGAGATCGACACCGATGCGGCCGGCAAGTGCCAGAAGATGCAGCACGGCATTGGTCGAACCGCCGACGGCGCCATTGACGCGAATGGCGTTTTCGAAGGCTTCCTTGGTCAGAATGTCGGAAGGCTTCAGGTCTTCCTTGACCATGTCGACGATACGGCGACCGGAGAGCTGCGAGATGACGCGGCGACGGGCATCGACCGCAGGAATAGCGGCGTTGCCCGGCAGGGTCATGCCGAGCGCTTCGGCCATCGACGCCATGGTCGAGGCCGTACCCATGGTCATACAGCTACCGGCCGAGCGGGCCATGCCCTGCTCCGCGTCCATGAACTCTTCCAGCGACATCTCGCCGGACTTGACCATTTCGGAGAACTGCCAGACCGCCGTGCCGGAGCCGACATCCTTGCCGCGCCACTTACCGTTGAGCATCGGGCCGCCGGACACCAGAATGACCGGGATATCGACCGAGGCAGCACCCATCAAAAGGCTCGGCGTGGTCTTGTCGCAGCCGCCGAGCAGCACGACGCCATCGACCGGATTGCCGCGGATCGCCTCTTCGACGTCCATGGCCGCCAGGTTGCGGAACATCATCGCAGTCGGGCGCAGCGTGCTTTCGCCGACCGAGAACACCGGGAATTCGACCGGGAAACCACCGGCTTCATAAACACCGCGCTTCACGCGCTCGGCAAGGTCGCGCAGATGCGCGTTGCAGGGCGTCAGCTCCGACCAGGTGTTACAGATGCCGATGATCGGACGGCCGTCGAAGGTGTCGGCCGGCAGGCCCTGGTTCTTCATCCACGAGCGGTGCATGATCGCGTTCTTGCCGGTCCCGCCGAACCAGTCATAAGAACGCAGTTGGCGCGGCCATTCAGCTTTCTTCTTCATAATCTCACTACCTTTTGCGTCGTCCGGGCCGCCTCGTACGAACCCGGACCTTGAAATCGATGGTCAGGCCAGCGTGTAAGCCGTCTTGACCGTGGTGAAGAACTCGGCGGCATATTTGCCCTGCTCGCGCGAACCGAAGGACGAGCCCTTGCGGCCGCCGAACGGCACATGGAAATCGACGCCCGCCGTCGGCAGGTTGACCATCACCATGCCGGCTTCGGCGTTGCGCTTGAAATGCGTCGCATGCTTCAGGCTGGTGGTGGCGATGCCGGAAGACAGGCCGAACGGCGTGTCGTTGGCGACAGCAAGCGCCTCTTCATAGTTCTTTACCCGGATGACCGAGGCGACCGGCCCGAAGATCTCTTCGCGGCTGATGCGCATCTGGTTCGTGGCTTCGGTGAACAGCGTCGGCTGCAAGTAGAAGCCGGGCGTCTCGCGGCTGATCAGTTCGCCGCCGAAAGCGAGCTTGGCGCCTTCCTGCTTACCGATCTCGATATAGTCCGTATCAGTCTTCAACTGCTTGGCGTCGACGACCGGACCGATATGGGTACCGGCCTTGGTGGCGTTATCGACGTTCAGCGTCTTCAGCTTCTCCGTGAGCGCAGCCACAAACTTGTCGTGGATGCCTTCGGTAACGATCAGGCGCGACGACGCGGTGCAACGCTGACCGGTCGAGAAGAAGGCGGAGTTGGCGGCCGCCTCGACGGCAACCGTCAGATCCGCATCGTCAAGAACAACCATCGGGTTCTTGCCGCCCATTTCCAGCTGATACTTGCGGCCATGCTCGACGGAGGACAGCGCCACGCGTTTGCCGGTGCCGACCGAACCGGTGAAGGTGATGCCGGACAGGACCGGGCTGTCGAGCATCGCCTGGCCGACGACCGAGCCCTTGCCCATGACGAGATTCAGCACGCCCTTCGGCAGGCCTGCGCGGTGAAGGATATCGACGATCGCCCAGGAGCAGCCGGGGACGAGATCGGCGGGCTTGAAGACGATGGTGTTGCCATAGCAAAGCGCCGGAGCGATCTTCCAGGCCGGGATGGCGATCGGGAAGTTCCAGGGCGTGATGATGCCGATGACGCCGAGCGGCTCGCGGGTGATCTCGACGCCGATGTTCGGGCGCACGGAGGGCAGCACTTCGCCTGCAAGGCGCAGGGCCTCGCCGGCAAAGAAATCGAAGATCTGCGCGGCGCGGATGGTCTCGCCGATCGCCTCGGGCAGCGTCTTGCCCTCTTCGCGGGCAAGCAGCGCGCCGAGTTCGTCCTTACGGGCAAGGATCTCGTCGCTGGTCTTCTTCAGGATCGAATGACGCTCGAGAATGCCGGAGCGCGACCATGCCGGAAACGCGGCCTTGGCGGCGGCGATGGCATCGGCAACGTCCTGAACGCTGGCGCTGGCGTAGAGGCCGACAACCTCGTTGGTGTCAGACGGATTGATGTTTTCGGCGCCGGTCGTACCGGTCCATTCGCCGGCGATCAGATTCTGATGAATGGTCATGGCTTCATGCCTTCCTGTATCTTCGTGGACATGGCCGGCCACACACGGGCAGCCGGCCTCGACGGATTAGAGCTGGCGAACCGCCACGGCTTCCTCGGCGGCGACGGCAAGCGGATTGCGCAGCGGCAAACCGAATTCGGCGACTTCGATCTCAAAGACATCGCCCGCTTCCGGCTTGATGCCCTCGGCGAAAGACAGTGTCGCCGTGCCGAACATATGAACATGCACGTCGCCGGGAGCGCGGAACAGATCGTACTTGAAGTGATGATATTCGAGATTGGCGAAGGTATGCGACATGTTCGCCTCGCCCGAGAGGAACGGCTTTTCGAAGATTACCTTGTCGCCGCGCTTGATACGCGAAGAGCCGCGAATATCCTCCGGCGCAACGCCGATGCGGATTTCCGGACCGAAGCTTGCCGGACGCAGCTTGGAATGGGCGAGATAGAGATAGTTGATCCGCTCGGTGACGTGATCGGAAAATTCATTCGAGAGCGCAAAGCCGATGCGAAACGGCGTGCCGTCCTTGGCGATGACATAGATGCCGGCCATTTCGGGCTCTTCGCCGCCATCAAGCGCGAAGGACGGAGAAACGAGTGCCGCGCCCGGAGCTGCCGCGCCATAGCCGTTGCCCTTGTAGAACCACTCGGGCTGTACGCCCTTCTCGCCGTCCTTGGGCTTGCCGCCTTCGATGCCCATCTTGAACATCTTCATGGAGTCGGTGAGCGTCTCTTCAGCTGCTTCCGTCGTCTTCTTGTGCATGGAATCGCGGGTCGCGGCGGAGCCGAGATGCGTGAGGCCAGTGCCGGTCAGATGCAGATGAGCGGCGTCCGGATGGGTGATCGGCGACAGGAAACGACCGTCGGCATAGGCTTTTTCCAGATCGATCGCCTCGCCGAGGCCATGTACCTCGATAACGGAGGCGAGCGACTTGCCACTATCGGCGGCTTCCATTGCCAGTGCATAGACGCTGGCTGCATTGACGACAGCCTTGGCAGCATCGCCAGGCCCGTTACGGACAGCGACAATGATCTCGCCATTCGAACCCTTGATCTGGGAAATCAGCATAGTTTCATCCTTTCCTAATAGACAGAGGCTGGATGCATTCCACCGCTCCGGCTCTCAGCGAGAGCCGGACTCTGTCATGGATTTGGTTTTGATCGTCGGCTAAGCGCTTTAGCGATCAGCCCTTGTTCTTGTTATAGACATCGATGAAGACGGCAGTGAGAAGCACCGCGCCCTTGATCATCTTCTGCGAATCCGTCTGGTAGCCGAGGATCGACATGCCCTGGTTCAGAACACCCATGATCAGGGCGCCGATCACCGCGCCGGTCACCTTGCCGACGCCGCCTGAAGCGGAAGCGCCACCAATGAAACAGGCCGCGATAACGTCGAGTTCCAAGCCATCGCCGCCCTTGGCGGTCGCTGAATTCAGACGTGTCGCAACGATGATGCCGGCGATGCTGGCAAGCATGCCCATGTTCACGAAGGTGTAGAAGGTCAGACGCCGGGTATCAATACCGGAGAGCTTGGTCGCCTTCTCGTTGCCACCCATCGCATAAATGCGGCGGCCGATCGTGGTGCGCTGGGTCACGAAGGCATAGATTGCGATCAGCACCAGCATGACGATCAAGACGTTGGGCAGGCCCTTGGCCGACGAAATCTGATATCCGAGGAACAGGGTCGCTGCAAAAAGCAGCAGATTCTGCCCAAGGAAAAAGCCCATCGGCTCGACATCGATACCGTGTTTTTCATTCACCTGACGACGACGCCAGGAAAGGAAGAACATCACAATCGGTATGGCGACGGTCAGAAGGATCGATGTTCCATGGATACCGGCGACGTCGAAAAAGTCCGGAACGAAGCCGGTCGCCATGATCTGGAAAGCCGGCGGGAACGGACCGATGCTGCTGCCGCTGCCGGTCATGTTGATGATCGCATAGGTCAATCCGCGAAACACCAGCATGCCCGAAAGGGTCACGATGAACGACGGAATGCGGTGATACGCGACGAAATAGCCATGCCAGGCACCGACAAGGGCACCCATCGCCAGGCAGATAATCGTCGCAAGAACCAGGTTCATATGCCATTGCACGACAAGGACGGCGGCGACCGCGCCGATGAAACCGACGACGGAACCGACCGAGAGGTCGATATGGCCTGCCACGATGATCAGCAACATGCCGAGCGCCATCACGACGATGAACGAATTCTGCAGCACGAGATTGGTCAGGTTCAGCGGCCTGAACAGAACGCCGCCGGTAACGATTTGGAAGAAGAGCATAATGGCGACAAGCGCGATCAGCATGCCGTATTCGCGGATATTATTGCGGATATAGTCGCCGATCGAGACGACGCTGGGGCCTTCTTTGGTTGGGCTGGCCGTAGTCATTAGTGCTTCTCCCCTGAACGCATGATAGCGCGCATGATGGTTTCCTGGCTCGCCTCTCCCTTCGGCAATTCAGCGACGATCCGGCCTTCGTTCATGACATAGATGCGATCGCAGGTGCCGAGGAGTTCGGGCATTTCCGATGAGATCATCAGAACGCCTTTCCCGTCGGCGGCAAGCTGGTTGATGATGGAATAGATTTCGTATTTAGCGCCGACGTCGATGCCTCGCGTCGGCTCGTCGAGGATAAGCACCTCCGGATCGGAGAACAGCCATTTCGACAGAACAACCTTCTGCTGGTTGCCGCCGGAAAGGTTGACCGCCTCCTGAAATACGCCCGAAGAGCGGATACGCAGCTTCGAGCGGAAATTGGTGGCAACCTGAAGCTCGCGGACATCGTCGATGACCGTCGCCTTGGAAACGCCCATGAGATTGGCGAGCGTCGTGTTGTGCAGAATGCTTTCGGTCAGCACCAGGCCGAGCTGCTTGCGGTCTTCGGTAACGTAGGCGAGCCCGGCGTCGATGGCGCGGCGCACCGTGCTGACATCCACCGGCTTGCCATCGATAAACACCTCGCCGCTGATCTTGTGGCCATAGGACTTGCCGAAGACGCTCATGGCGAATTCAGTACGGCCGGCGCCCATCAGGCCGGCGATGCCGACCACTTCGCCCCTGCGGACGTTGACATTGATGTCGTGCAGCACCTGGCGGTCGCGGTGCTGCTGATGGAAGGCATTCCAGCTCTTGACCTCGAGAACCGTCTCGCCGATCGGCACAGAACGCGGAGGGTAGCGGTCCGCAAGCTCGCGGCCGACCATGTTGCGGATGATGATGTCTTCGCTGATTTCTTCCTCGTGACAGTTCAGCGTCTTCACCGCCATACCGTCGCGCAGCACCGTAATCTCGTCGGCCACCTTGCGCACTTCGTTGAGCTTGTGCGTGATGATGATCGAGGTGATGCCCTGATTGCGGAACTCCATCAGGAGATTGAGCAGCGCGTCCGAGTCGCTTTCGTTGAGCGAAGCGGTCGGTTCGTCGAGGATCAGAAGCTTCACGCTCTTCGACAGGGCCTTTGCAATCTCGACAAGCTGCTGCTTGCCGACGCCGATGTCGGTCACAAGCGTGCTCGGAGATTCCTTGAGGCCGACCTTTGCGAGAAGCTGCTTGGTGCGGTTGAAAGTATCCTGCCAGTTGATGACGCCCTTGGCGGCAACCTCGTTGCCGAGGAAGATGTTTTCGGCAATCGACAGGAGCGGCACGAGCGCCAGCTCCTGGTGGATGATGATGATGCCGATCTCTTCGGAGTCCTTGATGGTCTTGAACTGACGCACCTGGCCGTCATAATAGATATCGCCGTCATAGCTGCCGGCCGGATAGACGCCCGAGAGCACCTTCATCAGGGTGGACTTGCCGGCCCCGTTTTCGCCCACCAAAGCGTGGATCTCGCCCTGACGGACCTTCAGATTAACATTTTCCAAAGCGTTCACACCGGGGAACGATTTGGTGATGGTCCGCATTTCGAGGATTGTATTGTCCATTTTTCGTATCCAACGCCGCAGCCGAACATAACAGACCGGGCGACCGTCTTAAATATCAGAGTCAGGGCCCGTCTTGCGGCGGGCCCTGATGGGTAAATCGAAAAGACTACTTCAGCTGGTCGGCCTTGTAGTAGCCGCCCTCGACGAGAACCTTCTCATAGTTGGTCTTGTCCACTGCGACCGGGGTCAGCAGGTAGGACGGAACAACCTTGACACCGTTGTCGTAGGTCTTGGTGTCGGTGACTTCTGGCGTCTTGCCTTCCATCAGAGCGTTGACCATGTCGACGGTAACCTTTGCGAGGTCACGGGTGTCCTTGAAGATCGTGGAGTGCTGCTCGCCAGCGATGATGGACTTGACCGACGGAATTTCGGAGTCCTGGCCGGTAACGATCGGGAGCTTCTGGTCGCCGGTGCCGTAGCCGACGCCCTTGAGCGAAGACAGGATGCCGATGGAGAGACCGTCATAAGGAGACAGAACGGCATCGACATGCGCATCGGTGTAGTAAGCCGAAAGCAGGTTGTCCATGCGGGCCTGAGCCGTTGCCGGATCCCAACGCAGCGTGCCGACCTTGTCCATGCCCTGCTGGCCGGACTTCACGACCAGCTTGCCGCTGTCGATGTAAGGCTTGAGGACAGACATTGCGCCGTCATAGAAGAAGAAGGCGTTGTTGTCGTCCGGCGAACCGCCGAAGAGTTCGATGTTGAACGGGCCTTTGCCGTCCTTGAGGCCGAGGCCATCAACGATCGAGCCAGCCTGAAGAACGCCAACCTTGAAGTTGTCGAACGTGGCATAATAGTCGACATTGCCGCTGTTGCGGATCAGGCGGTCATAAGCGATGACCTTGATACCGGCATCATGAGCCTTCTGCAGAACGTCGGACAGCGTCGTGCCATCGATCGCAGCGATAACGAGAACCTTGTCACCCTTGGTGACCATGTTCTCGACCTGCGAAAGCTGGTTCGGAATATCGTCGTCGCCATACTGAAGGTCGGTGCCGTAGCCAGCAGCCTGGAGCTGCTTGACGATGTTGTTGCCGTCATCGATCCAGCGGGCCGAAGCCTTGGTCGGCATGGCGATACCAACGGTGCCCTTGTCTGCCGCGAAGGCAGGCGCCACCAACATAGCGACGCTGATCGCAGCAGCCGCCGTCAATGAGATAATGGACTTCATTACTCTCTCCCTTGTTTTAATAATGCGGCGGACAAAAAATGCCCGCCCGAAACTGCGGCAGGTTCCGTAGAAGGAACGGTTTACTTCTGGTTGTGAGAAACGAAGTAGAACTCCTCCACGCTCTCACGTGCATGAGCTGCACCCGGCGCACGCTGGGCAAATTCGTACGATTTCGTATAACTGTCAAATAGAATAACTGGCAAAACATATACCCAATTCGGTATAATGTTAAAAAATAGTACTTTTTTGCCAGCGAAAGGGAAAATTGGCGGCCATGGAGAAAATATATAACGATTATTCGAGCGAAGGCATCGAGATTCACTCGGACAGTTTTCGCGACGACACCCTGCTCAGGGCTGGTTTGAAGCTCAATCACCTGCGCATGATCGTGACGATCGAGGATCATGGACAAATTTCCGCCGCCGCCGAGTCCATGAACATGTCACAACCTGCGGCTTCGCGCATGCTCTCCGAAATGGAGTCGATTGTCAAAAGTCCGCTTTACGAACGCGTCGCGCGCGGCGTTGTCCTGACGCCTTTCGGCCTGGCGCTGGCCAAGCGAGCGCGCAAGATCCTGCTCGAACTGCGCGAGGCGAGCCGGGAGATCGGCGAGCTCAGAACCGGCAAGGGCGGCTCCGTCTTTCTGGGCGCCGTCACGGCCCCAGCAATCAGCCTCGTCGTGCCGGCGATCCAACGCGTGACGCGCGCCTATCCCGGCATCGAAATCAATATCGAGGTGGAAAACAGCAACGTGCTGGCGCGCGAGCTCCTCGCCGCCCGCCATGACTTCATCATCAGCCGCATTCCGGACGAGCTCAACCCACGCCTGTTCACCTCCCATGAGATCGGCGTAGAGAAAGCCTGTCTCGTGGTCCGTCATGGGCATCCGCTATTGGAGAAAGGAGTCGCCAGTCTTGAGGACCTGCCCGGCTATGATTGGGTCTTTCAGCCGCCCGGCACGATGCTCCGGCGCAAGGTGGAGGATATCTTCATCACCGCCGGCGTGCCCCTGCCGGAAAATATCGTCAACACCTCCTCGCTGCTGCTGACGCTCGCCGTCGTCTGCAAGACGGACGCCATCGCCCCGATCGCGCTCGACATGGCGCAATTCATCTGCGGACAATCATCGAAAGCGGGCGAATCCTGCATCCTGCCGATCGACTTCGAGCTTGAGGTAAAGCCCTACAGCCTGATCACCGCCCGCGAACGCGCCATGCCGCCGAGCGCCCGGTTGCTGCACGACATGATCCTGGAGGAAAGCCGGAACCTCCTTCTGGCATAAGCCTCGTCCATGATCAGCAGCCAGCCATAAGCTCCACGCCAACTTGGGCGGCTATCCTGAGTTCCTCTGGAGGCAGGCATGTTATTCGGGCAATCACTGTTTCAATCCGTCCTCGATCGTCTCGAGACGGAAGATGACAAAGCGACGAAGGATGAGACGGCGCATCGCATCCGCGGTCTCAATGTGAGCTTTGTGGCGACCGTTCTCGGGGGCGAGCCGGCTGCGTCCTCTCGCCCCGACGACGCCTATATCGACAATCTCGGCCATGAAATCCCCTCGCCCGATCCGCTGCCTGAGCCCGAACCAAGGGAACCGGAGCCCCAAGTGATGCCGGATTATCTGTCGCGGACCTCCAGGGAAGAGGTGACCGCAGAACTAGCGATCTCCCCGCAAAGCACGCTACAATCTCTCCACGAAAAGCGCAGGGCCTTCGCCAAGGCCAATCATCCCGACAGCGTCGCCCCGCCCTTTCGCGAACAGGCGACCATGCGCATGATGATCGCCAATCAACTGATCGACGAGGCCCTGCGGCGTCTGGCGCGGTAGCTATTTCTTCTCGTCCGCCGGCTCTTCGTCTTCATCTTGATCGTTCACAACGGTCTTTTCCGCCTCGGGCGGCTGCGGATTGAAGTTCAAGAGCAGCATCCAGGCGCTGTAGGCCCCAAGCCCGCCGACGATAACGGCCCAGAACGGCTCCGGACCAAACGCCTCGATCGTCGCCCAGCCAAGGCAGACGGCAACGATCAGAACCCGCACCCAGAGCGGCTTGTAAACGGGATGGCTGGGATCGATCAGTTTCATGAGCTTCGTTCGCCTGTTGGAGAGATCCTGTCTTTAGCGCATGATCTCTAAAACTGTGAAGCAGTTTCGAAAAAGCCTGTCCAAAGATAAGCCGTTTTCGCAATGTGAATTTTAAAATTGTGAAACGCTGGCGGCTTGACGTCGCGTTCGGAAGATGGAATGAAAATTCCATATTGATTTTTATTCGGTTCATTTGTTCCGAAATCAGGGAGGTAAAAATGACTGTCAGATTTGGTCTTCTCGGCGCCGGACGCATCGGCAAGGTGCATGCGAAAGCCGTGAGCGGCGATGCCAACGCCAAGCTCGTCGCGGTGGCGGATGCCTTTCCAGCCGCTGCGGACGCCATTGCCGCCGCCTATGGCTGCGAAGTGCGTACCATCGAGGCGATCGAGGCCGCAAAGGACATCGACGCCGTCGTGATCTGCACGCCGACCGACACCCATGCCGATCTGATCGAGCGCTTCGCTCGCGCCGGCAAGGCGATCTTCTGCGAAAAGCCCGTCGATCTCGACGTCGCCCGCGTCAAGGCCTGCATCAAGGTGGTCGACGAGGTGAAGGGCAAGCTGATGGTCGGCTTCAACCGCCGCTTCGACCCGCATTTCATGGCCGTCAAAAAGGCCATCGACGAGGGCCGTATCGGCGCGGTCGAGATGATAACGATCACCTCGCGTGACCCCGGCGCGCCGCCGGTCGACTATATCAAGCGTTCGGGCGGTATTTTCCGCGACATGACCATCCATGATTTCGACATGGCCCGCTTCCTCCTCGGCGAAGAGCCGGTTGCCGTCACGGCCACCGCTGCCGTCCTGGTCGACAAGGAGATCGGCGAGGCTGGCGATTACGACAGCGTCTCCGTCATCCTACAGACCGCATCCGGCAAGCAGGCGATCATCTCCAACTCCCGCCGCGCCACCTATGGTTACGACCAGCGCATCGAGATCCACGGCTCGAAAGGCATGGTCGCCGCCGAAAACCAGCGGCCCTTCTCGATCGAAGTCGCCAACGGCGAAGGCTATACCCGCCCGCCCCTGCATGACTTCTTCATGACCCGCTACACCGAAGCCTACGCCAACGAAATCGCCAGCTTTATCGCTGCGATCGAAAAGGGCGCCACGATCACGCCATCGGGCGCCGACGGCCTCGCAGCCCTCAAGCTTGCCGACGCGGCGCTGCAGTCCGTCAAGGACGGGAAACTGGTGAAGGTCGATTAAGGCCTATCCAGCATCATCAGAATCAGAATGGCCGGGTTATCGCCCGGCCATTTCAGTTTGCCCGCGTCACTTCGCCGACCGCTGATGGGTCGGCGGCAGAATTACTGGTTTCAGGAGCCACGACGCCCGCCTTCACCATATCGCTGTCCATGATCGTCAGCGCGCGGTTCAAATGCCCCTCGAACACCAGCGTCGGCTCGTCGGCAAGAACCCGCAACTCCGGCATGCCCTCCATGCGCACGACATGCGAGTCCGCCAGCCCTTCCGTTATCCCCTCCAGCAGCAGGTCGTAATAGCGCGCGCCGGGGCCGGTGATGGCAATCGGCATGCTCTCATGCAGGCTGAGCACGCGCGACAGGCCGTTGCCGAGCGCCAGCCCCGCCTGGCGAAAGGCAAGGATATTCCTGCGGTTGCCCTGCCGGGCGCTTAGAGCGATCTTATCCAATTCCGCGACCGGCACGAATTTCGCCGGGATCGTGTCGAGCGGCACATCGAAAGCCGAGCGCAGGATCGCGTAGAAGCCGGCATAGGCCTCGATGCAGCCCCGCGATCCACAGCGACAAAGGCCGCCTCCCGGCAGATGCAGCATATGACCGAAATTCGGCGCCGATATCTGATGACCGCCCTCCTCGCTGCGGCGCACGATGCCGAGGCCGATGCTGTGGCCGAGTGACAGGGCGGCAAGCGCCCGGAAACCGGCCCCCTTCTCATTCTCTTCCTGCCGGCCGACGGCGGCCGCCACCAGCAACGTCTCATTGCCGAGGATGATCTTCGCCGACCAATCCTCGCGCAGCACCGCGGCAAAATCGATCTCTTCCCGCCCGAAAATCGGCGACCAGCGCAGGATCGGATCGGAGGCATCGACCAGTCCCTTGCTGCTGATCGAAATCATCAGAACCTTGTCGCGCGACAATCGCGAACGGGTAACGATACGGTCCAGCGCACTCCGCAAACCGGTCACAAACGAGCCGACGCCGGAGACATCCTGCGGTCTCTCCTCTGTGAAACGATCCATCAACCGGCCGGCATAATCCACAAGCGAATATTGCACGGCATCGGACGAAATAATGACGACGATGAGGTAGCCGCAATCGCGCCGCTGCGAGAACTGCACGCGCGGACGACCGCGGCCGCTGGCGGCCTGCTGCTCCGCCTTCTCGATAATCTGCGCCCGCTCCAGATCGGCGGTGATGACCGATACGGTCGCGGATGAAAGCTTCGTGAAATCAGAGAGTTCGGTATGAGCAAGGGGACCGTGGCGGCGCAGCGCCGCCAGCACCAGAACACTGTTCTTCTGACGGACCAATTCGGTGCTCGATTTGGCCAGCATCAACAAGCCTCCCCCTCATTCCACCCTCCTGTCCGCACCTCCAGATGGCTCTTGTTCATCGGCCGGTTAAACCTGGCGGTGCGGGTGTTGACAGTTGAAAATTTCTCTGACACTAAATTTCTCGACTGTCGAGAAAAAAATCAGAACCTTTCTCGTCAGCGTTATCGCGGCGGCCGACGGGAGTTTCAGGATACGTGCGGTCGCATTCACTCGGGAGGGTAATATGAAAGCTTTTATCAAGCTGGCTGCGGGCGCAGCCATCGTTTTGACCATGCAGACGGCAGCCTTCGCCAAGGATCTCGTCGTTGGCGTTTCCTGGTCGAACTTCCAGGAAGAGCGTTGGAAGACCGACGAAGCCGCCATCAAGAAGGCGCTCGCGGCAGTCGGCGCCAAGTATATTTCCGCTGACGCCCAGTCTTCCGCTTCCAAGCAGCTGACCGACGTTGAATCCCTGATTTCCCAGGGCGCCAACGCGCTGATCATTCTCGCCCAGGATTCCGACGCCATCGGTCCGGCCGTCGAAAAGGCTGCCGACGAAGGCATTCCGGTTGTCGGCTACGACCGCCTGATCGAAAATCCGGCTGCCTTCTACATCACCTTCGACAACAAGGAAGTGGGCCGCATGCAGGCTCGCGAAGTCCTGAAGGCCAAGCCGGAAGGCAACTACGTGTTCATCAAGGGCTCGTCTTCCGACCCGAACGCCGACTTCCTCTTCTCCGGCCAGATCGAAGTGCTGAAGTCCGCCATCGACGCCGGCAAGATCAAGAATGTCGGCGAAGCTTACACCGACGGCTGGCTGCCGCAGAACGCGCAGCGCAACATGGAGCAGTTCCTGACCGCCAACAACAACAAGGTTGACGCGGTCGTCGCCTCCAACGACGGCACCGCCGGTGGCGCCGTTGCCGCTCTCGATGCCCAGGGCCTCGCCGGTTCCGTTCCGGTTTCCGGCCAGGACGCCGACAAGGCAGCGCTCAACCGTATCGCCCTCGGCACGCAGACCGTTTCCATCTGGAAAGACTCGCGTGAACTCGGCAAGCGCGCCGCTGAAATCGCCCTTTCTCTTGCCGGCGGCAAGACCCAGGACCAGATCGACGGCGTCCAGACCTTCAGCGGCGGCCCGAAGCATGTTGCCATGAAGTCTGTCTTCCTGACCCCGGTCGCCATCACCAAGGACAATCTGAACGTCGTCGTCGACGCCGGCTGGATCTCCAAGGCTGAAGCTTGCCAGGGCGTCAAGGCCGGCGCTGTCGCAGCCTGCAAGTAAACGACGACCCTTGGACGGTCGATCCAACGACACTATCGACGCCGCAACGGCTTTCCGTTGCGGCGTCGAATGCGGATTAGAGGCCGACAACTCTTCCTTGCAGTTGGAGACAGAGCTTCCCGCAGCGTGCTGCGCCATCGCATAGCCCGTTGATTTGCCGCATGGCGGTCATGGGGCCGGACGAAGACCGGCAGGACAGGCGATGACGCATTTTTTGAGATTGGCGCGGTTGCCAGCGATAGCCCAGAATGCATCGCAGGCCGCGCCCAATAGAGGGAGAACGGCAAAGCGATGGCCGACATGACACAGTCCACCACATCGAGCGGGCCCCGGAACGCAGATGCCGGCGCAATCACCCGCTTCCTGCGCGCCACCGAAATCGATACCCGCCTGCTCGGCATGATCGGAGCGCTGCTGATCATCTGGATCGGCTTCGATCTTTATCTGAGGGTCTTCGATGGCCGCGAATTCCTGACGGCCAGAAACCTCTGGAACCTCTCGGTGCAGACCTGCGAAATCGCGGTCCTTGCCACCGGCATGGTGCTGGTCATCGTCACGCGCAATATCGACCTTTCGGTCGGCTCGCTGCTCGGTTTCGTCGCCATGATCATGGGCGTTATCCAGGCCAAATGGCTGCCGCAATATCTCGGCTTCGACAGTTCCTGGACCTGGATCATCACGCTCCTCTGCGGCCTGGCGATCGGCACCGCCATCGGCGCCTTCCAGGGTGCGATCACCGCCTTCATGAATGTCCCCTCCTTCATCGTCACGCTCGGCGGCCTCCTCGTCTGGCGCGGTCTCGCCTGGTACGTCACCAGCGGCCAGACCGTCGCGCCGATGGACTCCACCTTCGTCATCATGGGCGGCAGCGGCGCCACGGGCTCGATCGGCGCCACCTGGAGCTGGGTCGTCGGCGTGCTTGCCTGCCTGATGATCATCGCCGGCATCGTCGGTTCGCGCCGCCAGAGAAAGCGCTTCGGCTTTCCGCGGCGTCCGCTCTGGGCGGAATATTTCCTCGGCTGCCTCGGCTCCGCCGTGGTGCTCGGCACGGTCTATCTCTTCAACAGCTATAACTGGCCGGTCGGCATCGCCAAGCGCTACGCCACCGAACACAATATTACCTGGCCGGATGCAGGCCTGGATATCCCCTATGGCATCTCGGTTCCGGTTCTCATCGCCGTGCTCATCGGCATCGTGATGACCTTCATCGCCACCCGCCTGCGCTTCGGCCGCTATGTCTTCGCGATCGGCGGTAATCCGGAAGCAGCCGAGCTTGCCGGCATCAAGACACGCTGGGTGATCATCAAGATCTTCGCGCTGATGGGCTTTCTTGCCGCCGTCGCCGCCGCGATCTCGACCGCCCGCCTGAATTCGGCGGTCAACTCGCAGGGCACCACCTACGAACTCTTCACCATCGCAGCCGCCGTCATCGGCGGCACGTCGCTCGCAGGCGGCAGCGGCACGGTCGCCGGCGCCATGCTCGGCGCCCTGGTGATGCAGTCGCTACAATCGGGCATGGGCCTCGCCAATGTCGATACGCCCATTCAGAACGTCGTCGTCGGCGTTGTCCTGGTGGTCGCTGTCTGGCTCGACATCGTCTATCGCTCGCGTGCCAAGTAAAAGGAATTCTGAACCATGACGGATCAAACCACTCCGCTTGTGGAAATGAAGAACATTTCCATCTCCTTCGGCGGCATCCACGCTGTCGACAACGCCTCGGTCGACCTCTACCCCGGCGAAGTCGTAGCCCTGCTTGGCCACAACGGCGCCGGCAAGTCGACGCTGATCAAGATCCTCTCCGGCGCCTACAAGCGCGACAGCGGCGATATCCTGATCAACGGCGAACCCGTCGATATCCGCACCCCGCGCGACGCCAAGAAATACGGCATCGAGACGATCTACCAGACGCTGGCCGTCGCCGATAATGTCGACGCCGCCGCCAACCTCTATCTCGGCCGCGAACTGCAGACCCGCTGGGGCACGCTCGACGACGTCGCCATGGAAGCCAAGGCCCGCGAAGTGATGGGGCGCCTCAACCCCAACTTCAAGCGCTTCAAGGAGCCGGTGAAGGCACTTTCGGGCGGCCAGCGCCAGTCGGTGGCGATCGCCCGTGCCATCCTCTTCGATGCCCGCATCCTGATCATGGACGAGCCAACGGCGGCACTCGGCCCGCAGGAGACGGCGCAGGTCGGCGAGCTGATCAAGCAGCTGAAGAAGGAAGGCATCGGCATCTTCCTCATCAGCCACGACATCCACGACGTCTTCGACCTCGCCGACCGCGTCTCGGTGATGAAGAACGGCCAGGTCGTCGGCCACGCCCGCACCGAAGACGTCACCAAGGACGAAGTGCTGGGCATGATCATCCTCGGCAAGGTCCCGCCCAAAGCCATCCCCGGCCCCGGCGCGATGAAGGTCTGAACCGCAACATCGCCACCCCATAAACAAGGCCGCGACCCAAAGGGTTCGCGGCCTTGTTTCATTTGATCGCACCGATCTGCACTTTCCCGCATTTTCCGCATTGAAGCCAAACGCTTCCTAGGCTAAGAACCTGCCATCGGACAGGCGAGTCAACCCGCCTCAGGCATGCACCCGTAGCTCAGCTGGATAGAGTGTTGGATTCCGATTCCAAAGGTCACAGGTTCGAATCCTGTCGGGTGCGCCAATATTTTCAGTTAGTTAGCATCAGAATTATACGGCGAAGCTTCCGTACAAGAAGCACATAGGAAGCAACGCTCTTTGTTTCCCTCTACCTGAAGAACCGAACCTCCATGTGGTCTATACCTCTTGCTATCCGATCGAAATTCGGATGATCTGCATCCAAAGCGTGCAGCCTGCGAGAGCGAAAGGACAGTAATTGAAACCAATTTTCATCATAATCGCATTAACCTTTGCTGCTTTCGCCGGCGCGAGCAGCGCCGCTGTCACCGAAACTCCGGCACTCCCTGAATTCGATATGATGCATTACTGTCACGACCTCACGTCCAAGATGCTTGTCAAATCTGAGCAAGCACGAGAAACAGCCATCTGCGTCTATTGGGAGAGCATCTCCAAAGCGCAGTTGCAGAACCATTGGAGCCTCGTGACGCCGGCAGCTCTCAAGGAGTGCATGAAGTATCAACCGTTGAGCCGACAGGCTTATATTTATCTTCGTTCATGCGTTAGCTATTCAATAGGGCTACAATGTTTGAAAGACGCCGCGAGTTGCACCTCAAAGTAGCCAACCCGAATTGCGGTGACAGTGCATTTAACAGGAGTTCGTATCGCCAACTTGGCATGCCTAGAAATCGCGAATGAATAGAATGCACCGTTAAATAGTTTTATCTCCGGTCAGCCGAACCTTTTTGCCGAGGTACAGCCTCCCAAGACATAGTCTCCGAAATCATATAGCGCAAACAATGACATAAGAGTGCGCAGTTTTGTCCTCACCGGCGCGCTACTTCCCAACTAAACATTGCCCGACCACCCAACCACCACCAACCTACCGCCCCAACCATCCCCTCAACCTGCTCCCCCTATGCGGATCCGCATAGTGAAACAGCGCCGTGGCCCTGATCTTCTCGGGGTCGCAGGGTGCGTTCGTATGGATCGAGCGATAGCCCCAGAAGAAATAGAGATTTCCCGGGACCATGGAGATGCGAAGGAATCGATCCGGGGTTGATTTTGCCATGCCGCGCAGGACCCACTGGGTAAGCGGATTGTCGAGCAGGAGCTTGTCGATCAGGTTGCTGGCATACCAGCGCCTGACGTGCCGGAAATTCGGCAGGACGATGAGTTCGCCGCTGTCTTTTCCAGTCGGCACCTCGATAGGAAGGAGCACGGTCAGAACGTAGGAATCGAAGTGAAACACCATCGAATGCTTGCGGCCTGTGCTGCCGGTCAGGCATCGCAGGATTTGATAGTAAGGTTGGTCCGGCGCGGGTCTCGACGTCGCGATCTCATAGGCGCGCATGCAAATGTGCCGGAGCGCCGGCGACGACGCCAGCTTCCCGAGCGCTGTTTCAGCGACGGGTTCCGGACCGCGCAGCATGGTGTAGCGATTGCCCGCCGCCGTTACCGCATTCCGCACGAATTGACGCAGGTCATCCATGTCGGCGGGCGAAATATACTGCGGAAGAACGGCATATCCGTCCCGATTGATCTCCCGAACCAGCGACGAAATCTCCGCCTCCGACAAGTCCCGGGAAGGCTGGTGAGGATCAATGGGCTCACTGGAATCAGGCGACTGAAGAGCACCCGTTGAAGCGGCGATTTCGGAAGTCATAATATCCCCTCCCATCATCCCTAATAAATTCAATTAAAAGTTAAGTTCAAATCATCGTCAAGGACGTTTTTTGCTTTAATAACACGAACTTATTCCAAGTATCTCGACCAATAATGGAATTTCATAGCAGCAACAACGGGATATAATTTACAATCTTCGCGTTATCAGCACATCATCTTCTGCATGTCGACCTCAGCGCGACATCGACCTAAGCCTCGTCACTTCAAAATCGAATTCGCCCGCTGGCTTGAAAACGAGCGGCGGCTCACAGGATAGACAAAGCGCTGAACCGGAAAATGAGCCGGGCAAATTTCGCCAGCGATCACGACATTGTGCGTAGCAGCTAAAAATCATGAAAAAACTGTAACTTGTCTCTCGGCTGATTGAGAGCGACATTTCTATCGCGCCGGATAAACGAGGTGATAGATATGTCAGACTTGGAAATGTTGGTGAGACGCCGGATCGAGGAAGAACGTGCCAAGGGCACTTCCCCGGAGCGTATAACCCAGCTCATTCAAGAGCTCTTCAATAGCGTGGACGCCGCCCAGGCGAACGCGCCGGTAGCGGCTTCTCGCAGACGATAGCAAAACTCCCGTAGACTGACAGCGGCCGGCTCGCGGCATATGTTCCGGAGCCGGCTTGCGTCTGAAAAGAGGGCCACCAGAGCTACGTCAGCGCGTGCCCGTAGAGCCGGACTCCTTGTCCAGCGCCGTCAAGATCCGGTATGCCGCCTTGATGCGCGCGGAGATCGGATAGTTCCTGTTCGCCAGCATCACGATGCCGATGCCCTTGGCGGGAACGAACGCGACATAGGCGCCGAAGCCGTTGGTGGAGCCGGTCTTGTTGAGCAGCACGTCCCTGCGCGGCGGCTGTGGCGGCACGAGCTTATCCGCCTTGTTGGGGTTGCGGGACATCTCGTTGGAATTTCCTGCCTGCAATCGCTCTAAGCTCGTGGGATAGGCATACATTTCCCAACCCAGCCCCTGCGTCATGTCGCCAATCCTGTAATATCCCGTATGCGTCGCGGCGATCGCGCTTTGGAGCGGTTCATCCAGTTTCGAACTGTCCATGTTCACCTCAAGGAAGTGGATCATGTCGGCCGCGGTCGTCTTCACGCCATAGGCTTCCGAGTCCATCGGCCCCGGCCCCACGCGGATGGGCTTGTTGCCCTTCGCATAGCCATAGGCGTAGTTGCCCATCTGCTCCTGCGGGACACGGATATAGGTGTGGGTCAGGCCGAGCCCCGGGAAGATCTTGCCTTCCATCAGATCGTCGAACGGCGCGCCCATGCTCGCGGCGGCGAGATAGCCGAACAGGCCGATGCTGGGGTTGGAATAGAGCCGATGGGTGCCGGCGGCATAGGCCGGCTTCCAGTTCCGGTAATAGGCGATCATCTTGTCCTGACCGGTCACATCATCAGGAAACTGCAGCGGCAGACCGCCCGCCGTATAGGTGCCGAGATCGAGAAGACTGATGTTGTCGAAGCTGCTTCCGGCGAGCGCGGGCAGATATTTGCTCGCCTTGTCGGAAAAGGACAGCGTTCCGCGCAGTTGTGCATAGGATGCAAGAGTTGCCGTGAAGGTCTTGCTGATCGAGCCGAGCTCGAAGAGCGTATCCTTGGTGACCTTCTGCCCGCTCTCCCTGGAGGCGACGCCGTAGTTGAAGACATAGTGCTTGCCGTGGACCGAGACCGCCACGGCCACGCCCGGAATATCGTTTTCCTTCATGGTGGGGCGGATCGCGTCGTTGACGGCGCGCTCAAGCCGGGCTTGCTCGCCGCCATCAGCAGCGTAGACGCTGGTGCCATGGAACAGAGACGCGACGGCGATCATTCCAAGTGTTGGAAGAAAGAGATTTCTCATAACGAAAACAATGTCCTTATGTAGATAATTGACCGCATCCGCAACGAATGACGGCCAGCAGTTAGCAAGGGAAAACGGACTATGCAGCCGCGCCATGACCTCGACAAACGATCAATTCTGGGCTTAGACATGAGAAAAACTTGGGCATTGAGGGATCATGGACATTTCGCAGCTACCGCTGAACGCCCTGCGCGTCTTCGAAGCCTCGGCGCGGCATGGCAGCTTTACACGGGCCGGCATGGAGCTTCGGGTTACGCAGACGGCCATCAGCCATCAGGTCAAGGCGCTTGAGGAGGTCCTGGGGATCACCCTGTTCAAGCGCCTGCCGCGCGGCCTGGCGCTGACCGACGAAGGACATGCGCTGCTGCCGGTGCTGACCGATGCATTTCGGCGCATGAGCGCGACGCTCAGCCAGCTAGAGGAAGGCAACTTCGACGAGATACTGACCGTCGGCGTGGTCGGCACCTTCGCGATCGGCTGGCTCTTGCCGCGCCTCTCCTCGTTCAAGGTTCAGCATCCCCACGTCGATCTACGGCTCAAGACGAACAACAATCGCGCCGACATGGTGCTCGACGGCCTCGATTTCTTCCTCCGGTTCGGCGACGGTGCATGGCACGGAACGGAGGCGATCCATCTGATGGATGCACCCCTTTCTCCGGTGTGCACGCCGGCATTAAGCCAACATCTCCGCGCGCCGGCGGATATGGCCAATCTCGAGCTGCTGCGGTCATATCGGGTCGATGAATGGCCGCTCTGGTTCAGGGCGGCGGGGGCAGCGCCACCCAATCTGCGCGGCTGGATGTTCGATTCGTCCCTGACGTTGGTGGAGGCGGCCGCGCGGGGCGTGGGCGCGGCACTCGTTCCTGTCGCCATGTTCTCGGAGGAGATTGAAGCGGGCCGGATCGTTCAGCCGTTTCCAATCACGGTGCTGACCGGCAGTTATTGGCTGACGCGACTGAAATCACGCGCGGAAACCGCTTCCATGAAGGCTTTTCGCCAATGGTTGATGGCGGAAATGGAAGATCAGCCGTAACGGTATCCTTGGCACTACGCAGTGAACGCAAAGTCCAGAACCTGCCGCACCAGCTCGGTCGCATAGCCTTTGCCCCAGCTATCTGGATGTAGATGATAGGAGAGGTTGAGACCCTCAAACTCCCTCGACACGGTGACCCCGCCGAACCCGATTAGCTCGCCATCCGCTTCGACGGCCCAGCGGCCAAATCCATGGCTGCGCCAATGATCCATATCGCGCGCAAGGCGTCGGCCACTCTCCTCCCGCGTATCTGGCGTCGGGTCTGGCCGATGCGCAACAAGTTCCTGCCGCGAAAAGAGCGCCGCGACGAAATCGATGTCCGTCTCCACCGGCACCCGCAAAAGCAGACGCTTTGTGCGCCAAACCCGCTCAGCCATCGATCATCCTAACCAGCCTCTCCCGGGAACGAGCACCACCGCCGCAATTGGAGGTGAAGAAAAGCACCCCTGATCCCCGATGATCGTCATGGGCACTTTGCGGTCTTCCACGGATTATGTAAATCGAACAGGAACAAGGATTGGGAGATGGTTATGAGCGACGACTTGCTGGGCACTGATATCAATGCGATTACGCGGATCCATGGAACTTTCACGCTGCGATCCGGTCTGGTCTCAAACGAGTATTTCGACAAGTACCGATTCGAATCCGACCCGGCTCTTCTGCGCCGCCTAGCGCGATGCATGTTGCAGCTATTGCCGAGCGATACGCAGGTTTTGGCCGGCCTGGAACTGGGCGGCGTCCCGATTGCCACCGCAATGTCGCTGGAAAGCGGGCTGCCGGCGGCCTTCATCCGCAAGGAGGCAAAGAGCTACGGCACATGCAAGGCGGTCGAAGGCCTGGATATCAAGGGCAAGAAAGTCACGTTCATAGAGGATGTGATCACCACGGGCGGTGCAGTCGTCGACGCGGCTAAGCTGGTCCGTGCCGAAGGCGCCGATATTCTCGCCGTCATCTGCGCGATCTGGCGCGGGAACGGCGAACCCTCTCTTCCCGGACTTCCGGGCCTCCCTGTCTTTCCGGCGCTGCGGGCATCTGAATTGCGATAGGGATACAGCCAAGCTTATACGGCTATCGCCAACGCCGCCTGTTCGTAGCAGCAGGCAGCGTTGGAAACACCCACGCGGCATCCGGATTCATGAAGCGTATCCGCCACCACCTCCACAAAGAGCCGGCGGAACCATACAGCCCTGCTATCGGCCTTATCGACACGGCGATAGAGCATCGTCACTGGATCGGCCGGTAGGTCGAGAGGCGGCTGCGAAACCGTCAGATTATGCAATTGCGCCATGCATCGGGCGATCGATTCCGGGATCGTCGCGATAGCCGGCATGGCCCGGAGCGCCATCGGCAAGGCGGAATAACGCGGCACGGTCGCGACGACCTGACGACGATATCCGACACGGGCGAGAGCGAGATCGACATTGGTCAGCATGTTGCCTTCCAGGGAGACGGTAATGTGGTCTGCCTTCGCAAAATCCTCAAGCCCAAGCGGCGCGTCCAACCTTATATGCCGGGGGTCGTATATGCAGGCCGACGCCTGATCGAACAATGGCGCGCGAATATGCCAGGATGCCGGCTCCTCATGCACCGAGATGCTGAAGTCATAGGCCCCTTCGTCCAGTAGCTGCCCTGCTTCGCGCTTGTCGAAAGCCACGCCGGTCAACCGGGCATTTGGCGCAAGGCCGCGCAACCGCGCTGCCAATGGACCGAAAAAATCCGATTCGAGATTGTCGCACATGCCAACGCGGAACTCGCCCTGCCAGCTCGCAGGATCGAAAGCCGCCGGCGGTCGGATGGCCCGCTCAATGCCGGAAAGCGCGTCCTCAATGGCAGGAGCGATGGACAGAGCGCGCGCCGTCGGCTGCAAACCGCGCCCGACACGCACGAACAATTCGTCGTCAAGCGTCTCGCGCAATCGGCGTAGCGCTGCGGACAGGCCCGGCTGGCCAAGCAGCAGCCGCTCGGCGGCACGGCTCACATTCCGTTCCTGCATCAGCACGGAAAAGGCCAGCAGCAGATTGAGGTCTATTTTTCGGAGTGTCGCATCATTCATCATTATCAGTAATACCTGACATGGTTACTATCAATTTGCAATAGGATTAGAAGCTGTACATTTTCTCGTTCCCTGCCGCCAACCAACCTCCCAAGAGGCGACAGCATTGGAAGGAACGATCCCGATGACGAATTCCCAATCACGAAGTGGGGCCGGGCTGGCATTATTGCTGCTTTGCGCCGCCAACTTTCTCGATGCCATGGATGTCTCCACCATTGGCGTCGCCCTGCCCGCCATCCAGACCGAACTCGGCATGCAAGCGACATCGCTGCAATGGGCCGTTAGCGCCTATGTGCTCGGCTATGGCGGCTTTCTGCTGCTGGGCGGCCGCGTTGCCGATCTTTTCGGCCACCGCCGCGTCTTCCTCTGGTCGCTCGCCGTCTTCGCCGCCGCCAGCATCGCCGGCGGCTTCGTCGATAGCGCCCCGACCCTGATTGCCGCGCGACTGATCAAGGGCATCGCCGCCGCCTTCACCGCGCCGGCGGCTCTCGCCCTCCTGCTTTCCGTCTTTGGAGAGGGCAACGCCCGCGCCAAGGCGCTCGGCGTGTTCTCCTCAACAGGCGCTGCCGGCTTCGTGCTCGGTATGGTGCTGGGTGGTGCTGCAACCCTCTTCAGCTGGCGGGCGACGCTGGTCATGGGCGCGCCTGTCGCCCTCCTCACGCTGGCGATCGCTCCCTTCGTCCTGCCCGCCGACCGCCCGCGGACCGGATCAAAAGCCCGCTTCGACTGGGCCGGTGCGCTGACGATCACGCCCGGGCTGCTGCTGTTCGTCTTCGGCGTTACCAATGCCGCAGCCGAGGGCTGGCGGGCATTTCCCACCTGGGGCGCGCTTGTTGCAGCACTGGTCCTGATCCTGCTCTTCCTGCTCGTCGAAGCCCGGCATAGCGATCCGATGGTGCCACTTGCCATGTTCCGGCGCGCCAAGCTCAGCCATGCCAATGCCATCGCCGCCCTTTTCCAGGGCTCCTATGTCGGCTTCCAGTTCATCGCGACGCTTTATTACCAGACCGTCGTCGGCTGGTCGGCCTTCGCCACCGGCTTCTCTTTTGCCCTCGGCGGCGTCTGCGTGATGTTCCTGGCGCCGCGATTTGCGACGATCGGCCAGAACCGGGGCACGACTGGCCTGATGACGCTCGGCGTCGGCTTGCAGGCTATCAGCTATATCTTCTGGGTGATCTCGGTCGGGCATATCGATCCGATTCTGCTCGTCGCGGTCTCGCAGATCTTGCTCGGTATCGGCTATGCCATGACCTATCCCTCGGTGCAGGTGGCAGCCCTTGCCGATGTCGAAGACGACAAATCAGGACTGGCCTCCGGCATGCTCTTCGCTTCCTTCCAGATTGGCGGCGGCATCGTGCTTGCGGCAGCCTCAGCCGTCTTCAGTGCGGCTCCTCAGTTCGGCTGGAACCCCTATGTCGCCGGCACCGCCTTCGTTGCGATCCTCGCCACGGCGATCATAGCGCTGGCGGCCCTAGGGCCAAGAACGGCGACATCGCGTCCAGATGCCTACCAGGCCGCTGAATAGTCGGTATCTTTCATACCCGCGCCAATCCGGCGCGGGTATGAGCGACCGTCCCGACGCCACCAGTGCCGTCACGAATACTATTGCGATGATAACGCAGCCGCCTCGGCCGCGCGGCGGCTCAGCAGGTCTCGCTCACGCTGGTTTCCGGCGAGCGTGGCAGCTTCCTCAAAGGCGGACCTCGCCTCCTCAAAGCGAGCAAGCTTGTGAAGCAGATCGCCGCGAACGCTCTGTACCAGATGATACCCTTTCAGCGCCGGCTCATGAGCAAGCTGGTCCATGATCGCCAGCCCAGCCTCCGGCCCCTCCACCATGCCCACAGCAACCGCGCGATTGAGCTCTACAATCGGCGACGGCACGACAGCCACCAGCTCCCCATAAAGCCCGGCGATACGGGACCAGTTGGTCTCATCGGCTGTATGGGCCTCCGCGTGGCAAGCGACGATTGCCGCCTGCAATGCGTAAGCGCCGCCGGCCCCTCCAAGGTCGCGTGCCTGTGCAAGTGCCCGCAGACCTCGCCGGATCTGTAATTGATCCCACAGGGCCCGGTTCTGCTCCAGCAGCAGGATCGGCTCGCCGTCAGCGTCCGTGCGTGCCGCGGTGCGCGAGGCATTCAGCTCCATTAGCGCCAGCAAGGCATGTGCTTCGGGCTCATTCGGTGCGACGGAGGTCAGCACGCGGCCCATGCGCAGCGCCTCATTGCAGAGCTGTGGCCTCAGCCAGTCCTCGCCACGCGCAGCCGTATAGCCCTCGTTGAAAATCAGATAGACGACCTCCAGCACGGATGCGAGCCGTTGCGCAAGCTCGTCCCCGCGCGGTGTCTCATAGGCCAGCCCCGATTCCGAAAGGGTTCGCTTGGCGCGGACGATGCGCTGGGCGATCGTCGCCTCGGGCAGTAGGAAAGCCCTGGCGATCTCCTCGGTCGTCAGGCCGCAGATCATCCGTAACGCCAATGCGACGCGGGCCTCACGCGAGATCAGCGGATGGGAAGCAGTGAAAACGAGGCGAAGCAGCTCATCGCCTATGTCGTCGTCGAGGGCGGCGTCCAGATCGGGCATAGCCTGCTGCTCCTCGTCCATATCCAGGGCGATCATCTTATGCTTACGATCGAGCATCTGGCGACGGCGCAAATGATCGAGCGCGCGACGCTTGGCGGTCGCCATCAGCCATGCGCCCGGCCTTTCCGGAACGCCGGTCTCCGGCCATCGTTCGAGGGCTGCCAATAGCGCCTCCTGCGTCAGGTCTTCGGCAAGAGGCACATCGCGCAGCATCCTCGCCAGGCTAGTGATCAGCCTCGGCTGCTCGATCCGCCAGACAGCCAGGATCGTTCGATGGGAGTTGGCGGCCGTCATGGCCGCCTATCCCGTCTCTTTCGGCGTTTGCCTCAAGCGACTGCCGCCGCATGCGGATCGCACGCGCCCTCCATATCGGACGTGAAGAATGGGCGAACTTCGCACGTACCTTCCCAGCCCGGCATGAAATCTATGTGAAGCTGCATGAACTCGACGGCCAGCGCCACCGCCTCTTCCTTGTTCTGAAATTCGGAGATCGCGTAGCCGCCGATAACCTCCTTGGCTTCGACGAACGGGCCGTCGAGCACGTTGAGCTTCCCGCCCTTGATGCTGACGCGGGCACCCGTGGCCATCGGCATCAGTCCGCCGGTATCGATCATCCGGCCGGCCTTGATCTCACGATCGGCAAGCTTGCCCATCGCTTCCATGAGTTCCGGCGTTGGCGTAGCGACGTGAGCAGATGTGATAATCGACATGAAGCGCATTTGACCATTCCCTTCGAGGCGAGCAGCTGGCGTCATTGCCGCTGAATTGGCTCGCTCAATACAACGACGAAGCAATCCTTCGAGAATCGACAGGCGGGTAAAAAAAAGCGTGGCCGGGATCGAAAGACGGCAACTCCTCCAAGACCGCCAACGCCACCAGCCTATCAATGTCACGCGCAGATAAGCAACTCGCCAAATTGCGGCAATCTAGGACGCAGTCTCATGCCCTCGAATCCAGCCAGACGCCGGCGGCTGCTGATTGACTCCGAACGGCCATTGCAAGATGGTGACCGAATGCTGGAGCCCTCGGCTTTTGAAGGGATCGCCTGCCCTTCGCCTCGGGACGCATGAAGCCGCGATAGCGGGCAACGGGAGTCTGCATCCATGTTCGATCATGTCTCGATTGGCGTCAAAAGCCTGGAAAGATCCCGGCAATTCTACGATGCAGCGCTAGAACCCCTCGGCTACGAGCGGCTGACGAATTTCGACGGAACGGTCGGATATGGCGCGGAGCGGGCGCAATTCTGGGTCAGCCAGGTGGAACATCCGGTCCCGGCGGATCGCGGCTCCGGCCTGCATTTCTGCTTCGTCGCACCCAGCCGCGAAGCGGTCGACGCCTTTTACGCCGCCGGGCTCGCGCAAGGCGGCGAAGACAATGGCAAGCCGGGCATCCGGCCGGACTACAGCCAGTTCTACTATGCCGCCTTCGTCATCGATCCCGACGGCTACCGTCTCGAAGCCTATTTCCAGACCGGCCTATAACAACCGCCGCACAACGGGCAACATCTGATCGACGCTCCGCTTTCAACAGCGGAACTTCGGTCGTGGCACCATTCCCGCACCATATTCACTAACTGCTTGATGTTTCAGGCTGGCGTCAGGCTTCTGCCGTAAGTGCATGGTCGATGGGGATTGTCAGTGCCGTTGCGCAAGACGTCAGCGAAATTCCGTCACACCTTTGCATTCGACGACGGAAGGCGGCGTTTCCTGATGTATGATGATTATGTTGCGTATCCGAAACGCGCGGCGTCTCTCAGCAAACCCATCGCATCATTTATGGCGCTCTTTGCGCTCTGGTGGTTGCTGCTGCTTGTTTTCAACAGATTTCCCCAGATCGATCTTTCCGTCGCCCAGAGCGTCTTTACCGATGCGCCCTGCCCTTCGAGCCATCCGGTGGGTGCAGTCTGCGGCATGTTCGCCTACGACAGGAATGCGCTCTTCGCTTTCATGCGCGCCGTCACGCTCGTCCTGCCCTATATCGCAATCATCGTCTTGCTCGCGCTCCCGATCCTCTCCTGGAAGCAGCGTGGACCGCTTTGGCGGACGCCGAAAATCGACCAGTGCATCGCCGCGCTGGTATCGGTGGCGCTCGGCTGCGGCCTCCTGGTCAACCTGATCCTGAAAAACGTCTCCGGCCGACCGCGTCCCCGTGGGACCGATCTTTTCGGCGGAACGATGAGTTTCGTCCAGGCGGGCTCCTTCGCGGGCAAATGCCTCAGGAACTGTTCCTTCATCTCCGGAGAGGCGTCGTCAGCCGGATGGCTTCTCTGTCTCATCCCGCTGCTGCCACCACGTTGGCGCCTGCCGATGGGCGTGCCGCTTGCCGTTATATCGATCCTGATGCCGGCCATGCGCGTCCTCACCGGCGCCCATTACCTGTCCGATGTGGTCCTTGGCTGGCTTTCGTCGCTGGTGATCTTCGCGGGCGTGCTGTCCCTCTTCGAGCTCTTCGGCTCTTCTTCAGCCGGCCTTGGGCAGAAGGCGTGATCGGTCGTCCCTCGATTTTCCAGCACCCGCGGCCGTTACCGCCTTGCGGATCCGAGCCGTGAGTTCGGCAAGCCCGAACGGCTTGACGAGATAATCGACCGCGCCGATGCTTAGTCCGGTCATCTGATCGGAAATCTGGTCATAGGCTGAGAGGATGATCACAGGGGTCGTTCCGACCCGCGTTCCCATGGATTTCAACAGGTCCAGGCCGCTGCCATCCGGCAGGCGCAAATCGAGAAGAACCACGTCGTAGCGGCCTCTGGCTACCGCCGTCTTCGCCGAGCCAAGGTCCATCGACCAGTCGACCACAAACCCCTCCGCAAACAGATGATCCTGCACGGCGTTGCCGATGGTAGCATTATCCTCGACCAGTAAAACCCGCACGGCTGCTTCCTTATTTAAGAAAGGAAAGCTATGATCGGGATTGCTGACGGCGACCTGAACTCCACTTAACCGTGCGACAAAAAGCGCGGACAAGCGGAATCGACCAACGCTCAGGCGGACGTTATTCAGGTAAATGTCAGGAACGGCGGGCATGGTCTTGCGCTCAAACAGTCTGAGCCGCGTCCCGCACGTTGCGTTGTACAGCATTCCCGCTCTGTTCAGGGGAATGCCCTGGAGAAAACCGTTGAACAATAAAAACACTCGGCCTGGCGGACGAAGCGTCCGACCAGCCATCGGCAGCGTCACTCTTTGCCTTATAGCTACCCTTTATATTCTTCTTGTGACAAACCGGATGTTCTGGACCAAGGCTTACGGCTATTTCCTTGCCGAGCCCGCCGCCTTCGCTGGCTTCGTCGTCGGCATCTCGGCCGTCATCATGGCGCTCTTTACGTTTTTCTCCGCCAAATACGTCACCAAGCCGATCCTTATTTTCTTCGTTCTCGTGGCGTCGGTGTCCTCGTGGTTCAACGACCAGTTCGGCGTGATCATCGACAAGGAGATGATCCGCAACGCAGCGGTATCGACGGGCGCCGAGGCCAGTCACCTGATCACCGTGCGCTTCGTGACGCATGTGCTGTTGACGGGCGTCCTTCCGTCCCTGGTGATTGCCTGGGTGCGTATCGTCCATCGCCCCATTCTCAAGAAGCTTGCCTATAACACTGCCGTCATTCTTTCCTGCGTCGCGATCTTCATGGTCGCCGGCATCAGCTTCTACAAAACCTATGCCGGCGTCGGCCGAGCACATCGCGACCTCCTGGATACCCTGAACCCGGTCATGCCGATCAACAGCGCCGTTCGCTACGTCATCGATTCCGGCCGGAACGCAAACGTCGTCGCAAAGCCTCTAGGCACGGACGCCCGTAGGGTTGGCGCTGTCGACAACGGCAAGCCGCGCGTGACGATCATCGTCGCTGGCGAAACAGCGCGCGCGCAGAATTTCTCGCTCGGCGGCTATGGCAAGATGACCAATCCCGAGTTGGCTAAACAGAACATCGCCTATTTCCCCAACACCACCAGCTGCGGAACGGCAACGGCGACATCAATCCCCTGCCTGTTCTCCGTCTATACGCGGGGGCAATATAGTCATCGCAAGGGACTGGAAACGGAGAACCTGCTTGATGTGCTGACCCATGCCAAGGTCGACGTAACCTGGCTGGACAATGACACCGGCAGCTACAACGTCACCGACCGCGTTCCCTACACCTACCTACCGACATCGGCCGATCCCCGCTTCTGCAAGGAAGGCGAGTGTCACGACGCAATCCTGGTCGACAAGATCGACAACTGGCTCGACCACATCAAGGGAGACAGCGTCCTCGTGCTGCACCAGCTTGGTAGCCACGGCCCGGCCTACTACCAGCGTTATCCCGAGGAATTCCGCCGCTTCACGCCCGATTGCCGGGCCAATGATTTCGGCAAATGCTCGCAGGAACAGATCAACAATGCCTATGACAATACGATCCTCTACACGGATCACATCGTCTCGGCGGTCATTGATAAGCTTAAGCAGCGCTCGGCCACGGTATCGGGAGCCGTCATGTATTTCTCCGATCACGGCGAGTCGCTCGGCGAGAACGGCATCTACCTGCATGGCGCCCCGTATATCATCGCACCGCCGGAGCAGACGCATGTGCCATTCCTGGTCTGGATGGCCGACGATCTGGCAAAAATCGGCGGCTATGACATGCGCTGCGTTGCAAAGCAGGCTGCCGAAGGCACTCACTCGCACGACAACATCTTCCACAGCGTCCTTGGCATGATGGATATAGCAACGAAGGTATACGATCCCAGCCTCGACGTGTTCGCCGCTTGTCGCCTGCCGGCGAATAAGTTGGCGCAGCTGAATTGAAGTCTGTCAGTCCTTGCTGAATTGCGGTCTCGCTCAGCCGAAACCGCAATTCCTTTCTTCCAGCACATCGGCGATACGCCCCGCCCGCGCTATAGCCATATCTAATTCTTCGAACGAACCCCTCGAAACTTTGCGGGTGGTTCACGCTCGGAAATGTAGCTACATGCCTCTCGAACACCATGGCGATAGGCAACGGACAAAATCATGACGGCAAACACGGTCGAATTCGGGCTCGATACATTCGGCGACGTCACCCATGACGAAAGCGGGAAAGCGGAATCCCACGCACAGGTCATCCGCAACGTTATCGAGGAAGGCGTGCTCGCGGACCAGCTCGGGATCGATTTCTTCGGGATCGGCGAGCATCACCGCGAGGATTTCGCCGTCTCTTCACCCGAGACCGTCCTTGCCGCCATCGCCGGCCGCACCTCGCATATCCATTTGGGATCGGCGGTCACGGTTCTCAGCTCCGATGACCCAATCCGCGTCTTTCAGCGTTTTTCGAGCCTGGACGCGGCATCGAACGGACGTGCCGAAGTGATCCTCGGCCGTGGGTCCTTCACCGAATCCTTCCCGCTCTTCGGCTTCGAGCTGTCGGAATATGAAAAGCTCTTCGAGGAAAAACTCGATCTTTTCGCCGCCCTGCTCACCAACGAACCGGTGACCTGGAAAGGCAGCATCCGCCCGCCGCTCAGCAATCAGCAGGTCTTCCCGACGATCGAGAAAGGTCACCTGAAGACGTGGATCGGCGTCGGCGGCAGTCCGGCTTCGGTGGTGCGCGCCGCACAGTATAATTTGCCGCTGATGCTGGCGATCATTGGCGGCAGCCCCTACCGCTTCCAGCCCTATATCGATCTCTATCACAAGGCATTCGCGCAATTGGGCGGGACGGCTCAGCCGATCGGCATTCATTCCCCCGGCTACATCGCCGACACGGACGATCAGGCGCGCGAAGAACTCTGGCCCTGCTACAAGGTCATGCGCAACCGCATCGGCCGCGAGCGCGGCTGGCCGCCGGTGACACGTGAGGAATTCGAAAACGAGATCGAACACGGCTCGCTCTATGTCGGCTCGCCCGAAACGGTCGCCGCCAAGATCACGCCGGTGATCAAGACGCTCGGCGTCAACCGCTTCCAGCTGAAATATAGCACCGGTGCGCTCAGCCACCAGAAGCTGATGCACTGTATCGAGCTTTATGGCCGGGAAGTCATCCCCGCGGTGCGGGCGGGATTGGCGTAACACTCTCCAACCTCAACTGCCGTGCCTGATCGACCGAAAAGCATGGTTGCGTCCACTTCGGCTCGGCGCAATCATCGGAATCCTGTTGCCGTGCGCTGTAATGAGCACTACATTCATCCATGTCGGTAGCGTATGCTACCATTCGATAGATGGAAGCATCAGCATGACAATGGATGCACGATCGCAGCCGCAGCGTAATTTTGACGCCCGGATTCTCGCCGCGATCGAAGGCCTTGCACCGGCTGAACAGCGCATGGCCCGCTTCTTCATCGATCAGAAGCAGGCCGTGCTGTTGAATTCCGCCGCCCAGATTGCCGAGCTTGCCGGCGCCAGCGACGCAACGGTGGTGCGAACCGCCCGCGCGCTCGGCTTCGAGAGCCTGTCTGCGCTGCGCGCGGCGTTGCTTTCGGAGCTGACGGGAACTCCTTCGCCCGGCAATCGGCTGCAGCGGACGCTCGCCGAAACCGACGGCGACGCCGCCGGTATCCTTCACCACATCATCGGCATTCACGAAACTGCGCTCGAAGTTCTGAAGCGCCCGGAGATTGCGGCAAGCTTCGCGCGCGCCATCGATATTCTGGCCGGAGCAAACCGGCGTCATGTCTTCGGCATCGGCCCTTCGGGCGCGATGGCGGATTATGCCAGCCTGCAATTCAACCGCATCGGCCTGCCCACCTACCCGCTATCCGCATCGGGCATCGCTCTCGCCGACCGACTTCTCTGGCTCGGCAAGGGCGACGCCATCCTGATGATGGCCTACGCGCCGCTTTATCGCGAAGTCGAGGTCGTGCTTGAACAGGCCAGCCAGCATGACGTTCCGGTAATCCTCATCAGCGACGATCTCGGCCCTTTGGTCTCCGACAAGGTGGCGGAAATCCTCTCCATCCCACGCGGCAAGGCCGATCATCTCGCCATGCATGCCGGCACCATGCTGCTGATCGAAGCGATGATCGTCGGGCTCGCCGGACACCGCCGGGAAGCCGCTTTCGACAGCCTGAACCATCTGAGCACCCTGCGCGGCTCCATCGATAAAGCCTGGAGCAAACGCGGCACGAAAAGAAAGAAATAGCATGCGGAATCAAACCCCTATCCGCCACTCAGGATTCGTTGCATGAATAGCCTCACGCCTATCCTCTCCACCTTGACGGCTTCCTTCCTCGGCTCGTTCGTCGAGGTGGTCGAAGCCTTCACCATCGTCCTTGCCGTCGGGGTCACCCGCAGCTGGCGCCCGGCGCTGATAGGTGCTGCGCTCGCGCTCGCCTTGCTGGCCGTTCTCGTCCTCGTCTTCGGGCCGCTGCTGGCGCTGATCCCGATCCATACGATGCAATTCATCATCGGTGTCCTGCTGATTCTGTTCGGCATGCGCTGGCTGCGCAAGGCCATTCTGCGCTCGCTCGGCGTCATCGCCCTGCATGACGAGGCGGCCGCCTTCACCAAGGAAACGGCTGCCCTGCGCCAGCAATCCGATGACAAGCGCGCCGACTATCTCGCCGGTCTCGCCTCCTTCAAGGCGGTGCTGTTGGAAGGTGTCGAAGTGGTCTTCATCGTCATCGCCGTTGGTGGCGCCCATGGCATGACGCTCTATGCCGGTCTTGGGGCGCTCGCCGCCTTCGTCCTGGTCATGCTGGTCGGCCTTCTGGTGCATCGCCCGCTCGCCACCGTGCCGGAAAACACGCTCAAATTCGTCGTCGGGCTGATGCTCACCAGCTTCGGCATCTTCTGGACCGGCGAAGGCATCGGTGCGGATTGGCCGGGCGAGGACCTCGCGCTGATCGCCATCTTCGCGATCGTCTCGCTGGTATCCTTCATCATCGTTCGCAGCCTGCGCGGCTCGACCGGCAAACCCGCCGCAAAGGCAGCCCAATGAGCATCCTCCGTATCGCCCTGTCCGAACTGATCGGCATGTTCATCGATGATGGCAGCCTCGCGACCCTCTGCCTGATCCTGGTCCTTGCGATCGCGGGAGCCGTCGAATTTCTGTCCCTGCCGCCGCTTGCCGGCGGGGTTCTCCTGCTCGCCGGATGCCTTGCCATTCTGGTGCACAGCGTTCTGCGTGCCGTAAAACGATAGAATCATCACTCCCCTGCAAACCATTGGTATGCAGGGGAAATCAAGGAACTCTCTGCGAGCCGATTGCCATCCCTGAGCGAGACGATAGCCGCCCTGT
Organism: Martinezella rhizogenes; assembly: GCF_000799715.1. Classification (GTDB taxonomy): domain Bacteria; phylum Pseudomonadota; class Alphaproteobacteria; order Rhizobiales; family Rhizobiaceae; genus Rhizobium; species Rhizobium rhizogenes_C. The sequence continues at coordinate 1,130,552 of NZ_JUHG01000011.1, forward strand.
CCCTCGACAGACCGTCTGGCAGATGCGAAGAAGCTGGAGCATTCAGCGCGATCGAGAGGCATTCAGATGAGCAGTGCGTATCCGGAGATCTATCTGGTCCGGCATGGGCAGACGGAATGGAGCTTGTCCGGCAGGCATACCGGGCGAACCGACATTCCCTTGACCACTACCGGAGAAGAGGCCGCCCGCAAGGTCGCAAGCCGCCTGCCCGCCGTCGACTTCGCCGCCGTCTGGTCGAGCCCGTCGCAGCGCGCCAGGAACACCTGCGCACTGGCCGGCTTCGGTGACGCCGTTATCATCAAGGACGATCTGGCGGAATGGGATTATGGCGCCTATGAAGGCATCACCACCAAGGACATTCAAGCACAACGTCCCGGCTGGGAGATTTTCCGCGACGGATGCCCAAATGGCGAGACGGCAGCCGATGTCGGCGCACGGGCAGATCGGATCATCACCCAGCTTCGCGAGATAAACGGCAACGTCCTGATCTTCTCCAGCGCGCATTTCCTGAGGGTCTTCGCCACCCGCTGGATCAGCCTGCCGCCGGAAGACGGTAAACGCTTCGTGCTCGACACCACCAGCATCAGCACTCTCGGCTACGACCACGACCTGAGCGAACCCGTTATCCGCCGCTGGAACCAGATCTAATCGTTCGTCCGGCGGATAAAAATCGAGCGGCAACTAAGCCGCTCGATCAATATTACCCGTCAGTATGAATAGCCTTACCAGGCCGTCAGCCCCAGGAGCTTTTCACCCAGCGGCGTCAGAACCGCCGTCTCGGCATTATGCTTTTCCCATTCGCGAGGATCACCCGGAAACGAGTCGCGCTGCGGGTGATCGCGCTCGCGCCACAGGCGGATGCGTTCCTCACGTTCGGCAACATCGTCGAATTCGGCCGGATGCATGGAAATATACTGTGCCATGCGCACGCGGTTTTCCGCATGGTTTGGACGAACGCCGTGAGCCAGCAGCGAATTGAAAATCATCAGGTCGCCCGGCTCCATCTCGATATTGACGACCGAAAGTCCCGTCATGTCGGGATGCATCGGATCACGATCCGCAGGCTGCGTCTTCTCCCACTCCTCGAAACGCTCGAATAGCTCCGGCACGCACTGGAACCCGCCGACATCGCCGTCCTGTTTCTTCAGGCTCAAGACACCCTGCACGCCGATCGGCAGCGGACGGCGGGATGTATCAACGTCCCAATGAATGAAGCCGTTGGGATTGCCCTTGAGCTTCTTCGGCGCATTGAGATTGGCGCGGTCGATCGTCACCCACAGATCTTCGCGGTCCCATATATCGACGAAGACATCGTAGATGCGTTGTTCCATGCGGTTGTCCCAGAGCGCCTGGTGATTATAGATCTCCAGCATGCCGGTATTGTTGAGTTCCTTCATCTTGTGCTCGCGGCGCTGCGGCGCATACCAGGTCGACGGATCGTTGGGGTCCTTCTCGTCGAATGCCCAGAGCACATCAACGAGCCGCTCGACATTGGCCTGGGGCACCGCCTGCCGCACGATCACGTAGCCCTTGGTGATCCAGTGCCGCCAGTCCTGCTGCGAAAGAACCCGTAATGGCAGCGTCTTCTTGATGTCCTTCAATTGCGTCGTGACCGAGGAAGCGGTCGGATGAGCGTCTCGTTTCAGGGCTTGTTGCATATGGTCCTCCCATCGGATCGATGCCTGTCATTTCAGGCGACGACCAATCTGTAATGGGATGCACACCGCTCGTGTTGCCCTGCTCCGGCAATTTCTGATACTATTCTGGCTTCTATAGTCCTATGAGCGCCCGATGAGACCCTATCTTGAAGTATTGCAGCGCTCGCCCGAGGCATCGTGGAGCATGCTCAACCGGCGGCTTGACGACGCCATTCCCTTCCAGTGGCACCATCATCCCGAATTCGAGCTCACCCTCACGCTGAACTCGATCGGCCAGCGTTTCATCGGCGATCACAGCGGCAATTACGACGACGGCGATCTCGTGCTTGTCGGGCCGAACCTGCCGCACACATGGGCTTCACGCGCCAAGATCGACCAGCACAAACCGCATGTCGCACTTGTCCTCTGGTTTCATCGCGATTGGTTGTTGCCGATAACCGGCGGTGCCGTCGAGTTTCGGCCGATCGAGACAATGCTGGAGCGGGCCGATGGCGGTCTGCATTTCTCGAAAGAGACAGCACAGGCAGTGCGGCTGGAATACGAAGCCGTCTTCGACAAGCCGCCGGTGGAGCGCCTGTTGTCGCTCTTGAACATCCTTGCCAGAATTGCCGAGGACCGGCAGGCAACGCCGCTTGCAAGCGCGCCGGGCCAATCATCGGAACTCAAGGAAAGCCGCGAGCGCATCGACCGCGTGCTGACGCATCTACATCTCCACTATGCGCGCGCCATCAGCCTGGAGGAATTGGCCGATATCGCCGCGCTCAGCGTTTCCGGCCTGCACCGCATGTTCCGCCGCCACACCGGCACCGCCATTTCCGACTACCTAACGCGCATGCGCATCGGCGACGCCTGCGCTCGCCTCTCCTCCACCACTCACGCGATCCATCACATCAGCGATGCCGTCGGCTATGACTCCATCGCCAACTTCAACCGACAGTTCAAAACCCTGAAGGGCATGACGCCACGGGAATACAGAGCATTGTTCGTCAGGCGGTGACCGGCGAAACTCGAAGCAGCCTGGCAATCCTTGCCGCCGCCGCATCCGCCGCCTCGGGCGGCATGCGCGCAATGCCAAACAGCAGGCCCGGCCTTGGCGGGCCGAGGTGCAGGGTCGACATGGCCCGGAGCGCAAACCCCTCCGCGTTGATCCTTCGCATCGCCGACACATCGTCGGCGCCCGCATCCCGGAACCAGGTGGCCAGTTGCAGCCCGCCGGCACCCTCGCCCACATCGAGCCAATCGTCGCAATGGCGGCGCAGCGCTGAAACAGTGGCCGCCATGCGTGCGGCGTAGACCGTGTTCATATGCCTCAGATGCGCGCGGAAACGGCCGTCACGGATGAAATCGGCAAGCGCCGCCTGAATATGAATGGGGACGACGGCTCCTCTCAACAGCTGTGCGGCCGTAACCTCCGGCACGAGCCAGGGCGGCACGACCGCATAGGCAACGCGCAGACCGGGAGCGAGCGTCTTCGAGAAGGTGCCGAGATAGGCAACCACTTCGCCGCGGTCGATGCCCTGCAGGGCGGCAATCGGGCGCGACGCATACTGGAATTCGCTGTCGTAATCGTCTTCCAACACGACCGAACCGTTGGCGCGGGCAAATTCGAGCAAGGCCAGACGGCGCGAAAGGCTCATGGTCGCGCCGGTCGGATATTGATGCGAAGGCGTGACATAGATCAGTCGCGGCGGCGGGCCGGCGGCCTTGGCGATATCGATGCCCTCGATATCGCAGGGCACCGGCACGAGGTTCGCGCCCGCCATCCGCAACAACGCCTGTGCGCTCCCGTAACCGGGTTCCTCCATCCAGGCGATAGCACCATCCGGGCGATCGGATCGCAGCAGGACGCGCGCCAGGAGATCGATGGCCGCTCCGGTCGAGGGGACGATGATCAGCTGTTCAGGGCGGGCGATCACGCCGCGCGTGGTGGAGATGTGCTCGAGGATCGCCTCGCGCAACTCGCGAATGCCGCTATGGGCGCCGTAACCGAGATCGTGCACCCGGAGCGAGCGGCCGCGAGCGCCGAGATACCGCGTCCAGGCGGCATGCGGAAAGGAGGCGACATCCGGCACGCCGGATTTAAACAAGCCGTCGGAGGCGGCCTCGATCGCTGGCGGCGGGCTGAGGGGAGATGGCTCCGCCTGCCCCTGCAAAGGTGGCGTTGCGAATTCAGCGACGCGGGTCGCCGCCCCCGTCGTCGACTGCAGATAGCCCTCGGCCTTCAGTCGCTCATAGGCATTGACCACGGTGGAGCGCGCCACGCCAAGCGAGACCGCCAGCCTCCGTGTCGACGGCAGCCGTTGTCCGGCGGGCATCTGTCCCTGGAGGATGCGGTCCCGCATCAGACGATAGACCTGCCCCTCCAGATCGCCCGAGATTCGATCGAGCGCCGGCCATTGCGCGACTGATGTCATACGTCCCAAACTGGTCTGCTTTGAATATAAAAACTGGATATTTATCCCATACCTCTTTGGCGGCAAAGATCAAGGCGACACCAACGAGGAAACCCATGGCCGATCTCTCCCCGCCGCCCACCGCAGACTATCCGATCACCGAACGCACGCGCGTGCGGCGCGAACATCATCGCGGCAGCCATGCCCATGCGGATGTCCACGCCATTCTGGACGCCGCCCCGCTCTGTCACGTCGGCTATGTCATCAACGGCGCACCCTATGTGACGCCGACGCTGCATTGGCGCGAAGGCAATCACGTCTATTGGCACGGCTCCGCTGCCAGCCGCTTTCTGCGCGCGGCGGAGGATATGCCCGTCTGCCTCACCTGCAGCATCATGGACGGCTACGTGCTCGCCCGCTCCGCCTTCTACCATTCGGTCAACTACCGCTCCGCCATGGTCTTCGGCAAAGCACGCCTGCTGGAGGACGCCGAGGAGAAAGCCGATGCCCTGCGCCGTTTCGTCGAGAACCTGTTCCCCGGTCGCTGGGACAGTCTGCGGCCGATGACCGGCCAGGAGGTGAAAGCGACATCCGTGCTGCGGATGGAAATTGACGAGGCAACCGCCAAGGTGCGCAAAGGCCCACCGGGCGATGCCGACGAGGCGGATGTTCCGGTCTGGGCGGGCGTCTTGCCGGTGCGCAGCCATCTTGCTTCAGCTGAAGCCGCGCCGGGATTGCTCGACGGAATAGAGCTACCCGAACCACTGGCGGCGCTGATACAATCAGGCCGGCTTCGATAGACTACCCTCGCAGTTGATACCAAAGGACTTCGACATGGATCTTACGAATTGGAACGGTGTGCCGCGCCCGGAACGGATCACCCTGGAGGGCCGCTATGTCCGCCTGGAACCGCTCGATACCGTGCGCCACGGCGCCGACCTCTTCGCCTCGGCACAGGCGCCCGGCGCTGATGATCGCTTCCGCTACCTGTTCGAGGACGCCCCCGCCGATCTCGCCACCTTCACGCCCTGGCTCGAAAAGGCTGCGGCCAGTACCGACCCGCTGTTCTTCGCGACGATCGACAAGCGGACGGGACAGGCCGAAGGCCGTCAGGCATTGATGCGCATCGACCCCGCACATGGTGTCATCGAGATCGGCAGTATCCTCTGGGGGCCGGCAATCGCCCGCAGCCGCGTCACCACCGAGACGCTCTATCTCTTTGCCTCCTACGTCTTCGACACGCTCGGCTATCGTCGCTTCGAGTGGAAATGCAATAATCTCAACGAGCCGTCCAAACGCGCCGCCGAACGCTTCGGCTTCACCTTTGAAGGCATTTTCCGCCAGCATATGGTCGCCAAGGGCCAAAACCGCGACACCGCCTGGTTCGCGATGATCGACGCCGACTGGCCGCGCCTGAAGGCCGGCTACGAGCGGTGGCTGAGCCCGGAGAATTTCGACGAGGCCGGGCAACAGAAGAGCAAGCTGACGTTCGGCTAGAGCAGCTTTCGGAAGTACACCACGCGTTGGGTTTCCTCGAAACCCAACGCGTGGTGAAAGGCATGGCTTTCGACATTATCAAGTAGCGCATCCGAAGCAAATTCCCGGCATCCGGCAATGCGTCCCCAATCGGCAACGGCGCGGCAAAGCAATTGCGCTGCGCCCTGCTGCCTGTACTCCCGGCGTACATAAATGCCCTCGAGGAAAAGCACCGGAGAGGTCTTGCAGCCGTTGACATAATCATGCCGCAGCGTCGCCTCGGCAAACCCCACAACGTTACCCGTCCGATCGCAAGCAACGAAGGCTATAGCGTTTTCTTTCGTGAGAATTTGCATCAGCTCAGCACGATGATGCTCCGTCGAGCTATCCGGCCAGAGTTCGCCGCGCAGATGCAGCCATGCATCCTGATGTTCGAGACCGGCTTGCTCTATTCGCATCGACCCTGCCCATCCTTTGATAGATTTAGCCGCAATGACACTCCCCCAGCTAGGACGTTTAAAACGCGCTTTGCATCACGAGCCAATGTTCTGTCTCGTGAATTCTGAATTTGGAAGGAATGTCCAACGACGACACCTATGTTTGCTATCAGAATAGCTTCCCCATAAGACTTCGGCTGTAAAGGCCAAATTCTGGCGGCAGAGTAACGTTGAAGACTGCGTCAGCAACATATCAAAACAAAAACGCGTCGTTTTCGCTCAAGTTTTCCCTTTCGTGGACACAATCATCGCGGTACATATCGCGCATATTCAAACGCCAACCCACCAGATGACAATTCGAGGACAATGGCATGACGTTTCAAAACAGTTCGCGCCTTTACGCTGCTGTTTCATCCCTGTTGTGGCCAGCCATCTTTTGTGCCGGCCTGACAGGTTCCTATTTCGCCTTTCAGTCCGATATGCATCTGCTGTGGTTCAATGTCACTTATTTCTCGATCGTGGCGATCATCGCGCTCTTTGAGCGGCTGATGCCCTATGAAGAGACTTGGCTGGAAAGCGATGGCGAGACATTCAACAACATCGCACACTCGCTCTTGAGCAAGGGCGGCGTGCAGATTGCCGCAGCCATCGGCACGTCATTCCCGATGGCGGTGGCGACCGTTGCGCAGCCGTTCCTGAGCCACAAGGCGAATATCTGGCCGGAGCAATGGCCGATGGCTCTGCAGGTCGTACTGGGGCTCGTCATCGCCGAATTCGGCCTCTATCTCGCCCATCGCCTTGCGCATGAATATCTGTCGCTCTGGCGCTTCCATGCCCTGCATCACAGCGTCGAACGGCTGTGGGTCATCAATACCGGACGGTTCCATATCATCGACTCGCTGTTCAAGATCGCGCTTGGCCAGATCCCGCTCTATCTGCTCGGCGCGCCGCTGCCGGTCTTCCTGTGGATCGGGGCGGTCACGGCCTTTATCGGCCTTCTCACCCACTGCAACATCGATGTCCGCACCGGCCCGCTCGACTGGGTCCTGTCGACGCCGCGCCTGCACCGCTGGCATCACTCGAAGATACTGGCCGAGGGCAATACCAATTACGGCGAGAACCTGGTGATCTGGGACCAGATCCTCGGCACCTATTATAATCCGCCCCGCCCCTCCTCCACCGACATCGGCATCACCGGCAAGGTCGCCGACAGTTTCCTCGCCCAGCTCGCGCAACCCTTTTCCAAAAAGGGTGCCAAGCAGATCATCGGCAAGAAGCCGAAGGAATTGCGGGACAAGGAAGAACTGGCTGCCAGAGCCGCCGCCGCACGCAAACAGGCCGACGCGCCAATCCGCAAATCAGGCTGAAAGGCACGCGGAGCGGGTCAAATTTCCGAATGGATATGCTAGGATGAAATAGCCTCGGCGCTCCATCCGCTGCCGTGCGCAGGCGCGTAAACTGCGTCCACGGAAATTGGCTCGACCCAATTCGATGTGCCGCCGACGCACGTAAACCTATTTCAAATCGAGAAGATATTGTCATTTAACGTGTATTGAAAAAGGCACCCTACGGGGTTACCTATCCCTCGCAAATTATTGACCATGAAAGATTAGGAAAACTATTGAAATGGAAGGGAGATTTACCACAGATCATCTCAAGCAACTCCATAGAATATTTTTCACGTCTCGTGAAATTGACAGACTTGAACGAGAATTCATTAAGCAAGGCATAGCACACTTTCATGTTTCCGGCGCCGGACACGAGTCGACGGCGCTCCTGAATGAATTCCTTCACGACGACGACTGGCTGCATCTGCACTATCGCGACAAAGCCCTGATGCTGGCGCGCGGCATGCCCATTCGTGAGTTCTTCTCCAGCCTTCTCGCCACGGCCAACTCCCATTCCGCCGGCCGGCAGATGAGCGCGCATCTTTCCTCCCGCGCTCTCAACATCACCTCCATCGTCGGCCCGGTCGGCAACAATGCACTTCACGCCGTCGGCGCCAGCGCGGCGCTGAAGCATAGACCCGGTATGCCGATCGCCATCTGTTGCGTTGGCGACGGCACCACGCAGCAGGGCGAGTTCCTCGAAGCCGTCGCTGAAGCCGTACGTGGCCAGTATCCGATCGTCTTCGTCGTCGAAGACAACAGCTTCTCCATCTCGACGCGCACCAAAAAGCAGACCTTCTTCGATCTTCCATCCGGACCGGCCTCGTCCTTCTACGGCCTCGACATCATCCGCGCCGAAGGCGACGATTTGCCGGCCTCGCGCGAAGCCTTCCGCAAGGCCGTCCGCCACAGCCGCAACAACCGCACGCCGAGCCTTGTCGTTCTCGATATGGCACGTCTGACCGACCACACCAACGCCGACGACCAGAAGACCTATCGCACGCAGGATGAGATCGAGAACGCGGCTTATCGCGATCCTCTCATCAATTTGCGAGCCGCCCTGCTGAAGGCGGGCATCGACGACGCCGCGCTGGAAAAGATCGAAAAAGACCTGACCGCCGAAGTGCAGGCGGAAGCCGCGCTTGCCCGCAAGGAGGATGCGCCAAAGGTCGAGCCGGAAGCGAAAGCACCCTATCCTGCCTCCTTCGACAAGGCAGCCGAATATCGCGGCGGCGCCAGTGCCGCGACGCTGACGATGCGCGAGGCGCTGAACGGCGTGCTCGACAAGCAACTTGCCAACAATCCGGATGTCGTCCTGTTCGGTCAGGACATCGAGGACCCCAAGGGCGACGTCTTCGGCGTCACCCGCGGCCTCAGCACGAAATATCCCGAGCGCGTCTACAATGCGGCGCTGAGCGAATCGACTATCGTCGGCACCGCCGTCGGCCGCGCCCTTGCCGGTCAGCGCCCGGTCGCCTTCCTGCAATTCGCCGATTTCCTGCCGCTCGCCTACAACCAGATCGTCTCGGAAATGGGTAGCATGTTCTGGCGCACCCAGGGCGCGTGGGAATCCCCCGTCATCCTGATGGTGAGCTGCGGCGGCTACAAGCCCGGCCTTGGACCATTCCACGCGCAGAGCTTCGAGAGCATGCTGGCCCACACGCCCGGCATCGACGTCGTCATGCCCTCCACCGCGGGCGATGCTGCTGGCCTGCTCAATGCCGCTTTCGAATCCAGACGCCCGACCGTCTTCCTCTACCCGAAGGCCGTGCTCAACAATTCCGACGGCCGCACCTCCACCGATCTCGACCAGCATTTCGTCCGCCCTGGCCTGTCGCGCTATATCGCCCGCGGCCGCGACCTGACGCTGGTTACCTACGGCAACACGGTTTCGCTCTGCGCCAAGGCGGCAAGCGCTTTCGAGACCCAGGGATTTTCGGTAGAGGTCATCGACCTGCGCTCGATCTCGCCTTGGGATGAGAAAGAAGTGCTCGCCAGCGCCAGGCGCACCAAGCGTCTGATCGTCGTGCATGAAGACAACCGCACGGTCGGCATGGGCGCCGAAATCGTCGCCACCGTCTCCGAAAAGGCCGACGTGCCTGTGGTCGTCCGCCGGCTCGCCCGCTCGGACTCGCATGTTCCCTTCAATTTCGGCAACCAGCTGGAGACGCTGCCGTCCTACAGCAAGCTGGTCGACCTGATGGCCGAGGTCCTCGAATGTGAGGTCACCTGGCATGAAGAAGACAAGTCTGGCCCGACGGCCGCGATCAAGGCGATCGGCTCCGGCCCCGCCGACGAAAACGTGCTGGTGACCGACCTTCTGGTGAAGCCGGGCGACACGATCGAGGTCGGCCAGCTCGTTGCCGTGGTCGAGGCGACCAAGGCTTCGGTCGAGATTTGCGCCAATATCGGCGGCGTGGTGCAGGAAGTCTTCGTCAAGATCGGCGATCAGATCGCCACCGACAGCCCGCTTCTGACCGTGGATGCCGACCGCGACCTCAGCGAGCGCAATTTCGCGCTTGCTTCCGAGGTCCAGAACAAGTTCGTGCTGCGCCGCCTGAAGTCGCACGCCATTCCGGCGCTGCGCCGCCATTCGGGCAACTTCACGGAAATCGCCGTCAGCGGCATGGGCTTTGCGACCGGCGCCCGCCGGGTCACGAATGAAGAGATCATCCATAACTGGCCGAACCGGCGCGCAGAGGAAATCTTCGCGCTGACAGGCATCAAGAGCCGTTACTGGGTCGGCCCCGGCGAAAGCACGCTGAGCCTGGCGACCAAGGCCGTTCGCGACCTTCTACACCAGACCAATACGACGATCCATGACATGGACCTCGTCATCGCCGCCACCGGCACGCCCGATATCTCCACGCCGTCGCTCGCAAGCCGCGTTGCTGTCGCTGTCGCCGAAGACGGCGTGCGGCCATCGCTTGCCGCCTACGACATGGGCGCCGCCTGCTCCGGCTATCTCTACGCCCTGCAGCAGGCCTATGACTTCATCGCCCAGCAAAACGACGCCAAGGTGCTGATCGTCACCTCCGAGGTGCTGTCGCCGCTGCTCGACATGAATGATTTCTCGACCGCCATCCTGTTCGGCGACGCCGCCACCGCCTGCCTGGTGACCAGCCGCGACATGGCGCGCAATCCACTGTTCGCGGCTAGCCGTCCAGTCATCAGCGGCCGTCCGGAACCGGGCGATCTCCTCTACGTGCCACTGCCGGACAAGGGCGTCATTTCCATGAACGGGCGCTCGGTCTTCACCGAGGCCGTGCATTCCATGTCGCGCTCGATTGAGGACGCTTGCGTTGATGCAGGGCTGGAGCTTGCCAATCTCGACCTTCTGGTGCCGCATCAGGCCAACCAGCGCATCATCGACACCATCGCCAAGCGCAGCGGCCGGCCGGCGCTAAGCGTCATCGAAAACTACGGCAACACCAGCTCATCGAGCATCCCGCTCGCCATGATGCATGTCGCCAAGGAACGCGCCGAACCACTCAACCTCGGCCTCGTCGCCTTCGGCGGCGGCATGACCTCGGGCGCGGCCATCGTACGCACGATCAAGTAGCCGCAAACGGTTCTTCACATCGGTAAAAGACAAAACCCCGGAATCCGCAGAGGATTCCGGGGTTCTTCGTAAGGTTTACAAGCCGGTGTGGATTATGCCTTGGGGCGGTTTCTCAGCGCCTCGGCTTCGGCATAGAACTTCTTTTCCCATTCCTTGTGATTATCGAGGCCCTCCTTGATGAACGGCGTGAAGATCGCCAGGTTCATCAGTGCCCAGTTGACGATGCGGGCCGGGAATTTCAGCGGCTTGACGAAATCGACGAAGAGGACGACGCGGGTCTTGTCCGTGTGGTTCCACGCCTCGTGTTCATAGGCATCATCGAAAATCAACGCCTTGCCTTCTTCCCAGTGGCAGATCTGGTTGTCGACGCGGATTGCAATCTGGTCCTTCGGCTCCGGCACGATCAGGCCGACATGCAGGCGCAGCACGCCGTTATAGGGGCCGCGATGGGCAGGCAAGTGCTTGCCCGGCTCGAAGATCGAGAACATCGCCGTGGTCAGCCCGGGGATCTTCTGCACGGCGGCCCAGGTGTTCGGGCAGGCCTTGATGTTCTGCTCGGACTTCACGCCGAAACCGAGAAGGAAGAAGGTCTTCCAGCGGCTGTCCGTTGAAATCGTCTTCACATCGGTGGAAATGTCCTGGAAAGTCGGCAGCTCGCTCTGGCGCAGCAGCACCTTTTCCAGCTCGGCGCGGATCGCGGGATAATCCTTCTCGATCTCGGCCGCCCAGGGGAAGGTGGCGGTGTCATAGACCGGCGGATTGCCGAGCTTGGCGTATTTCAGATTAAGGCTTTCAGCCCAGGCGACAACGCCCATAAAGAAACGTGTCACCGCGCTTGGGCGGTCCATCGGTGCAATGCCGGTTGTAGCAAAGGTCTGTTCCGGAGCATTCCGCTCGGTGGTGGTGGGAGCTGGTGCGCTCAAGGTGCTCTCCGTCATGTCTGTCTGCGTAGGGGTTATTTGGGGAGGGATTTTATCTCAGGAGAATCTGCGTGGGGATCTTGGAGTGGCAACAGGCCCGACAACGTCTGCTTTGCCTGGCTACCCCGATCGACGCCCGACTCCTTTGTTATGTAATGATCACAATAGAAGGTTATATGAGTTCATTAGTCGATTTTCGCAAGTGTATCCGTTCGCAGGAGCGGCGCTTTGTCGCGCGCATTTTTATTGCCTGTTTCCCGCGGATATCGGCTCCGGAACCGGCGGAAATACGGCCGAGCCCAAGCTTTTTTCCATAATGATTTCACAATTCTGCGAGCTCACGGTTCCTCTCGCTTCGTCTTGGCGTCCAGCAGGGAACGGATCGACAAACCGGACGGGATGCCGCCGCCAGCAGCGCTCTTCACGATACCGATACGCTGCGACAGATAGATGCTCGTGTGGCCGCTGCAAACGTAGGCAAGGAAGCAGGCGACGGCGAGATAGACCGTATGCGTCGCGCCGAAGAGTTCGATGCCCATGATCATGCAGGCAAGCGGCGTATTGGTGGCACCTGCGAAAACCGCGACAAAGCCGAGTGCTGCAAAGAGATCGATCGGCGCACCGAGAATGGCGGCGATGGCGTTGCCGAGTGCCGCGCCGATGAAGAACAGCGGCGTCACCTCACCGCCCTTGAAGCCGGCGCTCAGCGTGACGACGGTAAAGACCGCCTTCCAGAACCAGCTCCAATAATCGACGCGCGCCGCGTCAAAAAAGCCCGGGATCGTCGCATCGCCCGGATTGGGCGACCAGACGCCGAGGCCGAGATATTCGCGGGTACCGAGCGCGTAGACGAGGCCGAGCAGCACGATGCTGGCAATCGCCGGCCGCAGTGGTGCGTAGGCACAAACCCTCTTGAAGGCGGCCGACGCCATATGGGAAATCTCGCTGAAGCAGCGTGCCATCAGCCCGAAGAGCACTCCGGCGATACCGACTTTCAGAAGCAGCAGCGCATCGAGGTGGAAGGTGCTGGACGGCGTGCCCGCCAGATAGGCGATGTGATACTGGATGTGCTCGATCCCCCAGGCATGGCAGGTCCAGTCGGCGGCGATCGCCGCCACAAGAGAAGGGATCAACGCTTCATATTGCATGCGACCGATGGTCAGCACTTCGAGCGCAAAAACTGCACCTGCGATCGGCGTGCCGAACACCGCGCCGAAGCCGGCGGCGATGCCGGCCATCAGCAAGATACGGACCTCCGCATGGCTCAGCCTGAAAAGCCTGGCGAAAGCGCTGGCGATACTGCCGCCGAGCTGCACCGCCGTGCCCTCACGCCCCGCCGAACCGCCAACCAGATGCGTCAATACGGTCGAGACCAGAATGAACGGCGCCATGCGCAGCGGCACGCCACCGCCAGGCTCATGGATCTGCTCGACGATCAGATTATTGCCACCCTCCGCTCCCCGGCCGAAGCGTTGATAAGCCAGCACCATCAGAAAACCTGCTGCCGGCATCAGGAATATCAGCCAGGGATGGTCGAACCGCGCCTGCGTCGCCCGATCGAGGCTCCAGAGAAACAGCGCACAGAGCGACCCGACCACGGCCGCCATCGGCACCACGAGGACGATCCATTTGAATATGCTGCGCAATTGCTGGAAACGATGATGAAAAAACTCGGATGCCGACATCAGTTCGCCCCTCCCGGAAGACCAGCGGCGGTCCTGACGGGGACAAGGATCATAAAACAAAATTGGGATAACAGCAGGATTGCGAGCACGACTCTACTCCTTCGCCCCACCGGGCACGTTGAGTAGGAGTCATCAGCTTCCCTGAAAATTCAGAGCAGCGGTTCGGCCACCATGGCCCGGCAGAAATCCATTACCGTTGGATTTTCCATACAGATAAGGAGGCGCCCCTGTCAATCCGGGCACCATTGATGAGGCCGCCCTTCAAACTGCTTTAGCGATCATTTCGATCGGCGCGATCAGGCCGCTGCCGACCGACATGCCGACATTACCCACGCGCTCCGCCGCCTTCGGCCCCATCAGTGCGCCGAGGCTCAGCGTCTGGCCGCCACCGGCGGCGCTGGCACGCATCTCCTGCGCCAGCCGGATCGCCAGCGCACTGCGATCCTGTTCGGACTCCACCGTGAAGCCGGCCTCCCCGAGCAGCTGGCGATAGGTTTCGGGCGTACAAACGAAGCTCGTCTCCGGCGTCATCGCCCAGGGCATAGGATAGGGCAGCTCGCCAGCGCGCATCTGCATGACCTCATAGACACCGAACCGGGCGCCGGGCTTCAGCACGCGCCGTGCCTCGGCAAACAGCCTCGCCTTATCCTCGATGTTCATGCCGACATGGATGAGCGTGGCGCGCTCGAAGCTTTGATCGGCGAAGGGTAGCGCCAGAGCGCTCGCCTGCCGGAACGACACTTGCATCGCCATGCCACAGCGCTCGGTCAGGACATTGGCAACCTTGACGAATTCATCGGTCAGATCGACCCCGGTGACGACGCAGCCATAGGCGCTGGCGATATAGCGCGCCGGCCCGCCAAGCCCTGACCCGATGTCAAGGAGCCGCATGCCGTCGATCAGGTCGAGATCCCGGGCAAACTCCCGCGTGGCCTCGCGCCGCCCGAGATGGAATTCGTCAACCCCGGCAAGGTCGTCGATGCTGAGATGATCAACATCCTTGCCGCTGGCGGCGAGCGCCGTAAGGATCGTCTCCTCCAGCGAGCCATGCGTATAATGGCTTGCAACCTTTTCCTCGGTGGACATAACCCCTCCTCCCGTGATCCCGTCTCCAGAACATCATGAGGGAATGCTGCGCCTGCCTCGGTACCGCGTCAAGCAATTGCGACAATACACCACCCCCTCAAGGAAACGGCCGCCCGAAGGCGGCCGCTTGAATATCGAAGATGGAGCAGAGGTAGCGTCAAACCTTCAGTTCGCGCCGCTCCGTTTCCGTGACCATGGCAAGATCCAGCACACGCTGCAAATTGGCCGCATGGCGGAAGCTCGGATCCTGCGGACTGCCAGTCATCACGGCGTCAGCGAACCGCTGATAATTGGTCAGCACCGGCGGCACTTCGATGACCTTCCATGTCGCCGTTTCCGTGTCGTCGCCCAAGCAACCGCGCAATTCCGAACCGTTGGGGCTATGATTGATCTCCAGACCGCCGCGCTCGCCATAGATGCGAAGCTTCAGTTCGTTCAGATGCCCCGTCGCCCAGCGGCTCGCATGCACGACGCCAAGCGCACCATTGGCGAAATCGACAGACATGGAGAAGCTGTCGTTGGCGTCGAGCGTATATTCGCCGATGCGCTCATCCGGTGCCTTGTTGAAGGTCTTCAGCCGAGCAAAAACATGGTCGATATCGGTCGCCGCGCCATAAGCGGCGAAATCGAGGATGTGGATACCGATATCGCCAAGGACGCCGTTCGAGCCATGCCCGGTGGAGAGCCGCCACAACCACTTGGATTCGCTGCGCCAATCGCCCCAGGCCCTGGAGACGAGCCAGCTCTGCAGATAGGAGGCCTCGACATGCTTGACCGTGCCGATCTCGCCCGAGATCACCATCTCGCGCGCCTTCTGCAACTGCGCAACATTGCGATAGGTCAGGTTGACCATGTTGACGACACCGGCCCGTTCGGCCGCCTCGGTCATTTCCAGCGCCTTGTCGTAATTCTCCGCCAACGGCTTCTCGCAGAGAACATGCTTGCCGGCGGCAAGCAGCGGCAGGGTCGTCGGATGGTGCGCCCTATCCGGCGTGACATTGGTCGCTGCGTCGAACTCGCCCCAGGCGAGCGCTTCGTCCAGCGACGAGAAACGGTTCTTGATATCGAACACATCGGCGAAGGCGGTCAGCCTCGTCGCATCGGTATCGACGGCGCCGACGATTTCGACACCAGGAATGCGGGCGAAGTGCTCGGCCTGGTTCTTCGCCATGCCGCCCGTACCAACAATGATAAGACGCATTTTATACCTCAGCGATAACCGGCTTCGCCGGCCTGGTGCAGTTTTGGACCACGCTCGACGATCGGCTCCAACGCCTTCTCGACCGGCACATTCGGTGCGTCATGGATACTCGCCTGCGTACCGAGCGGATTGTGCGCCCACTTGACGGAGTTGATCAGCACCTTCTGCACGGTGTCGTTGTGGTAGGTCGGATAAGTCTCATGACCGGGGCGGAAATAGAAGATGTTGCCGGCGCCACGACGCCAGGTCATGCCGGAACGGAAGACTTCACCACCCTGGAACCAGGAGATGAACACCGTTTCCAGCGGCTCGGGAACGGAGAACTGCTCGCCGTACATCTCCTCGTTTTCCAGCTCGAAATGCTCACCCAGGCCGGCGGCAATCGGATGGCGCGGGTTGATGACCCAAAGCCGTTCGCGCTCACCCGCTTCGCGCCATTTCAGCGCGCAGGGCGTGCCCATCAGCCGCTTGAAGATCTTCGAGAAATGGCCGGAATGCAGCACGATGAGACCCATGCCCTCCCAGACGCGCTTGGCGACACGCTCGACGATCTCGTCATTTACGGCGCCGTGGTCCTTGTGGCCCCACCAGAGCAGCACATCGGTGTCCTTCAGCCGGGCTTCGCTCAGGCCGTGTTCCGGCTCCTGCAACGTTGCAGTGGTTGCTTCAATACCGGCATCGGCATTCAGCGCCTTGGCGATCGTCGTATGCATGCCTTCCGGATAGATGTCGGCGACGACCTTGTTTGTCTGTTCATGAATGTTCTCGCCCCAGACGACGGCACGAATAGTCATTACGGCACTCCTCTAATACCATTGAGATTGAACAGGTTATGCGATCCAAAGCGCTTTGGGCAAGCGCCACTTTCGGGCCTCCATCAGCCCTTCCAGCGCAAGAGATAATGCGTCCGAAGCGATTTGACAAAGGCAAAAATCACCATGCGAAACACCTGTGTTTTCAGTGCGACACGGATTTTGAAAACAGGTTGACGACGAGCACGCCGGCGATGATCAGACCAAGCCCGATGATCGCCGCCAGATCGAGTTTCTGGCGAAAAAACACCAGCCCGACGGCGGAGATCAGCACGATGCCGAGCGCACTCCATATGGCGTAGGCAATGCCGACCGGGATCACCCGCAAGGTCACCGACAGACAATAGAAGGACGCGGCATAGCACAGCACGAGCACGATGGAGGGACCGAGCCGGGTGAACTGCTGCGACATCTGCAACGCCGTCGTGCCCATCACCTCCAGCACGATCGCCACCATCAGCACCGCATAGACGGATGCGTTCGCCATCAAACCCTCTCGATATCTCTTAAAGTTGCGTGAGCTCGATCAGTCGCTCGACCAGTTTCTCGCGGGCGCTCTCGTCCATCGCATGGCTGTCGAGCAGATCGGCGAGCCAGAGCCCATCGGTCGCCAGCCGCACGATCGCCGCATCGACTGAGGAGTCCGTGCCGACATATTCCTCGCTGCGTTCGCGCACCCAGTCGCGCCAGCGCTGCCGCAATGGCGGCTCGCTGAGCAGCACCATCGTCACCTGCGCCCAATCCTTCGTTTCCTCCGGCCGGTCGCGCAGCGCCAGGCAGGCGCGAAGATAGCCACGGGTGAAGCGTCCATGCGGCAGCGGATCGGCCCGCATCTCCTCCTCGATCGCCCGGTCCAGGCGCTCGATCAAACTGTCGAACAAGGCCTCCAGCAGCGTATTCTTGTTGGGGAAATGATGCAGCAATCCACCCTTGCTGACACCGGATGCACCCGAAACGGCGTCCAAGGTCACCGCCGTCATGCCCTTCTCCGACGCCAGCCGCGCCGCCACCTCCAGCAACTGCTGGCGGACGAGCAAAGGCTGCTTCTTTCTGTGGTGCGCCGTAGACATGGTGGCATAACATACCAGTTGGACGGTTTCGTCAATGCGCGGCGTGATGAGCGACATCGTTCTGGTCGAAAATCGTCAGCTTCGCCCCATCGACGGCAAAGGCGATCGGCGCGCCGCTGGTGATGGTCGTCATGCCCGGATCGGTGCCGATGATCTTCGAGCCGTCCTTCAGCCGGACGTGAACGAGCGACCGGTCGCCCAACCGTTCCACCGTCTCGACCGTGCCGGCAATATCGCCCTTGTCCGCCGCCGTCGCCACCAGATATTCCGGCCGGATGCCGAGCGTTAGTTCCGAACGCGCCATGCCGTTCAGCGGAACCGACGTCTTGATGATCGAGCCGTCAGCCAAGGTCGCCGTCGCAAAGCCCCCTGCCTCGCTGACATCGGCCACATTGACGAAGTTCATGCCGGGCGAACCGATGAACTGGGCGACATAGCGCGTTGCCGGTCGCGTGTAGATCTCCACCGGCGTCGCCACCTGTTCGATCTTCTTGTTGTTCAGGAGCACGATCCGGTCGGCAAGCGTCATCGCCTCGATCTGGTCGTGGGTGACGAAGACCATCGTTGCCCCCAATCGCTCGTGCAATTGCGCAAGCTCGACGCGGGTGCGATTGCGCAGACCGGCATCGAGGTTGGACAGTGGCTCATCGAACAGGAAGACATCGGGTTCGCGCACGATGGCGCGACCGATAGCGACACGCTGGCGCTGGCCGCCCGAGAGCTCGGACGGCTTACGGTCGAGCAGATGCGGCATCTCCAATATGGTGGCTGCGATGTCGATGCGCTTTGCGATCTCCGCCTTCGGCGTACCGATGTTTCTGAGGCCGAACGACATGTTGTCGCGCACCGTCATGTGCGGGTAGAGCGCGTAGGACTGAAACACCATCGACACGCCGCGTTCGCCGGGCGGAAGCTGATCGACCCGCCGCCCGCCAATCCAGACCTCGCCGCTCGTGATCGCCTCAAGCCCGGCGATCATTCGCAGCAACGTCGATTTACCGCAGCCGGAGCCGCCCAGGAACACGACGAATTCGCCGGGCTCGATCGTGAGATCGATATCGTTGAGAACCTGCACCGCGCCGAAATGCTTGGTGACGGATTTGATGTTGATTCCTGCCATTTTTCCTCCTCCGGAAGAATTGAACTTCGCCAGACCTGCCGTTTCCTGTCTTGTATCCGGCCCTCATGTGAATGGATCACTCGCGTGAGACCGTATGCATTGCGGCATTCGTCTATTTGACAGCACCAGCAGCCACGCCCCGCGTCAGGGTACGTTGGAAAATCAGGAAGAAAATCACCGTCGGCGTTACGCCGAGCAGCGAAGCCGCGGCAACCGCCGTCGGATCCTGCGTATTGGAGCCCGACAGGACACCCATGGCGACCGAGACCGTCTGGTTGTTGTTGGAGACCAGGAACACCAGCGGGATCAGGAACTCGTTCCAGGTCCAGATGAAGAAGAAGGTCGCAAGCACGGCAAGCGTCGGCCTGAGAACCGGCACGATCACCAGCCACAGGATCTGCCAGCGGCTGGCATTGTCGATCTGCGCCGCCTCGATGATCTCACGCGGGAATGTGGTCAGCACCGACGACAGGAGATAGGTACCAAAGGCAGTGTGCAACACGCCGACGATCAGGATTACCGATAGCATGGAATCGAACAAGCCAACCTGCTTGGCCATGTAGTAAAGCGGATAGATCAGGGCCTCCTGCGGCGCCATGATCGAGATCAGCAGGATCACCAGCAACACCCGTCCACCCTTCACTCGACCAATGCCGATGGCATAGGCGTTGAGGAGGCTGAGGACCACCGCGAGAATGGCGGTGCAGCCGCTGATCAGAATGCTGTTGAGGAGCTTGCGGGTGAAGTCGACATTGACCCAGAAGTTCTTGAGCGCCGTCAAGTCGAAGCTATGCGGGAAGGCAAGCGGACCATTGGCGGCATAGTCGGCCGGAGTCTTGATGGCGTTGAACGCCGCCAGGAAGAACGGAAACAGCGTGCCGCCAAGAGAGACGAACAGGATGGCGAGCACGATCCAGCGGGTAATGCCCTTCTTCCGGCGATGATCCGCCGGCGCATCCGATGCGATCGGGGTCGAAAGTGAAGCCGTAGCGGCCATCTCAGTGCCCTCCCTCTGTCTGTTTGGACTGCATGCGCAGGAAGAAGATACCGAGCAAGATGGTCACGACCGTTTGCAGTGTCGCGATTGACGCAGCGTAGCCGACACGGTTCGTGGTGAAGAAATGGTAATAAGAGAGGTAGGACGGCACCGTCGTCGCATTGTCCGGCCCGCCTGATGTCAGAACGTAGATCGGCGCGAACACCTTCAGGGCGGCAATCAGCGTCGTCAGAGCGACCACGAAAATCTCCGGCATCAGCATGGGGATGGTGATGTAGCGAAAGCGGCCGAACCAGCTGGCATTGTCGAGTTCGGCGGCCTCGTAGAGCGAGGGATCGACCCGCGCCAGCCCCGACATGAAGACCACCAGACAGTAGCCGACCTGAATCCAGACGATGACGGCCGAAACGGCCCAGAGTGCATAACTTGCGTCCCCCAGCCAGTTCTGCGCCATGAAATCGAGGCCGATCGCTTTCAGGACCGCGTTGACGATCCCGATCGGATTGAGGATCCACGCCCACAACACGCCGGCCGCGGTCAGCGGCAGGATTTGCGGCAGGTAAAATCCGGCGCGAAAGAAGCTCGACAAGGTCTCGCCAAACTGCGCGCTGATATAGTCAAATAGCACCGCCGCCAGCACCAGACCCAGAATGATCGGCACGATCGTCATCGAAATGATGAACAGGAGCGTATGCTGGATCGATCCCCAGAAGGCGGCATCCACGAGCAATCTCTCGTAGTTCTGAAAGCCGACATATCGCGGCGTCCCGATGCCTTTCCAGGTCGTGAAGCTGATCACGAAATTGGCGATCAGGGGGACAAGCACGATCAGAGCAAATCCCAGCATGCCGGGGAGTATATAAAGATAGTACCCCGCCCTGCCGGAGTTTTTGGACTTCTCCATCGCATTCCTCCAGTTCGAGACAGCGAAACGGCATCAAGCCGTCCCGCCGCTGCGAATTGCACCAGTACAGGGGTTATTGCGCTGCCTGCGCATCGTCATAAGCCGTCTTCAGGCGCTCGGCGAACTGCTCCGGCGTCGTCGAGCCGTTCACCAGACCGGTGGTCGCCTGGATCAGCAGCTCATAATAGCCGGGGACCGGCCAGTCCGGATAGAAACCGAGGCCCCCCTTGCCGGAAATCTCGTTGAAGATCTCGACATTGCGCTTGCCGACTTCGTCGGTGACGGTAGCCGGATCGGCGGCGATGGCGACACCACCGAGATTGGCCTGCAGGTTCTGGTTCTCCTTGCTCAAGATGAGATCGATGAACTCGTAGGAGAGATCCTTGTTCTTGGCGCCCTTGGGCACCATGAACAGGTTGCCGGTCGAAGCCGTGCTATATTTCGGGGTCGGAAAGACGAACTGGCTCCACTTGAAGTTCTTGATCGAGCTCGCGAAGTTGCCATTGTTCCAGGTGCCGCTGACGAACATTGGCGACTTGCCCGACGAGAAGAGGTTATCGGCACCGCCCGTGCCCTTCAAACCCGTCGAATCCTTGGAAATATAACCCTTGGCAACCCAGTCGACGATCTTCTGTGCCGCAAACAGGAAGGGCTTCGTGTCTAGCGGCGCCTTGAGACCCTGATAGTTCTTTACCCAGGTGTCGTCGGCCTGCGTCAGGGCCAGCGTATAGAGTAGGTGCTGTGCGTTGGAATCCACAGTGCCGTAGGCAAGCGGCGTTATGCCCTTCTGCTTGAAGGCGTCGAGCGCTGCTTCGAATTCGTCGAGTGTGGTCGGGACTTTCACGCCGTTGGCCTGAAACATGTCGATATTATAGAAAACCGAAACGAATTCGGCATGGACAGGAATGCCGATGATCGGACCGGAGCCATAGATGCCGTTTGCATCATATTTGCTGAGCTGGCTATTGGTTTCGTTGAGAATCTTATCCCAGCCCCGCGACTTGAATTGATCGTCGAGCGGCGTCAGCAGACCCTGCGAAGCAACGAGGCCTGCCGTGGCATTGCCCTTGTTATATTCCAGAAGATCCGGCGCCTGGTCCGAATTGAGGATGAGGCTGCCTGCCTTCTGCAATTGGTCGAAGGTCTTCTGTTCGAAATTGATCGTGACATCGGGATGCTTGGCTTTTAGCTCTTCGAGCGCCTTGGTCCACGCCTTGGCTTGCGAAGTATCCGGCAGTTCGAACCACCAGACGTTAAATGTCTTGCTCTGCGCTTGCGCGACGCCGGCAGCCAACAAGAGCGACATGCCGGCGGTGACCGCCAGCTTCGAAAACACGTTCATTATATTTTCCTCCACCATGCGAACCGTGACGATATCAATCCGACGGCATGGCTCGCGATGCCCGTCAGCACGTTCCTCTTTACTTTGCCCCTCGTCCGTTCATCGACGATGAGACGAACCGCTTGGATGTCGCAACGCTCCTCCGTTCCGATATCCGGGCCGGCTGGAGCATCGCGCGGCGGCGTGGCTCCAGCTCCCCGAATTAACGCACAACTCCGCCCCTAAATCGATTCAGATTTAGGGAGTGGGCACGCTATTCGACGAATTCGCCACCCCGGCTCTGCTTCAGATAGTTCAGGCCATGGATCTGACCAGTCATTTCAAGTTCATCGCGATAGACCGGATCATGCCAGCCTTCGATGTCGATCGAACCAGACCATCCCGCCAGGCGCAATTCGGAAATGATGTCCGTCCAGTTGCTGTCGCCGAAGCCTGGCGTGCGCATGAAGACGAACTTCTCCTTGCCGAAAATGCCGTGCTCCTTGATGACATCCCAGCGGATCGTCGCGTCCTTGCCGTGAACGTGGAAGATCTTTTTTGCCCATTTGCGGATCTGCGGCAGCGGCTCGATCAGATAGACCATCTGATGGCAAGGTTCCCATTCGAGGCCGATATTGTCGTCCGGCGTCTCGTTGAACATCAGCTCCCAGGCATCCGGATTATGCGCGATGTTCCAGTCGCCGGTCGCCCAGTTGCCGTCCATGGCGCAGTTTTCGAAGGCGATCTTGATGCCCTTGTCGGCGGCACGCTTGGCAAGCTCGCTCCATACTTGCTTGTAGCGCGGCAGGCTTTCGGTCAGCGGCTTGTTGCGGATGCGGCCGGTGAAGCCGGCAACGCAAGTGGCGCCGAAATGATGGGCGTTGTCGATGCAATCCTTCCAGCCCTGCAGCGTCTGCTGGTCCAGGTCGGAGGTTTCCAGCGGATTGCCGAACATTCCGAGCGTGGAGATGGTGATGTCCCGACCGCCGATGGCGTCGAGGCAGCGCTTGCCGAGCTCTGCCAGATTCTGGCCGTTGGTCGTCTGCCAGAAGAAGGGTTCGAAGCTTTCGAAGCCGTGATCGGCGATCCTGGCGATGCCCTTGGCGGCATCCTCGCTGGTCGCCTTGATCATCGTGCCGATGCGGATGGCCTTTGCCGGATTTGTCATGATTTCACTATCCTTATGCTTAGATTTCGATACGCCGGCCCGACTTGGCGCTTTCGATCGCGCCGAGGACCATGGCGAGGCTGTGAATATTATCGCTGCTTTCAGTCTCCGGCCGCTTGCCCGTCTTCACCGCGTCGATGAACGATGCGATGACGCTGGCGTGCCCATGCGTCTCGTCCTCATGCCGGGGGCCAGGAACGTCCACGGGGGTAAAGCCGTGCAGCAGGCCAGGCTCGTTACCAGCGACGGAGGCTTCGAAATGCTCTTCGCCGTCCCAGGTCAGCATGCCCTTGCTGCCTGTGAGCCGCCACTCGCTCTCCCAGCTCGTGCGCTTGCCCTCAGCGCACCAGGACCCGCGATAGCTGAAGACGACATCGTCGGAAAATTCGAACAGCGCATGCGCCGACGCGCCATGCCTGTACCAGGATCCGGCAGGATTCTTCTCGACGCAATAGACCGAAAGCGGCGTCTTGCCGGCAACGAAACGGGCAGCGTCGAAAGTATGGATCGCCATGTCGAGCAAGAGCACATTGTCCATTTCCTCGCGGAAGCCGCCGAAATGCGGGCCGAGGAAGAAATCGCAATGGATGCCAGTGAGCTCGCCGATCGCACCCTCCTCGACGAAACGGCGCAGACGGCGCACGCCGGAGATGAAACGGCGGTTCTGGATGATGGCGTGCACCTTGCCGGTCTTGGCGGCGAGGTCGATGAGGGCCGCCCCCTCCTCAAGCGAGGTCGCCATCGGCTTTTCGCTGAGGACATGGCAGCCGGCCTTCAGCGCCGTCGAGACGACGCCGAAGCGGGCGGCAGGGATGACGACGTCGAACACCAGATCGGCCTTCGTCGCCGCGATGACTTCGGCAAGGTCCGAACCGATGACGGCCTCTTCGAGACCGAACTCTTTCGCAAGACCTTCGGCGGTCGCCCGATTGAGATCGACCAGGCCGACGACCTTGATGGTTTCTGCAAGCGACGGCGTCGAGGCGATGGCCTTGAGCCAGCCTTTGGACATAGCTCCGCACCCGCACAAAATGGCGTTAAATTTCACGATTTCCTCCAGCGAACCGTGTCAAACTCCTCGTGACACATGTTCCGTAAACGTTTACGATCCTATGCGAAAAGATTTTCCTGTGTCAATAGAGGGAAGGCACTGAAATTGCGGCATGAAGGAAAATCGCAGTCGATGAAGGGAATTCGTCAGCTTGCCGACCATCTCGATATCTCCATCGGCACGGTGTCGCGGGCGCTGAACGGCAAGCCCGATGTCAACGAGGAAACCCGCAAGCGCGTGCTCGCCGCCGCCGAGGAACTTGGCTATGTCGCCAATCAATCCGGACGGGCGCTACGGCAAGGCACGACCAATGTCATCGGCCTGATGATCGAATCCAACAAGGACATCGTCGAGGACAGCGACAACTTCTTCCTCGGCGTGACCCGCGGACTACAGAGCGTGTTTGCGCGCCACAAGCTCGACCTAATCATGCTGCCCTGCCCCAGCGACGAAGATCCCTACGAGTATCTGAAACGCATGGTCGCAAGACGCGTCGTCGACGCCATGATCATCTCGGCAACGCAGCGCGTCGACAAGCGAATCGACCTGCTTTCCAAGGTGAAAATCCCCTTCGTATCGCTCGGCCGCAGCCAGTCGAGCGGCAACTCCTCCTGGATCGATCTCGATTTCGACGGCGTCGCCAATGCCGCCGTCGACCGGCTAGTGGCGCACGGGCATCGCCGTATCGCGATCGCCGCGCCATCGAACGATGTCAACCTCGGCTATATCTTTCTCGATGGTTACCGGCGCGCGCTCGACCGGCACGGGATTGCCTACGATCCTTCGCTGGTGATCCGGGCCAAGACCAGCGAACAGGGCGGCTATCAGGTCGGCCACGAGCTGCTGCAACTCGCCGATCGGCCGACGGCGGTGATCCTGATCTACGAGCTGATGGCGATCGGCCTTTACCGCCGGCTGAGCGAGGCCGGCATCGTTCCCGGCCGCGACCTCGCCGTCATCGGCTTTCGCGAGGAACCGCGCGCCAAATTCCTCCAACCGGCGTTAACCTGCTTCCGCATATCGCTGCGCGATCTCGGCGCAGAGCTTGGAGAAACCCTGCTTGCCACAATGCCGGCCTACGGCCATTTCTATCCCAACAGGCCCCGCACCATGATCTGGCCCCTGCAGCTCATTCCTGGCGAAAGCGACAGTTTTCGCCTGAAGGCAGAGTAGCGCCGAAACGCCGCATGGGTGAGATCTGCGATTGCGATTGGCCTTACGAGTTGCCATGTAGAGCATGGCGAACGGGAACCGGCATTTGAGCGAAGAAACCATCACACTTTACGAAGCGATCGGCGGCGACAAAACCGTGCGGGCGCTGACGACGCGCTTCTACGATCTGATGGATACTCTACCGGAAGCGGCCAACTGCCGCGCCGTGCATCCGCCGAGCCTCGAAGGCTCCCGCGAAAAATTCTATGAATATTTGACCGGCTATCTCGGCGGGCCGCAGCTCTATATCGAGAAGCGCGGCCATCCGCGCCTGCGCAGCCGTCATTTCGCTGCCGCCATCGGCCCCGCCGAGCGCGACGAATGGCTGCTCTGCTTCCGCCGCGCCATGTTTGAGACCATCGAAAACGAAAAGCTGCGGGCGATCATCTGGGAGCCCATCGAGCGCCTCGCTTTCCACATGCAGAACCGGGAATAAGAGAAGACATGAGCTTCAGCACGATAATCCGTCCGATCACCCTGTTTGTCGCCGGTATTCTCGGCGCCGCCGGCGTGGCGCTCGCCGCTGCCGCATCCCATGGCGGCGATACGCACTTCCTCGGCTCCGCCTCGACCATGTGCCTGGCGCATGCCCCTGCCCTGCTCGCACTCCACGCCGGCTATGACCGCATCCGTACCGCGCCGATCGCAATCGTGTTGCTCGGATTGGGAACGCTGATCTTCGCGGGCGATCTGGTCAGCCGCCATTTCCTCGGCAGCTCACTATTTCCCCTGGCCGCACCGACCGGAGGAATGGGCATGGTGGCGGGATGGATTGTTGTGGCGCTGGGAGCATTTTTCAGGAAAGGCGCGGCGGGAGCTTGAGGCGCCAAGATCTCCACCCCAGATAACAGGCAACAAGGCAATCGCGCAGAATACCACGCTTATATAGTTCACCTCATTGTAACTGCTCGATCAAGCCATTAACCTTTTCTTCAACCAGACGATCGAGCTTTATTCGGAAGCTATCATAGCGATCTTCGGGCACTCCATTTTCCAAGCATCTCGCCTCGTAAGCCAAAGCGAAATACGGGAACTGCCATATACTCTCCAACAATTGTCTCCGCTCACTACCAGAGTACTGTACGGGGTCAATTTGTCGGAGTGTTTCGAGAAGCCGCATCGCAGCAACCTCATTGAAGTGCATTGATCGAGCAAAATAGAAGAATCCCTCACCTTGCCATTCTCTGCTTAGCGCCTCTACAAGACTATTCATTGGTAGGGCTCTCCAGTTTTGAGATCCACGATCCGCCTCCCTAAGTGTAGATCGCCTCCAGCAATCTCGACCGAGATACAGACATGTTAAAACTGTAGTGTATTAAATTAAAAATACAACCAACGCGAAACCGAAAGTACGTTACGGTCCTAGCGCCGAAATGTCTCGCCTCTGATGAGATTCGTCAAACCCCGGCAACCACATTAAATCCCTCGAACTGTGGCGGCCCCCAGTACAATGCCTTGTTACTGCCGGCGTTGCGGTGCGCCTCGCGAAAATTCTCGGATTTCGTCCAGTTGAGAAAATCCTCTTCGCTGCGCCAGATCGTATGCGAGGAAAACAGCGTATAGCCCTCCTCGACATTGGTGGAACCACGCAGCAGCCGGAACTCCACGAAGCCGGGAACATCTCCCAGCCGGGAATCACGGTCTTTCCAAACAGCTTCGAAAGCAATCTCCGAACCGATGACGACCTTGAAGCGGTTCATGGCGATGTACATGGGTCAAATCTCCCGGGCAATCAGACCTTCTTGCGACGGTCGACAGTTTTGCCCGGTCGAGGTGTAAAGGCAATGACATTCGTGCCATCGCCTGCCGTAATATCCGATTGCTCTCCCGGCAAGCGCATCTGCCAGGACGGAAAGGCTGTTACGTTGGGAGCCTGCCGCTGCTCCTCGGCGCGGCGCATCAGCAATTCATAGAGCTCCGGCACCAGGCCGTCGCCATTCTGCGCGGCCAGCTTGTGCAGGCCGATCATCATGAACCCGTCAGGGCCTTTGTCATTCATCGGGCGGCGTCTCGTTCGTTCATCGTCGTCAGCGCCCGCTCCAGGCTCGACTTGCTGCCGTTGCGCAAGGGTACGAAGGTCTTGCCGAACTTCTTGCAGCCGGTCTTCACCCGCAGGCACGCATCATGGCTGATACAGTCGATCGGGCAGAAGACGCAGTCGACGGACGGCAGCACGGTGTCGATACGCGACACCGCCTCACGCAAGCCGCCATCGTGATGGATCAGCTCGGCGCCGAAATTGCTGGCGATCTGGCGCAGATGCGCCACCTGGCAATCGCGACCACCGACATAGAGGAAGCTACGTCCGTCGAGACTTGATTTTCCGGCTGTCTGCTCCGGCTTTTGCGCCTCGCGACTATCCCGGCCAAAATCCCTCTTCCCCTTACGCGCCATACATCACCCGTTCATTGGTTGCTCTTGCACACCCGACTCCGTCGAGCGCAGGGCGACCATATTAAACATGAGTTTTAGAGTAAAGTATAAAGTTGAGAGTTTTTATCATATTTTGTCGCGACATAATTTCCATGCGCAACAATCAGGCCCAACGACAGTCAAACGACTAAAATCGATACGACGCTTATCGCAGATACCAACACCAACCTACCGCCCGGTCACCTGAACCTCTTGCGTGAACGTCCAGCTTGGCTTGCCCCATTCCGGGGGCAACGGCGGGAATGGCGCAGCCCGCCGGACGCCGTCGGTGACGGCCTCGTCCAGTTCAGGAATACCTGAACTCCGCGCCACCGAAAGGGAAGCCAGTTCGCCACTCGCGCCTATTGTCAGGCGCACGCGCACCGTTATGCCCTTTTCATATTTCGAGGACAGACGGACGGCGCGGCGAATACGAGCCTGGACCTTGCCCGGATAGTTGGCAACGGCCGCACTGCCAGAACCTGTGCGGCGTGCATTCGACAGCGAATTCGTATCGGACTGTGAGGTCTCGGTTCCTTCAACAGAACCCTTCTTCGAATCCTGCTGATTCTCGCCATTGGAACCGGTCTTGACCTTTGCAACCTTTGGCACAGGCTTTTTGACGATTTCCTTCGGCTTCTCCTGGCGAACGGGCTTCTCGACGGGAGTGACGACTTCGGGCGTCGGCTCAACGGGCTGCACGGTCTCCGCCGGCTGCACGACCGTCGTCTCGGCGGGCGCTTGCGTTGCAAGGACCTGCTGCTGCTCGGTCGGCTGAACCACCTCCGCCATTTCGGCCGGCTGCACTTCCGTCTCAGTAGGCTGAACGGCTTCCGCTTCAGCCGGCTGAACCTCCGCCGGCTTGACTTCCGTCGGCTGCACCGTTTCCGGCTGCACAGCCTCCGCCGTTACCTCTTCAGGGGGCTGCTTTGGATTTTCTTCGCCTACCGCCATCTGGTCCGCATCAGAATTGCCGATCATCACGACGCTGACGGCGCTCCCTGCCTCTTCTAGGGCAACGTCTTCCGGCGGCACGACTGCAAACAGCAGCACCGCGGCAACCACCGCGAGGTGAAAGAGGCAGGAACCGATGCAGGCCAAGGTGATACGCTTCTTGCCCGCCGAAAGGACGTGGCTCAGCTTCTCCGCCGACAACATATCCATGAGCGGAGGCTCGGAAGCATCCGGCGCAGGCTCGGTCGGGTGAGCGGGATAGGAGTCGATCTGGGTGAAGCGGCTGTAATGCGATACCGCCTCGGCGGTCGGCGGACGCGGCAGGCCGTCGAGGTCGGTCAACTCGTGACCTGGAAGCACACTCGGATAGTTGTCATTCAAGCCATCGCCGGAGCGGCGGCGTTCGATGGAAACCTTGACCGAGCGGGGTGCCATGGCGTCAGCCTTCGAAGGGAACGGAAAGCTGGGAGCGTGTCGTCAAGGCGGCCTTGCAGGCGCCCGCAGCCGGGCCATCGCAGACCGGCGTATCGTTGACGATGATGCGGCTGACGCTTTCGCACTTCACGCCGGGCATATCGAATTGCCGCACCCGCTTCTTGCCAATCGGCAGGTCGCGGAAGTCGAGAACGGTGACGCGGTCGACAGCATTCTTGTCGTTGAAGAAGGCAAGCTCGAAAGAGATCTTGCTGATCGGTGTCGCCAGCTCGTTTTCCGCGACGAAGGTCATCATGCAGCCCTTCTGGGACGGCGCCAGCGCGTTGAGTTCGACGTTGAGCTTCTGCGTATTCGTTGCTGGAACCGGGGCCGCGACCGCATCCTCGGCGAAGGCCGGGGCACAGGACGCCGTGGCAAACAGCCCGCCGGCGGCAACGGCCAAAATCGTCTTGGTCAGCATCAGCAATCACTCCCGAAATGTCTCTTGGCGAACGCAAAGCGAGCATTGGATGCCAACGCGTGCACCACCTAAAATTTTAAACTTGACTCCAACAGTCTTCTATTGCGTCTTTATGAAACCATGACTATGTGAGTCAAGTTAAATCTGGCCGGAGCACCCCTTCGGTCCCCCATGAATTTTCAGGCAAAACCAAGCAGGATGATTGCTGAGAAGCCCCCAATACAGCGGATGCCGCCAGCGGCCGCACCGCAAATTAGAATGGTCGAGAGCACGGATATTTTCCGGGGCCAGACTGAAATCATGATCAGGCATGAGGGCGTCATCTATCGGATGAAGATCACGCGCCAAGGCAAACTCATTCTCAACAAATAGGCATAGCAGATGACCGAGACGACCCGACCCACCCCCGCCGCCATCCGCGCCTTCCGCGCCGAGAGTTCAAAAATGCGCGAGCGCGATATCGCCGCTCGCCTGGGCGTTTCCGAAGCCGCGCTGGTCGCCGCCGAAGTCGGCATTTCCGCCATTCGCATCGATGCCGACGCCAATCGCTTCCTTGAACGCATCGCCTCGCTCGGAGAAGTCCTGGCGCTATCGCGCAACGAGAGCGCCGTGCACGAGAAGATCGGCGTCTACGAAAACATCAAGTCGGGCGTACAGGCCGCCATCGTGCTCGGCGAGAACATCGACCTGCGCATCTTCCCGAAGCGTTGGGCGCATGGCTTCGCCGTCACCAAGACGGACGGGGACCAGCAGAAGCTCAGCCTGCAATTCTTCGACAAGGCCGGCGACGCCGTACACAAGGTGCATCTGCGCCCCGCCTCCAATGTCGAGGCCTATCACGAGATGGTCGCAGCCCTGCGGCTCGATGACCAGTCACAGGAGCTGATCGAAGACCTCTCTGGTCCCGACAATGGCGCGATCGACGGCGATATCAGCCGCGACGAGTTGCGCGACCATTGGAGCCGCATGACGGATACGCATGAATTCTTCGGCATGCTGAAAAAGCTGAAGATCGGCCGCCAGGCGGCGATCCGCGCCGTCGGCGACGACTACGCCTGGAAGCTCGGGACAGGTGCTGTCGCCGAGATGATGCATGCCTGCGTGCGCGAAGGCCTGCCGATCATGTGTTTCGTCACCAATGAAGGCACCGTGCAGATCCATTCCGGCCCGATCATCAACGTCGCGACCATGGGGCCCTGGATCAACGTCATGGACCCCACCTTCCACCTGCATCTGCGCCAGGACCACATCGCGGAAGCCTGGGCCGTGCGCAAGCCGACCAAGGACGGCCACGTCACCTCGTTCGAAGCCTATAATGCAAAGGGCGAGATGATCATCCAGTTCTTCGGCAAGCGGAAGGAAGGCTTCGACGAACGCCGCGACTGGCGCGCCATCATCGAGAACCTGACACGGGCTGACGCCAGCGTCGCCGCCTGAGGATCGAGCCATGACGATATTGACCAATATCAAGCGCATCAAGCCGTGGGAAATCGCGCTGACCGCCGTGGTGATGATCCTGCCGCTGGTGCCCGTCAGTCCGATCAAGGGTGATTACAGCCTTGTCCAGCGCGCCCATGCGGCCGAGGCGCCGAAGATCGACACGTCACGGCTCGTCTCGGTGGGCGGCGATGTCACCGAGATCATCTACGCGCTCGGCGAGGAAAAGCGGCTCATCGCCCGCGATTCCACCAGCAATTATCCGGAAGCAGCAGTCAAGCTACCCGATGTCGGCTATATGCGCGCGCTGTCGCCGGAGGGCATCCTTGCCGTCAATCCGACCGCCATCATCGCCGTCGAGGGCTCCGGCCCGCCGGAAGCACTCGCCGTGCTGCGCAATGCCAGCCTGCCCTTCGAGACCGTGCCGCAGACCTACGACCGCGACGGCATCCTGAAGAAGATCGATGTCGTCGGCTCGCTGCTCGGCGTGCCGGGCAAGGCAAAGGCGCTGGAAGGCAAGGTCGCCGCCGACCTCGACGCCGCCATCGCCAACTCCGAAAAGCGTCCGGAAGCCGAGCGCAAGCGCGTGCTCTTCATTCTGAGCAATCAGAACGGCAAGATTCTCGCCTCCGGCGATAACACCGCCGCCAATGGCATCATCAAGCTCGCCGGCGCGATCAACGCGGTCGGCGGTTTTTCCGGCTACAAGCCGCTGACGGACGAAGCGATCATCGAGGCCAAGCCAGATGTCATCCTGATCATGGACCGCGAAGGCCCGCTGTCGATGAAGGACGAGGATCTGTTGAAGCAGCCGGCGATTTCGCTGACGCCCGCCGCCAGCCACAGGGCAATCGTCCGCATGGACGGCTTGCACCTGCTCGGCTTCGGGCCGCGCACCGCTAGTGCCGTGCGCGAGTTGAACGCGGCGATCTACGGAGGCTGATGTGGCGCTTAGCGAGGTCGTGTCGGGGTTTAAGCACATATCGCACGGAACAGCGCGCCGGCGCGAGGGTGACCGCACCCTGCTCGCCCTCCTCGTCCTCGCCGGCCTGGCGGTCGGCTCCTTCCTTGCCTTCGCCTTCTCGATCACCATGGGCGCATCGAATGCCTCGATCGTCGATGTCATCTCCACCGTGGTCGGCAGCGGAACGGACAGTGCGCTCAGCAGCCGCGACCGCATCATCATCTTCGACATCCGCCTGCCCCGCGCCATCCTCGGCTTCCTGATCGGCGGCGGCCTTGCCGTTTCCGGTGCGGTCATGCAGGGCCTGTTCCGCAATCCGCTGGCCGATCCCGGCCTGATCGGTATTTCGGCCGGCGCCAGCCTCGGCGCAGTCGGCATGATCGTCCTCGGCGCTGGCGTCCTCGCGCCAGTCGCCCAGCTTTTCGGCATCTTCGCCCTACCGATCGCCGCCTTCATCGGCGGCCTTGTCACGACGATCGTCCTCTACAAGGTGGCCACTAGGCATGGGCAGACGTCGATCGCGACCATGCTTCTGGCCGGCATCGCCATCGGCTCGCTGACGCTGGCGGCAACCGGCCTGCTGATCTACATGGCCGATGACCGGCAGTTGCGCGACCTCACCTTCTGGAGCATGGGCTCGCTCGCTGGTTCGACCTGGAGCAAGGTCGCCTCCGCCGGCCCGATCATCGTCCTTGCCATGCTGCCATTGCCGTTCATGGCGCGCGGCCTTAATGCGCTGACCCTCGGCGAAGCCGCGGCTTTCCATATGGGCATCGGCGTTCAACGCCTGAAGAATATCGCCATCGTCAGCGTTGCCGCTGCGGTCGGCGCATCCGTTGCCGTCAGCGGCGGTATCGGCTTTATCGGCATCATCGTGCCGCATATCCTGCGCATGGCGATCGGCCCGGACCATCGTTTCCTGCTGCCGGCCTCAGCCCTGCTCGGTGGCTCTCTGCTGCTGATCGCCGATGTGGTTGCCCGCACCATCGTCTCACCAGCCGAACTGCCGATCGGCATCATCACCGCCGGTGTCGGCGGGCCGTTCTTCCTGTGGATGCTGCTCCGTCAGCGCTCGCGCCTCAGCCTGTGAGTTCTCGATGATCGACGTCTCCAATCTTTCCGTCCGGCTTGCCGGCAAGACAGTCGTGCAGGACGTCACCTTTACCGCAGAACCTGGCGCGCTGACGGCAATCTGCGGACCGAACGGTTCTGGCAAGACGACGACCATGAAAGCCATTTCCGGCGAACTTGCCTATCAGGGGTCAGTGCGCCTCAATGCAGCGGAGATCGGCAGCCTCCAACCGTGGCAACTGGCGGAAACGCGCGGCGTGTTGCCACAGACGAACGCCATCTCTTTTCCATTCACCGTCCGCGAAATCGTTCGCATGGGCCTGACGACCGGGCGCAACCGTCATCCCGAACAGGCCGACCGCATCGCCGCCGACGCGCTTGGCTCCGTCGACCTCACCGGTTTCGAGGGGCGTTTCTATCAGGAGCTTTCCGGCGGCGAGCAGCAGCGCGTCCAGCTCGCGCGGGTGCTGTGCCAGATCCCTGAGCCGGTCATCGACGGCAAGCCCTGCTGGCTGCTGCTCGACGAACCGGTCTCCAGCCTCGACATCAGCCACCAGTTGACGATCATGACGCTTGCCCGGCATTTCTGTCAGCGCGGCGGCGGCGTCATTGCCGTGATGCACGATCTCAACCTTACCGCGCTTTTCGCCGACCAGATGGTACTGCTCAAGAATGGGCAATTGACGGCAGCCGGCCCGGTAGCCAAGGTGCTGACAGACCGGCATCTGCTGGATGTTTTCGGCTGTGCGCTAAGGGTCAACCGCGTTCCCACCGACGGCGCTCCCTTCGTCCTTGCCCACAGCGCTCTTACCGACTGAACTCGCTTTCGTTGCAACGTCTGGAACCTTTCGTTGCATCGCCGCGTTGTTGACGGGTGACCCGGATCGATTTTCTGCGCGCCTGAGGGCGCAACATGTCTTGCAGCATTCGGTCATCGCAACAGCCAGCGCGTCTTCCAGACGCCAGGGCAAAGACGCAAACGATGCAAGGGAGAAAGACCATGGCCACATCCATCCTCCATTCGGCGAAAACCAAGCGCAATGGCAGCAGCCTGCACGATATGGAAACCAGTATTGAGGACCAGATCACACATCTGCGCGACGAGATTGCCGCCTTTGCCAAGATCGTCGGTGAAAGCAGCGCCAAGCAAGGTGAAACGATGCGCGCCCGCGCGGAGACCGGCTTGGAAGATCTGACGGTACGCGGCGAAGAACTGCTGCGCGAACTCCAGCACGGCTATGCCAAGGGTTCACGCGAAGTGCGCAGAACCGTCCGGCAGCATCCGGTCGCAACCGTCGGGGCCGCCGCTGTTTTCGGTCTCGCAATCGCTCTGCTTCTATCCCGCCGTTAAGGAGCCGCGATGCTCGCTCCAATCCTCAGCCTGTTGATGTCAGGCACACTGAGCCGTACCGTTGCGCGGACCAAGCGCAACGGTATTTTTGTCGCCATCGCCGCGATCCTTCTCCTGACGGCCTATGGCTTCGCGCTGATCGCCGCTGCCATCTGGATGGCAACCATCTATGGCGCCGCCGTTTCGGCACTATTGATCGCGGCCGGTGCATTGCTGCTCGGCCTCATCGTCCTCGTCATCATGGCGATCCTCAACAAGCAGGAAGAGCGCCGCGCCCGTGAACGCCGCGCCTCATTGGAATCCATGGCTTTCGCTGCGCTGGGTCTTGCAAAGACGCAGCCAATGCTCACCGCCGCCATCGCCACGGCACTGGTGTTCGGCAACCTGTTTGGAACGAAGAAACGGGATGATTGAGCGCGGTCCATCCGACCGATAGAGTTCGCAACTACGCACGAACGCTTAAGTAAGCAGCCCGCACCATCATGAGTGATTGTGCGGGCTGCTTGCAATCTCAGAAAGCAAACGCCTTCGAGGTCAACGGCGCGGAGGTGGCGTCTGGGCCAAAATCGGCCTCGCCGGTAATCTGCAGTACTTCTTGCAGGCGCTGGCGGGCGCGATTGACGCGGCTTTTGATGGTGCCGACGGCACAACCACAGATCTCGGCGGCCTCCTCATAGGAAAAACCGGAGGCGCCGACAAGAATGATGGCTTCACGCTGATCAGGCGGAAGCTGATCCAGCGCCTTGCGAAAATCCTGCAGGTCGAGTGCACCATATTGGGAAGGATGCGTCGCCATCGATTCGGTGAAGAAGCCGTCGCTGTCCTGTACCTCGCGGCCGCTCTTGCGCATCTGGCTGTAAAGTTCATTGCGCAGGATGGTGAAGAGCCAGGCCTTCATGTTCGTGCCCATCTCGAAATGATCCTGCTTCGCCCAGGCTTTCATAATGGTGTCCTGCACGAGATCGTCGGCGCGGTCGTGGCGACCGGTCAAGGAGATGGCGAAGGCACGCAGGCTCGGCAGGGCAGCCAGAAGTTCGCGCTTGAAGCTCGGTTGCTGTTCCATGACGCTTCCCCTCAATCGGAGACTTTTGCGGAAGCCAAGCGTTCAACCTGATCCAGTTTCTCGAGCAGGTCGAGAAAGCGATCGGGGATAGCCTCATCCTGCACCGCAGCGTAGAAGGAGCGTAACCGGTTTCCGATCTGATTGTTAGGGTCGAGAATATCGGCGGCGCGTAGATCAGCGCGGTTCCGATCCGCTTCCTCTTGATTCTGGATGGTCATTTGGCCTGCTCGCTTCCGCATTTTCTGGCGTTCATGGGTCGGGTGCGCCTATATGCCCTGGTCGGGATGACCAGTCCGCCTCGCCCGCGTCCGCTTCGAGCCGAAATCGGAGGAGGATGAAACCAACTGTTCGTTCGCAGGGTAATGCCATTGCCTAAAAAAAGTTCCGGTGTAGAGGAACTTTTTTACCAAGCTGGCGTTTCTCTATCATTGCAGCTCGGAGGCTGTGTTTCAATTAGGAATTGATTAAAAGGCGGGAGCCATTAATGACACTTTCCACACGCATTGCGCCGCATCTTCCGTATTTGCGCCGCTACTCCCGCGCGCTCACCGGGACACAGACTTCGGGAGACGCCTATGTCGCGGCGGTCCTTGAGGCGATCATCACCGACCTTTCCATCTTTCCGGAGACGTCCAACGACCGCGTCGCCCTCTATAAACTCTTCACCAAGCTCTTTGGTTCCTCGGCGATCCAGGTTCCCGAACCAACCTCGCCCTATGCCTGGGAACAGCGCGCCTCTGTAAACCTCGCAAAGGTTTCTCCGATTGCCCGCCAGGCCTTCCTTCTTGCTTCCGTCGAAAACTTCCGCCTCGGCGAGATCGCCAACATTCTCGACGTGCCGGAAACCGAAGCCATGAACCTGCTCGACAAGGCGTCGCAGGAGATTTCCCGTCAGGTCGCCACCGATATCATGATCATCGAGGACGAGCCCCTGATCGCGATGGATATCGAACAGATGGTGGAAAGCCTCGGACATCGGGTGACCGGCATTGCCCGCACCCGTGCGGAAGCAGTTGCCCTGCACAACGCCACCAATCCCAAGATGGTGCTTGCCGACATCCAGCTTGCCGACGGCAGCTCCGGTATCGATGCGGTCAACGATATCCTCAAGACATCGAGCATTCCGGTTATCTTCATCACTGCCTTCCCGGAACGTCTGCTGACCGGCGAACGCCCAGAGCCGACCTTCCTTGTCACCAAGCCGTTCAATCCGGACATGGTGAAGGCCCTGATCAGCCAGGCGCTTTTCTTCAACGAAACCACAAAGGTGGCCGCCTGACTCGATTCGACACCCTGTCGCGGAACAAAGATAGCAACCGAGCGTTCCGGCTGCTAAGGGACGCTTTACCGACTATTATGGCGAGTGATTGTATAGACCGGACTGAGTTCTTCCGGTTGAGAATGCCTTGTCGGCAGGCTTCTCGAAATTCGAGTGAAAGGCAAACCGGTGAATACGACTGAACCATTATCCGGCGCGCCTTTGAGTTTTGAGGGCAAGGCCGCTATGATGGAGCGGGCGCTCGGCAGCGCCAGCATATCGATCCTCTTTCAGGATACGACCCTTGCAATCCGCTATGCCGAAAACCTACCCGATCACCTGAAACCATCCCTGATCATCGGCGGAACGGATCTCCATCTCTTCGGCGAAAAGGATGGTGCGCATCTGCTACAGCTGAAGCGTGGCGTGCTGGAAAGCGGCAAGCCCGCCAGCGCGGAAGTGGAGCTTCCGACCGGCGACGGCGTGCGCATCTACGAGTTGAAGATCGAGCGCATAGGCGAGCGCAAGCCGCAGGGTCTGCTCTCCGTCATCTCCGAGATCACCGAAACCCGCCATCGCGAAAAAGTCCTGAAATCGCTGCTGCGCGAGCTCTCGCATCGCTCCAAGAATCTTCTGGCGATTATCCAGGGCATCGCCACCCAGACGGCCCGCCATACGCTGTCGCTCGACAATTTCCTGATCAAGTTCCGTGGTCGCTTGCAGTCGCTGTCGCACTCGCAGGATCTGATCACCGATTCCAGCTGGCGCGGCGCCTATTTATTCGAGCTCGCCGAGAAGCAATTCGCCCCCTACTGGCCCGATGCCGGCGTGCCCATGCCGATCTATGGGATCAACGCGCATCTGACCCCGAACGCCGCCGTGCATCTCGGCCTTGCCCTGCATGAGCTGATCGTCAATTCCGCCTCGCATGGCGCCATTTCGGCCGGCGCCACCAGCATCACGCTGAACTGCAAGGAATCGGAACTCGATGGCAAGAAGGCGATCGAGGTGGCGTGGTTGGAACGCTTCTATTTCCCCGCCGACCATGAGTTCGAGGACAACAGCTTCAGCCGCACCGTGCTCGAACGCGTCGTGCCAAGTTCCATGAACGGCCGCGCCGATTTCTCGATCGGCGACGACAGCATCGGCTACCGCCTGACCATCCCGGAAACCGAATACGAAATCCTCCGCCGCCCTTGAGCGGCACGCATCAAAACCACGAACGAAAACAGCCAGTGCGAGGGCGGCGCACTGGCTGCTTTTCACTCATCGGGAGGGGACCGTGAGTAGATGCCTGATAATGATGTTGGGGCGTACATCGATTAATGCACTCATCACCAAGCACTCTCTAAACGACGACGCCGGGCCTTGGTTCCCATCTTTTCAAAAAAATTTCGATTTTTTTCCCACTCCCCACTGCCGCGATCAAAAGAATCGCAACGGCCGGCCACCGGCTCATTGAAATCTCGTTCGGAATCCCGGGTTTTTCGCGGTCAACTTTTCCGCGAAAGCACGAAAATACACGATGAAAACATGTCGTTAACAGAACATTCGCTTCAACCCCCAATTCAATGCGACCGCAAGGATAATCTCCGTCTCGACAAAATCCAAAATCCCAAAATTTTACCGTTTGATAAATTTTTTATCCTGAGTTACCGTTTGTCCCACTAGCCGTTTACTATAAGAGGGAACTTCAATGGGACGACTGGAAACTGGGATTCATAAAGGCCGGCTGACGCCTGCCGAATATGATGCGAACTTTTCCGATCTTCATCCGCGCCTGAACGATCACGAGGCGCTGGTCGCTGCCGACCGCTGTTATTTCTGTTACGACGCGCCGTGCATGACGGCCTGTCCCACCTCCATCGACATTCCGCTGTTCATCCGGCAGATCTCGACGGGAAATCCGATCGGCTCGGCCAAGACGATCTTCGACCAGAACATCCTGGGCGGCATGTGCGCCCGCGTCTGTCCCACCGAACAGCTCTGCGAGCAGGATTGCGTACGCAATACCGCCGAGGAGCGCCCTGTCGAAATCGGTCGCCTCCAGCGCTACGCGACCGACATAGCCATGGCCGAAAACAAGCAGTTCTATGCCCGCGCCGCTTCGACCGGCAAAAAGATCGCCGTCATTGGCGCCGGCCCTGCCGGCCTTGCCTGCGCCCATCGCCTTGCGGTGAAGGGCCATGAGGTCGTGATCTTTGACGCCCGCGAAAAGGCCGGCGGCCTCAACGAATACGGCATCGCCACCTATAAGGCGGTCGACGATTTCGCGCAGAAGGAAGTCGATTACGTGCTGTCGATTGGCGGCATCGAGGTGAAGAACGGCCAGGCGCTCGGCCGCGATTTCAGCCTCGCCGATCTGTCCTCGCAATATGACGCCGTCTTCCTCGGCCTCGGCCTCGCCGGCGTCAACGCGCTGCGCGCCGAAGGCGAGGATCTCGACGGCGTCGCCGATGCCGTCGCCTATATCGCCGACCTGCGTCAGGCGACCCAGAAGGCCGATATCGCCATCGGCCGCCGCGTCGTCATTCTCGGCGGCGGCATGACCGCCATCGACGCCGCCGTGCAGGCCAAGTTGCTCGGCGCCGAAGAGGTGACGATCTGCTATCGCCGCGGCAAGGAGCATATGAATGCTTCCGAATACGAGCAGGATCTCGCCGCATCCAAGGGCGTCATGATCCGCCATTGGCTGGCGCCGAAGCGCATTCTCGACAAGGACGGCAAGGTCGCCGGCATCGAGGTGGAATACACCGAACTGCGTGACGGCAAGCTGACCGGCACCGGCGACATCGGCGTCATTGCCGCCGACCAGATCTTCAAGGCGATCGGCCAGACCTTCGAAGCCTCCGGCCTCGGCGCATTGCGCATGGAGGCCGGCCGCATCGCCATAGACGGCGAAGGCCGCACTTCGCTCGACGGCGTCTGGGCCGGCGGCGATTGCGTGCTCGGCGGCGACGACCTGACGGTATCAGCCGTCGCTCAGGGCCGTGACGCAGCCGAATCCATCAACCACGCGCTCGCTGCCTCTGCGCAGCCGAACGCCGCCGTCGCTTGAAGGGGAAATCGATATGGCTGATCTCCGCAATAATTTCGTCGGCATCAAATCCCCGAACCCGTTCTGGCTCGCCTCCGCGCCGCCGACCGACAAGGCCTACAACGTCGAGCGCGCCTTCAAGGCCGGCTGGGGCGGCGTCGTCTGGAAGACGCTGGGTGAAGAAGGCCCGCCGGTCGTCAACGTCAACGGACCGCGCTACGGCGCCATCTGGGGCGCCGACCGTCGCCTGCTCGGCTTGAACAATATCGAGCTGATCACCGACCGCGACCTCTACACCAACCTGCGCGAAATGAAGCAGGTGAAGATGAACTGGCCGGATCGCGCCCTGATCGCCTCGATCATGGTTCCCTGCGTCGAGGATGCCTGGAAGGCGATCCTGCCGCTGGTGGAGGAAACTGGCGCTGACGGCATCGAGCTCAATTTCGGCTGTCCGCACGGCATGTCGGAACGCGGCATGGGTGCTGCGGTCGGACAGGTGCCGGAATATATCGAGATGGTCGTGCGCTGGTGCAAGCAGTACACCCGTATGCCCGTCATCACCAAGCTGACGCCGAATATCTCAGACATCCGCAAGCCCGCCCGCGCCGCCAAGGCCGGCGGCACCGATGCCGTGTCGCTGATCAACACGATCAACTCGATCGTCTCCGTCGATCTCGACAATTTCGCCCCGAACCCGACGGTCGGCGGCAAGGGCAGCCATGGCGGCTATTGTGGCCCGGCGGTCAAGCCGATCGCGCTCAACATGGTGGCCGAGATCGCCCGCGATCCGGAAACCTACGGCCTGCCGATCTCCGGCATCGGCGGCATCACCACCTGGCGTGACGCGGCCGAATTCCTGGCGCTCGGCTCCGGCAATGTGCAGGTCTGCACGGCGGCCATGACCTACGGCTTCAAGATCGTCCAGGAGATGATTACCGGTCTCTCCGACTGGATGGATGAAAAGAGCCACCGCAATCTCGACGACATCATCGGCCGCGCCGTGCCAAACGTCTCCGACTGGCAGTATCTCAACCTCAACTATATCGCCAAGGCCAAGATCGACCAGGACGCCTGCATCAAGTGCGGCCGCTGCTACATCGCCTGCGAGGACACCTCGCATCAGGCGATCACCAGCATGGTCGATGGCGCCAGGCATTTCGAGGTGATGGACGAGGAATGCGTTGGCTGCAATCTCTGCGTCAGCGTCTGTCCGGTCGAAAACTGCATCACCATGGAGGAACTGCCGGCCGGCAACCTCGACAAGCGCACCGGCAAGATCGTCGACCCGAATTACGCCAACTGGACGACCCATCCGAACAATCCGATGGCCCGCCAGGCGGCGGAGTAAGACAAGGGCTTTCGCGAGAGATCAACCTTCGCACTTATGTCGACATAAGTGCGAAGGTCGAGGACTACGGCCGCCGAATGCCAAGCCCGTCGACGA
Source organism: Martinezella rhizogenes (assembly GCF_000799715.1). Lineage (GTDB taxonomy): Bacteria > Pseudomonadota > Alphaproteobacteria > Rhizobiales > Rhizobiaceae > Rhizobium > Rhizobium rhizogenes_C. The sequence goes on from NZ_JUHG01000011.1 coordinate 1,171,899, forward strand.
AAAGCTTCTCAAGATAGCGCGCCGCATCCTCAAAGCGTCCGGCGCCCGAATGTTCCTGCCCGAGCACGGCACGCACCTGCACATCGAAATCCGCATAATGCTGCGTCGTGGACCAGATGGAGAAGATCAGGTGGTAGGGATCGCATTTGGCGATCTTGCCGGCCTTGGCCCAAACGCGGATGACCTCGGCCTTTTCGTCGACGAGGCTCTTCAGCGGGCCGCGGAGCTCGTCCTCGATATGCGGTGCGCCCTGTAGCATCTCGTTGGCAAACAGACGGCTTTCGCGTGGGAAATCGCGGGCCATTTCGAGCTTGCGGCGGATATAGGAGCGGATCTCGCTTTCGGGATTGCCATTGGCATCGAAGGCACGCAGCGGCTCCAGCCAGGTAAACAGCACGCGGTCGATCAGCGCCCGGTGCATGGCCTCCTTGGTGCGGAAATAATAGAGCACATTGGGCTTCGACATGCCGGCGACATCGGCGATCTGGTCGATGGTCGAGCCGCGGAAACCGTGGACGGAAAATACGTCCAGCGCGGCCTCGAGTATCACTTCCTCTTTTTCTTCCTGGATGCGGGTGCGGCGCTGGGTCCTGGCGGCTCTGGGAATGGCCATGTCTGCTCTGTTTCTCCTTGAAATCCAAGCCCTTCGGCCAAGCTCTCATCTCGCCCTGCCCGCGCTGTAAATTTGGGCAATTGCCTGAAATTTTATCGGGAATTTTCGCGCTTTTCGTCTTGAGCGCCGCCACGGAAGTTGTAATGTTTACCAATCGGTCAAATTATCTGTCAGATGTCTTACAAAGGCAACCGGCGATTTTCCGGGGCAAGAAAAACAAACAAACGCTCTGGGCACGACCATCGGGAACAATTGGGCATGCGCCTTGCATGCGCCAGGATAAACAGGTGAGGATTGCATCATGGTGGCAGCGCCAGGAGAAAACATGCGTATCAACGGCGATCGCCTTTGGGACGCATTGATGGACATGGCGAAGATCGGCCCCGGCATCGCCGGCGGCAATAATCGTCAGACGCTGACCGATGCCGACGCCGAAGGCCGCAGCCTTTTCAGGACATGGTGCGAAGATGCCGGCATGAAGGTCGGCGTCGACAAGATGGGCACGATGTTTGCCACCCGCGCCGGCACCGATCCGGATGCGCTGCCGATCTATGTCGGCTCGCATCTCGACACCCAGCCGACCGGCGGCAAGTATGACGGTGTCCTCGGCGTGCTCGGCGCGCTGGAAGTCGTGCGCACGATGAACGATCTCGGCATCAAGACCAAGCATCCGATCGTGGTCACCAACTGGGCCAATGAAGAGGGCGCGCGCTTCGCCCCCGCCATGCTCGCCTCCGGCGTCTTTGCCGGCATGCACACGCTGGACTATGCCTATGGCCGCAAGGACCCGGAAGGCAAGACCTATGGCGAGGAGCTGAAGCGCATCGGCTGGCTCGGCGACGAAGAGGTCGGCGCCCGCAAGATGCACGCCTATTTCGAATATCACATCGAACAGGGCCCGATCCTCGAAGCCGAGGAAAAGACGATCGGCGTCGTCACGCACTGTCAGGGCCTGTGGTGGCTGGAGTTCACGCTGACCGGCAAGGAAGCTCATACCGGCTCGACGCCGATGAACATGCGTGTCAATGCCGGGCTTGCCATGTCGCGGATCATCGAGATGGTGCAGGCAGTCGCGATGGAAAACCAGCCGGGCGCCGTCGGTGGCGTCGGCCAGGTGTCCTTCTCGCCGAACTCACGCAATGTGCTGCCCGGCAAGGTGGTCTTCACCGTCGACATCCGCACGCCCGACAAGGATAAGCTTGATCGCATGCGCGCCAAGATCGAGGCCGAAGCACCTGTCATCTGCGATGCCCTCGGCGTCGGCTGCTCTGTCGAGGCCATCGGCCATTTCGAGCCGGTGACCTTCGATCCGACGCTGGTAACCGCCGTGCGCAATGCCGCGGAGAAGCTGGGCTACAGCCACATGAACATCATCTCCGGCGCCGGCCACGACGCCTGTTGGGCCGCCAAGGTGGCTCCCGCCACCATGGTCATGTGCCCCTGCGTCGGCGGCCTGTCGCACAACGAGGCGGAAGAGATTTCCAAGGAATGGGCGGCCGCCGGCGCCGATGTCCTGTTCCACGCGGTCGTCGAGACGGCGGAGATCGTGGCGTGACGCCCGTCTTCGCCGAACACCAGAACTTCATACATCGGGAGCAGACACCATGAGCACTGTCATCAAGGGTGGAACCATCGTCACGGCCGATCTGACCTATAAGGCGGACCTCAAGGTCGAAGGCGGGAAGATCGTCGAGATCGGGCAGAATCTGTCCGGCAACGAGGTGCTCGATGCCACGGGCTGTTATGTCATGCCGGGCGGCATCGACCCGCACACCCATCTCGAAATGCCGTTCATGGGCACCTACTCGTCCGACGATTTCGAGAGCGGTACGCGGGCGGCCTTGGCCGGCGGCACGACGATGGTGGTGGATTTTGCGCTCCCCTCGCCCGGCCAGTCGCTGCTTGAGGCGCTGACCATGTGGGACAACAAGTCGACGCGGGCGAACTGCGACTACTCCTTCCACATGGCGATCACCTGGTGGGGCGAGCAGGTCTTCAACGAGATGGAAGCCATCGTCCGCGACAAGGGCATCAACACCTTCAAGCACTTCATGGCCTATAAGGGCGCCCTGATGGTGGATGACGACGAGATGTTCTCGTCCTTCCAGCGCTGCGCCGAGCTTGGCGCGCTGCCGCTCGTCCATGCCGAAAACGGCGACGTGGTGGCACAGATGCAAGCAAAGCTGCTCGCCGAGGGCAATAACGGTCCGGAAGCGCATGCTTATTCCCGCCCCGTCGAAGTCGAGGGCGAAGCGACGAACCGCGCCATCATGATCGCCGACATGGCGGGCAGCCCGGTTTACATCGTCCACACCTCCTGCGAACAGGCCCACGAAGCCATCCGCCGCGCCCGCCAGAAAGGCATGCGCGTCTATGGTGAGCCGCTGATCCAGCACCTGACGCTGGACGAAACCGAATATGCCAATGCCGATTGGGACCATGCCGCTCGCCGTGTCATGTCGCCGCCCTTCCGCAACAAGCAGCATCAGGACAGCCTCTGGGCTGGCCTTGCCTCCGGCTCGCTGCAGGTGGTCGCCACCGACCATTGCGCCTTCACCACCGAACAGAAGCGTTTCGGCCTTGGCGATTTTACCAAGATCCCGAACGGCACCGGCGGGCTCGAAGACCGCTTGCCGATGCTTTGGACCTATGGCGTCAACACCGGCCGCCTGACCATGAACGAATTCGTGGCGGTGACCTCGACCAACATCGCCAAAATCCTCAACTGCTATCCGAAGAAGGGCGCAATCCTCGTCGGCGCCGATGCCGATATCGTCGTCTGGGACCCGAAACGGTCGAAGACCATCGCCGCCAAGACACAGCAGTCGGCGATCGACTACAACGTCTTCGAGGGTAAGGAAGTCACCGGCCTGCCGCGCTATACGCTGACCCGCGGCGTGGTCGCCATCGAGGAAGGCACGGTGAAGACCCAGCAAGGCCACGGCGAGTTCGTCAAGCGCGAGCCTTTCACCGCCATCAACCGCGCGCTTTCGACCTGGAAAGACGTCACCGCGCCGCGCAAGGTTCAGCGCAGCGGCATACCCGCCAGCGGGGTATGATGCCAAACAAAATAACAAGCAATCCGCCGCCGCTGCGCGGCGAAAACATGACTGGCAGGTGTTAATGACGTCGTCCGCTTCTTCCGTCGTCTCCGCGCGGAACCTCTGTCTCACCTACGAGACCAATGACGGGCCGGTGCATGCGCTGAGCAATGTCGATCTCGACGTACGCAAGGGCGATTTCGTCTCTTTCATCGGCCCTTCCGGCTGCGGCAAGACCACGTTCCTGCGCGTTATCGCCGATCTCGAGCGCAAGACCTCCGGCGACATCACCGTCAACGGCATGACACCGGACGAGGCACGCAAGGCACGCGCCTATGGCTATGTCTTTCAGGCGCCCGCCCTCTATCCCTGGCGCACCATCGAAAAGAATATCGCCTTGCCGCTGGAGATCATGGGCTATGCCAGGGCCGAACAGGCCAAGCGCATCGCCCAGACGCTGGATCTGGTCAATCTCACCGGCTTCGAGAAGAAATTTCCCTGGCAGCTTTCGGGCGGCATGCAGCAGCGCGCCTCGATTGCCCGCGCGCTCGCCTTCGATGCCGACCTGCTCCTGATGGACGAACCCTTCGGCGCGCTCGACGAGATCGTTCGCGACCACCTCAACGAACAGCTCTTGAAGCTCTGGAAGCACACGAACAAGACCATCTGTTTTGTGACGCACTCGATCCCGGAGGCGGTCTATCTCTCCACCAAGATCATCGTCATGTCGCCCCGCCCCGGCCGCGTCACCGATGTCATCGAATCCACCCTTCCGCTGGAACGCCCGCTCGGCATTCGCGAAACCCCGGAATTCCTGGAGATTGCTCATCGTGTCCGTGAAGGGCTGAGAGCGGGGCATAGTTATGAGGAATAGGATCACACCATGAACCCGCAATTCCTCCTCTGGCTCGTCGGCGCCATGGCGATCTTCATCGGCGGGGCAACCGCCTCTAGAACCTATATCGCCAACAACAACATCCTGGTCCTAGTATTCGCGCTCATTCTCTATTGCATCGGCAATCTGATGATGATCCGGCTGATGCGTGAGGGTGGGCTGGGGCTGGCGATATCAGCCTCCTCCATCGCCCAGCTCGTGGTCGTCAACATCGTTGCCTTCGTCGTCTTCGGCGAGCGGCTCAGCCTGCCGCAACTGGCTGGCGTCGGGCTTGGCATCGTGGCGATGGCGCTGATGCTGTTTCCCGCGCAAGGGAGGGCGTGAGTATGGAGAAGGAGCAGTTCTTCAAGCACAAGTTCCTGCCGGTGACGGCCATCGTGCTGGCGATCCTCCTATTGTGGTATGTCTTCGCCGTCATCCTTAACGCGCCGTTCCAGCGCGATCTCGACCGCCGTGCCAATGTCACCTCCGGCACGATGGAATTCATCGGCAAGACGCTGGCGCAGCCGAAACCGATCCTGCCGGCGCCGCATCAGGTGGCGCGGAACGTTTTCGAAAACACGTTTCTCAGAGCCCCGACCAGCAATCGCAGCCTCGTCTATAATGCCTGGGTAACACTTGCCCCCACCGCCGTCGGCTTCGCCTTCGGCACCGTGCTCGGTATTCTCTTTGCCGTCGGCATCGTCCATCTCGTGGCGCTTGACCGCAGCCTGATGCCCTGGATCATCGCATCGCAGACAATCCCCATCCTGGCGATCGCGCCGACAATCATCGTCGTCTTCAGCGCGCTCGGCATCGACGGATTGATCCCCAAGGCGCTAATTTCCACCTACCTGTCGTTTTTCCCCGTCACCGTCGGCATGACCAAGGGGCTACGCTCGCCGGAGGTCATGCATCTGGACCTGATGCGCACCTATAATGCCAGTGCGTCGCAGACCTTCTGGAAGCTGCGCGTGCCGGCCTCGATCCCCTTCCTCTTCACGTCGATGAAGGTGGCGATTGCCGCAAGCCTGGTCGGCACCATCGTTGGCGAGCTTCCGACCGGAGCCGTTGCCGGCATTGGCGCCAAGCTGCTTGCAGGCTCCTATTATAGCCAGACGATCGACATCTGGGCCGCACTCGTCGCTGGCTCGGTACTGGCAGCAATCCTCGTGGCCATCGTTGGCATTGCCGCACGCATCGTCAATCACTCGATGGGAGGGCGGCCGGCATGAAACTGATCCAGCTCTCCTGGCAGGGCCTTCTTGCGCTCCTGCTCTGCCTTGCCGCCGCGCTCACGCTACCGCTGTTTGCGGATGGCGCGCCGGAGCCGATCCCGCCGGGCATCGTAGCACTCGTCTTCTTCCTGATCGTCGTTGCTGCAGTCTTTTCCCAGTCCATCCTGCCGGCAGCTATCACCGCGGCCATCCTGTTTCTGGGCGCGCACGAAACCGCCTGGCTGCTACTGTCGCAGATCACCGGCAACGAGGGCAAGGCTCAGCCCTCCTTCTTCCTGCTGATCGCCGCCGGCTGGCTTCTCGCCTGGCGTTGCGTCTCCGTGTTGTCATCGATCCGGCCGCACTCCACCACCAGCAACTATAGCCTGCGGCTGCTGATACCGGCGATTTTCGGTGCCTGGATCCTGATCATCTGGGAGGCGGTAACGCGCGGCGCCGGTGTCTCGCTTGTCCTGCTACCGCCACCGAGCGCCATTGGGGTGAGGATTGCCGGATCGCTTCCAACACTTTGGACCGATATAGAGCAAACCATCTTCAAATCGGTCTTGATCGGCTACATCATTGGCTGCGGTAGCGGCTTCATCGTCGCCATCCTCGCCGACCGCTTCGCCTTCCTGCGTCGTGGCCTGCTGCCGATCGGCAATTTCGTCTCGGCGATGCCGATCATCGGCGTCGCGCCGATCATGGTCATGTGGTTCGGCTTCGACTGGCAATCCAAGGCTGCCGTCGTCGTCATCATGACCTTTTTCCCGATGCTGGTGAACACGGTCGCTGGCCTTGCCGCCGCCGGCAATATCGAGCGTGACCTGATGCGCACCTATGCGTCGAGCTATTGGCAAACGCTGTTCAAACTGCGCCTGCCGGCCGCCGCACCCTTTATTTTCAATGCGCTAAAGATCAACTCGACCTTGGCCATGATCGGTGCCATCGTGGCGGAGTTCTTTGGTACACCCATGTCGGGCATGGGGTTCCGCATCTCGACCGAAAACGGCCGACTGAACCTCGATATGGTCTGGGCGGAAATCGCGGTCGCAGCGATTGCGGGGTCCGTCTTCTACGGCATCGTCGCCATTCTCGAGAGGATGACGACGTTCTGGCATCCGTCTGTCCGAGGTGGAAAGACGTAGACTAAGATCCCAGGCAAGGGATCAGGGCATAACTTCAGAGGGAAAAGGGTGAAGAACATGAAAAGACTGATGCTTACATTGATGGCGAGCGCCATGGCATTGACCATGGCTCAGGCCGCCAACGCCGCCGACAAGGTGACGCTGCAGCTGAAATGGGTGGCGCAGGGCCAGTTCGGCGGCTATTTCGTCGCCAAGGACAAGGGCTTCTACAAGGAAGAAGGCCTCGACGTCGACATCAAGCCGGGCGGCCCGGACATCGCTCCGGAACAGGTGATCGCCGGCGGGGGCGCCGACGTGATCGTCGACTGGATGGGTGGCGCTCTGGTTGCCCGCGAAAAGGGTGTGCCGCTGATCAACATCGCCCAGCCCTTCGAGAAGTCCGGCCTCGAGCTGATCTGCCCGAAGGACGGCCCGGTCAAGACAGAGAAGGATTTCAAGGGCCATACGCTTGGTGTCTGGTTCTTCGGCAACGAATACCCCTTCTTTGCCTGGATGAGCAAACTTGGCCTGAAGACCGATGGCGGCAAGGATGGCGTTACCGTCTTGAAGCAGAGCTTCGACGTCCAGCCGCTGGTCCAGAAGCAGGCCGATTGCATCTCGGTCATGACCTATAATGAATACTGGCAGGCGATCGATGCCGGCTTCAAGGCGGAAGATCTTACCGTCTTCAACTACTCCAAGCTCGGCATCGACCTTCTCGAAGACGGCCTCTATGTCAACGAAGACAAGCTGAAGGACCCGAAGTTCAAGGCCGATATGGTCAAGTTCGTTCGTGCTTCCCTGAAGGGCTGGAAATATGCCGTCGCGCATCCGGATGAAGCCGCCGAAATCGTCATGGACAATGGCGGCCAGGACGAAAATCACCAGAAGCGCATGATGGGCGAAGTCGCCAAGTTGATCGGCAGCGGCAAGCTCGACACGAAGCTCTATGATCGCACTGTCGAGGCCCTTCTCGATCAGAAGATCATCAACAAGAAGCCGACCGGCGCTTACACGCATGAGGTCACCGACGCCGCGCTGAAATAGTCCTGGTGCAACAAATGATCGCAACGCGCGAGTTTCGTTACTCGCGCGTTTTTTTCATTTTGTAACAGCCACCACAAAAAGCTGGCTTTATTCTCGCGCTTGCATGAAAAGCCAGGCATCGATCAAGTATCTGAATGCGGACATCACATTGCCGTGATTGATTCATAGCGTTGCCCGCACTAGAATTATCCGGCGATAGAAATCATTTTCTCGTGATCTTGCGGAATTTGGAAATTGCTCCCATGTATTGGGGCAAATTGAGGATGAGGGACCTTCTGGCATGACAGACGGATGTTGATCCGCCGGACGAAGCCGGCCCGCATGCATAGATCCCCCGTGTTCGCGACGGAAACAGCGAAATCCCGTTACCCAAAATGCCGAACTGGAACCGGACGCATGGCCCTCACGCCGCATAGATTTCTGAGCACGACCGCAATCCTGCTTGCCCTGCTATCAGCGCCCGTGGCCTTTGCGGAAGAGCCCACTGTCGCCGCTCCGAAACAGAATCTGCCGGCCATCGTCGTCACGCAGGCGCAAACGCGAAAGCTGGTCGACAAGGTGGTCGCCACCGGCACTGTGAAAGCCGTGGAAGAGGTCTATATCCAGCCACAGGTTGACGGCCTGTCGGTTCGCTCGCTCAACGCCGATGTCGGCGACAAGGTCGCGGCGGACAGCACGCTCGCCACGCTGAATGACGATGCGCTGATCCTGCAGAAAAGCCAGATGGCGGCGACAAAGGCCAAGGGTCAGGCGACCCTTGCACAGTTGCGTGCTCAGCTCACCGAAGCACATGCCAATGCGGACGAGTCAGAACTGGCGCGAGCCCGCGCCGTCGCCATGGGCGCCAGGGGCACCGTCTCGACTTCGTCCGTCGAGCAGGCAAACGCCACGGCGGCCGCCAACAAAGCGCGCGTGGCCTCGGCCGAACAGGCAATCGCCGTTGCCGAAGCCGACCTCAAGGTCACCGACAGCCAGATCGCCGATACCGATCTGAAACTTGCCCGCACCGGCATCAAGACACCGGTCGCCGGCACCGTCGCATCGCGCAACGCCCGGATCGGCGCCATCGCCAACGGCAGCAACGATCCCCTCTTCACCATCATCCGCGACAGTAAGCTGGAACTGGTGGTCGACGTCTCGGAGAGCGACATCACCAAGATCACTCTGGGGCAGAAGGCTATGATTTCGCTTTCCGGCAGCCGAGAGAAGCTCTCGGGTACCGTCCGCTTGGTTTCGCCGATCGTCGACGCGGTGACCCGCCTGGGCGCGGTTCACATTTCCATTGATGACGGCGACAAGGCCCGCGCTGGTATGTATGGCAGCGCCGAGATCATCATCCGCGAGACGCAAGGTGTCGCCCTGCCGCTCACCGCCGTCAACAGCGATGAAAACGGCTCCTCCGCCCGCAAGGTGGAGAATAACGTCGTCAAATTCATCAATGTCGAGACCGGTATCCAGGACGGCGCCTATGTCGAGATCGTCAAGGGCCTGCAGGCAGGCGAAGAGGTCGTGGCCAAGGCCGGCGCCTATGTCCGCGACGGTGACCACATCACGCCCATGCACGACACGCCGCAAGCGTCCAACTAAGCGAGAACGGCAAGATGAACTTTTCCGCCTGGTCCATCCGAAATCCCGTCGCGCCGCTTTTGGGCTTTTTCCTGCTGATGGTGGTGGGCGCGCACGCCTTCTTCAATCTGCCGATCACCCGCTTCCCGAACATCGACGTACCGGTCGTCAACGTGACCGTGACGCAGAGTGGCGCATCGCCCGCTGAACTTGAGATGCAGGTGACGAAGGAGGTCGAAGACGCCGTCGCCAGCATCAACGGCATCGACGAGATCCAGTCGACCGTCACCGACGGCCAGTCGCAGACCGTCGTCATCTTCCGCCTCGAAGTGCCGACACAGCAGGCCGTTCAGGACACCAAGGACGCGATCGACCGCATTCGCGGCAATCTGCCGTCCACTATCGATGAGCCGATCGTCTCCAAGGTCGATGTCGAGGGTCAGGCCATCCAGAGCTTCGCCGTCTCCTCGCCGAACATGACGCTCGAGGAAATGTCCTGGTTCGTTGACGACGTCGTCAAGCGCGCCCTGCAGGGCCAGGCCGGCATCGGCCGCGTCGATCGCTACGGCGGCGCTGATCGCGAAGTGCGCATCGAGCTCGATCCGAACAAGCTGAATGCCTATGGCATCACCGCGCTTTCAGTCAGCCAACAACTGCGCGGCACCAATATCGATCTCGGTTCGGGCCGCGGCCAGGTGGCGGGCAGCGAGCAGGCAATCCGCGTCCTTGGCGATGCCCGCGAGGTCGCCCAGCTTGCTGACACCACGATTGCATTGACCAACGGCCGCTTCGTCAAGCTCTCCGATCTCGGCGTCATCAAGGACACCTATCAGGAGCCGAAGTCCTTCTCGCGCTTCAACAGCACGCCTGTCGTCACCTTCGGCGTATTCCGCGCCAAGGGCGCCAGCGAAGTCACGGTCGCCAAGACCGTGGGCGACACGCTGGACAAGGTGCGCGCCGAAAACCCGAATGTCTCTATCGAGCTGATCGACGACTCCGTCTACTACACCTACGGCAACTATGAAGCGGCGATGCACACGCTGCTCGAAGGCGCGTTGCTGGCCATTATCGTCGTCTTCCTGTTCCTGAAGAACTGGCGAGCGACACTGATCTCGGCCGTTGCCCTGCCACTCTCGGCGATCCCGACCTTCTGGATCATGAACCAGATCGGCTTTTCGCTGAACCTTGTCAGCTTCCTGGCGCTGACGCTCGCGACCGGTATCCTCGTCGACGACGCCATCGTTGAGATCGAGAACATCGCCCGCCATATCAAGATGGGCAAGACGCCCTATCGCGCCGCGATCGAAGCCGCCGACGAAATCGGCCTTGCCGTCATCGCCACCACCTTCACCATCATCGCCGTTTTCGTTCCGGTCTCCTTCATGCCGGGCATTCCCGGCCAGTATTTCATCCAGTTCGGTCTGACAGTCGCTTTCTCGGTGTTCTTCTCGCTATTGGTCGCGCGACTGATCACCCCGATGATGGCCGCCTATCTGATGCGCGCCGAGGATGCGGTTGACGATCATCACGATAATGACGGCCGCTTCATGCGCGGCTACAGCTGGCTGGTTCGGCTGACGACGAGGAAATGGTATACGCGTTACCCGACCTTGCTCGCGGCCTTCGCATTCTCCATTGCCTCCGTCTTCGCACTGATCATGTTCGTGCCCGGCAGCTTCATCCCCCCGGAAGATGCCTCCCGCATCGTGCTCTCGGCCGAATTACCGCCGAATGCCCGGCTGGATGACACCGAACACGCAACCAACGAAATTTATAGACGCGTCAAGGACATCAATGGCGTTGACAGCGTCTTCGTTCTTGGCGGCGCCTCGCCCAAGGGCGATCTGGAGCTGCGCCGCGCCACAGTCACACTGACGCTCGGAAAGCTCGACCAGTCGCTCGTCAAGAAGCTGGTCAATGATGTGCTCGGCTCGTTGCCCGTCATCGGCCCCTACCTGCCGAAAGTGACCGTCCATGGCCGCGAACGCCCGCAATGGGACATAGAAAAGGAAGTCTTCGCCAAGCTGCGCTCGATCCCCGACGTCCGCATCACCAAACTCAACGACCGTGGCGACCGCGACCTGACCTACAACTTCCTCTCCCGCAATGAGAAGGACCTGAACCAGGCCGTCGGCATTCTCGAAGCCAAGCTGCGCAGCGATCCGGCGCTTGCCAATGTCAGCGCCGATGGCGCGCTGCCCCGGCCCGAGCTGCAAATCTATCCGCGCAAGGACGAGGCCGCCCGCCTCGGCATCACGCCGCAGATGATTTCCGATACGGTACGCGTCGCGACCATCGGCGATATCGACGCCTCGCTTGCCAAAATCTCGCTCGATGATCGACAGATCCCGATCCGGGTGCAGGCGTCGCTCGGCATGCGCCGCGACCTTGCCGCGATCCGGGCGTTGCGCATCAAGACGGCCACCGGCGCCACGGTGCCGATGTCGAGCGTGGCCGATGTCGACTATTCGGAAGGCCTGTCTTCGATCAAGCGCAACAACCGTTTCCGCGTCGTCGCGATCGGCGCGGACCTGCCGCAGGGCGTGGCGCTGGATACGGCCTCGAGCCATTTCCTCGAGATCGTCAACAATGCAAAGATCCCGGCCAGCGTTCATCTGGCGGAAAGCGGCGACACCAAGATCCAGAAGGAGATGCAGACAAGCTTCGGCAATGCCATGCTGCTCGGGCTGTTGCTGGTGCTGACCGTGCTGATCCTGCTGTTCAAGGATGTGATCCAGCCCTTTACCATTCTGCTGTCGCTGCCTCTGGCGATCGGCGGCGTGGCGCTGGCGCTGATCATGACCGGCAACGCGCTCTCCATGCCCGTCATGATCGGCATCCTGATGCTGATGGGCATCGTCACCAAGAACGCCATCCTGCTGGTCGATTTCGCCATCGAAATGATGCATCACGGCATGCCGAGGCTGGAGGCGGTGGTCGAGGCCGGCCGCAAGCGCGCCCGGCCGATCATCATGACCTCGATCGCCATGTCCGCCGGCATGCTGCCATCCGCGCTCGGCGTCGGTGAAGGCGGTTCGTTCCGCGCGCCGATGGCAATCGCTGTGATCGGCGGCATCATCGTCTCCACCGTGCTCAGTCTGGTGGTCGTGCCATCCTTCTTCCTGATCATGGACGACCTGTCGCGCCTGCTGGCCTGGCTCTTCGGCCGCCTCGTCGGCAAGAGGGATACGGATGACGAGGTATTGACCAAGGAAAGTCTGGCCGCCGCCGTCAACGAAAACCGCCAGTCACTGACCGCACTGGAAGAACGCCTCGACGCCGTGGAACACAAAGGCGCGCAGCAGCATGGCAGCGCGCCGGCCAGAACGAATATCCTGAAGCTGCCGCCATTTGCCGCCGAATAACGGCGGCCGACGGTGAAAGTAACGAACGGCGGGGCGGCTTAAAGGCCGCCCTGTTCCTTCAGGAAATCGACGATCGTTCCGATACCTTCGCCACGCTTCATGTCGGAGAAGACGAAAGGACGGGTCTGGCGCATCCGGGTCGCGTCGCGGTCCATGACATCGAGATCGACATCGACGAAGGGTGCCAGATCCTTCTTGTTGATGACGAGAAGGTCGGACTTGGTGATGCCCGGACCGCCCTTGCGCGGAATTTCCTCACCCTGGCAGACCGAGATCACATAGATGGTGATATCGGCAAGATCCGGCGAAAACGTCGCCGCCAGATTGTCGCCGCCGGATTCGATGAAGACGACATCGAGATCGGGAAGCCGCTCGTTGAGCCCGGCAATGGCCTGCAGATTGATCGTCGCATCCTCGCGGATGGCGGTGTGCGGGCAGCCGCCGGTTTCGACGCCGACGATGCGATCCGAGGTCAACGCCTGCATTCGCACCAGCGCTTCGGCATCCTCGGTCGTGTAGATGTCGTTGGTGACGACGGCGACGGAATAATCGTCCCGCATCGCCTTGCACAGCTTCTCCGTCAGCGCCGTCTTGCCCGAACCGACAGGCCCGCCGATCCCGACGCGCAAAGGTCCATGTCTCGATTTCATGCTCAAAACTCCAATGAAAAATCAGGATAGCGAAGCGCGGTCCTGCCGCACAGCGGCGAATGACGTAGGAATGGCTCCGAATATAACATTTCCTCGCGCCGTTTCTTCATGAGCGAAAGAGGCGCGTGCCCTGCGTTTCATGACGAAGGCTCGCTATATCAGCCTGAACCGTCGCGGCGCCGAGATCATCGAGGCTCGAGCGCGCGGCGCGTTTCGCGACGTCCGCGATCACACCCTCCAGCGCCGCCAGCATCGCCACGCCATCCTTCTGCCCACTCACCCCGAGGCGAATGCCGGCAGACATCATCTGCGACGCCAGGGCATGCAGGAAGGCCGCCAGCGCCTCCTCCCTGGCTATCCCATGCGCGCGGGCGACGGCACCGATCGCGACAGGATAGGCCGTCTTTGCGGGCAATATCGAAAAGACCGGATGCGGCCACGCCTCGGCAGCAATAAGGAAGGCTTCGCCGAGCAGCATGGTTTCCTGATGTCGCTCCCTCGAACCGGCCAGCGCCTCGGCAAGCCCGGCAACGTCTGCCAGCCGCGCCGCATCCTCGCCGGCGCCATGCGCCTCGGCAAGCAGGACGGTATCGTTCCAGGCGGAGCCATGGCGGATCAGCGCCGTGATCCAATCCTTGAGGCTTGCCGCGTCCCGCACCAGACCGTCATGCACGGCGCGCTCCAGGCCGCCTGAATAGGCAAAGGAGCCGATGGGAAAAGCCGGAGACAGCCATGCCATCAGCCGCAAGAGCGCCTGCAGATCGCGATTGCCTGTCGCTGGAGTCTCGGTCATCGACGGTCAGTCGTGCGAGTGGTCATGATGATCGTGGTCATGATGATCATGACCGTGCTCGTGACCATGTGAATGACCACCATGCGCGTGATAGGCGCCGCGCGCCGGCTGGAACGGCTCGCTCACTTCCGTCACGGTCGCGCCGAGACCTTCGAGCATCGAGCGGATGACATGATCGCGCAGGATGAGGATGCGCTCCTCCTCGATCTGCGCCGGGAGATGCCGGTTGCCAAGATGCCAGGCAAGCTCGATCAGATGCAGGCGGTTGCGCGGCTTGATCTCGAACAGCTTTTCCGCGGCGGCGACGATCTCAATCAGTTCGCCGTCCTCGCGCACCAGCAGGTCGCCATTGGAGAACAAAACCGGCTCCTTGAGATCCAGCATGACCATCTCGCCGTTTTCGAGATGCAGCAGCTTGCGGCGCAGATGCCGGAGATCATGTGGCAGCTCGACACGATCGATCGGATTGGAGGAAGGGGTGCCGGCCGGCAGATAGGAGGTGACGCGTAGCATGACAGATCCAATTCAAAGCTTTGTCAGACCATGCAAAATAGTCGCTTTCCGCGCAAGGACCAATGCCGGTTTCGCAGACCTATATCCTGTTGCCGTATCGATATTGCTCGACATGATCCAACGCCGCCTCCCGCTCCTCGTCGGTCGGACAGCGATGCCAGGCTTGGTTCATCCATTCGCTCTCATGGACGACGCGATTGCGACCGAGCGCCTTGGCGAGATAAAGCGCCTTGTCGGCGGCGGCATAGGCGGCTTCTTTCCTGCGCGAACCCCATATATCGGCGATCCCCGCTGAAATGGTGATCTTCACCGCACCGCCTTCGACGGCAATGGCGTGGTCAGCGATCAGCGCCTTCACCTCTTCGATGCGGGCGATGCGCTCAGCCATGTCGCGGCCATGAACGATGGCGCCGAACTCCTCGCCGCCGAGACGAGCGACCACATCCCTGCCCTCGAAAATGCTGGAAAAGATCCGCGACACGGCGACGATGACGGCATCACCCGAGGCGTGCCCGTGACGGTCATTGATCGTCTTGAACCGGTCGACATCGAAGATTACCAGCGAGGCGCTATCCTGGACCGCGTCCAGCGCCTCGGTAAAGGCACGACGGTTCAACAGGCCAGACAGCATGTCCGTGCGGCTCAGCCGTTCGAATTCGGCATTGGAGAGGGCAAGCTTGTGAATAGCATGGCCGGCGAGCAAGGCCAGCGCGGCGGAAACAATGCCGCCGATCAACGATGCAAGGAGAATGCAGAGGCGGATGGCTTCCAGCATCGGCAGTGGCAACAGACCAAGCCACTGCACGACTGGCAGCATGGCGAGAATGATGGCAACGGACAGAACGATGGCGGCACAACTCATCTTCAGCGCGAAAAAGTATATCGTACGGCGGCGCTGAAAATCACCCAGCTCGGCCTGCAGCGAAATCCATTGTTTCATGCGATTCACCTTCCTCAGCCCACCGTGCCCATGAGGTGAGATAGGGGCGAAGGCTCTTCGATGTCTTTAATGCAATGATTAAAATGCGTGGCATTTCCCAACTTGTGAACGATTAGAAATAGCCGCCGAGGCCATGGTTGGTACCAGGAGAAATACCGGCTCAAGTGCCTGCTGACGCAAGCCTCTGATAATGCTGCATTAGTTCTACGAACTTATGAAAAACCCCTGAAATCCTAGGGATGCGGCGTTCGGGAACCGATAAAACGTAGCAGCAACGGCACAAGACTGGGGATAAAAAAGGGGCGGCGGCCTGTGAGCGGGTTCGCCGATTAGACGCTTCTTAATTGTAAAGAGCCAGCGACAGCTTCAGCGCCTCCGGAAGAGGATTCCACAGACCGGTTTTGATCCCGGCTGTTCGCAAGGCCGCTGCCGTCCAGGTGTTGCAGCCGAAGAGCAAATTGAAATAACCCTTAGCCTCGAAGAAGCGATCTGTGACACCATAGGCTGCATCGGCGATGGGCGCGACCGCGCCGTTCTGCTCCTTAAAGCTTGCCGCGATGAAGCCTAGTAATGACGTGAATTCACCGGAGCTGACGTCAAATGCCTGAACGGCGGGGTACTGCTCGGGAATATACGCCGCCACGTCGACATGCAGTACCGAGCTGTCCAGCGTCAGCGCCCGCAGCACCGGCATCGGCTTCAAGTCGGCCCAGGTGGGGGTCTCCAGATAAAAGGCGCGGCCGCCCCAGCCGAAGATCAGCCACTCCGCATCGGGTGACGCCAAGGGAATGCCGGCTTGTCCAAGAAGGGAAAACGCCGCCCGGGTCTCGTCGTTGAGCGGCACCGCGATGTCGGTATGGATCGGATTGGAAAGCACCAGAATACGTCGTGGGGCAGCAACGTCGTCAGCCGCCTTGGCAGGCGCGAACAACGGCCTGGGAATAAAGGTTCCGCCCATCACGGCCAGCACAGCCAGCAGTAACAGGCGAAACAACCAGCGGATGGCTCCCCCCATCAGCCGCTCAGAACAGGAAGTAACGCTGCGCCATCGGCAGCACTGTCGCCGGTTCGCAAGTCAGAAGCTCGCCATCCGCGCGCACTTCGTAGGTTTCCGGATCAACCTCGATATGCGGCGTCAGGCTGTTATGGATCATCGACGCCTTGGAGATGCCGCCACGGGTATTCTTCACGGCAAGGAGCTTCTTGGCGACGCCGAGCCTGCCGGCGAGACCGGCGTCGAGCGAGGCCTGCGACACGAAGGTGACCGAGGAATTCGTCAGGCTCTTGCCGAAGGCTGCGAACATCGGACGATAATGCATCGGCTGCGGCGTCGGGATCGAGGCGTTCGGATCGCCCATCGGCGCGGCCGCGATCGAACCACCGAGCAGAACCATCTCCGGCTTGACGCCGAAAAAGGCCGGGTTCCATATCACCAGGTCGGCGCGCTTGCCGACTTCGATAGACCCGACCTCATGGCTGAGGCCCTGAGCGATCGCCGGATTGATCGTGTATTTGGCAATGTAGCGCTTGACGCGGAAATTGTCGTTGTCGCCGGTTTCCTGGGCCAGACGGCCGCGCTGGCGCTTCATCTTGTCGGCGGTCTGCCAGGTGCGGATCGCCACTTCGCCGACGCGGCCCATCGCCTGACTGTCGGAGGAGATGATCGAGAAGGCGCCAATATCGTGGAGAATATCTTCCGCCGCGATCGTCTCCTTGCGGATACGGCTTTCGGCGAAGGCGATGTCTTCGGGGATCGACGGCGACAGGTGATGGCAGACCATCAGCATGTCCAAATGCTCGGCAATGGTGTTAACCGTATAGGGGCGCGTCGGGTTGGTCGAAGACGGGATGACGTTCGACTGGCCGCAGATCTTGATGATGTCGGGCGCATGGCCGCCACCGGCACCTTCGGTGTGAAAAGCGTGGATGGTGCGGCCCTTGATGGCGCCGATCGTATCCTCGACAAAGCCGCTTTCATTCAATGTATCCGTGTGGATCATCACCTGCACATCATACTCGTCAGCGACGCTCAGGCAGCAGTCGATCGCGGCCGGCGTCGTGCCCCAATCTTCGTGGAGCTTCAGCGAGCAGGCGCCGGCAAGTACCATTTCCTCAAGCGCGGCCGGCAGCGAGGCATTCCCCTTGCCGGCAAGCGCGAGGTTCATGGGAAAGGCATCGAAGCTTTCGATCATTCGTTCGATATGCCATGCGCCGGTGCAGGTGGTCGCAAGCGTGCCATGCGCAGGCCCGGAGCCGCCGCCGAGCATCGTCGTCACGCCGCTCATCAGCGCCTCTTCGATCTGTTGCGGGCAGATGAAGTGGATATGCGCATCCATGCCCCCCGCGGTCAGGATCTTGCCTTCGCCAGCAATGATTTCCGTCGAAGGCCCGATGATGATCGTGATCCCTGGCTGAGTGTCCGGATTGCCGGCCTTGCCGATCGCGGCGATGCGGCCGTTCTTCAAACCGACATCCGCTTTGACGATCCCCCAGGTATCGACGATCAGCGCATTGGTGATGACGGTATCGACAGCACCGTTCGCCCGCGTCACCTGGCTCTGCCCCATGCCGTCGCGAATGACCTTGCCGCCGCCGAACTTCACCTCTTCGCCATAGGTGGTGAAATCCTTCTCCACCTCGATGAAGAGCTCGGTATCGGCAAGCCGCACCTTGTCGCCGGTGGTCGGCCCAAACATGTTGGCATAGGCGGCGCGGGAGATTTTGTAGGACATGAATCAGGCTCCTTGGGAGGAAAGAATGGGTGTTGTGCTGGCCAAGCGCCGGACGCGGCCAAGGGAAACATAAAGGTCGACCAATCGCTTCTCCGCCGCGAAGGGGTGGCCGTCCCAGCCGGTATGGCTGAAGCCGGTAATGGCGATGTCGTCGTCGGGGTGGAGTAAAAGCAGCGCGCCGATTACAACCAGCCCGCTGCTCGGCACGATGTAAGAACCCGGTTCATGCGCCGAAAGCGCCTCATCGACGCGCTCATGAACGGACTGGTCGATCACCACATGGCGCTTGCCGGTTGCGCGGCAGAAGGCGGTGAACTGATCGGTATAATCGTCGCAGAAATCGTTGAGTTCCGGATGCGATTGCGCAAGCTCCGCACGCAGGGCCGCGAACTTGCGGGGATCACGCACGCTCCAGATCTCCGATGCGGCGGCGACAGGCGGGCTCTTGCGCCACTCGGCGGAGCCAAGCATGGCGCGCGCCGGCCTGCCGGTATTGCAGACAGCCACGACATCGGTGCGGCTGCCGCCTGCCCCGAAAGAGCGGCAATCGTTGAAACGCACGACCATGTCGGCGGCGTCGATCTCTGTCGCCGCCCCCTCAGCTATTTCGCCGTTGCCGACGACCATGATCCTGCGTTTCGCGCTCACTGTGCGCCCTCCCCGGCAAGCCTCAGAGCTTGCCCATGACCTGCTGGCGGAAGCCATAGACCTCTCGCTTGCCGGACAGCGGAATCAGCGTCACCGAGCGCGTCTGGCCCGGCTCGAAACGTACGGCGGTGCCCGCCGGAATATCCAGCCGCATGCCCCTCGCCTTGTCGCGATCAAAGGCAAGGCCGCCATTGGTTTCGGCAAAATGATAGTGGCTGCCGACCTGCACCGGCCGGTCGCCGGTGTTGGAGACCTCCAGCGTCACGGTCGGCGCGCCGACGTTGAGTTCGATATCGCCGCTTGCGGCAATGATTTCGCCTGGGATCATGGTCTTTCTCCTCTGCCGTCGCTCAGCGGATCGGCTCGTGCACGGTCACCAGCTTCGTTCCATCCGGAAACGTCGCCTCGACCTGCACGTCATGGATCATCTCGGCAATCCCCTCCATCACCTGATCGCGGGTGATGACATGGGCGCCGGCCTCCATTAGCTCGGCGACCGGGCGGCCGTCGCGGGCGCCCTCAACGACGAAATCGGAGATCAACGCGATGGCTTCGGGATAGTTGAGCTTGACGCCGCGCTCCAGCCGCCGCCGCGCCACCATCGCCGCCATGGAAATCAACAGCTTGTCTTTTTCTCTCGGAGTGAGATTCATCGCCTACCTATGTGCTCGTTTGATTTTGCATGATCTTGCCCAAAAACCGCTTCACACTTTTTGGGATCATGCCGGAACTACAGATTCCAGACTTTCGGCACAGGCGCTCCGTTGCGCAAGGCGGAAATGATCGGGATCAGGATTTTTCTGAGTGCGAAGCCATCGGACGCCGCCAGCCGCACCACCAGCTTGTCGCGCCATTGGCTGGCACCGCCCATGTGCCCCTCGACAAGCGGGCGAACCTGGGCAAGATAAGTCTCTGCCAGCGGCCCGGCATAAAGCAGCGTCGCAAAGGCAACCTGTCCGCTCAACACAGCATGTTCGGCGGTCAGGGCCGCGACGTCGCCATCGAACCGCAATTCCTCGGCATGGATCAGCCGCCCGGCGCGACGGACGCGCCAACGGTCGCGAAACAGCCCCTGCTTCATCGCCTCGCCCATGGCCTTGCGCCCCAAAAGGATCGCCTCGACAGCCAGGAATTCAGCCGTTTCGTCGAGATCGACATCCAGTCTGCGGGAGAGCGAAGCGCGATCGAACAGAATGGTCTCCTGCGGCAACCAGTCGACGCGCGCGCCGGCGCCAACCCTGATCGAGGTCGCGACTTCGGCGGTGCTGGCGGATGCCTTGTAGATTTTCTCGCAAGCTTGCGTGGTCACGTCGATGCGTGTGCCCGGTCCAGCAACGACGCTCCAATCCATGCGGTCGCCGCCGGTCAGACCACCGGCGGTGTTGATGATGACCGCTTCCATGGAGCTGTCGAACGTTGCCGGCAAGCGGATCTTCGCCGACCCCTCCTGGAAAAGCTCGGCAAGACGCGTACGCCCGTCAAGCGCCTTGGCCGCCAGATGGCCGCGCCCGCGCGCCCTCTGCGGTCTCGTGCTCGCCGCTGCCACCGTCATCCCGCTTCTCCACTTGACCCATCATGCCGTCGCAGGTCATTGAAACCCGCCAAGCAACAAACGCAAGCAATTTCTGTGCCTTATGCAATCGCCCGGAACCCGGCCCGGAGCAAGCCGGCAGCCGCTGCATTTTTCGCCAGACGATGAAAAGAGCGGCAACGGCCTCAGACCGTCAGATGCCGGCGCGCCTCGGGCGTATCCAGCGTCTCCGCCAGTCCCTCATGGACGATCTCACCACGGTCCATGATGTAAACGTAGTCGGCAAGCTCGCGGCAGAAATCGAGATATTGCTCGACCAGCAGGATTGCCATGCCGGTGGAATCCCGGAGATAGCGGATCGCCCGGCCGATATCCTTGATGATCGACGGCTGGATGCCCTCGGTCGGCTCGTCCAGCACCAAGATCCTCGGCCGTGTCACCATCGCCCGGCCGATCGCCAATTGCTGCTGCTGGCCACCTGAGAGATCGCCGCCACGCCGCGACAGCATGGATTTCAGTACCGGAAACAGGCTGTAGATGTCATCGGGAATGTTACGGTCGCGGCGAGGCACCGGTGCGAACCCAGTTTCTAGGTTTTCCTTGACCGTCAGCAGCGGAAAGATCTCGCGGCCCTGCGGCACGTAACCGATGCCCTGCTTGGCGCGGGCAAACGGCGCCATGCCGTTCAGCGTCACGCCGTTGAAGGCGACCGTGCCCGCCGACAGCGCATGCTGACCGGTGACGGCGCGCAGCAACGAACTCTTGCCGACACCGTTGCGCCCGAGCACGCAGGTGATCTTGCCCATCTCGGCCTTGATCGAGATACCGCGCAGCGCCTGCGCGGCGCCATAATGCAGATTTGCGTTTTCGACTGTCAGCATCTCATCGCCCCAGATAATTCTCGATCACCTTTGGATCGCTACTAACAAAATCGATCGATCCCTCAGCCAACACCGAACCTTCCGCCAGGCAGGTCACCTTGACCCCAAGGTCGCGGATAAAACCCATGTCGTGCTCCACCACCACCACCGACCGCGTCTTGGCGATTTCCTTCAGCAGCACTGCCGTCTCCGCCGTCTCGGCATCCGTCATGCCGGCAACGGGCTCGTCGACCAGAAGCAACTTCGGCTCCTGGGCAAGCAGCATGCCGATCTCCAGCCATTGCTTCTGCCCATGCGAGAGATTGGCGGCCAGTTCGTCTCGGCGATGCGAAAGCCGCACCGTGTCGAGGATTTCGTGGATGCGGTCGCTATCGGCTGGCGTCAGGCGATAGAATAGCGTCGAGAAAACGCCGCGCTTGCGGTTGAGAGCCAGCTCGAGATTGTCCCAGACCGTATGGCTTTCAAAGACGGTCGGCTTCTGGAATTTACGGCCGATGCCGAGCTGGGCGATATCGGCCTCGTCCTTCTTGGTGAGATCGATCTGGCCGTTGAAGAACACCTCGCCCTCATCGGGCCGTGTCTTGCCGGTGATGATGTCCATCATCGTCGTTTTGCCGGCGCCGTTCGGGCCGATGATGGCGCGAAGCTCCCCCGGTTCGATAACGATCGACAGCGAATTTAGCGCCTTGAAGCCGTCGAAGGAGACGGAGACGTTGTTGAGATAGAGCATGCTGTTGGGTTTGATGTCCGGGATCATGCTCTTACTCCGCCGCCTGAATGGTCTTGCTGGCTTCGTCTTCCTCGGCCTTCGGCTTCGGGCTGACAGGCTTGCGGCCTCGGCCCGTATACTGCGCCACCGCACCGACAATGCCCTTGGGCAGGAACAGCGTCACCGCGACGAAGAGGCCGCCCAGCGCAAAGAGCCAGAAACTCGGGAACAGACCGGTAAAGATCGTCTTGCCGCCATTGACGAGGATGGCGCCGATGATCGGCCCGATCAGCGTTGCCCGACCGCCGACCGCCGTCCAGATGACCACTTCGATGGAATTGGCGGGCGCGAATTCGCCGGGGTTGATGATGCCGATCTGCGGCACATAGAGAGCGCCGGCGACGCCCGCCATCATCGCCGACACGACGAAAACAAAGAGCTTCATATGCTCGACGCGATAGCCGAGGAAACGCGTCCGGCTCTCCGCGTCACGCACCCCGACCAGCACCTTACCGAACTTCGAGCGTACAATGGCTGAGGACAGCATCAGCGCCAGCGCCAGCAGCAGCGCCGTGATGCTAAAGAGCGTGGCGCGTGTACCGTCGGCCTGGATGTTGAAGCCGAGAATATCCTTGAAATCGGTGAGGCCATTATTGCCGCCAAAGCCCATATCATTGCGGAAGAAGGCAAGCAGCAGCGCGTAGGTCATGGCCTGCGTGATGATGGAGAGATAGACGCCGTTGACGCGGGAGCGGAAGGCGAACCAGCCGAAGACGAAGGCGAGCAGGCCGGGAGCCACGAGCACCATGATCATCGCGAACCAGAAATGATCGAAACCGTACCAGAACCAGGGCAGCTCCTTCCAGTTCAGAAAGACCATGAAGTCCGGCAGGATGGGATTGCCATAGGTGCCGCGCGTGCCGATCTGCCGCATCAGATACATGCCCATCGCATAGCCGCCGAGCGCGAAGAAGGCGCCGTGACCGAGCGAAAGAATGCCGCAATAGCCCCAGACGAGATCGAGCGCCAGGGCGAGCAGCGCGTAGGTCAGATATTTGCCGAACAGCGACATCAGATAGGTCGGCACATGCAGGGCGCTGGTTTCCGGAAGCAGCAGGTTGGACAGCGGCACAAGGAAGGCGACGGCGATCAATATCGCAATGGCGATGCTGATGCGGCGGTCGAGCGAGCGGAGGATAAACGCCGTGATCATGCTTCCACCGCCCTGCCCTTGAGGGCGAAGAGCCCGCGCGGACGTTTCTGAATAAAGAGGATGATGAGGACGAGAACCAGGATCTTGCCGAGCACCGCCCCCGCATAGGGCTCAAGAAACTTGTTGAGAATGCCGAGCGAGAAGGCGCCGACCAGCGTGCCCCAGAGATTGCCGACGCCGCCGAACACCACGACCATGAAGCTGTCGATGATGTAGCTCTGCCCAAGATTGGGCGAGACGTTGTCGATCTGCGAAAGCGCGACGCCTGCCATGCCGGCAATGCCCGACCCCAAAGCAAAGGTGAAGGCATCGACCCAGGGCGTGCGAATGCCCATCGAGGAGGCCATGCGCCTATTCTGCGTCACCGCCCGCATCTGCAAGCCGAAGGCGGACCGCTTGAGCAGCAGCAGCAAGGTAACGAAGACAGCGAGCGAGAAGACGATGATCCAGAGGCGGTTCCAGGTGAACGAGAGATAGCCGATATCGAAAGAGCCCGACATCCAGGAGGGATTGCCGACTTCCTGATTGGTCGGCCCGAAGATCGAGCGTACCGCCTGCTGCAGGATCAGCGAAATGCCCCAGGTGGCAAGCAGCGTTTCCAGCGGCCGGCCATAGAGAAAGCGGATGACACCGCGCTCGATGACGAGACCGACGGCACCCGTCACCACGAATGCGACGGGCAAGGCAATCGCCAGCGACCAGTCGAAGAGTTCAGGATAAGACGTGCGGATGACGCTTTGGACCATGAAGGTGGAATAGGCCCCGATCATCACCATCTCGCCATGCGCCATGTTGATGATGCCCATGACCCCGAAAGTGATGGCAAGGCCGATAGCGGCCAAAAGCAGCACCGAAGCGAGCGACAGTCCGTACCAGACATTCTGCACCACATCCCAGATCTGCAATTGATCCTGAATGCCGGCAATGGCGGCGGCAACGTCGGGCTTCAGGCTGTCATCGACGGAGACCGAGGAAAGGATGCCGATGGCGTCGCGTCCGCCTTCAGTCTTGATAGTCTCAATCGCCGCTTTCTTTTGCTCCAGCGGACGATCGGAGCCGAGCACGGCAACCGCGCGCGCCTTTTCCAGCACGCCGCGAATTTCGCCATCCTTCTCGTTCTGAAGGGCTGCCTCCAGCACCTCCAGCGAATCCGGGCTAGGCGATTTCAGCACCGATTGCGCCGCCTCAAGCCGGACGCCACGGTCCGGGCTCATCAGCGTCAAGCCGCCAAGCGCCGCGCGGACCGAGCGACGGAGAGTGTTGTTGATCTTGATTTTCGTGAGGTTGCCCTTGGCCTCTTCGCCAGCCGCCTGCCCCGTAACCGGATCGATCAAGCCCATGGCATCGCCGGACGATTTGGCGATGAAGACCTGATTATCGGATTTGCGTATATAAAGGTCGCCATCCGAGAAAGCTTGCAAGGCCGGCACCATCTTAGGATCGCCGGTCTTGGCCAGGCTCTTGACGATCTCGTCGGCTTGCTGGAAGTTCGCCGGACCAAGCGCATTGATAAGGCTGTGCGCATCCTCTTGGGCGCGCAGCGCGGTGGCCATCAGCACCAGAACCAGACAAAAGCCGGTGACGAGCACCAAGGCTATGCGGTAAGCGAATTTGTCAAACATCGCGCTTTTCCCCTCAAGCTGTCGCGGGCAGAAAAGCCTGCCCGCGACGGTCTCACTTCAGCGGGCGGAACTCAGGAACCCTTGCCGCCGCACTTGCCAGTGGCAACGTTGAAGTTGCCGCAGTTCATTGGCAGGCGCCAATCCGAGATCAGATCCTTGCTGTCGGGCAGAAAGTCGGACCATTCGTCGCCGACGACTTCCGGGGTCTGCGAGACGATGTCGAACTGGCCGTTATCCTGCACTTCGCCGATTAGCACCGGCTTGGTGATGTAATGGTTCGGCATCATGGTCGCGTAGCCGCCCGAGAGGTTCGGAACCGAGACGCCGACGAGCGCGTCGATCACCTTGTCCGGATCGGTCGTGCCGGCCTTTTCGACAGCCTTCACCCACATGTTGAAGCCGATATAGGCGGCCTCCATCGGGTCATTGGTGACTCGCTTTTCGTCCTTGGTGTAGACGTGCCATTCCTTGATGAAGGCGGCATTGGCAGGCGTGTCGACAGACTGGAAATAGTTCCAGGCGGCGAGATGGCCGACCAGCGGCTTGGTGTCGACGCCGGCCAGTTCCTCTTCGCCGACCGAGAAGGCGACGACCGGAATGTCTTCCGCCTTGACGCCCTGGTTGCCGAGTTCCTTATAGAAGGGAACGTTGGCATCGCCGTTGATGGTGGAGACGACAGCGGTCTTCTTGCCGGCGGCGCCGAAGGCCTTGATCTTCGAGACTTCCGTCTGCCAGTCGGAGAAACCGAACGGCGTGTAGTTGGTGATGATGTCCTCGTCCTTGACGCCCTTGGACTTCAGATAGGCTTCGAGGACCTTATTGGTGGTGCGCGGATAGACGTAGTCGGTGCCTTCGAGCACCCAGCGCTGCACGCCTTCGTTTTTCATCAGGTAGTCGACGGCGGGGATCGCCTGCTGGTTCGGAGCAGCGCCCGTGTAGAAGACATTGCGCTCGGACTCTTCGCCTTCGAACTGGACGGGATAGAACAGGATCGAGTCCAGTTCCTTGAACACCGGCAACACGGACTTGCGCGACACCGAGGTCCAGCAGCCGAATACGGCCGATACCTTGTCCTTCTGGATAAGCTCGCGCGCCTTTTCGGCAAACAGCGGCCAATCGGAGGCCGGATCGACGACGACGGGCTCGAGCTTCTTGCCGAGAACGCCGCCCTTCTTGTTCTGCTCGTCGATGAGCATCAGCATGGCGTCTTTCAGCGTCGTTTCCGAAATCGCCATGGTGCCCGAAAGCGAATGGAGAACACCGACCTTGATGGTGTCGTCGGCAGCAAAGGCTCCATGGAATGCCGTTGTCGACATGATGGCGCCCAAAAGTGCGCCGGAGACGAGAGTCTTCAATTTCATCTGTAGTTCCCCTCTTTTTATCTGCCGCAACGGCTCGTAAATGAAGATTAACCGTTGCCTGCCCGGAATATCCGGCAGCACCGGGGGAAACCACATACGTAATATGACGTAGACGCCGGGGCGAAATGTGCAGTTTATGCCACTCTCATCCCCTTAAGCGCCGTATCGATCCGTGTTACGACATCTCTGGGCCGCCGGAATACTGTGGCGGAACTGCTGAAGGGTAAGCATGGCAGCGCGGCAACGCATCATTCCGGTAAGACGCGAATATAACCGCTGGGTCGCGAACCAGACGCTGGAAGACTATGCCCTGCGCTTCACCGCCAAGAGCGCCCGGCAATTCTCCTCGCAGCGCATCTCGCAGACGGCGATCGGCGCCATTTCGTTCCTGGCGCTGGAGGCGATCGGCGGCGCCATCACGCTTTCCTACGGCACGACCAACGCCTTCTACGCCATCATTGTCGCCAGCATCGCCATGCTGGCGATCGGCCTGCCGATCAGCCGCTATGCCATCCGCCACGGCGTCGACATCGATCTGCTAACCCGCGGCGCGAGCTTCGGCTATATAGGCTCGACCATCACCTCGCTGATCTATGCCAGCTTCACCTTCATGCTGTTTGCCATCGAGGCGTCGATTATGTCGGGCGCGCTGGAGCTGACGCTCGGTATCCCCTTATGGATCGGCTATATCATCAGCGCCGTCATGGTCATCCCGCTGGTCACGCACGGGGTCAGCCTGATCAGCCGGTTCCAACTGCTGACCCAGCCGTTCTGGATCGTCCTCAATATCCTGCCCTTCATCTTCATTGCCTTTTCCGATTGGGGGAAATTCGATCTCTGGCGGGCTTTCGCGGGCATCCATCATGCCTCGGGCGTGCCCGGGAGTGCTGCTCCCTTCAATCTCGTGGAATTCGGCGCGGCATCCGCCGTTATCCTCGCGTTGATGTCACAGATCGGCGAGCAGGCCGACTTTCTGCGCTTCCTGCCGCCGGAAGGTCATCGCAAATGGCGCCATCGCCTGGTGATCTTTCTTGCCGGACCGGGATGGGTCATCATCGGCGCGCCGAAGCTGCTGGCCGGCTCGTTTCTCGTCGTCCTGACCTTGAGCTCGGGCGTGCCCGCCGATCGCGCCGCCGATCCGGCGCAGATGTACCTCACCGCTTTCGGTTACATGATCCCCTGGCACAATGCGGCACTGCTGCTGATGGTTGCCTTCGTGATGATCTCGCAGTTGAAGATCAATGTGATGAACGCCTATGCCGGGTCGCTCGCGTGGTCGAATTTCTTCTCCCGGTTGACCCATAGTCATCCCGGCCGCGTCATCTGGCTGATCTTCAACGTCGCCATCGCGCTACTTTTGATGGAACTCGGCATCTACAAGCTGCTGGAGGAGACGCTCGGCATCTTCTCGATCATCGCGATGGCGTGGCTCTGCACCATCTCCGCCGACCTCTTCATCAACAAGCCGCTCGGCCTTGCCCCGCCCGGCATCGAGTTCAAGCGCGCCCATCTCTACGACATCAACCCGGTCGGACTAGGCGCCATGGCACTCTCGGCGACGATCTCGCTGATCGCCCATTTCGGCGTTTTCGGCGCGGTCGCCGCCTCGCTCGCCCCTTTCATCACCCTGATCGTCGCACTGATCACCTCGCCCGCCATCGCCTGGGCCACCAAGGGTAAGTTCTATCTCGCCCGCAAGCCGCGCCAGAGCTGGAAGAACCTCAGCACCATCACCTGCTCGATCTGCGAACATCCCTTCGAGCCGGAGGACATGGCCTGGTGCCCGGCCTATGCCGCGCCGATCTGCTCGCTCTGCTGCTCGCTCGACAGCCGCTGCCACGATATGTGCAAGCCAAAGGCACGGCTTAACACGCAGATCGGCACCGTCGCCAAGACGTTGCTACCGGCAACCATCGTCGCCAAGCTCGCCACCCGGCTCGGTCGCTACGGCATCGCCGTTGCCCTGGCGCTGACGGCCGTGGGTGCTATCCTCGCGATGATCGCGCATCAGGTCGGCTCGGCCTTGCCCGAGACCGCGCAGGTGGTCGACCGCACCATCCTGATCGTCTTCTTCGTCTTCGCCGTCATCGCCGGCGTTGTCTGCTGGTTCTATGTACTCGCCCATGACAGCCGCGTCGTTGCCGAGGAGGAGTCCTCCCGCCAGAACACGCTGCTGCTGAAGGAAATCGCAGCGCACAAGAAGACGGACGCCGCTTTGCAGAGCGCCAAGGAGGCGGCTGAAGCGGCGAATCGCGCCAAGAGCCGCTACGTCGTCGGCCTCAGCCACGAATTGCGCACGCCGCTCAACGCCGTGCTTGGCTACGCCCAGATCCTCGAGCGCGACGAGACGATCCCCGCGCCACGGCAATCCTCGCTGAAGGTCATCCGTCGCAGCGCCGAACACCTGTCGGGGCTAATCGACGGGCTGCTGGATATTTCCAAGATCGAGGCCGGCCGCCTGCAGGTCTATTCCAACGAAATCAACATCAAGGACTTTCTCGACCAGATCGTCGACATGTTCCGCCCGCAGGCGCAGGCCAAGGGTCTTGTCTTCGTTTATGAACCCACCGCCGCCCTGCCCGACTATGTCCGCACCGACGAAAAGCGGTTGCGACAGATCCTCGTCAACCTGCTTTCCAATGCCATCAAGTTCACCGATACGGGCAGCGTTCGTTTCGAGGTCGGTTATCGCAGCCAGGTCGCGACCTTCACCATTACCGATACAGGCCGCGGTATTGCCGAGAAGGACCTCACCCGCATCTACGAGCCGTTCCAGCGCGGCGAGGCCGAGAGCATCCGTCCAATGCCGGGCCTCGGCCTTGGGCTGACCATCACACAACTGCTCACCAACACGCTCGGCGGCGAGATTGCCGTTGTCAGCGAGAAGGACAAGGGTTCGACTTTCAAGGTGCGCCTGATGCTGTCGGCGGTGCTCCGGCCGATGAAGCCGCCGGCGCAGGAGCAGCGGATCGTCAGCTATGAAGGCCCACGCCGCACCATCGTCGTCGTCGATGACAACGAGGACCATCGCGAACTGATGCGCGAGGTGCTGTCGCCGCTCGATTTCATCGTGCTCACGGCCGCCGGCGGACCGGACTGTTTGACGCTGATCGAGGGTATCAAACCCGATCTTTTCCTCGTCGATATCTCCATGCCGGGCATGAACGGCTGGCAACTGGTCTCGCGGCTGAGGGAAAGCAGCCAAATGGCGCCGATCCTGATGCTGTCGGCCAATATCGGCGATGGCGCCGCCGCCAACGACAGCGATGACCGTCATAATGACGCCATCGCCAAGCCGATCGATATCCGCCAGCTTCGCGATAAGCTTGCCCTGCATCTCGGCCTGAAATGGGTCTATGCCCATGCCTCCGCACCGGTCCTGCCCAAGCCGCCTCTGCCGATGAGGAGCCCGGGGATAGAGCAGGTGCGCGAGTTGATACGGCTCGGTGAAATCGGCTATGTCAGGGGGATCGAGGCGAAGCTCGCGGACCTTGCCAAGCTGGATGAGAACCAACCCTTCACCGATGCCTTGCGCACCTATGTCCAGGCCTTCAACCTCGACGGCTTCCTGGATTTCCTGAGCAAATTCGACAACGAAAAGGTAGAACCGATTGGCTGAGCCCGCCCTTCCCCGCGATATAGTCTTGCTGGTAGACGATTCGCCGGAGGCACTCGGGTTCCTGACCGATGCCCTGGAACAGTCAGGCTTCTCCGTGCTGATCGCCACGTCGGGATCGGCAGCGCTGAACATTGTCGAGCGGATCACACCGGACCTGATCCTGCTCGATGCCGTCATGCCGTCCATGGATGGTTTCGAGACCTGCCGGCGGCTGAAGGCCAATGCCGGCGTCGCCCAGATCCCGGTCATCTTCATGACTGGGCTGACCGAGACCGAACATGTGGTGCATGCGCTGGAATCCGGTGGGGTCGACTATCTCTCCAAGCCGATCAACGTCGATGAGCTGCGCGCTCGCATCCGTGTCCACCTGCGCAACGCCCGCTCCGCCCAAAGCGCCCGGGTGGCGCTCGATGCCGCCGGGCGGCATCTGCTGGCGGTCAAGGGCGATGGCGCGATCCATTGGTCGACGCCGCAGGCAACCCGCCTGATCAACGCCGCCACCGGCAGCGACGACGGACTAGAGCTGGTCGTGAAACATATCGCCGCCTTCATGGCCGAGCGCGCGCGGCTGGGCCCGGCGCGCGACAACCTGGTCTCGATCAGCAATGGCGGCCAGGCCGCCCTGCAATTCTCATTTCTCGGCGCCATCGGCCCGGACGAATATCTCTTCCGTCTGACCGCCACCAACCAGCGCGCCGACGACGGCGTATTACGCCAGCATTTCTCGCTCACCCAGCGCGAATCCGAAGTGCTGCTGTGGATCGCCAAGGGCAAATCCAACCGCGACATCGGCGAAATTCTCGGGCTCTCCGCAAGGACGGTGAACAAGCATCTGGAACAGATCTATGTGAAGCTCGGCGTCGAGAACCGCGCCTCCGCCGCCGTCAAGGCGGCGCATGTGCTGCATGAGATCTGATTAAGACCATTCTTCCCAACCAAACGAAAGAAGCCCGGCCAATGGCCGGGCTCCCTAAATCGAACACAGCGCCGAAAACCGGCGTCGTGAAGATTACTTCGAGATTTCGTCGTAGGTGTACTTGCCGTCCGAACCCTTGGACCACTTGTACATGACGTAGTCCGGACGGGTGATGTCGCCCTTCGCATTGAAGCCGAGTTCGCCGATGGCGGTCTTGAACGGACCCTTTGCCTTCAGCGCGTCTGCAACTGCCATCGGGTCGTTGGAACCCGCAGCCTTGGCGGCGTCGGCAATGACCTGCACGGCGGAGTAGGCGTAGAGCGTGTAGCCTTCCGGCTCGTAGCCTGCAGCGCGGAACTTGGCGACGAGATCGACAGAAGCCGGGTTCTTGCGCGGATCCGGAGCGAAGGTCATCAGCGTGCCGTCAACGGCGTCGCCGGCGATCGAAGCCAGCTCGTTCGAGACGATGCCGTCACCGGACATGAAGTGAGCCTTGACACCCTGGTCGGCCAACTGACGCAGGATCAGGCCGGCTTCGGTGTGCAGACCGCCGTAGTAGACGAAATCGACGCCGGCGTCCTTCATCTTGGCGATGAGGGCCGAGTAGTCCTTGTCGCCAGGAGTGATGCCTTCATACATGACTTCCTTCACGCCAGCGGCGTTGAGGTTCTTCTTGGTTTCGTCGGCAAGGCCCTGGCCATAGGGGGTCTTGTCGTGAACGACGGCAACCTTGGCGCCCTTGAAGTTGTCGGCGATGTACTTGCCGGCGACTGCACCCTGCTGGTCGTCGCGACCGCAGGTACGGAAGGTGTTCCACAGGCCGCGCTCTGTGAAGGTCGGATTGGTCGAGGCAGGGGTGATCTGAAGGATACCGTTTTCGGCGTAGACTTCCGAAGCCGGAATGGAAACACCCGAGTTGAAGTGACCGACCACGAACTTCACGCCGTCAGCGACGAACTTGTTGGCAACCGAAACGCCCTGCTTGGCGTCGGAAACGTCGTCGCCGAGTTCGAGCTTGAGCTTTTCGCCATTGATGCCGCCGGCTGCATTGATGTCGGCAACAGCCTGTTCAGCACCCTTCTGGAGCTGAGCACCGAAGGCAGCATTCGGGCCAGTCAACGGACCGCCGACGCCAAGGAGAATGTCAGCCTTCGCAACGCCGCTGAAAGCGATCATCGCCGACAGAGCCACGGCCGACATGAGATACTTCTTCATATTGTTACTCCCAATTTTTTAAGCGGGTTCCGTTTGCTCGCCCTGCGCAATACCCACCAACCATCGCGCCGGTATATTTTTATTCCAAAGTCCGGAAAGCACGATCCCCAAAATAGTCGAGCATTTCCAGTCTAGTGTCCAAACTGTGCCTAGTTTCGACGCGGTGTCAATTCTTCTTCTTCCATGAGAAGGCCGAGGTCTTTTCATAGAGCCAGTAATAATTGTTCACCATCTGGTCCGTGCGCCGGTAACGATATCCTGCGGTGGCGAAGATCAGCAGAAGAACCACGTCGACAATATAGTTGAGAAGGTCGAATACCGGTCCGTTGAACAGCGCGTGATGCAGGAACTGCAGCGCAAGCCCGATCATGAACGTATAGATGACCGCCAATGGATAGGAGTTCCAGTTGGACGCCACGGCGCGGCCGGCGCGCCATGCGGTCCAGAAACCCAGGAGCACGATGACCGCGCGGATGACTATGCGCCCGCCGGTATCGCTGTCGATGAAAAGTCCCTGCATATCAAATTCTCCGCGAAACGGGGCTCAATGATGGCCACCTTCGAGATAAGCGGCGCGCACTTCTGGATTGGCAAGCAATTCCCTCCCCGAGCCGCTCATCGTCACTCGGCCATTGACCATGACATAACCTCGATCGGACAGCTTCAGCGCCGCAAAGGCGTTCTGCTCGACAAGGAAGACAGTCAATCCCTGGGTCTTGTTCAAAACCTTGATGGCCTCGAAGATGCCCTTGACGATCAGCGGCGCAAGACCCAGCGAGGGTTCGTCGAGCAAGAGCAGCTTCGGGCGCGCCATCAGCGCGCGGCCGATCGACAACATCTGCTGCTCACCGCCCGACAACGTGCCGCCGCGCTGCGACTGGCGCTCCTTCAGACGCGGGAACAGGGTGAAGATCTTCTCGACGTCCTCATTGAAATATTTGAGCTTGTCGAGGCTCGCGCCCATCTGCAGGTTTTCATAGACTGTCATGCGCGGGAAGATGCGTCGCCCTTCCGGCGACTGCGCGATGCGCAGCCGGGCGATCTCATGCGTCGGCATGCGGGTAATGTCGCGGCCATCGAAGGTCACCGAACCACTGCGGGCCTGCGGGCTGCCGCAGATCGTCATCATCAGCGTCGACTTGCCAGCGCCGTTGGCGCCAATCAGGCTGACGATTTCGCCGCTGTTGACTTCGACATTGACGCCGGCAAGAGCGCGGATATTGCCATAATAGGTTTCGACGCCGTCAACTTTCAGAAGCGGTTGGCCCGTCATCAGTGTTCACCCTCCTGGAGGTGCTCGACTTCGGCGATGACCTCTTCCACTTCTTCATCCTCGACGCCGAGATAGGCCGCAATCACTCTTGGATCGTTTTTGACCTGGTCCGGCGTGCCGTCGGCAATCTTCTGTCCGTATTCAAGCACGACCACATGATCGGAGATTTCCATCACCACCGACATGTCATGTTCGATCAGC
Source organism: Martinezella rhizogenes (assembly GCF_000799715.1). GTDB lineage: Bacteria > Pseudomonadota > Alphaproteobacteria > Rhizobiales > Rhizobiaceae > Rhizobium > Rhizobium rhizogenes_C. The sequence continues at coordinate 1,205,566 of NZ_JUHG01000011.1, forward strand.
AGGATCGACGTGCCGGCATCCTTGCGGATATTGCGAAGGAACTCGTTGAGCACCAGCGATTCGCGCGGGTTGAGACCCGCGGCCGGCTCATCCAGGCACAAAAGTTCCGGGCCGGTGCACATGGCGCGGGCGATTTCCAGGCGGCGCTGCGCACCATAGGGCAGATCGCCGGCCGGATCGTCGGCGCGATCGATGAGATCGGCCTTCTCAAGCCAGAAACGCGCCAGCTCAATCGCATTCTTGGCTTCAGCGCGATATTTGCCGATACCGAGCAGACCGAGGATCGTGTAGCCGGACGCCTTCATCAGTTTGTTGTGCTGCGCCACCAGGAGATTCTCGAGCACCGTCAGGCCCGAGAACAGACGGATATTCTGGAACGTACGCGCCACCTTGGCTTCGCGGGTGATCCGGAAATCCGGCAGCCGCTCCAGGAGATACTCCTTGCCGCTCTTCTGATGGAGCGTGATCATCCCCATCGTCGGCTTGTAGAAACCGGTGATGCAGTTGAACACGGTCGTCTTGCCTGCACCGTTCGGTCCGATCAGCGCGGTAATGTCGCCGCGCTTGGCCTCGAAGGAGAAGTCGTTGATGGCCATCAGGCCGCCGAAGCGCATCGAGAGATGTTCGACCCTTAGCAGGATGTCGTCAGGGGTTGCGGTCACAGCGTTCATCAGCCGTGGCCCTCCTTGGTAAAGCTGCCCGACACTGCTCTTCGCTCTTTGAGGAAGGCGGTCGGCTCACGGGTTCCGACAAAGCCACGCGGTTTCACCAGCATGACGACGACCATGGCGAGGCCGAAGATCAGCATGCGGTAAAGTTCTGGCGTAAAGTCGGCACCGAAGATAATCTTGAGGAAACCCATGCTGCGCAACAGTTCGGTGCCGCCGATCATGGCAATCGCGGCAATCGCGATGCCCTTCAGCGAACCCATGCCGCCGAGAACGACGATGGCAAGGATGACCGCCGATTCGAGGAACACGAAGGATTCCGGCGATACAAAGCCCTGGCGAGCGGCGAAGAAGGAGCCGGCAAAGCCGCCAAACATCGCGCCGGTGGAAAAGGCCGTCAGCTTGGTGGTCACGGTGTTGATGCCGAGCGAGCGGCAGGCGATCTCATCTTCACGGAGTGCTTCCCAGGCACGGCCGATCGGCATGCGGCGCAGCCGGATCGTCACATAGGCGGTCAGCGCGCAGAGCGCCAGGATGACGTAGAACAGGAAGATCTTGTACCAGGCCGAGGAGGTCGACAGGCCGAAGGTCCTGATGACGTTGTGCGGATCCTTCATATCGAAGGTGTAGAGGCCGAACAGCGATGCCTTAGTGATGTTGGAAATACCAAAGCTGCCCTTGGTGACATCGGTCCAGTTGGTCAGAACGATGCGGATGATTTCGCCGAAGGCCAGCGTCACGATCGCCAGATAGTCGCCACGCAGCCGCAGCACCGGAAAGCCGAGGATCATGCCCCAAAGGGCGGCGAAGATGCCGGACAACGGCAACAGGATCCAGAAGGACAGGCCGAAATGCGTCGACAGCAGCGCATAGGAATAAGCACCGACCGCATAAAAGGCGACATAACCGAGGTCGAGCAGGCCGGCGAGACCGACGACGATGTTCAGGCCCCAGGCAAGCATCACGTAGATCAGGATCTGGATGCCGAAATTGTCGACATAGGTCAGCGATCCCTGTGGGCCGAAAAGCGCCAGCGCCAGCATCGGATAGATGAGCAGGAAGGCCAGCGCCATCTTGTTGAAGTTCTTCGAGACGAAGCCTGGCTCGGCCACGACCGGCGGCGCCTTCGCCTTGGTTGCCTTCCTCGCATCCAGCTGAGGCTGTATGAAGACCGTCATGACGAAACGACCGACCGCCGCAATGGCAACGATGGATGCCAGCAGGCCCCAGCGCTGAACGATGACCAGCTGGTTGTCGATATTCTGTTCAGTCTTCAGGCCGATATAGAGCACGAACATGCCGAAGGTGATGACCGCAGTCCAGAGGGCATCGGTAAGCCCTTTCTGGACAAGGCCGGGCGCGGTCTTGCCTGCAACGAAATTTGAATTTGCCATGGCGTTATACCTTCTCGACTTCCGGCCGCCCGAGAATACCCGTCGGCTTGAAGATCAGCACGTAGGCGAGGATGGCGTAGGTCGCGACATCCTTATACGCGATGGCGAAATTGCCCGACCAGAACGATTCGATGAAACCGATCATCAGGCCACCGAGAACGGCGCCCGGCAGCGAGCCGATACCACCGAGAACGGCGGCCGTGAACGCCTTGACGCCGGGTGTAAAGCCATCGGTGAAATTGGCGACGCCATAATACATCAGGTACATCGTGCCGGCGACGGCGGCGAGTGCCGCGCCCATGATGAAGGTGACGGAAATGGTCCGGTCGACATTGATGCCGAGCAGCGCCGCCATCTTGCGATCCTGCTCCGTGGCGCGCTGGGCGCGTCCAAGTGCTGTTTTGTTGACCAGATACCAGAAGGCCGCGAGCAGGACGACGGTGATGACGAAGATGATGATCTGCTTCAGCGACAATGACACGCCGTCGAAGGTATAGACATCACCCACCAGCGGCGGGATCGGCTTGTTGCGCGGGCCTTGCGTGACCTGGATGAAATTCGACAGCACGATCGACATGCCGATTGCGGTGATCAGCGGCGCCAAGCGAAACGAACCGCGCAGCGGCCGATAAGCGATGCGCTCGATCACCCAGTTCCACAGGCTCGTCATCAGCATGGCGACGATGAGCATGACCAGAAGCAGGACCGCTACCGGCAGGCCGGCAAAGAACGATACAAGAACGAGGTAGGTGATGAGAGCGGCGAAGCCACCGAGCATGAAAACATCGCCATGGGCAAAGTTGATCATGCCGACAATGCCGTAAACCATGGTATAACCAATGGCGATCAGGCCATATATCGACCCGAGAGTCAGCCCGTTTAGGAGCTGCTGGATAAAATAATCCATATATCATTTCCCCTGGATGCGGAGCCTATGGACCGCATCTCTTATTGATTGAGGTTCCTTTCGAGAGGGCCCTTGGGCGCGATTCCATACTGCTTTCGAAGCAAATGTGAAGCCAAAAAGGCAAGAAATTGACAAATTCTTTTCAAATCACCGTGCGATGGCGCAATTCGAACCAAAAATGGTACAAAAGCGGCATCGGCTGGCTCAAAAATAGCCAAAATGGCCAGAAACATATTTCAAGCTGAAAACATCTCGTCAGAAACGGGCTTCATCTGAAGCCCGTTTCTGATCTGCTCAAGCCGGACGATCAGGCGCGCATTCGCGCGCCATCGGGGTCGAATAACGGTTGCTGCTGCAACATCGCCGGCAATATTTCGCCAAGCAGTTCGATCGACCACCCTTGTGCATCATCGGCAATTTCCTTCGACACATAACCAATAGCGACCGAGTGACCAGAGGCGTGCGCATAACCGCCAGAGGTTACCCAGCCACAGATGGCACCATCGTGATAGATCGGCTCATCGCCAATCACATCGGCATCCTTCACGGTCAAAATGAAGGTGCGCAGCTTCATTGCTCCGCCTTCAGCCTTTTCTCTGGCAGCAGCTGCCTTGCCGATGAAATCCGCCTCCTTGGAAAGCGCAACGAATCGGCCGAGCCCTGCCTCGAACGGCCCATAGAGCGGACGATATTCACGCGCCCAGCTGCCATAGGATTTGTCGAGCCGCAGCGCGTTCAGCGCTCTCAGGCCAAAAAGCCTGATGCCGAATTCGGCTCCCGCTTCCATCAGCAGGTCGAAAAGATAGCGTTGATGCTCCGGCTTCATCCAGATCTCGTAGCCGAGATCGCCGGTATAGGAGACACGGCCGACAATGGCCGGCGCCATGCCGAGATCCATGCGGCGGATAGACATGAAGGGAAACGCGGCTGAGGAGACATCCTGATGCGTCAGCTTTTCCAAGAGCTTGCGTGCATTCGGTCCGGCGATGGAGAGGCCGAGCAGCGACAGGCCGAGCGTCTTCAGCTCCACCGAGCCATCCTTCGGCAGCAAGTCCTCGAACCAGCGCATGTGATAGGCCTCGGCAATGCCGGAGCCAATGACGAGGAAATCCCCCTCGCCCAGCTTGGCGAGCGTGAAGTCGCCGATCAGCTTGCCGTCGTGCTTCAGCATCGGCGCCAGCGTCATCCGGCCGATAGCCGGAATACGGCAGGCAAGCAATTGGTCGAGAAAGGCTTCCGCGCCCGGTCCCTTGACCGAATATTTGGCAAAGCCGGAGGTTTCCATCAGCCCGACACTGTTGCGCACGGCCTTGGCCTCGGCGCCGACCACGTCGAAATCGTTGGAACGCCGCCAGGAGAATTGGTCGACCTCGCCCTCGGGCGCGAACCACAGCGCCTGCTCTAGCCCATAATATGCCCCGCAGACGCCACCCGCCGCCTTAAGCTTGTCGTAGATCGGCGTCGTCAGTAGCGGCCGCGCCGCTGGCAATTCCTCGTTGGGATAGCGGATGGAGAAGCGGCGCGTGTAATTCTCCCGCACCTTGGCATTGGTATAGGCAAGCGTCGCATAATCGCCGTAGCGTGAGACGTCCATGGCAAAGACGTCGAAGCCCGGGTCGCCATGGATCATCCAGTTGGCAAGCGCCAGTCCGACGCCGCCGCCCTGGCTGAAGCCGGCCATGACGGCGCAAGCCGACCAGTAATTCCTTAAGCCCCGCACCGGCCCGACCAACGGATTGCCATCCGGCGAGAAGGTGAAAGGCCCGTTGATGATCTTCTTGATGCCCGCATTGTTGAAGGCGGGGAAATGGCGGAAGCCGACTTCAAGTTCCGGCGTGATGCGCTCGATATCCTCGGCTAGTAGCTCGTGGCCGAAATCCCAGGGCGTGGTCACCGGCGACCATGGGCGACAGGCCTTTTCATAGGTGCCCATCAGCATGCCCTGCCGCTCTTGGCGCAGATAGATCTCGCCGTCGAAGTCGACGCAGTGCATCAGCTCCTTGCCGCTCGTCCTGTTGTAGTCCATCACCTCGGGCATGTCCTCGGTGATCAGATACATATGCTCCATGGCGAGCACCGGCAGCTCCAGCCCCACCATGCGGCCAACTTCGCGCGCCCAGAGACCGCCGGCGTTGACGACATGCTCGGCAATGATCTCGCCCTGATTGGTAATCACTCGCCAGGAGCCGTCCTCGCGCTGCACCAGTTCCTCGACCTTGGTGTGCAGATAGATGTCCGCGCCGTTCTTCTTTGCCGAGCGGGCATAGGCATGCGTGGTGCCATAGGGGTCGAGATGGCCTTCGACGGGATCGTAGAGCGCGCCGACGAACTGGTCCGGATCGAGAAGCGGCATCATCTCGTGCGCTTCCTTCGGCGTCAGCAATGTCGCCTCCAGACCGTTATAGCGGCCCTTGGCGAGGATCGACTTCAACCAGTCGAAGCGCTGCGGCGTCGCGGCCAGCATCAGGCCCGCGGTCATGTGCAGACCGATATCCTGGCCGGAATATTCCTGGATTTCCTTGTAAAGCTCGACCGTGTATTTCTGCAGCTTGGCGACGTTCGGATCGCCGTTGATCGTGTGCATGCCGCCAGCCGCATGCCAGGTCGAGCCCGAGGTCAGCTCGGAACGCTCAAGCAGGACGACATCCGTCCAGCCGAATTTCGTCAGGTGATAGAGCACCGAACATCCGACGACCCCGCCGCCGATGACGACGACCCTGGCATGGCTTTTCATCTGGCAATCCCCTGTGTTCGGCCCGAAGCCGCAGCGAGTTTTCCGCTGTGACCGACCGTATTTGCAGGGCAGCCTAGAGACTATCCGGAGGGCCAAATAGCCCGAACTGCGAAACCGATATGTCTGTTTGCGCCATCGCGATTGTTCGGATCGCGCCATTCGCTTTTGGACGCACGGGCACCTCGGAAAACCGCGTCACGCCGTTGCGGATCGCGGGTTCAATCGGCGAAGCCGGCCGTCAGCGCGAACTCGCGTCCCATCTCCATCACTTCCTCGAAAACGCTGCCGGCATAGGAGCGCGGAACAATGATCTCGACACGGTCAGGGCCGGTTCGGGCGAGATTGGCGCTGACATGGCAGCACAACATGCTGGCCGATTGCCCCTCGACAAAGACCTGCGGGTGCAGGTCGACCGCCACGCATTTTGCCAGGATGCGGCGAACGCTTGGGCCGGAAAGGCGCAACACCACGCGGCCATCACTCTGCTCGAAAAAGGAAGCGCGGGCCGCGTCCAGCATGGCGAGATCACGCGCGAGGCTCTCCGCCCCGAGAGTCTCGGACACCGCCAGCCACTCGCCAGGCCCGACATGGCGGACGGAAATATCCGGCATTGCCTTCAGCGCCGCCAACACCCAGTCCTCTTGCCCAGCATGGCCGAGCACGGAGAAGATGACGGGGCGACGGACGACGGCGAGATGGTTCGGATTGGGCTCTGCCTCGAAACCGGAGATATGATCTTCCAGAACGTGCCTATTTTGATATGCGGCGCTCATCAGACCCTCACCCTAAAAGCTTCTTGTTGTCGGGATCGACAAAGACCGGATTGCAGACCTCGGCAACCACCTCCTCGCCCCGCAATCCATCCCAGACGATCACATGTTCGCCGATCCGCTCGCGACCCGATTTCAGGAAGGCGAGCGCGATGAAATGATTGAGAACCGGCGAGAAGCAGGCCGAGGAGACATGCCCCTGATCATTCGCGGTCGACGGCTTGGCACCCTCCCTCAAGAGATGCGCGCCGGCCCGGATTTCCTTGTTGGCCTCAAGCGGCTTCAGCCCGACGAGCTGCCCACGGTCGGCGGCGGTCAGGCCAAAGCGGGTCGAGAGACGCTTGCCGATGAAATCCGGCTTCTGCGTCGACATCATCCGGCCGAGGCCAACATCGTCGGGCGTCGTGCGGCCGTCGAGTTCGTTGTGAGTGACATGGCCCTTCTCGATGCGCAGCACATTCAGCGCTTCGACGCCATAGGCGCAGATACCATGCGCCTTGCCCGCCTCCATGACCGCATCCGCCACCGCCTCGCCATAGCCTGCGGGAACGGCGAGCTCGTAGGCCAGTTCTCCGGAAAAGGAGATACGGAACAGCCGCGCCTTCAATCCGCCCTTCAGCATCACCTCGGCGGCGGCGAGGAACGGGAAGAACTCATCGGAAACATCGTCCTCGACGATCTGTTCCAGAACCAGACGCGCCTTCGGTCCGGCAATCGCCATCTGCGCCCATTGATCCGACGAGGAGACGAAACGCACGTCGAGTTGCGGCCAGAGGTTCTGGGAGCAGAACTCCATATGCGTCATCACCTCGCCGGCCATTGCCGTCGTGGTGGTGAGGAAGAAGTGATTCGGCGATAGATGGCTCGTCGTGCCGTCGTCGAACACGATACCGTCTTCGCGCAGCATCAGCCCGTAGCGCGCCTTGCCGATCGGCAGCTTCAGGAACGCGTTGGAATAGAGCCGGTTGAGAAACTCGGCGGCATCCTTGCTGAAGATCTCGATCTTTCCAAGCGTCGAGACATCGCAGAGGCCGACATTGCGGCGGACATTCAGCACCTCGCGGTCGACGCTGTCACGCCAGGTCTTTTCACCCGCGCGCGCAAACCATGAGGAACGATACCAAAGACCGGATTCGACAAAAACAGCGCCGTTCTTCTTCGCCCAGCCATGCAGCGGCGATTCCCGCACCGGATGCGCATGCTTGCCGCGCGACGTGCCCGCCAGGGCACCGAACGAGACAGGAGTATAGAAAGGCCGAAATGTCGTCGTACCGACGGCAGCCGGGCTGACGCCACGCATGCCGGCGATGATCCCGGCAGCGTTGACATTGCCGAGCTTGCCCTGATCCGTCGCCATGCCGCTGGTCGTATAGCGCTTGGCATGTTCCGCATGGCCGAAGCCTTCGCGCAGCGCCAGGCCGAGATCCTTGGTGTGCACGTCGTTCTGGAAATCGACGAAGGCCTTGTCCTTGGCGCCCGGCAGATGCCAGGTCGCCGCGAAGGACGGATCGTAATCGCCCTCGACCTCCGGCATCTCGGCCGCATGCGCCTTGCGGCCAAGGCTTTCGATCACCAAGCGAGCCTTTGCAGCGCCATCGGCAAGGCAGCCCGAAACGCCGTCGATGCCCGCAGCCGAACCAGCAATCTCCAGCTCGCCGCCGACCGTCGGCGCCATGAAGGCCTGCTTCTCCTCCGACCACACCGGCTTTGCGCCGCGCTGGCAGGCAAGATGGATGATCGGCGACCAGCCGCCGGAGATAGCCAGCGCATCGCAGGCGATGAACTCGTCTAGTCCGCCGCGATCGGCGATGACACCGCTGATGCGATATTTGCCCTTCGTCGCCTGCACGGTGCCACCATGGATGACCCGAACACCCTGTGGTGCTGCATCGGACGCCGCGCTACGCGTATCGATGATCGCCGATATCTCGACACCTTCGGCCGCCAGATCCTGCGCCGTGCGATAACCGGAGCCGCCATTGGTGAACACCGCTACCTTCTGACCGGCTACCACGCCGTAGCGATTGAGATAGCTGCGCATCGCGCCGGCTATCATCACGCCCGGCTTGTCGTTGCCGCCGAACACCAGGGGCCGTTCTTCTGCACCGGTCGCAAGGATGGCGCGTTTGGCGGCGATGCGCCACAGGCGCTCCACCGGCAGATCCGGCGACGGCATCACTACATGCTTCTGCACCTTTTCGACCGCGCCGAAGACATTGTCGTCGTACCAGCCGACCACCGTTGTGCGCGGCATCAAGGTGACATTCTCGAAGCTCTGAAGTTCCTCGAGCGCAGTATGCAAAAAGGCATCAGCGGAAACGCCGCCGATCGTCAGCCGTTCAGACAGCAGCGAACCGCCCAGACGAAATCCTTCATCGGCAAGGACAATGCGCAGACCGGCGCGCGCCGCCGTCAGCGCCGCCATCAACCCCGCCGGGCCGGAGCCGATCACCAGCAGGTCGCAATGCGCCCAGGCTTTTTCATAGCGATCCGGGTCGGGCTCCATCACCGCCTTGCCGAGACCGGCTGCGCGGCGGATCAGCGGCTCGTAGACCTTCTCCCAGAAGGCAGCCGGCCACATGAAGGTCTTGTAGTAGAAACCGGCGCCCAAGAATGGCGACAACAGCCCGTTGATCGCGGCGACATCATATTTCAGCGACGGCCAGCGATTCTGGCTGACGGCGGTCATGCCCTGATAGAGTTCGGCAACGGTCGCCCGCGTGTTCGACTCGGTGCGCCCATCCTTGCCGATCGTCACCAGCGCGTTCGGCTCAGCCGAACCCGCCGTCAGAATGCCGCGTGGCCGGTGATATTTGAAGCTGCGACCGACCAGCAGCCGGTCGTTGGCAAGAAGGGCGGCAGCGAGCGTATCGCCCTCCAACCCTTTCATATCCTTGCCGTCGAACTTGAATGAAAGCGGCCGACTGCGATTGACGAGACCGCCAGCGGCGAGACGATAGGCCGTCATTGCGCCGCCTCCCGCGCCTTGTCGGCCGCATCGGTGACGGAGAAAACTTCGTGGGTGACATTGCTGCGCTCGACGATCAGCCAGCGGCGGCAACCGGCCGCATGATGCCAATCCTCGAGAATGCGCCCGCGCTCATTGTCGCGAATGTAGACATAGCGATGCCAGTCTTCGTCCGGCGCCGATAGTGCCGGACGGACGACCGAGGCGCCGCGAATGGTGAACTCTTCTTTCGGGCGCGCGCCGCAATGCGGGCAGTTGATCAAGCTTGCCATTGGTGTCGTGCCCTCAATGCAGATTCGGCTGCGGACCCTTGCCGCTTTCGTCCATCACAAAACCGCGCTCGAAGCGATCAAGCCGCATGAAGCGGCTGACCTCGTGGCTCTCGCCCTTGGCGATCAGGTGTGCGAAGCAGAAGCCGGAGGCGGGCGTCGCTTTGAAGCCCCCATAATTCCAGCCGCAGTTCAGATAAAGATTGTCGATATGGGTGCGGTCGATGATCGGCGAGCCGTCCATGCTCATATCCATCACCCCGCCCCATGTGCGCAGCACGCGGACACGCGAGAGCCCGGGGATCAGCGACACCCCCTCCTCCATCGTATGCTCGACGGTGGCCAGATTGCCCCTCTGGGCATAGGAGCTGTAGTAATCGATATCGGCGCCGAAGACCAAACCGCCCTTGTCCGACTGCGATATATAGAAGTGTCCGGCACCATAGGTGATGACGTGGTCGATCACCGGCTTCAATCCTTCCGAGACGAAAGCCTGCAGCACATGGGTTTCGATCGGCAGCTCCAGATCCGCCATGTTGCCAAGAATTGAAGTATGGCCGGCCGCTGCCAGCGCCAGCTTACCGCAGCCGATGAAACCACGCGTCGTCTCGACGCCGGTCACCGCCCCGCTCTCGTCACGGCGAATGCCGATCACCTCGCATTGCTGGATGAGATCGACGCCACGGCTATCGGCGCCGCGCGCATAGCCCCAGGCGACGGCATCATGCCGCGCCGTGCCACCACGCTCCTGCAGCAGGCCGCCGAGGATCGGAAAGCGCGCATGATCAAAATTGAGATAGGGCATCATCTTGCGCACCTGATCCCGGTTCAGCAGCTCCGCATCGACCCCATGCATACGCATCGCATTGCCGCGCCGGGCATAGGCGTCGCGCTGCCCATCGGAATGGAAAAGATTGAGGACGCCGCGCTGCGAGACCATGGCATTGTAGTTGAAGTCCTGCTCCAGCCCTTCCCAGAGCTGCATCGAGAATTCGTAAAAGGGCTCGTTGCCCGGCAGCAGATAGTTGGAGCGGATGATCGTGGTGTTGCGGCCGGCATTGCCGGAGCCGAGATAGCTCTTTTCGAGCACGGCGACATTGGTGATGCCGAACTCCTTGGCAAGATAATAGGCCGTCGCCAGCCCATGCCCGCCGCCGCCAACGATGATCACGTCGTAATGCGGCTTCGGCTCCGGGGTTCGCCACACAGGCTGCCAATGTCGGTTTCCCGAAAGCGCCTGTTTTAGAAGCTGATATGCCGAATAACGCATGAATTCATCCCGATCTCTACCCGGCCGCACATTCGCATATGCAATAAAAACGACAAGTCCCGAAAAGACGGAAAATCTTCGTAAATGGGACATGTCGATGTTGCCGGGATCGGCGTGGGGGATGCAAAATCCGATTGCGGGTCACAATCCGATAGCCAGGCGGTAAAAACGTGATCAGCGGTGGGTCTACACTTCATAGCGAAGATCTCTTAAGTATCATAATTCTAGACTTGCAACGCAGACGAGCTGCGGAAAGACGAATAGGCAAATGCTCGCGACATTTGAAAAAGCAGCCCTTGAGGCAGGTAAGGCCATTTTGGAGGTCTACCGCGCGGGCTATGCTGTCGCCTTGAAGCAGGACCAGAGCCCCGTCACCCTCGCAGACGAGCGCGCCGAACATATCATTCTCGATCATCTGTCCCGCGACTTTCCGGAGATCCCCGCAATTGCCGAGGAATCGGTGGCAGCCGGCAGGATTCCCGACATTCGCGGCCGCTCCTTCTTCCTCGTCGATCCGCTGGACGGCACGCGGGAATTTATCGAGCATCGCGACGAGTTCACCGTCAACATCGCCTATATCCACAATGGTGTCCCTGTCGCCGGGATCGTTTTCGCGCCGGCACTCGGCATTGCCTTCACCGGAGAAGGCGGCGAGGCGCGTAAGCTCGTCATTTCGGACACTTTCACCGTCGCCGACCGCTCGATCATTGCCGTGCGCGGGCGGCCCGACAGGCTGCTGGCGCTTGCAAGCCGCTGCAACAGCAGCCCGAGAACGGACAGTTTCCTTGAGGAAAATGCCGTCTCCGCCTGCACCTCGATCGGTTCCTCGCTGAAATTCTGTCTTCTTGCCGAAGGCAAGGCCGACGTTTATCCACGCTTCACCCGCACGATGGAATGGGACACGGCTGCCGGCGATGCCGTATTGCGCGCCGCGGGCGGCTCGACCGTCACGCTCGACGGCCATCTCCTCGCCTACGGAAAGACCGACCAGAGCGAAGATTCCGACTTCGCCAACCCCAATTTCATCTGCTGGGGCGGAAAGAAAAATCTGGTCGACGCCTAGTTTTCGATCCTGAAACGTAAGTTTTTACTGACAAAAAATAGTAGCGAAGTCTGTTTTCTCCTACGAATTATAGGGGCTTGCTTGGCTTGTGGCTGCACTGCGCCGGCTGCAAATCAGCCTGCTGCCGCTTTTCTTAAAATTCTTAGCAAAGTGTTACTAAGCGCTTAGGCAATTTTTAAATGTGGCAAGCTAGAGTGGCTCTTGTGGTCTTGAGTATGTGTAGAGAGTCCAATGACCGAAATGATACGTCCCCGAGTAAAGTATGTCATCGGCCCCGATGGCAGCCCGCTGACGATAGCCGACCTGCCGCCGCCGAATACGCGCCGCTGGGTTATCCGTCGTAAGGCCGAGGTTGTCGCCGCTGTGCGCGGTGGCCTGCTGAGCTTGGAAGAAGCCTGCGAACGTTATACGCTCACTGTCGAAGAGTTCCTTTCCTGGCAGTCGTCCATCAATTCCCATGGCCTCGCCGGCCTGCGGACGACCCGCATACAGCAGTATCGTCACTGACGATTGCAGCCGCCGCGATATCCATTTGATCTTCGTTTCGGGCCTCCTTCCCTCCTCGACGGGATAAGAAGAAGGCCCGAAATCATGATGCAGCCAGCGTAAAAACCACAGACCTGGCTGGATGGACGTCGCGGCAAGCCCGCCTGTTTTGGCGATGGCCAAACGGCCGTTGGAAGCCACACTTGGCACATCAAGCACAAAATCCGTCCAACTAGACTGTTTGATGTTCTCCTGAATATCGACGCGATATTCGAGAAGGAGACGATGCGTTGCCGATTTCACCGGTTGGCAGCTCGCCTTCCGCATGTCAATCTTCCCAATATTCAACATTTGGGAGGCTGATCATGGATATTCGCAACGAAAACAATGCGTCAGGCGGCCGCTATGTCGCGGCGGTCGAGGGCCACGAGGCCGAGATGACCTTTTCTCGCGCCTCCCCAAGCCTTATCATTGTCGATCATACCGGTGTTCCGGATGCGCTTCGCGGCAAGGGCGTCGGCCAGGCACTCGCCCTTCATGCCGTTGAGGAAGCCCGCCGCGGCGGCTGGAAGATCATCCCGCTCTGCCCTTTTTTCAAGGCACAGTCCCTGCGTCATGCGGAATGGCATGATGTTGTGAATATGTAGGCGACCGATAAGAAAATTTGTGAATTTTACTTATCTCAAGTAAAGTAGGCCTCTCAATAGGAGAGCTTACATGGCGACCATGACCGTGTCCCTTCCCGACCAGATGAAAGACTGGATCGAGACCCAAATTCGCAAGGGTGAATATGCCAGCACCAGCGATTATGTGCGCGACCTTGTCCGCAAAGACCGCGCGCGGCGTGGCGAAGATTACACGATCGAAGAATTGCGCGCGATTGTTACGGATGCCAGAGCCGGCGGCATGAGCGATCGAACCACGGATGAGATTTTTGCCGAGGCGGAGCAGGTTGCTCGTGCCAGAGGCTTAGTACGTGAGTGAATATCAGTTATCTCGACGTGCCGACCGGGAACTTTTTGAGACATTTCTTGATAGCATCGACATGTTTGGCCTGCTTCAGGCGCGGAAATATCGCGATGAGCTAACCCACTGCTTTGAGCTATTGGCAGAAAATCCCAATATGGGGCGTCAAGATGAGACTCTCGGAACAGCCGTCAGACGACACGAGCATAAAAGCCATATTATTCTTTATGAGCAAAATACGGCAGGGGTGGCCATTCTCGCCATCGTTCATAGCCGCAGCTCTCGCAGGCTTAAACTTTAACGCCATCAACGGCGCCCATATCTCCTGAAAACACCAAAAACCGTGCATGGCCGGCCCACTCACGGCCAGTCATGCACGGCTCTCGTGCCGTTCCCGCCGCTTTCCGTATCCCCCGGAAAACATTCCGATTTCGGAACATAGTCGGCTTGGGGTCAACAGCTCGCGACGGAATGGTTACATCAGGCGCGCGCCCTTACCGGACCCGAGCCGTCACGCTCTTCCAAGGCTGCCGCCTTGGCATATTCGGCCTGCATTTCTTCCAGCGAAGTTTCCAACGCCTCTTCCTGCACCTGCAATTCCCGGATCGACACCTGCAGATTGTCCGCGCGCTGACGTGCGGCCTTGGCAAATGTCGGGTAGGCAAAGTGGCTCGGGTCGACAATGCCGGACTTTTTCTCTTCCAGCACGATCTGGCTCTCCAGATCCTTTGTCATGCGGTCGAATTCCGCCATCATCATCTGCAATTGCTGCAGCTGACGGCGTTTTTCGTTCACCTGAAACTCTTTCAGGCGCGTTAGGCTCTCACGTGACTTCATACGCATTACTCCCGTGATGCGAGACCCCGGCTCTCGATAAAATGACCCGCCGCGCCGCTTTGAGACGGTTTGGTTAAAAAAATTTCCAGCGATCTTAATAAAAACCTACCGCTGGTAACCTTTCGTTTACGGGCATCGTTAATGATAGGGGCAATGATTTAAGGGTCAGTAAATGCCGCAGTCGGAATTCGATATGTCGGCATAGGCGAGTCGAATGAATCACTTGGCGTGTCTTCTTAATGCAACACTTTAGGATTGATATTTGCCGATTGTCTTTGGAAAACAGTGCAATGGAAAAATTATTTAATAAATTCGATACGACTTGCCAGAGTGAATCAGAATTTGTTAACCATTCCATGGCAGCTTCCAAATCAGGCAGTGATTTGTTCGGTATCGCGTAGGGGGCTGACGACCTTTCGGCGGCGGTAAAGGGGATAATTATGCGGGTTCTACTCATTGAAGACGATAGCGCGACAGCGCAGAGCATCGAGCTGATGCTTAAATCCGAAAGTTTCAACGTCTACACCACCGATCTCGGTGAAGAAGGCGTGGATCTTGGAAAGCTCTACGACTACGACATCATTCTGCTCGATCTTAACCTTCCCGACATGTCCGGCTACGAAGTGCTTCGTACCCTGCGCCTGTCGAAGGTAAAGACACCGATCCTCATTCTCTCCGGCATGGCCGGTATTGAAGACAAGGTTCGCGGTCTCGGCTTCGGTGCAGACGACTATATGACCAAACCCTTTCACAAGGATGAATTGGTCGCACGAATTCACGCCATTGTCCGCCGTTCCAAGGGCCATGCCCAGTCGGTGATCATGACCGGCGAACTGATCGTCAATCTCGACGCCAAGACCGTCGAAGTCGGCGGCCAGCGCGTGCATCTGACGGGCAAGGAATACCAGATGCTGGAGCTGCTTTCGCTCCGCAAGGGCACCACGCTCACCAAGGAAATGTTCCTGAACCACCTTTATGGCGGCATGGACGAGCCGGAACTGAAGATTATCGACGTCTTCATCTGCAAGCTGCGCAAGAAGCTCGCAAATGCTGCCGGCGGCGCCAACTATATCGAAACCGTCTGGGGCCGTGGCTATGTGCTGCGCGAACCCGACAACCACGAGCTAGCCGAAAGCGCCTGAGCCGCCCGCCCCACACCGCCGCACCAATCGAAATCCCGCCGCATCAGGCGGGATTTTTTATTGTCCATCTCTCCGGGCAGTAAAAAGCCGCCCAAAGAGGCGGCCGTCATTCATCGAATAGCTCAGATTTGATCAGGCAGCGATGGCGCGGTTGCCGAAGACGGCTGTCAAGATCTTGCGGTCGAAGGGCTTCAGCAGGAAATCGGTGGCGCCGGCCCGCTTTCCGGCCATCAGCTTGCGCAGATCCGCCTCGATGACACAGTAATAGATCTTCACGTCCTTGCCGTTCGGCATGGCGCGGATATTGGCGATCAGGCCAAGCGCGCCGTCCATGCCGGCATCGACGATCAGATAGTCAGGCATCTCAGCCTGGCAGCGCTTCAAAGCCTCACCTGCATCACCGGCTTCGCTCACGAGGAAATCCAGCTCTGACAGAATGCGCTTGCCGACCTTGCGTACGACATCCGATGCATCCGTAATCATGAACCGCTGCATTATCCGCTCCTTCGCGCCCGGTCGCCATCGATCGGGCACCAACCTCAAATTGGAACGATAGGCGCGCGAGGCTAAGGATTCGTTACCGTTATATTGTCAATTGCGCGAACGATCGAAAGATTGCACGCACACGCACCGACACACGTAAAAATACCCCCGCGGCCGTTTTGGGCTGCGAGGGCTTCGAAAATGATCCTGCGAAAGCCGACTATTCGCCGCGCATTGTAGCGATGAACGTCAGCTCTTCCGGCGTGGCTTTATAGGAAAGTTCCATGCCGCTCTCGTCAGCCAGAAGCACCGTGTAATAAGGCTGGACCGAATGGGCATCGACCGCCTCTTCCAGCGTGCCGGAGCAGATTTCCGCGAATTTCGGCGGCACGCGCATCAGCCGGCCCTTGGTCGTGATCGTGAACTTGGCGTCAAGATCGGGATTTTCCAGCACCACGTCGATATTGCCGCCGCGCGGGATCGAGCCATAGGCAACGAGGAAGAGATTGAGCAGCAGCTTCACGCGGTTTTTGGGAATGATCGCGCGCGGGCCGGTCCAGCTTACCTCGGCCTTCTTCTCTGCGGCGGCGAATTCCTTGGCAGCGCGTTCAGCCTCGCCCGTATCGATCGAGGCGCCAACCGAGCCGGAGGCGCCGAAAGCAAGGCGTGCGAATTTGAGGCGGACCGAAGCATTGAGCGCGCTGGTGCGGATCAGGTCCATGGCATCGGCATCGGAACCGCCCTCATCGAGCAGCTCCAGGCCATTGTTGATCGCCCCGACCGGCGAGATCACATCATGGCAGACGCGGCTGCATAGCAGCGCGGCCAGATCCGGTCCGGTCAAGGTGAGGTTCGGATTCTTCGACATTCATTGTCTCCTGAATGCTGACAAGGCGGAACGCCGTATGATTTTACGTTGCCACGGCAAGATTGCTCGAGGATTGCCGCTGGCGGCGTACCACTCGCCATAAAGACACCATATTTGGTAAACCGATTGTTAAGATGATCGACGCAAAATGCATTCATCACCACCAGACTTTTTCGCGCGCGAATCGCTATGCGGAAATCGGGCGGAACAGTCTGGACTGGGGAGCGAGGCATATCCGGCGCGTTCAAGCGAATGCGCCATGCATCCGCTCCCAATCGCACCGACCATGATGAACGGATGACTGACATGCGCTATCAACTCCTGAAGAGAATGCCCAGCCCCGGCTCCAGAACGGTAGGCCTGGGCTTGATATTGGCCATCGTTGCGTTCGTGAGCTTCGCGTTGCCTGTTCGTCAGGCGGCGGCGGCGCCAACCAACAACCACTATTCGATGCAAGAAATCGTCGATGCCGGACACTCCTTCTTTGGCTCCACCAGCGGCGGCCTCGCCAAGGTGGTTGAGCGCGCCTTCCAGCAATATGGCTTGCCGAACGGTTATATCCTCGGCCAGGAAGGCTCTGGCGCCTTTATCGCCGGCCTGACCTATGGCGAAGGCCAGCTCAATACCAAGAATGCCGGAGAGCACTCGCTCTATTGGCAGGGTCCCTCGCTCGGCCTCGATTATGGTGGCCAGGGCGCCCGCGTCATGATGCTCGTCTATGACCTGCCGAGCATCAACAGCGTCTACACCCGCTTCGGCGGCGTCAGCGGCCAGGCCTTCATCGTCGCCGGCTTCGGCATGACGGTGCTGAAGAACAACAACATCGTCCTGGTGCCGATCCGCACCGGCCTCGGTGCCCGCCTCGGTGTCAATCTCGGCTATCTCAAGGTGACGCCGAGCGCCACATGGAACCCCTTCTGAGCCTCCGGACGATATCTCCTCCCGTGCACTCGATCTCCTGGCCCGCGTCGATCGCGGGTCTTTTCTTGTTGGGAACCTCGGCGCGCCGGTAAACCATATCCGATTTAAACCCTTGCCCGCCGGCCTACCCCCATGCTTAATCAATTCACCAATATCGAAAACAACTCCCAGATGCAGGCAGTGCCGTGATTGAATTTGCTCTTTTGTTCGGATTGGGCTTTCTGACCGCCGCCTTTCTGGCCTTCCTGGTTGCGCCCGCGATCCACCGCCGTATCGTTTGGTTCACGGAAAAGCGGCTGAAGGCCACGATGCCGCTAAGCCCGCAGGAAGTGCGGGCGCAGAAGGATATGGCACGCGCACTCTTCGCCGCCGAAAACGCCAAGACCGAACAGCGGCTCACCCAGGAACGTGACAAGGGCGTCGCGCTACAAATACACAATGGCAAGCTCCTGCAGGAAGCCAGCCGTTTTGCCGCCGAAAGCAGCGAATTGCAGACGCGCATCGACGATCTGGAGGCCGAGGCCGGCGAGCTGCGCTCCCGCCTGCGCCGTGAGGAAAGCTATATCAGCCAGCTCAAATCCGGCGTGCATACAGCAGAGCAGACAAGTACCGAGAAGGATGCCGACATCGACAGCCTGCGCAAGCGGATGACCAAGATGGCCGCGGATGCTGATAATCTGAAGATCGATCTGGCGGCCCGGGAAACCGAACTCGAAAGCCTGAAACTTCGCATCAACACGCTGCGGGACGAGCGTGATACGCTTCGCCAGGACCTGAACCAGGCAAGTCAGCGTGCCAAGGATGCCGAATTGTTGCTGAGACAGGAAAGCGACAAAGCCCGGCGGCTAGACGAACGACTAAACCGGGAGATTGCCGGCAATGCCGACAAGGAAACCGCGATGGCGCGCCTGAAGGAAAAACTGGAAGCTGCCAATGGCGAAACGCGGCCGGCCGGCCGGCCGCCGCGTGCCGCCAATCTCGTCTCTTCCGCCAAGCGGACCAATGGCGCGAAACCGCCAGCCGAACCGGCTATCATGGAAACTGCTGACAATAACGCCAACGCATCGGAACCGGAGCGCACCGTGGAAGACGACATCGCTCACATGACGGAAGAAGTCCGCAATCGCGCCGCGGCCCTTTCGGACCGCCTGTCCAAATCGCGCTCGCCGGCGCATGATCAGGCCATGCGCGAGGAAATCGCCGTCATCGCCGCCAACATGGTGGCCCTAACCGCCCGCCGGGAAGGCGATCAATCGCCGATCTTCGACCTCCTGCCGAAGGAAACGATCCCCACCGAACAGGGCGCGCGCCTCAGCCTTGCCCATCGCGCCGCCGCCCTCCTGCGGAAATAGCCGCAGGCGCTCGGCAAGGGCCAAAATTCAGACCCGTTTAAGCAAGGACGCCATCTCGAAAAGCGCGATGCCGCTTGCCGTTGCCACATTCAGGCTGTCCAGGCCGGGCGCCTGCGGTATCCGCACGCTGCCAAAAGCCGACAGGATCTCCCGCGGCAGTCCTTCCCCCTCGGTGCCGACCACCAGCGCCATGCGATCCGTCGGAGGAACCGCGCGGATGTCGGTTTCGCCCCGCGGCGACAGGCTCCAGATGGCAAAGCCACGCTCCGTGAGCGCCGTAAGCAGGTCGACATCGCTCAGCTGGCGACGATAGGGCATGGTCAGCACTGAGCCGACCGAGACGCGCAACGCCTTGCGATAGAGCGGATCGCAACAGGTCTCGTCGAGCAGCACCGCATCGGCGCCGAAGGCGGCCGCATTACGGAACATCGAGCCGACATTATCGTGATTGGAAATGCCGCAGCCCACCAGAACGAGTGAGCGTTCCGGCAATCGTCCGAGAAAGGCGTCCATATCCGTGTCCGCCGTCCGCCGGCCGAGCGCCAGAACACCCCGATGCAGATGGAAGCCGACGATGCCGTCCAACACCGAGCCTTCCGCGACATAGACCGGCACGTCGGGCGGAAAGGCCGAGATGATCTCGTCCAGCCCGGCGGCGCGATTGCGCAGCAGCAGCACCTTTTCGGCAACGAAATCTCCGCCCGCCGCATGCGCCCCGGCCAGAAGCCGCAGCACCACCGTACCCTCGGCGATGAAGCGGCTCTCGCGGCCGGTCAGATCACGCTCGCGGATATCGCGGAATTCGGCGATGCGCGGATCGTCGGGATGCGTGATCTGGATCAGCCGGTCGCCCACCATCACCAAGCCGTCAGTTCGGGAGCGCTATGGTCGCGACGATACGGCCTATACCATAGTCAAAGACGACGGCCTGGCGTTGGCCGCTGGCGAGCGTGCCGTAGAACAGCACCTGGTTGCCGGAAAGCGCCGTCGACTGGACGGTGAAGCCTTGCGGCAGCGCGGCCGTTACAGAGACCGGAGCATCCGAGGGAATATTCGATGCCGCAGCGCCCGCTGGCTTTGCCGGAGCGCGCATCGTCTTATAGACAACAGCGCCGAACACGGCCATAAGGCTCACCACCATGACGGCCGCCGAGACGATCTGCAGGCGGACCATCTTGCGTCGGACACTTTCCAGGGCCGGATCGAGGGGCTTCTCCTCTTGATCGTCTGGCTCGAGATTCGTCATCGATGCGTCCTTATTTCCTGAAGAGCGCCTGTGCGCCGGAGAAATGCGTTTGAGCGACCCCTTTAAAGAAGCCGAGGGCAATAGAAAAGTCCTAACTGCCGATGAAACCGCCGAGGGCCGCCTCGACGCGTGGTTGACAGCGCAAATGAACGAGGAGTTGTCCCGCAGCCGCGTCCAGGCGCTGATCAAGGCCAATGCCGTCCTGCTCAACGGTGCTCCGGTTACCGATGCCAAGCGTAAGGTGCGTCCCGGCGACACCTACGAGATCTCTATGCCCGAACCGGAGGATCCGACGCCGCAGGGCGAGGATATTCCGCTCGACGTGCTCTACGAGGATGACGACGTCATCGTCATCTCCAAGCCTGCCGGTCTCGTCGTCCACCCCGGTGCCGGCAACTGGACCGGCACGCTGGTCAATGCGCTGATCCATCATTGCGGCGACAGCCTCTCCGGCATCGGTGGCGTGCGCCGGCCGGGCATCGTCCACCGGCTGGACAAAGACACCACCGGCGTCATGGTCGTCGCCAAGAACGATATCGCCCACCGCCATCTGTCGCTGCAATTTGCCGACCACGGCCGCACCACCCCGCTGGAACGCGCCTATCAGGCGATCGTCTGGGGCCGTCCCCGCCAGCTCGTCGGCACCGTCAACGCGCCGCTCGGCCGCGCCACCGGCGACCGCACCCGGCGCGCCGTCAAACGTCCCGACAGTGCGGACGCCGACGAGGCCATCACGCATTATGAAGTGATAGAGCGCTTTCACGAGGCTCCGGACGCCACCGCGCTCGCCTCGCTGATCGACTGCCACCTCGAAACCGGCCGGACCCACCAGATCCGCGTCCACATGGCGCATATCGGCCATCCCCTGCTCGGCGATGCTGCCTATGGCGGCGGGTTCAAAACCAAGGCCAACCTGCTACCGGATGCGGCAAAGGAGGCCGTCAATCGCTTCCCGCGCCAGGCGCTTCACGCCTACCTGTTGCAGTTCGAGCATCCTCGCACCGGCGAAGTCATGCATTTCGAGGCTCCGTTGCCAGACGATATGGAAGAACTGGCGGCTATACTGCGGGGATGACGATCGGCAGCCCCTACAATCACACGGCTGGACGCCTGCCTCTCCGGCGCCTATAATACTCACCAGAACCGATCTCCGGCACATCCCTTATCCGCCCAGAACGCAATGCATTTGCTGTTCAAGTGGTTGGATCCCCCTAGGGCTGGAGCATTCGGGAGGATAGTCACAAGGGCGAATGTCACGGCGCGCTGAGCGTTCACGCCGGGTAACAGCTGCGTGACCACGTTCTTGAATCACTGTTTCGCCGTACTTATTTACATATTGGTTTAGTGCGGGGTCTTCAGACCTGCACGCCTTGGTCAGCTTCGCAAAGAGCGTGCAACACGCCCCCAGAAGGGACCAAATCTCGAATAGGAGGGTGCACATTCATGGCCCGTAATACCTTGCCGTCCATCGCCGCCGGTGAAGCCGGCCTTAACCGTTATCTCGACGAGATCCGCAAGTTCCCGATGCTGGAGCCGCAGGAAGAGTACATGCTCGCCAAGCGCTACGCGGAACATGCCGACCGCGAGGCCGCACACAGACTCGTCACCAGCCATCTGCGCCTCGTGGCGAAGATTGCCATGGGTTATCGCGGCTACGGCCTGCCGATCGGCGAAGTCGTTTCGGAAGGCAATGTCGGCCTGATGCAGGCCGTCAAGAAGTTCGACCCGGAACGTGGCTTCCGCCTGGCAACCTATGCCATGTGGTGGATCAAGGCCTCGATCCAGGAATATATCCTGCGCTCGTGGTCTCTGGTGAAGATGGGCACGACGGCCAACCAGAAGCGTCTGTTCTTCAACCTGCGCCGCCTGAAGGGTCGTATCCAGGCCATCGATGAAGGTGACCTGAAGCCGGAGCATGTCTCCGAGATCGCCACCAAGCTGAAAGTCTCCGAGGAAGAGGTCATTTCGATGAACCGCCGCCTCTCGGGCGACGCTTCGCTGAATGCGCCGATCAAGGCTTCCGAAGGCGAGTCCGGCCAGTGGCAGGATTGGCTGGTGGACGATCATGACAGCCAGGAAGCCGTGCTGATCGAGCAGGATGAGCTGGATACGCGACGCCGCATGCTGGCCCGCGCCATGAGCGTCCTGAACGACCGTGAACGTCGCATCTTCGAGGCGCGTCGTCTCTCGGAAGACCCGGTGACGCTGGAAGATCTTTCATCCGAGTTCGACATCAGCCGCGAACGCGTGCGCCAGATTGAAGTTCGGGCCTTCGAGAAGGTCCAGGAAGCCGTGCAGAAAGACGCACTGGAACGTGCCAAGGCGCTGCGTGTCGTCGAGGCCACCGCTTAACAAGCGAGACTCCGGACACCACACCATACGTTTCAAACAAAAAGGCGGGCCGCAAAGCCCGCCTTTTTTGATTCCAACTGTTTGAAACCAGTTACTGGCCGCTCGACGCGACACCACCAAGCGCCTGCCATTCGGTGATCGCCTTGTTGAAGGCGTCGCTGCCGGTCGGGCCTTTTTCCATGGTCAGCAAGGCGCGGCGGCCATTGCGATAAACCACGGGAATGTCGATCCAGTTGCGGGTTTTCAAGAGATCGAGGTTCGTCTTGCGCGCATCCGGGAAATCGTTGAGCGCGACCATGTAGACGTCGTCGGTGACCTTGGCCGGCACGGCAATCAGCGCGTCGCCACGATCCTGCTCAGTCGACTTGAGCGCAATGCGCTGCACATTGTCGATCGCGCCACCCTCGAAGTTCGGCGGAACCTGGAAGGCCAGCTCGACTAGATGGCTTGCCGGAAGCGAAGAGTCGGTATTGCGCGACACCGTGATCGTTGCCGTCAGCCCACGCTGCGGTACGCTGATGAGACCCTGGACGGATGGCTCGGGTCGACCATCGGCGCCCTTGCCTTCCTGCAGCGACCAGGTGACCGTGCCTTCGAAAGCCGTCGGCGATGTCTGGCCGAGACGCTCCTCATAAAGGAACACCTTCTGCCCATCCGTGACCGGCGCGGCCTGCTGAGGCGTGGTGGAGGCCTGCTGATCAGTGGCGGCCGCCGGTGGCGTCGTGGCCGGCGCGGTCGCAGCAGGGCTCTGCGGCGCCTGAGCGGCGCCTGCGTTGTTGGTGGGCGCAGCCGCAACTCCAGCCGCGGGAGCGGCGGAAGCGACGTTCTGTTCGGCGACGGACTTGCCTTCGGCTACGCCGGGCTGCCCGCCGGCGGCCGGACCTGCATCTTCTTCCGTGCCGTTCGCCAATAGGCGCTGGGTGAACTTGGTGTTGACCGTATTCGGATCGTTGTCGAGCGAGGCGACATTGGTATTGCCCGCTGCCGGCGTGGTTGCGGCGGCGTTGCCATTTTGCGCTGGCGTGGTCGCAGGCGAAGCTGCTGGAGCAGTGGTGGCCGGCGCGGTATTGTTGCCGGCGGTGTCGGAAGATGGCGTGCTGGTCGCGGTCTTCGGAGCCGAACTGATGAGATCAGTGACCATCTTGTCGAGCGCTTCGCGGTTCAGCCACGCGGCATAGCCGCCACCGGCAACGGCCGCAAGGCCGACAAGCGTCAGGATAACGCCAGTCGCGCCAAAACGACGGCGCTTCGGCTCCATGCGGAAGCTCTTGCCCTGCAGCCGCGATGCCATGTCTCGATCGAGATCCGGCGGCACGGAGGAGCCGTTGCCGCTATCCCCATTTTCGGCGAGCTTGTCGAAACCAGCCAGTTCCTTGAGTTCGCGCCAACCGTCACCGTCAACCTCGCCCTTCGGTGCCGCTTTCGGCGAAGAATGCACATCGGCAAAGAGATCGACATCGTCAAAGGCATTGTCTGGCATCTGCCGTACGGGCTGTGCCGGCTTTGCGGCCGGGGACGATTGCAACTCCCCGAAAACATCCGCGTCCCAGGCGAAACCATTGTCAGCGGCTGGAGCCTTCGCGGTAGCCGGCTCCTCGGCCGGATGACCGAACGGGGCCGGCGTGAAGGCGGCGGCAGGCATGACCGGTTCGGACGCTGCCTGCTTCGAAGGTGAACCGACCTCAGCCCAGATCTCCTCGACCTGGTCGATGACGTCATCGGCGGAAGAATGAATGACATGCGGCCGTTGCGGAGCCGGCTCAGGCTCGGCGACAGCCGGAAATTCCTCCGCATAATGCTGCGGCCCGTCCTGATGAACCTCTTCATGGACAGGCTCGAGATAGGGCTCGACATGATGAGCCGCCACGGGCTCCGGCTCTTGCGGCGCGTCGTGCCACGCTTCTACCGGCTCTTGTTCATCCACAACCTCGTGCTGGACATGCACTGGTTCTTCTTGATGGATGGGCTCTTCTTCATGGAGAGGTTCTTCCTCCGCCGGAACGTAAGCAGCTACTTCCTCTTGCGCATGGACCTCGGTGGGAGCCGGTTCCGGCTCCTCTACGACATGCTCTTCCTCGACATGAGGCTCTTCGGGAAGTGCTGTCTGCGGCTCTTCATGCACAACAGGGACTTCCGCGACTGGCTCCTCGGCCGCCAAGGCTTCAGCGTGTTCCGCCTCCACCTCGACGATCGCGGTTTCGAGCTTGTCGAGCTGGCGGCGCAGCATCTCCTCCGGCGGACGCGGCTTCATGCTCTCGAGCTGCCGCTGCACGGCACCACGAGCTCGCTCATAAACCTTGACCCGCATTTCGGGAGTGTTTTCGGTCAGGCCGTCCACGGCCCGCCGAATGACTGCTACAAAATCCGCCATCAGTACTTTCTCATGATGCCCGGCACGCAGCCGGACCGGGATTCGTCATTGATCCGTAACATTAGCCCTCAAACGGATCGGTCACAAGTATGGTGTCTTCGCGCTCCGGGCTGGTCGAAAGCATCGCCACGGGTGCGCCGATCAGCTCTTCAACCTGCCGAACATACTTGATCGCCTGCGCCGGCAGATCGGCCCACTTACGGGCGCCGACAGTCGATTCTTTCCAGCCTTCGAGCGTGATGTAGATCGGCTCGACACGAGCCTGCGCCGCCTGGCTCGACGGCAGATAGTCGATTTCCTTGCCGTCCAGCATGTAGCCAACGCAGATCTTCAGCTCGTCGAGACCGTCGAGCACGTCGAGCTTGGTCAGCGCAATACCGGTGATGCCAGAGGTCTTGACGGTCTGGCGAACCAGTACGGCATCGAACCAGCCACAGCGACGCGGGCGACCGGTGTTGACACCGACTTCGCGACCAACCGTCGATAGGTGCTTGCCGATCTCATCATGCAGTTCGCAGGGGAAAGGTCCTTCACCGACGCGCGTCGTATAGGCCTTGGTGATGCCGAGAACATAGCCGAGCGCCGTCGGTCCGAGACCAGAGCCAGCTGCGGCCTGCCCCGCCACCGTGTTGGACGAGGTCACGAAAGGATAGGTGCCATGGTCGTTATCGAGCAGCGCGCCCTGCGCGCCTTCGAACAGGATACGGGCGCCCGCCTTGCGCTGTTCGTCGAGCAGCCGCCAGACCTGGTCCATATAAGGAAGAATGTGTTCCGCGACCGAGCTCAGTTCCTCATGCAGCGCGTCGAAGGAGATTTCGTCCAAACCCATGCCGCGACGCAGCGCGTTGTGGTGCGTCAGCAGCCTGTCGATCTTGGCCGGCAGCGTTTCCGGCTCGGAGAGATCGATAACGCGGATGGCGCGGCGACCGACCTTGTCTTCATAGGCCGGACCGATGCCGCGACGCGTCGTGCCGATCTTCGTGCCGCTGTTGGAGGCGGCATCTTCGCGAAGCGCGTCAAGGTCGCGGTGTAGCGACAGGATCAGCGGCGCGTTTTCGGCAATGCGCAGCACATCGGGCGTGACCGCGATGCCCTGGGCGCGCAGCTTCTCGACTTCAGCCACGAAATGGTGGGGGTCGACGACGACGCCATTTCCGATGACACTCAGCTTGCCGCGAACCAGCCCCGAGGGCAGCAGCGCGAGCTTATAGCTGACACCATCGACAACCAGCGTATGACCGGCATTGTGGCCACCCTGAAAGCGCACGATCACGTCGGCGCGTTCCGAAAGCCAGTCGACAATCTTGCCCTTGCCTTCGTCACCCCATTGCGAACCGATCACAACTACGTTCGTCATTTCTCCATTCCCGCTTCCTGCGCGCAGAGACGCGCCTTGCTCAAACCCGCGCATCTATAAAGCTTTGTTTTTCGGAAAGCGACCCTGTTGTCTCAGGAGATTCGGCTTTTTACGTGACGAATCAGCGCCTCCAACAGGATTTTTCCTGTCGGCACACACCAACAAAAGCCCAACCGCTCCCGGATCCGCCAAATTTCAGCAGCAGAGACGTGAAAAGCAGAGATTCTATCCGAGTTCGAGGGTGGTGACGGCAAAGACGCGATTGAGCGGCATGTCAGGAGCCACACCTCGATACATCCGCGCCGTTTCAAACACGGGCGACAGGCCACAGGCTTCGACAAGGCTGATTGCCTCGGCGTTCTCAGCAGGCACATCCAGATACACCGGCTCGCCGTTGGCCTCCGACAACAGTGCCGCCAGCAAGGCGACCGCGACATCGGGGCTGTTTGCAAAGAGCGGGCCGATCTTGAGCCCCTCGAAACAGCGGCGGATCGTGCCGTAGCCACGGATCCGGCTGCCGCTGCCGACCATGAAGGATTTTCGCCGTTCGGGCGCGCCGCACCAGGCGGTGAGAAAGGAATAACGCAGCCCCGGGAAAATGCCGGCATCGTAGCGCAGCAGCGCCTCGAGCCTGCCCTGCGTGACCGGCACGACTTCCACGGCCTTGTCTATGTCGGGCACCTTGGCGACACCGCCATAGCGCAGCGTGCGATAGGCCGCCTCGAAGCCGTGACGGCGATAGTTTTCCTGCTGCGCGACGACGCCGTCGAGACCAACGGTGCGGTTGCCCGCGAAGGCCATGACCTTGTTCCAGAGCGCCTTGCCATAACCCTTGCCGCGAAATTCGGGATGGACCATGTAGAGGCCAAGAAAGGCGAAGCTTTCACCATAGCGTACGAGAGAAATGCAGCCGACCGGCACTTCGCCGATCGCGCCGACGAAGAAGCCGGAAGGATCCGCCTCCCAGAATGCCGGAGCATCGTCGACACCGGGATTCCATCCCTCCTGTCGAGCCCATTCGAGAGCGAGCTCCAATTCCCCGGCTCGCATTGTACGCACGGCAAAAGTCGACTTCATGCAAACGTCCCGCATCGCCCAATCCGCACCGTTCCCGTCGAAACGATGACGCCCGCGTCCATCATGGTGCAATGCGGTGCCAATCACAAGCAAAACGGGGTAATATCTCCGGCGGTTTCAGCCCTCGGCTGCATTCGGTGCGTAAGCAGCCGGGTCGACCGATCCCGGTCTTCCCGCAAGCGAGAGCTTTGCAACACGCGCCGGCGTCTCGCTGATCACCTTGCCGCGCCGGACCACAAAGAGCCTGCCAGCACGCATCCGGACGGCCTCGATCGTGTCTTGTGCCTGCAGCACGACGAGATCGCCGTTGCAGCCGACCTCCAGCCCATAGCCGTCGATGCCCATCACCTTGGCCGGATTGGCGGTGACGGCGTCAAAGCAGAACCGCATGGCCTCGCGCGACGCCAGCTGCCCGACATGCAGCCCCATATGGGCGACATCCAGCATGTCGGCGCCGCCGAGCGAATACCAGGGGTCCATGCAGCAATCCTGGCCGAAGGCGATATTGATGCCGAATTCGCGCATCTCCTTGACCCGGGTCAGTCCGCGCCGCTTCGGATAGCTGTCGTGCCGCCCCTGCAGCATGATATTGATCAACGGATTGGGGATCGCATGCACCCCGGCTTCCGCAATCAGCGGCAGGAGCTTCGAGACATAATAATTGTCCATCGAATGCATCGAGGTCAGATGCGAGCCGGCCACCCTGCCCTGAAGACCGAGCCGCGTCGTTTCGGCGGCAAGCGTCTCGATGTGGCGCGACAGCGGATCGTCGGTCTCGTCGCAATGCACATCGACCATCAGGCCGCGCTTTTCGGCAATCTCGCAGAGCGCCCGCACCGAACGCGCGCCATCCTCCATCGTCCGCTCGAAATGTGGAATACCGCCAACGATATCGACGCCGAGATCAAGCGCGCGCTCGAGATTCTGTACCGCCGTCGGCGAACGATAATAGCCGTCCTGCGGGAAGGCGACGAGTTGCAGGTCGAGATAGGGCGCGACCTGCTTCTTTACCTCCAGCAGCGCTTCGACGGCAAGCAGCCGGTCATCGCAGATATCGACGTGGGTGCGAACGGCCAAAAGCCCCTGCGATACCGCGAGATCGCAATAGCGCAAGGCCCGCTCCGCCACCGCCTCATGCGTCAGCAGCGGCTTCAGCTCCCCCCAGAGCGCAATACCCTCCAGCAGCGTCCCGGAGGTATTCAATCGTGGCAGGCCGAGCGACAAGGTCGCGTCCATATGAAAATGACAATCGATGAAAGGAGGCGATACCAAATGGCCGCCGGCATCGATCACGCGCCCCGCCTCCCCCTCTATACCCGGCTGGACAGCCACGATCTTGCCGCCGGCGATGGCAATATCCTGCCCCTTGCGGCCGTCGGGTAGGTTGGCATTGCGGACGACGAGATCGAATGTCATGGGGAATTGCCTTCGGATCGGTGGGAGACGCGTCTATCCTGAATGTCTAGCACGCCGTCGAAGGCTGGCAAGTCGTCGGCAGCTTGAAACCGCAGCGGTTCGCGCGTGTCATATTGCCTTTATCTTTATGGTCTTTATGACGCTTCTAGCGCAGTGCCCTGGATAAGCACCGCAACGTATAGGCGTCCCCCACGATCCTGTGTATAAGCGCAGGCGACCGCCAATGAAGGGATCGCGCCGCAGAGCTGAGCCCACTGCAAGCAAGAGGATTGAAGTTCCATGCACATCACGATGATCGGTTCGGGTTATGTGGGTCTTGTGTCTGGTGTCTGCTTTGCGGATTTCGGCCATGATGTGATTTGCGTCGACAAGGATGTCGGCAAGATCGAGGCGCTGCTTAAGGGCGAGATCCCGATCTTCGAGCCCGGCCTGGAACAGCTTGTCACTGATAATGTCCGCGCCGGCCGCCTGTCGTTCTCGACCGATGTCGAAACCAGCGTTGCCGCCAGCGACGTCGTCTTCATCGCTGTGGGCACGCCGTCGCGCCGCGGCGATGGCCATGCAGACCTTTCCTATGTCTATGCCGCCGCCCGCGAGATCGCCGAGCACGTCAAGGGTTTCACCGTCATCGTCACCAAGTCGACCGTACCGGTCGGCACCGGCGACGAGGTCGAGCGCATCATCCGCGAAACCAATCCGGATGCCGACGTCGCCGTCGTCTCCAATCCGGAATTCCTGCGCGAGGGTGCGGCCATCGAGGACTTCAAGCGTCCCGACCGCATCGTCATCGGCCTCAATGACGACCGGGCGCGCGGCGTCATGACCGAGGTCTACCGGCCGCTCTATCTCAACCAGGCGCCGCTGCTCTTCACCGCCCGCCGCACCTCAGAACTGATCAAATACGCCGCCAATGCCTTTCTTGCCATGAAGATCACCTTCATCAACGAGATGGCCGATCTCTGCGAGAAAGTCGGCGCCAATGTGCAGGAAGTGTCGCGCGGCATCGGGCTTGATGGTCGTATCGGCGCGAAGTTCCTGCATGCCGGCCCCGGCTATGGTGGCTCCTGCTTCCCAAAGGACACGCTGGCGCTCGCCAAGACCGCGCAGGATTATGACAGCCCCGTGCGCCTGATCGAGACGACGATCTCGATCAACGACAATCGCAAGCGCGCCATGGGCCGCAAGGTCATCGCGGCCATGGGTGGCGATGTTAGGGGCAAGACCGTTGCCGTGCTCGGCCTGACCTTCAAGCCGAACACCGACGACATGCGCGACAGCCCGGCGATCTCGGTCATCCAGACGCTGCAGGACGGCGGCGCCACGGTGGTCGGCTATGACCCCGAAGGCATGGACAATGCCCGCCAGGTGATCGACATTGCCTATGCTCCTGATGCCTACCGCGCGGCGCAGGGCGCTGACGCGCTTGTCATCGTTACCGAATGGAACCAGTTCCGCGCGCTCGACTTCGCCCGGCTGAAGAGCGTCATGAACGCTCCCGTCCTTGTCGACCTCAGAAACATCTATCGCCATGACGAAGTCACAAAGCACGGCTTTGTCTATACGAGCATCGGCAGACCCATGAACGGGGCCGAACTGTAAGCAAGGGCCGACGAATGCGTTACCTCATCACCGGAACCGCCGGGTTCATCGGCTTTCATCTTGCCAAGCGCCTGCTCGACGACGGACATTTCGTCGTCGGCTTCGACGGAATGACGCCCTATTACGACGTCAAGCTCAAGGAGAAACGTACCGCCATCCTCGCCCGCTCCAACGGCTTCAAGGCCGTGACCGGCATGCTGGAAGACAAGGCGGCGCTGGATCATGCCGCCGAGCTTGCGGAACCGGATGTCATCGTCCATCTCGCGGCCCAGGCCGGCGTGCGCTACAGCCTCGAAAATCCGCGCTCTTACGTGGATTCTAACCTTGTCGGCTCGTTCAACGTGCTGGAACTGGCGCGAAGCATCCAGCCGAAACACCTGCTGCTCGCCTCCACCTCCTCAGTCTACGGCGCTAACGAGAAGATCCCTTTCGCGGAAAGCGACAAGGCCGACGAGCAGATGACGATCTATGCGGCGACGAAGAAGAGCATGGAGCTGATGGCGCACAGCTACGCCCATCTCTTCCACATCCCGACCACCGTCTTCCGCTTCTTCACCGTCTACGGTCCCTGGGGCCGGCCGGACATGGCGCTGTTCAAATTCGTCGACGCCATCAAGAACGACCGGCCGATCGAGATCTACGGCGAAGGCAAGATGAGCCGCGATTTCACCTATATCGACGATCTGGTCGAAGGCATCGTCAAGCTGATCGGCGTCATCCCTTCGGAAGAAAACCGGGTCCTATCGGACACGATCAGCGATACGCTATCGAACAACGCACCCTTCCGCATCGTCAATATCGGCGGCGGCCAGCCGGTCGGGCTGATGAGCTTCGTGGAAACCATCGAGGCGATGCTCGGCAAGAAGGCGATCCGCCACATGCTGCCGATGCAGCCCGGCGACGTGCACAACACCTATGCCGTGCCGGACCTCTTGGTGGCGCTGACCGGCTTCAAGCCGCAGATCGAGGTCGACGAAGGCGTGCGCCGCTTCGTCGAGTGGTATGAGGAAAATTATTGAGCAAGCCGAATTATTCGGCCTGACCCGCTGGATGATAGGCGCGGTCGAAATAAACCAGCCCCTGCCCGCCGTCGCGCTGGCGGATGGCCTCGACTTCGCACATCAGGATATCATGCGTGCCGCCATCGGCGCGGCGCACGATGCGGCAGTCGAAGGAAACGAGTGCGTCCTCCAGTGCTGGCGAGCCGGTTGACAGTTCCGACCACGCGGCCGCGGCGAAGCGCTCGGCGACCGGTGTCTTGCCGCCGAAGAGGCGCGAGAGATCCTGGTGCCCGTCCGACAGCACATTGACGCAGAGTACGCCATTTTCCGTCACCGCCGGATGGACGGACGCACCACGATTGAGACAGACGAGCAGGGTCGGCGGGCTGTCGGTGACGCTGCAGACGGCGGTTGCGGCAAAGCCGGCGAGCCCCGCCGGTCCATTGGTCGTAACGATGTTCACGGCGGCGGCCATGCGCGCCATGGCATTGCGAAATTCGGCTCGCGCCACATCGGGATCGGCGACAGGCACCGCCTTTTCGAACGCCACGGATGTCTTCATGTTCATTCCCATTGTCCCCGCATGTCGTGCCGAAATCTGGATGCAAGCAACGTACCAAGTCAACCTGCTTATCTCAAGCAACCGCATTTCGCGAAACCGGCGTCCGCATGGCAATTAATTTTCTATAAAATCTATCAACAAAAGGAAAAACTATCCTGTCCATACGCCTTTGGGGCATTTCCTCCTGCCTTCCCAGAACGAAGCAGCATGGCCGGCAATCGTGATGGCTCTGGCCATCAGCGTACACAAAAAGGCAGCGGCACGGCCGCAAATTGATGCTTTCCTCCGTCATCATCCTTGCCGTATCCATTAGAAAAGAGACGCGCATGAGAGGTTATGGCCATGGCGAAGCCCTTCTACTGGAATGAACTGAACACCTATGATTTCGCCGGCCTTTCGCCCGACACCACCATCGCCGTCCTGCCGATCGCCTCGACAGAGCAGCACGGCCCGCATCTGCCGATCGCAACCGACGTCGCCATCGCTAACGGCATGCTGGCAGAGCTGAAGGTCCAGCGCCCGGACGATCTCGATTTCCTCGTGCTGCCGACCCAGGAAATCGGCAAGGCCAACGAGCATGTCTATGGCCCCGGCACGCTGTCCCTCAGCGCCGAGCTGCTGATCCCGGTCTGGACCGCAATCGGCGCCAAGGTCGCCGAGGCCGGCATTCGCAAGATGGTCATCGTCAATTCCCATGGCGGCAATCTCGACATCATGGGCATCGTCGCGCGCGAACTGCGCGTGCGCTACCAGATGGCCGTCGTCGCCACGCAATGGATGCGCTTCGGCACGCCCGACGGCATGATCAGCGAGCACGAGCAGCGCTACGGCATCCATGGCGGCGATGTAGAGACCTCGCTGATGCTGCATTTCCGTCCCGAGCTGGTGCGAATGGACAAGGCCGAGAACTTCGCCTCCAAGGCGGAATGGATGAAGGAACATTCAAACTACCTTCAGCCGCTGCCGCCGCACTCGCTCGCCTGGATCGCCCACGATCTCAACCCCAACGGCGTCGTCGGCAATGCCGCCAACGGCACGGCGGAAAAGGGCGCGCTCATCTGCAGCCATCAGATCAAGGGTTTCATCGAAATGCTACGCGATCTCAGGGACTATCCGCTGTCGAACCTCTATTCAAAATAAGCGTCCGACCGGCGTCGCTCCGACGGCATCAGGATATGTCCTTTCGCCTGCAGTTCCTCCACCAGGCCGGCCAGTTCGGCAAGCAGATATTCCACGAACAGGCTGGTCGCCGCATCCAGCGGCGCCCGCGCCCGCGCAAAAAGCTTCAACGGCTGGTGCCGTGAATGCGGCTCGGCGATCGGCCGGAACACAAGCTCGCCGCGCCGGCAATCGGTGATGACATCGAGCGGGTTGAGCAGCGTCAGCCCCGCCCCGCATTTGACCAGCTGCTTGAGCATCTCCGACGCATTGCTTTCCAGCACCGGCTCGACCTGCACCGACAGCCGCGCCAGCGTCAGATTGATGATATCGCGCAGGCTGGTGCCCGGCTGCGCCAGCAGCAGCCGCTCCTCCACCACATCGGCGAGATTGATCGGCCCCGGCCCGATCAGCGGATGCCCGGGCGGCAGCACCACGCCGATCGGGATGTCGAAATTACCGAGCGAGCGGATGCCGGGCGTCGCCGGGATATTGAAGCCGAGGCCGATATCGACTTCACCCGACAGCACCGGCGCCACGGTGGTCGAGCCGGAATCGTTGCGCAACTGAATGAAGACGCGCGGATGCTCGGAAAGAAACCGCGCGATGATCTCCGGCAACGGCCCGGAGGCAAGGCCGACCGTCGTCACGATCCTGACCTTGCCGGCCTGCTGCATCTTCAGGCTGCGGATGCGCCCTTCCAGCCGCTCGTAATTCTTCAGCACCTCGCGAATATGCTCGATGCAGAGCTCACCCGCCGCCGTCAGCCTGAGGCCACGCGGCAGCCGCTCGAACAGCGGCGCTCCCATCTCCTCTTCCAGCGCCAATATCTGCCGGTTGATCGCCGAGGACGCTACGTTCAGCCGCGCCGCCGCCTTGCGGATCGAGCCGCAGCGGGCGATCTCGTTGATGTAAATCAGTCGTCTCGAATGCAGCATAGGTGTCCCCATTGCATAAATTTTGCCCAGGCCGCACAATTTAGGCACAGGCGCCGGCTGAGATGCCTAAAAGGCATCAATGCGCACGAATTTTGATGCTTTTCAAAGCGCAACGCAATCGCTCAAATGCAGAAAATGGGCGTCACTGGCGGCGTCCCGTGGCGAATAAGGGGAACAACCAGCCATGTTCAATGCATTGAAGTCCAAAGCATTTCTGACCGCCATGGGCCTGGTGGCCGCCATTGCCGTGGCCGAGCCGGCAAGCGCCCTCGACAAGGTGACCTACGGCACCAACTGGCTCGCTCAGGCCGAACATGGCGGCTTCTACCAGGCGGTGGCCGACGGCACCTACAAGAAATACGGTCTCGACGTCACCATCGTCCAGGGTGGCCCCAATGCCGCCAACTCGGCACTGCTGATTTCGGGCAAGATCGATTTCTACATGGGCGGCCCGCAGCAGGAAATCGACGCCGTCAAGCAAGGCATCCCGATTGTCGATGTCGCCGCCATCTTTCAGAAGGACCCGCAGGTACTGATCGCCCATCCGGACGCCGGCGTCGAGAAATTCGAGGATCTCGCCAAACTGCCGACCCTGTTCATGA
Source organism: Martinezella rhizogenes (assembly GCF_000799715.1). Taxonomy (GTDB): domain Bacteria; phylum Pseudomonadota; class Alphaproteobacteria; order Rhizobiales; family Rhizobiaceae; genus Rhizobium; species Rhizobium rhizogenes_C. The sequence goes on from NZ_JUHG01000011.1 coordinate 1,240,343, forward strand.
GCAAGGACGGCTACGTCACCTATTTCGAGTGGATGAAGGCAAATTTCTCCGGCTTCAAGGACGAGCAGTTCAAACCCTACAATTTCAGCGCGGCACCGTTCCTTTCCGACAAGCAGTCGGCGCAGCAGGGCTATCTGACCTCCGAACCCTATGAAATCGAAAAGCAGGCCGGTTGGAAGCCGAAAGTCTTCCTGATCGCCGACGCCGGCTATTCGCCCTATTCGACGATGATCACCGCGCAGACCGCGATGGTCCAGAAGAACCCGGACCTCGTGCAGCGCTTCGTCAACGCCTCGATCGAAGGTTGGTACAACTATCTCTACGGCGACAACAAAGCGGCCAACGATCTGATCAAGAAGGACAATCCCGACATGACGGACGGCCAGATCGCCTATTCCATCGCCAAGATGAAGGAATACGGCATCGTGGAATCCGGCGACGCCATCGACAAGGGCATCGGCTGCATCACCGATGCGCACTACAAGAAGTTCTTCGACGAGATGGTGCAGATCAAGATCTTCGACGCCGATACGGACTACAAAAAAGCCTTCGACCCACAGTTCGTCTGCAAGGGTTTTGGGATGGCGTTGAAGAAATAAGTCTTGGCACCTCCCCCTTGAGGGGGAGGTCGCCGCAAAGCGGCGGGTGGGGGGGACACGCCGAGGTTTCGAAGGATCACCCCACCCCGGAGCTTCGCTCCGACCCTCCCCCTCAAGGGGAGGGTGGATCAACAAAGAGCCAAACCATGACCCTGCCTGAAGCCGCTACGACCACCCGAACCGAACCGCGCAAGCGGCCGCTGGTCGTCATGGAGCAGGTCTCGAAAGTCTTCTCCAACGGCACGCTGGCGCTTTCCGGCATGTCGCTCAACGTGGAAAGCGGCGAGTTCATCAGCCTGCTCGGCCCCTCCGGCTGCGGCAAGTCGACGGCGTTGCGCATCATTGCCGGCCTCGGTGGCGCCTCCAGCGGCCGGATCGACTGGCCAAGCTCGCGCATCAATTCCAAGGGACTGCCGGACGGCGATATCAGCTTCGTCTTTCAGGAGCCGACGCTGTTGCCCTGGAAAACCGTCTTCGGCAACGTCCATCTGCCGCTGAAACTGCGCGGCGTCTCCGAGACATCAGCCCGTGAGCAGATCATGGCAACGCTCGCAACCGTCGGCCTGCAGGATTTCGCCGGGGCCTATCCGCGCGAATTGTCGGGCGGCATGAAGATGCGCGTCTCCATCGCCCGCGCGCTGGTCACCAAGCCGAAGCTGCTCTTGATGGACGAGCCCTTCGCCGCCCTCGACGAGATCACCCGCCAAAAGCTCAACGACGATGTGCTACGGCTATGGCAAACCACCGGCATCACGGTGATCTTCGTCACCCACTCCGTCTACGAGTCCGCCTATCTTTCCAACCGCATCGTCGTCATGAAGGCCCGCCCCGGCCGCGTCCATATGGACTTCCCCCTGAACACCAGCGGCGAGCGCGACCCCCTTTATCGGTCCTCCGAGGAATATCGGCAGGTCTGCGAGAAGGTGTCCCGTTCCCTGATCGAGGCCATTGGCTGGCCGGAGGCCCATTGATGAGCGACAGCACCAGCCTCTCCGCAAACCTGTCCACGGAAGCGGCGGACGCCCCGCCGAAGCCGGCCGTCCGCACCAGAAATGCCGAACGCTCCCTCGGTATCATCGTGCCGATCCTGACTGTCGTCGTCCTGATTGTCCTCTGGCAGCTTCTCGTCATCGGCGCCGATATTCCGCAATATATCCTGCCGAGCCCGCTTGCCGTCGCCAAGGCGCTGGTGTCCGACTGGGGCATCCTCTCGCCGGCGCTCTGGGTGACCACACAGATCACCTTCATATCCCTGGCGCTGGCGCTGATCGGCGGCGTCGGCTTCGCCGTCTTCCTGGTGCAGTCGCGCTGGATCGAGCTTGCCTTCTATCCGCTGGCGGTCATCCTGCAGGTAACGCCGATCGTCGCAATCGCGCCGCTGATCCTGATTTATGCGCCAACCCGCGAATCCGCGCTGTTGATCTGCGGCTTCCTCGTCGCCTTCTTTCCGATCCTCTCCAACATGGTGCAGGGCCTGAAGAGCGTCGATCATAACCTCCTGAACCTCTTCGATCTCTACGGCGCCTCACGCTGGCAGATGCTGCTGCATCTGAAGCTGCCGGCAGCCCAGCCCTATTTCATGACCGGCCTTCGGATCGGCGGCGGCCTGTCATTGATCGCCTCCGTCGTCGCCGAGTTCGCCGCCGGCTCCGGCGGTCCCAATTCCGGCCTCGCCTTCCGCCTGCTGGAGGCGCAATACCGCCAGAACATGCCGCGTCTGTTCGCCGCGCTGCTGCTGCTCTCGGCACTCGGCGTCGCCATCTTCGCCCTCACCTCCTTCATCTCATGGCTGAGCCTGCATCGCTGGCATGAAAGCAGCCTCAAGCGGGAAAACTGATGTCCTATTCCTTCATGTCCCCGCCAAATGCCGCGCGCTTCGTGTTGAGCAACGCCACCGTCCCCGCCGTTACCGTCGTGGGCTTCTCTGGTCCGTCCAGCGAAGGCCTCGTGAAAGCCGACATCGTCGTCGCCGATGGCCTCATCAGGGACATCCTGCCCGCCGGCACAGCACCGGCTGAATTCGCCAAGGCCGACATGCGCGACGGCATGGTCTGGCCGACTTTCGCCGACATGCATACCCATCTCGACAAGGGCCACATCTGGGAGCGCCGCGCCAATCCGGACGGCAGCTTCATGGGCGCGCTCGATGCCGTGCGCTCAGACCGTGAGGCCAATTGGTCGGCCTTAGATGTGCGCAAGCGCATGGAGTTCTCGCTGCGCGCGGCCTATGCCCACGGCACCAGCCTGATCCGAACCCACCTGGATTCGCTGGCGCCACAGCACCGCATCTCCTTCGAGGTGTTCTCGGAGGTGCGCGAGGCATGGAAGGACAAGATCGCGCTACAGGCCGTCGCCCTCTTCCCGCTGGATTTCATGGTCGACGATGCCTTCTTCACCGATCTAGTGACGGTCGTCCGCGAGGCCGGCGGCCTTCTCGGTGGCGTCACACAAATGAACCCCGATATCGACCGTCAGCTCGACAAGCTGATCCGCGCCGCCGCCGACAATGGTCTCGATATCGACCTGCATGTCGACGAGACCGAGGACCGGGAAGTGCTGACGCTGAAAGCGATCGCCGAGGCCGTGCTGCGTAACGGCTTCACCGCCAAGGTCACCGCCGGCCATTGCTGCTCGCTCGCCCGACAGGACGAAGACGTCGCACGCACTACCATCGACCTCGTCGCCAAGGCCGGGATTTCCATCGTCTCCCTGCCAATGTGCAACATGTACCTGCAGGACCGCCATCCGGGCCGCACGCCGCGCTGGCGTGGCATTACGCTTCTGCACGAGCTTGCCGCCGCCGGTGTGCCGACCGCCGTCGCCTCCGACAATACCCGCGACCCCTTCTACGCCTATGGCGACCTCGATCCCGTCGAAGTCTTCCGCGAGGCCGTGCGTATCCTCCATCTTGACCATCCGCTGGATACGGCCGCCCGCGTCGTCACCACCTCGCCCGCCTCAATCCTCGGCCGCCCCGATATCGGCCGCATCGCTGTCGGCGGCCCCGCCGATCTCGTCCTCTTCAGCGCCCGCCGCTGGAGCGAATTCCTCTCCCGTCCGCAGTCCGACCGCGTCGTCCTTCGCAAGGGCAAAGTCATCGACCGCAGCCTGCCGGATTACCGTGAACTCGATACTGTTATTGGAGCCTGACATGCCGGATTATCAGCTCATCAAGAAAGAACTCGAAGGCATCGCCATCGAAGACAATCCGGCGCTGGTGCGCCAGAAGAGCCGCGATTTCTACTGGTACTCGCCGATCCTGAAAGCACAGCTCGACAATGTCACCGCCGACCTCGTCGTCACCCCGAAGACCGAGGAAGAGGTGATCCGCACGCTGAAGGTGGCCTATGCCCATGACGTGCCCGTCACCCCGCGCGGCGCCGGCACCGGCAATTACGGCCAGGCCATGCCGCTCTCGGGCGGTATCGTGCTCAACCTCGCGGCCATGAACAAGGTCAAGGAAATCCACACCGGCCGCGTCATCTGCGAGCCCGGCATCGTCATCGCCGAACTCGACCGCCAGACCAAGGCCCATTCCGGTCAGGAACTGCGCTTCCATCCCTCGACCGCGCAGACGGCTACCATCGGCGGCTTCATCGCCGGCGGCTCCGGCGGCGTCGGTTCGATCACCTGGGGCGGCTTGCGCGACATCGGCAATATCCTGCGGCTGCGCGTCGTCACCATGGAATCCGAACCGCGCGTCCTCGATCTCACCGGCTGGGACCTGACCAAGGTCAGCCACGCCTACGGCACCAACGGCATCATCACCGAGATCGAAATGCCGCTCGCCCCTGCCTATGATTGGGTGGACGTGTTGGTCGGCTATGACGACTTCATGGACGCCGTGCGCTTCTCCGACGCGCTCGCCAAATGCAACGGCATCCTGGTCAAGGAAATCGCCCCGATCGCCGCCCCCATCCCGCACGAATATTTCACCCGCCACAAACCCTATATCCGTCACGGCCAATCGATCGTGGCGCTGATGATCGCGCCGCATTCCATGGAGCCGTTCGTCGCCTTCGCCAGCCAACAGAAAGGCGAAATCACCTTCCGCTCCGACAAGGTAGAAAGCATGAAGGGCATCCCGCATGCCTATGAACTCGCCTGGAACCACACGACGCTGCGCGCCATCAAGGTCGATCCCTCAATCACCTATCTGCAGGTGCAGTATCCAGGCCCCGACCATGTCGCCAAGGTGCAGAAGATGGTCGAGATCTTCGGCGATGAAGTGCCGGGCCATCTCGAATTCATCAAGTTCGACGGCCAGATCCAGTGCTCGGGCTTGCCGCTGGTGCGCTACACCTCCGAGGCACGGCTGGAGGAGATCATCAAGATCCACCAGGATCACGGCTGCCCGATCTTCAATCCGCACCGTTACACGCTGGAAGAAGGCGGCATGAAGCAGACGGACACCGTCCAGCTCGCCTTCAAGAAGGAGACCGACCCCAAGGGCCTGCTCAACCCCGGTAAGATGATCGCCTGGGACAATCCGGACTTCGACTTCAAGGCCGGCCAGAACTATCTTTTCCCGGGCCTCGCGGCGCTGATGGAGGCCTCATGAGGGTTCTCGTCCTTCATTCGCATCCCGTCGAAGAGAGCTATGGTGCTGCCCTCAACCGGCAGACGGTCGAGAGCTTGAAAGCCGCCGGCCATGAGGTCGACGACTGCAATCTCTATGCCGAGGGCTTCGACCCGGTTCTCTCCCGCCATGATCGGATGATCTATCACGATTACCCGGAGAATACCGAGACGGTGAAATCCTATGTCGAGCGGCTCGAACACGCCGAGGCCCTTGTCATTGTGACGCCGGTCTGGAATTTCGGTTTTCCGGCGATCCTGAAAGGCTATTTCGACCGGGTCTGGCTGCCGGGCGTCTCCTTCGAACTCGTGAACGGCAAAGTGGCCTCGAAATTGCGGCATATCCGCAAGCTCGGCGCGGTGATGACCTATGGTGCCGACCCCTTCCGCGCCTTCGTTGCCGGCAATCCGCCAAAGAAGATCGTCAAGCGCGTCCTACGGGCACAGATCAAACCCTTCGCGCCCGTGGTCTTCCTCGCCCACTACGATATGAACCGCTCAACCGACGAAACGAGAAAACGGTTTCTGGGGAAGGTGAAGCAGGAGATGGAGCGCTTCTAAAACTCACTTCATCGTCGATATCAGCAGGAACATCGGACGCTCGCGCTCGATCGCCCAATCCGGATGCGCGGCGAGATCGCCATCCGTCGGCGTCCACTCCTCGACATGCGTGATCGTGAAGCCTGAGTTGATCAGCAGGTTAAGCGTCGTCCCCATGGTGCGGTGTTGCTTCACCACGCCTTCGGCGAGCCAATTCGTCACCCGCGGCCCTTCCATCTGATAGCTGTCGAGCGGCCATGTCTTGCAGCCTTCAGTATCGACCAGCCAGTCCGGCCGTCGCGGCGCCATGTAGATCGGATGCTCGATGGAGAAAATCAGCCGTCCACCGGGCTTCAACGCCCGATGGATCGTCGCCAGAAGCCCGGAGACATTCTTGATATAGTGAAAGGCGAGCGAACTATAGGCGAGATCGAAAGCGGCCGCCGGAAGCTGTAGATCTTCCAGATCGGCCTTGCCGTAGCGAATAGCCTTGTCAGCCGTCTCGGCCTCAGCGCGGGCGAGCATATTGTCGGAGATATCGAGACCCAGCACATTGGCTGCGCCCTGCTCCCTCGCCCAGCGGCAGAACCAGCCGAAGCCGCAACCGAGATCGACAACATCCAGACCGCGCAAGTCGGGCAACAGCGCCCGGATCGACGGCCATTCAGCCGCGCCTGCCAGCCCATCGATCGATCGTTGCAGCTGGCTGTAGCCCTGGAAGAAGGCCGGATCATCATAGATGTTCTGGGTCATGCTCGCCTTTCAAGGCTCGATACCGCTGATCCCCGTCAGATCGCGGGTTTCGGCCGCGACAGCCATTGCGAATAGGGCTTAACACCAAAGCTCGGATCGGCCGCATCCTCAAGCACATGGATATACTCGATCGAATGCCCATCCGGGTCCAAAAAATATTGCGAAACTGCCGGCATCCAGCCGAGAACGACGGGCTCGTCCGATGGATTGTCATTCAAATCGAGCGGCTGAACGCCATGCGCCTTCAGCGCGGCGGCAGAGCCGAGAACATCCTCCAGAGTGACCCGAAAAGCAATGTGAAGCCGCATTCGCAGGGGCGCGCTGCCTATAGCCCAGAGGCCGAGCATGCCCTTCCTTTTGTCGTCGATCCAGAAGAACGCGACGTTCCTGTTCTCGATGACGGTCGCCAGCTCCAGCCCGATGACATCGCGATAAAACCGGATCGAACGATCCAGATCGACGACCGTCAGATGGGTCTCATACAGACCCAGGATTTGCGGCATCGGCACATCTGCCATTTCGTTTGAAGCTCCTGTCATCACACTACCTTCGCTGCGGTCACTTCGACCTCCGCTAAAAACTCCGGCCGCGTAAACCCGCCAACGATGATCAGCGTCGAGACCGGCTTCGGATCGAGCGTATAGCGGTCGCGGACAGCCATGTAGGCGGGGAAATCCTCGCGCCTGGTGACAAAACCGGAAATGCGGATGACATCGGCAAAGCTCATGCCCGCCTCATCGAGGATCGCCTTGATCGCCTCGAAGCAAAGCTCCGCCTGGCCGGTCACGTCGGAGGGAATAGTCTCATCAAGAGCAATCCCGAGCTGGCCCGAAGTCACGAGCAGGCTGGCGCCCGGCGGCACCAGCAGGCCGTGATTGTAGTTGCCGAACGGGCGGCGGACGGAGGGCGGATTGAACGTCTTCTTCATTGGCATCGGTTCCTCGTTTGTAGGGCCGATTTCAGCATTTCGACAGTCGATGGACAAGCCGCTCAGAGCACCTGAACGGGCTCCTTCACCCTATTTCGCCGCACTTCCAGGAGGATATGGCCGAAGAGCGCGGCAAGCACGATCGGCCCGCCGACCAATGTCGCCTTTGAGGGTAGCTCCGCCAGGAACATCCAGGTCCACAACGGCGTCAGCGGCACTTCGAGCGACGTTATCAACGTGGCGTCGGCGGCCGGGATCAGCCGCGAACCGAACGTATAGAGGCTGAGACCCATGGCGCTCTGGACGAGGCCGAAAGCGACGATCAGACCCAAGTCATGTCCCGACACCATGGATGGCGACGCAAACCAGAAGGTGACCAAGGAGCAGAGCCATGCGGACAGTGCCATCGCCGGCAGCATCGGCACATCTCGATGCTGGCGCATGATGACGGCAAGACCGGCAACCGCCAGGGTCATGATGACGGCAAGCCCCTTGCCGAGCCAGCTTCCATCACCGGCGGCCTCACCGGAAAGCATCACCAGCACTCCGGCCAAGGCGACGACGCTGGCAACGAGCGTCGTCGCACTCGGGCGCTCCCGGATGAAGACATAGGCGACACCGGCCGTAACGAACGGCACGGTCGCATAGATCACCATCGCATCGGCAATGGAGGTGTAATAGATCGAGCCGATACCGCCGATCATGGCTGTCGTGGAGAAAACCGTCGCGGCCAGCGACGGCCAGCGCATCGAACGAATAATCCGCCAGCCATTGCCGCGCTCGATGTAGAAAAACAGCGCGAAGACGCCAAAGCCGGTGACGATGCCGCGGCAGAAGAGAATAGTCATCAGATCGGCGTGGATGGTGCGCACGAACAGGCCTGATGTCGACCACGCCAGGGCCGAAAGCGCCACATAGGTCACGCCCAGCCGATATTGCTGCTGCTCCGCCAGCGTCACGACGAATCCTCCCGACTTCCTTTTGTTTTATGCCTCGACTATTAGCGAGCACCGGAACACCCTACAAGCCATGCTTGCGGCTCGCATGTCACGAACGCGAGAAGAAAATATAGCGGTTGCAGAACCGCCACGCCTGCTCCATCCAAACCAGCCTGTCCGTCTTGCGGATATTTCAGGCGCCTTTAGGGTATGGATGATTCGGCAGAGGGAGAAACAATGCAGCTATTGCTGGCAAGCCTGTTTGCATGCGGCTGCGTGAGCCTGGTCGACGCCGTGCCGTGGCCTGTTGCCGAGAGCTATATCAACCCCGCCGTGGAATGCAGCCAGAGCGCCAATCCCGGCGCTTGCCGGCATACGCGCGACACCTGGAAGACAGAGTACAGCGACGCCATCGACGGGAAATATCAGGGGCAGCAAAACGTCGCATTCTGCCTAAGCACGGGCTGCGACAAGGCGATCCAGCCCGACAAGATTCTTGGCTGCGCCTGGCGCATCGTCATCGCGAAATCCGGGCACGCGGAGCTGGACGCTGCGGATGCTGCGAACCTAAAGGTGTTCTGTGGGCCGGACTATATTGCCCAGGCGGACAGGCGAATGGCCGAGACGCAGGCGAGAAGCATGGTGATGATGGTCGGGAAATAGCTGGAGGTCCTAGGGTCGCGGTACGCCACGGACTGGACAACAGGAGACATCGAATTGCGATCGCCAGAGGTATCCGGTGTGGATATCGGCCTGTCGATCCTTCGAAACTGCTCAGACCGTTCGAACTTCGGCAAGCCGCTTGACTGCATACTCGTCCCGCCAGCAAACGGCGGCTTCCCATGCGGCTGACGCTTGCGCGGCGATGTCATACGCGCCGTCGTCGAGATCGGCAGCGTTGTTGGGCAACACCAGGTCAAGATCGGGGACGTCGACATGTGCCTCATCCCAGTCGATCAACGCGACGCGATCTGCGGTCATGCGGACGTTGCCAGGATTATTGGGGTTGCCGTGGACAACGCATGTCTGACGTCCGACGAGCCGCGCCCACGCCGCTCGACATCGAATAACACCCTCGGGAGGCATCTCGGTAAGATTGATCCTCGTTCCCGTTTCGGCATGGAGGAGGTCGGACGACGATCGCCAGCATGGGCGCTGCGGCCAGCCCTGCGTTAACCGATGCAGCTCCCGGAGCGTGTCAGCCACGCGACGCCAGTCGGTTATCGTCTCGGGCGGTCCGCCCTCTATGTATTTCATTACTACCAGACCGTCCGCGAACAGCCGGCCGCCAGTCGTCGGGATCGGCACTGGAACGGCCATACCTTCAAGACCGAGGTGCTGGAGCAGCTCGGTTTCCCAAGCGAGATCAACGTCGGTTCTGGAGCCGAGACGACCGACGGCGATCTGCCCATGGACGCGAACGCTCCAAACGTCGTTGGCAACCCCGCCAGTAAGTGGTTCGATACGAGCGGCGTCTTCACCCCATTGCCTGAGGGCTTCCCATCCCATTGGCTATAATCCTTGGCAGCCATGATTAGATTGATGGGAGAAGTAAGGAAAATTTACGACGTTACGATGGCCGCTTCTGGCGAAACCTTCCCGCCAGAAGCACTTCAGAAAAGCCAGCGGCATTTCCCACCGAATTCCCTCTTTACATGTAAGGCGCAAGAAACCCACGGATCGCCTCGATCTCATTCGGGCGGATATCGTGGCCGCCCGGATGCCAGTCGAGCATCACCTCGGCCTTCTGCCGCGTAAAATAATCCGCCAGCGCCTTGGTCACTGGCGCCGGTGAGATCGGGTCGCGTTCGCCGGCCGTGATCAACACACGCCGACCCTCGAGCTCGGCATTGTCGCGCGGCTGGAACGGGATCAGCGGATGCATCAGCACGGCGGCATCGAAGAGACCGCCGTGCTCGATCAGCACATTGGCGAGAATATTCGCGCCATTGGAAAAGCCGAGACCAAGCACCTGCGAGGCACCGTGGTCGATGGCGAGGCCTTTGACATAGGCCGCCATCTTTTCCGTCGCGCGGGCAAGATCGGCCATGTCGTAGACGCCCTCGCCGGTACGGCGGAAGAAGCGGGCGGCGCCATGTTCCGAAACGTCGCCGCGCGGCGAGACGATGGTAGCGTCCGGCAGCAGGCGGCTGCCGAAATCGAAGAACTGGTTCTCATCCCCGCCGGTACCGTGGAAGGTGAACAGGATGGGCTTGCCGGGTGCACCGGGCTTTACCCGGTGCACATAGGTCGTATCGGTCATGATCTTACCCCTCGCTTAGACGTCCAGCGGTTCGAGATGCTCCTCGAGCAGCGCACGCAGATGCGTATGCTGTTCCGGCAGCTTCAGCGCCTCGCCGAGATGAGCCGTATCCTCGTCGCGGTTGAAGCCCGGCTCGTTGGTGGCGACTTCGAACAGCACGCCGCCCGGCGTGCGGAAATAGATCGCCCAGAAATAGTCTCGGTCGATGACCGGAGTCACCTGATACCCCGTGTCCATCAAGGCCTTACGCACTTCCAACTGCTTGGCGCGGTTCTCGACGGAGAAGGCAACGTGGTGGACGGAACCGGCACCGGGAAGCGCGCGGTTGATGTTCGGCATGGTTTCGAGATCGACGACATCGGCACCATTGCCGCCGGGAATGGCGAGCCGCTTGACGCCTTCATGCGTATCGACCACTTCATAGCCCATATATTTCAGCAGCTCGGCCGTCGCGCCCTCGTCCCGCAGCCGCATGGCGACGGAGTGAAAGCCCCTGATCGCATGTTCGGCATCGACGCCGCCATGGGTCCAGGGATCACGCTTGTCATCCTTGACCTCGACGAGCGCGAAACCGTCGCCATCGGGACCGGAGAAATGCAGGCGCTTCTGGCCGAAGGATTCATCCGCCTTCAGTCCCTCGACGCCCTGCTTGCCAAGCCGATCGGCCCAATAGCCTATGGCCCCTTCCGGAACGGAGTAGACGGTATTGCCAACTTCGCCGGTACCCGGACGGCCACGCGCCATTTTCGGGAACGGGAAATAGGTCATGATCGTGCCGGGCGTGCCGATCTCATCACCATAGTAGAGATGATAGACATCGGGCGCATCGAAATTGACGGTCTTCTTGACCCGGCGAAGGCCGAGCGTGTTGGTGAAGAACTTGTTGTTGGTACGGGCATCTTCCGCCATCGAGGTAACGTGGTGAAGACCCTTGATCTGATTGAGCATCTCTAACCCCTTGTCTCGCCCGCAACGGCAGGCGTTTTCCATGAGCAGAAGATGGTCCGAGAGCGGACGTTTCGATAGCCCTCAAGTGCCAAACGGATTGTCTCTGATTATTGAACGATAAGATGGTATCGTTCAACGTGAAGTCAGCTATTGCCCGGATCACTCGGCAAAGCCCATTCAATCGGCTCCCGACCATGTTCTTCCAGATAGGCATTGGCCTTGGAGAAATGCCGGCAGCCGAGGAAGCCGTTATGGGCGGAAAGCGGCGATGGATGCACGGATTTTAAGACGAGATGCCGCTCGGTATCCACGAAAGCGGCCTTCTTCTGGGCGTAGGAGCCCCAGAGCATAAAGACGACGCCGTCGCATTCGTCGTTAACCTGGCGGATGACGGCGTCGGTGAAGCGCTCCCAGCCCTTGCCCTGATGCGAGGCAGCCTGCGATTCCTCGACGGTGAGCACGCTGTTCAGCAGCAGCACGCCCTGTTTCGCCCAGCTTTCGAGAAAACCATGACGCGCCGGCGGAATGCCGAGATCGGCCTCCAACTCCTTGTAGATATTGACCAATGATGGCGGAATGCGCACGCCGGGGCGGACGCTGAAGCAGAGCCCATGCGCCTGGCCGGCGCCGTGATAGGGATCCTGCCCGAGGATCACGACCTGAACTTCATCGAGGGGCGTCAGGTCCAGCGCCCGGAAATACTCGCTGCCGCGCGGGAAAATCACCTTGCCGCGCTGCTTCTCCTCGACCAGAAAGGATTTGAGCTGCTGCATGTAGGGGCTCTCGAATTCCGGCGACAACGCCTCTTTCCAGCTCTCCTCCAGCTTGATACCCGCTTCCGCCATCGTCTCTCGCCTCCGTCCGTTGTCAGCATGTCGATTGAGGATGAAAGCGGCGGCGTGTCAAGAAAATGGCGGATGTGGCGGCGGGGAGATCACAGTTTTTGAACGGTGGCAGGGCTTGGCTCCGATCTCGCTCGACGAATGCCATCAATAGCGGCCCTTGGCCCGAAGCGGACAACTTTCCATTAGCTATGGCGCGCTAGCTAACGGACGCGCTCAGTAAACAACCTGCGCGGTATCAATGAACTGGCGGAACAGGTCCTGCCATTCGCCCACTTCCCCCTTCTCTATGGCCCTGTTGATCATCGCCATGTCCGTGGAAATGACCAGCGCGTAGATGTGACCACCTTGCTCACTCACATTTTGTCGAATACGTTCCAGCATTTCCTGCTGATCGCCCTTTTGGTAGCTGAGCTTTCTAAGCTGGTCGAGTTGCTCACTTGTCATTCGCACGGCAGACGGCAAAGCACTTTGCGGCGGCCCAAACGGCTTCATCGTCATAACCATTCCCGTGAAATTCAGATCGAAATGGCCGTCAGCGCCAACCGGCACAACAGTTTGGATGTGAGCGACGGCTGTCGTCTTGTAATTCACGTATGTAGACGGTACCCCCATCACCAAGGAACCATCGAACATTTCTCTGGGGAACTGTCTGACTAGGGCCTTCCACAATAGTCGCCCTAGCGTGTCGATTACACTTTCATGAGGATCAGGCAGTGAACCTTCGATTTCCTTAAGCGTCGCTCCGTGCATGAGGCTGTTGCGGGTTTTATCGAGAAGGGCCACCGTTGCATCATCGCACCCCTCATCCGCATCCATCAGCAAGGCGCGGATAGCTTGTTTTGCGTAGGGCCTATGCTGCGGATAGGTTTCGCACCTTTCGCAATAAAGCGCGGACTGACAGTGCGGGCATTTGTCATTCACCTTCGCAACTGGCTTCTGAAACTCGGCCACGATCTCCAGCGCAAACCAAAAGTAGGTGAATTGGTCGTCCGGCGCTGAGGCGTCTATTCCCAATCGATACCATCGCAGAGCGCGCCTGATAGCTGGCGGAATGTCAAACTCCAGCAGATGTTCGATTGTCTTAGCGTGCTCATCGTCTAGGAATGGCTGCGGATCATCGTATTCAATCCTATCGCCCCACATGCGGATATCTCTCATTGCGCCTTTCAAGGACGGTTCGGCATCGACAATTTGCTTTATCCTATGCTTTCGAAAGCCAGAACCCGTCGTGAATGCGAGCATGTTGAGACACGTAGCTAGGTGGTCCTCCGCTGCATCAGCCGCCTCATCCAACGCCTCAGCATCGAAGTAGATATGAACCGAGAGCAAAAACGGGGTTGTGAACTCTGAGCGCGGGATGTTCCTGATCAGCACTTTGAAGGTGTCGCGAGGGTCACAGATGTTCAACACTTGACCATCAGCCACCACCGAAAGATCAGAGGTAACTTCGAAATTAGCTACACAGCGCATGGATTGTGTTCCTAGCTTACCCAATCAATCGATCTCGATAATGGGCTATAGTCAACACGTCGCCAAGCGTCGTACGAGTGACATTCGTTACAGAATCCGTATCATCTCGCCAGAACAAGCTCCCCCTTCCCCAATCACCCCTTGATCCGCACCATCTGCGGATCATAGAGCGGCTTCAGCGACACCTGGCATGGCACTCGACGCTGCGCGACATCGAGCTCGTAGCGGCCGCCAAGCACGAAATCCTCCGTCACTCCACTTGGATCGCGGACATAGCCGTAACCGATAGCCTTGCCGATCGTGTAGCCATAGCCGCCGCTCGACAGCCAGCCGACGCGCTGGCCGTCACGGTAGATAGTCTCGCGGCCAAGAAGAACGGTCTCGGGATCATCCGGCACGAAGCAGGCGAGCATCTTCTTCACGCCCAACGCCAGCTGCCGCTCGATGGCCTCGCGACCCCGGAAAGCAGTGCCCTTCTTCATCTTCACAGCCCAGGTAAGACCTGCCTCGACCGGCGTGTGGTCGGGACCAATATCGGAGCCCCAGGCGCGATAACCCTTTTCCAGCCGGCAGCTTTCGATGGCGCGGTAGCCGGCATTGACGAGGCCATGGTCGCGGCCGGCCGCCATCAGCGTGTCGTAGACAGTGGTCGCATATTCCACCGGCACATGCAGCTCGTAGCCAAGCTCGCCGACATAGGTGATGCGCAACGCCCGGACCGGGCAGCCGTCGATGCCGATGGTCTTCACCCGGCCGAAGGGGAATGCAGCGTTGGAAATATCGGCCGATGTTACGGCCTCCAGCACCGCGCGCGAATGCGGCCCCATCAGCGACAACACGGAATAGGCGGAGGTGACATCCACCAGCTCGGCATGCATCTCGGCCGGGATGCTCTTGGCGATCCAGTCGAAATCATGGGTGGCGAAGCCCGTGCCGGTGGTGATGTAGAATTCATTCTCGGCAACACGCGCCACGGTTACATCGCATTCGATGCCACCCCGGTCGTTGAGCATCTGCGTGTAGGTCAGCGCTCCCACCGGCTTGGCGACATCATTGGAGGCAATCCACGAGATCGCCGCCTCGGCATCGCGCCCCTTCAGTACGAATTTGGCAAAGGAGGTCTGGTCGAAAATAACGGCCGCCTCGCGCACCGCCTTGTGCTCGCGTCCCACTGCATCGAACCAGTTCTGCCGTCCGTAGGTATAGACATCGTTCGGCTCCTCGCCGGCGAAGAGATCGGCGAACCAGTTCGGCCGTTCCCAGCCGAGCTTTTCGCCGAAACACGCGCCTTGCGCCTTCAGCCGATCGTAGAGCGGCGACTTGCGGCAAGGACGGCCACTCGAATATTCCTCGAAGGGCCAGGCCATGGTGTAATGCTTGCCATAGGCTTCGAGCGTGCGGGTGCGGACCCAGTCCGTGTCGAAATGCGGACGGCCGAAGCGGCGGATGTCGACCGGCCAGAGATCATAGGGCGGCTCGCCCTTCGCCACCCATTCGGCAAGCGCCATCCCCGCCCCGCCCGCGGAGGCAATGCCAAAGGCGTTGAAACCGGCGCCGACAAAGAAGTTCTTCAGCTCCGGCGCCTCGCCGAGAACGAAATTACCATCGGGCGTAAAACTCTCAGGCCCGTTCAGAAGCTGCTTCACGCCAGCTGTGTGCAGCCCCGGCACGCGCGCCAGCGCCTGCTCCATGATCTGCTCGAAATGGTCGAAATTGCTGTCGAGCAGCGTGTAGTGGAAATCCTTGGGTATGCCGTCGACCGCCCAGGGGACGGGGTTCGGCTCATAGCCGCCCATGACCAGCCCGCCGACCTCTTCCTTGTAATAGGTCAACCTGTCGGGATCGCGCAGTGTCGGCAGGTTGGAGGGAACGCCGAAGGATTCGGTGATGAGATATTGATGCTCGACGGAGACGAGCGGCACGTTGACGCCAAAGCGCGCCGCGAACGCCCGCGTCCATTGCCCGGCGCAGACGACGACACGCTCGCATTCGATGCGGCCTTTGTCGGTGATGACGGCGCGGATCCTGCCCTTGTCGATCTCCAGATCGAGAACTTCGGTATCCTCGAAAATCGAAACGCCGGCCATGCGGGCGCCTTTCGCCAGCGCCTGGGTGATATCGGAGGGATTGGCCTGTCCGTCCGTCGGCAGAAAGGCCGCGCCGACCAGATCGTCTATATCCATCAACGGCCAGAGGTCGAAGGCTTCCTGCGGTGTCAGCAGATGCATCTGCAGCCCGAAGGATTGCGCCGTCGTTGCCTGACGCTTCACCTCTGTCCAGCGTTCCTCGTTGCAGGCAAGGCGCAAGCCGCCATTCATCTTCCAGCCGGTGGCAAGCCCCGTCTCGGCCTCCAGCCTCTTGTAGAGATCGACGGAATAGCCGAGCATCTGCGTGATATTGGCGCTGGTCCGCAATTGCCCGACAAGACCGGCGGCGTGGAACGTAGTGCCCGAGGTCAGTTTCTTGCGTTCCAGCAGCACCGTGTCGGTCAGTCCGAGCTTGGCGAGGTGATAGGCCGTCGAGCAGCCGATAATGCCGCCGCCGATGACGACCGCCTTCGCTGTTTTGGGCAGTTCCTTCATCGCATCACCTCAAGAATTCCGGAATGATTGATAGGCGCGTTCAAACCGCGCCAGATTTTCGCTCGTATAGGCTGAATAATCGAAGTCGATCTCGGAATGGATTTCCGACACCATGCTCCACATCGTCTCGCGCAATAGCGACGCACATTTCATCGCCTGATAGCGCCGCCACAGATCGCCGCTCACCGGTGCCTCGAAATAAGCCTCCAGCATTGCGGTTTCCTGATCCTCGGAAAAATCATTGTTGGAGGCGAGACCGCCGAGATCGAAGAGCGGGGTGTTGAAGCCGGCATAGTCCCAATCGATCAGCCAGAGCCGTTTACCATCGTCGAGAAAGTTCGCCGCCAGCAGGTCGTTGTGGCCGAAGGCGATGTCGAAGGGGCCGGCCGCCTGCTCCAGCCGCGCGGCACTATCGAGGAAGGAAGGCAGCAATGCCCGATGCCGGCTGTCCCCTTCCTCGAGAAGCGCGGCATAGTCGCGCACGACATGGAAAACCCAGAAAATCGCGGCGGCACCGCGAAAATGTTTGGAGACATCCCGGTGGCAGGACCGAATGAGAGGCACGATGCGCGCCAGCATCGACGGCTCGCGGATATCCTCGGCCGCAAGCGCCTTGCCGTCGATATAGTCGAGCACGAGGATACCGGGCTCATGATGGATGACGGCGGGCGACAACCCGGCCGCATGCGCGGCCCTGCTCGCCGCCGCCTCATTGGCCCGGCTGATGTGATGAACCGGAATATCGGTTCCGAGCCTGACGACAAAACGTCGGCCGCCATCCGTGACCAGATAATTGCGATTGGTGATGCCGCCCACCAGCGGAGCGATCTCGATCGGCCCGCGCCAGATGCCAAGAGCATGTATTCTGTCTTCGGGTGTTGCGGCCATCCCTACCCCAGCGCGGCGATTGCGCATCTCCTGGATGCAAGAGGTTCCCCACAAACGGGGAACTGTCAAGAAGCAGCCACAAAATGAAACGGCCGAGAGGCTTTTTGTTGAGTTCCATTGGGAAATTGGATCTGCGTCATATTAGGTTATGGATAGAGACAATAGAAAGCTTCATCGTCAGCGCGATTTGGCTTAAAAATTAAATCTCGGGATGATTGCAGCAAGACCGCTTGTCTTCGAAGCATTATCCCGCTCTACATATTCGTAGGCATGGCCTCCTCCTCCGCAAGCCACTTTCAACGTTTTCGGATCATGCCCCAGATAGGATCGAAACCATGACGGGCATCTCACAGGCGCCGCTTCATTCGAACCATCGGGAACGCGAGATCCTGGAGGAGCTCCGGCTCGCCGGCGGGGCTAGCCGCATCCAGTTTCTCGCCGAGCGGCTGGACGTCTCGGAAGAGACAATCCGGCGCAATATCCGCAGCTTGGAGGCCCATGGCCTCGTCACCAAGGTGCATGGCGGCGTCCACATCAAGGACTCGTTCATCGAGCAGCCCCTGCATTTCCGCATGAACGAGAACGCGGAAGCCAAGCGCATCATCGCCGCCCGTGTCGCGATGATCATACAGGACGGCGACACGATCTTCCTCGATATCGGCTCGACCACGGCCTTCATCGCCGTGGCGCTACAGAAGCACCAGAACCTCTTCATAGTTACCAATGCCGTCTCGGTCGCGCATGCGCTGGCGACCCGCAACGGCAATCGCGTCTTCTTCGCCGGCGGCGAGCTGCGCAGTCACGATGGCGGGGCCTTCGGTGCCGAAGCGAGCAATTTCCTGCGCCGCTTCAATGTCCGGCATGCTGTCCTGTCCGTCGGCGCCGTCAACGCCACCTCCGGCTTCATGCTGCACGATCTCGAGGAAGCGGAATATTCCCGTGAAGCGGCGCGGCGCGCCGAAAACCGTATCATCGTCGCCGACAGCGCCAAATTCGGCCGCACTGCCCCGATCATCATCGACGATCCCAGCATCTACAACATGATGGTCACCGACGACACGCCGCCTGCGGATATCCAGGCCATGCTCGAGCGCAACGAGATCGACCTCGTCGTCGCCAGCCAGCGCCGCGTGGAGCAGCGCTGAGGGGACGCTGTATCTTAAGCCGCGTGCGCCGAATGCTCCGCGATCGCAGGCTCTCCTGAAGACGCCGGCGGGATCCAGCGTGGCACGGCGGGGCCGGCAAAATCGATGGTCAGGGAAAAGGATCCACGGCAACCTCCCCAGAGAGACGAAGGCAAGCGTGCATGTCCGGTGGTCCAGCGGCGGTAACCGTCCTCGACATAATGAAAACCATCGATCAACCGGTCATCGTCCACGGAGATATATCTGGCATCCGTGACTTCATCATTGATGACCAGCTTCGAGACACAAACGCCGAGCTGGCGGCCGTCGCCGGAGGAACCGATCAGGTTCGGCGCGCCCCATTCCGAGGCGAGCCATAGTTCGGACACCGAGGCCGGCACATGAAACTTCGCGCGCCAGTCGTTGAGGACAGGATCGATGCGTTGTCCGTCGGCAACCAGATGCACATCGGCAAAGGGATCGTCGCTCAGGGTCCACCCCATGTCGAGGGCGCGCGCGCGGAGTTGCATCCGAACAGCCTCGACCAGCGGCCCCTCCGGGGCATAGGCTAGGCGTCTTTGGCCGCCATCCTTCACCAGCTGAATTGGATTGCCCGTTGCCCGGGAAAAGAAATTGCGGTTCCCATGGTCGATATAGCTTTCCGACGGCAATCCATTCGTCACGAGGATATCGTGCTCATCCAGTTCCACATGCCAGTATGTCACCTTCGCACATTCGACCTGTACGACTGTCGCTCCGTTCACGAGCGCCGAAGCGGGTATCAGAAGATCGGTCACGACGGTGGTGCAAATACCATGTGCCGGAGAGACATGGAGATCATATTCAGGCTTGTTGGGCCCAAGGGCGCCGGCGGCAATGCGGATCGGCCAGCATGCATGGACGTCTCGCGCATTGGCGCAATCCAGCTCCGCGCTTCCGATCCATCGGATGGGGCGTTGTTGTGAGGATGCCGTAATGGCAACGTCTCCAACCCGTAAATCCTCGACGGCAATGTCACCTCGTGTCGTGCGGACCAGCGTCCCCGTGACAAGGCAAACGACGATCGTTCCGGTGGCGGCATCCAGTATAAACGTCGAAGGGTTGAGATTGGCCGCGAAGTTGAGCGTGTAATTGCCGGCAGTCGTAACGAATGTTGCTATCTGACCGTCGACTGAAATACTCGAAACCGCTCCCGGGCCATTATAGGCTATGGTTGCCGAATTGGTTTGGCTGTACTCATAAATGGTACCGTCGAATTGCGTGGAAAAATTAAACTGTGCGCCATCGCCCAGCGTCACCACTTGAGAGGAGCCCGATCCGCCCCATTGATAGCTCCCCCCGACAAAAACCCAACCGACGGCCGAGGTTACTCCGCTGCCGGCTTCCAGGTGGGACAAGGAGCTAATGGAGATACCCCCGCCGCCGGTGATCGGTCCATCTATCTTTATCCAGGTTTGGCGGAAGCCGCCATAAAGGTTGAGGGTACTGGCGGGCGAAAGAAAGAGGCTGCCGATATCAGGCTGATGTCCAAAATAGGGGGTAACGGTGTCGCCATTATCAACGACAATAGAATCTCCAAAGCTGGGAAGAGCGTTCGTGGACCAATTGCCGGGATCGATCCAAAGACCGTTACCGTTGTCATTCGTCCAGGTGCAGGTTGCCATCGATATCCCCTCGGATCATGATGCCAGCTGGAAAAGTCGCAGAAGCGCCTAACGGCTACCGAGTATACGGTAGCACGCAACTCGCTTATTAGTCGAGTCGCATATATCATTACTCGAGTTGTTCAGCCCTTGCACATGGCTTCCAGCGTCAGCGCCGCCTTGCTGGCATGGCGCTCCTTATGGCGCAGCAGGCGAAAGCTGCGGACAGGCAGGTCGAAGGCTGCCCGGACCAGCAAACCCTGCTGCAGATAGGCCCCGGCAGCCGCGCTGGAGATCGCCGCGGCACTCTGCCCGGAGCAGACCGCCGACAGAACGGCCTCGTTCGACGGCAGCACCAGTGCCACGCTCAGATCGCGCGGCGAGGCGCCAAGCTTCGCGATGGCGTTTTCGAATTCGGACCGCGTGCCCGACCCTTCCTCGCGCATCACCCATGAGGTGCCCGTGGCAAGATCGGCTGCGGAAAGCCGCCTGCCGTCCGCCCAGGGATGAGCCGGCGGTACGACGATCACCAACGCATCTTGCGCCACCACCTTCATTGAGAGAGCCGGCGCATCCACCTCGCCTTCGACAAAGCCCAGTTCGGCGGTGCCCTCGATCACCGCCTCGGTGACCGTGCGCGTATTGCCGATCGTCAGATCGAGATCGATGCCCGGATAATCGCGGCGGAACCGCATCAACACGGGCGGCAGCCAGTAACTGGCGATGGTCTGGCTGGCGCACAGGCTGAGCCGGCCGCGCTGCAGGCCACCGAGTTCGGAAAGCATGAGTTCGGCCGAGCGAACACGCGCCAGCGTCGCCCTGGCCTCGCCGAGAAAGGTACGGCCGGTTTCCGTCAGCTCGATCCGCCGGCCGACACGATGGAACAGCTCGACGCCGTAATAGGCTTCGAGATTCTTGATCGCCGAACTCACCGCCGACGGCGTCAGGTGGATGGCCTCCGCCGCATGGGTCAAATGCTCCCGCTCGGCGACGGCGACGAAAATGGCGAGTTGCTCGAAGGTCATGGGAAATCATTCTAATTTATCGAATGAAACATAGGATAATATTCGATGGATGTCGACATCGGTAGATGAGACTTTCCCGGCACAGCAATTCTCCGTAGCCGAATGGCGGTGCCGCATGCCCCTTTTCCAACGAACAGCGATCATCCTTCCCGGCCTCGCCCTGACCAGCGCTGTAGCCCTTCTTGCCTATGCCGGCGAACGTGCCGAGATCGGCATCTTCGGCGGCAGATGGATCGAGAGCCTGGTGCTTGCCATTGCGCTCGGCATCGTCGTCTGCACCGTCAGGCCGCTCTCGCCCTCCCTGCGCCCTGGCATCGATTTCAGCGCCAAGATCCTGCTTGAAATCGCCATCGTCCTGCTGGGCGCCTCGATCAGTCTTTCGGCGATCGATCAGGCCGGTGTCTGGCTGATCGCCGGCATCGCCATCGTCGTCGTGCTGTCGATCGCCGCCACCTATGCCATCGGCCGGCTGCTCGGCCTGCCGCCGAAGCTGGCGACGCTGATCGCCTGTGGCAACTCCATTTGCGGCAACTCGGCCATCGTCGCCATCGCCCCGGTCATCGAGGCGGGATCGGAGGAAACCGCCGCGGCCCTTGCCTTCACCGCCGTGCTCGGCATCGCCGCCGTCTTTCTGCTGCCGCTTTTCTATTTCCATGCCGGCATGAGCGTGGGCCAATATGGGGTACTGGCCGGGCTCACCGTCTATGCCGTGCCACAGGTGCTTGCCGCTACCGCGCCGGTCGGTCTGCTGGCCGTGCAAACCGGTACGGTCGTCAAGCTCATCCGCGTGCTGATGCTTGGCCCGATCATCTTTCTGCTCGGCATCGTCACCAAGACCAAAACCGCAGGCGCGGGCCACCGCCGCTCGTTGGTTCCCTGGTTCATCTGCGGCTTTCTGGGGCTGATGGCGTTGCGCTCCTTCGGCCTGATCCCGGACACGCTGGTCGCGCCGATGGCCTTGGTCTCGAACCTGCTGACGGTGATCGCGATGGCAGCGCTCGGCCTGTCGGTGAACATCCGCTCCGTCGCCCATGCCGGCGGCCGGGTGATCGCGGCGGCAACGCTGTCATTGATAACGCTCGGCGTCATCAGCTACGCGCTGATCGCCGCCTTGCAGATCCATTAGCGCCACCCTTGCCTTGGGTGGCAATGGCACTCCGCTGCTCATTGGGCCTCTCGGCCGACACCAGCAACGTGGCAATCTCGTTGGCCGGAGATGGATAGCCGATCGCATAACCCTGGAGTCCATCGCAGCCGGCCTGCGCCAGGAGCGTTGCATGTTCCTCGGTCTCCACGCCTTCCGCCATGACCTCGACGCTAAGCGCTCTTGCTATCTCGACGATCGAGCCGACAAGACGGCGCTGCTCGTCCGAGACAGTAATCGCCGTCACCAATTGCCGGTCAATCTTCAGCCGTTTCGGCTTCAGCTTCACCAGGCCGATCAACGAGGCATGGCCGGAACCGAAATCATCGATCTCGATATCGATGTCCATCCTTTTGATCGCATCGACATTGGCGAGCACCCTGTCGTCGGGATCATCGAGAAAGATCGTCTCGATCAATTCGAAAACGACGGCATGGCGCGGTATGTTCAGCATATGTAACCGCTCGATCAGGCCCGGATCAGCCAGACGGCTTGCAGAAATATTGACGGCAATGCGCGGCGGTGTCAGCCCCTGCTCGACCCATACAGCCCGGTCTGAGAGCGCGCAATTGAGAACGGCCGCGTCGATCTCGGCCGTCAGCCCATATTCTTCCGCCACCTTCAGAAAAGCTGCGGGTACGAGCAGCCCCTTCTCTGGATGCCGCCAGCGGGCCAAAGCCTCGAGGCCAATGATCCGCCGGCTGCGCGCATCCACCTGAATCTGGTAGAAAGGCACGATCTCGCCTCGCATCAGCGCCAGCCGCAGTTCCTCCGCCAACTGCCGCTCGGCCTGCAGATCGGATTGCAGTTTCGGTGTGAAAAACTCGACTCGATTGCGGCCAAGCTTCTTGGCCTGATAAAGGGCAATATCGGATTCCGCCAGCAGATTGCTAGCGCCATCGGCAATACTCCAGGCCGCACCGATCGAGGCGCCCATCTGCAACATGTCGTGATCGAAGCGTATGTCGCGCCGCAACCGCCACAGAATGTCCTCGGCAACGGTTCCGACTTCATCTGATGTAGCAATGTTGACCAGCACCGCAACAAACTCATCTCCACCGACACGGGCGACCATATCGCCAGCAGCGATCGCTCCCAAAATTCGTGCCGCTGCCGTCTGCAGCGTCGTATCGCCGGCCGCATGCCCCCATTTGTCGTTGATCTGCTTGAAGCCGTCGAGATCGATATGAAGGATCGCCAGTGTCTCCACCGCCCTGTCCGCTTGCAATTCCGCCAGCCGGCGGTCGAAGTAGCGGCGGTTGGGAAGACCGGTCAGATAGTCATGGTCGGCGGCGTGCTCGGTGCGCGCACGGCTCTGTTCCAGCGCAATCGCGCGGGCTTCGGCGACCGCTTTCTGATTGGTCAGTTCGCGGTTGAGCAGAACATCGACGGTGACGTCCCATTCCGCCCCGATGAAGGCCGGCGCGCCGTCTGGCCCCTCGAAGAAATGGGCGCGCGAGCGCAGATAGCGAACGTTTCCATCGGGCAGGATGATGCGAAATTCCGAATTGTAGAAGCCTTTTTCCACGATGGCCGCATCGAAGTCGGCGATGGCCCGCTCGACGTCATCGGGATGCAGGGCATTCAACCAAACCGCCGCCGATACTTTGCGGTTGCGGAGACCGGTCTGATAAAGCTTGTGCATCTGCGAATCCCAGAGCACTTCCTTCTCGTTGATATTATGCTCCCAAACCCCGATTTGCGACGTCTCCAGCGCCAGCTCCAGTCTCCTCAAGAGGTTCTGGAACTCCAGCTCGGATCGCCCTGATATCGTCTCTCCCATTGAGTTCGAGCCCCTCCGGACACATGGAACGCCTGCATAGTCCAGGCGATATCCTGACAGTACTCCCTTTCACGATATTTAATAACGTTCGCATGATTGCAGGCTTTTGCCCGCAACCATCGTTGCAATCGTTTTTTTCAATGATTATGACGCGGCGGATTGGCCGCGAGATCACGGAAATCCGCGGCGCCTTCGAGCACCGCGCCGTCGGAAAGCTGCGTGACCGAGCGGCGATAGATGCGCTGCCAGGGCGTAGCGTCCGGCGGGACAGCCGGAATGCCATCACCCTTGCGCCGTTCGATTTCAGCCTCCTCCACCAGCATGTCGCAGAGGCCGAGATTGAAGTCGATCCGGATGGTATCGCCGGTTCTCAGCCAGGCAAGCCCGCCGCCCGCCGCACTTTCCGGCGAGGCATTGAGGATGGAAGGGCTATCGGCGGTGCCTGACTGGCGGCCATCGCCGATCGTCGGCAGGCTGAGGATGCCGCGCTTCAACAACGCATCCGGCGGCTGCATGTTGACGACTTCGGCCGAACCGGGCCAGCCGATCGGTCCAGCGCCGCGGATGACGAGAATGGTGTTCTCATCGATACCGAGATCCGCATCGTTGATGCGCTTGTGATAGTCCTCCGAGCCGTCGAAGACGACCGCCCTGCCCTCGAACACGCCTTCGCGGCCCGGCTCCAGCAGATAGCGATTGCGGAAATCCTCCGACACGACGCTCATCTTCATGATAGCGAAATCGAAGAGATTGCCCTTCAGCACCAGGAAACCCGCCCGCTCCTTCAGCGGCTGCGCAAAGGGGAGGATGACCTCGCGATCCGTCGCCTCACGCCCCTTCAGGTTCTCCGCCATGGTCTTGCCGGTCACCGTCGGACAGTCGCCATCGAGCTTGCCGACCTGCAGCAGTTCCCACATGATGGCCGGCACGCCGCCGGCGCGGTGGAAGCGCTCGCCGAGATAGGCGCCCGCCGGCTGCACGTTGGCGAGCAGCGGAATGTCGAAGCCATGCACCTGCCAGTCCTCGGGATGAAGCTCGACGCCGGCATGCTTGGCCATGGCGGCCAGATGCGGCTGCGCATTGGTCGAGCCGCCGATCGCCGAATTGACGCGGATCGCGTTGAGAAAAGCCTGCCGGGTCAACACGTCGGACGGCTTGATATTTTCGAGCACCAGTTCCACGGCGCGCCGCCCGGTGCGATAGGCCATCTGCCCGCGCTCACGATAGGCGCCAGGAATGGCGGCGCAGCCGGTGAGCGACATGCCGAGCGCTTCGGCCATGGCATTCATGGTCGAGGCCGTGCCCATGGTGTTACAGTGACCGATCGAGGGTGCCGAGGCGAGTGACGCCTCCATGAATTCCTCTTCGTCGATCTCTCCGGCCGCGAGCTTGCGGCGCGAGCGCCAGATCACCGTGCCGGAACCGGCCAGCTCGCCATCGTGCCAGCCATCCAGCATCGGCCCGCCGGAGAGCACGATCGCCGGGATATTGACGGTGGACGCCGCCATCAGCGCCGACGGCGTAGTCTTGTCGCAGCCCGTCGTCAGTACGACGCCGTCGAGCGGATAGCCGTAGAGCACCTCGACGAGACCGAGATAGGCGAGATTGCGGTCGAGAGCCGCGGTCGGGCGCTTGCAGTTCTCGAAGATCGGATGGGTCGGAAACTCGATCGGAATGCCGCCGGCATCGCGAATGCCGTCACGGACGCGCTTGGCAAGATCGATGTGATGACGGTTACAGGGCGTCAGGTCGCTGCCGCTCTGGGCGATGCCGATGATCGGCTTGCCGGAGCGTAGCTCCTCCGGCGTGATGCCGTAATTCATGAAGCGCTCGAGATAGAGCGCGGTCATGTCGATATGATCGGGATTGTCGAACCAGTCCTGCGAGCGCAGACGACGTTTGGATGGACTGTTGTCGCTCATGTCTTTCTCAAGCCTTTCCTCGGCCATTCTTGTCTTCCAGATGCAGCAACAGGCCGCTGTGATCGCGCTCCGCGCCACCATTTTCGACGAATTCGGCGAATTCCGTCCTGACGGTTTCGGTCAGCGGCAAATGAAGCGACAGGCTTCGGCCGGCGGCCAGAACCGCATCGAGATCCTTCAGCTGATTGCGGGAGGTTCCGCCAGGCTCGAAATAGCGGTCAATCATGCGCTGGCCATGCAGCTCGAGAATCCGGCTTTCGGCAAATCCGCCACGAATGGCGGCGCGAAATGCCTCGGGCGAGCCGCCACCGGCCTCGACCAGCAGCATGGCCTCGGCGATCGCCCCGATGGTGACGGCGACGATTTGCTGGTTGCCGAGCTTGGCGAGCTGGCCGGTGCCGCTCGGTCCGACATGGGTGACGCGGCCGAGCGGGGCGAGCACATCGCGGACACTATCGATGACATCGGCGTCGCCGCCGGCCATGATCGCCAGCGTCCCGGCAGCTGCCCCCACCACGCCGCCCGAAACGGGCGCGTCGATAGGGCGAAAGCCGCGCTCGGCCAATTTCGCCGCATGTTCGCGGGCGACTGGGGGAGCGATCGAGCCATTGTCGATGACGACGGCCCCGGGCGCCAGCGCGTCCGTCACCCCGCTTCCGAACAGAACCTCACTCACCGCGCCGCCATTGGTCAGCATGGTGAAAAGCACAGATGCGCCCTTCGCCGCCTCCGCCGCCGTCGCGGCAACGGTCGCTCCGTCAGCCGCCAGTGCATCCGCCTTGCTAAGGTCACGGTTCCAGACGGTGACGGCAAAACCGGCGCCAAGCAGGCGCCGCGCCATCGGAGCACCCATCAATCCTGTCCCGAGGAAGGCAATCTTCCGACCGGTCATGACAGCCGTCCTCCCAGCTCGTCCTCGATATGCGTGGACAGATCCCTGGCGCGCGCCTTGACCTTGCCGTTGAACCCTTCCGGCCATAGTGGCTCGATCACATCGACCAGCGTCAGCCGCTTGATCCCCCGACCACCAAGACCGCCATCGGCCACCAGCCGCGCCGTCAGTTTTCGGCCGATCATGCCGGCTGCTCCGATGATGGCGATACGCATGCATCCTCCCGCATAACGATGAACGGGACAGCTCCTCCGGCCCGATGTACGTCAGTCAATATGCTTATCTGCTTGATAAACCCATGGCGTCCGCATGCAAACGAAATTGGCGGGCGAGCGGTAAAATCTTTGAAAAACAGATTGGTTGAAATGGAAAATATCAAAGCGGTCCAAGCACAGAAAAGGGCGGGACCTTGCGGTCCCGCCCATGTCATATCGGGCACTGGGGGTGCTACCCGACACGGTATCCCTATTCCGCGGCGAGAGGGAGAGCCTCCGCCGAATGGTTGTTGTCGTTGCTGTGATGCTGCTTCAGCGGACGGTTGCCGGCCATCCTGCGAATCAGCACGTAGAAGACCGGCGTCATGAAGATGCCGAAGAAGGTGACGCCGATCATGCCGGCAAACACCGCGACACCCATGGCGGCGCGCATCTCGGCACCGGCACCGGTCGAGGTGACCAGCGGCACGACGCCCATGATGAAGGCCATGGAGGTCATCAGGATCGGGCGCAGTCGCAGACGGCTGGCCTCGATGGCTGCCTGAACCGGCGTGCGGCCTTCGAATTCCAGCTCGCGGGCGAATTCCACGATCAGGATCGCGTTCTTCGCCGACAGGCCCACCAACACCATCAAGCCGATCTGCGTGAAGATGTTGTTGTCGCCCCCCGTCAGCCAGACACCCGTCAAGGCGGCGAGCACGCCCATCGGCACGATCATGACGATCGCCAGCGGCAGGGCAACGCTTTCGTACTGGGCAGCCAGCACGAGGTAGACGAGCAGCAGGGCGAGCGGGAAGATAATGATACCCGAACTGCCGGCCAGGATCTGCTGATAGGTCAGATCGGTCCATTCGAAGCTGATGCCCTTGGGCAGAGTTTCGTTGGCGATACGCTCGGCGGCGGCCTGGGCCTGGCCGGACGAGAAGCCCGGAGCCGGACCGCCGTTGATATCGGCGGCGAGGAAGCCGTTGTAGCGCGTCGTCCGTTCAGGACCGGTACTGGCCTCGACCTTCAAGAGCGCGGACAGCGGGATCATCTGGCCCGATGCCGAGCGGACCTTCAACTGGCCGATATCAGCCGCATGCGAACGGAACTTGGCGTCGGCCTGCACACGCACGCTGTAGGTACGGCCGAAGGCATTGAAGTCGTTGACATAGAGCGAACCCAGATAGATCTGCAACGTATCGAAGACATCGGTCACCGAGACACCCAGTTGCTCAGCCTTGGCGCGATCGAGATCGGCGAAGAGCTGCGGCACGTTGATCTGGTAGCTCGAGAAGATGCCGGTGAGCTCCGGCGCCTGATAGGCCTTGGCGAGGAACGCCTTGTTGGCTTCGTCGAGCGCCTGATAGCCGAGACCGGCGCGGTCCTCGATCTGCATCTTGAAACCGCCGGTCGTGCCGAGCCCCTGGACGGGCGGCGGCGGGAACATGGCGATAAACGCATCCTGGATCGCGCCGAACTTCTGGTTCAGCTGCATGGCGATAGCACCACCCGAGAGGTCCGGCGTCTTGCGATCCTCGAACCCCTTCAAGGTCACGAAGACGATGCCGGCATTGGACGAGTTGGTGAAGCCGTTGATCGACAGGCCAGGGAAGGCAATCGCATGTTCGACGCCCGGCTGCTCCAGGGCGATCTTGCTCATCCGCTGGATGACATCATCCGTACGGTCGAGCGTCGCGCCATCAGGCAGCTGCGCGAAACCGATCAGATACTGCTTGTCCTGCTGCGGCACGAAGCCGCCCGGCACGGTCTGGAACAGGAAGTAGGTCGCGCCGATCAGCGCGATATAGACCACCATGACCAGGCTCTTCAGCGACAGGATGCCGCCGACACCCTTGCCATAGGCATTCGAGCCGCGGTGGAACACCTTGTTGAAGCCACGGAAGAACCAGCCGAATGCCAGGTCCATGACCCGCGTCAGCATATCCTTGGGCGCATGGTGATCCTTCAGGAGAAGGGCCGCCAGAGCCGGGGACAGCGTCAGCGAGTTGAAGGCGGAAATCACCGTCGAGATGGCGATCGTCAGGGCGAACTGACGATAGAACTGGCCCGACAGGCCGGAGATGAAGGCAAGCGGCACGAAGACGGCAACGAGCACCAGGGCAATGGCGATGATCGGGCCGGACACTTCCTTCATGGCGCGATAGGTCGCATCGCGCGGACTAAGGCCGTTCTCGATATTACGCTCGACGTTTTCCACGACCACGATGGCGTCGTCCACGACGATACCGATCGCCAGCACCAGGCCGAAGAGGCTGAGCGCGTTGATCGAGAAGCCGAAGACATACATCACCGCGAAGGTGCCGATGATCGAGACGGGAACGGCGATCAGCGGAATGATCGAGGCGCGCCAGGTCTGCAGGAACAGAATGACGACGACGACGACCAGCGCGATGGCTTCGAGCAGCGTGTCGACGACCTTGTCGATCGAGGAGCGCACGAACTGCGTGGTATCGTAGACGATCTCATACTTGACGCCGTCGGGCATCGCCGTCTGCAACTCGTTCATGGTCTTGACGACCTCGTCCGAGATGGTGATGGCGTTGGAGCCCGGTGCCTGGAAGACAGGGACCGCAACCGCCGGCTTGCCGTCGAGCAGCGAGCGCAGCGAATAGTCGGCGGCGCCAAGCTCGATGCGGGCGACATCGCGCAGGCGCGTGATTTCGCCGTTGCTGCCGCTCTTGACGATGATATTGCCGAATTCCTCTGGCGTCGTCAGGCGGCCTTGCGCGTTGACGTTCAGCTGCACGTCGATGCCCGGAGCGCCGGGCGAGGCGCCGATGATGCCGGCTGCCGCCTGGATATTCTGCTGGCGGATGGCGTTGGCGATGTCGCTTGCGGCAAGCCCGCGTTCGGCCGCCTTCTGCGGATCGACCCAGACGCGCATGGAATAATCGCCCGATCCGAACACGCGAACCTGGCCGACGCCGTCGATGCGGGCAAGCCGGTCCTTGATGTTCAGGGTCGCATAGTTGCGCAGATAGGTGATGTCATAGCGATTGTCCGGCGAGATGAGGTTGACCACCATCATCAGGTCCGGCGAACTCTTGACCGTGGTGATACCGAGATCGCGGACGTTCTGCGGCAAGCGCGGCTCGGCCTGCGAGACACGGTTCTGCACCAGTTGCTGTGCCTTGTCCGGATCGGTGCCGAGCT
Organism: Martinezella rhizogenes; assembly: GCF_000799715.1. Lineage (GTDB taxonomy): Bacteria > Pseudomonadota > Alphaproteobacteria > Rhizobiales > Rhizobiaceae > Rhizobium > Rhizobium rhizogenes_C. Next base: position 1,270,582 of record NZ_JUHG01000011.1, read on the forward strand.
TGAAGGTAACGGTCAATGTCAGCAGGCCGTCGGATGTGGCCTGGCTGTTCATATAGAGCATGCCTTCGACGCCGTTGATCTGCTCTTCGATCGGTGTCGCCACGGTCTCGGCGATGACCTTGGGGTTGGCGCCGGGATATTGCGCGGTGACGACGATCGACGGCGGCACGACGTCCGGATATTCGGAAATTGGCAGCAGTCGCATGCCAATCAGGCCGGCGACCAGGATGAGGACCGATAGCACTCCGGCAAATACGGGACGGTCGATGAAAAATCTTGAGATGTTCATGGCAGAACCCTCTCCAGGGGTGATTAAAAGAGGGCGAGGCCCGAGCCCGTCCGCGACACGCGCAACGAGCATTTCGAAATCAGTGCATTGAGCGAGTGCCGGGAGGGTTCACCTCCCGGCATATCCGTTACTGAGCGGCCGCGACTTTTTCTTCCAGCTTCGGATCGACCACGGCGCCCGGGCGAACCCGCTGCAAGCCGTTGACGATGACCCGATCGCCGGCATTCAGCCCGGCTTCGACGATGCGTTGGCCGTCGGCGGTGTCGCCAAGGCTGATCTGGCGATAGACGACCTTGTTGTCGCCATCGACCACGAAGACAAACTTCTTGTCCTGGTCGGTGCCGATCGCCCGTTCGCTGATCACCAGCTTGCTCTCGGCCTTCGGCTGGCCCATGCGAACACGCACGAACTGGCCGGGGATGAGACGCCCGCCGGGATTGCCGAAGACGGCACGCACGGTGACCGTGCCGCTTGCCGCATCCACTTCATTGTCGATCAGTTGCAGCTTGCCGGTGATCGGCGTGCCACTGTCATTGGCCGTGCCGATCTGCACGGGGATCTGCTCGACCGGCGGAGCGGCGCCGTCGGTGACCGGAAGCTCAGCCAGCGCCCGGGTGACGGTCTGTTCGCTCGCATTGAAGCTGGCATAGATCGGATCGACCGAAACCAACGTCGTCAGAGCCGGCGAAGTGGATCCAGCGGCGACGAGATTGCCCACCGTAACGGCGATCCTGCCGACACGGCCGGCGATCGGAGCCCGGACTTTCGTATAGTCGAGGTTGAGCTGCGCCGTCTGCAAGGTTGCCTGCGCCGCCTTCAGATTGGCTTCCGCCTCGGCATAGTTGCTGGAACGCGTATCCATGTCGCTCTGCGAAATCGTCTTGTTGTCGAAGAGCTTCTGACCACGGCCGACTTCGACCTTGGTCAGGTCGAGCCTGGCATTGGCCGCGCCGAGTTGCGCCTGCGCCTGGGCGACGGCCGCCTCATAGGGTGCGGGATCGATCGTCACCAGCAAGTCGCCCTGCTTGACCAACGCGCCTTCGCGGAAATGCACCGACTCGATGGCGCCGGCGACGCGCGGACGAACCTCGACGCGGTCGATAGCCTCGAGCCGGCCGGAAAACTCCTGCCAGGCTGTGATATCCCGTGCCTGCACCGCCGCGACAGTGACGGGGATCGCCGGCATTGCCGCCGAAGCCGCGTTCTCGGTCGCTTGCGCGCCGCGCGGCAAATCCAGATAGAAGGCCGCGCCTGCAACAGTCGCAGCAACACCCATGCCGGCGCCCCACAGGGCCCAGCGCTTACCGTTGGACGTCATGTTAGTCTCTCCTTGTGGTCCCGGCTTGGGACACGGGACCGAAAATTCCTATCGTCTCGATATCGTCAGGACCCAGAGCGTCGCGCGTTCACACGAACGCTTGCGATTACTCTCATTCTTCACGTCCAGAGCATCTCATCCGCTTCCGGTGGTCCCACGCGATGGCGGGATGCTCTGGTCGATCAAGCCTGCACGTCTTCGACAAAACCCTTGAACGAACAGCAGACATCCTGCTGCCACGACGGCTTGTCCTTCGACTGCCCGCCGTAGAGGGTGGGCCAGCCTGTCCCGGCGGGGAGGACTTGCTGGCGAACACGGACGCCTGCCTCCTTGAGGCGGCGGCCGTATTCCATGCTCTCGTCGCGGAGCGGGTCGTCCTCGGCCGTGAGCACCAATGCCGGCGCGAGGCCCGAAAGCCGCGAACAATATCGAGGCGCCGCATAAGGATGACAGACACCACCCAGAAAACCCAGGTAACGGTTCCAGCCTTCCGTCCAGCGCTCGCGCATGCCGCTTTCCTCCGCCTGGAGGAAAGATTTCGATCCCATGAAGGGATCAAGAAGCGGCGATATCAACACCTGTCCGTCCAGCGAACCGGGCATCTGATCGCGCGCCTTTAAAGCAACACCCGCCGCGACATTGCCACCCGATTCCTCACCGGCGACAAACAGCAGCGATTTTTTCGCCCCGCCCAGCTCAAGCATGTTCCGCTTGTTGCCGAGATAGGCGAGAATTCCGTAGGCACATTCCAGCACCTGCGGAAAGGCATTCTGATTGCCGCTGGTATAGTCTGCGGCAATTACGATCGCACCGGCCTCCGCAAGACTGGCGGCGACAGGCCGTATGGTTGCATGCTCGGTATCGAGAAAAGCGCCACCATGCAGATAAAGCACGATGGGTGCCGCCTTCTTGAGACCTTCACCGTTATAGATCCGCGCTGCGACCGGTCCCGTAGGCACGTTTTCCAGCACAACATCTTTCCACGGCGCGCTCATGAACCCATATCCTTGTCTATTCTGTCGAACATGCCCCTTTCCTAAAGCCATTTCACAGGCTTGGCGACCATGTTCAGGATAATGCGGCCCCCAGCGCCCCGTGCCGCATTGCAACAATCACGAGGATAACATATTGTTATTCCGTTCTGAGAATAAGTGGCCTATATTCGATCAGACTATTCACGAATAACAAACAATCGACCTCTTTATCTGTGGTCGAAGGGCACCCTGAAATGGACCAGCTATCAGCAATGCGGGCATTCGCACGCGTGGTGGAAACAGGCAATTTCACCCGCGCCGCCGCAACTCTCTCCATGCCGAAGGCGACGGTGACGACGCTCATCCAGTCGCTCGAGGCGCATCTCCACGCCAAGCTTCTGAACCGCACGACACGGCGCGTCATGGTGACGACCGACGGTGCGCTCTATTACGAACGCGCCATTCAGATCCTCTCCGAGATCGACGAGCTCGACGGCAGCATCAGCAATTCGCAGAGCCTGCCGAGCGGCCGCCTGCGCGTCGAAATGGCCGGTGCCTTCGCCGAGAAGATCATCATGCCGGCGCTTTGCGATTTCTACCAACGCTACCCGGATATCCATATCGATCTAGGCGTCGGCGACCGGCTGGTGGATTACTTGGCGGAAAATGTCGACTGCGCGCTGCGTGCCGGCATGCCGAGCGACCAGTCGCTGATTGCCCGGCGGGTAGGCGAGATATCTCTCATCACCTGTGCCGCCCCCCGTTATATCGAGAAATTCGGCCTGCCCGAACGACCGGATGAACTGGAAAGCACGCATTATGCCGTCAGCTATTTTCGCGCCCAAACCGGGCGGGTTATCCCGTTCGAATTTCAGCGCGGCAATGAATCGCTGGAAATCAGCCCACGCTACATCCTCTCGGTCAACGACAGCCGCAGCTACGTTAACGCCGCAATGGCCGGCCTCGGCATAGCCCAGGCTCCAGCGTTCATGATTCGCGACGAACTCGCCAGGGGCGACCTCATCCCCGTCCTCCCCGGCTGGACCCGCAACCCCATACCGCTGCACATCGTCTATCCCCCCAACCGGCACCTGAGCAATAAGGTACGCGTCTTCGTTGACTGGCTGGCGAAGTTGCTGGTGACAGCGAAGTTGAACGAAGCCTGACATGCGCGCTAGCCGCCTCCCAATTGGGAGACGGTTCTTCCCGGCGAGATCCAGATCAGTTCCAGGATGCTCCCGCCTGCTGCCGGACCGTCGCGTTCAGCCGGTTCCAGACGTTGTCGACCGCAATCGAGACGATCAGCGCGGACAGCGCTGTCTCGTCATAGTGCCGAGCAGCCTCGTTCCAGATCTCGTCACTCACGGCCTCCGGCCGGTCGGCAAGCCGGGTGACGGCTTCGCCAAGCGCAAGGGCCGCACGTTCGGCCTCGGTGAAATAGGGCATTTCCCGCCAGGCGGAGACACCGACGATACGCTCGATCGTTTCCCCCGCCTTCTGCAGCTTGCGGAATCCCATGTCGGTGCAAACACTGCAACCATTGATCTGGCTAATGCGCAGATGCACGAGGTCCATGGTATTTTCGGACAGGCCGCGATCCCTAAGCGAGGCGCTGAGCGCCATCAGGGCCTGCAGGGTTTCCGGCAGGACGACAGCGGGGTTCTTCATACGAGCTTGCATCATTCTCTCCTTGGAGTGTTTTGATCTTGACGATACCGCTCCCCGTGCCGATCCATTGTCACATCAGCCGGACCTCGTTCGTCATAGGCATGACGGAACAGGATGAGGGAATGTGACCGATGGACGAAAAAAAGTGGCAGGCGGAAAAATTCGAAGCCAACCGGCCGCACTTGCGCGCCGTTGCCTATCGCATGCTGGGCTCACGGACGGAGGCGGAGGACGCGGTGCAGGAGGCATGGCTGCGGCTCAGTCGCTCGGATGTATCCGAGATCGATAATCTCTGCGGCTGGCTGACGACGGTCACCGCCCGCATCTGCCTCGATTGGCTGCGCAGCCGCAAATCCCGGCGCGAGGAGCCGCTGACCATCCGCGTCCCCGAACCTGTCGTCACCCATGAGGCCGGAAACGGCACGGATCCGGAGCAGGATGCCTTGCTCGCCGACTCAGTCGGTCTCGCGCTGCTGGTCGTGTTGGAGAAGCTGGCGCCGGCTGAACGGCTGGCCTTTGTGCTGCATGACATGTTCGACATGGCCTTTGACGATATCGCCCCGATCGTCGGGCGCAGCACGATCGCCACGCGCCAGCTCGCCAGCCGCGCCCGCCGGCGCGTTCAAGGAGTGCCGGCCACGGCAGAGACAGACCTCAGCCGTCAGCGCCATCTGGTCAATGCCTTCTTCGCGGCATCACGCAGCGGCGACATGACCGCCCTTCTCACGGCTCTCGATCCCGACGTTGTCTTCCGCGCCGATGCGGTCGCGACGCGGATGGGCGCGCTTGCCGAAATTCGCGGCAGATCCGCGGTTGCCGAAACCTTCCGGGGCCGCGCCCAGGGCGCCCGGCTTGCCGTCATCAACGGAGCCGTCGGCGCCGTCGTCATCCTCGGCGGGCAATTGCGCATCGCGCTTCGCATCACTCTGACGGGTGACGGCAGTATCACCGGCATCAACGCGATGGCCGATCCCGAGCAATTGCAAAAACTCGATGTGCTGCTGATCGATCCGTGAAGGGCTCACCCCAGCCGCGTCGGGCTCGTCCCCGTCAGCCGGCGAAACATGGCGATGAAGGCGGAGGCACTGCCATAGCCGAGCTGCGTCGCGATCCGCCGCACCGGTTCACCGGCCTCGATCAGCGCCAGCGCCTTGACCAGCCTCGCCGCTGGCGCCACTCGTTGAAGGAGATGCCGAGATCATCGCTGCAGCGGCGGGAGAGTGTCCGCTCGGTCGTTCCCATCCGGCGCGCCCATTCCGCCAGCGAATGGCGATCGCCGGGATCGGCCTGCAATGCCTTCAGCACCGGACCGAGCAGGGGGTCGTCGGTGAGCGGCAGATAGCTTTCGCAGCGCGGGGCAAGACGGATCTGATCGACCAGGACCTGCGCCAGCCGCAGATCCTCCTCCTTCTCCGGAAGCGTGATATCGCGGGCGGCGAAGTCCGCCAGGATCGCCTTCAGCAATGGGCTAATGCTCAGCGTCGAAGGCTCGGCCGGCAGATTGGCGCAGAGCGCTCGCTCGACATAGACGGTGACATAATGCAGGTCATGCTGGTTCCACGCGCCATGCATCGTATCCGGCGGCAGCCAGATGGCATAATAGGGTGGAGACAGATAGCGCACGCCTTCGATAACGAACTCGGCGACGCCCATAAGCGCATAGTTGAGTTCGCCCCACGGCTGGCTTTTCGCCGGGAAGACTGTGCCGCCTTTATAATGCTCCGTGCGGAAGGAAACCGGGCGCGGCGGATCTCCCTCAATGCGTGGTTCGCGTGTCGCCATCTTCTGCTCCGACATGTCCGCAATCCGCTACCTGTGTCTGAAATTCGCTATATACCAGAAATCGGACAGGCAGTAAAAGCAACATCGACAGAACCCCGACCCGGCCGACCATCCGGCAGGAGGACGCCATAAGCAACAAGCCGACCTCTCCCGCCAACGACACTGCCGCCATCATGACGAGCGCGGCGCTGGCGCCCCTGCTCACCGTCCTTATCTGGTCCGGCAATACCGTCGTCACCAAGGCGGCGGCCGGCGTCATTTCGCCCGGCTCGATCTCTTTCTATCGCTGGCTGCTGGCCTTCCTCATCCTGCTGCCTTTCGTTGGCCCGGCCGCATGGCGGAACCGCGCGCTACTCGGTCGATATTGGCTGAAGATCGCCACCCTCGGCGCACTCGGCATGGTGATCTACCAGAGCCTTGCCTATGAGGCGGCCAAGACTACCTCGGCAGTCAACATGGGTGTGATCGTGGCACTGATGCCGCTGCTATCGACATTGCTGGCCGGGGTGCTGGCCGGCGAAAGACTGACGGCGACTAGCCTTGCGGGCGGGGTCATCTCCCTGATCGGCCTGATCTACCTGACTTCGCAGGGCCACCCCGCGACCCTACTAAGCGGCGACTTCCATATCGGCGACGGGCTGATGATCGTCGCGGTGCTGTCCAACTCGCTCTATGGCGTGATGCTGAAGCGCTGGGCGATGCCGCTTCCCATATGGCAACAGCTTTTCTGGCAGATCGGCTTTTCGACCATTCTGCTGATCCCGGTTTTCCTGATGGGCGATATCTCGCCGATCACCGCAACCAACCTCCCGTTGATCCTCTATGCGGCGATTCCGACATCGCTGCTGGCGCCATTGTGCTGGATGATCGGCATCCAGAAACTCGGTGCCGCACGAACCTCGCTGCTCATCAATCTCCTGCCGATCGTCGTCGCGGCGCTTGCCTGGGCCGTCCTCGGGGAACAACTACACGCCTATCACGCCATCGGCGGCGCACTTGCCCTCATCGGTGTCGGCATCGGCCTTCGCCAGACAAAGGTCGCCAAGGGCGAAGAGGTGTCCGGCGCCGATCAGGCGGCTTGGGAAACCGAGGAGGTTTGACACCGCCGCCCTTCGCTCTACGATATCCGGCATGACTGGAATCGCCCAAGCATGAGGGAAACGAGCGTGCACATAGCCCTGGAACCGGTGTCTTCGAGAACGACCATCCAGGAGGGTGTCTACCAGCAATTGCGCAACGCGCTGATGGCCGGCAATTTCGATCCCGGCCAGACGCTGACCATCGCCTCCCTCGCCGAGACCTTCGGCACCAGCAATATGCCGGTGCGCGAAGCGCTGCGCAGGCTGGCGGCGGAAAATGCGCTGGACGTCGCGCCAAACGGTTCGGCCCGCATCCCGATCGTCACGCTTGCCCGCCTTGACGATCTCTGCCGCGCCCGCATCGCCGTCGAGGGACTGGCCGCTGAACTCGGCATTCCCAGATTGACCGCCACCGACATCGCGACCCTTGAACGCATTGCCGCCGAACAGCACGCCATCGGCCTTGGCAGCAATGTCTACGATCTCATGGTGCGAAACCAGCAGTTCCATTTCACTATCTACCGCGCCTCCGGTTCCGAAGTGCTGTTGCAACTGATCGAGACGCTGTGGCTGCGCTTCGGCCCCTATATGCGTATGCTTTCGGCCTCGGTCGAACCGCTGATGCGGACCGGCGAGATTGACCCTGCCGCACCGCATGTCCCGATCATCGAAGCAGTGAAGGCCGGAGATTTCGCCCGCGCCCGTGACGGCGTCATCGACGATATCCGTCGCACCCACGAGATCCTGCGCGACTATTGCCCAGCAACACAGGACGAACCGCGCACCAAGAAACCCACCTCGGCGTTGCGGCGCTGAGACTCCGAAACGGAACGGTGCGAATTTAGTTGAGCCTTCAAATATTTTGTGATCAAATGATCACATCTTGACGTCGAACCCGTCGTTTTCAGCGAGACCATGATGAGCGCCTCCCCTTCCGCATCGAATTTCTCCGGCCATAACAGCTTCCCGGTCGATGAAATCCGCGCCATGTTTCCAGCCATCCGCAAGGCTGGCGATTTCGTGTTTCTCGACAATGCCGGCGGCGCGCAGGTGCCTCAAGCGGTAGTCGATGCCGTCGCCAATCACCTGATCGACTTCAACGTTCAGCGCATGGCAAAATACCAGCACAGCCAGGGTGTCGACCGCAATTTGGACGAGGCGCGCGAAAGCGTCGCCATGTTGGTCAACGCTTACCGACCGGAAGAAATCTCCTTTGGCCTGAACGCCACCTCCTTCATCCGGCTGGTGAGCCTCGGCATCGCCAAGCTGCTCAGCGAGCGCAACGAAATCGTCATTACCGACATGGACCATGACGCCAACATCGCCACCTGGCTGGCGCTGGAAGCCGATGGCGCCAGGATCGTCTGGTGGCGCATGCGCGAAGACGGCACGCTGCACACCGAAGATCTGAAGCCGCTCCTGAACGACAAGACCCGCCTCGTCGCCTGCACGGTGACCGCCCACTCCATCGGCACGATCGTCGATGTCGCCACCGTCGGTCGGCTGGCGCATGCAGCCGGCGCCGAAGTCTTCCTCGATTGTGTCCATTACGGCCCGCATGGCCTGATCGACGTGCAGGCGTGGGATTGCGACTATCTCGTCTGCTCCGGCTACAAGAATTTCTCGCCGCATATGGGCTTCCTCTGGGGCCGCTATGATGCGCTCGTCAAGCTGCCGACCTTCAAGGAAGACTTCATCCCGGACGTGCCGCCCTACAAGATCGAGGTCGGCACCTTCACCTATGAGAACGTCGCCGGCATGAATGCCGCCATCCACTACCTGGAAGATCTCGGCCACCGCTTCCTGCCGACGGGCACTCACACCCGCCGCCAAGCGCTTGCCGCCGCCATGGGCGCGATCCGCGATTACGAACTGACGCTGTCTCGTGAAATGATCGCCGTCCTGAAGCGCCACGGCGCCATCATCTATGGCATTTCCGACGATACCCGCCTCGAACAGCGCGTGCCGACCATCTGCTTCAACATGCCAGACATCACGCCGCAGCAGTTCGCCGCCGAGATGGGCGAAGCAGGCATCGGCCTGCGCGATGGCCACATGTTCGCTCCGCGCCTGATGAAACGTCTCGGTCTTTCGATGGAAACAGGCGCAATTCGCGTTTCTCTGGTACACTACAACAAGATCGAAGAAATCGCCCGCTTCGAAAAGGTTCTTACCGAGGTCATGGCGCGGCACACATAAGCCGCGTGTGAGCGGTGGCGGCGCCCGAACAACTCCGCCACCGCAATGCCTCCCCTCCCCAATCCTGCCCGGCGGCTTGATGGCCAGCAAGATATTTTAAACCTAAAACAGATTGCCGCTTCGCAGCTTTGTTTTTTCGGTCTATCCCTCTCTCACCGACTGTTGGAGCGCGAGGAAAACAATGAGCAATTTCCGCAAGACCTGCATCGACAAGACCTTGCTCATCGGCACCTTCGCCGCCATTCCGCATCCCGTCGCCATCGAAGTCATTGCCGCCTCCGGCGTCGATTTTCTCTGTATCGACTGGGAGCACTCGCAGATCAGCCGCGAGCGAATCGAGGATCTGATCCGCGCCGCCGACGTCCATCGCGTCCCCGCCATGGTGCGCGTTCCCGGCCATGCGCCGGAATCGATCGCGTCCGTGCTGGATGCCGGTGCCGCCGGCGTGCTGGTGCCGCGCGTATCGACAGTGGCACAGGCGAAAGCCGCCGTTCTGGCAACGCGCTATCCACCGATCGGTGAGCGCGGGGTCGGCCCCGGCCGGGCAGCGGCTTACGGTTATCGCATTCCGGATTATCTCGCCAAGGCCAATGCCGAGCTGGTGCTCGCCGTCCAGGTCGAGACGGCGGAGGGCCTCGCCAATATTGCAGACATTGCCGCAGTCGACGGCATCGACGTCATTTTCATCGGTCCCGGCGACCTCTCGGTCTCGATCAATGCCATGGGGCCAGCCGGAAAAGACAGGCTCGATGCCGCCATCGAAACCATTGCGAAGACTGCCCTTACAGCCGGTAAAACGGTCGGCATTTTTCGGCCTTCGCCGGACGATATCGGCACCTGGTCGAAGGCCGGCATCAGCTTCTTCCTGCTTGCCAGCGATACAATGTTTCTGGGCGCCAGTCTGGCTACGGGCGCCGCTGAAGCGCGCGCACGCAACGGTTCGTCGAAAGGCGTATAAAACGCAACAATTTCAGTTCTTTAAGATGGTGGATAATCGCGCCGTAATCGACTGAAAAACTAGACTTTTTAAGCTTAAAACTTTCTTCTTGAAATGCATTCCGTTTTGGATAACGATCTCAAAATGGAGGGTGTTCCAGACACCGCCGCCCGCAATACGCCGGCCTTTTCGATACCAGCTTTCCAGGGGAAGTTTCTTGTCTCTTCTACCGCCGAACAGTCTGTCCGAGACGACACTCAACCGAAACGCCTTCGAAGGCATTCGCGCCCAGATCCGTGATCTGCGCACCGACAATATCGCCGTGCTTGCCAAGCGCGCCCGCGAGCTCGGCGGCGTCATCCCGCTATGGTTCGGCGAAGGTGACCTAGTGACACCAGCCTTCATTCGCGACGCCGCCAAGAAGGCGCTCGACGATGGCCAGACCTTCTATGTTCCGAACATGCGTGGCCTCCCCGCGCTGAACGAGGCGCTATCCGACTATCAATCGCACTGGCATGGCCGCCCGATCCCGATCGAACGGACCACCGTCGCGCCCGGCGGCATGCAGGCGCTCTATATGGCGCTGGAGCTGCTGGTCGATGTTGGCACCAATGTCGTTTATGTCGCGCCGCAATGGCCGAACATCCATAACGCCATCCATCTGATCGGCGGCGAGCCGCGCGCCGTTTCGCTCGATTTCGACACCGACTGGCGCCTTGATCTCGACAAGCTCTTCGCCCGCTGCGACGCCCGCACTCGCGCCATCTTCCTGTCGACGCCAGCCAATCCAACCGGCTGGACGGCAACGCGCGAGGAAATGCAGGCGCTGCTCGACTTCTCCCGTCGCACCGGCATCTGGATTATCTCCGACGAGGTCTATGCCCGTCTCTATTTCGACGGCGAGATCGCGCCATCGATCTTGCAGGTGGCAGAAGACGGTGACCGGGTGATTGCGATCAACAGTTTCTCCAAGGCCTGGGCGATGACCGGCTGGCGCGTCGGCTGGCTGACACACCCCTCCGCTATCGCCGATCAGCTCGGCGCGATGACCCAATATGTCAACAGCGGCACATCGGCGATGATCCAGGCAGGTGCCGCCGCCGCCATCCGTGAGGGCGAGCCGCTGGTGGCCGAAATCCGCGCCAGAATCAAGGCGGGCCTCGATCTTGCCTATGAAAAGCTGCCGCAAATCCCTGGCGTCATCCTGCCGGAAAAGCCGCGCGGCGGCATGTATGCCTTCTTCGCCCTGCAAGGCGAAGCCGATGCCACGGCGGTCTGCGAGCGCATTCTCGAAACCGCGCGTGTCGGCCTGGCGCCCGGCTATCATTTTGGGGAAGCGTCGCGTCCATTCCTGCGCATGTGCACCTTCCGCGACACCGAGCAGATGCGGATTGCACTCGATCGCATGGTCGATGCCATGACGTGACGGCCTGCCGGATAGGCTGGCCCGGCAATACCCACGAACAGAACGCGTCCGTGGCCATAACCAGAGGGAGAACAATGAAATGAAGCTTACCCGCCGCAATCTACTGGTCCTTGCGACCATCGCCGGCATGGCCGGTGGCAGCCACTTCGCCTACGCCGCCGATGTGCTGAATGTCGGCTCCTACCCGAACAACCCACCCTTCGAATACAAGACCGCGAACGGCACCTTCGAAGGCTTCGAGGTCGATATCGTCAATGAAGCCGCCAAGCGCGCCGGCATGACGACCAATATCGCCGACTATGGCTTCCAGGCCCTGTTCGCCGCCACCAGTTCCAAGCGCATCGACGTGGCGATCTCCTCGATCACCATCACGCCGGAGCGCCTGAAGTCGCAATCCTTCACTCAGCCCTATTACGATTCCGACATGGGCATCGCCACCAAGGATGGTAGCCCGATCAAGAGCCTTGCCGATCTCAAGGGCAAGACCATCGGCGTCCTCTCCGGCTCGACTGGCGAGAAGTGGGCCAACGACAACAAGGCCGCCGACGGCTTCGCCGACGTCAAGGGCTACAATGCCCAGCAGGATGTATTCCTCGATCTCGGCGCCGGCCGCATCGATGCGGTCGTCAGCGACGTTCCCGGCATGCAATATCTCTTCGTCAAGACCAAGGGCTTTGCCATCAAGGACCGCATCAAGACAGGCGAACAATACGGCCTGATGATGACCAGGGACTCGCCGCTGGTCGGCAAGATCAATGATGCCATCACCGCCATGAAGAAAGACGGCACGCTGGAAAAAATCCACGAGAAGTGGTTCGGCAGCAAGGCTCCCGCCGGCTCCTCCACCGTCACCGAAATGCCTATACCCAAGGCGTGATCAAAAGATCATATTCTACGCGAGCACTTACGCCGGCCCCACTCGGCCGGCGTCATTTTGGATAGACCTTCACTTTGTTCCGCCTGATGGGAGTGCCAATGTCGTTCGTCGATACCTTCTTCAATTCCGACGTCATGATTTCGGCTTTCCCGCAATTGCTGCGCGGCCTCTGGATGACGATCGCGCTTGGCGTGGTCAGCATCGTCATCGGCGTTTCGGCCGGTCTCATCGTCAGCCTGATCCGTCTCTACGCGCCCAAGCCGATCCGCCTGTTGATGGTCGGCTATATCGACATCATGCGCGCCATGCCGATGCTGGTGGTGCTGATCCTGATCTACTACGCCCTGCCTTTTGTCGGCATCAGCTTTTCCGCCTGGTGGTCGGCGATCCTGGGCTTCTCGATCGTGCTCGCCGCCTACTCGGCCGAAGTCTTCCGCTCAGGCATCGAAAGCGTGCCGCGCGGTCAGTTCGAGGCCGCCGCCGCGCTCGGTATTCCCTTCCTGATCACGCTCTACAAGGTGGTGCTGCCACAAGCGATCCGCATCGTCATTCCGCCGACCACCAGCAACTGCGTCTCGATGTTCAAGGACACGTCGCTCGCCTCGACCGTGGCATTGCCGGAGTTGCTGAAGGAGGGCCAGAATGCGCAAGGCTTCTATGCCAACCCCTCGCCGCTGATCATGGCGGCGCTAATCTACATCATCCTGCTCTGGCCGATGGTGCGGCTCGTGAGCGTGCTCGAAAAAAGGTTCAAGAGCGAGCAGGCGCGATAGAGTGTTTTTACGCAATTCCGGACGGAAAACCGCGGCGCACTTTTCCTGGAATTGCTCTAGGCACCGCCATCAATCGAAAGCCGCACCCGAGAGGTGATTGTTGACCGACGATTTGACCTCGCCGATATCCTTCCAGAGTTCGGCGATGATTGTCGGGTCGACATCGGCCATCAGGTCGCGCAGCCAGCCCTCATGGGCGGCAGCCATTGCAGCGAAAATCTCGTCGCCCTTCTTCGTCAGCTTGGCGACCGTGACACGCCGGTCACCGTCGGGTGTCTCGCGCAGCACCAGACCGTCCGTTTCCAGCCGCTCCACAAGTCCCGTGACATTGCCGTTGGTGACCATCGTGCGCTTGGAAAGCTCGCCGAGCCGCAGGCCATCATGCTCGCGATAGAGCTGCGCCATCAGGTCGAATTGCGGCAGCGTTGCGCCGAACTCGTTGCGCAGGCGCCGTCGGATTTCCTGTGATATCAGCTTGGTGGTCGATAGCATCCGCAGCCAGAGCCGCAGCTCCTGTTTCTTGCCCTCCTGGGTGCCCCGGACGATAATTTCCAGATCGACGGTTCCGCTCTCGGATTCTGCCATGGTTTAAGCTCAGATCGCCACGTTGCTATTTCATATATGAACGGTCTACGGAGCAATATTTCAAATGTCAAAGGTTTACGCGTCAAGCCCGAAGACGGTCACTTCGCCAGCATTTTCCCCAGCATGAAACCGGAGCCGGCACCCGTCCCCGCACCCGGCCAGGTGGAAGCCCCGCACATATAGAGCGAACCGACCGGCGTCTTGTAGCGCGAATAACCGGCGACCGGGCGAAATAGAAAATTCTGGTCGAGATGGTGGCTGCCGGAAAGATTGTCACCGCCGATCAGGTTCGGGTTCTCCCGCTCGATATCGACGGGCGAAAACACCGCTTGTGCCAATATTTTGCCGCGCAGGCCAGGCGCATAGCGTTCGATGATGTCGAGCACGCGCTCGGCATAAGCCTCCTTTACCTCGTCCCAACTCCGCCCGCCAATCTCACCCGCCGCATCGCCGCTGAATTCCGCCGGCAGAACGCGCACCTGTATCCAGAGCACATGCCGCCCATCCGGCGCGCGTGACGGATCGATCGCCGTTGGCTGACCGACCACCAAAACCGGCTCGGCCGGCAGGAACCCACCCATCGCTTCGGCATAGACGCGCGACATCATTTCGAGATCCGGTGCGATATGGACATAGGCGAAGGACTTGAGCGCCTCGCCTGCTGTCCAGTCCGGTAGATCGGAGAGCGCCAGATGGATCATCATCGTCCCCGGACCGGCGCGGAACTTGGCGACTTTGCGGTCGAACTCCTGACGCGACGCCTCCTGGTCGAGCAGCTTTCCGAACAGGATCTGCGGATGGACATTGGCGATGACGGCACGCTTGGCCTCGTAACGGCGTCCGTCGGCGAGGACCACGCCGGTCGCCTTGCCCCCGGAAGTGATGATCTTGTCGACCCGCGTGCCGAGCATCAGCTCACCGCCCTTGGCCTTGAGCACACCCGCCATCGCGTTCACGATTGTATCGGCGCCACCCTTGCCGATCACCATGCCGAAAGCCTGATTGGCCATGGATTCCAGATAGGAAAACAGCGCGCCGCCGGCGACATCGGGGGCGAAATCGAGATGCAGCCCCCAAGCCGCCATCATCGTCTTAAGCTTGGCACTCTCAAACCGCGCATCGAGAAAATCGCGCGGCGAGGCAAACAGCATGCGCGCGGTGTCGTAAAGCCAGCTGGTCCCCTTCTCCCGCCAGGCCTTCCAGATCACCTTGGCTGTCTTCGCCGACGGCATCGGTGCGCCAAGCAGGCCGAAAATATGCGGCGCGTCCGAACCGAATTCGGACAGCATGGCCCGCCATGCGGCGGCGTCCTTTGGCGAGATATCGGCGATCGCGCCCGTGGTCTTTTCCAGATCGGTGCTGACGCCGAGATAGGTACCGTCGCGAAAGACGCTGGCAAAGCAATCGGCCGCCGGTACGAAACCGATGCCCTCGGCGGTCAACTCGCTTTTGTACTGTGCGAAAAAGGCGGAGCCGGCGAACATCGAGAGGTTCATGGCACAGAGATCATGACGGAAACCCGGCAGCGTCACGTCGCGGGTTTTCACCGCACCGCCCGGCTCGGCATTGCCTTCGATGACGGCGACTTTCCAGCCCTTGGCCGCCAGATGCACCGCCGCCGCCAGGCCATTGTGACCGGCACCCACAATGATCGCATCATAGTTCATCGATCGCCCCTCTTATGCCGTGATTATTATCATCACATGCATACATTTTAAGTTTTAGGCTTCAAGTACCAGAAATCGGAAATCACGGAGACCGACCACAACCAAATGTCGAACATTCCAGTAAATGTAGTGAAAATAGCGTTTACTTTCCAGCGTTTGGATTGGTTGCAAAGTCTCAAAGATCCATCCGGTTTTTGCCCTCGACACCCCGGCGAAATGCTTGCATTATCATATATTGTAAACTAGGCTCGCCCCATCCTGCTGCCGCCGCACGGCTTCGCGATTTGAGGAAATGCGTCACGCGCCTGGCGGCAAGGGCTTTCAAAGCTGGTCCTGAGATGAAGGTCCGCGAAGCGGTCCCGCATGGAGGATCATGCCAAATCAAGGGGAACGCAACATGACCGTCAATACGCTTGCCAGCCTGGCCTCGGCGCTCGTCTCGGGTGCCATCAAGGTCGTCGACCTGACCGCGCCGCTCGGCCCGGAAACGCCGGTGCTCTACCTGCCGCCACAATTCGGCAAGAACACGCCGTCTGTCAAGGTGCACACGATTTCGGAATATAACCAGGATGGCCCCTTCTGGGCCTGGAACTGGCTGGAACTCGGCGAACACACCGGCACGCATTTTGACGCGCCCAGCCACTGGGTCACCGGCAAGGACAACCCGAACAATACGACCGACACCATCCCGCCGCAGAACTTCGTCGCCCCGGTCAACGTCATCGACCGCTCGAAGGAAGCCGCCGCCAATCCGGACTATCTGCTGACCGTCGACAGCATCAAGGAATGGGAAGCCGAGCACGGCGCAATCGAAGCCGGCACCTGGGTAGTGCTGCGTACCGACTGGTACAAGCGCAACGGCTCGACCGAAACTTTCCTGAACGCCGATGAAACCGGCCCGCATTCGCCAGGCCCGACCGCCGAAGCCATCGAATATCTGCTGACCAGGGGCATCATCGGCTGGGGTTCGGAAACGATCGGCACCGACGCCGGTTCCGCCGGCGGCATGAACCCTCCCTTCCCGGCCCATAACTTGATGCACAAGAACAATCGCTACGGCCTCGCCAGCCTGTCCAACCTCGACCAGCTTCCGGCCAAGGGCGCCGTGCTGATCGCAGCACCGCTGAAATTCGTCAAGGGTACCGGCTCTCCGGTGCGCGCACTGGCACTCATTGCATGATAGGCTGAGGGGTCGAAGCGTGGCGGCGCTTCCACCCCTTTCTTCGGGATTTCTCTTTGCCAGCGGGGCGGCATGGGCGACCATGATTACATTATCGTCGGCAGCGGCATCAACGCACTGGTTGCGGCCGCCATGCTCGGCAAGAAGGGCCGCAAGGTGCTCGTCCTCGAGCGCAACGACCGCATCGGCGGTTGCCTGCGCAGCGAGGAAATCACCGAGCCGGGCTTCATCCATGACGTCATGGCGACGACGCTGGTTCTGTTCCTGACCTCGCCCGCCTATGGCGCCATCGGCAAGGATCTGGAGGCACGCGGTCTCGAATTCTGCCATGCCGAGCTTCCGACCGGTGTGCTGAGGCCGGATGGTTCACATGTCATTCTCTCCAAGGACCGGCAGCGCAATATTGCCACCTTCGATGCGCTGTCGCCCGGCGACGGCCAGACCTTTTCGCGTGAGATGGATGCGCTGGCCGCCGACGCGCCCTTCCTGTTTTCGCTGCTCGGCGGCGCGCTATGGTCGCGCCCGACCTTGAAGATGATCGCCAAGCAAGGCTGGAACCGCGGCCTGCGCAATCTTGCCGCCTGGTTCGGCGAGGCCCTGACACCGGCGCGCGGCTATCTCGAAACCACCTATCGATCCGAAGACATCCATGCGCTCTGGGCGCCCTGGGTGCTGCATTGCGGCCTCGGGCCGGAAAGCGCCTATTCTGCCGAAATGCTGAAGGTCATCGGTTTCGCCATAGAGCTTGCCGGCGCGCCCGTCGTCAAAGGCGGAACGGGCACGCTGCTGACGGCCTTCGAGCGGCTAATTACGGACAATGGCGGCGAAATCCGCACCGGCACCGATGTCGAAAGCGTCATCTCCGGTCCCGGCGGCCGGGCCGGTGGCGTCAGGCTTGCGAGCGGCGAAACGCTGAAGGCCAATGCCGGCGTCATCTGCTCGGTGACGCCGAACCAGCTCTACGAACGGCTGATGAAAGACTGGCCGACGCCACTTCCCGCTGAGATCAAGTCCGGCGTTGCCAGCTATCGCTATGGCAAGGGCAACATGCAGATCCACTACGCCCTGTCCGAACCACCGCGCTGGAAAGCCGGTACGGACCTCGGCAAGGTGGCGCTGCTGCACCTGACCCCCGGCCTCGACGGCGTATCGCGCGCCGCCAATGAATGCGAACGCGGGCTGCTGCCGGCCGAGCCGAGTGTCTGCGTCGGCCAGCCCGTCTCCTTCGACCCCAGCCGCGCGCCGGAGGGCAGATCGATCCTCTGGCTGCAACTTCCCGAAGCACCGCGTCACATCAAGGGCGATGCCGCCGGCGAGATCGCGACGCCTGCCGATGGCCGCTGGACGGAAGAAGTACGCGAGCGCTATGCCGACCGCGTCGAAACGCTGCTCGCCAGCCACATCGAGAATTTCGCCAGTATCAAGCTTGCCCGGCGCGCTTATTCCCCGGCTGATCTCGAAGCCATGAACATCAATCTCGTCGGCGGTGATCCCTATGGCGGCTACAGCGGCATAGACCAGTTTTTCCTCTGGCGCCCCTTCAAGTCCTCTGTTAACCACCGCACTCATGTAGCAGGGCTATACCACATCGGTGCTTCGACACATCCAGGAGCGGGCCTCGGCGGCGGCTCGGGTTTCCTGCTCGCAGCATCATTGAAATAGCAAGATCCCACGAGGAGATATCGTTCATGGAGGAACGGTTTTCAGGCGCCGTTTTGCGGCATAACCATGATGGCGCGGAGAAGCGTCCGACCATGGGCGAAATCGGGCTCAACCACTTCGCTCCCTATCTGATGAACCGGCTGATGGCCCGCTGGAACATCAACATGTCGGAGGAACTGCGCGAATATGACATGACGACCGCAAAGATGCGCGCACTCGCCGTCCTCAGCGTCTCCTCCTCGGTCACCATCAACGAGCTCTCCATCTTTGCCGTCACCGAGCAATCGACGATGAGCCGAACCCTGGACTCGCTGGAACAACAGGGCTTCATCCGCCGCCAGCCCCGCGCCGAAGACATGCGCATCCGCGACGTCTCCATCACCGAAGACGGCCGCGCCGCTTTCGAGAAGGTCTGGCCGACCATGTACGACCTATTCCTGCAGATGTTCGACGGCGTGGAAGAAGCCGAATACCGCGCCTTCATCGCGACGCTGCATAGGGTGCTGCATAATATCAGGAAGCATGAGATTTGAAGCAAAAGTGAAATCTGCAATCTTTCAGGATGAAAGGTTTCGAAAGATAGAAAACCGGCCGGCCGCTTCCTGTTCCATCAAAGTACGGCTGAGGAAAAGGATAAGTCGAAATTATGGGCCACCTAACGATACGGACCATTGATGATGCCGACCAGCTGATGACGACAATAAGTAGGTCTGCTGCTCAGGCCCACGCTTGGATTTCTGCACAAGCAGGTGACCCTTTAGACATGCTGAAACGAATGAAATTCGAGCCCATTGGGTTTCATCCTGTTGAGAAACGCGCTTTAAATTTGATTGAGCAGATTAATCAGACTTGGACCTATGCTGTGGCTATTGCAGCGGTTCGTCAGCTTTTGTTACTACATCCTGAAGCTGGCGGGTTTAAGCTAGCGCCGGGCGCGCATGCGTCTCTTCCCCTTGATATTATGAGCGAAATTGACGGCCTGGTAGGCGCGGAAACCTTTGCAGCGGTTTCGCCACACAACAACAATAAACTAGCTCAGGATCTAAAAAAGCTTGAGCAGCACCATGAGACCTATCGTTATATATTCTTCATGTCGCCAAATTTTCCTGGCAACACACGTCACACGCGGTTCGAACGCGACGGAATTCAGGTTTGGTCGGTTGATATATAGTAGGATACGCTATTGTATGCGTTCGAGAATTAACCGAACAGGCTCCTTACAACGTCGCCACCGTCTTCAGCGCCCCATCCAGCGCAACGCCGTTCTCATCGAGCAGCGCCGCCTGCCGCAGCCGCTTCATCCAGGCCGCGCCATCCTCCCGATCCCGCAGCGTCGGCAGCGCCGACATCACGCGATCGAACTTCGACAGGCCGCGCGCATGCGTGTCGGAATAGCCTTTGACCAGGCGGCGATTGTTCAGCACCTCGACGGCCAGGTCGTAATTCATCGCCAACAGGTTAGCCGCGGCTAACAACCAGGCTTCGCGATGCTCCGCTTCGCGCATATGCCGCAGCGTGCCGCGGCGGGTGCGGCGCAATGCCGAAACCACATAGAGGCCGAGAAACCAGAAGAGCGTTCCGGTCTGCACCCGGCGGCCCTTGTTGACCATGCGGTCGAGCCGGTCGAAGAGCTTCGGTCGGTTCTCGATCCAGAGGCCGAGGCCCTTCGGCAGGGTCCCGCAGACCTCCTCCATGCGCGGGTGCATGTACTCGGTCATATAGACGATCTGGTCGTCCTTGGCGCCTACCTCCTTGCGCACGCGATCGAAGCGCGAAGCACGCACCTTCAGATCGGCGACACGGATGACATCGTCATAGGCCATGGCGACAGCGGTATATTTCGCCGCTTGCACGGTGAAGACAAAGTCCTTGGCAGCGCCACCGGCCTTGCGATCCAGCGTATAGAGCGCCGCCACGCGGCTCAGATATTCGTCGGCATAGTCCGGGTCCTGATAATCGGTGAGCTTCCTGACGCCGGCAAACAGCAGCGGCCGCGCTTCCTCGGGAAATTCGGCGCGGATGCGATGCACCAGCCGGTCGAGTGCCGGATGGCCAGCCGTCTCTGGCAACGCTTCGAAGTGTTTCGGCGGCGTTGCGGAAACCGCATCGCGCGGTCTGTCCTTGGCGCGGTCGAAGGCGGCATTGAAAGCCTTCAGGCTGGGCTCGATGCCCTTGCCGCCGGCGCGGATCATCGCTTCGAAGGCCTGCTTGCCAAAGGGTAGTGCCCCGGAGGCAGCGAGCGCGCCGAACATCGAAGCGGAAATCACACTGCCGTTCTTGATCGCCAGCGTCTCCATATCGAAGGCGATGGTGCGCTTGGCAGCAAAATCGGTGGCCTCGACCACCACTTCCGGATTGCCGATACCATCGCCCGGCTTTTCCTTTTCGCCGACGGCGAAGGAGCGATGCGTCGAGGCGATCAGCACGGTCTTGTCCGGTGTCACAAGCCCGCGCAGCACCGAGCGCCCGGCCTCCATCAGCTCCGCCGCCAAGACGACATCGACATCGCCCGGCGTCGGCATCAGCGAGAAGATCGGTGCATGGCCGTCACGGGCGGGTAGCATCTCGATATAGTAGATCGTCGCGCCGGTGCGCTGCGCGACGCCGGGAACGGAGGTTGTCTGCGCCATCCATCCCTCGGCTTCGGCAAGCCCAACGATCCAGTCGGCCAGAACGCCGCCACCCTGCCCGCCCATGGCGAGGACGGCCAGCGACAGTGGCTTGTCGGTCGAAAGGCGGCTTGCGCCGAAATCACTCATGCTCACATGCTCGTTCATATCGTCCCCTCAATCCGAAAAGACGATGCGGCCGGCCCGGCGGCGCGCCTGCAGCCAGCCAATGACGGCGGAGCGCAGGCGAGCGGCGAAACGGTCCCAACCCGTGGGGTTATGGATGATGTCGGCGCGATAGAAGGAAGGACAGAGGACGGCCGCCTCCGAGACCTCTCCGCAATTGCCGCAGCCGACGCAATTATTGTCGATCGCCGCCACTGGATCGTCCTTCAACGGATCATCGGTATGCTTGACCGACAGCGACGGACAGCCGGAAAGACGGATGCAGGCATGATCGCCGGTGCAGACATCCTCGTCGACGCCGAAGCGTTCCTTGACCATGCGCTTGCCATCCTTCACCGCCTTGGCGAATTGCGGCTTCACGCGGCGCTGCTTGTTGAGCATGCATTCCGACGACGCCACGATGATCTTCGGGCCCGGCTCCTTCGAGGTCAGCGCCTCGCGCAGCGTGTCGCGCATCTTGGCGACATCATAGGTGCGGTCGATCTGGCGCACCCAGGTGGCGCCGATGCCCTTGACCGCGTTGACAATGGAATTGTTGGTCTTGCGGCGCGGGTTCAGCGCGCGCGATGACGGGATGTCCTGCCCGCCGGTCGCGGCCGAATAAAAATTGTCGACAACGAGGATGACGCCGTCCTGCTTGTTGAAGACGGCATTGCCGACCGAGGTCGCCAGACCATTGTGCCAGAAACCGCCGTCTCCCATCACGGAAATCGCGCGCTTGTCGGCGGCGACATTGAAGGCGGAGGCCGCAGCCGGACCAAGGCCGTAGCCCATGGTCGTGCTGCCCAGGTTGAACGGCGGCAGTATCGAGAACAGGTGGCAGCCGATATCGCCGGAGATGTGGTGCTGACCGAGTTCGCCTTCCACCAGCTTCATCGCCGCGAAGATCGGCCGCTCGGGACAGCCGATGCAAAAGCCCGGTGGGCGCGGCGGAACGACTTCGGCCAGCGCCTTGATTTTCGGGTCGTTCAGGATCGGCGTCGGGTCCGGCAGCGGCGGCTGGTTGCCGAGCAGCACGCGCTGATGCGTCTCCAGGAAATTCTTGATGCCCTTCATCAGCACTGGCGCGGTATATTCGCCGCCCATCGGCAGGACATCCTTGCCGGAAATCCTAGTCTGAATATCGCGGCGGCGCAGGATGGTGTTGAGCGACTGCTCGATATATTCCGGCGCGCCCTCCTCAACCAAGAGCACGGCCTTCTTGTTGGCGCAGAATTCGGCCATCTGATCGTCGATCAGCGGATAGGCGACGTTAAGAACATAAAGCGGCACGGCGGAGTTGCCGTAGACATCGGCAAGCCCGAGCTGCTGCAAGGCGCGCATGACGCCATTATACGCACCACCGAGCAGGATGATGCCGACTTCGCCTTCGGACGGACCGAAATATTCGTTGAGCTTACGCTTCTTGATGAATTCGACAGCCGCCGGCCAGCGCTTCTCCAGCTTCTCTTTCTCATGCAGAAAGGAGGCAGGCGGCAGCACGATGCGGTTGACGTCGCGGATCGGATTTTCCAGCGCCTGCTTCAGCGTATAGGCCGGCCGCTTGTTATCCTTGGCTTCGAACTGGCCATGGACATGACAGCTGCGGATGCCGACCTGCAGCATGACCGGCGTGTTCGAGGCTTCCGAGAGTTCGAACCCCTCCTCGACCGCCTGCACGATCGACGGCAGGTTCGGGCGTGGATTGAGCAGCCACATCTGCGACTTCATCGCATAGGCGTGGCTGCGCTCCTGCATGATCGAGGAGCCCTCGCCATAATCCTCGCCGATGATGATCAGCGCGCCGCCCGTGACACCACCCGACGACAGGTTGGAGAGTGCATCGGAGGCGACATTCGTGCCAGCCGTCGATTTCCAGGTGACAGCGCCGCGCACCGGATACATGACAGAGGCCGAAAGCATAGCGGCGGCGGCAGCTTCCGAGGCCGAAGTCTCGAAATGGACGCCCAGCTCCTCCATCACATCCTTGGCGTCGGCCAGCACGTCCATGAGGTGGGAAATCGGCGATCCTTGATAACCGCCGACATAGGAAACACCCGACTGCAACAGCGCCTTGGTGATCGCGAGAATGCCTTCGCCGCGGAAGATGTCGCCCTCCCCGAGCTTCAGATCCTCGACCTCGCGCGCAAACGACCGTTCGGCCATCGAAGTTACCCCTTTGCCCTCACGGGCTTATTCTCAAATCATTTGCAAAATCATATTTTGAATTTCTTCAGGCTGTCAATGAACAAATGGGAAACTGCTCAGTTCGCATGATTATCAAAGCTAGCTATGGAAGTGGCGATAAAGAAATTGCTGGCCTTGGCCATTGATGGTGATCGCATATGTATGCAAATGCATAAATTATGAGCTTAGATGCTGCTTGAGGCGGAACCGCTGGATCTTGCCGGACTCAGTCTTCGGCAAGGCATCCACGAAGACGATC
This sequence comes from Martinezella rhizogenes, assembly GCF_000799715.1. GTDB lineage: Bacteria > Pseudomonadota > Alphaproteobacteria > Rhizobiales > Rhizobiaceae > Rhizobium > Rhizobium rhizogenes_C. The sequence continues at coordinate 1,294,218 of NZ_JUHG01000011.1, forward strand.
GATCTCGGATATTTATAGGGCGCGATCGTTGCTTTCACATGATCCTGCAGCGCCTTCGCAAGGCTCTGCGAACCCTCGACACCTGGCGCCGGCACAACAAACGCCTGGACGATATGTCCGCGCTCGTCGTCAGGCCTGCCGATCACCGCGCATTCCAGCACGTCGGTATGAGAAAGCAGGGCGGCTTCGACCTCGGGCCCGGCAATATTGTAGCCGGCGGAAAGAATGATGTCGTCGGAGCGCGCGGCAAAATGAAGATAGCCTTCCTCGTCCTGGATGAAGGAATCTCCGGTCAGGTTCCATCCATCGCGGACGTATTCGGCCTGCCTCGGGTCGGCAAGATAACGGCAGCCGATCGGCCCGCGAATGACCAGCTTGCCGATGACCCCGCAGGAAACATCGTTCATATCGGCATCCACGATGCGTGCCTCGTAACCTCGCAACGGTTTTCCGGTGCAATTGGGCTTTGCATCGTCGAGACGATTGGAGACAAAGATATGCAGCATCTCTGTCGAGCCTATTCCGTCCAGGATCGGCTTGCCCGTCTTGCGTGTCCACTCCTCGAAAATCGGGCCCGGCAAGGTTTCACCCGCCGACACGGCGATCCTCAGGGACGAAAGATCGGCCCCCTCTTCCATCGCCGCCAGCATGGCGCGATAGGCCGTGGGAGCCGTGAAGCTAATGGTCGCCCTGTAGTCCTGAATGATCTGCACCATGTTCTTCGGCGAAGCGTGCTCCAGCAGCGCTGTCGATGCTCCGAAGCGAAGCGGAAAGACGACCAGGCCGCCAAGGCCGAAGGTGAAGGCGATCGGCGGCGAACCGATGAAGACATCGTCGGGCGTGACACCGAGAATCTCCTTGGCATAGGCATCGGCGATGATGAGGATATCGCGGTGGAAATGCATGGTCGCCTTGGGAACGCCGGTGGAGCCGGAGGTGAAGCCCAAAAGGGCGACATCATCCCGGCCCGTCCTGACGGCCTCGAAGCGTACCGGCTTGTTCAATGCGATCCGGTCGAGTTCGGCGTCATGATTGGCGGTGCCGTCGAAACCGATCACCTGCTTCAGAAAGCGGCTCTCTTTCGCGACCGCCACCAGCTCTTCCATCAACCTGGTATCGCATAGCGCAAAGGCGATCTCGGCCTTGTCGACCACCTTGGCGAGCTCCCCGGCCCTCAGCATCGGCATCGTATTGACCGCGACCGCGCCGACCTTGGTCACGGCGAGCCAGCAGGCGATCATGGCGGGATTGTTGCCCGAACGGATCAGCACGCGATTGCCGGGCTGAATGCCGAAATCCTCGACCAGGGCATGGGCGATACGGTTGGTCCAGTCGGACAGCTCCTTGTAGGTGCGGCGTCGGCCATTGCCGATCAGCGCGATCCGATCGCCAAAGCCGCGCTCCACCATGCGGTCGCTCAGTTCCTCGCCGGCATTCAGCCATTCGGGGTAATCGAAACCGTCGAGGAGCAGTTCCGGCCATTCGGCGAACGGCGGTAGGTTGTCACGCGTGAAAGTGTCCAGATGACCCGTCGGCCCAAGCATCGGCTTTCTCTCCGTTCCTCTCTGCCCCAGCGACTGCATCGGCGATATCCTCCCGATCGCGCTTTATGAGGAAAGGATTGCATCGAAGCCCGAAATGTTCAAGCAAGAAATTTTAAACCTAAACTAAATAGCGACTACCCTGTTTCCAAAGGATTTTCCGGGATTCCATAAGCCACAATTGCATGCGGAAGGCCGTGCGCAGGTGAAAACAGCACTTGACGCAGCGTGGTCCTAGTTTATTTTAAACTTAAATTATTTTCGGGAGCGGCTTGATCCCAGGGAGAAGTAAGCGATGAAAATCGTCTGCATCGGCGGCGGCCCGGCCGGGCTCTATTTCGGGCTTCTGATGAAGAAGCTGCATCCCGATCATTCGATCCAGGTCGTCGAGCGCAACCGTGCCTATGATACCTTCGGCTGGGGCGTCGTCTTCTCCGATGCGACCATGGTTTCCATGCGCGAATGGGACCCTGAAAGTGCGGCCGAAATCGAGGATGCCTTCAACCATTGGGACGATATCGAAGTCTGGTTCAAGGGCACACGCCAGCGCACCTCCGGCCACGGCTTCGTCGGCATCGGCCGCAAGAAGCTGCTGAATATCCTGCAGAAGCGCTGCGAAGCGCTCGGCGTCGAGCTGATTTTCGAGACCGACGTCACCTCCGATCTCGACTTTCCGGACGCCGACCTGATCATCGGCTCGGATGGTCTGAACTCGCGGATCCGCAACCACTATCCCCAGATCTTCCAGCCGGACATGATCACCCGACCGAACCGCTACATCTGGCTCGGCACCAACAAGCAGTACGACGCCTTCACCTTCGACTTCCGCAAGAGCGAGCACGGCTGGTTCCAGGCGCATATCTACAAATTCGATGACCAGACCTCGACCTTCATCGTCGAAACCACCGAGGAAGCCTATCTCGCCCACGGCCTCGACAAGATGGATCAGGACGGCTCGATCGCCTTCTGCGAGAACCTGTTCTCGGACGTCCTCGACGGCGCTTCGCTGATGACCAATGCCCGCCATATCCGCGGTTCGGCCTGGCTGAACTTCAACCGCCTGATCTGCGGCAAGTGGAGCCATTTCAACGGCAATTCGCATGTCGTGCTGATGGGCGACGCCGCCCACACCGCGCATTTCGCCATCGGCTCCGGCACCAAGCTCGCCATTGACGATGCCATCGAGCTAACTAGGCAGTTCCAGATCAACGGACATAGCAAGGACAAGATCCCGACCGTTCTCGAAAGCTACGAAGAGATCCGCCGCGTTGATGTCGCCCGCATCCAGAATGCGGCGCGCAACGCCATGGAATGGTTCGAAGTTGTGGGACCTCGCTATGCCGACACACTGGAACCGGAACAGTTCATGTATTCGATGCTGACCCGCTCGCAGCGCATCAGCCACGAGAACCTGCGTTTGCGCGACAAGGATTGGCTAGAAGGCTACGAGCGCTGGTTTGCGAAAAAGTCCGGCCTTGCCGTCGGCAACGACCGCTGCCTGCCGCCGATGTTCACGCCCTATTCGCTGCGCGATGTGACGCTCGTCAACCGCATCGTCGTTTCGCCGATGGCGATGTATTCGGCGGAAGATGGCGTCATGAACGATTTCCATATCATCCATCTCGGCTCGCGGGCGCTCGGCGGCGCCGGCCTGATCTTCGCGGAAATGACCTGTGTTACCCCCGATGCCCGCATCACCCCCGGCTGCCTCGGTCTCTGGAACGAGGGACAGGCGATACAATGGAAGCGGCTCGTCGATTTCGTGCACACCAATAGCGCTGCCAAGGTCGGCATCCAGCTCGGCCATGCCGGCCGCAAGGGTGCGACGAAAGTCGCCTGGGAAGGCATCGACCAGCCGGTTGCCGAGGGCGAATGGCCGCTGATCTCGGCCTCCGCCATTCCTTATCTCAAGAACAGCCAGGTGCCGAAGGCCATGGACCGCGCCGACATGGATCGCGTCAAGGCCGATTTCATCCGCGCCACCGAACTTGCCATCACCACCGGCGCCGATTGGCTGGAGCTGCACGGCGCCCACGGCTATCTTCTGTCGAGCTTCCTGTCGCCGCTCACCAACCTGCGCGGGGACGACTATGGCGGCAGCCACGAAAACCGCGCCCGCTATCCGCTGGAGATCTTCAGGGCCATGCGCGAAATCTGGCCGAAGGACAAGCCGATCTCCGTGCGCCTTTCCTGCCACGACTGGACCGATGGCGGCAACACGCCGGAGGATGCGGCGATCTTCGCGCGCATGTTCAAGGACGCGGGCGCCGACCTGATCGATTGCTCCTCGGGTCAGGTGTCGAAAGAGGAAGAGCCAGTCTATGGCCGCCTGTTCCAGACGCCTTTCTCCGACAAGATCCGCAACGAAATCGGCATCCCCACGATTGCCGTCGGCGCGATCTCGGAAGCCGACCATGCCAATTCCATCATCGCCGCCGGCCGCGCCGATCTCTGCGCCGTCGCCCGCCCGCATCTGGCCGACCCCGCCTGGTCGCTGCACGAGGCAGCCAAGATCGGGCTGACTTCCATTCCCTGGCCGAAACAGTATCTCTCCGGCAAGACGCAATATGAAACCAACCTTGCCCGCGCGGCCACGACCGTACCGGCGAAGTGAGGATCAGATGACGACTTCGGGCAAACTTACGGGCCGTCACGCCCTCGTCACCGGCGCCGGCAGCGGCATCGGCACCGCCATTGCGCGGACGTTTGCCGCCGAGGGTGCGCGCGTGACGCTCGCCGGACGACGCAAGGAGCCACTGGAGACCGTCGCCGCCGAAATTGGCGCGAATGCTTTCGTCGTCGACGGTTTCGACGTCACGGATGCCGAAGCTATCGCCCGCGGGCTTGCAGCGGCCCGCGAAAAATTCGGGCCAGTCGATATTCTCGTCAACAATGCCGGCGAAGCGCCGAGCGCGCCCTTCGAGAAGACCAGTCTTGAGATGTGGAACCGCGTCCTGACCGTCGATCTCACCGGCGTTTTCCTGGTGACGCAGGCCACCCTGCCCGACCTCAGGGCCTATGGGTCCGGTGCACGCATCATCAACATCGCCTCGACTGCGGGGCTGACCGGCTACGGCTACGTTTCCGCCTATGTCGCGGCCAAGCATGGCGTCGTCGGCCTGACGCGCTCGCTGGCGCTGGAACTGGCAAAAACCGGCATCACGGTCAATGCCGTCTGCCCGGGGTTCACCGACACGCCGATCATCCAGCGCTCGATCGAGACCATCGTCGCCAAGACCGGACGCACGGCGGAGCAGGCGCTTTCGGAATTCACCAAATCCAATCCGCAGGGACGACTCGTCAAGCCGGAGGAGGTTGCCGACACCGTTCTGTGGCTGGCGTCGCCGGGAGCGGCATCGATCAATGGACAGGCAATCGTGGTTGCCGGTGGGGAGGTTTTAGCGGGATGAGCGAACAGGATATGACGATGCGGGGCCATCTTGCGCCCTTCAACACCTATGTGGCCCGCCATTTCCTCTGGGAAGTCAGCGACGACGGCCGCGTCGCCACCATCCGACTGAACCGCCCGGAGCGCAAGAACCCGCTGACCTTCGACAGCTACGCCGAACTGCGCGACCTCTTCCGCAATCTCACCTATGCCTCGGACGTTCGCGCCGTGGTGCTGACCGGTACCGGTGGCAATTTCTCCTCCGGCGGCGATGTCTTCGAAATCATCGAGCCGCTCACCCGCATGGCGATGCCCGAGCTGCTCGCCTTCACGCGCATGACCGGCGATCTCGTCAGAGCCATGCGCAAGTGCCCGCAACCGATCATTACCGCCGTCGACGGCATCTGCGCCGGTGCCGGCGCCATCCTTGCCATGGCCTCGGACCTGCGCCTCGCGACGCCAGAAGCAAAGACAGCGTTCCTCTTTACCCGCGTCGGCCTTGCCGGCGCCGACATGGGCGCATGCGGCATCCTTCCCCGCATCATCGGCCAGGGCCGTGCCGCCGAACTGCTGTTTACCGGCCGCTCTATGACAGCTGCCGAGGGCCAGGCCTGGGGCTTTTACAATGGCGTACACGCCAGCGCCGATCTTGAGCAGGAAGCTGTCAAGCTCGCCCGGTCGCTCGCCGACGGACCCTGGTTTGCCCATGGCATGACCAAGACCATGCTGAACCAGGAATGGGCAATGGGCATCGACGAGATGATCGAATCCGAGGCGCAGGCCCAGGCGGTCTGCATGGCAACACAAGACTTCCGCCGCGCCTTCGAAGCCTTCGCCGCCAAGCGCAAGCCCAAATTCCAGGGGAACTGAGGCAATGTCCGCTGCATCAGCTCTTCCAGGTCCGACACGGGACCATCTGGATTGGCCGTTCTTCGAGGAGCGTCACCGCAAATTCGCGGCAGACGTCGATGCCTTCGCCAAATCCTCGGCCATGGCAAACATCGACCATAACGATGTCGACGGCGCCTGCCGCAAACTCGTCAAGGCACTTGGCGAGGCTGGTCTTCTCGCCGCCGCTACCGGCTCTGCCGACATCGACCCGCTGATCGACTCCCGTCTTGTCTGCCTCGCCCGCGAAACGCTTGCCTGGCATGATGGCCTTGCCGATTTCGCCTTTGCCATGCAGGGTCTCGGCACCGGTGCCATCGGCCTTTCCGGCTCGCCCGAACTGCGCGCCGCCGTGCTGCCGAAAGTCCGCGCCGGCGACTGGCTTTCCGCCTTTGCGCTCTCGGAAAAGGATGCCGGTTCCGACGTCGCGGCCATGAGCTGTGCGGCCCGCGCCGATGGCGACCATTATGTCCTCGATGGCGAAAAGACCTGGATCTCCAATGGCGGCATCGCCGATGTCTACACCGTCTTTGCCCGCACCGGCGAAGCACCGGGCACACGCGGCATCTCCGCCTTCGTCGTCTTCGCCGACGATCCCGGCTTCTCGATCATCGAACGCATCGAGATGATCGCGCCGCATCCGCTGGCGACGATCCGTTTCGAAAATTGCCGTATCCCTGCGTCACGCCGCCTTGGCGCGCCGGGCGAAGGCTTCAAGATCGCCATGCGCACGCTCGATATCTTCCGCGCCTCGGTTGCCGCCGCAAGCCTCGGCTTTGCGCGGCGCGCGCTCGATGAATCGATCGCGCATGTCCGCACGCGTCCGATGTTCGGCGCGACGCTCGGTGACCTTCAATTGACGCAGGCAGCCCTCGGCGACATGGCGACCGGCATCGACGCTGCGGCCTTGCTCACCTATCGGGCTGCCTGGCGCCGGGACGCGCAGCACCTGCCGACGACGCGTGAAGCGGCCATGGCCAAGATGACAGCAACGGAAACCGCCCAAAGCGTCATCGACCGCGCCGTCCAGCTTTTCGGCGGACGCGGTGTCAGGACAGGCGAAATAACAGAAAAACTCTATCGGGAGATACGCGCGCTTCGCATCTACGAGGGTGCGACGGAGGTTCAAAAACTCATCGTCGCGCGCGAGCTTCTGAAGACCTAGAGCAATTCCAGGAAAAGTGCGAAACGAGGAAATTGAGCGGTTCAGTCCTTCCGAGAAACACTGAACCGCGGCAATGGGAGACACGCCGATGAGCCGCGAGATATTCGACTGGGCCGATCCGTTCCGGCTGGTGGAGCAGCTGAACGATGACGAACGCATGGTGCTGGACACAGCCCATGCCTATGCGCAGGAGAAGCTGGCGCCCCGCGTGCTCGACGCTTTCCGCCATGAGAAGACCGATCCGACGATCTTCCGCGAGATGGGTGAGCTTGGCCTGCTCGGGCCGACTATTGCCCCCGAATATGGCGGCGCTGGCCTCGGCTATGTCGCCTATGGCCTGATCGCCCGCGAAGTGGAGCGTGTCGACAGTGGCTACCGCTCGATGATGAGCGTGCAATCCTCGCTCGTGATGGTGCCGATCGATGCCTTCGGGTCGGAAGCGCAGAAGCAGAAATACCTGCCGAAGCTTGCCACCGGCGAATGGATCGGCTGCTTCGGCCTCACCGAGCCCAATCACGGCTCCGATCCCGGCTCGATGGCAACACGGGCGAAGAAGGTCGATGGCGGCTATCACCTCACCGGCGCCAAGACCTGGATCTCCAATGCGCCGATCGCCGATGTCTTCGTCGTCTGGGGGAAGACCGAGGACGGCGTCATCCGTGGCTTCATTCTGGAGAAAGGCTGGAAGGGTCTGTCTGCCCCTGCCATCCACGGCAAGGTCGGCCTGCGCGCCTCGATCACCGGCGAAGTCGTCATGGAGAATGTCTTCGTGCCGGAGGAAAACCTGCTGCCCAATGTCTCCGGCCTCAAGGGTCCGTTCACCTGCCTCAACTCCGCCCGCTTCGGCATTGCCTGGGGTGCGCTCGGTGCTGCCGAGGATTGCTATGCCAAGGCGCGGCAATATGTGCTCGACCGCCAGCAGTTCGGCCGACCGCTTGCCGCCAACCAGCTGATCCAGAAGAAGCTCGCCGACATGGTGACCGAAATCACGCTCGGCCTGCAGGGCTGCCTGCGTCTCGGCCGCATGAAGGAAGACGGCCATCCGCCGGTGGAGCTGACCTCGATCCTGAAGCGCAACAGCTGCGGCAAGGCGCTGGATATCGCCCGTGCCGCCCGCGATATGCTTGGCGGCAACGGCATCTCGGACGAGTTCGGCATCGCCCGCCATCTGGTCAACCTCGAAGTGGTCAACACCTATGAGGGCACCCACGACATCCACGCCCTCATCCTCGGCCGTGCCATCACCGGCATCGCCGCGTTTGCGAATTGAGGTCGGATTTGCCGTTCAAAACCACCAGACCCCTGCGCTTCGGAGACTGTGATCCCTCGGGGATTGCTTATTTCCCGTCATACCTGAACATCCTCGTCGGGGTGCTGGAGGACTATTTCGCCTCGCTGGGGTTCCCGTGGAAGACGCTGATCGACAGCCGCCGCATCGGTGTGCCGACCGTGCGGCTCGACGTAACGTTCACGAGACCCGGTTTTCAGAGCGACAACCTCGAATTCGCGGTCACTGTTCGCGGCATCGGTCGCTCCTCGCTCGATCTGGAACATCAAGTCTCAGCGAATGGCCAAGTCCTGTGGACCGCTCGCCAGCGCGTTGTCGCCACTTCGCTCGATACCCATCAATCACTTGCATGGCCGGACGATATCCGCGCCGCGCTGACCTCTCATCTGGAGATGACCGATGCACACCATCCTGCAACCTGAAGGCTGGGCCAAGCCGATTGGATATGCCAATGGCATGGCGGCGACCGGCCGCATGGTGTTCGTCGGCGGCCAGGTCGGCTGGAACGCCGCTTGCGAATTCGAAAGCGACGATTTCGTCGAACAGGTGCGCCAGACGCTGAAGAATGTCGTCGCCATCCTCGCCGAGGGCGGCGCCAAGCCGCAGCATATCACCTCCATGACCTGGTATTTCACCGACAAGGCCGAGTATCTTGGGAATCTCAAGGGCATAGGCCAGGTCTACCGCGAGATCATCGGCCGGCATTTCCCGGCCATGGCCGCCCTACAGGTCGTCGCCCTCGTCGAGGATCGCGCCAAGATCGAGATCCAGGCGACCGCCGTCATTCCGGAATAGGATGGGCTCGCCATGTCGGCATTGCACTTTTCGGAGACCATCTCGGCGACACTGACTGATGGCGTCCTCGTCGTCACCATCGACAATCCGCCGGTCAACGCGCTCTCGGCCAATGTCCGCGCCGGGATGATGGCGGCGCTCGATCATGCCGAGAAGGACAATGCAGTCGTCGCTATTGTGCTGACTGGCGCCGGCAGCACCTTCGTCGGTGGCGCCGATATCAAGGAATTCGGCAAGCCGCCCATCGAGCCGCTCTTGCCGCAGGTTATCGACCGCATCGAGAATTTTGCCAAACCCGTCACCGCCGCCATCAACGACGCTGCCCTCGGCGGCGGCCTGGAGGTGGCACTTGCCTGTCACGAACGCTACGCCAGCTCCGCTGCGAAGATCGGCCTGCCGGAAGTCAAGCTCGGCATCGTTCCCGGTGCCGGCGGCACGCAGCGACTGCCACGGCTGATCGGCACCATCGCTGCCATCGACTTGATCGCGAACGGACGCACCCTCTCGGCCAATGAGGCAAGCAAGCTCGGGATCGTCGATCACCTGATCGAAAGCGCGCTGATTGACGGCGCGATTGCCAGCGTCAGCCGTATGACCGCCTCCCCCTTGCGGCGCACCGGCGCGCTGCCGGTCCTACCGGAGCCCGCCGAAGCAATCGACAAGGCAGTCGCCGAAGCCCTGCGTAAAGCACGCGGCCAACGCGCGCCCGGCGAAGCCATCCGTCTCGTTCGCCTTGCCGCGACGACATCGCTTGCGGAAGGCCTCGCCGAGGAACGCCGCACCTTTGTCGAACTCCGCGACAGTGACGAGGCTGCAGCCCTTCGTCACGTTTTCTTCGCCGAACGCGCCGCCGGCAAGGTCGAGGGCCTGGAGAAGATCGCTCCGCGCAGAATCGAAACCGTCGGCATCGTCGGCACCGGCCTGATGGGCTCGGGCATCGCCGTTACAGCGCTGAACGCCGGCTATCGCGTCATCGGCATGGAGCAGACCCAGGAAGCCGCTGACAAGGGCCGAGACCGGATCGCCGGCATCCTTAACAAGGCAGTACAATCCGGCCGCCTCGATCTCGCCGGTCGTGACGACCGCCTGAACCGGCTAACGGTAACAGCCGATGCGCAGATGCTGGCGCGGGCCGACCTCGTCATCGAAGCGGTCTTTGACGATCTCACTATCAAGACCGAATTGTTCCTGCGATTGGATGGCATCGTCCGCGCCGACGCGATCCTTGCGACCAATACCAGCTACCTCGATCCGAACGCCATCGCCGCTACCACCGCCCATCCCGAGCGCATCGTCGGCCTGCACTTCTTCTCGCCCGCCAACATCATGCGGTTGCTAGAAGTCGTAAACTGCGAGAAGACCGCGCCCGATGTGCTGGCGAGCGCCCTCGCCTTCGCCAAGCTCCTCGGCAAACTCCCCATCGTCTGCGGCGTCACCGAGGGCTTTATCGGCAACCGCATCTTCTCCGCCTATCGGCGTGAGGCCGAATTCATGCTCGAGGACGGCGTGCTGCCGCATGAGATCGACGCAGCGCTCGAAGCTTACGGCTTCCCGATGGGCCTCTTTGCCGTCTACGACATGGCCGGCCTCGAAATCGCCTGGGCACGGCGCAAGCGCCAGGCTGCAACCCGCGATCCCAGCACGCGCTACGTCGTCATCGCCGACCGGCTCTGCGAAGCCGGCCGTTTCGGCCAGAAGGCCGGGCGTGGTTGGTACGCCTATCCCGATGGCAAACGTACCGTCGATCCGGACGTGACAGTGATGATCGAAGCCGTCCGCGCCGAAAAGGGCATCATGCCGAAGAGCTTTACCCCGGATGAAATCACCACCCGGCTGCTGAAAGCCATGGCCGATGAAGGCGACGCTCTTCTCGCGGAGGGCATAGCCGCTCGCGCCAGCGATATCGATCTGGTGATAATCAGCGGTTACGGTTTCCCATCACACAAAGGCGGCCCGATGTTTGCCGCCGGCCGCCGATGAAAAGCCGCCCCCTCAAGCGGCCGAGGATAGCAGCGTGAACAGCTCCTGCGGCCGGTTGACGCCACGCAGCGCATAGCGGCCGACCGAAACGAGATCGTTGCTCTGATCCGCCGCCAGGGTCTCCACAAAATTCGACGACATCAGGATATTGCGATCGGCAGAGCGGCACATGGAGGCGATGCGGCTGACCTCATTGACGGCCGGGCCGATGACGGTGAAATCCAGGCGGTCCATGCTGCCGATATTGCCGTAGAAAACATCGCCGATATGCAGGCCGAGATAGACATCGGTCACCGGCCTGCCCTCGATCTGCCGCTGGGCATTGAGGTCACGCAGCCGCTGGCGCAACAGTGACTCTGCCATCAGCGCGGCCGCGCAGGCATCGGCGGCGTCTCTCGCCTTGAAGATCGCCAGCGTGCCGTCGCCGATCAGCTTCAGCACATTGCCGCCGGCCTCGTGGATCGAGGAAATCACGGCATCGGCATAGGCGTTCAGCATCGGGATGATTTCGTCGGGCTCGGCCGTGTCCGAGATGCGGGTGTAGTTGGCAAGGTCGGAGAACCACAGCGCCGCCGAGATGCGCTCGGCCTTGCCGCGCGTGATCTTGCCCTCGAGAACATGCCGGGCGGCATCTTCGCCCAGATAGACCTCGGCGATGGTGCGGGCGATGCGGCTGGTACCGGTGCATTTGATCGCCAAGGCCAGGGCCGGCGTAAGCTTGCGCAGCACGCGCAGATCCTCGTCGGAGAAACCCACGGCGGCGGCGGTGGCGAAATTGGAATAGAAGCAATCCATCTCACCAATCGTGCCGCCCTCTTCAAAGCGGTGCACCATGGCGATGTAGTCCGTGTGACCATCAGCGTGCAGCGTATCAAGACCATAGAAATCGATCGGGTCGCCAAAACCGATACGCCGGCGTACCTCATCCCCACCTGTGGTCAGCATATGATGGAAGGCCGTCCGTTGCCAGTTCTCGGCAGCGATCCCCTGGTGCGACGGGCCATATTCGAACTCGCGCTCGATCGCCTGATTGCCGTCCCAGCGGAAAGCACGACCTTCATAGACCGGATGCAGCGTGTCCATCAGCGCCATGGCGCGGTCGACGTTCAGACCATGTCGGCGGCACGCCTCGCAGAAACCCGTCAGGATATCGGCCTCTCCCATGCCCTTGAGGCCAGCATGCATCAGCCAGCTGGCGATTTCGCCGATGTCCTGCGCGTCCATGGATTATCTCCCGACCCTCTAAAGGATTCGCTTTAATACGAAACTTATAGGCTTGGAATGCCGTACGACACAAAATTGTCCGGACGGAAGCAAGCGATCGCCGCTCCTGTGGCACAGAAGCGGCGATTTGACGCGCGGAAAGGGTGTAGGCGAAGCTTCAGCCCCTTGGATGCGGCTTCAGCAGATCCTCCAGGCCGATCCGGCGGAAGAGTTCGGCGCGCACGCGATCGGCGACGCCATTGACGATTTCCGCGCCGTCCTCGGACGGATCGATATGAACGCGGAAGGGACGCGTGCCGAAGGGCATGTTGACAACATCGACGATGGAGACGGCAACCGAGGCGGCATCGGCATCGGCGGGTTCGAGTGAAGCCAGCCCCTTCAGGGCCTGGTCCGGAACGCCGGCATAGGGACCATCGTCATATTCGGCAGCACGCGCCTTGTCGGCGGGCGAGCCGGAATGAGCGAAATGGTTCGTGCCCTTGGTGAAGGCGCCGGGCACGATGATGGCGGTCTCGATGCCCCAGCGGGTCAGCTCGGACGCGTAGGAGACGGCAAGCGAATCCATCGCGGCCTTGGCGGCGAAATAGGGCGACAGGTACGGAGGCGTGCCGCCGCGGGTGCTAGACGAGGACACCCAGACCACTAGGCCCTTGCCCTGCTGGCGCAGATGCGGAAGCACGGCGCGATTGACGCGCTGGGTGCTGAGTACATTGATGTCGTAGAGCTCGGCGAACTGTTCCGGCGTGAAGGCCTCTGCCGGGCCGAAGGACATATGGCCGGCATTGTGGATGATCGTGTCGATGCGGCCTTCCTGCGCGATGACCTTGGCGATACCGGCTTCGACCGAAGCATCCGAGGCGACGTCGAGTTCGACGGCTTTCAGGTCGACGCCGTTTTCCCTAGCGAATGCGGCGGCTTCAGCGACTTGCGGCGCGTTGCGGCCCTCGGTTTGGCGCATGCCGGCATAGACGGTGTGGCCGGCCTTGGCGAGAGCGCGGGCGGTCAAGGCGCCGAAGCCGCTCGATGCGCCGGTGATGACGATAACTTGCTTGCTCATGATCCTGTTCCTTGTCGAAGTGACTATCGTGCGGGTGAACGGGTGGCGCGCGGCGGGGAAAACCCGCCGCAGATCAGGAAGCTCAGACCATGCCGCCATTGGCACGCAGCGTCTGGCCGTTGATCCAGGCTCCGTCGGGACCAGCGAGGAAGGAAACGGCGGCGGCGATATCATCAGGCGTGCCGAGACGCTCGAGCGGGTTCATCTTGGCCATGCGGTCGATCAGCTCGTCGCTTTTGCCGTTGAGGAAGAGGTCGGTGGCGGTCGGGCCGGGTGCGACGGCGTTGACCGTGATCGAACGACCACGCATCTCCTTGGCCATGATGCCCGTCAGCGTTTCGACGGCAGCCTTGGTGGCGGCATAGACGCCATAAGTCTCGAGCTTTAGCCCAACGACGCTGGTCGAGAAATTGATGATGCGGCCGCCGTCGCGCAGACGCTTGCCAGCTTCACGCAGTGTGTTGAAGGTGCCCTTCAGGTTGATGGCGATCTGGCGGTCGAAATGAGCATCATCGGCATCGGTGATCTTGGCGAGCTGCAAGATGCCGGCATTGTTAACTAGGACATCGATACCGCCAAAGGCGGCTTCGGCCGCGTCGAACATCCGGCGCACAGCTTCGGCATCGGAAACATCAGCCTTGGCGGTCAATGCCTTGCCGCCCTTTTCTTCTATTTTGCGGGCCAGTTCCTCGGCGGCGGCTTGGCTACCGGAGTAGTTGATGACGACCGTGAAGCCGTCCTTTGCGAGGCGTTCCGCAATCGCGGCGCCAATGCCGCGAGATGCGCCGGTAACGATGGCTACTCTATTGGAATTATTGGTCATTGTCTTCATCCTTCATATCTCTGCGCCGTGGCGCGTTTCGATGAGGGGAAGATGCCTCTTTTCAATCAGCGGATAATCATCTATTAATCGACATCACTATCCGAAATTAACGAACAAAGAAAAATGGACAGATTCGATGCCATGCGGGTGTTTTCCCGCGTCGTGGAACGACGCAGCTTCACGCTGGCCGCCGAAGACACCGGCCTGCCACGCTCGACCGTGACCGACGCCGTCAAGCAACTGGAGGCACGGCTCGGCGTTCGCCTGTTGCAGCGAACGACGCGGCATGTCAGCCCGACACTCGACGGCGAGGCTTATTACCAGCGCTGCCTGCGCATCCTCTCGGACATTGAGGATGCCGAAGGCGCCTTTGCCGGCGCCAAGCCGAAGGGGCTGTTGCGTGTCGATGTGCATGGAACACTTGCTCGACATTTCGTCCTGCCGAACCTGCCGTCCTTCCTCGAAACTTACCCCGAAATCGAACTTTACATGACGGAGGGCGACCGTTTCGTCGACCTGATCCGCGAAGGCATCGATTGCGTGCTGCGCGTCGGCACCCCGCAGGACAGCGACATGATCGCCCGCCGCGTCGCCATGCTGGAGGAGATCACGCTGACAGCGCCTGCCTATATCGAGCGCTTCGGCATGCCAACGCATCCGGACGCTCTCGACGGCCACCGCATGATCGGCTTCCGCTCTTCGGCGACGGGTGGATTGCTGCCGCTGGAATTCATCATCGACGGCGCGGTCCGCAACATCACTTTGCCCGCCACGGTCTCCGTCAACGCGGCCGAGAGTTACTTTACGGCGGCCAAGCTCGGCCTCGGCCTGATCCAGGTGCCGCGCTATCACGCCGAAGAAGCCTTGAAATCCGGCGAGTTGCTTAACATCCTCAAGGACTTTCCGCCGACCAGAACGCCGGTATCGATGCTCTACCCCCGTAACCGCCAGCTCTCACCGCGCGTACGCGTTTTCATCGACTGGCTCGTCCGGGTATTTGCCCGGCAAACCGAGGCTGAAGGTGGTGGCGGATGAATATTTCTCCGAACCGATCAAATAAATGAAACCAGCTCTTTGAATGCGCCGACGGTGCTCCTACGTCGAAGGGGATAGTCTCGCCGGCGCCTGCCCACGCGCCGCCATGACCCCATGATTTTCGAGAGGGACTGGATCCATGACTGAACAGAAGCAATTGAAGCTCGGGGCCTTCATGCGTCCCGTCAGCCTGCACACCGGCGCATGGCGCTATCCCGGCGCCTACCCGGATGCGAATTTCAATTTCAAGCACATTGTCAGCTTTGCGCAGGAACTGGAAAAGGCGAAATTCGATGCCTTCTTCATGGCCGATCATCTTGCCGTGCTGAACATGCCGGTCGAAGCGCTAAAGCGCAGCCATACCGTGACCTCCTTCGAGCCATTCACGCTGCTCTCGGCGCTTGCCGCCGTCACCGAAAGGATCGGCCTCGTCGCCACAGCGTCGACCACCTTTGACCAGCCCTATCACATCGCCCGTCGCTTCGCCTCGCTCGACCACATCAGCGGCGGCCGCGCCGGCTGGAATATCGTCACGACCTCCAACCCGGACGCAGCACTGAATTTCGGTCTCGACGAACATATGGAGCACGGAGAGCGCTATCACCGCGCTCGTGAATTCTACGACGTCGTCACCGGCCTCTGGGACAGCTTTGCCGACGATGCCTTCATCCGCGATGCCGAAAGCGGCATCTTCTTCGATCCCGACAAGATGCATGTACTTGCCCATAAGGGCGAGGAACTGAGCGTGCGCGGCCCGCTCAACATCGCCCGCCCGCCGCAGGGTTGGCCGGTGATCGTCCAGGCTGGGCAATCCGACGTCGGCCGCCAGCTTGCGGCCGAGACAGCGGAAGCGGTCTTCGCCGCCCCTCGCAATCTCGCCGACGGCAAGGCGATCTTTGCCGACATCAAGAGCCGGATGAAGCGCATCGGCCGTAACCCGGATCACCTGAAGATCCTGCCTGCCGCCTTCATCGTCGTCGGCGATACCGTCGAGGAGGCCAAGGCCAAGCGCGCCAAACTCGACAGCCTGGTGCATTACGACAGCGCCATCGCCTCGCTGTCGATCTCCCTCGGTCACGACGCTTCCAGCTTCGACCCCGACGGCCCGCTGCCGGCAACGCCGGAAACCAACGCCAGCAAGAGCGGCCGCGAGCGCGTCATCGCCTTGGCCGAAGAAGAGAAATTGACGGTGCGCCAGCTCGCCCAGCGCCTCGGCGGCTATGCCGGCCTCGCCTTTGTCGGCACGCCGCAGACCATCGCCGACGAGATGGAGCAATGGCTGCACGAGGAAGGCTCCGACGGCTTCAACGTCGTCTTCCCCTTCCTGCCGCAGGGCCTGCTTGACGTCACCACCCGCGTCGTTCCGGAATTGCAACGCCGCGGCATCTTCCGCCGCGATTACGAGGGCACGACCTTGCGCGACCATCTCGGTCTGCCGCGCCCGGAAAATCGCTTCTTCAAGCACGTTTCCGAAGCGGCGCAATAAGAGACATGCCGATGAGCCATATCACGCCGATCGACTACGAGACCGCCTCCGACGCCGTGCGCGCCGAGCACGACCGCGAGGTGGCGCTGCGCGGCCGCATGACCAATATGAAGCGGACGCTGCTGCATTCGCCCGTGGCACACCGCATCTACGCCGAGTGGTTCACCCTACGCGAAGAGCTGCGCCCGGCGCTGGACGACCGCGCCGTCTGGCTCTTCTGCCAAGCCATTTCGCTGGAAAGCCGAGCGATCATCCCGGTCGGCTTTTTTCGCCGCGCGCTGATCAATGCCGGCCTGACGCCGGAGACCATTGTACCGACTGAAGACGAGGCCCCGCTGATCGATTTCGGCAAGGCGATCGTCAAGGATTCCAACGCCGTGCCGGAGGAATTGTGGGCACGGTTGAAGGTACGCTACGACGAACCGATACTCGTCAACCTGGTCGCCTTCGCCGGCATCATGATCGCCACGGCAGTTTACACTAATGTGGTGAAGGTGGATATCGATCCGGAACTTGGGGCGTATCTGGATGGGTTTGAATTACCCTCGAAATAATGAAAAGCCCCTCACCCCAGCCCTCTCCCCGTTTTGACGGGGAGAGGGAGCGACTTCGCCAAGGCCCCTTCGCCCCGCGTGCGGGGAGAAGGTGGACTCGAACAGTTGAGAAAAGCGAAACTGTTCGAGGACGGATGAGGGGCCTTTCAGAGCTCGGAGCTAGCCTGAAATCACCGTCTCGAACTTCGGGTTGCCACGGATCGTATTGCTGACCGTGCAGATCTCATCCTCGGCGGCATGCGCAATCGCATTGCGGATCTCATCGCCGAAATCGCCCTTGATAGTGAAAGCGATGTTGAATTTTTCGACGCGCGACAGTCCTTCCGTCGCCTTCTCGCCCGTCACGACGGCGGTGACTTCGGTGAGCTTGTCGAGCACGCCGAGGCTGCTTGCGGCCATGCGGGCGCTGAGCACGAGGCAAGCCGACAGCGAAGAATAGAGCAGATCGAGCGGGTTGAACCCCGGCTGCGACGGCGAGGTGACGATGTCGATCTCACCGCCCATCACCGATGTTACATGCGGAAAGCCAGTGCGACCGAGGGTGGCGGTGGCGCCTGTCTGTCTGGTCTTCACTCTCAATTCGGCCATATCGAAAATCCCTCAAATTAAAAGGTTGAAACTGTTGTTCGAAACATAGGGATTCACATTGCACGACACAATCGGCCTTCCCCACCCTTGCGCGTTGGCGCCAGTTGAGCCACCAAATGGTTACGAGCTCATCGCAGACAGGCAGATTTCGACATGACCGTTTCCGATCCCCGCGCCTTCCTCACTTCCCTCTTTAACGCCGCCGTCCGCGCCGCCGATCCAATGACCGGCATTCGCGCGCACCTGCCTGCAAAGCCGAAAGGGCGGACCATCGTCATCGGCGCCGGCAAGGGATCGGCGCAGATGGCAGCCGCGTTGGAGCAATGCTGGGACGGCCCGCTGGAAGGGTTGGTGGTGACGCGATATGGCTTTGCCGCTCCCTGCCGCCACATCGAGATCATCGAAGCCGCCCATCCCGTGCCCGACCAGGCCGGCCTTGTCGCCTCCGGGCGGCTGCTGAAGCTGGTCGATGGCTTGACGGAAGACGATCTCGTGATCGCGCTGATCTCCGGTGGTGGCTCGGCACTGCTGCCCTCACCTGCAGGCAGCCTCACCCTTGCCGACGAGATCGCCGTCAACAAGGCGCTCCTCGCCTCCGGCGCACCGATCTCAGTCATGAACGTCATCCGCAAGCACCTGTCGACCATCAAGGGCGGCCGTCTCGCCACGGCAGCCTATCCGGCCAGGGTCGTCTCGCTGGTCGTCTCCGACATTCCGGGCGACGATCCGGCCCTCGTTGCCTCCGGCCCAACCGTGCCAGGTGCCGGCACGCGCGCTGAAGCGCTGGACCTCATCCGTCTCTACCGCATCGACCTGCCCACCGCCGTCCTCGCGCATATCGAAAAGCCGGAGGCCGATGCGCCGCGGCCAGGCGATCCGCGCTTTGCCCGCAATGAAGTGCATCTCATCGCTTCGGCGGGTGTTTCACTTGAGGCAGCGGCCAAGATAGCGCGCGAAGCCGGCATCGAGGCCGCCATTCTTTCGGATGCGATTGAGGGCGAGGCCCGCGAGGCCGCTCACATGCATGCCGCCCTCGCTCGCGAGATCCTGCATCGCAATCGGCCCTTCACCAAGCCGATCGTGCTGCTCTCCGGCGGAGAGACGACCGTAACCCTGACAGGCAAGGGCAAGGGCGGACGAAACTCCGAATTCCTGCTGTCGCTGGCGATCGATATCGACGGCCATGCCGGCATTCACGCCATGGCCGCCGACACCGACGGCATCGACGGCAGCGAGGACAATGCCGGCGCCTTTGCTGACGCCGGCACGGTGGCGCGCCTGCGCGGGGCTGGACTGGTGCCCGCCGAGATGCTCAGAAACAATGATGCCTGGACGGCATTCAACGCGATCGGCGATCTCTTCGTCCCCGGTCCGACCGGTACGAACGTCAATGACATCAGAGCTATTCTGATCGCCTGACGTCAGGATTGAACGAGATCGGCGGTTTGCGCGCAATCGTCGCAACGCCAATAGGCCGGCGCCGTCGATATCCACCGGAAGAAATGCCGGCGGCAATGGCCGCATTCGATTTCGACGACATGCGTCTTTTCGGCAACGACGACGGGCTTGGGCCTATTCTTGCGCTCGTTCTTCCACTGCTCAAGTTTCGTGACGGCCATCGTTACTCTCCACGCAATACTTCGGCCTCGATATACACACCTAAAGTAGACTACTCTGATGAATAAAATATTGCGAGCGTGGAAAGCGCCGGTGTCCTGCATTTCACGGCGGCATTAATACGAAAGCGCGATCGCACGATTTGCATTTAATACTCGGAGGTTTCAAAGGCCGACAATGGCTCCGAGTATCGCGGCTGGAGGGCCGCCTTTTGCCGAGCCGTTCCTGCGCCGGCGGCCACGAAGACCAGTGCATTTACGCGGTCGGAAATCGCTTTTGTCACACTGGACACCCTGCCCGCGATGCGCTCCTTTATCCCGATAACAAACTCCAAGAGGGACCATCATGCGCCATTTCCGCCAGCGGGCGATATCCTCGGCAACCATCCTCGCCTTCGGGCTTTTCTCCATCACCACAGTCCAGGCCGCGGCACCCCAGCCGGTCGAGGCAGACCATGGGATGGTGGTGACCGCCCAGCATCTGGCGACAGACATCGGTGTGGACGTGCTGAAAAGCGGCGGTAATGCCGTCGATGCGGCAGTGGCGGTCGGCTATGCGCTCGCCGTGGTCTATCCGACCGCCGGCAATATCGGTGGCGGCGGCTTCATGACCATCCGGCTGAAGGACGGCAAGACCGCCTTCCTCGATTTCCGCGAACGCGCGCCGCAGGCTTCGACCAAGACCATGTACCTCGACGACAAGGGCAATGTCGTCAAGGGCGCCAGCACGGATGGCTATCTCGCCGTCGGTGTTCCCGGCTCTGTCATGGGCTTCGAAACTGCCCGCGAAAAATACGGCACGAAAACCCGCCAGGAGCTGATGGCGCCGGCGATCCGCTACGCCAAGGAAGGCTTCGTGCTGAACCAGGCCGATACCGCCGAACTGAACGAGGGCAAGAAGTGGCTGTCGCGCGATCCGGCGACCGCCGCGATCTTCACCAAGCCGAACGGCGCGCCCTTCTCGACCGGCGACAGGTTCACCCAGCCGGACCTCGGCGCGGCGCTGTCAAGCATTTCCGAACAGGGGCCTGATGGATTCTACAAGGGACCGACCGCCGATGCGATCGTCAAGGCCAGCCAGGACAAGGGCGGCATCCTGGCGAAGGTTGACTTCGACCAGTACAAGGTCCGCGAACTCGATCCGGTGAAGTGCAATTATCGCGGCTACGAGATCATCTCCTCGCCGCCGCCCTCTTCCGGCGGCGTGATCATCTGCGAAATCCTCAATGTGCTGGAGGGCTACCCGCTTCCCTATACAGGCTACGCCTCGGCCGACACCGTGCATCTCATGACCGAAGCCATGCGCCACGCCTATGTCGACCGCAACTCCACCCTGGGCGATCCCGATTTCGTCGACAATCCGGTCAGCAAGCTGCTGGACAAGGACTATGCCAGAAAGATCCGCGACAGCATCGATCCCTACCGTGCCGGCGTCTCGAAGGATCTGATGCCCAAGGGTCTCGGCGAGAGCCATGAGACAACGCATTATTCGATCATCGACAATGACGGCAATGCGGTGGCCGTCACCTACACGCTGAACGGCTCTTTCGGCGCCGGCGTCGTCGCGCCCGGCACCGGCGTCCTCCTCAACAACGAGATGGACGATTTCACCTCCAAGCCCGGCGTGCCGAACCTTTACGGCCTGGTGCAGGGCGAGGCCAACGCCATCCAGCCGAAGAAGACGCCCCTTTCCTCCATGAGCCCGACGATCATCGCCAAGGATGGCAAGCCCTTCATGGTCATCGGCAGCCCCGGCGGCTCGCGCATCATCACCATCACGCTCGAAACCATCATCAACGTCATCGATTTCGGCATGGATATCCAGCAGGCGATCGACGCGCCGCGCATCCATCACCAATGGCTGCCGGACAAAATCTATACCGAGCCCTATGCCCTCTCGCCCGACACGATCAAGCTGCTGACCGGTATGGGATACAATGTCCAGATCGGCGGCGACTGGCCGGTCTGGGGGAAGGCGGCCGGTATTCTCGTCGGCGGCAAGAGCCTCAGCGATATCGCCAAGGGCGATGGCGCCCGCTACAATGGCGCGATGGACAGCCGTGCCGGCTCGGGCCTCGCCGGCGGCTACTGATCCCTTCAGTCGATCCGGCCGGCGATGGCTCCGCTATCGGAGCGTATTGCCGGCCGAAAACCATCGACGAAACACACCATCTTACACGGGAAAACAGACTGCGATCGACACAACCACGCTCGATCGCGGCCCTTTGTTCATCTGGCATTCATCGGCTGTGGCATTCCTGCCCACCTGCGTCACTTTTTCCATTTCGATCAATAAGATTTGCGATTTCTGATATAGTCATCGCGCGCGAGCGAGAGTATACAACCCGCATTCCAATCGGCCTTTGCGCTGTTGTCAGACTTGCGGTTCTGTCTTTGGACCCCTCCGCACCATCGAGAGCGATCCCCGACAATGTCGGATCAGATTTTCCAGGCCGCCCCAACCCGGCGGGCCGCACCGAATTTTCGTGTAGTAGCGCTTATCGTCGCAAGCGCCATGTTCATGGAGCAGCTTGACGCAACCGTGCTCGCCACGGCCCTGCCGACCATGGCGAGGGACTTCGGCGTCAGCGCGCCGGCCATGAGCATCGCGCTCACCTCCTATCTGCTCAGCCTTGCAATCTTCATTCCGGCGAGCGGCGCCATTGCCGACCGCTTCGGGTCGCGCACCGTCTTTCGAACGGCGATTGCCATTTTCGTCGTCGGCTCGATCCTCTGCGCCCAGGCGCCGAACCTGTTTCTCCTCGTCATCGCCCGCCTGATACAGGGCCTCGGCGGTGCCATGATGCTTCCGGTCGGTCGCCTGGTGCTGATGCGCAGCGTCGCGCGCAAGGATATGGTGAACGCCATGTCCTGGCTGCTCATTCCGGCGCTTGTCGGCCCGATCCTCGGCCCACCGGTCGGCGGCCTGTTCGTCACCTATCTCGACTGGCGCTGGATCTTTTACATCAATGTGCCAATCGGCATCATCGGTTTCATCCTGGTGTCGATGTTCATCGAAGAGGTGAAAGGCCCCCGCAACGGCCGCTTCGATCTCTCGGGCTTCATCCTCTCAGGCATCTCGCTCGGCTCGCTACTGTTCGGCTTCGAAATGTCGAGCCGCGAGGGCGAAGGCTACATGGCCATCTTCCTGATCGCGATCGGCCTGCTCTTCGGCATCGCTTACCTGCGCCATGCCCGCAAGCACCCGTCGCCGATCATGGATTTCTCGCTGATGAAGGTGCCGACCTTCCGCACATCCGTCATCGCCGGCTCGCTGACCCGCATCAGCCAGGGCGCGCATCCGTTCCTTATCCCGTTGATGCTGCAGCTTGGCTTCGGAATGTCGGCGGCCGCCGCCGGCCAGATCGCTATTGCGACCGCGCTCGGTTCCATGGCGATGAAGCCATTGCAGGTCAGGATCCTGCGCACGCTCGGCTTCCGCACCGCCTTGCTGATCTTCGGCATCATTGGCACGCTCGGCTACGGGCTTTGCTCGATCTTTCAGCCCGACTGGTCGCTGCCGGTGATCTTTGCGATCCTGTTCTTCTGCGGCTTCTTCATGTCGTTCCAGTTCACGGCCTACAACACCATCGCCTATGACGAGATCGAACGCGACCAGATGAGCTCGGCGACGAGCTTCTACTCGACGTTCCAGCAGTTGATGCTCTCGCTCGGCATCTGCATCGCTGCCCTTGCCCTGCATGGCTCGATGCAGGCGCGCGGACATGCGACCGCCGAAATGAGCGACTTCTCCGTCGCCTTCATCGTCGTCACCGCTATCGCGCTTCTCGCCGGAATCTGGAACGCCCAATTCTCGCGCACCGCCGGCTCCGAAATCAGCGGCCACCGCAAGAAGCCGCCCGAGGATATGCTCGGCGGGCACTGAGAGCCGCAAGTGTTGATATAGGGTCCACCCGAAGCTGATGGGACAAAAGCGCCAGCCGTGGACGCCAGACACTAACTAAAATGCGGAATGCTCACTGCCGCAAAAAACGGTCGCACAACTTCGATGTCTGCGATTGAGTTTTGCGACAAAATCGATGACTCCGGCAAATCAATCGCCCACGTAGTTCATGCAAAAACTGCTGTGGGAGTTATCTTGTTTAGGGTCGCTTGAAAGCCATTAGAACCGTGAAGGCAAGGAGCCCTAAGCCAACGCTTGTTGGCACCGCAGCAGGCGAAATCAGGTCCATGACGAAGCCGGTACCAGTGGAACCCATTACGCTGCCCGCCGAGTAGGCGAGGGAAAAGCTGGCAGTGCCGGCAACCAGCATGCCGCCCTCGAACCTCTCGCCCAAAATTGTGAGGGCGCATGTGCTCAAGGCGAAGGTTGCCGCGCCGATGACCGCGAACGCCACCAGGATTGCAGCCTCGGAGTGCAAGAACGGGATCAGCAGGAACACGACCGCACCCAGAAGCCCGCAGCCGAACGCGACTCCTGCGCGCGAGGTTCTGTCCAGCAGCCATCCAACCAATGGCTGCGCAAGCGCGGTCGGTAGCGACAAAACGGTGATGGCATAGGCGGCAAAGGCTTCGGAGTGGCCGACGCGGACGAAATAGACGGCCATGCCCGAGATTGCGGCAATATCGGCGAATCCGAAGGCCAATTCCATGAGAACCAGAACGGGCGCAGCCCGGATGAAGCGGAACAGCGCGCCGGTGGGCGCGCGTTGGGGCAGTGTACGCGTGTTGCCGCTGAAGGCCACGCTGGCGAAGCCGATGAGCGCGACATAAACGGCCACCAAGGCAAAGGCGAAACCGTTCTCCGTACCGAGAAGGGGAATGGCCAGAGGCCCGGCAGCAAAGCCCGCGCACATTCCAGCCCCGTAAAATCCGGAGATGCGCCCACGGATGCGGTTCGGACTCGCGGTGTTCAGCCATGCGCCGCTCAGAATAGAGATCAGGCTGGCACAGAAGCCGATCACGAAGCGCGCGGCGAACCAGAGAAGAAGATGATCAGTCAGCGCAAATGCCGCCAAACACACGGAACAGCCAAACAAGGCTGCTATGATCAAACGGTCTCCACGAAATCTGGCGGTCAGCTTGTCGATCATCAGAACGGCGGTCGCCGCTCCCACCGCGTAACCCGCAGCATTGAGTCCAATTAGTCGTCCGGATATCCCTTTACCTTGCAGCATCAGAGAAATGAGCGGGAAAGTAAGACCTTGGGCTATCGCGAAAGCAGTGACGCTCAATATTACAATAGCGATAGCGGCCCAATCTGGCGCATCAGCCTCGTGTGATCTCGCGGCGATCATGTCGCATGCTCTCTCATATTGTGTGTTGGGGTATCTGGAATACTTTAACGGTTTTCGCTATGTCTTTCTGTCGGTAAAAGGACTAGATGCATCTAGGAATCGTCAGATCATGGACATCTCGCAGTACAGCTTGCCAAAGGCTCCAGCGGAGACACGGAGGCCCCGTTATCTCGGTGAGACAATCAGGCCAGCGTCTGGTGAAAGTTCCGACTGGCACACCCATGACTTCGGGCAGCTCACTTCAGCCGCTTCCGGCTCGATGTATGTCGGCACTCGGAACCGCGTTCTCTTGCTGAGCCCCGCGATGGTGGTCTGGATTCCGCCGGACGTAGAGCATTGGATGCGATACGGATCGAACAACGAGATGCTCTACGTCGATGTAAACCGGGAAGAGTCGCGGAAGCTCGGCACGGAAAGCCGCATTATGGCAATGACGCCGCTTCTGAGCACCCTGATATCCGCAACCATGCCCGAGAACGCATCTGGCCGCGCGAGCCGTCACACCGTCGCACTCCACGCTTTGCTTCGGCATGAAATCGTCGGGGCCAAGGATGTGCCGCTTTCGATCGTCATGCCCCAGGACAAGCGAATCCGAAAATTCGCCCAGGCCGCCCTGGACAATCCGGGTACGGTGGATCTGGTCGATTCATGGCTTGCCAATGCCGCCGCCAGCCGCAAAACGATCGAACGGCTATTCATCGCAGAAACAGGCATGCCACCTTCGCGCTGGTTGCGACAGGCCCGTATCCTTCACGCTGTATCGCAACTTGCGGCTGGCGAGAAAGTCAGTTCGGTGGCGCTCAATTCGGGTTATGAGTCATCGAGCGCGTTCACTTACATGTTCCGCAATACTCTCGGAGTGAGCCCAAGCGCTTTCAGCAAAGCAGCCGATATTCGCCGCAATCTGACGAATTAACAACAATGGGCTCTTTGCGACTGTTGCAAAAGTCCCAATTAAAGCAAGAGTTTTGCGACTAAATTTCGCAACGCCGCAAAACGGGCGCTCTGCAACAGCATGCAGAATGCTTCACGAAGACATTTCTGGCAAGAAAAACGCCCGCAACCCATGCCGCAAGTGGATTTGGCACTATTATTTGCCTTGATTCCACATCTCAGCTAAGCACTGGCTCTTGGACCAGGGCTTTTCGATCACGGCTCGCCTGGAGCAAAACACAAAAAAGGCCGGGGTGACCCGACCTCTTCCTTCATCGCCTCAACGATCTATACCAGTACATCCGTGGTCAAAGACCGGAGGCAGATGCTTACAGAGATTCCAGCTGATCAGCCGACATCTTGCCCGAACGCTTGTCCTTGACAAGCTCGTAGGAAATCTTCTGGCCATCACGGAGGCTGCTCATTCCAGCGCGTTCAACAGCGGAAATGTGCACGAAAACGTCCGTTGCGCCGTCGTCAGGCTGAATGAAACCAAAACCCTTGGCAGCATTGAACCACTTTACAGTACCTGTGCTCATAACGATGACCTTTCAATCACTCATATAAAGATCGCATTCCAGGCAACCACCCGGGTGCAGTAGACCGATTTTGAGAGGAAGTTCGTCAGTGTCGCGCAGAGTGCGTCGAGGCAAAGTTCATTCAGCAATATCGATGCACGGCTTATATCGGAGGATCGAATTCTCCACAAGGAAAAACATATAAAACATCGAAAACGACCAAATATTTCATAAAAATCAGCCTGCGCGACATAAAATCATCACGTCTTGAGAGGCAAGATTCATTGGTCTTTTTCCAGATATTTTCGTGATTTTTGGACTGAATCCCGCAAGGTTTATCGGAGTTTTTCTTTCCATATCCTCGGTTTCAACACTGAAATCTCGCCTTACGTCTTGGAAAGCGACAGAATTATATCGCCAATACCGGCGCCATCCGATACAGGATGGGATTTCTCGCCTTGCAGGCGCGCAGACTACCCGCGCAAGTCCGCAAGCAACGCCAACGCCGACACGAACCCTGGAGGCCAACATGGCGCCGCCTAACAAAGACAACCTATTCGGATCCAAGAAACAGGCATCCTTGGTCAAGGCCAGCCAGCTCGACTCCACCGTCAGGGATATCCTGGCCAGCGAGCAGACAATCCGCGAAAAGAAGACCGCGCGCCTGCGGGAGCTTCGCCTGCAGCAGGAAGCATTGCTGCCGCCAGACGAACCAAAGGCAAAGCCCAAGAAGAAAGCCGCCAAGACATCCGGATAAGCAAAGCCTGATCCGATCCGTGACAGGCAACGGACGCTATGCGTTTAGTGAACACTGTCTCCATGGACTGCGCATTGAATTGACGGCGGCTTCCGCCCTAAATAGCGACCAAACTTGCAATCCATTCTGGAGCATCCCATGGTCGCCGGCATTCACCACATCACGCTGATCACTCGCAAGGTGCAGGCGAATGTCGATTTCTACGCAGGCTTTCTTGGCCTGCGGCTCGTCAAGCGCACCGGCGGCTTCGAGGATGCGACGCAACTGCATCTCCTTTATGGCGACGCCACGGGATCGCCGGGATCGCTGATCACCTTCCTCGTCTGGGAAGACGGCGCCCCCGGCCGCGCCGGCGTCGGCCAGGTCGGCGAAATTTCGCTCGCCATCGACCCAATGAGCATCGGCTTCTGGCTGACGCGTGCCCTGAGCGCGGGCCTGAAGCCGGAAGGTCCCTCGGAAGAATTCGGCGAGCCGGTCCTGCGCCTGAAAGATCCGGACGGCGTCATCGTCAAACTGGTCGGTGCGGGAGAGCTGCCATCAGCCGCTCCCTGGACCAGCGGGACAATCCCGCCCGAACATGCCATCCGGCGTATTCGCGGCGCAACGCTGTTCAGCGAAACGCCGGAACAGACGCAAAGTCTTCTAGTCAAGCATTTCGGTTATCAGCCGCAGGCGGTGAACGGCGCGATCAGCCGCCTCGTCGCGGAACCCGGCGACATCATCGACATCCGCGATGCGAGCGGCTTCTGGGCAAGCGCGCCTGGAACCGGCACGGTTGATCATGTGGCCTTTCGAGCCGCCGACGATGCCGAGCTGCAAGCGGTTCGCGACGGACTGCAGGCGCTCAACTCCTCGCCGACGGTACTGCATGACCGGAAGTATTTCCGCTCGCTCTATGTTCGCGAGCCTGGTGGCATCCTGTTCGAGCTTGCGACGGATGAGCCAGGACTGCTGGTAGATGAAGATGAGGCGACGCTCGGCACGCGCCTGTTCGCGCCCGACGACAATCCAGAGCGGCTGACGGAGCTGAATGTCATCCTGCCGCAATTCTCGATGCCAAGCGAGCCGCGTGTCATCTATCGCGACCTGCCATTCATCCATCGCTTCTTCACCCCGCAGGAGCCGAACGGGAACACCTTCATCCTGCTGCACGGCTCGGGCGCCAGCGAGACGACGATGCTGCCGATCGCCCACAAGGTCGACCCACAGGCGACCTTGCTCGGCGTGCGCGGCCGGGCACTGGAGGAAGGCTCGCCGCGCTGGTATCGCCGCGTCACGTCCTTCTCCTTCGACCAGGTCGATATCGCCAGGGAGGCGGAAGCCTTCGCCGCCTTCATCGACGGCGCGATCCATGCCTACGGCCTCGACCCGGAGCGTATCGTCTATATCGGCTATTCAAACGGCGCCAACTTTCTCAACGCCATACTGTCGCTACAGCCGCACCTTATCCGTCGCTCCGTCCTGCTGCGCTCCATGGCCGTGCTCACCGACCCACCACAGGCAGACATGTCGGACGCCGACGTACTGATCATCGCCGGTGAGAAGGATATGTACGGCCCCTATTCGCAACCCCTCGCCGAACGCCTGCGGGCCGGCGGCGCAACGGTGAACCTGCAGACGATCCCCTATGGCCATGAACTGACCGATGCCGACGTGCCGCTCATCCAGGCCTGGTTGAAGCGCTCGAACTGAGCCGAGATAACGCAAAAAACAAAGGCCCACCAAACGGCGGGCCTTTGCTTCCTCATGGGATGACGCATCACCCCTTGAACGTATACTCCACAATCGACTCCGGCTTCATCTCGATCGAGAAGCCCGGCAGGCTTGGCGGCATATACGCGGCGTCGCGGATGATGCAGGGGTCGATGAAATGTTCGTGCAGATGGTCGACATATTCGATTACACGGCCGTCCTTGGTGCCGGAGACGGCGACGTAGTCGATCATCGACAGATGCTGCACATATTCGCAGAGACCGACGCCACCGGCATGCGGCCAGACCGGCAGGTTGTATTTGGCAGCGACCAGCAGCACGGCGAGAACCTCGTTCAGGCCGCCCATGCGGCAGGAATCGATCTGCACAATATCGATCGCACCTTCGGCGATGAACTGCTTGAACATGATGCGGTTCTGGCACATCTCGCCGGTCGCGACCTTCACCGGGCCAATCGCCTGGCGGATCTTGCGGTGCCCGGCGACGTCGTCGGGGCTGGTCGGCTCCTCGATGAAGAAGGGTTTGGCGAAGGCAAGTTTATTGACCCAGTCGATCGCCTGACCGACTTCCCAGACCTGATTGGCGTCAATCATCAGGTAACGATCCGGGCCGATCACCTCGCGGGCGATGGTGAGCCGGCGGATGTCGTCTTCAAGATCGCGGCCGACCTTCATCTTCACATGGTTGAAGCCGGCATCGATCGCCTCCTGGCACAAGCGGCGCAGCTTGTCATCGCCATAGCCGAGCCAGCCGGCCGAGGTCGTGTAGCAGGCATAGCCCTCGCGCTCGAGGGTGGCGACGCGCTCCGCCTTGCCGGGCTCGGCCTTCTTTAGGATGGCGACGGCCTCGTCACGGGTGAGGACATCGGTCATGTAACGGTAGTCGACGATATCGGCGATCTGCTCCGCATCCATATCAGCCACCAGTCGCCAGACCGGCTTGCCGGCCTCCTTGGCAAGCAGATCCCAGACGGCATTGACGACCGCGCCGGTGGCAAGATGCATGGCGCCCTTCTCCGGGCCGATCCAGCGTAGCTGGCTGTCGCTGGTCAGGTGCCGCCAGTATTTGCCGGGGTTTTCCAGCACGGTTGCAAGCTCGGTACCAACGACCAGATGCCGCATCGCCTCGATCGCCATGCAGCAGATGTCGTTGCCACGGCCGATGGTGAAGGTCAGGCCGTGGCCCGCAAGACCGGGCTTGTCGGTATCGAGAATGACGTAGGCGGCGGAATAATCCGGATCCGGGTTCATCGCATCGGAGCCGTCGAGGCTCTGCGATGTGGGAAAGCGCAGGTCGAATACGCGGAGATTGGTGATGCGTGTCATGGGAAACTCCTTCTAAATCTCTCGGGCGATCCCTCGGTCGTTAGCCGAGATCGAATTCTTCCCAGATCGCCGCATTATGCTCGCCGACTTCGGGGGCCGCACGCTCGAATTTCGGTCGCTCTCCGTCGATCCGGATGGGAGACCGTGTCGTCGCCAGGGAAACGCCATCGCCGCGACCAACCGTCTGCAACATGTCGAGCGCACCGAATCCTTCGCTCTGCAGCAGCTCCGGCCAGTCCAGCACCTTGGCGCACCAGATATCCGCCGGCTCGAGGATGGCAAGCCATTCATCGACCGTGCCGGCGACTATCCGCGCCGCAATCAGCGTCTTGATCTCGTCGCGCGCCGTGAACCAGCTTTTGGGATCGTCGCGATAGGGCGCAAGTTCGTCCATGCCGAGCAAGTCGGCGAGTTTCGAAATCGGCGTCATGGCAATGGCAAGATAACCGTCGCTAGCGGGATAGACACCATAGGGTGCCGAGAGATAGGCATGCGCGCTGCGAAAGCCGGAACGCTGCGGCAGCTTGTTGCCGCTGTTCATGTGGACGGTCAGAACCTCCACCTGCAGATCGACCAGCGCCTCCAGCAGGCTCGTCTCCACCAGTCCGCCCTTGCCAGTGACGCCGCGACGCACCAGCGCCGCCAGAATACCCTGTGCCGCAGCCGCCCCCGCCAGCATGTCGCCGATCGCCAGGCCGAACGGCACCGGCCCGTGCCCCTCGTCGCCGTTCAGCCACATGACGCCGGAGCGCGATTGCGCCAGCAGATCCTGCCCCGGACGGGGAACCCAGGGACCCTCCTCGCCATAGCCGCTGATCGAGCAATAGACGAGCCGCGGGTTGATCTTGCGCGCGGCCTCGTAACCCAAGCCAAGCCGCTCGATCACGCCGGGCCGAAAATTCTGCACCAGGACATCAGCCTGCGAGATCAGCCGGCGCAACGCCTGCATGTCGCGCTCGCTCTTCAGGTCGATCGCCAGGCTCTCCTTGGAGCGGTTGATGGCATGAAAAATCGTCGAATCGCCGCTCTCGTTGTCATTGAGATAAAGCCGGCGGGAGAGATCGCCGCCGTCCGGCCGCTCGATCTTGATGACCCTGGCGCCAAGATCCATCAGTCGGAGGGTGCAATAGGGTCCGGACAGGAACTGGCTCATATCCACAACTAGCAGGCCGGCCAGCGGCAATTCCCTTTCCACGACCATGGCTATTTCCGCTTCCCCGACATCGTCCCCGACAGGCCGCACATCTCGATATCAATCGACGCAACTATTGACCGGACCTTGCGCTCACCGCATTAAATCTTCTTATGTAAATAGTATTTTCACATATGGATATGTTTTGCAAACAAAAAGAGGCGGCGTAATCGATCCGTCCTTCTGCGCAGGCCGCCCGAAAATGCGCTATGCTTTCGCACCAACGCGGTCTGCTAAGAGGAGAGTTGAGATGACGACAGTCAAATTACTGAATGATACGGAGGCCGAGGCGATCCCGGCGGTCAAGGCCGTGTTTGACGACATCCGCACGGTGAGAAAATCCGATTTCGTCAATAATTTCTGGCGGGGCCTTGCCAATGATCCAGCACTTCTGAAGCGCACCTGGGAAGGGCTGAAGGCGGTGATGATGACTGAGGGGACGCTTGATCCGCTGGTGCGCGAGATGATCTATATTGCGGTATCCACGGCCAATGGCTGCACTTATTGCGTCCATTCACATACCGCCGCCGCCAGGGCAAAGGGCATGACGGACGCGCAGCATGGCGAGTTGTTGGCTGTCATCGGCCTTGCCGGACAGACCAACCATCTGGTGACGGCAATGCAGATTCCAGTTGATCCTGAATTCGATGTCAGCCGCCGCTGATATCGCAAAAAAGCCCGCCGGCATCAGCCGGCGGGCTCCTCGATAGATCACATGCTGTTTTTAGCGATCCGACTTTTCCGTCGCTTGGCCCTTTACGGCAACCGCGACGACATCGACGCCATTGCTGACGGCCAGGAGCCGCTTGCGGACGAGAACGCCCATCACCCGGGCAGCGGTCGAAAAGGTCATCGTATCCAGCGGACCTTCGCCCGCCCAAGGCTTGGTCAGCCGCTCGGTAACCGCCGAAACGATGTTGTTCGGCACGATGTCGGTGCATTCGCGCATGGCTTCAAAAACGACACTGACGGGAAGAATTCTTCCGTCGAACGTCACGATCGGTTCAGTGACCTCCGCATCCCATTCCTCGAATGCATAGAGCGCTTCCCGGAAGAGCTGCTGCAAGGTAATGGGGGCATGACCCTCATGAAGGGGCGGCAAGGCATTAGACATGTCTGTCTCCTTTCAAGTGGAAGTCCGGCGCATACATAATGTAGAAACTAATCGGCCTCTCCCCGAGGCCCACGCGCTGCTTCTGGATTTGGCGCGCCCCGGATGCATCAATCGGACAAGCGGCGCGGCAAATTATCTTTCATAACCGGCGCAACGCGGGAGCACACGAAATGTTCCCACCGGTCACTTAACTTGATCAAGTCTATAGATTAATCTCGACTTGAAAAGCCTCTTTCTAAATTTTCTGCAATTCCCTATATTTTTGAATGGCTTCGCCGTAGAGTGAAATCAGACTTCGCCATTGGAAAAAGTGCGAATCTCGCCCAGGTAGTGAAAGGACCGTCATGAGCAACGATCACGACCACCATCCTGCCGACCACTGGCGCGACAATGGCGTGAAGGTCATTCCGGG
The DNA here is from genome assembly GCF_000799715.1 of Martinezella rhizogenes. Taxonomy (GTDB): domain Bacteria; phylum Pseudomonadota; class Alphaproteobacteria; order Rhizobiales; family Rhizobiaceae; genus Rhizobium; species Rhizobium rhizogenes_C. The sequence goes on from NZ_JUHG01000011.1 coordinate 1,326,870, forward strand.
CAATTCGCTCGATCCGAACACGGCGCAGACGCCGGGCATGAACCGGGCGACCGCCATCAGCAAGGCCCGCGCCGGCGCCGAGAAGATCTGGGCCGGAACCGTAACGATCCACGCCAATGCCAAGACCGGCGCCCATCATCACGGCGACCTTGAAAGCATCATCTATGTCGTCAAGGGCAAGGCCCGGATGCGCTGGGGTGATAACCTCGAATTCGTTGCCGAAGCCGGTCCCGGCGATTTCATCTTCGTGCCGCCCTTCGTGCCGCATCAGGAGATCAATGCCAGCCGCGACGAAACGTTGGAATGCGTGCTGGTCCGCTCCGGTCAGGAGCCGGTCGTCGTCAACCTCGATATCGAACCGGTGGAAAAGCCCGAGGAAGTCCTCTGGATCGATCCAATCCATCGCTGACATGCACAATTCGCATGCAATCAGATTCCATGATGCACAATAATATATCATCCCTATAGAAAATTAGTTCTCGATCAGGCACAGCTCAAAAAGAGTTTTTCAGAAGTGCGGTGCACAACAAATGATCCTGCTTCGCGTGACCGACGGCGGTCTGAAATGATCGGGGCTGTCAACGAGACAATGGCGTCTCAATCACATGGAACAGGATTTCCCATGACGAAAAAGTCTTCTCAGGGTCTCGACACGCTGCGTTTCTCGCGCCGGGCCGGCCTTGCAGCCCTCATTGCCTCCGCTGTCGCCGTTGTTGGCTTGACTGTCGCCACCCCCTCTTTTGCCGCCGACAAGACGATCAAGGTCGGCATCATCAGCGGGGAAGACGAAGACGTCTGGCGCGTGGTCACCACGGAAGCCGCCAAGAAGGGCCTGAAGATAGAGACCGTCGTCTTCAACGATTATACCCAGCCGAACGAAGCCTTGGAGCGTGGCGAAGTCGACGCCAACGCCTTCCAGCACCAGCCCTATCTCGACAACCAGATCAAGCAGCACGGCTATCACATCGTCCGCGTCGGCTATACCGGCGTCTGGCCGATCGGCCTCTATACCAAGAAGTACAAGACCGTAGCCGAGCTGCCGAAGGGCGCCGTCATCGGCGTGCCGAACGATCCGTCCAACGAGGGCCGCGCGCTCCGCGTGCTGCAGAACGAGGGCGTCATCAAGCTCAAGGACGGCACCGGCATTCTCGCCACCATCGCCGACATCGTCGAGAATCCGAAGAATGTCGAAATCAAGGAACTCGATGCCGGCATCGTCGGCCGCTCGATCGACGACCTCGATGCCGCCGTCGTCAACACCGACTGGGCGCTGAAGAGCGGACTTTCGCCGAAAGACCGCATCGCGCAGGAGCCGATCGACGGCAACCCCTACCGCAACTTCATCGCCGTCAAGCAGGGCAACGAGAACGAGGCCTGGGTAAAGACGCTGGTCTCCGCCTACCAGAATGATACGGTCAAGGCCGAGTTCGAAAAGGTCTACAAGGGCACTGGTCTCAGCGCCTATTAACAGCAATTCAGCGCCGGGGGCTGCGCCGAAAACCAAGGCGGCCTGGGCATTTTTGCTCGGACCGCCTTCGGTGTTTTCAGCAGATCGGCACCCGACGACACAAGCCGAGAGTAGATTGATATGAATTCCTTCGTTCCCGCCACCGCCGTCAAGGGGCACGCGCCGCCTGGCTCACTGGGCAATGACGAGATCATCCGCCTCGTCGATGTTCGCCGCCGCTTCGACACGACGCCGGCGCTCGACGGTATTTCGCTGACTGCCCGGCGTGGCGAGATCGTCGGCATTATCGGCCGCAGCGGCGCCGGCAAGTCGACGCTGATCCGCTGCCTGAACGGGCTGGAACGTGCCGATAGCGGCGAGATCCATATCGAAGGACGCGATATCGCCCGCTTGTCAGAAAACGAACTGCAACCGCTGCGCCGCCGCATCGGCATGATCTTTCAGCACTTCAATCTTCTGTCGGCAAAGACAGTGGAAGAGAACGTCGCTCTGCCGCTGAAGATCGAAGGTGTGGCCAAGGCCGAGCGTCTGAAACGTGCCCGCGAGCTGCTCGACCTCGTCGGCCTCGCCGACAAGGCGAAGGCCTATCCAGCGGCTCTCTCGGGCGGTCAGAAGCAGCGCGTCGGCATTGCCCGGGCGCTTGCCGCCCGCCCCGCGCTTCTCCTCTCCGACGAAGCCACCTCCGCCCTCGATCCCGAAACAACGCGGTCGATCCTGGCGTTGCTCAAGGACATCAATCGCAAGCTTGGCCTCACCATCCTGCTCATCACTCATGAAATGGAAGTGGTGCGCTCGGTCGCCGATCGCGTCGCCGTCATCGATGCCGGAAGGATCGTCGAGGAGGGTGCCGTCTGGTCGGTCTTTGCCAATCCGCAGACCGAGATCACCGCAAGCCTGCTCAGCACTATCCGCCCGCAACTCCCCGATCATATCGCCGAACGCCTGTCGCAGACGCCGGGAGCCGAGGCTATTCTCAGCATCGACCTCGCAGGCCCCGCCGCGCAAGGCGCGCTGTTCGCCGATCTCTCAGCCGCGCTGCCGCATTCTTTCCGCCTGGTGCATGGCGGCATCGACCATACTCAGAACCAGCCCGTCGCCCGCTTTTTCATCGCCGTGCCGACGCGCGATTCGGCGCTGCCGGCACAGGTGACTGATTTTCTGACGGCCCGGTCCGCCCGGGTGGAGGTTCTAGGCTATGACAACTGACATCATCCTTAGCCTGCTCTGGCGCTCCTTCTGGGAAACCATCTGGATGACCGGCGTATCCGGCCTGCTCTCGCTCGTCATCGGCCTGCCGCTGGGTCTCGCTTTGGTCGTCACCGGCCGCGACGGCATCGCCGAGCAGCTCACCGTCAACCGCATCCTCGCGGCCCTGGTCAACGGCTTCCGCGCCGTACCTTTCGTCATCCTGCTGATCGCGCTGATCCCGCTGACACGGCTGATCGTCGGCACGGCACTCGGCACAACGGCGGCCATCGTACCGCTCACCATCGCCGCCATTCCCTACTACGCCCGCATAGCCGAGGTATCGCTGCGCGAAGTCGATCGCGGCCTGATCGACGCCGTGCGCGCCATGGGCGGCAATCGCTGGACCATCATCCGCGAAGTGCTGGTGCCGGAAGCCCTGCCCGGCATCGTCGCCGGCTTTACCGTAACATTGGTGACCCTGATCGGCGCCTCTGCCATGGCCGGCACCATCGGTGGCGGTGGCCTGGGCGATCTTGCGATCCGTTATGGCTACCAGCGCTTCGAAACCGGCGTGATGATTGCCGTCGTCGTCGTGCTGATCATTCTCGTCTGCGGCATGCAATGGCTCGGCGATCGCCTCGTCGCCAAGCTCGACCATCGCTAATCACCATGACGGAATGCGGCTGCCGGATGACTGGACGGCAGCCGCCCATCGCCTCGACCAAAGAGCTTCTGGCGCAATGTGCCCTCGGCATAATCCGCCTTGAACAGCCCGCGCTCCTGCAGCACCGGAATAACGAGATCGACAAAATCGCGCAGGCTTTCCGGTGCCACCGTCCGCGCCAGATTGAAGCCGTCGATGCCGCCCTCCTCCATCCATAGCTGAAGACGATCGGCAATCTGCTCCGGCGAGCCGACCATCGGCTTCTGCCGGCTGCCGAGCACCATCTGGTCGATGATCTCTCGTGGGGTCATCGCCGGCTTGCCGCTCACCTTGCCGGTCACAACGGCAAGAGCCGCCTGCTGCGCATTCGTCGTCTTCTGCTCGATCGGCTCGTCGAGGCCGAACTTGGAGAGATCGATGCCGATGGAGCTGGAATAATGCGCGAGCGACGCCTCGATGCTGGCGTGGCGGCGATAATCCTCCAACTTGTCCTCGGCCTCCTTCTCGGTTCGTCCGACGACGACGGTGATGAGATTGAGGATACTGATATCGTCGGCCCGCCGACCGAAATCCACGGCCCGCTGCCGCAGCGCATCCGTCATGGGTTTTGCCCCCTGCGGTGCGGGGCTAGCGATGAAGACGCATTCAGCATGCCGTGCGGCAAAATCCTGGCCCCGAGCCGAAGCGCCGGCCTGGAACAGCAACGGCGTGCGCTGCGGCGACGGCTCGCTCAGGTGAATGCCTTCCATCCGGTAATGGCTGCCTTCATGCCGGACGGCTCGCACCTTTGATGGATCGGCAAACAGCCCGCCCGCCTTATCACGCTTGACCGCGTCATCGTCCCAGCTACCCTCCCAGAGCTTGTAGACGACCTCGAGATACTCTTCGGCGGCATCATAACGGGCATCGTGATCCGGCTGGCGCTCCATCCCCATGCTGCGGGCGGCGCTGTCGAGATAGCCGGTGACGATGTTCCAGCCGATGCGGCCCTTGGTCAGATGATCGAGCGTCGACATCCGCCGCGCAAAGAGAAAGGGCGGCTCATAGGTGGTATTGACGGTGACGCCGAAGCCTAAATGCTTCGTCACATAGGCCATGGCCGAGAGCGGGATGATCGGGTCGTTGACCGGTATCTGCGCACCCGTGCGGATCGACGTCTCGGGACTACCCTTGTAGACATCATAGACACCGACGATATCGGCGAGGAAAATGCCATCCAGCTTGCCGCGCTCGGCCGTGCGCGCGAAATCCACCCAGTAGTCGAGATCGGTATAGTTCAGCGACAGATCGCGCGGATGCGTCCAGAGGCCGTGATTGATATGCCCGACGCAGTTCATATCGAAGGCGTAGATCTGCATCGGCTTCATTGCACGGTCCTCAACCCTTGAATTCATCGTCTCGCCTGTTTTCCATCATCGGCCGCAAAAAGATCCGGAGTTTCGCGATATTTGGAAGCAGGTTGCGACGGATGACCCGAATCCGGAATTTTGTATCTCTATATTTTCTATCAATTTCACGATCATTAGTGCGGATCAGCTGCCATGTCAGCGATTAAAGACCATTTCGAAGCACCATGCCCGGGGGAAAATCATGACCATCAATCGACGCAATCTTCTGACCACTACGGCTGTCACCGTTTTTGTCGCAACGTTCGGCTCCTACGCAAGTGCCGCCGACGTAACCCTCAATATCGGCTACCAGCCGATCGTCGAGCCGTCACGCGTACCGCAGGCCGATGGCGACTATGAAAAGGCGACCGGCGCGAAGATCAGCTGGCATAAATTCGACGGCGGCGCCGATGTCGTTGCCGCCATCGCCTCTGGCTCGATCGATATCGGCTATGTCGGCTCCTCGCCGCTTGCCGCTGCCGCCAGCCGCGAATTGCCGATCGAAGCCATCTACGTCGTCGGCAATATCAGCGATGCCGAAGCACTCGCCGTCAAGGGCATCGACAAGCCGGAGGACCTGAAGGGCAAGAAGATCGCCACACCCTTCGTCTCCACCTCGCACTATAGCCTGCTGACCGCGCTGAAGCATTGGAACATCGATCCCAAGACGGTGCAGATCCTCAACCTGCGCCCGCCGGAAATCGCCGCCGCCTGGGAGCGCGGCGACCTTGATGGCGCCTATGTCTGGGATCCGGTCCTGTCGCAGATTAAGAAGAACGGCAAAGTGCTCGCAACCTCGGGCGATGTGGCCAAATGGGGCGGCCCGACCTTCGACGCCTGGATCGTCAGCAAGAAATTCGCCGACGCCCATCCGGAGATCGTGACCAGCTTCGTCCAGGTCACCGGCAAGGCCTATGCGTCCTACCACGCCGATCCGGCAAGCTGGAACGCCTCGTCGCCGCAAGCCGCCAAGATCGCCAAACTCACCGGCGCCAAGCCGGAAGACGTGCCGGAGCTGCTGAAGGGCTATTATTTCCCGACGCTCAAGGAGCAGGCGAGCACCCAGTTCCTCGGCGGCGACACCACGAAGGCCATCGCCCAGACCTCCGCATTCCTACTGGAGCAAGGCAAGGTCCCGGCAGTGTTGAAAGACTATGCTCCCTACGTCAACGCCAAGTTCGTCACCGACGCGGCCAAGACTGGCCTTTGATTTATGCCCTTGGCGCAGGCAGGGGCTCCCTGCCCGCGCCTATTCATTGGAGTCCCCACATATGAGCATCCTCTCCCTGCAATCCGTCTCGCTGAACTTTCCAGGCGACCGCCGCCGGCAGGATGCCCGCCGTGTCCTTGATAATCTCACGTTGCATATCGCCTCCGACGAATTCGTCACCGTCATCGGCCGCTCCGGTTCGGGCAAGACCAGCCTGCTCAATCTCGCCGCCGGCTTCCTCGCGCCCAGCGACGGGCGCATCCTTGTCGACAGCAAGGAGATCGACGGGCCGGCAGCCGACCGCGCCGTCGTCTTCCAGGACGACGCGCTCTATCCCTGGCTCAATGCCCGCGACAACATCGCCTTTCCGTTGCGCCTGCACGGCATCGCGAAGGAAGAGCGCCGCCGTCGCGCCGATGGGCTGCTCGCCAAGGTCGGCCTGGAAGGTGCCGGCGATCGCAACATCTGGGAGCTCTCCGGCGGCATGCGCCAGCGGGTCGGCATCGCCCGGGCGCTGGCCTCCGATCCGCGTTTTTTGCTGATGGACGAACCGCTCGGCGCGCTGGACGCGCTGACCCGCACCCGCATGCAGCAATTCCTGTTGAAGGTCTGGTCGGAAAGCGGCACCGGTGCCCTGCTGATCACCCACAGCATTGACGAGGCTCTGTTGCTCGCTACCCGCGTCATCACCCTGACGCCCAATCCCGGCCGCATCACCGCCGATATCCCGCTGTCCTTCGGCAAGCGCTATCTCGCCGGCGAACCGCTCGCCGAGATCAAGGCCTCCGCCGAATTCAAGCGGCTGCATGATGATCTGACAAGCTTGATCCACGACGAGAATGAGGAGGAGGCAGCTTGACCGCCGATATCGAAAAGATCGCGACCGTCGCCGCCAAATCCGACGCCCTGCCCGTAACCAAGAACAGTTCGTCCGGCTCGACGCTGTGGATCTCGCTCGCAACCGTGCTGGCGCTGCTGGTGATCTGGGCCATTGCTGCGGCCTATAGCGTCGTTTCGCCCGTCTTCCTGCCCTCGCCGTGGACCGTCGCCAAGGCGCTCTACGCGCTGAACGTCACCGGCTTTGTCGACTCAACGCTTGTCGAACACGCCTTCGCCAGCCTTCTGAGAATCTTCGGCGGCCTCGCCGTCTCGCTGGTGATCGGCATCCCAGCCGGGCTGGCGATTGCCACCAGCCGTGTCGGTAAGGGTATACTCGACCCGATCGTCGAATTCCTGCGGCCATTGCCGCCGCTTGCCTATTTGCCGCTGGTCATCATCTGGGTCGGCATCGGGGAGGCATCGAAGATTACCGTCATCGCGCTCGCCATGCTGCCGCCGATCATCCTGTCGACCGCCGCCGGCGTGAAGGCCGCTCCCGTCGACTACGTCAACGCGGCCCGCTCCTTCGGTGCCGGCAGATTGCAGGTGCTGCGCCACGTCATCCTGCCGGGCGCCGTCCCCTCGATCCTCACCGGCATCCGCATCGCGCTCGGCGCCGGCTGGTCCACCCTGGTCGCCGCAGAACTGGTCGCGGCGTCACAGGGCCTGGGTTTCATGATCCAGTCGGCCGCGCAGTTCCTGGTGACCGATATCGTCATCAGCGGCATCATCGTCATCGCGCTGATAGCCTTCCTGTTCGAGATCACCGTCCGGCTGATCGAACGCCGCCTGGTGCCCTGGTCGGCCCATCGCTGAGCCGACCGGCCGAGCTGATCTTACTCCTGCCCCGTCGGCGCGGCGGAAGTCTGCCGCGCATCCAAATTGAGCATCGGCACGGAACCATTCGGCAGCATGGTGGTCGGCAACTGCCCGTTCCACTTTTCCGCCTGCGTCAGGAAGATCAGGTTCGGATTGTCGCGCAGCGCATCGCCCCGCGCCTTGATCGCCTTCGCCTCGGCATCGCCGCGAAGCTGGATCGCCTCTGACTCGGCTTCGGCCTGCAACCGCACTGCGTCGGCCTGCGCCTGCGCATCGGCGCGACGGGCGTCGGCCGCCGCTTGAGCCTGCGTCACCGTGATCTGCGCCTGCACCTTTTCGCGCTCGGCGTTCTGCCGCAGCTTCTGGACTTCGACCTCCGCCAGCATGCGCTGCTCTATGCTGTTCTCATAGGCGTCGGAGAAGTCGATATTCTCCACCTGAACGCTGTCGATCTGCACCGGCCCCTGAATGCCGGCCTCGATCGCCGCCTGAACGTCGGTGTTGAACTGCGCCCGGTTCTGGATGACGGAGGCGGCGGTGAACTTGCCGAACACCGTCTTCACATCCTGCGGCGCACGCCGCGACACCAGCCGCGATTCCAGATTACTGAGCGAGCCGAATTCGGAATAGACCTTCTCGACCGCATCCGGCGGCACATGCCAGGAAATGGTCACGCGCATGTCGGCAGGCTGCTGGTCCTGCGAATAGGCCTGCATCTGCGGATGCTCGCCGGCCTCGCAGCCCGCACCGGTCTGGCAGGTCCAGTAGGTCACCTGCTGCGTCACGGGGATTTTGACGACGGTTTCGATCCACGGCAGCTTGAAATGCAGGCCCGGCTCGGCCGTGCCGACCATGGCGCCGGTGCGCAGGATGACGCCGCGCTCGCCCTGGTCGATCGTGTACCACGAGCTGAGAACGAGCATGATAATAGCGATGACAGCGGCAATGCCTAGAAAGGCTGGCAGTCGACCCCTAGTTGCCGCATATGCCAAGTCGATTTCCCGGTTCGCCATCTCTGTCCCCACCATTTCCTCAATGGCCGAGACATAGATGAGTCGGAGTAAGAATGCACCCGTCCAGGTTTAGACGGCAAATCCGCTGCACTTCATCAGTTCCGGGTAACCGGCTTCGACCGCATCCGCGACACCGTCTCTCGCTCCGCCCGCTTGCAGCGCATCGGCGGCAGGCCGCGATCCATCAGGTCCATGTCCTCCAGCACCATATCGCCCATCTTCTTAAAGGCGCTGTCGAGCGCGCCGGCGCGGTGCGCCGATCGGATGAAGCCCTTGAGACTGCGCACCGGATGATCTCCGCTGAGCGGCTCCTCCGGATAGACATCGCTCGCCGCGACGATATGGCCGGAGGCAACCGCCGCCATCAGCGCTTCGAAATCCACGACATCGGCGCGGCTGAGCAGGATGAAGGCCGCTCCCTTGCGCATGCGCGCAAAGGCCGTTCCGCCGAGAAAGCCCTTGTTCTCGCTGGTGACGGAAGCGACGACGAAAACGAAATCGCTGTCCGACAGCACCTCGTCGAGGCTGGCTGGCTGGACGCCATGTTCTCTGAGAATAGACGGCGGCATCCAGGGGTCGAACACCCTGACCGTCGCACGAAATCCGGAGAGCAGCCGGTTCAACGCCTTGCCGAGATCGCCGAAGCCGACAATGCCGATTTCGCTGCCGGAAAGCAGCCGGGCGCTGGCATTGCCGTCCCCGCCCCAAAGCTCCTTGCCCTGACGAAAATCGACATCGGCATCGACGATGCCGCGCGCCAGGCTGAGCGCGAAACCAAGCCCGATCTCCGCCACCGGCTCGGCAAAGACCTGCCCGGTGGTCACGACATGGATGCCGCGTTCGAAGAGCACGTGATAGGGCATATTGTTGATGAGATTGCTCTCGACATTCAGGATGCAGCGCAGGCGCGGCATGCGGTCGAGCACCTCTTTGGACAGCGGCGGCTGGCCGATGACATAGCTGGCCTCGCCGAGTACATCGTCGCCTAGCCCGGCAATATCCTCCGGATCCGCCTCGACGATCCGATATTTTGAATGGAGGAGCGACAGCGCGTCCTTGCTGAAAATAAGCTCAAGCGAACGCGGCTCGGGCGCGCTGATGGCCAGTGGCCGGTTGTCGGTCGACATGATCGTTTCCTCCCACTTTCGAGGCGCGATCCAATATCATTCGGCGGATCAAATCAATCAGTCCTCGGCCTCTTCCCCCGGCATTCCGACCGAGAAGGCGCAGATGCGCGAGAGGTAGGTTTGCGGCAGGCCCGTTTCGGCGCCCCAAGCATTGAACTGGTCCTGGATCAGGCGCAGGTCCTTCTTGCCCGGCTTCGTTTCCGAGATCGGCAGGCCGGAGAGACGCAGGCAGACGAGCACGTCATGGCTCATGACGAAACTGTCGCGGCCGATGGCGCGCAGGAAATATTGACCGCTCATGCCGCCGAGCCGATCGGCGCGCTTATCGAGCACGGCGAGCAGCCCGATATGATCCTCCACCGGCCAATCGGCAAAGAACCGCCCGGCACTGCCATGCTCCTCGGCAAGCTGACGGATGAAATGCGCGTTAGCCCTGACCGACATGATCTTGGCGCCATTGCGCACCACGCGCGTATCGGAGGTCAGGTCATGCCAGTAATCGTCGGGCGCAAAATTGAGGAAAACCGGATCGAAACCCGAAAAGGCCGCTTCGAAACCCGGCCATTTGGAATCGATGATGTTGCGTACGAAGCCGGCATAGAAGACATAGCGCGTCATGTCCGACAGCAGCCGGTCGTCCGGCATGACACGCAAAGCGTTGTGATCCGGCGCCTTGGACATAAGCGCCTTCAGCCCTTCGGCCCCGCCCTTGCGCTTCTCCGCCCGCTCCAGAATCTCCGCGAAGCTGCCCATTAGCCGTCCTCCCTTTTGCTGAGGCCAAGTCTTTTATGATCTTTCGCTCCTCTGCAAGATGCCGGAATCGAAAAGGCCGGAGCAATGCCCCGGCCTCTTTCTTCTCCCTGTAAAAGCGCTCTATTCCGCAGCGGCTTCCACCACCGGCCGGCGAGCAATCGTCGCCTGTGTCAGCAGCAGGGCGGCAACGGCGCAGAGCGCGATACCGGCAACCATGGGCAAGGCGGTGCCATCGAAGAACACGGCGGCAATGACCATGGCAACGGCGGCCGTGACGAATTGCAGCGTGCCCATCAGCGCCGAGGCTGTGCCGGCAATTGCGCCGTGATCCTCCAGTGCCAGCACCGCCGTCGTCGGGATGACCAGGCCGAGGAAACCGTAGCCGACGAAGAGGAATACGACCAACACCGGCAACTGATTGAAGCCAAGGCTCATGACGATGGCCAGCAGCGCCATCGTGGTGGCAAAGGCGGTCACGGCAATGCGCATCACCCGCACCAAGCCGAAACGCTCGCCAAGCCAGCCGGTGAGCTGCGACACGGCAAAGAAGGAGACAGCGTTGACCGAGAAGGCGAAGCTATATTCCGTCGGCGTCAGGCGGTAGTGGTCGATCAGCACGAACGGTGAATTGGCGAGATAGACCAGAAAGCTCGATATGCCGAGACCGCCGATAAAGCTCAACGTCAGGAAATTGCGGTCACCGAGCAGCAGGCGGTAGGCCGCCATGGCACTGCGCAGGCCGCTTTCAGAGCGCTCTGCCTTCGTCCGGGTTTCCTCAAGCTGCGTGGAGAGCAGGATAAGGCCAATGATGGCCGCGATCGTCACGGCCCAGAACACGCCGCGCCAGCCATAGAAGGCGATGACGGCGCTGCCTGTCAGCGGCGCAAGGATTGGCGAGATGCTGAACACCAGCATCAACAGCGACATCAGCCGCGCCGCCTGAACGCCGGTATGCATGTCGCGAACGATGGCGCGCGGCACCACCATGCCGGCCGCCCCGCCGATGCCCTGCAGGAAGCGGAAGGCGATCAGCGTCTCGATATTGCTGGCCGTGGCGGCGCCAACGCTTGCCACCGCAAACAGGCCGATGCCGATATAAAGCGGCGCCTTGCGGCCCCACATGTCCGACAGCGGCCCATAGAGAAGCTGAAAGATGGCGAAGGGAATGAAAAAGAACAGCAGGCTGAGCTGAACGACATTGTTCTCCGCCGCAAGATCCTTGCCGATCGACGGCAGGGCTGGGAGATACATGTCGATTGCAAAGGGCCCGATGGCCGACAGCAGGCCAAGGATGATCGCATAGCGAAGGAAAGACGTCGTCATGATGATGATCTTTCAGAAAGTTTCGAGCGCGAAAGCCGGATTGCCGTCGCGCCGCATCTCCCCCGAGGGGAATTCAAATCTATAGAGTCATCGGAACGCCACGCGGTCTTGGGAGGAAAACGCGGGGTCCGAATTGCACTTAACAGTCTTGTCCAGTTTTTTGGACACATTTGTCAAATTAGACACTATTGTCCAAATCGTCAATACGGTTTATCGTCACCTCATGAACAGCCGAAACGCCATCGCCTTACGGGCAAGGACTGCAAGACCCGCACAATGCCTGAAGCGCGTTCCCATCCTTGATGCCGCCGCGGAGGTCTTCTGCCGCGAGGGGTTTTCGGGCGCGAGCATTGACGAGATCGCGGCGCGGGCCTGTGTCTCCCGCCAGACCATCTACAATCACTACCGTGAAAAAGAGACGCTGTTCATCGCTGTCATTGCCGACGTGACCGCACGGGCCAATACTGCTGTCTTCGCAGCGCTTGCCACCTTCCCCGACAGGCCGGAGAACCTGCGGGAAGACCTGGTCGCCTTCGCCGTCGATCTGAACCGCAACTGCCTCTACAATCAGGACGGAAAGTTCCTGCGCAAGCTCGTCCAGTCCGAAGGCCCTCGCTATCCGCACCTCTTCGAAGCCTGGCGCGAGCACGGCCCCTGCAAGATCGGCACGGCAATCGGCGCCATCTTCGCCCGCCTCCACCACCAAGGCCTACTCCGCGTCCCTGACTGCGACATCGCCGCCCGCCAATTCACGGCGCTGATCAACGCCGACCTGCAGATGACGACACTCTTCGGCGAAACGCCGACCGAGGCGGACATCGAACTCGCAGCCCAACAGGGCGTGGACATGTTCCTGCGGGGCTATGGGGCTCAAACGAAACCCGTCGCCTGAGCTATTTTAACGTCCGCTTTAGGACCTTCGCTGCGCAATCAATGTCGCTTCGAAATTTACTTGTGCCTTTGCCCAGCAAGGCGCTAACGTGCGCTGCATGGGTCGGAGCTTCAAACAATGAGCAACAGACAGTGGAATTATCCCGTTCTGGTCATCTGCACACGGACCGGGACAACCTACACCGTCAGCACGACGAAAGAAGCGCTGGACATGCTGCTGAACGCATGGCCGGTTGCCGAAGGCAAGGCGTTCCTGCGCGCCATGCTGGTCTGCGCCGACGTCGAAAGTGGGCTGAGGCAACCCCTTGATGCCCGCACCAGCTTCATCGCCGCCGCCACGGAAGCCGGCGTTCCGATCGAGACCGTGATGGCGGACTAAGCCGCTGGCGTCTCTTACGCCGCGTCCGTCCTCAAAGCCCTTCCATTGCAACCGGATGTCCTTCAGCTAGGCTTCAGCTTATGGTGGTAGACCGTTGCCGTGCGGACGAGCCCGCCGCCCCCCCAAAAAGCTCGTTCGCGCTTGAGCCAGTGCCTGGCCTCCCGGCTCTGCCTTTCCCTCGGAAGGCAGAGTCGATTCCTTGAGGCGAACTGCCTGCTCAGTGATCATTCATCCCCTGTTCAGCCCTTGGGTTTCAGGATGAGGAAGATGAGGGAGGTTCATCATGAAAATATTCAAAACTATACTTGCTGGAATTCTCGGTATCGGCTTGCTGATCGGCGCCGGCGCCGCATCGGCCACGCCGATGATGAATATGGCGAAGCCGGAAGTTCAATCGTCCGTCCAGACAGTCGACTATCGTCATCATCGCCACCATCGCGGCTGGCACGGTCCACGACACCACCGGCATCACTGGAAGCCGCATCGCAGCTACCGGAGCCACTACTGGCGCGGCCATCACGGCGGCTGGTACAAGCATCACCGGCATCATCCCCACTATCGGCATCATCGCTATTATCGAGCCTGAAACCGGCTCGCTGGGTAGCTTGATGACGATGTAGAACAGCAGCGCTCGCGAGAGCGCTGCTGTCTAGATGGTATTGCGCACTGATCGGCGATTTTAGCCATAACTGGCATTCCAACCTTGTGGTTGGCCCGCAAGACATTCGAAGCCATAATCTTCGAGAACGGATATTACCTACTATTGCTACCGTTCTATCTGATCGTATGGATCGTCGTTTTCCTCATTTCAGCCTATCGAGCCGAGAAGATTTTCGGGCGCCGGTGACTATCGGTACCTCAGCAGTGGCATGGGTTCCCCTTGGGAATGGCTAGTGGAACGGAAATAAAGGAGGAGGTTCGAATCCGGGACCCCCTGATTACAAATCAGGTGTTCTGCCAACTGAGTTATGTCGGCGAAATGTTCGAGTGACCAACTCACAGGTGGGACCGCACATGAGAAGCGACCTCATACTGAATGACACTCTCTGGCCTCCGTGTCCGGAGGATCTATTTCACACCCTCGGCTCACAATTGCTATTTCTGGCCTACGGGCCTCGCTTGATCTTAGTCGCCCCGGTGTCTACGCGCGCTCATTGTTTCGCTTCAAACTGCCTTTGGAAAGTTGTAACCGCATCGCGATTATCGGTGCTCATCTTCACGCTCTGATCACTTTTCTTTAGGAGATCATCGAAGAACGTAGGTTCGCTGTATTTCCCCCAGTCAAATTTCAGAGGCGGCTTCGCTCCGCCACCTTGGGTACTCGGATTTTGTGACGACTGAGTAGCCGTCTCCAGCTTGTTGAGGCGCTCGTTCGCAACCTTTAAGGCTTCGGTAGTCTGCCTAATGGTTTCATTGGCTTGGATATTGTCATCTGCCAGTTTCTTGACTTGGGAAGTAAGGTCAGCAGTTTCGTCGCGGCGAGTATATTTTAGGCCTCCGTCAGACCATTCAAAATTCGAAACCGACGGCAAAAGCACAAGCGCGGCCCCTGCAGCTAATACCATTGCATGCCCAGAAGAAACCTCTTTCCCTTTAATGATTAAGCCGAGCGTAAATACTATAAGAATAGCGCCCGCCGCCAAGGAAATATAATCAGACATTGCCCCATCCCTTTAGTTGTGGATTTGAACAATGACTCAACAATGAAAAATGTAAAGAGGTGGAGACTCGGCTCTACATTCGAATGTAGCATGGATTTACCGGCAGCAGAAGGAAACACCTGAAAATCAGGGAAAACAATACGCCGCGCGTTGCAACGCAACACGCCAATAAACATTGATTTCTCTTAAAGATTTGAATGGTAGCGGAGGAGGGATTTGAACCCCCGACACAAGGATTATGATTCCTCTGCTCTGACCTACTGAGCTACTCCGCCACGTCTGCACATAGTCATTACTTATGCGCAAGGGCCAAACGAAACCGCCGCTCGAAGAGCGCTGGCTCGTCGGTTGAGCGGCTTATAAGGTGCGGTTCGGCTTTGTGTCAAGCGGATGATTTGGAAAAATCAACGCTTTCCCCTGCACGGCCCACCGCCTGCCTTCAGGCCGCAACCGGGCTTGCCAGCAATGCCTTCAGCGACGCCTCAGCCATCGGCTCACGCTCGGAACGCTCGATAAAGCCGCCGCCATAGACGCGGGCGTCGTCGCCGGGAGCGGAATAGAGGGCGCAGGCCTGGCCGGGTGCGACGCCGGCTTCGCCGATCGTCAGGTCGACATAGATGCCGTCCTTGTCGGCACACAGCACCGCAGGCTCCGGCGCGCGGGTGGAGCGGACCTTGGCGTAGCAGGCAAAGCCGTCGCCGGAGGCTGCTTCCAGCAGCGGTTCATCGCCGAGCCAGTTGACGTCACGCAGATAGACGCGATGCGTTTCCAGCGCTTCCTTCGGGCCGACAATGACGCGGCGCGAGCGGGCGTCGAGATAGACGACGTAGAGCGGATCGCCGGTGGCGACGCCGATGCCGCGACGCTGGCCGATCGTATAATGCAGGATGCCTTCGTGACGACCGAGCACGCGGCCGTCGAGATGGACGATCTCGCCGGCAAGCGCCGCATTCGGCTTCAGCTTGGCGATGACGTCGGAATATTTGCCCTGCGGCACGAAACAGATGTCCTGGCTGTCGGCCTTCTTGGCGACGACAAGGCCCATGTCCTCGGCCAACGCGCGGGTTTCCGCCTTCGGCATGCCGCCAAGCGGAAAGCGCAGATAGTCGATCTGCTCCTGCGTGGTCGCAAAGAGGAAATAGCTCTGGTCGCGGTCGGCATCGGCGGGGCGGTATAGCGCGCGGCGGCCGGGACGGTCCGCGGACGGGTTCGGACGCGAGCGGATATAGTGGCCGGTCGCCAGAGCGTCGGCGCCGAGTTCCTTGGCGGTTGCCAAGAGATCGGCGAACTTGACGGTCTGATTGCAGGAGACGCAAGGGATCGGCGTCTCGCCGGCAACATAGCTCTCGGCAAAAGGATTGATCACCGTCTCGCGGAAGCGCTTCTCATAATCGAGCACATAGTGCGGAATGCCGATGGTCTCGCAGACACGGCGGGCATCGTCGATATCCTGGCCGGCGCAACAGGAGCCGGCGCGGTGTACGGCCGCGCCGTGATCGTAGAGCTGCAGCGTGATGCCGAGCACATCATAGCCCTGGCGCTTCAAAATGCCGGCGACAACGGAACTGTCGACGCCACCCGACATGGCGACGACGACGCGGGTGTCTTCCGGCTTCTTGTCAAAATCCAGTGTGTTCACGGTCCTGCCGCCAATCTCAGTCGATCTTCGGTGCTGTCTTCTTTCCACCGGTTGCCATGCAAAAGCGGCGGATTTTTATCGTCTGCGGGCACATGGCGGCTTTAATCGCCCGGCCTCAATCGATCAGGGATATAGAAAGGATTGCCCTCGCGCGCAAGAGGCGGCGAATCAGGGGACGCTCAGTGCTTCGCTTTCAGCTGCCGAATGAGGTTGAGCCCGCGCCGCAACGCCGTCACCGCGGCCCCGAGGGCAACGATCCAGAGGGCGATGGTCAGCACCCAGGTGCCGCCGTTCCAGAGCACTTCGAAAATGGAGAGCAGTGCTGCGGCTGTGATCGTCGCCATGCGATGCTGCTTGGCCATCGGCCCGCCGAAATCGCTGGGGTTGCCGGTGGCGCGGCCCAGTTCGCGGACATAGGCGGTGAGAACGGCAAAGGCGGCAGCGGCCCAGCCAAGGCCTGGCACGGCGATGCCATAGCCGACACCGGCAAAGATCAGGATATCGGCGACACGATCCGGGAATTCATTCCAGAACGGCCCATCCGCCTCGCCCTTGCCACCCTCGACGGCGACCATGCCATCAAGCAGATTGCACAGCAGCCGAAGCTGACAGAAGAGCGCCGCGAGAATCAGGAACAGGATGCGCAATCGGCTATCCCCCTGCCCCGACAGCCAGAAGGCACCGCCCGCCAGCGCCGCCATGACCATGCTTGCCTGCGATATCTGGTTCGGCGTCACCGACAGCGCGGTCATCCGCCGCGCCAATCCCTGCGCCCAGCGTGTGTTGCGGCTGGCCAACGGCCGCCTGTCACCCGTCCCTTCGCCCGCCATGACCCTAACGCCTCCCTCCGGAAATCGAATAATTGTAGAGCGCCGCATAGCTGGTCGACACCAGCAGCGGCACTGCGATGGTCTTCACTATCTCCGGCGTGCCGCTAAGCGCATGGATCGTCACCAATATGCCGGTGGAACCAAGACAGGCGATCAAGGGTGGCACCCAGAGGGCGGCAACACCACGGAACCGTTTCGACAGCGCCTCGATTACCGATTTGAGGAACAGCGTCAGGCAGGCTGAGAGAATGCCCTGAACAAGACCTGCGATTACGGGCCGAGGCATCGGATGCATCCGGTTGGCGAAAACGGCCCAGCCGCCCATGGCGAGGAAAGCGAAAAGCACATGCACGATGCTGCTGCTGGCAAGCGCCCTCACCCGCCCGCTCATCACGCCACCCACCAGTAGCGAACAAGATGAAAGAAGATCGGCGCGGAGAAGACGACGGAATCCAGCCGGTCGATCAGCCCGCCATGACCTTCGATCAGGTGCCCCCAATCCTTGACGCCGCGATCCCTCTTGATTGCCGACATCACCAGACCGCCAAAGAAGCCCATGATCGTAATGACGAAGGCAAGCAGCCCTGCCTGCCATGGCGTGAACGGCGTGATCCACCACAACGCAGCGCCAATCAGGGTCGCGCTGGCGACGCCGCCGACAAAGCCTTCCACCGTTTTCGATGGCGACAATTTCGGCGCGATCTTCGTGCGACCGAACAACTTGCCCCAGACATATTGCAGCACATCGCTGAGCTGCACGACAATGACGAGGAAGGCGATCAAAAGGACGTTGCGGCCCTCATAACCGGGAATATGCAGGGTCAGCAATGCCGGCACATGCGAGGCGCAGAAAACACAGATCATCAGCGCCCATTGCACTTCCGCAATGCGGATCAGGAAACGCTCGGTATCCCCTCGCAAGACCGCGATGATCGGCATCAGCAGGAAGGCGTAGACCGGGATGAAGATCGCATAGATGCCGTATTGCTCGGCCCAGAGCAGATAATATTGCACCGGTAGAGCGATGAAGAATGCGGCGGCAAGCGCCCAATGGTCGGCACGCCGGGTGCTGATCAGCGTGATGAATTCGCGCAGCGCCGCAAAGGAACAGAAGGCGAAGAGCAGGATGACGCCGGCGCGGCCCGCCAGAAAGGCGAGGCCGATCAGAATGACCATCACCCACCAGGCCTTGATGCGGGCATTCAGGTTTTCGATCGCCGCGTTCGATCCGTCCGGCGATAGCCGTTGCTGCAACACATAACCGATGACGGACGCGACAATCAGCACGCCGAAAATACCGAAAACCAGATGGATCAGATCGGAGCTTGCCGCACTCATTCGCCATGCCCCACTTGCTTGGGCGACAAAGCCAACAGCGCCGATTGCGCTCGCGCCAGAAAGTCCGCCTTCTCTTCGTCCGCGCCGATCCGCAGCGCCTCGCCGAAAGTCACCGTGCAGATCAACGGAATGGGCACGAACTCACCCTTGGGCATGACGCGGTTGAGATTGTTGATCCAGACGGGAACAAGATCGATATCGGGACGCGCGCTGGCCAGATGGTAAAGCCCGCTCTTGAACGGCTGCAACGGCGCATCCGTCAGGTTTCGCGTGCCCTCGGGAAACAGGATCAGCGAGGAACCGGCGTCGATCGCCGCAGACATCTGCTCGACCGGATCTTCCGTTCGCGCTTCGCGATCGCGCTCGATCAAGACGGCATTGAAGGCGTCGCGGCCAATAAAGCTGTTCAATTTCGACTTCAACCAGTAATCGGCCCCGGCGACCGGCCGCGTGCGCCGACGCAGCCGTGGCGGCAGCACGGTCCAGATCAAGATGAAATCACCGTGGCTGGAATGATTGGCAAAATAGACGCATCGGTCGGTCGGAGCACCGCTCTCGGGCCAGATCGCCCTGACAGCTGTAACGGCCCGTGCAAAGAGCACGATGGCAACGGATGCCGGTTTCGCAAGCCATTCGACCGGTTTGCCCAGCGTGTCCCCGAAAATACTCTTTTGCAACGCCCCCATGACAAAGAGATAGGCGTGTTTGCAGGCCCCCGATAGCCTGATGCGTGGACTTATCCACAGCCATAGAAGGTAAAGAAAAACCCGGCGCAACTCGCGTCGCGCCGGGTTTTCGCATAGCTCTTGGGAGGAGCAATTTAGTCGACGTTGAACACCAGCGGCTTGGCCTGACGGATCGCCTGATGCGCAGTCAACTTGCCCAGAACCTCGTCGCTAATCGGTCCGTCGACATAGAGCAGCGCGATGGCGTCGCCACCCTGCTTGTCGCGACCGAGCTGGAAGTTGGCGATGTTGACGCCGGCGGAACCGAGCGTCGAGCCGATGAAGCCAATCATGCCGGGAACGTCGGTATTGGCGAGATAGACCATGTGGTTGCCAACATCGGCATCGAGATTGATGCCCTTGATCTGGATGAAGCGCGGCTTGCCGTCGGAGAAAACGGTGCCGGCGACCGAGCGGCTCATGCTGTCGGTGGTGACCGTCAGTTTGATGTAGCCGTCATAGACGCCGGTCTTGTCGCGCTTGACTTCGGCAAGAACGATGCCCTTTTCCTTGATCATGATCGGCGCCGAAACCATGTTGACGTCGGCGACCTGATTGCGGATGAGACCGGCCAGCAGCGCGCTCGTCAGCGCCTTGGTGTTCATGCCGGCGGTGACGCCGTCATAAAGGATCTCGATTTCCTTGATCGGATCGTCCGTCACCTGGCCGACGAAGGCGCCAAGAACGTCGGCGAGCTTGATGAACGGCTTCAGAAGCGGCGCTTCCTCGGCGGTGATCGAGGGCATGTTGATGGCGTTGGAGACCGCCCCCTTGACGAGATAGTCCGACATCTGCTCGGCCACCTGCAGGGCAACATTTTCCTGCGCTTCCGTGGTCGATGCGCCGAGATGCGGCGTGCAGACAACGTTCGGCAGGCCGAACAGCGGGCTTTCCTTGGCGGGCTCCACTTCGAAGACGTCAAAGGCGGCGCCGGCGACATGGCCGGACTTGATGGCGGCGGCAAGCGCTGCCTCATCCACCAGACCACCACGGGCGCAGTTGATGATGCGCACGCCCGGCTTGATCTTGGCGAGCGCATCGGCGTCGATGATGTTGCGGGTCTTGTCCGTCAGCGGCACATGCAGCGTGATGAAGTCGGCGCGTGCGAAGAGCTCGTCAAGCTCGACCTTGGTAACGCCCATTTCCTCGGCGCGCTCCTTCGACAGGAACGGATCATAGGCAACGACGTGCATCTTCAGGCCGATGGCGCGGGCAATGACGATCGAGCCGATATTGCCGGCGCCGATGATGCCGAGCGTCTTGCCGGTGATTTCGACACCCATGAACTTCGACTTCTCCCACTTGCCGGCCTGGGTCGAGGCGTCGGCGGACGGAAGCTGGCGAGCAACGGCGAACATCAGGGCGATGGCGTGCTCGGCCGTGGTGATCGAATTGCCGAAGGGCGTGTTCATGACGATGATACCGCGGCGCGAGGCGGCGGGGATATCGACATTGTCGACGCCGATACCGGCGCGGCCGACAACCTTGAGGTTCTTGGCCGCCGCGATGATCTTCTCCGTCACCTTGGTGGCGGAACGGATGGCAAGGCCATCATAATTGCCGATGATTTCGAGTAGCTTGTCCTTGTCCTTGCCAAGCTGCGGCTGGAAATCGACTTCGACGCCACGATCGCGAAAGATCTGGACGGCAGTTTCAGACAGTTCATCGGATACGAGAACGCGAGGTGCCATGAGAGGCCTCCTGAAAAAGGGTCAGCGATGGTAGGCAATTCCATGAAAAGTGCGAAACGGCTTTCCGTCCGGAATTGCGTGAAAGCAAACAGAGAGTTCGGAATGCTGGGCTCCGCCCTTGTGGCGGAGCCGAATACGCTCAAGTCTCAGGCAGCAGCCTGGGAGAGCGTTGCCTTCTGCGTTTCGAAGGCCCAGGAAAGCCAGGGCATCAGCTTCTGCATGTCGGTGGCTTCGATCGTCGCGCCCGCCCAGATGCGCAGGCCCGACGGCGCGTCACGATAATGGCCGACGTCATAGGCGACGCCTTCTTTTTCGAGAAGAGCGACGAGACCCTTGGCGAAATTCGCCTGACCGTCATCATCGAGAGCGGCGACATCCTTGTCGACGATCTTCAGGCAGACGGAGGTATTGGACTGCGTCTCGACCTTGGCGGAGAGATTGGCGATCCAGTCGTTGGCGGCCACGAAGTCATGGATGACTTTGGCGTTGGCATCGGCACGGCCGATCAGAGCCTTGAGACCACCGAGGTCCTTGGCCCAGAGCAGAGCGTCGATATAGTCCTCGACGCAGAGCATCGACGGCGTATTGATCGTCTCGCCGGTGAAGATGCCTTCGATGAGCTTGCCGCCGCTGGTCATGCGGAAGATCTTCGGCAGCGGCCAGGCGGGCTGATAGGTGGTCAGACGCTCGACGGCACGCGGCGACAGGATGATGACGCCATGCGCGCCCTCGCCGCCGAGAACCTTCTGCCAGGAAAAGGTGACGACATCGAGCTTGGCAAAATCGAGGTCCTGAGCGAAAGCGGCCGAGGTGGCGTCGCAGATCGTCAGGCCCTTGCGGTCGGCCGGAATGAAATCGGCGTTCGGAACGCGGACGCCGGAAGTGGTGCCGTTCCAGGTGAAGACCACGTCGCGGTCAAAATCGACGGTGGAAAGATCGGGCAGCTCGCCGTAACCGGCTTCGAGCTTGCGGACGTCCTTGAGCTTCAGCTGCTTGACGACGTCGGTGACCCAGCCGGCGCCGAAGCTTTCCCAGGCAAGCATGTCGACGCCGCGCTCTCCGAGCAGTGACCAGAGCGCCATTTCGACGGCGCCGGTATCGGAAGCGGGAACAATGCCGATGCGGTAGTCCGCGGGCACGTCCAGAATGTCACGGGTAAGATCAATGGCCTGCTTCAGCTTGGCCTTGCCGACTTTCGCACGGTGCGAACGGCCGAGAGGCGCGTCGGAAAGAGCGTCGAGCGACCAACCGGGGCGCTTCGAGCAGGGGCCAGAAGAAAAATGGGTATTGTTCGGACGGATGTCCGGCTTGGCGAGCTTAGTCATGATGCTATCCTCTCAGATAGAAAGCTCCTCGTTGGGGAGGAGTGTCCCGCCGCCGGATATATTGGAAGCCGGGCTTGACCGCAATAGGCAAAATATACGTGTGGACAGCGCTTCACGAATTCGTGCAGGAACGCGCTGAGGAACACACTGAATTAGCCACACAAAAGCTCGCTTCTTTGCGGACACGCCACCATATGTTATGGCGTTTCATGGATTTGCGCCGACCGATGAAGAACAAATGTCTTTAATACATCAAGCCGCAATGTCCGAAAGTCCTCGCATGCCGGCGCAACCTTTGCCCGTCTACCTCATCAACATTGATCGAGCGACGGACCGATTGGCAGAGATTCGACGGCAGAGCGATGAAATCGGCATCGAAATCGAGCGCGTCGACGGTGTCGACGGCGCTCTTTTACCGCATGAGCAATGGGTCGACGTCGATCACAAACGTTTCCAGCGCCGGCACGGCAGGGTCATCCTGCCCGGCGAATATGGTTGCTACCGCAGTCACCTGCTGGCACTGCAGCAGTTTCTGGCGGGCGGCAGCCAATCCGCCATCATCATCGAAGACGACATAGCGCTGGACGGCAATTTCCTGGCTCGCGCCATGGCAGCGCAGGAAGCCGCCCCGGGCGCCGAGGTCATCAAGCTGGTCAATCATCGCTGGGGCGGCTTCCGCGCCATGACCCGCAGCCGCAGGGGGGACGTGGTCGGCCGCTGCCTCTTCGGCCCGCAGGGCTCGACGGCCTGCTACCTTGTGACACGCGGCGGCGCGGAAAAGATCGTAAAATCCCTCGCGGTCATGTCCCTGCCCTGGGATGTCGCCATCGAGCGCGGCTGGGACATGCAGACGTCCATCTTCACCACGCGAGTCAACATCGTCGGTTTCAGCCCGTTGCAGAGAACCACGATGATCGGCTGGCGTCGCGACTATCGCGCCGCGAAATCCACCGCCCTGCGGCGTATCCCGGCACACCTCTTCCGCACCTTGGATTTCTTCCGTCGCATCGCCTACGTGCTCAGGACGCCGTAAACGGCGTCTTACCAGGTAGTGATTCGCAAACCGACGCGGATTTCGTGGCGTGACAGGGCGCCGTCGCGGCCCATCGTACCGCCGGCGCCTGCCGCCGAATCGGCAGCGGAATAGCCGAACATGTCACCGCCGGCGACATGCGAGAAACGATAGCCGAGATCCAGCTTCACATTCGGCGCCACCTCATAGGCAACGCCGGCCATCAGGGCGTAGGTGAAGCGCCAGTCGCTATCGCCGGGATAACGGGCGCTGACCGAACTGCCGCCGCCACAGTTGGACGTGCCATCGACGCAGGAGCCGACGGCATTGACGCTGCTCCAGGAGATCCTGGTCGCGCCGAGACCGGCACCGACATAGGGCGTGAACCCGGCGAGCGTGCCGAGGTCGACATAGCCGTTCACCATCAGGCTGCCGGCCTTGAAGGAGGAGCGGGCCTTGGTAGAGCAACCCGTGCCGCCTGCCCCACCCGAGCAGGACGATGCGCTCGAGGCCCGGCCTTCGTAGTCGCCGCTGAAGTAATCGCCGGTGAGATCGGCTCGGAACAGATCGTTAAATTGGTAGCCGACGCCCAGTCCGCCGGAGAAATCGCCGCTGAAGCGATCCGAATCGAATCGGCTGGAGCTGTAGTCACCGCCAGCGGGATCATAGGCGCGGAAGGTCGTATCGCCATGGCTGGCATTGACGGCGTAACCAAGATCGGCGCGCGCATACCAGCCCTGAGCATCCTTGACGCTGACTTCCGGCATCTTGATTTCCGGCGGTAGATCGCCCGCAAGGGCAGCGCCCGCACATGCGCTCGCCATTATCGCAGCCAGCGCCAAAGCGTCGAAACGGATCATCACCCCTCGCCTTCCATCCTCGGGCAGGCGCCCGCATTCCAAGCCGGCCTGCTCTTGTCGTTCCCATATTCCGGCCGCAGGAAGGAAACGACGGGCCGGGCCACAGTCATTGTTATTTCGTTAACCATAGGGAATTCATGGTTAATGAAGGTTTAAGACATGGCGTAATTACTTAACGGTGGCGCTAAAAAGCAAAAACCGCCCGGACGAACCGGACGGCTTTTCAATGGCTTGGAGGTAAGGAGGCTTACTTGTAGACCGGCTGGACCGGGATATCGGCGGGCGGCATGTAGCTGGCGGTCTGGCAGCCGCCGAAGGTATAGCGGGCGCCGATGCGGGCTTCATGCAGGTTGATGCCCTTGTCGTAGCCGGGACCGCCGTTTTCCGCATAACCGAACATGTTGCCACCCTCGATATGACGATAGCGATATCCAACATCGGCCTTGAGGTTGCACGAGAGATCGATGGAGGTACCGGCCATCAGCGCGTAAGTGAAGCGCCAGCTTCCGCGGCCCTTATGCGAGACGGAGCCATCGCAAGAATCCGGATTGGCATCGGAACATGAGGTGTTCTTCAGGTCGCTCCACTTGACATAAGTGCCGCCGAGACCGCCGCCCACATAAGGCGTGAAGATGCTGTATGTGCCGAGATCGACATAGGCATTGGCAAGCAAGCTATAGGCCGTCAGCGATGCGCGATCGCGGGAGGTCGCCGGTACGGCAGTGAAGCCCGGACCGCAGCCACCGCAATCGCCGGTCGTCGAGCCTTTGAAACTGGATTTGAAGAGATAGTCGAGCGTCACGTCCGTGCGCAGGTAGTTGTTGATCTGGTAACCCACACCGCCGCCGAGCGTCATATTGCCATTAAGCTTGGCGCTATCGAAATCCACCAGGCTGGAGTTGGAACCCTGGAAGTAATTGGAGCCGCGCAGCTTGGTAAAGGCGTAGCCGACATCGCCGCGCAGATACCAGCCGCTGGATTGGCTAACCGCGACTTCCGGCGTCGGCTGCACCGGCTCCGGCGTATAAAGATCGGCAGAAAAGGCGGACGTGCCGACAAGCAGAGCGGCAACGGCCCCAATCAGGGATTTCATCATGGCTTTGGCTCCAAAGTTATTGCCATTGGCACGACAAACGCTTGCCAATCGAGAAAACATGACATGGATAATCATTGATAAGAGTTAAAACCCGATTAACTACGAATATTTACTCTGTTTAGTTGCGGGATATACTATATTTTATACATTAGTAATTCTTAATTATATCGTTATAACAGCACCATATCTTGGCTGATCATATTTTCACGCGGCAAGCCGAGGTGACCCGCAGCCCATGTCGCGACGGTTTTTAAACCAATTGGCAAGACTCAAGCAGCTACCATGACTGTCGCCGGGGCCTAAAACATGGAGGAAGTCGCTGACTTACTTTCGCAAGCTGTGTGCCGGCCTCTGCCTCGCGCTAAGCGTTTTGTCCTCGGGCGTCCCCGCCGCACCGATGCCGGCCTTGCCCGTCGCGGCTACGGCCTGGAACAAGGGGCGGGAGACGGGATTGCCGATCCCGCGCTACGTCTCGCTGAAAGCACACAGGGCGCGCATGCGCGTCGGACCATCGACAATCTACCCGACCAAATGGATCTATCTGAAACCCGGCCTGCCGCTGGAGATCATCGACGAATACGGTCGCTGGCGGCAGGTGCGCGATGACGCCGGCACCACCGGATGGATGCATGGCGCGCTGCTCTCGGGACAGCGGACCGCGGTGGTCGCTCCCTGGCTGAAGACGAATGCCATGCTGCGCGGCAGCCCGGAAACGACAGCTTCCCTCATCGCCGAGCTGCAGCCCCGCGTGCTGCTTTCGCTGCGCTCCTGTACAGGCATGTGGTGCAGCGTGTCCGTGCGGGAGCATTCCGTGCGCGGTTACATCAGGCAAAATATGGTTTGGGGCGCCTATCCCGGCGAAATGTTCCAATAGTCCGTGGCTTGCAGGCAGGCGCTGGAAACGGAAATGGCCGCCCTTGCTGAGGCGGCCACAGGTTCAATAGTTGGCAATAGCTGATCGCCCAAATCAGGCAGCGTTGCGAACGCTCGATATCACGTCGATCAGACCGCCAACAATCCGTTCGATCTGGCCACGATCATCGCCTTCCGCCATGACGCGGATGAGCGGCTCGGTACCAGACGGACGGATGACCAGGCGGCCATTGCGGGCGAGTTCGTTCTCCGCGTCGGCGATGGCCTTGCGGACCTGATTGTCCTCCAGCGGCTTGCCGCCGGAAATGCGGACATTGCGCAGCAGCTGCGGCACCGGCTCGAAACGCCGGCAGACTTCGCTGACCGGCTTGCCGGTACGCTTGACCACGGCCAGGATCTGCAGCGCCGCCACGAGACCGTCGCCGGTCGTGCCATAGTCGGAGAGCACGATATGGCCAGACTGCTCGCCGCCGACATTGTAATTGTGTTGGCGCATGTGCTCGACGACATGACGGTCGCCGACCGCAGTGCGAGCGAGCCCCAAACCGCGGTCTTCCAGGAAGCGTTCAAGGCCCAGATTGGACATGACCGTGGCGACGATGCCATTACCACGCAGCAATTGGCTTTCGGCCCAGCTCTCGGCGATGACGGCCATCAGCTGGTCGCCGTCGATGATCGTGCCGGTCTCGTCGACGATGATGACGCGGTCAGCGTCGCCGTCGAGCGCGATGCCGATATCGGCCCGCACTTCATCCACCTTCTTCTGCAAGGCCACCGGACTGGTGGAACCGCAGTTGAGATTGATATTGGTGCCGTTCGGTTCGTTGCCGATGGTGACGACATCGGCTCCCAGTTCCCACAGCACGGCTGGCGCGACCTTGTAGGCGGCACCATTGGCACAGTCGATGGCGATACGCAGGCCCTGCAGCGTCACGTCGCGCGGCAGCGTGCGCTTGGCATGCTCGATATAGCGGTCATGCACGCCATCGACGCGCTTGGCGCGACCGATGTCCTCGGACTTGGCGAGGTGCGCCGTCATGTCCTTTTCGAGCAGATCCTCGATCCTGGCTTCGAGCTCGTCGGAGAGCTTGTAGCCGTCAGGCCCGAAAAGCTTGATGCCGTTGTCTTCGTAAGGATTATGCGAGGCGGAGATCATCACGCCGATATCGGCGCGCAACGACCGCGTCAGCATGGCGACGGCCGGTGTCGGGATCGGGCCGAGAACGAAGGCATCGACGCCGGCTGCGGTGAAGCCCGCCACGATGGCGTTTTCCAGCATATAGCCGGAAAGGCGCGTATCCTTGCCAATAACCACGCGATGGCGATGGCTGCCCCGATGGAAGATCGTGCCAGCAGCGATACCCACGCGCATGGCGAGATCCGGCGTCATCGGATAGATGTTGGATTGACCGCGGATTCCGTCCGTTCCGAAATAGCGACGTTTCATATGCACTCCCGTGATTGCGGCGTCCCACTGTGGGACAGCGGCATCCCGTCCAGCTCCCGTGAAGTCCATGGGTGGCGCGAACATCGATGCTTGAGGCTCATGCCACAGATTGTAAAACTCGGCACTTAAATTACCGAGAATGCCTATTACAACGCGTTACCGTTAAAAAGCACTAAAAAAGGCCAGTTCCCGGTTGCAGGGGAGCTGGCCTCTTCGTCTAGGCTCGATCGCCTCTATCGTTTAGTGCGGCTGTGGTTCGAAACCGCCCTCGGGCTCATCACCTTTGGCACTGAGCGAACCGTCCTTCTTGGCACCGGTTTTCGGCACGGCCGAACCACGGCTCGGCGGCGTATCGTCACCAAGATCGCGGGCCGGCTTTTCGCCACGAATGAGGCCCTTGATCTCTTCGCCGCTTAGCGTTTCGTATTCTAGCAGGCCTTCGGCGATTGCCACGAACCCGTCATGCTGTTCGGTAAGGATATCCTTGGCCTGACGATAGGCCTGATCGATCAGGCGGCGTACCTCGTTATCGATCGTCTGGGCCGTCGCTTCCGAAACGTTCTTCGACTGCGAGACGGAGTGACCGAGGAAGACTTCCTGCTGGTTTTCGCCATAGGAAACCAGGCCAAGCTCGT
Organism: Martinezella rhizogenes; assembly: GCF_000799715.1. Classification (GTDB taxonomy): domain Bacteria; phylum Pseudomonadota; class Alphaproteobacteria; order Rhizobiales; family Rhizobiaceae; genus Rhizobium; species Rhizobium rhizogenes_C. The sequence continues at coordinate 1,355,104 of NZ_JUHG01000011.1, forward strand.
CGGAGAAGCCCCACTGCGTGACCATGGCTCGGGCAAGCTTGGTGGCCTGCTCGATATCCGAGGATGCGCCGGAGGTGATGTTCTCCTTGCCGAAGGTCAGCTCTTCCGCGACGCGGCCGCCCATCATGATGCAGAGGCGCGACACCATCCACTTGTAGCTCATCGAGTAGCGGTCGCCCTCGGGAAGCTGCATGACCATGCCGAGAGCACGACCGCGCGGAATGATAGTCGCCTTGTGCAGCGGATCGGCGACGGCGACATAAAGCGCCGTGATCGCGTGACCGGCTTCGTGATAGGCCGTGAGCTTCTTTTCCGCTTCGGTCATCGCCGAAGAGCGGCGCTCGGCGCCCATCATGATCTTGTCCTTGGCATCTTCGAATTCCTGCATGGTGACCAGGCGCTTGTTGCGGCGGGCAGCCATCAGGGCGGCTTCGTTGACGAGGTTCATCAGGTCGGCGCCGGAGAAACCGGGCGTGCCACGGGCAAGCGTCTTCAGATCGACGTTAGGAGCCAGTGGAACGTTGCGGGCATGTACCTTGAGGATACGCTCGCGGCCGACGATATCCGGGTTCGGCACGACGACCTGACGGTCGAAGCGGCCTGGACGCAGGAGCGCCGGGTCGAGAACGTCGGGACGGTTGGTCGCGGCGATGAGGATGATGCCCTCATTGGCCTCGAAACCATCCATCTCGACCAGCAGCTGGTTCAGCGTCTGCTCGCGTTCGTCGTTACCGCCGCCGAGACCAGCGCCACGATGGCGGCCGACGGCATCGATTTCGTCGATGAAGATGATGCAGGGCGCATTCTTCTTCGCCTGCTCGAACATGTCGCGGACGCGGCTTGCACCGACGCCGACGAACATTTCCACGAAGTCGGAACCGGAAATGGTGAAGAACGGCACATTGGCTTCGCCGGCAATGGCGCGCGCCAGAAGCGTCTTACCCGTGCCGGGAGGGCCGACGAGCAGGACACCGCGCGGAATGCGACCGCCAAGGCGCTGGAACTTCTGCGGATCGCGCAGGAATTCGACAATTTCTTCCAGGTCCTGCTTGGCTTCATCGACACCGGCGACATCGTCGAAGGTGACGCGGCCATGCGCTTCGGTCAGAAGCTTGGCCTTGGACTTGCCAAAGCCCATCGCACCGCGCGAACCACCCTGCATCTGCCGCATGAAGAACAGCCAGACACCGAGGATCAGGAGCATCGGCAGCAGCGTGCCGAGATAGCTCAGGAAGCTCGAGGAGCCATCCGATTCCGGACGGCCGACAATGTTGACATTCTTGCTTTGCAAGCGATCAAGCAGGCTGTCATCCACGACCGGGGCGTAGGTCTGGAAGGGCGTTCCATTCTCGACATAGCTGCCGATCACGCGATTGCCGGTGACGGTGACGTCGCGGACGCGGCCGGAATCAACTTCCCGGAGGAATTGCGAATATGGAATTTCCCTGGAGCCTGTTTGTGCCGGCGCGTTCTGGAACATACTAAACAGGGCAATCAATAGCAGAGCTATGATTGCCCATAGAGCGAAATTACGAAAATTAGGGTTCATCGAACTCCCCAGCACTGAAACTTCCACCGTTGAACGGCGGCATTACTTGATCCCTAACATAGGGTTGCGCCAAGCCCTTGCCAAGGCAAACCACGCCGACACATGCTTTATTCCGTCAATAAGTCTCAAAGCGGCGGCGGCATATAGGGTTCGCGGCCGAGGCAAGCCGCCAACCGATTGGCGAATGTGCGATTGAATCGTGTCAAAAAGCGGTCGAAGGGCGCGAGATAAGGCGCAATCGTGACCGATGCAGCAGTGTCCTCATCGCTTGCGATGACTCTGGGCAACACCGCTCGCGCACGCTGCACGGCGCCTTTCGGTAGCCTTTCCGGAAATTCCGCCGCTCCCATTGCCCCCGCTGCTTCGACCCGAATGACCGATGGTCCGTGATTGACGATCCGGAAGCGACCATCCCAGATACCGACGGCTCCGGCGGCAAGCACAAGCGGCCGAATGTCGCGGCTTTCGCGCATGAGATAAAGCTCGTCCCGGCGCAGATCGAAGACAACACCGCCCGCGGTACGCCGCCCTGGCCTGCCCTCGCCGATGAAATCGAGGATGCGGCGCATCCGCGCACGACCCGGCCCGTATGGTTCCCCTCCCAATGAGGCGGCTAGATAGGAGAGCGCATAGACGATGACCGCCTCATCGGCGGAAAGCCCCGCGCGACTGATGGCACAGAGAACGCCCGCATGGATCGTGACATGTTCATCGAGCCATGTCGCGGCTTCAGCCGAAAGCGCCGCGCGCGTCGCACCGCCATCCGGCAAGGAGGCCGGCAGCGGATCCTGCAACAGGCGTTGGCGCGTACGCACGCGCTCGTAGCGAACATCCTCGTTGCTTGGGTCGTCCAGCCAGGACGTGCCGCGCTCGGTGAGATAGCTTCGGATATCCGCCCGCCTGCAGCCAAGAAACGGCCTGGCGATCCAGACGCGCCGGTCGAAAAGCACTGCGTCGGCAATGCCCGTACCGGCTCCAGCCTCACCTTCGTTCAGACGTGCCGTGCGCATGGCCAGCGTCTCTCGCTGGTCGTCGATCGTGTGGGCAGTGACGATGACATTTGCCGAGATTTCGGCGGCGATATCGGCAAGCAGCCCGTAGCGTGCCTCGCGGGCGGCGGCCATGATGCCATTCTTCGGCTTCTCGCCCTCCCATCGCCGCATGACATGCGCAATTCCGAGCGACGCACAGAGCACAGCGACATGGCGCGCCTCATCGGCGGCTTCAGTGCGCAAACCATGATCGATCGTTGCAGCGGAAAGGGTGACGTTGGAATTTGGAAGTGATTTCACATGCTCTGCAAGAGCGACCAGAAGGCCGGTGGAATCGCTACCGCCGGAAATGGCAACCAGAATATGCGAGGGTTTGAAAAGGGAGTAAATAAAATCGTCCGCTGCGGCTTCGGGCATTTGCGCTGTTGCAGCGCCAGTCACAGCGTCACTAGACATGACATCAGCAGGCAAGGCGCTTTTGTTCGCTCGCCACCTTGTTGGAAACAGCTTTCGAGGCCTTCGGATAACGCTTGTTCACCTCGCGCAGGGTCGCGCAGGCCGTATCCTTGTTGTCGAGGGCGGCAAGCGACATGCCGAGCTTCAGGAGCATTTCCGGCGCTTTCTCGGAGGTGCTGTATTTCTGATGCGCGTTCAGGAAAGTCTTGGCGGCATCGTTGTACTTGCCTTGCGAATAAAGCGCTTCTCCAAGCCAGAAATTCGCATCCGCCGAGCGGCCGCTGCTCGGATAGCTGTCGATATACTGACGAAACTCCTGTTCGGCGACACTGTAGTCGCCGGACAGGACGTGGCCATAAGCCGCCTTGTACTGATCATTCTCGCTGCCGAGCGAAGCCGTCTGCGTTCCCGAACCCGCGCTCGGCGGTGCGCCGGAGCCATTGTTGGTGCGCGATGCCGTCGCACCGACCTGCTTGCCGTTCTGATCGAGCTGGATCGAGCCGAGCTGGGTCGGCGGCTTGCCGGAGCCACCACCCTGTTGAGCCGTGGCCGGCATGTCGCTGCCTGAATCACCGATGACGCCGGCGATGTCGTCCTGCTGACCGCTGGACGGAGCCTGAGCCGGAACGTCGGCTTCGCTTTTCTTCATCGAGCCGCCGCCGATGGTGGTCGTACTACCACCGGAGGGAGGACTGGCCGAACCGCCGCCGCGCTTTTCCAGCTGCTGGAAGCGGAATTCATTGTCTTCCTGCGTCTTGCGAATCTGCTCCTGCATCTGCAGCAACTGATAGCTCATCTCCTCGACGCGGCCGTTCAACTGGCGCATCTGGTCCTCGAGTTGCTGCAGGCGGACTTCCGCATTGCTGCTCTGGACGTTGATGACGGGGGCTTGTTCGACCTGACCCTGACGAGCGGCATCGCTCGGAGCAGCCTGTTCCGAGGCACCGCGACCGCCTAGGTGCAGTCCGAAAAGCGAAAGGGCCGAGGCATCACGCTCACTACCGACAACAGCAGCGAGGCAAAGCAAGCTCGCCACGACAAGTTTTCTCATGGATCTATCCTGTTCCATTGATTCTTCGCGCCTTGGGCACAACACAGGAGATTTTTACAATTACTCTCAAAAAGCAACGGAGTTCGGCCAAAGTGTGGTCAAAAAACCAAAGGCGGCCACGGGGGCCGCCTTCGCACGCTTTGAGCGGAATTTCGGCTATCAGGAGCCGGCGCCGTTAAGCACCGTGACGGCGCGGCGGTTCTGCGACCAGCAGGAAATGTCGTCGCAGGTCGCAACCGGGCGTTCCTTGCCGTAGGAGATCGTCTTCATGCGCTGAGCCGGAACGCCGCGCGAAGCGAGATAGTCCTTGGTGGCGGCAGCACGACGTGCGCCGAGAGCCAGGTTGTATTCGCGCGTGCCGCGTTCGTCGGCATGGCCTTCGACGGTGATCGCGTAATTCGGATAACGGGCGAGCCACTGAGCCTGACGGTCGAGCGTCTGGGAGGCGTCAGAACGGATCGACGTGCTGTCGGTGTCGAAGAAGATGCGATCGCCGACATTGACCGTGAAGTCCTGCGGCGAGCCCGGAGTGGCACTGCCGGCACCATTGAGGCCAAGGCCGTTGGCATCGTTCGGCAGGCCCTTCTTGGAGGCGCAGCCAGCCAGCGAAAGGCCGACGAAAAGCGCGATCATGATCGGGTTGCGTGCGAGGGTCTGCATGTGGCCAAGGGCCGGGGTTGCGATGCGGCTCATGGCCGGTCTCTCCTTAAACATCTCTATCAGGGTTGCCAGACTGTAACCGGATGCGGTTAATCCGATTTCAACAAGTATGGTTAATGCTGTCTTAAAATTGTCCCGAACTGGTCAAGTCACAGGACTTTGCGGCGATAACGTGGCGTGCACCTTCCCTATTCGAGGAGCGGCGACCAGGCCGGGTCGGAAGCAAAGCCAGGGGTCGGGATCTTCTGCTCGTTGTAACCGGTCAGATCGATCGAATAGAGCTGCGGGCCGCTGGAACCGGCCGGTTCGCGGAAAAACATGACGACGCGGCCGTTCGGCGCCCAGGTCGGACCTTCATTGTGGAAGCCCGTGGTCAACAGGCGCTCGCCCGAGCCGTCCGTCTTCATCACGCCGATCGAGAAGCTCCCGCCCGACTGCTTGGTAAAGGCGATAAGATCGCCGCGCGGCGACCAGACCGGCGTCGAATAGGAACCGTCACCGAACGAGATGCGGCGCTGGTTGGAGCCATCGGCGTTCATGACGTAGATCTGCTGCTTGCCACCGCGGTCGCTTTCGAAGGCGACCTGGGTGCCGTCGGGCGAATAGGATGGTGAGGTATCGATGGCGGCCGTCGACGTCAGGCGCGTCGTGGTGCGCGAGCGCAGGTCCATCGTATAGATGTTGGCATTGCCTTCCTGCTGCAGGCTCATGATCACCCGCTGGCCATCCGGCGAGAAGCGCGGCGAGAAGGTCATGCCGGGGAAGTTGCCGACGATTTCCCGCTGGCCCGTCTGCAGCTGCAACAGGTAGACGCGCGGCTGCTGGTTGGCGAAGGACATGTAGGTCACTTCTTGCCGGCTCGGCGAGAAGCGTGGCGTCAGCACGAGGTCGCTGCCGTTGGTCAGCATACGAACATTGGCACCGTCCTGGTCCATGATGGCGAGCTGCGTCTTGCGAGCGGTCTTCGGACCACTTTCGGCGACAAAGACGACGCGGGTATCGAAATAGCCCTTCTCGCCGGTGATCTTCTCATAGATCGCGTCGGCAATAATATGGGCGACACGGCGCCAGTTGTCCGGCTGCGCATAGAATTGCTGGCCGAGCATCTGACTGTTGCCAAATGTGTCCCACAGGCGGAACTCGGCGCGAAGGCGACCCCCGTCCTGCGTCACGCGGCCGGTCACCAATGCCTGGGCATTGATCGCGGTCCAGTCCGGGAAGCGCGGCGTCGAATCCGGATTGGTGATCTTCTCGATGAAGGCCTGCTTGTTGACCGGCGCGAACAAGCCTGACCGCTGCAGGTCGGCGGCAATCACGCCCGAAATCTGCGCTCCGAGACCATCATTCGACAGCAGATCGGTAATGGCGATCGGCATGGGCTGGACATTGCCCTTGCTGATGTTGATCTCGACCACGGCATAAGCGGGCGAAGCATAGGCTGCCACCAGACCCGCCAGCACCAGCAGGAGACGAAGGAAGGGTTTTTTGAACATGTGTGCCAAGCCTTTCAGCATTAATGCGCCAGGTTGCTGGTGTCGAAGTTGATGATGACTTCTTTCCAGGCATCGTATTTATCAAGCGGCAAGTTCTTGAAGGGAGAGGATCTGAGAACAGCGCGATAGGCGCTCGTTGCAATGGCTTGTCGCGTCGGTGGAGGGCCGCCGGTCGCCATCACACTAGGCTTCCCAATAATTTGGCCGGATCGATCGAGTTTCATCCGAATTTTAACGCGCACTTTGTCCGCGCCTGCCAAACCCGGAACGATATTCCAATTCTGCATAACCTGATTGGGAATCGCGCTAGCATCACCAACGCGCCCATCTTCAGCGAATGCCGGAACGGCAAGCGCAGCCGCAAAAATGACCGGCAACAGCACAAGTCTGCGGAGACGACATTGGATCATCTGTACCAAGCTCTCCCGCATCACATTCCCAAATCCGCTGCGCTGAAATTGACGACGACTTCCTGCCAGTCGTCATACTTGTCCACCGGCAGGACCTTCAGATAATCCGACTGCGCCCGCATCACAGCGCGCACGGCGGCGCTCTGCATTGCCGACTGCGTCGAAGCCGGCCCGCCGCTCGTCGTGGCCTCCGGTTCGCCGACGATCTGCCCGGACTTGTCGAGCTTGAAGTGCACCTTGATCCGCACATCGCCCGCGCCTTCCAGTCCCGGCATCAGGTTCCAGTACTTGGCGATCAAGTCGCGCAAGCCGTCTTGCTGGCTCTGGCTGAGTTTGCCGCCGCCGAGCGATTTCATGCCGCCGCGCGAGGTGACCTGGGTATCGGCGCCGGCAGAAGCCTGCTGAGACGAGCGCTTCGCGCCACCCTTCGACGAGGTATTGTTCAGCATCGCCGAGATATCATCGGCGTTGAAATCACTGGCGCCCGACTTGGCGCTCTTGGCTGTCTCGCTCTTCTTGTCGGCGTCCTTCTTGCCATCATCGGCCGACGTGGTCTTGCTTGTACTCTGCGTCGTCGTCTTGTCCGTCGGCTTGGCGTCGGCCACCTTCACATCCGGCTTCGGCACCGGCTTGACTTCAGGCTTCTGCTCGGCGGTCTTCGGTGGCGTCGGCTGCGGCTTTATATCCGGTACGGGAACATTGTTCGGTAACTGGATTTCAGCCTGCTGCGTCGGCTGTTGGGCCGGCGGCGGTGTCGGCGTTGCATCGGCCTTCGGCGTCGGAGGCGTCGGATCGGTCTTCGGCGTCGGAGTGGGCGTCACATCCGGCTTCTGCTGCGGGACGGCAGCCACTTCCTTCGGCGCGGCTTCGGTGTCCTTCTGCTCGATCGTTTTGGCATCGTTCGGGCGCGGATCGTCCTGCGGAACGGGCGTATCCACCTTCTTCGGCGCCAATGCCGCCGTGTCGCTCTCCGGCCGTTGGGTCGGCACGACCGGATTTTTGATATCGACGTTGTTCTCGCCAGCGTTTTGAGCGTTGGCGACCTGGTCCTGCTTCGTGGTCTGCTTACGGGAGACGTGGTCCGTCACCGGCGCCTTCTTCTCACCCTGCTGGAGCTGGTCTGCCGTCACGATGTCGACATCCATCGCCGTGCTTTCAGGCGTCTCCAGCGGAGCCGGCGCGGTCAGCGTCAGCATGGCGCCAACCAGCACCAGGATATGAAAAACCGCCGATGTGACGAGACTGCGCTTCATGTCGATCCGTCAGTGGTCCGTTGTCTGCTGCGTGACCAGGCCGATGTTCTTGTAGCCGGCCTCCTGAATGCGCGACATGACGTCGGCGATCACGCCATAAGGCGCTTTTCCGTCGCCGCGCACGAAGATGCGTTCATTGTAGCCGGTCGTAGCAATCGCCTGCAGCTTGGCGGCGATATCAGCCGCATCGATCTGCGTTTCCTGCAAAAAGACCTGGCCATCTGCCTTGATGGAAAGAGTGATCGGCTGTGTCTGAGCGTTGAGCGCGCCGGCCTGCGTTTGCGGTAGGTCGATCGGTACGCCCGACGTCATCATCGGCGCGGCCACCATGAAGATGATCAAAAGCACGAGCATGACGTCGACCAGCGGCGTCACGTTGATTTCGGAGATCGGACCGCCCCGGCCTCCGCCGCGACGGCTGCCCCGGCGACCACCGCCGCCACCATTGCCTCCAACAGACATTCCCATATGAGTTACTCCGGTTCCGTCCGTGCTTTACTGGGCAGCCTGGCGAGGCTGCAGCTTCTCGTCGATCTGGCGCGACAGGATGGCGGAGAATTCATCCGCAAATCCTTCCATGCGACCCGTCAGCTTGCCGGCATCGGCCGAGAACTTGTTGTAGGCGATAACCGCCGGAATAGCGGCGACAAGGCCGATGGCAGTTGCGAGCAGCGCTTCGGCGATACCCGGAGCGACGACCGCGAGATTGGTCGACTTCGAACCGGCGATCGCCTGGAACGAGGTCATGATACCGACGACCGTACCGAACAGACCGATGAACGGACCGGCCGAGCCGATGGTCGCGAGCGATCCGAGACGAGCCCCTAGATGTTCCGATTCACGCGCCAGCGTCACGTCCATGGCGCGGTCGATACGCATTTGCAGGCCGATCGGCGACCGTGCGCCGCGCTCGAACGACTTCTTCCACTCGCGCATCGCGGCGACGAAGATGGCGCTGAGGCCGGTGTTGGTGCGCTCCGAAAGCGTGCGGTAGAGCTCTTCGAGCGACTGCCCCGACCAGAAGACCTGTTCGAAGTGATCGAACTGCCGGCGTGCCCGGGCAAAGCTCAGATATTTGTCGATGACGATCGCCCAGGTCCATACGGACGCCGCGAGCAGACCGAGCATGACGAGCTTGACCACCAAGCCCGCCTGCATGAAGAGTGACCAGAGTGTGATGTCCGGTGTGGTGGCCGCGGCCAATGCTACTTGTTCCATTGATCCAAAATCCCCGAATCCAAACGCCCGGTGCTAGACCGGGCGGCTAAAAGTGATCTCACAAGAATTGTTTGGCAGCCGCCGCTGAACGCCCTGGTCAAGCCTTCCAAGCTATACTGCCTTCTTGCCGTCAAATTTGGTCAAAGGAAGGCGTGCACCGCACAAACTCTGACGCGATCAGTAAGACACTATTATGGTTAAAAGAATGTTAGCGTCGAAACATGAAAGATTTAACAGTGAAGGCTAGTCTAGCTCCTGGAAAAAACTGACCGGACGGTGCCGGCGGCGAACGCAAACAGATCTTGCGCGCGGCAATTCCTTCACACGAAACTCATGTTTAAGCAAGAAGGCTTTTGGGCACCACAACATCGGCCCGTATAACGCCTCAAAAATCCGCAAGCAGCAGCTAATGCGACACTAGACCGCAGCCGCCACCAGCATCTGCGCTGCCAACGCCTCCGGCAGTCGCCGCGGCCGTCCCTTGGCATTGATCACGGCAATAATGACCTTGGCGGCGATCAGCAGCGTGTCGTCGCGCCGGATTTCCTGGGAAAGCACCATCTTGGCGCCGCCGGCCTTCTCGGTCACGGTGCGGATCGTCAGAATATCGTCCATCCGCGCCGGTCCCTTGAAGTCGATCTCCATGCGGTGGACGACGAAAACCAGCCCCTCTTCGTCAGCATTCAGAAGCTCGCGCTGCTCCACGCCGAGGCAGCGCAGATAGTCCGTGCGTCCGCGTTCGAGGAAGTGAAGGTAGCGCGCGTGATAGACGAGGCCGGAAAAATCCGTATCCTCATAATAGACTCGCTGCACCAGCCGGTGGCTACCGGCTTCCAGTTCCCCGGCAATCAGAAAGGGGCTGTTCATCGTTGCCGCTTCTCCAAAAAATTATCGGGCTCTCTTTGGCCGAAGTTCTGCCATCAAGCAAGCTTTGAACAATTGTCACAGATTCTGACTATCCGGGATGGTGCCGGATAGCGAACGATGCGGAAGGAACGATCTCATGAAAATAGCGGTAATGGGCGGCGACGGTTTCATTGGTTGGCCAACCTCGCTGCATCTCTCCGATGCCGGTCATGAGGTCCATATTCTCGACAATCTCTCCCGCCGCTGGATCGACACGGAACTTGGCGTGCAATCGCTGACCCCGATGGATTCGATCCAGGAGCGTACCCGCATCTGGCACGCCGAGACCGGCCGACGCATCCACTTCAGCCTCATCGATCTTGCCAAGGACTATGAGCTTTTGAAGAAGTGGCTTGCCGAGCATCGCCCGGATGCCATCGTGCACTTCGCCGAGCAGCGCGCCGCCCCCTATTCGATGAAGAGCGACCGCCATAAGAACTACACGGTCAACAACAATGTCAGCGCCACGCACAATCTGCTGAACGCGCTGGTCGAGCTCAACCTCGACGCCCATCTCGTCCATCTCGGCACGATGGGCGTTTACGGCTATTCGACGGTCGGCGCCGCCATTCCGGAAGGCTACCTGCCGGTCGGCATCGAGACACCAGACGGCCGTTCCGTCAGCCAGGAAATCCTTTATCCGGCCAATCCGGGCTCGATCTACCATATGACCAAGTGCCTGGATCAGCTTCTCTTCCAGTTCTATGCCAAGAATGACGGACTGAGGATCACCGACCTACATCAGGGCATCGTCTGGGGCACGCATACGGAACAGACCCGCCGTCACGAACAATTGATCAACCGTTTCGACTATGACGGCGACTACGGCACCGTACTCAACCGCTTCCTCATCCAGGCGGCGATCGGCTATCCCCTGACGGTACACGGCACCGGCGGCCAGACCCGCGCCTTCATCCATATCCAGGATTCGGTGCGCTGCATCGAGCTGGCGCTGAAGAACCCACCACCGCGCAACGCGCGTGTGGAAATCTTCAATCAGATGACGGAGACGCACCGCATCCGCGATCTCGCCGAAATGATCGCCAGGATGAGCGGCGCGGAGATTGTCCGCCTGCCCAATCCGCGCAAGGAAGCCCCGGAAAACGACCTGATCGTCAAGAACGACAAATTCCTCGATCTCGGTCTGGCGCCGATCACCCTGCAAGCGGGTCTCCTCAGCGAAATCGTCGATGTCGCCCGGAAATATGCCTATCGCGTCGACCGCTCGCGCGTGCCTGCCGTTTCCGCCTGGACCAAGGATCTGGCGACGACGGTCAACCACGATCCCGAAGGCAAGCGATTGAAGTCCGTCTCATGATGTTCGGAAGCGAACAGCTGCAGGGGGTACGGCCGCGCACCAGATCACGGTCGCGGCAAGCCTTCGTCACGCTCGTCACCAACGCCGATTACGCCATGGGTGCACTGGCACTGGCGCGCTCGATTACGCGCACAGGCACCAGGGCTGATATCGTCGTACTGCACACAGCCGGCGTTGACGAAAGCGACCTAGTGCCGCTGGAAGAGCTTGGCTGCCGGCTGGTGGAGGTGGACCATCTGCCGCTTTCCGACGAATTCAACGAGCGCCACGCACGCGGCAATCTCCACGCCAACGCGCCCTTCACCAAGGGCCGCAAGCCGTCCTTCCATTCGCCGCTCGATAATTTCTGCAAGATCCGACTCTGGCAGCTCATCGACTACGACACCTGCGTCTTCATCGACGCGGATGCGCTGGTGCTGAAGAATGTCGACAAGCTCTTCGACTATCCGGAATTCTCCGCCGCGCCCAATGTCTATGAGAGTCTGGCCGACTTTCACCGGATGAACTCCGGCGTCTTCGTCGCCAAGCCTTCGCTCGCGACCTTCAAGGACATGCTGACGCTGCTCGACAGCCCCGGTGTTTTCTGGCGGCGTACCGACCAGACCTTTCTCGAGACATTCTTCCCGGATTGGCATGGCCTGCCGATCTTCATGAACATGCTGCAATATGTGTGGTTCACCATGCCCGCGCTTTGGGACTGGAGCAGCATTTCGATCCTGCATTACCAATATGAAAAGCCCTGGGAAGAGAACCATCCGAAGGCCGACAGGCTGAAACCGTTGATCGATCTGTGGCACGATTTCCATGCTGGACGCGATGTGCCCAACATCGCCGCCTTCGCCAATCCGGAAGCGGCCGCATGAAAGTCCTGGTATCGGGCGGAACGGGCCTCGTCGGCCGCTACATCGTCGAGGAACTGCTCTCCGCCGGATATCACGTTGCCGTCGGCCACCGCGGCCCGCCACGACCCGGCCTCTTCACGCAGCCCGTCACCTTCGTGCCGCTGAGCCTCGATCCTTCCGAAAATCAAAGTACCGCTTTCGACGACGCCTATTTCTTCATCCACGCGGCTTTCAGCCATATCCCCGGCAAGTACCGTAGCGGCGAGGGTAACGACGCCGAAGGCTTTCGCCGGTTCAATCTGGACGGCACTGTCAAGCTGTTCGAAACGGCAAAGCAGGCCGGCATCCGCCGCTGCATCTTTCTGTCATCGCGCGCCGTCTATGGCAATCGACAAGCCGGCGAGGTGCTGACGGAGGCGAGCGAACTGGCACCAAACACGCTTTACGGCGAAGTGAAGCGCGACGCCGAGCATGCGCTCTTCTCGCTCGCCGCCCCCGGCTTTGCGACGGCAAGCCTCAGAGCCACTGGCGTCTATGGCGACCTTCACCCAAATAAATGGGATAGGCTCTTCGCCGATTATCTCGCCGGAAAGCCCGTTGCCTCCCGCGCCGGCACCGAAGTTCACGGCCGCGACCTTGGCCGTGCAGTGCGTCTGCTACTGGAAACCGAAACGAGCCGCATCGACGGCAAGGCGTTCAATCTCTCCGACGTCCTGACCGACACACATGAGATTCTCGGGCATCTGCAAGGGGCGACAGGCTGCCCGCACGCCCTGCCCGCTCCGGCCCCACAAGGCATCATCAGCGCCATGGACACGTCGAAGATCCGTGCACTCGGCTGGCGCGCCGGCGGCGTAGCTCTACTGAAAGAAACCATAGAGAGCCTGGCGAAAACCGCTCCGCAACATCATGCATCTTTCAACACCTCCGGCTTGTGAGATCAGCGCGCCAAGGCCAGCGTGAAGCTCTGGCAAAATTATCTATAAAAAAGCAATAACAGTTGAACGTGACGGGATCGGCAAACGCTCTTGCCATCTGGTCGTGATTTTCGCCCGATTTCGGAGATTTTGCAGCACATTCGGAGCAAAATGGCTGCTTGGACGCCTCGAGTAGATGCCCATCGAAACAGCAGACCACCTTCGAATCTCAGTGCTCCATTTGCCATTTTCCGCCTCAGTATAGATTTTTCCCGACCTGCTATTGCCATCGTCTCGATTTTGTAGATTATTTTAGCGATAGAATCGCAATATTATCTATAATTTTTCATTGAGGAGCGAGAAGCATGACTCACCCCGCCGCCAGCCCCATCGAGGGCCGGCTTACATCTCCCGTGAGAACCGCGCTGACAATCATTGCTGGCGCGGCGCTGATGACGATTGCCGCCAAGACGCAGATTCCGTTCTGGCCTGTGCCGATGACCCTGCATACGCTCGCTGTCATGGCCTTTGCCGTCACCTTTGGGCCGCGCATCGCCGTCGCGATTTTCCTGACCTATCTCGCAGCCGGCGCTGTGGGGCTGCCCGTCTTCTCCGGCTCGCCGGAGCGCGGCATCGGGCTTGCCTATATGGCTGGGCCGACAGGCGGCTATCTCGCCGGTTATCTCGTCGCCTCGTGGATGGTCGGCACGCTGGCACTTGGTAATGGCACCTTCGGACGCCTGAGCGCGATGCTCATTGGTCTCGTAACTGTCTATGCGCTCGGCGTAGCATGGCTCGCAGCCTTTGTGCCGCTCGATCGCCTGCTTGGCGTCGGCGTCATTCCGTTCCTGCTTGGCGACCTTGTGAAAATCAGTCTTGTCGCGGCAGGAGGAGCGATGTTGCCGGCAGTGTTCGCGCAGCTTCGGGGTAAGCGCTCATGATGGCGGCCGATGGTACGATGCGGCATGACTGGGGTATCGACGAGATCGTTGCCCTGCACAATCTGCCTTTGCTGGAGCTTGTCGGGCGAGCCAATGCTGTGCACCGCATGCATCACGACCCGAACAAGGTTCAGAAGGCCAGCCTGCTGTCGATCAAAACCGGCGGCTGCCCGGAAAATTGCGCTTATTGCCCGCAATCGGCGCATCATCGCGAGGTCGATCTGACCCGCGACAGGCTGATGGATCCCGTAAGTGTGGTAGCGATGGCCGCGACCGCCAGAGAGGCCGGAGCGGAGCGCTTCTGCATGGGTGCTGCCTGGCGCCAGGTCCGCGACGGCCGCGAGTTCGATGCCGTCATCGAAATGGTAGAGGGCGTCCGGGCCCTCGGCATGGAAGCCTGCGTCACGCTCGGCATGCTGAAACCCCACCAGGCCGAACGGCTCGCCGCCGCCGGCCTCACCGCCTACAACCACAATCTCGATACCAGCCCGGAATTCTACGGGCAGATCATCACGACCCGCACCTATCAGGACCGCCTGGATACGCTGGCGACGGTGCGCTCCTTCGGCATCGACCTGTGTTGTGGCGGCATTATCGGCATGGGCGAAACGATCCGTGACCGTGCCTCTATGCTGCATATCCTAGCGGGAATGAAGCCGCATCCAGAGAGCGTACCGATCAATGCGCTTGTTCCGGTCGAGGGCACGCCTCTGGCAAAGCGACCGGTGATAGACCCGCTGGAGCTGGTGCGTATGGTAGCCACGGCCCGCCTCGTCATGCCGACCTCGACGGTGCGGCTTTCAGCCGGCCGGTCGAACCTCAATCGCGAAGCACAGATCCTGTGTCTTGTCGCAGGCGCCAACTCGGTCTTCTACGGTGATACGCTGCTGACAACGCCCAATGCCGGCATTGGCGAGGATGCTGAACTCTTTGCCGCGATCGGGGAGTTGGACTGCGACCACGTTTCCGCTTCCGCGGCGTGAGCAAGGAGAGGCAACCAAGGAGGAGAGCTTGCCGACGGCGATGCGATTAGCGCATCAGCGTCGCTTCGTCCCAGCCAAGCTCTGCCAATTCCTCGCCGCGAAACCTGGCATCATCAGCAACGATGAATTCATCCAGTTGCGGCGGGGCAATGCGGCTGCCGGCTAGCATGGCATGCACCTGGCCACGATGATGGGTCTGGTGCTGGAATAGATGGCTGAGCACATCCTCGGTCCGCTCACGCTGGATGCGATTGCTGCGATGAAGATCGATCACCCTTGCCGGCGCGTCGGGATCGAGTGTTTCGCAAACAGTGACGAGCCGACGGTCGACCTTGCCCTGCTCAACCGACAGGGCTTCGAGTGCGTCAAACGGCTCATCAACATCAAAAGCCTTCATGCCGAGCGTGCCGCCTTCCAGCGCATCGACATAAAACCAGTCGACAATCAGGATATGATTGAGCGTCGCCTTGATCGATGGAAAAAAGCTGACACGTTTTGCTTCAAACTCGCCGGGTTGAAGCGTAGCGCAAGCCCGATAGAGTCGAGCGTTCGCCAGGGCATTGTTGTAGGCCAGCTTGCGAAAGACGCGGGTCGGATCAAAAGCGGACATGCGGCACTCTCCCTCTAGGCTTTGTCGAGGTCGCCATCCCGCCAGACCAGATGACGCGGCGCCAACGGCAGGCTCTCGATCTCGTCGGCAATGAAATAGGGAGGAATATCGAGAGCGACCAGTGCCGCTTTCGTCGCCCGCACCCATTTGAATTCGAGATGGTTGTCGCCATCCTCGATGCGGTGGATAATCTCCTCGGGGTGGAACGGAAAGCTCTGCGGGATATCCATCAGATAATAGAGCCCCAGCTCGTGCCAGTCGCGTTGCTCGTAGTGGAAGAAATTCTCCACCATCCAGAGCAGCCGCCCGACCGTCACCTCGACGCCCAGCTCCTCCACCATCTCCCGCTGCAACGTCTCCTCCGACGTCTCGCCGATCTCCGCCCGGCCGCCCGGAAAGGTCCAGAACGGCTCGTGCTCGGCACGATGGACAAGCACATGCCCCTCGCGAAAGCCGAGACCCGCTACGCGCATCTGAAACCGGGATTGACCGGCATTCAGCTTGATGAGCCTGCGTTTCGGCATTGTCTTCATCCAGGACCGATCACTCGGCCTCTCCCTGGAACAGCCCGAATTGCGCCGCCTCCAACTCCTTCGGCGGCTGCAAGCCAAGATGTTTCCAGGCAATCGCCGTCAGCACGCGGCCGCGCGGCGTACGCTGGATGAAACCCTGCTGGATCATGTAGGGTTCGATAATATCCTCGATCGCGTCGCGCGGTTCGGAAAGGCCGGCGGCGATGGTTTCGATACCGACCGGGCCGCCGCCGAAATTGACGGCGATCATGTTGAGATAGCGCTTGTCGAGCTGATCGAAGCCGACATTGTCGACCAGCAATCGCGTCAGGGCCTCGTCGGCGATCTCGCGCGTTACCGCTTCGGCTTTCGCAACCTCGGCAAAATCGCGCACGCGGCGCAGCAGGCGACCGGCGATCCGTGGCGTGCCACGAGCGCGCCTGGCGATCTCCCGCGCGCCCTCTTCGGTGATGCCGAGCCCCATCAGCCGCGCACCACGCCTGACAATGAGCTCCAGCTCTTCGACGGTATAGAAGCTCAGGCGGACCGGAATGCCGAAGCGATCCCGCAGCGGCGTCGTCAGCAAGCCTAGACGAGTGGTGGCGGCGACCAGCGTGAATTTCGCCAGATCGATCTTCACCGAGCGCGCGGCCGGGCCTTCGCCGATGATCAGATCGAGCTGGAAATCCTCCATGGCCGGATAGAGGATTTCCTCGACGGCCGGACTGAGTCGATGGATTTCATCGATGAAGAGCACATCGCGCTCTTCGAGATTGGTGAGGAGCGCGGCAAGATCGCCGGCCTTGGCGATGACAGGGCCGGAGGTAGAGCGGAAATTGACGCCGAGTTCCTTGGCCATGATCTGCGCCAGCGTCGTCTTGCCGAGACCGGGCGGGCCGACGAACAGCACATGGTCCAGCGCTTCGCCTCGTCCCTTGGCGGCCTCGATAAAGACCTTCAGATTGGCACGCGCTTCAGCCTGGCCGGTGAATTCGTCCAGCGACTGCGGCCGGAGCGTCACATCCAGGTCTTCGCCCCGCTTTTCCGGCGATATCAGGCGCGCGGCTTCACTCATGTCAGAAGTTCCATTCCCGGTATGCGTTTCGCGGCTTTGGCATCGAAGGTCATGGTCGCGACGCAACCAGCATTCTTATTGCGGAGTGCGATGAACGTATCGGCAAACTCAATTTCAGATGCCGCCATCATTCCCAGCACCTCTTCGACAACGGGCTCGTCTTCAAGCACGATATCCTCAGACTCCAAAAGGTCCGAAATGCCTTCCATGACCTGCGCTCTCGTTAAATTGATGCGTTTACGCAGAAACCAGGCAAACTCCATCAAGGTAATGCAATTTATGTAGCCAGGCCCGGTCTCGGGCAAACGCGCAAAGAGATGTGCGACTTTCTCATTCTGCCCCGGATCATCCTGCAGGAAAAAGCGGAGCAGAATATTGGTATCAAGTCCAATCATTTCGAACCCAAGACATGCTCGACAATCGCGTCCCCAATAGCCTCATCCATCTCTTCAATCGTTATCGGAGCTCTGTTCGGATCGTAGAACTTTCCAGCGAGATCGATTGAGCGCTTGTTCTTTGCCTTCAAGATGATCTCCCCATTGCGATGCACGTAGCGAATCTTGTCGCCTGGTTTCAGCTTCAAAATTTCCCGCACTTCCGCCGGCACCGTGGTTTGCCCCTTCGAAGTCATTGTTCCGTAAAATACCGTCATGATCCGCACCTCCTTACTTTACAACAATAGTAAGGAGCGAAGAAAAATTCAAGGAATTACCGCGCCAATTCCTTCAAACCCAGCCGGATCAGCTTGGCACTATCTGCCTCGTCTCCGGCCACCCTCATTGCGGCCGCGATGGCATTCGCGGCCTGGTCGCGGGAATAGCCGAGATTGGTGAGCGCCGAAACGGCATCGGATACCGGCGCCGAGGCAACGCCCTCGCCCAGGTCCTGCTTGAGGCCGATATTCGTCGCGTCGCCGGCAAAGGCCGGTACCTTGTTCTTCAATTCGGTGACGATGCGCATCGCCACCTTCGGGCCGACACCGGGCGCCCGCGACACGGCCGTTCGATCCTGCAGCGCGATGGCATTGGCAAGCTCCGACGGCGTCAAGGTCGACAGCAGCGCCAACGCCACCTTGGCGCCGACGCCCTGCACGGTTTGCAGAAGATTGAACCATTCCCGCTCCAGCACCGCCATGAAGCCGAAAAGTCGGATCTGGTCCTCGCGGACATAGGTCTCGATGAAAAGGATGCAGGCCTCGCCGACGGATCCGAGCTTCGACAGGGTCCGCGCCGAACAATAAGCGACATAGCAGACGCCATGCACGTCCACGAGCGCATAGTCCTCGCCGATCTCTTCGATAGTGCCTTTCAACTTGCCAATCATGAATGATGTCCGTCAGGGATGGGTTTCGGGAGTGATGAGGTCAAGTGAAGGAAAGTAGGAACGGTAGCGCGAGGCATCTCGCGTCAGCAGCCTGTGCCGTCGCCACTCGGCATGGGCGCCAATAAGGAAATCGGGAAGCGTCCTCTCTCTTTGACCACCAGCAAGCCGATAAAGACGATGGGCTTTGCCGGCGCGAAAAGCCGCCTCAAAAGGTATGGCTTCGCGCTTCATGTCGAGCCACGACAAAGCAACCGTCAAATCCTCCTCACTCAAAGGAGAAGCGGCCAGCTCCGACCAAACCACCGGACTTATAACGAGGTCGCCTTCGCCGATACATTGCTTCAACGATTTTGCGGACCATTGCCGATGGCTCGATGCCGGGCCGAGGATATCGATGAAGATATTGGTATCAACGAGGGTCGACGTCGTCACGCGGACCTCTCAGAAATTCCATAAATTCATCCGTCGTCATGCCGTCGAGGTCCATCGTACCTCTGACGCGCTCCAGCCAGTCATCGAAATCGCGAATAGCCGGATCCACCGCCTCAGCGATCTTGACGAGCATCGCCCCACTGCCAGAGGCAATAAAATCAACCTCCGAGCCCGGACCGATGCCCAACCTGTCTCGAATTTCTTTCGGGATGGTCACCTGACCTTTTTCCGTCACACGCATGGTAATACCTCTTCAGTATTACTTAGCAACCAAAACAGAACAAGTCAAGAACAAACTACCCCGCCAATGCCGCCTGCCGCAGCCGGTTGGCACCGCGATTGTGGGCGTGGCAGATAGCGATGGCGAGCGCGTCGGCGGCATCGTCGCCTTTGAATTCCGCTTTCGGCATCAGGATCTTCAGCATCATATGGATCTGGCGCTTCTCGCCATGGCCGACGCCGATGACCGCTTTCTTAACCGCATTCGGGGCATATTCGGCGACCGGCAAGCCGGCGCGCGCCGGTACCAGCATGGCAATGCCGCGTGCCTGGCCGAGCTTCAGCGTCGCCACCGCATCCTTGTTGACGAAGGTCTGCTCGACGGCGGCTTCATCCGGCTTGTAACTATGAACGACATCCGCAAGTCCGTCGTGAAGCTGGCAGAGGCGGGAGGCAAGATCCATATCGCCATCCGAGGTCACCGTTCCCGAGGCAACGAAGCGCAGGGAATTGCCGAGCGTGTCGATCACGCCCCAACCTGTACGGCGCAGGCCCGGATCGATACCGATGATGCGAATCGTATTCTGCATGGGTCAACCTATCTTTCGAGGCTGAGATGTGCCAGCAAAATGTGAACAAAACAAAAACAGACCACAAAAGGATGCCCGTTTCCGCCGCTCTGAGAGCATGACAACGAAAATGCCGAATGGGGTTTGGAATGGCGCGTCCGCACTCCTACATGGGAAGGATCAATCCTCCCTTTCACCACGCAGGTCTCTTGCCATGGTCCCCTTTTCCATCCTCGATCTTTCGCCTGTTGCCGAAGGCAGCACTGTCAGTCAATCCTTTGAAGGCTCCAAGAGGATGGCGCAGAAGGCGGAGGAGCTTGGCTACACGCGATTCTGGCTGGCGGAGCATCACGGCATGCCCGGTGTCGCCAGCGCCGCCACGGCGGTCGTAATCGGCCATGTTGGGGCCGCAACCTCGCGCATCCGCATCGGCTCGGGCGGCGTCATGCTGCCGAACCATGCACCCTTGGTGATCGCCGAACAGTTCGGCACGCTGGAAGCCCTCTTCCCCGGTCGTGTCGATCTCGGCCTCGGCCGCGCGCCGGGCACGGATATGCGAACCGCCCAGGCGCTGCGCCGCAATCTCGACGCCGGCGCACAGAGCTTCCCCAATGACATTATCGAACTGCAACATCTGTTCAGCCCGGCCGACGAGAACCAATCGATCCTCGCCGTGCCCGGCAACGGCGCCAATATCCCGATCTGGCTGCTCGGATCCAGCCACTACAGTGCCCATCTCGCCGCCATGCTCGGCCTGCCCTATGCCTTTGCCTCGCATTTCGCGCCGGAAGCCCTGCTCGACGCCGTCGCCATCTATCGCGATCGCTTCACGCCGTCGGCAACACTCGACAAGCCCTATGTCATGGTCGGCGTCATGGGTTCGATGGCAGATACGGACGAGGAAGCGCAATATCACTTCACCTCGGCCGAGCAGCAGTTCGTCAATCTGCGCCGCAATGTCCGCGGCCCCTTCCCGCGTCCGCGCAAGGACATGAACGATTTCTGGACGCCGATGGAAAAGCTGAATGTCGAGCACACGCTGCGCTACGCCGTCGTCGGCTCGCCCACGACTGCCGAGGCCAAGCTTTCGCAATTCATCAAGGATACGGAAGCCGACGAGGTCATCATTTCGATGCCGGTCCACGACATCGAGGCGCGGCTCAAATCGGTGGAGCTATTCGCCACGCTACCGAGTTTTCAGAAGACGCTATAAAATCAAAAAAGCCGGTCGCATTGCCGCGGCCGGCTTTTTTTCAAATGGTCGCACAACTCAAGCAGAAAGCTTGGCCATGACCTCTTCGGAGACTTCGAAGTTCGAATAGACGTTCTGCACGTCGTCGTCGTCTTCCAGGCTGTCGATGAGCCGCATCAGCGACTGCGCCTTTTCTTCGTCGACCGGCACGTTGTTCTGGGCGCGCCAGATCGCCTTGACGGTTTCGGCTTCGCCGAGCGTCGCTTCCAGCGCCTTGGCGACTTCGTTCATCGCCTCGAAGCCGCAGAAGATGGTGTGGCCGTCTTCGTCGCTCTCGACGTCGTCGGCGCCGGCTTCGATTACTGCTTCCATCACCTTGTCGGCATCGCCGACTGTCGGCTTGTAGGTGATCTCGCCGACATGGTCGAACGAGAAGGAGACGGAGCCGGTTTCGCCGAGCGCACCGCCAGCCTTGGTGAAGATCGAACGAACATTTGAAGCCGTGCGGTTGCGGTTGTCGGTCAGAGCCTCGACGATGATCGCCGTGCCGCCAGGGCCATAGCCCTCGTAGCGGACCGCATCGTAGTTTTCCCCGTCACTGCCGGCCGCCTTCTTGATGGCGCGGTCGATATTGTCCTTCGGCATCGACTGGGCCTTGGCGTTCTGGATCGCCAGACGCAGACTTGCGTTCATCGTCGGGTCGGGCAAACCCGCCTTGGCGGCGACGGTGATTTCACGCGCCAGTTTCGAGAACATTTTCGAACGCACCGAGTCCTGACGACCCTTGCGGTGCATGATGTTTTTAAACTGTGAATGGCCAGCCATGGCACCCCTGTTCACGTCTTTTGTTGGGAATGGGCCGCCTTATAAGAGCGAAGCGGCTTTCATTCAAGCAAAAAGCCCGTAAGGACGGCTCGCTTCGCTGTGATCCTTTGCAAGCATGCTTTGATGGAGAAGCCATGCTGATCGGCTCAGAGCCCCTTCAGCACATAGATCAGCGGCTTGCGCGGCAGCGTCTTCAACGACACGGTGGTCGTCGCGCCCGGCGCGTAGCCGACGTCGAATTCAGGACCGAAGAGAGCCAGGAACTGATCGACCGGCGGTCCCCAGCGATGCATCGGCAGGATCAGCGAGGAACGCAGCCGCTTCACCACGCGGCTCATGCTGTCCGCGCCCATGGTCAGGCCGCCATCGACCGGAACCATGACAACATCGAGCCGGCCAATCTCGGCATATTGCTTATCGTTGAGCTCGAAATGCAGGTGCCCGAGATGGCCGATGCAGAGGCCCGCTACCTCGAAGATGAAGATGGAATTGCCGTTGGGCTCCATACCACCGGACCAGGAGCGAATATCGGTGACGACGTTGCGGATCAGCGTATCGCCGACAGTCAGGTGAACCTTTGCCGGCTCGCCGGGCGTATCGCTCCAGCCATGCAGCACATATTGGATCGCCGGGTCCGGGGTCAGCGTGTAGTGCGTCGGATGCGCCTTGTTCATGGTGACGACGGTCGGCGGATAGGGCGGCGGATAGGTGCCGCTGAAATCCGTCGCGATCGATACGCCGCCGGGCGTTTCGATGAAGAAAGTCGCATGACCGAGGAAGGTGATCTTCACATCACCATTGACGGGATCCTTGGCAAGCGTCGGGCCGGGACCGGAAAAGCTCGCGAACGTCGCCTTCGGCAAAGACTGCGCGATCGCCTGGCATTGGCTGGGTTGAGGGCGGGAAGGTTTTTCCTGGGCGTCCGCGACATGCCCACCCGCCAAGGCGAGCAGGAAGAACACGGCGAAGACAGGAAATCGCACCATCATGCCACCCCCTCAAGCCTTACGGAAGCGGAGAGGATGCGGCACGGTTGGAGACAGGTCCAGCGGCAATCGGATCGAGATTGCTCACAATCGCGTCATTGCTGCCAGACGATGGATAATTGGGCAGTCGTTACCGCCAGAACTCCGGAATGGTCTCGGCCAGACGCGGCCCGAGCCGCAGCGGCGCAATCTTTTCCGCAAGCCCGGTCGCATCCGAAATCTCCACGCCGACGCCGCAGATGGTTGCCGGGCCAGAGGCGGCCTCGAAACGGCCCTTCGGCATCTTCGAGATGAAGCGGTTGAGCGGCTCTTCCTTCTCCATGCCGAGCGACGAATCGTAGTCGCCGCACATGCCGGCATCCGACATATAGGCGGTGCCGCCGTTCAGGATCTGTGCATCGGCGGTCGGCACATGCGTGTGCGTGCCGACGACAAAGCTGGCGCGGCCATCGACGAAATGGCCGAAGCACTGCTTCTCGCTGGTCGCCTCGGCATGGAAATCGAAGACGATGGCATCGGCCTGTTCCTTCAGCGGGCAGGCATCGAGGATAGCTTCCGCTGACTTGAACGGATCGTCCAGCTCCGGATGCATGAAGACGCGGCCCATGATGTTGGCAACAAGCACACGGGCACCGTTACGAGCATAATAGATGCTCGAACCACGACCGGGCGTGCCGGCCGGATAGTTGGCCGGACGCAAGAACTGGTCGTGGCGCTCGCAGAACACCACCGCTTCCTTCTGGTCCCAGACGTGATTACCTGTGGTCACCACATCGGCGCCAGCATTGATGGTTTCGAGGAAAATATCCTCGGTGATGCCGAAGCCGCCGGCGGCGTTCTCGCCATTGACGATGACGAAGTCGAGCTTCAGATCGGAAACCAGGCCCGGCAGGCGATCCCATACCGCAACGCGTCCGGTCTTTCCGACCATGTCACCCAAAAAAAGCAGCCGCATTCCTATTCAATCTCCACGGAAACAAAATTGAGTCCGCTCTCGGTCAAAATCGCGTCCAGACGGACATCATGCGGCTCAGCGGGTACTGATGGCACTTCCTGGCAGTCGAATGCAATGCCGATCAGGTGCGGATTCAACCCTTTTTGATGCAAACGATCGATGGCGCGGTCGTAATGGCCGGCGCCGTAGCCGATACGATGACCGGTGCCGTCAAAAGCCGAAAGCGGCACCAGCATGACTTCGGGGTCCAGAACCGCAGCCTCCGGCCCCGGCCCCGCCGTGCCGAAACCGGTAGGGACCAGCGGCGCACCGGGCACGAGCTCGCGAAAGACGATGGTGAGCTTGTCGAGGATGACCGGCACGCAGAGCCGCGCGCCCCTTTCCCGTAACCGCGCCATCAGCGGCCGAATATCGGCCTCCGACCGGATCGGCAGGAAGCCGGATACGATCGCCCCCGGCTCGACCTCGATCGCGTCGCCAGCATGGACAAGCATCGCCAGCCCTTTCTCGATGCGCTCATCCGGCGGAATCGCGTCGCGCGCCGCCAGGCGCTCGTTGCGATATCGGGCTTTCAGCTCTTTGGGGGTCATCAGGCTTTCACGAATTGAAACAATGTCGGGAAAACATAATGAGCCGGCGGCCTAATGCAATGCACGAAAGCGACACGACGGATCGTATGATGGTCGACGGACATCAAGCAGCCTTGCGTACCACCGACATCCGGCCATTTCCGTCGATATGGGCCCGAACATTCTTATAATTCGGCAACGTCGGATGAGCGGTCTCGAGCGGATGAGAATGCGTCGCCGTAATCACCACGACATCGGCGCCAGCGGCCTCGCCCGCCTTGATGCCGGCCATGACGTCTTCGAAAACCAGGCAATCGGATGGCCGCAACCCGAGGCGCTCGGCACCGAGGATGTAGCATTGCGGATCGGGCTTGCCGACCTTGACGTCTTCGGCCGTCACCATGAAACGCGGCACCGGAATGCCGGCGGCGGCAAGCCGTGCATGGGCGAGCCGAAGCGGCGAAGAAGTAACGATCGCCCAGCGCTCTGGCGGCAGCGAGGCCAGGAATTCGATGGCGCCGGGCAGCGGCACGACGCCTTCCAGATCAGTAATTTCCGCCTCCATGATCAATGCCGATTCCGCGACCGGATCGACGCCCGGCAGGTTCAGCTTGCCGATCGTGTCGATGCCACGCGCGCCATGCATGGTCGGCATGAATTTCTCGACATCCAGCCCCTTGCCCCGCGCCCAATCGCCCCAGACACGCTCGGCGGCGGCGATCGAGTTGATGATCGTGCCATCCATGTCAAACAGGAAACCGGAATAGCTTTTATCGAAGACGGAAGTCGATACGGCGGACAAGGTTCAGTCCCTCTCGGTTGGCGGGGTCGGTCATGGCGAACCGGGATCGACTCGCAATGTCTCTCTTCCGACTACCGGCAGCGGCGCCAGGAAGCAAATGAATGCTGGGCAGCAGACGCGGAAAACGCCGCCATGCCGCATGGGGCTGGATAGCTGGCGAAGCATGCGCGGCGGACCAAGCCGCCGCGCGATCGCTGCATCACTCGCCGAGCCTGCTCTTCAGGCCGTTGATGATATGATTGGCCAGCGTCTGGTAATCGTCGTCGAAATGATGGCCGCCATCCATGGCGATGACTTCGGCACCGGTACCAGTCAAGACCGGGCAGGCGACATCCTCGTCATCGTCCTTGCCGTAGATGCATTGCACCATCTTCGGATTGATCGATTTGAGGTCATTGGTGGGATCGCCGCCCTTGCCTGCGCTTGTGGCGCCCAGCCAGCCCATGACCGAGATCACGTAGTCGACCTTGCGCGATAGCGACAGCAGCGACATCTGCACGATCTTGTCCTTGTCGGCTTGCTTCAGACGATTATAGCTTGCCGGCAGCACGTCGGCACCGAAGGAATAGCCGACCAGCACCACATGCTTCACCTTGAAGCGCTTGGTGTAGTACTGGATCATCCGGCCGAGATCGTCGGCGGTCTGCTGCGGATCGCGCTCCGTCCAGAAATAATGCAGCGTATCGACGCCGACGACGGGAATACCCTGGTCCTGCAGATAGCTGCCGACTTCCTTGTCGATATCGCGCCAGCCGCCATCGCCGGAATAGACGATCGCCAGGGTGTCTTCCGTCGGCTTGGTGTCCATGACGTCGACAGGCAGGCCGAGCGGCGATTTTTCGCTGTCGATCGTCTTCATCAGATCCGCCAACCCGGTGCTGAGTGCGGCATAGGTATCGTCATCGTCGGAATCGGTCACCTGGACATCGGGATGATCCTTCTGGATCTCCTCGACATGGTCGCGTCCGTCCTTGGGAGCGTTTGACGTGAATGTCGCCACGATCGGGTTCGGCAGCGCGCCTTCCTGAAGACCGAAGGACACCATGTCGCCATCGCTCTTCTTTTCGGCGGGCGTGCAAAGCTCCTGCTTCAGCGCAATGCCGGACGTCGGATCGACGGCGAGCGTGCCGGCGACGGTGGCATCCGGGGTTTGCGCGGCAATCGTCAACGCCATGGCGCCGCCCGCGCCGACACCGGCGATGATCGGCAGCTGATAGGTGCTGTCGGCGAAGGAGCGCTGCACTTGCTGGCTGAGCGATTCCAGATCCGAGACCATGTAGATGCAGCCGTCATTCTGGCTGACGTCGTATTTGTTGAGCGACGCCAGGAAGGACGGATAATCGATGCCGATGACCAGAGTGCCGTTAGCGACAAGCTTGTCGGCGACACCCTTTTCCTTGTCGCCCCAGCCGCCAACGTCGGAGATCAGAATGACCTCGCTCGTCACCTTGCCCTGTGGGCGCAGGATATGCGGCGGGGAAATCATGCCGAGGTCGTATTTGGTATCGTCCTCGTCCGCCCGCGCCGCGCCGGATATCAGAAGACCTGCGGTGAGCAGCAATGCGGAAGCCAGGGATGTTGCGTATTTCAAGATCATTTCCTCACGACCCCCTTAAGTCCGCCCCCGATGAGGAATGTGGCATCCATCAACGCGATCATTGGACTGACACCTCCCGAAACGGCCAGATAGCGTGGCTGCCAGTCGGGATGAAACTTGGATTTGAAGGCACGAAGCCCTTTGAAATTGTAATAGCGTTCGCCATGCTCGAACACGGTCCCCCCGACCCTGTCCCAAACCGGCGCGGATTCCCGTCTCGACATGCCCGACAGCGGCGCCATGCCTAGATTGAAGCGCTGGAAACCCTGCTCCTTCAGATATTCGAGGATCTGCACGAACAGAAAATCCATCGATCCCTTCGGGGCATCAGGCGAAAAGCGCATTAGGTCGACAGAGCCCTCCTCCCTGGTCTCCGTCATCAGGATATTAGCGAAAGCGACGATCTTATCATCCTTTTTCAGCACGCCAATCGGTTGCGACGCCACATAATCGGGATCGAAGGCACCCAGCGAAAAGCCTTTTTCCTTGGCGTTATGATCGGCAAGCCACGATTCCGAAACCTCGGCAAGCTGATCCATGATGTCGGGCACATGCTGCGGCGCGATAACGGCAAATTCTAGTCCGTCGCGCACCGCGCGGCTCGCAGTTTGGCGAAGATTGGCCCATTTGCCGCCCTTCAGCTCGAAATTGGTGAGGTTGACCACCGCCAGCTCGCCGAGCTTGAAGGCGCGCAAACCAGCATCGGCGCAATAGGACAGAAGCGCCGGCGATATCTGATAGAAGACCGAGCGGCAGCCCGCCGCGCGGGCGGTTTCGACGAAGCGCCAGACAAGCTCAGGCAGCGCGTGCTTGGGGCCGATCGGATCGAACAGCGCGATCCACGAGCGGCCCTGCTTGCCGTACATGATGAAGGCGTCGCCCTTTTCCGAGAACATGATGCTCTTGTCGCCCATGCGCACCAGATTGGCGTCGGCGATGCCTTGGTCGCGGACGATCTCGACAGCCCGCTCCACCGCATCTTCGGAAACCGGCTCCAGGCGTGGCGTCGCCGGCCGCAACAGGCTGAAGATCGCGATCGCCGACGAGACGATGGAAATGCCGAGCACGGCGCGAAGCCCGCGCGGCGCCTCACCGGTGAATTCGAACTCCCACCAGAGCTGGTTGCTGTATTCCACATCGCGATAGACGAAAAACAGAATGACGATGGCGCCGATGCAGATCACCGCGATTGCCGTCAGCCACCCGGCCGTCAGGGCTTGGTTGAACAGCGATGCCCGTCGGGTGAAGAGTTGACGGCTGACGACGAGACTGAAAATGAGAAAGGCAAGCAGCCCGGCCTCGACAATGGCGATGGCTTTCAGCAAGGATAGCAGCAGCGCTAGAACAGCCGAGAAGATCGAGACCCACCAGGCGCCGTCGAGACGCTGGCCAAGGCCGCGAGCGGCAACGATCATCGCCAGCCCAAGAAGGCTGGAAAGGAAATGTGCTCCTTCGACGACGGGTAACGCCAGGTGATCGCGGAGGAATTCGAGATTCTGATCGGGCGTCGGCGTCACGCTCGAGAACACCAGCATTATCCCGAGCAACAGCGCAAAAGTCGACAGCAATTGCGGCATTAGCCGTCCGCCAATGCGGCGCATGCTGGAGGCGGCCGGATGATCGACGAAGCGACGCAGTTCGGCCACCGAAACGGCCAGGATGGCGATCACCAGCGGAATAACGTTGTAGATGACGCGGTAGAGAACCAGCGAACCCAGAACCGCGTCGGCATTCACCGAGCTGCCGAGCCAGGCGATGATGATCGTCTCGAACACGCCGAAGCCGGCCGGAACATGGCTCAGTACGCCGAGGCCGACAGCGATGGCATAGATGGCAAGGAAACCCGGCCAGCCGATGGCTGTGTCCGGCAGCAGCACATAGAGCACCGAGGCCGAGGCGGCGATATCGAAGGCGGTCACCAGGAATTGCCGAGACCAGGTGCGCGAATCCGGCAGGCGAACGGCGATCGGCCCGATCTGCACCTCGCGGCCGTTGCGGCCGATGACGATCACGACGGCAAGCGCTGCGAGAATGGCGCCGGCGATCAGCCGCAGCCACAGGCCGTCGACATTGATCAGCGGGCCGATTTCATCGGCGATGACCAGCAGCGCGATGGCGCCGACGGCAGCGAGGCCAAGACCGAAGGCCAGCGTGACGAAGGCAATGACGCGGGTAATGTCATCGGGCGACAATCCCAGCCTTGAATAGGCGCGATAGCGGATGGCGCCGGCGCTGAGCGCGCCGAAACCGGCCGTGTTACCGACAGCATAGGCGCTGAAAGATGTCAGCGCCACATGCGGAAACGGCAGGCGCTTGCCGATATAGTCCAGCGCGTTCTGGTCGTAGAAGATCAGCGAAGCGAAGCTGAGGCCCGTAAAAAACAGGGCAAGCAGGATGGAGGAGAACTTTGTCGTCTCCAATGCGTGCACAACGTCGTCATAGCGGACTTCGTTCGTGAGATCGAAGATCGCATAGGCGGCGATACAGAACACGGCGACGGTGAGGATGGCGACGATCAGCGTGCGGTTGCTGTTTAAAAAGCCGCTTATGCCGCCGCGCTCCTTCAGTTCCTCATCGGCTTTTTCCAGATCGATTGGGGTCGACATGCTCTACCTGTTTGAATTGGCTTTCGCCGGTCCCGTTTGCTCGGATGTGCAGTAACGCTAATATTGCATCTTTATGGTGTCGCCTGCACGTCTGTCCACGGGCTCTTTTTCTCGAGCGTTCCCATGTTTCTGAATTTGGGCAATTTTGGCGCAGGCCGCGTTCCTCTAGCAATGAATCGGTTATTATTAAAAGGAATTTGTCATTCACCCGGAATTTGAGCTTATCCACACAGAAAAGTGAACTGCATCGCCCGCAAGCGAATGCAGTTCACTATCAGAACATTCAGGCGGGTCATATTCCCTCGACAGGCGCCTGCGGACGCATATCACCGCACGGCGTGAGCTCGCCTGCCCTTCTCAGCGATCAGGTGCCTCGGCGGGCACACCGCGCATTTCGCTCAGGAAGAACCCTTCCCGCAGATTGATGCCATATTCGACGAAGGCCTTCATGCAGCAGAGCATCTGGGTCCAGCCTTCGCAATTGAGGTAAGTGCCGCGACGGCCGGCGGCATCCTCACGCCACCCGGATTCCGCGATCGTCACCAGGGTACCTCCATCATCGAGCGCTTCGAACATCATCTCCACCTTGGTCCTATAGCGTGCGCCCTCCTCATCGACGCCACCGTCCCAGTGAAAGACGATGCGACGATTGGGCTCGATCTCGTTCACCTCGACCGGCGCTTTCTCCCACCAAATGACGGTCGTCCCCGCCACGAGCGGCGCGCTGGCGCCGCCGACAGTGGTGAAATAGCCCGAAAGCTTCCGCGGATTGACGACCGCGTCGAAGACTTCCTCGACCTTGCGGCCGATGCGGCCTGAAATACGGATATCCAACGTCATGGCTTCTCCTCCTCTTTCCGATCGTCGCTGTTTCTCCATTGCGATCGATCACCATTATGTTATAAAATTATAACATGTCAAGCGAATCAGACAGCGACCTCATTTTCAAGGCCCTAGCGCACCGCCGCCGGCGCGAAATCCTCGATATTCTCAAGGACGCGCCGAGAACCACGGGCATGCTCTGCGAGACGTTCCCGGATATGGACCGGTGTACGGTGATGCAGCATCTGAAGGTGCTGGAGGAAGCCGAGCTGGTGATCGCCAAAAAAGAGGGCCGCGAGCGTTGGAACCACCTGAACAGCCTGCCGATCAAGCAGATTCACGACCGCTGGATCAGCGCCTATGCCGGCCATGCCTTGTCGATTCTCGATAGGCTCAAGAGCGATCTCGAAGGCTGAGATGATGAGGGTTCACGACGCCCCTGAATTGGCTATGCCGCTACGCCCCAGTAACACCCTAAGCTTCCCGCTAGTCCCGTCCTCGTCGAGCGGCGTGTAAACCACCAGCTTCATGTCGGGCCGGTCGATGACGGCAAGTGCGGTATATTCGAAACTCATCAGCCCACCCAAGGGATGGCGCAAGCGTTTATGGCCCGCCAGCGGCCGCAATACGTCCTGTCTCGGCCACCAGGCGCGAAACTCCGGGCTTGCCTGCGTCAAAGTGGCGATCAGCCGCTCGAAATCGGGATTGCCGGCATAGCGCGCGCTATCGGCGCGGAACATGGCGAGCGAGTTCGCCGCCACGATCTCCCAATCGACCAGCAGCTGCCGGTGCGCGGGATCGGTGAACACCCGATGGATGGTGTTGCGCGCATCGCCCTGCAGCAGGCCATAATCGCCGAAAAGCGCGACGGCGGCCGCATTCCAGGCAAGCACATCCCAGCGGCGGCCAAGGACATAGGCCGGCTGGCCGGTGAGGCTCGCAAGCATGCGCCGCAGCGCGTCCGGCACATCCTCCGGCCCATGTATCGGAAGTTCCGTCGACGGCCGATCGCTCAAGGTAAAGAGATGCCGCCGTTCGGCCGGATCGAGCTGGAGGGCATCGGCGAGCGCCGACAGCACTTCCACCGAGGCGCGCACGTCGCGTCCCTGCTCCAGCCATGTGTACCATGTGGTGCCGACACCGGCGAGAAGCGCCACTTCCTCGCGCCTGAGCCCCGGCGTCCGCCGGCGAAATCCGTCTGGAAGACCGACGCTTGCTGGCGTCAGCTTCTCCCGACGGGAGCGCAGGAAAGCTCCGAATTCACGACGCCGGGCGTCCAGAATGGTTTGGTTCTGGCTGATGGTCATGGCTCATCATAGCAGGATAAATACTAGGATAAAGTCAGAACTGTTTGCCGCTTCCGCAAACTGCCAAATATCGTTCAAGAGACGAGATAGAGGCGATTGCGATGGACATGAGCAACAAGACGATCCTGATCACCGGCTCGACCGACGGCGTCGGCCGCCGGGTTGCCGAGAGGCTCGCGGTGGCGGGCGGCGAGGTGCTGGTGCACGGCCGCGACCGGGCGCGCGCCGAAAGCCTGCTTGCCGGCATTGATGAAGCAGGCGGGAAAGCCGCCTTCTACCCCTCCGATTTTTCATCGCTGGACGAGGTTCGCGCGCTCGCAGACGCCATCGAGCGCGATTACAATCGCCTCGACATTCTGATCAACAATGCCGGCATCGGCACGGGCGACGGCGGCGCCGGGCGCCAGGTAAGCCGCGACGGGCACGAATTGCGCTTCGCGGTGAACTACCTTGCCGGGTTCCTGCTGACGCGCCGGCTGCTGCCGCTGTTGAAGGCGAGCGGCCCGGCCCGCATTGTCAATGTTTCCTCC
This sequence comes from Martinezella rhizogenes, assembly GCF_000799715.1. Lineage (GTDB taxonomy): Bacteria > Pseudomonadota > Alphaproteobacteria > Rhizobiales > Rhizobiaceae > Rhizobium > Rhizobium rhizogenes_C. Next base: position 1,387,024 of record NZ_JUHG01000011.1, read on the forward strand.
GTCGGCCAGCAACCCATCGACTTCTCGGATGTCATGCTGACACGCGGCTATAGCGGCGTGCGCGCTTATTGCCAGAGCAAACTGGCGCAAATCATGTTTACCTTCGATCTCGCCGAGGAACTGGCCGGCTCCAGCGTTACCGCCAATTGCCTGCATCCCGCGACCTACATGAACACCACCATGGTCCGCCAGGCCGGCGTTGCGCCGATGAGCACCGTCGACCAGGGCGCCGACGCCATCCTCAATCTGGCCGTGGGTGCCGATCTCGAGGGAAGCACCGGCCTTTACTACAACGCGCGACACCCTTCCCGCGCCAATGCGCAGGCCTATGACGCGACCGCGCGTCAGCGCCTTCGCCTCCTCAGCCAGGACCTTACTGGCCTCAGCTGAACCCCTTCGGCAACTTCATCATTGTCAACTCAACAAGGAGACAGATCATGTCATCCCAACATGCCGTCATCATCGGCGGCTCCTCCGGCATCGGCCTTGCGACCGCCGCCCATCTTCTCGAAAAGAGCTATCGGGTTACCATCACCGGCCGCGATGCGGCGAAGCTGCGGGCGGCGGCGAAAAGCCTCAACGGCGACGTCGCTACAATCATCATGGACGCGTCCGACCTCACAGAGCTTGCCAAGACCTTTGAAACCATAGGACCCCTCGACCATCTGGTTCTGGCGCTCGGCGGCGGCAATGGCGGCGGTCCCTTGGCCACCGTCGATCTGGCCGATCTTAGAAAAGGCTTCGAGCAAAAGACGATGGCGCATTTCGCCTGCGCGCAAGCCAGCCTCCCTTATCTCTCGAAAGCAGGCAGCATCACCTTCGTCTCCGCCGTCTCGGCGCAGGCGGCCATGCCGGGAACGGCGGGGCTCGGTGCCATCAACGCGGCAATAGCCGCTCTCGCGCCAATCCTCGCGGTAGAACTCAAGCCGATACGAGTAAACTGCGTTTCGCCCGGCGTCGTGGACACCCCCTGGTGGGATTTCCTCGGTGAAGATCAGAAAGGTCCGACCTTTGCCGGCTTTGCCGCGCGCACGCCGGTCGGACGTGTCGGCCGCCCCGAAGACATCGCAGACGCCATCAGCTTTCTGATCGGCAACGGCTTTATGAGCGGCCACACACTGATCTGCGACGGCGGCATCCGGCTCGGTGAATAATCCGCCACGCGCCATTGCCGGTCATATCGGCAGTGGCGTTTTTTTCGAATACGAGAGAAGAAAGAGCGATCCACGACGACCGATGGAGTTTTACGATCCTGGGTGCCTACAAACGTAGGTGGGCGCCATATGTCCAAGCCCACGGGCCTGGCCAGGGACAGCTCCCTTTGGATCGAGTATGGCCCCAGGGATTGTGGTTCCTGTCGGGAAGCGCAGACCGCATCCTCTATATAAAGAGGTTTGTCGCCTTGTACCAGTGGCTGCGATGCCCAGTCTGAGAAATAAACGAAAGTCTCAGGTCGGCTCAGCGCCCGGACGGGCCGTGAGCTTTTCTGTGATGCCGCGAATGCGGGTCGCAACCTCGTCGATGACGGTCGCCAGCGTCTCCTCGTTGCGGGTATTCGCCGCAAGTACGGTGTCACGGTTGCCGCGCAAGGTTTCGAGTTCGGCTTCGAGCGCCGTGATCCGCCGCGTCAGTTCCGACACTTCGTCCATGATCATGATGCCTGCCATCACGGTGACGCGCAGATCGCCGATTTCGCCGAACTGGCTCTTCAGATGCATGACATAGCGGTCGAAGCGGGTGGCGAGATCCGTCAGATGCGCTTCCTGGCCCTCTTCACAGGCCATCCGGTAGGCTTTGCCGTCGATCGTTACCGTTACCTGCGCCATTCGACTTTCCGATCATTGCCGCTGAACGCGACAGCTGCGTCCCCAAGGGGATCAGCGGTCGAGCACGGCTCTTATGGTTTCCATCGCCGTCACAAGCCGGCGCGACACTTCGCGATTGACTTCTTCGAGCCTGTTCGCTCGGAACTCCGCCTGGTCGAGTTCCTGGGCGAGACGCGAACGATCGGCATGCACCCGGCGAACTTCGCCCTCGACATCGCTTTGCGCGCGTTCGCGTTCAAACCGTCCATCGACGGCGCTCTCCAAAGTCGAAAGCGCCTGGCGCAATTGAGTGAGCGCCGCATCCACCGTTTTGCCTGAGGGCTCCATGCCTTTCGAGTCTCCGCGCAAGGCCCGAATCAGAATATCCGGCCACTTGTCTGATTTCCCAACAATATTCAACTCAGCAACTGTACGTCAATAAAGGCGGCCATGCGGCAGGTGGCCTAATCTGTGGATGACGGTCACCTTTGCAGCTTACACAGGCTTTGTCTTACCATTGTCGTCTTTTGTCAAAGTCAGCGGGCAAATGTCAAAAAAATGCCAAACCACCCCCGTATCGACCGGTGGATTTATTGACTTGCGCGCCCTAACTGCTATGTCTCAGCCGCCTGAGGCAGTGCTGAAAGTGGAGTTGGCAGACGCTTCTCCGCTTCGGCCGTCTTTAACCGGTGACCCTGCTTTTCAAGCGTGTGGCCATCCCCCCGAACCCGGAACACTGCGGAAAAACCATGATCTCTCGCGAACAACACGACCGGATGGCGAATGCGATCCGTTTCCTTGCCATGGATGCTGTCGAGAAGGCCAACTCCGGTCATCCCGGTCTGCCGATGGGGATGGCTGATGTCGCCACGGTTCTCTTTAGCAAATATCTGCGTTTCGATCCGAAGAACCCGCGCTGGCCGGACCGTGACCGCTTCGTTCTGTCGGCCGGCCACGGCTCCTTGCTGCTTTATTCGGTCCTGTATCTGACCGGCTATCCCGACATGACGGTCGAGGAACTCAAGCGCTTCCGTCAGCTCGGCTCCAAGACCGCCGGCCATCCGGAATATGGTCACGCCACCGGCATCGAAACCACCACAGGCCCGCTCGGCCAGGGCATTGCCAATGCCGTCGGCATGGCGATCGCCGAGCGCAAGCTGCGCGAGGAGTTCGGCTCGGAGCTGCAGGATCACTACACCTATGCCATGTGCGGTGACGGCTGCCTGATGGAAGGCATCAGCCACGAAGCCATTGCGCTCGCAGGCCACCTGAAGCTCAACAAGCTCATCCTCTTCTGGGACAACAACTCGATCACCATCGATGGCGCTGTCTCACTCTCGGATTCGACCGACCAGGTCGCCCGCTTCAAGGCCGTTCACTGGAACACGATCGAAGTCGACGGCCACGACCAGGCCGCCATTGCCGCCGCCATCGAAGCCGCCCATAAGTCCGACCGCCCGACGATGATCGCCTGCAAGACGGTCATCGGCTTCGGCGCCCCGAACAAGCAGGGCACCCACAAGGTCCACGGCTCGCCGCTCGGCGCCGAGGAAATCGCCGCAACCCGCGTTGCACTGAACTGGCCTTATGAGCCCTTCGTCATCCCGAATGACGTCCTTGCCGATTGGCGCGCAGCTGGCGAACGCTCGGTTGGCACGCGCGAAGCCTGGGAAGGCCGTCTTGCCGCTGCCGAAGCGGGCAAGAAGGGTGAATTCACCCGCCGCTTTGCAGGCGAGCTGCCGGCCGGCTTCGACGCCGCCATCAGCGACTACAAGAAGAAGCTCGCCGAAACCAAGCCGACGCTTGCAACCCGCAAGGCATCGGAAGACGCACTCGAAATCATCAACGGCTTCATTCCGGAAACGATTGGCGGCTCTGCCGACCTGACGCCGTCGAACAACACCAAGACCAGCCAGATGAAGTCGATCACCCCGACCGACTTCTCCGGACGCTACATGCACTGGGGCATTCGAGAGCACGGCATGGCAGCCGCCATGAACGGCATCACGCTGCATGGTGGCCTGATCCCCTATTCCGGCGGGTTCCTGATCTTCTCGGATTATTGCCGTCCGCCGCTGCGGCTGGCGGCGCTGATGGGCATCCGCGCCATCCACGTTCTGACGCATGACTCGATCGGCGTCGGCGAAGACGGCCCGACGCACCAGCCCGTCGAGCAGGTCGCCAGCCTGCGCGCTATCCCGAACTTCATGCTGTTCCGTCCGGCGGACGCCACCGAAACGGCGGAATGCTGGCAGATCGCGATGAAGACGGCCAACCGTCCTTCGGGCCTCGCGCTTACCCGCCAGAACCTGCTCGCTGCCCGTACCGAATACAGCGAGAAGAACCTCTGCGAACTCGGCGCCTATACGCTGGCCGGCAATGCCGATGCCAAGGTGACGATCTTCGCTTCGGGCTCCGAAGTCGAACTCGCCGTTGCCGCCCGCACGGAACTTGAAGGCAAGGGCATTTCCACCCGCGTCGTTTCCGTTCCCTGCACGGAGCTATTCTTCGAGCAGCCGGACGCCTACCGTAAGGAAGTGCTCGGCAACTCGCCGATCAAGATTGCCGTCGAAGCCGGCGTTCGCGAAGGCTGGGACGCCTTCATCGGTCCGGAAGGCGCATTCATCGGCATGAAGAGCTTCGGCGCTTCTGCACCTTATAAGGACGTCTACAACCATTTCGGCATCACCAAGGAAGCGGTTGTCGCCGCCGCCGAGGCAAAGCTTTCCTGAGGGCGCTGACAAGCGCTCTCATTTCCACTAGATAACCGCCCTGAGTAAACGGGAGTGAATTGAATGACTGTAAAAGTTGCCATCAACGGCTTTGGCCGTATCGGCCGCAACGTTCTGCGCGCCATCGTCGAGTCCGGCCGCACCGACATCGAAGTCGTTGCCATCAACGACCTCGGCCCGGTCGAGACCAATGCCCACCTTCTGCGCTACGACTCGATCCACGGCCGTTTCCCGGCCGAAGTGAAGGTCGAAGGCGACACGATCATCGTTGGCGGCGGCAAGCCGATCAGGGTCACGGCGATCAAGGATCCGGCAACGCTGCCGCATCGCGATCTTGGCGTTGACATCGCGATGGAATGCACCGGCATCTTCACGTCTCGCGACAAGGCTGCCGCACACCTGACGGCCGGCGCCAAGCGCGTCATCATTTCGGCTCCTGCTGACGGCGCCGACCTGACTGTCGTTTTCGGCGTCAACCACGACCAGCTCACCAAGGAGCACCTGGTCATCTCCAACGCGTCCTGCACCACGAACTGCCTGGTGCCGGTCGTTAAGGTTCTCGACGACGCCGTCGGTATCGACCATGGCTTCATGACGACCATCCACTCCTACACCGGCGACCAGCCGACGCTCGACACCATGCACAAGGACCTGTACCGCGCCCGCGCCGCAGCCCTGTCCATGATCCCGACCTCGACGGGCGCCGCAAAGGCCGTTGGTCTCGTTCTGCCGCACCTGAAGGGCAAGCTCGACGGCACGTCGATCCGCGTTCCGACCCCCAACGTCTCGGTTGTCGACTTCAAGTTCGTGTCCAAGAAGGCAACGACGGTCGGAGAAATCAACGAAGCTATCAAGGCTGCATCAAACGGCAAGCTGAAGGGCATCCTCGGCTACACCGACGAGCCGCTGGTTTCCCGCGACTTCAACCATGACAGCCACTCGTCGATCTTCGCGACCGACCAGACCAAGGTCATGGAAGGCAACTTCGTGCGTATCCTCACCTGGTACGACAACGAATGGGGCTTCTCCAGCCGCATGTCCGACACGGCCGTCGCGTTTGCCAAGCTGATCTAACCATGGCTTTCCGCCCTCTCCTTCCGACGACAGTTCGCTGGCGTCCGCTGGAAGGAGACGGGCTGGAGCATCTGACGATCGCTCCTATCAATACTGCCACCGGCGCGGCCATTCGCGCCTGTGGCACCATTATCGGCGGCCGTGGCGGCTCGCCCTACGGCGTCTTCTACCGCATCGATTGCGCAGTCGACTGGACCGTCCTCTCTTTCTCGATCGAAACCACCGACGGCCGGCGTCTTGCCCTCTCCTCGGACGGCAAGGGCCATTGGCAAACCGAAGACGGTCTTGCCTTGCCGCAATTCGACGGCTGCATCGACATCGATCTCTATGGTTCGCCCTTCACCAACAGCCTGCCGATCCGCAGGCTCGAGATGATGCCGGAAGACGGGACAGTGAAGCTCTCGATGCTCTACATTCCCTTCGACAGCTTCGAACCCGTGCGCGACGGCCAGCGCTACACCTGCATCACCCCGGAAAAGCTTTATCGCTACGCTGCGGAAGACAGGGTTCACCGTCGACCTGCCTGTCGATGCGGACGGCCTGGTGATCGACTATCCGATCTATTTCAGGCGTGTGGATGTTTGAACCTCTGCGGATATCGCAGGCAGTTGCCCATAGCCCACATTATTCCTCCAATCCGCCCAAATCTTCCCCCTGCCTGCCCTGCTATGGTCCAGATTTACCTATAAATTTTTGATAGGAATTCTCCCTAGGGCATTCCGGAATCGATTCGTCGTTCTGGCGAAGCGCATCACACCATGAAGTCGCAGCCATCGGAGCGGGTTTTGATCCTGACGCCCTCCCCGACAATATTTGTTTTACTAATTTCAAACTGCGCGACAGCATACTGGATGGTGGGGAGAATTGCGATCGATCCGGGCGCGCGCCCGGACAGCAGCGGCGTACGGGAAAGGGGAAGACCGAGTGGAGGCATTTTACGTCATCGTGCTGGTGTGCACGGTTCTGATCCTGATCGCGGCCTTCTCGAGCCTGCTTGCCTTCCGTTTCGGCGCCCCGTTGCTGCTGCTCTTCCTGCTGATTGGTCTGCTGGCAGGCACGGATGGGCTCGGCATCGAATTTTCCAACAACTATCTTGCCTATATTCTTGGCTCCCTTGCCCTTGCCGTCATTCTCTTCGATTCCGGCTACGGCACGCCGATCCAGGCCTTCAAACTCGCGGCCGCCCCGGCATTGACCATCGCCTCCCTCGGCGTTCTCGTGACGGCGGCCCTGTTCGGCCTTGCCTCCACTTGGCTTCTCGGCTTCACCTGGTTGCAGGGTCTGCTACTCGGCTCGATCGTCGCCTCGACGGACGCGGCCGCCGTCTTCTTCCTGCTGCGCATCGGCGGCATCAACATCCGTGACAAAGTGCGCTCCACGCTGGAGGTCGAATCCGGCACCAACGATCCGATGGCGATCTTTCTGACATTGGCGCTCGTCGAACTGCTGGCGAGCGGCGAAGGCTATGGCGGCATCAACCTCACCATGCTCGCCACCTTCATCCAGCAGATGGGCCTCGGCGTCATCCTCGGCCTGCTCGGCGGCATGATGATCGTGCTGATCGTCAGTAATCTGGAGACCGACCGCGGCCTGACGCCGATCTTCGTGCTGGCGCTCGCCCTCCTCGTCTTCTCCTTCACCGGTGCTGTCGGCGGCAGCGGCTTTCTCGCGGTCTATGTCGCCGGCATCTATGCCGGCAATCGCAAGATGCCGGCGTCGGCCTCGATCAAGCGCTTCCAGGATGGCATGACGTGGCTCGCGCAGATCATCATGTTCCTCGTACTCGGCCTGCTCGCCACGCCATCGCAATTTCCGGCGATCGCCATTCCCGCGGTGGCGCTGGCCCTGTTCCTGATCTTCGTCGCCCGCCCGATCGCCGTCTGGCTCTGCCTGCTGCCCTTCGACTACACGCAACGGGAGACCGGCTTCGTCGCCTGGGTGGGCTTGCGCGGCGCCGTCTCCATCCTGCTCGCCATCATGCCGATCCTCGGCAACCTCGAAGCTGGCCAGACCTATTTCAACGTCGCCTTCATCGTTGTGCTGGTGTCGCTGCTCCTCCAGGGCTGGACGATCAAGCCGATGGCGCGCCGGCTCGGCCTTATCGTGCCGCCGCGCATGGGCGCGGTCGACAAGGTCGAGGTCGACCTTCCGGGCGCGGCCAATCATGAATTGCTCTCCTACCGCGTCGTCAAGGACAGCCCGGTCCTGCGCGGCGAGCGCATTCCGCGCTGGGCCATGCCGTCGCTCGTCGTGCGCGACGGCAAATCAATGCGCTATCAATATGCCGGCCGCCTGCGCGAAAACGATCTCGTCTATCTCTTTGTCACCCCCAGCTATTCACGCCTGCTCGACCGTCTGTTTGCGAGCCGCGCGCCGGTCGATCCGGAAGACACCGATTTCTTCGGCGCTTTCTCGATCTCGCCGCTGCGCCCGGCCGCCGACCTCGACGCCGCCTATGGACCTGGCCTTCTGAGCGAACAGGAAAAGGGACTGACGATCGCCGAGCTGATGCGCCAGCGCCTCGGCGGCAAGGCCGACTATGCCGACCGCGTCCGCCTCGGCGAGATCATCCTGATCGTCCGCGAGCTCGACGAAAACGACCATATCCAGTCCGTCGGCATGTCGCTGGAAGCGCTGGAACCGGCAACGGCCCTGCCGATTTTCGTCAATCTGCACGACATCCTCAACGGCATTCGCGGCTACCTGCGCAAGCGCCGGGAGCGCATCACGGGGGCCGGCAAAAACGACGCCTGACCGCCTTGCGTCTCAGATCATCCGTAGTATGGTCGGCGCACTTCACGGTACCAACAATATTGGATTCCTCCCCATGGCAGCCTTCAAAACCCTCGACAATCTCACCGACATCACCGGCAAGCGCGTGCTCGTGCGCGTCGACCTCAATGTGCCGGTCAAGGACGGCAAGGTCACCGACGCAACCCGTATCGAGCGTGTGGCCCCGACGATCCTCGAATTGTCCGGCAAGGGCGCCAAGGTCATCCTGCTTGCTCATTTCGGCCGCCCGAAGGATGGCCCCTCGCCGGATCTGTCGCTGTCCCTGATTATTCCGGCGGTCGAGGAAGTGCTCGATCACGCGGTTCTCTTCGCCGCCGATTGCATCGGCGCACCGGCGGCCGAAGCTGTCGCCAAGATGGGCAACGGCGACATCCTGCTGCTCGAAAACACCCGCTTCCACAAGGAAGAAGAAAAGAACGACGCGGCCTTCACCAAAGCACTGGCCACCAATGGCGATCTCTACGTCAACGACGCCTTTTCGGCCGCCCACCGCGCCCACGCCTCGACCGAGGGCCTCGCTCACCTCCTGCCCGCCTATGCCGGCCGCACCATGCAGGGTGAACTCACGGCGCTGGAAAAGGGTCTCGGCAATCCGGTCCGCCCGGTCGTCGCCATCGTCGGTGGCGCCAAGGTCTCTTCCAAGATCGACCTCCTGAAGAACCTGGTGCATAAGGTCGATGCGCTGGTGATCGGTGGCGGCATGGCCAACACCTTCCTCGCCGCTAACGGCATTAATGTCGGCAAGTCGCTCTGCGAGCATGATCTCGCCGGGACCGCCAAAGAGATCATCGCTGAAGCCAAAGCATCGAACTGCCAGATCGTCCTCCCGACGGACGGCGTTGTCGCCCGCGAGTTCAAGGCAGGTGCCGCCAACGAGGTGGTCGCGATCGATGCCATTCCGGCCGATGCCATGGTGCTCGATGTCGGCCCGAAGTCGGTCGAAGCCGTGAAAAAAATCATCGAGGGGTCCACGACACTGGTCTGGAACGGTCCGCTCGGCGCCTTCGAAATCACCCCGTTCGACGCAGCCACCGTCGCGGCCGCCCAATATGCCGCCGAACGAACCAAGGCCGGCAAGCTGACCTCCGTCGCCGGCGGCGGCGATACCGTCTCCGCGCTGAACCATGCCGGCGTCGCCGATGACTTCACCTATGTTTCGACAGCGGGCGGCGCCTTCCTCGAATGGATGGAAGGCAAGGTCCTGCCGGGCGTGGCCGTTCTTCAGGCCGCAAAGTAAGCAGCAGCATTAACCACGGAAAGAGCCGCGAAAGCCAAAACTTTCGCGGCTTTCCACAAGGTGATAGGATCGTCACACAAACTTTCAAACGTTTGAAATCAATTCAATCGTTTCAATAGCTTAGCTGAGCATTTCCCTCCTTATATACTTCTGTTATCGCCGATCTATATTGATCTCGTCGCCGACAGAAAACGCCTTGGAGAACGAAAAATGAGCGAAAGACTTGAAGACATTGCCGTAAAGATGGTTGCCGATGGCAAGGGCCTCTTGGCGGCTGACGAATCCACCGCCACGAACAAGAAGCGCTTCGACACCATATCTCTCGTTTCCACCGAGGAGAGCCGCCGCGACTATCGCGAAATGCTCTTCCGCGCCGACGAGGCGATGAAGAAATACATCTCCGGCGTCATCCTCTATGAGGAAACCCTCTTCCAGAAGGCCGCGAACGGCACGCCCTTCGTCGACATCATCAAGGCCGCCGGCGGCATTCCCGGCATCAAGGTCGATACCGGCGCCAAGCCGCTGGCCGCTTTCCCGGGCGAAACCGTCACCGAGGGCCTCGACGGCCTCGCCGACCGCCTGGCGAAATATTATGACGCCGGCGCCCGCTTCGCCAAATGGCGCGGCGTGATCTCCATTTCCGACACGCTGCCGACCTACGGCGCGATCAAGGCCAACGCCCATGCGCTCGCCCGCTATGCCGCTCTTTGCCAGCAGGCCAAGATCGTGCCGATCGTCGAGCCGGAAGTTCTGATGGATGGCGTTCCGGGAACGCAGGATCTCGACCGCAGTGAGGAAGTCACCCGCTGGACGCTACAGATCGTCTTCCAGGAGCTCGCCGAAGCCCGCGTCAGCCTCGAGGGCATGATCCTGAAGCCGAGCATGGTCATCGATGGCAAGAAGCTGCGTAAGGCATCGGTCGAACAGGTTGCTGAGCGCACCGTCAAGGTGCTGAAGGAAACCGTTCCTTCCGCCGTTCCGGGCATCGCCTTCCTATCCGGCGGCCAGACCTCAGAAGAAGCAACCGCACATCTCTCCGCCATCAACGGCTATGACCTGCCCTGGCACGTCACCTTCTCCTACGGCCGCGCCCTGCAGGACGCAGCACTGAAGGCATGGGACGGCAAGCCGGAAAACGTCGCCGCCGGCCAGCGCGCCTTCACCCACCGCGCCGAGATGAACTACCTCGCCGCCAAGGGCAGCTGGACCAAGAACAGCGAAAAGGCTGCCTGATTTAGGTTGATAGCTTGAAACGATTGTGAGTCCCGATCGCAACGCGGTCGGGGCTTTTTGCTTTTCGGATACCCTGAGCTCTCCAAATTGTCACCGCCACAAGTTCCGGCTTCCAGCAGCAAACGCCCTGCGGCTAAATCCTGCAAACCTATCCGAACTGGCAGGAGCCACACATGAACACCGTCGCTTACGTCACCACCGACGTCTTCACCTCCGAGCGTTTCGCCGGCAATCCGCTGGCCGTCATTCCCGACGCGCGCGGCCTGGGCGATGAGGCGATGCAGAAAATCGCGACCGAGTTCAACTATTCCGAAGTGACCTTCGTGCTGCCGCCGGAAAATCCGGAGCATACGGCACGCGTCCGCATCTTCACGCCGACCAAGGAAATCCCCTTCGCCGGCCATCCCAATGTCGGCACCGCCTTCGTACTCGGCCAGCAAACGGAGATCTTCGGAAAAACGCCGGGCGACAAATTGATCTTCGAGGAGAAGGCCGGGCTCGTGGATGTGCAGCTCCTTCGCACGGACAATGATGTCAGCGGCGCGAAAATACGCGCGCCGGCAAAACTACAACTCGGCGACACCGTTGCCGGCGACCTTATCGCCCGCTGCATCCAGGTCGACCCGGCATCCATTCGACACGCGACACACGCCCCGACCTTCGCTTCCGTCGGCCTGCCGTTTGCCTTTGCGGAACTGGATAGCATCGAAACGCTCGGTAAGGCGCGCCCGAATGCTGCCATCTTCGCCGAAGCAGCGACCCTTCATAAGGAAGACAAAACGGGCTTTTCGCTGTTCCTCTATACCCGCTCGGTCGATAAGCCCTGGCATATCCGCGCCCGCATGTTCGCGCCGCTCGACAATGTTCCCGAAGATCCGGCGACCGGCAGCGCCTCGGCCGCCCTCGGCGCCTATCTGACCTCGCTCCTGCCCGAAGGCGACGTCGAGAAGCAGATCACCATCGAACAGGGCGTGGAAATGGGCCGGCGCAGCCTGATCGGACTCGATGTCAAGAAATCCGGAGGTATCATCACCGACGTCTTTCTCTCCGGTCATTGTGTCAGCGTCATGCGTGGCGAAGTCACATTTTGACCTGCGGATAAGCTTTTCCGAAAGCCGATGCCGGCTTTCGGAGCGGTGCGCTAAAACGTCTCGTTAATGATCAGCGCGATGGTCCAGGCCGCGAAGGCGATAATGGCGATCTTCCAGAAATCAACACGCCGCTTGAGGCCCGGGAGCCCGAGCGGCTTGATGATCTGCACCGCCATGGCCAGCATCAGCAGCACCGCGATCACTTTTGTCACGGTATTTTTCCCCGTTTGCGCAAGAGTGAGCAAAACCCCTTCAAAAACCACTGCGCAGTTTTCGCGATCATGCTCTAATCGTCATAGGACGGACATCTTTCCGCGCCAACAGACTGTTTCTACACGCCGATAGCGGCAATCCGGGGCACAATCAATAGCGAAAACTGGCGGGAACCCATTCCTGCCTTATCGGTTCTTTAAGCGGAGCCGACTGAAAGTAGGGACATGAAAAGAAACATTCTGCCTGTTCTCGCCCTGCTTTTCGGCACGCTCTTCCTGTTCACGGGAAATGGCCTGCATGGCCTGTTGCTGCCGGTGCGCGGCACCGCCGAAGGCTATGCCACGACGACGCTCGGCCTTCTGGGCACGACCTGGGCCACCGGCTTTGTGCTCGGCTGCCTGACAGCACCGAAGCTCGTCCGACGCATCGGCCATGTTCGCGCCTTTTCCGGTTTCGTCGCCGTCATAGCCATCATCGCGCTCCTGACCGGCATCATCGTTGACCCCCTCTGGTGGGTGGCATTGCGCGCCGTGACCGGCTTCTGCACCGCCGGCACCTCGATGATCATTGAAAGCTGGCTCAACGAGCGCGCAACCAACGAAAGCCGCGGTGCGATCTTCTCGCTCTATATCGGTATCACCCTGATCGGCGCCGTCGCCGGCCAGATGATGGTCCCCTTCGCCGACATCCACACGCCCATTCTCTTCATGGTCTGCGGCATCTGCTATTGTGTCGCCATGCTGCCGACGACCTTGTCGACCGCCGCATCGCCGCAACCGCTGAAAACCGTCAGCCTCGACCTGAAGGCGCTCTATCGCAATTCACCGGTCGCCTCCCTCGGCATCCTGCTGGTCGGCATCGCAAATGGTGCTTATGGCACGCTTGGCGCCGTCTTCGGCGCCAATGCCGGCCTTTCCGAAAGCAATATCGCCGTGATGATGAGCTCGACCATCTTTGCCGGCGCTGTGATGCAGTTTCCGGCCGGACGGCTTTCGGATCGCATCGACCGCCGCTACGTGCTGGCCGGCATGGCGGCCATTGCCGCGCTCGACGGGCTATTGCTCTTCCTGATAAAGCCGGGCAACCCACATTTCCTGATTACCATGGTGATAATCTATGGCGCCGTCGCCAACACGCTCTATCCGATTGCCGTCGCCCATGCCAATGACTTCGCCGCGCCGGAGGAATACGTCAAGGTTTCCGGCGGGCTGCTCCTGCTCTACGGCATCGGCACGATCATCGGCCCGACGCTCGGCGGTCCGGTTATGTCGGCCGTCGGCCCTTATGCGCTGTTCTTCGTCACTGCGATCGCTCATGTCCTGATCACGGCCTATGCGATCGTCCGCAGCCGCCAGCGCGCGGCAAGGCCGGCGAGCGACCGCGACGCCTACACGACCATGCCGTCGGCGAACACGCAGATGATCACGCCGGAAAGCATGTCGCTTGCACGCAGCGAGGCTTCAAATAAGGACGATAACACTGTAAATTACGGCACCTGAGCCCAAAGAGGGGCAAGGAGGAGCCGAAATGAGCATTTTCGACGACGACCAACCAAAGCAGCCGTCTGTCCATGAGATCGGCAGCGATCTCTCGCTGCTCTCCGTCGACGAGCTCAAGTATCGTGTCACATTGCTGCAGGCGGAGATCGCCCGGCTGGAAGACGAGATCACCGCCAAGGCATCCGGCCGGCAAGCCGCTGAAAATCTCTTCCGATTTTAGGCTCGCCATCGGCGGAAAACCTGTGCGCCCGAACATGCGGACGGACATACTCAACGGAATATTAAGCTTTACGACATATTACTACATCATCCAGATTTGCTCTGGACTCAGGCAGTTCCTCCTCTTGTCGAATTGGTCTGATTTTTCTCCCTGTTTTACCTTGAGAGCCGCTTTTGCGGCTCTTCTTTTTTGCTGTCTCACGGGCCATTCGACGAAACTGTGGAGATTAACCCTTTCTTAAGAATCGTCTTGCGGATTTCAGTTAAAATCATCATCTTGAAGTCATAAGAACGGATGCCGAGAGTCCTTCTGGACTTGCCCGGCCTTTCCTGAACAAAAGTGTTGCGTGAAGCAGGGATTTCTTCGATGTCAGAACTTGGTTTGAACACGATCAGCTTTGCTGGCCATGCAGCGTCGTCGGCACAGTTCAGGATGCTGTACTCCGAAGGCATGTCGCTGGTCGAGGAAACCGCCGGCTATCTCGATGGCAACGGCCGCACCGCTTCCAAAGTTCTGCCGCGCATGGCCTCAGTGCTCTACGCCGCCGAATCCATGCGGCTCACCACCCGCCTGATGCAGATGGCCTCCTGGCTGCTGCTGCAGCGCGCCGTCAACAATGGCGAAATGTCGCGCGATCAGGTGCTCGCCGAAAAGAACAAGGTTCGCCTCGACGGCTTCAACGTCGACCGCAACGCGCCCGGCTGGAACGACCTGCCGGAAGCCTTCCGCGATCTCGTCGAACGCTCGCTGCGCCTGCAGAACCGCGTCGCCCTGCTCGACCGCGAAATCTACCGCCCGACGGAACCCCAGATTGTTCCGGACAACCAGAACAGCGTCAAGGCGCAGCTCACCCTTCTGCAGACGGCTTTCGGGGAATAATCGACAGAACATCCTATTGCGGACGAATTGAACCGGTCGTGCCTTGCACGGCCGGTTTTGCTTTGTTGGGAAAAGCGATTACCGTGGCGATTGCATCCTAGCGAGGTGATCATGCGTCCCGACGATGTCCTGAAGCTCTACGAAACCAAGATCAAGTTGCAGCGCTTTGACGAGTTGGCACCACTCATAGCCAACGATGCTGTGTTCTGGTTCTCCGATGGCTCCCATTGTGGCCTCAAGGAGATCCGGGCAGCGTTCGAAAGAACTTGGGAAAAATCTCAGGAAGAAGTCTATTGGCTCGAGGATCTCAGATGGATTGCCGTTGGCGATGACGCTGCGAGCTGTATTTACACCTTTCACTGGAAGGGACTGTGGGACGGCAAAGCCTTCGAAGGTAAAGGCCGGGGCACGACAGTTCTCCAGAAGAGATCCGGCGAATGGAAAATCACCCACGAGCATCTGAGTCATTTTCCTCGTTAACACACAACAAAAAAGCCCGGTAAAACCGGGCTCTTGTCAAAACGTCGGATCGCGAAGCGATTAGACGCCGAGGCTGCCGAAGCGCTTGTTGAACTTGGAAACGCGGCCGCCGCGGTCCATGAGCTGCTGGTTGCCGCCCGTCCAAGCCGGATGCGACTTGCTGTCGATTTCGAGATTCATGGTGGCGCCTTCAGAACCCCAGGTCGAGCGGGTTTCGTATTCGGTGCCGTCAGTCATGACTACCTTGATCGTGTGGTAGTCGGGATGGATGTTAGCCTTCATAACAATCTTCCTGTCATGCCAGGGTCCATTTGTCGCAAGCCATTGCGGCAACCGAACCGATTGAATAAATGAAGCCGCAGTCCGATTAGGCTACGGCTTCCAATTGAGATGGCGTGCCTATACATGAAGGCGGCAAGGATAACAAGGGCCGAAAAAGCGAAGCCCCTTGCTGATACGGGGATTGGAGACGACTTGTCAGAGACTGGCCAGACAGACGACAAAAAACGCGGATCCGTCCGTCCCCTCGGGCGGCTGACGCCCTATCTCAAGCGCTATCGCGGCATGGTGGTAGGCGCTCTCATCGCGCTGATCGCTGCCGCTGTCACTTCGCTCGCCCTGCCCCTTGCCGTCAGGCGTATGATCGACCACGGCTTCGATCAGGCTGACCGTGGCCTCATCGACAGCTATTTCGTCGCGATGATGATCATGGCCGTCGTCCTCGCTGTGGCGAGCGCAATGCGCTATTATTTCGTCATCACCATCGGCGAGCGCATCGTCTCGGATATGCGCCGCGAGGTCTTCGACCATGTGACGCGGCTATCGCCCTCCTTCTTCGACGTCAACCAGTCCGGCGAGATCGTCTCGCGGCTGACGGCCGACACGACGCAGATCAAATCCGCCGTCGGCGCAACGGCCTCCGTGGCGTTGCGCAATCTTATCCTCTGTTTCGGCGCCGTGGGGATGATGATCGTCACCAGCCCGAAACTGTCGAGCATCGTGCTCATCGCCATCCCGGTCATCGTGCTGCCGCTCGTCAGCTTCGGCCGTTCGGTGCGCAAACGCTCGCGCGCTGCACAGAACACCCTCGCCCAAGCATCAGCCTACGCCAACGAAACCATCGCCGCCAGCCGCACCATTCAGGCTTTCAATGGCGAGACAGCCGCGGCGCAGCGCTATGGCGCTTCGGTGGAAGACGCCTTTCAGGCAGCCCGCGCCGCGATCAAATCCCGCTCGCTGCTCACCGGCTTTGCCATCACCATGATCTTCGGCAGCATCGTCGCCGTGCTCTGGGTCGGCGCCGAGAATGTCCTCGCCGGCACGATGACGGCCGGAACGCTCGGTCAGTTCTTGCTCTATTCCGTCATCGCCGGCACCTCGCTCGGCTCCCTGTCGGAAGTCTGGGGCGAGCTGTCGCAAGCAGCAGGCGCGGCAGATCGCCTGGGCGAGCTTCTGGCGGAGGTATCACCGATCGCCGCTCCCTCCGATCCCCTCCCCCTGCCCCAGCCGCCGCAAGGCCGCGTCGACTTCACCGACGTGCATTTCTCCTATCCGTCGCGGCCGGGCAGGTCGGCGCTGCATGGCCTGTCGCTGTCGGTCAAGCCGGGCGAGACCGTGGCGATCGTCGGCCCTTCCGGGGCCGGCAAAAGCACGATCTTCTCGCTGCTCCTGCGCTTTTACGATCCGCAGCAGGGCAGCATCGCCGTCGACGGCATCGACGCCCGCCGCGTCACCCCGGACGACTTACGCGACCGCATTGCCATCGTGCCGCAGGACACGACGATTTTCGCCGCCACGATCCATGACAATATCGCCTTCGGCCGCCCCGGCGCCTCGCGTGACGAGGTGCGCGCCGCCGCGATCGCCGCCCAGGCGGATGAGTTCATCCTGCGTCTGGACCAAGGTTACGACACACAGGTGGGCGAGCGCGGCATCACCCTTTCCGGCGGCCAGCGCCAGCGCATCGCCATTGCCCGCGCCATCCTGAAGAATGCGCCGATCCTGCTGCTCGACGAAGCGACCTCCGCACTCGACGCCGAAAGCGAGACGCTGGTGCAGAAAGCGCTCGACGGCCTGATGGAAACGCGCACCACCCTCGTGATTGCCCATCGCCTGGCGACGGTGCTCAAAGCCGACCGCATCCTGGTGCTCGATCAGGGCCGCATTGTCGAGGAAGGCACGCACCAGAGCCTCATCCAACACGGCGGCATCTACGCCAAGCTGGCGCGGCTGCAATTCGACGCCGGCGTCGAAGATCGCATGCTCGTTGTGAAATAACGACAGATTGATCAAGTCATTGCGAATGCAACAGGTGGAAATGGCTTTGAAGTTGCGCTAGATTTCCAACGTTATCTCGCACTGATGCGATTCTAGGAGACGGGAACAATGTATAAATTTGAAGTCTATAAAGATAAGGCTGGCGAATTCCGATTCCGGTTCAAGGCCTCGAACGGCGAAACCATGTTTGGCTCCGAGGGCTACAAGGCAAAGGCTTCGGCCCTGCACGCTATCGAATCGATCAAGGCCCATGTCGGCGCCGCCGTCATCGACGACCAGACCACAGCCACCGCTTAAGACTTCACGTCGAGCGTCTGCTACAACAGCCTTCCACGGTCGGCCGCCTTCTGGTGCGCCGGCCGTTTTTGTTTGATCGTTGCACAAACTTTGGAAAATTCACCCGTTCTGTCGAAATCAGCCCGGCTCGTGGCTCATTGTATCGGAACGGCATGAAGCCGCTTCACCGGCGGCGTTGCGCATTTTGAGATTTACTCCCTAGATGCAGCATCCGGCCCGGAAAACCGTCAACACAGCGAGCAGGAGTTTCCCATGCAATACGCCTTGATCATCCGTGAATCGGCCGAGGACTTTAAGCGGCGCGAGGATCCCGCCTATAAAAACGGCTGGATCGCCTATACGCAGGCGCTGGTCCAGGCCGGCGTCATGACCGGTGGTGCCGGATTGACCGCGCCGGAAACAGCAACGATCGTCCGACTCCGTGGTGACGATCACCATGTCCAGGACGGCCCCTTTCCGGACGGCAAGGAGCAGCTCGGTGGCTTCTACCTGATCGACGTGCCGGATCTCGATGCTGCCCTGGAATGGGCTATGCGCGTGCCGGTCTCCCCGCAGGGCTCCGTCGAGATACGGCCGCGCCTATTGGTATGAGATACCCATGAGTCTCGACGTCGGGCGCGCTACCGAGCGGGTAGCGCGCCAATCTTACGGCAAGCTGATCGCCTTTCTCGCGGCACGCTCGGGTGATGTGCCGTCGGCGGAAGACGCGCTCTCCGAGGCGCTTGCCGTTGCGCTGAATACCTGGCTGGAGCGGGGTATCCCGGATAATCCAGAAGCCTGGCTGCTGGTCGCTGCACGGCGAAACCTCTATCGCGCGGCAAGGCACACAAAAGTCAAAATGGCTGCCCGCGATACTATCGCCATGGCATTCGAGGAAGCGGAGGAGCGCATGAATGCGGATAACCCAGCCTTCCCCGACGAGCGGCTGAAGCTGTTGTTCACCTGCACCCATCCCGCCATCGACCGCTCAATGCATACACCGCTGATGCTGCAAACTGTCCTCGGCATCGACGGTAAAACCATCGCGCGGGCCTTTATCGTCTCGCCCGAAACCATGAGCCAGCGGCTGGTGCGGGCAAAGGCCAAGATCCGCGAAGCGCGCATTCCTTTCAGTGTTCCTGATCGCTCCATGCTGCCGGGACGACTGGCGGGGGTGCTCTCGGCAATCTATGCCGCTTACGGCCTAGGCTGGGATGGGCTCGACGGTGAAGACGGCAAGCGTGGCTCGCTGGCGGACGAGGCCATCTGGCTCGGCCGCGCCCTGCTCGCCACCCTACCGGAGGAGCCGGAAGCAGCTGGCCTGCTGTCCCTGATGCTCTATTGTGAAGCCCGCCGCAGCGCTCGCCGGGACGGCGATGGCCGCTATGTGCCGCTCGACGAACAGGACACCACACGCTGGAACGCCATCATGATCGCCGAAGCCGACGGCCTGCTGAGACAGGCGGGCGCTTTCGACCGTTTCGGCCCGTTCCAATGCCAGGCGGCGATCCAGTCTGTCCACGCCGAACGCCGCCGCTCCGGCATCACCGACTGGACGGCGCTCGCAACACTCTATGATGCACTCGTCCTGATGACACCAACCGCCGGCGCCCGCGTCAGCCAGGCAGCCGTCATCGGCCGAGCACAGGGCGCGACCGCAGGGTTGCAGCGTTTGAACCAGATAGCCAAACGCGATATCGCCACCTACCAGCCCCATTGGGCCGTCCGTGCTCATCTGCTTGCTGAAGCCGGAGAAACGGAAAGCGCTGTCGTAGCCTATCGCACCGCGATTGGCCTCAGCGATAGTCCCTCCGTGCGGGAGTTTCTCCAGACTCGCCTCGACGCCGTTCAGGTCGACAAGAGCTGACGACTACTTCTCCGTCAGCTTCAGCTCAATACGCCGATTGGTAGCACGCGCCTCCGACGTGTCGCCGGGTGCGATCGGCTGGAACTCGCCGAAGCCGGCGGCCACGAGCCGGTCGGCGGGAACGCCCTGGGAAATCAAGAACTTGACGACGGCAATGGCGCGGGCCGACGACAGTGCCCAGTTGTCCGGGTAGCGGCCATTGCCCGAGAGTTGCACATTGTCCGTATGCCCGTCGACGCGCAGCACCCAGTTGATCTCGGGCGGAATTTCCTTGGAAAGATCGACCAACGCGGCGGCGAGCTTGGCCATCTCCGTCTGGCCGGCCGGATTGAGATCGGCAGCGCCTGAGGGGAACAGCACTTCGGACTGGAAGACGAAGCGGTCGCCGACGATGCGGATGTTGTCGCGGTCGGAGAGGATTTCGCGCAAGCGCCCGAAGAAGTCGGAGCGATAGCGGTTGAGCTCCTGCACACGCTGCGCCAGCGCCACATTCAGCCGCCGGCCGAGGTCAGCGATCTTCACCTGCGACGACTGATCCTTGTTCTCCGACGCCTGCAGAGCGGCTTCGACGGCGGCGATCTGGCTGCGAAGTGCGGCAATCTGCTGATTGAGGAGTTCGACCTGGCTGAGCGCACGGGCGCTTGCCTGCTTCTGGTCATCAAGCTGCTGCGACAGCGTGCCGACCTGCTGTTGGGCGGCCTGGCTATTGCCGGAGCCGGCGCTAAGCAAGGCCTGCAGGCGCGAGCGCTCGCCCTCCGCCAACGACAGCGACGCTTGCAGATTGGCGACGGAATCCTCCAGATCCTGCTTGCCGTTCTTCTCCAGCGCCAGCTGCTCCACCAGATCGTTGATACGGCTGTTGAGACGATTGAGCGCCTCGTCCCGGCCGGAAATCTCGCGGCTCAGAATGAACTGGCCGAGGACGAACACCGTCAGCAGGAACATGATCGCCATCAACAGCGTGGACAACGCATCGACGAAGCCAGGCCAATAATCGACCGTTCGCTGATGGCGGCGGTTTCGCGCGAGCGCCATGGCTTACTTGCTCCCGGTCTTCTCGGTATGGCTGATGCGGTCGGCAAGACGATCGAGCGTGCGACGCATCGATTTCGCCTCCTCCTGTTGCGCCTCGATCCAGTCGCGCAGCATCTGCTGTTCGTTGCGCATGTTCTTGACCAGGCCCTGAATGCCTTCCGCGAGGTTCGCCATCGCCGTTACCGAACGCTGACCGCCGCCCTCGTCGGCGATCTTGCGCAGATAGTCCGAAAGCGCGCGCACATCCTCGGAGGATGCGCCGCTGGTACCCTCGATGACCGGTCCGAGGTCGGAGCCGACATCGGTGACGGAGGAAAGCCAGTTTTCCAGTTCGGTGTAAAAGCGGTTCTGGGCTCGGCCGGCCTGCAGGTCGAGAAAGCCCAGGATCAGCGAGCCGGAAAGACCGAGCAGCGACGAGGAGAACGCCGTGCCCATGCCGACCAGCGGTCCCGAAAGGCCGGACTTCAGCGAACCGAGAATATCGCTGCTGTCGCCCGAGCCGACATCAAGGCTCTGGATGACGTCGTTGATCGAGCCGATCGTGCCGATCAGGCCCCAGAAGGTGCCGAGCAGGCCGAGGAAGACCAGCAGGCCGATGAGATAGCGCGAGGTGTCGCGCGACTCGTCGAGGCGGGTAGCGATGGAATCGAGGATTGAGCGCAGCGTCGCGGTCGAAAGCTGCATGCCGCGGCGGTTGCCGATCAGCGCCCGCATCGGCGCCAGAAGCCGGGGATTGCGGCCGACCTTTTCAGCGTTGCCGACTGCACGGAAATGATTGAACCAGCGGACTTCCGGCCGCAGCATCAGCACATGGTTGAAGACCAGCAGGATGCCGACGGCAAGCACGCCGAGGATCAGGCCGTTGAGACCGGGATTGTGCATGAAGGCGACTTGAGCCTGACGAAACAGGATCGCCACGATAAAACCGACGATGACCAGAAAGAGGATCATCGTCCAGAAGAAGGCCATTGGGCTGGAGAGCTTGTAGGTATAGTTGCCCGACACATTGTCGGTCGACCCCAGATCCCCCAGGTTCACATTTTCCATCGCACGCTCAGCCTCCGGAGTTTCCGCAGGCGGAGACTAGAGCAACATTGAGCCGAATTGAAGAGACGGAAAGCACAAAACGACCCGTTGGCAACAGGCAGTTTTGCCACAGGTGATTGGGCTGGGTCCGACCTTATTTCGTCGGGATCGGCCGCTTGACGACCTCGGCAAGCGCCTTGTGAATATGCTCGTTGCCGCAGATGATCGAGCTGGTGGCGAGCATGTCGCTGCCGCCGTCGAAATCCGACACGAAACCACCGGCTTCGCGCACCAGAAGGATGCCCACCGCCATATCCCAGGGCGACAGCCCCACTTCCCAGAAACCGTCGAAACGGCCGGCGGCGACATAGGCAAGATCGAGTGCCGCCGAACCGACGCGACGCACACCAGCGACTTCGCTCATGACATGACGCAGCTCGACGAGGAACTTGCCATGATTGCCACGGCCAAGATGCGGAACGCCGCAACCGATGACGCAATCCGACAGCACGCGGCGCGAGGCGACGCGCAGGCGGCGATCATTGAGGAAGGCACCGCCGCCGCGCTCAGCGGTGTAGAGCTCGTCCGTCGCCGGATTGAAGATGACACCGGCCACGATCTCGCCGTTGCGCTCGAGCGCGATCGACACAGAGAACATCGGAATGCCGTGCAGGAAGTTGGTCGTGCCGTCGAGCGGGTCGACGATCCAGCGATGCGCGCCGTCGGTGCCCTTGATATCCTCGTCGGCCTCTTCGCCGAGGAAGCCGTAGGTCGGCCGCGCCTTCAGCAGTTCGTCGCGGATGATCTTCTGCGCCTTCAGATCGGCCTGGCTGACGAAATCGCCCGGCCCCTTCACCGAAACCTGCAGGTTCTGCACTTCGCCGAAATCGCGGCTAAGCGACTTGCCTGCCTTGAGGGCAGCCTGAACCATGACATTGAGAAGAGCAGAACGGGCCATCGGTTTTCCTTGGGTAATATAGAAGGCACTGACCGGACCCGAAAAAGGCCCCGGCGGAGCGGGATCGGCAGCGCAATAAAAGATTGGCGGCCTCAAGACCACAAAATCGGGGGAATTTCAAGTGCCGAGGCAAATGCTGCCATTATCGGGCCGCCCTCGTGGTTCGGCGCTGCGGCCTTTGTCTCATGCACTTCACCACGAGAGCAGGTGAAGGAACTCGAATCCGGGCGATATCACCAGGCCAGTACGCGTTTGCCGACAAAGGCGCCCATACCCATCACGATCGCAATCGCGATGCTATACCAGACCGCCACGAACAGGCCGCCATCATTCTTGCAGACGAAAGCATAGGCAGCGGCCCCGAGAGCGCCCGCGAGAATGCCGGCCGCAGCACCCGCCATGGCCGGCCGGGTCGTGACGCCGGTTCGAAGCGCCGCGATGATCAGCGCCAGCGGCATGAGCGATAACAAGACCATGGCCATGAGGCAGCTCGGAACGGAGACGCCGGATCGGCCCATCAGCGGGAAGCCCGACAGATCCGAGGCAGCGCCGATCAGCAACAATGCCACCCCCGGCAACAGCATGGCGAGCGACAACGCTCCGGAGCCCGGCTTGCCGGCGTGACGCACGGCCAGAATGCCACCACCGGCCAGCACCAACATACTGGTGATTTTGTGATGGAATGACGCGCCGCGCAAAGTCGCTTGCAATTCGGGCTGAAAGCCGAAGGTGGCAAAGACCAGGACGATCGCGCAGATGAGCGAAAGGATCGTTGCAAGCAGCAAAGTGCGCTCAAAGGAAAGAACTAGAGGTCGCTGCTCTACCCCGGCCTCACCAGCCAGATTTCGGATCATGACACCAGTATCATCAGCGGTTTTCATATCTTGCCCCTGCTTGGTTTGTGTGGAGCAACGCCGGCGACCGAAGCCAGGCGTTGCAGCGCCCGGTGCAGCGTCACCCGCACAGCACCTTCGCTGGTCTGGAGCTTCTCGGCCGTCTCGCGCACCGACGCGCCCTCGATCGTCAGCGCCTGGACGACGGTGCGTTGACCAAGGGAGAGACCGTTCAAATGGCGGTCGAGATCGATCAGCGCCCGGTCGGCGTTTTCACGCGGCGCTTCGACCACATTGGACCATTCTTCCAGCGTCAGGTCGCTGCGATATCGCGCCTCCCGGCGACGGCGGCGCATCGCGTCGGACAGCTTGTAGCGTACAATGGCGTAAAACCATGGCAGAAACGCGCGATCCGCGTCCCAGCGATGCCGCATCGTATGCAGGCCGATTAATATTTCCTGAACGATATCTTCCGTCTCATGCGCGCTCATGCCGAGCCGCGACAGCCGTCCACGGACCAAGACGCGCAGCAATTTCGCGACATCGCCCAGCAGCCATTCATAAGCGGCAGCATCGCCCCGCCGCTCGGCCTTCATGGCATTGGCCCAAATCTGTTCGCGCGATTCCATATCTGTCTATTCGCCGCCAAAACGTATTTGTTACAGCCCACTCCAGATTTTTATCGCCGCACGCCAAACGCCAACACATTTCCGTGATGATGTTGCGCCGCGCCACAGCCGGTCGAATTGAGTTTCAGGAGCGTGAAGCATCCTCCCGACAATCAACCAAGGAAACCGATCGATGAAAACACTACAGAGACTTGCCATTGCCACAGCCGCACTATTGGCTGTCTTCGCAGCACAACCGGCCTTCGCCGCAACCGCGCCGACGATCAAGGCGCATAATGTCGTCCTCGTCCATGGCGCCTACGCCGACGGATCGAGCTGGTCCGAGGTGATCCCGATCCTGCAGCGCGCCGGCCTGCATGTGACTTCGGTGCAAAACCCGCTGACGTCCTTCGCCGATGATGTTGCCGCCACCAATCGGGTTCTGGCACTGCAGGATGGTCCGACCGTCCTCGTCGGCCACTCCTATGCCGGCATGGTCATCAGCGAGACTGGCATCGACCCGAAGGTCAGCGCCCTCGTCTATGTTGCCGCCCGCGCACCCGACGCCGGCGAGGACTATGCCGCACTCGCCGCCAAATTCCCCACCCCACCGGCAACCAAAGGTCTCGTCCATTCAGGCGGTTTCGCTCAGCTCAGCGAAGATGCTTTCGTCCATGACTTCGCCGGCGACCTGAAACCCGCCAAGGCTCGGGCACTTTATGCGGTGCAGGGGCGGATTTCGGACACCCTGTTTGCCTCGCGCACCACGCAGGCCGCCTGGAAGACCAAGCCGAGCTGGTACGCCATCTCCAAGAACGACCGCACGACATCGCCCGAGTTGGAACGCTTTCTCGCCAAGCGCATGAATGCGACCACCGTCGAACTCAACTCCAGCCATGTCTCACTGATTTCCCATCCTCGTGAAATCGCCAACATGATCCTTGCGGCCGCGGGCTACCCAGTGAAGAAATAGCTGACGCCAATCATCGGATAGATTTTCGAGATCGATTCAGCGATCTGCTTCGGAAAACCGCAAACACGCCCGGCGCGCTACCGCGCCCGGCGGAACTTGTTGGCCGCGTCGATCGCGGCCTTCTGCTGGTAATCCTCGATGCCCTGATAGAAATCCTCGAGCTCCGGATCCTTCAGGCCGGCACGGCGGGAAATCACATACCATGTGGCGGCCGCGACCGGATCCTGCTTCGTGCCGAGGGCATTGATATAGAGATGCGCCAGCTTGTTCTGGGCGACGATATTGCCGCGATAGGCGGCAACCCGCATCCAGTTGAAGCCATTTTCCAGGTCCTGCTTGCCACCGGTGCCGTTGATCAGCCAGACGCCCATGTCGAGCTGCGCGGTGTCGAAACCGGCATTGGCGGCGCGCGACAGCCATTCGCGGGCGCGCGCTTTCTTTTCCGGCGGCAGCTCGGGCATGTTGAGATAAAGCTGCGAGATGGCATATTGCGCGTCGGCAATGCCTTGCTCGGCGGACTTCTCATAATAGGGAAGAGCCATTTGCAGGCCCTTGAGACCGGGATTTTCGGCCGTCAGCATCTGCCCCAAGTTGAATTCGGCGGATGCCTGGCCGGCATCGGCCGCCTTTTTCATCCATTCGTCAGCCTTCTTCCGGTCGCGCGGCACGTCACGCCCTTCCATCAGGACGAGCGCATATTTGAACATCGCGGTGGCGTCGCCGCCCTCGGCCGCCTTGCTGTACCAGAAGGCGGCATCCTTGGTGTCGCGCTTGACGCCGAGACCTTGGGTCATCAGTTCGGCAAGCAAAGTCTGCGCGGCGGGATCGCCGAGCTGCGCCCGCGGCAGCGCCCGCTGGAACGCTGTCAGATAATAGCCACGCTGGAATGCCCCGTAGGCTTCGTCGACTTTGCCCTTGAAGGGTTTGTCCTTGGGCAGGTCGGGCAGATTCGCGCCCATGCGCTCAAAAACCCCGACACCTTCGGACGGCTTGACATTATCGGCCTTCGGCTCCGCGCCGGGCTGGATCTTCTCGGTCTTGAAAGTGTTCGTGCCCGCATCCAGAGGGCGTGTCACGACGCTCTCGCCATGCGTCGGGGCATCGTCCGGGGGCACGTCGGTATCGTCGGCAAGCCCACCTTCGGCAGGTTTGGCATTCTGATCCGGCTTATCCGGCTGCGCGGTGATGCCGGGCAGCGACGTATCGCCCTTGCTCGACTGCGCCACCGACAGCAACGGCAATGCCGTCAGCCCGACGGCGAGCGCGGCAAGGAAGGAATGGTGACGGAATCGAGGCGTGAACGACATGGTTTGCTATCAATCTTCAAACCGTGGCGCTTTTTCGTCCAGAAGCGCATTCACTTCCGCGACGATGGTCGCCGCCGCTGCGGGATCGGCAAAAACAGCCGTGCGCAACGCTACGAATTCGGCGCCCGACAAAGCCACCTCCAGCGCCGATTTCGGATCGGTGCCGCCCATGACGATGCAGGGGATAGCGATCATCGAGGCCCACCATTCGGCGAGCGCCACGTTTTTCGGATGCGCCTCCGGCTTGATGTCGCCCTCGATCTTGCCGAAGAAGATGTAATCGGGCCGCAGCTCGCCGATCTCAAGCGCATGGTGCCTGTCGGTGGCGTTCCCGCCGCCAACGATCAGCTTCGGCGCGTGTTTTTCCACCGCTTCGGTGAATTCCTCAAGATTGCCGGTAATATGCAGGCCATCGGCCTTGGCCCGGCCGGCCACGCGGCTGTCGCCGGCGATCAGCGCGGCAGCACCCGCCTCCTGCGCCAGCGGCACCAGCTTTTCCGCGTGCTTCTGGAAGAGGCCATCGTCAAGACCATATTGCGGGATGATAACCGAGGCGACGTCCCCACCTCTCAATGCATCGGCCAGCACCTTCGCCTGCTCCTCGATATCGGCAATATCGGGAACGATGAGAACGAGGCGGCAGCGATCTTTTGGCACAGACATCGAGAGTTTCCATATTTCACGGGTTCATTCGTCAGGGATGGCGTACCCGTTCGATGTTTGTGAGTAAATCCGTTGGAACGGTCTGACAAGGGGCAGGCCTGCGAAACCGCGCCGCGCCGTGAACCCTCATGGCTATTACGAAGCCTGCGGAACCTCCGGCCGAGATACCGGAAACAAAGCGCAATCCATCATTGCATCGCACAATTGACTTGCCGGTCCCCTGCGTTTGACGTAGCTTTTTGTCATGTCGACCACGGACCCCTTCGCAGCCATCGCTGATCCGAACCGGCGCCATCTGCTGGAAGAGTTGCGGCGTGCACCGAAAACAGTCAATGAACTGGCGCAGGGCCTGCCCATCAGCCGCCCCGCCGTGTCGCAGCATCTCAAGGCGCTGCTCGACAGCAATCTCGTTTCCGTCACCTCCGAAGGCACGAAACGCATCTACGCGGTCAACAGCCGCGGTTTCGACAAGCTCAATTTGTGGCTGGATCAGTTCTGGGCCTGAGAGCGCTCCCTGGCGCCCGTATAGCCAATTCCCAGTTTTTCGCGGGAAAATCGCGCCGACTTCCACTCGTGACATGTTGAAGCCGGCGCATTTGTTGAACTGGAATGCCCACCATCTTCGACCAGGAATTGTCCGGGGCCTTTCGACCCGCCGGTCCTTCTTCGCTATAATCGGTGGATTTGTCCCTTATAAAGATCTTACGTCAGTGGACTGACAATTTCAGACGGTGGATTTCGTCCTTGAGGCGCAGCTTCCTGCGCTTGATGTCGGCTATTTCGGTATCATTGATAGAGGGAGATGTCAGTGCAGAATGCAGCGCCTCCTCGAGAGCGACATGTTTCTTTTCGAGCGATTCAAGATGTGCTTGAACAGTCATATGACCCTTCCTTCCTCTTACAATCCCCGACTATCCTTCGCCAGGGATTTAGGTGTCAACCTTATCAGTGTGACATAATATTGAACCCTTGTCGAAGGCGAAAACGTGGCCTTTGGGCGACAAATTCATGATGAAGGATAACTTCCCGTTATCGTCATTTGGTGATAGAGGCTTGCGGAATTCATGAGGCGGAACGAACGCGATTCCGCAAGCATCGGGGAAATAAGCATGGCCGATCAGGAACAGGCGGAAATCAGGCTGATCGTGGCGCGGCTGCGCCAAGAGCACGAGGATTTCGACGCCGCGATCAATGCCATGATCCAGATGGGCTGCGAAGCCCTCCGCATCCAGCGCATGAAAAAGAAGAAGCTTGTCATCAAGGACAAGCTGACCAAGCTTGAAGACCAGATCATCCCCGACATTATCGCCTGAGGAGCAAGACGCGACGATGATGACAGAAAGACCGCCCGTCGCCATCATCATGGGCAGCCAGTCCGACTGGGAAACCATGAAGAACGCTGCAGACACGCTGGAAGCGCTGGAAATCACCTATGATGCGCGCATCATTTCCGCGCACCGCACGCCAGATCGGCTGATGAGCTTCGCCAAGGGCGCGCGCGAGGAGGGCTTCAAGGTCATCATCGCCGGCGCGGGCGGCGCGGCCCACCTTCCGGGCATGGCCGCCTCAATGACGCCGCTGCCGGTGTTCGGCGTGCCGGTACAGTCTCGCGCCTTGTCGGGCCAGGACAGCCTTCTCTCTATCGTGCAGATGCCGGCCGGCATTCCCGTCGGTACGCTGGCGATCGGCAAGGCCGGCGCCATCAATGCCGCCCTTCTCGCCGCCGCCGTCCTCGCGCTCAGTGACGAAGAGATTGCCGACAGGCTGGACGAATGGCGCGCCCGGCAGAGTGCCGCGGTTGCCGAATATCCAATGGACGACCTATGACCGCAAAAACGATCGGCATCATCGGCGGCGGCCAGCTCGGCCGCATGCTGGCCATGGCCGCGGCCCGGCTGAATTTTCAAACCGTCATTCTGGAACCGCAGGCCGATTGTCCGGCCGCGCAGATGGCAAGCGACCAGATCATCGCCGCCTATGACGATCCGGCTGCCCTTGCCGAACTGGCGAAACGCTGCGACGTCGTCACCTATGAATTCGAAAACGTACCGGTCATCGCCGCCGAAGAGCTGGCCAAGGATGTCCCCGTCTATCCGCCGCCGAAGGCGCTGGAAATGGCGCAGGACAGATTGACCGAAAAACGCTTCATCAACGATTGCGGTATTTCGACCGCCCGCTTCCACGCCGTCGACAGCCAGGCCGATCTCGAAGTCGCCCTTGCCGATTTCGGCGGACAGGGCGTGCTGAAGACCCGACGCCTCGGCTATGACGGCAAGGGCCAGCGCGTCTATCGTTCGTCCGCAGACAGCGCGGAAGGCGGCTATGCAGCACTTGGCAGCGTGCCGCTGATTCTCGAAAGCTTCGTGTCCTTCGAGCGGGAGATTTCCATTATCGCCGCCCGTGGCCTGGATGGCGCGATCGCCTGTTACGATCCGGCGGAGAATATCCATCGCGACGGCATCCTTCACACCTCCACCCTGCCCGCGAGCATTTCCACCGAGACGGCGACCGTGGCCCGCGAGGCTGCGGAGAAGCTCCTGGCCGCGCTCGGCTATGTCGGCGTCATCGGTATCGAGTTCTTCGCGCTTCCAGACGGCAGCCTGATCGCCAATGAAATGGCGCCGCGCGTCCACAATTCCGGCCACTGGACGGAAGCCGCCTGCGTCGTCTCGCAATTCGAGCAGCATATCCGCGCCGTTACCGGCCTGCCGCTCGGCAATCCCGTCCGCCATTCCGACTGCGTGATGCAGAATCTGATCGGCGATGACATCCTTTCGGTCCCCGATTGGCTGCGCCAGGACAATGTGCTAGTACATCTCTACGGCAAGACGGAGTCCCGCCCTGGCCGTAAAATGGGCCATATCACACAGCTTCATCGCTAACGGTACAGGGAAAAAGCCCTGACGTGGTTGACAGGGCCCAGGTGACAAGGTATTTGCTCCCCACCCTAAAGAGCGCGCCCTGAGCGCGCTTTTGATTGTTAAAAGATACGGGCGAATGTGACATTCCCCCTCAGAGATCGCGGATCAGAAAAATGAAGATCAAGAATTCGCTCAAGTCGCTCAAGGCGCGTCACCGTGACAACCGTCTGGTTCGCCGCAAGGGCCGCATGTACATCATCAACAAGCTGAACCCGCGCTTCAAGGCTCGTCAGGGCTGATTTTGCGTGGAGCCCGGTTGCGACCGGGCCGGCCGTCTGACGGCCGGGTTATGATCTCGCATCATGACCGTTCGAGATGATCACATCAAAATTGTTTTGATCTTCGACATTGGCGGGCTACTATGCCCGCCATGCGCATTTTTGCTTTGTCATATCCGGCCCTGTCGATTCTCCTTGCCCTGACCGTCATTGTACCGAATGTCGCCATGGCGGATGATTCTAGCGCGGTCGAGAAAAAAGACCCTGGCAGCGCTGCCGCCAGCCTGTCGCCGAAGCAGCAGATCGACAATCTTTTCATAGCTCTCAAGCGCCAGCGCGATCCCGATCAGGCAAATCTGATTGCAGACCAGATCCGCACGGAGTGGAGCGATTCCGGCAGCGCCACCATCAATCTCCTGATGCAATGGGCCGACAAGGCCGTCCAGGAAAAGCGCAATCCGGCGGCCATGGATTTCCTTGACCAGGTCATCTCGCTGAAGCCGGACTATGCCGAAGGCTGGAACCGGCGCGCGACGCTGAATTACGCCATCGGCGACTATCGCAAGTCGATGGAAGACATCGATCAGGTACTGCGGATAGAGCCGCGCCATTTCGGCGCGCTCGCCGGTATGGCCGCGATCCTGACCGAGGCCGGCAGGGACGAGATGGCGCTGAAGGCCTGGGAACGCTTCCTGGAAATCTATCCCGCGAATCGCGCCGCCCAGGAACAGGTGAATACGCTCTCGGAAAAAATCGCCGGGAGCCGAACATGAGATTTATCAACAACGGGTAGGCCCGCGACGGACGAGAGGCCACAAACGCCGGATAGGCTGACGGTCCCACTAGCTGCATCATACCGCAATGATCAATGTGCTGTTTTACGCCCTTGCTCTTATTTTCGTCGTCGCCGCAGCTTTCTCGGCCTTCAAGACGCGCGCCATAGAGCAGGCCTATCCCAACATCGGCGAGTTGACCGATATCGGCGACTTCCGCATCAATGCCGTGCATCTACCTCGCCCGGCCACCGCCGACCTACCACCCCTCATCTTCATCCACGGCGCCAGCGGCAACCTGCGCGACCAGTTCGAAGCCTTCGCCGGCCCGCTTGCCGGTCGCGCCGAAATGCTGTTCGTCGACCGGCCCGGCCACGGCTATTCCGAACGCGGCGGCCCGGAAAACGCCCTGCCCTCCGGCCAGGCCGACGCGATCGCCCGATTGATGGAGAAGCTGGGCATCGCAAACGCCATCATCATCGGCCATTCCTTCGGCGGTGCGATCGCCGCCTCCTTCGGTGTCCGCCATCCGGACAAGACCGCCGGTCTGCTCTTCCTCGCACCGGCAACGCATCCGTGGCCAGGCGGCATCGACTGGTACTATACGCTTGCCGCCATGCCGGTCCTTGGCTGGATCTTCTCGCATCTGCTGGTGATACCGATCGGCCTGCGCCGGGTGGAAAGCGGCACACTCAATATCTTCCATCCCAACGAACGCCCAGTCGACTACGTCGAAAAGACAGCACCGGAACTGGTGTTGCGCCCAAGGACTTTCCGCAACAATGCCGTCGATGTCGTCAATCTCTTCGCCTATGTTTCGGCCCAGGCGCCCCACTATCGCGAGATCGAGGCACCGACCGTCATCATCACCGGCGACAGCGACGATATCGTTCTGGAGGAACTGCATTCGCGTGGCCTGGCGCGAGACATTCCCGGCGCCGAACTCGTCACCATCCGCAATCTCGGCCACAAACCGGACTATGTGGCGACCGACGTCGCCATCGCCGCGATGGAACGGCTCGCGGGCGCATCACGCGATCTTCAGGCGCTTGCCCAGCAAGCGGAAGCCCGCATCGCCAGCCTGAAGCCGCAGCCGTCAACCGAAATCGCCGCGTCGCATCAGGCAGTCACGACCTCGTAATCCGGCTTGTCAGCAAAGACCCGCCCCCGCGGCATGGCCTCCACCGTTTGCCGCACCGCTTGCAGCATGATCGAGGCCAGTCGTTCCGTCGCCGGACTGGCCTCCGCCTCGGCGCGATGCAGCACGAGATCGAGCTTCGGCAGCGGCGGCAGGCCGGCTTCGCCCGCCATCAGCGGCCGCACCTTGTCCGGCAAGCCCAGCGGCGTACGCACCGTCAGGCCCAGCCCCGCCGCCGTGGCAGCCCAGAGACCGCCAAGGCTCGGGCTGACGAAGGAAATCCGCCAGCCGATGCCGGCGTGATCCAGCACCTTCGTCGCGATCGATCGTAATAGGCAAGGCGCTTCCAGCGATGCCAGCGGCAAAGGTTCGCCAACGGCAGCGTGCCAGTGAGTAGCCCCCTCAGCCGGCCCGACCCAGCACATCGGCACCTCTGCGATCCGCTCCGTATGGGCGGTGCGAAATCCATCACTCCAGGCGAGCGCCAGATCGAGCTTGCCGGACGTCACCCGCTCGATGAGCTCCGCATTGCGAACCACGCGCGCCTCAATGCGGACCTTCGGATGGGCACGAGCGAATCGCCCCAGCACCTCCGGCAACAACGTCTCCCCAAAATCCTCCTGCAGGCCGAGCCGCACCCACCCCTCCAGATCTCCGCCATGGATCGCGGTCGCCGCCTCGTCGTTGAGATCGAGCAACCGCCGCGCATAGGCGAGCATCGTCTCGCCGGCCTCGGTCAACGCCAGTCCGCGCCCCGCCTTGCGGAAGATCGGCGTGCCCGCCTGCTCCTCCAGCTTCTTCAACTGCGCGCTGACAGCGGATGTCGAGCGCCCGAGCCGATCGGCCGCCTTGGCGAAGCTGCCGAGCTCCATGCCGGTGACGAAACTGCGCAGGACGTCGAGATCGAAGATGACTTTCCGCACGGCTAACAATCCATATTTTCGGGACTATATGTCCAATATTTTCTGATTTTCGGAATGATTATCCCGTGACATGCTAAAATCGTCAAGTAGGCAGATCACAGGAGCACATCATGCCCTTCACCAATATTTCCCTTCTGCGCGGCAAGTCGCCCGAATATCTGAGGGCGCTCTCGGACAATTTCCACCGCGCCATGGTCGAGACATTCGACGTGCCGCCCACCGATCGTTTCCAGGCGATCCACCAGTTGGAACCGAACGAGCTGATCTTCGACCGTACCTATCTCGGCGGCCCGCGCTCGGACGATTACGTCTTCTTCCACATCACCATCGGCAAGCCGCGCTCAAGGGAGGTTAAGAAGGCCTTCTACCGCCGTCTCGTCACCCTGCTCGCCGATGCGCCGGGCGTGCGGCCCGAGGACGTCATGATCAACATCATCACGACGACACGTGAGGACTGGTCCTTCGCGGACGGCATCGCGCAGGATTGACCACGATGAGCCAGAGGACCGCTCGGCAGTCACCCGCGATCCATCGCGCCGGCGCGAGTACTCAACGTTCGCCCGATGGCATCGCCAGCGCACCCTTCTGGGTGGAGATACTGGTCGAAAGTCGGGAAGACGGCGGCCTGACCGCCATGCGCTGCACGCTCGAACCCGGCACCATGACCCATTGGCACACGCATCCGCACGGCCAGATCCTCTACGTTCTCTCGGGTGTCGGGCTGGCCGAGCGCGATGGCGAAGCGGCCGGGGAGTTGCGCGCCGGCGACTGCATTACCTTTGCACCGGACGAGCGCCATCGGCATGGCGCTACGCCACACAGCACCTTCGCCTATATCAGTATTCAGGCCGCCCAGAACGGCAGTGCCGTGACCTGGCTCGAGGATTGAACCATGATCGCCATGCAATACAGCTTCACCCTCCCCGCCGACTACGACATGGCGATCATCGATCGCCGCATCCGGGAGAAAGGTCCCTTGCTCGACAATCTGCCCGGCTTGAAATTCAAGGCCTATCTCACCGCCCGAAAGGGCGATCAGACAACGGGGAGCCGGGATAATTTCTATGCGCCCTTCTATGTCTGGAACAAGGACGAGGGCTTGAGTGACTTCCTCTGCGGTTCCGGCTTTGCCGGCGTGACAGAGAGCTTCGGCTGGCCACAGGTGAAGACGTGGGTGGTCTGGCGCGCCGACGTCTCGCCGGATATCCGCAAGGCTCGCTTCGCCACAAGGGAGCTGATCCAGACCGCCCCCTATGCGCCGCTTGCCGAGATCCGCCGGCAAGAGAGCGAGGAGGCCACCGCCGAAGTCGCCCATGGCAAAGCGCTTGCCTGCGTCGTCGCCTTCGAGCCGACGAGCTGGACGAGGGTGCGTTTCCGGCTGCTTGCCGATTTGCCGAAAGATGCGCTGCGGCCGGACGTGCAGGCCTATAATGTCGGCCATCTCTCCCTGCCGAATGCGGGTTGAAGTGTCACGAGGACAAAGTCGCTGTTTCAAAGAGGCGCGCGGCGTCTTATGGATGGGTAGCCTTTCCGCAGCAAAAGAGTGATCCCTTCATGGTCGATATCGCAATGATCGAAGCCGCCCGCGCTCGCATAGACGGACGCGCGCGGCGCACACCCCTTCTTTCCTCGCCCTTCCTCGACGAGATCGCCGGGCGGCGGCTGTTCGTGAAGGCGGAATGCCTGCAGCATACAGGATCGTTCAAGTTCCGGGGCGGCTGGTCGGCGGTGTCGGCACTGGAACCCTCGGTGCGCGCCAGGGGCGTCATCGCCTTTTCCTCCGGCAACCATGCCCAGGGCGTGGCGCTGGCCGCGCAGCTGCACGGCATTCCCGCCGTGATTATCATGCCGTCCGATGCTCCGACGCTGAAGATCGCCAATACCCGCGCTCTTGGCGCCGAAGTTGTGCTCTATGACCGCGTGAGGGAAGACCGAGACGAGATCGGCGCAAGGCTTTCCAGAGAACGCGGCTTGACGCTGATCAAGCCTTTCGACGAACCGCAGGTTATCGCCGGCCAGGGAACGACCGGGCTGGAGATCGCCGAACAGGCAGCCGAAGAGGGCATCGATACAGCAACCGTGTTGGTCCCATGCGGCGGCGGCGGCCTGACATCGGGCATCGCGCTGGCGCTCGAAGCTCGCGCTCCCGGCTTCAAGATCCGTCCCTGCGAGCCGAAGGGTTTCGAAGATACCACCCGTTCGCTGGCCTCGGGCCAGATCGAGCGCAATGCCGCGCTCCAGGGGTCGATCTGCGACGCCATCATCACGCCTCAGCCCGGCAACATCACCTTTCCGATCCTGAAGCGCCTCTGTGGTCCCGGCCTGGTCGTAACCGATGAAGAAGCGCTGGACGCCATGGAACTCGCCTTCAAGCGCCTGAAGATCGTGGTCGAGCCAGGCGGCGCAGTGGCGCTGGCCGCCGCCCTCTTCCATGGCAAGGAGATCGACGGCGACACGGTGATCGCGGTCACGTCCGGCGGCAATGTCGATACGGATGTTTTCGAGGCGGCGTTGCGCCGCCACTAACCCTTAGTTCGCGGCGCGACGATAAAGCGCCAGCGAACCCGCCAGAGCCAGAAGCGCGCCGCCACAGGCGCGTTCCAGCCATTTCGCGCCTTCCGCCTTCAGGAACCGCACGGCCTGCGAGCCGAAAACGGCATAGCCGAACATGATCGCGAAATCGAGCGCGGCGAAGACCAGCGCCAGGATGGCATATTGCGCCATCAGCGGCGCGGTCGGATCGATGAACTGCGGCAGGAAGGCCGAGAAGAACAGATATCCCTTGGGATTGGTCACCGCCACCATGAAGCTCTTCAGCCCGATGGAGAGCACCGTGCCTTTCGCCTGCTCGGCATTAGCCCTCAGCATGCCGTCGATCGTTCCCTTCGAGCGCAGCATCATGATCCCAAGGAAAGCGAGATAGGCCGCACCCGCCCATTTCAGCGCCGAAAACCAGAATTCCGATGCCGCCAGCAGCGCGCCGAGACCAATCGCGACCGCGCCGATCAGCACGAAATCCGACAGCACGGCGCCGACCATGCCCGCCAGCGCGCGACGCACGCCGAAGCGAGAACCGTTGGTCAGGGCCAAGAGCACCGTCGGTCCTGGCGTGGCGATACCGATGAAGGAGACGGTGATAAAGGCAAGCAGAGTAGTGGTGTGCATGGCTTCCTCCCTATGGTTGTCGGAAAGTTGCATGCGATGTCGCGCTTGGCAAGTGGGCACTCTTCCCACGGATGCGGCAATCTGCGCGCAGCAAAAAACCCGCTATCTTGCGACAGCGGGTTCAGGATGTTCTCAAAGGGGACGTCGGTAGGCGTTATACGCCGGACTGACCGTCCGAACCGATATAGGCAAGGCGCAGCATGTTGGTGGCGCCGGGCGTGCCAAGCGGCACGCCGGCCGAGATGATGATACGATCGCCGGGCTTGCCGAAGCCTTCCTCGGCAACGATACGGCAGGCATTGTTGACCATATCGTCGAGGTCGGTGGCGTCATGGGTGACGACGCAGTGCATGCCCCAGACCACCGACAGGCGGCGGGCCGTCTGGATGATCGGCGACAGCGCCAGGATCGGAACCTGCGGGCGTTCGCGCGACGCGCGCAGGCCCGTCGTGCCCGACGACGTGTAACAGACGATGGCGGCAAGCTTCAGCGTCTCGGCGATCTGGCGGGCGGCCAGCGAAATGGCGTCGGCGCCGGTTGCTTCCGGCTGGGCGCGCTGCGCGTAGATGATGCCCGAATAATGCGGTTCGCGCTCGATCGTGCTGGCAATCGACGCCATCATCGACACGGCCTCGACCGGATAGTCGCCGGAGGCGGATTCGGCCGACAGCATGACGGCATCCGCGCCTTCGAAGACGGCGGTGGCGACGTCGGAAACTTCAGCGCGGGTCGGAACCGGCGCGGAGATCATCGATTCCAGCATCTGCGTGGCGACGACCACCGGCTTGCCGGAACGGCGGCAGGCGCGGATCAACTGCTTCTGGATGCCCGGAACGGCTTCGAGCGGCATTTCGACGCCGAGGTCGCCACGGGCAACCATCAACGCGTCGGAAAGCTCGATGATTTCCTCGATGCGCTCTACGGCCTGCGGCTTTTCGATTTTCGACATCAGACCGACGCGGCCACGCGAGATCTTGCGGACTTCGGACAGGTCTTCCGGACGCTGGATGAAGGAAAGCGCCACCCAGTCGATTTCATTGGTGGCGAGAACGGCGTCAAGGTCGACGCGATCCTTCTCGGTGAGCGCGCCGACGCCGAGCAGCGTATCGGGCAGGCTGACACCCTTGCGGTCGGAAATCTTCGTGCCGGAAATGACGGTCGTGACGATGCTCTTGCCGTCGCATTTGTCAGCGCGCAGTGCCAGCTTGCCGTCGTCGATCAGCAGGCGATGGCCGGGCTGAACCGCTTCCAGGATTTCCGGGTGTGGCAGGAACACGCGGGTGTTGTCGCCGGGAGTGTCGTTATTGTCGAGCGTGAATGTCTGGCCGGGCTTGAGGTCGACCTTGGTGTCGGCAAACTTGCCAACGCGCAGCTTAGGACCCTGCAAGTCGGCGAGAATTCCGATCGGACGGCCACAGCGGGCCTCGACGGCGCGGATGCGCTGGATCAGCGCGCGCATGACGTCATGGCTGGCGTGGCTCATGTTGATGCGGAACAGGTCGGCACCGGCCTCATGAAGCTTCTGGATCATCTCCTCGGTGGAGGAGGCCGGGCCTAGCGTCGCTAGGATTTTGACTTTTCTGTTGCGTTTCATCAATTCTGGCTCTCTTGGCTGCCCGGGGTATCGGAAAGCTGAACCATCCAGCTCGCCTGACGCCCCGTGTCGTATTCCTTGAATCCCATTTTCTGGAAGCCGCGCGCGTAGCAATCTTTCACGCCTGGGATTTTGAATTCATTTTCCGCCACGCACATTTCGACGTCACCCGTCCAGCGACCGCCACGGGCCGCATCTTCTGCGTAGAGGTAATAATAGCGGGACTGAAGCGGCCCCTCGATCAATGTGGCGCAGGTGGTGGCCGGAACCTGCCACCATCCCTCGGTGGCCCAACCTTCCTTTGCCCGATAGCCGATCGCGACGCCCACAAGATTCTGCGTACCGTTGCAGACGCGAAAGTCGGCATGGGCTGCATTCGGCGTGAAGAAAAACGGCGCGGCGGCGGCAAGGGTGAAAAAAGCGAATCGGGCGAGCGGCCCTGACCGCGTAACGAAACTTGGCGCGACTTGGCTGAACACGGCTTCCAATGGGCTCCCGATTATTCGTTGTTGCGTCTTCTTGCGCCGCCATCCTACGAATGTCAACGCAACTCTAATCGATTATATTTTCTTCACGGGATGGTGACGACGCCCTCCAGCGCGCCCTTCGCCCGATCAATCAGGCGAGCCTTGCACCTTCCGCCCTCGCATGCAATCAAACAACGAGATGAAAATGCAATAATCGACAATCCACATGAATGACTTCAAATCCTTCGAGATCATATTGGGCAATCGTGACAAAGGCATGGTCATTCTCGGTGATCATGCGATGCGCCACCTTCCCAAAGCTTATGGCCGGCTTGGCTTGCCCGAAACCGCCTTCTCGCGGCACATCGCCTATGACATCGGCATTGAGGGATTGTGCCGCCAGCTTTCCGCGCGGCTCGGCGTCCCGGCGGTGCTCGGCGGCTTTTCCCGCCTGCTGATCGATCCCAATCGCGGCGAGGACGATCCGACCCTGATCATGAAGATTTCCGACGGGGCGATCATCCCGGGCAATCATCCGATCACCGACGAAGAATGGAATTATCGTATCGAGACCTTTCACCGGCCCTATCACCACGCCGTCGAAGAGACGATCGCCTCGGTCGCCAAGGCGACCGGCAAGGCACCGCTGGTGCTGTCGCTGCATTCCTTCACACCGGCCTGGAAAGGTGTTCCCCGCCCCTGGCATGCGAGCGTGCTTTGGGACAGCGACGAGCGCGCTGTCTTGCCGCTTCTTGCAAAGCTTGGCGCCGATACCAATCTCGTCATAGGCGACAACGAACCCTATGATGGGGCGCTGAAGAACGACACGCTGTATCGTCACTGCATGGTAAAGGGCATTCCGCATGCGCTGCTGGAAGTCCGCCAGGACCTGATCGGCGACGGGGCCGGCATTGCCGAATGGGCCGAGCGGCTGGCGCCGATCTTTTCAGCGATGAACGACGATCCGGCGCTGCACGAATACAAGATCTATCCGTCGCGCACCGGCCCATATGAAGAGGCTTGATCCCAAAAAGTGTGAAGCGGTTTTTGGATAAGATCATGCCACAGAAGAAATGTAAGGAAGTCACGATGAGCACGCTCAGCAAGCAACAACAGACCGAACTGGAAGCTGCCGCCTTCCGCCGTCTCGTCGCGCATCTGCGCGAGCGCAGCGACGTTCAGAATATCGATATGATGAATCTCGCCGGCTTCTGCCGCAACTGCCTGTCCAACTGGTATCGCGAGGCGGCCGAAGAGGCGGGCTTGCCGGTGACCAAGGACGAATCGCGCGAGATGGTCTACGGCATGCCCTACGAGGATTGGAAGAATCTGCACCAGGCCGAAGCCTCGGCTGTGCAAAAAGCCAGTTTTGAGCAGAACAAGCCGAAAGAATAGACCGGCTTTCGCCAAGACGGCTTGACCTCGCGCTCCATTCGCGGCACGTCAACGGCCCGATCGAATTCGAAACCCAACGCACTCCGGAGACGATGTATCCGAGGCCCCTGGCGTCACCGCGATCAGCTTTGCGCTTCCGCAGAAGCGGATCGAGCGGATGGACGCGCAAGACAAGCGCATGGGATTTCGGCCAGGAATTTCGTAACCCCCGTCTTCAAACAGGGGATTGCATGAACCACAAAGCAGCGCAGGCTGCCGCCTTGAAAGGAAAAAGAAAATGGACGACACGACGAGTGTTGAGAATGTCGCCGCCGCCGAATTGCGGGCGTTCATTGAGCGTATCGAGCGGCTGGAAGAAGAAAAGGGCGCCATCCAGTCCGACATCAAGGACGTGATGGGTGAAGCGAAGGGACGCGGTTACGACACCAAGGCGATCCGCACCATCATCCGCCTGCGCAAGAAGGACGCCAACGAGCGCCTCGAAGAAGAATCCATCCTGCAGACCTATATGGCTGCACTCGGAATGGAATAGGCCGCAGCCCGCCTTCGGGCGGCGCGCTGAAAGTCTATGATCAACAAAACCCAACGGCCGGCATTGTCCGGCCGTCGATCGTTTCGCCTGGACCAAGGATCAGGCGGCATACCAAATTGCCGCATTGAGCTTGCCCATCGAATGTCGTAGGTGCTTTGCCTGTAAGAGGCGATGGGGACGGCAGTGGGGACAAAACTCTCCGGGAGAACACAGTGGTTGCTGCGCTTC
This sequence comes from Martinezella rhizogenes, assembly GCF_000799715.1. Taxonomy (GTDB): domain Bacteria; phylum Pseudomonadota; class Alphaproteobacteria; order Rhizobiales; family Rhizobiaceae; genus Rhizobium; species Rhizobium rhizogenes_C. Next base: position 1,427,457 of record NZ_JUHG01000011.1, read on the forward strand.
CTATGCGCCTTCGCACTGTTGTCCGTCGGCTTCGCCCATCAGCCCATCATTGCCAATGCCGATGAACTGACACCCTCGGCACTTGCCCAATACAGGCTGCCGGACGGGACCCTTCCGGTTCTCTGCGTCACCGAGAGGACGGCGGACGGCAAGGAACATAGCAAGGCGCATGTGCCGAGCTGCGAGGCCTGCCGGATCTCTTCGGCGGCCCTGCTTCCAGCACCGCCGATGGATATCTGCGAGCATCTCGCCTTCGCAAGCCAGGATATCCCGGCCCCGAAAACCGAGGCCTTCCACCGCCAGCTCTATCCGCCGAACACCGGCCCCCGCGCACCACCCCTCCTCCGCATCACCATTGCCTGAGCCTGCGTTGCGGCCCGCGCCGTGATGCTCGTCGTCAACGGCGGCCGGACCATGCACGAGATCTGATCGTGCCGGCTGCGGGTGGATTGCCTCCATGCTGATTATCGCTGCGCGAAACGGGCCGCCACGGCATCCCGATCGTGCTTGCAGATCCGCATGAGACTGCACTTCCCCGCAGATAGGCCCTCCCGCCGCCAGCCGGATTTCCGGAGGATTTTTCATGTCTGCCTTCACCGCGACCGAACCAGCGGCTGCAACCACCGACACCATCTCGCTTTATCGCGCGATCTGGCGCTGGCATTTTTTCGCCGGCCTGCTTGTCATCCCCTTCATGCTCAATCTGGCGATCACCGGATCGCTCTATCTCTTCAAGAGCGAGATCGACACCACCTTCTATAGCCATCGCCATGTCGTCGCCGATACCGGACCTGTGCTGACACCGCAACAGATCGTCGATGCGGCAACCGCCGCCATGCCGGGCGCCAACGGCACCTCCTATCGCGAGGCCCCGGCCGGCGATCGATCAGCTGCCGTCACCGTGTCGAAAGGCGGTCAATCGACCGTCGTCTATGTCAATCCGCACAACGGCGAAGTGCTGGATTCGGTCGGCTCCAAGCAGGATTTCGGCTGGGTCGTCCGGCGTCTTCATAGCCTCGACTATTTCGGGACATGGACCAACCGGCTCATCGAGATCGTCGGCGGCTTCGCGCTTGTGCTTGTCGTCACCGGCATCTATCTCTGGTGGCCGCGCAAGCAGACCGGCGGCGTCCTCACCGTTCGCGGCACGCCTTCGCGCCGCGTCTTCTGGCGCGATATGCACGCCGTCACTGGCGCTGGCGCGGGCGTCCTCATCTTTTTCCTCGCCCTCAGCGGCATGCCGTGGTCGAGCTATTGGGGGGCCAATGTCAAAACCTGGTTGACGGAGCACGATCTCGGCTTCCCCGCCGCCCTCTGGGACAACGTGCCGACATCGACGAAAGTCACGGACGATATCCTGCCGGCGCCGGGCTGGATCGTCGAAAAGGCACCAGTCCCCCTATCCAATGTGGCCGCCGCGCAATCCGCTGGGCCGATCGGCATCGACAAGGCGGTTGAGATCGCCAAGGGGCTCGGCATGGCGCCGGGCTTTGCCACCGCCATCCCCGCCGACAAAACCGGCGTCTACACCGCCGCACTCTATCCCGCCGATCTTTCCGACGAGCGCACCATCCATATCGACCAATATTCCGGAAAGCCCCTCGTCGATCTCTCCTTCAGCCAGTACCCCGCCCTCGGCAAGGCGATCGAATGGGGGATCAACGTCCATCTGGGCCAGGAATGGGGCCTCTTCAACCAGCTCCTGATGCTGGCGACCTGCCTGGCGATCATTCTATCCTGCGTGACGGCCGTCATCATGTGGTGGAAGCGCCGCCCGGCAGGGCGCCTCGGCGTTCCGCCCATGCCGCCACGGAAGTCCGTCTATATCGGCCTGTGGCTGATCGTGATCGCCTTCGGCGCGGCCTTCCCGCTCACCGGGCTCGCCATCGTCACCATGCTGCTCTTCGACCAGATCCTGCTGCGCTTCGTGCCGCCGTTCAGGCGCTTCTTCTCGTGACAGACGTCTCTCTTACCGTCACCAAAACCTGCCGCGGGAAGCCCCTGCGGATCATCAACCTGAAAGGACAATCACCATGCCCCAGATGAAGAAACTCCTTATCGCAGCATTCGCAGCCAGCCTCGCCCTAGCAGGTCAGGCCCTTGCCCATGCCCATCTCAAATCAGCTGTTCCCGCCACCGATGGCACCGTGAAAGAGGCGCCCTCGGAACTCGACCTAACCTTCACCGAAGGATTGAACCTCAAATTCAGCAGCGTGACCGTGACCGGCCCGAACAAAGCGGACGTGAAAACCGGCAAAGCCATGCTGATGAAGGGCGATACAACGCTGATGATCCCGGTCACCGACAAGCTGGCGACCGGCAAATACACCGTCGAATGGCACGTCCTTTCCACCGACGGCCACAAGACGAACGGCACCTACAGCTTCACCGTCGCGCCGTGAAATGCATCTGATCGCTCCTTGCCAAAGGCGGGGAGCGGTCAACTTGCAATCCCGTCGCCGTTAGGCGCCTGTCTATCCGGTCATGCATTTCCGGATGAAATGGAGCCAGCTGTCGTTGCGGCGAACCGTGGCGCGCGGCAGGCCGAAGGGATCGTGATTCTGACCCGCCCTGCCGCGCCGCGTCGTCGTTGCCGCGCTGTAGCCGGCCTCATAGGCCAGAACCCGATCGAGCGGCATTTCGTCCCCATAGGGGAAACAGAAGGAAGAGACGATCTCGTCGAGCATGTCCTCCAGCAACTCCCGGGAATGGCTGATCTGGCGGCGGGCTTCCGGCATCGGCAATTGCGGAAGATGCACATGATCGAGCGTATGCGAACCGACCTCATGTCCGAGGGCCACCCATTCGCGCAACTGCTCCAAGGACATGCAGGGCGCCCGCGCCACGCCGTTGGGAATGTCCCAGACGTTGCTGCCGCCGACCTGATTGGCGACCACGAAATTCGTCGCGGTGAAGCCGAACTCCTGCAAGACGGGCAAGGCGTTTTCGTAGACATTGGCGTAGCTGTCGTCGAAGGTGATGGCGGCAACCTTGCCGGTCTTGGCGCCCTGAATGTAGGGGAGCGCCTCGCGCAGCGAGAGGCCCTGCACGCCCAGTCTTTTCAGCCAGGCCATCTGACGATGAAAGGCCTCCGGATGCACCGCCATACTCCTAAAAGGCGCTTGGCGCGAGGGTGGAACCGCGATCTGATGATAAAGAAGAATTGGGACTGCCAAATTATATAGTCTCAGCTTGAACGGCGGGAACGTAGTGCGATTTTCGCACGATAGAGCGGCCGCAAGATCTCTCTGGACAGCTTTTCGAGCACGGTCTTCCGGCGCTTGATGGTGCTGCCGCCAAGTTGCGCGGATATTTCGTGCACGCCGCCCGGCATGACGGCAAGCGGCGACAGTCGCGTCATCCAGCTCATCTGGACAGTGGTATCGACCGGCCGGTCAAACAAAGCCGTCGCCTCCAGCAACCGGATGGCGGCATCACGACTGACAAGCTGCGCCACCATGCCCAGACCGACGCGGCCAGGCTGGATGACGCTGGCCTGACCATGCGTCAGAACGCACTTGCCATGTTCCTTGCCCATCCGGAAGGGAAAGCGAATGAAGGCGCCCGGCATGAGACAGGCCTGTGCGGCGACAAAAGCAGCGTGAAACGAGGCGTCGATCTCCACGTCATCTTCGAACACGAGGCCGGCATCAACACCCTGCTCGACGATCGCCGCCCATGCCTTGCGATGCGAGAGGAAACAGGCGATCTCGCCAATGCTCATCTCGAACGGATAGTGCGGCCTATATAAATGCCGCCGATAAACGCAGTCGATCTCCTCATCGGACAGGACGCCTGCGTCAATCGCACGGATGACTTCGCTTCGGACCGGAAGCATGGCCGCGAGCCTTTCCACCTGGGGCTGGCGGTCGCGCGCGCGATCCAGGTGAATGATGAAGCCGCATATGTTCGCTTGGTTCGGCCGGGCGTTGATCGTGCCCAGGGGAGCCTGATCCAACTCCAGCCCGGCATGAGCTCTTTCAAGTGGCGCCGCGGCCAAGGAGCCGAATTTATAGGTCTGCATCTGTGGGATCTCGGTGTCGTATGCGAGAATCCCCTAGCAATCGTGAATGAAGGCGGGCTTAGGCAAACCTGACGCGAAACTGAAGACGGCCACTTTCAATGCTCCCGTGCAGGCGCATCGCCCACGCACGGTGACGTCCTAGGCAAGCATGCCGAGACTGCCACTCACAATTCTGTCCTCGACCCAGTGGCGCTCCTCCTGCCAGGCATGGCGCTTCCATCCTTCCCAGGTGAAACCGCAGAGTTTCACCTGCCATTCGGCTTCGGGAAAGTTCGAGAGAACATAGCAAATGCCGAGAAATCCCGTGCTCGGAAAGACCTCATGCATCCTGGGGTCCGTCATCCCCAGGACCGCGCAGCCGTGAATATAGAACTGCGGCGGCATGATGCGGATCTCCTTCCCGGCGCCGCCGATCAGTTCGATCGCCTGCATCGTCCAATCGGCCTTCCTTCCCTTTAAGCGCGAAAGGATATTCGGCTTCGGGTGATACGTGCGAATGATGGCGGGATGGTAAACCAGCACCACCTCTTTCACCGCCTTAAGAGCCGCACTTTCCAGAAAGGCCGGATCGATCAATCGTCGCTGCATTACCTTGCTCGAAGCGGCCAGCATGAGCATATCCGTACGCGTGCCACTCATGCCGCCGGATAGGTTCGGCTCGTTGAAACGCATGACGAATTCCGCATTGCCCACGACCCCGGAGAGATCGCGATGCAGTGTTCCATTGCCGATGATAACAGCCGTCTTGCGTGCCAACAAAGGATATCCAGCTCTGTCGCTGGCGACGCACTAGCAGCGCTTGATGAGCCAAGGATGAAATTCGCCATGATCGCAAGAGGCAAGAGCGGGCAAGGGGCCGGCCCTTACCTACAACGGCAACGAAAGCTCGCCCGCCACGATCCTTTGTATCGTTTGGACGAAGAGATCGCATTCCGCCTGTATCACGCGGCGCTCGATGACAGCCACATCGTCCGAGGAATGTATGCGGACCGCCTTTGCAGCGATGACCCGGCCATGATCATAGTCCGCGTCCACCAGATGGATTGTGGCGCCGGTCACCAACTCCCCTGCGTCAAGGACGGCTTGATGTACCTTTCGACCATACATACCCGCACCGCCATATTTCGGCAGAAGCGCAGGATGAACGTTCAAAATTCTGCCTTCGAAGGCCGACAGGGTTTTAGGCCCCAGCCTTCGCAAATAACCCGAGAGAATAATCAGTTCCGCGCCGGCATCCATAAGAGCCGCATGGAGCCTTTCGTCAGCTTCGGATTCGACTCCTTTCGTCGGAATGCACAAGGCGGGGATATCGCACGCTCTGGCATAATCGAGCACAGGGACATTCAAGCGATTGCTCACCAGAAGGGAAATGGTCGCATTAAGCTTGCCTGCAACAATCGCCTCCGCGATTGCGCGAAGGGATGAACCATTGTTCGAGGCAAGAGCTGCGATACGAGGCGTTTTCATCAACGTTGATGCTCAATCAGTGTTTTCAGCATCGCCCGCGATGTTGAAATAAAAGATCGCCCGCAGCGCCATGCCGCAAGCGATCTTATCTTTAATCCAACATTTTCGAGGAACTCGGTCGCCCGACTATTCGACCGAATTGAACTTCTTGACCTGCAGGAAGTTCACGGCCGAGCCGCTGAAGCGCTCAGGGTCCATCGAGGCGGTCTGCACCTTGAAGCCTTCCGTGTAGACGGCGGTCGGCTGAGCGCGGAGCGTCGGGCTGACGAAGCGCGGCGCCTTGACCGGGCGATTGACGATCTCGACGCGGGCATTGGCGATCGCCCATTGCGAGATCATCTTATCCGTCAGCTTCGGCGGGGTGGTCACTGCGGCACGGCCGGAATCGGCCACCACGGCATCCTGCCTGTTCGGACGGCCGCCCTTCGTCGCGATGCCGGCGGCAATCGAACGTTCCTGCGGCGCCGTCACTTCAAAACTGTCGTTGAAGCGGCGGCTGCTGACCTTGATATCCTTGGTGGTCGGCGCAAGAGCCGCCACCTGCGTCGGCATCTGCTGTACCGGCCTCTTCTGTGGCAGGACGGCAGCGATAGCCCGCACGGCGTCATTGTCGGCTGCGACGTTATCGGTCGGCAACACCTCATCCTTTGATGCGACATTGTTGGCGGCCGCATTGACGGCAACGCCGGCATCCGCACCCGCCTGATTGGCGCGATGTTGCTCGAGCGCGGCGACGATCGAGGGTGACAGCGTGCCCTCATCGGCGGCATCGTCGATCGCATCCGGATCGGCATCGGCGGAAGCAAGCAGATTTTCAGCGACTTCCGGACGCTCGGCCGGAACCGGAACGCCGGCCGCCTGATCCGTCACGCCAGGCGAGACTGAGGCCATTTCCGCATCGCCGGGCGCACGGCGGTTGAGCAGAGCCGGAACCGGAACGCGATAGTCGCGCAGGTCGGCATATTGCTGTTGCTGGTCATCCGTTGTCGGCATCGCCGCGGCAAGCGCATCCTGAGCGGCGTTGCGCGGCGGCGACATCAAAGCCGAAGCGACCTCGCTGCCGGCCTGATTGCCAAAGGCCGGGCGCACCTGCGGAACAGGCGCATTGACGCTGGCAACCTGCGTCGGCTGGCTGTCTTCGCCGTCATCCGCAGCAGCCGGAGCCGGCTGGGTGTTCTTGGCAACCAATGTGGTCGACGCCGCCGCTGCCGGCGTGCCGGTATCCGCATTGTCCTCATCCTCGTCAGCACCGCCACCGCCAAACAGCCGCGCGAAGAAGCCACGACGCGAGGACGAAGAACTGGCGACCTGGATATCGTCGGAGGATGCGCGGCGTTTGTAGTCGGCCACAGCCTGCTGATAGCCTGGCAACGGCTTGCCATCGGCCGGAATATGCATGGTCTTGCCATCGGGGAACAGGCGGACGAGATCCTGGCGATCCATGCGCGGCCATGCGCGCACGCCGCCAACGTCCATATGGACGAAGGGCGAGCCCGAGGTCGGGTAATAGCCGACACCGCCGACCTGGAGCTTCATGCCGAGTTCGCGCAGCTTGGTGAGCTTGACGTCGGGAATATAGAAGTCCATCGCGTTGCCGAGCGTATGCTGGCTCTTCTTGGCGACCCCGGTATGGGCCGAACGCGTGCGCAGCATTTCATTGGTTCCCGGCGAGCGGAAACCGCAGATCACATAGATGAATTCATGCGAGCCGCTTTCGCGGTAGACTTCCCATATCAGGTCGAACAGGCGCGGATTCATCTTGGTCGGCTGGTTTTTACGCCAATCGCGGAGAATGCGGTTCAGCTTCTCCAGACCGTCCGGGTCATACTTGCCATTGCGCTTGTAGGTGATGACGGCCTTTTCGCCAGTATGGACATAATAGATCTTCAGGCTGCGGGTTTCCCCGCCAGCCTGAGACGGCGTGCCAACAAAAACTGGAGTGGAGACGGCCATCGCCAGCAGGCCAACGGCTACAACCTTGGCCACCTTACGAAATATCTCAGAGCACGCAGAATGCCAGCTCAAGCTATTAGGCTTGGTATTTCCACTCAGATTCGGCAATTCGATCCCCGTCCGACAGACAATGTCGCATCGTGTTCCAAATGGCTGTCAATTGCGGTGACACGATGGCAAAAATGCCACACATAGTCGCCCTCTTCATACATGGTGAACGATGCACTAACAAGTGCTTTACGACAGGTAACAAAATATGCTTGCCTAAAGGTTAAACGACGCTCAGGCCGCGTTTTTTTGCGGGTCATCCGGGTCTATCCCATAGTCTTTCAACTTGCGATAGAGCGTAGAACGGCCGATTCCGAGCTTCCTTGCCACCTGGCTCATTTGCCCTCGATAGAATTTGAGAGCGAACCGGATGAGCTCTTCCTCGACATCCGCAAGCTTTCTGACGTCGCCGGACGTGTCGGTGCTGACGATGACATTATCCGATGTTTGCGCGGACGACGCATCGACGATCGACAACGGCGAGGTTGTAGTTTCATCCGAAGACGCGACCCGCAACCCGCGCTCAAACTTGTCTGCCGCGACGCTATCGGCGCTGTAAGCCTGGGAATTATCCACAACTAAGGTCGGGTGCTCGCCAGTGAAATAGCCCGGCAGCTGCGCCGCAATCTGCGGGAAATCGGTTTCCAGCAGCTCCGGCCCCTCCGACAGCACCACCGCGCGGAAGACCGCGTTTTCGAGCTGGCGGATATTGCCTGGCCAGTCATAGGCCGTCAGCAACGCGAGAGCGCCATGGCTGATCGACAGCGAATGACCGAGCTTCTGTTCGAACGCAAAACGATCGGCGAAGGCGCGCGCGAGATGCGGGATGTCCTCCTTGCGGCGACGCAGCGCCGGCATGGTGATCGGGAAGACGTTGAGGCGATAGTAGAGATCCTCGCGGAACCGCCCGGCCTTCACCTCTTCGATCAAGTCCTTGTTGGTGGCCGAAATGAGCCGGACATTGACCTTCTGCGCCACGCGGGCGCCGACCGTCTCGATCTCGCCCTGCTGCACGGCGCGCAGGAGCTTGACCTGCACCTCCAGCGGCAGATCGCCGACCTCGTCGAGGAACAGCGTGCCGCCGTCCGCTTCCATGAACTTGCCGACATGCCGTTCAGTGGCGCCGGTGAAGGCGCCCTTCTCATGGCCGAAAAGAATGCTTTCGACCAGATTATGCGGAATGGCACCACAATTGACCGTCACAAAAGGCTTGCCGGAGCGATCGCTGGCGGCCTGGATGGCACGGGCCACCAGTTCCTTGCCGACGCCGGATTCACCTTCCAGCACCACGGGGATATTCGATTGCGCGGCGCGGTGCGCAAGATCTAGCACCCGCATCATCGCCGGGCTCGCCGAGACGATGTCGTCGAAGCTGATCGCACTCGAACGCGATTTGCGTCCGGCACGGGCCTTGGCCTCGCGCTGATCGAGCTTCAGCGCATTGGCGATCGACGCCCCTATCCGCTCCGGCGAAACTGGCTTGACGACAAAATCGAAGGCGCCGGCGCGCATGGCCTGCACCACGGTCTCGATACCGCCCTGCCCGGTCTGCACGATGACGGGGATATCGGTCCCCATGTCGCTCAAAGCGCCCAGAAGTTCGAGGCCGGTCATCTCCGGCATCATGAGATCGAGCACGATCACATTGATCTGGTCGCCATTGCGCTTCAGAAACTCGAGGCCGAAGCGGCCATTCTCTGCCAGATGAGCAACGTGTCCGTGCCGCTCGATAGCATTTTTCAGCAGGCGTCGTTGGATCGGATCATCCTCAACAACGAGAACCTGCGCGCCCCCCTTGGCGCTATTCAATATGGTCATTGGTGCCTCACTTCATGCGAAACCTGGGGGAACCTTCGCAGAAAGGCTTGAACACGAAGTTTTGCCAAACCATCGTATTTTAATCATTATGACGAATGTAACATCGTCTATGACTCCATTGTCCGACCCGCGATAATCCGCGCTTGCAGCGGCCTTTTCGGCCGAATAGACACGGATAGACCGGATCGTTCTGAAAAGAAAAATAGAGGAAATACTGTCCATGAGCCCGACCTCGCTCCATTCGTCCCTTACGTTTTCCACCGGCCAGGCCGCTGCCGCGACCAATGCCGCGCTTGGGGATCTGCCCGCCTGGAAGCTCAGCGACCTCTATCCCTCCGTCACCTCCACCGCTTTCACCGGCGACATGGAAAAGGCCGGCAAGCTGGCCACCGCCTTCGAGGAAAAGTGGAAGGGCAAGCTTACCGAGGCCGCGACCAAGAGCGGTGACGCCGGCATCGGCGCGGCGCTGAAGGAATATGAAGCCCTCGACGATATCATGGGCCGCCTCGGCTCCTTTGCCGGCCTCACCTATTTCTCCAACACCAGCGATCCGGCCAATGGCAAGCTCTATGGCGACGTACAGACCCGGCTGACCGACTATGCCGCCCATCTGCTGTTTTTCCCGCTGGAACTGAACCGGATCGACGATGCCGTGGTGGACGCTTGCATGGCAAACGACCTCGCCGCCGGTCACTACCACCCTTGGCTCGTCGACCTGCGCAAGGACAAGCCCTACCAGCTCGACGATAAGTTGGAGCAGCTGTTCCTGGAAAAATCCATGACCAGCGCTGCCGCCTTCAACCGCCTGTTCGACGAGACCATGGCGGAATTGCGCTTCGAGGTCGACGGCGAGAAGCTGCCGCTGGAAGTCGCCCTCAACATGCTGCAGGAAAAAGATCCCGAAGTGCGCCGCAAGGCAGCCGTGGCTCTGACCGCGACCTTCAAGGCCAACCTGCGCGTCTTCACGCTGATCACCAACACGCTCGCCAAGGACAAGGACATCGCCGATCGCTGGCGCGGTTTCGAGGACATCGCCGACAGCCGTCATCTGGCCAATCGCGTCGAGCGCGAGGTGGTCGATGCGCTGGCCGCCGCCGTCCGCGACGCCTATCCGCGCCTTTCGCACCGCTATTACAAGATGAAGGCCAAGTGGCTTGGCATGGAGCAGATGAATTTCTGGGACCGCAACGCGCCGCTGCCGGAAACCTCCAACGCGCTGATCCCCTGGACGGAAGCCAAGGAAACCGTGCTGTCCGCCTACGGTAATTTCGCCCCGGAAATGGCCGATATCGCCAAGCGCTTCTTCGATGAGGAATGGATCGACGCGCCGGTGCGTCCCGGCAAGGCGCCGGGCGCTTTCGCGCACCCGACCGTGCCCTCGGCCCATCCTTACGTGCTCGTCAACTATATGGGCAAGCCGCGCGACGTGATGACGCTGGCCCATGAACTCGGCCATGGCGTCCATCAGGTATTGGCCGGCGGCCAGGGCGCGCTGATGTGCCAGACGCCGTTGACACTTGCCGAAACCGCCTCGGTCTTCGGCGAGATGCTGACCTTCCGCGCGCTGCTCGACAAGACCAAGGACAAGCGCGAGCGCAAGGCAATGCTCGCCCAGAAGGTCGAGGATATGATCAACACGGTCGTGCGCCAGATCGCCTTCTACGAATTCGAGCGCAAGGTGCACGCCGCCCGCAAGAACGGCGAACTGACCTCAGAGGATATCGGCGAGCTGTGGCTCTCCGTCCAGTCGGAAAGCCTCGGGCCGGCGATCAAGATTTCCGAGGGCTACGAGACCTACTGGACCTATATCCCCCACTTCATCCACTCGCCCTTCTACGTCTACGCCTATGCCTTCGGCGATTGCCTGGTGAACTCGCTCTATGCCGTCTACCAGAATGCCGAGGAGGGCTTTCAGGCGAAGTATTTCGAGCTGCTGAAGGCCGGCGGCACCAAGCATCATTCGGAACTTCTGAAGCCTTTCGGCCTCGATGCCACCGATCCGTCGTTCTGGAGCAAGGGACTGTCGATGATCGAAGGGCTGATCGATGAGCTTGAGGCGCTTGATAAGAGCGCTTGATGCACACTGATGAAGACCCGCGCATGGCCGATGCCGAACCCTCCGTCCTCTTCCGGGACGATAGCACAGGACAGGTGATGCTCTTCGCCGAGCCGGCGGAGAGCATTATCGCCCGGACGCGCGCGGAATTCTTCGATGCCCTCGACCGGATGGAGAAGGCGAAGGCAGACGGTAAGTGGCTGGCGGGCTACATGGCCTATGAAGCCGGTCATCTCTTCGAGGAAAAGCTCGCGCCCTTCACCGAGGAAAACCGCGAAACGCCGTTGCTCTGCTTCGGTGTTTTCGATGCTCCGGCAGCGAACGGCCATCCCCTTGCCCAACCGCTGCAGCGCCTCGAAAACCAGGAGTTCCTGATCGATGCGACGGCTGCATGGAGTTTCTCTTTATATAAAGAGAGATTCGACCGGCTGCATGGGCACATCCGCCAGGGCGACTGCTATCAGGCAAACCTCACCATGCCGATCACGGCGCGCTGGAATGGCGATGCCAGGGCCGCCTTCTGGTCGCTGATCGAACGTCAACCGGTGAAGTACGGCGCGCTGGTCGATCTCGGCGGACCGGTCATCCTGTCACGATCGCCTGAACTCTTCTTCCGTACAGACGACGACGGCTGGATCGAAACGCATCCGATGAAGGGCACGGCCAAGCGCGGCGCGGATGCCACCGAGGACGCTGAGATCATCAGCGCCATGCTTGCCGACGAGAAGACGCAGGCCGAAAACCGCATGATCGTCGACCTCCTGCGCAACGATATCTCCCGCATCACCGAGGTCGGCACGCTCGACGTGCCGAAACTCTTCGAGATCGAGACCTATCCGACCCTGCACCAGATGGTCAGCCATGTGCAGGCGAAGCTGCGTCCCGGCATGACCATCCGCGACATCTTCGCCGCCCTCTTTCCCTGCGGCTCGATCACCGGCGCGCCGAAAATGCGGGCGATGGAAATCCTGCACGATCTCGAGGACAGCCCGCGCGACGCCTATTGCGGGGCGATCGGCATGATCTCGCCGTCAGGCGCAATGCGCTTTTCCGTGGCGATCCGCACCATCACCCTGTTCGACGACGGCCGCGCCGTCTTCAATGTCGGCGGCGGCATCGTTTTCGATTCGACGGCGGAAGCGGAATATGAAGAATGCCTCCTGAAGGCACGCTTCGCCGTGGGGGATCGATGGATCAAGCGCTAGAGGATTTTTCGCTGATCGAAACGCTGCGTTACGAGCCGCACACAGGCTTCGTGCGCCTGCGCCTGCACCTCGCCCGTCTGCAACGCTCCGCTCGCCGGCTGCGCTTTCCCGCGCCGAAGGATGCGTTGACGAAGCTGGATGCCGCCGTTGCCGGCGCGACCATTCCATTGCGAGTGCGCCTGACCTTCGACCGCGCCGGGCAAACCGACGTCACCACCGCCGCGTTCACACCTCTTGCCGCCGACACCGTTTGGCGCGTCCGCATCGCCGAGACCCGGCTTGATTCCGCCGACACGCTGCTGCGGGTGAAGACCACCCGCCGATCGATCTATGAAGCCGCCCGCGCCGAATATTCGCCAGCAGAAGCAGACGAAGTTCTGTTGCTGAATGAAAAAAGCGAGGTCTGCGAGGGCACGATCACCTCAGTCTTCATCGATGACGGCTCCGGCCCATTGCGAACACCGCCGATCTCTTGCGGCCTGCTCTCAGGCGTGTTGCGCACCGAACTCATCTGCCAGCGCAAGGCCCGCGTCGGCCGGATCAGGCTGGACGATCTGGAAAATACCACCCTTTATCTCGGAAACTCCCTGCGCGGTCTGATCCGCGCGCAACTCCTATGGAATTGACGCAATGCTCATCCTTTCGCTGACCTATCTCAAGGGCAATGACGAAGCCGACAAGCACATGGAGCCGCATATGGCCTGGGTGAAGGAGGGCTATGCCAAGGGCTGGTTTCTCGCCTCCGGCCGCAAGGTGCCGCGCACCGGCGGCATTATCTTCGCTCGCGGCGACCGCGCCGAACTGGAAGCCTATGTCGCCGCCGACCCATTCACCATTCATGGCGTCGCCGCCTATGAGATCACCGAGATAGCGCTGACGACGGTGACTGAAGGGCTGGAAGTGTTAAAGAGCTGACAAAAGGCGGAGAGCCCCGATGGATGACTTGCATGCGCATTTGAAAGAGCTGGAAGAACGGCTCTTCAACCCGGCTGTGCGCGGCTCGCGGCAGGCATTGGCGGAACTGCTCTGCCCGGAGTTCCGCGAGATCGGCAGCTCCGGCCGGCTCTTCGATCTGGAGGACATCCTGACAAGTCTTCCGACCGATCCGGAAGATATTGCCCTGCGGACACTTGAGGACTTCGATGCCCGTCTGCTCTCCGATAATATCGCCCTCGCCACCTATCGGTCCACCCGCGCATCTCCCGACAAGCCGACAGTCCGATCGCTCAGAAGTTCGATCTGGCGGCTGGAGGCAGACGGATGTTGGCGGATGCTCTTCCATCAGGGAACGCCGACGCGATAAGCTCTATCCATGACACAACTGACCTACACACCCTATGACGGTTCCGCCAAACCCTTCACCATCGGCCTCGTGCCGTTGGACCTCGCCCATTGGATCGAACCCGACGCCGATCTCGGACGTTATCTCGATGAGAAGCAACGTCTTTCCCATGATTATCTGAGCGAGATCTTTGTTGCCGAAGACAATACGCAGGATACCCAGCAAGAGGTGCTCGACCTGCTGGCTGCCTATCTCTGTGAACAGCATCCAGCCATCTGTCATCGCGATGGCGATATCGTTTCAGCCGCCGGCCATTCTGTGGATCTCGCCGACGCCTCGGTTCCGCCGTTGCTGAAGGCCGGTTCGCTGATCGCCGACGATCTCGTCATCATGCGCCGCAAGGCAGACGGCTGGCACTTTGTCGCCGGCCATGTCGCCTTCCCTTCCTCCTGGTCGCTTCAGGAGAAATTCGGCCGGCCGATGCAAGCGATCCACGCCGATGTGCCCGGTTTCGGCGAGGGCACCCGCAACGCCACCCTGATCACCCGCATCTTCGACAATCTGCAGGTGTCGCAACCCGTCGAGCGGCTGAACTGGTCGGTGAACGCAACAAGCGAGCTGTTTCTCTCGGCTTCGAAACACAGGCGCCCGCCAGTCACCACGGCCCCCACGCTCGAAACCCGCTTCGCCCGCGTAGAACGGCAGACACTGCGCAAGCTGCCGATCTCGGGCGATATCCTCTTCACCATCCGCGTCTATGTCGATCCGATCGCCGCGATCGCCAACCATCCCAGAGCCTCGGAACTGGCATCGAACTTCGCCACACAACTGGATGCATTGGACGAACACCAGACGGCGTATAAGGGACTGATCCATCAGAAAGCCGAGTTGGCGAAGCAATTGCGGGCGCTGGCCGGCATATAGCAATGCGACAAGCAACAAACCCGTCGCAAACCGCGTGTATGGTGCCATTCTATTGACTTTCCCCGACGTAGCCCGGAGAGCTCTTTATTGTGACATCAATTTGTGATTAGAGCCGTCCATCTCGCGTTTTTACGCAAACATTGATTGAATTTCATAGGCCGAACGGCGTCCTGCCTTTCGAAGGAGACAAGAATGACGAAACACAACTATCCGGTATATGCCGAAATTACCGGCCCGATCGTGATGATCGGCTTTGGCTCCATCGGCCGCGGCACCCTGCCCCTGATCGAGCGCCATTTCAAATTCGACAAGAGCCGGATAGTCGTCATCGACCCCCGCGAAGAACCAGCCGATATGGAAATCCTGGCAAAGCACGGCGTTCGTCACATCAAGGAATATGTCACCAAGGACAACTACAAGGAGCTACTGAAGCCGCTTCTGACGAAAGGTGGCGGCCAGGGCTTCTGCGTCAACCTCTCTGTTGATACCGGCTCGCTCGACCTGGTCAAGCTGTGCCGCAAGCTTGACGTGCTCTACATCGACACCGTCGTCGAACCTTGGCTCGGCTTCTATTTCGACAAGAGCCTGAAGAATGCCGACCGCACCAACTACGCGCTGCGCGAAACCATGCGCAAGGAAAAGGCGAAGAACCCGGGCGGCACCACGGCCGTTTCCACCTGCGGCGCAAACCCGGGCATGGTCTCCTGGTTCGTCAAGCAGGCGCTCGTCAACCTTGCCAACGACATCGGCGTGAAGTTCGAAGAGCCGGATCAGCATGACCGCGAAGGCTGGGCCAAGCTGATGAAGAAGGTCGGCGTCAAGGGCATCCACATCGCCGAACGCGACACGCAGCGCACCAAGCATCCGAAGCCACTGAACGTCTTCTGGAACACATGGTCCGTCGAAGGCTTCATCTCCGAAGGCCTGCAGCCGGCCGAACTCGGCTGGGGCACCCATGAAGAATGGATGCCGAAGAACGCCAAGAAGCACAAGAAGGGCTCCAAGGCCGCCATCTACCTGGAACAGCCGGGCGCCAACACCCGCGTTCGCACCTGGTGCCCGACGCCCGGTCCGCAATACGGCTTCCTGGTCACGCACAACGAATCGATCTCGATCGCCGACTTCTTCACGGTTCGCGACAAGGACGGCGACGTTACCTTCCGCCCGACCTGCCACTATGCCTACCATCCGGCCAACGACGCCGTGTTGTCGCTGCACGAAATGTTCGGCAATGGCGGCACGCCGCAGCCGGTTCACCACGTCCTCGACGAGCACGAACTGGAAGACGGCGTCGACGAACTCGGCGTGCTGCTTTATGGCCACGACAAGAACGCCTATTGGTACGGTTCGCGCCTGTCTCTCGAAGAGACCCGCCGCATTGCTCCCTACCAGAACGCGACCGGCCTGCAGGTAACCTCCGCCGTTCTCGCCGGCATGGTCTGGGCGCTCGAAAATCCGACCGCCGGCATCGTCGAAGCCGACGAGATCGATTACAAGCGCTGCCTCGAAGTACAGCTGCCCTATCTCGGCCCGGTTGAAGGCCACTACACCGACTGGACGCCGCTCGACGGCCGTCCGGGCCTGTTCCCGGAAGACATCGACACCAAGGATCCCTGGCAGTTCAGGAACATCCTGGTTCGCTGATCGACAGAACATTAGAATAATCGGAAATTAAAATGCTCGCACAGGTCGTGCGGGCATTTTTGTTACGCTCGCGAGATAAATCAAGGTGATGAGGCGGTGAAGCCTTGCTTTCAACAGATGGTCGCGCCATGTTTCTTGCAATCGCCACGACGCCAATCCGCCTTTTATCGCGGGAGAGATTTATGAAGATCAAGTCCAGCCTTGCCCTAATCACCGCCGCGGCAGCGCTTTCCGCCTGCGTCGATTTCGGCGGATCGAGACCCCCACCGGTAACCATGGGCGGAGGCGCGCAGCCGCGCGCAACGACGGTGGACGGCAACTGGAGCGATGCGAACGGGCTGAACTCGTCATTTTCGGGCGGCAGGTTCGAGACGCACACCACAGACGGCACGAATACGCAAATGGCTTCCGGAACCTACACGACGGACCCGTCCGGGGTGATCCAGATCAATCTGTATTCGAACGTCAAGCGTACGAGCTCCAAGGTCAATTGCTTCCTGGCCAACCCCAGCCAGCTTAACTGCACCGCGGAAGGCGGCGGCCACTTCTCGCTCAATCGCCAGGGCTGAGACCGGCATCGCGGACGGATAGGACGCCATGCGCAGGGTAGCGCTTTATATCCTTCTCGTCATCGCATTGCCGCTCGGCATTCTGGCGGCAGTTCTTCCAGCCAATAGCTATAAGGCCCAGGGCATCGCCGCGCTCGATTGCGACGGGCCGATGAGTGTTATCATTTTCGCCCTGCCCGCCTTGCTCATCTATGGCGGCGGCACCATCCTGCTTTATCGCGACAGGAGCCGGCGTCTTCACCGCGTCGCGGCGCTTTGCTGCCTGCTCGTCTCCCTCGTCATCGCCTGGAATCTCATCGACGCCGCGCGGGAAGCCTACGGCGACGCCTCGATCGAGGCCTGCGCCTGAGGCAATGACCTCCCGCCTGTGGATTTGCGAAATCCTAGTGAACCCAACAGCTTTCGCTTGCGCTCGTCCCGTCGTGGTGGAAACATCCGCGTGGGGACCGCCGTGGGGCACGGGCGGATCGGATTGTGAAAAATAACAGGAGAGAACGATGACGAAGCCCTTCGGAGTGGGTCTTTTGGCTGCGGCCGCCTTGGCGCTCAGCACAAGCGCCGCTTTCGCGGATTACCAGCTCAACATCCTGCACTTCAACGACTTCCATTCGCGCGTGGAGTCGATCAACAA
The DNA here is from genome assembly GCF_000799715.1 of Martinezella rhizogenes. GTDB lineage: Bacteria > Pseudomonadota > Alphaproteobacteria > Rhizobiales > Rhizobiaceae > Rhizobium > Rhizobium rhizogenes_C. Next base: position 1,445,078 of record NZ_JUHG01000011.1, read on the forward strand.
GTTCGACACGACCTGCTCGGCGGCGGAAGAAGCCAAGAATGAATGCTTCGGCGGCGCCGCGCGGATGAAGACGATGATCGACCAGCGCCGCGCAGCCCTGGCCGGCCAGAATGTGCTGGTACTTGACGCCGGCGACAATTTCCAGGGCTCGCTATTCTATACGACCTATAAGGGTGCCGCCGAGGTCGAGTTCCTCAACGATATGAAGATCGACGCCATGACCGTCGGCAACCACGAATTCGACGATGGCGAAGACCCGCTGGCCGCCTTCCTCGACAAGGCGCAATTCCCCGTCGTCACCGCCAATATGGTCGTCGATGGCCAGTCGAAAATCGGCGATCGCATCAAGAAATCCATCGTGCTCGATATCGGTGGTCAGAAGATCGGCATCGTCGGCGCTGTCACCAGTGAGACGCCGGAACTCTCCTCGCCTGGCCCGCATGTCAAGATCACCGACGATGCCGCCGCGATCAGCGCCGAGGTGGATGCGTTGAAGTCGCAGGGCGTCAACAAGATCATCGCGCTCACCCATGTCGGCTATCCGCGCGATATCGAGAAGATCGCCAAGATCGCCGGCGTCAGTGTCGTCGTTGGCGGCCATTCGCATACGCTGCTGTCGAACACCGATCCGAAAGCCGCCGGCCCCTATCCGACCATGGTCGACAACCCCGCCGGCTACAAAGTGCCGGTCGTCCAGGCCGCCTCCTACAGCAGATATCTTGGCGACGTCGTCATCACCTTCGACGACAACGGCGCCGTCAAGGATGCCAAGGGCAATCCGATCCTGCTCGACGCTTCGGTCAAGCCCGACCCCGTGATCGCCGCCCGCGTCCAGGAAATGGCAAAGCCGATCGAGGAACTGCGCCACAAGGTGATCGGCATGTCCGAAGGCCCGATCGAGGGCGCACGCGAAATTTGCCGCGTGCAGGAATGCTCCATGGGCAACCTCGTCGCCGACGCCATTCTCGACCGGACAAAGGGACAGGGCATCAGCATCGCCATCCAGAACGGTGGCGGGTTGCGCGCCTCGATCGGCGCTGGCGACGTCAGCATGGGCGGCGTGCTGACTGTGCTGCCGTTCCAGAACACCGTCGCCACCTTCCAGTTGACGGGTGCCGAGGTAAAGACGGCGCTGGAGAACGGCCTCAGCCAGATCGACGAGGGTGCCGGCCGTTTCCCGCAGGTTTCCGGTCTCAAATATACCTACGACAAATCCAAGCCGCCGGGCGGCCGCCTGGTCTCCGTCACGGTGCGGGAGGGTACGGAATTCGTGCCGCTCGATCCCGAGAAGACCTATGGCGTCGTCAGCAACAACTATATGCGCGCTGGCGGCGATGGTTATGTCGTCTTCGCGCAGAACGGCAAGAACGCCTATGACTTCGGCCCTGATCTGGCGGGCGTGGTGGCCGACTATCTCGCCGCTCACAATCCATACAAGCCTTACACCGACGGCCGCATAACCCAGGCCGCCGCCGCACAGCCGGAGGCAGCAAAACCTGCGCAAACACAGGAGCCCGCGGCCGCACCGGATCAGAAGACTGCTCCGGCGGCTGCGAATACCGGCACAGCACCTGCTACCACCACGGCGCCGGCCACGTCAGCACCCGCCGCTTCGGCGCCCGCAACCACCGTACCCACCACCAGTGCACCGGCGGCAACCGCTCCTGCGGCGACGACAACCCCGCCCGTCGCAACGGCTCCAGCAACGGCGACGGAAGCTCCGGCAACCCAGAAAAGCGAACAACCGAAGACACCGACCACCCATGTCATCGTCGCCGGCGACACGCTTTGGGATATTGCCAAGGCCTACTACGGCAACGCCAACGACTGGCACAAGCTCCTGGCGGCCAACCGCAATCTCAAGCCGCACCGCCTTCTCGTCGGTGAGGAATTGAAGATTCCGGCCAAGTAAGGACGATTTGTCTCGCAGGACTTAGCCGGTCCGGGCTTTTCCGGGCCGGCTTTTGTTCCTATGTGAGGGGCTTCGTTTCGTTGAGAGGACATGATTGATGACAGCAGAAGCCGCGACCGGCCAATTACAGCAAAAATCCGGCAGGATCGGCGTCCTTCTCGTCAATCTCGGCACGCCCGACGGCACCGACTACACATCGATGCGGCGCTATCTGCGCGAATTCTTGACAGACAAGCGCGTCATCGAATGGTCGCCCTGGAAATGGTATCCGATCCTCTTCGGCATCGTCCTCAACACCCGTCCGCAAAAGGTGGGCAAGGCTTATGAGACGATCTGGAACAAGGAAAGAAACGAAAGCTTCCTGCGCACCTATACCCGCAACCAGGCGGAGCTGATGGCCGAGCGGTTGGCGGACCTGCCCGCTGTCGTCGTCGATTGGGCTATGCGATACGGCACACCTTCGATCGGCGACCGCATCCAGACGCTGAAGGATCAAGGCTGCGACCGCATCCTGCTGTTCCCGCTCTATCCGCAATATGCGGCGGCCACCACCGCCACGGTCAATGACAAGGCTTTCGAGAAGCTGGTGAAGATGCGCTGGCAGCCGGCCCTGCGCACGGTGCCGGATTATCACAGCGATCCCGCCTATATCGACGCACTCGCCAAATCCGTCACCCGGCATCTCGCTACGCTCGACTGGTTGCCGGAAAAGATCCTCGCTTCCTTCCACGGCATCCCGCTTGCCTATTCGGAAAAGGGCGACCCCTATTACGGTCAATGCATCGAAACCGGCCGTCTGCTGCGCGAAAAGCTCGGTCTTGCCGAGGATCAGTTCATCGTCACATTCCAGTCCCGTTTCGGCCCGGAGGAATGGCTGCAGCCCTATACGGACAAGACGGTGGAAAGCCTTGCCAGGGAGGGCACCAAGCGCATCGCCGTCCTCAATCCGGGCTTCGTCTCCGACTGTCTGGAAACACTCGAGGAAATCGCCGAACAGGCGGCCGAATCCTTCCACCATAATGGCGGCGAGAAATTCACGCATATCCCTTGCCTCAACGACGGCGAGGACGGCATGCGGGTGCTGGAGACGGTGCTGCGGCGGGAGCTGTCGGGCTGGGCCTGATCTGAAAGGCCGAGCGTCGCCTCATTGCAGATGCGGTTTTCTCAGGAAACTGCTTCGGTCGGCCGACTTGACCCTTAGCCATGCCTCGCGGCCATCGCGCAGGATCCTCATCGGAATTTCCGCTCCGGCGGAGCCGCTCTCCCATACCTTGCGGTAGAAATCGGCAAGGCCATCCACTTCGCCATCCCGAATTTCGGAGATGACGTCGCCGCGACGCAAGCCCGCCTTCGCGGCGGGGCCGCCCTCGGCCACGCTCATGACAACGACCTCGCCATCGCTTTCAGCGGAGAATGCTCCAAGCCAGGGTCTCGGCGGCTTGTTGACCTGACCCCGATTAAGCAGGTCATCCAGGATGGGCGGCAACAGGTCGATCGGCACGACCATGTTGATATCGGCGCTTCCGCCGTCTTTTGCCGCCATCTGCAGGTGCAGCGAGCCGATGCCCAGAAGCTTGCCATCGGCGTCGATGAGGGCAGCACCTCCCCAGGAGGGATGGGCGGGCGCGGTGAAGATCGCTTCATCGAGCAGATATTCCCAGTAGCCGGCGAACTCCTGCTTGGCGACAATGTTCGCCTGCACGAACTGGCCGATACCGTCGGCCATCATGACGGGATCGCCAATATCGGCCCTGGCGACATTGCCGAAATCCAGCGCGGGCATGTCGAGCCGTCCGAGCGCCTGCACCAGGCCAAAGCCGGTTTCCTGATCATAGGCCAGCGCATGGGCGGGAACCACGCGACCGTCATTGGTCGTCAGCCAGACCTCCTCGGCCTCTGTGATCAGATAGCCGATGGTCAGCACCAGCCCGTCGCTCCTGATGACCACGCCGCTGCCTTCCCGGCGCGTGCCGAGCGCTCCCGCTGTAAAGGCATCTTCCGGAATTTTGGAATGCACGGCCACGACCGACCGCAAGGTCCTATCGATATTCATAGCTTCACCTGCTGATGCGCAATGCTTTGGCTCGCAAGACTGCAGGGCAGCGGAGCCGGATCTTTCCTTCCCTTAAAGTATGAAGATGCAGTGCCGGAGGCAAGACCTTGGCGAGATTGAATATCCACACCGCCAGGCGCGAATGGTTGGATGACACAGCCCATTCCGCCCTTGCCGAGAACATGGTAACCCACCACATCTGATTGAGCTGCTTCGTGACCCACTCGACCGTGGGCGTCAGAAATGCAGCAATGCTTGGGAATGACGCAAACCCGCATGGCGGGGAGCGTCAATGGAGGATTTTATGGTCATCGGTGGATTCAGCATCTTTGTGATTGCCCTGGTTGTTTTGATCATCCTGGTGCTGTTTGCAGGGATCAAGACGGTGCCGCAGGGATATCGTTACACGGTCCAGCGCTTCGGCCGCTACACCCGCACGCTGGAGCCAGGGCTCAATCTGATCGTACCCTTCGTCGAGACAGTCGGCGCACGCATGAATGTGATGGAGCAGGTTCTGGCGGTTCCGACCCAGGAGGTCATCACCAAGGACAATGCCAGCATTTCCGCCGACGCCGTCGCCTTTTTCCAGGTCTTGAACGCAGCCCAGGCAGCCTATCAGATCACCAATCTCGAAAGCGCTATTCTCAATCTCACCAAGACCAATATCCGCTCAGTGATGGGCTCGATGGATCTCGACGAACTGCTGTCCAACCGCGATGCCATCAACGACCGGCTTCTGCGCGTCGTCGACGACGCCGTCCAGCCCTGGGGCATCAAGGTGACCCGCATCGAGATCAAGGACATCCAGCCACCGAAGGATCTAGTCGACGCCATGGGTCGGCAGATGAAGGCGGAGCGTGAAAAGCGCGCCCAGGTTCTCGAAGCGGAAGGCCTGCGTGCCGCGCAAATCTTGCGTGCCGAAGGGGCAAAACAGTCGGCCGTGCTCCAGGCCGAAGGCCAGCGCGAAGCGGCCTTCCGCAACGCCGAAGCCCGCGAACGTCTGGCGGAAGCCGAAGCCAAGGCGACCCGCGTGGTCTCGGAAGCGATCGCCGAGGGCAATGTGCAGGCGATCAACTACTTCGTCGCGCAGAAATACACCGAGGCACTGACCGCGATCGGCACCGCCGGCAATTCCAAGATCGTGCTGATGCCGATGGAAGCCACCTCCATCCTCGGCTCGCTTGCCGGTATCGGCGCAATCGCCCGAGAAGTTTTCGGCGAAAACAGCGACGGTAGCGCTTCGCCGCAGCCCCCTCGTCCGCGCCCCGGCCCGGCGCGCACCACACCCTCTATCAATCCGCTGACACCACGGGAGAGCTGATCCATGTTCGACAATCTCGTCGTTCAGCTCGGCCCGTGGAGCTGGTGGGTGCTGGGACTGGTGCTGCTCGCCGCCGAACTCGTATTGCCTGGCTTCTTCCTGATCTGGGTCGGCCTTGCCGGCATTATCGTCGGCGCACTCTCGCTGCTCTTCTGGGACAGCGCCTTCTGGGTCTGGCAGGTGCAATGGCTGATCTTCGCGGCATCCGCCGTCATCGTCACGCTGCTCGGCCGCCACTATGTCTATAGTAACAGCCAGGTGACGGACGAGCCGTTTCTCAACCAGCGCAGCGCCAGCCTCGTGGGCCGCACGGCAACGCTTGCCGAGCCGATCATCGAGGGCCGCGGCCGCATCCGTCTGGAGGATACCTATTGGATCGTGGCCGGGCCTGATCTGCCGGCCGGCACCCGCGTCAAGGTCGTCGCCAGCAATGGGCGCGACCTGACCGTCGAGGCCGCCTGATCAGGCGACGCCGATCCGCAGCAGATCGTGGAAATGGACGATGCCGATCGGCCGCTTGGTTTCGTCGACAACCATCAGCGCCGAGATATTGTAGCGGTTCAGCAATGCCATCGCCCCAGTCGCCAGCGTCGTTTCCTTCACCGTCTTCGGATTGCGGGTCATCACCTCGTCCACCCGCATTTCCGCAAGGCTGCTGCCGAGATTACGGGCAATATCGCCATCGGTGATGATGCCGCAAAGGCAGCCGTCGCCGTCGATCACGCCGACGCAGCCGAAGCGCATATTCGAGAGCGTCATCGCCGCCTCTTGCATGCCCGTGCCGAGATTAACCAGCGGAACGCGATCGCCCTTGTGCATGATATCGACGACATGCGAGAGGCTGGCGCCGAGCTTGCCGCCCGGATGGAAGGTGCGGAAATCCTCAGCGGTAAAGCCCCGCGCTTCCAGCAGCGCCACGACAAGCGCGTCGCCGATCGCGAGCTGCAACAGCGTCGATGTCGTCGGCGCCAATCCGTGCGGGCAGGCTTCCTGCTCCTTGGGCAGCAACAGAACCACATCGGATTCGCGCGCCAACGTCGATGTCTCTCCCGCGGTGATCGCGATCATCGGGATCGAGAAACGGCGGGAATAGCTGATGATACCGCGCAGTTCGGCGCTTTCACCGCCCCATGATATGGCGATGATGACATCGTCCTGGGTGATCATGCCGAGATCGCCGTGATTGGCTTCGACCGGATGCACGAAGAAAGCCGGCGTTCCCGTGGAGGCGAACGAGGCGGCAAGCTTGTTGCCGATATGGCCGCTCTTGCCGACGCCGGTAATGATGACGCGGCCGTCGATGCCGCCGATCACCTCCACCGCGCGGCTGAAAGGCCCGGCCAAACCGTCGGACAATGCGCGTTCCAGCGCTTCCAGCCCCTGCCTTTCGATCTCGATCGTCCGCATCGCCGATTCGATCGCACCGTTCTCGATGAATTTCACTGCTCTCTTATTCATGACGGAGGCCTACCGCTTTTCTTTATTTCTGTCCACCTGCGATCGTTTTTGCGAGGCAGAGACCAAACCACCCGTTATCCCTGCTCCTTATCGATTCCTGGCAAGGAAGCGTTAACCATGAGGCTTTAGAATTGGGTAAGACTTTAAGGTATTTCCAGTAAGATCAGACATAGGATCAAATGGACATCGGCAAAAACAAGGCGGGTGGACGCTCCCTCCGGCTGACGGCATGCGCTGCATCCGCTCTGCTCGGCTGGGGCGTATTTGCCATGCCGATGCCGGTCCACGCGCAATCGGCCGACACCAGCCAGGCAGGCTCGACCGACACCGATAGCCTCGATCTTCCGGTCACGACCACGACATCCGCTAAATCCAAGACGTCCAAAGCCGCAAATCAGAGCTCGACGGATACGGACACACCGCTCAATGCCCGCCTCCGGCTCGGCAGTATAGACCCGACGACAACGGGCTCGACACTTGATGACGATCTGCGCCGCGTCAATCTGCGCGAGACCGGTGTCAATGATCTGAGAGCGCGGCAATATCCGGACCGCGCGGACGCGCAGGGCATACCGCTCGGCACCTTTACCCTGCGTCCCTCCATCAACCAGTCCGTCAATGTCGAGCGCAACCGCACCGGCTCGACCAATGACGATCGCAGCTTCCTGCAGACCGATCTGCGCAGCACACTGACCTCGGATTGGGACCGGCATGCGCTGACCATCACCGGCGAGGGCGTCTGGCAAAAGAACCTCAGCGGCAGCGGCGCGGAGCAGCCGACCGTCAATCTCAACGCCGACCTGCGCCTCGACCTTCCCGCCGATACCGTCGCCCACATCACCGCCGGCTATCAATTCTTCCGCGAGGATACCAGCGACCCGAACGCCATTGCCAACGCCTCGAAGCAATCGGCCGTCAACCAGTTCAACACCGGTCTCTCGCTGGAGCGTGATTTCGGCGTGCTGCGCGGCTCGACCGCCGTTGCCTTGACCCGCACCATCTATTCCGACGCAGTGCTCTCGGATGGAACGCCGGTCACGCTCAGCGACCGTAACCAGACGGCCGGTACCTGGCGCGGCCGCATCGGCTACGAGCTGTCGCCTGCCCTCATTCCCTTCCTTGAGGCCGATCTCGGCCTCGCCGTCTACGACCAATCGCATGACAGCAACGGCTACGCCCGCTCGAACCAGAGCTTCGGCGGCAAGGCAGGCGTCGAGCTCGACCTCGGTGAGAAGTTGAAGGGTGAGCTCGGCTTCGGCTATCAGCACACGGAATTCGATGATTCGCGGCTCGCCGGGATCGATTCGCCGACTGTCGACGGCAAGCTCGCCTGGTCGCCGCAGCGCGGCACCGATGTCAGTATCGGTCTTGCGACCACGGTGCAGCCCTCCACCACGGCGGGCGAAAGCGGCTACACCGCCTATCAGCTCACCAGCACCTTGAGCCACCAGCTGCGCGACGACCTCACCGCCAAGCTGACCGGCGGCACGATCTGGCGCAATTATCCGTCCGACAGCTCTTTCGCCGACGAAACGGAATATGACGCAGCCCTCGGCTTCACCTGGGGCATCAACCGCTACCTCGACCTCACCAGCAATGTCGGCTACCAGCTGACATCACGAAAGACGGGCGACGATACACGCCAGGTCCAGGCGGGCGTGGGATTGACGGTGAAGAGATAGTTACTATCGGGATAGACTTGATGCGCGCGGCGAACGCAGAGCTCATCTCGCCCTTGGCGGGCGAGAAAGCAATTTCACTGGTTTAGGAATTGCGATGCAGGAGGCGCCATATATTCAGAAGCCTAGCGCAATTTCTAAGCCATTGAAATTGCAAGAGCCGGGGTCCGCTTCTTGCTCAGATCAGTTTGGGGTTCTGTGCGTCCCTACCTACCCCCTCTCTTGCAATTTCTAAAAATTAGACGAGGGACAAGCCCTCGCCTAATCCTAAGAAATTGCTTTCTCGCCCGCCAAGGGCGAGATAAAGCTCGCTACTTCAGCGCCGCGACCAGCGCCTTTAAACCATCTTCGACAGTCGGACGAATATCGGCGCGGGCGAGCGCGAAAGCGACGTTGGCCAGGATGAAGCCATCCTTGGCGCCACAGTCAAACGTCTGGCCCTGGAAGTGGTAGCCGGCGAAATCCTGCTTCTGCGCAAGCTTCAGCATGCCGTCGGTCAACTGGATCTCGTTGCCCGCGCCGCGTTCCTGGCTTTCCAGGATCTCGAAAACCTCCGGCTGCAGGATGTAGCGGCCGTTGATGAAGAAATTCGACGGAGCCGTGCCCTTGGCAGGCTTTTCCACCATCTCGGTGATGCGGAAGCCATTGCCGATGGTGTCGCCGACGCCGACGATACCATATTTGTGGGTCTGATCCGGAGCGCACTCTTCGACGGCGATGACGTTGCCGCCGCTGGTTTCATAAAGCTCGATCATGCCCTTCATGCAGCCCTTCTCGGCACGCATGACCATGTCGGGCAGAAGCAGCGCGAACGGCTCGTCGCCGACGATCTCGCGGGCGCACCAGACGGCGTGGCCGAGGCCGAGCGGCTCTTGCTGGCGCGTGAAGCTCGCCGTGCCAGCCTTCGGCAAGAGGCCACTCAAAAGCGTCAGCTCGGCATTCTTGTTGCGCTGACGCAACGTCTGCTCAAGCTCGAACTGAATGTCGAAATAATCCTCGATGACATGCTTGCTGCGGCCAGTCACGAACACGAAATGCTCGATGCCCGCCTCCATCGCCTCATCGACGACATATTGGATCACCGGCTTGTCGACAACGGTCAGCATCTCCTTCGGCACCGACTTGGTTGCCGGCAAGAAACGCGTCCCGAGCCCGGCGACCGGAAATACTGCCTTACGCACCTTTTTATGCTGTCCCACTCATACCTCCTGGGGAATTAAATCGTTCTGCGCCAACGCTATTCGAGGGTCAGTAGTATAAGTTTACGACTGTTTTGCAATGATGACTGCCCCCGGCTTCCATGGTAAAGAATTTGTTGACTTCGTTCCTGTAATGTCATGCTTGGGCGAATGCCGCGCGCATCGCCGCTCCGAAATCCAAGTATTGATGGACACGGCTGTAAATGACTTCAAACCGCAAACACTCCCTTCTTGGTCTCGCTCTGGCGCTCGCGCTTGGCACCTTTGCGGGATTGGCCCCCATTAACGCAAATGCGGACCCAGGGTTCCAAAAATGGATTGCGGGCTTCTACGGCACCGCTGCCAAGAGTGGCATTACGCAGTCGACCTATCGCAATGCATTTGCCGGCGTGACGGACCCTGACCCCACAGTCCTCGAAAAAGCGCAATACCAGCCGGAATTCAAATCCCAGATCTGGGATTACCTAGATTCGCGCGTCAACCCCTATACCGTCGATGTTGGCCGCAAGATGGCGACCAAATACGGTTCCACACTACGTTCACTTGAACAGCATTTCGGGGTGGACCGCAATATCATGCTCGCCATCTGGTCGATGGAATCGAATTACGGCGCGGTGCTGGCCAACGACGAGAAGCTGCATTATGTGCCGCGCGCGCTGGCGACGCTTGCCTATGCCGACCCGAAGCGCGCCAACTATGCCAAGAAGCAATTGATCGCGGCGCTGAAGATTCTGCAGAACGGCGACATATCGCGCAAGGAACTGACCGGTTCCTGGGCTGGCGCCATGGGCCATACGCAATTCATCCCGACCAGCTACCTGCTCTATGCCGTCGATGCCGATGGCAGCGGCCACGCCGATATCTGGAATTCGGTTCCCGACGCGCTGGCGACGACGGCAAACCTTCTGGCCAAGAACGGCTGGAACACCGGCCATACCTGGGGCTACGAAGTCACCGTGCCTGCGGGTGGCAGCGCGCAGGCCGGCAAGACCCACACGCTCGCCCAATGGGCGGCCCTCGGCTTCGCGCGCCCCAACGGCAAGGGCTTCCGCCTGAACTCCGAACGCGCCCAGCTGAAAATGCCGGGTGGACCGAACGGTCCCGGCTTCCTGATGACCGGCAACTTCTTCACCATCAAGCGCTACAACGCCTCCGACAGCTACGCGATTGCCGTCGGCCTGCTCGCCGACCAGCTCGCCGGCTATGGCGGCATGCAGCAATCCTGGCCGCGCCCGAGCGGCACGCTGGATGTCAAACAGAAGTTCGAGCTGCAGACGCGGCTGAAGGAACTCGGCTATTATGACGGCGTCGTCGATGGCAATTTCGGCTCCGGCTCGAAGGCCGCCATCGCCGCGGTTCAGCAGCGTATCGGCATGGACGCCGATGGCGAACCCTCGATGAGCCTGTTGAACAGGCTGCGCAAATAGGTCGCCGCCATCAACCGTGAACCTTGGATCGGCTGGACGGCGATACCGTCCTCATGCGACCATGGGGCATTGAGCGGAAAAGAGCCCGATGAAAAACCGACCTGCCCGCACAATCATGGCTGCCGCGAAATCGACCCTCGCGGCGCTTCTTGCCGTCTGCCTTACCCTTGCCTGCCTGTTGACGGCCGCCGAGGCGCAGGAGCGGCCGCGCAAGACGCTGCTCGACATATTGTTCGGCCGATCCGAGCCGGATATTCCCGACCGGTCCTACGATCAGCCGGCGCCGAGGCGCTCGACGCAACCACGCAAACGGGTCGCACCACCGCCGAAACCGCGCCAAGTCGTGGTTCAACCGGAAACGCCGCCACCCGCGGAAAAGCTGCCCGATGCCAAGACTATCCTCGTCGTCGGTGATTTCCTGGCAAGTGGCCTCGGCGACGGATTGGCAGACGCCTTTTCGACATCGCCCGGCGTTGTCGTCCAGACCCGAGGCACCGTCGCCTCCGGTCTCGTGCGCCAGGACTATTACAACTGGCCGCAGCAGCTGCCGACCATGGTAGATCAGCTGAAACCGGCGATCGTCGTCGTCATGATCGGCGCCAACGACCGCCAGCAGATTATCGGCGACGGCCTCAACGAAAAATATGGTACCGACCCCTGGTTCCTCGCCTATGAAGAGCGCGTGCAGCAGTTTGCCAAGCTGGTGACGAACCGCCATATTCCCCTCATCTGGGTCGGCCTGCCGGCCTTCGGCTCGGACCAGCTGACGGAGGGCGCGGTGAAGCTCAATCAGCTTTATCAGAGCCAGGTCGCAAGCGTTGGCGGCGAGTTCATCGACATCTGGGACGGGTTTACCGACCAGAACGGCGAATTCATCGTCACCGGCTCGGATATCAACGGCCAACAGGTGCGGCTCAGAACCGCCGATGGTGTCAACCTCACGGCAGCAGGCAAGCGCAAAGTCGCCTTCTATGTCGAAAAGCCGGTACGCCGGCTGCTCGGCGATCAGGCAAGCCCCGATATCACGCGCCTCGACACCGGTAATCCGCTGGCGCCCGAACAGGCAAACCTGCCGGCAACGGAGATGGAAAAGATCACCCGCACCCAGCCGATGAGCATCTCCGATCCAAATCTGGACGGTGGATCACAACTCCTCGGCGGCGCTCCCGCCCCGGCTCCAGCGGCGCCCTCACCCCGCGACCTCCTGGTTGAAAAAGGCCAGATGACTCCAGCCCCGACAGGCCGCATCGATGATTATCGGGTGCCGGGGGCGGCGGCCACGCCATAGGCTCCGGGCGTAAAAAAGAGGCCCCGCAACTGCGGAGCCCCTTCAATCAGGCAACAACTCGAGCGCTTACCGCGGCAACACCGTGGCCCCCATCAGGGTCTCGTCAATCGCGCGAGCGGCCTGGCGTCCCTCGCGGATAGCCCAGACGACCAGGGACTGGCCGCGGCGGACGTCGCCGGCGGTCCAGAGCTTATCGACTGAGGTCTTGTATTCCTTGTCGTCGGCAACGACGTTGGTCGAGCCGCGCTTGTCGGTGTTGAGCGTCAGCTTGCCATCGAGATCCTTCAGCACGCTGTCGGTGAACGGGCCGCGGAAGCCGATGGCGATAAAGGCGAGATCGGCGCGAATGATGAATTCCGTGCCGGCGATCGGCTTACGGCGCTCATCCACTTCGCAGCACTTCACGCCGGTCAGCACGCCGTCCTCACCGACGAATTCCAGCGTCGCGACCTGGAATTCGCGCACGGCGCCTTCAGCCTGCGAGGAGGAAGTGCGCATCTTCGTGGCCCAGAACGGCCAGACGGCGAGCTTGTCTTCCTTTTCCGGCGGCTGCGGGCGGATGTCGAGCTGGGTCACCTTGACGGCACCCTGGCGGAAGGCCGTGCCGACGCAGTCGGACGCGGTATCGCCACCACCGACGACGACAATATGCTTGCCGCCGGCGAGGATCGGGTCGGAAGGCCAACCGATGCTGTCGATGTTTTCGCGGCCGACGCGGCGGTTCTGCTGCACGAGATAGGGCATGGCATCATGGACGCCGGCAAGCTCGACGCCGGGAATGCCGGCCTCGCGCGGGGTTTCCGAGCCGCCGCAATAAAGAACGGCATCGTGGTCGGCCAGAAGCTCCTCCATCTTGACGTCGACGCCGACATTGACGCCGCAATGGAAGGTCACGCCCTCGCCCTTCATCTGCTCGACGCGGCGATCGATGAAGTTCTTCTCCATCTTGAAGTCCGGAATGCCGTAACGCAGCAACCCACCGGCCTTCGACTCGCGCTCGTAGAGATGAACCTCATGGCCGGCGCGGCCAAGCTGCTGGGCAGCCGCCATGCCGGCGGGGCCGGAGCCGATGACGGCAACCTTCTTGCCGGTATGGACCGTTGCCGGCTGCGGGCGAATGAAGCCAAGCTCATAGGCCTTGTCGGCAATCGCCTGCTCGACCGTCTTAATCGCGACCGGCGCATCCTCAAGGTTCAGCGTGCAGGCTTCCTCGCAGGGCGCGGGGCAGACGCGGCCGGTGAACTCCGGGAAGTTGTTGGTCGAATGCAGGTTGCGGATCGCCTCTTCCCAGTTGTTGTTGTAGACGAGGTCGTTCCAGTCCGGGATCTGGTTGTGCACCGGGCAGCCGGTCGGGCCGTGGCAATAGGGGATGCCACAGTCCATGCAGCGCGCTGCCTGTTTCTGCACTTCCGGGTCCGACATGGGGATCGTGAATTCGCGGAAATGCCGGATACGGTCCGACGCCGGCTGATATTTGCCAACCTGCCGGTCGATTTCCAAGAAGCCTGTTACCTTGCCCATGCTTTCGTTTCCTCACTCTAAAGAGAAGCCCGATGGCTCCCGTGCCTGAAGGCAAGTCCCGCTGCCTTGTCCGGCGCTGTAATTCAAATCTGATTCCGCTGTTCGACAGTCGCGATCGCCACACCAGCGATCGCAATCAGGCGCGAAACCCTCGAATGGAAAGGGCGCTGCCGCGGATCACTCCGCCGCCACGCTCATCCGGTTCCGCTCCATGTCCTCAAGGGCGCGACGGTATTCAACCGGCATGACCTTGCGGAATTTCGGACGGTAATCGGTCCATTGATCGATGATTTCCTTCGCACGCGTCGAACCCGTGTAGTGGAAATGGTTCGAAATCAGCTGGTAAAGCCGCTCCTCATCGTGGCGCGTCATGTCATCGGAGACGTCGACGCGTCCCTTGTGCATGAGGTCGCCGCCATGATGGTGCAGCTTCTCCAGCAATTCGTCCTCTTCCGGAACCGGCTCCAGTTCGACCATCGCCATGTTGCAGCGGCGGGCAAAATCGCCCTTCTCGTCGAACACATAGGCAACGCCGCCCGACATGCCGGCTGCAAAGTTGCGGCCGGTTTCGCCGAGCACGACGACGACACCGCCGGTCATGTATTCGCAGCCATGGTCGCCCACGCCTTCGACAACGGCAACGGCACCGGAGTTGCGCACCGCGAAGCGTTCGCCGGCAACGCCACGGAAGTAGCATTCACCTTCGGTCGCGCCGTAGAGCACGGTGTTGCCGACGATGATCGAATGCTCGGCCAAGATCTTCGAGTTCTCCGGCGGACGGATGATGATGCGGCCGCCCGAAAGGCCCTTGCCGACATAGTCGTTGCCGTCACCGATGAGGTTGAAGGTGATGCCCCGCGCCAGGAACGCGCCGAACGATTGTCCGGCGGTGCCCCTCAGCGTGACGCTGATCGTATCGTCCTTCAGGCCTCGGGCACCGTAACGCTTGGCAACAGCGCCCGAGAGCATCGCGCCGGCCGAACGGTCGACGTTCTTGATACCGACCTCGATGGCAACAGGCGTCTTGCTGGTAAGCGCCGGCTCCGCCTGCTCGATGAGCTTGCGATCGAGAACGTCGTCGATCGGGTGCTTCTGCAGTGATGTCCAGTAGGTTGCTTCCTTCGGCGCGTCGACCTTGTGGAAGATGCGGCTGAAGTCGAGGCCCCTGGCCTTCCAATGGGCGAGCATGTCGTCCTTCTCCAGCAACTCCGAAGCGCCGATGATGTCGTCCAGCCTGGCAAAGCCAAGCGAGGCGAGAATCTCGCGCACTTCCTGGGCGACGAAGAAGAAGTAGTTGATGACATGCTCCGGCGTGCCCTTGAAGCGCTTGCGCAGGACCGGGTCCTGCGTCGCGACACCAACCGGACAGGTGTTGAGGTGGCACTTGCGCATCATGATGCAGCCGGCCGCGATCAGCGGCGCGGTGGCAAAGCCGAACTCGTCCGCGCCGAGCAGCGCGCCGATGATGACATCGCGCCCGGTCTTCAGGCCGCCGTCGACCTGCAGGGCGATGCGCGAGCGCAGCCCGTTCAGCACCAGCGTCTGCTGTGTCTCAGCAAGGCCGATTTCCCAAGGCGAACCGGCATGCTTCAGCGAGGTGAGCGGCGAAGCGCCCGTGCCGCCGTCGAAACCAGCGACGGTGATGTGATCGGCGCGCGCCTTGGCCACGCCAGCGGCAACCGTGCCGACGCCGACTTCCGAGACGAGCTTGACCGAGACATCGGCGGTCGGGTTGACGTTCTTCAGGTCGAAGATCAGCTGTGCCAGGTCTTCGATCGAGTAGATGTCATGGTGCGGCGGCGGCGAGATCAGGCCGACGCCCGGCGTCGAATGCCGGGTCTTGGCAACGGTCGCGTCGACCTTGTGGCCGGGTAGCTGACCGCCTTCGCCGGGCTTGGCGCCCTGCGCGACCTTGATCTGCAGCACATCGGCGTTGACCAGATATTCGGTGGTCACACCGAAGCGGCCGGAAGCGATCTGCTTGATCGCCGAGCGTTCAGGGTTCGGCGAGCCGTCGAAGAGCGGCACGTAGCGATCGGACTCTTCGCCGCCTTCGCCGGTGTTCGACTTGCCGCCGATCCGGTTCATGGCGATCGCCAGCGTCGTATGCGCCTCGCGGCTGATCGACCCGAAGGACATGGCGCCCGTCGAGAAGCGCTTGACGATATCGACGGCGGCCTCGACCTCATCGACCGAAATCGGCTTGCGGCCGAGCGCTGCGGCATCCTTGATCTTGAACAGGCCACGGATGGTGTTCATTCGCAGCGCCGAGTCGTTGACCATATCCGCGAACTCGCGATAGCGATCCTCGGCATTGCCGCGCACGGCATGCTGGAGGGCTGCCACTGCATCCGGCGTCCATGCATGGCTTTCTCCGCGCATGCGGTAGGCATATTCGCCGCCGATCTCGAGCGTGCTCGCGAGAATCGGGTCCGCGCCGAAGGCCGACTTGTGACGGGCGACGGTTTCCTCGGCAATGGTCTCGAGACCGATGCCTTCGATCATCGTCGCAGTACCGAAGAAATACTTCTCGACCAGCTCTTCTTGCAGGCCGATCGCATCGAAGATCTGCGCGCCGCAATAGGATTGATAGGTCGAAATGCCCATCTTCGACATGACCTTGAGGATGCCTTTGCCGACCGCCTTGATATAGCGATAGACAACTTCGCTGGCGTCAACTTCCTTCGGGAAGTCGCCGCGCTGATGCATGTCGAGCAGCGTGTCGAAGGCAAGGTAAGGGTTGATCGCCTCGGCGCCATAGCCAGCGAGCAGGCAGAAATGATGCACTTCGCGCGGCTCACCGGTTTCGACGACGAGACCGACCGAGGTGCGCAGCCCCTTGCGGATCAAGTGATGGTGCACGGCGGCGGTCGCCAGCAGCGCCGGGATCGCGATGCGGTCCGGCCCGATCTGGCGATCGGAAAGCACGATAATGTTGTAGCCGCCGCGAACAGCCGCTTCGGCGCGCTCGCAGAGACGGTCCAGCATTTCCGGCATGCCTTCGGCGCCACGATCGACATCATAGGTGAAGTCGAGCGTCTTGGTGTCGAAACGGTCTTCCGTGTGGCCGATCGAGCGGATCTTCTCCAGATCGCCATTGGTCAGGATCGGCTGGCGCACTTCCAGCCGCTTGGCGTTGGCCATGCCGGTATGATCGAGCAGGTTCGGGCGCGGGCCGATGAAGGAGACGAGGCTCATCACCAGCTCTTCGCGGATCGGGTCGATCGGTGGGTTCGTCACCTGCGCGAAGTTCTGCTTGAAATAGGTGTAGAGTAGCTTCGGCTTGTCGGACATGGCCGAGATCGGCGTATCCGTACCCATGGAGCCCATCGCCTCCTGCCCCGTCGTCGCCATCGGCGACATCAGGAGCTTGGTGTCCTCCAGCGTATAGCCGAAGGCCTGCTGGCGATCGAGCAGCGACACGTCGCGGCGCAGCGCACGGGGCTCCACGGGCTTCAGGTCTTCCAGGATCAACTGCGTGCGCTTGAGCCAGCTCTGATAGGGATGCTTGCTGGCAAGCTCGGACTTCACCTCGTCATCGGAGATGATGCGGCCCTTTTCCATGTCGATCAGCAGCATCTTGCCCGGCTGCAGGCGCCACTTCTGGATGATCTTCTCTTCGTCCACCGGCAGAACGCCGGCTTCCGACGCCATGATGATGCGATCGTCATTGGTGACGAGATAGCGGGCCGGACGCAAGCCGTTGCGATCGAGCGTCGCGCCGATCTGCTTGCCGTCGGTGAAGGCGACGGCGGCAGGGCCGTCCCACGGTTCCATCAAAGCAGCGTGATATTCGTAGAACGCCTTGCGTTCGGCCGCCATCAGCTGGTTGCCGGCCCAGGCTTCAGGAATGAGCATCATCATGGCATGCGCCATGGAATAGCCGCCGCGCACGAGGAATTCGAGCGCGTTGTCGAAACAGGCGGTGTCCGACTGTCCCTCATAGGAGATCGGCCAGAGCTTGGAGATATCGTCGCCGAACAGCGGCGAAGACACCGACGCCTGGCGGGCGGCCATCCAGTTGACGTTGCCGCGCAGCGTGTTGATTTCGCCGTTATGGGCGACCATGCGGTACGGATGCGCGAGCTTCCACGACGGGAAGGTGTTGGTCGAGAAGCGCTGGTGCACCAGGGCAACCGCCGTCTCGAAACGCGGATCGGCCAGGTCCTTATAATAGGCACCCACCTGATAGGCGAGGAACATGCCCTTATAGACGATGGTCGAGCTCGACAGCGACACGGGATAAAAGCTGCTCTCTTCGCCTTCGTATTCCGCATAGATGCGGTTGGAGATCACCTTGCGCAGGGTGAACAGACGACGCTCGAATTCCTCGTTCGTGCCGGCATCGCGGCCGGCGCCGATGAAGACCTGCACATGATGCGGCTCGGTGGCGGCGATATCCGGCGCCTTCGACAGCGAGGAATTGTCGACCGGCACATCGCGGAAGCCGATCAGGACCTGACCTTCCTCTATAACCACCTGCTTGATGGCGGTCTTGAAATGCTCGATCAGCGCTTCGTCGCGCGGCAGGAAGAAATGGCCGACGCCATATTCGCCCGCCTTCGGCAGGGTGATGCCCTGCAAGGCCATTTCCTCGCGGAAGAAACGATCCGGAATCTGCACGAGAATACCCGCGCCATCGCCCATCAGCGGATCTGAGCCGACGGCGCCGCGATGCGTCAGGTTCTCGAGAATGAACAGGCCGTCGCGCACGATCTGGTGCGACTTCTGGCCCTTCATGTGCGCGACGAAGCCGACGCCGCAGGCGTCATGTTCATTGCGCGGATCGTAGAGGCCTTGCTTCCGTGGGATGCCCCCCGATGTTAAACGATCGGCGCGTTTCGACGTTTTGGCCGCAGCGACAGCATTGGCTGCAGCAGTCTGGTCAAAAGTCATGGACGGCGTCCTGTTCGTCATCGTCTTCCCTCCGGTAAGGCCCGCGGCGCGGGCGATCCTTCGTCCCGCGTCGCCCCGTTAGCCGGTCCGACGCGCGACAGCGCTGTTGCATTGTGAAGATCCGGTCGCAGACCTGGCCCATGGTGGAGCCTGTCGTCAGCGTTCCGCGCCTTGCTATTCCACCGCCGCTCCGCCCATCGCCTTGAAGGCTTCAAAGAGCGTGCTCCCGGTAACTATAGCTCGAAATCCCGACATCGTCAGGACCCTTGACGCATCTTCGGCCTCGGTGGCCAAAATAGGACAGCAACCCTGTCCTAATTCACCAGCTCTATGACAGAAAGCGTCTGCCTTCGCAAGAGCAAAACGGCAAAATTTCGTCAACGCGCGACGGAAGATTGCCAATGTTGCAAATTTCAAGCAAGAAAGTTTCGCTGCGACGCATCATTTTGTTTATTGATTGCTTAGATCAATTTCTGTGATGAGTCCTTCAGCACTGCACTCTTGATAGCCCGCACCATTGGATTAATGTCCGGCAGACCTTAACTACCTTTCCCGCAAACCTATAGTCTCAGTTGGTGTTATCAATGTTTTTTGCTTCCGATAATTGGGCCGGCGCCCATTCCAAGATCGCCGAACGTCTGCTTGCCGAATCCGGCGGCTTCGCCTCGGCCTACGGCACCAGCGATCTCGACCAAAAGGTCGAAGCCAAGTTTGCCGAGATTTTCGAGCGCGAAGTCTCCGTCTTTTTCGTTGCCACCGGCACCGCCGCCAATTCGCTATCGCTCGCCAGTGTCCAGAAGCCGGGCGGGATCAGCTTCTGCCACAGCGAGGCACATGTCGCCGAGGACGAATGCGGCGCGCCGGATTTCTTCAGCGGTGCGAGGCTCGCGACCGTTGACGGTGCTCTCGGCAAGATCGACCCAAAGGCGCTCGCCACCAAGGTCGCGCGCTTCCCACAGGACGCCGTGCATCATGGCCGCGCCGCCGCCGTGACCATCACCCAGGCAACGGAAATCGGCACGGTCTACTCGCTCGCCGAGATCGACGCCATCGCCGCCATCAGCAAGGCGAACGGGCTGCCGCTGCACATGGACGGCGCGCGTTTCGCCAATGCGTTGGTCGCGCTCGACGCCAGCCCGGCAGAGATGACCTGGAAGCGTGGCGTCGACATCCTCTCCTTCGGCGGCACGAAAAACGGCTGCTGGTGCGCCGAGGCGATCGTCTTCTTCAATCCGGAACAGGCGAGAGAGATGCACTTCATCCGCAAGCGTGCCGCCCAGCTTTTCTCGAAATCGCGCTTCATTGCCGCGCAATTCGACGGCTATTTCCAGGATGGCCTCTGGCTCGACCTTGCCCGCCACTCCAACCGCATGGCCGATCGCCTGCGCGCCGGCATCGAACGGACGCCTGATGCACACCTTGCCTGGCCGACGGCCTCGAACGAAGTCTTCGCGATCATCTCGAAATCGGCCGCCAAAACCGCCGAGGACAAGGGCGCTAAGTTCTATGAATGGCCGATCCCGGAATCGCAGCCAGACCTGGTGAACAACAACGAGACCCTGATCCGCCTCGTCACCAGCTTTGCCACGACCGAGGACGATGTCGCCGGCTTCCTCGCCTGCCTTGCTTGACGATCGAACAAAAAAGAGCGCCGAACTGGCTTTTGGCCAGCCGGCGCTCAGTCTGGCGACAAAAGCCTAGTTCTGAGCCCGATGCGTCAACATCGTGAAGTTCGATGCGCCCTCATAAGGAGGCGCATGATGAACGATCATCGTCATTGCCACTACGCAAGCTACAAGTCCGGAAATGAAGATCGCACCATAGATCATAAGGGCTGATATCCTCGCTTCAGCTCATTCACTGCCAAATACGATAGCAGCGCAAGCTGACTCGAACCTGAATCGCGTGCATTACAGAAGAGAGACACGCGA
Source organism: Martinezella rhizogenes (assembly GCF_000799715.1). GTDB lineage: Bacteria > Pseudomonadota > Alphaproteobacteria > Rhizobiales > Rhizobiaceae > Rhizobium > Rhizobium rhizogenes_C. The sequence goes on from NZ_JUHG01000011.1 coordinate 1,465,763, forward strand.
AAAGGGATATGGCAGCCGGCGAATGAATCCCGTTAAATTCTTTACGTCTATCCACACGATCCGAAGCGGCCGGAGTTCATATCGATCGCAATCCCCTCACCTTCGCCAGGATATCCTCCGACAGGGCGCTGACCAGCAGTTGATCCGCACCCTTGCGCGGCACCAGCACGAACTCGACATCCTCCAGGGCCGGCAGCCAGCCCGGCGCGATTTCCGACAATCCCGCCGGCGCCATGCTGCGCGGCTGAACGAGGACGCCCATGCCGGCGCGCGCTGCCGCCGTCAAGCCGCTGAGGCTGCCGCAGGTACAGACGATGCGCCATGGCACCTGCTGGCGGCGCAGCGCTTCAAGTGCTACGGCGCGGGTAACGCTCGGCGCCGGAAAGGCGATCAGCGGTAAGGGGCCGGCAAGTGAGCGAATGCGCTCCGGATCACGCGCCAGCCAGACCAGCGGCTCGCGATAGACCAGCCTCCCCCTGACATCGCCAAGACGGCGCTTGGCGAGTACAAGGTCGAGATCGCCATTGTCCTGCATCTCGTAGAGCGTGCCGCTGAGCGCAACCGTCAGCTCGAGATCGACGGAGGGATGCGAGCGGACGAATTCCTCCAGCACATCCGGCAACTGGCTGGTGACGAAATCCTCTGAAACGCCGAGCCGCAGACTGCCGCGCAGGCTATTGCCGGCAAAGAGCTGCTGCACCTCTCCTTCGATCGACAGCATTTGCCTTGCATGACCCAGCAGCGCCTCGCCGTCACCCGTCAGCACCACCCGATGCGTATCGCGCGCCAGCAGCCTGCGCCCGAGTATGGCTTCCAGCCGCTGGATATGCTGGCTGACCGTCGACTGGCCAAGGCCAAGGCGCTCGGCGGCGAGCGTGAAGCTACCCATCTGCTCCACCGCGACGAAGCTGCGCAATTGCGTGAGATCGAGCATCGCTTTTATCCTGAATTGCGATAACTGTTATTCCTTGCATCGTGGATCACGATAGGTCTAACTGCAAGGCAAATGATGTAGCTTTGTAATTGCGATTGGATTTGCGCGATGCGCCGCTTTCTTCCAGATACCTTCACCATGCTGCTCGTCCTGACGGTCCTGACGGCATCCTTCCTTCCGGTACAGGGAGCGAGCGCCCACTATTTCAGCGTCGCCACCAACTTTGCCATCGGCCTGCTGTTCTTCCTGCACGGCGCGCGCCTATCGCGCGATGTCGTCATTGCCGGCATGCTGCATTGGCGGCTGCATCTCGTTATTCTGCTCACGACCTTCGGCATCTTCCCGCTGCTGGTGCTCGGCATCGGCCAGGTCGTGCCGAACAGCGTCCTGCCTGTATCGCTCTATACCGGCTTGCTGTTCCTGAGCGTGCTGCCCTCGACCGTGCAGTCATCCATCGCCTTCACCTCGATCGCCGGCGGCAACGTTCCGGCCGCCATCTGCTCTGCCTCCGCTTCGAATATCTTCGGCATGTTCCTCACCCCACTGCTCGTCGGCGTGCTGTTTTCGGTCGGCGGCCAAGGCGGCGGCTTTTCCTGGGACGTGCTGTGGCAGATCATGCTGCAACTGCTCGCTCCCTTCATCGCCGGCCAGTTGCTACAGCCGTGGATCGGTAACTGGATTCGCTCGAAGAAGAAGATCCTGATGCCGGTCGATCGTGGTTCGATCCTGATGGTCGTCTATTCCGCTTTCAGCGAGGCCGTGGTCGAGGGACTGTGGCATACGTTTTCGGTGCTCGACATCGCCACCGTCATCGTCGCCAACATGGTGCTTCTGGCAACGGTACTGTGCATCACCATGTTCGGCAGCCGCGCGCTCGGCTTTTCCAAGGCCGACGAGATCACCATCACCTTCTGTGGCTCGAAGAAGTCGCTGGCGAGCGGCGTGCCGATGGCCAACGTCATCTTCGCCGGACAGGGTATCGGCGCCATCGTCCTGCCGCTGATGCTGTTCCACCAGATCCAGCTGATGACCTGCGCCTTCCTGGCCCAGAAATATGCGGATGCGGCCAAGAAGCGCGAGGCAGCCAAGGCGGATGCCCAGACGACCGGGGCGACCAACGCCGCTTGAGCATCCCCAATATCGCTTCCCATACAAAAAGCGGCGCCCCGATGGAGCGCCGCTTCTTTTTTGATCTTGGGAGGATCTGTCCTCAGCCTCTCGGCTGACGACGATTAGCTGACATGGGCTTCGATCGCCTTCGGGGTATCGACCGGCTCGGCGGCGATGGAGATACGGCGGGGCTTCATGGTCTCGGGAATGTCGCGCAACAGATCGATGTGCAACAGACCATTCTTCAGCGAAGCCGCCTGGACCTCGACATGATCGGCGAGCTGGAAGCGGCGCTCGAAAGCGCGCTTGGCGATGCCGCGATAGAGATATTCGCTGGCTTCCGCCGGCTCTTCGCTCTTTTCACCCTTGACCTGCAGAACATGGGCATGAGCTTCGATGCTCAGTTCGTTTTCATCAAACCCGGCAACGGCCATGGTGATGCGATAGGTGTTCTCGCCGGTGCGCTCGATGTTGTAGGGCGGATAGGTCTGACCCTGATCCGGCTGCGCAAGGCTGTCGAGCATGGTGAAGAGACGGTCGAAACCGACGGTGGAACGGTAAAGGGGAGTAAAGTCTACGTGACGCATGGTGTCCTCCTGTGAGCGACGATTGCGATTTACGATTTGCCCCGCAGCCCCGCTCTGGGCGGCCTCGGGACGGTTTTGCAGGCCCGTTTGGCACCCGCAGAATGGAGATGGGGATCGTTTTTCGGGAGTTCAAGGCCTCAATGGCCCGCACCGGATTTCGCCGAAAACCCGCGTGAACCGCAGATGAACACCCGGTTCGGCGCCCGTTCAGGCTGGCGGGACTATCAATATAACCGTCGGATGCATCAAATACATCCGATGACTGAAGCATATCGTCCCTTCTTCTTCAGTCCTTACTCGGCCGGCTCAGCGGATCTCTCTATCTCCGCAAGCCGGCCTTTTTTATGCGATGCGGTAGCTATCAAGCCTACCGCAAAAGCTTCAGCGATCCCGTCAGCGATTTCACCCATTTCGATGGGCCGGCAAACCCCAGGCCGTCGATCACCTCTTCCGATAGATCCCGACCGGGGAATGTCGCCTCGTAGTCCGCATAGTCGTGCAGCGACCGCGCGAAGGCCGGAAAGGGGACGATTGCCTGTTCTCCCGGCTGCGGCAGGGCCTTCAGCATCAGCGCCCGGATCGTATCCGCATCCGCCTGCAAAATCGGAACCGGCAAGTTCGAACTGATATCGATGGCGCGACCGTCGCGATCGCTAAGTTGTCGTGCCGCGAGATCCGGAAATCTGGCGCCAAGGCCGATAGCGATCGCGCCCGCCGTATTGGCGATCAGGCCGAGCGGCAGTTCCGGGTTGATGATGATGGCGAGACGGATATCGGGGAACATGGCGACCTGTAGGAAGAGTGGATTTGCGCCGCAGAATATCTCTCTCCCTGAGAATTATCCTGCCTTTCATTGCAGTAAATTCGGAAATTATGGTAGACTTTACCTAATTTAATTCCTCTTCAGGTGAATCATGCCCTTTCCGCTCGAGCCCGTCGACACACGCATCCTGGGCGCGCTTCAGAACGACGGCCGCCTGACGAATCAGGCGCTCTCCTCCGAGGTCGGGCTTTCGACCTCGCCTTGCTGGCGGCGGGTTCGGCAACTGGAGGAGAGCGGCGTCATCCAGAGTTATACGGCGGTTCTCGATCGTCGGCAGATCGGCCTCGGCGTGCTTGCCTTCATCCGGGTCAAGATCGACAGCCATAGCGAGGCGGAAGCGGAGGAGTTTTCGCAGGATGTCCTGAAATTGAGCGAGGTCGTCGCCTGCTACAGCATCGCCGGAGACGCCGATTTCCTGCTGCAGGTCGTGGCGGCGGATCTTGACAGCTACGCCGACTTCGCCATGACCATCGTACGCCGCCTGCCCCGGATCAAGGAAATGCAGACGACCTTCGTTCTCAAGGAGATCAAGCCGTTCCGGGGCTTTCCGCTGGATGTGGCGGGCCGTTAAGTCTCTGCCTGGGCAGCGTCTTGGGGGCACCTCCCCGCTCGACGAGACACGCCTGCGCCAGCCGCATTGCCTCCTAACCCTCTCAACAAAGCAGTTGCAATTCCCCCTGCCTGCGCTATCCCCTTCTAAAGAACCACCCTGCTAGCGAGGCGCGACATCGTCATGGATTCGATCCTCTATTCCACGCCAGACAATCCGGTGCCGGAAAACCGCATCGAGGGGTTTTTCGAGAGTTTTGACGGGCGCAAGCTGCGCTATGTCGTCTTCCGCAGCGAACAGCCCGTCGCCAACGGAACCGTGGTGCTTTTGCAGGGCCGCAACGAGTTCATCGAGAAATATCTGGAGACGATCCGCGATCTGACCGCCAAGGGTTTATGGGTCGCGACCTTCGATCTGCGCGGCCAGGGCGGATCCGAACGACTTCTGAAGGACCCGCGGCGCGGACATGTCCACCATTTTTCCGACTACGAGCGCGACCTGACCGCGTTTCTCGACAAGATCGTGCTGCCGGATACGCGCCTGCCCTTCTTCCTTTTGGCGCATTCGACCGGCGCGCTGATCGCGCTGTCGGCGGCACCCCGGCTTGCGAGCCGGATCGAGCGCATGGTGCTGCTCGCGCCCTTCGTCGGCCTGATGGGCCAGGGAGCTTCGCCCGGCTTCGTACGCGCCATCTCAGGCGCAGCCAGCGCCATCGGTCTTGGCCGGATACAATTCAGCAAGAAAAATCTGGAACGGCCCTTCCCCGAGAACCCATTGACCGGCGACGAACGGCGTTACCGGCGCAATACAACGATCGGCGCCACCTATCCGCAGCTCATCCTCGGCCCGCCGACGGCGCGCTGGCTGTCGGAAGCCTTCCGCGCCATCAATCGCGTCACCAGGCCCGAACATCTGTTCTCGATCAGCATTCCGACCATACTGATCGCGCCGACCCGCGACGGCATCGTGCCCTATGCCGATCAAGAGCGGCTGGCGCGCTATTTCCGCGCAGCCCAACTCGTGCCCATATACGGATCGAAGCACGAAATCCTGCAGGAACGGGATATCTACCGGAACGCCGCGCTCGCCGCCATCAATGCCTTCATTCCCGGCAGCGACGCCGAAGCGAATGCCGAGGCAATGGACGTCGGAAGCTAACGCAATTCCAGGTGTGCTTCGGTTTTCCGTCCGGAATTGCGCAAAAAGAGCTAGCGCGACAGGATCGCCCGCGCCTGCTCATAGACCGCACGGCTGCCGGCGGCGATGATGGAGCCGCCCATTTCCGGGCGGCCACCATCCCAGGTGGTGATGATACCGCCCGCCTGTTCGATGACAGGGATGATCCCGCCGACATCATAGGGCTTCAACGAATTTTCGATGACCAGATCGACATGGCCGGCGGCAAGCAGCGCATAGGCGTAGCAATCCGTACCATAACGGAAAAGCCGCACCTGGCTCTCGATCTCGCGATACTTGGTCATCTCCTCGCCGACGAAGAGATGCGGCGAGGTCGTGAAGAGAATGGCCTTCGACAGGCTGCCACAATCACGCACTCGGAGGCGCTTTTCGCCATCCGGGCCGGAATAGGTCGAGCCGTTGCCATCGGCGAAATAGCGCTCGCCGGTAAACGGCTGGTCGATCATGCCCATGATGGCGCGACCGTTTTTCTGCAGGCCGATCAGTGTTCCCCAGACCGGCACGCCGGAAATGAAGGCGCGCGTGCCGTCGATCGGGTCGATCACCCAGACATGCTCGCGGTCGAGGCCGACACTGCCGTGCTCCTCGCCCAGAATGCCGTGATCGGGAAATTCCGCGTCGATCAGCGCCCGGATTGCCACTTCGGCGGCCCGGTCGCCCTCGGTCACGGGGTCGAACCCTTGCGCTTCCTTGTTGAGCACATCGACGCCGGCACGAAAGCGCGGCAGGGTTTCGGCCTTGGCCGCTTCGGCCAGACGATAGAAGAACGAGCGATCAGGAAGCATGGTCGATCCGGATAAATGACGGGGCGGGCGAAGTCATAGCGCATAAAGATCGGGAAGCAAACCGAATGCCGATGCAAGAGGCGGAATGCTCGCGCATCAAGCAGAAATTCCTAAACTGCCTAAATATCTTGCACTGCAATATTCTGCTTGACATTTGTGCAGTGCGATAGCATCATCCACCTACAGTCTTCTGACTGTAAATACCCTCCTTGGGTGTTTCCTCCCTAGACTTAACCGCGCCACAAGCGCGGTTCTTTTTTTGTCGAAGGGAGTCTCGCACTTGCGGGAACAGGGGCCACACGCTCACGCGCGGCAACGGCAGATATGCCTGACCATCACTATAGTCAGACGATTCGGCAGATTCCGTTTGCTCTGAAATATCCGGGATAGCCTCTCATCCGAGGCGTCGATGCGGAGCCTTGCGCTTACTCCGCCGCCAGCGCCGGGTCACCCGCGTAGGACTCCACATGCTCGGCGATGCGCTTCATGAACAGGGTGATGGCAGCGGCCACCTGATCGAAATCAGCACGCTTCTCCAGCGTCGCCTCGTCGACATAGAGCGAACGATTGACCTCGATCTGGAGGGCATGCAGCCCGCGGGAGGGGCGGCCGTAATGCTCGGTGATGAAGCCACCGGCATAGGGCTTGTTGCGCACGGCGTTGAAACCGAGCTCCTCGAGAATCTGCATGGCGGCGCGCGAAAGCTCCGCCGAGGCGCTGGTGCCGTAGCGGTCGCCCAGGATGAAATCGGGCCGCATATTGCTTCCGGCGATACGGATATTGCCCGGCATGGAATGGCAGTCGACCAGAACACCGAAACCGAACTGGACATGGGTGCGGGCAATCAGCCGCCGCAGGGTCGCATGATAGGGCTTGTAGATCGTATCGATACGCCTGAGCGCATCTTCAACCGGCACGCGCCGGGCATAGATTTCCATGTTTTCCGCGACGATTCGCGGGATCGTGCCGAGACCGCCGGCGACCCGCAATGAATTGACGTTGGCATAAGGCGGCAACGCGCCATCGAACATGCGCGGGTCAAGCTCATAGGGCTCGCGATTGACGTCGATATAGGCGCGCGGAAAATTGGCGAGCAGCAGCGGCGCGCCAAGGTCGCTCGCCGCCGAAAACAGCTCGTCGACGTAATGATCTTCCGAGCGGCGGATGGCGATGCCCTGGAGGCGGGACTGGGCGATGAAATCGGGCGGATAGATGCGACCGCTGTGCGGCGAGCTATAGACAAATGGAATTGTCTGGGAGACGGGCTCCAATACCTCGAAAATCTCGAAATTACGCATTTCTGCGGACATCAACATTTTTACCGTGTCTACAACCTGTCGCAACATTCATGTTGCCAGTTGCACGCCCGCAAGTCCATACTAACTTTAGCAAAATGGCCTTAATCCAACGCTGAGAAACGACCGGCCCTGAAGTCCGACCCGGACCCGCCGCGCAAGGCGACCTCTGGATACAACCACTTCGCAGCGAACACGGATGATTATATCCCATCCGACCATTCACGGCTTGTTTACGGCCAGAGGCTACCTTACACGCTGGACAAGTCCAACAAGACAAAAGTTGATTAGCGAACAGATATGACCCAGAAGATACTTCTTGCCGAAGATGACAACGACATGCGTCGCTTCCTTGTGAAGGCACTGGAAAAGGCCGGCTATAAGGTCTTGTCCTTTGACAACGGAGCAAGCGCCTATGACCGGCTGCGCGAAGAGCCTTTTTCGCTGCTCCTGACCGATATCGTCATGCCGGAAATGGACGGCATCGAGCTGGCGCGTCGCGCCACCGAACTCGATCCGGACCTGAAAGTGATGTTCATCACCGGTTTTGCCGCCGTGGCGCTGAACCCTGATTCGAAGGCGCCGAAGGATGCGAAGGTACTTTCCAAGCCCTTCCACCTGCGCGAATTGGTCGACGAAGTGAACAAACTCCTTGCCGCATAAGGCTTGCCGCGCACGGCGTCATAAAATTGAAAAAGCCTATTGACGGCTCCCAAGGTTTTATGATCTATGCGCCGCCATTGGATGGGCGTGTAGCTCAGCGGGAGAGCACTACGTTGACATCGTAGGGGTCACAGGTTCAATCCCTGTCACGCCCACCATCCTAATTCGCTGAAAAGCAAGGGCTTTCGGGAAACCGAGAGCCCTTTTTCATATGGCCTCGGCATATCGGCCCAGCCTCTCTTCCAGACGAAAAAGTGCCCTTTCCAAATTGTGGAAAAGGCACTCCCGAATGCGACAACAAACCGTGGTCGATCAGAGGTCCAGGAAGTGCTGGAACACTGCCGACGTGGGATAGGCATAGAAGCCACGGTCCACGAAACCGTGTCTATACAAACAATTTCTCAATGCCAGAATGTACAGGGTGCTGTTCGGATCGGGCGATCCGCGACGCCAGGAATAGGCCTCCGGTTCGCAACGGTTCAGTGCCCTGTCATATCGCTCCAGAAGCACGGGATCGCTGTCGGCGCGGATGCCGCCGTGGTATGACTGATAGTTCGAGGGTGCTTCGCCTGCGGAGACGCAAGCCAAGCTCAATAGAGCTCCCAACGCTAACATCATTCTCATCTGCTTTGACCTCTCGCTCGTGGCGCCTCGAATACTCGATCGCGCAGCCTGAGAATAATAGTCTTTCCTTCAATATCCAATCACATGCTGATGTTCGGCGCCTGAACCCGTCGCGGCAGGCAGGATCCGCACAATTTCCATTCGCGAATCGCTTGACTTCCGCTCGCGCTGTCACACTACTGTTATGCTAAGACATTGATCGTACGGGAGGACGAGATGGCGATTGTAAAGAAGCAGTTCTATAAAAATCACAAGCCCAACGGTGATGAGTATCTGTTCCATCTCGCCCGAGACACCGATAGCGGCGAGGTCTACATCATCCGCCAATCCGACTACATCGTCGATGGCGGCGCCGAAAAGCAGATGACCCTCTATGACTTCCTGGCCGGCGGCGGCAACCGGCAGAATGCGCTTCTCCAACTGATCGGAACGCTTGTGCCGGATTAATCCGGCACCCTGCCCGCGGTCGTATCTGGGCGCTGCGGGTTGACTGCCACATTTCGATCGGCAAACCTGTCCGGGCTTTAAAGGAGCCCGTAACATGCGATTCGCAGGCCTTGCCATTGCTTTGACAGTCATGACCGTTGCCACGAGTGCCGGCGCACAGAATTTTCCTGGCCCCGGCGTGGCCGTCATCGACGGCAAGTGTTCGAAGCTCGTCGTCGGTAAGCTCGATGCGTCCAAAGGCTGCACGCCCCAGATCGCCAGCGTGACGGGACCGGACGGCTCGGTGACGTTTATCTTTTCAGCCGGCGGCAAGATGCTTGGCTTCCAGGGTGACGGGCGCGGGATCAAGCCCGGCGCGACCAAGGGGACGATACAATTGCCGGTCGAGGTCATCTCCACCGGCGCCGGCAACAAGATGGCCGGCCAGGTTGAGGCAAAAGGCGTCTGCACCTTCTCCAACCCTTATTCCGGCAAGCCTGTCACGTTCCAATGCTCGGCGAAATCGACCGAACTGAGCTTTACCGGCAGCTTCCTGTCGAACGGCAAGCCGCCGCGCACCAAAAAGTAACCGCTAGCTTCAGGCGGACCAAACGCATCCCTGTCGAGGAGGGCGCCCGAGAGCGCCCTTTCCGAATTTTACTGGGAGCCGCCCTTTTTCTTGCTCCCGTGATTGGCATCGCCCGGCGCTTCGCGCGAAAGATCCGCGCCGCTGACATGCGCCGGCACATGAACATCATCACGCGTCTGGGGCTGCAAGGTCAGATCGACATTGTGCGGCGGCAGCACCTGCGCCTGGCGCAGCGAATTTGGCCGGGCACGTTTCTGCCGTGCCGTCAGTTCCGGCCTTTGTTCCTTCGCCTTGGGGTGGATGGGGTGGGGGCTCATGGGAGGTTCTCCTTGTCCGTTGCTCTCTATCCGACAATGGAATCCGCCTGAGGAATCCGTTCGACAACGGACATTGCCCTGCCCGCCTTAAGGTCAAACGTCCCCTTTGCCCATTTGGTTCCGGAAAATTCCAGATAAACGGAGGCCAGAGCGCCCACATCCAATTCGGCTCTTGACGCGCCTTGCAACTTCACTAACTAATGGTGGCATCTTCGCGCCTTCTGACATCGGCTGCGGAGTGAACTATGGTGCCGGGCCCCTCTGGCGAGAGTTTTTACGGCGCTCTCGCGATGTCGGTACCGCCTGCAGATGAGCCGGCGGATTTCTTTTCATGAATAGTTTGACCATGCCTTACCCGCATGCCGTCTTTGGCACGCGGCTGCGCTTTCGACCCGAATATCTTCCTTCCGTTTGCGGTGAGGTGCGCCCATGACGCAGCCCACCTCCTCCAGATCCGTGCTCGGCTATTTCGGCTGGGCTTTCGCTGTTACGGCCGCTGGTCTCGCCCTTGGCGCGCTGCTGGGCTGGAATGCGACCGGCACGTTCAGTGGCCTCGCGACAGCCTTTTTCATCTGCGCGGTGCTGGCCGTGCTGGAGATATCGCTCTCCTTCGACAACGCCATCGTCAATGCCAACAAGCTGAAGGAAATGACGCCGCTCTGGCAGCACCGCTTTCTGACCTGGGGCATCGTCATTGCCGTCTTCGGCATGCGTATCGTCTTCCCGCTGGCGATCGTCGCCATCGCGGCCTGGATCAATCCCTGGGAAGCGCTGAAGCTTGCGGCCGCAGAGCCGGAGCAGTATGCGCGGATCATGCAGGACGCGCATTTGCCCATCGCCGCTTTCGGCGGCACCTTCCTGATGATGGTCGGCCTCACCTATTTCTTCAATCAAGAGAAGGATGTGCACTGGATCGCTTTCCTGGAAAAGGCGATGGCGCGTTTCGCCACCATCAAGGGTATCGAGATCGCCTTCGTGCTGATCCTCATTCTGGTCTTTTCTTCCCTGCTCGGCGGCGAGGAGGCGACGACATTTCTCCATGCCTCCATCTACGGTCTCCTGACCTTCCTGCTGGTGGAAGTTCTCGCCGGCTTTCTCGATGCATCGCAGAAGACGATGAGCGCCGCCGCCAAGGGTGGCTTCGGCGCCTTCCTCTACCTCGAGGTTCTCGACGCCAGCTTCTCCTTCGACGGCGTCATCGGCGCCTTCGCGCTCACCCAGAATCTCTTCATCATCGCCATCGGCCTCGGCATCGGCGCCATGTATGTGCGCTCCATGACGATCATGCTGGTGGAAAAGGGTACGCTTGCCCACTATCGCTACCTGGAGCACGGCGCCTTCTACGCCATCCTGATCCTCTCGGTGATCATGTACATCCAGACGCTCATGCATATTCCCGAGGTCATCACCGGCCTTGGCGGAGCGGCCCTGATCGGTATCTCGCTGTGGTCGTCGATCCGCTACAACAAGCGCAACGGCGTCACGCATGAACCCGCTCATGAAGAACCGGGCGATCGGGCCGAGGCGTAGCAGAGAATGTATGATCGTTGCCGCACCCAATGGCGGCAACGATCATGTCTCGTGGCAAACGATCCGCCACACGACTGCCTCCTTTTCGTCGAAACGTAACCTCCCCGATGACAGTCTATTAGAATTTCCACACTAAGATCGATGAAGTTCCCAGTCGACGGCAGATCGCAATGACGATATGAGTTGTCGAGAGAATGATATTGATAATCTTATAGGTTGCAAACCTTCGCGTAACGCTTGAATAAGTGTCTAGGAGAGAGAAAGAATGGCAGCAAGAATCGTCCCGGTGATCATGGCCGGAGGCAAGGGAACACGGTTATGGCCGCTGTCTCGTGCCTCGGCGCCGAAGCAATTCATTCAGTTCATCGGCGACAGGACGCTCTTTCAGAACACGCTGGAGCGCGTTTCCGATCCCGAGCTTTATGAAGCGCCGATCGTCCTCACCAACGAAGAATTCCGCTTTCTCGTCGCCGAACAGGCACGCGAGCTCAACCTGAAGCTGGCCGCCGTGCTGCTGGAGCCGGTGGCTCGCAACACCGCCGCCGCCGTCGCCGCCGCCGCCGCGCTCGTCACCGAGCTCTTCGGCAAGGACGCGACCATGCACGTCCTTGGCTCCGACTACGAGATCGACGCCACCACGACCTATTATGATTGCGTCCGGATCGCCCGTGATACAGCACTTCAGGGCAAGCTCGTCACCTTCGGCATCGCGCCGACCGAACCGGCAACCGGTTACGGCTATATCGAAAGCGGCAAGGCGCTGCCGACCGGCGCCCATGTCGTCAAGCGCTTCGTCGAAAAGCCGGTGCTCGAAAAGGCCAAGGAGATGATCGCCAGCGGCGGATTCTACTGGAACTCCGGCATGTTCATGTTCTCCGCCGCCCAGCTCCTTTCCGAAATTGGCGAATATGCGCCAGAGGTCGAAAAGGCGGCCAGCAAGGCTGTTGCCAAATCGAAGCGCGACCTCGATTTCACTCGCCTCGATGCCGACGCCTTCGCAAAGAGCCCGGACATCTCCATCGACTACGCGCTGATGGAAAAGACGGCAAACGCAGCCGTCGTCCCCTCGCCCTTCACCTGGTCTGATCTCGGAAGCTGGGATTCGGTCTGGAAGGTCGGCAAGCAGGACGACAACGGCAATGTCGCCGCCGGCAGCACGACGCTGATCAACACCAAGAACTCGCTCGTCATGACCCATGGCATCCATCTCGCCGTGCAGGGGCTTGAGGATGTCGCGGTCATCGCCAGCGAAGACGCCGTCTATGTCGGCCATCTCAAGGACAGCCAGGAAGTCGGCAAGCTGGTCAAGCTGCTGGCCGGCCACAAGACCACGGCCAAGCTCACCGAGACGCATCCGACATCCTATCGTCCCTGGGGCGGCTATACCTCGGTGCTGAATGGCGAACGCTTCCAGGTGAAGCGCATCTTCGTGCTGCCCGGCAAGAAGCTGTCGCTGCAGAAGCATCACCACCGTTCCGAGCACTGGATCGTCGTCAAGGGCACGGCCGAGGTGACGGTCGGCGAAAACGTACAGATGCTGCGCGAGAACGAGTCGGTCTACATCCCGCTCGGCGAGGTGCATCGCCTGTCCAACCCCGGCAAGATCCTGCTGGAGCTGATCGAGGTGCAGACGGGCTCCTATCTCGGCGAAGACGACATCATCCGTCTAGTCGATGAATTCGGCAGAAGCTAGCGCATAACCCCTTAAATCGGAATCGATTTAAGGAAAGGATTTTGCGCCAGTTCAAAGTGTTACAGCGACCCTAGCGCGTCCGGTTGGACGCACGGCGCAGTAAGGTCTTAGACAGCAATGATTTCCAGGCGGCGGGCAAAAGCCCGCCGTTTTATTTTTGCATCCGTGTGCTGACCCCGATTGACCGCCAAGACGCCTTGCATTCTCTCGCTGCATTGCACACACTGCCGACGGGAACAGCAACTGCCGCACAACGATGCGGGGCTAGGCAAAGAGACATATGGCGATCAAAGCAAGCATCTATCATCTCACCCACTATAAGTACGACAATCCGGTCCGCCTCGGCCCTCAAGTCATTCGCCTGAAACCCGCCTCGCATTCCAAGACCCGCGTGCTCAGCCACTCCTTGAAGGTCACGCCCTCCAATCATTTCGTCAATCTGCAGCAGGACCCCTACGGCAATTATCTCGCCCGCTTCGTTTTTCCCGATCCGGTGACCGAGCTGAAGATCGAGGTCGATCTCGTTGCCGACATGACGGTCTACAATCCCTTCGATTTCTTCGTCGAGGAAGAGGCCACCAAATGGCCCTTCGACTATCCCGAAACCCTTCGCGAGGATCTGTCGATCTACATGAAGCCGGAGGTGCCGGGGCCGCGCCTCGAAGCCTTCCTCGCCACGCTCGACCGCTCCGAGCAGCAGCCTACAGTCGACATGATCGTCGGCATCAATGCACGGCTGCAGCAGGAGATCGGCTACGTCATCCGCCTGGAAACCGGCGTGCAGACGCCGGAGGAAACGCTGGAGACAGCCAAAGGGTCCTGTCGCGACACCAGCTGGCTGCTCGTCCAGGTCCTTCGCCACCTTGGCCTCGCCACCCGCTTTGTCTCCGGCTACCTCATTCAGCTCACCCCGGACCTGAAGGCGCTCGACGGCCCCTCGGGCACGGAGGTGGACTTCACCGACCTGCATGCCTGGGTGGAGGTCTATCTTCCCGGCGCCGGCTGGGTCGGCCTTGACCCAACCTCGGGGCTTCTCACCGGCGAGAGCCATATTCCGCTCGCCGCGACGCCGCATTACCGCAACGCCGCCCCGATCTCCGGCGGCTATTCCGGGCAAGCCAATACCGAGTTCGACTTCGCGATGACGGTCACCCGCGTCGCCGAGCACCCACGCATCACCAAGCCTTTCTCCGACGAAAGCTGGGATGCGCTGAACGCGCTCGGCGAAGAGGTCGATCGCGTCCTGCAAAGCGACGACGTACGCCTGACCATGGGCGGTGAGCCGACCTTCATCTCGATCGACGACTTCGAGTCAGAAGAATGGAACACCACCGCCGTCGGCCCGACCAAGCGCGACATGGCCGATCAGCTGATCCGCCGCCTGCGCGACCGCTTCGCGCCCGGCGGCTTCCTGCATTACGGCCAGGGCAAATGGTATCCGGGCGAAAGCCTGCCGCGCTGGACCTTCTCGCTTTACTGGCGCAAGGACGGCAAGCCAGTCTGGCAGAACCCCGCTCTGATTGCGCAAGAGACCGCAAAGACCGGCGCCAACGTGGAGGATGCCGGAAAGCTTCTGAGCGCGATTGCCAGGGAGCTGGCGATCGAGCCCGAGATGGTGCTGCCAGCCTATGAAGACCCGGCCGAATGGATCATCAAGGAAGGCAGCCTGCCGGAAAACGTCGATCCGTCCAACTCGAAACTCAAGGACCCCGAGGAACGCAGCCGCATCGCCCGCGTCTTCGAGCGCGGCCTGACGACGGCGACCGGCTATGTCCTTCCCGTGCAGGCCTGGAATGCGCGCGCCTCGGGCACACGCTGGCTCAGTGAGAAATGGAGCACACGGCGCGGCAAGATCTACCTGATGCCGGGTGACTCGCCGATCGGCTACCGCCTGCCGCTGGGCACCCTGCCCTATGTGCCGCCATCACGTTATCCCTATATCCATACCGTCGACCCCTCCATCCCGCGCACGCCTTTGCCCGATGTCATCGTGCCGGCGGGCCGCGCCATGCCTGAAGCGTCCTTCCAGGCCGGCGAAGGCGCGCAATCGCGCGTCGAACAGACACTTGGCGATATCCGTGGTGCTGTGCGCACGGCCATCTCGGTCGAGCCGCGCGACGGACGGCTCTGTGTCTTCATGCCGCCGACCGAAGGGATCGAACAGTATCTCGAACTGCTGGCCGCTGCCGAAAATGCGGCGGCGGAACTCGGACTGCCGGTGCATATCGAAGGCTATTCACCGCCTCAGGACGAGCGCATCAACGTCATCCGCGTCGCCCCCGATCCCGGCGTGATCGAGGTCAACATTCACCCGGCGTCGAACTGGCAGGACTGCGTTGACATCACCACAGCGGTCTATGAAGAGGCCCGGCAGACCCGCCTCGGCACCGACAAGTTCCTGATCGATGGCCGCCACACCGGCACCGGCGGTGGTAACCATGTCGTCGTTGGCGGCGCCAATCCGGGCGACAGCCCCTTCCTGCGCCGGCCGGACCTGCTGAAGAGCCTGGTGCTGCATTGGCAGCGCCATCCAGCGCTCTCCTACCTTTTCTCCGGCCTGTTCATCGGCCCGACCAGCCAGGCTCCGCGCCTCGACGAGGCGCGTCACGACAGCCTCTACGAGCTGGAAATCGCGATGTCCCAGGTGCCGGCGCCGGGCCACGGCATCCCGCCGCTGCCCTGGCTCGTCGACCGCCTGTTCCGCAATCTTCTGACCGACTCCAGCGGCAACACCCATCGCTCCGAAATCTGCATCGACAAGCTGTTTTCACCGGATGGACCGACCGGCCGCCTGGGGCTGGTGGAATTCCGCGGCTTCGAAATGCCGCCGAACGCCCGCATGAGCCTTGCCCAGCAGTTGCTGGTCCGCGCCCTCATCGCCCGCTTCTGGCGCAATCCGATCGACGGTAATTTCGTCCGTTGGGGTACCGCATTGCACGACCGTTTCATGCTGCCGCATTATATCTGGCAGGATTTTCTCGATGTGCTCGCCGACCTCCGGCAAAACGGCTTCGACCTCCGTCCCGAATGGTTCCAGGCCCAACTCGAATTCCGCTTCCCCTTCTGCGGCGAAGTCGAATACGAGGGGAGCAAGCTGGAACTGCGCCAGGCGCTCGAACCTTGGCATGTCATGGGCGAAGAAGGTGCGGTCGGCGGCACTGTCCGTTATGTCGATTCATCGTTAGAGCGGTTGCAGGTGCGGCTCGAAACCAACAATCCCGAACGCTACACCGTCGCCTGCAACGGCCGCGCCATGCCGCTGACGCCGACGGGTGCCTCCGGCGTTTCGGTTGCCGGCGTCCGTTACAAGGCCTGGCATCCGGCTTCCGGCCTGCATCCGGTTCTGCCGATCAATACGCCACTGACCTTCGATATTTATGATACATGGTCGAAACGTTCGATTGGCGGCTGCATCTACCATGTTGCCCATCCGGGCGGCCGGAACTATGACACTTTCCCCGTCAATGGCAACGAAGCCGAAGCGCGACGCTTGGCGCGCTTCGAGCCTTGGGGGCATACGGCGGGCGATTATACCCTGCGGGCGGAAACGGTGTCGGGGGAATTTCCGCTGACGCTTGATCTCAGGCGGCCGATAGGAGTTTGAAACAGGAATAAGCATGCGCAAAAAAACAGCGACGAAACGGCGTGACGAGGTGAAGGCTGGCATCGGCAACGATCCGGCCTTTGCCTATTCCGCCCTGCCTGGCGTCGCCGACGAGATGGTGGACAATACCGGAGCAGTGCGCCCGGTGTGGCAGAACCTGCTCTCCGCGCTCAGCCGCATGCCGGAACAGGAACTTCTGGAACGGTTCGCTCGCGCCGACCGCTATCTGCGCGACGCCGGCGTCTTCTATCGTGCCTATGGCGCAAAGGGCCTCAGCGAACGCAACTGGCCGATTTCGCATATTCCGGTGCTGATCGACGAGCGCGAATGGCAGACGTTGTCGGAAGGACTTTGCCAGCGCGCCGATCTGCTCGAAGAGGTCATCGCCGATATTTATGGCGAGAACCGGCTGGTGCAGGAAGGCCTGCTGCCGCCGGCGCTGGTCGGTGGCAATCCAGAATTCCTGCGGCCGCTTGCCGGCATCAAGCCCGCCGGCGGTCACTATCTGCATTTCCTCGCCTTCGAGATCGGCCGCGGTCCCGATGGCAATTGGTGGGTGCTGGCCGACCGTGCCCAGGCGCCATCCGGCGCCGGCTTCGCGCTGGAAACCCGCGTCGCCACCACCCGCGCCTTTTCCGACATCTACGCCGAAACCAACGTGCATCGCCTCGCCTCCTTCTTCGGCGCCTTCCGCGATACGCTTCAGGGCGCAAAGCGCGGCGCGACGGATCGCATCGCCGTCCTGACGCCGGGGCCTGCCAACGAGACCTATTACGAGCACGCCTATATCGCCCGCTATCTCGGCTTCATGCTGCTCGAAGGCGAGGATATCACCGTCGTCAACGACCAACTCATGGTCCGCACCGTCGCGGGGTTGCGGCCGATCAGCGTGCTCTGGCGCCGCCTCGACGCGTCCTATTCGGACCCGCTGGAGCTCAACCAGCAATCCCATATCGGCACGCCGGGCCTGGTCGAGGCGCTGAGGGCGCAAACGGTCTCTATCGTCAACGCGCTTGGCTCCGGCATCCTCGAAACCCGCGCGTTGCTTGCCTTCATGCCCACCATCTGTCGGCATTTGCGCGGCGAAGAGCTGAAGCTGCCGTCGATCGCCACCTGGTGGTGCGGACAGAAGGCCGAGCGCGCCCATGTCGCCAAGCACATCGAAAAGATGGTGATCGGCCCGGCCTATTCCTGCATGCCCTTCTTCGACGATAGCGGCCAGTCCGTGCTGGGCTCGACGCTGCGCACCACCGCCAAGGAATCGATCGCCGACTGGCTGGCGAAGGATGGCCAGAAGCTGGTTGGCCAGGAGGTCGTCACGCTCTCAACGACGCCCGCCTGGGTCAATGGCAAGCTGCTGCCAAGGCCGATGAGCCTGCGCGTCTTTGCCGCCCGCACCGAAAAGGGCTGGCAGATCATGCCCGGCGGCTTTGCCCGCATCGGCAGCGGCGACGATGTCGCCGCCATCGCCATGCAGGCCGGTGGTTCGGCCGCCGACGTCTGGATCGTCTCCGACAAGCCGGTCGAGCGTCACACACTGCTGCCGGCCGAAGAAACCTTCACCCGCAACATGCCCGGCAGCCTGCCGAGCCGAGCCGCCGACAATCTCTTCTGGCTCGGCCGCTATATCGAGCGCGCCGAGGGGGCATTGCGCATCCTGCGCGCCTGGCACGCGCGCTTTGCCGAATCGGCCGATCCCACCCAGCCGCTACTCGCCGATGTCAGCGCCTATCTCGGGGCCGTCGATATCGACACCGAGGAGGCCGTGCCGGAAAGTCTGCTGCGCAACATCGAAAGCGCCGTCTATTCCGCCAGCAACATCCGCGACCGCTTTTCTCCGGACGGCTGGCTGGCGCTGAACGATCTCGCCAAGACCGCTCGCCGCTTCCACGAAACGGTCAAGCCCGGCGATGATGCCAGCCATGCCATGACCATCCTGTTGCGCAAGCTTGCGGGCTTTGCCGGTCTCGTGCATGAAAACATGTACCGCTTCACCGGATGGCGCTTCCTGTCGCTCGGCCGCTATATCGAGCGCGGAATGCACATGACGCGCCTGCTCGGCCATATGTCCGGCCCGGAAGCGCCCGACGGCGCGCTCGACATGCTGCTCGAAATCGGCGACAGCGTCATGACCCATCGCCGCCGCTACAACGTCAACACAGCGCGGCTGACGGTGACCGATCTGCTGGCACTCGATCCGCTCAATCCGCGCTCGATCCTGTTCCAGATGAACGAGATCCACCGCGAAGTGGAGCAACTGCCGAACGCCTTCGTCAACGGCCAGATGTCGCCCTTCTACCGCGAAGCCATGCGGCTGCATTCGGGCCTGGCCGTCATGACCCCGGAAACGATGAACGACGAGGTCTATCAGCGGCTGGAGCGCGAGCTCGAACGGCTCTCCGACCTCCTGGCCCAGACCTATCTCGGATGATGTGATGCTTTACGACCTGTCGCTGCACATGGGCTATATCTACGACGTACCGGCGAGTGGCGCGCGCCACATCATGCGCTTGCTGCCGCTGTCGCTTGCCAACCGCCAGCGCCTGATTGCCGGCTCGCTGAAAGTCTCGCCGCATCCGGACGAGCAATCGAACTTCACCGATTTCTTCCAGCATCCCACGACCTCGATCCTGGTGCGCAATCACCACGAAAAGCTGGATATCCACATGCAGGCGCGCGTGCAGGTGGAGAGCCAACCGGTCGCCGCCGACTTCTCGCCCGTGCTTGCCAATCTGCCGGACGAGATCAGCGACTGCTGGACGGTCGACTCGTCCTCGCCGCATCATTTCCTCGGAACCAGCCCACGCCTGCCGGAAACACCCGAGATCGCGAGCTATGCCCGGCAATGGGAGGCGACCAATCTGACCGTGATGCAGATCGCCCATGCCGTCTGCACCCAGATCTACAAGGATTTCACCTATGACGCCAAGGCGACGACGGTGGATACCACGCCGAAGGAGGCGTTTCGCCTGAAACGCGGCGTCTGCCAGGATTTCGTGCATGTTATGATCATCGCACTGCGCAGCCTCGGCATTCCCGCCGGCTACGTCAGCGGCTTCCTGCGCACCATCCCGCCGCCCGGCAAGGAACGGCTGGAAGGGGCCGACGCCATGCATGCCTGGGTGCGCGTCTGGTGCGGCGAAACTGCCGGCTGGATCGAGCTCGACCCGACCAACAACATCCCCGCCGGCACCGACCACATCGTCGTCGCCTATGGCCGCGACTATTCCGACGTCGCCCCCGTCATCGGCGTACTGAAGGGCTATGGCAGCCAGAAGACGGTCCAGGCCGTGGATGTTATTCCACTAAAGCAGCAATAATTACATCATTCACTAAAAGTCGAACGACCATCTAAACCGCGAACTTAGACTTTTCGCCGACATTCGCCACCAGTCTGAGGCTATTACTTCGTTGGGGCGAACGTGATGATCATTGGTTCGAGTAAATTTCGCGATATATTACAACTTATACACGATCGCGCGGGCAATTTCGGCATCCTGACCGCAGTTGCTCTTCCGGTCGTGGCGGCGACAGCAGGCGTGGCCGTCGACGTTTCCAACATGGCCGTTTCCAACAGTCAGCTGCAGCAGGCAACCGATGCGGCCGCGCTTGCGACGGCAACGGCGCTTGGCAACGGCACCGCAACGACAACCAATGCCCAGCAATTGGCGACCCAGTTCGTGACCGGGCAAATGTCGAACTATCTTGACGGCGATACGGATGCCATCAACTCGCTCAAGACCGGCACGAGCGCGAGCGTGACAAAAACCACGGATTCCTCCGGTAACGCTGGTTATACCGTCGTTGTGGATGCATCCTATTCGATGCAAACGAATGGCATGACACGCATGCTCGGTTTCTCGTCGATGAACGTTGGGGCATCGAGCACAACGACCAGCGGCGTCGGAGCCTCTTCCGAAACGCAAAAGAACCCACTGTCGATGTATCTCGTTCTCGATCGGTCCGGCTCGATGGACGAGGCGACGAACACAGTCAATACTGAGAAGCCGACCACCACTTATACCTATACCTGCAGAACGACGAACTCATGGGGCTTACCGGTCAACGGCAGCTGCACGGGCACAAAAACCAACTATTACACAAAGATAGAATCGCTGAAGATCGCGGTCACCAACCTCGCGACGCAGCTCAACAAAGCCGATCCGAATAACCAATATGTTCGCACAGGTGCAGACTCGTATAACTCCATCGCTCAGACACCTTCGGCGCTAGCTTGGGGTACAACCGGTGTCACCAGATACGTCAACAATCTGACGGCAAGCGGAACGACGAATTCGGCGCCGGCCTTCACGGCGGCGGTGACGGCTCTGACACTGGCATCCACGACACCGGGACTCACAAACGAACAGCTGCAACACAAAAACAAAAGTGGAATAGCGAACCCGTCCACATACATCGTCTTTATGACAGACGGCGAAAATAACGTCGCAAACGCTGATACAGACACCAAGAAGCAGTGCGATAAAGCACGCAATGCCAGCATCCGCGTCTACACCATCGCCTTCATGGCACCGGAAAACGGCGAAGCATTGCTGAAGTATTGCGCGACGACGGCCTCCGACTATTTCACTCCGCAGAATGCCGCAGATTTGTTCAGCGCCTTCTCATCAATCGCCAGCCAGACATCGAAGCAAATCACTCTTCTGAGCAAATAAAGTCCGGCGCGGGCACTGACCACCTCGGATAGATCATAAACGACAAAAGCCGCTCCGGGTCGTTCCGGGGCGGCTTTTTCTAGTCAATCAATCCCGCGATAAGAGCCGGAAAAACAATTGAAATCAAGTCTTTTCGCCGCCCCTGGAGCTCCGGTCCGCTATTTTCATCTCCGTCCGAATTCACCTGTTGCAACAACTTTACATCGGTGCGTAAACTGCTAGTTAGACGAGATGGCAATTTGGTTTACTCAGGCGTAACATCCTGAATATAAATCACAAATGGCGAGAGTTGATAGTATGAATAACTTGACGAAGGCCAATCTCCCCGCCCCAGCTCCCCGCAGTTCCCGCTCTGAAATCCTCGCGGAGGAAATCATCGAGCGCCTGACCTACCGCATCGGCAAAGACGCGAAAGTCGCCAAGCCGCATGACTGGCTGACCGCGACCATCCTCGTCATTCGCGACCGCGTCATCGACAAATGGATGGAATCGACCCGCAAGGTCTACGAGACCGGTGCCAAGCGCGTCTATTATCTCTCCCTCGAATTTCTCATCGGCCGTCTGATGCGGGACGCCGTCTCGAACCTCGGCCTCATGGAGCAGATCACCAGTGCGCTCTCCTCACTCGGCGTCGACATTCGCGTCATCGCCGGCCTCGAGCCCGACGCCGCACTCGGCAATGGCGGCCTTGGCCGTCTCGCCGCCTGTTTCATGGAATCGATGGCGACCGTCGAGGTCCCGGCCTATGGCTACGGCATTCGTTATGTCCACGGCCTTTTCCGGCAGCAGATGGCCGACGGCTGGCAGGTGGAGCTGCCGGAAACCTGGCTTGCCCATGGCAATCCCTGGGAATTCGAGCGCCAGGAAAGCGCCTATGAAATCGGCTTCGGCGGCTCCGTCGAAACCGTTGGCGGTCACGATGACCAGCCCCGCTATGTCTGGAAACCGGCCGAGCGCGTTATTGCCGCCGCTTTCGACACGCCCGTGGTCGGCTGGCGCGCCAAGCGCGTCAACACGCTACGCCTCTGGTCGGCACAGCCGATCGACCCGATCCTGCTCGACGCCTTCAACGCCGGCGACCATATCGGTGCGCTGCGCGAAAGCAACAAGGCCGAAAGCCTGACGCGCGTCCTCTATCCGGCCGATGGCACGCCTGCCGGCCAGGAACTGCGTCTGCGCCAGGAGTTCTTCTTCTCCTCGGCCTCGCTGCAGGACATCCTGCGCCGCCATCTGCAACAATATGACGACCTGAACAATCTGGCCGACAAGGTCGCGATCCAGCTCAACGATACCCACCCGGCCGTTTCCATCGCCGAAATGATGCGCCTGCTGGTCGACGTGCACGGCATGGAGTTCGAGCACGCCTGGGATATCACCCGCAACACCTTCGGCTACACCAACCACACGCTTCTGCCCGAAGCGCTGGAAAGCTGGCCGGTGCCGCTGTTCGAGCGGCTGCTGCCGCGCCACATGCAGATCATCTACACGATCAATGCCAAGATCCTGCTCGAGGCCCGCAAGACCCGCAATTTCAGCGACGCAGAAATCCGCTCGATCTCGCTGATCGACGAGAACGGCGACCGGCGCGTGCGCATGGGCAATCTCGCCTTCGTCGGCTCGCACTCGATCAACGGCGTTTCGGCGCTGCATACCGACCTGATGAAGGTCACGGTCTTCGCCGACCTGCACAAGCTCTATCCGGACCGCATCAACAACAAGACCAACGGCATCACGCCGCGCCGCTGGTTGATGCAGTGCAATCCGGGCCTGACCGGCCTCATCCGCGAGGCCATCGGCGATGAGTTCCTCGACGACGCAGAAAAGCTGAAGCCGCTCGATAAGTTCGCCCACGACAGCGCCTTCCAGGAAAAATTCGCCGCCATCAAGCGCGCCAATAAGGTGCAGCTTGCCAATCTGGTCGCCAGCCGCATGGGCATCAAGCTCGATCCCAACGCGATGTTCGACATCCAGATCAAGCGCATCCACGAATACAAGCGCCAGCTTCTGAACATCATCGAGACCGTGGCGCTCTACGACCAGATCCGCTCGCATCCGGAGCTGGACTGGCAGCCGCGCGTGAAACTCTTCGCCGGCAAGGCGGCGCCGAGCTATCACAATGCCAAGCTGATCATCAAGCTCATCAACGATGTCGCCCGCGTCATCAATAACGACCCGTCGGTGCGCGGCCTGCTGAAGGTCGTTTTCGTGCCGAACTACAATGTCTCGCTCGCCGAAATCATGGTTCCGGCAGCCGATCTCTCGGAGCAGATCTCGACCGCCGGTATGGAAGCATCCGGCACCGGCAACATGAAGTTCGGCCTCAACGGCGCGCTGACCATCGGCACGCTGGATGGCGCCAATGTCGAGATGCGCGACAATGTCGGCGCGGACAATATCGTCATTTTCGGCCTGACGGCCGATGAAGTCGCTAATCTGCGCAGCGACGGCCACGATCCGCGCGCCGTTATCGCGCGCTCGCGCGAACTGGCCCAAGCGCTCGATGCCATCGCCTCGGGCGTCTTCTCTCCGGACGACCGCACTCGCTATGCCAGCCTGATCGACGGTATCTACGCCCACGACTGGTTCATGGTCGCGGCCGATTTCGATGCCTATGCCGCAGCCCAGCGCGAAGTGGATGCCCTCTGGGCCAAACCCTCCGAATGGTACACCAAGACGATCAACAACACCGCTCGCATGGGCTGGTTCTCCTCCGACCGGACGATCCGTCAATATGCCAAGGAAATCTGGAGAGCCGGATGAAGAAGCCGAAAAGATCCGCTGACGGCGTAGCCTTGAGGGATATTTCGGCAGACGAGATTGCTGCAATTCTCGCAGGCACCCATTCAGATCCTTTCTCCGTCCTCGGCGTACATCGTACGGATGATGGCTTCATCGCCCGTTGCTTCATCCTCGGCGCGGAAGCCGTGACCGCCATGGCGCTCGACGGCACCGTCATCGGCGAACTGGATTGCCTCGACCCGGCCGGTTTCTTTGCCGGCAACGTCAAAATTACCAAGCTGCAGCCGGTCCGTTATCGCGCTCGGCGCGGCGACGTCGAATGGGCGGTGACAGACCCCTACAGCTTCGGTCCGGTCCTCGGCCCGATGGACGACTACTTCCTCAGCGAAGGCACGCATCTGCGCCTGTTCGACAAGATGGGCGCGCACCCGCTGAAACACGAGGGTGTGCAGGGCTTTCACTTCGCCGTATGGGCGCCGAACGCGCAACGCGTTTCGGTGGTCGGCGATTTCAACGGCTGGGACGGCCGCCGGCATGTCATGCGCTTTCGCTCCGACTCCGGCATATGGGAGATCTTCGCGCCGGATGTTCCGGCGGGCATTGCCTACAAGTTCGAAATCCGCGGCCATGACGGCGTGCTGTTGCCACTGAAGGCCGATCCCTTCGCCCGCCGCAGCGAGCTGCGGCCGAAGACGGCCTCGGTCACCACCAACGAGATGACCCAGGTCTGGGAAGACACAGCCCATCGCGAGCATTGGGCAAGCGTCGACCAGCGCCGTCAGCCGATCTCGATCTACGAAGTGCATGCCGGCTCCTGGCAGCGCCGCGATGATGGCTCGATGCTCACCTGGGATGAACTCGCCTCGCGCCTCATCCCCTATTGCGTCGACATGGGCTTCACCCATATCGAACTCATGCCGATCACCGAGCACCCTTACGATCCGTCCTGGGGCTATCAGACCACCGGCCTCTACGCACCGACGGCACGCTTCGGCGAACCGGAAGGCTTCGCGCGCTTCGTCAATGGCTGTCACAAGGTCGGCATCGGCGTCCTTCTCGATTGGGTGCCGGCGCATTTCCCGACGGACGAACACGGCCTGCGCCAATTCGACGGCACAGCACTTTACGAGCATGAAGACCCGCGCAAGGGTTTTCATCCCGACTGGAACACGGCGATCTACAATTTCGGCCGCACCGAAGTGCTCGCCTATTTGCAGAACAATGCGCTCTACTGGGCCGAGAAATTCCATCTCGACGGCGTGCGTGTCGATGCCGTCGCCTCGATGCTCTACCTCGACTATTCCCGTAAGCACGGCGAATGGATCCCGAACGAATATGGCGGCAACGAGAACCTGGAGGCCGTTCGCTTCCTGCAATCGATGAACAGCAGGCTCTATGGAGCGCATCCCGGTGTCATGACCATCGCCGAGGAATCGACGTCATGGCCGAAGGTGTCGCAGCCGGTCCACGAAGGAGGCCTCGGCTTCGGCTTCAAGTGGAACATGGGCTTCATGCACGACACGCTGAGCTATCTCGCCCGCGACCACGTTCACCGCAAGTATCACCACAACGAACTGACCTTCGGCCTGATCTACGCCTTCTCGGAAAACTTCGTCCTACCGCTCTCCCATGACGAAGTGGTGCACGGCAAGGGATCGCTGATCGCCAAGATGGCGGGCGACGACTGGCAGAAATTCGCCAATCTGCGCGCTTATTACGCCTTCATGTGGGGCTATCCCGGCAAGAAGCTGTTGTTCATGGGCCAGGAATTCGCGCAGTGGAGCGAGTGGAGCGAAGAGCGGGCGCTGGACTGGAACCTGCTGCAATATCGCATGCATGAAGGCATGCGGCGCCTCGTGCGCGACCTCAACTTCACCTATCGCAGCAAGCCGGCCCTGCATGCACGCGACTGCGAGGGCGAGGGTTTCGAATGGCTGATCGTCGATGATTTCGAAAACTCGGTCTTCGCCTGGCTGCGCAAGGCGCCGGGTGAAAAGCCGGTGGCTGTCATCACCAATTTCACGCCGGTCTATCGGGAGAACTACACTTTGCGCCTGCCGGCTGAGGGACGGTGGCGCGAAATACTGAATACCGATGCCGACATCTATGGCGGCAGCGGCAAGGGGAATGGCGGGCGCGTCCAGGCCGTCAATGCGGGCGGCAGCATACAGGCAACGATAACGCTGCCGCCGCTGGCAACCATCATGCTCGAACCGGAATTTTAAGACCATTACGGACAGGGAGGAATGAAATGGTAGAAAAACGCTTTCAGCCGCTGGCGCGCGACGCCATGGCCTACGTTCTTGCCGGGGGCCGTGGTAGCCGCCTGAAGGAACTGACCGACCGCCGCGCCAAGCCGGCCGTCTACTTTGGCGGAAAAACCCGGATCATCGATTTTGCACTCTCGAATGCGCTCAATTCCGGTATCCGCCGCATCGGCGTGGCGACCCAGTACAAGGCGCACTCCCTGATCCGCCACATGCAGCGCGGCTGGAACTTCTTCCGGCCCGAACGAAACGAGAGCTTCGACATTCTGCCAGCCTCTCAGCGCGTCTCCGAGACGCAATGGTATGAAGGCACGGCCGACGCCGTCTACCAGAACATCGACATCATCGAGCCCTACGGCCCGGAATACATGGTCATCCTTGCCGGCGACCACATCTACAAGATGGACTATGAGTGGATGCTGCAGCAGCACGTCGATTCCGGCGCCGAGGTCACCATCGGCTGCCTGGAAGTGCCGCGCATGGAAGCCGTCGGCTTCGGCGTCATGCACGTCAATGAGAAGGATGAGATCATCGACTTTGTCGAGAAGCCGGCCGACCCACCAGGCATTCCCGGCAATCCGGATTTCGCGCTGGCATCGATGGGCATCTACGTCTTCCACACGAAATTCCTGATCGAATGCCTGCGCCGGGACGCCGCCGACCCGAACTCCAGCCGCGATTTCGGTAAGGATATCATCCCCTACATCGTCAAGAACGGCAAAGCTGTTGCCCACCGCTTCGCACAGTCTTGCGTTCGCTCCGATTTCGAGCGGCAAGCCTATTGGCGCGATGTCGGCACGATCGACGCCTATTGGCAAGCCAATATCGATCTCACCGCCGTGGTGCCGGAACTCGACATCTATGACAAATCCTGGCCGATCTGGACCTATGCGGAAATCAGCCCGCCGGCCAAGTTCGTCCACGACGACGAAAATCGTCGCGGCTCGGCCGTTTCCTCCGTTGTTGCCGGCGACTGCATCATCTCAGGCGCCAGCCTGTCGAACAGCCTGTTGTTTACCGGCGTGCGCGCCAACTCCTATTCCAAGCTGGAAGGAGCCGTGGTGCTGCCGA
Organism: Martinezella rhizogenes; assembly: GCF_000799715.1. Taxonomy (GTDB): domain Bacteria; phylum Pseudomonadota; class Alphaproteobacteria; order Rhizobiales; family Rhizobiaceae; genus Rhizobium; species Rhizobium rhizogenes_C. The sequence goes on from NZ_JUHG01000011.1 coordinate 1,493,243, forward strand.
GCGTCAAGGTCGGGCGTCATGCCCAGTTAAAGAATGTCGTCATCGACCACGGCGTCAATATCCCGGAAGGCCTGGTGGTCGGCGAAGATCCTGTACTGGATGCCAAGCGCTTCCGCCGCACGGAAAGTGGTATCTGCCTGATTACGCAGACGATGATCGACAAGCTGGATATCTGACAGATGAAAGTTCTTTCGGTTTCGTCCGAAGTCTTCCCTTTGATCAAGACAGGGGGCCTGGCCGACGTGGCCGGCGCCCTGCCTATTGCGCTCAAGCCCCATGGTGTCGAAACGAAGACCCTGATTCCGGGCTATCCCGCGGTCATGAAGGTCATCCGCAATCCGGTGGCGCGCCTCGAATTCGCCGACCTGCTCGGCGAAAAGGCGACAGTCTTCGAAGTCGAGCACGGCGACATTTCCTTTCTCGTGCTTGACGCTCCGGCCTATTACAACCGAACCGGAGGTCCTTATGTCGACGCCACCGGCAAGGATTATCCCGACAACTGGCGGCGTTTCGCCGCCCTGTCGCTCGCCGGCGCGGAAATCGCCGCCGGCCTGATGCCGGGCTGGCAGCCGGATCTGGTGCACGTGCACGACTGGCAATCGGCCCTGGTGCCGGTCTACATGCGCTATTCCTCGACGCCGGAACTACCGAGCGTGCTCACCATCCACAACATTGCCTTCCAGGGCCAGTTCGGCCCCAGCATCTTCCCCGGCCTGCGCCTGCCCGCGCATGCCTTCTCCGTGCAAGGCATCGAATATTACGGCGATATCGGCTTCCTGAAGGGCGGCTTGCAGACGGCTCATGCGCTGACCACGGTCAGTCCTTCCTATGCCGAAGAGATCCTGACGCCGGAATTCGGCATGGGTCTGGAAGGCGTCATTACCAGCCGCGCCGCCAGTCTACACGGAATCGTCAACGGCATAGACGACAGCATCTGGAATCCCGAAACCGATCCGATGATCGCGCGAACCTACGGAGCCTCGACGCTGAAAGACCGCGCCGCCAACCGCAAGCTCGTGATCGAGCATTTCGGCCTGGATGACGATGACGGGCCGATCTTCTGCGTCGTCAGCCGGCTGACTTGGCAAAAGGGCATGGACCTGCTCGCCAGCATTTCCAGCGATATCGTCGCCATGGGCGGCAAGCTCGCGATCCTCGGCGCCGGCGACGCCGCCCTGGAAGGGGCGCTCTTTGCCGCCGCCGGTCGCCATCGCGGCCGCGTCGGCGTTTCCGCCGGCTATAACGAAGCGATGTCGCATCTGATGCAGGCCGGTTGCGACGCCATCGTCATCCCGTCCCGCTTCGAACCCTGTGGCCTGACGCAGCTTTATGGCTTACGGTATGGCTGCCTGCCGATCGTCGCGCGCACGGGTGGCCTCAACGATACCATCATCGATGCCAACCATGCCGCGTTGCAGGCGAAAGTCGCAACCGGCATTCAATTTTCGCCCGTCACCGCCGAAGGACTACTGCAAGCCATCCGCCGCGCCATATACCTTTTCCAGGACCGAAAGGTCTGGACGCAGATGCAAAAGCAGGGCATGAAATCCGACGTATCCTGGGGTAAGAGCGCAGAACGCTACGCGGCTCTCTACTCCAGCCTTGTCTCGAGAGGCGCTTAACCCGATGATTAAAACCGTTACCACCACCCCCTTTGCCGATCAAAAGCCTGGTACGTCAGGCCTTCGGAAGAAGGTTCCGGTATTCCAGCAACCGAACTACGCCGAGAACTTCATCCAGTCGATCTTCGATTCGCTCGAAGGCTATCAGGGCAAGTGCCTGGTCATCGGCGGCGACGGCCGATACTACAATCGCGACGTCATCCAGAAGGCCATCAAGATGGCCGCCGCCAACGGCTTCGGCAAGGTAATGGTCGGCAAGGGCGGCATTCTCTCGACGCCCGCGGCCTCGCACATCATCCGTAAATACAAGGCGTTCGGCGGCATCATATTGTCGGCCAGCCACAATCCCGGTGGCCCGACCGAGGACTTCGGCATCAAGTACAACATCAGCAATGGCGGTCCGGCGCCGGAAAAGATCACCGACGCGATCTACGAGCGCTCCAAGGTGATCGATAGCTACAAGATCGCCGATTTCCCCGACATTAATCTCGATCGCATCGCCCGCGAGGATGTCGGCGGCATGATCGTCTCGGTCATCGACCCGGTCGAGGACTATGCGGCCCTGATGGAAGAGCTGTTCGATTTCGGCGCCATCCGCAACCTCATCAGCCTCGGCTTTCGCCTCAACTTCGATGCGATGAGCGCGGTGACCGGCCCATATGCCAAGGAAATCTTCGAAATCCGTCTCGGAGCGCCGGATGGCTCGGTGCGCAACTTCCTGCCGCTGCCCGATTTCGGCGGCCATCACCCCGATCCAAACCTCGTCCACTGTAAAGAACTCTATGACGAGATGATGGGTGAGGATGCGCCCGATTTCGGCGCGGCATCGGACGGCGACGGCGACCGCAATCTGATTATCGGCAAGGGCATCTATGTCACGCCCTCGGATAGCCTGGCGATCCTGGCTGCCAACGCCAACCTTGCACCCGGCTATTCGAGCGGGATTGCCGGCATCGCCCGGTCCATGCCGACCAGCGGTGCCGCCGACCGCGTCGCCGAAAAGCGCGGCGTCGGCATGTATGAAACCCCGACCGGCTGGAAATTCTTCGGCAATCTGCTCGACGCCGGCATGGCGACGATCTGCGGCGAGGAAAGCTCCGGCACGGGCTCGAGCCATGTCCGTGAAAAGGATGGCCTCTGGGCCGTGCTGCTCTGGCTCAACATCCTCGCCGTGCGCGGCGAAAGCGTCATCGACATCGTGACCCAGCATTGGGCGACCTATGGCCGCAACTATTATTCGCGTCACGACTATGAAGGCGTCGACACCGATGCCGCAAACGGCCTGATCGATACACTGCGCGAAAAGCTGCCGACCCTGCCGGGCACGAAGTTCGGCGATCTCACCGTTTCGGCCGCCGACGACTTCGCCTATCACGACCCGGTCGACAAGTCCGTCAGCCAGCATCAGGGCATCCGCATCCTGTTCGAGGGCGGCTCCCGCGTCGTCTTCCGCCTATCCGGCACCGGGACGACGGGTGCGACCCTGCGCGTCTATATCGAGCGCTACGAGCCCGATTCGACCCGCCACAACATCGAGACGCAGGAAGCGCTGGCCGATCTGATCGACGCCGCCCAGGCGATCGCCGACATCAAGGGCCGCACCGGCCGCGACGCGCCGACGGTCATTACCTGACGGCAAAACCCTTCGCCCCGCAAATGCGGGGAGAAGGAGGCCAGGCGCTGCTGAACGAAGTGAGGCGGCTGGTCGGATGAGGGGCCTTCTCAAAATTCGCCACGGCGGCACGGTTTGCCGAAGGCTCCGCCCCTCACCCTAGCCCTCTCCCCGCCCTTCGATAAACTCAGGAGCGGGGAGAGGGAACTATCTCGAGCCATCCGGAGAGCCCGCGAGACATGTCAGAGCCCGCTACCCGCTCCCTTGGCGCCACCCTCACCGACGACGGCGTCGAATTCGCAGTCTGGTCCAAGCATGCCGACAGGATTGAGCTTTGCTTGTTCGATGCCGAGGGCAAAAAGGAGATTGAGCGCCTGCCGTTGACGCGTGAAGGCGAAGAGCATCGCCTGTTCGTGCGGGGCATCAAGGCCGGCGCGTACTATGGCTTTCGCGCGCAAGGCACCTATGATCCCGACCAGGGCCTGTGGTTCGATCTGGCAAAGCTGCTCGTCGATCCCTATGCCAAAGAGCTCGATCGGTCGTTTCACTACGATCCGCGTCTCGGCACATTCGGCGAGGATACGCAGGATTTGATGCCGAAGGCGATCGTCTCGCGCGATGTCCCGGTCAAGCCGGCCAAACCATTGTTCCAGCCGGGCGGCCTAATCTACGAAATTGCCGTCAAACCCTTCACCATGCTGCATCCGGACGTACCGGCTGAGAAGCGCGGCACGCTGGCCGCCCTCGCCCACCCCGCCATCATCGCCCATTTGAAGCGCCTGCATGTCGACGCCGTCGAACTCATGCCGATTACCGCATGGATCGACGAACGGCATCTGCCGCCGCTCGGCCTTACCAATGGCTGGGGCTACAACCCCGTCGCCTTCATGGCGCTCGACCCGCGTCTCGTGCCCGGCGGCGTCACGGAATTGCGCGAGACGGTCGCCGCCCTTCATGCCGAGGGCATCGCCGTCATCCTTGATCTCGTCTTCAACCACACTGGCGAAAGCGACCGTCAGGGGCCGACGCTGTCCTTGCGCGGCCTCGACAATCCCACCTATTTCCGCCATCAGCCGGATCAGCCGGGCATACTTGTCAACGACACCGGCACCGGCAATACCGTTGCCTGCGACCAGTCGGCGACGCGCCGGCTCATCATCGACAGCCTGCGCCATTTCGTGCTCCATGCCGGCATCGACGGCTTTCGCTTCGATCTCGCCACCGTCCTCGGCCATACGCCTAGGGGTTTCGACCCCGAAAGCCTGATCCTGCGGTCGCTGTTTGCCGACGAGGTGCTTCAGGATCGCGTCATGATCGCCGAGCCCTGGGATATCGGTCCCGGCGGTTACCAGCTCGGCAATTTCCCCGCCCCCTTCCTCGAATGGAACGACCGCGCCCGTGACGACCTGCGCTGCTTCTGGCGCGGCGAACCCAACAAGATCGGCGACATCGCCACCATCCTTGCCGGCTCGTCCTCCGTCTTCGGCCGTGACGGTCGAACCCAGACCCGCAGCGTCAATTTCCTCGCCGCCCATGACGGCTTCACGCTGATGGACATCGTCTCCTACGCCCAGAAGCACAACGAGGCGAATGGCGAGAACAACCGCGACGGTCACAACGAAAACTTCTCCTGGAACAACGGCGTCGAGGGCAAGACGGACGATCCGGCCTTCCTCAGCAAGCGCCGCACCGACATCGAGGCCATGCTCTCCACTCTCTTTGCCACGCGCGGCACGATCATGCTGACCGCCGGCGACGAAGGCGGCCGCACGCAGCGCGGCAACAACAATGCCTATTGCCAGGACAATGACATCACCTGGATGGACTGGGCAGCACTGGACGAGGATCTGATCGGCCACACCGCCTGGCTCGCCAGCCTCCGCCGCCGCTTCTCAGCCTTCAGTGATATGAGGTTTTTCAATGGTGACGGCGACGTGCTCTGGTTTTCCGCCGAGGGCACGGCGATGACGGTGTCCGATTGGGAAAAGCCGGATGCCGGCCTGCTCGGCATGGCGATCGAGACCGAGGATCGCGACAGCAACAAGAAGACGCGTCTCGCAGTACTGCTCAACCGCGGACATCAGGAACAGCGTTTCAAACTGCCGGCGTCGGGCCAAGGTGGCTGGTCGATGCTAACCTCTAAGGGGGCGACGGCAGTTCAGAACGACATCACGGTATCAGCGCGCTCCGTCAGCTTCCTTATCGAAAACTGATTTCCTTGCACTTTCCGGCCTTCTTCGCCAGAAAGGGCAAAGAAGCAGCTGAACGGATGAGGACCCTATGCCCGGCGATATTTCGCTTGTTGAGATCATGAAGCGTGTCGGAACCGAACTCGGCATCTCCGACTGGATTACGGTCGACCAGACCATGATCGATACGTTTGCCGACGCGACGCTCGACCATCAGTTCATCCATGTCGATCCCGAGCGTGCCAAGGCCGAAACGCCCTATGGCGGCACGATCGCGCACGGTTTCCTGACGCTGTCGCTGCTCTCCGCCATGAACTACAGCGCCCTGCCCAAGATCCGCGAACAGACCATGGGCATCAACTACGGCTTCGAAAAGATCCGCTTCATGTCGCCGGTCAAATGCGGCGCACGGGTACGCGGCCGCTTCACGCTTGCCGAAACGCGGCTGCGTGGCGCCAACATGCTGATGCTGACCTATGATGTGACAGTTGAAATTGAGAACGAGCGCAAGCCGGCACTCACCGCGACATGGACAACCATCTCGCAGTTCGATCCGAAGGACCGGCCGGAAGAGGGCTAAGCCTCCTTTTACCTTCTCCTCAAGAGGAGAAGGTATTTTCCGCATCCTCCGCCGCCTCACCCAGCAGTCCGAAGGCGTAATCGGAGAAAGATCGCCAGACTTCGACGCGGAACGTCTCATCGTCGAGCCGCAGCAGCACGATTTCCACCTTACCGAACAGCGTGCGCGAGCAGGCACCGACAGGAAACGCGACAAGCGACAGATCCTGCGAGCAACCGCCGGCAAGCGTCGCTTCCGCGCCGGGGCCGGAGACGATGATCGCGGTGTTGCGATGCGAGACATCGGTTGCCGAATGCAGCACGCCGGCGGACGCCGCGAGAGCGACCAGATCGGCGCCGCTCTCATCAATCACAAGCCATTCATCCGGGCCAAGCCAGAGGGCATAGCGGCCATTGGCGCGGGCCGATGTCTTCGGCTTACGCGGCAGTTTCAGCGCGAGCGCCTTGGAAAGACCCGCAATCGAATCATCAGGCGCGCGCAGCGCAATGCGGCTGGCGGGAGCAGATGGGGTCAGGCGGACGGTGGCGGAGCCGCCATGGCGACCGGCGAGCGGCAGTTTACGGGTTGCGAGATCAACCATTGATCCGGCCTCCTTCCTTGTCAAAGAACACCAGATCCGTCACCTCGACGGCGATCGTCTTGTCGGGCATCGGCACGTAAAGCGTCTTGCCCATGCGCTGGCGGCCGCCGGCGACCAGCGCGAAGGCAATCGAGCGGCCGAGATTTTCCGACCAGTAGGCCGAGGTGACATGACCGAGCATGGTCATCGGCTTCGGCTCGTTCGGATCAGCAACAATCTGCGCGCCTTCCTCCAGCACTACTTTCGGGTCGCGCGTGACGAGGCCGACGAGCTGCTTACGGCCTTCCTTGATGAGATCCGGCCGCTTCAGGCCGCGAATGCCGACGAAATCCGTCTTCTTCTTGGAGACGGCCCAGGAGAGACCAGCATCATCCGGCGTCACCGTGCCGTCCGTATCCTGGCCGACGATGATGTAGCCCTTCTCGGCGCGCAGAACGTGCATGGTCTCGGTGCCGTAGGCACAGGCGCCCAGCGGCTCGGCTCGCGCCCAGACAGCTTCCAGAACCGACTGGCCGTAATCGGCCGGCACGTTGATCTCATAGCCGACTTCGCCGGTAAACGAGACACGGAACAGCCGCGCCGGCACGCCGCAGACCTTGCACTCGGCAACACTCATATGCGGGAAGGCCCCGTTGGAAAGATCCTGTCCTTCGACCAGCGGCTCGATAATCTCGCGCGCCTTCGGTCCCTGCACGGCGATAACAGCCCATTGCTCCGTGGTCGACGTCAGCCAGACTTTCAGATGCGGGAATTCGGTCTGAAGATAGTCTTCCATATGATGCAGCACGCGCGGCGCCCCGCCGGTCGTGGTCGTCACATGGAAGCGGTCTTCAGCCAGACGACCGACGACGCCGTCATCATAGACGAAGCCATCCTCGCGCGTCATGATGCCGTAGCGGCAGCGGCCGGGCTTCAGTGTGTCCCAGGCGTTGGTATAGAGCAGGTTCAGGAACTGAGCCGCATCCGGCCCGACCACTTCAATCTTGCCGAGCGTCGAGGCATCGAACACGCCGGCCACTTCGCGCGCCGTGCGGCATTCGCGGTCGACGGCCTGATGCATGGTTTCGCCGGCGCGCGGATAGAACCAGGCGCGCTTCCAGTTGCCGACATCCTCGAAGATCGCGCCATGCGCCTCTTCCCAGGCATGCATCGGCGTCTTGCGCGCGGGGTCGAAGAAGGCGCCGCGCGAGTGGCTGATCAGCGTGCCGTAGGTGACCGGCGTATAAGGCGCGCGGAAGGTGGTGAGACCGACCTGCGGGATGTCCTTGCCAAGCATTTCGGCGGCAATCGCCAGACCGTGCATGTTGGAAAGCTTGCCCTGGTCGGAAGCCATGCCATTGGTGGTGAAGCGCTTGATGTGCTCGATCGAATGCATACCCTCGCGCACGGCAAGGCGGATATCCTTGGCGCAGACATCGTGCTGGAAGTCGACGAAAGCCTTGGCATTGGTGTCCGGCCCCGCTCCTTCTGCAGCGCCGATCATGCCGCCGGTCCATTCGAAGGCCTGTTCGGCATGGAGTGATATCTTGCCCTCGCCGCTGGCTCCGGTGGCCTTCGCCATCAGCTCGCCGGCGGCAAGCGATTCTTCGATTGCGGCCTGCAGGCCATCGGTGCCGTTGCAGGCACCAACAGACAGACAATCCTGAACATAAGTGCCCGGCAGGAAACGCTGCTTCTCTGCGTCGAACTTCAGCTTGCCGCGCGACTGCGAGAACAGGTGCACGGAAGGCGTCCAGCCGGAGGAGACGAGCAACGCATCGATGGCGATCTTGCGTGAGCCCGAGCCGCCATTGCGCGCCACCGTCATCGAGGAGACGCGCAGCTTGCCGGCCGTGTCGATGACGGCATAATCGCTCAGCACTTCGATGCCGAGCCGCTTGGCTTCGGCGGCAACCGCTTCGCCCGGCCGCACGCGGCTGTCGACGATGACAGCAATGGAGACACCGGCGCGCTTCAGGTCGAAGGCTGCTTCATAAGCAGAGTCATGCGCCGTGTAGACACCGATCTTGGCCCCGACCGCGACGCCATAATGGTTGAGATAGGTGCGGGCCGCCGATGCCAGCATGATGCCCGGACGGTCGTTGTTTGGGAACACCATATGGCGCTCGATCGCGCCGGTCGCCAGGATGACGCGCTTGGCGCGGACTTGCCACAGCCGCTCGCGCGGCAGATCACGGCCGGGCTTGGCGAGATGATCGGTGACGCGCTCGGCAAGGCCGAAGAAATTGTGGTTGTAATAGCCGAACGCCGTCGTGCGGGTCAGCACCTCGACATTGTCCATCGACTTGAGTTTGGCGATCACGCCCTGCGCCCAGGCGTAGCCCTCGGTCCCATCGATCTTGACGCTGGCATCGAAGCGCAGCGCGCCACCGGCTTCGGCCTGTTCGTCGCAGAGGATAACCTTGGCGCCGGCTTCGGCTGCGGCGAGCGCCGCCGAAAGACCGGCAACACCGGCACCGACCACCAGCACATCGCAATGAGCGTAGCGGCTGGCGTAATGATCGGGGTCCTCTTCCGTCGGCGCCACGCCGAGACCGGCCGCGCGGCGGATGAGCGGCTCGTAAATATGCTTCCAGGCCGCCTTCGGCCACATGAAGGTCTTGTAGTAGAAACCGGCGGCGAAGAAGGATGACAGCAGATTGTTGGCGCCGCCGACATCGAAGGCAAGCGAGGGCCAGCGGTTCTGCGACTGCGCCTTCATGCCGTCGAAGACCTCCTGCACGCTGGCGCGCACGTTCGGCTGGCGGCGGGCGGCATCGCGGGAAATATCGAGCAGCGCATTCGGCTCTTCGGCACCAGCCGAGAGGATGCCGCGCGGACGATGATATTTGAACGAGCGGCCGACGAGGTGAACACCATTGGCAAGCAGGGCGGAGGCAACGGTGTCGCCTTCGAGCGCCGTGTAGCTTTTACTGTCAAAGGTGAAGCGGGCGGTTCTGGCAGGCGTCAGACGACCCTTGCCCGCAATACGATTGGCGCCGCTCATTCCGCAGATCCCTCTTTTTGTGCCGTTTGCTCTTGTGCGTTTTTATCCTGCGCCACTGGCTCATTGGCCGTCGGCAGCAATGTCGAAAGATCCGGCTTCGGCTCGCCGGCCTTGTAGGTGAGATAGAAGCGGTCGCTGACCGTATCGCGCGCCGCATTGAAGAAGCGGCCGCAGCCATGGATATGCCGCCAGCGCTCGAAGATCAGGCCCTTCGGATTGTCGCGCAGGAAGAAATATTGCTCGAACTCCTCGTCGGAAATCCCGGCAATGTTTTCCGGCCGCACGATATGCGCGTCGCCGGCATTGCGGAATTCCAGTTCCGAACGCTCTTCCTCGCAATAGGGGCAGTAAATCAGCAGCATCGTTTTCTACCTAAATGTTAAAGCTCGGAGCCGGAAAGGCTTGTGCCGGAAGGCTGTGCGCAGAGCTGGCGCCCCATGGTGACGAAAGGTGTTATGCGCACCACAAGCTCTTCCAGCGATCCATAGGGTTTCAGCACGTCGGTCATCCCCAGATTGACAAGGCTCATGGCGAACAGATCCGTATCGAGCACGAAAGCCCTCGTTGCCTCAGGTTTCTGCTCCGGGACGAAAAAGACACCCGGCTTGTTCAGCACCTTGGCGCAGAGCAGCGTTCCGCCTTCGGCAACGAAGGGCCATTCGGCTTCATCCTTGGCCCTGTGGATCACCTGCATGCGAAAATCCTCAGCCCCTGGAAAGAGGTCGTTGACTTCGGTCGCGATCGTTCCTGCCGGCAATGAAAGCCCCGCCGCAAGAAAGATCCCGACCAGCGCCAGCATCAATGCGCCACGGCGGCAGCCGCCGCTTCGTCGATCAAGCGGCCGGTGCGGAAGCGATCCAGATTGAGCCCGGCATTGAACTTGTGCGGTTCGTCGCGGGCGATCAGATGCGCAAACAGGTTGGCCGAGCCCGGCGTCGCCTTGAAGCCGCCCGTGCCCCAGCCACAGTTCACATAGAGGCCCGGCACCGGCGTCTTCGACTGGATGGCCGAACGGTCCGGCGTGTTGTCGACGATACCGCCCCAGGAGCGCATCATCTTGACGCGCCGGAACATCGGGAACAGCTCGCAGATCGCATCCAGCGTATGGGTGATGATCTGGAGGCCGCCGGTCTGGCTGTAGGAATTATACTGGTCCGTGCCGGCACCGATGACCAGCTCGCCCTTGTCCGACTGCGAAATATAGGCATGCACCGTGTTCGACATGACGACGCAGGGGAAGATCGGCTTCAGCGGCTCGGAAACCAGCGCCTGCAACGGGCTCGATTGCAGCGGCACGCGCACGCCGGCCATCTGCATGACGACCGTCGTGTGACCAGCCGCCGAAACGCCGATTTTCTTGGCGCCGATGAAGCCACGGTTCGTGTCGACGCCGGTGACGCGTCCGTCCGGTCCGCGCTGGATGCCCGTCACTTCGCAATTCTGGATGATGTGCACGCCGCGATCGGAGGCTGCGCGGGCAAAGCCCCAGGCAACCGCATCGTGACGCGCCGTGCCGCCACGACGCTGGAGCGCCGCGCCGTTGATCGGGTAGCGCGCGCTGCCTGAAATATCGAGCGGCGGACAGAAAGCTTTCGCCTGCTCCGGCGTCAACCATTCATTGTCGATGCCATAGAGCCGGTTGGCGTGGATATGCCGCTTGAAGGACTGCTGGTCATGCACATTATGCGACAGCATCATCACGCCGCGCGGCGAATACATGACATTGTAATTGAGATCCTGAGACAGCCCTTCCCAGAGCTTCATCGAATGCTCGTAGATGTGCATGCTCTCTTCATAGAGATAGTTCGAGCGGATGATGGTGGTGTTGCGGCCGGTATTGCCGCCGCCGAGCCAGCCTTTTTCGAGCACGGCTATATTGGTGATGCCATGCTCCTTTGCGAGGTAATAGGCAGCACCCAGACCGTGGCCGCCACCGCCGATGATGATGACGTCATACTCCTTGCGCGGCTCCGGCGAGCTCCATTGGGCTTCCCAGCCCTTGTGAGCCCGCATCGCTTCCCGTGCCACGGCAAAAACCGAGTATTTACGCATTCGCCCTCAACTCCTTCAGGCAACAAGCCCGTTTCATCGGCCATACAAATCGCAAATCGAAAACCGACACAACGGCTCTTTTGCGACGCATTCAGCACCGGCTTTCGACACGGTTAAAAAGAATAGTCAATTGACGCGGGCCGACCGCAGCCGATAGCGCGGATTGACTCGATCGAAATCACGTCCGCTGAGGAACAAACCACAATGTTGCGTCACGCGTAAAAAGAAGACACGCGGCAAGCAGATACAACGGGGCAGTCACAATTAGGAAAAAGAATTCCAAAGCTGTGGACTCGGTATCGCCTTTCATGCCGAAACCAACACCAATGATAAACAGCATGATGAATTGCGTGCAAAGCGTCATCCAGCGCGCCCAGTTCACCCGTTTATAAAAAACCAGCCAAACCCAGAAGATTTGAACGCAAAGCATCGCGATTTGTAAAATCGTGAAAGCGACCGGCGCTTCAGCAAACTGACTGGTCTGTTTATCCCAGTTCACCAATTGACGAATAAAAATGAGCGCCATCGCAGCATATGTGAACCACTTGGAATATCGAACGCTGGTCGGCATGGTCTGATCACTCATGAATTCCCTACCCCTACTTGAGCTGCAAATGGCAAATCTTCACCCGGCCACCATGGCCGCCTTTGCGCCAGACGCATCCTTCTCTCTGCGGCTTATGGTTGTAAAGATAGATTCTTGCCCGATGATTGCTATCGAAGGTCTGGTTTGAAAAATCGTGGCCGCCGACGCGGACATTCTTGCCGAAACGGACTTCGCTGGCGGCGACTGGAGCAGGTGTCGCGGCCAGAACGGTACAGGTAAGCGCCAGCGCCGCAAACAGCCGTCCGGCGGGCAGGACGCTCGTGAATGTCATACCGCGATTCTCCTTCGACGCTCGCTGGAACTGCCGGGATCGGATAGCCGCGACAGCATATGGTAACAATGTGAAGCAGGCTCTTCGCACAGGCATGTCAGTCTCATAAAACATGCCGAGGAAATCCATATTCGATAGCCACGGCAACACGATTGAGATATAGCGAGCTCATCTCGCCTGGGGCAAATTGCTTTTTCCCCTGCTAATGCACGATCCGGCTAGACTTTGGTAAAGCGATCTGATATCTCGCCAGACCAATCGCAAGGCTATGGCCGAGCGGACGTTATTTTTTTGCCTCTCGGCGCCTCCGTCGCCACAGGCATCAACCAAACTAAAGGAACGTGATTCTCGTGCAGGTACTTGTCCGCGATAACAATGTCGACCAGGCTCTCCGCGCTCTCAAGAAGAAGATGCAGCGCGAAGGCATTTTCCGCGAAATGAAGATGCGCGACTATTACGAAAAGCCGTCGCAGAAGCGTGCTCGCGAAAAGGCTGAAGCTGTTCGTCGCGTTCGCAAGCTGGCCCGCAAGCGCGCACAGCGCGAAGGCGTGGTTGCACGGTAATCGTCGTTTTTTCGACGTTTTCAAATGCATGTTAGGCGGGGGCGAATCGTTCGCCACCGCCTTTTTGATTTATTCTCCGTGCAAATCGGATTAAATCAGAACAGCCTGATATGACGCATGGCGAAAGCGAACCCGATAATGGCAATGACGACGTCCGAACAGTTCCGTACTTCGAACCTCACCTCCTTTGTTTCGAAGCGCGCAGCTGCCCTGCCAGTTTTGGCGCTTCTCGCTGCGATCGGCCTTTCTGGCTGCCAGACAGCCTCTACCGATACGGTAATCCGTATCGACAAGGCGCAAGGCTCTTCGGAAAATATTGCCTCGCTGACCTCGGTCATCAGCGCGAACCCGCAAGATCCTGAAGGCTATAACGTTCGCGGCACCGCCTATGGCCGCGGCGGCGACTTCAACCGGGCGCTGGCGGACTTCAATCAGGCGATCCAGCTTAATCCGAAGTTCTATCAGGCCTACGCCAACCGCGCGCTCATCTACCGCAACATGGGCAAGCTGCCGGAAGCCGTCGCCGACTACAGTGCCGCGCTGCAGATCAATGGCAATTACGATGTCGCCTATATCGGCCGTGGCAACCTCTATCGCCAGTCCGGCCGCGATAATGACGCCTTCAACGATTATTCCAAGGCGATCAGCCTCGGCACGACGGACGGCCGCGCCTATAATGGCCGCGGCGTGATCCTTCAAAAGCGTAATCAGCAGGACAAGGCGATCGACGACTTCTCGAAGGCGATCTCGCTGTCGCCGAATTCGCCCGAGCCCTATAACAGCCGCGGCATCTCCTATCTCGCGCAGAACGACGAAGACAATGCCTTCGCCGATTTCAATCACGCGATCGATCTCGACAACAAGGTTGCCGAATCCTGGGCCAACCAGGCTTTCGTCTACGAGCGTCGCGGCGACAAGGCCAAGGCCCGCCGTTCCTACCAGCATGCCGTCAACCTCGACCCGAACTACCAGCCGGCCAGGGATGGCCTGGCGCGTGTCGGCGCGGGCGCATAGGATCGCGGCATATCATCGAAACAGTGGGCCGCCCGGCGATCATCCGCCCGGCGGCTTTTCTTTGCGCTGTTGAGCGCATAGTCTCGCGCTAAACTCAAATTTGAACGAGACACGACATGCCCTCTCCCCAGAAAATCATCGTGGTCGGCGCCGGCATCATCGGCGCATCCATTGCCTGGCATCTCCAGCGCAAGGGCGCTGATGTCACCGTGATTGCCAGGAAAGCCGGCGGCGACGCCACGCCAAATTCCTTTGCCTGGATCAATGCAAGCTGGGGCAGCCCCGAATTCTACTACCGCTTCCGCCGCCGCTCGATGGCGGAATGGTCGCGGCTGGCGACCGATATTCCCGGCCTGCCGCTCTCCTGGTGCGGCGGGCTCCGCTGGGACATGCCGGAGGCCGAGCTCGAAGCCTATCTCGCGCAGCATCACGGCTGGGGTTATGACATACAGCCGGTCAACCGCGCGACGAGTGCGGCCATCGAACCCAACCTCATCGATCCGCCCGCCTTTGCCGTGCATGTTGCAGAAGAAGGCGCCGTCGAACCCGTCGCCGCCGCCAATCTCCTGCTGGAAGACGCCGCTCGCCGTGGCGCGACGCTGTCATACGGCACGGAGGTCACCGGGCTTTTGCAGGAGAGCGGCAGGATCGCGGGCGTCGAAACGACGAACGGCACGCTGCTTGCCGATCATGTCGTCCTTGCCGCCGGCGCCGATACTCTTCCGCTCGCCGCCGCCATCGGCATCGATGTGCCGCTCGAAACGCCGCCGGGCCTGATTGCGCATTCCCACCCTCACCCTCGGCTGTTGAGTGGCCTGGTCATGGCGCCGGAACTGCATATGCGCCAGACGCAGGAAGGCCGGATCATCGCCGGCAGCGATTTCGGCGGCGGCGATCCCGGCGACGACCCGCGCAAGGCCGCCGAGGAGATTCTTGCCAAGGTCAGAGCCATGCTGCGCGGCGGCGATCAGCTCGAACTCGATTTTTACACGATCGGCTATCGCCCGAACCCGAAGGACGGTTTCCCGATCATTGGCGGTGTCGACGACGCGCCGGGTCTCTATCTCGCAGTCTTGCACTCAGGCGTGACGCTGGCGCCACTCGTCGGACTGCTTGCCGCGGAAGAGATTGTCAGTGGCCATCCGGACGCGCAGCTCACTCCATTCCGCCTGTCGCGATTTGTGAAGGCGGGCGAATGAGCTGTGCGATAGTCGACGTCAAATCCATGCCGCATGCATCCGAAGCGTCCGGCGTCACTTACGATTTAGCGACGGTGACTTTTCGTATGTTGCAACAAAATTTACCGGGCCCTAACATGACGCTTTCGAGAACATGCTGCTCGGATAAAAGCATGGGGGCGCTCGGCATGATGACTGAAACCGCTATTTCCGCTTTCGCAAACGCGCTCGAACCCTATGGTGGTCCGATCGGTTGATCGCGTTATGAAAAAGCTGCATTTCCCGAGGGCTTCGATTGGAGCTTATCTGATCGCCATAGCACTGGCGATTGCCTTGCCGATCCTGGCCTTCGTGGCACTGCTGTTGGTTCAGCTCGAAAACAATGAGCGCGACGTGTTGAAGCGCGATGCGGTTCAGGACGCACAGGCGTTGGCGCGCACCATCGACCGGCAATTGCAGGATATGGCAACGACCCTGCGGCTGCTCTCCTCCTCGCCGGAACTGGAACACAACGATATCGCCACCTTCTTCTACCGGACGGAGACGGTGCTGCGTACCGATTCGCTGTTCGTCCTGCTGCTCGACAAGGATGGCCAGATGCGGCTGAATACGCGGTGGCCGCTCAGCACGCCGCTTGGCAAGACCGGCAATATGGCCGCCCTGCAATCGGCGCTCAACTCGAGACGCATCGAGGCTTCCGACGTCTTCGTTGGATCCGCCATCCGTCGCTGGGTCTATAATGTCACCTTGCCGCTCGACCATTCGCCGGCCGGCGCCGCCCTGGCCATGACGCAGGATGCCGACGAACTTGCCAAGCTCGTCACAACGGATGCCCTCGCCCCTGGCTGGTCCGCCGCGGTCATTGACAGTTCCGGCCATATTATCGCTGCCAGCGGTCCCGCCAATCACTCTCCCGGTGACCCGTTCAGCAAAGACATCCTGCCGAAGCTGATCGCCTCGAGCGGCGTCTATCAGGACGAGAAGATCCTGCCGCACTCATTGCTCGGCTATGCGCAAATCCCCGGCTGGTCCTGGAAAGCCGTCGTGTGGGGACCCGTCGCCTCCGCGCAGGCTTCGCTCATGAGCACCTGGCGTTTCCTGATTTACGGCGGTGTCACCCTGCTCTTGGTTGCCCTGATTGCCGTCTATGCCTTGGCACGCCAGGTGCGCACCACGATACGCAGCATCGCCGACATGGCCGAACGCATGGGCCGCGGCGAGATCGTTTCGCCGGTCGAAACCAGCGTCATCGAGGCCAATCAGGTGGCCATCGCGCTGTCCAACGCCTCCTTCGATCGCAGCGAGACGGAGGACCGGCTGCATTTTGTCATGCACGAGCTCGTCCATCGTACCAAGAACCTTTTGGCGCTCGCCCAGGCGATGACCCGCCAGCTCGCCCGGCAAACCGACAGCGTCGACACCTTTCAACGCGCCGTCGCCGACCGGCTGGAGGGGCTTGCACGTTCGATCGAGGTGCTGACCAGCGAACAATGGTCGGGCGTATCGCTGCGGCGGGTGATCGACATTCATCTCGCCACTTTCCTGCAGGCGCCACAACAGCTCGACATCAACGGTCTGGATTTTGTGCTGAAGCCGGAAGCCGTGCAAAATCTCGGACTGGTCCTGCATGAGCTGGCGACGAATTCGGTGAAGTACGGGGCGCTTTCCGCGCCCGAGGGCAAGATCGCCATCGAATGGACGAATGTCGACGGCGATATCGGACCGATGATCCAGCTCACCTGGACGGAAAGCGGCGGTCCGCGCGTCAAGAAGCCAACTCTCACCGGCTTCGGCACCACCGTCACCAAGGCCCATGCGGCGGCGGCCTTTGGCGGTCACGTCGAGATCGACTTCCGGCCAACGGGCCTCGTCTGGGTGCTGAATGCCTTGCGGAGCACCATGGAGCGGGAACGCGAGCGGACGTGAGGCTCGGCCTACGACGTGGACCTCCGTATCGTCGGCGGACGCGACAGTCTCCGGAAATTCGTGTCAAAGCCAGCACACCTTCCCCCTTACGTCGGAGAAGGCAGGCGCCTTTCTACTCGTTCATCGCCTTGACGATATCGTCCGTCACCTTCTTGGCGTCGCCCAGCAGCATCATGGTGCCATCCTTGTAGAACAGCGTGTTGTCGATGCCGGCATAGCCGGAGCCGAGGGAGCGCTTGACGAAGAGGCAGGTCTTGGCCTTGTCGACATCGAGGATCGGCATGCCATAGATTGGCGAGGTCTTGTCGTCGCGCGCCGCCGGATTGGTGACGTCGTTGGCGCCGATGACATAGGCGACATCGGCCTGGGCGAGTTCCGAATTGATGTCCTCGAGCTCAAACACCTCGTCATAGGGAACATTGGCCTCGGCAAGCAGTACGTTCATATGGCCGGGCATGCGGCCGGCAACCGGATGGATGGCATATTTCACGTCGACGCCATGCGCCTTCAGGCGATCGGCCATCTCGCGCAGCGCATGCTGGGCCTGGGCGACCGCCATGCCGTAACCCGGCACGATGATGACCTTTGAGGCATTCACCATCAGATAGGCCGCATCCTCGGCCGAGCCGAGCTTGACCGTCTTGTCGCTGTTATCAGTACCGCCGGTAGAAGCCTCACCGCCGAAGCCGCCCAGAATGACGGAGACGAAGGAGCGGTTCATGCCCTTGCACATGATGTAGGACAGGATCGCGCCGGAGGAGCCGACCAGAGCGCCGGTAATGATCAGCGCCAGATTGCCGAGCGTAAAGCCGATGCCCGCCGCCGCCCAGCCGGAATAGGAGTTCAGCATCGATACGACGACCGGCATGTCGGCGCCGCCGATCGGCACGATCAGAAGCACGCCGAGCGCCAGCGCCAGCACGACGATCGCCCAGAAATCGAAATGGCTCTCGCTGATCGCCAAGCCCACCATGAAGAACAGGATCAGCGCCAGCAGCGCCGCATTGATAAGATGACGATAGGGCAGCAGGATCGGCTTGCCGGACATGCGCCCATCGAGCTTCAGGAAGGCGATGATCGAGCCGGTGAAAGTCAGCGCGCCGATGGCGACGCCGATCGCCATTTCGATGCGCGCCTCGGTGTGGATCGAGCCGATATTGCCTATGCCGAAAGAGGACGGCGTATAGAGTGCCGAAGCCGCGACCAGCACCGCCGCCAGGCCGACCAGCGAATGGAAGCCGGCAACGAGCTGCGGCATCGAGGTCATCGGGATAACACGGGCGATATAGGCCCCTGCCCCGCCGCCGATGGCCAGACCCAGAACGATCAGCACCAGGCCGCCGAAGGACGGCGTCGCCAGTACCAGCGTCGTCGCGATGGCGATACCCATGCCGACCATGCCGTAGAGATTGCCACGGCGGCTAGTGGCCGGATGCGACAGGCCGCGCAGCGCCAGAATGAACAGCACGCCGGAGACGAGATAGAGGAAGGCCGCGATATTGCTCAGCATGCCGCTCTCACTTGTCTTTCTTCTTGTACATCGCCAGCATGCGCTGGGTGACAAGGAAGCCGCCGACGATATTGACCGAGACGAGTACCAGCGCCACGAAGCCGAAGCCCGTCGCAAGCCCACTCGCGGAAATGCCGACCGCCAGAAGCGCGCCGACGACGATGACTGAGGAGATCGCGTTCGTCACCGCCATCAGCGGCGTATGCAAGGCCGGCGTCACCGACCAAACGACGTAATAACCGACGAAGATCGCAAGCACGAAGATCGCAAGCTGGAAAACGAAGGGATCGATTGCGCCGCCGGATGCGGCACTGACGGTCTCCGGGGCCTGCGCGGCGGCGGTCCTCACCGCAGTCACGGCGTTATCCAGTTGTTGGAGCGCTTGATCTATTGCCTGGCTGGCCATTTAGACATCTCCCTTGTTGACGGTCGGCTGATCCGGGTCGACAAAATTCGGATGCACGACTTCGCCGCCATCGGTCAGCATCGTCGCCTTGATCAGTTCGTCGGCGCGGTTCAGCCCGAGGCTCTTGGTATCCCTGTCGACCATCGTCTCCAGGAAAGTGACGAGGTTCTTGGCGTAGAGAGCCGAGGCGCTCGCCGCAACGCGACCGGCCATATTGGCATAGCCGACCACCTTGACGCCTTCGACATCGGCCACTTCACCGAATTCCGCGCCCTCGATATTGCCGCCGCGCTCGACGGCGAGATCGACGGCAACGGCACCGGGCCGCATCGCCTTCAGCATCTCGCGGCTGACGAGCCGCGGCGCCGGGCGGCCGGGGATCAGAGCCGTCGTGATGACGATATCCTGCTTGGAGATATGCTCGGCCACGAGTGCGGCCTGCTTGGCCTGATAATCCCGCGACATTTCCTTGGCGTAACCGCCGGCCGTTTCCGCCGCCTTGAACTCTTCATCCTCGACGGCAATGAATTTCGCGCCGAGCGAGGCGACCTGCTCCTTGGCGGCCGGACGAACATCCGTCGCCGACACCTGCGCGCCGAGCCGTCGCGCCGTCGCAATCGCCTGCAAGCCGGCAACGCCCGCCCCCATCACGAAAACCTTTGCTGCCGGCACCGTTCCCGCCGCCGTCATCATCATCGGCAGCGCTCTGTCATAGACTGCGGCCGCCTCGATAACGGCCTGATAGCCGGCAAGATTGGCCTGCGACGACAAGACGTCCATCGACTGCGCGCGGGTGATGCGCGGCATCAGCTCCATGGCAAAGCTCGTCAGCCCTGCCTTGGCCATCTCGACCAGTGCTGCCTCATTGCCATAGGGATCCATGATGGCGACAACGATGGCGCCGCTTTTGTAGCCGGCGATCTCCTTGCGCGTCGGCCGCCGCACCTTGAGAATGACATCAGCCCGCTTGGCATCCTTGATCGCGCCGATGCGCGCGCCGATAGCCTCGTATTCATGATCCGGAATGCGCGACAAGGTGCCGGCGCCCGCTTCCACCACGACATCGAAGCCGAGGCCTCTCATCTTCTTCACCGTTTCGACGGATGCCGCGACACGCGTCTCATCCCCCACGGTCTCCTTGGCGACGAAAACCAGATTGCCCAACGACACCACCTCGCATCAAACGACAGCCCCGCTGAAGACAGCAGCGCAACAGCCTGCGAAATCAGGCCAGAATCTCAGGGAAGGCGCGGGCCGGACGGCCCTGCGTCGTTCAGCGCGCGAGAAAGGCGCCAACGATTGAAAGAACCACGAAAATGAGAAACCCGCCGAACAGGCCAGCATGACCGAAGAAACCCGCCGTCATCGCAATCAACAGCGCGGCGATGATCGCCGATCCGACCCTGGCGACCAAAAGAAACCCGTTATAGGTTTTCTCGTGCTCCTTGTAGTCCATCGGAGCACCGGTTTCGATCGGTCCGGTATGATGTTCGGCCATGCAAAAGTCTCCCCTCAATCCGCTCCCCGACAGACCTTGCAACAGCTGCCGGCTGGAGTTCGCCCTCGAAAGCTGCGGCATCTCCCAATAGGGCACCGCAGCCAGATTTCCTCTACCGAGGCGTTACACAAAGCGAGAAAAAATGCAATGCACGAGAACGTCGCAGAGGTTCAATCTCCTCGTTCCACCGCCGTCTCGTCTTAGGCCGGGATATCCTGGCGCAAGGCCGACCGATTGCGATCGAGACTGTCTATCATCTCGCTAACCCGCGCCGGCGACACCGGCATCGAAAAGACGTAGCCCTGGATCACATCGGCCAAGCCGCGCTCGTTGATGAGCGCCAACTGTTCCGGTGTCTCGACGCCTTCGACAACGATTTCCAGACCCAGAGCCCGTGAGAGGTCGGCAATGCCGCACAGGAGCTTGAAACGACGGCTGTCTCCGGTGATATCGTGCACGAAGGAGCGATCGATCTTGACGATATCCACCGGCAGTGAGTCGAGGTAGCTGAGACTGGAAAACCCGGTCCCGAAATCATCGATGGCAATGGTGATGCCCTTGGCCCGGAGATCGGCGAGAATGGAGCGCACGGTGGCAATCTCATCCATGAGGCAGCTTTCGGTTACCTCCAGATGCAGGCGTGACGGTTCCAGCCCCGATGCCTCCAGCGCTTCCGTAACCACAGCGACGATGTCATTGCTGCGCAAATCCTGCGCCGAGAGATTGACCGAGACCGAGAGAGACCGGGGCCAGCCGGCACAATCCCGGCAGGCCCGATTGAGCATGAAGCGGGTGATGCCGGAAACGATTCCCATCTCCTCGGCGATCTGTACGAAAACGTTGGGCGGGACCGGCCCTTTTTCCGGATGAACCCAACGCGCCAGCGCTTCGCAGCAATCGATACGGCGGCCATCCGGCGTGAACATCGGCTGATAGACCGCATGCAGCTTGCCGGCCTCGACCGCCTCGCGCAGATCAGTCTTCAGCTTTTGCCGCTCGATGTAGCGAGCATCCATTTCCTCTTCGAAAGCGGAGCAACCGCCCTTCGTCCGCAACTTGGTGTCGAACAGCGCCAGATCGGCTTTGATCGGCCATTCCTCCGGACGGAATTCTGAGCTCGACATGGTCACATAGCCGCCACTGAAAGAGATACGAAGGCTATGATCATCGACCTCGTAAGTGCCTGCCATCGCGGCATGCAACGCGGCTATGCGTCCATCGAGATCCTGGACGCCGTCATCGTTCGGAAAGAACAGCACGAACTGATCCCCGACCAGTCGTGCGCAAAGCGCCCTATCGCCCGCCGTGTCCCTCAACCGCGCGGCGATGGCGACCAGCAGCCGGTCGCCGGTCACATGCCCCTTGAAATCATTGACATGCTTGAAATCATCGACATCGAGAACCAGAAAGCCGATCCGGCCGTCACCGACACGCGCGGCCAGCTTCTCCTTCGTCAATTCGGCGAAGTATTCACGGTTCGGCAAGCCCGTCAGCGGATCGAAGCGCACCATATGCAGGATCTTCCGCTCTGCTCGAACGCGCGCCGTTACATCCTCGAAAATCAGGATGACGGCGCCATCGGCGCGACGGCTTGCTGAAAATTCCAGAAACAGGTCTTCGCCGAGCTCGATCAACGTGCGCGCCAACGAACCGTCGATGAGCCGCACCATCTGCTGTTGGATCAGGCCCGGAAAAGACCCGTCAATGGAGGCATGACGCACGCCATAGCGCAACACGACATCGAAATCGCAATCCCTGAGCTGCTCGGGATTCGTCAGGTTCAGGAGCTCGCAAGCCTTTCGATTGACCACTAGGATGCGGTTGTCGGCATCCAGCATGAACAGGCCATGTGTCATATTGTTGAGCGCCGTATCGAACCGATCGGCGATCAGCGATATCTCGCGCGACGCAATGACGTTCTTGTAGAGGAACTCACGCAGGCCGTTGGCCATCGAGCGCGTTGTCAGCCCGAAGGGCACCAGCATGATGGAAACGATTGCCATGTAAAGCTGCCCCGACATCAGGCAGGCGATGATGATCGGCAGGCAACACGCCGTGGTCTGCAGGTCGATAGCCTTCCGCGAGCCGTAGTTGCGGCCGAGGATCGATACCATTGATCCCATGGTTACCGCGATGCAGATGAATTCCGCCAGCGGATTCTGGACGATCAGGATGGCATAGCCGCTGGCAACGCCGAGGATCAGCGTCGTCGCCGTCGCGCCGACCACATAGCGGGTTTCCCAACGCGCGATATCAGCGCGCGAAAGGGTGCTTTTATCGACCGTGTCGAACTGCCGGAACGAATGGATGCGGAGAGCGAAGATGATGGCTAGGACAAGGCAGAAACCAAGATAGATGCCGGCGCCCGTGCTCAGGAAGACAATGATATAGCTGAGGATATGAACCAAGACACCCGTAAGCAATGTGCTACGGTTTCCGAAAAGCGAACCGACGAACGACAGATAAACATCCGTCGGCACGGTGTTCGGGTTTTGAAGTTTCATTCAGAGTTCCCCTGATGCGGCGCGAACTCTAGTTGGAACGTTTTAAAATTTGATTGCGCAAATAGTATCCATCTGGATAGATATTCTAAGTATGCCGACAATTTACATTGATTTTGAGTTATATTTTGCACCATATTCGTGCAGTCGATGGAGCCGTGCTCTACTTTGATTATAGTTCCTTGCTTACGAAACGCTAAAATAGAAAATGGAAATCAGCAAAGCATCCTCGGTTAAATCTTGCCCGCCCGTTGCTGGATCATCATGAAAGTATCGAAAGTGTACTCGGAAAGCTGCATCCAGAGATAGGCATCCTTCTTGTAAGCAACCTGATCCTCATAGATCCGTTTGAAATAATCATTCGATTTCGAAAGGTCGGCATAAATGCCCGTGGCCGCCTGGAAGCAGGCTTCGAGAATTTCCTGGCTGAAGGGGCGCAGCGTCACGCCTTGCTGGACGATATCCTTCAGGGCCTGCGGATTTTTCACGTCATATTTCGCCAGCATGTTGGTATTGGCAAAGGCGCAGGCATCCGCGAGGATGGCCTGGTAGTTCTTCGGCAGCCCGTTCCACTTTTCCAGATTGAAAAAGGCGTGCACGACGGCGCCGCCTTCCCACCAGCCGGGATAGTAGTAATATTTGGCGATCTTCTGGAAGCCGAGTTTCAGGTCGTCATAGGGGCCGACCCACTCGACGGCGTCGAGCGTGCCTTTGTCGAGCGCGGCATAGATGTCGCTGACGGGGATGTCCTGCTGCGGCACGACGCCGATCTTCTCGATCACCTTGCCAGCGAGGCCGGCGATGCGCATCTTCAGGCCCTTGAGATCATCCAGCGTATTGATTTCCTTACGGAACCATCCGCCCATCTGCACACCGGTATTGCCAGCGGGCAGGCCAAGGATGCCCTGCGTGGCATAGAACTCGTTCATCAGCTTATTGCCGTCGCCCTGATAGAACCAGGCATTGGTGAGCCGAGCATTGAGCCCGAAAGGCAATGCCGTACCGATGGCGTAGGTCGGGTCCTTGTTCCAGAAATAGTAGGAACAGGTATGCGCGGCCTCGACCGTGCCGGCGCTCACCGCATCAGCCGCCTGCGCGCCGGGAACGATCGCTCCGGCCTCATAGGTTTGAATGACGAAATTGCCGTTGGTCGCGTCCGAAACATGCTGCGCGATATCCTCCGCGCCGCCATAGATCGTATCCAGACTTTTCGGGAAGGACGACGTCATCCGCCAGGTGATCTTCGGATATTCCTGGGCGATGGCGGGACTGGCAAGCGCTGAGGCGGCTGCGCCCGCGCCAACTGCTCCGGCCCGTCTGATGAACGAACGGCGATCCATTATAACCTCTCACACGGATAACATTGCGGGAAATACAGTCTCCCGATCATGGCGCTAGCGTTGGAGCTTAACCATGCCGCGTATTGTCTTTCAAGTTTGCTTTTGCACTGCATTATGGCGATTCCTGTACATCGTCATGACAAACGGAAACAAAGCCCAGCCACAGCCGTCCCGCGTTGCCGAACGCCTGCTCTTCGCGTAGATTTGCCGACAAGTTGGCCCATCGCGGCATCGACACCATATTCACTCTGGGTCTCGACCAGGCCCGACAGTTTTGCATGTTTCCGGAGCCTTGAATGTCCAGGCCGATCATCGCCATTCCCGCCGATATCCGCGAACTCGATGGCGCGACCTGGCATGCGGTGCAGCAGCAATATGTCCGCGCCGCCGTCAAGGCCTCCGGCCTCATGGCGCTGATCGTTCCGGCCATGGAGGACGGCAACGATGTCGACGCCATTCTCGATCGCGTCGACGGGCTGCTGGTGTCCGGCTCCGCCACCAACGTGCATCCTTCGCTCTACGGCAAGCAAGTCGACGAGAGCGACGGCCCCTTCGATCCGGCCCGCGACGCCACATCCTTGCCGCTCATCCGCCGCGCCATCGAGCGCGCCATTCCCATGCTCGCCATCTGCCGCGGCATCCAGGAGCTGAACGTCGCGCTCGGCGGCACGCTTGCCAGCGAAATCCAGGAACAGCCGGGGATCTGGGATCACCGCAAGCCGCAGAATGTCGACCGCGACACCATGTATTCGATCCGCCAGAGCGTTTTCGTCAAGGAAGGTTCCTGCATTGCCGACGTCGTCGGCCCCGGCGAAGTGCGCGTCAATTCGCTGCATCGCCAGGCAATCGCGGAAACGGCGCCACGGCTGCAAGTGGAAGCCATCGCCGAGGACGGCACGATCGAGGCCGTTTCCGTCATCGACGCCAAGGCCTTCGCTGTTGGCGTGCAATGGCATCCGGAATATTGGGCCGAAACGGACTCTCCATCGCGCAAGCTGTTTGTCGCCTTCGGCGACGCGGTGCGCGACTATGCGGCGGCCAAGGAGCGGCCGATTGGCGGCTCTTCGCCGCCAATCGGCACTCTGATCAGCCCTTTGGCTTGACCGGGGTTTCCGGCACCGGCGTCAGCGCCGCCCCCTTGCCGAACCACTCGATGATGTTGTCCGCCACGAGATCGGCCATCGCATTACGCGTTGGCACCGAGGCTGATGCCACATGCGGCAGCAGCGAAACGTTCGGCAAGGAAAGATAGCCGGACGGAACATTCGGCTCGTCGTAGAAGACATCGAGGCCGGCTGCTCCGAGCGTGCCGTTTCCAAGGGCGGCGATCAGCGCGTCGTCATCCACCGACCAGCCGCGCCCGACATTGATGAACACACCCTGCGGCCCAAGCGCCGACAGGATTTCAGCGTCGATGACCTTATGCGTCTCCGGCGTCTTCGGCACGATACTGATCAGCGTATCCACCGCCTCCGCCATCGCCTTCAGCGACGGATAATACTCATAGGCCAGCTCCTTGCGCGGCGTACGGGTATGATAACCGATCTTCACCTTGAACGGCTCCAGGCGCTTGGCGATCTCCTGACCGATACGTCCGAGGCCATAAATGCCGACGCGGCGCCCCTTCAATGAGAAAGGCGAAAGCGGGAAAGGCCCCTCGTTCGCCCAGCGTCCCTCCCGCAACCAGCTTTCCGCCTGCGGAAACAGGCGCAGCGTGTTCAAAAGCAGCGCAATCGCCGTATCGGCCACTTCGTCGTTCAGCACATCAGGCGTATTGGTAACGACGATACCCTTCGCGGCCGCATGATTGACATCGATACCGTCATAGCCGACACCGAAATTGGCGATGACCTCGATATTCGGAAAGGCGTCGATCCAGGCCGCGTTGAAACCACCGGCAACGGCAACACCGCGCACGCGCGCCGCGGTCCCGGCATCGACCTGGGGGGTCTCGCTGCGATCGGCGGCGATGACATCGAAATGGCCGCCAAGCCTTTCGAGGACACGCGGATGTATCTTCCCC
Source organism: Martinezella rhizogenes (assembly GCF_000799715.1). GTDB lineage: Bacteria > Pseudomonadota > Alphaproteobacteria > Rhizobiales > Rhizobiaceae > Rhizobium > Rhizobium rhizogenes_C. Next base: position 1,519,701 of record NZ_JUHG01000011.1, read on the forward strand.
GGAACGAGGATGGCGGTGCGGTTATCGGACATGGATCTTTCCTCTTGAAGATGTCGTGCGGCGCTATTGGCGGGCCTGATAGGGAGATGTCGACTGGCGAATGCGCATTTCCGGCTTGATAAGATGAATACCATCCGGCTCATGGCTGCCCGCCAGCCTATCCAAAAGTGCGCGTGCTGCAAGCCTTCCGACTTCCGCCTGGCCGTTCCACACCGTCGTCAGCGCTGGCGTCGCGATCGACGCCTCCTCAAGATCGTCATAGCCGGTGACCGAAATATCCTTACCCGGCACAAGGCCGGCGCGGGAAATGCCGTTCATCAGGCCTATCGCCACCAGATCGTTCCAGCAGACGGCCGCCGTCGGCTTCTGCGGCAATGACAGGAGATGCACCGCCGCCTCGAAACCACCCTGCTTGGAACGAGCACCGGGAATGCGCAGATCGGGATCGACCTCGATGCCCGCCTTGCGCAGGGCGTTGACATAACCTTGATAGCGATCACGGCCGGTCGAGGTCTGGTCCGTGCCGCCGATCATCGCAATGGTGCGGTGGCCAAGGCTGATCAGGTGATTGGTGGCAAGCGAAATGCCGTAGCTGTCGTCGCCGCGAAAGGTCGGAAGATCCAGCCCCTCCATCGAACGGGCGACAAGGATGGCCGGCATGCCGTTCTCCTCCGCCAGATCGAAATCCTCCGGCGGTGTGCCGATCGCCGGCGACATGATGATGCCATCGCCGCCAAGCTGCAGCAGGGTTTCGACGAAGGTTCGCTGCTTCTCGACTGAATCGTAGTGGTTGGAGAGAATGAAGGTGTGGCGGCTGCGATCGAGCTCGCTTTCGATCGCCTTGAGGATTTCGCCGTAGAACGGGTTCATGATGTCGTGGACAACGACGCCAATGATGCCGGATCGCGATGTCCTGAGGCTGGCCGCGCGGCGATTGTAGATATAACCCAGCGCCCGCGCCTGATCCTTGATCTTCTCACGCGTATTGACCGCCACCAGCGGACTGTCGCGTAAGGCCAGGGATACGGTTGCCGTTGAAATGCCCAGCGATTCCGCAATGGTAGACAATTTTATCTTTTGCGCCATGCGCTCCCCTCCCCGTGAAACGCAGCCGAATATGTATTCCGTCGTTTTACGATTCCGGAATTTAAAAACTTTAATTAAAAGCTTTAATCGCGCCGTGCAACTCGAATCCTCGGGGATTCTTAAAATTCCCCATCATCCTCGTCATGGTCGCCGATATGAAGGTTGCCCTCGATCGCCTTCAGCAGGCGCACCAGAGAACGGACGTCCTTCTCCGAAAAACCGCGCGTGGCGAGTTCGTCGCAAGCAGCAGCCGAACTTTCGATCTCGCTGACGCTGTTGCGGCCTGCCTCGGTAAGATAGACCTTGGTCAACCGCGCATCCTCGGCGTCCGGCCGGCGCTCGAGGAAGCCCTGTGCTTCCATGCGGCCTATGGTGCGGGTCATGGTCGGCGCCTTGACGCCGAGCTTTTGCGCCAGCGTTCCCGCCGGCAGACCGTCGCTGGCCGCAAGCGCCAGGATGACACCATCCTGGCCCGCATAGAGGCCGCTAGCCGTCAGGTTGCGCGTCAGAACCGTGCGCATCGACCGTGCCGCCTGCGTCAACGCCGGCGACAGATCGGCGAGCGTGTACTCGCCGTGGTCCTTCTTTTTACCCGACTTACTTTTCTTGCCGTCTTTGTTCTTCTTACCCATCGTGATTCCGTTGCTCTTTCCGCCACTGCATCATCACGTTATGACATTGCCTAGCTTATTGACATAAACAAGGGGCACACCCGCAGATGGCACAGCCTTTGCCACGTTTCGATGACAATGATAGGACGCTGGCGCCTGCGGAGAGAGCAAACTGGATCGCCGTGCTGCCACTTGGCGCCCATGAGCAACACGGTCCCCACCTGCCGTTCGACACCGATACGCTGATCGCCGAAGGTATCGTTTCGCGTTTGAGGGCCGCCCTACCGGCGGATTTACCCGTCACTTTCCTCCCCGTGGAGCCAGTCGGCTACTCCATCGAGCACATGGATGTCGCCGGCACCAGAACACTCGGCTTCTATGAGACCGTCAGCCGCTGGCTCGGTATGGCCGAAAACATGCACCGTCTCGGCATCCGCAAATTCGTCATGCTGAACGCCCATGGCGGCAACTCGCCCCTGATGACCATCGTCGCGACCGAGGCGCGCGTCCGCTTCAACATGTTGGCGGTGGCGACCAGCTGGACGCGCTTCGGCGTACCGGACGGCCTGATCGCGCCGGAAGCCAAGGCCATCGACATCCACGGCGGTGACATCGAGACATCGGTGATGCTGGCGCTGCATCCGGGAGAAGTCGACATGACCAAGGCTGCGAATTTCCCCTCCCGCCAGTCCGACTACACGCACCGCTTCAAGCACTTGCGAGCCTATGGGCCGCATGCGTTCGGCTGGAAAATGTCGGATCTAAGCGCTAAAGGCGTTGCGGGAAACGCAGGCATCGCTACGGCGGAAAAGGGCGAGCGGCTGATCGCCCATGCTGTGCGAGGGCTGGTGGAGCTTTTGCAAGATGTCGATGCGTTTGATGTGACAACGCTGAGGTAAAGCCCGATCGATCCGCAGGTCTCAAACCTAATGTGATCTTATAACATACAAAAGCCTTTGAACTGACGCCTTCAACTCCTTATATGGAACCCGATCATTTTCCGCCCCCTTGGGGGAAATCCCATATTTCGAGGCTCCCATGACCGAAACAGCCACGCAAAAGCCCATTCCCGTCACCGTTCTCACCGGTTATCTCGGTGCCGGCAAGACGACGCTGCTGAACCGCATTCTTACCGAAAACCACGGCAAGAAATACGCCGTCATCGTCAATGAGTTCGGCGAGATCGGCATCGACAACGACCTGATCGTCGAGTCGGACGAAGAAATCTACGAGATGAACAATGGCTGCGTCTGCTGCACCGTGCGCGGCGACCTGATCCGCGTCGTCGAGGGACTGATGCGCCGCCCCGGCCGTTTCGACGGCATCATCATCGAGACCACCGGCCTTGCCGATCCGGTTCCCGTCGCCCAGACCTTCTTCATGGATGACGACGTCCGCGCCAAGACCGAGCTCGATGCCGTCGTCGCGCTCGTCGATGCCAAGCACCTGCCGCTCCGTCTGAAGGACAGCCGCGAGGCCGAGGACCAGATCGCCTTTGCCGACGTCGTCGTCATCAACAAGTCCGATCTGGTGTCTTCGGAAGAACTGGCGCAGATCGAGGACATCGTTCGCGCCATCAACCCGGCTGCTCGCGTCTACAAGACCACCCGCTCCGGCGTCGATCTCGCCCGCGTCCTGAACCAGGGTGCCTTCAACCTCGAGCGCGCGCTGGAAAACGATCCGCACTTCCTCGATCAAAGCCATGACGATCATGTCTGCGGCCCGGATTGCGATCATGACCATCACGACCATGATCACCATCATCATGGGCACGATCACGACCATCATCACCATGATCACGATCATGGCCATCATCACGCCCCATCGCCGATCCATGACGTGACGGTGCAGTCGGTCTCGCTGCGCGGCGGCGAGATGAACCCGGATCGCTTCTTCCCGTGGATCCAGAAGGTCACCCAGACCGACGGCCCGAAGATTCTCCGCCTGAAGGGCATCATCGCCTTCAAGGGCGACGCCGAGCGCTATGTCGTCCAGGGCGTGCACATGATCATAGAAGGTGACCACCAGCGCCCCTGGAAAGACGGCGAAAAGCATGAGAGCCGTCTGGTCTTCATCGGCCGCGAGCTCGACCGCGAAAAGCTGGAAAACAGCTTCAAGGCCTGCGAGGCGGCTGCCTGATGCCGACTGTCGCTCCGCTTGATATCGACGGCCATGTTCTGGCCGTCGAATTTTTAGGGGATACCCCCATCTTCGCCAGCGCCGCCGGCACGATCCATCGGCTGGAAGGCGGGGAAAAGGTGAGCGAAGCCCACCAGGGCATGCTCACCTGTATCCGCGATCCCCATAGCGACAGCCTCATTTCCGGTGGCGAAGACGGCAAGGTCCTGCGGATCGCAGCCGATGGCGCTGTGACAGTGCTTGCCGAAGCGCCGCGCAAATGGATCACCCAGCTTGCCGCCGGCCCGCAAGGCGCGGTCGCCTATGCCTATGGAAAAAGCAGCTTCGTGCGGCTTGCCGATGGCTCGACCAAGGAATTCACCGAGGATCGCACCGTCGAGGGCCTCGCCTTCGCGCCCAAGGGCCTGCGCATCGCCGCCGCCCGCTATAATGGCGTCTCGCTGCATTGGGTCGGCATGAGCGCGCAACCGGTCAATCTGGAATGGAAGGGCGCCCATACCGGCGTCACCTTCTCGCCGGACGGCCAGTTCGTCGTCACTACCATGCAGGAAAACGCCCTGCACGGCTGGAAGCTGGACAGCAAGCCGGGTGGCGAAGCCCGGCATATGCGCATGACCGGCTATCCCGCCAAGGTGAAGTCGCTCTCCTGGTCCGCCAAGGGCAAGTGGCTCGCCTCGTCCGGCGCCCCGGCGGCGATCGTCTGGCCCTTCCAGAGCAAGGACGGCCCGATGGGCAAGGCGCCGCAGGAACTCGGCACCCGCGCCAACATCATGGCGACCTGTGTCAAGTTCCACCCGGTGGAAGACATACTGGCGATCGGCTTCATTGACGGCATGATCCTGGCGGTGCGCATCGGCGATGCCAAGGAGGCGCTCTTGCGCCGTCCGGGCAAAGGTGCGATCACCTCGATGAGCTGGAGCAAATCCGGCAAGCTGCTCGCCTTTGCCTCCGAGGCCGGCGATTGCGGCGTTGTTGATATTTCCGCCTGACGAGAAAGACACGACCATGTCCCAGACAGGTACGGCAATTGCCGGACATTCCACTGCCACACCCGGCAGCGTCTGGGACGTGATCCGCCATGAGGCCATCGACCTAGCCGGCCGCGAACCAACGCTGAAGCCGCTGCTTGCAACGCAGATCATCGCGACGCAATCGGATGCCGAAAGCCTCGCCAATGTTCTGGTCGCCCGGCTCTCCACTACCGGGATAGAAACCCGCGACCTCTTCGCCCTCTTCCAGGATGTGCTGAAGCGCCACCCCGGTATCCTGCCGGCGACGGAGGCCGATCTTGTCGCCGTACGGACCCGCGATCCCGCCTGCACCACCTATCTGCATGCGCTGCTCAATCTCAAGGGCTTCCACGCCCTGCAGACCCATCGCATCGCCCATGCGCTTTGGATGGAGGGCCGGCCGGAGATCGCCAGCTGGCTGTCCAACCTCGCCTCGCTCGTCTTCGGCCCGGATATCCATCCGGCGGCTCAGATCGGCTCGTCCATCATGCTCGATCACGGCTCCGGCATCGTTATCGGCGAAACCGCCGTCATCGAGGATGAAGTCTCGATCCTGCAGAACGTCACCCTCGGCGGCACAGGCAAGGAAACCGGCGACCGGCATCCGAAGATCCGCCATGGCGTGATGATCGGCGCCGGCGCGAAGATCCTCGGCAATATCGAAGTCGGCGCCTTCAGCAAGGTGGCGGCGGGCAGCGTCGTCGTCAAGGCTGTGCCACCCCACTGCACCGTCGCTGGTGTCCCGGCCGTGGTCGTCCGCATCCATCCCGCCGACGAGATCCCGGCGGAAACGATGGATCAGAATATCTAGCGGACAGATGCCCCGTGACATAAGGTAGCATCATCGTGCCCCCATGCTTCACCGGCGCATGATGTCCTCTTTCATTCCAGCAAAATCAATCGCTTGGCTATACCCTCCGTAGCCGCGACGGCCTCTCCGATGACGCACCGTCACGGAACTGTCATGTACGCTTGATAGCCCGGCATGGCTCCCTCTGCCCCGGCGCGGCGCAACCAAGCGCCAGGGCAATACCCCCTCGAGAGGATATCACCATGACCCGTCTTTCGCGTCGCGCCGCCCTTGCAGCCGGCAGCGCGCTTGCCCTTGTTTCGCTCTGTTCCACCGCCGGCGCCGCTGACACGGCGGCGTCGACGAATACCGCCACCCCGATCAAGCACCTAGTCGTCATCTTCCAGGAAAATGTCTCCTTCGACCATTACTTCGCGACCTACCCCAAGGCCGCAAACGTCGCCGGCGAACCGGAATTCAAGGCGGCCGACAACACGCCGACCGACATCAACACGCTCGCCAATGCCGGTCTTATCGACAACAACCCGAACAAGACCAATGCGGCCAACGGCGCCGATGCCGCGGCCCCCTTCCGCCTCGACCGCACCCAGGCGGCCACGCAGTCGCAGAACCACGGCTACACCGCCGAGCAGGCGGCCTACAACAATTTCGCCATGGACCTTTTCCCCGCCAACACCGGCAAGGCTACCAAGGGTGCGGCCGGCGCATTCGGCACCAAGGGCCAGGTCATGGGCTATTATGACGGCAACACCGTCACCGCCATGTGGAATTACGCCCAGCATTATGCGCTGAGCGACAATTCCTTCTCCACCAATTTCGGCCCTTCGACCCCCGGCGCGCTGAACCTGATCTCCGGCCAGACCAACGGCGTCATCCTGCCGCCCGGCTACACGCTGGAAAAGGACGGCACCTATTCCAAGGGCCGCATCGTGCCCGACAGCAATGGCGGCTGGACGGCCATCAGCGACTTCGACCCGACCGGCGACGTCTGTTCCGTCGGCCAGACCGCGCTGATGTACGGCAAGAATATCGGCGACATGCTGAACGCGCGCGACATCACCTGGGGCTTCTTCGAAGGCGGCTTCGATCTCACCCAGACCAATGCCGACGGCACGACGAACTGCAAGCGCGCCACGACCTCGACCGTCACGCAGGTCAATAGCACCGACTACATCCCGCATCACCAGCCGTTCCAGTATTATGCCTCGACGGCCAATCCGACGCATGCGCGCCCGTCCTCGGTCGCAGCGATCGGCACCACCGACGCTGCCAATCACCAGTATGACGTAACCGACTTCTACGCCGCGCTGAAGAACGGCAGCATGCCGACCGTCAGCTTCCTGAAGGCGCCTGCCTATCAAGACGGCCATGCCGGCTATTCCGATCCGCTTGACGAGCAGGAGTTCGTGACGCAAGTCGTCAACACCGTGCAGAATTCGCCGGACTGGAAAGATACGGCCATCATCGTCCTCTATGACGATTCCGACGGCTGGTATGATCACGCTCATGCGGTCGTCAATCCGTCGAAGCTCGGCGTCAAGGGCTATGACGTGCTCAGCGGCGATAGTTGCTCGACCGGTACGCCGCTGCCGGGCCTTAATGGCCAACCCGCCCAGGGTCGTTGCGGCTATGGCACGCGCCAGCCGCTGCTGGTCATCTCGCCCTATGCCAAGTCCAACTTCGTCGACCACACGCTGACCGACCAGACCTCCGTTATGCGCTTCATCGAGGACAACTGGATGGGCGGCGCGCGCCTCGGCGCCGGCTCGTTCGATGCCCTTTCCGGCTCGCTGAACGCCATGTTCGACTGGTCGAAGAGCGATACGCCGAAGCTGATCCTCGACCCGAAGACCGGCAACAGCGCATCCTAAGCGAGAGAAGGGAGACGGCGATGTCTCAGAAATCCAATCACCGTCTCCTGCCGCTCATTGCACTCGCGGGCGTCTCACTCGCGGGGGCGAGCATCGGCATGGCGAACCAACCTGCCGCAGATGCTTCCTCGGCCACGAATACCTATGAGAATACGGTGCCACTGAGCGCCGTTGCCCAACTCGGCAAGAAGCTGTTCTACGATCCCTCACTGTCGGGCGGCGGACAGATGTCCTGTTCCACCTGTCACGATCCGAACAATCACTATGCGCCGGCCAATGGCCTACCCGTGCAGCTCGGCGGCCCGCATCTCGACCAGCCGGGCATCCGCACCGTGCCAAGCCTCGCCTACAAGATGTCGACGCCGTCCTTCTCGATCGGGGAGGAAAGCGCTGCCGACGAGGCGGCCGAAGCAGCACCCATGACCGAAGCCTCCGGTGTTGCGCTCGCCAACGCGCCGGCAACGGTTGCGGGACCGCTGACCGCGCAAGCGGTCGTCAAGGCCGATGCGGCGGCTGCAAACCTTGTGCCGCAAGGCGGCATGTTCTGGGATGGCCGCGTCGATTCGCTGGAAGAGCAGGCTTTGCAGCCGATGATCTCGCCCTTCGAAATGGCCAATGCCGACGCGGCAACCGTTTATGCCAAGCTGAAACAGGGCTATGGCAAGGACATCGCCGCCCTTTTCGGCAACAATGTCCTCAACGATCAGGACATGGCGATTGCCGAAGTCGGCTTCGCGCTTGCCCGCTACCAGATCGAAGAGCCCTCCTTCCATCCCTATTCCAGCAAATACGACTACTATCTGCGCGGCAAGGCGACGCTCTCCGACGCGGAACAGCGTGGGTTGAAATTGTTCGACGACGCCAACAAGGGCAATTGCGCCTCCTGCCATCTCGACAAGTTGCTGGGTGACGGCCAGATGCCGAACTTCACAGATTTCGAATTCGAAGCGCTGGGCGCTCCGCGCAATCCCGATATTCCCGCCAATGCCGATCCGCATTATTACGACACCGGCATCTGCGGCCCGCTGCGCAACGACACCTATTCCGCCCAACCCCAGAATTGCGGGCTGTTCAAAACGCCGACGCTGCGCAATGTCGCCAGCCGCAGCGTCTTCTTCCACAATGGCGTCTACCACTCGCTGGAAGACGTCACCCGCTTCTACGTCAAGCGCGACACCAATCCGGAGGAGATCTACCCGAAGGATGCCAGCGGGAATGTGCAGAAATTCAATGATTTATCGCCGCAATATCAGGCCAATATCGATGTCATCGATGCGCCGATGAACCGCAAGTACGGCGACACCCCGGCTCTGAACGATACGGAGATCGCCGACATCGTGACGTTTCTGAAGACGCTGACGGATGGATATGATCCGGCAAAGGCTGGGGTAAAGGCGGCAAAGTAAGATCATGCCCTCGCCCGTCGGGGCGAAGGCAAATCAGCTTCAAGCGGCCCTCTTCAAGCGGCCTTTGCGACCGGCAGCTGGGCCAGTTTGCGGCCGTTGGCGATGATCATGCCGGCAGCACCAGCAAGCCAGCCTTCCTTCAGCTCGAGCCCCAGGAAACGCTCGCGCTGGAACGGTCCCGGCATGACGAGATGACGGGCCTTTTCGGCAAAGAAGCCGAAACGCTCGTAGTAAGCCGCATCGCCGACGAGCAGGATAGCGCCATGGCCGCGCTTCTTGGCTTCAAGAATAGCAGCGCGCATCAGCGCCGAGCCGATACCCTTGCCTTCATGGGCGGCATCGACAGCCAGCGGACCGAGGAGCAGTGCCTCGACCGGACGGGTTTCGCGATCGACGCCGGCTTCGACGCTCCACAGGCGAACCGTGCCGATGACATGGCCGGTGCGATCGCGGGCGACCAGCGCCAGACCCTCGGCCGGAACGCGGCCGCGGCGGATCTTTTCGGACGACTTCTTGCGACGATCAGCGCCCATGGCCTGATCGAGCAGATTTTCGCGAGCAACGACATCGCCTGCGTTTTCCAGGTCGAGCGTGAAGGTAGACGGCGCAAAGAATGCGCGTACAGAATCAAGAACAGCGGCCATCTCGGCCTCCCGTTGCCCAATACCGTTATCAGCGGTGGTGACAAATCATTGTGAAGGTGCCGCCCCGACTGATTACGGGGTCGGCGAAGTCGGACCTTAGATGATGTAGGACTTCAGCGGGTCGAACCCGTTAAAGGCTACAGCCGAATAGGTCGTCGTATAGGCACCGGTGCCTTCGATCAGGACCTCATCGCCAATGGTGAGCGTCACCGGTAGCGGATAGAGGTTCTTTTCATATAGCACGTCGGCCGAATCGCAGGTCGGGCCGGCGATGATGCAGGGTTCCATCTCGTCGCCGTCACGCTCGGTGCGGATCGGGTAACGGATCGCCTCGTCCATGGTCTCGGCGAGGCCGCCGAACTTGCCGATGTCGAGGAAGACCCAGCGCGCATCGTCATTGTCCGACTTCTTGGAAATCAGGACGACTTCAGCCTTGATCACACCGGCATTGCCGACCATGCCACGGCCCGGCTCGATGATCGTGTGCGGGATCTGGTTGCCGAAATGGGCGCGCAGAGACGCAAAGATCGCCTTGCCATAGGCTTCAGCGGACGGAACGTCGCGCAGATACTTGGTCGGGAAACCGCCGCCCATGTTGACCATCTGCAGGTGGATGCCCTGCTTGGCCAGTGAGACGAAGACGCGCTTGGCATCGGCCAGAGCAGCATCCCAGGCATCGACCTTGGTCATCTGCGAGCCGACGTGGAAAGACACGCCGTAGGATTCCAGACCGAGCTGATGAGCGTAGACGAGAACGTCGACGGCCATCTGCGGGACGCAGCCGAACTTGCGCGACAGCGGCCATTCGGCGCCTTCGCCATCCGTCAGGACGCGGCAGAACACGCGAGCGCCGGGAGCGGCACGGGAAATCTTCTCGACTTCCTCGTGGCTATCGACAGCGAAGAGGCTGATGCCGAGTGCATGTGCACGGGCGACATCGCGCTCCTTCTTGATCGTGTTGCCGAAGGAAATGCGGGCGGCAGTCGCACCGGCGTCGAGCGCCATTTCGATTTCAGCGACAGACGCGCAATCGAAGTTGGAGCCGAGGCTTGCGAGCAGGCGCAGCACTTCCGGAGCCGGGTTGGCCTTGACGGCATAATAGATGGCGCTGTCCGGCATGGCGTGACGGAAGGCACGGAAATTGTCGCGGACGACGTCGAGGTCAACCACAAGGCAGGGACCGTCAGGACGTCGGGTAGCGAGAAAGTCGCGGATACGTTGCGTGGTCATGTCAATTCCCTTCTCAATTCCAATAGCTCCGGGAAAGACCCAGAGGACAAAGGGCGACGCTCATTCGCTAGGTACCAGCCGGTGGAGACCCCGGAACCGTGCAAACGCGCGAAGCGCAGATGATGAACCAGTGCTACGAAAGCAGCGCTAATTCGGCTTTGTCTGCCATGGATTGGAGGGAATATCCCAACCGCACTTCCGGCAATGAAGGTGTGCCTCTTCAGTAACCCCGGCTGATGGAAAGCCGGGAGAGAACAAAAAGGCCCGCACCGTCGTTGCTTCAGATGTCCTCGCATTTTTCGGTTGGCCGAAATAGCGACTGGAGGGGTTAGTTCCAGGTACCTTACCGATTTTCTCACCACATCGAGGATCGGCGGACACCCACGGGCACGTGCGACTTTGGGCTGAGGGGGAGATAAGAATATTCGGCGTCATAATCAAGAAATTTTTTCATTGATGGCCTAAAAAAATAATTGAACAAACCGGCGTGTTTTGTTCAACATCTCTCAACAGTTAACGGGAAGCATCGCCATGGACACTTTGACGCGGATTCGCGCCTTCATCGACGTGGTCGAAGCGGAAGGGTTTTCGGCTGCCGCCCGCAAGACCGGTCGCTCCAAGGCGCTGCTGTCCAAATATGTCCGGGAACTCGAGGACGATCTCGGCGCGCTCCTGCTCAACCGCACTACGCGGCAATTCTCGATGACCGAAGCGGGCCATACCTATTATCGCACCGCATCCGACATATTGAAGGAGATCGACAACCTTGCCGATCTCGTGCGCGAGAACAACCAGCAGCTCAAGGGCCGGCTGCGCGTCTCCGTGCCGCGCACCTTCGTCGACGCCGATGTCGGGCAGTCGCTGATCGACTTCGCCAAGGAAAATCCCGATCTTTCGCTGGAGATCGCCGCCGACGACCGCTTCGTCGATCTGATCGAAGAAGGCTTCGACGTCGCGGTACGCGTGACCAAGCTCGAGGATTCCGGCATGATCGCCCGCAAGATCTCGGATTTCCGCATCCATCTCTGCGCGACCCAGGAATTTCTCGACCGCTATCCAGCTCTGGAGCATCCGAGCGATCTCGCGCGCGTGCCGTTCATCATCGACACCAACACCCGCTCGCAAGGCAATATTCGCTTCGTCGACGCCGACAGCAGCACCTTCAATGTCGCGATCAACGGCACGCTCGAAGTCAACAGCCCGCATGCAACGCTGCGCGCGGCGCTGGCCGGTCTCGGCATCGCCATTGTCCCGGATTTCATCGGACGCAAGGCGATCGAGAGCGGCCAACTTTTGACCCTGTTCAACGATTATCTTCCGACGGACCGCGGCATCTACGCCGTCTATCCGCACCGCCGCTATCTCCCGGCCAAGGTGCGGATCTTTGTCGACTACCTCCATAACTGGTTCCGCAAGCACGGCTGACCGCCCCAGTTCCGCCGGACGGTCCCAATTCCGTCTCATTTCCTGACCAGAAGTCGAAGTGAATCAATGCTCACGAAGCACATCGGACGCATGAGAAAATCCACCCTTGTCCATACCGCCGCCTTGGCTGGAGGCCTGTCGCTTGCGCCTGTCGCGGCATGGGCGCATCCGCATATTTTCGTCGAGGCCCGCCTGGAAGTGCTGGCCGGCGCCGACGGCAATGTGCAGGAGCTGCGCAATGTCTGGCGCTTCGACGAGGTTTTCTCCTCCTCGGTGCTGATGGATTTCGATAAGAACACCAATCTGAAGCTCGACCCGGACGAGCTCAAGGAAGTCGGCAAGACGGTGCGCGATTCACTGGCCGACTACGATTATTACACAAACCTGACGCTCAACGGCAAAGCCATCAAGGTCAACAAGCCCGACGTCATCAATGTCGACTATCAGGAAGGGCAGCTCCTGATGTTCTTCGCCGTCAAGCCGTCCGAGACGATGCCGCTGAAGGGCAATAAACTGAGCTTTGGCATTTACGATCCGACGCTCTACACCTCGATCGATTTCCCCACCGACAATGAGCTGGTGACCGAGGGCGCGCCCTTCAAGGACTGCAAGCAGCAGGTCGTGCGCCCCAATCCGGACGAAGTCATCGCCGAGAACAAGACGACCCTGACGGACGCCTTCTTCAACGACCCGACGGGAACGACGATGTCGAAACTCTTTGCAACGCGGATAGACGTCCAATGCTGATATCGCGGATATGGAGGCTGGTTCCGGCTATTGCGCTCGCCTTTCTGGCGGCGACGAGCCTTGCCCATGCCACCGGTTCCCCGCTCGGCATCGGCACGGCGGAGCCGAGCTTTCAGCCGACTGGCGGGCCACTGGCACCGATCTTCCTTTATGTGAATTACGAGCAGCAGGCCTTCTATCGGGCGCTCACCAAGTCGATCGAGGCCATGCGCCAGGATCCCTGGCAGCTCTGGACGCTGATCGGCCTCTCCTTCGCCTACGGCATCTTTCACGCCGCCGGCCCCGGCCACGGCAAGGCGGTCATCTCCTCCTATATGGTCGCCAACGAGATCGAGCTGAAGCGCGGCATCGTCATCTCGTTCATTTCGGCCCTCATACAGGGCCTGGTCGCCGTCCTCGTCGTCGGTGCCGCCTATTTCGTCCTGCGCGGCTCGGGCATCACCATGACGATGGCCACCAACGCCATGGAGATCACCAGCTTCGTCATGGTGATCATGTTCGGCAGCTGGCTGCTATTCCGCAAGCTGCGCTCGATGATCCAGAGTCGCCCGCAACGACAGGAAGTGCAGCTTGCGACCTCAGCCGGCCCGATCAGCATGTCGCTTTTTGCCGACGAGCCGGGATCTGCGAAAAAGCTCTCCCGTCACAACGCCGCGCCACAAACCGGCGGCCAATACCAGTGCTATGACCCGGCCCATGATCTGGACAATGGCATGGTCTGCGAGACCTGCGGCCATTCGCACCTGCCCGATCCGAAAATGCTGTCGAACGAAAAGTTCAGCGCCCGCGAAGCCTGGTCGGCAATCATCACCGTCGGCCTGCGCCCCTGCTCCGGCGCGCTGCTGGTCATGACCTTCTCGATGCTGAACGGGCTTTATCTCGGCGGTCTTTTGTCGGTTCTTGCCATGTCGATCGGCACGGCGCTGACCGTCTCGCTGCTCGCCATCATCGCCGTCTTCGCCAAGGGTGCGGCGGTGCACTTCACCGGTCGTGGCTCGAAGCTCTCGGCATGGGTCGGCAATGGCATAGAGATTTGCGGTGCGCTACTGGTGATCTGCACCGGCGTCGTGCTGCTCGGCGCCTCGCTGCAAACCTGATCGATTACAGGTCCCTGCGCCGCTGGTAACGGGCTCTCAGCCAGAAGATCAGGAAAAAGGCCAGAATGACCAGCACGCCGAAGGCGGTGCCGAGCCACGGCGAGATATCGCCGAGCCGAACGATGACATCCGGCATGAAGTACAGAAGCGTCATGGCAACGAGCAGGATGATGGCGGCGGCGATGGCCGTCGAGCGCGTTTCGCTGTTCTTATCCGTCAAGATGACCAATCCCTCGCGCATCGCCATTCATTGTCCGGCGAAGGCTTAGGCCAGCCGCCCGCGAAAGGCAACCGGCCCCGTCCGAGGCAAACGATCAGACCTTGGCGGCCGTGACCGTCGCATCGATATGATCGACCAGCGCATCGGCAAGCCCGAGCCGGCCGGCGAGCTGATCGAGATAACCGCGCTCGGCCCGTGAGTCCGGCTCGATCGCCAGGCGCGACGCTGTATAGACCTGCACGCGCTGCTCCTCGGTCTGCGCCGATGCGACGATAGCGTCGAGATCGACTGGGTTGGCAAGCTCGCGCTCAAAAAAGGCTTCCGCTTCCGAGCCAACACCCGCCTGCTGCACCTTGCCGAGGATATGCTGCCGCTCCGCGTCGTCGATATGCCCATCGGCGCGCGCCGCTGCGATCATGGCGCGAACGAGCGTCAGCGCGAAATCATTGCTGGCGACGGCGGGCGACGTGCTGAAACCGGAATTCGACGGCGGCGGCAGGAATTGCGGCTCCGCCTGGGCGGGCTGCGGCTCAGGCTGCGGCGCATTGCCGGCCTGATAATTCTTGTAGGCCTGGTAGCCAAGCCCGGCAATGGCGGCGAGCCCGCCGAGCACCAGCGTATTGCCGGCAACCTGACGCCCGGTCTTGGTTCCGAGCAGCACGCCGGCGATGGCGCTGGTCGCCATCGGATTGTCCCTGGCGAGATTGATGGCCTGCGTTGCCTTGTCTTTCACGCTTCCTTGCAGTCCTGGAACCTGCGACCCCAGAAATTGGTCCAGAAGCTTGCGGGCGTCGATCATATGGTGCTCCTCCGTCCTTGTGATGGCCAGAGTGAGATAGGAACTCCGGCTACAAATACAAATCCGCAGCAAGCAAAAAGGGCGCGCATGGAGCCCATGCACGCCCTTCGATCAAGCTTTTTACGACGTTCAGCCCTTTAGCGCGGCCGCCTCGGCGGCGAGCTTGGTGATCCCGGCCCAATCGCCGGTAGCGACCAGCTCCTTCGGCGCGACCCAGGAGCCGCCAACGCAGATGACGTTCGGCAGCGACAGGTAATCAAGGGCGTTCTTCAACGATATGCCGCCGGTCGGGCAGAACAGCGTGCCAGCGAGCGGCGAGGACAGCGCCTTCAGATAGGCGGCTCCACCGGCCTGCTCGGCCGGGAAGAACTTCAGCACCTTGTAGCCTTCTTCTCGCAGCGCCATGACCTCGCTCGCGGTTGCCGCACCCGGCAACAGCGGCACGTCGGACGTGCGGGCAACATCCAGCAGCTCCTGCGTCGTACCCGGGCTGACGATGAACTTGGAACCGGCCGCGACGGCTGCATCCCACTGCGTGACATTCAGGATCGTGCCGGCACCAACTTCGGCACCTTCGACCTCCTCGGCGACAGCACGGATGGCATCGAGCGCGCCGGCGGTCCGCAGCGTGATCTCGATGGCCTTCAGGCCGCCGGCGACAAGCGCGCGGGCAAGCGGCACCGCCGACTTCGCATCCTCGACGACGAGGACGGGAACAACGGGCTGCAGTTTCAGGATGGAAAGAAGCTTTTCGGTTTTCTCGCCCATGGTCGGCGCGCTCCCTTAAAACGATTGAAATCGGGTCCTCGAATAGCCTTCCCGAGGGTCCTTGTCGAGACAAAAGCTAAGTTTGGATGCAACGGGTAGGAAATCCCGAAAACTTCCGTTAGTCTATCCAGATATGATGCTGACGGAGCATGTCGAGCATATGGCAAAAGAGATCGAGCGAAAGTTTCTGGTCCGCGGCGATCGTTGGCGCGACCTTGCCTCCGAGAGGCTCATCCTGCGGCAGGCCTATGTTGCCGCCATGGATGATCGTTCCGTGCGGGTACGGCTGACGAACGACACCATCGCGACCTTGACGATGAAAATCGGCAAGGCGATGACGCGTGACGAGTTTGAATATGAGATCCCCGTCGGCGACGCCGAGGAACTGCTCGGCAATGCCATCGGGAC
Organism: Martinezella rhizogenes; assembly: GCF_000799715.1. GTDB lineage: Bacteria > Pseudomonadota > Alphaproteobacteria > Rhizobiales > Rhizobiaceae > Rhizobium > Rhizobium rhizogenes_C. The sequence goes on from NZ_JUHG01000011.1 coordinate 1,535,973, forward strand.
TGTCATCGAGAAGACCCGCTACAAGGTGCCCTACAAGGGGTTCGTCTGGGAAGTCGACGTCTTTCGCGGCGCGCATCGCGGCCTGGTGGTCGCCGAGGTCGAGCTGGAGGACGAAAGCGACGATCCGGAACTGCCTGACTGGATCGGCCGCGAGGTGACCGGCGAATACCGCTATTCCAACCAGGCGCTCGCGACGCAGTTCGAACAGGAATACGATGAGTTATCGCATTCGGCCTGACAAGGCCCTCGATGACGAAGTCCACGCCGTCGCAGCGCGAGAGCTCGGCAAGGCGATCGCAGTCCTGACCGATCGGCCGGAGGGATTGCACGAGGCGGTGCATCGGGCGCGCAAGCATATCAAGCGAGTGCGGGCACTTTACCGGCTCATTGCCCGGCGCGCACCCGAGTTCCAGCGCCGGGAAAACGACAGGCTGCGGGAGATGGCCAGAACGCTCTCCGGCGTTCGTGACGCCACCGCCCTGATCGAGGCCAGCCACTATCTGCACGAAACGGCAACATCGAGGGACGAGGCAAGGACGCTTGTCCGCGTCACCAAGGTGCTCACTGCCCGGCGCGATCGTTTGTCGGAAGCCGAAACCGATCTCGAGGACAAGGCGAAAGCGGCGATTGCCACCTGCCACAATGCGCTGGAGGCGCTGAAAGCCGCCACCTTCGAAAGCGGCCGGCGCGAAACCGCCCGTCTCTTTCAAAAGAGCTGGCACAGGACCGGCCACAAGGCGAAGGCAGCGCTCTCCGAATGCCACGTCGAGGCCCATGCCGACCAGTTCCACGACCTGCGCAAGCGCAGCCAGGATTGCTGGATGCATCATGCACTGCTGCGCGACATCTGGCCGGCGGCAATGCATGCCAAACAGCTCGAAGCCAAGGCGCTGGTCGACATGCTCGGCCGTTATCTAGATCTGTCGATGCTGTCGGAAGTCACCGACCGCGAGCCTCATCTCTTTAATGGCAGCGACGACCGCGCCCGCCTGCTGGAAGCCATCATCTCCCGCCAGCAAACCGCCCGCCAGGAAGCGCTCGCCAAAGCCCGTTGGGTCTTCGCCGACGAGCCGGAACGCGAGGCGCGGACGATCAAGCGGCTTTGGCTGGAAGCGGGGGATTGAGGCATGGCGTGGGCGTTGAGACCCACTCTACCCTCATCCTGAGCTCGTCGAAGGCCGAGAGTAGCCCCATGGCGCAGCGTCAAAATAAGAATCCCGATTGCCTGACGGCACGCAAAATTGTATTTCCCCGGCATGACGGACATTCTTTCGACCTCGCGACACGAGGCAGGTGGCGCATTTCTCGTTGCCGCGCTTTATCATTTCGTTTCCATCCCGCGCTTTGAAAGCCTGCGGGAGCCTTTGCTTGCGCTCTGCGAGGCGAACGGCGTCAAGGGAACGCTGCTGCTCGCCCATGAAGGCATCAACGGCACCGTCGCCGGCACGGATGCCGGCATCGGCGCGGTGCTCTCTTTCCTGCGCGCCCAGCCGGAATTTACCGGCCTGGAGCACAAGGAAAGCCGGGCATCGAAAATGCCGTTCGTGCGTATGAAGGTGAAGCTGAAGAAAGAGATCGTCACCATGGGCGTCGAGGATATCGACCCCACCAAGGTCGTCGGCACCTATGTCGCGCCCAAGGACTGGAATGCGCTGATCTCCGATCCCGACACCATCGTCATCGACACGCGCAACGACTACGAGACCGCCATCGGCCTGTTCAAGGGCGCGGTCGATCCCAAGACTAAGACCTTCCGCGAGTTTCCGGAATGGGTGCGCCAGAACGAAGGCCTGCACAACAAGCCGAAGATCGCCATGTATTGCACCGGCGGCATCCGCTGCGAAAAGGCGACCGCCTTCATGAAGGAACAAGGTTTCGACGAGGTCTTTCACCTGAAGGGCGGCATCCTCAAATATCTCGAGGACGTGCCGGCCGAGGAAAGCCTGTGGGAAGGCGCCTGCTTCGTCTTCGACGAGCGCGTTTCCGTCGAACATGGCCTGAAGGAAGGCAACCACAAGCTCTGCCATGCCTGCCGCCAGCCGATCACCGAGGAAGAGATCACCTCGCCCTTCTATGAGGCAGGCGTATCCTGCAGCCATTGCTATCACGAGCGCAGCGAGGAAGACCGCGAACGTTACCGCGAGCGGCAGCGCCAGATCGCGCTTGCCCGCAAGCGTGGCCATGAGCATATTGGCGGCTGATCTTTGGGAAAATCCGCGAAAAGCTGAAGCGTTTTAGGCGGCGGTGTCGCGTTCCCTGTCCGGGATACGAGCCATTTGTGCCACCAAGCGCCTGCTGATTTCGGCTTCTGGCATAGGTTTGCCGAAGAAATACCCCTGCAGTTCGTCGCAGCCGAAGAGTTTCAACGCCGTCCCCTGCTCTTCCGTCTCGATGCCCTCCGCCGTCACCGGCAGGTCGAGCGATCGCGCCAGCGCCACCGTCGCCTGTAGCATGTCGCGAGAGCGACTGTCCGTCAGCACGTCCATGGTTAGCGAACGGTCGATCTTGATGCGGTCGAAGCCGAATTGGCGGAGATAGCCGATCGAGGAGAAGCCGGAGCCGAAGTCATCCAGCGCCACCTTGACACCCAGCCTCTTCAGCCGCTCGATCGACTGGCGGGTGCGCTCCGGATTCTGGATCATGTAGCCTTCGGTGATTTCCAGCGTGACGCGCTCGGCTTCGATCTCCGCATCCTTGAGGACGTGCCGCACATAGTCGGTGAAGGCGGGGTTGCGGAATTGCCCCGGCGAAACATTGACGGCAATCCGCAGACCCGGCCATTGCCGTGCCGCGGCACACGCCTTGCGCAGCACGAGCAGTCCCAGCGCCTCGATCAGGCCGCTGGTTTCGGCAATGGGAATGAAGGCATCCGGCGAGATCGGCCCATGACCCGGCCTGTTCCAGCGCACCAGCGCCTCGACGCCGGTGATCTCATGGCTCACCGCGTCGACCAGCGGCTGATAGGCAACTGTCAGCTCTTGCCTGTCGATGGCATTGCGCAGGTCGAGCTCCAGCGCATTGCGCTCCTCGCGGTCGGTATCCATGGCCGTCTCGTAGCAGATCATGCGGGCGCGGCCGGCTTCCTTGGCCTTGTACATGGCGAGATCGGCGCGACGCACCAGTTCCTCACGGTCGATCCGGCCCTCCGGCGAGCTGGCAATACCGATGCTGGCACCGACGACGATCACGCGGCGGCCGATCTCCAGCGGTTCGGAGAAGAAATCCAGCACCTGTTCGGCAAGCCGTAGCGCCGGCGCGTGGTTCAGCTCCCTGGACGGAAAGGCAATCGCGAACTCGTCGCCGCCGAGCCGCGCCAGCGTTGCATTCGGTGGGATCAGCACATTGAGACCGGCGGCGACCGAGCGGATCAACTGATCGCCGGTGCCGTGGCCATAGGCATCATTGATCTCCTTGAAGCCGTCGAGGTCAAGATAGAGCAGAAGCACATTGCTGCCGTCGGCGCGGGCGCTGTCGACCAGCCGATCGACATCGAGGCGCAGCCCTTCGCGATTGAAAAGGCCGCTCAGACGGTCGCGCAGCGAGCCCTGACGCGCCAGCACCTCCTCTGCTCGCAGCCGGCGCCCCGCCAGCGATCCGAGAATCAGCAGCACCAGGAAGAACATGCCGACCAGGCCGAGCGCCCCGAGCACCAGCGGACGCGCTTGCTGATAGCTCATGTCGCCGGGTCCGCGCGAGTTCCAGACCAGCCGTCCGAGCGACTTGCCGAGCGGATCGACGATCGAAACGGCGTAGCGTGCTTGGGTGTCCGCCGACACCAGCCTCAGCCCGCTGATGACATAGGTATTGGAGAGCATCTTGAGCTTGGCGGCATCAAGATGCCGGGCGAAGACCAGGTAGCGGCGACTGCCCTCGGGCACGGGGATGCGGCCGGATGTATCGCGGATCGTCGCCACGCCGACAGCGGCGATGCCCCTGGCGGTCATCACATAGCCGCTCGCCTCCGGCTCGCCGGTTATCCGTGTCTTGCGCACCTGATCGACGAGGGCCCAGATCGAGGCATCGAAGAAATCCTCAGCCTTCTCGGCCATCGGTTTACCGTCCCGATAGGCGATGATCGGCTTGTTGTTGTCATCGACCACCAGCGCCGTATCGAACAGGGTGCCATCGGCGGTCATCTCGCCGTAATTGTCGACAATCCATTCCCGACCGTTTTCCGCGTAGACATTTCTGGCGGCGGCGTCTCGCGCCGCGTAATTGTGCAGCGTCGCGTCGAGCTGGCCTTCGAAGGTCTTCAGCGCCCCCGCCGTGGTTTCCCAGGAGCGTTCGTCGTCAAGCTTGTTGGAATAATCCGCAACGCGGCCGATCGCCGTCAACACCATCAGCGTGACCACGGTAACGACCAGGGCGAATGAAAACAAAACGGCCGTCACGATGGAATGACGACCGAGCTGCTTGCTCCGCCCGAATGACCTGAAAATTGCTCCCAACACGCTTCTCCTTGAGCGGCGAAGTCTGCCGTCAGGTCTTCAAGAAACGGTTAAAGCGAGCCTATGATTCTTACAGGAAAGGGTTGTATTTTTATCGCCATGGTGGTCGATCAGGCAGCCGCCACGATCGCCTGCGCAAAACGATCGAGAGCAGCCGTCAGCGCGCCGCTTTTCTGCGCCTCCGCAAGGATCACCGCCTGCGCCTCATCGCTCTTGCCGGCGAGCGGCACGCGCAAAAAAGCCTCGGGCACGATGCGGAGCGACATGGTTTGCAGCACGTCCGTTAGTTGCTCCAGCACAAGATCGCCGCGATGCGAGGCATGCGCGAACATCAACGGCTTGAACGGCACCTCGTCGCGCGACACAAGCCAATCCAGAGCATTCTTGAACCCGCCGGGAATGCCATGCGCATATTCCGGACAGGAGATAATCAACCCATCGGCATGACGGATCTTTTCCGCAAAAGTTGCGACAATAGCAGGTGTCCTGTCGCTTTCGTCATCCGGATTGAAGATCGGCAGATCGCCGATGAAATCGCAGATCTCGATACAAATGCCGTCGGGCGATGCGGCACCCAAAGCCTCCAGCAGCCTGCGGCTGGTCGAGGCCCGTCGCAGACTGCCGCAGAGGGCATAGAGGGAAAGCTGTTTGGCCATGAGGACCTTTAATCCGAAAAGCCGATTCGGGCGATAGCCACCCTCCCCTTGATGGGGAGGCTCGGATCGAAGGTCCGGGGTGGGGTGATCTTCTGCGGATACCGAGCGTCACCCCCACCCGCCGCTTTGCGGCGACCTCCCCCTCAAGGGAGAGGTAGAACCATGTCAATCCGCCTTGTGGTTCCCCTTCGGGAACTGAGCGGCGAGTTCGCTGTACCATTTGCCGCTCTTCTTCACCGTGCGCACCTGCGTCTCGTAATCGACATGCACGAGGCCGAAGCGCATGCGATAGCCTTCCGCCCATTCAAAATTATCCATCAGGCTCCAGGCGAAATAGCCGCGCATCGGATAGCCGTCCTTGATCAGATCGGCGACGACGCCGAGATGCTCGGTGTAATAATCGAGACGCGGCTGGTCATCGACCTCGCCGTCGACGATTCCCATGTTGTAGCAGGCGCCGTTCTCGGTGATGTAGCACTCCGGCAGCTCGTAGCGCTTGTAGAGGTCTTCGACGACGTGCTTCAGGCCCGGCGCATAGATTTCCCAGCCGATATCGGTTTTCACGTCGCTGACCGGTGGCGCCTCCTTCGTCCAAGGAAAATCACCGTTCTTCGCCGCATCGTCGAAAACGCGGTTCGGCGTGTAGTAGTTGAGACCCCACCAGTCGAGCTTCTGGTTGATGGTCTTCAGGTCGCCATCCTCGACCTTGGGCATCCGGTCGCCGAGCGCCTCGACGAATTCCTTCGGATACTCGCCCTTGAAGATCGGATCGAAGAAGGCGCCGTTGTGGAATTGGTGGGCGCGCTCGACCGCTGCCTTGTCCTCGGCGCTGTCGGAGCCCGGCAGGATCGAGGCGGCGTTCAGCACGATGCCGACCGGTACCTTCGGCGCTTCCGCACGGATCGCCTCGACGGCAAGACCGTGCGCGAGGTTCATGTAGTGCATGGCGTAAAGTGCCGCCTGCATGTTGCGTTCGCCAGGCGCATGGATGCCGTAGAGGTGGCTCAGCCAGACGATGCACCAGGGCTCATTGAAGGTGGCAACGGAATCCAGGCGGTCGCCGAGACGAGCCATGACGGTCTTGGCGTAACGCTGAAAGGCATGCGCCGTCGAGCGCGCCGTCCAGCCGCCATCGCCGGCAAGCGTCAGCGGCAGATCCCAGTGATAGAGCGTCGCGAAGGTCTTGATGCCGCGCGCCTTGCAGCCATCGACCAGACGATCATAGAAATCGAGGCCGGCTTCGTTCACCGGGCCGGTGCCATCAGGAATGATGCGCGGCCAGGCGATCGAGAAGCGATAGGCCTCGACGCCCATATCCTTGATCAGGTCGAGATCCTGTTCCAAGCGATTGTAGTGATCACAGGCGACATCGCCATTGTCGCGGTGATAGACGCGGCCGGGCATGTTGGCAAAGGCATCCCAGATCGACGGCTTGCGGCCATCCGCCTTGGTGGCGCCTTCGATCTGGAAGGCGGCGGTGGCAACGCCGAAGGTGAAATCGCCGGGAAAGCGGCCTGCAAGAAGCTTCGGATCGATCATGGTGAGAATCCCGTCTGGTGTGGCTTCGTTGACGGCGGTTTAGCCAAGCTGCATGACAAAGTACAGGGTCGGGCGAAGAAAAACTGCAACGTTGCAGATGTCAAAAATAAGCCGGCTACAAGCTTTTACCAACTGCGGCAAGCGATAGCGGCTTGGGCAAAACCAGCTCCAAGGCGGCAACCCGCGCCGCCTTGGATGGCTCTCGGTCTTAGACCTTGACCCAGGCGCCGTTGCGCTTCGATGAGGCAACGCAGGCCTCGACGAAAGCAACACCCTTCACGCCGTCATCGACGGTTGGGTAGACGACGGCCGGATCGACCGCCACGCCCTTCTTGGCGGCATTGATGGCACGCGCGGCTTCGGTATAAATCGTGGCAAACGCTTCCAGATAACCCTCCGGGTGGCCCGACGGGATACGCGAGACACGGGCAGCCGCAGCGCCAGAACCGGCACCATTGCGCGTGATCAACCGCTTCTGCTCGCCGAACGGCGTGTACCAGAGATAGTTCGGATCAGCCTGCGTCCATTCGATGCCGCCCTTGGTGCCGTAGACCCGGAGCTTCAAGCCGTTCTCGTGGCCCGGCGCCACCTGGCTGCACCACAGCATGCCCTTGGCCGGCTTTTCCGAACCCTTGGCCTTGAAGCGCAGCAGCAGATGGGCGTTGTCGTCGAGACGGCGGCCTTCGACGAAGCTGTCGAGATCGGCAGCGAGGCTGTCGAGCTCCAGACCGGTGACGAAGGAGGCGAGATTATAGGCATGCGTGCCGATATCGCCGGTGGAACCGCCAGCACCCGACTGCGACGGGTCTGTGCGCCACGCCGCCTGCTTCTGGCCCGACTGCTCGATATTCTCCGTCAGCCAGTCCTGCGGATATTCCGCCTGTACGATACGGATATCGCCGAGCTCGCCATTGGCGATCATCTCGCGCGCCTGACGGATCATCGGATAGCCGGTGTAATTATGCGTCAGGATGAACAGCGCACCGCTTTCGTCCGCCACCTTCTTCAGCTTCTTGGCATCGGCAAGATTGGACGTCAGCGGCTTGTCGCAGATGACATGAATGCCACGGCGGAGAAACTCCTTAGCGGCGTCATAATGCACATGGTTCGGCGTGACGATCGAAACCGCTTCGATACCGTTCTTGAGCTTGGCTTCACGGATCGCCATGTCGCGATAGCTGGCATAGGTACGAGCGGGATCAAGACCGAGATCGCGGCCGGAAGCCGCCGCCTTTTCCGGCGAGGACGACAGCGCGCCGGCGACGAGATCGAACTGGTCGTCAATGCGTGCGGCGATGCGATGCACCGCGCCGATAAAGGCGCCAGCGCCTCCGCCCACCATGCCGAGCCGAATGCGCGGCTCGCGCGTCTGTTCCGATGATCCTTCGATTGCCATTTGGTCCTCCTGGGAAATTGAATTGTGTGGATGCGATCGCTTGCCGCAATCGTCCCCTCTCCCCGCTTGCGGGGAGAGGGCTAGGGTGAGGGGCTACCGCAGGTCCGGCAAACTCTACCGTCGCGATGAATATCGAGAAGGCCCCTCATCCGTCCTCTTACGGTTTCGCTCCGCTCGCCCGTTCGAATCCACCTTCTCCCCGCCTTGCGGGGCGAAGGGGCTTGATTAGATACCCAGCATACGCCGGTTGGCCGCCTGATCCGTGCCGCTGCCGGCGAAGTCGTCGAAGGCCTTCTCCGTCACGCGGATGATGTGCGACTTGACGAATTCAGCACCCTCGCGCGCGCCGTCCTCCGGATGCTTCAGCGCGCATTCCCATTCGACCACGGCCCAGCCATCGAAATTGTTGGCTGTCATCTTCGAGAACACCGCGCCGAAATCGACCTGGCCGTCGCCCAGAGAACGGAAGCGGCCGGCGCGCTCAACCCAGCCCTGATAGCCGCCATAAACACCTTGCCTGCCGGTCGGATTGAACTCCGCGTCCTTGACGTGGAACATCTTGATCCGGTCCTTGTAGATGTCGATGTTGTCGAGATAGTCGAGGCACTGCAGGACGTAGTGCGAGGGGTCATAGAGCATATTGGCGCGCGGATGGTTCTTCACGCGCTCGAGGAACATCTCGAAGGTGATTCCGTCATGCAGGTCTTCGCCCGGATGGATCTCGTAGCAGACATCGACGCCATTTTCGTCGGCATGATCGAGGATCGGCGTCCAGCGGCGGGCAAGTTCGTCAAAGGCAGTTTCGACCAGACCGGCCGGGCGCTGCGGCCACGGGTAGATGAAGGGCCAGGCGAGCGCGCCGGAGAAGGTCGCATGCGCCTTGATGCCGAGGTGCTTCGACGCCGTCAGCGCCATCTTCACCTGCTCGACGGCCCATTCCTGCCGCGCCTTCGGATTGCCGCGCACTTCCGGCGCCGCGAAACCGTCGAAGGCCTCATCATAGGCCGGATGGACGGCAACGAGCTGGCCCTGCAGATGGGTCGAAAGCTCGGTGACTTCGACGCCGTTGGCGCGGGCGACGCCGGCGAATTCGTCGCAATAATCCTTGGAAGAGGCAGCCTTCTTCAGGTCGATGAGCTGGCCCGCCCAGGTCGGCACCTGCACGCCGACATAGCCGGCGTCAGCCGCCCATTTCGTGATCGAATCCCACGAGTTGAACGGCGCTTCGTCGCCTGCGAATTGTCCGAGAAACAGGCCGGGGCCCTTAATCGTCTTCATGCGTAATTCCTCCCTGATCGCGTTCTGTAAACGTTTCCGATCCATCTTAACGCCCAGTTCCAGATGAACAAGGCGCAATTTCCTCGAAAAACAATAGGGCCGTCCGGCCGAAAGTCGAATGCATCGCGACCTAATCATGGCCCGTCGCGGACGGCAAGAGGTACGTGCCGCAAAAATCGTCGCGCCGTGCTAAACTCTTGGGCGGGGCGCATAAAAAACGCCCGCCGAAACCGGCGGGCGCATGTGTTTAAAGCAGCCAATCAGAACGGCGAATCGGGGAAATAGAAATCCTTGGCATTGTCCTTGGTGACGAGGGTCGCATCCAGGATGTAACTGCCACGAACCGGAATCTGATTGTAGAAGTTGGCGGCGGTCAGCTCCATGGCCGTCCCGACCATTGCCGGCGGATAGAGCACGTCGACCGGGATCAGCTTGTCGCCATCCATGACCTTCTTGATCATATCCTTGGAGCCGGCGCCGGCGATGACATACTGGATGTCGGTACGCTTGGCCTGATCGATCGCCTGCAGCACGCCGACGGCCATGTCGTCATCCTGGCACCAGACGACGTCGATCTTCGGGAACTTTGTCAGATAGTCCTGCATGACCTTGAAGGCGTCGTCGCGGTTCCAGTTGCCATACTGGCGGTCGAGAATCTTGACATTGGAGCCGGCGATACCCTTGTCGAAACCGTCCTGGCGCTGCTGATCGATCGGGATCGGCAGGCCACGGATGACGACGACCTGCGCATCCGGCGTATTCTTCTTGATGTATTCGCCCGCCGTCTGGCCCAACGCTGGATTGTTGCCGGCGACATAGAGATCGCGGACGGAATTGTCGTTGTTGCTCGGCGCACGGTCGACGAGCGTGACGAACTTGCCCTTGTCCTTGACTTCCTTGATGGCGTTGACCAGCGGATCCGGATCGGAGGGCAGGATCACGAGGGCATCGATACCCTGGGTCTCGAGGTCCTGAACCGCATTGGCCTGGCTTGCCGGATCCGGCGAAGTCTTGACGATGACGGTGAGCCCCGGATGTTCCGCCATCAAGAGCTTGGCGACGCGTTCGGCATGGAAGACGACGCCCGAGGTCCAGCCATGATCCGCCGCCGGAATGGAAACGCCGATGGTCACTTTCTTGTCTTCGGCGTGCACTGTGCCGGCCAGAGCCGCCATCACGATCGCCAAACCAAATAGTCTTTTACGCATGTTTCATCCTCCCAGATAGAGACAGGGCCTTGTCATAAGAACCGGGCGCCCCCTGACCCGGTTATTCACGATTTGCGCGCAAGCGAACGCTGAACCAGCATGGCGATGATGATGATCGCGCCCTGGATAGCGCTCAGCAGATACTCGCTGATGAAATTGGAAAGCAGCATGATGTTGCCGACGAGCTCGAGGATGAAGGCACCGCAGATCGTGCCCCATACCCTGCCCGCACCACCTTTCAGCGCCGTTCCACCGACAACGACGGCGGTGATCGCCTGCAACTCCCAGAGAATACCCGTCGTTGCCGATGTGGAGCCAAGCCGTGGCACATAAAGAAGCACCGCGATGGCGACGCAAAACCCCTGGATAATGAAGGCGATGGTCCGCACGCGATTGACCGCCACGCCGGAATAACGCGCGACGTCACGGCTAGAGCCGACGGCGATGACGTGCCGCCCGTAGCGGGTGCGATAAAGAATGAAGGCCGCAACACAGGTGACGGCAAGGATGACCACGATCGGAACTGGTACACCGAGCACTGAGCCGTAATAGGCGGGCTTATAAAGCGCCTGCACCTCGGCCGAGCGCAGGGTGATCGCGCCGCCCTGCGACAACCATGTCGTCAAGCCACGGTAGACGCCCATGGTGCCGAGCGTCGCGATGAAAGGTTCGATCTTGCCCATGGTCGTGATCAGACCATTGGCCAGGCCGCACAGGACACCGGCGACGATCGCGAACAACACGGCGGCGGCCAGCATCAGGGTCGGATCCGCGATGACGCCCGAATTCATCAGGAGGATCATCAGGCTGGCAACGAAGGCGACCATTGCGCCGACCGACAAATCGAGATCGCCCGCCGAGATGACGAAGGTCGCTCCCACGGCGATGATCGCGATAAAGGCGCATCTCGTCGCGACATTGGTGAGATTGGTCATGCCGATGAAGTTCGGATTGACCAATGCGCCCACGATCAGAAGCAGTATCAGCGCCGCAAACGGTGCCACGGCCCTGAGATCGACATCCCGCCAGGAACGGCCCCGCCGACCGGTTTTCTCGCTACTATCCTCGCCCACGCTCATATCCAAAACCAACCTCCCGTCCCATTATACCTGGGAATTCGCCCGTGTTTTTTGCCGCCTGATTAGGCAGCCGCCTTTTTCTTCAAACCCGCCGCGTAGCGCATGATTTCCTGCTCGGAGATCTCCTCGCCTTCGAGCACGCCGACGATCCGGCCCTCGCGCATCACGGCAACGCGCGTGCACAGCCCGATGACCTCGGGCATCTCCGACGAGACCACAATGATCGAGTGGCCGTCGCGCGCCAGCGCCGAAATGAAATGATAGATCTGCTGCTTGGTGCCGACGTCGATGCCGCGGGTCGGCTCGTCGATGATGATGATCTGCGGCTCGGTCTCCATGACCTTGGCCAGAAGCAATTTCTGCTGGTTGCCGCCGGACATGCGGCCGGCGACGATATTGCCGTCGCGCACGCGGATATCAAAACGACGGCGCGCCCGCGTGAGCGCATCGGCCTCGCTTGCGGCACTGAGATAGCCAAACTTGCCGTGCCGATCGAGCGATTGCAGGGTGAGGTTCGCCGTCATGCCCGAATTGAGAAGTAGGCCCTTGGATTTACGGTCCTTGGTCATATAGGCAAGGCCCGAGCCGATCGCGGCGTGAACGTCATGCGCCGGCACGGATTGCCCGTTGACGATGACCTCGCCGGCAGCGCGCGAGCGTAGCCCGACCACCGCCTCCATCAACTCCGTGCGCCCGGACCCAATCATGCCGGAAAAGCCGAGAATCTCGCCCTTGCGCACCTCAAAGCTCGCATCGTGGACATAGCCCGTCGAAACCGAGTTGACGCTGAGCACGATCTCTTCGTCGACATCAGGCTCATGTTTGGCGGGATAGAGGCTGGAAAGCTCGCGCCCGACCATCAGCTGGGCAATCGATTCACCATCGAGCAGCGATGTCGGCGATGTCTTCACCCACTGGCCGTCGCGCAGGACCGTGACCCGGTCCGTCAACTCCATGACCTCATCGAGCTTGTGGGAGACGAAGACGAAGCTCGTTCCCTGGTCGCGCAGCTTTCGCACCTGCTTGAACAGGAAGTTGGTTTCCTCCCGCGACAGCACGGCGGTCGGTTCGTCCATGAAGACGATCCGCGCGTCGCGGCTGATCGCCTTGGCGATTTCTACCATCTGCTTGTCGGCAATGGAGAGCGTGCCGATCAGCGCATTCTCATCGACATGCGAACCGAGAAGATCGAGGACACGCCGCGTTTCCGCCCGCATATGCTTACGATCGAGCACGCCGTAACGCGTAACCTCGCGGCCGAGAAACAGGCTCTCGGTAACCGTCAGATGTTCAGCGAGATTGAATTCCTGATGGATGATGACAATGCCGAGGGCTTCGGCGGCGCCATTCGGCGGCAGCTTCACCGGCTTGCCGTCGAGCAGGATCTCGCCGGAGCTTGGCTGCTCGAAACCGGAGAGAACCTTGACGAGCGTCGACTTGCCGGCGCCGTTCTCACCCATGAGTGCATGGATCTCGCCGGCCCGTAGATCGAAATTGACGCTGAACAGAACCTGCACGCCACTGAAGGACTTGCAAATCCTCCTCGCGGACAGCACCACAGCGCCGTCGACGGCCTCCGAACCCATCACTTCCTCCCTGTGGCTCCACCCACTTTCCATGCTATGTAAACCTTTACATATGGAGTGTAAAGGTTTACATCGTTGGTTATTGCACAAATCTTCAAGGTCGCCTTTGACCTCCACCGAAGTCTGTGTAGTGTCCGGTCCGAGACGAGACCCAAGGCAGAGCGCAGTGTCGAATTCCACGCCCGCAACCATCGAAGACGTCGCCCGAATTGCCAATGTTTCGATCGCCACAGTCTCCCGGGCCATCCATATGCCGGAGAAGGTCGCAAATTCGACGCGGCTGAAGGTCAATCAAGCGATTGCGATCACCGGCTATACGACCAACGCCATGGCGCGCAGCCTGCGGCTCGGTCGGTCGAACATGATTCTGGTCGTTGCCCCTGATATCGGCGATCCCAATTTCTCCAATATTCTCATTGGACTGGAAAACGAGGCGCGGTCGCACGGCTACGGCATTTTGATCGGCCACACGCAGAACGATGCCCAGCGCGGGCTGGAATATCTGAAATTCCTGAATTCCAACCAGGCGGCCGGATTGATCCTGTTCACCGGCATTCTGCCCTTCGGACACCAGACGATGACGGCACGTCTACCGCCGAGCGTCGGCGTCTTCGAGCCGGTCTTCAACGGCGGCATTCCCTATGTCGGGGTCGACGATATCGCCGGCGCCCGCAAGGCCGTCGACCTCCTGATCGCCGAGGGCCACCGCAAGATTGCCTTCATCGGCGACTCCCGCACCCGCCTTGCCTATAGCCGGCGGCGCATGGGCTATGAGGCGGGGATGGACGCCGCCGAGATCGCGGCCGAGCTCCGCATCGTCTTCGAAGGCGACGGCACCATCGAAAGCGGGCGGCTGGCCGTCGAGCAGCTTTTCATGCGCGACACGCTGCCGACAGCCTTCATGTGCGTCAACGATCAGACCGCAATCGGGGTGATGATCGGGCTGAAGGCACGCGGCTATGATATCCCCGAGGATTTCTCGGTAACCGGCTTCGACGACGTGCCGCAGGCCGTGTTCATGTCGCCGTCGCTGACGACGATCCGGCAACCGCGCACCGCCATCGGCAAGCATGCGATGGCGCTCCTGCTCGAGCTCCTCTCGGACGGCCAGCCCCCCGAGGCGGAAATCCTGCTGCTGCCCGACCTGGTAGTCCGCAACTCTGTCTCGGCACCCTCGCGTATGCGGCGATAGGGATCCATAGCGATGCCACTCGGTAGGATCACCCTTTACGTCCGCGATGTGGAAGCGACGATCGGCTTTTACGAGAAGCATTTTGGCTTCAAGCCACTCAGGCTCGAAGGCGATCGGATTGTCGAGTTGCTGTCGCAGGATGGCGGCGCCAATTTGATGATCCATCCGGCGGGAAAGGCCCAGAAGATGGGCCAGGTGCTGGTGAAACTGGGCTTCGACGTGGAAGATGTCGAAGCATTCCGCGCCAAATGCGCTGCCGAAGGACTTGAATTCGGACGCTTGCATCAGGCAGACGGCTATGTGTTCGCCAATGCCAAGGACCCCTCCGGAAACCCCATAGCGATTTCCAGCCGCGCATTCAGGCGGTAGCTCGGGAGGCGATGAGCACCGCCTCCCGGATATCATCGATCCATCAAACGTAACGGTTGACGATATTTTCCAGCAGTTCCTGCTTGCCGGACTTCGGCTGCGGGTTGATGTTCTTGGCCTCGACCCATTCTGCGATCTGGTCGAGCGAGTATTCGCCGCGGAGCAGCTTCTGGCTTTCAGCCGAATCCCAACCGGCGTAACGATCGGCGAGCGGCTGCGACAGGGCCTTGTCCTCGATCATCTTAGCGGCTGCCTTCAGACCACGGGCGCAGCAATCCATGCCACCGATATGGCCGATCAGCAGGTCTGCCGGATCGAGCGACTGACGGCGCAGCTTGGAATCGAAGTTGGTGCCGCCGCTCGTGAAGCCGCCGCCCGCCAGAACCTGGTAATAGGCAAGCGACATTTCCGGAACATTGTTCGGGAACTGGTCGGTATCCCAGCCAGACTGGTAGTCGTTGCGGTTCATGTCGATCGAGCCGAAGATACCGAGCGCGTTGGCAAGCGCCAGTTCGTGCTCGAAGGAATGGCCGGCGAGGATCGCGTGGCCTTGCTCGATGTTCAGCTTCACTTCGTTTTCGAGGCCGTTCTTCTTCAGGAAGCCATAGACGGTCGCGACATCGTAGTCATACTGATGCTTGGTCGGCTCCTGCGGCTTCGGCTCGATCAGGATCGCGCCCTTGAAGCCGATCTTGTGCTTGTACTCGACCACCAGGTTGAGGAAGCGGCCCATCTGGTCCAGTTCGCGCTTCAGGTCGGTGTTGAGCAGGGTTTCATAGCCTTCGCGGCCACCCCAGAGCACATAGTTTTCGCCGCCGAGCTTATGCGTCGCGTCCATGCAGGTCTTCACGGTCGCTGCCGAGAAAGCGAAGACATCCGGATCCGGATTGGTCGCGGCACCTGACATGAAGCGGCGGTTGGAGAACAGGTTCGCGGTGCCCCACAAAAGCTTGACGCCGGTGTCGGCCTGCTTCTGCGCGAAATAGTCGACGATCTCGTTGAGGTTCTTGGTGTTCTCGGCGAAATTCTTGCCTTCCGGACGCACATCGGCGTCGTGGAAGCAGTAGTAGGGCGAACCGAGCAGGGTGAAGAATTCGAAGGCGACGTCGGCCTTCAGCTTGGCGGCTGCCATCGTATCTTCAAACCAGGGACGCAGGAAGGTCTGGCCGCCAAAGGGGTCGCCGCCCGGCCAGGTGAAGGTGTGCCAGTAGGCAACGGCAAACCGCAGATGGTCTTCCATGCGCTTGCCGAGGACCACTTCGTCCTTGTTGTAATGGCGGAAGGCCAGCGGATTGGTGCTGTCGGGGCCTTCGTATTTAACCTTGGCGATATCGCCGAAAAATCCGGTATTCATGTCCTGTCTCCTCAGGGTTTTAGTATTCGATATTGTTGTTCGTGCCGTGTAGCCTTGCCCCTCACCCTAGCCCTCCCCCTGCAAGCGGGGAGAGGGGACGACCTCTGTACCCTCGCCTAAACCAGTGATGAGAGGGACGATGATGGTGCGTCTATCCCCTTCTCCCCGTCAAAACGGGGAGAAGGTGCCCGCCCCTTCGACAAGCTCAGGAGGGCGGATGAGGGGCTTTAGGCCACGGTATTTCAATGCGCGCTTAGCGGCTTGATCGCCGGGTAGAGCGCGCGGTAACGCTTGTAAGCATCCTCATAGGCACCCGTCAGTGCCGTAACCGGCTCGATCGTGCCGGCCGTTTCCGGAGCCGAGCACACGGCGACCGGATCGGCACCGGTTGCGGCGATCAGGCCGAGACGGGCAGCGCCGAAGGCCGCGCCGAAATCGCCGTCGGCCGGCAGGTCGACGGGAACGCCGAGTGCCGTTGCGATCGAGGCCAACCAGTAGCGAGACCGCGAACCGCCGCCGATGGCGGTGACGCGGGCAATGTCGGTGCCGGCCGAGCGCAATGCTTCGAGATTGTCCCGGATGGCGAAGCTGACGCCTTCAAGCACCGCCTGCGTCAGCACGGCGCGGCCACTCTCATGGCCAAGGCCGATGAAGGCGCCGCGAATGGTGGCATCATTGTGCGGCGTGCGTTCGCCGGAAAGATAGGGAAGGAAGGTGACGCTCGACGGCGCCTTCAGCGTGTCTCCGAGTTCGCCGGTGAGGTCTGCGGCGGATTTGCCGGTGACGGTCGAATGCCAGTTCAGCGCGTCGGTCGCCGATAGGATGACGCCCATCTGGTGCCAGGTGTTCGGCAGCGCGTGGCAGAAGGCATGCACGGCACTTTCCGGCTTCGGCAGGTAGGAGCCATTGGCGGCAAAAAGCACACCCGAGGTCCCGAGCGAGACGAAGGCGGCGCCATGACTGACCGTGCCCATGCCGCAGGCGGAAGCGGCGTTGTCCCCTGCCCCGCCAGCCACGACGACGTCGCCGGCAATCCCCCACTTCGAGGCCAGTTCGCCACGCAGCTTGCCGGCGGCGTCCGTGCCCTCGACCAGGGTCGGCATTTGCTTTTCATCGAGATCGGTCGCGGCCAGCAGCTCGGACGACCATTTGCGCTTGCCGGTATCGAGCCAGGAGGTGCCGGCGGAATCCGACATTTCCGAGATATGTTCGCCCGTCAGCCAAAGGCGCAGATAATCCTTCGGCAGCAGCACCCAACGCACTTTGGCGAAGACATCAGGCTCATGCTTGGCGACCCAGGCAAGCTTCGGCGCAGTGAAGCCGGGGAAGACGATATTGCCGGTCAACGCCCGGAACCGCGGATCGGCGTCAAGCGCTGCGGCTTCATGATAGCTGCGCGTATCGTTCCAGAGGATGCAGGGGCGCAGCACCTTGTCGTCGGCGTCGAGCAGCGTCGCGCCATGCATCTGACCGGAAAGCCCGATACCGCGCACGGCCGCCAGCTCCTTCGGATGCGCCGCCCTCAGACCGGCGATCGCCTCTTCCGTGGCGCGGATCCAGTGCGACGGCTCCTGTTCCGACCAGCCGGGATGCGGACGCGACACGTCGAGCCCGCCATTGGCCGAGCCGATAATCTTCTGGTCACCGTCGATCAGCATCGCCTTGACGCCGGACGTTCCGAGATCGAGACCCAAATACATTAGATAATACTCCCTAGAGTCCGCCGTTCACGGCAGATTGTCTTTCACGAAAATGTCGAGACGAATGCGTTCCTGGCCGGCGATGAAACCCTGGCCGTCCGCCGTTGCCTTCAGGACGCGGATGGCGCTGCGCACCTCATGGCCGGCATCCTGGTTGAGCACGGCATCGATCGTGCCGTCCTGCAGCGCAGCGCGCGTATGTTCGGTGAGTTCATGCGCCACCACCGTCAGGCCGCGCCCCTGCCCGGCCGCCTTCAGTGCTCTGATCAGGCCTCGATTACCGGCGCCGAGACTATAGACGCCGATAATGTCATTGCTGCCGGTAAGCGCCTTGGAGATGAGCCTGCTGGTAATTTCCGGATCGTCGCGGCCCTCGAGCACCGGCAGCAGCCGCAATTGCGGAAACTCTGCCGCCATGACGGCGGCAAATCCTTCAAGGCGCTCGCGATGGTCGCGAACTAGCATGGAGCCGGCAAGAATCGTGATATCGCCCTTGCGGCCACCAAGAAACCGGCCAAGCAGCCGCGCCGCCGTCCGTCCCGCGGCAATATTGTCAACGCCGGCATAGTGATGCCGCGCGGAACCGGTGAGATCAGAAACGAGAGTGACGACGGGAGTGCGCGCATCCACCAGCCGGTCGACGGCGGCGCGCACCTCCGGAGCATCGGTCGCCACCAGCGCCACGCCGGCGATATCCTGTCCTCGCAAAGTATCGAGTGCGGCCACCAGCGCTGGCGGATCGAAGGCAGGCACCTCGACGATGCGGATTTCGGTGCGCTCGAGGGACGAGCGTGTCATCGCCTGGCGCACCTCGGCATAAAGCCCGTGCATGAAGGAATTGTCGCCGGTCGGCAGGATGAAGACCAGCGGATAGACGCGACCCTTGGCAAGATTGGCCGCCGCCACGTCGCGCACATAGCCGATGTCGCGGATGGCCGCTTCCACCTTCTCGCGCGTGACGATGCGCACGCCCGGACGCTGGTTCAACACCCGGTCCACGGTCGCAAGACTAACGCCCGCGGCTGCAGCGATATCGTATACGGTGGGTCTCATCAGCGCCTCCTGACGAGATCCTTATCGCCATTTCTGATGTACGTAAATCAGAAATTTTTTCGCCTCGATATTTTCCTGCCGGCTGCCACAACGAAAAAGGCTCCTCGATGTGAGGAGCCCATTCATTGCAAGAAGATAGGACGAGATCAATGGCCTCCGCCGCCACCGCCACCCGCCGTCTTCGGTTTGCTCAGCATCATCACGCCGAGGATCATCGCCAGAAACAGGACCGTCAGCATCAGGAAGATATCGCTGAAAGACATGATCATCGCCTGCTGCGTCGTCATGTTGACCATTTGCCTTAGCGCAGCCTGAGAACCATCCAGACCCGAGGCCGTGAAGCTGGTGGCCATGTTGTTCAACTGGTCGACAGCAATCTGGTTACCCCAGTTGATATTGTCGCGCAGGTTGAAGTAGTGCAGATCCTGCCGGTTCGTCAGCAAGGTGTTGATGATGGCAAGACCGACCGCGCCGCCGAGGTTACGCGTCAGGTTGAACAGGCCGGATGCGCCGCGCATGCGGGCGGGCGGCATGGTTCCGAGCGCGATGTTGTTGATCGGCACCATGCAGAGCATCAGCCCGAAGCCACGCAGGATCTGCGGGATCAGCAGTTCGTAGAAATCCCAGTCCGTCGTCAGATGCATCATGATGTAGGTGCCGGCGGAGAAACTGGTGAAGCCGATGATCATCAAGATGCGCAGATCAAGCTTGCCCGACAGGAAGCCGGCAAGCGGTGCCGTGAAGAACATCGTCAGGCCCGACACGAACATCGTCTCGCCGATCTGCAGCGAGTCGTAGCCGCGAATACGGGCGAGATAGAGCGGGTAGATATAGGTCAGGCCGTAAAGACCGATGCCCATCACGAAAGAGAACACCGAACCGAAGGAGAAGTTCTTGTTGGCGAAAGCCTTGAGGTCCACCACTGGGAAGTCCACCGAGAAAGCACGGTAGAAGAAGACGATGGCGCCGATGCCGGAGGCGATGGCGGCAATGGTGATGTAGCTGTCGTTGAACCAGTCGTTGGTGTTGCCCTCTTCCAGCACATATTCCAGCGCGCCGAGGAAGACGCCCATGGAGAACAGACCCCACCAGTCGAACTTCTTCATCAACGACAGCTCGGGCTTGTCGAAATCGATGTAGTTCCAGGTGACGATGGCAACGACGATGCCTGGCGGGATATTGACCAGGAACAGCCAGTGCCAGGAAAAGGCATTGGACAGATAGCCGCCGACGGTCGGGCCGATGGTCGGCGCCAGCGTGGCGATCAGGCCGATGATCGGCGAGACGATATTGCGCTTCGACGGCGGGAAGATGGTGAAGGCTGCCGCGAAGACCGATGGGATCATACCGCCGCCGATGAAGCCCTGGATCGCGCGGTAGATGATCATCTGGTCGATATTGGTGGCGGTGGCCGCCAACGCGCTCGCCGCGGTGAAACCGGCGGCGGAAATCGCAAAGAGGTAACGCGTCGAGATGATGCGCGCCAGCGTCCCCGACAATGGGATCATGATGACTTCGGCAATCAGATAGGCGGTCTGTACCCAGCCGATTTCATCCGAGCCGGCGCTGAGGCCGGCCTGGATTTCGCTGAGCGAGGCCGAGACGATCTGAATGTCGAGGATCGACATGAACATGCCGAGCACCATCGCGAGGAAGGCGATGAGCTTTTTCGGGTCTATGCGGTCGTCCGCCGGAGAAATGGCGGGCGCCGGCGCCCGCGGAGGGGCGCCTGCGGTAGTGCTGGCCGACGACATGATTGTCTCTCCCGAGCTTACTTGTCCGGCGCCGTGCGGGTGTCGACGTCTACGACGACACTCAGGCCGGCGCGCAGGCGACCGCTATCGAGCGCATCCTGCGGCAGAGCGATGCGAACCGGCACGCGCTGGATGATCTTGGTGAAATTGCCCGTCGCGTTTTCCGGCGGCAGTAGCGAGAAGACGGAGCCAGAAGCCGGCGAAATCGACTCGACGGTACCGACGATCGGATGATTGCTATAGGCGTCGACATGAACGTTGACCTTCGAGCCGGGAACCAGATGCTGGATCTGCGTTTCCTTGAAGTTGGCGTCGATGTAGAGCTGGCGGGTCGGAACGATCGCCATCAACTTCTGGCCGGGAGAGACGAGATCGCCTTCCTGGACGGACCGGTTGCCGACGACGCCGTCATAAGGTGCCTTCAGCACGGTGAAGGAGAGATCACGGGCAGCCTTGTCGCGAGCGGCTTCAAGGCCCTTGATCGTGCTTTCCGCCTGCGTGCGCTGCGCCTGCAGCAGGTTGATATTGGCCTGGGCCGATGCGATGGCGGCGTCGCCGCCGACGAGATTGGCCTTGGCCTGGTCAAGCGCGATATTGGCGCTGTCGAGCGAGGCCGTGGTGCCGACCGACTTCGCCTGAAGTTCGGCAGCGCGGGTCTGGGTGATCTGCGCACCGCGTACCGTTGCCTGCAGAGCGACCTTCTGGGCCTGCGACTGGGCAAGGGTTGCCTGACCGGCGGCAATCTGCGCGTCGATCGTGTGCAGCGACAGCTGCTCGGTGACGAGCGAGGACTGCGCCTGTTCCAGCGCCAGCTTGTAGTCGCCGTCATCGAGGGTGGCGAGCACGTCGCCTGTCTTGACCAATTGGTTGGCGACGACATTCACCTTGGCGACATAGCCGGTAACCTTCGGCTGGATGGTCGCGATGTCGCCTTCGATGTAGGCGTCGTCGGTGGAGACCATGAAGCGGCCAGTCGTCCACCAGTCATAACCGTACCAGCCGCCGCCAACGAGCGCCAGAACGACAACGATCGGCATAACCAGGCTGCGCCGCTTCTTCTCGGCGGGCGGTGGGGCCGCCTCGGCCGGAGATGCAGGCGCAGCCTGGGCGGGGGCTGGTTTGCCGCGCGTTTCCGCGGCGGGAGCTTCAGCGGTTACGCCGGCTTCCATTTCGGTATCAGCAGCATCGTCAACGATGCGCGCTACATTGTTACCATGACTTGACGACATTGCCCTACCACCGGAGAATCTGGGTAAAATAATCGAACTGAACGGTTCGGTTCAGTTGACATAGATCGTTTTCCACTCCATATCAAGTGGTATCGAACCGCTCAGTTCGATTTATTTGACGAATCTGATTAAGGTTCTCAAAAAATGATCGAGTGAAGGAGACCATGAAGCACGAACCGCAAAATGTCGCCGTCTTGAACGCACCCGCATCCGGTGGACGATGGGCCGCTGGTGAGGATCCGGTCAAGCGCCAGCAGATTCTGGAAGGCGCCAAGCGTGTCTTCATGAAGATGGGGTTCGATGCCGCGAGCATGAACGACGTCACGCGCGAAGCGGGCGTCTCCAAGGGCACGCTTTACGTCTACTTTGCCAATAAGGAAGACCTGTTCTCCGCCATGATGGACAGCGAACGGGCGCATTTCGTTCAGATCCTCCGTACGACACTTGCCGACGACGCCGACATGGCAGCCAGCCTCTATGAATTCGGCATGGTCTTCGTGACCCACGTCACCTCCGAAAAGACCATTAGCGCCATGCGCACCCTCATCGGCGTGCGCGAACGCATGCCCTCCCTCTGTCGGCAATTTTTCACCGGTCCGGAAAATTTGCGTACCATATTGCGCGACTTCCTTGAACGTCAGGTTGCGGCGGGCCGGCTCCACATCGAAGATTTCGACTTGGCTGCGCGTCATTTCCTCGAAATGGCCAGCGGCAGCTATTTCAAGATAAGACTACTTGGCGAAATGGACGCCCCTCCCTCGAAAGAGGAAATTGACTATGTTGTGCGCGGTGCTATTCGCGTCTTCCTGGCTGGCTATGGTATCCATCAGAAAGATCAGACCTGACCGCCCTCCGATAGCCAGCGGATATCGGCTCCAATCCCGCAATCGCGATCAAACCCCACTGCCGGTCAGCGCCTAACAATGGGCCGGCAACCAGGGAGATAAACATGAGCGCGGTCGGAAGAGCGATATGGTTCATCGAAAGCCATTTTGCATCGGATATCTCACTCGACGAGATTGCCGATACGGCCGGTCTGTCGCGTTACCATCTGTCGCGCGTCTTCGGGCTCGCCACCGGCCATTCGATCAGCGGCTATATCAGGGGCCGGCGCCTTAGCGGGGCCGCGCTTGCGCTGATCGAAAGCTCATCGACCATTCTCCAGGTTGCCCTCGATGCGGGCTACGGCTCGCATGAGGCTTTCACCCGTGCCTTCCGCGAGCAATTCGGCATGACGCCGGACAGCTTGCGCAAACAGGGGCACGTCCGAAACCTTGTCTTACTGGAGCCGATCAGAATGGACGATACCCGCCTTCCCAAGCTCGACGCGCCGCGTTTCGAGACCCGCCCCGCAATGCTGCTTGCCGGCCTCGCGGAAACCTATGCCCACGAGGCCACGCAGGGAATCCCCTCGCTCTGGCAGAAGTTCAACCAGCATTTCGGCCATATCCCCAACCAGATCGGCAATGTCGCCTATGGCGTCTGCACCCAGGCCGAAGGCGAAACTGAAACCTTCCGCTATATGTCCGCCGCCGAGATCAGCACGGCTGACGAGCTGCCCGAGGGCTTCACGACCCTTAAGTTGCCGCAGCAGCGCTACGCGGTCTTCACCCATCGCGGCCACATCTCCGGCATTTCCGCCACGGTTCAGCAGATCTTCGGCGACTGGCTGCCGCAATCCAGCCACCAGCACGGCGGCATGCCCGACATGATGGAGCGCTACGACGACCGTTTCGATCCTCAAACCGGTATGGGCGTAACGGAGATCTGGATTCCCCTGAAGGCATAGAAGCAATGGCGGCGTCTCCAAAAATGGCGCCGCCGCTTGCACCTATGAATTCGCTCCTTACATTACCGACCATTGTTGAGGAGCCGGAGCTGGGGGTCAGCGTTCGGCGAACGCTGACCAAAGGGAACCATTGATGGACATTGTTGGCTTGATTCAGGATCCGAGCGCATGGGTTGCGCTGATCACGCTCGTCGTCATGGAGGTGGTCCTTGGTATCGACAACCTCATCTTCATCTCGATCCTAACCAACAAACTGCCGCCCGAGCACCGCGAGAAGGCCCGCAAGATCGGCATCGGCCTTGCGCTCATCATGCGCCTCGCCCTACTCGGCACCGTCGCCTGGATCGTTCAGCTGACGACGCCGGTCTTTGAACTCTTCGGTCACGGCTATTCGTGGAAAGACATGATCCTGATCGGTGGCGGCCTGTTCCTGGTCTGGAAGGCCACCAAGGAAATCCATCACAATGTCGACCCTGCCGAACACGGCGAGGACTTCATCGCCAAATCGACCACAACGGGCTTTGCCGCCGCCATCGGCCAGATCCTGCTGCTCGACCTCGTCTTCTCCGTCGACAGCATCATCACCGCTGTCGGCATGACGCCGCATCTGCCGATCATGTTCGTCGCCGTCATCGCCGCCGTGACCGTCATGCTGGTGGCCGCGAACCCGCTTGCCAATTTCATCGAGAGGAACCCGACCATCGTCATGCTGGCGCTGGCCTTCCTGCTGATGATCGGCACGACGCTGATCGCAGAAGGCATGGGCTTCCACGTTCCCAAGGGCTACGTCTACACCGCCATGGCCTTCTCGGCCGCCGTCGAAGTGCTGAACATGGTGGTGCGCAACAGGCGGAAAAAGACGGCTGGCGGCCATTGAGGGAAAGGTCCGCACCCGAATATGGGTGCGGCGCTCACTCCTGGACGTGGACGTCGACCCATTCGCCGATGTCACCCCGGCCGTAAATGTCGACTCTGATCCATATGTTGCCGCGAACGATATCGTTTGCGGCATCGTCGGTGATGGTGCCGCTTGCGAGCATCGCTTCCAGACGCTGGCGGTTGGCGGGGTCCGAGAAGAAGCTGTCGCCCCGGTCGCCCCGATCACGGCGGCGGTAGGCATGATAGTTCGCACGATCCTGCCGGATGATCTGCCACGGCAGCGCCAGGCGCTCTCCCTTGGAATTATAGAGATCGTCGTGACCGATATAGGCCCGATAGCTGTCGAGAAGACGGGCCGAACCATCGCGTGTGATCGTCGATTGGGCGACGGCGGGACTGAGCATGGTACCCACGAATAAAAAGCTCAAAATGAATTTCTTCATCGCTTTCTCCCACTGGTGAATTGAAGATCAATTCTGCCACTATCGCAAAAATTGCAAATGAAAAATGACACGCACACCTTTCTCTTCCGACTTTTCCTGGTGGAAATAGGCGGAGGCATCGTGATGGACGAAGCCCCGGGGCGGCATCGTGCTTGCGTCCACGCCATGTCACGACGCACTTTCCCTTGACGTCATCCAATGAATATGCGCTAAGGCCAGCCAAACGGAAAACGCGGAATTGAAGCGGCAGGACGCCCTTTTCCGGCCGGTTTCCTGATCCAGATAAACATTTCCAGCCGGGCAGCGCTTATCCCACGCGGCGGCCTGGCTTTTTCTGACGGGCAAACAAAATGACCACTTCAGGCGTTCGCGTCCGCATCGCACCCTCCCCGACCGGCGAGCCCCATGTCGGCACCGCCTATATCGCGCTGTTCAATTATCTCTTCGCCAAGAAGCATGGCGGCGAGTTTATCCTGCGCATCGAAGACACCGACGCGACACGCTCGACGCCGGAATTCGAGACCAAGGTGCTCGACGCGCTGAAATGGTGCGGCCTCGAATGGTCGGAAGGTCCCGATATCGGCGGTCCCTACGGCCCCTATCGCCAGAGCGACCGCAAGGACCTCTACAAGCCCTACGTCGAGAAGATCGTCGATGCCGGCCATGGCTTCCGCTGCTTCTGCACGCCGGAACGCCTGGAGCAGATGCGCGCCGCCCAGCGTGCCGCCGGCCTGCCGCCGAAGTACGACGGGCTCTGTTTGAACCTTTCGGCCGAGGAAGTCTCGTCGCGCGTTGCCGCCGGCGAGCCGCATGTCGTGCGCATGAAGATCCCGACCGAAGGCTCCTGCAAGTTCCATGACGGCGTCTATGGCGATGTCGAAATTCCGTGGGATGCCGTCGATATGCAGGTCCTGCTCAAGGCCGACGGCATGCCGACCTATCATATGGCCAACGTCGTCGACGACCATCTGATGAAGATCACCCATGTGGCGCGCGGCGAAGAATGGCTGGCCTCGGTGCCGAAGCACATCCTGATCTATCGCTATCTCGGCCTCGAACCACCGGTCTTCATGCATCTGTCGCTGATGCGCAATGCCGACAAGTCGAAGCTGTCGAAGCGCAAGAATCCGACGTCGATCTCCTATTACACGGCCCTCGGCTATATCCCCGAAGCGCTGATGAACTTCCTCGGCCTGTTCTTCGTCCAGATCGCCGAAGGCGACGAGCTGCTGACCATGGACGAGCTGACCGAAAAGTTCGATCCGGAAAACCTCTCCAAGGCCGGCGCGATCTTCGATATCCAGAAGCTCGACTGGCTGAACGGCCGCTGGATCCGCGAAAAACTGTCGGAAGAGGAATTCCAGCAGCGTGTGCTGACCTGGGCAATGGAAAACAGCCGCCTGCAGGAAGGTCTGAAGCTGTCGCAGTCGCGCATCTCCAAGCTTGGCGAGCTGCCCGACCTCACCGGCTTCCTGTTCAAATCCGACCTCAACCTCGACCCCTCTGCTTTCGCCAGGATCAAGTCGACACCGGAAGAGCTGCTGGACATCCTGAACACCGTGCAGCCGGACCTCGAAAAGATCCTCGAATGGAACGTCGAGACGATCGAAGCCGAACTGCGCGCCATCGCCGACCGCATGGGCAAGAAGCTGAAGGTCATCGTCGCGCCGCTCTTCGTCGCCGTATCGGGCTCCTCGCGCTCACTGCCGCTTTTCGATAGCATGGCGATCCTCGGCCGCTCCGTCGTGCGCCAGCGGCTGAAACTTGCCGCCCAGACCGTTGCGACCCTCGTCGGCCCGAAGAACTGAACCGGACGTAGAACCATGAACGACAAGACCGAAACATCAGCCCTCTCCTCCGACGCAACGGAAGTTCGCGCCCAGAAGCTGAAGCTGCTGCGCGAAAAGATCGGCGACGTCTATCCGGCGCATTTTCACCGGACACTGACCAATGCCGAATTGATCGCGAAATATGAGGGCCTGGAGCCGGACACCGAAACCGCCGATGTCGTTACCGTCGCCGGCCGTGTCTACTCCTCGCGCAATTCCGGCATGTTCATGGATATCCATGATGCCTCCGGCAAGATCCAGATCTTCAGCCACAAGGACGTCACCGGCGAAGACGCCCGCGGCCTACTGCCGATGATCGATATCGGCGACATCATCGGCGTCACCGGCGTCGTCCGCCGCACCAAGCGCGGCGAGCTGACGATCAACGCACAGCAGATCACCATGCTGACCAAATCGCTGCTGCCGATGCCCGAGAAGTGGCATGGCCTCTCCGACATCGAGCTGCGCTATCGCAAGCGCCATCTCGATATCATGACCAACGAGGAATCCAAGCTCCGCTTCCAGCAGCGCAGCCGCATCGTCTCCGGCATCCGCCGCTTCATGGAAGATGACGGCTTCATGGAAGTCGAGACGCCGATGCTGCATTCGGTCTATGGCGGCGCCACCGCCGAGCCGTTCAAGACGCATCACAACACGCTGAAGCTCGACATGTATCTGCGCATCGCGCCGGAACTGTTCCTGAAGCGCACGCTGGTTTCGGGCCTCACCGACAAGGTGTTCGAAATCAACCGCAACTTCCGCAACGAAGGCGTCTCCACCCGGCACAATCCAGAATTCACCATGATGGAGTGCTACTGGGCCTATGCCGACTACGAGGACATCATGGACCTCGTCGAGCGTTTGTTCTCGACGCTGGCCATGTCGATCCACGGCAGCACGGAATTTGCCTTCGGCGACAAGCAGATCTCCTTCAAGGGTCCGTTCCGCCGCGTGCCCATGCCTGACGCCGTCAAGGAAGCGACCGGCATCGACTTCCTGGCGATCAAGACCGACGAGGAAGCTCGCGCCGCCTCCAAGGCCGCCGGCTTCGCCGTCGAGAAGGACGCCACCTGGGGCGAATGCCTCGCCTTCATCTTCGAAGAAAAGGTCGAGGGCACGCTGATCCAGCCGTCGCACGTTACGCATTTCCCGAAGGACATCTCGCCCTTCGCCAAGGAAGTGCCGGGCGAACCGCGCCTCGTCGAACGCTTCGAGACCTATTGCAATGCCTGGGAACTCGGTAACGCCTTCTCGGAACTCAACGATCCGGAAGAGCAGCGCGCCCGCATGGTCGAGCAGCTCGAGCAGGCGCATGCGCGCGGCGAGAAGCAGAAGGAACTGGACGAGGAATTCCTCGACGCCATTGACCAGGGCATGCCGCCCGCCGGCGGCCTCGGCATCGGCGTCGATCGCCTGATCATGCTGCTGACCAACTCTCCGTCGATCCGCGACATCATCCTCTTCCCGGCACGGCGCGCCAAGGCAGACTGAGCCAGCCTCGCCAAGACAGCATAACAAAAAACAAAGGCCGCCAGGGTAACCCCATGGCGGCCTTTGTCGTTCATCCGTCAGCGTTACTTGTATTCCACCCAGACACCGCCCGCATCAGCGGACCGCACGCAGTTTTCCACCCATCGCACACCCTCCAGGCCGGCATGGACATCGGGAAAGCCAAGCTCTTCCATTCCAGCCGGCGCGAGGCCGCGCTGTCCGTCAATGGCAAAGCCGAAGCGGCGGTAAAGATTGGCCCAGGCTTCGAACAGACCCTCCGGATGACCGCCGCCGATACGGTCGTCGATCCGGGCCTCCGGATAGAGATAGTCCATGCCGCGCTCGAGGATGCGGACCGGTTCACCCTGGATCTCGTAGGAGAGCTGGTTGGGGCGCTCGTCCCACCATTCGACGCTCGCCTTCGATCCGACGATGCGGACCTTCTGCCCATGCATGGAGCCGGCATTGACGGCGCTCGACCAGACGGTCGCGAGCGCGCCATTGTCGTACTCCATCAGGGTCACGGCATTGTCCTCGAGCGGCGCCCGGCTCTTGACGAAGCTCTGGCGTGTGCACATCAAGCGCCTGATCTTCAGATGCGGCAGGATGACCTCCGAGATATAGAGCGGATGCGTCCCGACGTCGCCCAGTACATAGCTCGGGCCGGCGAATTTGGGATCGACGCGCCAGCGTGTGGACGGGTTCAGCTCCTCGACCGCCGCGCTATGAAAACCATGGGCGAACTGCAGATTGACGATACGGATCTCGCCGAGATCGCCATTCCTCACCATGGCCCGCGCCTGCTCGATCATCTGATGCCCGGCATAGCCATAGGTAACGCCGACGATGCGGTTCCGCGCCTGCGAAAGTGCCTTCAGCTCTTCGGCCTCGGTAACCGTGAAGCAAAGCGGCTTCTCGCAGATGACATGCAGATTATGCTCGAGTGCTGCCTTGCAGATGGCGAAATGGGTATTGTTCGGGGTCGCGATCGAGACGGCCTGGATACCATCTGGTCGCTTGGCCTCTGCGGCAAACATGGCCAGATAATCCGCATAGCTGCGCGCCTCGTCGAGCCCGAGCTCCACACCGAAGGCACGGCCGCGCTCCGGATCGATATCGAAGGCACCGGCCACGAGTTCGAATATGCTGTCCCTGAGCGCGGCCGAGCGATGGATATAGCCGATCTGGCTACCGCGTCCACCTCCGACCATGCCCCAGCGGATCGGCTTTCTCTTCATTCCTGACATTGTCTATTCCCTGTTCCTAGAAGCCGACCGACCGCAGATAATCACGGCTTTCCTTCACATCATCGAGGCTGCCCGCCACGCTCAGCGGATCGCGTTCCTGCTCGACGGTGATGAAACCGTGATAGCCGATCTCGGCGAGCGCCCGCTTCACCTCGGGATAGTCGATGATGCCCCGGCCGATCGGGCACATGACGCCCTGGGCGCAAGCCTCGAAGAAGCGGATCTTCTCGCCGAGCACGCGCTCGAACACCGCCTGGTCGATATCCTTGAAATGGACATAGTCGAGCCGGTCTGCGTAACGGCGCAACGTCTCCACGGGATCCATGCCGGCATAATAGGTGTGCCCTGTATCGAGGCAGAAGCCGGCCGTCTCCGCCAGTACATCCCCGGCAATCCGCTCGATCTCGTCGGCGAACTCGATATAGCCGCCAGCATGCGGATGGATGACGGCGCGGACGCCGTATTTGTCCCGGGCAAGCTCGGCGATGGCCTTGATGTTGGCCACCATGCCCGCCCAGTCTTTATCGGACAGCCGTGGGGCGCGGTTGGAATGACCGGCGGCATAGTCCCTCTCGTCATGACCCCAGTCCATGACGGTGAGATAGGGCGTCTTGAATCGCTGGCCCTCAGCCTGCCCCGGCTGCGGCAGCCTCGTGATCACGGCGCAGATCTCGTCCGTCTGGCGGAGCAGGTTCTGGCGATTGTCCGGAGAGACGAGATCGTCGAAGATCGTGCCGGCGACGATGAAGAGATTGCGCTCTGAGAGTGCCTCGGCGACCCGCTGATGATCGAGCGGCACATAGCCGTATGGCCCAAGTTCAAGGCCGCCATAGCCGGCGGCGGCGGCTTCGTCGAAGACGCGCTCCCAGGCGGGCAGGTTCGGATTTTTGACGTCGTCCACGCCCCAGCAGCATGGAGCGGTCGTAATCGTGATGGTCACGGGGTCATTCCTGTCTGATATCGAAAAGGTCGAACGGCGGGCCGGTGATCAGGCACGCTTTGCCGGCCAGTATTTGTCGACATATGTCTGGATTTCCGAGCGCATGAACTTTCCGGAAGCGTCAGCCCGCTCTTCCCAGCCGAAGACGCAGGCCGTGACGATACCGTCGAAGCCGACCGCCGCCAGAGACGAGAAGAAGACGTCCCAGTCGATCTCGCCCTGATACATGTCCATGTGCTGGTGGATCGTCACCTTCGCGCCCGGCGGATTGACGATGTAGCGAAGGCCGGAGGACGCTTTGTGATTATAGGTGTCGGCCACATGCACATGGTTGATCAGCGGACCCGCATCCCGGATCATCCTCGCCATGTCGTCGCCGAAGTAGAAGGTGTGTGGCGCGCAGTAGAGGAACTTCACATTGTCCGAACCGATCGTCTTCAGCATGTCGATGGCCGGATGCAGCGTCTCGCACCAGTCTTCCGGATGCGGCTCCATGTTGAGGGTAACGCCTTCCTTTTCGAACACCGGAACGAGTTCCTCGATCGAGCGCCACCAGGCCGCCTCGCTGTGTTCATGGGTATGCATGCCGCCGCAGCAGTTCGAGCGATGGCTCCGGTCGGGCGAAGGGCCTCGGCCGAATTCCGAGTTCATCGTGTCGCAATCCATCTCGACGGCGATCCGGATCGCTTCCTTCCAATAGCCAACCGCCGCCTGCCGCTCATCTTCGTGCGGGCTTGCCCAGCGATACATCGGCAGGAGCGATGCGAGCTTGACGCCGTGGTCCTTCAGCGCCGCCTTGAATTCGGCGATGCGTTCCTTGTGGGCACGCGGCCGCACCCACCAGGGAAGGAAATCGTCGCGCGGCGACAGTTCGATATGGTCAAAGCCAAGCTCCGCTGCCTTGCGGCAAAGCTGATCAAGCGGCAGGTGCCGGTGCATATGCGGGTCGAGTGCGATCTTCATGGAGCTCCTCCGTCATCCGGCGTGACCACGAGCGGGCCAACGGATGATCTTTCGTCTGGATCGTTTTGGGATTCGGTTTTCCTCCCGAATTGCCCAGAGGATAGGCCCGCTCCGTGCTGGCTCTCCAATCCTTCCTTGATCAAATTTGATCATTGGCGTAGGGCAGCATGAACGCAGGGCTGAACTACTGGTGCCGGAGGAGCGGGATGACGAAAGTCACTTTAAAGGATGTGGCGGAAGAGGCTGGCGTCGGCACGGCCACGGTCGAGCGCGTCGTCAATGGCCGTGGCGGCGTCCGGCCGGAAACCGTGGAAAAGGTGTTTCTCGCCGCCAAAAGGCTGAACTACCGGCATGCGCTATCGAACGCCCATCGCGGCCTGATCCGGATCGAGGTGATCCTGGTGCGGCCGGAAACCAGCTTCTATTCACGGATGAACCAGGCCTTCGAACGCATCGCCGCCTCGCTCGACCATGGTATCGTCGTTCACCGCACCTTTGCCCGGGAAAATGACCCGGCGGACTTCGCGCACTACATCGCCAATCCGAAAGTGCGCAGATCGGCGCTGATCGTCGTCGCGCCGGACCATCCGGATGTGGTCACAAGCGTCAGGCAGGCACGCGAACTCGGCGTCCCCGTTGTCCAGATCATGACCCGCCCGGCGCCGGAGCTACCCTATGTCGGCATTGACAACTACGCCGCCGGCCGCACCGCCGCCTACTATATGTCACGTATGCAGAGCGGGCAGGCAGGCGCCTTCGTCGCACTCTGCCACAGCGGCGCCTATGAGAACCACAGGGAGCGCGTCCGCGGGTTTTCCGCCTATCTCGCCGAGCAGGGCCAGAACACCCACGCCTTCACCGAGGTGATGTTCGATCTCGACGACGAACACAATGCCATGGAATTGCTGCGCGCCGCGCTTGACCGCGACCCGACCATCATCGGCGTCTACAGCGCCGGCGGCGACAATGTCGCCGTCGCCTCCGTTCTCCGGCAAAACCGGCAGCGAGGGATCTTTTGGGTTGGTCATGAATTGACCGAGCAGACGCGTGGCTACCTGCGCCAGGGCATCCTGTCGATCGTGCTGGATCAGGCGCCGGAGATCCAGGCACGCCGATCGATAGACCTGACATTGAAAACATTGGGCCTGATCGATGTCGAGGTCAGTTCGGAGCCCGTGCGCTTTCTGACCGTGACCTCGGAGAACCTCTGAACCAATGGCGGTTACAGGTGGCCATTGCCTCCAGATGGCGTATAAGTCCCGCCAATCGCAGCGAAATCTTCGCCGCCCTCAAATCAAAGGTGCAAATCCATGACCGATAAAGAAAACCTGACCGCAGACATCGACAACGAACAGCAGCGGCTGGCCGATCTTGCCGAGATTGGCGATGTCGACCTGTCTCAGTTCGCGCCGGGGACTTTCGGCTGCCACGAGGCGATGCACACCGCATCGCTCATGCTCGACATGACCGACGATCACCTGCTGCAACACCCCGCCATCCTCGCCGATCCGGAATTCTACCGCCTTGCCGGTAACGTACACGAAGCGCTGTTCGCGCTGTACCAGGCCATTGGCGAGAAGCATCTGGCG
The DNA here is from genome assembly GCF_000799715.1 of Martinezella rhizogenes. Lineage (GTDB taxonomy): Bacteria > Pseudomonadota > Alphaproteobacteria > Rhizobiales > Rhizobiaceae > Rhizobium > Rhizobium rhizogenes_C. The sequence continues at coordinate 1,568,984 of NZ_JUHG01000011.1, forward strand.
GACTGAGGATTTCTATCTCCGACCCAGCGACACAAAGCTAGCTTGGATCAATTCGTGACCGGCGACCGCCGGCCGCTGGCACCTGTCATTGTCGGGTCTAGACCCGGCGGTGGTGCCGTCTTCGGATCGGTGGCGTCGACACCGATGAATTCGTCGCCCTTGTCAGGCTCGGGCGGCAGGTTGCCGGTCGTTGCCGGCTCGGGCAAAGCATGGGCGGCCTCCTTCGCCGTTGCCTTCTCTTCCGCCGCCACCGCTGCCTTATGCTTGTCTGACCTGGCGTCGCCCCCCTTGTCGTTCTCGGCGGCCAGCGGATTGTCGCAATCGCTGTAATTTTTCAGCGCGGCCAGTGTCTCGTCGATATCGTTGGGCAACATATTGATCTGCTCGCCGTAGAACAGGCCCTGGGCACTCGCACCGCCATTGTAATACCGCGCCGTGACCGGCGCCTCGACGGCGCCACTGGCCACCTTGTCGGGATGCGGCACATAGACGACATCGGCGCCCAGCGCTCGTCCGCGAATATCGGATCGCAACGTCGGGCCGTTCTGGTCGAGAACCACCACCTGAACAAGATCCGGCTTCTGCTCCTCATAGACCGCCTTGGCGACGCGAAGCGCCGTTCTCACGCGCGTCAGGCCATCGGTCGGGTCGGTACGAATATACTTGCGCACCCAGAAGCGGTTTTCCTTGCGGATGGTGATGAGGCTGACATTGCTGCACTCCAGGCCGTTTGGAGAGGCCGAGACAAAACCCTGGAACCTGTCCTTGCCCAGATAAAGCGCGAAAGCGCCGGAGGAGCCTATCAACAAGGCCACTCCGCCGATGAGGACGACAAGCTTCCGGGGGGACCGGAACATATGCAGTAAGGCGCTCACGCCAACTGCTCCAGCATAAAGCACTCCAACGCGACAAGATGATTGATCCTCACGTTAAGGATGTGGCGTTTCGGAATGCTTAAAACAGATATGAAACTTGTGTCGCTCTCGCTGCTTTTACCAAAAAAGGTCCAGATTTTTCAGGCCGATGCCGGTGCTTGCCTTGCACCGCGCGGCCATGCTCTAACCGGGACATGGCGTTCACCTTGAGACAGCTTCAATATTTCGTCGCCGTGGCGGAACAGGGCTCGGTCACCCGCGCCGCGCAGAACCTGTCGATCTCCCAATCCTCGGTTACCGAAGCCCTGAAGGAACTGGAAAGCGATCTCGGCGTCGAGCTGTTCGACCGCCATCCGCGCGGGCTCACTATCACCCACAACGGCCACCAGTTCCTGCGGCACGCAACGAAAATCCTTTCGACCGTTTCGGACGCCCGCACCAGCTTTTCCGGCCAGCAGAATGCCACCGGCGGCACATTGAACATCGGCGTCACCTCGCTCGTCGCCGGTTATGTGTTGTCCGACCTGCTCGCACGCTATCGCCGCGTCTGCCCCGGCGTCGAGGTCAGCGCCATTGAGGATAATGGCGGCTATCTCGAGCATCTTCTGGTCGGCGGCGAGCTCGACGTCGCCGTCATGGTCATTTCCAACCTGCGCGACCGCATGGCGCTGCAGGCTGAAATCATCGAGACATCCCCCTATCGCCTCTGGCTACCCATGGGCCATCCCCTCGTCTCCGCCGATATCATCAGCGTCGCGGACATCACGCGCGAGCCTTTGATCATGCTGACCATCGACGAAATCGAGGAAAACACCGGCAAGCTGCTGACGGCGCTCGGCGCCCGCCCGCATGTCGCCTTCCGCACCCGCTCCGTCGAGGCGGTGCGCAGCCTGGTCGCTACCGGTGCAGGCGTTGCATTGCTGCCGGATCTCGTCTACCGCCCCTGGTCGCTAGAAGGCGATCGCATCGAGAGCCGCGACGTCTCCGGCTCGCTGCCGGTCGTCCAGGTCGGCATGGTCTGGCGCAAGGGATCGAGCCTGCCGCAGGCTGCCCGCGACTTCGTCGGCGTCGCCGAAAGCATGCGATCGGGGCGGCAGAGGTAGGCGAGCGTGATCCCGAAAAGTGTGAAGCGGTTTTCGGACAAGATCACGCTCAATCAAATAAGGGAACCTATCGGAAATTCCGATATCGACTTTCTGATAAATGAATTTGCGAATGCGGCAAAATCGCGTCACCTTTTCTCCGGGAACAAAAATGCCAGGCACTGGCTCCGATACCAACTGGCTCAAAAACCGGGAGACTCCGATGAAGCATTTGCTGAAATCATGCACTGCCGCACTCGCATGCCTAAGTTTCGCCACGCAGGTCATCGCCGCCGAGCCGCTGAAGACGCTCGGCAAGGGCGAAGGCGCCGTCAGCATCGTTGCCTGGGCCGGCTATATCGAGCGCGGCGAGAGCGACAAGAATTACGACTGGGTGACCAGCTTCGAGAAAGAGACTGGCTGCAAGGTCAGCGTCAAGACCGCCGCGACGTCGGATGAGATGGTGGCGCTGATGAACGAAGGCGGCTTCGACCTCGTCACCGCCTCGGGCGATGCGTCGCTCCGCCTTGTTGCCGGCAAGCGCGTCCAGCCGATCAACACCGACCTGATCCCGAGCTGGAAGACCCTCGACGACAGGCTGAAGAATGCCCCGTGGCATACAGTCAACGGTGCCCACTACGGCGTACCCTATCTCTGGGGACCGAACGTGCTGATGTACAATACCGACGCCTTCAAGGATCAGGCGCCGAAGAGCTGGAATGTCGTCTTCGAGGAGATGACCCTGCCGGACGGCAAATCCAACAAGGGCCGCGTCCAGGCCTATGACGGCCCGATCTACATCGCCGACGCCGCTCTTTATCTGATGGCCCACAAGCCGGAACTCGGCATCAAGGACCCTTACGAACTCAACGAAGACCAGTATAAGGCAGCCCTCGACCTGCTGCGCGGCCAGCGCAAACTGGTCAGCCGCTATTGGCATGACGCGATGATCCAGACGGACGATTTCAAGAACGAAGGCGTCGTCGCCTCCGGCTCCTGGCCGTTCCAGGTGAACCTGCTGCAGGCCGACAAGCAGAAGATCGCCTCCACCTTCCCCGACGAAGGCGCGACCGGATGGGCCGATACGACCATGCTGCATGTCGACAGCGAGCACCCGAACTGCGCCTATATGTGGATGGAACATTCACTTCAGGCCAAGGTCCAGGGCGACGCCGCCGCTTGGTTCGGCGCGGTCCCCTCGGTTCCCGCCGCCTGCAAGGGCAATGAACTGCTCACCGACAGCGGTTGCGCCACCAACGGCTATGACCACTTCGACAAGATCAAGTTCTGGAAAACCCCGGTCGCCAAGTGCACGAGCGAAAGCGAATGCGTGCCTTATCACCGCTGGGTTTCCGACTATATCGGCGTGATTGGGGGCAGATAGCTCACGCCGATCACGGCGATCGCCTCTCCACTGCAAGGAGTGGCGATCCCGCCGGGACGATGAGGGGAGCGGCATCCAAAGCCCCTCATCGCCTCGCCGAGCTCTCCTCGGAAGGGAGAGGGCAAGATGGAAATATACGCCCTATTATCTCTGCATATCCTTGGAGCATCCCATGACCGCCGTTCGTTTCCAGCAGGTATCGCGCCATTTCGGCCAGGTCCGCGCCGTCGACCACGTCGATCTGGAGATCGCGCCCGGTGAGTTCTTCGCCATGCTCGGCCCCTCCGGCTCCGGCAAGACCACCTGCCTCAGATTGATTGCGGGCTTTGAGCAGCCGACCGACGGCCATATCGAAATATTCGGCGAAACCGCCGAGGGCGTGCCGCCCTATCGCCGCAACGTCAACACCGTGTTTCAGGATTATGCCCTCTTCCCGCACCTCAACATCCTCGACAACGTCGCCTACGGGCTGATGGTCAAGGGCATCGGCAAGGCGGAGCGGTGGAAGGCTGCCGAACAGGCGCTGGACATGGTGAAGCTGCCGGGCTATGGCGCCCGTCGCCCCGGCCAGCTCTCCGGCGGCCAGCGCCAGCGCGTGGCGCTGGCCCGCGCGCTCGTCAACAAGCCGAAAGTCCTTCTTCTCGACGAGCCGCTCGGCGCGCTGGACCTGAAGCTGCGCGAGCAGATGCAGGAGGAGCTGAAGAGCCTCCAGCGCGCGCTTGGCATCACCTTCGTCTTCGTCACCCATGATCAGGGCGAGGCGCTGTCCATGGCCGATCGTGTTGCCGTCTTCAACAATGGCAAGATCGTGCAGGAAGGCACGCCGCACGACATCTATCAGCGGCCGAAGACCCGCTTCGTCGCCGATTTCGTTGGCTCCTCCAATGTAATCGCGCCCGAGACCATGTCATCGCTTGGCGGCGAACGCCGCTGGGCGAGCCTGCGGCCCGAGGCAATTCGTCTTGGCGACAGCGCCGGCCTTGCCGCCACCGTGCAGGCGACCAGCTTCCTCGGCGCCGCTACCCGCCTTTCCGTCGAAGCACACGGCACGCGGCTGCATGTCACCGTGCCGGCCGGCCAGCCCATCCCGGAAACCGGCGCCTCGATCCGCCTTGCCTGGGCATCCGCCGACGTGCACTACATGGACGACGCGGCATGACGATGGCAAGCATCACCACGGCCGCGCCGCCGCCCACCTCGATCCTGCCAAGCCGCGGCGGTTTCTTCGGCCGCCTTTCGGATCTCTTCTGGCGCCGCCCGAAACTCTTCCTCTTCCTGATGCTGACGCCGCCGCTCCTCTGGCTCGGCATCATCTATATCGGTGCGCTGATCGCGCTGCTGTTGCAGAGCTTCTTCTCGGTCGACGATTTCTCCGGAATGGTGAATTACGAATTCACGCTCTCGACCTACGCACAACTGTTGAATTCCGCCAATTTCGACATCATCGTCCGCACCGTCGTCATGGCGGCGCTGGTGACCATCGCCTCCGCCTTCGTCGCCTTCCCCATCGCCTATTATGCGGCGCGCTATGCGCAGGGAAAATGGAAAGCGCTGTTCTATCTCGGCGTCATGCTGCCGCTTTGGTCGAGCTACCTCGTCAAGGTCTACGCCTGGAAGCTGATCCTCGCCAAGGAAGGCATACTGACCTGGCTTTTCAGCAAGCTCTACCTCGGCTGGCTGCTCGACGGCGTGCTCGCACTGCCCATCATCGGCGGCAACTCGTTGTCGGTGAGCTACATCGGCACCTTCCTTGTCTTCGTCTATATTTGGCTGCCCTACATGATCCTGCCGACCCAGGCTGCCCTTGAGCGCGTGCCCACCAATCTGCTCGAGGCCTCCTCCGATCTCGGCGCCATGCCGAACCAGACCTTCCGCACGGTGCTGCTGCCGCTGGCGCTCCCCGGCATCGTCGCCGGCTCGATCTTCACCTTCTCGCTGACGCTTGGTGATTACATCATCCCGCAGATCATCGGCTCGTCGCGCCTCTTCATCGGCCAGGCGGTCTATGCGCAGCAGGGCACGGCCGGCAATGTGCCGCTTGCCGCCGCCTTCTCGGTGGTGCCGATCGTCATCATGGCCATCTATCTCTGGATCGCCAAGAAACAGGGAGCTTTCGATGCGCTCTGATCGCGGCCAACGCGCCTCCCTGCCTCTGAAGACCGCCGCCGCCTGCGGCCTGCTCTTCCTGCATCTGCCGATCCTCTTGATCTTCGTCTATGCCTTCACGACGGAGGAAAAGAGCTATCAGTGGCCGCCGCCGGGCTTCACGCTGCAATGGTTCGGCATTGCCTGGAACCGGCCGGATGTCTGGTCGTCGCTGGCTCTGTCGGTCCAGGTGGCGACCATCGCGACCGCCATCGCCCTGGTGCTCGGCACGCTCTGCGCCGCCGCCGTCAGCCAGACGAAATTCTTCGGCCGTGAGGCGATCTCGCTGCTGGTCATCCTGCCGATCGCGCTCCCCGGCATCATCACCGGCATCGCGCTGCGCTCCGCCTTCAGCCTGTTCGACATTCCCTTCTCGGTCTGGACCATCGTTCTCGGCCACGCCACCTTCTGCGTCGTCGTGGTCTACAACAATGCCGTCGCCCGCTTCCGCCGCACTTCGGGTTCGCTGATAGAAGCTTCGATGGACCTCGGCGCCGACGGCTTCCAGACCTTCCGCCATGTCATCCTACCGAATATCGGCACGGCGCTGCTGGCCGGCGGCATGCTTGCCTTCGCGCTGTCCTTCGACGAGGTCATCGTCACCACTTTCACCGGCGGCCAGCAGATGACGCTGCCGATCTGGATGCTGCAGGAGCTCATTCGCCCGCGCCAGCGTCCCGTCACCAATGTCGTCGCCATGGTCGTGGTGCTCGTCACCTTCCTGCCGATCCTGGCAGCCTATTATCTTACTCGCGACGGCGACCAGATCGCCGGCGGCGGCAAATAAAGGGAGATTATTATGGACACCCAGATGTTGATCGGTTCCCGCTTCGAGGCCGGCACGGAGACGGAAGAACACGTCCTCAACCCAAAGACCGGCGAAACCGTGCTCAATCTGCCCGAGGCGTCGCTCGGCCAGATCGACGCCGCCGTCGATGCCGCCGAAAAGGCGTTCACGAGCTGGTCGCAGACCACGCCCGGCCAGCGCTCCACCTATCTTCTGAAGATCGCCGACGCCATCGAGCGGGATGCCGAGGGCTTTGCGGCGCTGGAAGCGCTGAACTGCGGCAAGCCGATCAATGCCGTGCTCAACGACGAGATCCCCGCCATCGTCGACTGCTACCGCTTCTTTGCCGGCGCGGTGCGCAACCTGCATGGCCCGGTCGCCGGCGAGTATCTCCCCGGCCACACCTCGATGATCCGCCGCGACCCGATCGGCATCGTCGGCTCGATCGCGCCATGGAACTACCCGCTGATGATGATGGCCTGGAAGCTGGCCCCGGCGATTGCCGGCGGCAACACCGTCGTCTTCAAGCCTTCCGAACAGACGCCGCTGACGGCGCTGAAGATGGCAAAGCTGCTGGCGGACATTCTGCCCGAAGGCGTCGTCAACGTCATCCTCGGCCGTGGCGAAAGCGTCGGCAACGCGCTGATCAACCATCCGAAGATCGGCATGGTCTCCATCACCGGCGATGTCGCCACCGGCAAGAAGGTGTTGCAGGCCGCCGCCAAGACGGTGAAGCGCACGCATCTCGAACTCGGCGGCAAGGCCCCGGTCATCATCTTCGACGACGCCGATATCGACGCCGTCGTCGCCGGCATCCGGACCTTCGGCTATTATAATGCCGGCCAGGACTGCACCGCCGCCTGCCGCATCTATGCCGATGCCAAGGTCTACGACAATTTCGTCGCCGACCTCACCTCAGCCGTCTCCAGCATCAAGTTCAACCTTGCCGACGACACCGAAAACGAAATCGGCCCGCTGATCTCCAAACGCCAGCGCGACCGCGTCGAAAGCTTCGTCACACGCGCTGCCGAACACAAGCACATGGAGATCACCACCGGTGGCAAGACCTCGGGCGACCGCGGCTTCTTCTATGCTCCGACCATCGTTGCCGGCGCGACGCAGGATGACGAGATCGTCCGCCGCGAAGTCTTCGGTCCCGTCGTCTCCGTCACCCGCTTCACCAATCCCGACGACGCCGTTGCCTGGGCCAATGACAGTGATTACGGCCTTGCCTCCTCCGTCTGGACCAAGGACATCAGTCGCGGCATGCAGACCGCCGCCCGCCTGCAATATGGCTGTACCTGGATCAACACCCACTTCATGCTGGTCAACGAGATGCCGCATGGCGGCCTGAAGCAATCCGGCTACGGCAAGGACATGTCGGTCTATGCTCTGGAAGACTACACCGCCGTCCGGCATGTGATGATCAACCATGGGTGAGGGTGAGACGCGGTTCGGCGCAGCCGAAGCGAAGGGCCGGATGGTGCGGCATAGGACGAACCTGATCTCGCTCTCAGCGGCGAGATCACATGCCGATCAAAACGGCAGCGGAACAATTTCCCCTTTCATGCGTCTCCATTGAACGCAACGCAGAGGAGATTTCTCATGCTGAAGTGGGCCATCATATTTTTCGTGATTTCGCTGATCGCCGGCTTTTTCGGCTTTTCCGGCGTCTCCGCCGCAACGGCGACGATTGCCCGTGTGCTCTTCGCCATCTTCCTGATCGTCTTCCTGGTGTTCCTGATCATGGCGGTCATGGCCGGCAACATGGTACTGTGACGACCGGCAGCGATCCGAGGGCGGGCTATACCAGGCTCGCCCCGACGTTGATCGCAAGCGCCAGGATCGTCGTGTTGAACAGGAACGACAGGATGGAGTGCAACAGCACCAGCTTGCGCATGCTGACGGAGGAAACACCAATATCAGCGGTCTGGGCGGCGACGCCGATGGTGAAGGAGAAATAGAGAAAGTCCCAATAGATGGGCTCCTCCAACGGTTCGGCGAATGTCAGCCCCTGCCCCTTGCCCGATTCGCCATAGAAGCGGTGCGCATAGTGGATGGTAAACAGCATATGCAGGAACACCCAGGAAATCAGGATCGTCACGATCGCCATCGACACGCGGAAAAACGCGACCTCGGGCGACGCCTCCTTGATGCCGAGCAAATCCAGGACGATCCCACCAATGCTGGCGACTGCCGCCGCGCTCGACAGGAGCAGCAGCAACACATCCGAGGAATCAAGATCAGCGGAACGTTGGCGGATACGGTGCGCATCGGCCGTCAGCATGCGATAGAGGCTGAACAGGATATAGACCATGGCGGTCGTATTCCAGGCAATGAGCAAATTGCCCGCGTTCAAGGCGCGCGATGTCAGAAGCAGAAAAACCGCCACTCCGACAGCGGTAGCGATTAAAATCACCTGATGCTTACGCAGCAGTACGAGGCCTCTGGAACGATGCATCCGTCCGTCCACGCCCATGCCGCTCTCCTGATTGCAAATCGTCTTTCAGACGCCGATTCGCGGACGAGAGTGGCAAATAAAAAGAGGCCCCGCAATACGGAGCCTCTGATCTGGAGGAAGATGGCGCTCAGGCCGTCCAGCCGCCGTCGATGACGTGGATCTGGCCGGTGGTGAAGCCCGCCTCGTCGCCGGCCAGATAGGTTACCAGCGCCGCGATCTCCTTGGCGTCGGCGATGCGGCCCATCGGCTGGCGGCCGATGAAATCGGCCATGGCCTTTTCGTAGTCGCCGGTGGCGCGCAGGCGATCATGCAGCGAAGGACTGTCGACCGTGCCGGGGCAAATGGCATTGGCGCGGATGCCCTTGGAGACGAAATCGGCGGCGATCGACTTGGTAAGCCCGATGACGGCGGCCTTGGAGGCGCAATAGGCAAAGCGGTTGGGCACGCCCTTCACGCTGGAGGCGACAGACGCCATGTTGACGATCGAGCCCTTGCCCTTTTCCAGCATGCCCGGCAGGAAGGTACGGCAGGTTGTGTACATCGCCTTGGCGTTGAGATTGAAGGAGAAATCCCAGTCCTTCTCTTCGCAGTCGAGAATGGTGCCGGAATGCACGAAACCGGCGCAATTGAAGAGCACGTCGATCGGGCCGATCTCGCTGGCGTAAGCCTTGACCGCAGCGCTATCGAGTACGTTCAGCACATGCGTAGTGGCGCCTTCCAGCGTCGAGAGCGTCTGCTCGTTGATATCGGTAGCGTAGACATGCGCGCCGAGCGAAATGAAGCGCTCCGCCGTCGCCCGGCCGATGCCCTGTCCCGCCGCCGTGATGACGACCTTCTTGCCTTCCAATCCGTGACCCATAATCCTGATCCTTTCCTCCATGGCTTGTTTCCGATCCAGGAAAGCCCGAGGCCATTTCCGGATAAGAACAAGCAAAAACAGACGGCTAGAGCCGTTCCACTCTAGCCTTCAAACGATTGCGCGAAGCGCCGGTTGAGTTTGTCGATAAGGACTGTATGCCGCTCGGCGGTGCGCAGTCCATGGGTAATAATCTCCGAAGCATCACTTTGAAACGCCATATAGCCGTCATGGCGCGGCCGGACATAGGCGCCTTCCAGCGTGGCCCGCGTGTTGCGATAGAAATCGAGTGCCGGCGCGTTGACGATATCGCTGACCCAGGCATCCGCGTGGCCCGGTTGGCCGTTGCTCGCGGCATAGGCTGTCGCCTGCACCCGGCCGCCGGCGATCCAGCGCGCAAAGGCCTTGGCCTCCTCCGGCGCCCGCGTCGCGGCCGAAACGGCAATGCCCGTGCCGCCAAGCGCCGACCCGTTGGGCGCGCGACCATCGATCACCGGCATATCGGCGAAGGCGATACGCGCCGGCCGGAATCCGGCGAAGGAATAGCTGACATAGCCGTATATGAAGGGGGAGACATCATAGGGGCAATCCGGCTCGCCCATCAGATCGAACACGGCGATCGGGTCCATGTGATAGCATCGGGCATCCATGCTACCGACGATCCGCGCCATCCAGTCGAGCACGACTTCGCCATCCGCCCTGGCGATAAACTCCGGCCCTTCGATACTACAGGGCGTGCCGAGATGCGCCGCCAGCGTGAAGAAGGTCATCAGCACATGCGGCGAGCGCATCGGCAGGATCGCTCTGCCCTTCGCAGCCAGCCCGACGATCTCGGCGAGATCGGTGATCGGCCCGCTCAGCCGATCCGGTCGGTAAGCCTGAACTTGCGTTGCCGCGTCGATCGGGAAGGCCCATTGCCGGCCCTGCCAATGATAACTCGGATAGGAGTGACCGACCGTACCAGCGGCAATAGCGGCGAGTTCGTCAGTGTGCTCCGCGTCATCGAGCGGCAATACGCAATTCTCGCGGGTGATCTGGCCGACATGCGGGTGGTCGATGACGATTAGATCGTAAGCGGCGGCAAGCTCCTCCACCGGAAAGGTCTCGAAATCCTGCAGCGAACGCTTTTCCCAGGCGATCTCAACACCGGTCTTTTCCAGCCAAAGCTTCGAGCAGGCCACCATCGGGTCATAGCCGCGCGGATGCGACCAGGTCATGCCTTTGAGTTTCACCATTAGCCTGCCGCCTTGCGCTCGGCGATCAGGATATGATCGGCGGCGAGTACGACTTCGTCGCGCTGATTGAGCACCTCGCAGCGCTCGACCACCCGGCCGGATGCAGGGCGCTTCGGATCGTCCTCTTTCGCCGATATCGTCACCCGCGTACGGATCGTGTCACCGATATGCACCGGACGGATAAAGCGCAGCCGGTCGTAACCATAGGAGAAAGCGACGGGATTGATCAGCGAGGCCGTCAGTCCGACACCGATCGAGAAGATCATCGTGCCATGCGCGATGCGCTGGCCGCCCGGCAGGGTCTTGGCGAACTCCGCGTCCATGTGATGCGGAAAGAAATCGCCGGTATGGCCGGCATGAACGACGAAATCAGTCTCCGTGATCGTCCGTCCGGTCGTCACCCTGACATGGCCGAGTTCATAGTCTTCGAAATGGATCGTTTGTTCAGCCATGGGTCATACCTTCGGGAGTTCGGCAATCGGCGTCGCCGGCTGTGCACTCGATTGATAGGCGGCCTCGACCAGCGCCATGGTCTGCCAGGCATCTTCGACGGAGCCGACCAGCACCTTGTCCTCGCCCGAGGCGAAGCGCTGCAGATTGGCCATGCGGTTGACGAAAGCATCCGGGAACCAGGCGCCTTCGAGCTTCACCTCGACCCAGTCGCTGCCGCCATCAGGCTTAATCCAAAGCTCGTCGGGCTCGCCGCGCGGATAGTCGAGATTGACGCCGAGCTTGATATAGGCCGCACCCTTGGTTCCCGAGATGCGGAACTCGCAGGCCTGGAACTTGCGGCCGAAATCATGATCATGATTGACCGAGAGCACGCAGCGCACCCTGTCGCCATAATCGAGGATCGCGGCCGTGCGCGTCTGCGCCATCTCATGGTTCGGATGGCCGATGGTCTTGGCATGCACGCCCTTGGGATTGCCGAGCAGGCCACGGATGAAATCGAGATAGTGGATCGAGTGCATGGCAATCTCGATGCGCGGCAAACCTTTCAGGAAAGGCCAAAGCCCCCAAGGGGTCGCCAGCGCCAACCAGGCGTCGAAGTCGACGACCTCGCCGAGATAGCCCTTCTCGATCGCATCATGAAGCGCCAGCATCATCGGCGCGAAGCGGAGCTGGAAATTGACGGCCGCCTTGATATCGCGCTCGCGGCATACCCTAAGTATCTCCGTCGCCCCGGCAAGATCACTGCCCATCGGCTTCTGGATCAGAGCGAAGGAACCGTGCGGCAGCTTGGCAAGAATGGCGGCGTGAGCGACGGGTGGGGTAGCCAGATCGAAGATCGCCCCTTCGACGGCCAGCGCCTCGGCTTCGGTGGTGAAAGCGTGGATACCCCATTGATCCGCCAGGGCCTGCGCCTTTTCAGCATTCGGATCATAAAGACCCACCACCGGAAAGCCACCCTTCTTGTAGGCCGGCAAATGGGCGTCGCCGACGATGCTGCCGGCGCCGAAAATTACAATCGAGCGCGGGACGCTAGGCTTGGGCCACCATTGGCGGAGCGATTGGGGATCGAAGGTCATCACACCCTCCCCTTGAGGGGGAGGGTCGGACCGAAGGTCCGGGGTGGGGTGATCTCTCCTAGAGCAAAAAAATCAGATATGAGCGTTCCGAGCGTCACCCCCACCCGCGCGTTCCGCGCGACCTCCCCCCTCGAGGGGGAGGTCGCCGCTTCGCGGCGCTTTCCATTCCGATCTCTAGTCAAGATGAAACACCTCCTCCATCATCGCCCACCATTCACCCTCCTTGCGGGTCTCAAGCGGCTTCTGGCAGGGGATACAGACCGACCACCATTCCTGGTTCTTCGGGCTCGCTGCCATCTTGGCCATATCGGTCTCAAAATCCGTACCGATATATTCCCAATAGCCGAAGAGCAGGTTTTCCGGCTCCTTCAGGAAGATCGAATAGTTCGTGATGTTGCAGTCGGTGATCAGCGCCAGGATCTCGGGCCAGACGGCCGCATGCAAGCGCTTGTATTCCTCGATCTTCGACGGCTCCAGGCCGATCACCATTCCCATACGCTGCATGATCGTTCCCTCCCTCAGCCGTGAATCTCTCTGGTGAACTCACCGATCGACCGTGCCTTCACCGCCTCCCAATCCCAGGCGATACCGATACCGGGCTCGGACGGCGCAAGCGCCTTGCCATCGACGATGTCCATGCCCTTGGTCGTGAGGTCGTCGAGCTGCGGAATGTATTCGACATATTTCCCGTTCGGCACGGCGCAGACGAGGCTGACATGCAGCTCCATCAGGAAATGCGGGCAAACCGGAATGTCGAAGGCTTCCGCCGCATGCGCCACTTTCAGCCAGGGCGTGATCCCGCCGATGCGGGCGACGTCGACTTGCACGATCGAGCAGGCGCCTTTCTGCATGTACTCGCGGAAATGCCGGATCGAATAGATGGATTCCCCAACCGCGATCGGCGTCGGCGTCGAGCGGGTCAGGCGAATATGGCCATCGAGATCGTCAGCCGGCAGCGGCTCCTCGATCCAGGCGAGATCCAGCTCCTTCAACCGCGCGGCACGGCGGATCGCCTCGTCGACAGTAAAGCCTTGATTGCAGTCCGTCATGATCTCGAAGCCGGCCCCAAGCGCCAGACGCATGGCCGACAGACGATCATAATCCTCCGAGCCATGCGGCTTGCCGATCTTCACCTTCGAACCGGAAAAGCCCTTGGCCTTAGCTTGCAGGGCATCCTCGACCAGGGCTTCTTTATCGATATGCAGCCAACCGCCCTCGGTCGTATAGAGCGGGCAACGATCCCTGGCGCCGCCGGCAAGTTTCCAGAGCGGCAGGCTCTGCTTTTTGGCGCGCAGGTCCCAGAGCGCGGTATCGACAGCGGCAAGCGCCAGCGCCGTGATCGCGCCGATGGTCGTCGCGTGGGTGGCGAATTCCATTTTATGCCAGATCGCCTCGATGCAATCGGCATCCTCGCTGATCAAGAGCGGCGCCAGATGGTCGGCCAGCAGTCGCATCACCGACGAACCGCCGGTACCGATCGTATAGCTGTAGCCGGTGCCAACCGCGCCATCAGAATCGATGATGGTGACGATCGGCGTTTCCTGGCTGACGAAGCTCTGGATCGCATCCGTCCGCTTCACCTTCGGCGGTAGGTCGACCATGCGCAGTTCAATTTTCTCGATGCGGGCCATGTCTCGCCTCCCTCGCTCAGATCGCCAGGCTCTTACCGGTTTCGATGGAGAAGAGATGTGCCTGGCTGAGATCGAAGCTCATCTTCAGCTGCTCGCCGCTCTTCAGGCCACGCGGATTGAGCATGCGCGACACCCATTCGCGGCCGGCGAATTCGACGAAAACAAGGGTTTCGTTGCCGAGCGGCTCGGTGATGGAGACCGGCAGCGTCACCTCATGCACCGCCGCTTCCGCGCCGGAATGCAGGCCATGACCGGTGGGGAAGATATCGTCCGGGCGCAGGCCGAAAGCGACCTTTTCGCCATCCTTGACCCGATCCGTAAACTGGCTCGGCAACGGCAGCCTGTCGCCATTCTTGAACACCAGCGCGCCGGCAGACACCAGCGCCTCCTCGATATTCATCGGCGGCGAACCGATGAAGCCGGCGACAAAGCGGGTAGCCGGGCGCTTGAACACCTCGTCCGGCGTGCCGACCTGCTCGATATAGCCGTCGCGCATGATGACGATGCGGTCGGCAAGCGTCATCGCTTCCACCTGGTCATGGGTGACGTAGATCACCGTCGACTGCACCTTGGCATGCAGCTTCTTGATCTCGGTACGCATCTGCGTGCGAAGCTTGGCGTCAAGGTTCGACAGCGGTTCGTCGAAAAGGAAGACTTCCGGCTGGCGGACGATGGCGCGGCCCATGGCGACGCGCTGGCGCTGGCCGCCAGAAAGCTGCGCCGGGCGGCGATCCATCAGCGTATCGAGGCCGAGGATGGCAGCCGCCTCGTTCACGCGCTGGTCGATCTCCGTCTGTGGCTGCTTGGCAATCTTCAGCGAGAATCCCATGTTCTCGCGCACAGTCATGTGCGGATAGAGCGCATAGGACTGAAATACCATGGAGATGTTGCGGTCGCGCGGCGGCAGGTCGTTGACGACGGTATCGCCGATCTCGATCGTGCCGTCGGAGATATTTTCGAGGCCGGCGATCATGCGCAGTGTCGTCGACTTGCCGCAGCCGGACGGCCCGACCAGAGCGATGAATTCCTTGTCCTTGATATCGAGATCGATCCCGTGGACGATTTCCAGGGCACCGTAGCGCTTGACGAGTTTTTTGAGCGAGACCTGAGCCATGGGATCAACCTTTGACCGCACCGAATGTCAGACCTGACACCAGATGCTTCTGAATGATGAATGTGAGTGCGAGCGCCGGAACGATCATCACCACGGCGAGGGCACACATGCCGCGCCAGTCGATGGTGAATTCGGCCGTGTAATCGAGCAGGCCGACCGGCAGCGTCTTGGAATTGACCGAACGCGTCAGCTGCGAGGCCAGCGCATACTCGTTCCAGCAGGTGAGGAAGGCGAAGATGCCTGCCGATGCGATGCCGGGGCCGGCAAGTGGAAACTCCACCTGCCAGAAGGCCTGCCAGCGCGTACAGCCGTCGATCTGCGCCGCTTCAGCCAGATCCTTCGGCACCTGCCGGAAGAATCCGTCGATCAGCCAGATGGTGAAAGGCACATTCAGCGCGACATAGGTGAGTATCAGGCCGAAATGCGTGTCGATGATCCCAAGCCGCGCATAGACCATGAACAAAGGCAGCGACAAAGCGACACCCGGCACGGAGCGCGTCAGCATCAGGCCGAGGAACACCGTCGACTTGCCGGTGAAGCGGAAGCGGGCAAAGGCATAGCCGCCGGACATACCGATGATGAGCGCGATGGCGGTGGAGGTGATGGAGATCACCAGCGAATTGCGGAAATAATCCCAGACGGGAATGCCGCCCTGCCCCGCGCCGCTGAACATGGCGCGATAGGCTTCAAGGGAAAGTTCGTGCGGGATCCAGACCGGCGGCTTCGCCATGATCTCGACTGTTGGGCGCAGCGAACTCAGGATGATCCAGAAGCCCGGCAGGCAGATGATGAGCATCGCGATGAAAAGGCCAAAGAGATAGGCGACTTTTCCGATGCGGCGGCGCAGGCGTTGTTCGGCATTGCGATCCATGATTACCACTCCGCTCCGATCTGGGTGCGGGCAAGCGCCAGCTTACGGAAGAAATACACTGTGAAGGCGATCGACAGGAGGATCGAGACATAGGCCATGGCATTGGCGAGCCCCATTTGCGCATCGGCGTAGGCCGTGCGTCCAACCAACGTCCAGATCAGCTCCGTGCGCCGCGCCGGGCCGCCATCGGTCATGATCTTGACGATGTCATAGGCACGGGCGACGTCGAGCGAGCGGATGGTCATGGCGATGAAGGCAAAGGGCATCAGGAACGGCCAGGTGACATAGCGGAAGGTCTGCCAGCCCGTACAGCCATCGACTTTCGCGGCCTCCACCGGCTCCTGCGGCATGGCGAAGAGGCCAGCGAGGATGAGGATGGCGAAGACGGAGGTGGACGACCAGACTTCCGCGACGATGATCGAAAACAGCGCCAGATTGCCGTCGATCAGCCACGGAATGGCATCATTGGTGATGCCTAGCGACTGCAAGGCATTGTTGATGATGCCGACATTGTCGTTGAACATAAACTTGAACTGGAAGCCGACAAGCACCGGCGAAAACATCATCGGAAACATCATCAGCGTGCGCAGGATGCGCTTTCCGTGGGTCGCCTTGTTGACCAGGAGCGCCAGGCCGAGACCGAGCAGCATTTCCAGATTGAGCGCGATCGTCAGCAGCACGACGGTGCGCACGAACGCCGCCAGGAACACCGGATCGGTCAGGATGCGGATGTAGTTGCGCAGACCGATGAAGGTGAAGAGCGTCGACGGCCGCGTCAGGCGAAACGGCGTGAAGCTGGAATAGAAGGACAGAAGCAGCGGAAACAGCACCACCGCCACAAGCACGATGATCGCTGGAAGAAGCAGCAGGACCGGTGGGGATATTTTCTTGAACATGGTTTGCACCTGTCGGCATTCCTCAGCAGCGTGGCCCGGACTGCGTGGAATGCGATTGCACGGGGCCGAGAGGCCGGAGGCACGTCCGGCCGGACAGACCGGCCCCTAAAGGCGCAGGTCATAGGCATTTTCAAAGACGTCCCGCACCCGTTTCCGGGCGCAGGACCTGATTGCGTCGATCAGAGCGAACCGGCATCCTTCAGAACATCGGTCGCCTTCTGCGCGGCCGTGTCGAGTGCTTCCTTGGAGGTCTTGTCGCCGAGGATGGCGGCCTGAAGTTCAGGATAGACGACGTTGGAAATCTCGATCCATTGCGGCGTGCGCGGAACCGGGAAGGCGTATTTCATCGATTCCTGGAAGGTGCTCAGCACTTCCTTCTTGTAGGGATCGGAAGCAGCCTGCTGGATATCCCACTCCCAGACCGCCTTGCGGGTCGGCAGCGTGCCGTTGGCGGCTTCGAGCTTCTGCGAATCGTCATTGGTGAGGAACCAAACGAGCGAGGCAGCCGCGTCCTTGTGGGCGCAGGCCTCGGTCACCGAGAAGCCGTGATGGCCAGACCAGCCGGTATGCTTGCCGGACGAGCCGACGGGCTGCACGACGACGCCGACATTGCCGGCAACCTTTGAGGATTTCGGATCGTTGAAATAGGTCGCCCAGCCCGGCCAGTCGAGATCGAGCGCGACGGTGCCCGAGGCAAAGCCGGCGCCGAGATCGTCCCAGAGATAGTTGGTCGTGCCGACCGGAACGGCCTTCGCCTTGTACATGTTCACGAACCAGTCGAGCGCACGCACGCCGGCTTCGGAATTGAAGACCGGCTTGCCGTCCTTGTCGAGATATTCACCACCTTCCGCGACCAGCATTTCAAAGAAGCGGCCATTGATCGCCTCTTCCTTGCCGGGGAATTGCGTGCCGAAGAAATTCGGCGGATTGGCGAAGAACACCGCCTGATCCGACACTTCCTTCCAGGTCTTCGGCGGTGAGAGATCGTAGCCGTACTTGGCCTTGAACGCCGTCTTCTTCGCCTCATCGCTATAGAGGCTCTTCTGATAATAGAGCGCCGAGACGTCGAACTGCGCGCGCGGCAACATGATCAGCCGGCCGTCGATAGTGGAGGCCCCGATCGTTGAATCGACGAACTGGGCAATCTCTTCCTTCGGCAACAGCTTGTTGAGATCGGTGTAAAGGTCGGGATATTGCGGCGCGAAGGACGAATGGTTCGAGCCGACGCACCAGGAGATATCACCCGATGCCATGTCCGACTTGATTTCCTTGTCGAGCTCGAAATGGTTCTTCTTGGAGAGGATGTTGACCTTGGCGCCGGTCTCCTTCTCCCACTCGGTAATGCGCGCATAGAGCGGCTCATATTGCTGGCCGCCGATCAGCTTGGCATCGATCGTCACGCCCGGAAACTTGCCGGGCAGGTCGGCGGCAAAAGCCGCGGTGCTCGCGAGCAATGCCATCACGCCGGCGGCAAAACCGGCCTTCAAATTCTTCATTGTCATTCCTCCCTAAAGAACCGGACTCCCCGCCCGATCGCCCACGTGACCCAAATATGGATCATTAATTTATAAGTAAACATCTTATTCATTGGCCGTCAAGCCGAGATCAGGGGCGCTTGCAAATCGTATTCATTCACATATGAATGATGAATCATGTTTCATTGACGAGAGGCCGACCGTGACCATTGAAGACGACAGCGATCGATATCGCGCCCCGGCGCTGGACAAGGGCCTCGATATTCTGGAGCTGCTGGCGCGCATCGATGGCGGGCTGACGCAGGCGGAAATCGCCAAGGCGCTCGGCAAGAGCCCGAATGAATTCTACCGCATGCTCGACCGGCTGGTGCGGCGCGGCTATGTGCAGCGGCAGGATGGCGACCGTTTCTATCTGACACTGAAGCTTTTCGGCCTGGCGCATTACCATGCGCCGGTGCGCCGGCTCGTTTCCTTCGCCACGCCGCTGATGCGCGAATTCTCCAACCGCGCCGAGCAAGCCTGCCATCTGGCGATCTTCGACCGTGGCTCGGTCGTGGTCATCGCCCAGCAGGATTCGCCGACCTATTGGGGCATCTCTATCCGCGTCGGCGCACAGATCAACCTGTTCAACACCGGCTCCGGCCATATCCTCCTCGCCTTTCGCGACGAGAAGCAGCGCCAGATGATGATCAACGAGCAGCGCCGCCAGCAGGACCAGGAGGACGACCGACCGCCGGCCGATCTCGACGACAGGCTGCGGTTGATCCGCGACAAGGGCTTCGAGACCATGGACAGCCTGCAGACCAATGGCGTACGCAATATCTCCGCGCCGATCCTGGCCATGGATGGTAATGCGCTGGCGGCACTCACCTGCCCCTATATCCAGCCGGTCAATCCCAATGCGCCGACCTATGATCAGGTCATCGACTATGTGCGGGACGCGGCAAAGCAGATCTCCGAAACAGTGGTCGGGACCGTGGATACCAGCGACATATAATTTCTATTTGAATAAACTATTCTTCTGTGAGTATATATTGGCCAGCATGATGGGAGGATCGCCATGCTTTTCGATAGTCACCTGCACATCGTCGATCGCGAGAAACTTGCATATCCCTGGCTGGAAGGGGCCGGCGCGCTAAACCGCGACAGCTTCTACGAGGACTATGCCCGCGAAGCGCATCGCTGCGGGATTACCGACACACTGCATATGGAAGTCGATGTCGACGAGAGCGATATCGAGCGGGAAACAGACTATGTCAAAGGCTTGAGCCGAAAGCCCGGCAGCCTGATCCGCGGCGCCATCGCCGCCTGCCGTCCGGAGGATGTCGGCTTTCCCGCCTATCTGGAGCGCGTGCTCGCCGATCCCTTCGTCAAGGGCTTCCGTCGCGTCCTGCATGTCGTGCCGGATGATGTTTCCGAAGGCGCGCTCTTCCGCGAAAACCTGAAGCGGCTGGCCGGCACGCGCCTTACCTTCGATCTCTGCGTGCTGCCGCATCAGATTTCCAAGGCAATCGCGCTCGCTGACCTCAATCCCGACGTCCAGTTCATTCTCGACCATTGCGGCGTGCCCGCGATCAAGAAGCAACTCGGCCAGGTCTGGTCCTCGGGAATAACCGAGATTGCCAGGCGTCCGAATGTCGTCGTCAAGATTTCCGGTATCGTCGCCTATGCCGATCCAGACAGCTGGACCGTCGACAGGCTGCAACCCTTCGTCGAGCATTCGATCGCAAGCTTCGGCTGGGATCGCGTCATCTGGGGCAGCGACTGGCCGGTCTGCACGCTCGGCGGCGGTCTCTCCACCTGGGTCGCCGCCACGCATGCGCTGATGCAAGGGGCAAGCGCCGACGAACGCGACCGGCTGTATCAGCGCAACGCCAAGCGTCTCTGGTCTCTCTGAGCGCCCGCCATATCACCGAAAGACCATGCCATGACTGCCACCGTCGGCATTTCCAGCACCCATCCGAAGACCATGCCGGTCGGTCATGCCGATATTCCCGTCTGGAACTCGGAAAACTGGTTCTACGAAGACTTTGAAATCGGCCACAAGATCCGCTCGCTGCGGCGCACGATTTCCGAAGGCGAGTCCCAGCAGTTCAACGCGCTGGTGCTCGACATGCATCCCTATGTCAGCGACCAGATCTTTGCCGAAACGGAAGGCCTGTTCGGCAAGCGACTGGTGGCCGGCGCCTTCGTCTTCTCCGCCGGTCTCGGTCTCGTCGCCACCAATTGCATCAATGCCTTTTCCTATGGCTATGACAGGCTGCGCTTCATCAAGCCAACCTTCATCGGCGACACGATCTACACCATCCGCACCAACCTGGATAAGCAGCCGAAATATAAAGATCTCGGGCTGATCCGCTCATCCTATGAGGTCTTCAAGGGCGAAGGCGAGCTGGTGCTTTACTGCGAGCATATACAGACCGTGCGCTACAAGGACGGCCGTCCTGCCGACGCTCCGGAGCTGAAGGGCTGAAATGATCGAGCAAAACAATGAGGGCCTGCTTGCCGGCATAGTGGTGCTCGATATGAGTCAGTTTCTGGCCGGCCCGATGGCAGCACTGCGGCTCGGCGATCTCGGCGCGCGGGTAATCAAGATCGAGCGGCCTGATGGCGGCGATCTCTGTCGGCGGCTCTATCTCAGCGACACCGAGATCGGCGGCGACTCGACCTTGTTCCACGCCATCAATCGCGGCAAGGAAAGCTTCGCCATCAACATGAAGGACGAAGGCGATCTGCGGGATCTTCGCGCGCTGATCGAAAAGGCCGACGTCATCATCCAGAATTTTCGCCCCGGGGTTATCGAGCGCCTCGGCCTGGATTACGCCTCGGTCACCGCGATCAACCCCCGCATCGTCTACGGCAGCATCACCGGCTACGGACCGGACAATGAATGGCGGCATTTTCCAGGACAAGACCTGCTCGCCCAGGCACGCTCCGGCGCCATGTGGCTGAACGGCGAGGCCGATGACGGCCCTGTGCCCTTCGGCCTTGCGGTTGCTGATATGCTGGCCGGCAATCTCATCGTCCAGGGCATTCTCGCCGGTCTCGTGCGGCGCAGCGTTACCGGCCGTGGCGTCCATGTCGAAACCAGCCTGCTGGAAGCGATGATCGACTTCCAGTTCGAGGTACTGACCACGCATCTCAACGACGGCGGCCGCCTGCCGAAAAAGTCCTCGGTGCGCAATGCCCACGCCTATCTCTCGGCACCCTACGGCGTCTACCACTGCGCCGACGGCTGGCTGGCACTGGCCATGACGCCGCTGCCGAAACTGGCGCCACTCCTCGATCTGCCCGCACTTGCCGATTACACGCCGGACGAAGCCTTTTCCCTGCGCGACGAGATCAAGAGCCTGATCGCCATCCGCCTGCATCAGAAGACGGTGGCGGAATGGCTCACCATCCTCGAGCCCGCCGATATCTGGGCGACAGAAGTGCTCGATTGGCCGCAGCTACTGGAAACCGCCGCCTTCCGCCAACTCGACATGCTGCAAACCGTGACCCGTGGCGACGGCATTTCCGTCCACACGACGGCAAGCCCGATCCGCGTCAATGGCGTGCGCGCTAAGAACGATCTCGCGGCCCCGACGATTGGCAGCGGCTCGGAGAAGATCCGGGCGGAATTCGCAATCAGCGCCGACTAGACGCGACCAAAGAAAAAGCGCGGCCACCCTTCGGTAGCCGCGCCTTGTTCATCTCAGTTCAACTGCTTATGCGGCAGCGAGCTGTAGTTCCTTGCTGACCATGGCGCGAAGCGTGCCGAGATCCTTGGCGAATGCGCGGATGCCTTCGGCGAGCTTTTCGGTCGCCATCGCATCCTCGTTCATCTGCCAGCGGTAGGTCTTTTCATCGACGATGATCTTGGCGACGGAGGTCTTGTTTTCCGGCGAGAGCTTGCGCTCCAGCTTGCCTTCGTCCTTGGCGAGTTCGTCCAGCAGGTTCGGGCTGATCGTCAGGCGATCGCAACCGGCCAGAGCTTCGACTTCGGCGGCACTGCGGAAGGAGGCGCCCATGACGATCGTCTTGATGTCGTTGGCCTTGTAGTAGTTGTAGATTTCGCGAACGGACAGAACGCCCGGATCTTCTTCCGGGGTGTAGTCCTTGCCGGTCGACTTCTTGTACCAGTCGAGGATACGGCCGACGAAGGGCGAGATCAGGAAGACCTTGGCGTCAGCGCAGGCGACGGCCTGGGCCTTGCTGAAGAGCAGCGTCAGATTGCAGTCGATGCCTTCCTTCTGCAACACTTCGGCGGCACGGATGCCTTCCCAGGTGGAGGCGAGCTTGATCAGGATACGGTCGCGCTCGATGCCGCGCTCCTTGTAGGCGGCGATGATGGCGCGAGCCTTGGCAAGCGATGCCTCGGTATCGAAGGACAGGTCGGCGTCGACTTCGGTCGAAACACGGCCGGGAACGAGGCCGGAGAGAGCAGCACCGACGGAAATCGCCAGACGGTCGGCAACCGCAGCGGCAACAGCATCCGGCGTGCCACCCTGCTTCTTGCCCCAAACGACGGCTTCCTTGATCGCGTCGGCGAACATCGGCGTGCCGAGCGCCTTCAGGACGATGGTCGGGTTGGTCGTGCAATCGACCGGCTTCAGACGGGCAACCGCCTCGATGTCACCGGTATCGGCCACGACCGTCGTCATGGCGCGAAGTTGGTCAAGCTTGGATGTCATGATACCTATCCTTGTTGAATTTGGCCCATTGGGTTGGGAAATACTGACCGGCGATTCCGTCCGGTTCGATGGACGACACGAAGACTGAGAGCGGATCGCGCCGCACTGCCTCCCATGCCTCGGTAACGGCAGAAACAGTGCGATGGTTCCAATTCCGGTGAACGGCCGGAGCCGCGAGGAAACAACTTTCCGGGGACTGGCTTTTCGTCGGGTGAGAGCGCCCTATATGGCTCCCTGCCCAGACAAGCATTCCCACGGCGCAGCACTTGCACATTGCCCTCCTCGACTGGACAAAGACCGTATTCCTTGGGGCGACTATCATCAATCTCGCCGGGAAAAGTCAAGCGACATTTGTGCATTTCAATTGACATAAGTTTCAAGCCATAGAATATCTCCAGGCGAAGAGCCGATCTCGCCGCCCCTGCCCTGCGCCGCCGCGGCAACCCTGGTTGCCTGCGATCAATCGAGCAGAATGGGCGGGCGAAAATCTTGCTGGAGGACCTGTGGCCAAACTCAGACGCGGGACACACACTGCCTATTCCGAGACGGCGTCTCTGCGGCTGCGCGCCGCTTGGCTCTATTATAATCAGGGCCTGACACAGAAAGATGTCGCCGAACAGTTAGGCATCAGCCGCACCACCGTCATCCGCTTGCTCGACGAGGCGATGCGCCGCAGCGAGGTGCAGATCTGGATCAATGAAGGTATCGACGACTGCGTCGAACTGGCGATCAAGCTGGAGCGCATTTACGGGCTGGACGAGGCGATCGTCGTTCCGGCTCCAGCCGGCGGCGACGTCAATGCCCAGGCGAAAAGTGTCGGCCTGGCGCTCGGCCAGTTCCTGACGGAAGCGATCCCCGACAACTACACGATCGGCGTCGGCTGGGGCCGGACGATGACCGCTTCGCTCGCAAGCTTCCGCCCGCCCCGCCGCGACAATTGCAAGGTGGTCTCGCTGCTCGGCGGCATCGTCGCCGTCCACCAGACCAACCCGATCGACTATACCTGGCGCCTGGCAAGCCAGCTCGGCGCGGAATGCTATATGTTCCTGGCGCCGCTACTGGTCGATTCCATCGAGACCAAGCGCAATCTGATCGAAAAATGCGGGCTGGAGGCGATCTACCGACTGGCCGAAAACCTTGACCTCGCCATCGTCAGCTGCGGCGACATCGGCCCGCAATCGACATCGCTATCCGAAGGATTCATCTCGAAACGCGAGCTGGATCAGCTGATCGACGCCGGCTGCGTCTGCGACACCATGTTCAATTTCCTCGACGCCGAGGGCAATTCAGTCGACCATCCGATCAACAAGCGCGTGATGTCCGTTGATCTCGATACGCTGAAAAAAGCCAAGCACATCGTCATCTCCTCAGGCGGCGCGCACCGCGCACTCGCCATCAGCGCCACCATCAAGCGCATCGGCTGCAACACGCTGATCACGGATGAAAGTGCCGCCAAGGCATTGTTGCAGATGGCGGTGGCGAAGGCGGCTTGATCGTCGGCGCCGAATTCGCGGAGAGCGCATACCCCCCTCTGTCACTTTCGTGACATCTCCCCCACAAGGGTGGAGATTGGTAACCCGTTGCACGTATTTGCCTCAAACTGACATTGTGCCTGCTGAAACAGAGATTCGTTGTTTAACGAAAAGGGGCGGCATCCTCCCAACGATCTCCACCCTTGTGGGGGAGATGTCACGAAGTGACAGAGGGGGGTGCCAGAGGCACGGCAAACTCAAGATCTCTGAAGAGCAAAAACCTCAAGCCTGCCCCGCCTCCCAGCCGAGCATCGCCCGCTTGCGCGTCAGGCCCCAGTGATAACCGGTGAGATCGCCATTCTTGCCGAGCGCGCGATGGCAGGGGACGACGAAGGAGACCGGGTTGCGGCCGACCGCGGCGCCGACAGCGCGCATTGCCGTCGGCTGGCCGATATCCCTGGCGATGTCGGAATAGGTGACGGCGCGGCCCATCGGGATCTTCAACAGGCTTTCCCACACCCTCACCTGGAAATCCGTGCCGATCAGCACCACGCGCAACGGCTGATCACCCGACCATTTCGAGGGCTCGAAAATCCGCGCCGCATAGGGCATGGTCGCTTGCAGGTCCTCGGCATATTGCGCATTCGGCCAGCGGCAGGTCATATCCTCCAGGCAAGCCTTCTCGTCGCCAGTGTCGCTGAAGGCAAGGCCGGCAAGACCACGGTCAGTGACCATGATCAGGGCAAGCCCGAATGGCGAGATGTGGAAGCCGTAGCGGATAACCAGCCCACCGCCCTTCGCCTTCCATTCGCCCGGCGACATCGCCTCATGCGTGACGAAGAGATCGTGCAGCCGGCTCGGGCCGGAAAGGCCCAGCTCGAACGAGGTTTCTAGCAGCGGCAAGTCTTCCTGGCGCAGCAGCCGCTTGGCGTGATCCAGCGTCACGGCTTGCAGGAAGGCTTTCGGGGATAGACCGGCCCAGCGGGTAAAGGTTTTCTGCAACTGGGTCGGTGACTGCCCGAGCCTGTCGGCGATCGCTTCCAGCGACGGCTGGTCGCGATAATCCTCGGTGATGAGTTCGATCACCCGGCGAACGGTATCGTAGTCCGGTCCTTCCGGCGTGATGTCTTTCTTCAACTGTGCAATGGCATTCATAATCTTTCTCCTTAACAAGGAGAACACCATGAAGAGAGGAGCAAAACCACCCGTTTCTTGCGCAAAGGCGTTACCAAGCGAGCTATATCCTTTGAGTCACGGTCGCCAAAGCGCGCTTGAATGCCTTGGCAAAACTCTCGCGGTCTTCCGGATTGAGGAAAGAGCCGACATCGGTGTCATGACTTCTGTCGCGGACATGCATCGACACCACGCCGATCTCGCTGTGGCGGCGAACAAGGAAGCGTGTCCAGAAGGGATTGAAACGATGCTCGACCATGCGGCCCGACGGCGAGAATTTGCGGATCGAGACATCGGTGCGCGACACCGTTACCTCTTCCCGCACTCGGCCCGACCGGTAGTTCAGCCAGAAGGCGCCGTAGAGCAGAAAGAAATCCGCGCCGAAGAAGATGCCGATCGGCCATGCGCCGCGGATGACGAACAGGATGCCGTAGACCAGGCAGAACGTACCCATCAGCGCCAGCATAACCCTGAACCCCTTTCGCCCCAGGGAGCGATGAGGAAACAATTCAGCCGCAAAAACCGGCCTGCTGTTGTTGGCGCCCGGATCGGCGTTGCGTTCCATCATGGGTCTTGAGTATAGGTCGTTCATGGCAAACCCCAAGATCAAATCCAGCGCTCAAAACATGAAAAAGTCAAATGCGACCGCAAGCCGCAAGCCGGCTTTCAAATGTCCTTACTCCAAGGCGGAGCTGGAGGAGATCTTCCGCCGCTTCTCCATCCAGCGGCCGGAGCCGAAGGGGGAGCTGGAGCACGTCAACCCCTTCACCCTCGTCGTTGCCGTGGCTCTCTCGGCGCAGGCGACCGATGTCGGTGTCAACAAGGCGACCCGTGCCCTGTTCGCCGCCGCCGATACGCCGCAGAAGATGCTCGATCTCGGCGAGGATCGCATCCGCGACTACATCAAGACGATCGGCCTTTACCGCAACAAGGCGAAGAACGTCGTGGCATTGTCGGAGATACTGCTGCGGGATTTCGATGGCGAAGTGCCGCAGACGCGCGAGGAGCTGATGACGTTGCCGGGTGTCGGTCGCAAGACCGCCAACGTGGTGATGTCGATGGCCTTCGGCCATGCGACGCTTGCCGTCGACACCCATGTTTTCCGCATCGCCAACCGCCTGCTGCTAGCCCCCGGCAAGACGCCGGACGAGGTCGAACAGCGGCTGTTAAAGGTGATCCCGGACCAATATCTCTACCATGCACACCACTGGCTGATCCTGCATGGGCGCTATGTCTGCAAGGCGCGCAAGCCGGAATGCGAGCGTTGCGTCATCGCCGACCTCTGTCGTTCGCCGGAAAAGATCTGCGATGTGCCGGCGCCACTGGTCGAGCTACCGCAGCAACCGATCGCCGCCGAGGCCGCCAATTAGAGTAGCGATCGTGGCCGCGCTCAGACGCGGCGTGTCGCTTCCTTCCGGGAAATCAGCTTGTACAGATGCACCATCATCCCCGCGGCGAACAGCGGCGTCAGAAGATTGACGATGGGAATGGCGAGGAAGGCGGCTATCACCAGTCCCGCAAGGAAGACGGTGAACGCATGCTTGATGCGGAATTGCCGCGCCTCTTCCGGTGAACGAAAGCGCATGGCGGCGAATTCGAAGAATTCCCGGCCGAGCAGATAGCCATTGACCAGGAAGAAGGCCACCAGGTTGACGCCGGGAATGAAAAGCAGAAGCAGCGCGATGAGGTTGCCGACGATCACGACGCCGAGGAACTTCAGCGAACTCTTCATCGCCGGACCGAAGGGCAGAGCCTTTCCCGGCGGATCGGCCGGATAATCCCGCTTCTC
Organism: Martinezella rhizogenes; assembly: GCF_000799715.1. GTDB lineage: Bacteria > Pseudomonadota > Alphaproteobacteria > Rhizobiales > Rhizobiaceae > Rhizobium > Rhizobium rhizogenes_C. Next base: position 1,596,432 of record NZ_JUHG01000011.1, read on the forward strand.
CACCACATCGGCGACATCATCGAGAAACAGGCCCGCGATCAGCGCCGTCACCGGCGAGATCAGCAGCGCTAATGCCAGCGCCAGACCGAGGCCGGCCAATATCCCCAGAAACAAGGTAAGCCAACTCGTCCAGTCCGGCGCGGATGGCATGAAGCTCTGCAGCCAGGGCAGCGCAAAGGCGATGAAGGTGCCGCGAAGCGTAAACCACAGGACGACGAGCGCCAGCAATGTCAGGCCGAGGACTTTCCAGAAAACCTTGCGCGTTTCGGCGGCAAAGAGATTGGCGAGGGAAAGGCGCGCGGCATCAATGATCATTCGTTCGATGTCTCCTGGGGATACACCCGAGAGGTAGGTAACGATTGCAAATATATCAATATCTTCCCGGCATGCGGGCGCGGATTGCGGGAAATTGAATTATTGTAATAAAGAATTAGCTAATATATTATGGGCGTCATATTAAAAACAACAACCTAAACATGATCGACGACTTCAGCAGCCTGCACGCTCTCCGATTGTTCACGCAATCGGCGCGATAGCAGGTCGGATGAACCGTTAGCGAGGCATAACATTTGGAAGACCTTGGCCACAAGCTTAGACAATACATGAAGAGCGGCACTCCCGCCGAGCGCCGAATAGCCAAGTATTTTTCCGAACACTTGAACGAGTTGCCTTTCGAAACCGCTTCCTCCGTGGCCGACAGGCTGGAGCTGAGCCCGATGACCGTCGGGCGCTTCCTGCGGTCGCTTGGCTATCAGGGCCTGGACGGGATCAAGGTCCACCTGAAGGAAAACGTTCCGTCGGTGACGCTGCAACTGCCGAACGTTCTCGAGCAGTTGCAGAAGGATGCCTATGAGGGTCTTTCACTCGCCGGCCAGATTGCCGAACAGGTCGAGATGCTGCAGCATCTCTACCATCTCACCAGCCAGCCACAATGGCTGGACGCCGTGGCGTCGTGTCTGTCCTCCAGTGAGATCTTCGTTGCCACGCATCTTAGTCTTGCGGGCCTTGGACGCCATTTTAGCGACCGTCTCGAATTCGCCCGCGACCATGTGCAATTCCTCGACGGCGCCAATGGCAGCTATATCGAGCTGTTCGGCCGCCAGGGAAACGACGCTCTGGTGGTGATCATCGACTCGCCGCGCTTCATCACATCGCGGTTGCTGGCGCGTTCCGCGCGACGCACCGGCTACAAGGTGCTGCTGATTACCAGCCAGTATACCGAATGGGCGCATGAGTTCGCCAATATCACGCTCGCGCTGCCGCCCCTGCGCATCGGCAGCAGCAGCGATTTCTCCGCGATGACAGCACTCCTCGAATGCCTGGCTTCCGCCGTCATTCAGGCGGCGGGCGAAGAGGCGGAAAAGCGCATCCGAAAGATCGAAGAGCTGGAAGGCATGTTTACCTACACGCCGCTTCGTTAGAGCATGATGCCGAAAAGTGTAAGCAGTTTTCGGACGACATCATGCTCTCCTTATTTGATTGTAGAGCGGATTCAATTTTTTAAGTCGAGTCGACCTAAAATCATCCGACTCTAGCTATCTCCTCCCCACAAGGACGGCCGGTTCTCGCCCTTCCGGGACGGCCAGCGCTGACGTCATGCGGACGTCCATGGCTTCCTCAACCACTCGAAGCCTTTCTCCAGTCACTCATCGAGTGCAGCCGCAAAGTGCCGTTCCGACATCATCATTCGCGGAGCGCTTGCTCGATATTGGCGGGTCCGATTCCCGAGACCTAATGGACCGAATCAAAGAAAAAAACAATATAATTTGTAATGCATACTTATTATATTGGCGATTTTTAAGGGTAATTATATACATCTGGTATGTTTATTAAGTGTATCTCGAAAAATATACTATGGTAGACTTATCTATATTGCCATAGTCTGATGTATTTTTGCATCTATGACACTTTTACGTCGAGAATTACAGAAACATAGGAAACTATTGTATTTCGAAGCCGGCATGCCCTCGCTAGTTTGCCTGCGCGGACATCTTGTGACGTTCCGCGAGAGGGAACAGCTGGATAGATGGAACGTGGCGGTTAGTCACCGACGTTGTTCTGATCCGGCAATCAGATTGGAGAAAAAATGAATATCAAGAGCCTTCTTCTCGGCTCCGCTGCTGCACTCGTAGCAGTTTCCGGTGCTCACGCGGCTGACGCTATCGTTGCTGCTGAGCCGGAGCCCCTGGAATACGTCCGCATCTGCGACGCATACGGTGCCGGTTACTTCTTTATCCCGGGCACGGAAACCTGCCTCAAGATCGGCGGTAAGGTTCGTACCGAAGGTAAGTGGTACGACGCCTACAGCCCGGACTCGCATTACGGCACGCTGTGGCACACCCGCGCCGAGCTGCAGTTGCAGACAGCTACGGACACCGAATATGGTCCTTTGAAGACCAACACCGAAATTCGTTGGGACTGGCAAGAAGGTAACGCGACCGGCACCAACCTGCTGCACGCCAGCATCAGCCTCGGCGGCTTCACGGTCGGTAAGGAAGACTCACAGTTCAACGTCTTCACCGGTTATGCTGGCGACGTTATCAACGACGACGTCATCGGTGATGGCCCGTACGAGCTGAACCAGATCACCTACAACTATGACGCCGGCAACGGCTTCACGGCTGTAATCTCGTTGGAAGACAGCAACTCCGGCGCTGGCGCAACCGGCGTCAACGGCGAAGACAGCTCTGATCATTACGCTCCTGACGTTGTCGCCGGTCTCGGCTACAAGGCTGGCGCATGGGGCTTCAAGCTCGTTGGTGGTTACGACTCGATCGTTGAAGAAGGCGCCATCAAGGCTCGTGTAGACGCTGACTTCGGCGTTCTCTCGGCCTTCGTCATGGGCGGCTGGAACACGGACGGCGACAAGCTGAACAAGTATGCGAATGGCGACTCGATCGGCCAGAGCTGGGGCGATTGGGCTGTTTGGGGCGGCGTTGGCGTTCCGATCAACGAAAAGCTGAAGTGGAACCTGCAGCTCGCCTACACCGACAACAAGACCTTCGCCGCTACGACGAACGTCAAGTGGAACCCTGTTAAGAACCTCCTGATCGAGCCGGAAGTCTCCTACACCAATTGGGACTCCATCAATCAGGACCAGTGGGCTGGTATCCTGCGTTTCCAGCGCAGCTTCTAAGCCTGTTCAGATCTAATCTGATCTGAACTAGACCTCCGATCAGAAAGGGAGGAAGGTCCGGTTTCCCTCCGGACCTTCCTTTTGATTTTCATTCTAAAAGTCATGATATCCCGCGGTCTTGGCCGTGTTCGGAGGACATCGAGGCGCTGGCCTCTCAAGACGTCGCGAGCGAGCTTCCGGCTATGGCCGGCCTGCCGCATGATCTGCCGAATTGAGGTTCCCTTCTTAGACAACTCCCGGACCGCCTCGTTCGTTTCCTGACGGCGTAAATATCCCTCGTACTGCAGCTTCTCAGCGTAGGTCAAAAGCTTAGGATCAAACACCTAGCGCAATTCCAGAAAAATGTGCTGCGGTTTCCGTCCGGTCGACAGCGACTTACTCCATCGAATCCAGCTCGGTGCGATGGCGGTACATGGCAAGAAATCGCCGGTAATCGCGATCATAGAGCGATTTCTTTTGCTGGTTCGGCAGGCGTTCGTGACCGCCGGAATACATCGCCGCGCCAGCCGCCGCGAGGCTCTTATAAAGCCCGCAGGAGACGGACGCCGCCATCGCCGTTCCCAAAAGCACCGCCTCGTTCATCTTCGGTACCACCACCTTGCAGCCGGTGACGTCGGAATAGAGCTCCATGAGCACGGCATTCTTCACATGGCCGCCGGCGACATGCAGCGTGTCGGGCACGTAGCCATAGTCATGCATCTTCTCGAGGATATGGCGGATGCCGAGCGCGATGCCGACGCTGGTGCGCCAATAGAGACGGCAGAGCCCATCGAAGGAGGTGTCGAGCGTCAGGCCGCTGATGACGCCGACCGCGTGCGGATCGGCAAGCGGCGAGCGATTGCCATGAAAATCCGGAAGCACCTGGATACGCTCGGCAAAGGCATCACCCTCGGCGGCACGCAGTTCGGCTATGCGCTTGACAATGCGGTCGTGCAGCGCAGCCGTCGGTTCGCCGCCGGCCGCATGCATGCCGACGATATGATCCAGCAGCGCACCGGTCGCCGACTGGCCGGCCTCGGCCAGCCATGTGTCGGCAAATACGGCTTCGTAATAGGGACCCCATAGTCCGGTGCTGCGCTTGCGTTCGCGCGAGAAGGCGACGATGCAGCTCGACGTGCCGGCAATCAGCGCTAGCTGACGCTCCAGCGCATCGTGGTCGCCGGCATGGCCGCCGAGCGCACCGAGCGCTCCGGCATAGGCGTCGACCATTCCCGCACCGACGTGGCATTCGCGGTCGAGCCCCAGGGCTTCGGCCGCTTGCGCGGTCAGCATGCCCACGCTTTGCCCGACGGGCGCGGTCTCTTCCGGCAGGTTGCCGCGTTGACGCAGGTCGCCAAGGCCGATCACATCGAGAAAATCCGCCTGCCAGCCGGGCCTGCGATGGGAAAGATAATTCCACTTCGCCGTCAGCGTACAGCGCGAACGCGCCAGCGAGCCGGTCGCCTTCCACGTCATAAAATCGGCGAGATCGAAGAAGTAACCAGCCTTGCCCCAACTCCGCGGCAGGTTTTTCTTCAGCCACATCAGCTTCGGCATCTCCATCTCCGGCGACATGAAGTGGCCAGAATGCTCGAGAACCTGATGCCCTGTCGCCGTGCAGAAATCCGCCTCGGCAAGCGCGCGGTGATCGAGCCAGACGATGGTGTCGAACCGGTCCTCGCCGCCGGTCGAAACCGTGAGCGGCTTGCCCTCTATATCGCGCACCACCAGCGAACAGGTAGCGTCGAAACCAATGGCGCCAATGACGGATGCATCGACCCCCGATACGGTAACCGCACTGCGCACGGCCGAACAAACCGCAGCCCAAATATTTTCGGAACTATGCTCGGCGTGGTTCTCACGCGGGCGGTTCATGAGGATCGGGTGTTCGCCCTTTGCGAGCAGGGCGCCGCCTGATGTGAACACGCCAGCGCGCGCGCTGCCAGTGCCGATATCGACCGCAACCACATGATCACGCATACAGAAGGGGCCCCGTCCGCTTATCTCTTGTTGCGGACAAGGTGTATCAAATCCGGCATCGCGTCAAACACCACTTCGGGCGAAAGCCGCTCCAATTCCGACCGATAACTTGGCGAATGCGCATGCGAACCACCGGTGAAGGCGAAAACAGTCATGCCCGCCGCCCGCGCCGCCATGATGCCGGCCGGGCTGTCCTCGACGACGATGCAGTCTTTCGGCGCGACCCCCATTTGACCGGCAGCATAAAGGAAGAGATCGGGCGCCGGCTTGCCGCGCTTGACCATGCTCGCGCTGAAAATATTTGGCTCCAGCCGCTCCAGAAGGCCCGTGACACCAAGCGAGAGCCGGATGCGCTCCAGCTGGCTGGAAGAGGCGACGCAACGCGGAACGGTAAGCGCGTCCAGCGTCTCGGCAATCCCATCGATCGGCTTCAGCTCTTGGCGGAATCGTTCGTAAAGGTCGTTGCGGATGCGATCGAGAAAGGCCTGGTCGATGAAGACGTCGAACTCAGTCTCCAGCGTATCGACAAGCGTGGCGAGGCTCTTTCCGAGAAAGCGGCTGTAGACATCCTCCTCGCTCATATCCACGCCGACATCGCGCATGGCGTCGATGAGCACGCTGACGGACAGCGGCTCGCTGTCAACAAGCACGCCATCGCAGTCGAAGATTACGAGTCCCTTCTCCGCATTCGTCATAGCAGATCCAACCCGAACCCTGTTTCGGCCGCGTCTCTTTCGAGCGCCGGCCTGGCCATAAAAATCGGCCGGGACTTGAGCGCCCCGGCCGACAGACAATTAATCCGCGAGTTTGTTGTCGAGGTATAGCTGCAGGGTGACGCGGGTACCCTTTTCCCACAGCGTTTTTAGTGCATGCGCAAAGCGCTTGCGGAAAAGATCCGACTTGGCGACATCGCCGAAGATATCGTCGAAGACGAGGAAGGCAGCCGGATCGTCCTTGGCCTTCAGCGCTGCCGCATGCAGCCGGTCGGCACTGGCGTCGTTGAAGACGATGTCCTGACCGCTGTCGGTCTTGCCGGCGAAGTAGCGGCACCAGAGCGCCGAAACCAGGGCGAGACCCACCACGTCCTCATTGCGGGCAAGACGATCGGCCGTCGACGGCAGGATGAATTTCGGCTGGCGGTTCGAGCCGTCCTGCGCCAGGCGCGGAATGGTGTCGGCGATCTTCGGATTGGAGAAGCGGTGCTCGATCAGCTTGAAATAGTCGGCCAGCACCGTGTTCGGCACCGGTGGAATGACGGGAATGATCTCGTCATTCTCGAGCTTGGCGAGATAGGCGCGGATCAACGGCTCTTCCATCGCCTCGTGCACGAAATGCACGTCCATCAGCGCCGCCGGATAGGCGATGGCTGCATGGCCGCCATTGAGGATGCGGATCTTCATGTGCTCATAGGGCGTCACATCCGGCACGAAGGTGACGCCGACCTTTTCCAGCGCCGGCCGGCCGGCCGGGAAATTGTCTTCCAGCACCCACTGCTTGAACTCTTCGCAATAGACCGGCCAATTGTCCTCGATATCGAAGGCGCTTTTCAGGAGATCGATTTCGCGCGCGCCGGTTGCCGGCGTGATGCGGTCGACCATGCCGTTCGGGAAGGCAACATTGGAGGCAATCCACTCGGCGAAAGCCGGATCGGAAAGCTTTGCCGTGCCGACGATGGCGGCTTTGGTAACGCCACCATTATGGGGAATGTTGTCGCAGGACATGACGGTAAAAGGCTGCAAGCCGGCAGCGCGGCGGGCCTTGAGGCCGGCGACAACAAGGCCGAACACCGTCTTCGGCGCATCCGGGTTCTGGCCGTCGGCAACGATTGCGGGGTGAGCCGGATTGAACTTGCCGGAGGCATCGATGAAGTAGCCCCCCTCGGTGATCGTCATCGAGACGATGCGGATCGAAGGATCGGCAAGCTTGGCGATGATCGCCTCGGCATCGCCGACCGGCAGGATGTCGACCATCGGCGCGGTGACGCGGGCCGCAGTGCGGTTGTTGTCCTGCTCGACCACCGTCGTCAGGAAATTCTGGGCAGCGAGCTTTTCGCGCATGGCAGCGTCTGAGGGCAGTACGCCGGCGCCGATGATCGCCCAATCGTGGTCCTGGCCAATATTGAAAAGATCGTCGAGATAGATCGCCTGATGGGCGCGGTGGAAGTTGCCCACGCCAAAATGAACGATGCCCGCCGATAGCGACTTCGGATCATAGGCCGGAATAGCAGCGGTTGCGGCCGCTTCCTGAAGCGTTGCGAGCGATAGTTTGCACGTCATGTCTCAAGTCCTTCTGAAAGGTCTTTTTGCTCCGGATGGCTTGGGAGAGCCGCTCCGGTTGGAATGACCCCGGCCCGCTTGCATCGACAGATGTGGGCCTGGGTTGAATGGCATTCGCCCGGCTTAGATCGCCAGTCCGCTTCCGTCGAAGCGGTGGATTCTGGTTTTGTCTGGCGTCATGTAGACGGTATCACCGGCACGAGCCGGGAAATCGCCGGTTCCGCGCGCGGTGATGGCGCCGATGCCATCGGCCTCGATGTGCAGGAAGGTGTCGGAGCCGAGGTGTTCGGCATGGTTCACCCGGCCCTGCCAGTCTCCGCTTTCAGTCGACAGCAGCACATGTTCCGGACGAACGCCGATGGTGTCGGCGCCGAGGTTTTGCGCATAGGCGCCCGTAACGAAGTTCATCTTCGGCGAGCCGATGAAGCCGGCGACGAAGAGATTGCGCGGGCTCTTGTAAAGCTCCAGCGGCGAGCCGACCTGCTCGATATTGCCGCGGTTCAACACCACGATCTTGTCGGCCATGGTCATCGCCTCGACCTGGTCGTGCGTCACATAGACCATCGTCGTCTTCAGTTGATGGTGCAGATCGCTGATTTCGAGGCGCATGTTGACACGCAGCGCGGCGTCGAGGTTCGACAGGGGCTCGTCGAACAGGAAGGCCTTCGGCTGGCGCACGATGGCGCGGCCGATGGCGACGCGCTGGCGCTGACCGCCGGAAAGCTGGCGCGGCTTGCGCTCCAGATAATCGGTGAGATTGAGAACACGTGCGGCATCGGCGACCTTCTTGTCGATCTCGGCCTGCGGCATGTTCGCCATCTTCAGCGGAAAGGCGATGTTCTTGCGGACGCTCATATGCGGATAGAGCGCATAGGACTGGAACACCATGGCAAGGCCGCGCTGGGCCGGCGCCAGATTGGTGCCGTCCTTGCCGTCGATCAGGATCTGGCCGCCCGAGACATCCTCCAGGCCGGCGATCAGCCGCAGCAGCGTACTCTTGCCGCAACCGGACGGGCCAACGAATACGACGAACTCGCCTTCATTGATCTCGAGGTCGATGGAAGGAATGACCTTGGCTTCGCCAAAGACCTTAGAAACCTTCTTAAGGACAATGCTACCCATGTTTGTCTTCCTTACTTAACCGCGCCGAAGGTCAGGCCGCGTACGAGTTGTTTCTGGCTGAACCAGCCGAGGATCAGGATCGGGGCGATCGCCATCGTCGATGCCGCCGAAAGCTTGGCGTAGAACAGACCTTCCGGGCTGGAATAGGAGGCGATGAAGGTGCTGAGCGGTGCTGCGTCGACCGACGAGAGGTTGAGCGTCCAGAAGGCTTCGTTCCACGACAGGATGATGTTGAGCAGCATCGTCGAGGCCAGCCCCGGGATCGCCATCGGCGTCAGCACGTAGATGATCTCTTTCGCCAGCGACGCCCCATCCATGCGGGCCGCCTCTAGGATCTCGCCGGGGATTTCCTTGAAGTAGGTGTAGAGCATCCAGACGATGATCGGCAGGTTGATCAGCATCAGCACGACGACCATGCCGACACGGCTGGCGAACTGGCTGTTGAGCAGGCCGAAACCCTGGAACAGCAGGTAGATCGGAATGAAGGCGCCGACCGGCGGCATCATCTTGGTCGACAGCATCCACATCAGCACGTCCTTGGTGCGCTTGGTTGGCGAGAACGCCATGGCCCAGGCGGCGGGAACCGCGATGATCAGACCGAGGATCGTCGAACCGAAGGAGATGATCACCGAGTTGGCGAAGTGGAGGAAATAGTTCGAGCGCGACTGCACCTCGAAATAATTCTCCAGCGTCCAGTGGAAGAAGAGGAACTGCGGCGGCGAGGCAATCGCATCGCCTTCCGACTTGAAGCTGGTCAGGATCGTCCAGAGAATCGGGAAGAAGATCAGGAGCGCGACGGCCCAGGCCGCCACCGATACGACCACCTTGCGCCGTGTAGAGACATTGCGTGCCATCTCAGGCCTCCAGGTTCTTGCCAACCGCGCGCATCACGAAGATGGCGACGATATTGGCGAGGATGACTGCGATGATGCCACCCGCCGATGCGCCGCCGACATCCTGCGACAGGACAATCTGCGAATAGACGAGATAGGTGAGGTTGGTCGTCGCCGTGCCGGGACCGCCATTGGTGGTGACCAGGATCTCGGCGAAGGCGGAGAGCAGGAAGATCGTCTCGATGAGGATGACGACCGTGATCGCGCGGGCCAGATGCGGCAGGGTGATGTAGATGAACTTCGAGACCGCGCCGGCGCCGTCCATTTCGGCGGCTTCCTTCTGCTCTTCATCCAGAGACTGCAATGCGGTCAAAAGGATGAGCGTTGCGAATGGCAGCCACTGCCAGGCGACGATGATGACGATCGAAAATAGCGGCACGGTCTCCAGCCAGGTCAGCGGATCGAGCCCGAAAAACTTGAACAGATGCGCCAGGAGCCCGTTCACCGGGTTCATGAACATATGTTTCCAGATGAGGGCGGCGACCGTCGGCATGACGAAGAAGGGCGCAAGCACCAGCATGCGGACGATGCCTTGGCCGAAGATCGGCTGATCGAGAAGGAGCGCGAGAGCGATGCCGCCGACCACGGTGATGATGAGCGCGCCGCCGACCAGCAGCAGCGTCACGATCAGGGAGTTCAGGAAGGCGGGGTCGGTGACGAAGTATTCGTAATTGAGCAACCCGATGAAATCATGCGCGCCGGGCGACAGGAGATTGTAGTTCAGCGTCGAGAAGTAGATCGTCATCACCAGCGGGACGATCATCCACGCGAAGAGCAGCAAAACCGACGGCGTCATCATGACGCGGGCAGCAGAACGGGTGTGTAACGTTGCCATGGCAAGTACCGACCTATCTTTTGAGCGGGAAAGGTGGCCGTAGACCGGCTGGATAAAGGGGCCGCCGAAGAGCATTCAGGCATTCGGCGGCCAAGGGAAGGAAGCACCCGGGGGCACTTCCCGCCATCCTCAAGAGGTTGATTATTTCGGATAACCAGCCTTGGTCATTTCGCGTGTGGTCAGCTGTTGCGCAGCCTTGAGAGCGGCATCGACGGTGATCTGGCCGGCAAGGGCAGCGGAGAACTGCTGGCCGACGGCGGTGCCGATGCCCTGGAACTCAGGGATGGCCACGAACTGGACGCCGACATACGGGACCGGCTTGACGGTCGGGTGGGTCGGATCGGCCGAGTTGATCGAGTCGAGCGTCATCTTGGCGAAGGGAGCAGCCTTCTGGTAATCCGCATTCGCATAGAGCGAGGAACGGGTGCCGGGAGGAGCGTTCAGCCAGCCTTCCTTCTCGGCGACAAGGTTGGTGTAGTCCTTGCCGGTTGCCCAGGCGATGAACTTCTCGGCAGCTTCGGTCTTCTTCGAGGAAGCCGGGATGGCGAGGTTCCATGCCCAGAGCCAGTTGCCGCGCTTACCGAGGCCGTTATCCGGCGCCAGAGCGAAGCCGACCTTGTCGGCAACCTTCGATTCCTTCGGATCGGATACGAACGAGGCGGCAACCGTCGCGTCGATCCACATGCCGCACTTGCCGGTCTGAAACAGCGAGAGGTTCTCGTTGAAGCCGTTGGACGACGCGCCCGGAGGGCCGGCGTCCTTCATCAGCTTGACGTAGAAGTCGAGCGTGCTCTTCCATTCCGGCTGATCGAACTGCGGCTTCCACTTCTCGTCGAACCAGCGGGCGCCGAAAGAGTTGGCCGTTGCCGTCAGGAACGCCATGTTCTCGCCCCAGCCGGCCTTGCCGCGAAGGCAAATGCCGTAGACTTCATGGCTCTTGTCGGTGATCTTGCGGGCAGCATCGGCAATAAAGGTCCAGGTCGGCGCGTCCGGCATCTTCAGGCCGGCCTTTTCGAACAGGTCCTTGCGGTACATCACCATCGAGCTTTCGCCGTAGAACGGCGCGGCATAAAGCTTGCCGTCGGTGGTCAGGCCGCTGCGGATGGCCGGGAGAAGATCGTCGACGTCGTAGGTCTTGTCGGCGGTGAGCTTGTCGAGCGGCGCCAGCCAGCCGAGCTTGCTCCAGATCGGCACTTCATAGGTGCCGATGGTCAGCACATCGTATTGGCCGCCCTTGGTGGCAATGTCGGTCGTGACCTTCTGGCGCAACACGTTTTCTTCGAGCGTAACCCACTGAAGGTCAATGTCAGGGTTCTTCGCTTTGAAAGCATCCGTAAGCTTCTGCATACGGATCATGTCGCCGTTGTTAACCGTCGCTATCGTCAGCGTTTCGGCGGACGCCATTCCGGCAAACATCAGGGCCGAGCAGGCGCTCAGCAGAAAAGTTTTCAATTTCATATCTTCCTCCCCAGAAGATCAAATCTGAGCATTCGCTTCGCTCATGGGCAATTACTCATCCCTTGCGACAAAATGTCAATGCGGATTCGTTGCTGCGATGCCGAACATCCAGCTCATCCATTTGTTTTCATGATTATATTTTTTTGCTCAGCCCTTGAGCAGAAACTCGGCGGTCGCTTCGTCGGTGATCAAACCATTGATCTGATGACCGGTCACTGCCGCCCTGATCGCCTCGAACTTGCGTTTGCCCTTGGCTATTCCGATGACCGAAGACGTATCGCGCGGCGGGATGGAAGCGCTGGCGACGCGATCATTGACGGCGTCCGACATCAGCTTTCCGTCGCCGTCAAAAACCCAGCCGCAGATTTCGCCGGCCGCTCCGCGCTGCATGAGCGCCATCATCTCGTCTTTCTCCAGAAAGCCGTCGAGGCAAAGCGGCGCCTCGATACCCAGCTCGCCGACACCGACGAAGGTGACGTCGGCCTGGGCGCTGATATCGAGCGTCGAGCGCACCAGCGCCTGCGCATGCAGTAGCTCTCGCTCCTCGGCCGAGGAGACGAGTACCGGCAACGGCATGGGATAGTGCCGCGCCTTGATCGCGTCGGCCATGCTGAAGATGACGTTGTAATAGGCAGCCGATCCATCCGGACCGATATTGCCGGTCAACGACACGATCCGGTGCTGCGGACATTCGATCGCCGGTAGCTGATCGACCGCCGCCTTCAGCGTGCGCCCTGTGCCGATCGCCAATACGATCGGATCGCTGCGCTTCAGCCAGCGCTCGATCTCAGCCGCCCCCGCCTCGGCGATCCCCACTGTGGACGAAGCCCCGTCAGGATCACTCGGCACCACTTCGACATGCCTAAGCTTGAATTTTTCGCGCAGCGCCGCGCCATATTCAAGGCACACGGCAATCGGGTGATCGAGCCGCACCTTGATCAGCCGCTCGGCAACGGCCAGCGACACCAGCCGCTGTGCCGACTGCCGGGAGATTCCCATGGCGCTGGCGATCTCGTCCTGCGTCCGCCCGGCTACGTAATACAGCCAGCCGGCTCGCGCCGCGTCGTCAAGGCGCCCCTGGGAATCCAACTTCCTGGCCATCATAGTCCTTTGCGAAAACAGCGCCTCTTGCCCAGGTCGAACGACCTGGCGCGGTCGGTTACTCAGTTTCCGGCGGGATGACGCCCTTGGTCAAGGTGAAACAACCATAGAAGCGGCGTTCGCCGGTCTGGATCACGCAATAGGCCTCTTTCGCCCGCTCATAGAAAGCATAACGTTCGACCGGAACGAGCGGCCAGTGCTTGCCTTCGGCGCGATCGATCGCCGCCTGCACTTCGCCCTGGACCTTCGGCATCTCCTCCGGCGCGCCCACCACTTCCATGCGCGTCGCGGCATCGTCGATGAAGGTATCGAGCGGCATCAGCGATAGCACCGCCTCGACGGCCTCGGCCGCCGACACGTTGTCGATCCTCAGAAGATGGCCGAGCATCGTCTGCTGCGCAATCGACTCGGCGGGGAAATTGGTATCGACGACGACCAGCATGTCACCATGTCCCATCGATGCCAGCGCGTGCAGCACATCCGCATTCAAGCGCGGCGAAATTCCCTTCAGCATGAAAGCCTCCTCCAGTTCCTCATCAGCGACGGCCCTGCCCTCGCCCTCTTCTCTTTGGGAGCAAACAAGTAATCGTGGTCACGATCTCTGTCCATAGCTGCCGTGAACGTTACCGGCCGGAGAATCCCCGGAGCAGAATAGCGCTTCTCATCCTGGCTTATTTCAGCCTTTATTGACCAGATAGGTTCGACGGCATTAACTGAAGCACAGGCACTGGTTGCGAGGGCAAGTGAGAATTCTTCTGGTTGAGGACGATGAAACGATTGGCGGCGCGGTTCGCGACCATATCGCGGCAACCACCCACGCCGTCGACTGGGTGAAGAACCTCGCGGACGCGACGGAAGTCACCAGCGCCGTGAAGTACGGCCTGATCCTGCTCGATCTGCAACTGCCCGACGGCGTCGGCATCGATTTCCTCAAGAAGCTGCGCCGCAAACCGGATGAGACACCGGTGATCATCCTCACCGCCCGCGACCAGATTTCCGACCGCATCGAGGGATTGAACAGCGGCGCCGACGACTACCTCGTCAAGCCCTTCAACCTCGGCGAACTCTCCGCCCGCATCCTGGCGGTGGCTCGGCGCTACAGCGGCAGCCCGCAACCGACCATCCGTTTTGCCGACCTCGAAATCGATCAACCGCAACGGCGGGTCCGGCTGGATGGCAAGGATGTCGTGCTCACCGGCCGCGAATGGGCCGTGCTCGACCTCCTGGTGACTCGGCCGGGCGCCATTATCTCGAAAGACCAGATCGAGGAGGCGCTCTATGCCTTCGGCTCGGAAATCGAGAGCAACACGGTGGAGGTCTATGTCAGCCGCCTGCGCAAGAAGATCGGCAAGGACCGCATCCGCACGGCTCGCGGCGTCGGCTATTGCCTGGGTGAGAGATGACGCTGCGCCCCACCAGCATCACCCGCCGCCTGATCGCGGCACTCACGGGTACGGTCGTTGTGTTCTGGCTGATCGCCGTTGGGATCGGCGTCTATGTCGTCAACCACGAGCTCTCGGAGACCTTTGACGGCGCGCTGCAGGAAACCGCCGAACGGCTGATGCCGCTGGTGGTCGACGATCTCGCCAACCGCGACCCCTCCAGCGATCCGCAAAGCCTCGAGGAACTGAACAAGGGGCTGAACCGGGAGTACCTGACCTATCAGGTGCTCGACGCCTCCGGCAAGGTCATCCTGCATTCGCACGACGCGCCGCCGGTGGCCTATGAAGTACCGCTGAAGATCGGCTTCCATAATACGCCGAGATATCGAATCTACACCGAATCCTCGCTAAACGGCACAATCTTTCTGCATGTCGCCGACGCCTTCAAGAACCGGCGGGAAGCGTCGCGCGAAAGCGGTGTCGCTCTGCTCTGGCCGCTGCTCGCCCTTATCCCGGCCAGCATTCTCGCCATCTGGTTCGCCGTCGGTCGCTCGCTGCGGCCAATCGACCGGTTGCGCTCGGACATCGCTACCAAGGACGGCGGCAACATGATGCCCCTCGAAAGCGACACGCTGCCGCGCGAGCTCCAGCCGATCGCCCGCTCGGTCAACCTGCTGCTCGAACGCCTGCGCTCAGCGCTTGAAGCCGAGCGGGAGTTCACCGCCAACAGCGCCCATGAACTACGCACGCCGATCGCCGGCGCGCTCGCCCAGACGCAGCGCCTGATCGCCGAATTGCCGAAGGGGCCGCTTGTCGAACGCGCCGGCCGGATCGAAACCTCGCTCTCCAATCTCGGACGCCTGGCGGAGAAATTGCTGCAGCTCTCTCGCGCCCAGGCCGGCATCGGCACCGGCGATAAGCCCGCCGACCTGATGGCCGTCATTGAAACCATCATCGGCGACTATGATCGCGACACCGCCACCGCCGGCCGTATCCTGCTGGACACCGGTCCGGACGAAACACTGATCCGCAACGTCGATATCGATGCCTTCGCCATCGTCATGCGCAACCTGATCGAGAATGCGCTGATCCATGGTCCGACGGACGACGAGGTGACCGTCAAGGTCGATGGCGACGTCATTCGTATCCTGAACGGCGGCCATGTGCTTTCCGCTGAAGAGTTGGCTGACCTGAAGAAACGCTTCTGGCGCGGCAAGACGAAAGCCTCCGGCTCCGGCCTCGGCCTTGCCATTGCCGAGCGCATCGTCGGCCAAATCGGCGGACGCCTCGATCTCCTGTCGCCCGCCGCCGGCCAGATGGACGGTTTCGAAGCCCGGATCACCTTGCCTTCAGCCTGATCCAGCCTCGCAGGATGCCGCTCGCTTATTGACCTTGCAAAGAACGGCAAAGGGTGCGAGCAAGTGCCGCATGTTTCCCGCGGGTCAAGTTTTATGATCGTTTCCTTCGACATCGGCGGCACCGCCATCAAGGGCGGCATCGCCCGCTCCGTAACGGACATCACCCCGCTTGCCCGACGCCCGACCCCGAAAGATGATTTCGGTGAATTCGTCGCTGCCTTGCGTGCCGTCATCACTGACGTCGGCGAGAGACCGGACGGCCTTTCCTTTTCCATCGCCGGCGTCGTCGATCCTGACACCCAGGCGCTGATCTGCGCCAACATTCCCTGCATCCATGGCCGGCGTCTCGCCGCCGAATTGGAGACGGAACTCGGCTATCCCGTCCTGATCGCCAATGACGCGGATTGCTTCGCCATGGCGGAGGCCATGTCCGGCGCGGGACGAGGCCATCGCATCGTCCTCGGTGCCATTCTCGGCACTGGCGTCGGCGGCGGCCTGGTGGCGGACGGTCGTCTTGTCAACGCCGCCGGCGGCTTTGCCGGTGAGTGGGGTCACGGCCCGATCATCGCCTCTTTCGCCGGCAATCCGCCGGTCGCCATCCCCGCCTATCCCTGCGGCTGCGGCCAGAAGGGCTGCGTCGACACCGTCGGTGGCGCCCGTGGCATCGAGCGCCTGCACAGGACCCTGCACGGCCTGGAATTTTCCAGCGAGGAGATCATCGGCCAGTGGCTGGAGGGCGACGCCAATGCGGAGCGCACGATCGACGTACTGGTCGATCTCGTCGCCTCGCCGCTGGCGCTGACCGTCAATATCACCGGAGCGACCATCGTTCCCGTCGGCGGCGGCCTTTCCAATGTCGAACCGCTTTTGGCACTGCTGGACGCGGCGGTGCGCACCCGCATCCTGCGCAAGTTCGACCGCCCGCTCATCGTGCCGAGCCAATGCAAGGTCGAGCCCGGACTGATCGGCGCGGCCCTGCTGGGGCTGAAATTTATCGAGGAGCGGAACCATGCTGCTTGAGGTCTGCGTTGAAGATATCGCCGGCCTTGCCGCCGCCATCGCCGGTGGTGCGGACCGTATCGAGCTTTGCAGCGCGCTTGCCATCGGCGGCCTGACGCCAAGCGCCGGGCTGATGGCGGCAGCGGGGCGCGCGTCAATCCCCGCCTACGCCATGATCCGCCCCCGCGCCGGCAGCTTTGTCTACTCCGCCGATGAGCTTGCCGTCATGAAGGCCGATATCGATGCCGCCCGCCGAGCGGGCTTGCCCGGCGTCGTGCTCGGCGCCTCGCTGCCGGACGGCCGCCTTGATCGCGACATGCTCGCCGCGCTTGTCACCCATGCTGGAGGCCTCGGCAAGACATTGCACCGCGCCTTCGATCTCGTACCCGATGTCGAGGAAGCGGTGGAACTCGCCATCTCCCTCGGCTTCGAGCGCATCCTGACCTCGGGCTGTGCGAAGACGGCCGTGGACGGCATCGATGTCCTCGAACAGGCCATCGCCATCGCCGCCGGCCGCATTTCGATCATGCCCGGCTCGGGCATCAATGTCGGGACGATCGGCGCGCTTTGGCCGCGACTGGCGATCAGCGAAGTGCATGCCTCCTGTTCCACTGCCCAGGCGGAGACGGATGAACGCCTGCTCGCCTTCAGTTTTTCCGCACCCACGACGCGCCGCACGGACGCCGTGACCGTCAGCGCGCTCAAGGCACATTTCGCCAGAACGGCAACTGCGAATTGACAAAGAAACGGTAGAATGATCAATCGTTCATAAACGTATATTCTGTAGCTACTCATTGGCTGTGGAATGCCAACCCATTGCAGTTAAGCAGATTTCTCCGGAGTAGCTGTAGATCTAAACCATGTCGGTGACGCCACCTCGCAAGAAAAGCAGGGCTGTCTTTTGGATTGCGGCGATCGTCATCGGCTCGATCATTTTGGCGACGGCGCTGCTTGCCAATGACATGCGCAATCTCAAGGCGCTCGACATCCGTTATCATCTGAACCTGTTCAGCCCACCCGCGCATCCGCCTCCCGTCCCCGCGGCAGCCGTAGCCGCCCCGCAAGCTACCAGCGTCGCCCGTCCCACACCAACACCGGTCGCGACATCAGCGCCGGCCAAGCCGGTCAAAGCGGTGCAGGGTACGCAGACAGCGAAACCGGCGCCTGCCCGTTCCTCGTCCCATATATTCGATCCGCCCGTCGATGCCCTGCGCGGCGCGTTCCTGCGGAGCTGGCGAGTATCGGGCCAGAGGCTCTGCGCCGATCTGACGAAATTCGGCCTGCCGGTCGGAGAATGGAAGCAAAGCGCGCTGGGCGTCGGCACGTTCGAATGCAGCCACCAGATCCAGAAGGGGGACTTGGGAAATCCGAACGGGGCGTCATTCTTCGTCATTGCCCGTGGCACGCCCACAGGAGATCTCGACAATATCCGCATCAAGGTGATCATGCCCGACAATGCCGACGGCCGCGCCGTCGGCGAGACCTTCATCGACGCCGTCGTCATGCTGCTGACGGAAACCCACTGGCTTGATTTCCAGGAGGCGCTCGACGCGATCGGCAAGCTGCAGGACGTGAGGCAAGAACATTTCGGCGCGAAGCTCAGTTTCTTCCGCGAATTCCAGAACGACAGGAACTTCAATCTTCAACTGGAGCTGCACAGGACAACGCCGGAACAGATCCGCACGGCAATCGTCTTCGATAAGGCACGCTGGACGCTCCAGTCGGTCCCTCCCGGCAACTAGCAAAACCTCCGCGCGAATTTTCCGCTGGACTTGCGACGAAACGTCTCCATCAACTTGCTTTTTGTTGCACCGCGCCATCGATGGTGGTCATATGGGAATGATTTCGATGGCCGACGGAAAGCCGGCTGACCACAGCATGATTCCCAAAAATGCGAAACGGTTCTTGGATCAGATCATGCACCAGCATTGACGCGCCGGACCTCCCATCCGGCCGTGGAAAGTCATAGCATTCCCATGGACTCGCCAGATACCGCCCCGCAAGGCCAGACCTTCGCGATCGATCGCGACCCTCGCCTGCGCTACATCATCCCCGCCGTGGTCGCCGTTGCATTCCTGATGGAACAGCTCGATTCGACGATCCTCGTCACCGCCGTTCCCGATATCGCCAGAAGCCTCGGCACCACACCGGTGCGCATGAACCTCGCGGTCACGACCTATATTCTGACACTCGCCATGTTCATCCCGGTGAGCGGCTGGTTCGCCGACCGTTTCGGCGCCCGGCGCATCTTTGCCCTGTCGCTATTCATCTTCACCCTCGGCTCGATCCTGTGCGGCCTGGCGACGAGCCTGCCGATGCTGATCGCCACCCGCGCCTTGCAGGGCCTTGGCGGCGCGATGATGACGCCAGTCGGCCGCCTCATTCTCATCCGCAGCTTCCCGCGCAGCCAACTCGTCACGGCGATGACCTACATGACATTGCCGGCGATCATAGGCCCGGTGATCGGCCCGCTTCTGGGCGGTTTTCTGACAACCTATCTCTCCTGGCGCTGGATCTTCTGGGTCAACCTGCCCTTCGGCATCATCGGCATGGCGATGGCGCTGAAATATATCGAGGACACCGTTCGCGACACCTCGCTCAAATTCGACTTTCCAGGCTTCATCATGGTCGGCGTCGGCTGCCTGCTGCTGCAGTATGGCATCGAGAATATCGGCAGGCCGGCCATCCCCGTCTGGGCCATCGTCACGGTGCTCGCCGCGGCCGGCCTGCTTCTCGTCGGTTTCGTCCGCTACGCCAGGACGGCGGAATCGCCGGCAGTCGATCTCACCCTGTTCAAGCTGCGCACATTCCGCGTCGGCACGCTTGCCGGCGGCATCTGTCGCGTCGGCCTCAATGGGGTGCCTTTCCTGCTGCCGCTGATGCTGCAGGTCGGTTTCGGCCTGAGCCCGATCGTCTCGGGCAGCTTGACCTTCGTCAGCGCCCTGAGTGCGCTTGCCGTGCGTCCTGTCTCGTCAAAGATGCTGCGGCTATTCGGTTTCGATCGCGTGCTGACCGCAAGCGCTATTTTCGGTGCAGCCATCGTCGCCGGCTTCGCCCTGATCGGGCCGGATACGCCGCACTGGGTCATCATCGTCTATGTCTTTGTCTTCGGTCTGGCGCGCGCGGCGCAGTTCATGACCTCCAACACGCTGTCCTACTCCGACACGCCCGCCGCCCAGCTCAGCCGCGCGACCAGCCTCGGCGGCGTGCTGCAACAGTTGAGCGTCAGCTTCGGCGTTTCCATCGCCGCCATGCTGCTCGGCCTGGTCACGCTGGACGGCTCGGCGCTGACGCCGGAAAAATTCCATATAGCTTTTCTGCTGATGGCGGTGATCCCGCTGCTCGGCCTGCCAGGTTTCCTGAAGCTGCGGCCGGAAGATGGCAGGCAGGTCAGCGGCCATTATCGCCGGTCGAAGGAAACTGTTTGAAAATTGCGACTTAGTCTTCGTCGCCTACTCCGCTACTTCCATTAAAGCGCGCCTCATTGTTTTTCGGCTTGACATAACTGGAAAGAACAATTTTTTGCCAAAATAATGCAGCATAGAGATACCCAAATCCACCGACAATCAATAATATTAGCCAATATGGTGGCTCCACAAAACTGAAAAACAGGAATGCTCCCACAAAGTAAGAGCCAAGATATACATAGATTGACTTCTTACTTATCTCATCAATTACATATGGGTCATTCTTTTCGGGATATTTTTTCTCACTCCCATCCAAATATCGCTTATTGGTCATGTAACGCTCCCCAGCAGCCAATAAATTCTAATGTCTGCTTCTTCAAGCTGCCAGCGATGACAGGCGCGGATGGACCAGATGCTCGCGCAGCACCAGACCGGTGCTGTCGACTTCCTGCATCAGCACATCGTAGCTCCAGAGATCGGCCAGATGTTGCAGCACGCGCTTGGCGTCGGCATCCTCCAGGAAGCCGCCGTTCAGCACGGTGTGCTTGACCAGCAGCCTGCGGTCGCCGGCAAGGTCGACGTCAACGATCTCGATATGCGGATCGATCCAGCCGACATCATATTGCCGCGCCAGCTCGCGCCGGATGCGGCGGTAGCCGCGCTCATCGTGGATTGCCGCCACGCGAAGCCCCTCTTCCTCTTCCGGATCGTCGGTGAGGTGAAACATGCGCATCTTGCGCATCAGGTGCGGGCTGAGAAACTGCGACACGAAGCTTTCATCGCGATAGTTGGCCCAGAGATCGCGCAGGACCGCCATGGCGTCGCCGGTGCCGGCAATCTCGGGGAACCATAGCCGGTCCTCTTCCTTCGGCTTGGTGACGATCCGCTCGATATCCTGCATCATCGCAAAGCCGATTGCATAGGGATTGAGGCCGGAATAACGCTGGTCGTTGAAGGTCGGCTGGAAGACGACATTGGTGTGGGACTTCAGGAATTCGAGAAAATCGCCGTCGCCGATGCCGCCAAGCTCGTGCAGCCGCGTCATGATCCGGTAATGCACATAGGTCGCCGTGCCCTCGTTCATCACCTTGGTCTGGCTTTGCGGATAAAAATACTGGGCGACATGCCGGACGATGCGCAGGATCTCCCGCTGCCATGGCTTCAGGCGCGGCGCCATCTTTTCGAGGAAATAGAGGATATTCTCCTGCGGCAGACCGGCAAGCGAACGGCGGCGTTCCAGATCGAGGTCGGGCATGACCTTGCCCTTCCCGACCGGGACCGTACGCCAGAGATCGTTGAAGATCCGCTCGTCATATTCGCGGCGCTCGCGCTCGCGCGTTTCCTCCTCGCGCAAGCTGGGCGTCTTCCGGCCGGCATAGCGATGGACGCCATGCGAC
Source organism: Martinezella rhizogenes (assembly GCF_000799715.1). Lineage (GTDB taxonomy): Bacteria > Pseudomonadota > Alphaproteobacteria > Rhizobiales > Rhizobiaceae > Rhizobium > Rhizobium rhizogenes_C. The sequence continues at coordinate 1,617,755 of NZ_JUHG01000011.1, forward strand.
ATCAGCGCGTGCGCGGCATCGAGCGTCCGCTCGACGGCGGCGTGGCCGTAGCGCTCCTCGCAGCGGGCGATATAGCCCTTGGCGAAGTTCAGATAGTCGAGAATGCCCTCGGCATCCGTCCAGAGTTTGAACAGGTAATTGTTCTTGAAGAAGTGATTGTGACCGAAGGCGGCATGCGCAATCACCAGCGCCTGCATCGTCGCCGTATTCTCCTCCATGAGATAGGAGATGCAGGGCGAACTGTTGATGACGATCTCATAGGCAAGCCCGCGCAGGCCCTTGCGGTAGAAAGCCTCGTGATGGGCGAAATGCTTGCCGAAGGACCAATGCTTGTAGAACAATGGCATGCCGATCGAGGAATAGACGTCGAGCATCTGCTCGGCGGTGATGATCTCGATCTGATTGGGATAGACGTCGAGGCCGAGCTCGTCGATGGCGATCCGCTCACAAGCATCGTGGATCCGCTGGATGGTGGAGAAATCCCAGTCAGCACCGTCGAAAAGTCGTTCCATCGATGCTTTCGCCATTAGCCGCCCCTTGTTTCCGCCGCCCGCCGCTGAAAGAGATCATGGAAGACCGGATAGATCTGGCTGCGATCGCTGACACGCCGCATCGACAGCATCGGCCAACCCGCCTGGATGCGCTCATAGAGCGACCACAGCGCCGAGCCGGAGGAGATCGCGACGCTCCGCGCCTCGCCCACTTCCAGATAGGCGAAATACTGGCTGACCGGCAGGATGGCGTCGGTGAGCAGCGCCGCCGTCGTCGCATTGTCGGAATAGGCATTGTCGCCGTCCGACGCCTGCGCGGCGTAGATGTTCCAGTCCGATGCAGGAAAACGATCCTGAACGATCAGCCGCATGGCTTCGAGCGCGCTCGACACCTGTGTGCCGCCGGTTGCCGGGCTGCGGAAGAACGTCTCCTCGTCAACCTCCTCGGCCACATCGGTATGACGGATGAAGACGATCTCGACGCGGCGGTACTGCCGGGTCAGGAAGATGTAGAGCAGCATGTAGAAGCGCTTGGCGAGATCCTTCATGTGTTCCGACATCGAGCCGGACACGTCCATCAGGCAGAACATCACCGCCTGCGCAACCGGTTTCGGCTCGTTCTCGAAACGACGGTAGCGGATGTCGATCGGATCGATATAGGGAATGCGCCGGACTTTCGATTCCAGCATCTTGATCTCAGCCTCGAGGGCTGCGCGCCGCTTCTCATCCTTGCATTCCGCGGCTTCGGCGACAAGCTCCGCGACCGCTTCCGGTTTCGGGCGATGCAGCGCCACGCGTCGCATCATTGCCAGCCGCATGGTGCGGTTGATGGCTAGATTGGCCGGCGAACCGGTCACCGAATAACCGGCGCGAACCGGATTGATCTGGTCGGCCGACACCAGCCGCTTCTTGGCGAGATCGGGTAGCTCGAGGTCATCGAGGAAGAGATCGAGGAATTCGTCACGCGTCAGGATGAAGCGGAAGGCATCCTCGCCGCTGCCCTCGCCGCCGGCCTTCGGCTTACCGCCGCCGCTCTCGGGCCGTGGAAGGATGTCGCCTTCCAGGAATTCCTTGTTGCCGGGGAAAATATGCTCCCGCAGGCCCTCCGGGCCACGATGGAACCGAGGCTCCTCGGTCCCATCTAGGGGGATACTGATCTCGCCACCCTTCAGAATATCCTGAATGTCGCGATTTTGAGAGGATTCATAGACCGCTCTCTGCACCAGCGCTTTTGCTCTTCGCAAAAACCGTTGACGATTTTCTAGACTTTTTCCGCCTGGGTTCAGGCGTCGGTCAACAATGTGCATTCCTTCTTCCTTGGTGGCTCATCCCGCCTGTTTCACACGCATGTACCATTCCACAAGCCGCCGAACCTGACGCTCGGTATAGCCGCGCGCCATCATGCGTTCGACGAATTCGCCATGTTTCTTTTCCGATTCGCCGTCCTTCTTGGACCCGAACGAGATGACCGGCAGAAGATCCTCGACCTGGGAGAACATCCGTTTTTCGATGACTTCGCGGATCTTCTCGTAACTCGTCCAGGACGGGTTCTTGCCACCATGGCTCGCTCGTGCCCGTAAGCAGAACTTGACGATCTCGTTGCGGAAATCCTTCGGATTGGCGATGCCCGCCGGCTTCTCGATCTTGGTCAGTTCCTGGTTGAGGAGCTCTCTGTCCAGAAGCTGCCCGGTGTCGGGATCCTTGAAATCGACATCCTCGATCCAGGCGTCGGCGTAGTCGACATAACGGTCAAAGAGATTCTGGCCGTAGTCTGCATAGGATTCCAGATAAGCCTTCTGGATCTCATGTCCGATGAATTCCGCATAACGCGGCCCGAGCTCGCTCTTGATGAACTCGATATAGAGCTTCTCGGTTTCAAGTGGCAGTTGTTCGCGACGGATCGACTGCTCCAGCATATACATCAGATGCACCGGATCTGCGCCGATCTCCGTCGTGTCGTAGTTGAAGGTCGCCGCCAGCACCTTGAAGGCGAAACGGGTAGACGCCCCATCCATGCCTTCGTCGACACCGGCCGAGTCGCGATACTCCTGCACGCTGCGGGCCCTCGGATCGGTCTCCTTCAGGCTTTCGCCGTCATAGACCCGAAGCTTGGAGAAGGCCGTCGAGTTCTCGTGCTTGGCAAGCCTCGTCAAAACCGTGAAGCGGGCAAGCGTCTCCAGCGTCGAAGGTGCGCAGGGCGCATCGCTAAGCTCGGATTCCTCGATCAGCTTCTCGTAGATCTTCTGCTCTTCGGTCACCCGCAGGCAATAAGGCACCTTGACGACGCAGATGCGGTCGATGAAGGCCTCATTGTTCTTGTTGGCCTTGAACGTCTGCCATTCCGACTCGTTGGAATGAGCAAGAATGATGCCGGAGAAGGGAATGGCGCCGATATTCTCGGTGCCGATATAATTGCTTTCCTGGGTCGCCGTCAGCAGCGGATGCAGCATCTTGATCGGCGCCTTGAACATTTCGACGAATTCGAGAATGCCCTGGTTGGCGCGGTTCAACGCACCCGAATAGCTGTAGGCGTCGGGATCGTTTTGCGCCAGGCTTTCGAGCTTGCGGATATCGACCTTGCCGACCAGCGAGGAGATATCCTGGTTGTTCTCATCACCCGGCTCGGTTTTGGCGATGGCAATCTGCCGCAACCTCGACGGCTGAATGCGAACGACCTGGAAGCGGGAAATATCGCCTTCGAACTCTTCCAGCCGCTTCAGGCACCATGGGCTCATCAGCCCGGTCAGGCGCCGGCGCGGGATGCCATAGCGCTCCTCGATCATCGGCCCCATGGTCACGGGATCGAAGAGGCTGAGAGGGCTTTCGAACACCGGACTGAGCTCGTTGCCGGCCTTCAGCACATAGATGGGGTGGACCTCCATCAGTGACTTCAGCCGCTCGGCAAGCGAGGACTTACCCCCGCCGACAGGCCCGAGCAGATAGATGATCTGCTTGCGCTCTTCCAGCCCCTGCGCCGCATGGCGGAAGAAGGCGACGATACGCTCGATCGTCTCCTCCATGCCGAAGAAGCCGGCAAAGGCGGGATAGGTCCGGATCGTCCGGTTCATGAAGATACGCCCAAGGCGAATATCCTTGGCCGTATCGATCAGCAACGGTTCACCCATCGCGGCCAGCAGGCGCTCCGACGCATTCGCGTACATGAGCGGATCGTCCCGGCACGCTTCCAGGTATTCAGAGAATGACATCTCGACTTCGCGCCGTGCTTCGAAAGAACGGGCGAACGTGTTGAATAGGACATCGTTGTTTGACATGGCGCCTCGTTAACTTGCTATTGCAATAAACGTGGACTTAGCGAGACACTTTCCCGCTAGTATCTAAGGTGCGGTAATAGTCGCTTCGAATCAATAGGTGACCCTTCAATAATTCGTACGCTTGATTGCAGCAGCCATCAATATCTTGAAAGGTTCTTTCACCGGAATTAATTTTAATTTCACCCAAAGTTGAATGACTTTTATAAATTCCATCCATAGGGGCATGCGCCAGATCGCGAAAAACGCGAATCCGGATTCGCCCATCCGGTCGGCCCGGGTTGTTGCATCCTGATTGAAACAATGAGAAATTCGGAACGAGGATTGCCGGCAAGCCCCGAAACCTCCGCTTCCATTCCCGGCGAGCATGCACACCTATTGCGATCCTGCCCGACACTCCATGGCCGCCACAACCGTCCAACAACATGTAGTGCGTCGTTGAGGCTCAAATAATCCGGGCGGAACAGGCGGGAAAACCACCATCACATTCGCCGTGCATCTGAAAGTTTTTGTGATTTCTGGAGAAAAATGGTGCCCAGAGCCGGAATCGAACCAGCGACACGCGGATTTTCAATCCGCTGCTCTACCAACTGAGCTATCTGGGCATCCGTGCTTCACGCAAATCAGAAGGCCTTGGAAGGCCCTGGGCGCTTGGTTCACCCCGGAAGCGAGCGGGGTTATAGCATCTTGTTCGTCCATGTCCAGCCGCAAATGACTCTTTTTTGACAGGAAATGGATTTTTGGCAATTTATGAACAAAATGAATGGCTTCGCCCTACCGAATGTCGAAATGGCTACGGGACTATTCCTCGTCGGGATAGTCTGCCTTGGTCTCGTCCTCGGCAACGGGAATGGCATAGGAGCCGTTGAGCCACCGGGACAGATCGGCCGAGCGGCAGCGATCGGAGCAGAAGGGATAGTGCTCACGCACCGAAGGCCGGCCGCACTCCACGCAAGCCCGCGTCTTGCGCAGCGGCTCGATCTTTGCGCCAACCTTGATCTTGTCGTCATCCGCCATGACGGTCACCCTTCCTGCCAGGTGGCATGAACATCAAACCCCTCGCCCGCCAGAAGCAGCATGGTTTCATAAAGTGGCAATCCGACGACATTGGTGTAGGAGCCGATCAGCTTCTGCACGAAGGAGCCGGCGAGCCCCTGGATGCCATAGGCACCCGCCTTGCCACGCCACTGACCGGAGGCGAGGTACATGTCGATATCCCTGGCCGACAGCCGCTTGAAGCGAACCTTGGTCTCGACGACCTTCTGGCGCAATTTGCGGTCCGGCGTGATCAGGCAGACGCCGGTATAGACGACATGGCTGCGGCCGGAGAGCAGGTGCAGCGCCGAAGACGCCTCGTCGACGAACTCCGCCTTCGGGAGAATCCGGCGACCGACGGCGACGACCGTGTCGGCGGCAAGGATATAGCTCCCCTGCCAGGCGACATCGCCCTTCAGCGCGGCAAACGCCGCCTCGGCCTTTTCCGTCGAAAGCCTGCGCGCCAACGATCGCGGATGCTCCGACTTCTTCGGAGTCTCGTCGATATCCATGGGCATCAGGCGCGCCGCTTCGATCCCTGCCTGGTGCAGGAGGTCGACGCGGCGCGGCGATCCGGAGGCCAGTATCAGCTTGTGTTTCAGCGCCATAAAACCTCGACCTGTCAGGCGGGAGACGGACAGCCGGCTCGAAAACGAGCTGCGACTACTTGAAACGGTAGGTGATGCGGCCCTTGGTCAGGTCGTAAGGGGTCATTTCCACCAGCACCTTGTCACCGGCGAGAACGCGGATGCGGTTCTTGCGCATGCGGCCAGCAGTGTGGGCGATGATCTCGTGCTCGTTTTCCAGCTTCACGCGGAAGGTCGCGTTTGGCAGCAATTCGGTGACGACACCGGGAAATTCTAGGACTTCTTCTTTCGGCATTAAAGCTTCTTTTCCTGTAGGGTTGAGGCCGGCGCCCGTGGCAAAATGCGGGGTCGCCGGAAATTTGCGCGGAAACTACACAATCGCCGCGGTTTTGTGAACCACGTTGGCAAGGGTTTCTGCATTTGTTTCACGCGGCACCCTAAAGGGAGCCGCGATGTTCCACCAGCCTGCTTTCGATCAGGCCCTGAAGATAGTCCCGCACATCGCGGTAGGCACTCAGGATCTGCTCGCGCGTATCGCCGATCGCCGAGGGATCCATGGTCGGCCAATAGATGACATCGATGGCATTGGCCCGCGTCAGCTCCAGCGCCGCATGATGCGCCTCGGGGGAGAGTGTGATGATGAGATCGAAGAAATCATCCTCCAGATCCTCCAGCGTCTGCGGCTGACGGCGACCGAGCGAGAGGCCGATTTCCTCGAGCACGACATCGACGAAGGAATTGCGTTCGCCGGCGCGCACGCCCGCCGAAGCGATATAGGTGCCTTGCGGCAGCATTCCGCGCGCAATCACTTCCGCCATTGGCGAGCGGATCGTGTTGAGCCCACACATGAAGAGGATGGCGCCCGGCACCTTCACGCTATGGTCGATGGCCTCTCGCTGCTCCATCGCCGTCACCCGCGCCAGTAGAGCACGCAGACGAGGGTAAAGAGCCGCCGCGCCGTGTCGAAATCCACGGTGATCTTGCCCTGCAGCCGCTCCATCAGCGTCCGCGACCCCTCATTGTGGATGCCGCGTCGACCCATGTCGATTGCCTCGATGCGGCTGGGGGTGGCCGAGCGGATCGCCTCGTAATAGCTCTCGCAGATCATGAAATAATCCTTCACGATCCGGCGAAACGGCGTCAGCGACAGGATATGGGCGGCAACGACCACCCCATCCTCGGTCCGGATATCGAAAACCAGCTTCTGGTCGACCAGCGACAGGTTCAGGAGATAGGGGCCGCCCGCATGTCCCACCGGCTCGAAGTTGTTTTCCTCGATCAGGTCGAAAATGGCGACGGCGCGCTCATGCTCGACGTCGGGCGTCGAACGGCCGATCGTGTCGTCCAGGACCACATCGCTCAGCCGGAAGACGCCTTCTGCCATGCCTTACCCCTCGAGATTGAGGCGAATCGCAACCGATCGCGCATGGGCATCGAGCCCTTCTGCCTCAGCCAGCGCGATCGCCGCCGGACCAAGCGCGCGCAGCTGCTCCGGCCCGAGCCGCAGGATCGAAGTGCGCTTGACGAAATCGAGCACCGACAGGCCGGACGAAAAACGAGCGGAGCGTGCCGTCGGCAACACATGATTGGAGCCGCCAACATAGTCGCCGATCACTTCCGGCGTATGACGGCCGACGAAGATGGCACCGGCGTTGCGGATGCCTGCAAGCAGCGCATCGGGGTCATCGACCGCAAGCTCGACATGCTCGGCGGCAATGCGGTTGGCAAGCGGAACAGCTTGGCTCAGATCGGACACCAGAATAATGGCACCGAAATCCCGCCAGCTCGCCGCCGCCGTCTTCGCACGGCTAAGTCGCTTCAGCTGCCGCTCGACGGCACCTTCGACGGCCTTGCCGAACTCGGCGTCATCGGTGATCAGGATCGACTGCGCGCCCTCGTCATGCTCGGCCTGCGCCAGCAGATCGGCGGCCAGCCAGTCCGGATCATTGTTCTTGTCGGCGATGACAAGCACTTCCGACGGGCCGGCGATCATGTCGATACCGACAGTGCCGAACACATGGCGCTTGGCGGCGGCGACATAGGCATTGCCGGGGCCGGTGATCTTGTAGACCGGGGCAATCGTCTCCGTGCCATAGGCAAGGGCTGCAATCGCCTGCGCGCCGCCGATGCGGTAGATCTCCTCGACGCCGGCCATGCGAGCAGCGGCCAGCACCGCCGGATTGATCGTGCCGCCCATGGTCGGCACCGTGATGACGACACGCTCGACGCCGGCGACCTTGGCCGGCACCGCATTCATCAGCACCGAGCTTGGATAGCTCGCCGTGCCGCCGGGCACGTAGAGACCGACGGCCTCGATCGCCGTCCAGCGCGAGCCGAGACCGACGCCGAGATCGTCCTCGTAGATATCGTCCTTCGGCAATTGCCGGCGATGGTGCGATTCGATCCGGGTGGCCGCGACCTTCAGCGCGCCCAGCACTTCGGCGGGAACGGCGGCAACCGCCGCGTCGATCTCCGCCTCGTTGACGCGCATCGGCGTCGTGGCGAAATCGATGCCCTCGAATTTCTTGGAATAATCGGCCAGAGCCGCGTCGCCGCGCGCCCTGACATCGTCGATGATGGCGCGCACGACGGCATTCACGTCCTCGGACACTTCCCGCTTGGTCGTGAGAAAAGCGGCGAACTGCTCCTCGAACCCTTCCGACGCCTGATCCAGCCAGATAGCCACGCTGATAATCCTCTTCCATCGAGGCCGCCGCCGGCGGCCGAAACTTGTCCTTCATCCGGCCTGAAGTGCTTATTGCTCCTACGCAATTCCGGATGGAAAACCGCTACGCACTTTTCCCGGAATTGCTCTAGCTGGCGTCATCCGGATGACTGGGCTTATTAGCCGTTTCCCACGCGCCGCCGATATCCGCAAGCTGAACTTCGATACATTCGACATCGAGCGCGATCGTCGCCTTGCCGGCAAGCGTCAGCTCGATGGTACCATCAGGCCCATCGCCCTTCTGGTCGAAGCGGATGGCGAGCAGCGACAGCACCTCGTCGCGCCGGCGGCGGTCGACGCCGCTGGAGCGCACCGCCAGCACCCGCTTGAACACCAGCGCGGCGCGATGACGCTCGAACGTCTTGCTCTTCCGATCCGACAGTTCCCAGACGAAACGGTTGGCGGTCAGCGAAAATTGTCCGAGCTTTGGCGCATAGGACATGTCGCCGACTTTGAAGACGCTGTCCTGCATATGCGCGGAAACAACGCCTAAGTCTTCGGTGTCGAGTGCCAGTAGCTTGAGATTGGTCATTCGTCTGTTATCCCTGATCGCCCCGGAATTGCCGATAGCGGCACTTCCTCGTGATGAGATAGGATGCGTGCGGGAAAGACGCAACCGGAGAAAACGGGCTTCTCCGGTCTGTTCACGGGCAATAGCGGGAATTAGTCGCTGATACGCTCGACGATTGCGCCGCAGCGCGTCAGCTTGTCTTCCAGCCGCTCGAAGCCGCGATCGAGATGATAGATGCGCGACACCAGCGTTTCGCCCTCGGCGGCAAGGCCGGCGATAACCAGCGATACCGAAGCGCGAAGGTCCGTCGCCATGACCGGCGCGCCCTTCAGCCGCTCGACGCCCTCGATCTTGGCCGTCTGGCCGGAGAGCGAGATCTTCGCGCCGAGGCGGGCGAGTTCCTGCACATGCATGAAGCGGTTTTCGAAGATGGTCTCGGTGATATGCGAGGTGCCGGTCGAGCGCGTCATCAGCGCCATGAACTGCGCCTGCAGATCGGTCGGGAAGCCCGGGAAGGGATCGGTGACAACGTCGACCGGCTGGATGCCGCCGCCATTGCGCCTGACGCGAATGCCGTTATTGGTCGCCGAGATATCGGCGCCGGCCCGGCGCAGGCTGTCGAGCGCCGTGTCGAGCAGCACCATGTCGGTATTCTCAAGCGTGACGTCGCCGCCAGCCATGGCAACGGCCATGGCATAGGTGCCGGTCTCGATGCGGTCCGGCAGGACGCGGTGACGCGCGCCGGAGAGCGAGGTGACGCCTTCGATGGTGATCGTGCTGGTGCCGGCGCCGGTGATCTTGGCGCCCATGGCGATCAGGCAGTTGGCGAGATCGACGACTTCAGGCTCGCGGGCGGCATTGCCGATGATCGTCGTGCCGCGAGCAAGGGTCGCCGCCATCATCATCACATGCGTCGCGCCGACCGAAACCTTCGGGAAGTCATAGCGTGCGCCGATCAGGCCGCCCTTGGGCGCGGTGGCGTTGATATAGCCGCCATCGATTTCCATGTTGGCGCCGAGCGCCGTCAGGCCCTCGATGAACAGATCGACCGGACGCGTGCCGATGGCGCAGCCGCCGGGCAGCGACACGCGCGCCTGGCCTTCGCGGGCAAGCAGAGGCCCGATGACCCAGAAGCTGGCGCGCATCTTGGCCACTAGCTCGTAAGGAGCGGTGGTGTCGACGATGGTGCGGCAGGTGAAATGGATGGTGCGGGAATAGGCGTCTTCCTGGCGCTCGCGCCGGCCGTTGACGGCAACGTCGACGCCGTGATTGCCGAGAATGCGCTGTAGCAGCTCGACATCGGCCAGATGCGGCACATTTTCGAGCGTCAGCGTATCGCTGGTCAGCAACGACGCGATCATCAGCGGCAGGGCGGCATTCTTGGCGCCGGAGATCGGAATGATACCGTTAAGCTCGTTGCCGCCGACAATCCTGATACGATCCATATATGACTACGGGCCGAGCCCGCCTTTCCTGAAGTTCCGTCCGCCTGGGAGAAGGCGCTCTTTAGACGAAATAGATTAAAGCTTCAATTCGTTTGATTGGTGTTTGATGATGGGCGACATGAATCATTACGATTCGTCCATTTTTGCGGCGGCGGATTTTTCCGGCGCGGTATTTGCGGCCGGCAGCCCATCGGTCTGGTCCGCCTGGCCCGCGCGGCGCGCCCTCACCTGCTGCTTGCGACGACCGAGATTTTCACGCAGCTTCTGCGCCGCCCGCTCCCGCCGCCGATCCGCCTGGGTGACCGGAGCCGCAACCACGCCTTCGCCCACCTCGCCGGCCGTCACACCGCCTTGCGAGATCGCCTCATCACCATTTTTCGTCTTATCCACACCCATGCGCTTCCCATAGCCGAAATCCCGCGACTTCAAAAGGCCGACGCATTTTTTCCCGCGATCTTTTCACTGAAGTTGAATTTTGCGGCTTGCACTCCGCCCCGACCTATGGCAATAGCCGCCTCGCCCAATACGGCGCGCCAGACGCGCCACGGTTTGCTGCTATAGCTCAGGGGTAGAGCACTCCCTTGGTAAGGGAGAGGCCGAGAGTTCAAATCTCTCTAGCAGCACCAGTTTTCTATTTTCCCTGCCTTTAGAAGAATAACTGGCGCATTGCTAATCGCTCTTGCATGATGAAAAGCAATATCGGATCTGGCAACCAGATTGTGCATGCTTAATCCCCACCCCAGCTACTCACGAGAGTGCGTCGTCCTGGTAACCCAACCGGGATTCGGGCGGCAAAAGAAATCTTCGGTTGATAAACTACAATCATCGTGACAACCTCTGGGAAAAGACGGCCCAAATGAGAGTAGAAGCTTGAACGCTGGCGCCCACGAGAAACTTGAGGAAGCGTTCGAAAGCGCGTTTGGGTCCATTTCATGGTCAAATGAAAAGACAAAAGAATTTTCCAAAATAGTGGACGATTTCTTCCAAAAGCAACCTTTTGAAAAAATCATAGAAGTAGATAAGCAATCTGATCAACAGATTCATAAGATTAGAATGACTGCCGGTTTACCAAAACAACTTGCAAATGTCGCAAAAGATGCAGCTAGTAATCTAAGGGATGCGCTGGACCACGCTGTATATGCCAGCACCTCCATGCTCAGCGGAAAGGCTGATCCAAGCGACACGGGCTTTCCGTTCGGCACGGATGCCGCCAGTATTTCTCAGGAAGTAAATGGCAGACGCCTGCGCGGAAACGCGCCAGAAATCCGAGCAACTCTTGAGGCGCTTAAACCATATAGCGGTGGTAACGATCCCCTCTATCGCCTTAATAAGCTCAGGAATCCCAATACGCACCGCGTGATCGTGCCGGTTATCGCAGCCTCGATGGGCAACACCTTACAATTCAGCGGGTCTATCACAGGCCCTAGTCAGCTAGGCTACAATCATTGGGATCCCGTTGCGAGAGCAGTGGAATTTATGCGCGTCGGTGCCGGATCGGATTTCGACTACAAAGTTACCGTTAGCTGGGCTGTAACATTTGGTGCCATCGAAGCTGTGAAGGGACTCGAGGTGGTAACAACACTTCGGACAATGAGCAGTGAAGTCGAGGCTGCCGTGACCGCAATCAAAGTTGAAACTGCACGTATTTTGGGCGCTCGCTCAGCTGTCGCGACTTGATGCTTTAGCGGTTTCGAATCACCTTCATCGCCTTGGTATGACATTGCCTATACGCCGGCTGGTACCCACGAAAGTGTGCCTTAGCAAAGTTGTACGTTACGCCCTCGACTCAATAGCCCTCCCCCCATCAAACCTTCTCCGTCTTCTTAACCTTCACCTTCGGCTCCGCAGGCGCATCCGGCGTCGGGGCCAGCAGTTTGCGCAGGGTCGCGATCTTGTCCTTGACGAGCGGGCGGAAGCGGGTGGCGCGGTAGGGCATGTCGGCGGCGCCGTAGCCTTCGGGGCCGTCGTCGTTGCCGCGGTGGATCTCTTCCAGCTTCACGCCGATGAAATTGCCGTCGATATAGTGCGAGTATTCGCCGACCCAGCGGATCGTGTAGATCGTGCCCTTGCGGATCAGCTGGTCGATGCTGACATGCTTGAACTTGTCATCGATACAGACGACCTTCTGGCCCACATGGAAATCGTAGCTCACTCTCATCTCCTTGAAACGACGCTCCTGCATCGCCCTGTCGTCAGGCGCCAAGCATATTCGCATATGCACCGGCTCGTAAATGCAAAGAGCAGGATGGCGGTCGATTTATGATCATGCCGGGATAAGTCGCGCGCGGCGGCCGGGTTTAACGGCATGGCGCTGGTGGCCGGACAAACAAAAAAATTCCACTCCCCTGTCGGCTTCGCCCCCTCTTCATCCGTCCTTGGAATATTCCAACCGATAAGAGGAGCATCCCATGTCCAAAATTGCCCCATGCCTGTGGTTTGCAACCGAGGCCGAGGAAGCGGCCAATTTCTATGTGTCGCTGTTTCCGGGCTCGCGGATCGACCATGTGCAGAAGAATGTCGTCGAGACACCCGGCGGCCCGCAGGGCAGCGTGCTGGTGGTGAGCTTCACGCTTGCCGGCCAGCGCTTCATGGCGCTGAATGGCGGCACGCGCTTCGAATATACCCATGCGATCTCGCTGGAGGTGGATTGCGACGACCAGGCCGAGGTGGACCGGCTCTGGGACGGGCTTTCCGCCGGCGGCGCCATCGAGCAATGCGGCTGGCTGAAGGATCGCTATGGCGTCTCCTGGCAGATCGTCCCGAAAGTGGTCATGCAGATGCTGGCCGACCCCGACCCGGCCAAGGCCGGCCGCGTGCTGCAGGCGGTCATGGAGATGATCAAGCTCGACATTGCCGGCCTGCAGGCGGCCTATCGCGGATAGCGCGCAACGATCGCGAACTATCCGCCTCAGACCCGCTCTCTGCGCAGCCGCGCGATCGCCTGGAGCTGCAAGGCCTTCTCGCCGAGCTGCATCAGCTCGATGCGGTTGCCTTCGGGATCGGCGATCCAGGCCTGGTAGTTGTGATCGACACCGAGCTGCTTTTCGGACGTGAGCGCGACGCCCTTGGCCGTCAGCTCGGCAATCGCGCCGTCGATATCGTCGACCTCAAGGCAGAGATGATTGAAGCCGACATTGGCAAACGGCGGTGCGCTGTCGCCGACGGCATCGGGAAACAGCTCGAGATATTGCGTGTCGGTGATGCGCAGATAGACGATCCAGAGGCGATCGTCCTGTTCCAGCCGGAACATTTCCTCGAAGCCGAGCTTGTTGACGTAGAAATCGAGCGACCGCTCGATATCCTTGACGCTGACGGCGACGTGGCCGATCGATTTCACATGCTTCACGACAAATACCTCCTCTTTGGGCAATCTCCCTGACCGGAGCCATGGGGAGCAGAAGGCTGCGAGATCGTCAAGGCCGTTTAGCCGCCGCGCACCGACAGCGAGACGCATCACCCGCCCCAAAACGCTCCACCGCGCCTATCGCTCACCGTCGTGTCGGTCAGATTGACGCATGGCCGCCCTGGCCGCTTCCCGTTTCTTAACCGCGCGCAAGCCTCGTTCCCCAACGTATCTTGCGCTGCAACATCGGCGGGCCTACCGTCGCGTCATAACTTAAGTAGGTGTAATTATTGGTATATTTCACTAAAAAGTTGCGCCACCATGCCGGCGCTTGCGGATGTCGATGATGGGATTATTTTATCGGCTATTCAGCAGCAAAACGGCGAAATCCATGGAACAATCCCGACGCGCGCGCATCGATCTTTCGGCTCAGAATTACGCAGCCATTTATGCGCTGAGCGACATCCATGGCTGCCATGATGAACTGATCGAGGCCGAGCGGCGCATCGTCGCGGATGCCGCCAAAATTCCCGGCCGCAAGCTCCTGATGTTCCTCGGCGACTATGTCGATCGCGGCCCGCGATCGAGCGACGTGCTGCAGCATTTGTGCGACCCGCCGCCCGCCGGCTTCGACCGCTACAGCCTGCTCGGCAATCACGACGACGTCTTCCTGAAATTCCTCGACGATCCGCGCGGCAACAGCGATTGGCTGGAATATGGCTCAGGCCCGACGCTCGCCTCCTATGGCGTCGACATGGACTATCTGCTGCGCGAGGAAGGCCGGAGCGTCGAGGATCTCGGCGAGACCGCCCGGCGGGCCATCCCGGCGGCGCATGTCAAATTGCTGCGCTCGCTGCCGGTCGCCGTCACCGTCGGTTCCATCATCTTCGTCCATGCCGGCATTCAGCCGAACATAGCGCTGGTGGGGCAGACCGATGACGACCTGATCTGGATCCGCGAACCTTTCCTCTCCCAGGGCCCGCAATTGCCGGTGCTGGTGGTGCATGGCCATACGCCGAGCTCACGCCCGACCTTCGGCAGCGGCCGCATCGGCATTGACACCGCCGTGTCCATGGGCGGAACCCTGACCGTCCTCAAGATTGCCGACGGCCAGCCGACGATCCTCTAGGCGAGCATCAAGCAGGAAACAAAAAAAGGTCCCGACATCGGCCGGGACCCCTTTTTGCTCTCATTGCGCCTGTTATTCCGCGGCTATGGCCGGCGGCAGATGATCGACGGCGTCGTTGCTTTCCTGCGGCTGCTCGACCGTCGGCTCGGCCGATTTCTTCTTCGGCTCGCGGCCGAAGAACAAGGCGTAGCCCGCCGGCAGCACGAAGATGGTGAGCACGGTGGCAACCAGGATGCCGCCCATCATCGAATAGGCGAGCGGACCCCAGAAGACGCCGCGCGAGATCGGGATCAGCGCCAGAACCGCCGTCAGCGCCGTCAGCACGATCGGCCGGAAACGTCGCACGGCAGCCCCGATGATCGCTTCCTTCCGGTCCATCCCCACCGCGATATCCTGGTCGATCTGGTCGACGAGGATGATCGAGTTTCGGATGATGATGCCGAGCAGCGCGATAACGCCGAGGATCGCCACGAAGCCGAAGGGCGCGCCGCTGATCAAGAGGGCACCCGCGGCACCGATGATGCCGAGAGGGCCGGTGGCCAGCACCAGCATCGCCTTACCGAAATGCTGCAACTGCGCCATCAGGAGCACGACGATGATGATCAGCATGATCGGCGCCTTGGCGGCGATCGAGGCCTGGCTTTCGGCGCTGTCTTCGGCACCGCCCTGGATCTCGATCTTGTAGCCGGCCGGCAGGCTGTTCCGGAGATCAGCCATGTCGTTATAGAGCTTGGCGGTCACATCGTTCGACTGCACGCTGTCGGGCAATGTCGCCCGGACCGTGATCGTCGGCAGGCGGTCGCGACGCCACTCAATGCCCTGCTCCATCACGGGCTCGATCTTCGCCACCTGCGACAGCGGCACGAAACCACCGGTATCGGTCGGGATATAGATCGAATTGACCGAGGTCAGCAGATGACGGCTGGCTTGCGGCTCCCTGACGACGATGCCGACGGTCTCCTCGCCCTCGCGGTAATTGTCGAGAGTGGCGCCGGACATCGAGGCCTGCAGCATCTGGCGGATGCGCTGCGAGGTGACGCCGAGAGCGCGAGCGCGATCCTGATCAATCACCAGCTTCATCGCCGGCACCGGCTCGAGCCAGTCGTCATGGATGGCGCCAAGCAGCGGGTTCTGCATGAAGCGCTGCTTCACCTCGTCGGCGATATGGCGAACCTCCTGCCTGTCCGGACCCATGACGCGAAGCTGCACTGGCCAGCCGGTTGGCGGGCCGAGGAACAGGCGGTCGACCTTGCCGCGAACCGTGGGGAAGTCGGTGGCAAGAATGCCGCGCAGCTTGATGATCAGCCGCTCACGCGCGGGCTCGTCGTTTGCCATGACCAGCATCTGGGCATAGTTCGGATTGGTGAGCTGCTGGTCGAGCGGCAGGAAGAAGCGTGGTGCGCCCTGGCCGACATAAGTGGCAACAAAACGCTTGTCCGGATCGTCGGCCACGCGCGCCTGCAGCGCCTGCGCCTGCCGTTCGACTTCCTTGATGCTGGTGCCTTCCGGCAGCCAGAGATCGACCAGGATTTCCGGACGCGAGGACTGCGGGAAGAAGTTCTGCGGGATGAACTGGAAAGACCATAGGCTGCCGACAAAGGCGGCGATGGTCAGAAGCAGTACGATGACGCGATGGCGCACGGCCCAGGCAACCGACGAGCGCAGGCGGCGATAGAAGCGCGTGTCGAAGACATCGTGATGCTCGCCGACATGGTGGCGCTGCTTCAGGATCATATAGCCGAGCCAGGGCGTGAAATAGACCGCGACGAACCACGAGATAACCAGCGCGATGCCGACGACGTAAAAGAGCGTGCGGACATATTCACCCGCCGTCGAGGCGGCGAAGCCGACCGGAATGAAGCCGGCGGTGGTGATCAGCGTGCCGGTCAGCATCGGGAAAGCGGTCGAGGAATAGGCAAAGCTTGCCGCATCGAGCTTGGCGAGCCCCTCCTCCAGCTTGCGCTCCATCAGTTCGACGACGATCATGGCGTCGTCGACCAGAAGACCAAGTGCGATGATGAGCGCGCCGAGCGAGATGCGCTGCAAGTCGATGCCGAGTTCGTACATGATGGCGAAGGTCGCCGCCAGCACGAGCGGAATGGCGATGGCTATCACCAGGCCGGAACGCCAGCCGATCGATAGGAACGAGACGATCAGCACGATCACCAGCGCCTCGCCGAGCGCATGCATGAACTCACTGATGGCGTCGGTCACGACCTCAGGCTGGTTGGCAACCTGATCGACCTGTACGCCGACCGGCAGCGAAGCTGTGAAGCGCTTGTAGGTCTCTTCAACCGCAGCACCAACATCGGTCACCTTGTTGCCATTGGCCATGACGACGCCGAGCTGCACGCTCTCGTGACCATTGTAGAGGAACTTGGCCGTATAGGGATCCTGCAGACCGGCGCTCACCGTGGCGATATCGCCGAGACGCGCCACCTGGCCGCCGGCGGTCAACCGGAGGTTCTTGATGTCCTCGATCTTGTTGACGTCACCCTCGACCGAGATACGCACGGAGCGCGTGCTGGTGTCGACGGTGCCGGCCGGATCGACATTGTTCTGGCCGACAATGGCGTTCTGCAGGGCGGTCAGCGTCAGGCCGCGTTCGGCCAACACCTTGGAGGAGACATCGATATAGATCTGCTCCGGCTGGTCACCGATGATCACGGCCTTCTCGACGCCGGGCGTTGCGAGCAGCATGTCACGCGCCTGGATCGCGAATTTCTTCAGCTCGGGATAGGTATAGCCGTCGCCGCTGATCGAATGCAGGGTGATGTAGGTATCGCCGAATTCATCGTTGAAATACGGACCCTGCAAACCGGACGGCAAGGTATTGGCGATGTCGCCGATCTTCTTGCGCACCTGATAGAAGGCGTCCTTCACCTGTGCGGTGTTGGTGTCGCCCTTGATCTGGACGGTGGTGATGGCGAAGCCGGCGCGGGTATAGGATTTGACCCAATCGAGATGCGGCGTTTCCTGCAGCTTGCGCTCGATCTTGTTGACCACCTGGTCTTCCATATCCTGCAGCGAGGCGCCGGGCCAGACGGTCTGCACGACCATGACACGGAAGGTGAAATCCGGGTCTTCCTTCTGGCCCATATGGGTCAGGCCGAAGGCACCCGCGATGATGATCAGCGCGAACAGGAAGCGCGCGATGCTCGGATGGGCAATCGCCCAACGCGAGAGGTTGAAAGGCTTCTTCTCTTCCGAGGTGCTGTTGATAGTCATGGTCCCGCCCCTCGTTCTACTTAACGCACGATATCGGCAGCGGCCGTGGCGGCACTGCCATTGGTCGCGGCCGATACCTGCTGGGCATCCGGCACCTTGACCTTCATATTCTCGGTCATGAATTGCGTGCCGGCGGCAACCACGACATCGCCGGTCTTCAGGCCATCGGCGACGCGCACGCCGTCGTCGGCGAAATCGGCGACCTTGACGTTGCGGGAATGCACCGTGCCGGCGCTGCGGTCGACCAGCCAGACGATCTGCTGGCCGTCCCTCTGGGCAAGCGCGCTCAGCGGAATGGACACGTAAGGCTGGGTATTGCCGGCTTCGGCCTCGATCGTCGCGGTCATGCCGAGCAGCACGCGCGGATCGCTGGGCAGGCTGACGCGCACGGCGAAAGTCCGCGATTGCGCATCGGCGCTGCCAGACACTTCACGCACCTTGCCGTCGAGCACCAGCGCATCGTCGGACCAGAAGCGCGCCTTGACGTCCTTGCCGACCTTGAATTGCGCGATATCCATTTCCGGCACGGCGATCAGCACTTCCTTCTCGCCGTCGACAGCGACGGTGATGACGGGCGTACCGGAGCTCACCACCTGGCCGACATCGGCATTGACGGTCGTCACGATGCCGTTCATGTCCGACGTCAGATCGCCATAGGCGACCTGGTTCTTCGCCTCCGTCAGCGCCGACACGGCGGAATCCCGCGTCGAGACGGCCTGGTCATAGGAAAGCTCGGCCTGTTCGAGCTGCGATTTCGAGCCGACACTCTTGTCGAAGAGCTGCTGGGCGCGATTGCGGGCAAGCGCCGTTGTCTGCATCTGCTTTTCAGCCGAATCGAGATCCGCCTGCGAGCGGCGCACCGCCAGAGCGTAGTCCGTGGGGTCGATGCGGGCGAGCACATCGCCGGGTTTGACCTTCTGGCCGATATCCACCTTGCGTTCAACGATCTTGCCGCTGACGCGGAAGCCGAGGTTCATATCCGTCCGCGCCTTGACCGAGCCGGAATAATCGAGCTTGCGCACCGTATCCGCCTGCGCGATCTCGACAACCTTCACCGGCCGGATCACCTCGGCGGCCTCTTCCTTCTTCTCGTTGCAGCCGGAAAGCGTGAGACCGATAGCGGCAATGAATGCAACGCCGGCTATGGATCGTATCGTGGTGGTCGTCAGCGAACGCATGTCGCTCTCCTTAGTCAAACGGAATGCAAGCACGGCCGATCATTCGGCACGCGGACTGCTATTTCTTCAGCGCCCTGATGGCGAATTCGATAAGGTCTTCGGGTTCGGCCCGGTTCGGCTTGGCAAGGCATTGGGCCACCATCTGAGGATGACAGAGGTTGACCGTCGCCGCGCCGAAGCATTTCGATGCAACATAGGGGTCCTGTTCAAGAAATTCGCCGGCGGCGATACCCTCGGCGATGATCTCGGCTATCAAATCCTGAATGCGATCGATAAACTTTTCGATGACATGCCAATCGTGCTCGATGGCGATGATCACCATCTCATGAACTTTCTGCTCATCGAGCATGGTTTCGCACGTCTGCTTGTATTGCGCATAAACATAGGCGTGCAGCCGGTCGGCGGCGCTTATCGGGCGGCGGCGGATTTCCAACGCCATCTGGTAGTTATATTCAAGCATCCGGCCGCAAACCGCCTGGCGGATCTCAGTCTTTGAAGCAAAGAAGCGGTAGATATTCGCCGTGGACATGCCAAGGTCGCGGGCAATGTCGGCAACTGTCGTCTTGGCGTAGCCGTAGTGACGGAACAGCCTTTCGGCCGCATCAAGGATTTTCGTGATGTTTTCCTGACGCGCCGGATCGGCGGTGACATCGGAAAGATCAAGCATGGTTTACTTTCGGTTTACGAGTGACGATTTTTAATTTTCATCACTCGTAAACCATAGAACCACACCTGTCAAGAAACCGCCCCTGGCGATGAGGCGGTTCAAACAACGATTATGATCAGGGATCAGGCGCCGAGAATCTGCGGGCGGAACCGACGTACGCTCAGCAAGCCGACAATCAGGAATGCAATGAGCAGCACGGCCTGAATAGCCAGAAGTGGCGGCTCGTTCCCCTGCGGAGCAAGCGCGTTCAACGCTGGAATCTTCTGGAAGGACTGAACGATCAGCACCACGCAATTAAGGTAGTGCATGAACAGGCTGCCTATGATGAAAACGAGCCGCCAGATACCGGTCATTTGAAATTTATAGCGCGCAATCGCTGTGGGAATGAAGATCAGAACCGTGATGACGCCGAATATGATGCCTGGCGTCACGCCGTTGAACGGAAAGAGAAATCCGGCCAGGCTGGTCAGCAAAATCGTGACCATGTAGACGAGTGTCGACCGCTGATGGCGGTCGCCGGTAATCAATCCCTGTGCGACGATAACGCCGGCAACGATGGCGATCAGGCTGATGATGACGTGAATCCAGGTCAGTGCGGACATGCGAAACCTCTCCATCGCGCGGGACTTTTCCACGGCAAGACTAGTTCGGCGCGATAATGAGGGATTGTAGATTTATGCGCGAAACCGCGCCCTAGCGGCCCGTCTTACGGCGGCAACCGGCTCCCAAGACCACCAATACCCGTTGCGTGCGGAGATTGCCACCCTTGCCATCACGGGGCATCGTTCAACAGGCTCTTCGCGCCGCGGAGAGCCTGTTGAATCGTTGGATTCCAAGCCTAGGCCAGACGAACATCCAGCGAGATCGGCACAGAGGCCAACGCCTTGGAGACCGGGCAACCCGCCTTGGCCTTATTGGCAAGCTCAGTGAACTTGGCCTCGTCGGCGCCGGGAACCTTGCCCGTCAGCGTCAGATGGATCGCGCTGATCGCAAAACCACCTTCGACACTTTCGAGCGTGACCTTGGCCGTCGTCTCCATGCTCTCGGCGGTCAGGCCCGCTTCATTCAGGATCAGCGACAGCGCCATGGTGAAGCAGCCGGCATGGGCAGCACCAATCAACTCTTCCGGATTGGTGCCGGCAACGCCTTCGAAGCGGCTGGCGAAACCATAGGGATATTGATTGAGCGCGCCGCTCTGGGTCGAGATCTGGCCCTTGCCATCCTTCAGACCGCCGGACCATTGGGCCGAACCTGTGCGATTGATCTGCATATCGTCCTCCTTGTCGTTGATTGAGCGTCGGGAAAATGGGTCTCTGCCCTCCCGGCAGGGATCGATGGGAAGCCGCCTCTTGGCCGCCCCAATCCACAATATAGTGCTCTATCCGCCGATGACGACAGCGCCATAACAATGAGTGTTTCGCTGTCCCGAAAAGGCGCATCGCCCCTCCCCGTTCGTACGAGCCACTCGATAAATCATCATACCAGGGAATTGCCTGTGTATGATGATTGTAGTAAGATGATTTCCACTGTGAGGAGCGGGGAAGAGATAGTTGGATTCGTTTGAACGGCAAGAGCATGGCTTGGTCAATCGGCCCGAACGCCGTCCGCGCGTGCGCCGGAACGTGACGGCGGCGATTGCCGAAGACATCTGCTCCGAACGCTATCCCTCCGGCTCGGCCCTGCCGCGCGAAAACGATCTCTGCGAGCTCTATGGCGTCAGCCGCACCGTCATCCGCGAATCCCTGAAGATCCTGGAATCGAAGGGCCTGGTTCGTGGCAAGCCCCGCATCGGCACCACCGTCTGCGACAAGGATGACTGGAACATCCTCGATCAGGACGTGCTCGAATGGATGGGGCCGTATATTGCCGAATTCGATATTCTCGGCAGCATCCTCGAGGCGCGGCGCACCATCGAGCCGGTGGCCGCCGAATATGCCGCCGAGCGCGCCACCGCCCAGGAGATCGCCGATCTCGACCGGGCCTGGCGGCAGATGTGCGCTTCCGGCGACGATCCCGAGCGCTTCACCGAAGCCGACGTG
The DNA here is from genome assembly GCF_000799715.1 of Martinezella rhizogenes. Taxonomy (GTDB): domain Bacteria; phylum Pseudomonadota; class Alphaproteobacteria; order Rhizobiales; family Rhizobiaceae; genus Rhizobium; species Rhizobium rhizogenes_C. Next base: position 1,639,402 of record NZ_JUHG01000011.1, read on the forward strand.
ATGTTCCATACGGTGCTCCTGGGCGCCAGCCACAACCAGGTGTTCCGCCGCCTGTCCAGCGCCATCCATGCCGGCCTCAAATATGCGCTGCACGCCTCGAATGTCGCCGCCGACAGCCGCGACGAGGCGATCGCCGTGCATGGCGAGCTGGTGGAAGCGCTGCGCCTGCGCAACGGCACCGCCGCGCGTGACTGCACTCACCGCCTGCTCGACCTTGCCGCACGCGACCTTGCCGCTGGAAAGGCGACGGGCCGAGCGGAGAAGCGCAGGACCTGAAACCCCGAAATCCGCGGCCTTCCGCCGCCGATGTGACCAAAAGCCGAAACGGAAGCATTCCCATGAAAATCACCAAACTGACGACCTATATCGTGCCGCCGCGCTGGATGTTCCTGAAGATCGAAACGGACGAGGGCATCGTCGGCTGGGGCGAGCCGGTCGTCGAAGGCCGTGCATTGACCGTCCAGGCCGCCGTGCACGAGCTGGAAGACTATCTGATCGGCAAGGACCCCTTCCTGATCGAAGACCATTGGAATGTCATGTATCGCGGCGGCTTCTATCGCGGCGGCGCCGTCCACATGAGCGCGATTGCCGGCATCGACCAGGCGCTGTGGGACATCAAGGGCAAGGCGCTGGGACAGCCGATCCATTCGCTGCTCGGCGGCCAGGTCCGCGACAAGATCAAGGTCTATTCCTGGATCGGCGGCGACCGTCCTTCCGACGTCGCCAACAATGCCAAGGACGTCGTCGCTCGCGGCTTCAAGGCGATCAAGCTCAACGGCTGCGAGGAAATGCAGATCGTCGACACCTATGACAAGGTGGAGAAGGCGGTCGAAACCATCGCCACCATCCGCGAGGCGATTGGCCCCCATATCGGCATCGGCGTCGATTTCCATGGCCGCGTCCATCGCCCGATGGCCAAGGTTCTCGCCAAGGAGCTGGAGCCCTACAAGCTGCTGTTCATCGAAGAGCCGGTGCTCTCCGAAAACCGCGAAGCCTTGAAGGAAATCGCCAATCATTGCTCGACGCCGATCGCGCTCGGCGAGCGGCTGTTCTCGCGCTGGGACTTCAAGCAGGTCCTGTCGGACGGCTATGTCGACATCCTCCAGCCCGACCTTAGCCACGCCGGCGGCATCACCGAATGCCGCAAGATCGCAGCCATGGCGGAAGCCTATGACGTGGCGCTCGCCCCGCATTGCCCGCTCGGCCCGATCGCGCTTGCCGCCTGCCTGCAGGTCGACGCCGTCAGCTACAATGCCTTCATTCAGGAACAGAGTCTCGGCATCCACTACAACAAGGGCAACGACATCCTCGACTACATCTCCAACAAGGAAGTCTTCCACTATGCCGACGGCTTCGTCTCGATCCCGCAGGGCCCCGGCCTCGGCATCGAAGTGGACGAAGCCTACGTCATCGAACGCGCCAAGGAAGGCCATCGCTGGCGCAACCCGATCTGGCGTCATGAGGATGGCAGCGTCGCCGAGTGGTAGGTCGCTGATATTTTCCGAGGATGGGTGTCAGAGGGCGTAATCTCTATACGACGCGCCTCTGATACCCTCCACGAACTCGAAAGCTGCCGCCACGTTCTGACGCCGCCGCACGCACGCCCAGACCGTATCTCCCCGCGCGCTCGCGAAAAGATCCCTGCGATCAAAGACGACCGGGGGAAATCCCACCCCCAAAATAAAATACGCCTGCGGTATCGGCGCAGATACCGCAGGCGCGTCATGCGTCTCACAAACCCCCAGGGAGACGCATTCTCGGAGCATGACCAGCGAAAGAGTGGAGTAACTTTCAGATCATGCCCAAGCTCTAAAGTCCGATGCTATTCCCGCTCGCCCGTGAAGTTCAGGAGGAGCTGGAAGATGTTGACGAAGTTCAGGTAGAGCGACAGGGCGCCGAAGACGGCGAGCTTCTGAGAGGTCTCCTGATCGTGATTCTCGGCATACTGTTCCTTGATGTTCTGCGTATCCCAGGCGGTCAGGCCGACGAAGACCACGATGCCGATGATCGAGATGGCGAATTGCAGCGCGCTGGAACCCAGGAAGATATTGACGACGCTGGCGATGATAACACCGAACAGGCCCATCATCAGGAACGAGCCGATATTGGCGAGATCACGCTTGGTCGTGTAGCCGTAGAGGCTGGTCGCGCCGAACATCGTCGCTGCGATGAAGAAGGTCCGCGCGATGCTGGTGCCGGTGAAGACCAGGAACACCGACGCGAGCGAAAGGCCCATGACGGCGCAGAAGGCCCAGAACATCGTCTGCGCGGCGCTCGCCGACATCGTCTGGATGCGGAACGAGAAGAACAGCACGAAGGCGAGCGGCGCCAGCATGACGACCCACTTCAGCGGCGACTGGAAGATCGGCACATAGAGCGCCGGCGTCGTGCCGACGATCATCGCGACGATACCGGTCACCACAAGGCCGATGCCCATGTAGTTGTAGACGCGCAGCATGTGCTTGCGCAGGCCTTCGTCGAAGAGCGCCTGCGAGCCGGCGGCGGCGCCATAGCCGAAGCGCGGATTGGTCGGGTTCATAGTCGATCTCCTTTGATCCAAACTAATAAAGGGTACGGGCGAGCTTTTCAGCTTCGCCATCGAGTTCGTTCGCCTTGCCGCCGCCGATCAGGGCATAGGCGACTTCGCCGATCTGCCAATAGGCAGCCTGGACGTTGTCGCGCGTGACATGGCTGACCTTCTGGACGGCGAAGTTGCCAGGCCGGATGGCAAACAGCGACAAATGCCCGCCCTCGCCGGCATCGACCGTCATTTCAACGCTCGGGCCGAATTCGGACGGATAGATCTGCGCATCGGTGACGCGCCAGCCCACGGGCATGTCCGGAAGGACGATCGCCGTGGAGGCGCGGATCTCTTCCGGGCTGTAGCCCGCCTGCCCAGACTGCACTTTGATCGTATCGCGCGTGGCGGTCGCCTGATAGGCGCGCACGGCATCGTCGACGAAAGCGGGTGCTGGAACCGAAGCATTGACCTCGCTCGCCGTGAAGGCGCCGAAGGATGTATGCGCCACCCAGCCGGTCGCCATCAGCATGGCCACAGCCGCCACTCGCTGGAAGGAACTGAGCACACGACCATAGGCAAGCCCGCGCTCCAGCCGACGGGCGGCCTCGCGGGTTTCCGCCTTCGCCGCCAGGTCTTCGCCGGCCAACGCCATGCGCAGCTCGCCCCGCATGCTGAGATCGGCCATGACCTTGGCGGCGATCGCCGGATGTTCCGACAGATAGGATTCCACTTCGACGCGGCGCGCCACGGTCAGCTCACCATCGACATAGGCGTCGAGATCGCTATCGATGATCGGATCAATTGTTTTCATTGCCGCCCCCATCGATGAGCCGAAGATGCGAGATCTTGGGTGCCATCTCCTCGAAACTCCGGAGGCTAGCGCGGGCCCTGGCGATGCGCGACATCAGCGTCCCCATGGGGATACCGAGCGCGGAGGCCGCCTCCTGATAGGAAAGATCCTCGATCGCCACCAGATGCAGCGCCTCGCGCTGCTCTTCCGGCAAATTGAAGAAGGCGTCGCGTACTTGGCTCAGGCGTACGGCATGATCCTGCGAAGCCGGCAGCGTCGGCTCGAACTCGATAGCCGCCTCTTCATGGCGACGGTTCAGCGAACGCTTCTGGCGCAGGCGGTCGATATGGGCATTGTGCAGGATCGACAGCAGCCACGTGCGCAGGTTCGCGCCGCGCCGGAAACTCGTCTTGCGCTCATAGGCCTTGACCAGCGCATCATGCACCAGGTCTTCCGCCTCATCCGCGTTGCGGACAAGCGAACGGGCATAGCGTCTCAGCGAACCGAGCTGCCCTAAAACGTCGAATGTCCGTTTGTTGCGTTCCATACCCCAATATACGGAAGCCGGGCCGATCTTATTCCATGGTCCGGCAAATATTTTTTGGCGGGCTCCTACATCAGCACGAAATCCCTGGGCTGTGGCATGGGCGGCAGGTCGGTTTCGCCGAGCGCTTCCCTGAGATTGATCTCGATCGTATCGGCAAGAGCGCCAATCGCCAACGCGTTAGGACGATTGCCGAACGGGTCCTCCAGCTCGTCGCCAAGCGCATCGAGACCGAAGAATGTGTAGGCCACCAGCGCGGCTACGAAGGGCGAACCCCAGCCGAGCGTATCGACGAAGCCGAAGGGCAGCAGGAAGCAGAAAAGGTAGGCGGTGCGGTGCAGAAGCAGCGTGTAGCCGAACGGCAGCGGCGTGTTGCGAATACGCTCGCAGGCCGCCTGCACCGCCCCCAACTGGCCGATGCTGGCATCGAGCATCTGGTACTGGATATCCGAAATCCCGCCCGCCGCCTTCAGCCGCGCCAGATCCGCCGACATCAGGCGCAACAGGAGGTCCGGTCTATTTTGAGCAGTATGATAGAAATCGACTTCGCTGGGCGCCAGGTGTTGCAGCACCTTGTTCTCGTCGCCGCCGGGCCGCAGATGACAGACAAGCGCCTGCGCGAAGGCCATCGTCAGCCGCAGTAAATCCCTCCGTGCCTGACGCCCGGCTTCACCGGCCGCTTCCAATATCAATGTCTGCCGCGCAAAGCCACGGCTGACCTGGATAAGCTGTCCCCAATCGCGCCGCCCTTCCCACCAGCGGTCGTAGCAGGCGTTGTTACGGAAGCCAAGGAATATGGAGAGCGCGATGCCGAGCAGCGAAAAGGGCGATCCGTTGAAGGAGAGGATAACGTTGGGACGCTCTTCATGCCCCCAGACGATCAACGCCGACAGCAGGAAGATCACGACGATCTGCGGTAATATCCGTCGGATCACCGACCCGCGGAGAATGAAGAAAAGCTGGAAGAGGTTCGGCCGGTCGCGGACGATCATGGTAGGAGGCGCTCTCGATTGATGTCTGGCGTTGCCGAGCAATACACCAGACACCGGGAGAATAACGAGCATTTCCTGCAAACCCGCCGTGACCGGCCCGCATTGCTAGCCGGTCTTCTTCAATTCCCGGAGGCGTTGGCTGCGACCAGCACCGGATCGGAGCGATAATCTCCAGGGAACATGCGCTGCAGGTTTTTGACCTTCGGCAAGTCGTTGACGACGATGTAGGGATAATTGGGGTTCATCGTCAGGAAGTTCTGGTGATAGCCCTCGGCGGCATAGAACTGCCGCTCCGACTCGATCTTGGTGACGATCGCCGCATCGAAGACCTTGGCGTGATTGAGCTGGCCGATATAGGCCTTGGCGACGTCAGCCTGTTCGGCAGTGGTCGGGAAGATTGCCGAGCGATATTGCGTGCCGCTGTCCGGCCCCTGATAATTCAGCTGCGTCGGATCATGAGCGACCGAGAAATAGATCTGCAGCAGATGCCCGTAGCTGACCTTATGCGGATCGAAGACGATCCGCACGGATTCGGCATGGCCCGTATCACCGCCGCTCACTGTCTCGTAGCGAGCCGTATCCTTCTTGCCACCAGCATAGCCCGAGGTGGCGCTGACGACGCCATTGACGTGCTGGAACACGCCCTGCACGCCCCAGAAGCAGCCACCGGCAAGAACGATGGTTTCCGTGCCGCCCGAGCCCGGCTTTTCGTCCACGGCGGGCGCCGGAATGACGCGGGCATCTTCAGCCGAGGCGTGGCCCACGAATTGCAGCGCAACCCCGGCCAGCAGCACGGCGCCCACGGCAAAGGCAGCCGGGCGGGCAACATGCGACAGGGCCTTGCGGATCGTATCTTTCATGATCATCTCCTCTCGACCGCGAGTGTAAAGTCTCCGGTCAAAAGGGATACGGGAGGATAGAGGCTTTTGTTACACACGCCCGCGTGAAACACCGAAACGTGATGGCGCGGCAGGCCAAGCCCGGTCAGTAATGCGGCGGCTTGGTGATGGCCGGCGCGTCCATCGACTGCTCTTCCAGCGTCAGGAAACGCTCGGCCAGCCGGTCGAGCTTCAGCCTCGTCTGCTCGACCACTTTCCATTGCTCCGCCACCTGGTCGGACAGTTCCTCGATGGTCTTTGCCTGATAGGCAACCAGTTCCTCGAGCGTGGTGATGCGGCTTTGTTCGTCTGACATCTCTGTTCCTCTTTCGGCTGCGATCTATATCACCCGAACCGCCGACGTATAGTCTCTCAATTAGGCATATGACAGGCACTGGCGCCATTTGACGAATATATGACAAAACTGGAAAACAGGTGAAAAGACCTGTTACCTAACTGACATCGGGGCCTTCTAAAGAGATCGGCAAGAAGCGCAGTTTTTGAGGGAAATTCCCTCCACAAGCGCGCTCTTTCAAGATTTCCGGAGAAGCGCCTTGAAGATCATCCAGATCACCGACACGCATTTGAGCCCGAACAAGCCGCATTTCAACGGCAATTGGGAGCCGCTGGCGAAATGGATCGAGGCAAGCGGCGCCGATCTTATCGTCCACACTGGCGACCTCAGCGTCGATGGCGCCGACAAGGACGAAGATCTCACCTTTTCCATGGACCTGATGCGTCAGGTCTCCGTACCGATGCTGATCGTGCCCGGCAACCATGATGTCGGCCACCTGCCAGGCTCCTACCAGCCCGTCAATCCCGAGCGTCTGGCACGCTGGCGTCGTCTCGTCGGTCCGGACTATTGGGCTAAGGACGTGGACAACTGGCGGCTGATCGGCCTCAACAGCCTGCTGATGGGCTTCGAGGATACCGAGGAGCAGAAGCAGTTCGACTGGCTGCAGGAAAGGCTCGAAAGCCGTGGCGACCGCCGCGTGGCGCTCTTCGCCCACAAGCCGCTGTTCGTCGATGCGCCCGACGAGGGCGACACCGGCTATTGGAGCATACGCCCGGCGCAGCGCAGCCGGCTCTATGATCTGATCGCATCCCATGACGTCGCCCTGCTCGGCAGCGGCCACCTGCATTGGACCTGGGAAGGCCGGTTCAACGACACGGCGCTGGTCTGGGCGCCGCCCGCCGCCTTCATCCTCGACACGATGGAGCGGGAAATGCCGGGCGAACGTCTGATCGGCGCCGCGATCCACGAACTCGGCGACGACGTCACCACCGAGATCGTCGCGGTTCCCGGCATGACGGCCTATTTCCTCGACGACGTCGTCATGGAAGTCTATCCGCAGGCAGTTCCCAAGGCGAAGGAGCCGACGGAATGAGCGCGCTCTCGCTTCGCGGTATCACCAAATCCTTCGGCGGCAACGCTATCCTGAAAGGCGTCAGCCTTGACGTCGAGCCGGGCGAGTTCATCGCCCTCGTTGGTCCCTCCGGCTGCGGCAAGAGCACGCTGCTGCGCATTCTCGCAGGCCTCGATCATGCCGACACCGGTGAAATCATTCTCGGCGGCAACGACGTCTCCGGCGTCGCGGCGGTCGACCGCAACATCGCCATGGTTTTCCAGTCCTACGCGCTCTATCCGCATCTGACGGCCTCTGAAAATATCGCCGTGCCGCTCGCCATGCACCGCCTGACGCGCATGCAGCGCCTGCCCTTCATCGGCGCGATGATCCCCGGCCAGCGCGCGACCCGCAGCGGCATCATCCGTGATGTCCGCGAGATGGCGACCTCGCTGAAGATCGACCATTTGCTCGACCGCAAGCCCGGCCAGATGTCCGGCGGCCAGCGGCAGCGCGTAGCTCTCGCCCGCGCCATGGTGCGCCGTCCGAGCGTCTTCCTGATGGACGAGCCGCTCTCCAATCTCGACGCCAACCTGCGCGTCCATGCGCGCGGCGAGATCGTCGATCTGCATCGCCGCGCCGGCGTTCCCACCGTCTATGTCACTCACGATCAGGCGGAAGCCCTGTCGATGGCCGACCGCGTCGCCGTGATGATCGGCGGACAGTTGCTGCAGCTTGCCTCACCGCAGACAATTTATGACGATCCGGCCCATGTCGAGGTCGCCCGCTTTGTCGGCCAGCCGCGCATCAACCTCCTGCCCGCACGGGCCGAAAACGGCACCGTCGCCTTCGGCGGCATCAGACTGGCGTTGGAGGAAAGCACCTTTGCCGGCTCCGCCGTCACCCTCGGCATCCGCCCGGAATTCGTTCGTCTCGCCGGCAGCCGCCAGGACGCGCTTGCCGCTCATATCGAGCGAATGGAGTTCCTCGGCTCGGAAGTCATTCTGCATGCCAAGCTCGACGCCATCGGCGAGAGCATCGTCGCCAAGCTCACGCCCGCCGACACAGCGGGCCTCTCCGCCGGAATGCCGGTCGCGCTGACGCTAGCGCCGGAACAGGCCTTGGTCTTCGCCGAAGACGGCCGCCGCCTGCGTGCTGCTCCCGTTACGATCGATGCCGGCAGGGAGAAAGCCCATGGCTAGCATCGCCGCAACGACCATGACGATGCGTTCGGCGGCGAAGCATGAGCGCAGCGAAGCCCGCACCGCCCTCTTGCTGGCGCTTCCGGCGATCATCCTGATCGTGCTGTTCGTTCTCCTGCCGATCGTCGCCGTCATCTGTCTGGGATTCACCGATTTCCAGCTTGGCGACAAGGGCCTGCGCTTTGTTGCCTTCGAGAACTACGCGCATCTCATGAAGGACCGCACGTTCCAGAAATCGCTGTGGAATACGGCAGTCTATACAGCCATCGTCGCTCCCACCTCGATCGTGCTTGGCCTCGGCGTCGCGCTGTTGATCGAGAGCGAGAATATCGGCCGCAGCTTCTTCCGCACGGCCTATTTCCTGCCCGTTGCCTCACTGATCGTCGCCATGGCAACCGTGTGGCAATACCTTTTCCATCCGACCATCGGCCCGATCAACGCCCTGCTCGGCGAAATCGGCCTGCCGCGTCCGAACTGGCTCGCCTCCTCGGCGACCGCCCTCTACAGCCTGTCGATCATCGGCGTCTGGCAGACGGTCGGCTTCAACATGGTGCTGTTCCTCGCCGGCCTTACCGCCATCCCGCGCGAGCTTTATGCCGCGGCCGAAGTCGATGGCGCGAAATCGGCGCTCGACCGCTTCTGGCTGGTCACCTGGCCGATGCTCGGGCCGACGACGCTGTTCGTCACCACCATCAGCATCATCAATGCCGTCAAGGTCTTCGATACCGTCAAGACGCTGACCGAAGGCGGCCCGAACCATGCCTCGGAAGTGCTGCTCTTCACCATCTACCAGGAGGGCTTCGTCTATATGCAAGTCGGCTATGCCTCGGCGATGACGACTGTCTTCCTCGCTATTCTGGTGGTGCTGGCCTTCCTGCAATATCGCGTCCAGGACCGGCAGGTGCATTACACATGACCTCCACTGGCTTCACTCCCGGCCGCATCCTGCGCCTTTCGCTGCTGATCCTCGGCTCCCTCGTCTTCCTTGCGCCCTACATCTTCATGATCTCGACCGCCGGCAAGGCACAGGACGATATCTTCACTTCCGCCCTGAAGCTGATCCCGACGCATTTCTTCTATGTCGAGAACATCACCAAGGCGCTGAGCAAAGTGCCGATGGGCACGCTGCTGCTGAACGGCGTTGTCATCTGCGGCCTAATCTTCTTCTTCCAGGTGCTGATCGCCATCCCCTGCGCCTATGCCATGGCGAAGCTGAAGTTCCCTGCCGCGCGCCTGATGATGGTGCTGGTCATGCTCGGTCTGCTGATCCCGATCCACGCGACCGCCCTGCCGCTCTATGTCGCCTTCAACAGCCTGTCGCTGTTGAATAGCTACACCGCGCTGGTGGCACCCTTCTCGATCTCGGTCTTCGCGATCTTCATGTTCCTGCAGTTCTTCCGCGCCATGCCGGATGATCTGATCCATGCGGCCCGCCTAGACGGCATGTCGGAGCTCGGCATCGTCGCCCGCGTCATCGTGCCCAACGCCTGGCCGGCCGTCACCGCCTTCGCGATCTTCTCGGTCGTGGCGCATTGGAACGATTTCTACTGGCCGCTGATCGTCATCAGCAACCAGAACTACGCCACCCCACCGCTGGGCCTCATGTATTTCCGCGCGGCCGAGGCCGGCGACGACTACGGCGCGCTCATGGCGGCAACCTTGATCATCACCCTTCCCCTCGTCGCCGCATTCCTTCTCGCACAGAAGCGCTTCGTCGAGGGCATCACCATGACCGGTCTCAAGGGCTGACCGGTTCGAAACAGGAGAACGAGCGATGAAGCATATCACCCAGATTCTCGCCGCCGCGGCCATTTCGATGGTCGTGTCGGCCCCGGCTTACGCCGAGACGACCTTGACGGTTCACTATCCGATGCCTGGCTTCTTCAAGAACGTGATGGACACGATCTCGAAGAAATTCATGGAAGAAAACCCGGATATCAAGATCCAGTTCGCCGCGCCCTCAGCCACCTATGAGGAGGGCATCCAGACCATCCTGCGCCAGGCCGGCACCAGCGAGATGCCCGATGTCACCTTCATCGGCCTCAACCGCCTGCGGATGATCGACGAGCGCAATGTCGCCGTCGATCTCGGGCCGCTCGTCCAGAAGGACGGCAACATGGCCGAGCAGGGCTTCTCCGACACCATCCTGAAGCTCGCCCAGGTCAAGGGCAAGCAGGTCGGCCTCGCTTTCGCGACCTCCAACCCGATCATGTACTACAATGCCGATCTCGTGAAGGCCGCCGGTGGCGACCCGGACAGCCCGCCGAAGACCTGGGATGAGGTGATCGCGCTCGCCGGCAAGATCAAGGCGCTCGGCAACGGCGTCGACGGCATGGACTTCCGCTGGCAGGGCGACGACTGGATGTTCTCCGCCCTCCTCTTCGGCGCCGGCGGCAAGATGCTGAGCGACGATGAAAGCAAGGTCGCTTTCAACGGTCCCGAGGGACAGAAGGCCGTCGAGTTGATCCAGCGCTTCGTCAAGGAAGGCGGCCTGCCGGTCTTCACCAAGTCGGCCGGCGAACAGGCTTTTGCCGCCGGCAAGGTTGGCTTCGAATTCCAGACCACCGGCGCGCTGGTTAACACGGTCAAGAATGTCGGCGCCAAGTTCGACCTGCGCACCGCCAAGATCCCGCTGATCGACCCGGTCAAGGGCCGCCTGCCGACCGGCGGCAACGCCGTCGTCATCCTGACCCATGAGCCGGTCAAGGAAGCAGCCGCCTGGAAGTTCGCCAAGTTCGCCGCCGGCCCTTACGGCGCCTCGGTCGTGGTTCCCGGCACCGGCTATGTCCCGAACAACGAACTCGCCGCCAAATCGGCCGAGTATCTCGGTGACTTCTACAAGAAGAACCCGCTGTTCCAGGCCGGCCTTAGCCAGATGCCGGTGATGATCCCCTGGTACGCCTTCCCCGGCGCCAACGGCGTCAAGGTCACGCAGACGATCGTCGACAACCTGTCGCGCATCATCGACGGCTCGGCCGAGCCGAAGGAAGCGCTCGATGACGCCGCTTCCGACGTCGAAGGCATGCTGCCGCGCAGCTAAGCTTAGTTGACCGCCAGACGCGCCGCCTCCTTTCCCGGAGGCGGCGTTTCCATGTCTACGAATGCGTCAGGACGAAATGTTGAGATTACGGACCGTCCCGCCCGGCCGCAGCCGGTAGGGTACGGTCAGGTGGCGCGGCGGCGCGGCATTTTCCGCCATGTCCAGCAGCAGCGAGGCCGCTGCCGCGCCCATGGTCGCATCCGGTATCTCCACCGTCGACAGCGGCTGATCCATCAGCCGGCCGATGGCAATGCCGTCAAAACCGGCAACGGAAATGTCGCGCGGGATTAAAAGGCCTTGCCGCCTGAGGGCACCCATGACCCCGAGGGCCAGAAGATCGTTGGACGCAATGATGGCCGTCGGCTTTAGCCGCGATACGACGTCTCCGAGATCGAGTTGCTCCAGGCTGTCGATGAAAGGTATCTGCAATGCTTCGATCGGCGGCTGACCGGCCTCCTCCATCGACCTGAGATAACCCAGATAACGCAACTTGGCGCGATCCGACGCGGCGAAGTGGCCGGCAATGAACAATATGCGGCGATGCCCCATATGCAGCAGATGCTCGGTCAGCTCCCGGCCGGCGCCGAAATTGTCGGTCGCCACCGCAGCCGTGAAGCGTGCCGTCGGCAGATTACCGAGCAGCACGGTGGGCGGCAATGCCAAGGAAAGCGCCGGACTACGCTCGGGATCGCAGACGGTGAGGATGAGCCCGGTCGGCCGCTGGTGCAGCAGCGAGGCCACGGCATCCGCCTCCTGCGCCGGATCGTAGTTCGACTGCGCGATCAGCACGCTATGGCCGGCATGCAGCGCCCGGTGCTGGATGCTGGAAAGCGAAGCAGCAAAGACCGGATTGGTGATGCTGGGGATGAGCACGCCGATCGCTGGCCGACGGCTGATATAGCTGCCGGCGCGGCCGCTGGCGCGATAGCCGAGCTCGGCCGCCGCCCGGCGCACGCGGCGCACCATCTCGTCGCTGACCGGACCGTTGTGATTGAGCACCCGGCTCGCGGTCGCGATCGAACAGCCGGCACGAAAAGCGACTTGCTGGAGCGTCGACATGATTTCATGCATCTCCGGCTTCAGGTCCGCCGTTGAAGGCCGGCAGGCCATGGGAATGGCGGGGATTTATAGCAGTTCGATGACAGTTATTTGAATGGGGTCGAAACGGGATTTGCGGTTGGCACTCCCCTTATGACCGGCGCTGGCATGATTGCTATATTAGCAATAGTATATTTATATCATATTTTAACGCGACTGACGGCTTTCGCTTTGCACTATCTAGGATAGCGGCGTGAAAATTGGTAATCGTCAGTGGCATCGGTCCCGAAGGGGCCGGCTGTTGTTGGCATGGGGCGTGGCAACGATGCTGCAAGGTGTGGAGTCCGAGGACTATTTCAGGCTGAGCGCGCCGGCGTGCTCGCTTCGCGCTATCCTCTGTAAAAACGGCATTGACATCGACTGTCCCGAGACGCCTGCTTTCGTGCTTGGCCTGCAACATCAGGAGCCGGCGCTGGACCGGGTCACGCTTGACGAATGTGTCGTTCCGGTCATCCCCTTCCCCCACAGCATGATCGCGCTTGCCCGCCTGATCCTCGACCCGCCTGCGGAGGCGGATGGTGGGGAGACGATCAGCCTCTATCTGCCACGCCACAGCTTCGACCGAATTACCGAACTTTCGCTTACACCTGGCTGCGCGACGGGCGATACCGTCCTCGAAAACCTGTTGTCTCGCCTGACCTCGGCCGTCGAGCATCCTGACCGGACAAGCTCTTTGCTGCTCGATCCCATCGGCAAGGCCTTCAACGCCCATATCGCGGAGCGCTATGGCCGCATGCGCACGGCGCGATCCGCTGTTATCGGCGGCCTGACACCATGGCAGCTGCGCCGTGCCCGCGATACGATCAACGCCCGGCTGGATCGGGATGTGTCCCTGGCGCAGCTGGCCAGTAACTGCGGCCTTTCCACCAGCCATTTCGCCCGTGCCTTTGCGCGCAGCACCGGCATCCCGCCGCATCGCTGGCTGATGCAGCGCCGTGTCGACCGCGCCAAGGAGCTGATGCGCAAGGGGACGCCACTTGCTGAAATCGCACTGATGTGCGGCTTCTCGGATCAAAGCCATTTGACGCGAGTCTTCTCGCAATCCGTCGGCCTCACGCCGGGACGCTGGCGGGAATCGCAGGGACCGGCAGCCTTCGACATGACATCGATCGCATTGGGCGAAGCGTGACCCGCGACATCTAGGCGCTTGATCTTCGCTGCATCGCAGCAGATCCTCAATAAGACCACGAAGACGAATGATGCTGTCATCAAGCGATGCCATCATCGCCTTGCTGTGATCCGCAGATCCGCCCCTTTGAAAGGATGCTCTCATGTCTGAAGCAGAAGCACGGACGCCTGCCATTTCCCCTGATAAGACCGAACGGCTGTTCTTCCTCGATATCAATGACGGCCGAATTCTTTCCTCCGCCATCGACGGAACCGACCTCCAGCTGATCATCCAGCGGCCGGGTCGCAGCCCGGACGGCATTCTCGTCGACAGCGAAAACGGCTGGCTCTACTGGACGGAGATGGGCACCGACTACAACGCCCATGACGGCTCGATCGAGCGCATCGATCTCGACGACGGCAATCATGTGACGCTTATTCCGCCCGGCAGCACGCTGGTGACGCCGAAGCAGATCCAGATCGATTACGGCAATGGCAAGCTCTACTGGTGCGACCGCGAGGGCATGCGGGTGATGCGCGCCAATATCGACGGCTCCGACATCGAGACGCTGGTGCAGAACGGCGACAGCCCGCAAGACAGCGCCGATATCGAACGCTGGTGCGTCGGCATCGCGCTCGACCTGCCGCTCGGACAGATCTACTGGACGCAGAAGGGTCCCCCGGACGCCGGCCTCGGCCGCATCTTCCGCGCCGGTGTCAACATTCCCGAAGGCGAGACGGCGACAAGCCGCAGCGATATCGAAGTTCTGCTCGATAAGCTGCCGGAGCCGATCGACCTCGAACTCGATCTCGCCACCCGCACCATCTACTGGACCGACCGCGGCAATCTTCCGCGCGGCAACACTGTCAATTGCGCCCAAATGGACGATCTCGCGGCAACCTCCGAAGTCGTCCTCGAGGGCCTCGACGAAGGCATCGGCCTGTCGCTCGACCTGCCGAACAACCGCATGTTCTTCACCGACATCGGCGGCAATCTCTATTCGGCGAGCCTCGATGGCTCGGGCGAACGCGAGTTGCTGCATCATGCAGGCTCGTTCACCGGGATTGTCTACGCGGTGGTTTGAGGTTCCAGCCAACTACAGGTCGCGGGATTGCCCCTCACCCTAGCCCTCTCCCCGTTCTGACGGGGAGAGGGAACAACCTCTGTACCCTCGTCCAATGAGTAATTGGAGGGAAGGTGGTGGGTGCGCCTAATCCCCTTCTCCCCGTCAAAACGGGGAGAAGGTGGCCGACAGGCCGGATGAGGGGCTCCTCAGTTACCCCCGCGCACGCCATCCAGCAGATGCGGCAGGCCCTTGACGCCTTCATCTCTCAATTCAGCCGGCAGCAATCCGTCCGGAATATCCTGATAGGACACCGGACGCAGGAAGCGGCGGATGGCAAGCGTGCCGACCGAGGTGGTGCGGCTGTCCGACGTCGCCGGGAACGGGCCGCCATGCACCATGGCGTGGCTGACTTCGACACCAGTCGGCCAGCCATTGGCGAGAATGCGCCCGGCCTTGCGTTCCAGCACCGGCAGCAGTTTGGCGGCAGTGGCGTGATCGCCGGCATCGAGCTGCAGGGTCGCGGTGAGCTGGCCTTCGAGCTTTTCGGCAACGGCGATCATCTGGTCGATATCCTTGCAGCGCACCAGCAGGCTCGCCGCACCGAAGACCTCGTGACCGAGCCGCTCATCGGCAAGGAATTCCTCGGCATCGGTTTCGAAGAAGATACCCGGGCTACGGTTGACGCCTTCGGCCGGCGCACCGTGAGCAACCGTCTTCACCGCCTCATGGTCGGCCAGAGCCGCAACGCCAGTGTCGAAAGCAGCATGGATGCCGGGTGTCAGCATCGGCGCCGGTGCGCGGCCGGTCAGTGCTGCGCTGGCAGCCTCGACGAAACGGTCGAGATCAGGGCCGTCGATGGCGAAGACCAGGCCGGGATTGGTGCAGAACTGGCCGGCACCGAGCGTCAGCGAATCGATGAAGCCGGTGCCGATTGCCTCGGCGCGGGCGGCAAGCCCTGCCGGAAACAGGAAGACCGGGTTGACGCTGCTCATCTCGGCATAGACCGGGATCGGCTCCGGCCGTGCGGCCGCGATCGCGCCGAGCGCCAGACCGCCGCCGCGCGAGCCGGTGAAACCGACCGCCTTGATATGCGGATTGCGCACCAGCGCGGCGCCGGTTTCATTGGCGCCGGTTAGAAGCGAGAAGGTGCCTTCCGGTAAGCCACAAGCGACCACGGCGGCGCGGATGGCGCGTCCCACAAGTTCGCCGGTACCCGGATGGGCGAGATGGCCCTTGACGACGACGGGGCAGCCGGCCGCCAGCGCCGAAGCGGTATCGCCGCCGGCAACCGAGAAGGCGAGCGGGAAATTGCTGGCGCCGAAGACGGCGACAGGGCCGAGCGCAATCTGGCGCAGGCGCAGATCCGGGCGCGGCAGCGGCTTGCGTTCCGGCAATGCCGGATCGACGCGCAGGTCGAGCCATTCGCCGGAACGAACCACTTGCGCGAACAGCCGAAGCTGGCCAACGGTGCGGCCGCGCTCGCCCTGCAGGCGGGCAGCCGGCAGGCCAGTCTCTTCCGTAGCGCGCTCGATCAGTATATCGCCGATCTCCATGATCTTGTCGGCGATGGTCTCGAGAAACGTCGCCCGGGCTTCGGGCGTGGTCGCGCGATAGGTGTCGAACGCCTGGCCAGCAAGCGCGCAGGCGCGGGCGACCTCCGCCTCGCTGGCAATGGCGAAGGCCGGCTCGAGATTTCCGCCGGTCGCCGGGTTGATAGCGCGGGCGGACTTGTTTTCACCGGTCGACTCCGCGCCAATCAGCAGATCGCCGCTAATCACAAAAGACTGTGTCATGGGTATTCCTTGATGATGCCGGGGCGCTGGGAGGTGCGCCCGTCAGGAGCAGATAGCAGGATGAAATGACAGATGTAAGATGATAATCGTCATCTAAATATCAAGCCTTGGCCGGGGAGATAAGGCGGCGACCGTCGCCATATGGCATTATAGAACGGTTCGTGCCAATTTACCGCCCATCCGAACGATTGATTGCGGCAAAGTCCTCATGTCCATTGCGCTTCTCGCCGATCCCATCGTCCAGTTCTGTATCCTGGTGATCGTCGGCACATTTGCCAGCCGCTTCCTGCTGCGTCACCGGCGTGCTGGACGGCTGATCGGCCAAATCGCCTTTTTCGTCAGCCTCACCGCGTTGCTGCTTTACCACGGCATCGTGCCCTATGAGCAGAGCCCGCCGCAGGAGACGGTGACGTTGCGCGTCTTCACCGGCTTCGCCAAGATCGTCTGGTGGATCAACGGCGCCTGGGTACTGGTCGCCTTCGTCCGCCTGTTCCTGATCTTCGAACGTAAGCCGCGCGAGGGCCGGCTGCTACAGGATGTGGTCGTCGGCATCATCTATCTCGGCGCTATCCTCTCCGTCATCGCCGATGTCTTCAGCGTCCCCATCGGCACCTTGATCGCAACCTCCGGCGTCTTCGCCATCATTCTCGGCCTGGCGCTGCAAAGCACGCTGAGCGATGTCTTCTCCGGCCTGGCGCTCAATCTCGGTCGGCCCTATTCCATCGGCGATTGGGTGGTGCTCGACAACGATATCCAGGGCCGCGTCGTCGAGACCAATTGGCGAGCCACGCATCTGCTCAACGGTACAAACGACCTCGTCGTTATTCCGAACAGCACCCTTGCCAAGACGCGGATCACCAATCTCTCCAGCCCGGACGAAAGCCACGGCGTCACCATCACCGTGCGCATCCAGCCGACTACCCAGCCGAACGTCATCGCCGAGGTGATGCGCAACGTTCTGATCAGTTGCAACGCGATCCAGAAGACGCCCGAACCCAGCGTGATGGTCAATTCGATCGACGCGCAGGCCGTGGAACTGCAACTGACCTTCCGCATCCGCGACATATCGCAGACCACCGCCGCCAAGAACGAAATCTACGATCTCATCTACCGTCATTCGAAAGCAGGCGGCCTGAAACTCGCTGGCCCTCCCGGTGCGATCATGATGCCATCGGAAGAGCGGGCCGAGACGGCGGCGAGCATCGCCCAGCATCCGGGCACGCCCTGGCGGCTGCTCAACAATATCCCACTGTTCTCGTCGCTGACCGAAGACGAGAAGGAGCACCTCGCATCGCATATGCAGCGCCATACCTATCGCAAGGATACCGTTATCGCCGAGCAGGGAACGCGGCTGCGGGCGCTGACGATCGTGCGCTCCGGCGTTGTCAGCATCACCCGTAAAGAGGCACAACGGCAAATCGAACTGACACGGCTTGCTCCCGGCGATTATTTCGGCGAAGGCGGCTTGCTGATGGACGCAGATGAAGTCGGCACGATCCGGGCGCTGACCTTCGTGGTCACCTACGAGATCGGCGAGGATTGCCTGGCGCCCCTGTTGCGCGACCGCCCCTCCCTCGCCGAGGAGCTGGGAGCTATCCTCTCAAAACGCGTCGAGGCCGAACACCACCTCTTCGGCGCCAGCAACATGCTGGTCAACGGCGCCCCCGTCAGCTCGCTGAGTGCCCGCATCAAGCATCTGTTTCAGATACAGCATGATTAGAACTTGCCGCTAACCCTTCACGCCGCGTCCGCCGCCTCGGTTCGCTTGGATACCTTGGATACATGGAAGAGATTGTGGCCGACGGCGAGCGCCGCCTTCAAGTGAGACGACACCTCCTGTGTCTCCGATCCGAGCAGAAGCTCGGATGTGACGACGCGTGCGCCACAGTAGCCGAAGATCCCGTGGTCGATCTGCGTCTTCATCGCGCCGAAATAGCCGTGCCGCGCGTAGGTTCGCAGGCTGGCGCCGCCGATGGCAACCAGATGAACCTTGAGATGGCGAAGTTTCTTCACCGATTTTCCGTCCGGACCCTCGTCATAGGCCCAGCCATTGGTGAACACCCGATCGATCCATCCCTTGAGAAGCCCCGGCATCGACCACCAATAGACGGGATAGACCAGCACGAGGGCATCGGCGCGATCGATCCTCGCCTGTTCGGCTGCGACATCGGCGGCGGGTGGCGCCTGCCTCAAATGGAGGGCGATATCGGCTGCGGTGAATCGCGGATCGAAAGCCTCCGCCGCAAGATCGGCGATTTCAAAGGTATCGCCCTCTCCGGCCAGGGACACGCCCTCGGCAATATGCGCCGCGACACTATGGCTGAGCGACGTCTGATCGGGATGCGCGACAACGATAAGCGCGTGCATGGTAAAAACTCCTGCGAACGGGTTGCGGGTTAGGAAAACATCTTATATACTTTTAGTAAGTTACTTTTGGTATATAGCAATGTCAAGCGCCGAAGATCTGAAACAGGCTTCCAACTCACCACCGCGCCGCCGGTTAACGAGAGAGGAGCGGCACCGCCAGCTTCTGGCTGTCGCATGGCGTGTGATCCGTGAAGAGGGGACCGAAGCCTTGACGCTTGGGCGCCTTGCCGAGCAAGCCAATATCACCAAACCCGTCGTCTACGATCATTTCAGCACGCGGCCGGGCCTGCTGGCCACCCTTTACCAGGATTTCGACGCTCGGCAGACGACGGCAATGGATGCCGCACTTCAGGCAAGCGAGCCGACCCTGACGGACAGGGCGTCGGTCATCGCCTCCGCCTATGTCGATTGCGTGCTGCTTCAGGGGCGAGAAATACCCGGCGTGATCGCGGCCCTGGCCGGCTCACCGGAACTCGAAAAGATCAAGCGCGACTATGAGACGGTATTCATCGAGAAATGCCGGATCGCCCTCGCACCATTCGCAAAGACCGGCACCATCGCTTCCGCTGGTCTATGGGCCATGCTCGGCGCGGCCGAGGCCCTGTCCTATGCCGCGGCGACAGGGGACATTACGGCTGCGGAAGCGCAAGCCGAACTCTTCGAAACCATCGTCGGGATGGTTGCTAGAAACGTCTGAGAGCACCGTGTCCCGGACGGTTACGACAACCATAGGCTCTAATTCGACTGCGCCGCAGGCTTCGTCGTAAAAAATGCCTTGGCATCCTCGCTGAACTGCTCGCGCGACGTCGGCCGTGTGTAGAACATATGCCCGCCACGATAGAGCTTCAGCGCCACGCGATCGGCAAGGGCCGGCGGCATGTGATCGAGCACATATTTGTTGACGCCGAAGGGAATGATGATGTCGCTGTAACCCTGCGCCACCAGCAGCCGGGACGATGGCACCAGCGACAGCATCTCCTTGATATCGTCCGTCGCGCTGGCACTCAGCCGCGAGCCGCCTTTGCGGCCGCCCCAGTTCCATTGCTCGTTCACGGAATTCGACAGCAGCGTATAGGTCATGTCGGTGTGGAAGCCGAGTTCGTCGCGCGCATAGCTCGAAAAAGCGCCGCCATAGGCGCGCACGAAACCATCCAGAATCGGATCGCCGCCATGCTCCGCATCCGACTGCGGATAGGGATCGGGTGCCAAGAACGAGGCGTCGTACATACTGGCGACATCGCCATCTCCGCCATCGGAATGTTTCTGATAGACCCCACCGAGAAAGCCCTGGTTGCGGGCGACGACATCTTCTGGGATGCCCGTCAGCTTGGCCACACGCCCATAGAAGGCACGGCCGGCATCACCGGTCGGCGGCGGGCCTGCCAGCGCCGGCAGATATTCGTTCAGCGCAAATGTCTCGGCATCCCGAACCCCCTGCTCGCTGAAGACATTTTTCCGTTCCAGCTCGGCGGCCGCCAGAGACGGCAATCCGAGGGCCGCGCCGAACGCCAGATCATTCGCCCCAAAGACCAGCCGCCCCTCGATCAGCGGCGACAACATGACGATGCCGGAAATCAAGATGCCCTGCTCCCGCCGGAGGCTGGTGGCGACCTTTGCCGAACGGAACCCGCCATAGCTTTCGCCGAGAATATATTTCGGCGAAGAGGCCCGCCCATTATGCGTGAGATATAACGCGATCGCCTTGGCAAGGCTGTCGGCATCCGAACGCACATTATAGAAATCACTGGCGTCGTTCGGCTTGACCGTGCGGCTCCAGCCGGTACCGATCGGATCGATCAGCACGAGATCGGTGAAATTCAGCCAGCTCTGCGGATTGTCCACAAGCTTGGCATTGGCGCCGTCGCGGGCGTCGGGACCGAAATCGAGAATACGCGGGCCAACCAGGCCAAGGCTCAGAAAAGCCGAGGCAGCGCCCGGCCCGCCATTGAAGACGAAAGTGATCGGCCTTCCGGGATTACGATCCTTGGCGACATAGGCGGTATAAAAGATCGCCGCCGTGCGCGCGCCATCCTGGCCGAAAAGATCGAGTGTTCCGGCCGTCGCCGTATAGGGAATGCTCTTGCCATCCGCATTCAGCACATGATCGCTGACCGCGTCGGCCGGCAACAGGGAAAGAACGCTGCCGCCGCCCCCGCCGCCAGTGTGGCCCTGCTCCGGCGGCGCGGCAAAGGCCAGCGTCGAGACAAGGGAAAAGACCAGCGCAAGGCCCGGAACAATCTGGCGAAAAGACATGGGAACGCATCCTCCATCGGCCCCGCGCATCGACGCCGTCGTCCCGGATACTATTCCACCGATGGCAAGGGCGGGAACTCAAGAGATGTTGATCGCCGATCCCTCCATCAAATCGGACGGGCGATTCAGAACTTGATCATGTCGATCCTGGTCAGCGTCGTCTTTTGCGAGACGCCGGGCGCGTTGACCATATGCCAGGCCACATATTGCTCGGCGTAAAGCTCGGTGGACGACATGCCGTCCACCGGCAGAATGATGTTCATGCCGTTCAGCGCCGCATCGGTGGCGGTATCGAGAACCGCGCCCTCGGAGGCCGTGCCGGTGACGATCACCGTCGTAATGCCCTTGTCGGAGAGGATATCGCGTAGATTGGTGCCGACGAACTTGTCCGGGCCGGATTTGACAATCGGATCGCTTGCCAGCGGCGCGAGGTCGGTGGCGATATCCTGCGGCTCACCCTTGCCGGCGAGGCTATAGACGACGAACACACCCTTGGCGCGCGCCTCGTCAAGCATCGTCTTGACCTTTGGCACGGAGGCGAGGCAACGCGGCTTGGTATTCTTGTTGCACGGTCCCTTGGTTGGATCCTGCGCACCGTTGAAGTCGAGGATCAATAGTGCTGTCGTCTTCAGATCGACCGTCACCGGCTTCAACTCCGGTGCCGCTGGCGGCTTCACATTCTGCCAGTCGTCAATGATGGTCTGGGCGGACGCCGCCGAAGTGCCGAGGGGGGCCATGGACGCGCTGAGCGCGATGAAACCAATACCGAAGGCAAAAGCCGATTTCCGCATCACGCTGCCGATATGTCTCATGACACTTTCTCCAATTCCCACTGGATTAAGTGAAAACACGCAGAATGATAACGAAATTCTTCGTGATCTCGGAGCAGAGCGGCAGGGAGCCTGGACGATCTTTTTAAGAGCCGGCCTGCTCTTTGGATCCGATCATGATCCCATCTTCGCCCTGTAGCTTGCCGAGCAGGCTTTGCAAGGCGTGCTTGATGGTTTCGATCTCCTCCGCGCTGGCAATTTCCGCCCAACGTTCATCCACCAGCCGGCCGGTCGCCCGATGGGCGGGCCGTCATGCTCTCCGCTGGCCACGCCTGCGATCATAGCCACTCCGGAATACAACAAGCATGCCGCGAGATTTCCGCAAGACAATCCACCGTTGACAAATGCCGGCCAGACCATAATCTCCCCTCAAGCGCTTGCGGTCGCCACCATTCTTTCGGAGATGAAGATCATGCTGGCGAAATGCTCGAGACGGTTGGTTCTGGCTGGCCTCGCCCTTGGTGTTTCAATCCATATGGCCGCCGCGCAAACGCTCGACCTTATCGCGCAGAAGGGAACCATCCGGATCGGCTATATCATCGACGAAGCACCTTTCTCGTTCAAGAAGAAGGACGGCAATCCGGCGGGATACACCATTGATCTCTGCGGCAAGATCGCCGATGCCGTCATGCGCAAGCTTCCGCAGGTGAAGCGCGACTATGTCGAGATCACCCTTGCCGATGGCTTCGATGCCGTGAAAAACGGCCAGATCGACCTTCTCTGCGGCGCCATCACCATCAATCTTGCCAGGCGCGAAAGCGTCGATTTCTCCCAGCCGATCTTCCTGACCGGCGCAAGCGCGCTGCTGCGCAAGGATTCGCCCGAATACCTGCAGATCCTCTTCCTCGATAAGCGCCCGACCCGGGCCGCCGACACGAAATCGCCCTCGGCAAGCATCATCGGCGTCCGCTCCGATACCACCACCGGCGCGACGCTGCGCGAAGCACTCGGCCCCGATGTCCCGCAAACGCGCGTCGTCGATTTCGCCACCCATCAGGACGGGCTAAACGCGCTCGAAAACCACAAGATCGACGCCTATTTCGCCGACCGCGCTCTTCTCATCAGCCTTGCCGCGCATGCCCACGCACCCTCGGTGCTGGCTATCGGCAACCGGCTGTTCACGCATGAGCCCTACGGGATCGCACTACGACGAGACGACTCCACCTTTCGCCTCCTCGTGGATCAGGCGCTTACCCAGTTCTATCAGTCCGACGACTTTCCGAAGCTGCTGAAGACTTATTTCGGGGATGAGGGGCCTGTTCTGCGCAGCGAGATCATGACTCAGTCGATTCCGGAGTAAGGCCAAGAATCTGAACTGAGCTCTGGGCTCTCTCGGTTACGCCAGAACGGCCAAAAGCCCCACGAGGGGGCTATTGTTTATCGCGGCTTGTTTTTTTTGGAATGTTTGGTTGCGGGGGCAGGATTTGAACCTGCGGCCTTCAGGTTATGAGCCTGACGAGCTACCGGGCTGCTCCACCCCGCGTTACCAGCGTAAACCCTTTGGGTTTATCGCGAGTGAGCAAACTCGCAGAGTTTGTCTCACCACAGCAAGTCGGCTTTGCCGGCTTGCGTCATCCGAGCAAATCCAAAGGATTTGTCTCGTGTAAGGCGGGCACCTTTTCGGGGTCGACCCACCTGATATTCCAGAAGCGCTTGCTGCTTCCTTCAGGAAGCACAAAGGCCGCTTTGCTGCGGCCTATTGTAACACGGCTTGAGCCGCTTGGTGATGAGAAGATTT
>NZ_JUHG01000013.1 GCF_000799715.1 Martinezella rhizogenes
GCGTCAACGCTGCCGTCGTCAGGCTGAATGAAGCCAAAGCCTTTTGTAGAATTGAACCATTTAACTGTGCCAGTGGTCATAATGAACCCTTTCATAGCAATATTGATGACCGCCACGCGAAAGCGTTGCGGATGATGATAGCGATTTTTTGAAGGGAG
This sequence comes from Martinezella rhizogenes, assembly GCF_000799715.1. Taxonomy (GTDB): domain Bacteria; phylum Pseudomonadota; class Alphaproteobacteria; order Rhizobiales; family Rhizobiaceae; genus Rhizobium; species Rhizobium rhizogenes_C. The sequence goes on from NZ_JUHG01000013.1 coordinate 159, forward strand.
AGTCCGTTAAGGGCACGGTGCTAAACGCGCGGTAACCATAGCTCAGCAAGAAAACATCGATGGGGTTTATATGGGCATGCCCATTCAATTTGTCAACTTTTAGTTTCTACAATTCATAGATTTCGTTTTATGATTGTATTTCTTATGGGCGCAATCCAGTAAGCTCATGCTAAGCAAATCTGATGTCAGAGGTATTGAATTCCTTACAAAATTGGCTCTGGTTCATATATAAAGTGGACCGGTTAGCAAGTGGCGGACGCGGCTGGAGCCGCCTTGTTCGCTGCGATCGTGACATCGCAAGGTATCGCCACGTTAACGGACAACTTTACGAAACGTCTTCGGCACACGACCTCTTTCAGAACCCGCAATACCCCTACACGCAGCAACTCCTGAGCTTGATAGCCAGGCTGTAAAAGTGGCCACACTCATACTCTCTCGATAAGCGCTCGGCCATCGAGTCGAAAAATAACCTGATACCACCCACCAAGCTTTTTAACGTCTAGTCAGCATGCCGTTTGAGCGACGTCGCCTGGACAAACACGCATATAGCAAACTCCCAATTGGGGTCTTTGAGATGCAAATCGTGCGGACACGATCCGGATAGATTAGCGGGTGCTCTCGTTCCCTTTCTACCTGGCCCAGCGGTTTTGGTTGAGCGATACCGTGTACGGACAAATATCGCTTCGCGCTAAGGCTTCGGCCCGTTGTCGCCAAGCAAGACCTGTACGCGCGAATGGCCTCGGCTCCCAGCCGGAAGCTGCATCCCTTCAGGAAAGACAAAGGCAACCGAATGTGCTCCGGCCATCCCAGCCGGATACCTGGCAAACGGCTTGCGGGCGAGATAACCCTTTCCACTCTCCTCCAGCGATCCGTCTTGCAACAATTGCAGGAGCCCGGCCTCTTGAGGAAGGACCTGGTACCGTTCCGCGGCTCCCGACGCGACCACCTGTTTCGGATCGATGTTGGCGATACCACCGGGGCTAAACCGCCTCAGCAAAGAAAGCGTCTTCGGGAAGGCTTCTACGCCCTCCCGTGCGGGCAAGCCGTTCAGGGTGAAATCCACATTCGTCTTCTTGCCCGCCTGCCAGTCTTCGTCGATCCTTTCGGCGTCGGACGGCAAATTGATATCGAATGCCGTATATCGGAAGAGAATGCCGTCTATCGGATGGCCCAGAACCGAAGCGAGCATGCCGAGATAGGCCTGAGAGCTTACGTTGTTCTTCTCGAGTCGGTTGATGCATTCCTGGTCGCCCGTCAGCACAACCTTCTCTTTGGGAAGACCAAGGACGCCGATGCCTCCACGGGCGGAACCAAAGAAGCTTGCAACGCGCTCGACGTGGCCAGTGATACGCCAGATCATCGGCGTGTAAGAGGAGACCGCCAGATACAGCGGATCGCTTCCGTCAGCTATATCGATCGTGGCAGTTTCTGTCTCTTCGTCCTGGCTCGCGACCGTCGTATTCGACAACGTGCCTCCTTCGTACGCTGCGATCACATATACTTTTTGCCGCGGATCGGTTTTCGGGAATGCACAGCGCGCCACCCGCTGACGAAGGCTTTCCGTCTTCTGGATCATCGTGTAGTCGCGGTTAAGGGCGACCTTTTCGTCTGGTGAGAGAATGCCGTCTCCATCTTTGTCGTAGTAAGCGAACGCCGCAGTCGCCATTGCTTCAAGCTCGTCGGCGGCAAGCTTGCCATCGTGGTTGGGATCAAGGGCAAATAGTCGTTCCAACTGGCCGTGGTCAGGCACATTCGTCGACTTCTCTACTGCTTGAGCCGTAAAAGCCAATGCCTCGGCCACGGTGACCTTGCCGTCGCCATCCATGTCTGCCGTCGTCCAGCTGCGATTGCGGAGCTCGGAATTGATCTGCATGCGCGCCAGTTCATTGGCGTCTAGAACGTTATCGCCGTTCACATCCGTGTTAAAGAACACGCCCATCAGCATCGATTTACGCAGCGCCCTATCGCGCCCTACCCTGCGATCGATATCGTCTTGCGTAAGGGTCTTGCGATCCTGCGCATTCGTGCGCAGAGGCAGCATGATAGTGGCAATATAATTTTCCCGGGAATCGACCATCCGCGGCACCAGAATATCGGCCGGCTGCTTCAAAGAAGAAGGCTCCCGCGAGTGTCCGGTCTCAACGAGCAAAAGAAGAGCAACAGTTGTGAATAGGGCTTGCCTGCAACGCATGTCTTTATCTCCAGCTGGGAAAGACATATCGCACAGGTTGCAAAGTTTCTCGACATCAATCCGTTAAACTTTGACGGACACCAAAGCAATGACCGATGGCCAATTATTAATCGGAGCAACGGTTCTTCATCCATTATTGCGATTTTGATCGCAGGGCATTCTAAAAAGCGGATTTTCGCCCACACTCGTGCAGATAGTAGGTGGGGTGTCGCTTTGCGGTTAAAAATGAGAATCGCTTGTCAACAATTTCAATTCGTTAGTTATGCACTTGAACGGCTACCCCGATCGCACTCGTCACAGCAGTTTCCTCCTGCGGGGGATGAGGCACCCAACCTACGAGGCGCCGAGCCAATTCGGCCGTGCGACCAGGACGATTGGTACTGATCTTACCTGGAATCTGGTGCCTACCGCGGCCGCAGCTTGAAAAGGACATAGACCAGCAAAGCCCCAATGCCAGCCGCCGCTAACAGGAAGGGCGCGCGCAGTGCCGCCTCTCGGCCACCTCATTTTCAACGAGCGAGACGACGATGCCTCCGGCAATGGCTCCAAGAGACATGGAGCCCCAGCCGAAGAAGCGATAGATGCTGTTCACTCGGCCCAACAACTCCGCCGGGATGCGCCGTTGGCGCCATGAAACGGTGATTATGTTCCAGAGCATCGAGCCCGCCATCAGCGAGAACATCGCCGCGCCGACGACCACGGGGCTCGAATTCAGGCCGATGGCTGCATAGGTGAGGCCCCAGATCGCCAGCGAGATAAAAAGGCTCGCCTGCGCACCAATCCGATTGATAACGTTTGGGCGCCGAGACTACCAGCGACCGCGCCCATCCATGGCGGCGACCGACATCAGCACGCTCTGCCCGATCGCGGTGACCTTGGTACTGTAGAGTGTGCTCATCGTCCTGTTCCTGTCAGAGCATGCTCGACATGCCGAACGAGGTCAGCATGTCGTTCTGAATTGGACTTGCGGCCTCGTTCAGTCGCTGGACACCCAAGTCCATGCCTTCAGGCATGACGACCGTCCGCAATGGACGCCGCTCCGTGGCCTCGACCAGTTGCACGATGGCATCGGCCACGCGTTGGGGCCGCGGCGGATTAGCCTCGTCGTGTCCGTCGTTGGCGTGGGCCTTGATCTGACCCGGTATCGCCGCAACCTCGCCGTAAGATGCAAGCACGGCCTGGTCAGATGGCTCCGGGCTCGACGAGATGAGGTTGCTCGGGAATGGCCCCGGCTCGACGATGACGGAGTCGATTCCAAAGCCCTTCAGTTCATACCGATAGGCTTCGGCAAGCGCCTCAAGCGCGAACTTGCTCGCGGAATAAGTGCCGAAGAATGGAAAGACCACCCGCCCCATCAGGGATGTCACATGAACGAGGAGTCCGCTGCCGGCGGTACGCATATGCGGCAGAACGGCGCGGTCCGCCCGCACGGCGCCGAAGAAATTGACCGAAAAGAGCCGTTCGACGTCTGCCAACGTGTAGGCTTCCGTGACCCCGACGGGCATCAGTCCGGCATTGTTGACCAGGGCATCGATCTTTCCGTGCTGCTTGACAACCTGATCGATCGCGGAATTGACCGACGCCTCGTCGGCAACGTCCATTTCAAGGACTTGCAGCACATGTCCTTCGGCTTTTGCCGCTTCGAGGAGCTCGCTCCGGACCCCGGCATTTCTTCCTTCGACGTCTCGCATGGTCGCAACCACCGTATGACCCCGCCTTGCGAGTTCCAATACCGTGAGTTTCCCAAAACCACTGCTCGCGCCGGTCAAAACAACGATTTTTCCGCTCATTTCAAGACCTTTCTTTGAAATCCATTGAGTGCGATCATCAATAGACAGACCTGTATGTATTTGCAATCCCCAAATTTACAGAATAGTCTGTCTATATGCGAACGAAAAATCTGAGGTTTGGAAAATGCAAACGCGCAGCGTGCTTGAAATTGTGGATGTGGAGGGACAACCGCTTAACGCCCTCGCCCCGCGAGAACGTATATTAAAGACGGCGTCGGACCTGTTTTACCGGTTCAGCATCCACTCTGTCGGGATCGACCGCATCATTGCCGAAAGCGGCGTGGCGAAGATGACATTCTACAAACACTTTCCATCGAAGGCCAACCTGATCGCCACCTATTTGCGTTACAAAAGTGACATCTGGTTTCAGATGCTTGCAACCTCGACTGAAAGAGCTGGGCTATCGCCGCTGGAGCGCGTCCTCGCTATTTTTGACGCTTTGGAGGAACCTCTCCGTTCGCCTTCTTTCCGCGGCTGTCCGTTCGTGAAAGGGCTGGCCGAATTCGGACCGGAGGCTAACTCCCCTGACGTACAGGCGACCATCGCCTTCTATTTTAAGGGCTTACATGAATTTGTTGCCTCACTCATCGAGCCCCTGGCATTGAGCGACCCCGAAAAAGCCGTGATCCAGATCCTGTCGCTCATCCAAGGCTCGATTGTGATGGCACAATCGACGCCCGATCCTGGACTTGTTAAGACAATCCGCGATGCAGCCAGAGTGTTGCTCGAGGATGCGTTGATCTCGTCGTCTGAAACCTGAAGTTCGTGAGGCGTTGGGGTAGACGGTCCCGCCACGGACGCAGCTCTGACCTAGTTCGTCCATGGTATCGATTCCAACCGGGCGCTCGACGCGGCGCCTGCATGAGGATCAAGAATAACGGAATTAGACTTCGGGGCAGACGCGTTCGCGCCCATCGTCCATTTTCATCGACCGATGACAGTAATGCTCGTGACCAGCATCACGATCAGCTTATTTCTAAACCAGTTCCCAAAACGCCTCCGCAATAGCGGTCATCCGCTTTCGGGGGCGGATAAGAACGATCTTCACGCTAACGGCCCATTCATCCGACGCAGCCTTCGTCAGCCGGCCTTTTGGCCCCAGTTCATCCGCAGCAAGGCTTTCGGGTATCCAGGCCACTCCCTTCCCATCGGCCGCCAAGGCTTTTAGCACCATCGCAAGATGGGACGTAAAGACGGTGTTGAGATGAAGCTCGCTGAGTCTGGACGAAAGGTTCGAGGCAAGGATGCGCCCCATGCCGGACTTCTCTTCGAACGCAATCTCGGCAACCGGAGCCTCCTGCGTACCCGGCAGATGATGAAGCGCACCACCTTTCTCATCCCTGCCGCTGACAGGAATTAGTCGGTCGGTCGACAGCTCGACATGTTTGAAGTCCGCCGCATCCAGACGAATTTTGCTGTTCTCGTGGTAATGGCACAGGAGAAACTGGGCACGCCCCTCCAGCATGATCTTCTCGCATTCGTTCATGTTGTCGGACAACAGTCGAATAGGCATAGTCGAGGTGACATGACCAAGGCCTTGTATCCAGCCCGGGAAGAACACGAATGACAGCGCGTGGGTCGCGGCGAAGGTCACTGTCGAAGAATCCGCCCGTGTACGATCCAGGTCTTGTCTCACCCGTTCAAGCCGGTTGGCAACATCGTTGGCCGCATCCAGCACGACTTCCCCCGCTGCCGTCAGTTTCAGGCGATGCGTGGATCGATCTATCAATTCCAACCCACACCATTCTTCCAAAGCTCGGATACGACGGCCGAATGCTGGCTGCGTGACGTTGCGATTTTCGGCCGCACGGGAAAAATTCAGCGTTTCGGCCAGGGCCTGAAGATCGGCCAGCCAAACAGTCTCCATCCTATCATACCTCAGTAAGCCATGCCGCCACCGCACCGAGATAAATCCAGTTCCCCCACGAAATCAAGATGAATGCTGGCGCCAGAGAGCAATGTTCTGTTTTCACTATGCCAAAACGGCACCAATAGAACCCGTATCGGCATTGGACGAGGAGCCTCCCTCATCCCTATGACATGCCCCTGTGCGGAGGAACGCATTTAAACAGGGAGGAGAGACCAATGGCTAGACGCCTGTTGAGTCAGCTTTACATACAGGTGTTGATCGGCATCGGGGTCGGTATCATCGTTGGCCTTTTCATTCCCGACTTCGCCACGAAATTGCAGCCGTTCGCCGATGGCTTCATCAAGCTCATCAAGATGCTGCTTGCGCCGGTCATCTTCGGCACCGTTGTCCTCGGCATCGCCAAGATGGGTGACATCAAGGAGGTCGGAAAGATCGGTGCACGGTCTCTGATTTACTTCGAGGTCGTTTCGACGATCGCCCTCGTCATCGGGCTGATCGTCGTCAACATCATGCAGCCCGGCGTCGGCATGAACATCGACGCTAGCAAGATCGACGCCAGTACGATCTCAACCTACCAGCAGACCGCCCAGCAACAGGGCGGCGTCATCGAATTCTTCATGAACGTGATCCCAACGACGATGGTCGATGCATTTGCCAAGGGCGCGATGCTTCAGGTCATCCTGATCGCAGTGCTGATGGGCTGCGCACTTGTACAGCTCGGCGAGAAAGCCAAGCCCGTCATCGACGTCTTCGATTCTCTGCTCCAGGCTCTGTTCCGGATCGTCGGCATGATCATGCGCCTGGCACCGATCGGCGCCGGCGCGGGCGTGGCCTATACGATCGGAAAATATGGCGTCGGCTCGCTCTGGGCTCTCGGGCACCTGATGTTGGGCGTCTACCTGACGTCAGCCTTGTTCGTGATCGTTGTCCTCGGATCGATCGCCCGTTGGTCGGGTTTTCCGTTGCTGCATTTCTTCCGGTACTTCAAGGACGAAATCCTGATCGTTCTTGCGACCTGTTCGTCGGAAGCCGTACTGCCGCGCATGATGGCGAAGCTGGAGAGGCTCGGCTGCAAGAAATCCGTCGTCGGACTGGTGCTACCGACCGGATACACATTCAACGCCGACGGCACCTGCATCTACCTGACGATGGCCGCCGTCTTCGTCGCCCAGGCGACCAACACGCCGCTCGGGATCGAAGGCCAGCTTGTCATCCTGGGCGTTCTGCTGCTGACCTCGAAGGGGTCGGCAGGCGTCGCAGGCGCGGGTTTCGTCACCCTCGCGGCAACTCTCTCCAGCTTCCATGCCATCCCGGTCGCCGGTCTCGTCCTTCTGCTTGGCGTCGACCGCTTCATGAACGAGGCCCGCGCTGTCGTAAACCTGATCGGCAACGGCGTCGCCACCATCGCCATCGCCAAATGGGAGGGCGCCCTCGACCAGGACACCGTCAAGGCTGTGATTGCCGAACAGCGCGGCGAGCGTCCCCGAAACATCACCGCATCACCCGCCGAACTGGCGTCCTGATCACAAACAAATCGAACAAGTACCGAATGGAGAATGCAATGCGTATCGTTGATGTTTGCGAAGTTACGAAGCCAATCGCTTCGCCTATCCGTAATGCCTATATCGACTTCAGCAAAATGACGGCCAGCCTGGTTGCCGTCGTCACCGACGTCGTCCAGGACGGCCGCCGTGTTGTCGGCTACGGCTTCAACTCGAACGGCCGCTACGGCCAGGGTGGCTTGATCCGCGAGCGCTTCAAGGACCGTATCCTCGAGGCCTCCCCGGAGAGCCTGATGAATGACGCCGGCACCAATCTCGACCCGCACAAAATCTGGGCGACGATGATGATGAACGAGAAACCCGGCGGGCATGGCGAGCGGTCGGTTGCCGTCGGCACCCTCGACATGGCGATCTGGGATGCGGTTGCCAAGATCGAGGGCAAGCCGCTCTTTCGCATGCTGGCCGACATGAAGGGACGTGAGGCCAATCCGAAGGTCTTCGTCTATGCAGCCGGCGGCTACTACTATCCGGGTAAGGACAACAGTGCGCTTCGCAAGGAGATGCGCAGCTATCTCGACCGTGGCTACAATGTCGTGAAAATGAAGATCGGCGGGGCGTCAATCGACGAGGATCGCGGTCGTATCGAATCGGTCCTCGAAGAGATCGGTTCGCAGGCCCGGCTGGCGGTGGATGCCAACGGTCGCTTCGATCTTGAGACCGGCATCGCCTATGCCAAGATGCTGCGCGACTATCCGCTCTTCTGGTACGAGGAAATCGGCGATCCGCTCGACTACGCCCTGCAGGCGGCGATTTCCGAGTTTTACGACGCCCCGATGGCAACCGGCGAGAACCTGTTTTCCCACCAGGATGCCCGCAACCTACTGCGTTATGGCGGCATGCGAGCCGACCGGGACTATCTGCAGTTCGACTGCGCCTTATCCTACGGGCTTGTCGAATACCTGCGCACTCTCGATGTCCTGCACCAGTTTGGCTGGTCGCCTTCTCGCTGCATTCCGCACGGCGGACACCAGATGTCCCTCAACATTGCGGCAGGGCTCGGTCTTGGCGGCAATGAAAGCTACCCGGACCTGTTCCAGCCCTATGGCGGTTTCCCGGATGGCGTGAAGGTCATCGACGGACACATCACCATGCCGGAGCTGCCGGGCATCGGCTTCGAGGGCAAGTCCGACCTCATCCGAGTTATGCGCGAACTCGCCGAGTAAGATCAACGAAGCGGGCGAAGAGCTTTCGCCCGCTCCAACTCACACTTCATGAATGCCTGCTGAGAAGTGCCCGCCGAAATCCCTGAACGCTGTTGTAGCACTTGGGAGATGCTGGAGGGATCCGTGCCACAATACGCCTTACAACGGAAGCGCCTGTCAGCCTCGCGATATATCTGCGTTCAGCCCAGGCGATGACTGACGCATGTCACGTCGCATGAAAGCCCAGTCGATGAGTTCCGCCATCGATGGGCCTAGGGCGATCCCCATCTCACTGAGTGCATATTCGACCCTTGGCGGAACCTGGGGATAGACGGTTCTCGTCACAATACCGTCCTTCTCCAACTCCTTGAGTTGCTGAATCAGCATCTTCTGGTTCACGCCCTCGACGCGCTTCTCGAGTTCCGAAAATCGAAGCGGGCCCTTTGCAGCGAAAAGCTGGCAGATGATGACGATCTTCCACTTCCCTTCAAGGACCTGCAGAGCATCCCGGGTTGCCGCTGCCCATATCATTTGCTGCTTGGGGTCATCACAGCGCCAGTCTCGTTCAATTGCCATACTTACCTCAAGGTGGGTTACCCACTTATTAGTCGGTTCTTGCCGTATCAGATAGCTATACCTATTCTTCGGAGTACAAAAAGTCACGTCTCCGTCGGAGTGCGTGTGAATTCGATGCTCACCGCAAGGAAATGATATGAAGATCGGAATTATCGGCGCAGGGAACATCGGCGCGATACTCGCACGCAAGCTCGGAGCCGCAGGTCACGAAATCAAGCTCGCCAATTCCAAGAGCCCGGAATCGATCCGCGAGCTCGCCGCTGAAGTTGGTGCGACGGCTACGACCAAGGAAGATGCCGTGACAGGAGTTGATACTGTGATCCTCTCCATTCCGTTTTCAGCCCATCGCGACCTTGCGGGGTTGTTTGAAGATGTTCCCGACAACGTCATCGTCGTAGACACTTCCAACTACTACCCGTTCCGTGACGGAGCGATCAGCGACGTCGATGATGGCAAACCGGAAGCGGTCTGGGTCATTGAGCAGATCAATCGACCCATCATCAAAGCCTGGAACGCGGTGCTTGCCGCGACCCTTGCGGAAAAGGGCGTAGAGAAGTCGCAACCCGGCCGCATCGCCCTTCCGGTAGCGGGTGATGACCTCGAAGAGAAGTCACGCGTCATCGAACTGGTAGAGGCGACGGGCTTCGATGGCCTCGATGCCGGGAGCCTTGAAACCTCATGGCGACAGCAGCCCGGCACCCCTGCCTATTGTACGGAACTGACGACTGATGAGCTGAGGGCGGCGCTCGAAAAAGCAGACCAGACCCGCTCGGCCGACAACCGCGAAACCTTGATCAAGGGATTCATGGAGAGAGGCGCTAGCCTGACCCACGACGAAATTGTCGCCCGCAACCGCGCCGTAACCGCGTGAGAGATACAAGAGACATCATGCAAGTTGGTATAATCGGCGTCGGCCATATCGGAAAAACGCTGGTCCGGGAACTGAGCAAGGCCGGGTATGATGTGAAGGCGGCAAATTCTCGCAGTCCCGACACAATCGATCCGGAGGTGTTTGCGTCAGGCGGGCAGGCTGTCACCGTCGAGCAGGCAGTCGAGGACGCATATATCCTGATCCTGTCGATCCCTCTCAATCAGTTGCCCGAGATTGCACCTCGACTAGCTGGACTTCCGGAAGACACGGTGGTGATCGATACGTCCAACTACTACCCAATGCGTGACACCGAGATCGCCGATATCGAAGCCGGCGAGGTCGAGAGTGTCTGGGTATCCAGACAACTCGGCCGACCGGTCGCAAAGGCTTGGAACGCTATCGGTTCGGACTCTTTCGCCCGACTGGGAAAACCCGCCGGCCACCCGGATCGGATCGCCATTCCAGTTGCCGCGGATAATGAACGTGATCGATATGTCGCCATGGCGCTTGTTGGCGATACAGGGTTCGACGCGGTCGATGCTGGGACACTTTCGGAATCATGGCGCCAACAACCGGGCTCGCCCGTATACTGCACGGATCTCACTAGAATTGAGGTGCCCGATGCACTCGCCACCGCGGAAAGATCTAGATTGCCAAAGCGGCGAGACCTGTCCGTCGCTGCGGTTCAGGAGAAGCTTGGCGATACGAAGAGCAATCCCACTGCGGATTATCTCGTTCGTTTGAACAGGGCGCTGTTCATGTAGATCGCAACCTTCTGTGTCCGTCGCTCTAATCCGCTTTTCGGCAGACCATGCCGATCAGTTGTGAGGTCAGAGCCGACAGTAAGGTCGGGACCAGACCTGAACCTGATCCAAAGTGCGCCTCGACTACGCTTTGGATCACCTCTCAGCAACCATTGATACGGTCTCAGGTGGAGACTTGATGACGCGTGTGGCCAACAAGCCTTGCAGCGCATGGACATGGAATCAATAATGTCGCGAAAGATGATTATCGGAATGCATTTCGGAAACGGCTATGGCTCCCAGCCGGGCGCATGGCTGGAGGCGATCCGACGAATTACATCAATTTCGACAATCAGGTTCAATAAGCCCAGGCAGCGGAACGGGGCAAGTTTCAGTTCCTGTTCATGCCGGACTTTCCCGTGCTGACGGGCAATGTCGAGACTGAAGCCCCGATGATCAACATAGATCCGATGATGACGCTCGCGGCCGTCGCGCGGCACCGAACGGATCGGATTGGTCGCAACCGGTTCGACGACATTCAACGAGCCCTATAATCTGGCGCGACAGTTCAAGGCTCTCGACCTGATGAGTCATGGCCGGGCGGGATGGAATGCGATCCCGACCAGCGATCCCGCGATCGCGGCCAATTACGGTCGCGAGCTGCCGTCCCGTGGTGAAAAGTACCAGCGGCTCCATGAGTCGATCCAGATCGTTCAGGCGCTCTGGACCTCGACTCGTACACCCGGTGTGGCGTGACAGGATGGCGGACAGAGCTAGCCGGACCCGCCGAGAGCTTTCAGAATAAAGCGGATCTGGTCATGCAGACCCGCCTCCGTATCTTCGCCGTTTCGCACCCACTGCTCAACGAGAATGGGGTGGTAAAATGGTATGAAGGCGGTCATCACACTTCGGGCGGCTTGCGCTGCATCTTCAATAGTAAACTCGCCTGCTTCGATCCCTTCCCTTATGATCGTCTCGACGATCGCTATTATCTCGTCACTATGGGCTTTGATAATCGCCCAGTTCTCCTCCATCGCGGCGACGATCAGATCATGGACCGGCTTCTCTTGGATGAACGTCCTTTTCTTTTTCTGGTGGAGGATAATCAAAAGATTTACGAGCTTCTCGGGAGCCGGCGCCTGCATCCGTGGGATCGCATCTGCAAACTGAGCGGCTTCCGCGAAGAAGCGGCCACAAATCGACCTGTTGATTGCCGCCCTTGAAGGGAAAAAACGGTAGATATTGCCGCTGCTCATTCCGAGACAGGACGCTATGTCGGCCACCGACGTCTTTTGATGGCCAACGCGGCGAAAGTGCTCTTCCGCCACATCCAGTATGCGCTCCCGCAAAAGGTCGACGTCAATCGGTGTAGGACTACGGCGGCTCATAGCGTCTCCAGCGCAAGGTTTCCAACCAACGGGTGTTCCTAGGCGCCTCCGATTCTCGCCGGCGATCCGCTTGTCTGACGTGTGCCGTATGGCACGGAAGCGGTCACTGAAAAAAACGGAGGGATGCCTTGCGCACCAGGCGCCCTACTCAGCGGCCATTGCCGTCGGTGGTTCCCGTCCTTCAGTTGTTTCACCGTGGCTGTCTTGCTTCACTGGCTTGATGCGGAACCACACCGCGTACAGTGCCGGTAGGAAGAGCAAGATCATCACGGTGCCTGCCGCCGTTCCGCCGATTAGTGTGTAGGCCATCGATCCCCAGAACACCGAATGGGTCAAAGGTATGAAGGCCAGGATCGCGGCGAGCGCGGTCAGGATGACAGGACGCGTACGTTGCACAGTGGCTTCAATGACCGCGTGATAGTCATCAAGGCCGGCGGCCTGGTTCTCCTTGATCTGCTCCGTCAGGATCAGCGTGTTGCGCATCAGGATACCCGCCAGTCCGATCAACCCGAGAATGGCGTTGAAGCCGAAGGGCTGCTGGAACAAAAGCAATGTCGGGACCACGCCTGCAAGTCCGAGGGGCGCTGTCAACATGACCATCGTCATCGTTGACAGGCTTCGCACCTGGAGGATGATGACAATCAACATGGCCGCAATCATAAGCGGGAAGACCTGGACGAGTGCGACATTGGCTTTGAGCGACTCCTCGATATTGCCGCCCATCTCGATGCGGTATCCGACGGGAAGCGATGCGATCAGCGGCTGAAGCGCCTTCATGACCTGCTGTGAGACCTCTGGGGGCTGCGTCGCCTCGTTGATATCAGAGCGTATCGTGATCACCGGTGTTCGATCGCGACGTTTCAGGATCGGCTCCTCGAACCGGATCTCGGAATGCCCGATCTGATCGAGTGGCACCTGACGACCATCCCTGCTCATCAGCGAGAAATCGCCCAGCCTTGACGGATCAAGTCGGTTTTCACCAGCACTGCGTGCGACAACGGGGACGTTTCGGATGTTGTCGCGTACCTGGGTGACCGGAATGCCGCTGAGCAGCAACTGCATCTGCTGGGCTGCCTCAGAGGGCGAGAGACCAATCTGATTGAGCCTGTCCTGATCCGGAACGAACCGCAGCACAGGGGCTCGGTTGCCCCAATCCCGGTTGGCCTGGCGGACATCAGGCACGCTTTTCATGATAGCGAGGGCTTGCTCGGAAATCTTGTACAGTTCGTCCTGATCCGGTCCCATGATCCGAAACTCGACGGGGAACGGCGTGTAAGGCCCGAATACAAGCTGCGTTACACGAACGGACGCCTCCGGAACGAGCCCCTCCGAGATAGCCGCACGAAGACGATGCTTCAGCTCCTCGCGCGCATGCGCATCAGGGGTGAGCACAACTACCTTGGCAAAGGCGGGATCAGGCAATTCGGGCGCCATGGCGAAGAAAAAGCGTGGAGCGCCCTGCCCTACATAGCTGGTGACAATTTTTGTTTCCGGCTGAGTTTTCAGCCAGCCTTCGACTTTCTCCACTGCGGCTGTTGTTGTTTCGATGCTCGTGCCTTCGGGCATGCGAACTTCGACCAGCACTTCAGGCCGATCCGATGTCGGGAAGAACTGCTGTTTCACGCTTCCCATCCCCACGACCGAAACGGCCATGGTGATACCGACCACGGCGCACACCATGAATTTATGGCGAACCGCGAACTCGATGAGGGAGCGCAGGCGGCGATAGTTTGGCGTGTCATAGATCGCATGATGACCGCCCTCGACTGGCTTAATGTCAGGCAACATTTTCACCCCGAGGTAAGGGGTAAACGTCACCGCGACGATCCAGGAGACGATCAGGGCAAAGCCCACGACCCAGAAGATGTTGCCGGCATATTCACCTGCGGTCGATCTGGCGAAACCAACCGGCATCAGCCCGATGATCGTCACGAGGGTGCCTGACAGCATCGGCGCTGCCGTGTGACTCCAGGCATAGGCAGCCGCCTTGATGCGGTCCATGCCCTCTTCCATCTTCACCACCATCACCTCGATGGCAATGATGGCGTCGTCGACGAGAAGTCCCAATGCAAGGATCAGCGCGCCGAGGGTAATGCGGTCGAAGAACCGGCCGGTTTCCAGCATGATGAGGAAGACGACGGCAAGCGTCAGCGGCACAGCGAGCGCGACAACTATGCCGACGCGCCAGCCGAGTGCGATCAGGCTCACGAACAACACGACGCCAAGCGCCATGGCGAATTTGAGCATGAACTCGCCGACCGCCTCTTCGATGTTGACGGCCTGATCGCTGACTTTGGTAAGTGTCATGCCCAGTGGCAGTGTCTGCGCGATCGCAGCAGATCGTGCTTCAAGCGCCTTGCCGAGATCAAGGCCATTCCAGCCCGGCTGCATCACAGCACCCAGCATGATTGCAGGTTCGCCCTCATGGCGGATGATGTAGGTTGCGGGATCCTCGTAGCCGCGCCGCACATCCGCTAAATCAGAGAGTTTCAGCGTCCGTCCGGCCGCTACGATCGGCGTGTCGGCAATCGCCTGCACGCTGTTATAGGCTCCGTCGAAACGGATGAAGACCTGTGGCCCACGCGTGTCGATGGAACCGGCCGGCGTAACGGTATTCTGTCTCTGCAAAGCTGCGGCGATATCGGTTGCCGATATTCCCAGTGTCGCGAGCTTGGCATAGGAAAACTCGACGAAGATCTGTTCGGGGCGTTCTCCCAGGATGTTGATTTTCTTGACGCCGGGAACATGCAGGAGATCCTGGCGGATGACCTCCGCCTGCCGCACGAGGTCGCGCATCGGCATGCCCTTCGCCTTCAGCGCATAAAGGCCAAAGCTCACATCCGAATATTCATCATTGACAAAGGGACCCATGACGCCGGGCGGGAGGTTTCGAGCCTCGTCGCCAAGCTTCTTGCGCGCCTGATAGAACTCTTCTTCGACGGCGCTTGCTGGAGTATTGTCCTTGAGCGTCACCGTGAGGTAGGCATAGCCTGGCCGCGTTGTCGTTTCGACCCGGTCGTACCAGGTGAGTTCCTGGATGCGCTTCTCAAGGGGCTCAGCGACAAGATCCTGCATTTCACGCGCGGTGGCGCCTGGCCAAACCGAGGTGACTGTCAATGTCTTGATGGTGAAGGAGGGATCCTCGGCGCGTCCCAATTTGATAAAGGCGTACGCCCCTGCGGCGGCCAGAAGAACGATGAAGAATAAGGTAATGGCACGCTCGCGAACGGCGATCGCCGAAAGATTGAAGCTCATTATTTTGTCACCTCTTGCTGCGAGGCAATTCTGACGGCTGCGCCATTGTCGAGAAGATGCGCGCCCAGGGCGACAACCTGTTCTCCGATTCCAATACCCGTGACAAATGCGGTCTCCTCGCCGATCTGCTGAACTTTGACCGGGGTGAACGTCACCGTGGATGGGGTGCCGTTGACAACCCACACACCTGTCCGGCTACCGTCGTCCAGGATGGCACCGACAGGGATAGCGACCTCGGATTGCTTGCCCATGTCCTGGATTTTGATCGTTACCGTCGAACCCAGCGGAGCAGTGGCGGCGGTGCCGTCCAGGACGTAGCGAGCCTCATAGGTGCGGGTCTGGGGATCGGCGGCATCGGAGATCTGACGCAGACGGGCTTTGCCGCTGAGAGTATCGCCTCCATAAACACTGGCCTCCGCTTCGGACCCGATTTCGGGCCGTAATGTCTCGGGTAGCCAGACGACAGCTTCACGCGGCCCGGCCTGGGCGAGTTGGACAACCGTCTGGCCCGCTGCCACGACTTGTCCGGGATCTCCAAGGGTCTGGACGACGGTTCCATCCGAATCCGCAGGAAGAACCGTATATGCGGTCCCGTTTTCCGCAACCTTGGCGTCCGCTTCAGCCGCGGCAAGCTGCGCCGTGGCTGTGTCGAGTGCAGCTTTCGCCTGTTCATATCTTTGTGGTGTTGCGGCCAGCCCGTTTTTCACCAGTGCCGCGTAGCGTTTCTCGTCGGCTTGTGCCTGGATCAGGACAGCCCGCGCCGCGACGACCGTATTGCGCTTGGCCGTGAGGGCCAGTTGAAGATCCGTTTCGTCGATCCGCATCAGGGGCTGGCCCTGTTTCACCTGTTGGCCCACATCGACCATCCGCTGTATGATTTTACCGGAAACACGAAATCCGAGGTTGCTTTGAACACGCGACGCGACCGTACCGGTGAACGATCGTTCCGCCGCTCCGGTCTTTTTCGCCTCTGCCACCCTCACCAATGGTGCAACTATCCTTGGGTCTGCGGCTTCGGCTTTCCGTTGGGTTGTCTCGAAACCGAGGAAAACAGCGACGACGGCTGTCGCCGCTCCCGCCACGCCCACAAAAGCCAGGACATGTTTGCGTTTCATTTTGAGTTCTCTTCTTGACGAGTGTTCCAGATGAATTAGATTGCGATCTAACTCTATTTGTTATATAGATGTCAAATGAAATCTAATTGGAGGCCGAAATGAGAGTGAGCCGCGCACAGGCAGAAGAAAATCGGGAAACGGTGATCAACGTCGCAAGCCGTCTGTTTCGAGAGCATGGCTTCGATGGGATCGGGCTAAAGGACCTGATGAAGGGCGCCGGCCTGACGCAAGGCGCATTCTACAAGCAGTTCTCGTCAAAGGACGATCTTGCTGCCCTGGCATCAAGACGCGCCATGGAAAGCGCCACACGCAGATGGTCGACAGCAGCAGCCAAAGGCTCGGATCCACTTGAAGCAGTCATGGAGTTCTACCTCTCCAAGGACCATCGTGGAGAGAAGGCCGACGGATGCCCTTTGGTGGCGTTGGGCGCGGACGCGACGCGCCAAAATGACGAGGTCAGGCGTCCATTTGAAGATGGGATCCGGGCTCACTTTGAGGTCCTGGATGAGATGATGGACGAAGCCAAGAGCTCCAATCCCAGCGGCAAGGCAATGGCGATACTGTCCCTGATGGTGGGTGCCGTCACGCTATCCCGCCTCATTGAGGAAGAGAATTTATCGCAAGGCATCCTCGACGCCGCTGCTGGTGAAGTAAGACGCATTGCAAGTGATGAGGGTGGCGTCTGAGGCAATGGCTGTCATCTAAGGGTAGTTGCGGGGTTCGGTGGCCTGATCCGGACGAGGGCTCGAGATGAGCCGCCACCCGAATGCGCTTGCAACAGCTCCCTTTGAATTCTTGCGCGAACTACATGTTTTGAGAACGGGCGCTGGCCGTATCGTCGGCCGGAACGTTTGAGACGTGCCGATTTTTAAGAGAAGACAGGTGGAAAACACATGCGTCGTATCGTTGTAACAGGAATGGGAGCTGTAAGCCCCCTTGGAGCCAATGTTGATATCGCTTGGTCGCGCCTTCTTGCGGGTCAGAGCGGTATTCGGCGGCTGGGGGACGATGTCGTCGGAGACCTCCCATCGAAAATAGGGGGAGTTGTCCCCTCAATCGCGGAGGATCCCGAAGGAGGCTTCGATCCCGATACGGTCATGGCTCCGAAGGATCAACGCAAGGTCGATCGATTCATCCTCTTCGCACTGGCGGCCGCTGAAGAGGCGCTCGCCCAAGCGAAATGGAAACCGCTTTCCAATGATGACCGGTTGCGTACCGCGACGATCATCGCCTCGGGCATTGGCGGCTTTCCAGCAATAACCGAAGCGGTTCGCACCGTCGACCAGCGCGGTCCCCGCCGTCTTTCGCCCTTCACCGTGCCGTCGTTTCTCGTCAATCTCGCAGCAGGACAAGCATCGATCCGCTTCGGCTTCAAAGGTCCGATCGGCGCACCGGTGACGGCGTGCGCGGCCGGTGTTCAGGCCATAGGCGATGCTGCCAGGCTTATTCGATCCAATGAAGCCGATATTGCAATATGCGGCGGAACCGAAGCCTGCATGAATATCGTCAGTCTCGGTGGCTTTGCCGCGGCCAGATCTTTGTCAACTGGTTTCAATGAAGCTCCGGTCCGGGCATCGCGTCCTTTCGACATGATGCGGGACGGCTTCGTCATGGGCGAAGGAGCGGGAATCCTGGTCATCGAGGCGCTCAGCCACGCGCTTGCCCGCGGCGCAACGCCAATAGCCGAACTCGTCGGATACGGTACGACAGCAGACGCTCATCATATTACCTCCGGCCCCGAGGACGGAAACGGTGCGCGCAGAGCGATGGAGATCGCCATTGCGCAGGCTAGTATAAGTCCGCGTGAAATCGGTCACTTGAACGCGCACGCGACCTCCACTCCAGTTGGCGATCTCGGTGAAATCAGAGCCATCAAAAGTGTCTTCGGCTCAGATAACGCTATCGCGGTCAGTGGGACAAAATCTGCAACGGGACACCTTCTCGGTGCAGCCGGCGGCCTCGAGGCGATTTTCACGATCATGGCACTCAGGAACCAGATCGCGCCACCAACCCTGAACCTGAACGCGCCTGATCCGGAAGCTGACGGCATCGATTTCGTCGCCAACGACGCACGGCGCGTGGGGATGGAATACGCAATATCGAATGGCTTCGGCTTTGGCGGGGTGAATGCAAGCGCCGTATTCAGACGCTGGCCGGAGGGGAGCATCACTCGATCTACTTCCGTCAGGTGATGTGAATATGCCCCAGCAGAAATCGCAAACCTGTCGACCGAGAGACCCACGCGATGAAGCTAACAATGGTTCCTTTGTAAAACATCATTGAGCTGAAGCCAGAGATCACGGTCATCGACGTCGGAGATGGTAGCGGAAATGCTGTGAGAAAATACGATTGCGCAAAAGCTTGAGGGCGTAGAATTCATCGTTGCCAACACCGATACACAGACGCTTTCCATATCGGAGATGCAAGCAGCGCGACCCGACGAGTTCGAGATTCGCGCCTCAGAAACTCTCCATCCAAAGTCGAACGTCAAGTTCCAGCGTCCAAGCACTGCGATGCTGATGATGCAACATCCAATAGGCTTCGGCGATAGCATCAGTGTTCAGAAGGCCATCCTGTCCGCGCTGTTCCTTCAACTGAGATGTCTTGGTTGAAAGACGCTCGCCTTCGATGCCACCGTCGATGATCACATGCGTCACATGCACGCCCTGGGGGCCAAATTCGCGAGCGAGGCTTTGCGCAAGAGCCCTCAGACCTATCTTGGCGACCGCGAAGGAGGAATAGTTGGCTTCGCCGCGTAACGGGCCGCTGGCGCCCGTAAAGGCGAGCGTGCCGCCACGCGCAACCAGGGCAGGAAGCGCCGCCTTCGCTATCTCAAAATTCACGAGCACATATTTGCGCCAATGACTTTCGATCTCCTGCGGCGTGAGTTGAAGGAGTGGCGAGACTCGGCTGGGGCCTACGTTCTGAACTGCCACCGTAAGCGGTGCGAGCGATTCAGCATCGCGCACAAACCGCGCCATATCCAAAGCGCTGGACGCATCGCCGACGCTAAGCGCGACCCGCCCACCGGATGCCTCGATCCGCTCGGCCGTTTCATTTAGCTTCGCTTCATTGCGGCCGGCTAGCAGGACGGGATAACCATCGGCTGCAAAGCGCCTTGCGATGGCGGCGCTCAAGCCATGATAAGCACCAACACCGACGATCAAAACACTCCCTCTGGAAGTTCCCGGTTCCAAAATATCAAGCTTGGTCATCTGACGGTTTCAATCGTTATTGTGAAATGGGGCGCGACGGTTTGGGTTGGTACTCCAGGCAAACGACATGATTTTCGCCAAGGAAGGAGCCAAGCCTCAAGGCCCCTGCTTCCCAATAATGTCCAGTATCACTGCGGCATGACGATGCGAATGGGACGTGTGCCGATTGGTGCGCCGGTTACATGGTCAATGGTGACAGGCTCGATTTCCGTGTTCGTTTCTGCATCGAAGAAACGAGTGACATCGCCTCCGTTGCGGTGCTTCCGCCCCCAGGCACCAAGGGCAAATAGCACAGGAAGGAAATCCTGACCGGCCGGTGTCAGCACGTATTCATCCCGAGGCGGCCGGTCGCAATAGCGGCGCTTCTGCAAAAGCCCCTCCTCCGTCAACGCGGCGAGGCGGGTGGTTAGCATGGTCGGCGCAATGCCCAAACTCTTGCGAAACTCATCGAAGCGCGTTGATCCGGCATTGGCATCGCGCATGATCAGCATACTCCAAGCGTCGCCTACCAAAGCGAGGCTACGAGCGATCAGACACGGTTGGCTTGAGAGATTCTTCATATTGATATCATTTTAAGAGTGACTCGATTTTATTTTGATAGTAACTGATCGCGCGCTGATGTTCCATCACAAAGCGGCACATACGCCGAAAGCAAGCAAAGGCGAGGCTTTTTGGTCTCGGCCCGCGTTCCAGGCGGTGCGTCCCGTAACCCAGGAGCCAAACTATGAAATATTACCTGTGCAAGTATATTCCGCCGCGTGCTAACTTTCTGGCGACGATGTCCGCCGACGAGCAGCAATGGATGAAGCAGCACGGGGCTTTCCTCGATGAGCTTCTTAGCGAAGGAAAGATCGTCGCGCATGGTCCGGTAATGGATCCCGCCGGCGGTTATGGTGTCTCGCTCTACCAGATCGCCGATGATCAGGACATACAGGCGATCACCTCAGAAGATCCCATCGTCAAAAATGGCGCTGGCCACTATGAGCATCATCCAATGCTTCATCTGAAGGCGCGCGGCTAATAGGGTCTGTAAAAGTCCCATGTCATTTTCGTCCTGGTTTTCATCGGTCTGATGGAACTTTGACACCTGGTGAGAGCTCTTGGCGTTTCTCGGCAATATCGGCTACTCCGAAATGGCTCATAATTTTCGTCCCACGGGCTGCCGTATGGTGTTTGGGAAAACAACAACAACGGCTGTCCCGGGCCAAATCCTACACGCGCAAAACCATGATGTGGATCAATTCCAGATATTAGCTGAGCTTCATGCTGCCTCCCTAGCGGTGATTTGCGGAAATCTTGCGAAGGTGATCTCTTATCATCGCGCGAAACTCGCCGAATGTTTGAAACCCGATGTGCTGCGCCAGCCGCAAAACCGTCGTCTGAGAAACCTTGCAGTTGCGCGCGATCGCAGCGGTACTTTCGAAAGCAATCATTTCCGGCCGTTCTATAATCTGCCTCGCGACCTGTTCGAGACTGTCGGGAAAGACGATCTGCCGTTTGGCGATCAGATACTTCAGTTCCTGCAGTGTCGCGGGAGGACGGTTGTCTCTATCCTGTAGCATTGCGCTTAACCCTCCAAAGGACTGCCAACCGGCAACCTCAATGCGACCCGGACGCATATCGCCAGGCGGCACGTCACCCCGGTGGCGATACGGCAATGTCAGGACATCACCGCATCGCCCCGAAACTTGTTAAGCGACCTGCACCGGCCTGCCCGTCTGCCAGCTTACGGTGGCGGCCTCCGCCAGTTTCTGAGCCTGGAGGCCATCAAGCCCGCCGGGCTTCGGAGAGCGGTTGCCGCTGTCGATCGCATCGATGAAGGCATTGATTTCGTTGGCGTAGGCCTGGGCATAGCGCTCCAGGAAGAAATATTGAACGGGATCGCCGCTTATGCCGTTCGCATTGGAAAGCTCGACGCTGGTTGCGTGGATATTCCTCGCGGCAAGCATGCCGGCAGCTCCGTGGACTTCGATGCGCTGGTCATAGCCATACGTCGCCCGGCGCGAATTGGTGATGACCGCAATGCGCCCCGAAGCCGTCTGCATCTGCACGGCGGCGGTATCCACATCGCCCTCGGCCCCGATCGCCTTGTCGACGAGCGAAGATCCAAGTGCATTCACGACGACGAACTCTTCCCCCATGAGGAACCGGGCCATGTCGAAATCGTGAATCATCATATCCCTGAACAATCCGCCTGAGGATTTGACGTAATCGGCCGGCGGCGGCGTGGGATCCCGGCTGGTGATCGTCACGATCTCGATTTCGCCGACATCGCCGCGGCGCAGGCGCGCTTCCACACTGGCGAAGTTCGGGTCAAACCGGCGATTGAAGCCGATCATCAAGGTCGACTTGTTCTTCTCGACAACGTCGAGGCAGGAATTGATGCGCTCGACCGACAGGGACACCGGCTTCTCGCAGAGGATTGCCTTGCCGGCCCTGGCCGCCGCCTCGATGAGATCGGCGTGGCTGGGGGTCGGCGTCGCGATGAGGATCGCATCGACACCCGGGGACTTGATGACATCTTCCGCATCGGCAACCTCAGCACCCGTCTGCGCGGCCAGCGCCTCAGCCGATGCCCTGAAGGCATCCGCCACATAGACGAGCTTGGCCTTCGGGTTCGCCGCAATGGTCGCGGCATGCACCTTGCCTATCCGGCCAGCGCCGATCACTCCAAACCTGATCATTGATATTTCTCCGTGATATGTAAGTGTTGACTATCGAAATCTTCAAACCGTGAAGGCGTCGCGGAAACGAGCAAGCGCCGTCTCATCATCGCCGGAGGCCCAGGCTTCCATGCCGATCGTGCCGCGATAACCCATATCCTTGAGCGCACGGGCGATTGCCTTGTAGTTGATCTCTCCGGTGCCCGGCTCCATGCGGCCGGGAACATCCGCCACCTGGATTTCGCCGATATAGGGCAGAGCGCGACGGCATAACTCAATCAGGTTTCCTTCGCCGATCTGGGCGTGATAAAGATCGAGATTGAGCTTCAATGCTGGTCGGTTTACCGACGAAACGAGCGCAAGCGTATCTTCGGCCTTTGCAAACGGTGTCTTGGGGTGATCGACTGCTTCATTGAGGTTTTCGAGCACAAAGGTGACGCCCTCTTTCTCGCCGAGCTCGGCGATACGGTTAAGCGTGTCGTGCGCCTTGAGCCACATGGCGCCCGTCACCTTGTCGGCCTTGACCACAGGCAGGCCCTGGCCGTCGAGACCAGTCCCGTGCAGGTTGAGGCGCGGGCAATTGAGCTCCCTGGCGATCGGGATCGATTGCTTCGCCGTTCGCAGCAATTCGTCTGCGCCCTCGTCATCGACGAGCGTGCCGGTGACATAGCCCGTCATCGACGAGAAGACCGCTCCGGATTTTGCCAGGGCGGCGATGTCATGTTTCGTCCAGTCCCAGATCTCGGTGTGAAAGCCGAGTTCGGTGATGCGCTTGAGCCTGTCGACGACAGGAAGCGACTTGAAGACCATCTCGGCGCAGACCGCGAGCGTGAAAGGGGATGAGGCATTCGACAAGCCGTCATTCATGACCGTATTCCATGGTTGATGATTGGGTGAGAGGCGGCGGCCTTCGAAAGGCAATCGAGCGCCGCCTCGGAAGCAAGCCGGCTAGATCGTACCGCCGAGCTCTTCGGACAATTGCTGCAGTTCCTTGCCACCGGCCATGAGGTTCTGAAGCTCATCCATCGCGATATCAGCTTTGGCAAAAGTGCCAAGCGTCTGGCCGCGATTGAGGATGGTGAAGCGGTCCGCCACCGCATAGGCATGGCGGACATTGTGGGTGATGAAAATGACGCCCAACCCTTTCTGTCGAACCTGGTGGATGTATTTCAGCACCATCGAGGTTTGCGCCACGCCGAGCGCCGAAGTCGGCTCATCGAGAATGAGTATCTTGGCGCCGAAGTAGACCGCGCGCGCAATCGCAACGCATTGGCGTTCGCCTCCGGACAGAGTGCCTACCGCCTGATTGGGATCGCGGATATCGATGCCGATCTTGCGCATCTCTTCACGCGTGACATCGTTACAATGCGTAAGGTCGAGGTGGCGGAAAGGGAAGAAGCCTTTGCGAGGCTCCCGCCCCATGAAGAAATTACGGGTGATCGACATCAGCGGGATCATGGCAAGATCCTGGTAGACGGTCGCGATCCCCGCATCGAGCGCGTCGCGCGGACTGCGGAAATTGACGGGCTTGCCTTCAACCATGAACGCACCGCCACTTGGGCGGACGACGCCGGAGAGTGTCTTGATCAAAGTGGATTTGCCGGCGCCATTGTCTCCGAGGAGACAAAGCACCTCTCCGGCCGACACCTGCATCGACACACCATTGAGCGCAATCACGGAGCCGTAGTGCTTGATGATATCGGTCACTTCGATGACCGGCGTTCGATTGTTGACATCAGACATGATCAGCGCTCCCCGGTAACCTTGCGACGGATAAAATTGTTGAAGAGAACGGCCAGCAGCAGCATCGAGCCCAGGAAAACCTGAAACCAGTCGGAGTCGAACTTGGTGTAAGTCAGGCCAATCGAAACCGAGCCGAAGATGATCGCGCCGAAGAACGCGCCGATCGCCGAACCATAGCCGCCGGTCAGCAGGCACCCGCCGATGACAGCGGCGATGATCGCCTCGAACTCTTTCTGAAAGCCGCGTCTGGCGTCGGTCGAGCCGGCATCGAGCACTGTGATGATGGCAACCAGAGCCGCCGCACATGCCGTCAGCGCAAACAGGCCGGTTTTAACCCTGTGGACCGGCACGCCGGAGTTTCTCGCCGCGTTGGGATCGCCACCGGCAGCGAAGATCCAGTTGCCGGTACGCGTGCGCAGGAGGACCCATGTCGCAGCCAAGGCAACCGCGGCGAACCACAATACGGAGACCGGGATGCCCGTAACCTTCGGCATGCCATTGGGGAACTTGTCGATCAGGTCGTGATCCGCAAGCCAGACAAAGACGCCCTTCAGCGCATCGCCGGAAAAAAAGCCAAGCAACGGACTGTCCTTGACCCGGTCGCCGATGCCGCGAAGCTGCGTTGAGCCGCCCGTCGCCCACTTCAGGCCGACGAGCGTCAGGCCACGCAAGATGAAGAGGAAAGCCAGGGTCACGATGAAGGACGGAAGGCGTGTATGAATGACGATCTGCCCATTGATCGCCCCCATGAACGCTGCAAAGAGCATCGTCATGACGATTGCAACCGAAAGCGGCTGACCGAAATTCGTCAGGGTGACGCCGAAGATCAGTCCCGCAAAGGCCACCATCGAGCCGATCGAAAGATCGAACTCGCCGCCGATCATCAGAAGTGCCGCTGCAATGGCAAGGATTCCCAATTGCGATGCCGGCGCCATAATGGTCATCACGCCGGACAGCGAAAACATCGTCGAATCTGCGGTGAGAAAGAAAAAGACGATGACGAGAACAAGGCCTGCCACGGCGCCAAGCTCAGGCCGCCGCATCATATGCGTCAAAAAACTCACTTGTTTGACGCGCTCATCGGGTTTCGGCGCGGCCGCCGTTCTCTGCTCAAGCGAAGCCATAACTCCTCCAACGGGATTGTAATTTAGGGTAGCATTGGCGCTGCTCGGCAGCGCGCTCAGTCAGCCAAACCCCCTCCCCATCAAAGGGGAGGAGATTCTGGGAGAATGCCTTGCGGCAATTCCGGTTAGCGAATGCCCTTGGCGGAAAGATCCACGACCTGGGCGGCCTTTTCCTTGGTAATAAGGTTCGGGCCGGATGGAACATTGCCCCCCGGGATAAGCCCGTATTTGGCGTAGTTGGCCAAGAATACGACCGGCAGATAGCCCTGCAGGAACTGCTGCTGATCGATCGCGAAGGCGGCCTTGCCGTCGGCCACGGCCTTCAGGAAATCGGCCGAAAGGTCGAATGTCGCCACCTTGATCTTGCCGGTCATGCCGACATCCTCGACGGCCGCGAGCGAAGGTTCGCCGGCAGTGCCGGCACCAAGCGCCATGACGGTATCGACAGCCGTATTGGAACTCAGCGCTGCCTTGACTTTCGCACGGACATCAGCCGGATCGTTGCTGACCGGAAGGACGGTGACCTTGCCGCCGAAACCATCGGCAAAGCCCTTGCAACGCAGATCGAGCGAAACGTTGCCGACCTCCTGGTTCACGCAGATGCCTTCCTTGCCGCCCAACTCATGCAGTTTCGCACCGGCGGCTTTGCCGGCGGTGTATTCGTCCTGGCCGACATGCAGAAGCGCGCCCAGTTCCTTTGAAACATCCGAACCGGAATTGATGGAAATAACCGGGATACCGGCGGCGACAGCCTTCTTGATGGACGGACCAAGCGCCGAGGCATCCGGAATGGAGACGATAAGCCCGTCGGGCTTCTGGTTGACGGCAGCGTCGATAAGCTGCCCCATCGATACCATGTCAAAGGTTTCCGGAGCACGGTAGTCGACGCTGACACCCATGTCCTTCGCCGCTGCGTTGACGCCGTTCTTGACGACGGACCAGAAAGGATCATTGGCCTGGCCGTGGGTGACGGCAATGATGCGAATATCCGCAGCATTGGCGATTGCCGAAGAGCAGATGAGCGCGGCAGCCATGGCTGCGCTCGCAAGAAGCGATTTCAAGCCGAATTTCATTTTACCCTCCCAAAATAGTCCGCTTCACTGCGGACCTCCCAATGCTACCGGTAGCAATCTCCTTTGCACCCGGTAGCAAGCTCGATAAAACTACTTTATTGTCGACAGAAATCAAGCATTCATTCCATTTTTATTTTTTTGTGGAATATTCATTCCAATTGAGGAGGCAGGCATGCGCAAACGGGCGACGGCGAAAGAGGTGGCGGAAGCCGCCGGCGTATCGAAATGGACCGTCATTCGTGCGTTCACGCCCGGTGCGTCCATTACGGATGCCAGCCGGCAAAAGGTGCTTCAGGCGGCCGACGCCCTGAACTATTCGCCCAATCTTCTCGCTCGCAGCCTTGCAACGAACATCACGCATCAGGTCGCCGTCTTCATCGACGACTTCACCAATCCGCATAAGCTGCCGGTTCTGGAGATGTTGACCGAGCGGCTGCAGGCGGAGGGCCTGCTGACTGTATTGATCAACATCAACCGTCATTTCGATCACGTTCATGCGCTGATCAATGCAGGCCAGCGACAGTTCGACGCCGTGATCCTGTTCGGCACCGCCTTTCGCGAGGAAACGCTGGGTGATCGACGCCTTGGCCCAGGATTCCCGCCGATGTTCGTTCTCGCGAGAGACAGCCAAATCCCCGGCGTTCCCGCGATCGCCTGCAACGCCGAACTCGCTCTCAGCGAAATCGTCGACTACCTATTCGACAAGGGATATCGCCGTCCCGGTTTCATGACGGGAGCAAGGACCCTTTCGACGGCGCTTGGCAGGCGCCATCACTATACGAATTTCTGGCGAGCGAAAGGTATCGAAGGCGTGACAGAACTTGCCGCAGAAAAGTACAGCGCCCAGGCTGGCGCTGAGGCGGCCCGCACATATCTGGGCGCTACGTCAGCCGCATCGCGTATCGACGTACTGATGTGTGAGAATGACATTTTGGCGCTCGGGGCGATGGATGTCGCTCGCGGCGAGTTCGGGCTTGGGGTTCCAAAGGACTTGGCAGTCGTCGGCTTTGACAATATCGAACTGGGCGGGGCGCCGGCCTACGAATTGACCAGCTACGAACAGCCAACCGACGAGATGATCAACGCTCTGGTTGCGATGATAACCAGCAGGCGCGACGCTGATACGGTTGTCATTCCCGGGCGCCTTATACTGAGATCATCGGCATGAAGTGCCCTGTGAAGATCAGTCAATAAGCACCAGAATATCGCATTTACGACCAAGATCGAATGGCGCCAAAGGGTACTCTTGATAAGATTCAAACCGGCGATCGCGACATCGTAGAATACCTCGGCAGGAAAACGGATCCTCATTTTACAATACTTAGCGGCATACTGCGGTAATTAGCACCGAAGGTTAGCCGTAAATCCTGCCCAATGGATCGCGCAGCAGATCAAACATCAGCTTGAAGAATCGGTCTGCGTCCACTTCGTAAGCGATCCGGGCGCGGCTCCGAAAGCTCTTATCTGGTCCTTTGTGACCAAGGCAATGACTCAGCGGTCTGACTACGCGCATGACCGCGATAATCTTCCCGACAGTATCCAACCTGCGCAATCGCGATACACAACGCGACAGAAAAGCGGAATTCTACCTTGGCTGCGCTCGCATTGGCGCATACGCGTCCCAGTTTCGGGACGCTGGCAACCGCCGGATGGTGCCAGACGGCGTTTCAGAAAGACGTTGAAAAGAGGTCTGATTTTCACTGGAGAACGACGGGATGAATAGTGAGACAGCGGCGGTAGTCCGGCAATCACCAATTTCAAGAGCTGTTTCCTCAACATTAATTCATTTCCAAGTGAACGCCTTATTTTTCAATAGTCACGACGCCGATTAACAGAGAAGGGTTTGATACGTATGAGAATAAACCGATATTGCATTTCCTCCGCTCTCATTGCCTTGGGGATGCTGACTGCAACCTCGAGTTATTCCTTTGCCCAGACGGCAGCGCCGGCAACCGAGGCCACGGCGCCGGCCGGGGTCTACAAGCTCGACCAGACACACGCAGCTCTGCTGTGGTCCGTGAAGCACAACAAGATCTCCAATTATACCGTTCGCTTCAACAAGCTCGAAGCCACGTTGAAGCTTGACCCGGCCAAGATCGAAGACTCCTCCATCGAGGCGACCATTGATGCGACCTCGGTCGTGACCGGCTATCCGGCCGACTACAAGGCCACGCATGCCTCCTCGCCATATCAGACCTGGGATGAGGAAATCAGCCGCGACCCGAAGATGCTGAACAGCGAAGCACATCCGAAGATCACCTTCAAATCGACGAAGGTCACATCTACCGGCCCGACGACGGCCGATGTCACCGGCGATCTCACCTTCCTCGGCGTCACCAAGCCTGTGACCCTGAAAGCCACACTCAACGGTGAAATCGACAGTCACCCGTTCGCAGGCGTGCCGGCCGTAGGCTTTGCCGCCGAGGGCAGCTTCAACCGCACCGAATTCGGCCAGCCGGCCGGCTTTGTTGGCCCTGATGTCACGATCCGTTTCGATGGCGAATTCATCCAGGATACGGCCGCCAAGTAAGCCGCCGAATGCACTGAGCCCGCTGACTGCGATGCGGTTTCGCATCGCAGTCGGTCATTGATCGATGTTCCGATTTTCAAAATGTTTCTCATTTTTCCCGCCATTGAGCCCTTAAAGCCGGCGGGTCCTGTCCTGATAGGGTGCAATGAATATTCATTCCAGCGCGTCGGTTCGACCGGCTCACAAAACCAGCAAGCGCTATAGCGCGGTCGCCATCACCCTCCATTGGGCAACGGCACTTCTGGTGATCTCCATGATCCCGATGGGCTGGTGGATGGTTAGAGCGATCAACAAGCCTGATACGCAGCAGCTCGCCTATCAATTGTTTCAGGTGCATAAATCCATAGGTTTCGCCATTCTCGCGCTGACCTTGCTCCGGGTTGTCTGGCGCCTCACCCATCCGATCCCGGCGCTACCCGCCGGCATGAAAGGATGGGAGCGCGTTCTCGCCCGTGCCACGCATATTGCCTTTTACGGCCTGCTGCTCGCCATTCCGTTGAGCGGCTGGGTCTATATCTCGGCCGGCTGGGCCATCAGCACGGATCGCCCCCTGATGGTTGCGACTTCCTGGTTCGGCCTGTTCACCATTCCCGATCTGCCGGGCCTCGAAAGCATGCGGATGCTCGCCTTCGGCGCCATGGGTGCTCATGCCTATATGGCCTATGGCGGCGCCCTGCTCATCGGTCTGCACATGGCCGCAGCGCTTAAGCACCACATTATCGATCGCGACGGGGTGCTTGCCCAAATGCTCCCCTTCCTGCGCGGCAAAGGGCATGAGGATCATCACGCGCCGGCGGGGAAAGCCCTGCTGCCCCGCAGCGCCGGTATTGCCTTCGTATTGCTGATCGGGCTTGTCGGCTGTTGGCTGCACCTGCCCGGCCCTCGGGTCGAGCCAGCACCCGTAGCCGCGCAAGCCGCCGCTCCGGCTGCTGTTCCGATTTCAGTCGCCGCTACTCCGGTCTCCGACGCCAACGCCATTGCCTGGACTATCGACAAGGCTGCCTCCGGCATTACGTTCAGCGGCAATCATGCGGGCAAGCCTTTCAACGGACGTTTCGACGAATGGGTCGGCGACATCCGCTTCGATCCCGCCAATCTGGCCGGCTCGAAGGCCGTCATTACCGTCAATACCATTTCCGCAAAGACCGGCGACGCCACCCAGGAGAACTCCTTGAAGAATGGCGAATGGTTCAACTCTGCCCGCTTCCCCGAAGCGCGCTTCGAAAGCCAGAGCTTCCGATCGCTCGGCGGCGAACGCTACGAAGCCTTGGGCACTCTGACCATCAAGAAGACGACGGTTCCCGTCACCCTGTCCTTCACCTACAAAATGCAGGGCGACAAGGCACAGGTGGAAGGCAATATCGAGCTCGATCGCGCAGCACTGGATCTCGGCATGTTCTCCGACCCGGCGGCGGAATGGGTCTCCAAGACCATTGCCGTCAGGATCGCTGTTACGGCTATGAAAAAATAGTGGGGTCTTGAATGGATGTGAACCTTCGATCCGCTATTTCGGATTCAGGTTAGACGTTATGCAACCCTTAGAAAACAGACAATGAACAAACGTCCTCGCTTCCGCTTTGCGTCGGTATCGTTGAAGAACTCTGCCGATTGATTGCCCATGAGGCTATCTCAGCACCTTCCCGATGAGGGTGATCGGCTATACTCTCGCTTGTTGTCAGTTCATGCACAGCGCCGCCAACGACGCGGCGGGCACCGCCGTGCTTGCGAAGCCAAGGAGCTTAATTGCAATCCCGACCCCTTTGCGCAGGGTCGCCTTGGGCAGCAACGGGCCCATGGCAACGATTTGCGCTGTCCCAAGCGCCGTCAGTGCCACGGCCGGCACCGTCGCCAGGCCAAAGCCCGTCATGAACAACGCGCCCGTTGCTGGCGCACCCGTCAGCATGGCGGTCATCAACGCATTATAGACCATCGCGCAAGGAGCCGCCCCCAGGTCATGCCCAGAAGCAGCGCCGAAGAATTCCGAAGCGCGGGCGAAAGATTGCGCCCAGGCATCCGGCCTGCGACGGCCATGGCGCGGCGATCGAAGACCTGGGGACCAGGGACGACGCCGACAACCGCCAACCCCACCCAGACCAGCATAACCCCGCCGAGGATACGCAGCACGGGCTGGATACCGGCGAGATCGAGAAGATTACCCAGTGCACTGCCGGCAACGCCGACGAGGCCACCTGCGATCGTATAGGTGACCGTGCG
The DNA here is from genome assembly GCF_000799715.1 of Martinezella rhizogenes. Taxonomy (GTDB): domain Bacteria; phylum Pseudomonadota; class Alphaproteobacteria; order Rhizobiales; family Rhizobiaceae; genus Rhizobium; species Rhizobium rhizogenes_C. The sequence goes on from NZ_JUHG01000013.1 coordinate 31,224, forward strand.
GCCGAGCTGGGTAACCAAAAGAGCCTTTACCCTTTCCGATCCGGAACGTCCCCGCCCCGTAGCGATGAGTAGCGACGATGCGATACCGCCGCACTGGCCGGCGCAATGAAGGCTTCCGGCAAAGCCCATTAGCAGGCCGCCGGCGAGGACCGTCGCGAGCATCAACGGATCAGACATGATGCGCCCTCCAGTTTGCGGATTTCATCGTTCATGGCACCACGGCTCAAGCCGAGCAACTTGCCGCGTTGACGACCGGCGGCAGGTTGATCGCCGGATTGTTGTTGAAAAAGCCGCTTGGCATGAGCTTAAAGCCGGTGAAGACACAAGGCTGTACCGGGAAATCCTCAATCCGCACGGGATGGTGCAGCCCAAAAACATGCCAGAGAACGATGTCAGTATTCTCGATCGGCCGATCCTTGGCGATGAACTCCACAAGACCTTCCGTCCCGTCGGAATGGTTCATGAAGTCGCCACCAGGAAAACGCTCTTCAGGATCATAGGCCGTGACCCAAACATGGTTCTGCACAAAGGCGGCGCGCTTCCCGGAAGGCGAATCCGGGTGCACGAAGGGCGTAATGCAATGGTTAGCCTCCAGCTTATAGCCGACGGCTGCGCCAGTATAGTTCGTCCTGTTCGGATTAATGACCTTCCAGTAGCGTTGCGATGCAGGTTCGGCCCGCCTTGCTGCCTCGCTTTCCCGCGTGAGCACGGTCTGCTCCTCGTAGAAGGCATTGCCATAGGGGTTGGAAGGTCCAAACGGCTCAGCATAGGTGTTGCACTCAACCACGCTGTTGGCGTCGCCATCGACCGCCATGTCGAGACGGGCGCATAGAATGTGCTGATGAATGTGGCCGACCACGCCAGGCGCCACCTCACGCCCATATTTCGGCGGCTGGCCTGGAATGCAGGCGGCTGTGTTGATGATGCCGGTTGCCTTCACCTCATGCTCGATCGTGCCGTCGAGATGTAGATACCAGTACAGCCCGTATTCGTAGTTGCCGACGGTGCAGATGGTGGAGATGACCAGTTTGGCGCTGCGGCGGATCTCGGCGCGTTCCGTGCGGAAGTCGATGTGCTTCCAGAGAAGTCCCGAATCTTCCTCATGCACGCAGATGGCTTTTTCGATCGTCCACGGATCACCATCCATGGTGTTGAGGTGCACGTCGAGATATTTGATGACGCCGAGGCAGTCGCAACCGAGTTTCAAGGAGTTGGCAAGCTTGCCGATACCGTATTCGCCGATATCGAAGACGTTCTTGCGGAAATGGCCGTTGTCCGGGCTGCCATACGGTACCGTCATCTCAACGATGGAGGCACGGTTGACGATTGGCCGGCCATCGAAGCGGATGTCATGCAGGGTTAGAGCCTCGCGTGCGTTGAAGCCGACCACAAGGGACCAGTTGCGCCAGGTGATCCGGTGACCGTCGAAGGTGAAGTTCACGCCTTCCGGCTGAACCACGTTGATCGGCTTGGCCTGAGGCTGAAATGTTTCGATGAACTGGCTTTCATAATTCACCTCCCGCGTTGGAATGGGAACGACGCCATAGTCGTCGACGCGGATCACCTCGTTCGTGTTGAGGTCGATCACCGCGTTTAGCCCTTCGATCGGGTGGGCATAGAAGTTCTCGTTCTCGCGCAGCCGTACCCAGCAGAATACGTGGCAAAGATGTCGGCCTTCCTCGCCTGGCACGTCGAAGTTTCCAGCCGACCAGGGGTCAATGCAAACCGTGTCCATGTCGGTTATCCCACGGCGTTCACAAGCGGCAATGAAGACCGGATCGGCACGGACGATACCCTCGATGCCAAGAAACTGCTCGAGCTGGATCATCGGCCGTTTGCCGGGAAAATCTTTGCGGCTCAGGATCGTATCCGTATCGAGGCAGACGATGAGGCTCGTCACGCTGACGATGGCGGCACTGAAAACGTTGACCCTCGCCTTGCGGGCTATCGACGAACCAGGCGAAAACGCCCTGACCGTTGCCTTGTCCGGTTCCATCAACTCGATCGTCTCAAAACGGGTATCATCCCCATAGGGCGGATGCTTGCGCACGATCGTCGCCACTTGGCGAATCTCCTCCGGCGTCAATGGTTGCAAGGGATGGCTGACGACCAGTGGCATCTGGCGGGGCTGGTTGGAAACACAGCAGGTATCCATGGCATTCGTCCTTTGTCCGTTCGAATATGTCTCTTGCCTAAAGAGAGCGGCGGCGGTTGAATGCCGCTCCCTCGTGGTCTTTCTTCATGTGTAGAAGGCCGGCGCCCTGTCAGGCGAAAGCGCGGCCGAGATTGGCGTAGACATCCGGCCTGCGAGCTTTCAACCAGACCGCGAGGGCTGCACCAGCAAGGCCGATCAGCACCAGAATGACGGGGAAGCTTGCGACGATCGGGGATTCCGAACCGCTGACGAGCGGCAGGTTGATGACCATCAGAACAAGGCAGACCAGCAGCCCGGCCATGCTGACCCCCGGCGCGACGATGCGATGCCATATCCCGACGTCTCGCGCGTCGCTGCGGAAAAAGCCGATTACCGCCAGGCAAACCATTGTCTGCAACAGGAGAATGCCGACGCTGGCAAAGGCACCCATCCAGGCAAACACGACCGCATAAGGATCCTGCCCGGCCAGCGCGAAGGCGAGGATCAGTACGATCATCATTACCGTCTGGACCGCACCGGCCATGTATGGCGACTGATGTGTCCCGTGAGTGCGGGCGAAGCCGGACCATGCCAGTCTCTCGCGGCCGAGCGAATAGAAGTAACGGTTGATGGTGTTGTGGAAGGAAAGCGCACAGGCAAAGAGGCTGGTGATCAAAAGAGCATTCAGAGCGATCCCGGCCGGGCCGCCCAACATCGCCTTTACAGCGGTCAAGTAGAGTGTCGCGGTATTGGCCGTCGCCTCCGCTGCAATATTGGATGGGCCGTAGTGCAGCGCCACCGCCCAGGTAACGAAGGCATAGAAGACAGCGATGATAATAACGGCGAGATAAGTTGCCCGCGCAATCGTACGCTTGGGGTCGCGGGCCTCTTCGCCGAAAATGGCGGTTGCCTCGAAACCGATGAAGGACGCGACAACGAAGACCAGAGAGACGCCCATACCCGGAGCAAGAACGGCCGAAGGCCCGAAGGGGGCGACCGTTATGCCTTCCGGTCCGCCGCCTGAGAGCAACACGCGCAGCGAAAAAAGCGCCAGGATGGCGATTTCCGCGATCATGCAATAGCCGAGAACGCGGCCGGAGAATTCGATGTTCCGGCGGCCGCAGACATAAATCAGGGCTGCAAGCAGGCAAGCGTACAGCCACCAAGGGACATCAGTGCCTCCAGATGTCTTGACGATGTCGTTGACGAAAAAACCGAAGAGGCCGAACACTGCCAGTTCAATCGCGATATAGGTGGCAAGTGCGATAAACGCGCCGGCCACCCCCGCAGGACGGCTAAGGCCAGCGGCGATATAGGGATAAAAGCCGCCAGCCGAACCGATAAACTGGCTCATTGCCGTGAAGCCGACGCTGAAAAGAAGATAGAGAGCGCCGACGAGAAGATAAGTTGCCGGCACACCGGGTCCATTCCCGAATGCAAAGGCGGCCGGCGAAGCGCCAACCACCGCTGTCAACGGCGCGGCAGCAGCCACCACGAAAAAGACGATGTGGCTGACGCCAATCGCATTGCGCCGGAGATCGGTTCCGGCTTTCCCAAGTTCGATCTCGGACATAGGAAATTCCTTTTCTTCCCGCGATGTATGTCGCCAGATTGATTGGGGTGCACCTGTTGTTAGATGTATAAATTGTAAAAATACTAGTTATTCCGCGAAGTATCCGCAGAAATAAATGTATTTATTACTGTTTGTTACATAAATATACGTGCTGATGACGATCATACGCAAAATTCATCGTTGCTGTATTTGACAGTTCACGCCAAAATTTCTCGACGACGACCGAAGGTGACTTGGCATGGCGCTTGCGTTTCGTTCAGCAGAAGTGGAGCGCAAACTATGGAAACCACTGGTGTCATCGCCTCTTCTGCCATGGACGGAATGCTAGCCTCGATCAGTCTGGGCGGGCTTGATATGAAGGCGGTTTCGGCTCGGGTCGGCCTTGGAAACCATGCTTTGTTTGCCGATGGTGATTTCATGCCGCTGGCAGCCTTCACCTGCGCGCTCGAGGTTGCATCGGAGGAAAAAAACGATCCCCTGCTGGGCCTGAAACTTGGGAAAAAATTTGAATTCCAGGCACTTGGTTCGCTAGCGGCGCTTTTTCTGACGGCGCCGACATTGAAACATGGATTGACCCAGTTCAGCCGCTATTTCCCAGCGTTGCAAAGCAATACCCGCTCCACGCTGGTGGTGGAGAACGATGTCGCCCGCTTCTCCTATTCGATCCGTGACAACACTGTACGTCATAAAACCCAGGATGCGGATTTCACGGAGAGCGTGCTAAACACCATGCTCGCAACCGCAATCGGAGAGGATTGGAAACCCTCATGCATAGAGTTTGAGCATATGCCCGGTGACAATCTGGCGCTTTATCGCTCACATTTTGCCTGTCCCCTGGCATTCGGGCGCCGGGAAAACGCGATCGTTTTCCCGAAGAGGTTTCTCGATCGTCAAATCGGCACCGGTGGCGACGCGCAAGACCATTTGCGTATCGCCTGCGAACTGTCAGATCTTCTTTATCGCCGCGAGAAACGCCTCGACCTTGTTACGGCACTCAAGGCATGGATCGCTGCAGCGCTTTGCCAGCATGCAAGCATCGACATAGAAGACGCGGCGGCGGATTTCGGTATGAGTCTGCGTAGCTTCCAGCGCAAACTTGCCGAATGTGGCGTCAATTATGCCGAACTGCGCAACATGGTGCGGATGGAGATCGCGAAAAGCCTGCTTGCCAACACGCACCTCTCGATCCCGGTCATTAGCGATCAGCTTGGCTACAGCGAATTGAGCGCTTTCGCCCGCCGCTTCCGGCACTTCACGGAGTTCACTCCGGCTCGTTTCCGCGAGGCGACCAGAAACCGGGAATTCCACCACTGACAGCTTTCTGCGTCAGTCAGTGCGGGGCCGTAAAATTCAAACTGACAATCCTTTGCAACTGACATTCAGGGGATGGCGAACGATGGCCCCTTGGTCGCAAATGCAGAGCCTTTTGAGGATTTGATGGCAAAGTGGACCCGTGAGACCTAAGCGGTAAGTCCCGCCGCCTCTGTCAGTCCACGCAAAGTGAATTGATTCTATTAAATTTTGGTACAGGCGGAGGCGGCCATGCACGGGTGGTCTCGTCGGCAAAGGCCAACAATTCCTCGTCCCTGCCAAATCCGGCCACCAATTGGATGCCGATCGGTAATCCGCAATCCGACAGCGCAATCGGCAGACCTATGGCGGGAAGTCCAGCGATGTTGACCCAGCCGGTGAAGACTGCATGATCTCTCGGGCCGGCCGGCCGGCCGGCGATGCGGTTCGGATAAGAATTTTCTGCCGGCCAGGGCAAGGCTGCTGCGCTCGGCGTCAGCACCAGATCGTAATCCGCGAAGATGTCGGCGATTTCCAGACGTAGAGCAGCTACCCGTTCAAGAGCTTCCATATAGTCGGCTCCGGTGATTGCTCTACCCTCTTCGGCCATGGCTCTTACTGAGATACCAGCATTGGAGCCGAGACTTCCATTGCGCCAGCCCATGAGAAATGCCACGCCTGCGCGTGATATTACGCGCCAGATGTGATTTGCCGATTCAAGATCAAAGAACACCTCACCAGTCACCACCTCCGCTCCGGTTTGTACCAACATGTCGGCGAAGGCCGCTGTTGCAGCGGCGACCTCGGGATCCACTGCGCTGCCGGCAAACTGCGGCACATAAAGCACGCGTCGTCTTCGGTTCGGCCATGAGCCGGGGCGGGCCAATAGCGATCGCCGGTCGCGCGCGTCCGGCCCTTTCATGATCGCATTGAGCAGTCGGGCATCGGCGACCGTTCGTGTCAGGGTTCCGACAACCTCGAAATCGGTAAGGATAGAGGGGAAGCCCCAAAGACGCGGTATGTGTCCGGTGGAGGGCTTCCAGCCGACGAGACCTGTGTGAGATGCCGGGCGCCGGATCGAACCGCCGCCGTCAGTGCCGAGTGCAGCCGGAACAAGGCCGGCCGCGACGCCTGCCGCAGCACCGCCCGACGATCCCCCCGGCGTCAGCGCGGTGTCCCAGGGATTGCGCGTGGTGCCGAAAAGATCGTTGCTTGTATACCCCTCGAGCGTCAGTTCCGGCACGTTGGTCTTGCCCAGAATGACGGCGCCGGCCTCTCTCAGGCGTGCCACCGGCAGCTCATCGCGATCGGGAACAAAATCCTTAAGTGCCCGGGTTCCCCAAGTCGCCGGCAAGCCTCGCACGAGGATGTTGTCCTTGATCGACAGCGGAATGCCTTCGAGCGGTGAACGTGCCGTCCCGGAGGTCAACCGCCGGTCGCTTTCGCGCGCGGCGTGGCGTGCCTTCGTTTCGTCAATGGCGACGAAGCTGTTCAAAACCGGATCCAGCCTCGCGATGCGCTCGATGCAACGTTCGAGCAACGCCTGTGCCGTCAATGCACCGCTGCGTAGTGCGGCGGCGATTTCGCCAATCTCCTCCAACATTCCGCTTACTCCTTTCCCGGCTCAGACTGGCTTGCCGATCGCAGCAGGCAACTTGCTCGACTGGCCCAAACCGGCGAGCACCGCAAGCGCGATGAGATAAGGCACCATCTGGACGATATAGGAGCTGATCGGGACACCGAAGCCTTGCAATCGCAGCTCGAAAGCCTCCGCTGCGCCAAAAACCAGGCATGCTGCCGCGGCACCCCAGGGGTTCCAGCGGCCGACGATCAGCGAGGCGAGCGCAAGATAGCCCCGCCCGCCAGTCATCCCGTCCGTGAACGTTCCGACCTGCTGGAGCGAAAGAACTGCGCCGCCAAGGCCGGCAACACCGCCGCAGCAGGCGACGGCGATCATGCGGATTCGCATGGGATCGAGGCCAGCCGCGAATACCGCTTCTGGATTCTCTCCCGTCGCGCGAAGCTTGAGGCCCGCCTGCGTGCGAAAGAGGATGATGGAAAGTACTGCACAGCCGATAACGGCAAGATAGGTGAGCGGTGGCTGAGAAAAGAAAAGTGAACCGACGACCGGAATGTCTGCAAGACCGGGAATCGGCCAAGGCGCAAGCGGTTCCAGGTGGATGGCTATCGGACTGCCGCCGCCGGAAAGGGTTTGCAGGAGATAGGTGGTCATGCCAAGGGCAAGAATATTGGCCGTCAAGCCAGTTACCATATTGTCGGCCCGGTAGCGGACCGCAACGACAGCAACAATGATACCGATGGAAACACCGCCCAAGACAGCGAGCAGCAAGCCTGCCGCTGCGTTTCCGGAGACCCATGAGCCGAGGATGCCCGCGAAGGCGCCCATGAGCATCATGCCTTCGAGCCCGACGGCGAAAACGCCGGCCCGCTCCGAAAGGATGCCCCCGAGGGCTGCGAACACCAACGGCGTGGCGATGCGAATGGCGGCAGCTAAAAAGTCGATCATGATCGGCGCACCGTGGCTGTCAGGATGAAGAGCATTGTTATTCCCTCGATAACGACGACGAGCGCCGATGGTACGCCGATCTGGCGCTGCATGGACAACGAACCCGTCTCAAGCAGTCCAATGAACAAGGCTGCTGGAATGACGGCACCAGGTTCCAGTGCCCCAAGAAGCGCAACCGTAACGGCCTTGAAGCCAAAACCGGACGAGAAGCCTTCTATCAGCCGATGATGCAGGCCGAGGACCTCCGTGCCGCCGGCAAGACCCGCAAGCGCGCCTGCGGTCAGCATGACGCCCCAGGTGATGGCCGGCAGGGAGAAGCCGGCATATGCGGTCGCAAGTCTCGATTTTCCGGCGACCCGCAAGGCAAAGCCGAACGGCGTCTTCCAGAGCATGAAGGAGAGAATGCAGGCCGCAGCGACAGCAAACAAAATGCCGATATGGAAGTCGAACACCGGTATGCGCCAGAGCCAGACGGCGCGCGGGAAGGCTGGCGATTGCAGGAAACCGGCTCCACGCTGACCGAGCGCACCTGAAAGCACCAGTTGAACAATGAGAAGGGCAACGAAGTTGAGAAGCAGTGTCACGAGGACTTCGTGGACCCTCCGGCCGAGATGGATGGCGGTCGCGATCCCCGCCCATAATGCGCCGCAGACCGCCGCGCCGACAAGCGCCAAGATCGTTGTAACGACGGTTGGCTCGCCCGGCCAGAAGACAACGGTGGCGGCCGCACCGATGCCGCCCATGGCGATCTGCCCGTCGGAGCCCATGTTGATGACGCCGGCACGAAAGCAGATGGCAAGGCCCGCGCCGGCGAACAGATAGGGCGAGGTGCGGTTGAGCGCCACGCCGATCTGATGCGGTGAGCCGAGAGCTCCAGCAAGCATGGCCAGAAAGGCTTCGAGCGGGCTGTGGCCCGCAAGCGACACGAGTACGGCCGCGCAAGCCATCGACAGGCCAATCGCGACGAGGATGCGAAGAAACAGCCAGTCCGACCGCAACCGAAAAGCAAGGCGCTGAGACGATCGTGCTGCAAGGGGCGAAAGTTCAGTCATGCTGCGCGATCCGACATCCAGAGGCCAATCTGCCCCATCTCCACCTCCGTCCGCGGCACCACGCCGGCAAAAACGCCGCCTGAAAGGACGGCGATTCGGTCGCTGATCGCCAGGACTTCCTCCAGTTCGGACGAAATGTAGATCACGGCCGCACCGGCGTCGCGAAGCATGATCATTCGCTCCAGCACAAAGCGCGTGGCGCCTGGATCAAGACCCCAGGTTGCCTGATGGGCAATGAGCACGGCCGGGGCCCTCTCGAGCTCGCGGGCGATGACGATTTTCTGCTGATTGCCGCCCGACAGCCGGCTCGCCAGAGTGGCAGGAGAAGGCGCGCGAATGTCGTAATGTTCCATCAGTGCCCGCGCCTTGGCGGCCAAACCTTTGCCAGCAAGGATGCCGCGCCGGCAATATGGCGCGCGTCTGCTATCGCGCAGCATCAGGTTTTCGGCGATGGACATGCTACGAACGAGTGCGGTCGATGATCGGTCCGCGGGCATATAGGCCAATCCCGCCTTGGTGCGGGCAGCAACCGAAACGCGACTGATGTCACGTCCATCGAGCTTGATCGTTCCGGCCGTGAAGGCGCGAAGCCCGGCCAGCGTTTCGGCCAGTTCGAGCTGCCCGTTGCCATCGACGCCCGCGATACCGAGAATCTCCCCCCCACGAACGGCAATATCGAGCGGACCAAGGCCAGGGCCGGTGAGCATGGAGATTTCCAGTCGGGAGGGACCGGGCGTATGATCCGTCAAAATTTGCGGCTTCGTGACGTCGCGTCCGACCATCATCTCCGCGAGCTGGGCGCGGCTGGCGCCGGCAATCGGCCCCTTGCCGGAGACGCGTCCGGCGCGCAGCACAACGACCTTGTCGCAGACATCGAGCACTTCCGGCAGCTTGTGCGTAATGAAGACGATGCCTTTGCCTTCGTCCCGCAGACGCCGCAGGATGTCGAGCAGATCGGCCACTTCCGGGGGCGCGAGGTTCGATGTCGGCTCATCGAGGATGAGCAGCTCAGCCTCGCGCAGCAGCGCTTTCAGGATCTCGATGCGTTGCCGTCGGCCAAGGGGCAGATCGGCGACGCGGGCGTATGGCTCAAGGTCGAGACCGAACCGACGACTGACATCTCGGATACGGTCGGCGATCGCTTCCCGACGTAGCAGCCGGCCAGCGTCAGACCAACCAAGCATAACGTTTTCGACCACTGTCATGGCATCGATCAGCATGAAATGCTGATGTATCATGGCAATGCCCGCCGCCATCGCTTCACGGGGGCGGTGGTCGGAGAGTTCCCTGCCGCGAAACACGATGCCGCCGGCGTCGGGCGGCACCATGCCGAACAACACCTTCATAAGGGTGCTCTTTCCAGAGCCGTTCTCTCCCAGCAAGCCAACGATTTCACCGGCATGGACATCGAGATCGATGCCGTCGTTGGCGCGTAAGGCACCGTAACAGCGAACAATCCCGCGCATTTCCAGAAGTGCAGCCATTAAGCCCTCGGATAAACCCGCCGAGAACAGGGCAGGCAAGATAAATGTCGAAAACGGTGGCGCAGGAAAAACCGCGCTGCTCGCAGGAAAAAGGAAAGGATCGCCGGCCAAAGGCCGGCGCTTGAGATTAGCTGCCGCTGCGAGCATCCTGGTCGGTCGGCGCGATTTTGAGCTTGCCGGAAGCGAAATCGGCCGCCATGTCGTTCACCTCTTTCACCACGGCGTCCGGAACAACCGGATTGAAGGCCTTGTCGGCACCGTATTTCAGCGATGCGCCGGTCACCGACCCCGTGTCGTAGCCATATTGCACGAAGGTGCCGAACAGCTTGCCTGTCTTGGCCTGATCGGCGGTGCTGCCGATCATTGCCGGCCAGTCTTCGACGATATTGGTCAGAACAAGATCCGGCGCGATTGCCGTCTGGTCGAAGCCGCGACCGGTTACAAAAACATGCTTTTCCTTGGCCGCCTGGACGAGTCCGGCCTCAGCCGCATTCAGCTTGCCGGTGATGAAATCGGCGCCGTTGCCGATAAGCGACAATGCCGCTTCCTTGGCTTCTGCCGAGTCTTCCATGTTCTTGATATAGAGAATCGTAACCGTGGCCCCAGCCTTGGTGGCGCAGACGCGGAAACCGCCGGCTTGGGCCGTGATGTTGGGTACGCCCTGTAGTCCATAGATGCCGCCGACCTTGTGCGTTTTGCTCATGCGTGCGGCGAGCAGGCCGAGTTGGCAGCCGAATTGGGCGTTGTTGTAGTCGATCGACATCACATTGGGCAGTGCGCCTTCATTGCCGCTGACCGCGATGAACTGCGTCTTGAGAAAATCGGGGGCGACTTCTTCCATGGCCGATACAAAACGACCGGAATGCCCCAGAACGATATTGTAGCCCTGATTGGCATAGTCGCGGACGGCCTCGGCCTCATCGGCGTCGGCGACGTTTTCGGAATAGGCCGTCTTAAATCCATGCGGCTCGAGGCTTTTCAGAATGGAATAGCCGAGAGCATTCCAGCTTTGGTCGTTGGCGCTGCCCGGAAGCAGTATTGCGGCCTTGTCTTCTGCATATGCGGGTGTAGCGACAGCTCCCGTGAGCGAGAGCACGGCAACAGCGACAGCCGCCGACGACCGCCAGCGGTCGGAGGTCTCTTTAGTCATGATAATGCATCCCTCTGGTTGATTTTGGTCTTTGCATTGCTTCCGGCGTTCTTATTGCGACTGAGCGGCCGTCGGCGCGCGCTCGGTCTTTGGATTTTCAAACGCTGACGATCGCAGCGATCGGCGCTTCGCCGGGCTTGCACTGATGTTCGGTGCCGCCGGAGACGAAAATTGCAGAATCAAAGGTCACGGAAGCGATCACCGCTCCGAGCGCGGCACGGGCATGGCGCTCATAATTGATGTCGGCGTCGGAAAGCATGGTCGTGCGGCGACCACGTAGTAGCCCGCCGGGGGGTGCCTCGGCCTTGGCGAAGATCGCCTGGATGCGTCCGACATCGATCGGCGCGTCCCCATCGCCGAGTGCGTCGTGTACCGCTGCGCGCACACCGTCAGCATCGATAACGTCGCGCAGGATGGAGTGTCCGATCCTCAAGTCGCCACTGGCCTCAGCCGAATTGCCGAACAGTAGAATCTCACAGTTGCGCAACTCGCCCCCGGCAGACGTGTTTGCAACGGACGAATAAAGATCCATACGCGTGGTGATCACTTCGTCGTTAAGTTCGGTCTCGCTGACTTCGCCCAGACCGAGAGCGACGCCGAGCGCTGTCGCGCCGCGGGCATAGGGCTTGGAGCCGTTCGGATCGCGCGTCACGAGCTTGACGCCCCGATGGTCGGCGTCTGCCACAGCGGACGGCGTAAGCAGCGGTCCCTTGACCTGAACATAGTGTACGTCACGCGGATCGGTGATGGCTGCTTCCGTCCGGGCCTTGCGGACGGCTGCCGCGACCTCGTGCACCTCAACCATGGTGCCAACTTCTTCCGGCGCCAGATCGCGCGTCACAGCGATGCCCACTGCAAGTCTCTTGCCTTCGCGAGGCGCAGTGCTGTCGCTTCGTGTGAAAACGGTCGCATGCGGACTGAGGACCCCCTCTGTACCGCCCGACCAGACGAAGGCGATGCGCTTGACGACGTCGTTGGGCGAAAGATCGAGATAACGCGAGAGCAGCAATGAAAATGACTGGGTGGCGAAACCGCGGGTGAAGTCGTTGGCGCCTCCGTTTCCTTCGGTTTTTCCAATCAGCGCGACGATCTCCCGCGGATCAATCTCACCCACCTCGATCATGCGTTCGAGGTCGGAAACGTCACCCGGATTGCCCATCTCTATCTTGTGAACACCAACGCGCATCGTTCGCTCCTTCGCTATTTGCCCATATTGTAAGCATGTCTAAATTGTGTGCAACAAGATTGGAATAAATTTCACGATGTGGAATAGTGGGCAGAACGAGCCGACAGGAGTGGAAAGAATGACAGAGAAAGCCGCAGGGACAGAGCTGCGCAGGGAGGCCTCGCAGACGGAAGGGGGTGTGCAGTCGATTACGCGCGCCGTTGCCATTCTCAACCGGCTGGCAGAGTGCGACGACGGACTGACGCTGACCGAGCTTGCCAGGAGCGTCGCGCTGCCTCCGTCGAGCGCGCATAGAATTCTCACGACGCTGCAACGGCAGCGTTTCGTGCGATTCGAGCCGGCGACGATGTCCTGGCTCGTCGGCGTTCAAGCCTTTGTGGTCGGGAATGCCTTTGCGCGTTCGCGTGATATGGTCCCGCTTGCTGTTCCACATATGCGCCGTCTCATGACAAAAACGGGTGAGACGGTGAATTTCTTCATGCTCGATGGCGAAGAGGTCATGTGCATGGCACAGATCCAAAGCCAGCAAATGGTTCGGGCAATCTCACGTCCCGGTGGTGGCGTTGAAATGCATCGCTCAGCGGCCGGGAAGGCGATATTGGCGCATATGGAGGAGGAGGACGTCGTCGGCATCGTGGAACGGAATGGCTTGCCGCGCTATACGGAGCATACGATCGTGACGCCAGAAGCACTACGCCTCGAACTCGCCAATATCAGGCAGCGCGGTTTTGCGGTCGACAACGAGGAGTTCTCGCTTGGATTGCGTTGTATTGCCGCCCCGATTTTTGATGAAGCCGGTGCCGTGCATGCGGCAATCTCGCTTGCCGGTCCCGCTTCCCGCATCACGGACAATCGCATCGACGTGCTCGGCGAGATGGTAGCTCTCTGCGGCAAAATCGTAACGTCGGAGATCGGCGGTCGCACGGTGTGACGACGAGTGATTTAAAGTGAACCCGGGATTTCCGGGTAAGCCCCTGTGAAGCGTTGGAGGTGGCTGCGCGATGGTGGAAAACTACGCCACGTTTCTGGCTTCGACCTCCAGATAGTGCAGTTTCTCCAGTACCCGGCTGGTCGTTCGTTCGACCGCGATGATCTTCTGGTCCGCCACACCGACGCGAGATCCGAGAAATAGCCGCCCGTTCTCGATCTTCGGACTGGACGCCAGCATTTGGATCGTGCCCTCCGCGACATAACGAAGAGCCATGGCAGTCGGCAGAATAGCCGCGCCCAGGCCAGCGGCGACGAGCTCGGGAATGACGGCGACACTTGTGCAGATACTGATGTGCTGCGGCTGGATGCCGGCAAGCGCAAACCAATGGGTGACCTGCCGATACATGGCAGAGGGTGGTGGATTGGAAATGATGGGCTTGTCCCAAAGGTGCTTGGGTTCGACCGCGCTATCCATATCCCAGGAGACCGGCGCAACCCAATGCGTCGGCTGAGGACCAAGCGGCTTAAGCGCGAGCTTTTCGTGACCGAGCGGATTGAGCAGAACGGCGACGTCGAGCTTGTCGTCGAGAAGCGAAGCCTCGAGTGTCGTGCTGGTCGAGACAACCCATTCCGGCTCCAGGGAAGGATGATCCTCCAACAGGCCGGCCAGCAAAGGTGCCAAACAATTGACCGCGAACCCTTCTGCGAGGCCTACGCGGATGGCACCGACCACCGCGCGGGCGGCATCCTGTTGCTGGATGCCCTGAATTTCAGCCATAATCGACCTGACGCGAGGCAACAATAGACGCCCCTCCGCCGTCATTACGAGACCGCGGCTAGAGCGCTCCAACAAGTCAACACCCAGCACCTCGCCGAGATCTTTCAAGCGTAGGGAAATCGTTGGTTGCGCAAGGTTGAGGTGCTGTGCGGCCTTCTGCGCCGAGCCGAGCTGGACCGTCCAGTAAAAAGCTTCCACCTGGGCCAGCGTTATCCGCACTTTTAAAATTCCTATATTGCTACCTTTAAAAAACTCATTTGATTGAAAATGTCAATATTGGTTAAGAAACGGGAGGGAAACAGGCGAGCATCGACCTGTGGGAGGAGAACATCATGACGGATAGAGCAGACATCATCAGCAAGGCTGCAAGGCGGATCCTGCCGATCCTTATGCTTTGCTACTTGGCCGCCTTTCTGGATCGCGTGAATATCGGCTTTGCCGCCTTGACGATGAATGGCGACCTCGGCTTTTCAGCCTCTGCTTTCGGTTTTGGAGCCGGCATCTTCTTTCTGGGCTATGTTTTATGCGAGCTCCCGAGCAACCTGATGCTCGCGCGCGTCGGAGCGCGTCGCTGGATTGCCCGCATCCTCATCACCTGGGGCATTCTCTCGGCCTTGACGGCCTTCGTCTGGAATCCCGCCAGTTTCTATATAGTGCGCATATTACTGGGCGCCGCCGAAGCCGGATTTTTCCCGGGCATGATCTTCTACATGACGCTGTGGTTCCCCCGCGCCTATCGCGGCACGATGTTCTCGTCGTTCAACGTGGCGGTGCCGTTGGCTTCCGTTCTCGGGGCTCCCATGTCGGGCCTCATTCTGGAAAGCCTGAACGGAGTGGCGGGCCTTCACGGCTGGCAATGGATGTTCCTGATCGAGGGCCTGCCCGCGCTCATTATGGGGTTTGTCGTCTTCTTTGCCCTCCCCGACAGTCCCGCATCCGCATCCTTTCTCAACGAGGAGGAACGCAGCTGGCTGACAAAGCGCCTGGACAGCGAGCGTGAGGCTCAGGAGAAGCAGGAGCATTTCTCGGTCGGGCGCGCCTTGGTCGACCCACGCGTTTTGCTGATGTGCCTGATCGCCGTCGGGCTGGTCATCGGTACCACGGGTATCGCCATCTGGATGCCGCAGTTCATCAAGCAATTTGGCCTTTCCACTCTTCAGACCAGCCTTGTGGCGGCGATTCCATTTGTTTTCATGGCTATTGCGATGATCACCGTTGGCCGCCATTCGGATAAGACGGGCGAGCGCGTCTGGCATACTGCCGGGCCGTTTATTGCCAGCGCGATCGGCTTTGTGATCGCCGCCTTCGCCAGCAATCCGTTCGTCGGCGTCATTGGCCTGACGATCGGTGCGGCCGGCATCGGCGGTGCTTCGCCGACGATCTGGATTTTCCCCTCGACACTTCTGACCGGGACCGCTGCAGCAGCCGGCATTGCGCTGATCAACTCGGTCGGCAGTACCGGCGGCTTCTTCGGCCCGACGATTATCGGATGGGTCCGCGATGCAACCGGCGGCTTCCAGGGAGCGCTGATCTTTCTGGCGGCGGCGATGTCCGTCACGGCGGCGGCAATCTTCATTCTTGGCTACAGCATGAGACATCTGATGCATGCAAAGGCTTCGGACGCTCTCTCCGCAAGGACGTGATCATGAGAATATCGGAAATTCGCCTCTACCAACTTTCGGCTCCTTTGGAGGAGCCGATTGGAAATGCTCTCATTTTCTTCCCCAGCCGGCAAACACTTCTGGTGGAGATCGTGGCTGGCGGGCTTTCCGGATGGGGCGAGGCATGGGTCGCTCCCGCGACTGCAGCGGCCATGATCGAGGGGCAGCTCGCCCGGCACCTGATCGGGCAGGACCCGACCCATATCGGGGCGCTCTGGCAGGTGATGCGTGAAGCCAATGAAGGCGACGGCATCATGACCGCGATTTCTGCGGTCGACATGGCTCTGCATGATTTGACCGCGCGCATCTATGGCATACCGCTGTCGAGCCTTCTCGGCGGCGCTCGCCGCGACAAGGTTCTTGCCTATGCGAGTGGGCCCTTCTTCAAGCCGGGCGGTCATCCCTACCGGGATTTCGAGCGAGAGATCGATGGCTACCTCGGTGAGGGTTTTCGCGCGTTGAAGCTGCGCAGCGGCTTCAATCCCACGGACGACGTCGCGGCGGCGCTCGGCGCTCGGCGGCAGATCGGCAAAGAGACCGACCTCATGATTGATTTTAACCAGTCTTGCACGCCGCGACGCTCGATCTCCACAGTCGCCTTAATGGAAGAGGCTCGGCTTCTCTGGGTCGAGGAACCGGCAACTCCCGCCGACCGCCCCGGTTATCGGCTGGCGGCCAGCCAGATTACAACCGCCATCGCCGGTGGCGAGGCCATCATGAACCCTGCGCATTTCCTGCCGTTTCTGACGGATGGGTGCATGGACATCCTTCAACCGGATATCGCCATTTGCGGCGGTCTCACCGGGGTCGGCCAGGTGATCGCCTTGGCTCATATACATGACCGCCCCGTGATACCCCATGTTTGGGGAAGCACCGTCAATTTCCATGCAGCTTTGCATTTGATCTCTACGCTGCCACGCCATCGGTCCGGGGGCATGCTGCCGTTTCCCTACCTGGAATATGATGTCGGACCGAACCCGCTGCTGGACTTGGCCGGCAGGCCGAAGGTCAACGCCGACGGTACCGTCTCGCTCCCCGAGGGGCCGGGGCTCGGAATAGAACTCGATGCCTCCATGCTCGAGCCATATATCGTCGCTCGGAAGGTCATTGCGGCGTGAGGCCATGGACTACAATCGGGAGGGGTGACATTGTCTTCAAGATCCGAGGATTATCGCTTGCAAGCGCACAAGGAGCCCACGCGTAATAGCCTGGAAGCGGAACGGCGTAGCGAGAGTGATCGGTCGGAGCATGGGATCTCAACGGTGGGTGAGATCGAAGGGGCATCGTAAAATTAACGGGCTCCGGTCAAAAGTCTCATCCGCCGTTTTCGCTTATGCGGCCTGCAGCCATACGATTTCATTCCACATTTACATGGCTGTGGTTCTGAGTTCGCGGTGATGGTTGAACGGAATATCGTGGCGTGGAATGTGAAAGAGATTGGCCACTGGGTCATGAATGGAAACGAAACGCTGGAGATGTCGGACTGACTTGAAGCCCTTCATGATCCGCTTTCGCCGTCGTGTCGGTTGATGGGAATTCTCCGCCCGATTATTCAAGCCCTTGTGGGGTCGATGTTCGACGCTGGGAATGATGTCGCGCCTTGCGACGCTATAGGACCGCAGCTTGTCGGTGATCATGACGCGGGGCGAGTACCCCTGTGCCGACCGAATTGCTCCGCCCAGGGACACAGGGTCCGGTGCGAAACGATGACGCCACGCACCGAAAGCCGATCTTCGACCATCCGTAAGCTGAGCGGAAAACGAAGATAAAGCCACACGGCGTGGGCAATCACTTCAGCCGGAAACCGGTGGCGGCGATAAAGCGGATCACGAGCGGCTTGTGTCATGCTGCAAAATCGCACAGATCGATCGCCAACCGGTTAACTTTACGGTGCCCTCTCGCAGCCAAAGCGATCGCGCCGACATCGCCGTCGAGTTGCCGCACCTGTCAGACGCTCCCTGCAAGGCCTTACCGATTCTCTAATCAGAGCGTCGCCGCTCGGGTTCAGATCGCCAGCTTGATTGGCAAATTGGCCTCATCCCTCGCGCGCGTTCCATTGATCCAACGATATAGTCGGCAGATCGAACGTTTCGGCCGTCCTGATATATCCGTGGCCGCCCATGCGGCCGAGCGCATTGAGGCCTTCCGGGTCCACATGCAGGCGCTCATTGACGAGGTTCGATTTGATGTGCAGCGCCAGAACCTCACCGATGACGATCTCCCGGGAGCCACCAACCTGCAAGGTCACGTGGCGACGGCATTCGAAAGCGGCCGGCGCTTCCGCGATGTAGGGCGAGCGCACATGAGTGCCCGGCAAGGCCGTCAGTCCCGCATGTTTGAGTTCGTCAACGCCGGCAGGAAACGGAACGGCCGTCACATTCATGGCATCCAGGTTTTCGGCTCCGACAATGTTCACGGTGAACTCTCCGGTGTGGCGTATGTTGTGCCCGGTGTCCTTGAAACTCAGATCACTGTGATTTTCGACACCGATTGCCAGAATTGGCGGATCAGCCGACAGGACGCCGAAAAAGCTGAATGGCGCGGCGTTGACGCGGTTTTCACTGTCGACGGTGGTCACCCAGGCGATGGGGCGCGGCACGACCGTGCCGATCAGCAGCTTGTAGCACTCATGCGGTGTAAGTGAACCAAAGTCGAACCGGGTGAAGTCAGCTTCGCTAGGGGGCGTCTTGGGCGACGACATTATCATCTTATCCTTGCGTAATTTTACCTTGCACAGTCCCGGCGTCGCAGCCGATATGCGTTCGGCTTCAGTTGGAAGCGGCCATATAGCGGCTCAATATCGCGCCAACGTCCGGCACATCTTCTTCATCAACGCGCGCGCGATCTTCGACGGCGTGCAAGTGATGATCCATGATCTGCGTCGCACGCTCGCGATCGAGTTGCTTGAGTGCTTCGATGAGCTGGACATGCTCGTCGATACCGCACTCGGCGGAATGAGGCCTGCCGAACCGGGCAAGAATTAATGAAGAGCGCGAGACAACCTGACTGATGAAGTCGATCAGAAGCTTCGAATGAGTTAGCTCTGCCAACAGGATGTGAAACTCCCCGGCCAACCGGATCGACCGCGGCGAGGATGACCGCAGCGCGCGCTCCTCTTCTCGGACGTGCGATATCAGTGCATCGATCCCGTCTTTCGGCATACGCGTGCAGAGCCGCTCGATAACCTCGCGCTCCAGGCAACGGCGTAGCGCGAAGACCTCATGCGCCTCCTCCAATGTCGGCATGGCGACCGAGGCACCCCGGTTGGGCTTGATCTCGACCAGGCCGTCGGAAACGAGGCGCACAAGTGCGTTGCGGGCGCTCGTACGGCTCACGCCGAAGGTGTCGCCAATGGAATCCTCCGGCAACTTAACCCCAGGCTTCAGCGCCTGTTCAAGGATCGCCCGTCTCAGCGAAGCGTAAATGGCATCACTGCGCGTCTGGTTCGTGGACATAGAGCTCTCCATCCCGTGGTTTGGCGGTGCTTTTCATTGCGCTTCTATATGCACAATTTTTGTCTGCCATAAACGGATAAAAATCGCATGCAAATTTATGTTGATATTGCATACGATCTAGAATACGAATTTTAGTACGCTCTGCAAGCTAATTAAGGTTGTCGCCGGAATATTGGCGCCGATGTTCATGCGATTATGCCTCACCTGTGGGGAAAACGCGGATATTGAGCAAAAATTGCATACAATATAATGATCGGGGAACAATATGATCAGAATTGGAAGACTACTTCTCGCCGGCGCTTTACTGCTCGGCCTGGCCATGCCAGCCGGAGCGGAGACATTTCGCTGGGGCGCATCACGCGATCTGGGTTCGCTTGATCCCGATTCCTATGGCGACAGTTTTACGCTCGGAGTGCTCAATCACGTATACGAAGGCTTGGTGCGCTACGATCGCAACCTGAAGATCGAGCCTGCGCTTGCCACATCGTGGGAAGTTGTTTCGCCGACGACCTGGCGCTTCAAGCTGCGCGAAGGCGTCAAATTTCACAACGGCGCCGATCTTACGGCGGAAGATGTGCAGGCGTCGCTGGTGCGGGCCAGCGATCCAAAATCACCGCTCAAGGGCAACATCCCTGCCTACAAGGGATCGCGGGTTATCGATGCCCATACGATCGAGATCGATGTCACGCCGAACTACCCCCTCCTTCTCAATGATCTGACAACGATTTACATCTTCGATGCCGGCTGGCTGAAGGACAACAATACCGAAGCTCCGACCGACGTCGGATCGGGCGTCGAAGGCTACGCGACCTATCATGCCAACGGCACCGGTCCCTTCAAAATCGAGAGCCGCCAGCCCGACGCTAAGACCGTTTTTGTCAAGTTCGATGGCTGGTGGGACAAGCCGCAGCACAATATCGACCGGATCGAGTTCACACCGATCGCCTCCGATGCGACACGCGTGGCGGCTCTGTTGGCCGGCGATATCGACTTCACGGACAAGGCGCCCGTTCAGGACATCCCCCGCCTGCAGGCTTCGCCGAACGTCAAGCTTCTCGAGGGCACCGACCTACGCACGGTCATGATCGGCTTCAGCCAGCGCAACACGCTTCTTTCCGGCGCTCCCAACCCGATGAAAGATGTCCGCGTTCGCCAGGCAATGCAGCTCGCGATCGACCTTGACCTCATCAAGAAGAAGGTCATGCGTGGAAAGTCCCGCAACGCCGGCACGCTCGTCGCACCGCAGATTCCGGGCTACGACGCCGCACTCGATACGCCAGTGCAGGCCGACTTGGAAAAGGCAAAGGCGCTCCTGAAGGAGGCCGGCGCTTCAGATTTCGCCTTCGACTTTAACTGCACCGATACGCTCGTCAACGAAGAGCAGATCTGCCAGGCCGTGGCTTCCATGTGGTCGCGTATCGGCCTGAAGCCGAAGCTTGACCAAGGCCCCCGCGCCGTTCAGACGCCGAAGCGCTCGAATGGGCAGGTCGATGTCTATACGCTCGGTTGGGCGACCCTCCCTATGCTCGACACCTATAGCCTCACCTCGCAGGTCCTGCACACGAAGGGCGGCACATATGGCATCTTCAACTGGGGCGGCTGGTCGGACAGCGAATTCGACAAGCTGACGGAAGCCTCGGCAGTCGAACTCGATCAGACCAAGCGCCTGGCACTCGAAGCAGCATCCCTCAAGGTTGCCAGGGAGCATGTGCTGATGATCCCGTTGCACCAGCAGCCTTTGACCTGGGCGACGGCGAACAAGGTCGCGGACCTGCCGCTCTTTGCCGACAACCTTC
The DNA here is from genome assembly GCF_000799715.1 of Martinezella rhizogenes. GTDB lineage: Bacteria > Pseudomonadota > Alphaproteobacteria > Rhizobiales > Rhizobiaceae > Rhizobium > Rhizobium rhizogenes_C. The sequence goes on from NZ_JUHG01000013.1 coordinate 52,240, forward strand.
CCCGCTTATGGCTTGTGAAGAAGTAACGGTGCGATCGGGCGCCTCCCTATGGCGGCGCCCTTCACAAAAATCGGGCTCTCGATCAAAACCAGGGACGTAAAGCGCAATGATCGCCTTCCTAGTAAAGCGCATCGGCAATGCGATCCTCGTGATGCTGACCGTCACCTTCATCGCTTTCATGATTTTCCGTTTCGTCGGCGATCCCGTCGAAATGATGATGAACGAAAGTGCCACGCAGGCCGAACATGACGAACTGCGCGCCAGGCTCGGCTTGAACGACGGCTTCCTGCCGCAATATGCCCGTTTCGTCGTCAAGGCGGCGCAGGGCGAATTCGGACTTTCCTATCGAAACCAGCAGGATGTTATCAAGCTGATCGGCGAGCGGTTTCCAGCGACATTCGAGCTTGTGCTCATCGCCACGATCATCTCGCTTGTTATTGGCATCCCGCTTGGTGTTTTCACCGCCATCGGACGTGGAAAATGGTGGGCGGAAGGACTTCAATTCACCTCCGTAATCGGAATTTCCCTGCCAAGCTTTCTCGTCGGCATTCTGCTGATCCTGGTGTTTTCCGTGTCTCTTGGATGGTTGCCCGGCTATGGGCGTGGCGATATCGTCCAGATCGGCTGGTGGTCCACGGGCCTGCTCACCCCTTCCGGGCGCGCCGCGCTGGTGCTGCCGGCACTTTCGTTATCGCTCTTTCAGATCACGCTTGTCATGCGGCTTGTTCGCGCCGAGATGCTGGAAACCCTGCGTTCAGACTTCATCAAATTCGCCCGCGCCCGCGGTGTTCGCCGACGATCGCTGTGGTTTCGTCATGCTCTGAAAAACTGTCTGATGCCGGTCATCACTTTGACGGCAATGCAGATTGGCAATCTCATCGCCTTTGCCCTGGTCACCGAGACCGTGTTCCAGTGGCCTGGCATGGGCATGCTGTTCATGCAGGCAGTCACCTTCGTCGATATCCCAGTGATGGCCGCCTACCTCTGCATCGTGGCCTTCATCTTTGTCGCCCTGAACACCCTCGTCGATGTCGCCTATGCCGTCGTCGATCCGCGCCTGCGCAAAGCCTGACCGAGAGGAGCACCCCATGAGCGGCATCGAAACGGCCAATCCGACGAAACCTGTGTCCCGGCGCCCCTCCCTTCGCCGCCGCATCGCCGATACGGATCTGTGGTGGAGCTTCAAGAAGCATCCCTCCGCCATCGTTGCCACCATTGTCCTGGCTTTGCTGTTGGCATCGGCATTTCTGGCACCGTGGATCGCACCGCAGAATCCGTATGATCTGGCGTCTCTCGATCTGCTGAACGCCCAGTTGCCGCCGATCTGGAGCGCAGATGGCCAGTGGCCCTACCTGTTGGGCACGGATCTTCAAGGCCGCGATGTGCTTTCGGCCATCCTCTATGGATCCCGCGCCTCGATCGTGATCGGCGCAGCCTCTGTCGCCGTCTCGCTGGCGGTCGGGGCCACGCTTGGCCTCATCGCCGGCTATTATGGAAAATGGGCCGACGGTTTGCTGATGCGGGCGGGCGATGTCCTTCTTTCCATGCCGACGATGCTGATCGCCATCCTGGTGTCGGCCATGGCGCGCCAGATGCTGCCGCCCGGACTGCGCGACGCCGGTGCATCGTCAGTGATCGTGTTTGCCATCTCGCTTTCAGCCTGGGTGCAATATGCCCGCACCGTGCGCGCCCTGACAATGGTCGAGCGCAACAAGGAGTATGTGCAGGCGGCCCGGTTGATCCGCGTGCCGGCGCGGCGGATCATGCTGAGGCATATCCTTCCGAATACGACCACGCCGCTGCTGGTGACCGCAACGCTCAATTTCGGCTTCGGGATTCTCATCGAGGCGACCCTTTCCTTCCTTGGTGTCGGCATGCCCGTAGAGCAGCCATCGCTCGGCACCTTGATCCGCATCGGCAACGAATACCTGTTTTCGGGACTGTGGTGGATCGTCCTTTTCCCGGCCATTCAGCTCTGCCTGCTGGTTGTCTCGATCAATATCCTGGGGGATTGGCTGCGCGATGCACTCAACCCCAAACTGCGCTGAGGACGTCACATGAACAAGCTTCTCATCACCAACACGCGCCCCATGGGCAAGGACCTCGCCGATATCCTGATCGTGGACGGTCGTATTGCCGCCGTCGGCCAGAACATCGCAGCCGAGGGTACAACGGTCGAGGATGCCGGCGGCCGCATCGCCATTCCCGGCCTCGTCGATGCCCATACCCATCTCGACAAGTCGCTGCTCGGCTATCCCTGGTATATCAACGAAGTCGGGCCGCGGCTCATCGACAAGATCGACAACGAGCGCCAGGTCAAGCGTGATCTCGGGCTGGATGCCCACATCCAGTCCATGCGCCAGTCGCTGCAGTCCGTAGGCTACGGCACCACTCTGATCCGGACCCATGTCGATATCGACACCGACCAGGGTCTCATTGCGCTGGAAGGCGTCATGGAGACCCGCAGGCAGCTTGCCGGCATTGTCGAAATCGAGATCGTTGCTTTCCCCCAGTCAGGGCTTATGCGCCGGCAAGGCACGGATGAGCTCCTGGATCGGGCGATGGCAATGGGTGCGGATCTTGTCGGCGGCCTTGACCCCTGCGGCATGGACAAGGACCCCAAGGGCCATCTCGATACGATCTTCGCCATCGCGGAAAGGCACGGCAAGGGCATCGACATTCATCTGCACGAGTCCGGCGAACTCGGCGCTTTTTCCATGGAGTTGATTTTCGAACGCGTCCGCGCGCTCGGGCTGCAGGGCAAGGTCGCCGTCAGCCACGCCTTTTGCCTCGGCCATCCGGATTGGAACATGACGCAGGGGCTGATCGACACATGCGCCGAACTTGACATCCCGATCCTGACAACGGCGCCGCCATCCCGCGAGACGCCGTCCCTGAAGCGGCTTGTGGCGGCAGGCGTCCGCTTTGGCGCTGGCGTCGACGGCTTCCGCGACACCTGGGGTCCCTATGGCAACGGCGACATGCTCGAACGTGCCATGCTTCTCGGCATGAAAAACAATCTGCGCCGGGATGACGAACTCCCGCTGGCCTTGCATGTCTGCACAACCGGCGGCGCAGTTGTGATGGAGAGGACTGGCCATGAAATCGCCCTGGGCGGACGTGGTGACATCGTGCTGGTCGAAGGGGAAACGCTTGCCGAGGCAATCGTCACCCATGCGCCGCGAAAGCTGGTCGTCACCGCCGGAAACGTCGTCGCCCGTGATGGTAAAAGCCTGCGAGAACGCCCATGAGCTGGTCAGATCTTCCGCTTGGGCACCGTCCTGAAGGACGCTGGGCGCTGGCAGCGCGATTTGTCATTGCGGACACCCCGAACGGGCGGCGGTTGATCGAGAACGGCGAAATCGTCATCGAGCGGGACCGTATCGTCTGGGTCGGACATCGCTTCGCCGGCGAGCTTGCAGCCAGATACGACATGGGGGAAGCCCTCATTGGCCCCGGCTTCGTGGATCTCGACGCGCTTTCCGACCTCGATACCACGGTGCTCGCCATGGACAACCAGCCGGGCTGGAAGAAAGGACGGGTCTGGCCCGCCGATTATGCGACGCAATCCCGTGAGATGTACACAGCCGAAGAACTGGCGTTCCAGAAACGCTATGCCTTCGCGCAACTTTTGCTGAACGGGATCACATCGGCGCTGCCGATCGCATCGCTTTTCTACCGGGCCTGGGGAGAGACCGTCGCAGAATTCGAAGCCGCCGCTCAGGCGGCCGACGATCTCGGGCTGCGCGTCTGGCTGGGGCCGGCCTATCGCAGCGGCGGCGTGGTCCTCGACGAGGCCGGCACCATGCAAACGGTCTTCGATGAAGCCAGAGGCCTGGCGGAACTGGCTGAAGCCACAGACTTCGCACGCCGCATCCATGGCCATGCGGATGGTCTCATCTCGGGCATGTTTGCGCCCGACAGGGTCGAGACGTGCACGGAAAGCCTGCTCAGGCAGACCTTCGCCCGAGCGGACGACCTAGACTTGCCGGTACGGCTGCACATGGCCCAGGGCGAAATGGAACTCCAGACCGTGCAAAGACTGCACGGCGTCACGGCACCAAGGTGGCTCGCCGATCTCGAATTGCTTTCCCCTCGCCTGATCGCGCCGCACGCAACGGTCGCGACGGATGAGGATCTCGCCCTCTATGCCGAAAATGGCGTAACGGTCGTGCACTGTCCGCTTGTGTCGGCACGCCACGGATCGGCACTCAAATCCTATTCGCGTCTCAAGGCGATGGGCATCCGTATCGGCATGGGCACCGACACTGCGCCGCCGGACATGGTCTTGAACCTTGCCGTCGGTTTAATGGCCAATCGCATCATCGAAGGCAAAGGCGACGCTGCATCTGCATCCGAATTCTATGACGCGGCAACAATTGCCGGCGCCGATGCGCTGAAGCGCCCCGATCTCGGGCGAATTGCACCCGGCGCAAAGGCCGATATCGCCGTTTTCGACATGAGCGACGCCATGATCGCGCCTCGCATCGATCCGGTTCAGACGCTGATCTATGGGGCGACCGGCCGCGTCACCAAGGCAACGATCGTCGACGGGCGTATCTCGATGCGCAATGGCGCCGTTGCCGGAATCGATCTGGCGGTCGCCCGCGCCAGAGCGCAGACGCAATTCGACAGCCTGGTCTCCCTCTATCCGGAGCGAACCTATCGACACCCGCCGGTCAGTTCGATCTTCCCACCAAGCTACCCAGCCCTGGAGCAGCAATGACCCAAATGGCCCATGAACCCGCACTTGTGGTATCCGGCCTCTCGGTCGAATTTCCAACCCGACGGGGAACGCTTGCTGCTTTGTCCGATGTCTCGTTGACGATCGCTCCGGGAGAAATCCTGGGCGTCGTCGGCGAGTCCGGTGCAGGCAAGTCAATGACAGGGATGGCCGTACTGGGCCTGCTGGAACCGCCAGGTCGTGTCATCGCCGGCGAAATCAGCATTGCCGGTCAGCGCACCGATAGCCTGAACGAGAGGCAGATGGAGAAGGTTCGAGGACGCAAGGTGGGAGCCATCTTCCAGGACCCGCTGACGTCGCTCAACCCTCTCTTTTCTGTCGGACAGCAGCTCATCGAAACCGTTCGATTGCATTCCGACATCGACAAAGCTGCCGCCCGGCTTCGGGCTATCGCACTGCTGAAGCAGGTCGGCATTCCCGGTGCGGAAGAGCGGGTGGACCACTATCCGCACCAGTTTTCGGGCGGTATGCGCCAGCGCGTCGTCATCGCGCTGGCTCTGGCGGGCAACCCTCGACTGATCATCGCCGACGAGCCGACAACGGCGCTGGACGTTTCGATCCAGGCCCAGATCACAACATTGCTGCGCCGCCTTTGCGTCGAAAAGGGGGTGGGGGTCATGTTGATCACCCACGATATGGGCGTCATTGCAGAGACCGCCGACCGCGTTGCGGTGATGTACGCCGGTCGCGTCGTTGAGATCGGCCCCGTGGCGGAAGTCCTCGCGCGTCCCAAGCATCCCTATACGCGTGGGCTCATGGCTTCGATCCCGGCACTCGGTGCGCGGCTCGAGACACTTGCGCAGATCGATGGCGCCATGCCGCGCCTGAACGCCATGCCCTCCGGATGTGCGTTCAATCCGCGCTGTCGGGATGTCATGCCGCGCTGTCGCGTCGAACGACCAATGCTTACTCAGGCGGACGAGCATGGTGCCGCCTGCTGGCTGATCGAAGGAGGTGTCCAATGAGAGATGTCGAAAACGCCCTCGAAGTCGACCAGCTGACCCGTGTCTTTGAGGTCTCGGCTCCATGGTTGAACCGGGTGATCGAGCGCAAGCCCAGGCGATATCTGCAGGCCGTTCAAGACGTGACCTTCACCGTGAAAAAAGGCAAGTGCCTCGCGCTTGTCGGCGAATCCGGTTGCGGCAAGTCGACTGTCGCGCGTCTGGTGACAGGACTGCATGAGCCGACGGAAGGCGCGATTGTCTTCGGCAGCTCTGCCAGCGGCAAGCCGATGGAAGCGCAGATGATCTTTCAGGATCCCCATGCAAGCCTTAATCCCCGATGGCGCGTGGGCGATATCATCGCCGAGCCGATCCGCGAGTTCAAACTGAGAAAGTCGCCTGCCGAAATTACGGAAAGGGTATCGCAGCTGCTGCGCGTCGTCGGGCTTTCACCCGATGACGCCAGGCGGTATCCGCACGAATTTTCGGGTGGCCAGCGACAGAGAATTTCAATTGCTCGCGCATTGGCCGGCGAGCCGGAATTCCTTGTCTGCGATGAGCCAACCTCCGCACTGGACGTCTCGGTGCAGGCGCAGATTCTTAATCTGATGCGCCGGCTTCAGGACGACCTCGGGCTGACCTATCTCTTCATCAGCCACAACCTTGCTGTTGTACGCCACATGGCCGACAGGATTGCGGTGATGTACCTCGGCCGTATCGTCGAGGAGGCGGAAACCGAAGCGCTCTTTGCCAATCCACAGCATCCCTACACGCGACTTCTGCTCCAAACGATACCCGATGTCTTGGCACCGAACAGAGATCGCACATTGATGGGAGGCGAGCCTCCCAGCCCTCTCGATCCGCCAAAGGGCTGCGCATTTCATCCGCGTTGCCCCATGGCGCAGGATATCTGCAAGACCGTCGTTCCGATGCAGCGCCGACGAGTCGGGGGTGGAAACGTCGTCTGCCATTTTTCGGACGGTGAACAATTGATCTGAACCCGGAAAACTCTAGCCTCCGCTGGTCCAGAAACCTGGGGCGGTTCAACACGAACATACGGTCTAGTCGCCGCTGAATGAAAGTTCAGCGGCAGGTCACCCGGGAACAATCATTCAGTCCGCAGACTAGAGGTCTCGGACTGGAGCCAATCGATAAACGCGTTGATCTTACGTCTACCCGGATGTTCCGCACGTACGACATAACGATACTCGCTGAGGAAAAAACCCCACGGGGCTATAAGCCGACCTCGTTCGATCTCATCGGCGACCAAGTGCCATGGCACGATAGCCGCCCCCAGACCGCTGAGGGCGGCTTCGATGGTCAAGTGGTAGTGGTCGAAAACCTTGGTCGCCTGGTTCCATTGTCGGCGCTCCTGTCCAACGATTCGCATCCAATCTTTCCACACGTAGGGTCGCGTACGCGTCTCCAGGCGAGGAAGAGCGGTGGCTACATGGCGATTTCCAAGCGTCTCCTCGCTGAGAGCCTTTGCAAAAACCAACCCGAGTTGCTCTTTAAAGAGCAGAGAACAATCATCAAGCATCGGGACATCTGGCGGGACAACAAATATCTCGACGTCCACTGCTCTTCGTGTCGGGCGGAAATCAGTCGCTAGCCGGACATCATACTGTGGATACTTATCAGCAAATCCTTGAAGCCGAGGTATCAGCCATCGCATCGCGAGAGTACTGAGGCAGGAGACATCCAAAACACTGATGTCCTGCTTCGAAATCATACGGACAGCATCATCGATCTGATCGAAAGCTGCGGTAAGTGCAAAGCTAAAAATTCTACCTTCATCAGTTAGATAGGGTCGATTTCTTGCGCCTTCAAAAAGTGGCACACCGATGTGCGCCTCAAGTTGGGACACATGCTTGCTGATTGCGCCATGTGTCACTCCAAGTTCATCTGCGGCCGCCGTAAAACGGCCATGTCGAGCAGTGGCCTCGAATGCGCGAAGTGCAGCTAAAGGTAGTTTTCGTCGTTTATCCATGTGAGTTTTATTCACAAAACTCGGCAATTAAGTCAATATACCGCAGCGTCTCTTTGTGAGAAGAACTTCCCAAGTTCTCGCGATACGAGAATTCATGGCCTCGTAATCAACCAGTCCATTGGGCCGGCGCTTCGCTGGCCATGGCGTTGTGGACGGCTCCGTGGGTCAGTCGGTGGGCACGGTAGAGGGGAAATAATGGCATTCTATTTTGCGTACGGATCGAACATGGACGTGGAACGGCTAGAAACCGCGCGTCTAAATCCTGAAGGGGTCCATTCCACTGCGCGACACCTAGGCAGGCTTGACGATTACAGATTGGTTTTCAACAAACCGTCGGCCTACTTTATCGGTGCTGGAGCCGCGAATATCGAATTCTCGCAAGGAAGCCATATCTACGGAACGCTCAACGAAATGCCAGAATCCGGCCTCGCCATTCTCGACAAATACGAGAATGTTAGTTTGGGTCAGTATGAACGTCTTGTCGTTCGTGTCCAGGATTACGCCACCAATAGGACTGTCTTTGCAATCACTTACATATCCCGGGGCGATAGAAGCAACGAGCTGATGCCCCGGCTGGGCTATATGCACCACATGCTATGTGGAGCCGATGTCCTCCCGATGGAGTGGGTCGAGTATTTGAGGGCGGTTCCCGTCCTGCCCGAGCACCTCTAAATCCAGAGCATTTTCCCAAGACACAGAATTGGAACGATAAATGGCAATTGTTGCTCGATCGCTGGCCGCGATTAGGCCATCGGCGACTATCGCGATTACCCAAAAAGCACGCGTGTTGAAGTCAAACGGTGTTGACGTCATTTCGTTGTCGACGGGAGAGCCTGACTTCGACACTCCGGACCATATCAAGGAAGCTGCTCACCAAGCAATTCACCGCGGCGAAACCAAGTATACCGCGGTCGCCGGCATTCCAGAATTGCGTGAGGCGATTGTACAAAAGTTCCAGCGAGAGAACGGGCTGGTCTATCGCATGGACCAGGCAATCGTCGGAACCGGGGCAAAGCACATCATCTACAACGCCCTGCGAGCCAGCCTGGATCCTGGTGATGAGGTTATAATACCTGCGCCATATTGGGTGTCATATCCGGAAATGGTGTCGATTTGCGGCGGAGTTCCGATCGCGGTTCCGACGACAATGGAACACAACTTTAAACTACAGCCTGAAGACCTCAGGCGCGCAATAACCAGTCGAACGAAATGGTTATTCCTCAATTCGCCGTCAAACCCCTCAGGAGCAGCTTACACCTATTCCGAGCTGAAACTTCTGACCGAGGTGCTGCTCGAGTATCCTCACGTTTGGGTGCTCACCGACGATATGTATGAGCACTTGGTTTATGGCGACTTCAAATACTTCACCGCAGCGCAGATTGAGCCAGCCCTTTACGAACGAACGTTGACCGTGAATGGCGTCTCCAAGGCATATGCGATGACGGGCTGGCGCATCGGCTATGCGGCAGGTCCAAAAGAACTGATTGACGCCATGGTGCTGCTGCAAGGTCAGCAGACGTCGGGCACAAGTTCGATCGCGCAATGGGCCGCCGTAGCGGCATTAGAGGGCTCTCAGGATCACCTCATAACCTTCCGCGCGGCCTTTGACGAACGGCGCCAGTTGATCACGTCGATGTTGAATCAAGCCAATCATCTGAATTGTTTGAAGCCGGAGGGGGCATTTTACGTCTTCCCATCGTGCAAGAACGCCATCGGGAAGAAAACGGCAAGAGGGCAGTACATCAACAGCGACGAAGACTTCGTGACGGCGCTACTCGAAGAAAAAGCCGTCGCGACGGTACACGGCAGCGCCTTCGGTCAACCGGGCAACTTTCGTCTCTCCTACGCCACCTCCCTCTCCGAGGTCCAACGCGCTTGCATTCGTATACAAGAATTTTGCGGCGACCTTAGTTAAAAATTGGATATTTTACATGACAATGACAATACTTGGAATCCCATACATCGCTCTTGCATTGTATTACTGGACCATGTCTGTGACGCCGGGTCCGAATAACGTAATGCTGACCCTATCTGGCGTCAATTTCGGATTTAGCAATACAGTGCCGCACATTTTTGGAATTGCAATCGGCTGTGCTGTTCAGACGTTTTTGCTTTGCCTCGGACTGGGTTTTATTTTTCACGAACTTCCAATGGTCCAGCAAATTCTCAAATGGGCTGGCGCAACCTATCTCATCTACCTCTCACTCAAGCTCATCGGGGCCAAAGTTGCGAGCGGAGTTTCCGCTCCGCCAAAGCCGTTAAGTTTGTTTGACGCGGCCACCTTTCAATTCATAAATCCTAAAGCATGGGTGAAGGCGACGACAACGGCCACCATTTTCATGCCTGAAGGCACATCCATATTGGCCGCAGGGTTGGCGATCTTCTCCGTTTGTTCGTCGGTCAATGTAGCGTCGTCATCGCTATGGGCGGGCTTCGGTGTCGGCATCCGCAAGCTCCTCGCTAACCCTCGAATACTGCGCATTTTCAATCTTACAATGGCTGCATTGCTGATTGGCACAGCCGTGTACGTTGTCCTGTCGTAACCGAAAAGACGTGACATTCGCCAGGACAAGAGAACTGAACAAGGATTTTATGCTCGTAATATAACTCGTAATATAAAAAGTGGGGAAACATGAAGATAGCGATTTTGGATCATATCGACACGCGTAACATTGATCGTGTTCTTGCTGATAACATCATCTACCGACCGGACATTCTAAGAAAGGGGGCGCGCAGCTTTCTCCGTTTTCTTAGCGACAACAGCATCGACGCCATCGCCACTTCTCATATCATTCCCGAAGATTACCTCTCTCAATGGCATGCTTCTTCAGGAGAGGCGAAGTATATAGTCTACTATGGAGAGCCCGGTTCTTTCCGCGGCGCGAGAGCGAACTCTGAATTCGCGACGATTAAATTCCGAGAGGCGGATGATATCTTCTCTGCACTAAAGTCGTTGGAAAAGCAGTTCTTCGCTAACGTCGGAACGGCACAGCAGCTGCGACCACGGAAACTCTCCAATCGAGAGCATGTCACATTCATCGGCGCCGGCGTGGTAAACCTCATTTCCGCACATTTCGCGACCAGAGCAGGGATGGCGGTCCGCTTCATCGACGCAGGCCCTGACCCTCGTGAGGGAGCCAACTGGACGCGCTACGGCTGCAGTGCCGGAGGTGCGAGCGCGCGAATGTTCACTTTGTCGGAAATGGACAACTACAACTGCAGGCAAGTCCATGACGACATGAACTGGCAGTTTTCGAGAAGTGTGGCCGAACTCGGCTGGAATGTTTGCGACGTCAACAGTTTGTCGAAAGATGAGCGGGTTTGGATCGACGACTTCGAGCGCATCCCGTCCTGGCTCGCGGACTCGTACAACCAAGATATCTTCAAGTTCACGCGAGAGAGCAAATCGCTCTGGGAGCAGTGGATGGAAGAAGACCCTGATCTGTTTGCCGATAGTGTGATTACTCGTGACATATTGAGGGTGTATTCGGACTACGACCAGTTTCAAAGTTCGCTCGGCCGCCAGGATCGGATCGGTGCTACGATACGATCAGTGACGGTTGATGAAATCGCGACTGAGCAGCCCATACTATCCACTGCCGCGCGTCGTGGTCTCGTCGCCGGTGGCGTTTATGTTCACGGCTTCACGGTGAACGTCCATCGCTTTATTTCAAACCTGATTCATCAGCTCGAAAGCCGCGGCACGAATTTTGAATGGCTGCGCAAGATGACGTCGATCGAGAGAAGTGCTGATGGCTCGATCGAGGGCGTGATACTCGACAATGGGGATTTTGTTCAAGGGAACGTAGTTATTTCGCCTGGCGCTTACGCCGATGGCGCTTTGCGGGGCACTATGGCGCATAAGCAGATCGCCGGCGTCCTCGGTGCTTGGCTGACACTTCCAGATCCTGGCATTGGCTTGAGGAATTCCTTGAAACTGGCGCGCAAGGGACACATCGTAGAAGATGCGAACGTGACGGTCGCTCTGGATGAAAATGGCAACCGGGTAGTCATTATCGGATCGGGTTACGGTTTTACGGGCTTCAACCCATCGAACATAGACCAAGGGCTACTTGAGCATATCTATTCTGGTATCACCGATACCGCTAAGCAGTTCTTCAGCGAGAGCTATCAGCAGATTTTGGACGATGGCAGTTTGCGAGACAGCTTGAAGTATTGTGTCCGTCCATGGACGCCAACCGGTCTTGGCATTTTTGAGACATTCCATGCTGCGAATGACGATCAGCTTATCGTGGTGGGCGGCCACAATACTGGTGGCTTCGCTCAGGCGCCCGCTACAGGCATGGCTGTGATCGCTTCAATCCGCGGCCGCCTGCACGACATGCATCGCGACTATCGCCCTGATCGTTTTTGGGCCTTCGCTCGGTCGTGAGTTGATCCGCCTACTGCCGGGAGCATGCCTTGCAAAGCAGATCCAAAAATTGGCCCGGTCGCTTTCTGCTTGTTCCGCTAGACGCAATGCAGCACGCAGCTCGGCTCTATCCCCTCTTTCACGGAGAAGGTGCCGACTTTGTTTGGAATTACCTGAGGGACGGGCCGTTTCCATCTCTCGATCAATATGAGGAACATATCAAGACATTCCAGCATAGATCCGACGTGTTGCCATTTGTGGTCGAAGACGTATCGAAAAAATCTCTGGTCGGAAAGTTGCTGGTTATTAGGGTTACACCAGACACCAACTCGGCTGAGATTGCTTATGTTCTTTTCTCACCTGATGTCCACGGATCCGGTGCATCCATTGCGGCTGTGGGCGGACTCGCTGATCATATTTTTTTTACGCTTGGAAAAACGATTTGCCATTGGAGGTGCGATAAACTCAATGCTCGATCGGTCCGCTTTGCGGAGAAGATGGGGTTTGTTCTGGAAAGAGAGATAATCTCCGATTTTCAGACGAAAGGGCGCTTGCGGGATACTTTGCTATTCTCCCAATCGCGAAACGCATGGCTGGATAATAGGCTAGAGCTCATGCAAGCGCTAAGCGATGTCGCGCCATAACTCTCAATGATGTTACAAAATAGACGCTAGCGCGCTAGTTCGTTGTACGGGAAAGCGAGGCTATGGCACACCAGACTGGCTCCTATACGACGAGCGATCTTTCGCGCAAATCTGGGGACATTATCGCTGAGGCTCTTCGTTATCCCGTCACGATCACCCAGCACAACAAGCCGCGACTCATACAGACCACGTTCTATCATCAGCTCGAAGTGCAGCACCGCAGTCGCCGCTGCCAGATATAGGGCTCAAGCCGAATATCCCATCAGACTGACTCATATTTGATGATTTGCAGGTCGAAACTGGTGCGGTTATCAGAAAGGAATCAGCGCTATGGCGAGCACAGCATCCGCAACTGGATGTCGCCGGCTGAGGTTGCCCGACTTTTGTTGATGCGACGCGTACCAAGACCTATTCCCAGACGCTACAAATCATCGAATTTCAGGGACCCGGCGCGATCATTCCTGATCTCGATTATATCCTCGCGATGAAAACAATGGGCCTTCCGACACCGACAAGTCCGATCGTGCCGCTGCATCCGCGACCAGCTTTTTTTAGCCGGAATAGCCATCGTTGAGCGGGCGGCTATCGTTCGACACGGTTGTGTAAGTCGTTGCTGTCTAGACCTTGTCGGCGGGGGTAGCGTCGGCCTCCTGCCCTTCCAGCAGATCGGGAGCAGCCGTCAGTGCGATCTCTCGGCCAATAGCACCCAGAACGCGAAGAGCGGTGTGTCGACCGATCTCATGGTGTGTTTGACACCGGGTGTATTGTAAAACGACCCGCCGATGCCGGGAGAAAACCAATCCCCTTCCCCCTGCTGGAATTCCCCCTTGGACATGACAAGGTAGACCTCCTCTGGCGCGTGATCATGATCGGGATAACGCACATGGGGCAGCATCAAGGTGACGCCAATCCACAGGTCGCTTCGCTCCTCCAGTCCGCCGGGGCCGATGATCATTGCGTTGGCATGGCCATCGGCAAAATTTGCACTCTCCGTGCCATCGCACTTGGTTCGCTGGCGCCATTCGAGGTTCGGCTCGATCCCCTTGAAACCTTCGACCAACCGCTGAAGCGATGGCTCTGACGTATCGATGGCGAGTGCCTCGTCAAGGTTCTTACAGACCGAAAGGTGGCACCCAGGCCCGTCTCGTCCGGGGCCTGGGTGCTCAAGCACTGTAAAGATCTGGCGGATGGAACGGCGGGCTTCCGGTGTCTTGGCAAACTGGTCGAACGCCACAAATGCCGCATCCACGAAAAATTGCAGGGTTTCGCTACGTTCGGTCATGTCATTGCCTCCGGAAACTTGGACCGACGAACCGGCCCTCCCGCATCATCAGATGTCTTTTGCGATACGCAGTCCGTCGTAGATGGCGGCGTGCGTGTTTCGCGCGGCGACGGCATCGCCGATGCGGAACAGCTGGAACTTTCCATCGCCATTACGGACCACGGACTGAGGCTGGCCGTTGAGAAGCTGGTCGTGCGAGATTTCGCCAAGGTTGCTCGAAAGCGGCTTCAGCTCGAAATAGAGCTCATCCAGCGGGATAGTCCCGTGATTGATGACGATCTGGTCGAAGCTGCGCTGCTTGGAAACCCCGCCATAGTCACTGCCGACATGAGCCACCAGCTGGTTGCCGCTCTTCTCGACCGCTTCCAGCCGATACGTGACGGTGAAGGTCACATCCTGCTTCTGCAAGGAACGCATGTACGGCACCAGATTCATCGCCATGACTTCCGGGGCAAAGGAGCGGTCCGGCGTCATGATCTCGACCTTGGCGCCGGCCTTGGCGAGGAATTCCGCGGCCTGAAGGCCGGCGTGATCGCCGGCGTCGTCGAAGACCAGGACATTGCTGCCCGGCTTCACGTCGCCCGAGATGATATCCCAGGAAGAAACGACGAATTCGTTGCCCTTCGACAGAACCTCGGTATGCGGCATGCCGCCGGTGGCGACAATGACGACGTCGGCATTTTCGGCCGTGATGGTTTCGGCGTCCGCCCAAGTGTTGAAGCGAAAGACGACGCCATGCTTCTCGCATTGACTCATCCGCCAGTCGATGATGCTGATCATTTCACGTCGGCGCTCGCTCTGCGCCGTCAGCCGGATCTGCCCACCAGCGTTGTTGGCGGCCTCGAACACCACGACCGCATGGCCACGCTCCGCGGCAACGCGCGCGGCTTCCAGACCGGCCGGACCGGCACCGACGATGACGACCTTCTTGCGAACTTCGGCCTCGGCAACGACATGCGGCATGGTTTCTTCCCGGCCCGTCGCCGCATTGTGAATGCAGAATGCCAGACCGCCTTGGTAGATGCGGTCGAGACAGTAGTTGGCGCCGACACAGGGGCGAATATCGTCTTCCCGCTTCTCGATGATCTTGCGGACGATATGGGGGTCCGTCATATGGGCGCGGGTCATGCCGACCATGTCGACCTTGCCAGCCGCGATGGCATGGCGGGCCGTTGCCACATCCTGGATCTTGGCGGCATGGAAGGTCGGGAAATTCGTCGCCGCGCGGATTTCACCGGCAAAATCGAGATGCGGAGCGCTGGCCATGCCCTGGATCGGGATGACATCGGTCAGGCCGGGGTCCGTATCGATATGGCCGCGAATGACGTTCAGGTAGTCGATCAGACCGCTTTCCTTCAGGCGCTTCGAGATTTCGATGCCTTCGGCCTTGTTCGTTCCGCCGGGGAGAGATTCGTCGGCGGTGTAGCGAACGCCGAGAATGAAATCGTCCCCTACCCGTTTTCGCATCGCTGAGAATACGTCGAGACAGAAGCGCATACGGTTTTCGAGCGAGCCGCCATAGGGACCGTCGAGCTCGTTGGTGAGCGGAGACATGAACTGATCGATCAGGTGGCCATAGGCTTCCAGTTCCACACCGTCCATGCCGCCCGCCTTCATCCGCTCGGCCGCATCGGCAAAGTCGTTGATGATGCGTTCGATGTCCCAATCCTCGATCTTCTTCGGGAAAGCGCGGTGCGCGGCCTCGCGATGATGGGACGGCGTCAAAACAGGGAGCCAGTCGCCCTTGTCCCAGCGCGTGCGTCTGCCAAGATGGGTGAGCTGGATCATGATCGCGGCCCCCTGTTCGTGCACGGCATCGGTCATTTCCCTGACCCAGGGAACGATCTCGTCCTTGTAGGCGAGCAGGTTGTTGAAGACCGGGGGACTGTCCCGCGAGACCGCGGCCGATCCCGCCGTCATGGTCAGCGCCACGCCGCCCTTTGCCCGCTCGACGGTGTAAGCACGATAGCGCCCCTTCGGCATGCCGTCCTCCGGATAGGCCGGCTCGTGGGAGGTCACGATAATGCGGTTCCGCAGGGTCAGATGCTTGAGTTTATAGGGCTGAAGGAGGGGATCGTTCGACATGGCCATGCTCCGGAATAAAAAAACGCCGGAGCCGACGCTAAGAGTAATGTACACATGTGTCAACAATGAAAACAGACAAGTCATTCTTGTCGACACTTCTGTACATTCGCATTGTGCGACCGCTGACAATTTGGTACGAAGTGCCTATGGATCAGACTTTGAACGACACCGGTTGGCGAGGATCGCAGGAAGGGTGGCTCGAGGCCGCCTACCACTCACTGCTCGATTCCGGCGTGGATTCGGTGAAAATCCTCCCGCTGGCGAAAAAGCTCAACCTATCGCGGACAAGCTTCTACTGGTTCTTCAAGGACCGTGAGGAATTATTGGCCGCGCTCGTCACGCGGTGGCGCGACAAGAATACCGGCGGCATCGTCAAGCAGACGGAGGCTTATGCGGAATCGCTGGCCGAGGCGATGCTCAATGTCTTCGATTGCTGGCTCAACAACGAATTGTTCGATTCAAAGTTCGAATTTGCGGTCCGCAGCTGGGCGCTGCAATCCGACGACATCCTCGAACAGGTACGAGAGGCCGACCAGACACGCCTTGAAGCCCTGAAGCGCATGTTCATCCGCTTCGGCAATTCCGAGATCAACGCCGACGTGAGGGCGCGAACAACCTATCTGGTGCAGATTGGCTATATCTCCATGCAGTCGCAGGAGAACCTGGCCGTCCGCATGAAGCGAATTCCCGAATACATCACGATCTACACCGGTCAGGTGCCGCAGCAGAGGGAGCTCGATCGCTTCTTTTCCCGGCACGGCTACAAGCCTGAGTAAGAGGGACGCGGATATGAATGGCTCCTTGAGAATTGGCATTATTGGCGGTGGCGGCTGTCCCGACGACATTGTTAAAGCCTTTCTTGACTACCGTGGCACCACCGCGGCGGCGATTGAAGGCATGCGTGCCGCAGGATTCGACGCTTCCGTCGCGAACGGGCTATCGGCCGCATTCAAGAAATCGGTAAGTATGGGAGACGCTTCCTGACAACCGTTGAGTGGGTGTTCTGCGGCGCCTCACTCAGTTCTGAAGGCCGCACAATAAAGGGAACGAGAATGAAAAAATTACTTGCGTCCACATGCTTGATGTTTGGCCTGCTCGCAGGCGCCTCCTTTGCCAATGCCGCCGAATGCGGCAGCGTCACCATCGCCAGCATGAATTGGCAGAGCGCCGAGGTCCTTTCCAATCTCGACAAGATCATCCTGAACGAAGGCTACGGCTGCCAGGCGGAAATCACCGTCGGCGACACCGTCCCGACAATCACCTCCATGGCGGAAAAGGGCCAGCCGGACATCGCGCCGGAAGCATGGGTCGATCTGCTTCCCGATGTCGTTAAGAAGGGAACGGAAGAGGGCAAAATCGTCGCGGTCGGCTCCCCGCTTCCAGATGGCGGCAATCAGGGCTGGTGGATTCCGAAGTATTTTGCCGATGCCCATCCTGATATCAAGACCATCCCCGACCTCCTGAAGCATCCGGACCTCTTCCCGGACCCCGAAGATCCGTCAAAGGGAGCAATCTACAACGGTCCGCAGGGTTGGGGCGGTACCGTCGTCACCTCGCAGCTCTACAAGGCTTTCGGGGCGGAGAAAGCCGGCTTCACGCTGGTGGACACAGGGTCGGCAGCCGGCCTCGATGGCTCCATTGCCAAGGCTTACGAAAGCAAGAAGGCATGGGTGGGGTACTACTGGGCGCCCACCGCTTTGCTCGGCAAGTATCCGATGGTGAAGCTGGAAGCCGGCGTTCCTGCTGACGCCGCGGAGTGGAAGCGCTGCAACACGGTTGCGGATTGTCCAGACCCGAAGCCGAATGCATGGCCGATCGACAAGATCGTCACTCTCACGGCCAAGCCTTTTTCTGAAAAGGCCGGCCCCGAAGTCATGGACTACCTCGCGAAGCGTTCCTGGAGCAACGAGACCGTCAACAAGCTGATGGCCTGGATGACCGACAATCAGGCAAGCGGCGAAGACGGTGCGAAGCACTTCCTCAAGGAAAACAAGGACGTCTGGACGAAGTGGGTTTCTCCGGACGCAGCCAAGAAAATCGAAGCTGCTCTCTAAACTTCTATCCTGCGGTGCGCGAAAGCGCGCCGCCTCTCAACAGCCGACAAAATCAAAAAGACTTGAGCCACGGCTTCTTGCATAAAGAAGGGGAACCGAATGGAATGGTTTTATAAATTTCCGCACATGGACGATGACGCCCTGCGGAACCTGAAGAAGGCGATAGACGACGGCTTTCGCGGCTTTACGCGCGCCTATGGCGACACGATTGAAGGCCTGTTTTCGCCACTGCAACGCTTTCTGATTGCCGCCGATCGCTTCATGACGCAGACGCCGTGGCCAATCATTACTCTGATCATTCTCGTGATCGCCTGGTTTGCGACCCGCAGCCTGAAGATCGTTTTCGGCTGTCTCGTCATTCTGCTGCTGATCGGCTATTTCGACATGTGGGACGACACCATGCGGACGGTCTCGATGATCTTCGTCTGCACCATCCTGTCAATCGCCATCGGCATTCCGATCGGCATCCTGATGGCGCGTTCCAACACGGTTCAAAGGATCATCAATCCTATCCTCGACGTGATGCAGACCATGCCGAGCTTCGTCTACCTGATCCCGGTCGTCATGCTGCTCGGGATTGGCAAGGTGCCCGGCCTGATCGCCGTCGTCATCTACGCCATCCCACCCATGATCAGATTGACCGACCTCGGCATCCGTCTCGTCGACAAGGACGTGCTGGAGGCTGCCGACGCCTTTGGAACCTCGAACGCACAAAAGCTCTTCAAGGTCCAGCTTCCGCTCGCCTTGCCCACGATCATGGCTGGCATCAACCAGACCATCATGATGGCCCTTGCCATGGTCGTTGTCGCCTCAATGATCGGTGTGCAGGGCCTCGGCCAGCCTGTCCTGAAGGCGATCGCCAACCAGTATTTTACATTGGGAATGTTCAACGGCCTTGCCATCGTCGGCATCGCCGTCATCTTCGACCGGGTCAGCCAGGCCTATGGCAAAAGGCTCCAGAAGCATCGGGAGATCGTCCATGGCTGATCAACATTTCGGCGGGATCAAGATCCGCCACCTGTACAAGATTTTCGGTCCGAATCCTTTGGCTCACGTCGACGCCGTTCAGAAAGGGCTGACGAAAGCCGAACTGAACGAAAAGCATGGACATGTGCTGGGTTTGAGAGACATCAATATCGAGATCTCGTCGGGCTGCATCCAGGTCATTATGGGTCTTTCCGGTTCGGGAAAGTCGACCCTCATCCGGCACATCAACCGGCTGATCGACCCGACCGCCGGCGAGGTGCTGGTTGACGGTGTGGATGTCGTCAAGATGAACGAAGCCGAACTGCGCACCTTTCGCCGCCATCAGACCGCGATGGTCTTCCAGAAGTTTGCGTTGCTGCCGCATCGCAACGTCCTCGACAACACGATGTTCGGCCTCGAAGTCCAGGGTGTCGACCGGTCGAAGGCCCGCGACGTCGCCATGCGATGGCTGGAGCGGGTTGGATTGAGGGGCTTCGAGCAGAAATATCCCAACCAGCTTTCCGGCGGCATGCAGCAGCGTGTCGGCCTGGCGCGCGCCCTTTCCAACGACGCCCCGGTGCTGCTGATGGACGAGGCTTTTTCGGCACTCGATCCGCTGATCCGCATGGACATGCAGACGGTTCTTCTCGACATCCAGAAGGAGATCAAGAAAACCATCGTCTTCATTACCCACGATCTCGACGAAGCGCTTCGCCTGGGCGACCAGATCGCCATCCTGCGCGATGGAGAAATCATCCAGCAAGGCACCAGCCAGGATATCGTCCTGAGGCCGGCCGACGAATACGTCGCCAACTTCGTCAAGGAGGTCAATCGCGGTCGGGTTGTCCATGTCGAAGCCGTTATGAGACCTTTGCGAGCCGGTATGGCTTCGGCGGGAGCCAGAATTGCTGCGGGGTCAACGGTTGAAGAGGCCATGCGATTGCTGGCGTTGGCTCCGGACGGTGATGTCGTGGTGACCTCGCCTGAAGGAGATCCCTTGGGATTGGTCAACCTGCGCGAGCTTGCCATTGCCATGGTCAATTCGCACACCGCCGCTCCTCACGCGGCCGCAGTGTAATAAAGGCATCGGGCTGCTGAAACGTAGCGCATGCGTGCCTTGGTCGTACGGGTCTAGGCCCGCGTGAGGCTCGTGACGGCGCTGATCGTGACCCTTGCTAATCCGGAATGCCCCCTCGATGGGATCATCCCTGGATGCTTTTTCGCATGTGGGGTGCACAATCAAAAAATCTTGAGAAAAGCTTTTCTCATCTTGACTCTCGATATGAGAAAAGCTTTTCTCACTGCAAATAATTCGGGAGAGGACATCTGGAAAATCAGCGTGTCAGAAGTGGGCGGACGACGATTCACGATGTTGCCGCCGCTGCGGGTGTGAGTATTTCGACGGCATCGAAGGCGTTGAACAATACAGGTCGAATGGGCGACGAGACCCGTGAGCGGGTCAAGCGGGTCGCGACTGAAATCGGTTTTCGGCCAAATGCCTTGGCCAAAGGTCTGCTCAGCAATCGCAGCTTCACCATCGGTCTTCTGACCAACGATACCTATGGCCGTTTTACCCTCCCGGTGATGGCAGGCATTACGGAAGCGCTCGTGGATCACGGTGTCTCGGTGTTTCTCTGCACGATCGAGGATGATCCCGTTCTCGGAAAGGTTCATGTGGACGCCATGCTCGACAAACAGGTCGACGGCATCATCGCCTCGGGAAAGAGGATCGACCGCCGGCTGCCGGTGGATCTGTCCAACCTGTCCGTGCCGGTCGTCTATGCCTTTACCGAGGGGACGTCCGACAGTGTCACCTTCTGCGCTGACGATTTTCAAGGTGCAACGCTTGCCGTCGAATGGCTGATAGGCCTTGGCCGCCGACGGATCGCCCATATCACTGGCCCGGACAGTTTCGTCTCGGTGCGCGAGCGCGCCAGGGCCTATCGCGATCTCGCCGGCGACGCATTGCCGGTGATGTACGGCGAATGGTCCGAAGCCTGGGGGCACGAGGCCGTTGCTAGGCTGTGGAGCGCGTCCGGACCAAAGCCGGACGGCATCTTCTGTGGCAACGACCAGATCGCGCGAGCGGTCGTGGATGCGCTGCGTGAGCGTAGCGTTCGTGTGCCGGAGGATGTGTCCGTGGTCGGTTTCGACAATTGGGAGATTGTCGCCGCCCAAACCCGGCCTCCGCTGACCACGGTGGATATGAATCTCAAGGCGCTCGGGCGGGAAGCCGGGCTAACGGTTCTGGCGCTGGCGGAGGGACGCGCCGTCGAACCGGGGATCAGGACATTGCCGTGCGAATTGATCGTGCGGCAGTCGTGAGGGGGAAACCTCGAGAATTGACTGGTTGAGGAAAAAGGGCGGGAGAAACGCCCATGGGAGGAGAGAAACATGATGAAGCGACTTCTGGCCGCGACAGGCCTCATATCCTTATGCTTGATGACAAGTGCGTCTGCCGCCGAAAATATCTCGATGTGGGTGCGTTCCGGCATCGGCGATTCCTTCAAGAAGGTCGTCGAGGCGTATAATGCGGGCCACGACGACAAGGTTACCCTCACCGAGGTGCCCTTCTCCGAACTCGTGCAGAAATACGCGACCGCAATCGCCGGCGGTCAGGCCCCCGATGCGTTGTCGATGGACCTGATCTATACGCCGGCCTTTGCCGCGGCGGGCCAGCTCGAAGATCTAACCGACTGGGCCAAGGCCCTACCCTATTTCAACTCGCTCTCGCCCTCGCATGTGAAGCTTGGCACCTATGACGGCCATGTTTACGGCCTGCCGCTTTCCGTAGAGACCTCGGTCTTTGCCTGGAACAAGGATCTCTACAAGAAGGCCGGTCTCGATCCGGAAAAGGCCCCGACGACCTGGGATGAAATCGAGCAGAATGCCGAAAAGATTCGTGCGCTTGGCGGCGACACCTACGGCTTTTACTTCTCCGGCGGCGGCTGCGGCGGCTGCATGATCTTCACCTTCACACCGCTTGTTTGGGGTGCAGGTGCCGATATTCTTTCGGCTGATGGTAAGAAGGCGACGCTGGATACGCCTCAGATGCGCAAGGCGGTCGATATCTATCGCAGCATGGTCAAGAAGGATCTGGTTCCCGCAGGTGCTGCCAGCGATACCGGCGCCAATTTCCTCAGCATCAGCAACGGCAGGATCGGCCAGCAAACGATCGGCGCCTTCTCGATCGGCACGCTGATCACGCAATATCCCGATATCCATTTCGGCGTCACCCTGATCCCCGGCGTGGACGGAACCCCATCCTCCTTTGCCGGCGGCGATAATTTCGTCATCTCCAAGGGCACGAAGAAACTCGATGCGGTGAAGAAATTCCTCGAATACACCTATTCGCTGGAAGGCCAGAAGATCATGGCGAAATATGGCAGCCTGCCGACGCGCGGCGATATTGCCGACCAGGTGCTGCAGGGCCTTGATCCGCGCATGCAGGTGGGCCTGAAAGCCATCTCCGTTGCCAAGACGCCCTATACGCTGCAGTTCAACGATCTGATCAACAGCGCCAACGGGCCATGGGCCGGCTTCACCAACGCCGCGATCTTCGGCAACGATGTCGACACAGCCTTCTCCAATGCCCAGTCGGAAATGCAGTCGATCATCGACAACGCCCAGTAACAAAAGCGCTCGACCCACCGGGAGGCTTAAGGCCTCCCGGTCCTTCCCATCGGAACATCAGGAGCATTCCATGGCGAGCCCTGGAGCTATTGGAGCAGTGCGGCATCGCACACGGCGGCGACGTGCCAGCTGGCACGGATTTCTCTACATCGCGCCGGCCATGGCGCTCGTCATCGTCTTCTTCGTCGTACCCGTTCTCTTCACTGGCTGGATGAGCCTGCATAACTGGCCATTGCTCGGCAATCCGCGCTGGATCGGCTTCAACAACTACACCAGGATGCTATCGGATATCCGCTTCATGGCGGCCTTGCGTTTCACCGCCTATTACACGGTGATCGTCACCATCGCCATATTCGCCGTCGCCTTCCCGCTAGCACTCTACGTCGAAAAACAGCGGCCTTTCGTTGGCTTCTATCGCACCATCATCTTTCTGCCCGTCGTGGTCGGTCTGGCGACCGCTTCGCTGCTCTGGGTCTGGCTCGCCAATGTCGACAGCGGCTTCTTCTCTCCGGCAGCTCAAGCCCTCGGCCTTGTCGACAAGAAGCCGAACTTGCTAGCAGATTTCGACATGGCCTTTGCCACCATCGTCGTCATGGTGGTCTGGAAGATCGCCGGCTTCACCATGATCATCCTGCTGACCGGCCTGCAGGCAATCCCTTCCGAGCTGACGGAGGCCGCCCGCATCGATGGCGCCAGGCGCTGGCAGCGCTTTCGCTTCCTGACCCTGCCGCTGATGCGTAAGACCATCGCGCTTGCCTTGATCATCTCTGTTACCGGCTCGGTGCTCGCCTTCGACCAGTTCTACATCATGACCAGCGGCGGACCGCAGAACCGGATGATCTCGGTGGTTTATTACATCTTCAATCAGTCCTTCGTGTCCTTCAATCTCGGCTATGGGGCGGCACTGTCGATCGTTCTCCTCGTCATTCTCGTGCTGATCAGCATCGTCCAGCTCTGGCTGCTGCGCATCGGGGAGGACCGTCCATGAGCTCGGCAAAAGAACGTCGTGCACGGCGGAAATTATGGGGTGGCATCAGCTATCACAGCGTCGGCTTCATCATCGTCATCGTCTTCTTTGCACCCTTCGCAATCGCGCTACTGTCGTCATTCCGGCACGGCACGGAGGCGAGCCTGCCGCCATTGCCGCCGTGGCCAACCACCGGCTTCAGCCTCGACGCCTATCGTTCGCTCGATGGCTTCGGCGCCGGCGTGTTGCAGCACACGCTGAACTCGCTCTTGGTCTCGGTGGCGACGGTGATCCTGACGGTCATGGTCAGCCTGCTCGCCGGCTACGGCTTCTCCCGCTACAAGTTTCCGTTCAAGAACGTCTTCTTTGTCCTGATCATCGCGACGCTGATGATCCCGTTCCAGTCGATCCTGACACCGCTTTTCATCATGCTGGCGAAGCTCGGGCTCAACAATTCGCTCATCGGGCTGACGCTTGTCTATGTCACCCTGCAACTGCCCTTCTCGGTCTTCATGATGCGCAACGCCTTCGATGCGGTACCGAAGGAAATCGAGGAGGCCGCCCGCATCGACGGTGCACGGGACCTGAAACTGCTCTTCCGCGTGCTACTGCCTCTGGTGCTCCCCGGCGTGGCAACCGTTGCGATCTTCGCTTTTCTCAACGCCTGGAACGAATTCCTGGCCGCGCTAATCCTGCTTTCCAGCAGCGAGAAATTCACCCTGCCGGTGCTGATGATCGCTGTCCGGACCGGGCGGCTCGGCGCCGTCAATTGGGGTGCGGTCCAGGCCGGAATCGCCGTCATGACCATCCCCTGCGTCATCGTCTTCCTGCTTCTGCAACGCTACTACATGCGCGGCCTGATGGCCGGCGCGGTGAAATAAATACTCTAACGAAACGGGTTAACGCTATGTCAAACAAGCAAAATCGCCAATTCCGTCCCCTGCCCGTTCCCAACGTCGAACTGCATGGCCTTTTCGGTGCCCGTCAGGACGCAATCTGCAATTCGACGGCTGCAACCCTGCTCGATCGCTGTGTCGAGGCCGGTATGATCCAGGCGATCGACGTCGAACAGCCGAGCCCCGGCATCGTCATTCCGCTGCAGACATGGTCGGGCTCGACGCAGATGTTCTGGGACAGTGACCTCGGCAAGTCCATCGAGACCATCGCCTATTCGCTCTACCGCCGCCCGAACCCGGAGCTTGAGGCTCGCGCCGACGCCATCATCGACATGTATGGCAAGATGCAGGACAAGGACGGCTATCTGAACGCCTGGTTCCAGCGCGTCCAGCCGGGCCGCCGCTGGACCAATCTTCGCGATCATCACGAGCTCTATTGCGCCGGCCATCTGATCGAGGCCGCCGTCGCCTATTACCAGGCGACGGGAAAACGCGAACTGCTCGATATCATGAGCCGTTTCGCCGATTACATGATCACCGTTTTCGGCAATGGCGAGGGCCAGCTACGTGGCTATTGCGGCCATGAAGAAGTGGAGCTGGCGCTGGTCAAGCTTGCCCGTGTGACGGGCGAGAAGAAATATCTCAACCTTGCCAAATACTTCGTCGACGAGCGCGGCCAGGAGCCGCATTTCTTCACCGACGAGGCGCTACGCGATGGCCGCGACCCCGCGAAATTTGTGCAGAAGACCTATGAATACAATCAGGCGCATCAGCCGGTGCGCGAGCAGACAAAGGTTGTCGGCCATGCCGTGCGCGCCATGTATCTCTATTCCGGTATGGCGGATATCGCGACCGAATATAACGACGACAGCCTGACCTCGGCGCTGGAAACACTATGGGACGACCTGACGACAAAGCAGATGTATGTCACCGGCGGCATCGGGCCGGCCGCATCCAATGAAGGTTTCACCGACTATTACGACCTGCCGAACGAAAGCGCCTATGCCGAAACCTGCGCCTCCGTCGGCCTGGTCTTCTGGGCGAACCGCATGCTCGGCCGCGGGCCGAACCGGCGCTATGCCGACATCATGGAACAGGCGCTCTATAACGGCGCGATGGCCGGACTGTCGCTCGACGGCAAGACCTTCTTCTACGAAAACCCGCTGGAAAGCGCCGGCAAGCATCATCGCTGGACCTGGCATCATTGCCCCTGCTGCCCACCGAACATCGCCCGCCTGCTCGCCTCGATCGGCTCTTACATGTATGCCGCGGCAGATAATGAAATCGCCGTTCATCTCTACGGGGAAAGCAAGGCCCGCGTTCCGCTTGCAAGCGGCGTGACGGTCGAGCTCGCTCAGGAGACGCGCTACCCCTGGGACGGCGCTATTCGTTTCGAGGTCAAGCCCGACCGCAATGCCCATTTTGCCCTATCGCTGCGCATACCGGAGTGGGCCAATGGCGCGACGCTTGCCGTCAATGGGGCACCCGTAGACCTCTCCGCCATCACCGTCGACGGCTATGCGCGCATCGAGCGCGACTGGCAGGCCGGCGACACGGTCGACCTCAACATTCCGCTGATCCCGCGCACCCTGTTTGCCAATCCCAAGGTGCGCCAGGATGCAGGCCGCGCAGCTCTCATGCGCGGACCACTGGTCTACTGCGTCGAGACCACCGACAATGGTGCCGATCTCAACGGCATCTCGCTTGCCGGCGATCCAGCGTCGGCGCAGACGACGGAGATTGCCGCACTCGAGGGCGCTGTCGCACTCGACATTCCGGTAAAGCGCGACGAGGCTGACTGGGGAACGGATCTCTACCGGACAGCGCCGCCGCAAAGCCGCTCTACCACTGCGCGTTTCGTCCCCTACCATCTCTGGGACAACCGCGAACCGGGCGAGATGCTGGTCTGGCTCCGCGCCGATCAGCTGCAACGCGGAGCCTGATATGGGCAAGAACAGCATGAAGCTGACTGGGGTCCGCAAAAATTACGGCGGGCTAGAGGTCATTCACGGCATCGATCTTGAGGTCGAAGAAGGTCAATTCGTCGTCTTTGTCGGTCCTTCCGGCTGCGGCAAATCGACCTTGCTCAGGATGATCGCCGGGCTGGAGGAAGTGACGGATGGCGAGATCGCCATCAAGGGCCGGGATGTCACCGATCTCGACCCGTCTGAGCGCGGTATAGCCATGGTCTTCCAGTCCTACGCGCTCTATCCGCATATGAGCGTACGCGACAATCTCGGCTTCGGGCTGAAAATGGCCAGAACCGAGACTGCAGAGATCGAGGCGCGCGTTGGTGCCGCCTCGGCGATCCTCAAGATCGACCATCTACTGGAGCGCCGGCCGGGCCAGCTTTCCGGTGGCCAGCGCCAGCGCGTCGCCATCGGCCGGGCGATCGTGCGCAAGCCGGATGTCTTCCTGTTCGATGAGCCACTGTCCAACCTCGACGCGGAGCTGCGCGTCTCCATGCGCATCGAAATCGCCCGGCTGCATCGGGAGCTCGGCAATACAATGATCTATGTGACCCACGATCAGACGGAGGCGATGACGCTTGCCGATAAGATCGTCGTGCTCAAGGACGGCAAGATCGAGCAGGTCGGCAGCCCGCGCGAGGTCTATGAAGACCCGGCCAACATCTTTGTCGCCGGCTTCATCGGTTCGCCACGCATGAACATGATCGCAGCCGAATGGGGCTCCAATGGCCTTGCAAAAATAGCGGGTGGCGCGATCAAGACCGATCTACCGCAGGCCAGCCTCGCGTCCGGCGAAAAGCTGATGCTGGGGATGCGTCCGGAGCATCTGGTCGTCGTATCGGATGGTGATGATACGGTGCGGGTAAAGGTCGATTTCGACGAATATCTCGGTGGCACACGCTATCTTTATTGCCAGACGGAAGACGGCCAGAGCCTGATCGCCGAATATCGCGAGGGTCCGGACATCCAGCGCGGCGATATGCTTCACCTGCGCTGCGCGCCCGAAAGACGTCGCTACTTCGACGGACAGGGAAATCGGATGCGCTGAGGCGTTGCTCTGTCAAAGTGACGCGGCCTAATCGTTTGACCAATAACGAAAATTATGGCGATGTTTGCGCGGTTGGATTGGGCTGACCGGGGGAGTTTTTGTGGCGAAGACCTATGAATTCATTATCGCTGGTGGCGGCTCGGCGGCTTGCGTCGCGGCCATGCGGCTGGTGCGGGATTTCGGCTTTTCCGTGCTTATCATCGAGCGCGGGCCGCGCAAGACCGCCAAGCTAATGGCTTTTCCCGCCGGCTATATGAAATACCTCGCGCGCGATGATTTTCTGGAAATGCACCATACGGTTCCGCAGCCGCAGTTGGGTGGACGCGGCCCCATCGTTCCAGTCGCCAAGGCCCTCGGCGGCGGCAGCGCCGTCAACGCCATGGTCTACATGCGCGGCCAGAAGGAGGATTACGACGGCTGGGCAAATCATCTCGGCAACGGAACGGAGTGGTCCTACGAGGACATGCTGCCGCACTTCAAGGGCATCGAAGCCAATACGCGC
This sequence comes from Martinezella rhizogenes, assembly GCF_000799715.1. GTDB lineage: Bacteria > Pseudomonadota > Alphaproteobacteria > Rhizobiales > Rhizobiaceae > Rhizobium > Rhizobium rhizogenes_C. The sequence goes on from NZ_JUHG01000013.1 coordinate 80,334, forward strand.
TTCAACAATGAGTATCACGGCATCTCCGGCAATCTGCGCATCTCCGAGCCGCAGCACACCTGCGATACGACACAGGATTTCCTGTTGGCAGCACAGGGACTGGGGCATGCCTACAATCCGGATTTCAATGGCGTCCGACAAAACGGCGTCGGTATAATGCAGCATACTTACAGCCAATGGAACGGCAAGACCGAGCGTTCCGACGCCAAGAAAGCGTTTCTCGATCCACTTAATGGCGATCCACGCCTAGACATCATCACGGACGCCCGCGTCGATCGCATCGTCATTGAAAACGGCCGCGCGACAGGCGTTATCTACACACGGAATGGCGAGAGCCATACCGTTCGGGCGGAGCGCGAAATCCTTGTCGCCTCAGGCACCTACAACAGCGCCAAGCTGATGATGCTCTCCGGCATTGGCCCGGCCGACCATCTGCGAGAACACGGCATTACCGTCGCGCTCGATCTCCCCGGCGTCGGCGCGAATTTGCAGGATCATCATGAAGTCCCCGTCATCGCCACGACCAAGGGAAAGTCCGGCTATTTCGGCGAGGACAAGGGCTGGCCGATGCTGCGTAACGGGCTGCAATATCTGCTCTTCAACTCCGGCCCGGTGACGACGACAGGCATCGAATCCTGCCTATTCTACGACCCGGACGGAAGCGAACGGCCGTCGATCCAGCTCTATTGCGCGCCGATCGTCTATCTCGACCGTGATGTCTCTTCCGCCAAGCCGACCCACGGCGTCACCTTCACCTCCTGCCTCTTGCGACCGAAGGCGCGCGGCAGTGTCAAGCTGCGCTCGGCCAATCCCGACGATCAGCCCTTGGTCGATTGCAACTTCTTCGGTGATCCCGACGATCTACGTCTGACGCTCGCCTCGCTGAAGGTCGCGCGGCAATTGCTGGAGACGGAACCCTTCAAATCGAAGATCGCAGACGAGATCCTTCCCGGCCGGGCGCTTCAGAACGACGAAGCCCTCGCCAAATTCGCCGGCCAGACCGTCAAGACCAATTACCATCCATCCGGCAGCCTGCGCATGGGGCCGGACAGCGATCCGATGTCGGTGGTCGACGGAAATCTGCGCGTGCGCGGCATCGACGGTCTCAGGATCATCGATTGCTCGATCATCCCGTTCATTCCCTCAGGGAATACCAATGCCCCGGCAATGGCAATCGGCTCCAAGGCCGCTGAGATGATCGGGAAGGGCTATTGAAGCGCGGCGCTAAAATTCCCAGGGTGATATGATTTCGAGGCCCGTTGTCTGGAAATCAGGTAAATTGCGAGTCGCCAAGCGGCCGCCGTTTACGTGGGCGATGGCAGCGATCATACCATCCGCCGTGGACATTGGCCGCCCCTGTCGTTTGGCTACCCCCATGATCTCGCCATAAGCCAACGCGGCTTCCTCGGTTAGGCCGAAGATCCGATCTGCAAATCGGCGGCGCCATTCGGACAATCGTTGCTCCAGCCGTGCCGCACGTTGATCGGGTACGATCTTCTGAATACCGAAAGCAATTTCGGCAATCGCAACGGTCGGCAAGGCGATCTCCGCGTCATGCCGGTCGAGCCAGGCGATAACCGCCGGATCGGGCAGCTTCCGGAGTGTCTCGGATATGACGTTTGTATCGAGAAATATCACAGATCGATTCCGTGATTAACCTGCCGCCCTTCGCGAATGACGGCCTCCAGATCAATATCCTCGTCGTCGCTCATCGCCATCCGAGCATAGAAGGATGAAGCCGGCTCGCGGCCAGCCTCGCGAATTTCATAGGATTCGAGCGCGCGTTCGACGATATCCGCAATGGTGCGGTTCTCACGTCGGGCCAGCCGATGAGCAAGATCACGCGCCTTGGCGCTGCGGACAGATAGTTGCGGTTCAGCCATAGTGGTCTCCTATCTAACCAATATAAGCCGTCCCAATCTAGCCATCAAGATGGCAAGTGATGGCTAGATGGCAGAATCAAGCCGGTTCGAACAGCGGTGCGATCATCATTTCCGGCACGAGTACCAAGCCTTTATCGGTGATGCGGATTTCCGGAATGACGGAAAGCGGGATTAGGTTGAATCCCATATAGGGGATGGTGCAGCCGGCCTTTTCCCATTCGACCTTCAATGCTTTCACCTCCTCGGCAACCGCGTGCACACGCTTGTCGGAGAGCAGCCCGGCGATGGGCAATGGCACCATAGCTGTCACCTTGCCATCCATGACGACGCAGGCGCCGCCCTGCTTGGCTTCGATCGCATCGAGAGCGACCTGCATGTCCGCCTGATTGGTGCCGGCGACGATGATGTTGTGGCTGTCGTGCCCGACGGAAGAGGCCACCGCTCCCTTCTTCAAGCCAAAGTTGTTCAGAAGACCATGCGCGACATTGCCAGATGATTTGCCGTGGCGTTCGACCACCGTGACGAAGCAGAGGCCGTGACGGTCAAAATGCGCCTGCCAGTCATTGGCCGGCTCGAGTTCGACAGTCACATGACCGAGCATAATGCCCGGCAGTTCGGTCTTGATCGTATGAGCAATCACCGGTCCGGTCGGCAGTTCCGGCGTCAGTTTCAGGTTCTTCGGCAGTTTCACCGTATGGTAGGCGGCTTCCGGATAACGATAGGGACTGGACAGCGCGGCATCGAGAACCGGCGTGATCTTGCTGTTCTCCACTACCAATTCGCCGCCATACCATGTGCTCACCGGCTTCAGGTCGTCGGTCAGGAGCACGAGATCGGCCCGGCGACCGCCTCCGAGGCCGCCGATTTCGTTCTCCATGCCGAAGCGGGTCGCGCCATGCAGCGAACCCATGGCCCAGGCCTGCTCGGGCGTCATGCCGGCCACTACCGCCTGACGCGTCACCCAATCAAGACCGAAGAATAGCAGATCGTCGGCATCGCGGTCGTCGGTGCACACCGCAATGCGCTTGTGGGACGCGCCGAGTTCGGTGATGGTCTTGATCGCATGCGGCAGGCTATGCCACGCCGTCGTTGGCGGGCCGCCGCGCAAGAACAGCCAGATACCGGCCTCCAGCAGGTCGTCGGCAATCTCGCGGTCGATGGCCTCATGCGTATCGGTGACGCCGGATGCTGCGTAGGCGGCCACGAATTCCCGACCGTAGACATGACCCGAGACTGGGCGTCCGCGCTCCAGCGCTGCCGCAAGGATGGCATGGCTGCGCTCGTCGCCCATTGCCACGGGCACGAAATCCATCTTCTCGCCAAGTGCTACAGCTTCCGGCCATTTGTCGAACAGATTAGCGATCTTTCCCGGCGTCAGGTCGCCGCCGGCGGTTTCAAGCTCAGGTGACGTGGCCGGCACGGTACTCGGCACGGTCAGGAAAATCGACAGCGGCGCCTGACGGGCATCTTCCAACATCGCCTCGACACCGGCAACATCCATGACATTGCCGATCTCGTGGCTATCGCAGAAAATCGTCGTCGTACCGTTCAGAAGCGCGGCCTCGGCATAGGCGCAGGCGGTCACCATGCTCGATTCGATATGGATATGCGGATCGACGAGGCCGGGCGCGATGATCCCTCCCCTGGCGTCGTAGAATTTGGCGCTGCCGCCGCGATAACTGCCGGCCGGTTTGACCGCCGCGATGCGGCCGCCTGAGATCCAGATTTCCTTGTCGGCAAGGATGCGCTCGGAATAGGTGGAGAGCACGCGCGCGCTCTGAATGACCAGATCAGGGTCGCGGCGGGCCGAAGCAACGTCGGCGAGCGTGCGCGTCATGGTCGAGAGCGGCTTGACGGAAAAACGGGTGAGCGTCATTGGGTATCCAGTTCAAAATCAATGATAATCGGGAATGCCGGGCATGGTGCGGAAACCGTCGATGCTGCGGAAACGACGCAGCCAGCGGCGCAGGGCCGGATAGTCGTCGTGGTTGACGCCGTAATCGCGACTGAGCGCAAAGGACGGAAACAACGTCAGATCCGCAAGCGTCGGCCCATCTCCAACGAACCACTCGAGCCCGTCGAAGTGGCGGAGCGTCATATGGTCGTCCATGATGCGGAACGCCTTGCGGGCAGCGGCGCTGAGGACCGCTTCGTCGCCCGGCGTATCAAAGAGCGATTGCAGGCGCGCGGCAACGGCAGGTGCAAGCGCCGTCGCGGAGAAATGCAACCACATCGTCGTCAGGCCGAAATTCGCCGCCTCTTCCGGCAACCAGCGCTGCGCCGGGTCGTAAGCCTTGGCGAGATAGGCGAGGATCGCTTCCGTGCCATGAAGCACAAGGTCGCCGTCGGTGAGCACCGGCATGGTGCCGAGCGGATTGAGCGCCAGCATGGCCGGCTTGTTCTCCTCCTTACCCGGAAACATGTCGACGGCGACGGTTTTGTGCGGGAGTTCCAGCATGGAGAGCAGCAATCGAACGCGATAGCTCCCCTCGTCCATCTCGTAATTATAGAGCGTGATCTCCGCCATCAGGCGACCTCCGCCATATGCTCAAGATCGAAGCGAAGACCCTCAGCCCATTGCGCATAGTGCTTCTGCTTGGCCCCGGCATTGACCGCCGGCGAGCCGAGAATGACGATGTGAACGGCGGTCCTCTCCGGTGAAACGACCTGAATAGCAACCAGCAATCTGTCGGCGCCGGCCTGCAATATGCCGGCATCCCCAGCGAAAGTGCTCACGCCAGCCTTCTCCAGCGCGGCAAAGGTATCATCCGCTCCGCGCTCGACATAGAGGCTGCGCACCGGGGTAACGCCCATCGCCGCGTCGATATCCGGCAAGGAGGCCGCCGACGCCGTTGTCGCCCAGATGATCCCATATCTTTCCTCGGCGAAGTAAGTCGGCACCTTGATCGTCTGCGGCACCTCCAGGCTCGGATGCGCGGGAATGTAGCGACATTGCCCGGCGGTATCATACTGCCAGCCGTGGTACAGACAGGCGATGTGGTCGCCGCGGACGAAGCCGAAGCTCAGGCGCATGCCACGATGCGGACAGCGATCCTCCCAGACATGCGCCTTGCCGCTATTGTCGCGCCAGACAACGATCTCGCTACCATCAACGACGGCGCTCGCCGATGTTCCGGGCTCGATCGATGCCGACAGGGCGACAGGCACCCATCCTGCTTCCAGTTTCATATGTCACTCCGCTCGATATCAAGAATGATACAGTCATAAGGCCCCAGGCTGCATGCCATTTCGAAGGCGTCGACCAGATCTACCTGCCCTTTGACGGCGAGTGTCGCCGACATTGCATCACAGGCTTCCATCTCGATGTCCAGATCCAGCCGGCGGGCACGATGCTGCGCAAACTCGGTGAAACTGTCGCAGACCACCTGCCCTCGAAAGATAAATCGTGCCGCTTCGGTCATGTCGCGGAATGTCCGTTCGCCCTACCCATGCCCCACCTCGTGCATTAAAAATACTCACGATGCATAAAAAATATACATGCTTCACTTTTAGGCATTCTAGCCGTCCTCCCCATGAAAATTCAAGGGACTATGCGGCGCTGCCAACAAGCCATGTGAGCAAAGCACCCAGAGTGCTCTCTTGCAACTGGCATAATTGTTGCGTCGAGATCGCCTGGACGCGGTTGGCGTGCCAAACCAAAAGAGGATTTCATGATTGACTTGCGTTCGCTGTCCCGTCGCGGATTTTTGAATATGAGCGCTGCCGGCGCGGCCGCCTTGACGCTGCCCGCCGGCCTTGCCAGCCAGGCGCTTGCGGCGGCATCCTTTCCAGCGATCAAGGAAGAGGATGCGGTCGTCGGCTTCGGCCATGTCGGGCCGATTTCGGATGAGGGCTGGACCTGGGCACACCACCAGGGCCTGCTCGCGGTCAAGGCCGCCTATCCGAAGCTGAAAAAGATTCTTGAAGTCGAGAACATCCCCTATTCGGCCGACGCGACGCGCACTTATCGCCAGTTTGTCAGCCAGGGCGCCAACATCATCTTTGACACGTCCTCGAACGGTGATTTCCTGCATGCCGTCGTCAAGCAGGCTCCCGAGGTCGCATTCCTCGAATGCGGCGGCCTCGTCAACATGGACAATCTCGGCTGGTATTACCTGGCGCACTGGTATCCGACCTACGTCATCGGCGTTGCCGCCGGCCACCTGTCGAAGACCGGCAAGCTCGGCTATGTCGCCTCCTTCCCGGTCTCATCGGTCTTCGCCTCCACCAATGCCTTCCTGATGGGTGCCCGCTCCGTCAATCCGAATGCGACGCTGCAGACCATTGCCATCAATTCCTGGTTTGACCCGCAAGCCGCCACCCAGGCCGGCACGGCACTCATCGACAATGGCTGCGACTTCCTGTTCGGCATCATGGATGAAGCCGGCTACCTGCAGGTCGCCGAAAAGCGTGGCGTCTGGGCCGCGATGTGGAATACCGACGTTCGCCGTTATGGCCCGAACTCCTACGTTTCCTCGGTTCTCATCGATTTCAACAAGTTCTATGTCGATCAGGTCGCCAAGCGCCTTGCCGGCACCTGGGCGCCGAGCGACACGCTCTTTGCGATGGGCGCCGGCGTCGATCGTGACAAATGGGGCGAGAAGGTTCCGGCCGATGTCGCCGCGGCAGCCGATGCGGTGCGCGCCAAGATCATGGGCGGCTGGTCGCCGTTTGCCGGCGAGATCAAGGATTCAACCGGCAAGGTCCGCGTCGCCGCCGGCCAGGCGATGACCGACAACGATCTCTACACCTGGGATTGGTCGGTCGAAGGCGTCACGGGCCTGAGCGCCTGATAGATATCCTTGCCAATCAAGAACCTGGCCGGCGCGTCCGGCCAGAGTTACTCTTCATGATATTCTGGTGCCCTTCCGATGACTGAGACCGCGACACCCTTCTCCGCGCCCCCCGGCACACCGCCTCTGGTGCAACTCAAGGGCATCGCCAAATATTTTCCGGGTGTCATCGCTAACGAGGATGTTGATCTCGACGTCTTGCCGGGCGAGATCCACGCTCTCCTCGGCGAAAACGGCGCCGGCAAATCGACCTTGATGAACATTCTGACCGGCATTTATCAACCCGATGCCGGCGAGATCATCATCGACGGCTACGCCAAGCAATTTGCCACGCCGCTTCAGGCGATCGCCGCCGGCATCGGCATGGTGCATCAGCATTTCAAGCTGGTCCAGGCTTTCACCGTGGCCGAAAACATTCATCTCGGCTGGTCGGAGACGCCGCGCCGCGCTTCCGCGCAGATCTTGGAGGCCCGCACGGCGGGACTGGCTACGAAATTCAATCTGCAGACCCGCCCCGACGCCCGCGTCAGCGATCTCTCAACCGGCGAGCAACAGCGAGTCGAGATCCTTCGTGTCCTGGCGCGGCAGGCCCGCGTGCTGATCCTCGACGAACCGACGGCCGTGCTGACGCCAGCTGAGGCGCGCGAACTGTTCAAGGCGCTGCGCGATTTCGTGGCGCGGGGCAACGCCGTCATCTTCATCAGCCACAAGCTCGATGAGGTTCTGGAAATTTCCGACCGCATCAGCATCCTGCGCGGCGGGCGCAAGATCGCCACGGAGAAGACGGCTGACTGTAATCCGCGCATGCTGGCGAAATTGATGGTGGGGCGCGACATCGTGCTTGCTGATATGCGGCAACGCGCGGCGGGAGCCGCGCCGATCTCGCCCGAACCGGTACTCAGCCTCGACAATGTCTCCGCCCTCAACGATGCCGGCGACGAAGCCTTGCATGGTATTTCGCTTCGGGTCCATGCCGGTGAAATCCTCGGCATTGCGGGCGTAGCGGGCAATGGCCAGCGTGAACTCAGCCAAGTGCTGGCAGGTATGCGGCCGGTCAGTGGCGGTCGTATCCTGATCGAGGGAGAGCCTGTCGGCCGTAGCAACGCCGCCGCCTTCGTTGAGCGCGGCATCGGCCATATCCCGGAAGACCGATTGCATAGTGGACTGGCACCCGCACTCAGCATTACCGTCAATGCCGTGATGCGCGAATACAAGCACCCTCCGGTTTCGTCCGGCGGCGTTTACCGTCCGGGTGCGGCGACGGTGCTTGCCAAGGAGATTGCGGCAGTCGCGGATGTCGCTATCCCGGATTTCGGCATGCCAATTCGGAACCTCTCGGGCGGAAACCAGCAGCGCCTCGTCGCCCGGCGAGAGATGCGTATCGCGAGCAAGGTCCTAATCGCCGCCTATCCAAGCCGTGGCCTCGATGTCGGCGCCATCAACACCATGCTGCGCTATATCGTCGAACTGCGCGATGCCGGCGCGGGTATCGTGCTGATTTCCGAGGAACTGGAAGAGCTCTTGAACCTCTCGGACCGTATTGCCGTCCTCTACGAAGGTAAAGTCATGGGGGTCGTCGACAACGACAAGGCCGATATCGACCAGATCGGCCTCATGATGGGCGGCCGCGCCCAAGCGCGCGAGGTTGCCTGACATGGCCGCATCCTGGCATTTCCAGCGCATGCCCTCCGCATCATCGGCCACTGCCTTCGGTGCGCGCATCGCCGCAATCTTGCTGGCGCTGATCTTGGCGGGCCTTATCCTGGCTGCCACAGGCGCCAACCCGCTCGACCTTGCATCGCAGGTGATCGACTCGAGCTTTGGTTCCAGTTTCGGCCTTCAGGATCTCGGTGTTCTTCTCGTCCCCCTTATCTTGACCGGGCTTTCGGTTGCGGTCGGCCAGCAGATCGGTGTCTGGAATATCGGCGCCGAGGGGCAATTCTATGCCGGCGCTTTCGGCGCCGCCACGGTCGGCCTTTTCGTGCCCGGTCCGCCGGTCGTGATCCTGCCGTTGATGTTCGTTGCCGGCCTTGCCGGCGGTGCGATCTGGATCCTCATCCCGACGCTCGCCCGCGCTTACGGCAACGTCAACGAGCTAATTACCACGCTGCTTCTCAACTTCGTTGCGATTCTCCTGGTCTTCTACGTCGCCACCGGAGCTTGGCGTGACCGGATGTCGAATTCGGCGACGCGGAGACTGTCGGCCGAAATCCCGGAGCTGTGGGGATCGGTGCATTGGGGGCTTCCGATCGCCATTTTGGCCGCACTCGCCGTGGCAGCCGTACTCGCCTTCTCACGTTGGGGTTATGAGGTGCGCCTCGTCGGCTCCAATCCGTCGGCCGCCCACTATGCCGGCATGCCGGCGCGACGTCATCTCATCACCGTCATGCTGCTCTCCGGCGCAATCGCCGGTCTGGCAGGTATGCTGGAGGTCGCCGGAACAGTGCACCGGTTGCAGGGCGGCATCTCCAACAATTACGGCTATCTCGGCATCATGGTCGCGGTGCTGGCACGCAACTCCGCCATCGGCGTCATCTTCTCCGCCGCGCTGATGGCCTTCATCCTCAATTCCGGCATCATCCTGCAAACCCAGGGACTGACGACATCGGCGGTGCTGGCGATCACCGGCCTCATTCTGTTCCTGACGGCGATCGGCGACGAGCTCGCCCATTACCGCATCGCCCGCGACAAGGCTTGAAGGAAAAGAGACCATGGAACTTCTGACCGGCCTCCTCACCACGGCCTTCCTCGCCGGCGGCGTGCTGGCGCTTGCCGCTCTCGGCGAAGTGCTTGCCGAACGCGTCGGCGTCGTCAATCTCGGTGTCGAGGGCCTGATGGCGATGGGAGCTATAACGGCGATTGCGACGGTCGCAGCCTTCCCGTCTCCAACAATCGGCTTCATCGCCGCGCTGGCAGTCGGCGCGGTCTTCGGGATGGTCTTTGCCGCCGCCGCCGTTTTGTTGCGCGCCAATCAGGTGCTCTGCGGCCTGGCGCTGACGCTGATGGGCAATGGCATCGCCTCCAGCATCGGCCGCGCCTATTCCGGCATGCCGGCGCGTGCCACCTTTTCCGGGATCGAGATCCCGCTGCTGAGCGATATCCCCATTCTCGGCAAGGCCTTTTTCTCGCAGAATATCCTCGTCTATCTGATCTACATCATCCTGCCGGTGGCGCTGAGCTACATCATGTTCCGCACCCGACACGGTCTCAACCTGCGCGCCGTCGGCGAAAACCCGGCTGCCGCGGACGCCGCCGGCATTCCGGTCAATCTCATTCGCTTCGCCTATGTCACCGCCGGTTCGGCGCTTGCAGCCGGGGCCGGCGCTTACCTGACGCTCGCCTTCGTTCCTTCCTGGTCCGACGGCGTCATTGCGGGGCGGGGCTGGATCGCGGTGGCGCTGGTGATCTTTGCCGGCTATCGGCCGATCCCCGCTGTTCTCTCGGGCCTGCTCTTCGGTCTCATCACTGCACTCGGCTTCGTCGGCCAGGCGCGTGGCTGGCCGATCGCGCCCGCGTTCCTGTCCATGCTGCCCTATCTCGGCACCATGGCCTTCATTATCGTGCCGGTCCTTGCCTGGCAGCGCATGCGCCGTATCATGGCCGCACCCGCCGCAATCGGCCTGCCCTATTATCGCGATGTCCGCTAAAGTAGATTGATGAACAAGGAAAGGAGCGCCGCATGAGCCAATGTTCCGACAAGGCAGCCCTCGACCAGTGGTACGCGCTTGAGACGGAAAAGGAGATTCCGTTCGGAATCTCAGCCAACCGTCTTCTCGGCACCAATCTAACCGTCACGCGCAGCAGTGATGGCACGCTTGACGTCAAAGCCGAAGGCCGAGAAGAGCCTTTGCCGTTGATCAAGCGCTTCGGCCTCGTCTGGACAACGCTCGGCACACCGGCAGGCGGACTTTTTGATCTGCCGGAAGCCGATGAGCCGGATCGGCGAGTCGTCAATTGCGGCACCGTCTCGGTGCGCGCCTCCGGGCTCAGGATTGTCGAGAACTTCCTCGACCTGGCGCATTTTCCCTTCGTCCACACCGATATTCTCGGCGCCGAGCCGCATACCGAGGTGACGCAGTACAATGTCGAGATCCGCCGCGATGTCGATGAGGTCTGGGCGACCAATTGCCAGTTCTTCCAGCCGCAGGCGGCTCTTTCGGCCAGCGAAGGCATCATGACCGACTACATCTATCGCGTCATGACCCCGTTCACGACCCTGCTCTACAAGACCTGCCCGAATGCGGCCAACCGCTGGGACGTGATCTGCCTCTTCGTGCAGCCGCTCGATCCCGACCGCTGCCGTGCCCATCCGGTGATGTTCCTGATCGACGACGTCTCCACGACGACGGAGCTGGTGCATTTCCAGCAGCTCATTTTCCTGCAGGACCGCATCATTCTTGAGAACCAGCGCCCCGTGCTGCTACCACTGGAGCCCCGCGCGGAAATCCCGACGCGGGCTGACGCCACCTCGATTGCCTATCGTCGCTGGCTGAAGGAAAAAGGCATTACTTACGGCACGACGATCATGGCCGCCTGAAAGAGAATGCAATGGATTTACGCGGCAAGACGCTGAGCGCATCGGGTTTTCACTCGCCCGAGCGCGGTACCATCGATGTTCTGGACGACGTGCTGATCGAGATCGATGCCGACGGCGCGATTGCGGCCGTTCATCGCCACGGCGATCCGAATTACCGGACCATCCGCGATGCCCGCGAAGCATCCGGCGAACTCGTGATCCTGCCTACCGGCGCCTATATCCTGCCCGGCTTCGTCGATCTGCATGTGCACGCGCCGCAATATCCGCAGCTCGGCGACGCGCTCGACGTGCCGCTGGAAGTCTGGCTTCAGAAATACACCTTCCCGCTGGAAGCGCGCTATCAGGACGCCGCCTTTGCCCGCCGCGTCTATGGCCTGCTGGTCGAAGACCTGCTGGCCAACGGCACGACCACCGCTCTCTATTTTGCCACCATCCATCAGGAAGCAACGCGGGTGCTGGTCGATACCTGCCTGGAAAAAGGCCAGCGCGCCCTGATCGGCAAGGTGGCGATGGACAATGCCGAGGAATGCCCGGACTATTATCGCGACCTGTCGCCGGAGGAGGCACTCGACGGCACGCGGGCGTTGATCGATTACGTACGTGGCCATCCGGACAATCATGAAGGGCGCGTGCTCCCCGTCGTCACGCCGCGCTTCATTCCCTCCTGCACCGATGCGACGCTCGAAGGTCTCGGTGCCATCGCCAAAGAATGCGGCTGCCATGTGCAGACCCATTGCTCGGAGAGCGATTGGGCGCATGGCTATGTGCTCACCCGGCACGGCATGACGGATACGGACAGCCTCGATCACTTCGGCTTGCTCGGACGAAAGACCGTGCTGGCGCATGCAAATTTCCTGACGGCGAAGGACATGGAGACCATCAAGGCGCGCGAGGCCGCCGTTGCCCATTGCCCGCTGTCGAATGCCTATTTCGCCAATGCCGTCTTTCCCTTGCGGGCAGCGCTTGAAAAGGGGCTGCATGTCGGTCTCGGCACGGATATTTCTGGTGGTCCGAGCGCGTCGATGCTCGAAAACGCGCGCGGCGCGATCCTTGTCTCGCGGATGCTGCAAAGCGGCGTCGATCCGAACCTGCCGGCCGCCGCGCGCTCGACCTTCGGCCCGGCGCAGATCGATTTTCGTGATGCCTTCTATATCGCCACATCGGGCGGCGGCATTGCGCTCGACCTGCCCATCGGGCAATTCGCACCCGGCTATCAGTTCGACGCCGTACTGATCGATACCGAGGCCAAGAAAGGCACCGTCCGGCTATTCGAAGACCGCGATGAGGGTGAAGGCATCCTGCAGAAAATCATCTACACCGCGTCGAAGCCAAACCTCACGACCACCTGGGTCGGCGGCCGCAAGGTCTAGGGACATCAAGGCTATGCTGCCTTGGTGATACGCACCGGCAGCGACTTGTAGGACGGTGTGCCGCTTTGCTTGTCCTGATAATCGATCGGGATGAGGCAGTTTGCTTCCGGATAATAGGCGGCAACCGAGCCTGGCGCGATAGCGTATGAAATCGCCGTCAGCTTCATCTGCCGTTTGCCGCCGGAGGGCAATGCTGTCGAGATCTCGACGAGGTCTCCATGTTCCAGGCCGTTTGCCGCCAGGTCTCCATCATTCATGAACAGCACGTCGCGTCGGCCGAAAACACCGCGATAGCGATCATCGAGGCCATAGATCGTCGTATTGTACTGGTCATGACTGCGGATGGTGGCGAGCTTCAGAATGCTCGCATCGGCGAGCTCCTTGTCCTCGTTGAGGCCCGGAAACAGCAGGAACTCCGCCTTGCCCGACGGCGTTTTCCAGACGCGTTCGGTCGGTCCGATCGGCAGGCGGAAGCCGCCAGGCACACGAATGCGCTCATTGTAGCGCTCGAAATCGGGGAAGACGATCTCGATCTTGTCGCGAATGCGGTCGTAGTCATCAACCAGATGCATCCACTCGACCTTGCTATTGGGCAAGGTCGCCTGCGCCATGGCGGCGACGATCGCCGGCTCCGACCGCAACTGATCCGAAGCGGGTTTCAGCTTGCCGCGCGAAGCATGCACCATGGACATGGAATCTTCGATCGTCACCGATTGCGGGCCGGACGCCTGGATGTCCACCTCCGTGCGCCCGAGCACTGGCAGGATAATCGACTCCTTGCCGATCAGCAGGTTCGAACGGTTGAGCTTGGTGTTCATGTGAACCGCGAGATCAAGCTTACGCATAGCTTCGGCACAGAGTTCCGGGTCCGGAAGTGCGATGGCGAGATTGCCGCCGAGGCTCAGCAGCACCTTCGAGCGCCCCTCCGCCATCGCCTGCATGCCGGCAACCGCGTCATGCCCATGATGTTCCGGCGGCTTGAAGCCGAACGCGCGCTCGATGCCGGCAAGCAACGCGGCATTGGGTTTTTCCGTGATCCCGACCGTCCGATCGCCCTGGACGTTGGAGTGGCCACGCAGTGGGCAGATGCCGGCGCCGGGCTTGCCGAAATTGCCGCGCAGCAGCAACAGATTGGCGATCTGCTGCACATTGTAAGTACCCTTGGCGTGCTGGGTAATGCCCATGCCGTAGGGAATGATCGTCGCCTTGGATTTGACGTAGGCTACGGCCACCCGTTCGAGATCGGCGCGCGTCAGGCCCGAGACCCGCTCGATATCGGCCCACCCCGTCTGTTTGAGATCGGCGGCGAGCGCTTCGAAGCCATTGGTGTGTTCGTCGATGAAGGCGCGATCGATCGCATCTGGCTGTGTTTCCGCCAGTACCAGCACCGCTTTCATGATGCCCTTGAGTGCCGCCGCGTCACCGCCGATCTTGACCTGATAATAGGAGGAGGCGATCCGTGTCGAACCGAGTGTGGCCATCTCGACCGGGCTCTGCGGGTCGGCGAAGCGTTCGAGCGCCATTTCCTTCAGCGGATTGAAGACGATGATCGGCACGCCGCGCTTCGAACACTCGTGCAGCGTCCCCATCATGCGCGGATGGTTGGTGCCGGGATTGTGGCCCATCGAGATGATCAGGTCGCAATGATCGAAATCGTCGAGCGATACCGTGCCCTTGCCGATGCCGATCGAATTCGGCAGGCCGGTGCTCGTCGCCTCGTGGCACATGTTGGAGCAATCGGGGAAGTTGTTGGTGCCGTATTCGCGCGCATAGAGCTGGAATAGGAAGGCGGCCTCATTGGAGGCGCGGCCGGAGGTGTAGAATTCCACCATATCCGGATCGGGCATGCTGCGCATGACCTCGCCGATCCGGGCAAAGGCTTCCTCCCATTCGATTGGCTTGTAGGTGTCCGTTGCACGGTCATAGGCCAGCGGATGCGTCAACCGACCGGCATTCTCCAGATCGTAGTCGCTCCACTGGAGCAGTTCGCTCACGGTATGCTCGGCGAAGAATTCAGGCGTCACGCGCTTGTTCGTCGCTTCCCACGTCACGGCCTTGGCGCCGTTTTCACAGAACTGGAAGGTCGACGTATGTTCCTTGTCAGGCCATGCGCAGCCGGGGCAATCGAAACCATCGGGCTTGTTGGTCCGAAACAATAGCAGCGGTGCCTCTGTCACGTCCATCTGCTCGCGAACGGCGTTCGCGGTGGCTTTGAGCGCCCCCCAGCCACCCGCAGGGCCGCTGTAAGGTCGGATACCTGGAACTTCACGTTTCTGCGCCATCGTACGCTCCTTCAATTCGTTCTCAAGACTCCCTCCCCGAGCCTGGATGGTTGACGAATATTCTTCGGACGTTGGCGAGTAAAGCGCAATAAATCGATGTGTCGCCGGGACAGTCCACAGGATCGGTCGGGCCACCGCAAAAGCTTAGTTCTTGAACACTAGACAAGTGCCGCCTTGCTGGCGGATTTGAGCGCAAACCGCTTCAGCCTCGACACGTGTCTCCCGGCCGATGCGGGCTGCGTATCGGACGCGGAAACCGAAGTCGCGGTTGCGCTGGCGCACGATGAGCGGCTTTTCCTTGTTGAGCGGCGCTGGAAGCTTGCTCACATCCAATGAAAAAAGGCGTCGGGCGGCACCAGGCTGAAAATGCTCCGCAAGCTGAACGCCCCAGGGCGCCCAGGGCCGCTCTTGCTCCAGGGCAACCTGCTTCAACCGCCGCGTGCCGGCGAGCGCCATGCAGGATTCCAGAAAAGGTTTGCCCTTGTCCAGTTCCGGCGCGGCAATATCAGGCGGATCATCCTTCCATTGCTCGACCGTATAGGCGGTGATCGCCGTCACGTAGCTGCGCGTCTCATAGGGAAGGCTGCCGGAGCCGAGAAAATTCGCCAGACCGTTTTCGCCGGCATTATAGGCCGCCGCGGCAAGCCCCAGATTGCCGAAACGGCTGCGTAGTTCATCGAGATAGACCGCCGCCTTGCCGAGCGCTTCCAATAGATCGTAGCTGTCGCGAACACCACGCAATCTCGCCGTTCCCGGCATGAATTGGGCAATGCCCTGTGCACCCTTTGGACTGATGGCATCAGGCCGAAACGTGCTCTCGCGCCAGATCAGCCGGGCAAGATAGTCCGGCGGGAGCTTATTGGCGCGGGCGAAATAGTCGATCGCCTTGCAGAGATCGCGATTGTAGCTTTCCTTGCGGATGCAAAGCGTTTCGCCGGTATCGGTGATCAACGGTCCGGAGATGCAGGACGGCGGCGCTACGATCCATTCAGGCTGAGCCCTTGCGGGAACAACGGCAGACATCAAGACGCCGAACGCAACAACGAAGCCTATGGTCTTTCCGGCAAAGCCGGGCCGAAGCTGTCTGCCTGCCATTCGTGCGAAACCCATTGGAAACCGTCAAATCGCTAGGTGAGCTTTCAATAGCATCGATCCGCGACGACGAAAACCGCAAAGGCTGCAATGGCGACGGCGATACAATCTATTCGGCAAGACGACCGCCGCGCATCGGCGCGGGCACGCCTGTCGTACCGGGGAAGCTGATCGGAAGGCCCCGAAGCACACGCACGGCCAGGAACGCGAAGCATTCGGCTTCAACAGCATCGCCACGCCAACCCAGCATTTCGGCCCCGATCGGCGTTACGCCGGCGCGCGTCTCGAGCATCGACATGATCGTCGGATTGTGACGGCCGCCGCCGCTCACCACCAGCTTTTTCGGACGGCGCGGCAGCAGGTCCAGCGCTTTACCGACGGCAGAGGCCGTAAAGGCGGACAGCGTTGCCGCTCCATCCTCGACACCGAGCCCGTCGGCCATGGAGGCGCCGAAATCGAAGCGATCCAGCGATTTCGGATAGGGAGCGCTGAGATAGGGATGCTCCAGCAGCTCGGCGAGCCTTCCCTCGTCTACCGTCCCCGCCCGGCCCAGTGCTCCGTCCCTGTCCATCTCGCCAAGCCCGTGGGATTTGATGAAGTCATTGAGCGGCGCATTGGCCGGCCCGGTGTCGAAGGCGACGAAATTGCCCTCCCCGTCCGACCAGGTGATATTGGCGACGCCACCCAGATTGAGGATGGCAGTGTCCTCGCCAGTGCCAGCGCTGCGTAGCAAAGCAGTATGATAGGCGGCGGCTAGCGGCGCACCCTGACCACCCGCCCGGACATCGGCGGAACGGAAATCATAGGCGACCTTCGTGCCGAGGATGGAATGCATCAGTTCGCCATCGCCCAGTTGGCGCGTATCGCCAAGGCGACCTTTTTGCGGGGCGCGATGCAGCACGGTCTGGCCATGGAAGCCGATGACGCCGATATCGGCCATGGACAGGCCAAAGCCTTCGACAAGCTCCTTGACGGCAGCCGACTGGGCGCGCGTCAAAGCCTCCTCAGCCTCCTTGAAGATGTAAGGCTCCGGCCCGTTGAAATTCCATACCCTTGCTTGCGCCAAGGTCTCCTCCAGCAGCCGCCTGATCCCGTCCGGATAGGGAGCCAGCGCATAGGGGCCGAATTCCGCGATCCGCTCGCCATCGGTCTTGATCAAGGCAACATCGATATTGCCGTCGAGAACGGTTCCGGTCATCAGACCGACTGCCCAGATTGGTTCCATGATCAAGCTCCTAAACTCTATTGACGAGATCGCCGACGCTCTGGCGAAGCATCAGGATCCCGCTGTCGAAATGGCGTGTCGGATGAATGCGGTTGGTGAGCAGGGTCCAGGCCCTGCCCTTGTCGAAATCGATCCAGAGACCGGTGCCGGTAAAGCCGGTATGGCCGATTGTATCAGGCGAGCATAGCTTGCCGCCGGACCAGTCGTCATAGGGGCGCTCCCACCCATGTGTGCGCGTTGCTGACAGTGGTGTTCTCATCAGGGCGATCGAACGTTCGGCGGCACCGGTGCCGGTCAGCAATCCCTCGGCGAAATCGAGGATCGAGGCAACCGTTCCGAAGAGGCCGGCATGCCCGGCACCCTCTAAGGCCGAGCAATTATCGTCATGGACCTCGCCCGAGAGCATGCGATGACGCCAGGTGCAGTCTTCCGTCGCGGCCGCCTGATCGGGCGTTGCGGAGAAGGCAAAACCAGAACCAGCGTCCATATCGCGGATCGTCTGCCCGGTCAGGCGCTCCAGCGCGAAGCCAAGCAGAATGAAGTTGATGTCGGAATAGACCGGCGGACCGGCCCGCCATTCGCGCTGCAGGATGAAGGCACGCAGCAGATCAGGGCTTTGGCCATAGGTATAGAGTGGCGCGACGGCGGGAAACGGCGTCTGGTGGCCGAGGCACTCGCGGAACGTCACCTTCCGCTCCCAGGCCGAGGCATCATATTGGCGCAGGTCCGGCAGCAGCGAAGTCAGCGGCGCGTCGAGATCGATCGTGCCGGCCTCGGCCAAAGCCAGAATGCGCGGAGTG
Source organism: Martinezella rhizogenes (assembly GCF_000799715.1). GTDB lineage: Bacteria > Pseudomonadota > Alphaproteobacteria > Rhizobiales > Rhizobiaceae > Rhizobium > Rhizobium rhizogenes_C. The sequence goes on from NZ_JUHG01000013.1 coordinate 98,316, forward strand.
GTGAAGATGACCTTGGTCAGCGAGGCCAGATCGAACCATGTGTCGGCGAGCATCGGCCGAGTGACAGGAACTATTTGCGCGGAGCCGACAGCACGGACCATCCGGCTGCCATCGAGATCGATAATGCCGAGCACGCCGCCTGGAATACGCCCGGCCGCAACGGCGGCTTCGACAGGGGCGAATGCCCGGTCGAAACGCTGTGCCAAGTCGGTTTTCCCGGCTGCCGTCATGTCCCCTCCCCGCCGCTTCTCTCTCAAACTTCCGCCTGGGCCATATGATCCGCAGCAAACCGGCGCCATTCGGGTGCATCCGGCTCGAAGCCGAGCGGGCGCACCAGAGACGGAACCTGGCGCGTATCCAGCGCGAAATTCTCTCGCCGGCGCTCGACCGTCGGAACGGCCGAGATCAGCCGCCTGGTATAGGAATGTTTCGGTTCAGACAGCACCGAAGCGGCATCGCCGATCTCCACGATCTCTCCGGCATAGATCACGGCGATCCTGTGCGCAATCCGCTCCACGACCGCCATGTCATGCGAGATGAACAGATAGGCGAGCCGATATTCGCGCTGCAATTCGATCAGCAGGTCCAGGACCTGCGCCTGAACCGACACATCCAGCGCCGAAACGGCTTCGTCGAGCACCAGAACAGAGGGGTTCAGCATCAGCGCCCGGGCGATGCAGAGCCTCTGCCGTTGCCCGCCCGAGAACTCATGCGGATAACGCTCAAGGCTGTTTTCGGGCAGGCCGACACGCTTCAGCAACTTGACCATCCTATCGCGCGTATCCCCGGAAGCCCGGCCGCCAGCAGCAATAACGGGTTCAGCCAGGATACTGTCGACACGAAGCCGGGGATTGAGCGAGGCGTAGGGGTTCTGGAATACCATCTGCACGGCGCTCGTCCGATCCGCCGTCTTGCCGGAGCTTGCCGTGAATGTGCCGCGCGTCGATTTCACCAATCCGAGGATCGCTCGCGCCGTCGTGGATTTTCCCGAGCCGCTTTCACCGACGATCGCTAGCGTTTCACCGGGCAGCAGATCGAAATCGACGCCTTCGACCGCATGCACCGCCCCGGTCGGACGGTGAAAGAAACTGCCCGATACCGGAAAGCGAACGGTTAATCCCTCGACCGTCAGCGCAGGCTGAGCCACGTCGTCGCGACTAAAATCCGATCTTACCGCGCGGCCGGCCGAAAAATGTGGGACGGAATGAAGGAGATGCTGCGTATAGGGATGCATGGGTCTGTCGAGGATCTGGTTAAGCTCCCCCTGCTCGACTGCCTCACCAGCCTTCATCACCATGACACTGTCGGCAATGCCGGCAACGAGGCCGATATCGTGGGTGATGAAGATCATCGACATCCCGGTCTCGCGCTTGAGTTCGGCGAGTAGCGCCATGATCTGCGCCTGCACCGTCACGTCCAGTGCCGTCGTCGGTTCGTCGGCGATCAGCAGGCGCGGGTTGCAGGCGAGCGCGGTCGCGATCATCACCCGCTGCAGCATGCCGCCGGAGAGCTGGTTCGGGCAATAGTTCAGCCGCCGCGCGGCATCGGGGATGCGGACGCGGTCGAGCGCATCCTTGGCAGCTGCTCTTGCCTGCCGGCCGGTCAGCCCACGATGAAGGCGGAAGGACTCCTCGATCTGCGTGCCGATGGTCAGCACCGGATTGAGCGAGGTCATCGGCTCCTGAAAGATCATGCCGATCTCGGCGCCACGGATCTTCGTCAACACCGCCTCGTTTGCCGTGGTCAGGTCGAGAATGCTGTTGTCGGCACGCTTCAGCCTGATCGAGCCGCCGACAATGCGCCCGCCGCCGAAATCGACGAGGCGGTTGATCGACAGTGCGGTCACGGACTTCCCCGAGCCGCTCTCGCCGACGATGGCCAGCGTCTCGCCGGCGGCGAGATCGAAGCTGACCCCACGGACGATCTTGTTGACTTCCGGATTACGTCCGAAACCCACCTCCAGATTGGAAACGGAAAGCAGAGGGTTCACGGATTTACCCTCCGCATTTTCGGATCGAGAATATCACGCAGGGCATCGCCGAGCAGATTGAAGCCGAGGATGCTGATCATGATGGTGATGGCGGGGAAGATCAGCAGCCAGGGGGCTGTCTCCATCAGGTTGCGGCTGTCGCTCAGCATCAGCCCGAGCGAAGATGCCGGCGGCTGCGTGCCGAGGCCGAGGAAGCTCAAGCCGGCCTCGGTCAGCAGCGACCATGCCAGCGCCAGCGTGATCTGCACTGTCAGCGGCGCAACGAGGTTCAATAGCAGGTGCCGCGTCAGGATATAGCGCTTGCTGCTGCCGAAGGTGCGGGCGGCATCGACGAAATCGCGCGCTTTCAGCGAGAGCGCCGGGCCACGCACGACGCGGGTGAAGATCGGCGTATAGACGATGGCAATTGCGGCGACGCTGGTCCAGGTGCCGGGGCCGACGATGGCGATGATCAGGAGGGCAAGAAGGATGGCGGGGAAAGCCAGAAGCACATCCATCATTCGCATGATCACCCCATCCCAGCGCTTTCCGAACCATGCGGCGGTCAAGCCCAGCACGGTGCCGATCAGGCTCGCGAGCGCAACCGAGAGGAAGGCGACGGTGAAGGATTCACCTATCCCGTTCATCAGCCGGCTTGCGACATCACGACCGAAGAGGTCGGTGCCCATCCAGTAGACGGCATTCGGCGAATGCAGGCGATCGATCCGGTTCTGGGTCAGCGGATTGTGCGGCGTCAGCCCGAGCATGCCAAGAACGGCAAGTGCGAAAAAGATCAGGACGATGACACCACCGATCCGGCCGCTCGTATGCCCGAAAATGGCCCTGACGATACGCATCAACCTTCTCCCAGACGAACGCGCGGATCGAGCGCGACATAGGCGAGGTCAACGAGAAGATTGACGACCATGAAGTTGAAGGCGATGAACAGGACGCTGCCCTGCACCAGCGCGTAGTCACGCTGCAGGATGGCATCGAGCACCATGCGCCCAAGCCCCGGCAGGGCGTAGATCTGCTCGACCAGAACGGCCCCGCCAAGCAGGTACCCGAACTCGACGCCGCTCAGCGTCACCACCGGAATGAGCGCGTTCGGCAGCGCATGTCGCCAGATGACGCCCCGCGCCGGCACGCCGCGACTGCGGGCGGTGCGGACATAATCATCGCTCAGAACATCAAGCATGGCCGAACGCACCACGCGTGTGACGGAAGCCGCGAAGGCAAAGCCGAGCGTCAGCGTCGGCAGGATCATCTGTCCGAGATTGCCGAGCGGATCCTGCCAGATCGGTGTGAACGCGCCCATGGTCGGCAGCACACCGAAGCCAGCCGAGAGCGCATAGATGATGAGAAGGCCGAGAACGAAATTCGGGGTGGACTGCCCGACCATGGCGGCGATACGCACCAGAAGATCGGACAGTTTCCCATTTCGTGTCGCCGCGAATACGCCCGCCGGCAGGCCGATCAGGAGCGCAATGATCATGGAGAGCAACGCAAGCTCAAGGGTCAGCGGAAACCGCTCGAGAATGATATCGAGCACCGGCTTGCCGTAGGTGACGGAGAGGCCGAGATTGCCTTGAAGCAGGCCAAACAGCCAGCGCCAGTACTGCACGAACCATGATTGGTCGATGCCGAAATAGGCGGAGAGCGCCTGCCGCTGCTCCGGCGTCAGCAGGCCCGCATTGGTTCCCAGCATCGCCGTGATCGCGTCGCCCGGCACCAACCGGATGGCGATGAACACGAGGACGGACACTCCCAACATGATCAGCGGGAATGTCATCAGCCGGCGCGCCAGATACCCCATGAAACGTCCTCTAGGTCAGGCTTTCCATCACTGGATGGAGACTTTGCTGAGGCCGAAGAGCGAGCCCGTCGGCGTCGGCACGAAACCCTGAACGTTCTTCTGCTCAGCCGTGTAGCCATAGGCGGTATAGAGCCAGATCCAGGGCGAAACCTCGGCGATGTGCTTTTCGAAATCGGCAAAGATCGCCTTGCGCTTGGCCGGATCAGTCTCGACACGGCCCTTCTGCATCAGACTATCAAGCGTATCGTCGATATAGTTCGCCACCTTCTGCAGGTTACCGGTCTTCGTCCAGTAGCGGTTATACATGGTATAGGGATCGGCGCTGCCGCCATTGAGCGCAACCGCCATGTCGAAATTGCCCTTGAGCCAGGCGTCGACATAGACGTTGAGCTCCATCACCTTGATATCGAGCTTGATGCCGATTTCGGCGAGCTGCGACTGGATGACCTGGGCTTCGGCGGTGGCGGTCGGTGGCTCGCCGGTGGCGGCGATCACGGTCGCCGAAAAGCCATCGGCAAAGCCGGCGTCGGTCATCAACTTCTTGGCTTTTTCGATGTCGCGCTTGTAGCAGAAGAGCTGGCTCGGATCGGTCGCGTAGAGCGGCATGGTCAAGGGACCCGTCACCTTGCCCTCGCCGAGCGCTGCCGTATCCATCACATCCTGCCGGTCGATGGCGCAGGAGATTGCCTGGCGTACGGCGAGCTGATCCATCGGCTTATGCGAAGGGTTGAGCTGCAGGACGTTGTAGGAGAGCCCCGGGGTCCGCGTCAGTTGCAGTTTCGGCTCCTTGGGAACCAGTGTCGCCACCAGCGGGTCGTTCAAAAGCGCGAAATCGATCTGGCCCGTGCGAAGCGAGGCCAGGATCGCCGTCTCATCCGGAAGGACACTGATATTGATGCCATCGACACCGACCGCACCGCCGGCCCATGCCTTGTTGGCGCTCAGGACTTCCTTTGAATTCGGAACCCAGCTATCGAGCTTGAAGGGACCGGAACCGATCGCCTTCGTGCCGATCGAGCCGGCGGTGATTTCGCTGGCCGGAACGATAGAAGCGTTGAGGCTCGTCATCGCCGTCAGGATTGGAACATCCGGCTGCGACAGATGGAAGACGACGGTCGTGGCATCGGGCGTATCGATGCTGGCGATCGACAGGAAGTTGGCGCGGGCAACAGCGGCAGTCGCCTGATCGAGAATGCGCTGGAACGATGCCTTCACGTCGGCCGAAGTGACCGCGGCGCCATTCTGAAACTTGGCATTCGCATTGAGCTTGAAGGTCAGCTCCTTGCCGTCGGCCGAAAACTGCCAGCTATCGGCAATGGCCGGCACAATCTGCAAATTGCCGTCGAGCCGGACGAGCGGCTCATAGATCAGCTCCAGCAAACGGATCGAGGAAAAGGCAGTCTGCTTGTGCGGATCGAGCCCTGTCGCATCCTGCGACCATGCCATTCGCAGCGTCGCCGCATGCGCTTGCGCCGATATGGTCGCGATGCCGAGACCGGCCGCCAATGCAACGCAGGACATCAGTCTATCTGGAAAATACCTTTTCATTCTTTTTGCCCCCTGAGCTTGTTACCCCAGCCGATTTTGGCCATTTCTTTATGATCGCGATATCACTTCACGCAGTCTTCGCACTGATCGCCTTGCGCAGGAAGCCACCAGCGTTTTGCAACGCCGCGCGGGCTTCTTCAATGCCCATTCCGGTAATTTCCATGAGAATGGCCAGTTTGACGTCATTGCCCGTCTGGTCGAGTACGCGACGTGCATCCGCCTGCGTGCAGCCCGTCGCCTGCATGACAATCCTGGTGGCGCGCGCAACCAGCTTCTTGTTGCTCGCATGCACGTCGACCATCAGGTTTTGATAGCTCTTGCCGATGCGGATCATGCTCGCCGTCGTCAGCATGTTGAGAATGAGTTTCTGTGCCGTACCGGACTTCAGCCGGGTCGATCCCGTGAGGATTTCCGGGCCGACGACGGGAGAAATCGCAAGATCGGCAATGCCGGCAATGACGGAATTGGAATTGCAGGAGAGAGCGACGGTCACGGCGCCGATGCTCTTCGCATAGTTCAGGCCGCCGATGACGTAGGGTGTGCGGCCGCTGACGGCGATGCCGACGACGACATCCTCGGCTGTCAGCTTGATGTCCTGTAAAGCCTGACGGCCCTGCTCCGGATCGTCCTCGGCGCCCTCGATCGAGTTCCGCAGCGCCTCGGGGCCGCCCGCAATCAGGCCGATCACCATGTCTGGCGGCACGCTGAAGGTCGGAGGGCATTCCGATGCGTCGAGAACGCCAAGCCGGCCGCTGGTGCCGGCACCCATATAGATCAACCGTCCACCCTTCTGGAAGGCGGTGACGATCTGGTTCACGGCAGCGGCGATCGCCGGAATGACCTTTTCGACCGCCGTCGGAACGGTCTGATCCTCATAATTGATTTCGCGCAGGATATCGAAGGTCGGCAGCAGATCGATATGCATCGTGTTCGGATTGCGGCCCTCGGAAACCAACTGCTCCAGTTCGGATATCAACCTCTGCTCTGTCATGGGCCTGTTCTCGAAATTATGCGTCGATATCAATGGATCAGGGATGACAGGCTCGATCGATGGCGATCGGACCAGCCGTGGCAGCCGTTAAATTTTCAACGCAACAAAACGCTCGACATCACGCTGGCGGCCGGCCTCTTCGGCTTCGTTCTCCGCCCATTCCCTGTTTACCTTCGTTAAGATTATGTCCATTTATTCCGTTCGTCAATTGCTATAGGAATAAAATATTCCAATCTCGACATGAGAATACCGGTGCCGAACGCATCGTTCTTTCAATCGCTGGAGGCGGCCTTCCTGGCGAGGATGATGGCGCCCGAAACGGCGTCGCCGTCGATGGGCTTGAGGCGGCGGCGGACATCCGGCGCCAACCACGGTTCGAGTGGACTGGAGAGACCGCCGAGCAGGGAAACGCGGGGAGCACCCTTGTCGAAGAGCGTGCGGATGAGCGTATCGATATGCTCGGCCGCGCTTTGAACAATGCGCCGCCCAGCGGCATCTCCCTGATCGGCATGGCGCATGACCATGGGCGCCAGGGCGGCATAATCGGTGGCGGAAGCACGGTCCATCCAGGCGACCGCCTCCATCGGATCCTGTTGGAACCGCTGCATGATCTCGGCCAACAACGCCGTCTTTTCGTAGCGGCCATCATGAGCGCGCAGTGCTAGCTGTACGGCCTTCAACCCTAGCTCCGCCCCACTGCCCTCGTCGGAGATCGGAAAACCGTAGCCGCCGACCCGCAAACGGCGACCCTCGACAAAACCAAGACCGATCGATCCCGTTCCGGTAATGACGATCGCACCGTCGCGGCCGGAATGAGCGCCGAGGCATGCCCCTTCGCCGTCGCTGACGAAATCGATGCTGGCAAAGGGATGTTGTATGGCACGCAATGCCTCAAGCGCGCCCTTGCGCCCGATCCCAGCAAGCCCGACACCTGCATGAATCCGCGCGATTTTATCTGGCCCCAGACCCGCTTCCTCGATTGCGGCACCAAAAGCTCTTGCGATCGATGCCCAGGCCTCCTCTATGCCGAGCCGCGTGGTTGCGGGCCCAGATAGGCCCTGCCCCAGAACACTTCCTTCGGCATCCTCGATACGCGCCCGACAACCGGTGCCGCCACCGTCTATGCCGAGGAAATAGGCTGCATTGTCAGTCTCGGCGCTCATGACGTCAGCCGCTCGATGTCTGCGCCACAAAGGCGAAGCTTGCGATCCAGTTGCTCATAGCCGCGGTCGAGATGATAGACGCGGTTGACGATGGTTTCGCCTTCCGACACCAGCGCTGCCAGCACCAGGGAAACGGAGGCACGCAGATCGGTCGCCATCACTTGCGCGCCTCTCAAAGGCGTGCCGCCGCGCACCAGCGCGGTCGTCCCCTGCAATTTGATATTGGCGCCAAGGCGGATCAATTCCGGCACATGCATGAAGCGATTTTCGAAGACCGTCTCACGGAACAGCGAGGCGCCCTCGGCGCAGCAGGCGAGCGCCATGAATTGCGCCTGCAAATCTGTCGGAAAGCCCGGATAGGGTTCGGTGGTGATATCGGCGCCCTTGAGCGGGCCGTCTCTGGAAACCACAAGGCCACGGTCGCTCGGCCAGATGCTGACACCCATGGCTTCCAGCATCTGCACGACGGAGGCCAAATTTTCGAGCCGCGCATGGATCAGTTCCAGCTGTCCACCGGTGATGGCTGCGGCAACGGCATAGGTGCCGGCCTCGATCCGGTCGGGTATGCCGTGATGCCTGGCGGGGCGCCAGCTCGTGCTGCCGTCGATCAGGATGCGATGCGTGCCGGCGCCCTCGATCCTGGCCCCCATGGCGCTAAGACAGGCGGCGAGATCAGCCACCTCCGGTTCGCGCGCCGCATTCAATATCTCCGTCTCGCCCTTGGCGGCGCAGGCGGCCATCATCGCCGTCTCGGTTGCACCGACGGACGGGGAACTGAGAACGATCCGCGCGCCCTTCAGTCCCTTCGGGGCCGATGCAACGATCAGCCCGTTCTCGATCGCGATATCGGCGCCGAGCGTCGCCAGAGCCTTGATATGCATATCGACTGGCCGCGCGCCGATGGCGCAGCCGCCGGGCAACGAGACGCGAGCATGATCGAAGCGCGCCAGCAGTGGCGCGAGCACCAGCACCGTCGCACGCATCCGTCTCACGGTGTCGTAGGAGGTTTCCTTCGAGATGATGCCGCTCGCATCGATCGTGGTGCCGTGTGCTGAGCGGGTCACGATAGCCCCATGAAGCGAAACGACGCCGAGCATGTTCTCGACATCGGTCACGGCCGGCAGGTTCGTCAATTCCAGTGAATGGGGGCTCAGCAGCGCAGCCGCGATCTGCGGCAATGCGGCGTTCTTAGCGCCGGCAATCGTTACCGCGCCCTGCAGCCGTCGTCCACCCGATATCCGCAATCTGTCCATGATATGAAACCCGCCGAAGAAAGGGGCGAAGGAGTTGGCGATAACGCGCCCGACTCTCATTCAAGACTATTCGCTCATTCCAATGTGTCAACGTAATTTGGAATTTTTTATTCCGACCGCCTGTGATAACCTTGTCGGATCATATTGGCATATGAACCGGCCTCCATGGCCTGAAGGGGCGGATGTCTATCTTAAAGAAAATCAGCGCAAAGCTCGAGGTCATGGCGCCGGCCGACCGCCAGATCGGGCAGTTCATCATCGAAAACCCCGACCAGATGCTGCGCCTCTCATCCGCAGCCCTTGCCGCCGAGACTGGCCGCAGCCAGTCGAGCGTCGTCAAATTCAGCCAGAAGCTCGGCTATGCCGGCTATCAGGAGCTGAAGCTCGCCGTCAGCGAGGCCAAGGCGCAGGAATGGCAGGCTCCGGCCGGCATGATCCACGGCACCATCGAAGTCGACGACGGCTATCTGACCATCCTGCAGAAATTGCTCGGCAGCAAGCTGCAGGCAATGCAGCAGACCATTGCCGTCAACAACGAGCTGGATATCGGCCGGGCGCTGAAGGCGCTGCACGAGGCCCGGCGCATTCATCTGGCCGGCGTCGGCGCATCGTCGCTGGTGGCTCGCGACTTTTCCTACAAGCTGATGAAACTCGGGCGCATCGTCCTGCATGACAGCGACAGCCATGTGCAGATGGCCAATGCCTCGACGCTCGGCCCCGACGACCTGCTCTTTGCCCTCTCCTACTCCGGTGCCAGCATCGAGACCCTGCGGATCGCCGAACTCGCCAGCCAGCGGGATGCGACCGTCATCGCCGTTACCGGCCTCCAGGACAATCCCCTGACCCGCGTCGCCGATATTCGCCTTTACACCGTCGGCGACGAAGACCGTGTTCGCTCCTCGGCGATCACGGCGCGTGATGCGCAGTTGATGCTGACCGATCTGCTGTTCATCCTGCTGGTGCAACGGCAGCCTGACGCCCATGACTATGTCCACAACAGCGAAGCGGCCGTCTCGGTGCTGAAGGCCAAACTCCTATCATAGCGGCGACTGGAATCCGGTAAACAGGTCGTGACGAGAGCGATACGACCTGTACTCCGCCATTCACAGGACATAGCTTCCAGCTCCCATTGCAATCCATGCGGAGAGAATCAAATGGACCTCGGTCTCGCCAATAAAGTCGCCATGGTTACCGGCGGCTCAAAGGGCATCGGCTATGCCTGCGCCCGCCTGTTTCTGTCCGAGGGCGCACGGGTCGGTATTTGCTCGCGAGCGCAAGCCAATATCGACAAGGCACTGTCCGGCCTGCCCGGCGCCCATGGCTATGCCGCCGATCTGACCTCCGACGCGCAAGCCCTTGATGTCGTCGACAGGATCGAGAACGAAATCGGCCCCATCGATATTCTCGTCAACAGCGCCGGCGCTGCCACGCGAACACCCGCTTCGGACCTCACGCCTGCGGCCTGGCGTGCCGCGATGGATGCGAAGTATTTTTCCTATATCAACGTGCTCGATCCCGTCATCAAGCGCATGGCCGCGCGCGGTTCGGGCACCATCGTCAACATTATCGGCAATGGCGGCAAGATCGCCTCGCCGGTTCACCTCGCCGGCGGAGCAGCCAACGCCGCGCTGATGCTCGCAAGCGTCGGCCTTGCCAATGCCTATGCCAGCCAGGGTGTCCGCGTCGTCGGCCTCAATCCCGGCCTGACCGAGACGGACCGGGTCGCGGAAGGTCTGAAAGCATCCGCAAAACTTGCCGGCTCCACCGAGGAAGAGGCGCTCGCCGATGCGCTGAAGCGCATTCCGATCGGCCGCATGGCAAGCCCCGACGATATCGCCAATGTCGTCGCCTTCCTGAGTTCATCCAAGGCGAGCTACGTCACCGGCGTTGTCATCAGCATGGATGGAGCGCAAGTTCCGACCATAGTCTGACGGAGCCGGCAGCCGGCGCCCTTCTATGCGACTGACTTCCAATCGAGCCCGATATCGAGAGTCGGGGCGCTATGTGTCAGCCAGCCGACGGAGATGAGATCGACGCCGGATGCGGCGATGGCGGCGGCGGTTGATGGCGTGATGCGGCCCGATGCCTCTGTGATCGCGCGACCGGCGACGATGCCCACCGCATCGCGAAGCTGGTCGGGTGTCATGTTGTCGAGCAGCACGGCGTCGACACCCTCCTCCATGGCCTCGCGGAGCTGATCGAGCGTGTCCACCTCGACCTCGATCTTGACCATATGGCCGACACCGGCCTTGGCCCGGCGGATCGCCTCAGTGACGCCGCCGGCAATCGCCACATGATTGTCCTTGATCAGCACGGCATCATGGAGCGCAAAGCGGTGGTTCATGCCGCCGCCCACCCGCACCGCATATTTCTCCAGCGCCCGCAGCCCTGGTGTCGTCTTACGGGTGCAGACGATCGATGCTTTCGTGCCGCCGATCGCCTCAACGATACTGGCCGTCACCGTCGCAATGCCCGAGAGATGGCCAAGGAAATTCAACGCCGTCCGCTCGGCCGTCAGCAGGCCACGGGACGGACCTTTGATTGTCGCGATGACGTCACCGGCCGCGACTTTGGCGCCGTCGTGAAGATGGCGGGTCATGACGATGCTGGGATCGACGAGCTGAAACGCAAGTTCCGAGGCATCCAGACCGGCAACGACGCCCAGCTGGCGGGCCGCCATGGCGACCGTGGAGCGGTGATCCTCGGGAATGACGGCCACAGAGGTGATGTCACCGGCAAGGCCGAGATCTTCCAGGAGGGCGTTGCGCACCAGCGGCTCAACGATGAGACGTGGAAGGGAAACGAGGATCATATCAGGCGCTCCGAGCAAAGGAATAGGGGATAACGGATCGGGCGATGTCCACTGCATCGATGAGGCGCATCATCCGGCGCTGCGGCTGTTGCTGCCTCAAGGGGAAATCCGTGCGGGCATGAGCGCCGCGCGATTCTGTGCGCAGGCTGGCAAAAACGGCGATCAACAGCGCTACAACAGCCGGATCGGCGGCCGCATTGTCGCTTTCTGCAAGCGGTAGCAGTGCGGCGATCGCACCATGGATGGCGCCGGCGTTACGAAGCACGCCAAGATGCCGCGACACGATCGGACGAACGAGCGAAGCGTCCGGAGCCGCCAAGCGTGAATCCTCCGACAGAGGAGCCGTCGGGCGTGAAGACACGCCGCCAATATCGTGTGCTGCGCGCATGCCCATGACGGCGGCCTCCAGCAATGAATTGCTGGCAAGCCGGTTGGCGCCATGCAGGCCCGTCGAAGCTGCCTCCCCCGCCACCCAGAGGCCGGAGACGGAGCTGCGGCCGTTCTCATCCGTCGCAACGCCGCCCATGTGATAGTGAGCGGCCGGGCGTATGGGAATGAGCTCACAGGACGGATCGATACCCGCTTCCCGGCAGAGCGCATCGATCACCGGAAAGCGGACGGCGAAATGGCTACCGAGCGCTTCACGGGCATCGAGGAAGACACGACCACCCCGGGCGATTTCCGCGCTGATGGCGCGAGCGACGACGTCGCGCGGTGCCAATTCCGCGCCGGGAACCTGCGCCATGAAGCGCTCGCCCTTCTCATTGACGAGCAAGGCTCCCTCGCCCCGCACGGCCTCGCTGACCAGCGCCAGCGGCCTGCGGCGGGAATCGAGTGCGGTCGGGTGAAACTGCACGAATTCCATATCGGCGAGAACCGCCCCGGCTCTTGCGGCAAGTGCAATGCCCTGGCCGAAATTGCCGATCGGATTGGTCGCTGCATCGAAGAGACCACCGATACCGCCCGTCGCCAGCAGCACCCGAGATGTCGGCAGGATCACCAACCCCTTTGGCGTCACGCAGAGCAGACCGCTGATCTGGCCTCCGTCCAGAAGCAACCGGCGGGCCTCATATCCCTCCAGCACTGTGATCGACGGCGTGCGGGCAACGGCCTCAACCATCGCGTGGACAATCGCCGCGCCCGAGCCATCGCCCTCGGCATGCACGATGCGGCGGCGCGAATGCGCGGCCTCAAGGCCGAGTGACAGGCTGCCCTCGTTATTCCGATCAAAGCGGACGCCCGCCCTCTCCAGGGACGCAATCGCCGCCGGCGCTTCGGTGATAATGCTTGCGGCAACGGCCGGATCGCAAAGCCCGTCACCGGCGGCAAGTGTGTCGGCAAGATGCAACTCCGCACCATCGTCGGCTCCCATGGCGGCGGCGATGCCGCCCTGCGCCCAGGCGCTCGATGTCTCCCCGCCAAGTGCCGCGCGAGTGACAATGACCGTAGGCTGCGGCGCCAAGGTCAGCGCCGCCATCAGTCCGGCAAGACCGCTGCCGACAATGACGACGCGGCCCGAAAGATCGTGAAGAATCTCGGTCATACCGCCAACATCCTTTCCACCGCACGGCGCGCGGCGACCGCAATCGCCGGGTCGACCGTGACTTCGTGCCGGTTTTCTTCAAGCGCCTTGCGGATATTGCCGAGCGTGATGCGCTTCATGTGCGGGCAAAGATTGCAGGGCCGGATGAACTCGACATTCGGATGATGCACGGCGACATTGTCGCTCATCGAACATTCGGTGAGCAGCACGACACGCGCCGGCTGCTTGCTGCCAACATAGTCCGACATGACGGCAGTGGAGCCGGCGAAATCGGCTTCCTTAACGACATCAGGCGGGCATTCCGGATGGGCGAGCACCGTGACGCCGGGATAGTTTTCGCGAAGCTGGCGTATGTCGTCGGCGGTGAAGAGCTCGTGTACCTCGCAATGCCCATGCCAGGCGATAATCTCGACATTGGTCTCGCGCGCTACATTCTGCGCCAGATACTCGTCGGGGATCATCAGCACCTTGGGAACGCCGAGCGATTCCACGACCTGCTTGGCATTGCCCGATGTGCAGCAGATGTCGGAGGCCGCCTTCACCGCGGCGGACGTATTGACGTAGGTGATGATCGGAATGCCGGGATGGGCCTGGCGTAGCAAGGCGATATCCTCCGGCGTGATCGAGTCCGCCAGCGAACAGCCGGCAGCCATGTCGGGGATCAGCACGGTCTTTTCCGGATTGAGTAGCTTGGCGGTCTCGGCCATGAAATGCACACCGGCGAGCACGATGATATCGGCATCCACATCGATCGCCTTGCGGGCGAGCGCCAGGCTGTCGCCGACAATATCGGCAACGCCGTGGAAAATCTCCGGCGTCTGGTAGTTGTGGGCGAGGATGACGGCGTTGCGGCGGCGCTTCAGCTCGAGGATCGCCTCGACATCGTCCTGAAACGTCATCCATTCGGCTTTGGGAATAACGCGGCTGACGCGATCATAGAGGGAGGATGCGGATACGGGGGAATTCATGACCGGCTCCTTATTATACTCATTTTGAGCATATTATGTGCAAATAGATATTCTCGATATGAGCATATGTCAATTGCGGGAGAGCGGTAATTTCGTTCCGGCGAGTTCACGTTCTTCGACGATGGCGTGACGGAAGCGGAAGAGCTTGGCCGGGCGGCCGCCCGTCTCGCTTTCGGTTCCGCCTGTCTCCTCCACCAGATCCTGCTGCTCGATGAGGCGACGGAAATTTTGCTTGTGCAGCGTCAGCCCTGCCAGCGCCTCGACGGTGCGTTGCAGCTGCAGGAGGGTAAAACTCGCGGGCATGAGCTCGAAGACGACGGGGCGATATTTGATCTTCGCCCGCAGCCGCGCCATGCCGGTTGCGAGAATACGCCGATGATCGGCAAACATCGGGCGGCCAAACCTGGCCGGCGGCGCGCATCCCGCCTCCTGCACAAGGCCAGCCTCGTAAAGAAGCTCGTAGCGCTGCAGCACCAGGTCTTCATTCCAGGCTGCACCATTGAGCCCAAAGGCATAGTCAACGCGGCGGCGGCGCGGATCGCATTTGCCGCCATCGCTATCGATCCAGCCCGCCAGCCGGGCGGCAATGTCGTCAATGACGGCCGGCCAGCCGTTGCGATGGTCTTCCCATGGCAAATATTCGTACCAGCCATGCCAACTCGGCTGGCCAGCGCCGGGAGCCGCCTGTTCACGCACCAGGCCGAGATAGCTGATCGAGATCGTCCGCCCACCCAGAATTTCGTTGTTCCGGTCGCGGTCGGCAAAGGTATAGAGCTGCTCCAGATACCCGACTGGATGCGCGGTCTGCTCCCGCACCCATTCCCGAAGACCGCTTTGCAGCGTCCGGTGTCCAAGCTCGAATGGCCCTGATGGCAGCGCCTCGCCGGAGCGCACTGTCATGACGCGCGGTTCGTGGCCGGTGACAGCCGTCAAAACCGCGATCAGTTCGGCATGCGCAAGTCCGATGGTCAAGGAATCTCCATATCTTATTTCAACCTGCGCTTTTGTCTCATGAAGAGCGCCTGATGCCAATGCACCGCGTTCGTCGCCTATCGGCGGATATAATCCGGATATTGCTCGCAAATCAGATCGATGATCGACAGCGTGCCGGAGAGATGCTTGCGCAAGGCCGCAACCGCGAGCTTCGCGTCGCCGGACCGCACGGCGTCGACAACGGCGCGATGGTCGGCCATGACCTGTTCCAGCTTGCCCGGCATCGGCAGGTTCAGACGGCGCAACCGGTCGAGATGGACACTCTGGCGGCGAACGGTTGCCCATAGCCCCAATATCCCGACCCTCTCGAAGAGAACCCGGTGAAAATCCTTGTCGAGCGAATCGAAGAAGTCGTAGGTCTCGGGCGACATGACATGCTCCTGCCGGGCCAGAACCTGCGCCAATGCGGCAGCTGTCTCCGCCGGCTCTTCGGCTGTCAGGCGCCGGATAGCCTCGAGCTCGATCGACAATCTCAGGAAGTGCGCCTCCCGGGCGTTGCCGATATCGATCCTGGAGACGACGGTCGCATATTGCGGATAGACCTCGACGAGCCCCTCCTCCTCCAGCCTTATCAAGGCGTCGCGAACCGGCGTCTGGCTGACATTGAATTCGCTCTGCAGCGAGATTCGCGACAGCACCGTCGTCGGCGGCAGGCTCATCGAAAGAATGCGTGACCTCAGGATTTCCAGGATCTGCGGCGCGACCTGGCGCGAGCGGTCCAGGGCGAATTCTTTCGGATTTACTTTCACGCAGCCACCTTCCTGATTGAGACTCTCAGCCCATTAAACACAATTTAAACCTTGATGCACTGATACATTAGTGCTTTAGTGTGCTCATGCCAACGTAATCTCATGCGTTTGGATCATTTTTGGGAGGAAATGATGAGAGCTTTTCTTCGCGGTATGACCGCGGCCTGTCTCGTGCTTGCCGGCACCTTGTCCGCCGGCGCCGCCGAAAAGACGGATATTTCGATCACCCGCCAGCCGGGCATTCTTTATCTCGTCAGCCATGTCATGGAGACGCAGAAGCTGATCGAGAAGCGGGCGGAGGCCGATGGCCTCGCCGGCGTCAAGGTCGATTGGCGCACCTTCAGCGGCGGCGGCGCGCAGACCGATGCGCTGCTTGCCGGCAATGTCGATATCGTCAATACAGGCACCGGCAACCTGCTTCTGCTTTGGGATCGCACCAGAGGCAAGGTCAAGGGCATCGTCACCAATTCCGCCCAGCCGGTCATCATGGTTTCGCGCGATCCGCGCATCAAATCCCTGAAGGACATTCAGCCGGGCGACAGGATCGCCGTGCCGACAGTCGGCGTTTCGACGCAGGCAATCCTGCTGCAGATGGCAGCCGCCCAGATGTATGGCGACGATCAGGTGCACAAGTTCGACTCAAACACGGTGCAGCTCGGCCACCCCGACGCGATGGCGGCGCTTGCAAACCAGAACCATGAGGTGAAGAGCCATTTCTCGGCGCCACCCTTCCAATATCTGGAACTGAAACAGCCGGGCGTTCATGAAGTCGTCAATTCGCGCGATATCATCGGCGGCGATCTGACCCAGGGCACCTTCTTCACGACCACGCAATTCGCCGATGCCAACCCGACGATCGTGAAGGCCGTGCGGCAGGCGACAGCCGACGCCATCGATGTGATCAAGAAGGATCCGAAGACCGCGGTCGAAGCCTATAAGACGGTGAGCGGCGACAAGACCAGCGTCGACGATCTTCTGGCGATCCTGAACCAGCCGCACATGATGGAGTTCCGCATGGATCCGCAGGGAACCATGAAGTTCGCGGCGCATCTCCACAAGGTCGGAACCTTGAAAACGATGCCGAAGGCCTGGACGGATTATTATCTGCCCGAAGCCGCCGATCTCAACGGCAATTGATCCTGAAAGGCGGCGCGAATGCCGCCTCTCGATCCAATTCTTGAAGGAGCCTCCATGCTTCAGGCAAAAATCGCGGCGGACGCGACAACGACGCAAACGGCCATCGCCGCCCCACCACTCTTGAACGTCGACAAGGTGACGCTTCGCTACAAGACGCCGAACCTTCTGATCACCGCTACCGAGGACGTCAGTTTTTCTGTCGCCAAGTCCGATCGCTTCGTGCTGCTCGGACCCTCCGGCTGCGGAAAATCGACCCTGCTGAAGGCAATCGGCGGCTATATGACGCCGACGAGCGGCCGCATCGAGATCAAGGGGCAGTTGGTCAAGAAGCCGGGGGCCGATCGGATGATGGTGTTTCAGGAGTTCGATCAGCTCCTGCCCTGGAAGACCGTCCTCGAAAACGTGATGTTTCCGCTGACGACCGCGCGCCGCCTGCCCCGCGCCGAGGCTGAAGCCATCGCCCGCGACTATATCGATAAGGTGAAACTCACCCGCGCCGTCGACACCTATCCGCATATGCTCTCGGGCGGCATGAAGCAGCGTGTGGCAATCGCCCGCGGCATGGCCATGCAGCCCGATATCCTGCTGATGGACGAACCATTCGCCGCACTTGACGCGCTGACCCGCCGACAGATGCAGGACGAGCTTCTCCAACTTTGGGAAGATACGCGCTTCACCGTCATCTTCGTCACCCATTCGATCGCCGAGGCGATCAAGATCTCCAACCGCATCCTGCTGCTGTCGCCGCATCCCGGTCGCGTCAAGGCCGAGGTTCGCAATGTCGAATCCGTCCGCGACGACGCGGCAGCCGCCGCCAAGCTGGAGCAGGAAATTCATCACATGCTGTTTGCCGAAGCCGGACATAGGGAATAGGCCATGAGCGCACCACAAATCATCCTTGCGGCCGAGACGGCAGATGCCGCCGGCCATATCGCCGCCGTCGAACAGAAACTCGGCGCCCTCGAACTTCTTTGGCAGTCGAGTTTCTTCCGCAAGTCGCTGCTGATCGTAATTCTCGCCATCATCTGGGAGATCTACGCTAGGCACCTCGACAATCCGCTGCTATTCCCGACGCTCAGCGACACGTTGAGTGCACTCTATGATCGTTTCGCCGACGGCGTCCTGCCGGAGCGCATCTGGACGACGCTGAAGGTGCTCGTGACGGGCTACGTGGCAGGCACCGTGCTGGCGGCTATCCTCACCGTTGTTGCCATCAACACCCGCATCGGTACCGACTTTCTCGAAACCATGACCGCGATGTTCAATCCGCTGCCGGCGATCTCGCTGCTGCCACTCGCCCTCATCTGGTTCGGCCTGGGGCCAGCGAGCCTCGTCTTCGTCCTCATCCATTCCGTGCTATGGGCAGTCGCTCTCAACACCCATGCCGGCTTTCTCGGCGTATCGCGCACCCTGCGTATGGTCGGCGCGAATTATGGACTGACCGGACTTTCCTATGTGTTCCGCATTCTGATCCCGGCCGCCTTCCCGTCGATCCTGACCGGGTTGAAGATCGGCTGGGCCTTCTCCTGGCGCACCTTGATCGCCGCCGAACTCGTCTTCGGCGTCTCCTCCGGCCAGGGCGGACTTGGATGGTTCATCTTCGAAAACCGCAACCTTCTCGACATACCCGCCGTCTTCGCCGGCTTGCTAACGGTTATCGTGATCGGGCTTATTGTCGAGAACCTGGTGTTCCAGACAATCGAACGCCGGACCCTGCTGAAATGGGGCATGAAGGAATGACCCGACGCGCGGATTTATCTCTTCGACCAACCGTTGAATACAAGGCTGGACTACAATGAGCAGCAAAAAGAAACCGGCAGAACTGCGCAGCGCCAGATGGTTCGCACCTGACGACCTCAGAAGTTCGGGCCATCGGTCGCGGACCATGCAGATGGGCTATGCGCCGGAGGAATGGGCCGGAAAGCCCGTCATCGCCATCCTCAACACTTGGTCCGACGCGAACCCCTGTCACGCGCATTTCAAGCACCGTGTCGAGGACGTGAAGCGCGGTGTCTTTCAGGCCGGCGGCTTCCCGCTGGAGCTGCCGGCGCTGTCGCTGTCGGAAAGCTATGTGAAGCCGACGACCATGCTCTATCGTAACATGCTAGCGATGGAGACCGAGGAGCTGCTGCGCTCGCATCCGATCGACGGGGCCGTGCTTATGGGCGGCTGCGACAAGACAACGCCCGGCCTTGTCATGGGCGCGCTCTCCATGGGCCTGCCGATGATCTACCTGCCGGCCGGGCCGATGCTGCGCGGCAACTATCGCGGCGAATATCTGGGCTCGGGCTCGGATGGCTGGAAATTCTGGGATGAACGCCGCGCCGGCACAATTACGGAGAAAGAATGGGTCGATGTCGAAGCCGGCATTGCCCGCTCCTACGGTCACTGCATGACCATGGGCACGGCGAGCACGATGACGGCGATCGCTGAAGCATTGGGGCTCACCCTGCCCGGCGCAAGCTCGATCCCGGCGCCGGATGCCAACCATATCCGCATGTCGTCTGCCGTCGGCCGCCGCATCGTCGACATGGTCTGGGAGGATCTCGTTCCATCGAAGATTGTCACGGCAGCCGCCTTCGACAATGCCGTTGCGGTCGCCATGGCCACGGGCTGTTCCACCAATGCCGTTGTGCACCTGATCGCGATGGCGCGCCGCGCCGGTGTCGACCTCTCGCTGGACGATCTCGACAAGGCCGGCCGCACGACGCCGGTGCTCGCCAATATCCGGCCGACCGGCAAGACCTATCTGATGGAGGATTTCTACTATGCCGGCGGCCTTCGGGCCTTGATGGTGAAGCTTTCCTCGAAGCTTGATCTCTCCGCCCTCACCGTGTCGGGCGTCACCCTCGGCGAAACGCTCGAAGGTGCCAAATGCTACAATGACGACGTCATCCGCTCGCTCGACAATCCGGTCTATCATGAGGGATCGCTCGCCGTCGTGAAGGGCAATCTCGCGCCGACGGGCGCGGTCATCAAACCCGCCGCTTGCGACCCGCGCTTCCACAAGCACCAAGGGCCGGCGCTGGTCTTCGACAGCTATCCGGAGATGAAGGCAGCGGTCGACGACGAGAACCTCGACATCACGCCCGACCACGTCATGGTGCTGCGCGGCGCCGGACCGCAAGGTGGGCCGGGCATGCCGGAATGGGGCATGCTGCCGATCCCCAAGGCACTGCTGAAGCAAGGCCATCGCGATATGCTCCGCCTCTCCGACGCCCGCATGAGCGGCACGAGCTACGGCGCCTGCATCCTGCACGTTTCGCCGGAATCCCATGTCGGCGGTCCATTGGCGCTATTGAAGAATGGCGACATCATTCGCCTCGACCTCGAAGCGCGCCGCATCGACATGCTGGTGGACGAGGACGAGTTGCAGCGGCGGCGCGACGCCTGGGTGAAGCCGGCGGAAAAATTCGGACGCGGTTATGGCTGGATGTTCAACCGCCATGTCGCCCAGGCCGACACCGGCTGCGACTTCGACTTCCTGGAACCCGGTTTCGGTCCGACGCCGGGCGAACCCGACATTTATTGATCGCAAAGGATATATCTCATGAGCAATTACGTGCTGAGCAGCGAGACGCGCAACAAGCTGTTGGGCGTTGCCACGCCGACGATCGCCACCGCGCTCTTCAAGCGGGGTTTGCGCAACCAGTTCATCCAGGATGTGCACCCGCTGTCGACGAAGAAGGCGAACATGGTCGGCCAGGCGTTTACCCTGCGCTACATTCCCGCTCGCGAAGACCTGAATACGCTCGAGGTCTTCCGTAATCCCGAGCATCCGCAGCGCGCCGCCGTCGAGAAATGCCCGCCCGGCGCGATCCTCATCATGGATAGCCGCAAGGATGCGCGCGCGGCTTCCGCTGGCTCGATCCTGATCTCGCGGCTGCAGGTGCGCGGCGTCGCCGGCGTCGTCACCGATGGCGGCTTTCGCGACAGCCCGGAAATCGCCGCTCTCGATATCCCCGCCTATCACCACCGCCCCTCCGCGCCGACGAACCTGACGCTGCACCAGGCGATCGAAATAAACGGACCGATCGGCTGCGGCGATGTCGCTGTCTTCCCTGGCGACGTGCTTGTCGGCGACAATGAAGGCGTCATCGTCATCCCCGCTCATATTGCCGATGAGATCGCCGACGAGACGGTCGAAATGACCGCCTATGAGGATTTCGTCACCGAGGAGGTGCTGAACGGCGCGACCATCATCGGCCTTTATCCGGCAACCAGCGAGGCGCCCAAGGTCAAATTCGCCGAGTGGCGGAAGCAGAAGGGTCGCTGATCAGGCTGCAAATCGAAACCCCGCCGGCGATCACGACGGCGGGGTTTTTCATAAAATAATAGATACTTAACCGGCCCAGCTCATCCGGTTCAGGAAGAAGCTTTCATTCGGCGTCGGCTGGAAGTTCAGCGGCTTTGCGGCACCGTAGATCGCAATCATCTGGTAGAGCGGCACGGCAAGCACATCATCCACGATGGATTGGCTGATTTTTTCATAATCCGCCAACCGCTTCTGCTGATCGAGCGACGAGCCTGCATCATCCAATAGCGCATCGATCTCCGGCTTGGCGACGATGGCCCAGGTGCTGCCGGTGTGGAAAAGATAGTTCATAACGCCATCGGCATCCTGGCAGGCGCAGGAATTGGTGCTGATCGCCAAGGTCGGAGCATCGACCGGGCCTTTCTGAACCAGTTGCAGGAAAGTCGGCGTATCGACCTGGGAAATTTCAACGTCGAAGCCGACTTCCTGCAACTCCTGCAATATGGCTTCGGCCACCCGCTGGTCGAAGAAGGTGCCGACGGTCAGCTGGAACTTCGGCGGCTTGCCGACGCTGGCAATGAGGGCCTTTGCCTTGTCCGGGTCATAAGGCAGTCCGGTGATCTTGTCGCTCCAGCCGAAATGCGCCGGCGTCATCATCTGGGCGACCGGCTTGTCGAACCCACCGAGAATGCCCTGCGTGATGCCAGACTTGTCTATGGCGTAGGCAACCGCCTGACGGAGCTTCAGATTGTCGAAGGGAGGCTTGTTCGGATTGATACGGATAAAGGACATTCTCTCCGTCAGTATCGGCAGGGCCTTGACCGTCTCCGACCCCGCCAATTGCGCCGCCTGATCGGACGTCAGGGCGCGGGCGAAATCGGCCACGCCTGCCTGCAGGTCCGCAAGTCTCGTGGAGGCATCGGGCACCGCTCGGAAGACTGCCTGCTCGAACGGGCCTTTGTTGCCCCAATAGCTGTCGTTGCGAACAAGTGTCACGGCGACGCCGCGATCCCATTTGGCGAACTTGTAAGGGCCGCTGCCGACAGGTGCCAGATTGAACGCCTGGTCACCGACTTTCTGCACCACATGCTCGGGGACGATGGAAAGCTTGGTGAGCTGCGCAAGCAAGGGCGGATAGGGGCTCTGCAATGTCAGCGTCACCTCATGCTCGCCGGAGACCTCAGCCTTTGCGATCTTGGCGAACTGGCTGCGCTGGGGGCTCGCCAATTTCGGGTCGATGATACGATTGACGCTGAAGGCGACATCTTCCGCCGTCAACGGCGTGCCGTCATGAAAGGTGACGTCGGCGCGCAGGGTGAAGACGATCTTCGTATCCGACAGGGTCTTCCAGGAGGTGGCGATTTCCGGAGCGATCTTGCCGCTATTGTCACGCGTGACGAGATTGTCGAAAATATTGCGATAAACGAAATAGCTGTCCGGATTCCATTGCAGCTGCGGGTCAAGCGTCGACGGCTCGTTGACGAGATCTACGACGATCTGCTGCTTTTCGGCAGCCTGGACCATCATGGCGGACGGAAGAAGAGCGAGCCCGAAGACCGCCGTTAAAACAAGAAGTTTGCGAAACATCATCATCTACTCCTTTAGGAAATCAGGCGTTCTCACATGGCACGCTGCGGCATGGCCACCCGGCTGACGCGCTTCGAGCTCAGGCGAGGCAGTCCGGCAGACGGACACGGCGATGGGGCATCGGGTCGAAAAGCGGCAACCCGCTGGCGGATTGGCCGGACTTGGCAGATCCCCCTGCAGGATAATGCGCTGCCTGCGGCGCTGTGCCTTGGGATCGGGCAGCGGCACGGCGCTGAGCAGCGCTTCCGTATAGGGGTGAACCGGCTTTGCAAAAACCTCCGCCGTCGATCCGGTCTCGGCGATCCGGCCAAGATACATCACCGCGACCCGATCGGCGAAGTGGCGCACCACGGAAAGATCATGCGAGATGAACAGATAAGACAGGCCCAGGCGCTGCTGCAATTCAAGCAGCAGGTTCAGGATCTGCGAACGGATCGATACGTCGAGCGCCGAGACTGGCTCGTCGAGAATGAGCAGCTTGGGCTGCAAAGCGATGGCGCGGGCAATGACGATGCGCTGGCGCTGGCCGCCGGAAAAGGCGTTGGGCTTGCGGTCGGCATGGCCCGGATTGAGCCCAACGAGCTCCAGCAGCTCCCCTACCCGTTGCCGGCGCTCCTCCCGTGTGCCGATACCGTGGATGATCAGCGGCTCGGCGATGCTTTCGCCAATGGTCAGCTTCGGATTGAGAGCAGACACCGGATCCTGGAACACGATCTGGATGTCCCGCGAAAGATCGGCGCGGCGCACCGAGGCGTCGCTCGTCACATCCTCGCCCTCGAAGATGATCCTCCCCGATGTCGCGCGCTGCATTCCGAGGATCGTGGCGCCGAGGGTGGACTTGCCACAGCCCGATTCACCGACCAGCGCCAAGCTTTCTCCCGGTGCGATATCGAGATCGACACCATCGACGGCCTTCAGCCAACCGACCGGGCGGCCGAGAAAGCCGCCGCGGATCGGGAAATGCACACGAAGGTCGCGCACTGAAAGAAGCGGCCCTGTCATGCAAGCCCTCCGGTCAGGTCCTGATGCCAGCAGGCAGCGCGTCGGTCCGCGCCCGCGGCGACAAGCGGCGGCGTTTGCCGACAGTCCTCGTCCGCCAAGGGACAGCGCGTCGAAAACCGACAGCCTTCCGGCCAGGCGCCGATGTCCGGCACAGTGCCGCTAATGGTCGGCAACAGCGCCTTCGCCTTGCCATCCAGCCTCGGAATCGTCGATAGCAGCATCCGCGTATAGGGATGTTTCTGCTCCTCGAAGATCGTATCTACCGGCGCCTCTTCGACAATCCGGCCGGCATACATCACCGCCACGCGGTCGGCGATATCGGCGACGACGCCCATGTCGTGGGTGATCAGCAGGATCGCTGTGCCGGTCTCGGCGCGCAACCGCTTCATCAGCTCCAGGATCTGCGCCTGGATCGTCACGTCGAGCGCCGTCGTCGGCTCGTCGGCGATCAGCAGGCGCGGCCGGGTGATCAGCGCCATGGCGATCATCGCCCTCTGGCACATGCCGCCTGAGAGTTCGAAGGGAAACTGATGGAAGCGCATGGTCGGCTCGGGAATGCCAACCTCTTCGAGCATGGCGATCGCCTGCCGCTGCGCCTCCCCGCCCCTGATCCCACGGTGAACGATCAGGCTTTCGGCAATCTGCTTGCCGATCGGCATCAGCGGATTGAGAGAGGCGACCGGTTCCTGAAAAATCATCGCCATCTCGTCGCCGCGCAGCCGCTTCATGGCGGCGTTGTCGAGGCCGGCCAGCTCCTTGCCGTTCAGCCGGATCGACCCTTTGTTTCGCGCGGCGACACGCGGCAACAGATCCATGACCGAAAAGGCCGTCATCGACTTGCCGCAACCCGATTCGCCGACCAGCGTAACGATTTCACCCGACGAGACCGAAAAGCCGACGCCATCGACGACGAGCTTGCCACCGATCGAGATATGCAGATCTTCGACGATCAGGACCGGAGCGGTCATCTAGGGTCAGCCTCGCGAACGGCAGCCCATGGGTTCTTTGGGTGAACCATGCCGGTATTGATGCCGCCACGACGAAGAACTGCCGAGGGAACGGCGAAATTGACCGGGTAGAGCGTGTCATCGATGACTTCGACGCTGAATTCGGATGCGACGGTCGGCGCCACATCGGATGCGGCTGTCCGATTGACGCGGATAGTCGTGCCACTGGCGTCGATGCGCGGGCAGAGAAAAGCATCCTCTAGCGATAGGCCGTAAGCCGCGACATAGGTGAGGATTTGCGTCACGGCCGGAACGATCTGCCGGCCGCCGGCCGCACCCAGCGCCAGCTCCGGCACGCCGTCGCGTGTCGCGACGATCGGAGACATGTTGGCGAGCGGCTTGCTGGCGGGCGCGATGGAGTTGGGTTGGCCTTGACGTGGGTCGAACCACATCATGCCGTTGTTGAGCGCAAAACCCGTCTCCGGCACAACAATCTTCGAGCCGAAGCGCGACAGCAGCGTATTCGTGAGCGAGACCATAGTACCATCGGCGTCGACAACGCTCAGATGGCTGGTGCAGCTCTCTCCGGCCGCATGACCGAGATGCTTGAGCCGATATTCGCTCGCGCGTCGGATCGCGCGGGCAAAAGCAAGGGCCGCAGTCCCGCCGAAGGGATCGTTTTCCGGCAGGCTGGTCTCCAGTTCGGACAATGCCACGCAGAGTGTGGGGCCGCCTGAAAGTTCCGGTACGGCATGGACGACAAGGCCCCTGAAGTCCTGCTTCAATGGCGTGAGCCAACGCGGCGCGTAGCTAGCGAAGTCCTTTTCCGAAAGCACTGAACCGCCGTCGGCAAGCCCCTTGATCAGCTGATCAGCAAGCTCACCCTCATAGAAATCGCGCGGGCCGGCAGCAGCCAGCCTTTCCAGCGTCCTCGCCTTCGCCTTCATCGGCAGGAAGGCTTTGCGTCCACCCTCCGGCACGCGTGGTGCGCGACCATTGTGCAGGAACAGTTCCGAGGCCGCCGGAAACTGCGCCAGATTGGCGCCGTCTATCGCCAGAGCCAGTGCCGCATACCAATCGAGTTGCAAGCCGCGATGCGCCTGTTCGATGGCAGGCGCCAGGGCATCGGCCCAGGAGATCGTGCCGAAACGGGAAAGCGCCTCGGCGAAACCGGCAATGGCGCCCGGCACGCAGATCGAGTTGTAACCGATCAGATTCCGATCACCTTCGACCGATGGCCAGTCAAACCAGTCGCCATCGCGACCCGGAACCAGCGGGTAGTCGGCGGGATTGATTGCAGCGGGCGAGATCACGTTGAAATCGAGAGTATCGACTGCGCCACCGGCATCGGCACGAACCAGGAAGCCGCCGCCGCCGATGCCCGAAAGCCATGGCTCGACGACGCTGAGGACGAGCGCCGTCGTCACCGCTGCGTCGACGGCATTACCACCAGCCGAAAGCACTGCGGCTCCGGCTTCCGCCGCTCGCCAGTTCTGGCAGGCGACCAAGCCGTGTCTGCTGCGCGTTTCATGCTTGCCGATCTGCCAGGTCTCGCTCATGCGCGCGCTCCAGACTGTGAGGGGCCAAAGCGAGACGGACCGATGGCGGCGGGAATATCCGCCTCGACCGCAAAACGACCCCGGTTATTCGAAGATGCATGATGACAAGCGATGTCGGCAGCGGTGGCGACCCAGCTCGTTGGCTCGGCGGTGATCGCGTCGAGCAGCTTTTCCAGCATGGCGATGCGCTGCGCCCGGCCCGAGATCCAGTCGTGGATGGTGAGCGTGAACAGTCCGCCGAAGCGGCGTTGGGCACGCCACTCCGTCAGCCAGTCGTCCAGCACCTGGGCGCCGGCGGACGGCGCCCAACGTTCGTTGCCGCTATTCTCGAACTTGAAGAAGATCGCGTCATCCAGCGCCCATTGCACGGGAATCTCGATCACGCCGTCGATCTCATAGGGATGATCGAAGCCCATGAGGGAGGAGTCGTAGGCAAGGCCGTTGCGGCGGATCTCGGCCAGCATATGCGGCGTCATTTCCCAGGCCGGCGAGCGGAAGCCCATCGGCTTCTGTCCTGTCTGGGAAACGAAGAGCGCCAGACTGGCGTCGAGCGCGGCGCTGAATTCCTCGTCACCGATGTCGCCGACGAGTTCGTGAAAATATCCGTGCAGTCCCATCTCATGTCCGGCCTCGACCAATGCCGGCAAGAGCTCAGGATTGGATTTCGCAACGACAGCAGGTACATAGAAGCTTGCTTTAACGTCGTAACGTGCAAAGAGATCGAGGATACGGGTCATGCCCGTGCGCAGGCCGAAGCGGCGGACTTCCAATCGCGACAGACGATTGGACAGTCCCTCCCGCTGTTCCCAAAGAAAGGGCGAGGTCGCATCGACATCGACGCTGAGAAGAACCGCGCTCTTCTTGCCTTCCGGCCATTCATAGGCGGGAAAAGGCGAAAAACCGCCGCGAGGCTCAACCGTATCCTGGGCCATATCGTCTTCCTTCCCGACCTATAATGGCTTCTTCTTCGCCTGATAGACGGCAAGCGATCCGATGGAGTTGCCGCCATCGGCCGCCAGCGTCGAGCCGGTGATATAGGCGGCGGCATCCGAGGCGAGAAAGAGGACGGCGTTGGCCGCATCCGTCGGCTGCGAGGGACGGCCGAGCGGGATATTGCCGAGCACGCTATCGATATGCTCTTGCGTCAGGTGGCTGACTTCGCTGCCGGGCGCAAAGCCCGGCTCGACGATGTTGACCCGGATACCGAACTCAGCGAGCTCGATGGCAAGACCCTTGTTCAAGCGGTCGAGCGCCGTCTTCGAAACGCAATAGGGTACAACGCTGCGCCGCATCTTGCGTGCCGCACCAGAGGAGATGTTGATAATCGAGCCCTTGACACCCTGAGCGATCATCTGGCGCGCAATACCCTGCGACAACAGGAACGGCGCACGCAGATTGATGCCAAAAATCTTATCCCAATCGTCGGCATCGATATCGAGAAGGAATCCGGATGGATAAATGCCGGCATTGTTGACCAGAACGTCGGCCGCGCCCCAGTTTTCGGCGACATAGGCGAGCAATGCCTTGATATCGGCATCCGATGTCAGATCCGCCGCAAATTGCAGATGCCCACTGCCTGCGAGACTTTCGTTAGCAGCGCTGAGACGGTTAGGGTCTTTGTCCGTCAAAAGGACGTGTGCACCGGCATTTGCGAAAGCCTGCGCGATCCAGCCACCGAAGATGCCCGCAGCACCGGTGACGACGACGCGCTTTCCTTTGAAATCCTCTGAAAAATCAACCATGTGGTTCAATTGCTCCGTGGGTCGAGACGATCACGCAGATGATCGCCGATGAAATTGACGGAAAGAACGAGAAGAAAGAGCGCGGCACCCGGCATGACGGAAAGCCACCAGGCCGTTGCCACATAGTTGCGCCCGGTTGACAGCATTGCGCCCCAGCTGGCCGTCGGCGGCTGGACCCCGAGGCCAAGGAAGGAAAGACCGGCCTCGAATAGCACCATCAGTCCGAATTCAAGCGTTGCGACGACGATCAGCCCGCCGGCGATATTCGGCAGGACATGCCGCCAAAGGACACGAAACCAGCCCGCCCCCATGAACCGAGACAAGCGCAGATAGGGCATGTTGGCGACCGTCAATGTCTGGCCGTAGGCAACGCGTGCATAGCGCGGCCAGCGGGTCAGCGCCAGGATCAGCACGACATTCACAAGGCCGGGACCAAGTACGGCGACCGTGATGATCGCCAGGAGGATGGCGGGCACCGAGAGAACGATGTCGACCAGCCGCATAATGAGCGTCTCGGTCCAGCCGCGATAAAATGCAGCGAGCATTCCGATGACGGAGCCAAAAATTCCCGACAGCAGTACGGATGAAACGGCGACGAATAGCGAGACCCGCGCGCCGTAGATCAGGCGGCTGAGCGTATCGCGCCCGAGTTCATCGGAACCGATCAGATAGAGCGTGTTGCGCGCCACCGTGCCCGGCGGCTTCAATCGGCCGAGGAGATTTTGCGTATTCGGATCGTGTGGTGCGATCAACGGAGCGAAGATCGCCATCAGCACGATCAGGGTCAGAACGACGACCGAGATCACGACGCCTGTAGGTGTGCGGCGAATAAGTCTTACCGGTCCGGCGGCCAAAACACTCATACCTGCCTCCCGGAAAGACGAATGCGCGGATCGATGACGCTATAGAGAACATCGGCGAGAAGATTGAGCAGGATAGCGGCCGCCGCGCCGATCAGCACAACGCCCTGCACGATCGGGAAATCCCGCGCGCTGATTGCCTGTATCGTCAGCTGGCCAAGGCCCGGCCAGGCAAACACGGTCTCGATGATGATGGCGCCGGTCAGCAGGTTGGCGATCTCGAGCGCCGATATCGTCACCAGCGGCACGGCCGCGTTGCGCAACAAATGGCGTATCACGATGCGCGCCGTCGACAGGCCCTTGGCATGGCCGGTGCGAACATAGTCCTTCTCCAGCTCATCCAGAACGGCCGTGCGGGCGACGCGGGCAAAGGTCGCCATCGACAGGAAGCCAAGGGCGAAGGCAGGCATTAGCAAACTTGTCATGCCGCTTGCACCTGACGTCGGCAGCCACCGCAGCACGACGCCGAACAGCATGATCAACAGGATGGATGTCCAGAAGGTCGGCATCGATTGACCAATCAGCACGAAGCTCATCAGCCAGCGCGATTCCCAGGAATGCCGCCGCACCGCGATGAGAACGCCGATCGGCACACCAAGGCCAAGCGCCACCACCAAGGCGCCCGATGCCAGCGACAATGTATAGGGAACGCGGCTGCCGATGATATCCAAGACGGGCAGATGCTGGACATAGGACTGGCCGAGATCGAAGCGCAGCAAGCCTGCCAGAAAACGGAGATATTGAAGATAAAGGGGCTGATCGAAGCCGAGGGCCGTCCGCATGATGTCGATATCGGCCGTGCTTGCGTCCGGCGGCACGAGCAGGAGCACAGGATCGCCGGTCAGGCGTTGCAGAAAGAAGACGAGCGTCACCACGCCGAACAATGCGACGAGGGCCTGCAACAGACGCTTGGCGATAAATGCAGGCACGTCTTGCTCCCGTTATTGCAGACCGCAGGAAAACTGAAGGACGCGCTAACTCGCCCGCTTCGGGTTGACTTCTTCGCTCTTGGATAAGGCGGTTGCGGGCAAATCTGCCGCCGGTGCCCTCACCTTCTTCGACGCCGCCTCGATGGCGACGGCGTCGGATTCCAGAAAGCGCGCCTGGGCAAACCGCGCGAAGATCTCGCAGATCTCCGCCAGACATTCACGCGCCGCCTGCCCACGCCCCGCACGTTTGGCATCGACAAAGGCGCTCCAATCGGCCAGCGGCAATTTCTGACCACTCTTCGCCTCGAGGAAACCGATATAACGCTCTGATTTATCCCAGAGATTTTCGAGCCAGCCGGCGATCAACGGCGCCCTCAGATGCGTCACCAGCAAATGCTTCAATTGGCGCTCGTAACGTCGCGCCAGAACGATCTGCTCGTCCAGGCCGGCAGCGTGCGCAGCAGCCAAGGCAGCATGCATATCGCACAACGTCTCCAAGCGTTTGAACTCTTCCAGCGAAAGCTCGACATCGGCCAGCAGCGGCTCCAATTGGCGACGACCGAGGATCACCTCCCGCAGACCAATGGCCGTGATCGGAGCGACCTTCCAGCCGCTGCGTGGCTGGGACGAGACGAAGCCGGAATGTGCCAGCCGAGCAAGCGCGGCACGCACAATGCCACGACCCACGCCGTAGTCCCTGCAAATCCCGACCTCGGACAACCGCACACCGGGCGCAAGCGCGCCGGAAATGATGGCATGCCTCAGTCTGTCTTCGGCGATCGAGACCGTATCCGGCATGCCGGTCGTCAGGAAAGGGCTTTGAGTATCGAACATGAGAGCAAAACTAACATCTCAGTTCGTTAGATTGAAGTGTCAGTTTTGCGGCGACGAGCGATTTTGCGGACTTTTTTTGCTGAAGATGAGATCAATGCGAAAAAGAAATTGGCCAGGTTCGCATCGAGGTCGGGCACCAAGGCCTTCTACTGCTCTCTCACCAGTTTCAGCACGAGCTGCTGGAGATTGCCGCCGTCGCTGAATTCAACCTTGTCGAAGTCGCTGTTTCGCTGCCGCTCGCTTTTGGAAATCTCACCAAGCCGCTTCGTCAGCTCCACCCGGATCTTGCCGCATTTCGGATCGTTGGCCACCGACAGGCCAACGCTCGTGGCTTCGATTTCCTTGACCATGTCCTTGATGAATTGACCATGCACGCGCTCATGCGCTTCGACGCCGGCAATGAAATGCTGCCAGCTCCTGCGGGTCGAGCCAGTCAGCTGCGCGGAGGGTTTCGGCAATGTGTAGGTGATGATCAGCTTCGGTATATTGACAGTGATCATGCAGGCGCCATCCGGCTGCGGCTCGTATTTCCGCGTCCAAGTCAGCTTGAAATCAGTATGGGCAATTGCCCTCGTTTTACCGCCGAGGAACGGACCGCGCTCGCCAATCGATTCATAGAGTTCCGCGCCGGATTTACCCGCGATGGCATAGGTCTGCACCTTTTCAACCGCCTGCCATTCCGCATGTGCGACCATCGGCAACAGGGCAAAGCTGATTGCCAACACACAAAGTCGAACGCTTGTCCTCACGCAAATCCCCATTGAGCCGATGCTTCGAGGCGGCGAACCTAACCGGCATGGGCTTCACGTTCAATGAGTGTCAGCACTCAGGAAACAGACGAGGAGCTCAGCACTTCTTCCGCCTCCTCCAGGCTCATGCCGAAAACCGTCTTGCCGATTCCGAAACTGAATCCGTTGCGAGCGAAGGCCGACAATTCCTTCGCCTTCCGCTTCTCATCGAGATCGCCGCGACGGAATGGCCCGAAGCCGCGCTTTCGGGCGAAGATCACGGCAGCGCGCGCATCGTCCGCTCCGTCCAACGCCGCGACGACGGTTTCGCTGTCTATCCCTTTCGAGGCAAGCTTGAAGGCAATGGCTCTTTTCGATTTGCCGGAGCGGACAGCAGAGCGCGTGCTGATCTCGGCATAGGTGACATCGTTGAGCGCATTCTGGTCGTAGGCGAACTTGACCGCGTAATCGGCGACGGCCTTGATCTGCTCGACGCTGATGTCTTCGAACTTCTGTTTCGCCTTTTTGGTGATCGCATCGAACAACTGCTTCTCGGTCATCATCTTGCGTTCAAGACGATAGATCGTCGAGTTGCGTGCCCAGGACAGCATTCGAGGTGTTGGCGTTTGGTCCATGGCGGGCAAAAGCGTTCGGAGATCAGGAAACGAAGATTCGGGATGAAACGTTTTCTACGTCACGCCCCCAACTTGCGCAATCAATCCCTGACGTCAGGCACGTCGCCTCTGGCGCAAACGGAACTCCGGGCGCTACTCCGCGAAGAAATCCGCATTGTCGGCGGCGATGCGCTCGATAGCGGCAAAAGCGGTGCGCAGATGCGCCTGCATCACCTCGGTCGCGCCTTCGGGATCGCCCGCGACCACGCAATTGACCAGATCCTCATGCTGGCGAAAGATCATCTCCAGCCAATCGATCCGTTCGAGGGAAAGATAGCGAAGACGGTCCAGCGAGACCTTTGCCGAGGCAATCATGCCCCAGACATGCGGATGGCCGGCGATCTCCATCAGTGCGCGATGCATCGACTCGTCCGACAGGAAGAAGCCGATATGATCGCCCTTGCCGATTAGCCGGCGCTGATCCTCCAAAAACCGGTGCAGCCGTGCTTCCTTGTCTGTAACGGACGATGTGGCGGCTTCGGCGACGGCACTGCATTCCAGCATTTCGCGCACGAACTGCGCATCACGAACCGCACTGATCTCGATGGGCGCGACATAAGTGCCCACTTGCGGCACCACCAGCAGAAAACCTGCGTCAGCAAGCCTTTGAAACACTTGGCGAACCGGCGTTCGGCTCAACCCTACCTCGTCGGCAATCTTCGTTTCCGAAATCGCTGCTCCCGGTCTGAGCTCACCGGTCAGGATGCGCATGTAGAGGACGTCGTAGAGGTCCTTGATGCTCATGCGGGGGCGGATTGGAGATACGGTCATCGGTTCAATGCGCCTCTGCTGTGATGGTGCTCAGGAAGCGCCGCGCCCGTTCGCTGCCCGGATTGGCGATCAGCGCGCGAGGCTCCCGGTCTTCCACGATCTTGCCTTCATCCATGAAAATCATTCGCGTGCCGACATCCGCGGCGAAGCGGATTTCATGCGTGACGACTAGCATTGTGCGGCCCTCGCGAGCAAGATCGCGCATGACGCCGAGCACTTCACCCACGGTCTCCGGGTCGAGCGCCGAGGTCGGCTCGTCGAAGAGCAGGATGTGCGGCTCGGCACAGAGCGCCCGCGCGATCGCCACACGCTGCTGCTCACCGCCCGACATCTGCGCCGGATAGGCGTTCATCCGGTGAGACAGACGCACCCGCTCGAACAGGGCTTTTGCCCGGGCCTCGACCGTCTTTCGGTCCTGCTTGTGCACGACGACCGAGGCGAGCACGACATTTTCCAGAGCCGTCAGATGCGGATAGAGATTGAAGTGCTGAAAGATCATGCCGATCCGGCGGCGAACAGCCGTTATTGCCCCGCGCTCATGCGCCAGAACCGGCTTGCCTTCGAAGCGGAGTTCCCCGCCCTGGATATCCTCAAGGCCGTTGACACAGCGCAGCAGTGTCGATTTGCCTGTGCCGGAGGGGCCGATAAAGCAGACGATCTCACCCGGCTGCACCTGCATCGAAATACCGTCGAGAATGGTGCGCTTTCCGAACCGCTTCACCACGCCGTCAAATTCCAGGACTGCCTGTGTCATTGTCCGCCTCCCGCGAGCAAGGGCTTCGTTCCGACGTTGTAGCGCCGCTCAAGCACGCCTCCCGCCAACGAAATTCCATAGTTGATGAGGAAATAAAGGACGCCGAGCATCAATAGCGGCGCGAAGCCTCCGCCGGTACTTTCGCGCACCAGAAGACCGGTCTTGGTCAATTCGACATAACCGATGATCGAGGCAAGCGAGGATTCCTTCAGCGTCGTGACATAGACGCCAACCGAAGGCGGCAGCACGACGCGCAGCGCCTGCGGGCCGACGACATGCCGCATCGTCTGGCCAAAGGTCATGCCGGACGATTGCGCCGCTTCCCATTGCCCGCGCCCGACGCTTTCGATGCCGGCGCGCATGACTTCCGACATCGTGGCGGTCGCGTGAAGCGCCAGCGCAAGGGTCGCCGCCGTGAAGGTCGAGATATCGATGCCAAACATGACCGGTAGGCCGAAATAGGCGAAGAACAGCACGATCAGGATCGGGATGGACCGGAAGAATTCGACAAAGAGCAGCGCCAGCACGCGCAGCGGCAGCCAGCGAGATGTTCGCGCCAGCGCCACGAGACCTCCCGCAATAGCGCCAATCATCAGCGCCAGCCATGACAGCCAGATCGTGAGCGCGGCCGCCTTCAGGAACAATGGCAGATAAGAAAACAGGTCGTGGTTCATCGGCGCGCACCATTATCCCTGAAGAGCATCCAGCCAATCGCGAGGCGAATGAGGTTTACCGTCTGGCAAAGAACCAGATAGACGGCCGCCGCCACCAAGAAGGTCTCGAAGAAGCGGAAGGAGGTGGAGCCGACCGTCTGCATCCACGAGGCCACATCCTCGACGGCAACCGCCGAAGCCAACGAGGACGCCAGAATGACCGCGATGACCTGATTGCCGAGGGGCGCATAGATGACGCGAAAAACCTGCGGCAGAATGATGTGCCGATAGGTCTGCACGGGGTTGAACCCTTGTGCCCGCGCTGCTTCGAACTGGCCATGCGCGATGGCGACGAGCCCGGCGCGGATGATCTCGGCCATATAGCCGGCGCTGTTCAGCGTCAGCCCGATCAAGGCAGCGGCAAAGGAGGAGAAGCGCAATCCCATGGCGGGAAGCGCGAAATAGACAATGTAGAGAATGACGAGAAGCGGCGTGTTCCGCATGACCTCGATATAGGCGACCGCGACAAAGCGCGTGAGCCGGCTCTGGCTCCGGCGCATGATCGCCAGTCCACAGCCGATGGCAACGCTGAGGACGATCGCCAGAATCGACAGGTATAGCGTCGTATAAGCGGCATCCCAGAGCAGCGGCAGATATTCGCGGATGCTGCGAAACTGGAGCGTATAATGCATGGACCTCTCCGCCTGATCTCGTCGCGGGGTGATGGAGCGGCCGAAGCCGCCCCAGCCGGATCAGTATTGCGCCTGTAGCGACGGCTGATCGAAGCCGAACCACTTGTTGAACAGAGCCTTGTTGTCGCCGGAAGCGTTGAACTGATCGACGAACAGGTTGACGACCCGCAGCCAATCAGCGTCGCCCGCCGGGACACCGATGGCGATCTCGGCGCGCGCAAGCGAACCGTCGACCTGGCGAAGCTTACCCTGGTTGTCGCTGATGGCCTTGCGATTGTAGAAATCATCTTCCGCCATGGCGTCGACCTGCCCGGACAACAGAGCGCTGAGTTCATCGGCCTGCGTATTGAAGCGGACGATCTGGGCGTTTGGCAGATGGGCCGGCACAGCGCGCTCCGCCGTACCGCCGCGCGAAATGGCAACGCGGATCTTGGCGGCATTGGCCTCTTCGATCGTCTTGTAGGGCGCGCTTTCCGGCACCAGCAGCCGCATATTGGTCACCACATAGGGGTCCGAAAAGGCAACCGATGTGGAGCGCTCGACGTTGCGGGTGAAGTCAGCGATCGTCACGTCGACCTTGCCGGTCTGCAGCGAGGTCACGCGGCTCGGAATATCGGTGACCACAAATTCCGGATCGACCTTTAAGGCCGCCGCCAGCTTCTTCGCTATATCGATGTCATAGCCAACAGGCACGCCGTCGGCACCGACCGTCGAATAGGGCGGCAGGCTGCCGAGCACGGCAACGCGAAGCTTGCCGTTGGACAGAACCGACTGAAGAACAGTGCCGGATTCGGCGGAGGCCGGCATGGAAATGGCCGCGGCGATGGCAAGACCACCGAGAAGACCGAGAAATGCGCGTTTCAAGAACATGGATATACCCTCCCAAGGTAACAAGAATGAATGCTTCCGCCGCACGAATGCGGTGACGGTTATGCGTCAAAGGCGAGCTGGACTTTGAGCGTCTTCTCTGGGTGCCGTTCGATAAGGTCAAAGGCAGCCGCGGCATCGGCGGCGGCAAAAGTCTGCGTGATCATGGCGGCCGGCTTCAGCGCGCCGCTTTCCAGCCAGCTGACCACCTCCGGAATGAAGCGGCGGTTGAGGCGCGAGCCGACGAGGCTCAGCTCCTTGCGGACGATTTCCTGCTGACTGACGTTGCAAGGGGCAGACGAAAACCCAAGCAGCCCGATCCTGCCCGCCGGCGCCGCCACGCGGCAGGCTTCCTCCAGCAGCGCTGGGATGCCGGCGCCGTCGATAACGACCGAAGGACCGAGCCCATCCAGTTCGCCGGCGACCATGTCCGCAACGGACGTCTCCAGCGAGTTGAACACAACGTCAGCGCCGAATTCGCGGGCACGCTCGAGACGCTGATCATCAATGTCGGCGATGATGCAGCGCGCGCCCTTCATCTTGGCGACCTGCAACACGGTCAAACCGACCGTGCCCGCGCCATAGATCAAGACCACATCCTCCGGGCCACAGCCGGTGCGCGACAGCACGTTGGCGGCAACCGCCAGCGGCTCGGCAAGGGCGGCGATATCCAATCCGAGAGACGGCGAAACCTTTACCGCATTCTCCTCCGGCATCACGGCGATTGACCGGAAGCCGCCGTCACGGTGCACACCGATCACCTGCAGATTGGCGCAGACATTCGAGCGACCGATACGGCAAGGATGACATTTTCCGCAGGAGATGACCGGATCGGCGACGACGCGGTCACCGATCGCCAGGCGCGAAACGCCAGCGCCGATCGCCTCTACCGTGCCGGCAAACTCATGACCGATGATGCGGGGATAGACGACGAAAGGGTTCGAACCGTGCAGGATATGTATGTCGGACCCGCAGATGCCGG
This sequence comes from Martinezella rhizogenes, assembly GCF_000799715.1. Taxonomy (GTDB): domain Bacteria; phylum Pseudomonadota; class Alphaproteobacteria; order Rhizobiales; family Rhizobiaceae; genus Rhizobium; species Rhizobium rhizogenes_C. The sequence continues at coordinate 135,094 of NZ_JUHG01000013.1, forward strand.
CTCTGACAACCCGGATCGACACTTCGCCCGGCGCCAGTTCGGCAGAAGAATTACCGTCCTCCAGCGCCAGCCGATGAGGTGCGCGCACTGCTATCGCAACCATGTATCCTCCCTGCTCCACCAACGAACCGACCTCTAAATGGACCGTCAAAATGAAGCTTGCATACTTGTATCCAAGAATACAGGAAGGTGCAAGATCAATTTTGCAAGAGATGACCAACCAGCACGTTCGCTGTCATTGAAGCGATTTCAGCAATGAATTGACCTGCTCTCTCCAAGCCCTGTTTGCTTGAAGCTCGCTGGGGAAAAGTCCCGGGATGGCGAAGAAGGGGGCCGTTTCGTCGCCTGCCGCCATTTCCTCGGCCGCTGCTTTCAGCAGCTCCTTGGCACGCGGATCGTCGACGGTCTCAGCCTGCTTGAGATAAGCGATCCAAACCGCTGTCGCAAAAGCGAATTCGGCGGAATCGCCCCCTGCAGAAAGGGCATCGACCGCAGGCTGGAAGAGGCGCTGCGGCAGCTTTTGCGACCCATCCATGGCGATCTGCTGCGTGCGATGGTCGATCGCCGGATTGGCGAAGCGCTCCAGCAGCTGATCCATATAGTGGGCAAGATCGATGCCGGGCACCTGATCGAGGGTGCGAATCGCCGCCTGCATATGCCGGCGGACAAGCGCAACATTCTCCGGCACGGCCATGACGTCGCGGACGAATTCAAGCTTCTGCAATTGCCCGAGATAGGCGATCAGCGAATGCGAACCGTTCAGCAGCCGCAGCTTCATCTTCTCGTAGGGTTCGACATTCTCAACGAAGAGCGCGCCACCCGCTTCCCACGCGGGACGATCTCCAACGAAATCATCCTCGATCACCCACTGCGAGAAGGTTTCGGCTTCGATCGACAGCCTGTCTTCCACGCCCAGCAGTTTTTCGGCTCGAGCGCGCGTTTCTGCTGTTGCAGCCGGGACGATGCGGTCCACCATGCTGCAGGGAAAGGACACGGTCTCGGATATCCATTCCGCCAGACCCGGATCGCGCGCCGCTGCCATCTCGATCACGAGACGCCGGACGATGCGGCCATTGCTCGGCAGATTGTCACAGCAAAGAACAGTGAAAGGTGGCAGGCCAGCAGCTCTCCGGCGGGAGAGCCCTTCCGTCAGATAACCAACGACACCTGTCGGGCTGATCGGAGATTTCAGATCATGTGCGATGGCAGGATGGGCGTGGTCAAGCCCACCATTAACGGGGTCGATGCCATAAGCCTTTTCGCTGACGGTCAGCGTGACGATCTGAGTAGCCGGATCGGCAAGCCTCGCAAGAACCGCCTCCCCGTCCTCGTTGGCTGCAAGCGCCTCGACAATCGAGCCAACCACCCGAACGCTGTCGCCCGAGCGATCACGCGCGACGACGCTATAAAGGCAATCCTGTGCCCGCATATCCTGGGCGATCTGCGTCGAGCGCAGGCTAACGCCGACAATGCCCCAGTTTCCAAACACATGCGCCATCGCCGCGTCGGTATAGACCGCTTGATGCGCGCGATGAAAAGCACCGAGGCCAATGTGAACGATCCCAGGCTTCAGCGTCTGCCTATTATAGGCGGGAGATTCAGTCAGATCATGCAGTTGCGTCCGGCTGCTCAAGCGTTCCATCAGCGTGTCAATCCATATTGGGGATGAGACAGGGCACGCTCGATGCCGCGCAACTCCGCGAGACCTTTCAATCGGCCGATAGCGGGATAGCCCGGCTGCGCCGCGCGCGCCACATCGTCCAGAATTTCCTGCCCATGGTCGGGCCGCATGAAGATCGTATGATCCGCGCGCCCTTCGACCTTGCGCCGCCGCTCCTCCGAAAGGATAGCGGCGATCACCGCGACCATATCGGCATTGCCCTCGAGGTGTTCATCCTCGAAGAAGGAACCGGGCTGCGATACCATCTCGCGGCGGACATTGCGCAGATGGACGAAATGAATGCGCGAGGCCAGCCGGGAGATCATTGCCGGCAGATCATTGTCCCCTCGCGCGCCAAGCGACCCCGTACAGAAGGTGACGCCATTGGCCGGGCTATCGACCGCCTTCAATATGTGGCCGTAATCCGCCTCAGTCGAAAGAATACGCGGTAGGCCGAGAAGCGGCCACGGCGGATCGTCTCCATGGGCGCAAAGCCGCATGCCCAGCTTTTCGGCAACCGGCACCACCTCGGACAGGAAATCGACCAGATGACCACGAAGGCGCTCGGCATCGATCGTGCCGTAACGCGCAAGTTCCGTGCGCAGCTCCGCCAGCGTGTAGGCTTCCGCCTGTCCGGGAAGGCCTGCGCCGATGCTGCGGGAAAGAACGAGACGCCGTTCCTCCGGCATCTCGGCAAAGCGCCGCGCGGCCGCCTCGACCAATTCGGCAAAATAATCGCCGGCCGCATCCGACCGTTGAAGGAGATGCAGATCGAAGGCGATGAAATCAACAAGGTCGAAACGCATGGCCTTGGCGCCGCTCGGCGTCGGCCAGTGCAGATCCGTGCGAGTCCAGTCGAGCACAGGCATGAAATTGTAGCAGACCGTCGAGATCCCGGCTTCAGCCAGACGGTGCAGTGTGTCTGCCCACGCCTTCACATGCACTTTCCAGTCGCCGGACATAGTCTTGATGCTTTCGGAGATGGGAATGCTCTCGACCAGCTCCCATTCCAATCCACCTTGGCGGACCTCTTCCTGCCGCTTGCGGATTTCCTCCAGCGGCCAGGCAACACCGGTCGGGATATGATGGAGAGAGCTGACGATACCGTCCGCGCCGGCCTGAACCGCGTCCTTGACGCTGACCTTGTCGATCGGCCCAAACCATCTCCACGTATGTCTCATCCCGACTTCCTTTGAAAACCAACGCCACCAGATCCGGCGATATTCGCTCTCGATTCAAATACACTACCATGGTAATATGTCAATTAAGCAGGGAGGGAGTGAGCGTATCCGTGCACATGTGATAGAAGCACTCTGCCCGTATCGGAGAACAGTCTTGGCCCTGACCGAAAAACAATCAACAACTCTGCTCGCGATCGATCCGAAGTTGCCAATGGCGCCGCAGATCTATGGCAGCATTCGCCAGTCGATCCTCGATCTCCGCCTCACGCCCAAGCAGGCCTTGAGCGAAAAGGAGCTGGCCCTCATGCTCGGCGTCAGCCGCACGCCGGTTCGCGAAGCGCTGATCAAGCTCTCCGAGGACGGGCTCGTCGATATCTTTCCCCAACGCGGCACATTCGTCGCGCCTATCCGCGTTGCGGAAGTTCTGGAAGCGCAATTCATTCGCGAGGCGCTGGAGGTCTCTGTCGTCGGACGCGTCGCCGAGATATCCGATCCCACCATCATCGCCCGCCTGCAGGAGAGCTTGGCGCGGCAGAAGCGCGCGGTCGACAATGGTGATCTGGATGGGTTCCTGGCCGAGGACGAGAACTTCCATTTCATCCTGTCGGCTTCCGTCAATCTGACGCGGGCCTGGAAAGTCATCCAGAATGTCAAAGGCCAGCTCGACCGTGTGCGCGTTCTGAGCCTGCCGGAGCCCGGCCACCTGGCCGAACTCTACGAGCAGCATCTGGCGATCGTCAGCGCCATCGAATCTGGCAACTCGGCGGCAGCGAAGAAGCACATGACCAAGCATCTCCAGCAGGTCTTCCGTACCATTGACAAGCTGCTGGCGCAGAGGCCCGAGATCTTCTTCGATTGATCGCTAGTGCGACAAAAACGTCGCGACGTCAGCTCGAAATCTGCTTGGTCATGGCGGTATGATTGACTATTGTTGCCGGACGGCCCTCACGCGGAGGCGTTGAGCGCCGTACATCATTCGACGGCGGAGGCCGTCTCAAGCACGACATCGCTATAGATCACGGAGCTCCGGCTCTGCCGACCGTTTTGCGGATCGGATGCAGGCGCTCCATCAGAGGAGGCAGGAATGGATTATCGCAAGCTCGGCCCCAGCGGGGCTATCGTCACGGCCTATTGCCTTGGCACAATGACCTTCGGCGCGGAGGCGGACGAAGCGGCATCCCACAGATTGCTGGACGATTATTTTGCCTGGGGCGGTAACTTCATTGACACCGCCGATGTCTACAGCGCCGGCAAGTCGGAGGAGATCATCGGACGTTGGCTGAAGGCCCGGCCCAACGAAGCACGGCAGGCCGTCATCGCCACCAAGGGGCGCTTTCCGATGGGCAACGGCCCGAACGATATCGGCCTGTCACGCCGGCATCTCAATCAGGCATTGAACGACTCGTTGCGTCGGCTCGACGTCGAGCATATCGACCTTTACCAGATGCATGCCTGGGATGCGCTGACCCCGATCGAGGAGACGCTGCGCTTTCTCGACGATGCCGTTTCCGCCGGCAAGATCGGCTATTACGGCTTCTCCAACTATGTCGGCTGGCACATTGCCAAGGCCGTTGAGATCGCCAAGGCGCGCGGCTATACGCGGCCGGTCACGCTGCAGCCGCAATATAATCTGCTCGTTCGCGATATTGAACTTGAGATCGTTGGGGCCTGCCAGGATGCCGGCATGGGCCTGCTGCCATGGTCACCCCTCGGCGGCGGCTGGCTGACCGGCAAGTACAAGCGTGACGACACACCGACCGGCGCCACTCGTCTCGGCGAGAACCCCAATCGCGGCAGTGAGTCCTATGCGGCGCGCAACGCGCAGGACCGGACCTGGGCGATCATCACCACGGTCGAGGAGATCGCCAAGGCGCGCGGCGTCAGCATGGCGCAAGTGGCTCTGGCCTGGACAGCAGCGCGGCCAGCCGTGACCTCCGTTATCCTCGGCGCCCGCACGCCGGAACAACTCGCCGACAACCTCGGCGCAGCAAAGCTGACACTGTCGGAGGCCGAAACTGACAGGCTGAACGAGATCAGCGCACCGCAACCGGCGGACTATCCCTATGGCACTGGCGGCGCCAACCAGCGGCACCGTAAGATTGAAGGCGGCCGATAAGACAGGATCTGGCGGCGGTATGCAGGTAGCCTCGCCACCGCCAGCCCATCCGTGGGCATGATGAGACAGCTTTACTTTGCTGTGATCCTTTTCAATTCGAAGAGGTCGAACCCCAGGACTGGCGGATATGAACCACCGTCAGTCGCTTCAGTTCTTCAACGTCACCCTTCTCGATGGCATCGATCATCAAATGGTGCTCCCGGCCGGATTGGTCGACGCGGGCGCGGGTGCGCCATTGCGAGACCGGGGCGGAAGACGTGCGCTGCCGGATCTCGGCGACAAGATCGACCAATTCATTGTTGCCGCCAAGCGTCAGCAACTCACGATGAAATGCGAGATTGGCTTCATAGAGTTCGAGCATGGTACCGAGGAGGATCATTTCGTCGAAGCGCTTGGCAAGAGCGCGCAATTTCAAAATGCTGTCAGGCGATGCATTCGCAACGATCTGGTCGGCGATTGCCGTCTCCAGAATCACGCGGATATCGCTGACTTCGACCGCACGCCGGCCATCCTGCTCATAGACATGATAACCCCGGTTGGGCACATGCTCGACAAGCCGCTTCTGTGCCAGCCGGTCCAGGGCGCGGCGCACTTCCGGTCTGGTGCATCCATAGCGCCGTTCGAGATCGATCTGCTTGAGCCATGTGCCTGGAGGCAGCAATCCGCCGAGAATATCCTGGAGAATCTGATCGGTGACATCGCGGGACGTCTCGCCTTCGATAGCCGCTTCATCACTCTTCAAATCGACATCGTTCATCGCGACTCCTCTGCCACTATGCAATCGATATCACGTTGCCACTGACTTCTGTAGCCGGCTGCGTCTAGCGCACCGGCTGGCTTCTGATGAAAATTTATCCATGCCGATATATTGCGCAGAATTTTTTTGTATCCTAAATTGGCGCCAATTTTGGTAACTCTATAATTCGGGCTCAGTCGAAACACCATGAAAAATTCATCAGAAATTTGGGATGTGGTCGAAGCAAAGCGCCAGGCGTTCTTCGATCTTAGCGATCGCATCTGGGGCATTCCCGAGACCAATTATGAGGAGTTCCGCTCTGCGGCCGAGCACGAGCGGCTTCTCGAACAGGAAGGCTTTCGTGTTCACCGCAATATCGCCGGTCTACCGACGGCCGTCATGGGCGAAGCAGGCGAAGGCGGCCCGGTGATTGCCATTCTCGGCGAATTCGACGCCCTGCCCGGCCTTAGCCAGGAAGCGGGAATTGCCGAAGAGCGCCCGATCGTCGCCGGCGGCAACGGGCATGGGTGCGGCCACAATCTGCTCGGCTCAGGATCGATGCTGGCCGCAGCAGCCGTCAAGGATTACCTGGCTGCCAACGGCCTGAAAGGACGGGTCCGCTACTACGGCTGCCCGGCGGAAGAAGGCGGCTCGTCCAAGGGCTTCATGGTGCGCGCCGGCGTCTTTGATGATGTCGACATCGCCATTTCCTGGCATCCGGCAGCCTTTGCCGGCGTCAACAATCCGATCTCGCTGGCCTGCAACGAGATCAATTTTCATTTCTCCGGCCGTGCGTCGCATGCCTCGGCAACGCCTCATCTTGGCCGCAGCGCACTCGACGCGGTCGAGTTGATGAATGTCGGCGTCAATTACATGCGCGAGCACATGCCCTCGACGGCGCGTGTCCACTATGCCGTCACCGACACCGGTGGCAATGCACCGAATGTGGTGCAGGCGCGCGCGACCGTTCGCTATCTGGTGCGGGCGCGCACGCTTCCGGAATTGCTGACCCTTGTCGCACGGGTCAAAAAGGTCGCCGAGGGCGCGGCCCTGATGACGGAGACCACCGTGCGCAGCGAGATTATCAGCGGCGACGCCAATCTGGTCGGCAACACGCCGCTGGAAGAGCTGATGTTTGCCAATCTCGAAAGGCTCGGACCGCCGGCCTATGACAGCACGGACGAGGAAACCGCTCGCAAATTCCAGGAGACCTTCAGCACGGAGGATATCGCCGCTTCCTATGGCCGCTTTGGCCTGAAGCCGAAGAAAGGCCAGGGGCTTTGCGATCTCGTCTTCCCGCTAGGTGCCGGCGACGGGACGCTGGTCGGCTCCACGGACGTCGGCACGGTAAGCTGGGTCGTGCCCACCGTACAGATGCGCGGCGCCACTTATGCCATCGGCACACCAGGCCATTCCTGGCAACTGGTCGCGCAAGGAAAGCTTCCCGCCGCCCATAAGGGAATGGAGCATGCGGCCAAGATCATGGCGAGCACGGCACTCGATCTCCTCCTTGACCCCGCCCGCATCGAGGCGGCCAAGGCGGATCACAAGGCTCGCCTCGAGGACACACCCTTCGTCAACCCGATCCCCGACGACGTGAAGCCGCCTTTGCCGGAGAATAGCCATGGTTGATGCCGTGGCCCCGTCGACAAACGAGATCATGAGCATGTCGCCGTACGGTGACTGGCTGGCCCGACAATGAACCAGCCGGGTTTCTTCGACATCTTAAGCTTTGGACCCGACGGCTGGGCGAAGGCATTGCTGGCCGGCGCCTGGATGACTGTTCTCATCGCCATTACCGGCTATGCCATCGGCATTGTCATCGGCGGCTTTGGTTCCTGGGCCAAGGTCTCGGGCGGCCGCACCACCCGCATTGTCGCCGATACCTATACGACCGTGCTTCGTGGCATTCCGGATCTGCTGGTCATCTATCTTCTCTATTTCGGTGGCAGCGCCGCTGTCACGGCAATGGGCCGCCTGTTCGGCGCGGAGGGCTTTGTCGGCTTTCCGGGCTTTCTGGCGGGCTCGCTGGCCGTCGGCATTACGTCGGGCGCGCAACAGACGGAAGTCTTTCGCGGTGCCTTCAAGGCCGTGCACCGTGGTGAAATCGAGGCGGCGATCGCTTGCGGCATGTCGCGTTGGCTGCGCTTCCGGCGCATCGTCGCACCACTCACCTTGCGCCACGCCCTGCCCGGCCTCGGCAATGTCTGGCAGGTGGTGCTGAAGGAATCAGCATTGGTCTCGATCACCGGCGTTGCCGAACTGTTGCGTCAGGCTCAGGTCGGCGCCGGCTCCACCGGCCTCCCCTTCGATTTCTATCTGATTGCCGGGCTGCTTTATCTCGCCATCTCGACGGTATCGGGCGTGTTGATGCGTCAGGCGGAACGCTACTTCAACCGCGGCGTCAGGAGGGTCTGATGGACTGGAATTTCCTCAGCGAAACCTTCGTCAGCCTGATCGCGGCCATTCCGCTGACGCTCTCGCTCGCCGGCCTGTCGATCCTCTTCGGCGCGGTGCTGGCGCTGGGCCTCGCCGTGGCGCGTCTTTCAGGCGTTACGGCGCTCGACGGGTTCGCCCGCTTCTATGTCTTCCTTTTCCGTGGCACGCCGCTGCTCGTGCAGATCTTCCTGATCTACTATGGCCTCGGTCAATTCCCGGCGGTTCGCCATAGCATTTTATGGCCGATCCTACGCCAACCCTATTGGTGCGCCGTTTTGGCGCTCACGCTGAACACCGCTGCCTATGCCAGCGAGATCATTCGCGGCGGCCTGCTGTCGGTGCCGCATGGTCAGATCGAGGCGGCGCGGGCGTGCGGCATGGGGCGCTTCATGCAGTTTCGACGCATCATCTGGCCACTCGCCATCCGCCAGGCGCTGCCGGGCTACGGCAACGAGATGATCTCCATGGTCAAGGCGACCTCGCTTGCCTCCATCATCACCTTGATGGAAGTGACCGGCGTTGCCGCCAAGCTCATTTCGGAGACCTACCGCGCCATCGAGGTCTTCATCGTTGCCGGCGCGATCTATCTCGCCATCAACTTCCTGCTGACCCGCCTCATCCAACTGCTCGAATATTGGCTGAGCCCGCATCTGCGCCAGCCGCGCCCCTTGCTCATACCGACCACCGAAGGAGATGCGCCATGACCGACACGGCTCCCGCGCTCAGCGTCCGGAACCTGCACAAGAGCTTCGGTCCGGTCGAAGTCCTCAAGGGCATATCGCTCGACGCCCAGCAGGGCGATGTCATCTCCATTCTCGGCTCTTCCGGTTCGGGTAAGTCGACCTTCCTTCGCTGCATCAACATGCTGGAAACGCCGGATTCCGGAGATATCACGGTGGCCGGCGAAACCATCCACATGCAGTCCGGCCGCAAGGGCAACCGCCCGACCGATCGACGGCAAGTGGATCGCATCCGCTCCAGGCTCGGCATGGTTTTCCAGAGCTTCAACCTCTGGAGCCACAAGACGGTTCTGGAAAACATCATCGAAGCACCCGTTCATGTGCAGCGCCGCCCGAAGGCGGAATGCATCGAGGAGGCCGAGGCACTGCTGGCCAAGGTCGGCATCGCCGACAAGCGCAACCATTATCCCTCGCATCTTTCCGGCGGACAGCAGCAGCGCGCGGCCATTGCCCGCGCGCTTGCTATGCAGCCGAAGGTGATGCTGTTCGACGAGCCGACATCGGCGCTCGACCCGGAGCTGGTCGGCGAAGTCCTGCGCGTCATGCGTGGGCTTGCAGAGGAAGGACGCACCATGCTGGTCGTCACCCATGAGATGGGTTTTGCCCGCGACGTCTCCAGCCGCGTGATCTTCGTCCATCAGGGATTGATCGAGGAAGACGGGAAGCCGCACGAGGTTTTCGCCAATTCGAAATCGGAGCGATTCCGCCAGTTCATTTCCAAATAAACCACCTATACGACCACAAAAAGGGGAACGACTACAATGAAATATCTAATTTCTCTCATGAAGGCCTTCAGCCTTCTGACACTGATCTTCGTGTCCGCCGTCGCGCATGCCGACGAGAAGAAATGGACGCATGTGACGATCGCCACCGAAGGTGAATTCCGTCCATGGAACTTCACCAAGTCGGACGGCACACTGGACGGCTACGAAATCGACCTGATCAAATATCTCTGCGCCCACATGAAGGTGGAATGCACGACCGTCGTCCAGTCCTTCGACGGCATGATCCCGGCTCTGCAGGCCGGCAAGTTCGACGCCATCATCTCGGGCATGTCGGCGACGCCAAAGCGCGAGGAAGTCATCGCCTTTAGCGATTCCTACGGCACGACCGGCCAGACTTTCGCCACGCTGAAATCCGATCCGTTGGCGCAAATGCCGCTGAAAGACCAGGTCTTCTCGCTCGGATCAAACGAGCAGGGCGCGATCGACGCGCTCAAGCAGCTCGAGCCCCTGTTGAAAGGCAAGACCATCGGCGTCCAGACGGCCTCGATCGCCGAAAATTTCCTGCAGAAATACCTGAAGGACGTCGTCACCATCCAGGAATACAAGACGACCGAGCAACACGATCTTGACCTCAAGGCCGGCCGCGTCGACCTGATCATGGCCTCCACCGCCTATCTGTCGACGGCTGCGTCCAAGCCCGGCAATGAGGATTTCGCGCTGACCGGTCCGCGCTTCCAGGGCGGTCTGCTCGGACGCGGCAGCTCCGTTGGCCTGCGTAAGACCGATCCGGAACTGAAGGCGCTGTTCAACGACGCCATCGTCGCCGCCAAGGCCGACGGAACGATCGCAAAACTCTCGCAGAAATGGTTCGGCTTCGACGTGACGCCGCGTTGAGATCTTTCTCCTAAGAACGGTCGCCTTTCGGGTGACCGTTCCTTGGTTATAGCGGAAAATGCAACGATAGTTCTTGCGCCTCCATCCGCGCGGGCGTTATCCATTATGACAAAAGAGGCCCATTAACGCGGACCGCCAGCATTGCGGCTTGAAGGTGAGAGCAGAGAATGACGAGACCCGTGATCGGCGTCATCGGGAACGCCCGCATTGTGGAGAGCCGTTTCGCCGCTCAGCTTGTCGGAGATAATAATCTACGGGCCATAACCGAAGTCGCTGGCGCTCTGCCATTGATGTTCGCCGGCAGCCCGAGCCTCACCGACATTCAGGATCTATTGGCCATCGTCGACGGCGTGTTGCTGACGGGCGCCAGAGCCAATGTGCATCCCAGCCACTTCAACACCGAGCCCAATCCTAAGCATGAGCCGTATGACGAGGACCGCGACGCCGTGGCGCTGCCACTGATCCGGGCCTGTGTCGAGCGCGGCTTGCCCATCTTCGGCATATGCCGCGGCTTTCAGGAAATGAATGTGGCGGCCGGCGGCTCGCTGCATCCGGAGATTCGCGAATTGCCGGGACGCATGAACCATCGGATGCCGCGTCTAGAGAACGGTGAAATTCATCCCGATCTGGAGGTGGTTTTTGCCGATCGCCACGATGTTCGGCTCGTGCCGGGCGGAACGTTCGCTCGCATTTTCGGCCGAGACGTGATCCGGGTGAACTCCCTGCATGGTCAAGGCGTGCTTGAACTTGGCGAACAGGTGGTTGCGGAAGGGATTGCCGAGGATGGTACGATCGAGGCGATCCGCTTCAAGGACGCTCGGGAATTTGCACTCGGCGTGCAATGGCACGCCGAGCACGATCCGCAAACCAATCCCGTGAATCGTGCCTTGTTCCAGGCGTTCGGTGATGCGGTGAGACGGCACAAGAGCAACCGTTAGCCAGTGTTGCGAAATCAGATCATGTAAATCAGGTAAGCGGCGGATTCAGTTTGGCAAATCCTTCCTGGTTTCTGTAGGGAAAATATGGATAGGGCGACATCACCACGCTCACCTTATCAAGTTTGCCAACCTGCTCTTTCGACAGCGACCAGCCGACGGCTCCGAGGTTCTGACGAAGCTGCTCCTCGTTTCGCGCGCCGATGATGACGCTTGAGACAGTCGGGCGGCCTACGAGCCAGTTGATGGCGATCTGCGGCACGGTTTTGCCCGTCTCGGCCGCGATCTCTTCAAGCACCTCGACAATATCAAAGAGCTTCTCGTCATCCACCGGCGGGCCGAAGCTAGCCGTTTCGTGCAGTCGGCTTTTCTCGGGAAGAGGCTGGCCACGGCGGATCTTGCCCGTCAGCCGACCCCAGGCAAGCGGGCTCCAGACGAGCGCGCCGACATTCTGATCGGCGGCAAGCGGCATCAACTCCCATTCATAGTCGCGGCCCGCAAGCGAGTAGTAGACCTGGTGGGCGACATAGCGGGGATAGGCATGCCTCTCCGAGACCGCCAGCGACTTCATCAGCTCCCAGCCGGCGAAATTGGAGGCGCCGACATAGCGGAGTTTTCCCGCCGTCACGAGGCCGTCGAGTGTGGAGAGCACTTCCTCGACCGGCGTCGAGGCATCGAAGGCGTGCAATTGCAGCAGGTCGATATAGTCGGTTCCGAGACGGCGCAGGGCGTCGTCCACGGATCTGATCAGCCGGGAGCGCGACGTACCCCAATCGGCAGGTCCGTCGCCGGTGGGGAGCGCCGTCTTGGTCGAGATCAGGACGGCATCGCGCCTCCCCCGGATTGCCTGCCCGAGCACGTCCTCCGATGCGCCGGCGGAGTAGACATCCGCCGTATCGAAGAGATTGACGCCTGCCTCCAGGCAAATATCGACAAGACGGCGTGCTTCCACCGCGTCGGTCGTCCCCCAGGCGCCAAACAGCGGACCACTGCCGCCGAAGGTGCCGGCCCCAAAGCTCAAGACCGGCACCCGAAGGCCGGATGCGCCGAGATTTCTGTATTCCATGGCTCTGTCTCCTGTTGTTCCAACTGAGATAGACGCTCCATCCAACGTGATATAGATTGCCCATAAGAAACTCATTTGTGATTTGAATTCATCATGAGCCGTCAGGACATTAATCGCTCCGGTGAGATGGAAGTCTTCGTGCGCGCGGTCGAGCTTGGTGGCTTCACCGCCGCGGCGACCGCCTGCCGCATGACGCCATCCGCCGTCAGCAAGCTGGTTTCACGTCTCGAGGCCCGATTGGGCGCGCGGCTCATCAACCGCTCGACCCGACGGCTGCAACTGACACCGGAGGGATGCGCCTTTTATGAGCGCAGCATAGCGATCCTTGCCGACATCGCCGAGGCCGAGCGCTATGCCTCGGCGGGCGAGCAGGCTGCGGGGCCTATCCGCATCAATACCAGCGGCTCCTTCGGCAACCACGTACTGGCGCCGCTCATTCCGTCGTTCATGGCGCTATACCCCGCCGTCTCGCTTGAGATCGTTCACACCGACAGGGTCGTGGATCTGATGGAGGAGCGGGCCGACGTTGCGATCCGCACCGGTCCGCTCAAGAATTCCAGCCTGACTGCCCGCAAACTCGGCACGACCCGCAAGATCATCGTCGCCTCCCCAGACTACCTCCAACGTCGTGGCACGCCAAGATCGATCGACGAACTGCAAAAGCACTGCCGTATCGGCTTTGCCTACGCACGCGCCGTGGAGGGATGGCCGCTGCTAAGCGCCGGCAAAACGATGACGGTTCCTGTTACACCAGGCCTGCAAGTCGACGATGGCGAGGCCATGCGCCATCTAGCGCTTACGGGTGCCGGCCTGGCACGGCTTCCCGCATTCACGGTCAAGGCTGATATCGAATCAGGCCATCTGGCGCCCGTGCTTGAGGACATCAATCCGGGCGATATCGAGGAATTCTATGCCGTCCATATCGGCCAGGGCGGTCCGTTGCCGACTCGCGTCCGGGCGCTGCTGGATTTCCTGCACGACAACGTCAGGCTGTGAGGAGCCTGCTTGGCTTACGGCGCATTCAGAGCGCCGGCTGCTTGGTCTTGCGCAAATAGGGTAGCACGGTATCGAACGAGCCGAAGCGGCTGATGGCGTCCTCGTTGGATACGGCGGCGGTGATGATGACATCCTCGCCCTGCTGCCAATTGGCCGGCGTGGCGACCTGATGCTTGGCGGTCAGCTGGATGGAGTCGATGGCGCGGAGGATTTCATTGAAGTTCCGGCCCGTCGTCATCGGATAGGTGAGGATCAGCTTGATCTTCTTGTCGGCTCCGATGACGAAGACGGAACGCACGGTAGCATTGTCGGCGGGCGTACGCCCTTCGGAGCTTTCACCGGCGCCAGCCGGCAGCATATCGTAGAGCTTGGCGACCTTGAGATCCTTGTCGCCGATCAGCGGATATTCGACATCGAAACCGGTAGCCGTCTTGATGTCGCCCTTCCATTTCGCATGGCTTTCGACCGGATCGACGGAAATGCCAATGACCTTGACGCCGCGCTTTGCGAATTCCTGCTCCAGTCCCGCCATCGCCCCGAGTTCGGTCGTGCAGACCGGCGTGAAATTCTTGGGGTGCGAGAACAGCACGGCCCAGCCATTGCCGATCCAGTCATGGAACTGGATCGCGCCCTGAGACGTGTCGGCGGTAAAGTCGGGCGCGATATCGTTGATACGCAGGCTCATGGTCAATCCTCCAAATATCGGGTCGCCGCAGTCAAATGGCTGGCAACAAACGTCGGGCAAAAGAAATTCACCGCAGAATGACGGTGAATACTGTCAAAGAAAAGCTTCCTCACGCGGTCGCAGCAGTCACGGATGGAGAAACATGCGGTCTCCGGTGCCTACAACGCGCCTTCAACGTCTCCAGAAGAGCATACCCGCTCGGCCAACGCCCGAAACCGCTTGCGACATTGATATGGCCGGCAAGGCCGATATTCTTGATGTCGGAATTCCAGAGGCGCCCAAACATCGTAAGGCGGTCGAGCGTCATATAGATATCGTTCAGGCTGCCGATCGTCATGCTGGGAAATGGCAGGGTTTCGGTGGGCATGGTGCCGAAGGAGACATGCCCCGCATGCAGCGTTTCCGTCGTCGGGAGATCACAAGGCGCAACGAGCAGCGCGCCCTTGACGCGGCACGCAGCCGGCCGGCTCGCCAGTTGGGCGGCCAGCAGGCAGCCGAGACTATGAGCAACGATATAGGCGTCGCCCGCTTCTTCCAGTGCCGCTTCGAGCTTCTCCATCCAATCACGAAGGTTGGGATGATCCCAGTCGTCCTGGTCCACCACATGGCCGTCCGGCTGATCCTGCAGCCAATAGCGCTGCCAATGCCCTTCCCCCGACCCGAACAGGCCCGGCAATATCAGCACCCTGCTCATTCAGAACGCCCCCACCACGAGCGCGAACAGAAAGACGAAGGAGGAGACGACAGTGCAAATTTCGACGCCGCGAACAAGACGGGAGCGAATGTCACTCGGCACGCGCCTTACAACCGGTCGCCGGAGATCGAAAGCCAGAGCCATCGCGCGTTCCTCTCAATACCAGGCAACCGGCGTGGAGCACCAGAAGTAGAACTCGTAATCGCGCGCTGACGGCGCCCGATCATCGTCGGCGGCAGCCGTTCTGTCGAATAGCGGAAGAGGCTCATCCGCCCAGTGGAGCCATAGCTGGCCGAAGGCAGTCTTCAAGCGGGTGATGACATCGAATTTCATGCTATCCTCCATCTCGTTGATCCAATTTCCTTAGCAAATGGATGAGGCTATTCGCCAATCGGTCACTCGGCTGCGGCAAGCAGCGCGGTCGCGCCGGGAAAGAAAGCCGAGAGCTCGCCGATCACTTCGTCGATGCGCTTGGAAAGCGGTTCGGACGAAATCTTGTAATCCGTAAAATCACGATCCGAGGCGTAGATCGCCGTCGGCAGCGTGTGCGCCATGAAGAAGCCGAAGAGCGGTCGCAGCTGATGCTCGACCATCAATGCATGCCGATCACCGCCGCCTGTTGCGGTGATAATGATCGGCTTGGCCCGCAGCTCATGCGGGTCGATGAGATCGATAAGGTGCTTGAAAAGACCGGGATAGGATCCCTTGTAGGTCGGTGAGCCGATGACCAACACATCGGACGCGACGATATCGTCGATCACCCGCTTCGCTTGATCGTCCAGCTCCTTGCGCCACTGGGCCGCGCCGAGCGATGGGCCAACATCGTGCAGATCGTATATGCTGCTCGCAAAACCATACTGATTGGTCGCTAGATCGGCCACGTTCTGCACGAGCGCGTATGTCTTCGACGGGCGATTGAAACTACCGGCGATGCCGACGAGTTTGCGGGCAACCATTCTCATTCCTTTCCGAGCTTCGAACAAGCTTTCCAATGAGCGAATATTGTCTATGAAAATGGTAGATTAAAAGGAACGACCATCTCTCCTTGCCCGGAAAACGGGAAATCTGTTCCGTTCGCCAGGGACGTGGTTCGGTCGATGCTGCCCGCAGTCCGCGCATGCGGCCGATATCTCTACTTTGAAATGAAAAATTTTTTTCGGAGGGACTAGGCGCCAATGCCGATGGCCCTATCTTGCCAAATAAGGCGCGAAACAATGTTGGCTTTGTGGAGGAGACAACCTAACGCAACGGAAGAGGTTGCCAATGACGGATAGTGTTCTCAATGCCCTGGGCCAGCCGCTTTACTATAGTGGAGCGTCGACAGGTTTCTTCTCCGCCACGGGCTCCGGCCCGACACTCTACGGCACCGCTGGAAACGATTCCATGTGGGGCGATAGTTCCGTCAACGTCACGATGGTGGGCGGCACCGGCGACGACATCTACTATCTCTATTCCAGCATCAACCATGCCTACGAAGCGCCCAGCGCTGGGGTCGATACCATCAGTACCTGGATGGACTATACCCTGCCGGACAATTTCGAGAATCTGACGGTGACCGGCAACAACCGTCATGCCTACGGCAACAGCGCCGACAATATCATTACCGGCGGCACAGGCAGCCAGACCATAGATGGCGGCGCCGGCAACGATGTTCTGACCGGCGGCGGCGGCGCTGACACCTTCATCATCAGCAAGGGTAACGGCAGCGACCTGATCACCGATTTCAGCGACGACGACAAGGTGCGTCTAAACCAATACGGGCTGACCTCTTTCGATCAAGTCGTTAGCCACACCACCCAGGAAGGCGCCAATCTGCGGCTGGATCTGGGAAACGGCGAGAGCCTGGTTTTCGCCAACAAGACCGTGGCTGATCTCCATGACGATCAGTTTCAGCTCGGCCTTGACCGCTCCTCGCTGACGCAAACCTTTTCGGACGATTTCAATTCGCTTTCGCTCAGCGACGGGACGCAAGGCACCTGGGAAGCGAAATTTCACTGGGCGCCGGACAAGGGCAGCAGCCTGAACGACGAGCTGCAATGGTATGTCAACCCGTCCTACGCGCCGACCGCGTCGGTCAATCCGTTTTCCGTTTCCGACGGCGTTTTGACGATCAGCGCCAAAGCGACGCCCGATGCGCTAAAATCGGTTGTGGAGGATCACGACTACACCTCCGGTATCCTCACCAGCTACTCTTCGTTTTCCCAGACCTACGGCTATTTCGAAATGCGGGCCGAGATGCCGCATGATCAAGGCGCATGGCCGGCCTTCTGGCTGTTGCCGGAAGATGGTTCATGGCCGCCGGAACTCGACGTGGTGGAAATGCGCGGGCAGGAACCGAACACGGTCCATGTGACGGCGCATTCGAACGCGACGGGCGAGCACACGAAGGACTCCATTGCTGTGTCGGTTCCCGATACCGACGGCTTCCACACCTATGGCGTGCTCTGGGATCAGGACCAGATCGTCTGGTACTTTGACGATGTTGCTGTAGCGCACGCCGATACGCCGAGCGATATGAACGGCCCCATGTACATGCTTGTCAATCTCGCGGTCGGCGGCATGGCGGGTACGCCTGGCGAAAGCCTGAAAGATGATGGGTCGCAAATGAAGATCGACTATATCAAGGCCTATTCGCTGGATGACCACACCGCCCAGACGGCCTCGGCGGTTCAGTCTACTCATACCACCGACTGGCATATATGATGAGATCCAGGACGCATCAGGCGCCCGGCGCGGCCGTTTATAATCGCGGCCGCGCACTTTTCGAAAGCGTGCTTTAGTCCCCTTTGAACGCCCGCTTGATCTGATCAGTCATCGGCTTGGTTAAATAAGCGAGAACGCTTCTTGAGCCGGTCTGCATGAAGGCTTCCACCGGCATGCCGGGAAGCGGCGTCAGCCCGCCCAACCGATCCCACTCCTCCTTCGGCGCTTTGGCGCGAACGACATAGTAGCTCTGGCCCGAATGCTGATCGGTCGTGAGATCCGCAGAAATGGTATCAACGCGACCATTCAGCTCGGGCGTGATGCGCTGGTTGAATGCCGAAAATCGCAAGCCAACCACCTGCCCGACAGCAATCTGGTCAATGTCCTGCGGCGAGAGCTTCAGTTCAGCGACAAGCGCGTCCTTGTCCGGCACGATCTGCATGATCGTTTCCGCCGGCCCGATCACCGCGCCCGCCGCGTGGACGTTCAACTGATCGACGATCCCAGCTTGCGGCGCCCTGATGTCTATCCGTCGCAGATCGTCTTCGACGGCAATCAACCGCTCCGAAAACTGTCCCGTATCGCTTTCTGCCTGCCGTAGCTGATCGGAAACCTCGGAACTGCGATCATTGTCGATCTGAATGATCTGAAGCTCGGTCTCGGTTATCTTGCCGTTAGTCTGCGCGATCGACGATACGAGATTGCCAAGCTCGCCCGTCAGCCGAGCGCTGTCCCTCTGCAGCGAATAGACCTTCGTCGCTGAAATGATGCCTTGATCCAGCAATTGCTGGAGGCTGGCAAGCTCCTTGCCGACGAGTTCGATCTCGATCCGCTTGCCCTTTTCCTGCGCGACAAGGCCCTCGACTTCCTGTTTCAGCTGCTGAATTCTTTCGCGCAGCTGCGACTTCTGGCCTTGTCGCGATGCCAGGCGGTCGTTGAAGAGGCGTTGCTCGCCGGCCAGTATATTCTTCACATCATCATTGCCGGCATTGGAGAGCAGATCCGCCGGGAACGCGATCGCATCCTTGCCGTCACGCTCCGCCACCAGCCGTGCCGTTCGCGCGGCAAGTTCATTTAAGCGCTTCCTGAAAATGGCAAGACTGGCTCTGGTTTGCGTATCATCCAGGCGGATCAGGACCTGACCGGCATCAACGCGGTCGCCATTCTTCACGCTGATCGCGCTGACAATGCCGCCCTTGAGGTGCTGAACGGGCTTTACGTGGCTGTCGACGACCAGTGTACCGGAAGAGATGACCGCTCCCGAAATCTTCGTCGCCGCCGCAAGACCGCCCATAATGCCGAACAGGAGAAGGATTGTCACGAGAACGAAGATGGAAAGGCGGCGGATTGAGCGTTCCGTGGAAGACAGGCTCGTGTTCTTCATCCGCTTACATCCTCGCCGGCGATCATCAATCGGACAGGCCCGGTTCCCGACGGCTTCGTCCCTAGTACTTCATCCTTGGGGCCGAATGCCTGCATTTGGCCATTGGCAATAATCAGGACCTTATCGGCAGCCGCAAGCGCGCTCGGCCTGTGTGCCACGACGATGGCGATGCCGCCCCGGGCCCGCACGCCGATCAAGGCTTTGGTCAGGGACGCCTCCCCTTCCGCATCCAGATTCGAGTTCGGTTCGTCCAGTACCACCAGGAACGGGTCACCATAAAGTGCGCGCGCCAATGCGATGCGCTGCCTTTGACCACCAGACAGCCGCGAGCCGCCCTCGCCGATGACTGTGTCAAAACCGTCCGGCAGCTTGACGATCATGTCATATACGCCGGCCGCCTTCGCAGCCGCGATGATCGGTTCAGGCTGCATGTCCTTCGCAAAACGAGAGATATTCTCGGCGATCGAGCCGTCGAACAGGCCGACATCCTGCGGAAGATATCCGACATGCCGCCCAAGTTCGCTCGGCTCCCACTGCGACAGCGCCGCCTGATCGAGCCTGATCGCGCCGATGGTGACCGGCCACAGCCCGGTGATCGCCCTGGCGAGAGACGATTTTCCCGAGGCGCTTGGACCGACAACGCCGAGCACCGTTCCCGCCGATATCTTGAACGAGATATTGCGCAGGATGAAATCGCGGCTTCCCGGAGACGTCAGGCCGATATTTTCGACGCTGAGATCTTTTTGCGGCGCCGGCAGGGTAACAGCCCATTGTTCGTTCGGAATCAGGTTTAACAGCTTGTTGAGACGCGCCCAGCTTTGGCGCGCGGCCACAAAGCCTTTCCATTGTCCGATGGCAAGTTCGACCGGAGCCAGAGCGCGAGTGACCATGATCGAGCTTGCGATGATAATCCCGCCCGTTGCCTGCTGGTCGATGACGAGAATGGCGCCGACGGCCAGAACTCCGGACTGAAGCATCATCCGCGATATCTTGGCGATCGTGGTCAGCGTGCCGGCAATGTTGCTCGCGGCCAGCTGATTTCCGAGGTAGTCCTCATTCATCGCCGCCCATTTTTCGGTGAGGCGACCGCTGAAACCCATGGCGACCACGGCCTCCCAGTTTCGCCGCGCGGCCTGCGCGAAGCTGAGGCGGGCCGCCGAGGATTTGGCGGCTTCGAGCGCCGGCCGATGCGACAACACCTCGGCAAGCACGGTCAGGATGATAAGCAAAATTGCACCACAGAGCGCGGTGACGCCGATCCAGAAATGGAACAGAAAGCACAGGACCAGGTAAAAGGGCATCCAGGGTAGATCGAACAAAGCCGCGCATCCGGCTCCGGAGAGGAACGAGCGGACCTGCTCCAGATCGCGAACGGACTGGAGCCCATCATCGGACGTCTGCATTCTGGTCGGCAAAAGAACGAGCGAGCTGAAGACTTTCCGGTTCATCCGTTCATCAAGGGATGCGCCGACACGCGCCAGCAGCATCGAGCGCAGCAACTCCAGTGCCCCCTGGAATATGAACAGGGTCGCGGCGATGATCGCGAGGCCCGCCAATGTCGGAAGACTGCGTCCGGGAATGACCCGATCGTAAACCTGCAGCATGAAGAACGAGCCGGTCAGCGCCAGCACATTGATCGCCGCGCTAGCGATAGCGATGCTGAAGAACGCTTTTCGAAGCGACGAAAGCATCAGGAAGACAAATGTTCGCGGTGGTTCTTTCGCAACAGCAAGCACGTTGCTTCAATCCTTAAGTTAGTCCTTGGATGGCAGCAGAGTGTGCACGGCATTGCCCCTATCGTCCCTCTCAAGTGAGGAAACCAGAATGACGCAAAGAGCCAACCACATTCCGATGGCGGCGATGAAAACTGCTTACGGCCCCTTACCTGATCCGCAGCCCTAAAGCTGACTGCTCCATGTACAAGTATCGAATATTATTTGCATTTTATGAAGTCGAAATTCACGAATCCTCCAACTTCAGTGAACCCGACCTTAGGATTTCGAGCGATGTTTCATCGTGGCACATTGTCTGGTTGCGACACACAATCGGCCAGACATGCCATGGTGGAAATCGTGGTGGCCGGGTTGCCTCCGCTCAGTCGGAGGCGTCATACAAAAAATCCCCCGGCCGATGGCCGGAGGATTGCGCAGTTGAATATACTATCTTTGAGGGGCACGCCGAAACCATGCCGAGCGCATCCGGCAAACTTGGCCTCAAGCGGCCCGCACGGTTGCGTTCAGCGGAATTTCGACGTCGATTTCAAGCGTCGAGACATGCTCGTTGCAATCCATCTTCACCTGCACCTTGTCCCTGTCGAGCTGAACGTGCTTTTCGATCACGGCAAGGATTTCCTCGCGCAATAGAAACACCAGATCCGATCCCACGGACGAGCGTTCGTGGGCCAGAAGCAGTTGCAACCGTTCGCGCGCCGCCGGCGCGGTCTTTTGCTTTCCAAAAAGACGAAAAATGTTCATGCCGCCCTCCGTCCGAAGATCTTGCCGAAAATGTTCCGCTTTTCTCCGGGGATCGTGATCGGAACAACCTCGCCGGCAAGCCGACGAGCAGCGTCGAAATACGCCATGGCCGGCGCGCTGCGGCTATCAGCCAGCGTAACCGGGGCGCCGATGTTGGAGGCGCGCAGCACATCCATGCTTTCCGGAATGATACCGAGAAGCGGAATGGACAGGATCTCCAGGACGTCATCGACCTTGAGCATGTCGCCGCGTTCGGCGCGATTGGCGTCGTAGCGGGTCAGAAGCAGATGCTTTTCCATGCGCTCGCCGCGCTCAGCCTTGAGCGTCTTGGAGTCGAGCAGGCCAATGATGCGATCCGAATCGCGCACCGAGGAGACTTCCGGATTGGTGACGACCACCGCCGTATCCGCATGGCGCATTGCAAGCGTAGCACCGCGTTCGATCCCGGCCGGGCTGTCGCAGATGATCCAGTCGAAATGCTGCCGCAGCTCGTTGATGACGCGCTCGACGCCTTCGGGTGTCAGATTGTCCTTGTCGCGGGTCTGCGATGCCGGCAGCAGAAACAGCGTTTCCAGCCGCTTGTCGCGGATCAGCGCCTGCGGCAGCTTGGCATCACCCTGAATGACGTTGACGAGATCGTAGACGACCCGGCGTTCCGCACCCATGACCAGATCGAGATTGCGCAGCCCGACGTCAAAATCGACGACGACCACCTTCTCGTTCCGTTGCGCCAGGGCGGCTCCGAGGGCTGCAGTCGAGGTCGTCTTGCCAACCCCGCCCTTGCCTGACGTCACTACGATGACTTTCCCCATCTTGCTCTCCTGTTTTCTGACCGGTTTCCGGCTCAGATAAGTTTCTCTGCTTTGATCGCATCGTCTTCCAGCCAGAGCTGGACGGCCTGCCCGCGAAGGTTGGCGGGCATGTCTTCCGCCATCTTGTAAATGCCGTCGATGGCAACCAGCTCGGCCTCAAGCTTGCGGCAGAAGATATGCGCGGATGCCTTGCCCAACGATCCCGCCATGGCACGACCGCGCAAGGTTCCATAGATATGGATCGAACCGCCGGCGACGATCTCCGCTCCCGAAGCAACGGACCCAACGACAGTGACGTCACCTTCCGGGAAGATGATCGACTGACCAGAGCGCACGGGCTCCCTGATCGTGATGGACTGAACCGACTGAACTGCCGGACGAGCCTCGGTCGATACCGGCGTTGTCTGAACTTCGACAGTCGGCTCCTTCTCGGGAACCTCGAAGTCGGAGCCTGCCCGGCCACCCTTGAGAGCGGCAGGCATGCCTGGACCCAGGATCGACGGACGCGCGCCCTCGATTCCCATGATGCTGACGTTGCGCTGACCAAGCTCTGCGATGAGCTCCTTCAGCTGCGAACGGTCGATCGGCAGATCCGTCACGTCGAGCACAACCGGTCTTCCAAGGAAAAATCCGGCCGAGCGCGCAGCAAGATCATCCAATCTTATCAACCAGTTATCGAACGGAAGATCCGGAGAAAGCATGACCGCCAGAAAGGAGCGGCCCTTGATGCGAATGGAGCGAGGGTCTGTTATCACTTTGGTCATCTATGTAAATAAATCGTTGATATTGTGTACCAACGCCATGGTTAACAAATGGTTAATTTCGCCCCATAAACCGTAAATCGCAGCCGCCCCAAAACCCAAAATGGCCTCTCGCCTACAGTCCTTATTTCGGGTGATCTAGCGATTGCCGCCATTGCATTTACCATCGTGGAAAGGCACCAAAGCGGAACCAGTTCGGCTTCGGAGGGTTCCTTGGCCGTGACCATCAATGGCCTGAAAGGTATTCGCAGCATGGAAAATCAAGCCACCAACGCAATCATCGCCACGCAGACGGCGCTCGGTCAGGCAAGCGCTCTGATCGTTCACTATGGCTTCTCGACTATAGGAGCGATTGTCCTGCTGGCCGGCGGCTGGGTTCTTGCCAGCGTCATCAGCCGGTGGGCCTATAAAGGCATCTCGAAAATTCACGGCATCGACGAAACGTTGGCTCGATTCTTCGAAAAGGCGCTCCACTACGGGCTGCTGATTCTCGTGTTCGTTACCGTTCTTGGTCAATTCGGGGTCCAGACGACCTCGATCGTCGCAACATTGGGTGCTGCCGGCCTCGCCATCGGGCTCGCCCTTCAAGGTACGCTACAAAACATAGCGGCCGGAATCATGCTGCTCGCACTGCGTCCCTTTCGCGTTGGCGAGTATATAGAAGCCTCCGCCGTTGCCGGCAAAATCGTCGAAGTCGGCTTGTTCGCTACCCAATTGCGCACCGCTGACGGCCTCTATCTGCTCGCGCCGAACTCGACGCTGTGGAATACGCCGATCATCAATCATAGCCGCGAACCCAATCGCCGGCAGGAGCTATCGGTGGCCGTCGGCGACGACGCCAATCTGAAGCTCGCCTCGAAAACCCTTCTCGACATCGTCACCGACGATCGCCGCGTGAGGAGCAGCCCTGCTGCCCGTGTTTATTCCGACGAACTGACCGCCGAAAAGACGACATTAAAGATCGAATACTGGGTGAAGACCAGCGACTGGGCGGAGACCCGTCACGATCTGGTCGACCGGATGAGAATCGCGCTCGCGGACAAGGGAATCGTCATCAAGTAGGCATGGACTTTCACCTGTCATAGCAGGAAAATTTCGCTTAGATGCTGGGCTTGGCTGAGTCGGTAAAGACGGCCGGAATGCAGGGAAAAGGACGGGGAATGTCACCAGCCAGATCAGTCTATCGCTTCAACTCCGCCATCGTCCGCGAGCCATCCCGCTCGGTGGTCGACGGCCTGCGCGCCGAGGAGCGTGGCAGCCCGACCTATGAAGCCGTGAAGGCCGAGCATGATGCCTATATTGCGGTACTGCGCGATGCCGGCGTCGAGGTGACCGTCCTGCCGGCTCTCGAATCCTTCCCCGATTCGATCTTCGTCGAAGACCCGGCGCTCGTCTTTACCGAAGGCGCGATCCTGCTGCGTCCCGGCGCGGCAAGCCGCTCCGGCGAAGCGGCTGAAATTGCGCCTACCTTGCGCGACATGTTCGAAACCGTGCTCGATCTTCCGGCTGGTTTTGCAGATGGCGGCGATATTCTGACGACGCCGAAGGGCGTGATGATCGGCCTTTCGGCACGAACCGATAGGGCCGGCGCTGAAGCGCTTATCGGCTGCCTCGGTAGGCTTGGCCACAAGGCGGAACTGGTCGCCACGCCGGAAGGCGTGCTGCATTTCAAGACCGCCTGCTCGCTGCTGGACGACGAAACCATGCTTTCGACCGCCCGCCTCGCCCAATCCGGCGTCTTCAAGGACTACAAGCAGATCATCATCCCGGAAGGAGAAGAGCCAGCGGCAAACGCGCTGCGGATCAACGACATCCTGATGGTGCCTTCCGCATATCCGCACAGCCTCGAGCTTCTCGACAAGCACGGCTATAAGATTGTACCGGTGGCGACGGCGCAGATCGAGATGATCGACGCAGGCCTCTCCTGCATGTCGCTGCGCTGGTATCGCGACAGCAACTAGTCTCGGTCAGACGGGGTCGCAATAGTCGCTGAATGCGCGGGAAATCTGCCCCGCCGAGCTTCCGGAAGCGACGAGCGCGGCAAGCAGGATGCGGGCCTGGCCCGGCCGAAGTGTACGCGAGTGGATGGCGCCCGCGGCGGCCAGATCATGCCCGCCGCCGCCGCCGCCATAACTCGACACCAGCAGGCCATCGGGAACCCGGCTTGAGACGATGACGGGAACGCCGCTATCCGCACAGCGCCTTACTGCTTCGATCATGGCTGGATTGGCATTGCCGGAACCGAGAGCGGCGAGCACTATTCCTAGAGCGCCCGCATCGAGGCTCGCGTGGATGTGCGTGGCGTCACAACCAGGATAAACTGCAACTATATCAACGCGAATGCCGGAAACTGGTGCCGACAGACGCGGGCTTTCGACATGCCCGATAGGACGTGCCGAACGGAATGCATCGGTTTCGTCGGCGCTGCGCTTGTAGACACCCCATGCGGGAAGAATCCTGCCGCCGAAGGATACGAGAACGCCTCGACCTGCGTTGCCTTGGTCGATAGCTATCTCGATCGCCAGGGCGAGATTGTCCGGCCCATCGGCATGCGGATGATCGGCGGTAAACTGCGCGCCGGTGAAAACGACCGGTTTGGAAGTTGCGTGCTGCAAATGAACGAGCAGCGCGGTCTCCTCCATCGCATCGGTGCCGTGCAAGACGACGATGCCGGAAATGGCCGGATCATCGAGCTGCTGTCTTACTCTATCGCTGATCCGCTGCATGTCGGAAAGCGTCAGGCTGGCCGAATCTTTCGACATCAGATCAATGGGGTGTAGCCGGGCATTGACCTGCGGAACAAGCGCAAGAAGATCCTCACCCGTCAGGCTTGGCGTGCTGGCGCCATCGGCGCCGCGCTTGCTCGCAATGGTGCCGCCGGTGGCGATGACTGCCACCAGCGGATGGATTTTCTGCGCGTTCAATGCGGCGCTTCCGCACTGACGACACGTTCGCCGGCCAGGCGATGAATGCGCTCGCGCAGCAGATACCATCCGGCAATCAGCGCCGGAATGATGACTATGAGCGAGGCGATGGTCCAGGTGCCGACAGGATAATCAAAGGCCATGAGCACCAACACACCGAAGAGAAACACGAGGGTCAGGATGCCGGTATAGGGTGCGCCAAACATGCGGAAGTCGGGTCGGACAAGCTCTCCACGGCGGGACAGATGCCACAGCTTGAGCTGGCAAAGCACGATGACGCCCCATGCGCAGATGATCCCCAGAGCCGACAGGCTGAGCGCGATCTCGAAGGCCGCAGCCGGTACGACCGCATTTAGCGCCACGCCGAGAACGGTCACGACCGCAGTCACCGCAATGCCGCCATAGGGTACGCCAGCCTTGTTCATCTTCGCGAGTGCCGCAGGGGCTGAGCCCGACACAGCCATCGAATGAAGAATGCGGCCCGTCGAATAGAGACCTGCATTCAGCGAGGAGAGCACAGCGGTCAGAACCACCAGGTTCATGATGACGTCGGCACCCTCGACCCCGATGGAGCCGAAGAAGGTCACGAAGGGGCTCTCGCCAGCCTTATAGGCCGTGTAAGGCAGGAGGAGCGAGAGCAGCAGCACCGAGCCGACATAGAAGATCAGAAGACGGGCGACAACGGTACGGATTGCGCCGGGTATGACCTTGCGCGGATCGGCGGTTTCGCCTGCCGTAGTGCCGATCAACTCGACCGAGGCATAGGCAAACACGACGCCCTGAATGATGACGAAGGCGGGCAGGACACCGTTGGGGAAAAAGCCGCCATTGTCAGTGATGATGCTCAAACCGACGGTATGCCCCTCCAAGGGGGTGCCGAACACGACAAAATAGATGCCGACGACCAGGAAGGTCACAAGGGCCACAACCTTGATCAGGCTGAACCAGAATTCGAGCTCGCCGAATACCTTCACCGACAGCATGTTCATCACCAGGACGACGAGAAGAGCCGTCAGCGCGAATACCCACTGGTCGATCCCCGCCAGCCAGGGGACGTAATGCTTGAAGAAATTCATATAAAGTGCAACGGCGGTCACGTCGGCCACCGACGTCATCGCCCAGTTCAGCCAGTACATCCAACCGGCGGCGAATGCCATCTTCTCGCCGTAGAACTCGCGAGCATAGGAGACGAAGGAGCCTGAGCTCGGACGATACATGATCAACTCGCCGAGCGCGCGCAGCACCAGGAACGCGAAGAAGCCGCAGAGCGCATAGACGAAGACTAGCGCGGGACCGGCTTGGGCAAGTCGCCCGCCAGCACCCAGGAACAATCCGGTGCCGATCGCGCCTCCGATGGCGATCATCTGGATCTGCCTCGGCTTGAGGGCCTTATGGTATCCGAGGTCTTCCTCGACAAATACCTCGCGTTCGGCCGATGTGGTTTTCATTGATTCCATTGATATCTCTCCTCCCAATGAACTCGTTCTTCTGCTGGCGACCTCTGGCCGCATCGGGAACAAAAGCGCACCCGGTTTGTCCGTTCGCTGCCCGGCGACTGCAAATGCAGATCACCGACCTCAAGGCAGCGCTGTAAAGCTGCATGACAGATTTTATTCCCTCATAGTCGCATAGAAAGTCGCGCGTCAAGTGGCATCTGCCCTTATTGACCTTAGGATATTGATTGATTACGGTCAAAATATCTGTCAGACAGCTTGACAGATATTAGCGTCTCGCGCCATTGGAGGATAATGTGGTCATGACTCGCAGGGAGCACGATTTGCTGGGAACCAAAGAGATCCCAGCGGATGTTTATTGGGGCGTGCATACGGCACGAGCGGTGGAGAACTTCCCCATCACGGGCGTGACGATCGGGCGCAATTCCTATCTCGTCCGGGGCCTGACCTTCGTAAAGGAAGCCGCGGCAATTGCGAACCACGAGCTCGGGCTACTCGATCAGGTAAGAATGGATGCGATCGTCCGGGCCTGCCGCGAGATTCGGGCCGGGGGGCTTCACGACCAGTTCGTCGTGGACGAAATCCAGGGCGGAGCCGGCACCTCGACGAACATGAACGCAAACGAGGTCATCGCCAATCGCGCCCTCGAACTGCTCGGCCATAGCAAGGGCGACTATGCCCACCTGCACCCGAACGACCACGTCAATCTCAGCCAATCAACCAACGACGCCTACCCGACGGCAATCAACATCGCGCTGATCGAGGCGATCGACGACCTCGCGGCCTCGATGACGATGCTGAAGACCGCCTTCGACCGCAAAGCGCAGGAATTCGCCCGGTTCATCAAAATGGGGCGGACGCAGCTGCAGGATGCTGTCCCGATGACGCTCGGACAAGAGTTCCGGACCTTCGTCGTGATGCTCGGCGAGGACAAGGCGCGACTCATCGAGTCCGCCGCGCTGCTGCACGAGATCAATCTCGGCGCCACCGCCATTGGCACCGGACTGAACGCCCCTCGCGGATATGCGGCACTGGCATGCCAGCACCTGTCGCGGCTGACAGGACGCCCGCTCGTCACGGCGGACGACTTGATCGAGGCGACGCAGGATCCAGGCGCATTCGTGCACCTGTCAGGAGTGCTCAAGCGCGTCGCGGTCAAACTGTCGAAGACCTGCAACGACCTTCGCCTGCTTTCCTCTGGTCCGCGTGCGGGTATCGGCGAAATCACCCTGCCCGCCGTGCAGGCGGGATCGAGCATCATGCCCGGGAAGATCAATCCGGTTATCCCCGAGATGGTCAATCAGGTCGCCTATGCGGTGATCGGCAACGATATCACCATCACCATGGCGGCCGAAGCCGGCCAGCTCCAGCTCAACGCCTTCGAGCCCATCATGGTGCGCGCCCTCTCCCAGAGCATCAGCCAGTTAAGTGCGGCCTGCCGCATCCTGGCGGAACGCTGCGTCGATGGCATCAAGGCCAATCCCGCGATCATGGCCGCACGGGTGGAAGAGTCGATCGGCCTTGCCACCGCGCTCAATCCGCTGATCGGTTACTACGCGGCCACTGAAGTCGCGCAAGAAGCGCTCGCCAGCGGCCGCACGGTGCCGGAGGTCGTCCTCGAACGCGGACATCTGACCGTCGAACAGCTGCAAAAGGCGCTCAGCCCCGAGCACCTCGCCAACCTGCCCGCTATCGTCAATGCCGAGCCTGATCTTCTCCAATGATAGTGGTCACCACCTGCCTCACCTGACCCAGGTGAAGCTCCATTGCCTCGCGCGCCTCCTGCCCTGAGCCCGCCTTGATCGCGTCCACGATCCGGCGGTGCTCAAGGTTCGATGCCGAGCGCCGGCCGGCCATCATGTTCACCATCTCTGATTGCAGGGAAAGCGCTTCGCGAGCATCGGCCACGATCTTTGCAAACAGGGCGTTGCCCGAGGCATCAGCGATCACGCCGTGAAACTGCGAGTCGAGCAACACCCACGGGTACGGCTCCTCTTCCGTCTCCATCTTGTCGCACAGCTCCAGCAATGCTGCGAGTTGCTGCTCCGTCCGGCGCAGCGCCGCCCAGCCCGCGGCGGGAATCTCGATGAAGGGACGCGCCTCGATCAGATCGCGAGCCGAGTAGGCGCCGTAGTTGAGTTCCGGGCTCGGTACCGCGGTCATGACATAGGTGCCGCTGCCGGTGCGGGTTTGCGTCAGACCGAGCGTTTGAAGAGAGCGCAGAGCCTCGCGGATGATGGGCCGGCTCACGCCATACCTTTCCGCCAGTTGAGCCTCCGATGGCAGGCGTGTGCCGATGGTCAGCTGGCCCGAGCCGATAGCCGAACGCAAATCTTCAAAGACCGCCTCGGCGGCGTTCTTCCGACTGATCGGCTTTGTCTCGGATAACCAGTCAGCCAATTCGCTCATACTCCCGCTTGATAGACACTTCGGATCTGTCAAACAGCTAAGCTGAATCTTGACGGGCATCAAGCGCAGACACGCGAGAGTTGCTCTTAGAGCTCGATTTTGCGGAAGCCTACCGGTGCGTTCGCGGATAAGGATTGCTCTCCGGGAAGCTCCAGCCGGCGATGATCTCGGGATCGGCCTGCCACACTTCCACCTTCAGCGGATAGCATGCCGCCTCGTCGCTCGAATGGCCTGTGCCGCAATCACCGCCGGGGCATGCGGAAAGTGCTCCCAGAAGATCAATCTCAGCGAAGAACTCGATGAAATCGCCCGGCCGCACAGGGCTGGCCTTCATGAAATATTGATGGGTATCTCGCGTGAAGCCGGTGCACATGAAGACGTTCAAGACGTCATGCACATGCGCTTCGGCCTCCTGAACGGATATGTTCTGTTCCTCGGCAAGCGCGCGCGTCAAGTTCGAATGGCAGCAGTGATGATAATCGTTCCCCTGCAGCAACCGGTTGGTATAGGGATCGCAACGTGTACCGATAACGTCGTGGACACCTGCGCCGTCATCATCCCAGCCGTACCAGCCGAGCGTATCATGGGTGATCGTCGCCATCGGCCGCAGCGATGGCAAGCTGCTCCACAATCGATCGCCAACACCGACATGCGTGGCATGCAAGGCGCGGGTCTTGCCGCTGAAGAAGCGTTCCGAAAGGTCATTCGCATTCCAGAGATTGAGGTCGCCGACCTGCGAACCCTCTATGCTGACGATGCGGAAAAAATGCCCTTGGGGAACGTGAAAGCTGCGCGCCTCCCTCGGCGGGACGATGGTCTCGCTCACCTTCGTCAGCTTCTGCCGCGCTCTATTCAAAAGACCAAGATCGGCGGCCGGAAGCGTCTCCACCGGATAGACCACGACCAGCGGCTTGCTGCGGCGATCGTGCGCGTCGGAAGGGATGGGAGGCACGGATGAATTCTGCATTACGATCACTATCCCTTACCGGTTTGTGTGATGATGACCTGAGCGCTTGTCGAACGCACATCAAAATCACCAGTTTCAGCGGCACACTAACGAAATGGCACCACCGGACAACACAGTTTGTTCTTGTCCTTTGGCCAAGCCTGACTTAGTCATTATCCATGACCAACCTTCCCCTTGCCTCCCTGCGCGCCTTCGAGGCCGCCGCGCGTCACGAGAGTTTCGTCAAGGCTGCCACCGAGCTCAATCTGACGGCGGCCGGCGTCAGCCAGCATGTGCGAACGGTGGAAAACTGGCTGAGCGTCCCGCTTTTCGTGCGGCAAACGCGCGGTGTCGTGCTCACCGCGGCCGGCCGCGAGTTCGGGGCGGCGGTGACACACGGGCTCGGACATATCGAAATCGCCGCCCAGCAACTGCGGCTCGAAATCCACAGCCGCCCGATCAGCATTGCCTGCATCGCATCGATGGCAACGCGATGGCTCATTCCGCAATTGCCGAGATTTAGAGCGGCTTATCCAGACCTTCGCATCAACATCGTCTATGCACTTGAGGCAAAGACGCCGGAAGCGGCTGGCGTCGATCTGTTGATACGTCATGGACTACGGCCTGGCCCAAGCGCGATCGAGCTTCTGAGCGCCGAAACGCGCCCGACCTGTTCGGCGGAATTTCGCGCCCATCACGGCAAGCTTGAAACACCTCGCGATCTGGCCAGCGCCGAGCTCCTTCATGACGAGACCATCGATGCCTGGGCACGCTGGTTCACCATCGCCGGCCTTCACGACACACCCAGGGCCGGCCCTATCTTTGCCGATTTCAACCTGATGATCGGATCGGTCATCAGCTGCCAGGGCATCGGTCTTTGCCCGACGGCGCTGATTGCTGATGAACTGGCGCAAGGATCGTTAGTAACCCTGTTCGACTCAGCCTCGGATACGGACAAGGCCTATTGGCTTATCGAGGCAAAGAGCCTTTCCCGTGAAGTCGTGATGTTTCGAGATTGGCTGATTGCGGCAAGCGATGAGCGTCGGAGCACCTAACGGCGCCGAGTGTGTACCTCATCTGTGATTCCCGCCCAACCGCAGGGCACTCAAACTGTGCTTGCGGGCAAATCGGGAGCAGCCACCGTTTGGCTTGCTCTGCGACGTTCGGCAGCCTTCAGCATATCCACGAAGGCACGAACCCTGGCGGGACGAAACCGCGCCGGCGGAAAGACGGCATGGATGCCGCCGGCAGGCAGGCTCCAGTCCGGCAGGATGCGAACCAGCCTTCCCGCCTCAATGTCCTTCGCCGCCATGTAATCCGGGAATACCGAGACCCCTACACCGGCGAGAACGCAGGCATAGGCCGCCGGTGTCTTGTCGGCGGTCACCGGGCAATTGACGTCAATTGTAACCGTCTCCCGCTCGGCATGCGAAAAAGTCCAGCGAAGCGGGTTTCGCAATGCTGCGTTGGCGACCCATGGCAGGTAGGTCGTATCGGCCGGAGCTGAAATGGAAGGCATGGCGCCGGTCAGGGATGGCGCGCCGACGAGATACTGATCAAAGGTGCCAAGACGCCGCGCCTGATTGCTGGAATCCGCAAGCCAGCCAACGCGAATGGCGAGGTCTACCTGACCGGCAACCAAGTCCATGACATCGTCATCGAAGATGACGTTGACCTGCATTTGGGGGAAACGCTGGCGATAGGCCGCGATTGTCGGCGCCACGACGGCCGCGCCATAGTCAAGTGACGCGGTCAGCGTCAGCATGCCCGAAGGCTGGTTCGCCTTTTGCGACATCTCGGCATATGCCGCCTCCGCCTCGCGCAGAATGATGACGCAGCGATCGTGGAAAAGGCGGCCCTCGTCCGTCGCGTGAAGCCGGCGCGTCGTGCGGGTCAACAGCGTGACGCCCAACTCCTGCTCCAGCCTGGCGACTTGATGGCTGACGACAGCCTTTGCGACACCGAGCCGCTCGGCTGCCAATGTAAAGGAACCGGTGTCGACGACCGTTGTGAAGAAGATAAGCCGGTTCAGATTGAGAAGATCGCTCACTGTGCTTTGTCAAACCAGATCATACAGTCTGTATGATTGAATGATATTTATCTCCTAATCAAGGCCTGTGATAGCATGCGTTGCATCTTCGGCTGCCTCGCATTCCACCTGATCGGGAGAATTGATATGATCACACGCCGCGACACCTTCAAGCTTGCATTCACGGCCGGTCTAGCCGCCGCTCCCCTCACCCTGGCGCGCGCCGCGAACGGCAAGCTCGAATGGACGTACTTCCAGGCGGGTGAAACGGGGTTTCGCCGCACGCCGGTCCTCCTGACGGGCAAAAAGAACGCCATCCTGCTCGACGGTGGCTTCACGCTTTCTGACGGACGCGCCGTTGCGGATGCCATCAAGGCTACGGGCAAGCGGCTAACGACCATTTTCGTGAGCTGCAACGATCCCGATTACTACTTCAGCCTGCGACCTATCGTAGAGGCTTTCCCGAAAGCGAAGATTATCGCCAAGCCGGTCACGGTCGAAGCGATCAAGGCCAATGTCCAAGCCAAGCTGGGGGCCTGGGGGCCTCAACTCAAGGAAAACGGCCCGCAGAAACTGGCCGACGTCGTCATTCCCGAACTGTCCGACCTGACCTCTCTCGATCTCGAAGGGGCTCGCATCGAGATTATCGAAGTGCCCGGAATGCACGACCGGCGCTACATCTGGGTGCCGTCGCTCAAAGCCGTCTTCGGCGGCGTTCTCATCAGTTCCGGCATCCACGTCTGGATCGCCGACACGGCGACGCCGGAGCTGCGCGCTGCTTGGGTCAAGGCGCTTGATGCCATCGCCGCGCGCAAGCCGCAGATCGTCATTCCCGGCCATCAGGCAGAGGGAGCCGAACAGGGGATCGCGGCAATCACCTTCACACGCGACTATCTTCTTGCCTTCGAAGAGGAAATGGGACGAACGAAGGACAGTGCTGAACTGATCGCCGCGATGACCAAGCGTTATCCCAACCTCAAGGACGTCGGCTCACTCCAACTCGGCGCCAAGGTCGCCAAGGGCGAAATGAAGTGGGGCTGACGACCTAGAAACCCATAAAGCCCGGTTGCTCCGCAAGCTTCGGTGCTTTTTCCAAAGCCGCCAGATCGACAGTCGGGACGCCGAATTCGGTGTCACCGGCGAGAATTTCCTCGATCTCCGCCGCCACCTGCAAAACGCCGGCGTCATCATGGCGCCGGCCGACGATCTGCACGCCGAAAGGCATGCCGAGCGTGTCGCGGCCAACCGGAATAGTGATCGAAGGATGGCCGGCAAGCGTCGAGGCATAAGCCATGGCCAGCCAGTGGTAGTAGCTCTTGGTCGGCTTGCCGTCGATCTCTTCCGGATAGAGCTCGTGCCAGTCGCGCGGGCTGATCGTCACCGCCGGGCAAAGCACGTAATCATGGGTCTCGAAGAACGTCTGCCAGTCGCGATAGAAGCGGCCCTGCTTGACGAGCGCATCGGCGATGTCGAGCGGACCATAGCTCAAACCCTCCTCGACATTGGCGCGGACAAGCGCGCCGACCTGATCCGGATGGGACAGCATCAGCTTGCGATGTGTTCCAAGGAACATCACGCCGCGCAGAACCGAAAAGATGCGGTCGGCATCGGTGCAATCCGGATGTGTCTCCTCGACCGCGCCAAGATGGCTCGACAGTCGCTTGGTCACCCGCCTGAAACTATCACGAATAACCCGCTCTGTCGGCGCAAAGCCGAAATCCTCGGTCACGGCAATGCGCAGCGAGGCGAGGTCGGGGCGCCGGCCAACTCCAAACCGATCCGCCTGCCAGGCGGTCTTGCCATTGACGACGACCGTATAGGGATCGAGCCTGTCCGGCCGCGCCAATACGGACAGCATTAGCGCCACATCGGCGACATCTCGGCCCATCGGCCCGCTCGTCGGCAGTGGCATCAGAGCCATGGCGCGGGTATCACCCGGAACGACGCCCGGCGACGGGCGAAAGCCAACGACGCCACAAAAAGCTGCGGGATTGCGCAGGCTGCCACCCGTATCCGATCCCGTCGCCAGCGACGCCATTCGCGACGCGAGGAGCACAGCCGAGCCGCCGGAAGAGCCGGCAGCACTCTTCGTCGTGTCATGCGGATTAGCGGTGGCGCCATAGACGGCGTTGCGGGTGTTGCCGCCGGCGCTCCATTCCGGATTGTTAGTCTTGCCGAACGGGATCGCCCCTGCCTCGCGCATGGCCGCAACGATTGCATCGTCCTTGACTGCGATATTGTCGCGGTAGATTTCCGAACCAAAGGTGGTCGGCAAGCCGGCAACGTCGATCATATCCTTGACGCCGAAAGGCAAGCCATGCAGCGGCCCGAGCGCTTCGTTGCGCGACACCTTCTCTTCGGCCAATCGCGCCTCGTCCAGAACCCTGTCGAAGTTATGCGCCACCAGCGCGTTCACTGCCGGGTTGAGCGTCTCGACCCGCTTGATACAGGCCTCCGCCAGTTCAACCGGCGAAAGGCTCTTGCGTCCGATCAGCTGGCGCGCCTCCAGCGCACCGAGATCCGCGGGATTGGACTTGCTCATGGCGGCACCTTTCTGAAGAAGGATAGGATGGAATGTCGGCAAGCCGTCAGGCGTTTGCCTACAGGCTGGCTGCGTTCTCGGCGATATCGAGGAACAGAGCCGTCATCACCTGCATGCCTTCGCGCGCGATCGGGATCAGAACATGTTCGTTCGGTCCGTGCTGACCGCATTCGGCATACGAATGAGGAATCCAGATCGTCGGCAGCCCGAGGATCTCGGTGAAGGCATCGTTCGGCAGCGATCCTGCGAGATTGGGCAGGACATGCGGACGGCGACCGGCGCTGCGCGTCAGCGACTGCTCAACGAACCGCACCCACGGGTGGTCCGGTGAAAAGCGCGTCGCCTGGAAAGCTTCGCCCCGCGCGGCGCGCACCTCGACCATCGGAAAGCCATTAGCGTCGAGATGGCGGCGCAGGGCAGGAATAATATTGTCTATGTCCGTGCCGACCACGAAGCGCAGCTGACATGTGGCCCGCGCCGAACCCGATATGGCGTTCTGCGGCGCATCGATATTGCCGGAGGACAGGGCGAGAACTGCGAAGGAATTCCAGCCGAAGACCCGCTCGCTTGGCGTCAGATCGCTCTCGCCCCAGTCGGCATCATGCCTGCGTGGCGGCAGATCGCGCAGGACGGCGCGGATATCGGGCGTCAGGCTCGTCGGGCGCCATTCGGCGATCTTGATCTGGCCGCGCGCGTCGGTGATCGTCGCGATTGCCTGGGCGAGGATAATGGCCGGATCGGCAAGCAGGCCGCCGAAATTGCCGGAATGATGATCTCCGTCGCGCAGGTTGACGATGAGATTGAAGGACATGCCGCCACGCGACCCCATGAACATGGTCGGCGTATCGATGGCCAGACGCGGGCCATCCGAGGCGATCAGCACATCCGCCAAGAGCCGGTCGCGGTTGGCCTTGAAGAATTCGCGCAGACCGAAAGAGCCGGTCTCCTCGGCCATCTCCAGAATAATCTTTGCGTTGAAGCCGAGGCGGCCGTTCTTGCGGATCAGCAGTTCAAGCGCCTTGATGTTGATGAGGTGCTGGATCTTGTTGTCGGCCGTGCCGCGACCATAGAGCTTGTCATCCTCGCGGGTGAGCCTGAACGGCTCGAGACCCTCGCGCCAGCGGTGCGCCTCACCATTGCAGACATCGCCGTGGCCATAGACCAGCACGGTCGGCAATCCCTCTCCCTCGATGCGGTTGGCGATCAGGAGCGGCGCTCCTCCTTCTCGTGGATTATCGAAGATCTCGACGGAAAAACCCATGGAGAGCAGCAGCGGCTGCATTTCCTTCTCCAGATAGGCCTGAAGCTCTTCCCACCGGCCCTCGGACTGGCTGACGGAACGTCGTGCCACAAGCCTGCCGAGATCCGCCTCAAGCCCGCCGCTGTCGACATAATCGCCTGCGGCCTCGATCACTTGCACTCTGTCCATGGAACTGCCTACCTCGTTGCGTCGGCAGCGGATAAGGCTGCCATATTGGGCGCTTCCCAGCCGCGGCCGGGCATGGCGGCGAGCAGTTGGCGCGTATAGGAATGTTGGGGATTGCCGAAGATATCGTCGACGGCGCCGTACTCCACCACCTCCCCTTTCGACATGACAAGAATATGGTCTGAGATCTCGGCCGCAACCCTTAGATCATGCGTGATGAAAATCACCGTCAGGCCGACGCTCTTCCTGATGTCGTCGAGGAGTTTCAGCACATCCTTCTGCACCGAAACGTCAAGGGCCGAGACCGCCTCGTCGGCGATCAGGATTTTCGGCTCGACCATAAGGGCACGGGCAATCGAGATGCGCTGGCGCTGCCCTCCGGAAAACTGCACCGGATAGCGGCCAAGCACATCCTCCTCGAGACGTACGATCCTCATCAGCTCCCGCGCCTTTTCCATCGCCTGCTTGCGCGGCACGCCGAAATTGACAGGCCCCTCGACCAGGAGATCGCCGATGGTCCGGCGCGGATTGAGCGAGCCGTAGGGATCCTGGAAAACGATCTGGATATGCTTGCGGAAATTGCGCCGCCCGGCAGCTGTCCTCATATCCAGCCGATCATTGCCGATCCAGATAGAGCCCTCATCCGGCTCGACCAGGCCCATGAGACAACGCACAAGCGTGGTCTTGCCCGACCCCGACTCCCCGACGATGCCGAGCGTCTGGCCTTCGAGCACGGTGAAATCCGTCGGCTTGACGGCTTGAACCTTGCGAGCCGGTCTGAAGAGCGTGCGGGCGGTTGAGAACGTCTTCTCGATGCCGGCGACACGCAGCGCGATCGGTGCGGACATCTCGGGATTTCCCTTACCGCCGTGGCGTTTCGGGACGGCATCGATCAGCATCCGCGTATAGGGATGACGGGGATTGTTGAGCACCTGTTCAACAGGCCCCTGCTCCACCACCACGCCCTTCTGCATGACAACCACACGGTCGGCGATCTCCGCCACGACGTCGAAGTCATGGGTGACGAACAGGATGCCGGCCTTGCGGCTTTCCTTCAGCGTCTTGAACATATCGAGGATCTGCGCCTGCGTCGTCACGTCGAGCGCCGTGGTCGGCTCGTCGGCGATCAGCAGACGCGGCTCCATGGCAAGTGCGATGGCAATGACGATCCGCTGGCGCTGGCCGCCGGACAATTGGTGCGGATAGGCATGATAGAGCCGCTCGGGTTCCGGAAGCCGCACCTCCTTGAGGAGCGCCATCGTGCGCTCGCGACGCTCAGCCTTCGAGAGCGTGGTATGAGCCTTGAAGACCTCTTCGATCTGATCGCCGACCATGTAGCACGGATTGAGCGCGCTCATCGGCTCCTGGAAGATCATGCCCATGCGGTTGCCGCGCAGGCCGGAATGTTCGGCCTCGGAAAGCTTGAGCACGTCACGCCCCTCAAACAGGATCTCGCCGGCGGAAGGCTTCAACACTTTCGGCAGGAGACCCATGGCGGCAAAGGAGGTGATCGACTTGCCGGAGCCGGATTCCCCGACGATGCAGAGGATCTCTTTCTCACGGATCTCAAGCGATAGGTTGCTGACGGCGTGTGGACGATCGCCTCCTCTTGGGAGATCGATGGTGAGGTTGCGGATTGAAAGGACGGGTTCGGCAACGTTCGTCATCAGTTTCTGCCCTCCGGCGCGGTGATGTCGCGGATGCCATCCCCCAGCATGTTGATCGCAAAGACCAGGACGAACAAGGCGATGCCTGGAATGGTGATCAGCCAGCTTTCGAACAGCAGCATTTCCTTGCCCTCGGAAATCATCAGACCCCAGGAGGGGGTCGGCGGCTGCACGCCAAGGCCGAGGAAGGAGAGAGCCGCCTCCAGAATGATGGCATGCGCCATTTCCAGCGTGACGATGACGATCAGTGCGTTCATGACGTTCGGCAACACATCCTTGAAGAGGATGCGTGGCAGGCTTGCCCCGAGCACCTCGGCCGCCGCGATATAATCCGTCTGACGCACCTGCATGGTGGCGCTTCGCAGCACCACGGCAAACCGATCCCACAGCAGCAGGCCCAATATCGAGACCACGACCGTCAGCGAGCCGCCGAAAAGCGCGACGACCGCAAGAGAGACCAGCGTTGCCGGCAAGGCGAGCCGCACCGAGACAATGAACATCACCACCGCATCCACCTTGCCGCCGAAATAGCCGCCGAGAATGCCGAGCGTGGTGCCGATCACAGCGGAGATCATCGCGGCGGTAAAACCGATCATCAGGGAGACGCGAGCGCCGTAGATCAATCGCGAAAGATAGTCGCGACCAAGCGCATCCGTTCCGAGCACATGCTTCCAATCCCCCCCAAGGAAGACCGGCGGAGCAAGCCGTGCCAGAAGATCCTGCTTGTAGGGATTATGAGGTGCGATCAACGGTGCGAAAAGCGCAATCAGGGCGATGATCAGCAGGATGCCAAATCCGACCATGAAGCCGCGATGCTTCAGCGCCCGGCGCGCGAACACCCGCGATGGTGCCGGAGTGGCTGCTGCCTGGATGACGGTTGCGGTCTGGGACATGTCGTTCATCTCAGGCGGCCCTCAATCGTGGATCGAGCCATGCGTTCAAGACGTCGGCCAGAAAGGTGAAGACGATATAGAACATCGCAAAGATCAGGATCAGCGCCTGCATGGTCGGCAGGTCGTTGCGCGAGATCGATTCCCAGGCAAGGAAGCCGGCGCCATGCAGCGCGAAGATCGTTTCCACCACGACAGAGCCGCTGAACATGAAGCCCAGTTGCACGGCGCTCAGGCTGACGACCGGGATGATGGCGTTGCGCAAGGCATGCTTGAACAGCACCTTCCGTGGCTTCAGGCCCTTGGCCCGGGCGGTCCGAATATAATCGGACGACAGGACTTCCAACATGCCGGCGCGGGTGAGCCGCATGATGGCGGGCGTCGCGTAATAACCGAGAACGATCGTAGGTAAGATATAGCCGGTCCAGCTTGCCGTTCCGGAGGCCGGCACCAGGCCGAGATTGACCGAGAAGATCACTATGAGGATGAGGCCGAACCAGAAGCTCGGAATGGCCTGCCCGACCACGGCGATACCGAGTGCCAGCCGGTCTATAATGGTGTTCGGAAAAGCAGCGGCGAGAACACCCATGGGGATCGCCAGCAGCATCGCAAAGCTCATGCCGAGAAAGCCAATCGTCATGGTCACCGGCAGTCGGTCGGCAATCATTCCCGAGACCGGCTGCTTGAAATAGTAGCTCATGCCGAAATCGCCGGAAAGCGCCCGCATTAGCCATTCGACATATTGGAGCATCAACGGCTGATCGAAGCCGTATTGGCTGCGGATAGCGGCGATCGTCTCCGCCGGGGCGCCCTCGCCGGCAATCGCGATGGCCGGATCGCCGGCCATGAACAAAAGAATGAAGCTGATGAAGGACACAGTCAGCGCCACCAGCGCCGCCATACCGAGTTTGGTCAGGACAAATTTCAGCATCGTGTACCCTTAAGCGGGAGGCGCGACCCAACTAGTCGCCCTTATCTTCCGGAATACGCCATTCGCTGCATCCATGGATGCAGCGAATGGCGTATGCGCATGTCATTTCCAGCCGATTTCGTAGAAGCGAACCAGCTCGTCGGGGGTGGGCGTGAAGGAGACGTCCTTGCTCATGATGTAGTTGGTGGAATAATTCCAAAGCGGCACCCAATAGGCCTTGTCGGCAATCGTCGAGAGC
Source organism: Martinezella rhizogenes (assembly GCF_000799715.1). Classification (GTDB taxonomy): domain Bacteria; phylum Pseudomonadota; class Alphaproteobacteria; order Rhizobiales; family Rhizobiaceae; genus Rhizobium; species Rhizobium rhizogenes_C. Next base: position 175,551 of record NZ_JUHG01000013.1, read on the forward strand.
GCCTGTTTGTAGAGTGTCTTGCGCTCGGCTGGATCGACGGAGGAATCGGCTTTCTCCAGAAGATCCGACAGGCTCTTGTCACGCGCATCGTCTTCGCCGCCCATGGTGAAGAACTCGCTGGTGATGGCCGAGGCATCGGCGATCGAGTTGGAGCCCCATGTCAGAAAGGACATGGGCACGCCTTCCTTGATGCGCTTTTCGCGCAACGCCGCATATTGCAGGTATTTGAGATTGGCCTTGATGCCGACTTCGGCCAGCATGCCGATCATGGCTTCCGCCAGCGGACGATCGCGATAGGCGTAGAAATCAATCTCGAAGCCATCGGGATACCCGGCCTCCGCCAGAAGCGCCTTGGCCTTGTCCGGATCGTAGGAATAGGAAGCGACATCGGTCGCGCAGCCGAACTGGCTCGGCGAGCAGGCGCTATTGATCACCTCCGTCGTACCCTTCATCAGCGCCTTGACGATACCGTCGCGATTGATCGCGTGGTAGACGGCCTGCCGAACCCGCACGTCCGTCATTGGATTTTTCGCGCCGCTTCGGCCAGCCGCATCGAGCGACAGATAACCGACACGCATGGTCGGCGCATTGAGGACCTGGAAATTGCCGCGGCCGGCCATCTTGTCAGCCTGGTCGGAAGGCACCTGCCAGACGAGATCGATCGTCCCGTTGAAAAGCTCGGCCATCTGCGTGTTGATGTCGGGGATCGTACGGATATCGATGGTTTCGACCTTGGCCTTCGGCTTGGCGGCGGCGAAATAATCATCGTTGCGCTTCAGCACGTAATGCTTGCCGGGCTCGACGCTGACGACCTTGTAGGGCCCGGTTCCGATCGGCTTGGTTGCTACACCGGCCGGTCCGACTGCGGCGTAATATTCATTCGGCTGTATGATGACGGGTCCGGCAAGATATTCGAGCGCTGCCGGAAAAGGTCCGTTGGTGATGATACGGACCTTGAATTGATCGATCTTCACCGCCTGCTTGATCCAGCTGGTCGCCACCGTGTTCTTGGCGCCATTCTTCGGATCGATCATATAGTTCAGCGTATAGACCACGTCGTCGGCGTCGAAGGGCTCGCCATTGTGGAACTTGACCCCTTGGCGCAACGTCAATTCCAGCGTTGTCGAATCCACCCACGACCAGCTGGTTGCCAGATTGCCGACATATTGGCCCGTCTTCGGATCGCGATAGAGAAGTCCGTCCCAGACCGCATTTCCAAGCAGGACGCCCTCGCGCGCCGTGTTGAAATAGGGATCGATATGCTCGAGCTCCTTTGAAAAGGCGATCGAGATGGTGTCGTTCGCCTTCCCGGCATTGGCGGTCGGCGCCAGCAGGAGCGGCAGAAACAGGGCGGCGGCAATAACAGCTAGTCTCATTGAAGTCCCCTTTATTGCCCATTATATGAGCATTTTTATTTGATGCTTACACTATACGCAATTCCGATTCACTGTATACAAAAATTAAAGATTGAACGCATAATTTCAGCTTTGCGTACAACGCTTTGTCATCATAGGCTTTAAGCAGCACAACTTCGGCAGGAGGAATCATCGTGGCTCAAAACAGACCGCCGGCGTCGGACGCGCTCTACGAACGGATCGAGGCCCTGATTGCCGAAGGCGTTTTCAAGAATGGTGAACGCTTGGACGAAGTACGCCTCGCCGGCGATTTCGGCGTGTCGCGCACGCCGCTTCGCGAGGCCTTGCGCTTGCTCTCCTCGACCGGACTGATTGAACTCATCCCAAACCGCGGTGCTTTCGTGCGGCAGCCGAGCTTCACGCGTCTCGTGGAGATGTTCGAAGTGATGGCGGAAGTCGAAGCCTGGTGCGCGCGACTTGCTGCCGGCCGTATCACCAAGGCACAAGTGCTGCTTTTGCGCCAGACGGCATCCGCCTGCGAGGCTGCCTTGCAGATACAGGACTATCATCGTTACTACGCCGAGAATGCCGCTTTTCACAATATGATCTACGACGCCTCCGGTAACGGCTTTCTCGCCGAAGAGGCGCGCAATCTGCAACGGCGCCTGAAACCGTTTCGCAGGGCGCAACTGTCCTTCGGCGACCGGCTTTCCCAATCGATGAGCGAGCATCGCGAAATCCTGATGGCGCTCGAGGCCGGCAATGTCGGGCGAGCCGAGGCCGTGATGCGCGACCATATCCGGGTGCAGAGCAGCACCTATGAGGAATACCGACTGTCGCTGACCGAGCGTTCGGCCTCTTAGATGAATGGGAAGCAACGCGGGCAAACCAGCAAGTCGGACACTACCGCCCTCTTGCGAGGCGGGATGCCGCTTTGACGATGCTCGTTTTGTTGATCCCATGATGCCCATACAGGTCCTGAACCATTCTTGCCCGGTTGCACGATCCGGCCGGTATCTTCCCAACCGGATCGCGTTTTTCAACATTCAGCCGTTGCGGAACGTATAGGCATAGCCGTTGATGGCCGGGGCGCCACCGAGATGGGCGTAGAGAACCTTCGAGCCCTCCGGGAAATAGCCCTTCTTCACGAGATCGATCATGCCCTGCATGGATTTGCCTTCGTAGACCGGGTCGGTGATCATCCCTTCCAGCCGCGCGCAGAGTCGGATGGCCTCCTTGGTCTCGTCCGACGGCACGCCGTAGACCGGATAGGCATAATCTTCGATCAGGATGATATCGTCCGACGAGAGTTCCCTGCCGAGCTCGACCAGTTCGGCGGTGCGCCGGGCAATCTCCAGTACCTGCGCCTTGGTCTGCTCAGGCGTGAAGGATGCGTCGATGCCGATCACCTGGCGCTCGCGGCCGTCCTTGGCAAAGCCGACGGTCATGCCGGCATGGGTAGAGCCCGTCACCGTGCAGACGACGATATAATCGAACTTGAAGCCGAGTTCCTTTTCCTGGGCTCGGACCTCCTCAGCAAAGCCGACATAGCCAAGCCCGCCATATTTGTGCACGGATGCACCGGCCGGGATCGGATAGGGCTTGCCGCCCTTGGCCTTGACGTCCTCGATGGCGTCTTCCCAGCTCTGCCGAATGCCGATGTCGAAGCCTTCGTCGACCATCTGCACATCCGCACCCATGATGCGGCTCAAGAGAATATTGCCGACGCGGTCATAAACGGCATCTTCATGCGGAACCCAGCTTTCCTGCACGAGGCGGCACTTGAAGCCGATCTTGGCGGCAACGGCGGCGATCATGCGGGTATGGTTTGATTGAACCCCGCCGATCGACACCAGCGTGTCCGCGTTCGAGGCAATCGCATCGGGAATGATGTATTCCAGCTTGCGCAGCTTGTTGCCCCCGAATGCCAGCCCGGAATTGCAGTCCTCCCGCTTGGCATAGAGCTCTACCTTGCCGCCGAGATGTTCGGAAAGCCGTTCCAGCTTCTCGATATGGGTCGGACCGAATGTGAGCGGATAGCGCTCGAATTTCTCCAGCATGAATTCCCCTTCAGCTTGTCGTGATACGGGGAAGACGCTAGCATCCCTTCAATGAAAGGTGCTCTCTAAGATGGGCCTTATATTTCTTCGTTATGACGCAAAAATTGAAATAGGATTACACTTCATCCAAATTATCCTTAATTTTCGGAAGATTCTCTCATGGCATCGGAACTGGATCGTATCGACCTGAAAATGCTGCGCCTGCTTCAAAAGAACGGCCGGCTCAGCAATGCCGAACTCGCCCAACTCGTCGATGTCAGCCCCGCGACCTGCCATCGCCGCACCCAGCGCCTGTTCGAGGAGGGCTACATCAAAACCGTACGCGCGATGATAGAGCCGCAAAAGGTCGGCCGTGGTGCGCTGGTGATGGTCGGCGTGGTGCTCGACCGGTCGACGCCCGAGAGTTTTGGCGCATTCGAAAAGGCCGTTGCCAAGCTGAGCTTCGTTCTCGACTGCAATCTCGTTGCCGGCGATTTTGATTATTTCCTGAAGATCCGCGTCGGCGACATGGCGGATTTCAACCGCATACACGGCACACAATTGATCGCCCTGCCCGGCGTCCGCCAGACCCGAACCTTCTTCGTGATGAAGGAAGTCGTCGACAATGCCTTGCTGGAATTCTAGCTGACCGCGCATCGCACGCGGCCAGCAGACATCTCAGAAAGGCCCTCGCCTCACACAAGTCCCGGCACAATCAGGACAAGCCAGGCGATGATCGGGCCGATGAGGGCGATCAGGGCGCTGTAGATCAGCAGGGTTTTCAGCACGCTCTCCCGCTCACTCTCCTGCGCATTGGCGACGACCAGGGCGCCATTGGTCGAAAACGGGCTGGTATCGACGATGGTGGTGGAGATCGCGATGGCGGCGACCACGCCGACGGCGCTAATGTGCCCCTGCAGGAGGAAAGGCACAGCAAGCGGAATGATCGCCCCCAGAAGCGCCGTCGACGAGGCGAAGGCGGAGACGATGGCGCCTGTAAAGCATAGAAGCAGTGCCACCAGCAGCGGCATTCCCAGGCTGGAAATGCCGTGCGCGACATAGTCGATCGTGCCGATCTTCTCCATGACCCCGACATAGGTGATGATGCCGGCGATGAGGAGCACGGTCGACCAGCTCACCTTGTCGATCGCCGCCTTCTGGGTTTTAGGTGATAGCAATGCCAGGGCAACCGCGACGGTCATCGCCACCAGACCGACATTGAACTTGAAGACCAGCGCTCCCAGCGCCAGCGCGGTCAGGCCAACCAGCGTCATCAGTCGCTCCGCCGTCAGGCCGGCAAGCGCCGTCTCTTCTTTTGTTTCCACATCAAAGACATGATGGCTGATGGGTGCTGCGCGCGTGCCGCCATGGCCGACGATGGCTCGCGTCACTCCCTTGGGATGCAGGTCCGGCAATGGGCCGGACGCCGCCGGCTGCTTGCGCAGCACCTTCGGGCCACCGAAGATGAAGAAGACCAGGACCGCGATGGCGAGGTTGAAGAAAAAGCTCGACAGAAACAGCGAGGTCGGCGCGAAAGGCAGCCCCGCTTTCTGCACGATCTGGTTGGTGATGCCGCCATAGACGCTGATCGGCGAGAAGCCGCCCGCCTGCGCGCCGTGGATCACCATCAGCCCCATCATCACAGGGCTAATGCGATATTGGAATGCGAACCCAAGCGCCACCGGCGCCAGGATCGCGACGGCTGCCGGACCAAGCGCGCCAAATCCGGTAATGATCGCTGCTACGAGGAACATGACCCACGGAATCCAGGCGACATGTCCGCGCACCAGCTTGACCGCACCCTCGATCAGCCAATCGATGGTACCGTTGATCTGCGCGATCGCGAACAGATAGGTGACGCCGACCAGCGTCAGGAACAGGTCGCTCGGAAAACCCGCGAAAATATCGGCGGTCTTCATGCTCATCACAAGTGAGCCGATCAGGAAGGCGCAGGCAAAGGCGAGCGCACCCATATTGATTGGCTGTATCGTGGCAATGACGAACATGCCGGCAAGCAGCACGATCGACAGGATCTGGATATTCATAACTTCCTCCCTCCGGAAACGCCCTCAGGCGCCGGTCCCCATTTTCTTGAATGCATGATCAACCCGCGCCGGTGCTACTCCCAAGCACCGAGGCGGACCTAAGCGCCTCTCAAGAGGCCTTTCCGTAAAGATCCTTGAATTGGTCGCGGAGCAGGTTCTTCTGAACCTTGCCCATCGTGTTGCGCGGCAACTCCTGGGTGAAGAGGACCCGCTTCGGCTGCTTGTAACGCGCAAGGCGATCCTGCAATGCGGCAAGCACGGCCTTCTCGTCCAGTGTCGCACCGCGCTCTAGGACCACGACCGCTGTCACGCCTTCGCCGAAATCCGGGTGCGCGACGCCGATCACCGCGCTTTCGACCACGCCGTCTAGCTCATCGATCTCGTTCTCGACCTCTTTCGGGTAGATGTTGTAGCCGCCGGAAATCACCAGGTCCTTGCCACGGCCGACGATATGGACATAGCCATCCTCATCGATCTTGCCGAGGTCGCCACTGATGAAATAGCCATCCTGGGTGAATTCGGCCGCGGTCTTTTCCGGCATGCGCCAATAACCCTTGAAAACATTCGGGCCCATGATCTCGATCATGCCGGTATCCCCGGGCGAAAGCGTCGCACCTGTGGCCGGATCGGAAACCCGCACGGTGACGCCCGGAAGCGGGAAGCCAACCGTGCCGGCCCTGCGCTCGCCATCATAAGGGTTGGAGGTGTTCATATTGGTCTCGGTCATGCCGTAGCGTTCGAGAATGGCGTGACCGGTGCGCTGCTTGAACGAAACATGTGTTTCCGTCAAAAGCGGCGCCGAACCAGAGATAAACAGCCGCATGTTGGCGACGGCCTCCCGGTTCAATCCCTCATGCTGAAGCAATCTCACATAGAACGTCGGCACGCCCATCATCAACGTTGCCTTCGGCATCAGCGACAGGATCTCGTCGGGATCGAACTTCGGCAACAGGAACATCGATGCGCCGGCAACCAGCGTCACGTTTGTGGCGACGAAGAGGCCATGCGTGTGGAAGATCGGCAATGCGTGGATCAGCCGGTCCTCCGCCGACACCCGCCAGTATTCGCGCAGCGCAAGCGCATTGGAGAGCAGATTGTCATGCGTGAGCATGGCCCCCTTGGAGCGGCCGGTGGTGCCGGATGTGTAGAGGATCGCGGCAAGGTCATCGGGAGCGCGGGCGGCATCAATGAAATCCGCAGGCTCCTCCCGGGCGAGATCCGTCAACGATCCCGCGCCATCCGCATCCAGCGTCTCGACAATCGCGCCATAGCGCTGGGCGAGTTTCTCGACCTCAGCCCGAGCCTTCGGGGAAACGACGACAAGCCTCGGCTCGGCATCGCCGATGAAATAATCAAGTTCGACAAGCGTATAAGCCGTGTTCAACGGCAGATAGACCGCGCCGCAGCGCACGCAGGCGAGATAGAGTATCAGGGCCATCGGGCTCTTTTCCACCTGAACCGCGACGCGATCACCGGGGCGGACGCCGAGCGCGTCGATGGCGCTGGCAAGCTGCCCCGAGATGCGCAGCGCATCTCCGTAGGTCCAGCGCTCGCCGCTGGCCGTCTCGATGAAAATGGCATCCTCGGACGTAGCGGACGCCCTGATGGCGTCGAACAGATGATTGCCCATACTCCCCCTCCTAAATCTGCTGCTCAGGTCTTTTGCATTTCGCCATGACGCCGACGGATCGGCTTGCCGAGACCGGCGTCGGTCGCGCCGGCCTCCGCCAGCTTCTTCACCTCCGGCGAGGCTGCAACCTCGCCGTATTGCGCAAGGGCCTCGTGGTTTTTCTCGATATCATCCAGCTTGTAAAGATAGTTGACCATCAGGCCGTGGGACTGGCGCATAGCCTTCTGGGAACGATCGGCAAGGAAGTTCAGCCGCTCCAGACGGGCGCCGTTGCCGAGATGAAAACGGGCGACCGGATCGATCGGCCGCCTGCCGTGACCTTGCTCCTTGACGAAATAGCGAGCGGCGAGCGGCAAGAGCACAGCCTTGACGGCTTGCGATCGCTCGGGATCATCCGCCCAGTCCGGCTCGTCGAGCAACGCCAAGGTTTCCAGCGTCTGCTCGCTGAGGTCGGCATTCTCGGCCTTGCGCAACCGTGCCAGCCAGCCGGCGAAACCCGGAACCGGCGACAAGGTCACAAAGGTCTTCAGACCCGGCAAATCGCGACGCAAATCCTCCACGACCTGCTTGATCAGGAAATTGCCGAACGAGATGCCCCGCAGTCCCTCCTGGCAATTGGAAATGGAATAGAAAACTGCCGTCGTCGCATCCTTGGCTGTAATCGGAGACCGGCTTTCATCCAGAACATCCGTGATGGCGGCGGGAATCGCCGTGGTCAGCGCCACCTCGACGAAGATCAACGGATCGTCGGCAAGACGCGGGTGGAAGAAGGCGAAGCAGCGACGGTCGGGCGGAACCAGCCGCCGCCGCAATTCATCCCAGCCGGCAATCTCGTGCACGGCCTCATATCTGATGATCTTTTCCAGAATATCGGCTGGCGTTGACCAATCGATGGGACGGAGCGTCAGGAAGCCGCGATTGAACCAGGAGCCGAAGAGATGGGCGAAATCAGCGTCGACAGCGCGAAACTGCTCCGTCGCATCCTTCATGCCCAGCAGGCGTTCGCGCATCTCCACCAGTTTCGCCGTGCCCTTCGGCGCAAGGTTAAGCCTGCGCACCAGCTCCTGGCGGCGTGGTTCGGCTGCCTGATGTAGATCGATAAGCGTGTTTGAATTGCTGTCGCTGCGGTAGCGATCGATCGCCTTGTCCAGTTTGGCGACATCGGGACCGAATTGGTCGTGCAGCATCAGCATGAAATCTCGCCGGCCTGTCGGATCGAGTTCGGTCCAGCGCTGAAGGATCTCGGCGGCCAAGGCCATGCCCGAGGCTTCGCCCCGGCTCGACAGAAGCATGTTGCAAAGAGTCTCGAGCGTCGTCTCTGCTTGAACCGGCCCGGCGCGCGTGCCCGCTGCGAGCAGTCTGCGTCCGCGATCCGTGATGCTTTGCATCATGTCGCTGAAGAAGGAAATGCCTGCCATGTCAGTATCCTCCTGGCGAAGCGGGATTGGGTGGGAACAGCCCTCCCAAGCGTTCCCTGTATATATGGCAGCTCCCGTGAGCTCGTCCATTTGTGTGCGACATATCTATTGTGGTATCGTTCTTAGGTTATCTTGTGCGCAAAGTAAACAATCTTGCATACAAGAATTTGATTTTTGCATTGGAGAGCATAACAAACATGTCCGAGAATGTCGTTCAACGCCTGCGCGACGAGATCGAAAACGGCATCATTTCAAACGATTTCGCCCCGGGCGAGCGGTTGGACGAGGTGCAATTGGCCACGCGCTTCGGTGTATCGAGGACGCCGATACGCGAGGCCTTGATGCAGCTGAATGCGATCGGACTGGTGGAAATCCGTCCACGCCGCGGTGCAATCGTGATCGACCCAGGGCCGCACCGTATTTTCGAGATGTTTGAGGTGATGGCCGAAATCGAGGGCATGGCCGGTTCGCTGGCGGCGCGGCGGCTGACGGATGCCGATCGCGCGGCAATCCTGGCAGCCCATGACGACTGCAAGCGCTCGTCCTCCGCTGGCGACAGCGATGCCTATTATTACGACAACGAGCGCTTTCATCGCACAATCTATACCGCCAGTCATAACGAGTTTCTGACCGAACAATGTATAGCACTGCATCGCCGCCTTCAGCCCTATCGCCGCCTGCAATTGCGTGTCCGCAATCGTGTCGCGACATCATTTTCCGAACATGACGCAGTCGTGGAAGCGCTCTTTGCAGGAGATGCGGAACGCGCACGCACGCTTCTGCGCCAACATGTGAGCATCCAGGGCGAGCGCTTCAGCGATCTCGTGTCGACCTTATCGCGCAGGTAGTCACTTGCGGCCGACGCATCACTTCTTTGGCAGCGACACGGTGCCGGCTGTATCCAAAGCAGGAATTATGCCATGAAGCATGGACTATACACACAACATCTTTGAGCGGTGCGATCATGAAGAAAATCGGTTTCCTATCGTTCGGGCACTGGACGCCCTCGCCGCAATCGCAGACCCGCTCGGCATCCGACGCGCTTCTGCAGTCCATCGACCTCGCCGTCGCGGCCGAAGAGCTGGGCGCGGATGGCGCCTATTTTCGCGTGCATCACTTCGCCCGCCAGCTTGCCTCGCCCTTCCCGCTGCTGGCAGCCGTCGGCGCGAAGACCAGCCGTATCGAGATCGGCACGGCCGTCATCGACATGCGCTATGAAAACCCACTTTATATGGCAGAAGATGCAAGCTCGGCCGATCTCATCGCCGGCGGGCGTCTGCAGCTCGGCATCAGCCGTGGCTCCCCCGAGCAGGTTATCGACGGATGGCGTCACTTCGGTTACGCACCGCCCGAGGGCGAGAGTGAAGCCGATATGGCACGCCGTCACGCGGAAGTTCTGCTCGACGTGCTGCGCGGCGAGGGCTTTGCCCAGCCGAACCCGAGGCCGATGTTCCCCAATCCTCCGGGTCTCCTCCGCCTCGAGCCGCACTCGGAGGGTCTGCGCGAACGGATCTGGTGGGGAGCGAGCTCGAACGCCACGGCGCTCTGGGCAGCCAAGCTCGGCATGAACCTGCAAAGCTCCACGCTCAAGGACGATGAGAGCGGCCTACCGTTTCACGTCCAGCAGGCCGATCAGATCAGGGTGTACCGCGAAGCCTGGAAGGCCGCCGGCCACAAACGCGAGCCGCGCGTGTCCGTCAGCCGCAGCATCTTCGCCTTGGTGGACGACCGCGACCGTGCCTATTTCGGAAACGGCGACCAGAGCCAGGACAAGATTGGCTTCATCGACGACAAGACCCGGGCGATCTTCGGCCGTAGCTATGCAGCCGAACCCGACGCTCTGATCAAGGAACTGGCTCAGGACGAAGCCATCGCCGAAGCCGACACGCTGCTCCTTACCGTCCCGAACCAACTCGGCGTGGAGTACAACGCGCATGTGATCGAGGCGATCCTGACCCACGTCGCCCCTGCCCTTGGCTGGCGTTAGCATCAGCTATGGATTGAGACCCGCCTGACGGAGCGCCTCATTGGTCGAGATAGCGCTCCGTCAGACGAGCCCACATGGCGGCACCGACCGTCAGGCTTTCATCAGCGAAATCATATTTGGCGCTGTGCAGGATTGCCGAATTGATGCCGTTGCCGAGGCGCAGAAAGCTGCCTGGCTTGTGTTCGAGATAGTGCGAGAAATCCTCGCTGCCGGGAATGAGAGCGCAGGTGCCGACCTTATCGGCACCGACGAGTTCCTCGGCGACAACGCGGGCAAATTCCGTCTCCTTTTCGGAGTTCACGACGACGGGGTGACCATGAGCATAGTTGATGGCAACCTGCGCTCCGTAGCCTTCCGCCACCGCTTCTGACAATTTCCGGATCCGCGCTTCGAGAAGCTCGCGCACCTTCGGATCGAAGGAACGGATGCTGAGCAGCATCCTCGCGCTTTCGGGAATGACGTTAGCGGCTTCGCCCGCATGGATAGAGCCTACGGTGATCACAGCCGTCTGCGTCGGATCGATGCTGCGCGAAACGACCGACTGCAAGGCAACGACGAGATTGCAGGCGACGACGACCGGATCGATGGTCAGGTGTGGTCGCGACGCATGGCCGCCCTTGCCCGTAATCGTGATCTCGGCCGTATCGGCCGCAGCCATCAGCGGGCCGGAGCGCATCAGCCAAGTGCCCTCGGGCGCGCCTGGATGATTGTGCAGGCCGAAGATCGCATCGAAAGGAAATCGCTCGAAAAGACCATCATCGATCATGGCCTGGGCACCGCTCTTCGCACCAGCCTCTTCGGCCGGCTGGAAGATAAGGTTCACGGTGCCGTTGAAGCGACGGGTGCGTGCCAGATATTCGGCAGCCCCCAACAGCATCGTCGTGTGGCCATCATGACCGCAGGCATGCATCTTTCCCGGAACGAGGCTCGCATAGGGCTTGCCGCTCTGCTCATTGATCGGCAGTGCATCCATGTCGGCGCGGATGGCGATGCTCTTCGTCCCCGCACCGGCCTTCAGGCGGGCGACGACGCCGTGCCCGCCGACATTGCGGTGAACTTCGTAGCCCCAGGATTCCAGCTTTTCGGCGACGAAACGGGCGGTCTCAGCCTCTTCGAAGGACAGCTCGGGATTGGCATGAAGATGCTGCCGGATACCGGTGAGTTCGGCTTTCATCGGTTCGAAATCCGAGAGGCGGGCAAAGTCGTTGTCGAGAGTCATGGCTGTTCCAATGGTTTGCATGAGCGGCACACCAAGCCCGCATGAGGCCGGCGGTCTCGCATCTGATCGGGGCCGCCGCGCTAGATGAAGCGCGACAGGAAGCTTCTGGTTCGTGGATGCTGGGGATTACCGAGCACATCTTCCGGCTTGCCCTGTTCGACGACCTTGCCGCCATCCATGAAGACGACGCGATCGGCCGCTTCGCGGGCAAAGCCTATCTCATGGGTGACGACGATCATCGTCAATCCCTGCTTGGCGAGATCCCGCATCGTGGCAAGCACTTCACCGACAAGCTCCGGATCGAGCGCGGATGTCGGCTCATCGAAGAGCATCAGCGTCGGCTTGATCGCCAATGCCCGGGCAATCGCCACGCGTTGCTGCTGACCGCCGGAGAGCTGGCGCGGATAACTGTCAGCCTTAGCCGAAAGCCCGACCCGGTCCAGAAGGATGCGGGCGTTCTTAATCGCCTCGGCACGGCTCTCGCCATGGATACCGACCGGCGCTTCAATGATGTTCTGCAGCGCCGTCATGTGCGGATAGAGATTGAACTGCTGGAACACCATGCCGATCTTGCGCCGCTGCAGGGTAATCGCATGGTTGGACAGTCGCTCCAGCCGACCCTTGCGAAGGCGATAGCCGATTTGCTCCCCGTCCACCTCGATCGATCCGCGATCGATGGCTTCCAGGTGGTTGATGCAACGCAGGAAGGTCGACTTTCCGGATCCGGACGGTCCGAGAATGACCACCACTTCGCCCGGCGCGACATCGAGATCGATGCCTTTCAGAACTTCGAGGTGATCGAAAGACTTGTGGACGTTGCGGGCGCGGACAAGCGGCGCCACGGTCGCGATCGCGTTCATTGGCCCGCCTCCTGCGCTACGAGCTGGGACGGTGTCTGTGCAGCCAGCATGATTTCTTTTGCGGGCTTGGCTCCGCCGGAACGACGATCACCACGGCCGTAATAACGCTCGATATAACTCTGACCGACATTCAGCACCGAGGTGATCAACAGATACCAGATGACGGCGACCAGCAGCATCGGCACGACTTCGAACGTGCGATTGTAGATCGACTGAACCGAATAGAGCAGATCCGCCATGGCGATGACGCTGACGAGCGAGGTCGCCTTGATCATGCTGATCAACTGATTGCCGGTTGGGGGCACGATCGAGCGCATGGCCTGCGGAATAATGATACGGCTGAGCGCCCGGGCGCGTGTCATACCGAAGGCCTCGGCGGTCTCGAATTGCCCCTTGTCGACGGACAGCAGGCCGCCACGGATGATCTCCGCCATATAGGCGGCCTCATTCAGCGCCAGACCGGCAATTGCCGCGGTCATCGGACTGATGACCGAATTCGTATCCCAGCTCACGAAGGTCGGGCCGAAGGGAATGCCGATCGACAGCGTCGGAAACAGGGTCGAAAGATTGTACCAGAAGATCAGCTGGACCAGCAGCGGCGTGCCCCGGAAGAACCAAATGAAAAGGGAGGCCAGCGAATTCGCCAGCCGGTCCTGCGACAGTCTGGCGATTGCCAGCAGCAAGCCAAGCACGATGCCGAACGCCATGGCAACAACCGTCAGGCCAAGCGACACGTAAAGGCCGCTGATGACCGTCGGATCGAAGAAATAATGCGCCACGACCGGCCAGCCGAAATTCTCGTTGCCGGCGACCGACCAGGCGAAATAGGTCGCAATCGCCAGCGTAACGACCCAGGCGGCCAGGCGACCCATCGGGAAAGGGCTGTGGGCGTTGGCCACATCCAGGGTATTCGCATCGCTGTCCGGCGATGCGATTTTGTCGGCCGCCGTGCTCATTTCGGCAACGTCCCGCCGAGGTTGATGCCCGGCTCCTTGATCATGTTGTTCTCAAGGCCCCACTTCTTCATGATGGCGGCATAGGTACCATTGTCCATCAAAAGCTTGACGGCATCCCGCAGGACCGGACCGAGCGGCGATCCCTTCGACACCACCGCACCCTGATAGAGATCCTCAAAGCCGTTCTTTTGGCCGACGCCCGTCAGTTCAAGCTGGCCATTTGCCTGCGAGACGAAATAGGTGAGCGGCGCCTGGGACGAGAAGAAGGCATCCGATCGCTTGGACCGCACCGCAAGGATGGAGCTGGGCTGATCGGTAAAGGACTGAACCTCGATCGCATCCTTGCCGTCGGTCTTGCACTTCTCGGCCTGGACCTGGATCACCCTCTCGGCGGAGCCGCCCGCCATGACGGCGATGCGCTTGCCGCAGGCCGTGTCGAGCGAGGTGATGCCTTTCGGATTGCCCTTCTGGACGGAGAAGACGACGAATTCCTGAACCCAGTCGACGAAATCATTCGCCTCTTCGCGGCTCTTGAAATCGCCCACCGGGCCGAAGGCGAACTGATAGCGACCGGAATTGATGCCGGCGAGCAGTGCGGGCAAGCCGCCGACCGTTTCATGCGCGATCTTCACGCCGAGCACCTCGCCGATGGCGTCGGTCAGATCGGCGCTTGCGCCGGTCAGTTCGGTACCGGTGACGATCTCATAGGGAGGAAACGAACCGTTGTTGACGGAAATCATCTTGCCGGCCGTGCGGATGTTTTCAGGCAGCTTGGCCCGCAGCTCTGCGTTCACGGACAGCTTCGGAAGTCCAGCATCCTGCGCGAACGCGGAACCCGAGATCATCAGGCTTGCCAGGGCAAGGTAGGCTACTTTCTTCAACGACATGCTCGTTCCCCTTTTTGGTTTGTATTCCTTAAGTGTCAGCCGGCAGCCCTAGCCTCGATGCGGCTACCATCGGTATCGAACGGAAAGAGTTCCTCCGGCGTCAACAGCCGGGGCAGGATAGCCTGCACATGCAGCTCATTGGCGAAATCATGGATCATGGCGCGATTGACCGCAAAGCCGCTCGCATCCCAGCCCTGCGGCAGCTCGACCGATGACTTTAGAAGTTCATCGAACATCCAGGGCGTGGTCTCGGCATATTTACGCCGTTTGCTCAGCCAGAGGCGCTGGGATTCATCAATAAGTGCGCTGAGTTCGGCGATCACCCAGGGATGTTCGGCAATAAAATCAGCCTTCAGGCCGATAAGATGCATACCGGGGACATAGCCCACGTCGTCGAAATATCGACGCTCGGCACCGCGAAAATCGGAAAGAACCTGCCGGAAGGGTGAACCCTTGGCGAAATAGCCGTCCGGCATGAACGGCGTGAAGATCGCGTCCAGTCCGCCATCCCTCAAAAGGTCGACCATGGGCCGCTCGCCGGGCGCGGCCTCGATGCGGCCGGGACGACCGAAGCCGTCGAGGCGGTCGACGATCGGATGCGCCTCGGTCAGCCGCCCCGCATACCACATGGCATCCTCGATACCGATGCCCTCGCGACGGAGCGCCGCCCGGGTCCAGGTATTGCCGGAATCGCGCCAGCCGGTGACACCGATGCGCTTGCCCGACAGATGCCCAAGCTCCGTGATGGGGCTGTCCTTTGTCGTGATGACGCAGCGGTGGCGAAAACCACGCATGATGAAATTCGGGATGCCCACGACGCTCTCGTCGCCATCGATGCGAAGCTGCGTATAGCGGCTAAATGACATTTCCGCCGCATCATAGGCCTCGCTCTTTCCGACATGCGAAACCAGGGTCCCGACCCTGTCCACCTTGATGTCGAGCTTTGGAGAAGAGACGTCGCCAAGAACGAGCGGCGTCATGTAGTCCCAATCACGAAGAGCAAGGCGGAGAGTCAGAGGCATGGACATTCACTCGCTGAAATCTTGTTTTCGAAGTGAATAAATGTTCAAATAAAGCCGATCAAATGTTATTACGTTATTGAACATTAAAAATGGCGCGGAAATGAGCGAAGACAAAAATCCAGGCTGGTTTGCCGAAAAATTGAGCGACAGGACCATTCGGGGAATCGCCATTGGAACCAGCGCGTTGATCCGCGCTGGCGCCCTGCCGGTCGGCACGAAACTGCCGCCCATCCGCGATCTCGCCTTCGCACTTGGCATCAGCCCTGCCACCATCTCGGAAGCCTGGAGCGAACTCAGGCGCCAGAAGATCATCAGCGGGCGGGGTCGCAACGGCACCTGGGTCAGCGGCGATCGCTTCGTTGCCAAGCCGGCGCGACTGGCAAGCAACGGACATTACGGCGAGGACGTCCTCGACCTCACCGCTGCCGTACCGGACGTCAGCCTGCTCCCAAAGCTGGCGGAGGCAATGGCCTACGGCGCATCGGCCGAAAACCTCAACAGCTATGAACGCAACCGCATCCTGCCGGAGCTTGAGGCGGCGATACGCAAGACCTGGCCCTACGAGCCGGAAGCATTTCTTGCGACAAATGGCGGCTACAACGCCGTCTATACGCTGGCGCATGCCTTGATCGCGCCGGGAGAAACGGTCGCGATCGAAGATCCGACGGGCATGCGTCTTCTGGACATTTTCGAAGATCGCGGCGCGCGCATTATCCCTGTGCAGTGCGATTCCGAGGGGCCACTGCCCTCATCCTTGCAGGCCGCGCTGGAGCATCGGCCTGTGGCCTTCATCTTCCAGCCACGCCTGCATTCGGTCACGGGCCAGACCGTCAGCCGGCAGCGCATGGACGCTCTGGAGCGCATCCTCAGAGATGCCGATACGCTGATCGTCGAGGATGACGGCATGGGCGATATCTCCTCCGCACCGCGCCATTCACTCGGACACCGTTTTCCCGATCGGGTAGTCCACATCTTCTCGTTTTCGAAGACGCACGGGCCGGATCTGCGCCTTGCGGTACTGTCAAGCTCGCGGGCAATCGTCGAGCAGATCCAGTCCTACCGGAGCTTCAGCGCCGGCTGGACGAGCCGCATTCTGCAAGCCGCAACCGCGTGGCTGCTGCGCGACGATGCAACGCAGGATACGCTGCATCAGGCGCGGGGCATCTATCAGACCCGGCGTGACAATCTTATCGACGCCCTGCGAGACAGGGGCATCGACGCCGCGCAGGGATACGGCCTTTGTGCCTGGATTCCCGTTTCCTCCGAACCCTTCGCGATGGTGACTCTGGCCGCGCGTGGCATCGCCGTTCATCCCGGTGCGAAATTCTCCAACCTGCCGAGTAATCATCTGCGCGTTGCGACCGCCACCCTCACCGACCGCTGCGAGGAGGTTGCAAACTCGATTGCGCTATCTGCTATCTATGACTGAGGCAATTTGCCATCGAGCTTGGCCGATGAGCACCGAGCAATTACTTCATCTCCTCCAAGCCAACCGCTTCTAGCTGAACACCACTCTTGATCCGCCTCTCTCGACGCGGAACGGTCGTCGCGCGGTAGCGGATGAAGCAACCGCCGTCGCTGTCGTGTTCCACCTCGACGTCGACACCGAACACATCGCGGATGCATTCGACAGTCAGCACCTCACGCGGCGTACCAAGCGCTACTAGCAGCCCGTCCTTCATGACGGCAAGGCGATCGCAGAACACGGCGGCGTGATTGAGATCGTGCAGGGCCGCGATCACGGTTAGGTCCTGCCGGCGCACGAGATCCAGAAGGCCGATCTGGTGACCGATGTCGAGATGGTTCGTCGGCTCGTCGAGAAGCAGTATCTTTGGCTGCTGTGCAAGCGCGCGGCCAATATGCAACCGCTGGCGCTCTCCGCCCGAAAGCGTGTGCCACAGCCGGCCGGAAAGATGGAGCATGTCGACATTGGCAAGAGCGGCCTCGACGATCGCGTCATCCGTCACAGACCAGGGCGATAACGCCCCAAGATAGGGCGTACGCCCGAGTTCTACGGCCTGTCTGGCGGTAATCCGCTCGCCGGTCTCCGCCTGTTGTTCCACCAGGGCCAAGCGTCGGGAGAGTTCGCGCCGCCCGAGAGAGCAGATCGGCGTGCCATCCAGAAGAATCTCTCCGGTCTTCGGCTTGCGGATGCCGGATAGCATCATCATCAGGCTGGTCTTACCCGAGCCGTTCGGCCCGACGATCCCCAGAAACTCGCCTGTGCGGACATCAAGCGATATCTCCCGCACGATCGTCGCTCCGCCTGCGCTCCACGAAACATTCCTTGCCGACAGGGTCATGCGCGCGCTCTTTTCTGGCTCAAAATCAAGGCAAAAGCGGGGGCGCCGACAAGAGCGGTGACTACCCCGATCGGCAGAACCTGGCCGTGTATCAGGGTGCGCGACAGGATGTCGGCCGCGATCATGAAGATAGCGCCGATCAGAGCGGCTGCCGGCAGAAGCACGCCATGGCGGACACCCACCAGCATCCGCGCCGCGTGCGGGATGACCAGCCCGACAAAGCCGATAGAGCCGACGATCGACACCATCACCGCGGTCATCATTGCGGATGTGCCGACGAGCACGAAATAGGTGCGGCGTACCGAAATACCGAGCGAGGCCGCCGATTCCGCGCCGAAGGTGAAGGCATCGAGCGACCGGGCATGCCAGAGGCAAATGACGAGCCCCAACAACGCGGCCGGAATTGCCAGCCAGGCATCCGGCCAACGCACGCCGGAGAGATTGCCGAGCAGCCAGAACATGATGCCGCGCGCCTGTTCGGCCGTCGCCGCTTTGGTGACGATGAAGGAAGTGAGCGCATTGAAGAGCTGTGAGCCCACAACACCCGCTAGGATGATCGCGGCCGTCCCACGCCCTGCCCTGACGGCCAGCAACGCGACGAGAGCGAAGGCGACCAATGCCCCCAGAAAAGCCCCCATCGGCATCGTCAGGAAGCCCGCGCCCAGACCGAGGATCGCGACACCAACGGCGCCGGTGGAGGCGCCGGCGGAAATGCCGAGGATATAGGGATCAGCCAGGGGATTGCGCAGCAACGATTGCAGGACGACACCGGACACGGCAAGCGCTCCCCCGCAGCAGGCGGCCACCACCGCGCGGCTCAGCCGATAGCTCCAGACGATCCCCTCATCGATCGGCTCAAGCGGATAGCCGGCACCCCAAAGCCGATTGGCCACGGTCTTGGCGACGGTCTCAAACGGGATCGATGTCTCGCCGATCGCCGCGCCCAGCCAGAGCGCAGCGACAAGAATGGCAAGTGCCAAGGCAACTGTACCCGTTCGTCCGATCGAAGAAAGGGCGCGGCTCACTGCGTCAGGCCGGCCGCTGCGATGGCATCAGCAAGCGCCTCGATGCCTTCTATCGTACGGATGGTCGGGTTCATCGCCTGCGCATCCATCTCGAAGACATGGCCACTTTTGACGGCGGGCATCAGGCTGGCGACCGGATCGTTTTCCAGGAACTTGCGCTTGGCCTCCGCACTGTCCAGCGGATAGCGGCGACGCTCCATCGCAGCCGCGACGATCATGCTTGGATTGGCTTTGGCAATCGTCTCCCAGCCCACCGTCGGCCATTCATCGTCGGTCTCGATGATATTCTTGATGCCGAGCGCCGACATGATGTAACCCGGCGCACCATTGCGGCCCGCCACGTAAGGATCGGCATCCTGGGCGCTGGAGAACCAGAAGGCGGCGGAAAGCTTGCCCTGCGCTGAAGCGACCTTGGCACGGGCCGTCGCTTCGCGTTGCTTCAGATCGGCGACCACTTCCTCGCCTTTGTCCTGCACATTGTAGATCTTCGCGAGATCGCGGATTTCCTGATAGACGAGATCCATGGTGAAGACCTGATGGCGGACGCCGTCGCTGGAGCCGGAGTTTTCCTTACCGACGCAATCGGACGGCGAGGTATAGACCGGGATGCCCAGCTCCTCGAACTGTTCCGGCTTGGCAACCACGCCTTCCGGTCCGACCTGCCACTGGAACTGAACCGTGACGATATCCGGCTTCTTGCCGACGACGCTTTCGAAACTCGGATCGTTGTCGGCAAGGCGCTCGATCTTGGCGTTGACGTCCTCATAGCCCTTCAGCACCGGCCCAACCCAGAGTGCTGTGCCGACCACCTTGTCGGCAACACCGAGGCGATAGAGGATTTCCGTCGTGCTTTGGCCGATAGAGACCGTGTGCGACGGCGCCTTCTGGATGGTGATCTGCCGGCCGCAGTTTTGGAGCGTAAGAGGGTAGCTGGTCTCCGCCGCCCTCGCCTGTCCTGTCAGGCCAACGACGATCATCGACATGGCGTACAGGCCGGCGCGAAGGGGCCGCTTGAAAATGGTCTTCATCATAATTCCCCGAAAGTGATGTGAACTCCGCCTAAAAGGGCGGTGGTGAAGGTCAGAATGCCCAACAGGCATTCCGAGCGGTCGAATGATCGTCAAAATTCGGGGAAGGCAGCGCACCAAGGCGCTGCGAAGCGTGAAGGATGGTCATGTCCTGCTCCTGTTTCGGGCATCCCCGCCCGTGACATTGGATAGATCTTCGACGGCAGGTCTCCTGGCTCACGGATATCAGTCGTCCATCTGCCTTCCCGCGCCTGATCAGCGCAGTGGCACGGCGCCTTTCGGCACCACGAGGATGGACGGCAATCCGCTTACAGTTGCGGGGGCAGCCACGGTCTTGGTCCCTTTTGGGTCGTCCGCACCGTGTTCCCTATTAATCCCCTCGGAGTCATCGTCGGGGAACCGTCGCGTTCAGTTATGCCAAGCACGACGGTTGCGTCAAGCCGTGAAAGGGACCGCTAGTGGACGGCGCTCCACATCCGCTGACGATGGCGAACAAATGCAATGTCTGCTTCTCCCTTCAGCGCAGGCGGGTTTATCAGAGTACCCACCGCAGCAAAGCCGCGAATCGATCTGGACATTATGATCAGTCCTCTTGAAATGTAATAACATTACATTCGCTATCAAAGTTCTTACCGGCTGTCCAGCTCCGTTCGGCCTGCTCATCTATGAGGAATACAACGAAAAGCACCAACACTCGCCAGGCCCGAGATCTCCTTCAGAAGCGCGGCGGTGTCGACGCGTGATAAGGGCGACGTGGTGTTCAGATCAAATATCGGTCAGGCGGTAATCTCGATCACGACGCGGCCGCGGATCTTGCCCGCCACTATGTCTTCCGCAAGCTGCGGCAATGCCGACATCGGCTCGACACGGGTCAATTTCTTGAGATGAGTAGGATCCAGATGCTGGCTGAGGGTCTGCCAGGCACGTTCGCGTCTCGCCATGGGCGCCATGACGGAATCGATGCCAAGAAGAGCGACGCTGCGTAGAATATGCGGCAGCACCGTTGCGGGCAGATCCGCGCCGCCCGCCAAACCGCAAGCCGCGACAGCGCCGCCATAGACTGTTTGAGACAAAACATTCGCAAGCGTCGTCGACCCTACGCTGTCGACGGCTCCGGCCCAGCGCTCCTTCTGGAGCGGGCCGCCCTTCTCGCTGAGCGTCGCGCGCTCGACGAAGCCGGAAGCCCCCAGCGAGGCAAGATAGTCATGTGTTTCCGGCCGCCCTGTCGACGCCGTTACCTTGTAGCCCTTGTTGGCAAGCAAGCTCACGGCCACGGAGCCGACGCCGCCCGCCGCTCCAGTGACCAGCACATCCCGACCGTCCACGCCGATCGTTCCCCAATCCTCCAGAGCATCGACGCAAAGAGCGGCCGTATAGCCAGCCGTGCCGATCGCCATCGCCTGCTCCAGGGAGAACTCCTGCGGCAGCGCGATCAGCCATTCCGCCTTGACCCGCTGATATCGGGAATAACCACCCCATTCGGTCTCGGAGAGACCCCAACCGTTCAACACGACCTTGTCACCCGCAACCCATTTGTCCGAGCGCGACTCGATGACGACGCCGGCGAGATCGATACCGCCAACCATCGGCGTGCGGCGCGCAATCCTTCCCTTGCCGGAAAGCGCCAGACCGTCCTTGTAGTTGACCGTGGAAAACGCGACTTCGACCAGAACGTCGTGGTCGGGAAGATCGGCCAAGGTCAGTTGACGGAAGGCGGCCTGCTGTTTGCCATCAACCGTGTCGATCACCATTGCCGTAAAAGAATCTGACATGGAATTCCCTTGAACTTCAATGCTTCTGAGGATGTGAGCCGACCAGCTTCAGGACTGCGCCTGCTCGCTCGCGCGGCGGCCGCGCGCATCGAGTGCGGCGCTATAACTATCACGCACATAGGCGAGGAGATTTGTGAGCGCCGCCGTTGCTTCGCCGACATCGCGATTGCTCAGCGCCTCATGGATCCGCTGATGGAAGGCAACGACCTGGCGGCGCTCGCGCACCCTGAAGACAATCATGTTCGTAATCGGAATGAAGGATTCGATCACGATGTACATCATCAGCTTCAAGGGGCCGTTGCTGGTCGAGTCGACCAGAGCGCGATGGAACCGCACATCGGAAGCGCAGAAATCTTCATCGCTGACGCCCTGATCCCGCTGCAAGGCAATCTCAGTGGCCATGGCCTGCAATCCCTCTTCGCCGCGGTTTTCGCAGGCAAGCCGGCAGCAGATGGTTTCCGTCTCAAGCCTTGCGGTAATGATCTCGTCGATATCGAAAGCGCCGATGCCGACAAGAAGCGTCGCGGCACCAGTAATCGCCTTCGACAGCCCCTCCGGATCGGGCCGCATCACGAAATTACCCCCTAGAGGACCGCGACGTGAATGAATGAGATTCTGCGCCGCCAGACGCTTCAGCGCCTCGCGCACCGTCGGGCGCGAAATTCCAAAACTCCGGGCAAGATCCTCTTCCGTCGGCAAGCGCTCGTCGATCTTCAGGCGTCCGTCCAGGATCGCGGACTTGATATTCTCGGCGACCTGCTTGGCGATGCCAGATCTTACCACTTCGTCATATCTAAGATTCATAGAGCTCCATCCTTCGCTCGAAAGCATTGATGCCATGCCTTCATCGAAAAGGCTATAGGTATTTAAATATAGGTTTGACAAATATCAGATAGGCGATAACCTGCCCCCGATCCAGATAACCAGGGGAACAGAATGGGCGGATCGATCGACCGGGCGCTCGCCGCTCATCCCTTATTTGCGCCGTCTTTACGGCTGCGAGAATTGTTGGCCCGCCTCAACGATAGGCTGGACAAGAACGCTGTTGTCATGGGCCCGGATGTCGGCGATGCCTATTGCGCGGACGCGACAGACAAGCGCGGTGTGCGGCCGTCCATTCTGTTTCGCCCCAAGGATACTGCATCGGTGTCGGCCATTCTTTCCGCATGCGATGCCGTTCGCCAGCCTGTGGTCGTGCAAGGCGGACGGACCGGTCTTGCAGGCGCCGCGCGGCCTTTGGCTGGCGAGGTTGCGCTGTCCCTGGAGCGCATGAGCGCGATCGAACCCGTCAACGCGGATGCCGGAACTGTCATCGCCCATGCCGGCGCGACCCTGCAGGCCGTGCAAGAGGCCGCAGCCAGCCACGGCTTCATGTTCGGCGTGGATATCGGTGCGCGCGGCACCTCCACCATCGGCGGCAACATCGCCACCAATGCCGGCGGCATTCGCGTCCTGCGCTACGGCATGTATCGCGCCCAGGTTCTCGGTTTGGAGGCCGTGCTGACGGATGGTTCGGTGCTGACCAGCCTAAAAGGCCTTCCGAAGGATAATTCGGGTTTCGATCTCAACCAGATCTTCATCGGCAGCGAGGGTACGCTTGGTGTCGTAACCCGCGCCTGCCTGCGCCTTCATCCCAAGCCGCGCTCACTGGCAAATGCATTTTGCGCACTCCCTTCGCTCAGCGCGGCAATCGCGCTTCTGCGGCGTCTGCGCCAGAGGTTGGGACCTTCCCTTTCCGCTTTCGAAGTCATCTTCCCCACCGTCTATGCAGGCGTTCTCAACCGCACCGGCGCGCCGCCGCCTGTGCCGGCGGGTGCCGGAATGTATGCGCTCATCGAGATGCAGGGGCAGGACGAAGCCGGCGACGAGGATCGCTTCGCCGCCGTGCTGATGGAATGCTACGAGGAAGGCATCGTCAGCGATATCGCGGTTTCCCGCTCGCTGCGCGACTACCATGCCATCTGGGCTTTGCGCGAGGCGGCGAGCGAGTTCATTTTCAGCATGGATCATGTCGCGGGCTTCGACGTCAGCCTGCCGATTTCAGCAATGCAGCGGTTTCTGGACAGGGCCACGGCCGAAATCGCAACTGTCGATCCCGCCGCGTCCATCTACATTTTCGGTCATCTCGGTGACGGCAATCTACATTTTCTCGTTCGCACGCACCACCATGATCGCGTCGCGGACGCGACATACTCCTGCGTCGCCAGCGAAGGCGGATCGATATCGGCCGAGCATGGGATTGGCCTTGAAAAGAAGAAGTGGCTGCCGCTGGTTCGAAGCCCGGCCGAGATGGCCGCCATGCGCCGTCTCAAATCGGCGTTCGATCTCAATAACATACTCAATCCCGGCCGCGTCTTCGACATGGAACCGACAGCACCGGGGGAGCGCGCATAAATGGCCACCCTCCCCGCAGCCGCCCACCCCGAAAACCAGCCCCAGGCCTCGGCCGCGACGACACCTAGCCTCGATGACCGCTACATGCTCGATCGGGGACGTATCCTCGTTTCCGGCACGCAGGCGCTCGTTCGCTTGCCGATGATCCAGCGTCAGCGCGACCTTGCGCGCGGACTGAATACCGCCGGCTATGTCTCCGGATATCGCGGCTCGCCCCTTGCCAGTTTCGACCGTGAAATGACACGCGCGAAGACATATCTCGACGATCATCACATCCGCTTCCAGCCCGGCCTCAATGAAGACATAGCCGCCACTGCCGTCTGGGGCACGCAGCAGACGGCGATGTTTCCGGGCGCCCGGTACGATGGTGTCTTTGCCATGTGGTATGGCAAGGGACCAGGCGTCGATCGCAGTATGGACGTGATCCGTCACGCCAACGCCGTTGGCACCAATCCGAATGGCGGTGTTCTGCTGCTCGTCGGAGACGACCACGGCGCGGTTTCGTCGACCCTGCCGCACCAGAGCGAGCATAATCTGATCTCCGCGATGGTGCCGCTCCTGTCGCCGGCCGGTGTCGGGGAATATATCGACTATGGATTGCTCGGCTGGGCGCTCAGCCGCTATTCCGGCGCCTGGGTCGGCTTCAAATGCCAGACGGAAATCGTCGAATGCACGGCGACGGTCGAGCTTGATCCCGATCGGCCCACCATCGTCTATCCCGAGGGTCATGGCGACCTCTCATTGCGCTGGCCGGATGGCCCGCATGCGATGGAGCGGCGGCTGGAAAACAAGATGGAGGCGATACACGCTTTCGCCCGTCAAAACGGCATCGACAGAACGGTCTGGGGTAGCACTGCCGGCAAAGCGAGGCTCGGTATCGTTTCGACCGGGAAGTCATGGCTCGACCTCATGGGCGCGCTGGCAAGCCTTGGCATCGACGAGCGCCGGGCCGGTGACCTCGGCATCCGGCTTTACAAGATCGGCATGGTCTGGCCGATCGAACCGGAATGCCTGCAACGGTTCGCCTCCGGCGTCGAAACCCTGTTGGTGGTCGAGGAAAAGCGCGCAATCATCGAAGACCAGATCAAGGCTCAGCTTTTCAACATGGCCGCGGACTGGCGCCCAAGGGTCTACGGCAAATTCGGCGTGGATGGTAAACCGCTCTTGTCCGCGGCCGGCGAGATCAATGCCGTCGCGGTTGCGAGAGCGATTGTCTCTCTCATCGGTGAGCATCACACCGATCTGCTGGCCAGATCGCGCGATATCGAGGCGCTCCTCGCGGCCAGTGCCACGGAAACGCCTGCGCTGAAACGCGACCCCTATTTCTGCTCCGGCTGTCCGCACAGCATTTCCACCCGACTGCCCGAAGGAAGCCGCGCGTCGACCGGCATCGGCTGTCATATGATGGTAATTGGGCTGGAAGAGCGCAACACCTCGACCTTTACCCAGATGGGCGGCGAAGGTGGCTCATGGATCGGCCTTTCCCAGTTTACGGACGAGAAGCATATCTTCGTCAACATGGGCGACGGCACCTATTTCCACTCCGGGCTGCTTGCGATCCGCGCCGCAATTGCCGCCAAGGTCAACGCCACCTACAAGATCCTCTACAACGATGCCGTCGCCATGACCGGCGGCCAGAAGCATGACGGCGACGTCTCCGTTCCCGGCATTGTCGGACAGATGCTCGCCGAAGGCGCGGCCCGGGTCGCCGTGGTGGCCGAGCGCCCCGAGGTCTGGCAAGGCAATCTGCCGCGCGGCGTTACCGTCAACCACCGCGACGAGCTGGATGCGGTGCAGCGCGAACTGCGCGAGGTGCCGGGCGTTACCGTCCTCGTCTACGATCAGGTCTGCGCTGCCGAAAAACGGCGTCGGCGCAAGCGTGGCGCTTTGGCCGTCTCCGACAAGCGCGCCTTCATCAACGAGCTCGTCTGCGAGGGTTGCGGCGACTGTTCCGCGGTTTCCAATTGCATCTCCATCGAACCGCAGGAGACGGAGTTCGGTCGCAAGCGGCGGATCAACCAGTCGAGCTGCAACACCGATCTCTCCTGCATAAAAGGCTTCTGTCCGAGCTTCGTTACCGTCGAGGGCGGGACCATCCGCAAGCCGGCGCCAAAGGCAGGCCAGGCAAGCTTCGACGACCTCCCTCTTCCGGCCATCCGACCGATCACCGACCGGCCCTACAACATGCTGCTCGCCGGCATCGGCGGGACGGGCGTCATCACAGTTAGCGCCATACTGTCAATGGCCGCGCACATTGACGGCCTAGCTGTACAGACGCTCGACCAGACCGGTCTTGCCCAGAAGAATGGGGCCGTCATTTCGCATCTGCGGGTCGCAATGACGCGAGAGCAGATCACATCCGTGCGCATCGGACCGGGGGAAAGCGATCTGGTCCTCGGCTTCGATATCGTCGTGTCAGCGGCCCAGAACGCCCTGTCCACATTCGCTGCCGGCCGGACCAAGGCCGTTCTTGACGATCATTTCGCGCCGACCGCCTCGTTCGTGCAGAACACCGCGATCGACTTTCGCCAGGAAGCGACGGTGAAGGCGTTGCGCAAAGCGGCTGGTGACAATGCCATCAGCCTTATCGCCGCGACAAAACTGGGCGCGGCCCTGATGGGCGACGCGATCGCGGCCAACATGTTCCTGCTTGGCCATGCCTGGCAGCGCGGTCTTGTGCCAATCAGCCTCCAGGCAATCGATGCGGCGATCGAACTCAACGGCACGGGCATTGCGATGAACCGCGCAGCCTTTGGCTGGGGCCGTCGCTCGGTGGTCGATCCGGAAGCTGTCAAACAAGCCGCCGCAATCGACCTGGACGAGGCGCCAGCCAAGCAGACGCTGGACGACCTCGTCGCCAAGCGCATCGAGTTCCTGACGCACTACCAGAACACCGCTTATGCAGCCAAATACCGCAAGCTGGTGACGACCGCCCGCAATGCCGAGGCACGACTGAAGCTCGGAGATGACTTCTCCGAAGCGGTGGCGCGCAATGCCTTCAAGCTGATGGCCTATAAGGACGAATATGAAGTGGCTCGTCTCCACAACGACCGGAGTTTCGCGGACAAGATCGCCACGCAGTTCGAAGGCGATTTCGAGATCAAGCACCATCTGGCACCGCCGCTCTTTTCCCGAAGGATCGACAAGCGCACCGGCAACCCGGCAAAGATTGCCATCAGCCGCAAGTTCATCTCGCCGGCATTCTCCGTGCTGGAGAAAATGCGCTTCCTTCGCGGCACACCGCTTGATCCGTTCGGTTACACGCACGAGCGTCGCATGGAGCGCAAGCTGGTCGCCGATTATGCGGCACTGATCAACGACCTCTCAGCAAACCTGTCGCCGGAAAACCAGCAGCGTGCCATCGCGCTTGCCCAACTCCCCGATCAGATCAGGGGGTTTGGTCCGGTCAAATCAGCGTCGATAGAACGTTTCGAGAAGAACAAGGCGGCCCTGTTGATGCAGGCTTCGAGCACTGCATCGCAACCGGCTGACACCAGCGTAAAGAGGAAAAGCATATGAGCATGACCGAGAGCTTCGAGACCATTCTCTACGACAAGGATGAACAGGACAAGTTCGCGACAATTACTATCAATCGGCCGGACAAGCTCAATGCGATGAACAAGACGACGGTGCGCGAGATCGACCGCGCCGTTGCGCTGGCCGTCGCCGACAAGGACGTCAATGCATTGGTGATCACCGGTGCCGGCCGCGCGTTTTCGTCCGGTTACGATCTGCAAGGCGCAGACTATGACGTCAGCATCGAGGACTGGCATGCCGACATGTCGGAAAATGCCCAGGCGCTTCTGAATATCTGGAAAGCTCCAATCCCCGTCATCGCCTCGGTGAACGGCTATGCGCTTGCCGGCGCGCTCGAACTCGTCATGTCGTGCGATCTCGCGATCGCCGCGGACAACGCCAAGTTCGGCGAGCCGGAAGTCCGGCACAATTCCGGCCCGCCTGCTCTCTTCATGCCATGGCTGCTGGCCACCCGCGATGTCCGCTGGCTGATGTATACGGGTGATCTGGTGGACGCCGAAGAAGCGCTGCGCATGCATCTGATCAACAAGATCGTGCCCGCCGATCAGCTCAAGCAGAAGACCGAGAACCTGGCGCGCAAGCTGGCGCGGATGCCGGTTCCGGCGATCAAATTCGCCAAGTCCTCCATCAACAACCAGCAGATCGCCGCCGGCCTGATGACATCCTTCGATTACAACGTGCACGCCATTGCCGCCCTCCATGTCAGCAAGGACGGGCAGGAATGGATGCGCAATCTTCAGAAGATGTCGCTGAAGGAATATCTCGAATTTCGCGACGCACCCTTCAAAGGGCTCGACTGACATCATCTCCCTCGTTGGCAGGCCGTCAAGCCGCCACAACAACACGGCTACGTTCATTCCGGAAAGGATCAGACAATGCAGACGGCCCCGTCCTCAAGGCAGGATATGGACAGCATTCCGGTCATAGATATCTCGCCTTTCATTCATCAGACCGCCGGCAGCGATGCCGTAGTCAAGGCGATCGAGGCCGCCTGCCGCGAAACCGGCTTCTTCCTGATCACCGGACATGGCGTCTCCACGGAGGCAACCGCGCAGCTTTACAATCTTGCCCGAGATTTCTTCGATGAACCGCAGGAGTGGAAGAAGCAACAAGGCCGGGGAACCTCGCTAAAGGGGGGCGTCGCTTTCTCCCCCATCGCGGACGAGGCGCTGAGCGCCACGCTTGGGATCAAGACGCCGGGTGACTACAAGGAAAGCCTGAATTTCGGGCCGCGCCTTCCGGGTGACGTCTGGCCTACGGTACCACAGGGATTGCAGGCGGCCTTCAACGCCTATTTTGCCGAGATGGAGACGCTCGCTGGGCATTTGCGACGCGCATTTTGCCGGGCGATCGGGCTTGCGCCCGATTACTTCGAGCCGGCCTTTGCAGACCACCTTTCAGCACTCCGCGTCATCAACTATCCGGAACAACAGGAAAGCCCGCTGCCCGGCCAGTTGCGCGCAGGCGTCCATACCGATTACGGCTTCATGACCATTCTGCGCTCGGAGGCATCTCCGGGAGGGCTTCAGGTCCGTAGGCGCGACGGCGAATGGCTGGATGCGCCGAACGTCGAAGGCGCCTATGTCGTCAATATCGCCGACGCCTTCATGCGCTGGACCAATGACGAATGGCTGTCGACGCCGCATCGGGTTGCCAATCCGCCCGGCCACTTCAAAGGAACGACACGGCGTCAATCCATTCCCTTCTTTGTCAATCCATCGAAAGAGACGCTCATCGAATGCCTGCCGCCTTTTGCGGCAAAGGCGCCGGCGAAATACACGCCGATTACCTATGGAGACTATATCGCGCTGAAGACAAGCCAGGCCTTCAGCAAGTCCTGAGCGCAGAAGCGAAACATCGCCTGCCGCACCAGCACCCACTGACACGCAGTATAACAAGGGGAACCCAGATGATGAACATGAACAGGCGGCAGCTTCTTGCCGGAATGGGCGGCCTTGCCGCAGCAAGCATGATCAACCTTCCCGCGCGCGCGCAAAGCAAGACGCTCGTCGTGCCAACGCTCGGCGGTGCCTGGGAGCAATTCTGGCGCTCCACACTTGCACCGGCATTTACGGCAAAGAGCGGTGCCGCGGTGACACTCGATGCCGGCAACGGCCGTGTCTGGAGCGCCAACCTGCGGGCGGCGGGCGCTGAAAATCCTCCCTATTCGATCCTGATGACCAACGAGGCCTTCGCCTCCAGCCTGCGCAAGGAAGGCTTCTTCGAGAAGCTCGATCTGACGAAACTGTCGAACTACAACGACCTCTACCCCCTTGCGAAGAAGACGGATGGTTGGGGCGCCGTGGCGATGGTCTCGCCGATCGGCATCGCCTACCGCACCGATATGGTCAAAACCCCGCCGAAGGGATGGAAGGACCTTTGGGAAAACCCGGAATTCAAGGGTCGCATCGGCCTCTACAACTTCGCCAACACGGCCGGCAAGATGGAGCTGATGCTGGCATCGAAGATCTTCGGCAAGGATCAATACGACATCGATGCCGGCTTCAAGGCGCTGGAAAAGCTCGGGCCGGTCATACAGGCGGACTTCAACCTGTCAACGGGCCTTGCAGCCGGCGAATTCGTGGTTGCGCCCTTCGACTTCGGCGAAGTGGCGCGCCTGCGCTCACAGGGGCTGCCGATCGATGTCGTCGTTCCCGAAGAGGGCATGCTGATGTTCGACCAGACGCTGAATATTCTTGCCCACGCCCCGGAAAAGGAACTCGCCTACCAATATGCCGACTTCCTGCTCTCGCCGGAGGGACAGATACCGCTCATGAAGCAATTCTTCGTCTCACCCACCAATTCCAAGGTGGTGGTCCCGGCCGATCTGCAAAAGGATGTGCCGATCTCGGGCGAGGCGATGGACAAGATCCTGACATGGGATTGGAATTTCATGAACCAAAAGCAGGCCGAGTTCTCGGAGAGCTGGGCAAAGGTCATGCGCTAGACGCGCCCTGATGATCCCCTCGCTATATGCCGGCCCGCCTCTATGCGGTCCGGCTGCTTTCTCGATATGGTGGCACGAACGTGATCGCCGCCGGCAGAATTTGGAAGATCGATCATGACAGAGGTGAGCATCGAAGCGCTGACCAAGCACTATGGGGCGTCTCTTGCGGTCAACGGCATTTCCGTGAAAATCGCCGACGGGGAGTTTATCTCCCTTCTTGGCCCTTCCGGCTGTGGCAAGACAACCACGCTGAAAATGATCGCCGGCTTCGAGGACGCTACATCAGGTGCGATCCGTTTTGATGGACAGGACGTCGTGCATGTGCCTGCCGAAAAACGCGACATTGGCATGGTTTTCCAGAACTACGCCCTGTTTCCGCATATGACCGTCGCGCAGAACCTGGCGTTCGGACTGGAGATGCGCCGCAGACCGAAGCGCGAGATCGCCGAGCGCACGGCGCGTGTTCTCGACATGGTGCAGCTCTCCGGCTATGCCGACCGCTATCCGCGCCAGCTTTCCGGCGGACAACAACAACGTGTCGCGCTTGCCCGAGCGCTGGTGATCGAACCTCGAATTCTCCTTCTCGACGAACCGCTTGCCAACCTCGACGCCAAGCTGCGCGAAGAGATGCGCGTCTTTATCCGCGACCTTCAAAAACGTGTTGGCATCACCACCGTTTACGTGACCCACGATCAGGCCGAGGCTATGACCATGTCGGATCGTGTCGTGGTCATGTTTGGCGGGCAGATCGCCCAGTATGGCGCACCAGCCGATATCTACGATCGGCCGGCGAGCCTCGAAGTCGCGCAATTCGTGGGACAGGTCAACATCCTGTCGGGCCGGCTACTATCGACGGAAGCGAACGATATCTCGATCATCGATACCGCGCTCGGCACGGTCAGGATAGGCAATGCTCCGAAGTCGCCCGATGGAGCCGTGACGCTGGTATTGCGTCCCGAGGCCGTCGAGTTGTTTCCGGAAAGCGCGGGACAAACAGGCACCCCGGCCACTGTCACTGCGAGCTATTATTCGGGCAGCCTGATTGACTACCGTTTGGCACTCGACAGCGGAGACACAATCAGCGTTCAGACTTTCCCCCGCAGCCGCTTCTCTCCGGGCGACCGTGTCACAGTCAAGGTCGATGGCGATCGCTTCTGGGCGCTCGGAGCTGCCGTATGAGCCTTCGAGCGAAATCTCTGAAGCCCTTTGCCCTGATCGCCCCGGCTGTTCTGCTACTCGGCGTCTTCCTGGTATTGCCATATATCAACATCGTGATCATGAGCCTGCGCAATCCGGGGAGCGGCACGCCCTATGCGCCCGGCTTCACCCTGGGGAACTATCTGAGACTCTTTGCCGACAGCTTTTACCTGGAGCAGACCGCAAACACGTTGATGATCGGTTTCATCACCACCTTTATCTGCCTTGTTCTCGGCTTCCCCGTCGCATGGCAGCTTGCGAAGACCCAGATGCGTTTTCGTGGCCTGGCCTATGGCCTCGTGCTCTCGCCGCTTCTCGTCGGCATCGTCATTCGCAGCTATGGCTGGACGATCCTGCTCGGCAATAACGGCATGATAAACCGCACCCTGATCGGCTTGGGCCTGATCGATCGCCCGCTCGGCCTGATGTACAACTCTCTTGGGATCGTGATCGCCCTGGTGCATGTCTTCCTGCCCTTCATGATCCTGCCGCTCATGAGCGCGCTGCAAGGGATAGACCCGTCGATCGAGACGGCTGCCCGTTCGCTCGGAGCCGGGCGCATCATCGCTTTCCGGAGAATTGTTCTGCCGCTGGCCATGCCAGGCATACAGGCCGGCTGCATACTGGTCTTTGTCCTGTCGCTCAGCGCCTATGTTACGCCGTCCTTGATCGGTGGCCTGCGCGTAAAGACGATGGCGGTCAGTGTGGTCGACGCGCTTATCGACACGTTTCAATGGCCCTTCGGCTCGGCCATGGCGCTGATGCTGTCTTTGACAGGGGCGATCATGGTGTTGCTGTTTGCAAGGCTCACCCGCATGAAATGGAAGGCGAACTGATGTCCAGGCACCTCCTCACCGGCTATTGCCTGCTGATCTACGCCTTTCTGCTGCTGCCGATCCTCGTGGTCGTCGGCGCCTCCTTCAACGCCGGTGCCTTCCTGACGTTCCCGCCGCAGGGACTTTCATTTCGCTGGTACGTGGTGTTCTTCCACAATGAGGTCTTCCTCAGTGCCATCAAGACATCGCTCTGGGTAGCCGCGGTCTCGACGGTGATTTCCTCGATCATCGGCACGATGGCGGCAATTTTCTATGTCCAGCATGCCGGACGCTGGAAGGAAAGCATCCGGCTCGCCATGCTCTTGCCGCTGCTGCTGCCGGAAGTGCTGACGGCCATCTCACTGTTGTTCTTCGTCTATTCGATCGGCATGGGCACACGAACGATCGCCGCGATGATCATAGGCCATTGCCTCATTACCCTTCCCTTCGTCTTCATCAACGTTTCGGCGGCCATGGAGTCCTACGACCCCGCCTGGAGCCTGGCGGCCAAGAGCCTCGGCGCGGGACCACTGACGCGGTTTCGTCGCATCATGCTGCCACTGATCAAGCCCGGCGTGATCGGCGGATGCCTGTTCGCCTTCATCATATCCTTCGACACGTTCACCATATCCTTCATGCTGAAGAACGTGGGGACCGCCACGCTTCCAATCCAGCTCTACGACTATCTGCGCACGAACTTCACCCCCGAGGCCGCCGCCGTATCGACGGTCTCGATCGTGCTCACCTTGTTCGTTGTTATCTTGTCGGAGAAAGTGCTGGGCCTTCGCATTCACCGCTTCTGATGTTCATGTCGAGGCGGAACCGGCGGTGCATTCGCCTCTTACTCCGCGGCCTCCGGCCTGGTCAGCGCCCGGCGGCAGGCCTCGATCGAAGCCAGTTCGATGCTGGCATAGTGATCGAATTCGTTGAGCACGCTCGTCCCGAGATCGGCCTCGAAATGCAGCTGATTGGGGCTGGCGGCAAACTCATGCTGGGCATCGTCGCCGAGATTCGACTGGAAGATACCCGCCGCACTCACCGGCAGGAAGTCCTCGTAGACGATAGGATCGAACTGCACCAAACCATCGGCGATCCACTGCTCGAGATCCTCACCGGTCAGGCTGCCGGCCTTCCGGCCCTTTTCCGTCAGCGAATAGCTGAAATAACCGAGTTCCTCGGTGCGGATCGCCTCCCAATTGTCCGGGAAGGTTTCGAAGGCTTTGGCGAGCGCCGCCTCGTATTCCTTGGCGTTCGAACCATCAGCAGCCGGCCGAACGATCCCGCGGGAATCGGTTAGGAGCGCGTCATAGAGCGCCCGGCCCTTGGGGGTCAGCGCGATGCCGCGCTGCTCGATCTCGCCGAAGCGGGCTGTGTGCGAGCCGGCCTGCCAGGAGCCATCCTCCGCACGAAAGGACACCGGCTCTTCAAGCGCCTTGAACGAGGTCTGGCGCAACAGGATCGGGCATTGGCGAGTCGGCGGCCCCTCGACCACCGCCTTCGGCACGATGCCATGCGCCGGCATGCGGGCCTGGACGAGATCGATGTCAAGCGTGCGCGGCGTCAGGTGATTGATATGCGGCCCCTTGAAGGAGACGACATCGGCGATCAGACGGTGAGCATCGTGCAGGCGGTGATAAAGCTCGGCGCTGACGTTGGCGCGATCATGCCAACGAAAGGTTTCGAGAACTTCGGAAACGAACCTGTCGGCATCGCCTGCTGCAAGCCCTCCATCTTTCTCAGCCTTTTCAGCGAGCGCGATTGCACCTTCCGTGAAGATCTTCCGGCGGGCAAGGACGGCCTCCGCCTCGGCGCGCAGCCTCTCGTCCGCGATCAGATCGAGCCGGAGAAGCGATGTGAAGACACGGAAGGGATTGCGCTTGAGGGCCGCGTCGCCGACGGGGCGAAAAGCAGTCGAATGCACCGGCACACCCGCCGTCGACAGATCGTAATAGCCGACCGGATACATGCCCATCACGGCAAAAATCCGCCGCATCATCGCAAGCTCGGCGGCGGTGCCGAGACGGATGGCGCCATGCCGCTCCTCAGAGATCCGCGCCAGCGAGTCCGTTTCGTCGAGTCGTTCCTGAAACTTGGGGTTCGCGGCCAGCGTTTCCGCATTGACCTCCGACACCAGTTCCATCAGCGCGCCATAGGCGGGAACTTCCTTGCGATACATGTCCGACATGGCGGCGGAGAATGCGTGGCGAATTTCATCGGGGGAAACATGCAACGTGGTCACGGGCATTCTTTCTTGCGAGCGAGTTCATTCCTTTTTCGCACAATATTGCTTGTTGGAATGGTTGTCCCATGACATTCTTGGCTGAGTTGATGCGTTTTGAGAATGAATATGCGCCGCAGCCTGGTTCCGGATATCGCCAATCTTCAGGCTTTCGAGTGTGCCGCACGGCATGGCAATTTCACCCGGGCGGCTGAAGAGCTGAACCTCACCCAAAGTGCCGTCAGCCGGCAGATCCATGCGCTGGAAGAACAAACCGGGCTACTGCTCTTCGAGCGTGTGCGCCGGCGCGTCATTCTTTCCGAGCCAGGAAAACGCCTGCTATCCGAGGTGCAGCGCCTGCTTGCTCAATCGGAACAGCTGATGATGCGGGCAGTCGCCTCGGCGGACAAGGACGAGTCGCTCAACATCGCAACGCTTCCGACCTTCGGCGCACGCTGGCTGATGCCGCGCCTGCCCGATTTTCTGGCCAGCCATCCCTCGCTGGCATTGACGGTGGGTTCGCGGTCAGAGCCCTTCGATTTCGACCAGGAGGATTTCGACCTCGCTATCCATTACGGCCAGCCGAGCTGGGCAAAGGCGACATCGACCTTCCTCTACAGCGAACTCGTGCTGCCAGTTGCAAGCCGGAAAGTGGTCGCAAGATTGCAAGCGCAAACGCCGGCGGATCTTGCCGACGCGCCGCTGCTCCATCTTACCACCCGCCCACGCCTCTGGTCGCAATGGCTGGAAGCGAATGGGGTGACGACGGACAATGGCTTTCGCGGCAACCGCTTCGATCAGTTTTCAATGATCATCGGCGCGGCCCTCGCCAACATGGGGGTCGCACTCCTTCCCTCCCACCTGATTGAGGAGGAGGTTCGCGCGGACGCGCTCGTGCCGGTCTTCGATCTGCCGATGGCCACCGAGTTCAGCTATTATGTCGTGCTGCCCGAAGGCCGCCAGAGCAACGGAGTGGCGAACGCCTTCAAGGATTGGCTAATCAGCCAAGCCAACACTGCTACAGAAGCGCTTACAGGTTAAACAGAACTCCCGATCAAACAGCCTTGCGACGCGGCGAGCGGGCCATCAGCCGGGCATAGGCGATTGCCGAAAGCATGTTCACATGATTGGCCTTGCCGGTTCCGGCAATGTCAAACGCCGTGCCATGATCGACGGATACGCGATCGATCGGCAGTCCCAGCGACACGTTGACGGCGGTCTCGAAGGCGACGAGCTTGATCGGGATATGGCCCTGATCGTGATACTGCGCGATGACGAGGTCGAAGGCGCCATTATAGGCGCGCGCAAACACGGTATCGGCCGAAATCGGACCGACGACATCGATCCCCTTCGCCTGCGCCTGCTCGACGGCCGGCGCCAGGAATTCCATATCCTCGGTGCCGAACAGGCCGTTTTCGCCACAATGCGGATTGAGCCCGGCAACAGCGATGCGCGCCGTCTTGCCGAGCCGCAGGAAGTGATTATGTCCGGCCTCGATGGTCGCCAGTACGCGCTCCGTTTTCGCCCGCTCGATCGCTCCCTTGAGAGAGACATGGGTCGAAACGTGAATGGTGTTCAGCCGTTCCGAGGCCAGCAGCATGAACGAACTCTTCGAACCCGTCAGATGCGCCAGCAAGCCGGTATGACCATCGAAATGATGCCCGGCGAGGTTCATCGCTTCCTTGTTGATCGGTGCCGTGACGATGACGTCGGCAGCACCCGACATGGCAAGATCGACGGCGCGGCTGATATAGCGCACCGAGGCGTCGCCGGCGACCGGACTGACCTTGCCGATCTCGGGTAAAGGCGCGCCGAGCGCCACCTCGTCGACCGCAATCCTGCCAGAGCCGGCGGCATCCGCAGCTGCGAATACCAGCCCGGTCGCGGCGACACGATCGGCGCGCTCAAGCGCTTCGATATTGCCGACGATCACGAAATCACGGCGTTCGTCCTCCGGCATCGCGGCCAACGCCTTGACGATCACTTCCGGGCCGACGCCCGCGGGATCACCCAGAGTCACCGCGACTTTCGCATTCCTGTCCATCAGTCCCATTCCCTTTCGGCGGCGCTCAGAAGGCGGCTTCGTAGATCGAGCGAATATCAGCGCGCGACAGATCACGCGGATTATTATCGAGCAGACGACGGATGGCAAAGGCATCGTCCGCCATGGCGTCGAGATCGCTTTTCGGGACGCCGAGGCCGGAGAGCGTCATGTCTATGCCAAGCTCGGCACAGAAGGCGTAGGCGGCATCAAAGACCGACTGGATGCTATCCGATGTTCCGCGACCGAGCGCATCCATGACGACCCTCGTCTTCTCCGGAACGGACGGCGTGTTGAAGGCGAGCACATGCGGAAAGATCAACGCGTTCGCGGCACCATGAGCAACGTGCCAGCGTGTGCCGAGCGGATAGGCCAGCGCATGACCGCCGGCGGTATTGACCGGGCCGAGACAGAAGCCGCCATAGAGAGACGCGAGCGACAGACCGGCGCGCGCCTCGGCATCGGAACCGTCCCTGACTGCCCGCGCCAGATATTTGCCGACGAGCCGGGTCCCCTCGATCGCGTAGAGATCGACCATCGGATGCGCCTTGCGGTTGGTAAAGGCCTCGACGCAATGAGCCATGGCATCGACGCCGGTTGCAGCCGTTATGCGCGGTGGCACCGTAAAGGTCAGCGCCGGATCGATGACGGCGATGTCAGCGAGCATATGCAGGCTTTCGACGGCAAGCTTGGCCTTCGTGTTGGGGTCGGTGACCAGCGCGCGAATGCCGGCCTCGCTGCCGGTGCCGGAGGTCGTCGGCACCTGCGCCAGCGCGACGCGACGCGGGCCTTTGACCTTGTTCGGACCGACAACCTCCCGCAGGGTCTGCGACGTACCGGTGAGAACCGCCGCGAGTTTGGCGAGATCCATGGCGCTGCCGCCACCGAACCCCACCACGAGATCGGCATCGGCCGCATTTGCCGCCGCAAGAACCTTGTCGAGATTGGTGGTGTCCGGCTCCGGCGCTACATCGGCGAAGATCGTAACATCACCTTTCAAGGCGAGAGCATCGACACGCTTCGCATTGAACGCATCGGAGATAACGAGAATGCGGCCATAGCCTTTTTCGCGCGCCCATTTGCCGAGGCGCTCCGCCGTCCCCACACCGAACTCGATCAGATGCGGCCGGACGATTGTAATAGGCGAATCCAAGCTGACCACCGGACTGCTCCTCCCTGTGAATGCCGCGGCATTCAGCTATCACGCAGATGTAAATTTGTTATACAATGTGGCTTTGCTTGGCAAGCGCCAGCTCTCAGCGAGCCGATCGGCATTCACATCCGATCGCCTCCGGCGACAGCCACACATACTTGATGGTCCGGCGATAATAGGTGTAGGCGACATGCACCACGCCATCCGCCCCCTGCACGATCGACGGATAGGAAAACTCGCGGTTGAGCGAGTCCTTTGAGTTATTGCTGAGGCAATAGCCGTCGCCGGTATCGAGATCGATCCGGCGCGGGAAGCTCGCACCACCATCACTCGAAAAGGCAAGGCTGAGCGGTGCGCGCGGCACACCCCAGACCGCCTTTCGCCGTTCGATCGCCTGCACTGGCGCGGTATCGATCGCCTCCCCGCCCTCGATCTCATCGTAGAGCGACTGCCGCCTGGCATCCGACATCCGCGCGTTGGAGTGGTTGTAAACCATTGCGATAGCGCTGTTTTTCAGCTTTACCGCCTGAATAGAAGAGTTGTTGTTCGGCAGATCTATCGGCTGCGGCGCGCTCCAGCTCTCCCCGCCATCCGTCGAGTGGCTGGCAAGCACGGACTGAGCAAAGCGGTTGCGATAGAAGGCGACGAGATTGTTGCCCTCGAGCGGAACGATGTTCATGTGAACAGCTCCGAGACTGTCCGGCACCGCCGTCATCACCCAGCTCTTGCCTTGGTCACGCGAGATCAACACGCCGGCCGTATCGGCATCGCCGGTCCAGCGCTCGCCGGGCAATCCGACGCAGCGAAAGACCGGGAGCAGCCACGCGCCGCGGCTGTTGACGATAATCGGCTGTCGGACAAACGTACCCGGGAGATCGCAGAGCACGCGGACCTCGCCGAACGTCTTGCCGCCATCCGCCGAGATCCGGCATTTGACAATCGACCCATCCTGATTTCCGGAGGTCTGCGAGGTATAGAGAAGCCAGACATACCCGTCAGCAGCATTGAAAATCAACGGGTTCTGCTCTGATTTGGCTGGATCGTCGGACATTTTCTCCGGTGCCGACCAGCGCGTTGCACCGGGGGAAAGGCGCGACATGTAAATAGAAATGTCGCCCATGCCCTCCATCGTGCCTCCAAACCACACGCAGGTGAGCGTCCCATCGGGAAGAAAGGCGAGATTGGCGGCGTGATTTTGAATGCAGGGAGACGGAAGATAGGCATCCGCGCGTCCCTTGTCCTTGGGGCTAGTAAGGATCTCGCCCGTCATCAGCGCCGGTACGGCATCCGGTTGCAAACCCGAGAAGATCATGATCGCTCTCCTTATGGCAGCTCGGCGTAGGCGTTGGAAAGTGCCGCATGATCCGCATCGCTGAGCGGCATCAGCGGCGCGCGCGTTCGCCTCCAGGCTGGATTGCCGGTCTTCAGCCCGATCATGGCCTTGATCGTCGGGATCTGCACATAGGAGTTGGACAGCGTGCGATAGGCGTTGATGCGCGCCTGGGCCGCGTCGACATCGGCGGCACGCATTTCGTCATGGACATGGTCATAAACGGTGCGCAGCGAATCCGCGACCAGATTGGACGTGGCGGTGATACAGCCGACGCCGCCGGCTTTCATCAGCGGCAGCAGCAACGGGTCGGCGCCGGCGAGAATGGAGAAGCCAGGATAGGCGGCGACGATCGCCTGCATATTATTGAAATCGCCGGCCGATTCCTTGATACCGACGACGGTTTCGCGAAACGCCTCGATCAACCGGCCGATCAACGGTACGGACAGCGGCACGCCGGAAACCTGGGGAATATGATAGAGGATGACCTGCAATCGGGGATCCGCGACCGTCTCGAGCACCTGTGCATAGGCGGCAAAGAGCCCGTCGTCGGAAACGCCCTTATAGTAGAAGGGCGGCAGCATCACCACCTTGGTGACGCCGAGCGAAAGCGCATGCCTGGTCAGTTCCACCGTTTCCGGAATGGCCGTCACGCCGGTGCCCGGAAGCAGCCGATCGGCCGGAATTCCTGCCTTCAGCGCCGCTTCAAGGATTGCACGGCGCTCGCTTGACGAGAAGGAATTCGCCTCGCCGGTCGTGCCGAGAAGTGCTACGCCATGACAGCCCTCATCAAGGAGGCGCTGGCAATGTTCGGTGAACAATCCCAGATCCGGACTGCCATCGGCATTCAACGGCGTTGCGGCCGCGCTGAATACGCCTGTAATCCTGTGATTGCTCATATCGTCCTCCCCGGATGAGCATGGCAGGCAGCAACACAGCCCGCAGAATGATGTTTTAATCGGCCTAGCCCGTATTGTTGTCAATATGACAATGTGCGCAAGATCCGCTTTAATTTTTCAAGTGCTTGAAAAACAATTATAAAACTTTTCCGTTAATTGAATGTACTTGTTTAAAATTAATTTTCATTGACATATTTACATTATCGGTTGAGTGTTTGCGCCTGTCATGACGCCCTTCGGGAGAGAAGGTGGAGGCGTCTCGGATTCTGTTTTTGGGAGGAACGGATGACTGAGCGGAAAACTGCGCCAAAGACGCAGGTGTCGCGCCGCGACGCATTGAAGCTAGGCCTTGCAGCCGGCATCGGACTCACGATTTTCGGAATGAATGCGCGCATCGTGCTTGCCGATGAGGGCCAGGTGCTGAAGGTCGCCAATCCCGCCTTCGACCAGGACTGGTCGCCGTTGCGCGGTGGCGGCAGAACCTTCCGCTGGAACTCGATCTGGTGGGCCTCGCCGATGTATTTCGACAGCGACGGCAAGATCCAGCCATACGTCTTTGTCAGTTGGGAGACGTCCGACAACAAGGTCTGGACCTTCAAGATCGATCCCAAGGCTGTCTTTTCCGATGGCAGCAAGATCACCTCGGCCGATATCAAGGGCTCGTGGGAAGTGGCCTCCATGCCGAACACCAAGAGCCAGCGCGCCGATCAGGTGCTGAGCAAGGTTCAGGGCTTCAAGGATATCAGCAATGGCGCGGGCACGGAACTGATGGGCGTTGCTACGCCTGATGACAGCACCGTCGTCGTCACGCTGACCGAGGTCGACCCGATCTTCTTCATGCGTCTTGCCAACCATATCGCGCCCATTACCAAGGCGGCGCAGTCGCGTGGCAGCGACGGTGAAGAGATCGCCGACTGGTACAAGCCGGAGAACAAGCCTGTCTTCTCCGGCCCGTTCAAGCTCACCAGCATCGACATCGATGCCGGCAAGCTCGCCTTCGAGCCGAACGAGAATTTCTTCGGGCCGAAGCCGAAACTGGCTCGCATCGAAATCACGTCGATCGAGGACAACGTCACCGCGACCTCGCTGATCAAATCGGGCGAATTCAATGCCCATACAGAGCTGATCACCTCGACGATCATCCAGGATCTCGGTCCAGAATTCTCCGCTGGCCCGCTTATCCCGACCAGCCAACATTTCTGGTTCAACATTTCGCGCGCACCGATGGATGATCCGAAGGTTCGCCAGGCGCTGATCATGGCGGTCGACCGAGACGGCCTGTTCAAGGCCTCCTATCCGGATGGCCCACACAAGAAGGCTGATCAGATCCTCAACGCCGTGCCCGGCGCGGAGAATTCCGGCTTCGAGCCCTACCCCTATGATCCGGCAGCGGCCAAGAAGCTGCTCGCCGAATCGAGCTATGGCGGCCCGGAGCGCCTGCCGAAGATCCTGTTCGTCGGCATTTCCGCGCCGGCTATCCAGGCGGCCGCGCAGTTCATCGCCGAGCAGTGGCGCCAGAACCTTGGCATCACCGCCGTCGACATGAAGCCGCAGCAGGATTCCTATGCCGGCCCGGACCAGAATTCGGTTCAGGTCT
Source organism: Martinezella rhizogenes (assembly GCF_000799715.1). Lineage (GTDB taxonomy): Bacteria > Pseudomonadota > Alphaproteobacteria > Rhizobiales > Rhizobiaceae > Rhizobium > Rhizobium rhizogenes_C. Next base: position 217,225 of record NZ_JUHG01000013.1, read on the forward strand.
TCCGCGACGATGTCGGCACCCGCGTTCCGGACGCCGTCTCCTATCTCGCCGGCTGCATCGCCTCGACTTCCTCGAATGCGCAGAACAAGCTTGGCGGATACAAGAACGACAAGGTCGATGCGGCCCTTGCCGAAGCGGCGATCAAAGCTGCCGACGATCCGCAGCGCATCAAGCTGGCGCAGGATGCCCAGAAGGCATTCCGCGACGATTGGGCCTTCATTCCGTGGTATTCTCAGGCGATGTCGCGCTGGGCCACCAAGGAGGTCAAGGGCATGGACAAGAACCTCGACTGGCAGGTCGTGGCGCCCTGGGACATTTCGATCGGCTAGTCCGCCTGATCGCGGACCCTTTCGACCAACAACTGGGAGGTGACCTTGCTACGCTACGTGCTGACCCGGTTTGCCATCTGGATTCCGTCAGTGCTGATCGTGATGCTCGCCGTCTATGCGCTGGCCTTCTACGGCGCCGGCGATCCGATCAAGCTGATCTTTCTGCGCGCGCCCGGCGATGTCGCCTACAATCCCCAGCGCATCGAAGCCATCCGTGAAAGCGCCGGCCTCAACAAGCCGTTCATCGTTCAGTTCGGCCTTTACATATGGAACCTGCTGCACGGCCAGTTCGGCAATTCGCTGAGCTCCGGGCGCTCGGTCTGGGCGATGGTGAAAGCGGCAGCCCCTGTGTCCTTCCAACTGGCGCTCTGTTCCATCATCCTGACGACGATCGTGGCCATCCCGCTCGGCATGATCGCCGCGCTGAACCAGAACACGCGCATCGACTATGCGATCCTTGGCTCGGCTCTCTTCCTCTGGGCGATCCCGGCCTATGTTGCCGGTCCGCTTCTGATGGTCGGGCTGATCGTTCTTTTGCCCGGCGCCAGCGTGCCTTACGGTTGGGGCGGTATTTTCGACGTGCGCATCCTTCTGCCGCTCATCGTGCTCTCCTTCCAGCCGATTGCGCTGATCGTGCGCCAGACACGCGCCGCCGTCATCGAGGTCCTGTCGGAAGATTTCGTCCGCACCGCCCGCGCCAAGGGCGTGCCAGAGATCATCGTCGCGCTTCGCCATATCCTGCGGCCGGTGCTAACGCCCGTCGTTACCCAGCTCGGGCTGATCATGATAACCATCGTCAACGGCGCGATCTTCGTCGAGCTGGTCTTCGGCCTGCCGGGCCTCGGCCGGCTGACGGTGCAGGCACTGATCAATTCGGATTATCCCGTCATCCTGGCGATTACGCTCATCGGATCCTTCCTGGTGATGCTGTCAAACCTTCTGGTCGACGTGCTCTATCCGTTGCTTGATCCGCGCGCCAACGATGCAAGAAGGAGCCGCTGACCATGTCCGCTGTCCCCCTCTCCCCCATCATCAGTGAAGAAGAGCCGCCGGTCAGCCTGTGGCGCGACGCGTGGTATCGCCTGAAGCGCAACAAGCTCGCCATCTTCGGGCTGATCGCCGTCACCATCCTCGCCTTTGCCGCAATCTTCGGCCCATATCTCACGCCCTACGACTATCTGAGCCAGGATCTTCAGGCGCGAAATGCGGCCCCATCACTGCACCATCTCTTCGGCACCGACGATCTCGGCCGCGACGTCTTCAGCCGTGTCGTCTTCGGCACGCGCACGGCCTTTCTGGTTGCGATCGTCGTTACCTTCATCGCCGTGCTGATAGGGCTGGTGCTCGGTGCCATCGCCGGCTTCTTCGGCAATCCGTTCGACCGCGCCATCATGTGGCTGACGGACATGACCATGTCGGTTCCGAACCTCCTGCTCGTCGTCGTCATCAACGCATCCCTGAAGTCGCCGATTTCGAAATGGATGGAAGCGCGCTATATGGCGACGCTCAATCCCTTCTATCGCGAGACCATATGGGTCGATTTCATGCTGGTCTTCGGCTCGATGGCGCTGATCTCCTGGCCGCCCTATGCGCGCCTCGTTCGCGCTCAGGTGCTGTCGATCCGCAGCCGGCCCTATATTACCGCGGCGCAGGCGCTCGGTCTTTCTAACTGGATCATCATGAAGCGCTATGTCATTCCGAACGCGCTCGGGCCGCTGATCGTTTCCGTCAGCGCCGGGCTCGGAACCGCCATGGTACTGGAAAGCGCCTTCAGCTTCCTCGGCATCGGCGTCAATCCGCCGACACCAAGCTGGGGCAACATGATTTCGGATGGCCTGCGTGTCTGGCAGCACTACCCCCATCTCCTCGCCGCTCCGGCAGCCGTCCTCGGCCTTGCCTCGGTCGCCTTCAGCTTCCTTGGCGACGGCCTCAACGATGCTCTTAATCCGCGGGGCAGCAAATGATGGACACGACCAAATCCACCGAACGCCTACTCGATGTCCGCGGCCTGACCGTTGAAATCGCCGGCCGCAACGGGCCGGCCGTTGTGGTTGACGGTATCGATCTTCATGTCAACAAGGGTGAAACGCTCGGTGTCGTCGGCGAGTCCGGCTGCGGCAAGAGCCTGACAATGTTGAGCCTGATGCGGCTCTTGCCCAACAAGATCAGAGTGACGAAGGGCTCCGCCCGCTTCGACGGCCGCGACCTGCAAACCATGTCGAACCGCGAACTGCGCAAGGTACGAGGCGGTGATATCGGCTTCGTCTTCCAGGATCCGATGACCTCGCTGAACCCGGTGATGCGCGTCGGCGATCAGATTTGCGAGCCGCTGATCTATCATCGCGGACTGCGCAAGGCGGAGGCTCGCGAGCGTGCCGTCGAACTGCTGCGCCTTGTCGGCATTCCCGGCCCCGAAGAGCGGCTGCAAGCCTATCCGCACGAACTCTCCGGCGGCATGCGCCAGCGCGTGATGATCGCGATCGGCCTTGCCTGCAATCCCAAACTGCTAATCGCCGATGAGCCGACGACGGCGCTTGATGTGACGATCCAGGCCCAAATCGTCGATCTCGTGAAGGAATTGCGCCAAAAGCTCGGCATGTCCGTCGTCTGGATTACCCATGATTTGGCGTTGATCGCCGGCCTCGTCGATCGCGTCGCCGTGCTCTATGCCGGCACCGTCGTCGAGGATGCGCCGGTCGATGAACTCTACGCCCATCCGAGCCACCCCTATACGCGCGGTCTGCTGGCCTCGATCCCCAAACTTTCGGATGCGCCGGCAAGCCGGCTGAGTTCGATCGGCGGGACGCCGCCGGAACCCGGCCGTCGCCCCAAGGGGTGCCCGTTCGCGCCGCGCTGTCCGCTGGTGGAAGCCATCTGTCACGAGCGCGTGCCGAAGCTAGAGCCATTGAATGGCGGCGGAAACCATCGTACCGCCTGTTTCGTGGTCCAGAAAATGCGGGAGGCTGCATGATGAGCGCCCAACCGCTGCTCAAGATCGAAAACCTGGTGAAGCATTTCCATGTCCGGCTCGGCGCCTTCGGCGAACGGACGGCCACCGTCTACGCGCTCGACAACGTCAACCTCGAGATCATGGAGGGCGAGACGCTGAGCCTCGTCGGCGAGTCCGGCTGCGGCAAGTCGACGACCGGCTTCACCATTCTCAATCTCTATAAGGCGACCAGCGGCAAGGTCATCTACAAGGGGCAGGATCTTGCGACCCTCGGCGAGAAGCAGATGCGGCCCTTCCGCCGCGACCTGCAGATCGTCTTTCAGGATCCCTATTCGACGCTCAACCCGCGCATGACGGTCGGCGAGGCAATCGGCGAGCCTATGCTCTTTCACAAGCTCTGTACCAAGGCCGAGCTGAAGGACAAGGTTGCTACGCTCCTGACCGACGTCGGCCTGCCGACGCGCTTTGCACAGCGTTATCCGCACGAGCTTTCCGGCGGCCAGCGCCAGCGCGTGGTCATCGCCCGCGCACTTGCCTGTCAGCCGAAATTCATCGTCTGCGACGAGGCGATTTCGGCGCTCGATGTGTCGATCCAAGCGCAGATCATCAATCTGCTGCTCGACCTGCAAGAAAAATACGGCCTGACCTATCTTTTCATCGCACACGATCTGGCCGTCGTTCGCCACATCAGCACCCGCGTCGGCGTCATGTATCTGGGTCGTCTGGCGGAACTTGCGAGCCGCGAGGAGCTCTTCGGCAACCCGCTCCATCCCTACACCAAGGCGCTGCTCTCGGCGGTTCCCGAAACCGATCCGGCGCTGGAGCGCAGTCGCACCCGCCAGATCCTGCAGGGCGACGTGCCGAGCCCGCTCAACCCGCCGAGCGGCTGTCGCTTCCATACCCGCTGCCCGATTGCGATGGATGTCTGCGGCAAGGCCGTCCCCGACTGGAAGGAAGCCAAGCCCGGTCACTTCGTCGCCTGTCATGCGGTCAACACGGGAGCGGATGCATGACGCTGAAGGTTGCGATCATAGCCGACGACCTGACTGGCGCGCTCGACACCGGCACGCCGTTTGTCGAGGCCGGTCTCTCCGTCACTGTCGCGATCGATATCGACGCCATAGCGGACGCGCTCGCAAGCCGCTCCGAGGTTGTCGTGATCAACACGGACTCCAGAGCATTGTCCGAGCAGGAAGCAGTGGCAAGAGTCAGCCTCGCAGCCCGCGCTCTTCTCGCTGCCTCGCCGGATATCATTCTGAAAAAGATCGACTCTCGCCTGAAGGGCCATGTGGCCGCGGAAAGTGCTGCTCTGACGGCATTCTTTGGTCACCGCGAAATCGTTCTTGCACCAGCCATTCCCGATCAGGGACGTTTTACCCGAGACGGCAAGGTCGTCGGCCGGGGCGTGGATTATCCCCTGCCGATTGCCGAACTCTTCGAGGCACTGCCGGACACGGTCCTCATCATCGACGCCGAGAATGACGGTGATCTGGACCGGCTTATGGCGAAGCATGATTGGAAGACGACCCTTGCCGTTGGCGCGCGTGGTATCGGCAGCGCGCTTGCCCGCCGTATCGGCCGAGGAGACTTGGCCAGCCAGACGTTCGCGCCGACCAGTAGGACGCTCTTCGCCTTCGGCTCCCGCGATCCGATCACGGCGGCGCAAATGGCGACGCTCGAGGCTTCGGGCAGCTTGCGAGCGACAATCGACGCACCGATGGGCTTGGTGGAATGCGGCAAGGGGCAAGCTCTTCCGCTTCTGCTTCGTTGCATCGGCGACATTACTGAGAAGGCGACGGCTGTCGCCGATCGTTTTGCCAAAGGCGTGACATCGGTGATGGAGGATACCCATCCGGATATGCTGATGATGGGCGGTGGCGACACGGCCGTCGCTGTTTTCCGCACGCTCGGAGTTCGCCTTCTGACACCGAAGGGCGAAATCGAGCCGGGCATTCCATGGTTTGACGTGACGATGCCCAACGGCACGCGGCTCCGCTGCGCTGTGAAATCCGGAGGCTTCGGGAATTCTGATAGTTTGCTAAGACTGATTCCGCAGAATCAGGCGGCCTGAGACATGCCGGCAGGAGAATGAACGTGGACGAAGCAAATGGTGCATCGGCAAATGCGCAGGCGGCCCCAGTAGCCAAGCCCGAGCGCGGCAAGGCCGTGAAGCTTGTCGATCGCGTTTTCGACCAGCTTCTGGAGCGCATCCGATCCGGAAACTATCCGCCGGATTCGCGCCTGCCGGGCGAACACGAACTTGCTTCGATGCTTGGCGTTTCCCGCCCCGTCATCCGCGATGCTTTGGCGCGGCTGCGCGACCAGGGTATGATCTATGCCCGTCAGGGCGCCGGTACCTTCGTCAGCGCCCATGGCTCGCCGATCGCCCAGCTTGCCTATGCGCCGGTCAAGACGATTGCCGATATCCAGCGCTGCTACGAATTCCGCCTGACGATCGAGCCGGCTGCCGCCTATTTCGCGGCGAAGAGACGCGATGACGCCGCCATCCAGAAAATAGCAGCCGCATTGGCCGATCTTCGCGAGGCCACCAGCCACCAGCTTCACCGCACGGACGCCGATTTCAACTTCCACCGCTCGGTGACGGAAGCCGCCAACAACCATTATTACACCGCATCCATGGACGCGCTGAAAGCCCATATCGCCGTCGGCATGCACCTGCATGGACTGTCGTTGCTCGGCCCAAGGCAGGGTCTTGAACAGGTGTTCCAGGAGCATAACGCGATCTACAAGGCCATTGCCGAGGGCCGGGCCGAAGACGCTCGCAACCTGATGCAGGCTCATCTCGAAGGCTCGAGAGACCGCCTCTTCGAAGGCCGGGCGCTCGACCTCTCGTTTTAGTAGGCCCCAGAGCAATACAGAATTGGGAGCGATTCATTGCTCGGAGTTTAAGGTCGCGTGCTCATGCCTGATCAACGCTCGCCACTTCGTAGGTCCAGACCCGAAACGCTTTCAGCACATGCGGCCCGAAGGAATTGATGAGCGGGATATCGGCGGCATCGCGGCCCCGCGCCACAACTATACGGCCAATCCGCGGCTTGTTGTTACGTGGATCGAACGTATACCAGACGCCGTCGAGGAAGACCTCCATCCACGCGCTGAAGTCCATCGGATCAACGACGGGAACACCGATGTCGCCGAGATGGCCGTTGACATAGCGGGTGGGGATATTGAGGCAACGGCAGAGCGTGACAGCGAGATGCGCGTAGTCACGACAGACACCGACGCGCTCATGGAATGCTTCGAATGCCGTCCGCGTCGATCGGGCCTGCATGTAATCGAAGCGAATATGGCCATGGACGAAATCGCAGATCGCCTGCACGCGTGCCCAGCCGGGTGTGATCGTGCCGAACGTATCCCAGGCAAACTGACTCAATCGATCGGTTTCGCAATAGCGGCTTCCCATGAGATAGACGAGGCAATCATCCGGCAAATCTGAAACCGGGAGCTCCCTTGCGTCGGGTACGATCCTGTCCGTTTTGCCATCGTCCTCGATCGTGGCATCACCCCATATCGTCAGGTCGCCCGCCGGCGCAACAAGCCGCCGGCATCGGTTGCCAAAGAGATCGTGGTAAGTCGATGTCGGAACATCTGGGGTGGTGAATACTGTTTCCGGAGATCTAATATCCGCAGCGCGGTCTTCGTGGACTGACAGCAGGCATACCAAGGCAGTCGGTTGCTGGCAGGTCAGGGTCATTTCGTAACCGTAGCGGATCAGCATAAAGGGGTCTCCTGTGCAGCAAGGCTAATAGCCATGCGGACCTTCAGATTTCGGCGGCACTTTTTCTTGTTTGGCTTTCTCGTTTCACGAGAGCCATGGTTTCGCTCCCTGACTATAACCGAACGTTTTCTCCATCAGAGTCGTTCCACCGCCTGACGAGGCGAGAACCGCTTCAAGCTGGTCTTCCGCCATCACTCGCTCATGAGGCTCATCGTCGTTGCGGATACGGTACTGAAGCGCAAAGCCTCTGAGCGGCAGCGTCGCTGTGATACGGTAGGTGCTCCTGAATTTTGGAGCGGCCGTACCGGGGGCTTTCTTTATCCAGACGACCTGTCCTATGGCAAAGATATGGGTGGCAGGATCGCGTCGGATAGGATGGCCACCAGTTTTTATATCGGTCATGATTGCTTGTGGTCCTTTTCGAGTGCGGTTTGGAGATCCGCTGGATTGATCGGCAGCATTTGCGGCCTTGAACCCGGCATGGCAATCGCCGGCAACAGGAATGGGAGCGAAAGACGAACGTTGGTTTGAGTAGTCCGGTTGATCATGGCGCGGTTCTCAACGAGAACACGCCGATGCGCCTCCCTGCACTCTTCCCATCCGAACCGAGGCGTCCCCGAGCCTGCCGGTTCATCAGCGGTCAGCGCAAAGAATCATCAATCGTTCGAGCGGAGCAACGTGCGCATGAGAACGGCGCCATACGTTCGCCATCGGGAATTCGGTAATGCATGGCGGGGCATAGGCCTCAGACACCACGAAAGCCGGAGCGGCCAAAAAATATGCTCTATGTCTAGGCTCACATTGAGATTCGATCAAGGATTATTCGGGATTCATTGTGAATAAAAGCCGGAGACCCTCAGAAATTCTAAAATAAAACCGCAAAATCATGTTGGTTAAACTCGTGCATATCATCTAATTTACGCCAGACGATTGAGCAGAGTAACTGAATTATATTTTACAATAATTTTGGCCGTAGCGTAATATTTCTTGGCACTCCTATCTATCGAGTGCCACAAGTGCTATTTAAGAACATCAGCCGCCATATGCACCGGCTGCAGAAAGAACCCCTATGAAATTCCGTCCACTCCACGATCGCGTCGTCATCCGGCGCGCGGAAGGCGATCTCAAATCCAAGGGCGGGATCATCATTCCAGACACCGCCAAGGAAAAGCCGCAGGAAGGCGAAGTGATCGCCGTTGGTCCGGGCATGCGCGATGAAGACGGAGCATTGATCCCACTCGACGTCAAGATCGGCGACACGATCCTGTTCGGAAAATGGTCCGGGACCGAGATCAAGATCGATGGCGAGGAGCTCCTTATCATGAAGGAGGCCGACATTATGGGCATCGTCGGAAAGACCGATGCAACTGCCCAAAAGGTCGCCTGACAGCCAACCTCCAAACCCGCAATTTCAAGAGTGAACTGGACGACCATCATGACTGCCAAACAAATCAGATTCTCCACCGACGCGCGTGATCGCATGCTCCGTGGTGTCGAGCTGCTCAACAATGCCGTCAAGGTCACGCTGGGCCCCAAGGGCCGCAATGTCGTGATCGCCAGCACCTATGGCGCGCCGCGCATTACCAAGGATGGCGTCACCGTCGCCAAGGAAATTGAACTGGAAGACAAGTTCGAGAACATGGGCGCCCAGATGGTGCGTGAAGTCGCCTCGAAGACCAATGACCTTGCCGGCGATGGCACGACGACCGCAACCGTGCTCGCCGCGTCCATCCTGCGCGAAGGCGTGAAGCTCGTCGCTGTCGGCATGAATCCGATGGACCTCAAGCGCGGTATCGACCTTGCCGTTGCCGCCGTCGTCAAGGAAATTCAGGCGCGCGCCAAGAAGGTTCAGTCCTCCGGCGAGATCGCCCAGGTCGGAACGATCGCCGCCAATGGCGACGCAAGCGTCGGCGAGATGATCGCCAAGGCGATGGACAAGGTCGGCAACGAGGGCGTTATCACGGTTGAGGAAGCAAGAACCGCCGACACCGAACTCGACGTCGTCGAGGGCATGCAGTTCGACCGCGGTTACCTGTCACCCTATTTCGTTACCAATGCCGAGAAGATGCGCGTCGAGCTTGAAGACCCCTACATTCTTCTCCACGAGAAGAAGCTCGGCAATCTGCAGGCGATGCTGCCGATCCTTGAAGCCGTGGTGCAGAGCGGCCAGCCGCTCTTGATCATCTCGGAAGACGTGGAAGGCGAAGCGCTGGCGACATTGGTCGTCAACAAGCTGCGTGGCGGCCTGAAGGTCGCGGCCGTCAAGGCTCCGGGCTTCGGTGATCGCCGCAAGGCGATGCTGGAGGATATTGCCGTCCTCACCGCCGGCCAGGTGATCTCCGAGGATCTGGGCATCAAGCTCGAGAATATCACCATCGACATGCTGGGACGCGCCAAGCGCGTGCTGATCGAGAAGGACACGACCACCATCATCGACGGTTCCGGTGAGAAGGTAGCTATCCAGGCGCGCGTCCAGCAGATCAAGGCGCAGATCGAGGATACGACCAGCGACTACGATAAGGAAAAGCTGCAGGAGCGGCTGGCGAAACTTGCCGGCGGCGTCGCGGTGATCCGCGTCGGCGGCGTGACCGAGATCGAAGTCAAGGAAAAGAAGGACCGCATCGACGATGCTCTGAACGCCACCCGCGCGGCGGTCGAGGAAGGTATCGTGCCCGGCGGCGGCGTGGCACTGCTGCGCGCAAAGTCGGCTCTGATCGGGCTCAAGGGCGAAAACGCTGACATGACGGCCGGTATCTCGATCGTGTTGCGGGCGCTTGAAGCGCCGATCCGGCAGATCGCCGACAATGCCGGTGTCGAAGGCTCGATCGTTGTCGGAAAGCTCATCGACAGCACGGATCACAATCAAGGTTTCGACGCACAGACGGAAACCTATGTCGACATGGTCAAGGCCGGCATCGTCGATCCCGCGAAGGTCGTGCGGACGGCTTTGCAGGACGCCGGCTCGATCGCAGCACTTCTCATCACAGCCGAGGCGATGATCGCAGACATTCCCGCAAGAGAATCTGCCGCGACGGCCGGAAATGGCGACATGGGTGGCATGGGATACTGACACCAGCGTCTGTACCGCTCGGCCAGTCTGGCCGGCGACGGAACTCGAACAACCCCTAGACAAGGAAAATTGCCATGGCCATGCAAAGCGCATCGATCGCGCAGCGTTTCGAAAGCTACCAGCCATCCAAGACGCTGCTCGTATGGGCCTGCATCGCCACGGCGGTCGTCACCATGATCGTCGGCTTCAGCTGGGGCGGCTGGGTGACGGGCGGCACGTCGCGCACTGCGGCGGCGACAGCCGGCGTCGTTGCGCGCGGGGAACTGGCATCCGCCATATGTGTCCAGCGTTTCAACGCCGCGCCGGATGCGACCGCGAAGCTCATCGAGTTCAAGGCCATTCCCGACAACTACAAGAAGCGCCAATTCGTCGACGCCGGCGGTTGGGCGATGATGCCTGGCCAGACCACGTCGGACAGCCGCAACGTCGAGGGCTGCGCCACCGCGCTCGCCATGTAAGACGTCCTTCTGAAGCGCCCCGACCTTGCGCGGGGCGTTTTCTCAATCTGTCAGATCAGGAGAATGACAATGATCCGTTTCGAGAAAAAGGCCGACCCGAAGCCCTTGCCGAAGGATGTCGAAAACAAGAGCGCCGAGAAAACTCGCGAGACAGCGATCGAAGAGCCCAAAAAGTCCGGCAAGGACGGCGTGCAGTCTCGCGCATGGCAGCCGACTGACGACAACCGCCTTCTCTGACAGCATCTTTCGGAAGCTCGTTCGCTTTTGTAAGATCTCTGGATCGGCGGATAAACCCGCCCTTTATAGTCCTGATCACGCGGCGGCGATGTGTCGGCGCCGCTGGGACACCTCGCCGATCGCCACCATCTGTTGCGAACAAGGCCGTCCTATAGCTGCCAAGTACTGAAGCCCCAATGTGGATCGGAGTACTGGTCACGCTGCTGTTATCACCTGCGCTGATGGAGAAAACCAAGGTGATAAGGAGGCGGCCTTGAAGAAGTTTGAGAATGTCCAGCGTTCACCGCGAGAGCGAGACGCCGCCGGCTTGAGATACAAAAAAATACGCTCAGCCTGCGTTGGTCAGCCGAAGGACAACATAAGCAATATTGTCAATAAAATATTCGACGCTATGACTATAATGCGAGGCTTCGGTAAGGGGGGCGCTTGGGAGTTAGTTTTGGCGGAGAATTAGATGAGACGCACGAAGGAGGAAGCGGCGGAAACGCGGCGTATAATATTGCATTCAGCGGAGACGTTGTTTCTCGACAACGGATATGAAAATGTCACGCTGGAAGAAATAGCCGTCGCCGCTGGCGTCACACGCGGAGCAGTTCACTGGCATTTCAAAAATAAGCAGGGCCTTTTGCTTGCGATCCGCGATGAAGCACGTCGGCCATTCCGGGAGCTTGCGGAGCAGATATCGCAAGAGCATCCCCCCAATCCGCTTGAACTGGTCTTCGACACGATTTCGACAATTTTCGCAGAGCTTCAACAGGATCCACGCAAACGCGGGATGCTGAAGGTCATCATGTATCTCGACATGTCGTTCGCTGACTGTGACAGCGGCACCTCTTTCCGGCATGAAATGCAGGAGCATTTTGCGAGGATATTCTGTTCCATGAGCGCGACCGGCGCTTTGCCCTGTCCATGGACGCCGGAGACAGCTGCATCCACATTGACTGCCGCAATTGGCGGACTGGTGGACGAATGGGCTCTCGACAAAGGCGACTTTAACTTGGCCCCTTGCGGACAAGCCCTTATCAAAATGATCCTGACCGCCTGGTTCCCGAAACAAGTACTACGGAACATGGCGGCGGCGATGTGAGCTCAAACAAGCTAATCGAGATCATAAACGATCCGCTGTGACATCGATTTATCGAGCGGCTGAACTCGCTTTCATGCCGCGATCAGGCAAACTCGCTGAATTAAATGAAAAGGATCCGGTAGGGAAAACCGGATCCTTTCCTCTTTGATCGGAGGTCAACCGATCAATGTAAGAAGCCTGGCGGATTGGAAACGACAGGCTTCTCTTATCCGGCACGGGGCCGGATAATTTGGATTAGAAGCTGCGCTGGAAGCGCAGGATACCGGCCCACTGGTCATCGTTGACCGAGTCGAAGTTGGTGTAGGATACTTCCGGCTCGATTAGGAGGTTCTTAACCGGGTTCCACTTGACGTTCGTGGTTGCGGCAAAGATCTTCGAGTCGGTGTAGGCGAGCTGCAGGTTCCACTTCAGCTTGTCGTTGAACGGAACGCCAACGCCACCCCAAACGGCCCAGTCACCCCAGCCGCACTTCGACTCGTCATTAACCGGGCAAGCAGAGCGATCGAGGTTGGTGCCGGCATACTTGTTCAGCTTGTCGCCGTCCGTGTTCCAGCCACCCATCAAGAAGGCCGAGAACGTGCCGAAGTCGGCGTCGACGCGAGCCTTGACAGCACCTTCTTCGACGATGGAGTCATAACCGCCGACGACCTTGAAGGACCATGCACCGGTCTTGTAGCCAATACCGGCAACAGCGTCCGGAGCATAATGGTTGGACTTGTCATCCACCCACCAGCTCGCGCCATAGGAGGAGGAGTCCGAGCCGCTGGAATTGCTGTCTTCCACCGAGACCACAGCCGTGAAGCCGTTGCCGGCGTCGTAGTTGTAGGTCAGCTGGTTGAGTTCGTACGGGCCGTCATAGATCACGTCGTCGTTGATGACGTCGCCGGCATAGTCAGTAAACGAGATGTATTGGGAGTCCGCCTTACCGACGAGGAAACCGCCGAGGCTGATATTGGCGAACAGCAGCTTCGTGCTGGTCGAATTGCCTTCTTCCCAGTCCCAACGGAAGACAGAATTGGTCTTCAGCGGGCCGTATTCGGTGTCGGTGGCCGTGTCGAGGCTCAATTCAGCGCGAGTATGCCACAGCGTGCCAGTGCGGTTCTTCGGGTTGTAAGCGTCGTACCACTTGCCTTCGGTACGGACCATGCCGCCGATCTTAAGGCAGGTTTCGGTGCCCGGAATGAAGAAGTAGCCAGCGCCGTATGCGTCGCAGATGCGAACGTATTCGAGGGGCTCCGGCTCAGCAGCGACGATAGCGTCGGCTGCATGAGCACCCGAAACTGCAGCAAGCGAAGCAGCAGAGCTGATCAGAAGACTTTTCAAATTCATAGTAAACTCCTGGTTGTATTATGCATTTCAAACATTTCCACGAGCACGAAACTGCATTCGCCGCTTACGAAAAGCGACGCCATGTAAATGCGATCGAATAAGTCCCCGATACGCTCCCCAGTGCCGGAGCCAGGCCCATCGGGCCTTCCCCATTCCCTCGTGGTAACAGCCTTGAAATGCCCCTACCGATCCGGCCGAATGTTCGACCGCGAGACAGATTATGTCCTAACTATGATTTACAAACGGACGGTATGTTTGTCAATTATATGAAGCCTACTTTACTATCTACCTGTGTTGCCGTTGCCAAAATGCAACTATCAGCATCGCCATCGGCGCCGGCACTACCAATAACCAACGGGAATTTGACCTGCCCGGACCAGTGCGCGGCGGTTCTCCAGCTGGCATGCCGCCCTGAGAATCGGAAAAGATGATCGCTACGGCGCTCTATTTGATCGGAAATTGTCTCGATTCCACGCCGGACCCGACTCAGCCTGTCTCGATGAGGGTCTTTCATCCGCATTCGATACAGGCCTTAAGATATCAGAGTCCCGCATTTGAGAAGCAGCCCGGGGGGCATCCCGTTTGCTCATTCCACTCGACGAGAGGTATTCAGAATTTCGGCGCGCTTTTCCCCGCTGCCCGATGAGCGGCAATGACGGTATTGGCCATCAGCATGGCGATGGTCAGCGGCCCGACACCACCGGGAACCGGCGTGATCACGGCGGCAACGTCGGATGCCTCGGCAAAGGCGACATCGCCGACCAGACGGCTCTTGCCCTCGCCGCGCTCAGGGGCGGCAATCCGGTTGATCCCGACATCGATCACCGTCGCACCAGGCTTGATCCAGTCCGCCTTGACCATCTCAGGACGGCCGACAGCCGCCACCAGAATATCGGCGGTGCGAGCAACCGTGGCCAAGTCCTTGGTGCGGGAGTGTGCCGTCGTCACCGTCGCATTGGCGTTGAGCAGCAATTGCGCCATCGGCTTGCCGAACAGGTTGGAGCGGCCGATGACGACGGCGGTCAGCCCCGACAGGTCCTCGCCGTGCACGCGGCGCACCAGAAGCATCGCCCCGGCCGGGGTGCAGGAGATCAGGCCGGTTGCGAGGTCACCCGTGGCAAGCTTGCCGGCATTGACCACATGCAGCCCATCGACATCCTTCTCCGGCCGGATCGACTGGATGATCGGCTCCGCGTTCAGATGCTTGGGCAGCGGCAGCTGCACCAGGATGCCGTGGATGGACGGGTCTTCATTCAGCGATTGCACCAGACCTGCCAACTCTTCTTGCGTCGTCTCGGCCGGCAGCGTGTGCTGGACGGACGTGAAGCCGCACTCCTTGGCCATCCTGCTCTTCGAGCTCACATAGCTGTGGCTGGCCGGATCGTCGCCGACGATCACCACCGCAAGACCGGCCTTCGTTCCGGTATCTCTTTCCAGAGCGGACGTCGCCGTCTTCACCGCCTCGATCACCGAAGCCGCCACCTGCTTGCCGTCGATCACGGTTGCCGTAGTCATCGCAGTCGCCGCCGTCATCGCTCAGCCCATCCTCTCGGAAGCATAACTCCCCGGGCTTGCCGGGAAGACGATGGTGCGGTTGCCGTTGAGGAAGGTGCGGTAGTGGATATGCGCATGGATGGCGCGGGCGAGAACCTGGCTTTCCACATCCCGGCCGATCGACACATAATCGTCGGCCGATTGCGCATGGGTGATGCGCGCCGTGTCCTGCTCGATGATCGGACCTTCGTCCAGATCCGCCGTCACATAATGCGCCGTCGCCCCGATCAGTTTTACCCCACGCTCATAGGCCTGCTTGTAGGGGTTGGCGCCCTTGAAGCTCGGCAGGAAGGAATGGTGGATGTTGATGATCCGGCCCGACATCTTTTGGCACATCGAATCCGACAGGATCTGCATATAGCGGGCCAGCACGATCAGTTCCGTGCCGGTCTGCTCGACCACATCCATGATCCGCGCTTCCGCCTGCGGCTTGTTGGCCTTGGTCACCGGAATATGGTGGAAGGGGATGTCATGATTGACCACCACCTTCTGGTATTCGAAATGGTTGGAGACGACGCCGACGATGTCGATCGGCAGTGCGCCGATCTTCCAGCGGTAGAGCAGGTCATTCAGACAATGGCCGAAGCGCGACACCATCAGCAGCACCTTCATGCGCTTCTGGGTGTCGTGGATCTCGGCCTCCATCTCGAACTTGCCTGCAATCGGCTTGAAGCCCTCGACCAGCGCCTCCTGGCCGACGCCCTCTTCGGACACAAAACTGACGCGCATGAAGAACTTGCCGGTATCGAGATCGTCGAACTGGCTGGAGTCGACGATGTTGCAGCCCTGGTCGGCCAGATAATTGGCAATCGCCGCAACTATCCCCCGCGTCGAGCGGCAGGAAACGGTGAGTACATAATGTGTCATGCTATTCTCATCTGCTCGAAAATCATGGACATGTTGTGAAAGTTTGTCAGACAGAGTCGCTATCGGCCACCATCGGTCAGAAGCCGCAGAAAAGCCTGTAGTTCCTCGTCCTCGATCGAGACGAAGTGTTGTCTTTCCGGATAGGCGCCTGAGCGGACATCCGCTGCAAACTCCGTGAAAGCGGCGATACGTTCGCGTTGCAGTCGTTCATATTCGACGGCAAAGTTGCGATATATTTTCGCGTGGCGCGGATAGTGGCCACCATGACTGCCGAGCACGTCATCGGCAAAAAGATACTGGGCATCGCAACCGCTTCCCGCCCCCATCGAGATCATCAGCATCGATGTATTCCGGCTGATGGCTTCGGCAACACCACCCGGCACCACCTCGATCTCGACGGCGAAGGCGCCGGCCTCTTCCAGCGCCTTGGTCTGCCGCCAAACCTCAAGGGCGCTCGCCGCCGTCTTGCCGACGGCGCGAAAACCGCCCGTCCAGGTCGCCTTGGATGGAATAAGGCCGACATGGCCGCAGACTGGAATGCCCTCCTCGCGCATTCGCCTAATCGTCGACACACCGGCTGCGCAATAGACCGCATCCCCGCCTGCCTTCAGCGCCTTGAAGGCTTCGCGCATATACTCTTCCGCCGAGACATAATCGCCATACTCAAGACCGGGAATGGCGAAGCAGGTGGGAGCGGCCTCACGAAAAGCCGGGCCTAGCAGCGCTGGCGGCACGGAAACGATATCGATGCCCGCCTTCTCAGCCGCCTCGGCTTCCTCCAGAGAGGTGACACGCAACATGGTGAGCTGCCTGCTACCTTTCATCGCCAGGAGATCGGCAACCGTTGCACGACTATGTTTTTTCATGGAACTTTCCTCTGAAAGAGATGGAATCATTCATGCGGCGGGAGCCGATTGCGTTTCCCGCGATGTATGCAAAGGGGGCTAGACACAACCGCCCTTCCTCATCTCGATCATCCCTACCTCTTGACGGGAAGGATAGGCCGGGTTTTCGCCGGCCTCAATGCATGCTTGATGGAATCTATCAAAACATATCAAATTCTTATGTCATTGATGATGGGATACATCATCAGCCATGCGAGCCGCACAGATATTCCACTGTCGTGGACTTATCCGGCGCACGAGTTAAAGCAACGCTTGGACTTCGTTATGATCTCGCACGGTCGGGATGCGCCGCCTGAAACGCGGGCAATTCGGCACACTTGCCATCGATATCGACGATGCGCTTGAAACCGGTCATATCCACGCCCCAGCGGCGGGCATTGTAAACTTGCGGGACAAGACAAAGGTCCGCCATCGTCGGCGCATCGCCAAAGCTGAATTTTCCGTCGCCTTCGTCGAGCATCGCTTCCAGTTTACGAAGTCCATCCGAGATGAAGTGCTTCATCCATTCCTCACGCGCCTCGGCCTTGCCCGTCAGTGACATGACCTCTGCCACGACATGCGTATTACATATGGGATGGATATCCATGGCGATCGCATAGGCAAGCGCTCGTACGTGTTGCCGGCCTGCGATATCCGATGGCAGCAATCCGCTCTCCGGTCGCAGCTCCGCCAGATACTCGATGATCGAAAGCGACTGCGTCAGTATCCTTCCGTCGATCACCAATGTCGGCACCAAACCCTGTGGGTTGAGCGCCAGATAGTCTGGCTTCCTCTGCTCACCTTCCAACAAATTGATCGATACGGTTTTGTAATCGACCCCCAGCATATTGAGCGCGATACGGACGCGACAGCTCGCGGACGATCGCCAATAGTCGTAGAGGACGACCTCCTTCATTGCGCCCCGTCTCCGCTATATCGCTCGACGGTCTGCTCGATCGCCCCAAAGATGGAATGGCCGGCCCGATCCTTCATCTCGATACGGACCTGATCACCGAATTTTAGGAATGGAGTCTTCGGCGATCCGGTTTCAATCGCCTCAATCATCCTGATTTCGGCGATGCAGGAATAGCCGTCACCTCCATTCTCGATCGGCTTGCCCGGCCCACCGTCCAGCTTGTTGGACACTGTCCCCGAGCCGACGATCGTTCCGGCGACGAGATTGCGGGTCTTGGCGGCATGGGCGATCAGCTGGCCGAAATCGAACGTCATGTCGACGCCGGCATTCGCCTGGCCGAAAGCCTTGCCATTCAAGCTCACCAGCAAAGGAAGATGCAGCTTGCCGCCATCCCATGCCTCTCCAAGCTCGTCCGGCGTCACCGCGACCGGAGAAAATGCCGATGCGGGCTTGGACTGGAAGAAACCAAAGCCCTTTGCCAGCTCTTCCGCTATCAGACCGCGCAAAGAGACATCGTTGACAAGCATCACTAGCCGGATGGCGCTCCGGGCGACGTCAGGACCGGAACCCATGGCCACGTCACCGACAATGACGGCGACTTCACCTTCCATGTCGACCCCATGGGCCTCGTCGGTCACCGCGATCGGATCGCGCGGCGCGAGAAAACCGTCCGAGCCACCTTGATACATCAATGGATCGACCCAAAAGCTTGCCGGCATCTCGGCGTTGCGCGCCTTGCGCACCAACTCGACGTGATTGACATAGGCCGACCCGTCGGCCCACTGATAGGCCCGCGGCAAAGGCGATGCGGCGTCGTGTTCATGAAACCTGATCGTCGGCTGGGCGCCCGTCTCGATCCCCTCGGCAATCAGCGCCAGTCTCGGCGCCACATGCTCCCAGTCATCAAGTGCCGCCTGCAAGGTGCGGGCAATATGACCGACCTCGGAGCAGCGGGTAAGGTCACGGGAGACGACGACGAGCCGGCCGTCCCGTGTGGAGTCTTTCAATGTCGCGAGCTTCATGTTCTGGCCCCAATGTCGGAGGATGCGTGGCCGGTCTTCACTTGATGCCGGGTGTTCCGTCGAACCTGCGTTCCAGGCCATCCCAACATTCCAGATAATTATCCTGCAGCGTTTCCAGCTCCGCCGCATACTTGGTCACCTGCTGCGGGTAGCGGGTCTCGAACATGAAGGCCATGGTATGATCCAGCTTGACGGGTTTCAGCTCGGAATTGGAGGCCTTTTCGAAGCCTGAAGCATCCGGCCCATGCGGAAGCATCATGTTGTGCAGGCTGATGCCGCCCGGCACGAACCCTTCTTCCTTGGCATCATACTGACCATGGATCAGGCCCATGAACTCGCTCATGATGTTGCGGTGATACCAGGGCGGGCGGAAGGTATGCTCGGCGACCTGCCAGCGCGGCGGAAAGATCACGAAATCGACATTCGCCGTACCCGCACTTTCCGTCGGCGCGGTCAGCACCGTGAAAATCGACGGGTCAGGATGATCGAACAGGATCGCTCCAACAGGGGAAAATGTCCGCAAGTCGTATTTGAAAGGTGCGTAGTTGCCGTGCCAGGCGACCACATCGAGAGGCGAGTGGCCGATTTCCGTGACGTAGAATTTCCCGCACCACTTCACATGCACGCGGCAGGGCGTTTCCTTGTCCTCGTATGCGGCGACCGGCGTCTTGAAATCGCGCGGATTTGCCAGGCAGTTCGCGCCGATCGGCCCGCGATCCGGCAGCGTGAATTTCGCGCCGTAGTTCTCGCATATATAGCCGCGCCAAACCTTCTCGTCGCCTTTGCGCAGCACCTTGAACATCATGCCGCGTGGGATGAGGCATATCTCCAAGGGCTCGATGTCCATGGCGCCCATTTCAGTGAACACGCGGATAGCACCGATCTGCGGAACGATCAGCAGTTCACCATCGGCGTTGAAGGCATAATCATCGACCATGTCCTCATTGAAGACATAGACATGCGCGGCCATCCCGGTCTGCGTCAGGACGTCGCCTGCGGTGGTCATCGTCCGCACCCCGTCGAGAAAACTTAGCCTCTCGTCCGGCACGGGCACGGGACCCCAACGAAGCTGGCCGAGGGGAAGCGAATGATCGTCCAGGCAGGGAGCAGATTTCCAGTGCGGGTAGGAGGTGTTGGAAAAACGACGGGTGTGGCGCACGCTCGGGCGAATACGATAGAGCCAGGACCTTTCGTTCGTCCCTCGAGGTGCGGTGAAGGGCGAGCCGGAAAGCTGCTCCGCGTAAAGACCGTAGTTGCATTTCTGCGGACTGTTCTGGCCTTGCGGCAAAGCGCCAGGAAGTGTTTCCGTTTCGAAGTCGTTGCCGAAGCCTGGCATATATTGCAGCATGTCCGCCACCGAGGCCTCTTTGTCCGAAGCCTGGGTCATTGTCTGGTCCATCGCTCAATTCCTCCCGAAAACTGAGGGCGATCCCACGTAGGCGCAGGATCGCCCAAAAATCACTCCGCCGCAGTACCGATCACGCCCCGCTTGATCTGATCCGCCTCGATCGACTCGAAAAGGGCGCGGAAATTGCCTTCGCCAAAGCCCTCGTCGCCCTTGCGCTGGATGAATTCGAAGAAAATCGGGCCAATGACGGTTTTTGAGAAAATCTGCAGCAGGATCTTCGTCATGCCGCCATTCACCACACCTTCGCCGTCGATAAGGATACCATGTTTCTTCATGCGCGCGATGGGTTCGTCATGCCCGTTCACGCGTGCATAGGACATGTCGTAATAGGTCTCTGGAGGACCGGGCATGAAGCGCAGCCCATTGTCTGCGAGCCTGTCGGTGCCTTCGTAGATATCTTCCGTTCCCACGGCGATGTGCTGGATGCCCTCGCCCTTGTACTTCTTCAGAAACTCCTCGATCTGGCTCGTATCGTCCTTCGATTCATTCAGCGGAATGCGGATCTTGCCACAGGGCGACGTGATGGCGCGGCTCACCAGACCGGTGATGCGCCCGTCGATGTCGAAGAAGTGGATCTGCTTGAAGTTGAACAATTCGCGGTAAAAAGCCCACCATTTGTCCATGTTGCCGCGGAAGACGTTGTGGGTCAGATGATCGAGATAATAGAAGCCGACCCCTTCGGGACGCGGGTCGCGCTCGCCGAGCCAATCGAACTCGGCTGCGTAAGCCGAACCCTTTGCACCATAGGTCTCGATGAAATAGAGCAGCGAACCGCCAATGCCGACAATCGCCGGGACATCGAGTGCCTTGTCATTCCCCTCATAGGGAACGGCGCCTTTTGACACGGCATGATCGAAGGCGTGCTTGGCGTCAACGACCCGCCAGGCCATCGACGGGGCTGCAGGACCATGCTCTCCAACGAAACGGGCGGCATGGCTGCCGGGTTCGGCATTAAGCAGATAGTTGATATCGCCCTGCCGCCAGACGGTGATGTCCTTCGTCTTGTGCCTGGCGACCGGGACATAGCCCATGCGTGTAAAGAGCTCACGCAGCTTCTCGGGCTCGGGATGGGCGAATTCAACGAATTCGAAGCCATCGGTGCCGGCTGGATTGTCGACGCTGATTTCCGGCGGCGGCGCATCATGCGGAAAAGGACCCATTTTCTCCTCCAGGGAAATTTGCATATCAATTATGCAAAGTATGATCCAAAATGCGTGCAATGTGCTTGCATTCTTCATAGTTAAGGGCGAAATTATGCACAGATCGTGAGGATTTCAGGGATTTTGTGCAATGAATGAACAACTCGACAAGTTCGATTTGCGACTGCTCCAGGAATTGCAAAAGGACGGCAGATTGACGAACAACGAGTTGGGCGAGCGGATCGCGCTTTCACCCTCGCAATGCTCGCGCCGACGGACGAGACTGGAGGCTGAGGGCTATATCCAGGGCTATCAGGCCAATCTGGATAGGCAAAAGCTGGGTTTGGATATGTTGGTGGTCATTTCCGTGACGCTCGCAACCCATAACAGGGACAATGCCCAACGATTTTCGCAGCTGATCAGCGGGCTGCCGGAGGTCCTCGAAGCCTATGCGCTGACTGGTGAAATGGACTACCACCTGAAGGTAGCGACCCGCGGGCTCGCCGATCTCTCAAGATTCGTCAACGATGTCCTGTTGCCTCATGAGTCGGTCCAGCATGTGAAGACATCGATCGTTCTCGACACACTCAAGACCTTTGAAGGATTCCCCGTGATCATGTCACATGGCTGACATGGCGACATTGCGCTTTGGTTTGCCAGGAACGCCAAAGATGCAGATCAAACGAACCAGGTTTTAAAGCTGGCGACGATTGATTTGGCCGCGCTCGTTCCGATGAGCGCAACCCGCACGGAGAGCTTGCTTTTCGGCGCATGCTCGCGTTCCAATCATCCTTTAAAAATACACTTCCTTTTCGAGGATAAATTTATATGGAATGCGTCGAAGGACAAACACGACATTTCGAAGAATTCGCCGAAGTCCTGCTCAGATGTCATCACCTATATCACCCGACCACCGATTCCATTGCTCTGCTCAACGCCGTAAAAAGCCGGCGTCAAATCGAGATATTCGATTATAGCCGCTCTGCCGACGCGTTTACCCGCGCATTCGGGATACGCAACTCGCTGAAGTGCCTGCAGGCGCTCCTTAATCTCGGAACAGCGATCCACACATATCAAAAAGTATGCGATCTCGGCTGCGGTTCAGGTGCATTCAGCCTTGCCTTTGCCTATCTCGCCGGCAATCCCGGCCTTGAACTTCATGGGTTGGATTCATCGGAAAGCCAGCTTTCCCTGGGCAGGCAGCTCATGTCGGCTGCCCGGCTTCCGGGAAGGTTCGCGTTCGAACAACGAAGCCTTCCAGCGATGATCGGTTATCTGCCCGACCTGGCGATTTCGTCCTACTGGTTCTGCGAGAACAAGCATGTGATCGCCGATCCCGAACTGTTCGATCTCATGGTCGGTTGGGAGTTGCTGATCGTCGATTACGAAGAGATAATCGATGGCATCGCGACCTGCCTTCCAAAGGGCTTCCATGTCCTTGCGAGACATAGTGCGGAGGTGGAAATTCCAGCCGCATTGACCGAGTTCGTCGCCCAGGAAAAGGCAAAGGTTCATAGCATCCACATCAGCCGGACGATGGATTAGGCACGCCGCGGATTGGGCGACGCGCTAGATCGGCAATTCGGTCGAGAATTTCAGCTCGCGCAGCACAAAGCTCGACACCACCGTGCGCACATGCGGGTTGCGCATGAGATAGCGGGTCATGAAGGCCTCGTAGCTTTCCACATCCCTCGCCCGGATCTTCAGCATGTAGTCGAAGGCGCCGGATAGCGCATAGCACTCCATGATCTCCGGCCGCTCCAGCACCACCGACGCGAAAGACGTGACCGCCTCTTCGTGGTGATCCTCCAGGGTCACATGCGCGATAACGCAGAGCTTGAGATCGAGTTTTCCGGGATCGAGCAGTGTCACACGCTTGCGGATGACGCCGTCAGTCTCCAGCTCCTGGATTTTCCGCCAAGCCGAGCTCTGCGACATCCCGGCCTTCTCCGCCAGCTCCGCCAGCGAGAGGCTGCCATCGGCCTGGACAAGCTGCAGAAGTTTGAGATGAAAATTCCCAGGTTCTTTCATCCACAGCACCATATTCGAGAATATTTACCAGTACTATGCCGATAGCCAGCAGGAAAGAAAAGAAAATCCGCAAAATCCGGCGCATAATTGCAAGAGTATCGCAGCATCTGGGAGGATCAGCCTATGACCAAGGAAAGCAGCTACACCGCTAAGCTGCCTGGCCCAGATGGCTTATACGCCTACACCGCCGAAGAAGATGCGATCTGGGGCGAACTCTACGGGCGTCAGTTGAAGCTGCTGGCCAATATGGCTTGCCGGGAATATCTGGACGGTGTGAAGACCCTGGGGCTCAAGCCGGACAAGGTCCCCCAGCTTCTCGACGTCAACCGGCGCCTGAACGAGACCACCGGCTTCGGTGTCGAAGGCGTGCCGGCACTCATTCCGCCCTCGCGCTTCTACGAACTCCTGTCGCAGGGCAAATTCCCGCTTGCGACCTTCCTGCGCCGCCGCGAGCACATCGACTATATCGAGGAGCCGGACCTGTTTCATGAGGTATTCGGCCATTGTCCGCTGCTCACCAACCAGAGCTATGCCAATTTCGTGCGGCATTTCGGCGAAACCGCCGTCCACCTCGGCAAGGGCTATTCCTGGCATTTGTTCCGCATCTTCTGGTTCACCGTTGAATTCGGACTGATCAACACGCCAGAAGGTCGCCGCTGCTTCGGCGCGGGCATCGTTTCGTCGCCAAGCGAAGCGAAGGCAGCCATGGAAGGCAAGGCGTGCGAGTTCCGCCCGTTCGATCTGCTAAGCGTTCTCAGAACGCCTTACCGGATCGATATCGTCCAGCCGATCTACTATGTCATCGACAGCTTCGCCGACCTTGAAGCGATCGTCGAGCAGGATATAGAAGGTTTGATCCTCAAGGCGAAGTCGCTGGGTGATTTTCCACCCGCTTTCGAAGCCAAGGCCTCCTGACCGCTGATTGCCCAAGCTTGGATGCAATTTTGTCAGAAAGCTCTGCCCTGAAGCTGTCCCGATGCCTGGTGCCCATGACAAAGGTTTGCGGGTGGTGACGCGCGCCACCGAACCATCAGACTAAAGTCCCATTATCCAAGGCATAGGTCTGACCGCTATGGAAACTTTGAGTTTCGACAATATTATAGCTCGCGGTGATTTGCTTACCAAGATCACCGCGACGAACGGTTGAGGCCACGCGGAAATTACCACGCTCAACCTTAAAGTCTTTGTATTGCACGTCGATTGACGTCAACGTGCCTGCCGGCCCGCCCGCCGGCCCTGTCGCCGGATCGAGTGCGCAATTTCTCTTGATCCGGCGACAGACCAATATCACGACGGTCACTTTGCGTCTTTCAACCTCACCCCACAGGCGTTCAGGCGATCGATCCGCTAAGCGCTAACTGCGCTTTGGGACCTTCGCCACTTCGGGGGAAACTACCGCGCGCCTGTTTGGCGATAAGTTTTCGCGGTAGCATGAAGATCATAACGCCCATCCTCGATGCCTTGACGTTTTGATAGCCTATCCTGTAATACCCTGTTGGATCTCTATTTGTCGCAGCGAGGACTGCGATCCCGCGTTACTATCCGTGGGGCCTCGAAGCCGCAGTGTGAAATTAGCTGCTGCAACTTTTTTTGAACCGTAGCTCCCGTGTCCGCCGCACCATCCCGTGACGGCGCTTCCACTATCCATTGTCATTGACGTTGGCCGAATGAGCGTAACGGGGCCATCAATCGGCCTGAGAAGAACGGGAAGCCTTATCCGTGCTTCTCATGCGCAAAGAGCTTGAGATGCTCGTCGCCGAATAACTCGGCTGACGAGCGACGATTTCAGCAACAGCAACAAGGAGAACAAATGCATATTCTAGTCAGAGACAACAATGTCGAACAGGCGCTCAGGGTGCTCAAGAAGAAGATGCAGCGCGAGGGTTTGTTCCGCGAGATGAAGGCACGGCAGTCTTATGAGAAGCCGTCCGAACGACGCGTCCGGGAAAAAGCGCAGGCCATCAGCCGGCATCGCAAAGCGATACGCAAGCAGCTGCAGCGCGAAGGGCTGATCCCCGGCCCCAAGCGGAAGGCGCCGCCGGCGCGTTGATCAGTTCTACCATTTGATGCGATAGTTCACATTCACGTTGCCCGCTGGCGTTAAGGCCAGCGGATCGACGACAGAAGCAGTGAAATTAAGGTTGGGCACGATCGGCTGGTTGAAGGCCAGCGTGCTTGAGAGGGTACCTTTGATATCCGTTACTACACCGCTCGCCGAGATCGACGTGCCGGTCGAGGGAAAGATCATCGTCACCGCCTGCGAGGCAGTGACGGACGTTGGTTGGTTCTGCGCCGCCATATAGTTCACATTCAGCGCGCGGGTCGTCTGCATATCGAGATCTTTCGAGACAATCCAGTTTCGCGAGCGGCCGAGATACAAGGTTCCGCTGCCCCTCAGCGTGTCCAGGCGCAGCGCCACCTCGCGACGCGATTTGCTGGCGAAATTGTTATGAACGTCCACCACTCGTCCCCAGAATGTGGCAAGCTCGGAACCGCTCAAAATCTTTCCGCCAGGCGCGCTTGCCAGGCCGATATCGGCACCCGCGCTCACTTCCCAGGCCATCGGCAGCCGAAAGCCGATGGTTGTCTGATAGGCCCGAGGCGCGACTTTGACAGGCGTCCAGATCAGCAGATCGCTTGCATGAGCCGCCGGCGAAAGCGACACCGTGCTTGCCAGGGCGCCTAAAAAAATGCGCGTTAAAACAAGTCTCATCACAAAAGCCCAATTAGCGTTTGTATCAACGCCAGCACGCCGAAGTGCAGCGCCGACAGCCGAAGGCGATGCGAGAAATAACGCTCGGCCTCGGCTTGATTTGGTTGTTAAGCGCCGATCCACGATGCATTTCGGTACCCATCGGGCACCTGCACCATCCCGCGCGAGGAAGAAATCCAACGCGCATCAGGCAACTCTCACCTAAACGATCCCATCCAAGGGACAGCATGTAAACCCTTTGGGCTCAAGTTTTTTGCTGCGGTGCACATTTGCCGCACTCGCTAGATGACCATAAGGCTCACTGCGCGGACCGATCATGCCCGGCCACGAAACACAAAAGCCGGAAGCTCGCTGAGGCCGTCCTCTTCAGCTCGTGCCGCGATATCCTGATGGAACGGCGAGTGAATGCAGACGGGATCGGTCGCATCCGCGCTGCCCGCGAGCGCCATGGCCTGGCAACGACAGCCTCCATGGTCGATATGTTTTCGCGCGCAACTGCGGCAGGGCTCCTGCATCCAGTCGTCACCACGATAGGCGTTGAAGGCGCTACCGTGATACCAGATGTCCGAAAGCGGTCTGTCACGTACATTGTCGAAGGCAAGCGACGGAATGGTTTCTGCGGCATGGCACGGCAGCACCCGCCCCGATGGGGTGATGTTGAGCCCGGTGCGGCCCCAGCCGCCCATACAGGCTTTCGGATAGCGGGAATGGTGATCTGCGGGCACGTAGTCGATGACGAGAATGCCGTTCAGCGTCCTGCGCGCCTCCACGACCAGCGCCGTCGTCCGTTCGACCTGGGCGCGCGTCGGCATCAGCGCAGCGCGGTTCTTCTCGGCCCATCCGTGGAACTGCACGGTCGCGATCTCTATGCGGCGCGCGCCGAGCTCGACCGCGCTTGCGATCATGTCGCTGATCTGATCCATGTTCTGTTTATGGCAAACGGCGTTGACGGTCAGCGGAATGCCGGTCTCACGAATCCAGCCGGCAACCGCCAGTTTGCGAGCATAGCCGCCTTTGTAGTTGCCGACATGGTCGGCCATTTCCGGCGTCGCACCCTGGATCGAAAGCTGGATATGGTCCAACCCGGCATCGGCGAGTTCCGTAAGACGGGGCTGCGTCAGCCCGATACCGGAGGTGATGAGGTTGGTATAGAGGCCATAGGAAGCGGCTCCCTTGGTCAGTGCGGCAAGATCACGGCGCGCGACCGGCTCCCCGCCGGACAGATGCAGATGCAGGACGCCGAGTTCGGCGGCCTGCCGGAAGGCGGACAGCCATTCCTCGGTCGTCAACTCGTCGCAGCTTTGGGTCAGTTCCAGCGGATTGGAGCAATAAGGGCAGGCAAGCGGGCAGCGATGCGTCAATTCCGCCAGCATGGCAATCGGCGACGGCGCGGCGATGCTGCGCTCCCTGCCATTGCTGGTTTCAAGATGATCGCTCACCGGTTCAGCTCCAGCATCCGCCGGCTGGCAAAATCGCGGATGAAGGCTATCACGTCGTTCAGGATCTCCTCCTTCGGCGCTTCGAACTGCTGCGCAAAGCCAGCGGCGATTTCGTCCAGCGTTCTCACTCCATCGAGAGCGTTGACGATCGCCACCGCAATTTCATCCAATGCAAGCGCGCGCTCGGGCGCAAGCAGGATCGTCTGCCCGCGCGCGGCGTCCTCACGCAGCCTGACGCCGCGCGCGAGCTTGGCGATGGTTTGGCCGTCGATCTTGAGGGCGTCGTCCTCACTCATGATATTACCCCTTCGCGCCCATCCCAGCCGCCAGGCGGGATAAGCCCTGGGCTGACATAGGCATGGGAAAGCGCATCGAGCTGCGACCAGAGGACATCGGTCTTGAATGTCAGCGCGGCCACGGAAGCATCTTGCTTTTCCAGCGTATCGGCGTGATCGAGAACATAGTTCAACCCGAACGCGACCTCTTTCGGCGCTTCGTTGAGGCGCTGGCGAAAATAGGCGAGCGCGCTGTCATTGGCAAAGGCGTAGTGCTCGATCAGGCCAGCGATGCGATTGGCATGGATGGCAGGGGCGAACATCTCTGTCAGCGAGGAAGCAACCGCTTCCAGCATCGGCTTTTCGCGCACGAAATGGACATAGGCATCCACTGCAAACCGCGTGCCGGCAAGCACGCCACGCGTCGAGGCGACAAAGTCCGGATCAAGCCCCACCGCCTCGGCAAGCTTCAGCCAGCGACGTATCCCGCCGCCATCGTCGACGCCACCGTCATGATCCTCGATGCGATTGCGCCAGGCTCGCCGCAATTGCGGGTCCTCGCAACGCGACAAAAAGGCGGCATCCTTCATCGGGATGCGGCTTTGATAATAATACCGGTTAATAACCCAGGCCTGCACCTGGATCATGCTGCAGTGACCACCATGCAACTGCCGATGAAACGGGTGCTTGTCGTGATAGCGCGCCTCGCCGACCGCGCGCAGGCGCGCTTCGAACGCTTCTCTATTGGCTGCCTGTTGCAAGCGTGATCTCCATTCCGTCATAGCCGACCGCGAAGCCGTGTCGCTCAAGCTCGGCGCGCTCCGGTCCAGCCCGCCAGATCGGGTTGGTATTGTTGATATGAATATAGATACTCCGCCCGATCGACAGACGGGACAATGCCTCGAGACTGCCATCGGGGCCGCTGATCGGCATGTGTCCCATCCGTCGGCCGGTCTTCTGACCGGTGCCTGTTCTGATCATCTCGTCATCGGTGAAGACCGTGCCGTCGAAGAACAGCAGATCCGCTCCGGCAATTCGATCCGCCAGGACAGCACTCACCGCCCCGCAGCCGGGAATGTAGAAGATGCGCCTGTCGCCGACGCGAAACTCCATGCCGACGGTCTGTTCGCTTTCAAGCTCAAGCTCCGGTTCACCCTTCTCAAGATAGAGCGGAACCTTGCCGGCAACGGCAAAGAGCCTTGTTTCAAGGCCATCCAGCGGAAAGAACGGCGTTTCGAGCTCGATCGGCTTTTGCTTAACGTGGACGGGATCGAGAACCTTGAAAATCGGGTTCTGCCCCAGCGTCTCCAGCAAGGCTTTTGTTACGAGGAGCTGAAACGGCTGTTTTTCCCGTAGTGTCAGAAGACCCGCGACATGATCGACATCGCCATTCGTCAGGACGACGCTCTTAATCGGGCTGTCGCGCAATGCCTTGGGCCATAGAGCAGCCCGGTCGTGCAACTGCTGGCGGATGTCCGGAGAAGCATTCACAATCAGCCAATCGCGGCCATCGACACTGATTGCCAGCGACGATTGCGTTTGCGGAGCGAGAGCGCCCTGGCGTGCCGCCGCGCAGTTCGGACAGCCACAATTCCACTGCGGTAAGCCCCCTCCGGCAGCTGCACCGAGCACAAGAAATCGAACGGTCAATCTGTTGCTTTCAGATGATCAGCGATCAGAACAGGATCGGCTCGGAACCATCGGCCGGCGCATACCGGTTGATTTCCATGCCGCAGCTTACCTCTACGAATTTCGGAGCATGCCACTTCATAAGTCGTTCCTTTCACGCGGTTTACAGTGCAAGATTAGACTCAATTGCCCGTTGGGGCAATTTCGGATGGTCGTCTTTTAATGCCGTTAATGCCACGGCGTTCCCGGCTATCGCGATCACAATAAATTGCTCTGCGGAATTGCCGCATGGCCGCTTGCGAATGGTCCGCATACGCCATCTCAGGTTTTTCCACCAGCCCCGCCCACCAGCATGGCAAGCTGGCGCTCGTCGTGAATCCCTTGTCGGTACAATTCGATGATCATGGCCGCCACTCGCTCCGCTTCCTCACTGTCTTTCGAAAGCTTCAATTCGACCAGAAGAGCATCAAAAGTGCGCTGGCAGAGGTTCAAATCCAGCGAATCCAGCGGATAATCATGCTTGTTGAGATATCTTTGGATCATCGCGTTCCTCTCCTTTCCCGGTACAATGGACGCGCTTGACGATAAGATATTTGGTGCCGGACAAGCTGGCGCAAGAGCACTTCACTATTAGATATATAGAAAATACAATCGGTGCTAATTTTTTCCTGATTGCTTACCGGGATGCAGCAGGCAGTTCGCCGTTCAGTGCATCAGCAAACTTCCGCATCAGCCTGACAAGCTCATCGATATCATTGGCATCCCAGGATTCAAGGATCGCCCCGCCGATCCTGTCGCGCGCGCCGTCGACCGCATCCGTCATGATCTTTCCCTTCGGCGCAATAATCGCCTCGCGCACGCGGCGGTCCGCAGCAGAGGCCTGGCGCGCGACGAGGTCAAGGCTCTCCAGCTTTGCCACCTGCCGGCTGACGGTCGTGTAGTCGCGGCCGACGCGGTCCGCCAGATCGACGACACCGATCGGGCCGAAACGCTCGATCCCGACCAGCAATGGAAAAAGTGCCCGATCAAGTGGAATTCCGGCCTCCCTGATCAACACCTCATCGCCCTGGGGGCGGTTTATCACAGCGACGATATCCAGCACCGCGGCATGCAGTTTTCGGAATTGGGATTTAATATGTGTATTTTGCACATTATTTCTTGCTGTCACCAACGATCTCCTTTATGTGTGCATTATACACCTAATTTACTTAATCGAAAAGGAAATGCGCCATGAAAGCAGCAATCGTACGAGAAGCGGGTCAAACGCCCGTTTACGAAGACTTCGAGACACCCGTTCCATCCACGGGCGAGAGCCTTGTCTTCGTGAGCACCGCCGCCATCAGCCAAGTCGTGAAGAGCCGGGCATCGGGCGCGCATTACAGTTCCGCCAATCAATTCCCCTTCGTGGTCGGGATCGATGGAGTTGGCCGTCTTGAGGACGGCCGACGTGTTTACTTCGTTCTACCGCGTGCGCCCTATGGCAGCATGGCGGACGTGGCGCCCGTGCCATTCGACCGGTGTGTCGTCTTGCCCGATGAACTTGATGATGTGACAGCAGCGGCGATCGCCAATCCGGGAATGTCGTCGTGGGCGGCCTATCAGGAGCGCGCGAAACTCAAGCCAGGCGAGACCGTCCTGGTCAATGGCGCAACCGGGACCGCTGGCCGGCTCGCCGTCCAGATCGCAAAATATCTCGGCGCAGGCAAAGTCATTGCGACCGGTCGGAATACCGACAGTCTCACGGCCCTGGAGAGGCTCGGCGCGGATCTGACCATTCCCCTCACCCAGGATAGATCGACGTTGGAAGATGCGTTCAAGGAGCAATTCGCCGGTGGCGTGGATGTCGTTCTCGACTATCTCTGGGGCGAAAGCGCGGAAAGCCTCCTCACCTCGGCCGCAAAGGCCGGCAAGGATGGAGCACCAATCCGCTACGTTCAGATCGGCGCAATCAGCGGCTCGGATATCACCCTTCCAGGCGCCGTGCTGCGGTCATCCGCGATTACTCTGATGGGCAGCGGCATAGGAAGCATCCCTCTTGACCGCCTCATCAACGCAACCTCCGAGCTGCTTCACGCAACTGTGCCCGGAGGCTTCGAAATCGCGACGAAAACCGCCTCGCTCTCCGAGGTGGAAGATGCGTGGTCGCTCGATGACAGCAATCGGCGCACGGTCTTCAAGATCTAAGGCAATCATTGAACCGAGGCTGGCGAGGATTTCCATCAGCTCCGCCAGCCCCGCTCAGAACCTTACTGCAAAGCCTTTTCCATCACGCGCACCAACCGCTCGGCAAAGGCGCGAGGATCGGCAGGCTTGTCGCCATCCAAAACACGCGCTTGGTCAAGCAGCAGGAATGCCGCATCGTCGCGCAGGGAAGACTGGTCGCCCTTGGCCGCAATGGCCTTGACGAGCGGGTGGTCTCCATTGATTTCCAGGATCGGCTTTGAGCCGGATTGCAACTGGCCGGCGCCCTGCAGGATCTTTTCGAGCTGCCGGTCATAGCCTTGTTCGGATGCGACCAGGCAGACCGCGCTTTCGATCAGGCGATCCGATGCCCGCACATCGGAAACCTGATCCGAGAGCTTCTCCTTGGCGAAATCGATGAAGGCCTGAACCTCCGCCGGCGCTGACTCGTTGGCGGTCGCATCCTGCTCGACCTTGCGGAACTGCGCGAGATCGGCCGACCCTTGCGTGATCGACTTGAACGCCTTGCCTTCGAATTCCGGCGCGTTCGTGACCCAGAAGCTGTCGACGGAGTCCGAGAGCAGCAGCACCTCGATGCCACGAGCACGAAAACCTTCGAGCTGCGGCGATGCCTTCAATTGCTCCAGGCTGTTGCCGGCAAGATAGTAGATTGCCTGCTGGCCTTCCTTGATGTCCTTCACATAGTCGGCAAGAGAACGATAGCCCTCCCCGGAAGCCGTCGTCCGGAAGCGCGACAGCGCCACCAGTTGGCTGCGCCGCTCGTAATCCTCGTAGATGCCCTCCTTGATCAGGCTACCGAACGATTCCCAGAGCTTGAGGAACGCATCGTTGTCGCTTTCGGCGAGCTTCTCGATGGCGGTGATGATCCGGTTGGTAACACCCTTGCGGATCGCCGAGAGGATGGCACTTTCCTGGATCATTTCGCGCGAGACGTTCAGCGGCAGGTCGTTGGTGTCGACAAGACCGCGCACGAAGCGGAGATAGCGAGGCAGCAACTCGGCCTCGTCAGTGATGAAGACGCGCTTCACATAGAGCTTCATGCGGCCCTTGCGATCGGGATCAAAGAGGTCGAAGGGCTGGGAACCGGGAATGAAGGCAAGCGCGGAATATTCGTGGCGGCCCTCGGCGCGGAAATGCACCGTCAGCGCCGGCTCGTCATACTGACCAGAGATGCCGCGATAAAAGTCGGTATATTCCTCGCTGGTGATATCGTTCTTCGATTTGGTCCAGAGCGCGGTGCCGTCGGTCAGCTGCGTCGCTTCGGCGCCGGGCTTTTCGGCAATCGTGATCGGTACAGGCACATGACCCGATTGCGCCTTGACGATCCGCTCGACGGTCCAGCGTGATGCGTAGCTCTTGGCATCCTCCATCAGATGCAGGGTGATGCGCGTGCCCCGCGCCGGCGCCTCGCTGACATCAATCGGGCTGACGCTGTAGCCGCCCTTGCCATCGGAGGACCAGAGCCAGACATCATCCGCGCCCGCGCGGCGGGAAACGACGTCGACCCGATCGGCGACCATGAAACAGGAATAGAAACCAACGCCGAACTGCCCGATCAGCTGAGCGCCCTCGCCCTGCTTGTTTGCCTCGATGCGCTCCAGGAAGGCGCGCGTGCCTGAGCGGGCGATCGTTCCAAGCGCCTCGATCATCTCTTCGCGGCTCATACCGATGCCGTTGTCCTCGACGACAAGCCGGCCGCCCTCTTCATCCAACGTCAGCAGGATACGGCTGTCCGGGTCGCTCGCCAGCAGCGAAGGCGTGGCGATCGCCTCATATCGCAGCTTCTCGCAGGCGTCGGCCGCGTTCGAAATCAGCTCGCGTAAAAAAACATCCTTATCGGAATAAACCGAGTGAACCATCATATGCAGAAGACGGGCAACGTCGGCCTCGAAAACATGGCTTTCGGCGGGATTTTCTGCGGTGGTTGTCGTCATGTGCGTCTAGTCTCCTGGGAATATTAAAAGTCGCGCGGAAGAGGTGGCGGAAGAAGAGAGGAATTTCAAGTTGATGTCACTTAATTACACATAGGGCGATGTGCTTTTATTGCCTCTGGAAATAGCTGCACGGCTTTGACGTCGAGAACCGCACCCTGGGTTTCGCCACAAAGCGACGGGATTGAATATTTTTTAGGCACGCATGGCATCGCCTAATATTTTGGCGCATGGCTTGCCCGCTGTGTAGCGTTGCGCCATAAAGGCGGCATGAGCCGCCTGGATCTGACCATTCTTGTGATCGACGAAAATACCATCCGCGCTTCGATCATCGAAGAGGGGCTGCGGGAGGCTGGCCATGCGCGCGTGACGGTCATCCACGAGGTTCATGGCGTGGCGCGCACGATCGAGACGCTCAAGCCCGATGTGATCATCATCGATATCGAGAACCCGAACCGCGACATGATGGAGCATCTGTTCCAGCTGACGCGAACGGTCGGACGCCCGATTGCCATGTTCGTCGATCGCTCCGATACGGCCTCCATTGAGGCGGCAGTCGATGCCGGCGTTTCGGCCTATATCGTCGACGGACTGAAGAAGGAGCGGGTCAAGCCGATCCTCGACATGGCCGTCAGCCGGTTCAACGCCTTCAGCCGGCTGCAACGTGAGCTTGCCGATGCAAAATCGGCGCTGGAGGAGCGCAAGATCGTCGAGCGTGCCAAGGGCATTCTCATGAAGATGCGCGGCCTGTCGGAAGAGGAAGCCTTCGCGCTCCTTCGGCAGACGGCGATGAACGAAAAGAAGAAGATTTCCGATATCGCGCAAAGCGTCGTCACGGCCGCGGGCCTGT
Source organism: Martinezella rhizogenes (assembly GCF_000799715.1). GTDB lineage: Bacteria > Pseudomonadota > Alphaproteobacteria > Rhizobiales > Rhizobiaceae > Rhizobium > Rhizobium rhizogenes_C. The sequence goes on from NZ_JUHG01000013.1 coordinate 251,284, forward strand.
TGATGTGACGCCGATGCGCGATATGGGAAGTTTCCGGAGGAAACCGGAGGGATATGATGAACAGCAGCAGTTCCGGTAGCAATCTCGCATCACCGTCTCGCCTGACAGGCGAAGGACCCAAGGTTCTGCGCGCGGGGTTCATCCCGCTTGTCGACGCCTCGGTCCTGATCGCCGCGGCGGAATTCGGTTTTGCGCGGAAGGAAGGCATCACGCTCGACCTCGTCAAGGATGTCTCCTGGGCCAATGTCCGCGACCGCCTCGCCTTCCGCCAGTTCGATATCGCCCACATGCTGTCGCCGATGCCGGTCGCCTCGATGCTGGGGCTTGGCTCCAATCCCTCTCCGACCATCACGCCCTTCTCGCTCGGCAGTGGCGGCAATGCCATCACGCTGTCGACGCGGTTGTTCGATCGCATGCGCGAGGAAACAGGCTTATCGGATCTTGCCAGCGCCTTGGAAAATGCCCAGGCGCTGGCGGCCGTGGTCAAGCAGATGAAGGCGCGCGGCGAGCAACCGCCGACACTCGGCATGACCTATCCCTTCTCCTCTCACAACTACGAATTCCGTTACTGGCTGGCCGCCGGCGGCATTGATCCCGATCAGGATGTGAAGCTTGTCGTCGTGCCGCCGCCGCTGACATCCGACGCGCTGGCGGCCGGCGCCATCGACGGTTTCTGCGTCGGCGCGCCGTGGAACATGGTCGCATCGGAGCGAGGCGTCGGCCGCATCGTCGCCGCCAAGCAGGATATCTGGCCGTCGGCCCCGGAGAAGGTCATCGGCATGCGGCCGGACTGGGCCGAAAGCCATCCCGAAACCGTCTCCCGCCTGCTCGTGGCGCTGGACGCTACGGCGCGCTGGTGCGACCGGGCGGAAAATCACGATGCGCTCGCCGAAGCGCTCGCCGATCAACGCTATATCGCCGCCCCCGTCGGCATTATCCGCAATGTGCTTGCCGGCGAGTTCGGCCTGGACGCCAAGGGCAATCGCCGGGTGATCGACAAATACTTCAGCTTCCATGCCGGCTTCGCCAATTATCCGCGCCCCAGCCAGGCGCTGTGGATCCTCAGCCAGATGGTGCGCTGGGGCCAGAGCGCTCTGTCGGAGCACAATATCCGCATGGCTGCCTCAGCCTATCGGCCAGACCTTTACCGGCTGGCGCTCGGCAATGACGCCGCTCCCTTGGACGCTGATATCCGCGTCGAAGGGGATAGCGAGGGCGATCGCTTCATGGACGGGTTCGTCTTCGATCCCTCGGACATGGCCTCCTATGTCGCGGGATTTGCAGTCAAGGCAAAGACGCAGATAGCATCTTCGGGCGAAGAGATCTGACGCCCGACTGACGTTGCGCTGCACAAAATCGACGCAGGTTGTCGTGCTTCCTCAACTGCAGACGCTCAAAATATTTGCAGAACTCACCCTCGCCCTAAAAACAAGCAAGGGTGGCTATGCGGGAAATAATCTAATAATTTCATAAAGATAAGAAATCTCCAGCAAACTGGCACGCTGCTTGCTTGATAAATATCGCTTCGGTCAACGGCGATCGAAGTAAGCCGAGCGCGAGAAATGCGCTCGCAGTGACATTGACGTCGCAAGGTTTTTGCCCCGAGGGACTCTCCCAAGTCCCGGGCTGCATCAACCGAGCGGCGTTTTTTTATTCCCAAAAATCCGTCAGACACCAGCAGAGGGGCCTGCATATGAAGAAGATCCTGTCCGGCAGCGTTACGCGCCGTAGCCTATTGAAGACCTCCGGCACCGCAGCCCTTATCTGTGCGGTCAAGACTGCCTTCCCCTCCGGTGCCTTTGCGGCCACGAGCGGACCGGAAGTCGCCGGCGCCAAGCTCGGCTTCATCGCGCTCACCGATTCAGCACCGCTGGTCATCGCCAAGGAAAAGGGCCTGTTTGCGAAACATGGCCTGCCGGATGTCGACGTTGAAAAGCAGGCATCCTGGGGCGCGACGCGCGACAATCTCGTGCTCGGAGGTGCTGCTAACGGCATCGATGGCGCGCATATCCTCTCGCCGCTTCCCTATCTTATGCACACGGGCAAAGTCACCCAGAACAATCAGCCGGTGCCGATGGCGATCCTCGCCCGCCTCAACTACGACAGCCAGGCCATCTCGGTCGCCAAGGAATATGCCGAAACCGGCGTTCAACTGGATGCTTCCAAGCTGAAGGCCGCTTTCGACGCCAAGCGCGCGGCCGGCAAGGAAATCAAGGCCGCCATGACCTTTCCCGGCGGCACGCATGACCTCTGGATCCGCTATTGGCTCGCCGCCGGCGGCATTGATCCCGACAAGGACGTCTCAACCATCGTCGTTCCGCCGCCGCAGATGGTGGCGAACATGAAGGTTGGCAACATGGATGTCTTCTGTGTCGGCGAACCCTGGAACGAGCAGCTCGTCAACCAGGGCATCGGCTTTACAGCCTGTACCACCGGCGAAATCTGGAAGGGTCATCCGGAAAAGGCGCTCGGCATGCGCGCCGAATGGATCGAGAAGAATCCCAATGCCGCCAAGGCGCTGCTGATGGCTGTCATGGAAGCCCAGCAATGGTGCGACAGCATGGACAACAAGGACGAGATGGCAACCATCCTCGGCAAGCGGCAATGGTTCAACGTACCGCCCAAAGATATTCTCGGCCGCCTCAAGGGCGACATCAACTACGGCAATGGCCGCGACGTCAAGGGAACCGATCTTTACATGAAGTTCTGGAAGGGCGGCGTTTCCTACCCATTCCAGAGCCATGATGCCTGGTTCATCACCGAGAACATGCGCTGGGGCAAGTTCGCGCCGAACACCGAAGTCAAGACGCTGGTTGGCCAGGTGAACCGCCAGGACATCTGGCGTGACGCCGCCAAGGACCTCGGCGTCGCCGCCGCCGACATTCCGGCTTCAACCTCGCGCGGCAAGGAAACCTTCTTCGACGGCAAGGTCTTCGATCCGGAGAATCCCTCCGCTTACCTCGAAAGCCTCTCGATCAAGGTGGCGTCGTGATGTCCGCACTCGCTCGCAAACAAGCAACCAGTCCAGCGACAGCGACTGCGCCCAAAAGCCAGGTCGTTGCCCTCTCCGCCCGTCCCGTTCGCCGTATCGACATCAGGCAGATAGCGATGGCGATCCTGCGCGCCGTCGTGCCGCCGCTAGTCGTGCTCATCATTCTGCTCGGCGTTTGGCAGCTACTCTGTGAGCAGCCGGGCGCCAGCCTGCCGCCGCCGTCGCAGGTCTGGCAGGAGAGCTACGACCTCATCGCCCATCCCTTCTTTTATAACGGCTCTCAGGATATCGGCCTGGCCTGGCGCGTGCTCATTTCCCTGCAGCGCGTCGCCTACGGCTTCGGCCTTGCCGCGATCGCCGGCGTCTTGATCGGCGCGCTGATCGGACAGTCAATCTGGGCGATGCGTGGACTCGATCCGATCTTCCAGATCCTGCGCACGGTGCCGCCGCTCGCCTGGCTGCCGCTGTCGCTCGCTGCGTTTCAGAACTCCAGTCCCTCGGCGATCTTCGTGATTTTCATCACTTCGATCTGGCCGGTCATCATCAATACCGCCGTCGGCGTGCGCAACATCCCGCAGGATTACCGCAACGTCGCCAGGGTACTGCGGCTGAACCAGATCGAGTTCTTCTTCCGCATCATGGTGCCGGCCGCCGCTCCCTATATTTTCACGGGCCTGCGCATCGGCATCGGCCTGTCCTGGCTTGCCATCGTCGCGGCTGAAATGCTGACGGGTGGTGTCGGCATCGGCTTCTTCATCTGGGATGCATGGAACTCCTCGCGCCTGCCCGACATCATCGTCGCCCTCACCTATATCGGCATCACCGGTTTCATCCTCGACAAGCTGGTCGCCGCAATCGGCGCGTTTGTCACGCGCGGCGCCACGGCCAATTAAGGAAAGCATGATGACCAGCCCCTATCTCAAGCTCGATCACATCGACAAATATTTCGACCGCGGCGGCCAACGAACGGAAGTTCTGAAAGGCATCAACCTCGTCATCGGCAAGGGTGAATTCGTCTCGATCATCGGCCATTCCGGTTGTGGCAAGTCGACCCTGCTTAACCTGATCGCCGGTCTGACTCCGGTCTCATCCGGCGCGGTGCTCCTGGAAAACCGCGAGGTCAATGCACCTGGCCCCGAGCGCGCCGTCGTCTTCCAGAACCATAGCCTGCTGCCCTGGCTGACCGTCTATGAAAACGTCAATCTCGCCGTTTCAAAACTGTTTCGCGGCACCAAAACCAAGGCCGAGCGCCATGACTGGGTCATGCGCAATCTCGACCTCGTGCAGATGGCGCACGCCAAGGACAAGCGTCCATCGGAAATCTCCGGCGGCATGAAACAGCGCGTCGGCATTGCCCGGGCGCTCTCCATGCAGCCGAAGATCCTGCTGCTGGACGAGCCCTTCGGCGCACTCGACGCCTTGACGCGCGCCCACCTACAGGATGCGGTGATGGATATCCATGCCCGCCTCGGCAGCACCATGGTGATGATCACCCACGATGTCGACGAGGCCGTGCTGCTCTCCGATCGTATCGTCATGATGACCAACGGTCCGGCCGCCTATATCGGCGATGTGCTCGACGTGCCGATCCCCCGGCCACGCAACCGCATCGAGCTCGCCTCCGACCGAACCTACCTCAAATGCCGCGAAGCCGTGTTGAAGTTCCTCTATGAACGCCACCGCTTCGTCGAAGCTGCGGAGTAAGCCTATGACCCAGAAACTTGTCATCATCGGCAACGGCATGGCGCCCGGCCGCATGCTGGAACATCTCCTTGAAAAGGCGCCTGACCTCTATCAGGTCACGATCTTCAACGCCGAACCGCGCGTCAATTACGACCGCATCATGCTCTCGCCGGTCCTTTCGGGCGAAAAGGATTACGAGCAGATCATCATCCATGGCGATGGCTGGTACATCAAGAACAACATCACCCTCTACAAGGGCCACAAGATCGTCGCCATCGATCGAGCCGCCAAGACGGTGACCTCGGATCATGGCGTCACCGAGAGCTACGACAAGCTGGTGATCGCCACCGGCTCCGTGCCCTTCATCATTCCCGTTCCCGGAGCAAACCTGCCGGGCGTCTTGAGCTATCGCGATCTGGATGACGTCAATGCCATGCTGCTTGCCGCACAGTCCCGTGCCAAGGCGGTCGTCATTGGCGGCGGCCTGCTCGGTCTCGAAGCAGCGGCCGGCCTCAATTTGCGCGGCATGGATGTCACCGTATTGCACGTCAATTCGACGCTGATGGAACGCCAGCTCGACCCGGCCGCAGGCTACCTCCTGGAAAAGGCGATCGAGGAGCGCGGCATCAAGGTCATCACCAAAGCCAACACCCAGGCGATCGTTGGCAATGGCAAGGTCGAGGGCGTGGAACTGGCCGACGGCACCATCATTCCGGCAACGCTGGTGGTGATGGCAGTCGGCATTCGCCCGAGTGCCGGGCTTGCCAAGGATGCCGGGCTTGCCGTCAACAGGGGCATTGTCGTCGATGCCGGCATGAGCACGTCGGATGGCAATATCTACGCACTCGGCGAATGCGCCGAAGTCGGTGGCCAGGTCTACGGCCTGGTGGCGCCGCTCTACGAAATGGCGCGTGTTGCCGCCGCGCAGTTGGCCGGCGAAACATCGGCAGGCTTCGTGCATTCCGACACGCCGACAAAGCTCAAGGTCACCGGCATCGATCTGTTTTCGCTTGGAGACTTTGCCGATGGCGACGACCGCGAGGAAATCGTGCTGCGCGATGCTTCGGCTGGTGTCTACAAGCGGCTGGTGTTGAAAGACAACCGCATCATCGGCACGGTGCTCTACGGCGAAACCGCCGACGGCACATGGTTCAATGATCTGAAGAAGAAGGCCACCGATATTTCGGAGATGCGCGAGACGCTGATCTTCGGCCAGGCCTACCAGGGAGGGTCACCGCTGGACCCTATGGCGGCCGTTGCAGCCTTGCCGGATGATGCGGAAATCTGCGGCTGCAACGGCGTTTGTAAAGGCAAAATCACGTCAACAATCACCTCCAAGGGGCTGACGTCGCTGGACGATGTTCGCGCCCATACCAAGGCATCGGCCTCCTGCGGCTCCTGCACCGGCCTTGTCGAACAGTTGATGTCGATCACGCTTGGGGATTCCTATAATCCCAAGGCCGTGCAGCCGATGTGCACCTGCACCGAGCTCGGCCATGACGACGTAAGAAGACTTATAAAAGCCAAGGGGTTGAAGACCATTCCTGCAGTTATGCAGGAACTGGAGTGGAAGACCTCCTGCGGCTGCGCCAAATGCCGCCCGGCGCTGAACTATTATCTCGTCTGCGACTGGCCGGACGAATATGCTGACGACTACCAGTCGCGTTTCATCAATGAGCGCGTCCATGCCAATATCCAGAAGGACGGCACTTATTCGGTCGTACCGCGCATGTGGGGTGGCGTCACCAATTCCGGAGAGCTGCGCGCCATCGCCGATGTCGTCGACAAGTTCGAAATCCCGATGGTGAAAGTGACGGGCGGCCAGCGCATCGATCTGCTCGGTATCCACAAGGAAGATCTGCCCGCCGTCTGGGCCGATCTCGGCAAAGCCGGCTTTATCTCCGGGCAAGCCTATGCCAAGGGCCTGCGCACGGTGAAAACCTGCGTCGGTTCCGACTGGTGCCGCTTTGGCACGCAGGATTCGACCGGCCTCGGCATCCGCATCGAGAGGTTCATGTGGGGCTCGTGGACACCGGCGAAGCTCAAGCTGGCGGTCTCCGGCTGTCCGCGCAATTGCGCCGAGGCGACCTGCAAGGACATCGGTGTCATCTGCGTCGATAGCGGCTTCGAAATCCATTTTGCTGGCGCCGCCGGCCTCGACATCAAGGGCACGGAAGTTCTTGGCCTCGTCAAGACCGCAGACGAGGCGCTCGAGTATATCGTCGCGCTGACGCAGATGTATCGCGAACAGGGCCGCTATCTCGAACGCATCTACAAATGGGCCAAGCGCATCGGTCTCGACGAGATCCGCCGCCAGATCATGGGGGATAGCGAAAAGCGCGAGGCTTATTACGACCGTTTCGTCTTCAGCCAGAAGTTCGCACAGGTCGATCCCTGGTCGGAGCGCGTCTCCGGCAAGGACAAGCATGAATTCCGGCCGATGGCGACGGTCGGTTTTCCCCAGGCGGCCGAGTGAGGAGATGGACATGAATTGGGTAGAAATCGGCGACATCTCGGACATTCCGCTGCGCGGCGCACGTTGCGTGAAGACCCCGCAAGGCAAGATCGCCGTGTTCCGCACCGCCGAAAACCAGGTCTTCGCCATTGAGGACCACTGCCCGCACAAGGGCGGTCCGCTTTCGCAAGGCATCGTCCATGGCGCGGCGGTCACCTGCCCGCTGCACAACTGGGTGATCTCGCTCGAAACCGGCGAGGCGCTCGGGGCGGACAAGGGCGCGGTCAGGACCATTCCGGTGCGAAATGAGAATGGAGCCCTGTCGATTGCTCTTAATAGTTTGATGATGGCGGCGGAGTGACCGGAGCAGTCATGTCCGCTGAGACCAAAACCACCTGCCCTTACTGCGGCGTCGGCTGTGGCGTCATCGCCAGTATCGACGACCACGGCAAGGTCTCCGTCAAAGGCGATCCGGAGCATCCGGCCAATTTCGGCCGGCTCTGTTCCAAGGGGTCGGCGCTGGCGGAGACGATCGATCTCGACGGCCGTGTCCTCTATCCGGAGATACAAGGGCGACGGGCAAGCTGGGATGAAGCGCTCGATCTGGTCGCCACCCGCTTTTCCGAGACCATCGAGAAACATGGTCCGGATTCGGTCGCCTTCTACGTCTCCGGCCAGCTTCTGACCGAAGACTATTATGTTGCCAACAAACTGATGAAAGGCTTCATCGGTTCGGCCAATATCGACACCAATTCGCGGCTCTGCATGTCATCCTCCGTCGCCGGCCACCGGCGCGCCTTCGGCTCGGACACGGTGCCCGGCACCTATGAGGATATCGAGCTTGCCGATCTGGTGATCCTGACCGGCTCCAATCTCGCCTGGTGCCATCCGGTGATCTACCAGCGCCTCGCCGCCGCCAAGGCCGCACGGCCGGGAATGAAAGTGGTCGTGATCGACCCGCGCCGAACGATGACCTCAGACATTGCCGATCTGCATCTGGCGATCCGTCCGGATGGCGATGTCGCCTTGTTCATGGGGCTCCTAGCCCAGCTTGCCCAGAGCGCCGCCATCAACCAGAACTTCATCGCCCTCCATACCGAGGGCTTCGCGGACGCATTTGCCGAGGCCTCTGCGTTGAGCTTCACCGATCTGCTCGACAAGACCGGTCTGCCGGCGATGCAGCTGCGCGAGTTCTTCCGCCTGTTCGAAACGACGGAAAAGGTGGTGACCTGCTATAGTCAGGGCGTCAACCAATCCTCCTCCGGCACCGACAAGGTCAACGCCATCATCAACTGCCATCTGGCGACCGGGCGGATCGGCCGGCCCGGCATGGGGCCGTTTTCGCTCACCGGCCAGCCGAATGCCATGGGCGGGCGGGAGGTCGGCGGGCTCGCCAACATGCTCGCCGCCCATATGGCGATCGAAAATGTCGATGACCGCGATCGGGTACAGCGCTTCTGGAAGTCGCCTGCAATTGCCGAGCGGCCAGGGCTGAAAGCGGTCGACATGTTCCGCGCCGTTGCCGATGGCCGCGTCAAGGCATTGTGGATCATGGCGACCAATCCGGTGGTGTCGATGCCAGATGCGGATGCCGTCGAGGCAGCTATCAAGGCCTGTCCCTTCGTCGTCGTTTCCGATGTCCTGAAAGAAACGGATACGACGCGGCATGCCCATGTCCTGCTGCCCTCGCTCGGTTGGGGCGAAAAGGACGGCACAGTCACCAATTCCGAACGCCGGATCTCCCGGCAGCGCGGATATCTCTCCGCCCCCGGCGTAGCGAAGCCGGACTGGTGGCAGATGGCTGAAGTCGGCCGCCGCATGGGATTTGCCGAGGCTTTCTCCTTTGGGTCCGGCGCCGACATCTTTGCCGAACATGCGGCCCTTTCCAGCTTCGAGAATGATGGCGGGCGGGACTTCGATATCGGCGCTTATGGGCAAATCGCGATTGACGACTATAACGCGCTTTCGCCGTTCCAATGGCCGCAGCCCACGGGATCAGCGCGGCAGACGACACGTTTCTTCGCCGACGGCGGATTCTTTCATGCTGACGGCAAGGCTCGCTTCGTGCCGGTCAAGGCTCCAGAATCAGACCGCACCAATGCGGACTTTCCGTTCACGCTCAATACCGGCCGCATCCGCGACCAGTGGCATACGATGACCCGCACCGGCAAGAGCGCCCGCCTGTCGGCGCACATCGCCGAACCCTTCGCCGAAATCCATCCCCGCGATGCAATGGAGATCGGTGTCGGTGACGCCGGTCTGGTCGAAATCGAAAGTCCGCATGGCAAGGTGATCGTGCGGGTCTTGGTCACCGAACGCCAAGCGCGTGGCAGTCTGTTCCTGCCGATGCATTGGAACGACCAGTTCGCCGCAAAAGCGCGCGTTGACGCCGTCGTCACCCCTCTGACCGATCCCGTCTCCGGCCAGCCGGCGTCAAAGAATGTGGCCGTCGCCGCCCGCCCCTTTAAGGCGGCACGCTATGGCTTTGCTGTTTCCACGGCAAGACCACAGCGACTGGATAGCGCCTATTGGGCGCTCGCCAAAGCCGATGGCGGCTGGCGGACGGAGCTTGCCTTTGACGAGATGAGCGAAGATTGGGCAAGCTGGTGCCGCGCGACCTTCGATATCCCCGCGCATATCGAGCCGCTCGGCTACGCCGATCAAACGACTGGCGACTTTCGTCTCGCCTTCTTCGACGGCGAAAGACTGCTCGCGGCCTTGTTTCTCGCCCGCCAGCCGGTGGCCGTCGCCCGCAATTGGGCGATCGCACAGCTCTCCGCATCTCACACTGATCTGCGCAAGCGCTTTGCGCTCGTTGCCGGAAGGCCGGGTGCCGATACGCCCGATCCCGGAGCAACCATCTGTTCGTGCTTCGGTGTCGGCGTCAATCAGATCGTTGGCGCGGTCCGTAACGGTTGTCACAGTGTTGAGGCAGTCGGCAAGGCGCTGAACGCCGGAACCAATTGCGGCTCTTGCCGCGCCGAGATCCGCGGGATCATCGACGGATGCCTCGCAGCCGCGGCCGAATAAGAACGACTTCCTTGCCCTCAAGCGTCCTGTCCGAGGCGTGACAAAGTGCCCATGGGATAGGCCGGCACCCACCGGCTTGACAATCTACGCTCAATATGAGAACATAAAGTGAACATATGGAGATATCCATGACAGACACACAGCAAGTCATAGAGCGTGCCATGACATTCGTCGCAGTTTCGAAAGCTTTGCGGCAACGCGAGCAGGAACGGCTCGCTGCCTGGAAGCGCCGTGTCGACATCAGCCGACCGCTGCCGCCTTTGCCGCGCGCCGTGCAGCTTTCGCTCAAACTGGATCGATGACGTCGCGAGCGATCTGACGGTGACCAAGACTTGAGCAAATAAGGGTAGGGATACTCCCGAGGGAACCACGCTCCTGCCATGGCGTTTTCTAGGAGGAGGAGAAAACCATGGCAAAGTATGATCCAACATTGCCGCCGATCCCGGCCCCGGAAACGGGCCTTCCAAACCCTCTTCAACCGCCATCGGTAAAACCACCGAAGATAGACACCGATGACGAGGAGGCTGCCTATGCGCGTGGGGCCGAAGCCGGAAAAAGGGAAGCCGTCACCGACAAGAACCCCTATCCTGAAGAAAGCAGCCGCGCGAAGGCATTCGAGCACGGCTATCTGGATGCGCAGAAGATCCGAAGTAACGATAAGCCGCCCGATTGAGGCTGACGGTGGCCGAGCGCCCACCGCAAAGCGGGCGCTCCATTGCTTTAAAGATCATTATGCCTTGAAGAATTCAAGCAGGTCGGCATTGATGACATCCGCATGCGTGGTGGCCATGCCGTGCGGAAAACCCTTATAGATCTTCAGCGTGCCCTTCTTGAGCAGCTTGGAGGACAGAAGGGCTGAATCCGCGATCGGCACGATCTGGTCGTCGTCGCCATGCATCACCAGGACTGGCACATCGATCTTCTTCAGATCTTCGGTGAAATCGGTTTCCGAGAAGGCCTTGATGCAATCATAATGCGCCTTGGCGCCGCCCATCATGCCCTGACGCCACCAATTGTCGATGACGCCTTCCGAGACCTTAGCCCCCGGACGATTGAAGCCGTAGAACGGACCGGCGGGAACATCGTGGAAGAACTGGGCGCGGTTGGCTACCAGCGCCGAGCGGAAACCATCGAACACCTCGATCGGCAGGCCGCCCGGATTCTTCTCGGACTTGACCATGATTGGCGGCACCGCGCCGATCAGCACCGCCTTGGCGACACGTCCGTGACCGCCATACTGCGCCACGTAGCGAGCGACCTCACCGCCACCCGTCGAATGGCCGACATGAATAGCATTCTTGAGATCGAGATGTTCGGCCAGGGCCGCGACGTCGGCGGCATAGGTGTCCATCTCGTTGCCGGTTGCCGTCTGGCTCGAACGGCCGTGGCCGCGGCGGTCATGGGCGATGACGCGGAAGCCCTTATCGAGGAAAAACAGCATCTGTGCGTCCCAATCGTCGGCGCTCAGCGGCCAGCCGTGATGGAAGACGATTGGCTGACCTGTTCCCCAATCCTTGTAGAAGATCTCGGTTCCGTCCTTAGTCGTGATTGTGCTGCTGCTCATGGTGGTATCCTTACCTTTCGAAGACTGCTTTTTTGCAGAGGCTTGTGCGGGTTGAGCGAAGGGCATGACAGCCGCCGTGGCGGCCAGACCTAATCCGGCCGTCATGACGCCCCGGCGGGTAGCTTGATTGATCGAGTTGCTCATTTCAATCTCCAATAATTTAATATCGCACGATTTATTATCGCGACACTTATTTATGTAAAACGAATCCAAATTGCTGTCCATAAAAAACTTATCGCGATATCATTTTTCGTGATAAAAGGATGGAGCCATCAACTGGAAGACAGCCATGCCCCTGCCCCTGGACAATCAGCTTTGCTTCTCGCTTTACGCAACCAGCATAGCCATCAACCGCACCTACAAGCCGATGCTGGACATGATGGGCATCACCTATCCGCAGTATCTCGTTCTATGCGCGCTCGGAGAAAAGGATGGGCTGACGATCGGCGCTATCGCCGAACGCCTCGCTTTAGAATCGAGCACAATCACCCCGCCGGTGAAGCGCCTGGAGCAAGTGGGTCTGCTGGAACGCAAACGTAGCACGGTCGACGAGCGTCAGGTCCATGTCTGGCTCACGAGTGCTGGCCGCTCCCTGCTTGCCCAGAGCAACTGCCTTGGCGAGACCTTGATGCAACGCTCCGGCATGACGCCCGAGCGGCTGGAAGCCCTGAACCAACAAGTCCAGGCGCTACGCGATGCGCTTACCCTGGAGGACATGCCTGGCTGATTGCGTCAGGTGACAATGGCTATTGCGCCGGCTTGTCCGCGAAATGCGCTGTAGCGAACTCGGCCACCTTTCTGTTCGACGTCTTCGCGTCGTCAATCCAGAATGGGAAGATCTGCCATTGGTGGATCATGCCCGACCAGACCTCGACCGTGACATCCACCCCTGCCAGACGCGCCTTGTCTTCCAGCCGCAATGTGTCGTCCAGCAGCGTCTCACGCGAACCGACCTGCAGCAGCAGGGGCGGAAAGCCGGCCATATCGGCGTAAAGCGGAGACTTGTCCGGATCAGTCGGGGATTTATCGCCGATATAGCTCTCACGCATCAGGTCCAATTCTGGCTTGCCCATGAAGGGATCACTGCCGGCGTTCGCGGTGATGGAAGCACCCGTCGCGGCAAAGTCGGTGATCGGGCTCATCGCCACGACCGCGGCCGGCAAAGGTCCCTTGAGTCGAAGCTGCCTAAGGGTGACTTCGATCGCCAGTGTCCCGCCGACAGATTCTCCGGCGACCACGATATTCTCCGCTCGATATCCCGAGGCGAGAAGCCAGCGATAGGCCGCCAGCGCATCATCGACCTGGGCGGGAAAACCATGCTCCGGTGTGAGACGGTAGTCGATTAACAGGACATCGGCGGACGCCGCCTTCGCAAGGGAACCGGCAATATTGCGATGCGTCCTCAACGAGCCGCTATAGAAGCCTCCGCCGTGGAGATAGAGGATCGCCCGCTTGCCGATCGGATGGTGCAGCCGCGCCGGCCAGATCAGGTCGGCCTCAACCCCGTTGACATCGACATGGCGGATCTGGACGCGCGTCGGGTCCGGCGTGGATGCCATCAACCTCTCGAAAGCACCGCGCCGTTGGCGGAGATCCTGCGTGCCATCATAGGCCTGATGCAGGGCTGCGATCAATTTCTCGATCTGGTCGCTCGAAGCCTTCGGCGCCGGCGCGGCATCAAGCGCCCAGGCGGGTGAACCCGGCAGCAGCAGTGAGATGGTCACCGCCAGCATTGCCGTCAACCTCGTCAAGAATGGGTGCATGAAGAGAAATAACCGACGTCCATTCACACGATTGACCTTTCTGCCGCGGAGACTGAAGGCAATACTGCTCTGTTTGGTTGCAACTGCCAACAGCTTCGTCTGTCTTCAGCCTTGGATATCGCCTATCCTTCACCGCAGCATGACAGGACGGAGACAACAATGTGTTGTCTCCGTCAGAAAGAATAAGATCGACGATAAACCTCGGAAGTCCAAGCCATTGCGCAATGCTTGTGCCTGGGCTTATGCCGGATCACGCCGAGTCGAGGCCAAGCGGGCGAGGATGGCTTCTCGCGCCGCTCTCGAGCCGGCAAGACGCCGCTTCGCTTCGGCGAGCACCTCGGCTGTGGCCTCTTGCGGCGTGCCCGAATGGAACGGCGGCGCCGGCGCATATTCCAGTGAGAGCTGGATCATTTCTGCCTCCCCCTGGCCGCACAGAGCTGCAACAACGGCCAGCCCGAAGTCGATGCCGGCCGTCACCCCGCCGGCGGTGATGAGATTACCGTCCTGAACGATGCGGCCCTCGGTCGGAATGGCGCCGAACTGCGCGAGAAAGTCGTGCGCATTCCAATGCGTCGTTGCCTTCTTGCCCTTGAGCAGGCCGGCGGCACCAAGGACGAGGGAACCCGTGCAGACCGAGGTGACAAAGCGAGCCTGCGCCGCCCGCACGCGGATGAAAGACAAGACGGTCTCGTCTTCGAGCAGCGCGTTGACGCCACCGCCGCCTGGTACGCAAATGACGTCGAGTTGAGGGCAATCCTCGAAAGTCGTCGTCGGCTGCAGCACCAGTTTTGTTGCCGAAACTACCGGCACGGTGTCTTTCCAGATCAGATGGACCTCGGCACCTTCCGCCGAGGCGAATATCTCATAGGGACCTGTCAGATCGAGTTGCTGAACGCCGGGAAAGGTGAGAAGGCCGAAACGGATGGTCATATTCATCTCCAGAGGTTGACTTCGGCAAGCTTACGCCATCACCATGTGGCGTATTTGCCAAAGTACCCTCATTTTGAGCCAACCATGCGCCGTATCGAAATACTCGCCTTCGAAAACGCCCAGCTGCTCGATATAACCGGGCCGCTACAAGTCTTTACCAGTGCCAATGAGGCAGCCATCGCGATTGGCCAGCCAAAGCCCTACGACGCGATCACTGTTGCAAAAAGCGGGCAGACGGGGACTACCTCGGGCCTGGCGCTGGCGACCACGCCACTCCCCGATAGTGACATCCCGATCGATACCTTGATCGTCGCGGGCGGGCGGGGCGTCAACAAGGCGTGCGAGGATGCTGATCTTGTCGACTGGATCCGCCGGCGTTCGGCAAAGGCACGGCGGACAGCGTCTGTCTGCAGCGGCGCCTTTCTTCTCGCCGAGGCGGGACTGCTGGAAGGCAGGCGCGCGGTAACGCATTGGCATCGCTGCGGTGAGTTCTCAAAACGCTTTCCGAAGGTGAAGCTTGAGCCAGATCCGATCTTCATCAAGGACGGAGACATATGGACCTCGGCGGGCGTGACCGCCGGTATCGATCTGACACTTGCGCTGGTCGAGGCGGATCTTGGCCGAAGATTGGCGCTCGCTGTTGCCCGCGAACTCGTCGTCTTCCTGAAACGACCGGGCGGCCAGGCGCAGTTCAGCACCATGCTGACGCTGCAGGAGGGCGGCGAACGCTTCGATCGCCTGCACGGATGGATCATGGACAATCTGCGCGCAGACCTCTCGCTGCCGGCGCTTGCCGATCAGGCCAGCATGAGCACGCGCAGCTTCTCGCGGCACTATCGCCAGACGACAGGACGCACACCTGCAAGGGCCGTCGAGGATATTCGCATCGAGACGGTACGCCGCCTTCTGGAACAGGGTCTTTCCGTCCGTCAGGCAGGCATCCGCTGTGGTTTCGGTTCGGAGGAAACCCTGCGGCGAAGCTTCCTGAAAACCTTTGGCACCACGCCGCAAGCCTTTCGCGATCATTTCGGGTAGATCGGCCGCTCAGGAAACCCGATACCAAAGCCAGAACGCGAGCTCTCGACAGGACCGTCACGCCCTGCGAGCGCACCTCCTCACATTGTTCCCCGGTCGTCGCCTGGTCGGCATTTATAAGATTTTTATATCTTTCCCCTCCCCGCCGTCTCGAACCTTAATGCGGTTTGGGCGCATATTGACATTAGAGATATCTAAAGGATGATCTCCATGCCGGGAAGAAACGAAAGGCGCCTTCTTTGAAGGTGCCTTCGGTCCATTTCGGTGTTCCACAAGAACAATCAAGGATCAACGATCGATGATGGACATTCTTCTTATCGGGATCGGCGCGTTATTTTTCATTCTGTGCATCGCTTATACCAAAGCCTGCGACAGCCTTTAGTCGGAGAGACACAAATGCTCCTGGATTATATTCTCGGCGGCGGCGTGACGCTCTTTCTCACCGCTTACCTGATCTACGCCCTCATTCGCCCTGAGCGCTTTTAATTTCATAGCGCCAGATAGGGAAAGTTACCCCCATGACCTTTAATGGATGGCTTCAGATCCTGATTTATATCGGGATCCTCCTTGTGCTCGTCAAACCGCTCGGCGGTTACATGACGCGTGTCTTCACGGGCGAGCGCACAATCCTCTCCTACGTCCTCGGTCCACTGGAACGGGGGCTTTATCGCATAGCGGGAACAGATGAGCGCGAGGAGCAGCACTGGACAACCTATGCGATCTCCATGCTGCTGTTCAGCCTTGCCGGCTTCTTCGTGCTCTATATGCTGCAGCGGTTCCAGGCGAGCCTGCCTTACAACCCGGCAGGCATGACCTCGATCGGCCCCGAGCTCTCGTTTAACAACGCCGCCAGCTTCGTGACCAACACCAACTGGCAGAATTACGGCGGCGAAAGCACGATGTCCTATCTCGTGCAGATGGCCGGCTTCACCGTCCAGAACTTCGCCTCCGCCGCCACCGGCATCGCGCTTGCCATCGCGCTGATCCGCGCCTTTTCCCGCGCTTCCGGCAAGGCGATCGGCAACTTCTGGGTCGATCTGACACGGGCGACGCTCTATGTGCTGTTGCCTGCCTGCATCGTCATGACGCTGGTCTTCGTCTATCTCGGCGTGCCGCAGACGCTCGGCCCCTATGTCAACGCCACAACGCTCGAAGGCGTGCAGCAGACGATTGCAGTCGGTCCGGTCGCCTCGCAGCTCGCAATCAAGATGCTCGGTACCAATGGCGGCGGTTTCTTCAATGCCAACTCCGCTCATCCCTTCGAAAATCCGGATGCGATCTCCAACCTGATCCAGATGCTGGCAATCTTCGCCATCGGTGCTTCGCTCACCAATGTCTTCGGACGCATGGTCGGTAACCAGCGTCAGGGCTGGGCAATTCTCGGCGCAATGGGCACGCTGTTCATAGCCGGCGTCATTGTCACCTATTGGGCCGAAGCCGCCGGCAATCCGCTGGTCCATGCGCTCGGCGTCCAGGGCGGCAATATGGAAGGCAAGGAAGTCCGCTTCGGTATCACGCTGTCGTCGCTCTTCGCTGTCATCACTACGGCGGCCTCCTGCGGCGCGGTCAACGCGATGCTCGGCAGCTTTACCGCTCTCGGCGGCATGATCCCGTTGATCAACCTCCAGCTTGGCGAAGTCATCGTCGGCGGTGTCGGCGCCGGTTTCTACGGCATCCTGATGTTCGTCATCATCGCCATCTTCGTCGCCGGCCTGATGGTCGGACGCACACCGGAATATCTCGGCAAGAAGATCGAGGCCAAGGAAGTGAAGATGGCGATGCTCGCCGTACTTTGCCTGCCGGCCGGCATGCTGATCTTCACCGCGATCTCCGTCGTCCTGCCGGCGGCCGTCGCGTCGATCGGCAATCCGGGACCACATGGCTTCTCGGAAATCCTCTATGCCTACAGCTCGGCGGCCGCGAATAACGGCTCGGCCTTCGCCGGTCTCTCCGGCAACACGCCCTGGTACAACATCACGCTCGGCGTCGTCATGCTGATCGGCCGCTTCCTGGTCATCATTCCGGCGCTTGCCATCGCCGGCTCGCTGATTGCCAAGAAGACAGTTCCGGCCTCAGCCGGCACCTTCCCGACGGACGGTCCGTTGTTCGTCGGCCTGCTGGTCGGCACGATCCTGATCGTCGGCGGCCTGACCTTCTTCCCGGCGCTTGCCCTCGGTCCCATTGTCGAGCATCTGGCGATGATCTCCGGCCAGGCCTTCTGAGGAACAACCGCAATGACGCAGCCACTCATGACCAGGCTTCGAAAGCTCATCGATCCACGCCCCTTGGACAGGGGGCGTGGCACGGCCCGAACGGCCTGTGCTTCCGATGCCATTCTGGTGGTGATGGTCACGTTGTTCCTCGGCCTTGTCGTCTTTGGATTCTTACTTGGCTGACCGGGCAATCCCGGTCTGCCGTTTCCCTCTTCACGCTGGAGTCTCTTATGAGCCAGTTAAAATCCGCGAGTATTTTGGATTCTCGCATCATCATTCCCGCCGTGGGCGGCGCTTTCAAGAAGCTGAACCCGCGGACGCTTGCCAAGAACCCCGTCATGTTCGTGGTCGCCGTCGTCTCCGTGCTGACCACCGTGCTCTTCCTGCGCGATCTCCTGACCGGCGGCGGCAATCTCGCCTTCTCCCTCCAGATCAACATCTGGCTCTGGTTCACCGTGCTGTTTGCCAACTTCGCCGAAGCCGTCGCTGAAGGGCGCGGCAAGGCGCAGGCCGAGTCGCTGCGCAAGTCGCGCACCGAGACCCAGGCGAAGCTTCTCTCCGGCAATAGCCGCACCGACTACAAGATGGTGCCCGGCACCAGCCTGAAGGTCGGCGATGTCGTGCTGGTCGAGGCCGGTGACATCATCCCTTCCGATGGCGAAGTCATCGAAGGCGTGGCCTCGGTCAACGAAGCGGCGATCACCGGTGAATCGGCGCCCGTCATCCGCGAATCCGGCGGCGACCGCTCGGCTGTTACCGGCGGCACGCAAGTGCTCTCCGACGAGATTCGTGTCCGCATCACCGCCGCCGCCGGCTCGACCTTCATCGACCGCATGATCGCGCTTGTCGAAGGTGCGGAACGCCAGAAGACGCCGAACGAGATCGCGCTCAACATCCTGCTTGCCGGCATGACGCTGATCTTCGTACTGGCCACGGTGACGATCCCAAGCTTTGCGGCTTACGCCGGCGGCTCGATCCCCACCGTCGTTCTCGTTGCCCTGTTCGTGACGCTGATCCCGACCACCATCGGCGCCCTCCTCTCCGCCATCGGCATTGCCGGCATGGACCGCTTGGTGCGCTTCAACGTGCTCGCCATGTCCGGTCGCGCCGTCGAAGCTGCCGGTGACGTCGACACGCTGCTGCTCGACAAGACTGGCACGATCACCCTCGGCAACCGCCAGGCCACCTCCTTCCGCCCGGTCAAGGGCGTGACGGAGCAGGATCTGGCCGATGCGGCACAGCTCGCTTCGCTTGCCGACGAAACGCCGGAGGGACGCTCTATCGTCGTGCTCGCCAAGGAGAAGTATGCGATCCGTGGCCGTGACATGACCAGCCTGAAGGCCACATTCGTACCCTTCACCGCTCAGACGCGGATGAGCGGCGTCGATGTCGAAGGCTCGTCTATCCGCAAGGGTGCGGTGGACGCGGTGTTGGCCTATGTCAGCGGCAGCGCCACCGTTGCATCCGGCGCCGGCGCGACGGTGATCTCGCGCACCAGCAGCGAGACCGTCCGCGAGCTGCAGGCAATATCGGACGAGATTTCCAAGGCCGGCGGCACACCGCTCGCGGTTGCCCGCGACGGCCGCCTGCTCGGCGTCATCCAGCTCAAGGACATCGTCAAGGGCGGTATCCGCGAACGTTTCGCGGAACTGCGCCGCATGGGCATTCGCACGGTAATGATCACAGGCGACAACCCGCTGACGGCAGCCGCCATCGCCGCCGAAGCCGGCGTGGACGATTTCCTCGCCCAGGCGACGCCGGAAATGAAGCTGGCGCTAATGCGCGAAGAGCAAGCCAAGGGCAAGCTCGTCGCCATGTGCGGTGACGGCACCAACGATGCCCCGGCGCTTGCCCAGGCCGATGTCGGCGTCGCCATGAACACCGGCACAGTGGCCGCCCGCGAGGCCGGTAACATGGTCGACCTCGACAGCGACCCGACGAAGCTCATCGAGATCGTCGAGATCGGCAAGCAGTTGCTGATGACCCGCGGCGCGCTCACCACCTTCTCGATCGCCAACGACATCGCCAAGTACTTCGCCATCATCCCGGCGATGTTCATCGCCTTCTATCCGCAGCTGAAGATGCTGAACGTCATGGGGCTGGCAACGCCGCAAAGCGCCATTCTCTCGGCTATCATCTTCAACGCACTGATCATCATTGCGCTGATCCCGCTATCGCTGAAGGGCGTTCGCTATCGCCCGATCGGCGCCGGCGCCCTGCTCAGCCGCAATCTGTTGATCTACGGCCTAGGCGGCATCATCGTGCCCTTCATCGGCATCAAGGCCATCGACATGGCGATTACCGCCATCGGCCTGGTCTAAGGAGTCTTTCCCATGCTGAAACTAATCAGACCGGCCATCGTCATAATCGTGGTCACCACCGCCGTCACCGGCCTTGCCTATCCGCTTGCCATGACAGGGATTGCCCAGGCGCTCTTCCCGCATCAGGCGAACGGCAGTCTCGTGGAGAAGGACGGCAAGGTCATCGGCTCCAGCCTCATCGGCCAGAGCTTCACCACCGACCGCTACTTCCACGGCCGCCTGTCGGCGACAACCGGTGCGGACCCGAATGACGCAACCAAAACAGTTGCCGCACCCTACAACGCGTCCAACTCCATGGGCTCTAATCTCGGCCCAACCAGTTCGAGCCTGATGACCCGCATCAAGGGCGATGTTGCAACCTTGCAGGCGGAGAACCCGAACGCACCGGTTCCGATCGATCTGGTCACCACCTCGGGCAGCGGTCTCGACCCACACATCTCGCCAGATGACGCTTATTTCCAGATCCCGCGTGTCGCCAAGGCGCGCGGTCTGGATGAGGCCAAGCTCCGCGCTATCGTCGACGCCGCCGTCGAGTCCCGCGAGCTCGGTGTCTTCGGCGAGCCCGTCGTCAACGTCCTGGCATTGAACCAGGCGTTGGATGCTTCTATGACAAAGTGAGGTCAAGGGGTTAAGGCGGTAGTGGCCGCCTTAACCCCTGCCCGCCACGAAAGATCACTTAATGCCAGATGATAGCCGCGACACGCTGAACAGGCCCTCGCCCGACGCGCTTCTGGAGAAGGCTCGGCAGGAAACGCGTGGCCGTCTGAAGATATTTCTGGGTGCGGCACCCGGCGTCGGCAAGACCTACGAAATGCTACTTTCCGGCAAGGCCAAGATCGCCGACGGCGTCGATGTCGTCGTCGGCGTGGTCGAGACCCACGGCCGGAGCGAGACACAGGCCTTGCTCGAAGGCTACGAGATCATTCCCCGCGTCAATGTCGACTACAAGGGCCGCGCGCTCGACGAGATGGACCTCGATGCCATTCTCAAACGCCGGCCCGGCCTGGTACTCGTCGATGAACTCGCCCATTCCAATGCCCATGGCAGCCGCCATCCGAAGCGCTATCTCGACGTCAAGGAACTGCTTGATCGCGGCATCGACGTCTATACCACACTGAACATCCAGCATGTCGAAAGCCTGAACGATGTGGTGTCGCAGATCACCCGCGTCCGCGTCCGCGAAACCGTGCCGGATTCGATCATCGATCTGGCCGACGATGTCGAGATCATCGATCTGACACCCGATGACCTGATCAAGCGCCTGCATGACGGCAAGGTCTACACATCGAGGACCGCCGAGCGGGCGCTGACCAATTACTTCACACCCGGCAACCTGACGGCGCTGCGCGAGTTGGCGCTGCGGCGTACGGCGCAACGGGTCGACGACCAGCTTCTGACCCATATGCAAGCCCATGCCATCCCCGGCCCCTGGGCGGCGAGCGAGCGCGTACTCGTCTCCATTGACCATCATCCGCGTTCCGCTTCGCTGGTGCGCTATGCCGCCCGCATGGCCTCGCGCCTGCGTGCGCCCTGGGCGGCCGTCTATGTCGAGACCAATCGGTCGATCAGCCTGACCGAGGCGCAGCGCGATACCATCGCCGCAACGCTGCGGCTTGCCGAACAGCTCGGCGGCGAGGCAATCACCATTCCCGGCCGCGAGGTCGCCGAAGAGCTGCTCCGGCACTCCGCCAGCAACAATGTCACCCATATCGTCATCGGTTCACCGAAGGTCGGCACCTGGCGGGATTGGTCCAGAGCTTCGGTCTCCTACGAACTGATCCGCAAGGCCGGCGACATCAGCGTGCATGTCATCTCCGGCACCGACGCGGAAGCCTCGAGAGCGAGCCACGGTGTCAAGTCAGCACCCATGCCGACGCCGTTTCAGTTACGCGGCTATATACTGGCGACACTCTATGTCGCCGTCGCCCTTGGTGTCTGCGTTATTCTCGATCAGGTACTCGATGTCCGAAACCTGGCGCTTGTGTTCCTGATGGCGGTGCTGGCGACCGCTGTCACCCAAGGCTTGCGACCAGCGCTTTACTCCTGCCTGCTCGGCGCGCTCTGCTTCAACTTCTTCTTCCTGCCGCCGCGCTATACGCTGACGATCAGCGATCCCGAAAGCGTGCTTGCCTTCTTCTTCTTCCTCGGCGTCGCCATCATTGCCAGCAACTTGACCGCAACCGTGCAGCGGCAGGCGGCATCGGCGCGACAGCGAGCGCGGACGACAGAAGATCTTTATCTTTTCTCGAAGAAACTTGCCGGCACAGGCACGCTCGACGACGTACTCTGGGCGACGGCCTTCCAGCTCGCATCGATGCTGAAGGTGCGCGTGGTGTTGCTGCTGCCGGAGGATGGCACGATTGCGGTCAAGGCCGGCTATCCGCCCGATGATACGCTTGATGACGCCGACATCGCCGCCGCGCGCTGGGCCTGGGAGCATAATCATGCTGCCGGCCGAGGCGCCGATACGCTGCCGGGCGCCAAGCGTCTTTACGTGCCGTTGCGCACCGGCCGCACCGCCGTCGGCGTCATCGGCCTCGACAGCGACCGCCGCGACGGGCCGCTTCTGACACCGGAGCAGCAGCGGCTTCTCGATGCGCTCGCCGATCAGGCAGCACTTGCCATCGAGCGCGTGCAGCTCGTGGCCGATGTCGACCGCGCCAAGCTGGCTGTCGAGGCCGACCGGCTGCGTTCTGCCTTGCTGACCTCGATCTCGCATGACCTGAAAACACCGCTCGCTGCCATTCTTGGTGCTGCCGGCACCTTGCGCGATTATCTGGAAACCATGTCGCATGAGGATCGCGTCGA
Source organism: Martinezella rhizogenes (assembly GCF_000799715.1). GTDB lineage: Bacteria > Pseudomonadota > Alphaproteobacteria > Rhizobiales > Rhizobiaceae > Rhizobium > Rhizobium rhizogenes_C. Next base: position 274,078 of record NZ_JUHG01000013.1, read on the forward strand.
TCTGCTTTCGACAGTGGTCGACGAATCTGAGCGGCTGAACCGCTTCATCGCCAATCTGCTCGACATGACCAAGATCGAGTCCGGCGCGATGGAGCCGAATTATGCTCTGCACTATGGTGGCGATATCGTCGGCAGCGCGCTCCGGCGCGGCGCCAAAATCCTCGCCCGCCACCGCGTCGAGACGCAGATGCCGGCCGATCTGCCGATGGTGAAGGTCGATCCGGTGCTCTTCGAGCAAGTGCTGTTCAATCTGCTAGACAATGCCGCCAAATACGCGCCCGAAGAGTCCACCATTCGCCTGGAGGCCTGGGCCGATGTCGACAATGTCGTCTTCCGGATCATGGACGAAGGCCCCGGCATTCCGCCCGCCGATCTCGAGCGAGTCTTCGACACCTTCTATCGTGTGCGCAAGGGCGATCAAGTGCGGGCCGGCACCGGCCTTGGCCTTTCGATCTGCCGCGGCTTCATCGAGGCCATGGCCGGCACGATCACTGCCGGCAACCGGACGGACCGCCAGGGCGCGGTCTTCACTATTCGCCTGCCGAAACCAACAGATTTCCCCAAGCTGGATGAATTGAAATGAACACGACCGCCGTCAAGATACTCGTTGTCGATGACGAGCCGCCGATCCGCAAATTGCTGCGTGTCGGCTTGAGCGCCCAGGGCTATCTGGTCAATGAGGCCCCGAATGCAGCAGCAGCAAAACTGTCGGTGGAAGAAGATCGGCCCGACCTGATCATTCTCGACCTCGGCCTACCCGACAAGCCCGGCCATGACCTGCTACAGGAATGGCGCGAGGACGGATTGGAAATCCCCGTCGTCATTCTCTCGAGCCGAACCGACGAAGCCGGCATCGTCAAAGCGTTGGAAACAGGCGCCGACGATTACGTCACCAAGCCTTTCGGCGTGAATGAACTCGCCGCGCGCATCCGCGTCGCACTGCGCCACCGCCTGCAGCAGCAGGGCGAAAAGGCGATCTTCCAGACAGGCGGCCTGTCGCTGGATCTCGTCAAGCGCATCGTCAAGGTCGACGGCAAGGAGGTAAAGCTCTCGCCGAAGGAATACGATATCCTTCGGGTGCTGGCGCAGCATGCCGGCAAGGTGCTGACGCATCAGTTCCTGTTGAAGCAGGTCTGGGGACCGGCGGCGGACGTGCAGTACCTACGTGTCTATGTTCGCCAACTCCGCCAGAAGATCGAACAGATTCCGGATCAACCGCAATACATCACCACCGAGACCGGCGTCGGCTACCGCCTGCGTGAGCCGGAATGAAGCTGTGATCCCTTGGCTGCGTGCGAAACAGCGCCTCGTCGCAAAGACCGACGAGGCCAAGTCATGTCCAATTTATCGATGTCCGAGCGTGAGAGTGACCATGGACCTTTCCACCATCATCCTGCCCGAACATGTTTTCGTCGGCCTTTCGGCGCCGACAAAGTGGCGGGCGCTGCAGCTTCTTTCGTCGAAGGCCGCCCATTGCCTCGGTCTCGATGAGGGCTCAGTCCTGCAGGCATTGGAGGGACGGGAAAATCTGGGAACGACCGGGATTGGCAACGGCATAGCCGTTCCGCATGCGGCAATCGCCGGAATGACGCGGCCGCGCGGATTGATGGTGCGTTTCGGCCAGCCTGTCGACTTCCAGGCAATCGACGATGTGCCAACGGACCTGGCCTTCGTTCTGCTCTTTGGTGAAAACGGCCGCAGCGAATACCTGAATGTGCTCGCCGCCATCGCCAGACGGCTCAGAGCCGAAGGCGTGCTGCCGACCATGCGGCAGGCAAAAACCGCCGACGAACTCTACTCGGTTTTCATGTCCGACTCGATTTGATAGGATGCTAACCGCCGGCTGCAGCCAAGGCACGGGAATGTGATTTCACATTCCTTGATTATATGGGATTCCGTTCTAGCTATACGCGCCAAACGGGAACAATCTTCGTTACTTTATACGACCAAGTTGATAGGGTTTAGTAACAACGAAGGAGGTCACCCATGCAGACGATAAAGCTTTCCCGGCTTCTCGCCACCGCAGTTCTCATTGGCAGTTTCTCGCTGGCTGGCGCCGTGGCGCCGACATGGGCAGCAGACAAGACGCTTCTCAATGTGTCCTACGATCCGACCCGCGAGCTGTACAAGGACTTCAACACAGCCTTCGCCGCCAAGTGGAAGAAGGACACGGGTGAAACCATCAATATCAAGGCGTCGCATGGTGGTTCGGGCGCGCAGGCCCGATCTGTCATCGACGGCCTTGATGCCGATGTCGTGACGCTGGCACTCGAGGGCGACATCGACGCCATCGCCAAGGCTACGAAAAAGATCCCGGCCGACTGGAAGACCAAGTTCCCGAACAACAGCGTTCCCTATACGTCGACCATCGTCTTCCTGGTGCGCAAGGGCAATCCCAAGGGCATCAAGGACTGGTCGGATCTGGTCAAGGACGGCGTCGAAGTCATCACGCCGAACCCGAAGACCTCGGGTGGTGCCCGCTGGAACATTCTGGCGGCCTGGGCATGGGCCAAGCAGGCAAATGGCGGTGATGACGCCAAGGCGCAGGACTATGTCGCCCAGCTTCTGAAGCATGTGCCGGTGCTTGATACCGGTGCCCGTGGCGCGACCACGACCTTCGTCCAGCGCGGTCTCGGCGACGTTCTGCTCGCCTGGGAAAACGAGGCCTATCTGTCGCTCGAAGAACTCGGCCCGGATCAGTTCGAGATCGTAACGCCCACCGTTTCGATCCGCGCCGACCCGCCGGTGGCCGTCGTCGATGGCAATGTCGATGCCAAGGGCACCCGCAAGGAGGCCGAGGCTTACCTCAACTACCTCTATTCCGACGAAGGACAGAAGATCGCGGCCAAGCATTACTACCGGCCGATCAAGCCGGAAGCCGCCGATCCCAAGGATATTGCCCGGTTCCCAGCATTGAAGCTTGCAACCATTGACGATTTCGGTGGATGGTCTCAAGCTCAGCCGAAGTTCTTCGCCGATGGCGGTGTCTTCGACCAGATTTACAAGCCGGGACAATAATTCTGAATGCATGCAATAACCCGCAAACGGTGGCGGTTTCGGCAGCCGAGTGTCATTCCGGGCTTCGGATTGGCGCTCGGCGTTACCTTGACTTGGCTCATCCTGATCGTTCTCATCCCGCTGTCGGGATTGCTGTGGAAGAGCAGTTCTCTCGGCTGGTCTCAATTCTGGGCCATCGCACTTGATGTCCGTACACTCAATGCCTTGCGCATGAGCTTTGGCGGTGCCTTTATCGCGGCGGTGGTCAATGCCGTCTTCGGGCTAATCATAGCCTGGGTGCTGGTGCGCTACCGCTTTCCCGGCAAGCGCATCATCGACGCCATGGTCGACCTGCCCTTCGCGCTACCGACAGCAGTTGCCGGTATCGCGTTGACGACGCTTTATGCGCCGAACGGCTGGATCGGGCAGTTTCTGGCCCCACTGGGTATCAAGATCGCCTTCACACCCGTCGGCATCGTCATCGCGCTGATCTTCGTCGGCTTGCCCTTCGTGGTGCGCACGGCACAGCCGGTCATGGAGGAGATCGACCGCGAGGTCGAAGAAGCAGCAGCAACACTTGGCGCAAGCCGTTTCCAGACGATCACCCGCGTCCTGCTGCCGGGCCTCGCGCCGGCGGCGCTCACCGGCTTTGCACTCGCTTTCGCGCGCGCTGCCGGCGAATACGGCTCGGTGATCTTCATTGCCGGCAACAGGCCCTATGTCTCCGAAATTGCGCCATTGCTGATCGTCATCCGTCTCGAGGAGTATAATTACGCCGCGGCCACGGCGATCGCGACGATGATGCTGATTATCTCCTTTATCATGTTGCTGGCCATCAATCTCATTCAATCCTGGAGCAGAGGGAGGTACGGCTATGGCGCATGATGCCGTTCCCTCCCTCGACGCGGTTCATTCGGTCATTACCGAAAGCAGGCTCGCACGCTGGACTTTTGTGGCGATCTCGCTCGCCTTCCTGACGTTGATGGTGATGATGCCGCTGGCCGCCGTCTTCGTCGAAGCCTTCCGCAAGGGGGTCGAACAATTCTTCAGCTCCCTGGTGGACGAGGAGACGTTTGCGGCCATCCGGCTGTCGTTGATCGTCGCCGGCATCAGCGTGCCGCTCAATCTGGTCTGCGGCGTTGCCGCCGCCTGGGCGATCGCCAAGTTCGAATTCAAGGGCAAGGCGTTCCTGACGACGTTGATCGACCTGCCGTTCTCCGTGTCGCCGGTTATTTCGGGCCTGGTCTTCGTACTGTTGTTCAGCTCCAACAGCGCTCTCGGCCCCTGGCTCCAGAGCCATGGCATCCAGATCCTGTTTGCGGTTCCGGGCCTGGTTCTGGCGACGATGTTCGTCACTTTCCCCTTTGTCGCCCGCGAATTGATCCCACTGATGCAGGAACAGGGAAATGCGGACGAAGAAGCGGCCCTGTCGCTCGGCGCCAATGGCTGGCAGACCTTCTGGCATGTGACACTGCCGAACATCAAATGGGGCCTGCTTTACGGCGTTCTGCTCTGTAACGCCCGCGCCATGGGAGAGTTTGGCGCCGTGTCGGTGGTTTCCGGCCATATCCGCGGCGAAACCAACACCATGCCGCTGCAGGTCGAAATTCTCTATAATGAATATAATTTCTCAGGGGCCTTCGCGGTAGCCACGCTTCTCGCCCTGCTCGCCCTTGTCACACTTATACTGAAGACGCTGCTGGAAATGCGCTATAGCGAAGAGATCGCAGCCAGCCGGCGTCACTGAAGGAATTGTTAATGGAAGTTCGCGTTCAAAACCTCCGCAAGGAATTCGGTCGCTTTCCCGCGTTGCATGATGTCTCTCTGGATATCCGTTCTAGTGAACTGATCGCGCTGCTGGGTCCTTCCGGCTCGGGCAAGACGACGCTTTTGCGTTTGATTGCCGGATTGGAAGCGCCGACCGAGGGCCAGATCTTCTTCGGCGACGAAGACGCATCGCGGAAGACCGTGCAGCAGCGCAATATCGGCTTCGTGTTTCAGCAATATGCGTTGTTCCGCCATATGACGGTGCTGGATAATATCGCCTTCGGCCTGAAGGTTCGCTCGCCGTCGCGCCGGCCTTCGCGCGCTGAAATCCATCACCGGGCCGTCGAATTGCTGGAACTGGTGCAGCTCAACGGCCTCGAAAAGCGTTATCCGGCGCAACTGTCCGGCGGCCAGCGGCAGCGCGTGGCGCTTGCCCGCGCCATGGCGGTCGAGCCGAACGTGCTGCTTCTCGACGAACCATTCGGCGCCTTGGACGCTCAGGTGCGCAAGGATTTGCGCAAGTGGCTGCGCGAAATCCACGACCGCACCGGCCACACGACCGTTTTCGTGACCCATGACCAAGAAGAAGCTCTGGAATTGGCCGACCGGGTCGTCGTGCTCAACAAGGGTGCGATCGAGCAGGTGGGGACGCCGGACGAGATCTACGACACGCCGAATTCACCCTTCGTCTACGGTTTCATCGGCCAGTCCAATCGCGTGAAGGTGCGCATCACCAATGGCGAGATCTGGTTCGAGGAGCGCCCGCTCGGACTGAGCGCGGCGCACGAGCCCGATGGCGAGGCCTATCTCTATTTCCGGCCGCACGATATCGAGCTTCATGTGGGTGACGGCGGATGTATCGTCGGCCTGCTGACCTCCAGCCGCCGCGTTGCCGGCACCCGTCACATCGAAATAAATATTGGCGCGCAGCACGAGACCATCGAAATCGAGCTGCCGCCGGACAAGGCCGGCGCGCTCGACCGTAACCGCATCGCCTTCAAGCCAACACGCTGGAAGCTGTTCCGCAACGGCGGCTGAGATTTTCAGAGCAGTTCCGCGTTTCACGGAACGCCGAACTGCTCTATCTCATTGTATTTACGCAATTTCGGATGGTGGACCGCTACGCAATTTTCCTGGAATTGCTTGTGCTTCAATCCTCCGGATGCCCCGCTGCCGCAAAGCCGCCGCCCTGATAGATGACGGCCGGATCGGTCGGGTCTTCCGGAGCGGCGTTTGCCAATATTTGCTCGCGCCAGGCCGCAGCACTGTCCTGCGGCTTCCAGCCGAGGAACGCGGCGTTGCGATTGTCCCACCATTGCTCGTCATTATTGGAGGCGCCGTAGACGATCGCGTGCCCCAGCCGAGGTGTCTCGAAGGCGCGGCCACAAAGCGCCAGGAAATCGCGAACGCTGAACCACGTCGCCAGCATGCGCGAATTGCGCGGCTCGAGAAAACACGAGCCGATCCGCACCGATAGCGTCTCCTGCCCAAACTTATCGAAATAGAGGCTTGCTACGGCTTCGCCATAGACTTTTGAGACGCCGTAGAGCGAATCCGGGCGCGTCGGCACTGTGCTGTCGATACGCTCGTCACGGCGGTAATAGCCGATCGTGTGGTTGGAACTGGCGAAAATGATGCGCGGCTTGCCGGCATGCCGGGCGGCTTCGTAGAGATTGTAAAGCCCGATGATATTGCCCTGCAGGATGAGGTCGAAGGCTTTTTCGGTGGAGACGCCGCCGAGATGGATGATGCCGTCGACACCCTGGACCAGCGCATCGACGCTGCCACGGTCGGCAAGATCGCAAGCAACGAAACGCTCGTTCGGGCGCAGATCGTCCACCGCGACAATGTCGGAGAGCACGACATTCTCGGCAATCTGCGAAAGAAGCGGTCGCAGCGCTTGGCCAACACCTCCGGCGGCTCCGGTCATCAACACGGTCTTCAGCATGAATTTCCTCCCCTATGGATCTCGTCGAAGCGGAACCTATAAGATGGGCTTTCGCTCGTCACCAACTATCCGTATCGTCGGCGCCTGAAATGTGAACGGCGTTGTCACCATTACCAATGGTCCGGGCCTCGGCATCGAGATCAATCGCGATGCGCCGGAGTAATATCGACTTAGGGATTGATGCATGAACGCTGGAAAGCAGGCCTGTCGGCTTCGACCATCGATCACGGCTGACTACGATGCAATTGCCGAGGTCTGGCATAGCAGCGCAAGTTTATCCGGCGTTGGTCCTCTCGTCATGCCCACTAAAGCCGAGCTGCGAGAACGAGTTGAGCTAGAGTTTGCTGCGGGATGGAACGTGACAGTCGCCGTTCGCGCCAATGAGATTGTAGGCTTCGTTGCCATCGAGCCGAACAAAGCGGTTCTCGCCGAGCTATTTGTTCGACCCGCATCGATCGGAAGCGGCATCGGCTGGGCACTCCTTGCACATGCGATGACGGTCATGCCGCAAGGCTTCACGCTGATCACGCGGTCGTCAAACACGAGAGCCCGCAATTTCTATGAAAGAGCGGGATTCATTGCTCTTCGCCACGATAAGCATCCCAGAACGGGCGATCCGGTCATTTGCTATGGCTGGAACGCTCGTTGAAAGGTAAATCTGTTTAAAACTCGATTTCGCGAGAGATTGGATAAGCTGGTTCAATTCCGTGGGATAGCAGGATCATCCCCCGCCTTCGGCACCACTGTCAGCTCAGAACCATAGGCTTCGCGCAATTCATCCTTTCCCGCCACGCGATCAACAGCCTTATGGAGCAGGGTCGACGTGTAACCTTCCGCGAGAGATCCCTCGATCAAGGTGACATCCGCATTTCCCGGATTGTCCGAGCGCTCGAACCAGTCGACGGAATGGTGCAGGAAATTCATTTCGAACGCCCTGTTGGTAACACCGTGGCCGACGATGATGACGTTGTCCCTCCCATGCTTGGCGTCGTGCATGACCGTCTGAAGGAATAGGCGGACCCGCTGGGCCACATCCGCCCTGCTCTCACCATCCGGAGGCCGCGCATAGAACTTCCCGCTGTTATTGCGCAGCCTGGCCCATTTTTCGAATTCCTCGGGAAACTTCCGTTTCTGCTCGGCATGGTCGTAGATCTCGGTGAAGAGACCGAAATCCTGTTCCCGTAACAAGTAGTCCTCGCGAACATCCTCGACCAACGCGTTTGGCAAGGCTTCGAGCAGGGCATCCTTGCTCTGTCGCGTCCTAAGATAAGGCGAGTACCAGATGCTCTGTTTTCGTAATTCAGGAGCCGGCAGTCCCTTCAGATAGGACGCGATCACCCGTCCCGCCTCCAGCGCCTGCCGATAGCCCCACTGTGTCAATGGAACATTATGGTCACCGAATTGCCGGTAGGCCTGGTCGCTGATGTTACCCAGGGATTCGCCATGTCGAACAAGAAAGATACGCATCAGCAGTCCGCATTGTCGGATAGGGATTCGAGGTCATCATGGATGGGATGCGCATTGCGCGCAACGTACTTCCCGTTTCAGGCCGTTGCAGCGCGCGCCTCGGTTTCGGCGCGCAATGTCTCCAGGCTGACCACGGCCTTGATCGGCAGGTGATCCGAGGCCACACGCGCCAGGGGCGAGTCATGCACTTCGACGGTCGAGATCAAGCCGCTTCGGTTGGCCATGATGCGGTCGAGCGCCAAAAGCGGCAGCGTGGACGGAAAGCTCGGCACGGCCGGCGGCAGCGGGCCGAAAGCGGCCTGGAAAGTGTTGAGCGACGAGCGGTCGCCAAGCCGCCATTCGTTGAGATCACCGAGCAGGATGGTCGGCGTGTCGTTATCCCTACTCATCAGCTCGACGATCAGGCGCGCCTGCTGGGCGCGCGAGCGGAGCAGCAGCCCGAGATGGGCGGCGATGATCCGGAGCACACCGCCGCGAGCCAGTTCGATTTCGGCAAGCAGCGCCCCGCGCGGCTCGAGCCCCGGCAGGCTGATCTGGTGCACATCGCGCACCGTGCCCTGCTTGAACAGCACGACATTGCCGTGCCAGCCATGCGCCTTGGTGGCGCCCGCCACCGGCACGGGAATAAGTCCGGTCTCGCGCTCAAGCCGGCGCAGATCGAGCAAGCCAGTACGTTCGCCGAAGCGGGTGTCGGCCTCCTGCAGGCCGATGACATCAGCGTCGATCTCATGAATGACCCGGCTGATCCGATCCGGATCGAAGCGGCGGTCGGCGCCGACGCATTTGTGGACATTGTAGGAAGCGATCAGCGTGCCTTCCGGACGCGCCCGGCCGCCAGTCTGCTTCACCCGCGATTTATTTCGGTTCTTCAGGGATTCGAAAATGCTTGTCCGGAGATTCTCGTTCTTTTTTCGCATCTATCCGTTGGCCGTTTCCGTTCTCAAGGCCCCAAGCCGTTTCTCTGCGAGTATAAGAAGCGATTGCCGGGCTTGTCATGTGAAAACGCTTGCAACCGGAAACACAGCTACGTCATTTTCGTCAGAGATAGGGCGAGCCAAGCCACAAGATCTTCTCGATCAGACGGACGATGAAGGGGCGTGCCCGAAGTTTGGCGAGGTCGACCGGCTTAGCCGCTTCGAGAACCGTGTCGATGCGGGCTTCGATCGCGCGGGCAAAGCCGTGGTCGATCACTTCCAGATCGACTTCGAAGTTCAGCCGCAGGGAGCGCGGATCCAGATTAGAAGAACCGACATAGGCCCAGGTGCCGTCGACCGCCATCAGCTTTGAATGGTCGAAGGCGCCCTCGGCGCGCCAGATGCGGCAATAATTCTTCAGCATCTGGTCGAACTGCGCCGTCATGGCGCGGTCGACCAGCACGAGGTTGTTGGCGGCCGGCACGACGATATCCACCTCGACGCCGCGCCTTGCCGCCGTCACCAGGGCGCTGATCAGCTCGCGGTCCGGCAGGAAATAGGGCGACATGATGCGGATGGAGGTGCGGGCGATCGACAGCGCGCCGATGAGCATCTTGTGGTTCGTCTCGAGGCTGCGGTCAGGTCCGGAAACGATGACGCGCATGAAGACCGGCGCTCCCGGTTCGCTCGCGGGCATCGCAATCCGCCAGTGGTCGCCGCTCAGTACTTCGCCGGTCACAAAACGCCAATCCTCGGCGGCTGTGTTGAAGAGATCGGCAACAGCCGGGCCGGTGACGCAGAAATGCGTGTCATGGGCGCAATGATCGGCGGCGAATTCCCTGGTGAAACCCTGGCGGATGTTCATGCCGCCGGTAAGGGCGATGCGGCCGTCGACGACCAGGATCTTGCGGTGGGTGCGCAGGTTCGCATAGGGCAACCGCAGGCCGATGATGACATTGCCGTTGAAGACGTATACCTCAACGCCGCCCTTGCTGAGATAGCCCATGATGCTCGGCACCGAATAGCGGGCGCCGACGGCGTCGATCAGCACGCGCACGCTGACACCGCGCTTGACGGCGGCGATCAACGAGTCGGCGATGCGCAGGCCGATGGGATCACGATCGAAAATATAGGTCTCCAGCAGGATGCTACGTTCGGCGCCGTCAATGGCGGCTTTCATTGCGGCATAGGCGGCATCGCCGCTTTCCAGCATCTCGATGGTGTTGCCGGTGCTCATCGGGTAGCGCGACACGCGGTCGCCAAGCGTCTTCATGGATCCAAACCGTTCGCCGAAGGTCCGACGCACGATATCGCCCTGCGCGTCGAAACTGGCGAGCTCGCCCGCGGCATCCTTCTGAAAGAGTACGCTGCGTTGCGAGCTCAGCGATGCCCGGCGGATGCGGTTGATACCGGCGACGGCATAGAGTACCGCGCCGACGATGGGCGACAGGATGATGACGCCGACCCAGCCGATCGCGGCGCGAACGTCCTCCTTCGTCATCGCCGCATGGATGGCGGCCACCGTCCCCATGGCGATGGACAGGACGGCGAGGAATTGGCCCCAATGGGCGATCAGCAAATCGAACATGCGCGGAGTATAACTTTGCCCACGAAAGCTGCAATCAGCCGTACGCGTCATCCGCGTCGCTCGACCGCTAGCAGTGGGGATGTGGATAGGTTGTGCTTTAGATATTTTTAATTGAACGATGGTCGCGCTGTCGTCATATTGATTGTTCGGCGGCTTCGCTACCGTGCATACGGTACCTCGTTTTTCTCATGCGAAGCGCCCGCCGTGGTTAGGGAGTCGAGACTCGAGGAATTTCTCCATGGCTCGTCGGAGCCAGCGTCTCGGGTGCTCGGGGGAGGCATGCAAGCCCGCGTTTCAAGAACGGGTATTTTTCATCAACCAATGTTCAATGATGCGAACGGAGATCGGCAATGTTGGAATCGCGGGATGAATGGATCGAGAAACGTGCCTATGCCATATGGGAGGCCGAGGGTTACCCTTCCGGCCGCGATGCGGTTCACTGGGAGCAGGCAAGCCAGGAACGTATCGCACTCGATAAAAGCATCGGCAAGGACAAGAAGAGCGCCGCCAAGCCCAAGGCGACGATCGATGTCAAGCCCAAGGCAAAGCCTAAGGTGAAGGCCGCCGTGGCTGTGGCAACCAGCGATGTCACCGCCAAGGCCGCACCAAAACGAGCACCGAAAAAGGCGGCCGAAGCGAAGGTTTGAAGCGAACTTTGCTTTTGATGACCCAGACCATGAAATGACCGGTCCGGTATTCGCACCGGACCGTTTCCCTGAAAGGCTGGATATCGAAATTCGCAGCAATTTCGACCAGTTGCCTGGCGGACGCAAACAGATGTCATACACCGGTGCTATCAGGCGAAGAGGGAGCTTCGCCATGAACGATAGGTGTGTGGATTACATGGGACGTCTCTGTTCCGACTATTGTCGCGGCAGCTTGCCATGTCATGGCCGCGCCGAAGTGATGCCATGACATCGCTTCTCGTTCTCGCAATCCTCTACCTTTTGGCGGCGCTTGTGGTGATCCTCATCATCGACCGTTCCGTCGGCATCCTGTTTCCCACTTCGGGTAAGGAAAGGCGTGTTGCCGCCAGTCGGCCGCTTACGGATGTTCCGAAGCAGTCACCGGCACGCCACTAAGATCGGAACTTTTTCCATGGCGACGGGTTGGTCTTTTCATCCGCAATGAGGAGAAAGACAATGCCAAGAGGAGACAAATCCGCCTATACCGACAAGCAGAAGCGCAAGGCCGAGCATATCGAGGAAGGCTATGAAAGTCGTGGCGTTTCCGAGGATGAGGCCGAACGCCGCGCGTGGACGACCGTCAACAAGGAAAGCGGCGGCGGCAAGAAATCCGGCTCCGGTCGGGGCCATCCCGAAAACCATGCATCGTCCGAGAAAGGCGGTCGGATCGGCGGAAAAGCCTCCGCGAGCCGCCCCGCAGCCGAACGTTCGGCATCCGCGAAGAAGGCGGCCGCAACACGCAAGCGCAATGAGCAACAGGCTCATCATTAGCCATGCATTTGTGGAAAGGAGCCCGTAATGGCCCGATCCCAAAAGAAAAAATGGTCGCAGGAGGTGACAGAGAGCAGCGATGCTTTGGATCTGGAGGACGGTATCTTCAAATTGAAAGATCCGAAGACCATCGCTACCTCTCTCAAGCGCTCGGCGACCGCGAGCAATCGCCGCAAGTCCGACCCCTTCCGTTCCGCCATGTCGATGCTAAGTTTCTATATCAATCGCGCTGGCAACCATCTTGACCGGCGGCAGAGACAGACGCTCGAGGCCGCCAAAGATGAGTTGCGCAAGGACTTCGATCGTGAACCGAAATAGTGACAGCAACACACAGCGACACAAGGAACGGGAGGAACTTTAAATGGCCTACGAGCTGTATTACTGGGACGGTATCCAGGGCCGTGGCGAGTTCGTGCGTCTGGCGCTCGAGGAGGCCGGCGCTGACTATATCGACGTCAGCCGTGGTCCGGCAAGCGAGGGCCAGGGTGTACGAGCGATGTTTGCCGTGATGGAGAGCAAGTCGGAGGCGCATATTCCACTCGCCCCGCCCTTTCTGAAGGACGGCGATCTCGTCATTTCCCATGTCGCCAATATCCTGATGTATCTCGGCCCGAAACTCGGCCTCACGCCAGAGGATCAAGGTGAGCGCTATGTGGTCAACGGGCTGCAGCTGACGATCACCGATCTCGTCGCCGAGGTGCATGACACGCATCACCCGATCGCGACCTCGAAATATTACGAGGAACAGAAGGAGGAGGCCAAGGCCCGCGCCGCCGAATTTCTCGACAATCGCATGCCGAAATTCCTCGGCTATTTTGAGCGCGTCCTGGACCAAAATCCGAAGGGGCCAATGCACATATTCGGCAACCGGCTCACCTATGTCGACCTGTCATTGTTCCAGGTGTTCGAAGGGCTACGCTATGCCTTCCCACGCGCAACAGTGCATCTGAGTGACGAATATCCGCATCTGGCGGCTTTGCGTGAGACCGTTGCGAGACGACCGAACATTGCCCGTTATCTAAAATCCGAGCGCCGCATTCCCTTCAACGAAGATGGTATCTTCCGGCATTATCCCGAGCTGGACAGGGGCGCGGCATGAGCGAAGCACGGTTGCTGGCTGTATTCTTTCCGGCCTGCTGGAGTATCTGGGGATTGATCTGGGCTGTCGCGGCGTTCAGCGTCAAGAAGACGACACGGAGCGAGGATCCGTTATCGCGGTTTTCGAATACAGCCCCAATCTGGATATGCGGCCTTTTGCTATTGGCTCGACCATCCTGGCTCGGCCCACTCTCGTTCCAGCTCGTTCCGCAAAATCTGTTCTACTACGGCATCGGCGCGGCGCTGACCGTCGCGGGCCTCGGCTTTGCCGTCTGGGCGCGCTATCACATCGGCCGCAATTGGAGCGGCGTGATCACGGTCAAGGAGGATCATGCGCTGATCCGCACCGGTCCCTATGCCATCGTCCGTCATCCGATCTATACCGGCCTGCTGCTTGCCATCATCGGTTCGGCGCTCGCGCGTGGCGATATCGCTGCCTTGCTGGCGATCGCCTTCATGCTCTACGCCGTCCTGCGGCGCGTCGGCATTGAGGAGCGCTGGATGAGCGAGACATTCGGCCAAGCTTATGTGGACTACAAGGCTACGACGCCGGCGCTGGTGCCGTTCGTGTGATAGAGCCTAGCTTTTCAGCGGCTTCGCAGCTTCGAAGAAACCGGCCCATGGATCGGCGGCGTGTCCGCTCAGCCGCGAAGCCGCATTCTTGACGGTGAAGGAAGCCGGACCAATCTTTTCCGTCAACTCATCCCAGGCAAGCGGCATCGAAACCGCCGCCCCCGGCCTCGCGCGTGTCGAATAGGGCGCGACGGCGGTGTTGCCACGGCCATTGCGCAGGTAATCGATAAAGATATGGCCGGTCCGTTTTGCTTTCGCGGCAACCGAGAGGTATTTTTCCGGATTGTCGCCGCTCATGCCGTGGGCGATCGCTTCGGCTACGGCCTTGACATCCGGCCAGGTCGCCTTCGGCTTGAGCGGAGCGACCACATGCAATCCCTTGCCGCCAGACGTCTTGACGAAGGAAGCAAGGCCCATCTCCTCAAACCGCGCCTTTATGTCCTCCGCGCCCGCGATAACCGCGCTCCAGGCGACATCTTCGCCAGGGTCGAGATCCATGATGAGCATGTCGGGCTTTTCCCAATGATCCGTCGTCGTGCCCCAAGGGTGGATTTCCAGCGCGGCGGATTGGACAAGTGCGGCAAGCCCGTCAAAATTCCTGATCCGCAACAGTTTTTCACCGTCTTTATCGTCGGGATCGGCGACTTCCTCGATATGCGGATTGATGCCTTTCCAGGCATGCTTCTGGAAGAAACGCGGACCTTTTATGCCGTCGGGGCAGCGCAGGAGAGCCAGCGGCCGATCGACGACGAAGGGCGCCATGCGCGGCCAGGCAAGCGCGTAGTAGTCGACAAGATCCTGTTTGCTGACACCGTCATCCGGCCAATAGATCCGCTCCGGATGCGTCAGTTGCACGGAGGTCTTCGCAAGGTCCTGTGTGGGCGTCTTTGCCATCCGCATAGGCTCCATCATCGGTGCTGCGCCGGGCATAGATTACCATTGCCCGGCGCTAAAAGTCGATTGCCGGGCGCGCCTTACGGCATCAGCTGGCCGCCGTTGACCTCGATCACCTGGCCGGTGATGTAGCCGGAAAGGGCTGGCGAAGCGAGGAAGAGATAGGCGCCGACGCAGTCTTCCGAAGTGCCGACGAAGCCCATGGGAATGGTCTTGCGCTGCAACTCCATCTGCTCGTCATTGGTATAGCGCTCATGAAACGGCGTCGCGATGACGCCCGGTGCGACCGCATTGACGCGGATCTTGTCGGCGACGAATTCCTTGGCATGGCCATGAGTGATGGTGGAGACGAAGCCCTTGGAGGCGGCATAGAGGATCGCGCCGTTACCACCACCGTTGCGAGCGGCGATCGAGGTGGTGTTAATGATGAAGCCACCCTGCTTCTTGAGGTGTGGGTGCGCGGCCCGGGTAGCGGCAAGCACCGAGCGGGCATTGAGGTTCATCACGCGCTCGTAATGTGCATCGGTCATCTCGGAGGTCGGAACACGACCGAGCATGCCGCCGGCATTGTTGACCAGACCGTCGAGGCCGCCGAAAGATTCCGCCGTCTCGCTGACGACGCGCTCGGTCTCGCCGTCCCGCGAAACATCGCCCTGGACGAGATGCACCTGCCCGCCGGCAGTGGTGATTTCAGCGGCGAGCTTCTCGGCCGGCTCGCGGCTGGCGTTGAAGTGGATGCCGACCTTCATACCCTGCTGGGCAAAGGCTCGTGCCAGCGCCGCGCCGATGCCGGTCGAGGCGCCGGTGATCAGCACCCGCTTGCCGGCGAGATCGGGGATGCGAATGGATGCGAGGGATTGCGCAAGCTCTGTCATGACGGCTCCTCCTGAAAGTCGACAATAAATCATACGATGAAACCGCAACTGTAATATCAGGCGGAAGCGCGGCGCGGCAATGCGCCGTAGGCAAACAAAAGCGAGCCGCCCGGAACATTCCGCGCGACCCGCCGTCAATTCATCGTGAGGGGATCAGACCCGCTCGAGCGCGATGGCAATACCCTGGCCGACGCCGATGCACATGGTCGACAGCGAGTAGCGCCCGCCGGTTTCCTTCAGCTCTAACGCCGCCGTGCCGGTAATGCGGGCGCCGGACATGCCGAGCGGATGGCCGAGCGCGATAGCGCCGCCATTGCGGTTGACGCGGACATCGTCGCCGGCAATGCCGAGTTCGCGCAGGACGGCAAGCCCTTGCGAGGCGAAGGCTTCGTTGAGCTCGATGACGTCGAACTGTTCTTGGCGCATGCCAAGCCGTGCCATCAGCTTGCGCGAGGCCGGGACCGGACCAATGCCCATGACGCGCGGTGGCACACCGGCGGCAGCGCCGCCGAGGATGCGGGCAATCGGCGTGAGGCCATATTTCTTCACTGCCGCTTCCGAAGCGATGATCAGCGCCGCGGCGCCGTCGTTGACGCCGGAAGCATTGCCGGCGGTCACGGTCCCGCCTTCCTTCTTGAAGGGCGTGCCGAGCTTCGCCAGCGCTTCCATCGTCGTTGCGCGCGGATGTTCGTCCTTGCTGACAACGATGGCATCGCCCTTGCGCTGCGGAATGGTGACCGGCGTGATCTCCTTGGCGAGACGGCCGTTTTCCTGCGCGGCCGCAGCCTTAGCCTGCGAGCGGACGGCGAAGGCGTCCTGATCCTCGCGGCTGACCTTATAGTCCTCGGCAACGTTCTCACCGGTTTCCGGCATGGAATCGACGCCGTATTGCTTCTTCATCAGCGGATTGACGAAGCGCCAGCCGATGGTGGTGTCGTAGATCTCTGCGTTGCGTGAAAAGGCGCTGTCGGCCTTGGGGATAACGAAGGGCGCTCGCGACATGCTCTCGACGCCGCCGGCAATCATCAGCTCCGCTTCGCCCGCGCGAATGGCGCGCGCGGCGGTGATAACGGCATCCATGCCGGAGCCGCAGAGGCGGTTGATCGTCGTGCCGGAAACGGACATGGGAAGACCGGCAAGCAGAAGCGACATGCGCGCAACGTTGCGATTGTCCTCGCCCGCCTGGTTGGCGCAGCCATAGATGACGTCGTCGACGGCCTCCCAATCGACGGAGCCGTTGCGCTCGATCAGAGCCTTCAAGGGCACCGCGCCGAGATCGTCGGCGCGAACGGAAGAGAGCGATCCGCCGAAACGGCCAATGGGTGTGCGGATATAGTCGCAGATGTAGGCTTCGGTCATGGTCTTCTCCTCAGAGTACCGGCACGACGAGGTCAGCAACGGGACGATCGGCATGGAGGGGGGCGCCGGTCATCGCCTGCAGTTCGTCCATGGTCATGTCAGCCAGCTTTTCACGCACCACGAAGCCTCCGTTGATGATATCGATCACGGCATGGCTCGTATAGACGCGGGTGATGCAGCCGACACCTGTCAGCGGGAAGGTGCAGGCGTCGACCAGTTTCGGCTTGCCGTCCTTTGTCACATGCTCGGTGATGACAAAAACCTGCTTGGCGCCATGCACCAGGTCCATAGCGCCACCAACGGCGGGCACGCCCTTGGTGCCGACGCGCCAGTTGGCGAGGTCGCCATTTTGCGCCACCTGATAGGCACCAAGGATCGCTACATCCAGATGACCGCCGCGCACCATGGCGAAGCTATCGGCGTGATGGAAAAAGGCAGCGCCGGGCTTCAGAGTGACGGCCTTCTTGCCGGCATTGATCAGGTCCCAATCTTCCTCACCTTCCGCCGGCGGCTCGCCGAAATCCAGAATACCGTTTTCCGTGTGAAAGATCGCTTGGCGTCCTGGGGGCTGGTAGCGAGCGACCATTTCCGGAAAGCCGATGCCGAGATTCACATAGGCGCCATCTTCAATGTCCTGAGCCGCGCGCCAGGCAATCTGGGCGTTGGAGAGCTTGATGTCGTCGCGTGTGTCGATGGTCATGCGTATACCACTCCGGCCCGAATGAGGTTCTCTTCCTGTTGCGGATCGGCGACTTCGACGACGCCATTGACGAAGATGCCGGGGGTGACGATGTGCTCGGGATCGAGCTCGCCGAGGGCGACGATTTTAGAGACTTGCGCAATCGTCTTTGCTGCGGCCATGCACATCAGTGGATTAAAATTGCGGCCGGCCTTGTTGTAGATGAGGTTGCCGTGGACGTCGCCGACCTGGGCTTTGACAATGGCGAAATCGGCCTTGAGCCAGCGCTCCTGAACATAGTTGCGGCCGTCGAATTCGGCGATGACCTTGCCATTAGCGAGCTCGGTGCCATAGGCGGTTGGCGTGTAGAAGGCCGGGATGCCGGCGCCGCCGGCACGGATGCGTTCGGCCAGTGTACCCTGCGGCACCAGTTCCAGCTCGATTTCACTTGCCAGATAGCGGTCCGTGAAGGCGCGAGGATCGGACGAGCGCGGGAAAGAGCAGATCATCTTCCGGACCATGCCCGCATCGATCATCGCCGCAATGCCGATACGCCCGTTGCCGGCATTGTTGTTGATGACGGTCAGATTCTTCGGGCCCTTGTCGATCAGCGCATGAATGAGCTCGATCGGCGCTCCGGAGCCGCCGAAGCCGCCAATCATGACGGTCGCGCCATCGCCGATGTCCGAGACGGCGGCCGCCGTGCTCGCAATTGTCTTGTCCATGCGGAAACTCCCGTTTGCCGTCGCGGGCGGATAAAGACGGCCCGTCCTCTTCCTTCGAAATAGATCAGCGCGGACTGGACGGCAATTGATTTGTGCGTTATTTGATATTTGTTCATATATCGCACAAATTCGGATGCGTGATCGGAGGATGAATTGCGCGAAACGGATTTCGTCAGCGGCTTTGCCAGGGGCCTGAAGGTGATCGAGGCTTTCGGCGAGACCCGGCAGCGCCTGTCGATCGCCGAGGCGTCGAAACTGACCGGCCTCGATCGCGCCACCGTGCGCCGCTCGCTGCTGACGCTGGCGGAACTCGGCTATGCCGACTATGACGGCAAATTCTTCACGCTGACGCCGAAGATCTTGCGGCTCGGCCATGCCTATCTCGCCGCCACGCCGCTGCCGACGATCATCCAGCCCTATCTCGATCAACTTGCAGAACAGGCCGGCCACAATGCCTCGGCCTCCGTGCTCGACGGCACAGAGGTCGTCTATATTGCCCGTGCCTCGCAACGCCGGGTGATGTCGATCAATCTGACGCCGGGCAGCCGCCTGCCCGCCTTCTGCGCCTCCATGGGCCGCGTCCTGCTTGCCGCCCTGCCGGAGAGCGAGGCACGCGCCGTTTTGGCGCGAACCGACCTCAAGGCGAATACGCCGAATACCAAGACAGACCCGGATGAGCTGATAGCCGAGTTTCGCCGCGTGCGGGCTGAAGGCTACGCCGTCATCGACCAGGAACTGGAAATCGGCCTCTGCTCCATCGCCGTTCCAGTGGAAAACGATCGCGGCCAGACGGTGGCGGCGATCAATATCGGCGCACCGGCCGCCTATGTCGCCGCCGCTGAAATGGCGGAGCGCTTTTTGCCGCTGTTGCGGGAAACCCAGAAGGCGCTGCGACTGGTTTTGCGCTGAAAATCCCTACACCCCAAGTCTATCCCGCTCGGCAATGCGCCAGGCGCGTGGCGTCTCGCCGGTCTGCTTCAGGAAGAAACGCGAGAAATAGGCAGGGTCGGCAAAGCCCAGGCGATAGCCAATCTCCTGCACCGAGCCGAAGGTAAAGACCAGTTCGCGCTTGGCCTCATCGATCAATTTGCGGGCGATCAATTCGTGGATGGCTTGACCTGTCTTTCCGCGCACGATGCGGTTCAAATGGGTCGGCGAGATGCCGAGGGCTTCGGCGTAAAAGGCTGCCGGCTTGTGCGAGCGGAAATGCCGCTGGATCAGGCCGTATAATATTTCCATGCGCCGCTCGCTTTCGTCGGAAGCGCCCTGCCCTTCGCCCTCCTGCTGAGACAGCCGGGCGGTCAGAAGCAGCGACGATGTCAGATAGGCTTCGAGCAGGTCATTGCGCCCACCACGCCGGTTGGCGAATTCTGCGCCAAGTCGCCTCAACGTTCCCGAGACATGGGCCGCGTCCTCATTGTCCATATCGAGCCGCGTCAAGTGCGGCTTGGCCAGCCATTCGCCGAGCCGGCTGCGGTCGCCTGGTGAGGTCTTGAGATGCGAAATCAGTACGGTGACGACGAAGCCGTCGATATCGCGGGAAAAGCGGAAACCGTGATTGAGGCGCGGCGGCACGGTGATGACGGTGGGCGGCATAATCGCGTGGTTTTCGCCGTCGAAGACCGCGTCACCCGAGCCGGCGTCTATGTACAAGATCTGAAAGAAACTCTCGTGGCGGTGTGGGCGGATTTCCCAATGATGTAGGCTGCTGCGAGAGGGTATGGTTTCGCAATGCAGCCAGAAATCGGGCTTTCGTCCAGTATTTTCACCGTAGAGTTCATAGGTTGGTACAGGCCTCGACATGGCTCTCTCCCTTCGCCATGTTCGATTTGTGCAAGTTTCCGGGTGAAATGTCCATTGTTACCACCCTCTTTGCCGCGCAAAGTTCAACAAAAGACGAAGCGCGGGAGGAGCCCATGCGTACTCAGGTTGCCATTATCGGTTCCGGTCCTTCCGGCCTGCTGCTCGGCCAATTGCTGACGGAAGCTGGCATAGACAACATCATTCTCGATCGCGTCGGCAAGGATTACATTCTCGGCCGCGTGCGGGCTGGCGTGTTGGAGGAAGGCACGGTCTGGCTGATGGACAAGGCGAAGTCCGCAGCGCGGCTGCACGCCGAGGGCCTGCCGCATGACGGTTTTTCACTGGCTTTCGACGGGCGGGATCACCGCATCGATCTTCACAGCCTGACCGGCGGCAAGCGCGTGATGATCTATGGCCAGACAGAGTTGACCCGTGATCTGATGGCGCAGCGCGAGCAAAGCAGCGGCCTGACGATCTATGACGCCGCAAATGTTTGCCCGCATGAATTCGAGGGCGCCGCACCCTATGTCACTTATGAGAAAGACGGCGTCACCCACCGCATCGATTGCGATTTCATCGCCGGCTGCGACGGCTTTCATGGCGTCAGCCGCAAATCGGTTCCGGAAAAGGCGATCCGCTGCTTCGAGAAGGTCTATCCCTTCGGCTGGCTCGGCCTGCTCGCGGACGCCCCGCCCGTCAATCATGAATTGATCTATGCCAACCATCCGCGCGGCTTTGCACTTTGCTCGATGCGGTCGATGACGCGCAGCCGCTACTACATTCAGTGCCCACTTGACGAGAAGGTTGAGAACTGGAGCGACGACCGTTTCTGGGATGAGCTGCGCCGGCGCCTGCCCGCCCACCATGCCGAGGCCCTGGTCACCGCACCCTCGTTCGAGAAATCGATCGCGCCGCTGCGCTCCTTCGTTGCCGAGCCGATGCGCTTCGGCCGCCTGTTCCTCGTCGGCGATGCCGCTCATATCGTACCGCCGACAGGCGCCAAGGGTCTGAACCTTGCAGCGAGCGACGTCCATTATCTCTTCTTAGGACTGGCGGAGCACTATCAGGATCGCTCCAATGCCGGCCTGGACACCTATTCCGCCCACGCACTTGCGCGCGTCTGGAAAGCAGTGCGCTTTTCCTGGTGGATGACGACGATGATGCATCGCTTCCCCGATACCGGCGATTTCGACCAGAAGATCCAGGAGGCGGAGCTCGACTACCTCACGCATTCGCGCGCGGCGTCGACGGCCCTTGCCGAGAATTATGTTGGCCTGCCCTATTGAGATCGCGGTGGCTTAGCGCTTCTTCGCGACCTCGTCTGCCGCCTCGCGGATCGTTTGCATCAGGATCGACAGCGGCATGCTGGGAATGGCGTCGGTACGCATGGTGAGCCCAACCGGTCCCCTCGTCTCGCTGGTGTCGATGGGCAGCAAGCTCAGCAGACCATCCTCGACGTCGCCGGCGACGACGCCGGTCGAAATGATCCAGACTGCATCGCTGGAGCGCACGAAGGCGCGACCAAAGGAATCCGATACCGTCTCGATCTGGTTCGGCAGGGTGGCGACACCGTTGGAGATCAGAAAGCTCTCGACAAAGGGGCGGATGATTGAGCCGCGCGACGGCATCAGGATCGTATATTTGCCGAGATTGGAAAACAGCGATTGTCTGGCCTTCAGCAGCGGATGCCCTGCCCGCACCACGAAGACGACCTGTTCGGAATAAAGATGCTCGAAGGAAAAACCTGCCATCTTATCAGGACTGCTCAGGCGCCCGACGACGAGATCGAGATCGCCAACGCGGAGCTGCTCGAGCAGCACGGCATTCTCGCCGGTGACGATCTTGATGCGGCTCCAGGTTTCTTCCTTCAGGAACAGTTCCATCGCCCGCGGCATGATCCGCGTCGACACAGTCGGCAGCGCGCCGATCCGGATCGGCGGCGCCTCGCCGGATCGTTCCTGCGAAACGGAATCGAGGCCCTGCCTCAGCGCCGTCAGCGCCGCCCCCGCATGGCGCAGGAAGACTTCACCGTAGCGGGTGATTTTGATGCCCCGCCCGTCGCGTTCGAACACCGCGACGCCCAGCGCCTCCTCCAGTTCGCGAATGGTCTTGGTCACCGCCGGCTGGCTGACATGCAAGAGCCCGGCCGCCTTGACCACGCTTTTCTGCCGCGCGACCTCGACAAAAGTCTGGAGATGGCGGAATTTGACGCGGGTGTCGATCATGGTTTTAATAACCTTTTGGTTATCGGAAAGCCATAAAATATCATTTTACTTAACCAGATTAAACCGACAATCTCGCTGTCGAGGAGATTTCCAGTGCAGTTCGCCCGTATCAATGACGTCACGATCCATTATCAGATCATCGGTGCTGCCGGTGACAAGCCGGTGCTTGTCTTTGCCAATTCGCTCGGCACCGATTTTCGCATCTGGCGCGACGTGATCGTGCGGCTGGCCGGCGATTTCGCCATCGTTCTCTATGACAAGCGTGGCCATGGCCTCTCCGATATCGGCCGGGTGCCCTATGCCATCGAGGACCATGCCACCGATCTCGCCGGGCTGCTCGATCTGCTCAATGTCAAGAACGCCGTCATTTGCGGCCTTTCGGTCGGCGGGCTGATCGCACAGTCGCTCTATCAGCGCCGGCCGGATCTGGTGCGGGCGCTCATCCTTTGCGACACCGCCCACAAGATCGGCACCCCCGATACCTGGAATGCCCGGATCGCACAGGTGGAAGCGCATGGTATCGAATCGATCGTCGACGCGGTAATGGAGCGCTGGTTTACGCCGGCTTTCCGCCGCCCGGAAAACACCGCCTTCGCCGGCTACTCCAATATGCTGGCCCGTCAGCCGGCGGCTGGTTACGCAGCAACTTGCGCGGCACTGCGTGATGCCGATTTTACCGAGGCCGCGAAGAAGATCGCGGTGCCGACCATCTGCATCGTCGGCGATCAGGACGGCTCAACACCGCCGGACCTGGTGTTGTCGACCGCCAAGCTCATTCCGAATGCGCGCTATGAAGTGATCAAGGATGCGGGACACATTCCCTGCGTCGAACAGCCCGAGGCGCTAACCGCCGTCATTCGCGCCTTCATCGATTTCGCCTTGCATGGAGAAAGACCCCATGAATGAACCCAACGCTCCGTCCGAGCGCTATCGCCAGGGCATGGCGACGCGACGCGCCGTTCTTGGCGACAGCCATGTCGACCGCGCCCAGTCAGCATCGACGGAGTTCGACCAGCCTTTCCAGGAGCTGATCACCGAAGCCGCGTGGGGTCATGTCTGGTCGCGTCCGACGCTCAGCAAGCGCGAGCGCTCGATCGTCACCATCGCGCTTCTGGCCGCACTTGGCCAGGATGATGAGGTGGCGATGCATGTCCGAGCGACGATCAATACCGGCGCGACACGCGACGATGTCCGCGAAGCGCTGTTGCATGTGGCGATCTATGCCGGCGTGCCGGCCGCCAATCACGCGATCAAGATCGCCAAGCAGGTTTTCGAACAGATGGACGCCGAGAAGGCGGCTTGAAGCGAGGCAACAATGTCTGACAAAAGCAATAGCAGGCCCGAAACCGGCGCCTTTTTCGGGCGTGATCGCGCCTGGCACGCGCCGGCCTTGACGCCCGGCTACAAGACCTCGGTGCTGCGCTCTCCACAGCGCGCGCTCCTGTCGCTGGACGGCACGATCTCCGAGATCACCGGCCCGGTCTTCGGGCATTCCATTCTCGGCGAGTTCGACAACGACCTGATCCATAACTTCGCCAAGCCCGGCGAAAGCGCCATCGGCGAGCGTATCATCGTGCATGGCCACGTGCTCGACGAGCGCAATCGGCCGGTTCCGGGCGCTCTGCTCGAATTCTGGCAAGCCAATGCCGGCGGGCGGTATCGTCACAAGAAAGAGACCTATCTCGCCGCCCTCGATCCGAATTTCGGCGGCTGCGGCCGTGCCATCACCGACGAGGATGGCCACTATGCCTTCCGCACGGTCCGGCCCGGTGCCTATCCCTGGCCGAACGGCGTCAACGACTGGCGGCCGGCGCATATACATTTCTCGGTCTTCGGCCACGGCTTTGCGCAGCGGCTGATCACGCAGATGTATTTCGAGGGCGATCCGATGATCTGGAAATGTCCGATCGTCGGCACGATCCCCGACAAGAAGGCGATCGAGCAATTGATCGCGCCGCTCGACTGGGGCCATACGATCCCGATGGACGCGCGCGCCTATAAATTCGACATCGTGTTGCGCGGCCGCCGCTCTACCCTGTTCGAAAACCGGCTGGAGGGCAACTGATGGTTAGGGAAATCGGCTACCTCAAGGAAACGCCGTCGCAGACGGCAGGCCCCTATGTCCATATCGGCCTGACACCGAACTTTTGCGACATTGGCGGCGTCTATGACGCGGATCTCGGCACGTCCATGGTCAACGACAAGACGCTGGGGCAACACATCACCGTCAAGGGCCGGATTTTTGATGGCGCCGACACGCTGGTGAAGGATGCCGTCGTCGAGATCTGGCAGGCAGACAGTGCCGGGCTCTACAACAGCCCTTCGGAAATGCGCGGCACAGCCGATCCCAATTTCAGCGGCTGGGGCCGCTGCCCGACCAGCGCCGAAGATGGCGTTTTCTCGTTTGAGACGGTGAAGCCCGGCCGCGCTCCCTATAAGGACGGGCGTAAGATGGCGCCGCATATTACGCTTTGGATCGTGGCGCGCGGCATCAATATCGGCCTGCATACGCGGATGTATTTTCCCGACGAGGCCGAGGCCAATGCGGAGGATCCGTTGCTTGCCCGCATCGAGCATCGCCAACGTGTCGCCACCCTGATCGCCAGTCAGGAAGGGTCGGTCTATACGCTCGACATTCATTTGCAGGGCGACAAGGAAACGGTTTTCCTCGATATATAGACCATGAGCATTTCCGCCTTCGACCACCCGTTTCTCTCCGGCCTCCTCGGCGACGAGGAAATTTCCGCTTATTTCTCAGCGGAAGCTGATATCCGCGCCATGCTCGCCTTCGAAGCAGCACTCGCCAGGGCCGAGGCGCGGCATGGTGTCATTCCACAGGAAGCGGCACAGCGGATCACGGAGGTCTGCGGCACCTTCCAACCGGACATTGCCAGCCTGAAATCGGCGACGGCCACGGACGGCGTCGTCATTCCCGATCTCGTCAAGCAATTGCGCAAGGCGGTTGGCGGCGAGGCCGCACAACATGTGCATTTCGGCGCCACCAGCCAGGATGTCATCGATACCAGTCTGATGATCCGTCTGAAAGCAATCGCCTTCCTGTTCACCGGCCGTCTTTTCGCCGTCACCGCTGGGCTCGAAAAACTCGACAAGCAATGCGGCACGAACCAGCTGATGGGCCGCACCCGCATGCAGGCCGCTATTCCGATGACGGTATCCGACCGGTTGCGCGCCTGGCGCACTCCACTCGACAAGTATCGCGACCGCCTGACCCAGGAGAGCTTTCCGCTTCAGTTCGGCGGCGCGGTCGGCACACTGGAAAAGCTTGTACCCAAAGCCGCCGATATCAGGGCTTCGCTGGCGCAGGAGCTTGACCTGACGGACGCGCCGCAATGGCAAAGCCAGCGGGGAGGCATTGCCGAGTTCGCCGGCCTGCTCTCGCTGATCTCAGGCAGTCTCGGCAAGATCGGCCAGGATGTCGCTCTTCTGGCGCAGACCGGCGAGGAAATCGAGCTTGCTGGCGGCGGCGGCTCCTCGGCCATGCCGCACAAGCAGAACCCGGTCGCAGCCGAGACCCTGGTCTCGCTTGCCCGCTTCAACGCCGTCCAGCTTTCCGGCATCCATCAATCCCTCATGCACGAGCAGGAACGCTCGGGTGCCGCCTGGACGCTCGAGTGGCTGCTGTTGCCGCAGATGGTGCTGGCCACCGCCGCATCGCTGCGATCGGCGCGGGAGTTGATCGGGAACGTGAAGCGGCTGGGAATAACCGCTTAGTTCAAGACCGCAAGGCCATGTTTTTGCACGATCGAAAGCAGTTTCAGCGCCATGCCGCTTGGCCGCTTTGCGCCACTTTCCCACTTCTGCACGGTCGACTCGCTGGTGTTGAGATAGCGTGCAAAAACCGGCTGGCTCACGTGGTTGCTCTCGCGCAACGCCTTAATGTCCGCCGGCTCGAAATCGGTCGGCACAGCTAGACAATCCTCATCGAAGGAGCGCAAGGTTTCCTTGTCAATCGCCCCTACTTTATAGAGGGCCTCAGCGGAAGTATGGATCGCCTCAAAGGCATCGCTTCTATACTTGCGTGTTTTAGTCATTCCCGATCTCCATAAAATGGCCGATCTGCACCAAGTGCTGAAGTTGCTCGTCTGAAAGACCCGCATATGATTTGGCGAGTTTTCTAAATTGAAGCAGCTCGTCATCCTCGATGTTTGCCTGATCCTGTTTTGCGAACAGATATTCGTAGACCCAAAAGTGGCCAGCCTTTGTCAATATGATCGAGCGATGCCGATTGTCATTCAATCGCTTCTTGAAAACACCGCCTCCGAGATCATCGGCCTTGCCATCGGCAACCTGCTTGATAGCCTTCAGCAATTCAACATCCGAAATATGTGCTTTGCGGGCAGCCTTGCCGAACCACTTTGTCTTGAATATTCGCTCATTCATGATTTTATATAGCACCTGGTCCTACTTATTTCAACAATGCCTCGAATAGCTATTCCAAAAAAGCGCGGTTTTGTCCTATGCTTTCCATTGGGCGAAATCATAACCCTGGCATTATCGATGCAAGCGTTTATTTCATTTTACATCACTATTTCGTATGCCAGATTGACCGTAGCAGATCTGCTTAAAAGCAAGCTGGCCCGGGGAGCAGGTCGGTAGGGGAGGAAGAAATATGAAACGGGTTATTCTGGCCGCGATCGCGGCTATCGCCATCGGCAGTGCCGCCTATGCCGACACGATCAAGATCGGCGTCATCGGGCCGTTTTCAGGGCCCTTCGCCCTGCAGGGCAAGAATTTCAAGGCCGGCATCGATGCCTATATGGCCATGCATGGCAGCAAGGTTGGCGACAACGAGGTCGAGGTGATCTATCGCGACGTGCCGCAGGCCGATCCGGCGCAGTCGAAGTCTTCGGCGCAGGAACTGGTGGTCAAGGAGCATGTGCAATATCTGGCCGGCTTCTATTTCACGCCGGATGCCATGGCCGTGACGCCGATCCTCAAGCAGGCCAATGTGCCGATGGTGATCTTCAACGCCGCCACGTCGGCGATCGTCACCAAGAGCCCGCTGGTGGTGCGAACCTCGTTCACGACCTGGCAGACATCGACACCGATCGCCAAGGTCGCGCATGACGGCGGCGTCAACAAGGTCATCTCCGTCGTCAGTGACTACGGTCCCGGCGTCGATGCGGAAAATGCCTTCAAGGCCGGTTTTGAAAAGGTCGGCGGCCAGGTGGTTGAGGCGGTGCGCATGCCGCTGTCTACCAATGATTTCAGCCCGATCATGCAGCGCATCAAGGATTCCGGCGCGCAGGGCGTCTTCGCCTTCCTGCCCTCCGGCCCGACCACGCTCGGCTTCGTCAAGGCCTATAACGAGAATGGCCTGAAGGGTGCGGGCATCAAGCTGTTTTCGCCCGGCGACCTGACGCAGGAATCCGATCTGCCGGCGCTTGGCGACGCAGCACTCGGCATGCAGACGACCTTCCACTACGCGATTTCGCATGACTCCCCGGAAAACAAGGCCTTCGTCGCCGCTGCCGACAAAGCGATCGGCAATCCGGCCGAACTCACCTTCCCGGCAGTCGGCGCTTTCGATGGCATGCATGTCATCTACAAGATGATCGAGGAGACAGGCGGCAAGCAGGACGCTCAGAAGGCCGTCGACGCGGTGAAGGGCCTCTCCTGGGTCAGCCCGCGCGGCCCGGTGACCATCGATCCGGAAAGCCGGCACATCACGCAGAACATCTATCTGCGCGAAGTCGCCAAGGCGGCGGACGGCACCTATTACAACAAGGAAATCCAGACCTTCGAAAAGCAGGGTGATCCCGGTTTGGCGGCGGCGAAATAAAGCGGCTTTTCCTCCGCCCTTCGATATGGCCAGGGAACGGGCGGCTTGCGCCCGGTCCAGCGGCGAAGGATTAAGGTAAGAGCAAAAAAAGCGAACGGACCAGCCCGACCCATGCAAACCGTGTTCAGCATTGCAGTCGATGCCCTCGCCTACGGCATGGTGCTGTTCGTGATTTCCATCGGCCTCTCCGTCACCATGGGGCTGATGCGTGTCGTCAATCTCGCGCATGGCGCCTTTGCCATGATCGGCGGCTATATCGCCTCCTATGCGGCGCGGGATCTCGGCCTGGGTTATGCCGCCGCGGTTCTGCTGGCCGTGGTCGGCACGGTGATCATCTCCATCCCGATCGAGCGGCTGCTCTATCGCCGGATTTACGGCGCGCCGGAGCTGACACAGGTGTTGATGACGATTGGCATTACCTTCTGCATCATCGGCATCGCCAATTATGTCTTCGGCCCGACACTGAAGACCATCCCGCTGCCAAGCGAGCTACAAGGCTCCGTCGATCTCGGCTTTCGGACCATCGGCACACATCGCATCTTCGCAATCGTCTGCGGGCTCGTCGTCGCCCTGGCGTTATGGTTCACCATCGAGAAAACTTCGTTCGGCGTAAAGCTTCGTGCCTCCGTCGACAATGCCTCGATGGCGGCGGCTCTCGGTGTACGTACCGAGATCGTCTATGCCGTCAGCTTTGCCGTTGCCGTCGGGCTTGCCGCCTTCGGTGGCGTCGTCGGCGCCGAACTGCTGCCGGTCGAGCCCTATTATGCCCTGCGCTATATGGTGACCTTTCTCGTGGTCGTCTCGGTCGGCGGCGCCGGTTCGATCGGGGGCGCGCTGCTTGCCTGCCTCATCCTTGGCGGCATCGATACCACCGGCCGCTATCTGATGCCGGAATATGGCGAGTTCTTCTTCTATCTCGCCGTCATCGCCATCGTCTGCGTCTTCCCGCGCGGTCTAGCCGGAAGGGCGAAGTGATATGGCATTGACCATGGATCGAGAGACCATCGCCGCCAAGAGTAACCGTCTCGCGTTCAAGCGAGATGGTATCGCCATAGCGGTCATCCTAGTTCTGGCAGCCGCCGGCTACCTGCTGTTCCCCGACAATCTCGCGCTACTGACGCGGTTGATCGCCATTGCCCTGCTTGTCCTGTCGCTCGATCTGGTCACAGGCTATTGCGGTGTGGCGACGCTCGGCCATGCGGCCCTGTTCGGCGCCGGCGCCTATGCCGCCGGCATCGCCTCGGCGCATTACGGCATCAACGATCCCCTGCTGATGACGCTGGTCGGCATCGCTGCCGGCGCGGTTGCGGGGCTGATCTGTGGCATCGTCATTCTGAGAGCCCACGGCCTGCCGCAGCTCGTGCTGTCGATCGCGCTGATTTACCTCTTCCACGAATTCGCCAACAAGGCATCCAGTTGGACCGGCGGCAGCGACGGGCTCTCCGGCATCTCCACCGATCCGCTGTTCGGCCTGTTCGAATTCGATCTCTACGGGCATACGGCCTATTTCTACGGCGTGGCATTGCTGCTGATCGTCCTGATCCTGCTGCGTTTTCTGGTGCGTTCGCCCTTCGGCATGCTCTGTCGCGGCATAAGGCAGGATCCGTTGCGCATCCGCGCCATGGGCGTCTCGCCGAAGATCACGCTGATCAAGATGTATGTGATCTCAGGCGCCGTCGCCGGCGTCGGCGGCGCGCTGAACGCGATCTCGACCCAGGTGGTCGGGCTCGATAGCCTCTCCTTCACGCAATCGGCCGAGGCGCTTGTCATGCTCGTGCTCGGCGGCACCGGCTCGCTGTTCGGGGCGCTCGCTGGCACGCTGGTCTTCATGCTGTTCGAGGATTATGTCTCCGCCGCCAATCCCTTCCATTGGCTGACCATCGTCGGCCTGCTGCTGATCGTCGTGGTACTGTTCGCGCCGAAGGGCATCTATGGCACAGCCGCAGCCTATCTCGCGCGCCGCCGGGAGGCCCATTCATGAGCGCAATCTTCGAGGTCAATCATCTCAGAAAAGCCTTTGGCGGATTGACGGTGACCAATGATGTCAGCCTGTCGATGGCGCCAGGCGATCGCGTGGCGCTGATCGGGCCGAATGGTGCCGGCAAGACCAGCTTCGTCAATCTGGTCACCGGCAACCTGAAGCCGGATGCTGGCGAGGTCAGTCTTGGCGGCGAGAGGGTGACCAAAATCGACGCCATCGGCCGCGTCCGGCGCGGGCTGGTGCGCTCCTTCCAGGTGACGAGGCTTTTCCAGGATATGACGCCAGCCGAGCATGTGGCGCTTGCCATCCTGCAGCGCTCCGGCCGCTCCGGGCGCATGTTCGGCAATTTCCTCGCCATGCGCAACGTCATGACCGAGACCGGCGATCTGCTGGGCAAACTCGGCCTTGCCGACCTCATGCATCGCAAGGTCAGCGAAATTGCCTATGGCCAGCAGAGATTGCTGGAGATCGCCGTCGCCATGGCACTGAAACCGAAAGTGCTGTTGCTCGACGAGCCCGCCGCCGGCGTGCCGCAAAGCGATACCGGCCGCATCGAGCAAGCCCTGGCCGATCTGCCCAGTGACCTTGCCGTTCTGATGATCGAGCACGACATGGATCTGGTCTTTCGCTTCGCCAAGCGCGTCGTCGTGCTCGCCGCCGGCACCATCATCTTCGATGGCTCGCCCGCCGACGTCACCAAGGATGCGCGGGTGCGCGAAGCCTATCTGGGGAGCTATGCCAATGCCGGCCACGCCGCTTGAAGTGGAAAACCTTTCAGCCGGTTATGGTCCGACACGGGTGCTGGAAGGGGTATCCTTTTCCGTTCCGGCCGGCGCACGGCTCGCCGTGCTCGGTCGCAACGGCATGGGCAAGACGACGCTGCTTGCCACACTCGCCGGCCAGACGCGCCGCTATGAAGGCAGCATCCGATTGGGCTCGACCGACGTCACCGGCCTGCCGAGCGCCAGGCGGGCGCATCAGGGTCTCGGCTACGTGCCGCAGACGCGCGATGTCTTTCCGACGCTGACGGTGGAGGAGAATCTTTCCGTCGGCTTGAAGGGCCGCCCCAAGGCCGCGCTGCAGGAAGCCTACGACATGTTTCCACGCCTCAAGGAACGCCGCAAGAACCTGGGCAACCAGCTTTCCGGCGGCGAACAGCAGATGCTGTCGACCGCCCGCACCATTCTCGGCCGTCCCTCCGTGCTGCTCCTTGATGAACCGCTGGAAGGTCTCGCCCCCGTCATCTGCGAGGAACTGATGGCAGCTTTTACCAATCTCGCCAAGACCGGCGACATGACCATCCTGCTGGTGGAACAGCGCATCCAGAGCGCACTGGATTTCGCCGATCAGGTTATCGTCCTCGAGCGTGGCCGGATCGCCTGGCAGGGCACGCCGGGTGCGCTTTCTGAGGATCACGAGACGGTCGAACGCCTGCTCGGCGTCGGCGGTCTGCACTAGGCGCCTAAGCGGACGCCAGTCGCATGGGAGTATCCTCCCGCCAGCGAACAGAATTTTGTCGGGCCGTCATGCTGAGAAACGGAAGCGAGGTTTCAAACCTGCCGGACGACGGTCCCAATCACATTGACGAGAAGGCGCGCGGCGGTCAGGGCCGACAGGCCGTCAATATCGGCGGGAGGATAGAGCTCGACAAGATCAAACCCTGCGATCTTTGCCCGCCTGCCAAGGCCGGCGATCAAGTCGATCACCTGCGTATAGGTGAGACCGCCGGGTGTCCGCGCCGCTACGCCCGGCATGATGCTGGGATCGAGACTATCACAGTCCAGGGTGACGACGACCCGCGCTCCCTCGGGAATATGCCGGAGAGCGGCCTCGACGCCCTCAGCGTGAACTTCGCGAGCGGTTACGAATCGGCTGCCATAGTGCTGTGCCGCTTCGATGTCGGGTAGGCGCGCGCTGCCGACACTACGGAGGCCAACCTGTACTATGCCGGCGACATGCGGCATCTCGCTCGCGCGGCGCATCGGGCTCGAATAACCGTGGCGCTCGCCATGCATCTCGTCGCGCCAGTCGATATGAGCGTCGATCTGCAGGATCCAGACCGGCCCGTGATCCGCAAAGCCACTGAGGAAGGGAATGGTCACGGAACAGTCGCCGCCGAGCAGGATCGGTATGGCCGGCAATGCCAGAACCTCGCGCGTCTTAGTCTCGATCCTGGCCCGGTTGCCGCCATTGTCATGCAAGGTTGTCGGGATGTCGCCGGCGTCGACGCAACAGATCGGCTTTCCGTCGAAAAGCGGGCCGCAGAGATCAAAATCCCAGTGTTCGACGAGCGCGGCATCGTCCTGGCTCGCAGCACGAATGGCGTCGGCGGCCAAGGCATGGCCGCTACTGCCCTTCCCGGCATAGGTGCTGCCGTGACCAGCTCCGAAGATCACCGCGCGCGGCACGCGGCCATCGGCGAAGCGATTGGGAAAGTCGAGGAAAGGACGTGAAGTGGTCATTTCTGGATTGTCTTAACGATGGTCTAGCCGAGAATTCGGTGTTGAGAATGCTGGATCGGGTCGTGTCTGGATGCCCGCATCTTTCCAACTCTGGGTCTCATCGACGGAGCGTAACACAGATATCATCTCCGCTGCGAGTGCGGAAACCATTAATACCGATTTGGCGCTAAGCGTAATATTTCGCCCCTGCTGGAATCGATCCCTATTCACTCTTGACGATAAAACATCGACGATTTATCGATATTTTATCAGTAAGAATTTCGGCGATTTGATGGAGATGGTCTTGTCAGGCAATGTAGCGGGTCATTGGGATTTCTGGATCGATCGTGGCGGCACTTTCACCGACATCGTAGGGCGGGATCCCTCGGGAGAGCTGCATGCCCGCAAGGTCTTGTCGGAAAATCCTGAGGCCTATCGCGATGCTGCCATCTATGGCATTCGCCTGCATCTTGGCCTCGCGAATGGCGAACCGATCCCGGCCGGCCTGATCGGCGAAGTGCGCATGGGCACGACGGTCGCCACCAATGCGCTTCTGGAGCGCAAGGGCGAGCGGCTGGCGCTGGTGACGACCAAGGGTTTCCGCGACGCGCTGCGCATCGGCTATCAGGAGCGCAAGAAGATCTTTGCGACCGAGATCGTCAAGCCGGAAGCACTCTATGACGATGTCGTCGAGCTTGACGAGCGTGTGCTCGCCGACGGCACGGTCGAACAGGCTCTCGACGAACAGGCGGTGGAAGCAGCCCTGCGGGACCTGCGCGCCAAGGGCTATCGCGCCGTCGCCATCGTCTTCATGCACGCCTATAAATTCCCTGAGCACGAGGCGGCCGTTGCCCGGATCGCCCGCAATATTGGCTTTGAGCAGGTCTCCGTCAGCCATGAAGTCTCGCCGCTAATCAAGCTGGTGGGCCGTGGCGATACTACCGTGGTTGATGCCTATCTCTCGCCTGTGCTCGGCCGCTACATCGGTCAGGTTTCCGACGAGCTCGATATCGCCCGCACGGGCGCACGCGTCATGTTCATGATGTCGTCGGGCGGGTTGACGGCCGCCGATATGTTCCAGGGTAAGGATGCCATTCTCTCAGGCCCGGCCGGCGGCGTGGTTGGTCTCGCCAAGACCGGCGAGCAGGCCGGCTTCGCCAATGTCATCGGCTTCGACATGGGGGGCACGTCGACGGATGTCGCCCATTTCGACGGCGAATATGAGAGGGCTTTCGAAACGGAAGTTGCCGGTGTCCGCGTCCGCGCGCCGATGATGCTGATCCATACGGTGGCGGCCGGCGGCGGCTCGATCCTGCATTTCGATGGCGACCGGTTCCGCGTCGGCCCTGATTCCGCCGGCGCCTTTCCCGGCCCTGCCTGCTACCGCAATGGCGGCCCGCTGGCCGTCACCGACGCCAATGTCATGACTGGCAAGCTGCTGCCGGAATTCTTCCCGGCGATCTTCGGGCCGAACCAGGACCAGACGCTGGACATCGAGACGGTGCGCGGCAAGTTCGCCGAACTCGCAGCCAGGATCGGTGACGGCCGCAGCCCGGAAGAGGTGGCGGATGGTTTCATCCGTATTGCAGTCGCCAACATGGTCGAGGCGATCAAGAAAATTTCGGTGCAGCGCGGCTATGACGTGACGCGCTATGCCCTTAACTGCTTCGGCGGTGCCGGCGGACAGCATGCCTGCCTGGTCGCCGATGCGCTCGGCATGAAGAGCATTCTCCTGCATCCGATGTCGGGTCTGCTATCCGCCTATGGCATGGGCCTTGCCGATATCCGTGCCACGCGCCAGAAAGCACTTGGCGTGTCGCTCGATGCGGCTGCACCTGCCGCAATCGCCGCGCTGGGCAAGGAATTGCAAGGCGAGTGCCTGCCGGAGCTAGAGGCACAAGGCGTGGCGACGGCCGACATCCGCACCGTCCTGCGTGCTCATGTCCGCTATGCCGGAACGGATACGATGCTGACGGTTGAGGTGACCTTTCCCGAACTCGACAATCCCGCGCGGCTGCGGAGCGAATTCGAAGTGCTGCACAAGCGCCGCTTCGGTTTCGTGGCCGAGGACAAGCCGCTGGTGGTGGAGGCTGTCGAAGTCGAGACCATCGGGGGAGCAGCGGCCGAGATCGATCTCGAACGGAAAGAAGCGGGCAAGGGCGAAGCCGATGCGGCTCGCCACACCTCGTTCCATTCCCAGGGTGAGAGCCATGATGCAGCCGTCGTGCTGCGTGAAGCGATGCTGCCCGGCCAGACCGTGACCGGACCGGCCATCATCATCGAGCCGAACCAGACCATTGTCATCGAAGACGGCTGGCAGGCAAAGCTGACGGCGAAGGACCACGTCGTCCTCACCCGTATCAAGGCGCTGCCGCAGCGCACCGCCATCGGCACCAAGGCCGATCCGGTGATGCTGGAGATCTTCAACAATCTCTTCATGTCGATCGCCGAGCAGATGGGCGTGACGCTGCAGAACACCGCCTATTCCGTCAACATCAAGGAGCGACTGGATTTCTCCTGCGCGGTCTTCGATGCCGAAGGCAATCTCGTCGCGAACGCGCCGCATATGCCGGTTCATCTCGGCTCCATGGACGCCTCGGTCGCGACCGCCATCCGCGAGAACGCGGTCATCCATCCCGGCGACGTCTTCCTGATCAATGCTCCTTACAACGGCGGCACGCACCTGCCAGACCTCACCGTCTGTACGCCGGTCTTCGACGATGCCGGCAAGGAGATACGCTTCTGGGTCGCCAGCCGCGGCCATCACGCCGATATTGGCGGCATCTCGCCGGGCTCGATGTCGCCGCTCGCCACCCATATCGAGGAGGAAGGCGTCTATATCGACAATTTCAAGCTGCTCGATCGTGGTCGCTTCCGCGAGGAGGAATTGTCGTCGCTCTTGCTTGGCGCGCGCTATCCCGTGCGGCAGCTGGCGCAGAACGTCAACGATCTGAAGGCGCAGGTCGCCGCCAATGAGAAGGGCGTCGCCGAACTGAAAAAGATGATCGTCCACTTCGGCGAAGACGTGGTCGACGCCTATATGGGCCATGTTCAGGACAATGCCGCTGAAAGCGTGCGCCGCGTCCTCGACCGACTGCCCGATGGCGAATTCAGCTATGAGATGGATCAGGGCTGCAAGATCGTCGTCAAGATTTCGATCGACAGGGACAAGCGCGAGGCGACGGTGGATTTCACCGGCACCTCCGAGCAGCGTGCTGACAATTTCAATGCTCCGCAGCCAGTCACCCGCGCCGCCGTGCTCTATGTCTTCCGCGTCCTGGTCGAGGCCGATATTCCGATGAATGCCGGTTGCCTGCGACCGGTCCGGATCGTCATTCCGGAAGGCACCATGCTGACACCAAAATATCCGGCCGCCGTCGTTGCCGGCAATGTCGAAGTGAGCCAGGCCGTCACCAACTGCCTGTTCGGCGCGGTCGGAACGCTTGCCGCCGCGCAAGGGACGATGAACAATCTGACCTTCGGCAATGAAGTCTACCAATATTACGAGACGATCTGCTCCGGCGCGCCCGCCGGCCCCGGCTTCAGCGGCGCCGATGCGGTTCATACGCACATGACCAATTCACGCCTGACCGACCCGGAAATCCTCGAGACCCGCTTCCCCGTGGTGTTGGAGGATTTCCATATCCGCCCGAATTCCGGCGGACGCGGCAAGTGGAGCGCCGGCAACGGCACGCAGCGCACGATCCGCACCCGCGAAAAGCTGGAATTCGCCGTACTCTCCGGCCATCGCCGTGTCGCCCCCTTCGGCGTCAAGGGCGGCGAGCCGGGTCAGACCGGGCGCAACTATGTCCGGCGTAATGACGGCACGATCGAAGAGCTGATCGGTTCCGCCCATACGGTGCTGGAAGCCGGCGAAGCCTTTACCGTGGTCACGCCAACCGGCGGCGGCTACGGCAAGAAAGAGAGATAGGAGCGCGCCATGGACTGGCCAAAGGACGGAAAAACGCCCCGAGAACTGATCGTGTCATCCTCCCATCTGGCGGTTGGTACATCTCCTGCGCTCTCCGAGCTGGAATATGGATCGATCCTGTTTTCGCATGCGTTTAACCGCTGGATCGTGCGTTGCATGGCGGCTGCTGGCGTTCCCGGCCTCTCGCCGATCGAGATCCTGATCATCCATTCCGTGCGGCACCGCGAGCGGCCGAAGACGCTCTCCGATCTCTGCCTCGTGCTCGACATCGAGGACACGCATGTCGCTAACTACGCCGTGAAGAAGCTGGAGGCTGCCGGCCTCGTGAAGACTGGCAAGAGCGGCAAGGAAAAGCAGATCCAGGTCACCGACAGGGGCCTGGAAGCTCTGACGCGCTATTCCGAGATCCGCGAGCGATTGTTGGTGGAGGCGACCAAGGTCTCCGGCCTGTCGCAGGACGATCTTTCCGGGATCGCATCGCATCTGAGGGCACTGTCCGGCTATTACGAACAGGCAGCCCGGTCGGCCGCGACCCTGTGATCGTTTTTACAGGCACCTGATGCCCTTTTCTTCGAGGCCATACTTGGCTTTCGAAAGATTATCTATTCCGCGACCGCATACCTATATTAGATCAGTGCGATCTATTGTTGAACGTCAGCCGAGCACCTGCGTTGATGAAACGACGGGATTTTGTTTTCACAGGAGCATGACTTTTGTGAAAATTGCTGGCTTCGCACGGTAGGAAAAGTGTGCTTACGTTGACGGAAAGGGGAATGGTGTCAAAACTTCTATGAAAAACGATAGTTTCGAGCTTAGATTCTGGGGTGTGCGGGGAAGTATCCCCGTATCGGGACCGGAATTCGAACGTTACGGCGGGAATACGTCCTGCATCGAATTACGGCATGACGGCAGGCGCATTATTTTTGACGCCGGAACCGGAGCGCGGGAGGCCGCATTGTCGCTCGCGAAAGATGGCGTTCGTGATGTCGATGTCTTCTTCACCCACTCGCATTACGACCACATGATCGGCTTGCCCTTCTTCAAGCCGATCTACGATCCCGGGGTCAGCGTCGATCTCTGGTCGGGCCACCTCGCGGGCAAAACGACGACGCGGCAACTGATCGGCCAGTTCATGCGGCCGCCGTGGTTTCCGGTGGAACCGGATATCTGTCGCGCCACCATGGGGTTTCGCGATTTTGCGGCCGGCGATACGCTGAAGCCGCACCCGGGCATCGTCATCCACACCGCCACGCTCAACCATCCGGGCGGCTGCGTCGGCTACCGCATCGAATGGGCGGGCCGGATCATCGCGCTGGTCTACGATACCGAGCATGTGAACGGCCATATGGACGAAGCGGCCCTTTCACTGATGGCCGGAGCCGATCTCGCCGTCTACGACGCGACCTATACCGAAGCGGAGATACCGAAGCATCTGGGATTCGGGCATTCCACCTGGCAGGAGGGCGTCAAATTGGCGAAAGCGGCGGGCGCGAAGCGCCTTGCGCTCTTCCATCATGCGCAATGGCGCACGGACAAGGACCTGGACGATATGCAGCGCGACGCGCGCGAAAGCTTCCCTGGCGCATTTGCCGCTTTCGACCGCCAGCTCATCGAGCTTTAAGCCATGAAATCGCCGACCGGGCGCCAATCGATGGCGGCATGGCGGGCTGTTTCCTGAAATAGCGTGTCGATGAAATCCCATGCCAGCGCATCATGGACGAGATGATGCGTCAGGATGCCGATCGGCTCGTCATTGCCCTCGAAACGGTTTTTGAGCTCGCCGACCAAGACGTCCACCAGCTCCCCATGCGGGCGCCCCCCATTCGTGCCGTGCCAGTCCATGATGTCGACATGGGTGTTGACCAAGGCGATCGGCCTCGGCTTCGCCAATCCGTAGACGGAAACGGCGCGATAGCCGAAGGGGGCAAGCTCCGGCAGCAGAGCCTTGTCGATGCGGTTCCACGGCGGCACCAGCATCGGCGCGAATTGCCGGGGGTAGAGGTCTTTGAGCTTATCGAAACCCCGGCGGAGTTCATCCAGCACGATCGCCTGCGGGCGGTGCAGACCCAGTTCCTGCTTTTTCGCCTCGTCCGGCGCGTAGTTGTGATGTGTCCAGCCATGGACCGTGACGGTCAGGGCTTCCTGGCGTGCGAGGCGGTCTGCAAGCGGCTTACCGGTGGGGCCGGGAATGACCGCCAGGGCCATGGGCACGCCGTATCTGTCCGAGAGCGCCAGCAACTGGTCGAGGGCAACAGTCGGCTCGATGGCGTCGTCGTCGCGAAACCATAGCGTTGCCTTCCGCCCGGCCTCGGCCCAGCGCTGTAATTCGTCGCGCAAAGGCTGCCATTCGGCTCTATCGCTCATAATAGGTGTCTCCCAGATGTTTCCGCAGAATGGCCTCAAGTCGTTTCGAGGCCCCGGTCAAGGACCTCTCCTCCTGAACGAAGCGATGGGCCGCCTTGGCCATCGCACTCCACTCCCAGTCGTCGCCCAGCAACCGTGCGATCGCACCGGCATAGGCCTTCAGATCGCCCCCGGGCGTCAAAATCCCCGTTACCCCATTCATCACCACTTCCGGTACCCCAGCTGTCGCCTGCGCCACGACCGGCAGGCCCGCCGCCTGCGCTTCGAGATAGGCCAGACCATAGGCCTCGCCACAGCCGGGCCAGACATAGATGCCCCCTGCCCGCAGCTCGGCGACGATCTCCGGCGCTGTGCGCTCTCCGAGCCAGCTGATACGATTGCTCTCGAAACCGGCAAACAGGGCTCGGACCTCCGCTCGCATCGGTCCGTCGCCGATAATGCTGAGCGTCCAGTTCCGATCCCGGATCAGCTCCAGTGCCCGGGCGAGCATCACATAGCTGTCGAATTTGTCGCCGCGGCGCAACATCGCAACGGTAATCAGCCGATGCGGCGTGCGCTTGCCGATCATAGGTCCGAAATGCACAGTGTCGATGAATGGCAGGAAGCGCTCATATCGCCCCTCTGGGATGGCGTCGACAAGGCCGATCCGGTCGCGCTCGGTAAAGCACAGATTGACTGCGGCCTGCCGCACGGCGTCGGCGATAAGACGCTGATTGTCGCCCCAGCCATTATCGTCGTGCCGCCTGCCATAGGATGCCTCGGCGGTGACATAGGCAATGCCAAGGCTCGCCGCCACCCGAGGGCCGATCATGTCCGGCGTCTTGTAGTAGGGATGGTAAGTAAACCAGAGGTCCGGCGCAGTCTCGCCGCGCCATTTTTCCAGCAGCCTGTCGATTTCCGCTTCCGCTTTCCGGGCGATCTCGGCGCGCGGCCCGGCCTCCGGCGTCGGTGTAAAACTGCGCAGTTCGGAGGCAAGCTCGACCTGGTGTCCCGCCATCTCAAAGGCCGCGATGATCAGACGCGCCATCAACCGATCGCCCGATGGTACGGGATGATTGGGCGACTTCAGAGGAGCGTAGAAGGCGATCTTCATGGCGCGGCCAATAGTTGACAATTAAGTGATAGTTCTGCGCGGAAATGTGACGGGAAATGCCCGAATTCCGGCGGGTTGCTTGACAATTAAGGCCCTGACTTCAACGACCGCATTCTCGACAGCATGCGGCATTGCAGCTAGATGATTAGGCGATAACTGTTTTCCGTCCCCTTGTGAACGGGCAATGTAAATTGGATTTGATGACCACAGAGGCAAGAAAACCCATCATATCCGATCGTCTCGTGCGAAAATTCCGGCTTGGCTCCGGTTTGATCATCTTCGTTTTCGTGATCATGCATCTGGCCAATCATTCCCTTGGATTGATCTCGCTCAACGTTGCCGATCATGCCCAGCATTGGTTCATGGCGGTCTGGCGCAATCCGGTTGGCACCGTTCTTTTCTACGGCGCCTTGATCGTCCATATCCTCCTCGTCCTGCGCATGCTCTACAAGCGCCGCACTCTGGTCATGCCGGCAGGCGAGGCCTTCCAGATCGTTACCGGCTTGATGGTGCCCCTGCTGTTGATCGATCACATCATCGCCACGCGCATCGTTCACGAGATCTACGGCTATCACGACAATTACCGGGCCATCGTTCGCAGCCTCTGGGTCTCTTCGCCGCTCAACGGCGTGCGCCAGTCGATCGTCCTCCTGATCGTCTGGATCCATGGCTGCATCGGCATCCATTTCTGGCTGCGCTATCGTGCCTGGTACACGGCCATTGCGCCCGTCATGTTGTCCTTCGCCATCACGCTTCCGGTTCTTGCCCTGCTCGGTTTCGCGGCCATGGGAAAGACGGTATCGCACGAGGCGGCACAAGAGGACGAGCGCGGTCTTCGCGGCGGCTATTACAGCGATGTGCGCAGCCTTGGCGAAGCCGGCTCCATGCCAGGCAGCCGGGCGAGCAGTACCCTATGGCCCTATCGCGCCGGCTTTTACGGCGCTTTCAGCATGTCGATCCTCGGCCTCTTCGCCTTCCGCACCCATCGAAGACTGCGCGAACGGCAGCATCAGGTGGCGATCCGCTACGCGAGCGGCGAAGTCGTACACGCACCGCGAGGCTTCACCGTGCTCGAAGCCAGCCGCCTCGGTGGCATCCCCCATTATTCGGTCTGCGGCGGCAAGGGGCAATGTTCCACCTGTCGCGTCCAGATCATAGAGGGCGCGGAGAACCTGCCGCCACCCGAAGGACTGGAGCAAAAGACCCTGAACCGGATCGGCGCGACACCGGATGTCCGCCTCGCCTGCCAGTTGCGCCCGACGGGAAATATCAGTGTCGTGCCGCTTCTGACGCCGATGGCGGAGGCGGCCATTCCCGTCTACAGCCAGACGGCAAGTCCTGGCCGCGAGCGCGAGATCGTCGTCTTTTTCTGCGACCTGCGCCATTTTACCGCGCTGACCGAGGCGCGCCTGCCCTTCGATATCGTCTTCCTGCTCAACCGTTATTTTGCCATCGTTGGGCGCATCGTCGAGGAGAATGGCGGTCGGATGGATAAATTCATCGGCGACGGCGCCATGGCACTGTTCGGCCTGCGCACCACACCGAAGGAAGCCAGCCGTCAGGCGCTGAAGGCGGCAGCCGAAATCGTCAGGGAAATTGACAAGTTGAGCGCGGAACTGGCGGATGACCTCGCGGCTCCGCTCGAAATCGCCATAGGCCTGCATACCGGATCGGCGGTGGTCGGCTCGATGGGCTACGGCAATGTCAAGAACGTGACGGCGATCGGCGATACGGTCAATGTCGCCAGCCGCCTGGAAAGCGCCGCCAAGGAGTTCAACCGTACCCTTGTCTTTTCCGAGCCCGTGGCAAGCCTTTCCGGTGTCGATGTCGCCGGCATCGAAAGCCGCGAAATTGCGGTTCGCGGCCGTGCCGAGCCTCTGCGCGTTTACATCGTTGCGAAGGAAGAGAGTGCCCGCTTTGCATAGGCCGTTCAGGCGTGTAGGGATGACGCCCGATGTTCGACCGTAAGATTCTGACCGCTAAATTCTGGAAGCGTACCCTTCGCAAGGCCAGGGATCGCATCGCCACGCGCCTGTTCGATACGCGCCTCGGCCGCGATATCCTGATCAGCGCCGTCGGTCCGCGCGTGCGGACCATGACGGTGGATTGTGGCGATCATGTCATGAGCTTCTCACCGGCCGATTACATCGGTCGCAAAGTGTTCCGCAAAGGGCATTTCGAGCGCGATCATGTCGACCGGCTGTTGATCGTGTTGCGCGAACGTGGACTGTTGCGCAAGGGGACGGTGCTGCTCGAACTCGGCGGCAATATCGGTACGCAGACCTGCTACTTCGCGCTCAGCGGTGCCTATCGCCGCATCGTCGCTGTAGAGCCCGACCCAC
This sequence comes from Martinezella rhizogenes, assembly GCF_000799715.1. Classification (GTDB taxonomy): domain Bacteria; phylum Pseudomonadota; class Alphaproteobacteria; order Rhizobiales; family Rhizobiaceae; genus Rhizobium; species Rhizobium rhizogenes_C. The sequence goes on from NZ_JUHG01000013.1 coordinate 316,402, forward strand.
GTAATTTCCGGCTCCTGACGACCAATATCGCCGATAACGGATTTCAGGATCTGGTGACGGCGGTCAACTGCGCCGCCGGCGACCGCGAGGGGCAGCTCGATTTCTACCTGAATCACAACAACCACGGCAAAAGCAGCGCCTTGCGCCAAAGCCCGAGCGACGAGAAGATTTCCGTGCCGGTCCGGCCGGTCACCGATATTCTCGGCGAAGCCAACGTCGAGGCTGCCGATGTCGGGCTGATCTGGATGGATATCGAGGGGTATGAGCCCGTCGCCGTAAGGTCGATGCAGGCATTGATGGCCCTCAAGGTGCCGCTCTACATGGAGTTCACACCAGCCTTCTATGGCAAGGAACAGACAACCGCTTTCATCTCCGATCTTGCTGGCTACTACACGGAGTGCCTCGCCTTTTTCGAAGATCGCACCGTGCCGATGAAAGTCGCCGACCTGCCGATCGAGGGCGAGCAGTTCGACGTCCTGTTCCTGCACTAGAGCAATTCCAGGAAAAGTGCGAAGCGGTTTTCCGCCCGGAATTGCGTAAAAACAAAAAGTTAGAGCGTTTCAGCGATTCTATGAAGCGCTGAAACGCTCTAACGTCTATCGGCGCCGATAGATGAAATAACGGCCCGCCTTCACGCCGGGCGGCAAAGGCAATGGCTCGAGATCGGGATGATCGAGCGACAGACCGCTAATGGCGAGCCCGCGCTGAGCCAGCACGCCCACCATGATCTCGGGCAGCCAGGTCAGGGTCACCGCGTCCTTCTCCTCATAGCCAGTGCCGATATCGGCATGAGCAAGCGAGGCGCCGATGCCGATGAAATCCCTCGCGGTATCCTTGATCTCGCCAAGCACGAGATTGCCGGCCTCCGGCATAGAAGGACCATAGGCGTTGGCGGCGCGGTCAAAAGCGACGATGCGGTGGCCGGGGAAAAGCTCGCGCAGGTGATCGAAGGTGCGGCCGTTGCCAAGCCCGAGCTCCAGCACCGGGCCATCGAGCGTTTTAACCTCATCTGCAATACCGTTGAGGATGTCGCGTTGCGCGGTTAGGCGGCGGATGAAACTATCCAGGCGGCTCATCGTATCTGTCTTGTCCTTGGCATCGTGGTGTCTCTCTCGCAGCCGGAGTAGCATGGCGCATGTCGCCACGTCGACCACCCGCTGGTTTTTCGATGCGGTTGCTATAGGGATAGTTTGTCGCGGCGCTCATATGTAAGGGGGACATCTCATGGCCGATCCATCGAACGACGATTTCTTCCGCGCATTACCGGTTTTCACCCGTTTCGAGGGCGTCACGGACAGCGACAATTATCGGCCGCTTCCGGATGACTGGCTCCTGGCGGTGGCCGATATCGTCAGCTCGACGAGTGCGATCGCCTCCGGCCACTACAAATCCGTCAACATGGCCGGCGCCAGCGTGATTTCCGCCGTGCTTAACGCGCTGGACAAGGGCGATTATCCCTTCGTCTTCGGCGGTGACGGCGCACTGGTGGCCATTCCTCCTTCCGGCGAAGCACGCGTGCGAGAGGCGCTCTCGGCGGTGCGGACCTGGGTGAGCGAGGAGTTGCAGCTCAACCTGCGCACCGCACTGGTACCCTTGGCGGAGATCCGCGCCGAGGGACTGGATGTGCGGGTCGCCCGCTTCAGCCCGAGCGATTTCGTCTCCTACGCCATGTTTGCCGGGGGTGGCGCGAGCTGGGCGGAAAAACAGATGAAGGCGGGACGCTTCGCCGTCAAAGCGGCAGCACCGGAAACACGGCCGGACCTCACCGGCCTCTCCTGCCGGTGGAACCCGATCGAGGCGCACAATGGCGAGATCGTCTCGATCATCGCCGTGCCCGATGAAGCAGGCACCGGCCCGGAATTTCGACGCCTTGTGACTGACATTATCGCCATTTCCATGGAGCAAAATCGCGATGGCCATCCCGTACCGGTGGAAGGCCCGACACCGGTACTTGCCTTCAAAGGCGCCGAGATCGAAGCCCGCGCCACCGCACCGGCGATCAATCGCTGGCGGCGCAAGCTTGTGATCGCCGCCCAGATCGTTCTTGTCTACATTCTCGACAAGTTCGGCATCCGCGCCGCGACCTTCGACGCCAAGATCTACCGGCGCGATCTCGCCGCCAATTCCGATTTCCGCAAATTCGACGATGGACTGAAGATGACCATCGATGTCGACGGGGCGCATTTTTCCCGTATCGAGACACGGCTGCGCGAGGCCGAGGCAGAGGGCGTGTGCCGTTATGGCCTGCATCGGCAGGACAGCGCGCTCATGACTTGCTTCGTGCCAACCCCCTTGATGCGCGACCATATGCACTTCATCGACGGAGCCAGCGGCGGCTATGCGATGGCGGCGATGGCGTTGCGGGAGAAGCTGCGCGCCGGCGAGACCGCGACCTTGCCGTCACCCGGCATGCCATGACGATTCGCGCCTCATGCGGTTTTTTCTTGGGCCCCGTCATTTTCACCCATTGTTTCAGCGAGATGAGAACCTTATCTGAAGGAGAACAAAACGAGAGCCGGCAGCTCTGTCGAGCCCTTTTCCAATGCGCCACATGTCCGACAGGATGCGTAGAATGCGCAGGGAAAACTTTTCACGGCGCCGGCGCAATTCGCAGTTTCGGGTGGAATGTGCCGACGCCAGCCGTATGCTCCGCTCATCCAACCAGCGCCACTAGGCTTGGAGATGACAGCGCCGCCGCGCCCATATGTGATACGGTCGGTGGTGCCTTGTGGGGTGGGCAATTTTTTTGATCGCAAGGATAGGCCGTGGGGACGATGACAGTTCATTCGAGTGTTTCCGATATTTTTCTCGACAAGGTCGCGGAGTGGCTGACCCAGGCGGCGCTGACCGGCGAAGACCTGGAGACCATCGTTCGCGGTTTCTGCGAACGGATGGCGGCTTCCGGTCTGCCGATCGCCCGCGTGCACCTGACCTTTTCGATGCTCCATCCGCTCTATGACGCACTTGGCTTTACCTGGCGTCGGGCCGGCGGGTTGACGATCGAGGGTTACCGGCACATGGACGACAAGCCGGAACGCTTCGTGCAGAGCCCCTATTATTACCTGCTCTCCAACAATCTTCTGCATCTGCGCCGCCGGATCGATCTCGATGGGCCACTGGAATTCCCCATCTTTGAGGATCTGCGCGAGGAAAAGATCACCGACTATATCGCTTTCGTGCAGACCTTCGGTGCCGGTTCCGCACAGGGGATGATGGGCTCCTGGTCGACCGACGGCATCAGCGGCTTCAGCGAGGAAATGATCGGCGCGCTGATGCGCATGCAAAACCACCTTGCCATGGCGGCAAAAATGGCTGTTCTCGGCAAACTCGCCAATAACATGCTGACTACCTATCTCGGCGGTGACGCCGGCAAGCGCGTGCTGAACGGCCAGGTCCGCCGTGGCGACGGCGAGACAATCCGCGCCGCCCTCGTCATGGGTGACATGCGCCAATCGACCGTTTACGCCGAAAAGGAAGGTCGCCAAGCCTATATCGATACGTTGAACGAATTCTTCGACGCCATCGCCGCGCCGTTCAATCGCAATGGCGGCGAGATCCTGAGTTTCCTCGGCGATGGTTTTCTCGCCGTCTACCCCTGCGGGCGGCACAAGGATCCCTCCAAGGTCGCCTGCGAAGCGGCGCTATCTGCCGTTTTCCAGGCACAGAGCCGGGTCACCGCGTTGAACAAGGATCGTCAGACGCGTGGCCTGAGCGAGATCCGCTATGGCATCGGGCTGCATGTCGGCAACGTCATGTTCGGCAATGTCGGTCTGAAGGATCGCCTGACCTTTTCGGCCTTTGGCGCAGCCGTCAACGAGGTGCAACGGCTGCAATCACTGACCAAGAAATATTCGACAGAGGTGGTCGCGAGCCAGGCTTTCTCCGGCTACACCGATAGCGAATGGGTGACGCTCGGCGAGGAACGGCTACGCGGCGTGCGTCAGCGTTTCACGGTCGTGCATCCAAAGGCCAATGCCGTGCTGAACGGGACGACGGAAATCTTTCACGATACAGCCACCGATGCCCTGTCGGAGGCTGAACAGGTCATTCTGCTGCATCGGGACGCCAAGAAGTTCGAGAACCGCCCGCAAGTCGAAAAATTCATTCAATGATAGTAAGGCATGCTTAGTTAAGCATTTCCCGATAGATCATTGGAAAAATAACAGTTTTTTTACTGTTCAAGTCCTGCTTTGACCAACTGGACACTCGTTATGGCCTACGTTAGTGTGCCGAATGGGGCCGTATAAGGTCGTGCAATCGGGACTACACAGGCATGACGTCAGGGACTGATTTATTGCGTATCGAGAACCTCGACGTCTCGTTCTCGATTTACGGGGACAAGTTGCGCGTGGTGAAAAATGCCAACTTGCGGGTCCTCCCCGGCAAGGTGACGGCGTTGGTCGGTGAGTCCGGCTCTGGCAAATCGATCATCAGCCAGTCGATCATGGGCATCCTGCCGACGCCCGCGCAGGCGAGCGGCCGTATTCTATTTACCGATCCGCTCGACGGCCGAACCACCGACATTCTGCAATTGCCGCGCGACGGCATCGCGATCCGCCAGATGCGCGGCGCGCGCATGGCCAACATTTTTCAGGAGCCGATGACCTCGCTGTCGCCGCTGCATACGGTCGGCGACCAGGTCAGCGAGGCCCTTCGCATTCATAATCCCGCCCTCGACAGGGCCGAGCAACGGGAAAAGACCGAGGAGATGCTGAGCCTTGTGGGCTTTCAGAACCCGCACCGCACCTTCGACATGTATCCGTTCGAGCTGTCGGGCGGCATGCGGCAGCGCGCGATGATCGCCATGGCGCTGATCTGCAATCCGGCGCTGTTGATTGCCGACGAGCCGACGACGGCGCTCGACGTCACCATCCAGGCACAGATCCTCGGCCTGCTGCGCAGCCTGCAGCAGAAATTCAACATGGCCATGCTGCTGATCACCCATGATCTCGGCGTCGTCGCCAACATGGCCGATGAAGTCGTGGTCATCTATCACGGCGAGATCATGGAAGCCGGGCCGGTCGAGACCATCTTCCGCCAGCCGCAGCATCGTTATCTGAAGGCGCTGATGTCGGCTGTGCCGCATTTCGACATGAAACCCGGCGAGCGGCTGAAATCGCTGCGCGATGTGCCGGTCAATCTCGGCACTTTCTCGGGCAAGAAGAAACTCGTCAAGGCCAATGCCAGTGGCAAGGCCGCGCCCGATGTGCTGCTTTCGGTACGCAACCTCGTCAAGACCTATACCTCCAAGGGAGGCGGGCTGTTCGGTCGCCGGGAAGGCACGAAGTTCCGCGCGGTCGATGATGTCAGCTTCGATATCCGTCGTGGCGAATGTCTCGGGCTCGTCGGTGAAAGCGGCTGCGGCAAGACGACGGTCAGCAAGATCCTGATGCGCGCCGTCAGCGCCGACAGCGGTTCGGTCAGCTTCGACGATGGCGACGGCAAGATCGACGTGCTGGCCGTCAAGGGTGACGCGCTCATGGAACTGCGAACCAAGGTCCAGATGGTGTTCCAGGACCCCGTTTCCTCCCTGTCGCCACGCATGACAATCCGCAATATCCTGAGCGAGCCCCTGGAAATCCATCGGCATGGCGACAGCGCCGAACGCAAGGAGAAGGTCAAGGGGCTGATGCAGGCGATCGGGCTCGATCAGCATTATCTGAGCCGCTATCCCCACAGCTTTTCCGGCGGCCAGCGCCAGCGCATCGGCATTGCGCGCGCCCTGGCGCTCGGCCCGAAGCTCCTGATCCTCGATGAGCCGGTCTCAGCGCTGGATGTTTCCGTACAGGCGCAAATCCTCAATCTTCTCAAGGATTTGCAGAGAGAACTTGGCCTCACCTATCTCTTCATTTCGCATAATCTCGCCGTCGTCGACTACATGGCGGACCGTATCGCCGTCATGGCCCGCGGCCGCATCGTCGAAATCGCACCGCGCGAGATCATTCTTCGCGATCCGGTCCATCCCTATACACGCTCTCTGCTTGCCGCCGTGCCCTTCCCCGACCTCGATCGGCCGCTTGATTTCTCCGCGTTGAACAGCGAAGGTCCGGCCGCCAAGCAGAGTTGGGGGCCGCATTTTGCGGAAGAAGACGGCGGGGATCTTGCCTATGCCGATCTTGGCGGTGGTCATTTCGTGCGCGCTCGCCGTGGCGCCGATGTTCAGGAATTGCGCGCGTGGTAACCCGTCGAACCTTCCTAGGCCTGATGGCCTCCAGTGTTCTGCCACTGCCTGTCGTTGCGGCAGAAGTCGACAACGAGCCGGATTATCTGGCCGACTGGCTCCGCTCCGGCCAGATGCCGCCGCTCGTCAAGCGCCTGCCGAAATTTCCGCGCGTCGTCAACGTCAAGGCGCTGGGCCGCGCGCCCGGCCATTATGGCGGCACGGTGCGCACCATCATCGGCAGCCAGAACGATATTCGCTTCATGACGATCTATGGTTATGCCCGCCTTGTCGGCTACGACCGGACATTGTCGCTGCAACCGGATATTCTCGAATCCTACTCCGCCCTCAACGACTGCGTCTTCACCTTCAAGCTCCGCAAGGGTCACAAGTGGTCGGATGGCCAGCCCTTCACCGCCGAGGATTTCCGCTATTGGTGGGAAGACGTCATCCTCAACAAGGAGCTGACGCCGGGCGGCGGGGCGCTAGAGCTGCGTCCGCATGGCAGCCTGCCGCGCTTCGAAGTGCTAGACGAGCTAACGGTGCGCTATTCTTGGGATCAGCCCAACCCGGATTTCCTGCCGAGCCTGGCGGCGCCCCAGCCGCTGGTCATCTCCGGCCCGGCCCATTACCTAAAGCAATTCCACAAGAAATATCAGGACAGCATCCGGCTTGCCTCGCTGATGCAGGAATCCCGTGCGCGCAAATGGCAGGATATGCACATCAAGAAGGGCCGCGCCTACAGGCCGGAAAATCCCAAGCTGCCGGTGCTTGATCCCTGGCGCAACACGACCGCGCCGCCGGCGGAGCAATTCGTTTTCGAGCGCAATCCCTATTTCCACCGCGTCGACGAGAATGGCCGGCAGCTGCCCTATGTCGACCGTTTTGTTCTGAGTATCAGCTCGGCGGCGATCATCGCGGCCAAAGCAGGCGCCGGTGAAAGCGACCTGCAGGCGACGGGCATCGACTTCAATGACTATGCCTTCCTGAAGGATGCGGAGAAACGCTATCCGGTGAAGGTCAATCTCTGGAAATCGACGCGCGGCTCACGCGTCGCCCTGCTGCCGAACCTCAACAGCGCTGATCCCGTCTGGCGCGAGGTCTTGCGCGACGTGCGCGTGCGCCGGGCGCTATCGCTTGCGATCGACCGGCACGAGATCAATATGGCGGTCTTCTATGGCCTCGGAACGGAGAGCGCCGACACGGTCCTGCCCGACAGTCCGCTCTACAAGCCGGAATACGCATCCGCCTGGATCTCTCATGATCCGGATCAGGCCAATGCGCTGCTCGATGCCGCCGGTCTCGACAAGCGCGACGAGGACGGCATCCGCCTGCTGCCGGATGGCCGGCGTGCGGAAATCACGGTCGAGACACCAGGCGAAAGCACGCTCGACACCGATGTGCTGGAATTGATCACCGATCATTGGCGCAAGGTCGGCATCGCACTCTTCACCCGGGTCTCGCAACGCGACATCTTCCGCAGCCGCGCCATGGGCGGCCGCATCATGATGTCGATCTGGTATGGCCTCGACAATGGAGTGGCGACCGCCGACATGAATCCCGGCCAACTCGCGCCGACGATGGACGATCAGATGCAATGGCCTCTTTGGGGCATGTATTATCTTTCCCGCGAGACACAGGGGGTTGCGCCGGACGTGCCGGAGGCGGCGGAACTGGTCAGACTTCTTGGTGAATGGGGAAAGGCGGCCTCGTCGTTCGAACGTGCCGCCATATGGCATCGGATGCTGTCGCTCTATTCGGACCAAGTCTTCTCCATCGGCCTGATCAACGGCACGATGCAACCGATCCTGCATGCCTCGCGCCTGCAGAACGTGCCGGAAAAAGCACTCTACGGGTTTGATCCGACCTGCTATCTCGGCGTCTACATGCCCGATACCTTCTGGCTGAAGGAGGATCCGGCGCATGCTTAAATATATCCTCTGGCGCATCGCAGTGATGGTTCCGACGCTGATTGTCATCTCGATGCTGGTCTTCACCATCATCCAGTTGCCGCCCGGCGACTTCTTCGAAAGCCAGATCGCAGAACTTCGCGCGCAGGGCGAAAGCGCCAACCTGCAGGAGATCGAGGATCTTCGCCACGAATACGGCCTCGATAAGCCCATGGCGCTGCAATATGTCTATTGGGCCGCGGGCATGCTGCATGGCGATTTCGGCTATTCCTTCGAATATCAGTTGCCGGTCTCCGAGGTCGTCGGCGACAGGCTATGGCTGACGATCCTCGTCTCGATGACGACGATCCTGCTGACCTGGCTGATCGCCTTCCCCATCGGCATCTATTCCGCCACCCATCAGTACAGCTGGGGCGATTATGGCCTGACCTTTTTCGGCCTGCTCGGCATCGCCATTCCGAACTTCATGCTGGCGCTGATCCTGATGTATTTCGCCAATGTCTGGTTTGGCGTCTCGATCGGCCACCTGATGGATCAGAAATACCTGTCGCAACCGATGAGCTGGGAAAAGGCGCGCTCGATCCTGTCGCATCTATGGATTCCGGTCATCATCGTCGGCACGGCGGGCACGGCGGGCATGATCCGCCGGCTTCGCGCCAACCTGCTCGACGAGATGCAGAAGCAATATGTCATCACCGCCCGCGCCAAGGGGCTGCATCCCTTGAAGGCATTGGTGAAATATCCACTGCGCATGGCGCTGAACTTTTTCGTCGCCGACATCGGCTCCATCCTGCCGTCGATCATTTCCGGCGCGGAAATCACCGCCATCGTGCTATCTCTGGAAACGACCGGACCGATGCTGATCAAGGCGTTGCAAAGCCAGGACATGTATCTGGCCGGCTCGTTCCTGATGTTCCTCGCCTTCCTGAACGTCATTGGCGTGCTGATCTCCGATATCGCGCTCGGCTTCCTCGATCCACGTATCCGCTTGCAAGGCAGGAGCACAAAGTGACCGCACCCCTGCCGCGCCCTGGCGCCCCATTGGAGCATTACGTTTCGACCGCCGCCTTCGATCCGGACCAGTTCGAAGCCATGTCCGCCGGTCAGGCGCGTTACTACCAGGCCTCGCAGAAGCGGCTGATGTGGTGGAAGTTCAAGCGACACAAGCTTGCGCTTGCCTCCGGCATCTTCCTGATTCTGCTCTACGGCATGATCATGATCGTGGAATTCCTGGCGCCCTACGGGCTGCATACGCGCAACGTCGACTATATTCATTCGCCGCCGCAGGCGATCCACCTGTTCGACCAGGGCAAGTTCGTCGGCCCCTTCGTCTATGGCCGCAAAATGACGCTCGAGCTCGATACGCTGCGGCGGGTCTATACCGAAAATTCCGCCGATGTTCAGCCGATCCGTTTCTTTTGCCGTGGTGATCCCTATCGCTTCTGGGGCCTGGTGGATTCGGATATCCATCTGGTCTGCCCTGCCGTCGGCGGGCAGATGTACCTGCTCGGCACCGACCGGCTTGGGCGCGACGTATTGTCCCGAATCATCTACGGCGCGCGCATCTCGCTGACGATCGGATTGATCGGCATTGCCATCAGCTTCGTGCTCGGGATCGTCATCGGCGGCCTCGCTGGATATCATGGCGGTCTCTTCGATCTTCTGGTCCAGCGCGTCATCGAAGTGCTGCAGTCGCTGCCGAGCCTGCCACTGTGGATGGCGCTGGCGGCGATCATGCCGGTGAGCTGGAGCCCCATCCTGATCTACTTCGGCATTACCATCATTCTCGGCATTCTCGACTGGACGGGGCTGGCGCGAGCCGTCCGCTCCAAGCTCTTGTCTTTGCGTGAAGAAGACTATGTTCTTGCTGCACAGTTGATGGGGGCGAGCTCGCCCCGCGTCATCGGTAGGCATCTCGTACCCGGCTTCATGTCGCATCTGATCGCAACGGCGACGATTTCGATCCCCAGCATGATCCTCGGCGAAACCGCGCTGAGCTTCCTGGGCCTCGGCCTTCGTCCACCGATCACCAGCTGGGGCATTCTATTGACGGAAGCCCGAAGCGTCAGCGTTATTGCATTTTATCCGTGGCTCCTTTTCCCGATGGTGCCAGTGATTTTGGTCATTCTAGCGTTCAACTTTTTAGGAGACGGCTTGCGCGACGCGGCCGATCCCTACAAATAGCGGAAAGCGTGGCCAGCAAATGGATTGCAATTCGAAGAGAGGCCGCGGACGTCGTTTGCAGAGAACCCGCGAAAATGACTTTCAGTCCTGAGGTTTTGCCCATGAAGCGGCGCTTAGAAGATGCTCGAATCCTCATGTATAGTCACGACACGTTTGGTCTGGGTCATCTCAGACGGTGCCGGACCATCGCGCATGCGCTTGTCGAGAATTATCGTGGACTGAAGGTCCTGATCATTTCCGGCGCTACGATCGCTGGCGCCTTCGACTATCGAGCGCGAGTCGATTTCGTGAAGGTGCCCAGCGTGATCAAGCTGCGCGACGGCGAATATACGTCGATGGCAAGTCACGTCGATCTTCAGGAAACGTTGAAGATGCGCCAGTCGATCATCCGCCATACGGCGGAGACCTTCCAGCCGGACATCTTCATCGTCGACAAGGAGCCGATGGGCCTGAAGGGCGAGGTCGAGGAAACCCTGCACTATCTGAAGGCGCGCGGCACGACGCTGGTGCTTGGCATGCGCGACGTCATGGATGCCCCGCATCTGCTCGAAGCCGAATGGAAGAAGAACAGCGTACTGCAGAAGATCGACCAGTTCTACGACCGCGTCTGGGTCTACGGGCCGCCGGATTTCCACGACCCACTGGTCGGTCTCGACGTTCCGCCCGGCGTTCGCCGGAAGATGGAATTCGTCGGCTTCCTGCAGCGCAGCGTCTCCACGCAAGGCGCGAAGTCTGAACACGTACCGGATGAAGACTATCTTCTCGTCACCACCGGTGGCGGCGGCGACGGCGCCGATCTTGTCAACGATGTCGTCAGCGCCTTTGAGCAGGACGACACGCTGCAGCATAAGACGCTGATCGTGCTTGGCCCCTATATGCCGGCCAAGGAGCGCATTCAGCTTCTGAAGCGCGCGGAGAAGATTGCCTGTCTGCAGGTGATCGAGTTCGACAACAAGATGGAGGAACTGATCGCCGGCGCCAAGGGCGTGGTCGCCATGGGCGGCTACAACACCTATTGCGAGATCCTGTCCTTCGACAAGCCGGCGTTGATCATCCCGCGCACAAGGCCACGGGAGGAGCAACTGATCCGCGCCCAGCGGGCAAGCGAGCTCGGTCTCGTCGACATGCTTTTGCCGGAGGAATCCGCCGATCCGAAGCAGCTTGCCGCCGCGCTGAAGCGCCTGCCGACCCGCGCGCCACCGTCGGCGAGCAGCGAGATCATGCGGCTGGAGGGGCTGGTGCATATTTCTCGCATCGTCGGCGAATGGTTCGACGACCGCGAGCAGTATCCCCCTCTGTCCGTTGTCGCTGAATAGAGCATCGGAACCCCTCGATGCGCAAAAAAATCCTGGTGGTCCTCAAGGGCTACCCCCGCCTGTCCGAAACCTTCATCGCGCAGGAATTGCTCGGTCTTGAGAAGGCCGGCTTCGACCTGACGCTGATTTCCATGCGCAGGCCGACGGACAAGAAGCGTCATCCCGTCCATGACGAGATCAAGGCTCGGATAGTCTACCTGCCGGAATATCTCCATGACGAGCCGTTGCGCGTGCTGCGCGCTTTCTTTGCCGGCATTAAAAAGCCCGGATTCAAGCCGCTGCTGAAGCAGTTCTGGGCCGATCTCAAGCGTGATGTCACGCCGAACCGCTTTCGCCGTTTCGGCCAGGCACTGGTGTTGGCGCATGAATGGCCCGACAATGGCGAATGGCTGCACGCGCATTTCATCCATACGCCCGCCTCGGTGACGGCCTATGCCAGCATCATGACCGGTATTCCCTGGACCTGTTCCGCACACGCCAAGGATATCTGGACCTCGCCGGACTGGGAGCTCTCGGAAAAGCTCGCGCGCGCGCGCTGGACGGTGACCTGCACCCGTAGCGGCTATGAGCACATGCGCGATCTGACCTCAATGCCCGACCATGTGCATCTGAGCTATCACGGCCTTGATCTCGCCCGCTTCGGCCCCTTCGGGGGTGAGCATTCCGACCGCGATGGCTCGCAGGCCTCCGATCCAGCCCTCCTCCTCAGCGTCGGCCGAGCCGTGGAGAAGAAGGGCTATGACGTGCTCCTGAGCGCGCTGGCGCTGCTGCCCGCCGATCTTCATTGGCGCTTTACCCATATTGGCGGCGGCGACGGGCTAGCGAAGCTGAAGGCACTTGCCGACACGCTCGGCATAGCCGATCGCATCACCTGGAAGGGCGCGCTGGCGCAGGAGGATGTACTGGCGCATTACCGCCAGGCGGACCTCTTCGCACTTGCCTGCCGCGTGGCGGCCGATGGCGACCGCGACGGACTGCCGAACGTGCTGGTCGAGGCTTCCAGCCAGCGCCTCCCCTGCCTCTCCACCAATATTTCCGGCGTGCCGGAACTGCTCACCGATGGCGAGAACGGTTTCGTCGTGCCGCCGGAAGACCCGCAGGCACTGGCGGCGGCTCTGGAACAAGCAATCCGCGATCCGGCGCTGCGCCACCGGCTAGGCGACGCTGCCGAAAAGCGCGTGCGCGAGCACTTCGACCATCATTCCAGCATTCGGCAATTGACGCGGCTGTTCGAGGAGCAGTGGCAAAAAGAAGAGCAATGGCGGAAATCGGCATGACAGCCCCCGGTACTTCGTCCCCATGCGTGTTCTTTTATGTCCAGCACCTGCTCGGCATTGGCCATCTCGCCCGCGCCAGTCGCATTGCCAGCGCGATGGCAAAGGATGGCTGTCAGGTGACAGTCGTTACCGGCGGCGTACCGGTGAGCGGTTTTCCCGGCCCGGATGTCACCTCGGTCGTTCTCCCGCCGGTCGTCGCCAGCAGCGCCGGCTTTTCCGGTCTTGCCGATCAATCGGGCAATGTTGTCGGCGAAGAGTTTCTGTCCGCGCGCCGCGACCGGCTGCTGGACGCTTTCCGCGCGGCGGCCCCCGATGTCGTCATCATCGAGGCCTTTCCCTTCGGCCGCCGCCAGATGCGCTTCGAACTGTTGCCCCTGCTTGATGCCATCGCATCGACAACACCGAAGCCGAAACTCTACAGCTCGGTGCGCGATATCCTGCAGCAGCAGAAAAAGCCGGGGCGTGACGAGGAGACCGTAAGCTTGCTGCGGGATCATTTCGACGGCGTACTCGTCCACGGCGATCCGAGCTTTGTCCGGCTGGAAGAGACGTTTCCGTTGACTGCCGCCATTTCCGACAAGATCACCTATACCGGCGTTGTCGCGCCGCCCTTGCCGCCCGAACCGGCCGAGACCTTCGACATCGTGGTTTCCGCCGGCGGCGGAGCTGTCGGGCGCAACCTGATCCGCGCTTGCCTGGAAGCGGCAAGCCGGATCGCGGTCGATCGCCGCTGGCTGCTGGTCACTGGACCGAACCTGCCGGAGCAGGATTTCGTGGCCTTGACCAAGGACGCGCCGAACAATGTCACGGTCGTTCGTTTCCGCAAGGATTTCCCGTCTCTGCTGCGGGGCGCGGAGCTGTCGATCTCGCAGGCGGGCTATAATACGGTCGGCGATCTCCTCGTCGCCGGCTGCCGCTCCATCCTGGTCCCGTTCACCGCCGGCGGCGAGACGGAGCAGTCGGTGCGCGCCGAGCGACTGGAGAAGCTCGGACTGGCGCTGGCCCTGCCGGAAGCAGGATTGACAACGGATCTGCTTGTCGGGGCCATCGACACGGCGCTGTCGCGGCCGAAGCCGTCCAATCCCGATATCGACCTTTCCGGCGCCGAACGGACCGCGGCAATCATCCGCGACTTCTCGTGAAATCATAGTGACGGTCTGTCACCTTACTCGTCGTTTTTGCCCCCCTCGTTTTCCGCAATGTTGTGATATAAAATAAGAATTCAATGAATCGGGGGGAGCCTGGACGAAAGACCGGGGGCGTCTCGTTTTCGATATGGGGCCGCGCATCCAAAATGAACTCCTCTCGCACCTCTGCAACATCGGCGCCGGCATTCGCGGCGAAGACTGTTGAATTTGGAAGCATGCAATAAGCGATGGAAAAAAGCCTAGCGCGTTACATCTGGTCGAATACCCGGCTGGAGCAGATCTGGATCCTGACGATCGTCGCAGCTTCGATGATCCCCTACTTTCTGTCCTTCGACTTGCCGAAGCAGATCGTCAACGGGCCTATTCAGGGCAAGGGGTTCGAACATCCCGGCGACACCCAGACCTTCATGCATATCTCTTTCGACCTGCCCCTGCTCGGCCACGTCGAAGTATTTGAGGGCCTGCATCTCACACGCTTCTGGATGCTGATCGCGCTCAGCCTAGTGTTCCTGGCGCTCGTCGTCCTCAACGGCCTCTTCAAGCTCTACATCAACACCTACAAGGGTCGTCTCGGCGAGCGTATGCTGCGCCGCATCCGTTTCGAGCTGATCGACCGCGTGCTGCGGTTCCCGCCGTCGCATTTCAAGCGGGTCAAGCCTGCCGAGATCGCCACCATGATCAAGGACGAGGTGGAGCCGATGGGCGGCTTCACCGGCGACGCTTTCGTGCAGCCGGCCCTGCTCGGCGGCCAGGCGATCACCGCCCTCATCTTCATCATCATGCAGAATTTCTGGCTGGGCATGATCGCCGCGGCCATCGTCGTAGTACAGGCGATCGTCATTCCGCGCATGCGCAAGCGGCTGCTCGAACTCGGGCGCCAGCGGCAATTGACGGCACGCGAACTTTCCGGCCGCGTCGGTGAGATCGTCGAGGGCATCGGCACGATCCATGCCAACGACACCTCCAATCTGGAGCGTGCCGACATCGCTGCTCGTCTCGGGCTGATCTTCTCGATCCGCTACGATCTCTATCAGTGGAAGTTCATGGTGAAATTCATCAACAACTTCCTCGCTCAGGTAACGCCCTTCCTGTTTTATTCGATCGGCGGATTTCTGGCGCTGCAGGGTCGGCTCGATATCGGCCAGCTCGTTGCCGTCATCAACGCCTACAAGGATCTGCCAGGGCCGCTGAAGGAACTCATCGACTGGGATCAATCGCGCCAGGATGTTCAGGTCAAATACAATCAGGTGGTCGAACAGTTCAGCGTCGATGGACTCATCGATCCGAAGACTCAGCTTGTCTCGCCCGCCCCAGCCAGCCGCATCACCCATCCGCTGGTCGCCACCAATCTCACCGTGGTCGATGACAGCGGCGCCCGTGTGCTGGATCACGTCTCCGTCGACATCAATCCTGGCGAGACAGTGGCGATTGTCGGTGAAAGCGGCGCCGGCGGCGAATATCTTGCCGACGCGTTAGGCCGGCTGATCTGGCCGGATACCGGCCGTATCACCATTGATGGCCGCGACCTGCTGGAGCTGCCGGAATCGCTGACGGGGCGGCGCATCGCCTATGCCTCGTCGGATACGTTCTTTTTTCACGGCACGCTGCGCAGCAATCTTCTCTATGGCCTGAAACACGCACCATTGACTGCGGTTGCTTATGACGAGAAGGCGGCCAACAAGCTTAAGTGGCAGATGATCGAGGCGCGTCGCGCCGGCAATCCGGAACTGGACCTCAACAGCGACTGGGTGGACTATGCCGCCGCCGGAGCCAGCGGTCCGAACGACATTTACCCCGCCATTCGTCCGGTTCTCGATATCGTGGCCATGTCCCAGGACATTCTCGACATGGCGCTGCGCTCGACTGTCGATACCGCCGCGCATGAAGATCTCACCTCCCGCATCGTCGAGCTTCGTCAGGCGTTGCGGCTCCGGCTGAAGGAGGAGAATCTCGAAGGGCTTGTCGTGCCTTTCGAATTCGATGCCTACAATCCGCAGGCGACGGTCGGCGAAAACCTGCTGTTCGGCACGCTGAAGCGGCCGCAGATGACCAACCGGAAGCTCGCCGCGCACCCCTATTTCCAGCAGCTGTTCACGCAGACCGGTCTCAATACCGACCTCTATGACATGGGTCTGGAAATCGCCGAGAACGCCGTCGAACTCTTCACCGACCTGCCGCCGGATCACCCGTTCTTCCAGCAGCTTACCTTCATGACGCCGGAAGATATTCCGACTTACGAGGCACTGCTGCAAAAGCTGAACGGCAAGGGTTTCTCCGCCGCTTCGCCTGACGAACGGGCAGCGATCATCCGCCTCAGCTTCTCCTATATCGAACCTCGCCACCGCTTCGGTCTTTTGACCCAGACGCTGATGGAGAAGATCGTCACGACGCGCATCAAGTTCTACGAGAATATCCCGGCCGATCTCGCCGAGGTGATCGAGCGCTATGACCCCGAGCGTTTCACCGCCTCGGCAACATTGATGGATAACGTACTGTTCGGCAGGATCGCGCACCAGCAGGCGAACGCGCCCGAGCGCGTCCACTCCATCATGTACGACGTGTTTGAACGGCTCGGCATGCAGGACAGCGTGCTCTCGATCGGGCTGGATTTCGATGTCGGGTCCGGTGGCAAGCGGCTAACCAACGTGCAGCGGCAGAAGCTCAATCTTGGCCGGGCCCTGCTGAAGCGGGCCGATTACATCATCTGCAACCGCCCGCTGCCGGCGCTTGACCATCGTATTCAGGATCAGATTCTCCGCTCCATCCTGACCGAACTCGATAGGAGCACGGATAAGCCCGCACTCATCTGGGTGCTGTCCAACCCGAATTTTGCCGAGCTGTTCGATCGCGTTCTGGTCTTCAACCATGGCAGCCTGGTTGAAAGCGGCACGACGACCGATCTTTTAGAAAAAAACGGGATGTTCAAAGAACTGTTATCGTAATATCCTATTGCGCGGGGATATCTGGGGCCTGAAACCGGGGATTTGAAGCTCATGCTTCTGAAGGACGAAGTTGAAATGCTGAAACGGGTGCCGATTTTTGCGCGCATCGCACCCGCAAAATTGAAATTGTTGGCATTTACCTCGGATCGCGTCAGCTATAATGCCGGCCAGGCGCTGTTTCATCAGGGCGATCAGGGCGACGCGGCCTACGTTGTTCTTTCAGGAACTGCTGATATTCTTGTCGATAGTCCCGCCGGCGAAATCAAGGTCGCGGAGGTCGATATCAATTCCATCGTCGGCGAGATCGCCATTCTCTGTGACGTCTCCCGTACCGCCACCGTCAAGGCGACGTCGCGGCTGGAAGCGCTCAAGATCAGCAAGGAACACTTCCTGAAGCTGCTCAGCGATTTCCCCGAAATGGCCGTCGAAATCATGCGCGTCCTCGCAGACCGCCTCAATCACACCACCTCCGAGCTCACCGCCGCCCGCAGCCGCCAACAGCAGCCGCACTCGATGTCGACGCATTGAGCGTTTGACAGGCTGCCATCGCCTCTGAGAGCCCGATCTAAAAGCGCATTTAAAGAATTTCGAATACGTCGTATTCGACTCCGCCCGGACGGCGCCCGCCCTGAGCAACCGCGACAATTTGGTTGAGCCACACATGCCGTGGGGCGGCGGTCTCAAAATACGGTGTCGTTCGGAGATAATATTCGGAGGCGTCAACCGCGTCGCCGCGAGCGAGACGCTCGTCAACGGCCCGGGAGGAGTGCCTAACGCCGCGATAGGTCATCAGAATGAGGCCGCCATCATCAGCGATGAGCAAAAGCCTTACATCTTGCTGAAATGTGTTGTCTGCGCGTGCGAGCAGAAGATCGGAGCCGATCAGCGGCGACACCTCGCCTTTTAGGCGCTCTCCCTGGAAATATCCGCCGGAAACCGGAAATATGCGGCGGCGGCCAGCTGGCGTCTCGCCCAGTTCAAACGCCGGATGAAGTGTCATGAAGAGTGTGAATAAGTGCCGAGATTGCAGGGACATGTCAGATCGCCTATTGTTTGCCTGAACCCTAACCGAGGGCGCCCTGCCCCCAAAACGCGTTTTACTTGCGACCATCACAAGGGAAATTAATCAGAAGAGAAGCAGATCATGCGGCCGCCGTTGGAGTCTTTGCGAATATTGGAAGCATGCGTTTCCGCAGGCAGCTTCGCGCGGGCAGCCGAAGGGTTATGTCTGACCCCCGCGGCTGTCAGCCTCCGCATTCGCTCGCTGGAGGCCGAATTTGGTCGGTCGCTCTTCGTGCGCTCAGGGCGAAGAGTTGTCCCGACACCTGCGGCTTCTGTTCTGGCAGGCCGAATTCGAGAGGCATTGGATGGAATTGCCGGCGCACTCGACGAATTTCAGGGTGCCACGCCGCCGCTCAGATTAACGGCACCTCCAACATTTGCGTCACGCTGGCTTGCACCACGGCTGGCACGCTATTCCGCGACGGGAGCATCGGTCATCGAGGTCGACGTCTCTGCCGATATTCGTAATCCCAGCGCGTTTGACGTCGCCATACGAACGGGGCGCGGCGGTTGGGAAGGGTTTGAGGAATATCGGCTAGCTCCCGTTGAAGTGACACCCATGCTGGCGCCCTCTTTGCTTGGAACGCGGACGCTAGACATGCCGGACGCGCTAACTGATCTCGATCTTCTGCCGCATCCAGATTGGGAAGCATGGTTCATCGGCGCACAATGCGAGACGCCACCGGCTCTGCGGTTTGTAGCGGTTGATTACCCCACGCATGAGTTGGATGCCAATGCCGCAGTGGCAGGTGTCGGTGTTGCGCTCTTGTCGCCATCGTTGTTTCGGCCGCTTTTGGAAAAGGGACTGCTGATTGCACCGTTCCCATACGTATTGAGCGGGCCGGCCTGGCATTTCGCGTTGATGCGCGCAGGCGACACGCGTCTTGCACCTCGGCAGTTCTGCACATGGCTTTGTGAGCAGGCTCGCGTGGCTGCTTGATTGAAGGAAAAGTTCCGTGCGAACTGCGCGGGAACTGAACCACTCGGCGGCCCCATGCTTCCCTCACCACCTTGTTCGTGACCTGCTGTCGGCCGACGATCCTTGTTGGCCCGCCTCCAACTGCATTTGCCGCAGACACCAGTGCTCCCAGCGCAATTCGGTGATCTCGCCAAAGATCATGACGCTCGCTCCGGAACGCATTTTGCAAGGTTACCAAAGTATGTGTGCTTTGGAGGTATTGCGTTTTGAAACGGGACATTTTGCGGCCGTTCCCTGCCGTGACATTGGTGATGGAAGGCGCTGGAGAATATCGGCGTGTCAATTCGGTACAGGCCGCCACCGAGACCCTGCTGGAACATTGGCCGATTGAAGACGGCGAAGAGTATCTGACAGCGATCAGAGTATGCCTGGATGCGATGATGGGCACGGTCCACCCATGCGCCGCGCGAGCGGCACTTATCAAGGCGGCAGAGGAGGCCGGTGTGCCTGTGATGCAGTGAGACGACGCCATGGCCATCCATACGACCCCGTGGCGCATTCGATTGAAAGAGGACGGGCCGACTCTAGATCGCTTCAGTGCTTCACGGAATCACTGACGCGATCTAGCTTATTGTTTCTAGGCAATTCCGGACGGAAAACCGCTACGCACTTTTCCTGGAATTGCTCTAGCCGAGCCCAACCCTAATTCCCCGTCAAATCAGCCCGCGCCCAGCCAGATTGCGCATCAGATGCGACACCCCGAAAGTCCAGGGCGCGCATTCCGTCGATAGCAGGACGCGGTTTCGGAGCGCTCCGAGCTTGTCATTGGAAATGGTGACGATGTCGCCGATCTTATGGGTGAAGCCCTGCCCTGGCGTGTCGCGATCCTCGACCGGGGCAAACAGAGTGCCCATGAACAGCACGAAACCATCGGGATATTGATGATGGCGGCCGATCGTCTGGGAGACGAGGTCGAGTGGATCGCGGCTGATTTCCTTCATCGACGAGCGGCCGTTGAGGACATAACCGTCCTCGCCTTCGACCTTGAGATCAAGATCGGCATTGCGCATGTCATCGAGCGTATAGGTCTCGTCGAACAGGCGGATGAAGGGGCCGATCGAGCAGGAGGCGTTGTTGTCCTTCGCCTTGCCGAGCAGCAGCGCCGAGCGCCCTTCGACATCGCGCAGGTTGACGTCGTTGCCGAGCGTCGCCCCTCTGACGCGGCCCTTGCTGTCGACGGCGAGTACAATTTCCGGCTCGGGATTGTTCCACTTGGAAATCGGATGCAGGCCGACATCGGCGCCCGGACCCATCGAGGACATGACCTGCGACTTCGAGAAGACCTCGGCATCCGGGCCGATGCCGACTTCGAGATATTGCGACCAGACACCCTCTTCGATCAGCGCGGCCTTGACCTTGGCGGCCTCCGGCGAGCCGGCCTTCAGATTGCGCAGGCTATCGCCGATGAGAGCCGTGACCTTGCCGCGGATCGATTCCGCGAGATCCGGATTGCCGGCGGCGCGTTCCTCGATGACGCGTTCGAGCATCGAGCGGGCGAAGGTGACGCCACAGGCTTTGATCGCCTGCAGATCGACGGGGGCGAGAAGATGGACGATCGACAGGTCGGCCTTGGCTGCGAGCAGATCATCAAGCCTGGCGATCACCTCGCCCTTTTGCACGCGGACAAAACCAACCGGATCATCCTTTTCCAGCAGATCGCGCATGGTCGGCGCGTCCTTTGAGGTGATATCGTAAAGCGCACCGTCACGGACGACGACAAGGGCCGGCCCCTTCAACTCAGGACGCCATACACGTCCGACGAAGGTTCCGGTGCTGAAAATATCCGAACTGGCCATGTCTTTGCTCTCTCCCAAGATTTGCTGTCGTTTCTAGCGCAGTCGGATCGGCTTTTCCATCCGATACTAACTTGGAAAATAGAGGGTTTTGGATTTTCACCTTCTTCGGGAAGGCAAAGAGGCAAGGCCCCGCAGCGATGCTGCGGGGCCCTTCCGGCCGCAAAAACCGGGAGAGAGTGGTTTCAGGCGGCCTGAACCTTGCGGGCGCCACGCGCCCATTCCGGCAACCAGTCGCCGTGGGCGGCCAAGAGATCGTCGGTGAGCGACCAGATCTGGTCGAGATCGAGCTCAGCGGCCGTATGCGGATCCATCATTGCCGCGTGGTAAATGTGCTCACGGTTCTCAGTCATCAAGGCCTGAACCGTCAATTCCTGCACATTTATGTTGGTGCGGATGAGCGCAGTCAGCTGCGGCGGCAGATCGCCGATGAAGGTCGGCTGGATGCCGGAGGCGTCGACCAGGCAGGGAACCTCGGCGGCGCAATTATAGGGCAGCGAGGTGATGCAGCCATTGTTGCGGACGTTGCCGTAGATCACCGAAGGCTCGCCGGTCCAGACCGAGTGGATGATCGAGGAGGCGTATTCCTTGGATTGCGTGACTTCGATCTTGTCGGCGCTGCGGTATTCATCGGCCTGGCTTTTCCAACGCGCGATCTGCTCGATGCAGCGCTTTGGATATTCATCGAGCGGAATGCCAAATTTCTCGATCAGGTCCTCACGGCCCTCCTTGATGAAATAGGGCGTGTACTCAGCGAAATGCTCCGAGCTCTCCGTGACGAAATAGCCAAGGCGCGTCAGCATTTCATAGCGCACCTTGTTCGGGCAGCGCGGATTCCAGCCGGGCTTCGGCGCACGTCCCTCGCGATAGCCGCGCACGAGATCGGGATAGAGATCGCGGTAGGATCCATCGGGCTGGCGATGCTCGAATTTCAGGTAGAAGGCCATATGGTTGATACCGGCCGAGCGATAGCGAATTTCTTCGTAGGGGATGTCGAGATCGTGCGCCAGTTCCATCGCCGTGCCCTGCACCGAGTGGCAAAGGCCGACCTGCTTGATCGTGGGGTATTTCTCGGCGATCGCCCAGGTATTGATCGCCATCGGGTTGACATATTGCAGCATCACCGCCTCTGGGCAGACGGCGAGCATGTCCTCGCAGATCTTCCAGAGATGCGGCACGGTGCGCAGCCCGCGCATGATGCCTCCGACGCCGAGCGTATCGGCGATGGTCTGGCGCAGGCCGTATTTTTTCGGCACTTCGAAATCGGTCACCGTGCAGGGCTCATAGCCGCCGATCTGGAAGGCGACGACGACGAAATGGGCGCCGTTCAGCGCCTTGCGCTGATCGGTGAAGGTCTCGACGCTAGCCGACACGCCCAGCGTCGAGGCAAGCTTGCGCACGACGATGGCGCTCTCTTCCAGCCGCTGCGGGTTCAAATCCATCAGCGCAATTTTCGCGCCCGAAAGCGCCGGACGCTGCAAAACATCGCCGACGATGTTCTTCATGAAAACGGTTGAACCGGCGCCGATAAAGGTGATCTTGGGATTGCCTGTCATGTAAAATCTCCTGAATGCTAGGAAGCCACCTCGAACGCCGCTTTGACGAGGCGTTCGGTGTAAGCGGTCTTGGGATGGGAAAGAACGTCGTCGACCGGCCCCTCTTCCACGATCTTGCCGTGCTGCATGACGATGACGCGATGGCAAAGGGCGCGGACAACCTTGAGGTCGTGCGAGATGAAAAGGTAGCTCAGGCCTCGCTCGTCCTGCAGCTTGCGCAGGAGATCGATGATCTGCGCCTGGACGGAAAGATCGAGCGCCGAGGTCGGCTCGTCGAGCAGGATGAACTCCGGCTCGAGCGCGATGGCCCGCGCAATCGCGATGCGCTGGCGTTGACCACCGGAAAACTCATGCGGGAAGCGCGACAGGATATTCGACGGCATGCCGGCGCTCACCAGCGCTTCCTTTACTCGCTCCAGCCGCTCGGCCTTGTTGGCGCCGATATTGTTGACCACCAAGCCCTCGGCAATGATCTGGCCGATCGGCATGCGCGGATTGAGCGAGGAGAACGGATCCTGAAAGACGACCTGCATGCGCGAGCGCAGTGGCCGCATCTCGGCGCGCGACCGGTCTTGGATCGCTTGGCCGTCGAAATAGATCTCGCCACTATCGGCATCGATCAACCGCAGCAGCGCTTGACCGAAGGTGGTCTTGCCGGAGCCGGACTCGCCGACAAGCCCAAGCGTTTCGTGGCGGCGAAGCTCCAGGCTGAGGCCACCGACGGCGACGAGCTCGCGCAGATCGGGCTTGAAGAAGGTGCCGTGACGCAGCATGAAGGCGACCTTGACGGACTTGCCTTGGAGAATGGTGTCGCAGTTCGGCGGCAACGGTTTCGCCTGCCCCCGTGGCTCGGAGGCGAGCAGATGTTGCGTGTAGGGATGCTGCGGATGGGCGAAGAGCTCTTCCGTCGTATTGTGCTCGCGCATCTCGCCATACTGCATGACGTAGACATAGTCGGAGAACTGCCGGACGACGGTCAGGTCATGGGTGATCAGGATCACCGCCATGCCGAGCTGCTTTTGCAGATTGCGGATGAGGTTGAGGATCTGCGCCTGCACGGTGACGTCGAGCGCGGTTGTCGGCTCGTCTGCGATCAGCACGTCCGGGTCGTTGGCGAGCGCCATGGCGATCATCACGCGCTGGCGCTGGCCACCGGACAGCTGGTGCGGATATTGCCGAAGCCGCGTCTCCGGATCGGGGATCTGCACCTGCTTGAGCAGGTCCAGCGCCCGTTTCGCCGCCTCGTTCCGGCTGACCTTGCGGTGAACACGGATCGCCTCGATGATCTGGCTGCCGATCGTATAGATCGGGTTCAGCGAACTCATCGGCTCCTGGAAGATCATCGAGATGCGGTCGCCGCGCAGTTGCCGGCGGGCACGTTCGGAGAACTTCAGTACATTCTTGCCGTCATAGCTGACGGTGGATTTCTCCGAGACGACGGCACGCTTGGTAAGGAGACCCATCACCGTGCGGGCAGTCACCGATTTCCCGGAGCCGGATTCTCCGACGATGGCGATGGTTTCACCGCGATAGAGCTGGAAGGAGATATCCTTGACGGCATCGACGATGCCATCCTCGACCTTGAATTTGACCGCGACATTACGGGCGTCGATGACGGGCGGCACTGTCTTGCCGGCGGAGTCGAGCCTGGTGTCGGGAGCGAAAGGGTTGACGAGCGTGAGGGCCATGGTTCGTTTCCTCTCAATAGGGATCTATCGCGTCGCGCAGACCATCGCCGAGTGCATTGAACGCAAAGACGGTGATGAGCACGAAGGCGACGGGCGAGAGGATCCAGGGATAGGAGCCAATGACCGAATAGGTAGACGTATCCTGCAGCATCAAGCCCCAGGAGATCAGCGGCGGCTTGACGGCGAAACCGAGGAAGCCGAGGAAGGATTCAAGCAGCACGACGCTCGGAATTGCCAGCGTCACGGCAACGATGACGTGGCTCATCACGTTTGGAAAGATATGCTGCAGGATGATGCGCCGATCAGTCGCTCCAACCGCCATGGCGGCGCGCACGTAGTCGATCCTCGCGAGCGCCAGGGTCTTGCCGCGCACTTCGCGCGACATCTGCGCCCAGCCGAGCGCCGACATGACGACAACGACGAAGGCTAGGAAGACATTGGTTGGCGCGGTCACCGGGATGAGCGAGGTCAATGCCAAATAGAGCGGCAATTGCGGAAAAGCGAGGACAAGTTCGACGAAACGCTGGATCCAGGTGTCGAGCGTGCCGCCGAAATATCCCGACACCATTCCCACTGTCGTGCCGACGACAGTGACGATGAAGACGACGGTCAGTGCGATCATCAGGGAAATGCGCGAGCCATAAATGGCGCGGGAGAGAACGTCGCGGCCGAACTTGTCGGTGCCGAGGAAATGCACCGGCTGGCCGTCAGTCGAGCCGAAGAAATGCCGGTCACCAGGGATCAGGCCGAATAGCTGATAGGGCGCGCCCTTGACGAAGAAGCCGAGCGGGCGCGGATTGTTGTAGTCCAGCCCGACTATCGGCTGGAAGGTGACCGGATCGAGCTCATCGGTCTCCGCCAGCGCATAGACGCGCGGCTGGAAGACGAAATTGCCGTCCTTGTCGTGAAAGCTGATCACCTGCGGCGGCGCAAAGCCGGTATCGGTCGCCTTGGGATCGTCGGGCGCGATAAACTCGGCGAAAAGCGACATCAGCAAAAGCAGGATCACGAGGATCAATCCGCTCATACCCGTCCAGGAACGCTTCAGGCGGCGCCAGACGAGCGCGGCGTAGCTTTCGCTGCCGCCTTTCGGCGTCACTTTTTCATCGGTTGGCGGCGGAGATGTATTGAAGGCGAGCATCAGTTGATCCCTCCCTGTTGGCGAACGCGGGGATCAAGCAGGGCAAGCAATACATCCGCAATGATGTTGCCGACGATCAGCGTTGCCGACAGCACCAGCATGAAGGTGGCGGTGACATAGACATCGCCGACCGCCATCGAACCGACGATCGCGGGCCCCACGGTCGGTAGCGCGAAGATGATGGCGGTCTCGATCTCGCCGGTCAGCATGTAGGGCAGCACAACGCCCTGATACATGACGAGCGGATGGAGCGCATTCGGCACGGCATGTCGCATGACCACCGCGCCGCCGGACAGGCCCTTGGCGCGGGCGGTCTCGACATATTGCGCATTCAGCGTGTCGAGCAGATTGCCGCGCATGACGCGCATATTATAGGCAAGCCCGCCGAAGGTGGCGATCGCCACGACCGGCCAGACATGTTTGACGAGATCGACGAACTTGCCCCAGGACCACGGCGCGCCGCCATATTGCGGAGAGTAGAAACTGCCGATCTCCGAGACGTTGAGCTGGAAGACGAGGATGTAGACGATGATCAGCGCCATCAGGAAGCGCGGCACCGTCATGCCCAGAAAAGAGATGCCGGACAGCAGGCTGTCGATCCAGCTATATTGCCGCGTTGCCGCCCATATGCCGAAGCCGATACCAAGAATGGAAGCCAGGATATGGCAAACGAGGGCAAGCAGCAAAGTCCGCGGCAGACGCTCGCCGACGACGTCGGCAACCGGCTTGTTGTAGAACATGCTGTAGCCAAAATCGCCCCTGGTGACGATGCCGCCGATCCAGTTGAAATATTGCACGACCATCGGCTTATCGAGCCCATGTTCGTGGCGGTAGGCCTGCGCCTGGGCATCAGCTTGGGCAAAGGACGCGCCGCCCTGGTTCATCAGCTGTGAGCGGATATAGTCGGCATAGTCGCCGGGCGGCGCCTGGATGATGGCGAAAGTCACCACGCTCAGAATCATGAGCACCGGTATGGCGGAGGCTATGCGCACGAGCAGGAATCGCAACATGGAACGGTTCGCTCTCTTATTGCCGCCGGTGGTCTGCATCCCCTGGGGATCGCACGGACCGGCTGTGTTCACATTTGCCCGGCTGCACCGCGATGCAGCCGGACTTCTAGACGTCTGTCAGACAGCCGGCCTATTGGCCGATTGCCGTGATCATTTGACCGGACCGGCACTACCAGGCGCACCCGGCAGCTGTTGGGGAAAGAGCTCGTATTTCCCCTGCTTGTCGGCAGCGACCCACATGCGTTCACGAATGATGGAGTCTTCAGCCCAGTTGAACATGAAGATCGGCGTGCCCGGAGGAACGTTCGAGAAGCGCTTGTTGATGATCAGTGCGCCCGGATACTCCGTCAGGCCGATGTTGTAGAAGTGCCCGGTCGAGAGTTTCTGGTACTGCTTCATCAAGGCCACGCGCTCATCGCTATCCTTGGAGGCGGTGAACTTGTTGACGGTGTCAACCATCTCCTTTTCGAAAGGCATCAGGTCCAGTTCGCCGCTTTCCGGGGCACGGTGATTCCAGCTGGTACGCGGGCCGACCGGAGCAAGCTGTTCGGTATTCTGTACGACCGAGGCCAGTTCCGTGCTGTTGCGCCGGACCATCCAGTCGAAACGGCCGCTATAGTTGGCATCGTCGCGCTTGGGGCCATCGAGCGCATTGATGATCACGCGAATCCCGAGCTTCTCCATCTGGCCCACGACACCCTCGGCAAGGCTCTTGTCCGTGGTGTAGTCATTGTTGACCAGCAAGGTGATCTCGACATCCTTGCCACCGGCCGTGCCCGCCGGGAAGTTGACGATACCGTCGCCATCCGTGTCCTTGAGACCGGCCTTGGCAAGCTCTGCCTTCGCGCCGGCGAGGTCGAAAGGATAATAGACGGTGGAGGCGCGATCGTAGAAGCTGGTGCCCGAGGACAGGCCGCCTGGATAGATCGCCGTGAACGGACCCTTGACCAGCGATTCACCGATCGCCTTGCGATCGAGCGCCATGGTCACGGCCTTGCGGAAATCCTCATTGCGGTTCAGCTCGCGAACAGCCTGTCCGCGTGCATCCGGGCTGCCCCAGCCGTTGGCCGAGAAGTTCATCTGCAGGTTATAGCCGATGAGGCGTGGTCCGAAGGCAAGACGTGCCGGGGCGTCCGGCTGGGCGGCGCGCTTCAGCGAGGCGACGAAGTTTTCCGGCTGCTCCAGATTGGAAAGGTCGCCGGAGCCGGCAACGGCCTGCACATCGCGGTCAGCCCAAGTCGAGAGCTTGTAGTCCAGCTCGTTGAGGTAAGGCAGCTGATTGCCCTTCTCGTCGACCTTCCAGTAATAGGGGTTGCGGCGCAGAACGATAATGTCATCGGAACGATATTCGACCGGCACCCAGGCGCCCATGACGGGTATGTTCATGTATTCCGGCGGGAATGCATTCTTGAACTGGTCGTAGGTGTTCTTCGAATATTTCGGGTGCTGCGGCTTGAGGATATGCGACGGACCCGGGCAGAAATTCGGATAGGCCATCGTGTAGAGATATTGCGTCGGGAAGGCATCCTTGAAGGTCCACTCGACGGTATAATCGTCAATCTTTTTCAAGGTCGTGCCGACGCCGAACGCTTCTGGCGACGCACCGCCGCCGAGCGGCGAGACGTTCGGATCGATGACTTCGTCTTCCCAATAGAACATGATGTCATCGGCATTGAAGGGTACGCCGTCGGACCATTTCGCACCTTCGATCAGATGCATGGTGAGCTTGTGGCCGTCCGCCGACCACTCCCATCCCTTGGCAAGGTTCGGCAGCGGCTCGGTGTCCTTCGCCTCGACCTGGAACAGTGGTGCTGTGCGCGTCAGGCATTCGGACAGGGCGATATCGATGCCGCCCCAGCCCTGGGTCTGGCCGGCGCCGTAGTTCCAGCCTTCCGGCCGGCCGCCAACGACATGGCGCAGCGTGTCGCCATAGACGCCGATGCCATCAGGCATGTTGCCGGTCTTGTAGACGAGCGGCTCCTTCGGCAGGCGATCCTTGACCGGCGGCAGCTTGCCGGTCTTCACGAACTTCTCGGTGACCCAATCCGGCTCGTGATAGTCCGGCAGCGCCTTGAACTCCAGAATGGAGTCGCGCGGCACATACTTGATCTTGCCTTCCGCTGGGAACACCGGCGGGACCGGCGGCGCGGTCGGTTCTGATGCATAGGCGCTCATGGCGATCGCGGACGTCGCAATCGTCATCGCCGCTAGAATGCTGATCGGTCGAAAATGTCTCATCGTTTTCTCTCTCCCCTTATCGCGAGCGTCCCCGTGGAAGCGCCGCATTCCTCCAACGAACGCGAACCCGTTGACCGGATGCGGCGGGCCTTTCCTCCTGAGAGCCCCGCCGCAGCCAACATGTCCCGGACGTCAATCCACTAGCCGGCCTGTTTCAGGGCTGCCTTCTCCGCTCTCAATTCCTCGATCGAGCGGGCGTTGCGGCTGGCCGCGCCCTTCCAGTCGCGGGTCTTCACCTTGGCCCTCGACAAGCGGTCCTTGGCGCCCTCGACAGCATGCGCATATTGCGGCAGCCAGCGGGCCTCCGCGACGACCATTTCATCGACCATCTGCCAAACTTCTTCCGGTGTCGATATTGCGCCGACCAGCGGATCGTGCAGAACCGCGAGTTTCAGCAGATCGAGATCACCGCTGACGGCGGCATGGACCGACATGCGCTGGACATTGATCGAGGAAATGCAGGTCGCGGCGCAAGCTTCCGGCAGTGTGATCCCGGCCACCATGTTGATGCCGAAACGATCGACGAAGCCCGGCGACTCGATGATGGCGTCAGCGGGCAGATTGGTGATGACGCCGTTGTTCTTGACGTTGAAATGACCGCGATAGACGCGATTGGTTTCCAAGGCCTCGAGGATGTGGCTCGCATGCTCGTTCGAACGCCTGGCCGGATCGATGGGCTGTGATGCGCCGTCGAGGATCTGCTGGAATTCCGTCTCGAACCAGTTGCGGGTCTCGGTGGAATGGCGCAGATAGCCGCCGGTCTCGCCATGGATCCAGTCGGACATGTCGATCCACTTGTTGATCTCGTCCGGCCTCTTGCGATACCAGGGCAGATATTCCGAGAGATGGCCATTGCTCTCGGTGGAATAGACCCCGAAGCGCTTCAGCACGTCGATGCGCAACTTTTCCTGCTGCGAGAAGACGGGATGCGCTTCGAAAGCGGCGATCAGCTCGTCCTTGCCGATCTTGCGGCCATTGAGGCGAAGATCGGTAAACCAGGTCTGATGGTTGATGCCAGAGCAGATATAGTCGAGCTCCGCCTTGTTCTTGGCGCCGAGAACCTCGGCGATCTGTTCGGCACCATGCTGGACGCCGTGGCAGAGGCCGATGGTGTCGACCTTGCCGTATTCGATCGCCGCCCAGGTGTTCATCGCCATCGGGTTGGCATAGTTCAGGAATTTCGCGCCGGGCTCGGCGACCTCACGGATATCCTTGCAGAAATCAAGAATGACCGGAATGTTGCGCTGGCCGTAGAGAATGCCGCCGGCGCAAATCGTATCGCCGACGCATTGGTCGATACCGTATTTCAGGGGAATGCGAATATCTTCGGCATAGGCTTCCAGCCCGCCGACCCGCACGCAGCTGATGACGTAGCGTGCGCCGGAGATCGCCTTGCGGCGCTCGGTGGTGGCCGTCACCCGCGTTGGCAGCTTGTTCGCCTCGACGATCCGGTCGAGGATCGCCTTGATCATCGTGAGATTATGCTCGCTGACATCGGTCAGCGCGAATTCGACGTCCTGGAACTCCGGCACGCAGAGAATGTCGGTGAACAGCTTTTTCGTGAAGCCGACGCTGCCGGCACCGATAATAGCGATTTTGAAACTCATGATCCTCACCTTGAAGTCGGTCAAACAATCAGCAACGGAGAAGAGAATGGTGTTTTCGTCCCATGATCGCGCGGCGTTGGGCGAGATGGCAAAACGAGCATTTTTTCCTCCTCCTACCGGTCCTCATCGGCAGGTACTTGCTGTTTTCTGGCGGGATTATGCCTATAATGAACGGGCCGACCAGAGAACAATTATGCTTTCAAGGGTAATTTTGTGCTGCAAGATTTGATCGCCAACGGCCAGACCATGCGGACTGTGTCATTGCCGCGCGGCCGCCACCGGCTGCACGCCATGCCGACCAGCGCCGGCTATGAAATAAGGGATAACGAGCCTTACGATTGGGATGGGCGCCGGCGTGGCCAGACGCCGTTTACGGTATTGCAGCATACGATCAGCGGCAGCGGCCGGCTGCGCTACGAGAATCGCGATTACCGTGTTGACCCGGGCGATACATTGCTGGTGCTGGTGCCGCATAATCATCGTTACTGGTTGGAAAAAGGCGAACGCTGGGAGTATTTCTGGATATCGATGAATGGCGAGGAAGCGCTGCGCATCCACCGCCTGATTCTCGCCGCCGCCGGGCCAGTGCTGAAATTGCAGCCGGCAACGATCGATCATCTCGCCGATTGCAGCCTGCGGCTGGTGCGTGGCGCCGCGACGCCGGCCTCGGCGTCAGCGGTCGCCTATGAAGCGGCGATGGCGCTTTATGACGACGTCTTCGGTTCACATGGCGTTGCCGCCGATCGTTCCGCCATGCAGACGGTCATCGATCATATCAACGCCAATCTCGACAAGCCCCTGCCCGTCAGCGAACTCGCCAAGGTCGGGGGCCTCAGCCGCGCTCATTTCTCCCGTGTCTTTGCCGACAGCGAAGGCTTGCCGCCGGGCGAATTCGTCCTGCAGCAACGCATGCAGCGGGCGGCAAAGCTGCTCACCAAGGCGGCCTTCATTCCGGTCAAGGAAGTGGCGATCATGTCGGGCTTCGACGACGCCAATTATTTCTCGAAAGCCTTTCGGCGCATCTACGGCATCAACCCCACCGAATTCCGCACCACTGGCATGTATGCCGCGGTGCGCAGTCCGCAGGAGGACATCAGAGCCGGGAAGGGCAAGTAGCCGAATCACGCGAGCTGAGCATGCGGCATGCCGCCGCAGGTCGTTCCCCGCCGCAGGACTATCGGCCTCTAAATGCCTAACTTTCTTGACATAACGGCCGCAGAAGTAAGCTCGGATAAGGCCGGGCGAAAACGTTTTCGGCGGAAACGCCGATCCGGCCTCCGATTGCGTTGCGCCATGGCTAGAGGCCTGTATAGATATCGCCCGCTGCGGCCATGATCGCGTCGCGGCCGCGCCTCTTTGTCTAAGCAACACTCGTTCGTCCAAGGTACGGCGGGCTCTTTCGATAGGATTGAATATGCGTTCTGTTGTCGCTTTCAACGAATCCTGGACTTTTCGCGAGGGGTTCTCGGCTGCCGAGGCCGGCCGCCGCCAGGAAGGGCAACCGGTCGCATTGCCGCACACGGCGGTCGAGTTGCCGTTCAATTATTTCGATGAGAAATCCTATCAGCGCGCCTTTACTTACCAAAAGCTCCTGCCCTGGAGCGCCGATTTCGCCGGGCGAGACGTATCGCTGGTTTTCGACGCCGCCATGGCCGACGCTGTCGTCTATCTCAATGGCGAGGAAATCGTCGCACACAGGGACGGCTACACGCCCTTCGAAGCGCGGCTGACGGGCCGCCTGAAGCAGGGCGACAACCTGATCACTGTCAAGATCGACGGCAGCGAGAACCCTGAAATCCCGCCCTTCGGCGGCCGCATCGACTATTTGACCTATGCCGGCATCTACCGCGACGTCTGGCTGAAGATTGCCGCACCCGTCTCGATCGCCAATATCAAGGTCGAGACCGGCAAGGTGCTGGCCGATGTGAAGTCCGCCACGGTCCGCTGCGACATTACCAATCCGCAGAGCCTCACCTTCAATGGCTCGGTGACTGCAAATCTCCGCGCGCCGGACGGCAAGGTGCTCGCGTCCGCGACCACCGAGACCTCGGGCGGCAGCGTGACCTTCTCCTTCGACGATCTGGCCGGCATCTCACTGTGGGATCTCGACAGTCCCGTGCTCTACACGCTGGAAGCCGAGCTGAAGACTGATCATGGCTCCGACCAATATGTCGCGACGTTCGGTTTCCGCACCGCCGCGTTCACCGACGAAGGCTTCGTGTTGAACGGCAAGAAGCTGAAGCTGCGCGGTCTCAATCGTCACCAGGCCTTTCCTTATTCCGGCTATGCCATGGGGCGCTCGGCGCAGGAGCGTGATGCCGAGATCATGAAGCAGACGTTGAAGTGCAACGTCGTGCGCACCTCGCATTATCCGCAATCGAAATGGTTTCTCGACCATTGCGACCGCATCGGCCTGCTGGTCTTCGAGGAAATTCCCGGCTGGCAGCATATCGGCGGCGAAGAATGGCAGCAGGAGTCGATCCGCAACGTCCGCCGCATGATCGAGCGTGACTGGAACCATCCCTCGATCATCATCTGGGGCGTGCGCATCAACGAGTCGCAGGATTCGCATGATTTCTACGCCGAGACGAACCGGCTGGCGCGCGAGCTCGATCCCACCCGCCAGACCGGCGGCGTGCGCTATATCACCGAGAGCGAAATGCTCGAGGACGTCTATACGATGAACGACTTCATTCTCGGCAACGAGGAACTGCCAGGCGTCAATCGCCCACGCACGCCGCTGCGGCCGCAGCAGGAAAATACCGGCCTGTCAAAGAACGTGCCCTACCTGATCACCGAGTTCGGCGGCCACATGTATCCGACGAAGATCTACGATCAGGAGCAGCGCCAGGCCGAGCATGTGCGCCGGCATCTGGAGGTGTTGAACGCGGCCTATGGCGATCCTTCGATTTCCGGTGCCATCGGCTGGTGCATGTTCGATTACAATACCCACAGCGACTTCGGTTCCGGCGACCGCATCTGCTATCACGGCGTCATGGACATGTTCCGCGAGCCGAAATTCGCGGCCTATGCCTATGCCAGCCAGTGCGAGCCTTCCGAAGATATCATCATGAAGCCGGTGACGATCTGGGCGCGCGGCGAGCGCAATATCGGCGGCGCGTTGCCACTGATCGTGCTGACCAATTGCGATGAGGTCGAGCTGCGCTATGGTTCGCTGACCAAGCGACTCGGCCCCGATCGCGAAACCTTCCCGCATCTGCCGCATCCGCCCGTCGTTTTCGACCATCGCCACTTCACAAAAGACGAACTGGGTGTCTGGGGCATGGAATGGGAAGATGCCCACTTCACCGGTTTCGTCAACGGCAAGCCGGTGGCGGAGCTGCACATGGTCGCCGACCCTCTTCCGACAAGGCTGGAAGTGGAGGCTGACAGCCTGACGCTGCGTGCCACAGAGCGCGATACTACCCGCGTCATTATCCGTGCGCTCGACCAGGCAGGCACGCGCCTGCCCTTCCTCAACGACGTCGCGACCATCAAGCTCATTGGCCCCGCCAAGCTGATCGGGCCGGACTCCGTGGCCTTCCAGGGCGGCACGACGGGCTTCTGGCTGCAGGCGACTGGCGAGGCCGGCATGATCGCGGTCGAAGTGTCCTCAGCGCGCTTTGCCAGCCAGACCGTCGAGCTGAAGGCGGAATGATCGCCTGATCAAGCGGTGGGCGATCAACAGATACTCGCCCGCCCCGCTCTAATCCACCGGCGCAACTCAGGCTAGGCGTCGGCAAATGCGGCTAGCTGCGCACGGCTGGAATATCCGTTTCCACAATATCACCCGCATTCTGCGGAATGGATTGCAGCAGCGTCTGCCGCGCCGAGGCGAGATGCTTGCGGCAGGCGGTGTCGATCCGCTTGGGATCGCGTGATTGCAGCGCTTCGATATAGTCGAGATGTTCGGCGATGGCGCGTGAATTGCGCACACGGGCGAAGGCCTTGTTCCACTGGTAGTGATAGTGGAAGACGATGGCGATCGCGTCGTAAAAATCGGCGATGAAGCGGTTCTTTGAGGCGCGGTGGATGAGAAGATGGAATCTTTCGTCCAGCTGCGAAAAATCGCGATAACGCTCGTCGAAATCCTCGAGCAAGTCATAGTGTTCCTGCTGGATGGCAGCCAGACTTACCCAAGCTGGATGATCGACCGGCATGCGTCCGAATTCGGCCGCTGAATGCAATTCGAACATCTCGCGCACGTCGGCGAGTTCCAGCGCGAATTCGCTGGTGAAGCCTTTCAGGATCCAATGGCTGTTCGGCCGCTTCTCGATCAGGCCGAAACGGCTGAAGCGGATGAGAAATTCGCGCACCACCGACGTTCCCGTGCCGATCTCACGCGCCAACTCCAACTCGTTGATCTGCATGCCCGGCTGTGCTTCGTCGGAGAGAATGCGCAGCATGAAACTGCGCTCGATGATATCGTGCAGCGAATTGGTTTCTTCTTGCGGAAAAAAGTCCGCCTCGGTCGGCTGGCGCAGCACGGTCTTCTGCCGTTTGTTCCAGCGGATGATGCCGGCGTCGCTCAGACGCATCAGGATAGCGCGCGCCGTGCTACGGCTGACGCCGAGCTCGGCCGCGATCTCGGGCTCTGTCGGCAGGGCGGCATCCAGCTTCAGGCCGGCGACGTAGCGGTTATACGCATCCTTGAAGAGCGTGTTCTGTCTCGCCATTTCCCCCCTCGCTTATCATTCGCTGCTCTCTATCGGCCGCGATCTTCGTAACTTGCTCGGATAGCAATCAAACGCGGGAGCACCGCTTCTATGCGTCGCCCCTCCCCTCCGGAAGCGCCAGACGATTTCCTCGTTGACTTCAAAATGTTTATTGTAGATAAAAAACAAAAGCAATCGGCAACGGCCTGGGAGAGGCTCGCCGAACTGCAAGATTGTTCTGGGAGAGAACTTTGAACAGCCAGCCTTGGATCCTTCTGTCGGAAGGCGACAATGTCGCCGTGGCAACGGCGGCAATCGAAGCCGGCGTCGCGGTCGCCAACGGCGTTGCGACGCGAGGCAAGATCGACCCCGGCCATAAATTCGCAATCCGCGACATCCCCCTCGGCACGTCTGTGGTGAAATACGGTCAGGCCATCGGACGCACGACCGCCGAGGTAAAGGCGGGCGATCACGTACACAGCCATAATCTGCATTTCGAAAACGACCGCCTGGCAGCCACTGCCAATACGGCGCCCGAAGCAGCGACCGAGGCCGACAAGGCCCGTACGTTCATGGGCTATCGCCGCGCCGACGGCCGTGCCGCCACCCGTAACTATATCGGCATCATTGCCAGCGTGAACTGTTCCACCACGGTTTGCCGCGCCATCGCGGAAGAGGCAAACCGGACGCTCCTTCCGCATTACGACAGCATCGATGGTTTCGTGCCGATCGTGCACGACCAGGGCTGCGGCATGAGCTCGACCGGCGACGGCATGCTGACGCTGCACCGGACACTTGCCGGCTATACGCGGCATGTGAATTTCGGCGGCGTGCTCATGATCGGCCTCGGCTGCGAGGTCAACCAGTTGACGCTCTACGGCCAGAGCGGCGCCGGCGCCAGCAAGCGGCACTTCAATATCCAGGATGCCGGCGGCTCGCGCCGCGCCGTGGCGCTTGCCATGGGTGTCCTGAAGGAGATTTCAGACGAAGTCGGCCAGGCTCGCCGCGAACCGATCTCGATCAGCGAAATCATCGTTGGTCTGCAATGCGGCGGCTCGGACGGTTTCTCCGGTATTACCGCCAACCCTGCCTTGGGTGCGGCCGCCGACCTGCTGGCCGCTGCCGGCGGCACGACGATCCTGTCGGAAACATCAGAGATTTACGGCGCCGAACATTTGCTGCGCAGCCGTGCGGTCAACGACGAGGTCGCCGCCAAGCTCGACGCGAAAATCGACTGGTGGGAAAAGTACGTCGCCTTGCACGGCGCCTCGCTCGACAACAATCCCTCACCCGGCAACAAGCGCGGCGGGCTGACCACCATTCTGGAGAAGTCGCTCGGGGCCGTTGCCAAGGGCGGCCGGTCGCCGCTGACTGCGGTCTATGGCTACGCCGAACGGGTAACGGAGCATGGGCTCGTCTTCATGGATACGCCCGGCTATGATCCGGTTTCCGCAACCGGTCAGGTGGCGGGCGGTGCGAACATGATCGCGTTTACGACCGGTCGCGGCAGCTGTTTCGGCTCACGTCCGGCACCGTCGTTCAAGCTGTCGAGCAATTCGGCGCTGTATCGTTCCATGGAAGAAGACATGGACATCGATTGCGGCACCATTGCCACCGGCGAGGCAACGATATCGGGCAAAGGCCGCGAGATCTTCGAACTGATTATCGAGATCGCATCCGGCAAGAAGACCAAAAGCGAAACCTTCGGCTATGGCGATAACGAATTCGTGCCCTGGCATCTCGGAGCGACGCTCTAGACTGATACTCACGCCGCAATGCCTGGCTCCTGATGAGCTAAGCATGGCGGAGACCGATTGAACGATCATCACAAGGGAGAGGTGATGAAGAGAAGAAAAATCGGCAGGACGGACCTGGAGGTCACCGAAATCAGTTTCGGTGCCGCAGCGCTCGGCGGTCTTTACCGCGCCTGCCCGCGCGACCAGGCCATGGAAACCCTGCAGGCGGCATGGGATAGCGGCATCCGCTATTTCGACGTCGCCCCTTGGTATGGCTTCGGCCTCGCCGAGCGCCGCGTCGGCGATTTCCTGCGCGACCAGCCGGAAGACAGCTATGTGCTGTCGACGAAGGTCGGACGCTTGATGCGGCCTGTTCCGACCGACAAGGTGCCGAATTACGGCTATGTCGATCCCCTGCCCTTCGATGCGGATTACGACTACTCCTATGACGGCATCATGCGGTCGGTGGAGTTCAGCTATGCCCGCCTCGGCCTCAACCGCATCGACATCCTCTACGTTCACGATATCGGCGGCTACACCCACGGCAAGACGCTGAACGAGCACCATCTTGGTCAGCTTCTCGGCTCGGGGATCAAGGCTCTAGAGGAGTTGAAGTCGTCGGGCACGATCAAGGCCTATGGTCTTGGCGTCAACGAGGTGCCCGTCTGCCTCGACGTCATGCATGCGACAGATATCGACTGCATCCTGCTTGCTGGCCGCTATACGCTGCTCGACCGTTCCGCGGTCGCGGAGTTACTGCCGCTTTGCGAAAAGAAGGGCACGTCGCTCGTTGTTGGCGGCGTCTTCAACTCCGGCATTCTGGCGACCGGCCCCGTGCCGGGTGCGAACTTCGACTATCTTCCGGCGACACCGGATGTGCTGGCCAAGGTCGGCGCGATGGAAGAGATCGCCCGCCGTCACGGCCTGCCGCTTGCGGCACCGGCCATCCAGTTTCCGTTACATCAGCCGTCCGTGGCTTCAGTCCTGATCGGCACGGCGAAGGCATCAAGTCTCACCCGCAACATGCAGCTCGTGGAGCCTGAACTCCCGGCGAGCCTTTATGCGGAATTCGAAGGATTGACCCTGGTTGCGCCGCCGTTGGGCGACAGCGCCGTTCGGGTTTGAGGAAGAATAAAGAGCTATCGAGTCACCGGGAGAGGCGACTTGAAAGAGGAGGAAAGCCTGTTTTGGCGTGGTGGCTTCGTGCTGCTACGCGATGCGTGAGCCATCTGGTGCTCACGGTACCGAGCCGCAAGCGTTCAACGGCCGGTGTACAGGAGAAGAGCGCGTTGAGAGGAGAAACCAATGACCATCGCCAAATCCCTTCTGTCCCGCCGCACCTTTGCCGGTCTTGCCGGCGCGGCCATGATTGCCGTCGCCATGCCGGCGCAATCCTTCGCCGCCGAAGTGACGATCCCAATCATCGTCAAGGACACGACGTCCTTCTACTGGCAGATCGTTCTCGCTGGCGCTCGCAAAGCCGGCAAGGATCTCGGCGTCAAGGTGCCGGAGCTGGGTGCGCAGGCTGAAACCGACGTCAACGGTCAGATCAGCATTCTTGAAAATGCTGTCGCCGGCAAGCCGGCCGCAATCGTCATCTCGCCCACCGAGTTCAAGGCGCTCGGCAAGCCTGTGGACGAAGCAGCGAAGTCCGTTCCGATTATCGGTATCGACTCCGGCGCCGACTCCAAGGCTTTCAAGTCATTCCTGACGACCGACAACGTGCAGGGCGGCCGTATTGCTGCTGATGGCCTTGCCGCTGCGATCAAGGCAATGACCGGTAAGGATGAAGGCGATGTCGTCATCATTACCAACACGCCCGGCGCCGGTTCTCTCGAACAGCGCCGCACGGGCTTCCTGGATCAGGTCAAGACCAAGTATCCGGGCCTGAAGGTCGTCGCCGACAAGTATGCTGACGGTCAGGCAACGACCGGCCTCAACATCATGACTGACCTGATCACGGCAAATCCGAAGATCGTTGGCGTCTTTGCCTCCAATCTGATCATGGCGCAGGGTGTCGGCCAGGCCATCGCTGAAAACAAGCTCAGTGACAAGGTCAAGGTCATTGGCTTCGACAGCGACGACAAGACCCTCGGCTTCCTCAAGAGCGGCGCTATTGCCGGCCTCGTCGTTCAGGACCCGTACCGCATGGGTTACGACGGCATCAAGACCGCTCTCGCCGTCTCCAAGGGTGAAAAGGTTGAAGCCAATGTCGACACCGGCGCCAACCTCGTGACCAAGGCCAACATGAGCGAGCCGAAGATCGAGGCCCTGATCAACCCGAAGGTCAAGTAAAGCTTAGAGGCTGCGCCCGACAAGTCGGGCGCAGCCTTTTCATCTAAAGCCGGATGATTTCAGGTCTATTCGACCCAAAGTCCGAACCCGCTCTAGAATGAAAAAATGGAGCGTGATGCGAGAGGAAGGAGACCCATGACGAGCCTCGAAGAAATCAGCCATCGGCACGATGACACGATCAAGACGGAAGCAAGTCGCGTTCCGGCCGGCTCGCCTATCCTCGAACTCAAGGGATTGCAGAAGCGCTATGGCTATGTCGAGGCGCTGAAGCCGGCGACGATCACGTTCCTGGCCGGCGAAATCCACGCCATTGTCGGCGAAAACGGAGCCGGCAAGTCGACGCTCATCAAGCTTTTGACCGGCGTCATCACCAGGACGGATGGCGAGATATTCTGGTGCGGCCATCCGGTCGCCCTTGCCAATCCCAATGAAGCGATCGCGCGCGGCATCAACGCCGTGCATCAGGAGGTCGTCCTTTGCCCGCATCTGACGGTCGCGGCCAATCTCTTTCTCGGTGACGAAGTCAATCGCTTCGGTCTGATGCGCAAGAAGCAGATGGTCGCCATGGCCCAGACGGTGCTTGACGACCTCGGCTTCGGACTGCCGGCCGCCGATCTTCTGAGCTCCCTCACCATTGGTCAGCAGCAGTTGGTCGCAACGGCAAGAGCCGCCATGCGCGGCACGCAATTCCTCATTTTCGATGAGCCGACCGCCTATTTGACGCGCAAGGAATCGGCGCAGCTGTTCAAGCTGATCCGCCGCTTGCAGAGCGAAGGCGTGACGATCGTCTACATCAGCCACCGCATGGAGGAGGTCTTCGAGCTGGCCGACCGCGTGTCCGTGCTGCGCGACGGCACGCATGTCGGCACCCGCCTGATTGCCGAGACCAATGACGACGAACTGATCAAGCTGATGATCAATCGCTCGATCGAACAAATCTACCACAAGGAAGAGATCCCGATCGGTGAACCCATCCTCGAGACGCGCGGCCTTTCCGGTCCTGGTTTCGAGGATGTTTCGCTGACTGTACGGGCCGGCGAGATCGTCGGGCTTTATGGGCTGATCGGCGCCGGTCGCAGCGAATTCGCGCTCGGCCTCTATGGCCGTCAGCCAGTCTCGGCAGGCGAGATCTATTGGCAGGGACGCAAGGTCCAGATCCACAACGAGCGTGACGCAATGGACCTCGGTATCGCCCTCGCGCCCGAGAGCCGCCGCGATCAAGGGCTTTGCCTCAACCTGCCGATCGGCCTCAATATCAATCTGCCTGTGTTCAGGCGGCTGAGCCGCGGTCCGATCATCAACAACAAGAGCGAGGCTGCTAATGCCGACAAGCAGATCCGCGATCTCAGCATAAAGACGCCCAGCCGACGAGTCCTGGTTTCCGCCATGTCCGGCGGCAATCAGCAGAAGGTGGTCATCGGCAAATGGCTGAGCCATGGCGCCAAGCTTTTCATCTTCGACGAGCCGACGGTGGGTGTCGATGTCGGCACCAAGGCGGAAATCTATCGGCTATTCGCCAAGCTGCTTCGCGACGGCGCGGGCATCATCGTCATATCCTCCTACCTGCCCGAGGTTTACGAGCTTGCCGATCGTCTGCATGTGTTTCGCCACGGCCAGCTGGTCGCCAGCCATGATTTTCACGCCGCCACGCATGAGGAAGTCCTCGGCGAGGCCATCGGCGTCTGAACGATAAAAAATCGAAAGAGGAGAACAAGAATGGTCGCGAACACGACAGAAGGCCCCGCCGTTGCACCGCGGCGTAAGATGAGCATCCTCTTCAGCCTGACGCTGATCCTGCTCTTGATTGCGCTATGGGTCGTGCTCGGCTTCTCGACAGACGTGTTCTGGACGCAGCTCAACATCACCAACCTGGCGCGCCAGGGGTCGATGACGGCCATCCTTGCGCTTGGACAAACCTTCGTCATCATCACCGGTGGCATCGATCTTTCCGTTGGCGCAATCGTCGGCTTCTGCACCGTGATCGTCGCCTGGCTGCTCCAGGCAGGCGTTCCGATCTGGGCCGCTATCCTCATAACCTTGCTCTTCGGTGTTCTTATCGGGGCATTCCATGGCTTCGGCATCGTGCGCATGGGCTTGCCGCCCTTCATCATCACGCTGGCGACGCTGACCTCTCTGCGCGGCATCGGCTTGCTCATCACCAACGGTTCGAGCATCAACATCGTCAACGACGCTTTCACAAATTTCTCGGTCGCGGATTTTCTCGGTATTCCGAGCCTGTTCTGGATGGTGATCGTGGTGGCAATTCCAGCCGTCGTCTTCCTGCATTTGAGCCGTTGGGGCCGTTATCTTTTCGCCGTCGGCTCCAACCGCGAAGCAGCGCGCCTGTCCGGCGTCAATGTCAACGGGATGATCTATTTCGCCTATATACTGTCTGGAACCTGCGCCGCCTTGGTCGGTGTTCTGCTTGCCTCGCGCATAGCCATCGGCAACGCGACCCAGGGCGATGGCTGGGAACTGCAGGCGATCGCATCGTCGGTTATCGGCGGCACCAGTCTGTTTGGCGCGATCGGTTCCGTCTACGGCCCGCTGATCGGCGCCTTCATCCTAGCGACCATCAACAACGGTGCAAACCTCCTGAACCTGAATTCGTTCTGGCAGCGCATCATCACCGGCGTGCTGATCATCGTGATCGTCTATTTCGATCAGTTGCGGCGGCGTCGTCTCTAAAGATATTCGACAACGGCCCTCTGGTAATGGTATGCTGAAAGCATACCATTCATCTCTCCAGGCAGCAGGACTATGGCCTCAGTCGAAAAAATAACGATCGCTCTTACCCCTGAGATGGCAGGCTTCATCCGCAGCGCCGTCGATGCGGGCGATTATGCATCGACCAGTGAAGCAATTCGAGAAGCAGTCCGCGAATGGAAGGAACGCCGCGATTTGCTCGGTTACACGATAGAGGAACTGCAAAGCCTCGTGGATGAGGGTCTGGCCAGTGGTCCAAGCAAGCATGCCTCCATGGCAGATGTAAAAGCCGAGGCAAGACGCAGATTGGAAGCGACTGTCGAAAAGACACGCTGACCATGCTGCGAATAGAGCGAACACACCGCGCGGACGAAGATCTGATCTCCATCTGGCTGGAGATTGCGAAGAACAATCCTGTCGCCGCGGACCGCATCCTTGAT
This sequence comes from Martinezella rhizogenes, assembly GCF_000799715.1. Lineage (GTDB taxonomy): Bacteria > Pseudomonadota > Alphaproteobacteria > Rhizobiales > Rhizobiaceae > Rhizobium > Rhizobium rhizogenes_C. Next base: position 358,245 of record NZ_JUHG01000013.1, read on the forward strand.
GCGATTGAAAGCCGTTGGCTCCAGCTTGCCTTTCATCCTTTTTCAGGCCTTGCTCGAGATGACATCGCTCCGGGAATTCGCCATCTGGTCGTTGGGAGCTACCTTATTCTTTATCGCATTGTCGACGATCATATCGACATCGTCAGGGTATTATATGGTCGACGAGAGATCACCCGCAAGACGATAGAGGATGATAGTCGCTAGAACGTTTCAACGCTTCACGGAAGCGCAGAAACGCTCCATCTCTTTGGCTTTACGCAATTCCGGACGGAAAACCACCGCGCACTTTTCCTGAAATTGCTCTGGCTCTTCGAATGTCATCCGGCATCAAAATCGAGAACAAGACTCGCCCTGCCCATCACGCCGGCGAAGGGCGTGATCTTTGCCAGCTTCGGCTCTTCAATAGACTACGCAGCGGCTTTTCGATCAATTCGTAAGCACAGATACCTAGCAAAACGCCTGAGACCAGACTGATGAACATTGAGACATCGGAGGGTATCTCAGTGCGCGCCATCAATTTCAGCACCGCCGAGATCGCCAGCGTGTGCCAGAGATAGATAGAATATGAACTGTTGCCCAGATAGGTGAGCAGCGGAATATCAGGCAGCTTTCCGCTGTGTTCCAGCGATACCGTACCGAGCACCAACGCCACGGCAAGCGGCCCACAGGTCAGTTCGTTGAAGTCGAGGCGTAGAATCTGGATAGCGGCAAAGCCCAACAACGAGGCGACGATCAAGGCCAGTCCGAGGCGAGGACCTGGTATCTTCCCGGATAGCCACATTCGGGCAAGGATGATGCCGGCAACGAACTCCAGGATGATCGGCCGCGTGTAGACGAGCAACAATGGTGATTGCGGATTGAAGATGACGCCAGCAATGACGAAGGCAACAAAGACAACGGCTATGCTGGCAAACCGCAGACGGCGCGATAAAAGCAGCGCCGCGGCAAAAATGGCGTAGAAGAACATCTCGTAGTTCAACGTCCATCCCTGCACCAAAACCGGCCAGATCATGCCACTGCTCGGCGAGCGTGCGGGAATGAAAATCATCGAGCCGAGAACATGGCCAGCCGTCAGTTTCATGTTCGGAAACAGCCCGGCAACTGCCCCCGCGATCATGATGGCGGTAACGATCCAATAGGACGGCGCGATGCGCTGCAGGCGATCGAACAGGAAGCGCACCGGTGTCACGGGTCGACGCTCGCTTATGGTCCACATGATGAAGCCGCTGATGACGAAAAAGACGTCGATACCAGCCGCCCCGATCTGAAAGTGGCTATTGCTGCGTTCCGCCGCATGGAACAGAACCACCGCGAGGGCGGCAAGAGCGCGAAGATACTGAATGCCATAAAGAGTTTTCATCTGCCGATCTGAGGCTCCCAATTCACGGGCGCCCCAAGTTCCGTTCGATCGTCGGAGACGAGCGGAGCCATCCGTGGCGCTTGCGCCTTCATCGTCAGCTTTCCTGCTATGAAGTACAACAGGAACGAACCGACCTGGTAGGGATTGAGAATGTCGATCTCGACGAAGGCGCGGATCAAGAGCAGCGTCGCCAGACCGAACAGAACATAGGATTCATCGTTTCTGAGGTCGTTGAGAAACCGCTTGAGGTGGCCGATAACCGCCGTCAGCAATATCGACACCAGCAGGAAGACGCCGATCAGGCCGGTTTCGACCGTCGTTTCAATGAAGGTATTGTGAAAATGGAAGCCAGCGCGGGAGGTGATGTAGAATTCTTCCCACAGGCGCTCCGGTTCGGAGAAGCCTTGCACCCAATAGGCTTGATAGCCGATCCCGAAGAACGGATGCAATGCGGCGGCGGCTATACCCTGTTGCCAGAGATAGGTGCGACCGGTCAGCGTCGAGTCCTTGCCGAAGGCGCCGAGCACGAGATCGACGGCGCCGAGATAGACACCGGCGACGGCGAGAACGATCCCCGATATGGCCGCGGTGGCAAACAGTTTTTTGCGCTGTCGTGGCGACAGGAACAGGATGACGCGCATGCCGATGCAGAGCATCACGACCAAGCCGGTGACCAGCACCGAGGTCGCCGATTGCGAAGCAAGAAGACAGTAGGCGGCCAACAGCCCGACGACGCCCGCCCCAACCAGCCAGATACGGCGCTCGCCAAGAATGAAGACGGCGGCGAAGGCGAAATAGATGCCGAGCGAGGCATAAAAGCCGAGCTGGTTCTTCGAGTCGAAAGCGCCGACGAAGCTATAGGTACCGTCGATCGCGTCGAGGGCATAAAAACCGAACAGCACGGAATAGAGCAGCACGATGCTGGTGCCGGCAATTGCGCCGCGTATCAGGGTGCGGATATCGAGCGTGCGCACGGCGATCAGCGCGCAGATGATATGCGTCATGTACTGGATTGAGGCGCGAGCGGTAACCGACGGTACAACCGACCAGAAGATGGAGAGGCAGGTAAAAATGCCGAAGGCAAAGATCCAGAGCTGCTTGGAATAGTTGCCGAGCGCGCGGCGATAATCGATCAGCACCAACGGAAACCACATCGCGTAGTAAACGAGAATGGAAACCTGCCCGAAGCGGGCGGAATAGGCGAAAGCGAAAAAAGAGAGCGCAATCGCCACCATGCCATAGGTGGCGTTGCTGCCCGGATGAATAAAGGTCGATTTGCGAATCCGCATCGACTCTCCTTATCGCATGGCGAGACCGGCACTCACCTTGATGAGGTCGCCGGGCAAGACCAGGGTATTTTCCTGGGCCGGAATTTCCTTCGCCTGACCATTCTCATCTCGTACGATGGTATAGACGATATTCACATCCTTCCCGCCGGCATCGATATTGTTGGCATCGGCCGATTGCGCGACAGCCTCCTGCATCAGTGCCTGGCTGGTGGAGAGCTTGAGCTGCAAGGTTTCCAATTGGGTAGCGGTATCCTGCAGATCTTGCGCGAGCGAGTTCTGCCAATCGTTGCGCACCGTATTTTCGTCCTGAGTGGCCTTGCTGATGCTCTGCTTGGCGTTCAGCGATGCCGTGTCGGTATCCAGAAGATTGGTCTCAACGTCGGAAGCGCGCTGCTCGGCCGCAATCTTGCGCGAAGCAAGTTCCAATCCTCTTTCCGCCAGGCTCTCGACCTTGTCGCGGTCTGCCTTGGCGAGATCAAGTTGGCGGCTTAACGTATCGGTCTTCTTCGCCAGCCCCTCGACCTCGCTTTGCAGCAGCACCTTCAGGTCCGCCAGCGCCTGCAACTGCGTCTTCATCCGCTGACTGCGCGTCTTCATCAGGGCGTCTTCGCTGGCGAGGATGTCGCTCGATTGCGGCAGCTTTTGCAGCTCCGGCGGAACATCGATCTGATCCTTGTCGGAGAGCTCGGCCAGAAGGCGAGCCTGGCGCATCAGCAACCGCCCGCGTTCCGCCATGAGAACGACGGCGTCACCCTTGGCATTGATGAAATCGCGCGCAAAACGCTGGCCAGCATCCGCGCGGCGCATGCCGCCGCCCAGACTGATCGCCTTGAGGACGCTCAGATTGGGCGCAAAAGGATACTCGCCCGGATTTTGAACTTCGCCGGAGAGATAAATCGGCCGGTATTGCGAAAGCTCCACCGAAGCCGAAGGTCGGTCGCGAAGGCCGAATTGCTTCTGCAATCCAAGACCGATCGCTCCAGCGATCTCATCCGTCGTCTTGCCGCTGGCAGGCATGTCTCCGATGAACGGAATAGATACCGAACCGGAGGGACCGACCGTATAGTCACCCGAAATCACCGACCAGTCGCGAATCGTGCCCTCTGCCGTCTGCCATTCGGCAACGCGAATGCGCAGTTTGTCCATGACGCCCAAGTGATATCCGGGAAGGTTATCGGCACGAGCATTGCCTGACACCGTGCACAGGCTGAGGAGGATGAGAGCTGCGCAACGAAAAGGTGTGGTTGCGCCAACAAGCCTACCAGAAGGCTGAATTTCAATCATGCAGGATCTTCCCTGTTATTAATTTGCAGCCCCGCAGACGCGGGGAAACCGCAGGAGCCTTCCCTGCGGCATCTGCTTTTGTCGTTAGTAGCTGCCGCGCGACAGGCAAACCGCAGGAATGGTTTTAGCGATAATCATCATGTCGCTGCTAAGTGACCAGTTTTTGACATAATGCGTATCGAAGGCGACGCGGCTCTCGTAGGAGACGTCGTTGCGGCCACTGACCTGCCACAGACCAGTCAAGCCAGGACGAGACTGGAGATAGTAGATCGCGGAGGTTTCATAGCGTTCCAGCTCATCCTCAACGACGGGACGAGGGCCAACAACACTCATTTCTCCGCGGATAATATTGAGGAGCTGCGGCAATTCGTCGAGGCTCAGTTTACGAAGCACCGCCCCGATAAGGGTAACGCGGGGGTCGTTTTGCAGTTTGCGCGTTGCGCGCCATTCGTCCATCGCGCGGGGATTGGCCTGCAGATAGGCCTGCAGCACCCTGTCACCGTCGACGACCATGGTACGGAACTTCATGCAACGGAAGGTTTTGCCGTTGTGACCGATGCGGCGATGACCGTAAAAGATCGGGCCCCGGTCCGAAAGCTTCACCAAGAGCATGAGCATTAAGAAGAGGGGGCTGATGAGGATCAGCCCCATCAGGGCGGCTGTGAAGTCGAATCCCCTCTTTAGGATTCCACCCGTCGGCGGAAAGACGTCGCTTTCCGTAGCGCTGAAAAAAGCCGATGTGGCCGATCTCGTCGCAGACTTCATAGAGATGACTCCATTCATGTTGGCGAATTGGTCGGAAATGTCTCGGACGCGTAGTTAGTGCGATGCAGCGAAGAGTGTAGGATGAGATTGGGATTTTTTAAGCCAATTTTTTATGGCAATGCCGATCCACGGTATGGTTTTACCGCCAACGCGGTTAGAGCACCCAGCTTAGACGTTTCCGGCACGATCTCTATACAGCTTACTCATGGTATAAATAGCAGAATAATTCACTTCTTACGTTACCGGTGATGGTGTAGTAGAATGTTAAATGTGGAATTTGTCGATTTATTCGCCGGATATTGTCGAATTATGCCTTGATCTCTCTTTGGAACTTCTAAGAAAATCTGTTTTTTGTTGGAAAATATTGCACTGCAACAACATATTGCGGCGCACATATTGATCGAAGCGATTACTGGACTTTGTAACAAAAGTTGATTGAATTGTTTAAATTAAATTCGATTGCACTAATCGATTAGCACTACGAAAATTGAATGTGAAATTTTTGCGAACAACCTTTGGGAGAGTGTCCAGAAGAGAAAAAAGATAATGAATGCAATTGTACTGATTGTGGAGGAGTAGTTTTAACGAGCGCGACGTAGCATCCGTATCAATTCGTAACGCATTGTCGTCGCTTGGTTGAATCTAAATGAATCATAAAATATATTTAAGTTCTGGGTCTACTGAGGGAGGCAAGACCTTGATTACTTTTATGCAGATATTCCTGGGGAGGAGGTAACGTCATGTATGCACCTCGCGTCTTCATCAGCATGGCGGGCACTCTGGCCGTATTCGCCATCGCAACTTATTTTTTGACGCATTCTCTTTCGATCACCCTGATCGAAACTTTGATTTGCGCCATCCTACTTCAGATCGGTTACTTCGCGGGCGTTCTTTTCCTGGTGTGGAAGGAACGCAATGCGAGGGATGCGTTGTTGAATGAAGGCTCCGCTGGAATACCGTTGCGTGAAGGTGACAAAGTCGGTGGCCTGCCCGCCGCCAACCTCAACCGTTCCGAACCCTTCAACCCCTGACGTCGCCACGCGGCGTATCTTTTGGCAATCATGTGGTTGCCGGATGGCTGTTGTCGTCCTAAGTCTCCAACAGAACCATGGAGGCCGACTTGATCGACAGTGCCGAAAACAATGTCTGTGTAATCATTGCCGCGAAGAATGCCAGCGATACCATTGGTCTCGCCGTGGCTTCGGCGCTGCGCGAGCCGGAAGTGGCTGAGGTCGTCGTCATCGACGACGGTTCGACGGATGGCACGGCCGCCGCTGCCGCTCAGGCTGATGATGGTACCGGCCGCCTGATCATCCAGGAGTTTGAGAAAAACCGCGGCCCCGCGGCTGCCCGCAATCACGCGATCGAGATTTCGCGCGCGCCGCTGATCAGCATCCTCGATGCCGATGATTTCTTTTTCCCGGGGCGCTTCAAGCCGCTGCTTGCCGGCAATGATTGGGATTTCGTCGCCGACAACATCGCCTTCGTCGATGCCGACACGGTTTCGACCGCCTATACCATGCTCGATCATTTCGATCCGAAGCCGCGCTTCCTGGACCTCGTCGCCTTTGTCGAAGGCAATATCTCCAAGCGTGGTGTCCGGCGCGGCGAGATCGGCTTCCTGAAGCCACTGATGCGCCGGTCGTTTCTGGACAAGCATGGGCTACGCTATGACGAAGCGCTGCGTCTCGGCGAGGATTACGACCTCTATGTGCGGGCTCTTGCCAAGGCCGCGCGCTACAAGATCATCCATAGCTGCGGCTACGGCGCCGTGGTGCGCAGTAATTCCCTGAGCGGCCAGCATCGCACCGACGATCTGCGGCGGCTCTATGAGGCGGATCGGGCGATCCTCGCTGCAGGCGGACTTTCGCAGACCGATGCGGCGGCCATCCGCCGACACGAGCAACATATTCGCGACCGGTACGAGCTGCGGCATTTTCTCGACATCAAATCGCAATCGGGCATGAGCGCTGCCGCGTCCTATGCCTTGGGCAAGCCCGCCGCCATTCCAGCCATAGCCGGCGGTATTTTCGCCGATAAGACCGAGCGTTTTCGCAAAGGTGGCAGCGCGCCGATTGCACATTCGGGCGCGAACGGCCTGCGATATCTCCTGCAGGCCGCTCCTGAATAAGCCTTGGCGCGTCAGAAGTAGTCGCGCCGCACGCCTTCGATCACTGTCATGAAGCGCTCCTTGCGACCGGCAAGGGCCGCGTCGCTGCTAAGCTGCGGCTTCGCCTTGCTGGCTTGCCAGAGCGCCAGCGCCGAAGGTACCGCAAGTGCCTGTTTCGCCATCACGCGCAGCGTGGTCTGTTGCGGATCGACAAGGACGGTCTCGCCAAACCGCTGCTTCCCCAATTCATCGGCGGCCTGCTCGTCGCGTTCGAAACCGACGCCCCAGAAGCGGGCGCCCTTGGCGATCGCTTCGGCGCGGGTGGAGACAGGAATATGTTTCGGCGCATAGGTAACGTCGAGCGAGCGTGCCCAGTCGTTCCATTTGAAGCTGTTGATCGCCCGCGAAGTGCTGACGGCAATCCACGGCACGCGGAAGGCGTCGGCAAGGATTGCGCCATGCATGGATTCGGCAACGATCAGCTCGGAGGTGGCGATCTCGCGGATCACAGCCTTCGCCTCGCCACGGGGATCGAGATAGGAAAGACCAACTGTCTTGCAAATACCCTGCCAGAGCCCGGCCCCAGCCGATTCCCAGTGCGGCACGAAGGTATGACGCTTGGTCTTCGGCAGATTTTTGAATTCCGGCATCTCGGTGACCATCACAGCGGGATCAACGATGCCCATATCCGCGGGAAGGCCAACTTTTTCCGCCGTAAGCGGGCCGCGTACGCAGCGGATGTCCCATTTGCTCTTGTCGCTCGTATCGGGAAGAGAGCCATAGCCGAAGCCGCTGCCGATGACGAGCTTTTGGCCTTCAGTCGGCAATAGCAGCGTGTTCAGGACGGTTCCCACGCCAACCAGCAGTGTTTCCTCATGAACATCGCGCAGGCCGGGGAGTAGAAAATCCCAGAGCCAGAGATTGAGATCGTCACCGAAATTGCCATGGGTTGATTCCCAGTGGAACGGCTTCATACAGGACTCCTTGATGATCTAGACCGTAGCTGAACATACATTGGCTCTAGAATATGGCATGAACAGCTTTGCTGCAGTGCGAAAACTAGGGCGTAAACTTGCCCGCGGCAAGCTGCATCGCACTCTGCAATATACCCGGATCGCGCCACGCCCATTTTGCAAGCAGCCCGAGCTGCGGCCATCTCCGGCGCCGCAGCTGTCGCACCTGGCTCCACAACGCCTGTTGACGGGCGCGATTTTTGCAGGCGCGAATGGTCACGATATCCTGCGGCCGGCGCGAAAACCGCTGTTCCAGCGTGTTGAGTGCCGTCCAGGTGGTGAACTGCTGGTGCAGGAACTGGGGCGAGTCATTGTCGATGCTGTGAAAGATGTTGACGCCCTCACCGCGCAGCGCTCCGGCATCCTCGCAGAGCAGGATGCGCCTGGCGGCCAGGATGCAGTCGCAGAAGAACAGCACATCCTCGGCTGCCAGCCGCAGCGCGGCCTCGAAGCGGACCTTCTCGAACAACGGCCGACCGATCACCATGCAAGAGAGATGCAGGAAGCTCCAGTCTTTCAGCATCACACTGGCGATATCGGGGATTTCGATGATCGAGGGCGTGTCGGAGAGGCGCACGGCATCAGGTAATTTTGCCAGCTCATCTATGCCGAAATGATAGGAAAAACCCTCACCGCCGTCGATGGAGTCCCAATAGCAATCGCCATCATGGCGCGTCAGTGCCTCGAAAGCGTTGCTCAGATGCTCCGGTGCCCATTCGTCGTCGGAATCGAGGAAGGCGACGAAGCGGCTTGCGGCCGGCACGTTATCAAGACCGGTATTGCGCGCACCGCCCGGTCCCGCATTGGCTTGGCGGATGACCGTAATGCGCGCCCGCTCGTCGTTTCCGAGCGATTGAAGTTCACTTACCGCCGAGAGCGGCGATTCATCATCGACGATAAGGATATCGAAATCCTGAAACACTTGCTTGGATATCGATCTCAATGCGCGCTGCAGAATGCCTGTCTGTCTCTGGTAGAAGGGAATAACAATCGTAATTGACGCCATTTTTTCGCCTTACGTTTTTCAACAAAGAATTTGCGACCCCCTCCCAGGGTCACGGCCATGCATTTTTCGACAATCTCCATCGCTGACTACAGCCGCTCCCTAGAGACAGGATGTCGTAATGACCTCAACAGTTAGTGTCCGTTCGATAACGAACAATGTCGGATGGAGCGTTTTATCGAAGACCAGTACATTTGGATTGAAATTCGTGACTGTGCCCATCCTGGCGCGCATCCTTACTCCCGAAGAATTCGGCGTTGTCGCCGTGGCGCTCACGGTCGTGCAATTCCTTGCCATGATCGGCGGCGCCGGGCTCACCTCCTCTCTCGTCATCCAGGAGAAGGAGGATATGCTGACAATTCACTCCGTCTTTTGGGTGAATCTGGCCGTATCGACACTGATGGCCGTAGTTCTCTATATTTTCGCCGACTTCTTCGCAACATTGTTGGGCGCTAAAGAGGCAGCCTATCTGCTGCGCATCATGGCCTTCATGATTCCCATTCAGCTTGCCGCCGATGTGGCCTATTCGATCCTGGCGCGGCGGATGAATTTCAGCAAGGACGCGGTCTGGAGCATGATTTCGGAATCCTCCGGCGCGCTGGTCGCGGTCGGGCTCGCCTTCTTCGGATTTGGCGTCTGGTCTCTCGTCGCGCAGCTTTTCGTCTCCGGCACCGTTCGCCTTGTCGGTCTTTACACCGTCTCCGGCTATTGCCCCCGGTTCGCCTTCTCCTTCAGCCGCATCAAGGGCCTGACGAAGTTCTCCTTTGGCATGATGGGCTCGGAAATAGCCAATTTCGTCGCCTTCCAGTCACCGATGGTGATCATCGCTCGCCACCTTGGTCTCGCCAATGCCGGCGCCTATTCCGCCGGCAACCGTCTTGCCAGCATCCCGAACCAGGTCGTGCTCTCGGCAGTCATGGGCGTGCTGTTTCCGGCCTTCAGCCACATGACTCATGACCGCAAGCGCCGGTCGGATGCGCTCATCTTCAGCACACAGGTCATGACGGTGCTTCTGGCTCCGATGATGTTCGGGCTATGGGCCATTGCCGAGCCGACCATGCTGGTGCTGTTCGGAGAGAAATGGGCATACGCCTGGCCGGTGCTTGGGCTGCTGGCGCTTTCCAAGGCGATCCTGACGCCCTGTAGCACCTTCATTGCTTACCTCAAGGGTGTCGGACGCGGCAACGTCCTGTTCTGGTCGGCCGTCGTCCGCGCCATCATCACCACGGCCACGGTCTCCTACGGCGCGATCACCGGCGATCTGATCAACGCCGTGGTCTGGCTCTGCATCGTCAACGCCATCACGCTGATCTTTTACTCCTGGGCGGTTTTTCGCGCCGACGGCACGCCGTTCCTCCAGGGCCTCTACGTTAGCAACCGGCCGATGATCACCGCCCTTATCATGGCGCTCATCGTCCGCTTCATGCTGGACCATTTGAAGGTGGCAATGCCGAATGCTGTGCTGCAGATCATCGTGGGCTCGGTGGTGGGCGGCGCGATCTACCTCGCTTTCGTCCTGCTGACCGAGAGAGCACTTGTACGAAAAGTCTTGCAACTCGTTCGTTCACACAGAATGCCAAAGACGAAAACTCAACCTATAGCTGAGTGATTCAGCCGGATTTTCTTAGAGAACTTGCACTGCTGCCGCATTCTGATCATGTTTGTTCACGGATTCTGTGGCGGTGCAAAAAAATGTTCACCTATTGCGAAAAAAATGATGTTGGCGCTTCATAGGGCTGCAGATCGTTTCACGAATTATTTCAGCGTACTTAAATCCTTTTAATACCAGAGACTTCCACAGATAACGGCCTGCCGAATCGCCTGTTTCATTATCCTTTTCGCCCCGAAATTGCGGCTGCCGAAGCCCATTTTTTCTTGTTTTTTGCTGCACTGCCATATTTCTTTTCGTGAGATCGCCCTAGGTTAGGCGTGTGGGCTCTGGTCTGCTCTGGTTGAAACGGTCGCAAGGGGGGGAGCGACCTGGAAAAGGGGTGACGGACATCGTGAATGTGACTGCCAACGTGTCTTCGCGGATAAACCTCATGCGTATCGTGCTCATTTCGGGCATCATATTTGTGCATATCCCATTCGATACGGATTCCAGCCCGTTTAACGGTGACTATGGGCTCTTCGACTGGTTCCGGGTCTTCCTGCGCGAAAGTCTTTTTCGCGTCGGTGTTCCGTGCCTCAGCGCCATTTCCGGCTATCTTCTTTTCCGTCACGGCACGGCAAAGCTTGACTATGCCAAGACCATTCGCCGCAAGACGAAGACCGTTCTGCTACCCTTTTTGCTGTGGAACAGCGCCTTCTTTCTTTTCGTGTTGATCCTGCAGAGCGTCGGCGTCGGCGACGGCTTTCTGCCGGACGTTTCAAACGCCAGCCCGCGCACGCTTTCTACGCTCCTTTTCGCCATCAATGGCACGCCGATCAACCTGCCTCTGTATTTCCTGCGTGATCTCTTCGTCTGCATCCTGCTGTCGCCATTGCTGGCGATGCTGATCGGCCGCTTTCCGCTGCCGACGCTGATGGGCTTGCTGCTGCTGGCGGTGTTGCCGATCCCGCTCGGCATCGTGCTTCGAAATTCCATCCTCTTCAGCTTCGGCTTCGGCATCTATCTCAGCCTCTATCGCGTCGACCTGATGATCATCGACCGCTACGCCGCAGTTATCGGATCTACCTTCATCGCCCTTACGGCCCTGCTGGCCACGGCAGCGTACCTCACCGGCCCGGACTTTCCCTTGTGGCTCGATATAAGCCGCAACCTCATGGTGCTCGTCGGCATTCCTGGTTTCTGGGCATTATCGGCGATCTTCATCAGGAGCAGGATCGGCCAGAGCCTGGCGGGAACCGGCAGTCTGAGCTTCTGGATTTTCTGCGCCCATCACCCCTTGCTAATCTGCCTTTGGATTCTTTGGAGCCGTGGCGGCAGTGAACTCTATCCGATTTTCTATCTATCGGCGGCCGCCATCGCCCTAATCGTGCTGCCCCTGACCAACGGCGTGGCGCGTTCCGCCCTGCCCTCCCTCTATAACCTGCTGACCGGCAGCCGAACGCGGCAGCGTGCCGAGACCCCGGCAATTGCCGGTCGTCCGCAGGCGACTTACAAGCAAAGGTGACACATGACGAAACCGACCGCCCATGCGCGCAGACTCAGCCTTGCTTCACTGGCCATCTTGAGCGCCGGCCTTGTTCCTTGCGTGGTTTCCGCGCAGGAGGACAAGCCGAACGGCACCTCCTTCGTCGACAATTTCGACAAAATCGACAACAGCCGCTGGTACATTTCGGATGGCTGGAACAACGGCCCGCACCAGAACTGCACCTGGTCGAAGAAGCAAGTCAGCCTCGAGGGCGGCGCGCTGCAGCTTCAATTCACCCAGGGCAAGACCGGCCAGCGCGACTATGCCTGCGGCGAGATTCAGACCACCAAGCGTTTTGGCTATGGCACCTATGAGGCTCGCTATCGCACCGCAACCGGCCCCGGCCTCAATTCGGCGTTCTTCACCTATATCGGTCCGACCGATAAGAGGCCGCATGACGAGATCGATTTCGAGGTGCTCGGCAAGAATGCCGGGCAGGTCCAGGTCAATCAATACATCGCCGCCAAGGGTGGCAACGAGAAACTGGTTTCCGTCCCCGGTGGCGCAGATCAGGGCTTCAACGACTATGCCTTTGTCTGGGAGAAGGATCGGCTTCGCTACTATGTGAACGGCCAGCTGGTCCAGGATGTTACCGACCCGTCGAAGATACCGACGCATGCCCAGAAGATCTTCTTCAGCCTCTGGGGCACCGACACGCTGAGCGGCTGGATGGGCAAGTTCGCCTATGGCGGCAGCCCGTCGACCATGCAGATCAAGCGTGTTGCCTTCACCGCGGAAGGCGACAAGTGCCAGTTCCCGGAATCGATCGCCTGCAAGCTGAACTGAAACAACAATACGGCTGCGGAGCAGATTGCGCAGCCGGGCAAGATGCCGTGATGCAACACGAACGAAACGAAACGCCCGGCTTCGACCGGGCACGAAAACGGAAGTCTGAATGCTGCATATTCTCTACTTCGTCCACGATCTCGCAGACCCCGCCGTCCGCCGGCGGGTGTTGATGCTGCAGGCGGGCGGAGCACGGGTGACATTGGCTGGCTTCCGGCGTGACGACAACGCGCTGGCGACCGTGCACGGTATCGAACCGATCGAGCTCGGACGGACGCGTGACGCGCAATTCACACATCGCATCGCGGCCGTTGCCAAGTCCGCGCTGAAATTGCGCGGCTCAATGCATTCGGTCCAGAAGCCGGACGTGATCATCGGCCGCAATCTTGAAATGCTGGCCTTGGCCAAGCGCGCGAGAGCCATCTTCGGCGGCGATATGCCCGTTGTCTACGAGTGTCTCGATATTCACCGGCTGCTGCTGCGCAAGGACACGCTTGGCGGCGCCCTTCGCGGCATGGAACGGTATTTTGGGGTGGATGCCGCGCTGCTGCTCACCAGCTCACCTGCCTTCGTCGAACGCTATTTCCGCCCCCGTTCCGGCCTCGATCTGCCGATCGTCCTGCTGGAAAACAAGGTTCTGGCGCTTGATGGCCTTGGTGACGCGGCCTCCCCCTCTCCCCGGTTGCCGGCCAAGGGCCAGCCCTGGAAGATCGGCTGGTTCGGCGCACTTCGCTGCCGCAAATCGCTGGCGTTGCTCGATGAGTTTTCGCGCCGGATGGACGGGCGTTTCGAGATTATCCTGCGCGGGCGGCCGGCTTATTCGGAGTTCGACGACTTCGATGGCATCGTGCGTGACGCGCCTTTCATGCATTTCGCCGGTCCCTATAAGAACCCGGAGGATCTCTCGGCGATCTATGGCGAGGTACAGTTCTCCTGGGCGATCGATTTCTTCGAAGAGGGTCTGAATTCGAGCTGGCTGCTGCCGAACCGGCTCTATGAGGGCGGCCTTTACGGCACCGTGCCGATTGCCATGGACGGCACCGAGACATCACGGTTCCTCGCGAGCCGGAAAATCGGCCTGATGCTCGATAAGGCCAACCCCGCCCATCTCGTGGCGCTCATGAACGACATGAACGAGGAACGCTATCTCGCTGCTTTCGACGCCGTGGCCGCGCAAGACCGCAGGCAGTGGATGACCGATCGCGCCGACTGTCAGGGCCTTGTGCAGCGGCTGGCTTGCCTGACCCACACCAACGAGCAAACCGCCGATTCACAGGCCATCCCGCAACTGCAACGCAATAGAGGTGGATTGCAATGAAAACTGGAGACCCCAAGCACATGCGTTGCCTGATCGTCATCCCCTGCCTCAACGAAGAAAAGCATATCGAGCCGCTGATCGCTAAGCTCGGTGGCGCTCTGGATGAACTTGACGCCAGGATCGTGGTCGCCGACGGCGGCAGCACCGACAGGACGCGGGAGATTGTCAAGGAGATCGCCGGGGCGGACCCGCGCGTTCTCCTGCTCAACAATCCGAAGCGGCTGCAAAGCGCTGCAATCAATCTCGCTGTCGAGACCTTCGGCAACGAGTACGACTATCTCATCCGCATTGATGCTCATGGCGACTATCCCGATGATTATTGCCAAAGACTGGTGGAGGAGGCCGACGCGACCGAGACAGATTCAGTCGTCGTCGCCATGCGCACCATGGGTTTCAGCGCCTTCCAGAAGGCGACGGCGGTGGCGCAGAACTCGAAGCTCGGCAATGGCGGCTCGAAGCATCGCGAGGGTGCCAAGGGGCATTGGGCCGATCATGGTCACCATGCGCTGATGCGCATCACCGCTTTCCGCGCCGTCGGCGGCTATGACGAAACCTTCAGCCATAACGAAGATGCCGAACTCGACTACCGGCTGCGCAAGGCCGGCTATCGCATCTGGCTCACCGACAAGACGACGATGACCTATTATCCACGCGCCAGCATTCCGACGCTTTTCCGGCAATATCTCGGCTATGGCCGTGGACGGGCGCGCAACATCCTGAAGCATCGCAGCATGCCGAGTGTTCGCCAGATGCTGCCACTGGCCGTGGTGCCGATCTTCATCGGCGCCTTCCTGGCTATCCTCAACTGGGTTGCGGTCATTCCCGTCAGCCTCTGGGCCTTTGCCTGCATCGCCTATGGTTTCTGGATCGCGCTCGGCCACCGCAACCCCTATGGGCCACTTGCCGCCATCTCGGCCATGGTCATGCATTTCGCCTGGTCGATGGGCTTCTGGATGGAAGTCCTCAAATTTCGCGGGCGCAGGGTGGTGTCATGACGCAAAGCCCGGAGAGCCCACGCGTGAAAATCGATATCGCCGTCTGCACCTATCGCCGTGCCGAGCTGGAGCAGACCTTGCTGTCGCTGGCGGCCTTGAATGCACCGACCAGTGCTCTCGTCCGCATTATCGTTGCCGACAACGACGTGACGCCGAGCGCGCAGGACCGCGTCGAGGCAGTGCGCTCGGCCGTGCCCTTCGACATTGCCTATGTGCATTGCCCGGCTTCGAATATTTCCATTGCCCGCAACGCCTGCCTGGAGCATGCGAATGGCGATTTCGTCGCCTTCATCGATGACGACGAAACGGCCTGGGAGAATTGGCTGACGGAATTGCTGGCGACGGCGGATACGACCGGAGCCGATGCGGTTCTCGGACCGGTGCGCGCCGTCTATCCGGATGCGGCGCCGGACTGGATGCGCCGTGGCGATTTCCATTCGACCCTGCCTGTCTGGATCGCGGGCGATATCCGCACAGGCTATACCTGCAACGTGCTCTTGCGGCGCAAGGCGCCCTCACTTGCCGGTCGCCGTTTCAACCTCGCGCTCGGACGCAGCGGCGGTGAGGACACGGAATTTTTCGCCCATATGCATCAGGCAGGCGGGCGCATTGCCTTTGCCGAGGACGCGCTGGTCCATGAGCCCGTGCCGAGCGGGCGGGCCAAGCTGTCGTGGCTTTCGAAGCGACGTTACCGCATGGGGCAGACGCATGGGCGGATGCTGCTGGAAGGGGCGGCCGGTCTTGGCCGCTGGAAGGCAATTGCCGTTGCCGGCACCAAGTCCGCCTACTGCTTCGCCGCCGCCGCGCTTCTTTCCCCCTTGCCGATACAGCGTCATCGCTACGGCCTGCGCGGCATCATGCATGCCGGTGTCGTCAGCGGCCTGTTCGGCGTTCGTGAAATCGAGCAATACGGAAACCTGGAGAAAGCGCCGCAATGACGGATTTCATCCCTGATGTCAGTTTCGTCATCGCAGCCTACAATGCCGAGGAGACGCTGGAGCGCGCCATCGACAGCGCGCTTGCGCAGGGCGCTGTCAGCATGGAGGTGATCGTCGTCGACGATTGCTCCAGCGACAGCACTCGGGACATCGTCAGCAATCACTCCGATCCTCGCGTGCGCCTGGTCGCCATGCCCCATAATGGCGGCCCAGGCGCGGCGCGCAATGCCGGGCTGGACGCGGCGCGCGGCCGCTGGGTGGCTGTGCTTGATTCCGACGATGCGCTCCGTCCGGACCGCATGGCGCGACTGATCGCGCGGGCCGAAAAGGCCGGGGCGCAGATCGTGATCGACAATCTCGATGTCATCCGGGGCGAGAACGAGGCCGCTGGCACCATGTTCCCCGAAGCCATGCTCGCCCGCATACCCCTGCTGACGCTCGCAAAATTCATCACATCGAACATGATTTTCCAGTCCGAGCATAATCTTGGCTACACAAAGCCCGTCTTCGAACGGGCCTTCCTGGAAAAGCACCACTTGCGCTTTGAGGAATCCCTCCGCATCGGCGAGGATTACATCTTTCTCGCCTCGGCCCTGGCCAGGGGCGG
The DNA here is from genome assembly GCF_000799715.1 of Martinezella rhizogenes. Lineage (GTDB taxonomy): Bacteria > Pseudomonadota > Alphaproteobacteria > Rhizobiales > Rhizobiaceae > Rhizobium > Rhizobium rhizogenes_C. The sequence continues at coordinate 374,850 of NZ_JUHG01000013.1, forward strand.
CGTCTGCGCGGTCGAGCCGACGGCGGGCTACCTCTATTATATCCGCGATGGTTCGATCTCGCGGGTGCTGAAGCGGCAGCATGTCGAAGCGATGATCGCCGCCGATGCCAAGTTTTTTGCCGAACATCCTTTTGGTGCCGCCGCCCTCGCCGCACAGCGGCGACGGACGCGGAACCTGAAGGACGTACTGTCCTTCCTGATGCTGATCGACAGCCTCAAGGATGGCGCCCTACCGGCCGCGCTGAAGATTGCATGCAGCAATCCACGCGCGGTTCGCCACCTGCGCATGCCGATTGCAGTTCGCCTTCGCCGTCTCGCCGCCTCTTTTTGGGGTAGTAGCGAAACGACCGTCCTTACCGGCGGTGAAGTGGCTGCGGCCTCGCAAATCTCCTCCTCCCTCCCCAGTTTGGGCGCAGGCCCTCACTCTAACAAAGGATAGAGCCATGGACCGTAAGCTTCCCGTGAGAAAAGCAGTTATCCCGGTTGCCGGCAACGGAACCCGTTTCCTGCCCGCCACGAAGGCAATGCCGAAAGAAATGCTGACGATCGTCGATCGTCCGGTGGTGCAATATGCCGTCGATGAAGCCATCGAAGCCGGCATCGAGCACATCGTCTTCATCACCAGCCGCAACAAAACGTCGATCGAGGATCACTTCGACGATACGCCGGAGCTGATTTCCTCGCTGAACAGGGCAGGCAAGACAAAGCAGGTTTCCGAACTGGAACGTCTTCTGCCGCGCGCCGGCTCCGTCAGCTTTATCCGCCAGCAGGCGCCGCTTGGCCTCGGCCATGCCGTGTGGTGCGCCCGCGACGTGATCGGCAACGAACCCTTCGCGCTATTGCTGCCCGACATGGTCTGCCATGGCCTGCGCGGCTGCACCGCCGGGCTGATGGATCTCTACAACGAAGTCGGCGGCAATGTCGTCGGTGTTGAGGAATGCTCGCCGGAAGAGACGTCGAGCTACGGCATTATCGGCAGGGGAGCGCCGGTTCGCCATGGCTTCGGCGTGACCAAAATGGTTGAAAAGCCGCATCCTTCGGAAGCGCCTTCTAACTTTTACCTTAATGGTCGTTATATTCTGCAGCCCGAAATCTTCGATATCCTGGCCCGGCAAGAGCGCGGCGCCGGTAACGAGATCCAACTTACCGACGGCATGCTGCGCCTGTCTGAAACACAGGGGTTCCATGCTCAGGCCTATAACGGACGGACTTACGATTGCGGATCGAAGCAAGGCTTCATCGAGGCGAATGTCGCCTTCGCGCTGGCGCGCGCTGATATTGGTGGTCTCGTCTATGACTCGATCCGGAACCTGGTTCTCTCGCACGAAGCGCAGATGAACGCAGCTTAAACCAACACACTTTAGCCTGCGGTCCTCGCGGCCGCAGGCCAGAGCCGTTATTCAATTGGGCTTCTCCGACAAGGTGGTCGCCATGCACCAGAAAAATTTCACTTTCCATAGCGCTACCCCCAAAGCGGAGGAGCAGGATGGCTTCATTGACCTCGATCGCCTGATGGCAATGGTGATCCGCCGTATCCGCACCATCATGCTCGGCGTGGCCATCTTCGTTGCGCTGGCGATCGCCTATCTGTTGTTCGCCACCCCGACCTATACGTCGGCGACACAGATATTGCTCGATGAAACCATGACCAAATATGCCGAGGACCAGCCGCCGCCGACCAGCGGCCAGCAGGCTGACATGGATATTGCCAGCGCCGTCGAGATCCTGAAATCCAACGAGATGGCCCTGCGCGTTGTCGACACGGCCGGTCTCATCGACAATGACGCGTTCGTCAATCCACCGCAGTCGCCGGTCGCTTTGATCAAATCCGGTGTGAAGCTGATCGCCAGTGTCTTCAAACCCGCCAAGCCTCCCTTGACGGCCGCGGAAGCACGGGAGGCACGGCGTCAGCAAGTCGCAGCCATGTTGCAGGACGCTCTCAAGGTCGAACGCGTCATGCGCAGCTCCGTCGTTTCGGTATCCTTCAGCTCGACCGATCAGGTCCTGGCGGCGAAGATCACCAGCGCCTATGCCGATTCCTATCTGACCGACCAGCTCAACGCCAATTTCGATGCGACCGAGCGCGCGTCCGTCTGGCTGCAGGAACGGCTGAACGACCTGCGCCAGCGCGCGCAGATAGCATCGCTCGAAGTCGAGAAGTACAAGGCGGAGAACGGCTTGACTTCGACTGGCGGCGAACTGATGTCGGAGCAGCAGATCTCCGATCTGAACAAGCAGCTGATCATAGCGCAGGCCGACACTGCCAGCGCCTCCGCCCGCTATAACCAGTACAAGTCGATCATCGATCAGGGGCCGGACAATGCGGTGAAAAACGCAACGATCTCGTCCAGCCAGTCCGGCAACAGCGTCTTGCAGGACCTGAAGACCCGCTACCTTGCGGTGCAGAAGCGCGAGCAGGATGTGACGCAGAATTTCGGCGCCGACCACCCCCAGGCCGTGGCTTTGAAGGCGGAGCGCCAGGACATCACCCGCCAGATCTATGAGGAACTCCAGCAGCTGACGGCGAGCTACAAGAACGAATACGACGTAGCGCAATCGCGCGCGACATCGTTGCGTGACAGCATCGAGGGCATGGTCGGAAAGAACTCCGAGGCCAACAAATCCCTCGTGCAGTTGAACGAGCTGAACCAGAAGGCGACGGCGCTGAAGACGTTGTACGAATCCTATCTGGGCCGCTTCGAGGCTGCGGCGCAACAACGATCCTTCCCGATCGCCAAGGCGCGCGTCATATCCGCGGCTGGTGTTCCGACCGCGCCGTCAAGCCCGAAGAAGACGCTTGTCATGGCGCTTTCGATCATTCTCGGTTTGATGGCCGGCGGTGCCTTTGCCGCGTTCCAGGAGTTCCGCGATCGCTTTTTCCGCGTCGAGGCTGATGTGCGCGCAGCGCTCGGGCTCAAATTCCTCGGCTATCTGCCAATGCTTGGCCAACAGGGCTTTCCGAAGAAGAAGAACAGCCGCAAAAACAAGGTTGGTCCGATGCCGGCAATGGCCACGGCAGCGGTCGAAGAGGGCGAAAACGGCGTCGCCTTCGAACGCATCATGCGTGTCTCCGTCGAAGCCCCGCGTTCGATGTTCGCCGAGACCCTGCGAAACGCCAAGCTTGCCAGCGATGTCATGCTGCAGGGACGCACAGACCGGGTGATCGGTGTCGTCTCCGCACTACCCGGCGAAGGCAAATCGACGACAGCCGCCAATTTTGCCGCCCTGCTCGCCAGCAGCGGCAAGCGGACTTTGCTGATCGACGCCGACTTGCGCAATCCGGGTTTGAGCCGGACGCTCAGAACGCCGCCGCAGGTCGGGCTTATCGAAGCAGCGCTTGGCGAAGTCCCCTGGGCAAGCGCCGTCAAGGTCGATCCGCGCACCAAGCTTGCCATCCTGCCGGTGGTGCTGCGCGATCATCTGCTCCATACCAGCGAGCTTCTGTCCTCGCAGGGCATGATGAACCTAATGGAGAATGCGCGGAAGATGTTCGACTATATCGTCGTCGACCTTGCGCCGCTCGGACCCGTCATCGACGCCAAGGCCTTTGCGCCGCAGGTGGATGCTTTTCTGCTCGTTGCCGAATGGGGCGCGACGCCGACCAGTCTCGTCAAGGACATTCTGGAACAGGAGCCGCAAATCAATTCGCGCATCCTCGGCGTTATCCTCAACAAGACCGACATGTCGGAACTGTCGCGCTATAGCGAGTTCGGCGCCACCGAACGCTACCGGCAGAAGTATGTCAGCTACTACACCGAAGACCATCCTAGAACCGAGGTAGAGGCGTAAAAGCCTCTATCCCCCAGCAGCCCTTGCTCGAGCTTTGGCCAGGGCATTTTCACGCCAGATCGTGAAAATGCCCGCACCCACGACAATGACGGCGCCGATGATCATATTGACGCCGAGCGTCTCGCCAAAAATCGCAACACCGATGATGGCGGAGAAGACGAGCTGCAGATAGGTGAGCGGCTGGATCACCACCGCGTCGAGAAGATCATAGGCGCGGATGAGGAAATAATGGCTCGTCATGCCGGTAAGGCAGAGCAGGCCCATGAAAACCCAGTCGGACGGCAGAAGCGGCGTCCAGAAAAATGGTCCGACTGTGCTCATCGCGACCGCCCCCACAACGCCGGTGTAAAAGAAGCTCGTCATCGACGAATCTACCCGGCTGACATAGCGGGTGATGACGACATAGAGTGAAAACACCAGGGCGCCCGCCAGCGGCACCAGGAAGCGGATGTCGAAAAAGCCGCTTTCGGGCTTCAGGATCAGCAGCACGCCAACAAACCCGACCGAGATCGCCAGCCAGCGTCGCCAGCCGACTTTTTCGCCGAGGATCGGCACGGACAGCAGCGCCACGATCAGCGGGCCGGATGAGAAGATCGCCTGCGAATGCGCAAGGCCGACCATGACGAAGGACGAAATGGCGATGACGATCTGCAAGGCGAGCAGCAACCCGCGGACGACCTGCAGGCTGGGCTTCCTGGTATGGGCAGCCGCGCGCAATCCACCCGGCGATCGCGCCGCCAGTGCGATCGCAAACAGCATGAAGCCCCAATAGCGGATCATCGCCACGAAGAGCGGCGGATAGGCGCTGACCAGATGTTTGGAGATGCCATCCTGTATGGCGAAAATACTGATCGCCAACAGTGTGAAGACATAACCGGCAGTGTTGGATTTCATTTCGGCTCGAAGGAAGATTGCATGCGGCCCCGAAAGCGCCGACTGACTCGACGCTGCTAGTCACAATAGGCCATCCGATCTTTCAATCATAGGCTTTGGAAATGGTCTCCACGCACGAAATATGCGTATCAGCTGTTTTTCGTACCCTCGACAAAGGCGGCAAATCCTTCGATGAAAGCGGCGAGGTTGTGCTTCACCTTCTCGTCGATGATTTTACTTTCCGCATCGAAAACGCTGCCGGCGCGCGAGACCATCAGCCGCCCGCCGAACCACGGATTGGTGCCGAGCGTTCGCAGCACCGGCAGCCAGGCATTCTGGCTGAGGATCGTGCCGAAATTGCCGGGCGACGCGCCAAGGATGGCGACAGGCTTTGCCTTGAAAACGCGGGTGATATCGTCCGACGGACGGCTCATCCAGTCGATGGCGTTCTTGAAGACACCCGGAAGTGAGTTGTTATATTCCGGCGTGAACAGGATCAGCCCATCGGCGGCGGCGGCCAATTCCTTCAACTCAGTCACCTTCTCCGGAATCCCCTCTGCTGCCTCGATATCAGCATCGTACAGCGGCACGCCATGAATGGTTGCGGCGATGAACTCGACACCTGGCGGCACCAGTTCGACAGCGGCATGCAGCAGCGTCGTGTTGAAGGAGCCCTTGCGGAGGCTGCCCGATATGCCAAGTATTTTCATCGTATCCCCCTGATGGATTGAGGAGAGAAGATTTGCCGTTCCAGGCCGATCGTCAAGGGAGGGATCGGCCTTTAGGCGCGGATCATGCCGCAAGAAGCGATTTCAGTTTGACATGGCTCGCCGTCAGCGCTTGGGGATCGGGATGCGCGCGCGCGGCGATCAGCATTTCGGCAAGGCGGATATCGCGGGCGACGGCGTTGCCTCGGCCGATGCCGCTGGCCGCGAGAAGCCGACCGTTATCATCGAGATGAAAGAGGATGAAGGCTCCGTCGGAGAGATCGCGCCTCAGCATCGCCGTGGCGCCATCGGCGAGACCGGCGATCTGCAAGGTCAGATCATATTGGTCAGACCAGAACCACGGCACGGCGGAAATGCTATTGCCTTCGCCCAGCATGTTGCCGGCGGCCAGCGTTCCCTGTTCCTGCGCATTGCGCCAGGACTCCAGCCGAACCCGCCGCCTACCATAAAGCGCCAGTGGGAAAGAGCAGCAATCGCCAGCCGCAAAGATATCGGCTTTGGAGGTTTCCAGCCGCTCGTTGACAGCGATGCCGTTGTCAATGACAAGGCCGGCTTTTTCCGCCAACGCGACGTTCGGCACCGCGCCGATGCCGATCAGGACAAGATCGGCGGAGACGATCTTGTCGTTCTCCAGGTGGACAACAACGCTATCCGTCCCCTCCTCCACTGCGACAATGGTTTCGCCGCAGAAGATATCGACACCTTCTTGCCGATGGCGCCCTGTTATGACCTCTGCAATCGCGTCCGGCACGCCTCGCTTCAGGATGCGCGGCAGGCCCTCGATGATGGTGACCTTAGCACCGAGCTTGCGCGCCGTGGCCGCCAGTTCGAGACCGATGAAACCACCACCGATAATCGTGATGTGTTGACCAGGATGAAGGGCAGATCGCAAGGCGCGAGCGTCGGCATGGGTGCGGAGCGCACGAATACGCTCGCCGGTTCCCGCAATACCGGGGAAGGCGCGTGCAGATGCTCCGGTTGCCAGCAGCAATTTGTCGTAACTAAGTTTTTCTCCGCCGGTGAGCGCGACCACCTTGGTGGCCGGATCGATGTCAATCACATCCGTGCCAAGCCGAAGATCGATGCGCTGTTCCGCGTAACGCTCCAGTGCCGCCACGTATTTTGGCTCATTCGCGTGAACAAGACCCTCTTTGGAAAGCGGCGGACGCTCATAGGGCGCGACCGGTTCGGCACCGATCAGGGTGATGTCGCCGTCAAAGCCCTTCTCCCTCAGCGCAAAGGCAGCGCGCGCGCCGCATTCCCCCGCTCCGACGATGATAAAATGCGGCATGGCTTTCTCCTTAAACGGCAATGAAGACGGTGCCGCCCTCGACCTTGACCGGATAGGTCTGGAGATTGACGCAGACAGGCGCGCCCTTGGCCTCGCCGGTCCGGTAATCGAAACGGCCGTTGTGCTTTGGACATTCGATGATGTTGTCCATGACCAGCCCGTCGGCGAGATGGATCTGCTCATGCGTGCAGAGGCCGTCGGTCGCGAAGTAGTCATCGTCCGGGCTGCGATAAATGGCGAAGGTCCGTCCGCCATGGTCGAAGCGCATCACATCTTCCTCGTCTATCGCATCGGCTGCGCAGACTTCGATCCAGTTGCCACTCATTTTTGCCTCCCTGTTTTCAGTTTTTTGCTGCTATTGCGCCGCTTCGGGCAATGCGCCGTGGAATTCTTCCCGGTAGGGCCGCGCCGTCGGCGGCAGCTCACGCTTCAGGAAATAATCCTCATTGCGAAGCTGGTGGAGAAAGGCCGGGATCATTTCGCGATAACCCGACCAGATGGACGGATTGGGCTGCGGAAGGTCGTGTTTGATCATCGCATGCAGCTTCGGCAGCGCATGGTAAGGCACCATCGGGAACATGTGGTGCTCGACATGGTAGTTCATATTCCAATAGATGAAGCGGCTGATCGGGTTCATCAGCACCGTGCGGCTGTTCAGCCGGTGATCGATGACGTTGTCGGCAAGGCCGCCATGCTGCAGCAGGCCGGTCAGCACATGATGCCAGGCGCCATAGAGCCGCGGCAGGCCGATCAGCACCAGCGGCAGGATCGAGCCCGTGTAGACGACTGCTGCGATCGTCACGACATAGATGGCGGTCCAGATGCGGGCGATACGGATCGCCTTCGGCTGTTCCTGCTCGGGGATGAAGGTCTTTTCTTCGGCACTGACAATGCCGGCGGCATTGCGGATCATATCCAGCATGCCATAGGCGGCATCGAGAATGCCGAAGAAATTCAGGACAAGGCGCAGGAGATCCGGCGGCCGCATGACGGCGATTTCCGGATCGCGGCCGACGATGACGGTATCTGTGTGGTGGCGCGTATGGCTCCAGCGCCAGGTCACCGGATTGCGCATGATCATGAAGCAGGCGATCTGATAGACCGCGTCGTTCATCCAGCGCGTCTTGAAAGCCGTGCCGTGACCGCATTCATGCCAACGGCTGTCGGAGGCCGAGCCATAGAGCACGCCATAAGCCAGAAAGAAGGGGATACACAGCCACGAGCCCCAGAAATAGACGCCGAGCCCGGCGAAGACCGCCATGCTGCCCAGCCAGATGATCGTGTCACGAATGGCGGTCTTGTCGGAGCGCTGCATCAGCGCCTTCATCTCCTTGCGGGGAATATCAGTGTGATACCATTCCGCCGCCGCCAGCCCCGTTTCGACCGCCCGCTTGCTACTCGGGCCGAGCAAGCTGTAATCGCGTTTGATTATCTCAGTCATCTCTTCCTCCCGCGATGCGCAGAAATGAGCGCGCCGCACCTCATGCCGAAAAGGATAGGCTTAGTTTTTTCTTGCCTCAATGCTGGAATGATGGAATCTATCAAAAGCAATCATTCTGGCATTTCATTATTGATAGAACACATCAGGAGCCGATATGCGTCGCCCGACGATTTCCGATCTCGCAAAAGCATCCGGCGTCAGCGTCGCGACGATTGATCGCGTACTCAACGGACGACATCGCGTCCGGGAGGAAACGGCCCGGCGTGTCTATGAGGCCGCCCAATCGATCGGCTATCATGCAGTGGGCTTGCTGCGGCAGCGCGTTTTCGAGGACCTGCCGCAATACCGGCTGGGCTTCGTGCTGCAGAAGCCATCGCAGCCCTTCTATCAAGCCTTCGCCAAGGAGATTACGACGACGGCGCAAACGGTCGCCACCGCACGCATCCATGCACAGGTCGATTTCGTCGCCGCGTCGACACCGACGGCGATCGTCGAAAAGCTGAAAGCCATGGCGGCGCGGACCCAGGCCGTTGCGCTTGTCGCACCCGATTATCCGGCGGTAACCACCGCAATTGAGGAACTGAAGGAAAAGGGGATCCCCGTCTTTTCATTGCTCTCGGATTTCGCGACGGGCGTACGCGAAACCTATATCGGCGTCGACAATCGCAAGGTCGGGCGCACGGCCGCCTGGACCATCGCCAAGTCGGCGGATCGCCCGGGCAAGGTTGCCTGCTTCGTTGGCAGCCATCGTTTTCACGGCCATGAACTGCGCGAGATCGGCTTTCGCTCCTACTTTCGCGAGAATGCGCCCGATTTCGAGGTGCTGGATACGCTGATCAATCTCGACACAGCAGAAATCACCCACGAGGCAACGCTGAACCTCTTGCAGAAACATCCGGATCTCATCGGTTTCTACGTCTGCGGCGGTGGCATGGAGGGCGCTATTTCCGCTATCCGCGAGGAAGGGCTTGCCGGCAAGCTGGTCGTCGTCGTCAACGAGCTGACGCCGGAATCGAAGGCGGCGCTTGCCGATGATGTCGTCACCATGGTGATCGGCACCCCTCTCCCCTCCCTCTGCAAGGAGTTGTTTGGCTTGATGATTGGCGCCATTGAGCGCGGCGAGGCGGCCATGCCGAGCCAATCCTTCCTGCCCTTCGACATTTTCATCTCGGAAAACATCTAGCTGGCATTGATGGAATCCCCTCATTGCACGGATATTTCTATCATCAATGATGGCCGATCCTCGCGCTCGGCGATGGATCGGCCGCGTGATTCTGGATAGTCATCTGTGGCATGTACGGCCAAGCAATTGTCCCGCCGGCCGACGAGGAGGAATACCCGCATGAGTTCCATTCGCTTCGCGCTCAATCACATGTGCGCGCCGTCCCTGTCCCTTGAATCCTTCTTCTCCACGGCAAAAAGCCTCGGTATCGACAGCGTCGAAATCCGCAACGACTTGACCGGCAACGCGATCATCGACGGCACGTCGGCGGCGACCGTCAAGGCGCTTGCGGCAGAGCATGGTTTGACGATCATTTCGATCAACGCGCTACAGCGCTTCAACGAGTGGAATGAGGCCCGCGCCCAGGAAGCGGCCGAACTTATCGGCTATGCACGCGATTGCGGCGCCAAGGCGCTGGTGCTGGTTCCCGTCAACGACGGCAGCGGCCGTGAGCCGGAGGCTCGCCGGCAGAACCTCCTGAAAGCATTGACGTCGCTGAAGCCAATGCTGGACGAGGCTGGGATCATCGGCCTGGTCGAGCCGCTCGGTTTCGAGATCTGCTCGTTAAGCTCAAAGACGGAAGCAGCCGCCGCGATCGAATCCTTACGCGCGCAATCAACCTTCCGCCTCGTCCACGACACGTTCCATCATCACCTTGCCGGCGAAACGGCAATCTTCCCCGAGCTCACCGGCCTGGTCCATATCTCCGGCGTCAGCGATCCCGACGTCTCAGTCTCCGATATGCGTGACCCGCATCGCGTCCTGGTCGATGCCAGTGACCGCCTCGACAATGCCGGCCAGATGCGGGCGCTGTTGTCCGCCGGCTATGCCGGCCCCTTCTCCTTCGAGCCCTTTGCGCCGGATGTACACGCGCTGAAGGAATCGGCGGAGGCGCTGAAGCAAAGCATGGCCTATTTGTCCGCGCAGGTTTGATGGCGGCAAAGCGAGCTTCCAACCGGATCTCGCGGATCAATCGTGTGAATGTGGCCCATGATCGTGTGAGCCATGTTCCGACGGGATAAGATGCAAATTCCCGAAACGCACACCGCGTTGGGTGACCACGCTGTCGGCGAAGGATTTGATCTCTCCGACCGTGCCTTTCAGCACCGAGACCTCAAGGCAATCCTGCCCGTCGACATGGACATGCAGCGTTGAGACCGAAAGGCCATGGTGATGGTGCTGCGTTGTCGTCAGGCGGCGCGAGAGGTCGCGGGTCTCGTGTTCGTAGACATAGGTAAGCGTGGCGTAGCACTTCGTCTCGCTGTTGACGGCGGCCTGTTCGCGGGTGACGGCGTCGCGCACAAGATCGCGCAGCGTTTCAGAGCGGCTGGCATAACCGCGCTGTTCGCTGATCTTGTCGATCGTCTCGAGAAGATCGTCATCGATGGTAATGGTGATGCGCTGCATCTCTTTCCCCTTTTGCGAATGCACCGACTAGAGGAAATTTCAGCGAGAATTGCAAACGGCACCTGCTGCCTGTCATTCCCTGCCCCGGAACCGGCGCTGATAGGCGGGATCGTAAAGCGAGCTCTCGCGGAAATCGTCGGCGGTAAGTGACGGGCCAACGAAGATCAGTGCGGTGCGCTCGATCGGTTCGGCCGCGACCTTGGCCTCGATCGTGCCGAGTGTACCCCGAAGAATGCGCTCGTCCGGCCAGGAGGCCTTGACGACGATCGCCACCGGGCAATCCGCGCCATAAATCGGCGTCAACTCCTCGACCACCTGCCCGAGCGCATGGATCGCCAGGTGAATGGCGAGCGTCGAACCCGTGGCACCAAATTTCTCCAGCGTTTCATTGTTCGGCATCGGCGAGGCGCGGCCGGAAACACGCGTGAGCACAAGGCTTTGCGCAACGGCGGGAATAGTCAGCTCGCGTCCGAGGGCAGACGCCGCCGCCGCAAAGGCGGGAACGCCGGGCGTCAGCGTGTAGGGAATGTCGTGCTTTTCCAGACGGCGGATCTGCTCGGCGACAGCACTCCAGACCGAGAGATCGCCGGAATGCAGGCGGGCCACATCCTCGCCGGACGCAGCTGCTTTCAGATATTCGGCCTCGATTTCGTCCAGTGACATGGGTGCGGTGTCGACGATGCGGGCGCCGGGCGGGCAATATTGCAGGAGTTCCGGCGAGACGATCGAGCCGGCATAAAGGCAGACCGGGCATTTGCCGATCAGATCCCTGCCACGCACGGTGATCAGGTCGGCCGCACCCGGTCCTGCTCCGATGAAATGCACCGTCATTCCGTTCCCTCACTTCTCATTCTTTAACCCAGGACCACTGCGTCACCGGCATCGCGGGCCGCCAACCGGTCATGCTGCCGATGGCTGCTGCGCGGGCGATATCGATGCGGATCAGCGAGCCGCCACGCCGGGCATGTTCGGCCAGTAGGATCGCTTCCATCTCGGTCGTCACCGCATTGGCAACCAGCCGCCCACCCTTCTTCAATCCGCCGATGGCCACGTCCATGACGCCCGCATCGCTGCCACCACCGCCGATGAAGATCGCATCGGGCGTGGGTAGATCGGCAAGCGCATGCGGTACCTGTCCCTCGACGACTGTAAGCCCCGGGACACCGAAATTTGCCGCATTATCTCGGATGCGGGCAGCACGGTCGCCGGAGGATTCGATGGCGATGGCGCGCATCGAGGGATCGGCGAGCATCCATTCGATGGCGATAGAACCGGAGCCGGCGCCGATATCCCACAGCAATTCGCCACGGCGCGGCGCGAGCGCCGACAAGGTCATTGCCCGGATCTCCCGCTTGGTGATCTGGCCGTCATGTTCGAACAGGTGATCATCAAGCCCGGCGGCGAGAGGCAGGATGCGTGCATCCTCCCCAGCGACGACGTCGATTCCGCAAACGTTCAAATCATTGATGCTGGAAAGCGCAAAATCGGAGGCTATCTGCGTGGAGACACGCTCATTCGGCCCACCCAGGGCTTCAAGAACTGTCAGCATAGATTGGCCGAACCCGTTCTCCTGCAACAGACGGGCAAGATCAGCCGGCCCCTGCCCGTCCGAGGTCAGGGCCAGGATTTTTCGGTCCGGATGCAGATGTGGTCGGACGAGGTCGATCGGTCGGCCATGCAGCGAGAGGGTAGTGACGCCCTGCAACGGCCAGCCGAGGCGCGAAGCGGCAAGGCTAAAGGAAGACGGCGCGGGAAGGACGGTCATTTCGGAGATGGGGATATGTCGTGAAAGCGTTGCACCGACGCCGTAAAAAAAGGGATCGCCGGAAGCGAGGATGACGGTCAGCATTCCACGCCGCGCGAGCACGGCCTCGATGGAGTTTTCGAAGGGGCTCAGCCAGGCATGCGCCTCGCCCTTGATCAAGGGCCGCATGAGGTCGATATGCCGCGCGCCACCGAAGACAACAGGGGTGGATGCAATCAACCGCTTGGCCTCGTCGCCGAGCCCGGCTGGACCGTCCTCGCCGATGCCGATAAGAGTGAGCCAGCGTTGAACGGAAGGTATCTCAGACATGAGCGGAACCCGCATTCTGATCTTGGGTGGCACGACGGAAGCCCGCCGGCTGGCCACCGCGCTGGCTGCACGCGCCGATCTCGATATCATCCTGTCGCTGGCCGGCCGAACCGCCGATCCGGCTCCGCAGCCGGTTCCCATTCGCACCGGTGGCTTCGGTGGCGCCGAGGGTCTCGCCCGCTATTTGAAGGATGAGGCCATCAATCTGCTGATCGACGCGACCCATCCCTTCGCCGCCCGCATTTCCACCAATGCTGTCGAAGCCGCCGGTCGCAGCGGCATTGACGCCTTCGCGCTCCGTCGGCCCGTCTGGTTGCCGGTCGAGGGCGATCGCTGGCGCACCGTGCGGAGCGTTTCCGAGGCGATTGCAGCAATCGGCCCTTCCCCTCTGCGCGTCTTCCTGGCGATCGGCCGGCAAGAGGCTCATCATGCCAATGCCGCGCCTGACCATCATTATTGGGTGCGCAGCGTCGATCCGGTCGAGCCGGTGCTGACGGCGCCTGATGTCACCTATATCCACGCCAAGGGTCCGTTCCATCTGGACGACGAACTGGCCATGCTGCGGGAACGCCATATCGATGCGATTGTCACCAAGAACAGCGGTGGCGATGCCACCTATGCGAAGATCGAGGCTGCGCGGCAATTGGGCATCGAGGTGATCATGGTCGAGCGCGCGCATGCCGCCGGCTTGCCGGCTGTCGAAACTATCGAGGCTGCGCTGCATCGTATCGATCATCTCGCCTCTTCCTTGATGAAGCGCGGCGTGTAAACTAGGTCAGACTTTCCCTCGCGAGTGATGACGCACGTCTCGGCAGAGCCGATGATCACGCAGGTCGCCATATCAGCATGCGATGCCTCGGCCTCCGCAAGCCGCGCAACCGCGATGCGCTCATCCGGCCGCCCGGCAGCACGACCAAAAATGACGGGCGTCGCAGCCGGCAATACGTCGCGCAATATCTCAAAAGCCTTGCCGAGCTGCCAGGGGCGTGCCTTGCTGATCGGATTGTAGAGTGCGATCACCAGTCCTGCCTGTGCGACCGAGCGAAGCCTGTTTTCGATGATCGTCCAAGGCTTCAGATTGTCGGACAGCGAAATGGCACAGAAATCGTGCCCCAGTGGCGCGCCGATGCGCGCGGCAACGGCAAGCATGGCGGTAATGCCCGGCACAACGACGAGGTCGACATCGCGCCACTCGTCCGGCCCATTGTCGATCGCCTCGCAGACTGCCGCCGCCATGGCAAAGACACCGGGATCGCCGCCGGAGACAACGCAAACATTGGCACCCGCCACGGCCCGCTCCAGCGCTGCCTTGGCGCGGTCTAGCTCTTCGCGATTGTCGGAGGCATGGCGGATCTGATCCGCGCGCAGCGAAAGACGATCGAGATAGAGACCATAGCCGAAGAGTTCGGTAGCATCAGCTGCGGCAGCCAGTGCCTCCGGCGTCATCTGCTCCGGATTGCCGGGGCCTGTGCCGATGATCGAGAGACGCCCGCTCATGGTTTTCCTTCCCAACCGGGAACAAGGATCAGCGAGAAATAGGGGGCCTCGATATCCCCTCTGCCGGCAAGCGGCGTCATCGCGCCGTTCATCATCGTACCGCGCTCGACATAGATGGCCTCATCGAGCCGTCCGGCGGTCTCGAGCGCACGACGGATTTTCGGTAAGTTGCGGCCGACCTTCATGATCACGGCGGCCTGGGTATCGCCGAGACGGCGGGCCAGCTCGCCTTCCGCCATCGTGCCCGGAAGCACGGAAAGCACGTCGTCTCCCTGCACCATCGGCAGACCGGCGAGGGACCAGCAGCCGGACATGGCCGTCACACCCGGGATGACCTCCGTTGGAAAACGGTCGGCAAGGCGCACATGCAGATGCATATAGGAGCCATAGAAAAGCGGGTCGCCCTCGCTGAGCACAGCGACGGTTTTCCCATCCCTCAGATGTGCGGCGACAATTTCGGCGGAGACATCGTAGAAGGAGGTGATCTGGCGATTGTATTCCGGTGCATCCTTGTCGATTTCCGTCGTCACGGGATAATAGAGCGGCAGGAGCGTTGCGTCGGCTCGCAGCAGATCCTCGACGATCGCGCGGCCGTTGCCACTCCGCCCCTGCTTGGCGAAATAAGCGACGACATCAGCCGCCTCCAATGCCTTCACAGCCTTGATGGTCAGGAGATCCGGATCGCCGGGGCCGGTGCCGACACCGATCAGCCGGCCGGTGGAATGCGCGTTCATAGGCCGGGCCTCGCCAATGCATTGAGGGCGGCGGCGGTAATGGCGCTGCCGCCAAGCCGGCCGCGGACGATGGCATAGGGAACGCCATAGGAGTTTTCGGCCAGCGCATCCTTGGATTCCGCAGCACCTACGAAGCCGACGGGCATGCCGATGATAGCGGCCGGTTTCGGGGCGCCGTCGCGCAGCATTTCAAGCAGATGGAACAGCGCCGTCGGCGCGTTGCCGATGGCGACGACGGAGCCGGCCAGACGATCGCCCCAAAGATGCATCGCAGCCGCAGAGCGGGTATTGCCGGTAGCCTTCGCCAATTCCAGCGTGCGCGGATCGTGCAGCGTGCAGATCACCTCGTTGGCGGCCGGCAGGCGGGCACGGGTGACGCCATGAGCGACCATCTCGGCATCGCAGAAGATCGGTGCGCCACGCGAGAGGGCTCCGCGAGCGACAGCGACGAAATCGGCAGAGAAGACGAAATGCTCGGATGCTTCGACCAGGCCGCAGGCATGGATCATACGAACGGCAACATCGGCCTCCGCCTCGGAGAAGCGCGACAGATCAGCTTCATTGCGGATGATCGCGAAGGAGCGCTCATAGATCGCATTTCCCTCGCGGATATAGTCATAGTCTGGCATTCCTACCCCTGTCGTAGCGCTGTAACGACCGCATCGGCGCCAAGTCGTGTAAGACACTCCTCCGTCGATTCGCCAGCACCTTTATTATTCCGCACCAGCCGGCTCATCCGCGCGAGTACCGATTTTAGTTCTTGTTTTCCGATGTAGGCCACGGGCTCGCTCGATGCGGACCCATTTACGACAATCCCATAGCCTGTTGGCGCACCGACGAATGTAAGCGCTGCCTTGCCCGGATGGGCACAGCCTTTGCGGCAACCGGAGAGATGCACGGTCAGCGAGCCATCGAGCAATTCGGAGGCCAAGTCGAGCACATCCGCGGCGACCAGTTTCGTGGCGTAGAAAGCGGAAGCACAGGCTCCCGCCCCGGAACAGACGTCTATGTGGTTCGACGGATCAGCCGCGCGGGTTCGAAAACCATGCTTGCCGGCCGCCAGCTGAATATCCCGGGCCGCTCCATCTGCAAGGCCCAGCACCAGCAAGGCGTGGTCCGGCGCAGTCCGGATTTCATTTGCCCCGGCAGCTTCGGCGATATCGAGGAAATTCAGAATATCTCTGGCATGGATCTGCCCGAAGGAGGGACGCAGGCCAAGAACAAGGTTGTTGTCACCGAGATGATGAATGCCGATTGGCGAAACATGCTGGCCGGCGGTGCCGGGTGCCCCGTCTTGCATCGAAGAGAACCTTGCCCGCAGGCTGGCTGTGTCGAGATCGCGGCCGCGTGCAGTCGGGCCAAGATGGGCCAGCGCTTTCAGCAGCTCGATAACAGCCGGGATGGATTGCTCGGCGGGCAGAGATGCCAGGACCTTCGCTGTCTGCGCCGTTCCACCTATCGCCAGATTCCAAACGGTCGAACTGCTGTCAGCTTTTGTGGCCCTCAACCTTATATCCGCCGACATCGCATCCAGCGTCAGCCGCCCACCGCCATCGATGATGATGGTCAGCTTGGGAGCCAAGACTGGCTGAGGATCGAGTGCTACGATTTCCCGGCGAAGCCTCAGGGCCATATCCCGTGCATCGGCCGCCTCCAACGGGTCCAGCCCGCTGAGCGGCGGAACCTCGATGGTAACACCGCTCTCCGGAACGATGCCGGCGCGATCGATGTCTGCGGCGAGACCTGCCATACTGTCCGTCGTCATACCGCGCAGTTGAAGATTGCCGCGCGCCGTGATCTCGATCAGCCCATTGCCATGCTTCGCAGCCGCCTCGGCGAGCGCTCGAAATTGCGCAATGGTCAGGCCCGGCGTTGTCGGGCGCAGCCGCACGAGCAATCCGTCGCCGGTCACCATCGGTGCGCTGAGCGAAGGGCAGGCGCCGCGGGCCATCGACGGTGCATCCGCAACGCAGGAGAAAGCATCCATCTCCTGTCGCGAGGAGACGTCGTGCCTTTCCATCCTATAGCTGTCGGCCACCGCCATGAGACAATCCTTATGAAGGACATGTCCTGACATAATCCGCATCGGCGGGCAAATAATTTGGCGGCAGGCGCCGCCTCATGCCGGGTCGTCGAAATCCTGGCCCTTGCGAAGCAGATAGATATCCATGATCCAGCCATGCCTTGCCCGCGCCTCCGCCCGGGTCGTCACGATACGATCCGACACATCGGCGAGCCGGCCGGCAATGGTGATCTCATCCTCGGTGCCGAGATAGGCACCCCAATAGATATAGACATCGGGATCGTCGATCTTGCTGAAGGCCTGCTCGCCGTCGAGCATGACGACGGCGGTTTCGACCACGCCGGGGAAACTTTCCGCCAGCCGGCGGCCGGTGGTGATCTGGACCGGCTTTCCGACGAGATTGAGCGGAATGCGATGGCTCGCCGTCAGCGCCTGGATGCTGGTGATGCCGGGAATGACGCTATAATCGAGGGCAACACGTTTGCGCGCACTGACCCGCTCGATGATGCGGATCGTGCTGTCGTAGAGGCTGGGATCGCCCCAAACCAGGAAGGCGGCGCTGCCGCTCTCCGAGATATGCTCCTGGAACAGCCGTTCATAGGTTGCCGAGAGATCCGCATGCCAGTCGTCGACGCTCTGGACATAGCTGCGATCAGCCGTCTGGCGCACCGGCACGGCATAGTCGACGATGCGGATGGTCTCCTTCGTGACATAGCGCTGACAGATATCCCTGCGCACCTCGGCAAGCTCTGCCTTGGCCATACCCTTGCTGGGGATGAAGATGACACCGACCTCGTTCAGCGTATTGATCGCCTGCACGGTCAGGTGCTCGGGATTTCCCGTTCCGATACCGACAATATAGATGTGTCGCATGTCCAAGCCCTCGTTCCATGGGCTGTGTGCCGGAAGCGGGGGGCTATTTCAAGTGCGGCGATAGAACTCACCACTCAAGCGACCCCGATCTTTACATGTGAGTATGCTTCGGGAAAATCGCCATCCGTCACCCAATGGGCTCCATCGTAATAGAAACCGCATTTCTGAAAGAGATCGCGAACAATCAGATTGGCTTCCGTTTCGATAATACGTCCGCTCTTCAGATCTCCATGATGATAGAGAAAACGAAGGACAGCGCTTTCAACCCCAAGCCCAACGACCCGGCAGCTCATGACAAACTGATCCAGGTGAAACCGATTCAGTATTGCCACACCGACCAGCCCATAGGAGGAGTAGTTGTCTTGAACTTCAAACGTTGAGAATTTCCAACCATCGGCAAATGCCCGGCTGCATTCTTCCATGCTCCATCGCTTGCCAGTCGTATTGAATTGATTGGACTTATTGAGTAATTCGAATGCGCGTGCGAAGCTACTATGTGAGATATCTGTTATCTCCCGGATAGCAACCTTCACCCCCAGGGATGTGAGAAACTCGCCGCGACTCATCTGGGTCCTGGCCGTCTCACGCTTGACTTGATCCTGGATCATCTCTGTACGACGAGCGGATTCCTGACTGATGTAAGGCACCTGCAACTCCGGCGCCCATAGAAGGATTCTCCGGATCGAGTATAGCTCCGCTCCCAATGTGCGGATTGCCGGGAACGCCGCCTGGACCGATTGGCGCTCGACCGGATTGTCGTCAATAAAGAGAACATTCTTCGGCAGGAGGTTTGTATAAGTCAGAATCTCCTGGATGTTTTCAGCCTTCGGCCGCCAATTGATCTTCCGGATCGCAAAATCATCAAGATTAAGCCTCCCACCAAGAATATCTGGCCAAAGTTCATTTATAGTCGCTTCCTCGTTTTTGCTGACGATTGCAAGGATTATACCCCTGTGTTTGAGATACTTCAGGGCTTCGACCATCCCAAGCGGCCAGCCTTCAAGGATATGGGGGTGAATGCCTTCCTCAGCCACGACGCCACGCCAAAGGGTGTCGTCGAGATCCAGGATCACCAGCTTCACACTGTCTTTCTGCCTGATCGTCCGATACATGGCATCTACTTCACCCCATAACGCGAGGACGAAGTCATCTATATTGAATGGATAAAGGTCCGAAAGCTTGGTGGGAACAGCGATGCGTCCCGTATCATGCTCGCTGTCCCAATCATTGGCATAGGACGCGTGACTCCATGTCCAAACGAAGTCTTCCTGGATATATTTTTTGCCAAAGGTGCAGGCTATCGCATCGGTTTGAACGATATGAGTATTGGTCCTTTCTTCCGCAATCTGATGAAGGACCTTATTGAGCTGTTCAACAAAATAGGTCGGGTTGCGAAAATCGTGGCGGGGCAAAAGCCGCCCTATGAGGTTCTGCTGAGGTGTCAGAAACTCCGATACGAACGTCAATAGATTGGAGTTTTCGGTATATTGCAATGCACCGTTCAGCGTTTGAAAAAGCCTATCCTTCGCTTCTTCGAATTTCTCGATGAAGGGCGCTTCGCTTTCATGGGATAGATCAGCGAGCATCGTTTCGGGTAGGACGGTTCGCAATGGAAGATAGACAAACTGAAAGTCATATTCATCAGCGGGCCTTGGCAAAGCGCCTTCGGAAACGCCGGGAAAATTGTAAAGAATATGGTCTGCTTGAACATCCGGGAAAACGCGATGCGCATATTCCGAAACACCCTGCGAAGTGCACGAGCCAATAACGAGAATTCGTTTGATTTCGGTAGCGAGCACAGCCAAGTCTTGTGGTACCCGAAAGCTGAACTCGGAGGTCGATCTCGTCACTGATAGGTTGCTTTCGAGCATTTCTTTGTGCCTGATTGTGCGGTTGAGATCTCATCGGAGAATGCTTAAATTATTTAGAAAATTATTTTATATATGATATAGAATAAAATATTTACTTCATGAAATAAGATTTATACTTAAATAATATAAACATCGTAGCAATAAATATACGCATACATGTATTTTAAGTTTGAAAATACATGAAATACCTAAATATCGATGAATATCATGCTACAACCATCATATTTTCTACCATAGATAAGTAATATCATTATAGATTTGCATCGACGCCAGCCGGAAACCGTCTACGTTATACGTATTCCGCACCATAGGCTGAAATTTTCGATAACTTAGACGCCCAACAGTTGTGATGAGAGAGAGGGCATGGCTGTCGACAACGAATTCGCCCGGGCACAGTAGATTGGCGGAGTAACGCGTCAGTGACGCAGGGAGCATCTGCGTCACATTCCAGGCGTCATGGAATGAATGGTAAGGGCCGGAGACCGACGTGCCCTGCTTGGCGCTTCACGATGGCATTGGGCAGCCTCGGAATTTTCAGAAATTACGCAAAGGAAAGGACGGTGTGCTCGCCGACCGTTGTGTAACGCCAACGCCCGGAATGGGTTTCCTTTGGCAAAATCCGACCCAGAAAACGTCGCAGCTTGGTCAATATTGCCGGTTGGTCTAAAAACGTCGTCAGGAACAATTTATTCTGAAAGACATCACATTCCTTGCCGGACGACAGAACGTCCCGCGGCGCGTCCGGAAAAGAGGCAGCCACCCAGGAAAGTCCCCTCCAGCGCGCGATAGCCGTGCATGCCGCCGCCGCCAAATCCTGCGGCTTCCCCGACCGCATACAGGCCGGGAATGATGTCTCCGCGACCATCGAAAACGCGGCTTTCAAGATCGGTTTCCAGACCACCCAGGGTTTTGCGGGTGAGAATATTGAGACGCACCGCGATGAGCGGACCATGGGCAGGATCGAGGATTGGATGCGGCTTGGCGGTGCGCCCGATCTTGTCGCCCAGATAGCTACGGGAATTGTGAATGCCCGTGATCTGGGCATCCTTGGAAAAGCGGTTCGCGATCTGTCCGTCGCGAGCGCGGATCTCGCGATCTATCTTTTCCAGTTGCAGCAGCTCCGATTTGACAAGACGGTTCATGCCGGCCACGAGATCCGGCAGGCTGTTGGCGACCACAAAGTCCTCGCCATGCTGCTTGAATGCCTCAACGGGCGCGGGCGCCGTCTTGCTGAGGGCGCGGCGTATCACCAGCTTCCAGCTTTTACCGGTGAAATCGGGGTTCTGTTCGGATCCGGAAAGAGCGAATTCCTTGCGGATAATGCTCTGGTTCAGAATGAACCAGCTATAGTCATGGCCGGTAGACATGATGTGCTGCAGGCTGGTCAGGGTATCGTAGCCGGGATAGTTGGGCTGGGGCAGCCGGTTGCCTTTGGCATCGAACCACATCGACGATGGCCCGGGGAGAATTCGGATCCCGTGGTTCGGCCAGATCGGCGCCCAGTTCTTGAGGCCTTCGGTATAGTGCCACATCCGGTCGCGGTTGATCAGGCGCCCTCCGGCTTCCTCGGCAATTCCGATCATCCTGCCGTCGACATGCTTTGGAACGCCCGAGACCATCGTCTCCGGCGGCTTGCCCAATCTCTCCGGCCAGTTCTGGCGCACGAGATCGAGATTGCCGCCGATGCCGCCGGACGCCACGATGACGGCACCGCCGGTCAGTTCGAAATCGCCCACTTCCACGCGCGAGGTTTCCATGCCGCGATTTGCGTCGCTTTCCTCCAGAACGGCACCCGAAACGCCAGTGACAGCGCCATTGACGACCGTCAGCCTGTCGACGCGATGCCGCCATAAAAAGCGGATCAGGCCTTTCTCTTCAGCCGCCCGGGCGCGCCGTTCGAACGGTTCGACCACACCGGGTCCTGTTCCCCATGTGATATGAAACCGCGGAACGGAATTGCCGTGGGAGGTTGCGCTGGCCCCTCCACGCTCCGCCCATCCGACGATCGGAAAGATGCGATGGCCCATGGCCCGCAGCCAGCTACGCTTTTCGCCGGCCGCGAAGTCGACATAGGCCTCCGCCCAGCGTCTTGGCCAATAGTCCTCATTGCGATCGAAGCCTGCCGTGCCCTGCCAATCCCGCCATGCGAGGTCGCGTGAATCCTTGATGCCAAGCCGGCGCTGCTCCGGTGAATCGACAAGAAACAATCCACCCAGCGACCAGAAAGCCTGCCCCCCGAAATTTTGCTCTGGCTCCTGATCCACGACGATCACTTTCCGGCCCGCATCGGCAAGTTCCGTCGCGGCAACGAGACCCGACAGGCCGGCTCCCACAACAATGGCATCGGCAGACAATTTTTGCATCGCATCCTCCCAAAACGCGAATTTCTCTTACTATAGTTGTATCGTGGGGAGAACTCCGCGAAGCAAAATCGATGGCAGCCAAGCTGATATGTTCGATTAAAACGGGACGTTAGGACCAGCTTTCCTTGACCGCCTGCATGACGACATTGGTCGAGGTGCTCGCCACGAATGGCAGGCTTGAGATCTTCTCGCCAAGCACGATCCGGTATCGGCGGATATCCGACGTCCTGATCTTGAGAAGATAATCAAAGCGGCCGGCGATCATGTGGCACTCTTCTATTTCCTTGATCTTTTTGACGGCATTGTTGAAGCTGAGCAAAGCCTGCTCGCGCGTATCCGTCAGTTTCACCTCGGCAAAGGCGACATGATCGAGGCCGAACTTGGCGGGGTTCAGAATTGCCTTGAAGCCGTCGATGTAGCCCGTGTCGATCAGCTTTTTCAATCGCGCCTGGCAGGGCGTCTTGGAAAGGCCGACACGCTCGGAAAGGTCCGTGATCGACATGCGGCCGTCTTCCACGAGCGCATCGAGGATCTTCTGATCGAACTGGTCTATTTCACTGGTTTTAGTCATTTCTATAGGCAATCCCATTTGAAATGTCGGATATTGAAGTTCAATATGACTGCAATTTCGTAAATTCAAGGCAGAACGTCCTTTACGGCTGAGATATAATCTCTCGACGCGTTGGAGCGTCACTCCAGCCAAGCAACAAACGCCTAACAGGCGATCGGCATTTCAGACCATTGCACCTCGAGGTAACCATGACAGCCACCGCCAAACTCGCCGATCAGCCGACACCGCCGCCCGCCCCGCCATTCGCGCAATTCGCGCCGCCGATCCGCGGGCAAGGGCCTCTGCGCCGGGCAATCACCGACGCTTATCGGCGTCCGGAGACGGAATGCCTTCCACCGCTGATCGAGGCGGCGACCCTGCCGGAGGCTGTCCGGAATGCCGTCAAGAAGACCGCTCGGATATTGATCGAGGCTCTCCGCGCCAAGCACAAGGGAACCGGCGTCGAGGGTCTGGTGCATGAATATTCGCTGTCGAGCCAGGAGGGTGTCGCCCTGATGTGCCTCGCCGAGGCCCTGCTTCGCATTCCGGACACTGCCACGCGCGACGCCCTGATCCGGGACAAGATTTCCGACGGCGACTGGAAGTCGCATCTGGGCGGCGGTCGTTCTCTGTTCGTCAACGCCGCCACCTGGGGACTGGTCGTTACCGGGAAGCTCACCTCGACGGTGAACGACAAGGGGCTATCGGCCGCGCTGACACGATTGATCGCGCGCTGCGGCGAGCCGGTCGTTCGCCGTGGCGTCGACATGGCCATGCGGATGATGGGCGAGCAATTCGTCACCGGCGAGACGATCGACGAGGCGCTGCGGCGCGCCCGCACACTCGAAGCCAAGGGCTTCCGCTACTCTTATGACATGCTTGGCGAAGCCGCGACGACACAGGCCGACGCCGAGCGTTATTATCGCGACTACGAAGCCGCGATCCACGCAATCGGCAAGGCTTCGGCGGGCCGCGGCATTTACGAAGGCCCTGGTATCTCCATCAAGCTTTCCGCCCTACATCCGCGATATGTGCGCTCGCAGACCGAAAGGGTCATGGGCGAACTGCTGCCGAAGGTGAAGGCGCTCGCTGCCCTCTCCAAGCGATACAATATTGGCCTGAACATCGATGCCGAAGAGGCCGACCGGCTTGAACTGTCGCTCGACCTTCTGGAGGAGCTTTGCCTCGACCCTGATCTTGCCGGCTGGAACGGCATGGGCTTTGTGGTGCAGGCTTACGGCAAGCGTTGCCCCCATGTTCTCGACTTCATCATCGATCTCGCCCGCCGCTCGGGGCACCGGCTGATGGTCCGTCTCGTGAAGGGTGCTTATTGGGATGCCGAGATCAAGCGCGCCCAGGTCGACGGCCTCGACGGTTTCCCCGTCTACACCCGCAAGGTCTACACCGACGTTTCCTACATCGCCTGCGCCAAGAAGCTGCTCGCGGCGACCGATCTGATCTTCCCGCAATTCGCGACGCATAATGCGCAGACGCTGGCGACGATCTATCAGATGGCCGGCAACGACTTTTCCGTCGGCAAATATGAATTCCAATGCCTGCATGGTATGGGCGAGCCGCTTTACGAGGAAGTCGTGGGCAGCGACAATCTCGATCGCCCCTGCCGGATCTATGCGCCCGTTGGCACGCATGAAACGCTGCTTGCCTATCTCGTCAGGCGCCTGCTTGAAAACGGAGCCAATTCCTCTTTCGTCAACAAGATCGCCGACCCCGCCATCCCGGTCGCCGACCTGATTGCCGATCCGGTCGAAGTGGTGCGCGCGATGAAAGTCGTTGGCGCCCAGCACGACAAGATCGCTCTTCCCGCCGATCTCTTCCATGACGTCCGCAGGAATTCGGCCGGCATCGACCTGTCGAACGAGACATCGCTGGCGGGCCTTGCCGAGCGCCTGCAGGCGTCGGCGGCGATGGAATGGGTTGCCAAGCCCTTGCTCGCGGATGGCTCCGAACGCGGCGAAACCCGGCCCGTCCTCAATCCTGCCGATCATTCCGATCTCGTCGGTCATGTCACTGAATTGGGTACCGATGATGCGGCCATCGTGATGCGTCTCGCTGCCGAAGCGGCTCCGGAATGGGCTGCCGTCAGTCCGACCGTCAGGGCCGAGCGGCTGGAACGGGCCGCGGACCTGATGCAGGCGGAGATGGAGACATTGATCGGCTTGGTGATGCGCGAGGCCGGGAAATCGGCCGCCAACGCCATCGGCGAAGTCAGGGAGGCCATCGACTTCCTGCGCTATTACGCCGAGCAGGCGCGCAAGGTGCTGAAGCCTGACAGCGTTCCGCTCGGCCCGATCGTCTGCATCAGCCCATGGAATTTTCCGCTGGCGATTTTCACCGGCCAGATCGCGGCCGCGCTCGTCGCCGGCAATCCGGTCGTCGCCAAGCCGGCCGGCGTCACGCCGCTGATCGCCGCGCAAGGCGTGCGCATTCTCCATGAAGCAGGAATTCCGCGCGGCGCGCTCCAGTTCGTGCCCGGCAGCGGCCGAACGGGCGCCGCCCTTGTCGGCGCTCCGGAGACATCGGGCGTGATGTTCACCGGGTCGACGGAAGTGGCCCGACTCATCCAGGCACAGCTTGCGGAGAGATTGTCTAAATTCAACAAGCCGATCCCGCTCATCGCAGAGACCGGCGGGCAGAACGGCATGATCGTCGATTCCTCCGCGCTCGCCGAGCAGGTCGTCGGCGACGTCATCGCCTCGGCTTTCGATAGCGCCGGGCAACGCTGCTCGGCCCTTCGCGTTCTCTGCTTGCAGGAGGAGATCGCCGACCGGACCTTGACCATGCTGCGCGGCGCGCTCGGCGAATTGTCGGTTGGTCGCACCGATCGGCTGGCGATCGATATCGGCCCAGTCATCGATGATAATGCCAAGCGCGGCATCGACGAGCATATCGAAAACATGCGCAAGCTGGGTTGCAAGGTACAACAAGTCGACCTTCCGCCCGCTGCGGCAAAGGGAACATTTGTCGCCCCGACAATCATCGAGATCAACAACCTGGCGGACCTCAAAAAGGAAGTGTTCGGCCCGGTACTGCATATCATCCGCTACCAGCGGAAGAAACTCGACAAGCTGATAGATGCGGTGAATGCTTCGGGTTACGGACTGACCTTCGGGTTGCACACGCGGCTTGACGGCACCATCGCACATGTCACCGGGCGCGTTAAGGCGGGCAATCTCTACGTCAATCGAAACATCATCGGCGCCGTGGTGGGTGTCCAGCCGTTTGGCGGGCGCGGCCTTTCCGGCACCGGGCCAAAGGCCGGCGGCCCCCTCTATCTTCGCCGGCTGGTCGCCTCCTCGACCGAGCCGCTTCGGGATGCGAGCGTCAAGACGGATCAGGCCGCAAACGAGTTCCTGACCTGGCTCGACGGCAAGGGAGTACCGCAAGCAGCCGAGCGGGCGCGCGCTATCGCCAGCGGGTCATCGCTGGGCCTTAACATCGAAATGCCCGGTCCCGTCGGCGAGCTGAACCTTTATCAACTGCATCCTCGCGGGAAAGTATTGCTCATGCCGCAAACGGCGCTTGGCCTCTACGTTCAGCTTGCGGCAGCCCTTGCCACCGGCAATTCCATCGTGGTGGACGCCTCGTCGGCGCTTCAGGACGAGCTTCGCGGTCTGCCGGAAAAGGTCGCCAACCGCATCTCCTGGTCGAATGACTGGGCAGCGGATGGCCCCTTTGCGGGCGCGCTGATCGAAGGAAATGCGGATCGGATAAAGGTAGCGGTGCAAGCGATTGCAGCTCTTCCGGGACCGTTGGTTCTTGTCCAGGGCGCATCGAGCGACGAGATCGCGAAAGGACCTGATGCCTATTGCCTGAACTGGCTGCTGGAGGAGGTAACGACCTCCATCAACACGGCAGCAGCGGGCGGGAATGCAAGCCTGATGTCGATCGGATAGTGCGCGTTATACGCACCGATCAAGCAAGCCGATCACGGACGTTGGATGGTCCGTGATCGTGTTCGCTAGCGAAGCCTCAGCCCTCGACCGTCTCGAAGAGGATTTTCTGTGCGCCTTCCCACAGGGTCAGGCGGCCAAGTTCCGGCAGCTTGTCGAGGTTGGACGTTACCGTAATGAAGTGATTGCCGGCAAGCTGGCCCATTTTCGACGAGAAATCGACGCCGCCATAGGCAAGCAGGATTTCGGTTTCGCTGATGCCGCCCGGATAGAGAATGATATGCCCCGGCGCGGGATGGCTGGTGTGGTTTTCATATCCGACGCCGAAATCAAGGTCGCCGAGCGGAATCCAGACGCCCTCACCCGACCAGCGAACGTGCACGATCTGGCCTTCGAACGGCATCTGCTTCAGGAAAACCTCCGAGGTTTTCGGGGCCTTTGCGGTTTCAAGCACGGCATCGAATTCGAAGGGGCCGGCGGTAATCTTCAATTTCATCGGATGTCTTTCCTTACGTTGGTAATGTCATTTGTCGGTCCCGTCTGAGCGGGGCAATATCAGCGGTGTCCGGACACGGTCGCAACGGTGCCCTTCTGAGTGATGAAGTCGAAGGCGGTCATGTCGCCTCCTCAGTGCTGCAGGATCTTGCCGAGAAACGCTTCCGTCCTCGGATTATGCTTGCCGGCGAAGAAGTCTTCGCTCGGGCGGTCCTCGACGATCTCGCCCTGGTCGATGAAGATCACGCGGGTGGCGACGCGACGGGCAAAGCCCATTTCGTGGGTGACGACCATCATCGTCATCCCATCTTTCGCAAGGCCGGTCATGACATCGAGCACTTCCGAAATCATCTCCGGATCGAGCGCCGACGTCGGCTCGTCGAAGAGCATCGCCAAGGGATCCATGGCGAGCGCCCGCGCAATCGCCACGCGCTGCTGCTGGCCGCCGGAAAGCTGGCTCGGATACTTGTTGGCATGATCAGCCAGCTCGACGCGATCGAGAAGCTGCATGGCCTTGGTCTTGGCGATCGTCTCGCTGCGCCCGAGCACGATCTTCTGCGCCAACATCAGATTGTCGATGATGGTCAGATGCGCGAAAAGCTCGAAATTCTGGAAGACCATGCCGATGCGGGTGCGCAGGTTCGGCAGATCCGTCTTCGGATCCCCCACCTCGATGCCGTGGACGCGGATGGAACCCTTCTGGAAAGGCTCCAGTCCGTTCACGCATTTGATTAGCGTCGACTTGCCGGAGCCCGACGGACCGCAGACGACGACAACCTCGCCGCGATCGACCTTGACGGAGCAGTTCTTCAGGACTTCGTAATTGCCGTAGAATTTGGAGACGCCACTGATTTCGATCATGAGCGGCCTTTCGCGAAACGAGTGATGGAAAAGGGTTGCAGCGCCCTGCCGGTTTCGCGACCAAGGACGAGCTGCGCGGTCAGCTGGCCGACGATCGGGCCGAGCGTATAGCCGTTGGATGTCACGGCGCTGAAGTAGCCGGGCTGCGACGGATGCTCGCCGAGGATCGGCGCTCCGTCGATATTGATATTCATCGCCGCCCAGCTACGGATGACATGCAGCTTGCGCAGCGCCGGGACCACATGCTGGGCAACCCAGAGATTGCCCTCAAGGCTCGACAATAGCGGTCTTGGATGCTGATGCACCGGATCAAGGCCGGCCGTCCAGCCTCCGCCGATGACGAAATTGCCGTTGGCCGCCTGCTTCAAGGTCAGATGACGATCGGCATGGGCAACGAGGCAAGAGATCAGCGGAGCGGCCGCTTCCGTCACCACCATCTGCAACGGCGCGCCGAAGACGGGAATATCGAGGCCAAGCATCGATCCGATCCGCGCTGAGAAGGCGCCGGCCGCATTGACGATGCGTTTTGCCTGGATAGTCCCGCGCGATGTCGTGACCTCAAAGCCGGCCGGACCGGGCACGATGCCGAGGACCTCGCATGTTTCGAAGATGCGCGCGCCCTTCGCCCGTGCGGCTTCGAGAATGTGCTGGGTGGCGACGAGCGGATTGATCTTGCCTTCCTGCGAGCAATAGGCGGCACCCACGAACTGAGGCGACAAAGCCGGTTCCAGCGCGCGCAATTCCTCTTGGCCAATCAGCCTGCAATCGATGCCAGCCCGCTGCTCGACGCCGACTTTCTCGGCGAGGAAGCGCATATGCGCCTCGGTCTCGGCGACCATCAAGCCGCCCGTCACCTTCATCTCGAAATCGCAGCCAAGTTCATTCTGTAGAGCGGCCCAGAGAGCAATGGAATCACGCTGCAGCGGCAGCGTCTGCGCCGCCGCACTACCACCGCCTTCGGCACGCGCGCCGTGATCGAAGGAGAGAAGCTGCGCATGCAGGCTGCCGGCATTGCCGCCCGAGGCCAGCGAATTCGGAAAGGCGCGCTCCAATACGGTGACCTCTTCGCCCTCGCGGGCGAGAAAGAGGGCCGTCGACAAGCCGGCGATCCCGGCGCCGATGACCAGTGTCGAGGTCTGTGACACGGGCAACGGTTCGCGGCTTTCCAGCGGCGGTCTTTCCGGCAGCATCGCCCGCTTGTGGCCGCCCCATTCCGGTTTTTCGACCGCGAGTGCTGCCAGCGGCACCGGCCGCAGGGGCATTTGCGGCGCCAGAAAGCCGCGCGTCTCTCCGGCGGTGCGTTTTTCTCCCGCAACGGCCGCAATCGCATGTCCGCAATAGCGGCTCTGACAGCGCCCCATCCCGGCACGCGACAATCGCTTCAGTGTCGCAATGTCCTTGGCGCTTTTCTCGCCAAGCGCCCTCAGCGTGCCATAGGTAACGCCCTCGCAGCGACAGATGACGGTGTCGTCGGGTGGTAGTTTGTCGCCAACTGGACGAGCCGATTTGAAGACGGTCCAAAGCATTGCCTGAAAGGCCCGGTGCCGCGCCAGCCTGCGTTCAGCGAGCGGATCGGACGCGACGTCGAAACCCAATTTGCGGGCCACAGCAATCCCGGCAAGCCGGCCCTGCGCCATGGCAATATGCGCGCCGCCAAAACGGGCGGCTTCTCCGACCACATGGATATGGGTAAGCGTGCTCTCCCCATCATCCTTGGTAGTGGCAACGAGATCGCCATCGATGACGTCGTGGCCGCAACCGAGCAATCTGGAAAGTTCGTTTGAGGATGCAAAACTGCCACCGATCAGAACCGTGTCGACCTCAAGCCTGGTTTCGCCATCCGGTCCAATGACCGTGATGGTTTCGACGCCCTCTTGTCCGTCTATCGACGCAATCCGGCTTTCCCACAGGATCGGAATACCAGCCGCCCGCAAGGCCGCGACCTGCCACAATCCACCTGTTGCCAGTGCCTTGTCGGCGGCCAGAAGCTTGAGCGCCGCCAGCGGTTGCTTCCACGGCGCCGGAGCAGTTTCCACCAGTGCGACGACGGAGCCACCCGCCTTGCGGATCTCATTGGCGACCTGGATGTTGAGGGGGCCGTTGCCGGCAATGACGATCCGTCCGCCGGGCACCGTGCCGTAGCTTCTGAGCAGCGTCTGCGCCGCTCCGGCGGTCATGACGCCGGGGCGTGTCCAGCCGGGAATTGCCGGCGGCCGTTCATAGGCGCCGGTGGCGATAACGATCATTCGCGGCTTGCAGTAAAAGGCACCTTGCGGACCGTAACAGGCGATCCTTGCGCCGTTCTCCTCATTGGCAGCACCCCAGACGAGCGTTCCGCCGATCATCGACACGCCGGCGGCTTGGGCGCGCCGGATCAGATCGGCACCCGATCGAGCCTGTTCATCGCCGCCAAGACGCAATGCCGCCTTCGAGGTCGAGGGCTGCTTGAAATATTGCCCGCCGGCGATAGCGCGCTCGTCGACCAAGGTCACGCTCGCTCCGACGCTCGCGGCCACCTCGGCGGCAGCCAGACCGGCAGGCCCTGCGCCGATCACCAGCACGTCCATCTCGAGACAGGGGATCGCTGTCGGCACGTCGCAAAGGTCGGCATGGTCTGCCGTGGGCGCCGGTTTTGAGGCCGGTCGGCGAACCTGCATTCCTTCCTTGACCGATGTCATGCACGCACGCTGGCTAACCTTGCCGTCAACCGTGACAAGGCAGTCCTGACACGTGCCCATGCCGCAGAAGAGACCACGAGCCTCGCCCTTGAGGCCCCGTGAAAAATCATGCCGTCCGCCTGCCTCGATCGCCGCGGCGATCGTCATCCCGCGCTCGGCATGCAGAGCCACACCGTCGACGAAGAACTCGACGGGTGGTTCCGATCCGGAATAGGGGTTGGCAAGGGAGGCGGACATTTCTCGATCCTCAGGCGCTGAACGTCAGACCAAAGTCCGAAACCAGCTTTTTCATGGCTGCATCCTGCTCGGGCGGCAGCGGCAGGCGCGGCGGCCGTGGTATTCCCGCAGCAAAGCCCATATGCGTCAGCAGTGACTTCGACCCGGCAACATAGGCCTGCCCACCCACCGCCTGGATGACCGGCAGCCACTTCAGGTAAAGCGCGCGCGCTTCATCGGTATTCTTCTCATCGGCAGCGAGCTCGAAAATGCGGGCCATCGGCCCCGGCGCCACGTTCGAAGCGACAGCAACCCAGCCTTCCGCTCCCATCACGAAGGATTCGAAGCCGAGAATACCGCCGAAAACGGTCATATTCTCGCCCGCCAGACGGATGATGTCACGCACCCGCGTCACTTCGAGAGTGGATTCCTTGATATAGTCGCAGCCCT
This sequence comes from Martinezella rhizogenes, assembly GCF_000799715.1. GTDB lineage: Bacteria > Pseudomonadota > Alphaproteobacteria > Rhizobiales > Rhizobiaceae > Rhizobium > Rhizobium rhizogenes_C. The sequence continues at coordinate 406,197 of NZ_JUHG01000013.1, forward strand.
TGATCTCGGCGATACGCTTCACCAGCTCCGGCTTCAGATCGACATTGGCCGTTGCCGGGTTGTTGTAGACCATGATCGGAATGGAGATCGCGGATGCCACAGTGCGATAATGATGAACGAGCTCGTCATCCGTCGGCGTAGAGTAGAAGGGCGGAATGATCATGACGCCATCGGCGCCCATCGCCTCGGCCTTTTGGCTCAGACGCACACATTCGCGCGTATCTTCCGCGCCGGTGCCAATCAGCACCGGGACGCGGCCGGCAACGGTCTCGATGACCGTCCGTGCCACGCCATCGCGCTCCTCTTCGCTCAGCGACAGGAACTCGCCGGTCGACCCCAGCGGGATGAGGCCATGAATGCCCTCGCGCACCTGCCAGTCGGTGAAGGCGGCCATCGCCTTCAAATCCACGGCGCCGTCTGCATCCAATGGCGTGATCATCACGGTATAGACACCGCGAAACTTCCTAGTCATGTCAGATATCCTGGTTCTAGCGCTTTTCGGTGATGGAAAGCCGGGGGTTGGTGGCTTGACCGAAGCGCTTCTCGATATGGTTCTGGACGAAATCCCAGAGCGTGGTCAGAAGAAGGTAGTAGATGGCCGCCACCGCGAAGAGCTCCAGCACCATGAAGTGCTCCTGGATGAGCACCTGGGTGCGCCGCAGAAGCTCCTCCATCGAGATGACCGAGGTCACGGAGGTCGTCTTCAGCAGGCCGTTGACGGAGTTTCCAAGCGGCGGAATGATCACCTTGAAGGCTTGCGGCATGACGATGTGGCGCATGATCTGCCGCTCCGTCATCCCGAGAGCCCGGGCAGCACGAGCCTGCCCTTCCGGGACAGCCTCGATGCCGGCACGGATGATTTCGGCGAGATAGGCGGCTTCGTTGAGCGCAAGCCCGATCAAGGCCGCCTCGATCACGGTGAAGCGAATGCCGAACTGCGGCAGCGCCGTGTAGAGGGCGATGAGCTGGACGAGCAACGGTGTGCCGCGAAACAGCCAGATGTAGATCTTGGCGAGGATCTTGGCCAACCGGAACGGTGATCGCCGCATCAGGGCAAGGACAAATCCGAGGATAAGACCCGCCGTCAGCGACACGACGGTCAGCCAGATGGTCGTAAAGACCCCACCGAGGATGAAGGGATTAAACAGGTATCCGAAGAAACCCGACCAGCTCCAAAGCGTCATGAACGTAACTTTCTGCTCAAGGCGAGCGCGGAAGATCCGCGCATCGCCATTTCGATGAACCGATCAATCCGATCAGCGGCCGGGACCCTTCACGGAATAATCACTGGACACCATAGGCAATCCGTATTTGTCGAACAGCGCCTTCAGCGATCCGTCAGCCTTCATCTCCTTGAGCGTCGCCGATACGGCATCGGCAAGCGCCGGGCTCTTGAAGGCGACGGCGACCGGTGCGGGATAGAGACCGCTCAGAGCGCGCTTGAAGTCGCCCCGCGCATCATAGTCCTTGGCGACGGCATCGATCGACACCACGCCGTCGACCTGACCGGCACGCAGGGCCTGATAGGCGAGCGCGAAATTGTCGAAGGTCTGGATCGTCAGGCCCTTCTTGCCGGCATCGCGCAATTCCTTGTCGAGGAGGCGCGTCTTGGTTTCCTCGAAACCGCCGATCTCGACGCCGATCGTCATGCCGTCCAGATCGCCCTTGCTGGCAACCTTCTTGTCGGATTTCGGTGCGATCGAAACGCTGATCGCCTGATCCTCATAGGGGATCATCTGCATGATCTTTGCGCGTTCCTCGGTGAAGAAGATGCCGGTGTTGATCATGTCCCAACGGCCGGCCTGCAGGCCGGGCACCATCGCGGAGAATTCGATGCGGACATATTCCGGCTCAAGGCAGAGACGCTTGGCGATCTCGGTGCCGAGCTCGACGCGCATGCCCTTCAGCTCGCCGCTGGAGTCGATGAACTGCAAGGGTGGCAGCGTCGGATTAGTCGACATGGTGAGCTTGCCGGGCGTGATCAGCTCGCCGGCCGCGACCTTCGGCGTGCAGGATTGGGCAAGGGCAAACGATGTTGAGAGCGCTAGGAACGATGCGGCGAGAACGCCGCGGGACAATTGAATTCGGAGCATGATGACCTCTGGAGCTGGTTTTCTTATTGGCGTCCCAAAGTTTGCATTCATATGGGATCCCACTTTTATACAAAACTTTACCGCCGATGCAAGAGCTGTTGGGACGGACCATCAGTAATTTGTCAGAACGCCCTGCCGAACCGCCTCGAGATGGCGCGCCATCGCTTGCCGCGCCGCATCGGAATCATGCGCCGAAAGTGCTATCAGGATCGCCCGGTGCTCGGCGACACCGGGCTTTGCCCGGACCACCGCCATCTGCCTTTCGAAGATCGTCGTATAGCGCCGCATTTCGCCGATCGTGGCGGCCATGAAAGAATTGCCGCTGGCGGCGGCGATGGATCCATGCAGCGCATCGTCGAACTGCCAGACGAGCTCCGGGTCCGGATCCGGCTCGACCTCAATCGCATCCAGCATCACCGAGAGCGACATCAACTCCTCCTCGGCCATATGCGGAGCCGCCAGGGCAATGGCGCTTGGCTCAAGCAGCAGCCGCATCGCGAGGCTGTCGAGATAGTCCTTCAGCGTTATGACCCGGACGCAAAGTACCCCCTTGTCGTTGCGGACCAACAGCCCCTCCCCTTCGAGGCGGCCGAGCGCGTGGCGCATCGGAGAGCGCGACACGGCATGCTTGCTTGCAAGCCGCCTTTGCTGCACCACCGATCCGCCCAGCAGCCGGGCCGAGAGGATGTCGGCTAAAAGCAGACGATAGGTTTCCTCGGCAAGGCTTGCCTCTCCCTCGTCGTTCAGGCGATTGTCCATGAGTTCCCTTTTTGCTTCTTTGCGAGATCGGCTATCATATGTAACAGCTGCCTATACGAAGAAAGTGCGTTGTCGTGCGAAATGCGGGCGGCACGGGAAATGAGGTAAGGGTGACAGATATTTCAATCATGCCAGCGACGCCGTCGTCCACGGGCGGACAGCACAATCTTGCCTCGCTGACCTACAAGGCCGTTTCCGACATGATTCGCCATCGCCGGCTGAAGGGCGGACAGGTCATCGTCGAGGCAAGGCTCGCCGAAACCCTCGGCATTTCCCGCACCCCATTGCGGGAGGCGCTACAGCGGCTGGAAGGCGAAGGGCTGGTGCGCAAGGGCGATGGCCGCAACTACGTCGTGCGCCAGGTGGATATCGGTGAATATTTGCAAAGCCTGCGGCTGCGATTGCTGATCGAGCCCGAGGCCGCCGTGCTGGCGATCCCCAATATTCCGCGCCGGCAACTGATCGCCGTCAGGCGCGAGATCCATGAGCTTCTCGACGCGACCGCCTATCATACCGACGCGCATTGGGTCTCCGACGATAACCTGCACAATCTGATCATTGACCATTGCGGAAATACCGTCATGGCGAAGGTGCTACGGGAGCTGCGCGCCACCACGCGCCTGTTCGAGATCGACCGCCTGAAGGATCGCCTGAAGCCCGATTCCACCGAACACCTCGTCATCATAGAGGCCGTGGAACGTGGCGACGCCGAGCAGACCCGTGCCGCCGTCGCCCTCCACATAGAAAGCCTGATCGCCTTTACCCGCCAGCATCTGGGCGTCGCCTGACGATAGACATGATCGGCGGGCCCAGAGCAATTCCAGGAAAAGTGTGCTGCGGTTTTCCGTCCGGAATTGCGTCAGAACAAAGAGCTAGAGCGTTTCTGCGCTTCCGTGAAGCGTTGAAACGCTCTAGCCGCCGATCATCAGCTTGACGACTTCCTCATGCGTGGTTTCGCTGATCTGGCGTTCTCCCGCGACGATACCGCGACGAAGGACGACGATGCGGTCGGAGACGGCAAAGATGTCCTGCAGGTTATGCGAGATGAAGATCACTCCGCGTCCCTGCGCTTTCAGCGACTTGATGAGTGCCACGACCTTGCGCTGTTCCGGCACGCCAAGGGCCGCGGTCGGCTCGTCCATGATAAGGATGCGGGCATTCCAATAAACCGCTCGCCCGATCGCCACCGCTTGACGCTGACCACCGGAGAAGTTGCTGACCGGCGCGTCGAGCCTTTTTACATGGAAATCGAGCTGCGCCATCGTCGCGCGCGCCGCCTCCGCCATCGCCTTCCGGTCGATGACAGGCAGAAAGCCGAAGAGCTTCTTCATCGGCTCGCGGCCAAGGAAGATGTTGGCGCCGATTGTCAGATTGTCGGCAAGCGCCAGATCCTGATAGATCGTCTCGATCCCCTTTTCCCGCGCATCCTGCGGCGAGGAGAAGGTGACGGGCTTTCCTTCGATCAAGATTTCGCCTGATGTCGGCGGATAGACGCCCGAGATCGCCTTGATCATCGTCGTCTTGCCCGCACCATTGTCTCCCGCCAGCGCCACGACTTCGCCGGGGCGGACGACCAGGGAGCAATTGTCCAAGGCATGGACGGCACCGAAATAGCGCGAGAGGTTGCGGACTTCGAGAAGGGGCGTTGCGCTATTCATCCTGTTTTGCTCCGCTGAACCGGCGCTGCGCCTGATCGATAAGCACCGAAATGATGATGACGACGCCGACGGCAATGAACTGCCAGAAGGGCTCGACATTCATGAAAACCAAACCGTACTGGATGACGGCAATAACTAGCGCCCCGGCGACCGTGCCGATGATCGTTCCCGAACCGCCGAACAGGCTGGCGCCGCCGATGACGACCGCGGCGACGCTGTCGAGCAGCAGCGGCTCGCCGGCCTGGGCAGCGCCGGCCGTGAAGCGGGCGGCATAGAGCGCGCCGCCGAGACCGGCGCAGACCGCCGAGAGCATGTAGAGCCGCAGCAGATGGGACTTGATATCGATACCGGCGCGGCGCGCGGCCTGTGCATTGGCGCCGATTGCATAATTGTGCTGGCCGAAGCGCGTCTGGCTCAGCAGGTAGTGCATGATCAGCACGAAGATAAAGGCGACAATGACGAGATAGGGCACGCCATAGAAGCGGCCGTTGCCGAGTTCGGCGAAATAGGAGTTCTTGACCGGAACGGTGGTGCCGCCGGCCAGCAGAAAGGCCGTGCCGCGGGCGACGCCGAACATGCCAAGCGTGCCGATGAAGGGCGGAACCTTGAGGCGGGAAATCAGCATGCCGTTAATAAAGCCGGGCACGGTGGCAGCGAGCATCGCGACAAGAATGCCGAGCACCATCGCCATTGGCAGCGGCATATAGAGGCCGGCAATATTGGTGACGTGGGCGGCGACGACCGCCGCAAGACCCATGATGAAGCCGGTCGAAAGGTCGATGCCGCCGGATATGATGACGAAAGTCTGGCCGATTGCCAGCAACAACGGCGCCACGGCAAAAACCGCGACCGACTGCCAGTTGAAGGATGAGCCGATAAAGGTGCCACCAAAATCGATGCGCGCCCAGATCTCGAACGTCACGATCAGCGCGGCAAGGAAGAGCCACGCGCGCAACTGCGCGATATAGTTGATAATGGTTTTTGCCTGATCGCCGTGGTCCGCCTGTGGCGCCACATGCTGGTCCGCCTTGCGGGCCTCGGTATCTTCAGTCGTCATGGATGAATCCAAATTCGAGCGAGGACGTACAGAAGTCGTCACGCCATTTCCTCCATTATGATCAGAGACGTGCCCCGCCCCTTGGACGAGGCACAGACTTCATCCGATTAGTCGGAGTAGATGAACTTCGCGACGTTCTTGTCGGCGACGTTCGATTTGTCGATGACCGTGAAGCCGGTGCCGATGGCAGTCGGGATCGAGTTGCCGGTCAGATGGGCATAGGCCGCCATCACGCCGAAGTAGCCGATTTCGGCCGGGTGCTGGGCAATCGCCAGATCAACGAGGCCGGAATTGATGTTGTCGACGATCGTGGTCGGCGCATCGAAGGCGACGACGCGGATCTTGCCTGTCTGGCCCGCCTGCTGGACGCCGTTCGCGGCGCCAAGAGCGGAAAACAGGTTGGCGCCGAAAACGCCATCAAGGTCCGAGTTGCGGGCATAGACGGCCTGCAGCTGCGACGCCGCCTTGTTGGCATCGTCGTCATTATACTGCGTGTCGAGAACGGTGATGTTTGGAAATTTCTTCATCTCGTCCTTGAAGCCCTGCTCGCGCTGGTCGGTGGTCGAGATGCCGGGCTTGACGTTCGAAACGTAGACCTTGCCCTTTTCGCCCACGGCCTTGGCCAGCGCACGCGCTGCGATCGCGCCACCAAGCAGATTGTCCGAGGCGATGTAGGAAAGCGGAAAATCGGCATCGCCGCTTCCCGTCTGGTAGACGCCGCTTCCGATGAAGGTATCAACCGTGATGACCGGGATACCCGCATCCGCAGCCTTCTTCAGCGGCTGGACCAATTGATCCTTGTCGGTCGGCGCGATCAGGATCGCGTCAGGCTTCTTGGCGATGATCGCGTCGAGAACCGGAACCTGCGTGACCGGGTTGAAGTCCGGCGCGCCCTGAAACACCAGCGTCGCACCCACCGCTTTGGCGGCGGCCTCGGCACCCTTGCGCATGGTGATGTAGAAGGCATCCGTCGTCAGCCCCGGAATGAGGGCGATGGTAAACTTTTTGTCCTGCGCCTTGACGCCTCCGGCAACAGCCGCCACGCCGGTGGCAAGCGTCGCCACGGCGCTAGCCTTGAGAAATGAACGTCGTTCCATAATTTCCTCCCTTGAAAGCCGAACATCTCCCTTGTCCGGCGGAATGGATAATCAGTGGCTTATAGCGGGTCGTCAAGTAATATTTTTCTGCAACGAATTTCCGCCATCTATTTGAAATAGCTTGCCAATCAGGAGGATCGGCAAAGCGATGCGCTTCGTCGGCAACGGAGCGTTGCGCGACGTTTTGAAGTCATATCAAGCTTTCATCTGCCGCCGGGGCGGCGGCTACTTTCTTGGCCGGCCAAACATCTCCGAAATCCAGGCCATTATGCTGTCCATGTCCGGTTCCTTCGTCTGGTCGACCGTCCTCAGCGCGCCGCACGCCATAGGCTCGGCGCGATCGGCAAGCACCGCCAACTCCGCGACATATTCGGCTCCCGGATGACCCGGCAGCCGGTCTTTCAGCCGGCTGGCATAGCGTTCCGCGGCCACCACGCCAGGCACCTTGCACCAAAGCTCCGCGACTCGATCGACGCCGGCATCCTCGATATAGGTTTCAAGCAGCGCCTTCGGCTGAAAGCCGAACCATGCGTCGACGATGAAGGTGGACCCAGCCGGCGCCTCGCGAATGAACGACCAGATCGCCTGGTAGCTCGCCTTTCCCAAAGTCCGGTTGAAATCCCGGTCGACGTCGCCGATGTGCTCCAGGAAAGGATTCTTGATGCCATCCAGAGAAAGGACCGGCCAACCGGTGCGTTGCGACAGCGATTTTGCCAGCCGGCTCTTTCCCGAAGCCGGAACGCCGTTGACGAGCACGACGCGCTTTTCGGCGGCCGCGCCCATATCGAAGGTTGATAAGGCTGCTCCGATGACGCCGGCGTCGTCCCCGAGTTTCGCGGGCAGGATCGTCGGCCGGAACCATGGTGCCACCGCTGGAAGATCGGCAAGGGCGCGCGCCGCATCGCAGCCGAGCCCCCCTCCCAATAGGATGACGTCCGGATCCATCGTTGCCGCGATATTGTCGAGCGCGGTGCGCAGGGGGGATGCCCATGCGCGCAAGACCGCTCTCGCCGTGCCGCTTCCCTCGGCCGCCATTTCGAAAATCTCGCCGATGGACGTAGCCGAAAGCCCGGCTTCGTTCATATGCCGACGCAGCGCCGTTCCCGAGCTGAAGGTTTCGACGCAACCGCGCCGTCCGCACGCACAAAGCGGACCATCCTGCAGCACGGAGATATGGCCCAGTTGCCCGGCCGTCATATGGCCATGATAGATGCTGCCATTGTGGGCGACGGCGCCGCCGATGCCCGTTCCGATGGTCAGCATCGCGACGCTCTGGTATCCCTTGGCGCCACCGACGCGCATTTCGGCGATGAGCGCCATGTTGCAATCATTTTCGATGACGACCTTCTTGCCGAGGCGCGTCTCGAGCCGATCGGCAAAGTCGATGCCGGCCAGGTTGAGGATACCGCCGGAGAGGATCGTGCGGCTGGCCGCATCGACACGACCGGGAATGCCGACACCGATGCCGGCTGCTCCCGTCACATCAAGCGCTTCGACCATCGCCACGACGCGTTCGACCACATGCAAGGGATCGGCGGGTGTCCGATCCGATAGCTTCTTCAGAATCTCGCCTCGATCGGAGACGAGAGCGGCACGAATATTCGTGCCGCCAATGTCCACGCCAATGGCTGTCTCAGGCATGTTCTTTCTGTCCCCGGCCGACGGTTTCAGACTTGCTACCCTTGAAATGGGTGGCGATCACAGCCTGAATTTCGCGAAGACGCGGAACCGCGACGGTTTCCAGTCTATCCCTCGTGACGGCGCGGTCGAGCGAAATGCAATCTTTCCACAGCGAACGGCCGGCAATCACGCCGGAAGCGCCGTTGCGCATGGCATCTTCGACCTGCGTCAGGAAAGTCGAATGATCGACACCGGCAGACAGGACCGCCCAGGGGACGTCTCCCGCAAGCTTGGTGACTTCTGCACAGGCCTGCGGGCTTCCCGGGTACGGAATCTTCAGAACCTTTGCTCCGTAATCCAGGCAAATCCGGCTTCCGCCGACGATCAGGGACGGGATCTTCGCCTTGTACTCGGCTTCATCCTCGTCATCGAACCTGTATGTCAGGAACTCAACGACAAGCAGCAGGTCCTCGCGGGCGAAATCCTCGATGCATTGGTGCAGGATCTTGATGTTGTGAACATTGGCTTCATCCCGGTCCGAGCGCAGATAAACCATGATCTTGCCGCCGGTCGCCCCGAGCTGGCGCACGCGACGAGCCGTGATGCCGGGAACCAGCTTGGACAGGCGATACCCCTCCGGCGACGTATCCCAGCCGGATGCATCGAGGCCGATCAGAAGTGCCGTATCGCGCTGAATGATGCGGTCATCGACCAGAGCCGGAACGGCGCAGATCGGATCGACCAGGACGCAGGATGCCTGGCTGGCAAGGAACCGGGCAATATCGGCCTTGGTGTCGCCGAGGGTCTTATCGGAGATCGCGGCCTGCGCCTCCGGTTCCTTGGCAAGCAGGCTGCGCATGCCGCCGCGCTGATCGCAGGCGATCACCATCATGGCGCCATCGCTCCCGCAAATCTGCTGGTAGCCGCGCATTTCGGCGGTGGTTAATCTGGACATATATGCTCCTCCCTATAGCGTGCCCGAAACGGGTTGCTGAAAGTACATCCCGCTCCAAGGTTCGGAAGGGATGGCCAATGAATGTTGAGAGTTCTCCTCCGCCGCATAACCGTTGCGAAACCGGCTATTTTGAGCGATAACTCCCTCAGCGCCCAAACATGTAACACATTGCAGAAAGGAATTTCAACCTGAATTCGTCTCAGCCGCAGGAGCCTGCAACAAACCGTGCATTGCTGCATATGGTTGCAAAGCTGCACTACCAATCCGACATGTCGCAGGTCGACATCGCTAAAAAGCTAGGATTATCAACGGCTACGGTTTCACGCCTGCTTCAGAAGGCTCGGCTGGCTGGCATCGTGCGAATTGAGGTAATTGATCTTTCCCCGTCGGAAGACCTGAGTGCGGCACTGATCGACGGCCTGAAACTGCGCAACGCCGCCGTGATCGATACGCCGTCCTCCAATGTTCTGAGCGCACTTGCCCCGCCGGTCGGCTCGATGTTGCAGCAGGCGGGTCTGCACTCCGGCTCGACGCTTGGCATCGGCTGGGGACGCGCCGTTCGGGAAGTCACGCTTGCCGGCCTGCCGCAACTGCCCGGCATCGTCACCATCGCCCTCAACGGCGGCATGCAGCAGGCGGCAGCGCATTTCCAGACCAACGAATTCGTACGCCAGGCGGCCGAACAGATGGGCGGATTGCCGCATTTCCTGCACGCGCCATACATTTCGTCCTCCGAGCTACGCGATGCCTTCCTCGCCGATCCCACGGTGCAGCAGGTCACCGCGCTCTGGAACAAGCTCGATGCAGCGATCGTCGGCGTCGGTTTGACGCACGCGGCCAATCCGTCGGAAGCAACTGCAGCGCTTCCGGGAGAAAAAGCCCTCAGCCAAGCGGCGGGCGACGTGTTGCGGCACTACGTCACCGAAGCCGGCGAGATCCTGCATTGGGACGGCGAAGAGCGCATGATCGCCGCCACTCCCGAGCAGCTGCGACGGGTTCCCCTGTGTATTGCGGTTGCAGCCACTCCGGCCAAGGCACCCGGCATCATCGGTGCGGCGCGGTCGGGCATGATCAATGCTCTCGTGACGGACGCCAATACCGCGCAGGCGATCCTCGATCGTCTGTCCGCCGCTCCCCAGAAAAGCTAAGAAAGAATTCTCAAAATGGCCCTGCCCCTGCACCCCGATCGCTCCTTCGGCGCCTTCCTGTTCGATATGGATGGAACCCTGCTGAACTCGATCGCGGTCGGCGAGCGGGTCTGGACGGACTGGGCCTTGCGGCACAATGTCGATGTCGAGAGCCTGCTGGCGATTGTGCATGGACGCAAAGCGGCCGAAACGATCACACGGCTTGGTCTTTCCGGAATAGATCCTACCGAAGAGGCCCGACTTCTGACACTCGCGGAGATCGCCGATGTCGCTGGTGTCGTACCGATCCCGGGCGCGGTCGATTTCCTGAATGCCCTGCCCAGGGATCGCTGGGCAATCGTCACATCCGCGCCACGGGATCTGGCGGCGGTCCGCCTCAAGGCCGCCGGCATTCCCTGGCCGCCGCTGCTGATCACCGGCGAGGATGTGCAAAACGGCAAACCCGCGCCGGACTGCTTTCTGCTTGCCGCAAAAACCCTGGGCCAGCCTATAGAGGAATGCCTTGTTTTCGAGGACGCTCCGGCCGGAATAGAGGCGGCTGAAGCATCAGGCGCCGCAGTGGTCGTGATCAGCGCGACCCACAAGACCGTGCTGCCGACACGGCATCCGAGCGTCGCGAGCTATGAGGATCTCGTCGCGAATATCACGTCCGCCGGATTCCTACGGTTCTCCGCCAAGCGAGACTGAAGCCCAGCCTCCGGCCTCATCGGGCATATTTCCAGCCGTTGGACTATGACGTATAATTTTATGCGCTAATTAATAAATTTGCGCATGTAATATTTTTTCGTAACATGAGGTGCGGAGGAACTTCGCCGGTTGTGCTTCACGTCCTGTGGACGCATAACAATCGCAGGTGGGCGGATCGGCTCGAGAGATGGTCGACTTTTGATGGAAAAAATGACGCATAAGACGATGGAGGATTTCGCGAAATCCTGTGGCGTCTCCCGCCCGACCCTCTCGAAATATTTCGATGATCCGACGAGCGTCAAGCCGGTGACGCGCGCGCTGATCGAAGCGGCGCTGCGCTCGTCCGACTATCAGCCCAACATCTATGCGAGAAACCTCAATCGCAAACGGACCCGCAATATCGGCATCCTGGTTCCGGCCCTGACCGACCCCTTCTACGCAGAAATGGTCAACCGCCTGGAATTGCGCCTGCGCCACGAAGGCTACTGGCCGATCGTATTTTCCTCACACGGACTAACGGAGCTGGAAATCGAGGCCGTCAACACGATGCTGTCGTTGAAAGTGGCGGGCGCGATCGCAGCGCCACTGGGGCAGAAATCCGATCCGCGCGCATTCGAGAAGCTCGCGCAGAACGTGCCCCTCGTTTATTTCGACACCTATATCGAGGGAAACACGCCGTTCATTGGCAACAACAATTATCAAAGCGTCGCGATGATCGTCGAATATCTCTGCCGATCCGGAGAGGCGCCAGTCTATCTCGACATCCCCCATGTCAACCACAACTCGCCGGAGCGACTGGCGAGCTACATCGCCACGATGGAGGCTTCGGGCTACGAGCCGGCGGTGATCAAGACCAACGCGACCTACACCTGGGACTTCGAGCGCATCGGATACGAGCAGATGGACGAAATGCTGAGCGCAAAGGCGTTACCCGGCAAAACCATCCTCTGCGCCAACGACCGTCTGGCTTTTGGCGTGATGGCAGCCGCCTTCGCGCATGGACTGAAGGTCGGGCGAAAGAAAGGTGACCTGCGCGTGGCTGCCCATGACGACCATCCGCTCAGCCGCTACACCTGCCCGCCACTAACGACAATGGCGCAGGATTTTGCCGCGATGACAGCAAATAGCGTCGACACGCTTTTGACGCTGCTCGGCGATACGGATGCGCCGGTTCAGACGATCGCCGACAAAGTCAGACTCGATGGGACGCTGGTCATGCGGCAATCGGCATAAGGCAGCGTTTCTTCCGTTTACGCGGGAGCGCCTTCAAAGCTGCGCCATGCCTCCACCGCCTCCTCCACAGCCTGGCGCGCGACCGGTATGTATCGTCCCATCGACACGAAGCCATGAATCTGCCCCGGCCAGTGGCGGAGTACCACGCGCACTTCCTCCTGCTGCAGCCGTTCGACATAGGCCAGGCCCTCCTCCACCAGAATATCGTGCCCGGCGGTGAGCACGAAGGCCGGTGCAGCGCCCACGACACTTTCGGCCCGCAAGGGCGAGACCCGCCAGTCTGCGATATCGGCCTCGGTGCGGACATAGTGATCGCGAAACCACTTCATCGCCGATGCGGTCAGGCCATAGCCTTCGCCATAGCGACGATAGCTGTCAGCCGTCTGCGCGGCGTCCGTGTTCGGATAGATGAGCAATTGCGCCGCAAGCCTCGGCGCCTCACCGGAGCGCGACATCAACGCCAGCACGGCGGCAAGATTGCCGCCGGCGCTGTCGCCGGCCACCGCGATCCGCTCGGGGTCGATGCCGAGATCGGCGGCGGCCTCTGCCATGAAGGAAAGTGTTGCGACGCAATCCGTCAATCCTGTCGGAAACTTGTGTTCCGGCGCCAGGCGATAATCCGGGCAGACCACGGTGCATTGCGCGAGATTGGCGAACCAGCGGCAGATCTCATCGTGAGAGTCGAGATTGCCGATCACCCAGCCGCCGCCGTGCAGATAAAGAAGACCCGGCCCATCCTTCTCGGTCACGCCAATGCCGCGATAGATGCGCAAAGGGATCGGGCCGTTCGGGCCGGCGACCTGGAAGTCCACAACGGAAGCGACGGTCTCCCGGACACCCTGAACGGTCGGAAAGCCCGCATTATAGTCGATACGTGCTTCCGCGGGTGTACCGGCTTCAATCGGTCGAGCGTTCGACTGATTGCTCAAGTCAAGAAGGCACCGGGCGCTCTCATCGAGCTGTTCTGTCATGTCGGCTCTCCCTTCCGCAATCAGGCGAGGAGACTGCGGGCTTCGTCTTCGCCAAGAAGCGGCGGACGTACCAGATCTCCGCCGATACGGACCGACTGGCCGCTTTCGCCGGAGGCGAGAATAGCCTCCATGATCTCAAGCACATGAAGCGCAAGCTCCCCGGATGCGCGCGGCGGCCTCTTCTCCTCCAGTGACCGCGCAAGATCGGCGACACCGAGCATGCGGTAATTCGCCCGGTCAGGTGCTGCAAACGGCCAATTCCTCTTGCCGTAAAGCTCGCCGTCGCTGTCGAAATCACGCCAGTCGGCGCCGCGCTCCGACAGCGAGACCGTGCCGCCGAACGTATCGGGATCCGGCAGGCGCAGGGAGCCTTCGGTGCCGTGCAGTTCGATCGGATGGTTGGAGTGGCGGAAGACATCCCAAGATGCGCCGAAATTGACAGTCGCGCCGGACTGGAATTCGAGCAAAGACAAGACGTTGGTCGGCGTCCCAACCTTGAAGGTCGTGTTCTTGAACGGACCGTCCGCGGTGATCAGGCGTTCCTCCTGTCCCTTCGTCGCCATCGCCATGACGCGCACCACCGGGCCAAGCAGGTTCACCATCATTGTCAGGTAATAAGGCCCCATATCGAAAACCGGGCCGCCGCCCGGCTGATAGTAGAATTGCGGATTGGGGTGCCAGTGCTCCATTCCGCGTCCCATCATGAAGGCGGTGCCGCTGACCGGCCGGCCGATTGCGCCTTCCTCCATCAAACGGCGGGCGCGCCTGCCGGCGGCACCGAGGAATGTGTCGGGTGCCGAACCCAGAAGCAGGCCACGGGCCTTGGCTTCCGCCACAAGGGTCCGTCCTTCGGCGGCCGAGGTCGCAAGCGGCTTTTCCGTGAAGACGTGCTTGCCCGCCGACAGGGCCGACATGGTGACATCGAAGTGCACGGCCGGAATGGTGAGGTTGAGAACAAGGTCGACTTCGGGATCTGCGAGCAATTGATCGACTCTCAGCGGCCGAATGCCATATTCGCGGGCGCGAAGAGCCGCAGCATCGGCGGAAATGTCGGCGCAAGCACGCAACTCGACGCCGGCGAACAGCGTCGCGTTACGCAGATAAGTCATTGAAATATTGCCGCAGCCGACAATGCCAATGCCCAGCTTTGCCTTTGTGTTCCCAGTCATATTCCTCAATCCTCCCTGGATCCGATAACCCGCACGTCACCGATAGCTATATCAGCCCGACGCGCTTTAAAGTGAGTTAAAGCATCTTATTTCTTGACGCGCGACAATTTTTTATGAAACATACGACAATACTGGCGCGGAGATTTTGGAGGTCGCCAGTTTTCCTGGGAGGGAAATCATGTCTGATGTCAAGAAGACGCCGGCCGGCTCAAACGTGGCCGTATTGTCCACACTGCTCGACCGCCGCCAGATACTGATGGGTGCTGCAAGCGCTGCAGTCGGCGCGGCGACCCTTGCTACCACAACGGGACTTGGCATGCGCGCGGCGCGCGCTGCCGATCGCACCGAGATCAGCTTTGCCAGCGCCAGTTTCTTCGGCAAGGAAGGCCTCGGTGATCTCGTCAAGGCCTATAACGAATCGCAAGACCGGATCACGGTCAAGTTCATCGAACTGCCGCCACCAAGCTCGTCGACCGAGGTCTATCAGGGCCTTGTCCAGCAATTGGCCCGCCGCAACGGAACCCCCGACGTCTTCACCCAGGACGTGGTCTGGATCGCCGGCTTCGCGGCTGCTGGATGGGCGTTGCCGCTTGACGAATATTTCCCGAAGGAAAAGCGCGCCGATTATTTCCCCGGAACGGTCGCTGCCTGCACCTACAATGAAAAGCTGACCGCGCTCCCGTGGTTCGTCGATTCCGGCATGTTCTACTACCGCAAGGATCTGGTGGAAAAGCACGGCGGCAAGGTTCCCGAGACCTGGGAAGACATGGCGACCATGGCAGCAGCCGCGCAGAAGGCCGGTGACGCCAAGTTCGGCTATCTCTGGCAGGGTAAGCAGGCCGAAGTCCTGATCTGCGATGCCGTGGAAATCATCACCTCGAACGGCGGCTCTATCCTCGCGCCAGACGGCAAATCCTCCGTGATCGGTGACAAGGCGGCGGTCGAGGCGATCCAGTTCCTCTACGACACGATCAACAAGACCAAGATCAGCCCACAGAACGTTCTGTCATGGGACGAAGAGCCGTCGCGCCAGCCCTTCACCTCCGGCGAAGCGATGTTCATGCGCAACTGGTCTTACGTCTATCCGATCGCGCAAGACCCGAAAGCTTCGCATGTGGTGGACAAGGTCGCCGTTGCGCCGCTGCCGCATTTTGCCGGCGGGAAGAGCGCTGCCTGTCTTGGTGGCTATCAGCTCGGCGTCAATGCCAACTCCAAGAAGCGCGAAGCGGCGATCGAGTTCCTGACCTGGATGTCGTCTCCGGAAACCCAGACCCGTCTTGCCCTGAATTTCGGTCTTGCGCCCTCGCGTCCGGCGATCTTCCAGGATGCGAAACTGAAGGCCGAACAGCCGTTCATGGCGAGCCTGCAAAGCGTTTTCACCGGCGCCACGCCCCGGCCGATCACCCCGCAATACGCCAAAGTGACGCTGGCGCTGCAGTCGAGCATTTCCAAGGCGCTGGTCAGCGGCAATGTTGAGGCCGAGCTGAAGGCCGCCGCCGAACAGATCAACAAGATCGTTGCCTGATATGGCTGCCGCAGTCACGGTCCCCATGTCCGACCGAACCCCGAAAACGACGAGGGCGCTTCCAAGCGCCCTCTGGCCCTGGCTCCTGCTATTGCCGGCCTTCCTGTCGCTTGCATCGGTGTCCTTCTATCCGATCGTCAATGGCGTCTACCTCTCCTTCACCAACCGTTCCCTGATCACGCAGGACAATGATTTTGTCGGCATCGCCAACTATGTGCAACTGCTGGCCGATCCGCCGTTCTGGAATGCCTGGTGGCATACGATCTGGTTCACCGTTATCTCGACCGGTCTGGAGACGCTGATCGGCCTCGCTATGGCGCTGATCCTTTGCGAGGCCTTCGCCGGCCGTGGCGTCATCCGCGCGGCGATGCTCGTTCCCTGGGCGATGCCGACAGTGGTCACCTCGAAAATGTTCGGATGGCTGTTCGACGGGCAGCACGGCATCATCAATTTCATCCTCCTCCATCTCGGGCTGATCGATCAGAATGTGAACTGGTACGGCTCGCCCGATACGGCGCTGATAACGATCATTCTCGCCGATGTCTGGAAGACGACGCCCTTCATGGCGCTGTTATTGCTGACAGGCCTTCAGACCGTACCGAGATCACTGATCGAGGCCGCGCGCATGGATGGCGCCAGGGCCTGGACGATCTTCTGGAACATTCGACTGCCGCTGCTGCTGCCGACCTTGCTGATCGCCGGCCTTTTCCGGGCGCTCGACGCATTCCGCGTCTTCGATCTGGTCTATGTCCTGACCGGTGGCGGTCCGGCCGATTCCACCGAAACGCTGTCGACACTATCCTACAAGGTTCTCTTCTCGACGCTGCAATTCGGCTACGGCTCGGCCGTATCGACCGCAATGTTCATCACCGAAGGGCTGATCGCCGTGGTGTTCTGCCTCTTCCTCGTCCGACAGATCAGGAAGACGACATGAACGACACCCGCTCCATCTTTCAAAGCGTGATGATCTATTTCGGCGCGTTCCTCATTCTCGTCTGGTCGGCCGGCCCATTCCTCTGGCAATTCTCGACGTCGTTCCAGCTCGACAGGGCGCTGACTGAGGGAACGCCGTCTTTGATCCCGAGCCCGTTCACGCTGGAGCATTACTACAATGCCTTCATCGAAAAGGGCCTGCATCATTATCTATGGAATTCGCTGGTGGTTTCGCTGGCGACCACGGCCCTTTGCCTGATCGTCGGTTCGCTCGCCGCATTCGCGCTGTCGCGTCTCGATGTGAAGGGGCGCTTCGGGATCCTGACAGTGATCCTCTCTGTGTCTATGTTCCCGCAGATCGCGCTGGTCGGCCCGCTCTACCTGCTCGCCTCCGATCTGGGGCTTCTGGACACTTATACCGCGCTCATCATCACCTATCTGGCGCTTGGGCTGCCGCTGGTGACCTGGGTCCTGTTCGGCTATTTCGAGACCCTGCCACGCGAGATCGATGAAGCCGCGCGCATGGACGGCGTCGGCGTCATCGGCCTGCTTTGGCATATCATCCTGCCGATGTCGCTGCCGAGCCTGGTGACGACAGGCTTGCTCGCCTTCATCACTGCCTGGAACGAGTTCCTGTTCGCGCTCGCCTTCACATCGGATAGCGGCACCCAGACCATTCCGGTCGGCATCGCCAATTTCACCAACCAATACTACGTGCCCTGGGGAGACATTGCCGCAGCTTCGGCGGTCGTCACCGTGCCGCTGATCGTGTTGGTCCTCTTCTTCCAACGACACATTATCGAAGGCCTGACACAGGGCGGAATCAAGGAATAGTGACATGACTAGCGATCTGAAGGTCGGCTGCCAGACGTTTACATGGGAAATGCTCGGCAAGACCTGGACCGGAACACCCGACGATCTACTTTCGGCAATCTCGGCCAGCGGTTATTCGGGCATCGAAATCACCGACACGATGATCGGCCACTACGCCGCAAAGCCCGACGACTTCGCCAAGGCGCTGAAGGATAGCGGCTTGCAGCTGGTCTCCTTCGCCTTCGGCTCGAAAAGCGGTTTCACGGTTGCCGAGGCGATCGACGACGATCTCTCGACGACGCAGCGCTGGATCGACTACGCCGCACAGTTTCCCGGCGCGCTCGTCTCGATCGGATCGGCAACGGTGGTCTCCGAAGGACCGCGTGACGACAAGTTTGCCATTGCCGCCGAGTTCTACAATCGCGCCGGCGCGCTCGGAAAGGCATCCGGCGTCGATATCGCCGTCCATCCGAGCTCGCACCACAATACCCTGCTCTTCGACCGCGCCGACTACGACCGGATATTCGCTTTGCTCGACCCCACTCTAGTCGGCTGGGTTCCCGACACCGGTCATATTCTGCGTGGACACGAGGACATCCTCGACACGATGCGAACCTATCAGGACCGTATCCGCTATCTGCACTTGAAGGACGTCGATGCGAACGACCGTTGGGCGATGCTCGGCAAGGGCGTCCTCGATACGCCCGCAGTGATCGATCTCGTCGCGAAGGCGCAGCACTTCAATGGATGGCTGGTGCTGGAAGAGGAATCCGAGACGGCAGGCGCAGATCCCGCTGCTGCCGTGAAGACCAATCGCGAAACCATGCGCAGCTACGGAGCCTGAGGAAGAAGACCATGATCCAGAAGGAAAATCGCCGTCTTCGTGTGGGTGTGCTCGGCTGCGGGCCGATTGCCCAGTTCGCGCACCTGGAATCCTGCGTGAAAGCCAGGAATGCCGATCTCTACGCAATCTGCGACGCGGCACCCGATCTGCTGGCGCGCATGGGTGCCACCTACGAACCGCAGAAGATGTTCAGCGATTATGACGCCATGCTGGCCGACCCCGAGCTGGAAGCCGTCATCGTCGCCACTTCGGATGCCTATCATGTTCCGATGTCCATCAAGGCGCTCGAAGCCGGCAAGCATGTGCTCTGCGAAAAGCCGATCGGCGTGTCCGTCGAGGAGGGGCAGCAGCTGGCGGATGCCGTCAAGTGCTCCGGCAAGATCCTGCAGGTCGGGCATATGAAACGCTTCGATCCGGCGCTGGAAGCCGCACGCGACTTCGTGCGCGACGATATCGGCGAGATTTTCGCGCTGAAGGCATGGTATTGCGATTCCACCCACCGCTATACCAACACCGACGCGGTGCAGCCGCTGCCGGTTACCAGCAAACTTGCGCGCAAGCCGGGCGGCAATCCGAAGGCCGATCTCAGGCAATATTTCATGCTGGCGCATGGTTCGCATCTGGTCGACACCGCCCGCTTCCTCTGCGGCGATATCGTTGCCGTGCGCGCGCGCCTGCTGGAGCGCGCCGGCGCCTATTGCTGGTTCGTGGAAACCGAATTCGCCAATGGTGTCCTCGGCCATCTCGACCTCACGGTCGCTGTCCGCATGGATTGGCACGAGGGCTTCCAGCTCTACGGCGAGAACGGCTCCATACTCGCGAAGACCTTCAATCCCTGGTACTTCCGCTCCAGCGAGGTCGAGATCTTCCACGAGAAGGATGCGACGAGCCGGAAGCCGCTTGGCGCAGATGGACATTTCTTCCGCAGGCAGCTTGAGGGCCTCGCCGATACGGTGCTGAACGGCGCACCGATGCGCGGCGCCAATGTCGAGGACGGCATCGCTTCCATCCGCGCGATGGTTGCGATCGCCCGGTCGGTGGAGACCTGCGAGCGGGTCGAGCTTGCATCCGTGACGGGAGCCGTTTGATGCAGCTCGGGATCTTCGCCAAGACCTTTCCGGGGACAGATCCCCTGAGCGTGCTGTCGGCAGTGCGCGACAGCGGCTATGCGGCCACCCAGTTCAACCTCGCCTGCTGCGGGCTGCCGTCCATGCCCGACACTGTATCGGGCTCCGTCACAACAGCGATCCAGGCGGCAGCGGAAACGACCGGTATTTCGCTGGTCGCCCTCTCCGGAACCTACAATATGGCCCATCCGGACATTTCGGTGCGGCAAATGGGGCTGCGCCAGCTTGCCGTCGTGATTGAGACCGCGGCCGCCCTTTCCATTCCGCTCGTCACGCTCTGCACCGGCACCCGCAATGCAGCCGACCAATGGGCGCATCATCCTGATAATGCCGATCCCTCAGCCTGGGCGGAGATGGCGACGGAGATGTCGAAAGCCTTGGCGCTGGCGGAAAAGCATGGCGTCGATCTCGGTATTGAGCCGGAACAGGCCAACATCGTGACCTCGGCTGAGGACGCCAAGCGGCTGATTACCGAGATGGGATCGAAAAGACTGCGGATCGTCCTTGATCCGGCCAATCTCTTCGAAAGCGCAACGCCGCCGGAAGCTCGAGATATCGTCGAGCGCGCGGTTGAAACCGCAGCCGGGCATATCGCCATGGCGCATGCCAAGGATCGCTATGCCGACGGGCGTTTCGCAACTGCCGGCCAGGGCGTTGTGGATTTTCCCGATTTCATCGCACGACTGAAAGCCGTCGGTTTCGATGGCCCGCTCGTCACCCACGGCCTCTCCGCAGCGGAAGCACCTCAGGTCGCGGCCTTTCTCAAGGACTTGGCCTAATGGGCGAAACGGCAACTCTCATGCGTGGCGATGCCAGTCTGTCCGTCTTCGATGGCGGCCAAGGGCTGCCGGTCGTTTTTCAGCATGGCTTGGGCGGGGATGAGGCGCAGGTTGCGCAAACCTTTCCACCAGCCGACAGCGTGCGGCGGATCACGGTGGAATGCCGAGGACATGGCGCGTCGTCGCTTGGCTCAGCGCGGCCCTTTTCGCTCCAGATGTTTGCCGAGGATGTGCTGGCAGCGGCGACCGTGCGCGGGCTTGATCGCTTTGTCGTCGGCGGCATTTCCATGGGCGCGGCACTTGCCCTACATCTCGCCCATCATCACCCGGAGCGCGTTGCCGCGCTCGTTCTCGTCCGTCCCGCCTGGACCTTTGCCGCATCCCCCGACAATCTCGAACCGATCCGCGCCGTTGCGGCGCTGCTTCGTTCGCATCCAATCGATGAGGCACGGGCGCTGTTTACAAGCTCCGAAATCGGCCTGCGGATAAAGGCGGATGCGCCCGACAATTTCGCGTCCCTGCTCGGCTATTTCGACCGGCCGGATGCGGTCGCTTTCGCATCCGTGCTGGCCGACATCGCCGCTGATGGACCTGACGTGTCACAGGCGTCAGCGGCAGCGCTTGCCATCCCAACACTTATCATCGGCAACCAGCAGGACGCGATCCATCCGCTCTCCCATGCGCGGACGCTCGCCGACACCATTCCCGGCGCAAGCTTCGTCGAAGTCACCCCCAAGGCCGCCGACAAATCACGGCATTTCGCCGAAGTCCAAGACGCCATCACTCGTTTTCTCGCATCCAAGACAATCCGGAGCCTCGTCCCATCATGACGTCCAAAACTCTTTCAGGCCCGGCGGCCATCGCCGCTCTGCCCCGCAACCGGCTGCTGGGCGAATTCTCGCTCTGGTCGGCTGATCTCGCCAATATGGAGACCGATCTCAAGCGCATTGAGCCCTATGTCGACCTGCATCATATCGATGTCGCCGATGCGCGCTTTACGCCGGGCTTCCTGTTCTTTCCGGATTTCGTCGCGCGCATCGCGAAGGCGACCGCCAAGCCGATCCATGTTCATCTGATGGTCGAGGCTGAAATCGTAGAGGAACAAACACGCCAGTTCATCGAAGCAGGCGCAGATCTTATCAGCGTTCATGCCGAAAACGGCGAAGCGGGCTTGCGCGCCGTAGCACTTGCAAAGGAGCTCGGTGCCGAAGCCGGCGTCGTGTTGCGGCTGGAAACACCCGTCTCGGCGGTCGCGCCCTTCATAGACCATGTCGCCTTCGTGACCCTGCTCGGCACCTCGATCGGGGTCAAAGGGCAGAGCCTTTCCGAAAAGGCGTGCGGCCGGCTGATTGAGGCGCGGGCGTTGTTGAAGCAGGCGGGCCGGGAGGATCAGGTGATCCTGGCGGCCGATGGCGGCATTCGTGAGCAAACGGTGCCGGAGCTGCGTGCAGCAGGTGCCCAGACGGTCGTTCTCGGGTCGCTCGCCTTCGGCGACAAGGACCTGGGCAAGCGGATAGAATGGCTGCATGGACTGGAGAGCCGGATTCCGTGAAAAAGGTCGCTCTTGCCTTCGATCTCGGCGGAACCGAGCTTCGCGCCGCACTGGTGGACGAAGAGGGAAACCTTCTGTCGTTTTCCGCCGTGCCAACGCAAGCAGCCGGAGGGCCGGATGCGGTCATCCGGCAGATCGAGTTGCTGGCGGCGGCTGTGCTGGCGGAAACGCCTGATCTTCTGCCCATCGGCATCGGGATCGGTGCCCCCGGCCCTCTCGATCCGGAAGCCGGCGTCGTCATTGCGGCGCCGACGCTCACCGGATGGAACGAGGTTCCACTGGCCGACATTCTTTCCAGCCGGTTTCAATTGCCGGTTCGGCTGGAAAACGATGCGAATGCGGCAGCGGTTGGCGAATGGCGATATGGCGCCGGCCGTGGTGCAAGATCGATCGTGTTCGTCACCGTTTCGACCGGCATCGGCGGCGGCGTGATCGGCGATGGGCGGGTCCTGCACGGCAGGCGGGGTCTCGCCGCCGAAATCGGTCACATGACGATCACCAACGAGGGTGAACGATGCTTCTGCGGCGCGGTCGGCTGCTTTGAAGCCGTCGCCTCCGGAACGGCGCTCGGCAGGCGGGCAACGGCGCGGACCCGGCAATCCGATGGCTCTATGCTACGCGCACTATCGGCCGACGCCGATGTGACCGGGCGACATGTGGTCGACGCAGCGCGAAACGGCGATGCGCTGGCGCTGGAGTTGTTGCATGCCGAGGCGCGATGGCTGGGGATCGGTTTCACCAACCTGCTTCACCTCTACTCCCCGGACATTCTGGTGATGGGGGGCGGCATATCGCATGGCTTCGATCTTCTCTACGACACCATGATCGCGACAATTCACGACCGGGCCATGCCGGCCTATCGCGACGTGCCAATCGTTCCGGCACAGCTCGGACGACATGCGGGCTTGATCGGTGCTGCCAGCCTCATTCTCGGAAGCGAGGCGCAAATCAGCTCTGAACCATCGAGCCTTCAGGGCTCGAATAATCTTGGCGCGGATATTTCCGCCGGCACAAAGGAGGTCAGCAATGGCTAATCTCACGCTCCGCGACGCCCGTAAGACCTACGGCGCCCTCGAAGTGATCAAGGGCATCGATCTGGATGTGGACGACCGCGAATTCGTCGTCTTCGTTGGCCCTTCCGGCTGCGGCAAATCCACGCTGCTGCGCATGATCGCCGGCCTAGAGAAAATCAACGGCGGCGACCTCGTAATTGACGGCACACGCTCCAACGATATCGATCCCTCGCAGCGCGGCCTGGCGATGGTGTTTCAGTCCTATGCGCTCTATCCGCATATGACGGTTGCCGAGAACATGGGCTTCGCGCTCCGGATTGCCGGTATTCCGTTGGCCGAGCGCGACCAGAAGGTCAAAGACGCGGCCCAGATTCTGGAACTGTCGCATCTGCTCGACCGCCGGCCGAAGGATCTGTCGGGCGGCCAGCGCCAGCGTGTCGCTATCGGCCGCGCCATCGTGCGCAATCCGAAGATCTTCCTGTTCGACGAGCCGCTTTCCAATCTCGATGCGGCGCTGCGCGTCAACATGCGGCTGGAACTGATGCGCCTGCATGAGAGACTGGCCGCGACGATGATCTATGTCACCCATGACCAGATCGAAGCCATGACCATGGCCGACAAGATCGTTGTTTTGAACAGCGGGCGCATCGAGCAGGTCGGCTCGCCGCTTGAGCTTTACAATCGCCCAGCAAACATCTTCGTCGCCGGCTTCATCGGTTCGCCAAAGATGAACCTTCTGACGGTAATCGTCGAAAAGACCGGCCCAACCGGTATCTCGGTCGCGCTGCCGGGCGGAAGCACAATCACCGTTCCGGTCGCAGCCAGAGCATTGAAGGCCGGCTCGACGCTGACGCTGGGCATCCGTCCAGAACATATCCGCATCGGCCAGGGCGGCCAGTTCACCGGGGAAGCGATCCTTGCCGAACGTCTTGGCGGCCTGACCGTTCTTCATGTCGATATCGCATCCAACCAATCTCTCGTCGTGCAAACGGAAGGCACCGACACGACCCCGCTACACACGCCGATCTCCCTCCAGATCGACCCTGCCGCCTGCCATCTCTTCGACCAAGAGGGAAGAACGCTTGCCAGGCTGAACTGATCAGTGAATTGTACGCGGGCGCGGACCGGCACGCTTCTTGCGTTTTAGTTCACGCCCGCGATCGGCCGCCCAGGCCGGTCGGGAGCGCAGGCAGACATTCCATGCAAAGGAAGGCTCCCCATGACGCAGATCGATGCCGCTCCACCCTCAAAGATCGAGGCCGTTCTCTCGGTCAAGAACCTGACGATCAGCCTGCCGAAAGCCATGGAGCGCGCGCATGCGGTGAATGATGTCTCCTTCGATCTGATGGATGGCGAGATCCTTTGCATCATCGGGGAATCCGGCTCGGGCAAATCGGTGACCGCCAGTGCGGTCATGGGCTTGCTGCCGTCGATTATCCAGGTGACGGCAGGCTCGATCTGGTTCAGAGGCGTCGACCTGGTAAGCGCGGACGACGTGACGCTTAGAGGTCTGAGGGGCCGCGCCGTCTCGATCATCTTTCAGGACCCGCTGTCGGCGCTCAACCCGCTGATGACGATCGGCGACCAGATTATCGAGGTGCTGGATGCCCATAAAGTCGGCACACCGGAGAGCCGGCGGCAGAAGGTGAAGGAACTGCTCAACGAAGTCGGCCTGCCCGATCCCGAGCTCCTGCAGCACCAATATCCCTTTCGGCTGTCCGGCGGACAGCGGCAGCGCGTGATGATCGCCATGGCCCTGGCGCTTGATCCTGACATACTGATCGCCGACGAGCCGACCACTGCCCTGGACGTCACCACGCAGGCCCAGATCCTGGAACTGATCCGCAAGATCCAGAGGCGCAAGAAGATGAGCGTCATGTTCATCACCCATGATTTCGGGGTGGTGGCGGAGATTGCCGACCGAGTGATCGTCATGGAGAAGGGCCATCTCGTCGAGCAGGGAACGGCCGACCAGGTGCTGAACGCGCCCGTGCATCCCTATACGCAGCGCCTGATTGCGGCGGTGCCGCGGATGACAACGAGGGATCGCGATGCCATGGCCGATACACCTGTCGTGCTGGAAGTGGAGAAGCTCAATAAGACCTATCGTTCCGGCGGCGGCTTCCTGTCCAAGGCGCGGACAGTTCAGGCGGTGAGCGACGTCAGTTTCTCGATCCGCAAGGGGCGCACGCTGGGCGTCGTCGGCGAATCCGGTTCCGGCAAATCGTCCCTCGGCCGGGTACTGCTGAAACTTCTGAAATCCGACAGCGGCAGGATCCTGTTCGACGGCCGCGATATCGCAGCACTGACGGACGAACAGTTCCGGCCGCTGCGCCCCTATATCCAGATGATCTTCCAGGATCCGTTCGCCTCGCTCAATCCGCGCCACACGATCGGCCGGATCCTGACCGTCGGGCCGATCGCCCATGGTTTGCCAATACATGAGGCAAAGGCCAAGGCGCTGCGGCTTCTGAAACGCGTCGGCCTCGATGAAGGCGCCTTCGACCGCTTCCCGCATGAGTTTTCGGGAGGCCAGCGCCAGCGCATCGGCATTGCCCGGGCCTTGATGCTCGACCCCGTGCTACTGGTGGCGGACGAGGCTGTGTCCGCCCTCGACGTT
Source organism: Martinezella rhizogenes (assembly GCF_000799715.1). GTDB lineage: Bacteria > Pseudomonadota > Alphaproteobacteria > Rhizobiales > Rhizobiaceae > Rhizobium > Rhizobium rhizogenes_C. The sequence continues at coordinate 431,850 of NZ_JUHG01000013.1, forward strand.
TCGATCCAGGCTCAGATCCTCAAGCTCCTCGCGGAGATCCAGCAAGATACCAAGGTGGCGATGATCTTCATCACACACGACCTGCGCGTCGCAAGCCAGATCTGCGACGAGGTCGCCGTCATGTACAAGGGCGAGATCGTCGAATGCGGGCCACCGTCGCAAATCTTCCGTGCGCCGGAGCACGCCTATACGCAACGCCTGCTCGCCGCCATTCCCGGCAGCGACTGGGAGGCGACGGGCTGACCCGTAAACTCCCTCACCGGCCATGCGGATGATGCACATTTACTGTCGTCGATGCCCGCGTCGAGAGGTCTGCTTGTCTCAGAAATAGGCATCTTTTCTTTCTGCTCAAAAACTTATCGCCTGACGAAAGAAAATAGTTGCATTCGTCCACTATCCGTCCTTTCATACGATCATTAGTTCCAGCGACGATCCGCCGCCGACAATAATGAACCTGCTGCCTACTGGGCCTGCGGGAACGCTATTTTGTTGCCTTTCGAAGGTTCCGAGCAATGCTGCCGCCGACCAAGAGTCCGCCGACTTCTGTAAAGGACATCGATATCGATGTCCTTGAGGATACGCTGAGCTTCTACATCCGCAGCATCAACCTGGCCGTTTCGCGCGATCTGGATGAGAAGCTCGAAGGCCTGGATGTTGCGCGCGGAACCGGCAAGATCACCACCCTTTTTCTCGTCGACGGCAATCCCGGCATTCGGCCCTCCACCATCGCCAAGCTCATCTTGAAAGACCGCTCGGCGACGGGCCGGCTGGTCGACCAGATGGAGGAGCACGGGCTGCTGTTCCGCGAGACGTCGGCAGACGACAGTCGCGCACAAGAACTCTACATCACCGAAAAAGGACGCGAACTGGCCGAGCGCGTGCGCGGCATCGTCACCCGGCAATCGCGCGAGTTTTTTTCCGACATCAGCGACGAGGAACACAAGCTCCTCATCGACATCCTACGCCGCACCTATCGGCGCGTCGCCGCACAGTCGTGAATGACCTGGCCATGGAGAACGGGCATGAATGAAGAACGGGTCGCAATGATATCGGGAGCCAGCCGGGGGATTGGCGCGGCACTCGCCGAGGAGCTTGCCGCCAAGAGCTGGCGGCTGTCGCTTGGCATGCGCCAGCCGGTGATGCCCGCCTGGGCCGATCCCGCCCGTGTTCGCGTCTTTGCCTATGATGCCGTCGATCCCGATGCATCGTCATCATGGACCGAAGAGACGCTCAGCGCCTTCGGCCGGATCGACGCCGTCGTCGCCAATGCCGGCATCATCGTCGCCAAGACCGTGATCGAGGCCAACGACGCGGATTTTGACGATCTGCTCGAGGTGAACGTCAAGGCGCCGCGACGGCTGGCAAAGTCCGCGTGGAGCGCGCTTGCCTCAAGCGGTCGCGGCCGGGTGATCATCGTCGCCTCGCTCTCGGGAAAACGGGTGAAATCCGCGAATTCCGGGCTCTATGCCGTCTCCAAATTCGCGGCCGTCGCGCTCGCCCATGCCATACGCCATACCGGCTTTGATCTCGGCATCCGCGCCACCGCTGTCTGCCCCGGTTTCGTGGCAACCGATATGGCGCGCGCCCTGACAAGCAAGGCCGATAGCGAGATGACCGATCCGCGCGATCTTGCCCGCGTCATTGCCATGCTGATCGACCTGCCGAACGAGGCGAGCGTCGCGGAATTTTCTATCAACTGCCAGCTAGAGGAGTCTTTCTAACCATGCCCGGCCCCTATGTGGTCCCCGTTCACGGGGACGCTGAACTGCCTAAGGAAGTCGACGTCGTCGTCATCGGTGGCGGCATCATCGGCACGTCGACCGCCCTGGAACTGGCCGAGCAAGGCCTGCGCGTCGCACTGTGCGAGAAGGGCGGTATCGGCCAGGAACAATCGAGCCGCAACTGGGGTTGGGTCCGCATATCACGACGCGATCCGCGCGAAGTGCCGCTGATGGCGGAAGCCCTGCGAATCTGGAGCACGCTCGACACCCGCATCGGCCGCGACACCGGATACAAGCGCGCCGGCATCATCTTCACCTGCGCCAACGACAAGGAATATGCCGACCACGAGCGCTGGAACCACAATCTCGAAGGCTATCAGCTCGAAAGCCGCATGGTCAGCGGCGCTGAATTCAGGAACCTTGCTCCCGGTTCGCAGATGGACATCAAGGGCGCGCTCTACACCGCCGCCGACGGCCGCGCCGAGCCGCAGCGTGCAGCACCGGCGATTGCCGAAGCCGCCCGCGACAAGGGCGCCTCCATCCTCACCGAATGCGCCGTGCGCGGTATCGAGACGGCGGCCGGCCGGATCTCCGGCGTAATCACCGAGCGCGGCCCGATTGCCTGCAAGGCCGTCGTTCTCGCCGGCGGCGCCTGGTCGAGCCTGTTTGCCGGCATGTTCGGGCTCGATCTGCCGCAATTGAAGGTGATGAACTCCGTGCTACGCACCAAGCCGCTGGAAGGCGGTCCCGAGCAGGCGATCTGGGCCAACGGTTTTGCCCTGCGCAAGCGCCAGGACGGCGGCTACACCATTGCCTCCGGTCACGAGAACATCGTCGATATCGTGCCGAAATCCTTCCGCTATGCCGGCAAGTTCTTTCCGGCGCTGTCCAAGGAATGGCGCTCGCTGAACTTCCGCCTCTCCGGCCGCTTTCTTGACGAGGCCCGCATTCCCGACCGCTGGGCAATGGACGAGGCCAGCCCCTTCGAATATTGCCGCGTTCTCGATCCGAAACCGTCGACCAAGCTTTCGAACATGGCGCTCGCCAACCTCAAGAAAGCCTTCCCGGTGTTCGAGAAGGCCGAGATCGCCCAGCGCTGGGCAGGCTATATCGACGTCACGCCGGATGCCGTGCCGGTGATCGACGCGATCGACAGCATTCCGGGTTTCCACATCGCCACCGGTTTTTCCGGCCACGGCTTCGGCATCGGCCCGGCGGCCGGGCGGCTGATGGCCGATATCGTCACTGGCAAGCCGCCGATTGTCGATCGCAAGAACTTCCGTTTCTCCCGCTTCCACGACGGTTCGAAGATCGAACTGATCAGCGGTTTCTGACCTGCCCGCCAAGAGAAGACAGCAAAAATAATAAGAGAGAAGAACAGCCAACGTCCTACCAACAAAAAAGGGGAACCAACATGTCCGATGCAAACGACACTATCGTGCTGAAACCCACTCGCCGTCAGGCGCTGACCATGATGGCGCTCGGCGCCTCCGGGCTGATCATGCCCAATATTCTCGGTCGCAGCGATGCTTTCGCGGCACCACCCACCAAGCCGGCCGGCCAGCTCGTCATCGGTTTTTCGCAGGAGCCAACCGTCTTCAACCCGCATCTGATCCACATCGAAGTCGATGAAGGCATCCATTTCAGCGTCTTCGATCCGCTCTTCACCGTCACCCCGGAGGGCAAGTTCTCGCCTTCTCTTGCAACCGAAGTCCCGACCGTCGAAAACGGCGGCATCTCGGCCGATGGCCTCAACTGGAAGATCAAGCTGCGGGACGGCGTGAAGTGGCATGACGGCACGCCGTTTACCGCCGAAGACGTCAAGTTCACCCTCGAACTCATGGTCGATCCAAATTTCCGCAGCTGGCGCAAGACCGGCCACGAACTGGTGCGTGATCTCACCGTGGTCTCTCCGACGGAAATCACCTGGCGGATGGAAAAGCCGTTTGCGCCCTACCCGTCTATCCTCGCCATGACCTTCATCGTGCCGAAGCACATCCTCGGCGCGGAGAAGGACAAGAACACCGCACCCTTCAACAACGCACCAGTCGGCACCGGCCCATTCAAATGGGTCGAGCGTATCCCCGGCGATCACATCACGCTTGCGGCCAATACCGACTATTTCGGCGACGGCCCCTATCTCGAAACCCTGGTCTACAAATATGTTCCCGACCTGACGGTGCTTTATACGCAGTTCAAGACCGGTGATATCGACGTCGTCGGCCTGCAATGGATCACGCCGGACCACTATGAGGAAGCCAAGGCGCTGGATGGCAAGGCCGTCGCCGTCGTTCCGGCCGCCACCGTCGAATCCATCGGCTTCAACATGGAACGGCCGCAGTTCAAGGACCCGGCGGTACGCGAGGCGCTCTATCACGCGATCGACAAGCAGACGATCATCGACGCGCTCTACTACGGCTTGCCGACGCCGACCGAGAGCTACATGCCGCAGCAATCCTTCTATTACAATCCGGACCTGCCGAAGCAGGAATTCAGCACCGACAAGGCCAAGAAGATCCTCGACGACGCCGGCTGGAAGCCTGGAGCCGACGGCATTCGCGAGAAGGATGGTGTCCGGCTTGCCTTCACCAACTCCACCACCGCTGGCAACCATATCCGCGAGCAAGTGCAGCAGTTCATGCAGCAGACCTTCAAGGATATCGGCGTGGAGCTTACCATCTCCAACCTGCCGCCGGCCGTGATGTGGGGCGACTATTGGACAATGTCGAAGTTCGATTCCGTGGTCGTCGGCATCAACTTCCAGACCGGTTCCGACCCCGACACATCGGATTACTTCCGCTCCACCGCCATCACTGCCAAGGGCGGCGCCGGTCAGAACTCCTGGCAATATGCCAATCCGGAGGTCGACAAACTCCTGGCTGAAGGCGGCCAGATCTTCGTGCCGGAGGAGCGCAAGAAGGTCTACCAGAAGATTCAGGAGGTCATGCGCCACGACCTGCCCTTCCTGCCGCTGTTCCAGTATGCGACCGTGCGCGGCCACAAGGTCGGGGTCGAGAACGTCACCCCCAATATCAACGTGCGTATCGACACATGGAACGTCGCCACCTGGTACTGGGCCAAGGCCTGATCGTTCGGTTTCAGCCCTCCGACCCATAAAGTGCCGGAGGGCTGGCTGCTTCCCATCTCGCAACCATCGGAGACGAAAGCCATGCTGCGCTATCTCCTCAGTCGCCTGTGGCAGAGCTTGATACTACTGCTGCTCGTATCGATGATCGGCTTTGCCGTTCTCACCCTCGCACCCGGCGGCCCGCTGTCGCAATTTACGCTGACACCAGGCATGACCAAGGAGGCGCTCGACCGGATCGCCGCGCAGATGGGCCTCGACCGGCCGCTGCCTATCCAGTATCTCGACTGGCTGCGGCACATGCTGATGGGCGACTGGGGCCACTCCTATCGCGACAACCAACCGGTGCTGTCGATCATTCTCGGCCACCTCTTCGCCACGCTGCTCCTGATGGGCACATCGATGGTGATCGCGATCGCGGTCGGCACCTGGATCGGCATCAGGGGTGCAACCAAGCGCTATTCGATCTTCGACTACAGCGCCACCATCGGCGCTATGGTGGCGCTGTCGATCCCGACCTTCTGGTTCGGCCTTATCGCCATCTATATTTTCTCGCTGAAACTGAAGTGGTTGCCGGCCGGCAATATGTACACGGTCGGCAACGGCTCGTTCAGTGACTACGCGATCCATCTGATCATGCCGAGCCTGGTGCTTGCCCTCGTCAACATCGCCGTATGGAGCCGCTATATGCGCACCGCCACGCTCGATGTGATCAATCAGGATTTCGTGCGTACCGCCAAGGCCAAGGGCTTGTCCCCCCGGCGCGTCCTGATGAGGCATGTCGTCGGCAACGCGCTACTGCCGATGATCACCCTTGCCGGCGTGCAATTGCCGACGATCCTCGGTGGCGCGCTGGTCGCCGAAACGGTCTTCACCTGGCCGGGAATGGGGCGGCTCTTTCTCGATAGCCTCGGCTACAGCGACTACCCCGTCGTCATGGGCCTTTTGATGTTCTCGGCGATCTTCGCGCTGATCGGCAATCTGCTCGCGGATCTGCTGGTCGCCTTCGTCGATCCGCGCGTCCGGCTCGGTTAGGAGAAACGCCATGTCTTCCTCGTCCCCCGCAACTCTCTCTCCGCCCGTCTTCGCGCATAGCCGCTGGTGGCAGAACCGCACGCTGCGCCGCTTTGTCCGCCACAGGCTCGCGCTTCTCGGCGTCGCCATGATCACGGCCATCATCCTAGCCTGCCTGATCGGGCCGTCACTGCTTCCCTATGACGAGCTCTTCATCGATCTACGCGCCCGTTTCGCGCCGCCCTTCACGGCCGGCTACCATATTTTCGGGACAGACCCGCTTGGTCGTGATGTTGCGGTGCGCCTTTTCATGGCGGGTCGCATCTCGCTTCTAGTCGGCTTCTTCGCCATGGTGCTCAGCACCCTGATCGGCACCACGATCGGCGTCGTCGCCGGCTATTATGGCGGGCGCGTCGGCATGTTCCTGATGCGCTTCGTCGATGCCTTCCTGTCGTTCCCCGGCATCTTCCTGCTCTTGGCGCTCGCCGCCTTCATCAAGCCGAGCCCCTTCATGATCACCGTCATCATCGCGGTAACGAGCTGGATGGAAACCGCGCGCATCGTCGAGGCGGAAGTGCGCTCGCTGCGGGAACGCGATTTCGTACTCGCCGCACGCATGCTCGGCCTCACCAACAGATGGATCATGTTCCGCGAGCTCTTGCCGAACGCCAGCGGCCCGATCATCGTCGCCGCCACGCTGACGGTCGCGCGCGCCATCCTGCTCGAAGCCTATGTCAGCTTCCTCGGCTACGGCATCCAGCCGCCGCTGCCGAGCTGGGGCAACATGCTGAACGGCGCACAGCAATATCTGGCCAGCGCACCCTGGCTCGCCATCGTCCCCGGCGTCGCCATCACGCTTGCGGTCACCAGCTTCAACTTCATCGGCGACGGCCTGCGCGACGCGCTCGACGCGCGCAGCGACCTCAACTGAGAAAGGCGATAGCGGTGACGGTCTTTTCTCCCTTCGCAACGTCGCTCTGGTATGCGACCGCGATCGCAGCTCCGGTAACGACACCACTCGAAGGCCGCGTGGAGGCCGATGTCTGTGTGGTGGGCGGCGGCTATACCGGCCTCACCACAGCGCTCGCCTTGGCCAAGGACGGCGTGCGCGTCGTGCTGCTCGAAGCGCAAGAGATCGGTTTTGGCGGTTCGGGTCGCAATGCCGGCCACTGCACGCCGACCTTCACGCATTACAGCCTGCCGGAGCTTCGCCGCATGCTGGGCGAACCTTGGGCCGAGCGGCTGATCGCCCGCCAGACCAGGGCCAACGATCAGGTCTCCGACATGATCCGGCACTACCAGATCGAATGCGAGTGGCAGCAGAACGGCTACGTCATGGGCGCCCATACGCCCAAGGCTGTCAAAACGCTCGAAACGAAAGCCCGTGACTACAACGCCGTCGGCGCCCGCACCCGGGTTATCGACAGGGCCGAGACCGAGGCGATCACCGGCAGCCCTCGTTTCTACGGCGGTTGGCTGCACGAAGAGGGCGGCCACCTCAATCCGCTCGGTTACGCGCGCGGACTGGCGCGCGCCGTCATTCAGGAAGGCGGCCACATCTACACGCGCTCGCCGGTCACCGGTTGCGAACGCGAAGGTGCTGGCTGGGCGGTGAAAACCGAAAAAGGCTCCGTGCTTGCGGACAAGGTCATCTTCGCTACCGGCGCCTATACGGTCGGTGGCTGGCCCAAGCTCGATCGCACTTTCAAGATCCAGCGGGTCTTCGTCGCGGCGACCCAGCCGCTTTCCGAGGACGAGCGGCAAAGCGTTCTGCCGCGAAACACCACGATCCATGACGGTCGCGGCGATATCTACGTCTACAAATACAATGCCGAAGGCCGGATCGTCGCCTCGATGTTCCCGATGGGCCGACGCGGACGCGATCTCGCCTATACCCATCAGGTGATGTCGGACCGGCTGCGATGGCTGCATCCGCAGATCAAGCGGGATATCCGTTGGGACTATCTCTGGTACGGCGAGTTGGACATCCAGTACAGGACGGTGCCGCGACTTTACGATCTGGCGCCGGGCGTTGTCGCCTTGACTGGGCTTTCCGGCCGCGGCGTCCCGACAGGCAGCATGCTCGGCGGCATTCTTGCCGAGTGGGCCAAGGGCGTCCCCGACAAGGATCTCGCGCTGAAAGTCGAGCCGCTCTCGGCCGCCCCTTTCTATATGGGTTTCGCGCCGCAGATGACGCTACGCTATTATCGCGTTGCCGACTGGGTCAGAACGAAGCTCGCCGGGGCGGCATTGCCGCCGCATGCCTGACCCGGCAGATCCGCGTCATCCAGCGGATGCGGCACCGGCAAAGAGCGCCCGCACCTCTCTCTCGGCGCGCTGCAATCGTTCGAACGCCTCATAGCGCTTTTCATGAAGAGAAGCCGTCGCACTTCCGACGGGCTCGAAAACCTGCGAGAATCGCGACATCCCTTGCATGGCAGTATCCAGCGACTGGTAGCGCCCGGACGCAAGAGCGCCCAGCATGGCCGCGCCGAGAAGCACCGGCTCGTCCGTATCGGTCACCGCAACGGGTATATGCGTCGTATCGGCAAGAAGCTGGCGCACCAGATTGCTTTGCGCCGCCCCGCCGCTGGCGACGATAGTGTCGATGCGGATGCCGTTGACGGCGAGCGTTTCGATAAGCTGCTTCAGGCCATAACCGATGCCGCAAAGACCGGCGATATAGAGCGAAACGAGATCCGAAACATTATTCTCCAGGCCAAGTCCTGCGATGACGGCACGGGCATCGGGATCGGCGTGGGGAGACCGGTTGCCCAGAAACTCCGGCACGACATGGATCGATTTCGCAAGCGTCGCCGCCTCTTTCGGATCAGGGCAGGCTTCGCTTGCCCGACGATCGAGCCAGGCGACCAGCGACAGGCCGGCGGCCTCCGCCTTGGACTGCGCCTCGGCGGAAGCCGGGTGCATGGTGACGAGATGGTCGATGGCGGCACCTGCCGCCGATTGGCCTCCTTCGGTGAGCCACAGCCCCGGCACCATGGCCGAATAATAAGGTCCCCAGACGCCATCGACGAAGATCGGGGACTGGTTCGAAGCCATCGAGCAGGCAGACGTTCCAAAGATATAGGCGAGACGGCTTTCGAGATTAACCTTACCGTCTGCCCCCTGCGCGCCGAGTGTGCCGATCCCGCCGGCATGGGCATCGATCAACGAAGCGGCAACCGGCGTGCCGGCCAAAAGGCCGAGATCATGGGCGGCACTTTCGATGAGCCCGCCACCAAGGGCCGAGCCCGGATCAACAATGTCTGTGCCGATCCTTGAGAAGCCTTCATCGGCAAGCTCAGAAAGGCCGATATCCCGGAAATAGGCCGCATCCCAGCGCTTCTCGTGGGCGAGATAGGTCCATTTGCAGGTGACGGTGCAGACCGAACGGCTGAGAGAGCCCGTGGAGCGCCATGTCAGATAGTCGGCAAGATCGAAGAAATGATCGGCAGCCGCGAAGGATTGCGGCAGGTTCCGCTTCAGCCACAGGAGCTTCGGCGTCTCCATCTCCGGCGAGATACGCCCGCCGACATAGCGCAGTACCTCGTGATCGCCGGCATTGATCTCAGCCGCTTCGCCGGCGGCGCGGTGATCCATCCAGACGATGATGTTGCGGGCGGGATCGCCCGAAGGGCCGACCGCGACCGGCGATCCGTCGGCCTTGACGGCAACCAGCGAGCATGTCGCATCGAAGCCGATGCCTGTTATGTCGGAGGCCGCGATCCCAGCTTCAGCGACGGCATCGCGAACGCTGCCGCAGATGGCTTGCCATATCTGCTCGCTCGATTGCTCGACGATATGGCCGGCCTCGTGCCAGATGGTGATTTGCCGTTTCGCGGAGCCGAACAGCTTACCGCTGCCATCGAAGACCCCTGCCCTGGCGCTGCCGGTGCCCACGTCGATGCCGATAAAATACGATGTCATTGTCAAAGGTCCGTGCTGAGCGGCAGGATGACGAGGTCGCGGATGACGATATTACGCGGCCTCGACAGCATGAAGATCACCGCTTCGGCGACCTCGGTTGCCTCCATCAATCCACCAGCCGCGATGGCTTCGTCAAGCTTAGCCTGCGGCCAATCGCTGATGAGTGCGGTAACCACCGGTCCGGGCGCTACTGCGCCGACACGAATTCCGTGCTTAGCGACCTGACGTCGCACCGTATGGGTGAACGCCTGCACCGCATGCTTCGAGGCGGTGTAGATCGGCTCCCACACCACCGGAACCAGCCCGGCGATGGAACTCGTCATGATGATATCCCCGGTCTTTCGCTCGACCATATGCGGCAGCACGGCTTGCACCGAGCGGAAGGCGGCATTGATGTTGAGGTTGAGCATCCGGTCCCAGGCATCGGGATCGCCCTCCACAACCTCGCCGCCGATATAGGAGCCGGCATTGGCATGGAAGATGTCGAGCTTGCCGAACTTGTCGAGGACCCGCGGCAGCATCATCGCGACGCTATCCGGATCGGTGAGATCGATGACGACGGGAAAGGCGCGAGGGCCCAATTCGGCGCAAAGTTCCTTCAGCCTGTCCTCGGCCCTGTCGACAAGGGCGACGCTTGCGCCCTCGCTCAGCAATGCTTTGGCGCATTCGAGCCCGATGCCGGAGGCGGCGCCGGTGATTGCCGCGACTTTACCGGAAAGATCCTGTCTCATGATGGTCCTACTTTTCTTGATGTATCAGGCTCGCCCATGCGAAGCGCGAGAGCGGCGAGCGACGGAATCGACGATGACGGCGATGGCAAGGACTGCGCCGGTGATCATGTAGCGAAGGGCGGATGACAGATCCAACATGGTCAGCCCGCTGGCGATCGACTGGATGACGATGATGCCCAGCAGCGAGGAATAGGCACTGCCGCGTCCCCCGAAAAGGCTGGTTCCGCCGATCACAGCGGCCGCGATCGCATTCAGGTTGACGTCGCCGGTGCCTGCCTGCTGGCTGGCCGAGGCAAGGCGCGCGGCGGCCATCACGCCCCCAAGTGCTGCAAACATCGCGCAGAGGACGAAGGCGCTGGTATAGATGCGCCGGACATTGATGCCGGCGCGCCGCGCCGCCTCGCGATTACCGCCGACCGCCGCCATCGACCGGCCCCATTGGGTCCGGGTCAACGCGTAGTTCATGATCATGGCGAGTGCGACGAAGAATGCGAACATCCAGGGGATGCCGCGTTCCTGGTTGAGGTAGAAGGCGACGAATTCGAGGGCCGCCGTCAGCGCGACCGATCGCGCCACCAGGCCGCCGATGGAGCGGGCCGACAGATTGGCATTGCGGCGGCGCTCCGCAACACGATAGCCCGTCCACAGCATCGCAATGCCCGGAAGCAGCGCAAGCAAGTAAGCCAACGGCTTCGGAATGACCAGCAACTGACCGAAGTTCACAACCGCCGAGCCGTAGGGCAGGTTGATGGAGCCGGTATTGCCGAGCAGATAGAGCTGCATGCCGAGCACAGCGAGCAACCCCGCGAGCGTCGAGACGAAGCTCGGCATGCCCAACCGGTTGAAGAGCAAGGCGTAGAGCGACCCGATGACGCCGCCAACGATCAGGGCGGCGAGGATGGCGGCGGCCACCGGCCAGCCCTCGTTCACCCAGAGCATGCCGACCATGGCCGAGGCGAAGCCGCTGATCGAGCCGACGGAAAGATCGATTTCGCCGACCATCAGCACACAGACGATGCCGAGCGAGATTACGCCGACGGTCGAGGCGTCGAACAGCAGATTGGCGAGGTTGCTGCTGGACAGGAACGTCGGATTGAGTGTCCCGAAGACGGTCCAGATGATGACGAGACCGACGACGACCGGCAGCGATCCGAGATCGCCGGAGCGCACCTTGTCGATCGACGAACGGATCGTTGCCGCCAGCCCGGCATCGTGATTGACACGGATATCGCTGCGGTCGAGCAGCGTCGTGGCTTCTTTTGCATTGCCGGTCATATCTGACCCTCCTGGCTGATATCCTGCTGCGCCTGGCGGCGGTTGGCGCGGCGCGAAACGGCATTCTCCGTCGCGCCTGTAATGGCGCTGACGAGTTCCTGGTTCGACGTGTCGGGGTAGAAAACGCCGTTGTTGCGCCCGAGCCGGAGCACGACGATGCGATCGGCAACCGCTCGGACATCCTCCATGTTGTGACTGATCATCACGACGCCGAGGCCGCGATCGCGCACGCGCTCGATCAGATTCAGTACCTCCGCCGTCTGGGCGACGCCGAGTGCTGCCGTCGGCTCGTCGAGCAGGATGATCTTCGGCTCCAGAAGCAGCGAGCGCGCGATCGCTACCGTCTGGCGCTGTCCGCCCGAAAGCGAGGCGATCGGGATGCGCACGCTTGGAATGCGGGCCGAAAGCTCGTTCAGCAGCGTCCAGGCGCGCACCTCCATCGCCGTTTCGTCGAGCTTCAACGGCGCAAGCTCGCGACCGAGAAAGATATTGGCAACGACATCGAGGTTCTCGCAGAGCGCCAGATCCTGAAACACGGTGGCAATCCCGAGGGAGAGGGCTGCGCTCGGATCGTCGAGCGTGACCGTCTTGCCGCCGAAGGTGATCGTGCCCGCGCTCGGCTGGTGCACGCCGGCCAGAACCTTGACGAGCGTCGACTTGCCGGCGCCGTTGTCGCCGACCAGGGCGACGACTTCGCCCGCATGGACGTCGAGATCGATGTCGGTGAGCGCGGAAACCGCGCCGAAATGTTTGGAGATGCCCTTGAGGCTGAGAATGAGCTCGCCGGTCGGGGTTATCTGATCGCTAGCGCCAGTCATGTGTCGCGAGCCTTTCCTTGATTGGGCCTGCTTCCGTGAGCGGTTCCCCGGCCGCCGCGCTGGGCGGCCGGGGTTTTGGCTTGGGAGGGTGTTACTTGATGATCCCGAGCGTCTTGCAGCCTTCTGCGTAACGATCGCCGCACAGTTGCTCCGGCGTCTGGATCGGCTTGCCGTTGACCTGCTTGTCGATGATCTCCGCCTTCAGGTTTTCAGCGGTTACCAGCGCCGGAGTGAAGAGCTGCGTCGGCGTGTCGAAGAGCTTGGTGTCGGCCTTCGGCGTTTCACCCGACAGCAGCTGGATCGCGACATTGGCCGCAGCAGCAGCCACGATTTCACTGGGCTTGGAGATCGTGTTGTATTGATCGCCCGCAATGATCAACTGCAGGCCGGCGATCGTCGCGTCATTGCCGGTTACCGGCGGAACCGGGTCAACGCCGGCGGCCTTGAAGGCTGCGACGGCAGCGCCACCCGTGCCGTCATTGGCCGCGACGACGCCGAGGATCTTCTTGCCGAAGCGGGTGATCTGACCACTTGCCCATTGCTGTGCCTTCGGCGGCGCCCAATCCGGCGTGTCGAATTCGGCAAGCACCGGATAGCCGCTATCGGCGAGACCGGCATGGACACCCTTCTTGATGAGACCCGCGGCGGCATCGGTCGGAGAGCCGTTGATCTCCAGAAGGCCGCCTTCACCCGCCTTCACGCCCTTCGATTTCAAATGATCGACGAGCGACTTGGCGATCGACTTGCCGATTTCCTCGTTGTTAAAGGACACATAGTAATCGGCGGGGACCGAGGGGATCGGCCGGTCGTAAGCGATGACCTTGACGCCCTGGCTCTGCGCGAGCTTGACGAGCGATGCCGCGGCCGTGGAATCGACCGGGTCGAGTACGATCGCCTTGGCGCCTTGCGAGATCACCGAGTTGAACTGTTGCTGCTGGCGCGAGGCATCGCCGTTGGCGTTTTGGTAGATCACCTTGCAGCTGGCGCAGAGTTTCTTCATCTCCGCCTGAAAGCCCGGATAATCATGCTCTTCGTAACGGGTAGAGCCCTGGTCGGGCATCAGGAAAGCAACGGTCGCGTCCGTCACTTTTGCGGTTTGCGCGAAGGCGGATGCACCGCTCAGAAGGCCGGCGGCAAGCACCGCTGCACCTGTTAGTTTCCATGCGAATTTGGTCATTAGATATCTCCGTCCCTACTGGTAAAGTTTTCGATGAAACCCCAAGTTCGTCGATCGAGCTCGAGGGCTAATTTTCAGACAAGACTTCTCCTTCGAGCGCCTAGCTGGTCGCCCGTCTCATCCTGCCCGGATTGTTGGTTTCTCCTCCCTGTCCTCCCCTTTTTAGGCGGCCTCCACCGCTCCCATGTTTTGCGCCAGCAATGCTCTGAACCGTGAGGGCGCCATGCCCTTCTGCTCCAGAAAGCGGCGATTGAAATTCGAGATATTGTTGAAGCCGGTCGCAAAGCAGATGTCGGTGATCGACATGTCGGACTGGCTCATCAGCAAATGGCAGGCAAAATTCACGCGCAGGCGGTTGACGTATTGCACCAGCGCCATGCCGGTATGCCGGCGGAAGCTGCGGGAAAACGAGCTCGGGCTTTGCCCGGTAAGCTCGGCCAGATCGCTCTCGCTGAACGGCTCGGTCAGATGTGTGTTGATATAGGAAAGCGCCTTGTTGACGCCCGCCGACATGAAGCCGGACGGATCGGGATGATAAAGCGCGCTCGCAAGTGTGCGGGTGCCCTGCGCCGAACTCAGCGCATTCAGCACATTCATGAAGAGCTCGATGCGGCGGATACCCTGCGCCTCGACCAGATCGCCCAGGATCGGGCCGACGATAGCAGCGGTTTCGGGTGTGAAGAGTGCGCCACGTCGGCTCATTTCCAGAATGCCAGCGCAGGCGGACAGCTCCGGAAAGATCTTGGTCGCGTCCGCCAGGAAGAATTCGGAAAATTGCAACACGCGGCAACGCAGCGGCAGGCGGGTGCCGGGCGGCACGTCGCTAACCCAATTGTGCGGCAGGTTCGGTCCCGTCAGGATCAGGTTTCCGGGCTCGAATTCGCCGATGAAATCGCCGACGAAATATTGCCCCGTGGTGGCAACCACATGATGGATCTCGTATTCGGGATGAAAATGCCAGCGCACCGTGCGGTAGGGATAGCCATGCTCCCAGGCCTTGAAGGATTCGCCGCTGCCGATGGCGACCACTTCCAAATCGGGGTTCATCCTGCACACCTCCCTTCGCCTTCGATCATTGTCTCGTCGCACCTCCTCCCAGAGATACGGCTCGATCTAGTAACCAGAAGTTACGCGCGGACGTCACAGATCGCTACTACGCCCTGCACCTAGAACTGATACTTTTTTGACATTTGGCAAGGTTTATGGCGCATTGGCATGGATCAATGAGGGTTTCACGCCAGTGGTGATTGTTCCGGAGTCGGTGAGGCCAGGTGCTTACGGCACACTAAAAACGATAGCCGATAAGGAAACCCCGCCCATCGAAGTTGGGGTGCCGACGGGCGGGGGATGCTGTCGTTGGGAGCAGTAGCTACCGATGACAGCATCCGCTGCATAGAAAGGGCAATACACCTAAGACTTCAATGCAATCATGAGATCGCAATTGCCCGCGCCCCTCTTTCTTGCGTGTTCGGTATAAGATCTGCGCTTGTTGAACAGCGCCTTGGTGTTCAACCCAACGATCAGATCTCTGCGACATCGCATCGCTGCTCGCGGCGCACGACTAACTTCCGCCTCTCCCCATCTTCGCCGTGTTCGAGGGCATTTCGCCGAAGGATTGGTGATAGAGCGCTGCGAAACGCCCCATATGGGAAAATCCCCAATTGCGAGCGATTTCGGCGACCGGCAGGGAAACGGCTGGGTCCGTGAGGGCCTTGCGAGCGCCTTCCAGACGGATCGTCCGCAGATAATTGAGGGGCGTTGTGTCCTTGAACTGCTGGAATGCCGCCTGCAATGCACGCACGCTTGCACCGGCCTCCCGCGCGATATCCGCGACAGCCATCGGCGACGAGATATTGGCGTGCATATATTCGATCGCTCTCTTCAGCCGCTTCGGGATCGCTGGAGAAACCGGCTTGGCCAGTCGCGCCGAGTAATTGTTGGGGACGGTCTCTAGCAAAGCGATCATCATCGCCTGCAACATGCGCTCGATAAATGCCGACGAGGGTTGGTCCGCCTCTTCGACATCCAGACAACTCCAGACAAAATGACTGAGCGCCGCTATCCGCCCGCCTTTTGCCGTTGCCAGGTCAAGTGTATCGGCAAAATCGATGCCGCCGACAACAGGAGCATCCAGCAATTCGCTCAATTGCTGGATCATTGCGGATTTCTCGAAGGCCACGCCCATATGGCCGCGCGCCTCATGGAGTGTCAGCTTCTCAAAATGCGACATATCACCGAGAAGACCAGTCGCTGGCTTCGAAGTGAGCCGCTTACGACCCGTGTCTATTTCCATCACCCCAGAGGATGGCAGATAGAGAACGTAGGCGTCCGGCGCCTGCGCAAGCGTTACCCGCATTCCGGAATGACATCTTCCGTTCCAGATGCTGCAACGTCCAATGGCGAAATGGCGGTCTTCCACCGAGATCAACGAATGTTGGTAAAGGGGCTCCACCTTCGCGGGAGACAAGGTCCTGGCATAGTGCTCCGACATTTCATCAGCATCGGCTTCCACAATCTTGAAAACTGATTGAGTAACGTACCTCATCAAAGCTCCTGAACAGGCAATCCTTTGGAAAGCACTCAAGGGCGCCACCCAAACCACAGAAAATCAGATCACAGATTGCAATTATCCCAGCAAACAATACTAGATCATGAATAGCGAGGATGCACGATCGATCTAAACATTATCCAATGCGTAGCAGTATTGTCCACAATGAGGCGTCAGCTCTTAAAATTTCACTCAGGATGTTTTCCGAAATTCGATGATTAACTCTCACCAATTTGCCATTGATTCTGATTTCGAATGGCGATATTGCGGCAAACCCATTCATAATATGTAAGGATTGTCTATTTAAGGCCCTGTATTGCTTTAAGTTCAAAGTATATCTTTTCTCATAGATTGAATTCCCATTCGCTAGTTTCAACCGTAAGCCAGCCTCGGTCCCCAGCGGCTTTGGCACAGCAACAATAGCGGCGGCGAGGCTATACCGCTCGCTTGGGCGCGTTGTTGCCCGAGCCTCTTGACGGAATGTTATCGATAACATAGCCTTCCCTCATCGAAGCTTTGGGAGGAGCAGGATGAACGACGGAAAGCTGCTCGAGTTTTGCGATATCACCAAGGAATTTGGTGGAACGCGCGCCCTTTCGAACGTCTCTCTGGATTTGAGGCCTGGAGAAATCCTGGCGCTTCTCGGCGAGAACGGCGCGGGTAAATCGACCCTCATCAAGACGCTCGCGGGCATCTACAAGCCGGATGGGGGCCAGATCCTGTTTCGCGGCAAGCCGTATCAGCATCGCCCGCCGAAGCCCAATCAGCGCCAGCCGGTCGCCTTCATCCATCAGGATCTCGGGCTGATCGAATGGATGACCGTGGGCGAGAATGTCGGCCTGGCGCAGGGCTATTCGCTGCGTGGCAAGCTGATCGACTGGCGGGCGACCGAGCGCCGCACGGCTGAGGCCCTGAAGCTTGTCGGATGCGATTTCGATCCCTCGACGCGGGTCCAGGAGCTGACACGAACCGAAAAATCCCTGGTGGCGATCGCCCGTGCCCTCGCCGTCGAAGCAGACGTTCTCGTTCTCGACGAACCCACGGCAAGCCTGCCCGCCGATGAGGTCGAAAAGCTGTTTGCAGCCATTCGCCCGCTAAAAGAGCGTGGCGTGGCGATGATCTATGTCTCGCACCGGCTGGACGAAATCTTCAGGATCGCCGATCGGGTCGCCGTGCTGCGCGACGGGCAGCTGGTGGGGCAGAAGCCGGTCGCAGACACCACGCCGGACGAGCTGATCCGCATGATCGTCGGCCGCAAGGCCGACCAGCTTTTCGTCAAGGCCGAGAAAACCGCCGGCCCTGCCATCGTCACCGTCAAAGATCTCGCCTGCCGTGGCGCTGGTCCGGTATCCTTCGACATCCGGCAGGGAGAGCTGCTCGGTCTTGTCGGCCTCAGAGGCGCCGGCCAGGAATTGATCGGACGTGCACTGTTCGGTTGCGAGCCATCCAGCGGAACCGTCCGGCTGAATGGTGCTGAGCCCGATCTTTCGAGCCCCGTTGCCGCCATGGCTGCGGGCATCGGCCTGATCGCAAGAGACCGGACCGAAGAGTCGGTCGCCATGTCGCTCAGCCTCCGGGAAAACACCTTCCTCAACCCCGGCGCGTCCGGGCGGGGGATGATGTCCTTCCTGCGGCCGCAGCGCGAGGCTGAAATGGCCTATTCGCTGGGGAGCCGGGTCGGCCTCAGGCCCAATGACCAGGCACTTGCGATCGAGGCCTTGTCCGGCGGCAATCAGCAGAAGGTGGTGGTCGGCCGATGGTTGGCCACCGGCCGCAAGCTGCTGATCGCCGAGGATCCGACAGCCGGCGTCGATGTCGGCGCCAAGGCGGACATCTACAAGCTGATCGCCGAGGCCGTGGAGGATGGGCTCGCCGTGCTCGTCGTCTCCACCGACTTCGAGGAAATCGCCCACATCTGCCATCGCGCCCTGGTGTTCTCACGCGGTCAAATCGTGCGGGAACTGAGCGACGCGGAGCTGACGACACCCGCGGTCATCGCCGCCGCGTCTGCATCCGAAGCCGCCTAAATCGGAGAGAAACCCCATGCAATCGATCGAATCCAATGCGCTCGAACCCACCCGGGCCGAACTGGCGGGAATGAGCTTCGGCCAGAAAATCCAGAGACTGCTGCCGGTCTACGGCCTCGTCATCCTGACGGCCTTCCTGATCCTGCTGTTTTCCATCCTGCTACCGCAGACCTTTCCGACGCTGCTCAATCTGCGCTCGATCATCTCGGACAAGACCATCATCGCCATCCTGTCGCTGGCGGCGATGATCCCGATGGCGGCTGGGCGTATCGACCTGACGATCGGCTATGGCATCGTGCTCTGGCATGTGCTGGCGATCAGCCTGCAGACGATGTTCGGCCTGCCATGGCCAGTCGCCGTCCTGATCGTTCTCCTGCTTGGCGCGTTCACCGGCTTCCTCAACGGGCTGCTCGTCGAGATCGCCAAGATCGACAGCTTCATCGCAACGCTCGGCACCGGCACCGTCCTTTACGCCATTGCCCTTTGGCACACAGGCGGACGACAGGTGGTCGGCATGCTGCCGCAGGGCTTCTACGCGCTCAATGGAACCATGATCTTCGGCCTGCCGATCACCGGCCTCTACGTCCTGGTTCTAGCTTTCGTGATGTGGATCGTGCTCGAATACACGCCGATGGGCCGTTACGTCTACGCGATCGGCGCCAATCCAAAGGCGGCCGCTCTCAACGGCATCCCGGTTCGCCGCTTCGTCATCGGCGCCTTCGTCACTTCCGGCACACTTGCCGCGGTAGCGGGCGTGTTGCTCGCCTCGAAGCTCAGGATCGGTCAGGCCAGCGTTGGTCTGGAATATCTTCTGCCGGCGCTCGTCGGAGCGTTCCTCGGCTCCACCACCATCAAGCCCGGCCGCGTCAATGTCTGGGGAACCATGATCGGTGTCATCATTCTGGCCGTCGGTATTGCCGGCATCCAGCAGATCGGAGGCTCCTTCTATGTGGAACCGCTGTTCAACGGCGTGACCCTGCTCGTCGCCATCGGAATTGCTGGCTATGCCCAGCGTCGCCGTAGCCTCGCCGGCCGCATGGCGCCCGCGCAAAAACCGCAACTGTCCGCCAAGGCAGCCGAATAGTGAAGATCATATTGTTTTGATTACCAAAGGGAGGAGACAGACAATGAAACGCAGATATTTCCTGCAGGCAACCACGGGCCTGTTGATGCTATGCGCAAGCCACGCCTATGCGGATCCACTGGCCGACGCGAAGGCTGTCGTCGACAAATATGCTTCGGCGGTCACAAAATGGGATGGCCCCACCACCGGTCCCAAGGCGCAGCCCGGCAAGACCATCGTCGTGCTGGCCGGCGATCTGAAGAACGGCGGCATCCTCGGCGTCAGCAACGGGGTCGAGGAAGCAGCCAAGACAATTGGCTGGCAGGTCAAGGTTCTGGATGGCGCAGGCTCGATCGGGGGACGAACCGCGGCCTTCGGCCAGGCCATGGCTTTGAAGCCCGACGGCATCATCATCGACGGCTTCGACGCGATCGAGCAGGCACCGGCGTTGGAACAGGCGCAAGCCGCAAAGATCCCGCTGGTTGCCTGGCATGCCGGGCCCGTCATCGGCCCGGACGAAAAGAGCGGGCTGTTCGCCAATGTCAGCACGGACGCGATGGAAGTCTCGAAGGCTGCCGCCGACTGGGCCTATGTCGACGCCAAGGGCAAGCCCGGCGTCATCATCTTCACCGACTCGACCTATGCGATCGCCATTGCCAAGGCCGACAAGATGAAGGCCGAGATCGAGCGCCTCGGCGGCAAGGTGCTGGAATATGTCGACACGCCCATTGCCGAGACTTCACAGCGCATGCCGCAGCTCACCACCTCGCTGTTGCAGAAGTACGGCGATAGCTGGACCCATTCGCTGGCTATCAACGACCTCTATTTCGACTTCATGGGACCGTCGCTTGCATCCGCCGGCAAGGGCGGCACGGACGCGCCGATCAACGTGGCCGCCGGTGACGGTTCGGAATCCGCCTATGCGCGAATCCGTGCCGGCCAGTATCAGAAGGTAACGGTCGCCGAGCCCTTGAACCTGCAAGGCTGGCAGCTGGTCGACGAACTCAACCGGGCTTTTTCGGGGGAGAAATGGTCCGGCTATCTGTCGCCGCTACATGTCGTGACGGCAGACAATGTCGAAACGGACGGAGGCCCGAAAAACACCTTCGATCCCGGCAATGGCTACAAGGATCAATACCAGAAAATCTGGGGCAAGTGATCCCGTCTTGATATGAAAACGGCGCGGCCTTCGGGCCGCGCTTTTGCATTCAGCTACAAGAAAAGCCTAGCGGCTGCTGTCGCGCACGATCAGCTCCGGCGTAATCCGGACATCCTCGACAGCCGGCCGCTCATCCAGAATATCCAGGATCAGCCGGGCTGTCTTTTCACCGATCTCGCGCGCGAAAGCGTTGATCGTCGTCAGCGTCGGCACGCAGACCTCGCCGATTTCATAATTGCCGAAGCCGCCGATCGCAAAACGCTCCGGCACGGGAACGCCGAGCCGGCGACATTCCGTCAGTGCGCCATAGGCCGCGAGATCCGATACGCAGACCACGGCCTGGGTATCCGGATGGATTTCGATCAGCCTTGCCATCGCATTGGCGCCTTCACGCATCGAAATGGGCGGCACTCCGGCAGCGATCAGACGGGATGCATCGAGCCCATGCGCCTCCATTGCGGCAATGAAACCGGCCCGGCGCTCGCTGCCGCGGGTATCACGCCCGACATCGCCGCCGATGAAGGCAATGCGGCGATGGCCGACGCTGACGAAGTGATCCACCATCTGGCGAACGGCGCTGGCATTGGAAAAGCCCACATAATGCCCGATCGGCTCGGTCGGAATGTCCCAGGTCTCGATCACCGGGATATTGACCGTCTCCAGCAGGCGCCGCGCGCGCGGCGTATGCCTTCCGCCGGTCACGACGATTGCCTGCGGCTTGCGGCGCAGAAGCTGCTCGATCAGCCGCTCCTCCTCCTGCATGTCGTAATTGGTGTAACCCAGCAGAATCTGCATGTTGCGCGCGGCGAACGTATCGGCAAGCCCGCCAACGGTATCGGCGAAATTGGCGTTGTTGATCGAGGGAATGGTGACGGCGACGAAATCCGACTTTTGTGAGCGCAGATTGGACGCCGTGCTGTCGAACACATAGCCCAGATCCTCGGCGGCCTTGAGAATGGCCTCCCGGGTCTCCGTGCTGACCAGACTGTCCGCCTTGAATGCGCGCGACACGGTCATGGGGGAGACCCCCATGACGCGAGCGATGTCAGCCATGGTCGGTGGCTTGCGTATATTGCTCATCGACAGCCTATGTTATCGTTACCACGAGAGTAATATGTATCGCCTTTAAATAGCAAGGGCGCACCCTTCGCTTATCCTGAGACGAGAAGACCGGGTCTTTCCGCTCCGCGTTGGGCAGCCGTCATGGCAGAGGAGGTTCAAAGCACGAATTCATTGGCAACCGTCACATGATGATGGATGCGCCCCTCGAAAAACCTCGAGAGCACCGCTTCCGTCGCAGCACGCGCCTCGGCCCGAGCTGGGCTTGCAAGAGCGGCCTCAACCGCGGCCGTGTCGGGATAGTTGATGGCAAGGATCATCGGATATTCAGGAGCGCCTTCGTCCCGGGCCTCCGCGAAAGACACGCGAACATCGAGAGCGCCGGGAAATTGCTTCCATTTCGGCAGAATGGCTTCCATGACCGCCGCGCGAAACGCCTCGGTCTCGCCGTCCCTGACCTTGCCTTCGAATAGTGCATATCGGGTAATCATTCGGCGATCTCCTTGTTCGGCCCCTTGAAGAATTCCATCAGAACCGCCTGATCCTCGCCGCCGAGGCCCGCTGCCGTCAGCATGCGGTGAACTTCAGCGCAGACGGCGGTCAGCGGCATGGCGGTGTTCGTGCGCCGGGCAAGGTCCTGCGCACCGTTCAGATCCTTGACCATGTTGTCGATCCGGCCGGTACGGCGATAATCCTTGGCCACGTAACGCGGCATGTATTCCTGCAGGAGCGCGCTATCGGCCCGCCCGCCCTTCAGCGCCTGCGGGATCTTGGCGGCATCGACGCCGGCGTCGAGCGCCAGTTGGGTCGCTTCCGCAACGGCAAGGAAGTTCAGTGCACAGAGCACCTGATTGATCAGCTTCGTGGTCTGCCCGGCGCCCGATGGCCCCATATGGGTATAATTCGAGGCGACATGTTTGAGCACCTGATGGGCGTCGGCGACGTCCTGCTCGCTGCCGCCGGCCATCAGCGTCAACTGGCCGATCAGCGCCTTGGGAGCACCGCCGGACAGCGGGCTGTCCACCCAGCGCAGCCCCTTTGCCGTTGCGTCCGCGGCCAGTGCCTTGGTGGCGTCCGGATCGATCGAGGACATGTCGATGATCAAGGTGCCAGGTCTGGCGCCTTCCGCGACACCGCCGGTGCCGAACACAGCAGCACGCACGATCCCCGGAGAATTCAGGCTGAGAATGACATAGTCGGACACTGCAGCCGCTTGCGCCGCGCTAGGTGCGGCACTCGCGCCCTTGGCCGTCAACACCGCCACCTTCTCCTTGTCGAGGTCGAAGACCGTCAGGCTGTTGCCGGTCTCGGCGAGGCGCGTGCCGATAGCTCCGCCCATTGCGCCCGCGCCAATCAGCGCCACCTTGTTGCTCATGGCTGTTCCTCCTCCAATGCCGCGACATCAGTCGCGGCGCCCATTTCGAACGATGATCCATATCCGCTGTTATGGCCCGCGCGTCCTCGTCGCGCCGACCAAGAGCCTGCAACACCCCTTTAAAGCGACGCCGTGATCCCGCCGTCGACGTAAAGCACATGCCCGTTGACGAAGGAGGAGGCGTCGGAAGCCAGGAAGACGCAGGCGCCGACCAACTCCTCGACACGTCCCCAGCGGCCGGCCGGAGTACGTTTCTCAAGCCATGCGGAGAAATCCGTGTCGGCAACGAGCGCAGCATTCAGCGGTGTGTCGAAATAGCCCGGCGCGATGGCATTGCATTGCAGCCCATACTTGGCCCAGTCCGTCGCCATGCCCTTGGTGAGATTGCCGACAGCGCCCTTGGTTGCCGTGTAAGGAGCGATCGAGGGCCGTGCCAGCGCGGTCTGAACGCTGGCAATATTGATGATCTTGCCCGCACCGCGCTTGATCATATGGCGCGCGGCGGCCTGGCCGACGTTGAAAACGCTCGATATGTTGGTGCGAAGAAGCCGCTCGAACGCATCGGCGGGAAACTCTTCCAGTGGCGAGCGGAACTGCATCCCGGCATTGTTGACAAGGATATCGATGGCGCCGGTCCCGGCTTCGAACGCGTCGACGGCGTTGCGGACAGCTTCATGATCGGTCGCGTCGAAAGGCAATGTGTGAACCTTGCCTTCGAACAGGGCCGCGGTCCTGGCGAGCTTTTCCGCGTCGCGACCGTTGAGCACCAGTTCGGCGCCCGCCGCCGCCAATCCTTTGGCAAGAGCAAGCCCGATGCCCTGGGATGAACCCGTAACGAGAGCACGCCGCCCTTTCAGATCAAAGAGGCCAAGAGACATCGTTTCCTCCGTTTTTTATCTCGACAAATGCTGTTCCCCTTGTTTATGTTATCGATAACATTCGATGTCAAGGGAGGATGCAAAAAGATGGACAAGCCGATAATTCTTCAGGTCGGACCTTATCCGCAATGGGATCAGGAGCCTCTGAATGCGTTCGAAACCCGCAAGCTCGATCGGCAGCGCTCGACGTCTTCGAGGGCGAGCCGAAACTCAATGAGCGCTTTCTGGCGCTGGACAATGTTCTTTTGCAGCCCCACCACGCCTCGGGTACTATCGAGACCCGCAAGGCCATGGGACAGCTCGTCCGCGACAATCTCGCCACTCATTTTGCCGGCCAGCCGTTGCTGACACCCGTTCTGTAAGGAGAATGACATGAAAGCCATCGTCGCTCACGCCGCCAAGGACTTGCGGATCGAGGACTATCCGGAGGAAGAGCCGGGTGCGGGAGAGGTCAAGCTGAAGCTCGCCACTGGCGGGGTCTGCGGCAGCGACCTGCATTATTACCATCACGGCGGCTTCGGCGCGGTCCGCCTGAAGCAGCCGATGATCCTCGGACACGAAGTCAGCGCGACTGTCACGGCCCTCGGCCCCGGCGTCGAAGGGCTCGAGGTCGGCCAGCTCGTCGCCGTTTCCCCGTCGCGCCCCTGCCGAACCTGCCGTTACTGCCAGGAAGGCCTGCACAATCAGTGCCTGAACATGCGCTTCTATGGGAGCGCCATGCCCTTTCCGCATATCCAGGGTGCATTTCGCGAAACGCTGGTTGCCGATGCCATCCAATGCGTTCCCGCCGATGGCCTGACGGCTGGCGAGGCGGCCATGGCCGAACCGCTCGCCGTGACGCTGCATGCCACAAGGCGTGCCGGCGAGATGCTCGGCAAGCGCGTCCTCGTGACCGGCTGTGGACCGATCGGCGTACTGTCTATCCTGGCCGCCCGTCGTGCAGGTGCTGCGGAAATCGTCGCGACCGATCTGTCGGACTTCACGCTCTCGGTCGCCAAGCAAGCAGGTGCGGATAGGGTTATCAACACGAAACAGGAGCCGGAAGCGCTTGCCGCCTATTCGACCGACAAGGGCACCTTCGATGTCCTCTATGAATGCTCAGGCGCTCAGGCCGCCCTCGTCGGAGGGATCGCGGCGCTCAGGCCGCGCGGCATCATCGTGCAACTGGGTATCGGTGGAGAGATGACGCTGCCGATGCTAGCCATCACCGCCAAGGAACTGGACCTGCGCGGCTCGTTCCGCTTCCACGAGGAATTCAGCGTCGGCGTATCCTTGATGCGCAAGGGCCTGATCGACGTAAAGCCGCTGATCACCCATTCCGTACCGCTGAATGACGCGATCAGCGCCTTCGAGATTGCCTCGGACCGCAGCCGCGCCATGAAGGCTCAGATCGTCTTCGCCTGACGCATCAAATAAACAGGGCCTGCCAGCGAGGATGATTTGCCGGCAGGCCCTGTTCGCAAATAACCAGGATTTTTAGTCCAGATCCGCCCCGATTGCTTTCAGCGCAACAAGGGCAACCGCTTCGTCTTGCTCTCCCGAGCCAGACCCGACGCCGATCCCGCCGACAAGCACGCCGGCAATGCGGATGGGAAGCCCACCTCGAAGACCCGTTGCCTCGCCTTGCGTGGCGGCCGCCAGCAAGAGCTTAGCGTGCTCGGGAACGGAATGGCTTGGAGCGCCCATGGATGCCGCCGTCCGCGCCTTGGCAAGCGCGCTTTTGAGCGACAGGAAACGTGATCCGCGCATGCGGAAAGACGTCAGCGTTACGCCGCTCGCATCGACAATGACGATGCATTGCGGCTGCCCCATCGCGGTCGCCTCGCCGATCGCTGCGCTCAGCAGCGTCATCACACCCTCGTCGCTCAAGACACTCGACGCCACACTATGGCTCATGCAATATCCTCCCGCTTGCGGACGCATCCGATTATGTTATCGATAACAGAATGCAACATTATGGGAGGTAATGTCAAAATGTCGTTCTTCGAAATCGTCGATCCGGCTTTCGGCCAATTCGTCCTCGGCAACGCACCCGTGAAGCAGATTGCCACCGGCTTCGATTGGGTCGAGGGACCTGTCTGGTTCGGCGACCAGAATTGCCTGCTGTTTTCCGACATCCCCAACAATCGCATCATGCGCTGGATACCCGGCCTCGGCACCAGCATCTTTCGCGAACCGTCGAATTTCTCCAACGGCCATACACGCGACCGGCAGGGGCGCCTTATCAGCTGCGAGCATGGCGGACGACGCGTGAGCCGCACGGAATATGATGGTTCGATCACGGTGATCGCCGACAGCTATCAGGGCAAGCGGCTGAATTCACCCAACGATGTCATCGTCGCCTCCGATGGCGCCATCTGGTTCACCGACCCGCATTACGGCATTGCCACGGATTACGAAGGCTATAAAAGCGAGCAGGAATTGCCCTGCAATGTCTATCGTGTCGATGCTTCGGGTTCGATGTCAGCCGTGCTGACCGACTTCAATTGCCCGAACGGGCTTGCCTTCAGCCCGGATGAGAAGAAGCTTTATGTCGCCGATACCGGCCGCATGCACAGCAACGACCCCCAGCATATCCGCGTCTTCAACGTCGGAGAAAACTGGCGACTGACCGGCGGCGAGGTGTTTCATGTGATCACGCCGGGCTGCGCCGACGGAATGCGGCTGGATAGCGACGGCAACCTTTGGTCATCCGCGCGCGACGGCGTCCATTGCATCGCGCCGGATGGCCATCTCATGGGCAAGCTGCTGGTTCCCGAGACCGTGTCCAATATCTGCTTCGGCGGACGCGGCAAGCACAAGCTCTTCATCACCGCGACCACGAGCGTCTATTCGATTTCGCTCAACAGAAGCGGAGCGCTTTAAGGCTTGGCCGGCTAGACCGGCCTTGCCTCATCGCGCCCGCTTAAAAGATCGACTGCTCAGACGCAGCGATAGCGGCCCGACAGCGCGTGGATATGATCCACGCCGATGCCGCAGCAGCCGCCGATGATGCTTGCGCCGGAGGCGGCCCAGCGTCCGGCCCATTGGCCGTAGCTATCAGGATCGAGATCGTTGCGGATTTCGCTCAGTGTAGCATTGGCCTCTTCGTCGTCCTGCTGCGAAGGGAAGGCATTGGCGTAGACGCCGACCTGAATGTCCGCGCCCAGGGCGACAAAGGTAGCGCGCGCCGTTTCGATGGCTGCTTCCATGACTTCCGGCATGCTGCAATTGAAAAGCATGGCCGCGCCACCGAAGGAGGCAACGAGTTCGGCGGCGGCCTTGACGGTCTCGTTCGAGCGCAGCAGCGGTTCCGGCATGTCCGAGGGGGCGAGATCGTCGCGCAAGGTGAAGGAGACCCAGAGAGGCTTGCCGGTCGAAAGCGTCGCCGCGCGGACGGCACGCGCTTCTGCCAGGCTGCTCTGGGTTTCGGCGAGCCACAAATCCACGTAAGGCGTCATGCCGCCGACCAGTGTATCGAGATAATGCCCTGCCCGCTTGGGGTCGAAAAGATCCGGCTGGTAGGAACCGAAAACCGGTGGCAGCGAACCGGCAACGAGGATCTTGCGATCCGTCGATGCGTTCGCCGCCTCGCGTGCGATCCGGCCGGCGCGTGCGGCCAGCATGGCACCATCGGCCTCGAAACGCTCGTCACCGATATGGAAGGGCACCACGGCGTAGCTGTTGGTGGTGATGACGTCGGTGCCGGCCTCGATGTAATTGTCATGGACCTTGCGGACGAATTCAGGCGCTTCCATCAAGGCCAGCGCCGACCATTCCGGCTGACGGAAAGGCGCGCCGATCCGTTCGAGTTCGCGGCCGGTGCCGCCATCCAGGATAAGTCCGCGCTTTGTCATCGTGTCATTCCTTGTTCTACTATCTCGTAATTTCGGCAGGGCTCAGCGAGCCGCTTTTCCGGGCGTCCGCCTGGCGATTGCCTCGTCCAGCCAGCCAGGGCGCATTTCCGGGACCGATGCGATCAGCTTTTCCGTATAGGGGTCAAACGGCGGCGCCAGGACATCCTCCTTGCGGCCATAGCGCACCACTTTGCCGTCCAGCATGACCGCGACAGTATCCGCTATGGCGCGCACGATGGCGAGATCGTGCGTGATGAACAGATAGGATGTGCCGCTCTCGTTTTGTAGGCGTGCCAGCAGACCGAGAATGCCCTCGGCCACCAGCGGGTCGAGCGCCGATGTTGGTTCGTCGCAGATGATCAGCTTCGGCGCGGCAGCAAGCGCGCGCGCTATACAGATACGCTGCTTCTGGCCTCCGGAGAGCTCCGAGGGATAGCGCCCACGCATGGTCTGCGCCAGCTCGACATGATCGAGCAATGCCGTCACACGACGTTCGAGCTCCACGCCGCCCAGACCGAAATAGAAGGCAAGCGGACGGGCGAGGATCGCCTCGACGGTCTGGCGTGGATTGAGCGCCAGATCGGGGATCTGGTTGATGATCTGGATATCGCGCAGGATTTCGCGTCCGCGTGAAGCAAGATCGATCGGCAAGGTCTGTCCGTCGAAGCGCAGGCTACCTTTGGCGGCCGGCAGCAGGCCGGTGACGACGCGCGCCAGCGTCGATTTTCCCGAGCCGGACTCGCCCACCACCGCCAGCGTTTCGCCGCGACCGATATCCAGGCTGATGCCCTTGAGCACGGTCGTGCCGGGCGTGTATCCGGCCTCTATGTCCTTGATGCTGAGCAGAGCTTCCGCATCCGCCACCGGCTTGGCCGGCTTCTCAGACTGGCGCATCGAGACGAGCTGCTTCGTGTAGTCTTCCTGTGGTGCGTTGAAGATGCGATCAACCGGCCCCTGCTCGACCATTCGGCCATGGCGCAGTACCAGGATCTCGTCGGCCACCTGCGCCACCACGGCAAGGTCATGGGAGATGTAGAGCGCGGAAGTCCCGGTCTTCTCGATCGCCTGCTTGATGGCAGCGAGAACTTCGATCTGGGTGGTCACGTCAAGCGCGGTCGTCGGCTCGTCGAAAACGATCAGTTCAGGATGCGGGCACAGCGCCATGGCCGTCATCGCACGCTGCAACTGGCCACCCGATGCCTGATGCGGATAGCGATCGCCGAAATTCTGCGGATCGGGCAGGCCGAGCAGGGCAAAGAGTTCCTTTGCCCGCGCTATGGCGTCGCTACGGTTCATGAGACCGTGCCAAAGCGTGGCTTCGATCACCTGCTCGATCAACGGATAGGCCGGATTGAAGGCGGCTGCGGCCGACTGCGCGACATAGGTCACCGCCGCGCCGCGCAGGCGTCTGGAGTCGCGACCACGCAGCGCCAATATGTCGGTACCGTTCAGGTCGGCGCGCCCGCCGGTGATGCGCAAGCCGTCGCGGCTATAGCCGAGCGAGGCAAGCCCGATCGTGGATTTTCCTGCTCCGGATTCACCGATCAGGCCCAGTACGCGCCCTTTTTCCAGCGTGAACGACACCTTATCGACGATGATCTGATCGCCGGCCTTGATCTCTAGATCCGTGACTTTGAGCAATGCTTCAGCCATGGCGGCGAACGCCTTTCAGGCTGGTCGTCTTCTGGAGCATCCAGTCGACGACGAGATTGACGCAGATGACGAGGATCGCGATCGCAGCACCCGGAATGAGGGCGGCGAAGACGCCGAACACCAGCCCGTCCTTGTTCTCCTTGACCAGGCTGCCCCAATCGGCAATCGGCGGCTGGACGCCGAGGCCAAGGAAGGAGAGCGTCGACAGGAAGAGAATGGCGAAAGCGAATCGCAGGCCGAATTCGGCAAGAAGCGGCGACAGCGCATTCGGCAGGATTTCCCGGAAGATGATCCAGCCCCAGCCCTCGCCGCGGAGGCGCGCCACCTCGACATAATCCAGGGTGACGAGATCGCTGGCAAGCGCCCGGCTGACGCGGAAGACCCGCGTCGCGTCGAGCGCGGCCATGACGAGGATGAGCACGATCATGGTTTTCGGCAGAACGGCGAGCACGACCAGCGCCAGGATCAGCGTCGGGATCGCCATCGCCAGATCGTTCAACCGCGACAGCACCTGATCGATGATCCCGCGCCGGACAGCAGCGTAGAAACCGAGCGATACGCCGATGACAAAGGCAAGGAGGGTGGCCAGGGCCGCGATGATGAAGGTGATGCGCGCGCCCCAGAGCAGCCGCGAAAAGAGGTCGCGGCCGATATTATCCGTGCCGAGCAACGCGTTGGCGGACGGCATGTCCCATACACCGCCGACCACCTGCGAGACCGGATGCGGTGCGATCCACGGCGCCAGCACCGCCATGACGAGAAAGATCAAGACACCGGCGAGGCCGATCACCGCCAGGGGCGTCAAACGCGGCAGACTTCTCATCGCGGATGCCTCAATCGGGGATTGGCAAGGATCGCGACCATGTCAGCAACGATATTCAGCAGGATATAGACGGCGGCGAAGATCAGGCCGGCGGCCTGTACGACCGGCACGTCGCGTTTGGCAACGTGGTCCACCAAATATTGGCCCATGCCGGGATAGACGAAGATCACCTCGACCACGACGACGCCGACGATGAGATAGGCGAGATTGAGGGCCACGACATTGACGATCGGCGACACCGCATTCGGCAGCGCATGTTTCCAGATGATGCGCCAGCCCGGCAGCCCCTTCAGGAACGCCGTCTCGATATAGGGAGACGCCATGACGTTCAGAAGCGCTACCCGCGTCATCCGCATCATATGCCCGACGACCGCCAGAACCAGTGTCAGGCAGGGAAGCAGCATGGTGACAAGGCGTTGCCCGAGCGGCATGGCGTCGGAGACAGTGGCGCTGCTTGGAAGCCAGAAATGGCTGACCGAGAAATAGGCGATCAGCAGGTAGCCCGCGAAAAACTCCGGCAGCGATATGGCGCTGAGCGTGACGATGCCGATGGTCCGGTCGACCCAGGTTCCGACGTAAAGCACACAGAGGATTCCGAGCAGGATGGACAAAGGCACGGCAATGATCGCTGCCATCGCCGCCAGATAAAGCGTGTTCTTCAGGCGGGGCGCGATACTCTTGGCAATATCCTGGCGGTTACTGTAGCTGCGCCCAAAATCGCCGCGCACGGCGCCACCCAGCCATTCGACGTAACGTTGTGGCGCGGGTTTCTCCAGGCCAAGCTCCTTGCGGATGCTGGCGACCGCCTCCGGCGTTGCCTGCTGGCCGAGCATCGCGGTTGCGACATCGCCGGGGAGAATCTGGGTGCCGGCAAAGATGACCAGCGAGACCGCCCACAGCAGCACGAGACCAAGAGCCAGACGCTTGATGAGCAGGCGCAAGAGATGACCGCCGGCCGATTTGCGTGCCGGTGGCATCACTGCCTGCGTTTCGAGCTGGATCTCCTCAGCCAGAGGCTGGTTGTTCATCTGTCTGTTCCGAAAAATTCCACGCATGGCCGCTATCGCGAATGACAGCCTAGCGCAACGGTTTAGCGGCCCTATCTGGAAAAAAGAGCCCCCGGATGGCAATCCGGGGACCGATGGGCATTCTGTTGCAGGGTATGTTAGGCCTTGAGCCAGGCGCGCTCGGCGATACGGTAGCCGCTGAGATCGCCACCGCCCGGCACCGGCACATAGCCGCCAACCTTGTCGCTGGCGGCCGCCAGATTGTCGACGAAGAGCGGAATGATCTCGCCACCCTCGTCCACCAGCTTCACCTGCAGGTCATGATAGATCTGCTTGCGCTTGGCCTCGTCCAGCTCGACACGCGCCGCTGCCAGCAGCTTGTCGAAGGACTCGTCGCGCCAGGCCGTTTCGTTCCACGGTGCGTCGGACTGGAGGATCAGCGACAGCATGGCGTCCGCCGTCGGGCGTACCGACCAGTTGGAGGCGACGAACGGCTTCTTCAGCCAGACCTCGTCCCAATATCCGTCGGAGGGCACACGGTCGACATCGATGGTGATGCCGGCCTTGGCGGCGGAAGCCTGATAGAGCTGTGCCGCGTCGACCGAGCCGGGGAAACCGTTGTCGGAGGCGCTGATCTGGATGCCGCTTGGCGAGCCCGCCTTCTTGAAGTGGAAGGAGGCCTTCTCGGGATCGTAGGCGCGCTGCGGAATATCCTTGGCGAAGTAGGGGTTCCAGGAGGCAATCGGATTATCGTTGCCGATGGCGCCGGTGCCGACGAGAAGGCTCTTCTGCAACTCCTCGCGGTCGATCGCGTATTTCAGCGCCAGCCGCAGGTCGAGATTGTTGTAGGGAGCAGTGTCGACCCGCATCGGGAAGCAATACATCGTGTTTTCCTGCGAGCGCAGGATCTGCACGCCCGGCCGTGCCGTGAGCCGGCTGACCGCACGCGGTTCGACACGATTGATGATGTGCACCTGTCCGCTCAACAGCGCCGCCATGCGGGCCGTCGCATCGCTCATGGCAATAGTTTCGACGGAATCGACGAAGGCGCGGTCCGAAGCCCAGTAATGCGGGTTGCGCTTGGTCAGCGCGCGAACGCCCGGCTGGAAGTCCTCAAGTATGAAGGCGCCGGTGCCGACGCCCTTATCGAAATCGCCGCCATCGGGGCCGATGCCGAGGTGGTAGTCGACCAGCGCCGCCGGAAAATCGGCATTGCCCGAATTCAGCGTTACCGTGACTTCATGCGTGTCGGAGGCACTGATATCGGTGACCGCCAGAAGCTGGCCCTTGCCGCCGGAATTGCTCTTTTCGCCACGATGATGGTTGAGCGAGTAGACGACGTCCTGCGCGGTCAGTTCCTTGCCATTGTGGAACTGGATGCCCTTCTTCAGCTTGAAAACCCACTTGCTGCCATCGGGCGTTGCCGGCTCCCAGCTTTCGGCGAGCGCGCCGATCAGCTTGCCGTCGGGGCCAAGCTCGACGACGGTGTTGAAGAGCTGGAAGCCGACCGTATACATATAGGCTTCGGTATAGAAGGCAGGGTCGAGCCTGTCCGAGCTCGAGGCTGTATCCAGCCCCAAGACAAGATGCCCGCCACGGACCGGCGTTTCCGCTTGCGCCGCAGCGCTGCCGGGAAGCAACAGCCCGCCCGCCGAAAGCGTCGCCGACAGGGCGCCCGCGGTTTGCAGGAATCGGCGCCGTGTCGGCTGTAGGATGTTCGAAATCGTCTTTTCGCCCGGCATTAAAATCTGTTCCTCTTCATCTGATGGCTTTTGGCTCCGCATCGCGGCGACCGCGTGGCACATTTCCTATGGTATCGGCTCACATCAAGCGCGCAATTTCCTCCTAAAAATCAACGGTCAGGAAGAAACAAAATGCAAAACCGGCTTAACAGCCGGTCCCGTGTCGTAAACGGAGGCCGTCCCGGCTATGCCAGGAGCTTTACGGCCGCCAGCGACAGCGCCACGACGCCGTTAGCAATGCTGCGCTCATCGGGCTGGTAGTCGGAATTATGAAGGCGATCGTCGCGGCCTTCCTGGGATGCGCCAACGCCAAGCTGGAAAGCCGGGACCTTCGCGCCGACCAGGGCGAAATCTTCCGCACCGAGACCTGCCTCGCGTTCCAGAATGACGTCGCCATAGTGCTCGCGAACGGCCGCCATGGTCGTCGTCAAAAGATGCTCGTCATTGATCAGCGACGGCACGCCCCGCACATAATTGATCTCACAGCGCACGCGCATGGATGCCTCCAGCCCCTCGCAGACGCGCCGGATGGCGGCCTCGATCACGTCCCGGGATTGTGCGTCCTGGCAACGAACGGTTCCCATGAGGACAACGGAGTCCGGAATGATGTTGTGGGTATTGCCGCCGTGGATGGAGCCTATCGTCAGCACAGCCGGACGCATCGGATCGACCTCGCGTGAAACGATCGCCTGCAACTGCGTAATGAGATGCGCCGTGGCAACAACCGGATCGACCGCCATATGCGGGCGCGCGGCATGTCCGGACTTGGCATGAATGGTGATGTCGAACTCGTCCGACGAACCCGTCGATATGCCGCCGACGAAACTGAAGGTCCCGACCGGCTCGTCCGGGTGATTGTGGAAACCGAGCGCATAGTCAACGCCATCCAGCACGCCGTCGACGATCATCGCCGCGGCACCACTCTCCTGTGTTTCCTCGGCTGGCTGGAACATCAGCTTGATGTTGCCGCTGAGACGCGGCGCGATGTCCTTGAGGACCGCTCCGACGCCGATCAGCGTCGCCGTGTGCAGGTCATGGCCGCAGGCATGCATCTTGCCCTCGATCTGGCTGGCAAACGGCAGGCCGGTCTGCTCCTGGATCGGCAGGGCGTCCATATCCGCGCGAATGAGAAGTGTCGGGCCGGGGCGCCCGCCTTTGATGAAGCCGACGACGCCGGTGCGACCAACGCCGGTCTGATGTTCGATCCCGAGGCTCGCGAGTTCGCGGGCAACCACGCCGCTTGTCCTGACCACATCGAAGCCGGTCTCGGGATGGGCATGGATATCACGGCGAACCTCGATCAGATGCCGCTCCTGCCGCGATGAAAGCTCTTCCACGAGCGCATTGAGGTCATTGACGTGCGAATTCATCTTGCTGATATCCCCGGAGATCCTGTGGAGAAGAACGCTTTGCCTTCATTTGGTGCGGCAAGCGGCCTGATGGACATTGAGTATTTCAACGATTAGCGTTGTGCCGCCCGCAGAGCAACATTCTCAAGCCTTCGCCCATCAATTCCGCTTGATCGCAGATGGCCGCAAGGCCACGATAGCGGCATTATGGCCCCTTCCCCACTTTTTTCGCGGTGTCGTTCTTAAAACTGTTGCCGGATACCAGCCGAACGGCTGGGAAAGTCTCCTCACGGCATAGCTATGTCGATTTTGTGCTGCACGGCGACCAGGGCGTGGCGAGCGTCTGGGCCGAGGCGGCGTGTCCCGGTGACGTCATCGGCATGATAGGCCCCCGGCGGTGGCCGCATGCCGGCGATGGATTGGTGTCTGCTGGCCGGCGACGAGACGGCCATCCCGGCGATTGCCCGCATGCTCGAGGCCCTGCCTGAGACGGCACAGGGCATTGTCCTGATCGAGGTGGCCGACAAGAGTGAAGAACAGACACTTCCAGGCCCGGCCGGCATCGACATCAGATGGCTGCATCGCGACGGCGTGGCCGCCGGGCGCTCGCGGCTGCTTGAAGATGCCGTGAAGACAATCCGGCCGCCGAGCGACGTATCGTTCGGCCTGTGGGCCGGGGCGGAATCAGCGACGGCGCGGGCGCTCAGAACCTATTGGCGTAGGGATCTCGGCCTGTCGCGCGCAAACACGCGCGCCGTCAGTTTTTGGAAGCTGGGCTTCAGCGAAAGCGATCATCAACGGCCACACGATTGATGTGGCCGCCACGTATCATTGAGAGCAGCGGTGGCCATTACTGAGTTCAAGCCACCCTGCAAGCCGATCTCCGCCTTGCCGCGCAATGTCTTTGCGCTCTTCAGCCTATGCGCTGCTTCCTGCAGCAGGTTCGTCATTCCTGTCACGGATACCCGATCCG
Source organism: Martinezella rhizogenes (assembly GCF_000799715.1). GTDB lineage: Bacteria > Pseudomonadota > Alphaproteobacteria > Rhizobiales > Rhizobiaceae > Rhizobium > Rhizobium rhizogenes_C. Next base: position 467,090 of record NZ_JUHG01000013.1, read on the forward strand.
CGCGCATTACTTGCCGGATCAACGGATCGTTGAGAACATCGGCTATCGTCAATTCTTTAAAAGTCATGGCTACCTCCTGTTCGCTGGACATAGAGATAACCGGTCTAGTTAGCGGCGTGATGTCAAAAGCCGGACCAAAACAAGGCAATCGGTTCGTTTTTGTTACAGTTTGTCGCGAACGGCCTTCGTGGCGATACATCGATACATTCAGTCGACGGTTTGGCGCACCTTCCGTCAGGGTTGCTCAAGCCGGTAAGGTCGCCTCGCAAGACGCAATATATCGCAACAAATCAGAATAAAACTCTACATCTAATGCGTGTATTCAGACAGGATTACGGACTCCCGCAAGTCCATCAGATTCACCTCAGCAATCGACCGTTCCATGTATTCAGATCACGCAACACGAGACCAACGCCTATCATGGCATGTAGATCTTCTCAGCCAGCTCGCCAATCCGAGCAGGCTGCAGGTTTGCATTCTCCTGTCGAATCGAGAAGAGGACGTAAATAGCCTTGCTCGGAAGATCGGCATATCCCAGCCGGCCCTAAGCCGGCATCTAGCGCGTCTTCATCGATCGGGAATCGTGAAATTTCGCAACCACGCACAATTCAGATATTATTCCTGCGATCATCCGGACGTACTCGAACTCCTGAAGACCCTGACGGAGATTTATAGTCCCGACCCGAGCTAGGACAAGGCCCCGCGCAGTCAACCTACGCGTGGCCAATTCCGTTATCTGATGCAGGCTAAGCCGCCTAGCTTACCGCAGATCCGCAAGCAGAGCATCGGCACCCTTTTCGATCCCGATCTTGGAGCCCTTCAAACGAGAGAAGGTCGCGCCGGCATTCATTGCATTCGGATATTGCTTGGCGACGTAAGCGGAGAGCAGGCGATTGCTCGGCGCATCGTAGATTTCCACCGCATAGTTCACCGAGCCCGCCATCGTCCCTTCGCGACCGCGCACGGCCTGAACGGCGTTAATGGCGTTGCCGCCGACATCAAGATGCGAGAATGGGCCGAGAACCGGAGTGGTATCCTTGGCGCCTGTCAGCGTCAGATGGAGCCGAAGTGTACCGGGGCTAGGATTGTTGACGACGGCGAAGCGCGTCCGCAGCTTTTGCGTGAATTGGTCCTGCATGTAGCTCGCAAGGACCAATTTATCTTCGTCGGCGATCTTCACGAACTGGTTGTCCGGACCGTTGTAGACAGTGACGGGATCGACGATGATCTTGTTGTACTGCCTCCAGTCGACATTGCCTTTGTACCGATACGGCACGCGACCGCCCTTGTCATCCGGGTTCGGTTGAAGCTGCGGTGCCGAGGCCAGGCCAGCGTAAACGGTGGGGTCGGCGGTGGTGCATCCCGCGACGGTCGCGCACAGGGCGATCAGCGCGACACTGATGGTGAGTGATCTCAGCAAAGATTTGGCTCCTGGGAAATAAGGCAGAGTGTTGCCGGAGCCAGTTCTATTGAATCGGTGTGTTGCGGTGTTTTCTTTAATATATGGAAATGTTCGCGAAGATGGCGGCGGGACTTAAAGGGTCTGTCACCGCCTGATGAAGAGCATAAAAAGCCGCAACGGCCAATCCGGACATTGGGCAGCCTTCGACGATTCGCAAAGAGTGGAAGCTCAGTTTGCCGACGGAACCTTCTTCGGATCGCCCGCAAGGCGTCCGGTCGACTCGTCCTGGACAGGTGGCAGGGTGATTTCGATGATCAGGCCGTTGGGCTTGCGGTCGAGCAGCTTGAGCGTTCCGCCGTGTCCCTTTCTGACGATACCTTCCGCGGTTGGAAGGCCAAGGCCGAAGCCGCCGCCCACGCCCGTCGTCCGGGCTTTATCCGCTTTGAAGAAGGGTTCCAGAGCCCGCACTTTGAGCGCATCCGTCAAGCCGGGACCATTGTCGCTCACCCTGATCAAAACGCCGCCATTGCTGGCGCTTTGCAACTCGATCTCAATCTCGGTCGCATAGCGGGAGGCGTTTTCGACGACATTGGTAATCGCTCTGGTAATGGCTTGCGGCTTGCATATGCAGGTAAGCCGGCGAGGACCCTTGAAGCTCACCTCGATGCCAGTGTCGGAAAAGTCGGTCGCGATCGTCTGGAGCAAGCTTGAAATATCCACCTTCCGCGAAGGCACGCTATGGGAGGCATTTGTGAGGAACGTCAGGCTCTCGTCGATCATCGAGCCCAAGGTGGCGATATCGGCCAGCATCTGACGTTGAAGCTCGGGCTGTTCGCAGCGCTCGGCGCGCATCCGCAGACGGGTGAGCGGCGTTCTGAGGTCATGGCTGATGGAGCTGAGCATGCGCGTGCGACTGTCGACCATCTCCAATATTCGGCTTCGCATCACGTTGAGCGAGGCAGCCAGGCTTCTCATTTCCGAAGCACCGTCAGCCACGAACGACTTTTCCAGACTGTCGTCCATGCTCGCGTGCTCGGCGGCGGCGGCAAACCGGACCACCGGCCGGGTAATGAGCCAGCTACTGAAATAAGCCATAAGCGCCAGCGGAATGACGATCTTCAAAATGCCGCTCGCCATGGCGGGGAAAAGCCACAGATAGTTGGGGAAGACGGGCAAGTGGAAAACCAGCGCACGATCGGCATCGACTTTGACGATCAGGATATTCCCCGCCGACCGATCTTCGAACGCGTTTTCGACCGACTTGAAAACGTTGGTTTCGAGCAGTGCTCTTACCCGCTCAACGATGTCACTCGATGCAGCCGCTTCCTCGTTTTGCGACGAGATCTGACTTGCCGATATTCTCTCCGCCGAGATCCCGAGCGTTGCGGCGAAGTTCAAGGCGGCATCCTCCTCGGCGGGCGAGCGAGCGCGTCGATACTGGTCCAGCACTCTCTCAATTCTGCCCGCCAGCAAGCCGATCGCAACGCCCTTGTCATGCCGGCCGTAGATAAAGGGCTCGGAGAGCGTCGCCACGACGGAAACAAGGACGATGAGCAACGTCGCCAGTACGAGTATCTGTGTGCGTATGGAGGCGGTGCGAAGGCTCTTCACGGCAAACGCTCCACCTTGGAGGCAAACAGATAGCCTCCCAGACGCACCGTCTTGATGAAGGTCGGATCCTTGAGGTTGGGTTCGATCTTCTGGCGGACGCGGCTAATGTGGGCGTCGATGCTGCGCTCGACCGGGCCTGCCGATCCGGCATGCGTCATGGACAGAAGCTGTTCGCGCGTCAGCACCTTGTTCGGATTGCTGCAAAACGCCCAAAGCAGGTCGAATTCCGCCGTTGTCATGGAAACCTCGGCACCTTCGGCGTCGAAGAGCTGCCGGCTTTTCGGATCGATACGCCAGCCCGCGAACGTCATCGGCGCGACATCTTCCTCCGGCTGTTGGGAAAACGCTGCCCGCCGCAGGATGCTTTTGATACGCGCCATCAGCTCACGGGAATTGAATGGCTTGGTGACGTAATCGTCGGCGCCGAGTTCGAGGCCCAGGATGCGATCGACATCCTCCCGCAACGCAGTCAGCATCAGGATCGGAATAGATCGGGAGGAGCGAAGCCGCCGGCAGATGCTGAAGCCGTCCTCGCCCGGAAGCATGCCGTCCAGAACGATCAGATCGAACTTGTGGCGCAACAGCAAGCGATCCATCTCGCCGCCGCCGGCCGCCGACATGGCCTCAAAGCCATTGCTCTTCACCAGTTCGACCAGCATATGCGCTATGTCGGTGTCGTCCTCGACGATCAGAATGTGGGGTTGGTCGAACATTGCCATTTCGGAGGCCATCGCCTTCGTTTGAGTGCCCGTCGCACGATCTATCGCGCGCGAAATTATCTCACCTGAGTGTTGATATGTCACGCGGCGGCTTTCGTGGGCAGGCAGAGCAGGACCCGCGTCCCGTCATCGGATTTTTGTGACACGATCATATTCCAGAGATTGATGCTCCCCTAGAATAGCAAGTACGAGTGTAATGCTGTGTTCGATAATGTTGAGATATGTTGCGATGGGATATTACAGAATACCCGCGCAATGATTCGAAAATCGGGAGGCTAGAAAATGACATTCCATGGAAGTTGTCACTGCGGAAAAGTGGCGTTCACGGTCGACGCCGAGCTGCCGGGCCAGGCGCTTAGCTGCAACTGCTCGTATTGCCGGCGCAAAGGCATGTTGCTTGCCTTCTTCCCGACGGAGAAATTCACGCTGGATAGCGGCGAGGATTTACTGCGCAGCTACAAGTTCAACACCCACAGGATCGATCATCAATTTTGTGCTGATTGCGGTACCCAGCCATTCTCGATGGCCACGAGCCCCGATGGCACACCCACGCGGGCGGTCAACCTGCGCTGCGTCCCAGCTATTGAATTGAACTCCCTGGAAATCCAGTACTATAACGGCGCCGATAAGTAGCTGGCCGATACCGCCTGCTGCCTCCTAGGTCGCCTTACAGGAAGCTCGCCTCGAACAGCTCGCGCGTATAGGCGTCGTGCGTTATTCCTGCTTGCAGGTCGGCCTTGGTCAGCTCATCGACGAAGATACCGCCCTTCATGATCAGCACCCGGTCGCACATATGCGCGATGACAGCCAGATCGTGGCTGACGAGGACATAGGTCAGGGAACGCTCGTCGCGCTGGTCGGCCAGGAGATTGAGGACTTCGGCCTGGATCGACACGTCGAGCGCCGATGTCGGCTCGTCGAGCAGCAGGATCGGCGGTGACAGGATCAGCGCGCGGGCGATTGCCACACGCTGGCGCTGACCACCGGAAAGCTCATGTGGGTAGCGGTTGGCGAAGGCTGGCGGCAGGCCGACTTGGCGCAATGCCTTGTCCACCTTCGTCCAGACGTCGGCATGCCCCATGGCGCGCAATGGCTCGGAGAGCGCCGTGCCGATACGATGCCGGGGATGCAGCGAACCATAGGGGTCCTGAAACACCATCTGGGCATGCCGTAGTTCATCTCGCGTCCGGATCTTGCCGACAGCTTTGCCGGCCAGCCCGATGTCACCGGACCAGCCTTTTTCCATGCCGGAAAGGCAACGCAGCACCGTCGATTTTCCGCATCCGGATTCGCCGACAATCCCAAGCGTCTCGCCCTTGCCGACATCGAAGCTCACCCGCCGGACGACATGGTTTTCCGTCTTGCCAGAGGTAAAGACGACATCAAGATCACGCACGCTAATCATCGGCTGGTCTCCAGATCAAGCTTTGCCCTGTCGAGCACGGCAAGGCGCCGCACCGGATTGTGCGGGTCCGGCAAGGCGGACATCAGGCCGCGCGTATAGGGATGCTGGGCATCCTCCAGGCGCGTCAGCGTTTCGACGATCCGGCCGGAATACATGACGATGATGCGCTCGCAGAAGGCCGCGACCATGCGGATGTCATGGCTGATGAGCAGCAGACCGGAATTGTTCTCACGGACCAGTTCGTCGAGCAGGGTGAGCACGTCCCTGCGGACGCTGACATCGAGCGCGGACGTCGGCTCGTCGGCGATCACCAGCTTCGGCTTGGCCAAGAGCATCATCGCAATCATGACGCGCTGGCCCATGCCGCCCGAGATCTGATGCGGGTAAAGCGCCATGACGCGCTCCGGATCGCTGATGCGGACACGTTCGAGCATGGCTTGCGCAGCATCCCGCGCCTTGCCGCCGCGCAATCCCATATGCAGACGCGCCGCCTCGGCAATCTGCTTGCCAACCGTCAGGACCGGATTGAGGGAGTAGCGCGGGTCCTGCATGATCAGCGCGATATCCTTGCCGCGCAAACCACCCATCTGGCGTTCCGTCCTGTCGAGCAGGGAGACGCCATCCAGATCCATTCGTTCGGCCGTGACGCTCGCAATCGGCGGCAGCAGGCGCATGATCGCCCGCCCTGTCGTCGATTTGCCGGAGCCGGATTCACCGACGATCCCGACGCGTTCGCGCCCGACATCGAAGCTGACATTGGAGACAGCCGCCAGGGAATTGCGTCCGAACCGGACGTTCAGCCCTTTGACCGAGAGGACGGGATGGAGATCACGATCTTGCATGGCGGGGATCCAGAATATCGCGCAGGGTGTCGCCGACGATGTTGAAGGCGAGGCTTGCCAGAAGGATCGCGACGCCGGGCATGACGGCGACCCACCAGAAATCGAGCATGTATTTGCGCCCGTTGGAAATCATCGCACCCCATTCCGGCGCAGGCGGCTGGGCGCCGAGCCCGAGGAAGCCGAGCGATGCTGCCGTCAGGATGATGCCTGCCATATTGAGCGTCAGGCGCACGATGACCGAGGGAATGCACATCGGCGCGATATAGAAGAACAGGATACGCAGCCGGGAGGCGCCATAGAGTCTAGCGGCGGCGACATAGTCGGTGTTCCTGACGACGAGCGCCTCGGCGCGCGCCAATCTTGCGATCGGCGGCCAGGCCGTCAGCGAGATGGCGATGATCGCCGTGTTCAGGCCGGCACCAAGCGCCGCGGCAAAAGCCAGTGCCAGGATCAGCGACGGAAAGGACAGCACGATATCGGTGGCGCGCATCAGGAGCGCATCCACGCGACCGCCGAAGAAGCCGGCGACGACGCCGATCAAAAGGCCGATCGGCCCGACGATCACGGAAATAGACAGCACGGTCTGGATGGTGATGCGCGTGCCGAAGATCAGCCGGCTGAGGATATCGCGGCCGAACTCGTCCGTGCCGGCCGGATGCGCGAGGCTCGGCGGTTGCAGCGCGTTGGAGAGTACCTGCACGTTCGGATCATAGGGCGCGAGCAGCGGCGCGAAAATCGCGATCAAGCATAAGAGACCGAGGATGATAAAGCCGATCAAGCCAAGCGGCTCTTGCGCCAGCTTGCCACCAGCCTGTCTGAGCGAGGTTGCGACACGGCTTATCATATTCGGCGGGCGGACGGTGACGTCCGCATGGATCGCATCGCTCATCGGGCGGCCTCCCTGGTGCGCGGATCGAAGACCGCATAGGCGATATCCGCGAGGAAATTCAAAAGCATGAAGAAGAATCCGACGATAATGGTCGCGGCAAGGATGGCATTCATATCGCCGATCATCAGAGCATTCGTCATGTACTGACCGATACCCGGCCAGGAGAAGACGATTTCGGTTACCACCGCGCCCTCAAGGAGCCCGCCATAGGAAATGGCGAGAATGGTGATCAGCTGCACGGCGATGTTCGGCAAGACATGGCCGATGATCGTGCCTGCCGGGCTGACGCCCTTGGCGCGGGCGGCGATCACATAATCCTGGCTCAGCTGCTCCAGGGTGAAACTGCGGGTCATGCGCGTGATATAGGCGACGGCCGCATAGGCCAGAATGAAGGCTGGCAGGATGATGTGGCTCAGCGCGTTCCAGAAAATATCCGTCTCGCCCTGCAGGAGGCTGTCCACCAGCAGCAGCCCGGTTCGCGGCGTGACGATGCCCTCATAATAGACATCGACGCGGCCGGGGCCGCCGACCCAGTTCAGGCCCGCATAAAAGACGACAAGCCCGACGATCCCGAACCAGAAGACCGGAATGGAATGACCGACAAGAGAGACGACGCGGGCGATCTTGTCGATGAGCCTGTCACGAAACAGCGCCGCGACCAGGCCGAGCGGTACGCCGACGAAGGTCGAGATGATGACGGCGAATGTTGCAAGCTCGAATGTCGCGGGAAAAGCCTGCGCGAGATCGGCGGAGACGGGATTTCCCGTCAGGATCGCCGTGCCGAAATCGCCATGGACGAGGCCCTTCAGGTAGAGGAAGAATTGCTCGTAAAGGGGAAGATCCAATCCGAGCCGCTGGCGCATCGCCGCATAGGCGGCGGGATCGGCCAGTTCGCCGACGATCGCCCCCACCGGATCGGCCGGCAGGACGCGGCCGATCACGAAGGTGATACATAGGAGGATGAACAGGCTGACGATCAGATGCGCGATGCGTCGGCCGAATTCGGCTACGGATAGTTCCTTCATGATCGGCTGCCTTCGATTGCTTATTCGGCCTCAGCCTTGGTCACGTTTTCAAGGCGGGTCATCTGGTTGGGATGCCCGAGATAGCCCTTGACCCTGCCGGAGAGAACGAGCGGTTCGAACCGTTCGAAGAGCGGCAGAAGCGCCGGTTTCAAGTCGACGAACATCTGCTGCATCTGCGCATAGAGTTCGGCTCGCTTCTTGGCATCGGGCTCGACGGAGGTTTTCTGGGCGAGTGCCGTGAGCTCTGGAATATCCCAGGCCGAGCGCCAGGCGAAATTGCCGGCATTGTTGGCTTCAAGCCTGTTGTCGGGATTATTGGCAAAATCGTCCATGGAGCCGAGCACGTTCGGCATCAGCGCGCTCGTCTGCGGCAGCAACAGGTCGAAGTTGCGCGAGCGATGGGCGGCGATGATTTCGGAGCCATTGCCCTGCTGGATCTCGACCTTGATGCCGATCTGGCCAAGCGAAGCCTGAATGGCAGTCGCCAGGTCGATGCGCGGCGTCTGCGAAATCGTCTTCAGCGTCAGCGAAAAACCGTCCTTGAAACCTGCTTCGGCGAGCAATTGCTTTGCCTTGTCGACATCCAGATGCCAATCCGGATTCGGCAGCGCATATTCGAAATTCTCCGGCACGGGAATGTTCCTTGCCCGCCCGTAAGGCCCCATGATGGTCTTCTCGATGCCCTTGTAGTCAATGCCATAGGCAACGGCCTCACGAACCTTGGGGTTGGCGAGATATTGATTGCCGGCATTCATCGCCAGCACATAGAAACCGCCCGTCGGCACGCGCTGGATGACGAAATTGCTCTTGGTCTCGAAGGTTTCGAGATCGGACTTGGAGAGCGCATTGCCGATATCGATATCGCCGCGGTCCAGCATCAGCCGTTCGACCTGGCTTTCCGGCACATGGCGGATGATGACGCGGCGCATCTTCGGCGCACCGCCGACATAGGCCTTATTGGCATCCAGGAGGACGATCTCGTTCGGGGTCCATTTGTTGAGTGTGAACGGCCCGGAACCGGCCGAATGGGTACGCAGCCAGGCATTTCCAGAATCGCCGTCTACAACATGCTTCTGCACCTCGACGCTATCGACGATGCTCGAAACGCCCAGAGCCAGCCGATAAAGCAGCCCTTCGGTCGTCACCTTGTCCGTCAGGTCGATACGCACCGTCTTTGGATCGACCGCATGGATTTGTTCGGCGATCGTCTCGGTGGAATAGCCGATACGCTTGAAATAGGAGGAGCCGGACTGATTGAGCTTCAGCAGCCGGGTGAGCGAGAAGACGACGTCGTTGGCAGTGACCGGATTGCCGGAAACAAAGGAGGCATCGCGCAATTTTAGAGTCAGCGACTTGCCGTCATCCGTCCAACTCTCGGCCAGCTGCGGCACGATCTTGCCGTCCGCCGTCGTCGCGACAAGGCGATCATAGAGATTGGCAAGGATTTCGAGCGCCTTGGGTTCAGTCGCCTGCTGTGGATCGAGGGAAAGCACCTGCGCCAGCGACGTGCCGATCACCAATTGATCTTTAGGCGTGGCGGCCTGAAGCCGCGGCGCCGTCAGTGTCAACATGCCGATTGCAGCACCAATAAACATGGCCTTCGAAAAGTGCTTCATTATACCTCCTCCCTCGATTAGTATAGAATACATATGATGTCGTCCGTATGTCGTATTATGATTTATCGAAGATCGATAGGGTTTGCAAGACCGCACGGATGGCTTGATGCAAATGAACCGGGGGACCAGGAATGACAACACTCAGCCGGGGCCGGCAAAGACTGGCACAACAAGTCATCGATCAGCTGCGCTCTCAGATCGAGACCGGCAAGCTTCGCACGGGCGATCAACTGCCGACGGAGCCGCAACTTGAGGCGACATTCGGCGTCAGCCGCACTGTCGTGCGCGAGGCGATCGCCGATCTTCGCGCCGCGGGCCTCGTCAAGCCGATCCAGGGCAAGGGCGTGTTTGTCGCCGATCTCGCTGAACGTCCTGGATTGTCGCTGACCCCGGTCGAAATCAAAAGCATCCCGGAAACCCTGGAATTGCTGGAGTTTCGCATGGCGGCCGAAGGCGAAGCGGCCGCAATCGCCGCCTATCGCCGCACCGCCGAGCAGGAGGCGGCGATTCGCACCGCCAACCGGAAAATGGCTGCTCTCATCGAATTGGGCCAGCCGACCGTCGAGGCGGATTACGAATTCCATATGGCAATCGCAGCGGCCACGAACAACCGGTTCTACGTCGACGTTCTCAGGCATTTCGGCGCGCGAACCATTCCACGCAGACAGTTTCCAAACCTGCCGGAGGCCAACGATCCCGCCTATCTCGCCAAGGTCCACGCCGAGCACGGCGAGATCCTGGCGGCGATCGCCGAACAGGATCCGGAACGCGCGCGTCAGGCAATGCGGGCGCATATGCTCGCGAGCCAAAGACGCTATCGGATGCTCGCCGAGCAGCAATAGCTCTCGACACCCCATGAGATTCATATTATGTCATATGACATCTATCAATCTCATGGGAGAGACGCTCGGTGTATGTAGGAACACAGGTCGGCGCGCGGGACGATGATGACTACCGAATTTTCGCGCAATTGGGGCTGAAGCATATTTGTGCGGATCCGCCCGGAAAGCCCGAGAGCTGGACGCTCTCCGATCTGGAACGTCTCCGCGACAAGGTCGAAAGCTTCGGGCTCATCCTGGACATGATCCAATTGCCCCTGCCTTCCAACCCGATCGAGCAGGCCTCCTATCCCGACATCCTTCTGGCAGGTCCTAATCGCGACCGGCAGATCGATGCCGTCTGCAAGCTGATCGAGGATGTCGCGACCGCCGGCATTCCGGCCGCGAAATACAATCTCAACCTGATCGGCATCCCCCGCACGCCGGAGGAACTTGGACGCGGCGGTTCGCTCAATGCCAGCTTCCGCTGGGATAAGGCGGATCACCAGGCCGCGCCCGGCCTTGCTGGCATCCTGTCGGAAGACGAGAACTGGGAGCGGATCGACTATTTCCTTGAGCGCGTCGTGCCCGTCGCGGAGAGCAATCGCGTCCGCCTCGCCTGCCATCCGCATGACCCCTACACGCCGCCGGGCTACCGTGGCATCACCCGTGTCCTCGGCACGGTGGAAGGCCTGAAGAAATTCGTGCTGATGCGTGAAAGCCCTTATCACGGCCTGAACTTCTGCCAGGGCTCGATCGGCGAGATGCTCGACAATCCGCGCGAGGAAATCGACGACATCATCCGCTGGTTCGGCACGCGCGGTAAGATCTTCAACGTCCACTTCCGCAATATCCGCGGCGGCAAGCTGTCCTTCATGGAAACCTTCCCAGATGAGGGTGACATGGACATGATCCGCTCTACCCGGATCTACAAGGAGGTCGGCTATCAATACATGCTGATGCCCGATCACGTACCGACCATCAGCGGCCGCGATCCGACCGGCGTCGCCTTCGCCTATTGCTACGGCTACATCGCCGCCCTCGTTCAGTCGCTCGAAGGCGCCTGAGAACCATTGCCCATACCAATCGACAACAGGATTCCAAGATGAACCCGATTGAACTGAAAAAGGCCGTAGGCAGTGGTCTACTGTCCTTCCCCGTCACCCATTTCGATAGCGACCTCAAATTCGACGAGGCGAAATATCGCCGCCATGTCGAATGGCTCTCCGGCTATGATGCAGCCGCGCTGTTCGCGGCCGGCGGCACCGGGGAGTTCTTCTCCCTCAATCCCGCCGAGGTCCCGCAGGTCGTCCACGCTGCAAAGGCCGTCGCCGGCAATACGCCGATCATTTCGGGAACCGGCTACGGAACCTCGATTGCCATCGAGATCGCCAAGGCGGCCGAAAAAGCCGGCGCTGACGGCCTGCTGCTGCTGCCGCCTTACCTGATGTTTGCGGAACAGGAAGGCCTGATCGCCCACGTCAAGGCGGTCTGCCAGTCCGTCGGCATCGGCGTCATCGTCTACAATCGCGACAATGCGGTTCTCAACGCCGACAGCATCGCGCGGCTTGCCGACGAGTGCCCGAATCTCATCGGCTTCAAGGACGGCGTTGGCGACGTCGACAAGGTGATCGAGATCACCACCAAGCTCCAGGATCGTCTGGTCTATGTCGGCGGCATGCCGACGCATGAGGTCTACGCACAGGCCTATTTCGCCGCCGGCGTCACGACCTACTCCTCCGCCGTCTTCAACTTCGTGCCGGCGCTCGCCCAGCGCTTCTATGGCGCACTGCGGACCGGCGACCAGGCAACCGTCGATGAAATCCTCAAGGGCTTCTTCTTCCCGTTCGTTGCCCTGCGCAACCGGAAGAAGGGCTATGCGGTCTCGATCATCAAGGCCGGCCTGCGCGTGCTTGGACAGGAGCCCGGCCCCGTGCGCCCGCCATTGACCGACCTGACGCCGGAGGAGCTGGCAGCACTCGCAAAGATCATCGAGACAGCCAAGGCCGCGTAGATCATAGTCGCGTAGAAAATGATCGTCGGCAAAGCCGGCGATCAGTCTTTTGGAAGGAGGAGGAACAGTCGTGGTTAGATTATCATCTGGAATTTTTGCCTCGGTCATCGCCGCCTCGGCGATACTGACGGCGACCGACAGCGCACTTGCGAGGACATTCGTCTATGTCTCGGCGGCAACGGACGGAAAGATCGACAGCTACAGCATGGACGAGAAGGCCGGCACCCTGACGCCGATCGAGACGGTCGATGCGGGCAAGATGGTCATGCCGATGACGGTCAGCCCCGATAAAAAGCATCTCTACGCAGTCGTGCGCTCGCAGCCCTACCGAGTGCTGACGCTGGCGATCGATCCTAGGACCGGCAAGCTCACGCAAGAAGCGGTCGCGGCCCTGCCGGACAGCATGCCCTATGTGTCCACCGATCCGTCAGGCCGTCTGCTTTTCACCTCGTCCTATGGCGGGAACAAGATCGCCGTGCTGCCGATCGGCGCGGATGGCCGCGTGACGGATGGCGCTCGCCAGATGATCCTGACCGGCCGCAATGCTCACTCGATCGTCAGCGACCCCTCCGGCAAATATGTCTTCGCGACCAATCTCGGCTCCGACGCAGTGCTTCAGTTCGTGCTCAATCCCGAGACCGGCATGCTGGAGCCGAACAATCCGGCGCAGATCGCCACCAAGCCGGGCTTCGGGCCTCGCCACATTATTTTCTCGCCGGATGGAAAATCGGTCTATGTCCTTACCGAACTCACCGGCCATGTCATCCACTATGCACTCGACCCGGCCAAGGGGACACTGAGCGAAGTCGAAAGCGTCGCCTCGGTTCCGGACGATGCGGGATTGTCTCCGGGCATTGCCCCGCCGGCCCCACCCCCGTTCAATGCCACGACACCAGTTGCCGCACCTGTTGATGATGGCAAGCCGAAGGTCTGGGCAGGCGATATCGGCATCACCCCGAATGGCAAATTCCTCTACACGACCGAACGAACCACCAACAAGATAGCCCTCTTCCATGTCGCGGATGGGAGCGGAAACCTGCGCTACGTGACCAACTATCCAACAGAGAAGCAGCCGCGCGGCATCCGCATCGATCCATCGGGCCGTTTCCTGGTCGCGACCGGCGAAAAATCCGACAAGATCGCGGTCTATGTCATCGACCAGGTCAACGGCGCGCTTACGCCGATCGAGCGTTATCCGGTCGCCGCCGGCGCGAACTGGGTCGAAATCGTCACCCTGCCCTGAGGGAAGGAATGGTACCGGCCACTCCGCCTCGCGATGAGGCGGAGTGGCTTTTCCGCATCAGCTCCAGGCGTGGAGCGGCGGTTTCTCGCCATTGAGAAAGAACTTGCCGAGGATCGAATATTTCCACCGCACTGGATCGTGCAGTGTGTGCGTGCGAGCATTGCGCCAATGGCGGTCGAGATTGTGTTCGGCGAGCGTCGAGCGGGTGCCCGCCAGCTCGAATAGCTTGTTGGTGGCCGCTATCGCGATTTCGGTCGACAGCACCTTGGCTTCCGCTGTCGCGATCTGCGCTTCGGCAACAGTGTCGGCCGTCGGGTTCAGCACGGCCCGGTCGATGGCATAACCGGCCTTTTCCAGAAGCGCTTGCGCTGCGTGCAGCCGCAGCGTCAGATCTCCGACGGCCTGGATCGTATAGGGGTCGTCCCAGGCATTCTCGACACCGCTATCCACCCAGGCGCGGCTCTTGGTGCGCACGAAGGAGACCGTCTCGTCGATAGCTGCCTGCGCGATACCGGTGTCGACTGCGACCTGGATGATCTGGAAGATCGCGCCATCGGCCGTCGGCACCTCGTACCCCTTGTATCCCGGCACAAGATGCGTCTTCGGCACCTTGACGTTATCGAGCAGCACGGTGCCGGAGAGCGTCGTGCGCTGGCCGAAGGAGGACCAGTCGTCGATGACGGTAAGGCCGGGCGCATCGCGCTGCGCAATCGCATACCAGGCCCGGCCCTCGTCATCGAGCGCCACGATCGGCACGAGATGGGCAAGCAGAGCGCCGGAGGAATAGAACTTGCGTCCGTTGACGACGACATGATCGCCGGCATCGGTGAAGCGGGTTTCGAAATCGACCGCCCGCTTTGAGCCGAACTCCGAGAAGGCGTTGCCGAAGCGCGTACCCTTCAGAACCTCGGCGAAAAGAAGCTTCTGCTGCTCTGGATCCGACACGGTCCGTATCGCAGCCACCACGCCCAGATGGTTCTGGGCGATCTGACCGATCGAGGAGTCCGCCGCCGATATGATTTCGATCACCTTGGCAAGCGTGGCGTAGGAGACCTCCGGGCCGCCGAACGCCTTGGGCACATTGATGGACCAGAGGCCACTTTGCGAGAAGGCATCCAGCTCGGCAACCGGCCAGATCCGTTCGCGGTCGCGCTTGGCCGACTCCTTGACGAACTCGGTAGCAAGCTGCTTGGCAACGGCGATTGCCTCGGCATCATCCTTGATGATGTGGGCAGGCGCGGTCGGGCGGGGCACCGCCGGCACGGCCTGAACGGCGTTTTCTGTATTAACCTGTGAAAGCGTCATGCTGATTTCTCCTCGTTGAAGATGGTCGGTCAGGCTAGTGGAGGACTTATTGTCGTGACGGCAGGTACCGGAGCGGATTTCTGGCCCAGATAGAACGCCTTGACATCATCGCGCTGGCGCAGCTCGGCTGCCTCTCCCGAAAGCACGGCGACGCCGTTTTCGAGGACGGTCGCCCGGTCGGCATAGCGCAGCGCAATCGCGGAATTCTGTTCCGCGACCAGAATGGAGAGACCGGTCTTGGCATTCAGCCGCCGCAGCGTCTTGAAAATATCCTGTACGACGATCGGCGCGAGCCCCATGGAAGGCTCGTCGAGGACCAGCAGGGCCGGACGCGACATCAGCGCGCGGCCAATCGCCGTCATCTGCTGTTCGCCGCCGGAGGTGAGGCCCGCCAGAGCGCGGCGCTTTTCCTTTAGTCGAGGGAAAAGCGCGTAGATTTTTTCCAGGTCGAAGGCGATTTCGGCACACGAACCGCTACGGCCGAGACCGCCGGAAACAAGGTTCTCCTCGATGGTCAGATTGCGGAAGCAGTGCCGACCTTCCAGCACTTGTACCAGACCGGCGCGCACGAGCTGGGCTGGCGTTGCCGTCGTGACATCCCGGCCTTCATAGCGGATGCTGCCGGCGGTGATTCCACCGCGTTCGGCTGGAAGCAGGTTTGAAATGGCTTTCAGCGTCGTCGTCTTGCCCGCACCATTGGCGCCGAGCAGAGCGAGGATCTCACCGCGGTGCAGCGTGAAGCTGACGCCGTGGAGCGCGGTGATCGCTCCATTATAAGTCGCCTTGATGCCATCGACGCTCAACAGGACGTCTTTTCCAGCCATGGTCCACCCGATCTCTGTGTGGTTTGCGGGGAAGCCGGGCACCGACAAGGAACGGGAGCACCGCCGCTTGCCAATACCCGGCCACTAGGCTCAGTTCGTCACGGCCTGCGCATCTTCAGACGTGCGCAACTTGATGCCCTTTTCCTTGGCATAGGCCTCAGAGGACTTTTCGATGATCGGACGCAGCAGCGCCCAGTCCGGCGCGATCCAGTCGGAGACGACATTCCATTTCTTGCCGTCCCACTGCTGGAAGGTCACGTAGCCGTTGCCCTCGTGATTGTCCCAGGTGACGTTGATCGAGTGGAAGAGTCCCTTGGCGCCAAGCGCTTCGACGCGAGCCGGATCGAGCTGCAGATGCTCGAAGCCCCAGCGGACTTCATCGCCGGTCAGCGTGCGGTGTCCGAACTTGCCCTGAGCGATGCGGATCGCCTCGACGTTCAGGATGCCGTTGACGATACCGAGATTGTGGTAGACCGAGCCGATACGCTTCTTGTCCTCGAGATTACCGTTGCCGTTGTCATAAAGCGTCTTCACGATCTCCTGGACGATCGGATATTCCGTGCCGGAAGCCTGTGTGGTGATTGCGGTGTATCCCTTGGCCGCATCGCCCGCCGGGATCGCGTCTTCTTCCGAGTTCGACCAGACATTGCCGATGATGTGATCAACGGGGAAGCCGGTCTTGGCCGCTGTCTTCAGGGCAACCGGGTTCATGACGCCCCAACCGCGCAACACCACGTAGTCGGGTTTGGCACGGCGGATCGTCAGCCATTGCGCCTGCTGCTCGTTGCCGGGATGCGGTACTTCAATCTGCTGCAGCTCAAAGCCGTATTTCTGCGACAGCAGCTCGTAGATCGGGATGGTTTCCTTGCCGTACGGCGAGCCGTGATAGAGCACGACGATTTTCTTGCCCTTCAGCTTATCAACGCCGCCGAGCTTCGAGGCGATGTAGTTCACGATGCCCGAGGTCTCGCTATAGGGGTTGAGGAGCAGCGGAAAGACATAGGGAAAGACGCGACCGTCGGTGGAATCCGTGCGGCCGTGATTGATGGTGATCAGCGGCACCTTGTCCTGGGTGATACGGTCGATCATGGCATAGGCGATGCCGACGGAAAGCGGGTTCCAGGCGGCGATGTTCGGATTGCTCTTCAGGCGCTCATAGGCCTCGACACCGCGTTCGACTTCATACTGGGTCTCGGCCTCCGACCAGGTGAGCTTGACGCCATTGACGCCGCCGTCACGCGTGTTGATGAGGTTGAGGTAGTCGATGAAGCCGCCGAAGAAGCCGGTACCGCCGGCCGCATAGGGTCCGACGCGGTAGCTTTGCAGCGGGAAATATTGTTCGTCCGCATGTGCCGCCGGTATGGCGGCCGAGACGGCCAGGCCGGCCGCGATGACTGCGGCTTTTAGTTTCGTAAGCATAGTCATGTCTGGATACACCCCCGGTGTTGTCCGGCGCGAAGACCGGATCTGGTTTGAATGAGCGAAGCATTTGTTGTCTTTGGAACTTGCCGTCAGGCTCGCCCGGTGACGGCCGAGCCGAGCCGCCTTCGGATCTTGCCCCAGAGCGAAGAAAGCCCGTCCGGTTCGAGGATCAGAAACAGGATGATGAGGGCGCCGAGCACGATGCGCTGGCTCATGTCGAGCACACCGGAATCGAACAGGTCGCCAAGCAGGAAGGAACCAAGGCGGGAGAGGACGAGCGGGAAGACGACGATCAGCGCTGCCCCGAAAAAGGCGCCCCGCGTCGAGGCGAGCCCGCCGATGATGATGATGAAAAGGATCTGGAAAGACCGGTCGAGATTGAAACCGGCCGGCTCGACTGTCCTCAGATAGGCGAAGGCCCAGAGAACACCCGCAACCGCTATGATGAAGGAGGAAATTGCAAAGGCCAGCAGCTTGGTCTTCAGCACGGGCACGCCGATGATCCGCGCCGCCGTCTCATTGTCTCTGACCGCGACGAAGTTGCGGCCGGTCTGCGAGGTCGCCAGCCGGTGGGCAAGGAAGGTCAACACGACGACGACCGTGAGCGAAAACAGATAGCGACCGACCGGACCGGTGAACTCCACGCCCACCAGCGTCAGCGGTGGCGCGTCGATGACACCTGAGGCCGAGTCGTTGGAAAACCAGCTGAACTTGGTCAGCGCCCATTGCACGAAGAACTGCGCTGCAAGCGTAGAGACCGCGAGGTAGAAGCCTCTCAACCGGAGGCTCGGCAGGCCAAAGACGATGCCGACCGCCGCCGCGCAGAGACCAGCCAGCAGAATGCTGACGATCAGCGGCAGGCCATCGACGCGCAGATTGAAATTATAGGCAGCAAAAGCACCAACCGCCATGAAGGCGGCACTTCCAAGCGAAACCTGGCCGGCATAGCCAGTGAGCAGGTTCAAGCCGACACCCGCCAGGCTGAGCGCCAGGAACGGTACGAGGATCGCCTCGTAGAGATAGGTCGAACCGATAAACGGGATGACGAGATAGGCAACCGCAATCACCGCTGCCGGCGCGAGCCAGCGATAGGACGGCTGCGTGGAATGAAGATCGGCGGCGACGACGGCCATGGTCAGACCCTTTCCACGAGCTTTTGTCCGAAAAGACCGGAGGGGCGGATGAGCAGGAAGGCGAGCGCCACGACATAGGCAAACCAGCTTTCGATGCCGCCGCCGAAATATTCGCCGATATAGACTTCCGCGAGCTTCTCGGTCGCCCCGATCAGCAGTCCGCCGACGATCGCGCCCAGAATGGAATCGAAGCCGCCGAGCACGAGAACGGGAAGCGCCTTCAGCACCACCAGCGACAGCGAGAACTGCACGCCGAGCCGGGCGCCCCACAGCAGGCCCGCGACGAGCGCCACTATCCCGGCCGCCGCCCAGACGGTCGCCCAAATCAAGGGTAGTTTCAGCCCGACGGCAAGGGCCGCGAACTGATCATCCGCCACGGCCCTGAATGCCAGGCCGATCCGCGTATAGCGGAAGAAGATCGACAGCAGCGCCACCATTCCGGCGGCAACGGCAGCCGCGAAAATATCGAACTGGCTGACAAGCACACCGCCAAAATCGAGAGGAAGATCCTCGATTCCGAGATCAAGTCCGTGGACTTGCGTGCCCCAGATCAATTGGGCGGCACCCTCGATGATGTAGGAGAGCCCGAGCGTCGCCATGAACAGCGTGATTGGCGGTTTGTTGGTCAGCGGGCGCAGTACTGTGCGTTCGATGGCGATGCCGATCAGCACCATCACCGCGAAGGTGATGACGAAGGCCAATGCGAAGGGCACACCGCGTTCAACGAGGCTGACGAAGGTCAGCGCCGCAAACAGCAGCATCGACCCCTGGGCAAAATTGAGTACGCCCGACGTCTTGTAGATCAGCACGAAGCCGATCGCGACCAGCGAATACATGACGCCGGACAGCAGGCCGCCAACCAGCACCTCGATCAGAAACGCCCAATCGAAATCCGCCATCAGATGCCCTCCCCGTCTTCGTTTTCAGGCGCTACCCCGAGATAGGCATCGATGACGCGCTGGTCGGCACGGATCTCGTCCGGCGTCCCGTCAGCGATCTTGCGGCCGTAATCCAGGACCGCGATCCGGTCGGAAAGCTGCATAACCACGCCGATATCGTGCTCGATGAGGATCACCGTCGTTTCGTATTGATCGCGGGCAGCGCGGATGAAGTCCGCCATGTCGTTCTTCTCTGTCGCCGTCATGCCCGCCATGGGTTCGTCTAGAAGCAATATCTTCGGCTCGGCCACGAGGGCGCGGGCAAGCTCGACTCGCTTTTGCAAGCCATAGGGTAGCGTCCCCGCCAACCGGTCGCCGACATGGTCGAGATGGAGGAACTCTAGGATGCGGATTGCACGCTCACGCGTATCCGCCTCTTCCCATCGCGCGCGGGGAAGACCGAGAACCTGTTCGGCAAAGGTCGAGCGCACCCGATGCGCCAGACCGGCGACAACATTGTCGATGACGCTCAAGCCTTTGAACAAGGCAAGGTTCTGGAAGGTTCGGCTCACGCCGAGGGATGCCAGTCTTTCGGTCGGCACATGCCGATACGAGGTAGGCCCAATGCGCGCATGACCGCGGTCCGAACGATAGACGCCGCTGATGACGTTGATCAGCGAGCTCTTGCCGGCCCCGTTCGGCCCAATGATCGCGCGAATTTCACCGGGCTTGACCGACAGATCGACGTCAACGAGAGCCGCAACGCCGCCAAACGACAGGCTGATCCCGTGCAATGCGAGACCATTCACATCCTCGGACGCATCCGGCACGCTCTTTTCGTCCACGGGCGATAAAGAGCTGCGGCCAATCTGTTCTACAGCATCCTGTAGTAACGCACCGGTTGCCAGTGCGTCGAAGGAATAACTTGCAGCGGGCATTTGCTGTCCTCCATACAGCGTCCGGGTCGGCGCGAATGCGGCGCGCACTTTCCCCGTTGCGTGGACCGCTTCCGGTCCACGCTCTAGTGATCGGTCTCTTGCGAGATATGAGGGTCTAACCGGCCTTATTCGGCCGCGACGGCCTGCGCGCTAGCGGTCTCTTCGAGTTCGCGAACCAACGGGATCACATGCTTGCCGAAATATTCGACCTCTTCCTGGAAGTGCAGGAAGCCGAGCAGGATCAGATCCGCTCCAGCGCGCTTCAGGTCGACGACCCGTTCCGCGACCTGTTGCGGCGTGCCGATGAGGTTCGAACGGAAACCGTCATTGTACTGAACGAGATCCTCGAAGGAGGATTTTGCCCAATTGCCCTCGCCTTCCGGCGACGCCTTGCCGGCATTCTTCACCTCATGCCCGAAGGCCTTCACCGCATCCGGATTGGCTTTCTCGATGATTTCGGCAAGAACAGCCTTGGCTTCCTCTTCCGTCTCCCGGACGATGGCGAAGGCATTAACGCCGACGCGAACGGAATGACCGTTTTCCCTGGCCTTCGACTTGAGGTCGTCAACCTGCTTGCGGATTTCGGCCGGCGTATTGCCGTTGGTGAAGTACCAGTCGGATACGCGCGCCGCCATGTCGCGGGCCGCCCGCGAAGAACCGCCCTGGAAGATTTCCGGCTGCGGATCGATCGGCTTCGGCTTTAGCGAATATTCGTTGAAGCGATAGAAGTCGCCGCGGAAGGTGAAGCTCTCCTCGGTCCAGATGCCGCGAAGCGCCCGGATGAATTCTTCCGACCGGCGATAGCGTTCGTCGTGGTCGAGCCAGTGCTCGCCGATTGCCGCGAACTCGCCGCGGAACCAGCCGCTGACGATATTGACGGCAACGCGCCCGTTGGTCAGGTGATTGATGGTCGCGATCTGCTTGGCCGCAAGGGCCGGGTTCCACGGTCCGGGAAGGAGCGCCGCGATGACTTTGAGTGTGGTCGTCGATTCCAGAAGCGCATGGCTGAAGGCAACGGATTCATGCTGGAATTCCGCACCGTAGCCGGCGGTAAAGCGGATCTGGCTCAGGGCATATTCGAAGCCGCTGGCTTCGGCGATCTGCGCGAGTTTCCTGTTGTACTCGATCGTCCAGCTCGTGCGCTGCTCGATATTCGAAATCACCAGGCCGCCCGAAACATTCGGCACCCAATAAGCGAATTTGACCGCTTCGTTCACGGTGTTGGACAATGTCATTTCTGTCTCCTGCTCTCCACATTATTCCAATACCCTATAGATTTAGTGGTATTTTGAAAGGCAAAGACATACCAATGTTGGGCGTAGGGAAGATCGATCGAACGCATTGAAGGCGGTTTCAGCGGAAGAATTTACTCTCTGAGGGGAGATGCATGCTTATAATGATCAGCTAAAGCGACGTTTCTTGTCTTTCTGACGACGCAGAAAAGCTATCCTCTACCTGATCTTCGGCGGAAGCAGAAAAACCCCGCCGCGCCTCAATCGCGACCATCAGCAAAACACATGTGCGGCATCCGGATCGAACTCGAGATGCACGCGGTCGCCACGACTGAGACCCGAGATTGCTTCGTGGCCGAACGGCAATCGCACGGACAGCGCTTCGCCGGCCGCCGTTTGCGTTGCCACATGGACATTGTTGCCAAGGAAAGTGATGTCGCTGACCGTCGCGCTAAAACCGTCGCTCGCGCCGTTGCCGCGCCCCAGCCGGATGCGTTCCGGCCGCAGCATCAAGGCCGCCTTGCCCGCTGACGTCGCTTTGCCATGGACGGGGATCCGTTCAAACACCGTCTTGCCGCCGAGCGAGATCGTCGCCTGACCATTGTTGGATGACAGGAGATCGCAGGAGATGAAGTCGCTGTCGCCGATGAACTCGGCGACGAAGCGGGTGCGCGGATTGGCGTAGAGTTCCGGCCCGGTGCCGATCTGGTCGATGATACCCTTGGAGAAAACGGCGATGCGATCGGAAAGCCGCAATGCCTCTTCCTGGTCATGGGTCACATAGAGGATCGTCACCTCCGTCTGCTGGTGGATGCGCCGTATCTCGTGCTGGATTTCCTCGCGCAGCTTCTTGTCGAGCGCCGAAAGCGGCTCGTCCATCAGAAGCACCGGCGGATCGTAGGACAATGCCCTGGCGAGCGCGACGCGCTGCTGCTGGCCGCCCGACATCTGCGAAGGCTTGCGATCCTCGAAGCCTTCGAGCCTGACGAGCCGCAGCATCTCCTTCACCTTGGCATCGACCTCGGCCTTGGACTTGCGCCGCACCTTCAGGGGAAAGGCAATATTCTCGCCGACAGTCAGATGCGGAAACAGGGTGTAGCGCTGGAAGACCATGCCGATATTGCGCTTGTGCGACGGCGTCGACAGCAGGGTCTGCCCATCGAGGGTGATGTCACCCCTGGTCGGATTTTCGAAGCCCGCCAATATATAGAGCGTCGTGCTCTTGCCCGAGCCGGACGGACCGAGAAAGGTCAGGAACTCGCCGCGCCGAACCTCGAGATTGACATCGTGCACGGCAACGACAGGACCGTACTCCTTGCGGATGCCTCTGATTTTCAGGAATGGTTCGCTCATGATTTCAGTACCTTGCGTGCGATCGCGACAAGCGCCATCAACGTGATCGTCAAAAGGATGAGAAGGGACGAGGCAGCCGCCACCACCGGTGTCAGATCTTGCCGCAGCGTCGCCCATACCTTCACAGGCAGCGTCTGCAGCGTCGGGCTCGCCATGAAGATCGCCACCACCACCTCATCCCAGGAGGTGAGGAACGAGAAGACCGCGGCCGAGAACAATCCGTGGCTGATCGCCGGCAGGGTTACCCTGATCTTCGCCTCAAGCGGTGAAGCACCGCACAGCACCGCCGCATCCTCGATGGATTTATCGAAGCCTTCGAGCGCATTGGAAATGGAGAGGATGGAAAAGGGCAGCGCCAAAACCAGATGCGAGATGACAAACCCCACCAGAGTTCCGCCGAGGCCAATTCTTAGAAAAAAGGCATAGAGCGCCACCGCGAGAACCACGACGGGCAGGATCATCGGCGTCAGGAAAAGCGCTTTCAGCGTATTGCGAAACAGGAAAGTGCCGCGCACCAGCCCGAAGGAAGTCACAAGCCCGAGCAACACGGACAGAACCGTGACGATCGACGCGATCTTGAAGCTCGTCCAGGCCGATGCCAGCCATTGGGGATCGGAGAAAAGCTCGCCATACCATTTCAGCGTCCAGCCCGGAGGCGGAAAGATCAACCATTGCGACGACCCGAAGGACAGTGCTGCAATGAAGAGGATCGGCAGCAGCAGAAAGGCCGCCGTCAGAAGCGTTATCGCCAGGAGGAGATATTTCCACCAGCCGAGACGGTCGAAATTGAGCAGCATGTCAGCGTCCTCCCGTGTTCTGGGTACCGAACAGCCGCAACTGCACCGCATAGAGCGAAAGCGTAACGACGAGGAGAACAAGGGCCGCGGCCCCTCCCATGCCCCAGTTGACGAGGGATTGCACGAACTGGGCGATCAGTTCCGCCAGCATCATGTTCGCCGTACCGCCGAGAAGAGACGGGGTGACGTAGTAGCCAAGCGACATGACGAAGACCATCAGCGCCCCCGCCACCATGCCCGGCGCGGCCAAGGGCAAGAGAACGCGGGTCAGGCATTGCCAGCGGCTGGCGCCGCAAAGTGCTGCCGCCTGCAGGATGGCCGGATCGATCTTGCGGATGACGCCGTAGAGCGGCAGGATGATGAAGGGCAGCATGATATAGGTCATGCCGATCGTCACACCGGTCAGGTTGTTGACAAGCGCCAGCGGCTTGTCGACCAGCCCCGTTGCCATCAGCATCTTGTTGATCAGCCCGGTGCGCTGCAGCAGCACCATCCAGGCATAGGTCCGGGCAAGCAGGTTGGTCCACATTGACAGAAGCAAGACAGCGAAAATCAACGAGGCCAGCCTTGATGGTATGATCGCCAGCGTCCAGGCGACGGGAAAGCCGACCAGCAGCGAAATCACGGTGACGAGGCCGGAGACGATGAAGGTATTGGCGAATATTTTGAGATAGGTCGCCGAGCCCAGCAGTTCGGCATAGTTGCCGAAGCCCGGAGCCGGCTCCATCACGCTGCGCAGCAGAAGGGCGATGACCGGAACGACAAAGAAGATTGCAACGAAGATCAGCGCCGGCATGACCCCGCCGAAGCCATTGGGCCGGGTCGCCCTCGACGCAGGCGCTGTCTCGCTGGCGACGTCAATATATGTCGACATGGCATTCCTTTCCCGCCTTAGGCGCAGATGAACGGCCGGCCCCTGCAGGCGCCGGACCCGCTCTTCTGCTCCGCGGGCAAGATGCCCGCGGCGCTCCTTCGGATGTCCTTCGGCCTATTGGGCCTGCCAGGCATACCACCGCTTGCCAATGGCATCACGGTTCTCGGCCCAATATGACATGTCAGCATTGACCTGGCTGGCGGTCTGCTGGTCCGGCAGGGTCTTGGCCGTTGCCGGATCCATCAGCTTTGCCGACTCGATGTTGATGGGTGCATAGCCGGTCGCCTTTGCCAGATCGGCCTGTGGCTGGGCGGAGGCCGCCAGAGCGATGAACTTCATCGCTGCTTCCAGGTTCGGCGCGCCTTTGGGCACGACGAGGGAATCGGCGGCCGTGATGTTCTGGCTCCAGGACGTGTCCGTCTTGACGCCGCTGGCGGCAAGCGCGGTCATGCGGCCGTTCCAGAGGCTCCCGAACGGAGCTTCGGCGGATGCGAGAAGCTGCTGCGACTGCGCACCGCTCGACCACCAGACGATGTCCGACTTGATCGTATCCAGCTTCTTGAACGCCCGGTCGAGATCGAGCGGATAGAGCTTGTCCGCGGGAACACCGTCGGCAAGCAGAGCCGCCTCGATCACACCCGGCGCCGACCATTTATAGAAGGTGCGCTTGCCGGGAAATTTCGCCGTGTCGAACAGATCAGCCCATGTCTTCGGGCAGGCGCTGACGGCATCCGCATTGCAGCCGATAACGAAGGAATAATAGAAGCTGCCGACCGAATAGTCCGTGACGAAACGCGGATCGAGCTTGGACTTGTCGATGACGGAGAAATCGAGCTTTTCCAGCAGCCCGGTCTTGCCCGCCTGCGCCGCATAATCACCCTCGACGTCGACAACGTCCCAATTCACCTGACCTGCCTCAACCATGGCTTTCAGCTTGCCGTAGTCGGTCGGACCATCCTGCGCAACGGCAATACCAGTCTTGTCGGTGAACGGGTTCACCCAGGCGGCTTTCTGCGCGTCCTGTGTCGTTCCTCCCCAGCTCGTGAAGACGAGCGTCTCGGCCTTGGCGGCCCCGGACACTGCCATTATTGCGGCAAAGGCCGCGAGTGCAATTCTTGCTTTCATGTTCCCTTGTCCTTATTTTTTGATGTCTTACAGGCATGCCTTATGCGGCGGGCAGGCTTCCCCCTTGAGGAGAGAAGCTCGCCGGCTTCATAATCTTGTTCTCGGCCACTTCGATCAGGTCGCGAATTCTAGGCAGGAAGGCCTGCCATTGCGGATCGGCAGCCAGTCTCTGCCGCCGCGCCTCGCGATCATCGAGGCTCGTAAAGGCCCAGATATGAACGATCTCGTTGATGGTCCCGATCTCGGAAAAGAAATAGCCGACCAGATTGCCGAGATGGGCTTTCTGGATGGCGATCCCCTCCTCCTCGACCACCTTCAGATATTGCGGGATCGTGCCGTTCTTCAGCCGATAGGTCCGGATTTCGTAAAACATCGGCGTCACCTCATCACGAACGGATCGGGGATCGGATCATCCGAGGTCCTCAGCCAGATCGTCTTCGTGCGGGTATAGTCGAGGGCGGCCGCCAGGCCGCCTTCGCGACCATGGCCGGACAAACCAAAGCCGCCGAAAGGCGCGATCGGCGACACCGCGCGATAGGTGTTGACCCAGACGATACCGGCGCGCAGCCCCTTCATCAGACGGTGAGCGCGCGTGAGGTTCTGGGTGAAGACGCCAGATGCAAGGCCATAACCGGTGTCGTTGGCGAGCCTCAGCGCTTCAGCTTCGGTTTCGAATGAAACGACGGATAGGACAGGGCCGAAAAACTCTTCGGCGAGCGACGGCGAGGCAACGCCGTCGCAGTCAAGAATTGTCGGCGGGAAGTAGAAGCCGTCGCCGTCCGGCCGCCGGCCGCCCGTGACAAGACGGGCGCCGCTTTCAACGGACCTGTCGACGAGGGCCGCGACGTGATCCTGCTGGCGCTTCGTTGCTAGCGGACCGACTTCGGTTGCCATGTCCGAGGGGATACCGACACGGATCGCCTCGGCCTTTGCCTTCAGCATGGCTAAAAACTTGTCCTTGACGCTCCGCTCGACAATCAGCCGCGAGCCGGCGACACAGCTCTGGCCGGTGGCGGCGAAGATGCCAGCAACCTGCGCGTTAGCCGCACTTTCGAGATCGGCATCGGCAAAGACGATGAAGGGTGACTTACCGCCGAGTTCGAGCGAGGTGGAGGCAAGATTTTCCGCGGAATTGCGCACGACATGACGCGCCGTTTCCGGCCCGCCGGTGAAAGCGATATGCGCAACCTTCGGATGCCGGCTGAGAGCGGAACCGCAGGAGGGACCAAAGCCGGTGATGATGTTGACGACGCCGGCCGGAAAGCCTGCTTCGTGAACGAGACGGGCGAATTCCAGAAGCGGCGCCGGCCCATCCTCGGACGCCTTGACCACCATCGCGCAGCCGGCCGCCAGTGCCGGACCGATCTTGACGGCCGAGAGAAACAACTGGCTGTTCCAGGGCACGACCATGGCGACGACGCCGATTGGCTCGCGCCGCAGCCAGACATCCATGTCCTGCTTGTCGATCGGCAGATAAGCCCCTTCGATCTTGTCAGCAAGGCCGGCATAATAGCGATAATAGTCGGCGACATAGGCGATCTGCGCCGATGTCTCGCGGATGATCTTGCCGGTGTCGCGGGTCTCCAGCTCGGCAAGCTTTTGCGCATTGGCCGCAACCAGATCCGCAAGCTTATAAAGCAGTTTGCCGCGTTGCGTGGCCGTCAACTTCGACCAGGGGCCATCATAGAGCGCCGTTTCAGCGGCGCTGACCGCACGATCGACGTCGCTCTCGCGCGCTTCCGGCATCTCCGCCCAGATCTTGCCCGTCGCCGGATCGATGCTCTGGAAGCGAGCCTCGCCGTCGACAAATTCGCCGTCGATGTAAGACTGGAAACGCTGCATGGGCTTTACTCCGCAAATGCCGGCATGACCTCGGCGATGAAGCGCTCGAGCGAGGCTTTCTTTCGCTCGAAGGACATGCCCGTATCGATCCAGAAGGAATATTCGTCATACCCCAGGGCTTCATAAGCCTTGAGGCGGGCTATGACGGTCTCGGCATTGCCGACGACGTTGTTGCTGCGCATGACCGCGTCGGACAGCATCGCGTTTGCGTTGATCTCCTCCTCGGGTATCCGCTCGATCAGGCCCTGCTTGACCGGCTTCTCGTTTTTGAACCAGGCGAAGAAGTAATTGTAGTAGACGCTCAGCTCATGCGCGGCCTGCGCGATGTCTGCTTCTGTTGAGCCGACATAGGTGTGGCGCAGCAGCATGATTTTCGGACGCTCGATCTGCGGATGCTTGGCGCAGGCATCGTTGAAGCGGCCCATCAGCCCTTCGACCTCGTCATCACCCTGCCAGAGCGGCGTCACCTGGACATTGCAGCCATTGGCGACGGCGAACTCATGCGAATTCGGATCGCGCGCGGCCACCCAGATCGGCGGGTTCGGCTCCTGCAGCGGCTTCGGTGCCGATGTGGTCGAGGGAAACTTGAAGAACTCGCCATCATGGACGTAGTCGCCCTTCCAGATACCCTTGACCGCCGGGATGAGCTCGCGCATCCGCTGGCCGGCGCCCCAGGCATCGAGCCCCGGCAGTAGGCGTTCGTATTCGAAGGAATAGGCTCCGCGCGCAATGCCGATGTCGAGCCTGCCATCGCAGATGATATCGGCCATGGCCGCTTCGCCTGCGAGCTTGATCGGATGCCAAAATGGCGCGATCACCGTCCCCGTCCCGAGCCTTGCCCGCGATGTCCGGCGCGCCAGATCGGCGATGGTCACGAAGGGATTAGGCGCGATGGTAAAATCCATGCCGTGGTGCTCGCCCGTCCAAATCGCATGCATACCGCCCTTGTCGGCAATCTCGCACAGCGCGATGAACTCCTCATAGAGGCTCTTGTGGCTTTGGCTGGCGTCGAGACGTTCCATGTGGACAAAGAGAGAGAATTTCATGCGCGTGCCGCCTTTGCTGGAACGGGGCGGACCGTGCCGACGGTCTCGTCGCCGAAATAAACGCCGAAATTGCCGATCTGGCTCTCGACCGCGAAACGCGCGACGATATCGGCTGTCGAACTCGTCTTGAAACGAGCCTTGGTCAATGTATCGGGCTTCAGGAACCGGCCATTGCGCGGTTCGCCTTCCGAGGCGAAGGCACGATAGACGATGTGCTGTTTTCCGTCGCTCTTGCCCTCATAGACCGAGTAGAGGAAGCCGATCGTCACTGAGAGACCGGTGAGCTCTTCCAAATAATCCCGCAGAATGTCAGCCGGGCTGCCGTCCTTGCCGTCACAGCCCGGCAGCGAAAGAACATCATCGCCGAGGAGAAGAACCTCACCATGGCGCTCCAGAACGGCCCCGAGATCGATATCGCCCTCCGCCGCCGCTGAAACGGCCTTGCTGGCGAGGATCGGCGTGAAGTAACCGCCGCGGGCATAGCCCAATCCGTTGCGGCCGCTGTTTTCGAAAGAGGCAATCCGCCCCATCAGGATGACATGATCACCGGCTTCGATGACCTGCTCGAGGCTGCATTCGAACCAGGCCGCGACATCGGCCAATATCGGACAGCCGGCAGCACCCGACGCCCATTCCACGGTCGCGAACCTATCCTCGACTGGCCGTGCGAAGGTGTTGGATATATGCTTTTGCGTCTCCGACAGCACATTGATCGCAAAGGAAGTGGCGCTCGTCATGGCCGTGAAATTGCGCGATGTCTTTGCCAGGCAAACCAGCAGAAGCGGCGGATCGAGCGACACCGAGGTAAACGAGTTCGCCGTAAAGCCGATCGGCACTCCGGCCTGATCGCGCGTCGTCACGACCGTGACCCCTGTCGGAAAAGCACCGAAGGCATCGCGCAGCGCCCTGGGATCCAACTGCTCTGTCGTCATCCTGCATCCTCCCCGCATGCGAGCCACTCGGCGAGCAACCCGTTGACGATCTCCGGCGCCGTCAAATTCACCATATGACGATGACCATCGACGATCCTGGCCCAGCCTTTCGGCGTAATGGAAGCCATCTGCTCGGCCATTTGCGGCGTCGAGTTGGGATCATCAGACCCGGTCAGGAACAGTGCCGGCACATGCACGTCCAGCCAGCGATCCGCATAGGTTTCGTCGCCGCCGGCAAAGGCGGCATAGGCCGTCGCGTAGCCTTGCGGATTGACAAGGCTCAGCCAGTTACGTGTCAAGTCGCGCGCGACCGCACTTTGCCTGTCATCGCCGAACCACCTCAAGAGCGGCCCCTCCTTGTCGACGCCCGAAAGCGGGATTGCCGCCGCACGCGCCAGAACCGCCGCCTTCGCGTCGGGATCGCGACGATAGACGCCGTTCAGATAGGCAACGCGCTTTATCCGACGGCCGAATGTGGCAGCACTTCCGCCGGCCACCAGCGCGCCCATCGAATGCCCCGCGACATTTGCGCTATCGAGCGCCATTTCATCCAGAAAGCTGCCGAACCAGTCTACAAACGCCTCGAGGGGACTGGCGGCCGGCAGTTTGCTGCTTTCGCCGTGGCCAGGCATATCGACGGCGATGACGCGATGCGTCCGCCCAAAGGCCGATATTTGCGGCGCCCAGGCTTCAAGACGCATGCCGACGCCATGGATGAGGACGAGCGGCTCGCCCCTGCCGACCTCATGATAGGCCGTGCCACTTGCCGTCCTGCTACGGGGCAGACCTCTTGCCGTAGCTTTGTCGGCACCGTGTTGCACTATGGTTTCCACTGTCGACATCCCAGCGCCCGAACCCATCAAACGCCAGCGGGATTGGCGACGTCCTGCCCCAAATCCCTCAGGTCCTGATAGCGGTCGCCAATGCGGTGATGCGGCCGGCCTCCGACCGAGGCGCCGAGAGCCACGACGATTTCGTCGGCGGCCGGAGCATCGGGAATGGACGTCTGGATCGTCAGGTAATGCGAGCGACGGCCCTCGTCGTTCTTGTCCATCAGCGGGATCATGATCGGCGCACTGGCCGGGCCGCGCGTATTGCTGAAGGCGAGGTATGACTTGGCGCCGACCGCCTGGCGATAATGATTGCCGAAGCGGAGCGTATGGATCAGCGCCGAGGCATGCTCGATCTCGCCGTCGACACCGACGACCGCCGCCTTGCCATAGGCTTCGACCGCTTCACCGGAGCCAACCGCCTCGATGATCATCTTGGTCAGCAGTTCGCCGAGAACCGGGGCGACCGCATGGATCTCGGGCTTCAGATCCTCGACAAAACCGCGCCCTGCCCAGGGATTTTTGACGACCGCCAATGCGGAAAACAGCTTGAGCGGAACGGCCGCCGCCTTCCCGCCCTCAATCAGCGTCGTTTCGATCTGCAGCAGGGTCTTTCGGACTTGAAGGGTCATCAATCGTCTCGCTTTTAAGATTTTGTATGATGGTATGCCATCATACAAAACTGTCAAGCTGGTTTCTGCGGATCGCGAAAAATCCGCGACAGCCTTCCGATAAAGACAACAATAGCAATGAGTTGACACCTAAACGGCCTTGGTCGCCCGCGCTCAAGCGAGGGCGCGGCCCATAAAGACATCACAGTTCATTGACGTTCCATTTTGGTATTCTTGATTATGGCATACCGTCACATTGAACAAAGTGCGGTGTCAAGCTGGCTGCGCGTTTTCAGGCGCAATTCGCGCGACAAAAGCCGGCTCGTGAAGCCGACCCACTTTTCGTATTCAAGGAAGTGTCTTGCGGGAATAGCCCGCGACCGATCAGTCGATCGATTGCTGCCCGGACAGAACCGCCTCGGCAATGGCGCTGGCGCTGGCGACATGATCCATTGCCGCCTGATAGGCCCCAGGCCCATCGCCGCGGCGGATGGCATCGACGATCCGGGCCATTTGCGCCGGACCCTGGACGCCACGGTTCTCCGTCTTGATCGTCATCGAACGCAGATGATTGATGCGGACGGTCAGGAGATTGACGATCCCCCAGGCAACATGACGGTCGACCATGCTGAACAGCGTCTGGTAGAAAGACGAGGTATGTGCGAGCACGCCCGGCATATCCTTGTCTTGATAGCTTTTGCGGATGTCCTGCAGCGATTTGTCCAGGGCATCAGCAATTGCCGGATTGCCCTGTTCGGCGCAAAGGCGCGCGGCCATGCCTTCGAGCGCACCCCGGATCTCATAGATCTGCTTCGCCTCGCCAAGGTCAAGCAGAGCG
This sequence comes from Martinezella rhizogenes, assembly GCF_000799715.1. Classification (GTDB taxonomy): domain Bacteria; phylum Pseudomonadota; class Alphaproteobacteria; order Rhizobiales; family Rhizobiaceae; genus Rhizobium; species Rhizobium rhizogenes_C. Next base: position 498,654 of record NZ_JUHG01000013.1, read on the forward strand.
ACGATCGGCCCCTTGTTCGGCAAATTGGCAACTAGGCCTTCCGACTCGAGATGACGCAGGACTTCGCGCACGATCGTGCGGCTGACGCCGAGTTGAGCACAGAGATCGCGCTCGACCAGACGGTGGCCGGGGAGAAAATATCCGTTTACGATCGCTTCGCGCACCTTGTCGAGCGCCAGCTCGCGCAAGGTTTTCGCTGGACGCTCCACCCGAATTGCCGCGCCCCGCAAATCATCATTCATCCCTGCACCCCGGTCTCGAAGACATCACCTTTGTCACGATCATTGGCCATCATCATGAAACCGCTGCTCGTGAGCCGTATTATGGCGTACCAAGATACTTAACCGTGAGATGCCGCCAATGCAACTATGGCCCTCGCCGACGCGATCAGAGGCCTGCAAGCGGGACATCGACGCTAGACGCCGCGTTTGTTGCCCCAGAGCAGGACGTGCAACTGCGGTAGAACACGCGCCTCGAACCATCGGTCGGCAGTCACCTTGTCCACGAGCCAAAGCATCCTATCCATGATCCCGTCGATGTCGATCCTCGCATCGTCCGCATCGGGCGGCGGCGGCGTATGGTTTCCCGGCTGGAGATAAACCGGCAGATGCGGGTAGCGGCTGGCGGCATCGCGCGCATAGGCATAGTCGCGGTCGTCGAAAACGACGATCTTCAGCGCGATCTGCGGCTTGTCCGCCGCCAAGCGCAGACAGTCGTCGAATGCGGCCCAATCCGTCACCATACCGCTCGACGGCGGCTTCGGGCTCAGTACGAGAGTATCGAGATCGGCGAACCAGTCCTTGGCGACGCTCCCCTGTGTTTCCAGCGCGAAGCCGTAGCCCTCATCATGTCCGCGCGCGATCAGCGAACCGAGGGGCTGAATCGCCGGATTGCCGCCGGACAGCGAGACCGTCAGCGGCTTACCGCCGGAAAGCCGGGTTACGTCTTGCCAGATCTCATCGACCGACATCGGCTGCCATTGATCGCGATAATCGCTATCGACGGCGTGCAGCGTATCGCACCAGGAACAGCGGTAGTCGCAGCCACCGGTGCGCACGAACACGGTCGGCAGGCCGATCAGTATCCCCTCGCCCTGGATCGTCGGCCCGAATATCTCGCTGATGCGGATCCGGGCCTCGCGTGCCTCGCTCATGGCCGATATTCCGCCCATGTCTTCGGCGTTTCGCTGACGCGCACCGCGGATGTCTCGGGCAGCATCGCCTTGCACCAGTCGTAGAAATGCTTGGCAAGACATTCCGACGTCACGCAGCCATGTCCGAGCACGTCGTTGAGATGACGGTGGTCGAAATTGTCGTCGATATAGCGCTTCAGGGGGCCAAGCTCGTGATAGTCGCGCACGAAACCATTGGCATCGAGCTCGGCGGCCGATAGCTCGACCTCGACGATATAATTGTGCCCATGCATCCGGGCGCATTGATGATCGTCGGCGAGATGCGTGAGCTGATGCGAGGCGGAGAAGTGGAATTCCTTGGTGATGCGGAACATCACTTCACCTCTTGGGCAGAAAAGCCAGCCGTCGCCGTTACCCAGAAATCCGGATCCTCGTAATCCGTCGGGTCCTGAACACCGGCAAGATAAAAGGCTTCGCGCCGTTCGACGCAGGTGCCGCAACGGCCGCAATGGCGCACGCCGCCCTTGTAGCAGGACCATGTCTCGGCGAAGGGCGTCTTGTGGCGGACGCCATCCGTCACGATGTCGGCCTTGGACGTCATGACGAAGGGCGCATAGAGCGAAACGCTGGCATAGCCGTCCAGCGCCTGGTTCTGCATCTGCTGAAAGGCGTCGATGAAGCCGGGCCGGCAATCCGGGTAGATGAAATGGTCGCCGCCATGAACGGCGACGGCAACTGCATCGGCCTTCTGCGCCGCAGCCAGACCAAAAGCGATCGCCAGCATGATCGCATTGCGGTTGGGAACGACGGTCGCCTTCATCGTTTCCTCGGCATAGTGCCCATCCGGCACATCGACATCGTCGGTGAGCGCCGATCCGGTCAGGTGCTTGCCGATGGTGGTAATGTCGATGATCTCATGCGGCACGCCGAGACGCTTGGCGCAGGCGGCGGCGAAATCCAGCTCCTTGCGGTGCCGTTGGCCGTAGTCGAACGAGACGAGGCCGATAAGCTGATGTTCCGCGGCAACCTTATGGGCGAGCGAAACGGAGTCCAGTCCGCCGGAGCAGACAACGATAGTCTTCATAATCTATGATCCCTTGTTTTGACCGGGTGGGCTGCGACCGGATACCTGAGCTTTTCAAAGGCTGCGGGTGCGCTCACTACCAGCAGAATCCCCGCGAGGCAAGCAGATCGGCAATTCCGGAAGAAGGTGTGCTGTTGCCCAGTGAGGCCCGTGCCCGGTCCTTCGCGACTGTCCGACGGTTTGGGAGACCATAGTTCAGCGTTTGCTGACCGCACCTGGTCGGCATCGACAGACTTATTGAAGCGCCCACGGATTTCGACGATCAGTTATGCCCTGTTCGTTGGCGGGCAGCCCAATCGACACTCGCACGAGCAGAAAATACTAGAAATATCGAAAAATGGGATGAAGAACGCCAAAACTTTCATCTGAGCAAATATAAAAGCAAACAAATGCCACTCGATTTAGGCTAAACCAGCCTGCAGGAGCGAGCGGGGAATCGACCCGCCACGAATGAGGAATAGACAGGAATAGACGATGAGTGACAGCGGCCCGCAGACCCTGGTATTTGAGAGAAATTCGAACCCCGTTCCGGCCAGCGAGCGCGAAGCGCTGCTCCAGAACCCCGGTTTCGGTCGTGTCTTCACCGATCACATGGCGACCATCCGCTATTCGGAGGGACGCGGCTGGTATGACGGGAAGATCGAAGCGCGCAAGGCTTTCAATCTCGACCCGGCCACCCTCGTGCTCCACTATGCTCAGGAAATCTTCGAGGGCATGAAAGCCTATCGTCTGCCCGATGGCGGCGCCACGCTCTTCCGTCCCGATGCCAATGCGCGGCGTTTCCGCAATTCCGCAACGCGGCTGGCGATGGCGCCGCTGCCGGAAGAGCTCTTCCGTGAGTCCGTGCGCGAACTGGTCAAGATCGACCGGGACTGGATACCGGCGACCGACGGCGCTGCGCTCTATCTGCGCCCGTTCATGATCGCCACCGAAAGCCTGCTCGGCGTCAAGCCTTCGGCCGACTATCTTTACTGTGTCATCGCCTCCTCCGTCGGCGCCTACTTCAAGGGCGGAGCATCGGCCGTGACGATCTGGCTGTCCGAGAATTATACGCGCGCCGCCCCCGGCGGTACCGGCGAGGCCAAATGCGGCGGCAACTATGCCGCAAGCCTTTCCGCGCAGGCGGAAGCGACCCGCGAAGGCTGCGACCAGGTCGTCTTCCTCGATGCGGTGGAACGTCGTTTCGTCGAAGAGCTCGGCGGCATGAACGTCTTCTTCGTCTTCGATGACGGCTCGCTTCAGACGCCGCCGCTGACCGGCACGATCCTGCCGGGCATCACCCGTGATTCCCTGATCATACTGGCGCGAGAGCTCGGGCTTACCGTGCGCGAGGAGCCCTATGCGATCGACCAATGGCAGGCGGATGCCGCCAGCGGCCGGCTACGCGAAGCCTTCGCCTGCGGCACCGCTGCAGTGGTGACACCGATCGGCAAGCTCAAGGGCCGCAAGCACAACTTCACCATCGGTGATGGCGGTGCGGGACCCGTGACGACGCGCCTGAAGACGGCGCTGCTCGACATTCAAAACGGACGTGCGCCCGACAAGCACGGCTGGCTGGAGCGGCTGTTCTAGCACCGGCTTGACGCTATCGTCAGCAGCGGCACTAACCTTTTTGGAATTTGACAGGCGGCGGGCCAATCAGTCAGCCGCCTGTCGGCGTTTTGGTGCTGCTATGCCCTGAGCCTGGCTCGCATAGAAGATGTGCATTAACGTATCGGCATCCTGGATTCTCATTCGTGACGGATGCCCGTCAGGAACCGAATTGTAGAGGGTTGCTCGATGTCACAGCCTCCACGGAAAAAGATAATTTACAACATGCTCGCATGGCCTGTTGTCGCGCTGGCTGGATTGTGCCTGCCAACGGTAGCGGCTGCCGATGAGCTGTTTGCGGGGATATGGGCACGTTCATGCGCCCATTTGTCGGGAGAGACGCTCATTTTTCATGACCACGACCGGCTCAGAATCGTGGACCTTGAATGCAAGATCCTTGGCTGGAAGAGGCGTCTAAACGTCTTCAGCACGGACATGCAATGCACTTTGGATGGCGTCGAGCGGCCCGAACAGATCACGGTTGCCAAGGAAGGCGACAAGCTACGCGTCACGATCGGAGATCGCACCCAGTTACTGCAACATTGTCCTTAAAGCGTCGATGCAGTCGTGCCGAAGCAATCCGCGCGGAAAGGAGTTGAGTTGCTAGGCGACTACGCGACCCGTCGCCGCACGGGATCACATCGCCCGCGAACTGGCAGACGACGCGATCCCTATGACATACCGGCTTTATGGTTCCATCACATGATCGACCGGCAAGTCAATACTTACGCTTGCCCGGATATCGGTGGCGCTGGCGGCAACGATCAGCTCGTATTCTCCGGCGTCCGCCCGGAAGCGCCCTACCTCGACATCGAAGTATGCCAGGTCGCGGGGCGTGACCTTCAGCACCGCCGTACCGGTCGAGCGCGGATCCAGCTTGAGCTTTGCAAAGGCACGCAGTTCCTTGAACGGCCGCTCGACCCTGGCGTTGGGAGAGCGAACATAAAGCTGCACCACGTCCGACCCCGTCCTGTCGCCGATATTGGTGACATCGATCGTCACTGTGAGACCATCCGGACCCATCTCCGTTCCCGATAGTTGCGGGGCAGCCCACGCAAAGCGGGTGTAGCCGAGACCGAAGCCGAAGGGGAAGAGCGGTTCGATCTCTCTGGTATCATGATGGCGATAGCCGACGAAAATCCCTTCTGCGTAGCGTACATGGCCGTCTCGGCCGGGATAGATCGACGGATCGCCGGTGATGGCGGAATTATCAGTGAGCGCCTTCGGGAAGGTCTGCGGCAAGCGGCCAGCAGGTTCGACGTCACCAAAGAGAACATCCGCGAGCGCGTTGCCAAGCTCCTGACCGGGATACCATATCTGCAGCACCGCACGCACCCTGCCAAGCCATGGCATTTCGATGGGGCCACCCGTCTGCAATACCACGACCACGTTGGGATTGGCTTCGCTGACCTTCTCAATCAGTTCTTCCTGGCGACCCGGCAGGCGCATGTCGGGCAGATCCAGACCTTCGGTATCCCACTCGCCCTCGCGGCCGACGAGGAGCAGCACGATATCGGACTTGCGGGCGGTCTCGACCGCCTCCGCGATACCGGCATCGCCAAGCGGCTTTTCGACGCCGAAACGGAGCGCGCATATGTTGATGCCGTCCAGACTTGCCTTTGGTGCCTCATACTCCACCACGACCCTATAGCGGCGTCCGGCCTCAAGTGTCGCCACCCGACGCTGCTCGCTGTTTGCGGTGCCAAAGAAGTTCTCGCCCTTCGTCCAGCCGTCATAACCGTCGACCACCAGTTCACCGTCTACATACAAGCGGGCAAGCCCGGCGTTGGTCATGCCGAAAACATGTTCGCCAGTCTCGTGTGGCACGAACGTCGCCGTCATGCGGGCCGAGAAATCAGCGATGTCAAGATCGCCGGACGGAAGATCGAACCAGAAGAATTCGCCCTTTTCGACGGTCTCGACATGGACCGGACGGCTCTCGAAACCGCGCCCCTTGAAATATTCCACCGTCATCTCGCCGCTGAAAGCGTCGATCAACCGGTTGTTGTTGCAGCCAGCCGCATGGCGGAGGCTGTTGGCGTTGGACAGGGCGGTGCGAATGCCCTCAAGCGGGCTTACCGTATAATGCGCGGCAATCCGTGCGCTTCCCCCGCCCATCACGCGCGCGGACGCGGCATTGGGGCCAATGACGGCGATCTGGTCGAAGGACGACTTGGCAAGCGGCAGTACGCCGTCATTCTTCAGAAGCACGGCGCCCTCCGTGCCGAGCTGGCGGATGAGCGCGCGATCCTCCGGCAGGTCAAGCGCGTGTTCGGTGAGATCAGGCGCCTTCTCAAAGGCGCCGACGCGCTCGAGAAGGAGGAGGATGCGGCGTGCGGACGCACGCACCGTCTCCGCCTTTACCTTGCCTTCCCTGACAGCCGCGACCAGCTTTTCGCCGCGATCCCTCGCAGGCCCGGGCATTTCCAAATCGAGCCCGGCGTTGATGGTCTCGGCCGTCGAGTGCGAACCGAACCAGTCGGACATGACGATGCCGTCGAAGCCCCATTCCTCGCGAAGGACTTTCGTCAGCAGCCAAGGGTTTTCGCTCGTATAGGTGCCGTTCAGTCTGTTGTAGGAAGACATGACAGCTTTTACACCGGCCTTCTTCACCGCTTCCTCGAAGGGCGGCAGATAGATTTCGCGCAGCGTCCGCTCGTCGACATCGGAGGACATCGTCTGCCGCTCGATCTCGGACTCGTTGGCAACGAAATGCTTGATCGTGGCCGCGACGCCCTGGCTCTGCACGCCATTGATATAGGCGACGGCGCAGGCGGCCGTCAGCGTCGGATCCTCCGAATAGCATTCGAAGTTGCGGCCGTTGAGGCCAGAGCGGTGAATGTTGACGGTCGGGGCCAGAAGCACCGATGCGCCCTTGCTCTTGGCCTGTCCGCCCAGCGCTACGCCAGCGCGCTCGATGAGCGCCGGGTTCCAGGTCGCCCCGAGCGCGATCGCAACCGGGAAGCAGGCGGATTGGACGCCGCCGACCAGCGACCCACCGCCACGGGCACCGTTCGGTCCGTCAGTGACCTTGATCTTCGGCACGCCCAGCCGCTCGATGGCTACGGTCGTCCAAAAATCCGCGCCCGAGAGCAGCGACACCTGCTCCTCCAGTGTCATCTTGTCGAGAATATCGTCGATCATAGGGGATCCTCCCATGTTAAACGGTCCGATCGGGACCATCAGGCAGGCGTTGCCGCCCGAGAAATTGATCTTGTCAACGCGCGCCGCGAACCGGCACGATCGCCAGTGCACCGAAGAAGGCACTGACCGCCGCCAAGGCATAGAGCAACGTGTAATTCTGTCCCGATCCGGAGCCAATGGCGAGCACGATCGGCGCAATGGCCGGAGCGATCGATTGCGGAACCGCATTGGCGATGTTGAGCACGCCCAGGTTCTTTGCCGCATTCGTCTCACGGTCCGGCAGGATGTCGACGACGAGCGCCTGGTCGACGGCATAATAGACACCAAAGCCGACCGAGGAGATAGCGACGCCGACGAAAAACATATTGAGGTCGGGCGCCATCATAATCACGGCGATACCGAGCGCATAGGTGGCAGCAGCGGCGAAGACGAAGGGTTTGCGGCGGCCTGTCCGGTCGGAAAGGTAACCGGAGATGATCGAGGAGGCGACGACGCAGCAGGTGGTGATCAGGATCGAGAAGAACATGGTCTGGCCGATACCGGCCTCGGCGACGCCGAGCTGGTCGGTGAGATAATAGACCTGATAGGAGGTCAGCACCGCAAAGCCGAAGAACACCAGAAAGCGACTGAGCCAAGCATAGCCGAAATCACGATACTTGACCGGATTGACCCAGAAGCTCGCCGCCAATTCACCCAATAGGTTGCCCGCAGGCGCAGGCTCATTGTCGGTAGGGCGATCGTCAAGCAGCAGGGCGAAGCCGATAATCGTGACGAGGCCGATTGCCGTCGGCACCAGGAACATCGCGTTGCTGCCCGTTCCCGTCAGCGATACCACGGCGCTGCCGATGAGCAAGGCGACATAGACCGACATGCCCGCAAGCGCGGAGATCATGCCCCGCTGCTGTTCCGGCACTTGATCGGGCACCACGGCGACCAGAGCCGCAAGCATCGCGTTATAGGCCACCTGCACGGCGCACCAGGCAATGCCGATCATCAGGAGGCTCGATGAATAGGCGATCACAAGCTGGGCGAGACTGCCGACGATGACGCCGCCGATGAGCCACGGCCTGCGGCGGCCAAAGCGGGAGCGCGTTCGGTCGGAAAGCTGCCCGAATATCGGATTAGCAAACAGCGCGAACAATGCACCGCTGCCGAGAATTGCGCCGAGGCTGCCGCCCTTGCCGACCGGATCGATCACACTCACGCGAATGGCAAGGGTGACGGCAATCGGCGTCATCACGGCAATGAAGAAGCCGAGATTGGCGAGTGCAAAGCCGACGATAAACGGAATGCTGACAGCCCTGGTCGGAGCGCCCGGTTGATGGGCATCCGCATTGCCGAGGCTGGCATGTACGATGGTCATGAGATATCCTCCACTCTTAAACCTACTGAGTACTCGGTCTTTTTAAAGAGTCAAGGGATGTGCACTGACAGGTTGGCCTGGGCATGCAAATCGCGCTAGAACCAAGTGAAATTGGGGGAAGAGAATGATCGTTGGACCGGGCGCGGAAACTCAAAGCGAAGGCAAGCGGCGGCGAATCTCCACCAAAGGCGCTTCGCGGCGTGAGGCAATCCTCGCTGCCGCCATGCATCGCTTCTCCAGAGAAGGCTACCAGAGCGCCGCCATTGCGGATGTCGCCAAGGATGTCGGCCTGTCCCTTCCCGGCCTGCTGCATCATTTTCCGACCAAGGTCGACCTGCTGTTGGCCATCCTCGACAAGCGGGATCTCGAGAGTTCGACCGCAATCGACATCGATCAGGCGAATTGGCGCGCCTTTCTGCTGGGGCTGATCCAGATTGCAAAATACAACACCAGCATTCCTGAAGTCGTCCGTGCCTTCGCAATCCTCAATGCCGAAAGCCTGACGCAGAATCATCCGGCAAAGGACTGGTTCAGCAATCGCGCGCGGCAGTTACAGACGAATATCGCGGCAAAGCTCGAAGATGGCATATTGCGGGGAGAAGTGAAGCGAGACGTCGACTGTCCGGCGATCGCCGCTGAGGTGATCGCTATGATGGACGGCCTGCAAATGCTATGGCTGCGCGATCCCAAATCATTCGACATGGTCGACGCCGTCGCCAACTACATAGAGCGCCTGATACTAGACCTGCAAGTTGCGCCGCCGATACAGGTCTAGCTGACGCTGGCGATCAGGACGACCGCATGTGCTCGTCTTCCGCCGCCACCATCGATGGCGACAGGCCGGTCCAGCCCTTGAACGCCCTCCAGAATACCGTGCTGTCCGCATAGCCCAAGGTGTCGGCAAGGCGGGAATAGCCCGATGTGCCGGCCCTGAGATAAAGCTGCGCGATCCCGGCGCGATATTCCCGCACCAGGGCGCGGACCGACGTATTCTCGTCGCCGAGGCGTCGCTGCAGGGTCCTGACCGAAAGTTTCAGCTCGGCGGCAACGGCTGCGATGGTGATCGGCTTGTGGCCGAGATAGATGGCGATGACCGACAGCACCTTTTCCCGCACGCCGTCCTGATCGCTATTACCGGAAGAGAGATCGCCGATATGACGCTCGAGGATGGCCGTCAGATCGCGATCCTCGTTGCGATAATGGCGGTCTGCGTCCGTCTTCAGCATGACGATCCGGTTGCTGGATTGCGAGAAAAGAAGCGGAGCCCGGAAGATCCTTTGCAACGGCTCCCGGTCGCGGGGGGCCGCATGTTCGAAGTGAATTTCCACAGGACGCCAGGATGCGCTGAAGGAACTGCGCACGAGCTGGCAGGATGCGGCAAGGGAATATTCCGTATCCTGATGGCGCGGCCACAGTTGCGGATCCTCGAGCTTATAACTCCAGAGCAGATGATCGCCTTCTTCGATCAGGCCGGCACGCGTGACGCCCTGTAGCGCGACGACGTGTTTCGAGATGCGCTGAAAGGCGGACCGGATGGTCGAGGAAGCGGAAAACAATATGCCCAGCGGACCGATATCGGCCGGCTTGAACGAGATGCCGAGCCGGGCGCCGAGCGTCGGCTCGCGCAGGATTTCGGCTGCCTCTTCGAAGATGGCCACATAGCGCGCCAGAGGCACGAAGGCGTAGGGATCGTCGAGTTGCGACCGCAAAATCCCGTGACAGGCAAGAAGAACGTCGGTTTTGCCGTGTTTCTTGTCCAATTCCTGCACCAGAGGGACAAGCACGGAGGCGCGAATTGCGGCAATCGCGGGAGGGCGCCTGCTGAAATCGGATGCACCTGCCATTCAATTCACCTTCACGGCGCCGCGTGGCGCGGTTTATCGAAACTATGGCGTATCCTGCAATTCTTGGACCAGACCGAAGCCCCTAGCCTGAGCTGATAAAAGCTAAAAGCAGGGGTTCTCATGTCTGTCGAAACGAGCATGCCCAATCAACCATCAGGCCGGCTTCAGAAGAATTCGATCGGTCTTCTTCACATCGTCTTCTTCGTCGTCGCGGCGGCAGCACCGCTGACGGCGGTGGTCGGTGCGTCGCCCGCTGCCTTCGCATTCGGCAACGGCGCGGGCGTCCCCGGCGCCTTCGTGCTGTCCGGATTGCTCTACCTGATCTTCAGCGTCGGCTTTACGGCCATGAGCCGCTATGTCGGCGGTGCGGGCGCCTTCTACACTTATATCGCCCAGGGCATCGGCAAACCGGCCGGCGTCGGCGGAGCGATGATGGCGATCGTCACCTATAGCGCCGTCCAGATCGCGATCTACGCGCTGTTCGGCGTCTTTGTCGGCGGCGCTCTCGCGCCGCTCGGCTTGACGCTGCCATGGTGGGTCTATTCCTTTGCGGCGATCGTCATCGTGACCCTATGCGGGCAGCGAAACATCGCCTTCAGCGGTCATATTCTCGGCGTCTGCATGATCGCCGAGATCGCCATCCTGCTGCTGCTCGATATCGGCATCGTCTTTTCCGGCGGCGGCCCGGAAGGCATGGGGTTGACCTCCTTTGCACCCTCCACGGTGCTTGGACCAGGCCTCGGCGTGGCGCTTGTCTTCGTCATCGGCTCCTTTATCGGTTTTGAGGCAACGGCGATCTTCGCCGAAGAGGCCGAGACGCCGGAAAAGACCATCCCGCGCGCGACCTATGTCGCGGTGTTGCTGATCACCGTCTTCTACGCATTCTCCACCTGGGCGATCGTGCAATATTACGGGCCATCAAAGGTTTCGGGAGCAGCCCAAGCCGGCCTCGATACCTTCTTCTTCAACGCTGCCGGCGCCGTGCTGGGCAGTTGGTCCGTGCAGGTGATGAACATCCTGCTGATCACCAGCCTGTTTGCCTGCGTGCTGTCGTTCCACAATACGATTAACCGCTATTTCTTCGCACTCGGTCGTGAGGGGATCGTGCTCCAAGTCCTCGGCACGGTGCACGCCAAGCATGGGTCGCCCTATATTGCCGGCCTCGTTCAAAGCGCCATTGCCGCGGTCATCCTAGCGGGCTTTGTCATCGGCGATCAGGACCCCTATGCGGTGGTCTTCTCCTGGATGGCGGCCTTGGGGACGATCGGCATTCTCGCGGTGCAAGTGCTTGTCTGCGTGGCCGTCATCCTCTTCTTCCGCAAGGCGAAGAGTGGTCTCAGCCTCTGGAAGACCCTGATTGCGCCGGCGATCAGCCTGCTTGGCCTTCTCGGTGCACTGTGTCTGGTCAGCGCCAACCTGTCGCTCCTCTCCGGCTCGGAAAGCCTGATCGTCGCATCCTTCCCCTACTTCATTGCGCTTGTCGGCCTGTTGGGCGCGGCCTTCGCAGTATGGCTGAAATCCAGCCGCCCTACCCTCTACGCTTCACTCGGGAAGGTCTTCGAATGATGCAGGCTCTTCTTCCCTCCTTCGATGATCGCGGGTTTTTCGCGGTCATCGCCACCATCGTGATCGCGATGCTCTTTGCAGCTTCCGTTCATTTCCACCTCCTCTGCGGCATTGTCTGCCTTCACGGCGAAGACGCGATGATGCCGGCCGATATCTGCCACGCCGCCACGGCTGGCCGTTGAGCGTAGCCCTCTGGGGCAGCCATCATCCCGACACCAAGGCCGTCATCGCCGCGTTTATTCAGAAAGGACAGTTTCATGGACGCTCAGGTTTCCGTCACCCATCCGCTCGATCCCTTGAGCCTCGTCGAAATCGAGGAAGCAGTGCTGATCGCCAGGGAGGGCCGCAAGCTCGGTCCGCAATGCCGCTTCCCGATCATCCGGTTGGAGGAGCCGACGAAGGCTGATATCTCCGCCTGGAAATCCGGCGCGGCACTCCCACGCCTCGCTTTCGTGCTGGTGCTCGATACCCTGTCCGGCGAGGTCACCGAGGCGATCGTCGATCTCAGCCGCAAGCAGGTGCACAGCTTCGAGCGCCTGCCACTCGATCAGGCGCCCTATGGTCAACCGCCTGTCATGATCGAGGAATTCATGCGCTGCGAGGAGATCGTCAAGAACGATCCGGCCTGGCGCGCGGCGGTCAAGCGCCGCGGCATTACCGAAGAGGATATCCCTCTCGTCCAGATCGATCCCTTTTCCTCGGGCTATTTCGGCCGCGATTTCGAGAAGGGCAAGCGCATCGTGCGCGCCGTCAGCTACTGGCGCGAGGATATCCGCGACAACGGCTATGCCCATCCGATCGAAGGCGTGGTGGCTGTGGTCGATCTGATCAGCAACAAGGTCGTCGACCTCGTCGATGATGAAAAGGCGCCGCCGGTTCCGAAGAAAAAACGAAATTATGGTCGCGAAGCCTTTCCCGAGACGCGCAAGGACGTCAAGCCGCTCAACATCGTCCAGCCGGATGGTCCGAGCTTCAGTGTCGATGGCTGGAAGGTCGAATGGCAGAACTGGAGTTTCCGCGTCGGCTTCACACCGCGCGAGGGGCTGGTGCTGCACGAACTGGCGATCAACGACAAGGGCCGGCTGCGGCCGATCATCTTTCGCGCCAGTGTCACCGAAATGGTCGTTCCCTATGCCGATCCGACAGCGAATCATTATTGGAAGAGCGCTTTCGACGCCGGTGAATACGGCCTCGGCCGACTGGCGAACTCGCTGGAACTCGGCTGCGACTGCCTGGGCCAGATCCATTATTTCGACATTCCGGCCGCCGACGACCTCGGCCAGCCATTCGTGATGAAGAATGCGGTCTGCATGCACGAGGAGGATTACGGCATCCTCTGGAAGCACTACGAGTTCCGCAACGACATTTTCGAAGTGCGCCGCTCGCGCCGCCTGGTGATCAGCTTCTTCGCAACCGTCGGCAATTACGACTATGGCTTCTACTGGCATCTCTATCAGGACGGCACCATCCAGCTCGAGGCCAAGCTGACCGGCATTATCCAGACGGCGGCCGTCGCGCCCGGCGAGACTTATCCATGGGGCGGCATGGTGGACGAGAACCTTGGCGGACCAACCCATCAGCATTTCTTCAACGCGCGCCTGCACATGGATGTCGATGGCGGCGGCAATACGGTAACCGAGCACGAATTCGTGCCGCGTCCCTGGGGCAAGGATAATCCTTACGGCAATGTCTTCGACACGACGACGAAGGTACTCGCACGCGAACTGGATTCGCCTGCCGTCGCCGACGGCATCACCGGCAAATACTGGAAGGTCAGCAATCCAAACGAGAAAAACAGCGTCGGCCGCGCGCCCGGCTACAAGATCGCCGTCATGCCGAGCCCGTTGATGCTGGCACAGGAAGGCTCGACCGTGCGTGACCGGGGCGGCTTTGCGACCAAGCACATCTGGGTCACGGCCTTCGATCCCAAGGAGAAGTATGCAAGCGGCGACTATCCAAACGTCCATGCCGGCGGTGATGGGCTGCCGAACTATGTGAAGCAGAACCGGCCGATTGAAAACGCGGATGTCGTTCTGTGGCATTCCTTCGGCCACACACATGTCTGCAAGCCCGAGGACTTCCCCATCATGCCCGTCGAATATGCCGGCTTTACGCTAAAGCCGAACGGCTTCTTTGGCGAGAACATCGCGATGAACCTGCCGGCCGATACGAACCGGCACAGCATCGACAACCGGCAACCATCATCTTCAGAAGGAGGACAGACCTGTTGCCACGGAAAATGAACGGCCTTGAACTTCCTGCGGGATTCTGACCAGCGACGGTCGCCCCACCCGAAAACATTATCTCGTTCACCCAGTCGCCAGCTCGTCTGCGCACGGATGGGAAAAGGGATAAGCATGGATAAGGAATTATCGGGCGCCGATTGCGGGTGCGTTCCTTCCCCGCTCAGCTGACAGAGGCTGCGATCGGCGTCGCCATTTTGAACCGGATGCTCGCCTGAGCCCCCCGAAATCCATTTGATGCGAAGCAGCAGAGGGGATCCTTGTCGCTGGCGACCGACGATTTCATGCCATGGCCGATTATGGTCCAACTGTTAGATTCAGAATATCATGACGGCATCTTGATAATTTTATCAGTGTAGCGCTAAATTCTTCTCGGATTGTTCTCTATATCGAAAACGTATTTATTGGACTTGAAGAATAGCTATGAGTTGGATTGCTGTGTCTTTAGGATCATCAGCGGGATTTCTCGCTCGAATTCGCAAGATTTTCAACAGATCTTCGCGTGGCCGCCGAATTCATTCTTTACCGGAACGGTTACAATTTGATGATGTTCTTCATGCAGAGCGCCGTCTCCTTTATATCTGCGGCTTTGCGCCACATCCCAATTCAAGCTCCTCGGGACAGAAGATTGCCTTTGCGAAAATCGAGGAATTTTCCAAATCCTTCACCAGGATCGATGTTTTATATTTTATCAATGAGCTGGAAGAACTTGACGCTGGCCGCGCTTTGCCCCCGTGGCCCGCCAACGTTGGCGACAAGATCCCGATGCACATCACGAGGGGTATGCGGATCGCAGCCGGTCTGCTGATGCCGCATCTGCCGATGTTCGTCTCGGTTCGCCGGCTTGCAGCAAGACGGGAAATCGCACAGCGCGTTTCCGATCCCGCCTATACAGATTTCTACAGCGATTTCTCTCAAGGCTCGGCCGTGCTGTCGCGCCGACAGTTGGCGCGGTTCACCGTTCGGCAGCATGATGTGGTGTCGAAGCTCTATGGACGGCAGGCCGACAATGCCGGCGGACTGAAGAAACTCTTCTACCGGATGGAAAAGCTGAAGACCCAAGCATGGGAGCGCGGTGTGTGGTCCAGCGCCGCAGGGATTGAAACTCTCTCCGAGGACGATGCAACGCTCATCCGCTCTGCGCACCCGTCCACGCCGGTGAGGTGCGTACCGCCGACGACGACCGTGGCGCTGAACCCTCAAATGCGCACCGAGGCCACGATCGTGCCCGGACGTATGATCTTCTTCGGAAACATGTCACGGCAGGAAAACATCGACGCCGTCGTCTGGATGGCACGCGATATCCTACCGCAAATTCACCAGCGCAATCCGGAAGCCCATCTCTGGATCATCGGGGCGCATCCGTCGGACGAGGTATTGGCCCTGTCAGGGCCATCGATTCATGTGACAGGGTTCGTCGAATCTCCGATGGAGCTATTTGCCCAGGCGGAGATTGCGGTCGTTCCCCTGCGGCTCGGCTCAGGCGTCAAGATCAAGGTGATCGAGACGATCGCAGCCGGTATTCCCACCATTACGACACCGGTTGGCGCAGAGGGCATCCCCTCGCATAGCTTACTGACGATTGCCGGATCGGCAATGGAGTTCGCAGAGAGTGTCTGTCGTGCTTTCGCCAGAGAGTGAGGACGCGCATTCGTCGTCACGTAACAGATAGCGGACGGCATTATGCGTTCTCAGCGCCGATATGCATTGTAACAGCAAAACAAACTGCATCGCTGGCATGGACGCAATGACGGCGATGCAGCGTCAGTATTTGCCACACTATCCCAGATCGAAATTACGTTCGGTGGACGACAGTGAGCTTCAGTCTATCCTTATACGCCGGTATTTGTGACGAAACACACAATGGACCCTGCAGAACCCTAGCCAGATTTGCAGCCAATTCGCTGGCATGCTCCGACAGACATGTCAGATGATGGCCCGACAGCTGGATATGGCGAAAGCTGCTGGCCAGGAGTGACCACTGGATTCCGTCATAAAGCCCGCAGCGCCGCCCACCGTGATCGAGCCCCGTCGAAAGAACAACGATCGGAGTTGTCGTCGGTGGAGGTAGATAGGATGCAGTGGCCGCCAGATAAACACTGCGCAGCGCCGCGTTCGTCTCCCGGATACGACGCTCCTCGGTTTCCGCCAAATCCGCGGTCTTGGCGGCATGCTTCAAGTGGTGTGCCGCGAGATTGTGCAGGAGCCGCACGATATCGCCCGGCGGCAGGCGGACGGTTCGGCCGATATTCCAAAACGCGTTCATCAGGTGGCCGAACGATTTTTGCACCCTCAGTGAGCGCCTTTCCACCGTGGTAAGGGTCGCGGCAACGGCTCCATGCAAACGCCTGTAGTAGGGCCACGTATTCAGCGATGGCGGCTCGATCATCAAGATGAGCTCGACCTCACGGCCTTGCTCCTTGAGCAATCTGGCGCATTCGTAGGCGACCAGTGCACCGTTGCAATAGCCGCCAAGCCTGTAGGGTCCGGCAGGGCAGAAGGCGAGAATATCTTTCAGACGCTCCTTTGCCATCCATTCGATACTTGGGCGTAAGCTTGGATCCTCAAGTCCGTGCGGCGCAAGGGCCGCAATGGGATAGCCGCACTCGGCAGCCAGACGGCGAACATAGAATCCGCCCATCTCGAAATCACCATGCAGGAAGATGAGCGGGTTGCCCGCCATTTCGGTATTGTAGAGTTTGAGCGTTTCGCTTTCCTCCGCACACGCCCTGCGCCAAAACCTCAGCTTTTCAAGACGACGGCCTCTGATGTCGTCTTTTACTCTGTTTTCGTCATTCATGACTCCCCCCAATCACCCACCTTAGAACACTGGCTGCACCAGCAGCGGCGCCAGATGCAGCGGCCGCGTGGCCTTTCTCTTGGAATGGATATCCTGCCACACTCGCTCCACCTGATCGGTCGTCAACTGCGTGGCTTTAGCTGTTTCCTCTAACCCAAGCCCCTCGTTCAGGGCATGGAGACACAGATCCATGCGGTCGTAGGGCAATGCGAAGTAAAACTCCTCCTGGGTTTGAGCGAGCGACCATGTATCGGTTGTCGGAGGTCTGCGACAGACCTCTTCCGGCACACCAAGATATTCGGCGAGCTGATAGACCTGCGACTTATACAGATGCGCGATCGGCTTCAGATCGGCTGCCCCATCGCCATTCTTCACGAAGAAGCCCTGATCGTATTCGAGCCGGTTCGGCGTTCCCAAGACTGCATAGTTCAGGCGATCCGCATGGTAGTATTCCATCTGCTTGCGGGTTCGCTGTTTCATGTTGGTGGCAGCGACAATGCCGAGATAGACGGAAGCCGGCATGCGGTGTCGCGTCTGCGACCCATCCGGAGCCTGAAGCACCAGCGTCGAGATGGCATATCCTTCGCTGGCCAGCGGACTGGAGATCGCCACCTTGCACGACCATCCCGCACCATAGGCGGGTTCGACTTGCCGGATAAAGTCGTCGCGCCGCTCGTAGCAGCCCATCGCCGCAAGAGCAGAACCAATATCCTCGATCGCTCCTTCAAGCGAAAAGGCCTTGGCGACCTCTTGTCCAAGCGAGAGACTTTCCGGGTCGGAATCGTTTTCCGGCATGAAGATAGCAAAGACGTTGCGCGCGCCGAGCGCATGGGCGGCAAGAGCCGCGCAGACACTGGAATCCACGCCTCCGGACAAACCTATGACAAGTCCTCGTCGACGCATCTTGTTGCGCACCTGATCGCGCATGGCCTCAGCGATACGATCGACCTCTGCCGCGGCGTCTATGCGCAAAGCATCCGAGGACAGTACGCTATGGATGGAGAGAGGACTTGGGTTCATTCTGCCAGCTCCATTGAATGCTCGAATTCTTCTGCAGCGAGCCTGCGGCTCACCTTTCCAGTATCGGTCTTGGGCAACTCCGTGCGGAAAGAGACGGAACGCGGCACCATGAAATCCTCAAGATTTCTCTGACAGTGGCGAATGACCATCTGCTCGTTGAGAGAGGGATCGTAGGCAACGATGACGGCATGAATCGCCTGCCCCAGAATCGGATCCCGCCTGCCGAAGACGACGACTTCCGCCACACCCGGACAGGAGTGAATGGCAGCCTCGACTTCTTTTGGCGCTACTTTCTCGCCGCGTGTCTTGATGATGTCGTCCTTGCGGCCGACGAAATAGAGGAAACCATCGGCATCGGCTCGAAACAGGTCGCCAGTGTAGAGGACACGCTCCCATGGATTTGGCCCGCGTCGCAACACCTTCGCGGTTGCCTCTTCATTCTCCCAATAGCCCTGCATGACGTGCGGACCGCGAATGACGAGCTCCCCTACGACACCGTGCGCGACCTTTCGGCCTTGATCGTCCACCACATAGGCCTGTGTATTCGGTATGGCGATGCCGACCGAACCGGGACGAACATCGAGTTGCGACGGCGGCAGCCAGGTGCAACGCTTGCATTCGGTCAAACCGTACATCGAAAATACCATCACATCCGGAAACAGTGCCCGCAGACGTTCGATGTGCTCGGGCGGAAGCGCGGCAGCGGTGTTGGTGATATAGCGAAGCGCCGGCAAAGGGCCGGGAACCATATCCCGCATGTTCAGAATCAACGCGGCCATGGTTGGAACCAGTGGGAATCCCGTGACCCTTTCTCGACGCATGGTATCGAAAATGGCTTGAGGGAAGGCGAAGGATTTCTCCAGAACGATCGTCGCGCCGACCTTCGTCGCCATCAGGATCTGATAAAGCCCATAGTCGAAGGCGATCGGCAGAACATTCAGGATCACATCGTCGGCGGTATTCCTCAGATAGGCGGTGATCGATGTCGCTGCCGCTTCGATATTTCGATGCGTCATCATCACACCCTTCGGCCGTCCCGTCGAACCCGAGGTGTAAATCAGCATTGCCAGATCAATGTCGATCC
Organism: Martinezella rhizogenes; assembly: GCF_000799715.1. Classification (GTDB taxonomy): domain Bacteria; phylum Pseudomonadota; class Alphaproteobacteria; order Rhizobiales; family Rhizobiaceae; genus Rhizobium; species Rhizobium rhizogenes_C. Next base: position 517,524 of record NZ_JUHG01000013.1, read on the forward strand.
CGCCATGGCCAACCGGTCGTGCCGAACCGGCGATGCTGTCTGAGAAGCGCGAGGCGCCGGGCAGAAGCGATCCGGGATCTCCTGATATGATCGCCACCTCCACATTGGTTTCCTCCGCTAGAGCCTGTTCGAGAACGCCGGCCAGCCTTGCCTGCGTGATCACCGCGCGAGCACGGCAATTGCGCAATACGAAGGCCAGCTTGTCCGCCTTGGTCGAAGGATTGACCGGACTGAAGACACCCCCTGCTTTCAGAACGGCAAAGATGGAAACAACCGCTTCCCAGCAGTTATCCATGAATATGATCGTACGATCACCCGGTCGCAGGCCCTTGATCTGCAGGTCCGCCGCCAGATGATCCGAAAGCGCGTCAAGATCGGTGAAACTCAGGCTCATGTCCCTTGTCACAAGAGCCAACTTGTCTCCCCATCGTCTGGCGCTGTATCGCAGGAAATTCTCGACGCGCATTGTCTCCTCCCATCCGTGTTTTCAGGCTACCGCTGCAATTGGACCGGTTGCCGATCTCTTGCTGGCGATGAAAGCTGCGACCTTGGAAATCGAGTCGAAGTTCGCTGGTAGGATTTCCGCATCGCCGACGGTGATGCCAAAGCTATCTTCGACGAAAGTGACCAGCTCGAGAATGCCGGTGGAATCGATGATGTCGTTCTCGATCAACGACGCGTCGTCGGCGATCGTCCTTGTCGTGTCTCCAAACAGAAAGCTCTCGACGACAAAGGCCCTGATTTGCTCTTTCAGCGGAATCATAGTGTTTTCTCCCTTCAGATCACGGCTGCCATTTCACGATTGCCCCTATCCCCGGCCGATCGCGTTACGAATGTTTCATTCCATAGCTGCGTCGACAGGATGCCGACGAAGGCCGTATTGTCCCGAAAGCCGTCGGTTTGCCGCCTGCATTTCGCGAGCAGCTTTTCGGCGGCCGCCGGATTGAACAAACCCGTTTCTTGCAGCGCCCGCGGCGAAAACAGGCGTTCGACATAGGCCGGTTCCTGCCCGGCAAAGAACGAACGGCTGTCGGGTGCGCGGTAAGGCTGCTTGGTCCGGTTTCCGATCGATGGCGGCAAAAGGCCGGCCGTTGCTCTGCGCAGGATATGCTTCTCGACGAAACCTTTAAGTTTCATTCCCGGAGAAATCCGCGACGCAAACTCCACCAGGCGATGATCCAGGAACGGAAACCGCCCTTCGACGCCATGGGCCATCGACATGCGGTCGCCCTGGCTGGACAGAATATAGTCGGGGAGCAGGAACTTCGTTTCCAGGTACTGCGCCCGGTGCTGCGGATGCCAACGGGCAAAATCCTTAGGCAGCCGTGAAAGCACCTCGTCGGTCGCATCATAGCCCGCAAGCGTTGCCCTGAGGTCGGAGGAAAAGAAGATTTTCGCTGCCGCCGTGCTGCGATATCGCGGACGATGCGAGAACAACGGATCGTCCGCATCGGTACTGCCTGCCCCAAAGAAGGCAGCAAGTGCTTCCGGTGTCTGCTGGCTCAGGCCGGGTAAATAAGGATAAAGCCGCCGGAACAAAGGCGGCCGGCGGGGCGAGGCCGGTTGCCTGGCGCAGAAGCTGCGAACGCGGGCTTCCTTGAAAATATCGTAACCCGCGAAAACCTCATCCGCACCTTCACCTGTCAGTACGACCTTCATGCCTTCGTCGCGCACATGACGTGACAGGAGATGGAGAGGCGCTGGTGCCGTGCGAATGACAGGTTTTTCCGTTTGGGCGATTACCGAAGGAAAGATGCCGGCTATCTGATCTGGCCCACAGGCAACAGCCGAATGGCGCGTGCCAAGTGCCTGGACCATCTCGTTCTGAAAATGGCTCTCGTCATGCTCAGCGGTGTCGAAGGTTACCGAAAACGTCCTCAGACCCGCTGTTGCATAGGGCTTGGCCAGAGCGCAAATGATCGATGAATCGAGGCCTCCGGACAGGTAAGCGCCCACTGGAACATCCGCTCTCATGCGGATCGCAGTCGCATCGTCGAGCAAAGCAAGCAGTTCTTCCGCGATATCGGCTTCATCGCGCTCATCCGTCATGTCGCCGGCATCCGGAAACGAAACATCCCAGTATTGGCGTATCGAAATGCCGTTGGTGTCGACGATCATGAGATGACCCGCCGGCAATTCCGAGACACCTTTGAACATGGTGCGGGGAGGTACCGGCGCCCACATGGTGAACACCTGATCCAACGCGAAAGGATCGATCTCTGCATCAACCCCCGGCACCTTCAGTAGCGCCTTGACCTCGGAGGCGAAAAACAGCATCCGCGAATGTTCGACGTAGAAAACCGGACGCACACCCATGCGATCGCGCGCGATCAGCATGCGCTGCCTAGTGGCGTCCCAAATCGCAAAAGCGAAATCGCCGTTCAGCAGATGAACGCAATCGGGGCCTATATCCTGATAGAGATGAATGATGACTTCGGTGTCAGACGCAGTCCGGAAGACATATCCCTTGGCTTCCAGGGATTGGCGTAGTTCGACGTGGTTAAAAATCTCACCGTTGAAACTGATTGAAATGGAGCCGTCGACATTCGACATCGGCTGCTGGCCGTCAACCAAACCGACAATGGAGAGGCGACGATGTCCAAACCCAACGCCGACGCTGGTGAATACGCCATCTTCGTCGGGCCCACGGTGCTGGAGAGATCCCGCCATCCGCTCTAGCAGGCCTACGGCATCAGCCGGTACCATGCCATTTCCGAAATATCCCAGAATGCCGCACATACAAACTCCCCGCTGGAACGAAGGCATTGCAAGCGCCTCTGCAACGTTCCCGTCGTCTATAAGCTTGTCGGTGCAGACGGGGGGAAGCAATGGAGCAATCGGACTACCCCGACTGGAAGGAGTAGACATAAGCGCCCTCAGCCGAAGGTAGGTAGTCCGCATGCCCCAGTTCCGTTGCCTTTACGCACCCCGCCTCCAATGGGAACATCCGCTCAGCCAAAGGCTGGTGAAACAGGCGGCAGATACCTTGGGCTACCTGCCAGAGGAGAGGGATCAAGATAGTGACAGACAATGCGAGAGCGAACGATACGCAGACGGCAAGCGTCAAACCCCATTTCACGCGACAGACCGAGGACTTTCCCATCATGTCCACAGAGAAAAAGGCCACCGCAACCTTCATGAATCTCGACTTTGAGCTGGGGCCGAACGTTCTTGTGCCGCGCAAGGAGACGGAATTGCTGGGAACGGTATGCATCGACCGTCTCAGTCAGGGCACCGTCACCCCAATCGTCGTCGACATGTGTTGCGGCTGCGGCAATCTGGGAATTGCTATCGCAATGAAGATTACTGACGCCCAGGTCTGGTCGTGCGACCTGACGCCAGAGACGGTCGATGTGGCTTGGCGCAATGTCATACGGTTTGGCCTACAGGACAGGATGAGTGTCGTTCAGGGTGACATGTTCGAAAATATCAGAAGCATCGGGCTGGAAGGTCGCGTCGACCTCATCGTTTGCAACCCGCCTTATATTTCGACCGGCCGCCTTGAGGCGGATCGCGCGCATCTCCTGGAGAATGAACCTCGTGAAGCCTTCGACGGCGGTCCATACGGGATTTCGATCCAGCAGCGCCTTATCCGGGAGGCATTCGAATTTCTGAAGCCTGGCGGCTGGCTGGCTTTCGAATTCGGCGAAGGACAGGAGCGGCAGGCCGCCGCGCTGCTCGCGCGGACACGCGCCTACGCGCCTGTCCAGTTCATTCTCGATCCATCGGGTATTCCGCGCGTCGCGCTTGCTGTGAAACTTTAAAGCGATCAGCAGAGCTGCCGGATGGATGGCCGAGAGATTGCGGCATGCATAAACTGACCGCTTGAGAGCATGCATGCCGTTTACGTGTGCTGGCGGGGTCCAAGAAAATCGGGATCCGCCATCGCCCATATTGCCGCCTGAGTGCGGTTCCTGACGTCAATCTTGCGCAGTATGGTCTTGATATGGACCTTGACGGTGCTTTCGGTGATTTCCAGCCTGCGCGCGATCTGCTTGTTCGATTCTCCACCCATGACCAGCTTTAGGATTGATTTTTCCCTTGGGGAGAGATTGCGAACGCCGTTGACGATCCTTGTTGTCTGAACTGGCGCCGCAGCCATGCGCGCGTCATGTTCGTGAACGTCAAAAACATCCGAGCCGGCATCCGGGCAGATGATCGCGTCACCCAGCGCAAGTTGTTTTTGCGCAAATGATTTCGCATCGTCGAGCGCCAGAAGTCGCAAGTCGGGCTTGTCAGCCGGTAACGCGGGCGTCCGCGGATCGTCCCGGCCGCCCGCGTTCGAAACGGACCAGCCCGAGATCACCGAACATTCCTCAGAGATCAGCTGCAAAGCTTTTACAAAACTCTCCGACGAGAGGCCTTTGTGGAGATAGCCTTTCGCACCGCGGTCAAGGATGGCAGTCGCCTCGTCGTGGTTATAAGCATCGGCAAGTACGACGACGCGCACCTTTGGATTGATCGACAGCACGGCCGTCACAAAATCCAGGACAGCCACATTGGCAACCGTGCCGATCACGCACACCGCAAGAGACTCCATCCTCGGCAATTCATGGAGGTCCTCCAGGGTTTCTCCCATTCCGACCACCTCAAAAGACGACGACCCGAGAATAAGCCGAGTACCCTCCCGGAATAAACGACTAGAATCAAATATATAAGCCGGGCTGAGCATAAAAATACCCCCCTTTCCCGACGAGAAAGATGCAAAACCCCAATTTTCGATCTTATTTGCGTTCGTCTTACAACGATGGCGCGCATATAAATTAATAAATACTTTATTTATGTTGTCAAATACTTTCGCAATGCATAAATATGCATTTCTACTCATATTGGCCATCGTGACATCGAATAAAGTGTCATTATATTGTAATTATACTTCTTTTTTCGAGAAATAATATTCACGTTATAACTCGTATTAGTTCATATGAGCGATATTCATTAGGATTACCTCCTCTGTTTCCTTGCAAACCTTGCGCCACAAATGATGTGCTCTGCCTGAGGAAACACGGATCGGCCGACAATCTCTGCCGTAACCAGACCCATAGAGGAGCATCCCGTGAACCAGCCGCCGAAACTCAGCCAAGACATCAGATCGCTTCGGCCAATGCCGGCAGTGAGATATGTGCGGCAACAAGGAGCGTTCAACGCATATGTTAAGCGGGCATTTGATATCTGCGCCTCGCTTGTCCTGCTCTTAGTCACCGCCCCGCTATTCGCCGTTATCGGCCTGCTGGTCGCGCTTGATGGTGGTCCGATCATCTATAGGCATGCGCGCATCGGCAAGGACATCACGCCGTTCGATTGTCTGAAGTTCCGCACGATGATGCTCGATGCAGACGGCTGCCTGCAGGAATATTTGTCGTACCACCCGCAGGCCAAGGCTGAATGGGTTCGCAACCAAAAACTTTTATTCGATCCACGCGTCACGCCAACGGGGAAATTCCTGCGCGCGACCAGCCTTGATGAACTTCCACAACTGATCAATGTCCTACGGGGAGACATGAGCCTTGTCGGACCACGCCCCGTTACCGGTGCGGAGCTCAGCCATTACAACCGGCATGTCAGCGAATACGCCAGCGTGCTGCCTGGCATTACCGGCCTATGGCAGGTCAGCGGGCGCAATGATCTCAGCTATGAGCGACGTGTCGAACTCGATTGCGAGTATGTGCTACAGCATACACTCTTCATGGACTTCAAAATTCTCATGCGGACTGTAGGTGTTCTTCTGTCCCGCAAGGGAGCGCGATAGCCATGAAGAACGTCGTTATGTCCGATGCTGCTGCCTTCGATGGTGGCAACCGTTCAGAAATAGCCGGCGTATCGATTCTCATGGCAACCTATGCGCGGGAAGAGGCCAGCAATCTCTATGCGAGCCTTGAAAGCCTGCGTATCCAGACGCGCCCGGCGGATCAGATCGTACTCGTCATCGACGGTGCGATCGACGAGGCTCAGGAAAAAGTAATCGCGACTTTTGCCGCGTTGGATGCGCCATGGGAATTCACGGTGTTGCGGCTGCAACAGAATGGGGGGCTCGCCCGCGCACTTAATGCCGGGCTTGGCGTCTGCACCCGGTCAGTGATCATGCGCATGGACAGCGATGATATCTGTCTTATGGACAGGATCGAGGTTGAGGTCGAATTCCTTGAAACCCACCCGGAAATCGGCCTCGTCGCAAGCTGGGCCGAGGAGTTCTATCACGAGAACCCCAAATCGACGCGCTTGCGTGTGGCACCGACGGCTCATGATGCTGTCGTGCAAGCTCTGCGCTGGCGCAACATCATCGTTCATCCATCCGTGGCAATCAGAGCGCACTTCCTGCGCTCCGTCGACGGCTACAATTCAAAATTCGGCCTTCTGGAAGATTATGACCTCTGGATACGACTGGTCCTGGCCGGGGTACGTTTTCACGTCATTCCAAAGGTCCTGATCAAGTCGCGAACAGGAATGGGATTGAACGAACGCCGTGGTGGTTGGCGCTACGTCACCAACGAAGTGCGCTTCAGGCTACATTTCCTGAAGGCGGGCTTTCTGTCCTTCAACCAGTTTCTAGTGGTCACGACACTCTACACCGGCTTCCGCATGATCTCCGGATCCCTGCGCGGCAGAATGTATGCCTTTGTTCGCAACTGAGACAACTGAAGGAGGCAATGAAACGCAATGACAAAACAAAATGCAGCCGATTCTGTTTCGCCGATCACGCTTGTCGCTCCTGCGACGGAGAACCATGCGCTCAGCCCCGATACGACCCAGGACGCGCCGGGAAACCCGGCCCCCGGTTATTCGCTTCGTCGGTTTCTCCTCGGAGGAACGGCCGTCATTGCAATCGCGCTGTTTGCCTGGCCGATGCTGCCGCGCGTCTATGAATCGACGGCAACCCTGGTGCTACGCCCGACCGATAACGAGGGCCAAACCGACTATGCTCAGGCCATGCGGCAGCCTCTGGACGAGAGTTCCATCATCTCCGCTCTCGACGCCTTCAATTCCGTAGCCCTTGCCCAAAACGTGATCGACGCCAACCAACTCGCCATGGACGACGAGTTCAAGGTGAAGCAGGGACTGGCCAGCAAGATTCATAGCGCTGTGATCAGCATGCTGGACAGTATTCTGCCGCAAACCTTGGCACGCAATACGCCTTCGCCCTCTGCGAAGGACGTCATGGCAGGTAACGTGTCCTCCGCTGATACGCCGGAGGCTTCCAAGCTGAGGAATAATCTATGGGCCAAGCTGGTCGTCAATCGCAACCGTTTGTCCTACACGGTCAACGTCGGCTTTCGCTCAAATGACCCGCTGAAGGCGGCCATGCTAACCAAGTCGCTCATATCCGCCTATCTTGACGCCCAGGTTAAGCGCAAGGTCGAAAACGTCGACGGCATGAACAAGCTTCTCGAGGACCATGTGCGCCAGGCCCGCGACCGGGCGAACACATCGGCTGCAGAGATGGAGGCATTCCTTGAGACGTCGGGCCTCATCGACCAGGGCGCCGAAATCTCGCTCGAGGCTCAATTGAGCGCCCTCAGCACAGAGCTTGCAACCGCACGGGCGCGCAGTATCGACTCACGGACCCGTGCGGATAGTCTCGAAGTCATGAAATCGAAGGGCACCTTGGACAGTGCACCGGAGGTTCTGGCATCGCCAACCATACAGCGCCTGAACCAAAGCCTCACTGAAAGCATGTCTCGGCTTGCGGTGATGTCGACGGAATCGCGCAACATTCTCGAGCAGGCTCAGGGTGAGCGCGACCGGATCGTCGCCAGCGTTCGCGTGGAGGCCAACAATTGGGCTGAGCGTGAACAACTTCTCTCTGTAGAGATCGACAAGATCCGGCAGGATATGGTCGAGCGACGCAAGGCAGGCCTGCGTCTCGATCAGTTGCGTCGCGAAGCCGACAACGATGCCCAAGTTCTGGCAGACGCACAAACCCGGCTGAAGACCCGGGCGCCGACGCTGGAGGCCCTGAAACCCGATGCGGAGGTCCTCTCGCCGGCAACGGTGCCCGTCAGGCCGGTCTTTCCGATCCTACCCCTCTATGCCGCAGGCTCTCTTGGTATGGCGTTTCTCGCAGGCGCCGGCATGAATGCGTCCGCGATCCGTCGCGATGCAAAACGGCTGTTGAAAATATGACTGTACCCGCCCACAGTTCAGCAGTCCGTTGGGCTGAGCCGGGCCTGGTTTTTGCCATCCCCCTTGCGATTGGCTTTGCCTGGCTCGGCTTATGCTTCACAATGCCTCAAAATCCGGCTGCAGCTCTGGCACCGTTCGGCATCATCGGCGCAGTGGGTTTTGCTCTGGTTCTCATCGCCGCCGCCCTTGGCAGACGGTGGGCCGTGGCCTCATTGCTTGTCTTCGTCATCTTCGGCCTGAGCCTCAGCCTGCGCCAGCGCGCATCAGGTGAGACGGGACTGGATTGGCAGAACGGGCTAAAGCTTGCCACCTGGATGCTGATACCGCTCGTTTGCCTTGCGAACTTTCAGCGTCTGCTTCCCTATATCCGCGAGCCGACTATCGCTCTTGGTGCCCTCTACGGCCTGCTGGCGATTGCTTCGGGCGCCTGGTCGCTGACACCTGCCTATACCGTGGCCAATGCGTTGGGGTTTGTCGCCTATCTGATGCTGGCGTGCCTCAGCGTCTCGGTCCTCGGGCTTCAGGCGACATTGCGTTTGGCCACGTTCACCCTTTTGGCTTTCGTCGTGTCGGGACTGGTGGCCGCAATCATCTTTCCCGATGCGGCGTGGCTGCCGCCATCGGCTTTCGAGGCAGATTTCCGTCTCCGTGGTCTTTCCGGACATCCCAACGTTTTGGGTGAGCAGGCAGCGGTGCTGGTGACCTTCGCAATCATCTGCTACCGCCGTGGAATCCTCAACCGCTGGGTTTTTATCGCGGCGCTGATCGCAGGCTTTGGAGCATTGATCGCGGCCGAAAGCCGTACAAGTGCCGCCGCCGCCATGGCAGCTTGCATCGTCATTGAACTGCGTGAGAGGCACTATCTCCGGCCAATGGCCGGCATCGCTCTCGTGAGCGGAGCCATCGCACTGCCGTTTATTGCGATTGGCGGGCTCCCGAGCCTGTCCCCGTTCCTGGGCTTCCTGGCACGTTCCGGCTCCGCGACAGAGATTGTAACGCTGACCGGACGCACGGAACTTTGGGCCGTGGCATCCGATCTCATCGCGCGCAAGCCGTTGTTTGGTTGGGGTTTCAACGGCACAGAGGCACTCATGATGGGCAGCGTAGGGCGCAACTTTGCCGGCGACCCTGTCAATGCCCACAACATGTATGTTCAGACGCTCCTCTGCATGGGCGTCCTCGGATCACTGCCGGCATTCGCCTTACTCGGCATAGCGATCAAACGAATGGTGACGAGGCCCGACGCCGTCCGCGATCAGGTCGTCCTGCTCGTAATGATCATCGGCATCGCTGAAGTCAGCCTGTTTGCCACTCCCGGCCTTCTGACGCTTGCCTTTTTCATCGTGCTCGCCGGCAAGCTCCATTCTTCATCGCAGCCAACCACGGTTCACAGTGATATTCCCGCTCCTCAGGAGAACAGCAGCTCATGATTTTCGTGTTCGCGCGTATTTATGGATTGTTTTGCGCTGTCGAGGTGGGAACCGGCTCCTTATGCAACCCGGTGGCATCATGACGACAGCCTTCGACACAGACGCCACGCCGGATATCTCCGGCTTCGCCACCAGCCATGTGCCGGCCGTGTTTCACCGGTTACGAATGTCGCCTCATCTCGCCTGGTTCGGTTGGCCGATTACATACGCCGTCGGTACTTTACTGCTGACCATGCTCGGCAGCGGCACAACCCTGATGGCAGCTCGCTTGCTCGATCCTGCCCAGTTCGGGACTTTCGCCCTTCTCACCAGCCTGTTTACCTATGCCAGCCGCGCCGATCTCGGAATGTCGCAACTGGCCGACAAGCGAATTCCGGGAAGGTCGAATGCAATTGCCGCGCACGCCGGTCTTGAGATCCTCGTCACGCTCTGGCTCGTCGGAGGGGTCGCCTTGGTGGCCAGTATTTCCATTGTGCTGTTCATCGACGGGCTTGGGGTGGATCTGCCAGTTCTCGGAGCGATATTCGCCATCACCGGCGGCGTCATGGGCATGATCGCCAATGGGCCGGCAACTCTATTTCGCGCCGCGTCGAGGGTCTGGGAATTCACCGTCTTGGCGCTCATTCTGCAGATCGCCATGACCGTGCCGCGTCTGGCGGGTCTGGTCCTGGGTGGGGTCGACGGTTCGTTTGCCGCAGTCGCGATCTATTACACGCTCTGTGCGGTGCTGCTGGCCCGTCCGCTGCCGCACCTGAAGAAACGTCCGCCCCTTGCCTCGATGGCACGAGCCGCCCTGCCGCTTTTCGCCTTCAACGCGTCATGGACCTTCTATCTCAGCGCCAACAGATGGATATCGTCGGTTCTGTCTTCACCGCACGATCTCGGGCTGCTGTCCTTTGGAGCGAGTCTAGCCATGATCGGCCTAGGCGTTATGGCGGCCATCGCACAGGTCCGTTATCCGAAGATGCTGGCGCACATGAGTGGCCAATCCCTCCAAAAAGATTCAGCTGTCGTCGAGAGGGAGGTTTTCGTCGTCACACTCGCGCTCAGTCTTGTCGCCCTCTGCGCGGTCTTCGTCAGCGATCGTGTGATTGCCGCGATCTTCCCCGCCTATACGGAAGCCGTGCCTGCAACGATCGCTCTCGCGGTTTCCTGCGTATCGTTGGGGGCCATGGTCTGGATCGTGCCTATGATCATCGTGCGGTCTCAATCACCGGGCCTTGATTCCATGAAACTGTTCGCCGTCGGTTTCGGCACACTGTTGGTCACGATGACAATCGGCAACAGTCTGGCGGGCATTGATGGACAGGCCTGGGGCAATGTCGCAGCCAGTCTGTTGATGCTGGCCGCAATGGTCGCGCTGATGTGCCGGCTGGGCATGCTGACGGTGATTGCGTCATGGCGGATCGTCAGCTTACAGGGAATCATGGCAGCCACACTGGCGTTTCTTGCCTTCTTCGGCTCGGCACAGGCGGCTGCCGTCAAGCAGGAACCTGCCCAGACCTCGGTCGCCGGCTGGAAGACGATCTTCAAGGACGATTTTTCGACGCTGGACTTTCGGGCTGGCGGCAAGGGAACATGGAAACCTCTCTATCCCTGGGGGGCGCGCAGCAATGCCAGCAACAGGGAAATGCAATATTATGTCGATCCGCGACCGAATGGCGACAATGCCGCCGTGCAGGCGCTGGCGCCATTCACGATCGACAATGGCATTCTGGCTATACGCGCGTCGAAAATTCCCGAAAGCCTTCGTATTCACACGGCAGGATTTGAATATGCCTCGGGCATGCTAACGACGGCTGGCCGCTTTTCGTTCACTTACGGCCGCGTGGAGATTCGCGCCCGGATGCCAAGTGGAAAGGGCTTGTGGCCGGCATTCTGGCTGCTTCCCGCAGACAAGACGTGGCCGCCGGAAATCGACGTTTTCGAGGTGCTTGGTCACGATACACGCAGGCTGCATGTGACCGCCCACAGCAGCCTTAACATCCCAGCCGGTGCGCGATCGGCACAAAAGGGCACGGAGCTTGTCACCGCCGATCTGTCCGACAATTTCCACGTCTATGGCATCACCTGGACGAAGGACAACCTTGTCTGGTCTCTGGACGACCAGATCGTCTTCTCGACCCCGACGCCGCCAGACATGCACAAGCCGATGTACCTTCTCGTCAATCTGGCCGTCGGCGGTTCGTGGCCCGGATCGCCGGACGCATCGACGCACCTGCCAGCAAATCTTCTCGTCGACTGGATACAAGTGAAACAGCCCGAGGTTGATAACGCAGTTCAAGAAAAGGGGATCACACAATGAAGATCATCAGTCTTTCGGCGCTCGGCATTGTCGCCGCGCTTTCGCTATTGCCTCAAAAAGGCTTTTCTGACGAGCGAGATGCCTACAAGCTCGGTCCCGGCGACATTCTGCAGCTCAGCGTATTTGGTGTCGCCGACTTCGCGCGTCGCGTGACCGTCAATATCGATGGCAATATTTCCGTCCCGTTCCTAGGCGAACTCCATGGCGAAGGTCTAACGATCCACGACCTGCGCGTGGCGCTGACCGACGGCCTGACGAAAGACGGGCGGATCCAGTCGGCTGATGTTTCCGTGGAAATAGTCGAGCTCCGGCCCTTCTATATTTCAGGCGACGTGTCGCGCCCTGGCGCCGTGCCCTACCGGCCGGGATTGACCGTCAGGCATGCTATCGCGCTTGCCGGCGGTTATGACGCCTTGCGCTTCCGAACCGAAAACCCCCTGATGACCGCTCCGGATCTGAAGAGTGAAAACGAGAGCCTCTGGATCGACCTCGCCCGGCAGAAGGCTCGCGCCATCAGCCTGAGGGCGGAACTGAACAGAGCGCCTGACATCGACCTCACGAGTATTTATTCCGCGCCGCTGCAGCGCAAGACGCTGGACGAAATCGCCTCCTTCGAAGAAAGCGACCTGCAGATGCGCCTCTCCAATTATGCAAAACAGCGCACATTCCTCCAGATTTCCCTGAAAAATGCTGAAGGCACCATAAAGGCGCTTCAGGATAGGCGGCAGCGGAATGAGGAAAGCATCAACCTTCAGCAGGATGCCGTCGACCGGATGAATGTATCCGCATCCAAAGGCCTTGTCATGGCCAACCGGGTCGATGACGAACGTCGGTCGCTCGCCGAAATTCGCAGCCAGCAGGGCGACACCGAGGCAAGGCTCGTGCAGGCTGAGCACGACAGGGACGAGCTCGCCCGCAACATCGAGGTTCAGGACGAACAACACAACACGCAGCTGAACGACGCCTTGCGCGACACCTCGATCGAGATCGCGAAACTTGCCGGCAGGATTCGCGCCTCAAGTGAGAAGCTGCTCTATACAGGCGCGGTCAAGGCGCAGATGCGCGGCGGTGAGGGCGGCCCATCGCTTGTCATCTACCGCAAGAACGGTGAGCAAACGATGCAGATTGCCGCTCAGGAAGACACACCGCTCCGGCCCGACGATGTTCTCGAAGTCTCGATCCGGCCCGAACAGATGGTGATATCCCCAAACAGCCAGTAGAGAAAGCAACGGATATCACCATGAATTGCACCGAAGCGAATAAAGCGGTGCGCTCCAGTGTCCTTGCCTAATACGCCGCCGCACTTATCACAACCCACGCGCAGCCCTCGTTGGTATATCCCCTCTCCTGCAGGGAAATTGTATGCTCTTGCTGGAAACACAGGTGTTGCGCTTGACTATAAACAGTATTATTCTTGCTATATTATTGCCTTAATATTACGTTCTCTTTCGTTGATATTTGGAGCTCATCGTGGAATTCGTTCCAAAGCGCATGCTAAGTTTCGCATCGAAATAGCCCTTAGTTCCTCGACATCCCGTAATTGTGGACGGTTTTCGTCCGATTTCGCCTCACAGCACGACTTGTCCATGACGTGACCAATTCATCGATCGATAGCTTTCTGATTTCGACAAACTATCGGCTAGCGTTAAGTTTTGGAACAGATTCCGCGATGAGCCCAGATTTGGCTTTTCTTGCCGGCGTTCAAGGTGCGCCTGACGCATGGGGGAGATTATGCGGATGGAAAATACAGAGGCGATGATGACGGGGCCGGGTCCGGGAGAGACACGGAGTGGAACCGTGCAGTTCAGTTTTGACGTCTTTGATACAGCCGTCTGTCGCCTCCTCCATTCTCCGGAACATATCCACCTCATCGTCGGAAGAAAACTTCGTAGTCGCGGCATTTTCAACCTAAGCGATACCGAATGGATGCATGCTCGCGCCGTGGCCGAGTATCAGCAGCGTCTCGCCGTGCCTCACAGGGAAGTCACGCTTGACGACATCTATGGCCGTTTGTCCCGCTTGCTCAACCTAAGACCGGAAGATGCGCGCATCGCATTGGAGACCGAGCTAAACGAGGAACTACGCCTCATTCGACCGATCGCCTCGACACGGCGACGGGTCTGCGAGCTCATCAAGGAAAATAGTTCCCCTATCTTTCTCTCAGACACATATTTCACCTCCGCGCAGGTCGAGGCACTTCTCACGCAATGCGGATATACCAAGCCGCTCGACATTGTCGCGTCCAGTGAGGAGCTTAAGAGCAAGTTTGCTGGCACCATCTTCGATCATGTTGCCCACCAAAGAGGCTTCCAAAACTCACACTTCCAACATTTGGGAGACAATGCCGTCGGTGATTTGCAGAATGCGCGCGCGAGCGGATGGAACGCACAGATCTTCGTCGATTCCCACTGGACGACCCGTGAGCGCGTTCTGTTCGCGTCCGGAAAGGGAGATTTTTTGTCTTCTGCCATTGCCGGCTCGGCGCGTGCGGCGCGCTTGGGCCAGGAGACCCCTGTAAAGGAAGGGATATTGACTGCGGCCGCAAGCGTGGTCGGACCATTGTTCGCCGCTTACGTCCTTTGGATTTTACTCGATGTGCTGGCTCGTGGCGGCCGCAAAATTCACTTTCTCGCACGCGACGGCCAGCTCATGGTTCCGATCTGCCAACGCCTCGCGCATTGGCTTGGCGCCGATATTGACGCACGCTACACCTACGCCTCGCGCCAGGCATTTCTGTTGCCGGCACTGCCCGAAAATGACGGCGAAATGGTCGCTCAGGCACTGATACTAGCCTACTACGATCACATAACGCTGTCCGAGGCCCTGACCTCGCTAAAATATTCTGATGATGAAATCAAAATGGTCTCGCACAATGCGGGGATCAAAGCCGACGAAGCATTCAAGTCACTGAATGAAAGCCAGAAGCTTGCATTGCAAGACGCATTGCTCCGCGCAGATGTTCTTGATCCTTTGCGTGCCCGCGTACAGATCGCCCGCGCCGCAACGCTGTCCTATCTTCGATCCGAGGGGATGTTGTCATTTGCAGAGACTTACATCGTTGATCTGGGATGGCGAGGCAATACGCAATTGCGTCTGCAACGGGTTGTCGGCGATCGTGTCAAACTGGTGGGTTACTACATGGGGATGAGCAATTCCGTCCTCGGCCCCGAGGACAAAACGCGCATTTGGACAACGACAACCCCCTGGAAGACCGCTTTGTTGGAAGTCATGGCCTCCGCCGATCACACAAGCGTCAAAGGATTCGGTTTCGATGAAAACGACAAGCCAGTTTGCGCGCCTCCGATCACGGAAGACACCGTCCTGGTCTCATGGGGCGCCCGTGAACAGCAAGCGATTGCACTTCGATTTGTCGAATATATCACAGATGCCATCGAACTTGATCACTACAGCCCCCAGGAGGTCTATGCGGCGCTGAAGAACGCGGCATTGGATGCTTATCGCCACTTTCGCCTGTCGCCGACCTGGGCGGAGGCCGAAGCCTATGGCGGAATCCTGCATCAGGAGGATGTCAACCACCTAAGGTATCGAGAACTCGCCCAACCTGTCACGAGCATGGACATTGCGCTGTTCGCCTTGAAGAAGAAGTCCAAAGGCGCGGTCACAAGTTGGTATATGGGCTCTCTTGCGCGGTCAAAGGGACACTTGGTGCCGACGCTCATTTCCACGAGCATAGACCGAAGCATCAAGTTCATGGCGCGCCTCGATACGAAACGAAAGAAACGCGCCGCGCGTCGACTGGCACAAGCTTCTTTGAAAGACCGTTGGGAAAAGGATTAGGATTTCGAAGGGACTCTAGCCCAGGATGCCGCAGACATGCTTGGTAAGCGTCAGGAAAAGCCCGTGGTTCCGCGCGCCAATGAGAGAGGCTACGTCCGCAATCCGTGCGTCGGACTGCGGACATGCCATCGACTTGGCGCCAAGCTTGCTTACGCCGCCTTCCGGGTCATCTCTATGTAGACCGCGGCCGTCCATGAGAAATCCAGGCCGCCGCAGCCTTCGCCGGTCAGTGGATCGAAATATTCGGCAAACCCCTGCCGCTCGACCGCCTGAACCGTCGCGGCGCGAAGCCTTTCGGCAAGATCGGGGCGACCGTTGCGGCGAAGACCCGCGATCAACAGCCAGTTTATGACGCCCCATACCGGACCGCGCCAGTAGCGCTTGGCTTCGAACCCGGCAAAGGCTTGCGGCGTCGAGGGGAAAGCCACGGCCAGACCATTGGCCCAGCTTTCCATCTCCACGCAGGCCGCATCCAGAATGGCGGGCTCGAGGTCGAGTGCCAACAGCGGAATGAACCCCGCCTGCGTCGGCGCCTCCACATCCTCCCGAGATATGAGATCGTACGAGACGAAGCGGCGCAAATGTGGACGCCACTGAGCCAACAATGCCTTCCTCGACAGGATATTCATCTGCTGCAGTTCGGCGGCCTCCTCAATTCGGCCAAGCGCAACGGCAAGTTGCTCCAGCTCCTCGCCGGACTTCAGGAGAATGGCCGTCGTCTGCACCTCAGCGATCTTGAACGGCGCGGCCTTCCACTGGCGCTCAGGATCCCAACCGCAGGCCGCATAGGTATCGACAAGGTGGATGAACCGCCGATAGTCCTCGTCGCGCGGGCGCATGGCCTGATCCACATGGCCGGTATCCTTGCGCGCAACGATGGTCTCGGTCGTGGTGGGCACGCGCGCCAGCGCGATATCCCAGGCTGGTGAGTTGTCGCTGCCGCTTTCCCAGGGGTGCAGCAGGGCGACAAGTCCGGTTTGCTCGGGGTCGCGGGCCGCATACCACCATCGATGCCAGCGCAGCGCCGCCTCAAAGAGCGGCGCGGACCGGTCGGCGGCATTCGCAAGGCCGCTGTCGACCGCGGCGTCGTGAACGCGTTTTAGCGCCATGCCGAAGACGGGTGGCTGGGTGATGCCGGACGTCGCGGTAGTATGCGATGTCCGCCAGACGTCCGGGCCGGGGAAATAGCTGTCACTCGGGGCGTGGAAAACGATATGGGGTATCATGCCATCAGCCCATTGCCCTTCCACGAGGCGTTCGAGCTCGCGATAGGCGCGGGGTACATCATAGGCCGCAAACCCCATGGCGACAAAGGCGGAATCCCAGTTCCACTGGAAGGGATAGAGCCGGTCGGTCGGCACTGTGTAGCCGCCGCGATCATTCGTCTTCAGGATGGCGCGGGCCTGGGCGATAAAATCCGTCATGTCATGGTCCTATGTGGAATTCTGGTCAGTTGGCGGCAGTGTTGAGTGCAATGCCGGTGTCCGGCGAGAGCCAGGTCAGGCGGCTTGGATCTGGCCTCAGTCCGATCCTGTCGCCGGCTCTGACCTTTTCCCCCGGCGGCAGGATTACCCGGACGGGTTGACCGGCGATCGTTCCGGTCAGCAACAGGTGCGAGCCCATCGGTTCGGAAACGCGCACGTCGAGCGGCAGGCCTTCGGACAGAGGCGCAAGCGCCACGTCTTCGCCACGCAGGCCAAGCACGATATCGCCGCTTGCCTGCGGCACGGCCTGCGCCTGACTGCCAAGCTTCACCGTCCCGCCTTCGACCGGCAGCCGGATGAAGTTCATCGGCGGATTTCCGATAAAGCCGCCGACGAAGCGGGTTGCCGGATGGCTGTAGATCTCGATGGGTGACCCCACCTGCTCGATACGGCCGTTGTACATGACCGCGATGCGATCGGAGAGACCCATGGCTTCCGTCTGATCATGCGTGACATAGACGGTGGTCGTTCCCGATGCCTGCAATACGGCCTTGAGCTCGGTACGCATCTCAAGGCGCAAAAGCGCGTCGAGGTTCGACAGCGGCTCATCCATCAGCAGCACCTGCGGCTCAACCGCCAATGCGCGGGCCACGGCAACACGCTGGCGCTGGCCGCCGGACAATTTGTTCGGATAGCGGTCGAGATAGGGTTCGATGTGAAGGAGAGCGGCGGCCTTCTCCACCTGCGCTTTGACCCTACTGTTGTCGGCCTTCTGCATGCGCAAGCCGAAGGCGACATTCTCGAAGACCGTCATATGCGGAAAGACAGCGTAGTTCTGAAACACCATAGCAAGGCCTCGATCCTTGGGGGCGAGGCCGTTTACGGCTTTGCCGCCGATCAGGATGTCGCCCGAGGTCTCGGTTTCCAGCCCTGCTATGATGCGCAGCAAGGTCGTCTTGCCGCATCCCGACGGACCGAGCAGCGACACGAATTCACCATCACCGATCTCCAGCGAGATTTCCTTCAGCGCATCGAAGGAGCCGAAACTCTTCTTGATGCGATCGATTTTGATATTTGCCATGGTCAGATCCCGCTCATTTGCTGGAGATGCCCCAGATCGCGAACAGATAGCGCCTGACCGCAAAGATGAAGACGACGGAGGGAAGGATGAGAAGCAGCCCTCCCGCGAAACGATAGTGCAATGGACTTTCCGCAAGCACGGTCAGGAGGTAGGCCGTCAATGTCCGGTTTCGCACGGTCAGCACGGATGCCGCAAAGACCTCGTTCCAGGAGATGACGAAGGCAAAGACGGCTGTTGCCGCAAGTCCCGGAAGCGCAATCGGCGCGACGACGCGAAAGAAGGCCTC
Source organism: Martinezella rhizogenes (assembly GCF_000799715.1). GTDB lineage: Bacteria > Pseudomonadota > Alphaproteobacteria > Rhizobiales > Rhizobiaceae > Rhizobium > Rhizobium rhizogenes_C. The sequence goes on from NZ_JUHG01000013.1 coordinate 535,969, forward strand.
GATGCGCGAGCAACCGAATACCCAGGCAGCCTCTTCCAACTCCCGTGGCACGCCCATGAAGATGCCCTGAGTGACGAGCGCGGCAAAGGGTAGCGCCAGTACCGTATGCACCAGACCAACGCCGACAACGGTGTCGTAAAGCCCCATGCGGATGAAGGAGACGGTGAGAGGCAAGGCGAGGATCGCCAGCGGAAAGGCGCGTGTCAGCAACACCAGCAGCCGGAAACTATCCTTGCCCCGGAACTGATAGCGCGCAAGCGCGTAGCCAGCCGGCGCGCCGATCAGGATCGACAGCACCACGGTGATCGCCGCAGCGCCGAGCGAGTTCAAGAAGGCGGTCGCCACTCCCTCCGTCTTTAGGAAGAGCAGGAAGGGATCGATCGAGATACTGGATGGCAGGATCGACTTCGGCCATTTGTAGACGCCCGTCTTGCCTCCAAGCGCGCCGAGCGCGACCAGATAGATCGGCACCAGAACCCAGGCACAGAGCACGACGATACCGCTCCAGAACAGGAGGGTACGCGCGCCGATGAAGCTCGCTGTTCGTGACGCGCTCATGGCAGACGCTCCGGATCGACCTTGACGGCTTTGAGATAGACGACAGTGGCCGCAAGCGAGATGATCATGATCAGCACCGCATAGGCTGCGGCAACGCCATAATTCTGGTTCTGGTTCTGCCAGGTGTAAGCTTCACCGACGAGAACGGGCATGTTGGTTCCTCCAAGCGCGTAGACGACGGCGAATACTTCGAAGGCGAGTACCGTGCGCAGGATCAGTGCCGACTGAAGCGCCGGCCGGATCAGCGGCAGCGTGATCCGGCAGAACCGCGTCCAGCGGCTGGCGCCGAAGATTTCGGCCGCCTCGCGGAACTCCTTGGGCACCTGGTTGAGACCGGCAACGATGATGACCATGACGATCGCGGTGCCGCGCCAGATCTCGGCAATGGCGATCCCGATGAACAGGGCGACCGGCGTCTGGTAGGTCAGCCAGTTCGCCTGCCGCGAGATGATGCCAAGCTCGAAGAGCAGGCTATTGAGATAGCCACTGTTTTGCAGGATCGAGAGCCAGACCAGGCCGGCGGCCAGATCGGAAATGCCAAGCGGGATCGTCCAGATCCACAGGATCGTTTCCCGCCCGCCCCCGACCTTGGCGACCATGCTGCCCATGACGAGCGCCATGGCGACCTGGATCGGGACCACGACGAGTGTCAGAAGGAACGTATTGCGGATGGCCGAGACGAAATTCAGATCGCCCGTCAGCGTCTGGAAATTGGCCACCGAAAAGCGTCCGTCCTGCGAAACGGCAAGCCAGATCGTCTGCACAAGCGGAACGATGAACAGCAGCGCCAGGAAGAGAACTGCCGGCGCAATCAGCAGGTAGGGAACCAAGGAACGGTTTGCAGTCATAAGGATTACTCGCGTTGTATCATGGGCTCCGGCGACAGCCGGAACCCACGGCGACGGGGCGGCTTATTCGACCGGGCAAGCGCCATCGCTGGCCTTGTCGGGCGCCCAGCACGGCGCCTTGGTGTCGGTCATGATCTTGGAAAGAGTAGCAGCCTGCTCGTTCAGCACCTGATCGATCGGCTCGTTGCGGATGACGATCCGCTGGAACGTGTCCATGTAGACCTTGTTGAACTCGCCGCCCTTGTCGCCAAGACCGACCGGAAGTAACGAAACGATGGCGTCCTTGGCGTTCTGCGTCGCATCGACACCCTTAGCCAACAGGGCGATACCCGGATCGATATTCTCAGGCAGCTTCGCGTCCACCGTCGGGAAGAAGCCGACCTTTTCGGCCGCCGTGAGCTGGACGTCCGGCTGGATGAGATGCTCGATCACGGCGCGCGCACCCGCTTCATCAGGTGCCCCCTGCGGGATGGCGAGACCGGCGACAACAGGCATATAGCCCCGTCCCTTCGGGCCGGCAGGCGCCGGGAAGACGACATATTGGTCGGGATTGCTGCTGACGGCCTCTTTCAGACGCGCCAGGTGATCCCAGGCGACCCAGACTTCCTCGGACAACAGCGGTTCCTGCATGAAATTGTAGTTGGTCGAGTTCGGATTGACGACCGACCAGAGCTCCTTGAAGCTCTCCCAGGCCTTGGCCGCATCGGCGGACTTGAACGGCCGCACGACGCCGCCGGTGAAGGACGGGTAGAAATAGCCCTGGAAGAACCGCGGCATCAGACCCTTGGGACCGGCGGGAAAGCCGATGCGCGGCTGGCCGGTCGCCTCCTGCATCTTCTTGCCCCAAGCGATGAGCTGGTCGTAGGTCAGCGCATTGATATCGGCGCCTTCCGGAAGATATTGCAGCGCCTCCTTATTTGCGGCCATCACATAGGTTGCCTGCATCCAGGGAACATACTGCTGCTTGTCCGTCCCCAATTTACCGAGATCGATCACGCTCTTCGGCATGCCAGCCGCCGCTAGCTTGGCAGCCATATCGTCGAGCGGCACGAAGCCACCCTTGGCGGCGATCGGGGACAGCTCTCCATGAAGGGCTCCGACCAGGCTGATCGTATGTTTTCCAGCCTGGCGCTCGGCTTCCATGCGGACAGCAAATTGCGGCGGCTCCTCGACCACATATTCGACGGGGGTCTTCACATCCTTCAAAAGCTGTTCGCGCACCACGGTCGCCTCTTCGATCGGCCGCAACTGCGTGGACAGGAAAATCGTGTCTGCGTAAGCAAGCGAGGTGGTCGCAAGACTTGCGGCAACGACCAGGCCGTATAGATATGAGCGCTTCATTGGTTTCCTCCTCTTTGAAACGTCGGCCGCTTTGGCCGGGCATGCATTCGGCTGTCAGGGGCGGCGGCGGTGGCTTTGTCTCGCAACGAATTCCACCGGATAGATTTCCTGAAGTGTCGCGGGGTCCTCGCCGGCGATCGCACGCAAAAGCAATGACGCCAGTCGCTCGCCGACGTTTGCTCCGGTCATGTGCATGGTCGACAGCGGCGGGTCGCTATAGGCGCCCATCGGCACATCGTCGTGCCCGATGAGGCTGACCGCCTCCCCACCCTCGATCTCGCGAAGAGCACTAAGAGCCCCGATCGCCATTTCATCCGTGCAGCACAGGATGGCCGTAGGCTTGCGAGCGCCCGACATCAGCGCCTTTGCAGCCTGATATCCGCCGCGCTCGGTCGGATCGCCGACCGCGGAAAGATCCGCGTCCAGACCGACTTCGGAAAGCCCAGCCTCCCAGCCCGTTCGCCGCAAATGTGCGAAATTATAGTCGCCCGGTCCGGCAAGATGACCGATGCGGACATGGCCCTCTTTTGCAAAGCGAAGTGTGGCCTCGCGAAACCCGGCATGACCGTCACCGTCTATGAAGGCATGCGGCGTCCCCGCCTCCGTCCGGCCATGGGTGACGAAAGGAATGCCGCGCGATTGCAGAAACTCGACGCGCTCGTCGTGCCGCTTCGTGCGGACAAGAACCATGGCATCGACGCGGTGGCCATCGACGAAGCGACGGCACATATCCAGCTCGCTCTTGCCCCTTGGCACCGGTGCAATCACCAGATTGAGGCCCGCGACGGCGAGATGCTCGGCACAATCGGACAGCATGTCGATGAAGTATGGCGGGCTGATCTGGCCCGGAGCGCTCGGCAGCGGCACGGCGACCAGTTCGGCACGCTGGCGCCGCAATCGTCGCGCGGAAGCGTTCGGTTGGTACCCCGCCAGTCGCGCCGCCTCTTGCACCCGCAAGCGCGTTGCCGGCGAAACATCCGCATAGCCATCCAGCGCCCGCGAGACGGTCGTGATCGACAGGCCAAGAGAATTGGCAAGCTGTTTGAGGTTTGACATCGCTTCTCCCAAAACGTTTTGGAAATGAACTCCAAAACGTTTTGGGAGTCAAGACTTCGGATTGGTGCGAAGGGTCTGCGGACCGTCCTCCACAGCGCAGAAACCGTCGGTGCAGGAAACAGATGAGCGAGTGGTTCCGGGACAGTAGCTGCCATGAGGCACATATCCATTTGACAGATATCCTACAAGTGAATATCTAACTTCCACATAATGATGAAGTGAGACCCCGCACGACACTCAAGACGATGAAGCCCCTGACCCGCGCGCCCCTGCTGCATGTGTCCGTGCAGGAGAGCCTCAGAGCCTACGTCGCCGATAACACGCTTCAGCCCGGCGCCATGCTGCCAGCCGAAGGGGAGCTTGCCCATCAGCTTGGGGTCAGCCGCAATTCACTGCGCGAAGGCATCAAGGCGCTGGAATCGCTCGGCGTGCTGGAATCGCGGCGTGGCGTCGGCATCTTCGTCAAAGCCTTCTCCTTCGAGCCGCTGCTCGACAACCTCGCCTATGGGCTTGGCGGCGCGCTCCGCCAGATCGAGGAGGTCCTGGAGATCCGCCGCACGCTGGAAGTCGGCCTCATCGGCAAAACCCTGGAGATCATCGGCGAGGAGGATATTGCCGAGCTCAGGGCCACCGTGAACCGCATGCGCGTACATGCCGAGAAGGGAGAGGCCTTCGCCGAGGACGACCAGCTTTTCCACCGCCTGCTCTTTCGTTGCCAGGGTAACGAGACGCTCGTCCGGCTCATCGATGTCTTCTGGATGGCCTTCTACAAGGCCTCCGACTTCGTCAACCTCGACAACCTCGATCCGGTCGGCACCTGGAAGGATCACGCGGCAATCGTCGACGCGGTGGAGGCGCGGGACCTTGAGGAGGCCAAGCTAAGGCTGGACCGCCATTACCAGGGCATTTCCCGGGTGATCGCCAATAACAAGACGAATTCAAATGTGGGAGGAACACAATGAATCGACTGTCCAGACTGTCATCGTCCATTGCACTTGCCGCGATGGCGGCAACCGTGAGCATCCCGGCTATTTCCGCTCCGGCGTGGGCGGCAACGCTCTCCGGCGGGTTCGATGTCGGACCCGGCGGTTTCCAGGGTAACTTCAATCCGCTGGCGGCCACCGGCGGCTTCACCTGGCTCAGCGTCTACTACGAGCCGCTGGTAAGCTATGACGAGAAACTGCAGAAAGTCGTCGGCGTGCTCGCCTCGTCCTACGAGGTCAGCGCCGATCAGCGCAGCTACACCTTCAAGCTCACTGACGCGAAATGGCACGACGGAAAGGCATTCACGGCAAAGGATGCGAAGTTCACCATGGAGCTCGCAAAGAACCCCAAGACCGGCTCCGTTCTCGCCGCCCGGCTGACGGCCGTCTCCTCGATCGAGACACCGGACGTCAAAACGTTGGTCGTCAAGCTCAGCACGCCATCAGCCAGCCTGATCGACACGATGACCAAGATCATGATGCTGCCAGAGCATGCGCTATCGCAGATCCCCGCCGACCAGCTCGCCAAGAATAGCTGGTGGTCCACCGCGCCGATCGGCACTGGCCCCTTCAAATTCATTCGCTACGTGGCGGACCAATATGTCGAGCTTTCGGCCAATGCCGACTATCGCGGCGGCAAGCCGGCGCTGGAAAAGCTGATCGACCGATACTTTGCCAATCCGGCGGCGGCGATCTCGGCGCTCCGAGCCGGCGAAATCCAGTTCACCTATGTCGATTCCAACGATGTGCCGACCTTCAAGGGCAATGCCGATTTTCGGGTGATCGAGGGTGAGTCCTTCGTGGTGAACTATCTCGGTTTCAACCATGATTCACCGATCTGGAAGGATCTGCGCATCCGGCAGGCAGTCATGTATGCCATCAACCGACCCGCCATCGTCCAAAGCCTTTATGGCGGTGCCGCCAAACAGGCCAATTGCGCCTATGTCGCCGACCAGCTCGTGTCGAAAGACGTCGAGCCCTATGGCTATGACCCGGAAAAGGCCAAGCAATTGCTGAAAGAGGCCGGCTGGGACAAGATCAATGGCGACAAGCCGATTACCTTGCTGACCTATTACACCACGCCGCTTGCGGCCAATGTCATGGCGGCCCTGCAGGCCATGCTTGCCCAGGTCGGCATCAACGTGACGCCGCGCGCGGTCGATACGCCAACCTTCAACAGCATCGTGCTTAATCCGAAACCGGATGTCGCGCAGTTCCAGATGATCTATGCCGGCCTGCAAAACGGCCCCGATCCGAGTAGCATCAATGCCGGCCTTAATGAAAAACAGATCCCACCGGCCGGCGCCAATGTGGTGCGCGCCCGCATGCCGGATCTGACCACAGCGCTCGACGCTGCGCTCGGCGAAACGGACCTCACCAAGCGCAACACCCGCTATCAGGATGTCTGCAAGGTGATGAATGGCGAGCTTCCCTGGGCAACGCTCTGGGTGGCGAACCGTTATGGCGTCGTCTCCTCCAAGGTAAAAGACTTCGTCTGGACGCCGGCGCCGGGTGGCGGACCTTACCAGGCCCATCCGGAAAAATGGTCGCTCGCCGAATAGGCGCGGCACTCCCGCAGCGTGAGGGTGGCGCGTTCAACTGCGCCATCCCAACAGGGGACGGTTTTCATGCTCCAGTATAGTGCTCGGCGCCTTTTGATTGGATTGGGAATGCTGCTCGCCGTGAGCCTGCTGACCTTCATCCTCCTGCGTCTCACGCCCGGCGATCCGATCGATGCCTATGTCGATCCGAACGTGCCAATGTCGCCGGCCGATCTTGTGGAATTGCGGACCCGGCTCGGCCTCGATCGCCCATTGCCGGTGCAATATCTCGCGTGGCTGAAGGAGGCGCTTGCCGGCAATCTCGGCTACTCGATCAAGAGGTTCGACCAGCCAGTGCTCGATCTTGTGCTGTCGCGCATCGGCCCGACGCTGCTCCTGATGGGATCGGCGATCGTGATCGCGGTCGTGGCCGGCGTGGCAATCGGGGTTGTCAGCGCCGTGCGCCGCAACTCACTGCTCGATGTCTCCTTCTCCGTCTTCGCGCTCGCCGGGATTTCGAGCCCCGCCTTCCTCAGTGCCCTGATCGGACTCTACATCTTCTCCGTCAGGCTCCATTGGATGCCGTCCGGCGGCATGCTGACACCGGGGGCGGATTTCTCCGTCACCGATCTGCTGCGTCACCTCATTCTGCCTGCCTCGCTTCTCGCCATCGCGCAGGCAGCTCTCATCACCCGCTACATGCGCGCCTCGCTGCTTGAAGTGCTCAATCAGGATTATGTGCGCACCGCCCGCGCCAAAGGCGTCTATGAATTCTGGGTCATCGCCAAGCACGCGCTGCGCAACGCGCTGCTTCCCGTCGTGACACTCATCGGCTCGACCATCGGCCTTGCGATCGGCGGCGCCATCTTCATCGAGAGTGTTTTCAACTGGCCGGGCATGGGGCTGCTGCTGGTGGACGCCGTCGGCGCGCGCGACTATCCGGTCATCATGGGCGCGACACTGGTGATCGGCGCCTGCGTCATCGTCGTCAACCTCCTGACGGACATCACCTATGCGGTGATCGATCCGCGCATCAAGGTGGGTTGAGCGATGCTGGCTCGATCCCCCACCCGCAGCCCCGGCCCGCTCGCCCGTGCCTTCGAGCGCTTCCTGTTCAATCGGCTTGCCCTCTTCGGCGTTTGCTTGATTATCCCGATGCTCGCGCTGATCCTCTCCTATCCGCTATGGTGGAGCTTCAAGCCGAACGACATCGACCTGCTTGCCATGAACAGCGGGCCGACCGCCAAACACTGGTTCGGCACCGACGGCGTCGGCCGCGACGTCTTTGCCCGCGTCCTTGAGGGCGGCCGCATCTCGCTGCTCGTCGCCATCGGATCGACAGCGATCTCCGCCGCCATCGGCTTCCTGGTCGGCGCCATCTCAGCGCTTGCCGGCCGCTTCGCGGATGCGATCACCATGCGTTTCGTCGATCTGGTCATGACGCTGCCGCCGGTGATCTTCCTTCTGGTGCTCGCCTCGATCGCCGGCACCGGCATCTGGCCGACGGTCCTCGTCATCTCGCTGCTCTCCTGGCCGCTGCTGGCGCGCATGATCCGCTCGCGCCTCCTCGAATTGCGCGAGCGCGACTTTGTGATCGCGGCGCGCGGCATGGGCGCCGGTCTCCCGCACCTGCTTCTGCGCCACGGTCTGCCGAACTCGATCGACATTCTCGTCGTCTTCGCGACGCTGCAGATCGCCAATTCCATCCTGCTCGAAGCCGGCCTTTCCTTCCTCGGGCTGGGTATCGCCCCGCCCGCCGCAAGCTGGGGCAACATGCTGAATGCCGCCCGCTCGACGGCCGTGTTCGAGCAATATCCCTGGCAATGGCTCTTTCCCGGCGGCGCACTCGTCCTTGCCGTCCTTGCCATCAACTTCATCGGCGATGGCCTTCGCGATGCCTTCGACCCCCGTACTGAGCGAAACTAACCACTGAGAGAAAGCCAACATGAGCAAATTCAAGGGTGTTGTCCCCCCCGTCGTTACGCCGCTCAAGGCGGATTTCACCGTCGATTACGCCTCCTATACGCGGGTGCTGGAGCATCTGATCGACGCTGGCTGCCACGGCCTCTTCGTGCTCGGCTCGACGAGCGAGGTGGTCTTCCACGACGAAAAGACCCGGCAGGAGATCATCGAGCACTCGGCCAAGGTGATCAACGGCCGTGTACCGCTGATCGTCGGCGTGATCGACCCCACGACCGACCGGGTCATTAATCACGCGAAGATCGCCAAGGCAGCAGGCGCCGATGCGGTCGTCGTCACCGCCCCCTTCTACACCGTCACCAGCCAGCCGGAGATCCTCGATCATTTTCGCTATATCCGCGATGCGGTCGACGTGCCGCTGATCGCCTATGACATCCCAGTCTGCGTGCATGTGAAGCTGCAACGACAGACGACCGTAACCCTCGCCCGCGAAGGCACGATCATCGGGGTCAAGGATTCCAGCGGCGATGATGGCAATTTCCGTTACTTGCTGCTCGATCTCGCAGATCGGAAAGACATTTTCCTGATGACCGGCTCGGAAATCGTCGTCGACAACGCGCTGTTGATGGGCGCGCATGGTGTCGTGCCCGGCATCGCCAATGTCGATCCGCATGGCTATGTCCGCCTCTGGGATGCCGCCCAACGCGGCGACTGGGCGGCCGCTCGCAAGGAGCAGGAACGCCTCTGCCGGCTGTTCGAGATCGTCTGGGTGGCGCAAGGCCGTGTCAGCGGTGGCGCGTCCGGCATCGGCGCCTTCAAGGCGGCGATGAAGAGCCTGGGGATCATCGACACCGCGCTGATGCCCAGACCACGCGCCGCCCTCAACGACGCCGAGACCGGCAAAATCAACGATATTTTGCGCGCCACCGGCCTGCTTGACTGATGGTCATGATGCACGAGAGCACTGAGACCATACTCGACATCAGGGGGCTGCGGACGGTCTTCCGCATCCGCTCTGGCGCGGTGACGGCGGTCGATGATCTCAGTCTTTCTATCGCAGCCGGCGAGACGCTGGCGTTGGTCGGCGAATCCGGTTCCGGCAAATCGGTAACCAGCCTCTCGGTGATCCGCCTGCTGGCACGCGATATCGGCGCGATCGCGGCCGGCAGCATCCGGCTGAAACGAAAATCCGGTCAGGTGAGCGATCTCGTGCCGCTCGACGAGAAGGAGATGCGCTCAATTCGCGGCGACGATATCGGCATGATCTTTCAGGAGCCGATGTCGAGCCTCAATCCGGTCTTTACCATCGGCGACCAGATTTCGGAGCCGATCCGGGTTCATCGCGGGGTAAACCGTAAGGCTGCGATGGATGCGGCCATCGACCTTCTTGACAGCGTCGGCATTCCCGATGCTAAGCGTCGCGCCGGCCAATATCCGCATGAGCTGTCGGGCGGCATGCGCCAGCGCGCGACGATCGCCATGGCGCTCGCCTGCAATCCGACGCTGCTGATCGCCGACGAACCGACGACAGCGCTCGACGTCACCATCCAGGCGCAGATCCTCGACCTCCTACGGAAGCTGCAGCGCGAGCGCGGTATGGCCATGCTGTTCGTGACCCACAATCTCGGTGTGGTCGCCGAGATCGCCCATCGGGTGGCGGTCATGTATGCCGGCCGGATTGTCGAGACCGGGCCGGTGGGCGAGGTTTTCCGCGATCCGAGACATCCTTATACCATGGGGCTTCTCGCCTCGATGCCAAGGCTCGGCGACGCCAGCCGCATGAAGCAGGCAGGCGAAAAACTCGCCGCCATTCCAGGCGTGGTACCCGGTCTTATGAACATGCCGGCCGGCTGCGCCTTCGCGCCGCGCTGCACGTTCGCGATCAACGCCTGTCGCGCCGCCGTGCCGCCGCTTGCCGAGGTCAATTCAAGTCATCAAAGCCGCTGCATTCGCTGGCAGGAGATCTAGATGAACGAGCCCCTGCTTTCCGTTCGCAATCTCGCGAAGCATTATACGACCCGCGGCACCAAGACCTCCGTTCTGCAGGATATCTCCTTCGACATCGGCAAGGGCGAGGTGGTCGGCCTCGTCGGTGAATCCGGCAGCGGCAAGACGACGATCGGCCGCTCGGTCCTGCGCCTCGTCGAACCCTCGGCAGGCAGCGTCCGTTTCGATGGCATGGACCTCACCACCCTCTCAGCATCGGCGATGCGGCGGGTCCGTCCGCGCATGCAATACATTTTCCAGGATCCGTTCGCGAGCCTCTCGCCCCGCATGACGATCGGCGAGATCCTCACCGAGGGCCTGACGATACAGGGCATCGGCACCGCGAAGGACCGGTTGGACCGCGCCCGCACCGCACTCGAGCAAGTGGACCTGCCGGCCGACGCCATCCATCGCTACGCCCATGAATTTTCCGGCGGCCAGCGCCAGCGCATCGGCATTGCAAGGGCGCTGACGCTCACACCGGATTTCCTGGTGGCCGATGAGCCGGTGTCGGCCCTCGACGTATCGATCCAGGCACAGGTCATCAACCTGTTGCGCGACCTGCAGCAGCGCCTCGGCCTTACCATGCTCTTTATCTCGCATGACCTCGCCGTGGTCGAATATATCTGCGACCGGATCATCGTGCTCTATCTCGGACGCATCATGGAGATCGCGCCGAGTAGCGAGCTCTATATGTCGCCACAGCATCCCTATACGCGGGCTCTGCTTTCGGCGATCCCCTCGCCCGATCCGGACGCGCGGCGTGACCGACAGATCCTGAAGGGCGACATTCCGAGCCCCGCCAATCCGCCCAGCGGCTGTGTCTTTCGCACCCGCTGTCCCAACGCGCTGCCGGCCTGCGCCGAAGCCGTTCCGGAGCTGCGGGAAATCTCGCCCGGTCATTTCAAGGCCTGCATCCGCGATAACCTCTCGAATTGAGGCGTTGCCTGCTCCCATTTCTGCCATCTATGATGACGGAAGCAGCATCGGGGGGGCGGCATTGAGTGGAAACGAGATAACGATCAGGCACATTAGCGTCGACGAATTCGACATTTTTCGACGGATTCGCCTGGAGGCCCTTCATGCCGAGCCGTCTTCCTTTGCGAGTAGCGCGGAGGACTGGGAAGTCTTGTCCGACGAGGAATGGCGGCAGCGGCTGAGCGATCCCGTTTTCGTGGCGTTTCGAGATGATCAGCCCGTCGGCGTGATGGGCTTGCTGCGGCAACGATCAAGCAAGATGGCACATCGCGCCACGCTGATCATGGTCTATGTGCGCAAAGATCTGCGAGGCGTGGGTCTTGCGAAGGATCTCTTGGACACAGTGATCACCTACGCGCTGAGCGAGGGCATCGTGCAGCTCGAACTGATCGTCAGCTCGGAAAATCCGAGGACGGTAAACTTCTATCGCCGGGAAGGCTTCTCCGAAATCGGCAGAATTCCCGGTGGAGTCCGACATAGCGGCCGGGAAATCGACGACATCATGATGGCGCGGCGGCTCATGGACCTTCGGCGAGTGCGCACCTGCGACAGCGAAAGCGGTCGCGACGGAGATTGATCGCGACGCGATGGATCCAGGTACCGAAGCGTGCATCGCGCCGCCGGGTTTATGAGGCGCCGCCGACATCAAGACGCCGCTTGTTCGATCTCGCAAAAGGACGCGAGGATGCGGACCCAGGAGCGAATGCCCTTATGAAAGCTCGAAAGATCGTATTTCTCGTTTGGGCTGTGGATGCGATTGTCGAAGCGGGCAAAGCCGACCAGAAGGGCGTCACAGCCGAGGCGGCGCTTGAACTCACCGATGATCGGGATGGAGCCGCCGGTTCCGGCAAGGGCTGCCTCGCGCTGCCATTCGACGGTCAGCGATTCCAACGTCTTGCGCAGGAACGGGCTATCGAGCGGCATGGTGGTGGCCGGCGCCAGACCATACTCCTTGAAGCTGACCGAGCAGTCCGACGGAACACGCGCCCGCACATGCGCCTGGAATGCGTCTCGGATGGCATCGGGATCCTGTCCCTCGACCAGACGGAAGGAGATCTTGGCGCTCGCCTTTGCCGGAATGACCGTCTTGAAGCCATCGCCGGTATAGCCGCCGCTCATGCCGTTGATCTCGCAACTCGGCCTTGCCCATACCTGTTCGAGGATGGAGCGGCCTTTCTCTCCCGCAGGCACAGAAAGGCCGATATCGCGCAGGAAGCCGTCCTCATCGAAGGGCAGGCTTTTCCACTGTGCCTTCACGGCCTCGGGTAATTCTCGGACACCATCATAAAAGCCGGCGATCGCCACGCCGCCGTCCAGCGTGCGCAGGCTGGCAACGATCTCCGAGAGTACCTGTAGCGCATTGCGGGCGGCATTGCCGAACATGCCGGAATGGAGGTCGCGATCGGCACAGGTGATTTCGATTTCCTGGCTGACGAGGCCACGTAGCATGGTGGTGACGGCCGGCGTATCGTGATCCCACATGTCGGTATCGCAGACCAGCACCGTATCGGCGGCAAGCTCGGACGCGGTTCTATCAAGGAAGGGAGCGAGGCTGGGGCTGCCGGCCTCCTCCTCGCCTTCGAAGAGGATGCTGACCTGGATCGGCAGCGCTCCGGTCACGGATTTCCACGCGCGGCAAGCCTCGACGAAGGTCATCAACTGTCCCTTGTCGTCGGAGGCGCCGCGCGCGACGATCGCGGTGTCTCCATTGTCCATCGGCTGCAGCACCGGTTCGAAAGGGTCGGTCTTCCAGAGCGGCAGTGGATCGACCGGCTGGACGTCGTAATGGCCATAGAAGAGAACATGCGGCCCGCCGGCCTGTTTCTCATGGCCGACAACCATCGGATGGCCGGTGGTGTCGCGCACCGATGCATCAAAGCCAATGCTGGCCAGATCGCTCGAAAGCCATTCGGCTGCCCGGCGGCAATCATCGCGGTAGGCAGGATCGGTGGAGACGCTGGGGATGCGGATGAGATCGAAAAGCCGTTGCAGGCTCTGGTCTATCGTCTGATCGACGTGAGAAAGCACGGCTTCGATCTGATCGTTCGTGGGCTTGGGCATTTGGCATTCCTGGCTGCGGGAAAGCGGCATTTTCAGAGGCTGAAAGGACGTCGCCGCCGGCTACGATTTCGGGGCATCGTAACATCAACCCGCCTGCCATCAAGGTGCAGGATCACATCAGATTTGTCTTGGACGGGCTTTTTCCGCGACATTTTTTCGCTCTTCGACGCCGAGACAAAATTCAGGCTGTACAACTAACATGTTAGTCTGTATGTACTGACAACACATCTGGGAGGAATGGAACTTGTCGCAGAAATTTGGCCTATCGGTCGCGCTCACGACGCCCTTCGACAGCAACGGCGATATCGCCATTGACCCGATGATCAAGCAGGCCGAATTGAGCCTTGCCTCGGGATGTTCCAGCGTCACCCTGTTCGGCACCACTGGCGAGGGCTCTTCGATCGGAACGCAGGAGCGTGAGCATGTGCTCAACGCCTTCTTAAGCGCAGGGATAGCTGCAAACCACATCATCGTCGGCATCATGGCGGATTCTGTCGAGGATGCTGCCGCCCAAGCCGGATCGGCGCTGTCCAAGGGGGTGCGCAACATCCTGCTGGCACCACCTTTTTACTTCAAGAACGTCAGCGACGAGGGCCTGTATCGCTGGTTCTCGGCAGTCTTTGCGCGGCTCGCCGAAAAGGCGCGCGACATCATCGTCTACAACATCCCCTCCGTCACCATGGTGCCGCTCTCCGTGGCGCTGATCGGCAGGCTGCGCGCCGCGTTCCCTGGCATCGTCACCGGCGTCAAGGATTCCTCCGGCGATTGGCCCTTTACCGAGGCGCTGTTGAAGGCGCATGGCGATCTCATCATCCTGATCGGCGATGAGCGCCATTTGGCCAAGGGCGTTCGGCTCGGCGGTCAGGGCGCGATTTCGGGGATGGCGAATTTCGTGCCCCATGAAGTTCGGCTCATGGCCGAAGAAGGAAAAGATGATCCGCGCGTCGAGGGTTTTGTCCTCGAATTGCTGAAGTTTCCAGTGACGGCGGCGGTCAAGGTCATGGTGGCGCAACGCTCCGCAGATGAAATCTGGCTTGCAGTTCGCCCGCCGCTGGTTTCAATATCCGGCGAAGGACGGAATCACCTTGCGGGCGCGTTCAATGCGCTGTTCAGATCCAAAGCCGCTTAGGCGAACCGGACAGGGAGGGGACGAATGGACGGTGTCAACGAGCAGCCGACGTTGCGGGAAAAAGCCTATGCAAGCTTTACCCAGCATCTGCTTGCCCGTGATGTACGGCCCGGTGAATTCGTCTCGCAGCGCAGGCTCGTGGAACTGACCGGCCTGCCGCTCGGCGCCATCCGCGAATTGATCCCGCGGCTGGAGGCCGAAGGCCTGATCAAGACCGTGCCGCAACGTGGCCTCCAGATCGCCCATATCGATCTTAATCTGATCCGCGAGGCGTTCCAGCTCCGCATCTTTTTCGAAAAAGAAGCCGTCGCGCTCTTCACCCGTTCGGCTTCGGACGAAACCATTGCCGGGCTCTTGAAACAGCACCGCGATATCGCAGATGCCATCCAGGCCGGCGATACATCGCAGGAGCTCGAAGTCCATGCGCAATCGGTGGATTGGGGCATGCACGATGCCTTCATCGATGCCCTCGGCAACACCATTATTTCGAACGCCTACCGCGTCAATTCGATCAAGATGCGGCTGATCAGCCAGGATCGCTTCCGGATCAACGGACATGTCGGGCCGGTCATGAACGAGCACCTGCAGGTGCTTGAAGCGATCCAAAGACGATCCGCGGAAGATGCCGTCGCATCTCTTGTTTCGCACATCAACGGAGCCAGAGACCGCGCATTGAAGATTTGAACGAAACAGGCCGTGAATGAGGAGATTTTCGGCCAAAGGAGGAGGAACAACAGCATGTCATCGTCATTCATCAATCCCACACGCCGCCATTTCATGGCGGGTACGGCAGCTTTAGGGGCAGCAAGCCTGCTCGGTGTCCGCTCCGCATCGGCGGCCGTGGACTGGAAGCGTTTTTCCGGAACGACGCTGGAAGTCAACCTGGTCAAAAGCCCGCGCAGCGAAATCATCATCAAATACCTCAGCGAATTCGAGGCGCTGACGGGTATCAAGGTCAATGCCGAGGCAACGCCGGAACAACAGCAGCGCCAGAAGACGACGATTGAGCTCAGCTCCGGAAAGCCGAGCTTCGACGTTGTGCATCTGAGCTATCACGTCCAGAAGCGCCAGTTCGAAAAGGGCGGCTGGCTTGCCGACATCAGCGGCTTCTTGAAAGATCCGTCCCTTACCGACCCATCGCTGACGGAAGGTGATTTCGCCGAGGCCGGTATGAAGTTCGCCAAGGATTCCAATGGTGTCCTGCGCTCCCTGCCCTTCTCGGTCGATTACTGGATCGTCTATTGGAACAAGACCCTCTTCGAAAAGAAGGGGCTCACCTATCCCGAGACCTTCGAGGACATGGCTAAGGCCGCCGAAGCGCTGACGGACAAGTCGACCAATACCTATGGCTTCGTCGCGCGCGGCCTCAAGAATGCCAACACCCCGGTCTGGACAGCCTTCATGCTCGGCTATGGCATTACGCCGCTGTCTGCGGACGGCAAATTGCGGACCACCTCGCCGGAGGCGGTGGAAGCTGCCAAGCTCTATCAGCGCTTGATGACGAAGGCAGCACCTCCCGGCGTCTCGGGCTTCAACTGGGCCGAATCCCAATCGGCGTTCCTGCAGGGCAAGATCGGCATGTGGTTCGACGGCGTCGGCTTTGCGCCGCCGATCGAAAACCCGGAGAAGTCCCGCGTCGTCGGTCAGGTCGGCTATAGCGTCATCCCCAAGGGGCCTGCCGGACAAGCGGCCGCCACCTTCGGCGACGGTATCGGCGTGACGGCGGCAAGCCAAAAGAAGGAAGCCGCCTATCTCTTCTGCCAGTGGGTGATTTCGCACGAGATGGGCGCACGGCTGCTCCAGGCCGGCGCCGGCGTGCCGTTCCGCCAGTCCGTCCTTGAAGACAAGAAAGTCCGCGAAGGCGTCAAGATGCCTGGTGCCTGGCTGGATGCCGTCGTCGGCTCCGGCAAGGTGTCGGCGCTCGGCCTGCCCGTCATCATTCCGGTCACCGAGTTCCGCGACATCTACGGCGTGGCACTTACCAACATGATCGGTGGTGCTGATCCGGCAAGCGAGCTGAAGAACGCAACCGCACAGTTCGAGCCGGTGCTGGCGCGAAGCGAGGGGTGATGGCGTCCGTGAGCATCGAGAATAGCACGGCGGCCGCCGCCAAGAAGAGGAGCAAGCCCAGAGGGCTTGTTCCCAACTATTGGCCTTTCGTCATTCCCGCCCTGGTGGTCATCGCGGCTGTCATCGTTTTTCCATGGGTCTTCACCCTATGGATGAGCGTGAACAGCTGGACGCTCGGGCAATCCCAGAGCTTTGCTGGCTTTGCGAACTATGCTCGTCTGGCAACGGACATGCGGTTCTGGGAGGCGCTATGGCATACGGTGCTCTATACGGGTCTCTCCGTTATCGCGCCGGTTTTCTTAGGGACCCTCGCCGCCCTGATCTTCGATGCGCAATTCCCCCTACGCGGCTTTCTGCGCGGTATTTTCGTCATGCCGATGATGGCAACGCCAGTCGCCATCGCGCTCGTCTGGACGATGATGCTTCACCCCCAGCTCGGCGTGCTTAACTATCTCCTGTCCTTCGTCGGCATCGGCCCGCAGGAGTGGATCTACAATCAGGTGAGCGTCATCCCGTCTCTGGTCCTGGTCGAGACATGGCAATGGACACCACTTGTCATGCTGATCGTGCTCGGTGGCCTCGCCGCCGTCCCGCGCGAGCCCTATGAAAGTGCGGAGATCGACGGCGCCAATGTCTGGCAGAAGTTCCGCTATCTCACTCTGCCGATGATCGCGCCCTTCCTGATGATTGCCGTCATCATTCGCAGCATCGATGCGGTCAAGAGCTTCGACATTATCTATGCGATGACGCAGGGCGGCCCGGGAACGGCCTCCGAGACGATCAACATCTATCTCTATAACACCGCCTTTTCCTACTACGACATCGGCTACGGTTCGGCCATGGCGGTCGTCTTCTTTATCCTCATCGTCGCGCTCTCCTTCGTCCTGCTGATGGCGAGACAGCGCGCGAACTGGTCGGACACGGAGACACGGTGATGAAACGCAAGACGCTCGACAAGATCGGTCTTTTCTTCGTGGCGCTGGTGATGATTTCGCCGGTGGTCCTGTTCTTCCTGTGGATGATCTCGCTCTCCTTGAAATACGAAATCGATAACGGCGCCTATCCGCCGATCTTCATTCCCGAACGCTTCGCCTGGTCGAACTACGTCAAGGTTTTTGAGGAGAACAACTTCTTCCTCTATTTCTGGAACTCGATCCTGGTGACCGGAGCCGCGACCTTGCTTGCGCTTTTGATCGGCGTTCCCGCCGGCTACGGCATTGCGCGGCTGAAGGCGGAAAAATCGGCCGTCGTCATCATGATTGCCCGCATGACGCCCGGCCTCTCCTTCCTGATCCCGCTGTTCCTGCTATTCCAATGGCTGAACCTTCTGGGGACGCTCTGGCCGCAGATCATCATCCATCTCGTCGTGACGGTCCCGATCGTCGTCTGGATCATGATCGGCTATTTCGAGACGACGCCGATGGAACTGGAAGAGGCCGCCAGCATCGACGGTGCCACACCCTGGCAGGTCTTCCGGCTGGTGGCGCTGCCGATCGCCAAGCCGGGGATCGTCGTTGCCTTCATCCTCTCAGTCATCTTCTCGTGGAACAATTTCGTCTTCGGCATCGTGCTTGCCAGCCGCGAGACGCGCACCTTGCCGGTTGCCGTCTACAACATGCTGTCCTTCGAGCAGGTGAGCTGGGGGCCGCTGGCGGCGGCTGCGCTGATCGTCACACTGCCGGTGCTGGTTCTCACAATATTTGCCCAGAAGCAGATCGTTGCTGGCCTCACCGCTGGCGCCGTCAAGGGCGGCTGAACTCCCTTTCGAACAGGATCCAATCATGGCACCCGTGAACATACAAAACATCCAGAAGCGCTTCGGCCAGGTCAAGGTCATCCATGATATCAGCGTCGATATCGCCGATGGCGAATTCGTCGTCCTCGTCGGCCCATCGGGCTGCGGTAAGTCCACATTGCTGCGCATGATCGCCGGGCTGGAAGAGGTCAGCGACGGCGAAATCCGTATCGGTACGCGCGAGGTCAGCAATCTGCCGGCACGCGATCGCGACATCGCCATGGTCTTCCAGAACTATGCCCTCTATCCGCATATGACGGTTGCCGAAAACCTCGGCTTTGCATTGAAGCTGAGGAAAGCCAGCCCTTCGGAGATCTCGGCGAAAGTGGAGAAGGCGGCCGGCATTCTCGGCCTTGAAGCGCTGCTCGACCGCTTTCCGCGCCAGCTTTCCGGCGGACAACGCCAGCGCGTGGCGATGGGCCGTGCCCTGGTGCGCGATCCCCAGGTCTTCCTGTTCGACGAGCCGCTCTCCAACCTTGATGCCAAGCTTCGCGTCCAGATGCGCGCCGAGATCAAATCCATGCATCAGCGCGTCGGCACGACGACGATCTACGTGACGCATGATCAGGTCGAGGCGATGACGATGGCCGACAAGATCGTCGTGCTTCACGGCGGTCTGATCGAGCAGATAGGCGCACCACTCGACCTTTATGACCGCCCGGCCAATCTCTTCGTTGCCGGCTTCATCGGCTCGCCGGCGATGAACTTCATCGACGGCAAGATCGAAGAAGGCGTATTCCGCAGCGACAAGGGCCTTATCCTGCCTCTGCCTGAAGGTCTGCCCATCTCGCAATATGGCGGGCAACCGCTGGTCTACGGCATCCGGCCCGAACATATTCGCGCGGCGAACGGCAGCATTTCGGGACGTGTCGAGATTGTCGAGGGCACGGGCTCGGAAATCTACGCCAAGCTCGATTGCAGCGGCCAGGAAATATCCTGCCTCTTCCGCGAACGGCTCGACATTCGCTTCGGCGATACGGTCGGTATCGCGATCGATGCAAGCAGCGTACATCTGTTCGCCAAGGCGAGCGGCAAGCGACTTTGATGTCTTCTTCGATCTTCGATCCGCCGGCAGGCACGCCAAGGCACGTCCTCTGTGTCGGTGCCGCCGTTCTCGACACGCTGTTTCGCGTCCACACACTGCCGTCAGGTCAGGGGAAAGTCCTGCCTTATGAAATGCTGCAGATCGCCGAGGGCATGGCCTCAAGTGCGGCCTATGCGGTCGCGCGTCTTGGCGGCAGAGCAAGCCTGTGGGGTGCTGTGGGTGACGACGAGACCGGCGAGCGGATTGTCCGCGATCTCAGCGCCGACGGGATCATCACCGATGGCATGCTGCGCGTTGAGGGAGCGCGCTCGGCGTTGTCGACGATCCTGGTTGATGACGACGGCGAACGACTGATCGTCCCCTTTTACGATCCCAAACTGCATGAGACGGTGAAAACGGTCACAGCGGACGATATCGCGACGGTTGACACCGTGCTGGTCGATGTGCGCTGGCCGGCGCTTGCACTGAAGGTCCTGCAAGCGGCAAGGGATGCCGGCAAGCCCGCCATTCTCGACGGCGATGTCGCGCCCGACGGCGTTATCGAACGCCTGGCGCCCGCGGCAAGCCATATCGTGTTTTCCGAACCGGCAGCACATCGGCTGACTGGTACCAACGATGTCACCGAGATGGTCCGGCGTCTGAAACAGAGGTTCAACCATGCCTTCATCAGCGTAACCGCCGGCTCTGCCGGAAGCTACTGGTTTGACGATGAAAGTGGCGAGATCGAGCATTGGCCGGCCCTTGCCATCAAGGCCGTCGATACGCTTGCGGCCGGCGATATCTTCCACGGCGCATTTGCCCTTGCCATCGCGGAAGGCAAGACGCCTAAGGATACGATCCGGCTTTCATCGATTGCCGCTGCACTCAAATGCGAGGTGTTCGGCGGCCGTTCAGGCGCGCCGACACGATCGCAGGTGATTGCTCGAGGAGGTCACTCTAGCTGACGCTTTCCATTGTCGCTTCCAGAAGCAGCCGGGCGCCATTGATGGCGTCAGCCGGCTCGACATGTTCGGCCTCATTGTGGCTGATACCGTCACGACAGGGAACGAAGATCATCGCCGCGGGCGCCACCCGGGCGACGAACAGGGCATCATGGAATGCGCCGGAAATCATCCGCTTATAGGGCAATTCAAGCGCCATTGCCGCGGCCTCGATCCGGTCCGTCATGACCTTCGAAAACGAGCCGGGCGGCATATCGAAGGATGTTGATATCTCAACGCTGCATCGCTGTGATATCGCCGCTTCTTCGCAGGCCGAACGAACCCTTGCTTCGATGGCAGTCAGCGTCGTCGCATCCGGATGCCGGATATCGACGGTAAAAGTCACCCGATCCGGAATGGCATTGATCGAACCCGGATGGGCTGAAAACCGCCCGACGGTCAGCCGTGCATCGTCATCCTCCGGCATGACGGACATCTGCAGCCGGTTCAGCGCCGCGGTCGCCGCCACCATCGGATCGCGACGATAGGCAAGCGACGTGGTGCCCGCATGGCCGGCGCTGCCCGAGAAGGTTACGGTCAGCCATCGCGTGCCCTGAACGGCGGTTACGACACCGGCGGCCAGACCTTCGCGCTCAAGCGAAGGCCCCTGCTCGATATGCAGTTCGAGATAGGCGGAGATCGGCGTGCCAAAGGGGCGCATCTCGGCGTCCGGCAAGGTCGCGAGCGTTGCTGCGAGTTCCTGGCTGAAGCCCGCACCGTCGCTGGCGATCACAGACTGAAAATCATCCGGATGCGCAGCACCGACAAAGGCCATGGACCCCATGACGCCGGGCGCAAAGCGGCTACCCTCTTCATTTGTCCAGGCGACGACTTCGATAGCAGCTTCCGTCTCATGGCCCGCATCCTCCAAAGCTTCCAATACTTCGAAGGCAGCGAGTGTTCCCAGCGCGCCGTCGAAGCGACCGCCCGTCGGCTGGCTGTCGAGATGACTGCCGATCAGCATTGGCGGCAGCGCCGGATTGCGGCCCTCTCGACGGATGAACAGATTGGCGATCGCATCCTGAAAGACCTTGAAGCCACGCGCTATCGCAAGATCGGCGAGAAGACGCCGCGCTGCCCGGTCTTCACTGCTCAATGCCTGCCGGTTGACCCCACCGGCATTTGTCTTGCCGATTTCGGCGAATTCACTCAAACGGCGAAGCAAGCGCTCGCCGTTAACCTTAGGCCTGCCTGTCATCGGCGCAATCCAGCGATGAAGGCTTCGACCCTTTTCAGATCGACGGCATTCCACCAGACGCCGTCATGCTTGAGCGAGCTTGCGACGATGACGCCATCGACGATATCGAGAATGTCATTGGCATTTTCCGGCGTGACACCGCTGCCGACAAGCGTCGGCAAACCTGCCGCTTCCTTGATCATCCGGATATAGCCGAGATCGGCGGCATGGCCGGTGCGCTGGCCGGTGGCAATCACGGCATCGGCATCGAAGAAGACGAGGTCCTTCACCTGCTCTTCGACCGGCCTGTCGGCAACAATGGCGTGCGCCCCGTGCTTGACATGGGCATCGGCGAAAATCTTGATGCCGTTTGCCCGCAACTTGGCGCGAAAGCGCATCGCGCGCGCCGCCTCGCCTTCGATGAAACCTTCATTGGCGACATAGGCATTGGCCCATTGGTTGACACGCACGAAGCCCGCGCCGGATGCGCTGGCGATGGACAAGGCAGGAATGGCGGCATTGGCCAGAACATTGATGCCGATCGGGCGACCGAGCTCCCGGCGGATACGATCGGACACGACCGACATATAGGCTGCGGTCTCTGGTCCAATATCGTCGGGCTTCGCGAAAGGGATATCGCCGTGATTTTCGACGATAATGCCGTCGCAGCCGCCATGCAGATAGGCTTTGGCGTCGTCGAGGCCGCGTTGATAGATCGTCTCGATGGCTTCGCCGTCATAGCGTGGCGCGCCGGGCAAAGGTGCCAGATGGACGACGCCAATCACGACCTTCGTCCTGCCGAAAAGCGAGATAAGTGCATCGCCGGCTGCCTGGCCGACGGGCTTTTGGGTGGATGTCATAGGCTTTCCGCCTCCATTGTGTTCATGAGTGTCATTAGCTCCACCCGGCTGGGACAAGCTTCCAAGGTTCCAGGACGGCCGACCGCCAAAGCGGCAGCCGCAACCGCCAGCCGCGCCGATCGCGCGAGCGTCCACCCCTTCATTAGGCATCCGGCGAGACATCCGCAAAAGACGTCGCCAGCACCGCTGGTGTCGACCACGGCTACCTTGACCGCGGGGATCAGATCGACAATGTCACCCTCCAGCAACAGACAACCCTCAGCACCCAGCGTGACGATCACAGCCTTAGCGCCGCGACGAAGAAGATCTCGTGCGGCCCGCTCGGGATCGGGCTCCCCGGTGATCTCAAACGCCTCGCCCTGATTGACGATGACGATATCGACCGTCTTGAGATCGGGTGCTTCGCCCGACACGGGGCTCGGATTGAGGATGGTGGTCGCGCCCGCAGTCTTCGCAGCCCGGAGGCACATATCAGTGACCGTTGCCCTGAGATTGCCCTGCATGACGAGAATGTCACCGCTGGTGATCAGCGCAGCAAGACCGGTCTCCCGCAAGGGGTCGAAATCAGCGGCGCAGGCAACGCCGCTGACGATCAGGTTTTCACCGTCCCGGTTGACGACGATCGTCGACCTGTCGCTCGGCAAGGGCTTTTCCGACAACCCGCCCAGATCGAACTCGCCTCTCAGCCGCTCCTTGATGAAAGCGGCGGCGGGATCGGTTCCGAGTGCTGCAAAAAACCGGATATCGACACCAGTCCTTACGGCCGCAACGGCCTGGTTCACGCCCTTGCCGCCGACACCGTCCGAATGATCTCTCGCATTGAGCGTCTCACCCGGCAGCGGAAAGCGATCGACCCGAAACGTGGTGTCGATGCAGACATTGCCGACGACATGGACCGGCATGACACATCAATCCTTGGCGGTGGCGAAGGCGAGCATCTGTTCAAACAGCGTCTTATAGCCACTCCAGGCAATAAAGCCCGGCGGCAGCCAGTGCGGCCCGACGTCCGATGTCCAGGCGATGGTACGCCCCTTGCCATAGCGCCCCGTGACCAGCAATGGCAGAGAGCCGTAATCGGAGGAAACCGTCGCCAGCACTTCCGCGTCGTCCTTGACGACAACTTCGTTGAAACCGAGTAGAACCGGCCAGTCCTTGCCGAGCCCTTCCAGAATCGGGTGGCTCTCGTCGCCAGTAACGACGGGTGCAAACCCTTCCGGCACCTCGACGCGGTCGTCGACGGACAGGCATTCCACCGGCAGGACATCTTCGACCGGCGTCTTGCGATACCGCGCGCCGCCATTGATGCCCTGGAAGCTGTAATAGCCACCGAACATCAAGAGGCCACCGCCACCTCGCACATAATCGCGCAGGAGGCGCAGACGGTTCGGCGTTGTCTTGGAATGGATCCAGGTATCGGGATGCAGCAGCAGCGTGTTGGCGCCGATATCCGACAGGACAACCGCATCATAGGCCGACAGGGCCTCGATGGTCTGCGGGAAATCGCGCTGCGCCTCGTGCGCCGGCATGAAGGTGACATCGAAGTCGCTGTTCTTCAGCGCGGCGAGCAGCTCGTCGGCGCCGGTGTGATAAGTCACGGTCGGAAACTGATCGAAACCCTTGATGTGGGTTGCCGTCGATACCCAGGATTCCCCGGCGAGAAGGATCTTCTTCTTGGACATGTATGCTCCTTGCAATGCAGATTTCTTGGCAGATTTCTTGGCCGGTCAAGCGGCGGAAAAAACGGATTTCGGATTGTCGGTGAGCATGCGGTCGATGGCCGCCTGCTCGACACCATGACGCAGCAGCCGTGGCACGAAATGCTTGAGGATGTAGCCATAGCCAAAGCCGCCATAGCGCGTCAGCATGATCTTCAGGAAGACATCCTGCGACAGCAGCAGCCGGTCGACAAAGCCCATATCGACCAGCGACCGGATGGCACGAGCATTCTCCTCGTCCGACGGCGATTGTGCGTCCTGATCGGCATAATAATAATCCATGCCGATCATGTCGTATTCGAGAAAGGCACCCCGCTCGGCCAGGCTCTTCTGATAGGTGAGATCGTTATGGCTCGGGTTCATGTGGCAAAGGACGGTGTGCCTGAGATCGGCCCCCTCCTCCTCGACGACATCAAGCACCTTATGCGCCAGCCTCTCCCAACCGGGAAGATGGATCGTAAGCGGCACACCAGTGATGCGGGACGCGCGGGCGGAGGCGCGGAGTGACTTCAGCTCCTCGGCAGTAAAATCCTTGCTGACGCCCACCTCGCCGATGATGCCGGCCATGATGTCGGGCTGTTCGGCACCACCACCGACATCACTGACGATGAACTCCGTGACGGAGTCGAGGTCCATGTCTTTAAGCCATTCCGGATGGGTATGTTCCAGATAGAACCCCGTCCCCATGATGATCTTCATGCCGGACATGCGCGAAATACGCGCCAGCTTTTCCGGATCGCGGCCGATGCCGATATTGGTGGCTTCAATGACCGTATGGCCACCGAGCGCCTGGAATTTCTTCAGCTCGGCGAGCGCCAGATCGCTATCATCCAGCGAGACATTGTCGCGGTTCATATAGGGATTCATCCGCAACTCGCCGACGATCTCGATATTGACCTTCTGTTCGGCAATCAGCCTTTCATCGGGATGGCAGGGGCATTTCCAGGTCCGCGCACCGTCAAGCAGGATATGCTCGTGCATGAGCGTGACGCCGAGCTCGTCAACCGAGACCGGTCCCAGGACCGTCATCGCGGTGCCGGATGCAATGCCGATCGGTGCCCGCTCCGGCGGTGAGGTTTCAAACAGATGATCCATGCTTCATCGGCTCCTGACGGCACCCTTGAAGATCCGGAAGTTCAGCCAGATCGCAATCAGGATGATGGCGCCGGTAACGATCGGCGTGAGAAACGGCGACATATGCGCAAGGATCAGCCCGTTGGCGATGACCGCAACGGTCAGCGCACCGAGAACCGTGCCGAGGATCGTGCCACGCCCGCCAAACAGGCTGGTGCCGCCGAGAACCACCGCGGCGATGACGTCGAGCTCGAAACCCTGTCCGGAATTGGAGGATCCCGAGCCGAGGCGAGCCGCGAGAATGATGCCCGCAAGCGCCGCCGCCGTACCGGACAGCATATAGACACAAAGGGTGACGAAGCGGGTGTTGACACCGGCGCGGCGCACCGCCTCGGCATTGGCGCCGACGCCGGTCACATAACGGCCGAAAGGCGTCTGATTGAACACGATATAGGCAAGGACCAGGACAAGGAGCGCGATCAACGCCGGCACGGGCACGCCGAAAAACCAGGCCCTGCCGATAGCCGTAAACGGGCTTTCCGCATCCACGGGGATAGAATAGCCAGCGGTAATCAGCAGTGCCAGACCGCGCACGACCGAAAGCCCCGCAAGCGTGACGATGAAGGCCGGAATGCGCTCATAAGCGATGAAGAAGCCCTGCAAGGCACCAACGGCTGCGCCAAGAAGCAGCATCAGCACGACGACCAGCGGCCAGGCGATGCCCGCCTGCAGCGCTGCCGCCGAAAGGGTGGCGGCCAAGGCAAGTACCGACCCGACGGAAAGATCTATTCCGCCTGTGGTGATGACGAATGTCATGGCGGCGGCAACGATCAGCAATGGCGCCGACTGTCGAACGACATTCAACAGATTGGGCGCCGTCAGGAAGGCGCTGGTATAGATGGAAAAGAACACGCAGACGACAAGGAAGAACAGGGCGATCGAAATGATGCTGCCATTGCTCATGACCTTGTCTCGCCATCTGCTTTTATGGATGCGCGAGTGCGGTGCCGCCGCAACGGGCGCAGGCGCGGTGGAAGAGGACGTCGTCATGCCTGAGCTCCCTGGTTTTCACGATGGCCAGCCGAGCGTGCCTGGAATTTGCGACCGACGATCAGATTGACGACCTCCTCGATACTGGTGTCTTCAATCCTGCGCTCGGCGACATTGCGCCCTTCATACATGACCTGGATGCGATCGCAGACGAGGAACAGATCCTGGAGCCGGTGGGTGATGAGAATGACGCTGACGCCGCGGGCGCTAACCGTCTTGATGAGATCAAGCACGGCCTCGACTTCGGCGACGGCAAGCGCCGCCGTCGGCTCATCCATGATCAGAACGGAAGGATTGAACGACGCCGCCCGGCCGATCGCGATCGATTGACGCTGGCCGCCGGACAGGTTTTCCACCTTCAGCCGCGTATCGGCAATCACGATGCCGAGCCGGTCGAGCATGTCGCGCGCCTCGTCATGCATCTTCCTGTTGTCAAGGAATGGAAGCCCGAGCAGGTGGCGCCGGGGCTCGCGGCCGAGAAAGATATTGCCGGCCACATCGACGCTGTCGCAGAGCGAGAGGTCCTGATAGACCATTTCGATGCGCGCCGCGCGTGAATCGGCAGGAGATGCGAAGCTCACCGTCTTGCCATCGATTTCGATGGATCCGGAATCGGGAATGACCGCCCCGGACAGGACCTTGCTCAAGGTCGACTTGCCAGCGCCATTGTCACCGACGAGACCGAGAACCTCGCCGGGCTTCAGGGTCAGCGATACATTGTCGAGTGTCTGGATCGTCTGGTAGCGTTTGGAGATACCGGTCATCTTGACGCGGTAGATATCGTCGTTCATGGCGTTTCCACCTGAGAAAGAGTCTCTGCTGTGCGGATGTCGCGAGAACCGTGGCCGCTCAATGGCCACGGCTGCGCATTCGGGTCGGGCTGCTTACTTGAACATGTCCTTGAACTTATCGACATTGTCCTTGGTGACGATCGTCACCGGAACATTGATGATCTTGTCGATCGTCCCACCCTTTTTGACCTTGTCAAGCGCTTCGACGGCAGCCTTGCCTTCGCCGGCTGGATCCTGCTGGATGACCGCGGTAACCCAACCCTGGTCGATACCTTCGATCGCCTGCTTGGTCAGATCCCAGCCGAATACCTTGATGTCGCCGGTACGGCCCTGGCTTGTCACGGCCGAAACCGCGCCAAGCAGTGCCGGCTCGCCGGTTGCATAGAGCGTCGTCATGTCGGGATTGGCCGTCATCAGGTTTTCGGCGGCGCTGAGCGCGACGTCCTGAACGTTCTGGCCGTCGACGGTATCGAGAAAAGTCACCTTCTCGCCGCTGTCGGAAACGGCCTTCTTGAAGCCGTCGAGACGCTGGTTCTGGATGAAGGAGTTAAGCGCGCCGACGACGCCGATTTTGGCCGAACCGCCCATCTTGCTCTTGACGTAATCAGCATAAAACTTGCCGATATCACCGCCGGCCTTGGTGTTATCGACGCCGACGAAGGCGATGTTATCGCCATCGGGGATCTGCGCATCGATGGCAATGACCGGAATGCCGGCCTTCTTGGCCGCCGTGACAGCGGGCTTTACGCCGTTCACGTCGATCGCGACCAGAATGATGCCGTCGACCTTCTGGGTGATGTAATTCTCGATGGCGTCGTTTTGTGCGCTCGGCACATTGTTGGCGTTGAAAATGACGAGATCGGCACCGACAGCCTTGGCTGCGGCCTTCGCCCCGTCATTGATCTGATTGAAGAAGAGAGCCTGCTGGTTGATGGTCACCAGCGCGAAAGTTTCGGCAAAAGCAGATGCAGAGCCGAAAGCAAGCGTCAAAGCTGCGGCAGCGGCGCAGCCGGCTGCATATCTGGAAAGGCGCATATGTGTTCCCCTTGCGGAAAGGCCCGTGATCGGGCTCATTGGCATTATCAGCGAGGGCATAATTCAAGAGACTTGAATAGTTGTCAAGTCTCTTGAATTTGACTTGATATAGCGCATGTCGAAAAGGCGCGGAGACTCCGCATCGATCCCATCGGACGGTCAGAATGTCGCCGGCGTATTCACCCAAAAAATGCTGGCGCGTGTTGTTCCCACATTTTTGTACCAATGCGGCAGTTCGGACCTGAACACGAAGGAGTCGCCGATCGAAAGCTTAAAAGTCTTTTCGCCGACCATCAGTTCGATCGAACCCGCAAGCACATAACCGACCTCTTCGCCGGCATGCTGAATGGGCCCCGCACTTTCCCCACCCGGTTCGATGTGGTGAATGTTACACTGAAGCAGATGGCCCGGCGAATAAGGAATGATCCGCTCGAGCGAGATGCCCTCGCCGCGCCGCAACGGATCAAGTCCGATCAACGGGCGCGTTCCAGCGCGAAAGACGATCCCTTCCTCGCCATCCGCCTCTTCGAACATCCAGCCGATATTCGTGCCTAGTACCTCCACCAGCCGATGTAGCATCGGCAACGAGGGCGAAGCCTTCCCGTTTTCAATCTTCGACAGCAGACTCTCCGAACAATCCGCCGCCGTCGCCAACGCCTTCAACGTCATCCCAAGCATCTGCCTGGCAAGCCGCAACCGCGTACCGAGACGACCGTGATTGGCGCCCGAAGGACGATCATCGGCGCCTGGCTGACTTGGCTGGATGTCGATTTTCATTGGGGGTTTCATATGTCCGGGATGATTGTGGTCGGACGAGAGAGTACCGGAAACTGGGTGGGGCTGTCCAGAATTGGTATTTTGATAATCTTCCGTTCCTCTGAGCGCTCTTGCAGAGGTTTGGGAACGATATCGAAGCCAATAATATAATATTTCCGAATTTATCGACGATGCAGCTTATCGTGTCTCTCTCTGGATCCATCGAGCTTGCATTCAAAGAATGCTACTACAGCAACTCAGTCATCGTATCGACAGTTAGCGATTAAATGGCTTTCAACAAAACGCGAAACTCGTTCTCACCCTCTTTCACATCCTCAATGTACTCAATCCGCCAAGGTATCAAATCCGTATCTTCTAAATCAGAGATCAATGTTTGAAAGCTGTCGAAAGTGAAAATGGAGCAATGCACATCGGTATAATCTAGGGCAAGCGTTGAGGCCTGATCCATTGCGGCGGACATTGCAAGTCTGTGCAGATGCGTCGAGGGGACTCGGCCAGCCCATGCGGCTTCCTGCCGAAGATCGGCGTGATAGTATAAGTGACGAAGTATTTGATAGTAAGACGGTTTTGAAAGACGTTCATCATATGCGCGGAGCCAATCTACCGCATCTGTTACAGGCTTGAAGTAATCAAATGTGAATCGACGATCAGGAGCCGAGAGAAACAAGCCGGCGCCAACAGCAGAAAACGATCGAATATCTTGAAGCCATTGAATTGGATTCGGAATGTGCTCAATAACATGATTGGCAATTGTAATGTCTGGCCGAATTGTAATAGCTTCTCTGATGTTTTTTTCTCGCAAAATAAAATCAACATCTACTATTCTATCTACCGTATGAGCTGAATTGCCGATGTGTCTCGTAATAGATTCTTGCTGAGTGAAAAAATCGGCAAAATATACATCTCCCTCGTCTTTTAGGAAGGTGGGGTTATCGAGGGCACCAATCTCCAAAATAACCGAATAAACCTCTCCTAAATAGCGATTTAGAAACAAACGGCGTGCTTTGCTGCGGCGAGATACGTGTACTAGGTCCTTACCCCAGGTGAGATTCGGCATGTCAGTTTCGGCCCTTTTATAGAAAGTTATCCCTGCGATTAGTAAATTGGAGAATTCGAAATGCTAGGTGATAATCATCCTAGGGGCAATTGCATTTATCGTCAGAGATTTTGAGACAACTGGCAACCTCATTTAAAGCTGACCCGGGAAAACTGCACAGCCGGTATAAGTAGAATTTCTGCCTGACTTTGGCTTAAATGCCGGAAACAGCGCACTCGCTTTCATCCGCGGCAACAACGCAATCCGTTCCGTCAACGATAAAGAAACGTGTGAGCGAGACACCGCTGACGCTCTTACCACGGCGGAATTTAGTGCCAGCATGTGGAGCGATCCGAAGATGAACTGCGAGGATCGTGCAGGCGTCGATGCCTATCGAGCGTGGACGGTCAAGCGCAAACCTCGCAGCACCTACACCCTTGTCTTCAAATATTGCGACCATCTTGTCTCGCCAGAGCGCCTCCCGGAAGCCAGTTAATTCTGGCTTGATGGAACAAAGATAAGCGGCGCTGGAGGAGGATTGCACGCCTTGGGTTGCTGCGTTGTGCAAGGTCTGGCCTGGTCACGATTAAACCCTTGGCCGAAATAATAGATCGCTCCAACTGATCTGTTCCCTGCACTCACATCCCCAACTCTAACGGAGTGCACCATCATCTGGCCATCAACAAGATCAGTAGGGATTGAGATGGAAAGACGAGTGGGCGTCGGGGTCTTGGCGGGCATGGGCGATGGCGCATCAACGATGGCAAGAGTTTTCGCATCAAAATAGACGCGCTTCGCCGACTCTCCGGGAAAAGTGACGTTGATTGAGCCTCTTCCTTTATTGTCGAACACGGGCGAGTCAAAAAAACGTGCGGTTGGAAGCGTTCCTTCACCAGTTATTATCGTTTGCCTTGAAGCCTTTGCGACGATTGACCGTCGCCAGCCGGTTCCATCTGGCGAGGCAAGGATCACGATATTATGACCATCATCGCCATAGCGTGTATAAGCGATCACAGGCGTTCCGCCAGGCGCCAGCGATATACGTTGCCAATTGACAAGGCCTTTTTCCTCGCCGGTATATTCGATCATGTCGGCGTTGCCCGGATCTATCGGGAGATGAATAGGTTGGTCCAGATGGTCAATCCAATGAACGAAATCACACGTGCGAGCATACGTTATCGCATAATTTGCGCTAACATCTGGTGGGCGCCGCCAGACTATCGCCTGATAGACACAACCGTCCTGCGTAGTGCCGATTGGTGAAGGATAGGCGCTGGTTGGTCGACCGCGCCATTGACTTGTAAAGATCGGCGAATTGAGTAGACGCCTCCACTTCCCTCCGTCAGAAATGTTGACAATCCACTGACCATTTCCCGCTTCGCCTACGCGATAAATGAATAGCAGCTTACCACCTGTCACATTGACAAAATTAGGATAGGTAACTTGGTTCTCATCTTTCCCGATCATTGGACGCAATGTTATGCCTGATAGACTATCTGGAGTTGTTGCCGAAGCATAGACGAGAGGGCTAGCATGCATATTCCCGGCAATTTGAATCCGGCCAGCTTGATCAAAGGCCAAGGTAATAATGTTATGAGCATCCCATCCTTTGAACATCGATTTGAGCTGCAAGCGGCAGACCTCATGTGTCTTGAGATCGAGTTGCGCGATGCTCAGCCAGCGGTCGGCATTATAATAACCAAAATATGCCTTTCCTCCTCGGGAAATGGAATCAAAAGCAGCGACTGCGCCGGCCCATGTTTTATCAATCTCAAATCCAGACCGGCCGTTGCTTACAGGAATGGTCTTGGCTTGCTCACATACCGGCGCTGCGAAAACCGCACTACCTGCTATTAGCATCAGCCCAGATGTAAAGAGACAGAGTATCGCTGCTTTAGAAATGCTCATTTCTATCAATCCTTGAGCTGGTATATTACCTCGATGCAATTCCACGCTAAGCACAGAATGACGTCACGATTTGGACGAGCCAACATTCAACTAGGCTGCAACCGAGACGAATGGCAGTGACCGCAACATCACTCACCTAGGTCAACACGTCGCCCACAGTTAGGTGGTAACACTCCACCAATCAACAGAGTCAGATTTGCCATGCGGAGATACGGTCATTCGGCGGAGAATCGGTCGCCTGATCGATATTCACCTGCGAACCAAAATCCGCGGCCGGAACACTTAAATGAGGGGATGGGAGATCGTGTCCGGAGATTGATGGGGCCATTACACAACGCACCGCTTGCGCTGGAACTATGAGTGCAGGAGCAATCGGCATTACAGATACTCCGCCCCTTATCCATTGCGATTTTATTTTGATTTGCTATGAAGGCATTGCTATGAATAGCTCGCCAAGGAACTTTCTGAGTCATGGCTCGAACATCACTAGTCCGCCGGCGCACCCCTCTTATTCAAGCGATAATAGGGAAAAGAAATGTCATGATCGCAGTTATCCTCCGCGACATGCGCACGCGTTTCTTCAATCACGGATTAGGTTTTATGCTCGTGGCGCTTTGGCCTCTGGTTCATATGGGCGTATTGATCTCGATTCACACGGTTTCTAGCCACAGTGCACCGCTATATGGCGAAAGCGCGGCCCTATTTTATGCGACCGGTCTGGTTCCCACTCTTACGTTTATGTACGTCTCCCGTTTCATGGGCCTATCCGTTATTATGAACAGGCCGATGCTTGCTTTCCCTGAGGTCAAAGTGCTTGATGTAATGATGGGGCGAGCGCTTTTGGAAATCATCGCCTCCTGTATCACTCTCACTCTAATTATTACAATCCTGTGGGCACTTGGACAGAACCCGTTTCCCTATGACCTCAATCGCGCTGTAGGCGCCTATCTCGCGACTATACTTCTAGCCTACGGCTGTGGGACGCTGATTGGCGTCATTTCGCTGTTCATGCCATTTATCGTAACGCTGTATCAGCTCACGTTGATTACACTCTACGTTTCTTCTGGAACTATGTTCGTTGCATCAAATCTTCCGGATCCACTCTCTGGTCCGCTATCCTACAATCCTGTCTTGGTATGTGTTGAATGGATGCGCACTGCATTTTATGAGAGTTACAGTGACAAGCTGGTGAGCAAAGAATACGTACTTGCGTTCGGCGTTGTGACGCTTTGCCTTGGCCTCGGTGTCGAGCGTTTGTTCAGACGCCAATTGCTAGAGGCATAGGATCCGGTGCCAACAGAGGGGCATCAGGGGGAGCGATAAGCGCTCTCACGGACTACGCTTTTGCAGGTAGACAGATAGCTTTATAAATTGACTACGATTATCGAGTTCCGAAATTGAAACCGCGCAAGAGTTTATCGTCGGCAAGAGATGATCTATCGAAGCGCCATGACGGTATCCCATGGCGACGCTTGCAATCGTGCATCCCTGCAATTGTAAGCGACAAGCTGAGGCCGTTCAGAAGACGGCGTAATTCCACGGCATGAGAGCTTCGATTTCTGTGCTGGCCAGCCGTTGGCGATGCGCTCGAGGGTCTGAGCGAGCTAGGTAAGCTACAGTCTTCACTTGACCAATATTGATCGAGCAATTTATGTTTACATGTAGCCTTTTCGGCCTTAGCAGAGACGAGGTTTATAATGCAATGTAATATCTGTGGGGGCACGGAATTTGGTCCGATGCGATCCAGGCCAAATGTGCAGTGCTTGAGTTGCAACTCACTTGAGCGAACCCGGCTACTTTGGCTTTATCTCGATCGCCTTCAGCTTTCACCGACTGCCTCCATACTTCATTTCGCTCCGGAAAAGTCGATTTACAACCGCTTTCGCGAGCGATATCCGAATGCTAATTACGTCACTGCTGATGTTGATCCAAGGCCATACCCATTTGTTGAAAAGATTGAACATTTCGATCTTTGCGATTTGGATCACCACGAATCCGATCAGTGGGATCTTATTGTCCATAGCCACGTCTTGGAGCATACCCCTTGCAACATAGCTTATACACTCTATCACTTGCATCGCATTCTTAAGCCAATGGGGCAGCACATCTGTGTTATCCCCTTTTTGCCGGGCAAATTCGACGAGACATATCAGGATATACCGCTCAACGAACGGCTAAAGCGATTTGGGCAGCGTGACCATGTTAGAAGTTTCGGGAAAGAAGATATTGGGTCTCATGTTGGTGCTCTGCTTAATATTCCACAGCACTACGACGTAACCCAAAGTTTTTCTGCCGACGAACTGAGGGCGGCTAATATTCCCGAAACTGCTTGGCAAGGCTATACGATCAATACTGTTCTGACTCTTGGCAAATACGACATGAAATTCCTTACCTGACCTACGTGCTCTGATCCCCAAAAACTGGACCGTTTTTGATTGGAGTTTTCTGCGCTAGATTCCCGGCTGGGAACGGGAGCGGAAGCGATGAGGGAATCGAACTTTTCGGACGCCCAGAAGGCGTTCATTTTGAAGCAGGGTGACGATGGTGTGCCGGTGGCCGAGATTTGCCGGAAGGCGGGAATTCGCCAAGCGACCTATTTCAATTGGCGCAAGAAGTACGCGGGCCTGCTCCCCGACGAGATGCGACGTCTGAAGGCTTTGGAAGATGAGAACAGCCGCCTGAAGAAGATCGTCGCCGATCTGACGCTGGAGCGGGAGATGCTTCAGGACGTCATCCGCCGAAAGATTTGGGGCCTGCCCGCAAGCGCAAGCTGATCGACGGGATGCTGGTGGAATGGGGGATATCGATCCGACGGGCGTACAAGGTTCTGACGTTCGACACATCGACCTACCACTACAAGTCTCGAAGAACCGGTCAGGCCCCTCTCGAAAGACGGATCAAGGAGATTTGCGAGACGCGTGTCCGATATGGCTATCCCCTGGCCGTCAGGTGATTGCCTAGCAATCACCGAGAGGCGGCGCGTTCATGTCCACTTGTGTCGTGACGGACGGAAGATCAACATGAAGAAGACACGCAGGATTTACAGCGAATTAGGCCTTCAGTTGCGCAACAAGCACCCCAAGCGCTGGGTGAAGGCAAAGCTCAGGGATGGCCGCCAGGTTGCAGCCGGCCCGAACGATGTCTGGGCTATGGACTTTGTCCACGACCAGCTCGCAACCGGGAAGAAACTGCGCATCCTGACTGTGGCGGACACCCATTCCCGCTACTGCCCGGCCACCGAAGCAGGGTTCACCTATCGCAGCGAAGATGTCGTTCAGACGCTGGAACGTGTCTGTAAGAAGACCGGCTATCCCAACACGATCAGGGTCGGCAATGGCAGCGAATTTATCTCCCGCGATCTGGACCTTTGGGCCTATGCCAACAACGTCACCCTGGACTTCTCGCGGCCGGGGAAGCCGACCGACAACGGCTTCATCGAGGCGCTCAACAGCAAGCTGCGGGCAGAATGCCTGAATGCGCACTGGTTCTTGACCCTTGCGGATTCGCGTGAAAAGTTGGAGACTTGGCGTCGATACTACAACGAGGATCATCCTCACTCGGCAATCGGATATAACGTCCCGATTGCCATGCATAATCCCGGTGGCGCAACCAGCCCGTCATCGTGAAAAAAGCCCGGAAACTCCAATGTCCGGCGGTCCAAACTTCGGTCTCAGAGCAGTCCAGAAACCTGGGGCGGTTCACGCTCACCACTAATACGCTCCTCAGCATTTCATCTCCAGCCTGGGGGGTTCACTCCACCTGTCTATCAGTTCAATTAGAAATTTGAATCAATCGCTTGTTGATTGTATGGCATGCTGCTGTTTGATATCAGAAAAACCACTCTCAGGACTAGGTTGTCACTTCAAGGAAATGTCTGAATGGATGACAAGGAGCTCTTAATCAATTCTCCACTTTTCAACTCATCGTTCTACCGTGAGCAATATCGTGATGTTGATATGGTTGGAATGCATCCGATCGACCACTATCTTTGGATAGGCGCGCGGATGGGGCGTGACCCATCGCCCGAGTTTTCTACCGCGGCATACTTGCAGAATCACCACGATATAGCGCGACAAAGTATCAACCCGCTTGTGCACTATCTTCGATATGGCAAAGAAGAAGGCAGACTCGTAGAATATTCGCAACATTACACATCTGCCCTGGCGTCGCTGACAGCCGACGCCGAAGCAGATCAATCCGTTAAGGTCAGCGTTATCATGCCCGCCTACAATCGCAAATCGACGATTGGGCGTTCAATACAATCTGTTCTTGATCAAACTTATACGAATTTCGAACTAATAGTTGTAGATGACGGAAGCACAGATAACACGGTTGCCGTAATCCAGAGCTTCACTGACACGCGTATTAAACTGACCAACGGCCAACATGCTGGCGTAAGTGCCGCGCGCAACCTCGGTTTAGCTCGAGCGACTGGCAGCATTATTGCCTACCTCGATTCTGATAATGTCTGGCTTCCTTCTTACCTGGGTACAATGGTGGGCTATATCGCCAAAACAGGCGCAGATGTCGCTTACTCGCAGATCGAAATCGTCAACGACGCTGATCGACAGATCCGGGGGCAACCTTTTGATCGAGAACAATGCTTGAAGGGAAACTTCGTTGATCTGAACGTCTATTGCCACCACAGAGACCTTTACGACCGCTACGGCGGATTTGATGAGAGTCTGCGTAGGATGGTCGACTGGGATCTCATTCTTCGACAGACGGAGCGTGCCAAGCTGGTAGGCTATGTTCCATTTGTGGGGTGCGTATACACTAACACGGTACTCGATCAGAACAGAATATCTGTAAAAGAGTTCCGTGCCTTCAAGAAGGTCGTTATTGCCAAGGCTACTAACGGTTCTCGCTCATCGAGCGTTACAGATCATGTAAAACTGACGTTCGCCATAAAGGTGCCCGCCCCATATGAAAAACGGCATGAATGGGGTGATTTTCATTACGCAGATTCTCTCGCTGGCTCACTTAATCGACTTGGACATAAAGTCCGCATTGATTTTTACGGTCAGTGGGAGCGAAAGAACCCTGCCGAAGATGATGTGGTAATTATAATTCGGGGCTTGACCTCCTATGAACCTATACTTGGCCACATCAATATTCTGTGGAATATTAGCCACCCAGATCAGATATCCTTTGAAGAATATGAATCTTTTGATTTATGCTATGTTGCATCTTTGAGTTATAGCGAATTTTTATCAGCGACAACCAAAGCAAAAGTTAAGCCTCTTCTTCAAGCAACCGATACTAACCGCTTCAATCCCGGTAGGCGCCCTCCAAAATCCTCAGCTAAAGTATTATTCGTCGGAAACTCTCGGAACGAATACCGAGAAATCGTCAGATGGGCGGTCGACGCGAAGCTCGACCTCTCCGTCTATGGTACTCGGTGGGAGCAGTTTATTCCAAAGACCTATCTTAAAGGCACAAATATACCTAACAAAGAATTGGGCGGACATTACCATTCAGCAGTATTTGTTTTGAACGACCATTGGCCTTCAATGCGGGATTTCGGGTTTATTTCTAACCGAATATTCGATGTTCTCGCAGCTGGAGGAAATGTTATCTCCGACCGGATCCCAGCAATATCGTACGTATTTGGCGAATCCGTAACACAAATTAAAAGCCAAGATGAGCTTGTTGAGGCAACTAACGTCGAGGGGAGAACCCAACGGCCAAGCATAAGCCGTGAAGTCTCTCGCGCCCACAGCTTCGATCAGCGTGCAAAGACAATTCTGGGTGATATTTTCAATTTGCTCGGACTACCGCAGTCACACGATAGGCCATCTTCCCCTTTCATCCTTCGCAACAAGCGGTTGGTCGTCAATGGCGTTGTCCGCCAAGACAGAGAATTCCCACAGAGTAGCGCTTTCATCCGCCTCCTGTGCCCCCTCACAACAGATGAAGCATATGGTGAAATTGACTTCAACCTCGTTCCGGCAAAAGCGGCCAGCCACAGCAGAAACGCAGATATCACGATCGTACAACGCACAGCATACGACACTATGGAGGACGCCAGTGCTTTCTTAGATTTGTGTAAGACAACAAACTCAAAACTGATTGTCGACAACGACGACGCGTTTTGTTTCATTGATGAAAGCCATCCCGAGTTTGATCTATATAAATCCAGAATTGCTGGTCTGAACCTGCTCCTCGAAAACGCCAACGCCAACTGGGTTTCGACGAATGTTTTGAGAGCCGCATATTCGAACTTGTCGAAGCGCCCAATCGTTGTTCAGAATGCAATAGATCCCCGGCTTTGGCGCAACTACAGAAAGCCAAAGTATAATCCACAGGGCATCCCCCGCCTCGTCTACGCAGGATCCGCTACACACGACGACGACTTCGAGATGATCCTAGGCGCCCTTGATTCCGTTTCCCAAACCTACCGCTTCAAGCTCACCATCATTGGTGCCGTCCGCAATCCACCAACACGTGACTGGATTGAAATCTTGCCCCCACCGCGAACGGCTCAATCATACCCGCGATTTGTCCGCTGGTTTAGAGAACAGGGGCCATTCGACATCGGGTTGGCACCACTTAAAGATACCCCTTTCAACGCCGCTAAATCTGATCTCAAGCTCCTTGACTACGGGGCACTTGGTATTTTCCCCGTAGCCTCGAAGGGCCCATCATACACTGAAACTTTAAACCGTCTCGGTAGCGGCGCCCTCGTCGAAAACACTACCGATGCGTGGACCGCAACGTTAACTGAGTTGTTGGCAGATCTGGATATAATTGCAGACAAGCGGGCTGTGGCCGAGAATTATTGTTTTGAAAATCGTAACGTATCAAAAGCCTATGCAGAGATGCGTGAGCTCTTATTAAATCTTCAGTAAGTTGTCAGCACATTCAAAGGAACAGGATGAACCAAATGACAGATATGCGGATGACTCCAAGAAGAGTGCTTCAGGCAGCCGATTCTGAAAGAGCTAACGGGCTTTTAGAATGCAGGTCCATGTTTTGGAGACCGCACTATCTGGCAAAATCAGCCTGGATTGAGCATATACCTTTTGCATTTTGGGTTATGCAGGCACATCAACCAAAAGTCTTCGTCGAACTGGGCACTCATTATGGAACGTCCTATTTCGCTTTCTGCCAGGCTGTAGACCGGCTTGCACTCGATACGCGTTGTTTTGCGATAGACACATGGAAGGGTGACGAGCATGCCGGGTTTTATGATGGGGCTGTGTTCGCAAAGGTTAGGGAACACAACGACGCCAACTTCTCTGGTTTTTCCCGCCTCATTAGAAGCACGTTTGACGAAGCGCTCAGTCATTTTTCCGAAAGCTCGATCGATCTTCTTCACATAGATGGTCACCATACGCTCGAATCCGTGCAGCATGATTTCGATGTCTGGTTGCCCAAGCTCTCACCAAGAGCTGTTGTGCTTTTGCATGACACCAACGTTCGTGAGAAAGGATTCGGTGTCTTCAAGTTCATGGAGGGGTTGCGTGATCGATATCCTAGCTTTGAATTTGTCCACGGACACGGTCTTGGTGTCGTAGCAGTTGGGAAAGAGCAATCTGAAATCATGAATGATTTCTTTGATGCGGAAGCTCACACTCACAACTACCAAGAGGCGCGAGAGACATTCAGTCGGCTGGGCCATGCGTGCGCCGACGCTATGCAAAATGCGATTTTGAGGGAGCAAGAGACCATTTTAGCTAAGCAGGTGACCGATCTTCAAAAACGCGTCACGGACATTTCGACAGAAAAAGAGAAGATCGCTTCGGATCTCAGCATACGAGCACTTGAGCGTGATGCCGCTCGTCAGGAGGTGCTAAAAGCAAGAGAAGAGACGGCTGCGGAGCGTGCTCATTTGACGGCACAAACTGAATTCCTACGTACCGAACTCGAGAAATTGCGAAGCCTTGTGAAGGAAGCAGAGGCTGAGGCCCGCACCTTGCGCAATGACGCAATGTCCGAAAATCGCAAGCTTCACGATACCGCGGTAGAAAATGCTGTAAGCACTGCAGAGGCTGGTATGTTGCGGCGTGAAGTTGAGATTGCTCGATCAAGACTTGCTGAGTTTGAACAGAATACGAAGCGTCTGGAGACTGAAAATGCAGCTCTTGCACACGCTCATTCACAGAACACTCAAAAGCTCGAAGCACTCATGAATGAGTTGGTAGAGAGCCAGACGGCTCTCAACTCGTTGAACGATACTTTAGAAAATGATCGTAGGGTGATCGGAACGCTGACGCAGGCGATTCAGGAAGAGAAAATAAAGAACGATGAAGCAGCTCGTCAAGATGAGGAGCTGCGCAAGAAGCTTAGCGATAGCCAACGTGAAAGTGGTGTCCTTAAGGCCAACAATAGGGAGCTCGAGAACAATGTCGAAATACGGTTCCGCGAGATCGGAACACTGACACAGGCGCTTCAAGAGCAGCAAATGAAGAACGATGAAGCAGCTCGTCAAGAGAGCGGTCTGCGTAAGAAAATTTTTCGAGAAAACGTGAGACTTGTGGGAGGAATAGCAAAATACTCTCCGACTTTTAAGAAGAATAATTTTCTTTTCCGGAAGAAACTGCGAAAGGCTGCCATATCATCTGGAATTTTCGATCATAATTGGTATATTAATACATACAAAGATATCGGCGACGCCGGAGTTGATGCTTTTAAGCATTATATCCGATATGGTGCGGCAGAAGGGCGTAATCCATCTCCTTTTTTTTCAACAAGCGCATATTATAAAAAGCGACCGGAATTAAAAAAACAGGATATTAATCCCCTCTTTCATTTTCTGTTAGATGAAAACGGCAATGAAAATTATTAGGGTGAGTTTTTCAATATTATTTCGCTGGAGGATCTAAGCTCGGTGACCTGACCTAAGTCCCTTCTTTCCTCCGGAATGCAGCCACTGCTCTACCCTGCATTGTACTTTCTCTTGTGTCCCGTGGTCCAGCCCTAGGGGTTCACTCCGATCCTGGGTTAGCTCTCAGTGCAAATCAACAACCTTCGGGCTACTGGGCATCTTCCGAGAAGAGATGAGGCAGGCTCCCGCCACGATATACCGCTGCGTGTAAGGCGAGCGTTGTGTTCCGACAGTCTATCGCGCTTGCAGCGATTTGAAATGCGCGATCATGCGGCTCGAATCCGCTTGGCTGCCGGTGAACAGTTCGAAGGCGCCGACGGCCTGGAAGACCGCCATGCCGCCGCCGTCCAATACCCGACACCCTTTGCTTTTGGCGGCTTTGACAAGCTGGGTCTCAAGCGGGAAATACACGATATCGGCAACCCAGAAGCGCGCATCTATTAGCGTCTCGCCCAGCGGCAATCCGGGATGGCCCAGCATGCCGGTCGGGGTGGCGTGGACCAGCCCGGTCGCCTCCTGCAGCGCGGCGGGCAGATCCGTGCCCGCGACGAAGTCGCAATGCGGATGCGCCGCTTGAATCTGCGAGATCAGCGCGCTC
The DNA here is from genome assembly GCF_000799715.1 of Martinezella rhizogenes. Taxonomy (GTDB): domain Bacteria; phylum Pseudomonadota; class Alphaproteobacteria; order Rhizobiales; family Rhizobiaceae; genus Rhizobium; species Rhizobium rhizogenes_C. Next base: position 577,111 of record NZ_JUHG01000013.1, read on the forward strand.
ACCTTCGCCTGATCAAGGTCATAGATCTCGACGGACTTCGCACCCATGCCGGCAACAGCATGTGCGACGGCAACGCCTGCCCCACCTGCGCCGAGCTGGACAACGCGCTCAAGAGAGGCGCCCGGCAGACCGCGGCGGAAGCTCTCGGCAAAACCCCACCAGTCGGTATTGTGCCCGAACCGGCGCCCGTTGCGAAAGACGACCGTATTGATCGAGCGCAGCACAGCGGCGTCCGCAGACAGTTCGTCCACGAGCGCTACGGCAGCCTGCTTGCAGGGATGCGTGATGTTGAGCCCGGCAAAACCATTCTTCTCGGCATTGTCGATGAGCTTAGGGAGGTCCGACACCGTGCAGCCGAGTTCCTGCAAGTCGATAATGTCATAGGTATAGTCCAGCCCGAGACGCGCGCCTTCCTGCATATGCATGGCCGGGGAAAGAGATCCACCGATACCCGATCCTATGAGGCCAACACGCAACACTCGCGGTGCGATCAATACTTCCGACACAACAATCCTCCCACTCTCTCCACGGCATCATCAACAAAATGACGATTGTAAGAAAATGTACGAACTAGTTCGTATTGTCAATGCAAAGCACATTAAAACGCGCCTGACATCCCGAAGAAAAAAGGCTTATCCGTCAGTCCCAGGCGTCTTCAGAAAGGCGATTATGGCGTCGCAAATCATTGATTTATGGCGCCGTTTTATATCTTCCTCGGCAAGGTCGCGATTGAAGATGGCGCCGAAAGTATAGCGGTTCGAAACGCGAAAGAAACATTGGGCGCTGATCATCATATGGAGGTCGATGGGGTCGACCTTCCGCAGGAAGCTGCCGTCCTCATAACCCCGCCGCAATATGTCGGAGATGATGTCGATGACGACGATATTCATCTCGGACAGCACGCTTGAGCGCTTCATATGTTCGGCACGATGGATGTTTTCGACGCTGACGAGCCTCACGAAATCGGGGTTCTGATCATCGTGGTCGAAGGTGCTTTCGATCAATTTTCGCATCGCCTGCACGGGCGACATGTTTTGCAGATCGAGCGCGCCTTCTAGTGTACGGATCTTGGTGTAGGCCTGCTCCAGCACCGCAAGGTAGAGCCCTTCCTTACCGCCGAAATAGTAGTAGATCATCCGTTTTGAGGTCTTCGTGCGCTCAGCGATCTCATCGACGCGCGCGCCCGCAAATCCCGAGGCGACGAATTCCTCCGAGGCTATGCGAAGAATGTTTTCCTTGGTGGCGTCGGGATCGTTCTTTCTCGATCGGCTTTCAATTTTCACCGATTGGGTCTTGCGCATGCTGAACTCGCCTCAAGGGGTGGAATCGAACCGTTCACACGAGTATCCCCAGCATTGGCAACCAGTCAAATAAGGCGCTATTGCTTCGGCATGCCCGCCGGGCGCAGATGCCGCCTCAAGGCAGCGATCCGGAAGATGGCGTTTGCCGCGCCATATCCGCGATAACCGTCGCGCTGCACGATCTCGAAGAAGAACCCCTCTCCGTAAGTGGGACTGTACATCTGGAAATACTCTCCGTGCTCATCCTTGTCATAGAGAATATTGCGGGACTTGAGACGGTCGGTGAATTCGGGATCCAGTCCGAAGCGGGCCTCGAGATCATCATAGTAGTTCGGGGAAATCGACAGCGTCACGAAGCCGTTTCGTTTCAGCGTATCGGCGGTCGCGAAGATATCCGTCGTCGTGAATGCAAGGTGCTGGATTCCCGAACCGAGGGTCTCGGCGATAAAATGACCGGCAAGCGTGTTGCGGTTTTCAGCGCCATTCAAGGTAATCCGCAACGAGCCGGCGCTGTTTTCGACGACCTGGCTGCGCACGACCCCTGCAGGATCGATAATATCGACCATTGGCGTCTTACGAGCATCGAGGATCGAGGTATAAAACAATAGCCACGTCAGCAGCTCCTCATAGCGCATGGTCTGCGCGACGTGATCGATCGTTTTCAGACCGGCCGGCTCGGCGCTGCCGGCATCCTTCACGGCGGTAAATTCTATCTCCCAGATCCGTTCGAGTTCGGATTTACGGTCCAGGAAGTAAATCAGACCGCCACCGACACCATGAATGGCCGGCATTTCGATCTCGCCGGCATCAAGCGGCTGCTGGAACCGCTCGGCCCCGAGCGCTAGGGCGCGCTCCAATGCCTCCTGGGCGTCCTCAACCCACAGTCCCATCGCATAGGCCGATTTCCCGTGGACGAGATGGGAGGCGCCCGCAAATCCCCGCTCGTCGGTATTGATGACGAGGTTGATGTCGCCCTGCCTATAAAGGTCGACCTGTTTCGTCCTGTGGTGCCCGACCTTCTTAAAACCGAGCGTCGCGATCAGGCCGGCAAGCTGCGACGCCTCCGTCTCGTCGACCGCGAACTCCACGAAGGCGACCCCTTTGACATCGGCCTTGGCCGGCATTGCCGGCACGGAGAGCGAGCTGTCACGTTCGATGCGCCTGACCTCATCGCCGAGGCAGATCAGCGAGCGGCGGCCATCGACGGCAATCGCTGTCGGCGACCCACCGCGAAACTGGTCGTTGAAGATCTCCAGCGACAGATAGCCGTCGTAACCCGTCGCGGCCACAGCTCTCATGAAATCGAGGACGGGCAATTCGCCTTCGCCCGGCATGTTGCGGAAATGGCGGCTCCAATAAAGGAGATCCATGTCGATCAGCGGCGCGTCGGCAAGCTGGATGATGAAGATTTTCTCTTTCGGGATCGAACGGATCGAGTCGACGCTAATCCGGCGTGACAGCGTATGGAAGCTGTCGAGGATCAGTCCGATATTGGGATGGTCGGCCCGGCGGACGATCTCCCAGGCATCGCGGTGATCGTTGATATGCCGACCCCAGGCGAGCGCCTCGTACCCCACCCGCAGCCCGCGTTTGGCGGCGCGCTCGCCGAGTTCGTGGAAATCGGCGGCGGAACGGTCGAGCCCACCCAGCGCCGCCGTCGACACATTCGAACAGACGAGCACCAGATCGGTGCCCATTTCCTGCATCAGGTCAAACTTGCGCTCCGCCCGATCGAAGGTGCGGCTGCGTAGCGGCTCGGGCATGCCCTCGAAATCGCGGAACGGCTGGAACAGAGTGATCTCCAGCCCGTGATCCCGGACGATCCGGCCGATGTCGCGTGGACTTTCGTCGAAGGCGAGGAAGTCGTTCTCAAAAATCTCCACGCCGTCGAAGCCGGCTTTCGCAATCGCATCCAGCTTCTGCTTCAGGTCGCCGCTGATCGATACAGTCGCAATCGAGGTCTTCATCTCAATTCCCGTTCCGGTAACGCGTGGGCGGCTTGGACGAGGAGCGCCGTCGCCTTGATGTCTGGTGGCGGCGCCGTCTCCATGACGAGAACGGCGCCATCATCTCGTCGTCAGATGGATTGCTTTCTCGCCGATGCCGGCAAGCCCCGGTTCTTCTGTCTGCCGAGCTCAGCCATCGGCGTTTTGAAGGTCTCCAATGCCGTCGCAGCGGAAATCGCCGCAATCACCGCCGTGATCGAGGTGAAGGCTGCGACAGGCATCCAGCCGGTTGGGCCCGTGCCCAGCAGGGCGGCACTGATGGTCGGCGCGAAGCCGCCGAGAGCAAAGCCGATCTGTGTTCCGATCGCCATGCCCGACAGGCGCACGCGCGTATCGAACATTTCGCCGTAGAGTGCCGGCCATACACCGTTCGAGGCGCTATAGACGATGCCCGACAGCAGGATACCGAGGACGAAGATCAGCATCAGGTCGCCCTGGCTGATCGCCCAGATGTAAGGCCAGATCAGAACGGCGCAACCCAGGGCGCCGAAGATGAAGACCGGCTTGCGGCCGATCCGGTCCGCGAGCAGCGCCCAGAGCGGAATTGCGACAAGCGCGGCAACGTTCGCAAGGACGAGCACCGTCAGCATCAGCGATCGGTCGATATGCATGGTGTTGACAGCGTAAGACAGCGTGAAGACGCTGAAGATCGTGCTGACAACGGAGATCAGCGCGGCAAAGATGATACGAACCACATCCGTCCAGTAATTGCTGAACAGCGTTATCAGCGGCACGCCGTCCACCTTGCCCTTCGTGGCCTCCTCGACGAAAACTGGCGTTTCCGAAAGCGTCCGGCGCACCCAGAACCCGACGAAGACGACGATGACGCTCAGGAAGAACGGGATGCGCCACCCCCACGCCAGGAGATCTGCTTCCGACAACCTGGAGATCGGTATAAACACGAGCGTCGCCAGGATGAGACCGGTTTGCGTACCGCTGAGGGTAAAACTGGTGAAAAATGCCCGCCGGTGTTCTGGCGCATGTTCGAGCGTCATCGAGTTTGCGCCCGCCTGTTCTCCAGCAGCTGAAATCCCCTGCAGCAATCGCGCGATGACCAAGAGGATCGGCGCGAGAACGCCGACATGATCATAGGTCGGCAAACACCCGATGATGAAGGTGGAAAAGCCCATCAGCAGCAGCGTGAAGGTCAGAACCTTCTTGCGGCCGAACTTGTCGCCGATATGACCCAGGATGACCGCGCCAAACGGCCGCGCGATATAGGCGACGCCGAAGGTCGCGAACGATGCCATGGCGGCAGCTTGCGGATCCGCGGATGAAAAGAAGATCTTCGGAAAGATCAGGGCAGCCGCGGTGCCATAAACAAAAAAGTCGTAATACTCCACCGCGCTGCCCAGCCAGCTTGCAAGCGCTGCGCGCTTCGGTGTCCTTATTCCCGTTGATATCTGCATGACGTCTCCTCCCAATGGACTATTGGATAAACCGTCGTGCCCAGCCAGCCGACGGCGAATGGAAGGAATGATTATGGCGCCGGCCCTCCAACGCACGACCGGCCAGACGTCAACTCCTCCCAAGCTCCCGCAATAATAATGTACGAACTAGTTCGTATTGTAAACTCTCATTTTAGGGCGGCTGGACGAGCGCTAAGAGTAAGCTGTCGAATAGAGCTTCAAATGCATCCAGAAGTGTAGTATTTAGATCGTAGAATTTTATCATAAGATGCAGATCGGCGTCTGCACTTCGGCAAAGATGTCGGACCTCGGCCTCCGTGTTCATACGCGTGGCCTCATTCTCTGCCGATCTTCAGCAATACGCTTAGCCGTCTTTCACCAGTAGACGTCGGCTGCCAAACAGCTCTTGCGCAGCGACCCGCCTGGAACGGTTCTTGCTTAGTTACCAATGTTCTAACGATTCGGAGACCATGCGTTATGAAATGGCACACTTCGCATCAGTTTCCCGCGCTGAGGCTCATCGTGCGTGGCAGAGAAAAATACAGGGTCATCAAATCGGTCCGAGATGCGGCAGTAACGCTGATTTCGGATTGGCCGAGCGATGACGGCGAAGAATACGTCGTGGCAGTCAGAACCTGTCTGGACGCCTTGCACAACGTCGTCCCCCCGGAAGCGGTCAGGGAAGCCCTTATCCGTGCCGCAAACGAGGAGAGGATCTCGTATATTTCGGTTGTTGCGTCGGCTTATCCGGAATAGTTCCCGGTCATTCCGCTTCTCTCGAAAATTGGTGGCGTGGAATTTTGTCATTGCAGCCATATTGCCTTTGATCAGAGAACTTTTCTTTCGATCGCACTCTTTTGGAATGCTGTTCCTCTCAAACCCCATAAATCCATATATTTTGTGGGGTATAAACACGGAGAGGATATTCCATGACAGAACAAGACAGGTCCGGCCTTGGCCGCCGCGAGATCCTGAAGCTCGCAGCCGTCACGGGCGCGACATTTGCCGGCGCGGGTCTTTTTGCCAGCCAGACGGCCGCAGCCGACGAAGGCCTGTCGCTGAAGGGCAAGCGTATCGCCATCAGCGCGACCGGCACTGATCACTATTTCGACCTACAGGCCTATAATGCCCAGATCGCCGAGGTCAAACGTCTCGGCGGCGAACCGATCGCTGTTGACGCCGGTCGTAACGACGGCAAACTGGTCTCGCAATTGCAGACGCTCATCGCCCAGAAACCCGATGCCATCGTGCAGATTCTCGGCACGCTCAGCGTTATCGACCCCTGGCTGAAGAAGGCCCGCGATGCCGGCATTCCGGTGCTGACCGTGGATGTCGGCTCGACCAACTCGATCAACAACACGACTTCCGATAACTGGGGCATCGGCAAGGATCTGGCCCTGCAGCTCGTGTCCGATATCGGCGGCGAAGGCAATATCCTCGTCTTCAACGGCTTTTACGGCGTCACGCCTTGCGCCATCCGCTATGACCAGCTCGTCAACGTCATCAAGTATTTCCCGAAGGTGAAGATCATCCAGCCGGAACTGCGCGACGTGATCCCGAACACAGTTCAGGATGCCTTCACGCAGGTCACGGCACTCCTGAACAAATATCCGGAGAAGGGCTCGATCAAGGCGATCTGGTCCGCTTGGGACATCCCGCAGCTTGGCGCAACGCAGGCGATCGCCGCAGCCGGTCGCACCGAAATCCGCACCTATGGTGTCGATGGAAGCCCGGAGGTCCTGCAGCTGGTCGCCGATGCGAATTCGCCGGCGGGCGCTGACGCGGCGCAACAGCCGGCCGAGATCGGCCGTACCGCGATCCGCAATGTCGCCAAGCTTCTGGCCGGACAGACCTTGCCGCGCGAGACCTATGTGCCAGCACTTCTGGCCAACAAGGCCAATGTCAGCGAAGTCGTCAAGAAGCTCGGTATCGGTTGACTTTTCCCTTGGTGATGCGGCCGGCGGCCGTATCACCATGATTCCATCGGAGCCTCCCAATGACGGCATCTTCGCCTTCGGCGCTCGTACAGTCGGATGATCATGTCATTCGCTTCGACAGGGTCGTCAAACATTTCGGCGGCGCCCAGGCGCTTGCCGGTGCCTCGCTTGCCGTGCGCCGCGGCACCGTCCATGGTCTCGTCGGCCAGAACGGCGCCGGAAAATCGACGCTGATCAAGCTGCTCGCCGGCCTGCACAAACCAGACGAGGGCCGGATAGAGATTGAAGGACAATCCTTCGATCACCTGACCCCACACCTCGCCGAAGCACTCGGCATTCATTTTATCCATCAGGACCGGTTGCTGGTGCCGACCTTCACCGTCGGGGAAGCGCTCTTCCTCGGCCGTGAACCGCGCATCGGCCGCACGCCCTTTCTCGACCGCCGTCGCATGCAGCGGCGTGCGGGCGACTTGCTCGCCAATTATTTCGGCATCAGCCTGCCGAACAAGGCCCTGATCAGCGAGCTTTCCACAGCCGAAAAGCAGATCGTGCAGATCACTCGCGCTCTTCTGAACCAGCCGAAGGTTCTGGTCTTCGACGAGCCGACAGCGGCGCTGATCCGGCGCGAGGCCGATATCCTCTTCCGGCTGATCCGGCGCCTGCGCGACGAAGGCGTGACCATCATCTACATCTCGCATTATCTCAACGAGATTGAAGAACTGTGCGACCATGTGACCGTCATGCGCAACGGTCTCGATGTTGCCTCGCTGCCGATTGCGGAGACCTCGGCCGGCGCCATCGCGCGATTGATGGTCGAGCGCGATATCGCCGACATGTTCCCGAAGCGCCAGATCGAGCTCGGCGAGGAGATCCTCAAGGTCGAGGGGCTGACGGCGACGAACCGCTTCTCCGATATCAATTTCACCCTTCGTCGCGGCGAGATACTCGGCATCACCGGCTTGCTCGGCTCCGGCGCCAAGGATCTCGTCCGCACGCTTTTCGGCCTGGAGAAACCCTCCTCCGGCCAGATCGAGGTTGCCGGCAAACCGGCACGCAGCGTCAGCCCGACGGAGGCGGTCGATCGGCAGATCGCCCTGGTGCCCGAAGACCGGCGCGGCCACGGTGTCGCGCTCGATCTGAGCCTCGCCGAAAACATCACGCTATCAAGCCTTGCCCGCTACACGCGCTTCGGCTTCCTCGATCGCAAGCGCGAACGCCGCGACACCGACGATCTCATCAAGCGCCTTCAGATCAAGGCGGCCGGACGCGAAGCGCTGGTGCGTACGCTCTCCGGCGGCAACCAGCAGAAGGTAGCGATCGCCAAATGGCTGAGCCGACATTCGGAAATCTATCTGCTTGACGAGCCGACAGTCGGTGTCGATATCGGCTCCAAGGTGGAAATCTACACACTGATCGGCGAACTCGCCGCTCGAGGCGCGGGCATCATCGTGCTCTCCTCGGACCTGCCCGAATTGATCGGCATCACCGATCGCATTCTCGTGCTCTTCCGCGGCCGCGTGACCCGCGAATTCGTCTCGTCGGAAACCATAACGGATGAGGTATTGGCGGAATCGTCCGGCGCCTCGGGAGGCTTGCGCCATGTCGGCTGACATTCAATATGCTCCGGTCACAGGCTTTGAGGCCGAGAAAACGGCGGGGCGGACAGGTGGCAATATCGCGGCGACGGCCCTGCGCTTCGGCTCGCTGATCACCTTTGCCCTGATCCTCATCGTCTTCTCGCTGACGGCGCCCTATTTCCTCAGCATCGGCAATATCGGCAATGTGCTTGGCCAGTCCGCCATTTCGGGCGTGCTGGCGATCGGACTGACCATCGTGCTGATCGCCGGCGGCGCCAATGTTGTCACCGGCGGCATCGATCTGTCACTCGCCGCCAATATGGGCCTCAGCGCCGCCATCTATGCGACGCTGACGCAGCTCGGCTATGGCGATGCCGTGGCGATTGCCGGCACATTGCTGACCGGCCTTGCGATCGGCGCGGTCAATGCCGCAGCCGTCGTGCTCGCCGGCATCGTACCGCTGCTGGCCACGCTTGCCGTGATGAATATCGTCGCCGGTCTAGAACTGGTGCTGACGCAGAACACGGTGCTACCGGCGTCTACCAATCTGCTGACGCTACTGTCGGCCTCCGACAGTTTTGGTATTCCGGTCCTTGCCTATGTGCTCCTCGGCTTTACGGCGATCGTGACAGCGATCGTGCAATATACGCCGCTCGGTCTCAGGCTTTACGCCGTGGGTGAGTTTCCGGATGCGGCGCGCGCCGCCGGCCTGCCGCTCAAGCGCCTGCTTGCCGGCGCCTTCCTCGCCAGCGGCCTGTGTGGCGGTATCGCCGGTATCCTCTCGGTCTCTTATCTCAGCGGCAGCACGACCGGTTCCGGCGAAATGCTGCTACCGGTCGTTGCCGCCGCCCTGCTCGGCTCGGTCTTTTCGCGACGGCTGGTTCCGACGATTGCCGGCGCGCTGCTCTCCACCCTGCTCGTCGGCTTCCTTGTCAATGGCTTCCAGCTGCTCAATCTGCCAAGCACGCTGGTCAACGGCATTCAGGGCCTTCTCATCCTGATCGTCGTTTCGGCAACGACCTTGTTGCGCAAGCGGGAGATCTGACCATGTCGCTTTCGAACCCCGCCGTCCCATCGCAGGCCTGGCCACGTCGCGCGGTCGCTGTCCTGGCGCGGTATGGCCTGATCCTGGCACTCCTGGTCGTCTTCGCAATCTTCTCGGCCGCTGCGCCCACCTTCCTGACGCCGGGCAATCTGCAAAGCATTCTCGTCAACAATTTCACGCTGCTTGCCATCGTCTCGATCGCCATGACTTTTGCAGTCTCCTCCGGCGGGATCGACCTTTCCGTCGGAACGGCGGTTGATTTCGCAAGTTTCGCCTTCGTCTCGCTGGTTCTTGCCGGCCAGCCGGTGGCGCTTGCTGTGTTGGCGGGCCTTGCAGCCGGTGCCGCAGTCGGCGCCTTCAACGCCATCCTGATCTCGGGGATCGGCGTGTCGCCGTTCCTCGCAACCCTCGGCACGCTTTTCATCGGCCGTAGCCTCCAGCAATTGCTGACGAATGGCGGCAATCCGGTCTACCTGCCGCCAACCGGCGTGCCGGAAGCCTTCCGGTTTCTCGGTCATGGCGCGATTGTCGGTATTCCCGTGCCACTGATCATCGCGATCGTCATCATTGCCGCCGCCGCCACGCTCTTTGCACGTACCCGCTTCGGCCGCGTGGTGCTGTCGATCGGTATCCAGCCAAGCGTCGTGCGCTATTCCGGCATCAGGCTTCGCAGCCACGTTGCCGTGACCTTCATCCTCGTGGGGTTGATCGCCGCTATCGCCGGCCTGATCCTGACCGCAACGGTCACGGTCTATATCCCCTTCTCCGGCAACGCCTTTCTCCTCAACGCGATCGGCGCGACCTTCATCGGCACGACGCTTTCGCCGCTTGGCCGGCCGAATGTGGCGGGGACCGTGCTCGGCGTGCTTCTGCTCAGCATCGTCGCCAACGGGCTGCTTTTGACGGGGCTGAATTTCTACTGGCAGCAGGTCGGCACCGGCGTGCTGATCTTTGCCGTACTCGCCTTCAGCTTCATCAACAAGAAGGCTGGAAACGGATAATCGCTAAATAATCCGACAGCGCACTTTGCCGCGAATGGTCACACTGCCTCATCGAAACAACCTCGATGGAGACGACAATGACCACGAATGCGATTCCAGCATCCTTCCGCCGCGCCGAACGAACGGCCTATCCAGCGCTGCGGCGGATGATTGCCATACCAATGTGGATTGCCGCGAAACTGAAGGCACGCGGAAACCGCAACGCCTTGCTTGAACTGTCCGACGACCAGTTGAAGGACATAGGCCTGTCACGAGGCCAGGCCTATAGTCATGAGCATATCTACACACGCTACAGATAAATGTGCTAAGACGTGGCGAGCTGAGAGGCTCGCGCGCGGCTGATATCGGACTATGCCATGTCAGGTTTTTCAATCGACCTTCTACTCCAGACGAAGACCGTCACGATAAGGGATGTCATCTGCGATGGCGCATGCCGGCACAAAAGCGCCGAGGAATGCGCGCGCTCGACCAGTCTCGTTTACCCTTATCGAGGCGTCTTCATGCGCCATGTCGGGCGCAAGGATGTCGTGGCCGAAGCAAACCAGGTTCTGTTTTTCAACCAGGAGCAGGAATACAAGATCAGCCACCCGATCGAGGGTGGCGATGCCTGTATTGATGTCGCCATTGACGAGGCATTGCTCGACGAACTGGCACCGAAAGATCAGGCACAAACCGCGGAGGCGCTGATCTTCCGCCGCCAGCGCCGACGGATCGATCCGCGCGCGCAGGCACTTGTCGCCCTGTTGCGACACAGCCTCAAGCGCGGAGCTGCCGAAACACTCGAGGCGGAAACGCTCGCCCTGACCTTGGTGCGGCGCTCGCTCGGCGAGCGCACCTCACATGCCGCCGGCGCGACGACCGGACGGCAGAAGCTGGTCGATCGGGCAAAACTCGTATTGTCTTCCGATCTCGCTCGCCGATGGACACTGGCCGACATTGCCCATGACGTCGGCGTGTCCCCAGTTTACCTCACCCAAGTCTTCCAGCAGGTCGAAGGCATTCCGCTCTATCGCTATCAGTTGCGCCTGAGGTTGGCGCGGGCGCTCGACCTGCTCGGCGAGTATGACGATCTGACCGCCCTTGGCCTGGACCTCGGCTTTTCCAGCCACAGCCATTTCAGCGCCGCTTTCAAGCAGGCTTATGACCGTACCCCCGCCGAGTTCCAGCGGCTTGCCCATTTGCGGGCGCGATAGATCGCTAAAGAATCCGACAGCGACGACATCGGCAAACTGATTTCCTCACACCATCCCCAAACCGGGGACATCAAACGGAGGAACTGACATGTCTCAACGTACCTGCGCGGCCTGCGACTGCGAGATCGATGCCAGCGCGATCAAGGTCAAGCTCGGCGGCAAGACCGTCGAGGTTTGCTGCGAGGAATGCGCCCAGGCGCTCAATGAAGCGGAAACGGCCATGACGGCTACCGCAAACGGCGAAAGCTGAACACGATCCGCCGCGGCATTCCCTCTGCTGCGGCGGATGCGCTTGCCTTGGGTTCAACCCATATAGGCGAAAGAGACAACAATCCTTGCTACCGCAAGATGGTGCGATATATTCGGCGCGTGTAAAATATCGTTTGCTATCGGCCTAATTGGGGGAGAGTACGAATGAGAGTTACAACCTTTGCTGCCGCGCTGATTTTGGTAACCCCCAGTTTTGTTCTTGCCGAGCAAAATTGCGGCGACATCACGAACCAAACCGACATGAACATCTGTGCCGGCAAGGCCTATGCGAAATCGGACGCCGAATTGAATGTCCTCTACAAACAGATTGAGGCGCGGTTGAAAGACGACGCAGATACCAAGAAGCTGCTGGTATCCGCCCAGAAGGCATGGATCGGCTATCGCGACGCCGAATGCAACTTCTCAAGTTCCACGGTTACAGGCGGTACGGTCTATCCATTCATCTCCAGCACCTGCCTCGATGGCATGACGAAAAGCCGCATCGAAGATCTCAAAGGGTATCTGAAGTGCCCCGAAGGCGACATGAGCTGCCCGGTGCCATCCGCCAACTGAGATATCGGTCGACGCTATGAAAAAGGCCAAGCATTCGGGCGGCCGAGTTCCGAACCTCTATCTCGGCTCAAACCCGGTGCTATTTGCTCGCACAAATGGCGTAGCGATGCTGCGCGGCGCGTTCCAGTCCTTTCAGGAAGTCGAAATTCCTGCGCTGGGTCCGGTGGATGGCACTCATGTCGGTGTCGATGACCACGGATGAAAAGCCAGCAGCCTTCAGGAGATCGGCCACTGCTTCGGCACGCGCCCCCTCGGAAAAATAGACGCGGGAAAGAATGCTGCGGTGGGTTTCGGCAAGTGCTGCGCCCGGCCCGTTCTGCGACCGGGTATTTCGACCACCGAAACGTGCGAGAAGCGCGGAAAGCTTGCCAGCGATCTTCGCAACGAGGGTCGGATTGACGAAATCGCCGTCGATGACCAGCAGCTTCCCACCCGGCTTCAGCACGCGATGCCATTCCTTGAAGGCGGCCAGCGGATCGACCAGGGTCCAGACCAGATGGCGATTGATGACCACGTCGTAGATACCATCCGGCTCCATGGTGTTTTCGGCGTCTCCCATCAGGAAACGGATCGACCGGCCACGGGCCTTCGCCTTGGCGCGCGCCCGCTCCAACATCGGCTCCGCCCAGTCCATGCCCGTCACCCTGTAGCCGAGATCGTCTAGCAGGTGCGAGACAACGGCCGTGCCACAGGCAAGGTCGAGAGCCGCCCGGCCCGCGCACTCGCCGAGATGGCGCCGAAGCAGCGCGTGCCATGCCGCTCGCTCTTCCTCCGAAAAGATCTCATGCCCCGGCTGGCTATCGAAGGTCTCGGCCCGAATCGACCAATAGGCCTTTATCTCGTCGCGTAATTCGTGATTGGAGCGCAGGTTAAGTGTCTGCATTTCCTATTTCTTTCCAAGAGGACAACCAAGCATAGAAGGCTTCTAAAAGATAATTCTTGACTGTAAAAGTCATAAAAACATAAATCGCGTCCGAATTTATCGCTCAGGAGAGACAAGTGTTCAACCTCAACAAGGTGGCTTCGGTCGCCACGCTCGTGTTTTCCCTTTTTTCCGGCATGGCTATCGCCGGTGAGAAGGTCACGGTCAAGGATATTACCGGCCGCGACGTCCAGGTCAGCGTTCCGGTGGAGCGCGTCATTCTCGGCGAAGGCCGTCAGATCTATTTTACCGCGGCCCTCGACACGGAAGCGCCGTTCAAGCGCATTATCGGCTGGCGGGACGACTTCCAGAAGGCGGATCTCGACGGTTACAACGCCTATCTGGAAAAATATCCGGAGATGAAGAAGATCCCGACCTTCGGCGGCATGAAGGACGGCACCTTCGACATCGAGCAGGCGGTGACACTCAAGCCCGATGTCATCATCATGAACATCGATGCCAAGTCGGCGACGGAAGAAAGCGGCTATATCGACAAGCTTGCGAAAGTCGGCATTCCTCTCGTCTATGTCGACTTCCGCGAAAAGGCGATGGAGAACACCACGCCGTCCATGCTGCTGATTGGCAAGCTGTTCGGCAAGGAAAAGCGCGCCGAGGAATTCGTGAAATTCCGTGATGATCAGCTAGCGCGCGTCACCGACGTGCTTGCCAAGGCCGGCGACATCAAGAAGCCGATGGTGTTCATCGAACGCGCCGGCGGCTATAGCGACGATTGCTGCATGTCCTTCGGCAATGAGAATTTCGGCCGCATGGTCGAACTCGCCGGTGGCATCAATCTCGCCAAGGACATCATTCCCGGCACGTTCGGCACGGTCAATCCGGAGCAGATCATTGCGTCCAACCCAGACCAGGTGATCGTTACCGGTGCGAACTGGGAGCTCTACGTTCCCGGCGGCGACTGGGTCGGCGTCGGTCCCGGCGCGGACAAGGCCCTGGCCACCTCGAAGCTGGAAAAGCTGATGCATCGCCCGGCCTTTACCGACATTGCGGCAGTCAAGACCGGCAATGTCCACGCCATTTGGCATCAGTTCTACAACAATCCCTATCAGTTCGTCGCCATCCAGCAGATCGCCAAGTGGCTGCATCCGGACCTGTTCAAGGAACTCGATCCCGAAGCGACGTTCAAGGAATTGCACGAGCGCTTCCTGCCGGTCGAATACCGCTCCGGTTACTTCGTATCGCTGAACGCCAGCCTTTGATCCGACAAACCGGCGGGCGACAAGTCGCCCGCCATTCTGATGTGATGCGCCGAGAACAGTCAGCTCACCTTCAAAGCTGCTATCGATGGACATATTGATACTCGCCAGATCCGAGGGATCTCCGCGCCGCCTGTCTTCGCCTCCCAATGGCTTGGAGACGATCTGAAAATCCACAGAAGAAATCGTCTCCGAGAGCGTATGCCCGGCTCCTATAAGCTACACGCAAGTTTACTCGTGCAGCATTGGCTCGTTGGGAAGTGCCAGATCGAAAATGTGCGGATGCCGATAACGCCATGATGGCGTTTATCTGTCGCGGTCAATCTTGAACTCATGCGTCGCGGGGGCGCGCGTGGGCATTAAAGTGAGAACGCCAGGAAAGCTGGATTTACAGCACTCGGCAAATCCACCCGCCCATATCGACGTCAAAGGTCGTGCCGCCGCAGCTCATGCGGTCTGGCGCGGTGGCAATGTGTTCACGACGAGTACGCGTAAGAAACCGGAGTCATTTCAACGCTCGCATCCGGAGGCCCCCATGACGAGCATTACGTCCATTAGTTCAAGTAGTTATTATCAATCTTTGCGATCCCGCTCGGCATCATCATCAACGGACGATGCCCTTTCTTCTCTCCTGAATGGCGGATCGTCCAGCAAGAACTCGTCTTCCTCATCCGACGATCAGTCTTTGGCGACGACGGCACAGCAATTGGCCGCGCAGCTGATGTCAATGATGCTCAATCTGCAGTCCGGCGGCAGCGACGATGATGATTCAAACTCAAGCTCGGATAGCGCATCCACCAGCAGCAGTACATCGAGCACGCAAGCTGCTTCCAGCACCAGCGATCAGACCAACATGATCAAGGCTATGGATACGGATGGCGACGGCAGCATCAGCGAAGCGGAGTTCGTCGCGGCTCGTCCATCCGACGTGAGCGAGGAGCAGGCAACAAATCTGTTTGCAAGCTTCGATAGCGAGAATACCGGATCGCTCACGGAATCGCAGCTGGCAAGTGCCATGCAGTCCGGCCCGCAGCCACCACCACCACCGGCGGGCGGACCGCCGAGCGACGAGCAGCTGTCCAGCATGTTCTCCGACATGGATACGGATGGTGACGGCAGCGTCAGCGAGGCGGAATTCGTCGCCGCACGCCCGTCTGACGTGAGCGAGGAGCAGGCAACGTCGCTGTTCGGAAGCCTCGACACGTCCAGTTCCGGGTCGCTGACGCAAAGCCAGTTCGAGACGGCCATGAAGGCGCAACAACCGCCGCAGCCGTCAGACTTTGGCAGCCTCTATGCCTCGAGCGAGCAGGTCGATACGACAAGCGAATTGCTTGCCCTCTGATGGAGGTCGACGACAAGCATTCGTTTCCGACGACCTGAATGGGCGGCGGCTTGGGCAAGAGATGTTGGGCCTCTGCCTCAAGCCTGCCGTCCATTTTCAATTGCTACTCTGCGGATAGTTGACTTCGTTCGGCCTGGCGTCGTCCCAGCAGCCCTGGGCCTGCTTCAGAGGATCAGCCTTTAAGGGTCGGATACTCCCAAAGGCCCGCCAAGCGGCCTCGCGCGTCGTTTACAACCTGATGGTAGTCTTCCTTGAACAGAGCGACGAGTTGTCTCTCAAGATCGCCGAGAACACCGTTGAGCACGGCGCACTCTGCGGTGCTTTCAAAACATAAGCTGCCGGGGGTATGCATCGCTTTCGGATCACGCCAGCGAGACAGAAGCTCGAAAAGCACGAGAGCCTCGTCAGGGCTGAGGTGGATTTCTGCATCATCATGCGAATCTGAAGCGCTAGCCATAGATTAATTTAACACGGGGAGTGTCCGGCTTCCAGGTTGTGCCTTCCCTCTGGATCACCTCTATGGCCCGGCCTTGAACCAATAGAGATCGACAACCAGGTCTCTTGATTTCCCAGTACTCTTGTTGTGCTTCATGGAAGACCCTCTCTGTGACGGAACGATGAATTTACGCGCAAACATGCCCTTTTCCCCAGGCTGGGCATTCCGTCTTTACCCGATCTTTATTGTTGTCCTCGAAAGAATTGGTCCGCCGATTGTCGGCGTGGCGAGCGACCATCTGGGGGCGTTCGTTGCCATCCATAGGCTTGGGATTTTCGAGTGCGGGTCATTTCATGCATCGCCACGGAGCATAATCTGTGGCTCGTTCTACTTGCGGCGTTTATCTGTATCAGTGGCGGCTGGATAGCCCTCAACCTGCTGCGTCGCGTCGAGACGACTCGAGGGCTTCAGCGCGGCGGATGGCTTTTCCTGACGTCCGTTGCTGCCGGATCCTCGGTGTGGTGCACCCATTTCATCGCCATGCTCGCCTATAAGGCCGAAGCGGCAATCACTTTCGATCCGATCCTGACCATGGTGTCGCTGCTGGTGGCGGTGGCGGGCTGCGCCTTTGGCTTCACGACCGCCTCGCTGCGCCGTTTCAAAATCGCACCGGAAGCAGGTGGCATAGTGATCGGCTTGTCGATCTCAGCCATGCATTACACCGGTATGATGGCCTATCATGTCGATGGCATCGTCGAGTGGAATCTGGACTACGTGGTCGGCTCGATCGTGCTGTCCATGGTTATCGCGGCCTTCGCCTTCAGCCAGGCCATCCGTCGGCCCTGGCGCCATTCGCCACTCCTCGCGCTCGCTCTCTTCGTCCTGGCCGTCGTGACGCTCCATTTTACCGCAATGGCCGCCGTATCGCTCACCCCATTGGCGACGGGTGCCACGGGCACCGATCCGCATGTATTGCAGGCCATGGCGATTGCCGTCGCTGGCGTTGGCCTGCTCATCGTCGGCACCGGTGTCGCCAGCTACATGATCGACGAACGCGCCGCGCAGGAATCCATCCAGAAGCTCCAGCACATGGCGCTCAATGACCTGCTGACCGGCTTGCCCAACCGGGGCAGCTTTGCCGACCATCTCAACCAGGAGATGGAGCAAGTGGAGCGCGAGAATGCGAAGCTTGCCGTCATCGGCATCGACCTCGACCGCTTCAAGGAAATCAACGATCTTCGTGGACACAAGGCCGGCGACCAGGCCCTGAAGGCGATCGGACGCAGGCTCGCCCGGCTGGTGAAGGACGGCGAATTCGTCGCCCGCGTCGGTGGCGACGAATTTGCGGCCGTCAAGCGGTTCAACGGGCAAAACGAGCTGCTGGACTTCGTCGCGCGGCTGGAAAAGACCATGTTCGAACCGATCCGGATCGACGATTTCGAGACGGTGACGGGCGCCAGCATCGGCGTTGCCGTCTATCCGGATGACGGACGGGATCAAGAACGCCTCGTCAGCAATGCCGATCTGGCGATGTACCGCGCCAAGGCCGATGTCGGGCGCGTCGTCTGCTTTTACGAATCAACAATGGATGAAGCCGCCAGGGCACGTCACACCCTCGCCCAGGATCTGCGCCGCGCGGTCGAACTGGATCAGCTCGAGCTGCATTATCAGGTGCAAACCTCGGTTCGCACGGGCGAGGTCTGCGGATATGAGGTTCTGGCGCGCTGGAACCATCCGGAACGCGGCAAGGTGCCGCCGGCGGAGTTTATCCCAATTGCCGAGGAGAGCGGCACTATCCTCGCGATCGGCGAATGGGTGCTACGCACGGCTTGCAAGCAGGCTGCGTCCTGGGACAAGC
This sequence comes from Martinezella rhizogenes, assembly GCF_000799715.1. Classification (GTDB taxonomy): domain Bacteria; phylum Pseudomonadota; class Alphaproteobacteria; order Rhizobiales; family Rhizobiaceae; genus Rhizobium; species Rhizobium rhizogenes_C. The sequence goes on from NZ_JUHG01000013.1 coordinate 595,174, forward strand.
GCTACAAGATCGCCGTCAACCTCTCGCCTGTCCAGTTTGCCCATGCCGATCTTGCCCGGCTTGTGCACGAAATCCTGCTCGAAACAGGGCTCTCGCCAAGTCGGCTGGAGCTCGAAATCACCGAGTCCACCATCATCGCCGACAAGACCCGCACGCTGCATGTGCTGCGTCAGATCAAGGCGCTGGGGGTGACCATCGCGATCGACGATTTCGGAACGGGCTATTCGTCGCTGGATACGTTGCGTTCGTTCCCTTTCGACAAGATCAAGCTCGATCGCTCCTTCATGAGCGAGGTGGAGGGCAGCATCCAGGCGAAAGCCATCGTGCGGGCCGTGCTGACGCTTGGCCGAAGCCTTGAAATCCCAGTTCTTGCCGAAGGCGTCGAGACAAACCACCAGCTCGAAATCCTGAAGGTCGAAGGCTGCGACGAAGCCCAGGGCTTTTTCCTCGGGCGGCCAAAGCCGGTCGGGCAGATATTTTTGCCTGAGGAAACCATCGATGCCGAATTTCCGGCATCGTTTTCCGGCCGCATCCCGCCTGTCCGGATTAGACGTCGCTCGATCGCTTGAAACAAGGCCAATGCCGCGTGGGAGCGAGCCGTTAGAGGAAATACCGCAGCTTCAACGGTAACAGGGCGGCGCCGATCGCAGCGGCGTCCCCTCGCGCTTCACCCAGCACCAGCTTCGCCTCCCGCGGCCCGACGTCATAGCGATGGGCGCGCGAGGAGGGCATATGCACCCGCTTGATCATCATCCGCCCGAGCTCTCGCGGCAATTGCCCTCCGAACACGATCGCCTGCGGATCGAGTATGGCAATCAAACTTGCAATCAGCCGGTCCAGCATGGGCATTGTCTGCTCTAGCCACGCCTCCACGCCGGGCCAGGACGGATCGAAGCGCTTGTGCAATTCATGAACCGAATCGATATCGATGCCGTTCTCCTGCAGTGTCCGGATCAGATACTGCAAGGCAGGCCGCTTCGGCGATTCATCCGGATTGTAGATACCGCTCACTTCCCCGGCATTGCCGTGAAAGCCGTAAAAGGGCTTGCCGTCGAGGATGAGGCCACCGCCAAAACCGTAGTTGAAGGAAAGATAGGCGAAGGTGGAGCACCAAAGGCCGGCGCCGCGCAAGCTCTCGCCGATGGCGCCCGTCGTGCCATTATTTTCCAGCCAAACGGGAAGCTCAAAGGCGGCCTCGAGATCCGGACGCAGATCGATGAGCGACCAGTCCCGCAGCGGCTCCGGTGCATTAAATTTGCGATTGTCCAGGACGAAAAAGCCGGACATCGAAAAACCAAGTCCCAGTAGACAGTCACGCGCTATGCCATGTCTTCTCAGGATTGCGTGCAGCGTTTCCGAAAGAGCGCGAAGCGTCGTTTGTCGATCGCTCGGCATCATCCCCAAGGTCTCTTCCGCAACCACATTGCAGCCGAAATCGGCCAGATACAGGGTTGCGGAATCGGTGTTGATCGAGATGCCGACAGAATAAACTGCCTCTTTCACCAGTTCGATCGTCGGGCTCGGCTGACCGCGCCCGCCCCTGAGCGGCGCGCCAGCGCGAAGAAGGCCGCGCTCTATGAGCGTTTCCACAAGGCGGTGAACGGACTGCTGGGTCAGATTGGTATGGGCCGTGATCGTGGAGCGCGCGATCGGCTCGTGACGGCGCACGATATCAAGGATCATCCGTTCGTTGTCGCTGGCCAGCGGCGACATGTCGAACCTGGTCGCGGAAGCAGTCCTGAGTGTCATGCGTCTGGCTTAGCCGCTCGGACGAGGGCTCGCAATCCATCCTGTAATGCCCAGAGAGGCTTTTTTGCTGGACTTGTCATAAATATTACACCAAAAGTGTAGTAATTGCGGCGAGAGCAACAGTCCACCGGAATGGGCAAGATCTGATCCTCCTCCCAAACCCCACCAAGACCCGAAAGTTCTCCCCATGCCCAGCCAGATAGCTGTCACCAGCTCCGCCCGTTTTTCAGACATTTTCACGCTCGTTTCGCGCAGCAACCCGGATATTCTCACCATCGCGCATCGCGGCCTGTGGACGGCCGCGCCGGAAAACTCGCTGACGTCGATCCGCGACGCCGCTGCGCTCGGTGTCGAAATCGTCGAAATCGACACGCAGGCGACGTCCGATGGAAAGCTTGTTGTCATCCACGACGCAACACTTGATCGGACATCAACCGGCGCCGGCGTTGTCAGCGCCTGCGATCTCGCGACAATCCGCAATGCCCGTCTTCGCACCGGTGGCGGTGGAGAGACGGCGATTGTGACCGACGAGCGCATTCCGACGCTGGAAGAAGCGCTGGAAGAGGCCCGCGGCCGCATCTTCGTGAATATCGACACGAAATATCCGCGTGACTTGCCGCTGGTGATCGCCACGATCAAGCGCCTCGCCATGCAGGACCAAATCATCATCAAGACCGATATCGAGCCGGCGTCCGGCCATTTCCCGGTGATCGACGCCGACTGGTTCGGCTCCATCCCGCATATGCCGATGTTCCGCGTCAGGCCCGGACAGTTCGCCGAAGACCTGAAGCTGATTGTGCCGCTGCGGGCGCCGATGGTGGAAGTCAAGTTTTCTGACATTACCGATCTCGCCGCCGGGCGCGCGGAGCTTGAACGCCAGAACATCCGTCTCTGGATCAATACACTCGACGTCTCCCACAACCTCGATTTCAACGACAGCCGCGCGCTTGGTGATCCTCAAGGCGTCTGGGGCGCACTGGCTGACGCAGGTGTCGGCGCCGTCCAGACAGATACGATTGCGCCATTCAAGCAATGGCTCGCCGGCCATGGGACCAAGAGGAACGCGTGATGGCCGTCGCCAACCAGCGTCTTTCGCAGGCCAGCGCCATCATCGAGGAGGCTGCCGATAGGGCGCTGCATTTCTTTGCAGCGCACCAGACCGTTGTCACCCATGCCAAGGGCGTACAGGACTTCGTCTCCGAAGCGGATACGACTGTCGAAAACTTCATCCGAGATCGGCTTGCCACCGCCTTTCCCGGCGAAGCAATCGTCGGCGAGGAGTTTGGCGGACAATCCGAAGGCGCGTACTGGATCATCGACCCGATCGACGGCACGTCGAACTTTCTCCGGGGCTCGCCGCTGTGGGGAATCTCGCTCGGCTTCGTGCGCGACGGCCGTCCCGAACTCGGCGTTGTTGCCATGCCGGTCATGGGCGAGATCTATGCGGCCGCCGATGGCAGCGGCCTGCTGATGAACGGCAAGCCGCTTGCCCGGACCACCCCCTTGGAGGATGTCCGCGTCATGTCGCTCGGCGACAACCCCGCAGAGGATTTCGACGATGCTGCCAGGTTTCAAACCGGATTAAGACGCGCCGGCTGGGTCGTCGAAGCCTTCCATTCGACATCCGTCTCCCTCGTCTTTGCCGCACGCGGCATTTTCGATGGGCACCTGCAAAAGGTGACGACGATGTGGGACATCGCCGGCGGTGCCGTGCTTGCCCGCGAGGCCGGGCTCGAGGTGCGCTTCGGTGAAGACCGCGAGAACCATGTACCGTGGATAGCAGCCGGAACACCGGCCTTGTTGGCGGCGACGGAACCGCTCTGGCCGGAGATCAGCGCAAGCCATACGAACAGCTAGGAATGGTGCGGTTCCTGCATCCATTGTGGAATGTCATGTTTGGCGTGAAGCACGCGCCAAACGTCAATATGCCTAAACGCCCTGCTGCCGATGCACACGCTCACGCAAGCTGGCGAAATAAGCCGCATCGACCGGTTTAGTCACCGGCGACGACGATCCGTCAAACAGCAATTTACGCAGATTGGATCGGTCCTGATCCTGACGGATCAATTCGCGGATATATTCGCCGCTCGTCGCGCAGCCACACGCTGAAGCCTGCTCGTCGACAAAGCTCCTCAAAGCGTCCGGCAGATAGATACTCATAGCGCTCATGGCGAAACGATACGAGCATCGGCAGGAAACGGCAAGGATCCCTGCCGCACCTTTGGCCGAAGTTGATATCGCCATTAATTACGCAAGGACTTCCCGCTGCCTACCATACATCCGGCTCGCTCGCAGCAGGCGCTGCGAATAAGGATGCTCGACCTTCCCCTTTCGCAGCCTTTCGATATCGACCTCTTCGACGATCTCCCCCGCCTCCATGATGGCGACGCGGCTGCACATGTGGGAGACGACGGCAAGATCGTGGCTGACGAGCAGATAGGTCAGACCGCGCTCGCGGCGCAGGTCGTCCAACAGATTGAGGATTTCGGCCTGGACCGAGACGTCGAGCGCGGAGGTCGGTTCGTCGAGCAGCAGGACGGCCGGGTTCAGAACCAGGGCGCGGGCGATGGCGACGCGCTGGCGTTGTCCGCCGGAAAGCTGATGTGGGAACCGGAAACTGAGCGCGGGATCGAGCCCGACGGAACGCAGCAGGGCATCGACGTCCAACGAACCGGTCGCGATCCCCTGGTTGCGGAGCGGCTCCTTGAGCTGCGAACGGATGGTCTTACGGGGATGCAGCGATCCGTAAGGGTCCTGAAACACCATCTGCACCCGTCGGAAGAATGGCCGGTCACGCCGCCGGTCCAGAATGTCGCCGTCCAGCTCGATACTGCCTTGGTAATTCGGATTGAGACCGGAGATGGCGCGCAGCACCGTGGATTTTCCGCAGCCGGATTCACCGACCAAACCGAAAGCCGCGCCTTTCTCGACGCCGAAGCTGACATTCCTCACGACCGGCCTCTGACCGGCCGCGAAACGGATGGTGAGATTGTCGATTTCGATCATCGCGTTCTCTCCAAGATCTTACTGTCGAGCCAGGATGGATCGCGTTTCAAGATCGGCAACCGGGCCGGTGGATCATCAATCGACGGCAGCGACGCGAGCAGACCCTGCGTATAGGGGTGCCTGGCCTTGTCGAGGTCTCGCGCTTCAAGAACCTCGACCACCCGTCCGGCATACATGATCAGTACGCGATCGCAGAAGTTCCGCACGAGATTCAGGTCGTGGCTGATGAAGATCAGGCCGAGATTGCGCCGCGCGACCAACTCGTCCAGCAAGGCGAGGATTTCAAGCCGCACCGTGACATCAAGCGCGGAGGTCGGTTCGTCGGCGATCAGCACCTCGGGCTCGGCAATCAGCATCATGGCGATCATCACGCGCTGGCCCATGCCGCCGGAGATCTCATGCGGATAGAGCCGGGCCACCCGTTCAACCTCACGGATCTTGACCGCGTCGAGCATCTCAAGCGTTTGCCGATAGGCCTGCTTCGCGCTCGCCTTGGGATAGTGCAGGCGATAGGTCTCGGCGATCTGCTCTCCGATGCGCATGACCGGATTGAGCGAATATTTCGGGTCCTGCAGGATGAGCCCGATCCGTCGCCCGCGGATCGTCATCATCTTGCGCTCGTCCACTTTCAGCAGATCCACGTCCCGAAAGCTCATCCGCTCGGCACTGACCATTGCCGTCGGCGGCAGCAGCCGCATGATGGCACGACCGACCGTCGACTTGCCCGAGCCGGATTCGCCGACAATCCCGAGCTTTTCCTGGCCGAGCGAAAAGCTGACGCCGCGCACGGCCCGCACGGAGCCGCCGCCGAAGGCGATCTCGAGATTACTGACGTCAATGAGGTTAGAAGTCATTCCGCACCTCTTGGATCAAGGACATCGCGCAGCGCATCGCCGACGAGGTTGAAAGCAAGGCTCACCATCGCGATGGCGATGCCGGGTGCGGCAATGACCCAGGGGCTATCGAGCATGAATTCGCGACCGGTGGCTGCCATCGACCCCCATTCCGGCCAGGGCGGCTGTGCGCCGAGACCGAGAAAGCCGAGACCGGCGGCGGTGATGATGATGCCGGCCATGTTGAGGGTCACGCGCACGATAACCGAGGGGATGCACATCGGCAGGATGTGGCGGGTGATGATCGCAAGCGACGACGCGCCCTGCAGACGCACGGCGGCAATGAAATCTGCCTTGCGCAGGCTGAGCGTTTCGGCGCGCGCAAGCCGGGCGATCGGCGGCCAGGCCGTCAGCGAAATCGCGATGATCGCATTGGTGATGCCGGGGCCGAGCGCCGCCGCAAACCCCAGCGCCAGCACCAGCCCGGGAAAAGACAGGAAGATATCGGTGATCCGCATCAGGATTTCATCGACAATCCCGCCGAAATAGCCGGAGCAGGTGCCGATCAGCAGGCCTAAGGGCGCGACGATGACCGAGACGAGCATGATGATATAGAGCGTCGTGCGCCCGCCATAGACGATGCGGGCAAAGACATCGCGGCCGAAATTATCGGTGCCGAGCCAGTGCTCCGCCGATGGCGGCGCGAGCCGTCCCGCCATGTCCTGCACGATCGGATCGTACCGCGTCAGCAAGGGCGCGCCGATAGCAACGAGGATCAGCAGGACGATGATAGCAAGCCCGACAAGACCGAGCGGATGCAGGCGGAACTTCAGCCAGCCCTGATGGAATTGCTGCGCGGACGACTGGAACCAGCCCTGAGGCTCGGGCGCGAGCAGCCATTTGCGAAAGCTGCTGGCGCTGGCGCGATCGGTGTGTTCGGCGGAGATCGTCATCGGCGTCACCGTGTCCTTGGATCAAGAATGCGATAAAGCACATCCGAAATGATGTTGATGGTCAGGAAGACGGCGCCGATCGTCAGCACGGCGCCCATGACGACGTTCATGTCGTTCATCTGCAGGCCGCGCGTCAGGTACTGGCCGAGCCCAGGCCAGCCGAAAACCGTCTCGATCAGCACCGCGCCTTCCAGCAGGCCGCCGAAGGTCAGCGCCATGATCGTCAGCAATTGGACGCGGATATTCCGGAAGGCATGGCGCCAAACGACCTTGCGCCGTCCAAGCCCCTTTGCTCTCGCCGTCACGATATATTCCTGGCCGAGCTGCTCCAGCATGAAGCTGCGTGACATGCGGCAGATAGAGGCCACGGAATAATAACCGAGGATCGCCCCCGGCAGGATGATATGGTTGAGCGCGCTTTGAAACACGTCCCACTGGCCGTCCATGGCCGAATCGATCAGCAGGAAGCCGGTGACCGGCGTGACAAGCCCCTCGTAGAGAACGTCCACGCGCCCCGACGCACCGACGAGCTGGAGCTTGGCGTAGAAGATGAAAAGCGCCATCAGCCCCATCCAGAAGATCGGGATGGAATGGCCGGCAAGGGCGACGATGCGCGCGATGTGGTCGATGATCGTGCCGCGCCTGACGGCTGCGGTGATCCCGAGCGGAACCCCGACGACGATGCCGATGATCATGGCGATGATGGCAAGCTCGATGGTCGCTGGAAAAATGCTCAGGAGATCGGTCAGGATCGGCTGGCCGGTCGTGGCAGACGTGCCGAGATCGCCGGTCGCGACCTTGCGCACATAGGTGAGGAACTGCATCCAGATCGGTTGTCCCAGCCCAAGCTCGTTATAGACGCGATCATAGACCGCCTTGCTGACCTCCGACCCAGTGATGGCAAGCACCGGATCGGCGGGAAGCAGGCGCCCCATCGAAAAGGTGAGGAACAGCAGGCCGAACAGCGTGGTGACGATCGCCACGATGCGGCCCGCCAATCGCCGAAGGACGGCGATCAGCGGATGCGGCAGCGTATCCGCGAACGCATCCTGATCCACTCGGGAATCGCGTTTCGATGTCAGCTCGGCACTCGTCACGGGCGATTACTCCTTCGTCACGTCATGCCAGCGCGTCGACCAGGTCGTATGCCCATGGTAGCCCTTGACATTGGCGCGCATGACATAGGGATCGGTGCGCTGGAAAAAGATGATCAATGGGGAATCCATGCCGCTATAGATGCCGTCCATCTTCTTGAAGATGTCGGTGCGCTTGGCCGTGTCGCGTTCTTTCATCGACTGATCGACGAGCGTGTTGAGATCATCCACCTTCATGCCGGCCCGCCAGAGATAATAGCTGCCGAGACGCGCCTCATCGCTGTTGTCAGGATTGTAGGCGTATTGCGTGGCAACGGCGAAAGGATCCGGAAGCCGGGCACCGGAATTGCCGAACAAGACCTGGTATTTGCGCTCGCGAAACGCGGGAATGAACTCGCCCGGCACCAGATCGAGATCGATACCGGCGACACGGGCGCTCGCCTGCAGTGCCTCAGTGAAGGGCAAGGCCGCCGCACCCGAGGGATTGAGCACCTTCTTCAGACCATTCGGATAGCCTGCCTCGGCCAGCAATTGCTTGGCCTTGGCCGGATCATAATCATAGCGCGATGTCGGGTTCTCCGGCGCCCCGATCATCCCGCGCGGGATCATCGACTGCCATGGAAAGCCGGTGTAGCGCATGATGTTGCCGGAAATAGCCTTCCAGTCGAAGGCATGCTGAAACGCCTCGCGGACCTTGGGTTTTTGGAGATCCGGATCCTTTTGGTTGAGCGCGATATAATAGAAACCGAGGCCTGGAACATTGTCGATCACCATGGCCTTGTTGGTGGCGAGCGCATCCAGATCGCCGCTTGAAACATATTGGCCGATATCGACGTCACCGGCCTCCAGCTGCAGCCGCAGATTGCCCGATTCTGGTATGTGGCGGGCAACGACGCGCGTCATGGCCGGCGTGCCGCCCCAATAATTCTTGCGCGCATTGAAGATCGCGACATCGTTCGGCCGCCACTGCGCCAGCGTGAACGGCCCGCTGCCGGCCGAATTGGCAGAGAGCCATGTGCCGCCGAAATCGCCATTGGCCTCGTGCGACAGGGCCGTCTTCTTGTCGATGATGCCGATCGACGAGCCGGCGAGCGAATAGAGCACCAGATCGGTATTGACGACCTGCGGCAGCTCTATCTCCAGCGTGTGGGCATCCTTGGCCCGGATCAGCTTGTCGACGTTCTCGGCCGTGAAGCCCCAGGGCGCGATATCGGTCGAGCCGACCTGCCCCATCTTGATAACACGCTGGATCGACCATGCGGCGTCTTCCGCCGTCACCGGATTGCCGCTCTGGAAGGTCGCATCGTCACGCAAAGTCAGGCTGATGATCTTGCCATCGGGCGAAACGCTCCATTTCGTGGCAAGCATCGGCTTCAGCGTCTGGAGATCGTCCGGAGAGAGCTGCAACAGATTGTCGTAAAGATTGGAAATCAGCTCGGACACCGTGCGTGCATTGTTCTGCGCCGGGTCGAGCGTCCGAATGCCGGTGAGATTGGTGCCGATCACCAACATGTTCGGCGGCGATGCCGCCAGGGACGGTTGCGCGGCAGCCAAGGCAGCGGCGATTGCGACTGTTGTCAGCAAGCTCTTCAACATTTCAAGACCTCCCAATCTTTTTTGCGCGGGCAGCGCCCACGCCTTTTGCAGTCTGTAGCAGCGGGCAGGCTCGGTGCGCTTACCCCTCCCAGTCCCTCAGCAGACGATGCAACTCCTCCCGATCCTTCTGATCGAGCTGCGGCAGGCCCGGCACACGCACGGGGCCGACATTGAGACCCGAATAGGTCACCGCCTCCTTCACCACCGTGACATTGGCGCCGTTGCGGAATTTCGTACGCATGCGTTCGAACGGCTCGAGCTTATTGACGATCGCGCGCGCGGCGGCGAAATCGCCCCTATCCAGCGCATCGAGGACGGCAAGCGACAATTGCGGCGCGACATTGACCAGGCCGGAGGTGAAGCCGCGTGCACCGGCGGCGGTGAAGGTCGGCGCCCAACTCTCAGCGAGACCGCAGACGAAGAGCGCACCGGCCGGGTCCGACGCCGCGATCGCCCTGGAGAGAAGCATAAGATCCGTCGTCGCAAACTTGATGCCGGCAATGTTGGCATGCCCGGCAAGGCGCACCATGTCGTCGACGCTGAAACCGTCGGCGCGAACATAGGCCACCAACGGCAAGGGAGACGCTTCCGCGAGGTCACAGAAATAGTCGATCTGCGCTGCCGGTGCGGCGAAGGGATCGACGGGCTGATGCGACATGACCGCGGATGCACCGATCACAGCCGCATTCTTTGCCATTGCAATCGCCTCGCGCAGAGATCTGCCAATTGCCGCCGTCACCGGCGCCTTGCCGTCGACGCCCGCAACCGCTGCCTCGTGGACATGGCGGATTTCCTCGAGCGTCAGGGCATAGAACTCACCCGTATTGCCCGCAGCGACGATATTGTGGATGCCGGCAGCGGCGACCCGATGATAGACCTGTGCCGTAATCCGGGGTTCGACCTGGCCCCTATCGTCATAAGCCGTCACGGGGACGCCCGACACACCTTTCAGCGCCTGACGTATGGTTGCGATGCTCATCTTCTTCCCCTTGTTAGCTCTCCACCGATGATCGAATTGGAAGGGCGGGGGCATCGGTCACAGCCGGTCGCCACATCATCCCTTCCTCCCACTGCTGCTCAGACCCCCTGGAACATGCGGGCGCGAGCGTTCAATATGTGCCGCTTCATCGCGTCATGCGCCTCGGTCTCCAGCCGCTCGAAGATCGCCTTGACGATCACCGCATGCTCGTCCTGGACGGTGCGTATCTGCTCGGCGGTGCGCTTGAGGCTCAGGCTTCGCGTGACGGAATGCCCGATGGCGAAATGCGGCTTGAACCATTCGCGGAGCGTGATGTGAAACTGGTTTCCGGTCGCCATGGCGATCGCGTCGTGCAGCGCTTGGTCCTCTTCCGCTCCGAGCTTGCCATCACTCAAACACTGCTCGATGTTGAGAAGAGCGGCTGAAATTCGCTCCTTGTCCGCCGGCTGCCAGTTGCGCGCGGCAAGTTCAGCCGCTTCCGCCTCGAGACCGGCGCGAAATTCGAAAAACCGCTGCACATCGGCAAGGGAGCCGACCGGCACCATCTTCAGCACGGACGAATCTGGTCGTTGTCGCACATAGGAGCCCGACCCCTTGCGCGAGACGATCAGGCCGTCGCCCCTCAGACGCTCCAGCGCCTCGCGAATGACGGGCCTCGATGCCCCGAACATGACGGCAAGCTTTTCCTCCGACGGCAATCTTTCGTTCACCGGGAAGTTTCCGTCCGCGATCATGCCCACGATCTTCTCGTAGATGATGTCGCCGAAGCGCGTTGCGCCCCCGTCCGGTTCAGTGACGGCCGACAATGTCATCATTATCCTTTGTTTTGCCGCGCAGCGACAAGGTTCAACCCATTTTCTAGGCGGCAGGGCTACTAAATCTGTCAATATCTGTCAACTCTTGTAATTATCTGAGAACGTATCTATGGTCTGCTCGCGGCGCCAAAAGGACGCCTTGCGGTGGGTCGGGAGCCTGTCGCGCCGGTTCAGACAAAGTCATGCCGGCATCAAACGGGAGGGATATGGATGCGCGATAAAATACTGTCTCGCGGCGTGACACGTCGCGCCGTTCTCGGGGGCATGGCGGGTGTTGCGGCCTTGTCCCTTGCCGGCCGAGCCGCTGCCGCAGGCGGCGAAGCCCCCGCATTGGCCGAGCTCGTCAAGGGCGGAAAGTTGCCGCCTCTGGCCGCACGACTGCCGAAAAAGCCGATGATCGTGACACCTTTCGAAAAGGTTGGCACCTATGGCGGAACCCTTCGTCGCGGTCTGAGAGGCTCGTCGGACCATAACGGTATCCTGCGCATGGTGGGCAATCAGAGTCTCGTGCGCTGGAACATGGAATTCACCAAGGTTCTGCCCAATCTTGCCGAGCGTTGGGACGTCAACGACGATGCCTCGCAATTCACCTTCCATCTGATCGAGGGCGCGCGCTGGTCGGACGGCCATCCCTTTACCGCCGACGACGTCGTTTTCGCGATCGAAGACTGCGTGAAGAACACCGACCTTTATAGCGCGGCACCTGCGCAGTTGTCGGTGGCGGGCAAGGTAGTCAATGTCGAGAAGATCGACGACTTCACGGTGAAATTCACCTTCGCGGCACCCAATGCGCTCTATTTGGAAAATCTCGCAACGCCGCTCGGCCAGCATCCGACGCTGTTTCCGAAACATTACTGCAGCCAGTTCCTGCCGAAATACAATCCGAACGTCGCCGAGGACGCTAAGAAGGCGGGTGCTAGCAGCTGGCCCGAGCTTTTCCGGGCGCGCTGCGGCGATATCGAAATCCCGTCGCGCTGGGGCAATCCCGACAAGCCGACGCTCGATCCCTGGGTGGTGAAAGAGCCCTATACCGGCGGCGCCACCCGCGTCGTCATGACCCGCAACCCTTATTTCTGGCAGGTCGACACCGAAGGTAACCAGCTTCCCTATATCGACGAGATCAACTTCGGCATTTCGCAGGACGTCGAATCCCTGATGCTGAATGTCATCTCCGGAAAAATCGATATCCAGGAGCGTCATATCAGCGTGCTCGCCAACAAGCCGACGCTCTCGCAGAACATGAAGAAGGGCGATTATCGCCTTCTGACGCTCGTGCCCGCCACCTCGCAACAATGCCAGATCTATTTTAACATCACCCACAAAGATCCGGCCATGCGCAAGATGTTTGCGGACAAGTCGTTCCGGCAGGCGCTGTCTCTCGGCATCAATCGGCCGGAGGTGATCGACATCGTCTATTTCGGCCAGAGCGAGGGCTATCAGGCCGGGCCTCGTCCCGAACATCCGTGGTATCACGAAAAACTCGCCCGCCAGTTTACCGAATACGATGCCGACAAGGCGGGTGCGATGCTGGACAAGGCGGGCTACGACAAAAAGGACGGCAATGGCTTCCGTCTGAGGCCGGACGGCCAGAAGATCTTCTTTGCCGTCGACGTCATTCCGACGCTCTATCCGGATCTCGTCGATGCTCTGGAGCTGGTCAAGGCGCACTGGGCGCAGATCGGTATCGACATGAAGGTCAATACGATCGAGCGAGCGCTTTACTATACACGCGGCGACGACAACGCCCATGATGCGCAGGTCTGGCCGGGGCCTGGCGGCCTCGATCCCATGCTCGACCCACGCGACTTCTTCGCCTTCCACCCGCAAGGCTCGCGTTACGCCATTCCGTGGTCGGTCTGGTACACCTCGAACGGCAAGCAGGGCGAGGAGCCGCCGGAGAGCCAGAAGAAGCGCATGAAGCTCTTCGATGAGGCACGGGCGACCGCCGACCTCGACAAGCGCGGCGCGGTGATGAAGCAAATCTTCGAGATCGCCGCCGAGGAATTCGAGACCGTCGGTCTCTGCCTTGCCGTCGGCGGCTTCGGCGTCATTCGCAACAATCTGCGCAATGTCCCGGAAAAGCAGCCCGATAGTTGGTCCTGGCCCAATCCGGGGCCGGCCATGCCGCAGCAATTTACCTTCACGAGCTGATTTTGCAGATCGAGCGCCGCCCCGGCGGGCGGCGCTATTTTCAAGCGCGCCGCGCGACGCCGATGATGGGCCTTTCCGGGCCTGCCAGTTTCGAAGAGCGGCGTTCAATGCAGGGACAGGGACGCTTCATGCTGGCCTTCATCACCAAACGACTTCTGTGGATGATCCCGTCGCTTTTCGCGATCAGCTTCCTCGCCTTCGTGTTGATCCAGTTACCGCCGGGCGACTACGTGACGACCTATATCGCCACGCTCGCCTCCTCGAACGAGATCGTCGATCAGAATACCGCGGCGCAACTGCGCGAGCGTTTCGGCCTCGATCAGCCGATGATCGTGCAATATCTGAAATGGATATGGGGCATCCTGTCGCGCGGCGATTTCGGTATCTCCTTCGAATGGCAGCAACCGGTCTCCGGCCTCATCTGGGAACGGATGGCGCTGACGCTGGTTCTTGCGCTGGCGACGCTGATCGCCACCTGGGCGATCGCATTGCCGATCGGCGTCTACTCCGCCGTCAAGAAATATTCGATCGGCGACTATCTCTTCACCGCCTTCACCTTTCTCGGCCTTGCCATTCCATCCTTCCTGCTGGCGCTGGTGCTGATGTATGTCGCGGCCGTGGAGTTCGGCCAGGATGTCGGCGGCCTGTTTTCGTCCGAGTACGAGACAGCGTCCTGGAGCATCGCCAAGATGCTCGACCTTCTCAAGCATATATGGCTTCCGGTCATCATCCTTGCTGTCTCCTCGACGGCAAGCCTCATCCGCGTCATGCGCGCCAACATGCTCGACGAACTGCCGAAGCCCTATGTGACGACGGCCCGGGCAAAAGGCCTGTCCGAGTTCAGACTGCTGGTGAAGTATCCTCTGCGGATCGCCCTCAATCCGTTCATCTCGACGATCGCCTGGCTGCTGCCCAACCTCATTTCCGGTTCCGTCGTGGTGGCGATCGTCCTCAATCTGCCGACGGCGGGACCGCTGCTGCTGCAATCACTGATGGCGCAGGACATGTATCTCGCCGGCGCCTTCGTACTTTTGATCTGCGCGCTGACGCTGATCGGCTCGCTGATCAGCGACATCCTGCTCGCGCTGGTCGATCCCCGCATCCGGTTGGAATAGGAGCCTCCCATGGCCGACATCGCCGTCACAAATATTCCGCCGGACCGCGCCGCCGTCGCCTCGCAATGGCAGCTGATCTGGTGGGCCTTCCGCCGACACAAGCTTGCCATGGTGGCCCTCTTCGTCACCGTGGCGATGTATCTCGTCGCCATCGTTCCGGGCTTCTTCGCCATAAACGATCCTTACCTGCAAAATGCGCGGGCGACGTTTCATCCGCCGCAGAGAGTGCATTTCATCGAAACCGATAACGGCTTCTCCCTCGGCCTGCACTATTATCCGCTGAAGCTCAGCCGCGACCCGGAAACGCTGGCCGCCATCTTCAAGGAAGACAGGACGAAGCGGGTCGATGTCAGCCTGTTCGGCTGCGGCTACGAATATTCGGTGCTGGGCCTTTTCAACTCCAACATCCATCTGCTCGCCTCTTCCGACAAATCGACGCCGCTGCTCCTGTTCGGCGCGGACCGACTCGGCCGCGATGTCTTCAGCCGGACGGTGCAGGGTTCGCAGATCTCGCTGTCGATCGGTCTTGTCGGCGTCTTCTTCTCGCTGCTGCTCGGCATCGTGCTCGGCGGCGTCTCCGGCTATTACGGCGGCCGGCTCGATTTCTTCATCCAGCGACTGATCGATTTCGTGCTGTCGCTGCCGACGATCCCGATCTGGCTCGCCATGGCTGCTGCTCTTCCGCAGGGCTGGCCCGCAGCACTTCAATACATGATGATCACCATCATCCTGTCGCTGACCGGCTGGGCGCAGCTCGCCCGCGTCGTCCGGGGCCGTTTCCTGTCCCTGCGCACGGAGGAATTCGTGGCAGCAGCTAGGCTCGACGGCGCCCGCGAGAGCCGGATCATCTTTCGCCACATGCTGCCGAGTTTTGCCAGCCATATCATCGCCTCGATCACGCTCGCCGTGCCGGCGATGATCCTTGCGGAGACGTCGCTGTCCTTCCTGGGGCTCGGCCTGCAACCACCGACCATCTCGTGGGGGGTATTATTGCGCGAGGCCCAGAACATCCGCTCGATCGCCACGGCGCCATGGCTCTTCATGCCGGGCCTTGCCGTCGTTATCGCCGTCATGGCGCTCAACCTTCTCGGCGATGGCCTGCGCGATGCGGCCGATCCCTATAACAAATGAGGCCGGCATGACCGATATCGTTTCCATGACGGGCGTCAGGCCGCTTCTGCAGGTGAAGAACCTGAGCGTCGACTTCCCCTTGCGTACCGGCAATTTCCGCGCGGTCGACAACCTCTCCTTTTCGATCGAACCGGGAAAGACGCTCTGCGTCGTCGGCGAGAGCGGATCGGGCAAATCTGTGACGGCGCGCTCGATCCTCCAGATCGTTGATGCACCCGGCTGTATCGCCAGCGGCTCCATCATTCTGAACGGGTCCAACGGAAGCTCCATCGACATCGTCGGCCTCAATCCGCGCGGCCGTCAGATCCGCGCCATCCGCGGGCGCGACATCGCGATGATCTTCCAGGAGCCAATGGCCTCGCTCTCGCCGGTGCATACGGTCGGCGACCAGATCATCGAGGCGCTGCGCCTTCACACCAGGATGAGCAAGGCGGAGGCGCGCACAGAAGCCATATCGCTGCTCAAACAGGTGGAGATCCCCTCGCCGGACAAAGCGGTGGATCGATACACATTTCAATATTCGGGCGGCATGCGCCAACGCGCCATGATCGCCATGGCGCTCGCCTGCAAGCCGCAACTCCTGATCGCCGACGAACCGACCACGGCGCTCGATGTGACCACGCAGGCCGAAATCCTCGACCTGATTGCCCGGCTGCAAAAAGCCTACGGTATGGCGGTGCTTTTTATCACCCATGACATGGGCGTGGTGGCACAGATCGCCGATGACGTGCTGGTCATGCACAATGGCGTCGCTAAGGAATATGCACCGGTCGAGCAGATCTTTCACGCGCCGAAGGACGACTATACGCGCATGCTGATCGGCTCCGTCCTGAAGCTCGAGGAGAAGGCCGAGATCAGGCTGGCACGGCCGCCGCTCGACAGGACGGCGGCCCCTATTCTCGAACTGCGCAACGTGTCGATGGCCTTCGGTGAAGTGAGAGCGCTCGACGATATCTCCATATCGCTGCTTCCGGGCGAAACGCTCGGGATCGTCGGGGAGAGCGGCTCCGGCAAGACCACCATGGGCCGCTCGATCATGCGTCTCCTCGATCCGACAGCCGGCGAGATCCTCTATCGCCGCGCCGATGGCGGCATCATCGATCTGGCGACCGCGAAGGGAGAAAGTCTCGCAGCCGCGCGGCGTGAATTGCGCATGGTTTTCCAGGACCCCTTCGGGTCCCTCAATCCCCGCATGACGGTCTCGCAGATCATCGGCGAGCCGCTGCTCGTCAACCATATCGCCAAGGGCCGAGCCCTCGACGAGCGCGTTTGCGACCTGATGGAACAGGTGGGCCTCGATCCGAAGACGCGCGAACGATATCCGCATGCTTTCTCCGGCGGTCAGCGCCAGCGCATCGGCATTGCCCGCGCCATCACCCTCAACCCGCGCATCATCGTCGCCGACGAAGCAACCTCGGCGCTCGATGTATCCGTTCGCTCCCAGGTGCTCGACCTGTTGATGCGGCTGCAGGACAAGCTTGGCCTTGCCTATATCTTCATCAGCCACGACATTGGCGTCATTCGCTACATGTGCGACCGCGTCGGCGTGATGTACAAGGGGCGGCTCGTCGAGGTCGGCGATGCGGACAAGGTCTGCAACACGCCTGAGCACGCCTATACGCAAGCGCTTATCTCCGCCATTCCCCGCCCAGATCCGCGCGATCGGGATCACTCGCGGCGTTTCCGCTACGTCGAACCGGACGTGCTGAAAAACGGCAGTGCCGCGTGATGACGATCGCGCCGATACCCCTCATGCGCGGAGCTCCCTTCCGCGCCATGATCGTTGCAATCGATAGAAGGACAGACAGATGAAGATCGACCGCATGCGGGTTTTCATGACCCGGGACAAGGACCGCCCCCGCGTTATCGTCGCACTCGACACGGATGATGGTCTGACGGGCTGGGGCGAATGCTACAATCACGGCCCCGACAAGGCGTTGCCGCCTATCCTGGACTATCTCTACGGTTTCCTGTCCGGCGAGGACCCGACCCGTATCGACTATCTGGTGAACCTGCTGATCCAGCAAAGCCGATTCCCGCCGGGAGCACTCGGACTTTCCGCCATCTCGGCGCTCGACCATTGCCTGTGGGATCTTTCCGCCAAGGCCGCGAATGTTCCGGTCTACAAACTGCTCGGCGGCGCCGTCCGCGACCGCATCAAGGTCTATGCCGGCGTCTACACCGCGCCGGATGCTCCGGCTGCGCGCGACGAGTTCGATCGCCTCAACGCCGAATGGGGCTTCACAGCCTTCAAGCTCAGCCCCTGGCGCGTCGACATCCACGCCCATCGCTGGGGCAATGTCGTCAAGGCGTCAGCGGATTATTTCCGCTCGCTGCGCGAGACCGTGCGCGACGATTATGAGATCGCCTTCGACGCGCACGCACAGATTTTCGAGCCGGTTGCCGCAAGGCAGCTCGGCAATGCGCTGGCACCTTACGATCCGCTATTCTACGAGGAGCCGCTGCGTCCGGAAAACATCGACATGTGGGGCGACCTCAAGCAGGGGCTGAATTGCGTGCTGGCGACCGGGGAGTCGCTCTACAATCGCAACGAATTCCTGCGCCTGCTTCAGGTCAAGGGCGCCGACCTCATCCAGCCCGACATCTGCGTCGTCGGCGGTATCAGCGAGATGCGACGCATCGCGACACTTGCCGAAGCCTATTTCGTCGGGGTGGCGCCGCACAATCCGATGGGGCCACTGGCAACTGCCGTCAACGTACACTTCTCGGCGGCCACGCAGAACTTCCGCATCCTCGAATACCGGCTGCCCAAGGGCCAGGCCTATGTCTATGGCGGCAAGGATATCGAAAAGCGGCAGGGCGAGACGCGTTATGTCGTCGACCCCTATTTGCCGAAGGACGGCTATCTGGAGCTCAGGCCCGACAGGCCCGGCTGGGGTGTCGAGATGGACGAAAAGGCGATGGAAGAGGAAGGCTACATCCATTGGCAGCGTCGCGTCCCCAAACGCCCTGATGGTTCCTATGCCTTCGCTTAAGTGAGTGGTTGGGTCGGCATGCTGCCTCGATGGCCATCATGCCGACCCCGGCTCACGCTTATCGCGAGCTCATAAAGATTGGATTCAGTCTTTTTTCGTAATTCTCCGTTAGCAATACATGCTGGTGAACTCCCGATAGCATGGATCGTGCTGTCGACCCTTGTTTTGCGTGCGGGCTCCTATGCGTCTTTCGGCTGTATCAGCAATCCTTCTTGCTTCCCTGGCATTGTCAGGTTGCTCCACCAGTTCCGGTGCGGGCGACCTCGCGGCCGGGCTGCCCTCACCCGAAACAACCAACTCCATCACCCGCTCAGACGGTCCCGTACCCGCGGCCAGTGTCGGCGAAGTGATTGCGCGGTCGGAACAGCAGCAGGGCCTATACGCTTCGCCAGGCCCTCGCCCGCAAGCGTTCCTGTCGGTGAGCAAGACGGAGAGCACGCCGCTCCCCGCGGAAAGGCCAGTGGCCTTGCTAATGCCCGCCAATCCCAGGATCAGCAGCATAGCGCCGCAGACACGCTCACCGATCTATAGTCACCGTTTTCGCGACGCCAAGCCGATCAATTTCGGCGTCTCCTCGCCAAGAAAGCTTGCCGTGCATGGAGTCGACGTTTCGCGCTGGCAGGGTGATATCGACTGGCAAACGCTGCGAACGCAGGGCGCGAACTTCGTCTACATCAAGGCAACCGATGGCGGCGATCATCTCGACCCGATGTTCAGGCAGAACTGGCGCAAGGCCAAGGAGGCTGGGCTAAAGCGCGGCGCCTATCACTTCTTCTACTGGTGCCGGACCGCCGGCGAACAGGCCGACTGGTTCATCCGTAACGTCCCGAAAGAAGCGGGCGCCCTGCCGCCGGTGATCGACGTCGAGTGGAACGGCGAATCGAGCTGCAAGCAGCGTGTCTCGCGGGAGCGTGTCCTCGACAAAATGCAGGTCTTCATGGACAAGCTCGAGCGATATTACGGCCAGCGTCCGATCATCTACACCGCACCGGACTTTTATCGTGACAATCTGAGGGGCGCGTTTCTCGAACACCCCTTCTGGCTGCGTGCGGTGGCCGAACATCCCTCAAAGGTCTATCCGGGCCGCAAGTGGCTGTTCTGGCAATATTCGGGTTCCGGCCTGTCGCACGGCGTCGAAGGCCGAATCGACCTCAATGCCTTCCATGGCAGCGAAGACGAGTGGCAAAATTGGGTGGCGACGAACTGAGCTCATCAATCCCGATACCCCACCTGAGCCGGATAACTCCACCGCGATTGCCTCACCGTAGCAAATATTGACATATTGTTCTACGAATCCCATAATTAATGGGTGGAAAGGAAGGGTATGCAGATGACATCGGAAAGCATTCATGTCCGCGTGGGCGGGCCGCTTCAGGCCCATATCCGGCAACAAATCGGCGAGAGCGGTCTCTACGAAAATGCCAGCGAATACATCCGCGCACTTATCCGCAAGGATCTGCAAAGCCAGGATCACGCTTGGGAATGGCTGCGCAAGCAACTGGAACCCGCCCTGCGGGCTGATGAAAGTGAATTTAAGGCTGTTTCGGCCGAAGATGTGATCCGGCGGAACCAGAAGAAAACCCGTTAGACATGACCGGATACCTTTTCTATCCGACTGCGGACGCTGCGCAGGATCGTATTTGGAACGACACAGTCGCGACTTGGGGGGAGCAGCAAGCCGCGAGCTATATCCGTGGCTTGCACGCGCACCTGCAGAAACTCTCCGAAACTCGAGCGCTCTGGCGCAGGCTTCCCAATAATCTCGTTATACCTGCTGACCTCGGAACGCTCGCCTACTTCAGCCGATACGAACGGCACTACGTGTTTTTCCGGGAACTCCCAAGCGGCATGATCGGCGTCATGAGCATCCTGCATGACCGGATGGACGCACCCGTTCGTCTTGCCGAAGATCTTGCCACACTCGCCTCGCACCCCATTGAGGAATAGCCAAGTCAAACAACTCATTCAATTCGCCGCCAAGCGCTTCAATACTGCGTGAAATCGCCGGTTTCCGACTGCAACAACGTCAGAGGATAGCGGGCCGGATGGTGCACGAGCGCCGTCATGTTCACCGGCCGATTGCGATCGTCGAAGGCGATCTGATCGACAGTCAGAACTGCGGCTGGCGGCGTAAGCTCCAGGATAGCCGTTTCTTCATCGGTGGCGATGCGCGCGCTTAATGTCGTCTGTCCGCGCTTCGGATAAATCCGGTAGCGTTCGCGCAATTCCGCATAAAGAGAACGGTTGGCAACGCCCCAGTCGAGATCCAGGAGACCGGCGACGCGGCCAGCGGGAATCCAGTCGGTCTGTATGACCGCCGGTATATTGTCGATCAGACGCAATCTGGTGAGTACGACCACTTCCGCACCAGGCGCGAGGAACAGCGGACGGCTTATGTCGAGTGGCGCGCGAACGATGCTGGCCTCAATCAGGCGATGGCCGGGATTGCGGCCGTTGGCCAATGCGGTGCTGGTAAAACTCTTCAAGACCTGCAGCTCGAACCCACCACCATGCTCGGTGACGTAGAGCCCCTTGCCCGGCTGGCTTTGGACCACGCCCTGCTGAATCAGCTCGCGAATCGCGTGGCGAACCGTGATGCGGCTGACATTGTAAAGATCGACGAGTTCTCGCTCGGACGGCAGCTTGCCGCGCAAGGGAAGCTTGCCGTCGCGGATGGACGCCAGCAGCGCTTCGTACACTTGCTTGTGCAGGGGGCGCGGATCGCCTCGATCAACCATGTCTTGTGTTTCAATCAACGTTCCCTTGCTCTGGCGCGTGTTCAAATGCCGTTTCCCTCGTGACCTCATTCAGGCCTTCGCCATCTTTGACGCAAATCTCTTGAAAGTCCATATTGACATGACTGGTCATAACCAGTCCTATTAACGCCAAGGAGCCGTAGAGTTCCGCACGATGCCAAAGCGTTATCACAATCAAGGGAACGGTTCATGTTTAAGAAAAGCCTTGCTGCCCTGTCGCTCTGCGCTGGCCTTTGGACGGTCTCGGCCCATGCCGAGACAATCTCCGTCTTCTGCGCGCCGACAGAATTTGAGTTGTGCACCAACGTCGCCAATGCCTGGAAGGAGAAGACAGGCAATGAGGCAAAGATCAACAAGATGCCCGCGCTGCTGGACGATGCGATCCCGCTCTACCAGCAGCTGCTTGCGGCGAAATCGACCGATGTCGACGTCCTGTTTCTCGACGTCATCTGGCTCGGCATGTTCAAGAGCAACCTGCTCGACCTCAAGACGCTGATCCCGCAGGCCGATCAGGACAAGCATTTCGCATCGACGCTTAACGCCGCGAAACTGGGCGGCAACCTTGTCGCCATGCCCGCCTATATGGATGTCGGGCTGATGTTCTACCGCAAGGATCTGCTGGAGAAATACGGCAAGCAGCCGCCGAAAACCTGGGACGAACTGGCGACGACCGCCAAGGAAATCCAGGACAAGGAACGCGCCGCCGGCCACCCCGACATGTGGGGCTATGCCTGGCAGGCAAAGAGTTACGAAGGGCTGACCTGCGATGCCATCGAGCTCATCGCCTCGAATGGCGGCGGCACGATCATTTCCGATGACGGCAAGGTGACGATCGACAATCCGCAAGCCGCCGAGGCAATCGGCAAGGCCAAGGGCTGGATAGGTTCAATCAGCCCGGACGGCGTGCTGAACTATGACGAGGAAGCGTCGCGGGCGATCTTCGAATCGGGCAACGCGGTCTTCCACCGCAATTGGCCCTATGTCTGGGGGACATCGCACCAGACAGGAAGCGCCATCATCGACAAGGTCGGCGTCATGCCGCTTCCGGTCGGTAAAGAGGGGCAAAAGTCCAGCGGTTGCCTTGGGCCGATGTATTACGGCGTGTCGAAGTACTCCGCCAAACCGAAGATCGCCGCCGACTTCGTCAACTTCATCACCGGCCCCGACATGCAGAAAATGCGAGCCCTCAAGGATGCGGTCAATCCGTCCATCCCAGCGCTCTATAGCGATTCCGAGATCCTGGCCAAGATCCCCTTCCTCAAGGACAACCAGCAGGCCTTCGCCGACAGCGCCGTGCGCCCGTCGGGTTACACCGGCACCAGCTACAACAGGGTGTCACAGGCCTTCTATCGTACCGTCCATGACATGCTGTCCAGCGGAACCGATATCAAATCCGGCCTGACGTCGCTCGCGGGCCGGCTAGAGAAACTCAAGGAAAGCCGCTGACACCACCTTGAGCGCCGGCGGGAGGATATCATCTTCCCGCCCGCCAAACGTGCCGCTGTCTCGCCGCCGCCTTGAGGTGGCGAGCCTTCCATGATCATAAGGCCCGGGTGTAAAATGGCATCGGTTTCGCTTGAATCCGTTTCAAAGAACTTTGGTACGCATAACGTCATTCAAGACGTCAATCTCCAGATCAACGACGGTGAGTTCGTCGTCTTCGTCGGCCCTTCCGGCTGCGGCAAGTCGACACTTCTGCGCATCGTCGCCGGGCTCATCTCCGCGTCGAAGGGCGTGGTCAGCATCGGGGGTGACGATGTCACCGATGTGCCCGCCTCCAAGCGCGGCGTCGCTTTCGTCTTTCAGTCCTATGCGCTCTATCCGCATATGAGTGTCGCGCGCAACATCGGCTTTGCCCTGGAAACCCTGGGCATGGGGCGCGATGCGGTTCGGCAGAAGGTAGCATCGGTCGCCCGCATGCTGAAGGTCGATCATCTGCTCGAGCGCCGGCCACGGGAATTGTCCGGTGGCCAGCGCCAGCGCGTGGCGATTGGCCGTGCGCTGGTGCGCCAGCCGGAAATATTCCTTTTCGACGAACCGCTTTCCAACCTCGATTCCGACTTGCGGATGGAAATGCGCATGGAGATCGCCAAGCTCCATGACGATCTCAAGACGACGATGATCTATGTGACGCATGATCAATCCGAGGCCATGACGCTCGCCGACAGGATCGTCGTTCTCAACCATGGCCGCATCGAGCAGATCGGAACGCCGCAAGAACTCTACCATGCGCCCGACAACCGCTTCGTGGCGGGATTTATCGGCAGTCCGCGCATGAATTTCCTGCCCGTCGCAATGCGCCATGCGGCAGGCGCCGACCGGATCGAAGGCCCTGGTGGCCTTTCCATCGGAGCGGCGGTGCAGGCTTCGACTGAGCCCGTCGCCGCAATCGGTATCCGGCCGGAGTCCTTGCGCCTCGTCGATGCGCTCGAGGGCCGCATCGTCGGAACGCTGGAGCGTGTCGAGGATCTCGGGCACGAGCATTTCGGCTATTGCCGCATCGCCGATGACGCCATCTGGGTGATCCGGCTTGCAACAGCGCCTGGGCAGCATCTCATAGGCAAACCTGTCGGACTGGATTTTGCCGACGCGGCCATGTTTGTTTTCGATGCCGACGGCAGGCGCCTGGCGCCGGATAGTCCGGAGGCAAGCGATCGATGAGCGCTCGACTTGCCCGCCGGGATCACCGGGCCGCATGGCTGTTTCTCGTCCCCAT
Organism: Martinezella rhizogenes; assembly: GCF_000799715.1. GTDB lineage: Bacteria > Pseudomonadota > Alphaproteobacteria > Rhizobiales > Rhizobiaceae > Rhizobium > Rhizobium rhizogenes_C. The sequence goes on from NZ_JUHG01000013.1 coordinate 619,064, forward strand.
CATCGTGGTGATGCTGGTCGTCGCACTCTGGCCACTCGCCCGCACCTTCTTCTTCGCCTTCACGGACGCCTATCTCGACAATCCCTCCGCCTATTCCATGATCGGCTTCGATAATTTCATCGAGGTCATCCAGGATCATGGCTGGTGGGTCGCCGTTAAGAATACCCTCGTCTTCACCGTGATCTCTGTTGCGATCGAAACAGTTCTCGGGATCGCCATAGCACTTCTCGTTAACGAGGCGATCCCCGGCCGGGGGCTTGCCCGCGCCGCCATTCTCGTTCCCTGGGCAATCCCCGTCGTTGTCTCGACCAAGATTTGGGAATGGATGCTCAACGATCAGTTCGGCGTGATCAACAAGCTGCTCATCGAACTCGGCTTCATCGACCATGGCATTGCCTGGACCGCCAACAGCTCGCTGATCATGGGCGCCGTCATCTTTGTCGATGTGTGGATGACCACGCCCTTCATGGTGCTGCTGATCCTCGCCGGCCTGCAGCTGATCTCGCCGGAGATCTTCGAGGCAGCGGAAGTGGACGGCATTCCGGCCTGGAAACGCTTCTGGTCGATCACCCTGCCGATGCTGCGGCCGGCCATCGGTGTGGCGGTGCTGTTTCGTGTGCTGGACGCGCTCAGAATGTTCGACCTTGCCTATGTCATGGCCGCCAGCAACGAGAATGTCATGACCGTGTCGATCTACGCTCGCGACAGGCTGATCAGCTTTCAGGAACTTGGCGTCGGCTCCGCCGCATCGACCTGGGTATTTCTGCTCGTGGCACTTGCCGCAATCATCATCATCGGGGTGCTTCGCCTCGACCGGGCAGCGGGGCACTGACGCAGATGACAGACGCAATCATGCAAGGATCCGGCATCCAGAGACCCCAGCGCAAGTCGTCCTCCTATTATCGAATGAGGCGGCGGTGCGTCAGGGGCCTGCAGATCGTGGCACTCCTGTTCGTGCTCTTTTACACGCTCTTTCCCTATTATTGGGCTTTCGTCTCCTCGACCAAGCAAGGGGCAGCGCTTTACCACTCGGCGCTTCTGCCGGCCTTCGACTTCACCTACTACCGGCAATTGATCGACAATCCGGTGTTCATGCGGTCTCTTTTGAATTCCGTTTATGTCGCAACGACAACGACCTTTCTGTCGCTCGTCATCGGACTGAGCGCCGCCTACGCGCTCGGCCGCATCGATTTTCCGCAGCGCCGTGCAATGCTGATGATCGTGCTGATGGTCTCGATCTTCCCGCAGGTGGTCGTGCTGTCGGGCATGTTCGAGCTGATCAACTGGTTAGGGCTCTTCAATCGCCCGAGCGCGCTGGTGCTCACCTATCTGCTGTCGACCGTGCCGTTCACCACCTGGATCCTGACGACCTTCATTCGCGAATTCCCGCGCGAGCTCGAAGAGGCGGCGATCATCGATGGTTGCTCGCATTTCCGGATTCTCATGAAGATACTCCTGCCTTTGATGGGGCCATCACTCGCCAGCACCGGCATCCTCGCCTTCATTCTCGCCTGGAACGAGTTCCTCTTCGCCCTCACCTTCACCCTCACCGACGAAAATCGCACCGTCCCGGTCGCCATCGGCCTGATTGCCGGCACCAGCCGCTTCGAATATCCTTTCGGGCAGATCATGGCAGCCTCCGTCACCGTGACGCTACCGCTCATCATCGTGGTCCTCTTCTTCCAGAGACGGATCGTCGCCGGCTTGACGGCAGGTGCGGTAAAAGGCTGAGGCGGCAAAGGATAGACCGATGGACATGCTTGTTAAGCTCTACGAATTGAAGCCGGACCCGGCACTTCAGAAGCGCATGGACAGTGAGGGGATCGTCATCCGCAGGGTTCTGGCGCCGGAACTCAGCGCATTGACCTCCTGGATCCAGCCGCTATTCGGCGCTGGCTGGGCGGCGGAGGCGACGGCCGCCACCATGCGCCAGCCGCCGACCTGCTTTATCGCGGTCAAGGATGAGATGCTCGTCGGTTTCGCCTGCCACGAGGCAACCGCGAAGGGTTTTTTCGGGCCGACCGGGGTCGATCCGTCGATGCGCGGCAAGGGTGTCGGCCAGGCGCTATTGCTGACGGCGCTTCTGGACATGCATGCTCAGGGTTATGCTTATGGGGTGATCGGTGGAGCAGGTCCGATGGAGTTCTATCGCCGGAGCGTCGGCGCGATCCCAATCGAAGGCTCGGTTCCCGGCATCTATCGCGGCATGCTGCCGCTTGCCAATCCGAGCGAAGTGTCGGAATCCGACTGACATCGATGCCACCGTGACTGGAAAAATCAACGCCGCCTGGAGATCACCTCATCCAGGCGGCGTTGATTTATACTCGAGCTTTGACAGGCCTCTACGGATTGCTCCGCTTAGCTTCTGGGCTTCAGATTTTCAGGGTCATAGAGCGGCTTGTAGCCGATGCTGACAACCTCGACCGGATAGGTCTCGGCGAAATATTCTACGTTCAGCTTGCGGCCTTCCTGGCAATAGGCCCAGGGCAGGTAGGCAAGTGCTATATTCTTGCCGATCGTCGGGCCGAAGGCGATGGAGGTCGTATAGGAGCGGCGTCCGAGCTCATCGATCAGCACCTTGCCTGTTTCCGGATCCATGACCGGCAGATTGCCGAGCGGGTAGCGCTTGACGCCTTGTCCGTCGATATTGTCCGTCATGACCAGCGTGCAGAGCATGGCGGGCTGATGTTCGCGAGCCTTGTACTCCAGATGCTTTGCCTTGCCACGGAAGTCAGCTTCCTTGACTTTCGGACGGGCAAGATCCGCCTCGATCAGATTGTACTGGGTGAGAAGGTCGGCATTCTGCAGGCGCAGGCTCTTTTCCATGCGACGTGAATTCGCATAGGTCTCAACGCCGAAGGCCATCACGCCGGTAGAGCGCAGCGCATCCCAGACGGCAAGGCCGTCCTCGTATTTCATATGCAGTTCCCAGCCCTGCTCACCGACATAGGAGATGCGAAAGGCTGTAACAGGCTTGCCGCCGATCTCAATCTGTTTGATCGCGGCGAAGGGGAAGTTTTCCGCATCGAGCCCGGCCGGATCGGCCACGACCTTCTTCAGTGTCTCACGGGCATTCGGACCCCAGATGCCGATGGTGATGAACTTCTCGGTCACGTCGGTGATGGTAACGTCGAGGCCCCGATCTTCGGCGATGCGACGCATATAGTGGAAGTCGCGCGGGCCGGCATCGGCGCCGTTGATCAACCGGCAGCGGTCTGCCATGCGGATGACGGTAAAGTCGGCACGCACCATGCCCTCGTCGTCGAGGAAGTGGGTGTAGATACCCTTGCCGATATTGCCATCGCCGCCGATCTTTGCGGCGCACAGCCATTCCAGAAGCTCGACATGGTCAGGCCCCTCGATGTCGACCATGTGGAAATGCGAGAGATTGACGATACCGCAATCCTCGCTCATCGCGAGATGCTCGGCATTGGAGACACGCCAGAAGTGGCGGCTGTCCCACTCATTCTGACGCACCGGCACGCGATCGCCATACTTTTCCAGCAGATGCTCGTTTGCGGCATAACCATGCGCGCGCTCCCAGCCTCCGAGCTCCATGAAGTGACCGCCCAGCTCCTTTTCGCGCTCGTAGAAAGGCGAACGCTTGACGTTACGGCTCGAGGCGTAGGGTTCGCGTGTATGCACGGCCGGGAAGTAGATCTTCTGGGCGGCTTCATAGCAGCGGCTTTCGATGAACTCTTCCGTCAACTGGTGCGGATAGAAACGCGCATAGTCGATGCTGTTGTGGTCGATCTCGGTACGGCCATCGGTCATCCAGTCGGCGATGAGCTTGCCGTAGCCCGGACCGTCCTTCACCCAGATGGCGACGCAGTACCAGAGGCCGCGCACCTTTTGGCTTTCGCCGCAGGACGGACCACCGGCGGCGGAAACCTGCAGCAGGCCGTTGAAGGAATGGCCCTCATTGTAGCCGAGTTCGCCGAGAATTGGTGTCAGTTCCATGGCGCGCTCGAGCGGCTCGAGGATCTGTTCCATTTCGAGGTCGCGTTGCGACGGCGACAAGCGGGCTTCGTGCTTTTCAAGGATGTCGCGCGGGTGGCAGAGGCGAGGATTGGTGGTCTCGTAATAGCCCCACTCGATCTGGCCGCCTTCCGTCGTCTTCGGATCGCCGGTGTCGCGCATATAGGCGGAGTTGCCCTGGTCGCGCAGCAGCGGGAAGCCGATGTCCTTGCCCGTACCTTCAAACTCGTTATATGGCCCGAAGAAGGTGAGCGGATGATCGACCGGCATGACCGGCAGGTCTTCGCCGACCATCTCGGCGATCAGGCGACCCCAGATGCCGGCGCAGACGATGACATGGTCGGCCATGATCGTGCCGCGATGTGTGACGACGCCCTTGATGCGGCCACCCTCGACGATCAGCGATTGTGCAGGCGTATTGCCGAATACCTTCAGCTTGCCGGATTTTTCAGCTGCATCCACCAGCTTGCCGGCGACGGTCTGCGAGCGCGGGACGACAAGGCCGGCATCCGGATCGAACATACCGCCCTGCACCTGATCTTCTTCGATCAGCGGGAACATTTCCTTGATCTCGGAGGGCGTGACGAGACGAACATTGGTGCCGAAGGCCTTGCCGGACGAAGCCTTGCGCCTGATCTCTTCCATCCAGGTGTCGTCACCCGTGCGGGCAACCTCAAGGCCGCCAATGCGGGCGTAGTGCCCCATCTTCTCGAAGAAATCGATCGAATACTGCGTGGTCCAGACCGAGAGATAGTCGTGGCTGGTAGTGTAACAGAAGTCGGAAGCATGCGCGGTCGAGCCGATGTCGGTCGGGACGCCGGATTTATCGATACCGACGATATCGTCCCACCCACGCTCGATCAGATGATGCGCGATCGATGCGCCAACGATACCGCCCAGGCCAATGATGACGACCTTGGCCTTCTGGGGAAACTCTGCCATTGCTTGCGACTCCGAACTTTGGATTTGCCGAGACCTTAGCGCGAGCGGCGGCGCCATCGCTGCTTTTCTGCGACATTATCAAAATGCATCACGACCAGCCCACGGGTATATGGCGGCAAAATATTTTCAAGCTCTGAAATCTAGAATTGGTGTCGGGAAACGACAAACGATCCGAGTGCACGGGAATCAATCCTGACAGTTGCGAATCAATTTGCCGAACGAAGAGGCTGACCTGTGATTGGCCAAGGAAAATCGCTCCGACGAAGCCCCGATACTATAGTTTATATTTTGTTAATTTTTCCGCCCGTTTGAAAGAAATATAGTCCGGTATTTCTTCGATGAATATCATTTTACTGTAGATAAGCCCCACTTCCCAAAGAAAAGAACTCAATATCTTTTTGCCTTGTTGCCATGATGATCCATATATGATTAATTTAGGATATTAGCAGGTTCGTGGGGAAACTGCGGAGGGGAATACACATGCTGAAAGCGCTACGCGGTGCCTTACTCGTCGGTGCTGCAATTCTCGTCACAGAGGCACCCGTCATGGCTGCCACGGCGACCGGCAATATGACGGTCCGCATCGTCATCCAGGCAGAATGCAAAGTCCAGAGCGCCAGTGATCTCGATTTTGGCACCAAGGGCGTTCTCGATGCCACGAACGACCAGACCAGCTCCATCGGTGTTCAATGCACGACGGGACAGACCTATAATGTCGGTTTGAGCGCCGGTGCGGGCGCCAGCGCGACAACCGCCGTTCGCCAAATGACCGGCCCGGCGTCGGCGACAGTCAATTATTCCATCTACCGCGACAGCGGACACACCCAGCTTTGGGGCGTGACGGTGGGGACCGATACCGTAGCCGGCACGGGTAATGGCAACGTGCAGAACATCCCGGTCTATGGACGGGTTCCGGCGCAAACCACACCGGCTGCCGGCACCTATACCGACACAGTGGCGATTACCGTCACCTACTGAATTCATTGCTAGGAGGCTGCTATGCAACGCATGTTTACATGCCTTGCCACGACGGCGCTTGTTCTCTTGAATGCTTGTCTTGCAAACGCCGCCTCGTTGCGCGCGGCGCCCACCAATCTCGAACTCATCGCGCCTGACAGCACCGGTGTGCTCAACCTGACCAATGACGGCGACCATCCCATCAATGTACAGGTGCGTGTCTTCAAGTGGAGCCAGACAGGCGGCGTCGAAAAGCTGGAACCGACGACAAACGTCGTGGCCAGCCCGCCGGCGACCAAGATGGCGCCGAACGCGGGCTATACGGTCAGGGTGATCAGAACGACCAACGCACCGGTGCGGACCGAGGAGACTTATCGCGTCGTCGTCGATGAGCTGCCGGATCCCTCCCGCGCAAAAGCCGGCACCGTGACCTTGATCGTGCGCCACTCCATTCCCGTCTTTTTCAGGAATGCCGATGCCAAGGCAGCTGATGTCTCCTGGAATCTGAGCCGGCAGGGCGACAGCCTTTTCCTGACCGGCAAGAACAACGGCGGCAGTCGTTTTCGTCTGTCGAACGTCGTCCTCAAGCAAGGAGCCACGAAAATCGGCGGTCGCAACGGCCTCGTCGGGTACGTCCTTGGCGGCACAACAATGCAATGGCCGATCGGGAGCGCAAAATCCCTTTCCGGCGGCGCTGTAACTTTGCAAGGCCAGAGTGATCTTGGGCCGTTCAATGCCAACATCGCAATCACGAAACGCTAGTCTCGGGATCGCCGTTGCATGCTCCATTCTCTGTGTTTCGACGCTGCATGCGCAAGAAGTTCCAAGCGAGCCGGTGGCAGCTCAAACTGACAACAAGCCCGCCGATACGCAGGACCTTTTTCTTGAAGTATTCATCAACGACACCTCGATGAAGATGATTGGCAATTTCAAGCAGCAACCGGACGGTTCGCTGAAGGCAACGGCCGGAGAACTTCGCGAAGTCGGCATAAAGCCCCCGGCGGGTGCCGCCGACGACGAGTTGATTGAGCTCAGCGAGCTGCCCGACTTGTCCTACCGCATCGATGCGCAAAGCCAGCAGCTCTACGTGACGACAACGAATGGCGGCCGCGCGGCGCGCGTTATCAATATCGGGAAAAATCAGAGGAAAGACATCCCCGAACCTCAATCCGGGTATGGAGGCGTGCTCAACTACTCCCTTTTTGCCAGCTCCAACGGCCTGACCAACGGCGACGAAGGCCTGTTTCAAGGGGTCACCGGCTCATTCGACGCCCGCATCTTCAGTCCCTATGGCGCGCTGAGCCAATCGTTCATCGCCGGCTATTCCGACGGCAGCCTCGACGGCATAACCAGACTTAACACGGCCTGGAGCTACTCCGACCCGAAGAAGCTGATTACCTATCGGGTGGGCGACTTTACCACCGGCGGTCTTTCATGGACACGTCCGGTCTATTTCGGCGGCATTCAGGCGCAGCGCAATTTCGCGTTGCGGTCCGATCTGGTGACGGAACCCCTTCCCACATTTGCGGGAACGGCTGCGGTTCCCTCCACGCTCGAAATCTACACCCAGAATGTCAGGTCCTATTCCGGGGACGTTCCTGCCGGCCCATACCAGGTCACCAACCTGCCGGTCTTTTCCGGCGCCGGCGAGGCCCGCGTCGTCTTGCGCGACAGTCTCGGCCGCGAAACAACCGCAACACTGCCGTTCTATTCGTCAAACCGGCTCTTGCGCCAGGGCCTGTACGACTTCTCCGCCGAGGTCGGCATGCCGCGCCGCAACTTCGGCATTGAGTCAAACGACTATGATGGTCGTATCATGGGTGTTGCCACGGCGCGCTACGGATTGACCGATTGGCTGACCTTGGAGGGCCACTTCGAGGGCGGCGCCGATCTGCTCAATGGCGGCGTCGGCGCCGCCTTTCCTCTCGGGGCCTGGGGTGTCGCATCGGCGGCCGGGGCCGCAAGCTCGAGCGGCAGCCGCTCCGGCTCATTGTTCAACGCTTCGCTGGAAACGAGCTACAATGACTGGTCGATCTACGCCCGCATGCAGCGCACCTTCGACAATTACGATGATATAGCGTCTGTCACGGCCGAACCGACATCCAACGGCTCCGGGCAGTTCACTGTGTTCAGTGCCGGCGTGCCCCGCGCCATCGATCAGGTCACCTTGAGCGTTCCGACGCCGCTGGATCTGTCCAGCCTCAATCTTTCCTATACCAGGCTAGAAAACGCTAATGGCGACAAGAGCCAGATTGCCGGCCTCTCATACAGCCAGACCTTCAAGCGGGCGAGCTTTTACGCCACCGCATTCGCCGATCTCGACGATCGCAACAGCTTCGGGATTTTTGCCGGTCTCTCTATCCCGTTCGGAAACAACATCTCCGCCAGCACAGGCATTGAAAGCGGCCCGGATGGTTTCAATGTCGTCGCCGATATCTCCAAGTCGGAGCAGCCGGAAGAAGGCAGCATCGGCTGGCGCGCGCGGACCTCGGAAGGCAAGGACGCAAACCGGCAAGCGGCAATCAGCTACCGCGCGCCTTTCGCACGCTTCGAGGCCGGCGTTCAGCAATATGACGGAAACGTTCGCGCTACCGGCCAGATGGATGGCGCCATTGCCGTTGCCGGCGGTGACGTCTTTACCTCCACCCGTATCGACGATGCTTTTGCTGTCGTCGATGTCGGCACGCCCGGGGTCGAGGTCCAGCAACAAAACCGGCCGGTCGGCAAAACCAACAATAGTGGCCGAATCCTCGTGCCCAACCTCAACTCCTATGAACCGAATACCGTGTCCATCGATCCGAAGAACCTTCCCGTCGACGCCGACGTGCCGGCGACGAAAGAGGTCGTCGTTCCCGCTGATCGTAGCGGCGTCGTTGTAAAATTCGGCGTCACGAAAGCCCCGCAAGCCGCGCTGATCACCATCACCGACAAAAACGGGGCGCCGCTTCAAGCCGGTCTCAGCGGCAAGCTGCAAGGGACGAACGAGGAGTTTGTCATCGGCTATGACGGCCAAGCCTATATTCGCGGCCTGGGCGCGAGAAACGCAATCGACATTCCGCTCCAGGACGGAAACTCATGCCACGCCGAATTCCCCTACACGCCTCAACCGGGCAAACAAGTCGTCATCGATGACGTGAAATGTTTGTGAGCCAAGGATCAAGGAATGCTACGCGCCATCGGTTTCCTGCTTTTCTCGCTGCTGCCTTCCTTGTGCCTTGCGCAAAGTTGCAGCTTCAGTGCCACCGACCTGAGTTTTGGCCCCGTTGATACTCTGTCCGGTGGCCCGGTCAACTCGACTGCGACGATAAGCGCCAACTGCACCGGAGACCTTCTCACGCAGCGACGAATCCTGATTTGCCCTGGCATTGGCGCGGGCAGCGGCGGCGCGACTTCGGCGGCGGCTCGTCAGATGCTCAATGGAGCCCATTCGCTGAACTATCAGCTTTATTCCGATTCCGGCCGGAGCGTGATCTGGGGTTCGAATAATTGGGCCTATCCTGCCAAGCCACCCGCTTTCGCCCTGACATTGAACTTGCTCGGGTTCGTCAATGGCACCACCACCCTCTATGGCACCGTACTGGGCAGCCAGAGTGCGGCAGCGCCCGGGCCGTATCTTTCGACTTTTTCGACAGCCGACACTTACTTCATCTATCGCTACAGCAACGACACCACTTGCGATGCACCCGCGGGAACCCTCATAGGCGTGTCCTTCGCCATCAATGCCAGCGTTGCCGCAAATTGCCTGGTCAGCGTGGGGAATGTCGACTTCGGCACCAGGGGCGTTCTGAGCGCCAATGCCGACGCCACAGGCTCGGTAACAGCGACCTGCACGTCCGGAACGACCTATACTGTTTCGTTGAGCGGCGGCACCACGAATGCGGCGCCGACGGCACGCAAGATGTCGAAGGGGGCCGAAACCGTAACCTACGGGCTCTATAGGGACACGAACCGATCACAGCCCTGGGGCGATGCGACTACGCCGGGCAGCACGGTTGCGGGGACCGGAACTGGCGCTGCCCAGGTCTTGACCGTCTACGGTCGCGTACCGCCGCAAACCACGCCAACGCCTGGAACCTATACCGATACGGTAGTCGTGACGCTGACCTATTGAGCCCTCTTTCGAAATGCCGGTGCTGGTCTTACCGTCATCGTGCGGTGTATCCGCCGTCAGCTTCAGGCTCATGACGCTTCCTTCTCCCGCCTAGACGTCTGCGATTTGCCACGACAGAAACCATGCCTCAACTCAGCACGTCTCGCGCCGACACGATGCTTCCACCAGCCGATTCCACCTCACTGCGGACGATCCTGGCAAGTTCGAGGGAACCCGGCGTGTCGCTGTGAACAAGAATGGAGCGGGCGCGGACGGGAAGCGTCTCGCCCTCGATCGTGGTGACGGTTCCCTTCTCGATGAACTGCCGCACGCGCGCACGAACCTTCATCTCATCCTTGATCACCGAATTCGGCAACTTACGAGAGACGAGCTGGCCTTGGGCGTCATAGGCCCGGTCGGCAAGAAAAAGGGTCAGCGTCTTCAAGCCCGCAGAGACGGCGGCGCGCTCCACTTCGGTATCGGGCATCGAGAACACGATCAGATCCGGATCGACCGACTTGACGGCGCGCATCACCAGCTCCGCGAGAGCCGGATCGCGGCTGATCATGTTGCCCATTGCCGCATGGAAGCTGATATGGGACAGCGCGACACCCTCGCCCCGCGCAACCGCGGCCAAAGCTCCCAGCTGGTAGAGGACCTGCTGCTTCATGTCGTCGGCTTCAACCGGGAATTCGCGGCGGCCAAAACCCAGCCGGTCGGCCAGCCCGGGATGCGCGCCGACGCCGACGCCCCGCGCCTTGGCGAAGCGGACCATCCGGGCCATCGTTTCCGGGTCACCCGCGTGGAAACCGCATGCAACGTTTGCGGATGAAACGACGGCCATTAGCGCTTCGTCATCGCACAATTTATAAGGGCCGAAGCCCTCGCCCATGTCGGAATTAAGATCGATCTTCATTGACGCTTCCATGATTTGCGGAGGATCGCGCGCTCACCGGAACGCCCATTCCGCCAGGCATCGTCTTCGCACTGATCGGACCGGGCGACGCCTCGACTTCGATGAGGAAAACTAACACGCCGCCCCATTTGATGGGGTCAGACAAAGTTTCTATGGCGGCCCTTTAGCCGTTTTCAAAACGCGGGCGTCGTGTTGAAAGACAGGTGGGAGGATTAACGGCACGACGGACGGTTATGGATCCCAGAAAAGGAATTCTGCTCAAGGTACTGGCGGCTCTCGCCGCGACGTTGATGGCAGCCAGCATCAAGGGATTGAACGGAGCGATACCGACCGGCGAGGTCGTTTTCTTTCGATCGGTTGCAGCCCTTCTTCCTCTCGGCATTTGGCTCGGATTGCAGGGCAACCTCATCGAATTGACCGCAACGAAGCATTTCGGCGGCCATCTTATCCGCAGCCTCTCCGGCACCGGCGGGATGTTCTTCAACTACATGGCGCTCGCCTATCTCCCGCTTGCAGATGCAACGGCGCTGAGTTACGCGGCACCCCTGTTCACCGTTATTCTGGCGGCAGCGCTACTTGGAGAAGTCGTTCGCGCCTACCGATGGTCAGCGGTAGCCGTCGGCTTTAGCGGTGTTCTGGTCATGCTCTCCCCTCACCTCGGCTTTTGGGAGGCGAGCGAAGGCGTGGCCCGCTCCGTTGACATGGCTGCCGCCCTTGGCGCCGCCTTTGGCCTTGTGGCCGCGTTCTGCTCGGCACTGTCGTCGGTGCAGATCCGTCATCTGGCTCGCACAGAGAAGCCAGGCGCCATCGTTCTCTACTTCTCCTTGATGACGGCGGTCATCGGATTAGGAACAGCCGCTTTCGGATGGAAGATGCCGGACATGCTGCAGCTGTCGCTGCTCATAGCAGCCGGCCTGTCGGGCGGCATCGCGCAGATATTGATGACGCTCAGCCTAAGGCACGCTCAGGCATCGCTGTTGGCACCATTCGAATATACGACGATGGTATGGTCGGTGCTCATCGGCTATTTCCTGCTAGGGCAACTGCCTGTCGCAACAACGATTGTCGGGGCTATGGTCGTAGCCGCAGCCGGTATGTTCGCGGTCTGGCGGGAAAGACGCCTGGGCCGCAGCCTTCAATTGGCGCCCGTAGTGCTCGCCGAAGCGGAAACGCGATAGGATCTGGAGAGCAAGCGCAATGCTCCCGGTATGGATTCTCGCAAATGGCAAACTCTGCGACACTTGCTCGTTGCGCAGCAGAGCCTCCCGATTGCAAATCGGACAATCAGCATCCTATGATATCGATCTATGCCGTGAACAACGACAACGCTGTCATCATCGACGGACATGATGTCTCCCGGTGCAATAAGCTCTCCACCCACCACCACCGGATAGTTGATGGTGCCGAGCATATCCTTCGATGTTCATTTTGCTCTAAGCCGCGAGGCGGACGCCATCGAAATGATCACCGCTGATCATCCTCAGGTGAGCCACGGTGTCGATGGCCTGGAGACAGAGGGCATTCCCGTGCTCACGATGATATCGGACCTCATCGGGGCGGTTATGTGGGCAATGACTGCGTCAAGAAAGGCCGGACGGTCGCCTTCCACCTGAACCTCAACTCCATCGAGCAACTCGCCCTTGTCGACGTCCAGGACTTTGCCGCCGTGGAAAATATAGCTTTGTATGGGGTTCCCCGCTTGAATTCTTTGCATGTTACAAACGATCAAGTCTGTTTGTAAATAGCGGGAAAAAAATGCCCGCTGACGAGGCAAATGCTGCGCCCGCTCACGGATTGAGCAAATTTACCCTCCGCCCCGCCTCTCAGCCAAACACAAATCCCCATTGGTTTTCACGGAAATAAGGGACAGCACATGCCGAGCAGATCGTACAACAGGCGCGGAAACTGCTGATGCGAACGCACAGATTGGACATGAAGATATGCGCTCAGTTTTTTGTCGACAAATTGAATACAAGATAGTAATCCTTTGCTAAGACGTCAGCACGCCCCACTGTTTTGCGCGCGTAACGACCGCTTTTGTCCCGCTCAAAAAGGATCCCACAGTGAAAGCCAGCATTTTTTCCGGTGTCATTCCGGCCCTGATGACGCCTTGCAAGGAAGACCGCACCCCTGATTTCGACGCTCTCGTGCGCAAGGCCCAACACCTGATTGCCGCGGGCATGTCGGCCGTCGTCTACTGTGGCTCAATGGGAGACTGGCCACTCCTGACCGATGCCGAACGTATGGAGGGCGTAAGACGCCTCACCGAGGCAGGTATCCCTGTCATTGTCGGCACCGGCGCCGTCAATACCGCCTCCGCTGTCTCTTATGCCGTACATGCCCAGAAGGTCGGCGCGCAGGGTCTGATGGTGATCCCGCGCGTGCTGTCGCGCGGTTCGGTCATCGCTGCCCAGAAGGCGCATTTCAAGGCAATCCTGTCCGCGGCGCCCGATCTCCCGGCGGTCATCTATAACAGCCCCTATTATGGCTTTGCGACACGCGCCGACCTGTTCTTCGCGCTGCGCGCCGAACATGCCAACCTCGTTGGCTTCAAGGAATTTGGCGGCCCGGCCGACATGCGCTACGCTGCCGAGAATATCACCAGCCGCGATGATGACGTCACGCTGATGATCGGTGTGGATACGGCCGTCTTCCATGGTTTCGTAAACTGCGGCGCGACCGGCGCGATTACCGGCATCGGCAACGTGCTGCCGAAAGAGGTGATCCACTTGAGCAATCTCTCGCAGGCGGCAGCGTCAGGCGATGTCGACGCCCGCCAGCGCGCCCTAGAGCTCGAACAGGCCCTTTCCGTTCTGTCCTCCTTCGACGAAGGCCCCGATCTCGTCCTCTTCTTCAAGTATATGATGGTGCTGCAGGGCGACAAGGAATATACGTTGCACTTCAACGAAACCGACGTCCTTACGGAAAGCCAGCGCGGCTATGCCGAAGCTCAATTCAACCTTTTCAACGCCTGGTATGGCGAGTGGAGCAAGTTGCCGGGCGCCGTGCAGTCCTGCAAGGGCTGACTATAACGAGATCAGAAGGCCCTCCTGTTCGGAGGGCCTTTGTTCATGAGAAAGAGCCAATCTAATCCTTCAGGATCCTTCAGATCGCCGGTCATGATGCCTGCAGCTGGATCTCGGCTCGCTGTTCAACGGACGCGCAGAGGCCGCTACTTCCGTGGCGGGCCACTTGGCGATCATCCGTCAATTGCCGGATGGGTGCGAATGACCGAGATCCCTTCCCTCACGGTTTCGTGGTGAAGTGACCTGTTCGGTTCTACAACGCTGATATCCCTTGCGTGAATGAGCATCAGCGGGCAGCTCAGCCCCTTCGTCAACTATATGTCGCGACCAGCATGTCCTTCCACTTACCAAGAAGCTTCTTTTGAAGCTCCTTGGTAGAGTTCGAGCTGAAGCTATTATGAAGGGCAATACCGCGCAGAACGCATAGGCTGAGCTGAATGAACTCATCTGTCTCAGGCCTGTCCAGCGACACGCCAAGAAGTCTGGCGATCGCCGCATCTCGACTGGCCGCCCATCGTACCATGATCTCGCGAATGCTATTTCCCAATTCGTCGTCATTGCGTGATGCGAGCATTATTTCGAGCGATGCGATGTGGTTTCCGGCTTGAAACAGCCGATCCCATAGGAAGTCTGTAACCTCGTCCGGCGTCATCTTTCGTGCGTTCCGACCGATGAACACGAGCCAATCTTCCTCCCACGACGAGATAAGATAACGAAAAGCAGCGATAATCAGTGCGTTTTTGCTCGAAAACTGATGCGTTAAGGCTCCGCGGGATACATTCGCTCTCAACGCCACGTCCTGTGTCGAGAATCGACCATAACCGACGTCGTTCATCACATCGAGTGCCGCCTGGCAGAGCTTTTTGCGTGTTTCGTCGGATCGTTCGGCTTGGGTCCGCCTGCCTTTTTTACCCGCGCTACGTTTTTCCGATATCGATCCCGGTTGCGCTTCCATTCAAAATTTCACCAATTTCAGATCGGACCGCCAATCACTCAGCGAACTGCTGCTGTCAACCCAAATGCGACTGCAAGCGCTCCCCCGTTATCAGTGCCGAGTTAGAGCTTCTGTTGTCAGCGAACGTCAAGCGATTATTTCAAGAAAGGCTTTCACACGGGCAACTCAGACGAGGGCATCGTAATGTGTGGATGGCGCCCGCTTGGCAATGTGATTTTTGGAGGAAGCTTGCACGATCGCAATTTGATTTGAACGCGCTCGCCGTTAACCTCAATGGCATCTACGGCAAAGCCGTCCAGAACCAGATTTGCACCATGAAATCGGCGGCACATCTGCTGATCCTCGACTCAATCAGCAAGTACGTCTTCCAAAACAGCAGCAAATATAGATCAGAGCCTCCCTTTGAGCCATGTTCGAACCTTGCCCTGCCTGTTTTGAATGGGGCGCTTTGGAGGATCGACATGGTGTTATCAAGCGTGCGCAGACAAACGGCAGACCGGGGTGACCACATAGATCGTCAGAAGACTGGCAATCCCATGCACCGGGCGATCGGTACGCCAATGAGGACGCGGAGCGAAAACCCGAGAATGAAGCCGGCAATGGTCACAATGCTTGCCATCTCCACCAAGAATGTCACATTGCCGATATGACCGTGACTGGTACGAACCGGTCGTCGAAAAATGAAGGTGAATTCCCGCGGCGCACCTCATGACTGTTCAGCCACCAGACAAAGAAATGCGAGCAAGTGACGACCAACATCAGACATATCGCCAAACTTGCAGGAACCTCAGTCTCTTCGGTCTCGCGCGTGCTGAACAATAGCGGTTACACCTCGCCCGATCTGAGGGACAGGGTGGAAGCAGCCATTCGGACGCTGAAATACACGCCCAGCAAGGAAGCGCGTATGCTGCGCGGCGCGCAAAGCCGGATGATCGGGCTGATGCTGCCGTCGATTGATGTGCCTTTCTTCGGTATCCTGGCCCACGCCATCGAACAGGAATTGTTCCAGCGCGGCTATCAGACGCTGATCTGCAGCACGGCGGAAAACATGGATCACGAGGCGCGCTATATGTCCATGCTGCTCGCCCAACGCGTCGATGGCGTCATCGTCGCGAGCGCTTTCGGCAGGACCGAGCATTTCGAGGTCCTGCGAGACGCTCGCATTCCGATCATCGCCATCGACCGCGAGCTAAGCGGCATCGCCGACGAAGCCGTCATGGCCGATCATGAGGAAGGCGGCCGGCTGATGGCGCGCCATCTGATCGATCTCGGCCACCGGTCGATCGCCATCGTCGGCGCGCCCGCCCATAGCCAACCTGTCCAGCTTCGCCTCCGGGGCATTTCGGCGGAAATGGCGAAAAACGGGATCACGCCTGCCGCCGTGACCATGGCCGAGGAGCACAGCTTTGCCGCAACCTATCCATTGGCGCGAGATCTGCTGGCGACGCGACCGGAGATCACGGCGATCATCGGCACGAGTGATATCTCAGCGATCGCGGCAATCCATGCCGTCCTGGATCGCGGTTTTTCCGTTCCTGGCGATTATTCGGTGATCGGTTTCGATGACTTGCCGGAAGCTGCCTATGTCTTTCCCCGGCTAACAACGGTCGCGCAACCGATCCGCGATGTCGGGCAGCGGGCGGTACAACGGCTGGAGGCACTCATCGCGGAACAGCAGACCGAACATGAACCACGGCAGGCCACCGTCGTGAAAGTGCCGGTCACCCTGATCCAACGCGACTCCACCGGCCCCGTTCGCAGCTAAACCGGGCCGGGTCGATGGCGTGCCGAAAAGCTAAGGTCGCACGATGACCTTGATTTCGCCCGGTAACGGCGCGCTCCCCACCACGCCCGCGACCTCTTCGAGACCTATGGTCCTGGTCACCAGCAAGTCCAATTCCAACGCTCCGCTCGCGACCATGGCCGCGGCCCGCGAATGGGTGAACGGATTGAGATAGGCCGGCCTTATATCGATCTCGTTGACGAGCAGATCGAACGGCAGGACGGGTACCTCGACACCCGCCGGCGTCACCCCGAAAAGCACGAAGGTGCCGCCACGCCGCGCCATCCGCAGGCCGGTTTGCATGGTTTCGGGAACACCGGCGCATTCGATAACGACATCCGCGCCGCCGTGGGTGACATCTCGAACAGCGGCAACCGCGTCCGAGGCCGTCGGATCGAAGGCATGCGTCGCTCCGAGGTGCAGCGCGGTCTGGCGTCTCGTGAGCTGCCGCGTGAGCAAAATCACCTCGCTCGCCCCGGCCAATCGCGCCAATTGCACCATGAGCAGGCCGATCACGCCGCCCCCCAGGATTGCGACGCTGTCGCCCGGATGAATGCCGGCCTTGTCGATGGCGTGAAGGCAGCAGGCAAGCGGCTCGCAGAAAGCGCCATGCACGGGATTGAGATCGGCGGGCAGTGTGAATGCCTGTGCGCACGGCACCGCGACGTAGTCCGCAAACCCACCGTCTCGCGTCACGCCGATCGCAATCAAACCCTCGCACAGGTTCGGCCGCCCGCGCGTACAGGCATAACAGCGGCCGCAGGCAATATTAGGGTCGACGGTGACGAGCTCGCCACCGGCAAAGCCGGTGACGTCATCGCCCACGTCTTCCACGATACCGCAGAATTCATGGCCCAAGGTTACGGGGCGCGCCGTCGGATACTCGCCCTTGTACATGTGGCGATCGGAGCCGCAGATGCCGGCGGCGAGCACACGGACAAGCAATTCACCCGGCCGGGCAACCGGGTTTTCGACGTTGCGCATGGTCATGGACCCGATCGATTCCAAGCGGACAGCTTTCATTCTTTCTCCTCCTCACAGATGGACCTGCATTGCAGAACGATCAGCTCATGACGTTGCCGCCATCTACATTGTAGCACTGCGCTACGATGTATGCCGCATCGGGCCCGGCCAGGAAGGCAGCCATGGCAGCCTGTTCTTCGGCCGTGCCAAATCGACGAGCGGGAACGGCGGCAGCCACGCGGCGCTTCACATCGCCCGGCTGCAAACCTTCCCGACTTCCGAGTTTCGCATCGACGACGTCCCACATCGGCGTGTCGACGACGCCGGGAGCGATGGCGTTCACGTTGATCCCGTAGCGGATCAGCTCCAGAGCGCAGCTTTGCGTGATGCTGATGACAGCCGCTTTGGACGCGCAGTAAGCCACTGCCGGTCCCTCGCCGCGACGGCCCGCCTGAGACGAGAAGTTGATGATACGCCCGCCCTTACCGCGCTCCACCATATGTCGGGCGACCGCCTGCGTCATGAAAATCAGGCCCTCGACATTGACCTCGAAGACCCTGGCGGTGCGCTCGCGCGATATCTCCAGAATGGACTCGACCTCGTAAATGCCGGCTGCGTTGACCAGGATATCGATCTGGCCGACAGTATCTATCGAGAAGTCCACAGTGGCATCGATGCTGTCCTGGCTCGTCACGTCGAGCGGCACGCCCCAGGCATGGGGGCCGATCGCCTCCGCGACCCGTGCACATCGTTCACCATCCAGATCGGCCACGACAACCTTGGCACCTTCCGCGGCAAAGCGTTCGCAGACCGCTTTGCCAATGCCGCTCGCTCCCCCTGTGACCAATGCCACTTTGCCGGAGAGCCGATCCGTTTGTGCCTGTGTCATTGCGCTTCCTCCTTAACCGCATCGGTGCCGGTACAGATGGCAAGTGCGGCCGCTCTCATGCATAGCTTCATATCTGCTCCTCCCTTGAGTGGATCATGACTGGAACCGCCGTCTCCCAACGCGACCCAAACTGGTTAGCTGAACGCGGGGTTCATCTCCTTCGCATCCTCCAGAAGGACCGCCATGTCGGGGATGCCGTCGGTGGCCGTCGCGCCGGTCAGACAGCGAACCGCTGCGCCATGAGCGACGGCGCATATGCGCTCGACAGGCCAGTTCTCATGCAGGCCGTAGAGCACGGCGGCGCAAAAGGCGTCTCCAGCGCCAACCGTGCTGACGATATCGCCCGGATCGACGGACCGCGAACGTATGACGACGGGCAAAGCGCCGGGCGCAAACCAGAAGCAGATCTCCGGGGCATGGATGACCGCCCCTTTGGCGACGCCCACCGCAAGCAGGCGTTCGCCCGCTGTCAGAAGCTCCGCCTCAATCAGATCTCCCTTCGCGTCACGAATGGTAACGCCCGTCGCCCGGCCCGCTTCCATCTCGTTGATAACAAGGAAATCGCAGAAGGGCAGAGCGGCGCCAACCTTGGCCGCGAATTCAGGATCTTCGCTCGATACGAAATCGACACAGGTCGTCAGACCCGCGCCCTGTGCGGCCTCCAGCAGGCGCGACGCTCCCGATCGGCCATCCGCATCAAGCCGATCGAGACCGGGCAACAGCATCAGATAGCCGAGATAGAAGAGCCTGTAGCCGGCATTCGCAAAGGTGGCCGGGGAAACGAGTGCATCCGTAACCGCGTCGTTGGCGCCGCCATGATAGAAGAAGGTGCGGTTCTGACCCGGCACGTTCATGACATGCGTATGTGCCGTCGCGTGATCGGCAAGCACGGTCAACCCGTCGACATCGATACCAGCAGCGACCAGGCGCGACTTGACGATCTCCCCGTCAATATCCGCGCCGATGCATCCCGCTGCCGCCAGCTTTCCAGGAAAACCGAGCGAGGCCAGATCGGTGACGACATTGGCGGCCCCGCCGCCCACGCCCAGATCCTGATGCAGGATATGCGCGAGATTGCCCTGTTCGGGCCAATAGGACAGCGTATGAACGCGGTCGACGATGAAATTGCCCGCGCAAACGATGCCGCCCTGTTTCTGACTGTCGCGACCGTGAACCTCCTCCCCGGTCCGCATCAGCCGCCCGCCTCGTTCCAGAGCGGCCTGAGCGGCGGTTCGTCCTCCTCGATCGCGGCAAAACGCCCGATCGGCTCTAGAAAGAAGTTGTCGTTATTGTCGTCGTTGACCTGACTGACCTCGCCGACGAAAACGGGGCCGCCACCTTTCCTGCCGTAGAAGCGATGATAGAGTCCGGTCTGGATCGTCACGCTCTGACCGGGCGCGAGAACCAGCGGTTCCCATGCCGCAAGCTTGCGCGGCAATCCGTCGACGGGAACCGTGACATCGTCGTTCAGCACATTGCCGTCGGCGTCGGTCGCGGCAAATTCGATGACGAGATCGCCGCCGGCCCGGTTGATAATGTCTTCCATCTTCGCCGCATGACGATGCGTCGGCGTGACCTGGCCTTCCTCAACGAAGAGCAGCTTTTCGGCATAGGTGCGCTCGCCCTCAACGTCGACGATGCCATTGCGCAGGCAGAAGAGCACGAGGCCGCATTCGGCAAACCGGCCTGAGCCGAAATCGGTAACGTCCCAGCCGAGTTGATGAGCGCGCAGATAACTTGCCGCCTGCGGATTGGCGGTAAAATCCGCCGCCGTCCAATATCCCCAGTCCGGCAAGGACCAGTGCCAGCGTTCAAGGGTTTCGCTTGCCCGCCGAAGGGCCGCATTGATCTCGGAGCGCTTCATCGGACCACGGCTCCGTCATACTCAACCGGCACCACGATATCCTCACGCCCGGATTTGAGCGCCGCCGTCAGCACAGCATGATGCGCCTGTGCCTCGACCGGTGTCGCGCAGCCGAAACCATTTGCATTGCCTCCGGTCAGCTCATCGACGAAGGCCGCCCACATCTGCTGAATGGCATCGGCAAAGCCGAACTCGAAAATCTTACCGGTGATGGCCGGAAACAGCGAGCCATAGCCAAGATCCTCGGTGCTCCAGGCCTGCGTGCCGCCGGTATAGTCCATCCACTGCCATTGGCGCGGTGACTTGGTGCTGAAGAAGGCGCTCTTCTTCATACCGAGGATGCGAATGTACCAGGTGTTGGATTCCCCGGGCGCGATGCGCCAGGTTTTCAGCACCATCGGAAAATCCTGATCCGCCGTTCGTACCCGGCTGCTGATCGTGGCATTGTCCCAGGTGGTGCAGGGCAGCATGCCGCCCTTGCCGTCGGGACGTTCGGTGACCTTCTTGACCAATTGTGCATGCAGGGTGGTCGGGCGCCAGCCGAGACGCAGTGGCACATGCAGGACATGCATGCCGAGATCGCCCATGCAGCCATAGTCGCCGTTGATCTCAGCCATCCGCTTCCAGTTGATCGGCTTTTGCCGGTCGATATCCGAGGAGTGCAGGAAACCAGCCTCGACTTCGAGGATATCCCCCATCTCGCCGCTCTGCGCAAGCGCGATGACCTTCTGCGCGCCCGGGAAGAACGGCATTTCCGACGAGCAACGGACCAGAAGTTCCGGATGCTCGGCCAGAACCGCCATGATCTCGCCGTTCTGGGCCGCATCCATGCCGAAGGGCTTCTCGCCGAGCAGATGCTTTCCGGCCTTCAGGATGTCGATATAGAGCTGCTGATGCAGCACATGCGGCACGGCGCAATAGATCGCGTCGATCTCGGGATTGGCCAGAAGCTCCCTATAGTCGGCGGTGAACTGCCGAACACTCGGCACATGATCCCTGAACCAGTCGAGCAGCGTCGCATTGGTGTCGCAGACGGCGACGATCTCCGGCCGCGCCTTCACATCGGCCAGATGCAGCCAGCGCGCCGCGGCACTTGCAAATTCGCGCCCCATCAGGCCGCAACCGATAACACCGAAACGGAATATTTTCGTCATGACATGTCCTCCCCAAGCGCGCGTCAGGCGAGATGCAACGAGGCTTGCTCGACAGATGCATTTTCATGAACGATCGCCATTAAAGCCCGCGTCATACCGCCGGGATTACTATGCTGAATGACGTTGCGGCCGTAAACGATGCCGCGTGCGCCCTGCTCCATCAACTGCTTTGTGCGGCTCAGGATTTCCTGATCCGAAACACGGCCGCCGCCACGCACCAGGACGGGCAGACCCTGTGCGATCTCGATGACGCGGTGATACTCCTCGACATTGTCGCACGGGTCGGCCTTGATGATGTCGGCACCGAGTTCGGCTGCCTGACGCACGAGCGGCAGGATCTTGTCGATCGCGCCGTCGACCATGTAGGCGCCCTTGGAATTGTCCTGCATGACCAGCGGCTCGACCATCAGCGGCATGCCGTAGATCTCGCATTCACGCTTCAGGCTGTTCACGTTGCGCACGCAGGCGCGATAGACTTCGGGCTGGTCTGGCAACATCAGGAGATTGACGACGACGCAGGCAGCATCCAGTGCCACGCCCTGCTCCACCGCCCTGTCGATCATTTCGGAAAACAGCGCCGACGGCAGCGGATTGCCGTAGATGTTGGCGATGTCTGTACGCAGCACGAGCGCCGGGCGCTGCTTGCCCGGAATGGCCTGCAGAAGCGGCGCGGTACCGGGCGGAAGCTGGATGGCATCAGGTGCCGCATCCGCGATCACCTTGATGGCCGCTTTCATGTCCTCGATGCCAGACAGGAAAGTTCTCTCATTGAACATGCCATGATCGATGGCGACATCGAAGCAATTTCCGGACACGCCAAAAAGGCGGTTGAGCCGCGCGGATTTCATGAAGTTCCTCCCAATGTGGTAACGTTTCCACATCGACATTAAGGAACCGAAATGGCAAGTCAAGTCAAATGCGGTATCGTTTCCACATTCGCCCATTTCCATGTCTCGGCCTGTCGAGGTGGCCAGCCGCCGAGGCACGGACCACGCAGCAGATCAATTTCCAATCACGCTATTGTGGCGGGGTGGGCGCAGACAAGTCTCGCATTTTAGTGGTTCCTCGACATAGGGTTAAGGCGTCTTGCCCGTATCGGAGTGCCGCGACATCGAAACGTTCCCAAGAGAAAAGAACTTTCCCGCCTTCCGGTTTGTAATTCCGCTTTGCATTTCACTTGCCTGCGCCGGTGCGGCAAAAGCCGATGACGCGCCAACCTATGGGGCCGAACTGCAAGGCTTTAACTACGGCTACAAGGTGGAAACCTATAGCTTCACCTCACAGCGCCAGTCCCTCTCCATGCGATACATCGATATCCGGCCCGATCATGGGAATGGCCGGACGGTCGTCCTGCTGCACGGCAAGAATTTCTGCGCCGGCACCTGGGGAGCGACGATCGACGTTCTTGCCAAAGCGGGTTACCGGGTTGTCGCCCCGGACCAGATCGGCTTCTGCAAGTCGACCAAGCCGGAGCATTATCAATACAGCTTCCAACAGCTTGCTCGAAACACCCATGCGCTTTTGGAAAGCCTCGGCATCAGCCGCGCGACGATCCTCGGGCATTCGACCGGCGGCATGCTCGCCATCCGCTACGGCCTCATCTATCCGCAAGACACCGAGCAGCTGGTGCTGGTCGATCCGATCGGCCTGGAAGATTGGACGAAAAAGGGTGTGCCGCCGGTCGGCGTCGACGACTGGTATCAGCGCGAGCTGAAGACCTCGGCCGACAATATCCGCACCTACGAGCGAAATACCTATTATGCCGGTCAGTGGCGTCCGGAATACGAGACATGGGTGCAGATGCTGGCTGGCATGTATCGCGGACCCGATAAGGACATCGTCGCATGGAACTCGGCGCTGCTCTACGACATGATCCTGACCGAGCCCGTCGTCTACGAACTTGGCGATCTCTCCATGCCGACGTTGCTGATGATCGGCGACAAGGACACGACGGCCATCGGCAAGGATTTTGCGCCGGCGGACATCAGGCCACAGCTCGGCCGCTACCCCGAACTGGCCAAGACGACCATGAGAGCGCTGAAGCACGGAACGCTGGTTGAATTTCCGGACCTCGGCCACGCCCCGCAGATCCAGGATCCGGACGCGTTCCACGCCGCACTCCTAAAGGGTCTCGGTGCACTGAAATAGACATGTGCCGCCTTGAAAGGGTTAGAGCCGAAACCGGCAAGTTCAATTGAATTCGCCGGTCAATCGTTCTCCTGGTGCAATGGCTACAATGCCTGCATGCGTTACTCATCCGGTCTCAGCCATCGCGATCACTTTTCCGCGGGCACGAGCGCGACGGCCGCTTCCGATGTCAGCATCCGGAAGGTGAAGGTCTCCTGCAGATATAGTTCAACGACTGTGCTGGAGTGACTTAGGTAGCCGATGGAAATATCCTGGCCGATATCCAGCTCAAAATCACCGCCGCGGGTTGTGAGCACGAACCCTCCCTTAATGGCCGGCGCCCAGATGATCCCTCCGTCCACGACGCGCTCGATATGATGGAAGACCGGATAGCCGTCGTCGCTGCCGCCGCTGGCTGCGGTATATGCATCAGCGCCCAAAACAAGCGCGTAAGGGCCGTTGACACCAGCCAATCGCAATTGGCTTACCGCCTTGGCGACCGCATCCGGATACCCCTTCACATTGGAAGGCAGTGATAATACCGGATTACTGCTACCTTCGCGAATTCCCTGAATCCCCGCCGCGGCATATCCATCGAAGACGGAGCGATCTTCGGCAAAAGCGATCTTCCGCGCGGCGTCCTTGACGGGCGACCAGTCCGAATCTTCGGCGCCGCGTTCCACATCGTCGATCGCCTGGCGCGTCAGCTTGAACGGAACGCGCAGCTCGACGAGTGCCTTCACTTCGCGTTGCGCGGTCTGGACCCCATCGCCAGGTCCTGGAATAGGCTTGAGATGGCCGGTGCCGACCGCTGATAGTTCGATACCCTTTGGATCCTGCACGTCCACCACCCGACGCGCCGCCAGGTGACGCTTGAGCGTGCGAGACGCCTCCTCTTCGATTTGCGCCCACGCGCTGCCAGAGATGGGTGCCAGCTCTCGATAAAGATTATTCATGGCCTGCCTCATTTTTTAAAGAACCAATACCGAGCGAGCCGTCGCCTGGGGACGATCGCGACTGAACCTTATCCACCGCCTCTGGCTCTTTCGAGCTCGGGGCAATAACCGATGGCGACACATCACCTGCTACTACATCGTCCAGGAACGTCGCCGTGGGCACGAAGAAAAGCGTTCCGGTCACCGCGCGGCTGAAGTCGAGTAGCCGGTCGTAATTTCCCGGTGGCCGACCGATGAACATGTTCTCGAGCATCTGCTCTATCCTGCGTGGCGAGCGGGCATAGCCGATGAAATAGGTGCCAAACTCCCCCTTCCCGACCTCGCCGAACGGCATGTTGTCACGCACGATTTCCAGCTGCTCTCCGTCCTCGATGATGGTCGTCAAGGCGTTGTGTGCGTAGCTTGGCTTGGCGGCATCATCCAGTTCGATGTCGGAGAGTTTCATTCGGCCGATGATTTTTTCCTGCTCCGCGACGGGCACCTCGTTCCACCCTGTCAGGTTATGAAGATATTTCTGCACGATCACGTAGCTGCCACCGGCAAAGGTAACGTCCTCCTCGCCGATGATCGTGGCCTTGACCGCGTCCTGATCCACCGGGTTCTCGGTTCCATCGACGAAGCCGATCAGGTCGCGATCGTCGAAATAGTTGAAACCGTGCACCTCATCCATCACCGAGACTGCGCCGGCGAGCCGCGACATGATCTGTGTCGCCAGTTCAAAACAGAGATCCATACGGGTGGAACGGATGTGGAAGAGAATATCGCCTGATGTCGAGACGGCATGATGCCGGCCGCGAATCTCGCGGAACGGATGCAGGTCCTTTGGCCTTGGCACTCCGAAAAGCCGGTCCCATGCATCGGAGCCAAACCCCATGACGCAGGACAACCGGCTTTCGAGATCACGAAAACCAACCGCTCGCAGGAGTCCGGACAGATCGCCACACAAGGCGCGAACGGTCGCGTCATGCTGCAGGCCGGGATTGACGGTCACGACGAGAAATATGGCTGCGCGCGTCAGCTTTGCGACAACCGGTTGTGAAACGGCGGATGGGGAGCTTGCGTCCATGGTCAATCCGTTTGCTATCCTTGCTTTGAGCGCGGCCCGCTCGACGAACAAAAGCCGCCGGAAAGGTCGAGTTGAATCTTTTTCACTCGACGCACAATATATGTATCACACAGGCAATAGCGACAGCATCGACCATCATTATCGGTCAATCCATGTCGCGAAACGCATGCCCATCCGCTTCAACACCTTCCACGACGCTCGGAGGCAGCAGATCCTGTCCTGCTGTGCCATCGAAGACCCAGTCTTTCGGATCGGCGAAATCTGGGAGAGCCGCGCCTGTGCGCACATAGAGGCCCATGCCGGGCTTCTTGACGTTGATGTAGAGATCATATTCTGGCATCGCTGCACCCTTCCTGGGTTGGAGGCGAGGTTGACGTGGGAGACGCCCAGCCTCCCAATGACCAATGTGATTAAGGGACCAATGTGACTGAGGCAGCCTGACCGGCTGCCTCAAGGCATTCATCACAGATTGACGGGCCGTCCGGATTGTTCCTCTTCTAGGGTCACGGCAATGTCGGCATTCGCGGAGAGACGAACCTTGTCGCCTTCAACGCCTGCGACGAAGCCGAGTTCGATATAGTGATGATGCCCTTCATGGCGCCCGAAACTGTCGCTCTTCTTGAGTTTGATGCGATCGCCTTCCAGGCGATCCACCGTTCCGACGTGCACGCCATCAGCGCCTATGACTTCCATATTTTCCTTGATTTTGTCCGTCATTGCAGTTTTCTCCTTCGTTGAGCTGTTGCCTCGGTAAAACATTGCCAAATGACCGTATGGCGATGCGAGCGAGATTGTCCCCGACGCCATGAATGAAACGCATTGTCGAGGTGCCGGTTCAAACAAGGTCCATCTCGTCCTCTTCCACCATTGCCGGCTTCTTTCCATTGAATGTGAGACCTTCCTTGCCTGCGGAAAGCTTCACAGTCGAACCGTCGCGCACATCCCCCGCAAGAATCATTTCCGCCAGCGGATCCTGCACGTAGCGCTGGATCACGCGCTTCAGCGGACGGGCGCCATAGGCAGGATCCCACCCTTTGTCAGCGAGCCAGTTCCGCGCCTTCGCATCGAGCGTGAGCTCGATCTTGCGATCATCCAGGATCTTCAGCAACCGCGCGAACTGAATTTCGACGATCTGCCCCATTTCACTCTTCTGCAATCGGTGAAACAGGATGATCGCGTCGATGCGGTTGAGGAACTCTGGACGGAAGTGCGCGCGCACCATCGTCATGACCTCACCGCGCACCACGCTCGTCTTTTCGCCCTCCGGCTGGTTTACGAGATACTCCGCGCCGATGTTCGAGGTCATGATGATCAGCGTGTTGCGGAAATCGACCGTGCGACCTTGACCATCGGTCAGGCGGCCATCGTCGAGAACCTGGAGCAGGACGTTGAACACGTCCGGATGCGCCTTTTCGATCTCATCGAAGAGCACGACCTGATAGGGCCGCCGCCGCACGGCTTCCGTCAGCACGCCGCCTTCGTCATAGCCGACATATCCCGGGGGCGCGCCAATCAGCCGCGCGACGGAATGTTTTTCCATGAACTCCGACATGTCGATGCGCACCATCGCCGTTTCATCATCGAACATGAACTCTGCCAATGCCTTTGCAAGCTCTGTCTTACCGACACCGGTCGGGCCCAGGAACATGAACGAGCCGATCGGACGGCTAGGATCCTGCAAGCCGGCACGCGCGCGCCGGACGGCGGTCGACACCGCGCGCACGGCCTGCGCCTGGCCGACGACGCGCTTGCCAAGCATCTCCTCCATATGGAGAAGCTTATCCTTCTCGCCCTCGAGCATCCTGTCGACCGGCACGCCTGTCCAGCGCGACACCACCTGCGCGATATTGTCGGCGGTCACCGTTTCGGTGATAGAGGAATTCTCGCTGGCTTCGACGGTGGCAAGCTTCTTCTCAAGTTCCGGGATCGTACTATAGGCGAGTTCGCCAGCCCGCTGATATTCGCCGGTGCGCTGGGCATTGGCGAGTTCGGTGCGAAACTGTTCCAGCTCGCTCCTCATCTTCTGGGCATCGGAAAGCTTGCCCTTCTCCGACTGCCATTTCGAGGTCAGGTCAGCCGACGCCTTTTCCAGCCTGGTCAACTCCTCGCCCAGTGTCTTCAACCGGCTCTTGGAACCGGCATCCGCCTCCTTCTTGAGTGCCTCTTGCTCGATCTTGCGCCGAATGATCTCACGGTCGAGAGAGTCCAGTTCCTCCGGCTTTGAATCGACCTGCATCTTCAACCGGGCCGCGGCCTCGTCCATCAGGTCGATGGCCTTGTCCGGCAGGAAGCGGTCCGTGATGTAGCGGTTCGACAGCGTCGCGGCCGCCACCAGGGCGGAATCCGCGATCCGGACCCCGTGATGGAGTTCGTATTTCTCCTTCAGCCCGCGCAGGATCGAGATCGTATCCTCGACCGTCGGCTCGGGCACGAACACCGGCTGGAAGCGCCGCGCAAGAGCCGGGTCCTTCTCGACATGCTTGCGGTATTCGTCAAGCGTGGTGGCGCCGACGCAATGCAGCTCGCCGCGTGCCAAGGCCGGCTTCAGCAAATTGGACGCATCCATCGCGCCGTCGGTTTTGCCGGCACCGATCAGCGTGTGCATCTCATCGATGAACAGGATAATTCCCCCCGCGGCGGAAGTAACTTCCTGCAACACGGCCTTTAGCCGCTCTTCGAATTCTCCGCGATATTTCGCACCGGCGATGAGCGAGCCGAGGTCGAGAGCGAGCAGCTTCTTGTCCTTCAGGCTCTCCGGTACATCGCCGTTGACGATCCGCAATGCCAGCCCCTCGACGATGGCCGTCTTGCCGACGCCCGGCTCGCCGATCAGCACGGGATTGTTCTTGGTTCGCCGTGAAAGAACCTGGATCGTGCGGCGGATTTCCTCATCCCGTCCGATGACGGGATCGAGCTTGCCGTCCCGCGCGGCCTGCGTCAGATCGCGGGCATATTTCTTTAGCGCGTCATAGGCATTCTCGGCTGACGCGCTGTCGGCGGTGCGGCCCTTGCGCAAGGCGTTGATGGCGGTATTGAGCTGTTGCGGATCAACACCTCCCTGCGCGAGAAGTTTTCCAGCTTCGCCGTGCTTGTCGGCGGCGAGTGCCTGCAGCAGCCGTTCCACCGTCACGAAGCTGTCGCCTGCCTTCTCCGCTGCCTGCTCCGCCGCGGTAAAGAGGCGCGCGGTCTCGGGCGCAAGGTAGACTTGTCCGGCTCCGGCACCCGTCACCTTGGGCAACTTTGCCAAAGCGTCTTCGGTCGCGCTGAGGATCGCGCGCGAATTGCCACCCGCGCGGTCGATCAGGCCGCCGGCAAGGCCCTCACTGTCGTCGAGCAGGACTTTCAGAATATGGAGAGGCGTAAATTGCTGGTTTCCTTCCCGCGTTGCAAGCGACTGCGCCGACTGGATGAAGCCTCTCGCACGATCTGTATATTTTTCAGCATTCATTGAGCCACCTCCCCGGACGCATACCAGCGCTGCTGTTTCAGGGATTCTTTGAGCAACGGGCGTGCCAGTTCGAGCGTGCAATGAAATCAAAAGGATATGGCCAAGCGGCGATCCGATGCGGACAATATGTCGGGACGAGACAAGACAAAATGTCCGTGAGAGGTCAGGGCGTCAGTGTGCTTCCGGCAGCCAGACTGTGAACGTCGTGCCTTTGCCGGGTTCGCTCCCGACCGAGATCCTGCCGCCCTGTCGCGCCATCAGCATCTGACTGACTGAGAGGCCAAGCCCCGTGCCTTCCCGGGTTTTGGTGGTAAAAAACGGATCGAAGATTTTCTGCATCACGTCTGGCGCTATCCCCATGCCCGTATCCTCGACCTGGATGGCGACCCCCGCATGCCCGTCCATGTCGGAGTCGATTGTACGCAAGGTCAGCCGCCCACCATTCGGCATAGCGTGAATGGCGTTGACGATCAGATTGACCAGAACCTGCTGCAACTCCGTTCGGTTCATCATGATCGGCCGCAAGGCGCGATCCTCCCTTTCAAGCGTGATCGTCGTCTTCTTGAGCAGATGCTGGACGAGCGGCAATGTGTCGGAGACGATACCGGCGGCGACATATTGGTCGGAATAACCGGAATACTCCTGTGGTTTCGCGAACTGGAGAAGCTTGGTCACAATCTCCGAGATACGATGCATCTGCTGATCGATAAGGCGAAACTCCGTACTTGCATTGTCGGCATCGGATCCCATCAACTCGCGGATCACTTCGAGATTGCCTTGCATGACCGCAATCGGATTGTTGATCTCATGAGCGACCCCCGCCGTTATCTCGCCGATCACCGCCAGCTTCTCGGACATGACGAGTTGCTTCGTCGTCGTCTCCAATTGCCGGGTTGCATCGTGCAGTTCAAGCGCCCGCTGCTCGACCCGCTGATTGAGATCTTCGTTCAATTGACGCAGCTCGGCGTCGCGCTGTTGGGTGAGATCGAGCAGATGGTCGAGATGAAGTGCCACCTGGCCGATCTCGTCCCTGTTTTCGACAGGACCGGTTCGCGCGGAGAGATCACCGCCTTCCACGCGCGCGATGGTGCCGGTCATGCGCTCGAGAGGCTTGAAGATACTCCGCGCCCATATCAGGAACAAGGGAACGGTTGCGGCGACAGCGATCAGGAATGCGGCTACGATGGTCAGCAATGTCTCGTATTTTGCCTGGGTAATCGGCTTTTGGAGAAACCCCGCATAGAGCATGCCGACCCGGCGGTTGTAACTGTCGAGGATCGGCTCATAGGCTGAGATGTACCAGTCATTGACGACGAAGGCGCTATCGAGCCACGTTCGCCCCTGGTCGAGCACGGCGTTGCGAACCTCAGCGGAGACACGCGTACCGATAGCCCGACGGTCCTCGAACAAATGCACATTGGTGCTGATGCGAACGTCATCGAGGAACAGGGTGACCGTCCCATGGCTGCCTTCGGGCAGACCCGAGCCATGATAGATGAGGTCGTTGATCGTATCGACGAAGGCGAGGTTTTGGTTGAGCAGGACACCGCCGACCAGGGCCGCACGCCGGCCGTCGGGTAGTATCAGGGCGATCGCCGACTGGAGAACCAGACCGCGTGTTTCCTCGGTCAGTTTGGTGGCGGCACTCCCAACGGTCGGAACGATATCAATGCGTGCCCGTTGCGCGAGCTCCGGCGATATCGCAGCAAGCTCGGCTCGCTCGAAGACATCGATGCTCGTCTTTGAACGGCCTTCAAGGGCCGAGCCGATGGCTGGCCAGTTCCAGCGGATGGGCGGGGAACTCATCGGGTAGCCGCTGACGATGATATGTCCGTCATCGCCGACAACATAGAGGAAATCGAACCTGCGTCCCAATGCGGTCCCCTTGAGAAAGGCCGCAAAGTTGCCGTTTGAGCCATTGCCTTCTTGAAGCAGCGCCTGAAACCGGGCTGATTCACTTACGGAAAAAAGTTGGCCCTCCGTATTTTCAAGGATCCGAGCCAGAAACTGATGGGCGATCGTCAGATCGTCATTGACCTTGGAGACGGTCATGGCATCGAACCGGCTATTCCAGCGGTAGATGCTGATGCCAAGCAGAAGTGGCAGGATGACGAGCATCGGGACAAGCGCGATCGCCAGCAGGCGGTGACGCACGGATCTTTTCCCGATCATCATGCCGGGCACGCGTTTAAACATGCCAACTTACGCATTTGCGGTCGACCGTCTTGCGCGAGATACCCAGCCGGCGGGCCGCTTCTTCGCGGTCGCCACCGACCTCGCGCAGGACGGACAGAATGTGCCGCCGCTCGATCTCCGCGAGGCTCTGCCCCCCACTATCGCCATCGTCGCCATCGGCGATCCTTTCGATGTCTTCCGGAAAGCCGCCAAGGATCACCGTTCGCTCGATCAGGTTCCGCAATTCCCGGATATTCCCCGGCCAATCATACCGCGCGAGTGACGCGCGAACCCTGTCATCGATCGCGATCGGAGGCATGCCAAGCTGCTGGGCAAATTCACGCATGAAAAGCGTTGCGAGCTCCACCACGTCGTCGCCTCGATCCTTCAGGGGCGGCAGATGAATCTGCATCACATTGATGCGAAAATAAAGATCAGCGCGGAAGGCGCCGGCCTCGACACGCTTTGGAAGATCGGCGTTGGTGGCAAAGACAAAACGCGCGTCAAACGGAACTTCGCGCTCCGAGCCGACCGGCCGCACGCGGCGATCCTCCAGCACACGGAGCAGCTTCGTCTGCAGCACATAGGGGAGTTCACCGATTTCATCGAGAAACACGGTGCCACCATGCGCATGCATGAACAGCCCTTCGCGGGCTCTCCCCGCACCCGTGAAAGCCCCCTTCAAATGACCGAACAATTCACTTTCGATCATATCCGCGGGAATGGCGCCGCAATTGATCGGCACGAAAAGCTTGTCGGACCGGTTGGAAAGAGAATGAAGCGAACGGGCAGCGACCTCCTTTCCCGTTCCGGACTTGCCGGTCAGGAGGACGGAGGTCGGCAAGGGCGCAACGCGTGCGATGGTCTCGCGGACATGCTGGATCGCCCTGGATTCGCCAAGCAGCTTGTTGCGCAGAAAGATCTGATGCGATGGCGATTTCAGCTCCTGGCGCAGGACTTCATTCTCGCGCTGCAACCGCATCCGGTCGAGACAGCGCGCCACGGCATTCAGCAATTGGTTCGAGCGGAACGGCTTTAGAATAAAATCGACGACACCGGCGCGCAGGGCTCCAATCGCGGTATCCAGATCAGCATATGCAGTCATGAGAATAACATCGGCGAAAAAGCCGATCATCCGTTGCTCGGCAAGCCAATCAAGGCCATTTTGACCCGGCATGATGTTATCGAGAATGACGACGTCGAAATTCTGCTCGTCGAGTTTGCGCGACGCCTCTTTCGTGTCTGCCGCTACTTCAATCAGCTTGCAGCGTGGTAGGAGGATCTTGACCAGGAAATTGCGTATGCCTGGCTCGTCGTCAACGATCAGGATCGATGCCTGGGCCAGCCACGGCCCAAACTCCGGGTCTGTGACAGGCCCGGCAGTATCATTGGTTCGATCCTGTGACATTCAAGTTCCCTCCGACGTCAGCCAACTGACGGGTTAGCATGACGATTTGCGCAACGGTAGATTACATCGGTGTCGCAACTTCCGCCGGGCGACAAACGGGCCGGGAAAATTGCAAGTTTACCGCCAACCAGCCGAGGGCATCGCTAAACCGAACGTTCCTGCATATCCTGGCGCAACTGCGCGAGCGCCCGGCGCATTCCATGAAGCTGATCCATCAGATGCAGGATGACGTCGATGCCTTCGTCGTTCGCTCCGAGATCCTCCTTCAGCTCCCGGATGAACCGGGCGCGCGCGATATCGATGTCGGAGAATCCGATCCCACCGGTCACCTGCTTCTTCGGGATGAGCCAGCGCTGCTCGAGCCAGAATTCCAGCGTCTGAACCTGAAGGCCCGAAGAGGTCAGAAATTCCTGCTTGTTCATCATGATGTCCTATCTTCACGCGGATTGAAATCTTTCCCGGCGCTCCAGTTCGACACGAACGCCTCGAGTTCGGGATCCGGGGATTTCGGCAGAACCACTTTCAACCTGACAAACTGATCGCCCTGACCGCCGCCGCGATGAGGCGCGCCCTTGCCTTTCAGGCGCAAGGTCGTGCCTGTGTTCGATCCCTTTGGCACCGCCATGGTGACATCTCCGGTCGGGGTGGAAACACGGATACGCCCGCCGAGAACCGCTTCGGACAACGAAATCGGCAACTCCAGGGCGATATCGTCACCCTCGCGGGTGAAGCGCCGATCGGGCAAGACCTCAACCTCGATCAGGGCGTCCCCGGAAGGCCCCTTGCCGGCACCAGGCGCACCCTTGCCCTTGAGGCGAAGGACCTGTCCATCCACCAAACCGGGCGGTATCTTCACGTCGAGCGTGCCGCCGTCCGGTAATGTCAGGCGCTTGTTGGCGCCCACGATCGATTCCACGAAATCGATCGGCAGGCGAAAGTGCATGTCCTGCCCGCGCCGGTTTGCACGTCCTCTTTGGCCGCGCCTTAGAAGCTCGGCAAAGGCATCGTCGGCATCCATGAAGTCAGCAAAGCCGGCAGTATCCGCATAAGGATGTCCCTGATCCGACCCGGCAAAATCCCGATAATATTGATGCTGCTGCCGCTCCGCGCCCGAGGCGTCGATCTCGCCACTGTCGAAACGTTTCCGCTTCTCGACGTCGCTCAGCAAGTCATAGGCTCCCGCGACCTCCTTGAATTTTTCCTCAGCTGTTTTGTCGCCGGGATTGAGATCCGGATGCAGTTTCTTCGCAAGCTTGCGGTATGCGCTTTGCATCTCGGCCGCAGACGCCGTCGGGGCAACACCGAGAACCTCGTAGGGATTTTTCACAACTTACTCCGGAAGAATCTTATTGATCGCGAAACATGCACACCGGTCGAACAGGGGGCGGCCGGAAGTATTTCCCCGGCCACCGCACTCAGTTGAGCAACCACCCGTCAAGCGGGGGTCCAGCTACGGCGAGGTCTTCTTGTCATCGTCGTCCACCTCGGTGAATTCGGCATCGACGACATCGTCATTGGCGGCCTGAGCTGCGCCCGCATCTGACGGGCTCTGCGCCCCTGCTTGGGCAGCCTCCGCCAGTTTCATCGCTTGCTGTTGCAAAGCGCTCGCCTTGGTGCTGATCGCGGATGCGTCGTCGCCTTTTATCGCTTCGCGCAGATCCGCCATGGCATTCTCGATCGCGCGGCGATCCGCCTCCGACAGATTTCCACCATGTTCCGCCACGCCCTTCTCGGTCGCATGCAGCAGTGCTTCTGCGGAATTTTTTGCCTCCACGGCCTCCTTGCGCTTCTTGTCTTCGACGGCATGCGCTTCCGCGTCCTTGACCATTCTTTCGATGTCGGCCTCCGACAGGCCGCCCGAGGCTTGGATCTGGATGCGTTGCTCCTTGCCCGTGCCCTTGTCCTTTGCCGAGACGTTGACGATGCCATTGGCATCGATGTCGAAGGTCACGTCGATTTGCGGCATGCCGCGCGGTGCCGGCGGAATGCCCATCAGGTCGAACTGCCCGAGCATTTTATTGTCGGCGGCCATTTCACGCTCGCCCTGAAAAACGCGGATCGTGACGGCGTTCTGGTTATCCTCGGCGGTCGAGAATACCTGGCTCTTTTTGGCCGGCACGGTGGTATTGCGCTCAATGAGACGCGTGAAAACGCCGCCCAATGTTTCAAGGCCGAGCGACAATGGGGTTACGTCGAGAAGCAGAACATCCTTGACGTCACCTTGCAGCACGCCGGCCTGGATTGCCGCGCCGACCGCAACCACCTCGTCCGGGTTGACACCCTTATGCGGCTCCTTGCCGAAGATCTTCTGCACGATCTCCTGAATTTTCGGCATTCTGGTCATGCCGCCGACCAGCACCACCTCGCTGATCTCGTTTGCCGTAAGCCCCGCATCCTTGAGCGCGCTGAGACAGGGTTCGATGGTCCTCTGGACGAGATCTTCAACCAACGACTCGAACTTCGCCCGCGTAATCTTGACCTGAAGATGCTTCGGTCCGGTAGCGTCCGCCGTAATGAAAGGCAGATTGACTTCGGTCTGCGTGGATGTGGAAAGCTCAATTTTCGCCTTCTCCGCCGCTTCTTTCAAACGCTGCAGAGCAAGCTTGTCCTTTCTCAGATCTATCCCTTGCTCGCGCTGGAATTCATCCGCCAAATAGTTGACGAGGCGCATGTCGAAATCTTCACCGCCCAGGAAGGTATCGCCG
The DNA here is from genome assembly GCF_000799715.1 of Martinezella rhizogenes. Lineage (GTDB taxonomy): Bacteria > Pseudomonadota > Alphaproteobacteria > Rhizobiales > Rhizobiaceae > Rhizobium > Rhizobium rhizogenes_C. The sequence continues at coordinate 654,466 of NZ_JUHG01000013.1, forward strand.
TTCGTCGCCTTCACCTCGAAGACGCCGTCGCCAATATCGAGAATGGAAACGTCGAAGGTGCCGCCACCGAGATCGTAAACCGCGATCTTGGCCTGCTTCTTCTTTTCGAGCCCGTAGGCAAGGGCGGCCGCCGTCGGCTCGTTGATGATGCGCAGGACTTCCAGACCGGCAATCTTGCCGGCGTCCTTCGTTGCCTGACGCTGCGCGTCGTTGAAATAGGCCGGCACGGTAATGACCGCCTGGCTCACCTTTTCGCCAAGATTGGCTTCCGCCGTTTCCTTCATCTTCTGCAGGATGAAGGCCGATATTTGCGACGGCGAGTAGGTTTTGCCCTCGGCCTCGACCCAGGCATCGCCGTTCCCGGCCTTGACGATTTTATAGGGAACCAGTCCCTTGTCCTTCTCAACGGTCGGATCGTCGTAGCGGCGGCCGATCAAACGCTTCACGGCAAAGATCGTATTGGTGGGATTGGTCACCGCCTGCCGTCGGGCCGGCTGCCCAACCAGGCGCTCACCGTCGCTTGTAAACGCAACAATCGAAGGCGTCGTACGCGCGCCTTCGGAGTTCTCGATAATGCGCGTATTCTTACCTTCCATAACGGCTACGCAAGAATTGGTCGTTCCCAAATCGATTCCGATGACTTTGGCCACCACATTTCTCCTCTTTAGATTTTAGATTTAGATTTATGGTCCTATTCCATATCTGTTTGGTTCTTTGACGCGGTAAGAGCCCGAGTTCTAAGATCTACGAAGGGCGCGTCTGCCTCCTGCCGCATCTTCGCTGGCTTCCCCCCTTGTGTTCTCCTTGGGTTCTTCGCTGCGTCGAAACTGGCCCACCCCTGGGGAGATATCCCTGAAAACAAATCGATCACGACAAGGTTCCCTCGCCTCAGGTTCTGCAATCGAACCATTTTGTCTTGTCCGGCGCATTCGCGTGCTATGATGTTTCCCCCTGCACTAACAGCGCTTCGATATTCCCCACCCATGAAAGGCAGCAACAGGCGTGCCAGTTTGCGAGGAAAGTAATTTCAATGGGTTAGGGCGGGCAGTCAGGCAAGAAGGGACAAGATGTCCTTGCGGGTCCAGACAAATTGTCCGTGCCGAATTGGGGAGTGCAAAGAGGTACCGTCTATTGGCAAGGGCACTTTCGTTGTCAGACGGGACAGAATATCGGTCGCTCTTTCACCAGGCTGCGGACAGTTTCTCCCGACATTTGGACAAAATGTCTGAAAACGAAGAAAAATCTTATCCTAAGCCATTGATATTGCGTATGTAACGAAATGGCACGCTTGTTGCTGCCAAAATCCTGGCAACCATACGAAGCAGCAGGATGTTGGATCAGATGTCAAAATCGAATTTTAGCGAGACGACGCTCGCCACAGTACGGGAACGCCAGTAGTGGGAGTACCGTGCGCCGCCCCAGATACGCTCGATGAGGCACATGCCATCTTGCGCTCGCAAGCAGAACCGCTGACATCGGAGGAAACCCCGATCAGGGATGCCGGCTTTCGGGTGCTGGCCGAAGCGATGAGAGCACGCGTCGATTCTCCGCGCGAGGATGTTGCTGCGATGGACGGCTTCGCCGTAGAGGACCGTGCGGTACAGGCGAGCAGGCGAGATTTCAGCCTCGTTGGCGCAAGTTATCCCGGCGATGCGGCACCTCATGCGCTTGCGCCGGAGACGACGGTGCGGATCATGACCGGCGCGCCCATGCCTCGATCCAAGGATCGCGTCATCCCCTTCGAACTGACCGGTGAACGGGATGGAATTATCCGGATCGTCGGCGCCGTGCCCACAGCACTCCATGTGCGGCTGAAGGGATCCGGCTTCCATGCAGGGCAAGTTCTTCTTGATCCCGGCGCGCTGCTTGATCCCCCAAGACTACTGGTCGCCGCCGCCTCCGACCAGCCGACCATACATGTCTACAAGCGGCCAAGACTGCGCATCATCACCAGCGGTGACGAGCTTGCCCGAGCGGGAGCGGCGGCTTCAACCGATAGACGCATACCCGACAGTCTGACATTGCCACTTCAGCTGCTGGCAAAACAATGGGGCGCGGACCCGGTTGGGGCGGTACTCGTGCCGGACGACGTCGAGGCCATCCGCACGGCTGTCGCTTTGGCGTGCCTTGACACCGACGTCCTTGTCATGGCCGGCGGCGCGTCCCATGGCGACCGGGATCTGGCCCGGCCCGCTCTGAAGATGCACGGTCTTGAATTGAAGTTCGCCGGAGTAGCAATGAAGCCGGGGAAACCAGTCTGGTATGGCCGGCTCTACGGAAAACATGTGCTTGGACTGCCGGGCAATCCATCTGCGGCGATGACCGTTGCCCGGCTGTTCCTCGCGCCATTGCTTTGCGCCCTCTCGGGTCGGGGATTCGACGCCGCGCTTGACTGGCGGGAGTTGCCGCTGGCCGCGCCGGCGGCGGCCGTGGATGCCCGGGAAATGTTCCTCTATGCGCGCCGCAACGGCAATTACGTCGATATTATTCCACGGCAATCGGCGTCCGCCCAACTTCCCCTGGCGAGTGCCGATATGCTGGTCAGACGGCCGGCTGGCGGCCCTGCCCTTCCTGCCAACTTCCTGGTTCCAGTTCTGGACTTCTAGTAGAATTTCAGGATGGTGGTGGCCCGGCAACTGCTTTGAAGAATCAATCGATGCTCAGATTTATCGACCCGAACCAACTGATGGGCGCCATGCTACTCGCGGGGCTGTTTTTCCTTGCCGGGATATGCCTGTCCTGGTTGGTTCGGCAATTGAGAATCGAGGTACTCCGGCATGACAGATCCGAGCGTATCGACCAGATCACCATCTCCTTCCTCAGCCACCTCTCTGTCCTGATAATCTGGGTTTTATTGATAACATTCTACGCACACCTGGTTCCGGCACTGAACCGATTGGGCACCGCGCTGCTTGCCGGCGTCAGCCTGATGTCGGTTATCCTGGGACTGGCGGCACAGACGACGCTCGGCAATCTGGTGTCTGGAATAAGCCTTGTTCTCTACAAGCCGTTCCGACAGGGCGATCGCCTTCAGATCCAGGCGCCGACTGGACTTGAGGTGGGAGAGGTTGAGAACATCTCATTGGGCTATACGGTTCTGAAAACCGACGATCAGCGCCACATCGTCATCGCAAACAGCACAATGGCCCAGCAGACGATGATCAAGCTATCGCCGGTGGCTCCAGGAGATACGTCGTCGCCGGCGGCCGATAGCCAGCAGACTTGAGGCGATATCGACCGGCGTTCGATGATGCAGCCTATTTCAAGGGGCTCAACCCTCCGGCTCGCCTTCCCTCCTTGGAGTGGGCTTGCTCTGGACGCCGCCGCGGGCAATGCCGACCTTGGCCGAACGCAGTGGGCGCGAGCCTATGGCATATCCGGGCTCTACGACCTGGGTGACGGTGCCGTTCGGCACGGAGGGATCAGGCAGCTCGAACAGTGCTTCGTGGAAATTGGGATCGAAACGCTCTCCCATGGGGTTGAGCTTCTTGACGCCATGCTTCTCCAAAGAGCGCTGCATTTCCTTTTCCGTCAGTTCGACGCCTTGAATCAGCGTCTTGAACGCCCCCTCATCCTTAAGGGCCTCGGCAGGGATGCTGGCGATGGCCCGTTCCATATTGTCGGCCACGCGCAGCATGTCGCCGGCAAATTTCGCGACAGCATATTGCCGCGTATCGTTCACATCGCGATCGGCGCGGCGGCGCACATTCTCGACCTCCGCCAAGGCTCGAAGCAGGCGATCCTTCAATTCGGCATTCTCAGCCTCAAGCTTGGCGAACGCCTCCGCGTGACCGTCGTTTGTCGCGGCATGGCCGGTGTTGGTTCCGCCAGATGGATCACGCGTGGTTTCATGTGCCGTCTTTGCAGCCTGCTCTGCGGTCGCAGCCGACTTGGCTGCCTGATGATTTCCATCTTCCGGTTTGGTCTTTCCAGTCATTTCATCTCTCCCACGGATTGGGTCGCTCCTCGATATCGCTTATCCGCCCGGCGACCATTCACGTTGAGACGGTCTCCTCGTGTGCCGTTCTCAGACGCAGACCGAATGCAATGAACGCGCAGCCCTGGAACATCAGATCGACGGACAGAACCAGTCCCAGCAGCCACAGACTGTTAACTGGCCAGCCAAGCAGGAACGTCAATCCCGCGATTGTCGTCACCACGCCGGACGCAACGATCCAGCCCCAGCCGGATTCAGAGCTTGTCCGGAAACCGAGACATATGCGCGAAACGCCTGCCGCCACGGCAAGGACCACCAGCAATAGCGTGAAAATGAACGACGCCAGAAGTGGATTCATAAGAGTGGTAGCGCCAGCGGCGGCATAGAGAACACCGCTGAGAAGCCACAAAATGAAGCCGCCCCAAGTCTTGACCCGAAAAGACTGGATGATCTGCAAAACGCCAGCCATGACCATCAGGGCGCCGACATAATAGACCGTCGCGAGCGTCGCCAGGAGCAAATTGCCGACCGCAATCACCCCCGCGCCAATGAAGACAACCCCGAGGGCAACGAACCACCCCCATTTTGCACGCGCTTCGGCGAATACTTCTGAGGGAGCGGAAGTTCGATTGATAGTCGTCATGGAACCTTCCTTTGATTACTGAAGTGCTTTCCGGCGCTCCGCACGGGATGACTATGGGGCTTCCCGTCTCTTCGCGCTTCGTAGCCACCGCTGCCCTATTCGCGCAGCCGTTCACGGTGCAACGGACGTGCCAATGTATAAATTCAAGCTATATCAATAGCTTGCCGGTACGCCTCTTTGCTGAATGTAGACATTCTGTCCGATCGGAAACGGACAGAATGTCGATGGCGGCTACACCAAACAACCGAACGGACGCGAAGTTGCGCTGCATCGTCATGAAGACAGCTTCACGCCACCGGCACATAGCCCCGTGCTCAAAATTGCGATCAGGTATTCGGAAACAAGTCGGCGCCGAACCGCTTTTTCCTCGCGCTTTCGAATTGTCCCAGGGTTTGGGGCTTCACAAAGAGCGCGATAACATCGGGATGGGTCGTTTGGACACGCTTTTCGATCGCCGCCACGCAGGCCTCGATCTGCCCGGTGTCGAGCATGTTGTCGAATTCTATGCTGAGGGCCACCACCGCCTGATCGGGCGCAAGCTGAGCGGTAAGGGCACTGTTGGCGTGGATAACACCCGGCTGTTCCTGGGCGATCCGGCAGATTGCATCAACGAGTGCCGGCGATGCGCGCTCGCCAATCAGCAGGCTCTTGCTTTCAATTGCCAGGAGAAGTGCCGTGACTGCAAGGACAAGCCCGATCAGGATGGACGCAATGCCATCGAAGACCGGCATCTCGAACACGTCGGCGGCCGCTATCCCGACCGCGGCAATCGTAATCCCCATGAGGGCCGCGCTATCCTCGAACAGCACCATGAATGCGGGTGGATCCTTGCTACGCCGGAACGCCGTCCAGAAACCGAGCTTTCCCCTGACCCTCGCGAAATTACGCCATGCGACAATCCAGGACGTGCTTTCGAACATGAAGGAAAGGCCCAGCACGACATAGCTCACCATGACATGCTCGACAGCACTGGGCGCAATGACGTGGAGACAGCCTTGATACAAGGATACGCCAGCACCAAGCCCGAACAGCAGAAGGGCGACAATGAAGCTCCAGAAATAGAGTTCCCGGCCAAACCCCAACGGATGAATGATGTCAGGTCGCCGGGCAGCCCGGCGATAGCCATAAAGAAGCAATCCTTCATTGCCGGAATCAACAATCGAATGCACCGCTTCACTGAACATGGCAGCGCTGCCCGTGATGATGGCTGCGGCGAGCTTAGTCACTGCGACGGCGATGTTACCGGCCAAAGCGGCATAAACGACAAGCCGTGCGGATGACGGTGGATGCAAATTCGGGTCCGATATCAGCGCGAACCTCCCTTACATTGACCCAGACCGAATAGCCTTAACCGAGCAAACATAACCGGATCACACCGGCAACCAGTCCGAGCGCCGCAACGCTCGCCACCCAGATGGCCACCATCCACGCAAGTCGCTTCCAAAGAGGGGAGACCGGGCTCATCAGTGATAGCCGTGGACGCCCGCCTTGCCACGGAACACCCAATAGGCCCAGCCGGTGTAGACGAGGATCACGGGAATGATGACAAGTGCGCCGAAAAGCATGAAGACTTGGCTCTCGCGCGGCGCTGCAGCATCCCAGATCGTTACCGCGCGAGGCACGATATAGGGATAGATGCTGACCCCCAGACCGATGAATCCCAGCAAAAACAGCGCAAGCGCCATGAGGAACGGCGCACGTTCGAATTCGCGCCGCAAGCTCCAGAAAAACGTCGCGGAGCAGATGAGCACCAACAATGGCACCTGGGCCGTCAGCAACACGTCGGGCATCGCGAACCAACGCCGCCAGTAATCATAGGCCAGGAACGGCGTCGCCACGCTCACCGCCGCAAGGGCAATAAGCGTTGCCAATCCGACCCAGAAGGCTACCCGACGCGCATGATGCTGGCTCGTCCCTTCCGTTTTCCAGATGAGCCAGGTCGCGCCCAGCAAGGCATAACCGATGACCACGGCGATGCCCGTCAATAGGCTGAATGGGCTTAGCCAGTCGAGCCAGCCGCCGGCATAAGCATCGTTCTCGACATGGATGCCCTGTAGGATCGCGCCAAGCGTGATCCCTTGCGCGAATGCGGCAACAAACGAGCCGACGGAAAAGGCCACATCCCAGAACGGACGATGACGCGGATCGCGCCAGCGAAACTCGAAGGCGACACCGCGAAAGACCAGGCCGAGCAGCATGGCGATCATCAGCGGATAGGTCGCCGGAAGAATGATCGCATAGGCGAGCGGAAAAGCCGCGAACAGCCCACCTCCCCCCATGACCAGCCAGGTTTCGTTGCCGTCCCATACCGGCGCGATCGAGTTCATCGCCTGATCGCGCTCGTCGCCGACCTCAAACGTTGGGAACAGGATGCCGATGCCAAGGTCGAAACCGTCCATCACGACATAAGCCATCACCGCAAAGCCGATGACTGCCGCCCAGACGATGGTAAGATCAATGCTGGCCATCATGTTATTCCTTTCCCGGCAAAGGCGCTATGAAGCCTGGCGCCGGCGTGATGCCCGCCGCGCGCTGCGGCATGTTCGGCGGCTCCGTCTCTCCGCGTTCGGGCGGTTTGGACATCAGGCGCAGCAGATAATAAGTGCCGGCGCCAAAGGCGCTGAAATAGACCACGACGAAGGCGAGAAGCGATATGGCAACGGCGGGTGCAGCGAGCGGCGAATGCGATTCCGCGGTTCGCAGCAGGCCATAGACCGTGAAAGGTTGACGCCCCACCTCGGTCGTCACCCAGCCGGCAATCACCGCGACAAAGCCCGCCGGCCCCATGACAACACAAGCACGGTGTAGCCACGGCCAGTCGTAAAGCCTCCTGCGGACGCGAGCCAGAAGGCTCCAGAGACCGATCCCAAGCATGGCAAATCCGAGGGCGACCATGATCCGGAACGACCAGAATATGATATGCGCCGGCGGCCATTGATCGCGCGGAAAGTCTTTCAGGCCCGGTAGTGCCGCGTAAGGATCATGCTTGAGGATCAGGGAGCCGATATGAGGAATGGAAACTTCGTACCGGACGCGGGCCTCGTCGTTGCTCGGGAGCCCGAACAGAATGAGCGGCGCGCCGTTCGGGCTCGGTTCATAGTCGCCCTCCATGGCCAGCACCTTGGCCGGCTGGTGTTCCAGCGTGTTGAGGCCATGCGCATCGCCGGCAAGGATCTGGATCGGCGCAACGATGGCGGCCATCCACATTGCCATTGAAAACATCTTGCGAGCACCGGGATTGGCGCGATCCTTTAGAAGATGCCAGGCACCGACACCACCAACCACGAAAGCGGTGGTGAGATAGGCGGCGATGACCGTATGAACGAGACGGAAGGGAAAGCTGGCGGTGAAGATGATCGGCAGCCATGATCCCGCCGGCACGAACTGCCCCTTCGCGTTGATTGCAAAGCCCGCCGGCGTCTGCATCCAGCTATTGACCGCAATGATCCATGTCGCCGAGATGAGCGTGCCGAGCGCCACCATGCATGTCGCGAAGAAATGCAGTCTCTTGCCGACCTTGCTCATGCCGAACAGCATCACGCCGAGAAAGCCGGCTTCCAGGAAGAACGCGGTCAGCACTTCATAGGCCATGAGCGGACCGACGATCGGGCCTGCCTTGGTCGAGAAGACGGACCAATTGGTGCCGAACTGGTAGGACATGACCACGCCTGAAACGACGCCCATGCCGAATACAACGGCAAAGATCTTCAACCAGTAACGAAAGAGATTGGCGTAAACACCCTGCCCCGTCTTCAACCATAGACCCTCGAGCACCATCAGATAGCTCGCAAGCCCGATCGAAAATGCCGGGAAAATAAAGTGGAAGGAGACAGTGAACGCGAATTGCGCACGCGCCAAAATCACCGGATCTAGCTGCTCAAGCAACGTCTCTTCCTCCCCCATGGAAAATCTAGAATACACTCCTCGACAAGACAATGTCATCGAGGATCATGCGGCTGATCGACAGTTCAGGTCTGCTCAGGCTGCGACGACACGCACTGGTATTGATTTGGCGGCAGGTGTACCGCTGATCTTGTCATAATATTCCAGAGGCAGGAGCGGATTGAGCTCGGGGTAGTAACCCGCAATGGCGCCGCGCGGCATCGGATAATCCAGGACCGTCAAGCCGTCCACGCGACGCTGCACGCCATCGTCGCTGATCGTTTCAAGGGCGATGCGGGAACCCTCTTCCAACCCTCTGTCAGCACGATCCTCTGCATTCATGAAGAGAACCATGCGGTCGTTGTAAACACCGCGATACCGGTCATTATAGCTGTAGATGGTCGTATTGAACTGATCGTGCGAGCGGACAGTGGCCAATCGTAGCATCCACGGGTCGGAGATCGGAACATTGACCTCGAGACCGGGCAGAAGCAGAAAATTCGCCTTGCCATTCGGCGTCGGCCAAACGAGGCGGCGCGGCGGCACGTCGAGATGAAACCCCTTCGGATTTTTGATCTTTTCCGAAAAGTCGCTGTAGATCTCCGGATAGACCGCAGCGATCTTGTCGCGAATGAGATTGTAATCGTGGATATAGCTTTCCCACGGAACCTTGCTGTCCGGCAAAGTCGCAAGCGCCATGCGACAGACGATTTCCACCTCCGGAAGAGCGTGCGGGCTTGCCGGCGTCAAAACGCCGCGAGATGCCGTGACGTTGGACATAGAATCTTCAATTGTCACGAACTGCTCGCCAGCCGACGTCTGTATCTGTTCGGAACGGGAAACGACCGGTAGGATGAGCGCGTCTCGCCCATGAACGAGATGCCCCCTGTTCAGCTTCGTTGCGATCCCAACCGTCAGAGATAGCTTACGCATCGCGGCATAGGATCGATCCGTGTCCGGGATCGCCCGAACGAAATTTCCGCCCATTCCGATAAAGACCTTGGCGGTGCCGTTTTCCATCGCTTCCACGGACTCGATCGTATGATGTCCGTGCTCGCGCGGCGGTTCGAAGCCGAAGACATCACGGACGCGATCGAGATATTCCTGCGTTGGCTTTTCATCGATCCCGACCGTGCGATCGCCCTGAACGTTCGAATGGCCGCGAATGGGGGAAATGCCGGCGCCGGGCTTTCCGAAATTGCCGCGCAAGAGAAGCAGGTTCGCCACCTGCTGCAGGAGCCGCGACCCCTGCTGGTGCTGGGTAAGACCCATTCCATAACAGATCATCGTCGCACGCGAGCGGATGTAGATCTCGGCGCAACGGCGAATCTGGGCTTCTTCCAGCCCGGAGATTCTAACGATCTCCGACCACTCCTGAGCCATGACGTCGTCGCGGATCGCGTCCAGCCCGACGGTATGTTTTTCGATGAAATCGGTGTCGATGATCTTTTCGCCTTGAGCTTCGCGCTCAAACATCACCTTCATCATCCCCTTGAACAAGGCGAGATCACCACCGATGCGGATGTGAACGAATTCGCTTGCGATCGGCGTTGATCCGAAGGTTGCCATCTGCACGACATCCTGCGGCTCGGTGAAACGGATGAGCGCGCGTTCCGGCATGGGATTGACGGCCACGATCGGAACACCGCGTTTGCGCGCTTCGACCAGATTGGTCATCATGCGGGGCGAATTCGTGCCCGTGTTCTGTCCGATGACGAAGATGGCTTCGGCATGCTCGAAATCTTCGAGAATAACCGTCCCCTTACCAACACCGATTGCGGGCGGCAGGCCACGGCTGGTCGGCTCGTGGCACATGTTGGAACAGTCCGGAAAATTGTTGGTGCCGAACTCGCGAATGAATATCGCATAGAGGAATGCCGCCTCATTCGGTGTGCGGCCCGAGGTGTAAAATTCCGCTTGATGGGGGCTTTCGAGCGCCCGCAGATGATCACCGATCATCGCAAACGCCGTATCCCAGTCGCATGGCACGTACCGATCGGACGCCGCATCGTAACGCATCGGCTCGGTCAGACGACCCTGCATCTCAAGCCAATAGTCCGACTGCTCCATGAGCTCGGTTACCGTATGCTTTGCAAAGAACTCGCGGGTAACCCTGAACTTCGTCGCCTCGTGCGCGAGAGCCTTTGCGCCATTCTCGCAGAACTCGAGCGTCTTCTTGCAATCGGCGTCGGGAAAGGCGCAGCTCGGACACTTGAAACCGCCCGGCTGGTTCATGGCGAGCAGGGCGCGCGATCCCTTGGTGATAACGCTCTGCTCAAGCAACACTTTCGCAGTCGCGGCCGCAGCGCCCCATCCACCCGCGGGATGGTGATACGTTTTGTATTGAGGCTTGTTGTCGGCCATGTCTTCAGCACCCCCACGGAAATGATCGTAGGCACATTAGAACACGTTATCCCATTGAAATCTATAGACAAATTGTCCTGTCGTTTTGGACAAAATGTCCAGAAGGGCGACGAGACCAAACGCTAAGCCATTGACTTTCCTTCACGCATGAATGTGGCACGAATTATGAATGCAGCAAAGCCTGCTGGAAGCGACACATGAGCCAAACGTGGAACCGGTTGCCCACGATCGCACTTGCAACGATGTGGCCAAAGCGGCCTGCGATCGCGCAAGTGATCATTGGCTGATGACCTCGGCTGGCGAGGTTCTTCCAGGCGCGCGACGCTGACGCATAGGAAATGCTTGCGGCACTACGGATATCAAAATGATTTTACGCTCGAAACCCAGTTTCAAGGACATAATATTTGCAGTCAACGGCTCGATACTGCCGCGGATCGCTCCTCATCTCATTGGGATTTCACTCGTCAGCGTGGTGGCGATCTTCGCGGCGCAGGAGCATCCGGGCATCTTCGCGCGGATCAGCGCCATTCCCTTCACATTGATCGGCATCGCGCTCTCAGTCTTCATGAGCTTTCGCAACAACGCCTGCTACGCTCGCTGGTGGGAAGGGCGGAAGCTCTGGGGGGAGTTGATCATCGCCTGTCGGTCGTTCGCACGCCAGACCTCTGCTTTGGAGGAGCGCGACCGGAACTTCCTCCTTCACGGTCTGTGCGGCTTCTCTGCCGGGCTGGCGGCGCGTTTGCGGGGCCAGGATGAGCGGGCTGCGATCAAGCAGTGGTTCGATGCGAGCCACAGTCCAAACAATCCGAACCCGACAAACGCGGTGCTCGATCAAATCGGGAAACATTGCCTGACGCTCATGCGCGGGCACCAGATCGGAGCAATTCACTATTCGGTCCTGGAAGGACAAATCACCGTGCTCTCCAATGTGCAGGGCGGATGCGAGCGCATAGCGCTTACGCCCGTGCCATTCGCCTATTCCTTGCTTCTCCACCGCACCGCGCTTGTTTTTTGTTTGACACTACCGTTCGCGCTGGCCGGTTCCCTGGACTGGTGGACACTTCTGCCCGTTCTTCTCGTCGCCTACACCTTCTTCGGGCTCGATGCACTGGGCCATCAGCTCGAGGATCCGTTTGGCGTGGAACCGAATGCCCTGCCGTTGGATGCGATGCAACGAACCGTCGAGCGTGAACTGCTTTCGCTGCTCGGATATCAAGAGCTTCCTGATCCGATCAAGCCGCATAGGAATGTGCTGAGATAACCGATGCACATCCGGTCCATAGCGATGATATTGGCAAGACGAGAAAGACCGGATCGCGCATGCAACTTGACCAGAATGCCGTGGCTCATTCCGGAAAACATTGCCTAATGCCTGTGGCCCGCCATGTTCCTCTTATATAAAGTTCCTTTTATACAAAACATGCAAAACAGCACCGGTCCCGACTAGTCTCAAACCTCGAAAAGGAAGGGTGAATATATGCGCATCGAACACGCGTTCCTCTTTGACCTGGACACGACACGGGTGGATAGCATCTGCCAACACGGTCTTGCACGGAAAGAAGCTCTGGACGCACGGGGCATCGAGCTCTCCAACGGCCGGGAAGACCCAGGGGATGCGGGCGCTACCAGAGTTTACGAAGACCCTGCTGACTTCAAGTATCACACCGATGACGTCAGAGGTCGCAGATAGATGGCGAAAGAGCAAAAGGTCGCGAGCAAGAAGCAATCCCCCGCCTCCTTGTCGTTCCCGCCGGCGGAAAATCGCGCCCAGGCGCTCGGTGAAATACATGCCCGCCCTTTCGTTGCGGTAACATGTCCGCGTGTGATCCTCCAGCTGGCATTCCTGATGGAGACCGGCCAGACCAGTCATCAGGAGACCATTGAGGACATGGCCCGCTCTCAGGGTGTATCCGTGCCGGATCGAACGTCAAGGCACTGCACCGTGCAATGGGGTCAAGGGACCTTGCGCTGGGAACGCCACACTGAATTTTCGACATGGTTTTGGGACGGGCCCGCAATGGCGGATCCCTGGACGGTGATTGCGCTGCACCCCTTCGGCGGCAGCTTCCGCGCTCCCGGAAGCTTCATTTCCGGTATCCGGCTGGAAATATGGCCAGAGGGTGCGCAGGCGGAAGCAGCGCTCACCTCATTCGACAGTGCCAGCCTCTGTCGCAGCCGGATTCGCGATGGATTGGCGGAAGTCGCCACCGACTTTCGCCAGGACGGCGATGGGCTCACCCGCATGCTGCTCATAGATCGGGGCCTAACCGATCTCGGTCGCGGCGCAACGGTCCAGTGTCTTCTTGACATCGAGACCTACCGCACCCTGGCAATGCTGGCATTGCCGCTTGCGCAATCTTTGTCGCCCGAAATACGCGCGATCGAAGAAGCTCTCGGGGCCGTTACCCAACGAATGAAGGGCCAGGTATGGGAGAACGCGGATGAGATGCTCGCCGAAATCACCCGTCTCGCATCCGAACTGCAGGCCAATGCCGCTCAATCGCTCTATCGTTTCGGCGCGAGCACGGCATATGATTCCATCGTGAGCGAACGGATCGCCACTTTGGGGGAGGAACCGATTACCGGCGAGACCCTGGGCTCCTTCCTGGAGCGTCGGCTCGCGCCGGCGATGCGGACGTGCAAATCTGTCGAGGAACGCCAGGAAAGCTTGTCGATCAAGCTTTCTAGGACCACGGAGCTCTTAAGGACCTGGGTGGATGTCGGACTTGCGCGGCAGAACATGGCATTGCTCACATCGATGGATCGAAGAGTGAAACTTCAGCTCCGGCTGCAACAAACAGTCGAAAGTCTCTCGGTGGCTGCCATCTCCTATTACATCGTTGGGCTCGTCAACTACGCTGCAAAAGGATTAGGCCACGACATCGTGGAACCGATGCTTTCGATCGGGTTGGGCATCTCCGTGCCGATCATCGTCGTCAGCGTCTGGTTTTTCGTGCGCAGCGTAAGGCGCCGTCATCTGGATTCCTGAGATCCAACAGCTCATATCGGGTCCTGCGTCCACTGCATCCGCCTGAGCTTGCGGTATGCGTACTGTACCCCTCAAATTTCTTGAGTATTATTATCATGTTTTTACTACCCCATGTCGAGCTGGCTTGCAATGTCTTCAATCGGGGAAGAGAACAGGATTGAACGCGGTTGAGCGTTGTGAAGGGCACAAGACGGTGCATGCGCTCATCAGGCGTTTTCCGAATAGACCGCCAGATGCTTCATGAGAATACCGACCAGGCTATCGCGCAGGGGATCGCGCACCCCCTTCAACCAGGCCGCATAGAGGGGAAGCTGCCCCGTCGTCCGTTCCCGACCGGGGCGAAGCGGGATGTAACGCACACCGGAGACCGCAAGCCGCGATGTCCATTGGGGGACGATCGCCAGGCCGATCTCGGCGGCCACCAGATTGACGATCGTCTGCTTCTCGTCGGCCATCTGCGCGATCCTGACCGTCAATCCAGCCTCGGTGAAGAGCTTGATCGTCATGTCATGGCTATGCGGCCTCGAGCGGCGATCAGGAACGATCAGCGGTTCATCCTCCAGTTCCTCGACAGCAATGCTCATGCGATCGGCAAGCCGATGACGGTCGGAGATCGCGACAACGGCCGTTTCGTTGAAAAGTCGAAGCAGCTTTATCTTCCGGTCCACGATTTCGGGAGGCCTGATGAATACGAGATCGAGCCGGCCCGATATCAGTTTCGGAAGCAGGCGAACGGTCTTTTCCTCCGAAATCTGCACGGAGATTTCGGGGTGTTCCAGCTTCAGATCATGAAGGAGCTGCGGGATGAGCCCGGCCGCCGCGCTGTCGATCGCGCCGATCCTGATCCCCGTGCGCGGAAGATGCCGGCGATGACGGAAACGCTCGGTCATCGCATCGACCAGTGCAAGAACTTGCTTCGCCTCCTTCAAAAGTTCCGTTCCGTCTGGCGTGAGCATGACGTTGCGGGTCGTCCGCTCCATGAGGCGCGTGCCGAGAAAATCCTCCAGCAGTCGGATCTGTCGCCCGAGCGAGGCCGGCAGGATGCCCAGCATGCGCGCTGCCCGACCGAAATGCAGTTCCTGCGCCACCGCCACGAAACAACGTAACTGCTGCAATTCCAATGATATGCCCTCTTATTATATCGATAATTTATATAATTTCTGTTTCATTGTCCACAAGCAGCTTCTCCAACATCCTTGGATGACGGCGCAGGAGGTGCGCCAACGTCATCATTCTGGGAGGAAATGGCCGTGGCCGATGAGCTGGAGACGCGCGTTCTGCGCAAGATAACAATTCGCATCGTTCCCTTCATCATGCTGCTCTATCTCATCGCGTTCCTCGACCGCGTGAACATCGGCTTTGCGGCGCTGGAGATGAACAAGGATCTCGGCTTCTCGTCGACCGTCTTCGGCTTCGGCGCCGGCATCTTTTTTCTCGGCTATTTCCTGTTCGAAGTGCCCTCCAATCTCATTCTCAACAAGGTCGGCGCCCGTATCTGGATCGCCCGGGTGATGATCACCTGGGGCATCGTTTCGGGCCTTATGGCCTTCGTCCAGGGGGCAACCAGCTTCTATGTCCTGCGTTTCCTGCTCGGCGTTGCCGAAGCCGGTTTCTTTCCCGGCATCATCCTCTATCTGAGCTTCTGGTTCCCGGTCCGCCGCCGCGCCGCCGTCACGGCGCTGTTCATGGCCGCGGCGCCGCTTTCGACGGTGCTGGGCTCACCGATCTCCGGCGCGCTGATGCAGATGCACGGATTGATGGGTCTGGCCGGCTGGCAGTGGATGTTCCTGATAGAGGCGGCTCCGGCCCTCATCTTCGGTGTCGTCGTGCTGTTCTACCTGACCGACCGCCCAGCCAAGGCAAAATGGCTGTCCGACGAAGAGCGCAACTGGCTGGTGAAGACAATGGAAAACGAGCAAAAGGCCAGGGGCGTCAAGGCAAGCCATAGCATTTGGGCAGGTCTCGTCGACATCCGCGTTCTTGCGCTTGCATTGGTCTATTTCGGCACGTCGGCGGGTCTCTATACGCTCGGCATCTGGGCGCCGCAGATCATCAAGGAATTCGGTCTTTCCTCGCTCGAGGTCGGCTTCC
The DNA here is from genome assembly GCF_000799715.1 of Martinezella rhizogenes. Taxonomy (GTDB): domain Bacteria; phylum Pseudomonadota; class Alphaproteobacteria; order Rhizobiales; family Rhizobiaceae; genus Rhizobium; species Rhizobium rhizogenes_C. Next base: position 670,372 of record NZ_JUHG01000013.1, read on the forward strand.
TGAACGCCATTCCCGCGACCTTTGCGGTCGTCGCCATGGTCCTCTGGGCACGTCATTCCGACAGGACCGGCGAGCGCACATGGCATGTGGTGCTCGCCTGCCTGCTGGCGGCAGCGGGACTTGCCTTTGCCGCCGGGGCAACCGGCGTGCTTGCGGTCCTCGTAGCACTCACCCTGGTCAACATCGGCATCAGCTGCTCGAAGCCGCCGCTGTGGAGCATGCCGACGCTGTTCCTGTCCGGGCCGGCGGCGGCAGCGGGCATCGCCGCCATCAACTCCATCGGCAATCTTGGCGGCTTCGTCGGCCCCTCGATGATCGGCTGGATCAAGGATCTGACGGGTGGTTTTGCCGGCGGGCTCTGCTTCGTCGCGGGTCTCCTGGTTCTGTCGGCGGCACTGACGCTCATCCTGTCCCGCGCCGCTGCCAAGGCATCGGCAATCGAGGCAGCGGGCCAGCGGTCCTAACCCTTACATTTTACGGAGAGAAAAATGCGTGAATATTCCATTGCCACCATTCCTGCCGATGGCATCGGCCCCGAAGTCATCGCCGCCGGCACCACCGTTCTTGCCGCGCTCGAAAAGCGTGACGGTGGCATCAGGTTCAACGTCGAGAATTTCGATTGGGGATCGGACTACTACAAGAGGCATGGCGTGATGATGCCCGCAGACGGCCTTTCCCAGCTGAAAAAGTTCGACGCCATCTACTTCGGTGCGGTCGGGGCGCCTGATGTCCCCGATCACATTACGCTCTGGGGCCTGCGCCTGCCGATCTGCCAGGGTTTCGATCAGTATGCCAATGTCCGTCCGACAAAGATCCTGCCCGGCATCACGCCGCCGCTGCGCAATTGCGGCCCCGGCGACCTCGATTGGGTCATCGTGCGGGAGAATTCGGAAGGCGAATATTCCGGTCATGGCGGTCGCGCCCACAGGGGCCTGCCCGAAGAGGTCGGCACCGAGGTCGCCATCTTCACCCGCGTCGGCGTCACGCGCATCATGCGCTACGCTTTCAAGCTCGCCCAATCACGCCCGCGCAAGTTCCTGACCGTCGTCACCAAGTCGAACGCACAGCGGCATGGCATGGTCATGTGGGACGAGATCGCCGCCGAAGTGGCAGAGGAATTCCCCGACGTCACCTGGGACAAGATGCTGGTCGACGCCATGACCGTTCGCATGACGCTGAAGCCGCAGAGCCTCGACACCATCGTCGCCACCAACCTGCATGCCGACATTCTCTCGGATCTCGCCGGCGCGCTGGCCGGATCGCTCGGCGTCGCGCCGACGGCCAATATCGATCCGGAGCGCCGTTTCCCCTCCATGTTCGAACCGATCCACGGCTCCGCCTTCGACATCACCGGCAAGGGCATCGCCAATCCGGTCGCGACCTTCTGGACCGCCGCACAGATGCTCGATCATCTCGGCGAGCAGGATGCGTCCGCTCGCTTGATGCGCGCCGTCGAGCGCGTCACGGGCGCGGGCATCCTCACCCCGGATGTCGGCGGAACCGCGTCCACCAAGGACGTCACCGACGCCGTGGTGGACGCAATCCACTCCTCCAACATCTAGCAGGCGGAAACATGCGCTGGACAGATGCAGAGAGCCGCGCGGTCCTGCGCCGCCTCTTCGATGCCGCCGTGGCAAGTGCCGCGCGGATTCCCAACGTGGAGCCGGGGATGGAAACGCTGAAGGTTTGAGTCACGCGTATCACGCAGAGAAGGCGCGCAGCGCCAAAATGCACATTCTTTAAGCCATTCGATTGCTTGACACTTTTTTGGCCGACCCATAGACTTTTGACCAAACGATCAAAAACGTGGGAACAAATAATGACACATGACATCACCCTATCGCGCCGTGCGGTAATCGCATCGGGCATCGCTCTTGGCGTCAGCGCGCTTGCGCCTGCCGCGCGCGCCGCCGCACCGCTGAAAGTCGCCGGCATTCATGCCTCGCCGGTGGAGAATGCGTGGAACTCCTGTCTGCACAAGGCGCTTCAGGATGCGGCCAAGGAAGGTGTGATCGAGTATGTGTTCTCCGAGGGTGTGTCGGGCACCGACTATCCCCGCGCCATGCGCGAATATGCCGAACAGGGCAACAAACTGATCATCGGCGAAGCCTATGCGGTGGAAAAGGAAGCGCGACAGGTCGCCGCCGACTATCCGGACACCGCCTTCGTGCTCGGCTCCAGCGGCGAGGCCGTCAGCGGCAATTTCGGCGTGTTCGGCACCTGGAACCATGACGGCGCCTATCTCGCCGGCATGCTCGCCGGCAAGATGACCAAATCGAACGTTGTCGGCTCGGTCGGCGCGATCCCGATCCCGGAAGTCAACATGCTGATCAATGCGTTTGCGGCCGGCGTCAAGGCGGTCAATCCCGACTGCAAGCACCTCGTCTCCTTTATCGGCACCTTCTTCGACCCGCCGAAGGCGCGCGAGGCGGGCCTGGCACAGATCGATGCCGGCGCCGACATCCTGTTCGGCGAACGCATCGGCACCGCGGATGCCGCCAAGGAGCGCAAAATCAAGTCGGTCGGCTCGCTGATCGACTATACGCCGCGCTACCCGGACACGGTGTTTGCCAATGCCATGTGGTATTTTCGTCCCATCCTCAATGCGGCGATCGCCGACGTTGCCGCCGGCAAACCGGTCGGGCGCAATTACACCGCCTATGGCCTGATGAAGGATGGCGGCAGCGACATCGTTTATGTGAAGGGCGTGGCACCGGCGGATGCCGAGGCGGCTATGGAAAAGGTCCGCGCTGACATCAAGGCCGGCACCTTCGAGGTTCCCAAGGTGATGGAACAGCCGAAGTAACGCGGTCCGACCATGCCCAGCCATCTATCCGCCGATGCCACCGACCTGGCCGGCGCCATCAAAGCCGGAAAGCTCACCTGCATGGACGCCATGCAGGCCGCACTTTCCGCTAGCGAGCAGCAGGCTTCTCTTGGCACTATCGCCCATCTCGACGCCGGGATGGGCCTTGCCTCCGCCAAGGCCTTGGATCTGGAACGATCGCAGCATCCGGACCGTTTTGCCGTCCGGCCTTTCGCCGGCATACCGACGCTTGCCAAGGATCTCGGCGGTCCCTTTGCGGGACTGCCGGTGACGGCGGGTTCGCGTCTTTTCAAACGCGAGGGCGGCGAGGCCGATAGCGATCTTGCAAAACGGTTCCGCGAGGCAGGCTTCTGCCTGTTCGGACTGACCACCAGCCCGGAATTCGGCTTCTCTCTGGCATCCGAGCCCGCGATCGGCCCGATCTGCCGCAATCCGCTGGACCCTGCCCGCACCGCTGGCGGTTCATCGGGCGGTGCGGCGGCGGCCGTGGCGGCGGGTATCGTATCGATCGCGCACGCCACGGATGCCGGCGGCTCGATCCGTGTGCCGGCCGCGTGCTGCGGCCTTGTCGGCCTGAAGCCGACACGGGGTGCGATACCGGCCGGCCCCTCCTTCGGCAACCATCTCGGTGGCATAGCCAGCGAGCTTGCCGTGACGCGCTCGGTGCGCGACGCCAGCCGGCTCCTTGAGGCCCTTCGCGGCGAAACCAGGGGGCCCTTTGCGGATATCGAGCGGATCGCTGCTCAACCGGGATCGCTGCGGATCGGCCTGCTTGTGGACACAGGCGTGCAACATCCGACCACACCAGAACGACTGGAGGCCGTCGAAGCCGCAGCGCGCCTTCTTGAAACACAGGGGCACCACATCGTCCAACTCGCCTGGGACGATGTCGAACAGCCGGTCTTGGCCAGCGGACGCGCCTTTGGCGATATCATCTCCGTCAATATCGCGACCTTGGTGGATAGCCTCGGCCTCGACATGCAAGCTGCCGAAACGCTGACACAGGCTTTCATCCTGCGCGGACGCGCCATGCCGGCAACGGCACTCTGGGATGCGCTCAATGGCGCGGTGCAGGCGAGCCGCAGCCTGTGGACCCTCTTCGACAAGGTCGATATCCTGCTGATGCCGATGCTTGCCTCGCAGCCGCCGTTGATTGGATCCTTTCCCACCGACCATTCCAATACCGACCTGCATCTCGACCGCATGACGGCTTTCGCACCGCTTGCCTCGCTTGCCAATATCTCCGGCTTTCCGGCCCTGACGCTGCCCTTTGGCGCCGATACCGACGGCCTGCCCTTGCCCGTCCAGATCGTGGCGCCGATGGGCAAAGATGCTCTTTTGCTGTCTCTCGCCGCCCGGCTCGAAGCCGACGGACGCTGGCAGCATCGCTACCCGATCGCGGGGCTCGCGGCATGACCGGACCTGTCCTTGAGATAGACGGCGTCAGCAAGCGGTTCGGCGACATCGTCGCCAATGACGGTATCTCGCTCACGCTAGCCAAGGGTGAGATCGTGGCGCTGCTCGGAGAGAACGGCGCCGGCAAGACGACGCTGATGAGCATCCTCTTCGGCCATTACGTGCCGGATGCCGGGCGCATCCTGATCGATGGCGTCGAACTGCCACATGGCAAGCCGCGCGCGGCGATTGGCGCCGGCGTCGGCATGGTGCATCAGCATTTCTCGCTCGCGCCCAATCTGACCGTGCTCGAAAACGTCATGACCGGCACCGAAAAGCTCTGGTCATGGAAGTCACGCACCGGAGCCGCGCGCAAGAAGCTGCTGGCACTCTCCAAGCGTTTCGGCCTGAAGGTCGATCCGGATGCTCGGCTTGGAGACCTTTCCGTCGGCGAACAGCAGCGCGTGGAAATCCTCAAGGCGCTTTATAATGACGCCCGTATCCTGATCCTCGACGAACCGACCGCCGTGCTCACCAATATCGAGGCGGAGCGCCTGTTTGCGACACTCAAGGAAATGGCCCGCCAGGGCCTGTCGCTGATCTTCATTTCCCACAAGCTCGACGAGGTGATGGCCGCTGCCGACCGCATCGTCGTGCTGCGCGGCGGCAGGATGGTGGCCGAGCGCGAAGCGTCGCGGACGGATAAGGCGGAACTTGCCGAGCTGATGGTCGGCCATCGGGTAACGCGCCCGATCCGCGAGCCGGGCACGCCCGGCGAGATCGCGCTTGAAGCACGCGGCATGACGGTGAGCATTGGCGGCGTCGAGCGACTGAAGAAGGTCAGCTTCAACCTGCGCGCCGGCGAGGTTCTTGGCATCATCGGCGTCTCGGGCAACGGCCAGGCAGCACTCGCGCAGGTACTCTCCGGCACGCTTGCCCGCACATCGGGCGAGCTTTTCTTCTTTGGCAAGCCATTGGGCAATCCTGACGTCGCCGAAATTGTGAGGGCAGGCATTGGCCGCATCCCCGAAGACCGCAACAAGGAAGGTGCGATCGGCGAAATGGCGATTTGGGAAAACGCCGTGCTGGAACGCCTTTCCTCCTTCTCGAAAAACGGCCTGGTCGACCGGAAGGCCGGCATCGCTTTCGCGCAGGAGATCATCATCGAATTCGACGTACGGGGCGGCACTCCGGCAAGCCGCACCCGGCTACTGTCGGGCGGCAACATGCAGAAGCTCATTCTCGGTCGTAACCTCCATCAGCGCCCGAAAATCCTCATCGCCGCGCAGCCGGCGCGCGGGCTGGACGAAGGCGCGGTGGCCGCGGTTCACGCCCGCATTCTGGAAGCACGGCGAAAGGGGACGGCCGTGCTATTGATTTCGGAGGATCTCGATGAGGTCATTGCCCTTGCGGACCGCATCCAGGCGATCGTCGGCGGCAAACTGTCGACGCCGGTCGACGCCGAGGAGGCTGATGCCCGCATGCTGGGCCTGATGATGGCCGGAGAATGGTCGAAAGCACCGGAGGCCGGCCATGCGATTTGAACGTCGCGAACATCGCCCGCTCTACCTGATGATCCTGACACCGCTGATCGCCGTCGCGGCGGCACTGGCATTGACCGGCATATTGATCGCCATCGCCGGCGCCCCCGTTCTCGAGGCCTACCGACGCATCCTGATCGGCGCCTTCGGCTCGCGGCTTTCGGCAACCGAGACGCTGACGCGCGCCACGCCGCTGATGCTGACGGGGCTTGCGGCTGCCGTCGCCTTCCGCGCCCGGCTCTGGAACATCGGCGCCGAGGGGCAGTTCTATCTCGGCGCGATTGCCGTCGCCGCCTTCGGCTCGAACATGCTCGCCGGATTGCCGGCGCCGATCCTGATCCCACTGCTGCTCGTCATCGGCGCCATCGCCGGGATGGTGCTGATCCTGATCCCGCTCTGGCTGAGATTACGTTTCTCCGTCGACGAGGTAGTGACCAGCCTGATCCTGAATTTCATTGCCGTACTCTTCGTCTCCATGCTGATCGACGGCGTGCTCAAGGATCCCACGGCCTTCGGCTGGCCGCAGTCCCAGGCGGTCGTCGATCACGCCATGCTGCCGAAGCTGATCGCCCGCTCGCGGCTGCATATCGGCTTTGTGATCGCCATTGCCCTGGCTGTCGTCGTCTATTTCGTCCAGTCGCGCACCGTCTTCGGCATGCGGTCGCGCGCCGCCGGCCTCAACCCTTCCGGCGCGGCCTTTGCCGGCGTCCGGCTCGGCAGCACCCTCGTCAAGGTCGCCTGCCTGTCAGGCGGGCTTGCCGGGCTCGCCGGCGCAGTCGAGGTGATGGGCGTCAAGGGCTATGTGACCACCGACCTGTCGCCCGGCTTCGGCTATGCCGGCATCGTTGTCGCCATGCTCGCCAATCTCAATCCGCTCGGCGTGGTGCTGGCCGCCATCTTCACGGCCACCATGTTCGTCGGCGCCGACGGCATGAGCCGCAGCCTCGGCATCCCGACCTATATCGCCGATGTCACCGTGGCCCTATCACTGCTCACCATGCTGATCGCAGTATTCTTCACGCAATACAGGATCCGCCGATGAGCGCGCTGTTCGATATCATCGCCTCCGCCGGGCTCTGGGCCGCCGTGCTGCGGATTGCGACACCGCTGATCTTCGGCACGCTGGGAGCCCTGCTTTGCGAGCGCGCGGGCGTACTCAACCTCGGCATCGAGGGCATCATGACCTTCGGCGCGATGATCGGCTGGCTGTCGGTCTATCATGGCGCCGATCTGTGGACCGGCCTTCTGGTCGCGGCAATCGCCGGCGGCATCTTCGGCCTGCTGCACTCAGCGCTGACGGTGACGCTCGGCCTGTCACAGCATGTCTCCGGTCTTGGCGTGACGCTGTTCGCCTCAAGCTTTAGCTATTACGTCTTTCGGCTGGTCGTGCCGGTGGCTGGAACGCCGCCGACCATCGTGGCGTTCCAGCCGGTCAGCATTCCCGGCCTGTCGACCCTGCCCTTTGTCGGCCCCGCCTTCTTCACGCAAACCGCGCCGACCTATCTCGCGATCCTGGTTGCGCTCGCCATGGCCTATATCGTCTTTCGCACGCCGGTTGGGCTGGCGATCCGGATGACCGGCGAGAACCCGCATGCGGCCGAGGCGCAGGGCGTCAACCCGATGAAGGTGCGCTACGGCGCCGTGATTGCCGGCAGCGCGCTGATGGGCATGGGCGGCGCCTTCCTGACGCTTGCCGCCTTCAACAGCTTCTTCCCGACCATGGTGCAGGGCCGCGGCTGGATCTGCATCGCGCTCGTCGTCTTTTCCTCCTGGCGACCGGGGCGGGCGCTGTTCGGCGCCCTGCTCTTCGCCTTCTTCGACGCTTTCCAGCTCCGCCTACAAACGGCAGTACAGGGTGTGCCCTACCAGATCTTCCTGATGACACCTTACATTCTGTCCATCGTGGCACTGGCCATCATGAGCCGCCGCGCCCGGGTGCCGCAGGCCCTGATGCAGCCCTACCGGCGCGGCGAGAGATAAACGAAGGCTCGTGTCAGCCTGATCGTCCGCCATGCCGATTCCTCCAATGACGGAACCGCTATCGTGTCCCCATATGGATCAGCCATCAACCCGCCATGGATTCGAGACGATCGGCACTGGTGGTCTCTCCTTCATAGCGCGAGGAAGATGCAGGATGCACGCCGCGGCCATATTGGCGCGGCGAACAGCCCATCATCCGCTTGAAGGCGGTACTGAAGGCACTCTCGGATTCATAGCCGAGCGAGAGCGCGATGATGGAAATGGAATCGCTGGAATGCGTCAGCCTTTCGCCAGCCAGCATCATGCGCCAGCGCGTCAGATAGTCCATCGGCGACGTCCCGACCGTTTCCTTGAATTTCAGGGTGAAGGTCGTTCGCGACATGCCCGCGCGCTCCGCAAGCGACGCCAATGTCCAGCGATGCGCCGGATCCTCGTGCATCGCGGTGATCGCCGCCGCCATCTGCCGATCCGCCAGGGCGAAGAGCCAGCCGACGCCACCCGTCACTCCTTCCGCCAGATGCAGCCGCAGTGCCTGCACCAGCATCGTATAGGCAAGCTGTTGCGCAATCAGGAAGCCACCGGGCTTCGGTTCGCGCAATTCCAACCGCATACGTTCCATGCACCAGCGCAACGACTCCCTATCCGTCTCCCTTCGAATATGGACGATTGGCGGCAGCATCGCCAGGAGCACACCGGCATGTCCGCCGGTCAGCGTAAAGTGCCCGCCAACGATCGAGAAATCGCCACCGTTGTTGAGAACGCGCATGCTGCCATTCGGTCGCGTCGGAAAGAGTTGGCGATAGTCGATAGGCGACAAGGACGGATTGCTTGCCAGAACAAAGGGCCGTCCGCGCGGCAGAACGAAACAATCTCCCGTCTTCAGGCGCACAGCGTCTGGAACGCCTTCGACCGAAAGCCAGCTTTGACCGGATACCACGGCATAGCATTTGATGCCCTCATGCTGGCCGAACCGGATCGACCAGTCGCCACCCGCCTCGAAGCCACCGAACATATAGCTGCGTGGCTTCAGGAGTGACAGAACGTCTGAGAGCGGGTCCATGCGTTTTCCGAACGATCGCGAAGGTAATACGAACTTTATAGCATAGATCGTTCCTCTTCAATCTCCTAGCGTGGCTCGTATTGGCTGTGAACGCAGTCATCGACCGTAATCAGGAGAAATCATCATGCGTGTCTTTGTCACCGGCGCCACCGGATGGGTCGGCTTTGCTGTCGTCAAGGAACTAGTTGCCGCCGGGCATGAGGTGCTCGGTCTTACCCGCTCGGACGCCGGAGCTGCGGCCCTCGCCGCTGCGGGCGCCAAGGTCCATCATGGTTCGCTCGAGGATCTGGAGAGCCTTCGCAGTGGTGCAGCCGCTGCCGATAGCGTCATTCATACCGCCTTCAACCATGACTTTTCAAAATTCGCGGCGAATTGCGAGCTGGACCGCCGCGCCATCGAAGCGCTTGGCGCTGCGCTGGAGGGAACAGACCTTCCGTTGATTGTTACGTCGGGAATGGCATTGTTGGCTAAGGGCCGCACCGCGGTCGAAAGCGATCCAGCTGTTGAGCCATCCGACACCTATCCCCGCGCCTCGGAAGCGACTGCCGCCACCCTGGCGTTGCGCGGACTTCGCACCGCGGTCGTGCGCCTTCCGCCATCGGTTCACGGTCACGGCGATCATGGCTTTGTGCCGATCCTGATCCGCGCGGCCAGGGAGAAAGGCGTCTCGGCCTATATTGGCGAAGGGCTCAACCGTTGGCCGGGCGTGCACCGGCTCGATGCCGCCCGTGTCTATCGGCTTGCGCTTGAACGCGGCGCCACGGACGGCCCCTATCACGCAGTCGCGGAAGAAGGCGTGCCGGTCAAGGACATCGCCGGCGTGATCGGCCGCCGCCTGAACGTACCCGTCGTCAGCAAGACCGCGGAGGAAGCGCGAGACCATTTCGGCTGGATCGGGCATTTCATTGGGATGGACGTCCCGGCGTCGAGCGCGAGAACACGCCGGCTGCTGGGCTGGGAGCCGACGCAGCCGGGGCTTATTGCTGATATCGATCACCCGGCCTATTTCGAAGCCTGAACGGCGAAGCGCGGCAACGAAAGGCACAATGGCTCCTGTCAGGTCATAGCCCGCCAGGAGCCTCTTCAGTCCGCTGATCACTCAGGTCTTTAGCCGGCTGCAATCCGACGACGGAAATGGTCTGTGCCCTCGACGATCTTGTCCATGAGTGCGTCGAGCGCCCAGAACCGCTCCTGGATATCGAAATTGATCACGCGGCTGTCGGTGCAGGCGAATGTGCCGAGGCGCTGGTGATAGAGCTTTGCGAGCTTCGGATATCCCATCGGCTCGGCCATGGCGGAGAGAGCGAGATAGACGGAGAGCTCATCCGCCAGCGCCGGATTGGAGGCGCTTTTCGTCAACATCCACTTGTAGAGATCCGGGTGGAAATTGGTGAATACGCCGGTAAAGCCGCGCGATCCCGCCTTCATGGCATCATAGGCGATCGCCGCATTGGCGTTGACGATAGCAAGCGGCGTATCCTTCGTCAGTGCGACGCGACGCTTGACCGTTTCGAGATCACAGGACACGTCCTTCAGGATGGCGAAGCGGCCGCTGCGGGCGCAGAACAACAGCTCATCGTCGCTCAACAGGCGACGATAGGGTGCCGGGCATTCGTAGAGACCGAGCGTCAGATCCTTCGGCAGGCGCTCGAGGAGCCAGTTGAGATCATCGAGGAATTTCGTGCCACCCTCCTTCTTGGCGTCGAGGCGATTGGTGACGAGCACCATCCCGTCAACGCCGGTGGCGGCGATCGCGCTCAGTTCGGCAAGCTGGTCTTCCAGGCTCTCGCTGACATGGCCGGAGGCGATGACCGGCACGCGGCCGGCCGCCGCCATCTTGACGAAGGCCGCAAGCTCGACGCGCTCTTCGAGGCTGAGAAACTGCATCTCGCTGGACTGGCAGACGGCAAACAGGGCATCGGAACCATTGGCGATGTACCATTCCACCAGCCTTGCAACGCCGGGGTAGTCGATCATGCCACTCTCGGTGAACGGCGTGATCATGACGGGAATGATACCTTCGATCTTCTTGAGCATTATGTCAGCCTGCCAGTACTTGGGGATTAACGACATAGGGGACGATCGCCTGCGGGCGACCGCCGAGATATTCGAGGATATTGCTGACGCAGCGCTCCGTGACAAGACGTTCCGTCATGCGATCCATGCCGGAAACAGGCGGAAAGCAGGTCAGACCCGCCTAAATGCACGGCGCCGAGCATTGTTGTCATCACGCGCGGTCGTCTCTTTTCTTCATGCTCAGCCGTTTCAACTTCTCATTCAACGTTCTGTGGGGAAGCTGCAGCCGTTCCGCCGCGAGGCTGGCCTTGCCACCAGCACCATTCAAAGCCTGTTCGATGACCTTGAGCTCGAATTGATCGACAAGATCGGCCAGAGAGGAATTCTCAACCGTCAGATCGTCCTGCTGATCCGTGTCGGGGCGCCAATCCAGCCCCAACGTCCGGCGCTCTGCCAGATGCTTGAGCTCCCGGACATTGCCGGGCCATGCATAGGCAAGAAGAAAGCGTGTTTCCTCATCCGTCAAAGGCAACGCCTTCCGCTCAAGGCGTTCCGCCATCGACATCATAAAGTGTTCAAACAGCAGCAGCGCATCGTGACCGCGATCCCGCAAGGGAGGAATCGCGATATCCGCCGCCGCCAGCCGATAATAGAGATCCTCACGAAAAAGCCCGCGCGTGGCGAGATCGCGAAGATCCTCCTTGGTCGCGGACAGGACGCGTATGTTGATCGGTATTTCGCGGTTCGAGCCCAAGCGGGTGACCGTGCGTTCCTGCAGAACGCGCAGGAGCTTCGCCTGTATGGAAAGCGGCATGCTTTCGATCTCATCCAGGAAGATCGTGCCGCCATTCGCGAATTCGAACTTGCCGACGCGCGTGCCCGAAGCGCCGGTAAATGCCCCCGTCTCGTGACCGAAGAGCTCGCTCTCGACGATGTCGAGCGGCAAGGCGGCGCAATTGATCGCCACATAGGAGCTGGCCTGGCGCGGGCTGCATTCATGCAGCAGCCGGGCCACAACCTCCTTGCCCGAGCCGGTCTCGCCCTTGATCAGCACGTCGACGTGGTAGGGGGCAAGCTGCTCGATAGTGGACTTCAAGCGGGTCGTCGCCTGATCCGTACCCAGCAATTGCCGATCAAGCCTGGCCTGGGTTGCATTGCTTTGTTCCAGGGAGACGACCCGCCGGCGCAGCCGGGCCTGTTCGAGCGCGTTCTGAAGCGTACCGATCAACTGTTCCGGCACATAGGGCTTCGTCAGAAAATTGAACGCCCCGGCCTGAATGGCGGCAACCGCCATGGGAACGTCACCATGACCGCTCAGGATGATCACCGGCAGCTCCGGCCAGGTTTTTCTGATGATGGCAAGCAACTCCAGACCGGACATGCCCGGCATGCGCACGTCCGAAATAACGACATCGACTTTTTCCGAGCGAAGGACCTTGAGCGCATCATTGGCGTCCGGGGCCTGGATCACCGCCAGCTCGTTGAGCGATAGCCATTGCGCGAGCGAACGCCGAAGCGCGGCATCATCCTCGATCAACAATATGACAGGCAATGCCTCTATCATGCGACCTCCCCTTCCCGGCGCGCTGCGCTCTTGCCGTTCCGTCTAAGGCGCAAAATGAATCTGGCCCCACCAAGCGGCGACTGATCGAAAGCCAGCGTACCGCCATGGTCGTTTGCGATGCGGTGCGCCGTTGCCAGACCGAGACCGAGGCCCTCGCCGGGCAATTTGGTCGTATAGAACGGCTCGAACAATTGCGTGCCGGTATCGGCCGCAATCCCCGGACCATTGTCGTCGACGGCAATCACACAGCATGTCCCTTCCGTAACCGCGCTCACACGAATGCAAGGCTCTTTCCGGTTCCTGACAGCATCGATCGCATTGCTGAGAAGATTGAGGATGACCTGCTCGAGCTGCGCCGCACTCCCCTGGACATTGAGGCCGGGGCCGATCTCTCGCGCAACGTCGATGCCGAGGTCGGAAAAACGAAACTTCAGCAGTTTCAGGGTGCGCTTTATGATCGCTCCGAGGTCGACATCGACGAAATCGTCGTCGCTTCGGCGCGCCAGACGCTTCAATTGACCGGTAAGATCGGAAATGCGGCCGACGACCTCGTTCATTGTGTCGATATTTTCCCCGATAGGATCATATTGCCGGCGTTGAAGCAGCAGTCGGGTCGATGCGATGTAGGTCGATAGCGCCGCCAGCGGCTGATTGATTTCATGCGCAAGTCCGGCAAAGGCCTGGCCGATCAGTGCAAGCTTTTCCGCCTGCGAAAGATTGCTGCGTGTCACGCTCAGTTGCCGCTCGGCCTCTTTCCGCTCGGCAATCTCTAGCTCCAGCCGGTCATGGCTCTGCTTCAATTGCTGGGTGCGCTCGGCAACACGGTGTTCAAGTTGTTCGTAGGCGCGCCTTGCCGCCTGCCGGCCGCGCCGCCTTTGCACGGCGATGGTGATGCCGGCCAGAACCAGCAGGCCTGCAAGTGCCGTGGCAATAGCGACGATATCATCCTGACGTCTGATGTCGGTGAGATCGGCAAAGTAGATCAGCGTCCAGCCCTTTTCACCGAATGGTGCGGCAACCTGCAAACGCTGTTCCGATGTGTCGTCGTTTTCAACCGTCGCCAGATCGAAACCCGATGATTGCTGAACCCTGATTTTTGGTGTCAGCGCCGCATCGCCATAGCGACGTTCCTGCTTCAGTTGCGCAAGGGCCGTGTGCGAAATCGGTGATGTGGCCGTGTATCGCCAATCCGGCTGCGACGACAGGAAGATGATGCCTTCACTATCCGCCATGGCAACCTGCTCGGATGCGTCGCGCCACTGTTTCTCGACCGGCAGGAGATCGATCTTGACGATGGAGACGCCGACAACCTTGTCATCGACCTTGATGGGAACGGAAAGAAAATAACCCGGTTGGCCGGTGGTGGTGCCGACGGCGTAATAGCTGCCATTGCCATTGGCCATCGCGTCACGAAAATATGGCCGATAGCTATAGTCATGGCCGACGAAACTGTCAGGCGTGTCATAGTTGCTGGCGGCGATCGTCAATCCCTTGGTATCGGTGACGTAGAGCGCCACGGCACCGGATGCGTTCGAAAGGCGAGCCAGGAAGCGATTGATGTCCGGCCGCTTGTCCTCAGCCATGCCGGAGCGGAACAAGTCCTCGATCTCGCTGGAGCGGGCCACGACATCCGGCAGGTAGCGGAAGCGCTCGATGCGAGCCGACAAGGTGGCCGAGATGAGCCTGAGCCGCTCATGCGACTGAGCAGCCGTTTCCCGCAGCCCATATTTCCGCGTCGCATCCTGAACAAGTCCCGGTATGCCCACACCGAGTGCCATGAACACAAGAGCGAGTATCAGGTATTTCCATCGCAAAGGTGCTCCCCCAAGCTGTACCCCAATCTCGTGATCATAGCAGGATAGGCCGCGCGGCAAAGCAGCATCCGGAAACGCCTCAACCGCGCAGCCCGACGTTCCGTCAGTCCAGGGTAAGACCCTGCCGCTCGTCCGATGCGAAACGGTCCTGCTCAGCGTGAACGATCTGCGCCAGTTCCCGCTTGATCTCGTTGAATTCGACGGAATTGGTGTCTCTCGGATAAGGCAGTTCGATACGGATATCCCTTTTGATCGTGCCCGGCCGGTAGGTGAGAATAACGACGCGCGAGCCGAGATAGATGGCTTCCTCGATGGAGTGGGTGACAAAAACGATGGTCTTGCCGACCGCCTGCCAGATGCGCAGAAGCTCATCCTGCAGCGAACGCCGCGTCAAGGCATCCAGCGCTCCGAACGGCTCATCCATCAGCATGATCGGTGGATCGAGCGCCAAGACGCGGGCGATCGCCACACGTTGGCGCATGCCACCCGACAGATCCTTGGGGAAACGCTGACGGAATTCCTTCAGCCCCAACAGATCCAGAAGCTGCGTGACGGTCTCGGCAATCTGTTGCTTCGCCAGCCCACGTATTTCCAGTCCGAAGGCGATATTGCGCTCGACCGTCATCCACGGAAACAAGGCATATTCCTGAAACACCATGCCACGATCCGGACCAGGGGCCGTAACGGCCTTGCCGGAGACTTCCAGCGTCCCGGCGGTCGGCAGGGAGAAACCTGCGATGGCGTTGAGCAAGGTGGACTTGCCGCAGCCGGAGGGGCCAAGGAGGCAGACGAATTCGCCGGCATTGATTTCAAGATCAATGTCCTTCAGCGCCGTGACGGCGGTCGGCTCCTTGCCGAAGACCTTGTTCACACCGCGCGCAAAAATCTGCGGCGCTGAGGCAGTATCTGCCAGCGGGGCAAGGTTTGCAGAGGTGATTGACATATAGTTCCTCCCTATCGCGAGCATTGACGGATCAATGCCATCGCGCCGGTCCGTGCCCCATCCATTGGGCAGGCGGACCGGCAGATTGAAGACTGTCGGCTAGAATGGCGTCCGCTACGACTCGATGCCGCGATGCCAGCGCAACAAGTGGCTGTTCAGCCGGTTGACGCCGATATCGATGGCAAGGCCGAGCAGCCCGATCGCAATCATCCCGGCGATCACCTTATCCGACCACATATATTCGCGGGCCTCGAGAATCCGGTATCCAAGGCCGCTGTTGACCGCGATCATTTCAGCGACGATGACGACGATGAAGGCCGTTCCGATACCGATCCGCATGCCCGTGAGGATATAGGGCGTGGCGGCCGGCAGGATAACGCGCCGGAACAAAGTGAGCCTGTTCGCGCCAAGATTGGTGGCGGCGCGGACATAGATGCTGTCGACATTGCGCACGCCGCTGATCGTGTTGATCAACACCGGGAAGAAGGCCCCGATGGCGATCAGGAAGATGGCGGGCGGATTGCCGAGACCGAACCAGAGGATCGCCAGCGGAATATAGGCGATCGGCGGGATCGGCCGCAGGAACTGAATGACCGGATTGAACAATTGCTCGATCGTCTTATCCGTGCCCATCAGCAACCCGAGCGGAAGTGCAAGCCCCGCCCCGACAACAAAGCCCAGAACGACGCGCTGAAGGCTCGCCAGCAGGTCGCCCAGAAGCTCGCTCGACATGATCCATGCGCCAAGGCTACCGGCCTCCTGGAAGCTTTCCTCCGGAATGAGGTAAAGCCACAGGCGCTCGATGATCGCCACCGGAGACGGCAGGATCTCCGGTCTGACAAGACCGAAGACCGACATCAGTTGCCATATGGTCAAGAGGACGACCGGAACGGCAAGATTTTGCAACAGCCGCTTGATCATTTCAGGGCGCTTTCCAGCAGATCCGTCTTCACCCAGTCGGTCGCCTTCGGCGGATTGACGAGCTTACCGACGCCATACTTCACCATCAGGTCGGTGGTGATCTGGACGTGTTCAGGCGTGATTTCGTAGCTGTAGGGCGAGTTCCCAATGGCATCCTTGAAGTCCTGTGGGGTGATCTGCCCCTTGAACATGTCATTGATGACGAACTTCTCCGCCAGGTCCGGCTTGTCGATGAAGGTCTTCGTCGCCTCGACAAAGAGCTTCATGGTGCGCTCGGCAACGTCACCCTTCTTGTAGAATTCCTCGGAGAAAACCAGCGAACGGACGGGCATTCCGATCGGCGTGTCGTAGGGCTTGAGGATCTCCACGCCGAAGGCCTTGTTGATCGCCTGGCTTGCCTGCGGCTCCGACTGGCTCATGGCATCGATATCGCCGGCCATCAGCGCCTGGTTGAGATCGGCATAGGCCATATAGAGGATCTGGACATCCTTGCCGGGTTTTTCCGACCATGTCAGGCCGGCCTTGTCGAGTTCGGCAAGCAGCACCAGTTCCTGGGCGCCGCCACGGGCAACGCCGACCTTCTTGCCCTTGAACTCGGCAATCGAGGTGATCCCCGATTTGGTTCCCGCCACGATGCGGGCGCCACCCTTGGCGAAACCGGCGACGGCATAAATCGGCACGCCCTTGGCACGACCGGCGATCGCCGCATCGACGGCGCTTGCAGCGACATCCACCTCACCGGCCACGATGGCGGGCAGGATGTCGATGCCCTTGGCGAAGAACCGCTCCTCGATTTCCAGATCGTATTTCGGAGCCAGTTCCTTCATGTAGGAGATCGCGCCGTAATGGGCGAATTTAAGATTGCCGAGCCGGACCTTGTCGGCGGCGTTCGCGGATACCGCAGCCATAAGGGCAACCGCGGCCAGCAGCAGCCGGCGCTTCAAATGTCTCATGTTTTCCTCCCAAAAACAGTGACCCAACGGTTGGGTCGAGAAATTGGGAGCAAGAGGTATGCCAGTTGCCGCAGCGATGGTCGCACAGCGTTAAAAGACAGGGCCTCACGCCTCGCGCAATATTCAATATCTTGAAATCATGACAATTTTCGCTTTCGCCAGAAAGATGGCGTCAGATCGACACGGCGTTGCCACTTATCCTGGTCAACGGCGCTTCTGGCAAAAATCTGCCAGCTTCGATCTATATCGAGCAAGATATCGCTCGATCAAAACACGCACTCCCTCCTGACATTCCGTAGGCAATGAGCTCATTTTCAGGCGCCGCATTTAGAAAATAATTTCTATAAAATTAATAGACAACAGAAAGACTGGTCTTTCTTGTCGACGCCACCGTCAACTAAGCTTCGTGCATGGTCGATTGATTAGATAGGCGAGGAAGAAGTATGTCTGCGGAATTCATAAGCGTTACGTTCACCAACCCCTCCACCGAAATAAATCCGCTGCCGCATCCGGCAATAGATCCACGTTTTCTGGTGCGATATGCGCGCTCGCTTGACGATTACGGCTTCAATTATACTCTGGTCCCTTACGACTCCTCGTCCTTTGATCCATTCACGATCGGCGCGACCATCGCGGCGAACACGAAAAACCTCAAGATCATCATCGCGCTGCGCCCGAACACGCTCTATCCGACAGTGGCGGCAAAGGCGCTCGCCACCCTCGATCAGCTAAGCGAAGGTCGGGTCGTCGTCCACTTCATCGCCGGCGGCAGCGATGTCGAGCAAGCGCGCGAAGGCGATTTCCTGACAAAGGAGCAGCGCTACGAGAGGCTTGAGGAATATATCCGCATCCTCAGACGCGCATGGGAATCGCCGGAGCCCTTCGATTTCGACGGGCGCTATTACCAGTTCAAGCAGTTCAGCAACCAGGTCCGTCCGGTAAACGGCAAGATCCCGGTTTCGGTCGGCGGCTCCTCCGACGAAGCTTACCGGATCGGCGGCGCTCTCGCGGATATTTTCGGGCTTTGGGGCGAGCCGCTAGCCGAGACCAAGGAGCAGATCGACCGCGTCAACGCCGAGGCCAAACGCGCGGGACGCACCGATCGTCCGCGCATCTGGGTGACATTCCGGCCGATCGTCGCCGAAACCGATGAACTGGCCTGGGTCAAGGCGCATAAGGTGCTCGAGTCCTTGCGCGAAAACCGCGCCAACGGCCTCGGCAAGGCCCCGGCATCCGCACCGCCGCCGCAAAATGTCGGCTCCCAGCGTCTGCTCAACATCGCCGCGCGCGGCGAGGTGCACGACCGGGCGCTCTGGTACCCGACCGTGACGGCCACGAATGCGCGCGGTGCCTCGACGGCGCTCGTCGGCTCGCCACAGACTATCGCTGATTCTATTCTCGACTACATCGACCTTGGCGCCGATCTGATCTCGATCCGCGGCTACGACAACCTCAACGATGCCATCGACTATGGCCGCTATATTCTGCCGCTGGTCAGGTCCGGACTTGAGGAGCGTGCCGCGCAGCAGCGAAACGTTGCCTGAGGACGGAGACATCAGAGGATTAAGCCTGCCGCCCTGAACGGCGACGGCTTTGATCATCACCACAAGCATCAAGGCGAAAATTCAACGCGGCAAGCGAATGCGCGCGTGAAGTATCGCGCATTTTTTCAATCGGAAAGGGCTCATCAGAGTGTCCCATAGCACGATCGATTTGACGGATCTGACTCGTACCCTGGCCGACGCGGCACCTGCTGCGGACGCGACGGGGGCCTTTCCCTGGGTGGGTATTCAGGCTGTGCACAAGAGCGGTCTGCTCGAAAGCACGGTCGGAACCCGCTTTGGCGGCGCCGGCGCCTCGCTTGCGGACACCGGGCGAATTCTCGCGGCACTGGGGCGCGGAGATCCCTCGGTCGCGCTGATCAGCGCCATGACGATCTTCACGCATCTCGGTGAGGTCAGCCGCAACCGATGGCCGGAGGGCCTTTATCGCCGTCTGCTCGCTGAGGCGAATGAGCGCCCCATCCTGCTCAACGCGGCGCGCGTGGAACCTGATCTCGGATCGCCCGCACGCGGCGGCTTGCCGGACACGCTGGCGCGGCGCACGCCGCATGGATGGTCCATCACCGGCAAGAAACGCTTCGTCACCGGCGCTCTCGGACTGACGCATTTCCTCGTCTGGGCACGCACCGACGAGGAGCCGCAGCGCGTCGGCACCTTCGTGGTCCCTTCGGGCTTGCCGGGAATTAATGTCATCGAGAATTGGCGGAGCCTAGGCATGCGCGCCAGCGGTTCGCATGATGTGGAGTTCACCAATGTCGAGATACCGCACGAGGATGTGCTTGATCTCACGGACGTTGCCGCAGGCACTCAGGACAATCGTGCCCATGCCGGCATGACCCTGGCGCTCACCGCCATCTATCTCGGCGCGGCGGAAGCCGCCCTGGAAGCCTTCGTCCGTTTCGCCCATGAGCGCGTGCCGGCCAATCTCGGCTACCCGATTGCCCGCACGGAACGCTTCGTGACGCTTGCCGGAGAGATCGACCTTCTGGTCTCAGGCGCGAGGCAGATCATCTTCGACGCGCTGGATCACGGTCTCGACAGCCCGGAGAAACTGATCCGCGCCCGTCTTCTGGCCGGTCGCCAAATCCGCCAGAGCGTGCAGCTCGCCGTCGGCGCACTCGGCAATCCCGGCCTCAGCGCCGATGTCGGCATCGAGCGGCACTTCCGCGATATCCAGTCCGTTCTCGTTCATGCGCCGCAAGAGGATACGGCGATTTCCATCCTCGGACGCGCCGCACTCGAACAAGGCGCAAAGACGCAACGCCCACCGGAGCTTTCCCCCACGCTTGTCTCCCGATCCATTCTTAAAACCGGCTGATCGGCCACAGCATCAGGATATCCATCATGACGTCTTCTTCCTACACCGTGACACGCCGCCGTCTTCTTCTCTCGGCAAGCACCCTCGTTGCTCTGTCCGCGGCCAATCTTTCAATGAATCTTCCCGAAGCGAAGGCGGCCGGCGCGCCGACCCAGGGTGGAACGCTGCGCATCGCCTTCCTGCGTGATAACACCACCCTTGTCAGCATCGACCCCTTCCAGGTTTACTGGCTCGAGCATCGCGTCGTGCTGCGCAACGTCGCTGAATCCCTGACCGACCAGAACCCGCAGACCGGCGAGATCATTCCCTGGCTCGCCACCAGCTGGCAGATCAGTGAGGACGGGCTTACCTACACGTTCAACCTCAGGAAGGACGTTACCTTCTCCAACGGTACGCCGCTGAATGCGGAAGCTGTGCGCATTGCTTTCGATTCCAACAAGGCCTTCGCCGCGAGCGTCCCCGCCACCTTCGGCCGTACCTATCTCGCCGGCTACGACCACTCCGAAGTCGTGGACGACCACACCATCCGTGTTCGCCTGTCGAAACAGAATGCCGGCTTCCTGCAGGCGACATCGACCACCAATCTCGCCATTCTCGCGCCTGAATCCTACAAGCGCACGCCGGAGGAGCGCTCCCGCGGCGCGATCATCGGCACCGGGCCGTTCGTGCTCAAGGAATACAGGCCGGAGGTCGGCATCAAGCTGGCGCGGCGCGACGATTACGCCTGGCCGTCGAAAGCCGCGCACAATCCGGGCAAGGCCTATCTGGACGCTGTCGAGATCCAGTATATCCCGGAGGAAAGCGTGCGCAGCGGCCAGTTCCTGCAGGGCGAGCTCGAACTCCTCTGGCCGCGTGATCCGTTCAGTGACGTGGACATCAAGCAGTTCGAGAGCATCAACGCGCAGATCCTCAGCCGCTCGCTTCCCGGCCCGGCGCTTAATCTTTATCCCAATGTCGGAGAAGGGCGCATCCTCAGCGATCCCTCGGTCAGAGCCGCATTGCAGAAGGCCATCGACCGCAAGACCTTTGCCCAGGGCGTCTATAGCGCCGAGTTCCCCGTCGTTCAGGGACCCTATGATGTTACCACACCCTATTTCAAATCGCAGGCGGCAAAGCTCGCCTATGATCCCGACGGCGCGGCGCAACTGCTCGACAAGGCCGGCTGGCTGCGACGCGATGACGGCTGGCGCTATAAGGATGGCAAGCGCCTGACGCTCGTTCGGCCGCTTCAGACGGCGGAGACCGCCGGCGACGTGCTGATCCAGGATCAATTGCGGCAGGCGGGGATCGAGTTGAAGCTCGAAGTGCTGGTCGCTGGCGAATTCCTGACCTTCGTTTCTGCGGCACGCTACGATCTGCACTCGACCTACATGACCCGCGCCGATCCGGTCGTCCTCCAGACGATCCTCGACCCCCGCTACACCAACAACTCGGCACTTTCCGTCAATGCTTATCCGCCCGAGACACTGAAGAAGGTGGAGGCGTTCTTCGACGCCGGCCTGCAGACGACGTCGAGCGCGGAAAGGGCGAAAGCCTATGCCGGACTGCAGGACGTGCTGATCGACGACAACGTCGCCTTCCCGATCTACGAGCGCCTCTGGCAGGCGGCGGCCTCACCCCGGGTGAGAGATTTCCAGTGGACGTCGGAAGGCTTTGCGCTCTTCAACGACATCTGGCTCGACGCTACGGCATGAGAACGGGGGCGGAACGGATGAAGACCTATATTATCAGCCGGATCACACAGGCATTTCTGGTGCTTTGGGGCGCCTATACGATCACCTATGTGATCCTCTATCTGCTCCCGAGCGACGCACTGTCGCTGATGCTGACGGCATCGGGCGTCGATGCCGATACCTTGAGCGCCGCGCAGCTCGCCGAGGCCCGGCATCACTACGGGCTCGACCGTGGCGTGGTCGATCAATACCTTCATCTGTTGGGCAATCTGCTGCGGGGCGATTTCGGCGCGTCGCTATCGACCGGCAGCTCGGTTACCGCCTTGCTAGCCGACCGGCTGCCGCAAACGCTCATGCTTGCCGGCTGCGCCATCACGCTCTCGGTGGCGGCCGGGGTGGGCTTTGCCTATGCGGCGGCCTGGCTCAGATGGCGACCACTTCGGCTTGCGCTCCGCAGACTTCCGGCACTGGGTCTTTCGGTCCCGGTGTTCTGGACGGGGCTGCTGCTGATCCAGATCTTCTCCTTCACGCTCGGCTGGTTTCCGTCTATGGGCAACAAGGGCTTCGCGTCGCTGGTCCTCCCCGCAGTGACGCTGGCTATTCCGAGCGCTGCCATCTACGCGCAGGTGTTGATGCGCAGCTTCGACGATGTCTGGGGTGAATCCTACATCGTCACGGCACGGGCCAAGGGGCTTTCCCGTGGGCAGATCCAGTGGCGGCATGTGCTGCGCAATGCGGCACTGCCGATCCTGACGCTGATCGGGCTGCAGATCGGCAATACGGTCTCCGGCGCGGTCCTGGTCGAGACGGTTTTTACCCGCGTCGGCGTCGGCCGGCTCGCGCAGGAATCGGTGTTGAGACAAGACATTCCCGTCGTGCTCGCCGTGGTGACAATCTCGGCGGCGGCCTTCGTGACCATCAATCTCATTGTCGATCTTCTCTACCCACTGTTGGATCCACGCATCGCGCGCGCAGCGAAAGTCACCTGAAGGAGCTTGAGACGATGACCACTCCGGATTTCACCCATTTTTCGCCCCTCGCGCCGGCCTATATCGACGCCACGGATAGCGATGACGTGCCGATCCGCTCGGCCCGGCTGCGACGCTGGAGCGAGACGCTCGGCCTTCTGCGTGGTCATCCGGGCTTCCTGCTCGCGCTTGCCTTCATCCTCTTCGTGCTGCTTGCCGCGGCGGTGCCGACACTGCTGACGCGTTTCGACCCTTACGCGACCGTTCCGCTGGAAAAGCTGCGCGCGCCGAGCCTGCTGCATTGGTTCGGCACCGATGAGCTGGGCCGCGATCTCTACACCCGTATCATCTATGGCGCCGGTCTGTCGGTTCAGGCTGCACTTCTGGCCGTGTCGATCGCCTTTATCGGCGGCTCGACCCTCGGATTGTTTGCCGGCTTCTTCGGTGGGCGGATCGATGCTGTCATCATGCGCCTGATCGACGTGATGCTGGCTCTGCCCAGCCTTCTGCTCGCGCTCGTCATCGTCACGGCAATCGGTTTCGGCACGCTGCCGGTCGCCGTTGCCGTCGGCTTTGGTCTTTTGCCCGGTTTTGCTCGCACCATGCGCGCCGAGGTCATGCGGGTCAAAACGCTCGCCTATGTCGAGGCCGCCAGGCTCGGCGGGGCCGGCTGGAGCCGCATCCTCGTCAATCACATCCTGCCCAACGCTTCAGGCGCGGTCATCGTGCTCGCCACGCTGGATTTCGGAGTGGCGATCCTTGTCGCCTCGGGATTGAGTTTCCTCGGCTTCGGTGCGGTGCCACCGGCTGCCGAATGGGGCACGCTCATTGCCAATGGCCGGAAATTCCTCATCACGGCGCCCTGGCTTCCGCTTCTGCCCGGCATGTTCGTGGCGCTTGCCGTCTTCGCGCTCAACCATATTTCGCGCACGCTCGAGGAGGTGTCGAGATGACTGAAGCAGCACTCGAGCCGATCATCGACCTCACTGATCTCAGCGTCAGCTATCGCTCCGGCAACCAGATCGTCGATGCCGTCAAGCATGTCAGTCTCACTGTCGCCCCCGGCGAAGTGGTGGCGATCGTCGGCGAGTCCGGCTCGGGGAAATCCACACTGGCAAATGCGCTGATCGGCCTTCTCTCTGACAATGCCGAGGTCAAGACCGGCACGATCCGGGTTGGCGGCGAAGACATGACGAACGCGGGCGAAGGCCAGTGGCGGGCACTGCGCGGGCGCGTCGTCGGCCTCGTGCCGCAGGATCCGATGGTCAGCCTCAATCCAACCATGCGCATCGGCCGTCAGATTGGCGAGGCCGTGGAACGTGCGCGTGGACCTCGGGGCAGAAGCCTCGATGCCGATGTGCTGGAGCTACTCGAACAGGTCGGCATCGACCAGCCGGTGCTGCGCGCGCGGCAATACCCGCACGAGCTTTCCGGCGGCATGCGCCAGCGCGTCCTGATCGCCATTGCGATTGCCGGACAGCCCGAACTGATTATCGCCGACGAACCAACCAGTGCGCTCGACGCCACGGTGCAGCGCCGCATCCTTGATCATCTCGACCTGCTGGTGAAGGGGCGCGGCATTTCGATGCTGATCATCACCCATGATCTCGGCGTCGCGGCAGACCGGGCCGATCGGGTCCTGGTGATGCAGGCAGGTCGTATCGTCGAGCAAGGTCCGCCGGCCTCCATCCTGCGCGCGCCGGCCGAGCCCTACACCCGCGCCCTGATCGCCGCCGCACCGGCGCTGAGGGCTCCGCTCTCGCAAATAGGTGCGAAGCCCGTTGCCGCGACACGCGAGATCCTGCGTTTCGAGGATGTCAGCAAGGTCTTCGCCCTGCCGGGAGAAGCATCCTGGTTTGGACGAGGACCAAAACCGCTATTCCAGGCGCTCGATCGGGTGAGTTTCAGCGTCCATGCCGGACAGACACTGGCGATCGTCGGGGAATCCGGCTCGGGCAAGACCACCTCGCTGCGCATTGCCCTCGGCCTGGACAGGCCCACGTCGGGGCGCGTCATTTTCGAAGGGCGTGATATCACAGGGCTCGGCTGGAACGAGTTCCGTCCGCTACGCCGACGCATCCAGCTCATACAGCAGAACCCGTTCGCCTCGCTCGATCCGCGCTACACCGTCTTCGAAAGCATCGTTGAGCCGCTGCAATCCTTTGGGAAATATACGGCGGCTGAGCTTCAGGCCCGCGCGCGTCAGCTTGTCGACCAGGTGCGGTTGCCGAGACTGGCGCTCAACCGGCTGCCGCGCGAGCTTTCCGGCGGGCAACGCCAGCGCGTCGCGATTGCCCGCGCGCTGGCGCTCGGGCCGGAGCTTCTGTTTCTCGACGAGCCGGTTTCCGCCCTCGACGTTTCCATTCAGGCGCAGATCCTCAACCTGCTCGGCGATCTGCAGCGTGATCTGGGAATGAGCTATGTGCTCGTCTCGCACGATCTGGCCGTCGTATCGGCCATCGCACATCAGATCGTCGTGCTGCGGGGCGGACGCGTCGTCGAACACGGCGCTACGGGCCAAGTCTTCGGAAATCCGCAGGCCGCCTACACACGCGAACTTCTGGAGGCGATCCCTGGACGGGTTGCCTGATTACCCGTTTCATCATGAAGATTAACCCGCCCGATCCCACACCATCACGGGATCGGCGCATCCAGATCAAAAACAGAGGCATTCCGAATAGCATTATGAGAACGTCCATATCCGAACAGATCGTGAATGTCGCCGGAGCCCTCTTCTACAAGGAGGGAATCCGCGCCGTCGGCATCGACAGGATCATCGAAGAGGCCAGCATCGCCAAGGCGACCCTCTATCGCCACTTTCCCTCCAAGGATCATCTGGTTGCCGCCTATCTGAGCCAGCGCCACGACCGCGTGATGAACTCGCTCGATGAGGTGACGAGCGCGATCGAGCAACCCAGGGACCAGCTGGCCACGATCTTCGACAGGCTGTTCGAAAAGGCCGACAGTCCGGAATTCCGGGGATGCGCCTTTGCACTCGCGGTCGCCGAACACGGCGATTCCGAGCGCGTGGTTTCCGTTGCACGCGCGCACAAAAGTGCCGTTCGCGCGATTTTCAAATCGATCATGCTGCGCGCCGGCGCGATATCGGAGCAACCGGCTGCGCATCTTGCGCTTCTTTATGAAGGAGCGCTTGCAACAGTTGCCGTCGATCGCGATCCGAATGCGGTGCTGGTCGCCAGGGATTGTGCATTGACGGTTTTTGACGGGGCATTAGTGTCCCGTGGACTTCAAAGCAGGAATGGAAAATGACAAAGACGATCGACTATTTCTTCGGGATTGGATCCCCCTGGGCTTTTATCGGGCTTGAACCCTTTGCTGCACTTGCCGCGCGCTACGGCGCGGACATCCAGCCCTATGTCATCCCTCTGGTCGAAGAAAACGGCGCGATCTTTTCACGCAACCGGCCGGAGCCACGGCGCGCCTATTGGTTCAAGGACTTGAAGCGCTGGGCGGCGCTGCGCGGCAAGAGCCTCGACCTGGACAACAGGGCCGGCCTTTCCGATCCGACGCCCGCGGGCCTGACGGTGATTGCCGCACAACTCGAGGGCAAGGACTGGATCGGGCTGACGAAGGCTCTGCAGGAAGCCTTCTGGTCCCGCGCCGAGGACATCGGCAACGCTGATGTGCGCAAGGCGATCGCCGATGCCGCCGGCTTCGATGGCGCGGCGCTTGAGGCGCGGTCACAGCAAGGCGACGTACAGGAACTCTGGCGCTCGAACTATGACATCGCAAAAGCTGCCGGCGTCTTCGGCTTTCCCACTTTCCGCTATGATGGCGAACTCTATTGGGGACAGGACAGCCTGCCCTTCCTGGAGCGCCATCTGAACGGCGAAAAACTGATCGCCTGACGCAGCTCCGCAAGTCATGGAAGACCTGAAACTCCCGCTTTCCCGGCCACTTTCGTCTCGACGGAGTGGCCGGCAGCGCATTCGACGATACCGGCCGAACCGCTATTTTCCGTTTGGATAGACCCAGGCATAGCCGAAATGGTAGCGATCGGGTTCACGGCCATAATAGTATGGCACAGCCATGTCATGCTGTTGCGGATTGGACAGGGCCTCCCCGTATTTCTCCTTCAGCCACTGCGTCAGCGTGGGAGGCATCGTCGATGGCTTGCCGTCCCGCTCGTTCCAGACCAGCAACAGAGGTTGATGGCCTATGCTGGCATGATCGATGTCGTACAGGGGATAGGCGATCGAGATCACGGGTGTGTCCGGCATATTGATGCGGACATTGCCCGCTTTCTGCCACGTCGTCGTGACCACCGCCACCGGCTTTCGTCCTTCAGCCGCGACGACCTGTTCGAGAAACGGGGTGTAAGGGGTGTTCAGATGTTCGTAACTGCCGAGGAGTTTCGGAACCAGCACACTTCCCGCAATGATCATCGGCAGTACCAACATCATGGCGAAGGGCACATACAGAAATTTCCGGATCACCTGAGCGGACCCGACCCCCGACGCCTCCAGTTTCAGGCAGAAATACAGCGGCGCCAGGAACAGGAACGGCAGGAGCCAGCGATCCCGGAACACCGTCAGTGTAACCACGACGATCATCAGCAGCAGTATGGCGAGCGTTGTGGCGAAAATCGTGCCGACGAAATCCGACCATTCGCTTCTGGCACGAAAACTCCGCACGAACGCTTTGCGGAAAAAGATGAGGAAAATGACAGCGGTCGGCGCGATGATGGCGAAGCCTGTCTCGAATAGCTCCTTGAGCCCATTTCCGATGTCGGAAAATTTGCCGCCCTCTCCCTGTTCCGACATGGTCCGCGTGGTCTGATCGACTACCGCGTTCATATGGGTGATCATCCACAGACCGTGGGGCAGGAAGACTAGGATCGCCAGCAGGATCGTCAGCAATAGCCGCTTGTCGAGAACTCGCTTCAGCCCATCCGGATGTCTGAGGACGGCGGCGAAAGTCGCAAGGACGATCAGGATGAAATTGTACTTCGTCAGCATCCCCACGCCGACCCACACACCCATCGACGCGTAGGATATGAAGCTGGGCTTTTTGAGCGTCGTGACGACGCTGTGCAGAAACAGGCAGATCGCCAGCAGTGTCCCGACCGTGTGGGTCAGGTCCCGCTGCGCCTGCCAGAACATCTGCGGCATCGTCAGCAGCGACAGGGTGGCGATGGCCGCCAGCCCCTTGTCGGTAAGCAGCAGTCGGGCCAGCCGATAATAGGTGTAGTAAACGAGAAAGAGCAGGACGTTCTTCAAAACCACCAGCGACGCCAATGTGGTGCCGAAGATAGCGAACACGCCCTGCTGAATCCAATTGTAGAGAGGAGGCTGCGCATCATAGCCCCAGTCAAGCCATTGCGCGACGACGAATTGCTGCGCCTCATCAACGCGCAACGAATTCGGCAACGCGATGCGAACGATGGCCTGCACGAGGAAATAGGCGGCAAGAACCCAAGGCACCCAGCGCAGAGCGGAAAACAACCCCGACTTGGCGGAACGCTCGCCGCCGTCAATGCTATTCATCGTTTTTCCTTCTGGTGGAAAATCTCGTCCGCGAGTGACGACGGCATGCACCCGCGCCTCTTTTAGGTAAGCGGTATAGTGCGTCACTGTGACGAAGGCAAAGCCTATAGCAGAGGCCAGAAGAGAGCGTACATCCGGGAGGAAATCTCAGAGCAACCGCGCCGGTTCATTCCGAATGCCCGTCATCTCGCTATGTTCCTCAAGCGCGCTCTGAGCTCTTCCGCGAACGGACGCGAGCGGCAGATCGCACCGACATGTTCAGCGACACGGCCGCACGAATGAGCGCCTTCAACGCCTCTTCATCAACCTTGGCGCCCTCCTGGAAATCGATGGCACGCCTGGTGTTGCCCTCAAGGCTGGAGTTGAAGAGGCCTGAAGGGTCTTCCAACGAAGCGCCCTTGGCAAATGTCATTTTCACGACATTCTTGTAGGTCTCGCCGGTGCAGACGATCCCGTCGTGCGACCACACCGGAACACCTCTCCACTTCCACTCCTCGACCACTTCGGGGTCGGCCTGCTTGATGAGAGTTCGAACCCGCGCGAGCATCTTGCCCCGCCAATCACCCAGCTCCTCGATCTTCGCATCGATCAGCTGAGAGGGAGAGGCTTCTCCCTTTCCATCCTTCGGGTCGCTATTCTCCGTGGCTGCTGTCACTTTCCTCATCGCTACGGTCTCCTCGCCAAACGCATAACGACTGAACCATAGCAGAGTCAGCCGATCAACTCCTGACCTCTCTCCCGAGCATCAATTGGACGAGGACTGAGCGGCCACCGCGACCGATGGTGAGGGCACCGATTGGCACTCGGGATTCGACGTGGCGGCGGTGAAGAGCGGAGCATCGTTCCAAAGGGTTCCGTTCAATGTCTCGCGCTCACCCAGATCGAATACTGTGCGCATATAGCGGTCATTGAATGGGTCGGCGATGTCATAAGGAATTTGGCAGTCGATTGACGCAACGTGAAATGTAGCGCCGGTTCGGCGTGCCCAGCCGTACAGCGCCATCAGCGCATCCCGCTCCTGTGCCTTGATCAGCGTGGCATATGCCCGCGCCATGACGGGCAATGTCCGCTCGGACGTGTTGGAAAATTCAGGCATGAGCGCATTGTTGACGAGCACGAAAATATTGAGTCTCCGGGTCTGCGCCCGAGGCGCATGCCACGCCGACGCCAGCACCGTGCTCGGGAAGGTGAGAATTTGCGAGGAGGAGCCGCCATCGGAGTGGAGCTCCTGAAAATGCCTGTCTCCCGCCTGCACTTTGATCAGCACGGGCGGATATACGCCGGGAATGCTTGCGGAGGCGACAAGCACGTCACGAAATAGCTGAAGGGCGCCCGGCCGGCCGCTTGTGGCTATGGCGCCCATATTCCAGACCACCGCTCTCTGTGAATCGAGATTGGAGGTAAGAACCAGGAGCCGGCGCCCGTTTCGATGTTCTCTCGCGATCGCGTCGAAGACGTCCTGCGTGATGTACTGATCGACCATGTTGCGAAGCGTCCGTCCGCGCAAAAGGCTCTTTCCAAGCATCTGATTTGGCAAAAGCCTGCGATCGACGAGGTTCTTTGCAACGCCGCTGGTGTAGAGCCGGGCGATCAGATCGTCATAGGATGATCCGAGAAAGGCGAAGGGAGCGATGAGCGCACCGGTGCTGACGCCGCTGACGATGTCGAAGCGCGGGCGTTTGCCTGTCTTCGTCCATGCCGACAGCACGCCGGCACTGAAGGCACCCCCAGCCCCGCCTCCCGAGATCATCAGGTAATTGACGTCTTCCTGTGCGGCGGTGGGTTGCCAGTCAAAGGCGTCTTCCCACGACCTGGAGCCTTCGTCCAGGTAGGATCTTACCCCCGGAAACCCCGGAACCTCGGCGGCGGCGGACTGGTCTGCGCGGTATTGCGGGCGCGAGGCGGTCATGCAGCCCGCAAGGGGAAGAAGCAGGATGATCAACAGGCAAAGAGATCTGCGGTAGGCTTGGCTGCGGTTCGGCAACGCGGATACTCCGGGGAAAGCTGTCGCGTCATGCGTGAACCGTTCTTAGCGTCGGCTATGGGCGCGGATATGTTCCGCATATTTCCGTTGGTGAATGCCGTGTGACCAAACCGTGGCCGAGTCTAGCAAATCGACGGACCGCAAGCGCGGCATCGTCAATCCGCTAGGCGCGTGCGACGATGACATGCGCCTGGATATTTCCGGAGACAGGGCCTTCGCCATACTTCTTTGCAATCGCGTCGGCGGCGCGGTCGGTAACGGTCTTCAAGGCCTTCGGGTCGCGAGCTTCGATCTCGTTGCGCAATGGAGTCCCCTGGCAGTAAGCAGTCGCGGCGGCGCGGGCGCTTGAAGCGTCGCTTCGATGTCGAAGCGTCGTGATCTCGATGGCTGTGAAGCCTGCCATCCGCAATTCTGCTTCGATCAGCCCGACATCGTGATACCCGTGCGGCGTTCGAGCGAGGAACCGGGGTGGATCGCTCGGGAAAATGCTGCATGCGACATCCGTCACTATGCGAGCAAAGTCATTTTCCTCGATGCGATCCCACACATTGAAGAGAAAGCGGCCGCGAGGTTTGAGAACGCGAAGCGCCTCTCGATAACCGGAGACCCGGTCGGGGAAGAACATTGCGCCAAACTGGCAGACAACCGCATCGAAGCTTTCATGCTCGAAGGGCAAGGAAAGCGCGTCCGCCTGTTGCCAGACGATACGCTCGTCCGCGCCCTGTCGAGCAGCGGCTCTTTCGAGCATGGGTTGATTGAGATCGCTGACGATGTAGCTGGCGCTTTTATCGAGAAGCGGCGCCAACGCTCGCGTAACGACACCGGTTCCCGCAGCCGTTTCCAGAACTTGGGCGGGAGCCGCTTCCGCGACCCGGCGGGCTAGGTCAAATGCATAGGGCTCAAAGATGAGAGGCACCATATAGGTGTCGTAAATCTCAGGGATGGATCCCGCGAACAGCTTGTCCATGGCAGGCATAAGTGATGATCCTATCGCGCCTCAGGCTCCGATGGCCAATAGGAGTATACATCGGCAGGGCCTCCGACGCCATCGCCTGTTATTCATCGAGCCATCCGTCGCACGCAACCCGAATGACTGCTCCAGTCCCTACCCTGTCGAGTCATTCGTGGAGAAACTATCCCTCATGGCGCGCAGGATGATCACCGCCGATGCCGCACCCGGATCGACGTGGCCTAGCGAGCGCTCTCCCAGCCTTGCCGCCCTGCCGCGCGCGGCAATCATAGACCGGGTCGAATTCGCGCCGGTTTCCGACGCCTCCACGATGCTGTTCCAGAGCTCGCGCGTTCCGCATTGTTTTGCCCGTGCATTGACGGCCGCTTCGGTCGCGGGAATCCAGGCATCCAGCATAGTTTTATCACCGCGCTGCCCCTTGCCACGCTCCTTTATGCCGGCCGTCATTGCTTCGACGATCGCAACCTGGCGAGCATCCGAAAGGGACTCGTCCTGCTTGAGCGCTTGCGCTGCTTTTCGGAATGCAGTCGCATAGAGCGGGCCGGTGGATGCGCCGACGGCGTCCAGAAACGCCGAGGCGGCAACCGTAAAAATATCCGACGGAAGCACTTGCTCCAGATCGAGTTTTGCGAGCGCGGCATTCACGGCCATGAAGCCGAGAGCCATGGTGATCCCATGATCCGCGTCTCCGATGGCGCCGTCGAGTTCCGAGAGATGATCCTTCTCCGCGGTGATCGCTATGGATATGCGTTGAAACATGCTGCTCAAACGTCGCGCCGCGTTTTCCGGCATAATCTTCCTCCCAGTCCAGGAGATCGCGGCGGTTTTCTCCGACCCGCGTCTCGCATCTTCATCCCACCTTCAAAGCGGCGGTATCGCAAGGATGGTACAGCAGCTCGGTCAATTCCTGATCGAGGTGCAAAATCGATATGGACGCGCCGACCATGTCGAGCGACGTGCAGTAATGCCCCACCCAATTCGCTTCTATCCTGATGTCCTTCGCGCTCAGCCGCTGCTCGACGCGCCTGAACAGGATGTAAAGCTCCATCAGCGGCGTTGCGCCGAAGGAGTTGATCAGCACGGCGACACGGTCGCCGGGCGTCGGCTTCATTTCCGCGAAAATGCGGTCCATTACCCTGTCGGTGATTTCGTCGGCCGTCATCATCTTCTCGCGGATGACGCCCCGCTCGCCGTGGATGCCCATGCCGAACTCGATATCATCGGGACCGATCTCGAAATTGTGCCGGCGCGTCTGCGGCAGCGAGCAGGGCTCCAGCGCAACGCCCATCGTATAGGTTCGATCATTGGCTTTGCGCGTCGCGGCCTCGCAGGCATCCAGCGACAGCCCGCGATCACAGGCGGCTCCGGCGACCTTGAAGATGAAGAAGTTCCCCGCAACACCGCGGCGGCCTTCCCTGTCCTCCACCGGAGAGGAGGCGATATCGTCCGTGGTGAGAATGGTGCGGACATCGATCCGTTCGTCCTGCGCCATCTCGGCCGCCATCTCGAAATTCATCACATCGCCGGCATAGTTACCATAGACGAAAAGCACGCCCTCGCCGCCGGATGCAGCCCTGGCGCATTGCAGGATCGGCGTGGGCGGTGGCGACGAAAAAATATTGCCGACGGCAACCGCATCGGCAAGGCCCTTGCCGACATAGCCGACGAAGCAGGGTTCGTGGCCGGTGCCGCCGCCGATGACGAGCCCGACCTTCCCCGGCCTCGGTCCTGTCCGGGCGACAAGCGCGCGATTGGATCCCTTGATGGGCGCGACATGGCCAGCAT
The DNA here is from genome assembly GCF_000799715.1 of Martinezella rhizogenes. Taxonomy (GTDB): domain Bacteria; phylum Pseudomonadota; class Alphaproteobacteria; order Rhizobiales; family Rhizobiaceae; genus Rhizobium; species Rhizobium rhizogenes_C. The sequence continues at coordinate 703,153 of NZ_JUHG01000013.1, forward strand.
GCGCCTTGACGATGCCGTCGAGCATCTCGTCGACGACATCGTCGGGATTGTTCAAGAACTTCTTGATGTGAGTGCGAAAGCTGCTGGGCAGTGGCACTGTATTGTCCGTTCGCGAGCGCTGCGAAATCTTCTGGTCGATCTCGGTTACGCCGTCGGCGTTGAGGATACCCCGACCGGTGGCGGCATCGGTGATCAGGACATTGATGTAGCCGCCACGCAGCGCCGCGAGGATCGCCGGCACTTTGTCGAAACCGCCCGCAACCGCGATGCGCAGCCCTATCGCCTTCAGCATGTCGAGGGATATGCCGATGGTCCGGTCATCAAGCGGTCCGGCGACCGGCTCTCCCTTCGGATCGATGAAGCGGCCGGCCACGACCCCGACGGCGTTCTTCGCCAGATAGTCCTGGAGCGAGACGGATTCAAAGAAGCCGCTGCTGTGGATGGTCGAATTCGGGCGCAGCGACGAGATGCCGAACAGCGCCTTGTTGGCTTTGGAAAGCGTTGCGAACTGGTCTTCCACCAGCGGTTCCCGCAGCAGGATGTTGCGCACCTCCCCGGTCGAAACGATCGCCGGTGCGGTGATATTGATCAGCTTTCCGCCGACCGCATTGGCAAAAGCCGCCGCGCAGAGTTCCGGCGTATAGGCAAAGCGCGCCCGCGTGCCGCCGGTCGCCTGGACGATGGTGACATCCTGGAGATTGGGTACGGACGCCTGCTCGGCTATCGCCAGGACCGTTCGCCCCCAGGCGACAGCCAGGGTATCACCCGATTTCAAAAGCTTGGCGATCGCCTGGGCGCCCGCCGTGCCGAGACGATCGATCAGCGGTCGCGTTCCGTCGTCACTGGGAACGACCAGGCAGTCATGCAGGCCGAAATGGCGTTTCAGCTCCATGGCAATCGAAAGCGAACTCAGGCGTGACGGCTCGAGGGAAATGTTCACGATCCCCCGGCTGCGGGCATCGGCCAGATAGCTATTCACCGTCGCGCGCGAAATACCCATGATCTCGGCGATATCGCCCTGTGTCCTGCCATCCTCATAATAGAGCCAGCAGGCCCAGACGTAGGGATCGTCGCCGTAGCGCAGCGGCATGGCGTCCGATGTTTCCGGCACGCCCGCCTTGCCTACACCGGTTTTTCCGACTGAAGATGTCTTGCCTGTCATGACTGTCCGCGGTTCCCTTTTGTCGTCCGAAGATGAAAGCAATAGAGCATGTTTGCAAATGCTTCTTCAGAGAAAGGGGCGGCGCGCGACCCCATCGACAATAATGGGATCGCGCAGCCTTGGGAGATCCTTGTGTGGGCGAGTATCGCGGTACCTATTGAAGCCTCTCGCGCGCGCCGAAAGAGAGTTCTCTCAATATGATCGCACACGATGTCGCCCCGGCATCCAGCACGCCCAGCGAGCGTTCGCCGAGACGGCTCGCCCGGCCGATCTTCGCCACCAGATTGAGCGTCGAATCCCGGCCCGCTTCGGCCGCCGCCGCCAACGCATCGAGCGCGTCGGCAAACGACTCGCCGGCCGCGATCGCACTATCGAAGGCTTCGGTTGCCGGAACGAGCGTGTCGAGGAGCGTCTTGTCGCCGACTTTCGCCGCACCGATTGCCTGGATGCCTTCAAGCCCCGCATGCAGCATCCGGCTATAGGTCGCGCTGTCTATGGCGTCGACGCCCTCCAGCTTCTCGGCGAATTCGATGAACATCACACCGTAGAGCGGTCCCATCGAGCCGCCGATCTCGGTCATCAGAACGGTGCCTAGCGTATCAAGCGATGCGGCTAGCGACAGATGCTTGCCCTTCATACGCTCCGCGGCCATGCCGAAGCCCTTGGCCATATTGACGCCGTGGTCTCCGTCGCCAATCTTGCCGTCGATCTCGCTGAGATAGGCGCGATTTTCGACAATCCGGTCGGCCATTGCCAGGACGATATCGCCGGCCGTTGCGTTGCTAAATGTCTGCATGGATCTGTCTCCCTCAAAGCAACGTCGTGCATTGGACTTCAACGTCGAGAAGCTCTTTCAACTCGTCGTCGAGAGCCAGCACCGTCAGTGTCGCGCCGACCATCTCGAGCGAGGTGAAATAGTTGCCGACATAGGTCTTGTAGATCTTGAGGCCACGCGCGGTGATCTGCGTTTCGATCGTGTCGTTCAGAATGTAAAGCTCGTTGACCGGCGTTGCGCCGAGACCCGAAACCAGGACCGCCACCTCGGTGCCGGCGGCAAGGTTATGATCGTCCAGAACGATCTGGCTCATGGTTTTGGCGATTTCCGCAGCTGTCTTGAGGGGTTCCACGCGAACCCCCGGCTCGCCATGGTGACCGATACCGACTTCCATGGTGCCGGGCTCGATCTTGAAATTCGGATGGCCGACGGCCGGCAGCGTGCAGGGGCCGAGACCGATGCCGACGGAGCGGCAATTGTCGATCGCCTTCTGGGAAATGGCACGCACTTCTTCGAGGCTCGCGCCCTTCGAAGCCATGGCGCTGCCGATCTTCCACATGAAGATTTCGCCGGCGACACCGCGACGCTTCTCGCGCTCCTCCGGCGGGGCCGAGCACACGTCGTCATTGGCAACAACGGTCGCAACCTCGATGCCGTCCTTGGCCGCGAGCTTGATCGCCATCTTCACATTCATGTTGTCGCCCGCGTAATTGCCGTAAAGGCAGATCACGCCGCGACCGCCATTAGCCTCGCGAACGGCGTCGTAGAAGCTCTTGGCCGTCGGCGAAGAGAAGAGCTCACCGACGGCGACAGCGTCGAGCATATTCTTGCCGGCATAGCCGATGAAGGCAGGCTCATGACCGGAACCGCCGCCGGTGATGACTCCGACCTTGCCGGCATGGGGCGCATTCTTCGCGACGACGACGCGCGGGTTTTCGGCAAGGCGTACGGTCCCCGAATGCGCCTTGACGAAGCCCTTTACGGTGTCTTCGACGACTTCATCGGGATTGTTGATGAACCGTTGCATAGTGTCTCCTGTAGGATGCCCGAGCGCCTGCGCTCAGAGAATTGTGTAGCCGCCATCGATCAAGAGATCGGCGCCATTGATCATGTCTGCTCCTGATGAGGAGAGGAAAACGGCGGCCGCCGCGATCTCCTCCGGAAATGCGAAACGGCCCGAAGGAATGCGCTTTTTCGCCGCCTCGCCCTTTTCACCGGACCACGCCTTCTTGCCGAGCTCGGTCAGGACGATGGTTGGGGAAATGGTGTTGACGCAGATGCCGTGCTTGCCCCATTCGGCGGCGAAGGTCTTGGACATGCCGATGACGCCGAATTTGGAGGCGCAATAGGCGACATGTTCCTCGATCGCGACGGTGCCGGCCTGCGAGGCGAGGTTGATGATCTTGCCGCCCTTGCCGGCTGCGATCATCGCGCGGCCAACCGCCTGGGTCACCAGGAAGGTGCCTTTGAGGTTGATGTTGATCGTCTTATCCCAGTGGTCCTCAGACAGGTCTTCGGCGGGCGCGAGGAAAACCACGCCGGCGCTGTTCACCGCAATGTCGATCTGGCCGAAGTGCGACAGGACATCGGCGATAGCCTTGTTGACGGAGGCTGCATCTGCAACATCGCAGGCGAACGGCTTGGCATCGCCGCCCAGTTCGGCAGTTTTTGCCCTGGCAATATCGACATTGATATCCAGAACCGCGACTTTCGCGCCCTTGGACGCAAAGGCAGCCGCGACCGCGGCGCCAATGCCGGATCCACCGCCTGTCACAACAGCGACTTTGCCGGAGAGCGGGAAATTCAAATCAATGTCTGGAGCTTTATCAGTCATCTTGTTCAAGCCTCGATAGGGTGGAGTGGGGCGAAACTTTCGCCCCACCGGATCGATTTCACTTACGGGTTTCAAGCAGCTTGTCGACATTCTCCGTGGTCACCGGGGTCCACGGAACGTTGTAGTTCTTGTCCTTGCCGTCGTTAAACGGCATTTGCGGATATTCGGCCCAGATCGGGGACTCCGGCTTGTAGGTGCCCTTCTTGGCGTTGAAGATCGCGAGATCCAGCGCACCCTGCGCCTGCGCAGTGGCGTCCTGCAGGATGGACGTCATGGTGCCCTGTTTGACGGCGTGAAGCGCATCGGTAATGCCATCGATGCCTGCAATGGCAAAATCGCCGACATTGAGCTTTGCCGCCTTGATCGCCTCGATCGCGCCGAGCGCCATTTCATCGTTCTGGCCGATCACGCCGTTGATCTGTCCCGGATGCGAGGTCAGCCAGTTTTCCATCAGCGTCTGCGCCTCGGCGCGCGACCAGTTCGCGGTCTGGTCCTCGATGACCTTGACGTTAGGGCACTCAGCAAGCGCCTTCTTGTTGCCTTCAAGGCGGGAAATCTGAGCCGACTGGCCAATCGGGCCTTCGAGGATCACGACATTGCCCTTGCAGCCGATCTTGTCGAGCACTGTCTTGGCTTCCATGTAGCCGGAAACCTTGTCGTCGGAACCGACATAGGCGGACAACAGGTCGGAATTCACCCTTGTATTGGAGCCCACGACCGGGATGCCGGCGTCATGGGCCGCCTGAACCGCCGTCGCACCCGCTTCGATGTCGATCGGTGCAAAGATGATCGCGTCGAATTTCTGCGTGATCATCGTGTTGAACTGCTCCTGCTGAACAAGAGCGTCGTAACGGCCGTCGAAGATCGTCAGCTCGACTTCGCCGCTCTTGACGGCGGGATGCTGCTGGAGTGCTGCGGACCAGATCTGCATGAATTCGGCGTTGAGGCCGTAAGGCGCGGCGCCGATCTTCAGTTTCTTGTCCTGCGCCAGGGACGGTGAAGCCAGCAGCGCGGTTGCGGCGGCAAGGGCAATCAGTAATTTCTTCATAGTAAATCTCCTCCGTTGATAGTCCGGCGGCCGTTCTGGCGCGCCGTTTGGTTTCCGGGTGCGCGGCACCCGAATGTCTTCGGGCTCAAGCGCCCAGATTTCGTTTCTGGTCGAGCATCACCGCCCCCACGATGAGCGCGCCCTTGAGGACCTGCTGGTAGTAGGACTGGATCCCCATCAGATCGAGGCCGTTGTTCATGACGCCGATGATCAGCGCCCCGATCAACGTGCCGGTGATGCGCCCGACACCACCGGAAAGGCTGGTTCCACCAATGACGACGGCGGCGATTGCATCGAGCTCATAGGCAATGCCAGCCTGGGGCAGCGCGGAGCCGGTACGTGCGGAAAGGATCATGCCCGCCAGACCGGCAAGACCACCGGAAATCACATAGACGAGGAAGCGCAACCGGGTGACGTTGATGCCCGACGTGTTGGCCGCATGCGGATTGCCGCCGACGGCATAGATATATCGGCCAAATCGCGTGCGATTGAGCACCCACCAGGAGACGGCAAAGACGATCGCAAGCAGGATCACCGGCATCGGGATGGAGAAAACGGTCCCGGTGCCGATCCAGCGAAAATCGGGGGTCAGTGCAGGAACCGGTTTGCCGCCGCCATAAATCAGCGTCAGGCCGCGGGCCGCGGAAAGCATGCCGAGCGTTGCGACAAAGGCCGGCACGGCAAAGCGCGAGACGATCAACCCCACCACCGCGCCGCATGCGACACCGACTAGCAGCCCGATCGCGAGCGCCACATAGGGTGGATAGGGTGCGCCCACAATGCCCGCCGTCGCGGAGGTGGTCGCAAAGCTCGCACTGATGATGCCGGTGAGCGCGACGACGGAGCCGACGGATAGATCGATGCCCCGTGTCAGGATGACGAAGGTCATGCCGATTGCCAGGACACCGTTTATCGAGGTCTGCAACAGCACATTCGATATGTTGCCCGCCGTCAGGAAATATTCGTTCGAAACGGAAAGAACGATGGCGAGCAGCAGGAACGCCAGGAAGATCCCGTATTCCTGCATGATCACCCGGCGCCGGTCCGAACTGAACCAGGCGCTGGATCGATTATTGTCTGTGGCGGACATATGAAACACCTCTTGTTGCCGGTCGCGACCCTGTCGCTCGTCGTTGCCTGTCGCGGTCATGTCGACAGGTGGACGAGCGCTTGTGCGTCGGCCTCTTTCCGTTCAAGGATCCCGGCGGAGCGCCCCTGACGCATCACCAGGATGCGGTCAGACATGCCGAGAACCTCATCGATCTCGGACGAGATCATGATGACCGTGCCGCCTTCGGCGGCGAAGTCGCAGATAATGCGGTAGATCTCGCGCTTGGCGCCGACATCGACGCCGCGGGTCGGCTCGTCCAGCAGCAGCACCTTCGGCTTGCGCAGGAACCATTTACCAAGCACGACTTTCTGCTGGTTGCCGCCAGACAGGCCCGAAACCGCCATGCTGTCGCGCGCCGCCTTGATGTCGAAACGCTCGATCATCGCCGTGCTGGCGGCGGCTTCCGCGCGGCGGTCCATCGAAAAGTGCGGGCTCATTTCCGGCAGGCTGGCAAGGCAGATATTGTTGCGGACGCTGTCGCTGAGATTGAGCCCCGTCAGCTTGCGGTCTTCGGTCACGAAGGCGATGCCATGCTGCATCGCCTCGGCCGGCTTTCTGACCGATATGGCTTGTCCGGCCAGCTTCATGTCGCCGCTGATCGGCCTGTCGAGGCCGAATATGCAGTCGAAAATCTCGGTTCGCCCCGACCCCATCAGGCCGTAGATACCGAAGATCTCTCCCTTGTTCACCGCGAAGGAGATGTCTTCGATCTTGCCGGGGGCTGTCAGGCCGGAAACTTCAAATCCGGCGGTGGCGGTCGGTGTGTTTGTCTTGATATATTCCTCGCCGAGTTCACGGCCAACGATCATGCGGATCAGGCCAGCCCTGTCGACGTCGGCGATAGCGCCGCTGCCGACATAGGAGCCGTCGCGAAAGGCCGTGTAGGCATCGGCGATCTGAAAGATCTCCGACAGCCTGTGCGAGACATAGACGATGCCCTTGCCTTCGGCCTTCAGGCGCTCGATCGTCGCAAATAGCTGCTGGGCCTCCTTCTCGCCAATGGCGGAGGTCGGCTCGTCCATGAAGATCACTTCCGCATCGTGGCTGAGCGCCTTGGCGATCTCCACCAGTTGCACCTGCGCGACGGAGAGGTTCATCATGAATTGCGTGGCGCGGATATTGAACTCCAGCCGATCGAGAAGGGCCTGGGCGCTACGGTTCATCGTCTTGAAATCGATGCCGCCAAAGCGGGCCGACGGCTCACGACCGAGATAGATGTTTTCGGCCACGGTCATGTGCGGGATAGGGCTAAGCTCCTGCTCGATAATGGCAATGCCGGCCGCCAGCGCTTCGGCGGGGCTCGCATAGTCGACCTCCTTGCCACGACGGCGGATCAGACCTGCGTCGCGCGCGTGAATACCCATCAGGATCTTGAGGAAGGTCGACTTGCCGGCGCCGTTGCCGCCGCAAAGCGCATGCACCGAGCCCGCCCGCAGCTGAAAACGGCCATCGCGCAATGCCGCGACGCCACCAAAGGACTTCTGCAGCCCGTCTACCTCAAGCAGGAATTCCACGACTTCGCCTCCTCAAGCGCAACCCGAAACATGGGGTCCAGAGATACCCATGGCCTCCTCGGTTGGCGCATTTTGACATTATTCGACTCAGTATCGACAAATGTCAAGTTACCAAATGAAGATGCGATATGTCGGACGCCGATCACACGGAAAAGCCTTCGCTCCATGGGAGTGCAGCTCATGTGAGAGACAAGCCGAGCGGGACCACGCCGAGACGTCGAAGGTCAGAGCGAGAGAGTCATCGATGGTGAATTGATCGCGGATTGCCGTTTTGGCGAACCGATGGGAGCCTCGGCACCTGCCAGTATGTTGGCAAACTCAGCCGCTGTTGCGAACTGAATCCGCTACCCGGCCCTGCCACAGAAACCGGAGCGCAATCAATGCGACGCACAGGACCGAGATCAGGAAGATGGCACCGGACATGGCGTAGATCACCGGCGAGGCCCCGGAGTTCATCTTCCCGAACAGCACCACGGGCAAAGTGTTCTGCCGTCCGGCCAGATAGAAGGCCCGCGTGAATTCGTTGAGCGACAGCAGGAAGGAAAAGATGAAGGCGCTGATCAGTCCGGGGCGGACCAGCGGCAAGGTGATATCGATAAATTGGCGCCCCCAGTTCGCGCCAAGATCGGCCGCTGCGATGAGATAGGACCGCCGCACCGCCGCAAAGCTCGTCAGAATGACGATGAATGCGAAAGGCATGGCCCACAGCAAATGACCGGCGATGACCGTCAGGGTCGACGCCTTGATGCCCGCGCGCGTAAACACCGCCGAGAGCGCCAGCCCCTGAATCACACCCGGCACGAACATCGGCAGGATCACCGCCAGCAACCACGCGGTCCGGCGCGCGCGCAATTCGAAATAGGCAAGTGCTGCCAGCAGCGACATGATGGTTGCAAGAACCGCCGTCGCCGTGGCGATGATCAGCGACTGCTCCAAGGCACCGATCAGCGCCGTCTCCTGCGGCAGCGATGCGTACCATTTGAGACTGAGTTCGGAGATATTCGGCAAGCCCGGCTGCAGGGCGGGATTGAAGGAGATCGCCAGCAGATAGAGCGGCGGCGCATAGATCACGAGCAAGCCGGCGATGGTGACGACCCAAAGCAGAACACGGTTGGCAAGACCTTCGCGCAACATCATGGCGACTGGTCCTCGAATAGCGATGCAAGGCCGAAGATTCGGTTGCCTATCAGCACAAGACCGAAGATCACGGCAAGCACGATGGTCGAAATGGCGAAGGCCATCGGATAATTGGCGACGCGCATGACGTCGTTGATCATCACCGACACGATCGAAGCGCCCGCCCCGCCCAGCATCTGCACCTCGGTGGACGAGCCCACCACCATGACGAAGACGAACAGGAAGCCGGCAAAGATGCCCGACTTTGTCAGCGGCAAGAGGATCGTCGTCAGGCCCTTCCAGAATCCCGCGCCAAGGTCCTGGGCGGCCGCCAGATAGGTTGGATCAACCCGGCGCATGGACAGCAACAACGGGAAGATTGCAAACGGCAGATAGGAAGCAACCAGCCCGACGATGACGGCGAAATTGCTGAACAGCAGCCAGTCAACTGGCGCATCGGTGATGCCGACAGCCTGCAGCCAGTCATTGATAATTCCGACACGTCCAAGCACGAGTCGCCAGGAAAAGGACCGGATCAGATAGGAGGTGAAGAAAGGAATGGTGATCAGCGCCAGGAGAATGACGTTCAGCCGCCGCCCGGCCAGGAAATGGATCGCATAGCTGGTGGGATAGGCGATCAACAGGCATAGCAGCGCCGTGCCGAATGCCTTGATCAAGGTCGAGACGATGACCGTCCAGCGTCCGGCCTCGAGGATGCCGGCGTAGCCTGCAAGGCTCACGTCCGGCTTGATCCAGTATGTCACCGGATCCCAGCTCCAAAAACTCCAGACGACGACGACGATCAAGGGCAGCAGTCCGAACGCCAGGATCGCCAGCAGTGGCGGCGCCATCAGCATTGACGAAATCGGCAAACGTGCTCTGGACATACGAGGCCTTCAAGAGTGGACGGCAGCGGCGAGGGAGACATCGCCGCTGCCCACGATTATGAAACTCAGGCGTTACGAAGCTTCTGCCACCACTCTTCGTAAAGCTGGAAATTATCCGGCCGGGTGTTCTGCCAATAGACCTTGCCGGCGAACTTGGCCTTGACATGCTCGGCCAGTTTCTCGACCTCGTCCGGCTTGTATTCGTCCGGATGGGCCTTGGCATAGGCCAGGTTGTTGTCGGTCGGCACAAGATAGCCACGGGCCTGGCCGAGTTCGCAACCATAGAAACCGCCGAGCAGGCCGTTGACAAATTTATGAGCGACGTCGGTGACACCGCGATCGCCAGCACCCTTCAGGAGCACCGTATTGTTGCCCCAGGCCTCATAGCCTTCGACGGGCGCGGCATATTCCACCTGGAGGCCACGCTTGCGCCCTTCGTAAACGATCGGTTCCCAGCCGGTCATGGCGTCGACTTCCTGATCGGCCACCAGCTGAACGCCCTGCTCCCAGCCATTCCAGAAGGTGCGGAACTGGCCGTCCTTCTTGTGCTTGATCAAGAATTCCATGACCAGACCGAGTTCGGATTCGGTCAGGTTGCCCGGCTCGACGATCGGTTTGTTTTCGCTCTCCTTCAGATACATCGCGGTGAAGATGGCGCTGTTGATCCAGGCATCTTCCATGGCCACGCGGCCCTTGAGCTTGGGATCGAAAATGACGCCGTAGCTATCGACCTTGCCGAGCTTGTCGGGCCGGTAGATGATCGAGTCGGCGTTGACGACGGTCGGGATGCTGTACTGCTTGCCGTCATGCTTGAGATAAGGAATATCCTTGGCCCATTGCCAGACGCTTTCGTAGTTCGGGATCTTCGTCAGATCCCAGGGAATGATGACGCCCTGGCGCGCCAGTTCCTTCTCGGCACCGCCCTGGAACCCGCCGATGTCGAAAAGATCATTGGCATTGCCGGCGGCGAGGCGGGCAATGACCGGGCCGATGTCGTTGCCGTTATCGGTGAACTCGGGTGCAACGCCGTTCTGTGTGGCAAATGCCTTCCATTTGTCGCCGATATCCAGCGTCGCGGTTGCCCAGAAGGCGACCGTTGCGGCATCCTGCGCGGCGGCACGCGAGGCCCAGCCAAGACTGCCGGCCGACAAGGCAGCCCCCCCTGCCCCCATAAGCTTCAGAAAATCGCGCCGCTGCATATTGCTATGCTGCGCCGATGCAAACATTCCGACATGCTTCGTCATTGCCATTCCCCTTTGCGGTCCGGTTGAATCACTCTTCACACCACAAAGCAGCCATTCAGCTCGTAGGCAATAGTCCCGCATCGGAAATCAGAACGGCGGCATCCGGCTTCAAGCCGACCCGGATGGATCTTCCCGCCTCGAGCCTGCCAAACCCCGCCTCTTCCTCAATCGCCATCGTCAGTATCTGACCATCCCAGAAGGCGAGCTTGAGATCGTGATAGAGGCCGCGAAATGTCGTTTCGACCACGGTCAGCATCAGCGTTTCAGGTGTATCCGCGGCAGCGAGAAACAGCCGGTCCGCGCGGATGGCAACGACGGACTGCAGCGGGTCCACCGGACCGGCGACCCGCACCGGCACATTTTGCCCGGCAATGACCGCGTATGTCTGGCCGTCGGACGTCGTGATCTTCTCCGGACGCACCAGCGTATCGATGCCGACGAAACGAGCGACGAAAGCATTGGCCGGAGCCTCGAAGAAGCGGGCGGGTGCATCCACCTGTTCGATACGACCCTTGTGCATCACGGCCATGCGATCCGAGAGGCTGAGCGCTTCGTCCTGATTGTGCGTGACGAGGACGAAGGTTGCGCCGGTGCGCTTGTGCAGTCGTGCGAATTCGTCGCGCATCTGCTGGCGCAGGCGCTCGTCGAGGCCGGTCAACGGCTCGTCGAGCAACAGGATGCCGGGCTCCATGACCAGGGCCCGCGCAAGGGCGACACGCTGACGCTGGCCGCCGGACAAAAGATTGACGTCGCGCGGGCCGAAACCGGAGAGCTCGACGAGATCAAGGGCATCGTTGATCTTGGCCGCGAGCGCACCACCTGATAGCCCCCTCAGCCGCAGCCCGTAGCCAACATTCTGCGCGACGGTCATATGGGGAAAAAGCGCAAGGCTCTGGAAGACGGTGTTGACCGGGCGCTTGTTGGCCGGCACGTCGCTCACATCCTTGCCGTCGAAGGAAATACGGCCAGAGGTCTGCCTGTCGAAACCACCGATGAGCTTCAACAGCGAACTCTTTCCGCAACCCGACGACCCAAGCAGTGTAAAGAATTCACCGGCGGCGATATCGAGCGTTACATCGTCAAGAGCCTTAACCGGCCCGTACTCCCTGCTGACCTTCTCGATCTGAATGGATATAGCCACTAGCCTGCCTCGGAGACGCTTTCGCGAATGATCAGCACGCCATTATCGGCGACGCTCAGTTGCTGGTTCTCCTGTACGAGCGTCGTCGCCGTTGCCTCCTCGACAATCATCGGACCCTCGATCGACAGACCGGGCGCCAGCAGGCTGCGCTCATAGACCGGGCAAGAGACCCAGCCAGGAACAGCACCAAAATAGACATTGCGCCGTCCTGTCAACGCAGCTTCGAGACTGCGTCCGTTTTTGGACAAAGCCGGCAGAGCAATCACCGGGCCGTTCAGAACTGCTTCGAGATGCAGCGTGGTGATCTCGATGGCCGCGTGCGGCAAGCGGAACGAATAGGCGCGCTCATGGACAGAATGAAAGCGCTCGGCAAAGACCTCACGATCGTCGCCGCGTTGGAAATGGGCAAAAACGCCGTGTTCCTGTCCGCGATACCGCGCCTCGACCTGATAGGTGAAGCGGATATCGGCATCCTGCCCCTTGGCGAAATAAGCGATCGCTTCCTTTTCGAGCTTGTCGAAGCGCGCCAACAGCGCCTTGATCGCCTCGGCCGTCAGTGCTGAAAACCAGGTATGACGAAAATCGGCGCGCGGCTCGGCGGCGAGCATGCCCCAGGCGGAAAAAAGGCCGGGATGAAGCGGGATGACCGTCGACTTGACGCTCAGATCCCGTCCGAGCCTGGTTGCAAGCGCGGGGCCGGCACCACCACTGATGACGAAGGCCACTTCGCGCGGATCATGCCCGCGCTGGACTGTCACCAGTTTCAGCGCATTGATCATGCTTGCATGAGCGATATCGATAATTGCCATCGCGGCATCCTCGATGCTCAAGCCGAGGGGCGCGGCGATGGTGGCAATCGCCTCGGCCGCTTTCTGCTTGTCGAGGTGCATGGAGCCGCCGGCAAAATTGGTGGGATCAAAGATCCCGATCAAAAGAATGGCATCCGACAATGTCGGTTTCGTGCCGCCGCGACCGTAACAGGCCGGGCCTGGCATGGAACCAGCGCTCTCCGGGCCGACACGAAGGACGCCGCGTTCGTCGAGCCAGGCGATCGAGCCGCCGCCGGAGCCGATCTCGACAATATCGACCACCGGCACCTGAATGGGATGACCGGGCTCGATGCGGGTATGTTCGAGCTTGTATTCGACGTTCAGCGTCGGGCGCCCGCCGTGGATCAGCGAGCATTTGGCGGTCGTGCCGCCGACATCGAGCGACAGGACTTCGCTCTCGCCGAGCGCATTGCCTATCCGTGCCGCGCCCGCCACACCGCCGGCCGGACCGGATTCGACCAGGGTCAGCGGACTGTTCACCGCCTGTTCGAATGTGGCGATACCGCCGTTTGACTGCATCGCGTAATAGGGGCACGTCAGGTCGCGCCGCATCAGCGCATCTTCCAGCCGTGCGAAGTAGCGGCGAATGATCGGCTGGACATAGGCATTGAGAACGACCGTGTTCGAACGCTCATATTCGCGCCATTGACGCGAGACTTCGTAGCTGGCGCAGACAGTCGCATCCGGTAGCGCAGCGGCCAGAATATCGGCGCAAAGAATCTCGTGCTCGGGATTTGTATAGCTGTGCAGGAACAGGATCGCGACCGCCTCGATCTTTTCCGCCTTGCACTGGGCGATAATCGGTTTGAGGTCTTCGACCTGCAGCGGCGTAATGATTTTTCCCGAAGCGTCGAGTCGCTCGCGCACCTCAAAGCGTAAGCTCCGGGGAACAAAGGGGGCCGGACTGCGGAACCGCAGATTGTAGAGATCGGGACGGTTGCCGCGACCGATCTCGAGAACGTCGCGAAAGCCCGCCGTGGTCACCAGTGCGGTTCGCACACCCTTGCGCTCGGTAATGGCATTGATGACCGTCGTGCCGCCATGGGCGAAAAACGTGACGTCCCGTGTGCGAAGCCCATCCTTGGCTTCGGCGGAAGCGATCGCGTCGAGCACTCCGATAGACTGGTCGGGCACCGTCGTCAGGCTCTTGGCTGTGAACAGTTCGCCGCTACGCTCATCATATCCGACGAGATCGGTGAACGTGCCACCGACATCCGTTGCCAGTCTGATCATACTGCCACTTTCGTTTGGTAACCGTAAAGCTTCACGGCCTGTGCTTCGGTAATGAAGCCATTGCGCAAATCGCGCTCGATCAGATGCTGTTCGCGCTGGCGCGCGTCGCCCCATCCCCCGCCGCCGCCAGTGATGACACGCAGGATATCGCCGGAATTGAGATCGATATGGGCGATCCTGCCGTAAGTCCGCACCTTGCCGTCGCTCGCGGATGCGATCTGCAACGCATTCACCGTTCCGCTTCCGCCGCCGTCCATACCCCAGGGGCGCGTGCGGGTGCGGCCGAAACTGCCATAGGCGGATGCGTCCTTGCTGAGGATTTCATATTCGCGCACGATACCGAACCCTCCCCGCCTGCGACCAGCGCCAGTGCCGGCTTCGATATTGTAGCCGTAACTCTTGACCCGCAAGGGGAACCGCGCCTCGATGGCTTCGACCGAATAATTATAGGTATCTCCGTCCGTCAGCGCTATCAACGCACCGGCGCCATCAGCCTCTTCGCTCGCACCCCAGCCGCCATGCTGCGGTTCGATATGGATGAAAGGCTGTCCGTTGCGATCCTTGCCGGAGATGTAGACAACGCAGAGGCTGGAATAGGAACCGGCGGAGAAGCGAGACGGCACCAGAGGCGCAAGCGCCTTCCAGACGAGCTCGGAGGCATGCACCGACCCTTCATAGTACCAGCCGGTCGGCGAAGGCTTTTCCGCGGTGAAGATCGTTCCGGGCGGCGCAATCACGGTCAAGGGACGGAACCATCCCTCGTTGGACGGCTCCTGCGGCCCGACCAATGCCTTGACGATGGTTCTGACCGCCGACTGCAAGGCGCCGCGCGCGCAGTTGATGGGGCCGGGCACGGCCGGCGGACAACCGGTGAAATCCGCGATAATGCTGTCGCCGTCGATGGTGACCGCCACCTGCACGGGGATCGGCGCATCAGTGATGCCGTCGCCATCGATGATATCGCTCGCTTCATAACGGCCATCCGGAAGGGCGGCGATCGCTGCCCGGCTGCGCTTTTCGCTGGCTGTCAACAGATTGGCGAAAGCCGCCCTGACGACATCGGACCCGTATTTCGCCGCAAGTTCGGTTAGACGCCGCGCAGCGACCCGAACTGTCGCCACCTGCGCGTTGAGATCACCGAGAGCGATTTCCGGCAGGCGCACATTTTCGCAAATAATGCTGAGGATGTCGTTCGAAAAGACGTCGGAGCGCGCGATCTTGACGCCCGGCAGACGTATTCCCTCCTGGAAAACCGAGGTGGCATTCGGCGCCAGGCTTCCCGGCACCGAGCCGCCGACATCGAGATAATGGGCAACATTGATGGCATAGCCGAGAATTTCGCCATCGACGAACAACGGCTTGACGATGGCGAAATCGCAGGCATGGGTGCCGCCGGCATAGGGATCGTTGGAGAGAAGGACATCACCATCGGAGAGATTTCCGGCGGATTTCTCAATCAACGCCTTCACCTGGACACCGAAGGTGCCGGTGAACAGTGTGATACCGTTCATCTGCGCGACGAGCTCGCCATCGGACGTCAGTAGCCCACAGGCAAAATCGAGAACTTCATAGATCACGGGGCTCATGCTGGTGCGCGCCATGACGATCCCCATCTCGTCGACGACAGCCGTCAGCTTACCCTCGATGATTTCCTGAGTCACGGGATCGACGGAAATTGCCTCAATGGTCATCGTCTCGGTCACCCTCATCACTATCGTTGCGTGTAGACTAGGCTGGTTCCCTGGGGGCAGGTAGCCTGTCAGAAGGGTGGGCAAGGTTTGCCGACCCTACCCGTTCGGGTGGGGTTTGGTCAGAGAAGGATACCGGTATCGCGCGCTATGGTAACGGCAGCCGTTCGAGTCGTAACATTCAGCTTCGCGTAGATGTTGCGCAGGTGGAACTTGACGGTGTTGTTGCTAAGGTCGAGCTTGCGACCGATTTCCTTGTTGCTGAGGCCGGCGCTCAGCAGCCGGATGACACTGCGCTCGCGGTCGGTCAATCCACCAGTTGCGAAGGCGGGTGTAGAGAGCAGGCCACTGTCTTCAGCACCTGTTGTCGCCACGACATCCTGTAAACACTCCAATCGCTGCATCACGACGTCGGGTACGCCTTGGGCAGTCGCCAACAGACGTAAGGAATTGCCGAATTCCGGCCCTTCGACCAGCAGAATGGCCCGGTAATCCACCACCGGCAACGATAGCATCATCTCGGAAAGCCTGACCGCGGCCGTGGCCTCGTCGCCTTCGGCGAGCAGCAGGCGGATATCGAGGAAGCCCAACTCGATACGCCGCGGTACATGCAGCTTCTGCGTCTGATGCATGATCAGGCGATGGAAAGCCGCGCGCGCGCGGGCAATCTCGCCTTGCGCGAGATAGATCCGCGTCCACAATAAAGCGGGTACGTTGCCGCGCAGATTGACAGCAAAATCGTTGGCGCTGTCGGAATCGATGCTCTGGGCACTGAAGCCGCTGACTTCAGCGTAACGCATTGCCTCGTCGATATCGCCGGAGGCAAGAAGAAGTGCTGTTCGTTCACCGTCGATCAACCGAACCAGGCGATCGAAGCCACGTCGCTTGGCGGCGGCGCGTGCATTATCGATCGCCGCATGAGCCGCCATGATCTCGCCGTTCAGCCGCAAGATGCGCTGTTGCGCCATAATGCCGGCGGCGAGAAGGTCGAACCAGGCGTCATGTCGCTCCAGATGTGGCAGTGCCCAGGCGAGCACGGAGGCCGCGGCCTGACGATCGCCACTCATCGAAAGCAGCTCGCTCTGCAACACCTGGCTGATGGCGTCGAGATCGCAGCCCTTGCCGATATTGGCCTGCGCTTCAGCGATGAGACTTCGGTAGGCGTCGGCGGCACTGGCACTATCGCCACTGAAGAATGCGGCCTGTCCGATATGCGTGTAGAGATGCATGGCGCCGAAATCCGCACCCGCATCACGGAAGGACCGTATGGAAAGCTGGCCGTAATGCAATGCGCGCTCGAGATCCGTGCGGATCAGAAAATTATAAGACAGCATGTTGAGCGCCAGCGCTCGATGGATCGGCTCCATGTCGCTGTCCTGAGACAGATCGGCCTCGAGCGCGGAGAGATCCGCGGCAGTCGCCCATCTATCCGTATAGAGCGACATGAGCACGCGAACGACGCGCAGGTCCTGCGCCATTTTTTCGCCCATTGGGACCGCGGCGCGCTCGGCAAGTGCCAGATAGTGGTTGGCGGCATCGAGCTGGCCCGCCTTGGCGTTGATCACTGCCAACCCCAACGTCGTCAAGGGGAAATCCGCCAGGTTGATGCCGGCCGCCTTGGCGATCAGCGTCTGGAACAGCGCGGTGCCGCCGCGTGTCGTCGCGTAGACACGGCGCCATCCGCCGGCTCTTTCAATAATCTCGGCCGCCAGCCTCGCATCATCCGCCAGGAGCGCATGGCGTACCGCCGCATCGCAGTCGCCGCCGGCCTCGAACCAATGCGCCGCTTTTCGCAATATCTGTTTCGTATCGATGCCAACACGCTCCGCCTCCTCCTTGAGGTAGCTGTTGAACACCGGATGGTATCGGATCCAGGTTCCCTGCCCATCAAGAACAGCGATTGGCAGGGCGTAGTCGCCGAGCCGGTTGAATAGCGCCACCGCATTGTCTTGGCCCGATACAGCGCCGATGAGCGCCCGACTGACGGCGGGGAGAGCCGCACTTTCAGTCAGAAATTGCCGGATGTCCTCCGGCAGGCTGGAGAACACCTGCTCCGAGAGGTAACGGCCCATCTCGGCATTGCTGCCATCGAACGACGAAAGGATGGCACTGCTGTCCATATTGTCATTGACCAGAACCCGAACCATCTGCAGCGCCACCGCCCAGCCTTCCGTGCGCTGGTTGAGTTCGCTGATCTGCTCGCTCGTCAGCTTCTTTGCCCGGCTACCGAAAAACTCCTGAGCTTCGGTATCGGTGAAGCTGAGATCAGCAACTCCAATCTGTTTCAGCTCGCTGTTGAGCCGCAAGGCGGAGGTCGGAAACCGAGGCGGGCTGCGCGAAATCAGCACAAACTTCACATGTCCGAGATCGGCCGCCGCCAGCAGCTTTGCCATCAGTGATTCGGTGGCGTCGTTCTGGGCAAAGTGGTAGTCGTCGAGGAAGAGGACGATCGGCTCCTCTATGCGACGCAGCCGCGTGACAAGCACCGAGAGAAGCGACGCAACCGGCATGCTGTTGGCATCCGACCCCTTCCTTTCGTCTGGAAGCAGTTTCTGAAGCGATTCCAGCAAGGCCAAAAGGAAACGGCTCTGGTCACTGTCTTCGGGATCGAGGGGAATCCAAACCGCCTGACCGCGCTGTGTTCTAAGCAACTCGTACCACTGCGCGGCAAGCGACGTCTTGCCATATCCCGCCGGGGCGACGATCGTGGTTAGCCGCCTTAGCCCCGCACGTTGCAGCAGCGCCAACAGATTGCGGCGCCTGACATGCTCATTGCCGGCACTCGGCGGTTGAAAACGAGTTTGATTGATGATCATTCCTCATGATTGCGGCGGCACAGCAAGTTTGCAAGTTGGGAAGCCGAAAAAGCGACAAGTTTAATAGATTTACGCATTAAAGTGTGGACTGTTGCTCTCCTCTTCCATCCCGTGAGAGGAAACAACAGCACTTTGTCGCTCGCCGGATTACGCCCTGGGAAGGACAACTTGCTCGGCGGCCAAAGCTGCCGCCAACAGCTGTTCATCCTGCCCCCTCTTGGCCGACAGCAAGAAGCCGACCGGCATACCACCATCAGCTGTGCCGCAAGGCAGGGATACACCGCAACAATCAAGGAAATTGCCGATCAGCGTGTTGCGCAGGGTCTTGCCATTCGTCTTGACGAAAAGATCGTCGTCATCGCGCAATGGCGCAAGCGGTGGCGCCACATGGGCAACCGTCGGATGGGCGATGAACTCGTTCGGCGCCATGGTTGTCGCAAACGCCTCGATCAGCCGTTCACGCCCATTCAACAGCGCGATATAGTCGACCAGGCCGATCTTCTCGCCCAGCGATGTACGGGCCACCACGCGGCGATCCATGGCTGCGGCATCAGGGCCGGAAAGCCGATAATAGTGGAGTGCGTAAGCCTCGGCTGTCACCATCGGACCATGCTTCGCCATCAGGTCAAAGACACCGCTGAAGGTCGGAAATGCCGCCCGGCGCACCCGCACTCCGGCCTGCTGCAATCTCTCTATGGCAGCGTCGAAAGCCTGACGGACGCCGTCCTCGACATCGTCCATGACGACGGTGTCGGGCACGACCAGCGAAATATCCTTCAGGCTGGCGCGAACGATTTCCGGTGCCGTGAGGCGCCGCATCGCCGCATCGACCCAGATGGCATCCTGAACGCTGCGGCAAAGAGGACCAAGCGAATCGAGACTGGTCGCCAAGGGAAAAACACCGGCCATGCTGTAGCGGCCACGGCTTGCCTTGTACCCAACCAGACCATTGAAGGCGGCTGGAATGCGCACCGACCCACCCGTGTCCGTTCCGATCGAGACCGACACGAGACCGGCGGCGACGGCGACGGCCGAACCCGAGGAAGATCCGCCAGGCACCCGCTCGACATCCGTGGATACCGGATTGAGCGGCGTGCCGTAATGCGGATTGAGGCCGAGACCGGAAAAGGCAAACTCGCTCATATTGACCCGGCCGACACTGACCATGCCAGCCTCTGCCAGGGCCTGGACGACATCGGCATCCTCGCTTGCGGGCGCTTCCCGGGCAAGAACGGTTGACCCCGCCGTCGTTGACAGCCCGCGGATGGCGAAGAGATCTTTCCAGGCGATGGGAATACCGTCGAGAAGCCCGCGCGACCGACCCTCCCGTAGCCGCTTCGAGGCGGAAGCAGCCTCCTGGCGCGCCCGCTCCTCAAGCAGGCTGATAAAGATGGCCTGATCCTTATGGGACCGGATCGCGTCCAGGCTCTCCTCGGTAAGCGCCACGGGATCGAGCGCTCCCGATTGCATCAGAACGGATAGCTGCGCGATCGATTTGCCCAGATGTGAATATACCATGACCCTCTTCTCCTTATCGACCGACGAGCTGCATCCATCGGCGGACGAGATAATTATGCTCATCCATAGTGGTATTCCAGACCGCGATGCAATTGGCGCGCTGCCAATAGGATCCGCCGCTCCTGACCGAGCCCGCCTTTATCCGCGTCAGGCCGTCCGGCCCGGGCAGATCTTCGGCGGCGGCAAGGCCCTCATACCAGTAATCCCATTCCGACGGCGTCATGAACTGGCGGGAGCGCTGCGGGGTGGAGATATAATAGCCCTGACGGGCAACCACCGCTCCCGGCCAGCCGGATAGCCACCAGTTCAGATAGTCGTAGGCGATATCAAGCAGGCGCCCGCTCAGGCTCTTCGAAAGGCACAGGCCGCCGTGCCAGGCGCGATAGCCCTCCGCCGGCACCGCCTGTTCGACCGGAACACCCTTGGAATTCAATATGCCGATACCCGGCGACCACATGCTTTGAACTGCGGTGTCCCCCGCCATCATCAGGCGAGCCGCATCCTCCGCTGTCTGCCAGAAGCCACGGAAGAAGCCCGCCTTCTTCCGCTCTTCCAACAGGTCGATCAACCGGTCGATCTCCGCGATCGACATGTTGCCAATATCGTCGAAGGACATGAGGCCGGCGGCCTGTGCGGCCAATGCGGCATCAAAGATGCCGATGGCCGGTTCGTCCACCAGAGCGACCCGGCCCGCCCATCGTTCATCGAAAAGGGCGCCCCAGGAATGCATGGCCACGGCATTGTCCACGAGATCGGTTCGGTAGGCGAAGCTGTCGAAATTATGCGTCGTTGGCAGCATGGAGATGAAACGTGAGGGCGTATCGCCGAGCGCCAGGTTCGGCTGCACATACAGCTTGCGCGCCGGCACATCGCCGAGCCCCAGTCGCGGGTTGGGACCGATGTGACCGGTCTTGGTCAGGTCGTTGATCTCATCCCACAAGGTAATGCGCTTCGTGTCGACCGGCTGGATCGCGCGCCAATGCCAGACGATATCGAGATTGTGGAAGCACTGATCGTAGATGTCATAGGTCTCGGGCTCCCTCGCCGCCTTGTACTGAGTGGTGAGGAAATCATTGTTATCGAACGACACTTCGATGCCGAGATCGTCCTGAGCCCGGATGCGCAGCTCTTCGAGCAGGGAAATGGCTGTCCCAAGGATGCGCAGTTTCGGCCGGCCGGCCAGATGCAGCGCAGGTGCGGAAGTGGCCTTTGCCGGAGACTGATGCTTGTTCATGAAGGAATGACTTATCCTATTCCGCCGGGATGGCCAGAGGTGGCCTAACGTCCGCGTCCGCCAGCGTAAAAGCCTCGAAGGACCGTTTCAACACTTCTCCGTCGAGGCCATCCAGAATGAAGACCAGGCGGGAGCTTCTATCGTCAGACGGCCAGGCTTCCATATGAACGGGCGTATGGACAAGGTGCTGCACGCCATGAATGGCAACCGGCCGTTCCTCGCCCATGAGATTGAGAATACCCTTGACCCGCAGGACCCGCTCGCCATGGCGATTGAGCAGCATGGTCAGCCATATGCCGAATGCAGTCCAGTCGATAGCGCGGTCCACCGTCATCGTGACGGAGGAGATCGCGGCGCGATGCGGCGCGCCGTCGGCATTGGTGAGCCAGACCGGTTCCTCGCAATAAAAGCCACTCGGCGACTGGACATGATCGCCACGCATCGTGGCGGCGTCCTGCAACAGCGAGGACAAATCCAGATCGTCATCCCCAGCGCAGACGAGGAGCGCGTCGGGGTTGATGCGCCGCAGGCGGCTTTCCAGCGCGTATCTCTCGCTATCGGTGGCGAGATCGGTCTTGGTGATCACAAGCCGGTCGGCAATCGCCGCCTGCCGGTTGGATTCGATATAGGTATCGAGCTGACGCTGCCCGTTGACGGCATCCACCGCAGTCACGACGCTTCCGGGTCGGAAATGATGCCGGAGGATCGGGTCCGCCTTGATGGTCGAGAGGACCGGAAAGGGATCCGCCAGCCCGGTGCTCTCGATGATGACACGCCGAAACGGCGGGACCAGCCCCCGCTCACGCTTGGAATAGAGATCCTTGAGTGCGTCTGCGAGCTCGCCGCGAACGGTGCAGCACACGCATCCGGAGCGCAGCAGCACAATCTCGTCATCGATCCGCTCGATCAGGTGATGATCGAGGCCGATCTCTCCGAATTCGTTGATCAGCACGGCAGCATCGGCAAAGGCTTCCTCCGCCAGCAGCCGCCTGAGCAAGGTCGTCTTTCCCGATCCGAGAAAGCCGGTGAGGAGATTGACGGTCACGAAGCCGGGCTCGTCATCCGTCACGGCTGACCTCCATGCGGGCGATCAGGCCGGGATCGAGCGGATCGCAGGGGCGGCCGATGAGCCGCTCGGCCGCCGGCCAGAGGTGCCCCAGATCCTCGACGATCTCGCTCTTGCCGGTTTTCGTGGAGAGAACGAACGAGGCACCCTGCCAATCCGACAGAACAAGGCCGAAGGCCGAAAGCATGCGATTGGCGGCGGCGACGCGGTTGGCCCGCTCCCGCCGCCGGTCGAGACGGCTGTCATTGCGCGTAAACACCCCCGGCCGCGCCGCGGCGTCGGTCCAGTGTTCATTGCCGCCGAGAACACCGCAGAGCGAGCACATGATGGTGTCTACCTCCTCACAGGCCTTACCGCTTGTTACTTCTTGCGCGGGAAGCGCGCGGCGAAGTCGTCGGCGATTTCGTTCATGGTAACGAACTTCACGCCCGGATGCTTGATCATATGGGCATAGAGCCGCTCGAGCATCATCAGCACCTGCGGGCGACCGGCAACGTCGGGATGGATGGTGATCGGGAAGACAGCATAGTCCATCTCGCGATAGACCCAGTCGAACTGATCGCGCCACATCTGCTCGATATCGTGCGGATTGACGAAGCCATGGCTGTTCGGGGCTTTCTTGATGAACATCATCGGCGGCAGATCATCGAGATACCAGGAGGCAGGAATCTCGATCAGATCGGTCTCCTGTCCGCGCTTCAACGGTACCATCCAGTCGGACGGCTTCTTCGAATAGTCGATCTTCGTCCAGCTGTCGCCGACCCGCACATAATAAGGGGTGAAGTCCTTATGCATCAGCGAGTGGTCGTATTTGATGCCGCGCTCGAGCAACAGCTCGTTGGTGACGTTGGAGAACTCCCACCAGGGCGCGACATAGCCGGTCGGGCGCTTGCCGGAAAGCTTGGTGACAAGCTCGATGCACTTATCGAGGATCTCGGTCTCCTGCTCGCGTGTCATCGCGATCGGATTTTCATGGCTGTAGCCGTGGATGCCGATTTCATGGCCCGCATCCGCCACGGCCTGCATCTGCTCGGGAAAGGTCTCGATCGAGTGGCCGGGAATGAACCAGGTCGTCTTGATGCCGAAGCGCTCGAACAGCTTGACCAGGCGCGGGCTGCCGACTTCGCCGGCAAAGAGGCCGCGGGAAATATCGTCGGGCGAATCCTCGCCGCCGTAGGAGCCGAGCCATCCGGCCACGGCATCGACATCGACGCCAAAACTGCAGAGAATTTCTTTCGCCATGGGAAGTACCTCCTTGGGTTTCTATGGTTCTAGTAAGCGGGAATGACGGTGGCTTCCGCCGGGTTCCAGGCAAGCAATACGCCGGCACCGACCGCAAAGGCGCCGGGCCTGTATTTGTCGACATGCGCCTCCAGCGCGAGCGAACGCCCGTCGGGAAGACTGGCGGTCAGGTGCGAGATATGGCCGACGACGTCGAAACGTTCGATGCGGGCACCGACGACATTGCCGCCGAAGGCGCTGGCGATGCGCTGGCGGTCCGCGCCCTCGCTCGCATGCACCTCGATTGCCTCGGACGGGATGACGATATCGACCTTCCCCTTACCGGCAACCGCACCATTCGGGCGGCCCGACAATAGGCCAAGCGGCGTGGCAACGACGGTGTTGTCCCCTTCGCTGCCGGCCACCTCGCCGTGAAAAATCGTGTTACGGCCGATGAATTTCGCCACGAACGGCGTGTTCGGCCGCGTATAGAGTTGATGCGGCGGGCTGATCTGTTCGACCCGGCCCTGGTTCATCACCACGATCCGGTCGGAGAGCGCCAGCGCCTCGGATTGGGCATGGGTAACGAAGACGAAGGTCACACCGAGCCTCTTTTGCAGCAGCTTCAATTCGTTCTGGATCGCCTTGCGCAAATTGGCGTCGAGAGCTCCGAGCGGCTCGTCCAGCAGAAGAACGTCGGGCTCAACCACCAGACCGCGCGCAAGCGCGATGCGTTGGCGCTGGCCGCCCGAAAGCCTGTCCGGCTTGCGCTCCGCGATATCCTCCAGCCCAAGCGTCGCCAGAATCCGGTCAACGCGGGCATCGCGCTCGGCCTTCGCGATACCCTTGACCTCAAGGCCGTAACCGACATTGCGGCGAACGGTCATGTGCGGAAAGAGCGCATAGTTCTGGAAGATCATCGACGTCGGGCGGTTCTGCGGCCGGACATCGTTCATCCGCTCGCCTTTGATCATCATGTCGCCGGAGGAAATCGTCTCGAAGCCGGCGATCATACGCAGCGTCGTCGTCTTGCCGCAGCCGGACGGGCCAAGGAAGGCGATGAATTCGCCCTTGGTGACCGTCAGATTGAAATCGGCGACGGCCGGCGTGCCGTTGTCGTAGACCTTGCCGACATTGATGAGTTCCAGGTCGTAAATCATAACCATTCTCCAGGCGCGGGCGAGAAGACCGCCAGCCGGTCTCCTCGCGTTTCAGGTGCGGAGCGGCGAGCCGCTCCGGCATTGCGTCAGGCGTTCAGGAACTCGTCCCACTTCTGGACGAGATGGTCGTATTCGTCCGGCCACTGGTGCCAGTAAGCGACGTTCTTGGCGCGTTCTTCCAGCGAGCCGCCGTCGCGCAGGTCGCCTTCCTTGATGCCGCGCTCCGCCGCACCAACCCAGGGCTTGCCCTCGTACCAGAAGGCGTATTTATCCGGCGCCATGACGTTCTTGATGTTGGTGGACGGAGAATAGTAGCCCTGCTCGGAGACGGTGATGCCCGGCTCGCCGGACAGCCAATAATCGGCATAGGCGATCACGGCCTCCTTGTTGGTCGTGCCGGCGATCATCGACGGGCCGATTGCCCAGCCACGATAACCTTCCTTCGGTACGGCATATTTGCAAGGCTTGCCCTGCGCCTTGACGGCCATGACGGCCGGCTGCCAGGCGTCGCAAACGACCATTTCGCCGGAGGCCATCAGGTTGACGAGCTCGCCGAAATCACCCCAAAGGGCGCGGAACTGACCGTCCTTTTTCTTGGAGACGAGGAATTTCGCGGCTTCGTCGATTTCCGCCGTGCTCGGATTGCCGGGGTTCTTCACGCTCAGGAGACCGAGCGTGTTCATCGCCATGATGGCCTGGCCGAAGGCGATCAGCGGATCGGTGTTGAGGCCCGACTTGCCCTTCCATTTGGGATCAAAGAGTGCGGCCCAGCTATTGGCTTCCTCGGCGCTGAGGACATCGGGATTGTAGCCGATGGAGTCGTAGTTATAGACCGCCGGAACCATGTTCAGTGTGGTCTGGGCGTCATCGGCCCAGATCTGGCCGACAATCTGCTGCTTGGCGCCCCACTTGTCGGAGGGCTTGGTGAAGGTGTCGCGGATATTGGCCCAGTTCTTCAGCGAGGCGGCCGGGACAGGCTCGACATTGTTGGTCATGACGATCGACGGCAGGCGCTCGGCGATAATCTCCCAGCAATCGTAATCCTTGGAGCCAGACAGGATCTTCGTCTGCGCATCCGGAAAGGTTGCCGCCGTGCCGGAGGTCTGGCCAACGCCGCTTGCCTTGCGGAAGTCGGCGAGGATGCGCTCCTGTACGGTGACCGACAGGCCGATGGTGCGCAGCTGCTCGCCAGCAAGATTGGCGGCCTGCGCGAAGGCGGTGCGCGACGAGAGCAGGGACGTCCCGCCGCCGATGGCGGCAAGCGCCATCACGCCGGCGGAATGCTTCAACAGAGAGCGTCTATTCATTTCCATTTTGGACATTTCTGTTCTCCAGTGTTGTTTGCTGTTCCCTGAAGCCACTGTGGGCTTCTTTCATTGTCGTATCGCCAGCCGCCCGGCAGCAGGTTGCCGCCGGGATCTCCGCGATCAGTAACGGCCCACGAGGAGGCCGCCATCCACGACCAGAACCTGGCCGGTCATGTATCTCGCGCTATTCGACGCGAGGAATGCGATGACGTCGGCGATATCATCGGGAGCACCGATCCGACCCATGGGGATGAATTCCGGAACCTTCTCGGCACCTTCGGCACCCAGCGAGTTTTCTTCGGAGAGCAATTGCGCGGTGCGGATATAGCCGGGCGCAACGCCATTGACCCGCACGCCGTCCTTGGCGAGTTCCACCGCCAGTCCGCGCACCAGCCCGACGACACCCGATTTCGCGGCGGAATAATGCACATGCTCATCCCAGCCGTAGGCGACGCCCATGATGGAGGAGAGCGCAACGATGCTCCCCGATTTGCGGCGTCTCATGCCGGTTGCGGCGGCGCGCACCAGCCGGAAGATGCCCTTCAGATCGATGTCGAATGTCAGATCCCACTTATCGTCGCTGAGGTTTTCGAGCGGCGTGCGATGGGCGATGCCCGCATTCGCGACGATGACATCGATCCTGCCGAAACGCGCCTCCAGATCCGCGACCAGCGCATTGGCGGCCTCGGTCGAGCGGACATCGTAGAACCGGAATTCGGCCGACCCGCCGGAGGCGACGATGTCGCGGACGGTCTCTTCGCCTTCTGCCTTCAAGATATCCGTCACGACGACATGATCCCCAAGAGCCGCGAAAGCCTTCGCCGTCGCCTGGCCGATCCCGATGCCGGCGCCAGTGACGATCACGATGCGTTTTTCAGTCGTTGTCATATCCATCATCCTTTCAGAGCATCACGTCGCCGGAATTCGGCCCGAGCGTCTGGCCGACGAAAAGGCTGGCGGCGGGGGAGGCGAGAAAGGCAACTGTCGCGGCCACCTCCTCCGGTTCGCCGAACCGGCCAAGCGGCAGCTCGCGCTTCTTGCGTTCGCGCCATTCATCCGAAAGGCCAAGCACCAGCGGCGTGTTGATCGGCCCGGGGGCGACGGCGTTGACGCGCACCCCGCGACTGGAAACCTCGCGGGCGAGCGCCTTGGTCATGCCGATGATCGCCGCCTTGGCGCCGGAATAGTGAACCAGCTCGATGCCGCCGATCTGGCCGAGCTGGGAGGCGACATTGATGATGCCCCCCTCGCCACGTTCGAGCATCAATGGCAGGACCGCCTTGGTCATCAAAAACGTGCCGCGCACATGCACGGCAAACATGCGGTCGAAATCCTCAAGCGCGAGATTTTCGAAGGATGCCTGGTGCACGATGCCGGCATTGTTAACGAGGAGATCGACCGCGCCATGCCGCGCCACCGCAGCCGCGTGGATGGCGGCCACATCCTCGGGCAGGGAAACGTCGCCGGCTGCAGCCGTGGCCGAACCGCCCGCCTTGCCGATTTCGTTCGCAACAGCCTGCGCGCGATCGAGCGACAGATCATTCACCAGCACGCCATAGCCGTCAGCGGCAAGCCTGTGCGCGATCGCCCGGCCGATGCCGGAACCCGCGCCCGTTACGATCGCTGAAGGTTTTCTCGTCATCATGCGTCCTCCTGAACGCGAATGCGCCGGGCCCGGCGAACCGACAGCCCCATGAGGGTGGCGTAGGTGCCAAGCAGCGCGAAGGAAAACAGGGTCGTCAGGACGCCGAAGGCGAAGACGTTGGGATGAACCTCGACCGAGAAGGTGCCATAGATCGCCAGCGGCAGCGTCAATTCGCGGCCGGAGGCAAACAAGGTGCGCGAGAACTCGTCATAGGAGAGCGTAAAGGCAAACAGCATGGCCGAGAGCACGCCGGGAAAAATCAGCGGAAAGGTGACCTTGCGGAATGTCCGCGCCGGCGTCACGCCGAGCGACCAGGAGGCCTCCTCCATGCTCGGATCGAACCTGTTGAAGATCGCCAACATCACCAGGAAGGCGAAGGGAAAGGTGTAAACAACATGGAGGACGAATGCCGTGCTCCACCAATGCCGATCAATGCCAAATGTATTGGCAACCAGCGCCATGCCGAGCCCCACCAGAACGCCCGGAACCATCATGCCGAGAACGATCAGGTAGAAGACGACGCCGGAACCGCGGAACTTGCGCCGGAAGGCCTGGGCGGAGGTCACACCGAGCACGGTGGAGACGATCATGGTCATTACCGCAAGGGCCAGAGAGCGGATCAGCGACTGATCGATCGGCAGCGGCGCGATGCGCGAGGGTGGCGTCAGGCCGAACAGATGTCGGTACCAGTAAGTCGACCATTCGATGATCGGGAATTGCGGGCCGCCCTCGGGGCCGGTCTGGAACGACAGGATCGCCAGAACCACCAGCGGTCCATAGAGAAAAACGAGAAAGAGGGTGGTATAGACGCCGAGGCCGAGCTTGATGCCGCTTGCGTTCATGATCAGAGCTCCTTTCTCAGATCGACGATCTTGAGAAGCACGGCAACGACCGCCCCCATGATGATCGTCAGCACGACGCCGGCCACCGCCGCAAAGGCCCATTTCAACGAGCCAACCTGGGTGACGATGATATTGCCCAACAGGTTGACCTTGCGGCCGGACAGCGCCGCCGAGGTGGCGAACTCGCCGAGCACCATGACCGATACGAAAATCGCGCCGACGACGACACCCGGCAGGGAAAGCGGCAAGATGATCGTGCGGAAGATGCGCCAGAAGCCCGCGCCGAGATCCTGGGCCGCCTCGATGACGGAGGCGTCGATGCGGCCGAGCATGAAGGCGATCGGACCGACCATAAAGACGCAATAGATCTGCGTCATGCCGATGATCACCGACAGCTCGGAAAACAGCAGCACCTCGATGGGCTGATGGATGATGCCGAGGTTCATCAGGATCATGTTGATCGCGCCCTCCGTGCCGAGCATCGGGCGCCAGGCGAGCACGCGGATCAGGAACGACGTCCAGAACGGGATTACGCAAAGCACGAGCAGCACGGTCTGCAATGTCTTGTTCTTGACGAGAAGGCCGACGAAGAGCGCTGCCGGATAGCCGACGACGAGCGTCGACAAGAGGACGAGAAGCCAAATGCGGACGGTCGTCCAGAGCGCACCGAGGTAAGTCGGGCTCGTGAGAAAAGTGATCCAGCTTTGCAGGGTGAGTGTCGGCTCGATCTTGAAGGTCGTCTGGGTCCAGAAGGAGACGTAGACCATCATCAGGAGCGGCAGCACCAGGAAGAGCAGCATCCAGAGCACGCCCGGCGCCAGCAGCCACAGGGCCTTTCTCGATGGACGGCGCGTGACCGTCGTTTCCTGCACGGCATCCTCGCTCGTTGCGACCATGGTCATCTCTCGTTCTCCTGGGCAGGTCCGTGGGGTCGGTGCAGGAAGTGCGCGTCAGCCGAAGACAAGGGCGTCCTCCTTCTTCCAGACCAGCGCGTAACGGCTCTTTTCGACAAAGGTGGGCGGGCGCGAATGACTGAGATGCGACTCCACTTCGAAGACGCGTCCATCACTCAGCACGAAGAAGGAGTTGATGGCCGCGCCGGAATATTCGCTGGCGATGAAATCACCGTCGATGCCAACCTCGTCCGCTGAAATTGCCGCATCCCACGAACGGATGGCGACGCGATCATGGCGGATGGCATAGCCCGGCTGCGGCGCTTTCCTCAGCGAAGCGTTCAGCGGGAAACGTCCGGCCTGGCTAACGAAGTGATCGTCAACGACATCGCCGGCAAACAGATTGTAGCAATTGAGAAAGCGCGCCACGGCCGCCGAGGCCGGACGATTGTAGATCACGTCGGAGGTCGCCGCCTGCGCAATGCGGCCCTGATCGAGCACCAGAACCATGTCGCCCATCGCGAGCGCTTCGGACTCGCTGCCCGTCACATGCAGAAAGGTGACGCCGCAGCGTTCGCGGATCGTCTTTAGCTCAGTTCGCATGCGACTGCGCAAATTGGCGTCGAGCGCGCCGAACGGCTCGTCCAGAAGCACCATCTTCGGCTCTGTCACCAAAGTGCGCGCCAGCGCGACGCGTTGGCGCTGACCGCCCGATATCTGCGTGACGGCGCGATCCTCCAGGCCCTTCAGCCCGACAAGGGCCAGCATGTCGCGGACCCTTGCATTGACGACGCTCGCATCCGTGACCGGATCAATCTTCCTGTTGCGCAGCCCGAAGGCGACATTGTCGGTGACCGAGAGATGGGGGAAAAGAGCAAAGTTCTGGAAGACGAAGCCGATGCCGCGCGCATGCGGCTCGACCCCATCGAGACGTTCGCCATGAAACAGGATCGAACCGGCATCGGGCTCCTCGAAACCGGCGATGACGCGCAGCAGCGTCGTCTTGCCGGAGCCGCTGGGGCCAAGCAGCGAGATATAGGCGTCGCCTGGCAGGGAAAAATCCACCGAGGCCAGCGCCGGTACGCCGCCAAAGGACTTGGCGACTTGCTTGAGTTGAAGAACGGTCGACACCGATTTCCTACCAGTTCAAGGCAAGGACCATCCTCTCGACAAAGCTTCGCCGCAGCTCGGAATCGGATCGATCCGAACGCTGGACGTCAGCCGTCACGCATGCATCACATGCGCTTCAAAGAGATGTTCCTTGGCGTTTCAACGAGTTCCACCTGTGGCGCTTCTGACGAGTGCCTTGATGTCTTGAAGCATTACATAAATGATTTTTGTATTCAATAGACTTTTTCTGACAAAATGAATTGCGGCAATGAATAAGCCCGGGAACGCAGAACCATAGGTGTAGCGACAGACTGAGCCGCAAGGGCCGCAACCGGTGAATTCGCTAAAATTCAGCGCATAAAGCACCGATCGAAGAGTCGACTGACCGCGACCTTCGCGCAAAAATTCCGTAAAATCGGGCACATACCGGCATAGCGCCGCAATCCGGTCGCGCCATCCACTCGCATAAGCACCGCATAAAAATCAGACTTTGTATTCAATAACCATTTATTTTTGAGCTACTTTACCGCTATAAATAGCGTAAGAGTGAGGCATCGGAGTGATGTGGGCACATTGAATCAGATGACCGAATACGGCGCACGACCCAACGCGCAGAAGCGCTACGAGATCGCGGAGGATGTCCTGCGCAGCAACATCGAGGACAGCACGCTGCCGCTCGGCGTCGTGCTTCTCGAAGGTCCGATCGCTGAAATCCTTCAGATCTCGCGCGCGCCTGTTCAACGGGCGCTTCAGGCCCTTGAAAGCGAAGGGCTTGTGCATCGCTTCAACGGTCGCGGCTATCTCGTCGGGCCTGCCGATCGGGGCATCGAGCCGAACCGCACCGACATCAAGACGCTGGGCCTGACCATCCCACGTCATGCCGACGAAGCACTGCAAAGCCGCTCCTCCTGGGAGCGGATCTACAACACCGTCGAGGCCGACGTGGCCGGCTGCGTCGTCTTCGGCCAATATCGCATCATCGAGATCGAACTGGCCAATCACTTCAACGTCAGCCGAACCGTGGTGCGCGACGTGCTGACGCGCCTGCGCGAGCGCGGTCTCGTGCGCAAGAACCAGTCCTCCCATTGGATCGCCGGACCGCTGACCGCGCAGATGATCAAGGATCATTTCGTGCTGCGCGGAATGCTCGAACCCCAGGCGCTGATCGCCGGGGCCGGGCATGTTGACCGCAGCAGGCTGAGCGAACTTTTTCAGCGCCTGTCCGATCTGGAGAAGCACGACACCGCCGATCATCTCAAGGCGCTGGAAGCCATCTATGCTGATTTCGTCGAGATCTGCATTCTGGCGACGCCGAACGAGAGATTGAAGGAATCGATCCGCAATAATCTTCTGCCGGTGACGGCGACCGAGCGGCTGCTGCGGCGGCTTGGCCTGCCGGGCGATCCCGCTATCATCACCGAACTTCGCCTGGTAACGGAACTGCTGCTGCGCGGCGGCGTGACCGCTGCCGCCGCGATGATGGAAAGCCATCTGGATGCCTCGGTGAAGCGCATGATCGCCCAGATGAAGATTGTCGCGATCATTCC
Organism: Martinezella rhizogenes; assembly: GCF_000799715.1. Taxonomy (GTDB): domain Bacteria; phylum Pseudomonadota; class Alphaproteobacteria; order Rhizobiales; family Rhizobiaceae; genus Rhizobium; species Rhizobium rhizogenes_C. The sequence goes on from NZ_JUHG01000013.1 coordinate 735,095, forward strand.
CGGCCCGAGCGTGACGGCCGCCTATCTGACGCGCGTTCTCGAGTAAGAGCAGGCGGCCGCCAAGCAGCTGCATGTTCTGTCTTCGGCGCGGGACAGGCAAGACGGCCATCGCTTTTCCCCTCAGATCAAGGAGGCGCGCATGCGCTCGATCAGCGCCTGCCGCTCGGCCCTCGCCGCAAGCGCCTGTTCCATCGTCACCTCAATGAAGCGGGTCGGCGTATGCGGCTGCAATTGCCCGATCAGATCCATATCGGCCGAAATCACAGTGCCGAGCATGAAATAGCCGCCACCGGAGACGGCATCGCGGTGCAGAATGATCGGCTCGGTGCCGCCGGGCACCTGGATGGAGCCGTAGGGATAGCAACTGTCGACGATGTTGGAGGGATCCGAACCAGCGCCGAAGGGTTGCTGGCGCTCGACAAATTCGAGCTTGCGGCCGCCACGGAAGCGATAGCCCATGCGGTCGGCTTCGGGCGCGACTTTCCATGGATCGGCAAAGAAGCTCTTCTTGGCCTCGTCGGTCAGGCGATCCCAGTAGAGCCCGGGCAGGACCCGAAGCTCAGCGGGCGTGCCGGGCATGCGGCGCAGGCCTTCTTCGACCGACCGGCAATCCCGCACCACCGGACCTTGCCCAACCGGGAGCTCGTCACCCACCGCCAGCGCCCTGCCCTTGTAGCCACCGAGCGCACCGATCGGATAGGTCGACCGGCTGCCAAGCGCCACGGGCACATCGATGCCGCCCGATACCGCGATATAGATGCGCGCCCCGGACTTCAGAAAGTCGAAGCTCAGGACCTGGCCAGCCTTGATCTTCAGCGCCGTCCATCCCGGCTGGGCAACGCCGTCGATCTTGGCCGGCATGTCGGCACCGGTCACCGCGATCACGGCGTCGCCAAGAAATTCAAGCTGCGGCCCCATGAACACCGCTTCCAGGCCGGCAGCACCCTCGTCATTACCGACCAGAAGGTTTGCCGCGCGCATGGCGTAACGGTCCATCGCGCCACCGACGGGAATGCCGAGGTGGAAATAGCCCGGCCGACCCAGATCCTGGACGGTGGTCGCCAGGCCATGATGAAGAACCTTAATGGCCATAGAGCACGCCCTCCAGCTTGGCATTGTAGCCATCGATATCGGTCTGATATTGCCTGAGATCGAAGCTGACCTCGCGGATCGGCGGGCTGAACAAGCCTCTGTCGACCTCCTCGACCGCCTTGTCGTAGCCGTCGCGATCGATCGGCTTGAACTTGACGATATCGCCCGGGCGGAAGAACACCATGAAGTCGCGCAGATAACTCGTCGTCTGCGTCGGGTCGAAGATCGGCATCGGCGTGATCCCGAACATCTGGTAGCCGCCCGCGCCACGCACCGAATAGATGCAGCCGAAGCAGCCACCATGGCCGACCGTCAGCCGTGGCGTATCGGTGCGGGGGCGCAGATATTTCGGGACCTCGATCTGCCGCTGACGCTCGACCATCTGGTACATGAACGGCAGGCCGGCGACGAAGCCGACCATGGAGACGAACCAGGGCGAACCGGCATGGGCGGCGATGAAATCGTCGACCGCGCCGTAACCGTTGATCCCGGCGGCATAGTCGAGATCAGTGCCGGACGGCTCCTGATGGCGCTCACGGAAGCGCATCAGGGTCTCATGCGTCCAAGGGTCGTTGTAGAAGACCGGAATTTCGACGATGCGCGTCTTGATCACCGGCTCGGCCTTTTCGGCCGCCCCTTCGATCGCCCGCACTTCTTTGAGAAGGTCGTCGGGCTTGATCAGGTCCGGATTGAACTTGATCTGGAAAGAGGCATTGGCCGGGCAGATCTCAGTGACGCCCCTGATGGCGCTGTCCCGAACGCCGGTTGCCATCGACAGGCTCTTGAAGAAAGCCTCGAGCGACATCTCATCGCTGCATTCGACGAAGAGATGTTCGTCGCCTCCGAATGTATAGCGTGCAGGCATCAGGCAACCTCCTGGGTCCGGCCGGCTAGAGTGACGAAATCGTTGTCCAGCCAGTGTTCGAGAAAGCGGGTATGGAAAGCGCCTTTGGCGACGCTCGCGTCACGCGCCAGCGCCAGGTGCAACGGCACTGTGGTCGGCACGCCCTCGATGACGAGCGCCTGGAGCGCGATGCCTAGCTTTGCAAGGCAGGCATCGCGCGTCTCGGCATGCACGATCAGCTTGCCGAGCAGGGAATCGTAGAAGGGCGGGATCGTATAGCCCTCATAGAGCATCGTATCGAACCTTATGCCCTCGCCCTTAGGAACAGAGAGTTTCGTGATCGTTCCCGGCGACGGCTGGAACGCCTTGAACGGGTCCTCGGCGTTGATGCGGCACTCGATCGCATGGCCGCTCGCCCTGATATCGCCCTGCGACACCGAAAGGACCGCGCCGCCCGCCACCTTGAACATTTCCTGCACCAGGTCGAAACCGGTAATCATCTCGGTGACCGGGTGTTCAACCTGGATGCGGGTGTTGACCTCTATGAAATAGAAGTCGCCCGTCTCGTCATCGTAGAGATATTCGACCGTGCCCGCGCCGCGATAACCGACCTCGCGGGCGAGCGCCACGGCGCTACCGCAGAGCCGCTCGCGCACGGCGGCGGGCAGCTGGAAGGCAGGGGCTTCTTCCCAGACCTTCTGGCGTCGACGCTGCAGCGAGCACTCACGCTCGAAGAAATGCACGAAATTCTGCCCGTCGCCGAAGATCTGCACCTCGACATGCCGGGCGCGGGTGATGACCTTTTCCATATAGAGGCCGCCATCGCCGAAGGCGGCAAGCGCCTCGGCCGAGGCAAGCGGGAATTGTTGCTCCAGCTCGGCGATATCGGCGACAATGCGAATGCCACGCCCGCCGCCGCCGGCCGCCGCCTTGATCATCACCGGAAAGCCGATCGTTGCCGCCAGGGCGCGCGCCTCATCGAGGCCGGCTACCCGCCCGTCGCTTCCCGGGACCGTCGGAACGCTGGCTTTTGCCGCCACCTGCCGCGCTGCCACCTTGTCGCCCAGCATGCGGATCGCATCGCCGGAGGGACCGATGAAGATCATGCCCGCCGCCTCGACGGCCTCGGCGAAGTCGCCGTTTTCGGACAGGAAGCCATAGCCCGGATGCACGGCGTCGACGCCTGCCGCCTTTGCGGCGGCGATGATCGCCTCGATTCTCAGATAGGACTTCTTCGGTGCCGGCGGCCCGATATCGATCGCCTCGTCCGCGAGCTTGACCGCCAGCATATCCGCGTCGGCGGCGCTGTGGACCTGGACCGTGCGGATGCCGAGTACCTTCGCCGCCTTGATGATCCGCACGGCAATTTCGCCGCGATTGGCGATGAGCACGGACCGGATGGTCATGCCTCGACCTCGGCGATGACCTGTCCGGCCATGACGGGCTCTTCGTTGTCGACCAGAAACTTGATGTTCTTGCCATCGAGGCCTGCGGGAATTTGCTGGAAGGTCTTCATGACCTCGATAAGGCCGATCGTGTCCGTGGCGCTAACAGCGTCGCCATCCGCCTTGAAGACCGGCGTGTCCGGGGAGGAAGCCCTGTAGAACGTTCCCGGAAGGGGCGATTTGATCTCAAGCTTACTCATGTGGCCTCCGCACTATGTCGTTGTTCAGGAATTGGGAAACGGGTGCTATCCGGACCCCCGCACCGACAAGGGCTGCCCGCACTTCACGGGCGATCTCCAGCGCTCCCAGCGTGTCCGAATGAAAGCAGACGGATTCGAACTCGATATCGATGTCGGCACCGGTCACCGTGCGGACCTTGCCTTCGGTGCAGGCACGCAGAACCTTATTCGCAATGGCTTTCGGATCGGGACGGCCCGCGTCGCGCGTAAAAACAATCCAGCCATTGTCGCCATAGTCGCGATCTGCGTAGAATTCGCGCACCGCCGGCTGGCCGACTTCCAGAGCGGCTATATGCGTTTGAGACCCTCCCATGCAGAAGACGGGCGTATTCGGAGCGACCGTGCGCATGTACTGGATGAAAATCCTAGATAGCTCGGCATTGGCCGCCAGTTCCATGTAGAGCGCACCATGCGGCTTCACATGCTGGACCGGCACACCATGGCGGCGGGCAAATTCACGAAGCGCACCCACCTGATAGATCAGGTCATTGATGATCTCCTTGCTGCTCCCGTTGACCTTTCGCCGGCCAAACCCCTGTAAATCATTGTAACCCGGATGCGCGCCCACGCCGACGCCATGTTCGGCAGCCATGCGTACCGTCTCGTCCATGAGGTTCGGATCGCCGGCATGAAAGCCAGTTGCGATGTTGGCGGAACTGATCAATGAAATGAGATGCTCGTCGCGCGTATCGCCGATACGCCACCGGCCAAAGGCCTCCCCCATATCACAATTGATGTCGACGACTTCTTTCAAGCGTATTTCCTCATGCCTGTTTTCATCTGCGGCCGCGACAAAACGCTAGGAGGAAAAGTGGGATTTGAAAAATACAATTTTCAATATGGTATTATCTGATAATCTGATATCTCCGCACAAAAAGACGGCATAATTATTTATTTAAATTCAGCTAGTTAGGCAGATTGCATTGAATTACACCGTTGCTCGCCAACAGCTGTGATAACGATATCTGATTTTTTCGAGAATTTTTCAGATTAACCGATAGAGGATAAAAACGTTGAGCCTCAGCCTGCGCCAGCTTCGATACTTCGTCGCGACCGCTGAATATGGTCAGATCTCCCACGCTGCGATGAACCTTTCGATCTCGCAGTCTGCGGTGACGGCGGCGATCAAGGATCTCGAACTGACCGTGGGCGTGATGCTATTCAACAGGACGCCGCAGGGCATGGAATTAACGGCCGCCGGTCGGCAGTTTCTCTCCCATGCCTATGAAATATTAGCGAAGGTCGACGAGGCCACGCATCTCAATCTCGTCAGCAGCGATATTGAAGGCGATCTGGTCGTTGCCGCGACCTATACGGTGATCGGATACTTCCTGCCTCTCCATATCGAGCGCATGCGGCGCCTGTATCCGCGGCTGCGCATCCAACTCTATGAGGTCAATCGCGAGACCATCGAGGAAGGGCTGCTGTCCAACCGCTACGATATTTCCGTGCTTCTGACCTCGAATATCCTGAACCCGATGCTGACTACGGAGACGCTCTTGAGTTCCGTTCGACGCCTCTGGGTGCCGGCGCAACATAATCTGTTGAGGCGCGACGGTGTCAGCCTTCGCGAAATCGCCGAGGAGCCCTACATCATGCTGACCGTCGACGAGGCGGCGCACTCGTCGCTGAAATACTGGAGCGGCACCGCCTATCAGCCTAAAGTCCTGCTGCGAACGAGCTCCATCGAGGCTGTTCGATCGATGGTCGCCAACAGCCTCGGCGTCGCCATCCTCTCGGATATGGTTCACAGGCCCTGGTCGCTGGAAGGCCGGCGCATCGAAACAGTCAATATCCAGGATCCCGTTCCGCCGATGGATGTCGGGCTGGCATGGCGGGCCAACAGCGAATTCTCACCGCAGATGCTCGCCTTCAGGCGATATTTCCAACAGGCTTTCGGGCTGCCGGGAACCAACGCATGACTGATGCATGCTTCTGGCCCTCAGCCTGCGGGAAAAACAGTTATCCGGCTATTGGAAGAGGATGAGGCCCGCCACACCTATGTGGGCAGCGGGCCTTGTTCCTCAGCCTTCGATTACCAGGCCCTTGGCCTTCAGCACGGCCTCGAGATTGCTGACCTCGACGACCGACTTTCCGGCCTTGTATGCGGCGATGTAACCTGCCTCGGCATCTTCCCTGGCCTGCGCCAGTTTCGCGACCTCGACGGCCTCCGACTTGCGGACGACGACCAGACCGTCGGCATCGCCGACGATGATGTCGCCCGGATGGACGATCTCGTCGCCGATCAGGATCGGCTCGTTGGTGGCGCCGAGCGTTTCCTTGACGGTGCCCTTGATGCAGACGCTGAGCGAAAACACCGGGAAGCCCAGATCGCGCAGTTGCAGCGTATCACGCACGCCCGTGTCGGTCACAAGCCCGCCGATGCCCTTGGCAAGGCAGGCATTGGCAAGCACATCCCCGAACGAGCCGGCTTCTTCATACTCGCCGGCGGAGACGACGATGATATCGCCGGGTTGCGCGTAGTTGATCGCCACCTGAAGCATGATGTTATCGCGCGGCGCGCATTTGACGGTGAAGGCGGGGCCGCAGAGTTTCATCTGGTAGTCGACCGGCTTAATCCGGGAAGACAGCGCGCCGCGACGCCCTTGCGCTTCGTGCAGGGTCGCCGGCGAAAATTTCGCGATCGCCGCGATCTCTTCCTGGCTGGGACGATCGATCTTCTGCTTCAGTATCACCATGTCATGTTCCTCCAGACAAATTAGCAATTGCGAGCCTGCTTCATCGGGCAGGCTGAAAACGTCGTGCGGTCACGATACGGCACGGCAAGAAGCCGGCCGCATCGCCAAGAGCGGCGGGGCATTCGCGCCCCGTTCGCAAAGTTACGGGATCGGATCGAACTTCAGTTCGGTGATCGGGACGACCTTGTCCGTACGGGTCATCTTGTACTCGGTGTTCGGGCCGAGCCACTTGTCCCAGATCTTGTTGATGTCACCCGACTTGTCGAGCGAGACCAGGACCTCGTTGATCTTCGCGGTCAGTGCCGGCTCGTCCTTTTTCATGCCGATGCCGATCGGCTGATAGAGCATGGGTTCGCCGATCATCCGCATCTCGGCGCCCTTGGTCTTCGACTCGTTGACGATCTTCGTCGTCGTCATCGTGTTGGCGACCATGCCGCGTGCCTTGCCCTGCTGGACGGCGAGATAGGCCGACCCCGTATCCTGGAAGGTCAGCGGCTGCGACTTGTTGAGGCGGATGGAGAGTTCCGAGGTCGAGCCCTTGGTCGATGCCAGGCGAACGCCGGCAAAGTCGGCTTTCTTCTGGCCGGCATCGCCGACCTTGACGATCAGCATTTCCTTGGCCAGGTAATAAGGATCGCTGAACTGGATCTGCTCGGAGCGGCTGACGGTGTAGGCGAGATTGGCAACCGCGATATCGACATGGCCGAGCTTGACTTCGGGAACACGCGCTTCGACGGAAACCGGCTTGATTTCCGGCTTGACGCCGAGTGCCTGGGCGATCGCACCGCAGAGATCGACGTCGAAGCCGACCATTTCGCGCGTTTTCGGATCCGGAGATGCAAAGGGAGGAACGTCCGCAAAGGTTCCGCAACGGATCACCTTCGCGGCTATAATATCGGCAAGCTGGTCCGCATTTGCCGACCCGGCCAACGCTGTCGCTGCGAGCGCGAGGCCTAGGGTCCATGACTTCATGTTCATTGCAAGGTCTCCTGTGGGTTGGACGAAATCAATGCCGCAAATCAGCGAGAAACCGCTGAGCACGCGCATGTTGCGGGTTGGAAAAGAATTCTTTCGGTGGTGCTGCCTCGAGGATCAGCCCGTCATCCATGAACCAGACGCGATCCGCCACATCGCGGGCAAATCCCATCTCGTGGGTGACGCACATCATCGTCATGCCGTCGGCTGCCAGGGTCTTCATGACCGCGAGCACCTCGCCAACCATTTCCGGATCCAGCGCGCTTGTCGGCTCATCAAACAGCATCACCGGCGGCTCCATGGCCAGAGCACGCGCAATCGCCACCCGCTGCTGCTGCCCGCCGGAAAGCTGGGCGGGGAAAGCGCCTGCCTTATCGGCTAGCCCCACCCTGTCGAGAAGCTGCTTCGCCTTGTTGCGGGCGACATCGCGCGCGACCCCTTTCACCCGGATCGGCGACATCGCGATATTGTCGAGAACCGACAGATGCGGGAACAGGTTGAAATTCTGGAACACGAAGCCGATGCGGCTACGGCGGCGGTTCATCTCGCTGGCGGGCACCGAGCCATGCATGTCATTGCCGTCGCAGGTAATCGATCCGCTGGCGATTTCCTCAAGACGGTTCACGGTCCGGATCAGGGTGGATTTTCCCGAACCTGAGGGGCCGCAGACGACGACGACCTCGCCGCGCGCCACCTCGGCATCGATCCCCTTGAGGACTTCGAAATGGCCATAGGACTTGCGCACCCCGGACAGCCGGATCATGGGCGGATTCTGAGAAGACTGGGTGAGGGTCATAGCGACTGATCCGTAAGAGCTTTAAGTTGCAGGACTTCTTCGGGCGTCCGTGCGGCTGGTGTTCCAGCGCGCTTGCGGGTGATCCGACGCTCCAGAACCGATGCCACCTGGGACAACGACCAGCAGATCACGTAGTAGACGGCCGCCAGTATGAAGAAGACCTGGAATGGCTGGGTCAGAAGCTGGTTGTTGATCTGGTTGGCCGCGAAAGTGAGGTCCGGCACGTTGATCACGTATCCAAGCGTGGTGTCCTTGATCGTCGACACCAGAACCGAAAGGATGCTCGGGATGACGTTGTAGAGCGCCTGCGGCAGGACGACATAGCGCATGGCGCTGAAGTAGCTGTGTCCAAGCGCGCGGGCCGCTTCCGTCTGACCGTGCCCGAGGGCAAGGATACCGCCGCGCACGACTTCGCTCAAGAAAACACCCTGATAGACGACCAGCGTCACAAGCATGGTAACGAAGCTCGGAACGTCGGCACCCGTTAGCAGGGGCACGAGGAAATAACCCCAGAGGATGAGCATCAGCAGAGGTACGCCACGCGTGAAATAAACCAGCGCGGTGACGGGCCACCTCAAAAACGGTGACTTCGAAAGCCGGGCGAGCGCCAGGAGGATGCTAAACGGAAAGGCAAAGGCGATTGCCAGGACCGAGAGGATCAATGTTGCCGCAAGCCCGCCGATTGGGCCGTTCGGATATTGCCCGACAAGCAGCAGGAGCCAGTAGTCATGGATGATCTGGATGATATCGCCAATCATGCCCGTCCACTCCTGACCGGATCGGTTCTCCGGGTGACGTATCCACCGGCAGCCATGATCATCAGCGAGAAGGCGAGGTAGAGAACCGTCGCCAGCAGATAGGTCTCGAAGGTCAGGAAGCTGAGATTCTCCACTTCCTTGACGGCATAGGTCAATTCCGCGACGCCGATTGCGACCGCCAGACTGCTGTTCTGGAACAGGGAAACGCTATGATTGATCAGCGCGGGCAGCGCATTTCTGATCCCCTGCGGGATCATCACGAAGCGCATGGCCGAGATATATCCATGCCCGAGCGCGCGCGCCGCCTCCATTTGACCCGGGCTCACCGAGCGCAGGCCGGAGCGAAGATCCTCGCTGAAATAGGCCGCCTGACACAGGCCAAGCCCGATAATCGCGAAGGTCGCCTCGGCATTGTGATCGTTCAGCCAATCGGTGACCGGCTGCGGCATCAGGGCGAAAATGCCGAAATACCAGAGCATCAGCTGCACCAGCGTCGGGACGTTCCTGTGATAGGAGACATAGGCGGAGACGATTGCATTGCCGATTGGGCCGGGCGCGTATCGCAGGCCGAGAAGAAGCATGGCGAGGGTCATCGCCAGAAGCCAGGAACCGATCGCCACGACAAAGGTCATCTCGACCCCGTGCAACAGCATCGACACATATTCCGGATTGCTCAAGATCGCGGAGAGATCGAGCTTGCCCAAGATCTCAATCCCCTTGCTTGGAAGATTGGGGCTTTGCCGTCTGCAAGCCGCCCATCACCTGAAGGGTCGGCGTGATTTCCATATGGCCGATGTTCACCGCAACCGGCGCTGCGATCGCAAAGGCGATGGCATCGGCGATATCTTTCGCCTGGGGGAGCTCGAAACCATCGATGAAGCGTTCCCGTATCTCGGGGCTGTCGCCATGAACATGCGCGAAGATGTCGGTGGCAACGCGGCCGGGGCAGATTTCCGTCACACGCACCCGCTTGCCGAAGGCATCGAGACGCAGCTGGTTCGACAGCATGCTGACGCCCGCCTTCGTCGCGTGATAGGAGGAATTGCCACCGAAATTATAGGCGCCGGCGATCGACGAGATATTGATGACGTGACCGCGATCGCGCGCCACCATCCCCGGCACCACCATGCGGCAGAGATGGAGGACGGCACGCAGGTTGACGTCGACAAGAAGATCGATATCGCCTTCGTCGGAATCCAGGAATTTCTTGGGACGATCGACGCCGGCATTGTTGACGAGAACGTCGAACGGGACGCGTTTCGTCAGATCGACGAGAGCCGGCCGGTCGGTGACGTCGATCACATGGGCGATGCAGCCAGTGCGTTCCGTCAACTTCCGCAGGAGCTCACCGTTGCGTGCGACCGCATGTACCTCAAGTCCCTCGGCACAAAAGCGCTCGACGATTGCTGCCCCGATTCCAGAGGAGGCGCCGGTGACAAGTGCGGTTTTGTAGTCGGAAAATGGCATCAATAGTTCCCTTTTGTTGGTGGAACCTTAGCCGACCTTTCCGCCGTGCGATAATTCCGATTATCTTTGGAGGGATAAGCCGATCTTATGAGGGGCATCCAGCCGTATCCGGACATTGATTCCATTGGATGAATCCACATGTTTTCATAGCCGAAGGCCGGCGGGCGGCGCTTCCGCTCCAGCGTTTTCTGCCTAAAAGGTGCTTGGGAGAGATCGCGTTGCAAACTAACAGTCAGGCGGTAATATATCGGCCGGCTGCAAGAGTGAGCGTTAATCTAAAATGGATATCAGGCGTTTCAAATCGTTCGTCGTCATCGTTGATACGGGCAGCATCACAAGGGCTGCCGATATACTCCACATCGCACAGCCCGCGCTGAGCCAGCAGCTCGCGGCACTCGAGGAACACTTCGGAACGAAGCTCCTTATCCGCAGCCAGCAGGGTGTGACCATGACGGATGCTGGGGCCGAGGTATATCGGCACGCCCAGATCATCCTGCGCCAGATGGAGCAAGTCCACAAAGACGTCATTACGGCAGGCAAGCACCTCGCGGGTCGCGTTTCCGTCGGCCTGACACCATTCAGCAGCGCCGCGACGCTTTCGTTCGAGCTTCTGGCGGAAACGAGGCGCCGGCATCCGGGGATTGTGTTGCATCTCACTGAGAGTGTCGGACAGACATACAGCCAGATGCTGCTGAACAATCGGCTCGAGATCGCGCTGATCCATGGCGCCGGCCCCATGAAGGGCTTGCGTTTTTCTCCCCTTCTCCGGGAGGATTTCTACCTGGTCGCGCACGAGACGTTCGGCATCGAAGCCGGCGACGCCCCGATCCCCGTCTCGGCGCTCGAATCCCTGCCGTTTCTATTGCCGCCGCCCTACAATTTCGTGCGGCGGGCGGTGGAGACCGCCTTCTCACGAAGCCGCGTCAATCTGGAGGTGATCGGTGAGGTCGAGGTCATCCGGACGCTGGCGCGTGCCGTCGGCACCGGTCTCGGCGCAACCATCATGCCCAAGGCGGTCGCCGATCGTCTCGTATCCGAGGCTACCGGCCCGATTATCTGTCGGAGCGTCTCGCCGAAGATCGAGGAGACGCTGTCCTTGTGCGTGTCCGAATACGCATCGCTTTCGGACCCCGCCGCCGCGGTGCAGGAAATCCTCAAGGAACTGACCGGACGGCTGAAGCAGTAAATGCCCGTCGCCGCCCCGCCTGTCTCAGCCTATTTCAGATCCCATTCTATTTCAGATCATTGCAGAACTGCGCGATACGCGCGCAGCCGTCGGCTAGCTTCTCCATGCTGGTGGCGTAGGAGATGCGGAAGAACGGGCTCATGCCGTAGGCCGCGCCCTGCACGGTCGCCACATGTTGCTCGTCGATGAGCGCCATGACGAAGTCTGTATCATTCTCAATCTTGCGGCCGGATTTGCTGGTCTTACCAAGGATGCCGGCAATGCCGGGGAAAATGTAGAACGCGCCTTCCGGTCTGTGGCAGGTCAGCCCATCGATACCGGCCAGCTTGTCGAGCACGAAGTCGCGGCGCTGCTTATAGATCACCGCCCGCTCCTTCAGAAGATCCTGCGGGCCGTCCAGCACCGCCACCGCGGCGGCCTGGGTAATCGTGGACGTTCCACCGCTGTTCTGGGCGTTGACGTTGCTGATGGCGGAGATCAAGTCTTTTGGCCCACCGCAGAAGCCCAACCGCCATCCCGTCATGGCATAGGCCTTGGACGCGCCGTTGACGGTCAGGACCCTGTCGTAGAGGCGCGGCTCGACTTCGGCGATCGTGCAGAATTCGAAATCGTCGTAGATCAGATGCTCATAGATGTCGTCGGTCATGATCCACACGTTCGGATGACGTAGCATGACCTCGGCGATCTCAGCCATCTCGGCCCGCGAGCAGGCAGCACCCGTCGGATTGTTCGGAAAATTGAGGAACAGCCATTTCGTCTTCGTCGTGATCACCGCCTCCAGATCCTCGGCGCGCAGCTTGAAGCCGTTCTCCTGCTTGCAGGCGACAGGAACCGGCACGCCGCCCGCGAAGCGGACGATGTCGGCGTAGCTGATCCAGCCCGGCGCGGGGATGACCACCTCGTCCCCCGGATTGCAGGTCGCCATCACAGCGTTGAAGATCACCTGCTTGCCACCACCGGCGGCGACGATCTGGCTTGGATCATAGTCGAGACCGTTCTCCCGCTTGAACTTGCGCGCAATAGCCGTTCTCAGCGCAAGCGTGCCGTCGAGCGGCGGATATTTGGTATCGCCGGCCAGGGCCGCGGCATGCGCCGCCTCGATGGCATGGAGTGGTGTCGGAAAGTCCGGCTCGCCCGACGACAGGGAGATGACATTGATCCCCTTCGATGCGAGATCGCGGGCGCGCTGTGTCATGACGGCGGAGGCGGATACGGAGACAGTCTTGAGGCGGTCGGCTGTGGTCGGCATTGTTTTGCGGCTTTCGATGATCGTTGAAGATGTCGGCTGAGTGTATGCATTCAGGCAAGGACGTCGCGGCGAGCGCTATCGTCGCGCCATGGTCGCTAGCGCCTGGATCAGCATGGGCGCGGTGCGTCTGATATCGTCGAGATAGGATTTTACCGCCTGTTCGGCAGCGCGCGCCTCGGCAACATCGGATCGAATGAACCGGATGCGGCTACCGATGCGCGCCTGGCCCAGCCGCCAGAGATCGACCTCCACGATGCCGGCTATCTTGGGATAGCCGCCGGCCGTATTGGCGTCGCTCATCTGGATGATCGGCTCTCCCGCCGGCGGCATCTGCACGACGCCTGGAACAACGCCGTGCGAGCGCATCTCCATGGGTGAGGCAAGCATGATGGGGGCGCCCGAAAGCCGGTAGCCGGTACGGTCGCTTTGGGACGAGATCTTCCATGTCTGCGTCCAGAAGCGGTCCGCCTCGCCGCCGAAAAGAGCATATTCTCCGGCCGGGATGGCCCGAACGAGAAGCACGCCGTCATCTGGAGCTGGAAAGTGTGCCGCGAGCGCCGTTTCGGGTGGGACAGCGCCAAACCCGCCATCCGGCACTCCACTGGCCTCGATATTGGCAATGCTCAGCCGATCATTCGCCGCCAGAAAACGGCCCTCCAGTCCACCAAATCCGCCTCGTAGCGACGTGCTGCGCGAGCCCATCACCGGCTCGACATCAAGTCCGCCGGCAAGGCAAAGGTAGGCGCGAGCAGACTGGAGGGGCGTACCGAGCTCCAGCACCTGTCCCGCCGAAACCACCATTGCCCACCAGGGCGGCAGCGGGCGTCCGTCGAGGCGCGCATCGCAATCCGCGCCGGTGACGGCAACGGCTATGTCCTTCTCGAACCGAAGGCGAAATGGAAACGTCTGGATCTCAAGGGCCGCCGCCCCCTCCTCATTGCCAAGCAGCAGATTGCCGACGGTGAGTGCCAGCTTGTCCATCGCGCCGCTCGACGTGACGCCGATGTTCCGATAGCCGAAGCGGCCAAGGTCCTGCACGGTGTTCAAGGGGCCGGTCTGAAGAATTTCGATCACAGCTCGATCCTTTCGGGCAGGAAGCGAACCTTGTCGCCGGGGGCCAGCAGCGCCGGCGGCGTCCTCGCGGGATCGAATACGGAAAGCTCCGCAAAGCCGATGGAGTTCCAGCCGTTCGGCCCCGTCAGTACCGACACACCCGTCTGCATGCCGCCGATCGTCACCGTGCCCTTGAGCATTCTCAGCGACGGCACTGTCTTGCGCGGCATGTAGATACGTGCATCAAGGCCGTGCAGATAGCCGAAGCCCGGAGCGCTTCCGAGCGCGAAAACGGTATAATTGCCTTCCGAATGCAGCCGGACGACCTCGCGATCGCTCAGGCCGGAGAAATCACAAACGGCCGCGAGATCCGTCGCATGCTCACCACCATAGGTCACCGGGATCTCGATCGTTTTGCCAGCAAGATCGATACCGCGGACACGATCCCATTCCTGTCTCAGCCGGGCCTCCACCTGGTCCGGCTCCTCGGATGTCTGCTTGAGGATCACCAGAAGGTTGGTGACGCCCGGGACGATTTCGCGAACCTCGGACCATGTCTCCACTGCCTTGGCCAAGGCCCAGATTCGCCTCTGGGTCGGAAGGTCGAAATCCCCCGGCGCTTCCACCAGATAGGCGCTGGTGCCGATGACGGAGATCTTCGGAGCATCGGCAAGAGCCGGAGAGATGAGCCCCGGTGTTGAGAGAGCTGTTGCTTGCATGTCGGTCATTGTGCTGGCTCGATCGAAAAAATGGGGTCGCCATAGCCGACGAGATCGCCGGCCTTGACCGGGCATTCGTTCAATGTGCCGGCCTCGGGCGCACGAACCGGCAGCAGGAGCGGGCCCACCTTTACGAAGCCGAGGATATCCCCGGCGGTAATAGCTGTGTCTTCCGCCGCTGCAGGCATGCCGCGAGCCGGATGCGCGTCGAGAAAATGTCCGGCGAACGGTGCCTTGGCGGCTGCGACGTGCGCCGGCATGGTCGGAGCTACATCGCGCAATCCATCATCGATATGATGAGAAACCTCGTCGTCCATGACGATCCGAATGTGACGACCGTCCTCCGTTTCGATCTCGATCGCGCTTGCGCCGGCGTTTTCCAGCCAGGCAGCAATCTGCTGCATGATTGCCGGATCGGTGAAGTCTTCGGTCATCGCCTTGGCTGTCCGCTTTGCTCGCTTCATCATTACTTTCGCTCGCTCAACCAATGCTCAAGATGATGAATGTCCGTTCCGCCGGCACAGAAAGCCGGGTCCTCGAAGATCTCACGATGGAGGGGAAGATTGGTGGCGATCCCGTCGATCCTCGTATCCGCCAGTGCTACCTGCATGCGGCGGATTGCCTGGTCGCGCGTCGGCGCATGCACGATCAGTTTCGCGATCAGGGAGTCGTAATGGGGCGACACCTTGTAGCCGGTCGCTACATGGCTATCGACGCGAACGCCGGGGCCTGCGGGAAACCGTGCATTGGTGATCCTGCCCGGGGAAGCAGCAAAGCTGAATGGGTCTTCCGCATTGATACGGCACTCGAAGGAGTGGCCCGATGTCTGAACATCAGCCTGAGAAATCTTAAGCAGCAGCCCTTGCGCGACGCGAAGCTGCTCGCAGACGATATCGATGCCCGAGGTCATTTCCGTGACCGGATGCTCGACCTGAAGACGCGTATTCATTTCGATGAAGTAGAAGGCGCCGTTCTCGTAGAGAAATTCGAATGTTCCCACGCCCTGGTAACCGATCCGGCGGCAGGCCTCCACGCAACGCTCGCTGACAGCCGCCGCGACCTTGTCCGGGATGCCGGGCGCCGGCGCTTCTTCAACCACCTTTTGATGGCGTCGCTGCGTCGAGCAATCGCGGTGACCGAGCCACACGGCATTGCCGTGGTTGTCGCAGAGCACCTGGATTTCGACGTGCCGGGGATGTTCGAGGAACTTCTCGAGATAAAGCTCGGGCGTACCGAAGGCTCTTCTGGCTTCTTCCCGCGTCACCGATACGGCGTCTTCCAGCGTCGAAGCATCATGGACGACGCGCATACCGCGTCCCCCACCGCCGCCCGCGGCCTTCACGATCACCGGATAGCCGATGTCGCGGGCGATCTCCCTGATCGCGGCGATATCTTCGGGTAGCGCCGTATCCGGGCCGGGCACACAGGGCACGCCGGCCTCGATCATCGCCCGCTTGGCGGCAATCTTGTCGCCCATCATCCGGATGGCCGAAGCAGGCGGCCCGATGAAAGTAAGGCCGGCATCCTCAACGGCTTGGGCAAAGCCCGCATTCTCCGACAGGAACCCGTATCCCGGATGGATGGCCTGCGCACCCGTGGTTCTCGCGGCAAGCAGGATGGCAGCCTGGTTGAGATAGGTTTGACCCGGCGCCGAAGGCCCGATGCAGACGAATTCGTCGGCCGTCGCGCCATAGGGCGCATCCCGATCCGCTTCGGAGCAGATTATCACCGAACGCAGACCCAGCTCACGGCATGCCCGCTGAATGCGCAACGCGATCTCGCCGCGATTGGCGATCAGCACGGTGTCGAACCGACGCTCCCTTTGGCGCGGCGACATCAGCCGATCTCCATGAGCGGCTGCCCGGCTTCCACTTCTTGGCCGTCATCGGCCAGGATGCGCAGGATCGGCCCCGTTTTGTGTGCCGATACCGTATTGAAAACTTTCATCGCCTCGATGATGCAGAGGCTCTGGCCCACTTCGACGACATCACCCACCTTGACGAAGGGCGGCGCACCGGGACTTGGCGAGCGATGCAGCAACCCGAACACAGGCGCAACCACCATTTGGGAGGCATTAGCTCCTTCAGGCACAGCGGCATCCGTGACGACGGGCGCGCGCACGGGCTGTTGCCGCGCAACGGTCGAATTTTCCGCAGTGGTCGTCTGCCTGGAAGTGCCGTTCGAGATCCGTACGGTCGTGCCGTCCTGACTCACCACCAGTTCGGAAATGCGTGACCGACCGACAAATTCGATCAGCGTTTTGATCTTTTGCAGATCCATGACCTCTCCACCATCCACGGCGTTCGACTTGCCTCTCCGCGTCGGACTGGAGGTAAGTGCAAGGCGTGGCCGGCCAGTCGAAGCAATGAGGATAATTACACAACGCCTCGCCTGATGGGGGCAGACAAAGTTTGAATGGAGTACCAGCTGGGGCACGAAAGGCGCATCGAACCAAAATGTCATAAATAATGTGATTTTGTTGTTTTATATTGTTATCTAGCTGGATATGTTGATGTGCGCCTGAGTGAGATTTCGTGTGTGGGGAAATGGCCTGAAGACCTCGAGGCAAGCGCCTGTAGGTGTCGTCAGTTTGCGAAATCACCGTTCTCATGCCATCGAAAGCGCCGATATTTCAGTCGATGATCGGATGATCATCGACGTCTGCTGTTATCAAAGGAGAGTTGAATGGCACGCATTACGCTGAGACAGTTGCTCGATCACGCTGCGGAAAATGGCTATGGCGTGCCCGCTTTCAACATCAACAACATGGAACAGGCCCTGGCCATCATGGAAGCGGCAGATGCCGCCGATGCGCCTGTCATCATCCAGGCGTCGCGCGGCGCCAGAGCCTATGCCAATGACATCATGCTGAAGCACATGATGGATGCCGTCGTTGAGATCTATCCCCACATTCCGGTTTGCGTGCATCTCGACCACGGCAACGATGCTTCGAGCTGTATGACCGCCATCCAGGCCGGCTTCACATCGGTGATGATGGACGGATCGCTCAAGGCGGATGCGAAAACGCCGGCCGACTGGGATTACAATGTCGGCGTCACGAAGACGGTCACGGAGATGGCGCATCTCGGCGGTATTTCCGTCGAAGGCGAGCTCGGAGTTCTCGGCTCGCTGGAGACAGGCATGGGCGAAGCCGAAGATGGCCATGGGGCCGAAGGCAAGCTCTCGCATGACCAACTCCTCACCGACCCCGACGAAGCGGTCAAATTCGTGCGCGAAACCAAGGTCGATGCGCTGGCGATCGCCATGGGCACCTCACACGGCGCCTACAAGTTCACCCGCAGGCCGGATGGATCGGTGCTGGCGATGGAGGTCATCGAGGCGATCCACCGCAAGCTGCCGAACACCCATCTGGTGATGCACGGCTCCTCGTCGGTCCCTGTGGAACTTCAGGAGATCATCAACAAGTATGGCGGCCAGATGAAGCCGACCTGGGGCGTGCCGATCGAGGAAATCCAGCGCGGCATCAAGAACGGCGTGCGCAAGATCAACATCGACACGGATGGCCGCATGGCGATGACCGGCCAGATCCGCCGCGTGCTGCAGGAAGACCCGAGCGAATTCGATCCGCGCAAATATATGAAGCCGGCTATGGCCGCCTTGACGAAGCTCTGCAAGGAACGCTTCGAGCAGTTCGGAACGGCCGGCCATGCTTCCAGGATCAAGCCGCTCCCGGTCGCGGACATGGCGAAGCGCTACAAGGCCGGTTCACTGGACCCGGTTTTCTCATAGAGCAACTCCAGGAAAAGTGCACAGCGGTTTTCCGTCCGGAATTGCGTAAAAACAAAGGGCTAGAATGGCCTCGCCGGAAGCCGGATCCGCCTAGATCCGCGCTTCGGCCGGCTGGAGTCCGCTCGTGTCGGACAATTTCAGACCGTGGAATTTCGCCAGCGACGTGACCACATCGTCGATCTCCGTCGCCAGCTTTTGCGCGTTCCATCCAAGGGCCACGCCGGCGATCATACCAATCTGCCGTAGGCCTTCCATGGTCAGTGTCCCTTCGATCGCGAGTGTCGTGCGGCGGAAGACGATATCCGAGAGATGCACGACCATTTCCTGCCGCGCGATCCAGTCGATTTCCAGATGGCTATAATGGGAGGCGCCGGCAAGGCGTTCCGTGTCGCTATAGGTCGACGGGTAGCCCAGAATCGCCGAAGCCGTGGTGCCGTAGCGCGCCAGCAGCTCGTCGACCCGCTTCGGGTCCACGCCGGTCTTTCCGGTGACCGCACGCACCCACTCCGCTCTTGCCGAGGGATCGACAGGGAAATTGCGTCCACCGCCGATTGCCAATTGCTGCGTCGACTGGTCCCTGACACGCTTGAAGCGCGCCAGAATGGTGTCGGTGACTTCCTCGGCAAAACCTCGGAAAGTGGTCCACTTGCCGCCGACCAGCGAGATGATCGCAAAGGGGCGGCCGGCTTGCGGCTCCATCACCGGCGCGGAATGGTCGCGGCTGATTAGCCCTGGGGAAGAAGCGTCGGAGGCCGGCAGCGGGCGGATGCCGCTATAAGTATAGACCACCTGCTCCGGCCCGAAGCGAAGGCTCGGCAGCAGCGATCGCAGACTTTCCAGGAAATATTCGAGTTCCGGCTCTTCGCAGTAGACATTGTCGGGATCGGCACTCGGAATATCCGTAGAGCCGACCAGTGCCAGGCCGAGATAGCCGTAGACCAGGCAGATGCGCCCGTCATCGGCCTCGAAATAGATCATGTGACCGTTCAGGCTGCGCACGAGCTCGGGATGATCGAGCAGGATATGCGAGCCCTTCGTGCCGCCGATCAAATGCGACGGCGCGCCGAGCGCCTCGTTGACATGGTCGATCCAGGGACCGGCGGCGTTGACGACGAGCTTGGGCGTGACGGAAAAAGTGCTGTCGTCAGCACGCCGGAAGGTGAGCGTCCCGTCCGATGACGAGATCAGCGTCGTGGAGTTTGCGGCCAGCGCATTGGCATTGGCCTCCAGCCCATCCTTGATAAGCTCGTAAACGAGCCGCTCCGGCCGGCTGATCTTGGCGTCGTAATAGATGCCGCCGGCCACAATTTTCGGCGTAACATGCGGCATTTCCTGGAGCGCGCACTTCTTCAGTATGAACCTGTGGCGCGGCATGACGCGGCTGCGCGAGCCGAAGAAATCGTAAAGAGCAAGCCCGATCTTGATGAGGACGGCGCCACGGCTTCGCGGCGCCGTGGTCGAACCCGTCAGCGTCCGGAGCGCCGCCCAGATGCCGCGCGTCCAGGAGAAAATCGGCACGAATGTCGGCAGCGCCTCGACGCAGTGCGGAGCGTTCTTCAGAAGCAGATTGCGCTCCAGCGTCGACTGCGCGACCAGCCCGAACTCGCCAGTCTCGAGATATTTCAAGCCGCCATGGATCAGTCGCGAGGGCGCGGCGCTGGTGCCCGAGCCGAAATCGGATTTGTCGACGATGAGACAATTGACGCCCTGGACGGAGAGGTCGCGAAACAGCCCGGCGCCATTGATGCCCGCGCCGAGGATGACGACATCGATATCCTTCTCCTGCAATGTCGAAAAGCGCTGTTCCAGGTTGGCGGCAGTATCGGTCATGGCATGGTTGTCCTGCTATATGTCTAGTCTTGAGATTCCGCCGGCACGAGGCTGCCGATCTTGGGCCAAAGCGGCGTCATCGCATCGGCAATTTCCCTGAAGAGGTCGTATCGGCGCCGATAATCGGCACTGCGGCCTGCGTCGGGATGATAGGTCTTCGCAATGGCGCCGACATCGCGGGGATCGCTCTGCGGATCGGCATAGAGACCGATGCCCGCGCCGGCGCATAACGCCGCACCCCAGGCCGCCGCCTCGTCCGTTTCCGTCACCGTCACCGGCATCCCGAGCACATTGGCAAACATCTGGACGACGACCGGGTTGCGGGAAATCCCGCCGGCAAGCCTTGCCTCGCTGAAGGAAAAGCCGTCGCCCAGCGCATCGACATGGATCTTGTGATTGAAGGCGATGCCTTCCAGCACCGCACGCAGCATATCGCCGCGATCGTGCCAGCCGCCGAGGCCGAAGAAACCGGCGCTCGCCGAGGCGCAATAGGGGGAGCCGAAGAGATAGGGATGGAAGAGCGCCGTCGAGGGACGGTTGAAGGCCGCCTCGATCTCGGGCGCGAGCAGCGCATGAATGGACTGTCCCGCCGCCTCTATGCCCGCACGCTCGCCAGCGCAGAGTTTATCGAGAAACCAGTCGTAATTCGCCGTCGATGCCGGCGAGATCGACATGTTGTTCCACTGGCCGGGCGCGATCGCATTGCGGCAGAACCACCGCTTGTCGACACGCGGCTCCGAAGACAGCGTTTCGTTGATCGAATAGGTTCCTGCGATCACCGCGACCACGCCGGACGCGTAGCCGCCGGCACCCAGGGCCGATGCCGTGACATCATGGAGCCCGGCAACCACCGGCGTTCCCTCGGCAAGGCCGGTGCGGCTTGCAACAGCACTGGTGACACGGCCGACGACTTCGTCTGAGCGCGAGGCAAGCGGAAGAGCGGCCTTGAGTTCATCAAGCCCGAAGAGCTTCAGTGCATCCTCAGAATAGCCCTGGTCTTTGACATTGGTGAAGGACGTACTCGCCTCCGTCCGGTCGGTGCCGATCACGCCGGTCAGGCAGAAGCGCAGCCAGTCCTTGCAGCTCAGGATATGGCCAATGCGTTCGAAACGGGCGGGCTCCTTCTCCTTGATCCAGGCGAGAAGCGCCGAGGGCGCGGACACATGCGGAAGCTGGCCGGTGAGATCGAGGGCCTCATCGGCGATTGGGCTTTCCAGCCAGCGGTCGACAATAGCGCCTGCCCGGCTGTCGAGCGACAGGATGGCGCGGCCGAGCGGCTTGCTCGACCGGTCGAGCAGATAGATACCATCGCCATGGGCCGTTGCCGCGATCGCCTGGATGTCGCTCGCCGGACGCCCGCTGAGGCTGATCGCCTCCGCGATCGCATCGGCGGTCGCGGTCCAGAGTTCGTCCATGTCCCGCTCGATATGGCGAGCCTTGGGCATGAATTGCGTCACCCTCCGCCGCGCCACGGCAAGCGGCGTGCCGTCGACATCGAAAATGACGGCCTTGGTGACGGTGAGACCGCTATCGATTCCGAGCAGACTCGGCATTCTGATTACTCCGACTGATGGAAGGGCCGCTCAGGCGTGGCCCTCATGACCGATCCGCGTCGTTCCTGGCGACGACGACATTGATATTCTTGTTGCGCATCCGATCGAGATGATCGGCCGGCGTCTTCTCATCGACAATGACCACATCGAACTCGCTCAAGGCCGCGAAGCTGTGCAAAGCGCGCCGCTCGAATTTCGTGTGATCGGTGAGCAGAATGCGTTTGGCGGCGCTATCGAACATCGCCCGCTTGATATCGACGATTTCCGGGGACTGATGGAAGACGATGTCATCGGTGATGGCTGACATGGAGATGAAGGCGACATCCGCCCGCAGCCGGTTGATCTCATTGATCGTCATGCGCCCCATGAAGGCATTGCACCAATTGTAATATTGCCCGCCGAGAGCCAGAAGCGTGACGTCATGCATGTCCTTCAGCGCGTTCATCAGCGTCAGCGAATTGGTGATCGCGGTCAGCGGAACCTTGGCCGGCAGGTGCGCCGCCATCTGCAGCACCGTGGTGGAATCGTCGAGGAAGATCGCCTGGCCTGGCTCGACGAACTGCATCGCGGCCGCGGCAATCATCTTCTTTTCCGCCGACTGGCGGTTCGCCCGGTAGACGTCGCTCGACTCGATCAGACTGGTGGCAGCAGCAGTGACGATGCCGCGCGTCTTTCTGAACAGCCCTCGGCTCACCAGCTCGTCGACGTCGCGGTGCGCCGTCATCAGGCTGATGCCGAAGCGATCGGTAAGATCCTCGATACGCATGGAGCCCTCCGCCATCACGGCTTCGGCGATCATCTGCCGGCGAGCGAGCTGACGGCTATGCCGGCTGTCGCTTGGCAGTTCGTCGGACAGGAATGCTCCGATATTCGTCTTCTGTGTCACTGTGGCCTCTGATGCTGACTCTGGGGGTATCAGCTTCGTACTGCGAATGCCGAGCGAAGGCAAAAAGTGGAGATGGAACAATCCTTTGCCACATCCATGAAACGGCAAATGATGGGGGACGCCGCTTTCGGCGTCCCCCTTTGTCATTACTGGGCCAGAACGAACGGGCCCGTGTACTTGTCGACATTGTCCTTGGTGATCAGCAGGCAATCGAAGAGCTGCTTTTCACTCGAGGCACCGGTCTTGCCGGTCTTGATGAAGCTATCGGCCTGCTTGACTGCCTCTTCCGAGAAAATGGCAACCGGCTGCAGAACGGTGTACTGAAGTTCACCGGCCTTGATGGCGGCGACCGCGTCCGGAGAACCGTCAAAGCCACCGACCTTGATGTTGGCGAGCTTGCCGGCTTCCTTCAGGGCTGCAATTGCGCCGAGCGCCATTTCGTCATTGCCCGAGATCACGCCGTTGATATCCGGATGAGCCTGCAGCATGGACTGCATCTTGTTGTGGCCCTGGGTACGGTCCCAGTTGGCAACTTCCTTTGCGACCTTCTGCAGATCCGGATACTGCGTCAGCACCGTTTCATAACCGTTGGAACGGGTTGCCGCGTTATTATCAGAGGGGGCGCCGAACAACTCGGCATACTTGCCCTTGTCGCCAACGGCTTCGACCCATTGCTGGGCACCGATCGCAGCACCCTGGGCATTGTTGGAGACGAGCTGCGCCTTGGCGAGACCTTCCTGGTTGATTTCAGCATTGACCAAGAAAACCGGGATTCCGGCAGCCACGGCCTTTTTCACTGCACCGACCGAGCCGTCGGCATTGGCCGGATCGAGAATGATCGCAACCGACTTGTTGGTAATCGCGGTGTCGATCAGGTTGCTCTCGGTGTTGGTGTCGCCTTTATGAGCGCTGACCGAGGCGGTATAGCCGAGCTTTTCGGCCGTCGCCTTGGCGACATTGCCTTCCGTCAGCCAATAAGGGTTGGACGGATCGTTGACGATGATCGTCATCTGGCCGGCTGCCCATGCGGATCCTGCAAAAATCGGGGCTATCGCGATAGCCGCCAGAAGAATGCGCATACCTTTCTTAAACATAGTCTCTCTCCCTTTTGATGAGCTCTGATGTTACCGGCGAACCGGTGGTGCTTTCCGCAATCGGCTGGCTGTTCGAACCAGATCCGCCGTCGTGGAGAAGTTCAGTTCGGCCGTCAGCTCGCCTTAACCCGACGTCCGTATTGAATGCTGTTCATGAGGACCGCCAGAACGATCACGGCGCCGGTAAAGACGGTCTGCCAATAGGACGACACGCCGATGATCACGAGACCGTCCGAAAGGAAGCCGATGACGAAGGCGCCAAGCATAGTGCCGCGCACCGTGCCGCGCCCGCCTGTCAGCGCTGCGCCGCCGATGACGACCGCAGCGATCGCCGTCAATTCATAGGTGGTGCCGGCGGTCGGGCCGGCCGAGGTGAGCTGCGAAGACAGGACCAGGCCCGCAATCGCAGCGCAGACGCCCGAAAACACGTAGACGAGGATCTTGACCCGCTTGACCGGAACGCCCGAAAGATCCGCCGCGCGCTCGTTGCCGCCGGACGCATAGAGCCAGCGGCCGAACGCGGTCTTGCTCAACACCAACCCGCAGATGATTGCCAGCGCCGCCAGCACGATGACGCCGATCGGGATGCCGGCCAGGCGGTTGAAGCCCAGCCAGTCGAAACCCATGTTGCCGAGTTCCGGACGGCCACCGAGATTGTTGTAGGTGAGGCCGTTGGTCATCAAAAGCGCGATACCGCGCGCGACATAGAGCACGCCGAGCGAGGCAACGAAGGCCGGAACCTTCAGGTAAGCGATGAGCACGCCGTTGACCGCGCCGACGATGGCGCCGATTGCGCAGGTGATGACAACGACAGCCCAAACCGGTGGATAGAGGATGACACCGAAGCTCGACAGCGTAACGCCCTGCATCAGAAAGCCGGCGATGCAGCCCGCAAGACCGAGTGTCGAGCCGACCGAGAGGTCGATGCCGCCGTTCAGGATCACCAGCAGCATGCCGATCGCCAGGATGCCGAAGATCGCGACATGCGAGGCCATGGTCAGGAAGTTGCTGAGCGAGAAATAATAGGGCGACAGGAAGGAGAAGACCGCGATGATGACGATCAGCGCGAAAAATGCGCGGCCTTCCAGAATCAACCGCACGAGACTGAAGTTCCGCCGCTGGCCGTTCGAAATTGATTTCTTCTCAGTGATATTCGTGACTGACATAATCAGTGCTCCATGAATGCGGCTAGTGCGCGACCACTGCTTCGCCAGAGGCGGCCATGATCTTTTCTTTGGTGACGTCGGGACCGAATTCGGCGGATATCTTGCCGCGGTGCATGACGATGATGCGATGGGCGATGCTGAGGCATTCGGCGACTTCCGACGTCGAATAGATCACCGCCAGGCCCTGCTTGGCGCGCTCGGCGAGCAGCTTGAACACTTCCGCCTTGGCGCCGATGTCGATGCCGCGGCTCGGTTCGTCGAGCAGGATGACCTTGGGGTTGGTGGCAAGCATCTTGCCGATGACCACCTTTTGCTGGTTGCCGCCGGAAAGTGAACCGATCACCGCCTCGCCGCCATCGGTCTTGATGTGGACCTTGCGGATCGATTCACCCACCAGTTCCCGTTCGCGACCGCCGGAGGTGAAGAGCCCCTTGGTGAAGGCGCCGATGCTGGCGAGCGACAGATTGGAGCCGACCGTCATGGTCTGGACGAGGCCATCGCGCTGACGATCCTCGGGCACAAGAACGAGGCCATTGGTGATACGGCCGGCGATGCTGAGACGCGCAACATCGCGACCGCCCAGCAGAACCCGGCCGCCGCTTGACCGTAGGCGTCCGGCGACACATTCGAGCAGTTCGGTGCGCCCGGCGCCCATCAGGCCATAGATGCAGACGATTTCGCCGGCGCGGACCTGCAGCGACATATGGTCGACCGCGTTATAGGCGGCACCCGAGGGGCCGGGAACGGTCAGATTGTCGATGGTCAGCGCGACATCGCCGATAGTGTGGCCTGTGGGCGGGCTTCCCAGATCGAAATTATCGCCGACCATGTTGCGCACGATCCATTCGAGATCGATGTCCTTGCGCTCGGCATAGGCGGTCATGGCGCCATCGCGCAGCACGACGGCATGATTGGTGATCTGCAACGCTTCTTCGAGATGGTGGGAAATATAGACGATCGACACGCCGCGGCCCGTCAGGTCGCGGATGACCTTGAAAAGCACTTCCACCTCCGTGGCGCTCAGCGCCGAGGTCGGCTCGTCCATGATCAGGATGCGCGAATTGACCGAAAGGGCGCGGGCGATCTCGACGATCTGCTGCTGGCCGAGGCGCAGATCCTCCACCAGGGTCAGCGGGTCGATGTGCTCTTCCAACTCCTCCATGAGGGCGCGCGTCTGCCGCTCCTCCTCGGCGAAGTCGACGACGCCACCCTTGATGATCTCGCGACCCATGAAGATGTTGTCGCGGACGCTGAGATTGGGCGCGAGGCTCAATTCCTGATGGATGATGGAAATCCCGCAAGCCCGCGCATGCGTGGACGAATAAAAGGCAATCGGGCTGCCATCGAGAACGATCTCGCCACCAGTCGGCTGGACGACGCCGGACAGGATCTTCATCAGCGTCGACTTGCCCGCCCCGTTCTCGCCGAACAAAGTGGTGACCTGGCCGCGATGGATGTCGAAATTCACGCCCTTCAGGGCATGAACATTGCCGTAGGACTTGCTGATGTTACGGGCGGCAAGAACGACCTCGCCGTTTGCGCCCTGCTTCTGCGCCGCCTCAATCATTTGACATCGACCTTGACGGGGGTGACGAGCCAGTTCTTCGGGTTGATGAGCTTGAAGACACCGACGACGGTCGCGCTCTTGCCCGTCAGCGTCTCGGCGTCGAAGCCGGAAAGGACCGCCTTCTTCATCTCGTTGTTGATCGCCGAGCCGGCATCCTGATACTGGATCTGATTGGTGAACTGGCCGAACTGGATGGCGCCGGTGGCGTCGCGCAGGTCGGTGCCGTTGATCGCCGGGCCGGTCTGGACGCGAACGGTGACGTCGGCCGGCAATCCATCGATCTTGAACTCGTTGTAGTTGGCCTTGCGGGTTCCGAAGGTGCCGGTGAGAGAGACCGGCATGACCGCGCCAGTGCTCGTCGCCACGCCGTATTTGTCTCCCGCCGCCTTCTTGTCGGCCACGATCGCGCTTGACAGCGTTGCGGCATCGACCGCGCGCTTCTCGACATCCGCCTGGATCTTCGGGAATTCCTGGGTGCCGTAGGTTTCGGGCGAGAAGGCTTGCTCGCGCACATCGTGCGCGGATCCGATCTTCACCACCGTCGTATCGGCGGCAATCGCGCCGATGACAATCACAGCCACCGCAACGCCTGCCAGCACCGTGAGCTTGGTGCCGTCTGACTTGAAAGGTGCGTATTCAGTCTGTGTATTCATATTCGAAAGACCTTCGGCGATGCTGGCCGGATTGCCTGTTTGCTGGAGATGAGGAGGACGACGCAGAGCGATCCCGATCTATCGGAGACCCGACCAAGCCCCGCGCATGGAAGCGCATAAAGGCTGCCTGAAGCGCTGTCGGCGCAAGACCAAACCATGGCCTGGGAAGAGAGTGTTCATAGGAGCCTCCTCAGTGCGGGCGCTTGTTTCCTCCAGCAACCCGCCGTCGCCGTCTACCATCCAATCCATACGGATCATGATATAAGCGCGTTATTAACTTCGTAATCTATGTTATAATTTATCACCCCTGTCAACAGCCCTCTATCGCTCCGGAATTTCATTTTGCGGCTGTCGGCTCCGCAGAGAAGCACTTTGCAAAATTCCAGCTGGCCGCGATTGAAGGCGCCAACCTCGGGAAGAACAGTCTTGCGGATCGAAAATCGCGTAAAATCAATCGCTGTTAAGCTATTGAATATCAATTATTTTAAAAAATCGGTTGCGGACCGAGCACTCAACTACATCTTCATCGCGATATTCTTGTGATCGCGGCCGCACGCCCTGCGTCGGCAACGACCCACCTGCCTCCCCGAGGTTGACAGCGCCTATTTTATATGAAAAAAATTACATTACTAGAAAAATATTACACATCTGTGATATCTCTATGTTATAATTTAAAGATGATCTGAGCGCATGAATCGGAACAGTTCGTCTGCCCGGAATGAAGAGTGCTCTGAGAGCGTGAGCGATGGGGTAGAATGGCGTGGATGATGGGGGCCCGAGGCATGGGGTCTGACAATCGCACCATGGTGAATGTCCGACCGAATGCCGGCCCGAGGTCGGCCAGGGAGGGGAGGAGTGGAATGTTTTTGACGGATGCATCGCACACGAGGGCTCGCCCCATCGCGGCAGGACAGGTCCGCAATGCCTAAGAATGACAAGATCATCATCGGTATCGACGCGGGAACCTCGGTGTTGAAGGCCGTGGCCTTCGAGCTGTCCGGCCGCCAGATCGCCTCGGCATCGGCGCGCAATCACTATACGATGGGCGAGGACGGCTCCGCCACGCAATCCCTCAGCCGGACCTGGGCCGATTGCGTCAGCGCCTTGCGAGGCTTGAGCGACAAGGTGCAGGATCTTGCCGGTCGCACCGCCGCCATCGCCGTGACGGGTCAAGGGGATGGGACCTGGCTTGTCGGCTCCGGCAATACACCGGTTGGCGATGCCTGGCTTTGGCTCGACGCTCGCGCCGCTTCGACCGTGACCCGTCTCGGCGGCCATCCGGAAAGCCGCGCACGCTTCGAGGCGACGGGCACCGGCCTCAACACCTGCCAGCAGGGCGCGCAGCTCGCCCATATGGATCTCTTCACGCCGGAGGCCCTCGATCGGGCCGAGACGGCGCTGCATTGCAAGGACTGGCTCTATCTGAACCTGACCGGCATTCGCGCCACCGACCCGTCGGAAGCGAGCTTCACCTTCGGCAATTTCCGCACCCGCCAGTATGATCCCGTCGTAATCGACGCGCTGGGGCTCAACCATCGACGATCCCTGCTGCCCGAGATCATCGAGGGAACGGAGATCACCCACCCGCTATCGCCCGATGCGGCGAAGGCGACCGGATTGCTGGCCGGCACGCCTGTCTGCCTCGGCTATGTCGACATGGTGATGACCGCGCTTGGCGCCGGCGTGCGCAGCGGCGGCGAGAACGCGGCCTGCTCGACCATCGGATCAACGGGCGTGCATATGCGCGCAAAGCCGGTATCCAACGTCCAGCTCAATGCCGAGGGAACAGGCTATGTGATCGCCCTGCCCATTCCCGGCATCGTCACGCAGGTCCAGACCAATATGGGCGCGACGATCAATATCGACTGGATCCTGCAGGTCGCCGCCGAACTGATGTCGGAAGCGGGCAAGCCCGTCGCACCTGCGGATCTCATCTCGCGGATCGACGCGTGGTTTGCCGAGAGCAAGCCGGGCGCGCTGCTCTATCACCCCTATATCTCCGAGGCGGGAGAACGCGGCCCCTTCGTCAACGCCCATGCGCGCGCCGGCTTTACCGGCCTTTCAACACGACACGGCTTTGCCGACATGCTGCGGGCCGTCGTCGAGGGGCTCGGCATGGCGACCCGCGACTGTTACGGCGCCATGGGCAGCATGCCCGCCGAATTGCGGATCACCGGAGGTGCGGCACGCTCGCGTGCGCTGCGCGGATCCCTGTCGGCCGCCGTGAATGCGCCGGTTCGTGTGTCGCGCCGCGAGGAAGCAGGCGCGGCCGGCGTCGCGATGATGGCGGCGGTCGCCATCGGTGCCTATCCGAACATGGACGACTGCATCGCCGAATGGGTGACGCCCCTGCTCGGCGACGCCGAGGCGCCGGATGCCGAACAGGCACGCCGCTACGACCGATTGTTCGCAGCCTACCAACAAATTCGGCAGGCGATCGCGCCTGCCTGGGACACGCTCGCAGCACCTTGAGCGACGAGCGCACCCGTTAAAACAAGATGATGTGACGATGCAGGAAGCATCCCAAGGAGCATGAAATGACTGAATCCGAAATCTTGGATCTCTTCGTGATCGGCGGCGGCATCAATGGCGCCGGGATCGCGCGCGATGCCGCGGGTCGGGGCCTTTCCGTCATGCTGTGCGAAAAGGGCGATCTGGCCGAGGGAACGTCGTCACGCTCCGGAAAACTAGTGCATGGCGGCCTGCGCTATCTCGAATATTACGAATTCCGTCTGGTCCGCGAAGCGCTGATCGAACGCGAAGTGCTGCTGAATTCCGCAAGCCACATCATCTGGCCGATGCGCTTCGTGCTGCCGCATAGCCCGACGGACCGCCCGGCCTGGCTCGTCCGCTTGGGCCTCTTCCTCTATGATCATCTCGGCGGCCGCAAGCGGCTGCCCGGCACGCGCACGCTCGACCTTCGCCGCGATCCGGAAGGCGCGCCTATCCTCGACCAATACACCAAGGGCTTCGAATATTCGGACTGCTGGGTCGACGATGCCCGGCTTGTACTGCTGAACGCGCTTGACGCCGCCAGCAAGGGCGCACGGATCCTGACGCGCACGGCCTGCGTCAGCGCGCGACGTGAAGAGGGCTGTTGGGTCGTCCAGATGCGCGATCAGCGGTCCGGCGAGCTGCGCACCGTGCGGGCGCGGGTGCTGGTGAATGCCGCCGGCCCCTGGGTCAACGACATCATCGGCCGCGTTGCCGGCTCCAACAGCCGCCGCAACGTCAGGCTCGTCAAAGGCAGCCACATCATCGTTCCAAAATTCTGGAGCGGGCAACAGGCCTATCTGGTCCAGAACCACGACAAGCGCGTCATCTTCATCAATCCCTATGAGGGCGACATGGCCCTGATCGGCACGACCGACATTCCCTATGACGGCAAGCCGGAAGAAGTGAAGGCCGACGAGCAGGAGATCGACTATCTGATTTCCGCCGTGAACCGCTACTTCAAGGAGAAGCTGCGCCGCTCCGACGTGATCGAGAGTTTCTCGGGCGTTCGCCCGCTGTTCGACGACGGTCAGGGTAATCCCTCGGCGGTCACCCGCGACTATGTCTTCGATCTCGACGAGACCGCCGGCGCGCCCCTCCTCAACGTCTTCGGCGGCAAGATCACCACCTTTCGCAAGCTCTCCGAACACGCCGTGCAGAAGCTCGCCAAGTTCTTTCCGAAGATGGGCGGCGACTGGACGCGCGCAGCAGTTCTGCCGGGCGGCGATATTCCGAATGCCGACTACATCGCTTTTTCCGACAGCCTGCGCAGCGCCTATCCATGGATGCCGCGCCAGCTCGTGAACCATTACGGGCACCTTTACGGCGCGCGCACCAAACTGGTCGTTGGCAATGCCACATCGCTTGCCGATCTCGGGCGTCATTTCGGCGGCAATCTCTATGAGGCCGAGGCCCGCTATCTGGCGGCCTCCGAATGGGCGCAGTCGGCGGAGGACGTTCTCAAGCGGCGCACCAAGGAAGGCCTGCGTATGAATGAGCAGGAAAAAGCGAATTTCTCGGCCTGGTTCGAGAGCGAATTGGCGATCGCCGCCTGAACCATCCGCCCTTCAAGGAGCAGACCTCTATGCCGTTGACGCTGTCCCTCAACACCAATCCGCTGGTGAACCGCTTCGCCGACCCTGACGACCTGATCGAAGCGGTGGCGCGGGACCTCAAGATCCGTGATCTCCAGCTTACGCACGAATTCATCAATCCGAGCTGGCAGGCGCCCGTCATCCGCCGCCTCACCCGGACGATGCAGGCAGCCCTCCGGCGGACCGGCGTTCGCGTGACATCCGGCATGACCGGACCTTACGGGCGCCTGAACCATTTCGGCCATCCCGATGCCGATGTCCGGCGCTATTATGTCGACTGGTTCAAGACCTTTGCCGACATCACCGCCGATCTCGGCGGGCACTCGGTCGGCACGCAATTCGCGATCTTCACCTACAAGGACTATGACGATCCGGCCCGGCGCGAAGAGCTGATCAAGATCGCCATCGATTGCTGGGCTGATGTCGCCGAGCATGCCAAGTCGGCGGGTCTTTCCTATGTTTTCTGGGAGCCGATGAGCATAGGGCGCGAATTCGGTGAGACCATCGACGCATGCCTCAAGCTGCAATCCCGCCTGACGACCGCCAATCTCGCCGTGCCGATGTGGATGATGGCGGATATCGATCATGGCGACGTCACCTCCGCCAATCCCGATGACTTCGATCCCTATGCCTGGGCACGCGCAGTTCCGAAGATCTCCCCGATCATTCACATCAAGCAGAGCCTCATGGACAAGGGTGGCCACCGGCCGTTTACGGCGGAGTTCAACGCCAAGGGTCGCATCCAGCCTGCTCCGTTGCTCAAGGCCTTTGCCACGGGCGGCGCGCAGAACAATGAAATCTGCCTCGAGCTGTCATTCAAGGAGCGCGAACCCAACGACCGCCAGGTCATCTCGCAGATTGCCGAAAGCATCGCCTTCTGGGCACCGTACATCGATACCGGCATTGACGACTTGCACATCTAGCCGCAAGCGTCGATCAAGCTGTCTTGAAGTAAACGCATGATCGAATGGAACAGGGGACGATTGATGACGGATGCGGATGAGTCGCTTGCGGTGCGCGCAGCCTGGCTACATTATGCCGGCGGCTTTACGCAGTCCGAAGTCGCCAAGCGCCTGGGCGTGCCCTCGGTCAAGGCCCACCGTCTGATCGCAAGAGCGGTCGCCGATGGCGTCGTCAAGGTCACCATCGATGGTGATATCGTCGAATGCGTCGAGCTCGAAACGAAGCTCGCGGCACGCTTCGGCCTGCAATATTGCGAGGTCGCGCCCGATCTCGGCGAGGAAGGTTTTGAGTTTCGCGCTCTGGGACAGGCCGGCGCCAGCTTCCTGCGGCGAGAGGTCGAGAGCGGCAAGCACAAGGTCATCGGCCTCGGGCATGGTCGAACGCTATCTTCCGCCGTTCACCACATGTCACGCGTCAATGCCAAGGGCGTACGCTTCGTCTCGCTGCTGGGCGGACTGACACGGAACTATGCGGCCAACCCTTATGACGTCATGCACCGCATCGCCGAAAAGACGGGAACGCAGGCCTATGTGATGCCGGTGCCGTTCTTCGCCAACACAAGAGAAGACCGAGATGTGCTGCTGGCGCAACGCGGCGTGAAAGAGGTCTTCGATCTTGCCAACAATGCCGAGCTGAAGCTGGTCGGTCTCGGCACCGTCGATATCGACGCGCAGCTCGTTCTCTCGGGCATGGTGGAGCCGCGCGAGATCAAGGAGATCGCCGCAATGGGCGGGGCCGGCGAAATCCTCGGACATTTCTTCGATACCGACGGGCGCATCCTGGAAACGATGCTGTCGGCCAGAACCCTCTCCGC
This sequence comes from Martinezella rhizogenes, assembly GCF_000799715.1. Classification (GTDB taxonomy): domain Bacteria; phylum Pseudomonadota; class Alphaproteobacteria; order Rhizobiales; family Rhizobiaceae; genus Rhizobium; species Rhizobium rhizogenes_C. The sequence goes on from NZ_JUHG01000013.1 coordinate 767,981, forward strand.
CTCTTTGCCGCGATCGAAGAAGGAAAAGCTTGTCGCCCTGTCCGGCGGCCTGCCGAAGGTGGATGCCATCCGCGCCGTCCTCAACAGCCACTGTCTTTATGGCCTCATCACCGACGAGCGAACAGCGCAAGCATTGCTGAAGAGCTGAATTCAGCGCAATCAAGAAACATAATTTCATCTCAACATAACAATCTTTATGTTGAATTATGTGATTTAAATGTTATCTTTAACGCGTTCAATCCTGTCCAAGACCGGAGCGCAAGGTGAAACGGGAAGAGCGTCAACAATCGATCATCAACCTGCTCGTCGAGCACAAGACCGTCGACCTCGACGATCTGGCCGATCGTTTTGTCGTGTCGAAGATGACCATTCACCGCGATCTGGACGATCTCGAGCAAGCCGGCGTCCTGCGCAAGGTTCGCGGCGGGGCGACGATCGACGCGGGCACGCAGTTCGAAAGCGACTTTCGCTTCCGCGAACGCCAGGGGCATGAGGAGAAGCTCGCCATGGCGCGTGCCGCCCTCGAGCTTGTCGAGCCCGGCATGACGGTTATGGTCAATGACGGCTCGATGGCCGCCGTTCTTGGGGAAATGTTACTCCAGAAGCAGCCCCTGACGCTGATCACCAACAATGCCGCAATCATCGACCGGTTGAAAAGCGAAAACGGGATCACCCTCATCGCGCTCGGCGGCATCTATTCCGCCAAGTTCAATGCCTTTCTGGGCGTGGTGACGGAAGAAGCGCTTGCCCGCCTGCGCGCCGATATCGCCTTCGTCTCGACGCCGGCCGTTTCCGGCAGGCTCGTCTACCATATGGACGACAACATCGTGCGGACGAAACGGGCAATGATCGCGTCAGCCGCCAAGACCTGCCTGCTGGTCAGCCACCAGCGCATCGGCCACACCGCCCTGCATGTGATGGCCGATCTCTCGGATTTCGACGCGGTCATCACCGATCACGCTCCCGACGCCGCCATTCTCGACCAATTGAGCCGTGACGGCATCACTCTCACCATTGCCTCGACCTAGGATTTGAAATGACAGCATCACCGCGCTACTGGATTGGCACCAGCTGGAAAATGAACAAGACGCTGGCGGAAGCCCAAGGCTTTGCCGAGGCATTGCGAGACGCGGATGCCCTGCGCGACTCCGCGATCCAGCGCTTCATTATCCCGCCTTTCACCGCGGTTCGCGAAGTGAAAGCGATCCTGTCGGAGACATCCGTCAAGGTCGGCGCGCAAAACATGCACTGGGCCGACCAGGGTGCCTGGACGGGGGAAATCTCTCCCCCGATGCTCAAGGATTGCAATCTTGATATCGTCGAGCTTGGCCACTCCGAGCGCCGCGAACATTTTGGCGAGACCAATGAGACTGTCGGCCTGAAGACCGAGGCGGCCGTCCGCCACGGCCTGATCCCGCTCATCTGCATCGGCGAGACGCTGAGCGACCGGGAAAGTGGCCGCGCCACGGAAATCCTGAGCGAGCAGGTTATCGGCGCTCTTTCCAAGCTCTCGGCATCGCAGAAACAGGCGCAGATCCTGCTTGCCTACGAACCCGTCTGGGCCATCGGCGAAAAGGGAATTCCCGCCGAACCTTCCTATGCCGACGCGCGCCAGGCCGAAATCATCGCGGTCGCCGAACGCGTGCTCGGCCGCCGGATCCCCTGCCTCTACGGCGGATCGGTCAATCCGGACAATTGCGAAGAACTGATCTCATGCCCGCATATTGACGGGCTTTTCATCGGCCGTTCGGCCTGGAACGTCGAAGGTTACCTCGACATCCTCGCCAAATGCGCCGCCAAACTTAGAGGAGACACAAAATGAAACTTGCCATCGCAGGAGACAGCGCAGGCGAAGGCCTGGCAAAGGTCCTCGCCGATCACCTGAAGGACCGTTACGACGTGAGCGAAGTTTCGCGCACGGACGCGGGCGCGGACGCGTTCTATGCAAACCTTGCCGATCGCGTCGCTTCGGGCGTCATCGACGGAACCTATGACAAAGCCATCCTCGTCTGCGGCACCGGCATCGGCGTCAGCATCTCGGCCAACAAGGTGCCGGGCATTCGCGCGGCGCTGACCCACGACACCTATTCGGCTGAACGCGCCGCGCTGTCGAACAATGCGCAGATCATCACGATGGGCGCCCGCGTTATCGGCACCGAACTTGCCAAAGCGATTGCCGACGCTTTCCTTGCGCAGACCTTCGATACCGAAGGCCGTTCGGCCGGCAATGTGAAGGCCATAGACGACGTCGACGCGAAATATAACGCGCGCTGATTTCCACAAGCGAACCACAGGCGGTCGCCCTTTTTGGGGCGATCGTAATCTGTTCGAGGATCGCGGTATCAAGCGGAAAATCTGTCGCTCGCCGATCCTCTAATTTTGCCCTGCGAAAAGGCTCGCCGCGTGCTGATCAATTCGGTCAGTGATAAGACGCGATCGATGAATGCCACGGCATCGAAACGGTGCGACATGCTGCCGGAATCCTTGCCGGTCATTTGATGGAACAGGAAATCCTCCACATCAATGATCGGAAGCGTCGTATTATGCCTGATACGGCAAATCATATTGCTCTGTGAGACAATGAATGTGACGTCGCCCCAGGCAGACTTGGCGCGTAGATCCGTAAAGCTGGATGCCCCGGTCACGTTCAGGCCAAGCCATGTCAGGATGGTCTCGATGCCCGCTGTTGCGGCGGGATGGTCCAGACAGAGTAAGACCTTCGTCTGCTGCCTGTTGTGCGGTCTGTATTGACTGGGTGCGGAGAACATTGCGGCAGCCTCGCAATCTGGAAAGACCGGCAGCCGGAAACCGGCTGCCGGAATTCACGTCCGACTAGATCGGATTAGCCGGCGAACGAGCTGTCAAAGCTGAACGAGCCGGAGGCGTTGCTGAACGAGAACGTCCCAGCCTTCTGCACGACTTCTGCCGGCAGCGTTGCCGAGAAGGTGCCCGAGCGGCTGCCGAAGGTATAGCTGCCGCTGACGGCACCATCGGCGCCAATGGTGACCGTCGAAGCGACCGTGGAAGCGCCGCCGCTGACGAGATCGAGCATGTCGGCATTGATTTCAGTGATGTTGCTCATGTTAGTCTCCTATTGGGTTAGGTTTGAGGGATTGACCGGGATGGTCCTCCCTCTTCTTGTTGTCACCGGCTGCCTATGGCCTTTAAGGGGTCCAGTACCCAGTCGGTGAAGTGCCGGCGATCCGTAATGACATCGCCGATGAGGGTCATACCGGGGGTCAGCGGGCGCTCTTCGCCGTAGGCGACGATGCTGGTGCGCTCCAGGCTGACGGTCACGCGGTAGACGGGATCTTTGAATGCGATGGGAGCCAGAAGCTCGCCCTCGCGATAGGTGGCGCGGGACACCTGCACGACATGGCCCGACACCACGCCGAAGCGCTGGTACGGGAAGGCGTCGACCCGGAGCCGCACCTCTTGGCCCGGCTGGATCAGGCCGGCCGCGCGCGGCGGCACCAGCAGGTTGGCCTCAAGGCTGCTGCCGGCCGGCACCAACGCCGCCAAGGGCGACTGCGCCACCGCCGTCTGCCCCGGCTGCGCCTGCAATGCCGCGACCCGGCCGGCCACCGGCGCGACCATGACGTAGGCGCGGTTGACCTGTAATTGCGCCAGGGATTGCTCCAACTCGCTGCGAAGGCCTTGCAATTGCGCCAGCTTGTCATCCCGCTCCGACGGCAGGCTTGCCAGTTGCGAACGGGCATCGTTGAGGTCGCCTTGCCGCTGCTCTTTCTGCCGCTCCAGCTCGTGGATGACGCTTTCCTGCGCGAGGATCTGCTGCTGGCGGCGCGACAGCTCGAAGCGCGTGCCGCTGCCCTTGACCTGAAGCTGTGCATAGCGACCGGCATCGTCCGTTTGCAGGGCTTGCAGGCGGCGCTCCGACTCCAGCCGCTGTTCCTGGCTCGCCAGTTCTCCGCCAAGTCCTTCGACGCGAGCCGAAAGGCGCCGTCCCTCCTCGTCGAAGCGGGCTTTCGCGGCGGTCATCTGTGTGTCGATCGCCTGGATGCGGGCTTGAGTCTCTAAGCGCAGCTTCTCGCCGACCTGGCCGTCGGCACCAGTCATTTCCAGCGACAGCTCCACCATCGGCTGACCCTGGGTCACCACATCACCCTCATGGACGAGCACCCTGGTCACGATACCACCCTTGGTGGCATAGAGCTGCGCCAGACCGCCGGTCGGAGCAACATAGCCCTGCACCGTTTCCTTGCGTGCATAGGTGCCGGTCATGAGATAGGTCGCACCGATAACCACGAAGGCCCCGAGGATCGCCGTCATGACACCGTGGCTCACCGGTTGCGCGATCATCACCTCGCCGCGAAGCCGGCGGCGGTGTTCTATGGCTTCGGTGCGGAACAATGCCTCGCTCATGGCACCACCTGCAAAGGCTGCGCCGGCACATCGCGCATCAACTCACGCACATGGCCGTTCTCCACGGCGAAGACGCGCGCCGCGCCCTCGATGGCTCCGGGGCGATGGGCGACCATCACCTGGGTAATGCCGAGCCTGCTCAGCGCCTGCATGACGCGACGCTCCGCAAGGACGTCGAGATTGGCCGTCCCCTCGTCGAGAAACAATATGGAGGGGGTGCGGTAGAGCGCCCGTGCCAGCAGCGCGCGCTGCTGTTGGCCGCCCGACAGGGTCGATCCGAGATCGCCCACCAGGGTCATGTAGCCCATCGGCATGCGCAGGATTTCGTCGTGAAGGCCGACGAGCCCGGCAACCGCTTCGACACGCGCCAGATCCATATCGGGATCGAAGAAGGCGATATTGTCGGCGATCGTGCCCGCAAAAAGCTGGTCGTCCTGCATGACCACGCCGATACGCGCGCGGTAGGCCCGCATCCCCAGAGCGTTGAATGGCAGACCGTCGACAAGCACTTCGCCCTCGTTTGGCGGATAAAGACCCATCAGCAGCTTCAGGAGCGTGGATTTACCCCCGCCCGAAGGCCCGACAAACGCCACGGACTGTCCCGGCTCGATACTCAAGGACACATCCTTCAACACCCAGGCTTCGCGCTCGGCATAGCGGAAGGAAAGGTTGCGCACGGTGAGCGCACCGGCGAGCGGACGATCCTTGCGCGCCTCGGCGTCAAGGTCCGGCTCGGGATCCTGGTGCACGGCATCGGCCAGACGCTCCAGATGCAGGCCTGTCATGCGGAACTTGAAATACTGATCGACCAGCGACAGGGCGGCGGTGCTGAACTGGCTGCGATAAGACAGGAACGCCAGCAGCATGCCGAGCGTCATCTCTCCCCGGATGATGGCGCCTGCGCCCAGATAGAACACCAGCAGCATCTCCGCCCCCGTCAGGAAGGACAGGCCCGCAGTCCCCTTGAGGCTGACTTTCTGGAGGCGCACATTGTTGTTGATGCTGTCGGCATAGGCGTTCTGCCAGACGCCGTGGCGCTCCAACTCCCGGCCGAACAGCTTGAAGGCTCTCGCACCCCGGATGGTTTCAAGGAAAACGCCGTCCACCTTGGCCTGATACTGGATGCCCTCATTGGTCAGGCTCCGCAGCCAGGGGAAGGTGCCCAACCGGACGCACACGACAAGCGCCAGCGATACCAGCACCACGCTTGCCAGATAGGGTGCATAGATCAGCATCACCGCCAGGGTGATGACGGCCATGAGCCCGTCCAGAGCGCCGGAGACGAGGCCGCCCGTCAGAAGGTCCTGCACCGGCTGCAGGGAGTTGAAGCGCGATAGAATATCGCCGAGACGCCGCTTTTCGAACCACGGCACCGGCAGACGCAGCGCATGGCGCAACAGGTTGCCGCGCATCTGGAAGGTCAAAAGAGTGCTGAAATGCATCTGCACGTAGCCGCGCAGCAAGGTCGTGGCGCTCTGGATCAGCAGCAGCAATCCGGCACCAATGACGATCACGTTCAGAAGGCTGAGATCGCCCTTGGAGATGGCTTCGTCGACGATCATCTGGTTGACGAGCGGCGACAGCAGGGCGAAAAATTGCAGCAAGGCGGAGAGGGCCAGAATCTGCAACAGGCTCGGAATGAAGCCGGCGCTCCGGGACCACAGGTCGGCCAGACGCACCCGCTCGACCACCTTGCGTTTGCGGAAGGTGGCAGCCGGCGTCAGTTCCAGCGCCACGCCGGTAAAGTGCCTGGATGCCTCGGCGTGGGAAAACCGCCGCTGGCCGCTGGCCGGGTCATGCACCTCAATCCGGTTCGGCGTTACCCGGCTCAACACGACATAGTGCGACATGTCCCAGTGCAGGATGCAGGGCATCTTCAGCTTGCCGATGTCCTCCATTTCCAGCTTCAGGGGCCGGCTGGTAAAACCGAGATCGTCGGCAACGGTGACGAGGCTCTTCAGCGTCGTGCCCTTGGAGGACACCGCATGGCGTCGCCTGAGCTCCGACAGCGTCACGCGATGACCGTGATAACCCGCCACCATCGCCAGGCAGGCAAGTCCGCATTCGGCAGCTTCAGACTGCAGAAGAGGCTCGATCCGTGAGCGATTGTGAAGGGCTGTGAGAAGCAACTGACCATCCCGTCTTGGAGGTGTGGAAGTTGTCGCCGGCGTTCGATCGCGGCGTCCATGATTTGCGGCGCGGCCATCGAACGCGCCGCGAGGAAATACATGCCAGATCCAATTATTGTGTTGGGTCTCGTTATGTTGAGAGATGTTACAACGCGCCGCGAACCGGCCACATTTGGTCAAAGACCGGGGCCGGTCGGAGAGATATGTCCATCACGGATGCGGGAGCATCGCTCTGTCTTGACCGTATGACGCCGCACCAACAAAATGCAGCGATAGCGCAAAAATGGATTCACCCGGCCACCGCCGAAGGCTATAGCTGTCCCTGGCTAGCGCACACAGATTGGACCGAATTCATGACCGACACCGTTACCGATCGCTTCCTTCGTTATGTCGTTATCGACACCCAATCCGATCCCACCTCAGCGACACAGCCCTCGACCGAAAAGCAGAAGAACCTCGGTCGTGTCCTGGTCGAGGACCTGCTGGCGATCGGCCTTGCGGACGCGCATCTCGACGAGCACGGCTATGTCTATGCGACCATTCCATCCAACGTTGACAAGCCTGTCCCGGTCATCTGCTTCTGCTCGCACATGGACACCGCACCCGACTTCACGGGAACGAATGTGAAGCCGCAGATCGTGCGGAACTATAGTGGCGGCGACATCAAGCTTCCGGGCGACCCGCAGCAGATCATCCGCGTCAGCGACAATCCCGTGCTCAGCAACCAGATCGGCAACGACATCATCACCTCAGATGGCACGACGCTGCTCGGCGCCGACGACAAGGCGGGACTGGCAGAAATCGTGACGGCGGCGCAATTCCTTCTCGATAATCCCGATATCAAGCATGGAACCATCAAGCTCCTGTTCACCACCGACGAGGAAATCGGCCGGGGCGTCGACAAGGTGGATCTGGCAAAGCTTGGCGCCGAGTTCGCCTATACGATGGATGGCGAAACGGCCGGCCATGTCGAAGACGAGACCTTCTCGGCCGATGGCGTCGAGATTTCCATCCAGGGCGTGGCAATCCATCCAGGCTTCGCCAAGGACAAGATGGAAAACGCTATCAAGATCGCCGGCACCATCATCAGCCGCCTGCCTAAGGACACGGCTCCCGAAACGACGGCGGGCCGGGACGGCTTCGTTCATCCGACCGGCGTGACCGGCTCGATGGAAAAGGCATCCCTCGGCTTCATCATCCGCGACTTTAACGACGAGGGGCTGACGACCAAGGAAGTCATGCTCGAGGCGATCGTCAAGGACGTGATGGCCGGCTATCCCGGCTCGTCCTACACCTTCAAGGTCAGACAACAATACCGCAACATGAAGACCATCCTCGATCGCCATCCGCAGATCGTCGATTACGCCATGGAAGCCGTCCGGCGCGCCGGCATGACGCCAGTGCGCGGCAGCATTCGCGGCGGCACCGACGGCTCGCGGCTATCCTTCATGGGCCTGCCCTGCGCCAACATCTTCGCGGGCGGCCACGCCTTCCACTCGCCGCTCGAATGGGTCAGCAGCCAGGACATGGAAAAGGCCGTCAAGACCATCGTCGAACTTTCGAAACTCTGGGCGGAGCGCGCTTAGGATTGATACAGATGCTTATCCGACACGAAATGCCTGGGGATGTGGATGCGATCCATGATCTGACATGGGCCGCTTTCAAGCCGATGCCCTTCAGCGACGATACCGAGGTGGACATTCTCCGGGCGCTGCGCGCATCCGGTGACTTGGCGATCTCGCTGGTCGCCGAGGAGGATGGCAAGATTTTGGGGCACATCGCGTTTTCGCGAGTGAAGATCGATGGCGTGGACAATGGCTGGTTCGGGCTCGGCCCGATATCGGTCGCACCCGAAAGACAGCGCCAAGGCATCGGCAAAGCGCTCATCGCCAAGGGGCTGGAGCTCCTGGATGGAATGGGCGCAAGTGGATGCGCCCTCATCGGTAATCCGGATGTCTACAGGCACGCGGGCTTCGAAAGCGATGGGCGGCTGACCTATCAGGACCTGGACACGAAATACGTTCAAAGGTTCGTTCTTCGAGGCCCCATCCCGAGCGGAGCGCTGCAATTTGCGCCGGCATTCGGACATTAGCGCCTCTTCCCAGGCGCCACGCGAACCTCAAGCGATCGCCCGCCCGATCGCATCCGCCAGGCCTGCGGGGTTGTCCCACGCCATGGAATGACCCGCGTCCGGCGTAATCGATATTCTTGGCATAGATGACCGGTCGTGGAGCGGCACGTTGCTTACCTTCGATAGCGACGATGATCGATCAGCAAGAATACAGAGAGCTTTCTTCAAGTTTCCGTAGTGATCTGTTCAACTAAAGAGGCACCGATCCTATTTGCGATCGGTAGATTGTTGCCGACTACAATATTCAAAGATGTCCAGCCTATTGCTAGCATCGCTTGTATTCTACAAGCCATCCGTGAAATTTTTATTGCTGAGTTAAAAATTAAGACTATCCTAATGTGCAGTCTTGGGAGGAAAGGCTCTAAAATTCGCCCATTCATTCCAACGCTACGGTGCGCGCGCTCCGACATCAGAAACTGGTCCGCTTTGCTGGCCTGAACTGAAACGGAGACAAGTCATGAGAATACGATCTTCACGGATAGCGGTCGCCGCATCCGCATTCTTACTATTGGCCTCGACGGCCTATGCAGAACCCGGTGGCGGTACAGATCATGGCGGAAGCCAATCCGGACGCGGGCTCGGCGCGGGTCTTGGCGTTTCCGTCGGCGGCATCAAGGCAGGAGCGGGTCTTGGCTTGAGTTCAACCGGACTCAACGCGGGCGCGGGCGCATCCGTCGGCGGCACCAATGGCGTGAATGCTGGCGCCGGCGTGTCCGCATCGACCAGCCGCGGCGTCAACGCCGGAGCGGGAGTCTCGGTTGGCGGCACCAATGGTGTTAACGCCGGTCTCGGTGCGTCTGCAAATACCACCAGCGGCGTCAATGCCGGTGTGGGCGCATCTGTCGGCGGTTCCGGTGGGATCAATGCCGGCGCCGGCGTATCGCTCGGCGGTGGCGGCGCGAGTGTGGGTGTCGGCGTTGGTATCGGCGGCGGCTCCGGCAGTGGTGGCGGCGGGACCGGAGGCGGCGGAACAGGTGGTTCCGGCGGGTCGGGTGGGTCGGGTGGATCCTCTGGAGGGTCTGGCGGCTCCGGTGGCATCGGTAGCGTTGGCAGCGGAAACGGCGGCCTTGGTGGCTCCGGATCGGGCAGTGGCCAAGGTGTCGGAGTGAGCAGAAGCACGCTTGCGGCGTTCCGCACCATGTCCAATGCCGAGCAGAGGCGTATGCTCATAGCCTGCCGTCAGGTGACTGCTTCGGGCAATTTCGATGCCGGTCTTGTAAGCCTCTGCAAACTCTTGCGCAGCACCGCGAGCGCGGGCGGCTTATGAAGCCTTGCGCAGTTGACATCCGGGCCGTCCCGCCAGGGGCGGGCCAATAGCCAACAACACTCGCTGCTTCCCCTCAGGCAGGCAGTGGGTGTTGTCCGCATTGCAGGCGAACTGACCAAATGGTCATGCTTGATGTCAAACGCCTTTATTCGACGCGAAGCCCCGCCGTTTTCAAAAGCGGGAGAACCCGATCGCAGAAATAGGGCAGTTCCTGCGTGTAATTGACGAAGGACAGCGCGATGCCGGCATAGCCCTGGGCCGAGATCGCGATCATCTCCTCGGCGATCCTTTCCGGCGTGCCGATCAGCGGATAGCTGCCGGCGCCGCCGGCGAAGCGCTGACGATAGCGATCATAGGCGTCACGGTCGTGCGACTGCGAGAATTCCTTCTTGCCGGCCATATGCTGATCGACCGCGGCGTGATCGGCCATGGTGACGGCATAGCGGATGTAATAATCCTCCGCTTCTTGCTGCGTCTCGCGGCAGACGACATGGCAGACGGTGTAGACACCCACGTCCCTGCCCTTTTTCTCCGCCCGCTCGCGGATATCGGCAACATGCTTGCCGGCGTCGCCAATCTCCGTGAAGGTGGTGAAGAGATAATCGCAGCTTGCCGCCGCAAAATCCCGGCCCGGACCGCCAAAGGCGGCATTCATCGTCACCGGCCTCGGCGCTTGCAGGCTCGCCGGACGGCTGACGGCCTCCTTCAGCGTATAATAGGTGCCGGCATAATCGATCGGCTCGTCTGAGGCGTAGAGCCTTTCGACGATCTCCAGCCATTCCGCCGCCTGGTCGTATCCCTTCTCGACCAGCGGAATACCGAACATGCCGAATTCCTTCGGGTTCCAGCCGCAAACGATATTGAGGCCCGCCCTGCCCTGGCTGATATGGTCGACGGTCGCCAGCGATTTCGCGGCATAAAGCGGATGTACGAGCGGCACATGCACGGTCATGAACAGGCCGACGTTCTCGGTCGCCGCGGCCAGCGCCGCCGCCCAGGTGAAGGTCTCGAACGACCATTCGCGCACCCGGTTCTTGCCGCCGAAGCCGCGCCAGCGGGCGATCGGCAGGAAGAACTCCAGACCGGCGCGGTCGGCAATCTGCGCGGCGGTCAGATTATCCTGCCAGCCCGCGGCCCAGCGTTCCGGCACATCGGTGATCGCCAGCCCGCCATCGGCATTGGCTGAGAACACGCCGAGCTTCAGCCGGTTCGGGCCTTTCAGCGGATGCATCTTCATCATGGTTCCCTCTTCATTTTTGTCTTCTGCGACGGGACGAACGGCCAATGAAGCGCGACCCAGAAAGGCCGCATGGATGGCTAAAAGCCCTTCGATATGACGTGCGGCAACGGCGGGGCCGGCAAAGGTGCCAGGCCGAGCAGACTGAAAATAACCCATGAAACGCGCAGTGATACGGGTCGGTTGACCGCACGCAACCATGTATGGATTTGTGACTTACGGCCAAAACAATTTCAAGCATAAAATTTATTCGCCTGCGGCGGCTCCGCAGACATCTAAAAAGATGCTGTTGTGAAGAAGCATCCGAGAGATCAGTTCGTTTGCGAGGGCTCCCCGATCTAAAGCGGAGATTACAGCCGAGGAAGTGCGGGTGATCTCAAGCAACCGATTGAGTATAAATCGGCACCAAAGCCTGCCGCAGACATTTCCGAACATTGCTGAAAAAAGGTATTATGAAGGAATTTCTTATCCGGACATTTCCAGTCGCAGGTAGGCTCTCCCAAGGGAGATGATGTGCGCTTCATCGCGAGAAATCTTATTCTATTGATTTCACAGACTTTTATCGCCGGAAATCGCAATAAACACACCCGCATTTCCATGTCATTACGCAGTTATTCTACCACGGGCTTTGAGTGGTGCGCAAAAGGCCATTTACGTCCGCTTAATCTCGCCACTGCCACAATTGTACATCCGCACAATACAGCAATGGGCAACGTCAAAATGGTTACCGCAATATCCTCCTCCACGGCCTCATCCTTGTTTGGCACATCCTCTGCCGCATCAACATCATCGAGCTCGTCGACCGCAGATGATGCTACGAAAATACAGGTTGAAATCGCGGCAAAGAAGGCGGAACTCGCCAGCACGAAAGACCCCGACGAAGCTGCCACGCTTCAAAAGGATTTGACCGCCCTTGAGGCCAAGCTGGCCAAGCTGCAGAAATCCTCAAGCAGCCAGTCGAGCGCGTCCGGCCAAACCGCGAAGGCGAGCGCTGCCCCCAGCTCCAGCTCGTCGAAGAGCAATGCGCAATCGCCATTGTCTGGCGAAAGCGATCGCATCGGCACGGCGAATTTCGACGAGACCACGGACTTCGGAGAACGAACCGCCTACGTCTGATCATTGGCCCGAAACGCGGTCCCGTTGCGGGAACCGGAGGTGAGCTACCCCTATCTGCGCCGCCTGGCGCCGTCAAAAAAGAGTAGCATGGCAAGCCCCGCCAATCCGGCAACCGCTCCGATGATCGCCGTTCCCGAATAGCTGCTTGTACCCGTTCCAATCGCAAAAAGGAGAGCGCTAAGGCCCGCGCTCAGGAAAATGTTGACGGATATGAGCGCACTGCCGAGTCCGGGGCGCTCGGCAATCAGATCCTGCAGATATGTGATGGGGATGCTGATAAGGGCGGCCGCTCCAATCCCACTGACCAGGGTCAGCGCATAGAGGTGCCACGGCGCCGATGCCAGCCCGAGCAGCAGCAGGTAAACGATATAGATGACCGTGCCGATGGCCAGTGCCGTGACATGGTTCATCATCCGTTGGGCGCGTCCCCACACGACAATGAATATGACTTCGAGAAACGCGACGATCCCCACGAGTATGCCGATATCGGTGACGGTCCCGTGGGCGGCGCCGGTGACGATGAGGGGCAGAATAGTGTCGCTGACATGAACTGTGCTGGTGATCAGCGCCACGGCGATCACGCGCACGAGGATCGGCGGCGAGACGACCTCGCCGAGGGCCGCAAGATAGGAGAGATGGCGCGTTGCGGCTTTGTCGGTGCCGTTCTGGCGCGGAAGGAAAACCGCGATCAGTCCAAGGCAGACCACACAGGCCACACTTGCGAAGAGATAGGCAGGCAGCATAGTTCCGGAATTTACGAGCAGCACGCCGGTAATACCGGGCACGAGAACCCAGGACAGCGAAATCATTGCCCGGACGCCCGAGTTGACGGTGGCGACGTCGTGACGTGCCATTCCCTTGGTCGTCGCTCTCACATTGGCAAAAAGCAGCGAATTGAGGGAGCCGTAAACCGGCAGGAATAACAATGCACTGAGAATGAAGGTCGCCTGTGCCGGAACGACATAGACCGCCCCATAACCCAGAATGCCGAAAATGGCGACCGTCAGCATCATCGTGCGGTATTCACCAAGCCTGTCCGCCAGGTTTCCGAGCAGAATGCTGACGACAACGTTCACGGCTGCCGCGCAAAAGATCAGGGCCGAATACAGCCCATTGCTCAGGCCAAGCTCGCGAATACCGACGACAGACTGATAAGGCGCGGTCGCGGCTCCGGCAAAGCCGAAGGCAAAGATGGCCAACATGCTCACCCGGATCGTCGGCTCGCGGAATACTTCAGGAATGAGGCGGGTCATCAATGGTGTCGAAGGTCCGGCAAATCACCCGGTCGCAGGGTGACCGGGTTTTAGCAGATTTATGCCCGGCCGAAACCCGCCAAGGCGAAATATCAGCTGCGCCAGTGCTCCGAAAAGCCTCTAAATCCGCCGGCAGGAATTGCCGGGGACAAATTTCGGGGTCAGCACGAAATCCTGCGGCGGCTCGACGGCGCCTTGCGGGTCGGTGATCCGGTGCATGAGGCGCCGGGCAATGATGCCGCCGAGCGCCAAAGTGTCCTGAACCACCATGGTGATGCGCGGGGTGATGACCGAACTCCATTGTACATTATCGATCATGGCGAGCGAAATATCGTCGGGACAACGGAAGCCCAGTTCCTGCATGGCTTGCAGCGCGGAGAGCGCCACCGCGTTGTTGGCGCCGAGGATAGCGGTCGGACGCTCGGGCTGGATGAGCAGGCGCATCGCCGCCTCGTAGCCGGCGGTACGGGTGAACTGTCCATCGACGACAAAATTTGGGTTAACCTCAACACCCGCATTCGCCATCGTATCCATAAAACCGCGATAGCGTTCGGTCGCCGTGTGCATATGGCTCGGGCCTGCAATGAAGGCGATCCGCCGGTGGCCGAGCTGCAAGAGATGTTCGGTGAGCATCGCTCCGGCGAGGTGGTTGTCGGAGCCGACGAAGTCACGCTCGATGCCGGCAACCTTCTGGTCGAAGCAGACGATCGGAACATTCAATCCGCCGATGAAGTCGACATAGTCCTGATCATGTCCGGAAGGCGCAAGCGCCAAGCCTGCCGTCTTGAGGCCGATCAAATGTTCGACCATGGCCTTTTCACGCCCCGTCTTGCCGGAGGAGTCGGTCACGAGCACGAAATGGCTGTGGTCGAGCGCGTAGTTCTCCAGCTCGCGCCGGATGTCACCGAAAAACGGGTTGCCGACATTACCGACGACAAAGCCGACCATGCGGCTGCGCCCGCGCGCCAGGCTCTGCGCCAGCGGATCCGCAACGAAACCCACCGCGGCGACGGCATGGCGGATTTTTTCTAGAGTCTTCGGGCTGACGCGAGCCGGATTGCTCAGGGCTAGCGAGACCGTCGACACCGATACGTCGGCGAGTTTGGCAACATCGCGAATTGTGGCCATCAGATTTTCGAACCGTTTCTATCACTTTCAGCCTACCCGGAGAAGGCACATTTCCATGCAACCTTTCGTCACATATCTAACATCTACAGGAATTCAGGCAATATGCCAGGCGACGATTTCAACAGCGCGCTTGACATCCGGGGCGAGAGAATCAATGATTAAATCGAACCGGTTCGATAAAGCTCAGAATCTTGGGAGGATAGCGTGAGCGACGTAGCAACGATCAGTGGTGGCCGTGATGCGGCCGACGGCAAGGTATGGTTCGAGCAGGACCGCTTCGGCATGTTTATCCATTTCGGGCTCTATGCACTCGGCGCCCGGCATGAATGGCTGAAGAACCGCGAGGAATTCACCACCGAGGCCTATCAGAAGTATTTCGACAATTTCGATCCGGACCTCTACGACGCCCGCGAATGGGCGCGCCGCGCCCACGCCGCCGGCATGAAATATGTCGTGCTCACCGCCAAGCATCATGAAGGCTTCTGCCTCTGGGATAGCAAGGTCACCGACTACAAGGTCACGAACACGCCCTACGGCAAGGATCTGATCCAGCCCTATGTCGAAGCCTTGCGCGCCGAAGGGCTCAAGGTCGGGTTCTACTATTCGCTGCTCGACTGGCATCACCCGGACTTCCCGATCGATACGCATCACCCGCAGCGCAACCATCCCGACGCGGCAAAGCTCAATGAAGGCCGCGACATCACTCGCTACGCCCAATATATGCGCGATCAGGTGACCGAGCTTTTGACCGATTTCGGCAAGATCGACGTGATCTGGTTCGATTTCAGCTATCCCCGCCGCGTGCACAAGGGACTTCCCGGCAAAGGCCGCGCCGATTGGGAAAGCGACCGCCTGATCAAGCTGGTGCGTGAGCTACAGCCTGACATCATCGTCGGCGACCGCCTTGATCTGCCGCGCGACGCGGATCACATGCCTGATCTGGTGACGCCGGAACAATATACGCCGCGCGTCGCACCGACCGTCGCGGGGCTGCCGGTGCGCTGGGAAGCCTGCCACACCTTCAGCGGCTCCTGGGGCTATTATCGCGACGAGACGACCTGGAAAGATGCCGGCCAGCTCATCAATATCCTGATCGATACCGTTTCGCTCGGCGGCAATCTCTTGATGAATGTCGGCCCGACGGGACGCGGCACCTTCGACGCCCGCGCCATCACGGCGCTTGATACCTATGGAGACTGGCTGCGACTCAACGGACGCGCCATCTATGGGGCCGGCCCCTCCGCATATAAGGCGCCGAACGGCTGCCGCTTCACCCAGAAGGGTAACCGGCTCTATCTGCATGTCCAGACCTGGCCGTTCAGGCATATCCATATCGAGGGACTGGGGCGCAAGGTGAAATACGCGCAGTTCCTGCACGACGCCAGCGAGCTGCACTGGCTGGATCCGGATGCGGAAGTGGATTCCAACATCGGCGTTGCCGTCGGAGAAGGCATACTGACCCTCGAATTGCCGGTCCTAAAGCCCGATGTGGTGGTGCCGGTAATCGAACTGATCCTGAAGGATTGACTGCCCTCCAGCTGGTGCCGTCATGAGCCGCGAAGTCGAACTCATTGCCGCGATGACGCCGTTGATCGCCGATCTGGCCGAAGACGGCAATGGCGCCGTCGCGCTGGCCGGCTCGCGCGGCAAGGGACGGTCGGATGCGCAATCGGACTTCGACTTCCGGGTCTATGCCGATGCCTATCGCGGGCCGGAGCTCAGACAGACCGGCTCATGGAGGCGCTTCGAGAAGGCCATGCGCGGCTGGCAGGCAGAGGGGGTCCGGATGGACGGGATATGGATGCGGCGCTATGCCGGCGTGCAGCAAGATCTGGACACCTGGCTTGCCGGCATTGCAGTCCCGAAGAATTTCGAATGGACGATCTGGGGCTATCATCTGCCGACGGACCTTTCCAGCCAGCAGATCATCGCCGATCCACGCGGCCTGCTGGCTGGATGGAAGCGACAGCTGGCGCAATACCCCGAAGCGCTCCGGGCCTCGGTTCTGCGCCAGCACATGGACATTCTGCGCTATTGGGCCAAGGACTATCACTATGAAAGCAAGGTCGCCCGCCGCGACCTCGTCTTTCTGGTGGGACTAACGGGGAAATTGGCCAACGCCATTCTGCAGACCGTCTTTGCCTTCAACCGGGCCTATTATCCCGGCGATGGCTGGAACCTGCCGATGGCGGCCGAGCTCGAGCGGCTGCCGCCCGATTTCCTGCCGCGGATGACCGCCATTCTGGAACCGGCAGACGATCCCGACGCCTGGCGGCGCCAGCGGGCGGAACTGATCGGAATGATCACCGACCTGGAGGCGCTGATCGCGGCCTGAAAGGGCTGCAAGACGAAACCGGAGGGGGAGTCCGGACACTGACGACCGTCATTCGCAACCATAGTCAATTAGGAGGAGGAGGAACCATCATGAAACGCTCATTGATCTTCGCTGCCGCGCTGGCGGCCAGTTCCCTATTGGGTATCAGCGCGCAAGCACAGAATGGGCCGGTCACCATCACATGGCAGATGTGGGGTGAACCGAACGATGCTCAGCTCTGGCAGCAACTGGCGGATCTCGTCACCCAGCAATATCCCGATATCAAAGTCCAATTGCAGCTTTCGGGCTGGACGGATTACTGGACCCGCCTGCCGGTGCTGGCGGCATCGGGCCAGGTCGCCGATATCGTCTCGATGCAGTCCATGCGTATGCCGAATTTCTATTCGATCCTCGACCCGCTCGACGACTATGTAAAGAAAAGCGACGTGAAGGTTGCGGACTTCGAAACCTCGATCATGTCGGGCCTCTCCCATGACGGCAAACTGTATGCGTTGCCCTATGATGTCGGCCCGTGGATGGTGTTCTACAATCGCGACAAGTTCGCGGCCGCCGGCCTGAAAGAGCCGGCCAAGGATTGGACATTCGATGATTTCAAGGCCGATGCCAAGACGCTGACCAAGGACGGGACTTACGGCTACGGAACGCAGGCCTTCGACTTCATCGCCGGCCCGGTCGCGCTCGGCGCGGAATACTTCAATGCGGACAATGAATTCGACCTGACCAATGCAGGCTTTGTCGACGCATTCAGCAAATATGCCGATCTCACCGCCAAGGACAAGCTTTCCCCTGTCTTCGCGTCCGCGTCCGACGCATCGGCGGCGAGCGGCCGTTTCGCATCGGGCAATGTGGCCATGTATATCGACGGTCCCTGGACGCTGATCACGGCGCAGGCCAACGTGAAGTTCAAGATCGGCATCGCGCCGCTGCCGCGTGGCAGCGGCCCCTCGCGCTTCATCACCGCCGGTTCGGGCTGGGGCATTTCGGCTGCCAGCCAGCACAAGGATGCCGCCTTCAAGGCGCTGCAAGTGCTGAGTGGTCCGAAGGCCGCCGAAATCCTCGGCTCGGCCGGGCGGGCGCTGCCGGCGCGGCTTGCCCAGCAGACCTACTGGTATGACGGGGCCGCCAAGAATGTCGCCGGTACCCGTGATACGCTGCAATATATGTTCGCCCATACGACACCCTTCCGCATCAATGAGAAATGGAACCAGTTCGAGAACCTGGTGATGCAATATGTGCCGGTGGCCTTGACGGGCGATTCGACGCCTGAAGGCGTGCTTTCCGACATCCAGAGCCAGCTTCCGTAACCCTCGGCACCTGGCGGGCCTGCGGCCGGATGCATCGGCCCGGTCGCAAGCCGCTCGCCGGAAAGGAAAGGCCCATGATGCTGGCCAGACACACCGACCTCAATACGAGACCAAGGCCGCGTTCCAGACGATGGTTCAGGGGAGAAGGGTGGACGGCCCTGTTCTTCCTGTTGCCCGGCCTGATCGGCATTTTCCTGTTTCTTGTGCTGCCGATCCTCGCTTCGATCGCGCTCAGCTTCACCAACTGGCAATTGCTCGGCACGCCGCGTTTCGTCGGCTTCTCCAATTATACGCGGCTGTTCACGACCGATCCGCAATTCTGGACGGTCATGCGCAACACCGTGTTCTTCACGATCGAATATCTGATCCTCAACATCATCATCTCGCTCGGGCTGGCGGTCTGGATCTCCAGCCTGAAGATCGGGCAGCGATGGTTCCGGGTGGTCTTCTTTCTCCCCACCTTCACGCCGCTGATTGCGGTTGCCATCGTCTGGATGCTGATCTTCACCAGCGGCGGTCTCTTCGACAGCCTCATGGCGCAGCTCTCGCTGCCGTTTTCGGGCGTCCTCAACAACCGGACGCTCGCCATGCAGGCGGTGATCATCACCTCGCTCTGGGCCGGCATCGGATACAATACGGTGCTCTTCAACGCCGCACTCGACATGGTGCCGGCAACCTATCTGGAAGCCGCGCGGATCGATGGCGCGACGGCCTGGGACCGGTTCTGGAAAATCCGCCTGCCGCTCATTTCGCCAACGCTGTTCTTCGGCACGGTGATGACGGCGATCACCTCGTTGCAGGTCTTCGACCAGATCTACGTCATGACCAAGGGCGGGCCTGGTTCATCGACCGCGACGCTCGGCTACGCCATCTACCAGCGCGGCTTCCAGAACTTCCAGATGGGCTACGCCTCCGCCATCGCCTGGGTGATGTTCGCGCTGATCATGGCGCTGACGGCCCTGCAATTCTGGCTCCAGCGCAAATGGGTACATTATGACAGTTAAGTCCAAAGCCAGGGCACGCCGGAAACTGGCGTTCGACATTCTCAATCACGCCGCGCTGCTTCTCGTCGCGCTGGCCTTCCTGTTCCCGTTTTTCTGGATGGTCTCGAATGCGGTCCGCTCCAATGCCGAGGTGATGGCGATACCGGTACGGCTCCTGCCCGAGGTCTTCGAATGGGGCAATTTCGCAGCCGCCTGGACCAGATTGCCGTTCGGCCGCTTCTTCCTCAACAGCGCCATCATCGCCATCTGCGTCACGGCGATCACCGTCGTGGTGTCCTGCCTTTCGGGCTATGCCTTCGCACGGCTGAAATTCAGGGGACGCGAGATGCTACTGCTCGGCTATATCGGCACGCTCATGGTGCCGCCGCTGATGCTCATCATCCCACTATTTCTGATCGTCAACAGGCTCGGCCTTGTGAACACCTTTCCGGGCGTGATCCTGCCGGTCGCCTTCGGCACCTTCGGCGCATTCCTGATGCGGCAGTTCTTTCTCTCCATTCCGATGGAGCTGGAAGAGGCGGCACGGATAGACGGAGCCTCGCGGCTGCGCATCCTGGTCAGCATCATCGTGCCGCTGTCGATGCCGGCCATCGGGCTTTTGTCGCTGTTCACCTTCATGGGCCAATGGAGCAATTTTCTCTGGCCGCTGATCGTCATGACCGGAGCCGACAATGCCACCCTGCCGGTGGGGCTCACCCTGTTCCAGACGCAACAGGGGACGCAGTGGAACTATCTGATGGCGGGTGCCGCCCTTTCCATGCTTCCGGGGATTGTCCTCGCGATCATCCTCCAGAAGCTCATCTACAACAGCATCGCCCTCAATGCGGGCATGGGCGGGCGCTAAAGCGCCTACAGACTCTTGGGAGCTAGATCATGGCGAAACTGACGATCCGCAATGCCGTCAAACGATACGGTGCGCTTGAGGTGCTGCATGGCGTATCCGTCGCGGCTGAGGACGGGGAGTTCGTCGTACTTGTGGGACCTTCGGGCTGCGGCAAATCCACCTTGCTGCGCATGATTGCCGGGCTTGAAAGCATCAGCGATGGCGAGATCGAAATCGGCGACCGCGTCGTCAACGACCTCGAGCCCAATGAGCGCGACATCGCCATGGTATTCCAATCCTATGCGCTCTATCCGCATATGACCGTGCGCGACAACATGGCGTTTTCGCTGAAACTTGCACGCCGCAGCCGGCAGGAGATCGAACAAATGGTCAATGACGCCGCCGGCATTTTGGACATCACCCTGCTCCTCGACCGCTACCCGCGTCAGCTGTCCGGCGGACAGCGTCAGCGCGTGGCCATGGGTCGCGCCATCGTCCGCAATCCGGCGGTATTTCTGTTCGACGAGCCACTCTCCAATCTCGACGCCAAGTTACGCGTTCAAATGCGCACCGAGATCAAGACGCTGCACCAACGCCTGGGCACCACCATGGTCTATGTGACCCATGACCAGATGGAAGCGATGACCATGGCCGACCGCATCGTCGTGATGCGTGGTGGCCATATCGAACAGGTCGGTTCCCCGCTAGACATCTACGATAGGCCAGCCAACAGTTTCGTCGCCGGATTTATCGGATCGCCATCGATGAATTTCATTGACGGTCTTGTCGTCGAGCGGGGCGGAACTGTGGAATTGGCAGCAGCGGAGGGTGTGCATTGGCCTCTGCCGGATACTGCACACGCCTACATCGGACAGTCCGTTCAATTGGGTATCCGGCCCGAACATATTGCCGTCGACACGGACGGAGTGCAAGCCAGGGTCACCATCATCGAGCCGACGGGCTCTGACACGCACCTGCAGTTGCTGGCCGGCTCCCAATCGATCATCGCGTCCGTCAGGGACCGCCCCTCTGTGGCGGTCGGCCAGTTCGTCCCGCTCAGGATCGATGCGCGGAAGGCGCATCTGTTCGATCCCGCGAGCGGCAAGCGGCTGCATTGAACGGGTTTACAGGAGAGTTTTCGCCGTCAGACGACGCTCCAGAAACGAAAAAGCCTGCCGCGGGAGGAGGTGCGGCAGGCTTTTCGAAAAGAACCGAACAGCGACTGGGAGGAGGAGTGCCGCTGTTCCTACAGACGTCCCTGGGAGGAGGAGTGGGCCGTCTGAAACCCGAAGCTCTGCGGGAGGAGGTGCATTGCTTCGATGGGTTGGATCATACACCGGCCGTCGCGGTTTCCTATAGTTTATGCTGCACTGCAGCTATGCAAGAAATACAGATCTGAAAGATCCACCACGAAACGAGGACCCAACCGATCCTCAGACAGGGAGCCCGACGCAAAAACGCCCGCGTCATCAGCGGGCGTCGAGCAATCTTTGAGACGATAAATCCGTGCGGTTAGCGCACGACCGATGCGCGGGCAACGCTGCGGATGTCGGCTCGGTCGATACCGAGGTCCTGCAGTTCACGGCTGGACATGCGGCCAAGTTCGTTGACGGTCTGACGGAACTTGCGCCAATTGTTGAAAGAGCGTGCTACGTTCATGATGATCCCCTTTCCTGAGGGCTTCTGACGTCAGCAGCCTCGCTTGGCTCCGGCGTCGTTTCGATGGTTGGAATATAGCCATTTCAATCGGTTTAAAACAGTGACAATCTCTCATCCCACCCATGCATCTGGCGCATTGGTTCTGCATATTTCGCAAGAGATGATCGTTTCTTAGGCGCTGGAGCCACCGGAGCCGCCAGCATTGGGGTCCAGACGTCGACAGATCCCGGTTCGAACTGTGGGCCGGCATCAGCTTCAGGGCATCGAGCAGAAGAGTGAGATACCGTCCGCTTTGACGGTTGATGCATTCTCGGAATCAATGCCTTGGCCACCGAGTGCTCAATGCATAATATGATGGCGGCGGCGTATTCCGAAGCTGCTCGCGTCCGCGGACCCAGAAAACTACACGCTCAACCAGCTGCGCGCAGCTCAATGACCAGGATATCAGCCATGAAAGTCGGTTTTGTTGGAACAGGCGCGATCACCGAGGCGATGGTGGCCGGTATGCTGACGGGGTCACCCCTGGCCAGCGAGGTCATTATCTCGCCTCGCAATGCCCATGTCGCGGCAAGACTGGCGGAAAAATTCCCGGCGGTGCGCATTGCCACCGACAACCAGGCTGTCATCGATGCCTCCGAGATTTTGTTCTTGGCAATTCGGCCGCAGGTCGCCGAAGAGGTCGTCAGGGGTCTCAGCTTCCCCGAAGGCCAGGTGGTGGTGAGCGTGATCGCCGCTGTGGATCGCGGCACGCTTATCGAATGGATCGGCCAGGACGTTCGCCTGACGCAAGCGGTTCCCCTGCCGTTTGTTGCTGAGCGCGAAGGCGTGACTGCAATCTATCCGCCGGACCGTGACGTCGCTTCGCTGTTCTCTTCTCTGGGGACTGCCGTCGAATGCGAGACGAGGGAAGAATATGATCTGCTGGCGGCGGCGAGCGCGATGATGGCCACATATTTCGGCATCATGGATCGCGCCACCGGCTGGCTCACTGAAAAGGGAATGCCGGAACGGACGGCACGGGCATATCTCGCTCCGCTTTTCGCCAGCCTTTCACAAACCGCGCTCAAGTCCAGCGAGATCCCGTTCGAGGAAATGAGCCGCGAGTTTGCGACGAAGGGCGGCCTCAACGAGCAGGTCTTGTCCGATTTCGACCGCAATGGCGGCATGGCGGCGCTGACGGCAGCGCTCGATCGCGTCCTCATGCGCATCACCGATCGCTGACGCTGCGGGAAAGCGATCTCGGCGATCGGCAAATGGGCACCCGGACGTATTTTTGAGTAACAGGCCCAGGGCTTTCCGGGTCTCAGGGCGTCTGTTTCGGCCGCCAGCGCAGCAAATAGGATTCCAGGACATGCGCCAGACGGTTTAGCGAGAACCCGACGAGGCCGAGAACGAGGACGCCGACCATCACCAGGGCCATGTCGAACCGCTCACGGCCGGCGATGACCAGACCGCCGACGCCACGTCCGACGGCAAGGAAATATTCGGCTCCCACGGTCGCAAGCCACGCATAGATCAGCCCGAGATGCACGCCCGTCGCGATCGACGGCATGGCGGACGGAAGATAGATGCGCAGCACGCGCTGCCGTGCGTTGAATTTCAAGGCACGTCCGACCTCGATCAAATCATGAGGCGCATCCCGCATACCGTCATAGGTGTTGAGGGCGATCGGAATGAAGGAAGCCAGCGCCACGAAGACGATCTTTGCCTGTTCGCCGAAGCCGAACCAGACGGAGATCAGTGGTATCCAGGCAAGAAGCGAGATCTGCTTCAGCCCGTTGAAAGTCGGCGTCAACAGCCTGTCGGCCACGCGCGAGAGCGCCAGGAACGTGCCAAAACCGATGCCGATAACGCCGCCAATCAGAAATCCGGCGATATTGCGCATCAGGCTGAAACCGAGCTCGCCGATCAGATCATTGTCGAACAGCTCGCGCTTGGCGGTGCGGGCGACTTCTTCCAGCGATGGCAAGAAGCGTGGGTCGGCAAGGCCGGTCCGGCTCGACACTTCCCAGGCGACGAACATCAGGATCGGCAAGGTGATGCCACGGCGAAACCGGACTGCCCTGCTTGCAGTGGCCATGGTCATATCTCCTGCCGCTTCCAGCGCTGAAGCAGCACCTCGGTGCGATCCAGGCTCTTGTCCATGATGAAACCGACGAGGCCGATGGCAATCATCGCAACGATGACGGTGTCCAGCCAGAACATCTGCCGTCCCCAGACCAGCAAGTAGCCAAGCCCTTCCGAGGAGGCCAGAAGCTCGACACCAACAAGCGAGGTCCAGGAATGGGTGAGGCCGTAGCGAATGCCGGTGAATATCGAAGGCACGGCGGCCGGCAGCACGATCAGCCGCAAGGTCTGCCAGCGGCTGAAACGCAACGCCCGGCCGACCTCAAGATACCTGGGGGAAACGCCGCGAATGCCCGTCAGCGTGTTCAACGTCATTGGCACGATCGCGCCCTTGGCGATGATGATGATCTTCAGGGTCTCGTCGATGCCGACGAGCAGCATGAGGAGCGGGATCCAGCCAAGCGTCGGGATCTGCGCGAAGGCGATGAACAGCGGCTTCACATAGTCCTCGACCCGCTCCGAAAGGCCCATCGATATACCGAGAACGAGGCCGGCGCTGGCGCCAATGGCAAAGCCGATGACGACGCGGCGCAGGCTGACGCCCGTATGGTAGAGAAGTTCGCCGCTGACGATCATGTCGCGCGCCGTCTGATAGACATAGTCAGGCGGCGGCAGGATCTGTTGCGGCAGCCAGCCTCTGACGGAGGCAACCCACCAAAGGACCAGCAACGCAAACGGCACGACCAAAGCCGTAGCCGCGATCGCAAGACGCCTGCGCCATGGAGCGGGAAGCCGGATGCCGGCATGCCCGGCAGTCTCGAAAAACGCGGCCATGCCCGCTCCCTTCACTGTGTTTTCAAAGCCGAGATCAGGACGCGACCGGCTTTCCGTTCGCGCCATAGGGCTGCCAGAATGTCTTCAGCCCGAGCTTCTCCAGTGCGTTGTCGAGGTATTTAGGCTCGAACCAGCCGTTGAGATCGACATCACGACGAATAAGGCCGTATTCCTTGCTCTTCACCGCCTGCTCCTTGTACTGCGAGACCAGCAGGTCATCGATCAGCGGCGAATTGCGGTAGACGAGCGTGTCGTTGCGGAAATACTCCTCAAGAATCGGGATTTCCGTGCCGGACTTGTGCCACAGCTCGAAAAGGGCCGCCCGGTTGGGCTCCTCGGAGGACCATTGCGCCGCCTTGACGAAAGCATCGACGACCCGCTGCGTGATCTCGGGGTGAGCATCGATAAACGCTTCGCGCGCGACGATGCCGGCATTGCGGCCGAAGCGGGGATCGTCGCCCTTGGTCGTATAGATGACATCGGCGCTGCCCTTGGCGGCGAGATTGATGAGCTGGGTGTCGCCGAAGGCGGCATCGATATCCTTGCTGACAAGGGCTGCCACCGTTCCGGCGCTGTCGAGATTGATCACCTGCAGGTCGCGCTCCTTCAGCCCATGCGCCTCAAGAATCTTGATCGCGGCCAGGTGACCGTTGGTGCCGCGTTGCAGAGCAACCTTGCGCCCCTTCAGATCCTCGATCTTCTTGATGCCGGAATCCTTGGCGACCGCCAGATAGAGTGGCTTGCGCGCACCGCTGGCGAGGAGATATTTGGTCTTCAGACCAGTGGCGCGTCCGATCAGCGCCGGCAGATCGCCCTGATAGGCGAAGTCGAGCTGGTCATTGGCAAAGCCCTCGTTCACCGCCGGGCCGGCGCCCTTGAAGAAGGTCCACTCGATCTTGACGTTCGCATCGTTGGCGAACTCCTTCTCCAAATATTCGCCGGCACGCGCGGTTGCTGCCGAAGTGCCTTCAGAATACGGACGATTGTCGACGCCGATCGCGGCATAGCCGACATGGATGACCAGCGGCTCTTCCGCCTGGGCGGATGCGGCAAACATGCCGAGCGCAAGGGCTACGCCCGCGACAAGGCGGGAAATAGATACCAGTTTCATAGAGCTACTCCGTTTCCTGATCTATCTGACGGCGGCGATGGCCGGTCTGGCGTCGACTGAGCGTTGCCCTCCCCCCGGCGAAACCGCTCGGAGACTTGGCGAAGGATGTGTCGTGGCGTTGAGGCTTTCCAGAACGCGGTTGCGCACCTCGGTCAGCGCCGGCGAGGTCCTCGCGCGCAGTCGCGGCAATTCCACCGGAATGATCTCACGAATGCGGCCGGGTCGCGGCGACATGACGACGACGCGATCGCCGAGATAGGCCGCCTCGTCGACATCGTGTGTCACCAGCACCATGGTGATGCGTTCCTTCGCCCAGATCTCTTGCAGCTCGTCCTGAAGCCGGGCCTTGGTGATGGCGTCGAGCGCGCCGAAGGGCTCGTCGAGAAACAGGACATCAGGGCGGTTGACGAGACCACGGGCAATGCCGGCGCGCTGCGCCATGCCGCCCGAAAGCTGATGCGGATAGGCCTTGGCGAAACCGGAAAGCCCAACCAGTTCCAGATGCTCCTCGACGAACCTCTTCTTGTCCGCCTTGCTATCTCCGGAGTTTTCCAGACCCAGCGCCACATTGCGGGCAACCGTCAGCCATGGGAACAACCGAGGTTCCTGGAAGACGATGCCACGATCGAGGCTCGGCTCGGTGACGGGCTTGCCCGCATGGGTGATTGAACCGGAGGTGGCGGTATCCAGCCCGGCGCCGAGGCGGAGCAACGTCGATTTTCCGCAGCCGCTGGCGCCGACGATGGTGACGAACTCACCCTCGGCAATGTCGAGGCTGACATCGTCGAGCGCCGTCAGGCTTTCGCCATTCACCTGGAAGTGCCGGGTCACATGGCTGATCTTCAGATGCGAAGGATTGCTCATTCTTCTTCCCTGCCCCTATTCGGCGGTAATGGCCGGTCGGCTAAAGGGAAGCTTCGAGCTTGAGCTGGCGTTTCTTGCCGGTCATCGTTCTCTCCCCAATAGAGTCAGGAGAGGCTAGCAGTAAATATTATAATCTATAGAAATTATATTCTATTTAGATGGGCCGCCTCGGATTTGTTATCGCTGGCGACGCCTACAGCGCGGACAACGTTCCATGAGGAGCGGCCAAACGGCTAAGGCTGACACAATTCTTGCAATCGGCCGGGCCAGGGGCGCCGCGCGGAGAAAGATTTTCTTCTCGTGAGATCAAATAGATATTGCTGGACTTGAAGCAGCAGTCGCCGAACCCTCACACACGATGCAAAGCAGGGCCGCCAAGGCCAGATGCGTGAGGCAAACATGTCCTTCGAACCGGATACAACAGATCCCCTGGTCGCCAGGGCCGTCGAACTGCGTAAGATCTTTGATCAGGACGCCGTTCAGCGTGACAAGCAGGGTGGCCGGCCTGTCGAACAGATCCGGCTACTGAAGGAAAGTGGACTGCCAGCGGCGCAAATTCCGCGACACTATGGCGGACAGGGTGCAAGTTGGCTGTCGATCCTGCGTGTCGTGCGGGAGTTCGCCCGTACCGACGGCTCGCTGGCGCATCTCTTCGGATATCACCATCTTCCGCTCAATCTCGTTCTCTTTCGCGGTTCGAACGCGCAGAAAGACCACTGGCTGCGTGCCTCCGCCGCCGCAAACTTGGTCTGGAGCAATTCCGGTAATGCGATGTCGAAGACATCGTCGGGAAGGCGCCTCGACAATGGCTGGATCGTCAACGGCAAGCGCCCCTTTTCCTCCGGTTCCCACATCGCCGACTACATTCAGATCTCATGGGAGAAGCCGGAGGGAGAGCGTCTGACCGCCGCTATTCCCGCAAGCCGTGAAGGCATCGTCATCGAGGACGATTGGGACGGGATCGGCCAACGCCAAACCGGTAGCGGCACGGTCAGCTTCCACAATGTCGAAATCCTCGACGACGAAGTAATCAGCGCGCCGAACGTACCGCTGACGCCCTATACGTCGCTGATCTCCCTGTTGCAGCAGAGCGTGCTGCTCAACGTCTTTGTCGGCAGTGCGCAAGGCGCGCTCGACGAGGGGCGGAGTTATACGACGACATCGTCGCGGCCCTGGATCTACTCCGGCGTCGACAAACATACCGACGATCCCTGGATCAAGCGGCAGTATGGCGATCTCTACATCAGCACGCTGGCGGCAACCGAGCTTGCCGACAAGGCAGCCCGAAGCCTGGACGAGGCCTTCAATCAAGGGCCAAGCCTGTCGCACGAATATCGCGGTGCCGCCGCCATCGATGTTGCCACGGCGAATGTCTTTGCCGGCGAAATCGGCCTCGCCGTCTCCAGTGAAATCTTCGAGGTCATGGGCGCGCGCTCGGCCACCAACGCCAACGGCTTCGACCGTTTCTGGCGCAATGTCCGCACCCATACGCTCCACAATCCCGCCGAATACAAGAAACGCACCGTCGGCACCTGGCTGCTGACTGGCGAATTTCCCGTACCAGCCATGTACCGCTGAAAGGACCCTCCATGGCAAGACGCAAGGATAAGATCAAGCTCGGCGCCTTCCTGCTGTTCACCGGCCATCATGTCGCCGCCTGGCGGCATCCGCAGGCGTCGGTCGGTACCGAATTCGAGAACTACCTCGAGCTTGCCAAGCTGGTGGAGGCCGCGAAGTTCGATGCGATCTTCTTTGCCGACGGCGTGGCCGCTCGGTTGAAGGATGTCGATGCGGCAAGCCGAAAGGCGCATAGCGGCGTCTATCCGTTCGAGCCGATCACGCTGCTGTCGGCGCTTTCCAGCGTCACGAAAAATATCGGCCTGATCGCCACGGCCTCCACCAGCTATTCCGACCCCTATAATCTCGCCCGGCAGTTCGGATCGCTAGACCGGTTAAGCGGCGGGCGTGCCGGCTGGAATCTGGTGACGTCGTCGGATCCAGACGCTGCCTATAATTTCGGCCACGACACGCAGATCCTGCACGGCGACCGCTACGATCGTGCCGAGGAATTCGCCGATGTCGTGCTCGGCCTCTGGGATAGCTGGGACGATGACGCCTTTGTCCGGGACCGTGAAAGCGGCCGCTATTTCGACCCCGAGAAATTGCATCGCCTCGAACACAAGGGCCAACACTTCAGGGTTCGCGGGCCGCTGAACATTCCGCGCTCGCCGCAGGGCCGGCCAGTCGTGGTACAGGCCGGTGCTTCCGAGCCCGGCAAGGAGCTCGCCGCCCGCACGGCCGAGGCGATCTTTGCGGCGCAGATCACCCTTGAGGAAGCCACAGCCTTTTACGCCGACGTCAAAGGAAGGCTCGCAAAATTCGGCCGCTCGCACGACGATCTGAAGATCCTGCCGGGCATCTTCCCGGTGATCGGGCGAAGCGAGTCCGAGGCGCAAGAAAAATTCGAAGCGCTGCAGGAGCTGATCCAGCCGGAGGTCGGCCTCAATCTCCTGTCGCAATTGAGCGGCCTAGACCTCCGTTCCTACCCGCTCGATGGCCCGGTACCGCTCGATCCGCCGGTCACCAATGCCGGCAAGAGCCGCCAGGAACTGCTGCTCGATCTCGCCCGCCGCGAAAACCTGACCATCCGCCAGCTCTATCTGCGCATCGCAGGCGCACGCGGCCATTGGCAGGTCGTGGGCACACCGACGCAGATCGCCGACGTGCTGGAAGAGCGGTTCGAGAATTATGGCGCCGATGGCTTCAACATCATGGCGCCGATCATGCCGGGCGGTCTGGCCGATTTCATCAATCTCGTCGTACCCGAACTGCGCCGCCGTGGCCTGTTCCGCGAGGAATATGAGGGATCCACGCTACGCGAAAACCTCGGGCTGAAGCGCCCGCCCAACCGTTTTTCCGCAGGCAATGCGGTCGCGGCAGAATAGGAGAAGACTGATGGCGCGTGACAAGCTGTTTCTAATTTCACCGGGGTTTTCCGATCCCAAGCATCCCGGCACCACTTTCGTCTGCCCCTATTGCAATGCGATCGAGGGCCTGCTCGCCAGCTTTCCCGATCTCGCAGCGGCCATCGACGTGGAGCGCGTTCCCTTCGCCCGGCCGCGTCAGAAGGTGATCGACGCCATCGGCGAGGAAAACCAGTCCTTGCCGGTTCTCATTCTCGCGGGCGATGCGCCTATCGATGCCGGAAACCGGAATGGAACGCGCTTCGTCAGCACGACGGATCGTATTCTCGAGCTGCTGTCGGAGCGGCACGGCTTTCCGCGTCTCCACAAGTGAAGGGCAATAAAGCATGACCGTGAAACCCGCCGGCTTCGAACCGCCCTTCCCGCCATCAGCTCTCTTCGCGCCGGATACGACAAACCCGTACCTCGCCAAGGCGGTGGAGCTGCGCGATATCTTTGCCCGGGACGCGATCGAACGGGACCAGCAGGGCGGCAGACCGGAAGAGCAGGTCCGGCTCCTGAAGGAAAGCGGTCTCGTCAACCTGCTGATCCCCAGGGAGTTCGGCGGCCTCGGCGAGTGTTATGCGACGGCCATGCGGATCGTGCGCGAATTCGCCAAGGTGGATGGATCGATCGGGCACCTCTACGGCTATCATTTCAGCCCCTTGCAGAACGCCGTTAACGCTGGTCCCGATGCCTATTCGCAAGACATCCTGCGCCGCTCGGCGGCCGGGCGTTGGTTCTGGGGCAATACGACCAACAGCTTTTCCAAGAGCCTTTTCGGCCGGCGGGAGCCGGATGGTGGCGTTATCCTCAATGGCGTCCGACCCTTTGCCTCCGGATCGCATGTCGCCGATTATCTGACGGTCGCCTGGGAAGACGAGGAGACCAACCAGCGCAGCACCGCTTATATCCCACCAAGTCGCGAAGGGATCACCATCGCCGACGATTGGGACGGTATCGGTCAGCGCCAGACCGGCAGCGGCAGGGTCTTCTACAAGGATGTGAAGATCCGGGCCGACGAGATTTTGCCCAAGCGGCCGCGCGACGCGATCGCCTTGCTGACGCCAATGCAGCAGCAGAGTGTGTTGCTCAACGTCTTCATCGGCAGCGCCCAGGGCGCCTTGATCGCGGCGCGCGACTACACCATCACAAAATCGCGGCCCTGGATCTATTCCGGCGTCGAACGCCATGAGGACGACCCCTGGATCAAGCGGCAATATGGCGAGCTCTGGATCAAAGTGCAGGCGGCAACGGCGCTTGCCGACCGGGCGCTGACGGCGCTGGATGACGCCTATGCCAAGGGGCAGAATCTGACGGCGGAGGATCGCGGCAAGACGGCGATTGCCGTCGCCTCGGCCAATGTCCTGGCGGGCCGCGTCGCCCTGGAGGTGACCAGCGAGATCTTTGAGGTGATGGGCGCGCGCTCCGCAGTCAGGCCCTACGGCTTCGACCGTTTCTGGCGCAACGTCCGCATCCACACGCTTCACAATCCCGCCGAGTACAAGACCCGTAACGTCGGAAGCTGGTTTCTGACGGGAGAGTTTCCGGAACCGGGGATCTTCCAATGAGCGCGAAACGGCAGCTTCATCTCAACATCAACATCCTGCATTCCGGGTTTTCACCGGCGGCCTGGCGGATGGAAGGAAGCGATCCCCGCGCCTCCTTCGACATCAACCACTATGTCAACGTCGCCCGTATCGCCGAGCGCGGCACCTTCGATGCGATCTTCCTTGCCGACCAGGCGGCCATTTCCGATCGCGTCGATTTCCGCCCGTTGACCTCGCTGGAGCCGACGATCGTGCTGGCAACCGTGGCCGCCCATACCGACCACATCGGCCTCATCGCAACGGCGTCGACCACCTATAACGAGCCCTACAACATCGCCCGCCGCTTCGCGACGCTGGATCACGCCAGCGGCGGCCGCGTTGGCTGGAACATCGTCACCAGCGCCGATCTCTCGCAAAGCCGGAACTTCGGCCTTGAGAAGCCGGTGGCGCATGGCAGCCGCTACGAGCGGGCAGCAGAATTCACGGCGGTCGTGAAGGCATTGTGGGACAGTTGGGAGGACGAGGCCTTCCTCGGCGATGTCGCCACCGGGCGCTTCGTCGATCCCACGCGGGTGCATGCAATCGCCCATCGCGGCAAGCATTTTTCCGTGCATGGTCCCCATAATATTCCACGCCCGCCGCAAGGTCATCCCGTCCTCGTTCAGGCCGGCGGCTCCGATGATGGCCGGCAACTCGCGGCCGAACATGCCGAGGCCGTGTTCTCCGCGTCCCAATCCCTGGAGGAAGCGCTGGACTATGCCGGCGATCTCAGGGCTCGGGCCGCTCGTTTCGGCCGTGCGCCGGACAGCCTGCTGGTGCTCGCCGGTCTCGCCACCATCATCGGCAGCACGGAGGTGGAAGCCAAGCGGCGGCAGGAAGAACTGCGCGAACTCATCCCGCTGGAGTATAGCCTTGCGCGGCTGTCGGGCGTGCTGCAGATCGACCCGAAACGGCTGAAGCTGGACGAGGCCTTGCCGGCCGATATTCCCCTGCCGCCGGACGGCGGGCACACTTTCTTTCAGGCAACCCTTGCGCTGGCCCGGCGCGACCAGCTGACCGTGCGCGACCTCATCCGGGCACTCAACGGCGGAACAGGACATCGCACCATCGTCGGCACGCCGGAAGCGGTCGCCGACGATATCGAAACATGGTTCCGAGCGGGTGCCGCCGATGGCTTCAACCTGATGCCGGATGTCTTGCCGCACGGACTGGACGTGTTCGTCGACGAAGTCGTGCCGATCCTGCGTCGACGCGGCCTTTTCCGGCAGGACTATACCGGCCGGACCCTCCGCGATCATCTTGGCCTTGCGCGCCCCGCCAATCCCTATGCCATAGCCGCCGAATGAAGGAGAAGACCCGATGACAGCATTAGCCCCCGTCAGAGCGGAAGAGCGTGATCGCCTGACCGTCCTTGCCACCGAGCGCTATCGCAATGACCAAGGTCTGGCAGGAGATTGGAATGAGACGCTGGATACGCTGCTGTCGCATCGCAGCGTGCGCAACTATCTGCCCAAGGCGGTTCCGGAAGACGTGCTCCATCTGGCAATCGCCGCCGCGCAATCAGCGCCCAGCTCTTCCAACCTGCAAGCCTGGAGCGTGATCGCCGTTGAGGATGAAGCGCGCAAGAGCAGGCTGAATACGGTCGCCGGCACCCAGCGGCAAATCACGCAGGCACCACTCCTGTTGATCTGGCTTGCGGATCTCAATCGGTCACGCACCATCGCCGCCGAGCGCGGCTCATCGGCGGAAGGTCTCGACTATGTCGAAAGCTTCCTTCTCGGGGTCATCGATGCGGCACTGGCCGCGCAGAATGCAGTCTCGGCATTGGAGTCGCTGGGGCTCGGCACCTGCTATATCGGCGCGATCCGCAACGATCCGGAAGTGGTCGCCCGCGAGCTGGAATTACCGGAAGGCGTATTCCCGGTCTTCGGCCTCACCGTCGGCTACCCGGATCCAGCCGTGCTCGCTGGGGTCAAGCCGAGACTGCCGCAGTCGACCGTTCTTCATCGCGAGCGTTACGACACGACACCTCGTCCAGGCGATCTTGAGGATTACAACGCCGCGCTCGGCAGTTTTCAGGCGGAGCAGTCCATGCCGCTGACGGACTGGACCGAGCAGGTGAAGAACAGGATCGGCACCGTCGAGGCCCTGAAAGGACGCCACCTTCTTGGCGCCGCCGCGCGCAAGCTTGGTTTCAAGCTGAAATAGAGACATCTCTATTCTGCGGCGACGATGCTGAGATCCGGGCGTGTATTCCACGTCAGGACCTCATCGATCGCCTGCAACGCCTTCGCTTCCGCCTGAAGCCAGTTGCGAAAGAGATCGACCCGCATCAGGCGTGCCTTGGTGGCCGTCGTCGCGAAGAAATAGGAAAAACTGACGGGCTGGGGACTGCCGAAGGGGCTGACGAGCCGCCCGGCCCTAAGCTCTGCTTCCGCCAACCGGACCTTGCCGAGACCCAGCCCCTGCCCCGCGAGCGCCGCATCGATGATCAGGGAGGATTGGCTGAGACGGAAGCCGCCCTGCGACAGCCGATAGGAAAGGCCCTCCGCCCTCAGCCAGGCATTCCAGTCCGGGCAGGAATGATCATGCTCCGCACCATCCTCATGTAGCAGCGGCACGCCTTCGATCGCCTTCGGACCGTTGCGGAGCCAATGTCGTTCGGCGAATTCCGGACTGCAGATCGGGATGACCGCCTCGGAGAACAGGTGATCCACGACAAGACCGGGATAGGCGCCACTGCCATATCGGATAGCGCAATCGGCGTCGCCGCTATCGAGGTCGGTCAGTTGCGCGGAGGCATCGACCAGGACCTGCAATCCCGGGGCCGCGCGGCGCAAACCGTCCAGCCGCGGGATCAGCCATTTGCTGGCGAAAGACGGCGCCACGGAAACCCGGATCGGCTGTTCGTGATCGCTGGCGGCAAATTGCGTCATCGCACCAAGAACCGCATCGAAGGCGTCCGTCAGACCGGGCACCAGCGCCTGTCCGGCTGATGTCAGCTGCAATTGCCCACGCGTCCGATGGAAGAGCGGCTGGCCGAGATAGTCCTCGAGCAGGCGAATCTGCTGCCCGACCGCAGCCGAGGTCACATGCAGCTCCTCCGCCGCGCGCAGAAAATTCAGGTGCCGCGCCGTGGCCACAAAAGCGCGAAGCGAGGTCAGCGGAGGCAGACGCGCCAGGGTCGGCTGAATGGATTTTTTCCGGGAGTTCGCGATCGTCATCATGGGGCGATTGCAACACAATCATGCCGGCCTAGACGAGAACGTGCATTGCGTTTCCCCGACGTGATGGAAACATTTTCTTTCCCGTAGGCACCCCTTTGCGGAAGCAAAAACTAAAACTTCGAAATAGTCTATATTTTTACTAGATTATCATCTCTGCCTGAGCGCACCGCACGAAGCTTTTCTTTCGAAGGCGGCGAGAAAAACATTCTTCCGAATTTCCGGCCTCCGGTCCGAAGATAGCGCCGGCAGGTCACTGCCGAGCGATCAAGCCTGGGGAAATTCATGGACATCAAAAGACGCCAGTTCAATCAAGTCCTCGCCTTTGCCGCCATCGGCGCCGTGGCGCCGTTTGGCCGCTTTGCACAGGCCGCCGAGCCGACGGCGGGGGGAACGCTGACCCTGCTCGTTCAGCCGGAGCCGCCAACCCTCGTCACGCTTGCCCACACAGCCGGCCCGACGACGCGTGTCAGCGGCAAGGTGACCGAAGGTCTGTTGGCCTATGGACTAGAGGACTTCAAGCCCATTCCGCAGCTCGCGACGGAATGGCACGTCAGCGACGACGGTCTGCAATATACGTTCAAGCTGCGCCAAGGCGTCAAATGGCATGATGGCAAGGATTTCACCTCGGCCGATGTCGCCTTCTCGATCCTGGCCTTGAAAGAGGTCCATCCGCGCGGCCGCGCTACTTTTTCCAGCGTGACCGAAGTGGCGACGCCGGACGACCATACCGCCATCATCAAGCTCTCCAAGCCCGCGCCCTATCTGCTCGGCGCGCTTCAGGCGAGCGAGTCGCCCATCGTGCCTAGGCATGTCTATGAGGGCAGCACGGATCTGCCGGGCAACGCCAACGGCCGCGCGCCAGTTGGCACCGGCCCCTTCATCTTTCGCGAATGGGTGGTCGGAAGCCACGTCATCCTCGACCGCAATCCCGACTACTGGGACAAGGGGCGGCCCTATCTCGACCGCATCGTCATTAAGTTCATTCCCGATGCCAGCGCCCGGCTTGCGGCGCTGGAGACCGGCGAGGTCGATATCGCACCGGATACGCCGGTGTCGCTGAGCGAGATCGATCGTATCAAGACGCTGCCGACGCTTGCGGTCGAGGATCGTGGCAACGATTATTCGCCAACCGTCTACCGCATCGAATTCAACCTCGCGAACAAGTATTTCCAGCACAACAAGGTCCGCCAGGCCGTCGCCCATGCGATCGACCGGCAGAAGATCGCCGATATCGCCTTTTACGGCTACGCCATCCCGGCCCCGAGCCCGATCAGTCCCTACCTGAAGACCTTCTATAACCCCAATACTCCGATCTATGCCTTCGATCTGGCCAAGGCTGAGACGCTGCTGGACGAAGCCGGGTTCCCGCGCGGCGCCGACGGCATCCGCTTCGAGGTGCCGCATGATGTCATGCCCTATGGCGATACCTATACCCGGATTGGCGACTACCTCCGCGACGCGCTTTCAAAAATCGGCATCAAGGTCGATCTTCGCGGCCAGGACGTGCCGACCTGGCTGAAGCGCGTCTATACCGATCGCGATTTCGCCTTCGTGACCGGCGGCATGGGTAATACGTTCGACCCGACCATCGGCGTCCAGCGCCTCTACTGGTCGAAGAACTTCAAGAAGGGTGTGCCCTTCTCGAACGGCTCCGGCTACAACAACCCCGAGATCGACCGCATCTTCGAACAGGCAGCCGTCGAGAACGACCATGCCAAGCGCGTCGAACTCTTCAACCGGATGCAGGTCATCATCGCAACAGACCTACCCGACATCACCCTGGTGTCATTCCGGCAACTGACGATCTTCAACAAAAAAGTCCAGGACCACACCGTCGTCGCCGACGGTCTCTCCGGCAGCCTCTCCAGCGCCTACCTCCTCAAGAACGCCTAGCATTGCCTCAGCAAGGATATCCGCATGACCTTCAATCGCCGCCAATTCCACCAGTCACTATCCGTCGCGACGAATGTTCCTCAACGGCATCCCATTGAAGAAATTCAGCAATCTTGACGGCTAATTCCTCATACTGTGACGTAGCAAGCCTTAGGAATTTTCCGGCGCGGGACTGGTCCCTGCCGACCTTACCTGCCAGATGGCGAGGCCAATCCAAAAGAGCGCGAACAACGGTAGCGGAAGTAATGCCCGGAGGGCGACCCATGTATCGGTATCCACGGTCAATGCAGCAGCGCAGCTGATTGCGACAATGCTGAAAGCGCATACCGATAATCCGACATATGTCTGCCGCCACTTTGCACTCGACATCGCCGATCGGTGT
Organism: Martinezella rhizogenes; assembly: GCF_000799715.1. Classification (GTDB taxonomy): domain Bacteria; phylum Pseudomonadota; class Alphaproteobacteria; order Rhizobiales; family Rhizobiaceae; genus Rhizobium; species Rhizobium rhizogenes_C. Next base: position 804,641 of record NZ_JUHG01000013.1, read on the forward strand.
TCGAGGAGGAGATTGCGAAAGCCACTGGTCCGCATAGCCAATATTGCAAACATGAGGACAGCGGGAAGAAACGTAAGAGAGAGCCGAAACTTGATGGAAGTTTCAGACTGGGCGAACCGTGAATGAACCAGTTCGGACAGCCCATACGTGATACCGGTGCTTAGCATGATAATGACGAGAGAACGCCAGACTATGCTCCAAAAGACCTGGACAAATCTGATCATCTTCTTGCATCCCCACCATCGCAAAACTCCCCGTTTAAAGCGAAGTTTTGCGACGTAGCAAAAACAGGCATCCCGCGACATCCGAGCGTGCAGAGTGCCTCACGACGATATTTTCAGCAAGTGATCCGCTTTCATGGCGCCTGTTCACCTGCTCTCCGTCTAGGATGCAACTCTGATCGCAGGTGTAATTTTCGCGAGGATTCGCTCAGCCAGCGCGATGGCCTGGGTACGCTGTTCGGTGATCGAACTCGATTCCCACGCAACCCCGCGCAAAGGATGGCCAATGGCGCTGAGATTGCGATGAATGCGCCCCTCTTCCGAAATCACGTCACCTTCGGGCGTGGCATCGATACCGAAGCCCGTACTGTGAGGGCGCACCTCGCCGCCATCGAGCAGGCTTTCCACGAAGGGATCGCGAATCTGTCGCCAGTCATGCAACTGGTGTCCGCGGCAATTGATGACGCCGTCGAATATCTGCTGTTCCTCACCTCTCCGCGTCCGGATGGTCGCCGCTATGCGATCCCTGGACGGTGTGAGGCCAAGGAGCCTCGCAGGCCCATGCGAAAGGCGGCCTTCCCCAATGACGGCCTGAATCGTCCTGTCGCTTTCGGGCGCGGAACGGTGCGCGGAAACATCCCAGAAAGCCCTGAGATGGCGGCCGAACCGCAACCGTTCCTGATCGCTTGCCTCCTGCCATAGCGGCAGAACATAAGGGCGAATGGCAAGTGGAAGCCCCTGCCAGTCTCCACCGGCGGCGGCAATGGCACGCCGCTCAGCCTTGACGGCCGAAAGCAGCGCACGGGCTGTTGCCGGCAGCGGGTTATCCGCCAGAAAATCGCGGGCCACCTCCGCATTCCTGCGCCCTTCCACGAATTGGCCACGCCTCGAAATCACGCGATATTTGCCGCGATAGCCACGAGCCTCCATGCTGGCGACGGCGTCCACCATCGACAAGCTTGAGCCGATCAACAGAATGTCCTTGCTGCCCAACAGCCGGTCGAGCGCGGCCGGATCCCAGGGATTGGCGGCAAACCGGAAATGACCCGCGACAGAGGCCTCCCAAGACGAAGGTTCCGCCTGAAAGACGCCAAGCGCCAGAACGGCTTCGTCAGCTTCGATCAAGGTCCCGTCCAAGGTCGTGACGCTGATTTTATGCGGGGCGGAGACCAGCTTTGCCGCCGGCGAACGGACATGACGAAACGTCGATCGGGAGACCGCTTGCCGGATGGCCCGATCAAGCTCGTCACGAACATAGGTTCCGTAGAGATAGCGTGGCGGGCTGCTGGATCCGATATCCTCCGGCAACCGCCAGCCACTGGCCGGACCGTTCTCAATCAGCCAACGCACGAGATGATCCGGATCTTCCGGATAGAGGGAGAAGGTCTCGGCAGCACCGTTCACCAGATGAACCGGCTCCGTCGTGCTATAGGCAACACCGCGTCCAAGCTCCTCGCGTGGTTCGATGATGGTGATCGAAAGCGGCACTTCGGCGCGGTCGAGCAATTTGAGCGCCGTTAGCGCGCCGGCAAAACCGCCGCCGATAATGACAATCGAATGTTTCGTATAATGATCGATATGCATGCGATTTTCCGGAGTAATTGCTATCATGCAGAGCCGCGGCTTGGCCTTAGAAGACCTTGCCTTCCTCGAGATGCGTCGTCGTTCCGTTGATGTAATAGTCGCCGACCACCCTCGCCTTGTGCAGCAGCGGGTTGTGGTTGAGGAGCGTGCGGATGTTGCGCCAGTGGCGATCGAGATTGAGGTGACGCGAGGTCGCCGACCCGCCACCCAGCTCGAAGACATTGGTCGCGGCGGCAAGCGCAAGCTGCGAGGTGACGATCTGTGTTCGCGCCGTCGTCAATGCGCTTTCGACCAGGGCCGCTTCCAGTTTTTGCGGATCGTCCTCCGCAAAGGCGACAACGGTCCGATCAAGTGCCCGCGCGCTCTCGCGGATCAGGGTATCGACCGCAAACGAACCGGCTGCGATCTCGCCCAGGATCTTCTGCACGAAGGGATCCGCATTTGCCGTTTCGGCAGCGCTATGAGCAGTCGATCGCGCCTGCCTGCGCACATAGCCCGTGCCCTCGGTAAGAACGCCGCGCACGGCGCCCGCCATCGAGGCGGCGAGATGCAGTTGCCGCAACGTCGAGGCATGGCGGCCGACAAGCGTATTCAGGCCTCGGGTGGAAATCTCGTGCGGCAGGACCTCGACATCTTCGAGCAGCACGCCGCCGCTTGCCGTCAGGCGCTGGCCCATGCCATCCCAGTCGTCGAGAATGGTGATGCCCTTGCGATCCACGGGCAGGAGAACGCCAACAAGCTGGTCTTCGTCGTTCCTGGCGCTAAAGGAGGCGAAGTCGGAAAAGGCCGTTCCCGTCGCGTACCATTTACGGCCGCTCAGCCGATAGCTGTCGCCGGATTTCGTCAGCCGTGTCGTTACGTCACCAGGGCGTTTGGTGCCCTGCTCCGTATGGGCACCGCCAAAGAGCTTGCCGGAGAGGACGCGGCCGAGCTGGGTCCGGTCGAGCGCCGTGTTGGGATTGAGCAGCAGCCCTTCAGTGAAATTGAAATGGCTTCTCAACGCATGAGCGACATTGGAGTCTGCCGCGCCGATCGTCATGATCATTTCGATATAATCGACGACCGAACCGCCCGGACCTCCGAGATCGACGGGAATGCGTAATGTGCCGAGCCCTGCCTCCCTGAAGAGCCGGAACGCCTCGAACGGCAGCTCGCGCTCCAGGTCCCGCCTTGCCGCCTCCTTGGCAATCTCCGCCGCAAGCTCCGGCACCTTGGCAAGCAGCGCCGCCAGATTGGTGGAATGAGACACAGCCTGGACGGGCTGGATGGCTGGGGCGCTGGTCGGCATGGAGGAACTTTCTCGGCACCGGAAGGATGGATGTCAGGGCCCGCGACCGGCGAGCCCTGAGAGAGATCGTCAGGCGACGGCGCGTGCAAGCGGCACGACATTGTCGGATGCCGATAGATTGCTGCGCGGCACCCGACCTTCGAGGGGGTGGCTTGGATCGTTGAAGCCAGGCGTCGACGGATGGCCCGTCGTCACCAGGCGATCGACCAGCGCTTCATCCTCGGCATCGAGCTTGACATCGAGGGCACGGATATAGCTATCCCAATGCTCTTCCGTGCGCGGCCCGGTGATGGCGGCGGAGATGAGCTTGTTGTTTAGCACCCAGGCGAGTGCGAATTCGGTCGGGGCGATGCCCTTGCGGGTCGCGTGCGCCGCAATTTCCTTGGCGATGGCGATCGATTCCGGGCGCCATTCGGTTTCCAGGATGCGCTTGTCACCACGGCCGGCGCGCGTGTCGCTCCCCGGCGCCTGCCCCGGCTCGTATTTGCCGGTCAGCACGCCACGCGCGAGCGGCGAATAGGAGACGACCCCGAGACCGTAATGATGGGCGGCCGGAAGCTGTTCGGCTTCGGCTGTGCGGTTAACGATATTGTAGAGCGGCTGGCTGGCAACCGGGCGGTCGATACCGAGCTGGTCGGCGAGCTGCGCGACCTCGGCGATACGCCAGCCACGGAAGTTCGAAACGCCGAAATAGCGCAACTTGCCAGCGCGGATGAGATCGGCAATAGCTCGCACCGGCTCCTCGAGCGGCGCATCGAAGACCGCCCGATGGAAATAGAGGATATCGATATAGTCGGTCTTCAGCCGACGCAGCGAATTCTCGACGGTCTCGATCACCCATTTGCGGGAATGGCCGCCAAGGTTCGGACCCTTCTTGTGCGAGTTGACGAACTTTGTAGCGAGAACCCAATGATCGCGGTGGTTCTTTATACCGCGGCCGACAACCTCCTCGGACTTGCCGTCGTGGTAGACATCGGCCGTATCGACGAAGTTGACCCCCTGCTCGCGCGCCTTGTCGATGATCCGGAATGCAACATCGTCCGGCGTCGGGCCGCCGAACATCATCGTGCCGAGGCTCAGCGGCGATACCTTGAGGGCGCTGCGCCCCAGATAGCGATAATCAACCATTTCATTCTCCATTGCTATTAAGCGTGATGACAGGCGACGGCATGGTCGCCGTGGAATTGGCGCAAGGCTGGGTCCTCGACCCGACAGAGGTCGGTCGCCAGCGGACAGCGTGTGTGGAAGCGACAGCCCGACGGTGGGTTGTGCGGGCTCGGCAGGTCGCCGGTAATCGGAGCCGCTTGCCTGCGCTGGGACGGATCGGGCACGGCGGCGAGCAGCGCTTGCGTGTAGGGATGCTTGGCGCCGGTCCAGAGCGCGCTGGTCGAGGCGCTCTCGACGATCCGGCCGAGATACATGACGAGAACCCTGTCAGCGAAATACCTGACGACGGAGAGGTCGTGCGAAATGAAGAGATAGGAGAGCGACAGCTCCGTCTTCATCTCGACGAGAAGATTGAGGATCTGCGCCTGGATCGAAAGATCAAGAGCCGATACCGGCTCGTCGCAGATCACCAGTTCCGGCTGCAGGATCAGCGCGCGCGCAATCCCGATACGCTGGCGTTGGCCACCGGAGAATTCATGCGGATAGCGATCCAACGCATCCGGCGGCAGGCCGACGTGCTCGACCATCGACGCGGCGATCTGATCGCGACGCCTGCGGTCGCCAATGCCGTGAACGGCGAGCGGCGCGGTCAGGATTGCGCGGATCGTCTGGCGCGGATTGAGCGAGGCGAACGGATCCTGGAAGATCATCTGGATGTTGCGGCGGATGGAGCGCAACTCTTTCCCGGACATGGCCGAGACATCGCGCCCCTTGAAGGTGACGCGGCCGGATGATGGATGGACGAGACGCATCAGCGACTTGCCGAGCGTCGACTTGCCACAGCCGGATTCGCCAACAAGCGCCACCGTCTCGCCCTCGCCGATCTCCAGCGAAACGTCGTCAACCGCCCGAACCGTGCCGGCGTTGGCTGAATAATGCGTCGAAAGCCTATCGACCGATAGCAACGGCATGGGCAGCCTCCGTCAACGAGGAACCAAAGGGACAGGCAACCTGCCGTCCGGCCGGAAGAACCAGCAGCGGCGGGACCGAGGATGAGCATGAGGCCCGCGCCACCGGACAGCGCGGCCGGAACGAACAGCCCTTCTCGCCAGCCGCGGAGACGACCGAACCCGGAATTTCCGAAAGCGGCCCGTCGCAATAATGGTAATCGGCGTTCAGCCGTGGCGAGGCGGCGAGCAAGCCCTGCGTATAGGGATGATAGGGCGTCTCGAAGACCACATCCGGCAGCCCCTCCTCGACCTTGCGTCCGGCATACATCACCACGACGCGGTCGGCCCACTGGGCGACGATGCCGAGATCGTGGGTAATCAGAATGACCGCCATGTTCAGTTTGCTGCGCAGATCGTCGAGCAATTGCAGCACCTGCGCCTGGATGGTCACGTCGAGCGCGGTCGTCGCCTCGTCGGCGATCAGCAGCTTCGGATCACAGGCAACGGCAATGGCGATCATCACCCGCTGGCGCATGCCGCCGGAAAGCTGATGCGGATAATCGTCGACGCGACGAGCAGCATCGGGGATGCTGACGAGATCGAGCAATTCGATCGCCCGCGCCCGCGCCTGCCTGCGGCTCAGGTTCTCATGAATGCGCAGGACTTCGACGATCTGATCGCCGATCGTCAGCACCGGATTGAGCGACGTCATTGGCTCCTGGAAGATCATGGCGATGTCCCGGCCGCGAATGCGGCGCAGTTCCTTTTCCGGCAACGTCAGGAGGTCCTGACCATCAAAACGGATCTGGCCGCCGGCTTTCGCCTGGCGCGGCAGCAGGCCCATCAGCCCGAGCGCCGTCAGCGATTTTCCCGAGCCGGATTCACCGACGATCGCCAGCATCTCGCCGGACGTCACGGAGAAGCTGACGCCTTTTACCGGCTCCGCGGCGGCAAAGCGGACGGAGAAATCGCGAACATCGAGAAGCGCCGGCATCTTAGCGTTCCTCCGCAAAACGGGGATTGAGCGCATCATTCAAGCCGTCGCCGATCAGATTGAGCGCAAGAACCGTGAAGACGATGGCAAGGCCCGGCAAAGCGGTCAGGTACCAGGCGGTGCGGATGACGTCGCGGCCCGAACCGATCATCGAACCCCAGGAGACCTGATTGGGATCGCCGAGCCCCATGAACGACAGCGCCGATTCCATCAGGATCGCACTTGCGACCATCACCGAGGAGGTGACGATCAGCGGCGGCAGCGCATTCGGCAAGATTTCGCGGAAGATGATGCGCCCATGACCGAAGCCGAGGCTGCGGGCGGCAAGCACGTAGTCCTTTTCGCGGATGCCGCGAAATTCGGCGCGTGTGAGGCGCGCGACCGTCGGCCAGCTGACGAGAGCAATGGCGACCGTTACCGTCGTCGTGGTCGGCTGCGCGATCGCCACCAGCACCACGAGCAGGACGAAGCTTGGTGTCGTCTGGAAGATCTCGATGAGCTTGACGAGCACGTCGTCAACCAGCCCACCGAAATAACCGGCAAGCGCGCCGATCGTGATGCCGGCGCCAAGTCCGAGCAAGGTCGCCGCTATGCCGACGAGCAGCGATACGCGCGCGCCATGTAGAATGCCGGCAAGCACATCACGGCCCATGGAATCGGTGCCGAGCGGATAGGCGCCGTTCTGGCCCGGCCAGAGGAAGGGACGCGAGACCATCTCCATCGGGTCACCGGGATAAATGACCGGAGCGAGCAGCGCCGCAAGCGCCACGGCCGCGAGGAAGGCAAGGCCGAACAACGCGTTGGGGTTGGCAAGGAAGACCTTCACCTCCCGGCGCGCGCCGCGCCATCGCTGCCTACCAACCGAGGCGATACGCGCATCCGGCGCATGGATATGGGTCCAGCGTCCCGCCGAGCGCGGCGCGGCGGCGGGTTCGGGCTCAACGGTTGCCGCGGCGAGTTCGATCGGCTCTCCGGTATAGGGCCTGAGCTTGTGCGTATTCATCGGCTTGCTCCGATTCTGGGGTCGAGCCACGCTTGCAGAAGATCGACGGCCGCATTTGCGACGATCACGAGGAAGGAGGAGAGAAGCAGGATCCCGAGCAGCACGCTGAAATCGCGCGCCATGACCGCTTCGAAGGCCAAGCGCCCAAGGCCCGGCCAGCTATAGACCGTCTCCACCACCACGGCACCGCCGAGCATGCCTCCGAAATGCATACCGGCCATGGTGGTGATCGGGATCAGCGCATTGCGCAGCACATGCCGCGTCGTCACGAAGAACGGCGACACGCCCTTGGCGCGGGCCGTGCGAACGAAATCCTGCGACTTGACTTCGAGCATGGAGGCCCGCGTCAGCCGCGCGTAGATTGCGAGATAAAACAGCGACAGCGATGTCGCCGGCAGGACCATGTAGCGGGCACGATCGAGCAGCGCCGGCAGGCCGGTCAACCGCGAGCCGATCGTGCTATCGCCGCCGCTCGGCAGCCAGCCGAGCTTGACGGAGAAAAACAGGATCAGCATCAGGCCGATCCAGAATCCCGGGATCGAATAGAACAGCAGAGACACGATCGATATCAGCCGGTCCGGAATCCGCCCCGCGAAGGTCGCCATCAGCGAACCCAGGATCAGTCCGACGGTGATCGCAATCGTCAGCGCGGCGAGCATCAACATCAGCGTCCCCGGCAGGCGTTGCCCGATCAGGTCAGCCACCGGCATGCCATAGCGCGGCGAGAAGCCGAGGCTGAAATGCACGAGGTTGTTGAGGTAGTCTGCGAGCTGCACGAGGATAGGATTGTCGAGGCCGAACCGCGACCGCAGGGCCGCCATGGATTCGACCGTCGCAGAGCCCGCTTCCGCTGCCATGACGTCGGCGGCGTCGCCCGGCGCGAGCTTCAGCAGGAAGAAATTGAGAATGACGATCCCGAGCATCGTCGGCACCGCCTGGATTACTGTTCGCCGGATTGCTCGTGCGATACGTCTATAAGCTGACACCGCGCTTCACCTCGCAACTGCTATCGCTGCCACTTCGCGGCATTGCAATAATAGTTGACTAAATCTGTGGATTTTGTCAAATCTACTTTAGCAAATAATTCTTATATCGGCTGAGAAATTACGATTTAATCGCAGTTAAAACCCATAATATCAGAGTAAATTAGCATAAAATATCAAACCGTATATCTGCCGAGGTAAAAAGCTCTACCGCAAGAAGCTTCCGCAGAAAGTGAAATCAGCAGGGGCTGGCCCGAGGGTCACAAGCCCGCAATGTGAAGGCTTGACGCTCATGACCCGACTTCCGACCCCCACCCGCCGTAGCTTCCTCCTGACCTCGGTGGCCCTTGGCGTGACCATGGCAGCACGGCTGCCCGCTTCCGCCGCCGAACCTTCGCGCGGCGGCAGCGCGACCTTGCTGCTCTCGGCCGAACCTCCGGTTCTGACAACGATCGCGCATACCGCCTACAACTCGGTCTATGTATCGTCGAAGACGACGGAGGGCCTGCTCACCTATGACTTCGACCTCAATCCCCAGCCGCTTCTAGCAAGGGAATGGTCGGTCAGCGACGACGGCCTGCGTTATACGTTCAAGCTTCGCGACGGCGTGAAATGGCATGATGGCCAGCCCTTTAGTTCGGCCGATGTCGCCTTCTCCATCGAGACCATCAAGGAGGTTCACCCGCGCGGGCGCAATACCTTCCTGAACCTCATCGATGTCGAAACGCCGGACGCACTGACGGCGATCCTGATCCTCTCCCGGCCGGCGCCCTACCTGATCACGGCGCTTGCCGCCTCGGAAACGCCGATCGTGCCACGGCACATCTATCAAGGCACGAAGGTAGCGGAAAACCCGACCAACCTTGCTCCGATCGGTACCGGCCCCTTCAAGTTCAAGGAATGGGTGCGCGGCAGCCATATCGTCTATGAACGCAACCCGGACTATTGGGATCAGCCGCGTCCCTATCTCGATCAGTTGATCGTCCGCTTCATCCCCGATGCCGCATCTCGATCCATCGCCATCGAGACCGGCGAAATCGATCTGGCGCCATCGACGCCGGTGCCGCTCAGCGATCTCGAGCGTTTCAAAAGCCTGCCCGGCATCGCCTTCGAGACGCGCGGCTATCAATACGCCAACGGCGTCAGCCGCATCGAATTCAATCTCGAACGACCCTTCTTCAAGGATATCCGCGTCCGCCGGGCCTTCGCACATGTGATCGACCGCAAGGTCATCCGGAACACGATCAATTACGGCTATGGCGAAGCCATCCCCGGTCCGATCAACCCGAACCTGACGAAATGGTACGTGGCGGATCTGAAGACCTATCCGATCGATCTGGCCCTTGCGGAAAAGCTTCTGGACGAGGCCGGTTATCCGCGTGGGGCCAATGGCATCCGCGCCCGCGTCAATCTCGACTATGTTCCAAGCGGCGAAAGCTACAGTCGTGGCTCCGAATATATTCGCCAGGCGCTCGCCAAGGTGGGGATCGATGCCACCGTGCGCAGCCAGGATTTCGCCACCTACACGAAGCGTATCTACACTGATCGCGACTTCGATTTCGCCTTCGAGGGCATGAGCAACCTGTTCGACCCGACCGTCGGCGTGCAGCGCCTCTACTGGAGCAAGAACTTCAAGCCGGGCGTGCCCTTCTCCAACGGCTCGGCCTACAGCAACCCGAAGGTCGACGCCTTGCTGGAAGCCGCCGCCGTCGAGACCGACCCCACGAAGCGCGTCGCGCAGTGGCGGCAAATCCAGGAGATCCTGGTGGAGGACCTGCCGGCGATCGACATCGTCAGCCAGCCGGAACTCACCATCTACAACAAGCGCATCGCCGACCACACGCGCGGCGGCGAAGGCATCGCCGGCAGCCTGGCCTATGCCTATGTCGCAACCGCCTGACCGACACTGAAACGCCAGAAAGCACAAAGACACCATGTCCATCCAACATCAACCGGGCTCCTTCGTCGGACTGCCGAAATTTGTAGCACCCACCGACTTTCCCAAGAGCCCGCTGTCGCAAGCGCTGAAGCAGCCCGTTCTGCTCGGTCTCTTCCTGCCGATCCAGGCGGGCGGCTGGACGCAATCGACGCTGGAACGATCGACCGATTGGCGCTTCGACTACAACAAGGCACTGACGCTGCGGGCGGAAGAACTGGGTTTCGATCTGGTGTTCGCCCTGTCGCAATGGCTGCCGAAGGGTGGATATGGTGGTGTGTTCGACGGCCAAGCGCTCGACAGCTTCGTTTCGATCGCAGCGCTTGCAGGCCTGACGAAGAAGATCATGCTGATCTCCACCATGCATGTGCTCTACGGCCCCTGGCATCCGCTGCATCTCGCCAAGTTCGGCGCGACGCTCGATCACATCACCGGAGGGCGCTGGGGCATTAACGTCGTCACCGGCCATCGCGCCGTTGAGCACGAGATGTTCGGATGGCCACGGATCGAGCACGACAAACGTTATGATCTCGCCGCCGAATTTCTCGAAGTCGTGCAGCGACTGTGGAGCGATACCGAGAATTTCTCCTATGAGGGCGACAGCAGCTGGAAGCTCGGTGGCGGCTTCGTGACGCCGAAGCCGAATTACGGCCGGCCGATCCTGGTCAACGCGACCGGCTCCGATGCCGGGATCGCCTTTGCCGGCCGCTATTCGGATATCGTCTTCATCACCAGCCCGACCGGCGCCGATATCGACAGCGCGCTTCAATCCCTGCCTGCCCACACCAAGCGGGTCAAGGATGCGGCAGCCAGCGTCGGGCGCACCGTTCGCACGCTTCTCAATCCGATGGTCATCTGCAGGCCGACCGAGAAGGAAGCCTGGGCGCTCGCCGACAGGATCGTAGACCATGCAGACCGGCGTTCGCCGCAGGGCTTCCAGTCGCTGAATTCTGACGCGCAGGCCTGGAAGGGCCGCGACGCCGAGGATCCCTATCGCTTCATCGGCGGCAACATCCGTGTCATCGGCTCGCCGGAACAGGTGGTTGATCAATTCCTCAAGCTGAAAGCCGCCGGCGTCGATGGTCTCCAACTCAGCTTCTTCGATTTCCGCGACGACCTCGAATTCTTTGGCAGCGACGTTCTGCCGCTGATGAAGCAAGCGGGCCTGCGCAACTGAAAGGGATGCCCATGACGAGCAATGCCATTTCCGAAATCTGGTACACACGCTGCCCGGTTCCGACGCCCGTCGGTCTCGCGGCCCAACTCGGCTATCTGGAAGAAACCTTTCGCAAGGATGGCGTGACGTTGAAATCCATCATCGATTCACCGGACCGCAACGTCCGTCAGAGCCACTTCAACCACACGCTCGACTGGTCGTTTCGCCATGGTGGCAACGTACCGCCGATCCGCGCACGATCCGAAGGCCGCCGCACGCGCCTCGTCGGGATCACCTGGACGGACGAATTCCAGGCAATTATCACCCTGCCGCAAACCGGCATCAAAACCACGAAGGACCTGAAGGGCCGTCGTTTCGGCATCCCGCGCCGCCCAGAAGGCATTGTCGACTTCATGCGTGCAACGGCGTTGAAAGGGCTGGTTTCCGCGCTTTCTCTTGAAGGACTGACCCATACCGATGTCGAAATCGTCGAGATCGCGCTGGCGGATTCCGTTCTGGCGAGCCAGGAAGGCCCATCGCTGTTTGGCCTGAAGCGCCGACAGGCTTTCGGCGAAGAGGTGGCAGCCCTGATCCGGGGTGAGGTCGATGCGATCTACGTCAAGGGAACCGCCGGTATCAATATCGCCAACCTGATCGGCGCCGTTCAGGTCGCCGAGTTCGGCTTCCATCCCGATCCGAAGATCCGCATCAACTCCGGCTCGCCGCGCGTGCTGACGGTGGACGATCTGCTGGCCGAAGAGCGTCCCGATCTCGTCCGCCGGCTGCTCGAGGCAATCTTCAAGGCAACCGCCTGGGCGGAGGCCCATCCGGAGGAAACCCGCCGTTTTGTCGCGCGTGAAGCGGGCGCCACGGAAGAGCAGGTTCTGGCCGCGAACGGCCCGGATATTCATCGCCACCTCGGGCTCGGCCTGGAGCCGGAGCTTGTCGAGGCCGTCGGGCACTACAAGGACTTCCTACGCGATTGGGGCTTCCTTGCCGAGGACTTCTCGATCGCCGAATGGGTCGACCGCCGTCACATCGATGCTTTCGACGCCCGCGCCGTCGCGTGACGCAGAAAGCTTGCCCGCGACCATGACACGGGATTTCAACGATCTGGCTGTGGCGTGGCAACGGAGCAGGAAAGGGCTTCCATCGCGCTTACTGGCCGCTGCGGATGAAGTCCGCAATTCGTTCGGCGATCATGATGGTGGGTATGTTGGTGTTGGCGCAGGGGATCGACGGCATCAGCGAGGCATCGCAGATCCGTAGTCTCTCGACGCCGTAAACCCGGCCGGTCGCGGATGTCACGGCCATCGGATCGTCCGGCGCGCCCATGCGGCAGGTGCCGGAGGGATGCCAGGTGCCGCCGACGTGCCGGCGGACGAATTCGGTCAGCATTGCATCGTCGTTGAGCAGGCCGTCCATGGTGGTGCCCAGGGTGACGGCGGAATGAATGAGGGCGGCGCGCAAGGGGCCTGCGAGGTCGAGCATCGTCGACAATGCGCCACGCTGGATCGCGTTCCATGCGCCGGGAACGGCGACTTTGGCGACGCGCGGGGAGTAGCTGGAGGGAAACACCGTGCCCCGATAACCGTTCATATGCGGATCGAGCAGCGCATGCGCGCCCATGCGCAATGCCAGTTTCAGTCGTTCGAGGTCACGTTCGTCCGTCAGCATCCGGAAATCGACCTCGGGCTCGGCCAGCGGATCGGCGGACCCAAGCTTTAGGATGCCGCGCGAATAGGACTTGTTGACCCAAAAGAACAGGCTGCCCATCCGCAGGCCGACCGAATGCCAGCCGGAGCGTGACAGGATGGCGGCATGCATGTCGCCCTGCGGCGTATCGGGAAGGCCTGAGGAAAAACGCCAGATCGATTGCTCATGGTGTTCCGTGCGGTCTCGCACCCTCATCCACGGCGGCAGATAGGCGGCGACCGCGATGGATGGATGTTCCATCAGATTGCGGCCGATGCCCGCGCGCGATGAGATGACGGGAATGCCCAGCGCTGCGAGTTCCGCGCCGGGGCCGATGCCGGAGCGCAGCAGCAGCGCCGGGGAATGGATCGCGCCTGAAGCGACGATGACCTCGTGCGCCTTGATGGTCTGGGGTTGGTTGCCGGTGAGTGTGGCGCCGATCGCCCGCGTGCCCTCGAAGAGAATACGCGTCGCGGTGCTGTCGGTGATGATCGTGAGGTTCGGGCGCCGGCGAACGTCGGGCGTCAGATAAGCAATCGAGGTCGGCAGGCGTTCGCCGGCATCGCTGACGGCGACGGCGCCCCGGAACGTGCCGTTCTCCCAGGGGCCATTCTGGTCGGGACGGATCGGATGTCCCTGTGTCTCCAGCGTCTTCATCACGCGATCGACGAAGGGCGATATCCTCTCGTCTGTGACCCGCCGAATCGACAGCGGTCCGTCCGCTCCATGCAGGGGGCCGCCGAAATCCCGGTCAGCCTCTATTCTGCGGAAATAGGGCAGGCAGCTGTCCCATCCCCAGCCAGTTGCCCCCAGTTCCTCCCATTCGGCGTAGTCGGACGGAGCGCCGCGATTGGCCATCAGCGCATTGATGGCGGAGCCGCCACCGAGAAGCTTTGCCTGCTCGTAGCGGCGGGATGAGCGAGGCGCGCTGTTTGATCTGGAAGAGCCCATCAACGCCGTGAGTGAGGACCATATGTTGCTGGTGTCGAGATAGGCGCGGCCGGGATAACGGCTGCGCACGTCATCGGGGATGTCGCCGGCGGCAATATTGCGTCCGGCTTCGACAAGAACCACCGTCCGCTTCGGATCCTCCGACAGCCGCGCCGCCAGAACGCATCCGGCCGAGCCGCCGCCGAGGATCAGGTGATCGGCAATCATGCGGCCTTCCCCTGGCGACGATCCGTGTTGCGCGCATTCATCGCCACCAGCATCACCAGGATGAAGGAGATCGCCGTCAGCAACGAGCTGATCGATGCGATCGTCGGATCGATTTCGTCGCGGAGCGCGGTGAACATGCGCTTTGTCAGCGTCTGGTACTGGCCGCCGGATATGAACAGCGAAACGACGGTCTCGTCCATCGCGGAAATGAAGGCGAACAGCATGCCGGAAATCACGCTGGGCCGGATCTGCGGCAGGGTTACGACGAAGAAGGTGCGCAACCGGTTCATGCCGAGGCTGCGCGACACCATCTCCTGCGTATGGTCGAATTTTCTGAGTCCGACCAGAACCGAGGTGATGACATAGGGCAGGCCGAGCATGACATTGGCAAGGATCAGCCCCGTCATGGTGGCGATCAGGCCGATCTGCGCATAGACGAGGAAGACGCCGACGGCGGTGATGACGATCGGCACGATCAGCGGCAGGAGCAGCAGCATCTGCAGGCTGCGCACCAGCCGGGACGAGGTCATATCAAGCGCATAGGCGGCAGCCGTGCCGAAGATCGTCGCCAGGATGGCACTCGAAACCGAGACGATAAGGCTGACGCGGGTTGCCTGCATCCATGCGGCGCTGCTCAGATAGGCCTCGTACCAGCGCAGGGACCATGATGGTGGCGGGAACGACAGGAACCGGGCGCCGGAAAAAGACATGGGCACGATGATGAGGATCGGGATGATCAGCCAGGCGAGGATAAGGGCGACGACGGCATAAAGCAGGATTTTGGACATGCGCATGCGTCACCTCGTTCCCATGATGCGTTCGAACGGGATGATCATGCTCGCCAGGCGGAAGACGAGGAAGACACAGGCCATGAGCACCACGCTGATCGACGATGCGGCACCCCATTCGTTGTAGACCTCGATGTTGCGGGAGACGAGCATGGAGACCATGTAGGTGCGGCCGCCGCCGAGAAGTTCCGGGGTGATGTAGAAGCCGAGCGTCAGCACGAAGACCAGAACCATGCCGGCGATCATGCCGGGCAGGGACAGGGGCAGGAAAACCCGCGCAAACACATGCGTCGGCGATCCGCCGAGGCTGGCACCTGCCATTGTCAGCTCGGGCGGGATTTTCTTCATGGTCGCATAGAGCGGCAGCACCATGAAGGGCAGCAGGATGTGAATGGTTGCGAGCACCGTGCCGAACTCGTTGTTGACGAGCAGCAGCGGACTGTCGATCAGCCCGGCACTCTTCAGCGCCGAATTGACGATGCCGGTTCTCTGCAACAGGATGAGCCAGGCATAGGCGCGCACGAGCACGCTGGTCCAGAAGGGCAGCAGCACCATCGCGAGAATAAGCACGCTCCATCGCTGCGGCAGGCCCGCCGCCACATAGGCGACGGGATAGCCGAGCAGAAGCGTTGCGAGCGTGACCACGAACGCGATGCGGAAGGTTTGGAGGAAGGTCATCCAGTAGACGGAATCGGTCAGGAACCGTTCGTAGTTGACGAGCGTAAAACCGCCGTCCTGCCAGATCGACTGCCAGGCAAGCCAGAGCAGCGGCACGATCAGCAGCGACACGACCACGAGCAGGGCCGGGGCAAGAAGCATCAGCATCAACCTCTGCTCGCGCCGGTCATGAAGCTGCGAAGGATTGCTTGTCGACACGGTCATAAATGACCCTCCATGGGCCGGTGATTACTTCTGGATGAAGGATGCCCAGCGCTTCTGCGCTTCCTCGCCAGCCGGCGAACTCCACCATTTGTCCGACACCAGAACCTGCTTGGCTGCGTTCTCCGGCGAGCTTGGCATTTCAGCTGCACGCTCCGGGGAAATCTTGCCGGTCTTGTAGGCCTCCGGATTGCCCGGGCCGTAATCGATGTAGGCCGGGAAGTTCGCCTGGATATCCGGCGTCATCGCCGCGTTGACGAATTTCACGGCGGTGTCGAGATTGGGCGCGCCCTTGAGAATACAAAGCGATGTGTATTGCAGGAAGCCCTGGTTGAATGTGTAGCTGATCGGGGCTCCTTCCTTGGCGACGGCGGTTACGCGACCGTTCCAGGCCATTTCCATGTCGACCTCACCATCGGCAAGGAGCTGTGCCGACTGGGCGCCCGAGGTCCACCAGACGGTGACGTAAGGCTTGATTTCCTCGAGCTTCTTGAAGGCGCGATCGACGTCCAGCGGATAGAGCTTGTCCGCGGGTACTCCGTCGGCGAGAAGAGCTGCTTCCAGCGTGGCAAGCGGATGGTTGCGCAGCGCGCGCGTGCCCGGAAACTTCTTGACGTCCCAGAAATCCGCCCAGCTCTTTGGCGGGTTTGTTCCGAACTTGTCCTTGTTGTAGGCGAGCACGCTCGAATAGAATTCATAGGCCACGGAAAAGGGGCTCTTGTATTCCGCGGGCATTTTCTCGGCATTGGGGATCTTGGAGAAATCGAGGGTCTCGATCATGCCCTGTTGGCCGCCACGGACGCAATCCTGTGTCGGCGTATCGACGACATCCCAGATCGGCTTGCCTGTCGATGTCTGGGTCTTGATGACCGGCCAGGCGTCCGGCGCGCTATCCTGGTTGACGGTGATCCCGAGCAATTTGGCGACTGGATCGAGGATCGCCTTGGTCTGCGCGTCCTGATAGGCGCCGCCCTGCGATACGAAGGTGATCTGTTCAGCCGAAGCAAGGCCGGCTGAGAGGGCGATGGCTGACGCGGAAAGCACGAGAGTGGAAAATTTCAGTATCATGTCCGTTCTCCTCTTTTGGCAGGATTTCAAACCCCGCTTTTTTGTTGCGTGAAATTCGGGGTCTTATCGCCCGATTGCATCCAGAAACTGGTACCAGCCGGCGACGAGCCGGACGGCGGGTTCCCGGATGGGATAGAAGGGAACGGGCTTCAACCGTTCGGAAGTCAGAAGTCCGAGGTCGGGGCTTTCGCCGGCGACGATCGCGGCGACGTGTTTGCCCATGCAGGAGGCAAGCGCCACGCCGGTGCCGTTGTAACCGACCGCATAGACGACGCGTTCGTCCAGCCGGCCCACATGCGGAATGCTGTCCATGGTCATGGCGACGAGACCGGACCACCGGTGGGTAACGGCGGCGTCGGAAAGTTCGGGGAACTGTCGCACCATCGCTTTGTGTAGCGCGGCGAATGCGCTTTCCGAATCCGTCTTGCCGAAGGCGCCGCGGCCGCCATAGAGCAGCCGGTCGCCCGCCTTGCGAAACCAGCGCATCATCCGCCGGGTCTCGGTGTAGCTGCGGCCATTGGCCAAGAGAGCACCCCCGGCTTTGCCGGATAGCGGTTCCGTGGCGATCATGGCCGAGCGGAAGGGGATGATTGCCTTGCGGACTGCCGCCGTCGCGCGTGTCAGGTCGGAATAGGAATTGGTGGCGATCACGACCTGTCCGGCGGCGATGGTACCGTGTGGCGTTTCCAGAAGCACGCCGGAGCCCTCGCGTTTGAGGCCGGTGACCGGCGCATTCTCGAAGATGTCGATGCCGGCGGCCTTCAGCCCGGCGGCAATGCCGAACACGAAATTGAGGGGGTGAATGACGCCGCCATGGGTGTTGAGCATACCGCCGGTGAAATCCCGCGAGCCGGTTTCCCTTTCCATGTCCCCCGGTGAAAGGATGGAGCAGGCGCTGTCGCCGAGCGCTTGCTTCAACCAGTCCACTTCCGTCTTGAGAGCCTCAAGCGAGACCACATTGTGGGCGCAGCGCAGCGAGCCCGTCGGCCTGTATCCGGCGGATGCGATGCCGTAATCCTCGACCAGCTCGCCGACATGCTCGATGGCCTCGATGCCGAGATCGTGCATGCGGCGGGCGGTCTCGATGCCGAATCGGCCGGCTATATCGGAAAAGGCGAGCCGGAACTTTCCGGAGACGACGCCACCATTGCGCCCGCTTGCGCCCCAGCCGATGCGGTTTGCTTCCAGGACCACCGATGACAGACCTCGGCGGGCGAGATAGCGGGCCGTGCTCAGGCCCGTATACCCGCCGCCGATGATGGCCACGTCATAACGATGATCGCCTGACAGTGTGCCGAAGACCGGACGGTCTACGGCTGTCTCCTGCCAGAGGGAATTGATATCGGGAAAGGGAAAATGGGCGGCGGCCATCGTCTATCCTCAGGCCGCGCTTGCGGTCTGAACGCCGGCGGCAAGCTCCGCGTCAACGGCGTCGGCAAGCTGTTTCAGCGAAGAGAAATGGAAGTCCGGCTTCGTCACTACCTTGGGTTCCGGCGTGCCGCCAAACCCCTTCTGACCCTGACGCCGCTCGATCCAGCACGTCGTGTAGCCAAGCTCCTTGGCCACGCCGATGTCGTGGTGCTGGCTCTGGGCAACGTGCAGGATTTCCGACTGCTTGAAGCCGGAGGCGGATTGACGGCCCTTGTTGAAGGCGAAGAACTGCGGGTTGGGCTTGGCGCATCCGGTTTCGTCGCAGGTGACGCTGTCGTGGAAGGGATTGCCGAGCGTGTCCGAATAGGCCGAGAAGGCCGTGCGGTCCGCATTCGTCATTGCCACAAGCCGGAAATTCTTGCGCAGGCGTGCGAGCGCCTCAACCGAGTCCGAGAAGGCCGGCCAACGCAGGACCGCCAGCTGAAAGGCTTCCGCAGTCGCGGCGTCTTTCACAAAGCCGCATTCCGTTGCCAGGGAGAGATAGACGTCCTTCATGGCAAAGGAGGAGCGGCCGTAAAACTTGTCCCGGCCACGCTTGTAGGGCTCAAAGATCTGGTCGTCGGAAGCGGCGGCCGCTTTCTCCCCGCCAAGAGCCCGAACGGCATTCAGGACACCCATTTCGAAATCGATCAAAGTGCCGACGACATCGAAGGTCATGACCTTGAATTCGGTGAGTTTCATAGTCTTCTTTCCTTGTTGACTGTAAGAATGAACGCGAGATTTCAGGACGCTTCCGGCACGATGATCGTGTCTTCGGGATGCAGTGCCACGACGATCGGGTCGCCCGGCTTCTTGAGTTGCGCGCGGCCGGCATGATTGCTTGGGAGCCTGAGGCTGAGGTCGCCACCGGATGACAGCGTCAGGAAAACCCGGATGCTCTCGCCCTGATAAAGCGTGTCGGTCACGGTTCCCGCCAACCGGTTCGATGCCGATGGTTCGCTGCCATCTGCGACGACGAGCTTTTCGGAATGGACCGCGAGATGCAGGTGGCGGTTCTCTGGAACGCGATGCGAGGTGCGCAGGATTGTGTCGCCCAGCCTTACGGTGTCGTCGCCTTCACGCTTGACCGGCAGCAGCGTTGCCTCGCCGATAAAACGGGCGACGAAGGAATCCGCCGGATGATCATGAAGCTGCTCCGGCGTATCCACCTGCACGAACCGGCCCTTATTCATGATGGCGACGCGATCGCTCATTGTCAGAGCCTCGCGCTGGTCGTGCGTGACGTAGATGATGGTTGCGCCCAGCCGCTTGTGCAGGCGCTTGAGTTCGATCTGCATGGTCTCCCGCAGCTGCTTGTCGAGCGCGGAAAGCGGCTCGTCCATCAGGATCAGTCCCGGCTCGAAAATCATGGCGCGGGCGAGTGCGACACGCTGGCGCTGGCCGCCGGAAAGTTCGTGAACGCGCCGCTCTCCGTACCCGGTCAGTTCGACCATATCGAGGGCTTCCCGCAGCTTGCTTGGCCAGTCCGATTTCGGCAGGCGACGCGCCCTCAGCGGAAATGTGATGTTCTCG
The DNA here is from genome assembly GCF_000799715.1 of Martinezella rhizogenes. Taxonomy (GTDB): domain Bacteria; phylum Pseudomonadota; class Alphaproteobacteria; order Rhizobiales; family Rhizobiaceae; genus Rhizobium; species Rhizobium rhizogenes_C. The sequence continues at coordinate 824,394 of NZ_JUHG01000013.1, forward strand.
GCGACACTCATGTGCGGAAAGAGCGCATAGTTCTGGAAGACGATGCCGATATTACGTTTGTGCGGAGGCTCGAATGTAATATCCCGTTCGCCGAGCCAGATGGATCCGGACGTGGGCTGCACAAAGCCTCCCAGAATACCCAGAAAGGTCGTTTTCCCCGATCCGGATGGTCCGAGGATCGAGACGAATTCGCCCGCGGCCACTTCCAGGCTGACATTGTCCAGCGCCTGGAATTCTCCATAGCTCTTGTTTGCAGCGCGAATGGAAACGCCCAAACGCTCAGCGTTCTTTAGATCAATCATATGATTCCACTGCAAAATCTACACACGCTGATGCCGGATCGACAGGCGCTGCATTCCTTGTTGAGTAGAAACCTGGACATGTGGCCCATGCCGGAACGCTGTCTGCCCCGCAGGTTTGCATATCCTGTTCCCCGATTTTCTTTGAAGGTCTTTTGCCTTCCTTGATCGGCAACAGACCAAAGAACCGAGCTGTCCGCAATTGAAAAAAAGTTCAGAAAGGTGTTACATCATGTAATGAATAAATTGCGCCGGTCCCTGCCGTCCATGAATGGCCTCTTTACTTTCGAGGCTGCGGCGCGCTGCGGCAACTTCTCCAAGGCAGCGAACGAACTCAACGTCACGCCGGCGGCCGTCAGCCGGATGATCGCGCGCCTGGAAGAACATCTCGATACGGCGCTGTTTAGCCGCCAGCCGGGGGGTGTCGGCCTCACCGAATCCGGCCGGATTCTCTTCGACGCGATTGCGCGCGGCTTTTCGGCAATCGAGAACGCGCTGCGCGAGATCGAGGATCGCCGCATCGGCATCCAAACGGTCTCCCTGTCGGTTTCGACGGGCTTCACCACCCATTGGATGATGCCGCGCATGGCGGAATTCAAGAAGCAGTTTCCGACCGTCGACCTGCGTTTCCAGCTGGTGATGGGCGCGCTGGCTGGTCCCGTCAACGACGTCGATCTCGGCATGCGCTTCGTCAACGGTTCGGATGAGCGGCACGAGGCGGTTTTCGTCATGCCGGAAATTCTGGTTCCGATCTGCAGCCCAGCCTATCGGGAAAGCCATGGGCCGGATGGTAACGACATGAAGCGGAGCCCCGACACCACCATCAATCTCAGCGATGCACAGCCGAACTGGTCGAGCCTGTTTTCCCCGGCGAACGAGGGCGATGCGATCAACTCGATGATTTTTTCCGACTATGCCATCGTCGTGCAGGCAGCGCTTCTCGGGCAGGGCGTTGCGCTCGGATGGCTGAACGTCGTTGCGCACTGGCTGCGAACCGAGGCGCTGGTGCCGGCGCGCGAACACCTGATGACGACGGGCCGCCAATGCCATCTCGTTCGCCTGCGGGACAAGCCGGCCCGCGCCATCGTCACGCAAGTCCGCGACTGGATGATCGCCGAACTCAATAGTGACATCGTCGCGGTAGACGCGCTTTATCCCACACTCGGCCTGAATCCGGAGAGTTGGTCGAAAACGGGGTAGTGACTTCTCGAAGACACTCATCCGCTCGCGGCGCGTGCCGCAAAACTCCCAGTAGATGATCCGCGCGGCCATGTCGTGCAGGGAAGGCGTCCGCATGCGAAAACCTTACCAAGGCATCCGCAAAATTTCGGCCGGATTTTGAGGCGGTCACAGCTCGCGTAACTTTTATTGCTCGTGTGCGTTTAGACTACGCATGAAGAAAGGTTTCAGTCGCTTGACCAGCGTTCAGCCTTGCTTGCAGCTCTTCGCTCACTGATAGGTGCCGACACATAGACATGCCTCAGTCGCTGACCACACCTCCGGTTCATTCGGGCGCCCTCTGGACAATCGAGCGCGGCGTCTCACCGATCGTTGCGACGGCCATCCATAATGGGCACGCCGTTCGCAAGGAGCTGGAAGGCTTTTATGCGCTTTCATCCGACGAGCGCCTTCGTGAGGAGGACCCATTCACGGAATTCATCTCACGCGACGTTCCGAACCGGATCGTTTTCCATAGGTCTCGTTTCGAAGTCGACGTCAACCGGGCTCGCGATGGAGCGATTTACCACGCGCCAGAACAGGCCTGGGGGTTGAAGGTCTGGAAAGACAGGCTTTCATCCGATGATGCCAAGACCTCTCTTCAGGCACATGATGACTATTACGAAATGCTCAAGGCCTTTTTGAAGGGTATCGAGCGTTGGCATGGCCGGTTCGTGGTTCTCGATATCCATAGCTACAATCATCGTCGGGGAGGATCCGGGTCTGCACCAACGGAGCAGGCAAAAGCACCGCACATCAATATTGGCACGTCCTCCATCGACCGCACACGCTGGTCGCATGTACTCGATATCCTCACGGATCATTTCCAGTCTTTCGAGATCGACGGCTACCGGCTCGACGTGCGGGAAAACATCGCCTTCCAGGGCAAGGGCGAGCAGACCCGCTTCATCCATGAGCATTTCCCTCTCACTGGCTGCGCCATCGCCGTCGAATTCAAAAAATTCTTCATGGACGAATGGACGGGTGAACCGAATCTCGGCGCCCTCGAAAAGCTTCGTAGCATCGTCGCGTCGGCCGTTCCCCTGCTCGAGCAGGCACTGGAGTCTGGCCGATGAACAAGGCGACGCCGCTCAGCCGACAGGACGAGCCGGATTGGCTCGAAGATATCCTCACCTGTATCGGCGAGGGCAAGCCGATCCGCCGCGATCTGCCCGGCGGCGGTCGTCTGCATATCGACAGGCCCCTGCCCTTTCTGTGCGTCCATATCGCGGAGGACGGCGCCGAACCCACGGCCCGGGACGTTGCCCAAGCCAATGCCTCCTACCTGACAGCGCCGCATGCGACGACGGCCATAACGGTGATCGACGCTGTCGCAAATACCCTGGAAGAGCGCTTTGGCGCCTTCATCCTGCTCGACATTGGCGAACTGTCGCAGGACAGGTTTTTGACCGATGACGCGCCGTTCCTGCCGCCGTTCGAAGTGTCGATCTGGTCGAGCGCTGATGCGATTGCGGCAGCCGACGCATTCTCGACGGCCGTCAGCGACAGCGAAGCGCGGTTCCGCACACCACGCGTGGAGAAGACGGAGGCGGCGCCCTTGAGCGACGACAAGCAGATCGCGCGCGAACTTGGCTGCTCGGCCATTGCGGTGAGGTTCGCGCCGGTCTACCGCCAACCCGGCTCCGAAGACATCTATCCGGAACTTCGCGAACAGCTTGTGGCCATGTTCTTCGATGCGGGCCTGCAGGCTTTCGCCTCCTTTATCGCAATGCATCAGCTCTTCAAACTGACCACACACCGGGCGCTCGGACGCAAGGCGTTCGTCGACGCGGTTTCGAGGGTGGACCGCAGCATCGATGAGATCGCCTCGACCTTCGACTTTCTTCTGACGGTTACGCCCATCAATGCGAAAGCCGCGTTTGAAGCTTTCAAGACCAGCGGCCACCAGGCGCCGCCGGCCTTTCTCTACCGCCCGCTCGGATTGCAGGTGGAAGCCGTCAAGCGGAAGCTTTTCTCGATCTCCTTCGAACATCTCGAAGACCCCGTGCTCTACCAGCTCTATCGCGAAAAACAGCGGGAACTCGATCTGCAACTCTCGCTGCTGTCGTCGCGACAGAGCCCCAAATTCGTCGAATTCGGCCGTGCACTCTATGAGCCGGTCGAGCGGCCGCTGCTGCGCGAGGCGACGGCGATCCTGACTGCCTTGAACGGAAACGAACCGAGCGGTGATGACGACGCGGACATGGAAGACAAGATCGCCAACTGTTTCCAGGTGGAGCGGCGAGCCAGGGCTATGATCGCGGCTTATCAGCGGCAGGGGACGGACTTCGAGGCGTCGGTCGAGCTTCGGGACGATTTGCCCTCCGGCCTGATGGTATCCGGACATCGTTTGCTGATCGCCCGCAGCACAGTGATGGATATGCGCCGCGTCGAGCCCCTGCTGTCGCACGAGATCGGCGTTCATCTGCTGACCTATTTCAACGGCTCTGCGCAAGGTCTGCGGCTGTTTCGCTCGGGACTTTCGGGATATGAGGGTATGCAGGAAGGCTTGGCCGTTTTCGCCGAATATCTCGCAGGCGGCATGACGCCGGAGCGGCTGAAGCTGATTGCGGGACGGGTCGTCGGATGTGCCTCCATGCTCGACGGCGCGACATTTGCCGAAACCTATTCCATGCTCGTTGGCGACTATAATTTCTCCGAACCGGCGGCCTTCAACCTCGTCCTCAGGCTCTATCGCGGCGGCGGACTTGCCAAGGATGCGATCTATCTGCGCGGCCTGCTCGCTCTTCTCGATCATCTCGAAAATGGCGGCGCCCTGGAGCCATTCTGGATGGGCAAGATTGCCGCGTCGCATTTCAAAGTGATGCAGGAACTTGCCGACCGCGGGCTTCTCCGTCTGCCGGCGATCCAGCCCATCTTTCTTCATACCGGCGCAGGACGCGCGCGGCTGGAACGGGCCAGAAGCGGTATGCGCCCCCTCGACATGATCCAGCGACAGGAGCCGTGAATGCGGATAGCATTTTTTGTGAACTCCATCGAAGGCGAAACCAAGTATTACACGACGACCGCGCTCGCGCTTGCCGGCATCGCCCGTGGTCATGACGTCTGTTATCTGACGCCGGGCGACTTCGTGTTTCGCCCGGACGACCGCCTGATGATCCGCACAACCGCTCTCAAGAATGGAAAGCCTAAAAAGGCTGATACCTTCATCAGTGCATTGCAGAGCGATCAGGTGGAAATCCAGACCATCGACGTCAGCGAGATCGATGTGCTCTTCCTGCGCAACGACCCTTCCGAAGATGCCGACGAACGGCCGTGGGCGGCGCATGCCGGTGCGATCTTCGGAAGGCTTGCGGCCGAGCGCGGCGTGCTTACCGTCAACGATCCGGACGGGTTGGCACGCGCTCAGAACAAGCTCTATTTTCAGGGCTTTCCGGAGGCGGTGCGACCGTCCACCCTGATATCGAAAAGCATCGAGGAGATCCGCGCCTTCGTCGATGAGCAGAAACAGGGCACCATCCTGAAGCCGCTACAGGGATCGGGCGGCAAGAATGTTTTCAAGATTACCTCCAGCAAGGAGAGCAATCTCAATCAGATCTTCGAGGCAGTCAGCGGCGAAGGGTACCTGATCGCACAGGCCTATCTTCCCGATGCGATGGCTGGCGATATCCGACTGTTCCTGATGAACGGCCGACCGTTGCAGCGGGACGGCGTGTACGCCGCCTTCCGGCGTGTGCCGGCAAAAGGCGATGTCCGTTCCAACATGCATGCCGCAGGCACCCCCGCCGCTGCCAAGATCACGCCCGAGATTCTCGCGGTCGCCGAAATGGTGCGTCCCAAGCTCGTCGAGGATGGCATGTTCCTCGTCGGCCTCGATATCGTCGGCGACAAAATCCTCGAGATCAACGTCTTCACGCCCGGCGGCCTGCCCGATATCGCCAAACTCCACGGCGTCGATCTGACGCCCGATGTCATCATCGCGCTGGAACAGAAGGTCGAGATGAGGAAGAATTATGCCGGTCGGATTTCAAACCGGACGCTGGCAACCTTGTAGCTTGCCGGAGCTGAGAAATAGGCGACGTTTGGTGCGCTTTCGCGTGACCTGTTGACGCCCTGGAAAAAACCTCGGTGATGGAGAAAAGTCTGACGAACTGTCACTGTCGCCAAGGACGGCGATCGCATGAAGGATGCTGTCGTTCGCCCCGGCCCGCGCTTCGGTCGGAACCATAAGAGCGCCAGGCCGTTCTTTAATCGGTTCGATAACGAACCTCCTGGAGCGCCAGCGTCCAACAATTGCCATCGAGGTGCAATCATCGGCATTGCTGCTTCAGCGGTACGCATTGAAAGGATGATAAAATGCTGCCGATCCGCGTCGATACACCATCATTTGGGAAACGTAGTAGAGACCGATCTTCAAGGGAAGCCACCCGAGGTGCCCGCATCACTTTTCGGCGGCGCCGGAGTGTGATCTGGACCGCAATGAAGACGCTGATCATGGCGAGCGCCGTCCTGTTGATGCCGGCCATGGCAGAAGCTCAATCACCCCAGCTCGAAAGCACCTGCCAGATCGTCGCCAAGAATTTCCTCCTGACGGATCATCTCAATGTCGGGATCGTCCAATCCTTTCCCGAATTGAAGCCGCCAGGAACTCGCTTGACCTATTCGACCCGGCCGGGAGCCAGCAAGTCCGATATGAGCGACAGCTTCGAATGCGAATTTGACAAGACCGACCCGCCTTACCATCTCACGCGATTCTGCGTTTCCGAAGTCTGCTATTCCGCTAGTGATGCCGATGCTGAGCGGAAGCGGCGCTTCGACGAAATGCGCATCCTGCTCGACCGCACCAACAAATGAATGCGCAGGTGTGATGGCTGGCGAAGGAAATTCCATTGAACCGAATTTCAATTCGGTTTTTCCCACGAAGGAACATGAACGGACATCGGGCGGCTTGGTTCCAGCCTCAATGCGCACCTCCGCCGCCGCCTTCTTTCAGATCGACATTGCTGAGGATCAGCGCAAGCGGGACGGCAGAGAGCGCAATGAACATCAGCACATGGAAAACGTCGATGAACGCCAGGTAGCTTGCCTGCGTCTGCACCTGCTGGCCGATCCAGGCTATCGCCCGCGCCTGGGCATCGGCCATCGTCGCACCCGTCTGCGCAAAATAACGTGTCATCGACTTGACGGTCTCGTAGTAGGCGGGTGAGGACGGAATGACATGTTCAACGAGCCGGCTCTGGTGCCATTGCTCGCGATGGGCCAGCACGTTGGAGGCAATGCAGACACCGATCGAGCCGCCAATGTTGCGGGCCGCATTGATCATGGCGGAAGCCTGGTTGGTCTGGTCCGGACGCAGGCCGAAATAGGAGGCCGAGGTGATCGCAATGAAGATCAGCGGCAAGCCAAGCCCGACATAGACGCGCGACCAGACGAAGAAGCCAAAGTTGAGGCCGGGATAGAGCCACGTCAACTGCCACATGGACACCGCGATGATCGCAGCACCGGTAGCGATCATATACTTCGGCTGGATTACCGAGTTGAGGCGACCGGCGACGAACATCATAACCATGGTGACCAGGCCTCCCGGTGACAACGCCAGGCCGGCCCAGGTCGCCGTATATCCGTAATTCTGCTGCACGACCTGCGGAATGAACTGGGTGGTGGCGATCAGGATCGCGCCGGTTGCCATCATGACGATGAAGCAGGAGCCGAATTGTCGCGTGCCCAGCAACCATCCGTCGATAATCGGATTTGCTTTCGTCAGTACCCAGGGAATCGCTATCGCGAACGCCAGGATGCACAGCACCGTCATGGCGATGATGAAATTCGAGCCGAACCAGTCCTCTGTCTGCCCGCGATCGAGAATGAGTTCGAGCGAACCAAGAAAGGCCGCGACCAGAAGGAAGCCAACAAGATCGAAACGAATGCCCTTTTGCCGAAGTTCCAGCCGTTTGCGCTCCGTCTCCGGCGATTCCCGCAGCAGGGCATAGACCAACAGGAAAGCAAAGACACCCACCGGACCGTTGATGAGGAAGCACCAGTGCCAGGAGAAGTTATCCGATAGATAACCGCCAAGCGTCGGGCCGACGACCGGCGCAACGACCACGGCGACACCGAACAGCGCAAATGCCTGGCCGCGCTTTGCCGGCGGGAAGGCGTCCGCCAGGATCGCCTGCGAGGTCGGCACCATGCCGCCGCCCGCAAAGCCCTGGATGACGCGGAAAACCAGCAATGTCTCAAGGTTCCAGGACAGGCCGCAAAGGATCGAGGCGACGGTGAAGGTCGCCAGACACAGGAGATAGAAGCGCCGTCGTCCGAACCGCTCGGCAAAATAGCTACTGGCGACGAGCACGATGGCATTGGAGACGAGATAGGTCGTCACCACCCAGGATGCTTCGTCGGAGCTGACCGCGAGGCCGCCGGAAATATAGCGCAGGGCCACGTTGGCGATCGTGGTATCCAGCACCTCCATGAAGGTTGCCAGCGACACCACCATCGCGATCAGCCACGGATTCGTGGCTCCTGCGGAAGATGCTCTCGCCCCGCCGGCGGTTGTGCTTGCGCCGCTCATCTCAGCTCTTCGGTCTTACGGTGACGGTGGGGATCACGGACATGCCGGGACCTATCGAAACATCCGCCGGCCATCTGTCGAGGACGATCTTCACCGGCACGCGCTGCGTGACCTTCACATAGTTGCCGGTCGCGTTCTCGGCCGGAAGCAGGGAAAAGGCCGTGCCGGAGCCGGGTTGGACCGAGGCAACCTTGCCATGCAGCGTGTGATCCGGATAGGCATCGATCGTCACATCCGCCAGCTGGTCTGGCCGCATATCCGTCAATTGCGTCTCCTTGAAATTGGCGGTGATCCAGATTTCGTCGGGCACGAACATCGAGACCGCCTGCCCGGCCTCGACATATTGGCCCTTGGCGCCAGTGAGGCGAACGACACGACCGGGTTGGGCTGCGGTGATCGTCGTATATTTCAGATTTTGCTGCGCTTCCTCCGCCTGGGCCTGCGCCTGTTTGAGACTGGCGAGGGCACTGGCTTTCTGCGCCTCGGCAACGGCCTCGTTCTTCAGCGCTGAAGTAACGTTGGCCAGCATTTGCGCGAGGCTCGCCTGATCCTGCTGCAGGGTCGAGGTCGCCTGCTGCACCGCCTGCACGCTGCCGGATCCGCTTTTGACCAATTGTTGCTGGCGGCTGGATTCCTGTTGCGCGTATTGCAGGGCGGCCGATGCCGAGTTCTGCTGCGCTCTCGCCACATCGACGGCGGCGTTGGCGGCATCGATCTGCGCGCTGGTGCTTTCGACCGAGGCATTGGCGACCTCCACCTGCCCGTTCGCCTGGTCGAGGGCGATCTGATAGTCGCGTGGGTCTATCTTCAGGATGATATCGCCAGCTTGCACATGCTGGTTATCGGTGACCGGAACCTCTGAGACATAGCCGGAAACCTTGGCGGCGAGCGAGAAGCTGCGTGCGTCAACGAAGGCATCGTCGGTCGTCTCATAGGGATAGAAATAGACCCGCCAGCCAAACCATGCCGCGACGAGCAAGATCGCCAGAGCGACGACGCCAAGCAAGATCCAGAAAGGATGGCGGCGAATGAAGGATGGCCGCTTCCTTTCCGGTTCGGCGTTCGTTTGATCATCGGCCCTGCCTGCAGTTTGCTCTTGGGGGTGATCCTGCTTGCTTTCCACGATGGTGGGTTGATTGTCTGCCATGACATCACTCGCATGATTGTTGGTAACACGCCCTTTGATGTTTCGATCAATGCTCGGCTTGGGTTGCCGACACTCGTCAATGCCGCAGAAAACCTCGGATTTTCTTCAGGTCCCGAATGAAGGACGCGCGGCTCCTTTCCTTCTCGTCCGGCTCCCTGATCCGTAAAAGAGCCGAGGGATGAATGGTGACGAGAATGTCGAACTGTCCTTCCGGATGAAGGATGTTGCCCCGATCGCGCATCACCTTCACCTTCGAGCCGAGCAGCGACGATACGGCGGTCGCGCCGAGCGCCACCACCAGCTTCGGCCGCAAAAGCTCAAGTTCGGCGCCGAGCCACCAGGCGCAACGCTGCACCTCGCCGGCATTGGGTCTTGCGTGCAGCCGCTTCTTGCCGCGCATCTGATACTTGAAGTGCTTGACCGCATTGGTGACATAGCAGCGATCGCGGTCCACACCCGCCTCTTCAAGGCATTGATCGAGAAGGCGGCCCGCAGGACCAACGAACGGCCTGCCCGCCAGATCCTCCTTGTCGCCGGGTTGCTCACCGACAAGCACGACCTCGGCGTTTTCAGGGCCCTCGCCGAAGACCAGATGCGTCGCATTGCGATAGAGGTCGCAACGCGTGCAGGATTCGGCAGCATGCCGAAGGTCCTCGAGTGTCGCCGCGTCGGCGTGATCGCGCTTCAAAGAAGGACCGGTGTCGGGCAAAGGATGCTGTTTATCGAGCATGGAAAGGCTCGCTGCGATTTGAAAGCTATTCGGTGATCAACTAACCGCCGCTCTGTTTGTTCCCCGTCGCTTTGACCAAGGCATTAGGGAACCCCTGCCCGTAACCATCGTTAAGACATGACATAAGGTCACAATGACGGAGGAACGTCATGAACACCGTAAGCCAAACCGACACCTACACACTCAGTGCTTTTTTCCTGGACGAGAATGACGCCGAGGAAGCGGCCACGGCGCTGATGGATGCCGGCATACCCAAAGATGGCATCACCATGACACCAGGCAATCGGCCCGACGTCCCGCCGATCGATCATCTCGGCTTCCTCGATGCCCTGACGGGAATTTTCTTCCATGAAGAGCAGCGCACCGCCTATGCGGAGGCGCTCGAGCGCGGCGGAACGCTGGTCACTGTTCAGATCTCTAGCGAGACCCAGCACGAGACCGCATTGAACATCCTCGCCGAGAAAGGTCAGATCGACACGGACGAGCGGAACCGGAATGGCTGACAGCCAAGCGCATGTCTGAAAACTCTAGCGGCGCTGCGGCAGGCCGTTTCAGCGCCGACATCAAGCAGCCGTACGGTCCATCAATCGGGAGATCAACCCTTTCAGCTCCGGTTCCTCTACCCGGATGGCGGCCTCCGGCGGCGACAACCATTCCGTGGTGAGCTGCCCGGATTTCGGAAACGTGTCGGATTCGTCCTCGACCTCTAGAACATGGACGGCCACCATCGACGGCATCGCAGTCTCGGAATCAAGAACCTTCAGATACGTGTAGTAGCCAAAGGGGTTCTTCCTTGCCTTGCCTCTTATGCCAGCCTTCTCCCAGGATTTGCGCTCGGCAACCTCATGTGGTTTCAGCCCGTCGATCGCCCATCCTTTCGGAATGGTCCAGTGATGCTTCTCGCTTGTAGTGACAAGAAGGACTTCGACGGTTTCGTCGACAGCGGGGCGAATGCAGATCGCACCGATTTGTTCGGCCAGGTCGCCATGCAGCATCGTCTCGACATGGGCCGCCAGGCGGGCCAGATGGGGTTCGTTTCTGTTCATCGGATCTCACGGGGGTTCGTATTCGGACTATCGATCGATTCTCGGCATTGCTTCCGACAGGGCTCCCGGCAGGAGCAAGCCTATCAAACGAAACCTGCCGTTGGCAGGGGCGGATAATCGCCAACGACAGGCTTTCAAGCCGCATGAGGAATGCGACACCTCGGCAAGCATGACACCCTTGCCTGGGTCTAAACCCCAGCCGGCGGTGTTTGTTCCCGACAAATCACAGCCATATCGAACACTCCTGATCCTGATTTCATCGCTGTCGCGCTGAAATGTTTCCCGCACAGACACTCAATGAGGCGTCGGAATCAGCGCGCAACCGGCCGGCTGCTGTCAGGCAAACACTTCGGTCCGATAGAAGGCTGCGAACCTCCAGGACTTTGGTCCCAGATCGACTGCGACTGAAGCCTTTCTGGGCTCCGACTGAAGCCCCAGAACAGGAACAGATAAGCGCCATGGCTGTTTTGCCTATAGCTCCGTTACCCACGGACGAATAGCAAGACAAAGGAGAATATCATGAAAACGAAGGTACTTAGTATAGCGGCACTCTCTCTCGCCTTGGCAAGCGGAGTTGCTTTTGCGCAGTCGTCGACCGTCACCGGTGCGGCGGGTGGAGCAGCGACAGGTGCTGTCGTCGGCGGTCCGGTTGGAGCCGCGATCGGCGGTGTCGCGGGAGCCATTGTCGGCACAGCCATCGACCCGCCGCCGCAGAGGGTTGTCACCTATGTACGTGAGCAGCCATTGCCCGACGACGCGGTTGTCGTCAGGGAAAGAGTCGTGGTCGGCCAGCCGCTGCCGGAAACCGTTATCATCAGAAGGGTTCCGGAAAATCCGAAATACGCCTACGCCGTGGTCAACCACGAACGCGTTATCGTCGAGCCCTCGTCGCGCAAGGTGATTAGAGTTCTCGATTGATCGACATTGGAGAGCCTGGTCGGCTCTCCAATCATCCCTCTCCACGATGCCGTCAGAGGCCAAGCGCGCTAAGCCACCTATGGAAGGCCGGCAGTTCTTCAGCGTGTGGCGGATGTTCGATCCTGAGCTCTCCCATATGCTTGCGCACTTCGCTGGGACTATAGCCGAATTCATGAGTGAAAGCGCGGCTGAAATTCGCCGCTGAATCGAAACCAAGGTGACTGGCGATATCGATAATTCTTCGATTATTGGCGGGATCGGCAATCGCCGCGCGGGCCGCCAAAAGCCGTCTTTTGCGGATATAGTTCAAAACGCCACCCGAGGTTTGGAATAGCTCATAGAGCCTGGTGCGCGAAATCGCTAGCTCACGGCTCAAAGTTTCAGGCGTCAGATCCTCTGAGCCCAGATTATTTTGGATAAAGCGCCGGGCTCGCGTCATCAGCCCGATTTGGGAAGTTTGGTCGTTGATCACATGGCAATCCACCAGTGATGCGATGCTATGGAACACCATCTCCCGAAGCTGGCTCCTCACACCCGGCAGATCATCCTTTGTCAAGCGACCGAGGTTCGCCTCGAGGAAAGCGACATAATCAGAGAGAAGCTTTACCCGCGCGCCGCTGAAAACAACATTGCTGCTAGCGCCCGGCAATCCGCCCCGGTCGGCAAACAGATCATATGGCAGGATCAAAGTGACCGATTCCGCGCTCAGGGTACGTCCGTAAAAGGGATAACCGAGCGTACGGATCTCCATCATGCCAGGCTCGTTTTCCGCAACTCGTCCGTCAACGTTAGTCCATGTTTTTCCGGAGCGCAGAAACGTGATCTGCCAATGATCGATGGAGCTAAAGCGCACTTTATCAGCCGAGCGCTCGTAGCTGAAAGCCGGCGTGTCTTGCTGGACAAACAACACGCCTTCAAGATTCCAAACGGTCTGATTGACCGAAAAATAGTCATCAAGTTTGACATTCTCCGGCAAGCGCATGTCAATCAGCGGCGCCATGCGGTCCTGCCACGCTGGAAACTGTTGACCCGGCCCCAGATCCCGGGTCGAAAACGGCAACGAAACCAGCTCAGGCGCTTCCTTGGTTCCGCTGCAGAGCGGCGCCTGGGATGATATACGCGGCCACCGACGCCTTTCTACAAACGTTGGTTGTTCGCAGGAAGCATCAGCTTTGTTCCACATCATTGTGGTGGCCTTTCGACAATATTCTGAAAGTTGTCTGATCGTAATGACTACATTTTCTCCAACTACTGGATATGGATCCAATAGATGTGCAAGACCAAACAGTTAAGGAGGGAAATAACCTTGGCGCGGAGAACAGTTTCTTTCCTGAATACCTAGATTGATACCCGAGCATCCCAAAACAGCCTGAATCTGCTTGCATTGCCCCCTTCGGAAAGGGGGCAGAGAGACACATAGAAAACCACCCGTACTGTGTCCTGGGAAAATGAGTTCTGTCTGAATGCAACGCATCGGCAGAAGAGTTCGCGAAAGCAAAGGGCGCCCGACCGAAGGTTCTGGGCAGCGATCGCAAGTTGAGCACGTTTAACGCCCTTAAGGATGGCATTGTTGCAGACCTTAGCCTGGAAATTGCAACAAATAATTAAGCAGAATTCCTTAAGATTTTCAAGGTGATTATGACGAAATCTAAATGCTTTTCGTCAGAAATTACTCATCGCAACGATCACAGGAAGTAAATTATGAAGTTTAATCGGAATCTCTATAATTCGCACTATAGTCGAAGCCTATTGAAATTGCCGGCTATGACTTTAGGGGCATTGGCAATTTCTGTAACTCTACTTAGCAGCGCAAATGCATCCGACTTAAGGCAGCCGGAAAAGAAAACCATAGAGCTATACATGAAGAAATATCAGAGAAATCAAACTTTCTTCTATAGTGGAAACAAAATGGAGAGAAAAGTCAGGGTTTCGTCGGCAGAATATTTCAAGGGTGCTCCCTATATCTGCACACCAAGCGGATTTGGACGAACATCGCACTGCTATGCCCGCAGCACATATTGATGCGAATATGAGCGCTTGCTGCTCATTCGAGAAACGGAAATAGGGGCTGCTATCTTAGACAGCGGCTGTGCGAATTGACGACTGGCAATTTGCTTCCGCGCTTCGCTATAGCCCCTATTCCGGCATCCGTTCTTCAACTGGGCAGATGTTTGCTGACATAATTGCCCCGTCGCAATTTGCGGACCTCATCATCATGCTTGAGCGGATTGTGCCGGAACACATACCATTTTCCGCTCGATGCCCGCTTCTGATAGATGACCCCCGCTTTCTCACGATGCAGAAAGCAGGAAACGTTCTGTGTGGCAGTTTTCTTGCTGTACCACAGAGCCTTCATGCAGAGTTTGCCTGAGTTGGACGTATGCCAGTTGCCCTTTGCGTAAGACTTTTGGGCACCCGTACGCGACCATGCGACGAAATGATTTCGGTCTTTTGAGAAAAACCCAGCACCATTCTTCCATACCCAGGAGCGCCCCACATAGAGCCTATGTAACTCGGCGGCGCTCATTGGGGCTGCCTTGCTGGCCGCGCGGGCGATTACCCGATCGGTTTGTTGTTGTGTTGCTGCGCTGGCTGTCCCGAATAACAGCAACGTCGAAAGCGCAGCATTCAAGATGACGAAACGGAACGAAGACATTTTTGTTTCCACTTCAGCTGTTTACCGCGGGATCAATTCACGAGAGGGCTGGCAACGACACGCCAATCCGGCCGACCCAAGCCATCCGGCCACGGATAGACTTCACGGTCGTTAAAATAGACGACTGCTGCCATGTCTGGGAATTCGGTGTGCGGCTTGCTGGCTTCCTCAGCCCAGGAGCGATTGTAAGCGTCATTTCCCTGATAGCCCAGTTCGGCGATGACGATCGGCTTTCCAAACCCCTTAACCCGATCATAACCCGGTTTGGTCGCTTCCACGAAAGTCGAGTCGCGTCCAAGTTTTTTCTGATCGAATGGCTGGTAGCCGAAGACCGAAAGCCCGACGACATCAACGTACCGATCGCCTGGATAGTAAGCTTCAAGTCCCTCCTTCCCCATTGGGGACCACATATATTTCGCGGATGGAAGATACTGGCGACATACCGTGATGGCATGCCGATAAGCCTTCACATAACCCTCTGGTTTCCAGTAGGCCCAGGTGAATTGCCCGTTTTTTTCATCCATTTCCTGAGCCCAGCGGATGCTGACGGGGCTCTGGAGTTTAGCCGCTGCCGAACAAACCGCGGCCATGTTGGCATCGTAGCGACCGGCCAGAATCCCGCTCAAAAGATCCTCGGGGGTTACGCGCCAGTCACGCGCCCAAGACCAGGGTTCAATCGTGATCAACAGTGACCGTCCGCGCGTGCGCGCATAGGCATCCGCTGTGTTGAGAGTTGCGAGATCGACATCTTCCCAGGCAAGGAAAAGATGCTCGATCTTCGGATTATGGTCGTTGGCAAAATCCCCATTTGGATCATAGGCACCCGAAGCAAGCGATTGTGGGGTGATGATCGGTCTCTTGTCATGGAACATGTTTTGGGTCTCGGCCTTTGCTTCAAGGACGTTACTGGCAGTATAAGCTGCTCCGCAAATAGCGGCGGTGCAGAGCATAGCTGCCGTCAGTTTGGATATGGTTTTCATTGGATTATCTCCTTCTTTTGCTCGGTCTTGCCCGTGCTCAAGGTGGCTTTCACGACACCTAGTCGCTGCGAAACCAGGTCATCAGCGACCAGCTTCTCGGCCTCATCGGCTTTTTGGGCGACGGCATGACGGAATACGAACCAAGCCCCATTCGGCTCACGCCTTTGGTAAATGGTTCCGTTGCTAACTTGATGGACAAAGCAGGTTTTTGCCGGGAACTTGCCGTTTGTCGCATGCCAGGCCGCCACCAAACATAGGCGACCCGTATCGGTTACTGTCCAACGGCCCTCGGCCCAGGACTGACCTCCTGCTCCATCGACCCAGGCGAAAAACCGGCGATCCGCATCCTGCATTCGCCCTGCGCCATCGGCCCACTGCCAAGTCTTGTCGCGATAAAACACATAGAGCTCACCCGCCGTCATGGGTCGAGCGCTTGTCGGTAGCTTGACATCGACCTTGGCGGCGGCATTGCTCGACGCGGCAAGCCCGAACGCGATGGCAATGGCCAGCGCGGGCGCACAAGCGAGGCGGGTGGCTTTGTTGTTCGATGGCTTCATTTTTGTTCCTCCCGTACAGCAACCGAGGCAGCTTTTGCCGCTGTTATGTTGACCGCCCGTAGGATACTGGTCCTCCGCCTCGCGGTGTTCTGAATGTCGCTCTCTGCGACAGTCGACCGGCCAATGGTCGAAACTTGGAACCCAAGCTGTTCGGCAGCATCGGCATTTAAAGCGCTTCTAAGATCGATGAGAATCGGTTGGCGCATGCTCTGCTTGAGCTGAACCAGATCGATTTTCTTGATGGTTTCCCATTCCGTGATAACGACAACGGCGTCGGCGTTCCTCGCGCATTCATAGGGGTCATCACAGAAGTCGACGTCGTCGAGGATTTTTGCGGCATTCTCGATGCCGACAGGGTCATAGGCACGGATGCGGCCGCCGAAACGTTGCAACGCTTCGATCAGTGGCACGGAGGGTGCTTCGCGCATGTCATCGGTATCGGGTTTGAACGTGAGACCGAGGATAGCGATAGTCAGACCGTCTATGTCGTTGCCAAGAGCTTCCATCACTTTCAGCGCCATGCGCCGCTTGCGTGCCTCGTTGGCGCTGACGGTCTCCTCCACAATGCGAAGAGCTACCCCATGATCCTGCGCTGTGCGCAGAAGCGCCAGCGTATCCTTTGGAAAACAGGAGCCGCCATAACCAGGCCCGGCCGTGAGGAAGCTTGTCCCGATACGCTTGTCGAGCCCAATGCCGAGCGCCAGCTCGTTTACATCGCTGCCCACCTGTTCGCAAAGATCGGCCAACTCATTGATGAAGGTGATCTTGGTCGCCAGAAATGCGTTCGCCGCATATTTGATCAGCTCCGCGGTACGTCGCATGGTGATGAGAACCGGCGTGTTTTGCAGCGCGATCGGGCCATCATAGAGTTCGATAAGACGCTTGGACGCGCGCTCGTCCTCGACACCGATCACAACACGGTCCGGCGCCAGGAAATCGCTGACTGCGACGCCTTCGCGTAGGAATTCCGGATTGGAGGCAACAGAGAACGTGCCGGCTTTGCGGACAGAACCAATGATCTTCTGCACCACGTCCCCCGTGCCGACGGGCACGGTCGATTTGACCACCACAACCGTATTGTCCGCGATCAACGGCGCAAGTTCGCGCGCTGCCGAATAGACAAAGGAAAGATCCGCATCTCCATGATCGGCGCGCGGCGGCGTGCCGACGGCGATGAAAACAACCGCGGCTCCATCCACCGCTTCGATCAGGTTGCAGGTGAAATCAAGTCGTCCCGAGGCATAATTGCGCTCGACCAATTCGTCGAGTTCGGGCTCGTAGATCGGCATCCTGCCCTCTCGGAGGTCTGCAATCTTCCGCACATTCTTATCCACACAGACAACAGTATTGCCCCATTCGGCAAAGCATGTGCCGCTGACCAAGCCCACATATCCGGTTCCAATAACAGCTATCTTCATCTGCGTTCGCGCCAGCGGCGCCCTTCCCTGTTATCAATCCGTGTCAGCGGCAGTTGCGCGCCAATGCGGATTGAACACGATCCTGTGCAAGTCGTGCCCGCCTATTCCGGCGCCTGCCACCGAGAAACGATATTCGAACAGCGTGTAGCCACTTGCGTCCCAGGCCAGCGACTGGATGCCGCTACGGCCCCGCTCAATGGTGCCAAGACATGGCAAGGCGATCAAAGTCAGCAGGCTCCCGGCGAGCGCTGGACGATAGAAGCGGCTGGCCGTGCGCACGATGTTTTCGCGAGCATGCTGTAAAACAATAACCAGGACGAGCAGCGTATAGACTGCTGCATTCACCGTGGCGAAGACATAGAAGCCGCTGGTGTCGCCTGCATTAGCGACAAGCAGCACCGGTAGGATGGAGATCAACGACAGCAAGATGTAAGGCGCGAGAACCCTAGAAGGGAGCGGATCAACATTAGAGGTGCCCTTCGGCGTAACGCGAAAATCCACGAAAGATCCCGTTGCCCAGTCCCGCACCGCCGCCAGAGTTCCCGCAAGCGCCCACGGCCAGCGAGCGAACAGAAACAATGTCATCTCCCAGCTGAGAACCTTGGCGTCCATCGGCCTGAACGTGCCAGTGTTACGCCACCGATAAGCAAGCAGGATCAGCAGCACCGACTGTGGTACGAAATGAAGCAGAAAGTCGGGATAGGACACATCAACGAAAATCCGTCCCTGTATAAGCGCAACCACGGGCAGGAAAAACATCAGCGCCATGAAGAGCGAGAAGAGACAATACCAAAGCTGAGAGAACAGGAATTGGATCTTCAGCCGCAATGGCAGGTGTCTGACCAGCTTTGGTGAATATTGCAGCAGGATCATCATCAGGCTGCGCGACCATTGGAACTCCTGTGTAATGAGATCCGTGAAGGTGCGCGGACCATCGCCGTGAGCGATCGCGTCGAGCGCATGAACGCCGCGCCAGCCATGCGCGTTCATCATCAAGGTGGTGGAGTGATCCTCGGCCAGTTCGGGACCAAGCCCCCCTATATCCTTCAGGGCTGCGGTTCGAACGGCGTAGTGCGAGCCGATGCAAAGCGGTGCAAGCCCGCCATTGAAACCCGCCTGCAGCGATCCATGCATGCTCGCTTCGGCATAGAGACGACCGCGTGCCGACCAACTTTCGTGAGCATTATGGTCACAAATGCTAGGCGCGGACACATAGCCAACCGCCGGGTCGGCAAAGGGACGCAGCATCTGATAAAGATAGTCAGGTTCCGGCACATGATCGGCATCGAGCTGGGCGACGAAATCATAACGCGCATAGCCATAGTGATCATAAAAGAAGGCGAGATTGCCCTCCTTGCAACGGGTGCGCCGCGGCCATGTCTGGCGGTGATAGTCCTCGCGACCCTTGCGGGTGGAAACATGGACACCTTGTTCGCGGCACCAGTCCAGTGTCGCGCGTGACGGATCTTCATCGGCAAGCCAGGTGTCGTGCGGCACCGTTTGGGCCAACATGGCAGACAATGTCTCAGCCACGATTCCGAAGGGCTCCGACGGTGCCTTCGTCACTACCATTGCCACGCGGCTGCCGGCGGGCAAACGCAGCCGTCCACCTGGTTTCCGCGCATGATAGAATACGACAATAAAATAGACAGGAATGATTGTGACCCACGCCAGCACCGAGGTCACCAAAATGGATCCGACAAGATACACATGGTGCGCGGGGACAAACCACCAGCGCCAGAAGTAGACAACCGCGGCAAGCCATAAAGCGGTGCCGGCAAGATATTCAGCGCGCCGATAACCGGCCAGGACTGGCACCATTAGCGGTTCGTCCCGCATTGCTTGAGCCTGTATCTCGCGCATACTCATTCGTGCACCTCCAATCCGAAGAAAGGAGCGGCAGTTCGGATGATCGTTTCGATGTTTGAATAAAGAGGCTGAAAGCCGAGTTTCTCGGCTGCAAGACCCGAAGCTGCATAGAGAGCCGGTGGATCGCCTGCCCGGCGGGCACGCATTTCCACTGGCACTGGGCACCGGGAGATTCGCCTGATCGCGGCCAGAATCTCCTTAATGGATGTTCCACGGCCGGTACCCAGATTGACGGCGAGGTTCGCCCCACCTCTCATCAGATATTCAACGGCGAGTATATGAGCGCGCGCAAGATCCATGACATGGATGTAGTCGCGGATGCATGTGCCGTCCGGCGTGTCGTAGTCGTCACCGTAGACCTGAAGAAAGTCGATGGAGCCGCTTGCGGCAAGCAGTGCACGAGGGATCAAATGTGTCTCAGGATCATGCCACTCGCCAAGCTCTTGCTCCGGATCGGCGCCTGACGCGTTGAAATAGCGGAGTGCCGCATAATGCAGCCCGTAGGCCGCCGAATAATCAGCGAGCATATGTTCCGCAATCAGCTTTGTTCTGCCGTAAGGACTTATCGGCTGCGGGATCTGGTGCTCTCGGATCGGTAGACGATCCGGAATGCCGTAGATCGCGCAGCTCGATGAGAAGATCAGCTTGTCCGTACCCGTGCGGCGGCATGCTTCCAGCAAGGAATGAGTGCCGTTCACATTGTTGGCGTAGTATTTCGCCGGGTTTTCGACGGACTCACCGACATAGGCCGAAGCCGCGAAATGTATCACCGCATCCGGGCTGTATTTTGCGAGAACCTCGACAAGGCGTTGCGTGTCGAGAATATCCCCCTTCTCAAAAGGACCCCAGCGTACCGACTCTTCATGGCCAGTCGAGAGATTGTCATAAACAATCGGCTCATAGCCTTGCTTGCGCAAAAGCTTGGCGGTGTGGCTGCCGATGAAGCCGGCGCCACCTACGACGAGTATGTTTCGCATGGACATCACGCCACCTCGACAAGCTCGCCATTGGGGCGAACGAGTTGACGTTCGAAATAGGAAACCGTCGACTTCAGACCGTCCGCCAATGCGACAGACGGCTCCCACTTCAATTCCCGTTTCGCAACCGTAATATCGGGTCGGCGCTGGCGAGGATCATCGACCGGCAGCGGCTGATAGACAATTTTCGATGGTGATCCCGTCATCGCAACGACCTGTTCCGCGAGATTGCGAATACTAAACTCGGTCGGATTGCCAAGATTGACCGGCGTGTGAATTGCCGGCTGGCTGCGCATCAGCCGGGTGAAACCCTCGATCAGATCATCGACATAACAAAAGGAGCGCGTCTGCGATCCGTCGCCGTAGATGGTGATATCCTGCCCCTTGAGCGCTTGGACGATGAAGTTGGAAACGACGCGGCCATCGTCAGGACGCATGCGCGGCCCGTAAGTATTGAAGATGCGCGCGATCCTGATATCGACGCCATATTTCTTATGGAAGTCGTAGAAAAGCGTCTCGGCAGAACGCTTGCCTTCATCATAGCAGGAGCGTGGGCCGAAGGAATTGACATGGCCCCAATAGCCTTCCGGCTGCGGATGGACCTGCGGATCTCCATAGATTTCCGAGGTGGAAGCCTGAAATATCCTTGCTTGATGATGCGCTGCCAGTTCTAGAAGGTTTAACGATCCGAAAACGCACGTTTTCAAGGTATGGATCGGGTCTGCCTGATAATGTTGCGGCGAAGCCGGACATGCCAGATTATAAATCTCGTCGATGGGCAGATCGATCGACCCGATAATGTCATGGCGGATAAAACTAAAAGTGTCGAAACGCAGCAAATGCCGCAAATTCTCCATCCGCCCAGTCGAGAAATCGTCCACGCAGATCACTTCGTGACCTTCAAGTAACAGCCGCTCGCAAAGATGAGAGCCGAGAAATCCCGCGCCTCCCGCAACAAGAACTACACGCCTTGCGGTATGCATCAGAGATAAATGCGAAGATCTGAAGGTCATACTCATAAAACTCTCCCCACTATTTTGTTTCACGCTCAAAATATTCGGGTTACAACACCTTATAGTGCTCACCGCTAAGCGTCAGCGATAGTTAAATTATTGTTATAATCGCTAATTATAACTTAGTAACATCCATACAAACTGTCGTTATCCGGGAATTCAGAAACTTTACATTTTGTCCATATTATTTATCTTAGGTTGTCATGGTAAAAATAGATAAATACATTTCACGCAACGAATAATCGTTGTGTAATTTTCGCAGTTTTCGGAATAAAGTCTGTAGTTACTATCCCCATAAGCAGATACAATGCGGGGAATTGATCCCTTTTGTTGTTCCGGATAGGTTGAAAACCAGGGAAGCGGCTACTGTTGCTCTGAAGGCATTGACAGCGCGCGAAGTCCTGGCGGGTCACAATCGCTGCGGCGGCACTCGATAACGATGTTGCAATCTGCGCGCTCGGACACTTTGCGAGGACGACATTAATCCACCCATCAGGCAGCGGAATGCATGCGCGAGGATTGTCCGCGTTAGTCGGATGGTTGAAGGGATTGTTCGTCAGGCGCCGAAGGCGGTCCAATAATCCAGTTTAGCGGCTATGGCCGAGCATTCTCAACCACTTGTCGAAGGATTGATCACCGTCGCCCTCAGAAATCGGCGCGACTATATGCCCGAGATAAGGTGGAACCGTCAGGTTCCGCGCCTCGCGAGGGCTGTAGCCAAACTCCTTACTGAAGGCCCGGCTAAAGTGGGCAGCAGAAGAAAACCCGACTGCGAAGGCGATGTCGATGATTTGCTGCCGATTGGTGAGATCGCTGAGGGCCGCATGGGCAGACAGAAGACGGCGCCGTTGAATATAATGATGGACTCCACCATCCAACTCGAGCACCTGATAAAGGCGGGTCCGCGAAATGCCGAGTTCCCGACATAGCCGCTCCGTCGTGAGATCGGGCGACATCAAATTGCGCTGCACGAAACGCCGGATGCGTTCCATCAAAGCCCAATTGCTGTGCTGCTCCGAGACAGTGGATTCAATGGCCAGCGACGAAACACAGGTCAAAATCATATCGCGCGTCGTCTGTACTACATGGGGAAGATCCTTTGCCGCAAACTGCGAAAGATTCTCCTCGAGGCTATCCAGATACTCTATCAGCATTTTGGTATAGGTCCCCGACAATGCGGTGTTGTTCCTGATCTCGGTGGAGCCGGGAACATCAAAAAACAGCTCGCGAGGCAAATAAAGGGACAGGCTTCGCAACTGGGTTGATCGGCCTCGAAAAGGGTGCGCCAAAGACCGCAGCTCCACATTCCCCGGCTCACCTTCCGAGACACGCCCATCGACTTCCGTCCATGTGTGGCCGCTGCGTAATATTGAGACGTGCCAATGATCGATGAGATCCGATCTCACCCTTGCCTGCGAGCGCAGGTAGCTGTGTGGAGGCGTATTTTGTTGGACGACCAACATTCCACCGAGATTCCACGCTGCGTGGTCGGCGACAAACTCCACATCCTGGGAAGAAATATCCGGACGTTGAACATCCAACAAGGGGGCCACATAGGCCTGCCAAGCGGCAAATTGTTCTATCGGCGCCAGATCTCGCGTGGAAAACACCAGTGGCTTCAACGCCGACGAAACCGATTGCTCTTCCTCGGTTGCCGCTGCCTGCCGTGGAAAACGACGGCGCTCACCATGCACCGGTCCGACTTCATCGCTCTGCGTGCTATCCTTGGCTTTGATAGCGCTGGCCGCAGCTCGTTCTTCGCGCCGAAAGTCTGACAATTTGGCCTCTCCAGAGCCCAACCCTCAAATACGCTTGCCGTGTCAACGGCATTTCGACTCCGGCTAACGGCCGGTAAAAAACGAAGTATCGCCCCGCTGCCAGTTATTGTCCAGGCAATTTGACCGGGCACCTTCGGGCCAAGCCTGAACGGTCATACTGAACCGTTGAGGCATACTTCGATGATTATGCTCAGTCCATCTTTCGAACAACGAACCTTCTGGCAGTATATGTTGCCGCATTTATTAGCTATTTTCTATTCAAACATCCTGTAATATATTGATTGAAAATTGGTCGCCACTCACCTGCGAAGTAATATCCCCTGGATGATGCGTTCGCTGCTGAGGTTGGATAACGACCGCACCTTGCGTGTGCCGGTTTGGGAGGACTAGCCGCATGCCCGAAAATCGTGCGAATTGGCCACTGCTGGTTCCACAAAAATCTGAATTTGACGATCGTCCGGAGGCGCTATTCTCGCTGTGGGGCCCGGATTTCAAGCTTGTAGAATGCTCTGAGGAACTTAAGGAGCGCGCGAGCCCTGGCTCTCTGACTGCTATGACGTTGTGGGAGCTCTACCCCTCTTTGGCAAATCCCGCATTCGCGGACTTGGTTCAGCTCGTGGTCGATACCGGGCATTCGCGACGTGTTCGGCTCAATCCCTCGGTGTCCACGGGCCGGGATTTGCTGTTATTCCATACCCGGGACGGTCTTTGCGTTATCGAAATCGACAACAGTGGCATCAACAGAGCGACATTGCCGGAAGACCAGGAGCGGGCGCGACTTCTTCATCAGGCAACACATGACGTTCTAACTGGTTTACCCAATCGTCGCCAATTCAGCCAGGAGCTGGATAGACTCCTGCCGACTGGTGGTGAAGCAGGTCTCGCGCTGATGCAGATCGACCTGGACGATTTCAAGCCCGTCAACGATACGATGGGGCATGGTGCCGGCGATATCGTGCTTCGGCTTGCCGCCGAAAGGATCAGCCGAACCCTTGAACGCGATGAAATAGCATACCGCCTGGCCGGCGATGAGTTTGCCGTTATCCAGGTTGCCGCGCAGCAACCAGCGGAGGCCGAAAGGCTGGCGGAGGCATTGGTTGCCGAATTCAAGAAGCCGTTCACCGTTGACGGAATCTCGCTGTTCGTCGGCGCAAGTATCGGCATAGCGATTGCACCTCGTGACGGCAATGAGGGGGAGCAGTTGATGAAAGCTGCCGACGTGGCGCTTTATGCCGCCAAAAAGGAGGGCCGCCGACGGGCGCGAACGTTCGACCAAGGCATGCTTTTGGTGTTAGAGCAAAGGGAGACGCTGCGGCGCAGTTTGCGTGTGGCGCTCCAGCACCATGAGTTCTTCCTCGAATATCAGCCGCTGGTGAAACCCCCATTTACGGTCGTCGGATTCGAGGCACTGTTGCGCTGGCGACATCCCAGTTTGGGCATTATTCCACCAATAGCCTTTATCCCGATGGCGGAGGCCGATGGTTTGATGAGCGAGATCGGCCAATGGATACTTGAGGAAGCGTGCCGAGAAGCCCTTACATGGCCGGTGCACTACACGGTGGCCGTCAATCTGTCGCCAGCCGAATTTCTGACGCCGGGCTTTACCGACCGGGTCGCGCAAACGCTCGATATTGTCGGGTTCCCCTCCGAACGTCTGGAACTTGAGATCACCGAAAGCGTCTTGCTGGAGCGCACCACCAACAATCTCGATACGTTGAACACGCTCAACGTGCTCGGCATTCAGATTTCACTCGATGATTTTGGGACCGAATACTCCTCCTTGAGTTACCTTAAGAATTTTCCGTTCGATAACATCAAGATCGACAAGTATTTTATAAAGGATCTCCTTCGGGACAGCAAAAGCCAAACCATTGTCCGCTCCGTCATCGCCTTGGCGCACGGCCTCGATATGCGCGTCACGGCCGAGGGCGTGGAGACAGCGCAACAGGCCGCCTGGCTCCAGGGTGAAGGTTGTGACCGTTTGCAAGGCTATTTCCTCAGCCCACCGATGGGAGCTGACCGGTTGAACGACTTCATAGTGCAGAGGAACCGCACACATCCAGCGTCCGCCCTCGACGAGGCCCGCGCTGGGCCCTGACTTTTGAAATGCCCTTTGATGAAGGAGGTTTCAGTTGAACATGAAAGAGACGCCAGCGGACCCATCGAATATTGAGTTTGAGCCACTGCTCGATCTGAAAATGGACATGGCGGTCTTTACCGCAGACTGGTTGCATTGCGGTCAATGCTCCAACTACATCGCTCGAATGGTCAGTCATGATCGCCGTGACCCCATCCGACATGCAAACCTGCTTTCATCGGCTCTCAACGAGCTTTTGGAAATGTCGTTTCATTCGAATGAACATCATGGCGAATTCGTCTATCGGTTCTATCGCTACCGCGAAATGGAGCGCATAGAGCTGACGTTTCCATGTTCGCCCCAGAAGCGTCGATTCTACCATGAGATCGTCCAGGAACTCAAAAGCGAACAGGCGCTCGCAACCTATCTCGACGTTATTGCCAACAATGCAGCACCTGCCGATCGCGTGATCCTGTTCGGTCTGGCGGTTAATTATGATGCAGACATAAAAGCCAAGGATCTGGGCACCGGTGCCTTGACCTTTATTGTCGATCTGCCGCTCGAGAGGCTGCTCAATTGAGCCAAGATCCCTTTCCCGGCTTCACGGCACGATTCGACGTCAACAATCAGGAGTTCTCTTTCGCGGGAGTGCTCAGACCACACTCCGTGGCCGAGCTTGCCGACGACCTCGCCTTGCTGAGAAATGGGATCGATACCGTCAAGGGCGTTTTCTACGTCAATCTCAAGCGTGTCACCCATATGAACAACACGGCTTTTCGCGCTTTAACGCACGTATTGGTCGATGCCTCCCGCTCGCGGCCGGAGCTTAAGCTTGTGGTGATCGCCTCGAGTGTCGTTGCATGGGCATCGCGGTTGTTTCATCACTTAAACGACCTTTCACCGAATATTGCAGTCGAGATCTACGACTCGGCTTTCTATCCAGGTCAGACATTCGTCGAGAACCAGAGCTTCATCCCGATCCTCAGGACGCAAACCAAGATGACCTGGCGACATGAGCGAGAGATTTTACCGCGTCACGGGCTTCGCGAAGGCATGATCGTTGCCGATATTTGCTGTGGCATAGGCGATTTTGCGATGCTTTTAAGAAAAGAATTCCGACCATCCAGAATCGTTGCCCTCGACCATTCTGCGTTGAGTCTCGACTACGCACGCACAGTGGCGGCAGATTTCGAGGTGCAAGACATCGAATATACCTATGGCGACGCGGCGCAGATGCTGTTCGAAAGCAATCAATTCGATTTTGTGACGTGCCGTCATTCGCTGCAAATCTTCGATCGCCCGGACGTGTTGCTGCGAGAGCTCTATCGGATATGCAAACCGGGCGGCAGGGTCTACATTACCAACGAGAAGAATTCTCATTGTCTCGGCGAACCACGAGCAGACACCATCCAGTGGACCTACAACGAGGTCGCGAAGCTCTTCGAATATTTCGACATGGACGTTGAAATGGGTCCAAAGGGCCGCCGCATGTTGCTGGATGCCGGCTTCACAGCGGTCAAACTGGAAAGTTTCATGGTGACCAATCTCGACGGCGACCCTCAGGAATTTGCGGACATCATTGCGGCGTGGCAGAATGTCTACGCCGACGAAATGGCGGTCAAACGGGGCGACTCACCCGCATTCATCAAGCGTTTCAAGCAGGGCTTCGCGGATCATATCTTCGCGGCTCTTCATCCAAGAGGCTACGCTGGCTGGCCCATTTGGGCAGCATCCGGGCAGAAGCCGCTATGATGTTGTCGCCCATCAAAGAACACCGGCTCGGCCTGCGCTCGTTTCGAGCCAAATTTCTAATCGTTGTCGGGGGGGCAGTCCTCTTCGACCTGCTTGTCAGCGGGGGGCTAGCGCTTTGGAACGTTCAGCGTCTTTCGCGCAATGCCACCGCTGAGGTCGGCGAAGGCCTCGAAAAAGCGAGCCAGGACTACATTCGCACTTACACGAACTCTACCGCCGCCCAGGTCGCTCTGTTGCTTGATCAGGTTCACTCCGACGTCAAGGCATTGACAGGCGTGCTTCAGGGTCAGATCGATCAACCGACCAGGAACAATGACATAGGTGCGGCAATGGCAAAGGCCGCGCCGGGTGCCGTCACCGTAACATATGACCTTACGGGCCAATGGGCGCAAAATCTTCCCGGATCGCCCTCTGTCGTCAGCGTGTGGGGCTATTTGCTGGACAAGGACCACCATCCTTTCCCGCAAGTGCAGGCGGATATCGACACGAGCGCCGTGCTTGATCTGGTTGCCCCGTCTCTCCTGCGTAACGGCGCATCGAAGCTGCAGATGTATTATATCGGTCCGAAGGAACGCCCAGTTTTCAGAACTGCTCCATATACGGCGCAAGCGCAAACATTCGATCGGCTCTATCCTGGCCACAACAGCGCGGACTTCTGGAACTTCTTCTTTCCTGGCCTCTATGAATCCTGGCAACAATGGGCTTTGAGCCCTGCATCCCGGCCGGTCGCTGACGATATCACGCAGACCGCTCCCTACACTGACGCGATCACGGGAAAGCAAATCGTCAGCTTCTTCCATCCGCTTTGGACAGCAGATCGGCATGGCGTGGCAGGCGCGGCGGGAACTGATATTACCCTTAATCAGCTCGCCGAGATCGTCGAGAACGTGAAGGTCGCCGAAAGCGGCTTCGGTTTTTTGACCATGTCGAATGGAAACGTTGTTGCCATCAATCCAGTTGGCGAAAAGATCATTGGTCTTCGTTCAGCGAGTGATGCGGCCAACAAGGGCGTGACTGGTCTTGATCGCTCTTTGCGCAATAGCACGCAAAAGGCCATTTCGACCTTGCCGCTTGATGCCGATGGCGCCATCCAACACATTTCGCTTCACGAACAAGGTGAAGATGTTCCCTATCTTGTCGTCGTGAAACAGTTGCGTCCGACCAATCTCTGGGTGAGTGGTCCCGTACAGCGCGAGGTCATGTCCCTTGGCATCGTCGTGCCGGAGCGCGAGATCTATGCATCGCTGATAGCCGCTAAAGAGCAGATATCACGCGCGACCAACCGCATCCTGCTCTATCAGATCCTCGCGGTTCTTGTGTCACTGATGATCGTCACGGCTGCCGTATTTGCCGCCTCGAAGCGGATTACGAGCGGCATCAGCGCTCTGGCAGGTGCTGCAAAACGCATACAGGCAAAGGATTACTCGGTAAGGGTCGACATACCAACCAGAGATGAAGTGGCTGAAGCTGGCTTCGCGTTTAACCGTATGGCCGAAGAGATCAGCTTCCATACCGAAAATCTTGAGAAACTAGTCGTGGAGCGCACCAAGGAGATCGAGACAGCCAAAGAAGAGATTTCGGTGCTCAATAGCCAGCTGAAGAGCGAAAACTTGCGTCTTGGCGCCGAATTGGACATAGCGCGGCAAATACAGCTCATGGTCCTTCCACGCGCCAAAGAGCTTATGGCAATCGAGCATTTGGAGATCGCCGCTTACATGCGCCCAGCCGATGAGGTCGGCGGGGATTACTACGATGTCCTGCAGAACGGGAACAATCTGAAAATAGGTATCGGAGATGTGACAGGCCACGGGCTGGAAAGCGGCGTGCTCATGCTCATGGTACAATCAATCGCGCGTGCCCTGCAGGAGGCCGGCGAAATGACCCCCGCGAAATTCCTGACCGACCTTAACCGCGCGATCTTCAAGAACATCGAGCGGACCGAGACCAATAAACATCTTACATTGTCCTTTCTCGACTACGATGGCGAGCGCTTGACGGTATCGGGCCAGCATGAGGATGTGATCATCGTTCGCCAGAACGGCGAGCTCGAGCGTATCGATACCGGCGATCTCGGCCTTCCGGTCGGCCTCGAACCCGACATATCACCATTCATCGCTACCCAGGAAATATCCTTTCAGAAGGGCGATATGATCGTTCTGCACACCGACGGTGTCACCGAGGCGGAAAATCCTGGCGGCGAGTTATTTGGTTTCGAACGGCTTTGCGACGATGCGCGACGTCTGCATGGCGGGACCGCGGAAGAGGTGGTGAACGGGATTCTTGATCACCTGATGGACTATATCGGCACACAAAAAATACATGACGACATTACGCTCGTCGTGATGCGGCACAGGTGAGAGCATGGCAACTGTACTTTACGGCAGAGAGCATCTTGTCTCGTTTGACACCGGCCACGCACTGCGGCTTCGCCTCCTCGAGGGGCCGCTGCATCTTGCCTGGAAGCATTCCGCCATGACATCGGATTTCATCGCGGAGATGATCGCACTCAGCTTTCGACCTTCGATACAGCGATATAAAGTGGTCAGGCACGATATTGGTTATGTGACGAACGAGCTGCTTGAGAATGCCATCAAGTTTCGTATGCAAGGCGATATCGTTATCGAGGCTCTGGTGGAGGCCGATAGTTTTCGAATACGGGTGTCGAACTTTGTCGACGATGAAACGGCAGTGAGGTTTCAACACTTCCTGTCGAATGTGACGACGGGGGATCCGGGCGACCTCCTTATTCAACAGATCGAGGCAAGTGTTGCTGCAAGCGGTAACACGTCTGGTTTGGGATTATTGACTCTCATGAGCGACTACCAAGCGCATCTGGCTTGGCGCTTCGAGGAAGACCGCCCGCATAAACGAACGAAACTAGAAACTTATGCTGCGATGGCGATTGCGCTGTCTTGAACCCGCGGGAGAAATGCCATGGAAATCAGAGAGGAAGCGTTCCGCGTTTGGTCCGAAGGCACGACCGTTTATTTTGACGGAACCATGCGATTGGCCGGGCCAGATGCCTATGCGCCGGTTTACAACCTGGCTATGAAAGCGCTCGAAGATAGCAGCGGCAAGGCTGCTTTCGATCTGACGGGCCTGCAATTCTTGAATTCGTCCGGTATCAATCTGCTTGCCAAGCTCACGATCGAGGCGCGCAAGCATCCGCATCTCCACCTGACCGTACGCGGCTCATCGCAGGTTCCCTGGCAGACAAAATCGCTGCCAAATCTGAAGAAATTGCACCCGGGCCTGGATCTGCGATTGACGTGAGCTGCTGCGAGTGTCGTATGGCACGGGTGCAAGCAGCCCCTTGGCGGGGCTCGCTAAATGTGATGTTCGAATGGTTACGCGAGAAATATCGAAACTTACGCTTCCAGCGTGGCGATGTTGAACGTTGCCTCGCGGAGGTCGTCGCCGGCCACATGGCCAAGCTTGGCCAGGGTCTTTGCGTCATCGCCAAATCGCTTGGGCAGAATTTGCCAGCGCAAACCCCAGCGGTCTTGCAGAAAACCGCCCGGCTCCGTCGAGCCACCCTCTTTCAACGTATCATACAGCTCCTCAAACTCCGCCTGCGTCTCGCACGCGACGGTTATCGAGGAGTCATGATCGAAGGGATCGAGTGGTCCCGACTCGAATGCCATGTAAGGATGGTTGCCGAGGGTCAGGCCCGCAATCTTCACGCTGCCAGCCGGCCCGTTCGAATTGTCGGGAGAAATAGTCGAAACCCAGCTTATCGACGAGTCTGGGATCAGCGACGTGTAGAATTCGATCGCCAATTCCATATCCCGTCGAAACCAGAGATGTTGTCTGACCTTCATCACATCTTCCTCTCTCGTACGACAATCCCGGATGGCACAAGGCCCTGCGACGAACCCGGTCGCTATCCGATAGAATTCATGCCGCCGGCGGGCCACCTTCTTGTCGAGTGGCGTCACCGGCGGCCTGGCTGAAGAGTTACCGGCACCCGCCCGCGCTCACCACTCTGGCGCGGACGGTCATGCAGTACTAAATTTCCGTAACCCTTCCAGCGAGCGCCATCACGTAATCGTCCGCGATGTCAGCCAAGGTCAACGCAACCTCGGGCTCCTTCCAACCTGCAACAAGCGTCGCATGCACGAAATCTCGAAAAGCTATCGCAAGGACTTCCTCACGCTCGACTGTCCGATACGCATCATTGGTAGAATGTTGAGGCTTGCTGATCTGTATTGTCGAATGGGTAGATACCATTGATATGCCCCCTAAAGACCGCCCTATCGGACGCGGAATACATTCATCTTGTACCCGGTCCTTGTTGACCGCACTGCCATTGCGCTTCTTTTTTAAGGGCCTACGCATAGCGTGTCGTTAGCCACGCATCCGGAAACTTGCAGCAGCGTCCATTTTCACAAATCTAAGACCCCACGCCATTCCGCCAGATAGTCCGCTGACCCACAACGGGACGCCACCTATCCAAAGGTCGGCAGGTGCCGCAGGCGCGGCGCGCCGGTTTGTAAAATTCTCCATATCAATGATATACTTATCTTAAAAAATCATCCTTCAAATAACTCTTCGAACTTTCCGCAAAGACGTTTTGAAGCAAAGTGATAAATTTAATGAAGTGTTCCCTGAAATTTCGCCAAAATATCGCTACATTATTATGATTTAAACTTTGCTTCAATCGCCTACATGGTGGTTATTGCATACCAATATATATTATGTCAGTATACTAAACGTAGCAATTTAGCATTTCAGAATACCTGCAAGCAGTATCTTATGTTCCGTCGGGAGAAATACTTTCATCCTGCGTGTTTTTGGGGAGGTTTTCATGGACAAGCAAGACAAAACAGAAAAAGTCGGTCCGAGCCGGCGCGAATTCGTCGAAGGCTGCGGAAAGTATGCCGCTGTGGCACCACCCGTTTTGACCTTCCTGCTCTCAACCACGATGACGTCGGGGGCTATCGCCAAATCTGGTCAGGGCAACAACGGGTTTGGCAATGGCGGCGGGGATGGCGTGCCGGGCAACTCCAATAAGGAAGACGTGAACCGCTGATCCGCCCGCCATGCATACAATGCTGCTGCCCGGCCGGAAGATTTCAATTACGCAATTGGGTGATGCTTTTGCATTGTTCAACAGCCGGGAGCAGCATCTCTATGAGATAGACAAGCTGGCGGCTTGGGCATGGCAATATGTTTTCAACAGCACCGCGGGCATGACTCGCAGTCATTTCCTGAGCAAATTTTCATCCGAGTTCAGGCTGGCACGCGAAGACGCTGGAGGTTTACTCGACCGATATATCGAGTTGGGTATCCTTGATACGTGCACCAGCTCGACTTCAGTCTTTGCTCTCCATTTGAACGGCACCAGATGGTTGATCGAGTGCCCAAAAATCTTATCCGGAGAATTAAAAGAGCTCTTTCGCGGCATCATCGTGCCGGTGAAGTCGCAATGGGCGCATCATCATCTCGCTATCAAGGCCAATTCTCATCGATATGAACTTACGGCCGACGACGAATATTTGGGCATATTCGCTCAGGCGGAAATAGTGCCCGCGGCAAAGGCATTCCTGACGGATGCATTGCTGCAAACAGATTTCATGCTTGCCTTGCATGCCGCCCTCTTGCGGCTTGGAGATTCGCAACTGCTGATCGCCGGCGCCTCTGGCGCGGGGAAAACAACGCTCGCCCTCGCTTTGGCTTCGGAAGAAGGATGCGAGATGCTCGCGGACGATATTGTCATTATCGACGAGACAGACCGGCTTCGTGGCATCCCGTTTCCGATCGCTGTAAAAGACGGAAGCTGGCCGCTCTTACAGGACTTTTACCCCAAGCTTGCCTCGCTTCCGATTCACATTCGCCCGGACGGAAAGATCGTCAAATTTCTCCCTGGCGGAGGCGACAAGGATGATAGCTCGACGATAAGGGCCACGACGATCGTCTTTATTCGACAAAACCTGGCGGGCCAGTGTTCGCTATCGAGGATGCATTCATTGGATGCATTTCAAAGACTGCTCGCAGAAGCGGCCGCGCCCAGGCATCGGCTAACAGATGCCGCATTCGGTGCGCTGCGAGAATTGGTGAACACATCGCAGGCATTCGAAATGGAAGTCTCCCGCCTGGAAGATGCCGTCCAGGCAATAAGGGGGCTTTAAATTTCCTGTGATACTCGCGCCGTGATGACTTTCTGTCCCTTGCGAATAATACGTCCGGGCAATTCACCCCAAGGGCCACGAAAGCGCCAATGGATCTGCGCAACACGAATACCCCAGGCGACGCGTCCAAAAGACCGGATCAAACCTCCCAACTGAGGATGATATTCGTTGCGCCGCAATTGGTGGTGCAAGCCAAGCCATGCTGGAATTGTCCGGGCCTCGGCAATGTCGGCTCCAAAAACCGCGTTGAGCGCCGATATCTGCGCATACAGCATTGAGCGACCCAACGGATCGGAAAGCAGGATATCCAGTTCTTTCCAATCGATCTTATCCCGTGATTTCGAAAGCAGATACAATTCGAAGAGGTTTCGCAAATCGATGTGAAAACGCCAGAGATGGCCGTCCTTCAACATATCGTGGACAATCCAATGTTGTGCCTGAAGGGTGGCTGACAGTATGTGCGCTCTTGCGCGACCAACATCGATCTCCCGCCTGTGCTGCGCGAGTGTCGCGTTGCTAGGCCAGTAGCTGGGATAGCGGCCAGGTGGATAGTGCAAATCGACAGCGCCAACGTCTTTGGGTCTTCCCCAGCCGAAAGCTTCGATTGGAGCGTATCCCAATTGAACCAAACACTTCTCCGCTGCTTGCCTTTCATTGTCTTCCACCACGAGATCGAGGTCTCGCATGATACGGGCTGTTGATCGCTCTGCTTTCGCCCGCGCCAGTAGCGCCGCTCCCTTGGTGAGCGTCGGGATTATCCCTGCCGCATTCATCGCCGCGACC
Organism: Martinezella rhizogenes; assembly: GCF_000799715.1. Classification (GTDB taxonomy): domain Bacteria; phylum Pseudomonadota; class Alphaproteobacteria; order Rhizobiales; family Rhizobiaceae; genus Rhizobium; species Rhizobium rhizogenes_C. The sequence goes on from NZ_JUHG01000013.1 coordinate 858,275, forward strand.
AATTCCTCCAGTTGCGCGCGTAGCCTTTCATTTCTCTCAACATTGCACCGATGAATGAAGGAAAGGAACGAAGCTACGTCTTCTGGCAGCAAGCCCAACTGCCTTCGCTCTGATATGGATGACCACATTGCAGGCGTAAGCAAACTATTATTTGCGAGCGTCAGAACCGGCTCCCAATCGACAATCGTCGACGGATTTCCGAGTAAGCAGGACGCCATCTGATCAACGACAAAGCTTGCTGAGTTTTTCATCCGCCCCTCATTAATTTTAGTATAAAATCATAAAGTTACTATAAAAATAGTCAATATCCATTCTACACCGCTAATTTCAGCTATTATTCTCCATACAGAAGCCAATAGTAATACTACTATACCATTCTCACTTAGAGAATATCTCATAAACTAATTAAATCCATGAGATGGCCCACGCGGGATTGAAAAATGGATACACGAATATTGCGGCGACCATTGAAATCCGCGACGCTATTTTTTCGGGAAGCTTTTCTTCCCAATTCCATCCAACAGCTGGCTCCTAAAAAGAAACAACGCGGTGGTGGTGGCAAACCATTCGGCGATTGCCATGCAATTGTGGTCCAGTATTCGACGGCAGACGCCCGGCAGGTGCCGTCCTGTCTCGGCCATCGCGGCTGTGGTTTCCATCCCTCGATAGCGTCAAACCAGGCCGGCACATCACGACGGCCTCGAGGCGAGCTCAGAAAGTCTTATCAGTGACCTCTCCAACCAATTTGTCCCTTAAACTGGCCTAAGCAGAAAAACACCGATCCTCAAACCCGCGTCGCGCGCGGAGGCGTTCTGGAAATCTTTTCGCAGGAAGTGCATCCCTCCAGTTGCCAAAAAACCATAATTGTTCCACCAACATCATACATTAGACACGCAACCTTGAGAATCGGACCAAAGTTTGATGCGTATACGATATGGTTTCCTCTGCATATTCTTGGCAATTGCACCGTCGGCATATGCTCTGGAAGCCGGTTCGCCGCCAGTTCTGACGCCGCTAGAACAACAGGGGCAGGCCGCTCATTTGAGCGCGCAATTCCTGACGCGCTTCCACTATAAGCCCGTTGCGCTTGACGATGCCTTGTCGGCCAAAATCATGAACCGGTTTATCAAGTCTCTGGATCCGGACCGTGTCCTCTTCCTGCAGACGGATATCGACAAGTTCATGGCCAGCAGTACCAAGATCGATGATGCCATCGATCATGAAGACTTGAATATCCCATTTTCTATTTTCAACGTGTATGAGCAGCGCGTCGTCGATCGCATGAGCTACGCGCGCAGCCTGCTTAACCAGAAGTTCGACTTCAGTGTGCAGGAAGACTATTCCCTGGTCCGCGACAAGGAGCCCTGGCCACAGTCTGAGGCAGACAGCAATGAACTGTGGCGCAAACGCGTCAAGAGCGACTGGCTACGCTTGAAACTGGCAGGCAAGGCTGACGCCGCCATTCGCGATACGCTCGACAAACGCTACAAAAACTCTCTCGAGCGCGCCTACAAGTACAAGAACGACGATGTGTTCCAGTCATTCATGGACGCCTATACGACGTCGATTGACCCCCATACCGACTATTTCGGCGCGAGTGCTTCGGCTGAATTTGATATTTCAATGAAGCTGTCGCTGGTTGGTATCGGCGCGGTCTTGCAGGAAAGAGACGACTACACGACGATCCGTGAGCTCGTGCCCGGTGGCCCGGCGCAATTGTCCGACAAGCTAGCGGTCGGCGACCGCATTACCGGTGTTGGTCAGGGCGAGCATGGCGCGATAAAGGAAGTGGTCGGTACGCGCCTTGATGAAATCGTGCAGATGATACGGGGGGCGAAGGATTCTGTCGTGCGCCTGGATATCTTGCCGGCGGATGCCGGACCGGATGGCAAACATCGCCTCATCAGCCTGGTGCGCGATAAGATCAGCCTTGATAAACAGGCTGCCCAGAAGACCATCCTGTCCATAAAGGATGGCAACGCCACACGAAAAATCGGCGTGATTACTCTGCCGGCGTTCTATGAAGACTTCGAAGCGCGGCGAAAAGGCGACAAGGACTACCGAAGCGCAAGCCGCGATGTCGCCAAGCTACTTACTGAACTGAAGCAGGACAAGGTCGACGGCGTTCTCATTGACTTACGCAACAACGGCGGCGGTTCGCTGTCCGAAGCGATCGATTTGACAGGCCTGTTCGTTGGCAAGGGTCCGGTGGTTCAGCAACGCGATGCCGACGGGAAGGTGGACGTAGATAGCGATGATCTTCCCGCGCCTGCCTGGACTGGGCCGGTTGGTGTGCTGATCAACCGCGGCTCAGCGTCGGCTTCCGAGATTTTTGCCGCAGCGATACAGGACTATGGTCGCGGTGTGATTGTCGGAGAGCCCAGTTTTGGCAAGGGAACCGTGCAGACGGTGGTCAATCTTGACCAGGTGGCTCACAACACCAAGCCGAAATTCGGCGAGCTGAAATTGACGGTTGCGCAGTTTTTCCGGGTCAATGGCGGCACGACACAGCTGCGCGGCGTGACACCTGACATCAGCCTGCCGGGCCTTTCGGACCCCAAGACCTTTGGTGAGGCGAGCTATGACAATGCCCTGCCGTGGACTGAGGTCAAACCAGCGAACTATGCGCCTGCCGGGAATGTAAAGGCATTGCTGCCGCAACTGCAAAGCCGCCACGATGCTCGGGTGCAGAACGATAAGGATTTCCAACGCTTTGTAGAAGACATTGCCGAACTGAAGGCGCAGCGTGAGAAACGGGTTATCTCTCTCAATGAAACCGAACGTCGCAACGAAATGGCTGCCCAGGTCAGTCGTCTCAAGTCGCGCGAGCAAATAAACGATGGCGTGGACACGAGTGGAGACGACGGCCTTCAGGCAAACGAGCGCAGCCTGAGTGCGGATATTGCCATTGAAAAGGCCCGCAAGAATGCAAAAGACGTCCTTCTGAACGAGGCCGCCTCCATACTTGCCGACGAAGCGGATCTACAGGCAAGCGTGCGCTGAAGCGCCGCCGCACAGCAATCGGGAAACATTGAAGGAAAATCGTGATTTCCCGATGGAGGCGACCGCGGAGGTTGGATGACTATTCCAACTTGCAAGCTTGTTTGGCCAGCGTGTTAAGCTCCACGTCCCTTTATGCGAAGACGATTTGCCCCGTGATGGAAATCGCCTTATGGATTGACCAGCACAAAAAGGATGCGAGATGCGCGCGCCATCAGGTTCTGTTACGGGACTTTGCTCTGCCTCCGCCACCATGTTCGCAGTGGGAATGGCATTCCTTGGCTATTGGGGCGTGTATGAGCCCGTCGGTTGGCGCGGCTCCGATTTTGTCGTGGTGATTTTGGCCCTTGTCGGATTTGCAGCGCTTGGCTCGGTGCCTTGGATTGTGACGACACCTGTTGCAGAAGAGGGCGCGGAGAAGGTCGTAGGCGCCAGGCGAGCATTGGCACTGGGAGTCGCCTTGATCTGGCTGTCCGTGCTTATCGCGGTATTTGCCTAGTCTTTGCCTGACACACATGACTGCCTGATAACCGAAAGTTCATCGCGCCGTTCAGAGACATGGGGTCTACCCAGAATGGTCGATCAGCATTAAATACTCGGGGAGCCGCGTGTGCTGCCGGCAGAGAGCGGCAACTCGGCGCCTGGAGGGGATGTGAACCGGTGGCCCCTGCCCGACATCCCCTTTAATTTTTTCCTGTTGGGTGGGTATTCATAGCGACATTGTCTTTATCGTCCGCGCTTGCTCGGAGCCATGGGTGAAAACCTAGAATACTGAAGGCCACCGCTGATGGGCATGCATGACCGTGAGAATCTCTATGTCCTGCCCAATACGATAGGGAATGATATATGGTATATCTGCCAGCACCACCTCACGCGTGCCGTTGATGCGACCAACACGGCCCGTTGCGGGAAAATCAGCAAGCATATCTACCGCCGACACGATCCGCGCGACTACCCGCGCTGAGGCGTCTGGATTATCCTTCTGGATATGTGCACCGATCTCATCAAGCCGTCGAAGCGCTCTCATCGTCCAGCGGACGCGCTTTCCGCTCATAATTGGCGAGCAGACTTGACGTATTTTCCGATAACTTTCGCCACGTCGTCGTCGCTGGCGAATTCGCCCCGGTTGGCTTCAGCCAACCCGGCCTCGATTTCGGCAATTTGCCACTCTTCGCGGGCGACGTAATCCTCGATGGCTTGGGCTGCCATATAAGAGCGAGAACGATCGAGCTTTTCTGCGATCTGGTCGAGTTTACTAGCCGTTTCGTCTGAAACGCGCACGGTGAATGCGGTCATGAGCCCTAATTTTCCTTGGTTCACTATGATTATCTGTGAACCAGCATGACTCGTCAAGGTTCAGTTCATGCAAGAGAGCTTCTAACGAAACCCGCAAATGGCCCCGTTGAATAGAATCGAACCATAGGCCCGCAAGGCAGGCGCAAATAGCGCGCGCTCCCGCCTCCAAGAAATTAATGTGTCGTCGCCCCTCAGAGAAAGGATTGCTCTGGTATATGGGAGCAGAAGCCAGGCGTAGATTTAATCACCAAATGGTGCTAATTTACGTGCCTTAATGAAGGAGCCAGATCATGCGATCGACCATCAATCTCGACGACGCGCTCCTGGAAAGGGCCAGGTCCTTAACCGGCACCAAGGAAACTGCGGCGCTTGTCCGGCAAGCGTTGGAGACGCTTGTTCGTGTAGAGTCTGGAAAACGCCTCATTGCGCTCGGAGGAACCATGCCCGATGCCGAAGCAGCCCCGCGGCGTCGGAGCGCGGCTGTTAAGTGATATTAGCAGACACCTCGATCTGGATTGATCATTTCCGACATGCCGATGCAGAGCTACGCAGGATTATTGAAGACGATCGTTTGCTTTGCCATCCGAGCGTGGTCGGAGAGCTGGCTCTTGGCAGCCTTCGGGATCGCGGCGGCGTGATAGCTTTCCTGGCGGCTCAGCGCGAAGCGGTGGCCGCCACGCATGACGAAGTCATGGCAATGATCGATCGCCACGGCATTTTCAGCATGGGGATTGGCTACACGGATGCCCACTTGCTGGCGTCCGTTCTTCTTGACCACAAAGCGTCCTTATGGACCAGAGACAAGCGCCTGCGAACAGCAGCCGAAAAGGCAGGAGCCCCACTGCACACACCGGTCAACGTGCCCAATTAAATCCTGAAACGATGCCCTCGAACGCTTGCCGTCGCAGGATCTGCCAAGACTTGGCTTATACCTGTTGGCCCGACTACCAGAGCCCCGGGTGTCGGTTGACATCTTTGTAAAGCAGGTAACGGAAACGGCCCGGTCCGCCGGCGTAACAGGCCTGTGGGCAGAAGGCGCGCAACCACATGAAGTCTCCCGCCTCCACTTCCACCCAATCCTTGTTCAGCCGGTAGACCGCCTTGCCTTCGAGCACGTACAAGCCGTGCTCCATGACATGCGTCTCCATGAAGGGGATCGTCGCGCCCGGTTCCAATGTGACGATGTTGAGATGCATGTCGTAACGGATGTCGGACGGATCGATGAAACGGGTCGTTCCCCATCCCCCATTCGTGTCCGGCATCGGAGAAATGGCGTGCTGGTCCTCATGCGTGAAAATAGCGGGTGGAGCTTCCAATCCCTCCACTGGCTGGAACGCCTTCCTGACCCAATGGAATCTGACCGGCGCGGTTCCCTGGTTGCTCAGCTTCCATGCGGCTCCAGCCGGGATGAAGGCAAAGGACCCTGCTTTTAACGCATGTTCACTTCCAGCAAATTCGATCGCCATCTCGCCCTCGACGACGAAGATTGCTGCTTCGGCACGCTTGTCGGGTTCAGGCCGGTCACTTCCGCCGCCTGGCAGCACTTCCATCACGTACTGCGAGAAGGTTTCCGAGAAGCCGGAGAGCGGCCGGGACAAGATCCATGCCCTTGTGCCCGACCAATGGGGAAGCACGCTCGTGACGATGTCGGTCATAACGCTTCGCGGAATAACCGCATAGGCCGTCGTAAAAACAGCCTTGCTTGAAAGCAGTTCGGTCTGCGGCGGCAATCCGCCGAGCTTCGAATAGTAATCTCTATCGGTCATAGGGTCCGTTTCGCGGCGCGGGATTATGCATTTGCCTTAAGTGCCGCACGCCTTTTAAGCAATAACAAATTCGGCGACCAGACACCATGAAATCAAAAAATTCGATCAAAATGTTGTTTTTTTAAATGGAATTTCGGTTTCACCTAAGTCGGCATGAAAACTGCTTCTCATCCCCGACTGGGCCACGCCCGGTGGCAACAGGAAACAGATGAGGGAACGGCATGAACCAGGCATTAGGTCTTCTATCACGGAGAAGATCCATTCTTTGCAAAGTCCGCAAATCCATCATGGTCGGAGCGACCACCATCGCACTGGCCGCCGCAGGCACAGCCACGGCCTTTGCCGCGGGAACGCTGCGGATCGGCATGACCGCTTCCGATATTCCTCTGACCACCGGACAGACGGACCAGGGCGGCGAAGGTCAGCGCTTCATGGGCTACACGGTCTATGACTCACTCGTCGAATGGGATCTTACAAGTGCCGTAAAGCCGTCGGCCCTCGTTCCGGGGCTCGCCGTTTCATGGGCGGTCGATGCCAACGACAAGACCAAGTGGACTTTCAAGCTTCGCGACGGCGTCAAATTCCATGATGGCAGCGGTTTCACCGCCGACGCTGTCGTCTGGAATCTCGATAAGCTTCTGAAGGCGGATGCTCCCCAATTCGACAAGCGCCAGTCGGCCCAGGGCAAGTCACGCATTCCGGCCGTGGCCAGCTACAAGGTGATCGATCCGCTGACGGTCGAGATCACCACCAAGACACCAGATGCAACGCTGCCTTACCAGTTGAGCTGGATCCTGATGTCCTCCCCCGCGAATTGGGAAGCCCAGGGCAAGAACTGGGATGCCATTGCGCAAAAGCCGTCCGGGACTGGGCCGTGGAAGATGGAAAGCGGCTTCACACCTCGCGAGCGCGCTGAGCTGACGCCGAACAAAAACTATTGGGATCCGGCGCGTGTACCGAAACTCGACAAGCTGATCCTCATTCCGCTGCCCGAACCGAACACCCGCGTCGCCGCGCTCCGATCCGGCCAGGTCGACTGGATCGAGGCGCCGGCGCCGGATTCCGTCGCTTCACTCAAGGAGGCCGGCTTCACGATCGTGACAAACTCCTATCCGCACAACTGGACATGGCATTTCTCCCGCGTCGAAGGCTCTCCCTGGAACGATATCCGCGTTCGCAAGGCCGCGAACCTCGCCGTTGATCGCGACGGCCTGAACGAGCTTCTCGGTGGTCTCTCGATCCCGGCGCAAGGTTTCATGCCGCCCGGCCACCAGTGGTTCGGCAACCCGACCTTCAAGCTCAGCTACAATGTCGAGGAAGCGAAGAAACTGATGGCGGAAGCCGGATACGGTCCCGACAAGCGCATCAAGACCAAGGTCATCATTTCTTCTTCCGGTTCCGGCCAGATGCTGCCGCTGGCGATGAACGAGTATATCCAGCAGACGCTTGCTGAAATCGGCATCGATATCGAATATGAAGTGGCCGACTGGAACACGGTCATCAATATCTGGCGCGCGGGAGCGAAGGATCCGAGCGCCAAGGGCGCAACCGCCATCAACTACTCCTATTTCATCCAGGATCCCTTCACCGGCCTCATCCGACACCTACAGTGCAATCTCGCACCGCCGGCAGGTACGAACTGGGGTTATTATTGCGATCCGGAAATGGATGCGCTCTTCGAAAAGGTGCGCAACACCTTCGATCCTGTCGAACAGGACAAGGTTCTCCAGCAGGTGCATGAGAAATACGTCAATGAAGCGCTGTTCCTGATGGTCACGCACGACGTCAACCCACGCGCGATGAGCACCAAGGTCAAGGGCTTCGTGCAGGCTCAAAACTGGTTCCAGGACTTCTCGCAGATCACGCTGGATCCCTGATCCCCGAAACGGGTGCGCCGGCTTGCCGGTGCACCCCCATTGAAGCGCGAACTTACCCTTCCCAAGCGAGGACCTCATGCTGGCTTATGCCTTGAAACGGCTTGTGCATGTCATACCGGTGGCGATCGGCGTTAGCATCGTCTGCTTTATGCTGATCCATATCGCGCCGGGCGACCCGCTTGCGGCCATCCTGCCCTCGGATGCATCGGCCGAACTCCAGGCCGAGATGCAAAGCTTCTACGGCCTCGACCGGCCGTTGCCGGTCCAGTACGCTCTGTGGAGCTGGCGGGTGCTGCATGGCGATCTCGGTGTTTCCATCGCCAGCGGACGGCCGGTTCTCGGCGAAATCGCCTCGGCTTCGCTCAATTCGATCATCCTTGCCGTCGCTGCAACGCTGATCGGCTTCACGCTCGGGGCGGGCCTGGGCTTCCTGGCAGGCGTCTTCCGAGGCAAATGGATCGACCGCATCGCTTCGGCGATCTCGATGCTCGGTGTCAGCGTGCCGCATTACTGGCTCGGCATGGTGCTTGTCATCGTCTTTTCGGTCAGGCTCGGCTGGCTTCCCGCGATGGGCGGCGGCCCCGGCGGATCGGATGGAAGAGCGGTCGACTGGGAGTATCTCCGCTATCTCATCCTTCCCGCCATCACGATGTCCGTCATCCCGATGGGAATCATCGCCCGGACGATCCGCTCGCTGGTCGCGGATATTCTCGCGCAGGATTTCACGCAGGCTCTCGCCGCCAAGGGTCTGATGACGCGGCAGATCCTGCGCCACGTCGTCCGCAATGCCGCGCCGACGGCGATATCGGTCATGGGCTTGCAGCTTGGCTATCTGCTCGGCGGGTCCATCCTGATCGAGACGGTCTTCTCCTGGCCTGGAACAGGCTTTCTCCTCAACGGAGCGATCTTCAGCAGAGATCTGCCTGTGCTCCAGGGCACCATCCTTGTGCTCGCCATGTTCTTCGTTCTCGTCAACCTTGTCGTCGACGTGCTTCAGAGCGCGATCGATCCGCGTATCCAGAGGAGTTGAGCCCATGGTGGCTGTGACAGCAGACGTCGTCGCCGTTGGTCCGCGCACCATTCGCTCCCCCGGTTTCTGGCAGGGCGTCATCCGTCGTCTCTGTCGGGATCCGGTCGCCCTCGTAGCGCTCTTTGTCGTAATCGCGCTGATCGCGGCGGCGATCCTTGCTCCTTATCTGGCGCCATACGATCCGACAAAGGCGAGCGTGATCCGCCGCCTGAAGCCGATCGGCACTCCGGAATATATGCTTGGGACCGATGAACTTGGCCGCGACATGCTTTCCCGGCTGATCTACGGCGCAAGACTATCGCTGCTGATGGGCGTCATCCCCGTTCCGATCGCCTTCGTGATCGGTTCTGCGATCGGCATCATCGCCGGCTATACGGGCGGCATCGTCAATACGCTGATCATGCGGACGGTCGACGTCTTCTACGCATTTCCCTCCGTGCTGCTTGCCGTCGCACTCTCCGGTGCGCTCGGCTCCGGCCTGACCAATGCGCTCGTGTCACTGACGGTGGTGTTCATTCCGCAAATCGCCCGCGTCGCCGAGAGTGTGACCACTCAGGTACGAAGCCTCGATTATGTGGATGCCGCCCGCGCCTCGGGTGCGAAGGCCCGCACGATCATCACCGTGCATATTCTGGGCAACGTTCTTGGCCCGATCTTCGTGTTTGCGACCAGCCTCATCTCGGTATCGATGATCCTGGCTTCCGGCCTTTCTTTCCTGGGGCTCGGCGTCAGACCGCCCGATGCCGAGTGGGGCCTGATGTTGAATACGTTGCGCACGGCAATCTACGTCAACCCCTATGTGGCGGCTCTGCCGGGCGTGATGATTTTCATAACCTCGATCTGCTTCAATCTTTTCTCGGACGGGCTGCGTGCGGCAATGGATGTGAAATCATGATGGATGCCCTCCCCCTGTCCACGACAGATCCGCGCGACCGTGGCGGCCCGGCACAGCCGTTGGTCTCCGTCAGATCTCTCCTGAAACATTTTCCCGTCAAAGGCGGCGGGTTATTCCAGCCGAAGAAGGTGGTCCGCGCCGTTGATGGGATCGACTTCGATATTCTGAAGGGTGAGACACTCGGCGTGGTCGGCGAGAGCGGTTGCGGCAAGTCGACAACGGCGCGATTGCTGATGCAGCTGATCAAACGGGATCAAGGCGAAGTGCTGTTCGATGGCGAAACGGTTGGCGGCACGCTGTCGCTGACTGATTATCGCCGGCAGGTACAGATGGTGTTCCAGGATAGCTATGCTTCGCTGAACCCGCGCCTGACGATGGAGGAATCGATCTCGTTCGGGCCGCGCGTTCATGGTATTCCTGCAGAAAAGGCCATGGCCCGGGCACACGACCTGTTGCACAGGGTAGGCCTGGAGCCGAACCGCTTTGCCGGCCGCTATCCGCACGAGCTTTCCGGCGGCCAGCGGCAGCGCGTCAACATTGCCCGCGCCTTGGCGCTGGAACCGCGTCTCGTCATTCTCGACGAAGCCGTGTCCGCGCTCGACAAGTCGGTGGAGGCGCAGGTGCTGAACCTGCTGCTCGATCTCAAGCGGGATTTTGGCCTGACTTACCTCTTCATCTCGCATGACCTCAACGTCGTCCGCTTCATGTGTGACCGCGTTATGGTCATGTATCTCGGAAAAGTGGCGGAGATCGGCAGCCGCGACGCGATTTTCGATCGTACGAGACATCCCTATTCATCGGCGCTGCTTGCCTCCATGCCGAAGATCGACCCTTCCGATCGCACGTCGGAACCTCCACTTGCAGGCGATCCGCCAAATCCGATCGATCCGCCTTCGGGCTGTCGATTCCATACGCGTTGCACCTTTGCCGAGGATATTTGCAGCCGGGAGATGCCGCCGCTTGCGATCGTATCCGGGGATCACGCCGCGGCCTGTCTTATGTCGCTGCCCGGATCCGGTCACAGCCGTGCGCCCGTCATGATGGAGACGCAAAATGACTGATACCCGGCCAATGATCGATATCAGGAACCTTTCGGTGACCTTCAATCGCGGGCGCAAGCCCGTCAGGGCGGTGAACGGCGTCAGCCTTTCCGTTCGGCCGGGCGAAGTCGTGGCCCTGCTCGGCGAGTCTGGCTCCGGCAAGAGCGTGACGATGCGTTCCCTGCTGCGGCTGCATCCGCCAGGAACGGTCATCGAGGGCTCGATGACGGTCGCCGGCCGCGATGTGACCGCTCTTTCGAAAAAGGAGCTGGGCAGCCTGCGCGGGCCGATCGTCTCGATGGTCTTTCAGGAACCCCGACTTGCCCTCGACCCGGTCTATACGCTCGGTCAGCAGATCGAAGAGACGATCAGGCGGCATGAAAATGTGTCCCGACGCGAAGCCTCGGCACGGGCGCTCGCCTTGTTTCAAAAGGTTCGTATCCCTTCGCCCGAACGGCGCCTCGGGAATTATCCGCACGAGATGTCCGGCGGCATGCTGCAGCGTTCGATGATCGCGATGGCGCTCTCCTGCAATCCGAAAGTGCTGCTTGCCGACGAGCCGACGACTGCCCTCGACGCGACGGTGCAAATTCAGATCCTCCTCCTGATCCGGGAGCTTCAGGCGGAATATGGCTTGTCGGTGATCTTCGTCACGCATGACATCGGCGTCGCCGCGGAAGTCGCCGACAGGATCGCGGTCATGTATGCCGGGCGGATCGTCGAGGAAGGCACCGTCCCCGACATCATCAATCAACCAAAACATCCCTATACCCGGGGCTTGCTGGGAGCCCGTGTCGAGCTGGCCCATGGCCGGGACAGATTGGTGACAATTCCGGGCTCGCCACCTGATCTTGCAAACATGCCACCTGGCTGCGCCTTCGCGCCTCGTTGCCCACAGGTGTCTGATGTATGCCGGTCCCGCGTGCCCGATCTCGTCGGCCAAGGCGGAACCGGACAGGTGGCCTGCCTTCAATACACATAGGTTTCGAACTGCCCGTCACTGAAAACCAATAGCGAACCAGGGAGACCTCGTGCTCGTTGAGCATGCTCAAGACACAATGAAGCACATCGTCCTCATCAACCCGAATACGTCCGAGACGACGACAGCAATGATGACCGACATCGCCCGCAGCGTCCTTCCGGCCAATGTCAGTGTCGAAGGTATGACCGCGACAAGCGGCGTACCAATGATTCTCAATGATCAACAGCTGGTGGCCTCCGCCGCCGGCGTGGTCGAAATGGGGCTCGCGGCGGCGCGATTTGGCAACGGCATCATCGTCAGCGCCTTCGGCGATCCCGGCGTCAAGCAACTTCGAGGCCTCACCGATGTTCCGGTGGTCGGCATCTGCGAGGCCAGCATGCTCGAGGCATCCGCGCACGGACGTCGTTTCGGCATCGCGACGGTCACGCCCGATCTCGTCGGCAGCTTTGCCCTCAAGGCGGAGGGCCTTGGGCTTGGTCAGCTTTTCACAGGGACACGCCTGACCAACGGCGATCCGCAAAAGCTCGCGGCCGATCCGGAGCGGCTGCGGGCCGAACTTGCCTTTGCGGTCGAACAGGCATTCGAGCTCGACGGGGCCGAGGCTGTCATCATCGGCGGCGGGCCATTGGGACAAGCGGCCGTTGAGCTGGGACGCCGGTTTTCCAGGCCGGTGATTGCACCGATCACAGCGGCAGTCGCGTTGCTGCTGCTGCGGATCAAAGCCACGTCTGTCACCAGCAACCTTTCTTTGTGACGAACGCACATGGGTGTCGTGTTGCCCGAATCCTTTTCGATTGCAAATCGGGTATCCGCGACCGAAAATCTGGCGGCGAGCAATCTGGTGGAGACGGGAGTGCCCAAAGAGACGTCGTTTCTGTTCAGAGTCAGGCAGACTCTTCCAGAGCTCTCTCCCGCCGAGCGGCGGCTCGGAGATTTTGTCTGCGATTTTCCAGGCGAGCTTGCGAGTTATTCCGCGCAGGAACTGGCAGCACTTGCCCATGTTTCGAAGGCGACCGTTTCACGGTTCGTCCAGCGGCTGGGTTACGCGAACTACGAAGAGGCACGCAGGCATGCCCGCGCCGAGAGGCAGACCGGATCGCGATTGTTCCTTTCAACCTCGACGGATGCCTCCACGACCCAATCGATCAAAGCACACATCACGCAAGCGATCGCCAACATTGATGCGACCTTTCTCGCAATCAACGATACGCAAATCGATGCTGTTGCGGAAGCAATGCTCAACGCCCGCAAGGTATGGGTGGTTGGCTTCCGCGCCAATCATCCTTTCGCCTCCTATCTCCAGTGGCAACTCACGCAGGTCATCGAGAATATCGTGGCGATCCCCGGTCCGGGACAGACCCTTGGCAAGCACCTGGTCAGCGTGCATGAAGACGATGTCGTTGTGTTGTTCGGTCTGCGGCGGCGGATAGCGCGGATGGATCTGCTGATCGAGCAAATCCTGAAGTCGAAAGCGAGGCTTCTTTACATTACCGACGAAGGGGCGCCCATTCTGACCAGCGCCGAATGGCATTTCCTTTGCCAGACACTGGCGCCCGGACCACTCTTCAACCATGCGTCCGTCATGGCGCTTTGCCACCTGCTCATAACGCGATGCGTCGAAAAGGCGGAGGTGTCGGGTCGCATGCGTCTGCGAAACATCGAAGCTTTGAACGATAGCCTGGAGGAGCTTTAGACTCCTCCAGGCTATCGTTAACGGGCCGACATCCACCGACAACCGATCGCCCGGCGATCTGCATTGATCCGAAAGCCGAGGCGATCGTCGAAACCCATCTTTATCTGGGGGTTACGGCGGCGACGCGATCGAGAGCGGCTGAGAGGCCATGGAGCGACACCGGAAAGCTCAATGGCTTGTCCGCATCGGCGGTAACCTTGAGGTTTAAGCGTGAGCCCGCCCGTAATTTTGTCAGTGTCGCCGAATCGATCGGAAGCAAGGCTATGCATCCCGTCGGCAAACAGGTGCGGAAACGCACAGGCTTCAAGGGCGGCTGATCATCGACATTCGGCGTCACGCCGGAGTCGAGAACGATGCCGAACGGGAGGAGGAACGTTGCGACCGCGCTACCGTCGGGGCGCATCTGCATCTCGACGGCAAGCAGCCTTTGACCATTCTGCTGTGTCTGATCCTGGGAAACCGCACATGCCGGCGCGTTGTCGCGAAGGCTGCATGCGACCCGCCAGTCCTGATAGGTCTCCTGCAGGGTGGATGCACCGTTTGGCAGAGCGGACTGGGCAAAGGCCACGGGAGCGAGACCGAACACGATGCTCGAACAAACAAGAGCGAACTTCGCGCGAGACATTCGGGCAATCATCTTATGAAGAGAAATCAATATCGCGATGGGCAAAGAGATAGGTCTTTCCGTTTAGAGTGGGACACGTCTTCGGTGGTGGCAAACGAGATCGAGGTCCGCATTGACCGCCAGAAATTCGGCCTCCATGGCTTTCATCCTGGCGGTGCCAAAGATCATGATCGGATCAGGTGCACACCCACTCGCGGACCTTGCATTGTGTTCCCGAGAGCTCGCAAGCCTTGAGGGCTAGGTCTTCGGCTTCCCGGCGCGTCGGCGCCGAATTTGCGCCCCAAGGCGTCACGCGATTGTTTTCTTCCTTGCTGATGGCGAGCGCGCCGCAATGCTTATAGGGAAAGCCGGTATTATCGTCGTCATCCCAATGCCGATGATTGCGGAAGACGGTGACCACGGTGCATTTGCTGCCGCCGTCCCGCTCGCAATGCTTGAGCGCGATATCCATGGCTTCCTGCCGTTTGTCCGCACCCCAGAAGAAGCCATGCTTCTCATCGGGCGTGGAATAGGCGATCGCCGCCCAGATGCCGCGCTCCTCTGGCGGCGGAACCGGCGGCTCCTCGGTCGCAAAGAGATCAGCCGCGCCCAGCTGTCCCGCGGAGACAAACAACATGCCGATTGCTGCGATGATGAATCTCGATCTCATTTTGCGCTCCCTTGTTTTCCTGCTGCAGAGGCCACGGAAATGACGACGCAGCCGTTTCCGGTTGGCAGAAGCATCGCGTCGCCTCCATCATTGGCCAGTTCGTAGACGCCGACCTGCCCGAGATTGTTGACGAGCTTGCTTCCATTCGGAAACTTGGCTGAAATATCGGAGCAAGAGGCGGTAAACGGTGCGACGCGAACCATTGAGCCCTCGCAGCCAGAGGCGACCGGTGCCGCGAAGACGATGCCGGCCGCCGGACCGCTATAGCCCTGACCAGCGTAATTCATGCCCACAAGTGCCTGTACCGCATGCTTGTCGGCCGCCTCGTTGTTCCAGACCGACTGGACATTGTATTGAGTGCCGCTCGTCAGCAAATCTCCGAGAACCGGAAAGACGGTGGAGCAGGATTGCAGGCCAGCCCGCTTGGCGTGCTGCAGAAACGGCGTATCCGGCAGCGCCGGATTGGTGTCGTTCGTCCCGGCGACCGCCGGCTGCGATATGAAGTTGCCAACCACATTGTATCGCGTGGCGGCATAGCCGGCAGCACCGACAACGGCAATTGCGAGCAACGAGAGAACCGTCGCTTTCCACCAGTTCCGCTTCGGCTTCGCCTGGTCGTCGGTCCCGTCCTGGGCAGCAACGCCGCCCTGGCTCCGGGACATGATCCGATCGTGGATTGATTGCTGGTTCATTGGAAATCTATCCGTCACTTGATCGCCTTAACGGCGGTGGAAAGGCCCTTGAGGGTTGCGGTTACGCTGATCGTCTGCCCATCCATCGTCGGATAGGAAATTGTGGGTGCCGAGCTTTTTGAAATCTGTTCACGCAGTACGGGCCCCACCGGCAGCATGCCGACGCAAACCGTCTTGCTGCATCCCTCCAGCCGAACCTGTATCGGCTCCTTGCGCCCGTCGAACGTCAGCAAGATCCGGCCATCGTTCTTGGCGACCGGCGCGGTACGCAGGATCATATAGGGTTCGCCTCCTTTGGTGGCCGCAAGCGACCAGCTGAATGCAACCTGTCCCGCCTCGTTCTCGATGATCTGCGTAACGTTGCAAACCCGCTGGCGAACCTTCAGGTTTTCGTCGCAGATTAGCGTCCAGTTTTCGAACGGACGAATGGTCCTCTGGTAATCGCCGAGCTTCACCTCCGCGGGCACGACGACTTCGGAAGGCTTTACTCGATAGTCTGAAGTGGGCGCCTCCTGTCCGGCCGCATATGGACCGGACAGGAGCAGGCAAGTCATGAAGGCTGGGACGCCGGAAAGCGCTCCTTTGAACATGATTGGCTCAATTCAAAGTGAAGCTAAGACCAGCGCCGATACCCAGCTGTCCGCCCGCCGCCGTACCCGACAGGTTCCCGCGAACCCGGCCGTTTTCGCTGGTGTAGCCAGCGCCGAAGGCCAGGGCGCTTTCACCCCGCCATAAGCCGCCGCCAACCGCAACACTGACCTTGCCGGGACGATCGTCATAGCGAAGCGACGCCGCCGCGAGCCCGATTGCCGCCGCCTGCCTGGCCTCCGACCTTACGTCGCCAATCTCCCGGTTCAATTGACCGAATTTCTGGTCCGTATAGTTGTTTGCCGCAGTCAAGCCACCGGCAACAGCCGTATCCGTGTAGGAATTGGCCTGGGTGATACCCTCGCCCAATTGGGCGACGTTGACGGCATCGGTCGGAGCGACACCCTTGCCGACGTTGGAGATGACCACCGGCGCGTTGACGTCACCGCCCTGCAGGGTGATGCTGTTCTTCTTGCTGCCATCCTGATTGAGGTCATAGGTGACGGCATTTTTGGTGATCGTCCCGACGCCGGTTTGCAGAGCATCAATCGCCGAATTGGTCGCGTTGAGCTGCGATCCGTTGATCGCGTCGGTGCTGTTTTCGTTAATGCGGCCTGCGGCCACGTTCGTGATGGTCCTCTCCGCACCTTGAGCACCAACGCTGACCGTTCCGATGGGCGCAGTGCCAGCAAAGTTATAAGTTTTGCCCTGAATGGTGGTGCTGGACGTAGGAACCGCCGCCTGCGTGACTGAACCGGAGCCCAAAGCCACATCATTGGCATTGTTGGCCTGCGCGCCCTGACCGAGAGCAACGCCACCCGCCCCCGTAGCCGCTGCTCCATGACCGGCAGCCAGGCTATCCGTGCCGCTGGCAACACTTTCCGGACCAATCGCAACGCTGTCGGTGCCCGAAGCTGCGGAATCCGCCAGCGTCGAGTTGGCGTGGAAATACTTGATGCCGCCGCCGCTGGTGATGTTGGTCAGCGTGTTATCGACCGCGCCAATAGCGTCATAGACCGTCGAATAATTGTTGCCCTGGACGTTGTAGGTGGGACCGGTGACCGACCCATCCGGGTTTATCGTCGTGCCGCCGCCGATCAGGCTGGTGATGTTGGTGCCGAGGCCCTTGAGCTGGCTGACATTCACGGCGTCGGTGTCAGCCGAACCCGCTGCGAGATTGGTCAGCTTGCGTTCCGATCCGGCCGAGCCGATCGACACTTCGCCGACCGAGTTTTGCGCGCTCGCAAGGCCAAAGGCAATGTAGCCCGTCTGTGCCCCCACGGTGGTGATCGATTGCGCGCCGAGCGCAACGCTGTTGATGTTGTTGCTTTGGGCTCCGGCGCCGATGGCGACCGATTGAATGCCCGCCGCCGTCGAGTTCGTGCCGAGCGCAATGCCGTCGGCCAGCAAGACATGAGCATTCTGGCCGATCGCGGTGCCGCCGGGAGCGGTCTGGTCGACGATCGCGCCATTGCCGATGCCGACGCCGTTATCGCCATTGACCACTGTGGTCGGACCGACCGCCACCGACTCGGCGCCGACGGCGAGGGAATCACCGGCGGCAGAGTTTGCGTGGAAGTATTTGCTCGGCGAAGCCGCAACCGAGGCGATGGCGCCCTGGAGCTGGCGAACCGTGACGGCATCCTGAGCGCTGGAACCGTCGGCGACATTGGTGATCTGCCGGTAAGACGTAGCCGAACCCACCGATACCGCGCCGAGCAGGGTCTTGTCGGTCGTGTTGTATTGAATGAAGTTCGATGGACCGGCCGCGATCTGGCCGCTGGCCGGTGCCAGGGCACGGTCGGAAATCGATCCGGAGCCGAGCGCTACGCCGCCATCGATGGTGGCCTGACTTTCTCTTCCGAGCGCCAGTGAACTGTCGGCGACGGCTGTCGCGTTATATCCGACCGCGGTGGAACCGATGCCCTGAGCCGAGGAGTCGCTGACGGCAAGGGTCCTGTCATTGGTGCGCACATATCGGATGCCGTCGCCATTGGCGTCGGTATAGGCCGTCGAGGTGTCACCGGCGATATTGTTGATCGTATTGCCGAGATTGCTGATGTCGGTCGTATTCTGCGTGACCTGGCCCCCGATCGTGGTGACCTGGTTGCCAAGGCTATCGACCGCCTGGTTGGTGGCGAAGAGCTGCGAGCCATTGATCGCATCCGTGGAAGACCCGCTGATCCGGCCCGCCGCGACATTGGTGATGGTGCGCTCGGTACCGACCGCTCCGACGCTGACTGTGGAGGACGGCGTCGTGCCGGCGAAGCCGTAGGTCGTGCCGTTGATCACGGCACTCGCGGTGCCGACGGCGACGTCGGTGACACTACCGGAGCCGAGCGCCACGGCGCCCGCGTTGCTAGCGGTGGCGTTGGGGCCTAACGCGACCGCATCCGCGGCGCTGGCATTCGCTTGCTTGCCGAGAGCGGTCGCTTGCGCGTCGGTAGCAAACGCGTTCTGGCCGATCGCGGTGCTGGACAAGCCTGTCGCATTGGCATTGGCGCCAACGGCGGTGGCAAATTGGCCCGAGGCCTTGGATATGTAACCGAACGCCGTTGCGTCGAGGGCCGATGCGATGGCGCCGCTGCCGATGGCCGAGGCGTTGGCGTCGGTGGCGCTCGCATTGACACCGGCCGCGATGGCGCTCGCTCCTGTCGCAGTCGCGACCGGTCCGATCGCAATGGAGTCCGTCCCCGTTGGCGAGGAGTCCGCCAGCGTCGAGTTGGCGTGGAAATACTTGATGCCGCCGCCGACGTTGATGTTGTTGAGCGTGGTGCCGATGGCGTCGACTGCCTGATTGGTGGCATAGAGCTGCGAACCGTTGATCGCATCCGTCGACGACCCGCTGATCCGGCCCGCCGCGACATTGGTGATGGTGCGCTCGGCGCCGACCGCGCCGATGCTGACCGTCGAGGACGGCGTCGTGCCGGCGAAGCCGTAGGTCGTGCCGTTGACCACCGTGCTGGCTGTGCCGACGGCGACATCGGTGACACTGCCCGAGCCGAGCGCCACGGCGCCTGCGTTGCTGGCGGTGGCGTTGGGGCCTAATGCCACCGCATCCGCGGCGCTGGCATTTGCTTGTTTGCCGAGAGCGGTCGCTTGCGCGTCGGTGGCAAACGCGTTCTGGCCGATCGCGGTGCTGGACAAGCCTGTCGCGTTGGCATTGGGTCCGACGGCGGTGCTGTAGTCGCCCGAGGCCTTGGATATGTAACCAAACGCCGTTCCGTTGAGGCCAGATGCAACGGCGCCATTGCCGATAGCCGAGGCGGCGGAGCCGGAGGCGCTCGCATTGGTGCCGGCCGCGATGGCGCTCGCTCCGGCTGCGGTTGCGACTGGTCCGATCGCGATGGAGTCCGTCCCCGTTGGCGAGGAGTCCGCCAGCGTCGAGTTGGCATGGAAATACTTGATGCCGGCGCCAGCACTGATGTTGGCGATGTCGGTGGTGTTCTGGGTGACCTGCTGGTTGGTCGCAAAGAGCTGCGAGCCGTTGACGGCATCCGTCGAACCATTGTTAAGCCTGCCCGCGGCGACATTGGTGATGGTGCGCTCGGCACCGGCCGCGCCGACGCTCACCGTCGAGGTCGGCGTCGTACCAGCGAAGTTATAGGTGGTGCCGCCGATGACCGCGTTCGGTGTCCCCACCGCCGCCAAGGTCGTCGAACCGGAACCCAGGGCCACATCGCCGGAGCTTGCCGCCGCCGTAGCACCATTGCCCAGGGCGACGTTGCCGGCCAAACCGGACGCGCCCGCGGTGGAGCCGTTGCCGAGCGCCACGGAACCCTGGCCGATCGCCTTGTTGTTGTTGCCGATCGCGACCGCGCCATTGGCCGTGTTGGCCGCCGTGGCGGTCGCCGTACCGTCGCTGTTGGCGATGTTGTTGGCGCCGCCAGTGAAGGCGCCGGTGCCGCTGGCATAGCTCGGATCGCCGATAGAGACCGCGCCGTCGCCGTAAGCCGTGTTGCCTGCGCCGATGGAGACGGCCTTGCCGCCGGTTGCAGTCGCGCCGTTGCCCATGGCGACGGCGTCGGCGGAGTCTGCAGAAGACTGGAGACCGACCGCGATGGCGTTAGTGCCAGTCGCCCCGCTTTCGCGTCCGATTGCAATGGTGTCGTTCGCGGACGACGTTACGTCCGTGCCGACGGCGATGGAGCTCTGTCCACTGGCGCTCGTTGCAAAACTAGTCTGGCCGACATAGACGGAGTTTATCCCGGACGCTCTCGTCCCAGCGCCGACAGCGACGGCATTCACGGCGCTGGTTCGAGCACCGCTGCCGAGAGCGGTGCCGCCGGCTCCACTGGCACCGGAGTTGACGCCGGCAGCGAGTGAATTGTCTCCTGCCGCATTTGCTGCGGACCCGAGCGAGGCGGAGTTTGCACCACTGGCGATGGCCTGGCGTCCCGTGGCAGTGGAATTGGCGCCGCTGGCGTTAGCACCGGCGCCCGTGGCAATCGATGAAACACCACCGGAGTTTGCATTGTTGCCAAGCGCGAGGCCGGAGGTCGCGGTGCTTGCGACAACCGCGCCCGAACCTATTGCAACCGCGCCACCGGCAGCGAGCGTCTGCGCCTGGTTACCCAAGGCAACCCCGAAATTTCCCGAAGCAGTAGCTGAGGCGCCGAGTGCAGTTGTGTTCGTACCCGACGCCACGGCCTGAGTGCCAACGGCGGTGGCGCTGGCGCCGCTGGCGACAGAGCTCCACCCCCCCGCAAACGAGGTGGCACCGGTGGCCGCCGAACTGGTGCCAACAGCGGTGGAGTTCGATCCCGAAGCAACGGAGAAGGTGCCCAAGGCGTTGCCACCGCCCCCGGTGGCATTGGCCTGGACGCCGAGCGCGACCGAATTGATGCCGCTCGAAACCGTGCCTTGACCCAGAGCCATCGCGCCGCCTGTGCCTGTCGCTCTAGCATTCAGGCCGAGAGCCACGCCATATTGCGTTGACGAAACGGCCTGTCGTCCTATCGCGATGGCGTCGGCCACGGATGCAGTAACATCCGTACCGATACCAATGGCGCTCTGGGCGGTGGAACCTGTTCCGGCGACGGTGCGCGAGCCGAGATAGACGGAGTTCAACGCAGATGCCGTCGACTGGAAGCCGATTGCGACGGCGTTCTGACTGCTCGCCGCGGCATTGGTGCCCTGAGCGATGGAATCGATTCCGTTCTGCACCGCTCCAGATCCAATCGCGATACCGCGCAGTCCGTTCGTGGTGGCGGAGGGACCGACCGCGACCGAGCCGGTGGTATTCGCCGTGCCGCCGCCGGCGGCATACTGCGCCATCGCCGGCGTGGCGATGCCACCGAATGTGATCGTGCCTAGTGCGACCGCCCCACCAATTCCCAGCGACCCGAGCCCCAACCCCTTGCGCTTTATGCCAAGCGTGCGATGTGCCAGGCGCAAAACCGCCATCAACCGCCGACGAAGCGAACGATTGTCGCTTCTCCCCGAAATCCAATTTCCGACAAAGCCGGCATGAGATTTAGACTGCAGACGTTCCCCAACGCACTTCATCATGCTGCTTTCTCCTCACAGTTATCTGAACGACCGAGTCCGCTTGGATCCGCATCGGCGGCTGTGTCGTCGTTGAAATTATGTAGTTCCAGAAGCGTGTGCCCCATCCTGACGGCCTGGCTTTCGATCTGCTCACGCGCACTCACGACCCATGGCTCCGTTGGTTCCGGAACCGCATGCAATGCGGCATCCGCCCGATCGGGCGGAAGTTTCATCGCCACCAACGCGTGGCAAATATCGAAATGAAGCGCCGGCTCCCGATCGGCATAGGCCGGAGAGGTCAATCCGAAGACGAGGCAGGCGAATAGATGATCAAGCTCCGCGCCGGTGAGGCGGCTGGCATATTGCCGTTGCAAGGCGGTCCAGGCCACCTCGACTTTCGGAGCAAAGATTTCAAAATCCGTGAATTGAATGTCCATAGCGCACCGAATGGTTACGATGACGAACATGGCTTCATTCGCGGCGGCGGTATTTTAGAAAATTACGGACTATTTTTAGAAAACTACGGTTTTTTGCTTAGCCAGCGACGGGTGTATCAGCTTTGCCACACTTACTTCAGGACGCTAATATTTTAATGATATGGCGAGGGTAGCGCCCGCCGCCATCCGAGAATCGGACGGAATAGCGTTCGTCACGCCTGACCTTCCCTGGGCAAGCGTTTTCGGCGGCAAGTCTGGAAAATCGGCTCGGCCGGATCTGCTCGGGGGTCTGCGTTCAAGCTCGCATCTAGCTCGCGAATCGCAGCTCTGTCGGCGTCTTTCCCCTGTAGCGCTTCATCGTGGTGGCCAAATGGCTTTGGTCCGAAAATCCAGACATATAGGCGATTTCGGCAATAGCGATCTCGCCGTCGACGAGCAGCTTTTCGGCGAAGTCCAGGCGCAGGTTGATCAGATACCGATGCGGCGGCATGCCAAACGTCCTGGCAAACCGCAAGATGAAATGGTTCGGTGAAATACCCGCGACCGCCGCGAGTTCGGCGACATGTATCTTTCGGGTAAAATGTTCACGGAGATACTCTTCCACGCGCCGAGCGCTTTTGGCGGAGAGTCCTCCCTTGGGCAATGAAACTTGTTTCATGGGGCGCGCGTAGCTACGAAGCAGATGAACACCGAATAGGGTAACCAGCGAATCCAGATAGAGTTCATTCGGAGTGGCCTTCCCAGTTAATTCGACGGAAATCCTTCGGGCGATGTCGAGGGCTCGAAGGTCGACGGTGCCAAAAGCAGGTGGCTGAAGCTCAACATTGGCGAGATCGAGCTCCTGAAGAGCCAGCTCGGACAGCGTTTCCGGAGGTATCGCTATGATAAGATTTTCTCTGGTTTCCGACCAGGCGAGGCTACTATCCATGCCCGCGGGATTAATGGCGACACAGCCAACCGGTGCGTCGTACTCCGTGATCCTGTCGCTGCCGAGCGAGGCTCTCAACCTGGGCGCGGGGGACAACACAATTCCCACAGCATGCTCCTTGGCCAGGAACGTCTGCGACCCAGGACTGCGGACGGAGTGTATCACGCTCCCCCGCATGGTGGCCTTTCTGGGGCCTGCGGTCTCCGGAATTATGTCAAAGACGTATCGATCGGCCCGCTCCCGATTAACGCGCCGGTAATCGGCCCGTTCCCGAGCCTCTTCCGTATCATTCATACTTTCATCGCCCCGCCCGAACGAAATCCTATACGCCTGCGCAAGCAGCCAGACTTCAATTGTTGCTTGAAGTCATCTGTTCCCCAACACCGCTTGTTCAACGCCGCCCGCAAAGTCGGCGTATCACGCAAACTTCAAATAGGGCGGATTATTGGATTGTGAAGAAGAATTGTGTAAAGGCAAAAAGAAAGATTGGTGATAAGGAAATTTAGTCCAATTTTCACTTCAACCTGTCGCTTTTTTGCCGGTATTATTGCGAATAATCTAATAAATACAAGCGATGGCTGCGCCGCTATCACGTAGCGCGGTGACGAGACCGGTCGTCAATTGATCTCTTGGAGCAACTCCAGGAAAAGTGTGCTGCGGTTTTCCGTCCGCAATTGCATCAAAACAAAGAGATAGAGCGCTTCAACGCTTCATGGAGGCGCAGAAGCGCTCTAATGCTAAAGATCGTCGCGACCTTCCTCGTACAGATCCCATGCGAGATCCGCTAATGCCAGAAGGACATCCTTCCGATTCCATCCGGCGGCAAGCGCCATCTGAACGATTTCATGAACGATGGGTGCCAATTGGCGCTGGCACTCGATCGAGATGTCGATATCTGCGTCTTCTACTGGAGGTTCGGCGAAGTTGAATTCCACTCTTAGCGCTCCCCACGCGAGCAATATATATCGGTTATCCTATTTATAATATAAGATAAATCTAGAACGAAACATAGAAGTCCCGCAAGAAAAAACCAGATCGCACCGGATCTATGCTTTCCCCCTTGACGTGGCTGACGATGGTTTCAAGATATGACTTCACACTTAATGGAACAAACTCCTTAAATACCAGAGATCGCAATATTTCTGTTGGGCGACCCGCGACAGGAGCGGCCGCGATTCGTATGATGTCATACGGGTTGCTGCGGGCATTGGCGCTCCGCTCGATAGGGAGCCGTGATAAGGGCTCGTGTATTGGAAATCAACCTTGGTCGGCTTAGAGAGTACCCAGACGATAGTGATTGCTAGGCATCGTAAACTTGGTGTGTCCGCCATTGGGATATGGGTTTATGACCCAAACAACCCATGATCCGCTCTGTCGCCTATAGCGCGCCAGACGGACGAGATGTCGGATCCCGCCATCCGTGCCGTTAATCGAACTGGGATGGATGACGTCGCCATATGGGGCAACGGGCTCGAATGCTGGAAATGGCTTCCAGCTCGCAACAAATTGGCCGGGCCTCGTCAAGAGACCCGGCCGCGATGGCTACGGTAAAGGTCCGCCGGCGAGCTATTCGAGGGACTTGATAGGATCTTTGGGAGCCGGGTCGAAGCCGATCAAGTCGGTGGTCAACTTCGCATAGGTCCCGTCGGCCACCATATCGGCAAGCGCCTTGTTGACGGCCTTCACCAGTTCCGGCTTACCCTTCTTGAAGGCAAAGCCTTTCTGGATGTGGCTCACATAGTCCTGTGTGACCTCGAACGGCATATGAGCGGTCTTGATCACATAGCCGGCGGCGATCGCGTCGGTGATGACAGCGTCGATATTGCCGTTGGCTAGATCCTGAAGCGCATCGGCCTCGGCCTTATAGCCCTTGACGGTAGCACCATTGTCCTCGCCGATTTTGGCGAAGGTGGAGGAAACCAGCGCGCCAACCGTCTTGCCCTTGAGATCGGCCGCGGTCTTGATGGCGGAGCCCTTCGGAATGACGATGCGGCCGCCGGATTCCAGCCAGCCATTGGAGAAGGTCACCTTCTTCTGGCGCTCGGCGGTAATGTCCATCGAAGCGCTGATGACATCATACTGGTCTGCCTGGAGCCCGACCAGCAGCGAATCCCACTTGATCAGCACGGGCGTGTAGGTCAGGCCAATGCGCTTGGCAACTTCCTGCATGACGCGGATTTCCAACCCGTCGAGCGTGCCGTCGGGTGCGCGCATGCTGAAGGGCGCAAAGGTGCCTTCGGTGGCGACCTGCAATTTGCCGGCCTCGAGAATTTCGAGACCCGCGGCCGAAGCCGGTGCCTTTGCGGCGAGTGCGGCGACGACCGCCACGGCGAATGCGATAGCTTTGAATGTCATGGTTCGTTCCCTTTGTTTATTTTGTCTATAATGTGCACTCTTCTCTACGCGTGCGACGCGGAGATCCCCGCGGCCGAGCGCATCCACCGTGCGCGGGTTTGCCCGATCCGAGGACCGGCTTTCCCGGCGGGATCAACTCAGCTTCGCATAGTGTCGCTCCAGCCAGGCCGCCAGCTGTGTCAAGACGGTCGTCAGCAACAGATAGATGACGGCGACCGCAATGTAGAATTCGAACGGGCGGAAAGTGGCCGCAATCAAGGTCTGAGCGTAGAGGGTCAGCTCCACGACCGTGATCGTGGAAAGCAGTGACGTATTTTTAAGCGTCGAGATCGCCTCATTGGTGATGGCCGGAAGGATGATGCGGAAGACCTGCGGCAGGATGATGCTGCGCATGGTCTCGGCCGGACTGAAGCCGAGCGCCAGCGCCGATTCCGTCTGGCCGCGCGGAATTGCCGAGAGACCGGCGCGCACGATCTCGGCCACATAGGCGCCGCTGTTGAGGCCGAGCGAGAAGACGCCCGCGGTGAATGGCGACAAGCGGATGCCGAACTGGGGCAGGCCGAAATAGATGATGAAGACCTGGATGAGGGTCGGCGTGCCGCGGATGAACCAGATATAGAAGGCGGAGGCCATGCGCGCTGCCTTCCACTTTGAGCCGTGACCAATGGCAGCGGCGAGGCCGCATGCCCAGCTCACGACGATGGTGAGGATCGTCAGCCAAAACACGGTCCAGGCGGCATAGAAAAAACCCGGACCATAGAGCGAGACCTCACTCAGAAAATCCTGCGTCATGGCTGACGACCTCCGTCGACAGCATCGCCAGAGGTCAGCTCGTCATGCAGAATACGGTGAAGGAACTGCCGCAACCGGTCGCTTTCGGGCTTGCGCAGAATGTCGGGCGAGCCGGATTCCGCAATCACACCCTTGTCAAAGAACAGGACGCGGGAAGATACGTCGCGCGCAAATGCTATTTCGTGGGTGACGAGCAGCATCGTCATCCCCTCCGCCGCAAGCGATGCCATCAACACCAACACCTCATGCACAAGCTCCGGATCGAGCGCCGACGTCACCTCGTCGAAGAGCATCAACCGTGGCTTCATCGCCAACGCCCGGACGATCGCCACGCGTTGCTGCTGGCCGCCGGACAAGCGTGCGGGATAGCTGTGGCGCTTCTCGTAGAGCCCAATGCGCGACAGCAGCGCCTCCGCCTCTGCGATCGCCTGGGCGCGCGGTAGCTTGAGCAGCTTCACCGGCGCATGCGTCACATTTTGCAGAACCGTCATATGCGGCCACAGATTGTAGCTCTGAAAGACCATGCCGACGCGAGCCCGCAGCGACTGCAATTGTACCATTGTCGGGAAAAACCGGGATTCCCTGCGGAAATCGAAGGACAGATCGCCAAAATCCATGAAGCCCGATTGCGGCATCTCCAGACCATTGATCGATCGAAGGAACGTACTTTTTCCGGAACCGCTGGCACCGATGATCGAGACCACCTCGCCCGTGGCCACATCCAGAGAAACGCCCTTAAGGACTTCATTCTCGCCAAAGCTTTTGCGAATGTCGCGCAATGACAGGAGGGGCTCCATCATGCTCCGGCCTCCCCGGAAAATTCACCGAAAATCCTCATGGAACGGATGCCGGCGACCTCTCCGACCTGGCCAATCCGTATGGCAGCGACGCAATCTCGCTCGGCTGGAACAATTTCGGGACGTTCATTCATTTCCAACTCACCTGGCGACGCGACAGAGTCGAAAACAGGGCATTTCCCCATGTCATCGCCCGCCTAGATCTAAATCCTGAATTCACCGTATTCAGTATACCACTGGAATTCAAGTATATAATTCAATAATTTACCGCAAAAATATTCACCGAAATGCATAAATTTAGCGCTGCGGATGACTGCGATTTAGGCAGGCGGCGGCTATTAGCGCCTTGTTGCCTCAGGCACGCCACAGGCGAGCTTGACGGGGCATTCCTGCTCCATTAACGAATGAATACTATTGGTGTACTGAAATATCGAGCGCCTTTCGCGTGAAGCCATTTGCCTGTGGCGCACAGGCGGATGAACGGCGAAAACCGGTAAGGCAATGGGCCGCAAGGACTGCTTGCCCATCGAACGACCGACTGCACACGATGCCGCTTTTGCGCATCGCCATTGGAGAGACGAAACATGGCCCGATACTTTCCACTCGACGAATATGAGGCGCGATGGGCGGGCGTGCTCGCCGAGATGCGCGCTCGCGGCTTCGAAACCGCTGTCGTCTTCGGACGCGGCGGCGGCACCACCGACAATTGCGGCGATATTCTTTATCTTTCCAATCACTATGCGATCAGCGGCGGCATGGATTCGCTCATCTGGTCGGCGCGATCCTTTTCCGGCATCATTTTGCAGCAGGGCAAGGAGCCCCAGCTACACATCGACGAGCCGGAACCGCGTCGCGATCTTGTTTCGATCGAAGACGTGCACTGTCACACCCATCCGTTCAGCGGCTTGGCCAAGACGCTGGTTGACCGGGGCGTTTCGGGCCGCGTCGCGCTGGTCGGCACCAATTTCATTCCGATCAAATACTACCGGCAGCTCGAGGAAGGAGCGCCCGAGATCGAATGGGTTCCGGCCGATGACCTCGTCCGCTCCGTCCGGCGCATCAAAAGTGCGCGCGAACTCGATTGCTACAGGATCGCCGGCGAGGCCGCGACCGCCAGCCTCAACATTCTCATGGAGGGCCTGACCGGCGGCTTGTCGGAGCGCGAGGCAGCAGGCGAAGCGGCGCGCGAGGTGGTGCGCCGGGGCGGGCGCCTGCAGATGATCGGCACCAACCACGGGGATACGCTCGGCTTCGACCAGCGCTTCCCGCTGACCGGCTACAGTACGGACACGCCGCAGCCCGGCGACATCGTCACCGGCACGATCCACGCCGCTTTCCATCAGGGCTATTATCTCGATCCCGGTCGCACCGCCGTGCGCGGAACGCCGAATGCGGAACAACGCCGGCTGATCGAAGCCGCCGCCGGCATCGTGCATCATCTGTCGGACATGGTGCGGCCGGGCGCGAAGCTTCTCGACGTGGCAGCCGAGGGCGACCGCATGACTGCCGCCTTCGGTGGCTCCGTCTCGGCCATCATGAAGAATTTTCCATTCTACGGCCACGGCATCGGGCTCGGCTTCGAGCTGCCGCGCATTTCCACCAGCATGTCGCAGCCGAACGACATCGTGGAGAAGAACATGGTCTTCGGCGTTGAATCCTTCCTCTCGCTCGACGGCGTTGGAGCGGCCTTCTTCGAAGACATTCTGATCATCGGCGAGGACGGCAACGAGCTTCTCACGAAGTCGCCGAGCTTCTTCTGGTAGGAAAAGAGGTTGCCCCTTCGGCTGCTATCGGATCGTCAGCTCGCGCGGGAGCGTCGACAATGGCTCGATACCTGTTTCCGTCACGATGACGGTTTCGGAGGCGCCCACGGTCCATGCGCCATAGCTGCGCAATGTCGCCGGCAGATGGAAGACCATGCCGGGCTCGATGAGCCGGTCGACGCCCGTGAACAGGCTAAGGATCTCGCCCTCGCCCCAATCTGGCGCGAAGGCAATCCCCATCGAATAGCCGATGCGCTTGCGAAAAGCGGGTGTGTATCCCTCCGCATCGATGACCTTCTGGGCGGCTTTATGGGGCAACCAACAGGGAACACCTGGCCTGATCGCTCCCAGTGCGGCATCAAGCGCCCTAAGCGCGCAATCCATCATGCGGCTCGCCTCGGCCGGAGGCGCCCCGATCCAGACCGTGCGCATCAATGCGGCATGGTATCGCGCGTGGCTAGCCGCAAGCTCCAGGAAGACGGCGTCGCCGGGCTCGAGTGTCCGCCGCCGCCACGTCATATGCGGCAGGCCGCTGCGAGGCCCCGAGGAGACAAGCGGTTCCATCGCCATGGTTTCGGAACCAGCCAAAGTCGCGTTAGCCAGCATTGCCGCCGCTATCACATTTTCGTCTGAACCGGCAGCGCAGGCGGCTATGCCGGCGGAAAGTCCCGATTGCGCATAGCGCGCGGCAGCACGGATCGCGTCAAGCTCGGCTGGCGATTTGACGGCCCTGAGCGGCGGCAGAAGCGATGAGCCGTCGGGCAGCTCCTCGACACCAAACCCGCGGGCAATGCGTCCGGCGAGACGTGGTGAGACGAACCAGCCGGCCAGCTCCATCGCCGGCTGCGTAATGCCGCGCTCCCGCAGAAGCCGCACCAAGGCATCGGCCGGATCCTCACCATCCTGATAGGCAACGATATCGTGAAGCCAGGTATTGGCCGTGGCGCCGGCAAGTTCGAGTTGCCGCACGAGCAGGATCGGCTCGCCCTTCGATGGCAGAACGAGAGCCTGGAAAGCGAAATAGCCGGCAGTCTGGCGGCCCGTCAGCCAGTAGATGGTTTCAGGCCCAGTCACGATCAGGGCCTCGTGATCCGCGGCTGAGACGGCAGCGCGCGCACGGGCCTGGCGGCCGGCGAACTCGATCTCCGGAAAGGCGGCCTCACAGCCACGGATATCAGCAAATTCATGCATTAAATGAGAGTCACCTAGTTGAATTACGGGCGAGCAAGCCAGCCCAGGAAACGGGTGCGCACGCTATCGAAATGGGTTTCCATGGCAGCGCGGGCGCGCGCAGGATCACCAGCCTCGATGGCATCGATAACCGCGATGTGCTCGCGCGCCTGCTCGCTGAAGCGATCATGAGTGCGGGTGATGGTGCAGCGCCGCGCTATGCTTCGCATTTCCGCCAGCATGCTCGGCAGAAGGCTCAACCCCGCAGCCTCAGCGACGGCGACGTGAAAATCGTCGTCATCAAGCCAGAAACGATCGAAGGCGACATCGCTGCCTTCGGCATAGGCACGCATCGTTTCGCGCGATTTTTCAAGCGCTGGCGTTAAAGGACGCTCAGCCGCGCGGGCGGCGGCCGCCGCCTCGAGCAGTCTGCGGATCTGCACGATTTCCAGAAGCTGCTCCACGGTCACGGTCCGCACCATCAGTGCGCCATTGGCCAATCGCGAGATGACATCCTCCTTCTCCAGGCGAGAAATCGCCGCCCGCAACGGCGTGCGTGAAATGCCGGAATCGAGTGCCAATGCGCGCTCCGTCAACACGTCGCCGGCTGTGAAAGCGCCTTCGAGAATACGCTGCTTGAGATCCTTGTATGCCTGCTGAGCCAAAGTCTCCTTCTCGCTCATGCTCTGATATCCTTTTGTTCGGCCCAGGCGGCATGCAGCGCTCCGACCGCCGCCGCAAGATCCCCAGCATCCATGCCCTCGTGCGGATTGTGACTTCCATTCCAGTTGCGCAGGAAAATCATGACCGATTCCCAGCCAGCCTGTGCAAAGGCCGCCGCGTCGTGCCCGCCGCCGGACAGCATCCGCCGAGGGGTGAAACCAAGGTTTTGCGAGGCAGCGGCAATCTCGTCGCCGAGCGCCAGGGACAGTTTGGTCGGCTGGCTGCGCGACTGGGATCCAAGCACGAAGCGCACCCCGCGCGCAGCCTCGATGACGGCGATATGAGCCTTCAAAAGCCCGTCCATGCGTTCGAGGACAGCGGGATCGTCGCTGCGCAAATCGACGCAGAAATCCACCCGGCCCGGCACCTTGGCAAAGGCATGTTCCGGTGTGGCGGCATCAACGCGGCCAAAGGTGACGGCGAGATCATGTCCCTCCTGGAGAATCTCGCCCCAGTGCTTGTCCATGGCAACCACCAGATCGGCGAATGCGAAGACCGCATCGGCGCGGGCCGCGCGTGGCGCGCCGCCGGAATGAGCCCAGGTGCCGTCAATACGTGCCTCCCGGTAGCGCAGGCCGCCGCGAACCCCGTGCACCACGGCAAAGGCTTCGCCTGCATTTTCAAGCACCGGCCCCTGTTCGATATGGAGTTCGACGAAGCGTGCCGGGGTGAGATGCGGGCCGCGAAGGATGGCATCGGGATCGCCGCCTTCCTCACGCATATGATCGGCAAGCGTGCGGCCGGTATCGGTGCGCTTGGCATCCATCTCAGCGGCCGTCAACCTGCCCAGTGCCGCCCGTGAGCCGATATAGGACACCGGGAACCAGACGCTTTCTTCCGCCCGCGTCACGGTGACGACGAGATCGACCGGAGGCGCCTTGCCGCTTTCAACGAAGGCGGCAGCAAGCGCCATGGCGCCTGCAATGCCAGCCGCGCCATCATAGGCACCGCCCATGGGTACAGTGTCGACATGGGAACCGATATAGAGCGCCGGCGCGTTGCGGTCGCGACCCGGCAGGCGAGCAAACAGGTTGAGCCCGGCATCCTTCGTGACGGTCAAGCCCAGCGTCGCGGCTTCCTCGGCAACGACACGGTGCGCCTGGCTTTCGAGCGGGCTATAAGATGGACGCGTATAGCCCGGTCCCGGCGCGGAGATGGCATTGATGCGATCAAGGAGACGATCAATCGTACCGCGAATAATGCTGCTCATGCGATTACCTGTCTCAATTCGTTGAGGGTTGTCGCGGGCCGTTGCCCGGAAAGAGCTGTCAGCACATTGCGCGCCGCGCCGATAGCGACCCGGCGCAAGGCTTCGACCGTCGTGCCGCCGAGATGAGGGGTGAAGATAACGCGGGCCGAGGCGGCAAGCGGCCCGCGAGGCGCATCATGCGAGTAGACGTCGAGGCCAGCCGCCGCGATCCGACCCGAAGCGAGCGCACCAGCAAGGGCGGCTTCATCGACAAGTCCAGCCCTTGCGGTGTTGATCAGAATGGCGCCATTCTTCACCTGAAATAAGGCTTCGGTTCCAATCAGACCGCGCGTCTCCGGCCGCAAAGGCGTGTGCAGCGAGATGAGATCGGCCTCGCCGAGCCCCGCGGCAAGTGTTTGGACCCGCTGGAAATCGCCGATATCGGCGACGCGGGGCGAATAGACCAGAACCCGCATGTCGAGCGCCGCCTTCAGCATATGGCCAAGGCCCGCGCCGGTCGCGCCCCAGCCGACGATCAACGCCGTTTTGCCCGAAAGTTCGGCAAAGGTCTCCAATTCCCGGAAGCCAGCCGTCCCGGCGCGTTCGCTGCGATCGGCAGCGGGAATTCGGCGTGCGGCGGCAAGTGCCAGGCCAAGAGCGAGCTCCGAGACGGAACGGGCGTTTGCGCCGGGCGTGTTGCAGACGATGATCCCCCGCTCGCTGGCGGCATCCTTGTCAACGGCATCATGACCGGCACCGTGGACAACGATGACCCGCAGCACATCACTTGCTCGGATCGCGCAAGCCGAAAGCCCCGCATCGCGCGTAATCACCGCATCGCAACCCGGGATCATTCGAGCGATGGTCTCCATGTCGGACACGGGGCACAGGATGGGTTCGATACCGGCCTGCTTGAGGACCGCGAGACCGTCGGCATGGACCGGTTGGACGATCAGGCACTTCATCGATCTTTTCTTTCCGCGGGAGCGTTCAAGCGTTCAAGAATTGCGTCGCGTGCATGCGTAATGTGAGCGGCCATCAGCAGCCCAGCCTTTTCTCCGTCACCGGCGCGCAGGGCGGCAATCATGTCGAGATGCTCCTCGCAGCCCTTGAGGAAGCGGTCGGGCACCTGTGTGTGGTCAAACATGCAGGTCCGCCGGCGCAGGTCGCCGATCGTGCGGATCATCATGTCGCTGCCTGCCGCAGCGGCGAGAGCGCGGTGGAAATCATCGTCGACGCGGCGCTGCTCGTCCCCATCGCCCGGTCCCTCTCGCTGCAATGCGCGAACGCGGTTTTCCAATGTGTCGAGCACGGCGTGGGCGATCGTCGTGGCGGCGCGAGCGCAGGACGATTCCAAGATGCGGCGCAGAAAAAAGATCTCCTCGACTTCCTCGGCGGCAAGCTGCCGTACCCGCAGGAAACGGCCTTCCTGAACGGCAAGCCCTTCAGCCTCGATCCGCTTGATGGCCTCACGCACCGGTGTACGCGACATGTCGAGCGCTTCGCCGAGTTTAGCCTCCTGCAGCGGATCGCCCGGCGTCAGCGCCCCGGACAGGATCATTTCGATGATCTTTCCATAGGCCTGTTTGGCAAGCGGTTGATTCATGACGAAGATCCTTCCGAAAACGTGCCGGTTGCCGATTTTTCCGTGAGGCCGGAAAGAATGCCCTGCAGAGCGCCCTTCTCGGCAATCAGAAGCTCTTCCGCATGGTCCCGCGAGATGCACTTGAAAAAGATGGCCCGCCCGCTTTGCGTCTGCGCCAACCGGGGCAGATCGACGGATGCGACCGTCGCGATCTTCGCATAGCCGCCCGTCGTCTGGCGCTCCGCCATCAGCACGATCGGCCGTCCGGAACCCGGCACCTGGATGGAGCCGGCAACGGTGCCGTCGGACACGATGTCATGACCACGCGCAGCGCAAAGCTGCGGACCGTCCAGCATCTGCGCCATGCGATCCCGGCTTGCAGAGACGACAAAGGCTTCCGTCAGGAAGATGCGCCAAGCCTCGGCGTCGAAATAATCGTCCTGCGGACCGCTAACGACCCGAATGGCCCTGTTCGAACGCCGCCAAAGCTGCCGCAAGGCAAGAAGTGGCGCGGCTGTGGCCCGGCCGAGGGGCAACAGGTCCCCCGCCTGAAGCCGCCGTCCCTCGTGACCGCCCAGGCCCGAGCGCAGATGCGTGGCGCGCGCGCCGAGAACGGGCGGGGTATCGATCCCGCCCGAGACAGCCAGATAACCCCAGACGGAATCCTTCAGTCCGCCGATCGCAAGGACTGCGCCGGGCATGAGGTCATAGCTTTCCCAAGGGTGCATCGGCGCGCCATCGATATGAATATCGACAGCGCCACCGGTAACAGCGATCCGGACGGGCTCGAACACCTCGAAAGCGCCGCCAACGCCGGCAAATTCCAGCGCCGCGGCCTCCTGTGAATTGCCGACAAGCGCATTGGCGATCCGGAAGGACGGTATATCCATCGGCCCGGAACGCGAGACCCCGGCGGACAGAAGCCCTTCCCGGCCCAAATCCTGCACCGTGACCATCGGCCCCGCCTGTCTGATGCGCAAGCTGGTCATGTGGCTTCGGGCTCCACAATCGTCTTCCCGGCGGCAACAGCCGCATCGAGTTCGGCGGCCTCCGCCGCCTCGATCGGCCGGAAACGCACGCGATCGCCGGCCCGCAACAGGAAGGGATCCTTGCGCGCCGGATCGAACAGCTTCAGCGGCGTGCGGCCGATGAAGCGCCAACCGCTTGGCCCCGGTACGGAATTGATGCTTGCCTGCTTGCCCCCGATACCGATCGCACTCGCCTCGATCCGCTGACGCGGATTGGCAAGCCGCGGCGTGTGAAGGATCTCCGGCAAGCCGCCAAGATAGGCAAAGCCCGGCGCAAAGCCGATCATATACACTCGGTATTCGGCCGTGGCGTGAATAGAAACAAGCGCCGCCGGGCTCATGTCCTTCATGGCGGCAAGCTCTTCCAGATCCATGCCGACAGGCCCGCCGTAAAGTACCGGCAGACGGAAGTGTCGAGCAGTGTGCTCCCCGACCGGCAACTCCTGCAGGCGCTTTCGAAGGTCCAGCGCCAACGTTTGCCCGCGCACGATGCAGGGATCGTAGACGACCATGAGCGAGCGATATGTTGGGACTGTTTCCAAGATGCCAGCAAGCGGATTGCTGGCCAGATCCTTGGCCAGCGCGATCACGCGTGTATTCACCGCCTCGTCGATCTCATCCGACAGTTCGACCGAAAGAGCGCTGTCACCGCAGGCAAGAATGCGCGGAGGCTTTTCTGCCATGACGCCCAGAATCCTTCAAATATACCAGGCTCGAAACAACGCCGGCTTACCGGACGTTTCAGGCCTTACGCTGATCCTGCCATTTCAGTATACCAACTGTATGTCAAGTGTGGTTTGGATGATAGGAGCAGATTTTACGCAATGCAACTGAGTGGCGTTAAATTATCTGCGCCGATTGTACTCGGGCATCAGGCGCCAACGGCGCCTGATGAAAGCCATCCAAACAGAAAATCAGGTGACCGCATGCTTCACCGATCGCGCAAGGCCGGCGGCGGGATCGGCCACCTCACCGGCTCTTGCGTACTCTCGATCATCGCGCCATCATATTGGGAACGACCGTCACAATTTCCGGGAAGACCGCGATCAGGATGACGAAGGCCACCATGATGAAGAAAAACGGCAGTGTCGCGCGCGTGATGCGCGCCATGCTATCGCCCGTCAGCCTCTGGATAACCGTCAGGTTAAAGCCCACCGGTGGAGATATCTGCGCCATTTCCACGACGATGACGATGAAGATGCCGAACCAGACCTTGCTATAGCCCGCAGCCGTCACGAGCGGCAGCGTGATCGGAAGCGTCATCACGATACAGCCGAAACCTTCCATGACCGTTCCTAGCAGGATGTAGAAGACAAGCAGGACGACGATCAGCATCAAGGGCGACAGCCCCCAACCCTGGATCATGCCGGCGATGTATCCTGGCAGCCCGAGATAGCCGATCGCGGTTGAAAGCAAGACCGCTCCAATCATGATGAGACCGATCATGGCGCAGGAATCGGCGGCCTGACGCGCCGACTGCATGAGCCCGTCAAGCGTCAGTGTTCTCTGAAAGAAGCCGATGACGATTGCCGCGGCGACACCGACGGCGGCAGCCTCCGTGGGCGAAGCTATCCCGCCATACATCGAACCAATGACGCCGAGAATGAGGACCAGCAGCGGCGCGAGGTCCTTCAGTGCCTTCAGTTTATCGATGAAACGCGTCGAGGGCGGCGCTTCCCCGACCATGGTGGGATCGAGAATGGCTCGAAAACCGATATAGCCCATATAGGCGAGCGCCATCAAAAGCCCCGGCAGGATGCCGGCCATGAACAGGCGAAGGATCGATTCCTCAGCCATGACACCATAGATAATCATAATGGTGGAGGGCGGAATGAGAAAACCGAGCGTGCCGGCTCCGGCAAGGCTACCGGTGACGAGGTCGCGGTTATAGCCGCGCGCGAGAAGCTCCTTCGCCGTGATCCGGCCAACCGTCGCGGTGGTCGCCGCCGACGAGCCGCACACCGACGCGAACAATGTACAGCCCATGACGGTGATATGCCCGAGCCGCCCAGGCACCCGGCGCAGCCACGGTGCGAGCCCCGAAAACAGCGCCTCCGAGATTTTTGTGCGGAAGAGCACCTCGGCCATGAAGATGAACAGCGGCAGCGCCAGCAATTCAGGCGAAACCAGGGTATTCCACACCTGCTGCGCGAGCAGCTTGCCAAAGGGTATTGCAGGCCTGAAGAGCGCCAGCAGCGCACCACCGGTTCCGATCAGCCCGAGGCCGATCCAGACGCCGGTGCCGAGGATGAGCGTCATGAGCCCGAGAAGGCTGAATGCTATTTGTCCCATTGGTATCACTCCAGTCCCGGGCCGGTGGCAAGCTTCTCCCCGCGAAGAAGCCGCAGCGATTGCGCTATCATTTGCAAGGTCATCAGCAGCGATCCGGCAGCCAACAGCGCTTGCGGATAGACAAGCGGAATGCGCACGACCGACGAGGCCGTCGAACCGCGCATGAAGGAGACCCAGGCCATGTCGACCAACGCGCGGCTGAGCGCGATGCAGATGACAAGCCCTATCAGGCAGGCTGCCACTTCCAGCATCCAGCCCCCGCGCGGCGGCAGCATTTCGCCGATCGCCGTAACGCGCACATGCGAACCCGCCTTCAGCGCGCTCGCTGCCGCCAGCATGAAGCAACCACCCATCAGATATGCGGCGACATCCCAGGTGAAGCTGATCGACGTACCGAAAATGTTTCTGGCGACCAGTTCGGCGATGATCAGCGCAAAAAGCCCCAGAAGGCACAATGCGGCGCAAATATTACCTATGTCGGTAACGCGATCGATCGCGCCGAGAGTGCCCGATAGCCATGCACGCTTTTTCACACCCGCAATTTCGGATGCCAAGACGCTATCGGCTTCGACCGACGATTCTCCAGACTGGAGTTCCATCATCTTTCTCCAGGTTAATCGGAATGGGGAAGGGCCACCGCGAAGAGCGATGGCCTGGGCCTGCCAGGCCTTAGTTGCGCATCTTCAGGTAAGCGTCGATATAGGGTGCCGCGTCCGGCACGCGGGCCTTGAAGGCATCCCACTGCGGGCGCGCGCGTTCAAGCAGCACCGCCTGCAATTCAGGCGACGGGCCGCTAACCGTGATGCCTTTTTCCTTCAGGGTCGCCAGTTTGCTTTCGTCCTCCGCCCGGCTGATCTGCCAGAACTCTCCCTCGAGCTTCTTTGCGGCACCCTCGATCGCTTTTTGCGTTTCGGGTGTCAGCTGGTTCCAGGCATCAAGGTTGACGGTGACGATATTGCTGGATGCCTGCCAGTTGAACGTGTTCATGTTTTTCATGAACTCCCAGAAGGCGCCATCGACACCGGAGGAGGAGGATGTCGTCACCGCGTTGATCGTTCCGGCAGCGAGTGAAGGAACCACGTCACCCCATGGCATCTGTAGCGGCGTAGCACCAAGGGCGGCGAAGAAATCATGGCCGTTCGCATCGACCACGCGGATCTTCAGCCCGGAAAGATCGGCCAGTTTCTCGATTTTTTTGGACGAATAGACGGCCTGGCCGGGCCACGGCACCATGTAAAGCAGCTTCTGGTTCATCGAGGTGGCGATCTCTTCGACCTTTGGCCGGATGAACTTGTGCAGCAGCGCCAAATCCGGCATGGTCGGCGCCATGTAAGGCAGCGTCTCGATGCCAAGGAACGGGACCTCGCCCACCTGCTGGCTCATGAGCATGTCGGCAACCGGCACGATGCCGTCGCGCACCGCCGCCATGCTCTCCGGCCCCTTGATGCCGAGCGCGCCGCCCGAATGTACCGTAATAACCACGTCGCCTTTCGTGACTTCTTTCACGGTATCGGCAAACTTCATGGCATCCTTGGTGTGAAAATTGCTTTCCGGCCAGACGACCGACATGTCCCATTGCGTTTCAGCCATCGCCGGTTGGGCCAAGAGTGCGGCGACGGCGACCATTGCTGCAATGCTGATTTTCATCCTGGAGAACCCCTTCTCTCGTTTTCTTATCGTCATGAGAATTGCGGGACAGCATTGGGCTTGCCATTTCAGTACACCAATTGTATGTCCAGCAAAACGGGATGATATGAGCAAAATTTGTGCGATGCAACGCAGCGATGAAAATTTATGCTGCGGTGTAGAATACGGCTTCAGGAAGAGGAAACCCGAGATGAAGACGATCGATCTCAATTGCGATATGGGAGAGAGTTTCGGCGCCTATAAGATCGGCGACGACAAGGCGATGCTGCCGCTGATCACGACAGCCAACATCGCCTGCGGATTTCATGCTGGCGATCCAGTCGTCATGCGCGACACCATCCTTGCGGCCAAGGCGCAGGGCGTGGCGATCGGCGCGCATCCTTCCTTCATGGATCTTTACGGCTTTGGCCGGCGCCGCATTTCGGGCGAACGTCCGGAGGATCTCGAGGCGCAAATCATCTATCAGATCGCCGCGATCCAGGGCATGGCTGCCGCGCTCGGATGGCCCATCACCCACGTCAAGACCCATGGCTCCCTCGGCAACATGGCGGCGGAGGATGCCGAACTCGCAGCAGTCTGCGTACGCGCCGTCAAAATGGTAGACCCCTCCCTCGCCTTCATCACCCTTCCCTACTCCGAAACCATGAAAGCGGCGGAAAAGGCCGGCCTGCGGATTGCCTGCGAGATCTATGCCGACCGCACATACACCGATGCCGGTACGCTGACGTCACGGCAGGTGGACGGCGCGGTCATTCATGACCCGCAACAGAGTGTCGACCAGGTTCTTTCCATGGTTCGCGACGGCATGATCCCGACCACTGGCGGTAAGAAGCTGCCGGTCGAGGCGGCCACGCTTTGCGTACATGGCGACACGCCAGGTGCCGTCACCATGGCGGGCGCCTTGCGCGGCGCGCTTCAGCGGGAGGGCATCCAGATCTCGCCCTTTGCTCTCACCACCCCGTCATCAAGGATTTGAACTTGAACCGGATCGTCTATTTGAATGGCGCCTGGCTTGTCGAAGGTGCGGCAGAGGCCTTGATCACCTCCGCCGCCGGTTTAGACCGCCTCGCAAGCGCGATCTGAGGAGGGAAATGATGGCGCAATCGATCGATCGCAACACCTCGGGCGTCTATATCATCGCGGCAACACCCTTTACCGATACGGGTGCGATCGATTTCACCAGCCTCGATCGCCTGATCGATTTCTATGTTGAAAAAGATGTCACGGGGCTGACCATCCTTGGCATGATGGGCGAGGCCGACACGCTGACGCCGGAAGAGCGGCGCGCCGTCATCGACCGGATCATTGATCGGGCGGGAATGCTTCCCGTCATTGTCGGCGTCTCCGATGCCGGGCTCGGCAACCTAGCCGATCTCTCCCGCCACGCGATGGACAAGGGGGCGGCCGGCGTCATGGTGGCACCCAATAGAGGGCCAGCGCGCGAGGATCGAGTGATCGCCTATTTCGGCCAGGTCTGCGAGGCGCTCGGCCCTGATGTGCCGGTCGTCTTCCAGGATTTTCCGCAGGCAACAGGCGTCCCCGTGTCGGCGCGAACCATCCTGGAACTCACGCGCGAACTGCCGCAGATCGTCATGCTGAAGCACGAGGATTGCCCCGGTCTCGCCAAGATTTCGACGTTGAGGGCCGCCGAAAGCAAGGGCTCCCCACGTCTTTCGATCCTTTGCGGCAATGGCGGGCTGTACTTGCCGCAGGAACTGGCGCGTGGCGCCGATGGCGCCATGACCGGTTTTGCCTATCCGGAGGCCCTGGTGGAAACTGTGCGCCTCCATGCGGCCGGAGAAGAGGGCAAGGCAGAGGATCTCTTCGACCGCTACCTGCCGATCCTCAGGCATGAACAGCAACCGGGCTTCGGGCTTGCGCTGCGCAAGACGATCCTGATGAGGCGCGGTGCCATCGCCTGTGCCGCAACTCGCGCGCCGGGACCGAAGTTGTCGGCAACCGATATTGCCGAACTCGACCGGTTGATGGCCCGCACCGAAAGAAGGCTGAAGGACTGCTGATTGGACGCAAGCATCGCTATTCAGGAGGGTAGCTGTTTTCGCTGATGCGGGTGTGGCCACTCCTGTTCCTGCCGCACGGCCGGTATGACAGCCATATCTTTTGCCGTCGCTAAATAGCTGCAAAAGTGAGCCGACAGCGCCCTAGCCGTGTTGAGACCATCGAGCATCTCGCCGGGCTTCAGCCAAATACAGTGATGCACCGCTCAAAGTGGAGCATCACTTTCGTCAGAGCCTCAAGCCCGCCTGTTTCATCAAAGGCAGAATATGCTCGCCGAAATGCTCGAGATCCACCTGGAAATCGTGAAAGCCGAGCTGGACTCCATCGATGCCCGCCCTCTTCAGGCCGACCAATTGTTCGACCACCTGCTCCGGCGTACCGATGATCTCGATATTGCCGCCCAGGCCATAACCCTGCTTGTTCGCACTGTTGAGACGACCTCGCCATGCATGCGCGTCACTGTCATAGGTCGAGCGCCCAAATTGCTGGCCAACCGGTGCCGGCTTGTTGGAGACGATAGCGTCGAGATAGCGCGCCGTTTCCGCTTCCGTATCGCGACTGATGATGATCGGATTGATCAGGGTGCGCACGCTGCGCTGTTTTGCAGCCGCCGCATCACGGATATTGGCGATGTGGGCCGGCAGCGTCTCAAGCGCGGAGTCGATATGGGCACCACCTGGCGACGTGATGAACACGATATCGGAGTAACCCGCCGCGAAATCGATGCCCGCCGGTGAGCCGGTGGCATTGACCAGCACCGGCCGACCATAAAGTGGCTTCGGCGTCACATAGGCATTGCTGAGTTTCCAGGGTGAAAGCTGGCCTTCGTAAGAATAGTTTTCATTGTCGGCCCATAACCGCTGGACCACGTCGAAGAACTCCGCCGCCATGGCATAGCGCTTGTCGTGTTCGATGCGCTGCCAGCCGAACATCTCATGCTCGATGGCACGATGCCCCGTGACGATATTCACGCCCCAACGGCCTTTTGAGATGTGATCCAGCGTTGCGCCGAACTTGGCGAAATGCAGCGGATGCCAGGGGCCATAGAGGACATGAACCGTCGAGATTAGCAAAATCTTGCTGGTGATCGCCGCCATGGCGCCGAGCGCCACGAAGGCATCGAGCGAGGCATCGCCGTCATAGCCGCCCTTCGGCAGCCATTGCGTACGGCTGAAGGCAAGCTCGAAACCGAGTGCCTCCCCCTGCTGCACGATCCTGGCATTGTAGTCGAAGGTCCAGGTGTTGCTGGTCGGCAGGTTGGTGACCTTGATGTCCTGCAGATTGAGGAACAGGCCGAGCATCAGCGGCTGTTTCACCGCTTGCGAAAGAGGGCTGTCGGCATGGTCGAGCGGTGACGTGAGCTTGACTGGTGGCGTTTGCGCGAAAGCTGGTTGCGACATCAGCCGGCTCCTCACGCAACTTCGCTCAATTGGCCAGCGTCGAAATCGATCAACAGAAACGCAATTTCATAGCCACGGCGCTGGAGCCAATGGGCGACGGTTCGGGCGCGGACGCCCAGCAGATCGTCGATCAGAACAATACGCGCACCGCGAACGGCGATCGTTCTGTAGGCGACGCCGAGAAGCTGGCCACCCTCGGAGGACAGGCTCTCCTCGAGATGACCTCCGGCGAATTCTTCCGGTGTTCGGACATCCAAGAGATAGGTAGTGCGATCCGGGTCGGCGGCCCATTGGCGGGCAGTCGCGACGTCTATGGTGGGGAACTCATCACCTTTGCTAAGAGCGTGGATATGCTCGCGGGCAAACTCGCGCGCCGTTTCGGTGGCTGCCCCATAGGTTCGGGTCTTGCCGATCTCCAGTTGCCAACCGGCCTGTGTCCAGGCCTTGGTGCCGTCATGCAGATAGGAAACCGGGTTCGCCACCTTGGCATCGATCAGCGTCTGCGCGCCCAGAATGGCGCGCGGCAGGCCCGCGCAGGATACGACGACCCTGGTGTTCTCGGAGGGGACGACATCTTTGAAGCGCAACACAAGCTCGGCGCCGGGGACGCTGACCGCGCCCGGAACATGATCCCGGGCAAATTCCGGCACGGTGCGGGTATCGATGACGACAACGTCCTCGCCGGCATCCCGCAGGGCCTTCAGTTGTTCAACCGAAATGACGGGCGTGTTCTTCTCGTCCTTGACGGCGACAGAGAAATCGACACCGGGGATATCGAAGGTCGGAAGGTCCTTTCCACTTGCAGTCCAGGCGGGAATGCCACCGGCGAGCGCGAAGACATTCGGGCGACCAGCCACCTTCAGCTCCCCCGCGAGGCGCTCGCCGCCGCCGCCGCCGCCGTCGACCAGCACGGTGCGGACGACATTGCGCGGAATGAAGCGACCGATCTCGCCCAGGACACGCTCCGTCGGAAGGTTCGTCGCGAACAGAGGCGAGGCATAGCCAACGATTGCCGGATCGCGCGTATCCAGAACAGCGAGTTCCTCTCCATCAGCAAGCCAGCTCCGGAAAGTCTCGATCGAAATCACTTTCGTACCCATCATAAGCTCCTATGTCCGTGATATCCATGAAGCCCAGACTAAGGATCAGCTCTACATTTGCGAGGGCGGCCACATGTTTGCTTTCCGGCAGAAAGGGAACTCATTTCTATAATATATAAAATCTATAGACTAAATTTACTTACCTGTTCCAACGGCCTTCCCTAGGCTTTCCGCAGAACTCGGCGGTCCCGATCGACCCCGCGCATTTCGAAACAACAGACGGATGGATACCAATGAGGCAGATCGATTTGGCGTGGGGCGCAGGCCCGACGCTGCGCTATGATGAACTGGCGGAACGGTTCAGACCCGTCTTTGCTCGCATTCGCTCCTCGGCCATAGAACGCGACCTCGGTCGCGAACTTCCGCATGAGCAGATCGGCTGGCTGAAGGAGAGTGGTTTCACCACGCTGCGGCTCCCTGCGGAAGACGGTGGCTTTGCCGCCACTCTACCTGAGCTGTTCAATCTCCTGATCGAACTGTCAGCGGCCGACTCGAATGTAACGAACGCGCTTCGCTCGCATTTCGGTTTCACGGAAGACGTTCTGAATTCATCCACCGTCGGCTGGCGTTCCGAATGGCTCCGGCGGATTGCCGCGCGAGAACTGATCGGCAGCGGCTTCTCGGAAGTCGGAGATGCGAAGGTCGGTTCGTTTTCGACCAAACTGACCCGCAATGGCGACCATTGGCTGTTGAACGGCGCAAAATATTATACGACCGGCTCGCTATTCGCCGACTGGATCAACCTCGGTGGCAACGATGAAAACGGCGAGCCGATCGGAGCGCTGGTGCCGCGCCAGGCGCAAGGCGTCGACGTCGTCGATGATTGGGACGGTTTTGGGCAATCACTGACCGCAAGCGGTACCGCGCTGTTTTCCAATGTGGTCATTACGGCGGAACTGGTAACGCCTCCCGGCGGGCGGTTCAAATACTCCTCCTCCTTCTTCCAGCTTGTGCATCTCGCGACGCTCGCCGGTATCGGCCGCGCGGCCGCCACCGATGTCGCCCGGCTGGTCAGTGAACGCAAGCGCATCTATAGCCACGGCAATGCCTCGAGCGTCAGCGAAGACCCGCAGATCCTGCAGGTCGTCGGCCGGGTTCGCGGCGCGGCCTATTCGGCGGGAGGGATTGTCCTGAAAGCGGCCGAAGCGCTTCAACGGGCATATGAACATCGCTCCGATGTGGACCCAACGATCAGCGATCGCGCGAATGCCATTGCCGAAATCGAAGTCAACCAATCGGTTCACGCCGTCACCAGCCTGATCCTCGAGGCCACCACGCTTCTCTTCGATGCGCTCGGC
Source organism: Martinezella rhizogenes (assembly GCF_000799715.1). Taxonomy (GTDB): domain Bacteria; phylum Pseudomonadota; class Alphaproteobacteria; order Rhizobiales; family Rhizobiaceae; genus Rhizobium; species Rhizobium rhizogenes_C. Next base: position 902,421 of record NZ_JUHG01000013.1, read on the forward strand.
GCTTCGGCAACCAAGCGCGGCCTTGGCCTTGATCGTTATTGGCGCAACGCAAGAACGATCTCCTCCCACAATCCGCGCATTTATCGCGACCGCATCGTCGGTGATTTCGCGGTCAACGGCACGCCGCCGCCGGCACAATACAAGATCGGACAGATCTGACGCTTCGGGCCGCAGGATCGAAATCCCGCGGCCCGAACATTTAGTTCAATCACGCATCATGCGCTCGGACTGAGCCATATCTGCCCGAAGCTGTTGTTGATGCCCTGAGCGCCGGGCGCGAAGTTTCGCACCTTCTTGTTGGCGACGATCTGCGCTCCGGCCGCGACCAGGTCGACGGCAACGACGTCCTCGTGGATGATGTGCTGGAACTGATACCAGAGCGCACGGCGCTTGCCCTCGTCCGGTTCGGTTGCCGCCGCCTCAAGCAGGCGATCCACCTCGGGATTGGAGTAGTGGCTCGCATTGGAAAAGACGAGACCGATCTTGAAGTTCTTCGACCAATAGGCGCGCTGGACGCCCAGTGACGGATCGAAGGTATTGGAGAGGGACTCGATGACGATATCCCAGGCGCGGTCGGTATAGACCGTCTTCAAGAACGTCGCGAGATCGAGCTTCAGGATTTCGGCGTCGATGCCGATCGCGGCCAGCGATTGCTTGATGAAATCAGCATAGGCCGGTGTCAGGAAGGAATTATAGGCGAGGCGGAGCTTGAAGCGTTTGCCCGCCGCACCGCGCGGATAGCCAGCCTCGTCCAGCAGCTTCTCCGCAAGCTTCGGATCCGGCTCTCGGGCCTTGATGCTTGGATCGTACCATTTGGGCAACGCCGTACTGATCGGGCTCGGCGACACCCGCGCATATCCGTAAAGCGCGATGTCGACGAGTTTTTGCAGGTCGATGGCATGCGCGATTGCCAGCTTTACCTCGCGCTTGTTCAGGATTTCATTCTCGTAGTTGAAGAATAGCTGCTGCTGCGGGCCGGAATAGGCATAGGTGGTCGTGTCCACCACGAGGTTCGGATTGGCCTTCAGGCGCTCGATATCCGAGAGCGGCACCGGGTTTGCGCCGATATCGATCTCACCGGTTTCAAGCGCCGCGGCGCGCGCCGCCGGATCGAGGATGACGCGCAGCACGACACGGTCGAGATAGGGCTTCGGCGCATCCCAATAGCTGGGATTGCGGTCGAAGATCAGATAGCTACCCGGCACCCATTCCGTCAGGATGAACGGCCCCGTGCCGATCGTCTGCGCGAGGTTCGGTTGCTGCTCAGGCTTGAATTTCTCATAGACATGCTTGGGAACGATAGGCGATTCCGAGCTGCTGAGGGCGGAGATCAGGTAAGGTGCCGGTTTGGAGAGAACGATGATCGCCGTATGCGGATCAGGCGTCTCGACGGCCGTCACGTTCTGATAGGTAATGCGCCCGCGCGGGTGTGCTTCCCTCAAGCGGAAAATCGTAAAATTGACGTCCTCGGAGGTGAAATCCACTCCATCATGCCATTTCACACCCTGGCGAAGCTTGAAGGTATAGCGCAAGCCATCGTCGCTCACCGACCATTCGGTTGCAAGCAGAGGTATCGGATTAAGATCATAGTCGAAATCGAGCAGCCCCTCATTGATCTTCGGCCCGATCGCCTGCCCGGTGCCAGAAGAAGTGTTGATGGCGATCAGGGATGTCGGATCGGGATAATAAGCCCAATTGAGCGTACCGCCACGGACGGGCGTTTCCCCGGCCGCCTCGCCTGTATCCGGAATACCCGTGAATGCCAGACTTGCGCTACTGAGCAGCAAGAGCTGATTGAACTGACGACGATTGATGGTCATGTCTTCCGCTCCGAAAAGGTCTGAGCGGCCAAAGCCGCGAACGGGGCCCCACCCCGCATGGGAATGATCCTGTTCGCGCACCGTAATTGGAAGGCAGAATTTCTACCGGCGCTGGAAAGCCATGCTTCTTCCAGGGTTTGCAGCGGAGGGATTCGAGCCCTTCTACAAAAGGCGGGCAGCGACAATATAAAATGTTCAAGCCGCTTATAGCTGCTGCTGGACAGGCACGAGGAAAGCGGGATGATGTGAAGGGCAATCAACCGCCGCTCGGAAACTCGGTGCGGATTCGCACGAAGCAAATTCCCATACTTAAAAGCAGAAAACAGAACGAGGAAACACATCTATGGCCAGCCAGCCCGTTACCACCCGCATCGTTCTTGCGTCGCGCCCATCCGGAACACCAGTGGCGGCGAACTTCCGGCTGGAGCGGGAAACGTTGCGGGATCTCGCCGAGGGCGAGGTTCTTCTTCAGATCCTCTATCTTTCCCTTGACCCGTATATGCGGGGCCGCATGGACGATGCTAAATCCTATGCCAAGCCGGTCGACATCGGCGGGGTGATGGAAGGAGGCACCGTCGCGCGGATCGCGCGCAGCCGCAATACGGCGTTCAATCCCGGGGATATCGTCCTCTCGCATTCCGGCTGGCAGAGCTACGCGATTTCGGACGGTACTGGCCTGCGCAAGCTCGACCCAGACGCGGCACCGATCACGACCGCACTCGGCATTCTGGGAATGACAGGCTTCACCGCCTATGCCGGATTGCGCAATATCGGCAAACCCAAAGCCGGTGAGACGCTTGTGGTTGCTGCGGCAAGCGGCGCGGTTGGTTCTGCCGTTGGCCAGATGGCGAAGATTTTCGGGGCACGTGTCGTCGGGATCGCGGGCGGGCCCGAGAAATGCGATTACCTGCGCCAAGAGCTCGGCTTCGATGCCGCGATAGACCACCATTCGAGCGATTTTCCCGCGCAGCTCGCGGCCGCTTGCCCGAACGGAATCGATGTCTATTTCGAGAATGTCGGTGGCCACGTCTGGAGCGCGGTATTTCCACTGCTGAACGACTTCGCCCGCGTCCCTGTTTGCGGGCTGATCGCACATTACAACGGGGGCTCTTCCGTCTCGAGCGGACAGGATCAGCTCCCGGCCGTGATGCGGGCCATCCTGCGCCAAAGCCTTACCATACGGGGTTTCATACAGCGCGAATTCACCGACCAGCGTCCCGACTTCTATCGCGAAGCCGCAACATGGATCTCCGAGGGCCGGCTCAAGTACAAGGAAGATATCGTCGATGGGCTTGAAAACGCTCCGGAGGCTTTTCTCGGCCTTCTGGAAGGAAAGAACTTCGGAAAACTGATCGTGCGCATCGCGTCCTGAGCAACGATATAGCCAAGGAGGGTTCGGCGTTCAGTGGTCGAACATGCCCGTATTCCGTCCCGACGGGATACGGGCAGACGGCGGACGTTCGGCTCTCGTCTTCGTCCAGCTTATGGACATCACGCAGCCTTGAGCCTGCTCTCGACGAGGCGGGCGAACAACGTCGCGCCAACCGGCAGGATGGCATCGTCGACGATGAAGCCGGGATTATGCGCCGGAACGGTGCCGGCATGACCGAGCGTGAAGAAGGCTCCGGGCGCATGTAACAGAAAGTCCGCGAAATCCTCGCTGCCCATTGCCCGCTTCGGCGCCGTGGAAACCCGTGCCTCCCCCAGAACCTCGCGCCCGATACCGGCGACGATATCGACATGTTCGGCATGATTGGTGAGGATCGAAAAGATGTCGCGGATATCGATCTCGGCCGTCAGATCATGCGCGGCCGCGACATTCCGAGCGATGGTGGTGAGCCGCGAGCGGATCAGTTCCCTGACCCCGTTGGAGAACGCGCGGATCGTCCCGCCGACGCTCGCCGTCTCAGGGATTACGTTATAGGCCGAGCCCGCCCCTATCTTGGTGACCGACAGAACCGCCGGCTCGGTCGGCGGGACGTTTCGACTGACGATGGTCTGAAGCGCCTGGACAAGTTCGGTGATTGCCGGGATAGGATCGCGCCCGACATCCGGATGAGCCCCATGCGCTCCTTTGCCCTTGAACGTCACATCGAAGAAATCGGCGCCGGCCAGCACCGTTCCGGCGGTCACATGCAGATGATCCGGTGCCAGCTGGGTTGCATTGTGAAGCCCGTAGATCTCGTCGACGGGAAAGCGGTCGAACAGCCCGTCGGCGATCATCGCACGCGCCCCGCCCAGGCCTTCCTCCGCCGGCTGAAAGATGAAGGTGACGGTGCCGGCGAAATCGCGGGTTTCGGCAAGGTAGCGCGCGGTGCCAAGAAGAATGGCGGTATGGGCGTCGTGGCCGCAGCCGTGAAAGCGGTTCGGATAGATGGAAGCATAGGGCAGACCGGTTTCTTCCGGCATCGGCAGCGCATCCATGTCGGCTCTGAGCCCCACCGACCGATTGCCCGCGTGCCGCCCAACCAGACGCCCGACAACACCGGTCTTGCCGACGCCGCGATGAACCTCGATACCCCAGGAGGCCAGCTTGTCGGCGACGATACCGGAGGTCCTGACCTCCTCGAAACCGATCTCCGGATGCGCATGAATGTCACGACGAATCGCAACGAGTTCAGGGGCATAACCCGCGATACGGTCTAGGACCTTCGGAGCGGGAGCATCATTGGCAACAATATTCGATTGGGTCATGGGAGCATCTCGGAATGGGAAAACGGGCACCAGATCGAAACGACCGGCCATCGCCACTTAACCATCGAATGCGTAAGTAGTCTATAAAAATAGTAGATTACATGATTGCGAAAATACCGGCATTTTTCAAGTTTCCGCTAGATATTAGATATTTATATCATAAGCCGGCGCAAAATCGGTCGCTCCATATGTCGCCTTTGAAGCTCAGCCGACGCATCATGATCGTAGTCAACGCGATCGGCGTTTCCCTCCTCCCGGTCTCGCTGCGTTGGCTGTTCCCTCTGGAGGTTTTACCTTCAAACTTAAAGGGCTCCGGTTCATGCCGAGAGCCCTTCTTTCTTTTTTGTCGTGCCTATGTCATCACGCCATCAAATGGCTCTTACCCTTTCGTCCTCTCCCGCCTAGACCTCATTCTCGAGCGCGAGCACGGCAAAGGTGGCAAGCCAGTGCTCGCCCATATAATCGGAAGCGATGTGCGGGAGGCCCGTGGCCAAGTGATGGTCGGCCGCTTCCAGCATGATGGCACGGCGCGGATCGTCCGAGGGCAAAGCGGCAGCCAGAGAACGCCAGCACCAGGCACGGCTGAGGTTCAGCCCATCGAGATGGGCGATCTTACCATCCGTGCGATCCGTGACCGTTGCCGGCCGGAACAAAGTCGACGGCTCGTGCTCCGCAATTCGTGGCAGGAAACGGTCGAACCATGGCAGGAAATCTTCCCCGGGCAACAGACGACGCATGCACTCCGCCTCGACTAGGGCGGAGGACTGGAATTCGTCGCCGCTCGGCTCGCCCCAGGCCGGGCAATCGACATCCGCGCCATACCAGCGCCTGGCCGTATCAAGGAGAAGGCCCGTCAACGCGGTGTCCGGTGTACCGGCGGCATAATCCGCCGCCATTCTCAGCCCGAAAGCGGTATTGAAATGGGTGCCGACCCGTATGGGATAGGTCGAAAGCGGCAGGAAATCACGAAAACGCTGGGCGATGACCTGCGCCAGCGGCGCAAGCGCCCGCGACCAGCGTGGATCATCCAGCAACGCCAACTCCGCCGCGAGCTTCAGCAGCCATGCCCAGCCATAGGGCCGCTTGAAGCCGCGCGCCGTCGGCGCTGCGAAATAGGCGCATTCGGCGGCGACCTTCTCGGCAACGAATTGTTCATCGAACAGGGCACGGATGCTCGCGGCAAACGAAAGTTCAGGAAACCGGCGCAGCAGGCGCGCCAGCAGCCAATAGCTGTGCACGCAGGAATGCCAATCATAGCTGCCGTAAAAGATCGGATGGAGATCGCGCGGCGTACGCGCGTCCTGCGGTGCCGCGAGCGCATGATCGAGGTTGTTGGGATACTCACGCCGGACATGACCAAGCGCGATACCGGCGAATTGTTCTGCCAGTTCATCTGTGAGGGTAGAGAGCGTCACGGTTGGTCCTTTGCAAACGATAAAGACAATGGAAGGTCCTTGTTTGTTGAGCCAGCGGCCCTCCTGTCTCGTCGGATCTGATTTTTTCACAGATCGTCTCATATCAGCAAATTTCTTCGCCTGAAGCCACCAGAAAGTCCATAACTTTTATAGACTATAATGGCATCCCATGGCTATAAGTTGGGCACACATCCGACACCACCTGACGCTGGCACGACGTTAGGCTTGGCGAGGTTTCTTGACTTCGTCTTGTTTCGGGAAAACCATCCGAGGACGGTCGGCGGTGAGGTTCGCAATCACCCCGCTGCCCGTAGATCGAGGTAAAAGGGGGATTATCGATGACGCGATTTGTGACACGGTTTGCCATAGCGGCCGGGATGGCCTTTTTCTCGGCTGTGGCGGGTGCCCGGGCCGATGAACCGGGGCTCTGGAAGGTCTATAACGATGCCTTCAAAGGCGCGAAATACGTGGATCTGACCCATACGATCACCCCGAAAATCCCCGTCTGGGCGGGCTTCGGCAATTCGACCTTTGCCCCGTCAAAGGCTGGCGCGGATCTGGAAGACTTCGCCAAGAAGGGCGATGTCTATACCTACGACAAGCATGGCTTCGAAGCGACGAGCTACCTGCTGACGACCGATCAGCTCGGCACCCAGCTCGACCCACCCGCCCATTGGGCGCCGGAATACGCCGCAATCGATGAACTGCCGGCGACCTTCGCGGTGCGGCCGCTGGTCGTCATCTCCATCGAAGACAAGGTCAAGACCGATCCCGGCTATCATCTGCAGGTCTCCGATATCAAGGATTTCGAGGCAAAGCACGGAACGATCCCCGAAGGGTCGGTCGTCTTCGTCCGCTCCGGCTGGTCGAAGAAATGGCCGGACCCGGCGCTTTCGACCGCCACGCCCTTTCCCGGCGTCAGCCTGGACGCACTGAAGTTCCTTCATCTGGAACGAAAAATCCTGTTTCACGGCCACGAGCCGCTCGACACCGACACCACGCCCAATCTGGAGGGCGAACATTGGCTGATGCATAATGGTTATGCGCAGGCCGAAGGTGTTGCCAACCTCGATCAGGTCCCGGAAACCGGCGCGCTGGTGGCGATCGGCTATCCGAAGTTCGGCGGCGGGCTGGGCGGCTATGCCCGCTATATCGCCATCTGCCCTCCGGATTGGCCGCATGGCGTGACCATCGGCTCCGTGCCGGAGGCACCGCTTACAAAATTCGACAAGCCACTTCACTACGACGAAGCGGCCGGCATGCGCGTTCGGTAGGACGAACGATCGAACCCAACCTTTGGTAACATAGGCCTATCACATGAGCAGCAAGTCCGAATTTCTCTGGTATATCCCGAACGACGTGAAAGCCGGCCACCGAGGCGATTCCACCGTCGAAAACCACAATAGCCTAGAGACGTTGACCACCCATGCGAAGGCACTGGAGGAACACGGCTGGAAAGGCGCGCTCATCGGCACTGGCTGGGGCCGGCCCGACACCTTCACCGTTGCGGCGGCGCTTATCGCGCGTACCACGACCTTCGAACCGCTCATCGCCGTCCGCCCAGGCTATTGGCGGCCGGCGAACTTCGCATCCGCCGCCGCCACGCTGGATCAGCTGAGCGGTGGTCGGGTGCGTGTCAACATCGTGTCGGGGCAGGATAACCTTGCTGCATACGGCGACAGCGAGGGCGATCAGGCGCACCGCTATGCCCGCACCAAGGAGTTCATGCGGCTGGTTCGCAGACTATGGACCAAGGAGAACGTCACTTATGCAGGCGAGCATTTCCGGGTCACCGAATCCACCGTGGCGCCGCGCATCGAGGCTCGCGGAAGCCGTCTGCACCCCAAGCTCTATTTTGGTGGCGCCTCCGAGGCGGCCGAACGGGTTTCCGCCACCGAGGCCGATGTCCAGCTCTTCTGGGGCGAACCACTCGACGGTGTCCGAGGACGGATCGAGCGGCTCAAGGCGCTGAGCAAGGAACTGGACCGCGACCTCCCACCCCTGGAGTTCGGATTGCGGATCACGACACTCGTGCGCGACACAACGGAACAGGCCTGGGCTGACGCCGAGGCGAAGGTCGCCGAGATGGCCAAGAGCAAGGGCGCCGGCTGGAACGACCACCGGCAGTCCGTCGCGGTTGGCCAGCGGCGGTTGCTTGATCTGCACGAGCGCGGCGATGTCCTCGACGACAACCTCTATACCGCACCGGGCAAATTCGGCGGCGGCGGCGCCGGCACGACATGGCTAGTGGGTTCAGCCGACGACGTCGCCCGTTCGCTGCGCAAGTATCAGGATCTGGGCATCACGCATTTCGTACTTTCCGACACGCCATATCTGTCCGAGATCAAACGGCAGGGCAATCAACTGCTTCCGCTGTTGCGCGGTTAGGGCCGGAGCATTCTGCCGCCATAGCGTTTCTCTATGGCGAGTTGTCACAACAACACGCGGACGTTCGGCGTCAATTCCACGCATCGACAGCCTCTTTCGAGCTGAGGAAGTCGCCAACTCCATGCCAGCATATCGGTGCGGGCAGATGTCTGACCGCACCAGATCGGTCAGCGGCTGATCGTCGCTTTCAGCGCGGCGATGGATGACTGAATGCCCGCCTCGGTGGACATGGTGAAATCTTCCATCTCGAGGCTGACCCAGTCGTTGTAGCCGACCATGCGCACGACCGAGAAGAACTCCTTCCACCATTGCAGGTCGTGGCCCGCGCCCACGGCGACGTAGTTCCATGTGCGGTTTGCCACATCGGTCACGTCCTTGAGTTCGAGCAGGCCGTTGACGTCGGCAAGCCCGCGTTCGATGCGCGTGTCCTTGCCGTGGCAATGATGGATCGCACTCCCGAGCGCGCGGGCCGATGCGATCGGATCCGCGCCCATCCACATCAGATGCGACGGATCAAGGTTCATGCCCACCTTCGGACCGACCTCGTTGCGCAGGCGGAACAGGGTTTCGGGATTCCACACCAGCATCGCCGAGAAGTTTTCGAGCGCGATTTTCTCGACGCCCGTTTCATCGGCAAGCCTCACGAGATCATACCACAAGGGGAAGGCGCGCTCCTCCCACTGGTAGCGGTCACGCTCCGGCATCTCGTTGGGCCAGCTTTTGGTGTAAACGAGCCAGTTGGGCACCATGTCGCCGGGCGCCGCCTCCGGCAGGCCGGACATGGTGACGATTGTCTTCACCCCGATCTCGCCGGCGAGACGAATGGTCTCTTCCATTTCCTTGCGGTGACGCTTGCCCATGTCGCCCGGATCAAGCGGATTGGCCGAGCAGTTCAGCGCGGCGATCTCCAGCCCCCGAGCCTCGATTTCCCTAAGCTTGGTCCTGAGAATGCCCTTGTCCGCCAGAAGTTCATCAGCGCGGAAATGCGGGCCACTGGACCAGCCACCGCCGGTCATTTCGACGCCTTCGACGCCAAGTTCGACGCATTTGTCCAGCATGTCCGTGAAGGACAGATTTCCCATCACGTCGGTGCAGATTGAAAGTCTCATCAGTTCATCTTTCCTGAAAGGAGGTATCGAGGCGCGCCGGGGGAGTAGGAGGAAACCGGCGCGCCTCTCCCGGGTTATTCGAAACGGACCCAGACGGAGCCTGCGTCAGCGGAGCGCACGCAGTTTTCCAGCCAGCGCACGCCGTCGGTGCCCGCCTTGATGCCCGGATAGTGATGATCCCTCAGGAAGGCGCCGTCGCCGCGCTTCTTCGCGTCGATAGCCTGCGCGATCCAGAGATAGATGTTCGACCAGCTGTCGCCGAGTCCTTCAGTGTGAAGGGCGCCCATGCGCTCATAGCGCAGGCTTTCGTCTTCGAGGTACGGCATGCCGTGATGAAGCACCTGCGGCGGCTGTCCCTGTACCTCATAGATCAGTTCGTTGGGCTGGGTATCGGTCCATTCGACCGAGGCCTTGGATCCGACGAAGCGGAACCTTTGGCTGGCCATGGAGCCGGCATTGACCGACGACACCCAAAGGCGGCCGACGGCGCCGTTGTCGTAGTGCGACAGCACGTAGGCATTGTCCTCAAGCGGCGCACGCGATCTGATGAAAGACTGGCGGTCGCAGAGGAGTTTCTCGATCTTCATATGCGGCAGCACGATCTGCGACATGTAGTAGATATGCGTTCCGATATCGCCGAGAACGAAGGTCGGACCCGATGTTGCCGGATTGGTTCGCCACTTCTGCGCGTCGGATGCATTGGCATCGTCGCCCGAGCTGAAACCATGCGTATACTGCATGTCGACGATACGGATGTCGCCGAGGATCCCCTTCTTGACCATCGCCGCCATCTGATGAAGCAGCGGATGACCGGAAAAACCATAGGTCACGCCGACGATCAGCCCCTTTTCTTCCGCCAGCTTGGCGATTTCGTCGCATTCGGCCACGGTGAAGAACAGCGGCTTTTCGCAGATCACATGAAGGCCGGCTTCAAGGCACGCCTTGGTGATTTCATAATGGGTGAAATTGGGCGTCGCGATGGAAACCACTTCCACGCCATCCGGGCGCTGGCTTTCCGCGGCGATGAGGGCCTTGTAGTCGTCATAGCAACGCTCGGGCGTAACGCCGAGCTTCACGCCGAAATCGCGGCCACGCGCGACGGCGAGGTCGAAAGCACCGCAGATGAGCTGATAGCTGCCATCCCGCAATGCGCCGGTGCGGTGCTTGTAGCCCACCTGCCCGGTGCGACCGCCGCCAACCATGCCCCACCGAAGAGGACGGTCGATAAGTCTTTCTCCGTTAATCATTTTCGAGCCTTTCAGAATGCTTGTTTGTTGGTGTTTGAGAAATGTTCGCCACGGCGCGCGTTCGGGAAAGCCGCTCTTCCGTCGACGGGCATCCTTTGACCGATCATGCCCGTTGCGAGAGCGTCGGCTCCAAGGGTCATTTCGCGCCCCAGTGCTTGTCGATATATTCCTGCATCTTGCCGCGCATGAACTTGCCGGAATGGTCTGCCCGTTCCTCCCAGGCAAAGACACAGGCGGTCATGATGCCGTCGAAGCCGATCTCGGCGAGCGTTCCGAAGAAATCGTCCCAGGGCACTTCGCCCTGCCCGATGTCCAGATGCTGGTGAACGCGGGCCATCGAGCCGGGGGGATTGACGATGTAGCGCAGGCCCGAGGATGCCTTGTGGTTAAAGGTGTCGCCGACATGGACATGGGCGAGGACGTCCTTAGCTTCCCGCAGCATAGCCTTGGTGTCGTCGCCGAAGTAGAAGGTGTGGGGCGCGCAGTAGAGGAACTTGAAGTTCTTCGAATTGACCGTGCGGATGATGTCGAGCGCGGGCTGGAGGGTCTCGCACCAATCTTCCGGATGGGGTTCGACATGAAGGTTGATGCCTTCCTTCTCGAAGATCGGCACCAGTTCCTCCATGGAGCGCCACCAGGCATCTTCACATGTCTCGATCATCGAGCCGGTGTGGCAGCAATAGCAGGAACCCTTGTCGGGATGGGGTCCGCGACCGAACTCCGAGTTCATGGTGTCGACGCCCAACTCGACGCAGATCTCGATCGCGCGCTTCCAATGCTTGACCGCCGCCTGCCGTTCGACCTCGTCGTTCGACGCCCAGCGATACATCGGAAGCAGCGAGGCTATTCCGACATTTGCATCGGAGAGCGCTTTCTTGAAGGACTTGATGCGGCCGGGAAAGACACGGGGAGCCTTGAACCACTCGAGGAAGTCCCCCCGCGGGCTCAATTCCATCCATTCATATCCAAGCTCGGCCACCTTTGAGGGCAGCGCATCGAGCGAGAGATGGCGATGCATGAAGGGGTCGATTGCGATTTTCATTTCTGGTCACCCGTCTAAGAGTTGTTTGGCTGGGCCACCCGAACATCGGATGACAGTGGTTCGGATGCCGCGATCCACAACGGCACCCGCTTGAAAGAGCCGCTATCCGGCGGAATGAGCCTGGATCTCGGCTTCCAGCTCCGCCATCGCCTCGCCGCCAGCCATGAGATCGGTGATTTCCTCGCGGGTCCGTTCGCCCTTTCGGAAATCCGCCGCCTTGGCGCCCTTGATCAGCACCGCGAAATGGTCGCCGACCGTCATGGCGTGGATGACGTTGTGGGTGATGAAGATCACAGCGAGACCGCGGCGGCGCGCTTCGAGCACGATGCGCAGAACATGCGCCGCCTCCTTGACGCCGAGTGCTGCCGTTGGCTCGTCGAGGATCAGCACCCGGGCTCCGAAGTGGACGGCGCGCGCGATCGCCAGCGATTGCCGCTCGCCGCCGGACAGGCCGCCGATGAGACGGTCACCGTCGTCGATCCGGGTAATGCCGAACTCCCGGACGGCTTTCACGGCAACGTCGTTCGCGGTCTTGCGGTCGTAGACCTTGAATGGTCCGAAGCCTTTTGTCGGCTCGCGACCGACGAAGAACGAGCGACCAATGCTCATGAGAGGAAATGTGCCGCCGAACTGGTGGACGGTCGCGATACCGAGATCCGCCGCCTCGCGCGGGTTGCTGAAGGTGATCGGCTGGCCGTCGAACTTCACGGTGCCCGTTGTCGGCTTGTAGACGCCGGCAAAGGTCTTGATGAGCGTGGACTTGCCGGCGCCGTTGTCCCCGAGAAGACAAAGCACCTCGCCGGGGTGGACCCTCAATGTGATGTCGTAAAGAACATCGATCGGGCCGAAGGATTTATTGACGTTTTCGAGCTCTAGGATCGGGGTTGCCATCTCATAGCCCTCCCTTTTTTCTCTTCGGCGAATAGGTAAGCGCCATCTGACGGAAGGTGTTGTTCATGAGAACCGCGACCAGAAGCATCACGCCGATGATCAGGCTCGACCAGTTGCGGTCGAAGGATGTGAAATAGATGCCCTGGTTGACCACGGCGAAGGTGATGGTTCCGAAGAAGATTCCAATCACCGACCCGAACCCTCCCGTCAGCAGCACGCCGCCGACGACGACCGAAATGATCGCATTGAAGATGAAGGTCATGCCGCCCGACACTTGGGCCGAATTGAACAGGATGGCCTGACACATGCCGACGAACGAGGCGCCGGTTGCTGAGAGGACGAAGAGGATCACGGTCAGCTTGGTTGTCGGAATACCGGCATTGCGCGCGCTGATCCTGTCGCCTCCCATGGCGAAAACCCAGTTGCCATAAGGGGAATAGTGCATGAGGAAGACGAAGAACGCGGTGATCGCCAGCCACCAAAGGATGATCACCTGGAAGGAGCCGCCCAGGAACTGACCGAAGACGAACTTGGCCCAGGGAGCCGCCGTCAGCGCCACGCTGGTTGTCCCGGTCACGAGTACCGAGAAGCCAAGCATCAGGCCCTGGACCGCAAAGAGTGTACCAAGCGTCACGATCAGCGACGGAACGGCCGTTCGCACGACCAGCAGACCGTTGACCAGTCCGACGACGATGCCGAAGGCAATAGAGCCAAGCATCCCGACCCAGATCGGCAATCCGTAATGCCCCGACACCACGGCGACGATCATGGATCCCGCGGGGATCATCGCGCCGATGGAAATGTCGAGTTCGCCGGCGATCATCAGCAGCCCGATCGGGAGCGCGACGATACCCAGGTTGGCGGCGACATTGAGCCAGCTCGCCGCCCCCGCCGGCTCCAAGAATTTCGTACTGCCGAAGACGACGAAGAACACGAGAACGCCGATGAGGCCGAGGAAGGCGCCTGCCTCCGGTCGGCGCAGGAGACTGCCAAATGATAGGTTGTTCATGTACGTTACCCCAGTTTTGGGCGTGACTACGCAAACGCCGGATCAAGGATCCGATCGCTGGACTGAAAGCGTCCGGCCCGGGAAGAACCACCGGCCGGACGTCACCGATTGAAGATCAGCGTACGCCCTTGCCGACACCAGCCAGGGTCGCTTCGATGTTCGAAGCATCGACGATCCCGGGTCCGGTCAGGACCGGGGCGGTCGGAAGGTTCGTGCCGTAATCGATGTGGGACGCAAGGAGCGTGACGCCGAGCAGCGACTGCAGGTAGGGCTGCTGGTCGATGGCGAAGGTCTGCGAGCCGTCCTTGATCCTGGCGAGGCCCGAGCTGTTCAGATCGAAGGTACCGTGTGCCACTTTGCCGGCCTTGCCGGCCTGCTTGATACCGCTGGCACCCGCATCCGCGTCCGTCGCGCTGATGTTGATGACGCCGTCGATCGTGTCATCCTGAAGCAGCGTCGCCTTGATCGCCTCGGCGATCGCGGTCTGGTCGCCAAAGCTCGTCGCCGGAAGCGGAAGCTGCTTACCAGCACCGCCCTTGGCGACGATACCGTCAATGACGCCCTTGCAACGGGCTTCCTGGTTGGCCGCGCCAGGCACGGTATTGACGCAGAGAACGTTCTTGCTTCCCTTGGAAGCGAAATATTCGCCCCCCGCCTTGCCGGCCGTATATTCGTCCGAGCCGACATAATTGATGGCGCCGAGTTCGCGTGCCTTGTCGATGCTGCCGGCGTTGATGAGAATAACCTTGATGCCGGCGGCAACCGCGGCCTTGATCGCCTCGTCTTCGGCTTCCGGCACCCAATCGGGAACGGCGATACCATTCACCCCCTGGCTGATGGCTGTACGGACGAGCTGTGCCGCGTCCGGTCCGAGATTGTCGTAGGTCTGAAGCTGAAGGTAGGTGACGGATCCGCCGTTCTTCCCCACCACGAGGGAGGCATCGTCGAGCCCCTTCTTGATGCGGCTCCAGAATTCGTCGTCAGTCTTGCCGCCGATGACGGCAATATTCGCCGCCATGGCTGAGGACGCCGCGACGACGCCGATTGCGAGTGCAGCACTCGTGAGCAGCCCATGCAGGGCACGCCGTGAAAATTTCATCTGATTTCCTCCCAGCGATCTCACCGTGGATCTCTCCTCCGTCCTCGGCGTCGCAGAAATGACCTAGCAGACACGGCATTGGCGTGGAATATATCTTGCGCTGAAATGATATTTTTGTATCATTTCGTCTCAACTCTAAATGAGATATTTTATTTCATGAAAAAACGTCCCACCATCGCCATGCTGGCCGAATTGTCCGGCGTCAGTATCTCGACCGTGAATCGGATCATGGGAGGATCCGGATCGGTGCGGGCGGAGACGATCCAGAGGGTTCAGAACGCTGCGGAGGAGCTCGGCTTCTACGGCCTTGGTGTCATCGAGGGTCGCAAGCAGGATGCCATTCCGAGCTATCGTTTCGGGTTCCTGCTGCAGCAGTCGACGCGCGATCTCTACCAGCTGTTCGCCGCAAAGATCGTCGAGGCCGCTGCACGACGTCACAACGAGAAAATCGAAGCTGTGATCGACTTCGTCGACATCCTCGAGCCGCAGAACATCGCCGATCGGCTTGAGGCTCTCGGGAAGCGCTGTGACGCGATGGCCGTCGTGGCCGGAGACCATCCCCTGATCGGCCAGACAATCCAGTCTCTCAAGTCTCGGGGCAAGCCCGTCGTGGCCTATATTACCGACCAGTCGGCCTCCGCGCGCGCAGGCTACGTGGGCACGGACAACTGGAAGCTCGGGCGGACGGCCGCCTGGTTTCTCGCACAGATGACACCGGATGCGGGGCGCCTCGCGGTGTTCATCGGAAATCATCGCTATCAATGTCAGGATATAAACGACGCGAGCTTCCGATCCTACATCCGCGAACATGCACCGCATCTTCGGATCGACGATAGCCGGCCCACGCACGAGGAGCCACAGGAAGCCTATCGCATGGTCAGCGAACTCCTGTCCGAGCTCAACGATCTCAGAGGCATCTTCATCATTGGAGGCGGCATATCCGGCGTCTTGCGCGCTGTTCGCGACGCTCCCGAGGAGAAAAGCAGGAATGTCCGCATTATCTGCCGCGACATTGGCCCGGAAACGCGAAAGGGGCTATCCGAAGGCCTGATCACCGCAGCGCTATGCCATCCACTCGAGCAGACCTCCGATGCTCTGATCGCCACGATGCTCGCCGGCTTGGACAATCGCAGCAGCACGACGATCCTGCAGCGCGTGGTTCCCTTCGAAATCATCACGCCTGAAAGTATCTGAAGCATTCGAACAAGGCTCGATCCCTGAGATACTGTTCCATCAATATCTGCCGAACAAAGCTGGATCAAAGGCTGCCTACCATCAGGCACGCCGTGATCGTAAACAGCCGACTATTTCCCTAATCGTTGCCTACCACGCTAAACCTCGCCGACGACAACGGACGAGTCGAGCCGTTCTATCAGTGTGGAACTAGCCTCATTGACGCCGATCAACTCGACCTGAGCGCCATGCGTTTTAAAGCGCTGGACAACTTTCTCCAGGGCCGCGACAGCGGTGATGTCCCAGAAATGCGCCCGGGAGACATCAATAGTAACGCTCATGTCGGCAGCGTCCCTTACGTCGAATGACTCGACGAAGACGTCAGCCGAAGCGAAAAATACCTGCCCCGAGACGCGGTAGAATATTCGCCTGGTCCCGGCGTCGCGTTCGATCTCGACATGCAAGAGGCTGGCGACCTTGAACGTGAAGAACACGCCGCTTAGAAGCACCCCGACAGTGACGCCGAGCGCCAGATTGGAGGTCGCGACCGTGACGACGACGGTTGCGAGCATCACGGCACTCGATATCTTCGGATGGACGACCAACTTGCGCACGGACGACCAATCGAACGTGTCGATCGAGACCATGATCATGATTGCCACCAGCGCGGCAACCGGAACCTGCGATACCCAGGGTTTGAGCAGAACCATCAGGACCAGCAGAAAAGCACCCGCAAACAGTGTCGAGAGACGGCCGCGACCGCCGTACTTCACATTGCTAATCGTCTGGCCGATCATGCCGCACCCAGCAATGCCGCCGAACAGGCTCGATGCGGCATTGGCAAGGCCAAGACCCGCACTTTCCCGGTTCTTGGAACTCGGGGTATCGGTCAAATCGTCAACGACGCTGGCCGTCATCATCGACTCAAGCAAGCCGACCATGGCGATCGCCAGAGCCGGGCCGGCGATGATACGGAGTGTCTCGAGGTTGAGCGGAACCTCTGGCCATGCGAAGACGGGAAGGGAATCCGGAAGGCGACCGAGGTCGGCGACAGTGAGCACGGGAAGCTTCAGCGTCACTGAGGCGACAGTCAGAACGACGACGCAGATCAGAGGCGATGGCAAAGCTGTTGTGATGCGCGGCGCCAGATAGATCAGTATCAACCCTGCCGCCAGAAAGGCATAACCGACCACGCCCCCGTCGATGATATGCGGCACCTGAGCCGCAAAAATGAGGATCGCAAGTGCGTTGACAAAGCCGGTCCGGACCGACTTCGAGACAAAACGCATCAGCACGCCGAGGCGCAACAGGCCAAAGACAATCTGTATGATCCCCGCCAGCAGGCCGGCGGCGAACAGATAGGGCAAGCCATGGCCATGAACCAAAGGTGCCGCGACAAGAGCGACGGATCCGGCTGCGGCCGAGATCATGGCCGGGCGCCCGCCGCTAAAGGCAATGACAATTCCGATCACGAAAGACGCGAACAGCCCCACCTGCGGATCGACACCAGCCGCGAACGAGAAGGCGATGACTTCGGGAATGAGAGCAAAGGTCGCGACTGCTCCAGCGAGCATCTCGCGGGTGGGATTGGCAAGCCACTCCCGGCGAATAGACGATAATGACATCTGGTGAATTCTCGCAAAGGACGCCTGGCCTCGGGCAAGAGGCCGCAAGTTGGCATTCAGGTTTTGCGTGGTCCGGCGGATCGGCGGCCGGAATAGCCACCCGGATTCTCACCGGGTCCAGTCGAGTGCGTCCTTATAGGCGCGGTTCTTGATAAAGGGCAATATCTGCGCTGAAAGATAAAATCTGAGTGTCCTGAAACGCCTTAAGCCGGCACGACAACCCCGGCTCGAGACCCCGAGCCGGAGCAGACGCATCATGACATCACGTCTTGGCCGCCTTGACGAAACGGGGATCGAAGGTCTTGGCGTAGGGCACCTCGGCATCGGCCAATTCCGGGTCAAGCGTCTTCAGGACGCTCATCATCGACGTGTAGCCTTCCTCGCTGATCATGCCGTCGGGTGAATACATTTCCTTCGAGTTCTTGAAGGCCTGTATGTAGAGATCGCGGTTTCCGAGAAGGTATTCTTCGGGCACGGTATCCGCCACGTCTTCGGGCTTCGCCTGGCCGATCCATTTCAAGGCCTTCAGGAAGGCATTGGTCACCCGCTGCGTCGTCACCGGATTGGTTTCGGCGAAACTGCGCTGGATGTAAACCGTTGCGGCCGGGTTCGGGCCGCCGAACAGCGCGCGCGTTCCAGCCTCTGTTCGCGTATCGATCAGGACGGAAACGAGATCCTCATACTGAAGCTGGGCGATCACCGGATCGAGATGAGACAGGCCGTCGACCTCACCGTTCTTGATCGCCGCGACGGCGCTGGCACCGCCGCCTATGCCGATCAACGCGACATCGGTTGGCGCCAGCCCATTCTTCTGCAGCGCATATTGCAGCATCAGCGCCGTCGACGAGCCCGGTGCCGTGACCCCGATCTTCCGCCCCTTGAGGTCGGCCACGGATTTGATCTCGCCCGCGAGCTCCTTGCGCACGGCAATCACAATCCCGGGGAACCGGCCCAGACCGCAGATGGCGACGATATCCTGCCCCTTGTTCTGCATGCGGATCGTGTGCTCGTAAGCACCGGCGACAACATCGACCGAGCCGCCGATCAGCGCCTGCAGCGATTTCGCGCCGCCGGCGAAATCATTGATGGTGACGTTCAGTCCTTCTTCCTCGAAGAAGCCCTTCTTTTCGGCAATCGTTAGCGGAAGATAATAGAGCAGCGGCTTGCCGCCGACGGCCAGGGTCAGGTCCGGCTTTTCCGGCTTCGCGTCATCGGCGACGGCCGGCCCGCTTGCCTGAAAGAAGGCGGCAGCACCGATGCTGGCTGTGCCGATCAAGAATGTCCTGCGTTCCATGTTTTCCTCCACTAGATCGAAATTGAAATCGCTTAATGCCGCCACCGCAGCATATGCCGCTCAACCCTGGTCATCAGCCAGTCGACGATGAGGACGAAGGCCATCAGCACGAACATGCCGGCGAAGACGCCGGCCACATCGAACACGCCCTCGGCCTGCTGGATGAGATAACCAAGCCCTGCGGCCGAACCCAGATATTCGCCGACAACCGCACCGACAACCGCAAATCCTACAGAGGTATGGAGGCTCGAAAACATCCAGGACAAGGCCGAGGGAATATAGACGTGGCGCAACAGCTGCCTCTCGTTCATCCCGAGCATGCGGGCATTGGCAAGTACGGTCGGGCTCACTTCCTTCACGCCCTGATAGACGTTGAAAAAGACGATGAAGAAGACCAGCGTGACGCCGAGCGCCACCTTCGACCAGATGCCGAGGCCGAACCACAGGGCGAATATCGGTGCCAGGACGACACGCGGCAAGGCATTGGCGGCCTTGACATAGGGATCAAAGACGGCAGCCACCACGGGCCGGCGCGCAAACCAGAAGCCGAAGATTACCCCACCGATCGCGCCAATGAAAAATGCCAGCAGGGATTCCGACAGTGTTACCCAGAGATGATACCAGATCGATCCGTCGGCGAACCATTTCACGATCCGCGCGGCGACCTTGACCGGATCGGCAAAGAAGAATGCGGCAGTTCGCGGGTTGCCGAAGACATGCGTCGATGTTGCGAGATACCACGCACCGACGATCACGATCGCCACCAGCAATTGGCAGGCCAGGAGCTTCGTTCTCGTCATTGCGCGGCCACGTTGGTCTGCTGATAGGCGGTCATGACTTCTTCTCTCAGCGCATGCCAGATGCTTTTGTGCAGCTCCGTGAAGGCCGGGTCGTGGCGGATTTCGGCGATGTCGCGCGGCCGGGGGATCGTGACGCGAAAATCGCCGATGATCCGGGATTTCGGCCCCGCCGACATGATGACGATGCGATCCGCAAGGGCAATCGCCTCGTCGAGATCATGGGTGACGAACATCACCGCCTTCTTGTCCTCGGACCAGAGCTTCAGCAGAAGGTCGCCCATGATCAGTCGGGTCTGTGCGTCGAGCGGACCGAACGGCTCGTCCATCAACAACAGCTTCGGATTGCGGATGAGCACCTGGGCCAATCCGACCCTCTTGCGCTGGCCACCGGACAGCATGCTCGGATAGCGATCGGCAAAGCCGCCGAGGCCAACACGCTCAAGCCATTCCATCGCCGATTTGCGCGCTTCACTCGTCGACACGCCGGATACCTCGAGGCCGATGGCGACGTTTTCGAGCACGGTTTTCCACGGCATCAGCGAATCCTGCTGAAACAGGTAGCCGGCTTGCCTATTCAGTCCCTTCAGGGGGCGTCCGAAAATCTCGACAGACCCTGATGCCGGATCGAGCAGCCCTGCCGCCACGTTGAGAAGCGTGGACTTGCCGCAACCGGTAGGCCCGACGATCGCCAGGAATTCGTCGCCCGCCACACCAAGATCGGTGTCGGCCACCGCGTCGAAGCGCTTGCCGCCGGCTATCCCGAAAGAAATCGACACCTTGTCCAAGTGGACGGCCAGAGGAGCCGCGATCGTCACGGCTTCCGCTTTCGATTGAAAATTTTTCAACTCTCCCGAACCCATCATTTAACAAGCAACATCACAAAGAGCCTGACCGATCAGCAAACAATCAAACACGATCCAACCCACTTCATGACCATAGGGAGCCCGCAAACATGGACGGGGTCCAATGCCGCTGAACTGCGTTCATCGATGAAATGAATTGGCCTGCCTCCTCCAAGCAGAGCTCCACCTGACCAATCTGGCATCATGCGGCCCATTTTTCCATAGCATTTTCATTGGAAATCGTGTCGAGCGAATAATGTTTTTTGTCATCGTCTATGGAGCGGCGGCGACAAGGTGCCCCGGCTCGACGACACGGTAGCCGGCGTTTACGGGTCGGTAATCGATTGGCCGGATCGGACTTTTGATTTCGTCGTTTGCGACCGGACGTTTTTCCCGGCGGCGGTCCGGATCAGGCACCGGAACGGCTGCTATCAGCTTCCTCGTATAGGGATGCTGCGGGTTCTCGAAGATCGCCGCCCTTGGACCAATCTCGACGATCTCGCCGAGATACATGACGGCAACACGGTGGCTGACCCGCTCCACAACCGCCATGTCGTGCGAGATGAAAAGAAACGCGAGGTTGAGGCTCTGCTGCAGATCGAGCATGAGATTGATGACCTGTGCCTTGATCGAGACATCGAGTGCCGAGACGCTCTCATCCGCGACAATGACCTTCGGCTCCAACGCAAGGGCGCGGGCGATGCAGATGCGCTGGCGCTGACCGCCGGAAAATTCATGGGGGTAGCGCGTTGCCATTTCCAGCGAGAGCCCGACCTTCAACAGGAGGTCGGCCACCACGTCCTTGGCCTGCTTTGCCGTGCCCATCCCGTGCTCCAGATAAGGTTCAGCGATCGCGGCGCCGACGGTCATACGCGGATTGAGGCTTGCATATGGATCCTGAAAGATCATCTGCACCGATTTGCGCATCTGGCGCATGTCCTTACGGTCAAGCGAAAGCACATCCTTGCCTTCCACCACCACCGAACCGTCATTGGGCTCGATCAGGCGCATGATTGCGCGACCGGTCGTCGATTTGCCGCAACCGGATTCACCCACGAGCGACAAGGTCTCGCCGGCATGGAGATCGAAGGAAACATTCTCCACGGCATGGACGCGGCCGCTCAGGCGACCGAGGAGACCGGAATGAATATCGAAGCGCTTGCACAGGTTCCGGACCTCCAGGACCGGACGCAGGCTGGAGGCAACCGTGTCGGCAGTTTCCTCGGGCACATCGGATTCGCCCGTTGCCGTGTTGACCACGGGAAAACGCAGCGGCCGTGCGTGCCCCTTCATGGAACCGAGCACGGGTACGGCCGACAGCAAGGCGCGAGTGTAAGGGTGCTTGCTGCGATGAAAAATGTCGGCGGTCGCTCCCGTCTCGACCTGCTCGCCGCGATACATCACCACCGTCCGGTCGGCGATCTCCGCCACCACCCCCATGTCGTGAGTGATGAACAGGACGGATGTCCCCTCCTCTTCCTGAAGCATTTTGATCAGGTCGAGGATCTGCCCCTGAATGGTGACGTCGAGCGCCGTTGTTGGCTCGTCGGCAATAAGGAGCTTCGGCTTCGACGCGAGCGCCATTGCGATCATCACACGCTGGCGCATGCCGCCCGAAAAGCGATGTGGATATTCATCGAAACGGGCAGCGGCGGAGGGGATGCGAACCTTCTCCAGAAGCCTGATAGTCTCGGCACGGGCCTCGGCTTTCGACATCGGCAAGTGGCAGAGCAAGGCCTCGGAAATCTGATCGCCGATCGTAAAGAGCGGATTGAGACTGGTCATCGGCTCCTGAAAGATCATGGCAACCTCGTTGCCACGAACCCGGCGCATGGCATGCTCCGGCAACGCCAGAAGGTTATCACCATCAAGCATGATCCTGCCTTCGATGCGGCTCATGTCTTTCTGCAGCAGCCGCATAATCGAGAGTGACGTCACGCTCTTTCCCGATCCGGACTCCCCAACGATCGCAACGGTTTCTCCCGGCGCAACCGTAAAGGAAATATCCCGGACAACGGGCTTCCAGCTCCCATCGATCAAAAACGAGGTCGTGAGGTTCTCGACCGAGAGAACCGGTTGAGCGGCGTCGACCGTCTGCGCTTCCATGCTGGCCATGCTTGGTTCCTTGTCGTTTCGGGCAGGCGTGGCATATCAATCCGGCCAGCGCAGCATTCCATCGAAGCGATGCTTGCTGCGATTTTCGATAGGCGTCGCGATGATCTCGTTGGATGCGCGTGCCTTATCGAGTTCCTCGGACAGACGCCTCGCCACGATCGTCTCCTCACCCGGATGCAGGTTGCAGGGATCAAGATAAAAGTATTGATGCTCCACTTTGTGGTCGCGCACGATGATCGGGGGCGTCCCCCGCGCCAAGGCATCCGCAAGATCCCAGGCGGTGATATGGGCAACCTCCGGATTCAGGAGGACGCGCATTCGATCCAACGGATTGCTGGTGGGATCGGGCTCGATCAGGGCCGTAACACCCGGGCGCCCATCCAGCGTCTGCTTCCAAAGATTGAGATAGCTGGTTTCCCGTTCGCGGATACCGGCGTGATCGCGCGTTTCCCAGGCCTCGAGCGCGGCCATCACACCGAAGATGCTTTCCTTGCCGACCTTCATGCCGCGGCCGATGCCCATGTTTTGAAGGAATGCGTGCCGGACCAGTTCCTTCCTGCCGGCGACAATGCCCGACGTCGGTCCGCCGAGGAATTTGTGGCCCGAATACAATGCCACGTCCGCCCCCTGCTTGAGGAAAACCTCAAGGTCATATTCCGAGGCGGCGTCGACAATCACCGGCACGCCCTTGGCATGGGCGATCTCGACGAATTCCTTGAGGTTCAGGAGCCCGTGGTCGACCACATGATGCGAGACGACATAGACGGCGGCGGCGGTCTTTTCGGTAATGGCGTTTTCCATGTGGAACCGATGCGTGGATGTCGCCTGGCCGACCAGAACCACCTTGCCGCCGGCAAGCCGTATGGCCTGATCGACAGGCGCGCCGTAGCTGACCACATGCCCCATCTGAACGAGGACTTCGCTTTTCTCCGGCACGACATCCGGCAGCTTCTCGATGGCCAGCAGATCGTTGCCGGTGATGGCGCCTGCAACGGCAAGGCTGATGCCGGCCGAGCACGATGCCGTTACGAAACCGGCCTCGCCACCCGTCAGGCGCGCTATCACAGCACTTGCCTTGCGCTGGAGATCGTTGATCTCGACGAATTGCGGCAGGATCGACGACATCGCCCGGACTGCTTCCGGAACGACGATGGAAGCGCCAAGGCTTGTCATCGTGCCGGACACATTGATGACCGGGCGAAGGCCGATCGATGCACGGATATCATCGGACATTTTATTTCTCCTGTCTCTCTGTTCGGCGACGAGGATCGCTTCGATTTGCCTCATCGACAACTATGCCATAATAATGTAATAGGCTCTAAAATTGCTCAGGGAACATGGAATTGGACGCAAAGACATCATCTCCAGCCCATCCCGGTGGTGCGCATCCGACCGAGGACGAAAGCACCAAAGTTGCTCGTCGATCCCGCGTCAGCGGTATCGATCGCGCGCTTCAGGTCATTGATTATCTTTACGAAACCGGCTCTCCAGCCGGAGTTTACGCGATCGCCAAGGCCGTCAAGGCGCCGCTTTCCACGATCTACGTGATTGTCGACGATCTTGTCGAAAAGAACATGCTGACGCGCAACGCGGACGGAGCCCTTTGGCTTGGTCCGAGGCTCTACCATTATGGGCTCGCCTATGCTCGTTCGCTGGATTTCATGAGCGTGGCGACACATGAAATGCATGATCTTTGCAGGGAGGTGGGCGAGACGGTGCAGGTATGCGGGCGCGATGGCGATCACATGCTGGTGCTTGCCATGGCAGACGGGCCGAGCCATTTCCAGGTCGCCTCTCGAGTCGGAACTCGCGTACCGCTCAACTGGACCGCTTCCGGGCGCCTTCTGGTCGGCCATCTGGCCACGGAAGAGCGCATCGAACTCTTCAGGCGATGCGCGCGCTCCTCGCCGACGGGACGCGCCGAGATCGATCCAGCAGCCCTTTCGGAAGCGGCCGTCAAGGCTTTCGACGACCGCCTGTCGATCCAGGCTGGCGAGTCCGATTATGCCGTTGCCTGCATCGCCTCGCCGATCTGCGATCGGGATGGCCAATGCGTTGCCACCATCTCCATCGTGCTGCCGGAACAGAAGGCCTTTTCCGACGAGAACCACTACACCACGCATGTGCGTGCTTCGGCGGAGCGGATAGAAAAGGTGATGGGCTGGCGCAACCACTAGGACATTTTCCTTCAATCGTTCAGGGCGATGATCGCTTCGATCTCGACCGTGATGTTGCCGGGCAACGAGCCGAAACCGACAGCCGAGCGCGCATGTTGACCAGCCTCGCCGAAGACGGCGATGAAGAGATCCGAGCATCCGTTGATGACGCTCGGATGGTCCTCGAAGCCCGGAACCGCATTGACCATGCCAAGCAGCTTGACGACGCGCTTAACGCGGGACAGATCCCCGAGCGCCTCGTGCATGACCGCGAGCAGATTGATACCCGTCAGGCGCGCGTGCCTGTAGGCATCGTCGACGGCGACATCCGTTCCGACCTTGCCGGAATGCATGAAGCCGTCCGCCTCGCGCGGGCCCTGTCCCGAAAGATAGAGAATGTTCCCTTCCTGCACATGCGTGACGAAATTGGCGATCGGTGGCGGCGAGGGCGGCAACTCAATGCCGAGCGAGGCTAGCCGCTCATAGGGGGAGCCGACGGTTGTAGTCATTGCTGGGGACCTGTTCACGCAAATTCCTGTCTGAAATCGTTGTTGGCGCCGCGGTTACCGGTACGAATAACCGTGGCTGTGGCGCACGAGCTTGCGAGCCCTTGGAATGTAACGGCTGGCTGCAATCGCCTCGCTGCCGATGACGGCATAGCGCGGCTCGAAGAGCTTCTTGAGCACCGAGACGTCGCCGTTGGAATCGGTTGCTTCCACCTCGGAGTCGATCAGGTCGAAGATCGTGAAGTCGGCGCGTTGCCCGACCGACAGGCGGTTTTCCATCGACAATTTGATGACGGATGCCGGCGCATGGGTGACGGCATCCACGACCTTGTCGAATGGCATGCCGACCGAAAGCAGCTTGGACATCGTCGTGGCCAGATCCCAGACCGGGAAGTTCATCGAATGGCCATGCAGGTCTGTCGAGATCGAGAACGGCAGCAGGCCGCGCTTGATCGCGGCCTCGGCCACCTGGAACGAGAAGGAAGCTCCGCCGTGGCCAATATCCAGGCGAATGCCCTCGCCCGCGCAGCGTTCGGCGAGGTTGAAGAGATCTTTGTCTTCCAGGATGCTCGAACCCGCCTTGCCATTGAAGCAATGGGTAACGACGTCTCCAGGACCGAGAATTTCAAGAACCTCGTCGTAGAGGGCCGGCGGCTCACCAACATGCACCATCATCGGCACGTTCAGGATCTTGGCAATCTTCTTGCCGAGCTTGACCGGTGTTACGCCCCACGAGCCGGTAATGACATGGCTCGCGCGAACCTTGATGCCGACGATATGCTCGCTGTTCTCGGCATAAACTTCCAGGATCCGGTCGAGATTGATGGAACGGATGTCCATCAGCTCACTCACGCGGTTGCATGCGACCAGACCGATGGAACCGAGGTTGAGGAAAGCCTTGATCCGCTCCCTAGATGGCTCGATGATATATTCGCGAAAGCCGTGAAAATTCGCCTCGCCAGCCGATCCGGCATCGACCAGCGTGGTCACGCCGCGTTCGGCGCCACATTCCGACGGGCGAATGGAGATGTCGGTACCGCCATGCCAGATATGCACATGCAGGTCGACCCAGCCCGGCGATATCCACGCTCCCTTCGCATCGATGCGCGTAACATCGTCGGCCACGGACAGCGAGGGTCCGATCGCCGCGATGTTGCCGTCGGCGCCGACGCGAATATCGATCGTCCCTTGCGGCGCGGCATTGCCGAAGGCCATGGGCTTGACGTTGGCAAGCAGAAGCGGCTTTCCCACCTGATCCCCGGTTGACATGATTACAGGTCCTTTCGCAGTCTTGGATCGAGAGTGTCGCGCAGTCCATCGCCGACCATCTGCAGCGAGAGCACGGAGAGAATGATGGCAATGCCCGGGAACAGCGTCATCCAGTCGGCCTGACCGATATATTGCCGGCCGGCCGCGATCATCGTTCCCCATGTCGGAATTTCCGGGCTGACGCCGAGCCCCAGAAAAGAAAGCCCCGCTTCGGCCAGCATCGCATTGGCAAAAAGGAATGTGCCCTGGACCAAGATCGGCGACATAAGATTGCGCAGCACATGTCGCGTCATGATGTGAAAGGTCGATATTCCAAGCGCCTTTGCGGCTTCGACATAGGGCAGTTCGCGGAGAACCAGCGTCGACGCGCGCACGATGCGGGCAAGACGCGGAGCGTAGACAACCGAAAGGGCGATGATCACGGTGGTCAGCGAGGGACCAAGTGCCGCGACCAGCGCGATCGCCAGTAGAATATCCGGGAAGGCCATCATCGCGTCGATCAGGCGGGCGATCGGGGTGTCGAGCTGCTGGAAGAAGCCGGCTAGCAATCCAAGCGTCACGCCAATCACCGCCGACAATGTGACCACCGCGACGCCCACCAGCAGCGACAGACGGCCGGCAAAAATGGTGCGCGAAAAAACATCGCGTCCGAACTCGTCTGTGCCGAAGAAGAACATGCCGCTTGGCGGTTTCAGGCGATTGACGATGGAGAGCTTCGAGGGCGAATAGGGAGCGATCAAGGGTGCGAAGATCACGAGCACCACAAAAATAGCCAGGATCAGCACGCCGATGGCGACCGTCTTCCTCCTGAAAAGCCGGCGGAAGAATTTGCTGCGCTCGCTTTGAGCGGGTTTGATGGCAATGTCCGTCATCAGTAGCGCACCCTCGGATCGACCAGCAGATACAGCATGTCGATAGCAAAATTGATCAGCACGTAGAGGGCCGCAATGACCAGCAACGCACCCTGGATCACCGGATAATCACGCCTGAGCACCGCGGAGACGACCAGGTTTCCGACGCCTGGGAGACCAAAGACGGTCTCCGTCACCACGGCGCCTGAAATCAGCACCGCGGCTGTGAGGCCAATGACGGTAAGGATCGGAATCAAGGCATTCTTGAGCGCATGCTTCAGGACGACCCGGCGCTCGACGAGGCCCTTGGCGCGTGCGGTGCGGATATAGTCATCGCCAAGCACATCCAGCATCGAGGCGCGCGTAAAGCGAAGGATCAGCGCCGATGAAACGATGCCGAGCGCAAAGGCCGGCAGCATCAGATGATACATGCGGTCAAGGAAGCTCGAACCGGGGCCGCCATAGCCCGACACCGGAAAAAGATTGAGGCGCACGGCGAAGAACTGCATGAGGATGAGGCCGAGCCAGAAGCTCGGTATGCTAGCCACGAACATCGCCAGGGCGGTCGCCGCCTGATCAACGAATGACCCGCGCCGGTATGCCGCGTAAATTCCGATCGGCAGCGCGATGATGCAGGCGATGGCCAGGGAGAACAGCGTCAGGAAGAATGTCGGCTCGGCGCGATCGAGCAGCGCCGAGGTCACCGGCATATTCAGGAAGATCGACTGGCCAAGATCACCCTTCAGGAGCTTTCCTATATAGTAGAGATATTGGATCCCCAGGGATTGATCGAGGCCCAGCCGGGCACGAAGATCGGCGATATCCTGCGGTGTCGCATCCGGCCCGAGCATCACGGCGGCTGGATCGCCCGGTGTGACACGGACAATGATGAAGACGATCGTGACGACCAGGAACATGACGACGATCATGCCGAAGAGGCGCTGTAGGACGTAACGTATCATGCTTTGCTGATCCTTCCGGCCGACGACCAGGGGATGATCAAGAGGCGGCCAGCCGAAAGGACCGGCCGCCCATGTTGGTCGAACTACTTCTTGATCGAAGCATTCCAGAAGTACGGCCAGGGAGCGGGAGTGACGCCCTCCAGTTTTGTGGACACGGCCGACACCGCATTGAAATCGCCGATCTTCATGAAGGGAACGTCGTCGTAAATGGCCTTCTGCACCTTCGAAAACAGCGCGACGCGCTTGTCGGGATCCACTTCCGTCGTGAAGGCATCGACAGCGGCCTGACGCGCCGGCGTATCCCACCAGCCCGGCGAACTGGTCGACAGCGAGCCGATCAAACCGGGCTCGGGCAGAAAGGGGCTGTGGGTGATGTAGATGTCCCATAGTTTCGGATCGGTGCGGCGCTGGGTGAGCGTCGCCCAATCGACGACCTGCAAGTCGACGTTGAAGCCGGCAAGCTTGAGATACTCCGCCGCAACCTGCGCCATCTTGTAGTGGAATTCATACTGACGGCTGGTCAGGATACGCAGGGGCTCGCCATTGTAGCCCGCCTTCTTCAGCGCTTGCGCAGCCTCTTCCGGCTTCCCGATATTATACGCGCCGTCGACGCCGGCATCCGTGTGCCATACATAGGCTTTTGGATAGATATCTCCGTTCAGCGCATAGAAGTCCGGGCTGCCGAACGCCGCCGCCAACATGTCTTCCATGTTGAGCGCCTGGCGGATCGCTTTGCGGATTTCGATGTTCTTGGCGATGCCGTCCTTGGTGTTGAAGACGAACACCGGATAGCCGAAGGGCTTCAGAATGACCGGCTGCGAAGCAGTCGATGCCTTCAACTTGTCGAAGGATTCGACCGGAATGGAATCGACATAGTCGTATTGGCCCGAAACCGCCGCCTCGACGCGGGTGTTTGCATCGGGGACCGGCACGAAACGGATTTCGTCGAGATACTGATGACGGGCACCGCCATAGCCGTCGCTTTCGCCATCCCGCGACTTGTAGCCATCGAAACGCACGAGCTGAATATACTGATCAGCCTTACGCTCCTTGAGCATATAGGGACCGGTCCCAATGAATTCCTTCATCGGCTCGTCCTGCTTGTCGGCTGGAATGATGATCGCCGCGGAATTGTTGAAGGCAAGCAATGACGTCAGCGGCGCATAGGGCTGCTTGAGCGTGATCTTGACGGTCGTCGGATCGACGGCTGCAATCGCCTCGATGAAACCTGCCACCTGCTTGCCGCGAGAGGCGATCTTTTCCCAGCGGTTGAGCGATGCGACGACATCGTTGGATGTCATATCCGTGTTGTTGTGGAACTTGATGCCGGTGCGCAGCTTGATCGTATAGGTCTTGCCATCAGCGCTGATCTGCGGAAGGCTTTCGGCCAGAAGCGGGGTTACCTTCCAGCTCTTGTCGAACGTGTAAAGCGTCTCAAAAATGTGTTGGGTAACGATGCCGACGAGATCCGCGGTGGACGACATTGGGTCGAGGGTCGGTGGCTCGCCGATCGTGGCGACGTTGATCACCCCTCCCCTTTCCTGGGCAAGGAGGGTCGAAGGCAAGGCAATGAGCGCCGTGCCAAGCAGCAATGCGACGAGGTTCTTCATACCAGTCTCCCGGTTCATTGTTCCACTATTATGTTATATATCTTTTTATAAAAGAATACAGAACGAGTGAGGCATGTCAATTGCCTTCGCCCGGCAGCCGGACCGGCGGCCTGCTACCATGAGCCAAAATACTCCCTGCTGGTTTGCCACCAAACGCAGCTATGGTTTTATTTGGAATGCAATGAAGCTTGGTTTAGACTTGAACTTCGACCCATCGACCCGCGAATTCGAATGTCAGTTTAGACCGTAGCTATCCTGGAAGCGCCAATCGGGAATGATGCAAGGGACGCATTTGCATCGACGACGACGGTCAGTTGCGCGCCGAAAGTTGATATTTCCTGGGTGGACCGCTATGCAGTCATTTCGTCAGCGGAGCGAATACAGGCACGCCGGTCGAGTGTTTTTGAAAAACACTCGACTTTTTTGTGTTAAGTGCGCCCGATAGCAACAGCGATGGAGATTTTTCGCCCCCATGATTGAACTAACACCGTCACAGATCGCAGGACTGAAACTTGCACAGCAGGGAGACCTTTATCCGCAGTCAGCGAAGAAGTGGACGCACCAAAACGCAACCGTGACATATGCAAAAACCGATCGTTGGAAAGAACGACCGCAGAAAATCAAATTCATAAGTGACAAGACACTGGAAGAGTTGCGGGAGCCTGGCTTTCTTGAACGTCTCCACGTCGACGACGATGCTGGAAAGGACGCGTACGCCATAACCATGGCCGGCAAGATATGGCTTCTGAAGAACAAGTAGAGCGAGGGACGCCTACACCGAGCTCGTCTCTTTCATGGCCTCGATGTTGCAGCGCAATTATACTGAGGCGCTCCCCTACTTCGGGTCGTCCCACGGAAGGGTCCGCGGCGCTGAACTTGCCCCCGGACGCTGAACCGCGTGGAACAGCAACCGTTATTTTCGATCGAACAGATCGCCGCAGGCCTCGCGAGCAAAGTAGATTTTCTGCTTGATGCGTCGAACATGGCCTGTGGCACCTGCCCGGATCTTCCGGTCACACATTTAGCCACCACATTTTAGCATTCATTCGATGTAACGGGGCGCGAGGTCATAATCGTCGTGCAGGATTCTGGCGCCGATCTGTTTTACGCGCTTGAAAGGCTCCACCGGCTTTCGCAGCGATTAAGGCGACATCGGACTTGCGGCACCGATCAGGTGCTTCGGAATGAAAGGCGATAATCTCTGGCTCAGTCACCTGCCGGTCCTGCGCCAAAGCGGAAGTGCAAAGCAAGGTAGCTGCAGCCAGGATGATAATTCGACGGTTCTGTAGCTCTCATCCTTGAACCTCGGCGCCGCCAGACGACGCTCCAGAAACGAAAAAGCCTGCCGCGGGAGGAGGTGCGGCAGGCTTTTCGAAAAGAACCGAACAGCGACTGGGAGGAGGAGTGCCGCTGTTCCCACAGACGTCCCTGGGAGGAGGAGTGGGCCGTCTGAAACCCGAAGCTCTGCGGGAGGAGGTGCATTGCTTCGATGGGTTGGATCATACACTGGCCGCCGCAGTTTCCTATCGTTTATGCTGCACTGCAGCTATGCAAGAAATACAGATCTGAAAGATCCACCACGAAACGAGGACCCAACCGATCCTCAGACAGGGAGCCCGACGCAAAAACGCCCGCGTCATCAGCGGGCGTCGAGCAATCTTTGAGACGATAAATCCGTGCGGTTAGCGCACGACCGATGCGCGGGCAACGCTGCGGATGTCGGCTCGGTCGATACCGAGGTCCTGCAGTTCACGGCTGGACATGCGGCCAAGTTCGTTGACGGTCTGACGGAACTTGCGCCAGTTGTTGAAAGAGCGTGCTACGTTCATGATGATCCCCTTTCCTGAGGGCTTCTGACGTCAGCAGCCTCGCTTGGCTCCGGCGTCGTTTCGATGATTGGAATATAGCCATTTCAATCGGTTTAAAACAGTGACAATCTCTCATTCCACCCATGCATCTGGCGCATTGGTTCTGCATATTCCGCAAGAGATGATCGTTTCTTAGGCGCTGAAGCCACCGGAGCCGCCAGCATTGGGGTCCAGACGTCGACAGATCCCGGTTCGAACTGTGGGCCGGCATCAGCCTGGAAGAATATTGCTCCACATAAAAGCAAGCGAGCCGTCGACCCCATGCGGACTCGATGACAAAAGGTGAGGTTCGCCAAAGCCCTACCTTAGCGGCTGAGATTTCCGGCAAATGAGAAAGCGACAGAAAATTCACGAATCATTGATCGTGGAGCGTCTGAGCTATAAGGTCGCTCGGCGCGCTAAATGGCCGTGGAAATAAAGAGGAACTATGATGCCGACAGGTACCGTTAAATTTTTCAATGAAGACAAGGGTTTTGGCTTCATTACACCCGAAAATGGAGGAACGGATGTGTTCGTTCACGTTTCCGCTTTGCAGCGGGGCGGTTCGCTCAGAGAAGGTGAGAAGGTCAGCTACGAGCTGGGCCAAGATCGCAAGACCGGCAAGTCGAAGGCCGAAAACGTCAGCGTGCTCTGATCGTATGATCTAAGAGATCTGCCACGGATTTAGCCTGCTTCAGTATTGGATATTGGAGCAGGCTAAACCAAACTTGTCGCCCCGACAGGCCCGAACCTTAGACTTTGCAATTGGCTCTGAACTCTCTCCCGCGCGCCACCGCCGTCCTCGACAGCCGTGGAGCTGCAGACGCTGCAACGAAGGCGCTCCGGAAGGATTGGCCTGGTTCAGTATCAGAAGACCTTTCCGGCCGATCTCCACCAACGACGATATTTGCGTCCACAACCCGATCTCCTCCCGCCGGATTGATCCGTGAGTTTTCTTAAGAGTTTCACCTGACCAGCCAAACAGAGGCGCGTCAAAGCCGGCTCGCCGTGGCGACCCTGTCACTCCGGCCGGAACCATGCGCATAGCCACGCGTTGGTTCCATGAGGCTGCAGGCCGTGCCAAACGGACATGATGGTGCTGAAGAACATGGAGATTTTTCCGTTTTCTCTTCATGGCCAACGAAACGGCAGGCGAGCTTCCCATCCATCCGGTCCGCAGCCTCTGCCCTTTCAACGATGGAGAGCATCATGGACGAGCGACGATATGGGCGACTTTCGCCAAATCGCGGAGCGATCCTCCTTGTGGCCGCCTCGCTGATGGCAGCGATACCGGGAGAGAGTTTTGCACAACAGGCGCCGAATACCGACGATTGCCAGGCTCCCGATGCGAACGGCCAGACCAGCGATGAACGGACGGCGCCAAGCCCGAAGAGCGACACATCGAAACTCTCGGATTGCGGCGGCATACTGAAACCGCCGGCGACCGGCGATCGTGGATTGGAAAAGCCGGCACCGGATGTCGGCAACATGCCGGTCATCCCTCCAGGCAACGTGCCGAACGAGCATGGAAAAGATGCACCACGGAGTCAGTGAACCCTTACATACCTAGGGCTTCGGTGCCGGTTGCTCGATGGTCTTCTGGTCGATGGTGGAATTCTGGTTAGTACCGGTCACGAACGGTTTGATGACGATGATGCTGAGGATTGAAGCTACCATTAGTCCCAGAATGACGAGTAACAACGCACGCATTTTGGCCTCCGCTTCCTATCGCGGCTTGCGGATACTAAGATTGCTGTCGTGGCCGCTGATACCATTCACTTGACGGGAATGACCTTCAGCCCGACGCTTGGCCTCGTCGTTTGTAACCGATCCTTCGACGAGTACGCGGCCGTTGCTGACGGAAACAAAGATACCGCTGGCGTCCAGCAACGGATCCTCGTTCAACCTCTTATGGATTTCCCGGCGGATATCTGCATCCGGTCGCCGCTGCGAGGCGGATGCATTGAATGGGCTTCTGTCGCTCTCGGGCGATGGCGTATGCGGGGTGCTGGCTCCATGCTCCTTATGGTGGCGTTGCATGATATTCTTCCTTCGTTGGGCCATGAGGCTCAACCGGGAAAGCACCATAAGGTTCCATCCGCATCGCGGCGTACAATCTTACCGGCCCGCGATAACACTGTGCAGAAGGAATCCGGCGAGGCCGCCGATCGCCAGCATCGCTGCACTGCGCGTCGCATGGCGTTTACGCGGCCGCGACGCCAGGACCGCCGCCGCGATCCGGCCACTGGCCTTGTCCACGGCTTGGCTGCGCTGGCTGTCGCTCTCCGGCGTATCCACCGATCGAGAATCGTCGGTGCCGGGTTCCGCGTAGCCGGGAGTTAACTCCGATGATGTGACCGAATCAATGTCTCCGGAGCCGCCGGCCGCCTGATCAAGCGCCTGTCGGGTGCGAACATCGCGTGACGGAGAGAGCGCGTCTTTAGTCCTGGCGTTCGTGAATTTGGCCATGGCATCCTCCTTTCGTTATGGGAGGCAAACCAGCGCCGGCCAAGAATGTTCCGTAACGGGCATTGGCCGGTCATGCGGTTGTCGTGACCATCTCGAAAGACATCACCCTGTAGCGTTCCTCGACGGTGGCCAGGAGTTCCGGCGCACCACCGCCGACGCTTGAATGCTTCCAGCGCACCTGATAGGTCGCGTGGATGGCGGCATCGGTCTCACCTGCCGCTTTTGCGATGAAGAGGAAGGCGTAGCCGAGTGGCTCGAACGCGGCCTGGACCTTTGCAATATCAGTGATGTCGCCGAGTTCGATTTCCATGCGCGCCCGCTGTTGATGCGGTATCAGTTCATCGAACCATTTGAAGGGTGACAGCACGATAAAGGCAGCGATGGCTCCCGCGGACCCGATCACCAACTGCCCGCCGCCGATGCAAAGGCCGATCGCCGTCATGATCCACAGCGTAGCCGCGGTCGTGACACCGGTGACCAGATCGCCGCGCTTGAGAATGGCGCCGCCGCCAATGAAGCCGACACCCGTCAGCACCCCGAGCGGAAAGCGCAGAATATCCATGGAGGCGAATGATTGCGATGTCTTACCGATTGTGGAAAGCAGCAGATTTGCCTGGATCATGGTCAGGCACGCCGCCAACCCGACCAGGATCGTCGTCCGGAACCCGGCGGCATGTCCGCCGACCTCGCGGTCCATACCAATCAGCGCGCCGGCGACAATGACCAGCAGGAGACGGGCGACGATATCAATCCATGCGGGGTTCAAGGGCATGAACTCGATCATTGTGCTCGGCATGGCGGCCTCCGCCCATCCGTTTCATGACAAATCTCGAATACTGGAACAAAGCTCGGGAGATTTCGTTCCGCCCACTGGATGATGGCCGGTCCCTCTAAAATCTCAGGAGAACGCGCATGACCATAACGGCAAAAGATATCGTCTCCGTTCTTGGCCCCGTCGATGAAACCCTGATGGCTGATGTCTCCGCGATCGGTGCGACGCCGGAGGAACTCGCGGAAGCTTGGGCCTGGGTCAATAGCGACCAGGCTATGATCGACGAGGGCAGGACCTTGCCGAGCGGTAAGGTGGCCGAGCTCGTGGAACTGCTGTCCGCCGGCGAGGACGACGAGTTCGAAATGTGACCCGCAATTCGCAATCGGATACACCGTCGCCAGCAGATCCGCGAATCTGTCGGCCATGCTTCATATCGGCCGATCAGACCTTCGATTCCTCCAGCTATTGTTCCCATGCGATCAGCACTATCCCGCCCGATAGACAGGCGCTGCAACCTATGTGCTTGTAAGCCTCGGCTTCGAATGTCATTGGTCAGACAACACGAGCGGCACACAAGCAGTTTTCCAAATGAAACTTGATGCAATCGATCTGCGCATACTGGATGCCATTCAACGCGATGGCCGCATCACCAAGCTGGCGCTGGCCGAAAAAGTGGGGCTCTCGCCGACCCCATGCTGGCTTCGGCTGAGAAAACTGGAAAAGGCTGGAATCATCAGCGGCTATCATGCGCGTCTGTCGCTCCGCCGGCTCGCATCCGTTGCCAGCGTCATGGTCGAGTTGACGCTTGCCAACCATCGCCAGAGCGACTTCGAGCGTTTCGAACGGGCGATCGCCGTCATCCCCGAAATCGTCGCCTGCTGGTCCGTCGGCGGCGGCGTCGACTATATTCTGAAGATCATGACGCCCAATATCGATGCCTATCAACGCCTGATCGACGACCTCCTCAATCGCGATCTGGGGATCGAGCGTTACTTCACCTATATCGTGACCAAGACCGTCAAGGAGGACACCGTGCTTCCGGTCGCCGATCTCCTTTCCGGCGATCCCAACGGCGGCGAATAGAGAAACTCTCTACGAACGCCTCTGTTTTTAGGCCCTTCCTCTCTTCCACCGGCAAGCAATGGACAATCTCTCGCAACCTTCCGTGAGAGCATTGCAGCACCTGAAAAGAGAGGTTTGCCGATGACCGCAATACGCGCCCGTCCCGCCTATCACGAAGCCCTGTCAAGCCTGAATGACCGGCATTTGCTGCGGGATCTTTCCTATATCGGCGGCCGTTGGGTCGCGGCTAAGACCGGAGCGAGCTTCAAGGTCACCGATCCCGCATCCTCGACAACGCTTGCCTGGGTGGCGAGCCTCGGCAGGGAAGAGGCACTCGAAGCCGTTGACGCGGCGGCGGATGCCTATGCCGCCTGGCGCTCGCTCCTGCCGCAGCACCGCGCTTCGATCCTGCGCAAGTGGTATGAGCTGATTCTCGCGGCAAAAGAGGATCTGGCGCTGATCATGACGCTGGAACAGGGCAAGCCGCTTGCCGAATCCCGCAGTGAAATCGACTATGCCGCGAGCTTCGTCGAATGGTATGCGGAGGAAGGAAAGCGGATCAACGCCGAGAGCGTGACCAGCCACTTGCCAGACGCCGAAATGATCGTGCGCCGGGAAGCACTGGGCGTCGTGGGGATCGTCACGCCATGGAATTTCCCCGCTGCCATGATCACGCGCAAGGCGGCCGCAGCCCTTGCCGCCGGCTGCACTGTCGTTGCCCATCCCTCGTCCGAGACGCCATTGTCCGCGCTTGCCCTTGCCGAACTCGGCGAGCGCGCGGGCCTTCCCGCTGGTGTCTTCAACGTCGTCACCGGTGACGCCGCGACCATCGTCGGCGCCTTTTGCGACGATACGCGGGTTAGGGCATTGAGCTTCACCGGCTCGACCAGCATCGGCAGGCTGATCGCCGGCCAATGCGCCGCGACCATGAAGCGGCTGGTGATGGAGCTTGGCGGGCACGCGCCCCTGATCATCTTCGACGACGCCGACCTCGATCGAGCCGTCGATATCGCGATCAATGCGAAATTCGCGACCTCCGGCCAGGATTGTCTGGCCGCCAACCGCATCTTCGTCCAGCGGTCGATCATCGAGGCCTTTGTCGAAGCCTTTGCCAAGCGCATCGCAACACTCAAGGTCGGCAACGGGCTGATGGAGACCGTCGATATCGGCCCGTTGATGAACGAGCGCGCCGTGGCGAAAGTCGAGGAACATGTGGCGGATGCCTTAAACCGGGGCGCATGGCTTGCCACGGGCGGAAAGCGCCACCCCGCCGGACCGCTCTTCTTCGAGCCGACGCTGCTTGTCGATCCCTCGCCGGATGCGCTGATCATGCGCGAAGAGACCTTCGGGCCAGTCGCGGCGGTAACACCCTTTGATATAGAGGATGAGGTGATCGCACGCGCCAACGACACCGAATATGGCCTCGTCGCTTATGTCGTGACGCAAAACGGTGCGCGCCAGATGCGGCTCGGCCGGGCACTGGAATACGGCATGGTGGCAATCAACCGCGTGAAGATCACCGGCAGCCCCATCCCTTTCGGCGGCTGGAAGCAATCCGGCCTAGGCCGTGAGGGCTCCCGCCACGGCATCGAGGCCTTCACCGAGCTCAAATATCTCTGCGTCGACACATCAGCCTGACGCCTCCCATTCAGCACAAGGAAAAGATCATGTTGGACAAGCGCAACGAACTGAACGCCTGGGACCGGGATCACTTCTTCCACCCCTCGACCCATATGGGAATGCATGCGCGTGGCGAAACCCCGACCCGTGTCATCGCCGGGGCCGAAGGCGTCCATATCACCGACACCAACGGCAAGAAGAGCCTCGACGCCTTTGCCGGTCTCTACTGCGTCAACGTCGGCTATGGCCGGCAAAAAATTGCCGATGCGATTGCCGAGCAGGCGAAGAACCTCGCCTATTATCACGCTTATGTCGGCCATGGCACCGAAGCCTCGATCACGCTTTCGAAGATGATTATCGACCGGGCGCCCGAAGGCATGAGCCGCGTCTATTTCGGTCTTTCCGGCTCGGATGCCAACGAAACGAATATCAAGCTTATCTGGTACTACAACAACATCCTCGGCCGACCGGAAAAGAAGAAGATCATCTCTCGCTGGCGCGGTTACCATGGCTCTGGCGTCATGACAGGCAGCCTCACTGGCCTTGAACTTTTCCACAACGCCTTCGACCTGCCGCGCGCGCCCATTCTTCATACGGAAGCACCCTATTTCTTCCGCCGGCCCGACCGGTCGATGGATGAGGAGCAGTTCGCGCAATATTGCGCCGACAAGCTCGAGGAAATGATCCTCGCCGAAGGCCCGGAAACCGTTGCCGCCTTCATCGGCGAACCGATCCTCGGCACCGGCGGCATCGTACCGCCGCCAAAGACCTATTGGCAGAAGATCCAGGCCGTGCTCAACAAGTACGACGTGCTGCTCGTGGCCGACGAAGTGATCACCGGCTTTGGCCGTCTCGGCACGATGTTCGGCTCTGATCACTACGGCATGAAGCCGGATCTGATCACCATCGCCAAGGGCCTGACCTCGGCCTATGCGCCGCTGTCGGGCAGCATCGTTTCCGAGAAGATGTGGCAGGTGCTCGTGCAGGGGTCCGACCGGCTCGGCGCCATCGGCCATGGCTGGACCTATTCCGCCCACCCGATCTGCGCGGCTGCCGGTATCGCCAATCTCGAACTGATCGATGAACTCGGCATCGTTGAGAATGCCGGCTCGACCGGCGCCTATTTCCGCTCCGAGCTAGCCAAGGCGGTCGGCGAGCACAAGCATGTCGGCGATGTGCGCGGCGATGGACTAATGGCTGCAGTCGAATTCGTCGAGGACCGGGATGACCACAAGTTCTTCGATCCAGCAAAGAAGATCGGCCCGCAGGTGGCTGCGGCCCTGCTCGAACGCGGCGTCATCGGCCGCGCCATGCCGCAGGGAGACATCCTCGGTTTTGCGCCACCTTTATGCCTGACCCGCGATGAGGCCGACATCGTCGTCAAGGCCGCGGCCGGTGCGATCGAAAGCATTTTTTCAAAGCTCTGACGCAGCCTTCGATCGGCGATGCCGGCAAGGCTCGGACGGGATTGCCCAGTCCGTTGTTGACAACGGACTGGGCCGCTCGGCTTGGTCATCGCCATGCCGAATAGAATGGTATACATGGATTTCTGTAATTGTAGCGGATCAATCCATGCATCGTCATGATTCAAAAACCCAGGACAGCAATCCCTGGAAACCCGTCCTTCAACATCGCAAGGGCGCGACCAAGCACAAGCTGCTTACCGACAAGATCATTTCCGACATTGACGACGGCATCCTGCCGGTCCATGCCCAGATGCCGACGCATCGCGATCTCGCCCATGCGCTGGGAATATCGGTCCAGACGGTCAGCCTCAGCTACAAGGAGGCGGAGCGTCGCGGCTATCTGCGCGGTGAGGTCGGGCGCGGCACCTTTGTGCGCAGCCGCATTACCGAACGCGCCGACAGCTTCATGCTCGACCGCGATCCGAGCGGCAGCGCCGATCTCTCCATCATCCGTGCCGTCTATACCGAAGCGCACGAGCGGTCGGCGCGCGAACTGATGCAGGCTCTCGCCGAAAGCGACAATAGCAGTTTCATGCGGCCATGCCGCCCGATCGCCGGCCTCGATGCCCATCGCGTCGCCGCCCAGACCTGGTTAAAGCGCCTGTCCGTCAATGCCGATCCCGATCGTATCCTGATCACGAATGGCGCCGCCCATGGCCTGTTCCTGGCGGTGGCTTCCGTCGTGCGGCCCGGCGACGTGGTCCTGACCGAGAACCTGACCGACCACGGCATTATCGGCCTTGCCAATGTGCTGGGCTTCACTCTGCGCGGTCTTCCAACCGATCGCGAGGGCATTCTGCCGGAAGCCTTCGAGGCTGCCTGCGCGGTCGGCGACGTCTCGGCGCTCGTTATCATTCCCTCGCTCGGCAACCCCACCAGCCACGTCATGGGAGCGGACCGCCGCCGCGCCATTGCCGATATCGCCCGCCGGCACGGCATCTTCGTCATCGAGGACGAGGTCTACAAACCGATGCTACAGGACCCCCTGCCCTCGATGCCGGACCTTTTACCGGAACTCGGCTTCTTCGTGACGAGCTTTACGAAATCGGTGATGACGGGATTGCGCATCGGCTATCTCGTAGTCCCGGCCCATTATTCCATCCGTGTCGCCTCGATCCTGCGCGTCACGGGATGGAGCGCCACCAATGTCGTCGCGGAGATGGCGTCACGCTGGGTCTCGGACGGCACGGCTGACGCCCTGATTGCCGTCCAAAGAAGCGAAGCCCAGGCAAGGCAGGCGATCGTCTCCGAGGTGTTAGGCCCCTTCGTTGCCGGCAGCCATCCCCTGTCGCTATGCGCGTGGCTATCGGTTCCCGAGCGCTGGACTGAAGAAGGATTGGTCCGCGCGCTTGCCCGCAAGAGCGTCGCCGTGACACCGTCCGATCCGTTCGTTGCCGGCGGGGAACGGCCGGCCGGTGGCATCCGCATCTGCCTTGGCGGCCGCCTGTCGCACTCCGCCCTTCGCTCGGCGCTCGAAACAGTTCGTGGTGCCTTTGAGCAATTGCCGCCCATTTTCGACGTCGGATCGATCGTATAAGGACGGCCGGTGCCGGAATTGCCCGGCATCGTCGCTCGCCGCCCAGTCAAAGTATCCCGGTCAAAGGATAGAGTGCAGGAATTCCTTGGTGCGATCTTCCTTAGGCGCACTGAAAATCTCTTCCGGCTTGCCTTGCTCGCAAATGCGACCCTTGTCGAAGAAGCAGACGCGGTCGGAGACCTCGCGCGCGAACCGCATTTCGTGCGTCACCAGCAGCATGGTCAGATCGTGCTCGTGGGCGAGATCGCGGATGACGCCAAGCACTTCGCCGACGAGCTGCGGATCGAGCGCGGAGGTCGGCTCGTCGAAGAGCAGTACGCGCGGGCGCATGGCAAGGGCGCGGGCGATGGCGACGCGCTG
Source organism: Martinezella rhizogenes (assembly GCF_000799715.1). Lineage (GTDB taxonomy): Bacteria > Pseudomonadota > Alphaproteobacteria > Rhizobiales > Rhizobiaceae > Rhizobium > Rhizobium rhizogenes_C. The sequence continues at coordinate 943,471 of NZ_JUHG01000013.1, forward strand.
CTGCTGACCGCCGGAAAGCTGGCTGGGATACTGATCCTTTTTCTCCGAAAGACCGACCATGCGCAGCAGATCGATCGCCCGGCATTCGGCCTCCGCCCGGCCCAGCCCAAGCACCCGCGTCGGCGCCTCGACGATGTTGCGCAGCACCGTCATGTGCGGAAACAGATTGAAGCTCTGGAACACCATGCCGACATGGGTGCGGATCTGGCGCAGATGCGCCTCGCTGGCGCGGAAACGCCCACCACCTTTTTCCTGATGGTAGGACATGCCAGCCAGATGCAAGGTCCCTTCCTGAAAGGGTTCGAGCGTCATCAAGATGCGCAGGACCGTCGATTTGCCCGAGCCCGAAGGCCCGATCAATGTCACCTTCTCGCCGGGCGCGACATCGAAACAGAAATTGTCCAGCACGGTGAAATCGCCGTAGCGCTTGGTGACATCTTGAAAGTTGATCAGGGGGTCTGTCATCGCAGAGCAATTCCGTTTTTCGGCAACGCCTTTTCGAGCCAATGGATGGCCGCCGAGCAGACGAGCGTGAGGATGAGAAAGATCAGGCCGACGAGGGACAACGGCACCAGATATTCGAAGGTCCGGTCGCCGATGAGATTGGCGAGATTGAGCATGTCGACCACGGTGACGACAGACAGAACCGGCGTCTCCTTGAGCATCGAGACAAGGTAGTTGCCCATGGCCGGGATGATGCGCGGGATCGCCTGCGGGATGATGATGTCCCAATAGGTGCGGCCACGGCCAAGATTGAGCGCTGTCGCTGCTTCCCATTGCCCGCGCGGTACGGCGTCCAGGCCACCGCGATAGACCTCCGACGTATAGGCCGAATATTGCAGCCCGAGCGCCAGCGCGCCGGTCAAAAAGGCCGGCAGGACGATGCCGTAGATCGGCAGCACGTAATAGAGGAAGAAGAGCTGGACGATGAGCGGCGTATCGCGCAGGAACTCGATGACGAAGGCCGTCGGCCAGGAGATCGCCACGAAGCGGCTACGCCGCAACAATGCGAATACCAGACCGAGAACCAAGGCGATCGCAAATCCGGCTGCGGCGGCCTTCAGCGTCACGATCAGGCCGATGCCGAGGATCGGCAGGATCGACAGCGCGAAAGAAAGCGTCGAGGACGTATCCCAGGAAAAGCCATACATCATGCCGGCGCCCTCCCCGGGAAAGCGGCGCCTCGACGCAGGAGCGTCTCAAGCCAGCGCATGAAGACAACCAGAATAAGCGCCATGATGAAATATCCGATCAGCGTCAGCGAATAGATCGTCACGCTGTCCAGGGTGATGTTGCGCAACTGCTGCGCCTGGAAGGTCAGGTCGCTGATCGAGATCAATGAGACCAGCGCCGTGTCCTTCAGGTTCTGGACGGCGAGATTGCCGAAAGGCGGCATCATCTCCACCACGGCCTGCGGCAGGACAATGCGGAAGAGCGTCTGCCCATGCCCGAAATTCAGAGCCCGCGCCGCCTCGTGCTGCGTATCGGGAACCGATTGCAAAGCACCACGTACCACCTCGGCGCCATAGGCTCCAATGTTCAGCGCCAGGCCGACGATGCCGGTCGTGACGGGATCGAAGGAGATCCCGATCAGTGGCAGCGCATAATAAAGCCAGAAGAGCTGCACCAGGAGCGATGTGCCCCGGAATATTTCGATGTAGATCAAGGCGATCCAGGATAGCAGTCGCCCACCGGCGAACCGGGCAAGGCCGGCCGCGAAGGCAAAGATCGCGCCGAGCAGCATCGAGGTGACGGCGATCATCGCCGTCACCTCGGCGCCCTTCAGCAATGCCGGAAGATAATGCGTCCAGCTCATGTCCGGGTCACCTCCGTCCGCAAGATGCAAGGGCCGATCGGCCCGGCCATCGCCCGCAGGCAAGGGCCGAGCCCATCCAGATGATCATCAGCTTCACTTGCCCGCGCACAGGTCTTCCGTGTTCTTGGTCCGCGCGGCCTCGACGCTCTCGGCGCTCAGCCCATAGGACATCAGGATCTTCTTGTAGTCGTCGGTCTTCTTGAAGGCGGTGAGCGCGGTATTGAAGGCCTTGTAGAGCTCCTTGTCCTCCGGCCGGAAATCGAAGCCGCCATAGCTTCTGACCGACTTGCCTTCGATGACCGGGTCGGTGAAGGGTTCCGCGTGTTCGACACCGGTGCCGCCCTGGACCAACTTGGCGACCGTCAGCTCCGTTGCCGCATAGGCGTCGGCACGGCCGGTCTGGATGGTCGAAAGCGCGTCGGCATTCGCCTGGATCATGACGATCTGCGATTCCGGAATGCCGAGGCCGTGGAAGAAGTCGAGCTGATCGGCGCCCGATACGATCGCCACCTTCAAGGACGGGTCCTTCTTGATGTCCTCATAGGAATGCAGCTTCTTCGGATTGCCCTTCGGCACCAGAAGACCCTCGCCGTAGCTTGAATTAGGCGTGGTGAACTGGACCTGCTTGCAGCGCTCCGGCAAGATGTTCTGCTCGGCGGCGACGAAATCGAAGCGCCTGGCCTTCAAGCCCGGGATCAGCGATCCGAACGGCGTGACCGTCCAGTCGATCTCCTTCACACCCATCGACGTCAAGACGGCTGCCGCGACATCCGGGCCGATGCCCTTGGCAGCGCCACTCTCATCCATGTAGCTGTAGGGAACCTCGTTGGCATTGGCGCCGCGGATATAGCCGTCCTTCTTGATCTGTTCGAGGCTGGCGGCGTGGGCGGAGGCGGCAAGGCCGAGCGTCAGGCCCATGGCGGCAAGGCTGCGGTAAAAATTCTGTCTCATGGTTCACTCCTCTGTGGTTGAATACCGTCATCGGCTGTCCGGTATTCCGGATCCCTGCCGTAACGGGGTTGCAATCCGCGCCGCGCTGTCGCGGCGCGGCAATTCAAGGGCCATCCGTCAACGTTGCGATGACGGCCAGGCAATCTCCGGTCTTGATGAGACCCGGAAAATGACGCGCGGCAAGGATGCCATCCAGTGCCGCGCGATAGTCCAAAGGCACAGATCCGGTGCGGCCGATCGGATGGATACGGGCGATGGTCTCTCCCGCCGCCACCTCTTCACCGAGATCCTTTGTCGGCTCGAAAAGCCCATCCGTTTCGGCGAAGACGAAGCAATCCGACGACGGCATGTCGAGCCATTGCGTCGCTTCCGTCTCCGGCGCGCCGGCAACGATACCGGCCTGTTTCAGGACATTCAGGACGCCGCGCTTGGCTATGGAAGCCGTGCGCGCCGATATGGTTCCACCGCCCGAAAGCTCGGTGGTCACGAAAAGCTTGCCCATCTCCTCGGCGGTCGTGTCGTACATGCCGACGGCATCGATCTCGATCATCCGCATGGAATAGGGCGCGGAAAACGCGGCGACCGCGTCGAAGCAAGCCTTCTCCTGCCTTTTGTCTGGCAGCGCATGGGCTGCCGCATAGGGCAGGAAATCGAGCGTCCGGCCGCCCGAATGGAAATCCAGCACAATGCCTGCCAGGGGCAGCAGGTAACGAGTAAAATAATCGGCGATCTTCTCGGTCACGCCGCCATCAGGCCGGCCGGGAAAGCTGCGATTGAGGTTGCCCTTGTCGATCGGAGAGGTGCGGGTGCCCGCCTGAAAGGCTGGGTAATTCATCGCCGGGACGATAATAATCCTTCCCCTGATCTCTTCAACCTTCAGCGTCCGGGCAAGATCGAAAAGCGCGACCGGCCCCTCATATTCGTCGCCGTGATTGGCACCGGTCAGAAGTGCCGTCGGCCCCTCGCCGTTCCTGATGACGCAGATCGGGATCATGATCGAACCCCAGGCGGAATCGTCGCGCGACCAGGGCAGGCGCAGATGACCGTGCTGGACGCCGTCGCGATCGAAATCGACAGTCGGCGTTATCGGCGATGGGCGTGTGCGGATCGTCATCTTGTTCATGGCATCCGATCACTTCACCACGAGTTTGCGCGGCACATTGGACAGGCATTCGACGCCGGCCTCGGTGATCACGATGCTTTCCGTGATCTCGATGCCCATGTCCTCCAGCCAGAGGCCAGTCATGAAATGGAAGGTCATGCCGGGCTTAAGCTCAGTGCGGTCGCCCGGACGCAGGCTCATGGTCCGCTCGCCCCAATCCGGCGGATAGGACAGGCCGATCGGATAGCCGGTGCGGTTGTCCTTGACGATCCCGTATGTCTTCAGGACCGCGAAGAAGGCATTGGCGATATCCTCGCAGGCATTGCCCGGCCTCGCAGCGGCAAGCCCGGCCTCCATGCCTTCGAGCGTTGCTTTCTCCGCGTCCAGAAAAGCCTGGGTGGGCTTGCCGAGAAAGACGGTGCGCGACAGCGGGCAATGATAGCGGCGATAGCAGCCGGCGATCTCGAAGAAGGTGCCCTCACCGCTCTTCATCGGCTTGTCGTCCCAGGTCAGATGCGGCGCGGAGGCATCGGCGCCCGACGGCAGCAGCGGCACGATCGCCGCGTAATCGCCGCCGAAGCCGTCGACACCACGAATGCCGGCATCATAGATCTCGGCGACGAGGTCGGATTTTCGCATGCCCGGCTCGATCTTTTCGACAATGCGCTGGTGCATGGCCCCGACGATACGGCCAGCCTTGCGCATGTAGTCGAGCTCCGTCGGGCTCTTGACGGCGCGCTGCCAGTTCACCAGCCCCTGGGCATCCTTGAAGCGGGCGTTCGGCAGATGCTTGACGAGCGAGGCATAGGCTGCGGCGGTAAACCAGTAATTGTCCATTTCAACGGCGATCGAGGCGTTGGCCCAACCGCGTTCCGCGATGATCTGCGACAGCAGATCCATCGGATGGCGCTCGTTCGACTGCACGTAGTGATCGGGATAACCGATGATGTTGTCATGGGCGAGATAGGCGGTGCGTTTGGCGCCATTGGCATCCTGGCCACGCCCATACCAGATCGGCTCCCCGGTGCCCGGCACCAGCACGCATTGATGCACATAGAAGGACCAGCCATCATAGCCGGTCAGCCAATGCATGTTGGACGGATCGGTGACGATGACGAGATCGACGCCGGCCTTTTCCATGGCGCGCCGCGTCTTGGCGAGCCGCTCGGCATATTCGGAGCGGGTGAAATTGAGGGTTGGTTCGCTCACGACGGGTCTCCTGATGCTTTTGTCGTTTCAATCGCCTGCCCGGCGCCAGCTGAAACCGCGCGACGATAGGCAAGCGTGGCGATGGCCGTGTCCTGCACGCCGGTGCCGGTCAGGTCGCAAAGGGTGATCGCCGCATCCGAGCGGCGGCCGACCGCCTGGCCGCTGATGATGGCCCCGAGTTCGGGAAAGGCCGTACCTTCGGTTACAATCCCCGCGGCGATGGCGTGATGCAGCTCGCCGAGCCGGCGGGTCTGTCTCAGGCTGTCGGCGACATAGGGTTCGGCGCACGGGATCGCCGCCGGATCGATCTCGTTCTTATGTTCGGCATCCGAGCCCATGGCGGTGACATGCTGGCCCGGTTCCAGCCAGGAAGCGTCGAGGATCGGCCTGTCCGAGGGTGTGGTAGTCACGATAATGTCGGAGCCACGGCAGGCCTGTTGGGCATCCGCCTGCGCCGACACGGGAAAACCGAGTTCTGCCGTCAGCTCCCTTGCGATCTTTTCCGCCTTTTCCACATCGCGCGCCCAGATGCGGGCCACCTGGATCGGCCGTACCAGCGTCAAGGCCCGCAGCTGCAAACGTGCCTGCATACCGGCGCCGAGGATTGCGGCGATCCGGGCATCCGGACGGGCCAGATGTCTTGCGGCTACGGCTCCTGCGGCAGCCGTGCGCACATCCGTCAGATAGCCGTTGTCGAGCAGCAGCGCTTCGACCAATCCGGTATGCGCCGACAACAGCATCATCAATCCGTTGGTGCTCGGCAGGCCGAGCGATGGATTGTCGAAAAAACCGGGGCTCACCTTGATCGCGAAGCTGTCGAGACCGGGCACATAGGCCGCCTTGACATCAACCTCGCCGCGATGGGCGGGGATATCGAGCCGCATGATCGGCGGCATTCCCACCGCCTTTGTCGCCAGAGCCACGAAGGCTTGTTCAACACAATCGACAGCGTCCACATCAAGCGGCACGATCCCGCGCAAATCGGTTTCCGTCAGGATCAGTACCCGCGCCATCACACCACTCCCGTCTTGATGTCGTCGACAATCGCGCGATGAACTGCCGGGTCGATATTGCCGCCGGAAACGACGATCGCAATCGGGCCATGGGCTCTGACCTTGCCGGCAAGGAGGGCCGCGATGCCGACCGCAGCCGCGCCTTCGACAATCTCGCCTTCGACCCTTGCCGCATGGCGAATGCCCTCGGCAATCTCGTCCTCGCTGAGCAGGACCACATCGTCGAGAAGGTTGCGGCACATTGCAAAGGTCAGGCGATTGTCGAGCCCGATGCCGCCGCCGAGCGAATCCGCGAGGGTTTCGACCTCTTCCACATCGGTCGGTGCACCGGCGGCAAGGCTCACCGCCATGGCTGCTCCCCGTTCCATCGACACGCCGATCACCCGCGCCTGCGGCCGCTTACCCTTGATCGCGGCGGCAACGCCCGACGCCAACCCACCACCGGACAAGGGCACCAGAACTAGCGCCACATCCGGCAGATCATCAGCGATTTCCAAACCGATGCTTCCCTGGCCGGCGATCACGGCGGCATCGTCGAAGGGCGGCACGAAGCGCATCCCTTCCTCGCGCACCAGACGCTCGACCTCGCGCATGGCGTCATCCTGCGAGCGACCGACAATACGGACGTCTGCCCCAAGAGCGCGGACCGCCTCGACCTTGTTGGCGGGAACCAGAGCCGACAGGCAGATGGTCGCTCGCGCACCCAGTGCCTTGGCCGCATGCGCGAGCGATCTGCCGTGGTTGCCCGTCGACGCCGTTATTAGCCCGCGCGAGCGCGCCGCCTCGTTCAGGCACAGGATAGCGTTGGTGGCACCCCGCAGCTTGAAGCTGCCGGTCGTCTGGTGATTTTCCAGCTTGAGGAATATGGGCGCACCACACTGCCCGGAGAGCGACCGCGAGGACTGCAATGGCGTGTGGACCACATGTCCGGCAATGCGCCGCCGCGCCTCTTCGATATCGGGCAACGTCACCATCGCCGTCATCGCGCGGTCCCTCGCTCGGAAGTTACAGGGACCGATGTCAGCCCGATTTCCATATGTCTCTCACGCTGAGTGCTCATGATGGCAGCGTGAGAGAGACAATAGATCATGTCAATCTTAATATTGTTTCATTACAATTTTCGGACGCCTGCTGCTACTGCAGGATCTCTGCCGGATAGGTGTTGATCTCACCGAGAACTGAATCGGAATTTCAGTCGAGAGACTGCGTATCGAGGACCTGCCTCATCCAATCGACGCTCTTCCCGTCCCGCATCTCAGGCATGGCCTTGAGGCAATTGGATATGGATTGCGAGGGTTGAAATTTACAGCAACGGCCAGCCCGGTCTCAATAGTGGGCTGGTCGCATGAATTGTATTTCTACCTAATAATTAATGTATACATAGATTATACAATTTCATTGACTCGATGGGAGCGCCGTGCAAATTTCTTGCCGTCGACGCGGATCGATCCGCAGTCGCAAAAATCAGGCGGAGGTTTCGATGAAGAGCGGAAAGAACGGTCTGTACGATGATCTCAAGCGTCAGATCCTGACGATGGAACTCGACCCCGACCAAGACTTGGACGAGGTGAGCCTGAGCGAGCGCTACGGTCTCTCGCGCACGCCCGTCCGGGAAATCTTCCGGCGGCTCGAGGGCGAAGGTTACATCGACATCCGGGCGAACCGTGGCGCACGCGTCATCCCAATGAATCATCAGACACTCCGGCAATTCTTCCTGGTCGCCCCGATGATCTATGCCGCGATCGGCCGCCTCGCCGTCCAGAATTTCAAGCCGAAGCAGCTCGGCGACCTCAAGGAGACGCAGGAGCGGTTTCGCTCGGCGAGTGTCACGGGCGACGCGCTTTCAATGGTCCTTGAAAACAACCGCTTCCACGAGATCATCGGTGAGATGTCCGGCAACGCGTATCTGCAGCCGAGCCTCGGCCGTCTGCTGATCGACCATGCGCGGATCGGCCAGACGTTCTTCCGGCCGAGGAATGACGACATGCGTCAGCGCCTGCATCTGGCCGTGGAGCACCATGACGGCTTCATCGCTGCCATTGGCGCGCACGACGAGGACACCGTCGTCGATCTCGTCTTCGAGCATTGGGAATTGTCGCGCGAGAACATGGAGATGTTCATCGCTCCGCAGGGAATGAAGGCGGACGCGCTCGTCGAAGTGCCCGCCGCATCGATGGAGAAATCGTCTTGAAGTTCGAAGGTATCTACACCCCGGCGATCACCCCGCTCGGGCAGGATGGGCAGATCGATCGCGAAGCTTTCGCGGCCGTTCTTGAATCGCTCATGGAAGCCAAGGTTCACGGCATCATCGTGGGTGGATCGACGGGCGAATACTACGCCCAGACCGCCCAGGAACGCTTCGATCTTGCCGCCTACGCCAAGGATGTGATGGGCACGCGGATACCGCTGATTGTCGGGACAGGCGCGACCAGGACCGAGGACTCGGTGGCCTACGCGGTCGCCGCGAAGGAAATCGGTGCTGATGCGATCCTCGTTTCGTCGCCGCCCTACGCCTTGCCGACAGAGCGCGAGAACGCAGTCCATGCGCTCACCATCGACCGCGCGGCCAACCTGCCGATCATGCTTTACAACTACCCGGCACGCATGGGTGTGGTGATGGGAGAGGAGTATTTCTCCCGCGTAGGCAAGTCCAAGAACGTCGTGGCCATCAAGGAGAGCTCCGGCGACATGGCCAACCTCCACCTGCTGGCCCGGAAATTCCCCCATATTTCGCTTTCATGCGGCTGGGACGACCAGGCCCTCGAATTCTTCGCATGGGGTGCGAAAAGCTGGGTCTGCGCCGGTTCGAATTTCCTTCCGCGCGAACATGTCGCTCTCTACGAAGCCTGCGTGCTCGAAAAGAATTTCGACAAGGGTCGCGCGATCATGACTGCCATGCTGCCCCTGATGGATTTCCTCGAATGCGGCAAGTTCGTCCAATCGATCAAACACGGCTGCGAGATCATCGGCCTGAAGACGGGTTCCGTCCGCGCGCCACTCCGCCCTTTGAATTCCGAAGAGAAAAGAACCCTTCAGACTGTCGTCGCCACCTTAAAGCGCACGGTCGCCCAGATTACGTCGGGAGCCAACCATGCATGAACCTCTGACCGCTGCCGAATACAAGGCGATCGCCGCGAACCTTCAGCTTCCCACCAATGCCTTCATCGACGGGTCCTTCCGCCCGGCCAACTCGGGCAAGACGTTCAAGACGACCAACCCCGCTACGGACGAAACCCTGGCTGAAATCGCGGCTTGCGACGCCAGCGACGTGGATTACGCAGCCGAGAAAGCAAGGCAGGCCTTCGACGATGGCCGCTGGCGTCTTCAATCGCCTGGCGACAGAAAAGCCACGCTCCTCAAGTTCGCCAAGCTTCTCGAAGAAAACCGCCACGAACTCGCCGTGATGGAGAGCCTCGACAGCGGCAAGCCGATCCGCGAATGCCAGACGGTCGACGTTCCGGACACGATCCACACCATCCGTTGGCACGCCGAGCTGATCGACAAGCTCTATGACAATACAGCACCAGTCGGCTCGAACGCGCTGACCATGGTCGTTCGCGAACCCGTGGGCGTCGTCGGCTGCGTCCTGCCCTGGAACTTCCCACTGCTGATGCTGGCCTGGAAGATCGGACCTGCTCTTGCCGCGGGGTGCTCCGTGATCGTGAAGCCGGCCCAGGAAACGACGCTCACCGCGCTGCGCGTCGCCGAACTCGCCCATGAGGCAGGCATCCCGGCAGGCGTCTTTAACGTCGTCACCGGCGGTGGCAAGGAAGTGGGCGAACCGATCGGCATGCACATGGATATCGACATGGTGGCGTTCACTGGATCGACGCCGACTGGCCGTCGTTTCCTGCGTTACGCCGCCGACTCCAATCTCAAGCAGGTCGTCTTGGAGTGCGGCGGCAAGAATCCTGCCGTAGTGCTCGACGACGCCGAGGACCTGGACCTCGTGGCTGAACAAGTCGTCAACGGCGCGTTCTGGAACATGGGCGAGAATTGTTCGGCTACGTCGCGGCTGATCGTGCATTCCAAGATCAAGGACGAGCTTCTCCAACGCATCGGCGCCTACATGCGCGAATGGAAGACGGGCGACCCGCTCGACCCGGAAAACCGCATCGGCGCTCTCGTCAGCAAGAACCATTTCGAGAAGGTGAAGTCCTTCCTCGACGAGGCAAAAAGCGAGAAGCTCTCGGTGGTACACGGTGGAAAGACACAAAAAGGCATCTACATCGAGCCGACAGTCATCGATGGTGTCACGCCTGCGAGCCGTCTCTTCAAGGAGGAGATTTTTGGACCGATCTTGTCGGTGACGACCTTCGAAAACCTTACCGAAGCAGTGACTCTTGCCAATGACACGAATTACGGCCTCACGGCATCCGTCTACACCGGAAGCCTGCGTAAAGCGATCAAGCTGTCGCGCGAAATTCGCGCTGGCGTCGTGACCGTCAACTGCTTCGGCGAAGGCGATGCCACGACGCCATTTGGCGGCTACAAGGAATCCGGCTTCGGCGGGCGCGACAAGTCGATCTTCGCGCACGATAACTATTGCGAATTGAAGACAATCTGGATCGACGTCTCGGATCGGTCAGTGGACGAGACGGTCAGATGACCACCACGTCTGTCAAACGTCTGCCGGTGGAAAACGGCATCTCGGGCTGGGAGGCGATCAGTCAGCGTTCGTTTCCCGTCCGGAGCCTGGAAGGCAACGTGACAGCGGACTGGCTGATCATCGGCGCGGGTTTCGCGGGCCTTTCCGCGGCGCGTCGCCTGCTCGAACTTCGCCCGGACGACAGGATCGTCATTCTGGAGGCCAGCGAAGCGGGCAAGGGCACTGCCGGCCGAAATTCCGGCTTCATGATTGATGTTCCGCACAATCTCTCCTCCAGCGAATATTCGAGCGGCGGCGTGGATGCCACCCGACTGGAGATGGCCCAGAACCGCGCTGCGATCGCCTTCGCCACGCAGGCGGCGGATGAATACGGAATGTCGTGCGAGACTTTCGATCCCTCGGGCAAGATCAACGCCGCGGCGACAGCGCGGGGCATGAAGCTGAACCTGAGCTTCGGCCAGTCCCTGAAGGGCGCAAGTGAGAAGCACGCCTTCCTCGACGCGACTGAGATGCGCGAGATCACCGGATCGGATTACTATCTCGGTGGGCTTTATACGCCGGGCGCGGTCCTGATCCAGCCAGCGGACTATATCCGCCAGTTTGCCGCCGGGCTTTTGAGCAAGGTGGAGATCTTCGAGCGTTCGCCTGTCACCTCGTTGAGGCGCGAGAACGGGACCTGGACGGCCGCGTCTTCGCGCGGAACGGTCACCGCGCCCAAGGTGATATTGGGTGTTAACAGCCATGTAGAGGATTTTGGCCATTTCCGCGGTCGCCTGATGCACATCTTCGCCTACGCCTCGATGACCGCGCCGTTCCCGGCGGAGGAGTTCGGCCGCGGGGTCTCGGGGCATGACAGATGGGCGCTGCTTCCCGCTGACGCGATGGGCGCGACGGTTCGCAAGATTACCTCCGATGGACAGTCACGCATCGCGATCCGGACCAAATACACCTACGAGACCACGGTCAGCGTGACGGACCGGCGCGTGGCCAGGATGGCCGAAGAACACAGAAGCTCGCTGGATGCGCGGTTTCCGGGTCTGAAGGGCATACCGTTCACACACAGCTGGGCCGGACGGCTCTGCCTTAGCCGGAACCACGTACCCGCCTTCGGCGAAATCGAGGAAGGGCTTTACTCCGCCTGCTGTGAAAACGGGCTCGGAACGGTGAAGAGCACCCTGGCTGGCATGATGGCGGCCGAACTGGCGACCGGGACCACGTCCCGGCATCTCGAACAATACATGGATCACCCGCAGCCTGCGAGGCTCCCACCGGAGCCGTTCGCATGGCTCGGTATCAACTCGGTGATCCGATTGCAGGAATTGCGTGCTGGCCGCGAAGGATGACCCTTTCGCCGCGCAATGGCGAAGACCGGGCCCGCCGCGGGTCTTCGATAAAAATGGGAACAAAAACTAGGAGAAAAAACTGTGAAGACATTGTGGAAAGCATTATGCGCCGCTGCGATGGTCGGAATGACCATGCTGCCGGCTCACGCTGAAGAGAAGACGATCACGATGGGGACGCTGTCGTGGGAAGACCTGACGCCCATCACCGGGATTACCAAGAAGGTTCTCGAGGACGCCGGTTACACCGTCAAGGTGACGGAATTCTCCGAATGGGGCATTGCCTATGCTGCGCTCGGCAAGGGCGATATTCAGGTTCTGGCCTCGCAGACCGATTATGTGGCCCAGGACTATTGGGACAAGAACAAGAACCGCCTCGAGAAGATTTCGCCGGTCTCGCACGGTCTCTATCAGGGCATCGCCGTTCCAAAATACGTGCCCATCGACTCGCTCGAACAGCTTAATGAAAACGCCGACAAGTTCGGCGGCAAGATCATCGGCATCGAGCCGGGCTCCGGGCTGATGCGCGACGCCTCGAACGCAGTCAAGGACTACAATATCAAGCTCCAGCTTGTCGAGGGTAGCACAGCCGCCATGTCGGCGGCGCTGAAGTCGGCCTATGACCGTAAGGAATGGATCGCTGTCACGATCTGGGAGCCGTCATGGATGGTTCAGAAGTACGAGGTTAAGTACCTCAAGGACCCGAAGGGCGTCTTCCCGCCGCCGCAGAGCTACTACTGGATAGGTCACAAGGGTTTCTCTTCAGAGAACTCGCATGCGCGCGAAGTGATGGCCAGTGTCTACGTCCCGCTCGCCGACATCACCGCGATCAACGGTGAAGTCAAGGACGGCAAGACCATGGACCAGGCCGTCAAGGATTGGACGGACAGCCACGCCGATCTCCTGAAGCGTTGGGAAAATATCAAGAAGAACTAACCGACGGATTGACCGTTCGGCCTGTCTCCGGACGGTCAATCCCAACATCAGTCGACAAGAGAAGCCAGCTTTGAACTGGTTCCAGGGGATCGAGATGAAAAAATCGGATATTGGCGACAGCGAAGTTTTGATCGACTGCCAGTCGATCTGGAAGATCTTCGGCGACAAGGCCGGCGCCGCCGTAAAAGCCGTGGTGGAAAAAGGGCTGACCAAGAAGCAGATCCTTCAGGACTACAACTGCGTGGTGGGCGTCTCCAACGCGAGCATTCAGGTCCGGCGCGGCGAGATCTTCTGCATCATGGGATTGTCCGGCAGCGGAAAATCCACGCTCATCCGGCTCCTCAACAGGTTGATCGTGCCGAGCCTTGGCAAGGTGATCGTCAAGGGACATGACCTTGCAACATTGAGTGCCGCAGACCTCCGCCAGACGAGAGCTCGTCACATCGGAATGGTGTTTCAAAGCGTAGCACTCTTGCCGCACCGGACGGTTCTCGAGAACGCCGCCTTTGGGCTGGAGGTTCAGGGGATCGGAAAATCGGAGCGAAACAAGATTGCGACCGAGGCACTTGAGAAAGTGGGGCTTGCCGACTGGCTGTCTCGTTACCCGGCAGAGCTGTCGGGCGGCATGCAGCAACGCGTGGGCCTGGCTCGTGCAATTGCCGCAAATCCGGAAATCATCCTGATGGATGAACCCTTCAGCGCGCTAGATCCGTTGATCCGACGCCAGCTTCAGGATGAGTTTCGACAGCTTACCAAGGAGTTGGGAAAGTCGGCCGTCTTCATCACCCACGATCTGGACGAAGCGATCCGAATCGGGGACCGGATCGCCATCATGAAGGATGGCATCATCATCCAGGTCGGTACGGCCGAGGAGATCGTTCTCAACCCTGCGGATGATTACGTGGCGGAATTCGTCGCCGGCATATCTCGTCTCCACCTTGTAAAGGCCCACTCGGTCATGAGTTCCGTTGCCGAGTATCAGCGGGCGTATCCGAATTCCGATATCCATACACTGACGACCACCACGCCGGAAGCAGACATCGACGAGCTGATTGGCCTCACCATGCAATCCGATCGCGATGGCATCGCTGTGGTCGATAGCGGTGCCGTAATCGGTGTCGTCACCACCAGAAGTCTCCTGCGCGGCGTCAAAGGTACGCAACCCGACGAACTTGCCGCGGCATAATTCCTATCTCTAGTTGGAGCATTCCGGGATGGACAGTTCAAGTTTTGTAGATGCTTTCGACACCACGACAGACGCTGCACTCGAATGGGTCAGTGACAATGGCGGGTTTGTTTTCGACTTCTTTCGAACTGCCCTTGAAGGATTATATGACGGCGTTCTCTGGGTACTGGGCTTTGCGCCTTTCTACGTCGTTGCAATCGTCATTGCCGCCTTGGGTTGGCGGTTGGTCAACGTATGGTTCGGCATATTCGCCACCCTGGCCTTGGTGTTCTGCGCGGCGATCGGCCTGTGGCCCGAGACCATGAGTACGCTCGCCCTCGTCATTACCGCCACATTCCTGGCCCTGCTTGTTGCTGTTCCGGCCGGTGTTATCGCGGGGTTCGTACCGGTGCTTGACCGGATACTCGAGCCGGTGCTCGATCTTATCCAGACCATGCCTCCCTACATCTATCTCCTGCCGGCAATTGCTCTTCTCGGATACGGGCCTGCAACCGCGTTGGTCGCCACCGTCATTGTCGCCATGCCGCCGGCATTTCGGCTGACCTCTCTCGGTATTCGGATGACACCGCTGGAGTTCGTGGAGCTCGGTCACGCCAGCGGCATGACCGGCCCACAGATGTTTTTCAAGATCAGGCTTCCATTTGCGATGCCGAGCATCATGGCGGGGGTCAACCAGAGCCTGATGATGGCGTTTGGGATGGTGGTGATAGCCGGGATCGTTGGCTCTGGCGGGCTTGGTGAAACAATTTACGGCGCAATACGAACCCTCGATATTGCCAAATCCATCAATGCCGCGGTTGCGATCGTTGTCCTGACGATGGTTCTCGATCGACTGGCACAGGGCGCTGCGCGCATCAGCTATGGAGGACGGACATGAATCCTTCAATTCTGGACTATTCGCCGGGGGTATTGCTTGCGCCAGCGGTTGATTGGCTCAACACCAACTTCCACCCGCTGTTCGCGACGATCAGCACCGTGATTGAAGTCGTTCTCAACGCAATTGAGACCGCACTTCTCACTCTACCGCCTTATGCCTTGATCGTGCTGGTCGTCGTATTCGCCTTTACGATCGTGGGATGGCGGGTTGCCCTTCTGGCTTTATTCGGACTTGGTTTCTGTTTGATTGCGGGACTTTGGGTGCCGTCGATGCAGACGATTTCGCTCGTTACCGTTGCCGTCTTCATCTCCGTTGTGATCGCGTTCCCGCTCGGGATCCTTGCATCAAGAAGCAGGAGCATCGAGGCGATCATCCGACCCGTTCTCGACATCATGCAGACCGTGCCGCCTTGGGTCTATCTGATACCGGCC
Source organism: Martinezella rhizogenes (assembly GCF_000799715.1). Lineage (GTDB taxonomy): Bacteria > Pseudomonadota > Alphaproteobacteria > Rhizobiales > Rhizobiaceae > Rhizobium > Rhizobium rhizogenes_C. The sequence continues at coordinate 958,941 of NZ_JUHG01000013.1, forward strand.
GTCATGATCTTCAGCCTCGGACGGGTACCCGCGATCATCGCAACGATCGTCTACGGTGTCCCACCGATGCTGCGGCTGACGACGCTCGCCTTCCGTCAGGTACCGAACGATCTGAAGGAGCTCGGCCAGGCAATCGGCGCGTCGCCAACCTCGATCCTTCTCAAGATCGAAATCCCTGCCGCCAAGCCGACGCTAGTGGTTGGTCTCAACCAATGCATCCTGCTTTCCCTGGCCATGGTGGTCCTGGCAGGGCTCGTTGGAGCGGGCGGCCTTGGCGCGGAAGTGACGAGAGGTCTGACCCGCATGGAAATGGGCCTCGGGCTTCGTGCCGGGCTCTGCATCGTCGCGGTCGCTCTTCTGCTCGATCGGCTTTCGCGTGGTGCGCTTCAGCGAAAGCGCACGGCACCCACATTCTAGCATTTCCGGAGTTTACACATGCGCCGCAGTTTCTTTTGCATCGATTCACACACCTGCGGGAATCCGGTTCGCGTTGTCGCCGGTGGCGGACCGTTGCTGCCTCACGTCTCCATGGCGGAGCGCCGTGAGATCTTCGTCCGGGACCATGATTGGATCCGCAAGGCGCTGATGTTCGAGCCGCGAGGGCATGACATCATGTCGGGCGCGATCATCTACCCTTCCGTTCGGGAAGACTGCGACTTTGCCGCCTTGTTCATTGAGGTCAGCGGCTGCCTTCCTATGTGCGGTGCGGGCACGATAGGCCTTGCGACCGTGGCGATAGAGGAAGGTCTGATCACTCCAAAAATTCCGGGCAGATTGTCGATAGAGACGCCGGCCGGGAAGGTCGACGTCGACTATCAAATGAAAGACGGTTTCGTGGAGGCAGTCCGGCTCTTCAATGTCGCGAGCTATCTCCATAGCAAGGACGTCGTTGTTGATGTCCCCGGCCTGGGTTCGCTGGCGGTCGATATTGCCTATGGCGGGAACTTTTACGCGGTCGTTGAGCCCCAGGAAAACTGGCGCGGGCTGGATGGTATGAGTGCCAGCGATATCGTCTTGCTCAGCCAGAGACTTCGTGACGCGCTCTCCCTGGTCTGCGATCCGGTTCATCCGGATGATGAGCGGATCCGAGGCGTGCACCACGCGATCTGGTGTGACGCTGGAGGCAGCAAAAACTCAGATGGCCGCGGTGCCGTCTTCTACGGAGACAAGGCGATTGACCGATCTCCGGGAGGGACAGGAACCTCCGCGCGCATGGCGCAGCTTTACGGTCGTGGCCGTCTTGGAATTGGCGATTCATTTCGCAATGAAAGCCTGATCGGAACGGTGTTCGAAGGGCGCATCGAAAGTGCAGCCTTTGTGGGCGATATGCCCGGCATTTTGCCAAGCATAGGCGGCTGGGCCAGGGTCATCGGTCACAATACGATATTCGTCGACGAACGCGACCCACTCGCCCACGGCTTCCAAATTCGGTAAATGACAGGGGAGACGGACGGAGCATGTCCCGCCGGGATGGTTAAGGCTGCATGCCTGAAAGCAATGGTGCTTTCGAAAGTATGAAATACGAGGTTCTGAAATGAAGACGAGAGATCACGCGCAGTCTTCCAGCATTGCCGGGCAAAAGAAGCGGCTGAGGATCGGTTTCGTGCTCGCGAGGTCCTTCACCCTTTCCGCCTTTGCGCTGTTCGTCGATACCCTGAGGCTGGCAAGCGATGAGCTGGATCGTTCCGGTCGAGTCCTCGCCGACTGGCATGTCCTCGGCAGTACCCGGCATCTCATCACCTCAAGCTGCGGTGTTCAGGTCGCGCCGACCTCCGACTTCATCGATCCCAGTCAGTTTCACTATATCGTCGTTGTCGGAGGATTGCTGAACCTGGAGAACCCGGTTGACCGTGAGACAATCGAATTCCTGCGATTGGCCGACGCCAAGGGCGTGCCGCTCATCGGGCTCTGCACGGGTTCCTTCATCCTTGCGGAAGCCGGATTGATGAAACGGCACCAGACATGTGTGAGCTGGCTGCATTATCAGGCTTTTCGCGAGCGTTTTCCCGATCACGATGTCCGCTCGGATCGAATCTTCAATCTGGACAGGACGCGCGGCTCATGCGCTGGCGGCAGCAGCGCCGCCGACATGGCCGCATCACTCGTCCGGCGCTACATCAGTAGGGATGCGGAGCGAAATGCCCTGGAAGTACTACAGATCGAGAAAGCGCGATCTCCGACGGATATCCAGCCCCGACGTCCCCTCTATGAGAATTTCGAGGACACCCGCGTGAAGGCGGCGCTGATCACCATGGAGCAACATCTCGATGGGGAACTCTCGATCGAGAAGCTCGCTGCATTGGTTGGGCTGTCCCGTCGTCAGCTTGAACGGATTTTCCTGGAGAAGGCGGGCATATCCCCCGCCAAAGCTTATAATCTCGTCCGGCTCGAGCGTGCCAAGACCCTTTTGACACAAACCAAAAGCTCGGTGATCGAGGTCGCGCTGGACGTCGGCTTCGAAAGTGCTTCGCATTTTTCGCGATGCTGCAAGCGAATGTATGGACGGACACCGACGCAGATCCGAGCAGCAGCAGGACGGTCTTGATGTCGATCGGCAACAAGGCGCCGATCTTGCCGATGAATCTCAACAGGCCCTAAAGCGCCTCCAGATCGATGAGACGCTGGGCCGTAAACTTGTCTGTCACCAGCGTATCGATGACACCGACGCGCAGCGCGCCCGCGATTGCGGCAGTCTTCTTTTCCCCGCCGGCGAGCGCGACGACACGCTCGACCTTTGTAAGCTCTTCCAGCGAAATTCCAATGACGCGTTCGTCAAGCGGCGTCCTGACCGCATTGCCCTTCAGGTCGAAGAACCGGAGCGAGATATCGCCGACCGCACCGGCCTCCGCCAAATCAGCCAGCTCGCGCGACGAAAAGATGTTACCGGAGCGCGCCAGCAGCTCGGATGGCTCGACGGCGCCGATCCCGACGATGGCGAGACTGATCGAGCCGAAAAGATCGATGGTCTCGCGAACAAACGGATCGGCCATCATCAGAAGCTTTGCCTCCCGTGAGCTTGTGACGCCCTGTACGGTCAGCAGCTTCGGCTCTCCACCCGTCAGCCGGGCCAATCTTGTTGTCAGCTGCGTCGCATGGGTTTGTACCGACGGATCGCCCATCCCGCCAAGTGTTTGCACGATGTATTTTGCCTGCGCGCTCTTCTGGGGATGAATGTTTTCCACCATCTTGAAGATGGTCTGGCTCCAGCTCGAGACGCCGATGATTTCGCCCTGCGCCAGCGTCACCTCCAGCAGGTGCGCCGCAGCTTCACCGATCCGCTCCATGATCGCGCCGTCGCGATCCTCTGAACATTCCACGACGATAGCTTCGGGAAGATTGAAGCGTTCGCGAAGGGCGCCTTCCATGTCGGCATATGTGCCGGCAGGCGGGATGACTGTGGTTCGAACGATGTCTTCGGCTTCCGCGCGCTTGAGCATGCGCGAAACGGTTGCCTGCGACAGTCGCAGATGCTGAGCAATGTCCGCCTGACGCTTATGCTCGATATGGTACATCTGCGCTACGCGGGAAATCAGGCGAAGTTCGTTGATACGTCCCATACTTTCCCCAGCCGTGAATTTTTATTCACCATTAGCGGGCGGCGGGGCCAACGTCGAGCGGGCAATGGCATCGCTCCACGTATTAAGTTTCTCCGGCGAAACATTCGCTTGCGGTCCTATGACCGTATTGCTGCGTGGCAGGCGCGCGATAGCCTTTAGATCCGGCCACATACCGAGCGACAGGCCGGCAAGATAAGCCGCACCCAGAGCCGACGCCTCCGGGCTTTCGCATTGAATGACCGAATGCTGCAGGAGGTCAGCAACGCATTGCATCAAAAACGTATTCTTGCTGGGGCCGCCATCGACATAGAGCGCACCGATCGTCCCGCCATTTTGGCTTTGCATCGCCGCAAAGACATCATGAACCTGAAACGCGATCGAATCCGTCACGGCTCTCGCCATTTGCGCCCTGGTCGTGTTGAAGCCGATCTGAGAAAACAGGGCACGCGCGTCGGAATTCCAATGCGGTGCGCCAAGGCCGACAAAGGCCGGCACGAAACCGGGGCCGCCAGATTCTGCGGTCGATGCCAGCTCGATCAGTGCGGCAACGTCCGGTAGTCCAAGCACATCCGTCATCCATGGCAGGCTGGCAGCCGAGACGAGGATGTTGCCCTCGAAGGCAAAGGTCGGATTGCCGGCAATGCGCCAGGCGACCGTGGTGGTGACGCCATTGCTCGGAGCGATGAAGTGCGGCAGTGTGGTCATGACGGACGACCCTGTTCCGAACGTCACCTTTCCATCGCCGGCTTTATAGGCCCCATGTCCGAAAAGGGCTGCGTGGCTATCGCCGATTGCCGCACCGATCGGCGTACCATCGCGCACGCCAGGCACATTCGCGGTCGTTCCGAAGTCCCCGGAGCTATCCAGCACCTCCGGCAATACCTGTTTGGCGACGCCGAACAAGGCACAAAGCTCGTCGCTCCATTGCTGCGACTTGAGATCGAAGAGCTGGCTTCGCGCGGCGTTGGAGGCGTCGCACACATGCCGCCTGCCCCCGGACAGGCGATGGATCAGCCAGCTGTCCACCGTGCCGATCCGGATCGAACGCCCTATCGGGGCGCGATCGAGAAGCCACCGCACTTTCGATCCGGGAAACATCGGGTCGATGGGAAGACCGGTGATCTGCTCGACCCGATGCGAATGACCGTGCTCGATCAACCGGGCACAATCCGGCGCCGTCCGGCGGCACTGCCAGCTGACGACGGGGCCGAGAGCCTCTCCGGTTTCACCATCCCAGATCGTCACGGATTCCCGCTGATTGGAAACCGCCACGGCTTCGATCGTCACCTGCGGCGCCGCTTCGATGCAGAGGCGCACGGCTTCGCAAACGGACTGCCAGATCCGGTTGGGATCCTGCTCGACCCAACCAGATTGAGGATAGCTGATGCCGACCGGAGCCGCGCCACGCGAGATCAGCTCGCCTGTCTCCGAGACCAAAATGGCTTTGGAGTTGGTGGTGCCCTGATCGATTGCCAGAATGGCGCGCATGAAAGTCTTCTCCGCATCAATATCGGCGCATGAACGCCACGTCGAAAGCCGCTAAGCGCGGTTGCTCACTTCCGCTTCAACAGGGCAAGCGTCGCCTCAGCAATGGCACTCGGAGCCATACCAAACTCATCCAGCAGAAATTCGGCGGAGCCGGTTGGCGCATAGATGCCTGGAACGCCCAGACGCTTCATCGGCACCGGCGCATTGTCGACCACGACCTCGGCGACGGCGGAGCCAAGGCCGCCGTAGATCGAGTGCTCTTCAGCGGTCACGATCGCACCGGTTTCCCTTGCGGCTGCGATAATCGCATCTTCATCGATGGGGCGCACCGTTGCCATATTGAGCACGCGTGCGTCGACACCCTGCCTTGCCAGTATATCCGCCGCTTTCAGCATGCGATGCGTCAGCGTTCCATTGGCGATCAGCGTCACGTCCTCACCGTTGCGAAGAAGATTTGCCCGGCCGGGCACGAACTTATGACCCTCGGGAAGAAGATCCGGCACGCCGACACGCGACAGGCGAAGGAAGCAAGGACCTGCATAACGCGCGGCCCATTCGATCGCCGCCGCAGTCTCGATGCGATCGCACGGCGCAATGACCGGCAAGTTCGGCAAAACGCGCGTCCATGCAAAGTCTTCGATGGAATGATGCGTGGGGCCGAGCTCACCGTAAGCCATGCCCGATGAAATGCCGATCAGCTTGACGTTGGCATTCGAGTAGGAAATGTCGGCCTTGATCTGTTCCAGCGCGCGACCGGTCAGGAAGCAGGATGCGGCGCAGACAAAGGGGATGCGCCCGCCATTGGCAAGTCCCGCGGCAACGCCCACCATGTTTTGCTCGGCGATACCGACGTTGATCAAGCGGTCCGGAAACTTCGATTTGAAGCCGCCGAGCTTCGAGGAGCCGACCGAGTCATTGCAGACGGCGACGATCGTCTGATCGGCCGATGCCATCCTCTCCAGGGTCGCGGCAAACGCATCGCGGCAGTCGTGCAAAGCGGTAGTTGAGATGGGCGCGTTCATTAAAGTGCCTCCGACAGTTCTGCGACTGCGAGTTCGTACTGTTCCTTATTCGGCACCTTGTGGTGCCAGTCGACCCGGTCCTGCATGAACGAGATGCCGTGGCCCTTGTTGGTATGGGCCACGATGCAATGCGGGCGAGCACCCCGATGCTGAAGCGCCGGAACGATCTCCGCCATTTCATTGCCGTTGATCTCGGTGACCTCCCAGCCGAATGCTTCGAGCTTCGGCCTCAATGGCGCGACATCGTTGGTATCGGCAAGGGCAGCACCTTGCTGGAACCGATTGTGGTCGATGATCAGCGTCAGGTTATCCAGCCCGAACTGGGCCGCAGCCATGATCGCTTCCCAGTTCGATCCTTCCTGCATCTCACCATCACCGGTCATCACATAGGTATGGTAGGCCGCGGCGGTAAGCTTGCCGGCCTTTGCGATACCGATGGCAACCGGAAGACCATGTCCGAGCGGACCGGTATTGGTTTCGACACCGGGAACCTTGTTGCAGTTCGGGTGCCCGTTAAGACGCGAGTGCGGCTGCAGGAAGGTCGAAATCTCATCCTCGGGGAAGAAACCGCGCTTCGCCAGGGTAATGTAGAGGGCGCATGCGGTGTGTCCCTTCGAGAGAACGAACCGGTCCCGCTCAGGATGCTTCGCGTTGTCCGGATAGATCTTCAACACATGGAAATAGAGCGCGGTCAGGATATCGATCGCCGACATCTCCCCGCCAATATGGCCCGCGCCCGCCGCATATACCGCTTCCAGATCGCGCAGACGTATCTGACGCGCGGTGCGCTCAAGTTCCTTCCATTGCATGACGCTTCCTCTATGCATAAATATTCACTATCACATATTTTTGCATAAACTGCGCTCTAGTCAAGCCAATTTCTGAATATAGCTTTGCGCGACCTCGAGCACTTGCGCCTACAGGCCTATTGACACGACCAGAAAGAGGCGGTAGTGCATTTTTCAACACTTGTGAATAATTATTCTATTGCGAGAATTAAATCTCGCATTCAGCGAATGGGTGGGAGGAACAATGTCCGCACTCGGTGTTCAAGAGCCGGCTCAACAGTCCAGGAATTCGCTCGCATGGCTCGGCGGAGCGACAGGTCCCCTGATTGGACTGCTGCTACTCTGCGCATTTCTAAGCGTTGCGACCGATACGTTTCTTTCGACGCGGAACGCATTGAACATTCTCGACCAGATTACCGTTCTCGGCATCATGTCCGTCGGAATGACCTTCGTCATTCTCATCGGCGGCATCGATCTGTCGGTTGGATCGGTGCTCGCCTTGTCAATGATGATCATGGGATGGGTTGCAAACGTCGCGGGGCTGCCGATGGCGGTCGCCGTTCCCCTGGCACTCCTTGCCTCAGCATTTAGCGGCCTGATTGTCGGCGTGATGGTGACGAGTTTCCGGGTTCCAGCCTTCATCGCAACGCTTGCGATGATGTCGGTCGCGCGCGGCGTTGCCAATATGATCACCGATGGGCAGCAGATCGTCGGCTTCCCGGATTGGTTCACGATGCTGGCGATCGACCGGCATTTCGGCGTGCTGACGGCCACCGTCTTCGTGATGCTCGCCATCGTCCTCGTCGCCTGGCTTTTCCTGCAATACCGTTCGGAAGGCCGCATGCTCTACGCCGTCGGCGGAAGCCCGGAGGTTGCCCGCCTCGCCGGCATCAATGTGGCGCTCGTGACGATCGGCGTTTACGTCGTTTGCGCAATACTTGCCGGCCTGGCGGGGATTGTCCTTGCCGCTCGCCTCGATGCCGTCCAGCCCTCGAGCGGCTTCGGCTATGAACTCGACACCATCGCGGCGGTCGTCATCGGCGGCACCTCACTTTCGGGTGGGGCCGGCGGTATCGGCGGCACCCTGATCGGCGTGCTCATCATCGGCGTGCTGCGCAACGGTCTCAATTTGCTGAATGTCTCCCCTTTCCTGCAGCAGGTCATTATCGGTGTGGTCATCGTGCTCGCCGTCGGCGCTGAGACGCTCCGCCGCAAGAAGGGATGATTTTGAGCGGTCCGCTCGGCCGCGCATTCCAGAATTCCTCTCCTAACAATTGGAGCGGATCAAAAGGCCCCAGGGCGGAGGAAACACCCGAAGGCAAGGTCAAACTTACGGAGGAACTCATGAAACTGTCTCGCATTCTACTGACGACTGCCGCCGCCCTCGCCCTTTCATTCGGATCGGTGCAGGCCAAGGAGGTCAAGAAGCTTGGCCTCGCGGTCGCCAACCTTCAGGCAAATTTCTTCAATCAGATCAAGCAGGCCGTTGAAGCCGAAGCCAAGACCCGCGGCATCACGGTCGTGACGGTCGATGCGAAGGGCGATGGCCCGACGCAGGTGAACCAGATCCAGGATCTTCTCACCCAGAACATCGATGCGCTGATCTACATCCCGGCGGGTGCGGCGGCGGCGACCATTCCCGTGAAACTCGCGCACCAGGCGGACGTTCCGGTCATCAATGTGGACCGCAATGCCGATGGCGCTCCGGGCGATACTTTCCTTGCGACCGACTCCGTCGCCTCGGCCAATGCCGTGTGCAAGCACATCATCGAAAAGGCCGGCGGCAAAGGCAACATGGTGATCATTCACGGCCAGAAGGGCACGACCCCGGAAGTCGATCGCACCAAGGGCTGCATGGAAGCCGTCAAGGCAAACCCGGGTGTGAAGATCGTCGCAGAGCAGTGGTCCAACATGTGGAGCCAGGATGAGGGCTTCCAGATCATGCAGAACATGCTCCAGGCACATCCTGACGTTTCCATCGTGTTTGCCCAGGCAGACGGTCTGGCATTGGGCGCGGCGCAGGCCATCAAGGTCGGCAACCCGTCGCAAAAGATCGTCGTCGGCGGCTTTGACGGTGATACCGCTGCTCTTGAGGCCCTCAAGAACGGTGTTTTCGACGTCACCGCGACACAGCAGACGCAGAAGATGGGTCGCGCGGCCGTCGACATGGCCGTCAAGATCGTTGGCGGCGAGAAGGTGCCGCCGGTTCAGCTGATGGATGCGACGCTCACCACCAAGGACAACGTCGAAGGCTTTATCGCCAACCATCCATAAATTCAGGCTCGGGAGTGGTGATATGACGGAACCGGTTCTCTCTCTTCGGGGCATCTCGAAGCGCTATGGCCCGCTTGAGGTCCTCAAGAACGTCAGCCTCGACGTTTACCCCGGAGAGGTTGTCGCCCTCCTCGGTGAAAACGGCGCCGGCAAGTCGACCTTGTCGGGCATTATTGCCGGATCACGTACTCCTTCTGAAGGAACGATGACATGGCAGGGGCAGCCTTACGCCCCTGCCTCCCCCCGGGACGCGATCGACAAGGGCGTCGTGCTGATCCATCAGGAGCTTCAGCTTCTGCCGGAACTGACGATTGCCGAGAATGTCTTCATCGGCCGTTGGCCGATGAAGAACGGGATCGTGGATCGTGCGCAGATGGTCAAGCGCGCGCAGGAACAACTGTCGCGCTTGAACCTGCACATTCCCGCCACGAGGAAAGTCGCGGGCCTTTCGACGGCAAATCAGCAGCTGATCGAAATTGCAAAGGCCCTGGCGCTGGACGCAAAGCTGCTGATCCTCGATGAACCGACGGCAGCACTCGGCGGTGCGGAAACCGAGGCTCTGTTTCAACAGGTCCGCAAGCTGCGCTCCGAAGGGGTCGGGATTATCTACATCTCGCACCGAATGGACGAAATCAAACGCATCACGGATCGCATCGTCGTGCTGCGCGACGGCGAGCGGGTGCAGGAATTCGCCGATAGCGCAACACCGGTTCGCACCATCGTCGAAAGCATGGTCGGGCGCTCGCTCGACAGGCTGTTTCCCGCCTTGCCGGCTCCGCAGGACCGGTCGGTCCTCAAGGTCGAGGGCCTGACGGCCGTGGACGGCTCTTTCAAGGATGTGAGCTTCGAGGTCCGGGCCGGCGAGATTTTCGGAATAGCAGGGCTCGTCGGCGCCGGGCGAACCGAGCTGGTGCGCGCGATTTCAGGTGCCGACCCGCTGAAAGCGGGCGTGGTTCACCTCAATGGAGAGCAGCTGGCGCTGCGCAGTCCCGCCGATGCGATCGCAAGGGGCATCGTGATGGTGCCGGAGGATCGGAAGCTCCAGGGCCTCGTCGTCAGCCATCGCATCGGCGAAAACCTCGTCTACGCCAATCTGGACCGGTTCGGCCGCCGGTGGATCACGCCGTCGATGAAGCGCGACTTTGCGAGGAAAGCCATCTCGACCTTCGGGATCAAGGGGCGCGGCGATCAACTCGCCTCCGACCTTTCCGGCGGAAACCAGCAGAAAATCGTGATCGCCAAATGGCTAATGCGCGACCCAAAGGTCGTCGTTCTCGACGAGCCGACGCGCGGTATCGACGTTGGAGCACGCGCCGGCATTTACGACATTATCGTCGGGCTGGCAAAACGCGGCGTCGCCGTCATCGTCGTCAGCTCCGATCTTGAGGAAGTGCTTGGCGTTTCGAACCGGATTCTCGTTCTTGCGCAAGGCAAGCAAGCCGGCATTCTGGATCGCGACCAGGCGAACGACGTCTCCATCATGGAATTGGCTACAATCTAGAACGAATGAAGAAAGGAAGAGCGATGCCTGACATCACTCTGAATGCGCCGAAGCTTTTCGATCTTGCCGGGCAGATCGCCTTTGTCACCGGTGCCGGCAGCGGCATCGGGCAACGCATCGCGATCGGTCTTGCGCAATGCGGCGCGGATATTGCGCTCCTTGATCGCAGGGATGACGACGGCCTGTCCACGACAGCGGGGTTTATACGTCAGGCCGGCCGCCGCTCGATCCAGATCGCGGCCGATGTGACGAACAAGGCATCGCTGGCAGAAGCAGTCGCGCGGACGGAAGCCGAACTTGGCCATCTGTCGCTGGCGGTGAATGCGGCCGGCATCGCGAACGCCAATCCCGCCGAAGACATGGAAGAAGATCAGTACCAGACCCTGATGGACATCAATCTCAAGGGTGTGTTCCTCTCCTGCCAGGCGGAAGCCCGCTCCATGCTCAAGCATGGCAAGGGTTCCATCGTCAACATCGCCTCCATGTCCGGCGTCATCGTCAATCGTGGACTTAACCAATGCCACTACAACGCCTCCAAGGCGGGCGTGATCCATATGTCGAAGTCCATGGCGATGGAGTGGGTCGGGCGCGGCATCCGCGTCAACACGATTTCGCCCGGCTACACGGCGACACCGATGAACACCCGGCCGGAGATGGTTCACCAGACCAAGCTTTTCGAAGAGCAGACTCCGATGCAGCGCATGGCAGCCGTCGATGAGATGGTCGGTCCCGCCGTGTTTCTGCTCTCGGATGCCGCAAGCTTCGTAACCGGCGTCGATCTCCTGGTCGACGGTGGATTCTGCGCCTGGTGATCACGCGCAATGAAAGGGAGGAGTTCCATGCAACGCTTCGAAAATAAGACTGTCGTCGTCACCGGTGCGAGCCGGGGGATCGGCGCTGCCATCGCAAAGCGGTTCGCGCGGGAAGGCGCGAATGTGCTTGTCTCGGCGAACGAGGAAAATGTCCACGCGGTGGCCGATGACATCAGGAGCCATGGCGGCCGTGCCGCGTCGTTCGTCGGCGACGTCACGGACAAGAGCAGCGTCGTTGCCCTGTTCGACGCCGCCGAACGCGAATTCGGCTCCGTCGATGTCTCCATCCAGAATGCCGGCGTCATCACCATATCGCGCGTCGAGAACCTGTCCGAAGCGGACTGGGACAAGGTTATGGCTGTCAACACAAAGGGCGTGTTCCTGTGTGCCCAGGAGGCGATCGCGCGCATGCGCAAGCATCGCCGTGGTGGCCGCATCATCAACACCGCATCGGGCCAGGCGCGAGACGGCTTCATCTACACGCCCCATTATGCAGCCTCGAAGATGGGCGTCGTCGGGATCACCCAAAGCCTGGCCAAGGAAGTCGCGGTTGAGAACATCACCGTCAACGCTTTCTGCCCGGGGATCATCGAGACCGATATGTGGGCTTACAACGATCAGGCCTGGGGCAAGTTGCTCGGCGACTACGGCCCTGGCGAACTCATGAAGGAATGGGTTGACGGCATCCCGATGAAACGGGCGGGTTCCGGGGAGGATGTCGCTGGCCTTGTGACCTTCCTCGCCAGCGATGATGCAGCCTATATTACCGGCCAGACGATCAACGTCGATGGCGGCTTGATCATGTCTTGAGTGCATTCGCTGGGCATGAACAGACCATTCACTGCACAGATGCCGCTTGCCTCCGCCTCGATGGTATTGAACCGATCGAAATTCCGAAGCGCCCGAGGACTGCTCATCGCGGTAACGGACGCCCTTGGGCGTCCGCTCTGGTTCGAATTTATCTCACGCAACCTCCGCCGACAAACGTTCGAAGATCGGTATCAGCCGAGGATGGCGGCCGGCGGGAGGATGCTGGATCTCGACAATACGGCCTATCTTCCTCTCCCGCTTCAACCATTCGCGTAGGGTCTCCGCGCAGGTGTGGTCGAGATAGTGCAGGTCCCCGCCGGCAATCCGCACTTTGCGGCTCGCAGGAAGCGTCTCCAGCATATTGAGAAGGACCGGCACATCCTTGCATGTCGCCACCCCGGCGAGAGCGACATGAACCACGTCCGCATCCTCTGACCGGTCAATGGCGAGTTTGCGTCGTAGATGCGGGAAGACTTCCAGGATCGACAGCGCCAGGCCAAGCGCAACGCCGACAAGCAGATCCTGCACCACGACCATGGCGACGGTCGCCGCCCAGATCCCGACCGGTACCCAGCCGTGATGATCGAAAAGATGGCGCACGTGATGAAGGCTGATCAGCCGCCATCCGGTGACGAGCAGCACGGCCGCGAGCGCCGTCAGTGGCACGAGGCCGAGCAATTGCGGCAGCAGCGCCACGAGCCCGAGGATCCAGACACCGTGCAGGACCGCCGAGGCTCGTGTTCGCGCCCCGGCCTGGATATTGGCCGAAGAGCGCACGATGACGCCGGTGATCGGCAATGCACCGAGGAAACCGCATAGCGCATTGCCGATGCCTTGCGCGAAAAGCTCCTTGTTGAAGCGCGTCCTGACACCGTCATGCATGCGGTCGACAGCGGCGGCCGACAACAAGGTCTCAGCACTCGCGATGACCGCAATCACCAAGGTCGTGACGATAATGCCCGGCTGTGCCATTAACCGGAAGCTCTCCAACGTCGGCAGTGAAATGCTATCGATCAGTGAGGCCGGAACCTCGACCCTGGCGATCGGCAATTGCATGGCGACGGTCAGCACCGTTCCCGCCGCAACGCCCACAAGCGCGCCGGGAACCAGCATCAGCGATTTTGGCCGGAATTTTTCCCAGCCGATCATGGCGAGTAGAGAAATCAGACCGACCAGCAAGGCGGCCGCCTCCTTCGTCAAGCCGGTCCCCCAGAGGCGCCCGATCGTTCTCTCCATGGCGGTAACATTCTCGATGCCGCCAGCCGCGGGCTGGGCACCCATCAATACATGCACTTGCCCGAGAATGATTAGGATGCCGATGCCGGCCAGCATGCCATGAACGACAGCCGGCGAGATCGCCCGGAACCAGGAGCCGATCCGAAGAAAGCCGGCAAGGATTTGCAGAAGCCCGGCAACAACCAGCACCGGACCGAGCATGGCGATCCCATATTGCTCGACAAAGCTGAAGACGACCACCGCAAGGCCCGCGGCGGGTCCTGAGACCTGCAATGGCGACCCGGCCAGCAAGCCGACCACGATACCGCCAACGATGCCGGAGATCAGGCCCATGGCCACAGGCACGCCGGAGGCGACGGCAATACCGAGGCAAAGGGGAATGGCGACGAGGAAAACGACCAACGAGGAAGCGAAGTCGCGGGAGAGAGCAGAGCTATTGATCATGGCACTACTCCGCCGCAAGGGCTGCCGCAGCCCGCGGCATGACCTGAGGGTGACCGCGGCCGGTCACCGCAACCGGCAATGGCCGGTCCTCATATATCTCGGTAAAGCTTGCGGCTGCACCGTCGTAAACCTGTACCTCACCGGTTTCGATATCGAAGAACCAGCCGTGCAGCGTCACGTCGTTGGTCGCAAGCTTAGCCGCGACGGAAGGATGCGTGCGAAGATGATCCAGCTGGACAACGACATTCTCCATGGCCACGGCCCGCACCTTTTGACGTTCGGACAAATCGGCCGGATAGGCCTCGCAAACGATCGAGTGGGCGGCATAGCTGTGTTTCAGCCAGGCAGCAACATTCGGCATCGGCTTCAGCAATTCCGGGCAGCAAAGCCCTTTCATTGCGCCGCAGTCGGAATCGCCGCAAACGATGATGTCGCGAACTCCGAGTGCGAGGACGGCATATTCGATGGCAGAAGAAACGCCGCCATTTGCCGTGGAGAATGGTGGAACGATGTTGCCGGCATTGCGGCACACAAACAGCTCCCCAGGTCCCGACTGCGTGATTGTTTCCGGCATCACCCTGCTATCCGCGCAGGAAATCATCAAAGCCTGCGGCTGCTGGCCCTCCTGCGCGAGCCTGCGATAAAGCGCTGAATGGTTCGGGAAAACCACGCCGCGAAAGCTGGATATGCCTTTTAGCAAATCATTCATTGTCTGGTCCTTTTTTACTCAGGGGCCGGACAGAAGGCTGGGGGTGCACCCTAGCCCGGCAAATTAGCACATTCATATTTGTGCAAGTGCGAAATAAGAAAGGTGCGCCGCGAAGGAAATGGCCGGAGTGTCCATTAGCCGTCGCCAAAGTATCAAAACGACGTGAGCACGTTGTGAGATGGTTTGATTTGAGGGGTAATGGTGAATCGCTTCGTGCAACAGGGCTTTCGTCCCATGCCGCGGGAACAGATCGATAGCGGCTCTTCGGTTAAGCCGATGCGATGATTGCGGTTTTCACGAACCACCTTCGTCGCTTCCGAGCCCGTCGCTCAGCCATGTCGCATAATCCCGGGCGACATTCGCAAAGACCTGCCCGGCCTTCTCCGCAACTCGCATCGAACAGCCACACTTTGGTGCTTGCCTCATAAACCGTCTGTTAGGGATCTGTTGACCATAATTGGAGGCGAAGCGACGTCACAGATGCGGCGTCCCCGATATCCAGTGTCTTTTACCAAAGACGAAAGTCGTACCCGTGCACCAAGCGATCCTCTCCATCCCAGCGATAACCTTAGCCACGGCTTTATCATTCGCCGTTCACCGGGTGGCGCTGATCGCATTGCTGCTACTGAGTGCCTTGGCAGGATCCGCACAGGCGGCGGCGGACGACCGGGCACTCAAGCTCTTCTTTACACACACGGGGGAAAAGGCGACCATCGTCTTCAAGCGCGGCGGTAAATTCGACCCGAAGGGCCTGGCGCAGATCAATCGTTTCCTGCGCGATTGGCGAAAGAACGAACCTACCAGGATCGATCCGGAGTTGCTCGATCTGGTCTGGGAAGTCTATCGCCGCAGTGACGCAAAGGAAGCCATTCATGTGGTCTCGGCCTACCGCTCGCCATCCACCAACAGCATGTTGCGAGGCCGGTCTCGGAGTTCCGGTGTCGCAAAGCACAGCCAACATACGCTCGGCAAGGCGATGGACTTCTACATACCGGGCGTAAAGCTTGCGACGCTGCGGGCGGTGGCGATGCAGATGCAGGTGGGCGGCGTTGGCTTTTATCCGACATCCGGATCGCCGTTTGTACATCTGGACGTCGGCAATGTCCGGGCGTGGCCGAGAATGTCGCGTCAGGAACTGGCACGGCTCTTTCCAACCGGACGGACCCTGCATCTACCGGCGGACGGCAGGCCGCTACCAGGTTACGAAGTGGCAGTCGCTGGATCAAAAAAGCGTCTCCGCCCGACGGCGAACCAGATTGCCGACATTGCGGCTGACCAAGACGAAATCAAAACCGCGTCGATATCCTCCCCTGGCGAGCCGACTGGCGGGAGCCTAGTCACCAGCCTGTTGCCCACGCCTCGAAGCCGGGCCAAGACCGGACTGGAGCTTCAACTCGGCAGACAGGTCAACGAAGACAATGAAAATCAGCGCTTCACCGACCTTGCATCCTATGTGGTGCCACTGCCAACGCTCCGACCGGATAACAGCATCATAGCCAGTGCGGACGCCTCCGCCAAAACCGTTCCCATGGCTCTGGCAAGCCTGGTGGTGGGCCGCAGCCCCGTTGGCAAATTGCTCCTTGCGGATCAACGCAGAGATTCCATCGATAGCGATATCGCAAGGATGCAGCCCATAGCCACCCTGCCGGCTTCCGCCTCGCGAGAAGTATCAGGCGGCGTCGGCGCCATGTCCACCAAGGCTCTCGTTGCATGGGCCTTGCAGCCCGCGGGCACCACGATCGAAATGACGCTCCCCAGCCTGGTCGGTGCCGCGCTTCCTGTAGAACAAGAGGCAACCGGTGCCGGGAGCAACGCTTCCGAGGTTGTAGAGGATACATTCAATGTCGATAGGTTTGGCTTCGAAGGCTAAAACCCGCTATCGCGTCGCGCATCCATCGAACAAGCCGGGAGCTTCCCCACGCCAGTGATGGCAGTCAGCGGATTGTACGGTTGTTGGCGGCCTGAAATACCTTCTCGCCTTGAAAGGTTCCGAACCTTTGATCACGATTCATCCGACTTCATTTTTGCGATTCCGCATTGCCTTAAAGCCTGCAAATATCAATAAAGCCTGCAAATATCAATCTTCGTTTGCGCCGAGCGGTCGACGGGGAGCCCTCGTCTCTAGAACGTCCATACTTATCGCATGAGGCCGAGACGCATGGCTATCGCTATCGCGTTGGTTGTGTTCTTTGCCTCAAGCTTGCTACGAACCGAACGCAAATGTTTCTCCGCACCGTGATGGGAAATACCCATCCGAATGGCAATCTCATGATCTTTTAAACCATCGGCTGCCAACTGTAGCGCCCGTCGTTCGCGCAGCGTAACGCCCTTCAGGAGCGGAAGCTGATCGAACTCCTTGAGCTGGAGCGCTCGGTCCACGGCAAAGGTCGCCAGCAGTTTCAGCTGATCGCGCTCTTGCTCACTTATCTCGATATGCTCGCCACCGATTGAGAAGCCAATTGCAGTGCCTTCCAATGTTTGCAAAGCGACGGTAAAGCCGTTCCGCAGTCCAAACTCCTTGGCTTCCCCCATGACAAGGCGCGCCACACCGCTCTGCAGCCGTTGCATCTCTATCTCTCGCCAAAGAAACGGCGAATGCTGCTCCCTGACCATCCATATCGTGGGGTCGTGGTGTAGATAATCGTTACTGAAGTAGTGGGACATCCAATCGTTCGGCCACGCGTTGAGAAGAATGTGGCCGACTTGCTGTCGCTTCATCTGCCCGAGTGCTGGCATTGTTCCAGCCAGGACATTCGTCGCACCGAATCGCCCGACATAAACGAGAACTTGCTTCAGGATATCCGCCTCGGTTTGCGCTGCCTCCATGGCAACTATCAAGGCCATGGTTTCCTCAAGCGATTGCGCCGATACCGGCCCGCTGGGAAACGGCGACGTATTCCTATTCATCTGGGTCTCGCGTAGTTTTAAATCGGAACTAATAATATTCAACATAACGCATTTAACATAAAGCCTAAATAGAGCAGAATTGGAAAACATCGAGATCGGCAGGCCAAAAACACAACTCGCCGCCGCAGCGATAATCGGCCGTCCAACACGCGCCTAGTCGGCGGCATGCTGGACAACCAATTTCACGGGAGTTGAAGGTTACAGATTGAACAGGCGAATGTGGTCGTGTCGCCAAAGGACGTTACTGTATTTGGTCTAAGCAGCGCGACGGCGCAGGTCCGTCTTCAGAGATCGAAGCTTCGCCAGTGTGCGGTGATCAAACGCTGCGGTAACCGCCACCACGTCTTCGCCCGAAATCATTTGTGGCAATCCGAGGGCGCTGACCTTGAAATGGAGCTGCAGAAGACGAAGAATCCACAACGGCTGCATCTCGATGATCACGGTGCCGATTTCATTGTCCAGCCCCCACTCCACAAAACCCGAAAGGAGCGTGTTGGAGACCGCACTCAAGGCTCTGCCATGTTCTCTATAGCTGGGCGCGACGCAATAACGTGTCCATTCCCATATATGCGGGCCAACCGGCCTTTCTTCTTCGCAGAGCTGCGGCAGCACGTCGGAAAGCAGATGCGGCTTGGTGGATGGCAACATTCGTTGATATCCAAGGACCTCACCCTGGTCGATGAAAAGCATGTGTATGGCGTCGGCGGTATCAAACTGGTCGATTTCCCGTCCGTCGGCTTGTGCCAGATCACTCCATCCGCGTTCCTCAACGAACACGCGATGCCGCAGACGAAATGCCTGATCCATTTCCTCTCGGTATTCGTGAATATTCTGAGCATTGATGATATGAAGCATTGAGATAATCTCCTTTTTGCAGGACGATTATCCAACCATTTTCTTATTTGGGCAGGTACGGAAAAGCGTACCTCATGAAATCATACCTTTTCGCAGCGCGATTGCGATCGCGTGATTGGTATTAAGCGAACCTAGCTTTTCGCGGCAGGAGCGCATGTACTTGTCGATGGCATGGTCCGTAACGCCCAAGCGCACGGCGATTTGCCGTTCCTTCAAGCCTTCGGCTGCCAGTTGAAGCACCTCACGCTCTCGTCCCGTGAGTTTGAGAATACTGCCATTCTGAAGGGTGTGCCTGATACGCAGGGCGCGATACACTGCAAAACTTGCGACAAGAGCCAGGTTCCTCTTGTTTTCAGGCGATAGTTCAAGGCGCTCGCCGGCAATCGAAAATCCCACATGTTCACGCCCAAGGCTTGGAAGCGTCATGGTAAAACCCTGCGCTAACCCGAACTCCCGGGCCTCTTCCATCACCGTTATTCCCGATCGAACCGCGACGACCTCATCATCATCCCAGAAAAAACTCTCGAGCCCTTCGCGCACCAGTTTTATGGTTGGGTCCTTGAAGAGGTAATTCATTGAAAAATAGCGAGCCGACCAGTCATTCGGCCAAGCATTGATCAAAACATGACCTATTTGCTGACGTTTGGTGGCGCCAATCTGCGGCATGGTGCCGACCAAGACGTTATTGGCGCCAAATGGCTGGACGTAGCGAATGACAACATCGGCCAACTCCTCCTGCGTCGTGCAGGCTTCGAGCTCCGCCAGCAAATATTGTATTTCCTCAAGGGTTCGGAGTGGGAATATCGGATCCCCGGGCAGTATCCAGTGTTTCAACATATCAACCGTCTTTATAGTTGTAATATAGGAGAATAAAAGCATCGCTATGCGAGGCCCGTTGGGCGGTAATGCTTTGGCTAATTTCTCTTGGATATCTCGAATGCTCTGGCTTCTTTCATGAGACCGTTGAGCGGCGATCGCTTCCAGAGACGGATTTGGACGCAATAAGACCAGAAGCATCCGGGCATATTATACATTCCATGCAGCTGATTGACGATCCAATATGACGTGGGCTTTCCGTCAGAGCGAACATTTTCCGGCTGCGCGCCCGGTTTTATTGCCAGCGAGGTCTTGGTCTTGCTGATGAATTCGGGGAAGTGCTGCAAGGAGCTCCCGCTCAACTTGTTAACAACTGGCCCCTTGGCGGCGCAGCGGGGTCAGAGTTCCGAGCTGATGTAGAGTTTGCAAGAGGGCTCGAGCCAGGGCCATGAAGCTAGCAACGCCCAATTGCGCTGGTCAAAATTTCGACCCGCTGGCATTCGCCAGCCTGCGGAGGAGAAGCATTCCGTTGATTGCCGTTATGACGCGCCATATTGCGGAGCAAACGACAAAGCAGCCTGGAGATGCTGGGTCATAAGTTGGGCTCCGCGCTCGCGCTGTCCCGATGCGATCGCATCGAGGATCGCTACGTGTTCCCGGCACCAGTCCTTCACCCGCCTGCGATTGGTGTAGCCTCCGAATTCCAGCAATCGCCGCAGCCTGTTCTGCTGCTGGATGGATTGCAGGAAGAAGACATTGCCGCTGAATTCGGCAATCATTTCATGGAACTGCGCATCCGTATCGAACAATTGCCGCGGATTGACGGAGGTTATGTCGGGATGCGCCTCCAGATAGAGATGCTGAAGACGGCATCGTTCCAAGGCGGCAGGATCATGGCGAAAGGTGCTGAGAAGCAGTCCGGCGGGCTCGATCGTGGCGCGGAAATCGTAGCTGTTACGTAGGGCTACCTGTGTGTCAAGTGTGGGCCGAAAGGTCCAACCCCTGCCGCTGTTTCGCGCCAGCAATCCATCATTGACCAGATGGGTGAGCGTTCGCTGCAAAAGGATGCGGTCTACGTCGAAACGACGAGCGATTTCCGACTGCGTGAAAGTTTCCGGGAGCGCGCCGGAAAGACGGTCTTCCACGATCCGGGAATAGAGATCCTGATCGGCTGTCGCCGGCACCTCCACTTCAACGCGCCGCAGCTCTTCCGGCAATGCCTTCAGGAAAAATCCCTGGTTCCTGCGCGCCTCCACGATACCGCGCTCCGCGAGCAATAGCAGTGCAGCGCGAACCGGTGTTCTCGATACGCCGATCAGATCGCCGAGTTGCTGTTCGCGCAAATGATGCCCCGGCTCGAAGCGTGCATCTCGGGCGAGATCGAGAATCTGATTTGCAAGGCGGTATCGACCTTGACGTGGGAGGCTGGCCATCAGGCTTTCCATTTTTGTACTAAATTATGAAATCAATACAACATGAATACCGGCACGGGCAACACAGGCAATCTCATTAGAGCGTGGAGCTCACGACTTTCATTGCGAAAGCAATCATTTAGGAGCACAGAATCCGTGCGAGTTCTCCCGAAAGGCAAAGCACGCTCAAGAAATCACCCAAAAGTTCATTATTTAGGCAATTTCAAAAATGCCTATTTTTCGCCTTCCGTGCTTGACACTTTCGATGACAACATTGTACCGTTGTAATCAATCAGAGCAATCATAGCTCGATCAAGCAAAAAGGGAACTGCCATGCTTCGATCTTTCATGACCGCATTCGCCCTGCCCCTGTTCCTCGCCCAATCCGTCGTTGCGGCCGATCTTCCAAAATCGGGTCTGGTCGAAAACGGGGCTGTCACCTACGGCGTTGCGGCGACATTCGCGCCGTTTGAATTCCAGAAGGATGGAGTTCTGTCCGGTTTCGATATCGACCTGATCGCGGCGCTGGCGGCCAAACTCAGCGCGAAGCCCGTGCCGATGAACATGGAGTTCAAGGGATTGATCCCGGCGCTTCTCTCCAGCCGGATCGATCTCATCAACTCGGCCATGTACATCAACGACAAGCGTTCCGAGCAGGTCGACTTCATTCCCTATATGAAGATCGGCAATCAGGTGATCGTTCAGGCTGGCAATCCGGCCAAGATCACCGGCCGGGACGATACGCTTTGCGGCAAGACGATCGCCGTCACGCTTGGCGGCATTCAGGAAAATCAGGCGCGTGCCGACGATACGCGTTGCAAGGCCAAGGGGCTGTCAGGCGTGACGGTCCTGACGCTGCCGACGGCACAGGATTCCGCGCTGTCGTTGCGGCAGGGACGTGCGGATGCGGAATATGATTCAACGCCGGGGGCGGTCGTGCTTCAGGCGGCGGTTCCGGGCGTCTATGAGGTCGTTGGTGGCGAGTTTGAGTCCAACACCAGCATCGGCATTGCCACCCGAAAAGGGGATGCCGCTGTTCAAGCCTCCATCAAGGCGGCGCTTGCCGAAATTGTCGCGGATGGCACCTATAAGAGCCTGATCGAGAAGTGGAAGCTGCCGGCCTCCGTGTCGATCTTCAACTGACACCCGACCTGATACCGAAGAGAAGGAGCGGGCATGTCTCTCGAACTCGTTTTCGACTATCTAGAATCGCCCGCTTTTTTCCACGGCGCCGTGCTGACCCTTTTGATCACCATCGTGTCGCTGTTCTTCGGGATCATCGTCGGGCTCGTCATTGCCCTTTTGCAGGAAACGGAACTGCGAGCCGTCAAGGCGGCGACGCTTGTCTATCTCTGGCTGTTCCGGGGCACGCCCGTCCTCTTCCAGATCATCTTTATCTACAATGTGTTGCCAGGTTTCGGCATTCGCCTATCGGCCATTCTCAGTGCGGTCCTCGCTCTGTCGCTGAATGAGGGCGCTTATATGGCGGAGATTCTGCGATCGGGCCTGCATGCGGTGAAAAAGGGGCAGAGGACGGCCGGGCTTGCGCTTGGAATGACACGGGCGAGCGTCATGCGTTTCGTCGTGATGCCGCAGGCTGCCCGCATCGTCCTGCCCGCCGTCGGCAATCAGATGATCGGCATGCTGAAGACCAGCGCGCTTGTTTCCGTCGTCGCGGTGGAGGAATTGCTCCTCGTCGCCAACCAGACCGCCAGCGCGAACTTTCGCTACTTCGAGGCATTGAGCGCCGCCGGCATCTACTATCTGGTGCTGACGACGATCTTCATGGTCTTCCAGTCGCTTCTGGAACGGTCTCTTGACCCGAAACGCGGGCGCCGGGGCAGCATTCGCAAACCCTTGAGCCTCATCGCCCCGAAATCCGAGATCCAGTGAGGAAAGACGATATGGCCGCGCCGGATAACAAGCCGCTCCTGGAAATCATCGGCATCGATAAAAGTTTCGGATCTGCACGGATTCTGAAGACCTGCAGCCTGAACGTTTTCCGCAAGCAGACCGTGGTCGTCATCGGTCCGTCCGGATCGGGAAAGTCGACATTACTGCGATGCGTCAACCTGCTGGAACCGGCGGATGGCGGTAATATCTTCTTCGATGGCGTCGACATTACCCGCGACCTCCGCAACGCCTCGAAAATACGCCGCGATATCGGCATGGTCTTCCAGAATTTCGAGTTGTTCCAGCATCTTTCGGCCGCCGAAAACATCATGCTTGCGCCGATGAAGGTCTCGGGCCTGAGCAAGCTCGACGCGCATGACATAGCAATGCAATTGCTCGAAAAGGTCCGCATCCCCGAGAAGGCCGATTTCTTTCCCGATGAATTATCCGGAGGCCAGCAGCAGCGCGTCGCAATCGCCCGGGCGCTCGCCATGAAGCCCAAGCTGATGCTCTACGACGAGCCGACCTCGGCGCTCGATCCGGAGATGATCCGCGAGGTTCTGGACGTGATGGCCGATCTCAGCGCCGACGGCATGACGAGCGTCGTCGTCACCCATGAGATGGGCTTTGCCAGACGCGCCGCGGATCAGATCGTCTTCATGGAAAACGGCGAGGTGATCGAAAACGCACCGAGCGAACAATTCTTCGGCGGAACGGTCAACGACCGCGCGCGCCTCTTTCTAGGTCAGATATTGCACTAATTGCGGAAGGCAGACATGTCCCACACACCCGATAGCGCGCGCATGAAGCGTGAACTGGCCGAACTGATCGCCATCAGAACGGAAAACCCGCCCGGACAAGAGGCTGACGCCGCCGTTTATGTCCGCGATCTGCTCCTGTCCGCCGGCTTTGCGGTCGATGTCGTGGAGTACAAGCCAGGCCGTTTCAATGTCGAAGCGCGACTGGACAATGGGCCGGGACCGGTCTTCGCCTTCAACACCCACATGGATACGGTGCCCGCAGGGGACGGATGGTCGTCCGATCCTTTCACGCTGCGCGAGGCAGACGGCAGGCTCTATGGTCGCGGCGCCTGCGACTGCAAGGGGCCGCTGATAGCGATGGTGGAAGCCATGCGCATGCTGGCATCCGACCGTGGCGCATGGTCCGGTACCTTGCTCGGTGTTTTCGTCGGTGACGAGGAGATTGCCAGCGAAGGCGCCAAATTCTATACGGCCGGCAAGCCGAAAATCGACTTTGCCGTGGTGGGCGAGCCCACATCCAATACGACCTTTGCCGCGCACAAGGGAAGCCTCCGGCCCGTTGTCCGCGTTCATGGGCAGGCAGCACACTCCGGAACGCCACATCTGGGCGACAACGCCATCTATCGCGCCGGGCAACTCCTGTCGCTGATCGAGACCCATCATAACGAGGTGGTGCGCGAACGGACACATCCGCTGGTCGGAGAGGCGAGCCTGACGGTGACGCGTATTTCCGGCGGGCACGCCGACAATGTCGTGCCCTATGCCTGCGATCTGCTGCTGGACCGCCGGATGGTGCCCGGAGAGAACGAAGAGGCGGTGAAGCAGGAGCTTGCCGACCTGCTGGCGCTCGCTCATACGCATTTCGGCGTTCGGGCTGAAATCATCGACTACAAGGCGACGACCGGCGGCGCGACGGAAACCGCGATCGACAGCGCGATCGTCCAGGTCAGCATGGCTGCCTGCCGCTCTCACGGCATCGCAAATCCCGGCCCCTTCGGCTTTCAGGGCGGCTGCGACCTGGTGCATTTCCGCCAGATTGGCGCACAAGGCACGGTGATCGGGCCGGGGGATTTGTCCGTGGCCCACAAGCCAGACGAATTCGTTCCTGTCGACGAATTCGTGACAGCCAGCCTGATTTATCGCGATGTCGCCAAATCGATGCTACAGGCCTGATCGATGCAAGCGTCCTTGCACCGCACCATGCTGAGCTACGAGAACGGCCTGATGCTGCATACGGCATCATCCGGTCCGGTCAGCGGTCTCGATACGCTTTATCTGTGCCTCCGCGACGGCGATATCGTGGCGACCGGCGAGGTCCGCATCAATATCGCCTATCTGAACGGGCTTCAGGCGGATACGGTCCTGGCGGAGGCGCTGTCTCTTTTCGACCGGATCGACTGGTCGCTAGATGCGGCCGATCTGCTTGCGGACGACGCGATCTGGGCAGAGGCGAGCGCCCCGGTGCGGATGCTGCTGGACACCGCGCTTCACGATCTTCTGGCGCGCCAGCAGAACGTGCCGCTTGCGCAATGGCTTGGCGCAGCCCCTGCCACACCCATTTCACATCCGACGAACCAGACATTGTTCATTTCCACGCCGGAGCAATTTCTCGCGCAGGCGGAAAACTACGTCAAACGCGGCTTTTGCGACTTGAAGGTCAGGGTCGGAGCCGGCGCTTTCGAGGACGACCTGTGGCGGCTTTCGCAACTGCGCGAGCGTTTCGGTCAGACCATCAAGCTGGCGGTCGATGCCAATGGCGCATGGGGCCGCGACAACGCGGAAGGTAAGCTCGCACAACTGGCGCAATTCGATCTCGCCTATGTCGAGCAACCCGTTCCCGCCGGCGATTTCGACCTCATGCTAGACCTAGCGCGGAAAAGCCCGGTGCCGCTGATGCTGGATGAAAGTGTCTCCAGTTTGCAAGATGTGGAAGCTATCATTGAGGCGTCCGGCCGCTTGTGGGCGCATCTGAAGCTGGTCAAGCTCGGTGGTATCGCCCCGACGCTGAAGGCAGCAGAGGCGCTTCGCAAAGGCAATATCCCCTTCATGCTCGGGCAGATGAACGAGGGTGCCGTGGCAACGGCTGCGGCCCTGCATCTAGCCTGCGCGACCGGCCCGACATTCGCCGAATTATATGGAGCGGACGGACTGGCCGACGATCCGGCGTCTGGCCTCACCTATGCGCAGGGCCGAGTGACCGGCACCCAGGCTCCCGGCCTCGGACTGACGGTTGATCTATCGAAGACAAGTCTCTTGAAGGAGTTCGCAAGATGACGACGGCAGGCACTATCGTACAGGGGCAGGAATCCGCCTTCCCGAAAGAGGAATATGAGATCCGGGTGGCGCACGCCCGTCAAAATCTCGTCGAGGCGGGCATCGACGCGCTCGTCATCACCGGTCCGGAAAACATCTTCTATCTGACCGGCCAGCAAACCCCGGGCTACTACACGTTCCAGGCGCTGCTTCTTCCGGCCGAAGGTGATCCGGTCTTCGTGATCCGGCAGCTCGAATATTTCAACTTCATCGCCAATACCTTCATCGCCGACGCCGAGGTCTATCAGGACGGCGATGAGCCCGTTTCCTTCCTCATGGCCCTCATCGAGAAACGCGGCCTGAGAGGAAAGCGCGTGGCGATCGACAAACGAGGCTGGTTCCTGCCTATATTTGTCTATGAATCCCTGGTTGAGCGGCTGGGCGTCGTTCATGATGGTGCCGGCGTCATTGAAAAGTTGCGTGCCGTCAAATCTCCGCTGGAAATCGCGAAGCTCGAACGCGCAGCGTCCTATGTTGATGCAGGCATGCAAGCCGGACTTGCGGCCGTCAAGGTCGGTGCCACCGACAACGACCTGGTCGCGGCGATGATGCAGGCGGCGATATCAGCCGGATCGGAATATATGGGAATGGAGCCACTTGTCTCTGTCGGCACACGCACGGGCGTGCCGCACGGCACCTGGCGCCGCGGCAGGATCGAGGACGGTGATCCCGCCTTTCTCGAAATGGCGGCCTGTCACGACCGCTATCACGCCGCCTTGATGCGATCGGCCTGGATCAGGCAGGCGCCCAGCGAGGCAGCGGAAATGATGAAGGTTTGCCAGGAGGCGCTCCAGGTCTCGCTCGACACCATCCGCCCGGGCGTGCCCTGCGAGGTCCCGCATATGGCCTGCCAGCGGGTCATCGATGCGGCGGGCTATACCGATAATTTCCGCAAGCGCCTCGGCTACAGCGTCGGGATCTCCTTCGCGCCGGATTGGGGCGAGGGAGCCATCCTCAGCCTCAATGCCGGGGTCAAGACGGAGCTTCGTCCAGGCATGACCTTCCATTTGCCGCCGGCGCTGCGCATTTACGGCCGCTTCACCGTCGGCGTCAGCGAAACCATCGTTGTCACGGACACGGGATATCGCGCGCTTGGAACCATCAAGCGCGATCTGCTCGAAGTTTGAAAGCGATGAGAGGGAGCGCGCCATGGGGTTGATCCTCGCCGTTCATGATACGCCGCACCCTGCTCTCTATGGCGCGGTGGCTGCCGCAATTGCGGCCTCGCGGCAATGCGGCTTCATGCATGTCGAGGCCCACTTCGATACCAGACTTTATGCCGATGCCGCACAGCATGTGATTGCAAGTGGCGGGCTTGGGCCGAGTGGGCTCTGCTGGTTCGAACGACTGTCGGGCAAGCCGGCGCCCTCCGTCGCCACGCCGGAGACTATTCTTGATGCTGCTCGGGTACAGGACGTCGTGGTGCCGATCCATCCGGCATTTTTGGCGGATCGGGACGCGCGGGCGATACTGTCATCTACTGCGCAAGTCCTTGGGATAGAGGTGAAAGCGATCACCGTTCGCGAGGATTCCAATTGCTTTTTCGACGCGGCGACACAGGAGCCACTTGCCCGACGGGATCGTTTCGGGCGTATTGGGTTGTGTGCGCCTCGTCTATACGGCGCAGATAGCCTGACGATTGGCCTTATCGGCGCGGAAAGCGATCATCGGAATGTCTATCCGGCGGCACTGGCAAGCCTCGCCGATGCGGCGGACAGCCTTTCCATTCCGATCGATGTGCGTTTCATCGATCCGGAACACATCGAGCAGTTTGAAGATCCCGCCGTTTTCGAGGGACTGTCGGGCATTCTGCTTCCCGGTGGGGCGGACATGAAAAATGTTGCCGGCCAGACCGCAGTGGCGGCCTTAAGTCTGGAAACCGGCCTGCCCACGGTTGGACTGTGCCTCGGCATGCAGACCATGGCAACGGCGGTGGCATGGCGTGCCTTCGGTCGCGGCACGGCCAACCTGGCGGAAGCCGATCCGGATGCCAGGATCAAGACCTTCGTACCGATGGCCAGCGCGCGGGATCCGAATGGAACTCCCCTGCCGATCCATAGGACGGGCGATCAGGCGATCGATATCGTCTCCGGTAGCCGGCTTTCAGCCATTATCGGCTCCGAACGTCAGATCCGCTGTAACCACCGCTTCCGATTGAACCCGGCTCTGCTACCAGATCTTGAAGCCGCTGGGCTTCGCGTTGCCGCGTCCAGCTCGTCAGGTGCCATTGTCGATGCCATCGAATTGCCGGCTCACTCCTTCTTCATCGGCATGCAAGGACATCCCGAATTGTCATCCAGTGTCGACATGCCCCATCCTTTGCTCGTGGCATTCCTGGAAGCGGCCGCCAGGTGGCGTTCGGCACCGATCTCATAGTAATACCGTCACTCACACCCAGACAGGAAACCGATCATGCGTTCACTTTTCCATCTCGCCTATCATGTCACCGATCTTGATGAAGCCCGCCGCTTTTACGGTGATGTGCTTGGTTGCGAGGAGGGCCGCAGCACGGACACCTGGGTCGATTTCGATTTCTTCGGCCATCAGATTTCCCTGCATCTCGGCAAGCCGTTCGAAACGACGCGCACCGGCAAGGTCGGCGATCATATGGTGATGATGCCGCATCTCGGTGTCGTCCTTGCGCTCGACGACTGGTTCGCCCTTGCCAAGCGGCTCGAAGACGCCGGCACGGCATTCGACATTCCGCCCGTGGTGCGCTTCGATGGACTGCCCGGCGAGCAACGCACGATGTTCTTTTTCGATCCGAGCGGAAACCCGATTGAAGTCAAGGGCTTCAAGGATTTCGACAGCGTTTTTGCGCACTAAGCGAGAAAAGGAAATCGGTCGAATGATTGCGCTGGTAACGCGTATACCCGATGAGGCGGAGCATCTGTGGCTCGAGGCTCTCTCGCTAAGGATGCCGGATGAAAAGATCGTCTCGTTCCGGCACCTGGATGAAGAAGACCGGGCGGCGGTCGATATTGCCATCGTCGCCAACCCGGATCCGATGGACCTTGCCCGCTTGCCCGGTTTGACGTTGATTCACAGCCTTTGGGCGGGCGTCGAACGTCTGGTCAGCGAACTTGGCGACAGCACTTTGCCCGTCGTGCGTCTGGTCGACCCGCAATTGAGCCGCACCATGGCCGAGGCCGTTCTCGCCTGGACCTATTACCTGTTCCGCGACATGCCGGCCTATGCCCGCTTCCAGCGAGAGCGCAGCTGGCAGCAATTGCCCTATCGACGTCCGGACCAGATCACGGTCGGCCTGCTCGGATTGGGCGCGCTCGGTGAGGCAGCGGCGCATCGTCTGACCGATGCCGGTTTCAAGGTGATTGGATGGAGCCGCTCGGCAAAGGACGTTGAAGGGGTTGAAACCTTCTCCGGCGACGATGGCCTGAATGCGGTCCTCAGCCGATCCGATATCCTGACATGCCTGCTGCCACTGACCTCGGAAACGCGGGGGCTGCTCAACGCCGAGAGGCTTGCCCTTCTACCCGCGAATGCATCGCTGATCAATTTCGCCCGCGGCCCGATCGTCGTGAGCGAGGATCTGTTGCAGGCGCTCGATACCAGCCGCTTGAACCATGCGGTGCTGGATGTCTTTGATGTCGAGCCACTGCCCGTTGATGCGCCCTTTTGGGATCATCCCCGGATCACCGTGCTGCCGCACATCTCGGCCCCGACGGATCGCGAAACGGCGGCCGCGATTGTGGCGGACAATATCCGAAGCTTTCGTCGCACCGCCGCACTTCCATCCATTGTCGATTTCGCGCGCGGATATTAAAGGCGGCACGCCTCCGATGCGCCAAGCAAACCTCTCTAGGAATGAATGAACATGACCTCACCTGAACGCACTGTCTACGTCAACGGCCATTACTGCCCGGAATCGGAAGCCAAGGTCTCGATTTTCGACCGCGGTTATCTTTTCGCGGACGCCATCTATGAAGTCACCTGCGTGCTCGGCGGCAAGCTCGTCGATTTTGACGGTCATATGGCACGACTGCAGCGCTCCTTGCAGGAACTCGACATGACAATGCCGATGTCCATCGACGAGCTCATGGCCATCCACCGCAAACTGGTGGCAGCCAACAATGTCGATGAGGGCCTGATCTACATGCAGATTTCCCGTGGCTCGGCCGATCGGGACTTCAATTTTCCACCCAAGGGCACGCCGCCGGTGGTCGTTATGTTCACCCAGTCCCGGCCGGTTATCGAAAGCCCGCTCGCCAAACGTGGCCTGAAAATCATATCGCTGCCGGACATCCGTTGGGGCCGTCGCGACATCAAGACCGTCCAGCTTCTCTACCCGTCGATGGCGAAGAACGCCGCCTATCAGGCGGGTGCCGACGATGCCTGGCTGGTGCAGGACGGCTATGTCACCGAAGCATCTTCCGCCAATGCCTATATCGTCACGACAGACGACAAGATCGTCACGCGCAAGCTCTCATTCGATATTCTGCATGGCATTACCCGAGCCGCCGTTCTCCGGTTGGCTGCTGAATCCGGATACACATTGGAGGAAAGGTCCTTCACCATCCAGGAAGCATTAGCTGCAAAGGAGGCCTTCATCACCTCCGCCACGTCTTTCGTGACCGCCGTCGTTGAGATCGACGGAAGCACAATCGGCGAAGGGGTCATCGGCCCTGTCAGCAAACGGCTGCGGGAGATCTATATCGAAAAGGCAGTAGCGGCGGCGAAGTAATGCGATCGGGATGATAGCCGGGGACAGGAGGAATTCACCAGCTGGCCCGTTGCAAAAAGGCTATTTGTTATGCCGATAGCGTTGGTGGGGTTGGGTTTGAAACATTTGTCAACCCAACCCTTCGCCGGGATGTCAGCGTCGCCAAACGTCAGGACGCCATTGCATAACGGCGATGCTGGGGCACAGCCGCGCTGCGTGTCCTGAACCGTTGCACCAGGTCGGCGAGATTCTCGGTCTCCTGGGTCAAGCTCTGGGCCGCAGCCGTGGTCTCTTCCACCATCGCCGCGTTCTGTTGAGTGACCTTGTCCATCTGATCGCCGGCAGCCGAAACCTCCCGCAGGCTGGAAGCCTGTTCGCGCGCGGCAATTGCGATTTCCGCGACCGTGGCACTCATCGCGCCAACTTGTTCGACGATCTGCGCGAGCGATGTGCCGGATTCGCCGACGAGTTCCACGCCCGCTTTAACCTGCGCCGAAGATGTGGAGATAAGTGCCTTGATCTCTCTGGCTGCGCTGGCTGACCGCTGAGCGAGTTCGCGCACTTCCTGAGCGACGACGGCAAAGCCTTTTCCCGCCTCGCCAGCGCGCGCCGCTTCCACGCCCGCGTTAAGGGCAAGAAGGTTGGTCTGGAACGCGATTTCATCGATGACGCCGATAATATTGCCGATCTTGGACGAAGAATTTTGAATCTCCGTCATCGCGGCAATCGCGCGGGCGACGATCGCACCGCCATTCTCGGCATTGGTACGCGCCGTCGCCACGGCGCTCTGAGCATGACTTGCTCCTTCCGCCGTACCATTGACACCCCGTGTCACATCGCCCAGCGCAGCCACGGTCTCCTCGAGCGAAGCGGCTTGCTGTTCCGTACGACGAGCAAGATCGTTGGACGCTGTCGAAATTTCCGCAAGGCCGGATTTGATCGTACCGACCGCATGGATAACGGAATCGAGCGTCTCTTCCAGACTGGAAACCGAGTTGTTGAAATGATCCCGGATGCGGACATAACGGCCGTCAACCTCGCCGACACGGACCGTCAGGTCACCCTTCGAAAGCGCATCCAGACCCAGGGAAATCTGCTGGAAGGCATGCTCCATTACCTGGGCATCGGCAAGCCGTTCGGCTTCCTGGCGCAGTCGCTCCTCTTCAGCCGCAAGGCGGGCACGTTCGGCATTGGCTTCCGCCATGACCTTGCCGCGTCCCGTCTCCTGGAAGACCTTCAACGAGCGTGCCATGGCACCGAGTTCGTGACGCTGTTCGGTACCGTCCACCACCATCGTGTCGTCGCCGCGCGCAAGCCGCTCCATCGTCCGCGCCATCTTGCGCACGGCCGAGGAAATCAGTTGTCCAACGAAATAGGCAAGCACGAGGCCAATCACGATCAGAAGGCCACTGATCACGAGCGTCGAGCGGGTGGCAGAGGCGACCGTCGTATCGACCGAGCCATCGAGCGACTTCTGCGCATCCATGACGGTGGCCTGCAGATCCCTGAAGCCCGTCGCGATTTTCGGAGCCAGGACGTTAAGCTCACTCTCGCGGATCTTAGTGGTCGCCAGCAATACATCCCTCACGTCGCCAAGACGGCTCGTGTAGTTCTGCATCAGCTGACCGGCGCCCAAAATGCGCTTACGCTGCAGGTCACCCTTTGCAGCCTTGGCTGCGGCATCGTTCAGAGCCATGGCATCGTTGAGCGCCGACTGAGCGGTGTCATAGGAAGCCAGATCGCCCGCGTGGATGAAGCGCTCCGAGAAATAGAGGCTGCGGTTCAATGCCTCGAGCGTTGCGGCGGTCATGTGCAGCAGCGCCACATCGTTCTGCCGCCAGGCGCTGCGCATGACGTCATTGAGCGCAATGCTGGTCCAAGGGCCGAACTCGGTGACCTTGGAGATCAAGGCATCGCGCCTTGCATGCAGGGATACGACCTGCTCGAAAGCCTTGCCATAGGCGGCAATGTCCTGACGGATGGCTGCCATTCCAGTCTGGAGGGTACTATTGCCCGCAAAGCGCTGGTCGTCGGCGTCAAATGCCTTCACGCCGGCGCGAAAACGGTTCACGACATCCTGTGTCGGGCTGGATCGAAACGCTTCCACCGACATCTGGATTTCGTTCAGCTGGTCGCTGTAGCCGGAAATGGCGAGGCTCTGGCCGGCGGTGCCGCGGTAAGAGGAGAAGATGGACGAGAGTCCTCCCATGCCGGAGATCGCATTGACCGAGAGCAGGCTCATAAGCAGGATCAGCGGCAGGAAGCCCGCCGTAATCTGCGCGCGGATGCCTAGTTTATTCCAAAAGCGCAACATGATGATCCCCTTATGCTCACTGAGTCTTCGGCAGGTATTGGGCGATATTTTGTGGCGTCACGAGCTCGAAGGGCACGTTGTTTTCTCGCGGCACCTTCTGCCCGTTGATGAGCTTGATTGCGGCATCGACTGATGTCGCACCCTGCCCGGTGGCGCTCTGAAGAATGGTGACGTCCAGATCGCCGGCCTGCATCGCCGCAAGGGCATCGTCGGTCGCGTCAACGCCTGCAACGACGACGTCCTTCATCGACATGCCGTTCCTCTTCATGGCGCGGATCGCACCGACCGCCATCTCGTCATTATTGGCAATGACCGCGTCGAACTTCACCCCTGCCGACAGCCATTCCTGCATCTGCTGATCGGCATAATCGCTCGACCAATAGGCCGCCTGGCGCTCCACAATCTGGAGACCCTTGCATTCAGGCGTGGCAATGACATTGTCGATGTCCTGCGTGCGGGCGCGGGCGGCCGCATGGAAGGGTTCGCCTATCAGCACCACGACGCGCCCCTTGCCCTTCAGAAGCGAGCAGACTTCCTTCGTCTGCAAGGTTCCCGATTCTGCTTCATCGGAGGCGACCACGACCTGGTTTTCCGGCAGATCCGACAGGTTCGAGGGGAGGTTGTTGATATAGATCAGCGGAATGTTCGCATCGGCGGCAAGCTTGGTCATCTGCGGACCGAGGTCGCCATCGGAGACGGCCAGGATAATGGCATCGACCTTATCCGCGATAAATTGCTGAACCTGCTTCTTCTGAAGCTCATTGTCACTTTTGGCGTTCTGCGTGACAAGTTTCAGCCCCGAAATCGTCTTTCCGTGCGAAAGGATTCCGTTGAGCAATGCGGTCCTGAACTTATCCAGATCGGACATCGACACGCCGATCGTCTGTGCACTTGCAGCCGAGGCGGATATCGCCATCACGAAAGCAGCCAGTATGGTCTTTCTCATTATTCACCTCCGCAAGATATTTATCGAGCTGAGGTTTTATAAGGAGAGTTTGGTTAATATTTTACTGTTCGATATTCGATATAAATTAGAAATACATTGAATACTTAATAACAAACTCTTCAATAAACCGAAATTTATCAATAGTTTTACGTTAACTACAGTAGTGAAGCCAATTATTGCCCATTTTTATGAAGCAATACTTACTGTCTCGACCCATTTCAGCTTTGAAAGCTTCCCCGCTTCACTCTGGCCACCCGGAACCGCGCAGCTCCAGAAGAGCAAGCTAGAACGAAGCCAGAGCGTGGTAAGCAGGCCAGCGTGCCCTTTACTCCGGAGTTTTCAAGCGGAGTCGCGGAGCATCAGATCACCGCTCAGGAGCACCCGCTCATCGGCATCAACCGATGCCGCGGCGCTCGTGATCTCGCCGAGTCTGGACAGCAGCATCTCGATCGCGCGCTTTCCGATCTGATCGTAGTTCTGCGCAACCGTCGTGATGGGAGGGCAGGCATATCTTGAAAGTGGATGGTCGTCATGGCCCGCGATGCGGAGCTGAAAGTCCGCACCATGGCCGACGCGCAGGCCATGACGGTAAGCCGCGGAAATGGCTCCGAATGCCACCCGATCGTTGGCACATAAAACCGTTCGGGTCGGAAAACCCGGTTTCGAACTCAAGATTTTAGCGGTCTCATCGTAACCAAATTTCTCAAAGTCCCAGGTCTTGACGCTCGTGACCGGTACGACGTGTGGTGTCATGCCCAGGCGCTTCATCGCATCGACGTAAGCCTGCTCTCTCGTCAGCGCATTGGTGTTGACATGAGGCATTCCCAAATAACAAGGCGGCTCGCCCGACCGGCAAAGGTAATCGACGATGAGACCGAAACTTTGTCGATTGTCGGTACCGACGAAGGCAGATGTTTCATCCAGCGGCGAGTCGATGTAAATCAGAGGAACACTTCGACCGAAATCCTCCAATGTACGCCGATGGGATTCAACTCCGAGCGGCGCGATGACCGCGCCGGCGACATTCATCGATTTCAGCGTCCTGATCGCCCGGTCTTCCATCTCAGCCCGGCCATCCGACGACAGGACGAGAGCGAAGAATCCAGCTTCGCTGGCGAGTGATTCGATGCGCCGCGTGAGTGCCATGTAGAACGGGTCCGTCGAATTCGGAATGATAATGCCGAGAATGTTGGTGCGCCGACGGTTAAGGTTGACCGCGAAGACGTTAGGACGAAACCCCGACTTCTTGAGCGCAATTTCAATGGTGTCTCGCGTCTTTCTTCGGACCGAGTTCGGATCGTTAAAATACTTGGAAACGGTGGGACGAGAGAGGCCGACGAATTCGGAAAAGTCCTCCATCGTTTTGATCATCTTTCCCACCATCTGATCTCCTGACGTGCCGCTTCTTGTTGTGTAGATGACTCATGGCCCTTCGAAAAGGCGAAACGAGAGGCACGCTCAACCGGCTGGGTCGTGAAGTCTACTCGGCCACAAATTGAACCTTCACGGTTGTCGGATCGCTACCGCTTTCGGTGAAGTAGGGCATGATCTCGGCCAACGACAAGCCGATCACCGATGATGAAAGTGCGTACAGAATTTTCCTCATAATTCCGTCCTCCTCCTTAACGGCTGCACGCATATAAAATTACATGCGTAAAGTTTAAATCCGATGTTTCTGGCCTCGCTGTCAAGCGCCTTCATCCCCGAAGGGTGTTGGATTTTCCACTGAAACATATAGATAATTGAAAAATCATAAATAATATTTATGACTCACTTCGACTGCGTCAAAACCATGGGAATGGATTTGACGCGAAAAATTAATTATCGCGCGTAAAGTTTGTGTTGACATAATCGCTCTTGCAAATTAGCTGATTGCCAAGATGCTATGGCGTGAGCGTAATGTCTGGGAAGACGGAGATTTCCATTGGCCGCATATGAAAAAAGCGGGATAGCGCCGGAGGCGCTGGGTCCGACGATCACGGTTGGCGAAATTCTGGTTGAGGTCATGGCCACCACGATCGGCTCGGGATTTCTTGAGGCACAGCCTTTGACCGGTCCCTATCCCAGTGGCGCACCGGCAATATTCATTGATCAGGTTGCGCGCCTGGGGGGGAAAGCCGGGATCGTCGCCAGTGTCGGCAACGATGACTTCGGACGGCTCAACCTTGATCGGCTGCGGCGCGATGGTGTCGACGTATCAGCGGTTTCAATTTCAGACGACTTGCCCACCGGAAGCGCTTTTGTCCGTTACAGGGCGGATGGCGGACGGGATTTCGTGTTCAATATCAGGCATTCAGCGGCCGGGCGCATCGAGATGACGGCGGCGGTCGAGGATCTTATCAAGACTGCTGGACACGTTCATGTCATGGGCTCGGCTTTCGTCATTCCTGGAGCAGCCGACGTTATTGAAGCAGCGATCCATACCGTGCGCTCCCGCGGCGGGTCGGTGTCACTTGATCCAAATGTCCGCAAGGAGCTTCTCGACAGCGATGACATCTCCGGACACTTCGGCTCCGTCCTGAAAGTTGCGGACCTCTTGCTGCCATCGGGAGAAGAGCTTTTCGCGACTACAGGCTTGGATGACGAGCCATCCGCCGTGGCAAAGCTTTTGGAGCTTGGTGTCAGCGAAGTCGTATTGAAACGCGGAAAGGATGGAGCTTCGTTCTTCGGTCGCGATGCCGCGCGGATCGACTGCAACGCGTTTGTCGTCGAGGAAATCGATCCGACCGGAGCCGGAGACTGCTTCGGCGCGGCCTATCTCACCTCCAGGCGCTTCGGTCTTTCACCGCGGGAAGCGCTTGTCAGAGCCAGCGCGGCCGGCGCTCGCAATGTCACGCGACAAGGGCCGATGGAGGGGGTATCGACGCCGTCCGAGCTCGCAGCCTTCATCGCCGCAACACTCCGGAGACAATCATGAATGAGAGACTGAGGGAACTTGCTCCGGCACGGCGCGGCGGTAAGCCATTCGGAATAACGTCAGTCTGTTCGGCTCATCCGCTGGTACTGCGCTCCGCGCTGCGCCGCGCAGCGCAGGAAGGCGGCGACGTGCTCATAGAAGCGACGTGCAATCAGGTGAACCATCTCGGCGGCTATACCGGCATGACGCCGCAAGCCTTTGTCCAGCTTGTTGGCAACATCGCGTCTGAAGAGGGCTTGGACAAGCCACGGATCATCTTTGGCGGAGATCATCTGGGTCCCAATCCGTGGCGGAAGGAAGATGCGACCGTGGCGATGGCAAAGGCCGAAGCGATGGTTGCGGCGTATATCAAAGCTGGTTTCACCAAGATTCACCTGGATGCGTCAATGGGCTGCGCCGGTGAACCGGCCGCCCTGGACGATGAGCTGATCGCCGCTCGTGCGGCGCGTCTTGCCAAAATCGCCGAGGAGACGGCGCGCGAAATCGGTGGAGCCCTGCCGCTTTATGTCCTGGGAACGGAAGTACCCATTCCAGGCGGTGCCGATCATATTCTTGACGCTGTCGAGCCGACGTCGGCAAAGGCGGCCCGTTCGACGATCGCCATTCACCGTGATGTTTTCATCCGTGACGGATTGGAAGGCGCCTTTTCGCGCACGATCGCGTTCGTGGTTCAGCCGGGTGTCGAGTTTGGCAGCGAAAACGTTATTGCTTACAGGCCGGAAAAGGCGCGCGCGCTGACCGCGCTGCTGGATCAGGAGCCGCAATTCGTATTCGAAGCACACTCCACCGATTATCAGACTGTCGGCGCCCTTTCCTCGCTTGTCCGTGACGGCTTTCCGATCCTGAAGGTCGGACCAGAGCTCACATTCGCGCTTCGGGAAGCCCTCTACGGTCTCGACCTCATTGCCTCCGAACTTAGCGAGGATTACGGCTGCCGCACCCTTGCCACGACGATGGAAAAGATCATGCTCGACGATCCTTCCAATTGGCTGGGCCACTATCACGGCAACAAAGATGCCTTACGCCTGCAACGGCACTACAGCTACAGCGATCGCGTAAGATACTACTGGGTGAAAGCCGAGGCGCGGGCTGCCGTGAACCATCTGGAGGAGACCCTCAGAGGACGCTCTATTCCAAAGACATTGCTGCGACAATTTTTGCCGCGGCTTGAAGAGCGAGAGATCCGGACGATGTCCATGGCGGAAATCGCCATGGGTGCTGTCGATGACGTATTGCAGAAATATAGTTTGGCATGTCGCCAAAACTGATCCCGCCGAGGCGCAACGGCTGATGGAAGCAGGCGCCATCGCGAGGACATCTGGTGCTGCCGATCGGATGAGAGCGTTCAGACGTCGTCTGGAAACAACGGCGCCTGCCGGCCATGGGCGATGAAGCTGCGGAAATCCTTGACCGCTTCCGGCGTCGCAAGCGAGCAGAAGGGGCCACGGCTCACGTCGATGCCGTTGAGTTTGCGCAGGCGCACATCCATTTCGGCGCTCTTCAAAGTCACGGCAGCGGTATTGACCACCGGCGCATGCAGCACCTTGAAGCCATATTCGCCGCCGACCAGCAGGCCGGGCAGGATGCCGGCCGGCACCACGACATCGGCACCATCGCGCACCAGTGGTTCGGCGCAGGCGGCGAAGGCCGCGAGCATGCGCGTGCGCGCCTCATCGTCGCCGGCAAAGGCGGCGCTGAAATCGGATGGCGCGCAATTCATCCCCGCCACATGCTTCACCCGGCCTCCCAGCCCATAAAGGTCAGCCTGTTCGTAGTGCCAGGTCTGAAAGACGTCATCAAGGGTCACAAGCGCGATGCGCCGGCCGAAGCGGGCGGCGTAATGCATCGAGACCTCGCCCGCGCCAATCACCGGGATGCTCACAGCCGATTTAAGTTCGTAAAGACCCGGGTCCTGGAAATGGCCGAGAACGATTGCGTCATAACCGCGCTTTTCAGCCTCCAGCCCATTGTCTATCGCGATCGCCGCGCAGCGGAATTCCGCTAGCCGCCCGAAGTGCCGATCCGGCGGCCTGATACCGAAAACCTCGACCGTCGTGCCGGGTTCGGCGATGCCGTTCAGATAGTCCGAAAGCTTTAGCATGTAGGCGGCGCTGGCCGTGGCATCGATGAAGCTTTGCCAGAATATGCGCATTGTTCCCTCGCCCTGTTCGTTTTCGCGCGTCGTTTTGCTCTCGTCAAAACGGGAATTTAAGGCTTTAATCGTAGCCATATCCACCCTGGAGAGCCAAATGAATTCGCCTGCAGCACCCGAAAATCCACTCGAAGAGACGGCGACGGAAGTGTCGGAAGCGGCGCTGACCGAATTCGAATGGTCGCTGTGGCGGATTTCCGCGGCCTTCGTGCGCTGGCAGTCGGAATGTGCCAGCGAGCTTGCCGGATCAAGCCTTAGCGGCCTCGACACCGCCGTCCTCCATACGATCCGCTACCGCAACAAGCCGAAGGGCCTTGCCGAAATCTCCCGGCTGCTCGGCCGTGACGATACCGCCAACATTCAATATGCGATCAAGAAATTGCAGGCCCTGCAGCTGATCGAACGGGTCAAGGGCCGGTCGCGCAAGGACACGCTGTATGTGCTGACGCGCAAGGGCAGCAAGCTGACACAGGACTACCGCACCCTGCGCCGGCATTTGCTGATCTCGCTGATCCAGAAGATGGACCACGCGGAAAAGGGGCTCGGCGACGCAACCGAAATGCTGGAGCTTTTAACGAGCTTCTACGACACCGCCGCCCGACGCGTGGCAATCGGCCCTCACCCCGTCGATCGCGGCTAAAGCAGTTTGTGAGTTGGGCGTGCGCTGCTTGCGGGTCAACCGGCGCAATGCGGCGCCAAAGCAGCCTCTGTTGGCTCAGGCCCTAGAAAAGGGCCAGCCTGTCCCGCCTCCCGTTCGGCGGCCTTTGGATTGTCGAAAAATCGCTCATGCAATTGCCTGGCGACGTCGCAGACATGAACATCTTCGAGCCCGCGTCAGCCCGACGGTAATTGCCGCCGATGTTTCGGGTCGGCGACTATTTCACGCCACTGAGGATCATCTTCCATCTGCGACGTCTCCGAAGCGGGTTTGGCAAAGAAAACGGCCTGGCCGCTTTTGTCGAGTTGCAACGAGAGCGTCACCCGGCTGCCGGCTCCGGTGCAATCACCGTGCAGATGCGTGACCACGCTCGGTCCGCAATCGAGCTGAACGAGCCCTATCCGCCAGGGCATATGCTCGCGAAAATAGGGATCGCTGGTGACTTCGATGGAGGTCTCCGACAAGAGCATGCCGCCAGACGGCGCATCGATGAAAGGAAGTGCGGCGGACAGGCAGCGCGGGCAGGCGTCACGCGGCGGATAGGCATATGTCCCGCATTCGGCGCAGCATTGCAGCATGAAACGGCCGCTGGCGGCTGCAAGCGTCAGCCCTTGCGCCTTGTCGCTGCGAGCCGATGGCGGCTGCAAGGGCACCGCGGCGCGGGAAAGCGGGGGCTTGCGTGGCGATTTTGTGAGTGGACGGGTCATGCCGATTGCCTCGCCAGGATCGCGGCCGCCGATGCCAGGCCACGGTCGTAATTGATCATGCCGAAGCCGGACACGAGGCCGATCTTTGCGTCCGTCACCTGTGTGCCCTCGGCGGTGCCCAGAAGCTGGCGCATGGCCTCGACGATGCCGAGATGGCCGCCGGCGGCACCCGCCTGGCCAACCGACAGCTGCCCACCCGAGGTATTGTGCGGAAAGGAGCCATCCGTTGTGAACGTATGCTGGCGCACGAAATCCGGCCCCTCGCCCTTGTCGCAAAAGCCGAGATCCTCGAACTGCATCATGGAGATGACCGGGTAATCGTCATAGGTCTGCACGAAGTCGATATCACCGGGCGTCAACCCGGCCATGCCATAGAGCTCGTGACGATCCATAACCCAGCCGCCACGCGTCTGCACGGCATCGTCGGGGAAAGCATTGTGTCGTTCGATCGCCGAAAGCAGCCGCACGAAAGGAAGGCCGAGCGACACGGCGGTTTCCTCGCGCATCATCAAAAACGCCTCGGCGCCGGCGCAGGGCATGACGCAATCGAAGAGATGAAACGGCTCGGCAATGGGCCGCGCCGACATGTACTGTTCCAAAGTCAGCGGCTTCTTCATCAGCGCATGCGGATAGCGCAGCGCATTGTCGCGTTGCGCGACGCAGAGCTTGCCGAAATCCTCGCGTGTTGCGCCGTAGCGACCCATGTAGGCCCGGGCGATCAGCGCGAAACTGGCATTGGGTCCGCCAGCCCCATAGGGATAGGAGGCATCCTGAGCAAAGCGGGAGAAATTGGCGAGCGTCTTGCGAAACGTGTCGACCTGGTTGGTGTCGGCGGCAACACAGGCAACGATATCCGCGTCACCCGCCTGCACGGCGCGCGCCGCGCGCCGGATCGAGACGATACCCGCTGCCCCTCCCATCGGCACATGATCCAGCCAGCGCGGCGTCAGCCCGAAATGCTGCGTCAATGCAATCGCCGTGTCCGGCCCCATGGTGAAGCTCGATACCGCAAAGCCGTCGAACTTCTGATGGTCGACGCCCGCTCCGTCTGCCAGCGCCCTGAGCGCCCGGCCGATCCACCAATGCGCGCTCTCGATCGAGTAGCGCTCATAGGGCACCGTCACCGGCACCGCCAGCACCACGCCGTGATAGGATTTGCGGGCGCGCAAAGCCGTCATCCAGCCACCGTCAGAACCACGTCGACATTGCCACGCGTGGCGTTGGAATAAGGGCAACGCTGGTGCGCGTCGGCAACGATCTCTTCGGCCAAAGCTTTCTCGATGCCCGGAAGCGATGCCGTGAGCTCGACCGCGAGCGCATAGCCGACCGGCACCGGGCCGATGCCCACCTTGGCGGTCACCGAGGTGTCGTCGGCAAGCGCTATTTTCCGGGTGCGCGCGACCAGTTTCACTGCGCCGAGGAAACAAGCGGCATAGCCGGCGGCAAACAATTGCTCGGGATTGGTGCCCTCCCCGCCTGGTCCGCCAAGTCCCTTCGGCACGGACAGATCGACGGCAAACCTGCCATCGGCGCTTTGCGCCTTGCCTTCCCGGCCGCCGAAAGCGGTGACGGCGGTTTCATAAAGGATCTTTTCCGGGGTCATACGAATTTCCTTAGAAAAGATTTTAGCTTTGAATTATTGCATAACAGACATGATCGTCTTTCGAAAGACTCTGCGTCAACCACCCTTGCGGATCGCCGCCTTCAGCTTGCGCAGGTCGATCGCCGAGCCATCCTCGACGGCCTTTGCCGCCATGGCCTTGATATCGCCGCGCTGGAGCTTCTGCGTGGAGCTGACGGGTAGTTGGCTGGCAAAGACCACGTAGCCGGGCAGCTTGTGATAGGCGATGTATACGCCGCAGGTCTCGATGATGCGCGAGGCGCGCGCTATCGG
The DNA here is from genome assembly GCF_000799715.1 of Martinezella rhizogenes. GTDB lineage: Bacteria > Pseudomonadota > Alphaproteobacteria > Rhizobiales > Rhizobiaceae > Rhizobium > Rhizobium rhizogenes_C. The sequence goes on from NZ_JUHG01000013.1 coordinate 1,000,808, forward strand.
ATCGCCGGCAGTTGCGGCATCATTTTGGACGATAAAGGCAAAAACCTCTTCGCCACGCAGATCGTCGGGCACGGGCGTCACCGCCGATGCCTTGACGCCGGGACATTTGGCAAGCGCTGCCTCGACTTCCAGCACGGCAATATTCTCGCCGCTGCGGCGCACGATGCTTTTCTTGCGGTCGAAGAAGTAGAGAAGCCCCTTCTCGTCGGCATAGACCACATCGCCGGTGTGGAACCAGCCGCCTTCCCAGGCCTCCTCCGTCGCCTTGCCGTCGTTGAGATAGCCACTGAAGAAGCCGTCTCGCGGATTGTCCCCTTCAGCCCGTACCAGAAGTTCGCCCGGCGTGCCCATGTCGACCGCGTGGCCTGTATCGTCGACGATCCTGTATTCCATGCCGGCGCGGGGCCGGCCGATGCAGCGCAGTCCCGGCGTATAATCGTCGGCCGCCGTGGTGGTAACAGCCCGCCCGCCGGTCTCGGTCATGGCCCAGGCCTCAACAATCGGGATGCGATAGCGCTCCTCGAACTCGACCTTGTGCCGGGCATCGACGCCCGGTCCAAGCGCGAATTTGACCTTGTGCGCGCGTTCGGCCGTAACGGGCGGCATTTGCAGCAGGATGGCCGGTATCACCCCGAGACAATGAATGATGGTCGCGCCGGAATCGGCGATCGAGGCCCACCAGCTCTTGGAATGGAAGCGATCGAGCGGCACGATCGCGCCACCTATCATGATCATGCCGACCGCCGTGCAGCCAAGTGCGTTCATATGGAACATCGGCAGCGGCGTGAGCGCGATCTCGCCGCCCTCCGCCATCTCCGCGACGCCGCCCTGGGTGGTGTACCATTCGGCAAGGCGGATGAAATAGATGTTGGAGAGCATGCAGCCCTTCGGCTTGCCGGTGCTGCCGGAGGTGAACAGCAGCGCGCATTCCGCCTCTGGCCCGCCGGATCGCGCCTCCAGTGCCACGGGTGACGGCGGAATGTCGTCGTTCGTCCCGATCACAGCGACCTTGCCGGGATTGATATCGCCAAGCTCCGCCAGCCGCCCGGCAATCGCGATCAGGAGCGGCGCCTCGGCCGTATCGAGCTGGAAGAGAAGCTCGTCGCGCCGCAGATCCGGATTGATCGGCACGATCGATGCGCCGATCGAATTCAGCGCCAGCCAGAAGGTGAAGAATTCCGGCCGGTTTTCCAGAAGCAAGGCGATCCGCGAGCCAAGACCGTAGCCGGCATCGGCAAACCTTCGGCTGAGCGCGGCGACATCAGCATGCACCTCGCCATAGCTGTGGCGGAACCCCTGCAGCGCGTAGGGGAGCCCGGCGCTGGCCGGTGCGATCAACAGGGTCGCCTCGGGATTGGCGCGTGCCCGGTCTTCAAACAATAGATAGGGAGAATGTGTCATCTTGTCCTTCATTCGCGCTCAAGAAGACCTTTGATCAGGAACATCTCCGCCTCATGGATCGTGCCGAACTGGGTCCATTCCGCGTCACTCTGGGTTTGCAAGCGCCAGGTCAGCAGCGTGACGACGCATGCATCCTGCCCCATTTTCAACAGCTCGCCCGGAATGACGCGCGACATATTGCGGAACTGCATGGCCTCCTTCGACGCGCCGACCTCGTAATCGACCTGCAGACGCGCCCGGTCCACATCGAGGCGGACATAGGTCTCCTTGCCGGAGAAAATCGATGTGCCGCGGAATAGACCCGGTTCGACCTCTTGCCGGTCGAAGCTGCCCCATGCCCAGCGCCCCTGCTTCAGCCCATCCGACATCAATTCGAATGCGATCGCGGCGGGGCGCTCCACCATGATGCTGCTGGAATGGCAATGCGGGTCTAGCATCAACGTCCCCTCTTCGGATTTTACCGGAGCAATAGGCTCAATTCGCTCAAACAACATTTTAAGCATAAAATAACTTGAAAGAGCGTCAATGTTTTTTTCGATCTTGGCCGGATCGGACGCATCCCGACGCCGGGGAAGAAGCGACACCTCGCGCTCATCCCCGCCTGAAACGTCCAATTTCCCGGCTTTTCGCCCGGCATGTCTTTCTCTCGTCGAAATTCGAGCGATCAATAAATTTTAGGCTTGAAGTAATTTTTAGCCCGTTCTACGATCCCCTCAATTGCTAAGGGGAAGCCCACAAAAAGAGGCTAAAATAGCAAAAACCAAAAAGCCCTCGGCAAGATTGCAGGCTTGCGTTCAACAACCGCCGCAGGCTCACCGGCCCCTATCGCTGCGCAAAGCAGAGGGCCCAGTGTGCACACCAGAGGGATCGTGATGACTTTTGAACTAGACCGCAGAAATCTCCTGCAGATGCTCGGCCTTGCTGCAGTCAGCGGCGGCGTGCTTTCCCGAGCAAGCTTCGCCTATGCCGCTGACACCGACAGCGTCTCCATTGGATGGCCGAGCGACGTGCCGTCCTGGGATCCGAACCAGCGCTTCGTCCCGGATGCGCAGCCGATCTTCAAGCTGGTTTTCGACCAGCCGCTCGATCAGTCGCCCGATCTGAAGCTCGTCCCCAATCTCATTACCAAGTGGGATCTTGCCGCCGACGGTCTTTCGATGACGTTCGAGATCCGCAGCGACGTCAAGTTCCACAATGGCGACCCGATGACGATGGAGGACTTTAGCTACACCTTCGTCGATCGCATCAAATCCGGCCTGAAACTCGATATCGCCAATTCCTGGCGCAATCTCACCGCGATCGAGGTGAGGTCGCCGACCAGCGGCGTCATGAAATTCTCAGCGCCGACGCCGACCGCGCCGCAATGGCTGGCCTTCCTCGGCAGTTATCTCGTTCCGAAGAAATACATGGAATCCGTCGGCCAGGATGGCTTCCTGAAAAAGCCTGTCGGCACCGGACCCTATAAGCTCGTCGACTATCAGATGAACTCGCGCATCGTGCTCCAGCGCAATGACGATTATTTCGGCGCAAAGCCGAAGATCAAGAACGTCACCATCGAAATCATCAAGGATCCGTCGGCGCGCACCGCCGCCATCCAGTCCGGCCAGATCGACCTCACCGTCAACATCCCCGTCCGCGAGGCCGAGCGTCTTGGCAAGACGGAGGGGCTCACCGCCGAGATCAATCCGTTCACGCGCATCATCCTGCTGCAGATACGCAATGACATGGGCTTTTCGGACGAGAATGTCCGGCTTGCCGCCCATCACGCCATCGACAAGGCGGCCCTTTCCAAGGCCTTCTATGGTGGCGCGGCCGTTCCGCTCTCGGTTCCCGCAACACCGGGCACGCCCGGTTTCGTGGAGGGTTACAGCTTCAAATACGATCCGGCGCTGTCCAAGGAGCTTCTGGCCAAATCCGGTTTCAGCGCCGACAAACCGGCAACCATCACGCTTGCGGCCACCAACGGCCAGTTCCCCAGTGATTTCGATATCGCCCGCGCCCTGGTGCAGATGTGGGGTAAGGTCGGCATCAAGTGCGAAATCCAGCAGATCGAATACTCGAAATACTTCGAGCTCAATCGCGGCGGCAAGCTGCCGGAAGCGACCCTCTACAGCTTCGACAACGCCACCGGCGATCCCGAGATCTTCTCCGGCTATTTGCTCAACCCGAAAATGCCTTTCGGTGCATGGAAGGGGATGGAGATCGGCCAGAAGGTTCTCAACCTCTTCGCCGAGCCTGTCTATGATAAGCGTGTAGCCGGCTACCGGGATCTCGCCAAGGAGGCCGTCGAAAACGGCGCCACCATTCCGCTCCTGCAGAGCGTCCAGACGCTGGTCCGCAAGAAAAACCTTGCCTACGTCAAATATGGCAATGCCTGGATCCTGGGCAACACCATGTCGTGGTCGTGAGTTTGCGCCGCATCGCTTGAGAGACCATGGGGTCCGGGGTCTCCCCGGACCGCCTTCCTGGCTTCGTAAGACAAGGCATGCGCATGTTCGTGACCATCGCCAAACTGCTGGTAAAACGTCTTCTGACCGCGATACCGATCCTGCTCATCGTGTCGGCACTGCTCTTCTGCATCCTGCGCGTCCTGCCGGTCGATCCGGCGGCGATGTCGATGCCGCCCAGTGCCACGGTCGAGGAGATCGAGGCGATGCGCAAGGAGATGGGGTTCGACCGACCACTTGTCGAACAATACGGCATCTGGCTCGGCAAGCTCCTGCATGGCGATATCGGCCGCTCGATCCATTTTCGCCAGGACGTGACATCGCTGATCGGCTCGACACTGCCCGCCACCATCGAACTCGCCGTCCTTGCCATGGTCGCAGCCACCGTCTTCGGCCTCGCCGGCGGGCTCTTCCTGTTCTATGTGCGCGGAACGCGCGCCGAGGCCGCGATGGATTTCCTGTCCATCCTGCTTCTGTCGCTGCCGGAATTCCTGTGGAGCCTGTTCCTGCTCCTGATCTTCGGTGTCTTCTTCAATCTCCTGCCGTTTACCGGACGCCTGAGCCCCGGCTTCGAGCGCCCGATGGTGACCGGCTTTCTTTTGGTCGATAGCCTCATCACCGGTAACATCGCGATTTTCTGGGACGCGATCAAGCACATGATCCTGCCGAGCCTTGCGCTCGGCATCGCGCTTTCGCCGTCGCTCATGCGCGTGCTGCGATCGAGCCTGCTCGACGCCTATCAGGATGATTATATCCAGCAGGCGCGGCTGCGTGGGCTTTCCGAGAAGCGCATCCTCGTCCGCCATGCCCTCAAAAATGCCATCCTGCCAACGCTCAGCCTGATGGGCGTGCAGTTTGGCTTTCTGTTCGGCGGCACGCTCCTGGTGGAACTCATCTACTCCTATCCCGGCATGGGCAATCTGATGGTCGATGCGATCCGCAACGCCGATTTGCCGATCATTCAGGGTGCGGGGCTCACCTATTGCGTCGCCGTGCTCGTCATCAATACCGCAGTCGACAGTCTCTATCTGATCCTCAACCCGAAACTGACGGCGCGCTGACCATGAAACATCTTCCGCTCTGGTTGAGATCCGGCCGCGTTCAGACAGGCCTCGTCATCATCGCCATTCTGGCGGTCTGCGCGATCTTCGCACCCTGGATTGCGCCCAACGATCCGAACGAACAGAACCTCTTATCCATCCTGGCGCCGCCGGCCTGGGCGGATGGCGGCGACGCGATGTTCCCGCTCGGCACCGACAGCCTTGGCCGTTGCATCCTGTCGCGCCTGATCTTCGGCACGCGCGTTGCGCTCACCGTCGCCTTCACCGCCTCGATCGGAGCCATGATCATCGGCGCGATCCTCGCGCATATCGCCGGCTATTTCGGCGGCTGGGTCGACTGGCTGATCGGGCGCATCGTGGAGATCTGGCTTTCTTTCCCGCCGGTCATCCTGTCGCTGATCCTGATGGTCGGCCTCGGCACCGGCATCCGCAACGTGATCCTCGCCATCGTGCTCGTCGACTGGACGCGCTTTTGCCGGGTGCTGCGCAGCGAGGTGCTGGTGCTGCGACGGCGGGACTATGTCGCTGCCGCCCAGCTCGTCGGTTTTTCCCATTGGCGGACGATCACGCGCGAAATCCTGCCGGGCACGCTGCCGCTGCTGATCACGCTGATGAGCCTGGAAATGGGCGTTGCCGTCATCGTTGAGGCGATCCTGTCCTTCGTCGGCATGAGCGTCGGCGCCGACACGCCCGCCTGGGGCCAGATGATCGCCGACGCCCGGCAGAACATCTACGAGGCACCGCTCAATCTCCTCTGTCCGGTCCTTGCGATCTTCTTCGCGGTCTTCGGCTTCAACATTCTCGGCGACGGCCTGCGCCGATCCCTCGACACCCGCCTGACGCAGACGGAGAGGAGCTGACGTGACCATATTAGCCGCACGCAATCTCTGCGTAGACTCCCTTGGGGGCAAGGAACCCTTCCCCGTCCTGAGCGATCTCAACTTTACGCTGGAGCCGGGCAAGATCCTCGGCCTTGTCGGCGAGTCCGGTGCTGGCAAGTCGATGATCGGCCGCACCATCTCACAGTTCCTGCCAAGCGGGTTTGCCGTCACCAAAGGCACGCTCGAATTCGCCGGCGAAGACCTGGTAACGATGGCGCCTGCGCGCCGCCGCAATCTGCTTGGCCGCGAGATCGCCTTCATTCCGCAAGAACCGCTCTCCGGCCTCAACCCGGTGCTGACAGTCGGCCAGCAGATGAAGGAACATCTCTTGCGAATTGGTCTTGCTCCGCGTGAGAACTGGCGGCAGCGGACGCTTGCCGAATTCGAGGCGGTGCATCTGCCACACGGCGCGGCGCTGCTTGGCAAATACCCGCATCAGCTTTCCGGTGGCATGTGCCAGCGCATCCTGATCGCCATGGCCTTTGCCAGTCGACCACGCCTGTTGATCGCCGACGAACCGACCACGGCGCTCGACGTCACCATCCAGGCCCGTATCGTCAAGCTGATCGCCGAAATGCAGAAGCGCGACGGCACGGCGGTCATCTTCATCACCCATGACCTGCGGCTCGCTTCACAGATCAGCGACGAGATCATGGTGCTCTATGCCGGACGTCCGGCCGAGCGCGGCCCGGCCAGACAACTGTTTTCGGCGCCGGCGCATCCCTATACACGCTGCCTGCAACTCGCCAATCCCACAATCAGCGGGGAGCGCCGCGGTCTCTACATCCTGCCGGAACGCATGCCGGGCCTGCGCGTGTTGAAGGATATCACCGGCTGCCGTTTTGCCTCCCGCTGTCCGAATAGCATTGCCGCCTGTACCGAGGCCGAGCCGCCGCTTGCGGAAATCGCGCCCGGCCATATCGCCGCTTGCATCCGGACTGAAAAGACGCCGGACATCGTGCCGCCACCGCTAGCACCGGCCCGCAACGTTGAAACGGCGAAGAACTATCTGCAAGGCGAGAAGCTGACCAAGGCCTATACGGTCGCCTGGAGCCCCTTCAACAGGAACCCCAAGTTCAGGGCGGTCAGCGGCGTCGATTTCACGCTCAGTGAAGGCGAATTCGTCGGCATCGTCGGGGAAAGCGGCAGCGGCAAGAGTTCGCTCGCCCGCCTCGTCGTCGGGCTGGATACGCCGACCGAAGGCCGCCTGACGCTGGCGGGCCGCGATATCACCGCCAACGGATCATCGGAAAAGGCCTATCGCCGCGACCATATCCAAATGGTGTTTCAGGATCCGCAATCAGCGCTCAATCCGCGCCGCCGGGTCGGCAGCATCGTCACCCAGGCGAACGAGGCAAGTGGTCTCCACGCCAGCAAGCGCGAACGCATGGACCGCGCCGCCGAATTGCTCGCCGAGATTGGCCTGCCGCCAGATGCGGCGATGCGCTTTCCCTCGCAATTGTCCGGCGGCCAGAAGCAACGCGTCAATATCGCCCGCGCCCTTTGCACGGTGCCACGCATTCTGGTCGCCGACGAGATCGTCTCGGGCCTTGATGTCTCGGTTCAGGCACAGCTGCTGGATCTGCTGCTGAAGCTGCGGGACGAACACGGTTTCTCGATGATGTTCATCTCGCACGACCTCTCCGTCGTGCGCTATCTCTGCGACCGCGTGCTGGTGATGTATCGCGGCGAGGTAGTGGAGAGCGGAGCAACCGAGGCGATCTTCGCCAATCCGCAGCATCCCTATACGCAAAGCCTGCTGGCCTCGGTGCCGCCGGACGATGTCCATGCGGAGTGGTCACCGGCATTGGCGGAGACTGGCTATCAGACCGAATAGGTGCGTCTTTGCTTACGGAGTAATGATCCGTGTCGCCATCGGAAAATGCGAATTACCGCCGTCAAAGGGTGGAAGCGTCTTGAAATCCTCGCGCATGGCAATGCGCGCGGGAGACTGTAAAGCGGCCTGCAGAGCGGCCGGACTATCGAACATAACCCGGTTGCGCTGCATATGATTGACGCGTTCCCAGGGCAGGAAGCCGCACCAGTCAACCCGTGACAGAACCTCGATCTGGCGGATGTCCGGAAAGGTGCGCATGACCTGCGGATGATGGCTGACATAGTGGTGCAGCCAGGCGTTCAGATCCTCGGCGGGACCAGGATAATGAACCACATAGCTGCACGGCAATTCGCCCTCACCGGTGCGCAGCCTGCCGTCATCGACCGGAAACGGCCGCACATACATCGCCTGCTGCGTCGCCTTGGCGCCTCTTATGCTTGTGAGAGCATCCGGGACCGCGAGCTGCTGCAGATGGCCTGAGGGACCAACGGCGTTCTCGAGCGCGGTCAGTTCCTCGAAATACAGCTGGAGACCAAGGACCGGTGATCGCTCGACCCTGTTGTACAGGTCGTTGGTCGTTTCGGGCGTATAGAGATTGGCGGAGGCAAGGTCCGGCGTTGTCTTGATAATTGCGGCAACAGTTGCGAGATCCGCTTCGCTGACTGCGAGATCATCGTCGGAGCTTTCGAAAAAGGCAAGATAGGCAAAGGCCATGTCGAACTCTCCGTCCTCGCGACGATACGGTGACGGGCCGAGCCGGTATCCAAGGTCCATCACGGAGTTTTCAATATCGAGTGACGCGACGGAAAAAACAAGTTTAAACTTAAATTATATTGCGGCCGATCAGCTCCACCACGCCTCGCGCCGCCGCCATGACAAATCGCTCTTGCGGCTTTTCCCCGCCGCTTTCCTGTCGCCCTTGAGGTGATCCATATAACCTCCGAGAACGCTGTTGATGAAGACATGGGACTTGGTCCGGTTCGAGCCCAGGAACTTGAAGCTTGCTTCTTTATCCTGCTCCATCTGCTGGACGATCTTCCAGAAGACAAAACTGTCGTGGCTTTCCTTCAGCGCCAGGAAATAGCCCGACGAATAGGTGCTTTCGAAACGCTCGACGAAGGTCAATATTTCGCGATGGCGAAGGTTGTATCCCACCCATCCGCATTCCGGGTATATTTTCCGGTTCAGGTAGGCGGCAAGCTGATTGCCCCTCGGCGCAATTCTATCGATCAGGCTGCGTGGGATCTCGCTATGAGTGACCGTATCGGCATCGAGCCATATCAGCTGATCCGCCTCGGTCCGATATCGCTGGATAGCATCGGTAACGGCAAAGACCTTGTTGGAAAAACGAACAGCATCCCACCGGAAATCACGTTCTACGCTATTCGCAGATGAACGTATTCCTTTGGCCAACGGGTTCTCCGCGAAGGCCTTCCGAAATTCGAGCAAACGCGGGAGGGTTGCATTATGGTCGAGGATCTGGAGCCGGTCGTCCCTCTCTTCGACATGCACATCCTCTGCATAGACCAAAAGCGAGATGTCCTTGGGCCAATATTTGAGAAACGTCTCGATGCATTTCTTCCCATAGTCGCGATAGCCTTTTTCATGAAAGGTCGTCACGACGACATGCTTTAGCTGCTCTTGCCGCCAGAAATTCGGGAAAGGCATTGACGATCAGGCTCCGCAACAAAATTGGTACCAATCGGCCCCGGTTATGGGTGAACCGTGTCGTTTCAGTGGCTCCCGCTCTGAACGACATCTCGATATCTAAATGATGGCGAGCCCCAAATTGTGTCCAAATGCTTCTATCTGATGGCATTTGTGGGAAAAGTTGTTTAGAAATGTTGCGGCGTGGCGGTAGCGATTGGTCCTTCTTTCTATGCCTCCAGCCGCCCCTGGGACGATGCTCGCCGGCATGTCCTCGGCCTGGCTTCAGAGGCCGCCCGGCTCAAATCGACAGCACCTTGCCGGTGTTGAGGATATTATTCGGGTCGATAGCGCGCTTGATGCGCTCCATCAGCGCCAGCTCTTCTGGCGTACGGGAAAGCTTGAGATAGGGCTTCTTCAGGAGACCTATGCCGTGTTCCGCGGAAATCGTACCGCCTGCCCGGCCGACCGCGTCGAAAACGAGTTCGGTGATCTCCTTGTGCGGCTGCGCCTTGCCGAGCGACGGGATATTGCAGACGAAGTGCAGGTTGCTGTCGCCGATATGGCCATAGCTGACGGCAATCGCATCCGGCCAGCGGTTCTTCATCGCCGCCTCTATTTCGCTCACCACGCTGCCGGCGACGCTGGTGGGAAGCCCGACATCAAAGGCCGTCTGCGGCCCCATCAACCGCCCATATTCCGAAACGCTGTCGCGAACCGCCCATAATTCGCGGGCCTCGCGCTCGGAGGACGACAGGACCGCATCGGACACCCGGCCCTCTTCAAGAGCATCGGACAGGACCTGCTCAAGCATCTCCCGGTTTTCGTCCGCATCGCGCCCGCCCGCTTCGATCAGCACGTAGATACCGTGCGGTTCGGACAAGGCGCGGCGCAGCTCGGGCAGATTGCCGGTCATGAAATCGTAAAAGCTCGGCCACATGACCTCGAAAGCGATCAGTGCGGAGCCCATGCGCTGCCGGGCGCTCTTCAGCAACTCCAGCATGGCCGGAAAATCGGGGCAGCCGCAAAAGGCGCTGGCAAGCGCCGCCGGCTTTGCCTGCAGACGCAGCACGGCGCGGGTGATGATGCCGAGCGTCCCCTCGGAACCGATGAAAAGCTGCTTCAGGTCATAGCCTGCATTGTTCTTCAGCATCTTGTTGAGCGAGCGCACGATCGTACCATCGGGCAGGACCACCTCAAGGCCGAGCACATGCTCACGCGCCATGCCGAAGCGGATGACGCGATTACCGCCGGCATTGGTGGAGAGATTGCCGCCGATGACGCAGGAATCGCGGGCGCCGAGATCAAGCCCGAAGAACAACCCCGCGTCCTCCGCCGCCCTCTGGATGACGCCGAGCGGCGTTCCCGCCTGCACCGTCATCGTCGCCATGACCGGATCGATTTCATCGATGCCGTTCATGCGGTCGAGCGACAACGCCACGCCGCCTTCGATCGGGCGAGCACCGCCGGCAAGACCCGTCAATCCACCCTGCGGCACGACCGAGACCTTGAAACGATCGCAAAGCCGGAGCGTCGCGGACACCTGCTCGGTCGTGCGCGGGCGCACCAGGGCCAGTGGCATGACTGATTCAAGCCCTGCCCAGTCATTGTGGAAACGCGCCGGGATGTCCGCGCCGAAAAAAACGTCGGCGCCAAGCTCGTCCCTGAGCGATTGAATGAAGTCTTCTCTCATCAAACCATGGCCTCGAATTGCCTGAAATCTCGGTCAATTCTGATCCCAGATTTGCTAAGGAGTAAACACAAAAAAGCCCGGCGCGATCGCTCGCGCCGAGCTTTTCTTGCGCCATTACTTGATGGCGTTGAGATCGACGCCCTTGGTGTCGCGGATGAAGATGAGGCCGATGACCAGCGTCATCGCCGCAATCGCGATCGGGTACCAGAGGCCATAGTAGATATCACCCTTGGCGGCACTCATCGCAAAGACCGTTGCCGGAAGCAGGCCGCCGAACCAGCCATTGCCGATATGATAAGGCAAGGACATGCCGGTATAGCGGATGCGGGTCGGGAACATCTCGACCAGGATCGCGGCAATCGGGCCATAGACCATGGTCACGTAGATGACGAGAATGGTCAGAATGGCGATGGTAAGCGGCCAGTTGATGGCGGCGGGATCGGCGACCATCTTGAAGGCACCGCCGTTCGGCACCGTATAAACCGGCATGTCGGTTGCCCCGGCGGCCTGTTCCGCCGTGAGCAGCTTCGCCTTGATCAGATCGGCAACCGGAGTGACCGTCTTGTCACCGGCCCGGACGGTTGCCGCATTCAGGCCAAGTTCGGGATTGGCCGCAATGAAGCCATCCAGCTTGGTATCCGGCACCTTCGCCGGATCGCGCGCCAGCGGGAAGCCGGCCTTCTGCAGGGCAAGGTTCAGATCATGCGTGAAGACAGCGCTCTTTGCCGCAGCGGTCGCCCCGGCGGCAACCGCGTCGTAGGAGGTCACGGTCGTGTCGCCGACCTTGACCGTCGCCGGCTGGCCGGCGGGACCATCGACGACCGCGTAAGGGACGGAGCTCTTGGACAGGAACGACGTCGCAATATCGCAGGAGTTGTTGAACTTCGCTGTGCCGACCGGGTTGAACTGGAAGGTGCAATCGCCGGGTGCCGCCGTCACGGTGGCGCGGACCGTTTGCTCGGCTTGAGCGAGCGCCGGATTTGCCGCGTGGGTCAATCCCTTGAACAGCGGGAAATAGGTGAGGATCGCCAGGGCAAGTCCGGCCATGATGATCGGCTTGCGGCCGATCTTGTCGGATAGCCAGCCGAACACCACGAAGAAACCACTGCCGATCAAGAGCGCGATGGCGATCATGATGTTGACCGATTGGCCATCGACCTTCAGCACGTTCTGCAGGAAGAACAGCGAATAGAACTGGCCCGCGTACCAGACGACGGCCTGGCCTGCCGTCAGACCGAGAAGTGCCAGCAGCGCGATCTTGGCATTCTTCCATTGTCCGAAGGCTTCCGACAGCGGCGCCTTGGAGCCTTTGCCTTCTTCCTTCATCTTCTTGAAAGCCGGCGATTCACTGAGAGATAGCCGGATCCAGACGGAAATGCCGAGCAGCACGAAGGACAGGATAAAGGGAATACGCCATCCCCAGGCGGCAAATGCATCCTTGCCGAGCCAATTCTGCACTACCAGGATCACGATCAGCGACAGAAAGAGCCCGAGCGTCGCCGTCGTCTGGATCCAGGATGTGTAAAAGCCGCGCCGGTCGTTGGGCGCATGTTCGGCGACATAGGTCGCCGCACCGCCATATTCGCCGCCAAGCGCCAGGCCCTGCAGCATGCGCAGCGCAATCAGAATGACCGGGGCGGCGAGACCCCAACTGGCCGAGCCGGGCAGGATACCGACCAGGAAGGTCGAGAGGCCCATGATTAGGATGGTGACCAGGAATGTATATTTGCGGCCGACAAGATCGCCGATCCGTCCGAAGACCAGCGCGCCGAATGGGCGAACCAGGAAACCCGCCGCGAAAGCGAGCAGTGCGAAAATATTGCGGGTTGCCTCCGGATACTCGCTGAAAAAGGCCGCGCCGATGAAAGCGGCCAAGGAACCGTAGAGATAGAAGTCATACCATTCGAAAACAGTTCCGAGCGAAGATGCGAAGATCACCTTCTTCTCTTCCCTGGTCATCCCTCGACCAGAAGTCTCATCTACAGACGTGGCTACCATTCCCAATTCCTCCCAATTGCACCTAGGACATGACGGCAGTGCCCGCGTCATGTCCCCCCAACACTTATGTTGCGCATGGGTCTCCCGGCCCTTCTGGCGCGGGAAACCGGCGCCGATGCATGCCCTCCAGATTTCCTCCCCCAGAGGTCCTGCATCCAATGCAGGGGAAGTGTTGGCTAAAAATTGAAAAATGCAATGGCTGCAACTTGCGTCCACCGTCTAAAATTGTGTGTAAGGTGCCAAAAGACGAAGGGATTACCCCGAAGCGGGGCTCAAGCCTCTCCGGCAGCGGCTGAAGGGCGACCTTCCATGTACACTTTTCTGCCTCTGCGTCTCATGCTCACGCCGGCCGAAGCATGAGGCGTTGCATCGGCGGAAAGGCGAGCGCGATGGCCACGGCCCCAAGCCCGACCATGGACGACCCGATGAACAGCCAAGAATAGTTCCCGAACGTATCGAAGATCCAACCACCGGCCAGCGGGCCGAACGCCATGCCGATGCTCGACAGCATCGTCGCCGCGCCAAAGACGGTGCCGATGACGCGGGGGCCGAAATATTCGCGCGCCAGTACCGCATAAAGCGGCATGACCCCGCCATAGGCGCTGCCGAAGATGACGGCGAGTGTATAGAACTCCCCGAGCTGGCTGACGAGAAGATAGGTCGCGAGCGCCACGGCCTGCACCAGGAGCCCGGCGACCAAGACCGGCTTAACGCCGATCCGGTCGGCGAGCGTGCCATAGAGAAGCCGGCCCCCGAGCCCCGCCAGCCCCTCGACGCTGTAGATGCTGACCGCCGCCATCGGCGCGACGCCGCAGATCGTCGCATAGCTCACCATATGGAAGATCGGCCCCGAATGGGCAGCGCAGCAGGCAAAAAAGGTGCCGCCGAGAACAAGGAATTGCGGCGAGCGGAATATCTGTCCAAGCGGCACGCTCGGGCCTTCGGTAGTGGCTACATCGACGGATGGATCGTCTGCGGCAACGGGCGGGCCTCGCACCAGGAGCGCAGCCGGCACCAGCAATATCCAAGCGAGAATGCCAATCAGCATCATCGCCGTCTGCCAGTCATAGGCCGAAATCAGCCAGCGGGCGAAGGGCGAGATCGTCATCGGCGCAACACCCATGCCGGCGGAGACCAGTGAAACGGCGAGACTGCGGTTTTCATCGAACCATGCCGTCGTCGCCGCGATCATCGGCGCGAAGAAGGCACTAGCGGCCAGGCCGACGAGAATGCCGTAGGTCAATTGAAACTGCAGAAGCGATGTTGCCCGGCTTGCGAGCACGAGTGCCAGCCCCAGCAGCACCGCTCCGATCAAGACGACGATGCGAGGCCCGAAACGGTCGCTCGCCGCCCCCCACATGAAACCGCCGAGCCCCATCACCAGGAAGTTGAGTGTCATGGCGCTCGCGATGCCGGCATGCGACCAATTGGTGGCGGCGGCGATCGGCACCTGGAAAATCGCCAGCGAAAACATCGCGCCGAGTGCCACACAGGTCATCAGCGCACCCGCACCCACAATGACCCAACGATAGGAAATGCTCATTCGCTCAACTCCCATATCCACGAGACCAACCCTCGGCGCGGCGATCACCGTACCGACTATGATCCAATGACGTTCGACCCCACCCGATTTCGACATCACCCTTTCATTTTTTCTCGTACGGCCCATCATTTTCGGCCTGCCGTCCATTCATGAACTCAGTTCATAGGCCCTATCGGAAATCGATCCCTAATCCGCGGGCCTGCCGCACCCTACTTCTTAAGTCGGGTGAGTAGTTCGTTCCGGCTCCCTGGACCGAGCGGATGCGCCCGACAAGTGTCGAAGCTGTTGCAACAGCGTTTGCCGCATGGGCCGCGCTTTATGCGCTTCACCTCATCATGACATGGAGCTTGATATGCACAATCCTGTCGACCTGGAAATCTCCCGGCGCGATCTGCTGGTGGCAACTGCCGCGTCCGTGGCGATCACCGCCGCGCCGCCCATGGCCAACGCCCAGACCTCCGAGCCCGAAACGCCCTTCTCCTCCAAGGTCTCCTTCACCGTGAACGGCGAGGTTCGCGACCTCGATATTGACACGCGCACGAGCCTGCTGGACGCCTTGCGAGAACATTTGCACCTCACCGGCACCAAGAAGGGCTGTGACCACGGCCAGTGTGGCGCCTGCACCGTCATCGTCGACGGCCGGCGCATCAACTCCTGTCTGACGCTTGCCGTCATGCATGAGGGCGATACCATCACCACCATTGAGGGGCTGGGTAAACCCGGCAACCTCCATCCGATGCAGGCTGCCTTCGTCAAGCATGACGGCTTCCAGTGCGGCTATTGTACGCCCGGTCAGATCTGTTCGGCCGTCGCGGTGCTGGAGGAAATCAATGCGAACGTGCCGAGCCATGTCACCGGCGACCTGACCGCGGGGGCCACCGTCACCGCCGACGAGATCCGCGAGCGGATGAGCGGCAACATCTGTCGGTGCGGCGCCTATTCCAACATTCTCGATGCCATCAGCGAAGTTGCGGGGAGACAGGCATGAAAGCCTTCAGCTATGAACGCGCCTCCTCGGTGGAGGCAGCCGCAAAGGCCGCGGCAGGTACCAGGGGTGCCAAATTCATCGCCGGCGGCACCAACCTGCTCGATCTGATGAAGTTGCAGATCGAGACGCCGACGCATCTGATCGACGTCAATGACCTGGCGCTCGACAAGATCGAGGCAACGCCCGAGGGCGGGCTTCGTATCGGTGCGCTGGTGCGCAACACCGATCTGGCGTCCGACGAACGGGTGCGCCGCGACTACGGCTTGTTGTCGCGCGCCCTGCTTGCCGGCGCCTCCGGCCAGTTGCGCAACAAGGCGACGACCGCGGGCAATCTACTTCAGCGCACGCGCTGTCCCTATTTCTACGACACCAACCAGCCGTGCAACAAACGCCAGCCCGACAGCGGCTGCGCGGCCATCGGCGGGTTCAGCCGCCAGCATGCGGTGATCGGCGTCAGCGACGCCTGCATCGCCACGCATCCGAGCGACATGGCGATCGCCATGCGCGCGCTGGACGCGACCGTCGAAACCGTGCGGCCCGATGGAACCACACGCCGCATCCCGATCGCCGATTTCCATCGCCTCCCGGGAGACACCCCGCATGTGGAGACGGTGCTCGAACCCGGCGAGCTGATCACGGCCGCGACCCTTCCCAAGCCTGTTGGCGGCAAACAGATCTACCGCAAGGTCCGCGACCGTGCTTCCTACGCTTTCGCGCTGGTTTCGATCGGCGCGATCGTGCAGCCGGATGGGACCGGCCGTGTCGCCGTCGGCGGCATCGCGCATAAGCCCTGGCGCGTCGAGGCGGCCGAAGCCGATCTTCCGAAAGGCGCAAAAGCGGTCACGGAAAAGCTGCTCGCCGGCGCGCATCCCACCGAACAGAATGCCTTCAAGGTTACGCTCGTCGAGCGTACGCTCAGTGCCGTTCTTGCCGAAGCAAGGGGATAAGAGATGAGATTCGACACACCAGCCACCACAAACCCGATCGACCAGCTCAAGGTGGTCGGCCAGCCCATCGAGCGCATCGATGGCCAGCTGAAAACAACGGGCACGGCCCGCTACGCCTATGAACAGCACGACGTCGTGCCCAACCAGGCCTATGGTTATGTCGTCGGCTCGTCCATCGCCAAGGGGCGGATCACATCCTACGATCTCGCCGAAGCGCGCGCGGCACCCGGCGTCATCGCCATCGTGACGGCGGCCAATGCCGGCAAACTCGGCAAGGGCCGTTTCAACACTGCAAAATTGCTGGGCGGCCCTGATATCGAACATTATCATCAGGCCGTTGCTCTCGTCGTTGCCGTGACCTTCGAACAGGCCCGCGCGGCGGCACAGCTCGTCCGCATAGGCTACACAGCCGAAAATGCCTCCTACGTGCTTGCCGGGGCAAAGGACAAGGCAGGAACACCGGACCGGGGCACGCCCGATACCGCCGTCGGCGACTTCGCCGGCGCCTTTGCAGCAGCCCCCGTCAAGCTGGACGAAACCTACACCACACCCGACCACGCGCATGCGATGATGGAGCCGCATGCCTCGATCGCGGCGTGGAACGGCGACGACCTGACGCTGTGGACCTCGAACCAGATGATCGCCTGGAGCAAGGGCGACGTAGCGACGACGCTCGGCATTGCTCCAGACAAGGTTCGCCTGATTTCACCCTTCGTCGGCGGCGGCTTCGGCGGCAAGCTGTTCGTCCGCACGGATGCAATCCTTGCAGCACTCGGCGCGCGTGCCGCCCGCCGGCCGGTCAAGGTGGCGCTGACGCGACCGTTCATGTTCAACAACACCACGCATCGCCCAGCAACGATCCAGCGGATCAGGATCGGCGCAACGTCGGACGGCAAGATCACCGCGATCGGCCATGAGGGCTGGTCCGCCAACCTGGAGGGCGGCGGACCTGAAAATGCCGTGCAGCAGACACGGCTGCTCTATGCCGGCGCCAACCGGATGACGGCGACGCGCCTTTCCATCCTCAATCTTCCGGAAGGCAACGCCATGCGTGCACCAGGCGAGGCACCGGGCCTGATGGCGCTCGAAATCGCCATGGACGAGATGGCGGAGAAACTCGGTCTTGATCCGGTCCAGTTCCGCATCCTCAACGACACGCAGGTCGATCCGGAAAACCCTGAGCGTCCCTTCTCGCAACGTCGGCTTATCGAATGCCTGCAAACCGGCGCCGACCGCTTCGGATGGAACGACCGCAATGCCAGGCCCGGCAGCCGGCGCGACGGACGCTGGCTCATGGGAATGGGCGTCGCCGTCGGTTTCCGCAACAACCTGCTGATGAAGTCCGGCGCACGCGTCCGGCTTGATAGTCGTGGCGTCGTCACCGTCGAGACCGACATGACCGATATCGGCACCGGGACCTACACCATCATCGCCCAGACCGCTGCCGAGATGATGGGGCTACCCATGCACAAGGTCGAGGTCCGGCTGGGAGACTCCTCCTTCCCCATCTCGGCCGGTTCCGGCGGGCAATGGGGCGCCAACAACTCCACCTCGGGCGTCTATGCGGCGTGCGTGAAGCTGCGCGAAGCCGTGGCCCAGAAGCTGGGCTTCAATTCGGCCGATATCGTCTTTGCCGACGAGCAGGTCCGCTCGGGCAACCGATCCGTACCGCTCACAGAAGCCGCCGGCGACGGGCTGGTCGGGGAGGACAGCATCGAATACGGCGATCTCGACAAGACACACCAGCAATCGACCTTCGGCGCCCACTTCGTCGAGGTCGGCGTCGACATGGCGACCGGCGAGACACGCATCCGGCGGATGCTGGCTGTCTGCGCGGCGGGACGCATCCTCAATCCGATCACGGCACGCAGTCAGGTGATCGGCGCGATGACGATGGGCGTCGGCGGGGCGCTGACGGAGGAACTCGCCGTCGACACGACGAGGGGCTTCTTCGTCAACCATGATCTCGCGAGCTACGAGGTGCCTGTCCATGCCGACATCCCGCATCAGGACGTCATCTTCCTCGACGAGACCGACCCGATGTCATCGCCGATGAAGGCCAAGGGCGTCGGCGAACTCGGCCTTTGCGGCGTCGCCGCCGCCATCGCCAACGGCATCTACAATGCAACCGGCGTCAGGGTGCGTCATTATCCCATTACCCTCGACAAGCTCATCCACGACCTACCCGAGATGAGCTGAGTGCTCCCTTTCGGACGGGCGGCGGGAAACCCCGCTGCCCTGGTCGCCATCGGCCGCGTCGCCCAGCTCACGGGCTACACCAATATCGGCATGAACAACGGCCTGACCAAGCAGGAAATTTCCGGCGTGATCACGCATCTGGCCTTCTACTCCGGCTGGCCGAACGCGATGTCGGCGGCACCGGTTGTCAGGAAAGTGTTCGAAGAACGCGGAAGCTGAGCCGGATACCAGATCGTCCGGATCAAGCCGGTCCTCGGTCCCGATAGCGCAGCGCGTCCACCAGCAATGCGAAGGCGGCGGAGGGCTGGCGCCGGCTCGGGTAATAGAGATGATAGCCGGGAAAGGACGGGCACCAGTCCTCCAGCACGCACACCAGGCTGCCGTCGGCAAGCTGCTCTCTGACATGATCTTCCATGATAAAGGCCAGACCGAAGCCGGCGATGGCGGCGCGGACGATCATGTTGGTGTTGTTGAAGGCGAGCTGTCCCTCGACACGCACCCGCACCTCGCGCCCGTCCTTCTCCAATTCCCAAGCATAGAGGCTGCCCGCGCTGAGCAGACGCTGATTGATGCATTTGTGTTCGGACAGATCCTGCGGCACGAGCGGGATTGTTCTCTGTTCGAAATAGGCGGGCGAGCCGACCACGATCATGCGCACAGCGGGGCTGATGCGCGTTGCGATCATATCCTTGGCAAGCGCCTCGCCAAGCCGGACGCCGGCGTCGAAACGCTCGGTCACGATATCGGTGAGTCCGGAATCGATGCTCAGTTCGACATGGATATCCGGATAATCCGGCAGGAATTTCTCGAGCGCCGGCCACAGAACAGTGTTGGCCGCATGTTCGGCGGTGGTGATGCGGATCGTGCCAGCCGGCTTCTCGCGCAATTCACTGAGCGAGGAGAGTTCCGCGCCGATGCTGTCGAGCGCCGGCTTCAAGGTGGCAAGCAGCCGCTCGCCGGCTTCGGTCGGTGCAAGGCTGCGGGTGGTGCGTGTCAACAGGCGCACGCCGACCCGCGCTTCCAGCCGCCGGATCGTATGGCTCAATGCGGATTGGGAGGTGCCGAGCTTCGCGGCCGCACGGGTAAAGCTCCCCTCTTCGGCCACGGTCAGAAAGGCATTGAGATCGACCAGTTCCTCACGTCGCATTCATGAACTCCAGACATGACTACATGCGACTTATAGTGACTAATTGTCAGAATGTCCCACGACTAGATTGGCTTTGCGATTTTTAGAGGCTGGCTGCCATCGACGCGGCCGCCTATTGCAAGGAGACTGAACATGCAGATCAAACATAGCGGCGCACAGCCCTCGCGAAAGGGACCCGAGGACTACTTCACCGGGACGGTACGCGTCGATGCACCATTCAGCGGCAGCGGCAATCTGAGTGGGGGAACCGTCACCTTCGAGCCGGGTGCACGGACCGCCTGGCACACGCATCCGCTCGGCCAGACGCTGCTGGTGGTGTCCGGTCTTGGCCGGGTGCAGCGGGATGGCGGTCCCGTCGAGGACATCCGGCCGGGCGATATCGTCTGGTTCGAGCCCGACGAAAAGCACTGGCATGGCGCAGCACCCGACTGCGCAATGTCGCATGTCGCCATCGCCGAAATGCAAGATGGCAAGGTCGTCGACTGGATGGAGAAAGTCACCGACGAACAATATGGCAGGTGACGGCAACAATCCGGCGAAAGCTGAATGAGATCAGCCGCGGGCGCAGTAGTACCCGCGGCTGATTTTTGCGTATTTGCTCTATCGCAGCGAACGGCGCGGATTGATATCGATCAAACCTTCCGGCCTGGGGCGAGCGACCGTGCGCAAACGAAGCTTCCGATCCCCGCAAGGGCGATCACCCAACCCATCGGCCAGGGCGTGCCGTCGGCAAAGGTGCCGACCAGGGCCGAGCCGAAGATGCCGCTGCCGTAATGAAGCGCACCGACCAGAGCGGACACGGTGCCGGCACGCTCTGGAAAGTCGGTGAGTGCCCCAGCAATGGAGTTGGCGACGATGAAGCCGGTTGCGGAGATGAACAGGAAGAGCGGCACGACCAGGCCCCAGAGCCCGCCCCAGTCCGTCCATGCCGCCACGGCAAGCGCGATGCCGGAAGACGCGGCAGCGGCACTGCCATGGAGCAGCAGGCGGTCGCCGCCGAAGCGGGACACCAGCCGCGAATTCACGATATTGGCGATCATGATCCCGACAATGCCGATGGCGAACAGCAGTCCGTAGAGCCCGGCCGGGACGTGATGATAGGTGATATAGGCGAAGGGCGTGCCCGCAATATAGGCATAGATGCCGCCATAGAGGAAACCACCGGTTCCCGCATAGCCGAGCAGACGGCGATGACGCAGAAGCGTACCATATCCGATAATCGCGCGCCCAAGCGGCTGGAGGTTGCGCCGCTCGACCGGCAATGTCTCCGGCAGCGTGAAGAGCGCCGTAAGGGTCAAAAGCCCGACACCCACCAGTGTCCAGAAAATTGCCCGCCATCCCGCAAGCGCAAGGATCTGTCCGCCCACGACCGGCCCGAGCAAGGGCGCGATCGCCATCACGGTCATCAGCGTCGACATCATCTGCGCCGCACGGCTGCCCTCGTAGAGATCGCGCACCATTGCCCGCGACAGTACGACCCCGGCACAGGCTCCGACCGCCTGCACGATACGCCACCCGATCATCGCCGAGGCGTTGCCGGCCATGGCGCATCCAGCCGAACCGATGACGAACAGCACGAGCCCGATCGCCACCGGCAGGCGCCGCCCGTAACGGTCGCCGACCGGACCCCAGAGAAGCTGCCCGAGGCTGAAGCCGATGAGGAAGCCTGAGATCGTCAACTCGATGGCGCCGGTGTCGGCGCCGAGATCCCGGCCCATCGCCGGCATGGCCGGGAGATAGAGATCCGTCGAGATCGATGCGAAGCCCATCAGCGCGCTCAGGACCGCGAGGACACGCCATCCGTGGCTTGCGGTCCCAACGATCTTTCCCGTCCCTGGAGTATCCGCAAGGGGAGTACCAGCAGTTCCTGCCGTTTGCTTGACTGCGGTTTTCGCCTGATTGGGCATCGGGTTACAGTTCCTGTACGATCGAGCGGAAGCCAGTGCCGTTGATGTTCTCAAACACGGCAAGCTCCAATCTTGAAAAAGATAGAGCCCGCGCGACAAGCGCACGGGCTCGGATCACAATAGGAATTCTTGGCGTCTCAAAGACCGACGGTCTTCAGCAGATGCTCGGGATAGCGCTCACCCTCGATCCCGATCTCGGCGGCCGCGCTCTGAATCCGCGCCAGATCCTCCGGCGTCAGTTCGATGTCGGCGGCGGCGAGGTTTTCTTCCAGCCGGTGCAGCTTGGTGGTGCCGGGGATCGGTACGATCCAGGGTTTTTGCGCCAGGAGCCAGGCAAGGGCGATCTGCGCGGTCGTCGCGCTCTTCGCGTCGGCGATGGTCTTCAGCAGGTCGATCAAGGCCTGGTTCTTCTCCATTGCCTCCGGCGTGAAGCGCGGGAGGAGCTTGCGGAAGTCGTTCTCGCTCAGCTTGGTATCCTTGCCCATCGCACCTGTCAGGAAGCCCTTGCCGAGTGGGCTGTAGGCGACCAGGCCGATGCCGAGCTCTTCGCAGGCCTCAAGGATACCGTTGGTTTCCGGACCGCGCGTCCAGAGCGAATACTCATTCTGCAACGCCGTGATCGGCTGTACGGCATGCGCGCGGCGAACCGTCTGCGCGCCGGGTTCCGACAGGCCGAAATGCTTGACCTTGCCCTCGGCGATCAGCTCCTTGACGGCGCCGGCCACATCCTCGATCGGCACGTTGGGGTCGACGCGATGCTGGTAGAGAAGATCGATGACCTCGACGCCCAGCCGCTTGAGCGAGGCTTCCGCCACCTTGCGGATGTTTTCCGGCCGGCTATCCAGGCCGCTCGACTTCCGGGTCTCAGGATCGATCGCGAAGCCGAATTTCGTTGCGATCACCACCTGATCGCGGACCGGCGCCAGCGCCTCTCCGACCATCTCTTCATTGGTGAAAGGACCATAGATCTCCGCCGTGTCGAAGAAGGTGACGCCGCGCTCAACCGCCTGGCGGATCAGCGTAACGCCTTCCTGCGTGCCCAGTGCGTGACCATAGCCGAAGTTCAAGCCCATGCAGCCGAAGCCGATGGCCGAAACTTCCAGGCCGCTTTTGCCAAGTATACGCGTCTTCATTGCTCTTCCTCTCGCGCCCACCCGTCGTGAGCGCTCAGTTATTGCGATGAAGAGAAAATAGGCCATGCCATGCATACCGATTAGACGGCAGAATCGGCATGAAGCTATGAACATAATTCATGAATGCCTATTGAGAGCTGCACAATCACGGCAACAGGGTAGATTGTCTCGACATCCGACAGCGGGCATCCTCCCGGTTCCCATTCGGAACGATTCTTGCGTCCATTCGACGTGTTCGAGCATGCGAAGAAAGAGAGAACAATGAAGAGATCGTATTTCCTGGCGACCGTATTTGCGGCGGTGAATGTAATGGCGGGCATGGCGCTGGCCGAAGACGGCACGCTGGCGCAGATCCAGAAGGCAGGCGTGATCAAGATTGGCACCACGGGCGACTACAAGCCCTTCAGCTACAAGGGCGCGGACGGTACCCTGACCGGTGCCGATATCGCCATGGGCAAGGATCTGGCCACAAGCCTGAACGTCAAGCCGGAATTCGTGATGACGACATGGAAGACCATGCTGGACGATTTCAAGGCCGGCAAGTTCGACGTCGCGCTGGGCGGCATTACGGTCAACCCCGCACGCGCCGAAGTCGGCGACTTTTCCGTCCCCAACGTCAGCGACGGCAAGCGCCCGATCGCCCGCTGCGAGGACAAGGACAAATATGCGACGCTGGAGGCGATCGACCAGCCTTCGGTCCGCGTGATCGTCAATCCGGGCGGCACCAACGACAAGTTCGCCCATGAGCATTTCTCCAAGGCGCCGATCGAGGAGTTTGCGGACAACAAGGCAATCTTCGATGAGATCGCGGCGGATAAGGCCGATATCATGATCACCGACGGCATAGAGGTGGATATTCAATCCAAGCTGCATCCCGGCGTGCTGTGCCCGGTTGCCGTCAAGGAGCCATTCACCCATTTCGACAATGCCTATCTATTGCGCAAGGACCCGGCGCTAAAGGCAGCCGTGGACGCATTTATGCGCAAGCAGCTAGACAGCGGCGACTGGAAGAAGAAGCTCGACGCCGCGATCCAGTAACGGACGGAGTTCGGACCGGCCAAAGTGGTGTCGCTCAAGCACATCGGCCGGTTCGTTTCGATCACCTTGATATCGATTGTCGAGACCGCTATCTTTGCTCTCAATGAGATCATGGAGAGCATCATGTCCGGCAACCTGCATGTCCGCAATCTCGACGACGAACTGATTGCCAAGCTCAAGATGCGCGCCGCCCGTCACGGTCGTTCAGCGGAGGCCGAGCATCGAGAGATCTTGCGGCAAGTTCTGGAGAGCGAGGTCGAGCCTTCCTTCGACGATCTGGCCGCGCAACTGCGGCAACTGACCGCGAAGCGGAAGCAAACACCCTCTGAGACCCTTCTGCAGGAAGGGCGTGACGAGCGGTGAGCGAAACGCTCGTCATCGACGCCAGCATCGCGGTCAAATGGGTCGTTGAGGAAGACGGGACGCCACTCGCTGTCATGCTGCGGCAAAATCATCGTTTTGCCGCGCCCGATCTGCTGGTGGCGGAATGCGCCAACATCCTATGGAAAAAGACCCAGCGAAACGAATTGACGCCCGCCGAGGCATCCATGGCGGCAAAGCTGCTGGAGCGAAGCAATATCGAACTGTTTGCAATGCGGGGATTGCTCGCCGAAGCCACGGAGATGGCAATCAGCCTTGGCCATCCGGCCTATGACTGCATGTATATTAGCCTCGCCGCCAGCCGCAACTGGCGTTTCGTGACCGCGGATGAACGACTATTGCGAGTCCTGCATCAGAAGGCTCCCGCAAGCATCGCAAACCTTTGCGTGACCATGGCGCAGATCGCAAGCGGTTCGCAGTGAGAAACCAGGCGGGTTCAAGCGAACCCCGCCTGGAAGACTATTGTCCGCGCCTTGCAGGCCTGTAGCCGGTCAAATCAGCTCGCCATCCTTCGCGTATCGGCCGCCTGTTCGTAGAAATGGCCGAACTGGCTCTTCAGGAACAGATCGAGCCCGATGTCCTCCTGACGGACAAAGCCGCGATTGGGCAGGTGTCCGTGGCTGAGCATATCGAGCACGGCGCAAATGCTCGACGCAGTGGTGATCTGGATGGCGCTCATCGGGCGGCCGGCAACCACCGCGCTATAGACCTTGTTCGCATAGGTTTCCTGCACGAGACGGCCGTTTCTCCAGCCGGAAACCGTGACGAAAATGATGACGACGTCCTGCAGGGTAGACGGTAGCGAATGCTCGAGAATGTCCTTCAGGACTTCGCGGCGATGCCGCAGGCCGAGGTCGTTCAGAAGCGCTTTCATGATCGCCGCATGACCAGGATAGCGGATCGTGCGATAGTTGAGCGTCCTGACCTTGCCTTCCAATGTTTCGCAAAGGGTGCCGAGCCCGCCGGATGTGTTGAAGGCCTCGTAAGTAACGCCATCCAGCGAGAATTCTTCCCGTTCTTCCATCGCCGGAACCTGAACGAGTTTCCCCTCGACGATCGCCTCGCATGGCTCGATATATTCGTTGATGACGCCGTCGGTGCTCCAGGTCAGATTATAGTTTAGGGCATTGGACGGGTATTGCGGCAGAGCGCCGACACGCAGGCGGACGCTGTCGAGGCTGTCGAAACGGCTGGCGAGGTCGTTGGCGACGATCGAGATAAATCCCGGCGCCAGCCCGCATTGCGGAATAAAGGCAGTGCTTGCGGTTTGCGCGGTGGCCTTCACCCGTTTGGTCGATGCGACATCCTCGGTCAGGTCGAGATAGTGAACGCCGGCCTTTGCCGCCGCTTCGGCAATGGCGATCGTCAGATGATACGGGGCGGCGCTGAGAACGGCGAAGCTGCCGGAGAGAACAGCCGCGAGCGCCGAGGCATCCGCGATGTCGACTTTGGCCACGCGCAGCGCGGCACCCGTCTCGATTTGCGCAAGGTGTTCCTCGCTGCGGTCGACGACCGTTACATGGTATTCGCCGGAATGAACAAGCAGGCGGGCAATCGTCGATCCGATCTTGCCAGCGCCGATGACAACGATGTTTTTCATATCAGTTCCCAAACAGTGATCGTAATTTTTATACTTTTTTTATTCTCGACAGCTTGGTTGATTCACAGCGCTAAAATGATAGAAATGAACGGGTATTTCATACAAAATGCCGTTGGATTTGATCAGAATGACGTTATCGGAAAAAGACCGGCAGCTCCTGTCCTTCCTCAGCGAAAACGCCCGTATTCCAACCGCCACGCTCGCCCGTAAACTCGGACTGTCGCGCACGACTGTGCAGACGAAAATCGAGCGTCTTGAACGGGATGGTGTGATTGCCGGTTACGGTGTTCGTCTATCGGACGGCTATGAAAGCGGCCTCGTGAAGGCGCATGTACTGATCACATTGACGGCCAAGATGCTCGGCCGCGTGACGCAGGAGCTCCAGGCGATCCCTCACGTCCGCTCGGTCTATTCCGTCAGCGGCAGCTTCGACCTGATCGCGATTATCGCCGCCGCGTCGATCAGCGAACTGGACAAGGTGATCGACAGGATCGGCGAGATGGATGGCGTCGAAAAAACGCTGTCATCGATCATATTGTCGACACGCATCGACCGCTGACGGCGAGACGCTATCGGAAGCGTGACGCCGCAAAAGGCCCGATGTCGATCGGCGGCGACCGTCTGGAAAACGAGGCAGCCACCAGCTCTCCGGTTTTCGGGCCGGCCGCAAGGCCGATATGGCCGTGGCCGAAGGCATGCACGACATCGGCCGTTGCATTCGAACGGGAGATGACGGGCAGGCCATCGGGGGTCGAGGGGCGGTTGCCTTGCCAGCGCAGGATCGTCAGGTCCTCCGGGCTGCTCCCGAGATCCGGATAGGTGCTGAGAAGCTGCCGCAACAGGATATCAGCCCGCTTCCAGTCGGGCGCGGCATCGGCGCTCGCCAACTCCACCTGCCCCGATGCCCGCAGCCGGCCGGGCATCATGGTATTGGCCATCTTGCCGTCGCTCGGCATGATCGGAATGCGCGGGCCTGCCTTCGGATCGACGACCTCGACATGATAACCCCGCTCGCTTTCCAGCGGGATGCGATCGCCGACCATTTGTGCCAGCGCCTTCGACTGGATTCCCGCCGCGATGACGGCGCCGTCACATTCGACCGCGCCAGAATCCGTGTCGACAGCCGTCAGCCGACCGTCCTTGATCCTGAAGCCGCTTGCGCTTGCCTTCACCATGCGAGCGCCTTCGCCAAGGGCGCGCTGCACCAGCAATGCAACGTAAGCGCCGGGGTCCGTGCAATGTCCACCAGCCTCGACCAGCGCGGCAAATGTATAGCGCCGACTGAGGGAGGGGTCGAAAGCATGCAGCTCCTCACCCGGCAGCTCTCGCCACATGACACCGTTGTCACGCCGCAGCCCCCAGGCGAAAGCGTCGGCCTCAAAACTTGCCCGGTCGGGATAGACATAGAGCAGGCCGTCCTGCCGGATCATGTCCGGCTGCCCGCAATCGGCTGCGATGGCGCGATGACGCATCGGTGCATCCGACAGCAACGATGACAGGATTTTCGCCGTTCGCTGCACCTTGGAGAGCGTTGAGCCGGCGCTGAGGAAACGCAGCAGCCATGGCGCGAGGGGCAAAAGATGCTTCCAGCGGATGGTCAACGGCCCCTGGGGATCAAGAAGGTAGCCCGGCACCTTCTTCCAGAGGCCCGGAACGGACATGGGGATGATCGAGGCCGGGCTGAGAAAGGCGCCATTGCCATAGCTCGCCGCCTGCCTGTCACCCGGCTCGCCCGGTTCGATGATCGTCACACGATGCCCATCCTTCAGCAGCGCGAGTGCGCTGCAGGCGCCAACGATGCCACATCCGATGACGGCGATGTGCTTTGGGGCGGTGTTCGGCATTCTGGTCCCTCGAAGGATGGTGGATGATGTTGTCCCATGCGCCGCAGGCGGCGCATGGCAGGAGCGCTGTCCTGCTTCAACCTCAAGCTTTGAATTGATGCCCCGGCCTGTTTGCCGAAACGCGGCAGACGCGGTCAGCTTGGATGCAGCGGGCCTGCAAGCCCGGTATGAAAATGGCTAAGAAAGCTGCGTGTTGCCGGATGGCTCGGATTTTCGATCATCTGCCGGGCGTCACCCTGTTCGACAACGCATCCATCGCGCATGAAGATCACCTGATCGGCGACATCGCGGGCGAAGGCCATTTCGTGCGTCACCAGCAGCATGGTCATGCCTTCGGCGGCCAGCGAGCGCACGACCGCGAGAACCTCGCCAACCAATTCGGGATCGAGCGCCGAGGTCGCCTCGTCAAACAGCATCACTTCCGGCTGCATGGCGAGAGCGCGGGCGATGGCGACGCGTTGCTTCTGCCCACCGGACAGCTGCTCGGGCTTTGATTTGGCCTTGTCCGCCAGCCCGACCTTCTCCAGCAGCGCATGGGCACGCTCGCGAGCCTCGGCCTTGGTCACGCCAAGCACCGTGACCGGCCCCTCCATCACGTTTTCCTCGGCGCTCATATGCGGAAAGAGATTGAAGCTCTGAAAAACCATGCCGGTTCTCGCACGGAAGGCTGCAAGCTCCCTGTCCCGTGGAAGGGCGCTTGAGCGTGAGAAATCCATCGTGTGGTTTCCCACCCGGATATAGCCTTTGTCGGGCACGGTCAGCAGGTTGATGCTGCGCAGCAGCGTGGATTTACCCGAGCCGCTGGGGCCGATCAGTGCCACGACGCTGCCTTTCCCGACGCTCAACGTAATATCCTTGAGAACCTCCACAGGGCCGAAGGACTTCTTGACGCCTACGAGCTCAATCATCTTGTCGTCAGACATGGCTTCATTCCTTCTCGGCGTGCATCATTTTGCCATCCGCGCTTCCAGCCCATGCGCGAGGCGCGTGAGCGGAAACAGGATGATGAAATAGATCACCGCAATCATCGTATAGGTTTCCAGCGGGCGATAACTCGCCGAGGTGATCAGCTGGCCCTGATAGAGAAGATCCGGCACGGCAAGCACCGACAGCAGCGACGTATTCTTCAACTGCAGGACGCTCTGATTGACCAGAGGCGGCAGCATGCGTCTCAGTGCCTGCGGCATGATCACGCGCCGCATGAGCTGATGCCGACGCATGCCGATGGCTCGACCGGCGTCCCATTGTCCGGCATCGACGGAGACGATACCCCCGCGAATGATCTCGCTATAGAACGAAGCGCCGTAGAGCGTCAGCGTGATGAAGGCCGCCACAGCCGGCGTGAGTTCGATGCCCGACAGGATCGGCAGCGCGTAATAACACCAGACAAGCTGGACCAGCACCGGCGTACAGCGGAAAATCTCGATGAATCCGGTCAAGACCACGCTGATAATCTTGAAGTTGGAAAGCCGCGCCAGTGCGATCGCGCAGCCGACGGTAAGGCCCGAGATCACCGTGATAATGGTGAAACCGCAGGTGTAGAGCGCACCGATCCAGATCAGCTTGCTATATTGCAGCAGAAAGCCGAAATCCCATTGATAACCCACTGAGCAATATCCCTCTTTTATTCTATTCTGCGGCTATCCCGCCTGGGTTCCCGCAAACAACCAACGGCCCATCGTCAGAATGTCGAAGACCGGAAGGCCGAAACGTCTGGCAATTACCGCGGAAAACGGCGGCAGGTTGGTGCACTCGAAAACAATCGCACCGATGTTGGCCTCACGCGTGAGCAGTTCCTGC
Organism: Martinezella rhizogenes; assembly: GCF_000799715.1. Lineage (GTDB taxonomy): Bacteria > Pseudomonadota > Alphaproteobacteria > Rhizobiales > Rhizobiaceae > Rhizobium > Rhizobium rhizogenes_C. Next base: position 1,030,300 of record NZ_JUHG01000013.1, read on the forward strand.
ACGGTTTCGGTCAGCTCCCGTTCGAGATTGTCCCGATCATAGGCCTCTCCACGCTCGATCAGGCCGTGAAAATATCCCTCTTTCGGCAAGCCGACCGTCGGTGTGTCGGGATCGGCGCCGGCTTGCGCAAAATGCGCCGGGGTCAGCGAACTGCGCTCGTAGGTCACGACCCCGACACGCTTGCCCGCCGGCAAGCATCGCATGACGAGCGGGATCTGCATCAGGCTCGATGTCGCCACCGGCAGCGATAGCCTGCTTGCCAGCAGCGATTGTCTGAGCACGAGAAAGCCGCAGGAAGTGGTGAGCGCGCGCGCACCCTGCTGCCGCAACGCTTCGCCGGCTTCAACAAAAGCATCGAGGAGGCTTTCGTCCCGTCCCGTCACCACGGTTCTTACGTTAGCACCGGAGACCTTCCGATAAAGAACGGGGAAGGGCCAGCTCTCTGCGTTGCCGACATCACCGACCGGACGTTCGAATGTCGTGTCCAGCATGATGATACCGAGCGCATTCGCAAGCTCAGACATGAATTGGCAACCTTTGTACCAGGAAGCGCCAGGGAGAGTTCGGGCCGGTCATTACCGCACGGCCCGATCCCGCTGCGTCAGAATTGAATCTCGGCGGGGATTTCCTGCTTCTGCACACCGACCAATTCAAGGCTGGAGGTGATCCAGCTGGTCACCACACCGGAGGAGCGGTTATACTCCAGCCAGTTGTCGACGAAGGTGCGAAAGCGGGCGCTGTCCTCGACACGGACGCCGGCGCAGGTCGGCTGGCGGATGAGCGGAGTCGGAACGAAGATCTTGCCGAGATTTGGGATCTTCTTGACCGTCACCAGCGACAGCATGGCCACCTGGATCACCAGGTCGGCGTGGCCGGCCTGAACCGAAAGCGTCGCCTCATCGGCCGACTTCAACGCAACCAGCGTCGCCTGCGGCAAGACGCGGCGCGCAAAAAGATCATGGGTCGAGCCGATATCGACAGCGACGCGGATCTCCGGCTTGTTCAGCTCGTCCCAGGTCTTCGGTTCCAGACCGGGCTTGGCGATGACGGTGAAGGTGTTCTGCATGATCGGGCGGGTGAACTCGACCACCAGCGCCCGGCTCGGCGTCGGGCTGAGACCGAACATGATGTCGATCTTCTTCGACTGCAGGTCGAGCACCGCGTTGCCCCAGGTCGTCTCGCTGATCTCGACCTCAGCTTCCATCGATTTCGCAAGATCGCGCGCCATGCTCATGCAGAAGCCGGACCATTCCCCGGTCGCGATGTCCTTGTGGTAATAGGGCTCGGTCCCGACGATGCCGGCGACGCGCAGCTTCTTGCTGTTGCGGATCCGGTCGAACGTCGATTCATTCGGCGCGGTCTGGGCCACGGCGGGGGTTGATAGCGCTACCGCTGCGGCACCGGTCGCGGCTACCCCGATGAGGCCTGCGAAATCTCTGCGTTTCATCATGTTCATTCCCCTTTTTTGTTTGATGATTGATGATCTGCTTGACTGCAATAGGAAGGAGCAGCTCCAGCGCTCCGATGCCTAAAGCTCGGTTTGAAGCTCTTGTCCGACGGTCGAGGAGACCTGCTTTGCAGCGCATCCGACGCGTATCGTGTGAGCTTCGCCATCGCAAAAGCAGGCTTGCAAGATTCTCTTTCCTTTGTGGGCGTCTAATTTTCGCGCACCTATTACAATTGCCCGATTAATGGCCTGTCGCGCGTAAAAACACAAAACTTGAAAACTCGGTTCGTCATGAGTATTTGTCATGACGAAGACATAATAGGGACTTCATGCGTCGCTTCCTTCCTTCATTACCGGCCCTGCAGGCCTTCGAAGCCGCTGCTCGCCACATGAGCTTTACGAAGGCGGGGGAGGAGCTTGCGATGACGCAAAGCGGCATCAGCCGCCATATACAGAATCTCGAACGCTATCTCGGCGTCCGGCTTTTCGAGCGCTCCGGATCGCGGCTCGTGCTGACTGATCCCGGCGCCAAGTATTTTCAGGAGATCGAACAGACGCTCAACAAGCTTGAGGAGGTCTCCATTGACGTCGTGCGTGGGCGCAAGGCGGATGCATCGCTGATGATCGGGGCCTACCCCACGCTTGCCGCGCGGTGGCTGGCACCCCGGCTCGAAGGCTTCGTGCAGGGAAATCCCGACATGCCGATCGAGATCATGCTGGTCGATCCCAAGCTGGATTTCGATCATAGCCGGATTGACATCGCCATCCTGCGCGGCGTCGGCTCCTGGCGAAATGCGCGCGCCTCCTTGCTGTTTCCCGAGGAGCTTGCCGTCGTCGCTTCCCCGAAGCTGATCCCGGCGACGACGACGCTCGACTGGCTCGATTTCGCCCGGTTTCCCACGCTTCAAAATGCCAGCAGGCCCAGTCTCTGGCTCAACTGGCTGCGAGCCGCCAATCTGAGCTATAGCGGCGCCATCCAGGGGGTTCGCTTTGCCCATAGCGAGATGCTCATCAACGCTGCCGTCAGCGGTCTCGGCCTGGCGGTCGTGCCGGTGCAATATGTCGAGCGGGAACTGGAGAGCGGCGAGCTGCATCTACCGCTCGGAAAGCCGGTTCGCTCCAGCGAATCCTATTGGGCCGTCTATTCGGAGCGGAAGTCGCAAAAACACAGCGTCATCGCATTCCGCGACTGGCTGTTGCATGAGAGCCGGAAAAGCCGCCAGGTGACGGGTGGGACTGCGGCGTAACAACACCCGGGCCTGTCCTTGACCGCGTTGCCTTTTTCTCTAGTCTTCATCGGTATTTGCAACACCGTGGCCGTTGAGGATTTAAGATGCTTGGAATGACGAAGGCGAGCAAATTTGGGCTCGTGTGCTTGACTGTGGCAACCATCGCCAGTTTCGCGTCCGCCGCCGAGACGAAGGTTTCCTTTAGCGTCGACGGGCAAAAGGTGATCGGCACCCTGTCGACGATCGATAACAATCCCAAGGCGCCCGTCGTTGTCATGTTCCACGGCTTTGGTGGCTCGCGCGACGAACTGGCGATCAAGGACACCAAGGACGGGGTCTTTTCGCGCAGCGCCCGGCTTCTTGCCGAAAGCGGTTATGCAAGCCTGCGGATCGACTTCCGCGGATCCGGGGAGAGCGACGGCAAATGGGCTGATACCACCTTCTCCGGCCAGATCAAGGATGGCGTCGCGGCGGTGGACTGGCTGAAGGCCAGCGACAAGGTCGACGGCTTCAGGATCTCGATCCTCGGCTGGAGCCAGGGCGGCCTGGTGGGTGCCCATGTGGCGAGGGCGCGACCGGACGTCAAATCCGTGACCTTGTGGGCGCCGGTGGTGACGCCGCTTTACACCTACGGCAGCCTCCTCGGCGCCGACAATGTCGCGAAAGGGTTGACCAGCCCGCCGGACACCGAGATCACCGCCAAATTACCGTGGGGCGTCGATACCACGCTGAAGGCTTCCTTCTTCAAGGAAATGCCAACCACCAGCACGATCGCGGCAATCGCCCATTACCCCGGCCCGCTGCAAGTCATCGTCGGCAGCAAGGATATCACGGTCACGCCCCAGCCGGCATCCGGCCAGGTCCTTCTCGATTATCACGATGGCGAAGAGCGTCTGGACGTTTTCGACATGGATCATGTTTTCAACGCCTTTACCGGGCCGGAGACGATCGACAGCCACCTGGTTCCGGCAACGCTGGAATGGTTGAAGAAATTCAACCCCTGATAAGGTTACAGATCAGATGAGCGGCGTTGCGGCCGCTCATCTGATCTCCATCGAGATCCGGCGTCAGCTCGTCAAACGACAGCAGTCGGTAGCGGCATTCCCGCGAAATGGGCGTCGAGATTGGCAAGTACCAGATCGGCCATGGCCCGCCGGGTCTCATGCGTGGCACTGCCGAGATGCGGCGCCAGAAGCACGTTGTCCATGTCGTACAGCTCTTCCGGGACGCGGGGTTCATCCTCGAAGACATCAAGTGCTGCGCCGCCGATTCGCCGGTCCCGCAAGGCGACGACCAGCGCCCGCTCATCGACCAGCGAGCCGCGTGCGACGTTGACGAGCGTGCCGCTCGGCCCGAGGGCATCGAGCACCTCGGCGTTGACGACATGCCTGGTTTCGGCCGTGGCGGCGGCGGCAAGGATGAGGACATCGCAATTTGCGGCAAGCGCTGTGAGCGTCTCATGATAGTCGTAGGGCACATCCCGCTTCGAGCGCGCCGAATAGGAAATGCGGGCGTCGAAACCCTCGAGCCGCCTGGCAATCGCCATGCCGATGCGGCCAAGCCCGAAAATGCCGTAGCGGCGACCGGCGACCCGCGTCGAGAGCCCCATGTCGGCCGAGAGCCATTTGCCGGCTCGGACATAGGCATCGGCACGCGGCAATTGTCGGCCAAAGGCAAGGATCAGCCCGAGCGCCAGATCCGCGACATCGGCCGTCAGCACATCCGGCGTGTTGGAGACACGGATGCCCCGCCGCTTCGCCTCGGCCAGATCGACCTTGTCGAAGCCGACGCCGTTGATTGCAACGATTTCGAGTTTTGGAAGGGCGGAAGCCAGATCGGCCGGAATACCGAGGTGACCGCCCGTGACGGTGGCGCGAATGCTATCGCCATTGGCCGCCAGGAAGGCCGCCTTGTCCTCCATCTCGAAGAGGCGATGGATGGTAAATCGTTTGGCCAACTCCGTTTCGAGAAAGGGCGTCAGCGGGCAGAGCTGCAGGATGTCTACGGTCATGGATCAACTCAAACTTTGAACGAGGGGTTATTTCACGTCGGATTTCACGAACTGGCGCAGCTCCGGCGTTTGCGGGTTGGCGAACAGCTCCGCCGACGGTCCCTGCTCCCAGATCGTGCCCTTGTGCATGAAGATGGTTTGGGTCGCGACGCGCCGGGCAAAGCTCATCTCGTGGGTGACGAGGATCATTGTCATGCCGTCGCGCGCCAGTCGTTCCATGACCAACAGCACTTCCTCGGTCAGTTCCGGGTCGAGCGCGGAGGTCACCTCGTCGAAGAGCATCACCTTCGGCCGCATGGCGAGCGAGCGGGCGATGGCCACGCGCTGCTGCTGGCCGCCGGAGAGTTGATCCGGATAGGCATCGAATTTTTCCGACAGGCCGACGAGTTGCAGAACTTCTCGGGCGATCTCGCGGGTCTGCGCCTTCTTGACATCCTTGACGATGCGCGGCGCCAGCATGATGTTCTCGCCGACCGTCAGGTGCGGAAAGAGATTGTAGCTCTGGAAGACGATGCCGACATCGGTTCTGAGATCCCTCAGCGACTTGGCATCGCCGCCGAGCGCATGGCCGGCAATCTCGATCCGGCCGGAATTGATCTTCTCCAGCCCGTTCATGCAACGAAGCAGCGTGCTCTTTCCGGAACCGGAACGACCGATCAGCGCGAAGACCTCGCCCCGTCCGACGCTCAGCGACACACCTTTGAGAACCTCGAGCGCACCGAAGCTCTTGTGAACATTTTCAACGATTACTTCCGGCATGAAGCCTCCTTTCCAGCCAACGCGACAGCTGGGACAATGGGTAGCAGACGACGAAGTAGAGGGCCGCCACGGCGATGAAGACGCGAAACGGCTGGAACGTCGCATTGTTGATAAGCTGCCCGGCACGGGCGAGTTCGACAAAGCCTATGATCGAGGCGATCGAGGTGTTCTTGACCACCTGCACGGCAAAGCCGACGGTCGGCGGCAGGGAAATACGCATCGCCTGCGGCAGGATGACGTAGCGATATTGCTGCAACCGGGTCATGGCGAGCGACTCGGACGCCTCCCATTGCGGCTTGGGCACAGCCTGGATACAGCCCCGCCAGATCTCCGCCAGATAGCCGGAGGCATAGATCGTCATCGACGCACCCGCGGCAATCAGCGGCGGCAGTTCGAAGCCGGCAAGGCTCAACCCGTAATAGGACAGGAAGAGGATCATCAGGACCGGAATGCCCTGGATCACCTGGATATAGGTGCCGGCGGCAATACGCACGGCCTTGAGTGATGACGTTCGGGCGAGTGCCACGGCAAAGCCCAGGAGCCCACCACCGATCAGCGCGATGATCGTCAGAACGACGGTCCATTGCAGCGATTGCAGCAGGAAGGTGAATTCGTTGATGCCGAATGTTCTGAGTGTCATGCCTGTACCTCCGGCAGGGCCGTGATCGTGCGACGCGCGACGCGGCGGCCGAAGAGCCACATTCCAACGAGCGCGAGGCCGGCCCGCAGCGCAAGCGCCAGCGCCAGATACATCAGCGTGACGACGATATAGACCTCGAAGGACCGGTAGGTCTGCGATTCCACGAAGGCGGCCGAGGCGGCGAGTTCATGGGTCGAGATTGCCGAGCAGATGCTCGATGCCAGCATCATCAGCACGAACTGGCTGCACAGCGCCGGATAGACCTTGGCGATGGCCGGCACGATGATGACATGACGATAGATCTGGAACCGCGTGAAGCCGAGCGCTTCGCCCGCCTCGATCTGGGACTTGTGCACCGCCTCGATGCCAGCCCGGATGATTTCCGTCGAATAGGCGGCGAGATTGATGGTCATGCCGATCAGCGCCGCCGTATCGGCACCGACCCTCAAGCCGAGACCCGGCAGACCGAAATAGACGATGAAGAGCTGCACCAGGAAGGGCGTATTGCGGATGACTTCGACATAGGCATCGACGAGAAACCGCACCCACCTGCCCTGGACGGAACGCAGCGAGGCAAGCACGATGCCGAAGCCGGACCCAAGGATGATCGACAGAACCGAAAGCCTGATGGTCAGCCAAAGACCGCTCAGGAACTCGCCCTGATATTGCGCGAGCGCGCTGAATTGAAACGTATACGACATGGAAAGGACCTCCGTTGAGGTTTCGCGGCCCGCCGGCGAATAGTCCGCCGGCGGGCACGGACGCAAACCCAATCAGAAGGACGGAAGCTGCGGCATCGGCCGGCCGGTCCACTTCAGCGAGATCTTGTCGAGATCGCCGGACATCTTCATGAGGTAGATCGAGGTATTCAGCCATTGGCGCAGTTCGAAATCATCGATCTTCGTCGCCATGGAATTACCTTGCTGGAAGAAGGTGAAGCCGACCTGCAGGCCCGCATCCGGGAGCTGCTTGATGATCGCCTCGCCAACCGTGGAGGGTAGCGCCACCGCGTCGGTCTGGCCGGCGATCAGTGCCTGCGCGCTGGTGGAATCATCCTCATAGACAACAATCTCGAGGCCGGGAACCGCCGCCTTGCGCAGCGCCGTTTCCTGCGACGAACCACGGTTCACCGCCACGCGCTTGCCCTCGAGATCGGACAGCTTGGTGAATTTCTGGCCGGGACCGGAAATGATGTCCATGTTGAAGGCGCTGTAGGGCTGGGTGAACATCACCGTCTTCGCCCGCTCGCCGGTCGGCGCCAACGTTGCGACGAGGAAATCCACCTTGCCGGTCTGAAGCGCCGGAATGCGCGACGGCGGCGTTAGCGGAACAAGTTCCACCGGCAGCGAGAGATAGCCGGCTATCAGATTGGCGACGTCGACGTCATAGCCGGCCGGATTGCCCTTTTCATCGACCATGCCCATCGGCGGCGCGCCGGTGAGAACGCCGATGCGCACCTTGCCGCGCGAGACGATGTCGTTCAGCGTCGTCGCATGGGCCTGCGTCGTCGCAAGCAGGCCCGTGGCGACAATACCGACCGCGGCCATGATCCCGCGCAGGGATTTCGAGATGTTCATGATACTCCTCCATTGGTGCTTTGTTACACTCCGCCGCTGCCCACTCCCCGGAGCCTTCGCGGCGGAATCATTCATCTATTCGCGGCACCCATGTTTACGGTAACATAGGGAAAGAGAATGGAGAAAACCACCATAGCCAAATTGGCGCTTTTGAAGTGTTCGCTCCTATTTCCCAGAATTCAAACAATAATGCTTGCGCTTCTGCACCGCCTCCGATCCGGCTCGCACCTTTTCGGTTGGTGATTGCAATAGAGCATGTTACCGGTATCATTGCAAGCTGGATAACACATAGTGGTTTCGGCATCGTCTTAAGGGAGGAAAATTCATGTTCACTCGTTCCGCGATTTTCGAGGGCGCAATCCACGCCGGTCGCGAGGAGGAATTCTTTCGCATCGTCGAGGAAAAGCTGCTACCCGTGTGGAAGCGCATGCCGAATGCCCAGGCCGTGCGTGTGATGCGCACCGGGCGCAGCGACCCCGGAGCCGCGCCGATCATCATGGTCCAGGAAATCGATTATCCGACGATGGATGCCGTGGAAGAGGCGCTCGCCTCGCCCGTTCGCCTGGAAGGTCGCGCCATCACCGACGAGATGATGAGCATGTGCGACGGCCGGTTCTATCATCTCGTCTACCAACGGATTGCGTGAGTCAAAAACAGGGGAAAACGTGGCGCATCCTTCAGACATATCCCGCAAGGCGACCATGAGCGACGTCTCGCGGCTTGCCGGCGTTTCGAAGATGACCGTATCTCGCGTGCTGGCCGACCCGGCGCTCGTCGCCGAACCGACGCGCAACCGCGTGATGACAGCGATCGAGCAGCTCGGCTATGTGCCGGACCGGACAGCCAGCTCACTTTCCTCGCGCCGGACCAACTTCATCACCGCGATCCTGCCCACCTTGACCAACGCCAATTTCGCCGACACCGCACAGGGCCTGGCGGGTGCGCTGCGCGCCGCCGACTACCAGCTTCTGATCGGCTACACCATGTACAGCCTGTCGGAGGAGGAGCGAATCGTTCGCGCCATGCTGGCGCGGCGCCCGGACGCGATCGTCATCGCCAGCACGGTCCATACCAAGGCGACCAACGAGATGCTGCTGCGGGCAGGCATTCCGATCGTCGAAATCTGGGACGTGCCGGAACATCCGGTCGATCATGCTGTGGGCTTTTCCAATTACGAAGTCGGGCGGCTGGCGGCCCGGCACCTCATCTCGCTCGGCCATCGCCGCATCGGCGCCGTCGGATCGGCGATCGATGCTGACGCCATGGACTTTCGTGGCGAAAGCCGCCTGCTGGGATTCGCCGCAGCCCTTCGGGAGGCTGGCCTCTCCGACAATTTCATCGTTCGCCAGAACGCCGCGCCTTCGTCCTACGACCACGGCGCAGAGGCGCTGAGCACGCTTCTCCAACGAGCCCCCGATGTTCAGGCCGTCTTTGCCGTTTCCGACATTTCCGCGGTCGGCGCGCTGATGGAATGTCATCGCCGCAAGATCGCTGTCCCGGACGACCTTTCCATTCTCGGCTTCGGCGATTTCGACATCGCCCACCAGTGCGTGCCGGCACTGTCGACCATCCGCGTCGATGCCGCCATGATCGGCCGGAAAACCGGGGAGTTGCTGCTTTCCATCCTGGAGCCAGGCGGCACCGGCGCGCAACCGGCGGAGAGCCGCATGAATGTCGGCTTCGAACTCGTCATCCGCGAAACGACGAGTGCACCCAAAACATAGCCTTCTTGCTTGGCCGGAGGATCTCTCGGCCAAGCCTCGATGTCATCGCCTCATCTGCAGGGTTGACATGACCCGAACCGAGAGCATAGCCTTCACGACATTCACCAGGGGGGTCCCGGCAAGGGGCTGAGATACTGCTGGACAACTCGGCTTTGCCGATTGTGGCGCAGTGACCCGTTGAACCTGATCCAGTTCATACTGGCGTAGGGACGGTGCAAGCGCTCGAAAGGTTTGTGGATTCACGCGTGGAATCCTTAGCCGGCGTCTTTTCATCATTCCGGCTGAGGACTGGGTCTCCAATCGCAACTTGGAGCCTCAAACCATGAATATCGCCGCAAAGAATGTAACCCCGACAGTCACCACCGGCCCCTTGCCGGCATCCCGGAAGATCTACATTCCCGGAGACATCCACCCCGACATCCGCGTGCCGATGCGCGAAATCAGCCTCCATCCGACATCGGGCGAGCCGCCCGTCATCGTCTATGATTCCTCCGGCCCCTACACGATCGAGGGTGCCGATATCCGCATCGAGCAGGGGCTTGTCGATCTGCGCCGCAACTGGGTGCTCGCCCGTGGCGACGTCGAAGCCTATCAGGGCCGCCATGTCCGCCCCGAGGACAACGGCTTTGCCAGTGGCGAAAGGCTGACGCCCGAATTTCCCACGCTACGCCAGCCGTTGCGCGCCAAGGATAGCAAGGCCGTCACCCAGCTCGCCTATGCGCGCGCCGGCATTATCACACCGGAGATGGAGTTTATCGCCATCCGCGAAAACCTCGGCCGCAAGGCACAAGTGGATGCGATGGTGCGCGACGGCGAAAGCTTCGGCGCCCATATTCCGGACCATGTGACGGCGGAATTCGTCCGGCAGGAAGTGGCGGCGGGCCGCGCGATCATCCCGGCCAACATCAACCACCCGGAAGCCGAGCCGATGATCATCGGCCGGAATTTTCTGGTGAAGATCAACGCCAATATCGGCAACTCGGCCGTCACCTCGTCGATGGCCGAAGAGGTCGAGAAGATGGTCTGGGCGGCGCGCTGGGGTGCCGACACCGTCATGGACCTTTCGACCGGCCGCAACATCCACAATATCCGCGAATGGATCATCCGCAACTCGCCGCTGCCGATCGGCACCGTTCCGCTCTACCAGGCGCTGGAGAAGGTCGAGGGCATTGCCGAGAACCTGACCTGGGAGGTCTATCGCGACACCCTCATCGAGCAGGCCGAACAGGGTGTCGACTATTTCACCATCCATGCCGGCGTGCGGCTCCACTACATCCCGCTCACCGTCAACCGCGTCACCGGCATCGTCTCGCGCGGCGGCTCGATCATGGCCAAGTGGTGTCTCCATCATCATCGCGAGAGCTTCCTCTACGAGCATTTCGAGGAGATCTGCGACATCTGCCGCGCCTATGACGTTTCCTTCTCGCTCGGCGACGGCCTGCGCCCCGGCTCGATCGCCGATGCCAATGACGCGGCGCAGTTCGCCGAACTGGAAACGCTGGGCGAATTGACCAAGATCGCCTGGGCTAAGGATTGCCAGGTGATGATCGAGGGCCCCGGCCATGTGCCGATGCACAAGATCAAGGAGAACATGGACAAGCAGCTCAAGGTCTGCGGCGAAGCCCCTTTCTATACGCTCGGGCCGTTGACGACCGACATCGCACCCGGCTACGACCACATCACCTCCGGCATTGGTGCGGCGATGATCGGCTGGTTCGGTACCGCGATGCTCTGCTACGTCACCCCGAAGGAGCATCTGGGACTTCCGGATCGCAACGACGTCAAGACCGGCGTCATCACCTACAAGATCGCCGCCCACGCCGCCGATCTTGCCAAAGGACATCCGGCAGCACAGCTGCGCGACGACGCGCTCTCGCGTGCCCGTTTCGAATTCCGCTGGGAGGACCAGTTCAACCTCTCGCTGGATCCGGAAACCGCCCGCAGCTTCCATGACGAGACGCTGCCGAAGGAGGCGCACAAGGTCGCGCATTTCTGCTCCATGTGCGGCCCGAAATTCTGCTCCATGCGGATTTCGCACGACATCCGTGCCGAGGCGCAGAAGGAGGGTCTGGAGGCGATGGCGGCGAAGTACCGCGAGGGTGGCGATCTCTATATGCCGCTCGATGCCGTCGAGCCTTCGGCCGGCTGAGATGCGTATCCTCGTCAAAGGGGCCGGCGTCGCCGGCCTCACGGTCGCGCATGAACTCCACGCTCGCGGCGCCGACGTCACCGTCTTCAACCCGCGCCCAGGGTTCGGCCGTGCCGCATCCTGGCTCGCGGGCGGCATGCTGGCGCCCTGGTGCGAACGGGAAAGTGCCGAGGAGGCGGTGCTCACGCGCGGCCTCGATGCTGCCGACCGGTGGGAGGCGATCCTGCCCGGAGAAGTCGTCCGCAACGGGACGCTGGTGGTGGCGCCAGCGCGCGATCATGGTGAGCTGAAGCGCTTCGCCGGTCGGACGACGGGTTATGAATGGGTGGAAGAAGAAGCCTTGGCTACACTGGAACCGGCGCTTGCCGGGCGCTTTCGGCAAGGCCTGTTCTTTCCCCGCGAAGCCCATCTCGATCCACGGCGGGTGTTGAGCGCACTGCAGGAAAGGCTTGCCGTACGAGGCGTTATCTTCATCAGCGAGAATCCGACCGAACAGGGTTTCGACGATATTGTCGACTGCACCGGCGGAGCACGCATTGGAGAGACCCGCGACCTGCGTGGGGTGCGAGGCGAAATGCTCTATCTTCAGACCGATGAGGTCGAACTCATCAGACCCGTTCGTCTGCTGCACCCGCGTATTCCCGTCTATATCGTGCCGCGCGGCAACGGCCTTTTCATGGTCGGTGCAACGATGATCGAGACCGAATTCAACGGGCCGATCGCGGCGCGCTCGCTGATGGAATTGCTGAACGCCGCCTATGCGCTGCACCCGGCTTTCGCGGATGCCACCGTCATTGAGACCGGCGCCGGTATCCGCCCGGCCTTCCGTGACAATTTTCCGCGCGTGAGGCGGGAAGGAAATGCCGTCATTCTCAATGGTCTTTATCGTCACGGCTTTCTGCTGGCGCCGGCCATGGCCGCTGAGGCCGCTGATCTTGTCTTTTCCCGACCCCCCATAGGAGCGCCTGTCCCATGAGACTGATCGTCAACGGCGAGTCCCAGACCATCACTGTCGCGACACTTTCCGAGCTGCTGGTCACGCTGGATTATGAGGGCGACTGGCTTGCGACCGCCGTCAACGGCGAGCTCGTTCATCGCGAGGATCGCGCCGACCACGCCCTCAACGACAATGACAGGATCGAGATCCTGACCCCCATGCAAGGAGGCTGATCATGCTTGCTCTCTACGGAACCGAAGTCGCGTCCCGCCTTTTGCTGGGCACCGCGCGCTACCCCTCTCCCGCCATTCTGGCCGAGGCCGTCAGACAGTCGGCAACGGAGATCGTAACCGTGTCGCTGCGCCGCGAGACAGCCGGCGGGCGCAATGGCAGCACGTTTTTCGAGATGATCCGCGCGCTCGGCGTCCACGTCCTTCCCAATACCGCCGGCTGCCATGGCGTTTCCGAAGCGGTACTGACGGCCAAAATGGCGCGCGAAGTGTTTCAGACCAACTGGATCAAGCTGGAAGTCATCGGCAATCACGACACACTTCAACCGGATATCTTTGGGCTGGTGGAGGCGGCGCGCATTCTTTCCAGCGAAGGGTTCGAGGTCTTTCCCTATACGACCGACGATCTGGTGGTGGCCGAACGGCTGCTGGATGCGGGCTGCAAGGTCCTGATGCCCTGGTGCGCGCCGATCGGCAGTGCTGCTGGGCCGCTCAATCTTTCCGCCCTTCGGGCCATGCGGGCGCATTTCCCGGATGTGCCGCTGATCGTCGATGCCGGTATCGGCCGGCCATCGCATGCGACGACGGTCATGGAGCTCGGCTTCGATGCGGTGCTGCTCAACACCGCCGTTGCTGGCGCCCGCGACCCAGCCGCCATGGCTGGCGCCTTTGCCAAGGCGATCGACGCGGGCCGGCAAGCCTTTGGCGCCGGCATGCTGGAGCCGCGCGATATGGCGGTGCCATCGACGCCGGTGATTGGAAAGGCGGTCTTCGCATGAGGCTTGCCCCCTTCTACCTCATCGTCGATAGCGCCGACTGGATTGCCCGGCTGGTGCCGCTCGGCGTCAAGCTGGTGCAGCTGCGCATCAAGGATCGTACGCCGTCGGAGATCCGCGCCGAAATCCAAAGGGCGAAGGCAATCTGCACGGCGCATCAATGCCAGCTCGTCATCAACGACTACTGGCAGCTTGCCATCGAAGAAGGATGCGACTTTATCCATCTCGGGCAGGAAGACCTGGCCGTGGCCGATCTCCGGGCTATTCGCAAAGCGGGCCTGAAGCTCGGGCTCTCGACGCATGACGAGGCCGAACTGGCCACAGCCCTTGCCGCGAGGCCGGATTATATCGCACTCGGCCCGGTCTACCCCACCATCCTCAAGAAAATGCCATGGGCACCACAGGGCCTCGATCGTCTGCGCCAATGGAAAGGCCGGATCGGAACGCTGCCGCTCGTCGCCATCGGCGGTTTGAACCTCGATCGCGTCGCGGGCGTCTTCCAGAACGGCGCCGACAGCGCTGCTGTCGTGACCGACATCACGCGTAACGCCGACCCCGAAGCCCGAACCCTGGAATGGATCGCCGCAACCCGCATCCATGCCACCAGTCAAGCCAGGACGGAATGACGACGCCGCATAGATCTCTATCGCATAGAAAAGTGGCGTCGGCCTGTTCGAAGATGCTTGACTGGCCCGGCAGCGGCCGAACACAACAATCAGCATCGTAGGCCCGATCGCGCTCGAGGGCGCCCATTCCAACGGAGTCATCAAGCCATGGATCGACACGCGAATACGCTATTCCCCGATTTCGAGGACAGGTGCATCGAGACAGCCCAGGCCGAGTTGGCCGTCCTGACCGGCGGTTCCGGGCCGGCGATCCTTCTCCTGCATGGCTATCCGGAGACACGATCCACCTGGCATCGCATTGCGCCGGTTCTCGCGACCAACCACAGCATCGTCGTCCCAGATCTGCCCGGCTACGGCAACAGCCGCCTCGTCGGCAATTCTGAAGGCGCCGGATCGAAGCGGCGAATGGCGACGTGCCTGCATGAGATGATGAAGGCCCTTGGACACGAACGCTTCGTTGTCGTCGGCCACGATCGCGGCGGCCGCGTCGCCTACCGCATGGCGCTCGACTATCCAGAATCCGTTACCGCGCTCGTCTCGGTTACGGTCGTGCCGACGTCGGAGATGTGGGAGGGTGCAGCCAAGGCTTTCGGCATGGGTGCCTGGCACTGGTTCATGATGGCGCAGCCAGCACCGCTGCCGGAGAAGCTGATGGCGGCGGACCCCGGCTTCCTGATCGACCTCACCCTCGACAAGATGGCTCTCGGCATCGACAGGCTTCACCCGCTGGCGCTCGAGGATTATCGGGCCGCCTTCGACAGGCCGGAGGTGCGGCACGCCATGTGCGAGGACTACAGGGCCGGCGCCACCACCGATGAAGCTGACGATCTCACGGATCGCGCGTCCGGGCGCAAGATCCAGGTACCCGTCCTTGTCCTTTCGGAAGAAGGGCGGCTCTATGGCGGCGGCCGGGAGCCATTGGATATATGGGCGGATTGGGCGGAAAATGTCGAAGGCATTGGTATTGGCGGCGGCCATCTGTTGCCTGAAACCGCAGCCGACGAGGTGCTCGGTGCCCTCCTGCCCTTCCTGAAGAAAATCTCTCGATGACATGCCGGCGGGTAACCTGCCTCCTTGCCTGAAGCTTAGGCGCAGAAGGTGCCGGAGACATCGCCACGGTTGGTTGCCTTCCATGACGGTCAATGGCAAACAGGAGCAAAGACGCCCCAGGCGCTGCCCCATCGGAGGAGACACCAAATGAAGTTTACCTTGAACCGCCGTCAGGCGCTTATCGGCATGGGCGCTGTCGGCGCTGCGGCCGCCTTCGGCATGCCGGCGCGCGCGGCAACCCGCAATCTCGCGGTGCTGCATCTTGCCAGCCATGCGCCGAGCTTCATCGCCTATGAGCGCGGCTACTACAAGGAAGCCGGGCTCGACATCGACCTGAAATTCTTCGAAGCCGCCCAGCCCATGGCCGTGGCGATTGCCTCCGGCGACGTCGATTTCGGCGTGACCGCGATGAGCGGCGGCCTGATCAGCCTGGCGCAGAAGGACGCAGTCAAGGTAATCGGCGGCGCGCTGACCGAGGAGAAAGGCACCGTTGGCGCCATCATCCTCGCCTCGAACAAGGCCTATGATGCGGGCCTGACGGATCCGTCAAAACTAGCCGGCAAGAGCTTCGGCATCACCACCGCCGGCTCGTCCTTCCATTTCATGATCCACAAGATCGCGCAGGCGAACAATATCAAGCTCTCGGACATTCAGCTTCGCCCGCTGCAAAAGCTCGGCGCCCTGGTCGGCGCGCTGTCGACCGGGCAGATCGATGCCTGGGCGATCCAGCCGAATGTGGCCAAGCAGATGCTCCGGGAAGGCGCCGCCAAGCAGATCGGCCTCGTGTCCGATTATGCGCCGAACTACCAGGTGACAACCGCCTTTACCTCGACCAAGAATGCCAAGAGTGAACGGGAGCTGACAGAGGCCTTCGTCAAAGCCTATTCCAAGGCGATCGCAGACTACAACGCAGCCTTCGTCGACAACAAGGCCAATGACGCCGAGCGCGACGATCTGGCGAAGATCGTGCACAAATACGTCGAAAGCGACAGTCCGTTCGAGACCGCCAGGCAGAACCTGATCGACGGCGCGATGCGGATCAACAACGGCCTGGCGCTCTCGCTCGGCAGCTGTGTGGAACAGCTCGAATGGTTCAAGTCCGAAGGCATGGTCAAGGAAGCGATCACCAACGAGCAGCTCTTCGACACGTCCTACGTCAAAACGATCTGATCGGCCGCAGCTGAATGCGGGGGGCTTTCAAGGCTTCCGCCTGGAGGACACATGGACCTGAAGCTCAAGAACATCAGCCATCGCTACGGATCCGTCGAGGTTCTGAAGGATATCTCGCTCGATATCCCGCAGGGCCAGATCGTCTGTCTGATCGGACCATCCGGATGCGGCAAGTCCACGCTGTTGCGCTTCCTCGGCGGCCTTGAGCGCCCCTCATCGGGCGAGGTCCTGCAAATCGGCAATCCGCCAGCCGGTTCGCTCAATCCGCTCACCTACGTCTTCCAACACTTTGCCCTGCTGCCTTGGCGCACGGTCGAGGGCAATATCAAGCTGGTGCTCGAGGATCATGGCCTCAGCAAACGCGAGATGGACGAAATCGTCACGGATGTCCTCGAACGCACGCGCCTTTCCGAATTTCGGCGCACGCTTCCCAAGCAACTCTCCGGAGGTATGCGCCAGCGTGTTGCCATCAGCCGGGCGCTTGCGGTTCGCCCCGCCGTCATGCTGATGGACGAGCCGCTGTCGGCGCTCGACAGCCAGACCCGCGAACTGCTGATGGACGACCTGATTTCGCTCTGGACCCGCCAGCCCTTCACCTCGGTCTATGTCACCCACAATCTCAATGAGGCCGTTCGGCTGGGTCATCGTGTCGTCGTCCTCTCCCGCCGCCCTGGACGCATTCGCGACATCGTCGATATCGATATTCCGCTGTCCGACCGCCATCTCGGCGATCCGGTGCTGGAGGAAAAGCAGAAGCAGCTCTGGGAGCTGATGCGGGAAGAGGCCATGGCCGCCGACAAGGAGCTGGTCAATGTCTGACATCACCACATTTTCACCGCCGTCATGCATGGCCGATGACGACAATGCCGGAACGAATGCAGCGCCGGTTCG
This sequence comes from Martinezella rhizogenes, assembly GCF_000799715.1. Lineage (GTDB taxonomy): Bacteria > Pseudomonadota > Alphaproteobacteria > Rhizobiales > Rhizobiaceae > Rhizobium > Rhizobium rhizogenes_C. Next base: position 1,047,516 of record NZ_JUHG01000013.1, read on the forward strand.
CGCTGTCGACTTTCGCGGCGGCGGCTTTGCCCCGACGCCTGTTCGCGGCATGGCGCTCGCAGTCTTCGTCATCCTGATCGCGCTTGCCGAAATCGGCACCCGCACCGGCATCATATCGAACCTGACGCTGCCGCGACCGTCGGCGGTTCTTGAGACCTTCATGCAGCTCTGGCGAACAGGCCTGCTCTGGCAGCATTTGTTGCCGTCTTTGCAGCGGCTTTTCGTCGGCGCCACCCTCGGCATTGCCGCCGGCATCTCGATCGGCGTCTGCATCGGCCTTTTCAGCCATGTCCGCGCCGGCCTCGTGCCGCTCGTGGCGGCACTGTTTCCGATCCCGAAGATTGCCCTCCTGCCACTGTTCGTCATCTGGTTCGGGATCGACGAAACCTCGAAATATGCGCTGATCGCCTTCGGGACATTCACGCCGACGGTCGTCGCCACCTATGGCGCCGTCGACAATGTCGACCGCTCGCTGATCCGCATGGGCCAGAGCTTCGGCTTGAGTTGGTGGTCGATTGTCCGCAAGATCGTCCTGCCGGGCGCTTTTCCGGCGATTCTTTCCGGTCTTCGCGTGTCGATCTCGATCGCGATCATCCTGCTGGTCGCCGCGGAAATGCTCGGCGCGCAATTTGGCGTCGGCGCCTATATCCTCGAAGCAGGCTCGCTTTATGATCTTGAAAAGCTGTTCACCGGCGTCGCCATCTTGTCGATGATGGGCCTGATCGTGAACTTCGTCATCGGCCAGATCGAACGGCGCTTCCTGAACTGGCGCGGATAGTCATCCAGTTCTGTCGCTTGCGGATGTCCGGCGGACTGACCGCAAGCGACAGGATCAGGGAATGCGGCGAAGAACAGGGCCGGCAGTATCAGCTATTGGCCGTTCCAAGATTGTCGCCCGGCATGGCGCCGGTCTTGTCGACCGTGTCGGTCTTCGGCGCGCGCGCAGAGCGCTCGACCTGCACCGACCGCCATTCACTTTCCAGGCGATCGACGACGTGTAAAGGTATCTCGTTCCGCATGGCTTCACGCTCTTGCATCAGGACCTCCTTGGTGTGAGACCACTTGGATGGCACGAAAGAAATTCTTTGTAAATCATAGCATTAAAGGGTTTAAACGATTGAATTTATTTTAATCGATTAGAGATTCTTCAATTATGCAGGCGCCCTCGATTTCTCCACAGGGGCAGGGTGATCCCTCAACGCTGATTCACAATCCACTCGCGAAAGCGGACAAGCGGCGGATATGCCAGGCGCTCGAACGGACAGGCAAGATAATAGCGTTCGTCGCTTTCCAGCTCGTTGGACGAGGCGGCCACCAGCTCTCCGCGCTTGAGTTCTTCCTGGATGAGAAATGTCGGCAGCAAGGCAACACCAAGGCCGGAGATGGCAGCCTGAGCGGCGGTTGCGAACTGATCGAACAACATGCCCCGCACACCGGATGCGGGCGCGCCGTTCGCCGCCAGCCATTTTTCCCAGGCATCCGGCCGGGTGGTCAGATGCAGCAGCGGCACCTGCAGAAAGTCGGCGGGCTCCACCAGCCGGTGACGGGCGAGAAAATCGGGGCTGCAAGCGGGCACGGTCCGCTCCGACATCAAGAATGCAAGTTCGGCACCCGGCCAGTGCGGATGGCCAAAATGAATGGCCGCATCGATCGAATCCAGCCGAAAATCGAACGGCGACAGACGGGTCACCAGATTGATGGTGATGCCCGGATTGGTCGAAAGAAAATCGCCGAGCCTCGGGGCGAGCCAGCGCGTCCCGAAGGTCGGTAGGATCGCCACGTTCAATGTTCCGCCGTTCGGGTTGGCGCGCAGGTCGAGCGACGCCGAGGAGATCCGCCGCAATGCCTCGCGGATCTCGCGGGCATAGCTGTCGCCGGCAAGCGTCAGCCGGATGGTTTGGCGCTCCCGCACGAACAGCTCCACGCCAAGCTGCTCCTCCAGCGCCTTGATCTGGCGGCTGACCGCGCTTTGCGTGAGATCCAGTTCCCTTGCGGCCACGGTGACACTGCCGGTGCGGGCCGCCGCCTCGAAAGCAGACAGCAGGGACAAAGAGGGCAGAAATCTCCGAGGCGTGATCATGTTCATTCCCATACGGAATTAACTCTTGAAGAAATATCAATTTCTTCCATGAAAACCGCGCCGTAAAGAGGCGGAGGCAGAAAAATTGGAATGATGTCTCCATATCTCATGAACGTCGCTCCCGTCCGCCTGCCCAACCGTTGCGAGATCGTCCAATGCAGGCTACTGCTTTCATCTCCAGACATTGGCTGCGGCCGGGTCAGGCGTCTCTAGGATGTCGGTTCCAGTCTGCCGCGAAGGCATTGCCCGAGATTTTCATATTGATGGACAGGACCGATGCTGAATAACCCCCGCTCCCACGGCCTTTGGGAGAAGACCGCACCCGCCGGCCCCGTGACATCAGCGCTTGCCGGCGACATCACCGCCGATGTCGTCATCGTCGGTGGCGGCTACACCGGCCTCTCGGCGGCCCTGCATCTCACTGAAGCTGGTCAGTCGGCGGTCGTTCTGGAGGCGGTCGAAATCGGTTTTGGTGGTGCTGGCCGCAATGTCGGCCTGGTCAATGGCGGCATGTGGGTGATGCCGGACGATATTCCCGGCGTGCTGGGACCGGTCCACGGCGAGCGGGCGCTCGATCTGCTCGGGGCAGCGCCGCTTCTGGTACGCGAGATCGTCGAGAGACACGAGATCGCCTGCGAGATCGAAAAGAACGGCACGTTGCATCTGGCCGTTGGGGCTGATGGCCTGAAGGAGTTGCAGGAGCGGCATCGCCAATGGACCGCCCGGGGCGCCCCGGTGCAACTGCTGTCTGCCGAAGAGACTGCCCGCCGGGTCGGCAGCTCCGCCTATGCCGGATCGTTGTTCGATCCGCGCGCCGGCACCATCCAGCCGCTTGCCTATGCGCGCGGCCTGGCGCATGCGGCCATCCGTGCCGGCACGAAAATCTTTACCGGTAGCGCCGTCATCGCCACCGAACGCCAGGGCGACGGATGGAAGGTGAGCACGGCGCATGGGTCCGTCTCCGCAAAATGGATCGTCGTCGCCACCGACGCCTATTCCACCGGCCCCTGGGAACAGGTGCGCACCGAGCAGGTGCATCTGCCCTATTTCAATTTCGCCACCGTGCCGCTCGGCGACAATGTACGCAAGTCGATCCTGCCTGGCCGCGAAGGCTGCTGGGATACGAAGGAAATCCTGTCGTCCTTCCGCATGGACCAGGCCGGACGTCTTGTCATCGGCAGCATCGGGGCATTGCGCAACACCGGCCTTGCCGTTCACAGAAGCTGGGCGCGGCGGTCGTTGAAGAAGCTGTTCCCGCATCTCGGAGACATCGCCTTTGAAAGCGAGTGGTACGGCAAGATCGGCATGACCGAGGATGCCGTCCCCCGTTTCCATAAATTCGCGGAGAACGTCATCGGCTTTTCAGGCTATAATGGCCGGGGCATTGCGCCGGGCACGGTGTTCGGCAAGACCATTGCCCACCATATTCTCGGTGATATCAGCGAAGCCGAGCTTCCCCTGCCGCTGACCGCGCCGAAGGACCCAAGCTTTCGTGCCGCCAAGGAACTCTATTACGAAGCCGGAGCCCAGATCGCTCATCTGACCAGCGACCGCTTCTAGACATCACCGAACACCCTTCCATCAGAAAGACGATAATGACCATGTCCACGCCAGATCTTGCTTCCGAAGTCTCGAAAATCCTCACCGGCCTCGGCGTCTCCGCCGATCGCTATACGGGCGGAACGCTTGCCGTGACCTCACCGGTCACCGGCGCCGAGATCGGCCGTCTCAGGGAAGATTCGGCCGCCGATGCCAAGGCCGCGATCGACAAGGCGCAAGACGCCTTCCTCGCCTGGCGCAATGTACCGGCGCCCAAGCGCGGCGAACTGGTCCGTCTGCTTGGCGAAGAGCTGCGCGCCGGCAAGGCGGTACTTGGTCGCCTCGTCTCCATCGAGGTCGGCAAGATCACCTCCGAAGGCCTCGGCGAAGTACAGGAAATGATCGACATCTGCGATTTCGCCGTGGGCCTGTCGCGCCAGCTCTATGGTCTGACGATCGCCACCGAACGCTCCGAACACCGGATGATGGAAACCTGGCATCCGCTCGGCCCAATCGGCATCATCTCCGCCTTCAACTTCCCGGTCGCCGTCTGGTCGTGGAATGCGGCGCTCGCCATGGTCTGCGGTAATTCGACGATCTGGAAGCCCTCGGAAAAGACGCCACTCACCGCACTTGCAACACAGGCCCTGTTCGAAAAGGCCTTGAAGCGTTTCATCGCCGAGGGCGGCGACGCCCCGGCCAATCTCTCGACGCTGATCATTGGCGGCCGCGATCTCGGCGAGATCCTGGTCGATCATCCCAAGGTTCCGCTGGTCTCCGCCACCGGCTCGACGGCCATGGGCCGCGCCGTCGGTCCGCGGCTTGCCAGCCGCTTCGCCCGCGCCATCCTCGAGCTCGGCGGCAACAATGCTGCGATCGTCAGCCCGACGGCCGATCTCGACCTGACGCTGCGCGGCGTCGCCTTCTCCGCCATGGGCACCGCCGGCCAACGCTGCACGACGCTGCGCCGTCTCTTCGTGCATGAGAGCGTCTACGATCAGCTCGTGCCGCGCCTGCAAAAGGCCTACGGCTCCGTCACCATCGGCAATCCGCTCGAACAGGGCACGCTGGTCGGCCCGCTGATCGACAAACACGCTTTCGACCGGATGCAGGCAGCCCTTGGCGAAGCCAAATCGGCCGGCGGCAAGGTGACCGGCGGCGAGCGCGTCGACAACGGTTCAGCCGATGCCTTCTACGTCCGCCCGGCTCTGGTCGAGATGCAGGCACAGACCGGCCCGGTGGAGCAGGAAACCTTCGCGCCGATCCTCTATGTGATGAAGTACAGCGATTTCGATGCGGTGTTGGCGCTGCACAATGCCGTACCGCAGGGCCTGTCGTCATCGATCTTCACCAATGATATGCGCGAAGCGGAAGCCTTCGTTTCGGCGCGCGGCTCGGATTGCGGCATCGCCAACGTCAATCTCGGTCCGTCTGGCGCTGAGATCGGTGGTGCCTTCGGCGGCGAAAAGGAAACCGGCGGCGGCCGCGAATCCGGCTCTGACGCCTGGAAGGCCTATATGCGCCGCGCCACGAATACCATTAACTACGGCCGCACCCTGCCCCTCGCGCAAGGCGTCAAGTTCGACGTCGAATGAGGAACGAGCTTCACGGCTAATCCAACGGACAGATGGGGCGGAATTCCGCCCCATCCATGGCCTCGCGGAACAATCAAGCTTTCGCGCAAGACGGTTCAGTCCCTCGCGATCAATCCGTTGAGAATGACATCCACATGCGCCTCGAAAAACGCCTCCACGTCCTGTGGCTTGCGATCGGCAAAGAGCATCTGCCATACGGACAGCATCATGGTCGCCCCTATGGCAGCATCCGGAATCTTGATTGCCGGCGCATTTCGAAATTCGCCGGCGGCAACACCTGCCTCAAGGATATCCCTTGCCGCTTCGATGAGAGGCTTGATGAATTCGTCATGGTTGCGGTCCACCACATGAGGGAACCGTGATCCTTCCGTGAGGACAAAGCGCAGAAGCTCTCTCGTATTCCGGTCCATCACGATACGATCGTAAAACAGGCGAATAAATGCCCTGATCCTTGAGGAATAGGGGCCGCTCAAGTTTTTCGCGCCAGCACTGACATCGGAAAACGGGACGGAGATATGGCGGATCATTTCGTCGAACAGCCGTTCCTTCGTCTCGAAATAGAAATAGATCGTCCCCTTGGTGACGCCGATACGCTTGGCGATGTCCTCGATGCGAGTCGCCACATAGCCACGCTCGACGAACTCCTCAAAGGCCGCTTCCAGTATCTCTTGAGGCCGCTGTGCTTTGCGCTGTGCCCGCTGTCCCAATTGCTTTTTCGCCGGCATGTGAGCTCCTCATTTTCTTAGAAAAATCTGATATAACAATCTAAATTGTAACAGATTATTTCATTGACTAGTCGGTCAGTCAATAATATTGGACATGCGCAACCGTAAAACCCGCGCTCGGGGGATGTATGAATAGATTGGCACCCATCATGGGGCTGCTCGCACTGACGCTGGCCCTATCGTCCTGCGATCAGAAGGACGCGCCCGCCGCACAGACGTCGCAAAACGTCAGGGCTATCGAGACAGCGTTCAGCAAACCCACCGCACAGACGACCGTGACCGGTGAAGTGAAGGCCCGCATCGAATCGGAACTTTCGTTTCGCGTCAGCGGCAGAATCATCGAGCGAAGCGTCGATGTCGGCGCCAAGGTCAAGGCAGGCGATCTTCTGGCGAAGATCGATGCCGAAGAGCAACGGGCCGATGTCGACGTTGCGACGGCAAGCCTTCAGGCGGCTGAAGCGCAGCTCACTCAGGCGCAGCTCGCCGAAACCCGCCAGGAAAGCCTCTTCAAGAACCAGGTGACCACCCGCGCCGCCTACGATTCGGCACACGAGACGCTTCTGACCGCTCAGGGGTCCGAAGAATCCGCAAAGGCCCAGCTCGAGACCGCCAGGGATGCGCTTTCCTATACGGAACTGCGCGCCGACGCGGACGGGATCATTACGGCGCGCAATGCCGAGGCCGGCCAGGTGGCCCAGGCGGCGCAGTCCATCTTCACGCTTGCCCATGACGGTCCGCGCGACGCGGTTTTCAACGTGTTCGAATCCCTGTTTCTGAAGGAGCAGCCTGACAAGCAGGTGGTCGTCACCCTGCTGTCCGGCGCTCCCAAGCAGGTAACCGCCACGATCAGAGAGATATCACCGACGATCGATGCCTCCACCGGCACCATAAAGGTCAAGGTCGGGCTGGATAATGGTGGGGACTTGCCGCTTGGCGCGGCTGTTGCCGGAACGTTCAGCAAGCCATCACCAGAAGCGATCCTTCTGCCGTGGAGTGCCATGGCATCGGCGGGCGGTCAGCCGGCGGTATGGGTCGTCGACCCCGCGACAAGTGAAGTCTCCTTGCGGAAAATTCAGGTCGCCGAATACGAAACCGGACAATTCGCGGTCAGCAGCGGACTGAAACCGCAAGAGATCGTCATCACCGAAGGCGGAAAATTTCTGCGCCCCGGCCAGCGCGTCGATCGCACCCAGGAGGCCGCGAAATGAAAAACGCCGTGATCGCAGCATCGCTGCTGCTGGCCATATCGGCACTGTCTTCCTGCGACAGCAAGCCCACCGATACCGAACAGAAGGTGCGGCCGGTTCTGTCGACCGTCATCAAGACAGAGCCGGTCGTCAGCCTGCAGCTGCCGGGCACGATCGAACCGAGGATCGAGACGGACCTCGGTTTCCGCGTCCTTGGGCGGGTCATCGCGCGCGACGTCAATGTCGGCGATCTCGTCACCAAGGGACAGGTGGTCGCCGCGATCGATCCGCTTTCGCTCGAACTTGCCGTCCGCAGCGCGCGCGCTGATCTTTCGAACAGCCAGGCGCAGTTGACCAATGCCTCAGCGTCGGAAGAACGCCAGCGTTCGCTTGCCGAATCCAGATCGGGCAGTGAAGCGGCGCTTGAAAGCGCCGAGCAGGCGCAGAAATCGGCCGCCGCCGCCGTCGCCAAGTCGCAAGCCAATCTGGCGAAGGCGGAAGAGCAGCTTGGCTATGCTCAGCTGAAAGCGGAATTCGACGGCGTCGTCACCGCAACCTCGGCGGAAGTCGGTCAGGTGGTCTCGGCGGGGCAGACCGTGCTCACCGTCGCGCGCCCCGATGTGCGCGAAGCGGTCATCGACATTCCCGAAGCAAGCCTCGATGGGCTGAAGCCGGGATCGCCATTCGAGATCGCCCTGCAGCTTGATCCGACCATCAGGGTCACCGGCATCGTGCGTGAAATCGCCCCTGAATCGGAGGCGACCACACGGACAAGACGGACAAGGATCACGCTCAGCAACCCGCCGGATGCTTTCCGCCTGGGGTCGATCATCACCGCAAGCGCCGTCGTCAACGGCGAACCCACCATCTCCCTGCCGTCGACCGCAATTCTGCTGCAGGACGGCAAGCCGAATGTCTGGGTGATCGACACGGAGAAAGCGACGGTCTCCCGCAAGCCGGTTACCCTGGACGGCTCCTTTTCCGATCCTGACCATGTGCGGATCCTCGACGGGCTCAAGATTGGTGACCGCGTCGCGATCGCGGGCGTTCATCATCTGACAGATGGCCAGAAGGTCAAACTTACGCAGGAGAACCAGCTTTGAAGACCTTCAACCTCTCCGACTGGGCACTCGAACATCGTTCGATGGTCTGGTATTTCATGATCGTCTTCATTCTCGCCGGCGTGTTTTCCTATATCGGGCTCGGCCGCGAAGAGGACCCTTCCTTCACCATCAAGACCATGGTCATCCAGGCACAATGGCCGGGCGCCTCCGCCGAGGAAGTCACCAAGCAGGTGACCGATCGCATTGAAAAGAAGCTGGAGGAGCTCGAGTCCCTCGATTACACCCGCAGTGAAACCGTTGCGGGGCAGACGACCATCTTCGTCGAGCTGCTTGCGACGACAAAAGCCAAGAATGTCGAAGCCACCTGGGTCCGCGTCCGCAACATGGTTGCGGACATCAAGGGCGATTTTCCGTCCGGCGTGGTGGGTCCGTTCTTCAACGACCGCTTCGGCGACGTCTATGGCAACATCTTTGCATTCACCAGCGACGGGCTCACCCAGAGGCAACTTCGCGATCGCGTCGAAGACGCACGCGCCAGAATCCTGACCGTTCCGAATGTCGGCAAGGTCGACATCATCGGCGCGCAGGACGAAGCCGTCTATCTGGAATTCTCGACCCGCAAGATCGCGGCGCTCGGCATCGACCGGTCCGCCATCATCTCGACGCTACAGGCGCAGAATGCCGTCACCCAGTCCGGTTTCGTGGAGGCAGGACCTGAGCGTATCGCGCTTAGAGTGGGCGGTCAGTTCTCTTCCGAGGAAAGCCTGCGGGCGATCAACTTGCGGGTCAACGACCGCTTCTTTCCGCTGACCGACGTCGCGACGATCAAGCGCGGCTATGTCGATCCGCCATCCTCGCTCTTCCGCGTCAACGGCGAGCCGGCGATCGGCCTTGCCATCGGCATGAAGCAGGGCGCCAACCTGCTCGAATTCGGGAAGGCCCTGGAAAAGAAGGTCGACGAGATCGTTGCGGACCTGCCGGTGGGCGTCGATGTTCACCGCGTCTCGGACCAGCCGGCCGTGGTCGACGAGGCCGTCTCCGGCTTTACGCGCGCCCTCTTCGAAGCCATTGCCATCGTGCTTGCGATCAGCTTCATCAGCCTTGGACTGAGGGCCGGTCTTGTCGTCGCGATATCCATCCCACTCGTCCTTGCCATTACGTTCGTGGTGATGGCTTATTCCGGCATCTCGCTACAGCGCATCTCGCTTGGCGCCCTGATCATTGCGCTTGGCTTGCTGGTCGACGACGCCATGATCGCGGTCGAAATGATGGTTGCGCGTCTGGAGGTCGGCGACGACCTGCGCAAAGCTGCCACCTATGTCTACACCTCGACGGCATTCCCGATGCTCACCGGCACGCTCGTCACGGTCGCAGGCTTCATTCCAATCGGCCTCAACGATAGCGCGGCCGGCGAGTTCACCTTCACTCTCTTCGTCGTCATCGCGGTGTCGCTGCTCGTCTCATGGATTGTGGCGGTTCTCTTCACCCCACTGCTGGGGGTGACGATCCTGCCCAAGACCATGAAGAAGCATCACGACAAAAAGGGCTGGTTCGCCTCGCTGTTTTCGCGGCTATTGACGACAGCGATGCGGTTCCGATGGATAACCATTGCCCTGACCGTCTTTGCCTTTGCCCTCTCCATTGTCGGCATGGGCTACGTGCAGCAGCAATTCTTCCCATCATCGGACCGGCCGGAGCTCATCGTCGACTGGAACCTGCCGCATAATAGCTCGATTACAGAAACGAACCGGCAAATGGCCCAGTTCGAACGTGAGAAGCTTGCGAACAACCCGGGCATCGATCACTGGACCACCTATGTCGGACAGGGCGCGCCGCGCTTCATCCTGTCGTTCGACGTGCAGACGCCGGACGTGACCTTCGGCCAGACGGTCATCGTCACGAAGAGCCTGGAGGTGCGCGACAAGGTGCGGGCGGAACTTCAGGACTATCTCAACAAGACCTTCCCGGGCACGGATGCCTTCGTAAAGCTGCTCGACATCGGCCCGCCGGTCGGCAAGCCTGTCCAATACCGGATAAGCGGTCCGGACATCCAGAAGGTCCGCGGCATAGCCCAGGACTTTGCCGGCGTCATGGGCAGCAATCCGTCGCTGACCGGCATCATCTTCGACTGGAACGAGCCGGCGCGCGTCGTCAAGATCGATGTGCTCCAGGACAAGGCACGCCAGCTGGGTGTCTCATCCGAGGACATCGCCACCGCGCTCAACAGCATCGTCGAAGGATCGTCCACGACCCAGATCCGCGACAACATCTACCTGATCGACGTGATCGGGCGTGCCCAGACGGCGGAGCGCGGTTCCATCGAAACGCTCCAGAACCTGCAATTGCCGGCTTCGAACGGAAAAGCGGTCCCCCTGTCTGCCGTGGCGACCTTCCGCTACGAGCTGGAGCAGCCGACCATCTGGCGTCGCGCGCGTATCCCGACGATTACGGTCAAGGCTGGCGTGATCGGAGCGATCCAACCGGCAACGGTCGTCAGCCAGCTCGACGCCAAGGTCGAGCAGTTCGAAAAGACATTGCCGGTCGGCTATTCGATCGTCGTTGGCGGCGCCGTCGAGGAAAGTGCCAAGGCACAGGGACCGATCGCCGCCGTCGCGCCAATGATGCTGTTCGTGATGGCGACGATCCTGATGATCCAGCTGCAAAGCTTCAGCCGGCTGTTCCTGGTCTTCGCGGTCGCTCCCACAGCCCTCATCGGTGTGGTGGTCGCCCTGTTGATGAGCAACGCGCCACTCGGCTTCGTTGCGATATTGGGCGTGCTGGCATTGATCGGCATCCTGATCCGAAACTCGGTCATCCTCGTGGTGCAGATCGAGCATCTGCGGGAAACGGGGGTCAGTGCTTGGCAGGCAGTAATCGAGGCAACCGAACACCGCATGCGGCCGATCATGCTGACGGCTGCCGCCGCCACGCTCGCCCTGATCCCGATTTCGCGAGAAGTGTTCTGGGGACCGATGGCCTATGCCATGATGGGTGGCATCGTCGTCGGCACGGTCCTGACGCTATTGTTCCTGCCCGCCCTTTACGTGGCATGGTTCCGGATACCGCGGGAAACGGCCAAGGTGTAAACTGGTTCGGAACGCTGACCGCGCTGAAAAGCCCGACACCGAAGTTATTAGCAAAATCAGCTTGTCTATGAGGTCACGACCGACGCCGGTCGTGACCTCATAGACCCTACGCTTAGCTATGGAGCAGTGGCACGGCAGTATCAAAGCGAGGCCTTGCAGATAAGAGAGCGATACGTAATAACGTATCGCCACACCCTACTCATGATGCTGGCGAGAATGGATATAGACCTTTCTTTAAAGCTGCATGGAAGAGCGCATAAAGCATGGCAACGCCAAAAATGAGTTCCGACAATAGACATCAGCTTCCTGAGATCAAAGACCGAGCAAATTTCCAGCTTGCGGCGGTTCAAGCCCATGACCTCGCAAGCCAGGGCGTCTATGTGTCGATTTTCGCGGTCCTGCTTCTGCTCTGTGCTCTGATTGCAAATATGTTCAGCCTCAACGCGATCTGGATCGCGTTCTTCTGCAATAACGCGGCCGCACTTATCCTGTTTGGGACCGGGCTCCGATCCGCCCACGACGTCGCGCGGTGGCGACGAGAGCAGGCCGGCCTTGCCGGCATCCCGCTTGGAAGGTCAATGCAATGGTTGATTGCCTTGCTGGCGTCGCCGTGGTCGTCACAGGAAACGCATGAGCCGGATCGGGTTGAGCGCTGGACCGGGAGAGCATTCCTCACCGGGCAGTCGCTGCTGTCGCGCATCGGCGCCCGCGCGCTCGTGGTCTTTGGCCTCGCCCTCTTCGCATGTTTGATCGTCTATGCCGGCTGGAGCCTGAAGGCAGACGAGATAGTGATCGGGACGATGACCTTTCTCATCATTGCGGTCTGTCTGGCTTTCGGCTTTCTTCTGCTGGTGACGGAAAGGCGGCTCGCCGCGATCGATGCGATAGAATGGCCCGAGGCAAAAGCAATTTCGCACCTGGCGCGCGTGCCCATTTTCGTGCTCGTCCTGTCTTGCTTCTGCCTGTTTTTGAGCACGCGCGGGTCCGGGCTCTCCATCAAGCTTCTGGCGGCGCTGGGAGGCTTTGTCGCGCTGGTCGGAATTGAGTTCCTGATCCGCGCGATCGCCTCCATGTTCCGTCCGCAAAACGACAGCCGCGAGCCGGCACTGATCGCCACAAGCCTTGTCGCAGGTGCTCTTCAGTGGCCGCCCCAGCCATTGGTCGGCATTCAATCGGAATTGCGGACCAGGCATGGCATCGATCTTCGGCAGATCTGGGCCTTTTCGTTCATTCGAAAGGCCGCGCCGGCCATCATTCTCGGAACGCTGCTTCTAGGCTGGCTGTTGAGCGGCGTGCATGAAATTCCGATGACCGGCCGGGGCGTATACGAGCGGTTCGGCAAGGCCGAGGGCATCCTGCATTCCGGCCTTCACATCGGTCTTCCATGGCCGTTCGGCCGTGTCATTCCCGTCGAGAACGGCAGCGTGCACGAGCTGGCAACCGCCGTCAGCACGAGCGACAATGGCGAACCGCTAGCCGACGCCGAGGGGCCAGCGCCGGAAAGTGCGAACCGGCTGTGGGATGCTTCGCATATCAGCGAGAAATCGCAAATCATCGCCAGTGGCAATGGCGGCGAGCAAAGCTTTCAGATCGTCAACATGGACGTGCGCTTCGTCTACCGCATCGGCCTTTCGGATCAGGCGGCGATGAAGGCGGCCTATCGAGTCGCCGATCTGCCAGCCCTGATCGAAAGCACCGCAAACCGCGTGCTGGTCCATGATTTTGCCAGGAGAACGCTCAACGATGTCTTGAGCGAAGGCCGGTTGTCGCTTGCAAACGATATCGCCTCCGCCGTCCAGAAGAACATGGATGAGCTGGACAGCGGCGTGGAAATTCTGGCGGTCGTCGTCGAGGCCATCCACCCGCCCGCCGGCGCGGCCAATGCCTTTCACGGCGTCCAGGCGGCGCAGATCAGCGCCGAGGCACTGGTTGCGCGCGAGCGGGGAATGGCAGCCGAGCAGACGAACGAGGCGCAATTGAATGCCAGCCTCCAGCAGGACAATGCGACGGCGACCGCAAGGGAAGGCATTGCGGCTTCGGAAGTCGCAAAACTGCGCTTCCAGGCCGAACAATCCGCCTTCCACGAGGCGGGACAGGCATTTCTGACAGAGGAATATTTCAATCAACTGACGATGGGATTATCCCATTCAAAGGCTCTCGTCCTTGATCACCGCATCGGTGGAAGCATCGCTCCGACCCTCGATCTCCGGAGCATGACTTTGCCGGTCGATCCCTACACAAGTGCCGAACCTAGCACCCCATACCAAAGCGAAGAAACCGGCCCATGACTGACGCGCACGCCCATTTGGGCTCGGACCATCACGAGCACGATCATCATCATTCTCACGGCGATGATCACAACGAGACGATGCCCTTTCGGTGGTCTCGCCTGATCGTCGCGATGATCGTCGTCGCCATCATTCTGGTCGCCGCCTGTCTCGTCCAGGTGAGATCGGGAGCTGCGACCATCATCACCAGGTTTGGCAATCCGGCTCGCGTTCTGATCGATCCCGGTCTCGCTCTCCGGCTGCCCATTCCCCTGGAGAAAACCATCGACGTCGATCTGCGCGCCAAATCGACGTCCAGCGGCCTGCAGGATGTCGGAACCAAGGATGGGCTGCGGATCATCGCGCAGGCCTATGCGATCTGGCAGGTCCCGCCCGACCCGGATGCCATCAAGCGCTTCGTCCGGTCGGTTCAGAACCAGCCGGACCAGGCGGCCGCTCAGATCCGTACGTTCCTCGGGTCGTCGCTGGAAACCACGGCCAGCAATTTCGACCTGTCGTCACTGATCAATCCCGATCCGGACAAACTTCGGATCGATGCGCTGGAGGAGCAGCTCAAAGCCCAGATCGCGCAGCAATTGTTCGATACCTATGGCTTGCAGGTTGTCGATGTCGGCATCGAACGCCTGACCCTGCCCTCCGTGACCCTAAACGCCACTGTCGACCGCATGCGGGCCGAGCGTGAGACGATCGCCACCGAACGTGCGGCGGTCGGCAAGCGCCAGGCCGCGGAAATCCGCTCCGCAGCCGAACGGGACGCACGAGTGCTGCAGGCGGACGCGACCGTGAAGGCCGCCAATATAGAAGCTAAATCCCGTGTCGAGGCAGCACAGATCTATGGAACGGCCTATAAGAGCGCGCCGGAACTTTACGAACTGCTCCGCTCCCTCGACACGCTCGGCACCATCGTCAATTCCAATACCCGCCTTGTTCTGCGCACCGATGCCGCACCTTTCCGGGCACTGGTCGATGGACCGCCCAGCGCCGCATCGGCTGGCGGAGCACATTAGAGATGGATGCGGTCGGGGATAGGAATTCGACGGCGCAACATCAGGCTGTTCGTCTGGTGTCCATGCTGCTGTCAGCGGTCATGGTGCTTGCGGCCGCCGGCTGGGCAACATCGAATATCAGGGAGATCGCACCACAAAATCGGGCCGTCGTCTTTCGCCTGGGCGCCTTGAACCGGGTGCAGGAATCCGGCCTGCTGTGGGCCCTGCCCGCGCCGTTCGAGAAGGTCTTGCTTCTGCCCGACGCCGCAACGGTTCTGGAACGCCGGATCGATGGATTGCTTCGTTCGCCAGCCGCGCAGACCGGCGGGGCCGAGGCTGAGATAGAAAGCGATACCCTGGCGGGATCAGGATATCTTTTGACCGCCGACGCCAGTGTCGTTCAGCTCGACATCCGCGTGTTTTATCGGGTGACCGACCCATTCGCCTATGCCCTGCAACAGGACCATATCCTTCCCGCGCTCGACCGCCTTGTGACCCGTAGCGCCGTCGTGATCTGCGCTTCCCGCGATCTGGACAGCATTCTGGTGGCGCGCCCGGAGCTGGTCTCCGCCGACAGCGATGTCGCCGAACGCCGCGAGCGCTTGCGCGCCGACCTTGTGAACAGCATCAACGCCAGCCTAGGCGCACTGAAAGCGAAGGGCATGGGTCTCGGGATCGAGATCGACCGCGCCGACGTTCAATCCGCACTTCCGGTGGCAGCCGTGAGCGCCTTCGATGGAGTGCTGACGGCAAGCCAGCAGGCAGAGCAGGCGATTGCGTCGGCACAGAACGATGCGGAGAAGGACAGACAAGCCGCCGATCAGGAAGCCGACCGGATCGTGCAGGTGGCGGAAGCCCAATCCAGCGAACGTCTGGCAAAGGCGCGCACTGACACGGCCACCGTCACCGGCTTTGCGAGCGCGCAAAGCTCCGATAGCGATCCCGGTCTCCTCTGGCGCCTCTATCGCGATCGCGTTGCCAAAATCCTGTCGCAGGCAGGCTCGGTGGTCACGGTCGACCCCAGGGACGATGCGCGCCTCATTCTACAGGGAGCCGATAAATGAGTGTCGCGACCGATCATTCGCACGGCTCCCATGGCCACACGCACCACCATGGCCATATACTCAGCGCCGGCCTGCTGACCGCCAACGAAAAGCAGGCGGCGGCCGTTCAGCTCACTCTCGCCATGATCGCCTTGAGCCTACTTGCGCTTGGCATCGCCTGGCGCTGGCTTGCGCCGGATGAAGAGGGCGTCAGCCAGCTTCTGCTGGCGGCGGCCTCGCTGATCGTCGCGGTTCCGGTCATCCGCTCCGGTTGGCATAGTCTGCGTCATCCAAGCCTGCATGGCATCACCGATCAATTGATCGCCCTTGCAATGCTGGCCGCCTGGGCGACAGGCGACCTGCTGACCGCCGCCCTCCTCCCGATCATCATGATATTCGGCCATGTGCTGGAAGAGCGCAGCGTCATCGGATCGAAAGAAGCGATGGAGGCGCTGGCGCGTCTGACGCACAGCCACGCACGGCTGATCACGCCGGATGGCTCGACGCGTGAAGTCGACAATGCCGCGCTGAAACCGGGCGACCTGGTGGAGGTGAGAGCGGGAGACCGCATTCCCGCCGATGGTCGTATCAGGGTGGGACAAGCAAGCCTCGATACCGCGCCGATCACCGGCGAATCCGTGCCTCTCGAAGTCTCCGCCGGCATGGAGGTCTTCGGCGGCGCGATCAATCTGGACGGCCGCCTCGAGATCGAGGTGACCCGAACCGGCGAGGAGTCGACGCTTGGAAAAGTCATCGCGCTGATGCAGCGCGCGGAAAACTCAAAGCCGCCGATCACCCGGCTCTTGGAGCGCTACGCCCAGCAATATCTGGGCTTCGTGCTGACGATCGCGGCCATCGCCTGGTTCCTCACCTACAATGACCAGATCATGCTTGCGATCCTGGTCGCGGCCTGCCCCTGCGCCCTGGTTCTGTCAGCGCCGGCAACGGCGATTGCCGGTATCGCGGTCGCCGCACGCCACGGCATCCTCATCCGCAGCTCGGCATTTCTCGAAGAGCTGGCCGATCTGACCTCCCTGGTCATCGACAAGACCGGCACCCTCACTTTCGGCCGGCTTCGGCTGCAGGAGGTCAGGCTGACGGGCAATACGGACCAGGAAACCGTTCTGGCCTTGGCGGCATCACTGGGGGCTGCCAGCAGCCATCCGGTCAGCCGGGCGCTCGCCTCGCTCGTCACCCACGATGCCTATCACCCGCTGACAGGCATCCGGGAACTTCAAGGACTGGGCGTGGTTGCGGGCACGGCAACCGGCGAGGTGGCCCTTGGACGCCCCGAACTGTTCGAACGCCTGTCCGTCACCATTCCCTCGGTTCCCGCGCATGACGGTCCGCTCGCCGGCATTTCCATCGGCGGAGAGTTTGTCGCCTGGCTTCTGCTGTCGGACACGGTCAAGCCGGAAGCGGCGGTTGCGATGACGGAGCTGCGGGCGCTCGGGCTCAACCGGCAGCTTCTGCTCACCGGCGACCGCCAATCGGTCGCGCATGCCCTGGCGCGCGAAATCGGCATAACCGATGTCGCGGCTGAGGCTCTGCCCGCCGACAAGCTGAAACGCGTGCTGAACGAGACGAAGAGCGGCTTCAAACCTCTGGTCGTCGGCGACGGGATCAACGACTCGCTCGCCCTTAAGGCCGGTGCCGTCGGGATTGCCATGGGCGCTAGCGGTGCCGATATCGCGCTTGCCTCCTCGGACATCATCCTGATCGGCAGCGATCTGCGACGGCTCGGCACATGCATCCGCCTCAGCAGGCTTTGCCGCCGGACATTGAAAACCAACGTCATCATCGGCCTTGGCTGGACTGTTGCGATCATTGGACTTGCTAGCCTGGGCTTCCTTGGAATGGCGGGAGCCGTCATTGCAGCGCTTCTCCACAATGTCAGTACCTTGCTCGTCCTAGCAAATGCGGGCCGGATCCTGCGATATGAAGAGCCGTTTGCGATTTAACGAAGCAGTTCGGAATGAACCGCGCCGGGTTTGGCAAAGTATCCACTGGAGAAAATCAAGACGATCGGCGACGCCCACATGGTCGCCGCCGGATTGCCGGATTCTATCGAGGTTGTCGTTCAATTTTCAAAACGCGGCGGTTTCTCGATAAGTCACCGCATCTGCAGGATGATTGGAGTGCTGCTTGCAGGATCGGTATGTTCGCGCAGAGCCCGGACTTGGTCGGGACTGACAGGCCCGCCATGGTTGCCCCATGTCGAGCGGACATAGGAGAGGACATCGGCGACCTGCTCGTCGGAAAGCTGCTCGCGGAAAGGCGGCATGCGGTAGGCATCGGGGATGCCTGCGGTGACCACGCGGCCCGATCCATTCAGCGTCACATTGATCTGCGAGGCGTTTTCCTGGGCTAGCGACGAGGCTGCACCGGCCAGTGGCGGTATCCACTGGTTTCGGCCCTTGCCGTCATTGCCATGACAGAAGCCGCATTTGGCCGCAAATGTCTGTGCACCGGCCGCATTGCGTTGTTCGGTTGACGAGGCGCTGACCAATGTCGCCGGCTGATATTGCCAGGGAGTGCCATCGCGCGTGGGGTCCCCCGGCAGTGATTTCAGATAATGGCTGATGGCGCGCAGATCATCGTCGGTCATGAACTGGGTGGAGTTGTTGTAGGCCTCGGTCATCGAGCCGAAGACGACGGCGTGCTGGTTCCTGCCGTTCTTCAGGAACTGGTAGATATCGTCCTCGCTCCAGCGGCCAAGCCCGGTATTGTGATCCTGACGAAGGCTTGGCGCATACCAGCCATCCAGGAGAGCCCCGGCGAGATAGAGCGGACTGCTTTCGTCCAGGGCCTTTTCATTCATGGTCAGGCTGCGTGGGGTGTGACAGCTGCCGCAATGGCCGGCTGCCTGGACGAGGTAGGCGCCACGGTTCCACACCGCATCTCCCGACGTCTTCTCGACATAGGTAGCCTTGTCGGTAAAGACGGCATTCCAAAGAGCCAGCGGCCACCGCATGTTCAGCGGCCACTTGATGTCCGACTCCCTGTTTGGTTGATTGACGGGCGTCACACCAGTCATGAAGAATGCGTAGAGCGCGCGAATGTCGTCATCATTCATCTTCACGTAGGATGGATACGGCATGGCCGGATAGAGCCGGCGGCCATCGGGCGTAACGCCGTGCCGAACCGCCCGATCGAAATCGGCCAATGTATAGTTGCCAATGCCGGTTTCCTTGTCAGGCGTTATGTTCGTCGCGAATATCGAGCCCAATGGCGTTCCCATTTCCAGGCCGCCGGCAAAAGGTTTGCCGTTTGGCAGGCTGTGACAGGCAACGCAGTCAGCCTGGCGGGCGACATATTCGCCGCGCTGCGCGAGCTCTGGCGAAGGCGCTTGAGCTGCCGCCGTCTGGTCGAAGGGAGAAGACGGCTTGTGCGTGACAAACCACGCCAAGCCACCGGCAGCGATAATGACGATCAAGAGGAGAACCAGGAGCGCTTTCTTCAAGGACAATCCATCCTGTTTGTTTGTTGCTTTTTGGCTTTGACTTGTATCGCTTCAACGAGCGCACGCCCCTTCAGTCTTGCGCAGTTTCCCGAAGACAAGGCGTCTCGCCGTTCGAGGCGATGGGAAACCAGGCAAAGCAGGGCGGCCCCGCATGACGACCTAGCTTTCAAACGTATACTGAGAAAGCGGCATGCTGCGGATCCTCTGCCCCGTCAATGTGGAGACCGCATTGGCGACGGCCGGAGGAACGGCGGGAAGCCCCGGTTCTCCTATGCCGCCCATCTGCGCACCGCTCTCGACGATGCGCGTATGCACACGCGCCATTCGATCAGGCGGCAGGATGGGATAAAGATCGTAGTTGCGGGCAATCGGCTCGCCATTTTTGTAAATAGCCTCCTCCATCAGGACCTGGGAGAGGCCGAGCGCCGTTGCCGAATTGATCTGGGCTTCAATAATCGCCGGATTGACGATGCTGCCAGGGTCGATCGCTTCCCAGACATCATGGACGACGACCTCTCCCTTTCGTATCGAAACCTCTGCGATGGCTGCCGTGTGGCTGCCGAAGGGTGATGCCATTGCCACTCCTCGCGCTCTGCGTGAACCGTCGTCAGCTGTGAAAGGCCCCCTCTTCCAGCCTCCAGAAAGGTCTCCGACCGCCTTGAGCAGGTTGGTCAATCGCTCGTTACCTTGCAGAAGCCGCAGGCGCAGCTCGAACGGGTCCTGTTTTCCCTTGTCCGCCAATTCGTCCAGGAAGGACTCGTAGAGGAAATCGTTCATGGAATTGCCGACGGATCGCCAGTAAGCGAGCATTGTCGGGTTTTCCACGTAGATCTGCGCGATGCGGCGATTGGGAATGGCATAGGCTTTGCCCGTCAATCCTTCCACCGCCGTCTCGTCGATCTTGTCGGCGCTATGGCCGGAGATCCCTTCGGTCGGCCCTTCGCAAACGGTAATCGCCTCAAGCGCAACGGGCATGCCCTTGTCGTCGAGTGCTCCTCGGAAGCGAACCGCTGCCATCGGGCGCAGCGGATCGCGCAGGAATTCCTCCTCCCGGCTCCAGATCAGCTTGACCGGGCGGCCGACTTCCTTGGCAAGCTGAATGGCCTGGGGATAGGGATTGGCTGCCGCATACAGGAAATGGCGGCCGAAAAAGCCACCCAGCAGCGGGCTGTGAATGTTGACCTTCGACGGGTCGAGGCCGGTCAGCTTGGCGATCGCCGCCTGGAACATTTCAGGGGCCTGATTGGGTATCCAAAGCTCCAGTGTTCCATCATCGTTGAACCGGGCCAGCGCCGACGGCGGCTCCAGCTGCGCATGATGAACATACTGGCTGTGATAGGTGGCGGACACGACTGTCTTAGCGCTGGCCAAAACGCCCGTAGCATCGCCTTCCTTCTCCGCCTCCTTCCCATCCCCAGCCTCGTTGGCGAGACGCTGGCTAAAGGCAGCGGTGGAAAAATCCGCTGGCATATTGCGCACGCCGGGTATGAGTGGCTGCGCGCCCGGTTCATTCCAATCGACTTGCAGCGCTTCCACCGCGCGCTTGGCGTTCCACCATCTCTCCGCGACGACCGCAACGGCGCCGGGCAGCCGATGGACCGAATGCACGCCGGCCATGGCCTTGACTTCGGTTTCATTGCGGATGCTGCCGACTGACAGGCCCAGGCGTGGCGCATGCTGAACGGCGGCATGCAGCATGCCATCGACCTTGCAATCGATGGCATAGATGGCCCTGCCCGTGGACTTATCGAGAACATCGAGCCGTTTCACAGGCTTGCCGATCCAGCGAAACTGGCTGCGCTCCTTGAGCGTCACACTTTCCGCAGCCGGCACGGGAAGGCTCATCGCATCCGTGGCAACATCGCCATAGGCAAGCTTGCGGCCGGATGCGGCATGGATGACCTGGCCAGGCTCGGTTGTCAGCTCACCGACTGGAACATTCAGGCGCGTTGCGGCTGCCTCAAGGATCATGGCACGCGCAAGGGCACCCAGTCGGCGCATCGTATCATAGCTCATCCTCACGGACATGCTGCCGCCGGTAATGCGCATCTTGCCGCCCACGACCAGATAATCCGAGCCCGTCGGCGCATTTTCCACGATGAACGAGCTTGGGTCCATGTCGAGTTCTTCACCAACGATCTGTGCCATCGCCGTAAAAACGCCCTGGCCACCTTCGACGAACGGGCTCATGAAACGCACGGTATTATCAGGCCGAATTTCAAGAAACGCGGGAACCCGCGTGCCCGGCGCCATCGTGCTTGCGGCCTGCTGTGCCCGCGCGGTGCCGACCGGTATTCCGAAACCAAGCACAAGAGCACCCGCCGTCGTTCCCGCGGCGCCGAGAAGAAAGCCCCGGCGGGAAATGTTGACTGGCGCTCCAGTGGGAAATTCGCTTTCCAAGGCGAGTTTGCGGTCGATCTCGTTCATAGCGTTTCCACCTTCTGGCCAGAGAGTTCCTGGACGGCAGCCTTGATCGAGTTGTAGGTTCCGCAACGACAGAGGTTGATCATCGCAGCCGCGATATCCTCTTCAGACGGTTTGGCCGTCTGCTTGAGCAGTGCCGTCGCCGCCATGACCTGGCCCGACTGACAGTAGCCACATTGGGGAACCTGGTGCGCGACCCAGGCGGCAACGACCTTCTTGCCGACGGGATCATTTTCGATCGCTTCGATCGTGGTGATATTTCGACCCACCACGCTCTCCACCGGCGTCACACAGGATCGAACGATTTCGCCGTCAACCAAGACAGAACAGGCACCGCATTGCGCCAGACCGCAGCCATATTTGGTACCGGTCAGTCCGAGCTCATCACGGATCACCCAAAGAAGCGGCGTGTCATCACCGGACTCGACCTGATAGGTCTGACTGTTGATTTGAAGTTTCATGGCTCTTCCTCGAGATTTGACGCGGCAATGAACGCAAACGTTATATTAGTAGTGGCTGTCCAGATTATCCGATCAATTATCGGTGACCGCAAAAATTCATCCGGATCCGGCTAAATAAACCCATTGAGCGTACCGATACTGTAATCTCTTTTCCTGCCCACCGTTGCGAAACCCGACCCGATATTCGCTCGCGAGGTAACGGGCAGACACGCAGCAGCGTCTTGATCCCACGACGTTCGTCCATGGCCCTATAGCCTTCGGCGTCGTTGTCGATGGGGGACGTCTTGAACTCAGGCGAGCGCTTTTTCACCACCGCTCAAGCCCCAAGCCCAATCAAGCCCAATTGAGAGACCACGATAGAAAGGATCACATCATGCCGCGACCTGCATGCGGACATTACCAGACAGATTTGCCCCCACCAAAGCTGACCCTCAGCGGACTGGCAGCTTTCGGAAAATCGCGAGCGCGGCCTCAACGGCCGAAACAAAGGCGCGTTGCAATCGGACAGCTTCAGACCCCGTCCCGGTCGCTAGTCAGCTCTAAAGCAGCCGTTGGGTCGAATGGGTAAGAGGCGACCTTTATACGTTTTTCTAACTAGAAGAGAATCTGTACACTACGGCTCTTGAAGGTGCAGGAGAACTCGATTTGCAAACTTCATTTGGTAGGCAGCGACAGAATTCCGCGCGCGCTGAGAAATCATATCGAGAATTCCTCCTGCACCCATCGAGTGTATCAACCCTCGACGATCGTTGCGACCATCGATACGGCGATGAGCGTCGCAGATACGACCCCAATACGAGCAGCAGCGGTGCGTCTACCGGCACACCCTATAGCGCGGAGGCTGTCAAACGTACATGCGAGCAGCTGAGGCAGCAGCTGCATGAATTTGGATATCAACTGCTCAAGGATAACGGAAACGAATGGTGTAGGGACAATGGCGTCGATTTCTGGAACTACGGCCAGGACGGCTGGAATACAACGGCGAAGACTTCGCAAGGGAACAAATTGATCTGGCAGAACCTCATCAATTTGGCATATGTGAACCGGCTGCCGCTGACCGCCACGTTCAACGCCAATATCGAACATGGCGAGTTCGACATGCCTGTTCTATGGTTCAAACAGCCGGGGGAGCAGCACGATATCCCCGGGATTACAAGAGCCGGCGTTTCCACCGTTACCGACGTGCAGAACCAATTCGTCGGCTTTACCTATTCTGCCGCCTGTTCGGTGGTCGAGGTGGACATCCTGACCGGCGAGACAACGATCCTGCGTTCTGACCTCGTCTATGACGTTGGCTGGAGCCTTAATCCTGCGCTTGATGTCGGACAGGTCGAAGGCGCCTTCGTCCAGGGGGGCGGCTTCCTGCTAACCGAAAACCTCGTGACCCAGATGGACGACACGGGGCCGAATGAAAAAAGCCACCTGAACACCACCAACACCTGGCGCTATAAAATCCCGGCTCATGTCACCATCCCTCTCGAGTTCAACGTGTCGCTTTTCCCACGAAACGATCCATCCGTGGTCAACATTCCCCCGGACGACCAGGGGGTCTTTTCCGCCAAGGAAGTGGGAGAGCCGCCTCTGGTGCTGGCAAACTCGGTGTTCTTCGCGATCAAGGATCGCCATCAGGGCATCGAGAGTGGAACGCAAGCACAGCGCGCTCTTCAATCTGCGCGCACCGGCAACAGTGCAGGAGGTGCGAAACGCCTGCGATGTTGTGTGGACTGAACTGGCAAGTTAATGGTCCTGGCCGGTGGAACATTTTGCGCCATTGGCCTGTCGCCACACAGGACAACACAGTGCTGACCTTCGTCCGCTGGATCAACCAGCGATGTCCCAGGAAGCCATCGTGTATAACCTCTCCTTTCTAGAGGGATCCTCCAATACCATATTGCGCCTCCATTGAGGGATGGCGCCAAGGCAATCCTCAACTATGGAGGCTCCAACTTTCAACCCTGACGAGATTTCCTGCGACGCCGCGAAATGGCCACTTTGAAGGGAGCCGAACCGCAGACCCGCCAAAACGGATGTCGGTTTATGGATTATCTCACATTTTCTCGCATAGACGGCGATGCCTTCATCGTATTTCGTTCCCTTCACAGCCCGGAAAAATCATCGGAAAACTTCAATCAAAACGGCCCAGTTTGAAGGGGTCAGATCAGGGCACGTCAATCGGAGCAAACTCGTCTCAACCAGTTCACAGAGTAAATCGGTTTTAGCGACGCAATGGCACATAAAATCAAAATTGCAATTTGACAGGTGACAAAATTAAGTCGGTCCTGGAAATGAAACCAATAAGGGGACCACAATGGGAATGAAATTGTCACTGGCCGGAGCGAGCACCGCAATCGGCTTGCTGCTCTCCACCCAGGCCTTCGCGCAGACCGCCGAAGTCATGCACTATTGGACGAGCGGCAGCGAAGCAGCCGCCATTAAGGTCATCGCCGATGGTGTTGCCAAGAAGGGTGGCACCTGGAAGGACAGTCCGGTCACCGGCTACGAGGCTGCACGCGCGGCCGTGCTCAGCCGCCTTGCCGGTGGCGACGCGCCAACCTCGATGGTCGTCGACCTTGGCGAGATCCAGCCGTTGGTCGCGGAAGGCGTCCTGGCACCGATCGACGATATAGCTTCCACCAAGGGCTGGCAGACATTCTTTCCCAAGCTGGTCGTCGACAAGGCCAGCGTCGATGGCCACCTTTATGCTGTTCCGATCGATATCGGCACTGCCAACTGGATGTGGTATTCGACCAAGGTCATGGCCGATGTCGGCATCAAGCCGCCAGCAACCTGGGACGAATTCTTCGCGGACGCCGACAAGATCAAAGCGAAGGGCTACGTGCCGCTCGCCTTCGGCGGTCAAGCCTGGCAGGAAGCCCTTGTTTTCCGCTCAATCATGATCGCGACCGGCGGCAACGCCTTTTACGGCGACGTCTACACCAAGCATGATGTCGCCGCCGCCGGCGGCCCGCTGATGGTCAAGTCCTTCGAAACCTTCGGCAAACTGCGTGCCTATGTCGACGAAGGCAACGTCAACCGCAACTGGAACGATGCCACCAACATGGTCATTACCGGCAAGGCGGCCATGCAGATCATGGGCGATTGGGCCAAGGGCGAATTCCAGGCCGCCGGCCTGACGCCAGGCAAGGAATATGGCTGCGAACTCGCGCCCGGCACCCATAATACTTTGAACATCGTCTCCGACACCTTCGTCTTTCCCGTCGGCGACAAACCGGAGCAGGTTGCAGCCCGCAAGCTGCTGGTTGACGTGATGATTTCGCCGGAAACCCAGGTCGCTTTTAACACCGTCAAGGGCGCTCTGCCGCCGCGTCTCGACGCCAACCTTTCCTCCGCCGACATCTGCACGCAGAAGGCTGCGGCACTGCTCAAGGACCCGGCCAACCTCGCGCCGAATGCGGAACTGTCGTTCAGCAGCGAGACGGTCGGCGCCATCAAGGATCTGGTCACCCAGTTCTGGAGCAACCCCTCCATGTCTGCGGCCGATGCTGCCAAGCAGTATGCCGATATCGTTGCACGAAACTAAGTCCTGCCGTTAGTGTTTCCCTGCCCCGGCGCCATGCGCCGGGGCAGTTTCACAAGGTGGTTGCGATGTCGATGAACGGGGCAAGCAATGTCTAAAAAGAACCTGGCTGCCAAACTGACGCTGTTGCCGAGCGTGGTGGTCATCGCCGTATGCTTCTACGGCACGATCCTCTGGACGCTTTATATTTCGCTCACGCATTCGACGATGATGCCAAACTACAAGTTCTATGGGTTCGGCCAATATGTAACGCTGCTCTCCATGCCGCGCTGGCATGTCGCCTTCGCCAACATGCTGATCTTTGGGAGCCTCTTCATCGCCGGCGCGCTGGTGATCGGCACGACGCTGGCGGCGCTGCTCGATCGGAACGTGAAGGCCGAGGGCCTTTTCCGCGTCTTCTTTCTCTACCCGCTTTCCATGTCCTTCGTCGTCACGGGTCTTGCCTGGCAATGGCTTTTGAACCCAACGACGGGCATTCAATCCCTGGTGCGCAGCTTTGGATGGGAAAGCTTCGAATTCAACTGGCTGGCAAGCCCGGACAAGGCAATCTACGCCGTGTCGATTGCCGCGATCTGGCAATCCTCGGGCCTCGTCATGGCGATCATGCTGGCCGGCTTGCGCGGCGTCGACAGCGATATCTGGCGGGCGGCCAAGATCGACGGCATTCCCGTCTGGCGCTCCTATGTCAGCATCGTGCTGCCAATTCTTCGCCCGCTGATTCTCACCTGCGTCATCTTGCTCGCAACTGCCGTCGTCAAAAGCTACGACCTCGTCGTTGCCATGACCGGCGGCGGGCCTGGGATCAGCACGGACGTGCCAGGCAAGTTCGTGGTCGACCTGCTGTTCCAGCGCGCCAACATCAGCACGGCCGCGGCGGCCGCGATCCTGATGCTCCTGTCCGTGATCTGCGCGCTTTCCCCTTACGTCTACATCGAGCTCAAAAGGCAGAAACGATGACCCAGACTTCTCTCGCCCAGTCCAACGGATCGCCGGTCCAGACGACGCCGCGGATCAGTAAGATGAAGCCCGGCCGCATTCTGCTCTACGCCATCCTGACGCTGGCGTTGGTCTATTACGCGATCCCGCTGCTGCTGGTAGTCTCGACATCGCTGAAGACCTCGGAGGAAATCCGCGTCGGAACAATCTTCACCCTGCCGCAGAGCCTCAATTTTGATGCCTGGACAAAGGCCTGGCTGACCGCCTGCACCGGTATCGAGTGCAACGGCATTCACGGCAATTTCTGGAATTCCGTCCAGATCGTCGTGCCGAGCGTGATCTTTTCCATCCTGTTCGGCGCGTTGACCGGCTTTGCCCTCTCGCAATGGCAGTCGAAGCTGAGCCGCGTGATGTTGCTGTCACTGATGCTGGGGGCCTTCATTCCCTATCAGGTCATTCTCTATCCGCTGGTGCGGATCTTCAGCAGCGTTGGTCTCTACGGCACGCTGCCTGGCATCGTCCTGATCCACATCATATTCGGCCTGCCCTATATGGCGCTGCTGTTCTTCAACTTCTATCAAGGCGTGCCGCCGGAGCTCTCCAAGGCCGCGAAGATGGATGGCGCCGGCTTCTTCACGATCTTCTTCCAGATCATGCTGCCGATGTCGGTGAATGTGCTTGTCGTTGCCATCATCATGCAGGCAACCGGCATCTGGAACGACTTCCTGCTGGGCCTGATCTTTGCCGGACGAGATCACCTGCCGATTACCGTGCAGCTTAACAACATCGTCAATACAACGACCGGCGTCAAAGAATACAATGTGAACATGGCAGCGACCTTCCTCACCGCTCTGCCGCCTCTGCTCATCTACATTGTTTCCGGACGTTATTTTGCGCGCGGCCTCGCCGCCGGCGCAGTGAAGGGCTAACGCAATGACACAAATCTCCGTTATCGACGCGAACAAGTCCTTCGGACCGCAGCACATTCTTCGTGACATCAATCTTTCTGTTGCCAGCGGCGAATTCATCGTCCTGCTCGGCTCTTCCGGCTGCGGAAAGTCGACACTGCTGAACGTCATTGCCGGACTGGAAGATCTGGACACGGGCAAGATCATCGCCGGTGAGCAGGATGTGACCAATGTGGATTCCAGCCGCCGTAACATGGCGATGGTTTTCCAGTCCTACGCCCTTTATCCGACCATGACGGTGCGCAAGAACCTTGCCTTCGGCTTGCGCGTGAACAAGGTGGCAAAGGCCGAGATCACCAAGCGTGTCGAATGGGCGGCCAACCTGTTGCAGCTCACCGACTTCCTGGACCGACGTCCCTCGCAGCTGTCCGGTGGCCAGCGCCAGCGTGTAGCGATCGGCCGGGCGCTGGTGCGCCGCAGCCCGATCTGCCTGTTCGACGAACCGCTGTCCAACCTCGATGCCAAGCTGCGCACCGAAATGCGGCTGGAGATCAAGAAGCTGCACCAGGAGCTGCGCAGTACCATTGTCTATGTTACCCATGACCAGATCGAAGCGATGACCCTGGCGACCCGCGTCGCCGTCATGAAGAGCGGCAAGATCGAGCAATATGCCTCGCCGGACGAGCTCTATGAAAAGCCCGAGACGCTGTTTGTCGCCGGCTTCGTCGGCTCACCCGGCATGAACCTGTTGTCCGGCCGCATCCGCATTCAGGATGGCAAGGCGATGGCTGCCGTCGGTGACCATTTGCTGCCGATCGATGCCTATCCCTTTCGTAAGGCGCCGGTCGATAGCCAGGAAATCGTGCTCGGATTGCGTCCGGAAGACATCCAGCTTGCCGACGATCTGACCAAGCTGCCGACGATCTCGGCACCGCTGACCTTCATCGAGCCAATGGGCGCCGATACCCTCGTCTGGTTCGCGCTCGGAGATCAGAAGCTCTCCGTCAGGCTGCCCGCGGCGAAGGCACGCGGACTGAAAGAGACCGTTCGGCTGGCCTTCGACCCGGCCGTTGCATCGATCTTCTCGAAGGAAAGCGAACAGCGGCTGTAGTCAGCCGCGTTCGCCTGAGCGATTGCCTTGTCTATTCGCAAAGCTTCTCTATTAGCCGGCTCAGCATCAGGTCGCACCGTTGCAGCTCAGCAGCCTCGATATACTCATCCGGCTGATGGCCCTGCTCCATATTGCCCGGACCAAGCACCACCGTTTCCGCGCCCAGTCTCGTGGCGAACAGGCCGGCTTCGGTGCCGAACGATACTTTGGTCGTCGGCGCGTCGTCGAGCAGTCGCTTTGCAAAGGAAACAGCATGGCTGTCGGCTGACGTTGCAAGCCCCGGATAGGCATTGCGCACCTCGATTTTGGTGGATGGCCCGGCCTGTTCGCGAATGCGACCGATGATCTCGTCGACTCTATCTTCCGCGAGATGGCGGATCTCGAAATCGACCAGCGCGTTTTCGGCAACGATATTCAGCACCTCACCGCCGGCAATCTTGCCGGCATGGACTGTTGTGTAGGGAATGTCGTAGCCGGGGTCGGTCGCTCCAGCCTCGGCAATATGGTCCTGCACCTGCCGGAGCACGCTGACGAAATCGCAGGCGAGATGGATGGCATTGACAAAGCGGGGTGCAAGCGAGGAGTGTCCCGCTTGGCCGCGAAAATGCGCGCGGGCAGCCGTCTTACCCTTGTGGCCAACGGCAATCTGCATGGAGGTCGGTTCGCCGACGATGCAGAGCGACGCTTTGAAGCGCTCGGCCGCCAGCGCATCGATCAACGACCTTACACCGACGCAGCCAATCTCCTCGTCGTGGGAAAAGGCGATGTGCAGCGGCCGCTTCAGCGCCTTGGCATCGATCCCGTCGACAGCCGCCATGACGCTGGCGAGAAAGCCCTTCATGTCGGTGGTGCCCCGGCCATGGAGACGCGTGCCTTGGCGCAACAGCTTGAAAGGGTCGCTGGTCCAGCTCTGCGTTGCGACCGGCACGACATCGGTATGGCCGGACAGAAGAATCCCGTCATCCCGTTTCGGGCCCATGGTGGCGAACAGGTTGGCCTTGTCGCCGCGCTCATTGCCGATGATGCGGCATTCGAAGCCCCTATCCGCGAGATAGCCACGGATGAAATCGATGAGCGGCAGATTGCTGTCGGCGCTGATGGTGGGAAAGGCAACGAGGCGTTCGAGCAGATCGAGCGTAGTCAAGGGACACTCCCAAATGAGGAAGGCCCGCATTCTCAGCGAGCCCTCGGGTCATTCTTTATCGTCGACGGCGCGCTATCGCGCCGCAGCCTCTTCGTTGGCCATCGCCTGATTGATGTCAGCCAGCAAAGCGGCAACATCCGCCTTCGGGAAGGACTGACGGAAACGACGGTCAAAGGTCGTGAACATTCCAAAGAAGGAATTGGCGCAATGCTCGAGCATCCTGTCAGCCGCAGCTTCTTCGATCGAGAGATGCGTCTGAAGGAACTGGTTGAACTTGGCGCGGGCGATCGGATTGGCAAGTACGAAGGTTGGTTGCGTATCCCACATCACCTGGCGATGCTTCGAGGCGCGCGAGCAGATCTTTAGGGGCGACTGCAGATGGATATCACGCGAGGACGAACCGATCTCGATCTGAACAGCATCCTCATCGAGGATCCATTTGCCCTTGCCCGGGTCGAACAGGGTGAAATCGTCGGCCGGTATGGTCAGGCTGACACGCTTTGATTCTCCCGGCTCCAGATGAACCTTGGCAAAGGCCTTCAGTTCGCGCAGCGGCCGCTGCAACCTCGGCTTGCCATAGCGAACATAAAGCTGGCTGGCCTCCTTGCCGGCGACAGCGCCGGTGTTGGTCACGGTGAAGCTGGCAA
This sequence comes from Martinezella rhizogenes, assembly GCF_000799715.1. GTDB lineage: Bacteria > Pseudomonadota > Alphaproteobacteria > Rhizobiales > Rhizobiaceae > Rhizobium > Rhizobium rhizogenes_C. The sequence goes on from NZ_JUHG01000013.1 coordinate 1,077,741, forward strand.
CCAGTTCGTCGCCGGCCTTCAGTTCCGAGCGGTCAAGCTTCAGATCGGAATAGGCAAAGCTGGTGTAGCTCAGGCCGAAACCGAAGGCGAACTGGGGCTCGATATCGCGGCTATCGTACCAGCGATAGCCGACATGAATGCCTTCGCTGTAGTCGTGGCGGCCGTTCTCACCCGGATAGCTGAGATAGGTGGGCATATCCTGCATGCGTTTCGGGAAGGTGGTGGTCAGTTTTCCGGACGGATTGACCACGCCGAAAAGGATATCGGCGATGCCGCCGCCGGTCGCCTGACCGGAGAAGAACATTTCGACGATCGCCTTGACCTCCGGCACCCACGGCATGACCACGGCGTCCGGGCTGGCGATGGCCACCACGACATTGGGATTGACCGCCGCGACGGCGCTGATGAGCAGGTCATGGCCGGGCGCAAGGTCAAGGGTAGTGCGGTCGGAGCCTTCGCCATCGTAGCCGTTTTCGCTATTGACGAAGATCACCACGATATCGGCGCCTCGGGCACCTTCGACGGCTTCCGCCAGCAGTGCGGCCTGTTCGCTTGCCACTTCGCTGGTGCCGCGATACTGATCGACCTTGATTGCATTTCCGGCCAGCTTCAGAATTTCCTCGATCGGCGTATCGACCTCAGTCGGCGTTGTCGTCGCGCAGCCCGAGCCCTGGATAACAGGCGCACCGGCACCCTCGCCGATGACGACCATCCGCTTGACCCTGCCAGGCGCGATCGGCAGCAACTGATCGTCGTTCTTCAGAAGGACCATCGATTCCCCGGCCATGCGGCGAGCCAGCTGGTGGTGGGCAGCCCGGTCGAACACCGTATCGCGGCGCTCGCCAAGCTTGCCGGAGCGGACCAAAGCCAGCACCCGCTCGCAGGCCTTGTCGACGACGGCCATATCGACCTCACCGCTGGTGATGGCAGCCATCAGATCGCCTTTTCTCGTCTCGCTTTCCGGCATGTCGAGTTCGTTGCCGGCGATCAGGGAGGCAGGGCGGTTCTTGATGCCGTGCCAGTCGGAAACGACCAGGCCTTCATAACCCCATTCGTCGCGGAGCACCGTCGTCAGCAGCCAGTGATCCTCGGCGGCCTGGGCGCCATTCAGGCGGTTGTAGGAACTCATGACAGTCCAGGGATTGCTCTTGGCGATCGCCCGTTGGAAACCCTTCAGATAGATTTCGCGCAAGGCCCGCTCGGCGACGATGGAATCCATCGTCGTGCGCTCCACCTCGGAATTGTTACAGGCGAAATGCTTCAGGGAAGCACCGACCCCGTTTTCCTGAAGGCCATTGATCACGCCAGCCGCAAAATCGCCGCTGATGATGGGATCTTCGGCATAATATTCATAGGAGCGGCCCGCGAGTGCCGTGCGGCGAATATTGATGCCCGGTCCGAGCAACAGGTGAACCCCGAACTCCTGGCATTCCAACGCCAGCGCCACGCCCATCTCATGGGCCAGGTCGACGTCCCAGGAGCAGCCGAGACTGGAGCCGTTCGGAAAGCAGGTCGCCTGCTTCATCGCGCCCCAGGCAACCTCGACATGGCTGGCGCGCTGGCCAACGACGGAAAGAAAGGCCGAAAAATCAGTGCCGCCAGCCTGATCATTGTCGATCTGCTGGATGGAATAGCGAACGCCATAGGTGCCATCGGTCATGACAATGCTCGGGATGCCGAGACGCTCGATCGCCTTGGTCTTCCACATGCGATGCCCAGCCAAAAGAGCGACTTTCTCTTCGGCGGTCATTTCCGCGATCAGCGCCGCGAAGTCGCCATTCATAAGCTTGTCTGAATTCACGTCATGTCTCCAAGATCAATATATAATGGCGGCTCGCGGAGGCTTGGCGTGACTTACAGCCATCGCTTGCTCCGCGTTTAGCGGTGGTCGACGGTTCGATGCAACATGTTGAAATTGCCGCGCGCCGGCATCGGCCTTAGCTGGAAGGGGTTGTTGCGTTGACCAATCATGGCATTCGTCCGGCCGGAGAGAAATAATGCATTTCCGAGGCGGCGCTTTACCAAAAGCTTGGCAGCGGCCGATCAGCTCTGCACACGCCGCCGCTCCATGACCGGCGCGACCATGCCCGGGATATAGGCATCCGAGACAAAGGACTTGCAGTGCTGCCCGAACGTCTCGATCAGCCTTGATTTGCGACTGTGCTTTAGGGTTATGACCCCGATGACCATCGGCTTTTGATCGCCCGTGATCGGAACGCGGACCACCGGCCGGCCGTCCATGGCCAGTTGCGATCGCGGTCGGACATTGGCGATCGTGTAGCCGTAACCGTTGGCCACCATGGTGCGGATGACGTCCTGATGCGCCGAGCGCATGGCGATGGTCGGTTCCAGCCCGGACTTCGCAAACAATCCGAGAAAATACTCGCGGCTGATAGGCAGATCCAGGAGGATCAGCGGAGCTTCAACGAGTTCGGCAAGACTGATGGAAGAGTGGCGGGCAAAGGGATGTGCCTCGCCGACGAGGATATGAGGCGGCAACGTCGCCAGCGGTAAGAAATCGAAAGCCTCCGGGACCAGCAGATCGTAGCTCAACGCCACATCGATCTCGACGCGCTGCAGTTTTTCGAGCAATTCCTCGTGGTCACTGACTGTCTGCATGATGCGGGTTTCAGGAAATGCCGATGTGAAGGAATGCGACAGCTCCGGCATGATCATCGATGCCAGCGTCACCATGCAACCGAGCGAAAGCTGGCCCCTGACCTTCTCGTTCACTTCGGAAGCGACCGTATAGATGTTTTCTGCTTGCTCGACGAGGTGCTTGGCTTCGGCCAGCATCAGTCTGCCGGCCGGCGTCAGCGATAGCCCCTTGGCATGGTGGCGCACGAAGAGCTGGGTTTCCAGCTCGGTTTCAAGATGGGTTATCGCCGTTGAAATGGAGGGCTGGGATATGTTCAACCGCTCGGACGCCAGCGTGATGCTACCTGTTTCCGCAGTCGCGATGAAATATTCGATCTGACGGAGCGTGTACCTCATGGTGCATTTATATATCCGTCAGGTGAAAGAACAAGCAGCTCGCCACCTGTTATTCGTCTCCCGGTACGCCGAAGGATGGGGCCGCATTGGGGTCCAGCGCGCGCCTGACATAGTCTTCCATTTGCGGCTCATAAACAGACCACAGGCCATGCAATGCTGCGATCGGTTGCTCGTCCCAGTCGACCCGCAGGTCGACGATGGGCCAGGCGACATCGCGCACGACCTTCAAGCCGGCGGAGCGCACCGGCCCGGCTTCGCCACCGGCCTCAAGGCCGGCCGCAAGCGCCGCCAGTAGCCGCGACGGCAATGAGCCGTTGCCAGCTTCGAAAGCGGCCACCATCTGCTGAGGCACATCGGTGTTTGCGAGGAGATTGCCCGCAGCGATGCAGCCAGCGCCCTTCGCCATCGCATGGACGCCAAGCGTCCGCTCGCCGGAATGCCCGGCTGTGTTCCCCTGCGCATCAATCAAAGCAAGCTGGCGATAGGCGGCAAAGGGCGTCGACGACAAAAGCCGGGTCAAGGTTTCCTCGGCGGCAAGACCCTTTGCCAGCATCTCCAGCCCGCCGATGCCCAAAAGCGGATCGGTGATGTTTTGGCTGGCCACAACCCCGGCGCCGGCCTGGACATGCGAGCAGCGCGCTGCAACCGCTGGCGAGGAGGACGAAATGGCGATGCCAAACATGCCGGTTTCAGCACAGCGGGCGGCAATGGAGAATGTCATGGGATCAACCTATCTTATTCAGGAATGACGGCAATGGCGTCGATCTCGACCAGCCATTCCGGACGAGCGAGTGCCGAGACGACGATGCCTGTCGAAACCGGGAAAACGCCCTTCAGCCAGTGGCCGACGACGCGGTAGACTGTCTCGCGATAGCGCGGATCGACGATATAGATGGTGATCTTGCAGATATGATCGACCGAGGAGCCGGCTTCGCCGAGAAGCATCTTGATGTTTGCCATGGCCTGCTCAGTCTGGCCCTCGACGTCGCCAATCGCGACACTTGCGGAGGTGTCGAGATCTTGTCCGATCTGGCCACGCACGAAAACCATCGTGCCCTTGGCGACAACAGTCTGGCAAAGATCGTTATCGAGTTTCTGCTCGGGGTAGGTGTCCTTGGTATTGAACTTGCGGATGCGGGTATGAGCCATGTTTGAAGTCCTTGGAATGATGCTTTCGCGAGTGGTTGCGGCGGTTGAGCGCTGTCCGAGCATGGAAGTATTCGAGCGTTTCAGTCGCCCATTGGGCTGGAAGGACGGTAATCGAAGTACTTGCGCTGGGTTGCAATCCGATCCGCCAGATGTTTCGCATCGTGCCAGACACCCCAGATAAAGCTGGAACCTCTTCGCGACTGCCATGGCAATCCGAGAAAATAGATGCCGCGCTCGGCGGAGACCCCGCGCTGATGCTTTGGACGTCCCCGCTCGTCGAACGCGTCGACCTTTAGCCAGCTATAATCAGACATGAATCCAGTCGCCCAGATAATCGACCCAATGCCGGCTTCCGCAAGATTGAGCTTCAGAATTGGGCTGGTGACGCAATCCGGCACTGGCTCGATCCTCCTGGCCTCGGGATCTTGCGGAAGGTCGATGCCGTTGCGTGTTACATATTCGTCGGCCTCGTCCAGCAGCGACATATAGTTGGCATCACCGCGCGCCAGGTTTCCGGCCAAGTCCTGGGCAAAGTTCAGGGCGGCACCATCGAAGGATTGCGTCAGGCCAAGCAAGGTCATCCCCTGTGCGGCCAGGCGTCGAAAGTCGATCGTATAGCCGCCATGGGCACCGCTTACCGCGATCGTCACATGTTCCGTCCCCGGCCCGGGCGTTTCGGCGTCCCATTTCCCAAGAACGCCGAGCCACCAGCAAAAGTCGCGTCCGCGATAGGCGCGCGGCGGGCGATCATGTGGGCCGACAGACAGATATACGCGCCGGCCTGAAACAAGGAGTTCCTCAGCGATCTGCACTCCAGACGACCCCGCGCCCACGACCAGTACCGCTCCATCGGGCAACCGATCCGGATTACGATATCCACTGGAATGCATCTGGAGAATGTTCGGATGTTCCGGAACGATCTTCGGGATGATCGGCAACTGGAAAGCGCCGGTCGCAGCGACAACGTTTTGAGCCATGATGACGCCTTCGGACGTTTCCACGCGGAAGTCAGGCCGGCCAATATTTCTCTCTACGCTTTTTACCTCGACCCCGCAGCGAATGGGAGCGCCGATCTGTTCGGCATAGGCCTCAAAATAGCTGGCAACCTCTTCCTTTGTCGCAAAGGCATCGGGATCAAGACCGGAAAATTCCATTCCAGGGAAACGATCATGCCACGCGGGGCCATTGGCAACCAGGGAGTCCCACCTTTCCGAGCGCCAGCGTTCGGCGATGCGGCTGCGCTCAAGGACGAGATGGGGGACGCCGGCCCTGCTTAAGTGCTCGCTCATGGCAACTCCAGCTTGGCCAGCGCCAACAATAAGAGTGTCCACTATTTCAACTGACATTGCTGCGTCCTTTTCCCGATAAGGGCTCTGTGCGTAGGGCGGGGTATGATTGTTGGTTTAGTGCACAGGCCCGATCTAGAAAATTACGTTTTCATTTCGCAGTGGTTAGCCTGCCGCTAAGCATGAACGGCCGCCGATGACAGCACGAAGGGCACCGTCGCGTAACCGAGCAGCGATCAAAATGTGGGATCTGGCGGCATGACGAGATTATCTCGTAATCCTCTTTGTCGTTGCCACCAATTTCCAACGGACGTGATTGCTTATGCCGTTTGGCTCTATTTCCGGTCTGCCCATGGTCGAGGATATGCTGGCAGCCCATGGCCTCATCGGATCAGAAGTCGCTCACCAGACGGCCCGATCGTCACAATCTCCGTGACAAGGAGAACTCTATTCCGGACGGCACACTCGTCACAATCTTCGCCCCGACAACCAAGCCGCTGTCGTCATCGCCGCCGCGGCATGGTTGCTTGGCAAACAAACGGAGCTGCCTAGACAAAGCGTCATGCGGTCAGCCCGGTATTTCTCCAACTTTCTCGGGATGAAGGCGGGAGAACGCCCTTACCGACATCAGCACCGGCAAGAGGTCGCGACCGGAATCCGTCAGACTATATTCGACACGCGGCGGCTGCTCACCAAAGTCTCGCCTCGCGACAAGTCCATCGTTCTCAAGCTCTCTGAGATGCTGCGTCAGCATTTTCTGCGAGATGTTTGGAATGTCCCGCAACAATCGCGAAGTCCGCATCGTCGGTTCCGCGAAAAGGCGGAACAAGATCGGCAGCTTCCATCGCCCGCTGATCATACGAAATACTCTGTTCACATGGGCGACAGATCCATCCGGGCCCAGGCAAACATCTCTTTCCTCATATTCCATAGGCACTTTTAAGTGCGTAATTGCGTCACTCATCATCCTGTCCTCATAACACCCAGACACTAGCACGGGAGTGACGTCATGGATCTGAAACTTAATGGAAGGGTTGCGCTGGTCACTGGCAGCAGCAAAGGGATTGGCGAAGGGATAGCACGAGTGCTTGCGCGCGAGGGCGCGACCGTCATCATTCATGGCCGCAACAAGACCAAGACCGAAGAAGTCGCTCACGACATTGTCGCTGAAGGCGGTCGTGCCCATGTCGTCATCGGCGACCTGATGAGCGAAGACGAGGTACAACGCCTTGTCGATGAGGCGCAAGGTTTCGCTAGCCCCGTGGAGATACTGATCAATAACGCTGGTGGCTCCGGTGAGACCGAAGACTGGACTACGACTCGCTCCGAGACCTGGGCGGCGGGATATGACCGCAACGTCCTTGCGGCCGTTCGAGTCACGTCGCGTCTGCTACCAAGAATGCGGGAGGCGAAATGGGGAAGGATCGTCAATATTTCCAGCCTCGCGGCATTGATGCCTCCTTCCAAAAGACCTGACTATGCTGCAGCAAAAGCAGCCATGATTGCGATGACCGCATCTCTGGCAAAGGCTGTCGCAATGGACGGCATTACGGCAAATACCGTTTCGCCTGGAACGATCCATAGCGCCAGCCTCGACGAAGCTTTCCAGAAAGTGGCAGGCAAGCAAGGGCTTGCAGCGCATGCACCATGGGCGGAAATCGAACAAACAGTGCTACCCATGTTCGCCCAGGTTCCTATGGGGCGGGTTGGAACGCTTGAAGAGATTGCCGATGCCATCTGTTTTCTCGTCAGCCCTCGAGCAAGCTACATCACCGGAGCAAACCTCAGGCTCGATGGCGGAATGTGGCCGGGACTTTAGATCGTCACTTTGGCTGCCCAATGCGAAGGGGTAGGTTCGTCCGGATTGCCGACTGTGGTCATGGCTCAAAAACGCCAAAAGCAAACGACCTAAGCGTAATGGTCAAGCAGGCTCGCCAAGGTGGCGTTGGACCCACTTCATCTCTTCCGATGCCGTGCGTCCGAAATGCCGTTTGAAGTCACGGCTGAATTGAGCTGGGCTCGCGTAGCCAACCGAAGCCGCGACCTCTGCAATCGTGCCGCTTTGGCGTGCGATCATCAATCTTGCTTCGTGGAGCCGTATCGCTTTCACGTACTGCATTGGACTGTTACCGGTCAGACCCTTGAAATGAACATGGTAGGAGGGAACGCTCATGCCTACGTCTCTCGCCAGATCAGCGACCGCGATTTCGGAGCCATAATTTTCCCGCAACCAGGCCAAGCTCTGAATGAGTTTTCCGGATGTGCCTTTCTGCTGAAGGGCAGCGATCATCGCGCCGCCTTGCGGGCCAACCAAGGCCCGGTAATGCAGTTCACGCAGAATGCTGGCACCAAGCACAGCAACATCAACGGTGCTGCAAAGTGCCATCAGCAGGCGCAGCAGGACATCCTCGATATCGGTCGCCATCCTACTTGAGACGAGACCTCGCGGCTTGTCGCTCACCAGTTCGGCGTGCTTTTGCACTTGCATGGCGATCTCGGCTGCCATCTGCATGTCGAACTCGACATAGACCGCAAGCAATGGCCGCTCCGGACTGGCCGTCGACTTCATCCGGAATGGAACGGGTATCGAAACCGCCAAATAGTGTTCCTCATCGTAGCAGAAGACCTTCCCTTCGAGGATGCCTTGCTTGCTTCCCTGCAATACGAACACCGCGCCTGGCTTATAGAGCACCGGGATGTCGTGAAGCACAGCTTCCGTCCGCAATATGCGGACGGAACTGAGCGCGGTCGGATTGTATCCGTGACGGGGGGCGAGAACTTTGGCCAACTCGACCATCTCGCGTCGCTTGGATCGGTCCTGATCGCCAAGCATAGGATTTGGCAACATATTCATAGAATCCGCAATCGAAGCAGGGCCTCCTTCATACTATTTGTCAAACCTAACCTCAATTAGGGAATGTTTGCAGATCATGTCACAAAAGACCTTCTTCATCACTGGAGCGAATTCCGGCTTCGGGCTGGCCGTTGCTTCAGCGGCCGTCCAGACGGGCCACACGGTGATTGGTACCGTTCGCTCGGAAGCGTCACGCCGAGCGCTCGCCAAAGCCCTCCCCGCAGTCCGGCCGGTCCTCTGCGACGTAACGGAGTTCGACCGTATACCTGACGTCGTCCGGCAGGCGGAGGACGAGCATGGACCGGTTGACGTGCTGATCAACAATGCCGGTTACGGCCATGAGGGAGTGCTTGAGGAGTCGCCGATTGAAGAGATGCGGCGTCAGTTCGACGTGAACGTCTTCGGCGCCGTCGCTGTGGCCAAGGCATTTCTTCCCAGGTTCCGCGAGCGACGCAGTGGGTTCATCGTCAACGTCACTTCTATGGGCGGCATGATCACCATGCCCGGCATCGCGTATTATTGCGGCAGCAAGTTTGCGCTTCAAGGCATATCGGAAGTGATGCGTTCGGAAATGGCCCCGTTCGGTGTCCGCGTGACTACCCTTTGCCCCGGCTCCTTCCGGACAGATTGGGCCGGGCGATCAATGGTCCGCACAGAGCGGTCCATCGCGGACTACAATACCCTTTTTGATCCGATCCGCGCGGCGCGACAGGCCGTAAGCGGCAAGCAACTCGGTGACCCGGACAAACTGGCAGCGGCCGTTTTGACCTTGGTTGAATCCGATGATCCTCCGCCGCAGCTTCTACTTGGCAGTGATGCCCTGAAGTTTGTGTCGGCTCGAATCGAGCGCCTCCAGCAGGAAATTGAGACGTGGAAATCAGTCACCGTCTCGACCGATGGATGATGGGCGCAGGAAATCAGCTTTTCTGCTTGACTGCCTTCCTACTGGAAGGTAGAAACAGTCATGAGCAACCTTTTAACGACATCCGACGAAATCCTGGCTTCCGCGCGAGCATTGATCATGAGCGGAGGTTATAACGGCTTCAGCTATGCCGACATCGCTGAAGTCGTCGGCATCCGCAAGGCCAGCATCCATCATCATTTCCCAAGCAAGGTCGATTTGGTCCGCACGCTTGTAAAACAATATCGTGAAGATGCCGAGATGGCCGTGGCGGGTCTGGAGCAAAACGTACCAGACCCCCTTCAGCTCCTCAAAACCTACGCGGGCCACTGGGCCAAGTGCATAGAGGACGCAAGCAGGCCTTTTTGCGTCTGCGCTTTGCTTGCAAGTGAACTGCCAGCGCTGCCGCCAGAAGTCGCGGGAGAGGTAAAGGCTTTTTTCCGCTTTGCCTCGACATGGCTGACCTCCGTCATGGAACGAGGATCCAAGGAGGGGGCCGTAAATCTGTCAAGCGAACCTCGCGTTGAGGCTGAAGCATTCATGGCGACTGTCCATGGAGCCATGCTCTCGGCGCGTGCTTACGGGACTCCAGAGGTGTTCGCCACCATTCTGGCGCCCACCTTGGAGCGGCTGTCTCCGACCACCGCTCACTAAAGTTCCGGGCGAAACAAATCGCCCTGAGTGACAACTGTAACTCACGAATCTACCAACTAGTAGGAAGAAATTAAAATGATCAGGAACTTTCTCTCCGCCCTCGTAGTGGGCCTGTCCGGTCTCTCGTCGGTGACTATTCTTGCCGTGCCTGCGCATGCCGAAGACAAGAAGGCCGAGCAGGTCCATGTCCGGGGCAGCATCGTCAACTACAGCGGGTCCACTCTCAAGGTGAAGACGCGCGAGGGCGAGATCGTCGATGTCGCCCTCGCTGACGACTGGAAACTTGCCAGCGTCGCAAACGCGAAAGTCACCGACATCAAGCCGGGCGACTTCGTCGGCATTGCATCTCTGCCGAAAGAGAGCGGTGGTGACGGCGCGCTTGAAGTGCTCATCTTCCCGCCGGCAATGAAAGGTGCAGGTGAGGGCAGCTACGGTTGGGACCTTAAGCCCAACAGCAGCATGACCAATGCTACCGTGGCAGATGCCGTCAAAGGCGTCGATGGCCGGACGGTCACTGTTTCCTATCACGGCAAGGAAAAGAAGATCTCTATTCCGGACGGCACGCCCGTCGTGACCATTGCTCCGGCAACCAAGGACGATCTCGTTCCCGGCGCCGTCGTCTTCGTACCTGCCGAGAAGGCTGCAACCGGCACCATCGCCCACCAGATCCTTGTCGGAAAAAATGGCGTGGTCCCACCAATGTGACCACGTCGTCGCCGGTCGGCTCGGCCCGCCACCGGTTCGACCGGCGACTGCCAAGAAACGCTGCCTGACCTTATCCGATGGATGCTATCGACGGAGGATCCGTCATGAACGACAATGCCACCAATGACAACGTTCGATATCCTCGAATGACCTTCATTCGCCGCCACACCCTCGTCACGCGGCTCACTCACTGGCTGAACGTGCTTTGCCTAAGCTTTCTCCTGTTGAGCGGGCTGCAGATTTTCAACGCCCATCCGGAGCTTTATTGGGGCCATTATGGCGCAGATGGCGACCCTGCCGTCCTCACGATTGGCTCTGAGGGACAAGGAGGCGAAATACGCGGTTTCGTGCGGGTCGGGGGTGCCCGTTTTGCGACCACTGGTGTCCTTGGAGTTTCGGACGTCGAAGGTGAGCCGACGTCGCGGGCTTTCCCGGTATGGGCTACCATACCGTCGTTTCAGGATCTCGCGGCTGGACGCCGCTGGCATTTCTTCTTTGCCTGGCTGTTTCTTATCAACGGTATCCTTTACCTCGGCTTCAGTGCCTTGAACGGCCATTTCAGGCGGGACCTGGCGCCGACAATTCGAGAGCTTTCACCACGTCATCTGTGGCACGAAGTTCTTGATCACGTTCGTCTTCGCTTCCCGGAAGGCGAGGAGGCAAAACGCTACAACGCACTTCAAAAGCTGACATATCTTGCCGTAATCGTTGTCCTGCTGCCCCTCATGGTCCTGACAGGTCTGGCTATGTCGCCCGGTGTCGATGCTGCCCTCCCCGCGCTGGTCGATCTCTTCGGGGGACGCCAATCTGCTCGAACCATCCACTTCATCACCGCATCGCTTCTGGTGCTCTTCGTCATCGTTCACATCGCCATGGTCGTGCTGTCGGGGACCTGGAACAATATCCGCTCGATGATCACCGGCCGCTACGCGATCCAAGAGAAAGGCCCGAAATCATGAGCCATCTTCTCACCCGCCGCCGGTTCCTGATCGGCAGCACACTTGGCGCCAGTGCCCTGACCCTTTCCGGGTGTGACCTGCTGGAGCAAAACGCCGACGTCGCCGCTGTTATCCGCTCGGCGGAAAAGCTGACGATGAAAGCTCAAAGGCTGCTTCAGGGACCTGATGCACTGGCCCGCGAGTTTGCCGAATCAGATATTTCGCCATCCTTCAGGGTCAACGGCACGAGCGCGCCGGACAGCGAGGAGTACGCCGCCCTCGCCGACGGCAAATTCGCAGCCTGGCGGCTAAAGATCGACGGCCTTGTCGACCGCCCCCGAGAATTCTCGCTCGCAGATCTCAAGACGCTTCCGGCGCGCACCCAGATCACTCGCCACGACTGCGTGGAGGGATGGAGCGCCATCGGCAAATGGACGGGCGTCCCGCTCGGCATTCTCCTGAGTACGGTCATCCTCAAGCCAACGGCGCGATATGTGGTCTTCCATTGCGCCGATGAGCTGGAGAAGACGTTGGACGGAAGCGGTCGCTACTATGAGAGCATCGATCTTATCGACGCCTATCATCCGCAAACCATCCTCGCCTATCAGATGAACGGTCAGGAGCTGAGCATTGGCCACGGCGCCCCGCTGCGTCTGAGGGTTGAGCGGCAACTCGGCTACAAGCAGGCGAAATACATCATGCGTATTGAAATCGTCGACAGCTTTGCAGGTTTCAGCGGCGGTAACGGCGGTTACTGGGAAGATCGAGGATACGAGTGGTACGCGGGAATCTGACCCTGGGTTCGGCTTTCAAAGTCGGTCGGCAGCTTCTTCGACCGGCGCGACCCCAACCTTGTTGGCAATCAGACCGCGAGATCAAGAAGGAGAATTAGTCGCGACGGGTCCGAGAGGTCCCAGCCTTGGTCATCCCGCCACGTTTGACATGTTCACCTGTCGAGCTCTCTGACGGAACGAGGCCAAGAAGGGCCATCAGCTGGCGGGGACCGACGAAAAGTCTGCTATGCCGATCCATGGTTCATCCTCGCTAAGCTTGGGGCTCGGCTTCGGCCACTCCGAAGCAATCCCCGATCTCAGCTTGCGGCGAGGGTGAGCCGCCTTCGCCCCGAGACCATACGTCTCAGCAAATCGACTTGGCTTATGACGTCTATGGACCGGCCCCAAAAAAGGTCAGCCGGTTGAGGACCGTGTACTGCGATTCCGACACCATTAGAGCGACAAAGACAAGCACAAGGACCGGCGGGAGCAGGATGGCATAGATCAACGCCAGCCGTTCCCAGGCCATGTGCATGAAAATGGCAACGATCAGCCCCGCCTTCAGGATCATGAACAGCAGGATCAGGGACCATCTGAGATAGCTCTGGATGCCGAGGTAATCGACAAGGTAGGAGAAGGTGCTGAGGACGAAAAGCAGCCCCCAAACCACCAGGTAAAGTCTTATCGGGTGCTGTTGTCCGGAATGTGCTTGCGCCTGTGCCATGTTGCCATCCTCACCACAGATAGAAGAATGCAAAGATGAATACCCAGACCAGATCGACGAAGTGCCAATAGAGCCCCGTTATCTCGACGATCTCATAATTGCCTTTGCGGCTGGTGAAAAACCCTCGTCTTTCCTGGTCGAAGTCTCCCCGCCATACCTTGCGTGCCATGATCAGAAGAAACAGGACACCGATCGAAACGTGGGTGCCGTGAAAGCCCGTGATCATGAAGAAGGACGAACCGAACTGCGCCGCGCCCCATGGGTTCTCCCAGGGGCGGACTCCTTCGCGGATCAGTTTGGTCCATTCGAATACCTGCATTCCGACGAATGTCGCGCCGAGGACCGCCGTCGCCAACATCAGTGCGGCGGTCTTGCGGCGATCGTGGCGGTATCCGAAGTTGACGGCCATGGCCATCGTGCCGCTGCTGCTGATGAGGACGAACGTCATGATGGCGATCAGGATCAGCGGGATTTCCTTGCCTCCGATCGTCAGGGCGAAAACCTCGCTGGGATTGGGCCATGCGACGGTGGTCGACATGCGCGCCGTCATATAAGCCAGCAGAAAACACCCGAAAATGAAGGTGTCGCTCAGGAGGAAGATCCACATCATCGCCTTGCTCCAGGAGACGCTCTTGAACGCCCGCTGGTCCGACGACAGATCAGCCGCAACGCCGCGCAGTCCCACGGGCCGCAGAAGCGAATTGTTTGCCGGTCTTTCTATGGATTCGGTCATCATCGAAGCTCCTCAAGTGACCAATTGACGGCAGAGATCGACGAAACTATTTGCCCAGCCCGCGAAGAGCGCAAAAAGGATCAGCCAGACAACGAGCATGAAATGCCAATAGATGGCACAGAGATCCACGCTCAGACGGACTCTCGCCAGCACAGGGCTGGTCCGGGCGCGGATTGTCGTCCGTGCGAGCACGAAAAGCCCGCCCAGAATATGCAGGCCATGCAGTCCGGTGATCATGTAAAAGAAGCTGTTCGATGGATTGTCCGCGAGCATATAGCCTGCGGACACCAGTTGCCACCACGCTAAAACCTGCCCAGTCAGAAAGAGAACGGCCAATACGAACGCCACTGCAAGTGCCGTGTTCAGCATCTCGCGGTGGTCAAGAGGGGCCTCCACTTTCGCCCATTGCAGCGCGACGCTGCTGGCGGCAAGGGCAGCCGTATTCACCCAAAGCAGCCGTGGGATCGGAATGCTCCACCAGTCGGTGCCGCTGAGGCGCGTAAGATAGGCACTGATGAGGAGCGCGAACAAGGCGCCGACAACGGCGAGAAAGATGCCGAGACCGACTTTCGCCGTGGTCGCCGATGACCCCAGCATCTCCGGCGCATCGCCTGCCAGCCCTGCTTCCAGCCAGGGCTTAGAGGTCAGTCGCTGCTTTGCCATCCACCAGACGATGATGCCGATAATCCCTGCCATGAAGATGAGAATGGCGCTCATGACGACGCCCTTTTGGACAATCCGTCCGAGGTCGGCTGATTCTGTGGCAGGAAGTCCTGATCCGCTCCGGGGACACTGTAATCATACGGCCATCGGTAAACGATCGGCAGCTCCTTGCCCCAATTTCCATGAACAGGTGGCGTTTGCGGCGTCTGCCATTCCAATGTCGTCGCCCGCCACGGATTGCCGCCGGCTTGCCTGCCCCAGCGAAGGCTCCAGGCCAGATTGAACAGGAATAGAAGCTGCGCTGCCCCGACGATCAGCGCGGCAACGGTGATGAACTCGTTTAGCGTATGCGCCGACGGCGGAATGAAAGCCGTTTCGCCCAGCTCGTAATAGCGGCGCGGCACGCCCATCAGCCCGAGATAGTGCATCGGGAAGAAGATCGCATAGGCGCCGAGAAAGGTGATCCAGAAGTGGATATGACCCATCGTCACGTTCAGCATGCGCCCCGTGACTTTCGGATACCAATGGTGGATTGCGCCGAAGATCACCAGGATCGGCGCGACCCCCATCACCATATGGAAATGGGCAACGACGAACATGGTGTCGGACAGCGGCACGTCGACGACGACATTGCCGAGAAAGAGGCCGGTCAGTCCGCCATTGATGAATGTGACGATGAAAGCCAGGGCAAACAGCATCGGCAATGTCAGATGGATATCGCCACGCCAGAGCGTCAACACCCAGTTATAGACCTTGATGGCCGTCGGGATGGCGATGATCAATGTCGTGGTCGCGAAAAAGAACCCGAAGTTCGGATTCATGCCGCTGACATACATATGATGCGCCCATACGACGAAACTCAACGCCGCGATGATGAGGATCGCCCAGACCATCATCCTGTAGCCGAAGATGTTCTTGCGCGCATGGGTGCTAATCAGATCCGAGACGATGCCGAAGGCGGGAAGCGCTACGATATAGACCTCCGGATGGCCGAAGAACCAGAACAGGTGCTGGAACAGGATGGGGCTGCCGCCTCCTTGCTTCAGTTGCTCGCCCATCTCGACCATAGAAGGCATGAAGAAACTCGTGCCGAGCAACCGGTCGAACAGCATCATGACGGCGGCGACGAAGAGTGCCGGGAAGGCGAGCAGCGCCATGACGGTCGCGGTGAATATGCCCCATATCGTCAAGGGCATTCGCATCAGCGTCATGCCGCGAGCACGTCCTTGCAGCACCGTGACGACATAGTTCAGCCCGCCCATCGTGAAACCAACGATGAACAGGATCAGCGATGACAGCATCAGGACGATGCCCCAATCGCGCCCTCCCGGCGTACCCGACAAAAGAGCCTGCGGCGGATAGAGCGTCCAGCCGGCACCCGTCGGCCCGCCGGGCGCGAAAAAGCCGGCGACCAGCACGATGACCGCGAGCAGATAGAGCCAGTAGCTCAGCATGTTCGCATAGGGGAACACCATGTCGCGGGCGCCGAGCATCAAGGGGATCAGATAGTTGCCGAAGCCGCCGAGGAACAGCGCCGTCAGCAGGTAGATCACCATGATCATGCCGTGCATGGTGATGAACTGATAATAATGTTCCGCGTCGATGAAGGAAAAATAGCCCGGAAATCCGAGTTGCAGGCGCATCAGCCAGGACAGCACCAGCGCCACCATGCCGATCGAGATGGCGGTCAAAGAGTACTGAATGGCGATAATCTTGGCGTCTTGGCTGAAGACGTATTTCGTCCACCAGCTTTTCGGGTGATAAAGCTCCACATCCTCGACTTCAGCGGGCTGGATGACCTGCTCAGTGCCGGATCCGATGTCGACCATATTCCATCCTCCCTGTTCCCTCCGACGCGGCCTTCCTCCTCAGGTGCGCATGGCACTTACTTTTCCGCCGACGCCAACGATTTTGAGAAAGTCGGCTGTTGCTGCAGCCAGGCTTGATAGGCGGTCTCGGTGTCGACGATGACTGTGCCGCGCATCTGCGGATGACCGACGCCACACAGTTCTGCGCAGAGTACCTCGAAGTTCCCCGTCCGCGTTGGCGTGAACCAATAATAGGTGACCGTGCCGGGGATCATGTCCATTTTGGCCCGGAATTCCGGTACGTAGAAATCGTGCACGACGTCGATCGAGCGCAGAAGCATCTTGACCGGCTTGCCGGCGGGCAAATGCAATTCGCCACCTTCGATGATGACGTCGTCCATCCCGGCGGGATCACTTTTGTTCAAACCGAGCGGGTTATCCGCGGTAACATCGCGGGTGTCCGACCGACCGAGGCGTCCGTCCGCTCCCGGCAGCCGGAAACTCCATTGCCATTGCTGCCCGACGACCTCGACCTCGCTTGCATCGGCCGGGACCGTGACGAACTGTTTCCACACGATCAGGCCCGGTGCGAGCATCGCAGCCACGCCGATCGCGGTTCCTCCTGCGAGCCACCATTCCAACCGCTTGTTTTCGGGCTGGTATGCCGCCCGGTTTCCCGGACGGTGCCTGAAGCGGAAGATGCAATAGGCTATGAACAACACGACTGCCGTGAAAACGAAGCCGGTGATCCAGAACGTGATGACAATCGTGTTGTCGATGTAGCTCCAGTTCGATGCGATCGGCGTCCACCACCATGGGCTGAGTAGATGGAACGCGATCGATCCCACCACCAGCAGAACGAGAATTAATACGACAGCCATCGTCTCCTCCTGACCAGGCGCCGAATATTTTCACAATCCCATCGCGAAACGCTTTAGTATTATCTCATGAACAAGTCGCATGGGCAATTGTAGCAAAGGCAGCGGTTCGTCCCGGCAAACCAGGCGGTGCGCGTCGACGTCGCCGACCCGCTCGGCGATGTTGAGAAGCAGCTCGTTCACACCTGGCATCTCGCTATTTGGAGTATTGCTTCAGATAGGCGATCAGATTGGTGATCTCGGTATCGTCCTTCACCCCGACGAAGGTCATTTTCGTGCCCTTCACCTTCGCCTTGGGGTCGTGCAAATAGTCGCGGAGCGACGTCTCGTCCCATACGAGGCCACCCTTGCCCGCCTGCTGCATTGCGGGCGAATAGGCGAAATTCGGATGGGTTCCCGCCGTTCTCCCGAACAGACCGTTCAGCGAGGGGCCGACCTTGTTCTGGTCCGTTTCGGCTACATGGCAAATGGCGCATTTCTTGAAAACGGTGGCTCCTGCCGTAGCGTCACCTTCCTGCGCAACGGCAACGAGTGGTGAAGCAATGGCGAAAAGCAGACAGATCGAAAGAAAACGATAAGACATGGCAATCCTCATTCCCTCCGTCGCTGTTCCAACCAAAGCAAGGTCGTCAAGCGGGTCGCAACGGCTTGGAGCCGTTCTCGAAGTAGACTTCCTTTACAAATTCAAGGCGTCCGGTTCGGATAGGCAGGCGCGATCAATTTGCGATATAGGTGCCAGGTCGAATGCCCAAGAATAGGCATGACGACCGCAAGGCCTACGAAAATCGGGATCGTACCGACAACGAGCAGCGACGCGACGATCAATCCCCAAAGCGCAACCGGCCCTGGATTGGCAAGCGTAGCATGTATGCTCGCGTCCACGGCTGCGACTGCGCCGACATCCCGGTCCAGCAGCAACGGGAAGGCCACCACCGTCGTCGCCAGTACAACTATTGCGAAAACGAAACCGGCCAGGTTTCCCCAAAATATAAGCGAGAGGCCTCGCGGGGTCGTCAGTACGTCTGACAGGAAGGTCGAGATCGAGGTTAGACCGGCCTCATCGAAGGTCATGGTATAGATGCGCTGTGCGACAATCAGCCAGGCGACGAAAAGCGCAAGCAGCATGAGGCCCACCGCAATGATCGACGGCAACGCCGGAGAGTGACGAACCTCCAGCGCGTGATGCCATGAGCTATCCAGTCCCTGTTCGCGGCGCCGGCTGATTTCATATAGGCCAAGGGCAGCAATCGGACCAACCAGCGCAAAGCCCGACATCAAAGGATAAAGCAGCGGCAGCAGGTCAGCACCGGAGCTCCACATGACCAGAAAGATGCCCGCGATCGGATACATAAGACAGAGAAAAACGTAGTGGGATGGTTTCTCTCTAAAGTCATCAAGTCCCAGCCTCAGCGCATCGACAAGATCCACGAGGCCTATCTTCCGGACTTCCGGGCGCGTAAATTCGCCGCTCGCACCGGCCATGACATGGAACGCCGCCATAGCATCTCTCCTCCGCCACAATCCGGCTGACGATGCAAAGACGCCCGGCAAATTTTTACCGACACGTCAAACCGCAACCGGTAGCCATAAATCTATCAAATTCTGTTGCCTTTGTCGCCTATTCCTTAAATTAGGCATTCGTCATCTCTTGCGCTGGAATTAACCACGCCCTTTAATTGCGCCTACACGATCGGCAGATAGATTGCGGATGCAGCGCATTGCGGACATGATGTCTCCTGCAGTCACGCCGACATGATCCCCAAATTTGTATCTCGGACTTTTCATGTTGCCCCATCGCGCAACTGGGCATGCGCATGCCCAGACATCTTCAGTGCTTGCCGTAACGGCTTGCTTCCTTGTGGTCGCGCTCTTGCTGTCAGGTCTTGTGGCACATGTCGTTGCCACCATGACACGCTCTGCGAATGAAATGGATGATGCCCGGGCCGGCCGTGCGGCACAAGCCGGGGTAGCAGCATTCGTCTCACGTCTCAGCGGAACCACAACGGATAATGCCGTATGGGACGATGCCTATACCGCGATCGGCTCCGCGGCCGCCGCAGACTGGGCCTATACAAACTGGGGCAAGACCAGCGCGAACTATCCTCTTTATGATGGCGTGATCGTGATCGGTCCGGACGGAGCCGTAGTCTCCGCCTATGCGAAGGGCAAGCCCGTCCAGCCTCGTGATCTTTTCGGAGAAGCGTTCGATCGCCAAATCGAAGCCGCCGCCGGTCCCAGGCAGGACCCTATCATAAACTTTTTGAAGACGGAAAGCGGCGTTGCCGTTGTGGCGTCGCAGGCGATCCAGCCTTTCACGGCAGACGCAATTCTCCCGAAGCTCAGCGTGTTGAGCTTTTATAAAGAACTGACGCCTGAGGTTCTCGATACATTATCAGGCGAGCACGAGCTTGAGGGATTGCATCTTGCACCTGCGCCTATGCAAGGTCTCCTCAATACTCCTGTCAAAGATATAAACGGCGCGGCGATCGCATATCTCGTCTGGCCCAGCGTCGCACCCGGAACCGCCGTATTCCACAAGGTCTATCCTTATATTGCGACAGCCGTCGTCATCCTTGTTCTGTTCCTGGGTGGCGTTCTTTTTGCCGGCACGTCCGAGGCGCGGCGCCTGCGCGAGCTTGCGGAGAGCGCTCGTTTCGAAGCCAGTCACGATAGCCTGAGCGGCTTGCTCAACCGGCATGGGCTTCTGAACGCACTCGACCACCTGAATAATTCAGGTGGTACGCCAATGTCCCTTTACCTGATTGATCTCGATGGCTTCAAGGCGGTCAACGATGCCTGGGGGCATGCCGTCGGGGATGACCTGATCCGCATCATCGCCAGAGCGTTGCCAAGCTGTCATCCCGAAATCATTGCCGCCGCAAGGCTCGGCGGCGATGAGTTCGCGTTGGTGCAAATCGGGGTCTCAGCATACGAAGAAGTGGAAGAAGCAATTCTTGGGCTGTTTGCGGAGCCTTTCAAACTCGACGGGAGAACAATCGAAGCCGGAGCCAGTATCGGCGCGGCGGCCAGTGCCCCAAATATAGCACCCTTGGAACTTCTGCGCAGGGCCGACATGGCCCTGTATCGTGCCAAGGAAAACGGAAAAGGCCATGCCGTCGCATATAATCCGGAGCTCGACCGGGATCGCCAGCGGATCGCCGAACTGGAAGGCGAATTGAGAAATGCCATCAATAGCGAGGCAATCGAACCGGCTTTTCAGCCTCTGGTATCTGCGTCGACAGGAGTTATCATTGGCCTTGAAGCCTTGGCGCGTTGGCCTAGCGCGGCAGGAAACATCAGCCCCGAGGTCTTCATACCGCTTGCTGAAAAATCCGGTCTGATCGACGCTTTGGGCATCCACATGCTGCGAAGGTCGGTTGCTCACGCGCAAAACTGGAACGGCCTGACACTTTCGGTCAATGTGTCGCCAATTCAACTGTGCAATCCGGACTTCGGCGCGCAGGTGATCACTGTTTTGAAGGATTTCGCTTTCGATCCCGCTCGTCTTACCTTGGAAATTACGGAGGGCGTCCTCATCACCAATCCGGATCAGGCTCGCCGGTCGATCGACCAGCTCAAGAGCATCGGTATAAGGTTCGCGCTCGATGACTTCGGATGCGGTTATGCCAGCATAGGCGCGCTACGGCAATTCGGGTTTGACCGTATGAAGATCGACCGCTCGCTCGTATCCGCGGTCGAGGAAGCAGGAAATGGAGCCGATGTTCTGCGTGCGACGATCTCCCTGGCCACGGCCCTGGGGATTCCCGTAACCGCCGAAGGCATTGAAACTGCTGAACAAGCAGCGGTATTGCGCGATGCCGGATGCGACCAGCTTCAAGGATACTTGGTCGGCAGACCCGTATCGGCGGACGAAATTTCGCGAAAGTTGTTCCAGGAGGATCCACGATGGGACCGTGCGCGAGCGTAAAATATAAGGATTGTCACCTTCCGGAAATCATGAGGAGGTGATCAAAAACGGCATCCGTCTTTCAGACTTTTCAAAGAATTCGAGCAATTGCGATAGAAAATCTAGGCAAACTGTCTTCCAAAGACTTGATCATCAATGCACATAGATCTAATGAGGCGCATCGGTGATCCTGGGAGTTTGGAATGCAAGTTCTGGTACGTGACAACAACGTTGAGCAAGCGCTCCGTTTTTTGAAGAAGAAATTACAGCGCGAAGGCGTTTTCCGCGAGGCCCGACTTCGGGAGCGTTTTGAAAAGCCCTCCGAGAAGCGTGCTCGTGAAAAGGCCGAGGGTATCAGGCGCGTCCGTAAACTCGCTCGCAAAAAGCTTGAGCGGGAAAGCGGTATTTCGGCACCCAAGAAGGCGAGAGCTCCGGGTCGCTAGTGGGTTCGAGTGACGGATATCTCGTCTGTCGAGGATATGACTTTCTCGTGCCTAAGATATCCCTTTCCTGCGGGCCGTGCCGCTAAGTTTACAGTGTCCTATGGTAGTTGCTCACCGGCGCCTTGAAAAAGGTGCCAGGGGGGGCTGTTCCGGTCGAGGTCATTTATCTGCGCCACGGAGACAGTAGCGACCTAATCACCGCGAAACGCCTGCGGGTGGCCAGAGCTGTGTGTTGGACTAGCCCGCAGAAGCTGCCAAGCGTTTCGAAGGCCTTGCAACGACAAGGAAGACGCCGAACAAAATGAGAGCCATGCCGAGCGAAGCGACCGTCTCCGGAAGCTCTCCCAGGAATGTCCATCCCAGTGCGACACCGACAAGAGGATTTACGTAGGCGAAGGTCGAAGCGATCGTCGGATTGAAGGACTTGATCACCTTAATATAGGAGACAAGGCATATCGCCGATCCGAAAACGACCAGAAACAGGAATGCGGCGATCTGGTTCGTCGTTAAACCGAACTGGGGAAGAAGTGGGTCCGCCCGCGCTTCGACGATTGCCGTCAACACAAGTGCGGCCGATAGCATCTGGATGCCTGCGGCGGTGGTCGGCGCCAGTCGGCCAAGCAGTGGCTGCTGCAGGACAGAGCCGAGCGACCACGTCAGGCCGGCCGCGCAGAGGATCAGGGCGGTCGAGACAGCATAGCCTTGCTGAACGGAAGAAACCTCTGAAGACAGGGCCGGCGGCACGATGACGAAACCCAGCCCGATGATGCCCGCAAACAATCCAAGAATCATGGCGGACGATGGAAGCGCCCTGTTCATGATGCTGGTGATCAACGTTGTCCAGACGGGGATCATCCCCATTGCCATCACGATGAAGCCGGATGTGGCGTGACGCGACGCCAATGTCGCCAGTCCGTTTCCAGAAACCCACATCAGCGCTCCGGTGAAGCAACAGGTCAGCAGGTCCCGGATTCTGATCTTCGATGGCAGATTGCCCGAGAAAAACGATAGGCCGATCAGCAGAATGCCCGCCATCCACATGCGCCAGGTCTGAAGCTGAAGGGGAGATACTGCGGACGGGCCGCTCACGCATATCTTGACCGCCAGATAGGTGCTTCCCCACACGACGTAGACCACGGCGAGATGACCGTATCGATGCCAGCTATGTTCTGGCGCAACTGCATCGGATACGCTCATGGGCTGCTCAATCCGCCCGCATGAATATTCGGGCGAGACCTTCCTTGACTGAGGACACGGCATCGGCGACGCTGATGCTAATATGATCGCGCATGATGCGTGAGGCGCGTTCCGCATCGCGGACGGCCATCGCTCGTGCGATGTCGGTATGTTCCGTATAGGTCGTCGACAGTCTCCGGTGTTTCTCCACTTCGATCTGTCGGACAAAATGGATGCGCGTGTTGATCCCCTCGATCATCCGCGCAAGCTCCGGGTTGCCGGACATCTTCGCGATGCGCATATGGAATTCCTCGTCCTTGCTTGTCAGATCCGCGCTGGAAAGGGCGTCCGCTCGCGCGGCCGTTGCCTGCCACCAATCCACAAGAGCCCTGAGTTCCTCATCGCTGGCACGCCTGACCGCAAGAACCACCGCGCGCTCTTCCAGCAGGCATCGAACATCCGAAAGATTGATGACCTCGTCGACATCGAAGCCCCGGCAGAAGAAGCCGCGGTTTGGCTGGAACGTGATCAGGCCTTCCGTGACAAGACGCTGCAAGGCTTCGCGAATGGGGCTGCGGCTGACATTCATGCGCGCGGCAAGCTCGACCTCATTGATGCGCTCGTTCGGCTTGAAGCGATACTCCATCGCCATGCGCCGGATCTCCTCATAGATCCGTGGCCCGGTCTTGATTGCCTTGGCTTCCAACACGGCATGCCCCTCCTGATCGATCTGCTTTTCGTGTGGGATCATTGGGCCAAGCAATCCTTTAAAGTCAACAGGATGGGGCGGTGCGCCACACTGCGACACACCGCATTTGGTCAGATGGCGGCGATCACGGAAATCTCGACCGTGAACTGGGGAGCGGCAAGCTTCGATTCGACGCAGGCGCGTGCCGGCGCTCCGCCGGGGGCGACCCATGCGTCCCAGATTTCGTTCATTTCACCAAAGGTGGCAATGTCTGAAAGCCAGATCGACGCGGACAAAAGCTTCGTCTTGTCGGTGCCGGCTTCAGCCAGCAGCTCGTCGGTCTTTGCCAGAATATCTTTTGTCTGTTCGCTCACGGACGCGCCGGGTGCACGCAGCGCCACCTGCCCGGCGAGAAAGACCATGTTTCCATAAGCGACGGCTTGAGACATCCGTTGCGCGGCGCCAATGCGTTGAATAGCGGTCATGTTCGTTTCCTTTATAACTGGTAGGAGATTTCGGAGAGCTGCAGCGGTGCGCGGTGCTCAGCCTCGATGATTCCGTCGAGCGGAATGGGTGCGGGCCGGCCGGCGACAAGATCGGCGATGATGGCGGCCGAGCCGTGCGACATTGTCCAGCCGATATGGCCGTGTCCGGTGTTCAGCCAGAGATTCTTGAATGTGCGCCGACCAAGAACAGGCAGATTGTCGGGCGTCATCGGTCGCAATCCCGCCCACATCTCGGCCCGGTCATAGGCGATGCCCCTGGGAAAAAGCTCCTGAGTAACCTTCTTCATGAAGGCGAAATCCGAAGGCTTGTGGCTTCGGTCGTAACCCGCAAATTCAGCGGTCGCGGTCACGCGAATACGGTCTCCCATGGGCGTGATCCCAACAAGATTATGCTCGTCAAGAACCGGCAGCTTGGGGGCAAGATCCGGGTCCGTGACCGGAATGGTCAACGAATATCCCTTGATCGGATAGATCGGCAGATCAAGCCCGATGCTGCGTGCAAGAATTGGACTTTCGGACCCAAGGCACAGAACGTAGACGTCCGCTTTATAGTCGCCCCTGTCCGTCAATACGCGCGTGATGGCATCGCCAGCTTTCTCGAGGGCGGTGATCGTCGTGCCGGTCAGGATTTTACCGCCGCGCGTCTGCACCAAGCTGGCAAGGGCACGGGTGAACTTCGCTGAATCGCCTGTCTCGTCGCTCGGGCATAGAATGCCGCCGGCAATCTTTCCCCGCGACGATGCCAGCGCCGGCTCGCGCCGCACGACTTCGTCCCCATCGATCACACGGATGTCCTGGCCGTCGGAGGCCAGCAGTTCCATGTTTTTGACGCCTTGATCCAGGGCGGACTGGCTACGATGGAAATAGAGGATACCGCTCGAGGTGCGATCGTATTCAATGCCTTCTTTCGCCACCACCGACTGGAGCACGGCCTGGGAGTGTACGGCAAGGCGATGCTTGAGCAGCGTGTTGCGCCGCGCCTTTTGCGCCGTGCACTGCATCAGGAACTTCCACGACCAGACCCAGAGATGCGGATCGGCGGACAGTTTGAAGCGCAGCGCCTGATCCTTGAGGTAGAGAGATTTCAGCAGGGTCATCGGGGCCTTCGGCGACGACCAGACGAAGGAATGGCCAGGCGCGATCATTCCCGCATTTCCAAAGCTTGCTCCCTCGGCCACCCTCTCGGCCTTCTCCAGTACCGTGACGTCGTAGCCTTCCTGCTGAAGTTGATAGGCTGTACTGATGCCGACGACGCCACCGCCCAATATCAAAGCTCTCATTTGCGCCTCTACATCTGTCGTTTATATTGTCGACAATTACGAAGAGGCTCGCCAATTTGTCAATACCACCATTTACCAAAAAAGTGGCGACGTACGATGGAACATAACTTCAAAGAACTAAAATCCGTTATTTCCGGCAATTAACGCGCATTTCCCTAGGCGAAATGAGTAAATTATAGGCGCGAGTAAAAAATACTCGATCGCACTTGACAGCCACAAATATTGTCGTTTGTATTGTCGACAATTAAGAGAAGCCATAACGAGAAGGGGAATTGCAATGAAGAAACTGCTGAGTTTTGGTATTGTGCTGGCCGCGCTGGCGGGACCCGCAACCGCGCAGGATATCGTGATCGGCGCCATTCTTCCGCTGTCGGGTGCAAGCGCGACGCAAGGTGAGGATCAACGCCGCGGGATGGAGCTTGCGGTTGACAAGATCAATGCGGCGGGCGGCGTCATGGGGCAGCCCTTGAAGATCGTGACCGAGGATTCGGCTGGCAACGCCGTCACTGCGCTGACTGCCGCGAAGAAGCTGGTCACCGTCGACAACGTGCCGGTGGTCCTTGGTGAATTCTCGTCAGGCATCACCATCCCAGTCGCCGACTATCTTCTGCAACAGGGCCGCACGCATATCAACATCGGCAGCTCCAGTATCAAGATCCGCGACTTGGGCAAGAGCTCGTTCAGCGTCATCGGTCTCGACAACGTGTCGGGAGCCTTCGGAGCCGAAGACGTCTTCAAGTCCGGCGCGAAGAAGGTTGCGATCATCGCGCCGAACAATGCCTACGGCCAAGGCATCGTTGACGCCTTCTCCACCAAGTTCAAGGCGCTCGGTGGAGCGGTAACATCCTCGATCCTCTATACCGAAGGTCAGACCACGTACCGGCCTGAACTTCAGCAGCTCGAAAAGAGCAAGCCCGACGTCTATGTCTATTCCGCTTACGGCAAGGAGTCGGCAACTATCAATCGCGAGTCCTTCGAACTCGGCCTGAATGAGACGCCCTGGTATGCGCTTTACCTGACGATGTGCACCGCCGACAGCGCGCCGCAATATGTTGAGGGCCAGATCGGCATGGACTTGAACTATATCGGTACCGGCGGCGCGGACTATCAGAAGTCCTATACGGCGAAATTCAAGAGCGACTTCACCTCGACCTATAACGGCTTTGCCTATGACGGCGTCATGATGGTGGCTGCGGCAATCGACAAGGCGAAGTCCACGGAACCCGCCAAGATCAATGTCGCGCTGGCCGAGATCGGCAAGAATTATCAAGGCGTCACCGGGCCGATCACCTTCGACGACCACAACCAGCGTTCAGCCCAGCCCTACCTGAAGCTCAAGATCGCAGCAGGCAAGCCCGTCACCAACTGACTTGAAGCGATGCGACGGCCGATTGGCTGCACGGCCGCCGCATCCGACCTTCTATTTTTGTAAGCGTGACAGGGGTCAAGCACATGGTTCAATTTGTCGTCGATGTCCTGATGCGGGCGAGCGACCTGGTTCTGATCGCGGTCGGAATGAGCGCGATCTACTCCCTGATGAAATTTCCGAACATTGCGGTGGCACAGTATGCCGCCTCGGGAGCTTTTATCGCCCTGGTTCTGCAAAAGAGCGGGATGCCGATCGGTGTCGCCGCCATCATTGCCGTCCTCTGCGTCGGCGTTGCCGCCGTCGCGCTCAACGAGCTTCTCTTCAATCGCATGCTGAAGATCAGTTCGTCGACGGCCATGATCGGATCGCTTGCCGTCAGCATGCTTGCGTCGGCTGTGTTCCTGCTGGCCATCGGTCCAAACCCGACCCGCTTCAGCCTTCCGATCACGCGCCCATTCCGGGTTCTTGGTGCCCGAATGACCGAGAACCAGCTTACCTCGCTTTCGATCACCACGGTTGCGATCCTCTGCTTTGCCCTTTTGCTCTTTCGCACGGATCTTGGACGATGCATGCGGGCGACCGCCACCAACGGGCTTCTTGCCGAGGCAACAGGAATCGATACGCGGCGCACCAGAAATGCCGTGGTCCTGATCAGCGGCATGCTTGCAGCCCTTGGCGGCATCTGCCTGACCCTGAAGGGCGAGATCAACATTCAAACGGGTCTCGACCTGCTGCTTCCGGTATTTTCCGCGGCCATTCTCGGTGGTTTGGGCAACCCGCTCGGGGCTGCCGCCGGCGCCGTCGTCATCGCCCTGGCGGAGACGCTGATCACCGATATCAATTTCGGTCCTGCCTTCGGGCGAGACCTGCTCTTCATGCCCGCCGCCTATGCCACGGCAGGATCTTTCGTCCTCCTGGTGGTCACATTGATCTGGCGGCCGCGCGGCCTCTTTGTCAGCGAGGTGAAGCGTGTTTGATTTCCTGATCCATGTCACGATCCTTGCCTGCCTCTACGGCCTGGTGGCCCTCAGCCTCAATCTGCAATCGGGCTTCGGTGGCCTGATGAATTTCGGCCAGGTCGCGCTCTTCGGCTGCGGCACCTATGGTGCCGGGCTCGCCTATAAATACGACCTCGGCTTCGCATCGGGGATCCTCATCGCTGCAGGGTTTGCAGTCCTCGTGGGGTGGGCTTTCGCTGCCATTGGGCGCAATCTCCAGGAGGATTACTGGGGCATGGCGACACTCGCCCTTGCCGAGGTCATCCGCATCATCGTCAACAACGAAGGATGGTTCACCGGCGGCGCGCAGGGGATCAGTGCGGTATCGTCCCTTTTCCCGAGCCTCGCCGGCCGGACGCAGCAAGTTGCAATTCTATCTTCGTGCGCCGCACTTCTCGTCGGCGCGTACTTTCTGTGCCGATGGCTCACGGACGGGCGATATGGCCTCGGCCTGAAAATGAGCAGGGAAGAGCCGCAATTGGCCCTTTCGCTCGGCTACAATGTAGCGGCGCTGCGACGCGAATGCATGATCCTGTCCGGACTGGTGGCCGCCAGCGCAGGCTTCGTCTTTGCTCACTACATTTCGTTCGTGGCACCTGAACAGCTTGTGAGTTCGGAGACATTCCTGATTTGGGCGATGGTCATCATCGGCGGCATCGGCAATCATCGCGGTGCGATTGTTGGCGCATTTCTCCTTCAGTTCATTTTTTCCTTCATCCCCTTCTTCAAGGATCTTGTCGGCTTGCCGACGGAGTTCGTCGCGGCGGCACGCCTTGCCATGATCGGCGGCGGGCTGATCGCCTTCATGCTGTGGCGTCAGTCCGGCCTCGTTCCCGAAAGGATCGGAGGGGCGAAACTTGTCTGAAAACCTTCTCCATATCGCAGATGTTTCGAAATCATTCGGCGAGAACCAGGTTCTGAGAGGCATCGATATCAAGATGACCGCGGGCGAAGTTGTTGGCCTTCTTGGGCCGAACGGATGCGGAAAAAGTACCTTGCTCAACGTGATCTCGGGCTTCTCAAGAGTCAGTGCCGGTTCTGTGATCTTCGCGGGCGAGGACATAACCTCGACAGTGGTCGACAGGATCGCGCGAAAAGGGCTCGTGCGGACGTTCCAGCTGCCGTCCATGCCACGACGAATGACGGTCGCTGAGGTGTTGCAGGCAGGCAAGGCGGAAGGATCGGGTTTTCGCAGCCTTTTCGCCAGGAGCCGCTTCGATGCCAGCGACGTCGAAAGATTGCTCAGCGAACTCGCACTGGATCACGTTCGCGACCTGCCGGCTGGATCCTTGTCAGGTGGCCAGAAGAAGCTTCTGTCCATCGCACTTGCCCTGCGCACGAACCCAAGGCTCGTTTGCCTGGACGAGCCGACAGCGGGCGTGCATCCATCATTGCGTCAGCACATGGTGCAACTGCTCCGCAAGGTCAATGCCCAAGGCGTGACGCTGCTGATCATCGAGCACGACATGCATTTCATCCGCGAACTCTGCGGCCGCTGCGTGGTCCTTGACCGTGGCAAAGTCATCGCGGACTGCGCGCCTGCCGAACTCACGCTTAATTCCAGCGTCGTCGAAGCCTATCTCGGCGGAGCCCGTGACAAGAGGGCCTATGCATGATCGAAGTCGACAACATCAGGGCCGGCTACGGCGATGGCCCGGATATTCTGAACGGCATCAGCCTTCGCGCCGACCCCCAACGCATCGTCACGATCCTCGGTCCGAACGGCTGTGGGAAGTCGACGCTCCTCAAATGCGTTGCGGGCTTTGTTCGTCCGCGCGCGGGCCAGGTGAAAATGTCGGGCGAAACCGTCACCCACCTGCCGACCCACGACAAGATCCGCCACCACCACGTCGGCTTTGTTCCTCAGACCGACAATGTGTTTGCGACCCTGTCTGTCTCCGAGAACATATTGCTTGGCGCACGCCAGATGCAAAAGGTCGACAGGAACCATCGCTTCGACGAGCTGATGGTCCAGTATCCCTCCCTTGCCATCAAGAAAAACAAGCGTGCCTCGGCTTTGTCGGGCGGCGAGCGCCAGTTGCTGTCGTTGGCGAGAGCCCTGATTGCCAACCCCAGTATCCTTTTGCTCGACGAACCCTCTGCCGGGCTGTCACCGCGAATGATGCACGAGGTGTTCGAGGCCATCAGAACCATTCGGACCCGCGACGGGATCTGCATTCTGATGGTCGAGCAGAATGCCTTCGAAGCGTTGCACATCTCCGACACCGCCTATGTGCTGTCGCTCGGCAATGTCGCGCTGCATGGCAACGCGGCCGATCTGCTCGCGGACCCCGCCATGCGATCGCTCTACCTCGGCGGCGACGCCCCTCACTAATAGATCATAGTTCAACGAAAACACATCTAAACGGGAGAGACCCCATGTCGACAAACACAGCTGAACTCTCAGATATCCTCGTCCTCAACAAGGAACATATCGGTTTCGCCACCGATGACGGAATCGGGACCCATGCGAACCTTGGCCTGCTCGTCCTGCGAACAGACCAGACGATCGAGGACGAGTTTCGCTTTGCCTTGCCGCTTCGCGACGTCGCGCTTTATGGCGCACGTCTCTATAGCGACGTGCAAATCACCCCTGAAAATCTGATCAAGATGTCGGATGAAATCCCCGGAACGGTCGGCCTGCTTCCAGACGTCGAATTCGATGTCATCGGCTTTGCCTGCACGTCTGGCGCTCTGGTCATCGGTGAAAGCCGGATTGCCGAGCGCGTGCATGACGTTCTTCCCGGCGTTCAGGTGACGGATCCCGTTACCGCGGCTCGCGCGGCGTTCAAGGCACTGGGCGCCTCCCGCATCGCGCTTCTGACACCATATCTTCCTGACATCAATCATTCGCTGCGCGCCTCGCTGATGGCGCGCGGCATGGAAATACCGGTCATGGGCTCGTTCAACGAGGCTGATGACAATATCGTTGCACGCATTACGCCGGAGTCGATCGAGCGCGCCATTCTCGACATTGGCGCGTCCGACGAATGCGATGCAGTTTTCGTATCTTGCACCAGCCTGCGTGTTGCACGAATTGTCGAGGTTGTGGAGAAGAAGCTCGGCAAGCCGGTAACATCGAGCAATCATGCGCTCGCGTGGCACATGCTGCGTCTGGCCGGGATGGAATCAAGTCTCGAAGGCAAAGGCGAGTTGTTTCGAAGAAGGAGATAGAGCTTCCGGATATTGCTCAGGTCTACTCATCGCGCTTCCGCAAAATATGCTTGCGCGATGTCAACGGCGCGGAGCCATTAAAGCCGAAAGATAGATGCTCGCCCGTTTGGGCTAAAGGTCGCATCTGCAAGAAGGAGGCTGATCTCCTACCTTCAAAGCCGGCCATGATGCACTTCGGTTAAGTTGTCCATTCTAGCATTTGACCCGCTCCCAGATTTTGAGCCAGCGGGAACTGGAATTTTCCGGGTTGTGAACCGTGCTCAAGCCGCTGGATCCCTGCGCTACAGCGTTGCTATTTTTTGTGACAAACTCTCCGCCTGAACCGCTGTTTTTCACCGGTGAAAAATATGCCGCGAATTTGGCGGTATACAGTCCGCTCTGTCATCCCTATCTCGTCTTTAACAACAGAAGATCGAGGACGATGTAATGCTGACGAAACCCGAGAATGCTACGACCATCAGTCTCTGGAGCGGACGCGAGATTCCGCGGCTCGGCATGGGCTGCTGGGCGATCGGCGGCCCGTTCTACGCGGGCGAAGTGCCGCTTGGCTGGGGAGAGGTCGACGACGATGAATCGATCCGCGCCATTCATCGTGCCGTCGATCTCGGCATCCGCTTCTTCGATACCGCTTCGAACTATGGGGCAGGACATTCCGAGAAGGTCGTCGGCCGCGCGATTGGCAATCGCGACGATATTGTCATCGCGACGAAGTTCGGTTTCGCAACCGACGAGGACAGCAAGCAGGCGACGGGTGCCTTCGCCGATCCCGCCTTCATTCGCCAATCCGCCGAGACATCACTGAAGAGGCTGAAGCGCGAGCGGCTTGATCTTTTGCAGTTTCACCTGAACGACTTTCCGCTGGAGGCATCCGACGAGGTCTTTGAAACGCTTGAAGCCCTGAAAGCTGAAGGCAAGATCGATGCATTCGGTTGGAGTACCGATCACTCGGATCGCGCCGCCCGGCATGCAGCGCGGAAGGGTTTTGTTTCCGTACAGCACACGATGAACGTCTTCGAGCCGGTTCCCGACATGATCGATGTGATCGAAAAGAACGGCCTGATCTCTATCAATCGAGGCCCGCTGGCCATGGGACTTCTCACCGGCAAGTTCACGGCTGAAAAGACCGTCGGCGCAAAGGATGTACGCGGCGCGAGCCTTGATTGGATGGTCTATTTCAAGGATGGCAAGATCGCGCCGGAATTTGCGGCGCGGCTGGACGCGGTGCGCAACCTGCTGACCGTAGATGGACGTACGCTGACGCAGGGTGCACTTGCCTGGCTCTGGGCGCGCTCCAGCCGCACATTGCCGATACCCGGCTTCCGGACCGTCGCCCAGGTGGAGGAAAATGCCGGGGCGCTGCAGAAAGGCCCGCTGCCGCAGGAGGTGATGGACGGTATCGACGCGGCGCTCGCCGGCCTCTAGGCGCGATTGCATCCCTTAAACATCAGAGAAGCACAACCAGGTAGCGAAAAACTGACTTTACTAATACCGTATTTATTGCAACATTCCCGACATTCGAAAAATCGTCCGGGATGCGACTATGAAACGAGTTGTTGGAATGCTGATTGCTTTCACCATGTCCGCCAGCGTGGTTGAAGCCGCGTCATGCGAAAGCAATTTCAAGACGAGCGGAGTGCCGATGATCACGGCTGTCAGCTACAAGACCTGGCAGGAACTCCCGAAGGCAAAGGCGGCAACGGTGCTGAAAACGCTTGCCCAGGCCGTTGCGGCAGAGGGATTTTCTGGCATCGAGATCGACCGGGACCTTTCAGCCATCGACGCCTATCAGGAAACCACGGGGTCCGGCAGAATTCAGACCCTCAGAGTGGTCGCACGTCAAATCGGCGCCGGAGTGCGCGTCGACGCGATATTCGATATTCAGGCTGGCCAGGTCACCTCGAACAATGCGGTCCGAACCGGCCTTTGCAATATCGTGAACTCCGCATTGCGGTGAAAGCCGGACGTTTCCGCTTCCACATCTGGTAAGATGTCAATGATGCGGAGCCGATTGCCCGTTCACGCGCGCGCCTACCCGACCGTCGCCCAGACACCCTTGGTCTGGGTGTAGGAATTGAGCGCATCCATGCATTTGTCCCGGCCATTACCGCTTTCCTTCCAGCCACCAAAGGGAAGCTGCATGTCGCCGGTCATATAGCTGTTGATGTAGACCATCCCGGCTTCGACATCGCGCGCGAAACGGTGCGCCTTGCCGAGGTCGGAGGTCCAGATGCCCGCGGCAAGGCCGAAGCTGGTGTCGTTGGCGATCGAGACCGCCTCCTCGAAGCCATCGAAAGCGATGATACTGGCGACAGGACCGAAGATCTCCTCGCGGGCGATGGTCATCTGGTTGTTGACGCCGGTGAAGATTGTCGGTGAAACGAAGGCGCCCCTTTCCAGCCCTGCCGGAATGCCGCCGCCGAGCACGCATTCCGCGCCAGCCTGCTTGCCGATGCCGATATAGTTCAACACCCGCTTCTGTTGGCCGAAATCCACCAGCGGCCCCATGCTGGTATCAGGATTCAATGGATCGCCTGGTCGATAGCCCATCTCGGCCTTTTCGCGGAAGAGATCGGTGAAGTCCTTGAGGATCTTGCGTTCCACGAGAATGCGCGAGCCGGCGCAGCAAACCTCGCCCTGGTTCCCGAAAATGCCCATGGCCGCCCAGGAGGCGGCCGCCTCGAGATCGGTGGCGTCGGCCATGATCACATGCGGAGATTTGCCACCGCATTCGGTCGAGACCTTCTTGAGGTTCGATTGGCCGGAATAGACCATCATCAGCTTGCCGATCTCGACCGAGCCGGTAAAGGCGATCTTCTCGACGTCGCGATGAAGCGCGAGCGCCTTGCCGGCCTCCGGTCCGAAGCCGTTGACGACGTTGAGCACGCCCTCGGGGCCTCCCGCCTCGACGAAAAGACGGGCAAGAAGAATGGCCGACAGCGGTGACTGCTCGGCCGGCTTGAGCACCACCGAATTGCCGGCCGACAGCGCGGGAGCGATCTTCCACGACGTCATCAGCAACGGATAATTCCAGGGCACGATGCACCCGACGACCCCAAGCGGCTGGCGCAGCACATAGGAAAGGATATCCGGGGAGGTGGCGCCTACGCTTCCCTGCACCTTGTCGATGCATTCGGCGGTAAACCGGAAGCAAAGGACTGCCAGTGGAATATCGACGTTCAGCATCTCGCTGATCGGCTTGCCCATGTCCATGGTGTCGATCAGCGCGAACTCCTCGCGATGCGCCTCGATAAGATCGGCAAAGCGCAGCATCACGGCCATGCGTTCGCGCGGCGCCTTTCGCGACCAGACACCGGACTTGAAGGCCTTCAGGCCGGATGCGACGGCGCGATCGATATCAGCGGCATCACCCTGGGCCACTTCGGCGATCACCGTGCCGTTCGCCGGATTGATGCTTTCGAACAGCTTGCCGGATCTTGCCGGCAGCAGCGTCCCGTCGATGAACAACCCTCCCTCAAGTTTCAATTTTTCGGCCTTTTGGTGCCATGTCGTGTTGATGGAAACAGCGGTCATTTTCGTTCTCCTCAGGCCGCAAGTATTTTCTGGCAGGCGCGTTCGGCAAGCATGATCGTCGGCGCATTGAGATTGCCGGACACCATTTTCGGAATGGCGGAAGCATCGGCGATGTGCAGACCTTCGAGGCCGTGCACCTTCATCGTGACGGGATCTGTTACGGCGAGCCTGTCGACGCCCATCCGGCAGGTACTGGAAGGATGGTAGAGCGTCGTCATGTGCCCCCGGACATAATCGGCGATCTCGGCGTCCGTCTTACACTCCGCGCTCGGCGTCAGCTCATAGTCGATGAGCTCCCTCATCGGCGATTGGGCGAGGATATCGCGGTTGATCCGCACGCCGGCGACCATCGTCGCAAGATCCGTCCCGTCAGGATCGGAGATGAAGTATTTCGGATCGATCGCCGGATGCTCGGTGGGGTCGGCCGAACGCAGCCTGATCTCGCCCCGGCTGTTCGGCCGCTGGAGAACGCAATGAGCGGTGATGCCGGAACGACCGCCAAGGAAACGGGCATAGTCGCGATGCGGGCTGATGGCGCCGTAAAGCTGGAGATCGGGCTCGACACCTTCCCGGCTACAGACATGGGCACCTGCCGCCACCCAGGGCGAAGTGCGGATGCCGCTTCGATGATCACGCCACTCCGCAAAACTGTCTTCGAGGGTTTCCTCTGTCCACGCCCCGATCCCCATCGGTTCCTTGGTGTAGAAGGATATCGGGATATTGAGGTGATCCTGCAGATCCTTGCCGACGCCGGGAAGATCATGGACCGGAGTCACACCGGCCGCTTCCAGCTCCATGGCCGGGCCGATGCCGGACAGCAACATGATCTGGCATGTCCCGATGGCACCGGCCGCCATGACGACCTCGCTCGCCGCAAAGGATGTCTCGGGAATACCGTTGACCAGATAGTTCACGCCGATGACACGGCCCTTCTCGATGATGAGACCGGTGACGAGAACGCCTTTTTTCAAGGTCAGGTTCGGCCGGTCGAGCACGGGACGAAGATAGGCCTTGCCGGTCCCCCATCGTTCGCCATTGCGGATCGTGAACTGGAAGAGCCCGACCCCCTCCTGGCTCTCGCCATTGAAGTCCGGGTTGAAGGCGAAGCCCGCCGCCTGGGCGGCTTCGAGCCAGAGTCGCTCGTGCCTATCGACATAGGGCACGTTGGCGACATGAAGCGGTCCTTCATTGCCGTGATAGGGGTCGGCCTGGAAATCGGCATTGCTTTCGGCAGCGAGGAAGGCCGGAAAGACATCTTGCCAGCCCCAACCGGTGCAACCCATCGCCTGCCAGGCGTCATAGTCCGATGGCAGGCCGCGAATGTAGATCATGGCATTGAGCGCACCGGACCCGCCGACCATCCTGCCGCGTGGCCAGAAGATACGACGGCCCCGGCAACCAAGCTGCGGTTCGGTGTAATAATTCCAGTCGGCGCTGGTATTGAACATCGTCACCCAGTCGGACGGGATATCGGAGGCGATCGGCGCATCCCGCCCGGCCTCCAGCACCAGAACCTTTCGCTTCACATCCGCGCTCAGGCGATGGGCCGCCACGCAGCCGGCGGAGCCCGCACCGATAATGATCGTATCGAACATCATCCCATTCTTTCGTTGGAAAATCGGCAAACAGCCATGCATTGCCCCGTGCCGGCGAACGCGACGCCGCCGGCACTTTGGGACCGTCGAAATCAGGCTTTCGCCGATGCTTCGATCGCCGTCACCAGCGTCACCGGCCCATCCAGGATCGGGCTTGCGATGGCAAAGAACACACCCACCGCATCCGACCCATTGTGACGATCCATGGCGGCGCGATCCGCGAAGCGCTCATAGGTGGTGAACAGGCACGGATCCTCCTCGCTCTGGGAAATGAAGAAGCCGAGAGTTTCCGGCTCATTCATGGCCACATGCGAGGCGACCGCCATCAGCGCGTCGCGCATTGTCGCTTCCTCACCGGCCTTGACCCGGATAATCGCGCTGATGGTGTGCATCAGAACGACCTCCAGTCGCCATCTGCCTCAAACGCGCTGGCCGCACGATAAATCGTGCTCTCGTCGTAATCCTTGGCGATCAGCATCAGCCCGACCGGTAATCCGTCCACGAGGCCGCAGGGCAAGGACATGGCCGGATGGCCGGTGACGTCGAAGGGGCTGGTGGATGCGGTCATCTCGAAGGCGCGCTCAATAATCTCGGAGAGCGGCGCATCCTTCTCGGGCAATTTCGTTGCCACGCAAGGCAGGGTCGGCATCAGCAGCAGATCATACTGGCCGAAAACAACGTCATAGGCAGCCTTCGCCGCAATGGCGATATTGCGGGACTTGGCATAATAGCGCCCACGGTAATGAGTAAGCCCCCACTGACCAACCAGCATGCACAGCTTGAGGGTCTTCGACAGGTCGTCCGCCCGGTTTCGCCAGGACGAATGCGCGTCCAGTAGACCGACGTCATAGAGCCCCTTCCAATTGAAGCCCATGCCATTGCCGTGCATCATCTGCACCATGAAGCCTTCCAGCGTGATCGGGTTCCAGGCCGCAAGCGCATTGAGATGATCAGGAACGGAGACTTCGGAGATTTCGGCGCCGAGACCGGCCAGACGTTCGGCACCCGCCCGCACCTTGTCGGCCACCGCCTCCTGCATGTTCGACACGGCAAAGCCTTCCTTCAGCAGGCCGATCTTCAAGCCCCTGACGCCCTTGCCGAGTGCCTCGATATAGGCCGAAACCTTCGGCGCATATTGGCGCGGATCAAAGCCGTCGGCACCGGCAAGCACTTCCAGCAGCAGAGCATTGTCGGCGACCGTCGCGGTCATCGGCCCGGTATGGTCGATGGTCGATTCGATCGGCATGACGCCGGTATAGGGCACGAGGCCATGTGTCGCCTTCATGCCGTAGATGCCGCAATAGGAGGCCGGAATCCGGATCGAGCCGCCCTGATCGCCACCGATCGCCATGTCCACTTCGCCGGCCGCAACCAGTGCGGCGCTGCCCGAGGAGGAACCGCCCGCCGAATAGCCCATGCGATGCGGGTTATGCACCGGGCCTGGATCGGAAGTGTGGCTACCGCCGGAGAGGCAGAAATGCTCGCAGACCGCCTTGCCGACGATGGTCGCGCCAGCATCGAGCATGCGGGTGACGATAGTCGCGTCGGCCGCCGGAACGAAGCCTTCAAGCGTCGTGGACCCGTTCATCATCGGAACACCGGCGAGCGCGACATTGTCCTTGAGGGCGACGGTTCGCCCCTTGAGCTTGCCCTCGGAAGCGCCCTTCACCTCGCTCTTATAGGCCCAGGCCCCGTATTTGTTTTCCTCAAGGCCCGGCTTGTAGCCCGGAGTGCGCGGATATTTGGCTGGCGGCAGGGGATTGGGCAGCGAGTCGACCACATCATAAGCATCGAACATGCCGCCCATCAAAGAGTGATAGCTGGCGGCCTCCTCAGTGGACATGTTCATGTGCAGGCTGGAGGCCAGCTCGACAACATCGGCAACGGTTGGGCGGGTAATGGACATGAGTCATCCTTTCTTGTGAAGACAAGCGTTTTGAGATCGGATTTTCGGTGAGAACGGAGCCGGGGCGGCTCCGGTAAACTAGACGGGGGCCATGCCTACCTCCCCGGACAGAATAGCATCCCGATCAATTTCACCGGTGATGCGTCCCTTCTGGATATGCAGGATCCGGTCGGACAGCGAGGTGATGAATTCGAGGTTCTGTTCGACGACGATCAGCGACAGTTTCCAGCGGCTCTTCAGCGCGATCAGCGTCTCGATAATCTCCTCGATGATTGAGGGCTGAATGCCCTCAGTCGGCTCATCAAGCAGAATGAGCCTCGGCTTGGTGCACAGGCAGCGGGCAAGCGCCAGAAGCTGCTGTTCTCCGCCGGAAAGCGCCCCGCCCCGACGGTCGAGCAGGCGCACGAGACGCGGAAAATCCTGAAGAACGGTATCGATGATCGATCGGTCCTCCTTCCGCGCCGCCACAAGCCCCATCCGGAGATTTTCATAGACGGAAAGCTCCGGAAAGATTTCACGCCCCTGCGGCACCAGCCCCATGCCGAGCCTCGACCGCTCGAAGGGTTTCATCCCCGTCACGTTGCGGCCGGAGAACTCTACCATGCCGGCCGTTGCCGGCAGATGCCCCATGAGAGTACGCATGAGCGTCGTCTTGCCCATGCCGTTATGGCCAAGGATGCCGAGAAACTCGCCCTCCTCCATCGCCATATCCACGCCTGCGAGGATCGGAATCCGTCCGTAGCCGGATCGCAGGTCCTTCACGCTCAGAAGCTGTGTCATGCGACCACCTTCTTTCCGAGGTAGATGTCCCGAACCCTCTGATCGGCGAGCACGCGGTCGATCGTGTCTTCCACCAGCACCTTGCCCTGGTGAAAGACTGTGACCTTCTTGGCGATCAGCTTGATAAACGCCATATCGTGCTCGACGACGATAATGGCGCGCGACTGGTTGATGTCGCGGATAATCTCCGCTGTTCTCAGCGTCTCCTCGTCGGTCATGCCGGCGGCGGGTTCATCGAGCAAAATGAGATCCGGCTCGGCGGCAAGCACCATGCCGATCTCGACCCATTGGCGTTGGCCGTGCGACAGCGTCGCAACGACCCTGTCGGCGAAGTCGCTCAACCGGATCAGGGACAGCACGCTCTCCACCATCGGCGCGAGCCCCCTCGGGGTCGCTTTTCGGCGGGCCGCCATCCAGATGTTTTCGCGAACGCTCAACCCGTTGAAGACGCTTGGAACCTGCGTCTTGATGCCGATCCCCATACGGGCGATCTCGTGCGGGAGCTTTCCCGCGATTGGCTGGCCCCGGAAGGCGATCGTCCCCGATGTCGGCGTCTGCTGGCCGGTGAGCGACTTGAAGAAGGTGCTCTTTCCGGCTCCATTCGGGCCGATCAGGCAGCGTAGTTCCATCTCGTCCAGCGTAAAGTTGATGTCGTCATTGGCGACGACGCCGCCGAAGCGCATGGTCAGATGTTCGGTCTTGAGAAGCAAAGTGGGCTCGGGCATGTCACTTGGCTCCCACAGGCTGGACGGAGGGTTCCTGAGCTGGATTGGCCGATCTCGGCTCGATCTTGGGGACGAGCCGCAGCAGAAGATCGCGGACGGTCGGCACCAACCCCTTGGGCAGCAGCAGGACGAAGAAAATGAGAACGGCGCCCAGCACGAGGTTCGAATTCAGGGTCTGCTGCGAGCCGATGGCGGCGACGGCGTATTCGATCAATATGCAGCCGATGATAGGGCCAAGCAGAGTGCCAAGACCGCCGATGGTGATCCAGATGATGATCTCGGCCGACAGCGACAGGCTGAAGATCGTCGGGCCGACGAAGGCACCCCAATTGACATAGAGAGCACCCGCCAATCCGGCGACCGCACCGCCGATCACGAAGGTCACCAGCTTGATCAGCCGTGGGTCGTAGCCCAGCAGGGAAGCACGCACCTCGTTTTCCCGGACGGCGACGACGACGCGGCCGAACGGGCTCGCCAGAATGAGCCGCAGCAGAAGATAGACGGCTATGAGCGCGCCGCCCGTCACCCACCATGACTGCTCCGGCGACAGCGGGCTTGAGGGGTCAAAGGGCATGTTGAAGGTCGGCACCGCCGGGATGCCGTTAAAGCCGCCGAGCATCGCCGTGCCGATGTGATATTCGTCCCCCGAGGTCGAATTGATGACATTGAATAGGATCAGCGTCACCGTCAGGGTGATGACCCCGAGATAGACATCGGAAATCCGCCCGTAGAAGACGAAGTAGCCGAGCAGCGCCGAAAATACGGCTGGAATGAACACCGCCAGCATGATGCCTTGCGTGGAATCCTGGAAGTTGATGGCGGAGATCGCATAGGCATATCCGCCGAGACCGAAGAAGGCCGTCTGTCCAAAGGACAGGATGCCGCCGAAACCCCAGATGAAGGCAAGGCTGAGCGACAGCACCGCCATGGCGGCAAACAGCGTGAACTGCATCAATGTGAAGAGTTCTAGCTGGCCGGGCGCGATGGCGACGGCGACAATGGCGACGAGAACGGCCAGGGTCTGGGCAATCAGGCGAAGACGTCGCGTCATCACAGGTTCCCCTTGAAAAAGCGCCCGGAAATACCCTGGGGCAACAGCCGGATCAGGACGATGGCGGAGGTGAAGACGATGACTTCGCCATAGACGGGGGTTGTGAGATAGGCGCCGATCTGGTTGATGGTGCCGAACAAGGTCGCCGCCGAAAGCGTCCCGGACAGGATTGCGGCGCCGCCGCCGACAACCGTGATGAAGGCCTTGGCGACATAGGCCCCGCCCATGACCGGCGTGACGCCTGACACCGGCGCCAGCAGGCCGCCGGCGAGGCCAGTAATGGCCGCTCCGGCCGCAAAGGTTGTCATGTAGACGCGGGCTGGATTGACCCCGAGCGTGTTGGCCATAGCCGGGTTCTGCATGGTGGCGCGCGCGATCAGGCCGAACCTTGTGTAGCGCATGACGGCGTAGACCAGCGCCATCATGATGATCGCCATCGCCAGCAGGAACAGCGTGTAATAGCTCGACCGGTAGGCGCCGATGGAAAATCCGCCGAGCGGCGTCGGCACGCCCTGGATGGTGTTACCGAAGATCGTGGTGACGATGCCGATGATCAGCAGGCTCAGTCCCCAGGTCGCCAGCATGGAATCGACCAGCCGACCATAGAGGAAGCGGATCAGGCAGCGCTCGACGACCAGCCCAACCAGCCCGACGAAAAGCGGTGCTACGACCAGCATCGCGATCCAGATATTGACCCCCGCATTGGCGGAAATAACCGTGGCATAGGCACCGAGCATGATGAACTCGCCATGCGCCAGATTGATGATCTTCATCATCCCGAAGATGATCGCCAATCCCAGGCACAGGAGGAACAGAGAGGCCGTGCCGTTGATGACGTCGAGCGCCACTATGATGTAGATGTCCAAAATCGAGCTCCTTTCTCGCGAAGACTGCGGATCGCGCAGACGCTGCCGCGCAATCCGCCGGCGGGCTTTAGAAGCTGATGACGTATTGCTTGTTGTCGGCCGGGTTTTTCACCAGATCGCAGACGCTGGCGGTGTCGAGCGGCTTGACGTCCGGGAAGCTCTCGAGAACGCTCCACTTGCGATCCTTGACCTCGGCGAGGAAGGCGTTGCGTGTGGTGTGATGGGTCGCGTGATCAAGGGTAGCGGTGCCGGTCGGTCCGGCGAAGGAGAGGCCGGACTCCAACGCGTCGACGACCTTGGCGCGGTCGATGCTGCCGGCCTTGCGCACGCCTTCGGCCCAGAGCTGCGCCCCTTCATAGGTGGCCGCGGCAAGCTCGCTGATATAGGGCGTATCCGGATGGGCCTTCTTGATCTTCTCGACGAAGCTTTTGCTGGCGGGGGTATCGAGTTCCTCGAAATAGCCGTAGGCGCCCAGGATATTCTCGCTTTCCGCCGCATCCAGCGTCGTCGGCTCGTTGACGAGACCGAAAGTGGTGGAGGCGATCGGGATTTGTCCCTTCATCCCCGCCGAGGTCCACTGCCGATAAAAGGCGGTGTGGTTGCCGCCCACGAGAGCCGACAGGATGAGATCGGGCTTGGCCGCCTGGATCTTGGAAATGGTCGGGCCGAAATTGGTGACGTCGAGCGGGAAGAAATCGGTCGATACGACTTCGCCGCCATTATCCTTGACATATTTGGTCATCCACTTGGCGGTGATCTGACCGTAATTATAGTCGGCGGCGATGATATAGACCTTCTTGCCGGCCTTCTTCATGGCTGCGGGCACCAGTTTTTCAACGGTCTGCGCCGGTGTCGTGCCCGTGCAGAACGTATTGCGGTCGCAGACGCCACCCTCATAAAGCACATTGTAGAAATAGAGCACCTTGAAGCGGTCGAAGGTCGGACGCACGGCTTCGCGCGACGCCGAGGTGATCCCGCCGTGGACAACCGCAACCTTGTCCTTCAGGGCCAACTGCTGGGCATATTGCGAATACATCTGGATGTTCGATTGCGTGTCGTAATGCACGATCTTGACCGGCCGGCCAATAAGGCCCCCTGCCGCGTTGATCTCATCGGCCGCCAGTTGAAGCGCATGCACCATCGGTACGCCGGATGCAGCGATCGGGCCGGACTGATCGTGCAGGCTGCCGATCAGGATGGGATTGTCCGCGCCAAGAGCCGAATGACGGAGGATCATGGGGGCTGCGAGGAGCGTGGCGGAGGCGAGCGCGGAGCGATGCAGGAAGCGGCGGCGAGACAGGTGCATTGAAGAGTTCCCCTTGTTGCTTATGGCGGGGATACTTAAATCCGCAATATTTGAAAAATCAAGTTATTTTATGCGCTGGCGAGAATCTTGAAATCGTAGCCGTCCAGACGCGCGACATGCACGGGATGGCGTCCGCCGACCACCGCCTGAGGCTCACTGCCGCGAGCGGTGCGTTGCTGCAGGATGCGGCCATAGAGGCGTCCAAGCTGTCTGGTATCGAAGCTGCCAGCCTCTTCGACAAGGGCGGCTAGGGAATAGACGCCTTCGTAGCAGGATTGCCCGAAGGCATTGGCAGGCGGCGGATTTTCGCCATAAGCCATGTGATAGCGCTCCAGGAAAGCGCCATTGTTGCGAGACCGGATTGATGAAAAATAGGCCGAACTGGCGTAGAGATTTTCCGTCTCGTGCGGCGCAAGGCCATAGACGATCGTCTCGTCGATCGCCGAGGTGAAGCGCAAGACGCTGGAACTCAGGCCCGCCGCGCAAAAGGCCCGGTTGAACACAATGGCGTCGGAGCCGAGGAAATAGGGCAGGATAACATCCGAGCGTGTCGTCTTGATGCGATCCAGGATTTCATCATAGTCGAGCACGCCGACGGGGACAAAAGCCTCTCCTGTGACGATGCCGCCGGCGCGATGAATAAGCTTCCGCGCGATGGAGAGGCTCGATCGCGGCCAGACGTAATCATTGCCGCAGAGAAAATAGCGGCGAGCGCCCGTCTTTTCCGAAAGCCAGTTAATCGCTGGCGCCAGGAGCTCGTCAGCCGTTTCTCCGGTGGTCATGACCTGCCGCTCCGGCGCAAAGCCTTCGAATTGCGGGGTATAGACAAACGGCACCGTGTCATTGGCCGCCGCGGCGACGGCTTCGCGCGCGTAGCTCGGCAGCATGCCGATGATTCCATGAATGCCATCGAAGCAGATCGCGTCCGCCGCCGCGCGGCCGGCGGTCTTGCTCGTCGGCCCGGCATCGATAACCAAAAGCTCGACGGGCCGACGCAAGATCCCGCTCGCACGATTGATTTCGTCAACCGCCAGACGGCCGCAAGCCTCGGCAGACGGTGCCCATAATCCCGCC
Source organism: Martinezella rhizogenes (assembly GCF_000799715.1). GTDB lineage: Bacteria > Pseudomonadota > Alphaproteobacteria > Rhizobiales > Rhizobiaceae > Rhizobium > Rhizobium rhizogenes_C. Next base: position 1,121,176 of record NZ_JUHG01000013.1, read on the forward strand.
GAACCACTTTGAGGAGTGAGCAGACCAAGCCGAATCGTGAACAAGACCGTTGCCTTTCATCTTCGTCGCTTCGCCAGGGATTTACGAAAGCAGGAAATGTGCCAACCCTTCTCGGCCGCCTGTTTGCACCCGTCGGACGGCCATAGACCGCCGCAAGCCGCCAGATTCAGACCCTCGAGAGGCGCCGACGGCGATTGTGCACAAAAAACGACAGGGCCGGATGCTCAGTTGTTAAGCATATTAGCCCAATCGCCGGCTTGATCATTTGAGTTTGAAAATTTATATGGAAAGGAAAATATTGAAAATGAATATATGCACGCGAGGATCAACCAAGTGCAACTGACGCGCCTCATATGCGGCGTCAACCGCAAGCTCGAGCAGGCCATGGAGGCACACCTGAGACCGGTTGGGCTATCCATCGAACAATACAGGGTCCTGGAAGCGCTCGACGAACATGACGGCATGTCGATGGGAGAGCTGGCAGCCAGGGTCTTCGTCGATTCACCGACCCTGACCAAGATCATCGACAAGATGGTTGCGTCTTCCGACGTCTATCGCGCTCCCGACGCCAAGGACCGGCGCAAGGTCCTTATCTTCCGCTCGAGCAAGGGCCGGGAAATCTTCCTGACACTACAGGGCCTCAGCACGAAGGCTCAGCAAGACGTGATGAACATATTGGGCCACAAGGAAGCAGCCGATCTTTCCAATCTGCTTTCCGAGGTTTTCCAAAAGCTGGACCAATAGGCGTTGCACGCCGAAAATACCGTGATGTCATCATAAATAGTTTTCAAGCTCTGCCCATTGACAGATAGCCGTCCCGCGGCAATCATTCGTATACAAACGAAGGGCGATTAAGACCCTTGGGAACAGAGTGATGACTATCTTGACAAAGCGCGGCGGCGACTGCTCGGTTTCGCATGGCGTCTTGCAATTACGAGGGATGACGATCCGTTCCATCGCCGTTGTGACAAGAAGGGAGCCGTGTTGAAGACTCGTCCGATCGCTCTCGACGTCAATGGGCGCCGCCACACGCTCGATCTGCCTCCCGAAACGCCCCTTCTCTACATCCTGCGCAACGATCTCGGTCTCAACGGGCCGAAATTCGGATGCGGTCTCGGCGAATGCGGTGCCTGCGCCGTGCTGATCGGCAAGCGTGCCGTGCGCGCCTGCACGATATCGGCTGCCGCCGCCGAAGGACGCGCCATCGTCACTCTCGAGGGTCTCGGCACAGAAGATAGACTGCATCCGGTGCAGCAGGCCTTCATCGAGAAACAGGCCGCGCAATGCGGTTATTGTCTGAACGGTATGATCATCGCGACGACAGCACTGCTTCTCCGTAACGCGCAGCCGGACGAGACCGCCATTCGCGCAGCCCTCAGCCGCCATCTCTGTCGCTGCGGCACGCATATCGAGATCCTCGCCGCCGCCCGCCGCGCCAGCGAACTGATGGCCGCCCTTCCCTCCTCGGCAATCGCGGAGGATGCGCCATGACCGCGCCGCAAGAGACGCCCCGCGCCCGCTATCTCGAAGCGGATGAAATCCTGCTGGTGGTCAAACCCGGCGACACACCCCAGCCTGACATCTTCCTCGCCCTTCATCCCGACGGGACCGCCAGCGCCTTCAATGGCCATGTCGATCTTGGCACCGGCATCAGAACGGCCTTGGCGCAAATCGTCGCCGAAGAGCTCGACTTGCCTTTTGAGCGGGTCCGGATGGTCCTGGGCAGCACCACGGCAGCGCCCGATCAGGGTGCGACGATCGCCAGCGAAACCATTCAGGTGACGGCGATCCCGTTGCGCCAGGCTGCGGCAACGGCGCGGCGCTGGCTTCTCGAACAAGCCGCCCTTCAGCATGGCGTCACGCCACAAGCGCTCTCGATCGAAGAAGGCATCATTCAGCCGACTGCATCGGCCAACTGGTCGATCACTTTCGGCGAGCTGATTGCCGGGCGCCACGAGCGGATCGCCATCGACGTTACCGCGCCGATAAAGCCGGTCGAGAACTACAGGATCGTCGGCAAGCCGCAGCCGCGCAACGACATCGCCGCCAAGGCAACGGGGCAATGGACCTATGTGCATGATGTCCGCGTGCCGGACATGCTGCATGGCCGCGTCGTCCGCCCGTCCTATGTCGGCTTCGACCATGGCCCGCATGTCGGCCATAGCTTGATCTCCGTCAACGAGGCCTCGATCGCCGATATCCCCGGTTTGGTCGGGGTGGTGGCGATCGGCGATTTCGTCGGCGTTGTCGCCACGCGCGAAGAAAACGCGGCGGAGGCTGCACGCCGGCTCGAAGTCATATGGCGCGATCCGCCGCTATTGCCCGACCTCAATAATCCGGAACAGGCGCTACGCGATAACCCTGCCACGAAGCGCATTCTTGCCGATCAGGGTGATGTCGAACGCGCGCTCGAAGGCGCGTCGCCGCGTTTCGACCGCAGCTACGTCTGGCCCTATCAGATGCACGGCTCCATCGGCCCATCCTGCGCCGTCGCCGATTGGCGCCCAGAGCGGCTGATCGTCTGGTCGGGCACGCAAAACCCCTATCCGATGCGCCGCGATCTGGCGCTTCTTCTCGACATGCCGGAAGAGGCAGTTCTCGTCGAGCGGCTGGAGGCTGCCGGCTGCTACGGGCGCAATTGCGCCGACGACGTGACAGCCGACGCCGCCCTTTTGTCGCGCGCGGTCGGTCGGCCCGTGCGCGTGCAGCTCACCCGCGAACAGGAACATGGCTGGGAGCCGAAGGGGGCCGCGCAGGTGATCGACGTGCGCGGCGGGCTCGATCTCGAAGGCGGGCCGGCGGCTTACGATTTCGAGACACGCTATCCGTCGAACCTCTCGCCAACGCTTGCCCTGATCCTGACTGGTAAAGTCTCGAACGTTACAGCAACATCGGATATGGGCGATCGAACGGCGATCCCGCCCTATGCCTTCAGCAATATGCGTATCGCCGTGCAGGACATGCCGCCGATCGCGCGGGCCTCGTGGTTTCGCGGCGTCTCGGCCATGCCGAACAGTTTTGCGCATGAAAGCTACATCGACGAACTCGCTTTCGCGGCCAAGGTCGATCCGGTCGAATACAGGCTGCGCTATCTGAAGGATCCAAGGGCGGTCGACCTGGTCCATGCCGTGACCGAACGCGCCGGCTGGACGCCGCGCACTGAGCCGGGAACGATGGGCGGCGAAGGCGACCTGCTCTATGGCCGGGGCTTTGCCTATGCGCTCTATGTCCACGGCAAGTTCCCGGGAACGCCGGCCGCCTGGTCGGCCTGGGTCGCCGATGTCGCCGTCAACCGCAAGACCGGCGAAATCGCGGTCACACGCGTCACCGTCGGCCAGGATTCCGGCATGATGATCAATCCGGATGGCGTGCGCCACCAGATCCACGGCAATGTCATCCAGTCCACCAGCCGCGTACTGAAGGAGAAGGTGGATTTCTCCAGCACCGCCGTCGAAAGCGCCGAATGGGGCGGCTACCCGATCATCACCTTTCCAGAAGTGCCTGAGATCGACGTGCTGATGCTCTTGCGCCAGGACGAAGAGCCGCGCGGCGCCGGCGAATCCGCCTCGGTGCCATCGGCTGCCGCCATCGTCAACGCGGTTTTCGATGCCACCGGCATCCGGTTCCGCGAACTGCCGCTGACACCGGAACGCGTGCTCGCCGCCCTTGGGGAAACACATCCAACACTCGCTTTATCGGCGCCAGCCAAGAAGCCGTGGCGGCGGAGAGGGTCGATGTTCGCGGGGGCTGGTGGCATCGTCGCGGGCGTATTGGCCGGCGGTATTCTTGCAGCCTCGCCCTGGCGCGGCGCATACCCGGAGATCACACGGCCGGACCCCGGCACCTACAGCGCCGCCACGATCGAGCGTGGACGCTTGGCGGCAGCAGCCGGCGCCTGCAATGTCTGTCACACCGGAGCAGATGGAACGCCCTTTGCCGGAGGCCGCGCCTTCGAGACACCATTCGGCGTGGTCCATGCCACTAACATCACCCCCGACGCCGAAAACGGCATCGGTGCCTGGTCCTACCCGGCCTTCGAGCGGGCAATGCGACAGGGCGTGCGCCGGGATGGAAAACATCTCTACCCGGTCCATCCCTATCCGTCTTTTGCCGGTGCCACCGATGCCGATCTTCAGGCGCTCTACGCCTTCCTGATGACGCAGGCGCCTTCTGCCACGAAGACCGAGGCCAACGCCTTGCGCTTTCCCTTCAACATCCGGCCATTGCTGGCCGGCTGGAACATGCTTTTTGCGGGCGGGCGGACGGTGCCGACAGATGCAACGAAGGGTGACGCCTGGAACCGAGGCGCCTATCTCGTCGAGACGCTCGGCCATTGCGGCGCCTGCCATACGCCGCGCAATGCGCTCGGCGCGGAAAAGAAGGGCGACTTCCATCTTGCAGGTGGCCTCGCGGACGGCTGGGATGCACCGGCGCTAAACGGCGCCGGTCTCGGCCCCATCGGCTGGAGCCAAACCGCTCTCTACGATTATCTGCGCACCGGCACCGCTAAAGGCCACGGCAGCGCCGGCGGTCCGATGGGCTCGGTCGTCAAGGCGCTCGCTCCGCTTCCGGACGGTGATATCAAGGCCATGGCAACGTATCTGGCAAGCTTCTCCGGACAGACCGAAGACAAAGCCGCCGCGCAACAGACGGCCACACTCGCCAACACGAAGACGGCGGAGGTCACGGCAGCACGGATCGCGCCGGTGGGAGTACGCCTCTTCGAGGGTGCCTGTTCAGCCTGTCACACCGAGGCTTCGCCACTCGGATCGCTTGCCTTCAACAGCAACCTGCACGCCGATAGGCCCGACAATGTCCTGCTGACGGTAATGCACGGGGCGCAGGCTCCGGCGCTGCTTGCTGAGAAGGCAGGTAACGATGCGTCTGAGATCATGTCGATGCCGGCTTATGGCGAAGCCTTAAGCGATCGTCAGCTGACCGATCTCGCCGCCTATCTGCGCGCCCGCTTTGCCCCAGACAAGCCCGCATGGCAGGAACTTGGCGTGGCCATCGAACGCGCTCGCGCCGCCCAGCCGATGGATTGAGGTGGATCTGAATGCGTGTAACGACGGGGACTGATCGAAGAGCTTAGCCGACGAAGGCCCGCTCGATGACGAAAGTCGCCGGGGCATTGTTGGCGCCTTCGATAAGACCGAAGGATTCCAGAACAGCCTTGGTATCCTTCAACATCGCCGCTGAACCGCAGATCATGCCGCGGTCTTCGTCCGGATTGATGCGTGGCAGGCCCGTCTCTTCGAAAAACTTACCGCTGGTCAGGAGGTCGGTGATCCGGCCCATGCGCGCAAAGGGTTCACGCGTCGTCGTCGTATGCAGGCGCAGCCGCTCGCCGACGAGCTCGCCGATCAACGGATCGTTCTTCAGCGTCTCGACCATTTCCGTGATGTAGGTGAGTTCGTCCACGTCACGGCAGGTCTGGATGAGGACGATTTCCTCGAACTTCTCATAGGTTTCCGGATCGCGGATCAGGCTTGCGAAAGGTGCAACGCCGGTGCCGGTCGATAGGAGATAGAGCCGCTTGCCCGGGATCAGCGCATCGAGCACCAGCGTGCCGGTCGGCTTCTTGCGCATCAGCACGGTGTCGCCCGGCACGATTTTCTGCAGGTGTTCCGTCAGCGGACCGCCGGGAACCTTGATGGAATAGAATTCGATCTCCTCGTCCCAGAAGGGACTGGCGATCGAGTAGGCGCGGAAGACCGGCTTTTCGGCATTCGGCAGGCCGATCATGATAAATTCACCGGAGCGGAAGCGGAATTCCGCCGGCCGGGTAATGCGGAACTTGAACAGCCGGTCGGTGAAATGCCGGACCTCGGTTACCGTCTGGACAAAGACATTGGCGGGGATCGGAAAGGCCGGCATAGAACCTGCCTGCTGACCGTCAATGATGACTGCTTCTTCCGTTGACAAGCTCATCTGTCTTCCCTCGCCTTGGTCGCTCATATTCATTTGTACACGAATGAATTTTACCACGCAATCCATTCCTTGCGCGGACAAGACGAAGTTTCACCACCGTCGAAGGCAGAAGGAGGAGAATGGACAGCTTTAGAGCGGCAGATCAGCAGATTTTCTGCAGCAGTTCGAGGAACATCATCCGCTCGCCGGAGGTAAGCGGCGCCAATGTCCCCTCGGTCGCCACAAGCGCTGCGCCGACATTCGCGGCGATGACCGCGAGACCATCTTCGGTCAGCGACAGGACGACCCGGCGGCCGTCATTCTGGTCCGGCGCGGTTGCAACGAAGCCGCGCTTCACCAGGCGATCCACCACTCCTTTGATGGTTGCGACATCCATCGCCGTTTCGCGCCCAAGCTGGTTCTGCGAGCAGGGCTGGATTTCCTTGAGCTTCGAAAGCGCCGACCATTGCGTCGTCGTCAGCTTGTCGCCGATGGCGTTGGCGAAGATCGCCACATGCCGCTGGTTGGCCTGCCGAAGGAAGAACCCGACCTGCCGATCGACATGGTATTCGGGTGCGGCGGATTGTCTGTCTTCACGCGATTTCTGCATTTGTCCCGCCCCGGATCTGCGCATATGGTTGCGATGTGGGTAAGCTGTTCTAGTTTCAAAAGATTAGAGCGCCATTGTGCGTTGATGTAAACGCTCGCGGTCCCAAGCCTCTACTTTGAAGACGGAATTTGTCAACGCCACAGCCCTCCGAGAACCGGACCAATCGAAGGCAGCGAAGACACGCATCTGCTCCGGCGGCGGCATTTTTATCAGAGCTTCCCGCCCTCGCTTGACAGGAGCGATAGACGGACTGATACTCATTCGCATACAAATGAAAAATGGGAACAATGACGGTCAAATATCTGTCCATGGGCTGATGGCAGCACCACCGGACGAGCGGCCGCGTTAAAATGGAGAGTGCCATGGTCAAGCAACGCGTGGAAAGCGTCGCAAACGGCAAGATACGCTGCGATGCCTGTCCCGTCATGTGCTACATCTCCGATGGCCGCTCCGGCGCCTGCGATCGCTATGCCAATGTCGGCGGCGAGCTGATCCGCGTCGATCCGCTGACGATCATCGAAAACACGATTTCCGAAGGCGGCAATGTCGTGCCATTCCTGGCCCAGCCGGGCGAGAGCGAATGGGATGGCGACATCGTCCACGCCACCAGACGCTTCGTCACGGCCGTCGGCGCCGGAACGACCTATCCCGATTACAAGCCGGCCCCCTTCATCGTCTCGCAGCAGGAAAACGGCGTCGATATGGTGACCGTCGTCACCGAAGGCATCTTCAGCTATTGCGGCGCCAAGGTGAAGATCGACACCGACCGCTTTCTCGGCCCGGAAACGGCAACCGTGCTGGTCGATGGCGAAGCGATTGGTCACGTCACGACCGGCGAATACGGCTCGCAGATGCTGTCGCTCGGCGGCGTGCATCACCTGACCGGCGGTTCGAAGAAGGAAGGCCGCGTCACCTGCGACGCACTGCTGAAACTCTGTAATGGCGACGCCGTCGACATGCAGGTCGACGGCGGGGTCAGCCTGACCATCAAGGCAGGCGCTGCACCTGTTATCAACGATGTCGAGGAAAGCCGCATGCGCGTCGGCTGCGGCTCAGCCACCATCGGCATGTTCGCCAAACAGTGGATGGGCCATGTCGATGAGGTCGTGGTTGTCGACGACCATATTACCGGCGTGCTCTCCGAACACCAGGCCGGACGCCTGCTCGACGTGCCTGCCACCGGCATTCGCATCAAGGGCCGGCGCTCGACGCCCGGCCGTTATTTCCAGGTGGCCGAACCCGGCATTGGCTGGGGCGGCACCAACATTTCAGATCCTCTGACCATCCTCGGTGATTTCGACCCCAAGACCGCGTGGCCGGGCATGCGTATGTTGATGGTATCGACCACCGGCGAGCAATATGGCTACTATATTCTCGACGACAATCTGCGGCCGGAATTACAGACAATCCTTCCGGCAGCCTTGCAGGAATCGGTCGAGATCATCGCCGAAAACTGCGAACCGGCGCTCACCTCGGTCCTGTTCATTGGCGGTGCCGGCGGCAGCCTGCGAGCCGGCGTCACCACGAATCCCGTTCGTCTGACACGCTCCGTCAAGGAAGCGTTGACCCATGTTTCCTGTGGCGGCGTCCCGGCCTATGTGTGGCCGGGCGGCGGCATCACCGTCATGGCCGATGTGACGCAGATGCCCAGCAACGCCTTCGGCTACGTGCCGACGCCAGCGCTCGTCGCACCGATCGAATTCACCATGCGGCTTGACGACTACCGCGCACTCGGCGGCCATATGGAAGCCGTCATGCCGATCGAGCAGGCACTTGAACTGGCCGAACGCAAGGTGACACCGATTGGCCGTGGCCCCTGGCCGACGGAAAGCCGAAATTTCCGGTGGGGCGCCTGACGGCAAAGGGAGCGATAGCATGTCGCGGCCTGTTGCCCAATATCTCGATGGTGGAGATCCGAACGGCCGGCTGCATCTGCAGCACGGACCGATCGATCTCGTCATCGGCGTCGATGACGGTGGCGCTGCCCGCAAGGGCGAGGCCGAACGGCGGGCTCGTGCCTTCGCGGCTGCCATCGCTCGCTTCCAGACTGTCCTCGACGAGTTGGTGAACGAACTGCCTTTGCTCCGCGCACCTGCCGAAATTGGCGGCCCGATGCCTACGGGCGCGGTCGCCCAACGTATGGTCGCTGCGGTCCGCCCCTTTGCCGCAGATCATTTCATCACGCCGATGGCGGCCGTTGCCGGTGCCGTCGCCGACGAAATCCTGACGGCGATGCTGGCGGCATTCGACAAGGACGACCGCCCTCACCGCGCCTATGTCAACAATGGCGGCGACATTGCCGTCCATCTCGAAGGCGATGCAAAGTTTCATGTCCGCATGGCCCGCGAAGACGGCGCGTCGCTCGGCAATTTCGCGCTGCATGCTTCCGGCCCCACGCGCGGCATCGCCACTAGCGGACGCGGCGGGCGCAGCCTGTCGATGGGGATCGCCGATTCCGTGACCGCATTGGCGACAAATGCGGCCGCCGCCGACGCTGCGGTCACGCTCATTACCAATGCCGTCGATCTTCCGGGCCATGCCGCCATCAGCCGGGCACGCGCTATCGATGTCGTCGACGACAGCGATCTCGGCGAACGACTTGTTGTCACCGGCTGCGGCCCCCTGACGGACGCGGAAATCGATATGGCGCTTTCCTTTGGCCTTGCTGAGGCGGAGCGCTTCATCGCGCTCGGCCTCATCGACCGCGCCGGTCTCTTTCTGAGAAACCAGGGCTTGCTTGCCATGCCGGGCGCAGCCCAGCCATTTACAGCCACACCTTTTTCAATCGATCAATCCATGGAGCGGTTTTCCAATGCCTGACGTCAAGATCCGCAAGTTCCTTACCATCGTCGAGGAAATTTATCACGAAGGCGGCAAGCCCGTCGCAAAGCCGCTGAAGCGGGGCGCGATCGTCGCCGTTATCGAGAACCCGTTCGCCGGCAGCTATCATGAGGAAATCACCGGCTTTATGAAGGATCTGGAGCCGCTCGGCCTCGATATGGCAAACCGGCTGGTCACCGCACTCGGCGGCGATGCCACCATTGTCGAGGGCTACGGCAAGGGCATCATCGTCGGTCAGGCCGGCGAACTGGAGCATGGCGCGCTCTGGCATGCGCCGGGCGGTTACGCCATGCGCGAAGTGCTGGGTGGCGCCAAGGCGATCGTCCCCTCCTCGAAGAAGGTCGGCGGCCCCGGCACGCGGCTGGATGTCCCGGTTACCCATATCAACGCCTCTTATGTGCGAAGCCATTTCGACTCCATCGAAGTCGGCGTACCGGACGGTCCGCGCGCCAACGAAATGGCGGTCGTGCTGGTCATGACCACCGGCCCACGCGTCCATGCCCGCAGCGGCGGCCTCAAGGCCGAGGACATCAAGGGCGAGGACGGCCTGCGTTGACCGCCGAGATCCGCAAGATCACCGTCTTCGTCGAGGAGACACTGAGCGAGATGGGTCAGACCATCTCGCCGCCGACGCGCAAGGCGGCCGCCGTCGCCGTCATCGCCAATCCTTTTGCCGGCCGTTACGTCGAGGATCTGACGCCGCTGATCAACATCGGCGCGGAACTCGGCGGCCTGCTTGGCCGCAAATGTGTCGAGGCGCTCGGGATTTCGCCGGCGCAGGCCGAAAGCTACGGCAAGGCGGCGCTGGTCGGCGAGGATGGCGAACTGGAACATGCGGCCGCCCTGCTGCATCCATCGCTCGGAAAGCCGCTGCGCGCGGCCGTTGAAAAAGGCGCCGCACTGGTGCCGTCCTCGAAAAAGCGCGGCGGCCCCGGCCGGCCCCTCGATATCCCGCTCGGGCACAAGGATGCCGCCTATGTGCGGTCGCATTTCGACGGGATGGAGGTGAGCCTTGTCGACGCGCCGCGTCCGGCGGAAATCATGGTGGCCGTTGCCGTCACGGATAGCGGCAGGCCGCTTGCCCGCGTCGGCGGATTGAAGGCGGCTGATGTCGAAGGCAAGGATGGCCTGCGTTAGGGGCATACTCCAAGATCGTCGCTCCATGGATTCATTTGCATACAAACAATAATGGGAACAGTCGTGACTCAGTCTCCTTCGAATGAACCATCGGCCCCGACACCTGAACAATCGCAGGTCGCGGGCATCGATGTCGGCGGCACATTTACCGATCTCGTGCTCTTCGACACGATCTCCGGCAAGGTCCGCCTCGCCAAGACGCCGACGACGCTCGACAATCAGGCTTTCGGCGTTCTTAACGCGCTGGATGCGGCTGAAGCCGATGTCGCGGCGCTCGACCTAATCGTTCACGGCACCACCACCACAACGAATGCCGTTCTAGAGCGCAACCTTTGCCGAACGGGTCTCATCACCACACGCGGCTTTCGCGACGTGCTGGAGCTCGGCCGGCGCACGCGCCCGAACCCCTATGGCATGAAGGGCGAGTTTCGCCCGATCATCCCGCGCGACCTCAGGCTCGAAGTTCCCGAGCGCATGGATGCCGCCGGCAACGTGCTGATCCCCCTCGATGAAGAGGCCCTCCGCATTGCCCTGAAAGCCCTGATGGACACAGGTTGCGAGTCGCTGGTCATCCACTTCCTGCACGCCTATGCCAATCCTGCGCATGAATTGCGTGCCGGCGAGATCGCCGCCGAGATCTGGCCCAACGACAACATCACGCTCGGCCATGCGCTTCTGTCCGAAAGCCGCGAGTTCGAGCGCGGCGTCACGGCCGCCGTCAATGCATCCGTACAGCCGCTGCTGGCCCGCTATATCGAGCGCCTCGCCGACCAGCTCGCCACCAAGGGCTACAGGCACGACGTTCTCGTCATGAACGGCAATGGCGGCATGGTGTCCGCCCGCCACGTCGCCAAGGAAGCAGCAAAGACCGTGATGTCCGGCCCCGCCTCCGGCGTCATGGCTGCCGCCTATACCGGCCGGCGCGCCGGTATCCCCAATCTCATCACCTATGACATGGGCGGCACGTCGACCGACGTCGCTCTCATCCGCAATGCCGAACCGGCAGTCTCCAACGAGATCGAGATCGAATATGCGATGCCGATCCACGTACCGATGGTCGATGTGCGCACCGTCGGCGCCGGCGGCGGCTCGATCGCCAAGGTCACCGCCGCGGGCCTGCTGCAGGTTGGCCCGGAAAGTGCCGGCGCCATGCCTGGGCCGATCTGCTATGGCCGTGGCGGCACAACGCCGACCATCTCCGACGCCAATCTGCTGCTCGGCCGTCTCAACCCCTCCAGGCTCAACTCGGTTCCCGGCGGCATTTCCATCGACGGCATCCGCGACCTGTTCGAAGAAAAGCTCGGTCGGCCACTCGGGCTTGACGCCACGGCCGCCGCCGCTGCCGTCATCCGCATCGCTAATGCCCGCATGGCGGATGCCGTGCGCATGGTTTCGGTCAGCCTCGGTGAAGATCCGCGCGATTTCGCGCTGTTCTCCTTCGGCGGCGCCGGGCCGCTGCACGCGACCGCGATCGCTCGCGAGCTCGGCATTCCCAGGGTGCTGACGCCGTCCCGTCCGGGGATCACCAATGCGCTCGGCTGCGTCGTTGCCGATCTCCGGCACGATTTCGTCAATACGGTCAACCGTCCACTCGATGTTGCCGATATGGACGCGGTGCACGCGCTCTTCGAAAAGCAGTCGGCGGAAGGACGCCGTCTGATCGGTAAGGAGGCGGTCGCCATTCGCGAGATCCGCGAGATCTACTCGGTCGACATGCAGTTCATCGGCCAGACGCATCTGCTGCGCGTGCCGCTGCCAAGCGCAATGCCGACCAGGGCCGAATTGCAGGCACGGTTCGAGGAGGCCTATTTCAATCGCTTCCATGTCGAGCTTCCGGAAATCCGCGCAAGCCTCGTCAACGTCAACACCTCGGTCATCGGCCGGCGCACGGAGATCGATTTGTCCATGCTGATCGATGCGGCCGGACGCAAGGCGACGCTTGCCGAAGCACAGACCGGCACGCGCTCGGTCTGGTTCGATGGTTGGCGGGAGACGCCGATCTACTGGCGCGATCATCTGCCGATCAAGGCAACGATATCGGGACCGGCGATTATTGAGCAGATGGACACGACCATCATCCTCGAGCCCGGCGACGTCGCCACCCAGGACGACGACGGCAATATCATCATCACGATCGGAGCCGGCCAATGAGCATCGACCCTATCACGCTCAGTGTCATCCAGTCCGGCCTGCAACAGGTCTGCGACGAAATGGACCTGACCTTTTCCCGCGCCGCCTTCTCGCCCGTCATCGCCGAGGCCAACGATCGTTCCGACGGCATCTATTCGGCCGAGGACGGCTCGCTGATCGCGCAAGGGGCGGGTGGCCTGCCGGTCTTTGTCGGCACCATGCAATATTCGACGCGCACGCTGATCGAGATGATCGCCTCCGGCAAGGCGGCAGCGCCGAAGCCGGGCGATATCTATATCGTCAACGATCCCTATCTCGGCGGCACGCATCTGATGGACGTGCGCTTCGCCATGCCGGTCTATCGCAATGGCGAGATCTTTTGCTGGCTATCGAACACCGGCCATTGGCCGGACACAGGCGGCGCGGTTCCCGGCGGCTTTTCGGCCTCGGCCACCTCTGTCGAGCAGGAAGGCCTGCGGCTGCCGCCAGTGCGGCTCTTCAAGGAAGGCAAGCTCGATACCGAGATCTACGCGATCATCTGCTCGAACATCCGCGTCTCCGAGCAGCGCATCGGCGATGTGAAGGCGCAGGCGGCCGCCCTTCTGGTCGGTCAGGAACGGCTGGTGCGTATTCTTGAACGCTATGGTGACGATACGGTTACCCAAGCGATCGGCGAGCTGCGCCGCCGCGCGGCCGAGCAGATGCGCGCCAATATCCGGCTGATCCCCGAGGGAACCTATCGCTCCGTCGCCTATATTGACAGCGACGGCGTGGTCAACGAACCGCTCGAGATCCGCCTGACGATCACCGCGACTGGTGACGAGCTTTCCTTCGATTTCGAGGGATCGTCGAAGCCCTGCGCCGGGCCGATGAATTCCGTGCTGGCAACGACGCTATCCTCCGTCTATCTCGCCATGCGCCATATCTTCCCGGATGTTCCGATCAGCGCCGGCGCCTTCGAGCCGTTGAAGGTGAAGACGCCAGAGGGAACCTTCCTCGACGCCCATTACCCACGCCCGGTTTCCGGCTGCGCTGCGGAAGTCAGCCAGCGTATCGCCGAGGCGGTGTTTGCAGCCCTGGTCGAGGCATTGCCGGACCGGGTGACGGCCTCGCCCGCCGGAAGTTCGGGCAATTTCGCGCTTGGCGGCCACGATCCGGAACGCGGACGCGGCTATGTCATGTACCAGATTTCCGGCGGTGGCTATGGTGGCAACAGCGATCATGACGGGCTCGCGAATGGCTGCTCGACCATCGGCATTTCCAAGGCACCGCCGGTCGAGATCATGGAGCAGCAATTCCCCGTGCTTTATCATCGCTATGCCCTCCGCGAAGGGTCCGGCGGTGCCGGTAAGCATCGCGGCGGCTTCGGTCTCGATTATGAGATCGAACTCAGACGTGGTGCCGCAACCGCAAGCTTCGTTATGGATCATGGACGCTTCGGACCGCAGGGCGCGCTTGGTGGCAGCGACGGACGGACGAACAGCGTCACGGTCTGGCGCGACGGCGAAGCGATGACGCCCGAGCATCTGTCGAAAGCGCAGGATATCGCGCTGAAGCCCGGCGACCGCGTCCGGGTCGGCACGCCGGGCGGCGGCGGCTACGGCGATCCGTTGACACGCGACCCGCAAGCCGTTGTAGAAGATGTGCGGCTCGGTCGTTATACGTCGGCTGAGGCGCTTGATCTGTTCGGCGTTGTCGTGACAGCGGATTGCCATCCGGATGCGACCGCCACCGAGCGAGCCCGCGCCAGCCGCAGGGCATAGACCACGCTATGATTGAGAAAAGAGAGAATTGGGAGACACGCCGATGAGCCGCGAGATATTCGACTGGGCCGATCCGTTCCGGCTGGTGGAACAGCTGAACGATGACGAGCGCATGGTGCTGGACACCGCCCATGCCTATGCGCAGGAGAAGCTGGCGCCCCGCGTGCTCGATGCCTTCCGCCATGAGAAGACCGATCCCTCGATCTTCCGCGAAATGGGCGAGCTCGGCCTGCTCGGCCCGACCATTGCGCCCGAATATGGCGGCGCCGGCCTCGGCTATGTCGCCTATGGCCTGATCGCCCGCGAAGTCGAGCGCGTCGACAGCGGCTATCGCTCGATGATGAGCGTGCAGTCCTCCCTCGTCATGGTGCCGATCGATGCCTTCGGGTCGGAAGCACAGAAGCAGAAGTATCTGCCAAAGCTTGCCACCGGCGAATGGATCGGCTGCTTTGGCCTCACCGAACCCAATCACGGCTCCGATCCCGGCTCGATGACGACACGGGCGAAGAAGGTCGATGGCGGCTATCACCTCACCGGCGCCAAGACCTGGATCTCCAATGCGCCGATCGCCGATGTCTTCGTCGTCTGGGGCAAGACCGAGGATGGCGTCATCCGTGGCTTCATCCTGGAGAAGGGCTGGAAGGGACTGTCCGCGCCCGCCATCCACGGCAAGGTCGGTCTGCGCGCCTCGATCACCGGCGAAGTCGTCATGGACAATGTCTTCGTGCCGGAGGAAAACCTGCTGCCCAACGTCTCCGGCCTCAAGGGTCCGTTCACCTGCCTGAACTCCGCCCGCTTCGGCATCGCCTGGGGTGCGCTGGGAGCGGCCGAGGATTGCTATGCCAAGGCGCGGCAATATGTGCTCGACCGCCAGCAGTTCGGCCGGCCGCTCGCCGCCAACCAGCTGATCCAGAAGAAGCTTGCCGACATGGTGACCGAGATCACGCTGGGGCTGCAAGGCTGCCTGCGTCTCGGCCGCATGAAGGAAGACGGCCATCCGCCTGTCGAGCTGACCTCGATCCTCAAGCGCAACAGTTGCGGCAAGGCGCTCGACATTGCGCGGGCTGCCCGCGATATGCTCGGCGGCAACGGCATCTCCGACGAGTTCGGCATTGCCCGCCATCTCGTCAACCTCGAAGTGGTCAACACCTATGAGGGCACCCACGATATCCACGCCCTCATCCTCGGCCGCGCCATCACCGGCATCGCCGCGTTTGCGAATTGAGGCCGGATAGGTAAAACAGAGAGATGCTATCCCTCGATAGTATCTCTCGCCGGCCTATTTCTCCGGCGCGCTCGATGATTTGTCATCGTGGTAGGTCAGGATGCGGCGGAGCAGGTAAAGCAGGGCCACTCGTTCGGCGGGATTGAGGTCTGCCATGGTCATCTCGCTGATGAGGCGGGCGGCCGGTATCATCTCCTCCAGCAGGTGCTCCGCAGCCGGCGTCAGGGACATGATGATCTTGCGTCCGTCCTGCTCATCCCCGGAGGTCGTGATCAGACCGCGTGCAGACAGCCGTTCAATGATGCCTCGGATCGTGCCCTGATCGACGGCAGTTGCCTTGACCAGTTCGGTCTGGGAGCTCGGCCCGTGATCGCGAAGCGCGCAGAGGGTGACGAACTGGACGGAAGTCAGATTGGGGTCGGAGGCGTTGTCCTGGAAGATCGAAAGATGCCGTTGATATACCCTGCGCAGCAGATGGCCCACTTGCTGCGTGACATCATAGTCGTCCGTATCCGGCCTATCGTGCTTCACATCAGCCATCCGTCACCAAGATTAGTGTGTACACGCAAATTTCTACGTTCTCCGAGCGATTAGCAAGTCAGAAATGCGGGATTTCGGCGCAATTTTGCCTAAAAAATACACAGAGAAAGACCTTGCATTTATAGTGAACACACCAGATCATACCCTAAGGCGACAAGCTATGGATCGCGATTGCACGCGCTCGAAATTCGATGCCGCCGATGACGTGCCGTAAGAACAAGAATCAAAACAGATCAATCCAGAGAGGACGAAAATGAGAGGACTTTTTGCGATTATGGGTACGGCCCTTTGTCTTGCGGCCGGGACACAGGCAATGGCCGGCGAGATCAAGGTCGGCGAGATCAACAGCTATTCCGCGCTACCCGCCTTTACCGATCCCTACAAGAAGGGCTGGCAGCTGGCGCTTGACGAGATCAATGCGGCCGGCGGCATCAACGGCGACACGCTGGTGATCATTTCCAAGGATGACGGCGGCAAGCCAGGCGACGCGCTGACGGCCGCCAACGAGCTTGTCGCCAAGGAAGGGGTGGTGATGATCTCCGGCTCCTTCTTCTCGAATGTCGGCATGGCAGTTGCCGATTTCGCCAAGCAGAAGAAAGTCTTTTACCTGGCGGGAGAGCCGCTGACCGACGCGATGATCTGGTCGAAGGGCAACGACTATACCTTCCGCCTGCGCCCGCCGAATTACGTGCAGGCCGCCATGCTCGCACAGGAAGCCGCCAAGCTGCCGGCAAAGCGCTGGGCGACCATCGCGCCGAACTATGAATACGGACAAAGCGCCGTGGCGGTGTTCAAAGAACTACTCCAGAAGGCCCGGCCGGACGTTGAGTTCGTTGGCGAGCAATGGCCGCCGCAGGGCAAGATCGATGCCGGCTCCGTGGCGCAGGCCATCGAGGCCGCCAAACCGGAGGCTATCCTCAACGTCGAGTTCGGCGCCGATCTGGTGAAGCTGGTGCGCGAAGGCACGACCCGCGACCTCTTCAAGGGACGCTCGGTAGTTTCCTTCCTGACCGGCGAGCCGGAATATCTCGATCCACTGAAGACCGATACGCCGGAAGGATGGATCGTCACCGGCTATCCCTGGTATTCCGTCGACACACCGGCCCATAAGGCCTTTCTCGACGCGTACCAGAAGCGCTACAACGACTATCCCCGCCTCGGATCGGTGGTCGGCTATGCGCTGGTCAAGTCGATGGCCGCCATCCTGACCAAGGCCAAGTCGACGGATACGGATGCGCTGATTGCCGCCGCCAAGGGTATTTCGGTCGACACTCCGTTCGGCCCGATCACCTATCGTGCCGCGGATCATCAATCGACGCTCGGCGCCTTCATCGGCAAGACCGCTCTCAAGGATGGAAAAGGCGTGATGGTCGATTTCCAGTACCATAGCGGCAACGACTTCCTGCCGAGCGAGGCCGACGCCGCCAAGCTCCGCCCCTAGCGGAACCGTCAAAGGCCGGCGGTCGCGGCTTCATGCTCGTCCGCCGGCAAGATGGGCACGCATACCGTCATAAAGCATCGCGCCGGCACTCGCTCTGCGGGTCGAATGCCACCCTTGTTAAATGGGCAGGGAGCCTCCGTTGGACCTTTATCTTCTGCAGTTCCTGACCGGGCTTTCCAATGCCGCGTCGCTGTTCCTGGTCGCCTCCGGACTATCGCTGATCTTCGGCGTGACGCGCATCGTCAACTTCGCGCATGGCGCCTTCTACATGCTGGGCGCCTACCTGGCCTACAGCCTGACGACCCGCTGGGAGAGCGCCTTCGGTTTCTGGGCAGCGCTGCTTGTCTCCGCCGCCATCGTCGCGGTCTGCGGTGCTCTGCTGGAAATCCTGCTGCTGCGCCGTATCTACCGCGCTCCCGAGCTCCTGCAGCTTCTCGCCACCTTCGGTGTCACGCTCATCGTCGAAGACGGCGTACGGCTGATCTGGGGACCAGAGGATCTCGTCGGGCCACGGGCACCGGGACTGTCCGGCGCCGTCCAGATTCTCGGCCGGCCCTTTCCCGCCTATGATCTCGTACTCATCGCTCTCGGACCCGCCGTTCTCGGCATGCTGTGGCTGCTGCTGCACCGTTCGCGATGGGGTATTCTGGTGCGTGCCGCGACCCAGGACCGCGATATGGTCAGCGCGCTCGGCGTCAACCAGAAATGGCTTTTCACCGGGGTCTTCGCCCTCGGTGTCTTCCTGGCCGCCTTCGGTGGCGGCCTGCAAATTCCGCGTGATGCCGTCACGCACTTCATGGATCTGTCCGTCATCACCGAGGTTTTCGTCGTGGTGGTGATCGGTGGTCTCGGCAGCATCGGCGGCGCCTTTCTGGCCGCCATCGTCGTCTCCGAGCTGAACGCCTTCGGCATCCTGGTGTTTCCGGGCATTTCCCTGGTGCTGATGTTCGTGGTCATGGCGGTCGTCCTTGTCCTGCGTCCCTGGGGCTTCTTCGGCAAGCCGCTGCCGGCGTCTCGCGCCGGCTATGCGGCAAGGACCACATGGCAGCCGCTTGGTCCGCGCAGCCGGGCCGCGACCGGCGTGCTGATCCTTGGCGCAGTCCTGTTGCCGCTGGTGCTCGGCAATTACGGCCTCGGCGTTGCGAGCGAAGTCCTGATCGCCGTGATCTTCGCCACCAGTCTTCAGTTCATGATGTCGGTGGGCGGGCTGGACTCCTTTGGCCATGCCGCAAGCCTTGGCCTCGGCGCCTATGGCGCTGCACTATCGGTCCAATGGCTCGGCGCGCCGATGGAGCTTGCCCTCATCATTGGGCCCGTTGTTGCGGCTGCCATATCCCTCGTCTCGGGGTGGTTCTGCGTCCGGCTGTCCAACATCTATTTCGCCATGCTCACTCTGGCCTTCGCGCAGATCTTCTGGTCGATTGCCTACCAGTGGGTCGACGTCACCGGCGGCGACAACGGCATCGTCGGTGTCTGGCCGTCCGACTGGGCAAGCGGGGCCAAGGCCTTCTATTGGCTGGCGCTGGCAGCAACCGTGCTATCGGTCGGCTGCATCCGGTATCTGACCTTTGCGCCGTTCGGCCATGCCTTGAGAGCCCTCAGGGATTCACCGCAGCGCGCCGCGGCAACCGGCATTCCGCGCCGCGCCGTCCAGCATACGGCCTTCATCGTCTCGGCCTTCTTTGCCGGCCTTGCCGGCTCGCTTCTGGCGTTTCAGAAGGGAAGCATCTTTCCCGACGTGCTCGGCATCCCGATGTCGATCGACGGGCTCGTCATGGTCCTGCTCGGTGGCTTCGGCACGGTGTCGGGCGGCATCGTCGGCGCGATCGTCTACAAGACCGCCTCCATCTGGCTGATGAGCAATACCGATCTCTCCCGCATGATCCTCGGCGGTCTCATTATCCTTCTGGTTGTCGCCTTTCCGGAGGGGATCGTCGGAACGATCGGCCGCATATGGGGAGCCCGCAAACCGCAATCAGCGGCGCTTCCGCAAGCCCTTTCGCAGCCGGTCGCCAAGATGGGGGATGCGCCATGAGCCAGCCGCTTCTGTCGGTATCGCATCTGAGCAAGAGCTATCAGGGCGTCAAGGCGGTCACCGACGTCTCCTTTTCGCTGGTTCGCGGCGAGCTGATGGCGCTGATCGGCCCGAACGGTGCCGGAAAAAGCACCTGCTTCAACATGCTGAACGGGCAGATCAGGCCTGATGCAGGGTCCGTGATCCTCGATGGGGTCAACACATCAGGTCTTTCACCCACCCGGATCTTCCGCCTCGGTGTCGGCCGGACGTTCCAGATCGCGGAGGTCTATCTCTCCATGACGGTTCGCGAGAATGTCCAGGTGGCGATCCTGTCCCATGCCGGACATCTCTCCGGATGGACCGGCTTCTTCGGGCGGCTGGATCGAAAGTTCCGCCGAGAGGCCGAAGAGCTGATCGGCCTGATCGGTCTCGGCGACCAGGCCGATCGCCCCTGTCGCGAACTTCCCTATGGCGACGTCAAGCGCCTTGAGCTTGCCATTGCGCTGGCGGGTGATCCGAAGCTCTTGCTGATGGATGAGCCGGCTGCCGGAATGGCCCCGCGCGAACGCATCGAGTTGATGAAGCTGACCGCCCGGATCGTCGAGGAAAGACAGATCGGTGTTCTCTTCACCGAACATGACATGGATATCGTCTTCGAACATGCGTCGCGGATCCTCGTGCTCAATCGCGGCGCGATCATCGCGGAAGGATCGCCGGACGCGATCCGGACCAATCCCGACGTCCAGGCCGTCTATCTCGGCTCAGGCCTGCTTTACGCCAACGGATCGGAGGGCTGATGCTGGAAGTATCGCGTCTCAATAGCTGGTACGGACCCGCCCATATCCTGTTCGACGTGGAGCTGCAGGTCGCCGAAGGCGAAGTCGTTGCCTTGCTTGGCCGCAACGGCGCCGGCAAATCGACGACCTTCAAATCGATCATGAGCCTGCTCATGTCGAAACAGGGGGAAGTCCGGTTTCGCGGCGAGGATATTTCCAGGCTTGCTCCGTTCGACATCGCCCGCAGGGGGCTCGGCTATGTGCCGGAAGACCGGCGCATCTTTACTGGACTGACGGTGGAGGAAAATCTCGAAGTCGGACGGCAGGCAGCACGCGACCAACACGCGGTATGGACGCCCGAGCGTATCTACGAGATCTTCCCGAACCTCGCCGACATGCGCAAGAGACCGGCCGGCAACATGAGCGGCGGCGAGCAGCAGATGCTGACGATCGGCCGAACCCTCATGGGCAATCCCCATCTGATCCTGCTCGACGAACCATCCGAGGGGCTGGCGCCCAAGATCGTCGAGCAGATGGCGGATGCGATCGTCACGATGAAGCGCGAGGGGCTGTCCATCCTTTTGTCGGAACAAAACCTGCATTTCGCCCGGCTGATATCCGACCGCGCCTATATTCTGGAAAAGGGCGGTATCCGATATTCCGGCACCATTGCCGAACTTGAAAACCGCGAGGATATTCGCCAAGCCTATCTCGCCATGTAAAGGGCGATTATGGGGCATGCGTTGGGTCGGCAATGACAAGGAGGGGCCGCCGTGACCATGGAAATCCGCCTGCTTGAGGCAAACGATACGGCTGGCGGAACAGATCGGCGGCACGCGAAAGACGGACAAGCTCTTCTATCGCCTGGATGGCGAGGCGCTCGACAAGCTTGGAACCTGACGATCGGCGCGCGCGGTGACAAGCTCAATCCCGCATGTCCTCCGCTTGCGCCATCAGCCATGTCCTGAAGGCCTCCATGGACGAGTTCGGCTTTACGTCATGCGGCGTCGCGAACCAGTAGCCATAGCTGCTGCGATATCCAAAGCCGCGAGGATTGACGAGCTTTCCGGCCGCAAGTTCATCCAGCATCAGGCCCCGCGGGATGAGCGCCATGCCCTGCCCCGCAAGCGCGGCGCGGATCACCATCGTATAATATCCAAAGCGCGTGGTATGCCGCACCTCAAGATCGGCCGCGCCATTGCTCTTGGCGAAGTATCGCCAGTGCAGCGGGGTCTGCGGATGCTCCAGCATCTCGCCCCCGGCCAGGTCCGCGATCGTTTCCGGCAAGCCGTTCTTTTCCCAATAGGACGGCGCGCTCACCAAAAGCACCTCGTGGCCGAAAAGATAATGCATGCCCTTCGCCTGCTGGGGCTCTGCGAGAAAATGGAATATCCCGTCCGGTGCTTCCGATTGGGTCGGCGACACGAAGGTCGTGAACTGGACCTCGATCTCTGGATGCTTCTCCACAAATTGCGTAAAGCGCGGCAACAGCCAGCGATCACCGAAGATCGGCAGGACCTGCAGCCTTAGGACACGCGGCCCTGGCTTCAGTCGCGCGACATGCAGCGCCGCATCCTCCATCGCCTTCAGCACCGTGCGCGCATGCTCGATATAGATGGTACCAACCTCCGTCGGGATCATGCCGCGTGGCGTGCGGATGAAAGCAGGGCTGCCGATCAGATTTTCCAATGCCAGCAATTGCTTGCTGACGGCGCTCTGCGACAGCGATGTGCTCTCGGCCGCCGCACTGGTCGATCCTCTCTCGGCCACCGCCAAGAGCACCTGCAGCGCGGTTGTCGAAGGCAGGCGCTGTCGACCGGATGCCATGCAAATCTCCGCTCCATTGCCAATCGGCCATATTGCGCATCAGCGCATGGCCGAATTTCTCGCTAGAATGTTGGTAAACCCAATGCGATATCCCAGCTAGTCGTTTTTGTCATAGCGGGGTGAAATAACTTCGCTTGCCCACGAAACAAGCACATGGGAGCCTTGCTGAAAGTTTAAACAGCAGGGGAATACCAATGCCTGAACCCACTCAGCTCTGGGGTGGACGCTTCAAATCCGGACCGTCCGAAGCCTTGGCCAATCTTTCGCGCGCGCCGAAGTCCTATTTCCGCCTGTATCGCGAGGATATCGCCGGTTCCCGCGCCCATGCCTCCGAACTGAAGCGTGCCGGGGTGTTGGTCGAAAGCGAGTTCTCGGCCATTCGCTCAGCACTCGACGCCATCGAGGCAGATGTCGGCGCCGGTATCGAAGAGCCGATCCCCGGGGACGAGGACGTCCACACCTTCCTCGAGCGCCTGTTGATGGCGCGGCTCGGCGTGCTCGGCGGGAAGCTGCGCGCCGGACGCTCCCGCAACGACCAGACGGCCAACAACACGCGCCTCTATCTGCGCCGCATGGCGCGCGAGCTTTCGGGGGAGATCATCTCGGTCCAGGAGGCGCTGATGAGCCAGGCCTCGCAGCATACCGAAACGGTCATGCCCGGCTTCACCCATCTGCAGCCGGCCCAGCCGATCGTCCTTGGTCACCACCTGATGGCGCATGCGCAGTCACTATTGCGCGATCTGCAACGCTTCGAGGATTGGGATCGTCGTTTCGACCGCTCGCCGCTCGGCGCCGCCGCCCTTGCGGGATCGGGCATTGCCTGCCACCCCGACCAATCGGCTATAGAGCTTGGCTATTCCGCCGCCTGCGAAAACTCGATCGATGCGGTTGCTGCCCGCGACCACGTCGCCGAATTCCTCTTCATATGCTCGCTCGTTGCCGTCGATCTCTCGCGACTTTCCGAGGAGATTTGCATCTGGAGCTCCAAACAATTCAGCTGGGTCAGGCTGCACGATTCCTATTCGACCGGTTCCTCCATCATGCCTCAGAAGAAGAACCCGGATATTGCGGAGCTGACACGCGGCATGTCGGGAACGCTGATCGGCAATGTCACCGGGTTCCTGGCGACGATGAAGGCGATGCCGCTCGCCTATAACCGTGATCTCGCGGAAGACAAGCGCAGCCTGTTCGAAACGATCGACATTCTCGAACTGATCCTTCCCGCTTTTGCCGGCATGGTCGCGACGCTCGAATTCGACGTCGAGAAATTGCGGGAAGAAGCGCCGAAGGGCTTCACGCTGGCGACCGAGGTCGCCGACTGGCTGGTTGGGCAGAATGTACCATTTGCGGAGGCGCACGAGATCACCGGCGCGGTTGTTCGCTACTGCGAGGAACGCGGCCACGATCTTGCCGGGCTCACCGAAGATGATCTGCCGAAGATCGATCAGCGGCTGAACAAGGACATGCTTGCCGCCATCACGCTCGACAAGGCGCTTGCCAGCCGCACCGGTTACGGCGCCACCGCGCCGGTTCGCGTGCGCGAGCAGATTGCCCGCTTTGAAAGGGCGATCAATGCCTGCCGCGCCTTCGCCGACGCGCAGGCGAAGGCGACCAATGTCGCGCATGGACAGAACGACCCTCGGGAGCCTCGAAGCCGATGACCGCCGCAAGCACCAGCCCGTCCCCCACTGACGACAAATACGAGATCGCCCATCTGCGCCTGGTGCCGAAGCGGCATATCGGCCGCATGGTCGCCGCCGCCATCGTACTCGTTTTGCTCGCGGGGCTGGTGCGTGCTTTTAGCGTCGGACAGATAGAATGGAGCTACGTCCGCCAGTTCCTGTTCGCGCCGGCCATTCTCGATGGCCTGACGAATACGCTGCTGATGACCGTGGCCGCCATGGCGCTCGGCATCGCGCTTGGCGTCCTCATCGCCATCATGCGCATTTCCGGCAATCCGGTGCTATCCTATATCGCCGTCGGCTATGTCTGGATCTTCCGCGGCGCACCGGCGCTGCTGCAATTGATGCTGTGGTTCAACCTGGCGCTGATCTTTCCGACCATGGGCATCCCCGGCCTTGTTGAATTTCGCACCGTGGATGTGATGACGCCCTTCGTCGCCGCCATGCTTGGCCTCGGCATATCCCAGGGCGCCTATACGTCCGAGGTCGTCAGAAGCGGGCTGCTTTCGGTCGATAGCGGCCAGTACGAGGCGGCCCGGACCATCGGAATGACGCAGATGAAGATGCTGCGCCGCATCGTGCTGCCACAGGCCATGCGCGTCATGGTGCCGCCGATCGGCAACGAGGTGATCGGCATGGTGAAGCTCACATCACTTGCAAGCGTCATCCAGTATTCCGAGATCCTACACAACGCGCAGATCATCTATTTCGCCAATACCCGCGTTCTCGAACTGCTGCTCGTTGCAAGCTTCTGGTATCTCGCCGTGGTCTCCGTCCTGTCGGTCGGCCAGCACTATATCGAGCGTTATTTTGGACGCGGTTCGAAATCGATCAAAGCGTCCATGTGAGGTCGACCATGAAACAGGATATTCTCGTCAAAGCCGTCGACGTCACCAAGAACTACGGCGACTTCTGCGCCCTCGATAAAGTCAGCATGGAGGTCGTGCGCGGCGAAGTCAGCTGCATCATCGGCCCCTCCGGCTCCGGCAAGAGCACGTTTTTAAGATGCATCAATCTCCTGGAGCGGATGGATGGCGGCGCCATCTGGGTCAATGACGAGCTGATAGGCTACCGCCGCGAAGGCAATAACCTGCATCAGATCAGCGATGCGGAAATCTCCCGTCAGCGCCGTCGCATCGGCATGGTCTTCCAGCGCTTCAACCTGTTTCCGCACAAGACCGCGATCGAGAACATCATCGAGGGACCGGTGCATGTGCTTGGACAATCCGTCGAGCAGGCCCGCGAACGAGCCTCTGCCCTTCTGGAACGCGTCGGCCTTGCGGCAAAGGCGAACCAGTATCCATCGGAGCTTTCGGGCGGCCAGCAGCAGCGCGTCGCCATTGCCCGCGCCATGGGCATGCAGCCGGATCTCATTCTCTTCGACGAACCCACATCGGCGCTCGATCCGGAACTCGTCTCGGAAGTGCTCGACGTCATGAAGGATCTCGCAGCCTCCGGAATGACCATGATCGTCGTCACCCACGAGCTCGGATTCGCCCGCAGCGTGGCCAATACCGTCACGTTCATGGAGGCCGGAAAAGTGGTCGAAACAGGCTTGGCATCGGAGGTTCTCAGTGCCCCGAAAAGCGCCAGGACAGCGGAATTCATCAAGGCCGTCCATAGCTGAGAGAACGATTGGCGAGCCATCAGGCCCGCCAGTGCCAACCGGATCAAAAATGGGGAACACTATGAAAAAGCATCTCACAATGCTCGCCGTCGCCTGCCTGGCGGCCACCTCGGTCAGCGCCGCAGGCCTGCCGGAGCGCATCAAGTCGGCCGGCAAGGTGGTCGTCGCCAACCAGCCGAACTATCCGCCGATGGAATACAAGGACCCGGCGACCAATACGCTGATGGGTGTCGACATCGACCTCGGCCTGGCGCTGGCGAAGCAACTCGGTACCACCGTGGAATGGGCCGACATCGGCTTCGAGCAGATGATCTCTTCGCTGACGACCGGCCGTGTCGATCTGATCCACAGCGGCATGAGCGACCTGCCGAAACGTCGCGACACGCTCGATTTCGTCGACTACATGAAGTCCGGCGCACAATTCTACACGACCGCT
Organism: Martinezella rhizogenes; assembly: GCF_000799715.1. Lineage (GTDB taxonomy): Bacteria > Pseudomonadota > Alphaproteobacteria > Rhizobiales > Rhizobiaceae > Rhizobium > Rhizobium rhizogenes_C. The sequence continues at coordinate 1,147,138 of NZ_JUHG01000013.1, forward strand.
GCCCGCAAGGAGGAATTCAAGAAGCCGACCGATTTCTGCGGCAAGATCATCGGCATGAGCCGCCGCACCTCCTTCCCGGATGAGACGGCGAAGTGGAGCGCCACCAATTGCGAGGCTGCGGGATTGCCGGCCGTCAAGGTTGTTGGCACGGAAGGCTCGGCGGATGCCCGCGCCCAGCTGAAGCAAGGTCGCGTCGATGGCGCGGTGCAGGGGTCCGAAACGCTTCCCTATCTGCTGACCCTCGAAAAGGACACCTATACCGTCGTCGGCGAGCCCTTCACCGCCGTCTATCAGGGTATCGGTTTTGCCAAGAAGGATACCGAACTACGCGATGCCTATGCCGCCGCCCTAAAGGCGCTGATGGCCAGCGGCGAGTACAAGACGATCTTCGCAAAGCATGGCCTCGATGGCACGATGCTGGATGGCATCTACATCAATGGCGAAGCCGTCAAGTAAGGATCGCGATCGGCAGCCCGGGGCAATCGCCGCAGGCTGCCGATCGACCACGAAATGGCGGCATGCCGCCAAGGTCTGACGAACCGAGATACGAAAGAGAAAACCGGAATGCCCCGCTCACTTGACGACGCCCCGGTCGACCGGCTTGCGTCCTTCGTTTCGAACCTTCGGTTTGAAGCGCTGCCGATCGACGTGGTCGACAAGGCGAAAATACACATCGCCGATACGCTCGGCGCAGCGCTGGCCGGAGCCCGTTCCAACGAGTTCCGGATCGCGCGACGCATTGTCGGATCGCATGGAACAGCGCGCATCTGGGGCACGGACACATATACCGGCGCGCGCGACGCCGCGCTGATCAACGGTGTCTCTGCCCATGCTTTTGAACTGGACGACGCTGGCGGCTGCGACCATTCGGGGGCAGTCGTCATGCCCGCCCTGCTGGCAGCCATGGCGGAGATGCCGCGCACCGTCTCCGGCAAGGAGCTGATCGCGGCCGTCGTCGCCGGGTATGATGTCGGTCGCCGCATCCTCGAGGCGACGGGCGGCTACGACAGCCATAACAGTCTCGGTTGGCACTCGACAGGCACCTGCGGCACGCTGGCGGCGGCGGCGGCCGTTGCCAATATTCGTGGCCTCGACGCCCATGTCACCCGCGACGCCATCACCCTTGCGACCAGCTTTTCCTCCGGCCTGTGGGCCTTCATCCATGACGGTTCCCAGGCCAAGAAGATCCATGCCGGGCGCGCGGCGGAAGGCGGCCTGCTGGCGGCGCAACTCGCCGCCGAGGGATTTGCCGGACCGTCGAAGGTCTTCGACGACGTATGGGGCGGCTTCTTCCGCTCTTTCAACAAATCCACCTGCGATGTCGAAAAGCTAAGCGAGGCGCTGGGCGAAGTCTGGAAGGTGAAGCGAGCCGTGCTGAAGCCCTATGCTTCCTGCCGCGGCGCCCATTCGGCGGTCGACGCGTTGGAAGATCTTATAAAACAAACGGCGCGGGCTGCCTCGCAGATCGATACGATTGAATTGCGGCTGAGCCCGATGCTGATGGGAATGTGCGGCGCGAAGGAGAGCGGTGCGATGGCGCCGACCCAGATGAGCTTGCCCTATGCCGTGGCGGCGCGCTGCGTCTTCGGAACCGCCGGTCTCGAAGCCTATTCGGCCGAGCGTCGCTCGGATGCGCGGGTCCACGACATCATGGAGCGCATGCAACTGATCGTCGATGACGGCATGAAGCCGCTCGACGAACCTTTCGTCACGCTGACATTCAAGGACGGCCTGCGCGCGACCCATATGGTGCCCCGCGCCACGGGCTCCGCCGAAAGGCCGATGCCGCGGCCAGATATCGCCGAAAAATTCACGGAACTTGTGACGATGAGTTTGAGTGTGGAGCAAGCGAACCGCCTGTGGAGCACGCTCACCAAGCTCGAGGAGCTGGACGATTGCCGTAAGATCGAGAACCTTCTGGCGGGGGACGCAGACAACCGATCCGTTTTTTTCTGAGGATATTCACATGAGTTTCGACCTGACGCCGCGCCCTCTCAACCCGGCACCAAGCTCCCCAAATATGATCTGGCCGAACGGGGCGAAAAGTGCCTTGTTCATCGGCTTTGACGTCGATGCCGAGACGGCCTGGATCGGCAACAATCCCTCGAATGTCGATCGCATGGTGACCACCTCGCATGGGGGCTACGACCGGCGTGTCGGAATAGGAAAGATCCTTGAACTGATGGACGAGCTCTCCCTGAAAGGCACGTTCTTCACGCCGGGATGGACAGCGCTCGCGCATCGGGAGATCTGTGAGGCTATCCTCAAGGCCAGCCACGAGATCGGGCATCACGGCTATCTGCACAAGATGCCCGACCGCGAAAAACTGGACGAAGCATTCGAGGAGATCGATCGCGGTTTCGATGCGCTTCAACAGGCGCTCGGCGTCAGGCCGGTCGGCTACCGCGCGCCCTCCGGAGAGAATTTCCCCGAACTTCTGGCCTATCTCGCCAAATCCGGCATCCGCTATTCCAGTTCCTTCCGCGACGATATCCTGCCTTATCGCCACGCCTCGTCCGACGGCATGGATGGGCCGGTTGAAATCCCCGTCAACTTCGCCTTCGACGATTGGAATTTCGGCATGTCCAGCCGCACGAGCCCGCGCGCCCTTTTCGGCCGTGATGCCGTGCTGCCGCTCTGGATCGAAGAATTCGAGGCGACCCATGCCTGGGGCGGCGTCACGACGCTGGTTCTGCACCCGCAGGTCTCCGGCCGGCCGATGCGCTGGTTCATTCTCCGTGATTTCCTGCGTCATGTGCAATCGAGGGGCGATGTCTGGATCGCAACCGGGGCGCAGATAACAGACCATTTCGAAGCGCTCGAAGCGGAGCGCAAAAGTTTTTCCGCGTGAGATTGGACGGCGAACGATGGCAATTGATGAAGACACACTGCAAAAGCTGCGTGAAAAGTTCGGAGAAGGTCACGGCGGCAACATCCATGATCCGGAGTTCCGCGCCGTCGCGGACAGGATCTTTTCGGCGAGCGGCACGCGTGCGGCTCCCTTCAGCGGCATACCGACGCTGCTGGATGCCGCCTACCGGCAGGTCGACGCCGAAAATCCCGATCTCGGCGATCTCGATATCGCGCTGATCGGCGTTCCGATGGACTTGGGCGTCACCAATCGTCCGGGCTCGCGCTTCGGACCGCGCGCATTGCGCGCCATCGAGCGTGTCGGGCCATACAATCACGTCTTGAAGTGCGCGCCCCTGTTCGAGGCGAAAGTCGCCGATATCGGCGATGTCCCGTTCCGCAGCCGTTATCGCCTGGAGCTCAGCCATGAGGATATCGAGCGACGCTTCGGGCAAATCGTTGCCGCCGGCGTTATCCCGCTCGCGGTCGGCGGCGACCATTCGATAACGCACCCGATCCTGAAGGCAGTTGGCAAAGAGCGTCCTGTCGGCATGATCCACATCGACGCCCATTGCGATACCGGCGGCGCTTACGATCTCACCAAGTTCCACCATGGCGGCCCCTTCCGCAACGCCGTTCTTGACGGTGTGCTGGATCCCAGCCGAACCATTCAGATCGGCATACGCGGGGCGGCGGAATATCTCTGGGAATTCTCCTATGAGTCGGGAATGACTGTCATACATGCCGAGGATATCTCCCGCATGGGGATTGATGCCGTAATCGAAAAGGCACACGCCATCGTTGGCGACGGCCCAACCTATCTGTCCTTCGATGTCGACAGTCTTGACCCGGCCTTTGCGCCCGGCACCGGCACGCCGGAGATCGGTGGCCTCACCAGCCGCGAGGCACTCGCAATCCTCCATGGATTGAAGGGCATCGATTTCGTCGGCGGTGATGTTGTCGAAGTCGCCCCACAATATGACGCGACCACCAACACAGCCCATGTCGCGGCGCAAATGCTGTTCGAGATCCTCAGCCTCATCCGCTTCAGTCCGTCGCTGGCACTGTGACGCATGTCCCGTTGGCCATATAGAGATAACCAGGCCCTGGATCAGCCTGAACTAGAGGGAGCACGCCAATGTGGATGAGCGGAAAAGAGCATAAGCCTCTGGGACCTGAACAGCTGGCTGAAGCAATCGAGGTGCTGAAGCAGGCCGTTGGCCCGTTCGGCTGGAGCACGCATCCCGGCCTCATCGAACCGCACGCGGTCGACTGGACAGGATCCATCCGCGGCGACTCCCCTCTGCTGCTGAAGCCGGCAAACACGGAAGAGGTCGCCAAGATCGTCACCATCTGCGGGCAATACGGTCTGAAGATCGTCCCGCAAGGTGGAAATACCTCACTAGCCGGCGGTTCCGTGCCGTCTGGCGCGGGCATCGAAATCATCGTCAATCTCGCGCGAATGAACAAGGTCCGCAACGTCGACACGATCAACGATACCATGACCGTCGACGCGGGATGCCTGCTTGCCGCGATCCAGGCCGAAGCAGCGAAAGCATCGCGTTTCTTTCCGCTGCGCCTCGCCTCCGAGGGAAGCTGCCAGATCGGCGGCAACCTTGCCACCAATGCCGGCGGCAGCAACGTCATCCGTTACGGCAATACCAGGGATCTCGTTCTCGGCCTGGAAGTCGTACTGGCGGACGGGCGGATCTGGAGCGGATTGCGCGGGCTGCGCAAGGACAATATGGGCTATGACCTGAAGCAGCTCTTCATCGGCGGCGAGGGCACGCTTGGCATCATCACCGGTGCCGTACTGAAGCTATTTCCGAGACCGGTCTCGATCGCCACCGCCATCTGCGCCGTACCGTCTGTCCAGGCGGCGCTGGAACTGCTGGCCCTGTCCAAGCAGCGGACCGGCGGGCAGATAACCGCCTTCGAACTCATGCCGCGCAACGGTCTGGAGCTTGTCTTCAAGCATTTTCCCGCCTGCCGCATGCCCTTGGACCGGCTGCATGACTGGCAACTGCTCATCGAATTCTCCTCGATCGACGAAGCGGTCTCCCAGCAGGAGCGGATCGAGGCCGTTCTGTCCGAGGCCTATGCGTCCGGTCTGATCGTCGACGCCGCTATCGCCGCCTCCATCGAACAGGGCAGGAGCTTCTGGGCAATTCGAGAAGCATTGGCGGAAGCCGACATGAAAGAGGGCGTGACCATCCAAGGGGACATTTCCGTTCCGATTTCAGCGATACCCGACTTCCTGGATAGCTGCACGGGCGCGATCGCAAAAGCGGTCGGCGATGCCCGGATCATCGCCTTCGGTCATCTTGGCGACGGCAATATCCACTTCGGGGTCATTGCGCCGGAAGCCGTTCCGACCAAAGACTTTCTGGCGAGATCTGACGAAATAGAGGAGATCATGTGTGATCATGCCCATCGATTTGGCGGCTCGGTCGCGGCTGAACACGGCCTTGGAATCATGAAGGCCGATGCGGTCCTCAAATATCGTGGTGACGTCGAGCATGATCTCATGCTTGCGATCAAACACAGCCTTGATCCTCAAGGCATGATGAACCCGGGCAAGGTGCTGAAACGAAAGTAGATCGCTTGATTTTCGTTGTGGTAAGTCGCTCTCTTCCCGCGCATTCCCAGGTCCGCCCTTACTGCACCTCATGCACATAACGGTGGCTCCTCGTCGTCGCCCGATGCCGCGCGACAAGGACCGGTGCGGCGGACTGATCGTAGGACACCTCATCAATCGTCAGCACGGCATCCGGCAGAGTAAGCCTCAGCAGCCGGGCATCGTCTTCCGTCGCAAGTGTTGCCGCGATCTGCTCACGAACCGCGGAAATGCGGATGCCATAGCGATCGAGGAGGAACAGATAGAGCAGCGCGGGAATATCCTCTTTCTTCTCGGGGAAAGCCGGCAGCAGATGCGCCGGAAGCGTGATGACCTCATGCATGACCGGCACGCCTGCGACGCTGCGCAGGCGATGAAAGGTGATCACCTCCGTCGGACTTTCCAGTTGCAGGCTGGCGCTCTCATCCTGGTTGGCCAGCCGCTTCTCAAGGGACAGGATTTCCGAAGTGGAATTCTGCAGCGAGCCGTCGAGGCCATGAAGACGGAAATACTGAAAGAAAAACCGCAGGCTATGTTGCGGCGTACGTCCCGTCACGACCGTTCCCGTCTTGCGCCGGCGGCTCAGCAATCCCTCATTGGTCAGATCCGCCAAAGCCCGCCGGATGGTGCCGACCGCCACTCCGAACATCTGCGACAGCGCGATCTCGCTCGGTAGGATGGTCCCCGCCGGCCATTTGCCCATCATGATCGCTTCGGTGATCTGTCGCTTGACCACCTCATAAAGCGGTAGCGAAAACTCCGACGCTCGTGACGTGTCCGCTAAAAAATTGGGCATTTCGCGCAATTAATTGCCTCTTATTTGGAGTTGACTCGCGGAAGGCGAGGAAGCATCATTACTATATAGTTTATATGAATACGAGAGCAGAGCAAACCTCCATTCCGCGCATCTTTTTCGGAACTCAACGTGAGCAATCAAGCCTTATCACCCCAGTCGATATCATTTGCAAACGCCTTGGCGGCAATCGAACGCGATGTCGAAAAGGCGGTCGAGGATCTGGCGCGGATGATTGCCGTCGACACCTCCTTTCCGCCCGGCATGGGCTATCCCGCCTTCGCGGATCTGATGGAAGAACTGCTGGCCCCCCTGGGATTTCACACCAGGCGCGTGGCGGTGCCGGACGCACTGTGGCGTGTCGCCAACGGCCCGGCTTCGGGAGAGCGCGTCAATCTCATCGCTGAGCGTCCGGCGGATAAACCGGTCTGCGGCCTCTATTATCATGTCGATACCGTTCCCGTGTCTCCCGGCTGGCAGCGCGACCCGTTGAGCCTCACACGGGAAGGAAACCAGCTTTTCGGGCTGGGTGCCGCCGACATGAAGGGAACGGTTGCCGCGACATTGCTTGCGCTGCGCGCAGCCGAGGAACATGGTGTCGAGCTTGCCTATGATCCCATGCTGCTGCTGTGCACGGATGAAGAAGGCGGGCTTTATCCCGGCATCCGCTATCTTGCCGAACAGGGCATGCTCAAGGGGCATATCGTCAATTTCAACGGTTCCGCCGCGCCGCGCATCTGGGCCGGCTGCTTCGGTGTCTTTAACCTCCAGATCACCATCAGGGGGCACGCCGTTCATGCCGGCGAAGGCAACCGCGCCGGCTCGGGCGTCAACGCCATCGAGGGCGCCCTTCCGCTCCTCAATGCATTGCAGGCGCTGAAGCCGAAGATCGCCGCTTTCAAATCCAAGCTGCCGCCACCGCCGCATGCGAACGGTCCGCTACGGCCGCAGCTGTCCATATCCGCCATCAATGGCGGCACCTCGGGCGGGCAAGTCGCGGCCGAGATCAAGATCCTCGTCAGCCGCCGTTACGCTCCGGAGGAAAGTTATGCCGCCGCGCGCGCCACACTCGAGGATCTGGTGCGCGCCTGCGTGGCGCAAACGCCGGGCCTTGGCTTCGACATCGACCTCGTCGGCCACCTGATCCCGACGGCAGACCCCGATGGCCCCCATTGGCCGCGCTGGCAGAAGGCATTGAGCCTCGGCTTCGGCTACGAGCCCTCCGACTTTAGCAAATGGGGCGCCGCCAGCTGCTCGGACTTCGGTTACGTCCAGCGGACCGGCGTGATGCAGGAGATATTGCTTGGCGGGCTCGGGCGCCCCGAAAGCTGCATCCACAGCCCGGAAGAACACACGACAACGACGGATATCATCGCCCTGGCGAAGAGCATTCTCGCCTATCTCGCGCATGATTTTTCCGCCGATCTCATTCCAGACTATTCCGCGTCAAAATAAAGGGAACACCAGATGCTGAAGTTGAACCGACGTCATTTTCTGGCCGGAACGGCAGCGCTCCTGACAGCGCCATCCTTCGGCCTTGCCCAGACCGCCACACCGGCAAAGGGCGGGATATTGCGGATCTCCGTCGACCAGGCGGCGAGCGTAATCCATCCGCTTCTGACCCGCGTCAATCCCGAATACATGGTCACCGAACTCCTCTACAGCAATCTGACGCGGCTGAAGGTCGACATGACCATCGAGCCGGACCTTGCCGAATCCTGGAGCGCCAACGACGCGCTCACCGAATGGACATTCAAGCTTCGCGCCGGCGTGAAATTTCATGACGGCTCGCCCTTCACCGCCACCGACGTCGTCGAGACCTTCAAGGCGATCCTCAATCCCAGCAACGCTTCGCCGGCGCGCAACAATGTCGGCCCGATCGCCGAGGTCACGGCCGCCGATCCCCTGACCGCCGTCTTCAAGCTCTCCGGTCCCTATGCCGACTTCCCGGTCGCCATGGCCTATACGGTGGCCCGCATCATCCCCGCTGCAATCGCCACCGGCGATTTCAAGAAGCTGTCGACAACGGCGAATGGCACCGGCCCCTTCAAGCTCGTGTCCTATGAACCCGACCGCCTGATCGTCGTCGAACGCAATCCGGACTATTACGATCCGAAGCGCCCGTATCTCGACCGCGTGGAAATTCAGGTCTTCCCGGATACATCGGCGCAAACCTCGGCACTTCTGGCCGGCGACATCGATGTCATCTCCACCGTCCAGCCCACCGAATATCTGCGCATGAAGGACGCCCGGGGCGTCAACGCATTGCGCATCCCGTCGGGCCAGTTCTGCAACATCAACTTCGGCTGCGACACCAAGCCATTCAACGATCCCCGCGTCCGGCGCGCCCTGGCGCTGACCGTCGACCGGCAGGCCATGGTCGATTTCGTCACCGAAGGCTTTGGAACGCCGGGCAACGACACGCCGCTGAACTCTTCCTACCACTTCTATACGGACCTGCCGCTGCGCCAGGCCAATATCGAGGAAGCAAAGAAGCTGCTCACCGAAGCGGGCTATCCCGACGGCTTCGAAGCCACCTTGATCGCCTCGGACAAGCCGAGCCAGCGGACACAGCTTGCCGTGGCGCTGCGCGAGATGGCCAAGGAAGCCGGCATCAGGATCAACGTCCAGACCATGCCGCATGCCACCTATCTGGATCAGGTCTGGAAGAAGGGCAGCTTCTATGTCGGCTTCTACAACATGCAGCCGACGGCCGACGCCATCTTCAAGCTTCTCTACACCTCCGACGCGGCCTGGAACGAGACCCGCTGGAACAACGCGGCCTTCGACAAGGTCGTCAACGAAGCGCGCGGGATCACCGACGAGGCCAAGCGCAAGGCGCTCTATGCGGAAGCACAGAAGCTGATGAACGAGGAAGTGCCCTCAATCATTCCTGTCTTCTTCGACGTCCTGGCCGCCAAGCGTGACTGGGTCTCGGGCTTCGAGGTCCATCCGCGCGCATCCGTCTTCCGCCTCGATTACACCGCCCTGACCGATAAGGCGCCGAAGCGGAGCTGATCTCGCTTAAGCTCGAAGCCGATATAGGCGTTGCGCGTCGTTTTCCGCCGCGCAACGCAGCTCAAAGGCCGGCCGTACAATCCACAGCCGGTCACAGCAACGCCAGAGAACAAGCCCTTGTCACCGCACTATCTGATCAAGCGACTATTGATGATCGTCTACACGCTTTTCGTCGTGTCGCTCGTCGTCTTCGCCATTACCCAGGTCCTGCCGGCCGATGCCGCCGTGATGATGCTGGGGGAAAACGCCACCGCCCAGGCGCTGGACGCCCTGCGCCAACAGATGGGCCTCAACGACCCCGTGTGGCTGCAGTATCTGCACTGGCTGGGTGGCGTCCTGCATGGCGATTTCGGCCATTCGCTGCGCACCGGCCAGCCCATCGGTCCCGTGATGTTCGAAGCCTTGGGGCGGTCCCTGCTGCTTGCCTGCCTGTCGATCGGCCTGATGCTGGTGCTGGCCATTCCGCTCGGTGTTATCGCCGCGATGCGGCGCGGCCGCCTGACCGACATGCTCGTCAGCCTCGTGTCCTATGCGGGCGTTTCGCTGCCCGAATTCGTGACGGCGACGGTCGCGGTGCTGGTCGTCTCCGACTGGCTGAAATGGCTGCCTGCGACCGGCTACGTGCCGCTCACCGAGAATTTTCTCGACGGCCTCGCGCATCTGGCACTGCCGGTCTGCGTCATCTCCATCATCCTCATCGCCCACGTCTCGCGCATGGTGCGCTCGGAACTCGTCGATGTCTTACATACCGACTACATCCGCGCGGCGCGGCTGAAGGGCCTTTCGGGCTCACGCGTTCTGTTCGGCCATGCCCTTCGCAATGCGCTGCTGCCAACCATCACCGTCGTTGCGCTCGATGTCGGCTATCTGCTCGGCGGCATCATCGTCGTCGAAGAAATCTTCGCCATTCCCGGCATCGGGCGGCAGCTGATCGTCGCCATCCAGACGCGCGACCTGCCCTCCATCCAGGCCGGCGTCCTGCTCATGGCGGCCACCTATTCCATCGTCAATTTCGCAGCCGACCTTCTCTATGCCTGGCTCGACAAGAGGATCCAATATGGTTGATCTTCTCAAGCGGCTGTTGCGTACGCCGCAGGGCGCCACTGGCCTGATCCTCATTATTCTGGTGTTCATCATCGTCGCATTTGGCCCGTGGCTCGCCCCCCGCGATCCGGAAGCCATGTCGATCCTTGCCCGCTACAAGGGACCGAGCATGACCTTCCTGCTCGGGACGGATCAATATGGCCGCGATATTCTGAGCCGGCTACTGATCGGCGCCCGCGCAACGGTGATTACCGCAGTCGTCGCCACGCTGGCCGGAACCTTTGCCGGCGCAATCATCGGCACGGTGTCGGCCTATCTTGGAGGTCGCGCCGATGAGATGATCATGCGAACGATCGATGCCATCATGTCGATCCCGAACCTTCTCTTCGCGCTTCTGATCGTCAATCTGCTCGGCTCCGGCAGCGTCAACGCGCTGGTGGCTGTCGCCGTCGCCTTTGCGCCCGGCATGGCACGCATTACCCGCAGCGTCGCCCTTTCCATCCGCAAGCAGGACTATGTCAGTGCCGCCATCGCTCGCGGCGAAAGCTCGTCCTACATCATCCTGCGCGAAATGCTGCCAAACGTCATCGCTCCGATCATCGTCGAGACGACCATCCGCATTTCTTTCGCGGTCATGCTGTTCGCGACGCTGAGCTTCCTCGGGTTGGGCGCACAACCGCCAGCGACCGAATGGGGACTGATGATCTCCGAAGCACGTCAGTACATGCATATCAGCGCCGGCATCCTGATCTGGCCGAGCCTGGCGATCGCGATCGTCGCCGTCGGCTTCAACCTGCTCGGCGATGGCCTGCGCGATGCCCTCAATCCACGCACGGGAGGATGAGATGAGCGAACCCGTACAAAACAGTGTTCTCCAGATCCGCAACTATTCGCTCGACTATCTGACAGTGAATGGTGTCTGCCACGCATTGAAGAATATCGACCTGGAGATCGGTGCCGGCGAAATTCTCGGTCTTGTCGGCGAATCCGGTTCCGGAAAAACGTCACTCGCCTGGTCGATCATGCGCTACCTGCCGGATAATGCCCGCGAAGTCGGCGGCGCCATCAGGCTGCAGGGCGAAGACCTCGCGGCGAAATCGCCGGCCGAAATCGGCCGCATGCGCGGCAAGCAGATCAGCATGGTGTTCCAGGATCCCGGCACCTCGCTCAATCCCACTCTGTCGCTCGGCACCCAGCTGACGGAGGCGTTGAGGCGCCATCGCGGCCTGACGAAAAGGCAGGCATGGAGCGAAGGCGAAGCGATGCTTGCCCGCGTCGGCCTGAAGAGCCCGGCGCAGATGATGCAACGCATGCCGCATGAGGCATCGGGCGGCGAGAAGCAGCGCGTCGTCATCGCGACGGCCTTTGCCTGCAATCCGCAATGCATCATCTTCGACGAGCCGACGACGGCGCTTGATGTGATCACCTCACGGCAGATCCTCGACCTGTTTCTCGATCTTCAGGCGGAAACCGGCGTCGCCTCGCTCTATATCTCGCACGATCTGGCGCTGCTGTCCCGGACGGCCAAGCGCGTGGCGGTCATGCGGCGCGGCGAGATCGTCGAGCAAGGCGCCATCGACGATATCTTCAAAGCACCGCACCAGGATTACACGAGAGAGCTGCTTGCCGCCGTGCCGCGACCAGCCAACCGGCTGGTCGAGACGCGCCCGTCCTATCAGGCCCAACCGCTGATGGAGGTCGAGAATGTCAGTGTGCACTACGGCCGCAAGCCGTTTCTCTCGGCGCTGACGGGCCGCGCCTTCAAGCGCTTCACCGGCAATCGCGCCATCAGCCTCACTGTGCAGCCAGGCGAAATCCTCGGCATCGTCGGGGAATCCGGCTCCGGCAAGTCGACGCTCGCCAAGGCGATGACCGGGCTCAACCCTTTCGAAGGAAGGATGACCTTCGCCGGGCGGACGATCACCGGACTTGCCGACATGGACCGGAGCTATCGCAAGGATGTCCAGCTGATCTTCCAGCACCCCGACGCCTCGCTCAATCCCCGGCAGAAGATCCATGAAATCCTGGCGCGGCCATTGAAGCTCTATGGCGCGGGTCAAGGCGGTTCCCTGTCGCAGCAGATCGGCGATCTTCTGGAACAGGTTCGCCTGCCGCGCACTCATGCCGACCGCTATCCGCATCAGCTCTCGGGCGGGGAGAAGCAGCGCGTCGCCATCGCAAGGGCTTTCGCTTCGAAACCGAAGCTCGTCATCTGCGACGAGATCACCTCGGCACTGGATGTTTCCGTGCAGGCCTCGATCGTGCAGCTGCTGCTGGAACTGCATCGCAAGCACGGTACGGCCTTTCTCTTCATCACCCACGACCTCAACCTCGTCCGCCAGATCGCCCATCGCATCGCCGTGATGTACCGCGGCGACCTTGTCGAGGTCGTACCATCAGACGAAATCGCCAGCCCTGACCGCGCCGACTATACCCGCCAGCTGATCGCGGCGGTTCCGGCGCTCGCAAGCACATCCTTCTAGAATTGCAGAGCAAGGAGCATACAATGGACCCGAAATCGCTCGTCGGCACAATCGACGAGAAGAGCTGCCTCGACTTCCTGTCGAACATGGTACGCCAGAAGAGCCATTCCCAGACCGACGGCGAGCGCGAACTTGCCCGCATCATGGCCCGCGAGATGGCGGCGATCGGCCTCCAGTCCGAACTGCTGCCTTTCGAGGACGGTCAGCGCTTCAATGCCATCGGGCGCCTGAAGGGATCCGGCGGCGGCAAGAGCCTGCTGTTCAACGGCCATCTCGACACCAATCCGGTCACCGAAGGCTGGACCGTCGACCCTTGGGGCGGCCTCGTCGATGACAAGTTCATCTACGGCATCGGCGTTTCCAACATGAAGGCGGGCGATGCGGCCTATTTCTGCGCCGTCAAGACGCTGCTCAATGCCGGCGTCAAGCTCAAGGGCGATGTCATCCTGACCTATGTGGTCGGCGAACTGCAGGGCGGCGTCGGCACGCTCGCGGCGATCCGCAGCGGCGTCAAGGCTGACTATTTCATCAATAGCGAGCCGAGCGACCTTGCCGCCGTGACGATGCATGCCGCAGCACTGAGCTTCGTCATCGAGCTTACCGGCGACACCCGCCACCTCTCCAAGCGCGAACAATCCGTCGATGCCATCGCCGCCGCCTGCGACATCATCCCGCGCATCAATGCCATGACATTCAGCGGCGCGAAGAGTGAAGTGCATCGCTCCATCAATCGCGGCCATGTCGGCGTCGTCCATGGCGCGCTTGGACGCGACCTTGAGGAATGGCGGCCGCCGCAGGTCTCCGACTTCGTCCGCATCCGGGGCTCGGCCCGCTACGCGCCTGGCCAGACGCAGGAAGGCGTCCTCGCCGATCTCGCCGGCGAACTCGTCGAACTCGAAAACCGTTTTCCGGGGCTGAAGGCCAAGCTGGTCCCCGAGATGATCGAGGGCCGCCCGCTGATGCCGCCTTTCGAGGTATCACCGACCTCGCGCATCGTCACATCGATCAATGCAGCCTACGAGGCCGTGCGCGGCGAGAAGCAGCCGACCGGTGCGATCACGCCGACCCGCTTTTACGGAACGGATGCCGGGCATCTCTATCACGAGCTTGGCATGGAGGGCATCGTCTGCGGCCCGGGCGGGCGTTACAACACCATGCCGGACGAGCGCGTCGATATTGTCGACTATCTCGACATGATCCGCGTCTACATGCTCACCATTCTCGACATCTGCGAGATCGCCTGAGGCCGCATGTTCCCTCGTGACGAATATGACTGGCGGATTGCGAAGGCACATGCCGCCATGGACGCAGCCGCCGTCGATCTCCTTCTGATCGACAGCGGCGAGCTCTTAGCATGGCTGACGGGCTACACCGTTTCCGAAACCATGTACCGCGCCGCCCTGCTGCCGAGGCACGGGGCGCCGTGGTTTGTCCTGCGCGAACTCGACGAAGCGCCCTGCCGGGAAAAGACCTGGATCGCCGATGTCATCGGCTTTGCCGATATCGACGATCCCCATCAGGCCGTGGCGGACAGCATCTGCTCCCACGGCTTCACTGACGCCCGCATCGGCGCTGATATCAATGCCTATAGCTTCAGCGCCCATACAGCCGCCCGGCTCAAGGCATGCCTGCCGCGGGCGGAATTCATCGCCCTTCCCGGTATCAGCGACAGCTTGCGCTGGATAAAATCGCCGCGTGAAATCGCGGTTCTGGCGGATGCGGCAGCCATCGCCGACAAGGCCATGCGGGCCATAACAGAGACAATCCGCCCGGGCATGTCGAGCCGCGATGCGGCAGCCATCGCAGCGCCGACCTTCCTGCGGGAGGGCGCCGATACGGGCGAGACCGGACCGATCGTCAAGGCGAGCGGCAGTCACGAGTTCCTCCATGGCGCGCTCAAGAATGAACTGTTGAGCGAAGGAGACATACTGCACGTCGAGCTGATCCCGCGCATCGGCGGCTACGGCGCGCGTCTGATGCGGCCGATCGTCATCGGCGAGCCCGCTTCCCGGCTCCGCGATGCAGCGTCCCGCATCGTCACGTTGCAGGACGAACAGATTGCGGCCATGAAGCCCGGCGCCATCGCGCGGGATGTGGACGCCATCGTCCGCAATAGCCTCGTCGCGGAGGGCTGGCGGCCCATCTATAACAACGTCACGGCCTATACGCTTGGCCTCTATACGCGCACCCCGCGCACCAGCGACTTTTCCCGCGTATTCCTGCCAACAGAGAACTGGCCGCTGGAACAGGGAATGGTCTTCCATGTCTATGCCAGCGCCTGCGGCCTTGGCTTTAGCGAAACAGTCGTGGTGACACCCGAGGGCGGCAAGAGGCTGACATCGACTGCCCGGCAGCTCTTGATCTCCGGCTAGTCGCCTGATCGCTGCGGCGGCTCTTGCCCCCCGATTGGCCTGATCACCGGGGCAAACATCATCCGCCTATACCAAGGTATAATCGCGGTGCACCAACGCCTGATTGACCGTTCATCCCCTCCATGACATCACGGCCATGCCCCACGACACAGTGCGCGGGGTTACCGAAACAACAGATCAAGAAGCCAATGGACAGCTACCCTAGTCGCTGTCCGGTTGCGGTATCAGGCCGTGGCCGGATGGTCATCGCAACAACCTGGACTGCCACCGGCGCAATCGGCCGGGCGAGCGTCGGTCGGGCCTAGCCTGTCCGGTTCGCCGCCCGGACCCGCCATCGGCGGACCGAGGAGGTGAACCATGAACAACATCGTTCTTTTTCGCGGACGCACGTCCGCATCCAAATTTCCAACGCCCCGGCTGCTGCCCGTCAATTCCGGACAGCCGCGCCCGGTCCTTGTTGCCGTCTGGCACACCAACCCCGTGAGCGGAAAGCTGGAGTGCCGCTGGACCATGCAGGCCCAGGCGCCCCTCGACGAGGACGGCAGTCGTCGCAGGGATAATCATCGGGCGGCGTAGCGCCCGCAGCGCCCGCCATCACGTCACGCGGGCCTGTCGCCGGCACTCTCCAATTCTTCCATGAGGTTATCACATGGTCTTTCTTTCCAATGATCGCCGGGGGCACAGCGCCGTTGCTGAACTGGCACGGACCCGCATCCTGCCGAATGGCTACGATCTCGCCGCCTTCGCCTTCGTCGCGGCACTCGCTGTACTCGCTCTGCATGGGGCCGCCGAAATGCGGGCGCCGCTGGACGGGTTGGCAAACGCTCCAATCTCGCTCGACCCCGCGCGGCTGCCGGAATACGCCTTGCGCACGACGCTGCGGATGTTCGCGGCAATCGGGGCCTCGCTCATCTTCACCTTCGTCTTCGCAACGCTGGCCGCCAAAAGCCGGCGGGCGGAGATGATCATCATTCCGGCCCTCGATATCCTGCAATCCGTGCCGGTGCTCGGCTTTCTCACCTTTACCGTCACCTTCTTCATGGGGATTTTCCCGGGAAGCCAGCTTGGCGCCGAATGTGCGTCGGTCTTCGCGATATTCACCAGTCAGGCCTGGAACATGGCCTTTTCCTTCTATCAGTCATTGCGAACAGTGCCCCGCGATCTCGACGAAGTGAGCCGTGGCTTCGGTCTCTCCGCCTGGCAGCGGTTCTGGCGGCTGGAAGCGCCTTTTTCGGCGCCCGGGCTGATCTGGAACACGATGATGTCGATGTCCGGCGGCTGGTTCTTCGTCGTCGCCTCCGAAGCGATCACCGTCGGCAATACCACGGTGCAGCTACCGGGCCTCGGCTCCTGGCTTGCGGTTGCCATCGACAAGCAGGATTTTGCAGCGGTGAGCTGGGCAGTCCTCGCCATGGGCGTCGTCATCGTCCTCTACGACCAGCTCCTGTTCCGACCGATCGTCGCCTGGGCAGACAAGTTTCGTTTCGAACAGACGGCCGGTCAGGAGAAGCCCCGCTCATGGGTCTATTCGCTGATCCAGCGCACGCGCTTGCTGAAATTCCTGTTGGGACCGCTCGCCGGGGCATGGGGCAGGCTGATGCTCGTTCGGTTGCCAGCCATTTCCCTCAAGGCGCCGGTCGCCGGGCGTGGCAATGCCACGGCGACACGGTTGCTCGATTATGCCTGGTTCGCCTTGATTGCGGGTGTCGGCATCTGGGGTATCTGGACCGCGTTTGCCTTCGTGAGCGAGACGCTCACATGGAGCGACGCATGGGAAGCTTTCCAGGGTGGTCTAGTCACATTGCTGCGCGTGCTCGTGCTGATTGCTGTAGCGTCCGTGATCTGGGTGCCGATCGGCGTCTGGATCGGGCTTAGGCCGGCCGTTGCCGAGCGTGTTCAGCCGGTGGCGCAGTTCCTCGCGGCCTTCCCCGCCAATGTGTTGTTTCCCTTCGCGGTCATTGCCATCGTCGCCACCGGAGCGAGCCCGAACATCTGGTTGTCGCCACTAATGGTGCTCGGTACGCAATGGTACATTCTCTTCAACGTGATCGCCGGTGCCAGCGCCTTTCCGACGGATTTGAAGGAAGCCTGCTCCGTCTACCAGCTCCGGTCATGGACCTGGTGGCGCCGTGCCATCCTGCCGGGGATCTTTCCCTACTACGTCACCGGAGCGCTCACTGCATCGGGCGGCTCATGGAATGCCAGCATCGTCGCAGAAGTGGTGAGCTGGGGCCACACCAAGCTCGAAGCCTTCGGCCTCGGCTCCTACATCGCCAAGGCCACGGAGGCCGGCGACTACCCGCGCGTCATCCTCGGCATCGCGGTCATGTCGCTCTTCGTCACCCTTTTGAACCGAACCTTGTGGCGACCGCTCTACGTGTTCGCCGAACGCCGCCTGCGTCTCAACTAACCATTCCAGTCGGAGTAACCATCATGGAAAACACCATACTCACGAAGAAGGCAGGAATTGCCGAAAACGCCCCGCTGGTATCGGCCAAGCAGGTCTGCCAGATCTACGACAAGGGCGCATCCGGTTCGCTGGTCGTGCTGGACAATGTCGATCTGGAGCTTCGTTCCGCCGAGATCGTCGGACTGCTTGGACGATCCGGCTCCGGCAAGTCGACGTTGCTGCGGGCAATCGCCGGCCTGATCCGGCCAAGCAAGGGCGAAGTCACCTTCGAAGGCAAACGGGTGACCGGTCCCAATTCGGGCGTCTCCGTTGTCTTTCAGAGCTTCGCGCTCTTCCCCTGGCTCTCCGTCCTTCAGAACGTCGAATTGGGCCTCGAAGCCCAGGGCATCGCACCGGCCGAGCGGCGCAAGCGGGCGCTTGCCGCCATCGACCTTATCGGTCTCGATGGCTTCGAAAGCGCCTATCCCAAGGAACTGTCGGGTGGCATGCGCCAGCGCGTTGGCCTTGCACGCGCCCTCGTCGTTCGCCCGAAGGTGCTGTTGATGGACGAGCCTTTCTCGGCGCTCGACGTGCTGACGGCGGAGACGCTGCGCACCGATCTTCTTGATCTGTGGTGCGAAGGCCGGATGCCGATCGAATCCATCCTGATGGTGACCCACAACATCGAAGAGGCCGTGCTGATGTGCGACCGCATCCTGATCTTCGGGTCGAACCCCGGCCGCGTCATCGCCGAAATTCGCGTCGACCTACCGCAGCCGCGCAACCGTCTCGACCCCACTTTCCGGATGCTGGTCGAGGATATCTACGCAAGGATGACCGCCAAAACCGGCACTACGACACGCGACGGGCTCTTCCCAGGCACGGGGATCGCCATGGCCCTGCCACGGGTATCGACCAACCTGATGTCCGGCCTGATCGAAACGGTTGCGGCCGAACCTTACCGGGGACAGGCGGACCTGCCGCCGCTTGCCGCGCATCTGCATCTCGGCATCGACGATCTTTTCCCGGTCGCGGAAACACTGCAACTGCTGCGCTTTGTCGATCTGGAAGCCGGGGATATCCGGCTGACGGCACCGGGCCTGCGCTTCTTCGACAGCGATGTCGATGAACGCAAGCGCCTGTTCGAGCAGCATCTCGCCACCTATGTGCCGCTTGCCGCCCATATCCGCCGCGTCCTCGACGAGCGGCCGACGCATCGCGCGCCGGCCCGGCGTTTTCGCGACGAACTCGAGGACTACATGTCGGAGGATTATGCCGATACCACGCTGAAAGCCGTGACGAACTGGGCTCGTTATGCCGAATACTTCGCTTATGACGAGAATGCCGATCTGTTCACACTCGAAAACCCGAGTTAAGGACCACGCTTGGTCATGGCCGACCATTGGCCCGCCGCAATGGTCGGCATTGCCGATAAGCCTCCAATCGTGCACCCTGCCAGCGCATGTGCGGCGGCGGATTCGTGTGGGAAGGGCAAAGCAATATGAGGCGCGAGGTCCTGCGATATCTGGTCGAGGCGCCCTTGATGTGGCTGGGTATTGCGCTGCTCGCCGCGCTGATCTTCGTTGCCGACACGGTGACCAATCTGGAGATCGCCTTCGCGGTGCTCTATGTCTCGGTGATCCTCATCTCCGTGCGCTCCGGCCGGCCCGGGGCCGTCATGGTCGTGGGGCTCACCTGTACGGTCCTCACCATAGTCAGCTATTGTCTGACACGGCATGGAGATTCCCAATCCGGAACGGTGAACGGGGCCATAAGCCTGCTTGCCATCGGCGCGACCACCTATCTGGCGATCAGGATCGAGGCGACCGAGGCAAAAGCAAGACAGGCGCAATCCGAGCTCGCGCGGATGTCGCGCATCATGACCATGGGCGAACTCAGCACCTCCATCGCCCATGAGGTCAGCCAGCCGATCACCGCGATCGTGGCCAATGGCAACGCGGCGCTGCGTTGGTTGTCGGCAGCGCCTCCGAACCAGGAGGAGGCACGGCGCGCGCTCGACAGGATCGTCATGGATGCCGGCCGCGCCGGCGAGGTGATCGGTCGCGTCCGCAGCCTCGTTGCGCGAACATCTCCATCGCGCGACAGTATCGACATGGCCGAGACCATCGCGGAGGCGCTGGCGCTCGTGCGTGGCGAGATCCGCGAAAACCATATCCTACTGCGCACCGAACTCGCCAACGATCTACCATCCGTGACGGGCGACCGGGTTCAGCTCCAGCAGGTGATCCTAAATTTCGTCATCAATGCCATCGAGGCGATGGCGGGCACAGACGCGGAGAAGCGCGAGCTGCTGGTCAGCGCCGCGACCGGCGACAGGAAGATAACGGTCAGTGTGCGCGACACCGGCACGGGCGTCCCAACGGCCGCTTCCGACAGGATGTTCGAAGCCTTCTTCACGACCAAACCGACGGGAATGGGGATGGGGCTGGCGATCAGCCGGTCGATCGTCGAGGCACATGGTGGCAAGGTCTATACCGCGCCCAACTTCCCGCATGGCGCGGTGTTCGGCTTCATGCTGCCATCGAATACCGGAGTGAGAGGATGATGATGCCGGAGCAGAAGCCGAGTGTTTATGTCATCGATGACGATCCCTCTGTCCGGGACGGGCTGGACAGCCTCCTGCGCTCGGTCGGCTATGACGTCGGCAGCTTCGCATCGCCACGGGATTTCCTGGCCCACCGACGATCCAACGGTCCTTCCTGCCTTGTCCTCGACGTCAGGATGCCGGATGCAAGCGGCCTTGATTTCCAGGATGAATTGGCAAGGAGCAGCAATCCCCTGCCCATCATATTCCTGACCGGCCACGGCGATGTGCCGATGTCGGTCAGGGCGATGAAGGCCGGCGCGGTGGAGTTTCTGCTGAAACCCTTTCGGGAGCAGGATCTTCTCGACGCCATTCGGCAAGCTTTGGAAAAAGATCGTGTCCGGCTTCACCAGGACGCTACCGCTGCTGATCTTCGGGAGCGCTTTGCGACGCTCACGACGCGCGAGCGTGAGGTGATGGCGCTTGTCGCCCGTGGACGCCTCAACAAGCAGATCGCAGCGGAACTCGGCCTCAGCGAAATCACCGTGAAGGTTCATCGCGGCCAGGCGATGCGCAAGATGCAGGCTGGCTCCGTCGCCGACCTCATCAGGATGGCAGATGCACTCGGATAGTCCGCAATGCCGGAGAAGTCGATCAGTTCAACGTCGTCAAGGCACGATCGAAACCGTGCCTTGATGATATGCTTCGGGCCGCCGGCTACATTGGTCACGGCGGATGATGCGTGAGCCTTAATTGAGGGCCGGGCAGCCACGTCGATTGGCAAAGACCATGCGGTCGGGACCGCCGTCGTTCCAGCCACGGACAACAATGCGTCGTCCGTTGTTTTCGACCGAATCGATGCGTCGGAAGCCTTCCTGGCGGGCGGCATCCATGAGGTCGCGCCGGCTGCAGCCACCACGATCACGGTCGCGATCGCGGTCTCTTCGCGGGCCATCCCAGTCCTGATCTTGCCGGCGATCCCACCTTGGCGGCTGCCTGTATCCGTCGTCATCGCCAGAAAACTGCGCCATGGCGGCCGATGGCATCAATTGCGTTGCGGCCAGGCCGGCCAAGGCAATGAAAGAAACTCGTGCAAAACGTCTAAACATCCTTCGCTCCTCACTGTGGTGTTGGTGGCATGGATGGGTAATATTGCATTCTACATGAACGCTATCCGAACAAACCATTCATTTTCCGACACGATCGTCCTCCGAGCATCGCCTCCACGATGCAGCGTCTTACAGAGGATGAAGAATTAGTTCAGGAGCGGACGAAGGCAAGCAGGCGGTTGGCCCGCCAGGAAAAATGGTTCAGGTCAGCGGAACGAAATCTGCCGATCCGAGCGCACGGAATTATCCGGTGGGTGCTGATTGTTTATCGAGACAGGCCTACCAGCACGGGAGATAGAGGATAGAGCCAGAACCCGCCACGAAACTGGAAAAGCCTATTCCCAGGCACTCGCTCCGGCATATTTTATCGGTGGCGATGCCGATAGCGATGCGACGAGATTTCATCGGAGACCTCGAGAAAGGTCGATCGCAGTTCTTTCTCCGTATCGTCATCGAAGTGGTCGTCCACCAGTAGGGAACGATACTCGCGAACAAGAAGCCTCGTTTCCAGATCGTCACGCAATGCCGAGAGCCGGAAAAAATGCCGGAGTCTGCTCATAGCTTTTCCCCTTCGTCAGGCGACGCGTGAAACACTGCCGCGGGATGCGGATATCATCGTGTGGATGGCTCGCTGCACCTCGGCCGACGAGGTAAAATATTGTCCGTCCAGATCATGGACATGGAACTTCACCGCGATGAACTTTAAACGATCCTTATCCGGTATGACGATACCGACAGGCACGCCGGCGTACTCAATCACCTGCTTCACCATTGTGATCATCCGTTCAGTTGTGCCCGCTTCCGCCCGACCATTCGGGGACTGGCTTCAGCGTGGGCGCCGCATTTAATAGTCTATCTATTTAGTAGATTATATGAGATCGCGGATCGGATGAACATTCCGTTCGATGCCAAAATTGTCGCCATAATGTAGAATATTATTCGAATATATCTCGAATGGCTGTAATACGGCGATTGCCTGCTCGAGCCCAAAAGTGAATATCGTCGGTCTTTCTCGGAAAACTGTATGGCTTCACGGGCCGCACATTTGCCGTTGCCGTGCCGCTTTGGCCGATGATACATCTCGGCTGCAACAGGATGAGACGAATGGTAACAATCCAGGCAGGCAATCGCGCATGAACGATCAGCGGCCCCGCAAGCCGGGGATACTTGGATGGCTGAACCGTTTCGAACCCCTGGTGCTCATGATGTTCGCGGCTTTTTCCGGCGGGCTCTTTCTGTTTCTGCGGTTGACCGGCGAAGTCCTCCAGGGATCGACGAGGCGGTTTGACGAAGCCATATTGCTGGCGTTTCGTGAGCCTGGCGATCTGGCGCGCCCGGTGGGGCCTGCATGGCTCATCCATGCCTTCAGCGATATCACCAGCCTTGGCGGCACGACGGTCCTCACGCTATTGACGGCTCTGGTGACAATCTACCTGCTGCTTGATCGCCGCCGTTCGATCGCCATCTTCATCCTCGCCTCGGTGCTGGGCGGCTGGCTGTTGAGCACGGTGCTGAAGCTAGGTGTCGCAAGGCCGAGACCGGACATCGTTCCGCATCTGGTTGAGGTTCATGACCTGAGTTTTCCAAGCGGTCATGCGATGGTGTCGGCCGTGACCTATCTGACGCTCGGCGCACTTCTCTCCCGCACACAGGCCTACAGGTCGACCCGGATCTTCATGATTGTGGTCGCCATTCTTCTGACGGCGATGATCGGCACAAGCCGGGTCTTTCTCGGCGTGCATTTCCCGACCGATGTCCTCGGCGGCTGGTGCGCCGGCGCCACCTGGGCGCTCGGATGCTGGATGATTGCGCGCCGCTACATATCAAGAGAGCCCGGAACGACGATCCCGGAACAGACGAATGCGCGTTCTTCTTAGGGCAGCATTGCTCCGATCCATGATCGCGGCGCCCAACGGCACCGCGTTTCCTCCGGTCCCGCATTGACGACGTGCAAATTCCTGTCTAGCTTTTACATCATGAAGATCGCAATGGTTCTCGCAGTGGTGATAGGGCGCATGGGCAGGATGGTATAGCCATCCGGCGAAAGCACCCATGCGCGGTAAGCAGGCTCCTGACGGGGCCTTTTTTATGCCCGGAATTCGGGCCGCTCCTCGTCAGACTTCCCTCGGCATCACACTGACAAAACGGTCAAAACCATGACGGACAACAATCCCATTGAGGCTTCGCGCGTCCAAACGACGGGGAAAGCGGCCAGCACTCCGACCGCTCGCCCACCCCGACTGACAACCCTCATCTTGCTGTCGGCGCTCTCGGTACTGCCGGTGAACGTGATCCTGCCGTCGCTGCCCAGGATTGCCGCAACGTTCCACGCCGATTACGCTCTCGTCAACCTTTCGGTTGCCGGCTATACGATCGTCACGGCCCTGATCGAGATCGTCGCCGGGGCGATGTCGGATCGGTATGGGCGCAGACCCGTCGCATTGACCGCCGTCTCCATTTTCATCGTCGCATCGATCGGCTGCGCTCTTGCCACCAATATCGGCACCTTCCTCGTTTTTCGCGCAATGCAGGCCTCGATCGGCGCCTGCTTTTCCGTCGCCCTCGTCGTTGTCAAGGAAACATCTGGCGAACGCGGAGCGGCAAGCAGGATTGGTTATGTCTCCATGGGATGGGCGATTGCACCCATGGTCGGTCCGATGTTTGGCGGGTTGTTGGACGAGCTGTTCGGATGGCGCGCGATCTTCGCTGTCCTTACGATCCTTGGTGCGGCCGTCCTCATTCTGTCCATGTGCGAGCTAAGAGAAACCTCCACACGCGCATCGAGGCCAAACGCGAACTATCTCGCCTCCTATGCGCAACTGCTGAGCTCGGCACGATTTTGGGCCTATACCCTGTGCATGGCCTGTTCCATGGGAACGCTTTATATCTTCCTCGGAGGAGCACCTTTGGCATTCGGTCAATCGCTCGGTGGATCAAGCGCAACACTTGGTTTCTACATGGGAATGGTCCCGGCGGGCTTCATCCTGGGTAGCTATCTGGCCGGCCGCTACGCCTCACGAACGGCGCTCGGCACCGTCCTCATCGTCGCGCGTCTCTTCACATGCCTTGGGCTGCTGGTTGGTCTGATCCTCGCAATGTCAGGCGCCACCCACGTTCTTGCGTTCTTTGGACCCTGCATCTTCATCGGCATAGGTAACGGGTTGACCATGCCAGCCGGCAACACCGGTGTGCTATCCGTGCGCCCTGACCTCGCCGGCACCGCCGCGGGGCTGTCCGCCGCCATGAGGCTTGCGGGCGGGGCTCTCATAGGCTCTATCGCCGGCCTGTTTCTGGCGCAATCAGGGGCAATCCATGCCTTGTTCGTCATGATGCTGGTGTCGGCATCGCTCGCATTGTTGGCGGCACTTTACGCGGCCCTCGTCGACCGACGCATTCCCAAGCCGGTTTCCTGACAAACGGAACGTCAGTTCGCAGCCGGCATGTTGTAGGAGGTTATGATCTCCACCGCCGACAACATCGCCGGCGCGCTGCGCCCCTGCACCTGACCGCTCATGATGGCTCGAAACGCCGATCTGGCATCCGTTTGCAGGTCATGATGCAGCACGAAGCCGATCTTGCCCGCGGCGAGCAGCGCGCGGTTGTCAGCATCGAGATCATGCGCCACAAAAATGCGGATCGGCCTTCCGGCTGCCTCGAAAGCAGCCAGCACGGCCCTGTTTCCGCCGCCGACGGAATAGACCGCGTTGATCCCCGTATCCGCCGCGATGGCTCGTGCAGCAAGTGTTCCCGTTGCGGCATCGGTGCCGTGGCCCTCGCTGATCTCGGTAACACCGATCTGCGGATAGCGCTCGCGCAACACGCGGCGAAAGCCGATCTCACGCTCCTCCTCACCGCGAAAGCGGCCGCTCGACAGCGTGACGAGAACCCGTGCGTCAGCGCCGTCAAAACTGCTGCCGATGAGATAGGCGGCCGTTTCGCCTGCCGCACGATTGTCGGCACCTGCGTAAGCCACGCGTGACGAATTCGGCAGGTCCGTCACCAGGGTAACGACCGTGATGCCGGCCTTGGTCGCGCGCTCGACCGCGGCAGCGATTTCCGGAATATCGGGGGCCTTCAAGACGATCCCATGCGTACCCCGCAGCCGGATGCGATCGAGCAGTTGCACCAGTTCGATGGGCTTCATCACCTCGGCGAAATGAAAGCGGCAGCGGAAGACCGTCGGCAGAAAGGTCGCCACCTCCGCTTCGAAGGCTGAACGCACCGCATCGGAAAAGCGCTCCGGTGCCTCCATGACGATATCGATCGCCAACGTCCGGCCGCTGATCCCGGCGCCTGCCTGTTGCTTTTCCAGCTCGGCGATCGCCGCCTTGACCCGCATCTCCGTCTGCCGTCGCACGCCCGGCCGCCCGTTCAGCACCCGGTCGACGGTGGCGGTGCTCAAGCCCGCCTGAAAGGCAATATCCTTGACGAGAAACGGATGCGACATGCTCTTCGTTCTGATGGTTTTTTGATGGGTTCATGATCTATAACACAGCCATACCTGCCGTATAGTACCTTCATCAGAATGGAGGAACACCTGATGAAAACCGACAATCCGCAGAAGCTGCGCGCCGACCGGGTCTGGCTGACCGAGGATGCCTGCGACCTCGACGATTTCCGAGGTCTGGCGGAAAAGACCACGACCCTTGCCGACTATCCGACCGCCGATCGCGTCGAGAAAAACGTCCTGATCTATGACGGCGCCAAGGTTCTGGCCGCCATTGCCAGCCCGGAAGGACGCCGTGCCGTACTCGCCGAGATCTGCGAAGCCTTCGGCGAAGGCCCCGGTGTCGTGGTCTTCAAGCGCGCCTATGAGGATACATCCGTCATCGACCGAGCCAGCGTGATCTTCGACGACATCATCAAGGAGCAGCACCGCACGGCGACCGGCGGCGGCGACCATTTCGCCAAGCCGGGTGCCAACGATCGCATCTGGAATTCGCTGGAAAAACATTGCCTCGCCGATCCAGCCAATTTCGCAGAATATTACGGCAATGCCATTGTCGCGATTGCCAGCGAAGCCTGGCTCGGACCGAGCTACCAGATGACCGCGCAGGTCAATCGCGTCAATCCCGGCGGCGCGGCACAATCCGCTCATCGCGACTACCATCTCGGCTTCCAGACATCGAAAGTGATCGAGCAGTTTCCGGCCCATGTGCACAGGCTCTCGCCGGTCCTGACGCTGCAAGGCGCGGTTGCCCATTGCGACATGCCGCTCGAAAGCGGGCCGACGCTGTTCCTGCCGCACAGCCAGACCTATGTGCCTGGATATCTCGCGCTGAAGCGCCAGGAA
This sequence comes from Martinezella rhizogenes, assembly GCF_000799715.1. Classification (GTDB taxonomy): domain Bacteria; phylum Pseudomonadota; class Alphaproteobacteria; order Rhizobiales; family Rhizobiaceae; genus Rhizobium; species Rhizobium rhizogenes_C. The sequence continues at coordinate 1,173,651 of NZ_JUHG01000013.1, forward strand.
TTCCGCGACTATTTCGATCGCAACCACATTCAGTTGCCACTGAAAAAGGGCGATGTCGTCTTCTTCAACCCTGCCCTCTTCCATGCCGCCGGCACCAATAGCTCGGCGGATATCAGGCGCGTGGCGAACTTGCTGCAGGTTTCCTCCGCCTTCGGCCGCGCCATGGAAACGGTCAATCGCGAACGCATGAGCGCCCGCCTGTTCCCGGCTCTGAAAGCCCTGAAATCGGCGGGCAAGCTCTCCGAGGCGGAAATGTCGAATGCCATCGCGTCGTGCGCCGAGGGCTATTCCTTCCCCACCAACCTCGACCGCGACCCACCCGTCGGCGGCCTTGCCCCGAAGACGCAAGCGCAATTGCTGCATGAGGCGCTACAAGAAGGCTGGAGCGACGAGGCTTTCACCAAGGCGCTTGCCGAACAGGCGGAGAAGAAGTTGACCTGAGACGACAAGCAGCTTCCTGTCATCATCACCAAACCGAAGCCTCTCGCATCGCGAGGGGCTTTGTCTGCATCACACCGAACCATTTCCGGGAGGAATAACATGAGCACAGACCATAGCCGTCTCGACGGCAAGATCGCGATCGTTACCGGCGGCACGCAGGGGCTTGGCGCCACCATTGCCCGCCTCTTTGCCGATCGCGGCGCCAAGGGCATCGTCATCTGTGGCCGCAACGAAGCGAAGGGCAAAGCCACGGCGGAGGAAATCTCTGGGGTAACAGGCGTTGAGGTCGTCTACGTCAAGGCCGATCTCGGTGATGTCGAGGATGCGCGCAACGTCATCCATGTCTGCGACCAGACCTTCGGCCGCGTTGATGCGCTGGTCAATGCTGCCGCCATCACCGATCGCGGCACGATCCTTGACACCAGCCCCGAGCTTTTCGACACCATGTTCGCCGTCAATGTTCGGGCGCCGTTCTTCCTGATGCAGGAGGCCGTCAAGGTCATGCGGCGCGAGAAGATCGAAGGCACGATCGTTAATATCGGCTCGATGTCGGCCAAGGCCGGCCAACCCTTCATCGCCGCCTATTGTGCCTCCAAGGGCGCGCTGGAAACCTTGACGAAGAACACGGCCTACGCGCTCTTGCGTAACCGTATCCGCGTCAACGGCCTCAACATCGGCTGGATGGCGTCTGAAGGCGAGGACCGAATTCAGAGGGAATATCACGATGCGCCCGCCGACTGGCTGGAAAAGGCCGCCGCAAGCCAGCCCTTCGGACGGCTGGTCGATCCGCAGGAAGTGGCACGCGCCTGTGCCTATCTGTCGTCAGGCGAATCCGGCCTGATGACCGGCTCGGTCATCTGCTTCGACCAGTCGATCTGGGGCGCTTACGACGGCTCGCCGCACCCGGTCGCTGCCCTCTGAGAAAACGAGAAAGCATGGTGCTGGCGTTGTGCATTCATCAACGCCAGCACGTCTATTACAGGCTTGCAGCAGACCTAAATATTTTCAAGCTCGAGCAATTCGTCCAGCGTCTGACGCTTACGGATCAACCTGTGCCCGCCATTATCCAGAAGCACTTCGGGAGCATAGAGCCGGCTATTGTAGTTCGAGGACATCGTCGCCCCATAGGCGCCGGTGCCATGGAACACCAGAAAATCGCCGACATGCGTTTCGGGCAGGTCCCTTTTCTCCACCGTTCCGAATTCCGTCTGCGTGAACACATCGCCTGATTCACACAAGGGGCCGGCAACGACGGTTGGCAGGGCGACGGCCGAGCGAGCGTGGGGCGTGGGGCCGGGGATGACGGATATATGGTGATAGCTGCCATACATCGCCGGTCTGGCGAGGTCGCTGAAACCGGCGTCAACCAGCGTAAAGCGGTTCTGGCCCATGGTCTTGACCGCCCTCACCTCTGCCAGCAGCACGCCGGAATCCGCCGTCAGGAAACGTCCCGGCTCGATTTCCAGGCGGATAGGATGCTTGAAGTGCGCTTCGACCTGCCTCCGCGCCTCATCCCAAAGCGAGAAATAATGCGTGGGATCGATCTCCTCCTCGCCTTCCTTGTAAGGAACGGAAAGGCCGCCGCCAGCGGAGATCGCCTCGATGTCCGTGCCGAGATCGCGGCAGAAGTCGACCATCGCCCCGCAGACACGCTGCAGATGACCATAGTCGACGCCGGAGCCGATATGCATGTGCAGTCCGACAAGCGTCAGGGAATGGGCGCGCGCGACAGCGACCGCCTCGTGCAACTGCTCGAACCAGATGCCGTGCTTGCTGTTTTCGCCGCCGGTATTGGTCTTGTTGCTGTGGCCGTGTCCGAAACCGGGGTTGACGCGAAGCCAGACCCTGTGGCCCGGAGAACGCTCGCCGAGCTGATGCAGCATGTCGATCGAACCGATATTGACTTCGATCTTGTCGGCAACGACCCGGTCAAGGATCGCGCGATCGAAGACATCGGCGGTGAAGACGATCTCCGCCGCATCGGATGTGCTGCCGACCGCATAGCCCGCACGCACGGCACGCTCGATCTCGCCCAGCGAAACGGAATCGACGAAAACACCTGCCTTGCGCATTTCCCGCAGGATATGGATGTTCGAACAGGCCTTTTGCGCAAAACGGATCACGTCAAAGGCCGATAATTGCTTGATCCGGCGGCGGATGGCTTCAGCGTCATAGACCCAGAGTGGCGTCCCATATTCGGCGGCGAGCGTGGTCAGGGTGTCGTTGGAAGGGATGGTCATTTTCTCTCGGTCGGTTGGGGCTGAGGCTTGGCAATGGGCCGTGACAATAATGCGGGCGGAATGCCGTTGTCACTCCGCCCGCTTCGTAATGCAAATCAGAATTTGAGGCGCCGTCGCCTATTTTGCCGCAGCAGCGAAGGCCTGCTCCAGATCGGCGATGATGCTCTTCGCATCATGAAGACCGACGTTGAGACGGATCGTCCGGTCGCTGACGCCGAAGCGCGCGAAGACATTTGTCTCGGGCGAAATGCTCAGGGCCGCCTTTGCCGGAACGACGAGGCTTTCCGGTCCTCCCCAGCTGACGCCGATCCGCACGAGCCGCAGGGCATCGACGAAGGAAGCGACATCGATATGATCCGCAACCTCGAAGGAGAAGAGGCCGCCAAATCCGCTGAAGGTGCTCTTGCCCGGGTGCTCGGCAAAGGCCGGGTGCATGACATTTGCCACAGCGTCAGCCGACTTCAGCCACGAGGCGACCTCGAGGCCTGCCTCGTGGTGATGGCGCATGCGGAACGGCAGGGTTTCGAGATTGCGCAGAACCAGCCATGCCTCGAACGGTGCAAGCTTGGCACCCGTATAGGGATAGATCTCGCTGTTGATCCTATTGATATGCGCGCGCGATCCGGCAACGAGGCCCGCAACCGTATCGCTTTGGCCGCCCAGATATTTTGAGGCTGCATGGATCACCAGATCGATGCCGACGGCGAGCGGGTTCTGGTAAAGCGGCGTTGCCCAGGAATTGTCGACCATGGTCACCACGCCATGCCGACGGGCCGCCTCGGCGATTGCTGTGAGGTCCTGCAATTCGAAGACCATCGAGGTCGGGTTCTCAAGATAGACAACCTTGGCGCCGGGGATAGCGGCAATCATCTTCTCCGTATCGGTCCCGTCGATATAGTCGACGATGACGCCGAAGCGCCTCAGCACCTTCTCGAAGAAGCGGAAGGCATCGCTATAGACATGCCGGACGGTGACGATCCGGTCGCCCGGCCCGACGAAGGCAAGAACCGCCGCGGCAATGGCGCCCATGCCACTGGAAAAGGCGCGTGCCTCCTCGGCGCCTTCCATCTCGGCGATCCGGCGTTCCAACAGTTGCACCGTCGGATTGTCGCCACGCGAATAGATCGGCTTTTTCGACCGGCCGGCAAAGACGTCTTCAAGGTCGCTATAGCTGTCGAACAGGAAGAGCGACGTCTGATAGATCGGCGGCACGGCCGCATTGAAGGGATCGTCCTGGACAGGCATCAGCGTGTTGGACGATACTCTGTGATAGGCATCGAACCTTGGGGTCTCGTTCATGGCGTCCTCATTTTTCAGGGATGGAGTGTCGATTGGCCAACCAGATGGCCGGTGCTTGTCGGTAGGATGGCCAGCCATTCGCGCCGGGCGATGACGATGCCAAGCATGGCCGCCAGGATCGCAGCGCCCGCCGGCGCAAGGGCGACGCCGGCAAAGCCGATCCAGAGCGGCAGCAAAAGCAGAAGCGGAATGAGCAGATAGCCTTGCGGCGCAAGTCCGACCACGGCGGAAAGACCGGCCCGGCCGCGCGACTGGAGCATCACCAGCAGAACCGACTGAAATGCCGCCAGGGGGAAGACCGGAAAGAGTGCGCGCAGATAGGACGCCGCCTCGGCTGCAACCTCGGGGCTATCGGTAAACAGGCGCACAATCGGTTCGGCCCCCAGAAACAGCAGGGCGGAATAGAGCGATGCCACGGGGATGGTCACCGCCAGCATGACGCGGATGATCGCTCTCACGCGCAGGGGATCGCCCGCCCCGACGGCATGGCTGACAACGCTTTGGGCACCGAGGCAGAAGCCGAAGACGGGAAGCTGGCCAAGCGTCATCAGGCGAATGGCAATCGCGGTCGCGGCCACCCCGGCATCACCGCCATAAACGGCGGCTTCACGCAGGAGAATGAGGAAACCCACGCCCGTCACGACGCTGGTCGCCGCGGCGGGAACACCGATCCTTCCGATCGGCCGCAACAATTGCCAGCGAACCAGCCGCATCGTCACCCTGACCTTACCCCATCGGTGCAGGAAGTAGACGGCATAGCAAAGAAGCGCCGCCACCGACGATAGGATCGTCGCAAACGCGGCCCCCGCTTCGCGAAACTCGAACAGGAAGATCAAGACCGGATCGAGAATGGCATTGAGCGCGAAACTGGCAATCAGCACGATCATCGAGAAACGCGAATTTCCTTCGGCAATCGCGATGAAATCGCAGACGGCCTGCAGCAGCCCGAGCGTCACGCCAAAGGCCAGCAATCGCCCGTAATTGAGGCCCGGCGCCAGAAGCTCGTTGCTGGCACCGAGCGCGCCGACAAAGCTCGGCAATCCAAGATAGATGAGGACGGACAGGATGATGCCGATCGGGATCGTCGCGGCCAACGCCGTTACCGCCACCGACGAGGCGGCGGGCACATCGCCCTCGCCGAGATGCCGCGCCAGAAGCGTGGCAAGCCCGATGCCAAGGCCCTGGCCCGTCGCCGCGACCAGCAGGAACAGCGGCATAACGAGGCTGATGCCGGCAAGCACCTCCGGGCCAAGGGTGCCGAGGAAAATCGCGTTGATCGCATGATGGCCGGCGCTTGCCGCCAATCCAGCCACGGCCGGCAGGGCGATCGTCAGAACGAGCCGCATGACGCGCGGATCGTTCATATCGGCAACAGCCTTCATCACGCGGCGTCCCGAGGCAGCGAGCCGAGGGCCGGCAATCCGTCTTCGCCGGCGAGACCGGAGAGATCGGGCGACAGCAGCCGGTCCATGAAGAACCGCTCGCGCAGGAGCATCACCAGCAAGGCCTTCTTGTGGGCAAACTGGATATGCTTGATCTTCGAGAAGCCCGACCGGTCGAGATTGCGGATCTGCTGGCGGTGATGATGCACCGGTTCTCCGACGATCCGCCGCGTGCGCGGATCGGCCAGGAACATGTAGTGCATCAGCGAAGGCAGCCAGGCGCTGACGAAGGCCTTTCCACGGAAGGCGTCCTCGCCGATGGCGACGTGCCAGCCGCGATCATGTCCTTCGGCCTCATAATGCGGGCCGATGCGGTCTTCCTTGGCCCAGTAAAGTTCGAAGTAGCCGAAAGGCACGCCGCCGAATGTTCCGATCAGCGGCAGGGTGCGCGGATCGGCGAGCCGGCCTGCGATGAAATCGCGGTGATAGGAAAGCTCGCCATTGTCCTCCCAGATGGCGGCGACGCGGGGGTCGTTCATCCAGCGATGGAAATGCGGGAGATCCGCATCGACATCGGCGACATGAAGGCCGAGCGGCATGTTCAGCCAGGGAATGAACCGGTTGTAGACGGAACCGACAGGCTTCGGTGGCCGCAGCGGGTGGAGGACGCCATTGGTCAGGACTGGCGTTTCCGGATAGGCGAAAGGCGTGCTTCCGAGCCAGGGCTTTGCCTGCTGGAAAAACGCTTCCGGACGGGCAGCAAGACGATCGTCTCGCCGCTCGACGGCACCGGATGCCAACAGACGCCCCAACAGCGCGCGATCTTCGATAGCGATATCGACGCCATCCAGTTCTGGATGGCAGGTCAGGACGGCATCGAGCACGGCGTTGACGAGATCATCGGGCGAGAGCTCTTTCGTGCCAGCCGATATCTGGTCGAAGGTCAGCAGCGGATTGGCCGAGGCCGTGAAGCGTCCCGAGGCCACCTCGACGCCATGATGCTTGGCACGGAAGCCGCCGGGCGCCGATAGCACGACGACGGGCAGGCCGAGCGCCAATGCGTGGCTTGCAAACCCCTCCGGCGGCAGGCGCAGATCGAATGATCCGGCCGGCGCGGTTTCACGCGTCGTCGCAACAAAAGCATCCATTTTCAGTCTCCAGATCCGGCCTATGCCAACAATCACCCGTAAAGCCGGGCATGGCACCAATGCCGCAGAGACGAATGACGGCGCGCGAAATTCAAAATATTTCTCAAATTTATTTTTCGCGATTTTTGTGAATTTCGGATCATCTCGTTCGTCTTACAGCCGCATCGAATTCAGAAATGAAAATATCCGGATTAGAACTGTTGTAATGTAGGTATTATCCACGGATATACCTATAAATACTCGCCATGCGTGAAATTATGAACAAACATGATTTTGCGAATTCGATTGCTACTTCAAGCGCAACTCGGAGAACTGCAAGGTATGACACTTCACGACAGGAATGCCACGGCGGCAAATAGTGCGGATCACATCGCAACGTGTCCACTATCGCCGACGCAATCACGAATCTGGCTTTTATCCGAGACCGGCAACGAAGCCGTTTTCGGACGACAGATACTCGGGATTGCATTTGCTGCGGTGGAGGCGTCAACGGCGCGTCAGGCGCTGGCCTCCCTGTCGGACTATCACCCCCTGATCGCCCGCAAATTCGAGGCACGTCCCGGCGGCACCGTCTATCAGAGCCTGGGTGACACACGGCGCATCGAGATCGTCGAACGCAGCCTCTCCGACGGCGAAAGCATCGAGGAAGTGTTGCCTGCCGCAGCCGAAGACGAAAGACAGCGGCTGTTGGACCTGCAGGCAGGACATCCGGCTCGCTTCGTGCTCTTCGTCAGCGGGCAGCGGGCCGTCGGCGTGCTGTTCTCGCTGCATGCCGTCATCGGCGATAGCGTGGCGCTCGACCGGCTTGCGAGCGATTTCATCCGCAATATAGGCGGTCTCTCCGCTGCAGGGAACGATCGCGCCGAAACCGCACTTCCCCATGCCGCCGCTTGGATGCTCGACCATGCGGCACCCAGCAATCCCTCAGCCGAGCGGGTGGATTTCTGGTTCCGGCGGCTGACGGCACAGGAAAACATCGCCGCCCTCACGCCGCAGGCGACCATCGCGAAAGAGATCGAAGACGCCGGCTGGTACGAGCATGTGCTCGACATACCGGCGCAGACCTATGCCGAACTCTCCAGTGATATGCTCCCGGCCCTTGCCGTGGCGTTGCGCCGCTATTCGGGATACGGCACGCAGAGGATCGGCCTGGTCACCAGACCGGAGAAGTCCGTGGTGACGGCCCGCACGGAAGATGTGCTGATCGTGACCGGCGAAATCGACGGCGCGATGACGCTCAGGCAGACCCACAAGGCGCTTGCGGCCGACATGGAAACCGCTGCCGCGCAGGCCCTGCCCTTCGAGGGGCTGGCTGAAGCCCTGCTGCGGCGCGATGAGCTTTTCGACACCACGAGCCTCGTCAAGACGCTTCTCGACATCAGGCCCGCTTTCCGTTTCGAGACGGCAGAACCCGCAACAGCGGTTCGCACCCTTGTCGAGCCGCCTGCCCGCCGCGACGCCGAACTCGTCATCACCGTTTCCTATGTCTCCGGCGACCGCGCAAAAATCCGGTTCGGTTTCGACCCGCAGAAATACGAGCGCCAGCACATCGCCCGTTTTGCAAATGATCTGGCAACCGCGCTTGAACAGCTTCGCAGCAAACCGGATCAATCGATCAAGGATATTCCCTTCGTCTCGCGCGAGGAACTCGACAGGCTTTCCGCACCCTATCCGGACCAGCCGGAAGCGGACGACGGTGTGCCGATCCATGAGGTGATCTCGGCGCAGGCGAAACGGCGGCCCAATGCCTTTGCCGTGGCGCAGGGCGAAAAATCCATTACACATGGCGAGCTGGAAGCCGCCGCCAATCAACTGGCCAACCGTCTGGTTGCCATGGGGATCGGGCCGGAAAACCGCGTCGCGATCGCTCTCGAGAAGTCGATCGATGCCATCATCGCCATTCTCGCGGTCCTGAAATCGGGCGGTGCGTTCACGCCCGTCGAGCCGGATCATCCTGAAGCGCGCAACCGGCATATCCTCAGCGCGCCCGGCCTGTCGCTGATTATTTCCCGCACGCGGTCGATCGCGAATCTGCCGACCGACATCGCCACGCCGATGCTCAATCTCGACAAGACCGATCTCACCGCCGAAAGCATCGAGCCGCCCGTCGTCTCCATCGCGGAGCGGCAACTTGCCTATGTGATCTACACATCCGGATCGACAGGCGTGCCGAAGGGCGTTGCCGTCGAGCACGGTCCGCTTGCCCATCATTGCAAGGCAACCTTGCGCATCTACGAAATGAGCGAGGCGTCCTGCGAATATCCGGTGCTGCCTTTCACCTCCGATGGCGGCCACGAACGCTGGATGGTGCCCTTGATGGCCGGCGGCGGCGTGGTGCTGACGCAGGACAAGCTGGCGACCCCGGAAGACGCCTTCGCGATGATGCGCAAGCACGGCGTCAACAATGCCAGCCTTCCCACCAGCTATGTGCGCGGCCTTGCCGAATATGCCGGCGAGAACAGCGAAATACCGAGGCTGAGGCTCTATTCGTTCGGCGGCGAGGCGCTGTCGCAGGCGGTGTTCGACATGATCACCGAAAACCTGCAGGCGCAAATGTTGATCAACGGCTATGGGCCGACCGAAACGATCATGACCCCGATGATCTGGAAGATTCCCGCAGGCACCCGTTTCGAGGGGACCGTCGCGCCAATCGGCCGGGGCGTCGGCGACAGGCGCATCTATGTGCTTGACGCCGATCTCGCTCCCGTACCGGTCGGCGTGATCGGTGAAATCCATATCGGCGGCAGCGGCCTTGCCCGCGGCTATCAGGGTCAGCCGGAATTGACCGAAGAGCGCTTCATTCCCGACCCGTTCTCCGATAATGGCGGCCGGCTTTACAAGTCTGGCGATCTCGGCCGCTGGCGCGAGGACGGCATCGTGGAGTTCGCCGGGCGCGTCGATCATCAGATCAAATTGCGCGGCTACCGCATCGAGCCCGGCGAGATCGAAGCGGTGCTCAGATCCAACCAGAACGTTGCCGAGGTCGTGGTGCTGCTGCACCACGAAGGAGGGCGCAGCTCGCTGGTCGCCTATGTCGTGCCGCGCGAAGGCGAAACGCTGAGCGTGACGGAATTGCGTCGGGCCGCGATGACCGCCTTGCCGGACTACATGGTACCGCAGACGATCATGCTGCTCGACAAGCTGCCGATGGGGCCGAACAGCAAGCTGGATAGAAGCGCGCTGCCCGCTCCCCGGATAGACCGGGACGTGGTCGCGCCCGCGACCGACAAGGAAAAGGCAATCCTCGACGTCTGGAAGGATATTCTCGACATTCCGGAAATCGGCGTCACCGAGAACTTCTTCGATGTAGGCGGCCAGTCGCTCGCCGCCGTGCGTATCGTCTCCCGCCTGAAAACCCGCCATCCGGACTGGCCGCTGACGATCGCCGACATGTTCAACTATCCGACCATCCGCGACCTCGCGATCGCCATCGAAGGGACGCGCGACGAGGCCGGCGTCGACATGGTCTACCTGCGGCGGGGCGGCGACCGGCCGCTGCTTTATTGCTTCCCCGGCCTGCTGGTCAGCACGCGCGAATATATGCGGCTTGTCGACTATCTCGGTCCGGAACAGCCGGCGACCGGCTTCATTTGCTACTCACTGACGGAGAGCAAGACGCTCAGCACCCGTGTCGAGGATGTCACGGCGCGTTATGCGGAAGCCGTCCGCAAACAGGCCAAGGGGCGCCCATGCGCCTTCCTCGGCTGGTCCTGGGGCGGCCTGCTTGCCTATGAAGCCGCCAAGCAGCTCGGGAATGACATCGATCTTCGCATGATCGGCATGGTGGATGTCTGCGACATGGACGAGGAGTTCACCCTCGGCATCATGCCGCGCTTTGCCGATGGTGTCAGGGATCGAACCCACGAGCAGGTCCAGCGCTGGCTCGCGACGACGCCGATGCGCGAGGACTGGATGAGACTGTTCTCGGCGATGGACGAGGAAGTCTACGAACAGTTCCTCAATCATATCGTCAAGCATAACGTCATCCTGCCGTCGGACGGTCCGGACATCGGCTCCGAGGAGCATACGTTCTGGATCCTGATCGATAATGCGATGATTTTCCGGAATTATCAGCTGCAGCCGGCGGATTTCCGAATTCACGCCTTTGCCGCCGAGGACTCGCTGACGCGATCGCTAAACGTCATCGACTGGCGCCGCTACTCGCCCAACGCCACAGCCTCCGAGATCGTCACCGGCACGAACCATCTGACGATCATCGGCAAGACACCCTTCCACCAGCGCTTTGCAAGGCGCCTCGACCACGCCTTCGAGACGGCATCCCTGTCCGCGCGCAAGGCCAAATAATCTTTTTTCCGATATCATTGGAGCTGCATCATGACATCTCAAGTGCTCGACCTCGCCGGGGCCGGAATTGGTCCGTTCAACCTCAGCCTTGCCGCCCAGCTGGACTCCATTCCGGCTCTGTCGGTCCGTTTCTTCGAAAAGCGGCCGTCCTTTGCCTGGCATCCGGGCATGATGCTTCCTGGCGCGGAAATGCAGACATCGATCCTCAAGGATCTGGTGACGGCGACCAACCCGACAAGTCCGTGGAGCTTCCTTTCCTACCTGGTGGCGCACAAGCGTTTCTATCAGTTTATCAACGCCGAGTATGAGGCAGTTCCGCGCAAGGAATTCGCCGATTATCTCGGATGGGTGGCGCGCGGGCTGACGTCGCTTCGCTTCGGCACCAGCATGCGTGATGTTCAAATGGCCGACGGCCTGTTCTCGGTCGCCACCGACAATGCGCAGGTTCACGCCCGCAACCTCTCCGTCGGCGTCGGCAAGATTCCGGCTCGTCCAGCATGGGCCGAGAGGCTGCCGAAGTCGCTTACCTTCCACAGCAGCGAGGCCGCCTTGCGCCTCGGTGATCTAAAGGCACCGCGCGTCGCCGTGATCGGCGGCGGTCAGAGCGGGGCGGAAATCGTCGATGCCCTCATGGACCTGAAGGCTGTCTCCTCGATCCACTGGCTCAGCCGCCGGCCCAATTTCGAACCGCTCGACGCAACGCCCTTCACCAACGAAATTTTCACGCCGGGCTACATGGAACGGTTCCATGGTCTGCCCGAGGATCTGCGGCTGACCCATACGCGCCGGCAGGTGCTCGCCAGCGATGGCGTCTCCCCCTCGACCTTGAAGAAGCTTTATCGGCGCCTCTATGAAAAGAAGGTCGACGGGGCCGATCACGGGATAGCCCTGCGCCCGTATCGCGACGTCATCTCAGCCCTAAGCAACGGTCCCGAGATCGAACTGACCATGCGCAACGGCTTCGACGATAGCATCGAGACGATCGAAGTCGACATGGTCGTGCTTGCCACCGGGTATCGTTTCGTACTCCCCGAATTCCTGGCCCCCCTCCAGAGCCGCATTGCGGTAAACTCCATCGGCGAGCCTGTTCTCGAAAGCGACTTCTCCGTGGCATGGGACGGTCCGGGCGAGAATCGGATTTTCGTGCTGAACGCCGGGCGCCACAGCCATGGAATCGCCGAACCCCAGCTCAGCCTTGCCGCCTGGCGAAGCGCCGTGATCGCCAACGCCCTGCTCGGCAAGGCACATTTCGACCTCGATCAGCTTGATCCGATCGTTCAATGGGAATCCCAGGGGCACACATCGCTCCTCTCCGCGCATATGGGACAGGCGGCGGAATAACGGCTCTTTAGACTGACAAACGCATCGCGCAGATCGGGCTCCACGGCTCGTGTCTGCGCGATGGATGCCTGATTGCGGACACCATTGCTGGAGAGCGAAAAACAGCCGGATAAATACAACCAAAAATAGTTCAACCTTAAGGCCCCACGAGTATGTTTTCATCCCTTCCAGAGCCTCTCATTTCGCAGGGGGCTAACCCTAGCTCATGGGTCATTGTCAGCACACGATAGAGACTTGAATCGATCCGGCGACCTCAAAATGACATCGCAGCCGCCGCAGGCTTCTCCAATAAAAACAAATGAAATGAATGGGATAAAATGAAATAAGGCGGAAATCTGAGGCTTCCTCGTTTTTATGTTGACTATTATTATCATGTTTTTTAGGGTGCGCCAAAACAGAGGGGTAAATCGAAATGCAACTTTGGATTTCAGAGAGAACCCCGACATGGTCGTCAATCCTTCGCAGTCGATATCGAATGAACAGCTCAAAGCAGCACTCCTCGCCTACCCTAAACTATTGGCCAGCGCCCGGCGGATCACCGGCTGCATGACGCTTGCCGAAGACGTCGTTCAGGAAGTCCTCCTTCAATTGGTCTCCAAGCCGCTCAAGTCCGATATAGCCGCGCCGGCACCCTATGTGATGCGCATGGTCCGCAATCTCGCCAGGGATCACATGCGCCGGCTGCGCTACGAACGGGGCCTGTTCGTCGAGGAACAGGTCGGCGGCAGCACCTCGGCCTATGGCAGTCCCGAAGAGCGACTGCGCGAAACCGAGGCGTATGAGGCCTTTCGATGCACGGTCGAGGCGATGCCCGCCAGGACGCGGAAATTCTACGAGGAACATTATTTTGACGACGTCCCTCAAAAGATCATCGCGAAAGAGGCCGGCGTTTCATGCGCGCTCGTCTGCGGATTGCTCAGGGACGCACACTCACGCTGCCTTGCGGCCATATCGCTGGATGCCGATCAGACGACGGAATCCTATGGCAACCATGGGCGTCACCGCTCGCCGAGACCTAGAGAAATGAGGGCCTGACAATGTGTGATGCCGCAGTGTCCCGAAACGGATTAGCATCGTCCGATGAGCGCGGACAGATCCGGGATGCAATAGAAATCACCACCGACAAGGGTAACATCTGCCGCGAGATCATGTCGGAACTGACCGAATGGTTCAGCGAGCCCGACGTCATAGAGGCATGCGCCGAGGTGATCGAGTCGCTGCCGATGTTCGGTTGTGTCGACAAAAACAGGGTCGCCGGTTTCGTCGCGATGCAATCCCATCCGCCGGACGCCATGGAGATACTGGTCATCGCTACCCGGCGGGCCTACCACCGCAGCGGGGTCGGCAAGCGCCTGCTTGCCGCCGCCGAGGATTGCGCTCGCACAGCCGGTTGCAAGATCCTGACGGTCAAGACGCTGGCGCCCCGCGGGAAGGACGAACCGCAATACGACGCGACGCGCGCCTTCTATGACAGGAACGGCTTCATCCGCGCGGAGATCTTTCCGACCCTCTGGCATGAGGATCATCCGTGCCTGTTCTTCGTCAAACCGCTGGAGGCCGCCCGTGATCACGCCGCTTAAAAGCGAAACGGCCGTCATGCCGTCCGATGAGAAGCCCACCGTCTTTACCACGGAGAGATTGCATTTCGACGTGGACGGCCAAACCATCCTTCATCCGCTCGATCTGAGCTTCAGAGCCGGGGAAATCTCGGGGCTGATCGGCCATAATGGTTCGGGAAAATCCACCCTGATCAAGCTTCTGGCTCGGCAGATCCAGCCGAGCGGTGGCCAGGTGCTGTTCGACGGCGCGCCCGCCGGTTCCTATGATGCCCGCGCCTTTGCCCGGGCCGTCGCCTATTTGCCGCAAGATACGACCTCGGCCGCCGGCATGACGGTGAAGGAACTGGTCGCGTCCGGCCGCTACCCCTGGCATGGCGCGCTCGGCCGCTTTACCGACCTCGACCGGGAAAAGGTCGAGACCGCCCTGCGGCTGACCCACGTCGACACATTGGCCGGTCGCATGGTCGACACGCTTTCCGGCGGCGAGCGCCAGCGGGTGTGGATCGCCATGCTGATCGCGCAGGACAGTCGCTGTCTTCTGCTTGACGAGCCGACCTCGGCCCTTGATATCGCGCACCAGATGGAGGTGCTGGGCCTTGTGCACGAGCTATGCCGCACCAAAAACCTGAGCGCCATTCTCGTCCTCCACGACATCAATATCGCATCGCGTTTCTGCGATCATCTCTATGCCCTGAAGGCGGGACGGTTGATTGCCGCCGGCCCGTCCGCAAGCCTGATGAAAGCGGAAACCCTTCATGCCATTTATGGCGCGGACATGGGCGTCACCGCCCATCCCGTGCACGGAACCCCGCTCGCCTATGTCATCTGACGGACCTCTCGACATCTTCAGGCTGTCGCGCCGCGACGCCCTGATCGCCGCAGCCGCGATACTCGCCGTTCCCCGGATCGCGCGCGCTGCATCGCCAATGTCCGGCCCGATCGTCTCGCTGGATTACGGCCTGGCCTCGACCCTTCTGGCGCTCGGGGTAACGCCGGCTGCCATCGTCTCACTTGCCGATTGGGACAAATGGGTGGTGGAGCCGAAAATGCCGTCCGGCGTCGTTGATCTCGGAACCGCCTGGGAGATCAATCTTGAAATCCTGGCGAGCCTCAAGCCGGCCCTGATCCTGACAACCCCTTATCTGGCAGCCCTCAAATCACGCCTCGAGCCGATCGCCCCCGTTCTGGAACTGACGATCTATGCCGAGGATGGAGAGGCACTGCCCCGCGCCATCGAGGCGACCAAGGTGCTGGCCACGGCGATCGGCCGCGAGCCGCAGGCGGTCGATTTCCTGGCAAGATCGGAGCATTTCTTCGATGATTGCGCCCGGCGGGTCCGAGAGATCTCGCCGCCGCCGCTGGCGCTCGTCAGTTTCGTCGATCAACATCATGCCCGCATCTATGGCGGCGCAGGTCTCTACCAAAACGTCATGACCCGGATCGGCCTCAAGAACGCCTGGACGGGCACCGGCAATTACTGGGGTTTCGAGACGATCGGCATCGAGCAGCTGGCCTCGCTCGACCAGAACCTGCGGCTGATGGTCTTCGAGCCACTCATTCCCCCCAACATCCTCTCCGGCCTGGAGGAGAGTCCCTTATGGACCAGCCTGCCCTTCGTCAAAGCCGGACGGATCTCGGTTCTCCCCGGCTCGCTCATGTTCGGCATGGTGCAGGAGGCGGAGCGCTTCGCCGGCATTCTGCTTGACCATCTCGAGAAGGCGGCCTGATGCGTATCCATTCAGACAATAGCTTCGGCGCACCGGCAGTAGGGATCGGACTTCTGCTGCTCGCCAGCCTGCTCGCCTGGCATCAGATTTTGCCCGATCTTTCGCGCCTGACGGCGCAGGACGTCGGATATGATCCGCGCCGGATGCTGCTGCTTTACTCGACCCTGCCGAGGATCGTGACCGCGCTTATTTCCGGCGCGGCGTTGGCACTGGCGGGAAGCCTGCTCCAGCAGGTGTTGCGCAATCCGCTGGCCTCGCCGACGACGCTCGGCATCTCCGCCGGCGCGAACCTCGCACTCGTCGCCACCATGCTTGCCTTTCCGGCCCTTGAAGGGTTGAGCCGCGACGCGGTCGCCCTCTTCGGCAGTGCTGCGGCGGCGGCCGTCGTCTTCCTGATCGGCGCGCGGCGCGGTTTCTCGCCTTTCGCGCTGGTACTTGCCGGGCTGATCGTCAGCGTCTGGAGCGGCGCGCTCGCCGCCATTCTCGTTCTGATGAACGACCGCTATCTCTCCGGCCTGTTCATCTGGGGTGCGGGCTCCCTGGCGCAGCAGAGCTGGACGATACCGTTGTCGCTGCTTCCCAAGATCGCGGTTCTCGCGATCCTCGCCGTGCTGATGGCGCGACCACTGTCGCTCATGGAACTTGGAGATAGCGGCGCCAGCGGGCTCGGGCTCTCGGTCAAGCGAACGCGGATCGTCGCCGTCTGCATCGCCATCGCGCTTGCCGCCATCGTCACCAGCGCCGTCGGCGTTATCGGCTTTATCGGCCTCATCGCTCCCGGAATTGCCCGTCTTGCCGGTGCACGACAGATGAAGAGCCAGCTCATTTGGTCGCCGCTGATCGGCGCCGGATTGCTGCTTCTGACCGACGAGGCCCTGGCATTTTGGACCACGGCATCCTCGACCTTTCTGCCGACGGGCGCCGTCACTGCATTTCTCGGCGCGCCATTATTGCTGCTGATGCTGCCGCGTCTTCGGATAACGCAGCGGGCCGTGCCAGCCTCTCCGGAGGCAAAAGGCCGGTTCGAGCACGCCTCGCCCGCTCTCATTGCCGCAGCAAGCGTCCTTCTCCTCGTTCTTGTCGCCGGCGCGATCTTCCTCGGACGCGCGCCGGACGGAACATGGAACATTCTTGCCTATCTGAATTGGCCGGATGTGCTGCCCTATCGCCTTCCACGCGTGATCGCCGCCTTTGCCGCCGGCATGATGCTCGCGGCGGTCGGCTCGATCCTGCAACGTCTTACCGGCAACGAAATGGCAAGCCCTGAAGTGCTGGGCATATCGGCAGGCGCGACCATCGGTGTGACGGCCGCTCTCTTTCTCCTGACCGCGCCTGGCATGGCGGCCCAGCTTGGCTTCGGTGGCCTCGGCGCACTCGCCGTTCTCATCGCCATTTTCATCTTCGGCATGTGGTCCGGTTTTGCGCCGGAACGAGTCCTGCTGACGGGGATCGCGCTCGGAGCGATGCTGGATGCTTCGATCAGCGTTCTCGCGGCAAGCGGCGATCCCCGCGCCATGACGGTCATGCAATGGATGAGCGGGTCGACCTATCTGGTCGACACACCGAAGGCGCTAGCGGCGGTGATTGCCGCGATCATCGGCCTGACGCTCTCGTTTCTCGCCCGGCGCTGGCTCGACCTCTTGCCGCTCGGGCCGCAGGCGGCACAGGCGATCGGCATTCGTGTCAATCTTGCGCGGGGTTGCCTGTTTTCATTGGCGGCCGCCATGACTGCCGCCGCCACGCTCGTGGTCGGCCCCTTGAGCTTCATCGGTCTCATGGGTCCGCATCTGGCACGAGAGCTTGGAATGCGGCGTGCCATGCCGCAGCTTGCCGGCGCGGCCTTGGCCGGCGGGGGACTGATGGTGCTCGCCGACTGGTTCGGCAGAATGATCGCCTTTCCCTATCAGATCCCAGCGGGCCTGGTGTCGGCGCTGGTCGGAGCGCCGCTGCTCTTGATCCTGCTCCTTCGCAGAAGGAGAGCACGATGACCAAGGCATCTCTCTGTCCCGGTTGATATCGAAACCGGGTTCACACGAAAATGGCAGGGAGAAAAACATGACCAGGGTCGCTTTGGTAACGGGAGGCACGCGCGGCATCGGCGCGGCGATTTCCATTGCTCTGCAAAAGGCGGGTTACACGGTTGCAGCCACCTATGTCGGCAATAATGACAGTGCCAGCTCCTTCAGGGAAAGAACCGGCATTCCCGTCTATCGATGGGATATTCGCGACTATCAGGCCTGCAAGGAAGGGACTGCCCGGATCGAGGCCGATCTCGGGCCGATCGACGTGCTCGTCAACAATGCCGGTATCACCCGCGACGGCATGTTCCACAAGATCACACCCGAGGACTGGAATGCGGTCATCAGCACAAATTTGAGCGGGCTGTTCAACATGACCCATCCGCTGTGGCCGGGCATGCGCGAGCGGAATTTCGGCCGGGTGATCAATATTTCCTCGATCAACGGGCAAAAGGGGCAGTTAGGCCAGGCCAATTACTCGGCCGCGAAAGCCGGCGATCTCGGCTTCACGAAAGCGCTGGCACAGGAAGGCGCCGCCAAGGGGATCACCGTCAATGCCATTTGCCCCGGCTATATCGGCACGGAGATGGTGCGGGCCATGCCGGAAAAGGTGCTGAAGGAACATGTTCTGCCGCAGATACCGGTCGGTCGTCTCGGCGAGCCCGAGGAAATCGCGCGTTGCGTGGTCTTCCTTGCTTCCGATGAGGCCGGCTTCATCACCGGATCGACGCTCACCGCCAATGGCGGTCAATATCTTGCCTAAGTCGGAAAAGATTAAAGGCGGGCTGTTGTTGCAGCCCGCCAGCTCAACCAGTGCTGAGGCGCTGCCCTTCATATGAGGGCAGCGCCTAAATTACATTACCAGCGGTACTTGAGCGAAGCCGTGATGTTGCGGCCCTGACCCAGGTAGCAATAGCCGCTGTCGCATATCGTCAGCTGCCGGTTGGCGATATTGCGGACATCCAGCGATGCCGTCAGCCCCTTGTACTTCTTGTCCATCGCCCCGAAATCGTAGGAAAGC
This sequence comes from Martinezella rhizogenes, assembly GCF_000799715.1. Classification (GTDB taxonomy): domain Bacteria; phylum Pseudomonadota; class Alphaproteobacteria; order Rhizobiales; family Rhizobiaceae; genus Rhizobium; species Rhizobium rhizogenes_C. The sequence goes on from NZ_JUHG01000013.1 coordinate 1,192,132, forward strand.
GCGGCATCGAGATAGAAGCTTGAAGCGTTCTTCGAGGTATTTGCGGTGCTGGTGTAGCTCTTGCCGGTATAGCGAATCCCGCCCCCGACGCTCAGACCATTGGCGACTGAATCATCCTGGAACGTATAATTCGTCCAGAGGCTGGCAATATTGTTCGGCGTGACCGACGGCGCATTGCCGACGTCGTCGCCACCGGTGATCTCGGAATGATTGTAGGCATAGGACGCGATCACATCCAGACCATCGGCGACGGTCGCCTTGGCTTCCAGCTCGATGCCCTTGTTCGTGACTTCACCGAGCGATCTGTAGACAAGCGTCAGCGGATTGACCAGAACGGGCTTGTTCTTCTCGACCAGGTGATAGGCAACGGCGGACAGCATAATATCGGTGCCCGGCGGCTGATATTTCACGCCGAGCTCATATTGTTCGCCCTTGGTTGGATCCAGAATGCTGCCGGATTCCGATCGCTGGGTGACGGGATCGAACGACGTCGAATAGCTGGCGAAGGGCGCAAGACCGTTGTCGAAAAGATAAAGCGCTCCGCCCTGAACGGAAAACGCGTGGGACTTGACGTTCTCGGACGTGCTTGTTCCAGAGGAAACATAGGTCGTGTCGTTCGATTGATCGACCCAGGTCTGCCGTCCGCCCAGCGTGAAGCGCCACTTGTCGAGCTCGATCTGGTCGAGAGCGTAAGCTCCAACCTGCCGCATGTCAGCCTTTACGCGGCTGTAATTGTATTCCGGCGTCGCGCCGGAAACGCCATAGGTCGGATTGGAAATGTCGAAGTCATAAGCGGCGCTGGCGGTCGAATCGAAACCATATGCAAAGGCCGAATTCACATTGGTGTAGTCCAGGCCGAACAGCATGGTATGCGCGGCAGGACCCGTGTCGAACTTGGCTTCGAGCTGGTTGTCAACCTGAAAGACATTCATCGCGTCCTTGACAGCAGTTGCTCCGCGATGGGCAACCGTGCCCGTCCAGCTATAGATGCCGAGATAACGGGCGCGCAGATCCAGATGCGAAAAGCGGAGATTCTGGCGGAAGGTCAGCCCGTTGTCGAATTCATGCTCGAACTGGTAGCCGACCTGCTGCTGACGGGTCTTCTGATAGTCGTAGTCCGGATCGCTGGCACGCAGCTTGTGGACCTTGCCGTTGGCATCGATCAAAGCGCCGACATTGGCATCGGTCTCGTCCGCCTGCGCGGAGCCATAGACGGTAAAGGTCGTGGCATCGTCAGGCTTCCAGGTGAAGGACGGCTGGATGAAGTAGCGGTCGTCGTCGATGTCGAAGTTGGTTTCTCCCTTTCGCGCCAGACCCACGATGCGATAGAGGTATCTATCGTCATCCTGCGAGACCGGCCCGCCGAAATCGAACATGGTCTGGGCACGGTTCGACGTTCCGTAGACCACGCCGACTTCCCGGATCGTCTCCTCAGTCGGCAGCTTCGAAATCTTGTTGACGATACCGCCTGGCGAGCCCGCGCCATAGAGCACGGAGACCGGTCCCTTGATGACTTCGACGCGATCCAGCGAATAAGGATCGGTGCGGAACATCCCGTAGTTCATATAAGGCTGGCGCAGCCCGTCGCGGAAATCGCCCGTCGTCGTGATGTTGTTGCCGCGAATGAACATCTGGTCGAAGCGTGGATCGAAGCCGTTCATGCCGGTCTGAACACCGGCGGAATAGCGCACCGCCTCGATGATATTCTGAGCGCCGCGCTCCTCCATCTCCTTCTTGGTGACCACGGAAACGGATCGCGGCGTCTCGACCAGCGGCGTATCGATCTTGGTGGCGCCCCTGCTCTTCTTGGCTGTAATGGTCGCATTGTCGGTCGCATCGCTTGTGCTGCCATTGACAACAATCGGAGCGAGCTGCGTCGCATTCCCTGCACTCCCATTGGCTGAGGAGTCCTGAGCGACGGCGTGTCCACTCAATGCAAGCACCGTGGCAAGCGCTGTCGTCGTGCGCGCCAGATAGAATCTATCTCTCTTTAAAATACTGATATTGTTAAATGATTTAAACGCCATGACGAGATCGGCCCACCCTTCTTGAAAAGATGGCGCAAACTAGATCGTCATACCGGTCTTCGTCAAGAATACATGATTATAATAGTCATCTTTTTATCGCTGTTGATCTCACATGCTCCGATCCCGTTGAAAAAAGAGGCCGAAAGGCAGCTCATAATGTTGCAGCGTTGCGGGTTAGGAGCGCAACCATCAGCTTGCCAGACCATTGCCGAAATAATATGAGAAATTTCATCATATTTCGAGTCGATCGCGCGTTCCCTGGTGGAGCCGCCTGGCTCTATCGGTCGTTCGACCCTGCGGAGAAAGCATGCCCAACCCCTCATCCCGCGCGACAGAGACGCCACTTGCGCCCGTGACGATCGCCGGCGCCACCTTCGCCGATCTTGGTTTTGAAAATGCCAGCGAACCCTATCGCATCTTTCTCTATCGTCCCGCCAAAACGCCGCCGCCCGAAGGGTGGCCTGTCCTGTATCTAACGGATGGGAATGCATGCTTTGCAACGGCGGTCGACGCTCTCAAGATACAATCCTCCTATCCGAACGGCACCAATGTCTACGACGGTGTCATCGTCGCCATCGGCTATCCGTCGGATCAACCCTATGACCCGCTGCGGCGCTCCTGGGATCTGAGCCCACCTCCCGGCCGGATCTATCCGCCCTTTTTTCCCGACACTCCGGATGTCAGAACCGGCGGGGGTGAGCAGTTCCTCGCCTTTATCGAAGAGCGGCTGAAGCCCTGGGTCGAGGAACAGGTTCCCATCGACCGTTCTCGCCAGACCTTGTTTGGCCATTCCTTCGGTGGGCTGTTCGCCCTTTATGCGCTGTTTTCAAAACCGAACACATTCAACCGATGGATTGCGGCAAGCCCGGCCATATTCTGGGAGGACGCTGCAATCCTTGCGGCGGAAAGAGCGTTCCTGGAAGGGCAAACAGCTTCCCTCGATATCGAATTGCATCTTTCCGCAGGCCAATATGAGGGCGAGGTGCTGGCGCCCTTTCACAAGGGAACGCCTGAGGAGCAGAAGCGGCAAGAACGCGCCAGGGAAACCCGGACGGTGGAATATGCTCAAGACATGACCCTACGACTGGCGGCGTCAGCTGCGTTGCCCGGGATGGCGACGTTCGAAGAATATTCCGGTGAAAATCACATGTCGGTGCTTCCGGTCGCCTTGAACAGGGCCGTGCAAATTGCATTCCGAAGGACGAGCTGACAGTGGGAGCTTGATACATGATGGTGAAAGATGAAGTCGTTGTCTGGTGGCTCCGCACCGACAACGACGAGGAGAACTGGCCGCAACTGGAAGCACTACTCGATGACAGTGAGCGCGCCCGCGCCGCCCGCTTTCATTTTCAGCACGACCGTTCCTCCTATATCGCCGCCCATGCTCTCGGACGCTCTCTGCTCTCGACTTATGCCGGCGGCGATCCAGCCGGCTGGCGCTTCACGACAGGCGGTCACGGAAAGCCGGAAGTCGTCTCGCCGGAACCCGGCTCGCGATTGCGTCTCAATTTATCGCATACGCGAGGACTGGCAGCCGCTGCTCTCACGCTGGAGCATGATGTCGGGATCGACGTGGAATGGCTCAGCCGCAAACCCGCCATCGATCTGGCTGAGCACTACTTCGCGCCCGACGAATGCGCGCATCTGGCGGCCGTCGCACCGGAATTTGCCCATGAGGTCTTTCTCGCATTCTGGACCCTCAAGGAATCCTATGTGAAAGCGATCGGCAAGGGACTGGCACAGCCGCTGGACTCCTTTGCTTTTGCGCTCGATCCATTGTCGATCCGGTTCGACGGCGAACTGGGCGGTAACCCCGCACACTGGTTGTTCCGCCGCTTCCAGCCTACGCACGACCATCTGATGGCATTAGCTTTGCACCACCCAAAACCGAACGACGTGACCGTGACGACACTGGCCGCCAATTCGGAATTTTTGCTCCGTCAGATCTGACTTTAGCCTGCACGGGAAGCATGGAAATCCGTGCCGGCCCGTCGCTTCAAAACGCTCCCTTGTGCATCCTACCGCGTTCGGCCCTGCTGGAGCTGAAGGAACGCCATCAGATGCTTCAGCACGATGTCCGGAGCTTCTCGCTGCGGAAAGTGACCGAGACCGGTCAAGACAACGCGTTGATAGGATGCGCGGAAGAACCCGTCCTTGCCATCGGATGTGGAGGCATCGTTGCACGGATCGTCGCCGCCATGCAGGACAAGCGTCGGGACATGGATCGTCGGATCGGCCTTCAACCGGTCTTCCAGCACGTCACATGAAGGGTCGGGCTCGGCCAGACCCCAGCGAACCCGATAGGAATGGAGGACGACGTCCGCCCAGTCAGGATTGCCGAAGGATGTCGCGGTAGCGTCGAACTCCTCGTCCGGCACTGCCCGGCCCGGATTCCAGATCGTCCAGATGTAGCGCGTAAAGGCGAGGCGATCGTCACGGACCAGCGCCTCACCGCGCGGCAGCGCCATCAGCCATTGATACCAATAGTTTTGCGTCTGCCGCAGCGACAGAGGCTGGTCGGCATTGTTTGTACCCCAACCCACCGATATCGCGACGCAACACGCCACTCGTTCGGGTGCGAGGCACGCCGCGATGTAAGCTGCGCGAGCCCCCCAATCGTGACCGATAATGCCGAACCGGCCAAGGCCGAGCGCGTCGGCGAAGTCGAGCACATCGCGCGCCAGCGCCGAGAGCTGGCCGGAGCGCATCGCGGCGGGATCGCGAAACCGGGTCGGCCCCACGCCCCGTAGATAGGGCACGAGCGTGCGGAAGCCGGCGGACTGAAGCTGCGGGACAATGCCGTCCCAGGTGCGGATATCGTCAGGCCAGCCGTGTACCAGGATAAGAGGAAAGCCATCGCGCGGCCCTCCCTCCTCAAACGCGATATTCAAGATGGGCGTGACGGCTGATTGAAGAGTATGGAACGGGCTCATAGAGCCGATCCTAGTCCAGGCGATACACCGCCACAAACGATACCTTGTGATATGATCTATCGTAATTTACGATGGCTTATGGATATTCGCGCGCTGCATGCTTTTCGAATAATCGCCGAGACGGGATCTATTACCGCAGCCGCCGCCCGGCTCGGTACGGTGCAGTCCGCCCTGTCGGCGCGCATCGGCCAGTTCGAAGCGTCGGTCGGCGAGCCGTTATTCGAACGGTTACCACGCGGCATTCGCCTGACCTCAGCCGGCATACGTCTATTGCCTTATGCGGAGAGGATCGAGCGCCTGACAGCGGAAGCCATAACGGCGGTACGCGGCCGGCAGCCGGACCTGAGTGGCCCGTTCCGGCTTGGCGCAATCGAGGTTGCGGCTGCATCCGTCTTGCCCGCGACGCTCTCCAGCTTCCTGGGAAGTCACCCGGAGGTCGATCTGCATCTGCGCACCGGGGTCTCGCGCGAACTCGCTGCATCCCTGGATGCTGGTGAAATCGACGCCGCGATCATTGCCGAGGACGTCGTGCGTCATAACCTGGCATCCCTTACTCTCGACCGAATTCCTCTCGCCCTTTTCCAGCCGTCGGATCGCGCGCCAGAAACACTCGAACAGGCTTTTGCTTTCGGAAAGGGCTGCATCTGCCGTGATCGGCTGGAAGCGCTTGTCCATCGGCGGCGATGGAACATGCGGATCGTTGAGCTTGGTTCGGTCGATGCCATATTTGGCTGCGTGGCGGCCGGGCTCGGCGTTGCAGTCCTGCCGCGCATGCTGGGCGCCGGCCGACCGCTTGAGACCAAGCCAGTCGGGCATCTCGATCTCTTCCTGATCTATCGGCCCGAAGCGGATGCCAAGGCACGCGCTTTGGCCGCAAGCTACGCCGCGATCGAACATTCGGTCTGATGCACAGACAGTGGCTAATCGCTGTCAGGATGGCTGCAATGATGTATTCAGCGACAAGAGCAGCTGTCTTTTCACGGCCTCGAAGGACTCCAACGCACGATCGCGTTTTCTTGGCAGATCGATGTTGATCTCATCGAGAATACGCCCCGGCCACGGCCGCATGACGATGATCCGGTCGGCGAGAACAAGGGCCTCGTCGATATCGTGTGTTACGAGAATGAGTGTGGGGCGGGTCTCGGACCATATGTCGAGCAGGTGGTCCTGCAGGTCTGCGCGCGTAAAAGCATCCAAGGCCGAGAATGGCTCATCCAGAAGCAATACCTCCGGTCGGGTGACCAGCGCGCGGGCGATCGCCACCCTCTGGGCCTGGCCGCCTGACAATTCCTTCGGCCAGCGCTGACCGAGTTTAGCCAGGCCGACCTTTTTCAGCGCGGCCTCGACCCGGTGACGACGATCATCGCCATCAAGTTCGGCAAGTCCAAAGCCGACATTGTTGGCAACGCTCAGCCAGGGCAGGAGACGGGGCTCCTGGAAGATGAGATTGATCAGCGGATGCGGCTTGATAACCGGCTCGCCGTTCAGCTCAACTGTTCCGCGCGTGGGGGTTTCGAGACCGCTGATCAGCCGCAGGAGCGTGCTCTTGCCGCAGCCCGACCCGCCGATGACGGCAACGATCTCGCCTGGCGCCAGATTGAGCGAGAAGCCTTCGAGCGCGCGCACGCCGTTTGCATAGGTCTTTCCCAGATTGCGCAGTGTCAGCATTGGCTCATCCTTCCCGCCTGTAGCTGTCCTGCCATGTCAGGAAAGGCGACGTCACCGCCATGAGCAGACTGTCCGTCAGCTTGCCGATGACCGCGAATGTAATGATAGCGGCCATAATCTGATCGGGTTTACCCATTTGCTGCCCATCGACGAGAAGATAGCCAAGTCCTTCCGAAGCCCCCATGAATTCAGCGGCAACGACGAACATCCAGCCGAGGCCGAGACCGGATCGCAAGGCGGTCACATAGGCGGGAAGTACGGCGGGCAGCATGACCCGCCGCACCAGAGCAAACCCGGATAGCCGGAAAATGCGCCCGACCTCGACGATCTTGCGGTCGACCGACAGGATGGCGCCCGATACGCCGAGATAGACTGGAAAGAAGACGCCGACGGCGATCAGCGCCACTTTCGACGCTTCGAAGATCCCGAACCAAAGAATGAACAAAGGCACCCAGGCGATCGAGGGAATGGATCGAAGCGCCTGCAGCGACGGATCGATCAGCCGGCGCGCAAGTCCGAAATATCCGGTCACGGCACCGGCAATGGTGGCCGTCACGGTGCCGATGATAAATCCGAAGAACACCCGGACGGTAGTGATGCCGATATGGGTGAAGAGTTCACCGGATTTCGAAAGCGCCCACAGGGTTGCCGCGACCCTCGACGGCGGCGGCATGAGGCGGCCGGAAAACCAGCCGGCCGAAACCGCGACTTCCCAGAACAGCAGCCCGAGGGCCGGCAGGATGACGGCCACCGTCGCCTTGCCGCCTATTCCATAAAACGCAGACGCCGCGATTGAACGCGACGCCTTTGTCTCCGTTTCGATGCCGGTCTCGGCCAGGTCCGCCATGACGATGCTGAGTGCCTTTACTGCGTTTTCCCGACGGCGAAGCGGTCGTCGATCAGTTCATTCGTGACTTTCTGGATATCCACGTCAGCAGGAAGAACACCGGCACTCTGCAGGGCCAGCCCCGCCTTCGAAATCGTGTCGCGCTGCAGGTTGCCGATCGTCGGCTGTAAGATGTCCGTGCGTTCGAGTTGCTTGGCAATCACGTCGTCCGGCAGTTTTGCCGCTTCCACCAGCGCCGCCTTCAATGCGGCGGGATTAGCGATCGCGTCCGCCCGCGCCTGTTCATAGGTGGCGATGACGCGCTTGACGATGTCGGGATGCTCCGTGGCAAAAGTCTCGGTGGTGTTGAGCACGCCCCATGTGTTGTTTTCCGGCTTGCGATAGAACAGCTTCGCCTTGTCTTCCACTTCGGCGGCGGCCATCAGCGGGTCGAGGCCAGCCCATGCATCGACATCGCCGCGCAGTAGCGCGAGTTTTCCGTCGGCATGTTGCAACAGCACCAGCTTCACATCCGTCTGCTTCAGTCCGGCATCCGTCAGGGCACGGACGAGAAAGATGTGCGGATCGGTGCCACGGGTGACCGCGATCGTTTTGCCCTTGAGATCCTGAACGGTTGAAATCGGGCTGTCGGCCCGGGTGACCAGGGCTGTCCATTCAGGGCGCGAGAAGACATAGATCGATTTGATTGGATTGCCGTTGACCCGAGCGATCAGTGCCGCAGCCCCCGCGGTCGACCCGAAATCGATAGCGCCGGCACTCAGAAATTCCAGCGCCTTGTTGGAGCCCGCGGACTGTACCCAACGGATGCTGATATTGTCCTTGGCGAATTCCTTTTCGAGCAGCCCTTCCTTTTTCAGGAGAAGGCCAACGGGATTGTAGGTCGCCCAGTCGATCCTGATCTCGGAAAGATCAGCCGCCTGGGCCGATGCCAGCCCGAAACCCAAAGCCGCAATAGCACCCAACACCGCCGAACGAAACACGCCCATATCCATCCCCTCTTCCCGGCCATTGCCGTATACACGTTGGGATTACCCTACGGGGCCGAGAGCCCGGGCGTGAAAGCTGTAATGTCTATTTCTATAGAATTTATAGGAATATTTTTCTCAATGGAGGTTGTGCAGCTGGCTGCTCCTCGGCCGAATGCGGTAAGCGCCTTGCATTAGAGGCCGAATTTGAGTAGATTTAGCTCAGATATTTGCTCTTGGTTGCCCTTGTTTGAAAAAATAATCGATCGTTTAAGCATTTGAATTGGCGCCATAAGTTTTCTTAACGGAAGCAAAAACACTCATAATTTCCACTATCCCGACAAGCGCATGAATGCCTTCATCGTCATTCACGAACATCCAGCATGGATTCTGCCGGCTTTTGAGCCGTACGAGGCTCTTGGCAAGCCTGCGATGAGACGATCGAACACCTCCACATCGTACCGATATTCAGACGGGCTATCGATAGTAGCCGTCGCCGGGAGATTGTCTGGTAATGCCCATTCGACACGTCTTGGAAGCATGATCGCGAGTGTTTCGTACCAGACGTGAAGAGAAGCTTGCAGGCGAGCGTGAAGATCGAAATTCGACCTCATCTTGATAGTGTCTTGCTCTCTCTGCTGCCTTGCGACGCGTGGATCGATCCTCTTGACGAGGTAGAGATCCGCAAAGCCCAACTCGCACTTTTGCAACGCATTCCGGGTGGCTTTCATCTGATAGCGCCAATGGCTCTCCGGCGCTTCGCCTATCTGCCACAGACCCCAGATGTAATGCAGTTTCAAGGGATCGGTATCACAGACGGCCCTTTCCTGTTCGCACTCGATCTCAACGGCCTCGGACCAGCGCCTCACATTCCAATCCGTCCAGAGAAGGGCAGCTCCCCGTGCGTCGGCATTCCTGTCCGGCCGGAGTTCCGGATAGCTCTCTTGGACAAGAAACTCTGAGGCGTGCTGTCGGCACCAGGTCGTCTTGCCGGCGGCGCTAATCCCTTCGACGACGATGATCATGATGCCTTCCTTGCCTCAGTGTCACGCCCTCGTATTTGTGCCATCAGCATCGGACCGAGCGAGAACTCACCTCGACGGGCTCTTGTGGTGAGATTGCGTAGGTAGCCACCGGCTGAGCTGATGTGCTGTGCCTTTTCGAGGAGGCAGGCCATGATGATTGCCGTGCTTTCCGGCCCCATTGTATCGCAAGCATCCTGATAAGCGCTGGATGTCACCCCCAGCATGGTTCGTACGACGACTGCTGCTGTCATCAGATCACGCCAGCTGGCAATTGTGCCGGAAGGACCGTAATTGGCGATCTCTGGGCATGCCTGCAGCACCGTTGCCAAGGGATAGACTTTGATCGGCTGTGGTGAGAGCTTGCCGAGTTGCTCGGCCGGCTGGTCTGGTTCTACGGATGTCGCAGCCTGAGGGCTTGCTTCAGATTCTATTTGGGATTCGGTATTTGAATTCTGTATATGCCGGTCATTTTGAACATCATTGGCAACTGATTTTTCGGAATTCAGCTGTGTTTCCAGAATGTTGATGATCTCATTGCGCAGCATTTCCATTTCTTCGGCGATAGGAGCGATATCCACGGCTGTTGGCGTGCGTGGCAGGGTGTTGACGAGGCTGAGATAATGTCTCTCGATTGCCTGCCAGTCACCGGGAACGCCTTCCTCGATCGCGGCGCTAATCAGCTTGCGAACATCACGGCGGCAAATTGTGAGCTGCTCCTTGGCCTGTCGCAAATGTTTTCGCTCGACGGTAATCTGCCGCGCGAGATCCGCAAGTTCCTCGGAACGGGCAAGGAGCGGCGCTAGATTGAAACCATAGGCGTCCTCGACAGCCCCTGCCCCGTCCTTGCGGGCAAAACGCTTGCCGTTCGGGCTATCCTTGCGAAGGATCAGGCCAGCCTCGACCAGGGCGGCCAGATGTCGCCGCAGCGTCGTTCCGGTAATGCCATGGGCTCGAACTGTGAGCTGATTGTTGGATGGAAAGACCACCAGCCCAGTATCCTCGCTGAGTTCCTTTTCGGGATAGAACGTCAAAAGAGCATTCAGAACCGCCAGCGTGCGATCTGAAATGTTCAGCAGGGGTCTTGCTTCGCAGACATCGCGAAACACCCGCCACTTATCGACGGTTTTACCTTGTCGGATGGCAGTTGCCTTGATCTGATTTCTCATCAAGGCAAGCGACATCGACCGCCGCCCGAAGGGCGTCGTGATATGCATCTCCATTTCCTTCACCTTTCAACAGGCAAAAGAAAGCCGCTCACCAAAAACGGTGCCAAAGACTCTTGACTATGATTCGCGGAAATGTGATTCTCGTATTGCTACATACTGAGAAGGGCTTCCGCTACGGCAACGTTCGGGGGCCTTTTTCTTTTGCTATTCAGTCTCCTGTTACGGCTTGATCTTGTTCTGCGTGGTCTGTGGAGATTGATCGAGATATTCCTCGTGCAACCCTTCCATTCGACGCAGCAGATAATTCACGAAATCGTCCGGGACGGCTTTCGTGAAGGTAAGCTTGGTACCCGCCTTGGCGTAGTTCACGACGGCAAGGGTCATTCCCTTGGAAACGACCTCCTGAGTGCGATCCGCCGGCGCTGTGGGAGCATTCTCGGCCTTGGAAACGGCATTCAACACAGCCACGAACCTGTCATCGCTGGAAAGCGATTGAGCTGCTATCTCTTCCAGAACCCGTTCCGCGATCGTTTGGGCTTTGGCATGGGCGCTCCAGCGTTCAGCCAGTTGCGCCCAGCGGCGTCGGCCGGTTTCCGGAGCGGCACCAATGTGCGTGAGGACCGTTCTCGGGAAGACTTTGGCGATCTGCAGCATTTCGGAAACATGCGACTTGCCGGTCGCGAGCGATGAGCAGATCACCTCGCGCTTGAAGCCCGCCTCTTCCTGGCTGAGGGCAAAGACGCATTTCTCGATGAAGGACAGGTCGTCGCGATTGGCGTTTTCCTCGCCCTGGATGACGATTGCCTGTTCGTCGGTGAGATCGCGGACGATGGCCCGGAACTTGACACCAAGAAGCTTTGCAGCAGCGAGGCGTCGTCGTCCAAAGACGATCTGAAACCTGCCGCCCTCGCCCGGCATGGGCCGAACGAGACCGGGCGTCGTTTGCCCATGCTCGCGCATGGACTGCACGAGATCCTGAAGCCTGTCGGCATCATAGGCCCCGTCAAAACGATCCCGGATAGACGACGGTAAAACCGCATCCACGTCGAGCTGGATAATGTGATCGGCACCCTGCAGCAGCTTGTCGGCAAGCTCGCCGCGTTCTTGCAGCTGCCGAACGCTAGCGGCGACCTTCAGAAGATGCGGCGACGCCGATGTCGTTGGCGTGGGTACGGAGGCTGCATCCTGGCCGAGACCGACCAGGACATTGGCAAACATGCCTTTGGAATCTTTCCTGCTCATTCGCGTCCCCATGCTCTCCAAAGAAGCTCTTCAATTTCGGCATTTGCCGCGTTGATCGATTCGATTGCCCTGTCATAGGTTTTCGGGGCGGAGAATCTCGACCGCTGCACTTCGTAAAGGCTCTGTTTCCAGGTCAAGGCATCGGCAACGGCGGTTGATTTGATCACCGAATTAAGCAGCAGGTCCTCGCCGAAAACCTGCCGCATCAGGGCCGTCATATTGGCCTGCGGATGGTCGTTCGGCTCGAACTTGGTGATCAGGAATTTGGCAAAATCCCATTGGGCCGAAGTGCCGACCTGTTCAAGGATCTGCATGTAGGATCCGGCGAGTTCCAGGAACTTCGCCGTGGAATCAACATCGAGCATATGTGCCGGAACGGGTATCAGGACGCCGGTCGCCGCCGTCAGAGAAGACAGCGTGAGGAAGTTCAGCGACGGTGCCGAATCCATCAGGATGATATCGTAGCGATCTGCCACTTGCTCCAGGGCCTGTGATACCCGCAAGAGGAAGCCTGTGCCGCCGGATTTACGCATTTCCAGCGCAACGGCGGTTTCGAACTCCGTCAATTCGAGACCGGCGCAGATGACGTCGAAGCCGGCGATGTGGGTCTGGTGGATGATCTGTTCGGTCGGGATCGGATCCTCGAAACGGATGGCGGAATAAAGCGTATCGCCGTTGCGATAGTCGAAGTCCGGCAGGCTGCCATGGAGGGTAGTCAAGGATGCCTGGGGATCGAGATCAACCGCCAGCACGCGATAGCCTCTCAAGGCCAGATAATGGCCGAGATGGATGGTGGTGGAGGTCTTGCTCGATCCGCCCTTGAAATTGGTGATCGCCAGGACCTGGCATTGTTCCTCGCCCACCCTGCGCGGGTTCATCCATTTCTTGCGCCCGTTCTGCGCCAGATGCATGCGCAACTCGAGGATCTGCTCGAGCGTATAGAGCCGCCGTCCATTGGCGACCTCCGGCGTTGGTCCCTGCTCTTTCAGAGAAACCTGCCTGATATAGGCCTCGGTCACGTTCAGCAGCGTGGCAACCTCGGATGAGCTGAATTTGCGCATCGTACGGCGGGCGTGCGGAGGAAACTGGGCTAGGCTGAGGTTGCCCAATGCGGTATCCAGCTTCGCAGAAAATGTCTGCATGAAGGCGAGGCTGCTCAGATGTCGGGTCATGGTTTTCTCCCATTTTTGGCCACGTTACTAAGCGCCTTTATGGTTGGGTTTTTATGACTGGTCTCTTTATTTACGCGGATTGGCGGTACTACCGGCATTTTGCGTAGATAAGAACTACTCCGATTCTATGATTCGTGGCAACCGGGCCTGAAAATCGTGTTCCCCGCGGGGAACTTGTGGTTTGTGGCAGTCAATTCACGTTACCAGAAGTGAGTTCCCCGCGGGGAACGCTGGTTCAGGACTGGCTGTGGTTTGTACCATATTGTATCTGCGCGCTGGGAAATTACACCGGTATTCAAAACTATCCGATCGCGACACATCGTGGATACAAGGCAAAGTCTTTTTCCAGGCAGCGCCATGCTTATTGGAGAAAGATCGATGTCTGAAGAAATTAATCACTACCGCCGCCGCTTCTTTACCGCCGCCGCCGCGATCTTCGCCGCCTCGCAAATTAGTTTGCCTGATCCCGCTCTGGCGCAGTCCGATAAGGCAGGGCCGACAACCGAGCCGACGGTCAAGCGTTGGTCGAACACCTCTTTCGGTGCCCTGAAGCAGATCGATGCCGGCGCGCTGAATGTTGGATATGCGCAGGCTGGCCCGGCCGGCGGCGTCCCGATCATTCTGCTGCATGGCTGGCCCTATGACATTCACAGCTTCGTCGATGTGGTTCCCCTGCTCGCCTCGCGGGGCTACCGTGTGATCGTTCCTTATCTGCGTGGCTACGGGACGACCCGTTTTCTCTCCGACGCAACGGCTCGCAATGGTCAGCAGTCGGTCGTGGCTGTTGATATCCTCGCTCTCATGGATGCACTGAAAATCCCGAAGGTGATCCTCGGTGGTTTTGACTGGGGCGCACGCACGGCCAATATTCTGGCGGCGCTCTGGCCGGAGCGTTGCAAGGCGCTGGTCTCCGTCAGCGGTTACCTGATCGGCAGCCAGGAAGCCAATAGAATGCCGCTGCCGCCAAAAGCTGAACTCCAATGGTGGTATCAGTATTACTTCGCCACCGAACGCGGGCAGGCAGGCTACGACCAATACCGGCGCGATTTTGCCAAGCTGATCTGGCAGATTGCCTCTCCGAAATGGGATTTCGACGGTGCGGAGTTCGATCGCAGTGCGGCAGCCTTCGACAATCCGGATCACGTCAATATCGTCATCGATAATTATCGCTGGCGGCTTGGGTTGACGATGGGCGAGCCGAAATATGATGATCTAGAGAAGCGTCTGGCAAAGGCACCGGTGATCAGCGTGCCGACGATCACCCTGGAAGGTGACGCCAATGGCGCGCCGCACCCTGAGCCCGTATCCTACCGTAACAAGTTCTCGGGTCAGTATGCGCACCGGACCATCGAAGGCGGCATCGGACATAACCTGCCGCAGGAGGCGCCGCAGGCCTTCGCGCAAGCGATTATCGATGTCGACGGATTGTGATCTTTCAAGCGGATGCCCCGGGTAATAATATAGAATGCCGCTGCCGGCGCTTATCGACGGTCCCTGCGACTAACGAAATCCAAAGCAGTTTGTATCATTACTATTATTGTGATGAGAAAACCGAGATCAGGTTCGGGCAGCGAGGGGAGGAGATGATGGATCATATCGACCATATTCTCATTGTGGATGACGATCGGGAAATCCGCGAACTGGTATCGACCTATCTGAAGAAGAATGGACTGCGCGTCAGCATCGCGGCTGATGGCCGGCATATGCGGGCATTTCTGGAGGCAAATTCGGTCGATCTCATTGTCCTCGACGTGATGATGCCGGGCGATGACGGCCTGGTTCTGTGCCGCGAACTGCGGGCCGGCAAGCACAAGTCGACGCCGATCCTGATGCTGACGGCGCGCAACGACGAAACGGATCGTATCGTCGGTCTTGAGATGGGGGCGGATGATTATCTGGTAAAGCCCTTTGCCGCGCGCGAGCTGCTGGCCCGTATCAAGGCGGTCCTGCGCCGGACCCGCATGCTGCCGCCAAATCTCCAGGTCACGGAAGTCGGCCAGCTCTTGTCCTTCGGCGATTGGCGGCTCGACACAACCGGCCGGCATCTGCTTGACCAGGAAGGAACAGTCATCGCGCTCAGCGGCGCTGAATATCGTCTGCTCCGTGTGTTCATCGACCATCCGCAGCGCGTCCTCAATCGGGATCAGCTTTTGAACCTCACGCAAGGGCGCGACGCCGAATTATTCGACCGATCCATCGATCTTCTGGTCAGCCGGCTTCGCCAGCGCCTCTGTGACGATGCGCGCGAACCCGCCTATATCAAGACGGTTCGCAGCGAGGGCTATGTCTTCGCCATGCCGGTCGAGATATCGGAGCTTCGTCGATGAGCACCGTTGCGGAGCCTGGGCGGTTCCGATTTTGGCCCCGCACCTTGGGATCAAGGCTGTTTCTGATCCTTCTCACTGGTCTGATGCTGGCGCAGGGGCTGACTTTCGTCGCCCAGTTTGCGGAGCGCTACATGGCCGCCAGGAGCGTAATGCTCAACACGCTGGAAAACGATGTGGCGACCTCGATCGCTGTTCTCGACCGATTGCCGGCGGCCGAGCGTGCGGCCTGGCTGGACCGTCTGGATCGCGGAACCTATCGCTTTGTGCTGGGACCAGGTCTCCCGGGGGTAACTGACATGAGTGCGCGGGGCAGGGAGATCGCTGGAAAAATACAAGATGCCGTTGGTGGCAGTTTTCTATTAAATTTCAATAGCTTACCTGGAAATAGCGGGCGTCTCCAGGCGCATCTGACCTTGAGCGATGGTCATCCGCTCACGATCGACGTCAATCCCGCGCCCATTATGCCCGTGGCAAAGTGGTTGCCGGTCGTCCTCTTGCTGCAACTCGGTCTTCTTATTCTCTGTTCCTGGCTGGTCGTCCGCCAGGCGATCCGGCCGCTTGTGGATTTTGCCAGCGCCGCCGATGCGCTCGACCCAAACAAGAAAACACCCCGCCTGACCGAAGGGGGGCCGAGTGAGGTCGCCCATGCTGCGCGAGCCTTCAATGCGATGCGGGATCGCATCGCTCATTATCTCGAGGAGAGGGTGCAAATCCTTGCGGCGATCTCCCATGACCTTCAAACGCCGATCACGCGCATGAAGCTTCGCGCCGAAATCGCCGAAGACTCGGCGGAAAAGGAAAAACTGGTCCAGGATCTGGCTGAAATCGAGCGCCTGGTCCATGAAGGAGTGGCCTATGCCCGAAGCGCCCATGGAAACACCGAGAAATCCTCGCGCATAGATATCGGCTCCTTCGTCGAGAGCCTTGCCTATGACTATCAGGATACCGGCAAGGCCGTGATGGTCGCCGATAAGATTGATGGCACCATTGTAACGCGGCCGTACGCGCTCCGCCGGATCCTGACAAATCTCATTGACAACGCGCTCAAGTTCGCCGGCACGGCGGAAATATCCGTGCAAAAGGACGGGACGGGCGCAATCCTGATCAAAGTGCTCGATCGCGGGCCAGGAGTTCCCGAGGATCAGCTCGAAGCTGTGATGCAGCCTTTCTTCCGGCTGGAACAGTCCCGTGGCCGCGGGACGGGCGGCACTGGATTGGGACTGGCGATCGCCGGTCAGCTTGCGCTGGCAATCGGCGGCTCGCTCCAATTGTGCAATCGTGTGGGCGGTGGATTGTCGGCGGAAATCTCCATCCGCTGACGGGCGGAAACCACGATCCATCCTGTGTATGCGCGATGTTTTGCCTCTTCCTCGATTCCGGCGCTGAAAGTCTCTTTATTCGTTTTTAGAAAGGAATAGTAGCAACGGAAGTAAAGTCCTTATACACTTCCTGTTGATGCTAGGAAGTGAGTAGCCCGGTGGACTTCGCCGTAGTATCGCAGGCGCCGAAAAGGGTAAAAGGGGCTGATTTGGGGGCGCTGCCGAAGCGCTGGGCAATTGTGCCGTTGATGCTCTTCTATCATAATCGATGGCGGAGCATAAGACGGCATTGGAACCAGAGGCGCGGGTAGCGGCAAGATGCACGAGATCGATATCGAGGAGCTCGACGAAGCCACGCTGATGGAACTGCATGGACGCATCGTCGAACGGCTGCATTTTCTGCATCAGCAAAAGACGACGGCAGCCCTGCAAGAGATCAAGATCGGCAGCGGCGTAACGTTTGAAAGCCCGGATGGAGGAACGATCAGGGGCATCGTCATCCGCCGCAATCGTAAGACCGTGACAGTTCACACCGATGATGAGAAGCATTGGAACGTCTCGCCGTCATTGCTGACGCTTGTGGGCCGGCATGGTCTCGATGGAGAGGCGTCCAAAGACGGTCGTGTCGTGCCATTCACCAAGCCCGGCGCCAGGTAGCGAGGTTCAGGCTTTCGCCGCGATAAGGCCTGCCAATTGCGGGATGGCCTCACTGCCAAGCCCGAGCCGGTCACCGAGATAGTGGTAAAACGAGAGCCCAAGCTTCTGGCACGTCTTCATCAGGCCGAGCATGGTGTCACGCGCGACACGGCCGTCGCGGCTCATGGTGCCGCCAGAGATCTTTCGCTTGGTGACGAAGGTTCGCAGATCATTCTCCGACGCGTTGGTATGTAAAGGGATATAAGGGTGCTCGAGAACTTTGAGCAGTTCGTCTTTTCTACGATGCAAACGCGCCAGCAAGGCGTCGAGCGCATTATAGCCGGTGCGCAGGGTAAAGATCCTGTCGAACCGTCGTCGGAAGCCCGGGATTGCCTGTGGTAAAGGCTTTTGTTTCCAGACCTTCAGCATCTTGTAGAATCGCCAGACGAGATCCCGGACAAGCGCGACCGATCGCGCCTCCTTCGGCTTGACCGGCATCAGTTTCTGTAAAAGACGTTCTGCGTGGATCCAGCAAAGAGCATGATTGCCGACGCGGAACTGGCCGGCATCGTCGGAGACAATCACCATGTCGCCCAGAAGACCGTGATGGCGGATGGAACCCCAGAGGCCGGCTTCTGCCAGGACCCCGATCCCTTGGCGGTCAAAAATATCGACACCCTTGCGCGCCAGATATTCCAGGAACGGCACCTGGTTACTAAAGTGCCGAGGCTCGACACTGCGAAGTCCGGCAGCAAGCGCCGGGTCAGCACGCCGTTCTTCCAGATAGCCGAACGCGGCATCGTTGAGGACATAGTCCTGGTAGTTGCCGCGCAGCAGCGACAGGAAATTCAGTCGCGATTTCGATTTCGTGGTGCGGAAGGCGGTAAAATGCTCGCCGCCGATCTGGGTTGTATAAAAGTTACCGTGCGCGTGGCGGGCGCCGGTGTCGTCGACCGTAACATAAGGGGCCGAGGCCAGGCCGGCATGCAGCACTGCCGCGTCTTCGGCGACAAACCCATCCAGCTCCTTGGTCAAAAGGCGCACGACCTGGCGTTTCGAGACCTCGACGCCGATATCATTCAACAGCGTGGTCAGCCGCTGTGTCGTCACCTGACCTTGCGCGTGCAGCATCAGACAAAACCGCCTGAGGTTCGCCCCATAGCCACCCATGATCCCTGCGGGTAGCGGCGCCAGCACCGTCTTGCCATCCGGGGTCGCCCAGCATTCGCGTCGGTAATGAACAAGCTCGGTTGCCAACACCAGCTCCCGCACGAAGCAGCTTTTGTATCCCTTGAACCGCGAGCCGGCCGGAACGCCTGCACGTAAAATCTCTTCCCGGCTCACCCGCTTCACATCCAGCTTCGGGCCGCGCGGCTTCTTCTTAGCAGCCGCTTCTTCGTCAGGTTTACTATCGGTCGCTTTGTCCATGCCGGATGGGCGAAACGGCGGTCGCGGCGGCAGGTTCTTCAGCCGCGCGATCTCATCACGCAGCAACTGGTTCTCCACCTTGAGCTTGGTATTATCCAGCCACAGCCCCGCGTTCTCGGCCTCAAGCTTTTCGAGGCGAACTTCGGCCTGTTCAGCCCGCTCCAACAGGCCAGTCACCAGACTGCGTAGCGCCTTCAGCGAAAGCGTGTCAGCGTGCTCGGGGGAGGGGAGCCGTCTCTTTGCCATCCCTGGACCGAATCATGATTTGCCCCGTCTTGGGAATCCCTGCGCCGACCAACAGGATTCAACCCGCCCGGCTATGCACACTTTCTATACCGGACGCTGAAACCCTGCCACCGATTTTGCCCCACGTAC
>NZ_JUHG01000014.1 GCF_000799715.1 Martinezella rhizogenes
GGATGACGCAAGCCGGCAAAGCCGACTTGCTGTGGTGAGACAAACTCTGCGAGTTTGCTCACTCGCGATAAACCCAAAGGGTTTACGCTGGTAACGCGGGGTGGAGCAGCCCGGTAGCTCGTCAGGCTCATAACCTGAAGGCCGCAGGTTCAAATCCTGCCCCCGCAACCAAACCTTTCCCCTCCAAGACCACTATCGCTGGCGCGAAGACTTCATCTTCGCTGGCAATGGTAGCGCGTCGTCCGGAGGACCAGAACCTCAAGGCCGCAGGTTCAAATCCTGCCCCCGCAACCAAACATTCCAAAAAAAACAAGCCACGATAAACAATAGCCCCCTCGTGGGGCTTTTGGCGTTTCGGGGTAGCCCTATTACACCGGGGAAATAAGGAATGCGTTAGAAAGCATTGCCGTAAACGTCTGCAAATTTTAAGGTGTAGACGAGGTAACGGAGTATCTGAATGAAGTATTAATTAAGATATATGAGCGCAGAGCAATTAAGATACTTTATTTTTACTGCTCATCAACAATATTGAAAACCAAAACATGCAGATTCCGTACTGATAATGACCAAATCTCCGAAATTTATGTTTGATGATTAATTAACATTGTTTGGTTACTTTTAGCATTGAGTATTGGCGGAGGATCCGGGCATGGCATTGATTCAGCATAAGATTATCGTTGCAAGTGTGGCGATTTTCGCTTTGGCCGGGGGCGCCACGGGCGTCGGGCTGTGGTCGGCGGCAACCTTGGCGCAGAACAATGCCGAAGTCGCCCGCTCGTCACAGGTGCTTCGCAACCACATGCAAGCGGACATGATGCACGACGCGCTTCGCGCAGACGTGCTGGCATCGCTGCTGGCGACCAATCCGGCGGCGGGAATAGGCGCCGATGCGGTGAAGGCGGATCTGGCGGAACATGAGACGTCATTCCGCGACATGATTGCCGCGAACAAAAAACTGGCAACCGATAAGACCACGCAGGATGTCCTGGCAAAGATCGAAGCGCCGCTTCTTACCTATATCGATAGCGCCACGAAGATGGTCGATCTCGCGGCGAAGGATCAGACGGCCGCGCTGAAGTCGCTGCCCGACTTCATGAGCCAGTTTTCCGCTCTTGAAACGGCGATGGAACAGGCTGGAGAGCAAATAGGATCGGTGTCGGAAGCAACCGCTAAACATAGTGCGGATACGCAAGCACTTGTCGATATGCTTATGAAGGCTCTTCTGGCCTTGGCCGCGCTATTTTCTTTCAGCCTCTATTGGCTTACGCGCAAGACCGTCACCAGGCCGATCCTTATGCTGTCCAATGACATGCAGGCACTGGCCGATGGCAACACCGATATCGCCTGTACGGCTATCGGTCGCTCGGATGAGATTGGCACCATGGGATCGGCCGTCGAAGTCTTCCGGCAGGCGGCAATCGCCAACAGGAAACTCGAGCAGGACGCAGAGGCAGCTAGAACGCAAGCCGAAGCCGACCGCATCGCCGCCAGAAGGCAGGCAGACGAAGAGGCAGCGGAGCGACTTCGCGCCGCGACGTCTGGTCTCGCAGCCGGGTTGAAGCGGCTTGCTGATGGCGACCTAGCATTCCAGCTCACAGAACCGTTCTCACCGGACTTTGAAGCGCTTCGGCAGGACTTTAATAGTTCGGTCAAGCAGCTTGGAGACGCGCTTGGTGCAATCTCGACCGGTATCGCGGCGATCGATGATGGCACGCGGGAGATTTCCTCAGCGGCCAACGATCTTTCCAAGCGCACCGAACAGCAGGCAGCTTCGCTTGAGGAAACAGCGGCGGCCCTTGACCAGATCACCGCCAATGTGTCGAACTCGAGCAGCCGCACCGAGGAAGCCCGCACTGCGGCGACGCAAGCCAATCGCAGCGCCGCAAAGTCCGCCGAAGTCGTATCGCATGCCGAGGAAGCGATGCGGCCTATCGAGGCGTCTTCGCAGCAGATTTCCAGCGTCATCGGGGTGATCGATGAGATTGCTTTCCAGACCAATCTTCTGGCGCTGAATGCCGGGGTCGAGGCCGCGCGTGCTGGGGAAGCAGGCAAGGGTTTCGCAGTGGTCGCTCAGGAAGTGCGTGAGCTGGCGCAGCGTTCGGCGCAGGCGGCCAAGGAGATCAAGGGGCTGATTAAGAAGTCATCTTCGGAAGTTGAAAGCGGCGTCAAGCTCGTGCTGGATACCGGCATGTCGCTGAAGACGATCGGCGAGCAGATCGCAGAGATCAACCAGCATATGAACGCGATCGCGACATCCGCAAAGGAACAGTCCACCGGGCTTGCCGAAGTCAATACGGCTGTCAATTCGATGGACCAAACGACGCAGCAGAACGCGGCCATGGTCGAACAATCGACCGCAGCGTCAGCGAGCCTCGCCATGGAAGCCGTCAAGCTTCGCGATCTGGTGTCCCAGTTCAAACTGCAGGCGATGGCCTCCGCACAATCCACAGCACTTCGGCAGACGGCACGGGCCATGGCTGCACCAGCCTGGCAGAGCAGCGGTATCTCCGCGCCTCGACCAAGGCGGGCTGCCGTGACAGGGAACGGCGCATCGGCCGTCGCCAATGCCCAAAACGAATGGGAAGAGTTTTGAGAATGACGGGCCAAAGTAGCAGACGATAATCCCAGCCTCCGCCGCCTCGCGAGCAAAGGAGACGTCGCCTTGTCATGAGGCTGCCGCCTAGGCCCTGATCGTCAGCCTGCTACCCGTCCTTGACTATCGTCCTTTGTATTCCGGCAATCCGGCGCACAAGTCTGAGCCGTCTATCGCTCCGGAGCCAGAACGCAGCATTGCTCCGGCATCGGTACGAGCATCGCCGTACTTCCCGCGGCCATAGGCTCCGACAAAGCCCCGTTGGCGACGATATCGCCGGCTGGCGTCGTGCACTGATATTGATAGGCGCGGCCGAGATAGGTTCTTGTTCCCAGAACCGCGGGAAGGCCCGCGCCATCGCGGCGAACCGCAAGGCCGTCGGCGCGGCAGGCGAGGATGAAGGTGTCAGGGATTGGACCGAAATCGTCCTGCGAGAGCGTGATCCTGGCGCCGCCCTTGGCTTCTGCGGTCACCGATGCGCCGCTGCGTTCGACCACCCGCATCGTCAGCAGGTTCTCAAAGCCGACGAAGCGGGCGACGAAAGCGTTGGCCGGCTTCTGATAGAGAACTTCCGGCGTGTCGAGCTGCATGATGCGGCCGGCATTCATGATGGCGACACGATCAGAGATCGAAAAGGCTTCTTCCTGGTCATGGGTGACGTAAAGCGATGTCGTGCCGTTGGCGCGCTGCAGCTGGCGGATCTCGACGCGCATGTCGATCCTGAGCTTGGCGTCGAGATTGGAGAGCGGTTCGTCGAACATCAACAGTGGCGGCTCGATGACAAGGGCGCGGGCAAGCGCCACGCGCTGCTTCTGGCCGCCGGAAAGGGCAGAGGGAAGGCGATCGCCAAAGCCGGAGAGCCCGACACGTTCCAGCATTTCCCCCGCTTTCTTCGAACGCGCCGCAGCGGCGATGCCTCGCTGCTTCAGGCCGAAGGCGACGTTGTCAAGCACGGTCAGATGCGGGAAGAGGGCGTAGTTCTGGAACACCAGGCCAATATTGCGGGCGTGGGCCGGAAGCCGCGTCAGGTCCTGATCGCCAAGGCGGATCGTGCCGCTCGTCGGCTGCAGGAAACCGGCGACCAGGCGTAGCGTCGTCGTCTTGCCGCAGCCGCTGGAGCCGAGCAGCGAGACGAGTTCGCCGGCGGCGATCGACAGTGACAGGTCCTGCAGCACGGCGGTGCTGCCGTAATGGGCGGTAATGGTTTCGATGGAAAGCGATACGGTCACGAGCGGCTACTTTGTCAGGAAGGTGAGGCCCAGCGTCGCTTCGACGATCGCCATGACGCCGACGGTGACGAGCATGAGAAGCACGGACACCGAGGCGATCGTTGGATCGAAGAACTGCTCCATATGGGCAAGGATCTGGATGGGAAGGGTTGATATGCCCGGTCCGGTCAGGAAGACCGAGACGGAGACATCGTTGATCGAGGTGATGAAGGCAAGGATGAAGGCGGCGATGACGCCAGCGCGGATATTCGGCAGCACGACCGTCATGAATGTCTTCACCGGCGGGCAGCCGAGGCTGATTGCCGCTTCCTCGATGGAGAAATCGAAGCTGGCGAGGCTGGCGCTTACCACCCGCACGGAATAGGGCAGGACGAGTAGCGCGTGGCCGATCAACAGGCTGGCGAAAATCGGCAGATCGAGACTGATGGTGATCGACTTCATCAGCGAGAAGCCGAAGACGATCTCGGGCACCAGGATCGGCAGGATGAACAGCGTCGAAAGCCAGCTCGGCAGCTCCAGCCGGTAGCGGCTGATGGCATAGGCGGCCGGAATGCCCATCAGCAGCGACAGACCCGTGCCCAGGAAAGCCAGTTCGAAGCTGGTGATCGCCGTCGTGCGGAATGCCTCGATCTCGAAGATGTTCCAGAACCAGCGCAGCGTCAGGCCCTGCGGCGGGAAGGTCAGGTAGCTGGTGTCGCTGAAGGCGGAGCCGATGATGATGACGAGCGGCGCCAGCAGAAAGAAGAAGACGCAGACGGTAAAGGTGATCAGCAGGGGGTGGACGCGCTGTATCATGGTCATACCGCTATCGGGTTGAGACGCCGGGCGATGCGGCTCATGATCAGGACGATACCGATGGTCACCACGACCATGATTGCGGCGATGGTGGAGGCACCCACCCAGTCGAAGGTTACCATGGCGCGCTGATAAAGGAATGTGCCCATCATCATCTGCTTTTCGCCGCCGAGAAGCTGCGGCGTGGCATAGGAGGTAAAGCTTCCGGTGAAGACCAGCACGGCGCCGACGATAAGGCCGGGGGTGGCGAGCGGCAGAATGACCTGGCGGAAGGTTGCCGCCGGCGTCGCGCCGAGCGACGTCGACGCCTGGATCAGGTCCTGCGGGATGCCTTCGAGCACGCCGACGAGGGTCAGGATCATCAGCGGCACGAAAAGATAGACCATGGCGACGATGACCGAACCTTCGCTATAGAGCATCGAAAGCGGTTCGCTGATGACGCCGACCGATAGCAGCATGGTGTTGAGGATGCCGTTCTTGCCAAGGATGATCAGCCAGGCGAAGGAGCGCACGACCACGCCGGTCAGGAGCGGAAAGACGGCGGCGATGATCATCACGCTCTTCGCCCGGCCCGGCATCTGGGCAATGACATAGGCGGCGATGAAACCGACGAACAGGGAAATCACCGTGGTAATGAGAGCGATCTCGATCGTCCGATAAAGCACGGTGCGGCGAAAGCCACTGTTGAAGAAAGCGATGTAGGGCGAGAAGACGCCCTTGGGCTCCATGAAGGTCGCGGCGATCGTGATGACCACCGGGACGACCAGGAAAAGCACGACGGCGACCATCGCCGGCGCCGCCAAACCCCATTTTGCAAGATGCTTCATTCGTCAAATTCCGCTGGGCAGGCCATCACATGCCGAAGATTTCATTCCAGCGATCGATCCAGTCCGCCTGCGCGGCGTTCAGCTTGGCATAGTCGATGCGGCCGAGCTTGGCGATCATGTCGGCCCCATAAGTCCAGAGCTTTGCCTGCTCTGGCGTCAGCACGACCTTGGTGGACACCGGCGCATCGACGCCCTGCTCGGCTTCCGCCTGCTGGACATCTTTCGACAGGATGAAGTTGATGAACTGATGGGCCAGTTCAACATTTTCCGAGCCCTTGGGAATGTTGACGGTGTTCAGCGTGGCCATATCGCCTTCCTTGAGGCTGGCCCAGGTCATGGTCGGAACGGCAGCCTGCATCGAGGCGAGCGTGAAGTCCTGCGCCAGCGCGACCTTGGCCTCGCCGGTGGAAATCAGGTTCACCAGTTCCGAGCCGGTATTGTAGTTCTTGACGACGTTCGGCTTCAGCGCGGTGATTGCCTCGAAGGCCTTGTCGGTATCCTCAAAGGCATCGGCGCCGACATGCTTGCCGGCTTCCAGAACAGTCAGCGGACCGGCAGTGGTGGTGATGCCCGGCAGCGTGACGGCCAATTTCAGATCGTCGCGCCAGAGATCGCTCCAGGAGGTGATCGGCGGATTGACCTTCGCCTTGTCGTAGACGATGCCGACGCGGCCGATCGTATAGGCCGGGCCGTAATTGCCCTGCGGCGCCTTGGCGAGATCGTAGAGATCGGCGATGTTCGGAAGCTTGGCGCGGTCGAGCTCCTGAAAGAGCCCCTGCTGGATACCGATCTGCGAATAGCTGTCGGTGAGGTAAATGACGTCGACACCCTTGCCGCCGCGAAGCTTCAGCTTGTTGAGACGGTCGGCATTGTTGCCGGTTTCGAAGACCACATCGCAGCCGCAGATCTTCTTGAAGGGCTCGATGATGTTGGCCTTCATCTTCTCGCCATTATAACCCCACCAGGAGATGGTCAGCGTCGTCGCCTGGGCGTAAGCCGGCAGTGCGGCGGTGGTCGCCGCGAGAATGGCAAGGCCCGCGACGCGGGACAAAGTGAGGCCTTTCATGATCGAAATCCTTATCGTCAGTGAAATCGGAGCTGGGCGTCTGAATGGTGGGATACTATTTTTCGAGCATAGGGTTTACAAGCCTAACAATTGAGCAAAGCGTCGCTTTTGATAAATCTTTGTCGCAAGCCGAGCGAACGGTAAGATCTCGTCTGCGCTCATTTGCAAATCGCTGAGATGATTTAGCTTTTGCGCAATTTTTGCCATGCGCTTTACACATTCTGTCGTCGGTTCTACGGTCGCGCCACCGAATTTCTCGCAGGCATTCTTCCGATGGCGCCCTTGTCCACAAATCTTCCCGACGATCTGCTCATCAATGCGGCCGACGAGGTGCTTATCCGTCAGGACCTGACGCTCACCGCGCTCGGTCGGCGGCCCGCAGACAGATTGTTGCGTGTCGGTCGGTTTCTGGATGTCCATAGCCGCACCTGGCTTGAAGACCAGGAGATCGTGATCAAGGGACGACGTGTCGCCTATGTTGGTCCCGCCGGCAGTTACACGGGAGAGGTCACCGAGCGTGTATGGGAGCCGCATCTTGCCGCCGTTCCGGGCTTCGGCGAGGCGCACAAGCATATTGAGAGCTCGCATCTGACGCCGGAATGGGAGGCAGCGCTGGTCATGCCGCATGGCGTCACCTGGACCTGCGAGGCAAGCCACGAGTTTTCCAACGTCAATGGGCCGCGTAATCTGGAGTTCTGGCTGGAGGCACGCAGGCGCGGATCGCCGATGAAGATCTTCCCTCTGCCCGGCTCCGCCGTGCCGCCGACCGCCTATGAATGGGGCGGCGGCCATTTCGGCTATGACGAGCAGAAGGCGTTTCTGTCCGAGAGCCTGATGGTTGCCGGGCTCGACGAGGTGATGGACTGGCCCTCGGTCAGCAATCCGGAGAATCCGGCTTACGATCGCCTTTGGGGCATGATCCGCGCCACGTTCGAGCAGCGTGGCGTTGTCGAGGGACATGGTGCCGGCTTGCGTGATCTGCCGTCGATAAATGCCTTTGCAGGCGCCGGCCTTGCATCGGATCATGAAGGCTGGTTCCTGGACGAAATCTGGGAGAAGCTGACCCACGGGCTTTTCATCGAGCTTCGGCCGCATTCGTTGCCGGAGGTGATCAAGGGGCTGATCGAGAAGGGCCTCTCCGACTGGTCGCAGATCGCCTTCGTGACGGATGATCGCAGCGCCTCGGACACGCTGAAGATCGGCGCGACGGATTATAATGTCCGGCTTGCCATTGAAAACGGGCTGGCACCGGAGATCGCCATTCAATGCGTGACGATCAATCCGGCGCGGCATATGCGGCTGACGCCCTGGGTCGGCTCGATCGCGCCCGGTCGCTTTGCCGATATCGTGCTTTTGGACAATGTCGAGACGCTGTCGATCGCCAAGGTCTGGGCGGATGGAAAGCCGGCTTCGGACGGCAAGAGTTTTGTCGGCGTCCTCCCCGAAATCGCCTGGCCGGAATGGGCGACGAAGACGGTGAAGATCGACAGGATCGTCACGTCTGAGGATTTCCGGATCGCGGCACCTTCGGATGCACCGATGGCAAAAGCGGCACTCCTGCGCCCCTTCCACTGGGCCGACGATTTCATCACCATGGACTTGCCGGTCGCGGACGGTGCGGTCCAGCGAGATCATGACCGCAACGTCACCAAGTTTGCGATCGTCGACCGCTTTTCCGGCGAGGCCAAGGTCGCGCGCATGTTCTGGCTCGGCACCGGGCCGCGCACCGCCGATACGGCGCTTGGCGCCACGCTCGGGCATGACAAGCATAATATCTGGGTCGTCGGTTCCTCCGACGAGGCGATGGCAATGGTCGCCAATGCGCTCGCCGAACAGCAGGGCGGCTGGGTGCTGGTCTCCGGCGGCAAGGTTGTCGCTCGTGTTCACTATGAGGTCGGCGGCCTGATGACGGCGCGTTCGGCTGAGGAGCTGGATGCGGAAATGCAGGCGCTTTATACGGCCGGCGCGGAGATCGACTGGATGTACGAACCGACCTTCTCGCCGCGCTGGTGGCCGGGTTTTCCGGAACGTCTCTCCTTCGCGACGCTCACATGCGCGCCTTGGCGCTGGGTTCTGGTGGCGCCGTCCGAAAGGGCGCCCGAGGGCTTCGTCAATGTCGCGACCGGAGAGACGCATCCGATCGTCTGGTGAGGGATATCCTATTTCTTGCAATGGAATATCCCTTCGACGCTTGGTCCGATGATGGCTGCTTTCGTTGTCATTGCCGCTGATGGGTTGACGCCCAGGGACTATCCCGCAATTATCCATTTGGTTACTAACGCCGCGCCCTGAGTCGGCATGTCTACAAGAACCGAAGCGCGCCGATCGACGCACGCATGGCCTTGTCCGTGTCGTAGCCCCTATCGAGAAACCAAGCGGAGGAGGCTTTGGTGACCCACGACGACACCAGAACCCAGAGGATGACGCTGGCATTTTCCACACTGGGATGCGCGGAGCTTGAACTGGATGTGGCCCTTGCCCTGGCGGCACGCCATGGCCTCGACGCGATCGAGATTCGCGCGCTTGGCGGCACGATCGATCTGCCGGCCTATTTCACCGAACGGTTCGGTACGCCGGCGAGTCTGGCCCAGGCACTCGATCGCTCTCCCGTCGCCGTTTGCGCTCTTAACACGTCGCTACGTCTTGTCGGTGCCACACCGGAGGCGAAGGAGGCGTTCCTGCGCTATCTTCCCTGGGCGGAAGCTGTGGGCATCACATCCCTGCGCGTTTTCGACGGCGGCGTCACCGGCGATGCTGGAGAACTTGCCGAGGCCCTGTCGACGCTGGACTGGTGGCGCGAAACAGCCCGCCGCGAGGGTTTTACGGCGGATATGGTGGTGGAGACGCACGATGTCCTGGTGCGCCCTGAGACTATCGGCCGTTTTCTGGAGGCGGCACCCGATTGCGCCCTGATTTGGGATACCCATCATACATGGCGCAAGGGCGGGCAGGATCCGGTCGAAACCTGGAAGCAGGTGCGCCACAACACGCGCCACCTTCACGTCAAGGATAGCATCTCGAAGCCGAGCGAGAAATTGCCCTACAGTTATGCCCTTCCGGGCACTGGCGAATTTCCGATGGCGGCGCTGCTCTCCGTGCTTGCCGCCGATCATTATGCTGGTGTCATGAGCCTCGAATGGGAACGCCTATGGCACGCCCAGCTTCCACCGCTGGATCTGGCGCTTCAGCAGGCACGGAAGACAGGTTGGTGGCCCTGGTTCGATCCAGACGACCGGATTTCAGGTGATTCCGTGCGGTAGATTCGCCGGCGTCGGCGTGCCCTTGCTTGTGCTGATACCTAGTTTGCCTTCTCTAAACGCATGGATAGAGCTGTAATAGCCCATTTTAATAGCAATTGAATCAATAATGAAGAAAACCCGCTATAATTGAATGTTTGCAAGAACTGCTTCATTAGTGTATTAGCATAAAGTAACTCTAAATATTAAAGACGTTATCCGTCTTGGGTTGATTATCGTTTTCAGTGCAATATTTCCGGCTCGGTGCAGGGGAGCCCCATAGGGGTTGGAGGGTGTCTGGGAAATGAAAAAGACGGATTTTGAGTGTCACGAATCCCATGCTCCGCACCCATTTGCGCCGTTTTCAGACGCGAGGCTTTCCCATCGAATTTCCGCTCGCCGCCGATCCTTCAATTATCGGAGGCTTGATGCCCGCTAGGAAAAAGCAGACGGAGAATGACCATAGCGCCCTGATTTTAGAGGCGATTGCTGGTGGTGGACTGAGCTTTGCCGTGCAGCAGATCCATAAGATCGAGAACATCGCGGATATTCTTTATGCGGAGAGCCTGGCACGCGTGACGGATGCCGATGGCGTCGTTCACACCGGGGGCAGCTTCGTGCCGCAGTTGGACGACTGGTTCGATCTCGACCTGAGGATCCTGGACATGGTCCTATCCGCTCTCGCGGCGGATGCAACGCTCACACTTGGCTGTAATCTGACCGCGGCCAATCTGTCGGCACCGGATCGATTCGCCGATATCTTCAGCCGAATCACCCGTCATCCCGATCTTGCCCGGCGGCTTGTGGTTGAAATCACCGAAACACATCCACTCATTGGCGCCGCCGTAGAGCGGTTGAAGATGATCCGCGCGCTCGGCTGCCGTATCGCGATCGACGATTTCGGCGTCGGCTTTGCGACACCGGCGAACCTGCTGCGGGTCTCGGCCGATATCGTCAAGATCGATGCGTCCTTCGTCCGCGACAACAGGCCCGGCCGCGATGGACGCGACAGCCTGTATCACATGGTCGGTTTTGCCTCCTGCATTGCGCCGGTGGTGGTCGTCGAGGGTATCGAGACAGAGGCGCAGTTCGAGGCGGCGCGCGCGGCGGGCGCGACGCATGCGCAGGGCTTCCTGCTGTCAAGGCCGGCCTGGTTGCCGCAGCTTCGGCAGGAAAGAGGCAAATTCGGCTTGAGGGGAGTTGAATGATGAAGCGCCTTTCCTTCGCGCGGGATTATGGTTTCTCCGCCGCCGTGACGGCGCGCGACGTCCAGGCGCAGGCGCGTCTCGACATGTTGTTCGAGGAGTTGCGGGACTTGTTTTCCGGTGTCGGCAACACCCTGCCGGTTGCGCTTGCGAGCGGGGACGATCCGCATATCATTATTCGCGCTGGATCGGGCAATATCTCCGCGCGGGTGACGATCGACGCCGAAAACGGCCTCTATGTCTTCTGCGAGCTTGACCGCGCCGCCGGCATCGTTCTGGCGACGGCGAGCGAAGAGCGGCTGATCGATGAGATTGTCGCGCATCTTTCGGCCGGCGACGACGACCTTGTGCCGCGCACGATCGACAGTGCTGTCGGCATTCTCGTCGGCCAGACCATGGAAGATGTCGAGCGCAAGCTCATCCTCCAGACGCTCCGTCACTGCAGCGGCAACCTCACCCACGCGGCCTTCATGCTTGGCATCTCTCTCACGGCGCTCTGCCACAAGCTGGCCATCTATTTTCCTGACACCGCAAAGGATCTTTCCAAAGGCGTAGCCGGTATGGCGCGCCAGACGGAAGGGAATCAGCGATGAGCGTGGGCATTCTCAATACGGCCGGCAATCCTGGCATGCAGACGAAAGATTGGTGATGACATGACGCAATCAAACGAGGCGAAGCACGCCGGACCAATTGAAATTCGGGAAACGATCATGGACGCTTTCAGTAACAAAAAAGACCCGGCGCAAACCCAGACGAATATTCTGTTCGATGGTTGCGTCAAGATTGTTTCGGCCTATGTCAGCCACAACACCGTCCCCATCGGCAATCTTCCCAAGTTGATTACAGATGTCCAAGAGGCGCTGCAGGCCCTGGATGGGACTACACCGTCGGTGGAGCGGACGAAGCCGGTTCCGGCCGTCGATCTCAAGAAGTCGGTGACGAACGATTACATCATCTGCCTTGAGGACGGCAAACGCTTCAAGACGCTGAAGCGTCATCTGCGCGTCCATTACGGCATGACACCCGAGGAATATCGCCAGAAATGGGGTCTTGCTCCGACCTATCCGATGGTGGCGCAGAATTATGCCAACCGTCGGTCGGAACTCGCCAAACTCTCTGGCCTTGGCGCCAATGGCAACAAGAAAGAAGGCGTCCGCTAGAGCATTCCCAGGAAAAGCGTGCCGCGTTTTTTCGTCCGGATGCGTATAAAAACAAAGAGATAGAGCGATTTCTCGCTTCCGTGAAGCGACAAGGATAGTGGCGCCCCTCCGCAGGGCGCCATTATTTTTTTGGTACTATTTCACGGCCCAAACCGCCACGATCGGGTGGCGGCCGATCAGAACACCTGGCGGAGCACGAGGAAGAGCGTGAAGGCAAGCGCGATCGAGGCGGGTAGCGTCAGGATCCAGGCCATCAGCATGTTGCGGACGGTTGACCATTGCAGTCCGGAACCGTTGGCGGCCATGGTGCCGGCGACGCCCGAGGACAGGACATGCGTGGTGGACACCGGCAGGCCAAGATGGTCGGCGGCACCGATCGTCAGCATGGCGACGACTTCGGCGGCGGCACCCTGGCCATAGGTCAGATGTGTCTTGCCGATCTTCTCGCCGACGGTGACGACGATGCGCTTCCAGCCGACCATCGTGCCGAGGCCGAGCGCCAGCGCCACGGCGACCTTCACCCAGAGCGGGATGAACTTCGTCGCGTTGTCGACTGCGGCGTGATATTGCGTCACTACCTTCAGGTCATCCGCACCCATCGGCAGCAGCTTGCGCTTGTCGATCAGCTTCAGTGCTTCGCCGATCAGGTAGATGTCGTTGCGGACGTTGCCGACGAGGCCGTTCGGTAGCTTTTCGACCGAAGGATAGGACGCGATTTCGATGCCGGTGGCGTGGATATAGGCCTGCAGCGCCGGCGTCGTGGTGTCGGTCCAGGTCTTGTTCTTCACCGCGTCGCTGACGGCAGCCTTCGGATCGGCGAGTGCTGCGACGCCTGGCTTCACATATTTGCCAAGCACGGCCTCGACCTGCGTGGAGGCGGCCTTGTAGGCTTCAAGATAATTGATGTCGGGCGTGCGGTTGAGTGCAAATGCCGTCGGCACCAGGCCGATGAGGATGAGCATGATCAGGCCCATGCCCTTCTGGCCGTCATTGGAGCCATGGGCGAAGCTGACACCGGTGCAGGTGAAGATCAGCAATGCGCGAATCCACGTTGGTGGCGGAGCGTTGCCCTTCGGTGCCTCATAGAGTGCCTTGTTGCGGATCAGCGCCTTGGAGACCAGAAGCAGCAAGGCCGCCAGACCGAATCCGATCAGCGGCGACAGCAGCAGCGACAGACCGACACTGCTCGCCTGCGACCAGTCGACGCCGCTGGTGGCGGAGCCGGCGGGGGCAAGGAACTGATTGGCAAGGCCGACGCCGATGATCGAGCCGACGAGCGTATGAGAACTCGATGCCGGTAGACCAAGATACCAGGTGCCGAGGTTCCAGACGATTGCGGCGATCAACAGCGCGAAGACCATGGCAAGACCGGAGCCGGAGCCGACCTGCAGAATCAATTCGACCGGCAACAGCGCCAGAATGCCGAAGGCGACGGCCCCGGAAGAGGTCAAGACTCCGAGAAAGTTGAAGAATCCCGACCAGATGACCGCAAATTCGGCCGGCATCGAGCGGGTATAGATGACGGTGGCGACGGCGTTGGCCGTATCGTGGAAACCGTTGACGAATTCAAAGCCGAGCGCGATCAGCAGCGCCAGGCCGAGCAGGATCCACGGGACAGTCGCGGCTTCCGCCAGATCGTTTCCAAGAGCATAGCCGACATAGCCAAGGCCGCCGAGCACCACAACGCCGAAGAGCGGCAGAAACCATTTGGCGGAGCCGCCCGCGCCGTGAATAGGGTGATTGGCATTGCCACCCTCCGCATTGCTTGAAGCGACATCAACCATCTCACGCACTCCCCTATGGCGAATAACATTTCCCCTTTAAGCGCGGTTGATGAAGCTCTCGTGACGCATGCCGCGCTCTTCGCGCGCTGGCCGGCCGCCCCGCCAGTCGTCGAATACGTGTTGCGCGCTAGGCGTTAATGTCTGCGGAGGACGCCGCAACTTCGCATGCATCATCCTGATTTCGCCGCGAAAATGCCTTGTTCGGTTCAGCCGGCGTTCAGCTGTCAGGGCTTTAAATTGGCGTGTAAGGGACTTGGATAGGGGTCTATCAAGATGAGATTATCTATATTTGCCATCGCTGCCGTACTCGGTGGACTGGCTGTATCTTCGGCAGAAGCAATGCCTGTTTCCGCCACTGGGTCCATCCCCGCCGTCGTCAGGACAGCGGGCGAGACGCCGGTCGTCAAGGTCGATTATGCCTGCGGCCGCGGCTGGCGCCTGACGCGTTGGGGTGAATGCCGGCCGAGACGCTGGGGCCCGCCGCGCGGCTACGGTTACTACAGGCCGGCGCCGCCACCGCCGTGGGGCTACTATGGTCACCGTCCCCATCGCGATCGATGGGAACGCGACGGCTGGCGCGAACGCCGCCGGGATTGGTAAAAAACCAGATACCCCGCCGTCAAGTGACGGCGGGGTATCGTCTATTCCGTTGTAAGCGGTTTTATCCGCAGACCACGCGCGATCCACCACATGCCGGCCGCCACTGCCAGCAGCGCCAGCAGGATCGTCGTCAGGCTTTTGGCATGCGAGACGATGTCCGAAAGTCTTGGCCGGATGAGATCGGCCGTGTTGAAGCTTTCGCCGCTGAACCTACAAAGAATGAGCGACAGGTTGTTCCGCACGAGAACAGCGTCGATTTCGGAGACGAGATCGCCGGCGGCGACCATTTCGTCCTTCATGGTCCGCATTTGCAGCAGCACCGCCTTGGCGGCGGCGAGATAGGCATGCGAACATTCGTTAAACGGACTTTCTTCGTCGCTGACGCTTCCGGGCATCGCGCCCCAGAGGCAATAGCTGCGCTGGATCTGCGCGAAGTTCAGGACACGGCGAAAGGTCTCGTCAGTATCCGTTGCCGCGGCGGCAAGCGTGACGATGCGCCCATAATAGGTGTCGATCACAGCCATTTCGCCATGGGTCAGGCTTGGTATCGGAATGCCGGCATGGCTCCCGGACGAGCCGCCGCCATGGGCCGCAACCGATATTGGCCAGCCTAGCGCCATCAACCAGATCAGCCAAAGCAGTGCACGGCCGCCCATCAGGCGTTTCCCGCGCACAAAACCATGCGCGGGATGCGTTGAGCGTGCCATCTCAGGCCCGGCGCAGAGCCGTGCGACCGTAGCGAACCTTCGGCAGATCGCGTTCGGCCCATGCCCCGAAGCCAAGGCCGAGTGTCGCCCAGAGGATCGCATGCATCCCGAGCGAGGTGATCCGGAACTGCCAGAGAACGATGGCAGAGAACTGCTCCGGCACCTCGTTGATCGGCGGCAGCAGATACTGGATCAGCCCGATGAAGACGAAATAGCCGATGCCGGCTAGGATCACGCCGTTCCATGAGCCGTAACGCGCGACAAGCCGGCGTCCGAACCCGACTGCGACGATCATGCCGACGATGGAAGCCACGATCATGATGAAGAACAGTTCAGTCCTGGCGCCGATCGTGTCCGGATTGCCGACCGCTGGCGGGTTTACCGGATATTTGAGGTCGGGAACCAGCGAAATCGTCACGAAAGCCGCGATTGCGAGCAATGCGGCCGTACCACGCGCGCCGAGCGAGCTGATGCGGCCATAGACAAAAGCAAACACCAGCGCGAACAATCCGCCCACCGCCGTTGCGTAGATCATGATGCCGGTGAAGAGACCGAGGCCCGCCTGTGTGGCGCGGCTGACGATTTCCGGCTCGGATGCTTCCCCGGCGGCAAGCGCCGCCTTTTCCTCAAAGCCGATCGCCCAATCGACGAGCGGTTCGCCGAAGATGCGGGCGAAGATAAAAATAAGAATACCGGCGAGCGCTCCGACCAGCATGCCGCGGAGCAAAAGACGTCCAACCATATTCCTGATCCCTTAGTGGCAGGGGAAACCGAGCAGATGACGGCCGTCATGCACGAATTCGTGCACATAGGAGCCGGAGATCAGCGACGTCGCGCCTTCCTCTGCGCCGACGAAGTAGATCGCCAGCAGCATCAGAAGACCGGCGAAGATCGCCCAGGGCAGGATTTGGCCGAGCGGGATCGGCGTCGGGATCGCGGATGGTGCGAATGCGGTATCAGACATTTCATTCCCTCTTCAGAAAAGCGCGTTCCATTTGCGGAAGGGTTTTTTACGGGAAGGGTCTGGCTCTCTGGGGGCGGTATCCGCCCGTCGATTACAGTGGCGCGACCGCGCCGGGATTTCACCGGCTTCCACACCCGTAAGTCTGAGTTTATATCTGGCTGTGAAGACGATTGTCAATCAACGCGCCCGCTGCCCGCCAGGGTGGTTGCGGCGCATCCGGCTCGGGGAAATCCGATATCATGAGAGCGCATCTGAGCTGGGTTTGCCACGGGCCGACCGAGGCCAACCGCAACAGCCGTTTTCCGGCCGACGAACCGCTGGAGGCCAAGGCCGCGCAGCAGGCCAGGATCCTTGCCGAGCAACTCGGAACGGTGGACCGGGCCTGGTCCAGCCCGGCTCTCAGGGCTCGCCAGACGGCTGCTGCCCTTGGGCTTGATGGCGTCGCCGAACCTGCCTTTCGGGAGTGTGACTACGGTCGCTGGCAGGGGAAGAGCATCGCCGACCTCAATAACAGCGATCCGGAAGCCCTGGCGCTCTGGATGCTGGATCTGGATGCGGCACCGCATGGCGGCGAGGCGCTGTCCGCAGTCTTTGCGCGTGTCGGCGACTGGATGAAGAACCATATCGGCGATGGCGGCCATGCGGTCGCGGTCACACACGCGACCGTCATCCGCGCAGCCATCCTGCATGCGCTGCAGGCACAGCCTTCGGCCTTCTGGTCGATCGACGTCGAGCCGCTCGGCATCGTGGAGATGACCAGCGACGGGCGTCGCTGGCAGCTCCGCTTCCCGAGCGTAGTGAGATAACGATCAGCGGCCTGCTTTGGCCCGCTGCCGTTCGAAACGGATGAGATAGCCGGCAAGGCCGAGCGTTATCAGGGCAAGTCCATACCAGGTGATGGCATAGACCAGGTGACTGTTGTGGAAGGCGATCTGCGTCAGGCCGCCGACCGGCAGGTCGCCAGGATTTTTCGTATCGTCGGCATCGATGAAATAGGGCGCGACGTTTTGCAGGCCGCGCGCGTCCGCGATTGCCGAGACGTCGCGCGAATACCAGCGCTCTCCCGCCGGCACGTTGGAGCGCAGCAGCGTGCCCTTCGGCTCATTGATCCGCAGCAGGCCGGTGACGGTGGTCTCTCCGGCGAGCTCGCCGGCTGGCCGGGTGTCCGGATTGCGCTTGGCGGTCGGAACGAAGCCCCTGTTGATGACGACGACGGTTCCGTCAGCCTCTCTCATCGGTGTCAGCACCCAGTAGCCGGGTCCGAGCGCGGTCGAGGCATAGACTTGCGTTTCCTTGTCGTTGAGAAAAGTGCCGGTCGCCCGGACGCGCTTGTATTCATAGCCGCTAGCATTGATGGCGGACCATTCCGCCGGGCCGGGTGCTGCGACGGGTGGCGCATGCACGCGGGCGTCGACGCGGGCGATCAGGTCCAGCTTCCAGGACAGCCGCTTCATCTGCCAGGTGCCGAGCCCGATGAGCAGGGCGGTCAGGAGCAGCAGCAGGATCACCCAGATGGCGAGCGTCAGCGTCGAGCGCGGTTTTTCGGGAGAGTCGGTCGGGATATCGGTCAAGGCGCTAAACTCCATCGGAGGCGCAAAAGAACCGGCGGAAACATCACGCCGGAGAGAAGCGGGCATCCTTTGGGGACGCCCGCCGCTTTGTCGTTACGGCATGTTGCGCATCATCTCGGGCGACATGACCATCATGTTGGCGTTGAGATGGTGCATGACCCAGAGCGAGCCGGAGAGCGCGATAATCACCAGAACGATGGTGAAGATCAGCGCCATCATGTTCCAGCCGCCTTCCGACTTGGTGTTCATGTGCAGGAAGTAAATCATGTGCACGACGATCTGGATGGCGCCGAAGACCATGATCAGCACCGCGGTGACGACCGGATCGGCAAAGACCTTGCCCATCACCAGCCAGAAGGGGATGGCGGTCAGGATGACGGAGAGGACGAACCCCGTCATGTAGCTCTTAAACGTGCCGTGGCTGGCCTCGTGGCCGCCATGTCCATGGTCGTGACCGTGGGCGTCAGTGGAATGATGCGAATGGTTGGCGTTCGAGCTCATCCGAGAACTCCCATGAGATAGACGAAGGAAAACACGCCGATCCAGACGACGTCGAGGAAGTGCCAGAACATCGACAGGCACATCAGGCGACGTTTGTTCTCGGGGATCAGGCCGTGCTTGGTGGTCTGTACCATCAGCGTGATCAGCCAGACGATGCCGACGGTGACGTGCAGGCCGTGGGTGCCGACCAGCGTGAAGAAGGCCGACAAGAACGCACTGCGCTGCGGGCCGGCGCCCTCGAGGATCAGGTGATAGAACTCGTAGAGCTCGAAATAGATGAAGGCCGCGCCGAACAGGCCGGTGATCGCCAGCCACATCAGCGTTCCCGACTTGTTGTTCTTCTCCATCGCCAGCATGGCGAAACCATAGGTAATGGAGGAGAAGAGCAGCATCGCCGTGTTGAGCGCGACGAGCGGCAGTTCGAACAGGTCGGCCGGCGACGGACCGGCCGCATAGTTGTGGCCGAGCACCGCATAGGTCGCGAAGAGGACTGCGAAGATCAGGCAGTCGCTCATGATGTAGATCCAGAAGCCCAGCATGGTGCTGCCTTCGGGATGATGCTCCTCCGTCATGTAGAATGCGGGGGTCTCGCCGTCCTTGAGAGCGGGTGAGGTATGGGTCGTCATGGGTCTTATACCTGTCCTGCGAGCAGCTTCGTACGCTCGGCCTCGGTCTTCACGACCTCGTCGGCGGGAATATGGAAGTCGCGCTTATAGTTGAAGGTATGGCCGATCGTCACCACGATCATGGCGGTGAAGGTGATGGCGGCGAGCCACCAGATGTACCAGATCATGCCGAATGCGAAGGCGATGGAGAGAACGCCGAGGATGATGCCCGTGCCGGTGCTCTTCGGCATGTGGATCGGGATGAAGCCCTCGGTCGGACGTTTGTAGCCGCGGTTCTTCATGTCCCACCACGCATCGTGGTCGTAAACGATCGGCGTCAGCGCGAAATTATATTCCGGCGGCGGCGACGAGGTCGACCATTCCAGCGTGCGGCCATTCCACGGGTCGCCGGTGACATCGCGAAGCTCTTCGCGCTTGATGAAGCTGACGACGAGCTGGATGAGGAAGGAGGCGATGCCGATGGCGATCATCACGGCGCCGAGTGCGGCGATGATGAAGTAGATCTGCAACGACGGATCGTCGAACTGCGAGACGCGGCGGGTAACGCCCATCAGGCCGAGCACGTAGAGCGGCATGAAGGCGAAGTAGAAGCCGACGACCCAGAACCAGAAGGACATCTTGCCCCAGAAAGGATCGAGCTTGAAGCCGAAAGCCTTCGGGAACCAGTAGGCGATGCCCGCGAACATCCCGAACAGCACGCCGCCGATGATGACGTTGTGGAAGTGGGCGATCAGGAACAGCGAGTTGTGCAGCACGAAGTCGGCCGGCGGAACCGCGAGCATGACGCCGGTCATGCCGCCGATGGTGAAGGTGACCATGAAGGCCACGGTCCACAGCATCGGCACTTCAAAGCGGATGCGGCCGCGATACATGGTGAAGAGCCAGTTGAACAGCTTGGCGCCCGTCGGGATCGAGATGATCATCGTCGTGATGCCGAAGAAGGAGTTGACGCTGGCGCCCGAACCCATGGTGAAGAAGTGATGCAGCCAGACGAGGTACGACAGGATGGTGATAACCACGGTGGCGTAAACCATCGAGGCGTAGCCGAACAGGCGCTTGCTGGCGAAGGTGGCGACGACTTCCGAGAACACGCCGAAGGCCGGCAGGATCAGGATGTAGACTTCCGGGTGGCCCCAGATCCAGATGAGGTTGACATACATCATCGGATTGCCGCCGAGGTCGTTCGTGAAGAAGTTCGTGCCGGCGTAGCGGTCGAGCGACAAAAGGGCGAGAACGGCGGTCAGGACCGGGAAGGCAGCGACGATCAGCACGTTGGTGCAGAGCGCGGTCCAGGTGAAGATCGGCATCTTCATCATGGTCATGCCCGGCGCGCGCATCTTGACGATGGTGGCCACCAGGTTGACGCCCGACAGAAGTGTGCCGATACCGGCGACCTGCAGGCCCCAGATGTAATAGTCGACGCCGACGCCGGGACTATAGGTCGCCCCCGACAGCGGCGGATAGGCGAGCCAGCCAGTGCGGGCGAATTCGCCGATGAACAGCGAGATCATGATAATGATAGCGCCGGCCGTCGTCATCCAGAAGGAGAAGTTGTTGAGGAAGGGGAAGGACACGTCGCGCGCGCCGATCTGCAGCGGCACGACGAAGTTCATCAGACCCGTCACCATCGGCATCGCCACGAAGAAGATCATGATCACGCCATGGGCGGTGAAGACCTGGTCGTAATGGTGTGGCGGCAGATAGCCTTCGGAACCGTTGAAGGCCAGCGCCTGTTGCGCACGCATCAATAGCGCGTCGGAAAAGCCGCGCAGCAGCATGATCAGCGCCAGGATGATGTACATGATACCGATCTTCTTGTGATCGATACTGGTGAACCATTCCTTCCAGAGATAACCCCAGAGGCGGAAATAGGTGAGTGCGCCCAGAAGGGCGATGCCGCCGATCGCGACGCCGATGAAGGTCACGACGAGGATCGGCTCGTGATAGGGAATAGCGTCGAGCGTCAGCCGACCGAAGATGAATTTATAGAGGTCCGGGTTGGAAAACATGGATTGCCTCTGTCCTTATAGATATCTTGTTACTGAGCGCACGGGGATCAATGACCCTGGTGCTGCGCCGGCTGCGAGGAACCGTTCGACGAATCCGAAGTGGAACCGTCGCCCATGTCCATGCCCGGCATGGAATTGTCGCCATGCTGCATCGTGTGAGCCGCGGGAGCGTCGGCCCGCACCGGGGTCACGTCCTCATGACCCGCGTCGCGGTTGTCATGGATCAGGCGCTCGCGGTTTTCCTGGCTGTCCTTGCCGGCGCCGCCCTTGGCGTCGATATGCATCATTTCGCTCATGCACATCTTGCTCGGATCGGCGCACATGTTGAGGATGGCCTCGTAGAGATCCTTGTCGACGGTATTATAGTATCGGACGGGTTCCCGTTCGCTCGGCTTGGCGAGTGCCAGATATTCCGACCGGCCGAGTGCCGTGCCCTGGCTCTTGGCCTTCTCGACCCACTGGTCGAAGTCCGCCTGGGAGAGACCATGGAACTTGAAGCGCATATGCGAGAAGCCGGCGCCGCTATAGTTGGCGGACAGGCCCTGATATTCGCCCGGATGGTTGATGACGGCGTGCAGCTTCGTCTCCATGCCTGGCATGGCGTAGATCTGGCCAGCAAGTGCTGGGACGAAGAAGGAGTTCATCACCGCGGACGCCGTGATCTTGAAGTTGATCGGCGTGTCGACCGGGGTGGCCAGTTCGTTGACCGTGGCAATGCCGAGATCCGGGTAGAAGAACAGCCATTTCCAGTCGAGCGCGACCACTTCGACGGTCAGCGGCTTGACGTTCTCGGCGACCGGCTTTCCGGCCGCGATGCGGTCGAGCGGCCGGTAGGGGTCCAGCTGATGGGTGCTGATCCAGGTCACCGCGCCGAGTGCGATGATGATGGCCAGCGGCGCCGACCAGATCACCAGTTCGAGGCGGGTCGAATGATGCCATTCGGGATCATAGGGCGCCGCCGTGTTCGACTGGCGATATTTCCAGGCGAAGAACAACGTGAGGAAGATCACCGGTATGATGATGATCAGC
The DNA here is from genome assembly GCF_000799715.1 of Martinezella rhizogenes. GTDB lineage: Bacteria > Pseudomonadota > Alphaproteobacteria > Rhizobiales > Rhizobiaceae > Rhizobium > Rhizobium rhizogenes_C. The sequence goes on from NZ_JUHG01000014.1 coordinate 21,903, forward strand.
ATCAGGACGACCGAGATGACGATGAGGTCGCGTTGCTGCACGGCGATGTCGCCGGAGGGAGCCATCACCACCAGGTTGCAGCCCGAAAGCAGCAAAAATAGCGGGAGGACAAATAAGCGGCTGAAAATCTTCGATACTCTTAGCACGTCTTAAAGCTCTTTTTGTTTCGACCGTACCGCGACTAAAGGACGGCGGTCATGAACGATATGAGGTGTTTCGTCGCACCGCAGCAAGTTCGGGTGCAATGCGGTATCAAGCGGGGTCTCCCCTAACGGGAAAATCCTGAGAAATCCAGAAGGTTTTCCAACTGCCGGCTGCTTTTGTTGCGGGCTAATATAGTCGGATCGGAGGAAATGGCTACCGATGACGGCGCGTCAACCCGGCATTGCGGCGGCGAAAGTCGAATTGGCCGGATTCAACGGCTAATTTACGAATTATTTCATGCCCGACACTTGATAAGTTCGCAAGTTTGATCAACATTTTAACCGTACGCGAATTCGTGGAGGAGTTCGCGTCTCGAGAGGGAGGCTCTCACTTATGGTCAGTGTTACGCATGAAGCAGTAAATGCAACATCTACAGGTTTTGAACGCGACGCCCGCAGCATGCACGCGGGCAGTGAGGTCGCACCCGGTAATATTGCCATCGGCGTGATCATCGGTCGCACGTCCGAGTTTTTCGATTTCTTCGTCTATGCCATCGCATCGGTCCTGGTTTTCCCGAAGCTGATCTTCCCCTTCGCGGATCCCCTGCATGGCACCATGCTTTCTTTCCTGATCTTTTCGCTTGCCTTCATCGCCCGCCCGATCGGTTCGTTCATCTTCATGGCGATCGACCGGGCCTATGGCCGCGGCGTCAAGCTGACGATCGCGCTGTTCCTGCTCGGTGGCTCGACGGCGTCGATGAGCTTCCTACCCGGTTATGCCGAGATCGGCGGCTACGCGATCCTTCTGCTCGCCATCTTCCGTATTGGCCAGGGTCTGGCGCTCGGCGGTGCCTGGGATGGCCTTGCCTCGCTGCTGGCGCTGAATGCGCCGGCCAATCGCCGCGGCTGGTTTGCGATGATCCCGCAGCTCGGCGCGCCGATTGGCTTCATGCTGGCAAGCGCACTCTTCGCTTACTTCGTCATGAGTCTCACGACCGCCGACTTCGTCGATTGGGGCTGGCGCTATCCGTTCTTCTGCGCCTTCATGGTCAACGTCGTCGCGCTCTTCGCCCGGCTTCGCCTGGTAGCTACGCCGGAATTCGGCGCGCTTCTGGAACGCCACGAACTGGAGCCGGTCAAGATGACGGAGCTTCTGCGCGTGCATGGCCGTGACGTGCTGATCGGCGCCTTCGTGCCGCTGGCAAGCTTCGCGACCTTCCATCTGGTCACGGTCTTCCCGCTGAGCTGGGTAACTCTCTATAGCGAGCAGTCCGCCGGTTCGTTCCTGTTGGTCGAATTCATCGGCGCGATCTGCGGTATCGTCGCGATCATCTGTTCCGGCCTGCTGGCCGATCGTATCGGCCGGCGCAACCAGTTGGCCGTCGGTGCCGTGCTGATCGCCTGCTTCGCCTTCGTCGCGCCCTGGCTGCTCGACGGCGGGACCACCGGCCGCCACATCTACGTGGTTCTCGGCTTCACGTTGCTCGGTCTTTCCTTCGGCCAGGCCGCCGGAGCCAGTGCATCCCGCTTCACCCAGAACTACCGCTATAGCGGCTCCGCTCTGACCTCGGATCTTTCCTGGTTAATCGGCGCCGGCTTTGCACCCTTCGTGGCGCTCAGCCTCTCCAGCCAGTTCGGCCTGGTCTATACCAGCCTTTACCTGCTCTCCGGCGTCGTCTGCACGCTTGTCGCGATCTTCTTCAGCAAGACGCTGGAAACGCGCGACACCTGATCGGAGCTTCGGGATATAAAAGGCCGCGATGCGCAAGCGTCGCGGCCTTTTGCGTATTTCGACACAGGCATCCACGCTGCCGAAAAATCCGGCGAAATCTTGACTCTCTTTTCAAGCTTTTGTGATAGAAACGGGCGTACGGAAACTTGAAAAGAATAGTCAGGAAAAATATAGGCTATCGCACCACCGTCAAAGACGGGGTTTTCAAGCGAGAGGACGCCTATGACTTTTTCCTTTACCCATCTCACCAGCGCGCTGGCGCTTGCCGCTGGCCTCGCGGTTGCTCCGCTGATGGCAAATGCCGCCGATTCCGAAGGCATCGTCGTCTACAATGCCCAGCATGAGACGCTGACCCAGGCCTGGGCGGATGGCTTCACCAAGGAAACCGGCATCAAGGTGACGATCCGCAACGGCAGCGACATGCAGTTCGCCAACCAGATCGTCGAGGAAGGCGCGGCATCTCCCGCCGACGTCTATCTGACGGAAAATTCTCCGGGCATGGCGCTGGTCGACGCCAACAAGCTCTTCGCCCCTGTCGACGCCGGCACGCTGGCGCAGGTGCCGGAAAACTTCAAGGCGGTCGATGGCAACTGGGTCGGCGTCGCCGCCCGTTCCACGGTTTTCGCCTATGACAAGACCAAGTTGAAGGAAGCCGATCTGCCGAAGTCGATGCTTGACCTCGCCGATCCCAAGTGGAAGGGCCGCTGGGGCGCTTCGCCGGCCGGCGCCGATTTCCAAGCGATCGTCAGCGCGCTTCTCGAGCTGAAGGGCGAAGACGCCACCAAGGCCTGGCTGAAGGCGATGAAGGAAAACGCCACCCCGTACAAGGGCAACAGCGTCGCCATGAAGGCCGTTAACGCCGGTGAAGTCGAGGGCGCGGTCATCTATCACTATTACTGGTTCGGCGATCAGGCAAAGACCGGCGAAAACAGCAAGAACGTCCTCCTGCATTACTTCAAAAACCAGGATCCAGGCGCGTTCGTCAGCATTTCCGGCGGCGGCGTTCTCGCCTCCAGCCAGCACCAGAAGGAAGCCCAGGCATTCCTGAAGTGGATCACCGGCAAGGGCGGCCAGGCCGTTCTGCGCGACGGCGATTCCTATGAATATGCCGTCGGCAACGGCGCCGAATCCAACTCGAAGCTGGTGCCGCTCAATGATCTGCAGGCCCCGAAGGTCGAGCCTTCCAAGCTGAACAGCAAGAAGGTTACCGATCTGATGACGGAAGCCGGACTGATCTAAGCTCTTGCATCACTGTCGCATGCCCTGCTAGGGGCATGCGGATGGTCTTTTGGCCAATCCGATCCCGGCAATCGCCTTAAACGGCGGTTGCCTTCCTGTTTCAGGGCGTGAAAGGCAGCTGAGACTTGCTGCAGAAGAACACATATGCCGCGCCGGCCGGTCGGGCCGCTGCCCTGCGAGTGCCTCCGCTGACGGCTGCGCCTCGCGGCCGTGTTCCGCACGCTTCCGTTATCGCCCTTGCATCCGTCGTCGCCCTTCTGAGCCTGGTGCCGCTCGGCTTCATCATCTGGATTACGGTCGATACCGGATGGGCCCAAGTCGTCGCGCTGATCTTCCGCAATCGCGTCGGCGAACTGCTGGTCAACACCGTTCTTCTCGAAGTCTGCACCATCCCGCTTTGCATCCTGCTTGCCGTGACGCTCGCCTGGCTGACCGAGCGCACCGATATCCCCGGCGCCCGGCTATGGTCCTGGCTGGCGGTCGCGCCGCTGGCCGTGCCGGCTTTCGTGCACAGCTACGCCTGGGTCAGCCTGGTGCCCGGCATGCGCGGGTTGTCGAGTGGCGTGCTCGTGTCGGTGCTTGCCTATTATCCCTTCCTCTATCTGCCGGTGGCCGCGGCACTCCGCCGCCTCGATCCGGCGATCGAGGATGCCGCCGCCTCGCTCGGCCTCAATCCCTGGCGTGTGTTCTTCCGGGCGATCCTGCCGCAGCTTCGCCTCGCCATCTGCGGCGGCTCGCTGCTGATCGGCCTGCATCTTCTGGCGGAATACGGTCTCTATGTGATGATCCGCTTCGATACGTTTTCGACCGCGATCGTCGATCAGTTCCAGTCCGCCTATAACAGCCCGGCGGCCAACATGCTCGGCGGCGTTCTCGTCTTCTGCTGTCTTCTGCTGCTCGGCATCGAGGTGCTGGTGCGCGGCAATGAGCGCTACGCCCGCGTCGGCTCCGGTGCCGCCCGCCCGGTGGACCGCCGTCGCCTCGGCTGGTTCGTCGTCCCGGCCGTCGCTCTTCCGGTGGTGGTGGCCGCGTTAACGCTCGGCGTGCCCTTCGTGACGCTGGCGCGCTGGCTCTACCTTGGCGGCACCGGCATCTGGCGAATGGAGACGGTTGGCAGTGCGCTGTTGCAAACCATCGGCCTGGCGATTGCCGGCGGATTGCTCGCCACCGTCGCCGCCATTCCGATGGCCTGGCTCTCGGTGCGCGCCCCCGGCCGGCTGCAGCGCATCCTCGAAGCCTGCCATTATTATGTCGGCTCGCTGCCGGGTGTCGTCGTCGCCCTGGCGCTGGTGTCGATCACGGTGCGGTTGATCCTGCCGCTCTACCAGACCTTCGCCACGCTGCTGCTTGCTTATGTCCTTCTGTTCCTGCCGCGCGCCATGGTCGGCCTGCGTGCCAGCATTGCCCAGGCCCCGGTCGAGCTCGAACGCGCCGCCATGGCGCTCGGCCGCACGCCGGCGCAGGCCGTGCGGCAGATCACCATGCGCCTTGCCGCTCCCGGCTTTGCCGCCAGCGTCGCGCTGGTCGCCCTGGGGATTACCAATGAACTGACGGCGACGCTGATGCTGTCACCAAACGGCACGGTGACGCTGGCGACAAAATTCTGGTCGCTGACCAGTGAGATCGATTATGTCTCCGCCGCGCCCTACGCCTTCATGATGGTGGTGCTCTCGCTGCCACTCACCCTTCTCCTTTACGTACAATCCAAGCGGACGGCCGGACAATGACCTTTCTGGCGATCAAGACCATCAGCAAGCATTATGGCCCGGTGCAGGCGCTTGCTAACATCGACCTCACGGTCGCCCCCGGCAGCCGCACAGCCATCGTCGGCCCGTCCGGCTCCGGCAAGACGACGCTGTTGCGCATCATTGCCGGCTTCGAGACCCCGGATGCCGGTCAGGTGATACTGGAGGGCGAAACGCTGGCGGATGGTCCGTCGGTCGTGCCCGCCCATCGCCGTGGCATCGGCATCGTGTCGCAGGACGGCGCCTTGTTTCCGCATCTGAGCGTGGCCGATAACATCAGCTTCGGCATGGAACGCGGACGGCCGGATCGCGCCCAGCAGATCAACGCGCTCATCGACATGGTGGAACTCGATCGCAACATGCTCGATCGCCGCCCGCATCAGCTCTCCGGCGGCCAGCAGCAGCGCGTGGCGCTTGCCCGCGCGCTTGGCCGCAAGCCGAGACTGATGCTACTCGACGAACCCTTTTCCGCACTCGATACGGGCCTGCGCGAAAACATGCGCAAGGCCGTCGCCCGCGTCCTGCAAATCGCCGGCATCACCACGATCCTGGTGACACATGATCAGGCGGAGGCGCTGTCCTTCGCCGATCAGGTCGCCGTTCTGCGCGACGGCAAGCTGGTGCAGGCAGGAACCCCGCAATCTCTCTACCTCCATCCTAGAGATCGTGAGACTGCGACCTTTCTCGGTGACGCCATCCTGCTGCCGGCAGACCTTGGCGACGGCTTTACCAATTGCGCATTGGGGCGCATTCCGACCGATACCAATGGTCGGCAGGGGCGTGCCGACATCATGCTGCGGCCCGAGCAGGTGCAGCTGAGCGTCCTCGATGATGCCGGCGCAAGCGCCGCATGCGTCGGCAAGGTTACCGATGTCGAATTCGGCGGTGCCGTCTGCACGGTGACTGTCGTGCTTTCCCAGGCCAATGGCGCCGAGACGCTGAACATCAAAAGCTCCGGTGTCGGCCTGCCCGAGATCGGCAGCATGGTCTCCGTGACCGTGCTTGGCAAAGCACACGTCTTCGACAAGCCTGTCGTCTGAGCTGCTTTTGGGTTGAAGCCAGCGGTGCTTTAGGGAAGATAGGGTGAGGCCGCCATCATGGCCGATGCCCAAAGGAACTCCCATGCCTCTTCCCGATGAGATTGCCCCGGATCTCCCCTTTCTGACATCCCTTCGCCATAACCTGCACGCACACCCGGAATTGGGTTTCGAGGAGGAGCGCACCAGCGGCATCGTCGCGACATTGCTGGAGGAGGCGGGTATCACCGTGCATCGCGGCCTCGGCAAGACCGGCGTCGTCGGCACGCTGCAGGTCGGCAACGGCACCCGCCGCATCGGCCTTCGGGCCGACATGGATGCCCTTGCCATGCCGGAAAAGGGCAAAAGACCCTATAAATCCACCATCCCCGGTAAGATGCACGCCTGCGGCCATGATGGTCACACGACAATGCTCTTGGGGGCTGCCCGGCAACTGGCGGCGACACGGGGCTTTTCCGGCACCGTGCATTTCATCTTCCAGCCAGCCGAGGAAGGGCGTGGTGGCGCAAAGCGCATGGTCGAGGAGGGGCTTTTCGACCTCTTCCCCTGCGATGCTGTCTATGGCCTGCACAATATGCCGGGTCTCGATGTCGACGAGATGGCCGTGGTCGAGGGGCCGCAGCTTGCCTCCTCGGATAGCTGGCGCATCACCTTTCGCGGTACCGGCACCCATGGCGCCAAACCGCATCTCGGCAAGGACCCGATCACGGCGGCAGCGACGTTCCTCTCCTCATTGCAGACCATCGTCGGCCGCGTCGTCGATCCCCTGCAGCCGGCCGTCGTCAGCGCCTGCTCGGTGCAGGCCGGCGATCCCAAGGCGCTGAACGTCATTCCCGACACGGTCGAGATCGGCGGCACGGCGCGCGCCTATACGCCGGAAGTCCGCGATCAGCTCGAACAGGAAATCGGCCGGTTGGCGCATGGCACGGCGGCGATGTACGGCATCGCGGTCGACTATCAATTCGAGCGCCGCATCCCGCCCGTCGTCAACGATCCCGAGGCAACCGCGCGGGCGCTGAAGGCGGCAAAAAGCGTCTTCGGCGAAAAGGTCCTCACCCGCTTCCCGCCTTCGACCGCCGGCGACGATTTCGCCTTCTTCGGCCAGAATGCTCCCGGCTGCTACGTCTGGCTCGGCAACGGCCCGGCTGTCGATGGCGCGCTGCATCACAACACGGCCTATGATTTCAATGATGATGCGATTGCGTCGGGCGTGGCGTTTTGGACGACTTTGGTGGAGCAGGAGTTGGCGGGGGATTGATCAGCTTCGCGTTCTTGGCTTGCCCCTCATCCGCCCTGTCGGGCACCTTCTCCCCGTTTTGACAGGGAGAAGGGGAAAGACGCACCATCTCCATCCTCCTCACCGGCGAAATAGGCGAGGGTACAGAGGTCGTCCCCTCTCCCCGCGTGCGGGGAGAGGGCTAGGGTGAGGGGCTGCCCCCGCCGTTCAATCGACTTAAACTTCCCCAAGCACCGCCGTCTCCAGCACCCGTCCCGTCACCACATCGGCAATGCCGCGATCCGTCTGGTGTGGGCCGATATTGCAGGCGAGTGTCGCCCCGAAGCAGGCCTTGAAGACGAGGTAGGGCGGCTGCCAGTCGACGATCTTGTCCATCACCTCGCGAAGAGCGCTGAAGGTCAGGGCTGTCTCCACAAGCGGCGCAGCGCTCACCAGGCCTGAAAGCGGCAGCGGCAGCACGATCTGGACTTTGCCGTCGCAAGCCACCGCCAGGCCACCGCCGGCCGCGATGACGGCGTTGGCGGCGAGCGTCATGTCTCTGATATTGCCGCCGAAGACCGTCAGATTGTGGCTGTCATGCGAGACGGTGGTGCAGAAGGCGCCGCGCCATTCGCCCCAGCCGATGAGGAAGCCGACGCGCGGGCGTCCATCCGCCTTGCCGTGGCGATGGGCGACGGCGAGCATGGTGGTACCAGTCGGCGGCACGACATATCCGTCCGCCACCTCGGCTTCGATTTCGCCCCATCGGGTGAAGCGCGGCTGGTCGATCGTTGCAAGCCGGACGCAGTTTCCGCTGGCTGGCACACGGAAATCATCTTCGCTGAGCGGCGCGAGTTTGACTGAGTTCTGTAGCGGCGCTGTATCGAGAGGCGCGACGGTGCCGGCGATCTTGCCAGCCTTAGCGACGATCTCACCGCTGGCGATCACTTCTCTCGCCCTGAAAGTCAGGAGGTCCTCGAACAGCACGATGTCGGCGCGGCGACCGGCGGCAATCAGGCCGAGATCGTTGCGGCCAAGCCGCATGGCGGCGTTGAGTGTCGCCGCCCGCAATGCCCATTCCGGCTTCAGCCCGTCGCGCACGAGGCGACGGACGACATCGTCGAGGCCTCCGTTGGCATGCAGCTCGTCGGGAAAAACGTCGTCGGTGCAGAGCGTCACCGTCTGCGGCAGGAAGCCAAGGTCGTTGATGACCTTGACGAATTCTTTCAGCAGATGGTCATGCGAGCCGCGCAGCTCGATGGTCAGGCCGGCGGAGAGCTTGGCGAGGAAATCGGCGCCGGAGGTAAGCTCGTGGTCGGAGGTGATGCCGGCCGCCATGAAGGCGCTGAGATCGCGACCTTCCAATCCACGGGCATGGCCGCAAACGAGCTTGCCGGATTGCAGCCCGGCATTGACGATGGCGCTGGCGCGCGGATCGCCGTCGATGACGCCGCGCATGGTCATGACCTCGGCGACGCCGCCGATCTCGGGCCAGGCGAGCATTTCGGCCATGGCGGAAGCATCGAAATCAGCGCCCGCCAGTTCCAGGCCGGGGGCGGAGGGAACGCAGGAAGGTGCCAGCGGGATCACCCGCAAGGGCAGCGGCCGGGTCGCTTCGACGGCCCAGCGCACGCCGTCAAGGCCATGCACATTGCCGAACTCATGCGGATCCCAGACGATGGTCGTGACCCCGCGCGGCAACACTGCCTCGGCATAGAGGGCCGGCGTCACCATCGAGCTTTCGATATGCATATGCGTATCGATCAGGCCGGGCGAGAGGAAGCAGCCCGAGGCATCGATGGTCTCGGCCGCATCGGTGCGGCTACCCGGCACATGCACGCTTGCGATCAGAGGCCCAACGATACCGATATCGGCGGCGCGAATCTGGCCGGTCACCATGTCGACCAGACGGCCACCCGCGATCAGCAGGTCGAAGGGCGCATCGCCGCGCGCAGCCGCAACCGCGCGGGCGCGCAGCTCGGGTGCGTTGAGGTCGCCGGGCTCATGGGAGTGCTGGATCATCGGCGTGCCTCGTTGATCATGGCGTCGAATATGATCGTGCGAGCCCTGTCGGCATCGATCTCGGCGGCGAAATGGGCATTGAACTCAGCATGCAACGCGCGCGTCTCGACGACGGTGCGCCCGCGTGTGTGCTGCCCCGATAGCTCGACGTCGATCCGGGCATGCTGAAGCCTGGCGATATCGGGGGCGACGAAGATGGCGGCGGCGGTCGGGTCGTAGACTGCCATGGCTGGCCGGCCGCGGCTGATGGCGATATTAACGTAGCCGCCGAGGAGATCGGCGAGAAGTTCGGCGTTCTTGCCACCGGCCCGGCGCACCCGCTCGACATCGTCGAGCCGCGCCAGCACCTTCCGGCAAATGTCGAGATCGATCATCCGCAACGGTAGGCCATGCGCCAGCACGACCGCAAGCGCCTCCGGATCGGCATAGGCGTTGAACTCGGCCGAGGCCGTGTGATTACCCGACGTCACGCCGCCGCCCATCCAGGTGAGCTCGTCGATATCAGCGGCAAGATCGGGACGGGCGAGCGCCAGAGCAGCGATATTGGTGAGCGGCCCGAGCGCTAGGATGCGCTTCGGCCCGTTGCCGTCCATAAGCCAGTCGCAGAGGGCGGTAAAGGCATCGCTGGACGAAAGCTCATCCGCCGGCGGCAGGCTCCTGCCCGTGGTCGGTATGCCGCTTGAGCCGAGAATGCGCTGCGCCGTTTCCAGCTTGCAGAGCACCGGCAGTTCGCGGCCGGTATGGATGGGGAATGTCCAACCAAATGCGGCTGCCGCACCGGCAGCATTGGCGCGCACCTGTGCCAGCGGCGCATTGCCGCTCACCAGCGAAACGCCGTCGATCACAAGGCTCGAATGCGCCACCACCAGAATGGCGGCGATATCGTCGAAGCCCATGTCGGTATCGATCCAGATCCCCATGGCCATGCCTGTCTGTCGAATTGAAAAAAAGGAGGAGGGGTGCCAACGAAGGGACGCGCGACCTTGATCGCGCGTCGCCGTCCGTTCGCTCAAGCGAGCGTGTCGAGGATGCGGATCCAGGAGCGGATGCCCTTGTGATAGGATCGCAGCTCATATTTCTCGTTTGGCGAATGGATGCGGTCGTCCGCGAGGCCGAAGCCGACCATCAGGGATTCCATGCCGAGCATCTTCTGGAAGTCGCCGACGATCGGGATCGAGCCGCCCATGCCGATGACGATAGCCGGCTTCGGCCATTCGTTGGACAGGGCATTCTTCGCCTTGGTCAGTACCGGCGAATCGTAGGACAGGTGGATGGCCGGCGAGCCGCCATGCTCGTGGAATTCCACCGAGCAGTCGGCCGGCACCTTCGAGCGCACATAGGCACGGAAGCTGTCGCGGATCGCTGCCGGGTTCTGCTGTCCGACGAGGCGGAAGGAAACCTTCGCCGAGGCCTTGGCGGCAATGACCGTCTTGAAGCCGGCGCCGGTATAGCCGCCCCAGATGCCGTTGACTTCAGCCGTCGGCCGCGCCCAGGTCAGCTCCAGCACCGAGCGGCCCTTTTCTCCCGCCGGGATCGACAGACCGATATCGCCGAGGAAATTCTCCGCCGAGCGGCCGAGCGTTTCCCATGAGGCTTTGATATTGGCGGGTGTCTCCTCCACGCCGTCGTAGAAGCCGGGAAGGGTGATGCGCCCGGTCTCGTCGTGCAGGCCGGCGAGGATATCGGAGAGGATATGGATCGGATTAGCGGCCGCGCCGCCGTAAAGGCCGGAATGCAGGTCGCGGTCGGCGGCATTGATGGTGATTTCCTCACCGACAAGGCCGCGCAGGGCGGCCGCGATTGCCGGGGTATCGCCGTCCCACATGCCGGTATCGCAAACCAGCGCGTAGTCCGCCTTCAGCTCGGCGGCATTGGCTTCGAGGAAGGGCTTCAACGACGGAGAACCGGACTCCTCTTCACCCTCAAACAGGATGGTGATGCGAACCGGTAGACCACCCTTGACTTCCTTGTAGGCGCGAACGGCCTCGACGAAGGTCATCAGCTGGCCCTTGTCGTCCGAAGTGCCGCGCCCGACCAGGATCTTGCGGCCGTCGCCCATGTCCTTGATGGCGGGCGCGAAGGGGTCGCTCTCCCAAAGCTCGATCGGATCGACCGGCTGCACGTCGTAATGGCCGTAGAACAGCACATGCGGCGCATCGGCGCTCGCTGCTTCGTGGTGGGCGACCACCATCGGATGGCCGGGTGTGTCGCGCACGGACGCCGTGAAGCCGAGCTTTGTTAGATACCCCGTGAGCCATTCCGCAGCCTTGCGGCACTCCGGCTTGAAGGCCGGATCGGTCGAGATGGATTGGATGCGCAGCAACTCAAACAAATTGTCGAGGCTCGAGGTGAGGTTCTGATCCGCGCGGTCGAGAACGGGCGATACATCGGTCATATCCGACTCCCTTAGATGGAAATTGCTGGGACGATAGACCAAAGCCGCTCCGGTTTCGAGGCGGGAAATCCGAAAATTTCGGGCGTTTCGTCGCTGCCCCGGAGGACCATCTAAATATGCTTGGCGTTTTCGAGGATACGCCTGACATATTCGAGCAGCAGCTCGCGCTCGAAGGTGCGGAAGCCTCGGAACATGTCCCTGTCCGCCGCGATCGCCGCCTCGACGGCCTCGCTCTGCATGGACGTGGCCTTGCCGGTCAGGAAGATCAGCTGCGCGCGCTTGTCGGATGGATGCGGCCGGCGTTCCACCAGCCCGTCGCGCTCCATGCGCGACAGCGTATTGGCCATCGTCGCCTGCTCGATGTCGACGCGCTCCAGCAATTGCTTCTGCGTCAGCCCGTCTTCGGTCCATAGTTCGAGCAGGATCGGGAACTGACCGGGGGAAAAGCCGAGCCGTGCCGCGCGCTGTTGTAACGAGCGGGAAAATCCCTTTGCCATTTGATTGGCAAGGTAGGCCGCGGAGTCCGTCCGGTTAAATCCCATGATTGCAAGTATGCCAGTATTCCGTGCCAAAACAATCAGCAATTCTCGTATGGCGCTCGCTATGAATCGGCTGGGTTGCAACGGGATTTAGAGCCGGTTTTGCGGTCGCCGCAGACAGGCCAAACAAAAAAGCCGCCATGGCCTGGAGGGGCGCCATGGCGGCTCTGGAAAGAGAGGACAAAGGCCCGGAGAGGGGGATAGGCCTTTGTCCAAGTCTGACATGGCGGGGGACAGGCCGGTTGCCAGACCCTCGGCGTAATCAATCGCCGGTGAGTATGAAATGAGGTTCCAAATATGGTTTTTCAAGGGAATATGCAGATTGGATTGATTAAAACTTGGTAACGTTTCAGTGAGAGATTTGGTCCGTTCGCGCATCGCCTGACCGAACTTTATATGGACGTTGGAAGTGCGCCACGCTATCCATGCTTCCATGAAAAAAGGTGATCATCTCTTCCTCGTCGACGGCTCCGGATTCATTTTCCGGGCCTTCCATGCCCTGCCGCCGCTGACGCGCAAGTCCGATGGAGTGCCGGTCGGTGCCGTCTCCGGTTTCTGCAACATGCTGTGGAAACTTTTGACCTCGGCGCGCGATACCTCGGTCGGTGTGACGCCGACGCATTTTGCCGTCATCTTCGACTATTCCTCGAAGACCTTCCGCAAGGAAATCTACGACGCCTACAAGGCAAACCGCTCGGCGCCGCCGGAAGAACTGATCCCGCAATTTGGGCTCATTCGCCAGGCGACCCGCGCCTTCAACCTGCCCTGCATCGAGACTGACGGCTTCGAGGCTGACGACATCATCGCCACCTATGCCCGCCAGGCCGAGGCGACCGGTGCCGATGTCACCATCATCTCCTCCGACAAGGACCTGATGCAGCTCGTCACCCCGATGGTCCACATGTATGACAGCATGAAAGACAAGCAGATAGGCATCCCCGACGTCATCGAGAAATGGGGCGTGCCGCCGGAAAAGATGATCGACCTGCAGGCCCTGACGGGCGATTCGGTCGACAACGTGCCCGGTATCCCCGGCATCGGCCCGAAGACGGCGGCGCAGCTTCTGGAGACGTTCGGCGATCTCGATACGCTGCTCGCCCGCGCCGGCGAGATCAAGCAGGACAAGCGCCGCGAGAACATCATCGCCAATGCCGATCTGGCCCGGATTTCCCGGCAGCTGGTGACGCTCCGGACCGATGTGCCGCTGGAGCTGCCGCTCGACGCGCTGGTGCTCGAGCCGCAGAACGGCCCGAAACTGGTCGGCTTCCTGAAGGCGATGGAATTCACCTCGCTGACGCGCCGTGTTGCCGACGCCTGCGATTGCGATCCGGCGGCGATCGAACCAGCTGACGTCAAGGTCGAGTGGGGCAACACCGCCCATGGTCCGGATCTCGATGTCGGAGACAATGTTGAGCTCGTCGCCGGCGGTGCTGTGGCGGCCGAGGGCGCTTCCGTTCCGGCACCGGCCGTCAAGCCGCGCCTCTCTGTTGAGGGGCTGACTGAACCGGCCGACCTCGCCAAGGCACGCGCGGCAAGCTTCGCCACCGCGCCGATCGACCATTCGAAATATGTCACCATCCGCGACGTCGCCACTCTTGACCAGTGGATCGCGGATGCGCGCGAAACCGGCATCGTCGCCTTCGATACCGAAACGACGTCGCTCGATGTCATGCAGGCCGAACTCGTCGGCTTTTCGCTGGCGATTGCCGATAACAAGAACGATCCCACGGGCGCTTCCATCCGCGCCGCCTATGTCCCGCTCAACCACAAGAATGGCGTCGGTGACCTGCTCGGCGGCGGGCTCGCTGACAATCAGATCCCGCTGCGCGATGCCCTGCCGCGGCTGAAGGCGCTGCTTGAGGACACCTCCGTCCTCAAGATCGCGCAGAACCTGAAATACGATTACCTGCTGATGAAGCGCTACGGCATCGAGACCAAGGGCTTCGACGACACGATGCTGCTGTCCTACGTGCTCGATGGCGGCGCCAACGCCACGCATGGCATGGACAGCCTGTCGGAGCGCTGGCTCGGCCATAAGCCGATTGCCTACAAGGACGTCGCCGGCAGCGGCAAGTCCAACATCACCTTCGATCTCGTCGATATCGACCGGGCCACGGCCTATGCCGCTGAGGATGCCGACGTGACGCTGCGCCTCTGGCAGGTGCTGAAGCCACGGCTGGCGGCCGAAAAGCTTGCGACCGTCTATGAGCGTCTGGAGCGGCCGCTGGTGCCGGTCCTCGCCCATATGGAAGAGCGAGGGATCACCATCGACAGGCAGATTCTGTCGCGCCTTTCTGGCGAGCTGGCGCAGGGCGCCGCGCGGCTGGAGGACGAGATTTACACGCTGGCCGGCGAGCGCTTCAATATCGGTTCGCCCAAGCAGCTCGGCGATATCCTCTTCGGCAAAATGGGCCTTGCCGGAGGGAGCAAGACCAAGACCGGGCAATGGTCGACCTCGGCGCAGGTGCTGGAAGACCTGGCGGCCGCCGGCTTGGAATTGCCGCGCAAGATCGTCGACTGGCGCCAGCTCACCAAACTGAAATCCACCTACACCGACGCGCTGCCGGGCTATGTCCACCCTCAGACCAAGCGCGTCCACACCTCCTACTCGCTGGCCTCGACCACGACCGGACGCCTGTCGTCTTCCGAGCCGAACCTGCAGAACATTCCGGTGCGCACGGCCGAAGGCCGCAAGATCCGCACGGCCTTCATTTCGACGCCCGGCCACAAGCTGATCTCGGCCGACTACAGCCAGATCGAACTGCGCGTGCTGGCGCATGTCGCCAATATTCCGCAGCTCGAGCAGGCCTTTGCCGATGGTGTCGACATTCACGCCATGACGGCGTCGGAGATGTTCGGCGTACCGATCGAGGGCATGCCGAGCGAGGTGCGCCGCCGCGCCAAGGCGATCAACTTCGGCATCATCTATGGCATTTCCGCCTTCGGCCTTGCCAACCAGCTGTCGATCGAGCGCTCGGAAGCCGGTGACTACATCAAGCGATATTTCGAGCGCTTCCCCGGCATCCGCGACTACATGGAAAGCACCAAGGCGACTGCCCGCGACAAAGGCTATGTCGAAACCATCTTCGGCCGCCGCGTCCATTTTCCGGAAATTAAGTCGTCCAATCCTTCCGTGCGCGCCTTCAACGAACGCGCTTCGATCAACGCGCCGATCCAGGGCTCGGCCGCCGACGTCATCCGCCGCGCCATGATCAAGATGGAACCGGCGCTGGCAGATGCCGGCCTCGGCGATCGCGTCCGCATGCTGCTGCAGGTGCACGACGAACTGATCTTTGAAGTCGAGGACGCCGATGTCGAGCGCTCAACGCCGGTCATCGTCTCGGTCATGGAAAATGCCGCCATGCCGGCGGTCAACATGTCCGTGCCGCTGAAGGTGGATGCGCGTGCGGCGAACAATTGGGATGAGGCGCACTGAGCGCCTTATCCCAAGCTGATTCCTATCGTCTTATAAGCGCTTCCAGCTCCGCCACGATCACGCGGCCTGCGTCTTCCAGTGTGCCGCTATTGTCGATGTCGGTGACGTCGCAGTTGCCCTGGACGGTGAGGGAACCACGGTCCAGCCGTTTCAGCACATCCTCGCGGCTTTCGCGGCCGCGCGCTATCAGCCGCTCCGCCAATACCTCGCGCCGCGCCGTCACGTTGATGACCTTCAGCTTTGGAAAGGCGGCCTGGAAACGGTCGAGCACCGAACGCGAACCGTTGGCGACGACGAGGTGGCCACGCGTGAGTTCATCCCCGACATCACCAGGAATGCCATATTTCAGGCCGTGCGCCTCCCAGGAGACGGCGAAGGCGCCGTCCCGTTCCATGGCGTCGAAATCGGCATCGGAGACGCTTTTGTGATCTTCGTTACCGGCATCGCCGTCGCGGGTGATGACGCGGCGGACGAAATGAATGTCGGACCGGCCGGCAAAATGCCGGGCGGCGAGATTCATCAGCGTATCCTTGCCGGCGCCGCTCGGGCCGACGACCACAATCATGATGCCGGCCGTGTCCGCCGCCAGGTCCTTAGTCGGCTCTGTCTTGGCGTCGAGCGTCATGCCACACGCCGTCCTTCCCGCCAGACCGAGCGCGTCACCGGCACGCCATGATCGCGACGGACGCGCACGATGTCGGCTCGGAGGCCCAGGGCGATACGGCCACGATCGTTAAGGCTGACGGTCTTGGCCGGGGTGGCGGTGACCATGGCGATGGCCTGCGACAGCGAGATGCCCTCAACCTCGTCGGCGAGGATGAAGGGCGCATGCAGCAGGCTAAGCGGCACATAGTCGGAGGAGAGCACGTCCAGCACGCCGAGTTCGGCGAGATCGCGGGCGGCGATGTTGCCGGAATGCGACTTGCCGCGCACGATGTTCGGCGCACCCATCAGCACGCTCATGCCGGCCCCATGCGAAGCCTTGGCAGCGTCGACGCTGGTCGGGAATTCCGCCAGCCGCACGCCGTAATTGATCGCTTCGTCGACATGGGCAAGCGTTGCGTCGTCATGGCTGGCGATGGTGATACCACGCTCATTGCAGACCTTCGAGATGGCATCGCGGTGCGGCTTGGCGTATTTGGCCGATTCGCCCTGGCGCTTGGCGACAAAAACGGCGAAGGCCTCGTCGCTCAGGCCGCGCTTCTTCTGATAGTAGAAGATGTACTGGTCCATGGTCTGGAACTGGCGCTGGCCCGGCGCGTGGTCCATCAGCGAGACCAGGCGGACATAGGGATCTTTCTCGAAGTCATGGAAATGCTCCAGAACGTTGTCGGAGGAGACCTCGCAGCGCAGGTGAATCAGATGGTCGGCGCGCAGCCGGTCTTCGCGTTGCGCAGCCTGGATGGCGTCGGCCATGTCGCGCATCTCGCCGTGTTCGAAGCCGCCATCCTCGTCGGAGCCCATGCGCAGGCAGTCGAATACGGTGGTGATGCCGGAGGTGACGATCTGGGCGTCATGCGCCTGGATGGCGGCCGTCTTGTTCCAGCGCACGCCGGGGCGCGGCGAATAATGGGATTCCAGATGGTCCGTATGCAGTTCGACCAGACCGGGGATCAGGTAATCGCCCTCGAAATTCTCGCCGACACTGGAAGCGCCTTCTGAAATATCAGCGATCCGCCCGTCGCGGATCAGTACCGAGCCTTCCAAGATCTTGTCTTCAAGGACGATGCGGGCATTGGAGAGGACGGTTTCTTTGGTCATGTCAGGTCTTTCATTTTTGGGCGTCGGCAAGCGGCAGCCAGGAGCGGACGGTAAAGGGTGCGCCGCGCTCTTCTTCGACGAAGACGGCGAGGCCGGAAATATCGAGCGGCTTGCCGATATGGTCGGCGAAACGATCGCGCAGCAGGTCATGGATGCCGGCCTGTTGCTCTGTCGCGACCTTCCCGGTCAGTGTCATATGGAAGCGGAACTCGTCGTTCACGTAAGGAT
Organism: Martinezella rhizogenes; assembly: GCF_000799715.1. Lineage (GTDB taxonomy): Bacteria > Pseudomonadota > Alphaproteobacteria > Rhizobiales > Rhizobiaceae > Rhizobium > Rhizobium rhizogenes_C. Next base: position 39,396 of record NZ_JUHG01000014.1, read on the forward strand.
AGCCCCAGCGCAGCAAGTTTGCACGCTCCGCCTCGCTCAATCCCTCCGGCTTGCGCCGCGCGATATCGGCCTCGGAAAGGGCGGCACGGAACGGCTCGAAGGTCTTGACCACCTGGGCGGCGAAATCCTGAAGCGGCTGGTAGACAGTGGCCGGAACGAGCGCGAAGAACTGGCCGAGTTGGCCGAGCACGAGCTCGGGAATGGCAAAGGCCGGCGTGCGCGCGGCGAAATCGGCGGCCACGTCGAGAAGGTCACGTTCGGTGACCGAGCTTGCCAGCTCGAAGGGCGCCTTCAGCGTGGCGTGAAAGCCGTAACGGCGCGGATCGGCGGTGACCTCGGCATGGTTCTCGGGCACGACGCCGATCGCCTTGTCGGAAAAGATTTCATTCGAAAAGGCATCGCGGCCAAGCCAGCGGGCGGCAAGCGCCGTCAAGGGATCGGCTTTCGGTGGCGTAAAATAGAGAGCGTAGCGCAAGGCTGTATTCCTTGGAAAAATCGGCTGCGCGAGACACTGTTGGGTGATTTGCGCCAAACCGCAAGAGAGGCGAGACGGTATCGAATCGAACCCGGCTAAACCCGGCACGCCCGATCTTATCCTGCCCGGGCCTCCGCTAAAGGATTCCCGTGACAAAATGATGATGCGATTCGGTTTTTTGTTATCTTTTTATCTGTTTTGCGTGCCCATCAGGCGTGTCCGCAGCGCACTGGAGGCGGCGTCGAACAGAAAGACGACCATCAGGATCAGCAGCACCATATAGGCGACGTTTTCCCAGTTCGCGTTGGTGCGCATGGCTTCCCATAGTTTCAGGCCGATGCCACCGGCGCCGACCGCGCCGATGATGGTGGCGCCGCGCACGTTGGATTCCCACTGGTAGAGCGTCTGGCTGACCATGACAGGAACGATCTGCGGGATGATGCCGTAGCGATGCACGAGAACCGGTGGTGCTCCCGTCGATTTCACGCCCTCGCGCGGCTTGTTGTCGATATTCTCGAGGCCCTCGGAGTAGAGCTTGCCGAGCGTGCCAGTCTCGGTGAGGAAGATCGCGCCACTGCCGGCGAGCGGGCCGGGGCCGAAGGCGCGGGTCAGGAACAGCGCCCAGATCAGCATGTCGACCGAGCGCAGGAAGTCGAAGAAGCGTTTCAGCACCTGATTGAGCAGCCGGTTCGGCGTGATGTTGCGCGCCGCCAGAAAGGCCAGGGGAAAGCCGACGACCGAACCGAGCAGCGTGCCGAGGAAGGCCATGACGATGGTCTGGAACAGCTTGGACCAGACATCGCCATGCTGCCAGGCGGCGTTGTTCCAGACATTGTCGAAGGCGAGCGACAGGTTGGATTGATCCGGCTCCAAACGCGGGCCGGAGACGATCAGGCTGATGACTTCGCCCGCCGGCTTGTCGAAGAAGGGGGAATGCGTGTCGAAGACGAAATTCGCCCAGCCGATGAAGCGCTTGCGGATTTTCACGCGGTCCGTGGAGATGCTGACATTGCCGGCAAAACCCATATCCACGAGGATATTGTCGTCATAGACCGTCATCCAGGCGGGAACCGGCTCTGCGCCGAGCACCTTCGGCACGTCGCCCGTGATGTCGACCGGAATGGTGACGCCATGCGCCGTCAGGATCGCCTGTGTCTTGGTGATCGTCACCGCGCGGCTGGTGCCGCTGATCGAGACCGTCAGGCTGCCGTCGGGGTTATTTGTCACCCAGTCCGGGTGCGGATTATCGCCCAGCGGCGAAAAGCGCGGATATTTGACGCTGATCGTATCGCCGGAAATACGGAATTCCGGCTGGACGTCATAGCTGACCCATTCGCTCAGATAGATGCCGACACGCTCCCAATGGGCCTCAGTGATGACTTTCGGCAGGTCGAAGAACCAGACGGCGTAGAAACCATAGAGGATTACGCCGATGAAGATCATCAGCGCGCCGAAGCGCTGGCGGAAGGATCGGTGCAGGATCTCCGGGTAGCGTGCTTCGATATCCTGCATGCGGCTGGCGTCGATAACGGACATGGGTGGCCTCAATGCTGCAGAAGGAAGGCATGTTCGCCGACGAGACGGCGGCGGAGCCATGCGGAAAATTGGTCGACGGCGATGATGGTGATGAAGAGCAGCAGCACGAGCGCCACCGTCTTGGCGCCGAAGCCGCGCGAGATCGAAAGCTTCAGCTCCTCGCCGATGCCGCCGCCGCCGACGGCGCCGATGATGGTCGAGGCGCGGACGTTGATTTCCAGGCGCAGCAGCGCATAGGACATGAAATTCGGCATCACCTGCGGCAGGGCACCGAAGCGGACGCGCTCCGTCCAGCTGGCGCCGACCGCCTTCATGCCCTCATCCGGCTTCATGTCGATGTTTTCGACGACTTCGTAGAAGAGCTTGCCGAGTGCCCCGATGGTGTGCAGGCCGACGGCGATGATGGCGGCGATCGGGCCAATCGACAGGATCGCCGAAAACAGGCCGGCGATGACGATCTCGGGGAAGGCGCGCAGGAATTCCATGATGCGCTTCGTCACCAGGCGCACCGGATTGGACGGCGACATGTTGCGGGCGGCAAAGAAGCTGAGGGGCAGGGCGACGACGAAGCCGATGATGGTCGACACCAGCGCCACGTTGATCGTGATGATCATCAGCTCAAAATATTCGGGAATATAGAAATCGCCCCAGACATAGACGCGGCCAAGCGGGAAATTGAACTCCTCGCCGCCGACGCCGTTTGCGCCGTTCGGGCTCGCAAGATCGAAGAGCGCGCGATAGACGTCGGCCCAATCCTTCGGGATCAGCCAGCTCAGGAAATCGAAGAGATGCGGCAGGCGGTCGAAGAAATGGCCGGCATTGCTCTCGTCAGCGAAGCGGACGGAGCTGACGAAGGCGATGATCAGGATCGCGAGGCCGAGCCCGGTATAAAGGCGGCGTCGGGCCACCATACGGCTCCAGGCGTCGCCGATCTCCTTGGCGGTCTGGGGCGCGGTCTGCATCTGTGGCTGGGTATCGGCAATCGTCATGAAAAATACCGCCTTGAAAAATAGCAAAGAGGCGGCCGTTGCCGGCCGCCCCACAGTCAGGACGAAGATCAGCCGCCGATGGCAGCTTTGCGAACTTCGATAACGGCGTTGTAGAAGTCCGGCTTGACCTTGACGTAGCCCTTGAAGTCGCCGCCTTCGACCGCGTTGAAGCACTTGGCGTCGGCGGTCGGAAGCTTCAGGAAGAAGTCGGTCAGCTTGGCCTGCCATTCGGCGCCGAGCGCGTTGCGAACGACGAGCGGGCCGTTGGGGATCAGCGGCGAACGCCAGACTTCGACAAGCTTGTTCGGATCGACGGCGCCCTTGTCGACTTCCTTGCGGAAGGTACCGGAGGTGTAGCCGTCCTTGAAATTGCCGAGACCCGAGGAATCGTCCACGGCAACATCGACCTTGCCGTCATAGGCGGCGAGCAGGTTGTTCTCGTGACCGCCGTTGAACTGGGTCGAGGCGAAGAACTTGTCGTTCGGCATGCCGGTGTCCTTCGGGATCTGCGTCAGCGGAACGAGATAGCCCGAGGTGGAGTCCGGATCGGCGTAGCCGAGCTTCTTGCCCTTGGCGTCCTTGATGGTCTTGATGCCGGAGGACTTGAGCGCGAGGCCGATCGAGTAATAACCGGTCGAACCATCGGTCTGTTGCGTGGTCAGGATCGGGGTGACGGCCTTCGGATCCTTGATGTAGGTCGCGGCATAGCCGGAAGCACCGAGCTCGGCGAAGTCGAGCGTACCGCCGAGCAGGCCCTGGATAACGCCGTCATAGTCGGCGGCCGGGAACAGCGATACCTTCTCGAAGCCGAATTCCTTTTTCAGGTGGTCGGAGAGGCAGGCATAGTTGCGCAGGCGGTCGGCTTCGTTTTCGCCACCCATAATACCGATACGGAATTCCTTGAGGTCCTGGGCTGCAGCGCCGCCAGCAAGCGCGAGAAGCGCCGTGGCTGCAAGAAGGGTCTTCTTCAACATGGGTTCGTCTCCTGGTTAACCGGTGTGTCCCCGGATGTCTTCGGTCTGAAAGAAATGCGCCCTTGACGCGGGCTCTCGATCACGGTCGGCTCCCTCTCAGGGACCGGCCAATGCCAGCGGTTGCAGGCCGGCGGATGCATGTGCCGCGGCTTGCGCGGCCGGTTCGGGAATGTTGATGGATGTCGACGTCATCGTCTCGTCGACGCCGGCGCCATCCTTGTCTGTGCCATAGATTTCCTTGACGGCGGCGGCCGTCAGATCGGACGGCTTGCCGTCGAAGACGACACGGCCGGCGGCCATGCCGACGATGCGTTCGCAATAGTTGCGGGCCGTATCCAGCGTGTGCAGATTGGTGATGACGGTGATGCCTTCACGCTCGTTGATGTCGCGCAAAGCGTCCATCACGATTTTAGCGTTGAGCGGATCGAGCGAGGCGATCGGCTCGTCGGCGAGCATCATCTTCGGTTGCTGCATCAGCGCGCGGCAGATGGCGACGCGCTGCTGCTGGCCGCCCGATAGCGTGCCGGCCATCTGCAAGGCGGTCTGTTCGATGCCGAGGCGCTCCAACGCTGCGATCGCTTCAATGCGCTCTTCGCGGGTGAAGACCGAGAGCAGGCTCATGGCGGTCGAGCGCTGGTTCAGACGACCGAGCATGACGTTGGTCAGGACGTCGAGGCGCGGGACCAGGTTGAACTGCTGGAAGATCATGGCGCAGTCGCGCTGCCAGTTGCGCAGTGCCCGGCCGCTCAGCTTGGAAACTTCAGTGCCGGCGAAATGGATCGAACCCGAGGTCGGGTCGGCGAGGCGGTTGATCATGCGCAGCAGCGTGGACTTGCCGGCGCCCGAGCGGCCGATGACGCCGACCATCTGTCCTTGCGGAATGTCCAGCGTCACGGAATCGACAGCGAGCTTGTTTCCGAACCGGCGCGAGACATTCTTGAGCTCGAACATGAAGCTTTCCCTTTCGCCGCTGCTATGGTCCGCAGCAAGCATTGACGTCGCGCTACTAACTATGAACAGGCGCAGGTGCCTTGCCTCGAAACCGAATTTCGAGCGGCTGTGCGCCAAGTATAGGCAACGCATTAGTCCCGCTTCATGAAGCTCCAATGTCAGATTTGTGTAAGTGTTGTTACAATCCCCCGCTATTGGTGCGGTGGGATGATCCAATCGAAACGTTTAGTTGCTTTCGGTGTCAAATAAACCCGTCGGCAGACCGTCCATGCTGTGGACGTTCTTTTCCCGCCGGTAGTCCTCGATACCATCAGGCCCTTTGGCCCTGGCCCACTGATCGAGGCTCGGCCTTTCACCTTCATAGGCAAAGAGCGGCACGCCGAAGCCGCAGGATGTCTGGACGAGATCGATATCCAGCCAGACGATCTGGCGGGCGCCGAGCGGTTCGTCGCCGGAATAGTGCGTTTGCAGCAGTTCGCCATATTCAGCCGATGTCCTGTGAATGACCCTGCCGCGCCCGTAGAGGCGCAGGATCATCGGCGGCCCGGCGACGGCGCAGAACATCATGGTCAGCCGCCCATCGGCCTTCATATGCGCCGAGGTCTCGTTGCCGCTGCCGGTTCGGTCGAGATAGATGACCGTGTTCGGGGAGACGACGCGCAGGCATAGCGTCTCGCGGGGCGAAACGTTGACGCGGGATTCCGCGGTCGCCGACGCCGTGAAGAAGATATGCTGCCGCGCAATGAAATCGCGCAGCCGGTCATCGATGCTTTCGAACTGCTTTGCCATGAAGGCGCCTCCCTCGAATATCTGGTCTCAAAGGGTCGCCAGACGCTAGATCCTTAATCGGCTGGCGCAAGCCCCGTATCGGCGAAAAACGTCCTCATGCGCCGTAGCGGATCAAAAAATCCTCGGCGGAAAGGGCGCGGAAGTCGGTCAGCGCCGTGCGCAGGGTGGCGTGATCCCAGTCCCACCAGGAAAGCTTGTCCATCCGCGCGCCGACCTCGGCGGTGAAGCGCTCGCGGATGAGTTTGGCGGGCACACCGCCGACGATCGCATAGGGGGCGACATCCTTGGAAACGACGGCGCCCGCGCCGATGACGGCACCATTGCCGACGGTAACGCCCGGCAGGATGGTGGCGCCGTGGCCGATCCAGACGTCATGACCGATCACGACGCGGTTCTCGCGCCGCCAGGTAAAGAAATCTGTCTCCATATCGGCATCCGGCCAATAATCGGCGGCGCGATAGGTGAAGTGATGCAGTGTCGCCCGCCATGTCGGATGATTGGTGGCATTGATGCGGACGCTGGCGGCGATGTTGACGAACTTGCCGATCGTCGCGCACCAGACGGCGCCATCCTGCATGATGTAGGAATAATCGCCGATCTCGACCTCGTCGATGCGGCAACGGTCGGAAACTTCGGTATAACGGCCGAATGTCGAGTTGTTAACCGTTGCAGTCGGGCTGATGAAGGGCGTTTCACCCAGCTGGCGGCTCATGCGGCGGACTTTCTGGGTGAGAAGCGGGAGACATCGAGAATCCGGCTACCGACCGCTTCGCGCACTTCCTCGTCGTGGAAGATGCCGAGCAGGGCAACGCCGGCTTTTTTCTTCTCCTCGATCATCGAGACCACGACCGCACGGTTTTTGGCGTCGAGAGAGGCGGTCGGCTCGTCGAGCAGCAGAATGGCGTGATCGGTGATGAAGCCACGGGCGATATTGACGCGTTGCTGCTCGCCGCCGGAGAAGGTGGCGGGCGGCAATTGCCAAAGCTCCTGCGGCAGATTGAGCTGGGCGAGCAGGGCGCCGGCCCTTTGCCGGGCATCTGCCAGCGCCACGCCGCGCGCTAGGAGCGGCTCGGCAACGACGTCGATGGCGGCCACGCGCGGCACTGTGCGCAGGAACTGGCTGACATAGCCGAGCGTATGACGGCGAACCTCGAGAACGGTGCGCGGATCGGTGGCGGCAAGATCGATGATCTTGTCCTTTTGCGTTACCAGGATCTGGCCGCTATCGACGGCATAGTTGCCGTAGATCATCTTCAAGAGCGAGCTCTTGCCGATGCCGGAGGGACCGCCGAGCACGACGCATTCGCCGGCTGCGACCGAGAAGGAGACATCGGCGACGACAGGCAGGCGAATGCCGTCGCGCAGATGCATGGTGAAGCTCTTGAAGACTTCGGAAACGACGAGGGGGGTTGCCATGGTTTTTCCTCAGACCTGCAGGATCGAAGAGACGAGCAGTTGTGTGTAGGGTTCGCGCGGATCGTCGAGCACGCGGTCGGTCAGACCATGCTCGATGACGTATCCGTCCTTCATCACCATCATGCGGTGCGACAGCAGCCGGGCAACGGCGAGATCATGCGTGACGATGATCGCCGACAGGCCGAGATCGTTGACGAGGCCGCGCACCAGATCGAGCAGGCGTGCCTGCACGGAGACGTCGAGGCCGCCGGTCGGCTCATCCATGAACACCAGGCGCGGGCCGGTCACCAGATTGCGGGCGATCTGCAGGCGCTGGCGCATGCCGCCGGAGAAGGCGCGCGGCTGGTCGTCGATGCGGTCGGCGTCGATTTCGACGCGTTCCAGCCAGTCGACGGCGGTGGCGCGGATATTGCCATAGTGACGGTTGCCGATCGCCATCAGCCGCTCGCCGACATTGGCGCCGGCCGAGACCGTCATGCGCAATCCGTCGGCGGGGTTCTGGTGCACGAAGCCCCAGTCGGTACGCATCAGGAAGCGTCGTTCCGCCTCGTTCATGCGGAAGAGATCACGATAGGTCTGGTCGCGCATGTGGTATTCGACGCTGCCGGTGGTCGGCAGCAGTCGGGTCGAGATGCAGTTGAGCAAGGTGGTCTTGCCCGAGCCGCTCTCGCCGACGATGGCCAGGACTTCGCCGGGCCAGAGATCGAAGGATACGTCGCGGCACCCGATGCGGCTGCCGTAGAATTTCGAGATATTCTTGACCTTGAGGAGTGGTGTGTCGCTCATTCGGCGGCCTCCTGATTGGGTGCCTGCGCATTTGGTGCCAGCCCATTTGGTGCCAGCATGATGCCGACATGGCCGTGGGCGCGGCGGTCTTCGCAGAAATCGGTGTCGGAGCAGACGAACATCCGTCCGCCCTTGTCGTCGAGGATCACTTCGTCGAGATAGACCTGCTCGGCCCCGCAGAGCGCGCAAGGCTTATCGAAGCGCTGCACTTCAAAGGGGTGATCCTCGAAATCAAGGCTGACCACGTCGGTATAGGGCGGCACCGCATAGATGCGCTTCTCGCGGCCGGCGCCGAAAAGCTGCAACGCATCCGACATATGCATTTTTGGATTGTCGAATTTCGGCGTCGGCGACGGGTCCATCACATAGCGACCGGCGACCTTGACCGGGTAGGCGTAGGTGGTGGCGATACGGCCGTTGCGGGCGATATCCTCGTAGAGCTTTACATGCATGAGGCCGTATTCCTCGAGCGCATGCATCTTGCGGGTCTCGGTCTCGCGCGGTTCCAGGAAACGCAGCGGCTCCGGGATCGGCACCTGATAGACAAGCACCTGGTTAGATCCAAGCTTCGTTTCCGGGATGCGGTGGCGCGTCTGGATGATCGTCGCTTCTTCCGTGCGGGTGGTGACCGCGACATTGGCCACCTTCTGGAAGAAGGCGCGGATGGAGACGGCGTTGGTCGTGTCGTCGGCGCCCTGGTCGATGACTTTCAGGACATCGTCCGGCCCGATGATCGCCGCGGTGAGCTGCACGCCGCCGGTGCCCCAGCCATAGGGCATCGGCATTTCGCGCGAGGCGAAGGGCACCTGATAGCCGGGAATGGCGATCGCCTTCAGGATGGCGCGGCGGATCATCCGCTTGGTCTGTTCGTCGAGATAGGCGAAGTTGTAGGTGGCGAGATCGGTCATTCGGCTGCCTCCGTCAGGGGATTCTTGCCGCCATCGCGGGCGGCCTCGAAGTCGCGGCGCATGCGGCGCACCAGGTCGAGCTCGGCCTGGAAGTCGACATAGTGCGGCAGCTTCAGATGTTCGACGAAGCCGGTCGACTGCACGTTGTCGGAATGGGAGATGACGAATTCCTCGTCCTGGGCGGGGGCGACGATATCCTCGCCGAGCTCGTCGGCGCGCAGCGCCCGGTCGACCAGCGACATGGCCATGGCCTTGCGCTCGCTCTGGCCGAACACCAGGCCGTAGCCGCGGGTAAACTGCGGCGGCGCCTTGGCCGAACCCTTGAACTGGTTGACCATCTGGCATTCGGTCACCTGGATGCTGCCGAGCGAAACGGCGAAACCGAGTTCCGGCACGTCGAGCTCGACCTCCACTTCGCCGATGCGGATTTCGCCGGTGAAGGGATGGTTGCGGCCATAGCCGCGCTGCGTCGAATAGCCGAGCGCCAACAGAAAGCCCTCGTCGCCACGGGCGAGTGCTTGCAGGCGCAGGTCGCGGGTCATCGGGAATTCCATCGGCTCACGCGTCAGGTCGCCGGTCTCATGGTCGATCGGCATGTCGCCGTCGCCCTCGATCAGTCCTTCCTCGGCGAGAATCTCGGAGACCCGCATCACACGGCCCTCTTCCGCCGACCGCTGCATCGGCTCGTCCACCGGTTCGTCGGTCAAGAGGCTCGGGTCGAGCAGGCGGTGGGTATAATCGAAGGTCGGGCCGAGAAGCTGGCCGCCGGGCAGGTCCTTGTAGGTGGCGGAGATGCGGCGTTCGATCTTCATCGCCGCCGTATCCAGCGGCTGGGAATAGCCGAAGCGCGGCAGCGTCGTGCGGTAGGCGCGCAGCAGGAAGATCGCCTCGATCATGTCGCCGCGCGACTGGCGCACGGCAAGTGCCGCCAGCGTGCGGTCATAAAGCGATGCCTCAGCCATGACGCGGTCGACGGCCAGCGCCAGTTGCGCGACGATCTGGTCGATGCCGAGGGCCGGCAGCGAACGGTCGCCACGGCGACGGTCGGCAAGCAGCCGGTGAGCATTGGCGATGGCGGCTTCGCCACCTTTTACGGCAACATACATGCGTCAGATCTCCGTCGCGATGATCTTGGTGGTGCGCGGCAGGCAAAGAAATTGCCGTTCCGCCGTCAGAACGAGGTCGACACCGCGCGGAAAGAGGGCGCGATTGTCGTTCCAGAAGCGCAGGAACGTGTCCGGCAGGCCGGTGGGCGCAATCATGTTGATGTCGGCAATGCCAGGTCCGGAGAGCGCCAGTTCCTTGCCGCCCTCGAGGCTTGCGATTTCCAGCACGAGCGTCGTCGAGCGGTCGGGATATTCCTGCGTGCCGACGTCGAACTGATTGAGCGAGGCGAGCAGAACTCCGGCCTCGACGAAGGCAAACCGGGCCTCGAGCTTTTCCGAGGTCACCGGCGCGCCGGTGTGGAAGCCGAGCCATTCCGGCATGGTCGAGCGTACGAGACCGCCCGACAGCCAGACCGGCGTATCGTGGTCGCAAAGGGTGAGCGCAATGGCGCCGGCGGCGATGCCGAGGGGCGCGGGCGGCGCGATGTCGGAGCCGACCGTCTGCAGGGTTCCCGGCCGCGCCATCGCGTCCATCATCATCTTGAAGACGCTTTGCGCGTCGAACACCGGGCTGGCGAAGCCGCCAGTCAGGGCATCGTTGTCGGGTATGGTGGAGGTGTTGGGGACGCTCATCAGTCTTCTCCGCGGACCATGGTGAAGAAATCGACGCGGGTGGCGGCGGTCTCCTCGGCTCGTTGGCGATCCCGTCCGGCGATCCGCTCGGTGATCGGCAGCAATATTGCCTTCTCGACGAAATCCTTGGTGGCCGGCTGATGCCAGAGCGCGTCGAAAATCGCCGCCAGCCGTACCTTCTCGCGGTCGGTGCCGAGCGCATGCGCGTGGCCGACCGTGCCGGAGGCGAGCCTGATGGTGGCGCGCGTCACCGTGACTTCGCCGAGATTGAAGGGCGAGCCGCCGCCGCCGATGCGCCCGCGCACCATGACCAGTCCGGTTTCCGGTCCGCGCACGGGCTGGATAGCCGGCTTCTCGGACAATGCTTCCCAGGCCGCGTCGAGCTCGTCGCGCTCGGCCCGCGCCAGAAGGTCCGCCGTGCGCTTGCGTTCCCGGCGCTCCTGCGCGGCTACTTCTTGCCTCTGTGCTGAATTCATCGCGCCTTCCTCAAAATGTCTATTGATATAGACAACCATACAAGGTATGTTTTATATCTATTGGGGCGACGTGACAAGCGTATGACAGGGCAGGCGGGAAATATGGCGGGGCAGAAGGTACAGAGGCAGACGGGCGTGGCGCTCTGGCGGCAGATTGCCGACCGGATTCGCGCGTCGATCAATCAGGGCGATTTCGACGAGACGGGCATGGTGCCGCCGGAAACGGCACTGGCGCTACAATTCGGCGTCAACCGGCATACCGTCCGCAGCGCGCTGGCCGCCCTAGGGCAGGAAGGCATCGTTCGCGCCGTGCAGGGGCGGGGCACCCTGATCGAGCGCAAGGAACGCCTGAATTTCCCGATCTCGAAGCGGACACGGTTTTCTCAAGGGATCGGCGATCAGGCGCGTGAGGCGCGCAGCGTGCTGGTGGCGGCCAGCCGTGAAATTGCCAGTGCTGAGGTAGCTCGCTGGCTGAAGCTGGCATCCGGCGCGGCTGTCGTCCGGTTGGAAACGATCGGCCGGGCCGATCATCGCCCGGTATCGCGCGGCACAAGCTGGTTTCCCGCCGAGCGCTTTGCCGACATCGCCGAGATCTATGGAGCCACCGGTTCTATCACCAAGGCTTTCCGCGAACTCGGCGTCGCCGATTATGTTCGCGTCATCACGGAAATCACCGCCACCCATGCCGAAGAAGGTGACCTCAGCGATCTCGAGCTCTCCCCCGGCGCCATCGTCATGACCACCCGGGCATTGAACGCCGATCTCGACGGCGTGCCGGTGCAATATTCGATCTCACGCTTTGCCGCGGATCGGGTGCGGTTCACGATCGAGAATTGAGGACAAGCGCATTTGGATTCGAGCTAGGAAACCGGGCGAACGTCGCTCGGCGGCCATTGCTGTGCGGCATGAAGAATACGGATTATCCGCACTGTCTCGTCTGCGAGATCGTAAACCAGCAAGTAGTTTCTGTGCACGACGAGTTCTCGGGTTCCGGATACGCGGCCAGGTCGGCCAGTCATCGGATGTGTAATAAGCTGCATCGACCGCTTGGCGAAGAGTTCGTCAAGCGCGAGCGCTGCGGCGGCATTATCCGCTTCGATGTAGGTATAGATTGCGCGTCGGTCAGCTCTTGCTTCGGGAGTCCACGCAAGTTTCACGAGGATTTTCCGGCTAGCTTGCGGCGTGTTTCTTCCCGCAAGGCAGCAAATTCGGCTTCGACATCATCGGCTGGGATGAGGTTGCCGGCATTGGCGGAAGCAATACCCACTTGAACCTGCTGGCGAAACCAGACGTCATATTCGGCTGCATCTTGTTGATGTTTCACATAATCGCGCATGAAAGCTCGAAGCAATTGCGCTCCGGTTTGATCATGCGCTTTCGCAGCCTCGCTAAAGGCGGACTTCAAGTCTTCTTCAACTCGAAACGTAAATGTAGCGTCCGTCATATCCGACCCATGTGTTACATATATAGTGCAGTGTAACACATTTTGCCGCATTTTCCACCCCTCAGCCATCAAGCGTATGAGGGGTGGTTTCTCTTTCAGTCGCTCAATGCGCGCCGGACATATCGCCGAGCACTTCCTTGGAAGCGACGGTGGAGTCGGCGTTGAGCTTGTAGACCATCGGCACGCCGGTCGCGAGGTTGAGGGCCAGGATCTGTTCCTTGGTCAGGCGGTCCAGCACCATGACCAGCGAGCGCAGCGAGTTGCCGTGGGCGGCGACGAGCACCTTCTGGCCGGCGAGCACGCGCGGCAGGATTTCGGTGAGGTAATAGGGCCAGACGCGGGCGCCGGTGTCGCGCAGGCTTTCGCCGCCGGGCGGGGGCACATCGTAGGAACGGCGCCAGATATGAACCTGTTCCTCGCCCCATTTGGCGCGGGCGTCGTCCTTGTTGAGGCCTGAGAGATCGCCATAGTCGCGCTCGTTCAGCGCCTGATCCTTGATGGTCTCAAGACCGGGCTGACCGACTTCATCGAGGATGATCTTCAGCGTGTGCTGGGCGCGCGTGAGCACCGAGGTGAAGGCGATGTCGTATTTGATGCCGTAATCGGCGAGCGCCTTGCCGCCGGTCTTGGCTTCTTCAACACCGAGCGCCGTCAGGTCGGGATCCTTCCAGCCGGTAAAGAGATTCTTCAAATTCCAGTCGCTCTGCCCGTGGCGAACGAGGACGAGAGTACCGCTCATGAAATATTCCTCCTTGATAGAGCAATTCCAGGAAAAGTGCGTAGCGGTTTTCCGTCCGGAATTGCGTAAGAACAAAAGGCTGGAGCGGTTCAGCAGTTCTGTGCTGAACCGCTCCAGTATCGTATCAACGTGTGGAAAGCCCGAGGACATCGAGCATGGAATAAAGGCCGGGCTTCTTGTCGCGTGCCCAGAGAGCCGCTTGAAGCGCGCCGCGGGCAAACAACGACCGGTCGCCCGCACTATGGGACAAGGTCAGGCGCTCGCCTTCGCCGGCAAAAATAACCGAGTGGTCGCCGATAACAGCGCCGCCGCGCAGCGTGGCAAAGCCGATCGAACCCGCCGGACGCGGACCGGTGTATCCGTCGCGCACCCGGACGGAATGATCGCCAAGATCGATGCCGCGCCCCTTGGCGGCGGCTTCACCGAGCAGCAGAGCGGTGCCCGAGGGCGCATCGACCTTGTGCTTGTGGTGCATTTCCAGGACTTCGATGTCCCAATCGGCCGGCGGAAGCGCCCGCGCGGCCTGCTCGACAAGGACGCTCAGGAGATTGATGCCGAGGCCCATATTGCCCGACTTGACGATGCGGGCGTGACGGGCAGCCGCCTTGAACCTGGTCTCGTCTTCGGCAGAGCAGCCGGTCGTACCGATGATGTGGACGACGCGCGCCTGGGCAGCAAGGTCCGCGAAGGTGACGCTGGTTGCCGGCGTGGTGAAGTCGATGACGCCGTCAGCATGCAGGAAAGCGGAAAGCGGATCGTCGGTGACGAGGATACCGATCGGCCCCAGCCCGGCGATCTCGCCGGCATCCTTGCCGATGAAGGCCGAGCCCGGACGCGCAACGGCGGCATGCAGGGTCAGGCCTTCGGTGGTGTGAATAAGGCGGATCAGAGCCTGCCCCATGCGGCCTGCCGCGCCCACCACCACCAGCTTCATCGCATCGTCGCTCATGTCGTCTCTATCGTCTTACTTGCGGGAATTGCCGGAAACGGCCGGCCGCTGAAGGTTGTTGAGGCGAGCGTAAAGGCCATTGTCGGCCTCCGCAAGCGTCTCGTGGTTGCCCTCTTCGATGACGCGTCCGTTCTGCATGACAATAATCTTCTCGGCCCGGACGACGGTCGACAGACGATGGGCGATGACGACGACCGTGCGGCCGCTCATGGCTTCGTCCAGCGCCTTCTGCACGGCTGCTTCCGACTCGGTATCGAGCGCGGATGTCGCTTCGTCGAGGAGCAGGATCGGCGCGTTGCGCACCAGCGCACGGGCGATCGACAGGCGCTGCCGCTGGCCGCCGGACAGCGTCACGCCGTTTTCGCCAACCGGGGTATCGTAGCCCTGTGGCTGCGCCAGTATGAAATCGTGGGCGTAGGCGTGCCGGGCTGCTTCTTCGATGTCGGCATCGGTCGCTTCCAGACGGCCATACCGGATATTGTCGCGGATCGTGCCTTCGAAAAGGTAGGGCTGCTGCGAGACATAGGCGAGATGCTCGCGCAGCGACTGCTTGGTGACGTGGCTGATGTCCTGCCCGTCGATTAGGATGCTGCCGGCTTTTGGGTCGTAGAAGCGCGGAATGAGGTTGATGACGGTGGATTTGCCGGCGCCGGAGGGGCCGACGAGCGCCGTCGTCTGTCCACCTTCGGCAATGAAGCTCACGCCCGATAGAACGGTGTCGTCGCCATAGGCAAACTGTACGTCGCGAAATTCGATACGGGCATCGGTGACGACCAGCGGCTTGGCGTCCGGCAGATCGCGCTGGCGCGGTTCCATGTCGAGCAGTTCGTAGATCATCCGTGCGTTGACGACCGCACGTTCAAGCTGCGTCTGCAATTTGGCAAGGCGGCGGGCCGGATCATACGCCAAAAGCAGCGACACGATGAAGGAAAACACGGCGCCTGGCGGCACATTTTCATAAATCGAACGGTAGGCGGCATAGGCAAAAACGCCGGCGACGGCAAAGCCGGCAACCGTTTCGATCAGCGGGCCGTTACGCTCGGAAATGCGAACAATACGGTTTTGTCGATTCTCCGCTGCCGTAATCAGCTTATTGATCTTGCGGTCGAGTTCGGGCTCCATCGTGAAGGCCTTGACGATGGAAATGCCTTGAATGGTTTCCTGCATCGCGCCAAGCACGCGGCTGTTGAGAACGACCGCCTCGCGTGTGACGGCGCGCAGGCGCTTGGAGATGTGGCGCAGGGCCAGAAATACAGGTGGCGCAATGACGAAAAAGATAAGGCTGAGCAATGGGTCCTGATAGACCATGTTGCCGAGCAGAAAGACGAATGACAGAAAGTCGCGCGCCGTAGACGTGATGACGAGGTTCATTACATCGCGGATGCCGGAAACGTTCTGGCTGACCCGCGCGGCAACCTGAGCAGAGCGAGCTTCACTGAAAAAACCGACTGACAGCGTCATCAGATGCGCATAGAGGCGCCGTTGATAACGGGCAATGATGTCATTGCCGATCTTGGACAGAATGACCGATTGAAAATAGCCGGCAAAACCACGCGCTATGAAAGCCGCAAATATAGCAAGACAAATCAGCCACATAACTTCGGCGCGGCGCTCGTAAAAAGCTCCGTCGACGATCGGCCTCATAACAAAGGCCATCATCGCCGTGGATGCTGCGACGACAATGAGGCAAAAGATTGCGATCGAATAGCCCCAGATGTGATCACGGCCGTTTTCAGCTATAACGCGCTTCAGGACAACGGTAATGGCTTCGCTGTCGATATCGGTCTTTTTCGTGTTGGGCGATTTCAAAAATCGGCTTCCTGTCTCAAACCAAGCGAGCCGCGTATGGCACACGCTTTCGCGGCTCTATTAAAGAGTTAGGACGGCTTTGGCTAGAGATGGCTTGCCGCGCTGGTTAAGAGGCAGGCCATGGAGCCAAGGTCAATACTATAAGGGAAGGGGCCACCTACAAAAAAGGGTGCCGTGCCGCCTCCCTTGTTTTGCGCCAAAAAGCCCGCCTGCCGCCCCGGCCGGGTCAACGCCGCCAGCGCCGTCCGTCCGTCGCCAGACCGAAGCTTGCCGGTATGCGGGCATAGGCCGTGAGACCCGAAAGTGCCGCGAGCGGATGGGTGACGACATGCGTCGGGATCGATTTCAGCAGGGCTGTATGCGGTGCCTTGTCCTCGAAGGCGGCACGGAATTCCGGCCTTTGCAGCGCCGGCAGGATCTTTTGCGAGATGCCGCCGGTGATATAGACGCCGCCGCGCGCCATGAAGACCAGCGCGATATCGCCGGCGACGCGACCGAGATAGGTGACGAACAGCGTCAGGGTCTCTTCGGCCTGAACGTTGGTTTCAGCGAGCGCATGCGCCGTGATATCGGCCGGTTCCTTGAGGCTGGGCTCGATGCCGTCGGTCTTGCAGATCGCATGATAGAGGTTCCGCAGGCCGCGGCCGCAGAGGACCTGTTCGGCGGAAATGCGACCCTCGATCGTTTCCAGATGCGGCCAGATTTGCAGATCGCGCTCGCTGCGCGGTCCGAGATCGATATGGCCGCCTTCGCCCGGCACCGGAATCCAGGTATGCTGGGAGTGAACGAGGCCGGCGACGCCGAGGCCTGTGCCCGGGCCGAGCACGGCGCGTGAAGCCACCATGCCTTCAGATGTCTCGCCGATGGTTGCGCGATGCTCTTCGGAAATACCGGCGATCGCCAGCGCTTGCGCCTCGAAATCATTGATGATCAGCACATCTTCCATGCCGAGATTGGCGATCATCGTCTTCGGGCGGATCACCCAGTCGCAATTGGTCAGCGGAATTTCGTCGCCCCTGACTGGACCGGCCATGGCGAGGATCGCCGAGCGCGGCCGCACCGCCGACTTGGCGAGAGCTTCCTCGATCGCATCGTCGATCGTCTTGAAATTGGCGGTTTGCACAATCGGAAAATGCACCGGCTCGGCATGGGCATCGACGACGATGGAGAAGCGGGCATTGGTTCCCCCGATATCGCCGATCAGGATCGGAAAGGGCAGGGGGGCATCGCTGTGATTGAGCTCGGGCATGGACAGGTCCGTGTCTGCCGCCTGAAGGCGGGTTAATGGTTCAGTGTTTTGATCAGGCGTTCTGCGGTGGCCTCGTTGAGGGCCATCGGAATGTCGTAGAGAACGGCAAGCCGAGTCAATGCCTTGACATCGACATCGTGCGGCATGGGGGTGAGCGGGTCGATGAAGAAGATGAGCATGTCGATATCGCCAGTAGCAATCATCGCGCCGATCTGCTGGTCGCCGCCGAGTGGGCCGCTCTTCAGGCGGGTGACCTTGAGATCGGGGCAGGCGTCAAGCACGCGGCCGCCGGTCGTGCCCGTGGCGACGATACGCCAATCGGCAAGGGCATCCTGGTTGCGGCGTGCAAACTCCGCCATCGCATCCTTCTTCTGATCATGTGCGATCAGTGCGATGCATTTGCCGCCGGCCATGAAATTCCACTCCGTCTCGGATTTTTCAATCGATTTATCCGCCTTCTATACCAAGAGGCCGGCCTTTGAAAGACCGGCCTCTTGGTGCTGTCACTGTTGCGGAATGCTGCCGGGTGGCGTGATGCCAGTGCCAGTGCTGGAAACTGGCAGCGTGCCAGTCGCGGTCGCCGGTGCAGCCGCCTTGGTCCCATAGGTGGCGGCGCGGGCCGAGGCAACCGAGGGCGCGTCCAGCACGGCCTGGCAAGCCTTGGGCAGATCGGACACCATGACCTCGCGGGGCTTTACCGGCGGCTTGGTGCTGGGTTTCGGCTTGGCCCAGGGTTCGGGGCCGAGCCACCAGGCGAGCGTCTTGTCGCAGCCGTCGCCGGCGGCAACCGGCGCCTGCGGCGTGCAGCCGACCGAGCCCGCCGGGCAGCTCAAGCGGATATGGAAATGCGAATCGTGACCATATTCCGGACGCAGCTTGCCAAGATTGGTACGGTCGCCGGTCCAGCTGTCGCACATTTTCTTCTTGATGGCCGGATTGACGAAGATGCGCTGCACTTCGGGATAGCTGGCGGCGCGCATCAGGAGGCGGGCATGCGCCGGTGTCCAGACCCTGTCGTTGATGGTCAGGAACTTGTCCTTCGCCAGCATCGAGGTGAAAGGCAGGCTTTCGCGCTCGGCCGCCGTCAGCGTCCGCGATGGCATCGGCGTCAGCCAGACGTCGGCGTCGAGCCCGATCTGATGCGAGGCATGGCCGTTGAACATCGGCCCGCCGCGCGGCTGCGCCATATCGCCGACGAGCAAGCCCGGCCAGCCGTCATTTTTCGCCGCGTCGCGCGACAGGCGTTCCAGCAGCCCGACCATCTCCGGCCGGCCCCAGCGCCGGTTGCGCGACGGGCGCATCGCCTGCCAGGTCGGCCCATCGGCCGGTAGCGCCACGGCGCCGGAGAGGCAACCCTTGGCATAAAAGCCGATCGATTGCGGCGGCCCTCCCGTCGGCAGCGTCACCGCGCCGAAGATCGCCTTGGCGCTTCCGGGCGTCGGACCAGCCTGCTGGGCCAATGCGTCGCCGGCGACGAGGCCCGCGCCGATCGTGGTGGCGAGGGCAAGTTTGCTGACGGTATTGAAGGTTCGAACCAGGAGGGAAATCATATGGTTCCTTGCGAGGCTGCCGGCATTGGCCGAAGTGATTTGCGCGGAAATCTACCTTGAAAAGCGATTTTGGTGAATCCGTGTTTTATCGCTCAAGACCAATGGGCTGTCGCATATTGCCTGCCTGGACTGCTAACTCCATGATCAGCCTGCCAGAATATCCGCGGTCTTGCGGATACGCGACAGCCGTGGCAGCACTTTCGTGCAGGCGAAAACCTGCATCTCCTCGGAGAAAGTCGTCACCGCATCCTCGGCGACGATGACGGCATAATTGGCCGCATAGGCATCGCGAACGGTCGACTCGACACCGAAATTGGTGGCGACACCGGTGATGATCACGGTTTTGATGTCACGGCGGCGTAGTTGCAGGTCAAGTTCGGTGCCGTAAAAGGCGCTCCAGTGGCGCTTGACGATGGCGACATCGGGTGTCAGCGCGGCGATCTCGGCGGGGGGTGCCATTGCCGCCGCCGGCAAACCTCCCTCTGGAAAGCTGAAGGTTTCGTCGACGGGCTGGTTGACAGCGTCGGCATAGTCTGCGGAAAATCCAACCGTCACAAAGACTATGGTTCCGCCGTCGGCTTTCAATTTTCGGGCGATGGCGGCCGTATTCTCGACGATCTGCTGCGCAGAGTGGGGTGCCAGCGGTCGGTTGAGAACCAGACCCTGCAGATCGATGGAGATAAGCGCGGTGGTTTGGGGATCGTAAAGAGGCATCAAGGGGCTCCGGGGAAAATATGAGGGTATCCTCACAATGACAAATATGAGGGAATCCTCGCAAAAATCAAGCGCGGAGCCGCAGACGCGTGTTCCAAAGCGCCGACGGGGTCATGATCGTGTTGCCATACTCTTGGAAGCGGCCGCGAGAATCTTTTCCCGCAAAGGCTACGACGCCGCGACGATGACGGAGATCGCCGCGGAGGCGCGCTCGTCGATCGGTTCGCTCTATCAATTCTTTCCGACCAAGCCACTGCTTGCCGAAGCGCTGCATATCGATCGGCTGGAGCGGTTGAAGGCGGTGTTTCAGGACATTGCAGAAAAGAGCGACGGCCTTTCGGCGGCCGATAGCGGCGAGGCGATCTTCGACAGGCTTGGCGCCTTCATCGAGACGTTTCCGGAGTTTCCGGTGCTTGCCGCCCGCCGCGATGTTCCAAAGGACCGCAAGATGCGGTCACGGACGGAGATGAAAGAGCTGATTTCGTCCATCCTGCGACACGCGGAACCGCCGGTCACGGACGACATCGCCTTGATGTCGGCGATCATTCTCGAATTGCTGCGCATCGCCGTCGTCGTCGCCAACGAGCCGGAAGCGGCCGAGGACCGACGTCTTGTCCGCGAATTGCGCCTGATGCTGCGCAAGCGCCTGGAGGAAGCCACGGCAAAAGCCTGATTCCATGGGATGCCGATCGCGCGAATCGCGAAGAGATGAGCAATTCCGTCCTGTTTTTTGCCCTCATTTGCCTTATGCTTGATTCCATTCAAATCATCGGGAGATCATGAATGGCGTTGTCGCGGTTGAAAGCGGGCTTGGTTGTTTCTCTTTTCTGCCTGCTGGCCTTGCCGGCCCCATCCAGCGCCGATGAGCCGCAATTCCACATCGGCACCGCCATTCTCGGCGACCTGAAATACCCGCCCGGCTTCAAGCATTTCGATTACGTCAATCCGGATGCGCCGAAGGGCGGCGAGTTGAAGCAGTCGAGCAGCGGCACGTTCGATACGCTCAATCCGGTCTTGTTCAAGGGCAATCCCGCCGACGGAATAGAGCTGGTCTACGATACGCTGCTAAAGAAGGCGGATGACGAGGCCAATTCTTCCTACGGTCTGCTTGCCGAGGGCGTTTCCTATCCCGATGACGTTTCGAGCGCCACCTTCCGGCTGCGCGCCGAGGCGAAGTGGGCCGATGGCACGCCGGTAACACCCGAGGACGTCATCTTCAGCTTCGAGAAATTCAAGGAGCTCAATCCGCAGACGGCCAGCTATTACGGGCATGTCGTGAGCGCCGAAAAGACCGGCGAGCGCGACGTCACCTTCCGTTTCGATGAAAAGGGCAACCGTGAGATGCCCTCGATCCTGGGCCAGCTTACCATCGTGCCGAAACATTGGTGGGAAGCAAAAGGCCCCGACGGCAAGCCGCGCGACATTGCACGCACGACGCTTGAGCCGGTCATGGGGTCCGGTCCCTACAGGATTGCGTCCTTCCAGCCGGGTGCTTCGATCCGCTACGAACTGCGCGACGATTATTGGGGCAAGACCCTGCCGGTCAACGTTGGCGAGAACAATTTCGGCGCGATAAACTATGTCTATTTTTCCGATTACGACGTCGCGTTCGAGGCTTTCCGAAGCGGTGTCATTGATTACTGGCAGGATAATTCGACAAGCCATTGGGTGACCGGCTATGATTTCCCAGCCGCCAAGGACGGCCGCATCAAGCGGGACGAATTGCCCAACACGCTGCGCTCGGTCGGTATCATGCAGGCCCTGGTTCCCAACATGCGCCGCGCACAGTTCAAGGACCAGCGCGTGCGTGAGGCACTGAACTATGTTTACGATTTCGAGGAACTGAACCGAACCCTTTCCTTCGGGAAGCTGACGCGTGTCGACAGCTTCTTTTTCGGTACGAAATTCGCCTCCTCGGGCCTTCCGCAAGGGGAGGAACTGAATGTTCTGAATAGCGTCAAGGACAAGGTTCCCGCGGAGGTCTTTACCGCACCCTATGCCAATCCCGTCGGTGGCGATCCGCAGAAGGCGCGCGACAATCTTCGCAAGGCCGTCGCCTTGTTCAAGGAGGCGGGCTGGATTCTCAAGGGCAATCAAATGGTGAACGCGCAGACCGGCCAGCCGTTTTCACTGGAACTCCTGCTGAACAATCCGTCGCTGGAAAGATCGGTGCTGCCCTACATGCAGAGCCTGCGTCGCATCGGCATCGATGCCAGCGTCAGGACGGTCGATCCGTCGCAGTATATCAACCGTATTCGCAGCTTCGACTATGACATGATCTGGGTCGTCTGGGCGCAGACGCTGAACCCCGGCAACGAGCAGGCCGATTTCTGGGGCTCCGCTTCGGCCGGCCGCCAAGGGTCCCGCAACTATGCTGGGATAGCCGATCCGGGCATCGATGCTCTCATCCAGAAGGTGATCTTCGCAAAGGACGTACCGGAAAAGGAAGCGACGGTCAGGGCGCTCGACCGTGTGCTGCTCTCTCACCACTATGTCCTGCCGACCTTCTACGGAACCACCACCAGAATCGCCTATTGGGATAAATTCGACCATCCGTCGGCACTGCCCTATTACTCCATCGGTTTCCCCGATCTCTGGTGGTCGAAAAGCGCCGCAAAATGAGCGGCTCTTGCAATGGCGGGCGGGCTGGGCTCCAAATGCGCCACGCCGATTCGGCGGTTTTGGGTTGAAATGAATGACTGCGCCGGGCTTTACGCGGCGGAAGGGAAAGTGAATTGAACGACGGATGGATGAAGGCCAGGGCAGGCATGTTCCTCGATGAGGGAGTGACGGGCTGATGGGTGCCTATATCCTCAGGCGTCTGCTGCTGATGATCCCGACCATCGTCGGTATCATGGCGATCTCCTTCACCATCGTGCAGTTTGCGCCGGGCGGCCCCGTCGAGCAGATGATCGCACAATTGACCGGCCAGGCCGACAATGCCAACGGCCGTCTCTCCGGCGGTGGAGACATGCTCGGCCAGCAGGGGGGCGATGATAGCAGCTCGAAATATCGCGGCGCCCAGGGGCTCGATCCGGAGCTGATCGCCAAGCTCGACAAGCAATTCGGCTTCGACAAGCCGCCGCTGGAGCGCTTCGGGCAGATGATGTGGAACTATATCCGCTTCGATTTCGGCGAGAGCTTTTTCCGCAATACCTCGGTGATCGATCTCATCGGGCAGAAGCTGCCGGTGTCGATCTCGCTCGGTATCTGGATCCTGATCTTCTCCTACGCCATCTCGATCCCGCTCGGCATCCGCAAGGCGATCCAGGACGGATCGACCTTCGATGTCTGGACCTCCGGCGTCATCATCGTCGGCTATGCGGTCCCAAGCTTCCTGTTCGGCATCATGCTGATCGTGCTCTTCGCCGGCGGCTCCTTCTTCGACTGGTTTCCGCTGCGCGGCCTCGTGTCGGATAATTTCGCCGATCTCAACTGGTGGCAGAAGATCCTCGATTACCTCTGGCATCTCGTCCTGCCGCTGATCTCGCTGTCGCTTGCTGCTTTCGCCACCACGACGCTGCTCACCAAGAATTCCTTCATCGAGGAAATCAAGAAGCAATATGTCATCACCGCTCGCGCCAAGGGCCTGAGCGAGCGGCGGGTGCTCTACGGCCACGTCTTTCGCAACGCCATGCTCATTGTCATCGCCGGCTTTCCCGGCGCCTTCATTTCCGCTTTCTTCACCGGTTCGCTGCTGATCGAGAACATCTTCTCGCTCGATGGCCTCGGCCGCTTAAGCTATCTCTCCGTCGTCCAGCGCGACTATCCGATCGTCTTCGCGACGCTCTTCATTTTCTCGCTGCTCGGCCTGTTCGTCAGCCTGATCTCGGACCTGATCTACACCTGGATCGACCCGCGCATCGATTTCGAGCGGAGGGACGTTTGATGGACGCAGCGAACAACGCTCCGCCTGTAACGGTCAAGCCGCCACGCAAGGGCCTCTTCTCGCCGACGAACATTCGCCGCTGGCAGAATTTCAAGGCGAACCGCCGTGGCTACTGGTCCCTCTGGCTGTTCCTGATCCTGTTCTTCTTCAGCCTAGGGGCGGAATTCATCGCCAACGACCGGCCGATCCTCGTCTCTTACAAGGGCGAAATGCTGGTGCCGGTCCTGGTCGATTATCCCGAGGAGAAGTTCGGCGGCTTTCTGGCCCAGACGGATTATCGCTCCGGGGATATCGAGGACGAGATCAACGCCAATGGCTGGATGATCTGGCCGCCGATCCACTATTCCTACCAGACCGCCAACTCCAATCTGCCGCAGGGCTCATCGGCCCCGACCGCGCCCTTCTGGCTGATGAGCAAGGAACAGCGCTGCTCAGGCTATGCCCAGGGCGTCAATGACCCGAACTGCACCTGGAGCAATCTCAACTGGCTCGGCACGGATGACCAGGCGCGCGATGTCTTCGCGCGCATGATCTACGGCTTCCGTATCTCCGTGCTGTTCGGCCTGGCGCTGACCATCTGCTCGGCGATCGTTGGTGTTGCCGCCGGCGCCGTCCAGGGCTATTTCGGCGGCTGGACGGACCTTCTTCTCCAGCGTTTCATCGAGATCTGGTCGTCGATGCCGGTACTCTATATCCTTTTGATCATTGCCTCGGTGCTGCCGCCCGGATTCTTCATCCTCCTCGGCATATTGCTGCTGTTTTCCTGGGTGGGTCTCGTCGGCGTCGTGCGCGCCGAATTCCTGCGGGCGCGCAATTTCGAGTATGTGCGCGCCGCCCGCGCCCTCGGCGTCAACAATATTACCATCATGTATCGCCACCTGCTGCCCAATGCCATGGTCGCGACCCTGACCTTCGTGCCCTTCATCCTCTCCGGCTCGATCACGACGCTGACCTCGCTGGATTTCCTCGGCTTCGGCATGCCACCCGGCTCGCCGTCGCTGGGTGAAATGATCGCACAGGGCAAGTCCAACCTGCAGGCCCCGTGGCTCGGCCTCTCCGCCTTCTTCACCATGTCGATCATGCTGTCGCTGTTGATCTTCGTCGGCGAAGCCGTGCGCGATGCGTTCGATCCGAGGAAGACGTTCCGATGAGCGATAATTCGACCCCATTGCTGTCCGTCCGCAATCTCTCCGTCGCCTTTCATCAGGGCGGCCGGACCTCGACCGCCGTCGACGGCATCTCGTTTGATATCCATAAGGGCGAAGTGCTGGCGCTGGTCGGCGAGAGCGGTTCCGGCAAGTCGGTCTCGGCCAATTCGATCCTGAAGCTGCTGCCCTATCCGTCCGCGAGCCACCCCTCGGGCGAAATCCTCTTCAAGGGCAAGGACCTGTTGAAGGCATCGGACAATGAGTTGCGCGCCGTGCGCGGCAACGACATCACGATGATCTTCCAGGAGCCGATGACCTCGCTCAATCCGCTTCATTCGATCGAAAAGCAGATCATGGAAATCCTGGCGCTGCACCAGGGCGTGGTCGGCCAGGAGGCTCGTCGCCGCACGCTCGAGCTTCTCAACCAGGTCGGCATTCGCGAGCCGGAAAAACGCCTGAAAGCCTATCCGCATGAACTGTCCGGCGGTCAGCGCCAGCGCGTGATGATCGCCATGGCGCTCGCCAACCGGCCGGAACTCCTGAT
The DNA here is from genome assembly GCF_000799715.1 of Martinezella rhizogenes. Taxonomy (GTDB): domain Bacteria; phylum Pseudomonadota; class Alphaproteobacteria; order Rhizobiales; family Rhizobiaceae; genus Rhizobium; species Rhizobium rhizogenes_C. Next base: position 64,470 of record NZ_JUHG01000014.1, read on the forward strand.
CGCCGACGAGCCGACCACGGCGCTCGACGTGACGGTGCAGGCGCAGATCCTCGAACTGCTGCGGGATCTCAAGGGCGTGCACGGCATGTCGATGCTGTTCATCACCCATGATCTCGGCATCGTCCGTAAATTCGCCGACCGCGTCTGCGTCATGACCAAGGGCAAGATTGTCGAGACCGGCACGGTCGAGGAGGTCTTCACCAACCCGCAGCACGACTATACCCGCCATCTGCTCGCCGCCGAGCCGCGCGGCGAGCCGCCGGTCAGCGACACCAGCAAGCCCGTGGTCATGGAAGGCTCCGACATCAAGGTCTGGTTCCCGATCAAGGCCGGGCTGATGCGCAAGGTGGTCGACCATGTGAAGGCGGTCGACGGCATCGATCTGAAGCTTCGCGCCGGCCAGACGCTCGGCGTCGTCGGCGAGAGCGGCTCCGGCAAGACGACGCTCGGCCTGGCGCTTGCCCGGCTGATCTCGTCCAAGGGCCGCATCGCCTTCGTCGGCAAGGATATTGCCGATTATTCGTTCAAGGAGATGCGGCCGCTGCGCCGCCAGCTGCAGGTCGTCTTCCAGGACCCCTATGGATCGCTCAGCCCGCGCATGTCGGTCGGTGACATCATCGCCGAGGGGCTGAAGGTGCATGAGCCATCCCTGTCGGCGGAAGAGCGTGACCAGCGCGTCTGCTGGGCGCTGGAGGAGGTCGGCCTCGATCCTCTGACCCGCTGGCGTTTCCCGCATGAATTTTCCGGCGGCCAGCGCCAGCGCATCGCCATTGCCCGCGCCATGGTGCTGAAGCCGCGCTTCGTCATGCTGGACGAGCCGACATCGGCGCTCGACATGAGCGTGCAGGCCCAGGTCGTCGATCTCCTGCGCGACCTGCAGCAGCGTCATGACCTTGCCTATCTCTTTATCAGCCACGACTTGAAGGTGGTGAAGGCGCTCGCCAACGACCTGATCGTCATGCGCTTCGGCAAGGTGGTGGAGCAGGGTCCGTCGGCGGATATTTTCCGCGCGCCGCAAGAGGATTACACCAAGGCGCTTCTCGCCGCCGCTTTCAACATCGAGGCCGTGCCCACCGCCGCCATCCAGCAATAGAGACAAGCGCCATGTCGATCAAAAGTCCCGTTCTCGTCGATCTCAAGTTCAATCCGGAGAGCGTTGCCAAGGTCCTCAAGACCTCGTTTAGCGATCGCGGCAGCATCAATCTTGCCGATCCTGCCACCAAGGGCCTGGATCTGAGCCATGTCGACTATGCACTTCTGTGGAAGCCGGATGCCGATCTCTATCAGCGTGCGCCCAACCTCAAGATCATCTTCTCCGGCGGCGCCGGAGTCGATTCCCTGATCACTGCCGCCACTCCGCGAGATATTCCTATCGTTCGCTTCGTCGATCGCAGCCTGACGGTGCGCATGTCGGAATGGGTCGTGCTGCAATGCCTGATGCATCTGCGCAATGTCTGCGGTCACTTCAGGCACCAGCGTAAACACGTCTGGGGCCGGCCGGCGGGGCTTGAGGCGCGCGATGTCACCATCGGCGTCATGGGTCTCGGCGTTCTCGGCCTCGATGCCGCCGCCAAGCTCAAGGTCATGGGCTTCGACGTCATCGGCTGGTCGCGGCAGAAGAAGCATATCGACGGCATGGAAACCTTCGACGCCAGCGAGCTCGATGCCTTTCTCGCAAAAACCGATATTCTCGTCGGCTTGCTGCCGCTGACGCCGGAAACAACCGGGCTCTACAACGCCTCGCTGTTTTCGAAGCTTCGTCGCAATGGTGCGCTGGGCAAGCCGGTGTTCATCAATGCTGGGCGCGGCAAGAGCCAGGTCCAGGCCGATATCGTCTCGGCAATCGAGGCCGGCATCCTCGGCGGCGCGTCGCTCGATGTCTTCGAGGTTGAGCCGCTGCCGGCCGACGACCCGCTCTGGGACCTGGAGAATGTCGTCATCACCCCGCATGACGCGGCGGTCTCGGAAGAATATTCGCTGATGCGGCATGTCGAGGAGCAGATCGCCCGTTTCGAAAGCGGCGAGCCGCTGCAATATCAGGTGGACCGCAGCCTAGGCTATTGATCGAGGCCGTCGAAATAGCTGAAAACTTAGGCATGCATTGCCGGTAAAGCGCAGCCGCGTGTCCAAATGATTATCAATTTTGCTTCAGTGACTGGACTTTCCCTCAACTTTTTTTGATAAGATTAGAACTGTATCCGCCCGCCGGCCTGTGTGGCCGCGGCGTGAGGTGGGCGCAGGGAGACGGGCAGGAACGACATGACGAAGACCGATATTGCCGCCCGTGTCTATAACCATACCTGGAAGCTCGACCCGATCGTCCGCAGCCTGATCGATACGGATTTCTATAAGCTCCTGATGCTGCAGATGATCTGGAAGCTCTATCCGGATGTCGATGCCACCTTCTCCCTGATCAATCGCACCAAGAGCGTCCGGCTCGCCGAGGTGATCGACGAGAAGGAATTGCGCGAGCAGCTCGACCACGCCCGCACGCTCCGGCTTTCGAAGAAGGAGATGATCTGGCTGGCGGGTAACAGCTTCTACGGTCGCGCCCAGATCTTCGAGCCGGAATTCCTCACCTGGCTGTCGAATTTCCAGCTTCCGGAATACGAGCTGTCGAAGCGTGATGGCCAGTATGTTCTCGACTTCCACGGCTCGTGGAAAGAAACGAGCATGTGGGAAATTCCCGCACTCGCCATCATCAACGAGCTTCGTTCGCGCACGGCGCTGAAGGCGCTCGGTCCTTTCACGCTCGATGTCCTCTATGCACGCGCCAAGGCGAAGATGTGGGAGAAGGTCGAGCGTCTCAGGGAATTGCCCGACCTGCACATTTCCGATTTTGGCACGCGTCGCCGTCATAGCTTCCTTTGGCAGCGCTGGTGCGTTGAGGCGCTGAAGGAAGGTGTGCCCCACGCTTTCACCGGCACGAGCAACGTGCTGCTCGCGATGGATTCCGATCTCGAAGCCGTCGGCACCAATGCGCACGAGCTGCCGATGGTGGCAGCGGCCCTTGCGAAGACCGACGAGGAACTTGGCAAGGCGCCCTACAAGGTGCTGCGCGACTGGAACCGCCTCTATGGCGGCAACCTGCTGGTGGTCCTGCCCGATGCTTTCGGCACGGCCTCCTTTCTGCGCAACGCCCCGGAATGGGTCGCCGACTGGACCGGCTTCCGTCCGGACAGCGCCCCGCCGATCGAAGGCGGCGAGAAGATCATCGACTGGTGGAAGAAGATGGGCCGTGACCCGCGCCAGAAGCTGCTGATCTTTTCCGACGGTCTCGACGTCGACGCGATCATCGCCACCTACAAGCATTTCGAAGGCCGTGTACGCATGGGCTTTGGCTGGGGCACCAACCTCACCAACGACTTTGCCGGCTGCGCCCCAACCGAGATCCACGGCCTCAACCCGATCTCGATCGTCTGCAAGGTTATCGAAGCCAACGGCCGCCCGGCCGTCAAGCTCTCCGACAATCCGCAGAAAGCGACCGGCGAACCGGCCGAGGTCGAACGCTACCTGAAATTCTTCGGCGCCGAGGACCGCGTCGATCACGAGGTGGTGGTTTAGCGGCGGTATCCCAAGAGAACCAATTTATGGTTCTTTGCATGAGGTCCTTCCGCCTACTGCATCGTCCGCCCCTCCTGCTTGAACAGCGATCATCTGCCGTTCTCCCAGCAATATTGATCCGGCGAAATAACATAGGGCCCGTCGCTGAGATCGGTGCAGTGCCGCCGGTCTTCGACAGGAATCTATAGAGACTGCCGCTTCAGCGCCTGAGCAATCTCTTCGACGAAAGCCCGGGTCTTTCCCGGAGCCATTCCTCCGGGCGGCGTCACCGCAAACACACCGATATCTTCTTCCGTTGCCCATTCGGGAAGGATGCGTATGAGCTTGCCGCTTGCGAGGTGAGGCGCCGCCAGCCAGTCAGCGGAAAGGCTTATTCCTGTTCCCGCAATCGAGGCGAGCACGAGCGATTCCGCATTGTTGGCGGTGAGAGGACCGCTTGGGCGGATGGAGACACGCTCATTTCCCATCGTCAGCGTCCAGTCGGGCCAGCCTATATGGCCCGTAAAGCCGAGACACGCGTGAGTGCGCAGATCTTCTGGAATCGATGGGCGGCCGTTGCGGGCCACATAGTCTGGCGAGGCGACGAGTATGTTCTTGAAAGAATAGATCTTCCTCGCGATGAGCATGCTGTCCCGGATGTTACCGACCCGGATCGCTATATCATATCCCTCGGCGACAACATCGATGACACGGTCCAGGAATACCGCATCAAGGGTGATCTTGGGATACTTTGCGATGAATGCCGGGAACATCGGCGATATCATTTCTCGTCCGAACACCACTGGCAGCGATATCTTGAGGGCACCCTGCGGTTCTTTGCTGAATGTCGTAACCTCACGCGCTGCCGTATCGAGTTCCGCCAGTGCCGCTCGCGTCCGCTGGTAGTAGAAAGCGCCAGCTTCCGTCAGCCTCACGCTGCGCGTGGTGCGGGTGAGAAGGCGAACGCCGAGCCGCTGCTCGAGTTGGTTCACGCGGCGGGAAACCACTGATGCGTCGCGGCCGAGGCGCTTGCCCGCAGCAGTGAAGCTGCCTGTCTGTGCTGTTGCAGCGAATGCGTTCAGTTCGTCAAGGCTCGCGCCATCAGGCAATTCATGCACTCCCTGCAAAGGTTATTTGCTAAATGACATGATTAACCACATCCTTGCAAAGATGCACAATGCGGCGACTTAAAATGGAGTTTAGTTATGAAGACCTTTCTGAGCATCGGTTCAGGTCCCGGTATTGGCCTGGCAACAGCAAAGCGGTTCGCCGCCGAGGGTTATCGCATCATCCTGACCTCGCGCAATCAAGACAAGCTGGAAGGCCTGTCAGCCACATTGAAACGCAAGGGCTACACAAGTGAGACCGCCACCCTCGACGTGTCCGACCCGAACGCCATCAAGGCCCTGATCGAAGGCCTAACCGGGAAGTACGGAACGATCGAGGTGATGCACTACAACGCGGCATCGCTGCGTCAGGCAACAATCGCAAGTCAGCCGGCTGAGAGCTTCGCCTCGGATCTAGCGATCAACATCGCGGGCGCCATGGTCGCCGTTCAAGCCGTCGCTGGACCGATGGCCAAAGGCGGCGAAGGGACAATCCTCTTGACCGGCGGCGGCTTCGGCCTGGCGCCCTCTCCCGACTTCATTTCTTTGAGCATCGGCAAAGCTGGCCTTCGCACCCTTGCTCTCGGCCTCTTCGACACACTGAAAGACAAGGGAATTCACATCGGCGTCGTCAATGTTGCGGCAATGGTTGCGCCGGATTCGCAAACCTCGGTCAATATTGCCAGCGAATTCTGGGCCCTTCACAACACTAGCAAGGATAAGTGGCTCGCCGAGGTAACCTACTCCGAATAGCCATCGCGGACGCCAGCACCAAGTTGCACGCTATAAAAACGGTTATGTCAAATCTCGCGTAGCAATGTCGCGTGGTTCAATCACGGCCACGGAACTGCCAACACCGGTAATTGTTCATGCGGGCGATCCGATGATGGATGCTTCAACAGGACGGCTTCCTCGCAAAGCCTAACGTGCCGCCGCCGGCGTGCAATGTCGATCCCAATCGCTTGCAGCAATGGCGTAAGTACCTGCTTGTGTGCGCAAAAAAGGCGTATAGTCTGCAAAATTGGCCGGTCAGGGGAAAGGCAGCGCATATGGATAATTTCGGGGGGCGCGGCCCGTCGGTCGCGGTACTGCTTCTATGTCTGTTTGGGCTTGCCATGCCCACTATGGCCTTTGCGCAAAATGCCGCCACGACGCCGGCGACTGTCGTTGCCGCGCCACCACCGGAGAAGGTCCGGGAACTCATCCAGTTGATGAACGAACCGGACGTCAAGCAATGGCTTGCGGCGCAGGTGAACCCCACGTCGTCAACCACCACCACTGCCGCCAGCGACCCCGGCATGGGCGGTGGCCAGATGTCGGAACTGTCGGATAAGCTCGGCCATACCCGCCGGCACCTGGAAATAGTATCGGGTGCGGTGATGACGCTGCCTTCCGAGGTGATGGCGGCATCCCAGAAGCTGGAGGCCGAGGGCGAGGCGGCTGGCCGGCTACGCATCGGCATCCAGGCGCTGGTGCTGTTTCTTCTCGGCCTTGTTGCCGAATGGGTGGTCGGGCGCTTGATCAACGCCAAGCATACGCAGCGGACAAAAGAGGCTGATGGTGTCGAAACCGAGCTGCAGGCCGCTCGCTTCCAGTTCATGGGCGGTGTTGTGCCGGCGATCGTTCACGGCCTGGCGACGCTGATCCCGCTTCTGATCTTCGACTGGCCGCCGATCATCGAGAGTTTCGCGATTGCCTGCGTCATCGCGTTCGTTTCCATGCGGCTGGCCATCTCGATCGGCAAATTGCTGATGGAACTGATCGCGATGCGCCGGGCGAGCGATGTTCTGGATGAAGACGCCGGTGCCGCGCGCATCGCGGAGCGCCGGCGGGTGGCGACGTATTGGTATCGGCGCTGCACCTTGTTCGCCATCTATTTCGCCTGCGGTTGGGCGGTGATGCAGGCGATCGTGCCGCTCGGCTTTTCCAATGGCGCCCGCTATCTCGTCGGCTACACACTCGGCATCGGCCTGTTCCTGATCGCCGTGGAAGCTGTCTGGTCGCGCCCGTCGCAGCCAGAAAAGCCTGGCAGAACAGCGATATCCTGGCTGCTGACGGTTTATTTCGCGGCACTTTGGTGCCTGTGGGTGACCGGTTTCGAAGGTCTGCTGTGGGTTGGCATCTATGTCATTCTGCTGCCGCGCGCGCTTTCGGTGTCGTCGCGGGCTGTGGAGGCATTGCACGATGCGGCCGGCGGCGTCTTCGGTGCCGGCAGTGTTGCGGCCGTATTTCTAGATCGCGGCGTTCGTGCACTGATCATCGCGTTTGCCGCCTTCTGGCTTGGCCGGATGCTGGGCGTCGAGGCGGATATGATGATGAGGGCGCCCGAATCCGGCATCGACCGCATCGCACGCGGCATTCTCGGTGGCATCGTCGTCCTGCTTGCCGCCGACCTGATCTGGCACCTGGCGAAGACCTATATCGACGGCAGGCTGATGCAGGCATTGCCGCTCGTCAGCGATTCCGAGGAGCTGAGGGCCAGCCGGGCGCGGCTGCAGACGCTGTTGCCGATCTTCCGCAATATCCTCGCGGTCGTCATCGTCATCATCGCGATCATGATGGTGCTATCGGGGCTGGGCATTCAGATCGGGCCGCTGATCGCTGGCGCCGGCGTTGTCGGCGTTGCCGTCGGCTTTGGCGCCCAGACCATCGTCAAGGATGTCATCAGCGGCATGTTCTATCTCTGGGACGATGCCTTTCGTGTCGGTGAATATATCGAAAGCGGCAACCACAAGGGCGTGGTGGAATCCTTCAGCCTGCGTTCGGTGAAACTGCGCCACCAGCGTGGGCCGCTGGCGACAGTGCCTTTCGGCTCGCTCGGCGCGGTCAACAACATGAACCGCGACTGGGCGATCGACAAGATCATCGTCAAGGTCACCTACGATACCGATCTGGTGAAGATGAAGCGGATCATCAAGGATATCGGCCAGCGCTTGTTGGATGATGAGGAGCTTGCCCCCAACATCATCCAGACACTGAAAATGAAGGGTGTCGAGCAGTTCGGCGATTTCGCGATCGAGATCCGGCTGGCATTCACCGCCAAGCCCAACGAACTCTCCGCCATCCGCCGCAGCGCCTTGGCGATGATCAAGCAGGCCTTCGACGAAAACGGCATCCAGTTCGCCTTCCCGACCGTGCAGGTGGCGGGCGACAGGGACGCCGCCGCCGCGGCTGCTCGACAGTTGATCGAGATGCGGACGGCGAATATCGAACAACAGGCTGGCTAAAGCAATTCGAGGAACTCGCGAGCTTTGCCTGCGTTACTTTATGTTTTCGGTGCCGCGGTGCTGCCACGAACCATCAGGGTCACCTCGATTATCTCTCGCTCGATCGGCATGGCGTCGTCGATAACCGCCCGTACAGCGCGTTGGGCGATCTCGGCAAAGGGTTGCGCCATCGTCGTCAGGCCCGGTTCCACCATGCCGCCCTCCGGCACGCCGTCAAAGCCAATAATGGAGACGTCTTCCGGAACGGTAAGACCTCGTGCCGCCAGCCAAGTCATGGCTAACATTGCGATGTTATCGGACATCGCGAGGATGGCGGTCGGCGGCTCCGGCATTGAAAACAGATGCTCGAGACATGTCTCGACGCTCGCCTTGTCGTTGTTGGTTTCGTAGATCGGAACATCCTGACGCTGGATGCCGGAGGCCTCGAGCGCCTGCCAATAGCCGATAGTGCGATCACGCGAAGTCGAATAGATCGCCCGCTCGATCTCGCCAATGCCGACAGGTCCGACACGATCGTTGACAAATTCGGTGGCAAGGACGGCAAAGCGCCGGTGGCCCAGTTCCGCCAGATGCGTGGCCGCTGTCGCAGCCCCCCTGACATTGTCGACGCTGATCGATCTGATCGACGGATCATTGCCATTCAATGCCAAGGCAATGAAGGGCAATTGCCGCTCGTGCGTCAGCTGCACGAGTTGTTCGCCGCCTTCCACGCACAATAGGATGAAGCCGTCCACCAGGGCGTTCTTGATATTCCAGTCCAGCCGATGCCGATCCTTGGCCGAAACGAGTGCAAGCCCGGTGCCGCTGGCATCGCAAACCTGGGCAATGGCCGCCAGCAGCGCCCTTGCCCAAGGATCGTCGAAGAAATAGGCGAGCGGCTCCACGGCCGCGACGCCGATGGCGTTGACCTTTCCCGCTCGCAGCAATCGGCCGGTGAGGCTCGGACCCGGATATCCCAGTTGTCTGGCCGTCTCGAGAACATGCTCGCGCACTTCATCGCGCACGACATCAGGCCGGCTGAAAACATTGGAAGCCGTTCCCTGCGATACCCCCGCCGCCTTGGCGACATCCGCGAGCTTGATGGTGCCCTTGACCAATATCGCCTCCATTTTCACTCCAAGGCACCTTAGCATGAAATTGTATCGGTTCAATTCTGGTTGACGGGAGAATTTTCAAGCGTAGGATTGAACCGATTCAAAGAGATAATCCGAATCGAGTTTGAATCGATTCAAAAATGAGAGCTTCTCCGATGCAGACCAACGATTTCTTCAAGGATCTCTACAATGATCGCTGGGGTGATCCCGCCAACCCGAATGCGGTGGAGCCGCATCTTCCTGGCGATAAGGCTCGCGGCGGCTCACAGGGCATTTTCGGCCGCCTTGCGCGCCGCTTCCGCCGTCGCCGAAAGCGCCCGTCCGCGTGGTCTTTCACCATCTCGAGCGAATCGCCCGACACGGAGAACGGTGCCCATCGCAGCCGATGCGATATCATGCAGCCGAAGTTCCTCAACCTCGCGAAAGCCCTTTCGCGAAATTGCTAGGATCTGGGCTGATTGCCGACCTCAGAAGTTTTCCTTGTAGGGGCGCAGGTCGATTTCCTGGGTCCAGGCGGAGGGGTGCTGGCGGTGGATATGCCAGTAGGTCTCGGCGATGGCGTCGATGTTGAGCAGGCTGTCGGTCTGTACCTCTGGTCGCCTCAACCGCAATCTGTCGCCGTCGATGCCGCCATCGATGATGGTATGGGCGACATGCAGGCCGAGCGGTCCGAATTCCCGCGCCATGCTCTGGCTGATCATGCGCAAGCCTGCCTTGGCGGCGGCGAACTGCGCATAGCCTGCCTTGCCGCGCAAGCTGGCCGAAGCGCCGGTGAAGATCACTGTGCCACGTCCGAGGGGAGCGAGATGGCGGGCGGCCTCACGCCCGACGAGGAAACCGCCGAAGCAGCAGATGCGCCAGAATTCCTCGAACTCGGCGGCGGTGACGTCGCGAAAGCCGATGGGGCGGTTGATGCCGGCGTTGAAGACGATGAAGTCGGGCGGGTCGATCTCATTCCGCGGCGCAAACGCATGATCAAACAGCCGCGTCACGGCCGCTTCGTCGGTCGCATCGGTCTCTATCGCTTCGGCGCTGCCGCCGGAGGCATTGATGCCGTCGGCGACCTTGGCGATCTTGTCCAGGGTCCGGCCGGCGATGAAGACATGGTAGCCCTTGTCGGCCAGTAGCCGGCATAGCGCCGCGCCAAGCCCTTGTTCCGCTCCCACTCCGACGATGATGGCGCTTGGCGTGCTCATTCCGCTGCCTCCCTGGCGTCGAGTGTCGGATAGTCCGTATAGCCCTCGGTGCCGCCGCCGTAGAAGGTCGGGCGATGATAGGGGGTAAGAGGAGCACCTCGTCGAATGCGCTCCGGCAGATCCGGATTGGCGATGAACAGGCGGCCGAAGGCAATGGCGTCGGCATGACCCGCGGCAAGCGCTGCCTCGGCAGTCTCGGGCTTGAAATTGCCGGCGGCGATCAGCGTTCCCGACCAGGCCGGACGGAAGAGTTCGGCGGCCGACGGCACGTTTTTGTGGTCGACTTCGGCCTGGCCGGCGCCGCTGGCGCGCGGCTCGATCAAGTGTAGATAGGCGAGATGCAGCCGGTCGAGCTCGCGGATGACATGGCCGTAGAGCCTGAGCGGATCGTCCTCGCCGCTATCATTGGCAATGCCGAAGGGCGAGAGGCGGACGCCGACGCGATTGGAACCCCAGACCTTGGAAACTGCCTCGACCACATCGAGCAGCAGTCGCGTGCGGTTCTCGATCGAGCCACCATATTGGTCGGTGCGCTGGTTCGAGCGGGCCTGCAGGAATTGTTCGATCAGATAGCCGTTGGCGCCGTGGATTTCGACGCCATCGAAGCCGGCCTGCTTCGCATTGGCCGCCGCCTGGGCGTAGACGTCGATCAACAGCGGCATCAGGTCGATATCGATCGCCTGCGGTGTCTCGAAGGGCACGCGCTCGAACGAGGCCGTGAAGGCCTGACCGGATGCGGCGATCGCCGAGGGTGCGATAGGTAGCGTCCCGCCGGGCTGGTGCGACGAATGAGAGATGCGGCCGACATGCCAGAGTTGCAGGAAGATCCGGCCGCCCTTGGCGTGAACCGCGTCGGTCACGGCCTTCCAGCCGACGATCTGCTCTAGCGTATGGATACCCGGCGTTGCCGGCATGCCCTGTCCGCTCGGCGAGATCTGCGAGCCCTCGGAAATGATCAGCCCGCCCTCGGACGCGCGTTGCGCGTAATATTCGACGTTCATCGGGGAGGGGACGTTGCCCGGCTGGCTCGCCCGCATGCGCGTCAACGGCGCCATGACGACGCGATGCGCCAGTTCGTAAGGACCGACGGACAAGGGCGAAAATAAAATGGCTGTCATGCAAATCACCTACCTGGAGCGAATTTTGCTCGCCGGGGCGGAAGGGCCGGTCACCGGCGAATCGGTCTCGGGAGTGTTGGAATAAGATGATGGTCATCATTTATTCCAACAATCAGACGTGCGCAACCAAATCCCGTTCAGGCCTGATGCGCAGAGTTGCATTTCCTGAAGTCGGCATGCGCGGAAACTTCGAGCTTCCCGGCCGCTACGCCGTAATCTTGCGGAGAAAAGCCAGCATCGCGCCATTGAATCGCGCCGGGCGCTGCAACGGCGCGAAATGGCTGACACCGGGCAGCAGGATCAGCTCGGCGCCGGGAATGCTGCGGGCGAGATGGTCGGCATGCTCGCGCTTGATGAATTCGTCATGCTCGCTGTGCACGATCGTGACGGGTACATCAATCTCGGCGAGATCGGCGACGGAGTAATTCGGCTGCGTCCGCTGCATCAAGCTGACCGCCTCGACAAAGGCATCGAACTGATCTGGCGTCGCCGACAGGGCGGCGTAATCCTTGACGTGCCGGGAAAAGCAGCGGTCGACGACCGGTGTAAGCACGAATTCATTCGTGCCGCTGGGGTCCATGTTGCACGCGAAAAACAAGACGCCGGCGATGCGCGCCGGATGGGTCCTGGCGAGGATCAGCCCGGTACACGCCCCATCGCTCCATCCGACGATAGCGGCTTTCCCGATATCGAGCCGGTCCATCACGGCAAGCACATCGGCCGCCATCAGTTCATACGTGTAAGGCCGCTCATCGCGCGTGCTGCGGCCATGGCCTCGGCTGTCGATGATCACCGCCTGATAGCCGGCCTCGATCAGCGCCGGCACCTGATGGCCCCAATTGCCGCCGTTTCCAAGGCCGCCATGCAGCAGGATCACCGGCTGGCCTTTCCCGTAGGCCGCATACCAGATGCGGACGCCATCATGCTCGACATGGCCTTGGATATCGGTGGCGGGCAGGGGGGCGGCACCGTCGGCCGAGAATATCTCGAGATTATCGTCGTGGAATTCCATGCTCATCTCTCCCCTGTGATGAGTGCCTCTCGGCATTAGCATAGCCGAAATCTAGGTCAGGCGATCTATCCGGGCAAGCCGACCCGGGCAGTTCGTCATGGCTCCGCTTGCTCCCATCACGGCGTTACAAACCGCCGCAATGCATCCGCCAATTCGCTTGTTCCGCGACGGATCTCGCCGACATCGCGCTCGGCATCAATTCGCCCGGCATTATGCGCCTCATAGAGTTCGGTGACGAGCCGGGCATAGCTCTCGGACAGGCCGCCCCGAGTCAGGATCGCTTCCCATTGCAATCGTGGCAGTTCCCGGGCGACGACCGGACGGGCAGCGAGCGCGCCAATGACGGTTGCCACGTCGTTTGGCGTGTATCGCCGCGGACCCTCGGCATGGACGATCCGCAGGTGCGCTCCATCATCTTCAAGAAGCAGATCGGCGGCAATCGTGCCGACGTCGAAGGCGGAGACCGTCGGGAAGAGTTTCGTCAGCGGATGATGAAAACTATGTAGCTGGCCGGTCTCGACCGCTACCCGCGTCACCCGCGCCCAATTCTCCATGTGCTCCGCCGACCGCAGGAAGATAGTGCGCGAGCGCAGTTCGCGTAGGCGCGTTTCCAAGGCGTTGAAGAGCAGCGTGATGCCGGTGCCCGACTTCACTTCCGCACCATAATCGGAGATGGCGAGCACCAATTCCGGATTTGCCCTGTCCAGAGCCTCGCCCATCGTCTCGATCAGCCGCAGCATCTCCGCATGCGCATCAACTGCCCTGCTATCGATAGGGCAGATGACCTGGACAGCGCGTGCGCCGTCGATTGCCTCGGTCAACGCGCCGGCATCGGCGATGTCAGCGATAGCGACCTTGCAGCCCAGATCGGCAAACTCCTGAGATTTTGAGCGATCGCGCAGGATCGCGCGGACCGGCGCGCCTTTATCGCGCAAGGCTACAATGGTCGTGCGGCCAATTTTCCCGGTAGCGCCCAATATAGCGAACATGTTTTTACCTCCTGGCTATCTTTTCAGAAGGCTTATCCGTCTGTGCGGTTCCCTTCGCGCAGGTTCGGATGACGAATTGCGGGATTGGATGAAAATCGAAATTACTGGCGCGTGCGGGCGATCATTCCGGGCGTGATGCCGAGGATGCGCCGCATCCAGTGCGCCATATGGCTCTGGTGGGCAAAACCCGTCTCCAGCGCAACTTGGCTCAACGGCATGTCTTCGGAGAGCAGCATCAATCTGGCGCGCTCCACCCGGCGCGTCAGCACATACTGGTGCATGGGCATGCCGAACGTGGCGCGAAACAACGGCTTCAGATGGGATAGGCTGAGCCCGGCGACCACAGCCAGATCGGTAAGCGACAGGGATTGATCGATATGGTCTTCGATGAAGTCCCCGAGACGCCGCCTTTGCAGAGCGCTGAGCGACCGCACCGTCGCGGGTTTCTCTCCACCCGATTGATTCCCGTTTTCCACCAGGCGGATCGCAAGCGCTAGTGCCAGCGTCTCGGCATAGAGCCTGTCGGAAGGTACGCTTGCCTCGAGTTCCGTCTTGATAGCCCAGGCGATCGACTCGATCCGGGCGTCGCGAAGCTGAAACTTCGGAGCGAGAGAAACGCTCTCCGGGTCGCGTCCCATTGCCGTGGCCGCGGCGCTGAGGAGCTCGGGTCCGATGCTCAATCGCAAAATGGTGCAATCGGCATCATCCTCCCACCACCCATCCAGCCCGGCAGGCACGACGTCGATATCGCCATGCTTCTGGATGCGGCGAGAGTGCCGGCCGTCACACTGGCAATGGGCGTTTACGGCGCGTCCGAAATGAACGCCGAGCCTATGTGATGTCAAACCGGGAACATAGGTGCGACCGGCGGGGATATGCAGCAGTTCCGCATCCAAGCCGGCCCAGCCAAGATGCCTGCTCGAAAGGAGGACGTTCGCCGCGCTGTTCTTCCGGAGGTTGGCGTTGCCGAATTGATCCATGAGTTCGCCCTTTCACGTAGGACGCTGTTGATGTGCTTCGATCATACATCTTTATTGGTTGGCTAGGAGATCAACGTCACAGCCTTTGCCGAAGCGCCGCAAGCACCTCAACGGTCCTGGCAATGTCCGCCGATTGAAAATTGGCGGCAAGCGCTCCGATCCAGTCGCGACGAAGCTGGTCGGCCGCCTCATAGGTGTCGTTGCCCTTGCCGGTCAGGATGACGAGCTGTGCTTTCTTGTGGTGCGGGTTGTCCCGGAATTCCACCAGATCGTCGCGGACGAGCTCGTTGACGATGCGCTGCACGCCTTGACGGGCAACGCCGGCCTCCTTGGCGATCTGCGCGACCGTGCGTCCGGTCCTTGGCCGGGCAATGGCGCCGAGCACCTGCCAGCGCGCGCTCGTCAGGCCGATCGGCCCGACGATTTTGTCGCCCCTCGCGAGAAGCCGCCCATTCAGGCGGAAGACTTCGAGGATCAGGCGGCCGAGTTCATCTGCATCTGCGAGCACGGGTCACTTTCTCTGATTGAGGAAATCAATGTTGACAACATATTGTCATTAATCGATGATCAGATCAATGTGAAATCGAACCTTGGAGTGAGAGGCATGAAGACGGAGTCTATTTTTCGCGTGGACAAGTTTGCGGTGCCGGCGCAATCGCGCGATGCTTTCATGGCCCGGCTACAGGTTACGCATAAGACGCTGGGGGCCGCGGACGGGTGCGTGCAGAACCTGGTTCTCGAACAGGTTTCCGGAGCAGGGGAATTCAATGTCGTCACCATCGTCGAGTGGCGCGACACCGCCGCCTATGAAAATGCCAGGCAGGCCGCGCAGCAAAGGCAGAAGGAGAACGGCTTCGATCCGCAGAGCTACTTCCGCGAAATGGGCATCAAGGCCGATCTTGGGAACTACGCGCCGATGCACGAATGAGACGGGCAGCGGCCTCGCCGGCTGCTTCCATATAGCTCGGATCGCGATGGAGCAGGACGACGGCGAAGGCGCCGTCAAGCAGCAGGATCACCTGGCGCGCGAGCTGTCGGGCCTCCTTCGCGGCTCCCTCTTCCTCGAAAACTGAACACAGCCAATCCTCGACGCGCTTCTTGTGCGCGCGGCCGGCCAGGATGGCCGGGTGTCCGGGCAGGTTGATCAGCTCGACGGAGGTGCGCAGGAAGCCGCAGCCCTTCCATTTGGGATGGCTTGCCGAACGCACGAGGTTGCGGAATATGCCTTCCACCTTGTCGGCCACGTTGCCCTTTGTCTCGGCGAACCAGCGCTGGAACAAGGCAAGGTTCGGCTGATCGCGAGTTTCGAGATAGGCGGCGATAAGGTCGTCCTTGCTGCGGAAATGATAGTAGAGCGTCCGCTTGGTGACGCCAGCTTTCGCCGCGATCGCATCGACGCTGACGGCCCTGATCCCCTCACTGTGGAAGAGCTTGCCGGCAGCCTCGATGATGCGCTCGCGCGTGGGAAGGATTATATCGCTCATGTCTCAGGTATACCGACCAGTGAATATACACAATGCGAACGCTCTTCTATCCTTGCAGGAATGAACGGCACAATGCTTCGCCCATCGACCGAGAACGGCCTTACCGTAGAGATCCCATGCCGGGATGGCGTGCGGCTGGGCGGTCATCTGTGGCGCGCGCCGGATACTGGTTCGCTCGGCAGCATCATCATCAATCCCGCCACTGGGGTTCTCGCACGCTATTATCATCGCTATGCCCGTTTCCTCGCGCGCCACGGCTTCGACGTTCTCACCTACGACTATCGCGGCATCGGCCTTTCGCGGCCCAAGCGCCTGCGTGGCTGCGGTTATCGCTGGCGGGAGTGGGGAGAGTGCGATTTCGACGCGGCGCTTCGTTTCATGCATGACCGCCGGCGCGAGGGGCCGCTGATGGTGGTCGGACACAGTGTCGGCGGCTTCCTGCCGGGGCTGGCCGAAAGTGCGCCGCTGATCGACCGAATGCTGACGGTCGGCGCGCAATATGCCTGGTGGGGCGATTACATGCCGCGCCGGCGGCTTGCCCTCTTCGTCAAATGGCATGTCGTCATGCCGGTCATCACCGCGCTTTGCGGTTACTTCCCCGGCCGCGGGCTCGGCTGGCTGGAGGATCTGCCGGCTGGTGTCGCCAATGAGTGGAGCTTTCGCAAGTCCCGTTTCGAGCGCAGCCATCCGCGTGGCGAGCGTCAGGCCGTCCTTTCGCACATGGCCGCGATGCGGGCGCCGATCCTTGCCGTCGCCGTCTCGGACGACGAGCTCGGCACGATACCCGCCGTCCAGCGCACGCTTGGCTATTACAGTGGTGCGCAGCGGTCGGCGGTGCTGCTACGGCCAGCCGATTACGGCCGCCAATCCATCGGCCATTTCAACCTGTTTCATGACAGCCACGCCGTCGGCTTCTGGATTGACACGCTCTCCTGGCTTCAGGATGGTCGCAATCCTTGGCCGGGGCATGATCTCGACTCATGAATCGGATTACAGGAGTATTCATGCATCGTCTCTATTACTCGCCGGGCGCCTGCTCGCTCGCCGTCCATATTGTGCTCGAGGAGATCGGTGAACCCTATGAGAAGGAGATCCGCTCTTCCCTTGCCAGCAAGGGTACGCTGACGCCCGAATATCTGGCAATCAACCCCAAGGGCCGCGTGCCAGCGCTTTCAGGCGTAAGCGGCGGAGCGGGTGGTGCACCGAACCTGTTGACCGAGGCGCCGGCTATCCTCCTGTTTCTGGCGCGTAGCCATCCAAAGGCTCGGCTTCTGCCCGCCGATCCAGCCGGCGAGGCGCGTTGCCTCGAATGGCTGAACTGGCTAGCGGTCGATCTGCACGGCGTCGCCTATGGGCAGCTCTGGCGGGCGCATCGCTTCGTAGACGATCCCGCGCTCTATCCCGCCGTCGTCGCCAAGGGGCGGGAGAATATCCGCGCCGGCTACGATCACATCGAGCGCATTCTCTCGGACGGGCGGCGCTGGGCCGTGCCGGGGCAGTTCACTGTCGCCGACGCCTATCTGCTGGTGTTCTGGCAGTGGGGCAAGCGGATCGAGCTCGACATGCGGGCGGGATGGCCGCATTGGGCGGCGCTGATGGAGAAGGTGCTTGCGCGCCCGTCCGTGCGGCGGGCGTTCGAACAGGAAGGCCTGTCCTAGCTGGCATCGGTCGACGCCAGATGCTCGAAAAGATCACGCGCGGGCGCCGTCAGTTCCTCTCCGGAGCGGATGCAGACCGATAGCCGTCTCATCGCCCAGTCATCGGCAAGGCGGATAGCCGCGATCTTCGTGGATCGGCCTCGGGATCGTGCCGCCGTCTCGGGCACGATCCCGAGGCCGACGCCGTCAGCCGCCATCTGGCAGATGCCCTCGAAGGTGCGCAGGCGCACCCGTGTCTTCAGCTTGACACCCATCCTCGCCGCCTGAGTGTCGATGTGGTCCTGCAACGCACCGCCCGAAAGCCCGACGAAATGCTGGTGCAGGATATCGGCAAAGGCGATCCGCTTCTTGTCCGCCAGCGCGTGATCGCGGGGCATGACCACCACCAGCCGGTCGATGGCGAAGGGGCGCAGCTCCAGACCGCTGGTGTCGACCGCATCCGAGAGAATGCCGATCTCCGCCAGCCCGGCGGTAACGGCCTTGGCGATCTCGATGCTTTGCCGCTCCTTGAGCTCGATATCGATCTGCGGATGCGCCTTCATCCAAGGGGCGAGCCGTTCGGGCAGGAATTCGGTGATTGTGGCGGTGTTGGCGGCAAGCCGGAGGGTGGCGCGTAGGCCGCTGGCATGCTCGCCGAGTTCGCCATGCATCTGCGCCATTTGCCGCTGGATCAGGCGGGCGTGATGTGCCAGTGCCTCGCCGGCCGGTGTTGGCCAGACGCCACGGCGGCCGCGCTCGAGCAGCTTGACTTCGCCGGTCGCTTCCATGTCGCGCAGGCGCTCGCTGGCGGCGGCCAGGGAAAGCCCGACATCGGCGGCGCCATGGGTGATGCTGCCGGCATCCACCACGGCGAGGAAAAGGCGAAGATCGATCAGGTCGAAGCGCATGCGGGTGAGCATAGCCGAGATCCAGCCTTCGGACCAGCCGAAGTCTGGCTGCGGATCATCCGCATTGCGCCTGGCGCAATATCCCCTATGTCAGCGGCATGATGGATCATTCGACATTGCTCGTCGTCGCGGTCGCCGCGACCTTCTTTGCCGCCGGCATCGTCAAGGGCGTCACCGGCATGGGATTGCCGACGGTCGCCATGGGCGTGCTCGGCGCGCTGATCTCGCCGCTTACCGCCGCCGGCCTGCTGATCGCACCATCCTTCGTGACCAATGTCTGGCAGCTCTTCGCTGGCCCGAAATTCGGCCCGCTTCTGCGCAGGCTGTGGCCGATGATGCTGGCGATTGTCGCCGGCACCGTGGCGGGCTCGTCGCTGCTGACCAGCGGCGACACCATGCTGACGACGGCAGCACTTGGTGCGGCGCTGGTGATCTATGCTGCCTATACGCTCGTCGCCCGCCAACTCCACGTACCAGCGCGGCTGGAGCCGTGGCTGTCGCCGGTCATCGGTCTTGTCACCGGTGCCGTCACCGGCGGCACTGGAGTTTTCGTTATCCCGGCCGTGCCCTATCTTCAGGCGCTTGGTCTGGAAAAGGACGATCTGGTGCAGGCGCTCGGCCTGTCCTTCACCATCTCCACGATTGCGCTCGCCGCCGGGCTTGCCTGGCGCGGCGCTTTCCAGCTCGACAATCTCGCGATGTCGGCGCTGGCGATTGTGCCGGCGCTTGCCGGCATGTGGACGGGGCAGATCGTTCGCAACCGCGTCAGCCCGGCGACATTTAGGCTATGGTTTCTGATCTGCCTGCTTCTTCTTGGCACCGAAATGCTCGCAAGGCCGTTTTTCTGAACGCGGCAATCGGCCCGATATTATGAAAGAGCCCGAGTGGCGTTTGCCGGCATGACCCGCAGAGTCAGTCCCCAGAAAACGAGGGCGACAGCGCTGATGCCGGCGCCAAGCAGGCAGACGCCAAGCCACCCGGCATAGGCATAGGCAAGCGTCGACATGGAGGAGCCGAACGCGCTGCCGATGGAATAGAAGACCATGTAGCCCGCCGTCAGCCGGCTCTGGGCGTCGGGCCGCACGCGATAGATCATCGCCTGGTTGGTCACATGTACGGCCTGAAGGCCAAAGTCGATGACGACAACGCCGACGACCAGCCAGAGGATCGAATGCGGGAGCAGGGAAATCGGCCCCCAGGCCAGCAGCATCAGCGCCAGCGAGATACCCGTGGTGCGCTGGCCCAATCCCCGATCCGTCCACCGTCCAGCCCTGGTCGCGCCCAAAGCTCCGGCCACACCGGCAAGCCCGAACAGGCCGATCGCCGTGTGCGACAGGGAGAAGGGCGGTGCGCTCAGCGGCAGGACGAGCGGTGTCAGCAGCGTCGTGATATTGGCGAAGATCAGCATGCAGATGATGCCGCGGATCAGCAGCGCCGGTTCGGAGACGAGCAATCCGAACAGCGAGCCGATCAGGCGCGGATAGGACATTGTCGCCGGGCGCGTTTCCTGACGGGGCAGGGCCTTCCAGAGCAGCGCGACGATGATAAGTGTCGCTAGCGCCGAAGCGAGATAAACCGTCCGCCAGCCAGAGAGATCGGTGAGCGTGCCGGCGACGGTGCGGGCAAGCAGAATGCCGAGGACGATACCGCTGGTGACGACCCCGACGATATGGCCGCGCTCGGCCGGCGGGGCGAGGCTCGCGGCATAGGCGACGAAGGCTTGCGTCACCACCGCCAGAAGCCCCATGACCGCCATTGCCACCAGCAACATGTTTCCACTGGAGGCGAAGCCGATGGCGACCAGTGCCGCGACGGAGAGCAGCGATTGCGCGATCACCAGCCGGCGCCGGTCGATGAGGTCACCGATCGGAACCAGCAGGATCAGCCCCAATCCATAGCCGATCTGGGTCGCCCCGACGATCAGTCCGGCATGGGCGCGCGACAGGCCGAGATCGTCGGCCATCACATCGAGCATCGGATGCGCGAAATAGGCATTGGCCACCGCCAGCCCGCTCGCCACCGCAAAGAGTAGCATCAGCGCGCGCGACAGCGGCGGTTCTTTGCGCGGCTCGCCATGGTCGGACGTCCTCTGTTCCGTCTCGACCGAGGCTATCTTCCTCTTGGCAAAATCGGTGCCCAACGCCACATCATCATCGGATCGCATTCCGTCTCCTCCATCGATTCGGTTTTATAATAAAACCATTTGATTGATAGTGGATCGGTTTTATAATGCAACCCTTATCTGTCGAGGGAAGACGCATGGTCGGGCGAAAAAGCCTTAGCGGAAATTATTGCCCGAGCGCGCGATCGCTGGATGTGATCGGCGACTGGTGGTCGCTGCTCATCGTCCGCGATGCCTTCGATGGGCTGACACGCTTTGGCGAATTTCAGAAGAGCCTCGGCATCGCCAAGAACATCCTGGCCCAGCGGCTGCGCACGCTCGTCGAGCGCGGCATTCTCGCATCGGTTCCGGCCGCCAATGGTGGCGCGCACCAAGAATATCACCTGACCGACATGGGCCGCGATCTGTTCCCGGTCATGGTGGCGCTGCGGCAATGGGGAGAGCGCTATCTGTTCGAGCCGGGCGAGCCGCATTCAAAGCTCGTTGAACGCGACACCGGCCGACCCATCCGCCTTGATGTCCGAACGGATGATGGCAACGCGATCACCGCCGACAAGGCGCTCATTCTCAAGGTGCCCGTCCCGGACGAGGATTGATCGGTCAAGCCGCCAGCCGACCTCCAGCTTCTATTGCTCGAGAGAATCCGCGAAAAGATGCTCGCTCATGAAGTCGACGAAGACCCTGAGCTTCGGAGAAGGATATCGGCTGGCGGGCCATAGAATCCGCATCGTACCGGCATGGACCACATAGTCGTCGAGCACCGTCTTTAGTTCTCCGGTCCGGAGTTGCCGGCGCACAAGCCAATGCGGCAGACAGGCGATGCCGACACCCTGTTCGGCCATCAGCAGCAGGGGTTCGATCGTATTGGCGGCCACCGCCGGTTGGAGGGGGATGTCCAGGTCCCGGCCGTCGCGCCGCAATGGCCATCGTTCGAACTTGCGGCTGGTTGCGAACCGATGCAGCAGGCAGGCGTGGCCTGTAAGATCTTCCGGCATCCGGGGAATGCCGCGCCGTGACAGATAATCCGGCGAGGCGACGAGCTTCAGGTGAAACTCCCGCAGCGAGCGGCTCATCAGCCGTGAATCCGACACCTCTCCCGCCCGAATAACGGCGTCGAAGCCGTCTTCGATCACGTCGACCAGATGGTCGCTGAATTCGAGGTCGAGCTGGACCTCGGGATAGGCGCGCATGAAGGCGTTGAGAGCAGGCACCGTCAGTGCATTGACGATGGGAAGGCTGATGCGGAGCCGGCCGCGGGGCGCCTCGCGGGTCTGCGCCAGCTCCAATTCCGCCAGCTCGATCTCGCCGAGGATGCGCCGGCATCGTTCCAGGAACATCGCGCCTTCCTCGGTCAGCGTGATGCTGCGCGTCGAGCGGTGGAAGAGGCGAACCCCAAGACGCTCCTCAAGGCGGGTGATCGCCTTGCCCACGGCTGACGATGACAGGCCGAGCTGCTGCCCGGCGATGGTGAAGCTCCTGGCATCGGCGGCGCGCACGAAGGCGCTCATCGTCCCGATATCATCCGTCATCCGCTCGTTCCGATATTGGAATTTTGTTCCGAAATAATCGGAACTTTAGCTCAATTGTTTGAAATCCCGCAAGCGTTCATCCTCCCGGTACGGAATGAGGAGCGAACCCGAAACATGACGCTCCTCCCGAACGAGACAGGAGTTTCAAATGGAAAATACGCTCTACGACTACTCCCCCATCGTCGACCGCCCGAAGATCGCCTGGCCGAACGGCGCGCGCGTGGCCTTCTATGTCGGCCTGAACGTCGAGCATTTCGAGCTCGGCAAGCCATCGACCAGCATCTGGCAGGGGACAGCCCATCTCCAGCCCGACCCGCTGAACCATGGATGGCGCGACTACGGCACACGGGTTGGCATCTGGCGGATGATCGAAAGTTTTGATCGGCACGGCATTCGCCCCTCCGTCCTGCTGAATTCCGACGTGGCGGTGCATTATCCTCATATCATCGAGGCGGGCAGGCGGCGCGATTGGGCCTGGCTCGCTCATGGCAAGACCAACTCGATGCTTCATGCCAACATGGCCCCGGACGAGGAGCGTCGTTTCCTGACCGATGTGATCGATACGATCGAGCGTGCCACGGGTCAACGCCCGAAAGGCTGGATGGGGCCCGGCCTCACCGAGACGTTCGAGACACCCAGAATCCTGAAAGATCTTGGCCTCTCCTATGTTCTGGACTGGACGGCCGATGATCAGCCCTTCGCGCTCAACGTGCCCGGCATGATCTCGGTGCCCTATTCGGTCGAGCTCAACGATCTCCTGCTGTTCGGCGCCAACGGCCTGACCGGCGAGCAATTCTACCAGACGGTCGTCGATCAGTTCGACCAGCTCTATGCCGACAGCGCCAGCTCCGGCCGCGTCATGGCGCTGGCACTTCACCCCTTCGTGGTTGGCCAGGCCTTCCGCGCGAAATATCTCGACAAGGCGCTCGCCTATATCGCCTCCCATCAAGGGGTATGGCTGACGACGAGCGACGAGATTGCCGCGCATTACGCCGGGAGCCGGGGCTAGGCCGGATGTCGCGTGATTGGGCCTGATCAGCTGGATTACTTGCCAATCAGGCAATCGGCGTCGAGGGTTCCCACGCCTTGACCAGAGCGATGAGGCCGGGAAAGCGGACATCGAGATCCTCGGTCCGCACCCGACTGCGCCGTTCCAGTCCATATTGCCTCTGGCGGATCAGGCCCGCTTCCCGCAGCGCCTTGAAATGGTGCGTCAGAGAGGATTTCGGCCGCTCGAAGCCGAACCAGCCGCAGGTGTGGTCATAGGCTTCCGATTCCAGAAGAAGCTTGCGGATGATGATCAGCCGCAGCGGATCGGCAAGCGCCCCCATCACGGCTTCAAGCCGCAGTTGCTCCACCGCCGGCTCGGGTAGTGGCGGCGGCAGATCGTCGGGCAATTGGATATCGACAAGGGCGGTAGACGTGGTCATGAAGGAGTGCATAGCACACCAGTACGGTTTTTGTCGAACTAATCTGTACGAGTTTTATCGAACTGTGCTAAGTACGATTTTATTCGTACTATTCGATGGAGCCTGTCATGACCTCTTCGCTTTCCGCCAATACCGCCGTCCAGCCGACTTGCCTTGTCGCCGATCCGCCGTGGCGCATGTGGGCTGCGGCCTGGATCGTCACCGCCGTCTTCATTCTCTCCAATGCGTCGACACCCCTCTATGTGCGCTGGCAGGCCGAGATCGGATTCTCGTCCGCAACGCTGACGATAATCTTCTCCGCCTATATTCTTGGGTTGTTACTGACGCTTCTGGTTGCCGGCCAGCTCTCAGACCGCTTTGGGCGCAGGCTTGTGCTCTTACCGGGCCTTATGGCAGCGATCCTTGCCTGCCTGCTGTTCCTCAGCGCTCATTCGGTCGCAATGCTGGTTGTTGCTCGCTTCCTCTCCGGTGTTGCTGTGGGTGTCGCCGTTTCGGCCGGTATGGCCTCTGTCGTGGATCTTGGCGGCCCGGAGCGCCGGCGGCAGGCGTCGCTGCTTGCTTCGGTGTCGATGGTGCTGGGAGCCGGTCTCGGCCCGCTGCTGGCAGGTAGCCTTGCTCTCGCACTGGAGTGGCCGATTGCGCCGATTTTCACGATCGAACTCATAATCCTCGCAAGCGCCACTCTGATGGCTATCCTTCTGCCGTTGAAGCGCGGTGCGAGTCATGCCGATCGCTCCTCGCGTCTGACGCTGCCCAATGTGCCGCGCATCAACCATCCGCATATCGCCTCGGGCATTGCCGTCTTCGGGCCGGGCATCACCGCGACCTCCTTTGTCCTTTCACTGGGGCCTTCATTGCTCTCCCGGCTTATTGGTGTCTCGAACCCGTTGATCGCGGGCGGCATGGCCTGCGCCATGTTCCTGGCGGCAACCGGCGTGCAGTTTCTTATCAGGGGTCGTTCCGTGCGGACGATCCTCCTTGCCGGAGCAGCCGCGACCGTCCTCTCCATGGCGGGGGTCGCGCTTGCTGTCATGACATCGAATATCGCCCTGTTGATCGTTGCTGCCCTGTTGGCGGGAAGCGGCCAGGGGCTCGGTCAACTCGGCGGCCTGACGCTCATCGGCCTGCATGTGCCGGCCGATCGTCGCGCCGAAGCCAATGCCGTGCTCAATATCGGCGGCTATATTCCGGCCGGCCTGATGCCGATCGCCACAGGTGTCGTCATCGACAGGGCGGGGCTATCGATTGGAGCGACCGGTTTTGCCGCCATGCTGGCAATCGCCGCGATCATGGGCGGATTTGTCGTGTCGAAGACCGCCGATCGACCGAAGTCCTGAAATGGCAGGGATCGGCAGGCGGCTTGACGCCTCTGCCGATCCTGCACCCTCGATGTCGCATCGATGCCGACTCTTTCGTCAGCTCACGCCCGCAAAACCTCCCGACAGTGTCAGGTCGGGAAAATAGCTCGCCGGTTTGTATCCGACCGTCTTTCCACCCGTCAGACCTCCCTGGATTTCCGACCCGAAGAAGGAATAGGGGAATGTCGGCGGCAGGGCGCTGGCCTCGTCGAGACGGCGGCGCAGTTCGAGCGGAATCTCGAACTCCAGTGCGCCGAGATTGTCCTTGAGCTGGTCCAGCCTGGTGGCGCCGAGGATGACCGAGGCGACGCCCGGCTGTGTCATCACCCAATTCACGGCCACCTGAGCCATGCTGCGGCCAAGCGCGGCCGATATTTTTTCGAGTTCCGCGACGATCGCCCAATTCCGCTCGGTGAATTTCTGGAAGCCGGGATTGCTTGTGCCGCGTACCGTCTCAAGCCGCCCACTGACCTGTTCCCTGGAGTCGGACCGGTATTTTCCGCTGAGAAAACCGCTTGCCAGCGGGCTCCACACCATGACGCCGGTGCCGTAGCGGGTGCCGAACGGAACGAATTCCTGCTCGATATTGCGCTCGGCCAGGGAGTATTCCATCTGTAGCGCCGAGACCGGCTCGTAGCCCCGGTGTTCGGCCACGGCCTGCGCGCGGCTGGCATACCAGGCCGGTACGTCGGAAAGGCCGACATGCAGAACTTTCCCGGAGCGGACGAGATCGTCGAGCGTACGCATGACCTCTTCGGGCGGCGTCAGCCGGTCCCAGCAATGCAGCAAATAGAGGTCGATATGGTCGGTGTTCAGCCGCTTCAGCGAGCCTTCGACCGCGCGCAGAATGTTTTTGCGTCCGTTGCCGGCGGTGTTTGGATTGTTGCCGGAGATGTTCATGCTGAACTTGGTCGCGATCACGGCCTCGTCACGCAGGCCGCGCTCGGTGATGAATTCGCCCAACCACGCTTCCGATGTCCCGCCCGTATAGGCGTCGGCCGTATCAAAGAAATTACCGCCGGCCTCGACATAGGCGTCGAACATGGCGCGGGCGGTGTCCTTGTCCGCGCCCCAGCCCCATTCCGTGCCGAAGGTCATGGTGCCGAGCGCAAGCTGCGGCACCTTCAGGCCGCTATTGCCGAGTGTGTAGTAGGTCATGCCCATGGGTTTGATCCTCGCTTGTCGATCTCGTTGGCGCGGCAGGTTCTCCTGCGTCGCGGTTCGCCAGGCTAGGATGCGTAAAAAGCATCTATTCGATAAGATCGTTTATTCTGCATGCAGTCTGCGATATCATTCATGAATGGATCGCGATCTGCTTGCCCATCTGCCGGTTATCGTTGCCGTGGCGCGACGCGGCGGCTTTGCCGCCGCTGCCGCGGAACTCGGCATGAGCCCGTCGGCGGTCAGCCATGCCGTGCGGCTGGTGGAGGAGCGCCTGGGCCAGCCGCTATTTGCGCGCACGACCCGTAGCGTCGCGCTGACGGATGCGGGCCGAAGCCTCGTCGGCACACTGGCTCCGGCCTTGCAGGATATTCATGAGCGGATGGAGCGCATCCGCGCGGTCAAGGGACGACCCAGCGGCCTGCTCAGGATCAATGCCGCGCGGATATCCCTGCCGCTCGCCGTAACCCCGATCGTCGCTTTGATGGCGGAGCGCTATCCCGATGTCGAGGTCGAGATATTCTCCGATGAGCGCCTGACCGATATCGTCTCCGAAGGTTTCGATGCCGGAATTCGCATTGGCGAGATGATCGCGCAGGACATGGTGGCTGTGCGGCTGACACCGCCGTTCCGGTCCATCGTGGTCGCCTCGCCGGGCTATATCGGTAGCCACGGTCGCCCGATGAATCTCACGGATCTTTCGCAACACAATTGCATCGGCTACCGGCTCATCCGTTCCGGCGGGCTCTATCAGTGGGACTTCGTCCAGGATGGTCGCGATGTGGCGGTGGCGGTACGAGGGTCGGCGATCGTCACGGAATCGCACTCGGCCGTCGAACTGGCGCTGGCCGGTGTCGGCCTCGCCTATGTGTTCGAGCCGCTGGTAAAGGCCGATATTGCCGCCGGCCGGCTCATTCAGGTTCTGGACCCTTACGCCGTCACCGAGGATGGCCTCTTCCTCTATTTCCCCCGTCGTGCCGAACTGGCGCCGAAGCTCAGGGCTTTCATCGACACCGCCCGGAGCGTCGGCCGCGCAGTCCCCCTTGCGGACATCTGACCGGAACCACAACTCCCCAATAACTTCAAACAGCGACGATGGACTAAGCGATTGATGGAGAAGATGCAGGCAAGCCAGGCCGAGGTAGTTGACGCTCTGATCGTGGTCGATGTCCAGAATGCCTTCGTGACGGGGCCGGATGCTGTCCCCGGGCATGCCCGGCTCGTCGCGATGGTGGAGGTTTTGCTCGCCCAAGCCCGATCCGCCGGCGCGCCGGTAATCTTCCTTCAGAACGACGGCCCGCCGGGTGCTATGGACGAGCCGTCCCGGCCCGGATGGGCATTGTACTTTTCTCCCCGCTCGCACGAGACGGTGGTGAGGAAGGCGCGGGACGACGGGTTCGATGGCACGGACCTCGATGGGATTCTCACAGCGCTCGGCGTGCGCAACATCGCGATCTGCGGTGTGCTCTCCGAAATGTGCGTGGCGGCAACCGCGCGGGAAGCCATGCGGCTTGGCTATGGCGTGCTCCTGCCGCATGACGCGCATGCCACATATGACGTTCCCGCCGGACCGGGCTCGGAGAGCGTGCCCGCGGCAATGGCGGCCAGGGCGGCGGAATGGTCGCTCGGCGATGAGATCCGGATCTGCGCGTCAGCTCACGAGGTTCGCTTTGTTGCGCGCAATGATGCCGGGCAATAAGGGCGCCGGCGGGTCTGTCATGCTCTTGATCGCTCTCTAGGTTATGGCTAGCTGACGTAACCCTATAGTCCTCCGACGGCGCGTTTCCCCGCTCGGATAAAGGCCTCCAGAGCGGGAAGATTATTGCCTTTCCGCCAGGCAAGCGCGGTTTCGTAGGGAACTGGAGCGCCGGTGCCGCAGAGCTCCCGAAAAACCACGCCTTCGCGGGGTGTCCCGCTGAATAGGCTGGGAACCAGAGCGACCCCGAGGTCCGCCGCGACGAGGCCGATAATGGTTTCCATCTGGACCGCACGCTGGGTGACCCGTGGCGTAAAGCCGGCCTCAGAGCAGGCTCTGAGAATGGTCTCATGAAGGCCAGGCCCTTCGCCGGCCGGAAAGAGAATCCAGGGCTGGTCGGCAAGTGCGGCCAGAGCAAGCGGAGTATCGGCCGCGTTAGCCAGCGGATGGCCAGCGGGGATGGCTGCAACCAGATGGCTCTCGACCATCGACTGCGTCACGATGCGATGCTCGACGCCGGAAGGAAGGGGCAGAGCGACGATGCCGATATCCATGCGGTCGTCCAGAAGCGCCGCAACCTGTCGAGCCGTAGGAGCCTCCTCAAGTTCCAGCGCAACGGCTGGGTATTGCTCCCGGAACGTGGCGATGAGGATCGGCAATAGCTGCCGCACGGCGCTGGCGACAAATCCGATACGGAGCGATCCGATCTCTCCGGCCCCCGCGCGTTGCGTGAGGATGACCGCCCGTTCGGTCTGGGCAATTGTTCTCTGGGCTTCTTCGCGTAAAACCTCGCCCGCCGCCGTCAGGCAGGTGATCCGGTTCGTGCGCTCGAATAGCCGAACGCCGATCGTCTCCTCCATGTGCCGGATCGCCGCGGTCAATGGCGGCTGCGCCATGTTGAGGCGCTCCGCCGCCCGCCGGAAACTCATGGTTTCGGCAACGGCAAGAAACTGCTGAAACTGGCGCAGGCTAAGCATGCGATACACTTAACATATCACATAGGCAGATCAACGGTATTGGACATATCGCGACCCTGCTCTCATCTTGAAGACTTCGTTCAGTGCATGGGATTCAAGATGATGAAAGATAGAAAGATTGCAGTTGTAACAGGCGGAGCCAGTGGCATCGGTTTTGGTATCGCGGAAGCGCTGGTGCGGGCTGGTTACGATATCGTCCTGATCGGTCGGAACGAGGATCGCCTCCGCAATGCTGCGGAAAAGCTCGGCCCGGCGTGCTCGTGGCGGCGAGCGGACGTGGGACGGCGCAACGAGGTGCAGGCTGCGCTGTCGGGCCTTGATCACGTCGATGTTCTGGTGAATGCAGCGGGATTTGTTCGCAGTGTCAGTCTTGCGACACCGGCTGAGGAAGCCGAGGCAAACTGGGATGCTGTCATTGACGCCAATCTCAAGGGTAGTTTTCTGATGACGCGGGTAGTGGCCCCCTTGCTCGCAAGCCCCGGCGGCCGTGTCATTAACATCAGTTCGATTGGTGCCCAGACCGGCGGTAGCAGGCCGGGCAGCCTCGCTTACGCCGCGGCGAAATCCGGCCTGCACGGTTTGACCTATGCGCTGGCGCGCGAGCTGGCGCCGCGCGGGATCACCACGAACGTCGTTGCGCCAGGCTTCATCGCAGACACGGGTTTCACCGGCGCCTGGCCGGAAGAACGCATAGCGGCGATCGTCGCCGAGACGCCAATGGGACGGCCGGGCGCGCCGGCTGACATTGCCGGAGCCGTGCTCTGGCTCGCGTCGCCGGCCGGCTCCTTCGTCACCGGGGCGGTCGTTCCGGTCAATGGCGGATGGCGAATTGGCTGAGGTCGATGCGTGGCACCGTCCTTTGTTCTCGTGTTCTCGCGAGCCTGCTCGGGCCTTTGAATCAAATTGTGGTTGCCGCTCAAAGACACCTTGGGAGCGGCAGCTATTCTTCATATCAGGGAATGAAAAGCCATAGAGATGGCGGACAAGGTGGGATTCGAACCCACGGTACGCTTTCACGCACACACGCGTTCCAGGCGTGCGCCTTAAACCACTCGGCCACCTGTCCATCTGCACTTTCGCATCCGATGAAGGAGCTATTGTGGGAACGGCGCGATATATACCGATGAATTTTCTGGGATCAACCCAAATCTGACAGTTTTTTGACTTCTGGGCAGAAAACTATGCGCTTCTCCTCCATTGCACTTGTTTCGCGCGCAACTTATCTAAAGAAAAAGACGGAGAAGAATACGATTGGCCAGTGATGAATGGCCGACGTTGGTTGAGTATCGGGAGGAGTTCATGCGTTTCCTGTTGCGTTTTGCGAGCCTCGTTGCGCTGGTCGTTGCCGTGGTTGCCGGCACCATCGATTCCATACAGTCAGTGGCTGCCTCGGCCGTTGTGATGACGCCGATGGGGGATGCCTGGAAGGATGTCAGCCCGTCTTCGCTTGCCACCGTCCAGTCGCTGATCTCCTATTATATTCATCCGCGTCTCTACGATCTGGCCATGCAATGGCTGTTGTTCCAGCCGGCTTTCGCGGTCTTCCTGGTGCTGTCGCTGCTTCTGTGGATGGTTGCCTACAAGAGGTCGCCGGTTGCCGGGCGTTTCAGCGTCTAGGGCTGTTTGCCGCCTCCCTCGAAAATGATGCCGGCTATGCAATTTGGTGGCATCCGGAGGCCCCCGGAGGGGCTGTCATCATCCTCCATTGCCGCTTTGTTGGCTAATAAAATCGCAGTTCGGGAGTGGAATTGTCCAAAAAACAGCCCCTTTGAGCGGGCTTTTGGCAATTCCCACAAATCTTTACCAACTGAAAAATTTCTGGTGAATTTTTCATGCAGCCATGCAAGGATGCGCGCCAGCTTGGCCTCGGGGGAGGCCGGCGGTTCCGCAGACATGTCCGGTCAACGGGCTTGCGGGAGGACCCAACAAGATAGAAACAACAGGGCTGCAACTCATGAAAAAATCCCTTTTGACGCTTTTCGCCTTGGCTGCCATGTCGGCAACGGCGCTTGCGGCCGATATCAAGCCGGCGATCGTCTACGGCACCGGCGGCAAGTTCGACAAGTCCTTCAACGAGGCGGCCTATAGCGGTGCCGAAAAGTTCAAGAAGGAAACCGGCATCGCCTATCGTGACTTCGAGCCGACCGGCGACACCCAGGGCGAACAGGCGCTGCGCAACTTCGCCAGCAAGGGTTTCAACCCTGTTATCGCCGTTTCCTTCGCCTGGACGTCTGCTCTGCAGAAGGTTGCAGCCGAATATCCGAAGACCGAATTCGTCCTGATCGACGACAGTCTTGATCTGCCGAACGTTCGCTCCGTCAAGTTCAAGGAAAATGAGGGCTCGTACCTTGCCGGCGTCATGGCTGCCATGGCGTCGAAGACCGGCAAGATCGGCTTCGTCGGCGGCATGGACATTCCGCTGATCCGCAAGTTCGAATGTGGTTATGAGCAGGGCGCCCGCGCCGCCAATCCGAAGATCGAAGTCTTCCAGAACATGACCGGCACCACCGGTGCTGCCTGGAATGACCCGGTTCGCGGCGGTGAGCTCACCAAGAACCAGATCGATCAGGGCGCGGATGTGATCTACGCGGCTGCCGGCGCCACTGGCCTCGGCGTGCTGCAGACGGCCGCCGACAACAAGAAGCTTTCCGTCGGCGTCGATAGCAACCAGAACTACCTGCACCCGGGTTCGGTTCTGACCTCCGTCGTCAAGCGCGTCGATCTCGCGGTCTATAACGCCTTCACCGACGCCAAGGCCGGCAAGTTCACTCCCGGCACGCTGGAACTCGGCCTCAAGGAAGAGGGCGTCGGCGCTGCCATGGACGACAACAACAAGCCGCTCGTCACGCCGGAAATCAAGGCCGCCGTCGACAAGGCGACCGCCGACATCATTGCCGGCACGGTCAAGGTGCACGACTACACGACCGACAACGCCTGCCCGAAGAGCTGATATGAAATTAGGGCGTATGACGGCATCAAAACGTCATACGCCCTTTTCTTATCCGGAATTCTGATTTCTGGAGCCGTGTAGTGAGCCAATCGCCTGCCATCGAACTTGTGGGCATCGACAAGAAGTTCGGTGCCGTCCATGCCAATAAAGACATTAACCTGACCGTTTCCAAAGGTTCGATCCATGGGATCATCGGCGAGAACGGTGCCGGAAAGTCGACTCTGATGTCGATCATCTACGGCTTCTATCATGCCGATAGCGGCGAGATTCGCGTCAACGGCAATCCCATCGCCATCCGTGACAGCCAGGCGGCCATCGCCGCCGGCATCGGCATGGTGCACCAGCACTTCATGCTGGTCGATAATTTTTCCGTGCTGGAAAACGTCATGCTTGGCGCCGAGGGCGGCGCGCTCCTGGCCAAGGGTGTGGCTGCCGCGCGCACCGAGCTTCGGCGGCTGGAGACGGATTATGGTCTGGACGTCGATCCTGACGCCCTGATCGAGGAGCTTCCCGTCGGCCAGCAACAGCGGGTCGAGATCCTGAAGGCCATGTATCGCGGCGCCGAGATCCTGATCCTCGACGAACCCACAGGCGTGTTGACGCCCGCCGAGGCCGATAACCTGTTCCGGATCCTGCGCGTGCTGCGCGACCAGGGCAAGACGATCCTCCTCATTACCCATAAGCTGCGCGAGATCATGGCGATCACCGATACGGTATCGGTCATGCGCCGCGGCGAGATGGTCGCGACCCGCAAGACTGCTGAAACCACGGTCGAGGAACTGGCCGAGCTGATGGTCGGCCGCCGCGTGCTGCTGCGCGTCGAAAAAGGCACCGCCCATCCCGGCAATGTCCTGCTTTCGGTGCGTAACCTCACCGTCAAGGACGGACGCGGCGTCACCATGGTCGACAATGTCTCCTTCGACGTGCGCGCCGGCGAGATCGTCGGCATAGCCGGTGTTGCCGGCAACGGCCAGTCCGAGCTGCTGGAAGCGATCGCCGGCATCCGCAAGCCTGCCTCGGGCGAGATCTGTCTGCACGGCAAGCCGATCGGCACCGCCGATCCAGCGGCCCTGCGCGCCCTCGGCCTTGCCCATATCCCCGAAGATCGCCATCACATGGGTCTCGTCCTCAAGTTCGAGGAATATGAGAATTCGATGCTCGGCTATCACCGCGATGCCAAATATGGCAGGGCCGGCATGCTCGACCTCGACGCCATGCGCAAGGATGCCATGGAAAAGATCGAGAAATACGATATCCGCCCGCCGAACGCGCGGCTGAAAACCGCCAATTTCTCCGGCGGCAACCAGCAGAAGATCGTCGTCGCCCGTGAGATCGAGCGCGACCCGAAGGCCCTCTTGATCGGCCAGCCGACGCGCGGCGTCGATATCGGCGCCATCGAATTCATCCATCGCCGCATCATCGAGATGCGCGACGCCGGCAAGGCAATCCTGCTGGTCTCGGTGGAGCTGGATGAAATCCGCGCGCTTTCGGACCGCATCCTCGTCATGTTCGCCGGCCATGTCGTCGGCGAAAAAACGGCTGACGCCGGTGAACAGACACTCGGCCTGATGATGGCCGGAATTGCCGCGTGAGGCCTTGATGAGTACCGCATCCGTTCCGCTCCCCAATTGGATCAATTACGGCCTGATCCCCATCCTCAACCTGATCGTCGCCTTCCTGATTTCCGGCCTTGTCGTCTGGCTGATCGGCGAGAGCCCGCTCGATGCGCTGAACCTGCTCCTGCAGGGCGCGCTCGGCAGCGGCGAAGGCATCGGCTTTACGCTGTATTATGCCACGAGCTTCATCTTCACCGGCCTGTCGGTCGCCGTCGCCATCCATGCCGGCCTGTTCAACATCGGCTCGGAAGGCCAGGCCTATGTCGGCGGCCTCGGCTGCGCCCTCGTGGCGCTGGCGCTCGACAGATATGTGCCCTGGTATGTGACGATGCCCTTCGCGGTCATTGGTGCCGCCATCTTCGGCGCGCTCTGGGCCCTCATTCCCGCCTGGCTTCAGGCCAAGCGCGGCAGCCATGTCGTCATCACCACCATCATGTTCAACTTCATCGCCTCAGCGATGATGAACTTTATCCTGGTGCATGTGCTGATCGTGCCCGGCAAGATGGCGCCGGAAACCCGCACCTTCCTCGAGGGCGGCCAGCTTCCGAAGCTCGACTGGCTGATGAACATCTTCGGCTCGACCATTGGCGCTGCGCCGCTGAACGTCTCCTTCCTGATCGCGCTGGTGATGTGCTTCCTCGTCTGGGTGCTCGTCTGGCGTACCAAGCTCGGCTATGAAATGCGCACGCTCGGCCTCAGCCCGACGGCGGCCGTCTATGCCGGCATTCCCTATGCCCGCACCGTCGTCATCGCCATGCTGATTTCCGGCGGTCTTGCCGGCATGATGGCGCTCAATCCGGTCATGGGCTCCTCGGCTCGCTTGCAGGTCGAATTCGTGCTCGGCGCCGGTTTCGTCGGCATCGCCGTGTCGCTGATGGGGCGCAACCATCCCTTCGGCATCATTCTGGCGGCGATCCTGTTCGGCATTCTCTATCAGGGCGGCGATGCGCTGTCCTTCGACATGCCCAATATCACCCGTGACATGATCGTGGTGATCCAGGGTCTGGTCATCCTGTTTGCCGGCGCGCTCGAATATATGTTCCGGCCTGGGCTGGTGCGCATCTATCAAAAATTCGCCAGGACGTGAGGATCGGACGATGCAATATTATGATCTCCTCATCAGCATACTTGGCTCGACCGTTCGCCTGTCGATTCCACTGATCTTCACCGCGCTTGCCGGGCTGTTTTCCGAGCGCGCCGGCATTTTCGACATCGGCCTCGAAGGCAAGATGCTGGCGTCCGCCTTTGCCGCCGCTTGCGTGGCCTCCATCACCGGTTCCGCCTGGGCCGGACTTGGCGCGGGCATTGCCATATCGGTCGTCTTCGGCCTGCTGCACGGCTTCGCCTCCATCACCAATCGCGGCAACCAGATCGTCTCCGGCGTTGCCATCAACTTCCTGACCGCCGGCTTGACCATCGTGCTCGGACAGGCCTGGTTCGGCCAGGGCGGCCGCACGCCGACGCTGCCGGGCTCGGCGCGCTTCGCCTCGATCACGCTGCCCGGCGTCGATGCCATTCGTGGTGTGCCGTTCATCGGGCCGCTCTATGCCAATGTTATCTCCGGCAACAATATCCTCACCTATCTCGCCTTCCTCGCCGTGCCGATTTCCTGGTGGATCCTCTATCGCACTCGGTTCGGCCTGCGGCTGCGCGCTGTCGGTGAAAATCCGGGTGCCGTGGATACGGCCGGCATTTCCGTTGAATGGCTGCGCTATCGCTCGCTGATCGTCGCCGGCATTCTCTGCGGCTTCTCCGGAACCTATCTTGCCATCGCCCAGTCGGCCGCCTTTATCAACAACATGTCGGCGGGCAAGGGCTATATCGCGCTGGCGGCGCTGATTTTCGCCAAGTGGAAGCCGGTGCCGGTCATGTTCACCTGCCTGCTCTTCGGCTTCCTCGATGCCTTCGCCAATTTCATGCAGGGCAAGGCAGTTCCGGGCATCGGCGAGGTGCCGGTGCAGATTTTCCAGGCCTTGCCCTATATCCTCACCTGCATCCTGCTCGCAGGCTTCATCGGCGTCGCCAAGCCGCCAAAGGCGGGCGGCGTGCCCTATACCAAGGAGCGCTAGTCCATGTCGCATGATCTGTTCGAGGCCGCTCGCGGAGCGATGGCCTTTGCCCATGCCCCCTATTCGAAATTTCCCGTTGGCGCGGCGATCCGCGCCGAGGACGGCAAGATCTATGCCGGCGCCAATATCGAGAACCTGTCCTTCCCGCAGGGTTGGTGTGCCGAGCCGACCGCGATCAGCCAGATGATCATGGGCGGTGCCAAGAAGATCGTCGAAATGGCCGTCATCGCCGAGAAGCTGCCGCTCTGCCCGCCCTGCGGCGGTTGCCGGCAGAAAATCGCCGAATTTGCCACCAAGGAAACGCGCATCTATCTTTGCGACGAAACTGGCGTGAGGAAGACGATGACCATGGACGAGATGTTGCCCTTCAGCTTCGAAACTGAGTTACTGGGATGACCGCCGCCGTCGACATTCTGGCCGCAAAGCTCGGCGATCTCCAGCCTCGCTACGGCATCGTCCTCGGCTCCGGCCTGGGCTCGCTTGTGGATCAGGTGAAGGACGCCGTGCGCATTCCCTATGCGGACATCCCGGGCTTTCCGGTCAGCGCCGTTTCCGGCCATGCCGGCGCGCTGGTTGCCGGCCGTCTCGGCGATATCCCGATCAT
Organism: Martinezella rhizogenes; assembly: GCF_000799715.1. Taxonomy (GTDB): domain Bacteria; phylum Pseudomonadota; class Alphaproteobacteria; order Rhizobiales; family Rhizobiaceae; genus Rhizobium; species Rhizobium rhizogenes_C. The sequence continues at coordinate 100,276 of NZ_JUHG01000014.1, forward strand.
CATGCTGTCCGGCCGCGTGCATTACTATGAAAAGGGCGACGCCAACGCCATGCGCGTGCCGATCGAGACGCTGAAAGCTCTCGGCGTCGACACGCTGATCCTGACCAACTCGGCCGGATCGCTGCGCGAGGAGATGCCGCCGGGATCGGTGATGCAGATCACCGACCACATCAATTATTCCGGCATGAACCCGCTGATCGGCGAGGAAAGCGACAAGCGTTTCGTCGGCATGACCAGCGCATATGACAGCGATCTCATCATGCGCATGCGCAAGGCGGCGGAAAAGGCCGAAATCAAGCTGTCGCATGGCGTCTATATGTGGTTCTCCGGCCCGAGCTTCGAAACGCCGGCGGAAATCCGCATGGCGCGCATCCTCGGCGCCGATGCCGTTGGTATGTCGACGGTGCCGGAAGTCATTCTGGCGCGTCTTTTCGGTCTAAGGGTTGCCGCAGCCTCCGTCATCACTAACTATGGGGCTGGCATGACCGGCGCCGAGCTGACGCACGAGGAGACCAAGGACATGGCTCCGGTTGGCGGCGCCCGTCTAGCGGCCATCCTGACAGAAATGATTGCGGACGGAGGAAACTGACGATGACGAGCCATTCCCTGAGAGAAACGGCGGCCGTTGCGCTTTCCCTTCTCGATCTCACCAATCTCAAGGATGATTGCACGCCGGCCCAGATCGAGACGCTCTGCGACCGGGCGCAATCGCCCTTTGGCAACACCGCCGCTGTCTGCATCTGGCCGCGTTTCGTCGCCCAGGCGCGCGGTATCCTTGGCACAGACCATGCGGTGAAGATCGCGACCGTGGTGAATTTCCCGGCCGGCGACATGGAGGTGGCCGACGTTGCCGCCGAAGCGCGCGAGGCGATTGCCGACGGCGCCGACGAGATTGATCTCGTCATTCCCTATCGCGCGCTGCTTGATGGCAACGAGCTGGCCGTCACCGACATGGTCACGGCCGTCAAGGCGGAATGCACGGGGCCGGTGATCTTGAAGACCATTCTCGAAACTGGCGAACTCAAGGACGTGGCGCTGATCCAGCGCGCATCCGAACTGGCGATCGCTGCCGGCTCCGATTTCATCAAGACCTCCACCGGCAAGGTCGCCGTCAATGCGACGCTTGAAGCGGCCGACATCATGTTGCGGGCGATCCGCGACAGTGGCAGGAAAGTCGGCTTCAAGCCTGCCGGCGGTATCGGCTCCGTCGCCGACGCGGCTCTCTATTTGAGCCTTGCCGAGACCATCATGGCGCCGGACTGGGCCATGCCCTCGACTTTCCGTTTCGGTGCTTCGAGCCTGCTCGACGATATCCTCGGCGTGCTGGCCGGCGGACAATCCAAGACAGCGTCTTCAGGCTATTGAGGTCATGATCCCGCAGGAGATCATCCGGCTGAAGCGAAACGGCGGCATTCTTTCAGCCGCCGATATCGACAGCTTCATCGGAGCCCTGGCGCGTGGCGAACTGGCGGAAAGCCAGATCGGCGCCTTTGCCATGGCCGTCTGGTTTCGCGGCATGACGCGCGAGGAGACCGTGGCGCTGACGCTGGCCATGGCCGGCTCCGGCGACACGCTCTCCTGGTCCGGCATCGGCCGGCCGATCGCCGACAAGCATTCGACCGGTGGTGTCGGCGACAATGTTTCGCTGATGCTGGCCCCGATCGCCGCTGCCTGCGGCCTTGCCGTGCCGATGATTTCCGGTCGCGGCCTTGGCCATACCGGCGGTACGCTCGACAAATTGGAATCGATACCCGGCTACGGTATCACCCCGGATGCGGCGCGCTTCCGCAAGGTGGTGGACGACGTGGGCTGCGCCATCATCGGCCAGACCGGAGCCCTGGCGCCTGCCGACGGCAAGCTCTATGCCGTGCGCGATGTCACCGCCACCGTCGATTCCGTGCCGTTGATTACGGCTTCGATCCTGTCGAAGAAGCTGGCGGCCGGGCTCGAAACGCTGGTGCTGGACGTCAAGATCGGCAGCGGCGCCTTCATGACGTCGGCGGAGGAGGCCGAGACGCTGGCCCGCTCTTTGGTCGAGGTGGCGAACGGGGCGGGAGTGAAGACCTCGGCGCTGATCACCGATATGAACCAGCCGCTCGCCGATGCTGCCGGTAATGTCGTCGAACTCTACAATTGCCTGGATTTCCTGAAGGGCGGCAAGGCAGGCACGCGGCTGGAAACGGTCGTACTGGCCTTCGCTGCCGAGATGCTGACGCAGGCGGGGATCGCGAAGACACTTGCCGAGGCAGAAGCCAGTGCGCGTAACGTGCTGTCCTCCGGCAAAGCGGCAGTCCTGTTCGGCCGCATGGTTTACGGCCTCGGTGGTCCGGCTGATCTTATGGAGAATCCGGCTAAATATTTGCTTGGGGCGCCGGTGCAAACGCCGGTTCTTGCCGGTTCGGATGGCTGGCTTGCTGCCTGCGATGCCCGCGCCATCGGTCTGGGTGTCATCGATCTCGGCGGCGGCCGTCGTCGTCCGCAGGACAAGATCGACCATCGTGTCGGCTTCAGCGATATCTTGCCGCTTGGAGTGAAGGTGAGCAAAGGCGACCGTATCGCCACCGTTCACGCGGCCGATGACGCAAGTGCCGAAAAGGCCGCAGCCGACCTCGCCGCAAACTATCGCATCGCGGATACCGCTCCCGTTCTGCCGCCGGTGATCGTTTCGCGGATCTGACGGGGTTACTGCGTCAGGCGTAGCGAGCCGTTTTCGACGCCGTAAGAATTCAGCTTTTTGAGAAAACTCATGCCGATCAGCGTCGTGTTCAATGCGCCATCCTTCGAGACCACGGCATCGACATCACGAACCCTGATCGTGCCGATCTCAAGACGATCGAGCTTGACGAGCGCCACCTTGGACGGGCCGTTGGCGGTCTGGGTGGTGTAGCGATAATCGAGGTCGCTGCCGCTGATACCGAGACGGCGCGCCGTGCTCTCGTTGATCGCCACATAGGTCGCGCCGGTATCGATCATGCCTTGCACCGGTCGGCCATTGATCTTGAAGTCGCCCTGATAGTGACCGCCCGCGCCGGCAGGCAGCAGGACACTGCCATGCGACAAGCTCACTACCGAGACCTGTTGTCCGGAAGAAGGTGTAGTGACGGCAGGCGCCGGGTTTTCGTCGGTGGCGGTTTGCATGGTCAGCAATGCCGGCACCTGCGTGGCCGCCACGGCGATGATACCGGCAAAAACAAGGACGCGAACGAGCATCGGCGGAAATCCTTCCCATGGACTCGCCATGCCGAGCCCATCGATCCCCACCGTTTAAATCAGCTTTGCTGACAGGCCGCTAAACAGATCAATAAAAAGCCCGGCAGTTGGACACTGCCGGGCTAAAAACAAAGAGAGAGGCTGGATTTACTTCGTGCCGTACATACGGTCTCCAGCATCACCGAGGCCGGGGACGATATAGCCCAGTTCATTCAGATGGCTGTCGATCGCCGCGGTGAAGACCGGTACGTCCGGATGCGCCGCGCGGAAATTGGCAATGCCTTCGGGGGCTGCGAGCAGGCAGAGGAAGCGGATATTATGGGCGCCGCGCTCCTTCAGCTTGTCGATAGCGGCGATCGAGGAGTTGCCGGTCGCCAGCATCGGGTCGACGACGATGATCAGGCGCTCGGAAATATCCTCCGGCGCCTTGAAGTAATATTCGACCGGCTGCAGCGTCTCATGATCGCGGTAGACACCGATATGCGACACGCGGGCGGAGGGAACCAGATCCAGCATGCCTTCGAGCAAGCCGTTGCCGGCGCGCAGGATCGAGGCGAAGACCAGCTTCTTGCCTTCAAGGATCGGCGATTCCATGGGCTGCAGCGGCGTTTCGATGGTCTCCATCGTCATTTCCAGATCGCGCGTCACCTCGTAACAGAGCAGCGTCGAAATCTCGCGCAGCAGCCGGCGGAAACTTCCCGTCGACGTCTCCTTCTTGCGCATGATTGTGAGCTTGTGCTGCACAAGCGGATGATCGATGACAGTGACGCCGTCCATGGTTTCAGCCTTCCAGTAGTTCCGTGATGTGAGATGTTTCTTTCACGGAAATTGTCTCTGGTGCAAGGAAATAGGGCCAATGGGCCTGTTTCATCCCCAAACTCATGCCGCCGACAGCGGGCGGGCGCGTTCGACCCGCTCGCGTTCGTGGGGAGAATGCATCACGTCCCACAGGTCATTACGCCGTTGCACGTTCAGCCAGAACTCCGGGCTGTTGCCGAACACGCGGGCAAGGATTAGCGCCGTCGCCGCAGTCACGCTGCGGCGATTGTTGCACAGTTCGTTCACATGCTTTCGCTGCACGCCCATGGCCTCGGCCAATGCGCTTTGCGTCAGTTCCATGGGCTCCATGAATTCCTCGACCAGTATTTCGCCGACGCTTGCCGGCTTACGCTTTGTCATCAACATGGTTCACCTCATCGATAGCTATGGTCGTCCAGATAGATGTCGGCCGCTTCGCCATGGCTGCTGTCCCAACGGAAGATAAGCCGCCACTGCTTGTTAACGCGGATAGAGCAAAAGCCTTCGAGATTGCCCCGCAATTTTTCGAAATGATTGCTGGGCGGGATTCGCAAATCCTGATCCGTCGTTGCATCGTCGATCATTTGGAGCTTGCGAAATAGCCGGTTATCCAGACTGGCTGGTATTTTCTTCGAGTACACATCATCGACGAAGAAATTACGCAGCCAATCATCCCGAAAGCTTACGATCATTCTCCATCCTCAATTTTGAGGTAGTGTACCGCTCTATGGGACAGATTTCAATCCTGATCTCTTAGTTAACCCAATTTTGCCAGTAACGCCGCCCGCGTCGCCTCGTCCACGAAAGCCGCCTCGATCGCCGTGCGGGTCATGGCATCGATCTCGTCGTCGCTGAAGCCGAAAGCTGATGATGCCAGTTCGTATTCGCGCTTCAGCGAGGTGTGGAAGAAGGGCGGGTCGTCCGAACTGATGGTGACGCGGACGCCGGCGTCGCGCAGCTTGCGCAGCGGGTGCGAGGGGAAATCCGGGAAGACGTTGAGGGCGATGTTCGAGCCGGGGCAGACCTCCAGCACCGTGCCGAGATCTGCAAGGCGCTTGACCAGATCGACATCCTCGATGGCGCGGACGCCATGGCCGATACGATCGGGGCGGACGAGATCGACCGCATCGACGACGCTGAAGGCGCCGCAGACTTCGCCGGCATGGATGGTCAGCCCGAGGCCGGCCTCGCGAGCGATGTCGAAGGCGCGGGCATAATCGGCAACCCGGCCCATGCGTTCCTCGCCGGCCATATTGAAGCCCGTGATCAGCGGATTATCGCTTCTGGCGGCATATTCGGCCGCCTTGATGACACGCTCCGGTCCGAAGTGGCGTTCGCCGGTGACGATCAGCCGTGCCTCGATGCCGCTCTTTTCCCTGGCGGCGCGGATGCCCGCCGAGACGCCTGCCATATAGGCATCGGCGCCAAGCCCGATGCGGTCGCCATGATCGGGCGAGACGATCAGCTCGCTATAGATCGTGCCGATACCGGCAAGCTCTTCCAGATAGGTCTCGGTCAACAGCGCATAGTCTTCCTCGGTACGATAGACCTCGGAGACCTTGTCGTAGCAGACCAGAAATTCGGCGAAATCCTTCCAGAGATAGACACCGTCGCGCAGGAAGGCGCTGGTATCGACATTGTATTTTCGCGCCTGCGCAAGCGTCAGCGCCGGGGGAGCCGCACCCTCCAGATGGCAGTGCAGCTCGACCTTCTTCAAATGCGATGTCACAGAAAACTCCTCCCATGCGGCCCCGCCGCAATGCCCAGATGGCGTGCAATGGTTTCGCCGATATCGGCATAGGTCTCTCGAATGCCGATCGAGCGCGGTCGGATGCCGAGTTCGTAAGCGATAATGGGCACCCGCTCGCGCGTATGATCGCTGCCGCGCCAGGTCGGATCGCAGCCATGATCGGCAGTCAGGATGAGGAGATCGCCGGGTTTCAGCTTCCTGTGCACCTCGACCAGCCGCGCATCGAAGGCTTCAAGCGCCGCCGCATAGCCGGCCACGTCGCGGCGATGGCCATAGACCATGTCGAAATCGACAAAATTGGTGAAGACGAGATCGCCGTCGGCTGCCTCGTCCATGGTTTTCAGCGTCGCGTCCATCAGCTTCATGTTGCCGTTGGCCTTGATGACCCTGGAGATGCCCTGATGGGCGAAGATGTCGCCGATCTTGCCAACCGCATGCACGTTGCGTTCGGCCGCAACCAGCCGGTCGAGCAGGGTCGGCTCCGGCGGCTGCACGGAGAAATCGCGACGATTGCCGGTACGCTCGAAACTCGCCGGCGTCTCGCCGATAAAGGGGCGAGCGATGACGCGGCCGATATTATACCGGTCGAGCAGGGTGCGGACGATCTGACAGAGGGAGATCAGCCGCTCCAGGCCGAAATGCTGTTCATGCGCGGCGATCTGGAAGACGGAGTCGGAGGAGGTGTAGCAGATCGGCTTGCCGCTGCGGATATGTTCCTCGCCATACCTGGCGATGATCTCGGTTCCCGACGCATGACAATTGCCGAGAATGCCGGGGAGATCGGCAGCCTTGCAGATCGCCTCCACCAGCTCCGGTGGGAAGGCATCGCCTTCGGTGGGGAAATAGCCCCAGTCGAACGTGACGGGCGTGCCGGCGATTTCCCAATGGCCCGATGGCGTGTCTTTGCCGCGCGAGACCTCGTTGGCGCAGCCATAGAGGCCGTAAAGCTTCTCCGGCGGCGACATGCCCTCCGGATAGCGGCCCGTCGCCGCCTTGGCGATCTCCAGCAGCCCGAGGCCCGACATAATCGGCAGCGACAGCGGGCCGGCGCGCAGGCCCTCGCGGTCGGCGGCACCCGCCGCGCAGAATTCGGCGATATGCCCGAGCGTATCGGCGCCCTCGTCGCCATAGGTTGCCGCATCCGGGCCGCCGCCGACGCCGAAGGAGTCCAGAACGAAGAGAAATGCGCGCGCCATGGGTCACCCGATAAGATTGCTCGGCGCCCCGGCATTCTCCGTCAGGCGCATTGGAGGTCACCCATATAACGCAGGCGTGAACTTGGCAATTTTCTCACTAAATGGGGACTATTGTACCCGATGGAAAGCCGTTCCGCTCAACAATCGCTGCAGGTGATCGGATCTACCCCGCGTGGGCGATAAAAATAGGTGCGGCCAATGGTGATCTGGTTGCTGCCGGCGGGCAGGAAATCCGAGCCGAAGCTGAGGATCTGATAGGGAATGGCGAGTTCTGTGCGGACCAGAAACGAGCTTGGCAGTTTGATGTCGCTGGGCACCGTGACGACGCTCCCGACCGTATAGGGCTTGCTGCCGTCCTGCGCCCAGGACCAGGCCACGGTGGCGCTGCTGCCGGCGTCGATCTGGATCCCGGTGACCTTCAGCGTCAGGCCGGTGGTACTGTAGGGGGTAAAAATGGCGCTGGCGACCGAGGGCATGGCGGCAAGCTGTGTCTTGGTCACGCTCTTTTGCTGGGTCAGGATATCGGCAATCGATCCAGCCGCCCGGCTGGTGCGTTTTTCGACGCTGAGGCCGACGGTGATTTCGAAGGCGCCGAGATAGAGCATCAGCAGCACCGGAAAGAGAATGGCGAACTCGATCGCGCCAATGCCGCGCTCGTCGCGGGTAAAATGCCGCAGGCGCGAGTAAAGCCCTGCCGCCAACGTTCTTCCGGAGACCTCCCGCCGCCTCATCAATAACTCTCGTTCTGGAAGGCACCCGTCGCGACGATGAGATAGGTGCTCGGCATCGAGCTGTCGGATGGGTGGATGTTGGTCAGGTAGGGCCGCAGCAGATCGATGATGATCTGCCAGCGGTAGTAGGCGCGCACCATGTTGATGGTCCCTGTGCCGCCGGGAGCGAATGAAAAGCCTGCCGTATTGAGGTCGGAATAGGGATCGGATGTGGCACGCGGGATCGTCGTTGGCATGTCGGTGAAGGTCGAATAGCTTTTGACGTCGAGATAGAGGTTCGCCGGTGTCGCCAGTTCAGCCGCCGAGCAGGCGATGAGCACCGAGATTTCGTTGCAAAACGCCTGGCGGAATTGCTGAGCGGTCGTATTGGATGCGGTGATCTGCCCGGTCCTGATCTGGCGCGACAGCGTATCGACGGCGTTGGAGACCACCTGTTCGGCCATGAAGGCGACGAAGGTTTCCAGGATCGCGAAGATGATTATGAAATAGGGGATTGCCAGCAGCGCGAACTCGATGGCGGCGGCGCCGTCGCGAGCGTGTACGAACGCGCGTAGGCCTCCCTTCGCACGTCGCCGTGCGAAGGTCTTGCCCCCAAGAAGATCGTCGGCTGGCGTCATAGCGGATTCCACGGCGATTTGAATGGGGCGAGACTAGGGCCGCTTCCTTGACAATCCGTTTCTCTTCTCTGTCCATATTTAGAGGAAGCGCGGATTATTCAGTAAAGTCTTGGCTTATACAGTATTTCCAAATGTAATCGGGTAAGATGCCAGCATCAGGGGTTGGTAGCCGCGGCATTGTTGTTCTGCTGGGCATGCTGCTCGCAATTGGGCGTGCAGGACAGCACCGAACGGTCGGTCTGGCGGAAGACGCGCACCGTATTACCCTCGTCGATCGAGACCAGGATACGCTCGTCGACGATTGCGTTGCCGTCGGCGTCGAGCAGGACGATGTTCGTCGTGCCGAAACTGCGGCCGGTGAGCACGATCGTCTTCGGATCCGCTACGGTTGCGTCGGCGACCTGCGCATTGCCGACGATGACCTTGCTGACGGGCCGATCGAGCTTCAGCACGCGCGCGTGATCCATATAGACACGCAGCATGCCGTCGTCAGCGGCGCGCGAAGGCTGCGGCATCAGGCCTGCCATGGCGGCGACGCCGGCAAGAAATGCGGTTCTGCCGCGGATTGGCATGGTCTGGCCTCGTGAAATTAATGGCGGAAGCTATTCCTGAATAGAATGAGAAAGAAGGGTGAATGAACGATTAAGAGTGTAGTCATTGATGCTATTACGGAGCAGGCATGTTCATTTTGTTACTCGTTTCGGGATTTTGGCGTCGATGGCGCAATATTCTGGCACATCTAACGTGTTTTTCTAATATATTAAATTCTAAACTTTGCGTTGAAGCTGAAGATTTTCTTTAAAAATGCTCGGAACGGCCTGAAATTATATTAACTAGTCTATTTGTGCTTCGGAATTGGCGATCTGTTAACCCATTTCCTTAAAGCGATGGAAACGGCGACCCGCTACGGTGCAACCCATCCGATCAACGGCACAGTTGGCGGACGTGCTGTCAACAAAGTGTGTGGAGTTAAATTATGACCAAGCTTTTTTCGCGTTTCCTGAAAGACGAATCCGGTGCGACCGCCATTGAATACGGCCTGATCGCCGCCCTGATCTCGGTTGCCATCATCACCGGCGCTACGACGCTGGGCGGCGCGCTTAATACCACTTTCGTAAGCATTTCCGGTCAGATGACCAAGGCTGATACCGCGGCCACAAACGCCGGAAAATAATCCGATATTTTGGGTTGGGCCAATATTCAGCGAAAACCGCTCAGTATCATGGGCGGTTTTCGGTATTTATAGTTTCGTCGTCAGGAAGGTGCATCTTCAATGCTTGAAGCCGCGACATTGCTGATCTTTCCGCTCTGCCTGTCGGTTGCGGCTATCTCCGACCTTTTGACCATGACCATCCCGAACCGAGTGTCGCTCATCCTGCTCGGTGCGTTCATCGTGCTTGCGCCGCTCGTCGGACTGACGCTGCCGGAGATCAGCATGCACGTTGCCGGCGCCGCCATTGTCTTCTGCGCCTGCTTCGCGCTCTTTGCCCTGAATGTCATGGGCGGCGGCGATGCCAAGCTACTGGCGGCATCGGCGCTCTGGTTCGGCTTCGGCTTGCCGCTTCTGGCCTTCCTCGTCTATGTCGCCTTTATCGGCGGGGCGCTGACCATCGTCATCCTGATGATACGCTCGCAGTCGAATACCATCATGGCCATGGGCCTGCCGGTGCCGAATTCTCTGCTGATCGCCAAGAAGATCCCCTATGGCATTGCCATCGCCATTGGCGGCTTTCTAGCCTTTCCGTCGTCGCCGTTGGTCACTGCCATAACGTCGCGCATTATCTAAATTAGCAAATACTAAGTATTGGATAGGCGTGACGCACCATTGTATATTGTATTGCTTAAATAATAATAGTTAAAGTGTAGTAGACGTAATAGAGCATTAACCATAATTACACCAATTACAGAGCATTCTGCGGGGCGAAGAATCGTATTCCCCAAGGAATGATCAATGAAACCCACTCGCATAATGATACTCGCAGTGGCAGTCGTCGCGGCAGGGCTTGCCGGACTGCTGGCGATGCATCTGGCAGGCTCGCGCAATATCGTGCAGCAGGTCGCGACGGTGGTGGAGAAGGAGGCGACGGTCAATGTACTGGTTGCCGACGCCAATCTTCCTGTGGGATCGCGCCTCAACGAGAAATCGATCCACTGGATGGCCTGGCCGCAAAGCGGCGTCGTCAAGGGGCTGATCACCCAGGCTGAGCGTCCCGATGCGCTGAAGGACCTGAACGGCGCGGTCGTCCGCCTGCCGATCTTCGAGGGAGAGCCGATCCGCGAAGAAAAGGTCGCCGACGCCAGCAGCCGCATTCTGTCCTCGCTGTTGCCCTCCGGCAAGCGCGCCGTCGCCACCGAAATCTCGGTCGCCACCGGCGCCGGCGGTTTCATTCTCCCCAATGACCGCGTCGATGTGATCATGGTGCGCAAGGGCGACACCCAGAAATTCGTGACCGAGACCGTGCTCAGCAATGTCCGTGTCCTCGCCGTCGACCAGCAGATCGAGGAAAAGCAGGACGGCAGCAAGGCGGTGGTCGGCACCACCGCAACGCTGGAGCTGACGCCGGACCAGACGAAGGTGCTTGCGGTCGCCCAGCAGATGGCAGACCGGCTGACGCTGGCGCTGCGCTCCGTCGCCGACGCGCAGCAGTCGGATACCACGGCCGCCGACTATCTGCTGACCGGCGACAATGGCGGCGCCGTCGTCCAGGTTATCAAGTCGGGCGCCATCATCGCCAACGGCACGGCCGCGGCCAAGACACAATGAGAAGGGGCGGGACCATGGTCAAGATCAGCAAAATATCACGCCTTCCCCTCCTGGCGGCGCTTTCCTTCTCGGTCGCGTTTGCCGGCCTTCCCTTTGCCGAAGCCCCTGTCTTTCTGCGGACCGCCGTCGCCAAGGCCGACGGCGCCGACAGCATCGTCACCATTGCCGGCCTGAACACCAAGCGCACATTGAAGCTCGGCCTCAACAAGGCGCTGGTGGTCGACCTGCCGGCGGATGCGCATGATATCCTCGTGTCTGATCCCAAGATGGCGGATGCGGTCACGCGCACCTCGCGCCGCATCTATCTGTTCGGCAAGACGGTCGGCCAGACGAATATCTTCGTCTTCGGCGCCAACGGTCAGGAGATCGTCAGCCTCGACCTGCAGATCGAGCGCGATATTTCCGGGTTGCAGGCCAATCTCAAGCGCTTCATCCCGGACTCCGACATCAATGTCGAGATCGTCTCCGACAATATCGTCCTGACCGGCTCGGTGCGCACGCCACAGGATTCATCCCGCGCCCAGCAATTAGCCGGAGCCTTCCTGAAGGGTGGCGAAGCCACTACCCGCACCGAAACCGCCAGCGGCACGGGCGGCGACAGTTCGGTCGCTCTCTTCGCCGAGGGACGGCAGACCTCGCAGATCGTTAATCTCCTGCAGATCGAGGGCGAGGATCAGGTAACGCTCAAGGTCACCGTCGCCGAGGTCAAGCGCAGTGTGCTGAAGCAGATCGGCTTCGACAATCTCGTCAGCAATTCCTCCGGTCTCACTGTCGCGCAGCTCGGCAATATCAGCAGCGATTCGACCGCTGCCACCGGCAATGGCGGTCTCAGCGCCTTGTTCAAGACCGCGCTCGGCAAATATAATGTCAGCAGCTATCTCAACGCCATGGAGCAGGCGGGCGCTGTTCGCACCCTTGCGGAACCGACGCTGACGGCGATCTCGGGCCAGGCCGCGACCTTCAATTCCGGCGGCCAGACGCTTTATTCCGTCATCGACAGCGACGGCAATGTAACGATCACGCCATATACTTATGGCATCAGCCTTGCTTTTACCCCGGTTGTCCTCTCCGCCGGCCGCATCAGCCTGCATGTCCAGACCCAGGTCTCCGAACCGACCGGCACCACGGGTGCCGCGACCTACAATCGGCGTGCGGCCGATACCTCGGTCGAACTGCCATCCGGCGGCTCGATCGCGCTTGCCGGCCTTCTGAGCGACAACGTACAGCAGTCCACCACCGGAACGCCCGGCGCCTCGAAGATCCCGATCCTCGGCGCGCTGTTCCGCCAGAAGACCTTTCAGCGCGACGAGAGCGAGCTGGTGATCATTGCGACGCCCTATCTCGTGCGGCCGGTGGCGCGCAACCAGATTGCTCGTCCGGACGACAATTTCTCGCCGAGCAACGATGCTGGCGTCTTTTTCATGAACCGTGTCAACAAGATCTACGGCCGCAAGGATGCGCCGCCGGTCGCCGATGCCGATTTCCACGGCACGGTCGGCTTCATCTACAAGTGAGGGGAACGATCGTGACGCACCCCTTTTCAACCGGATCAACGAGAGACCAAACGATGGCCAGCCTCGATCGTAATGCGCCCCGCACCGGCAGGTCGCGCTTTGCCGCGCTCGCCATGATCGTCCCGGTCTTGATCGCGACGGCGGCCGTCAGCGGTTGCGCCGGCTCCAAGGACGGCATGGCCACCAGCGCCATCACCGACGATTATCGCCAGCGCCACCCGATCGTGCTGACGGACAAGGAGCACCGCGTCGATATTCCCGTTTCCGTCAGCGATCGCCGTTTGACCTCGGGCATGCGCGATACCGTGCGCGGCTTCGTTCAGGACTATCGCGCGCACGCCACCGGCACCGTGGAAATCATGACGCCACGGGAATCGGCGAATTCGCCGGCCGCTTCCGCCCTGCGCCGGCAGATCCGCCAGGAACTAGTGGCGAGCGGCATCCCGTCGGCGCGCATCGCCGACAATTATTATCCGGCTGGCGGTCCCGGCGACGCCGCCCCGATCCGCCTCCGCTTCATGGCGACGACGGCGGTCACCAATGCCTGCGGCCAATGGCCGGCGGATCTTGCCGACAATGCCTTCGACAATCAGAATTATTACAATTTCGGCTGTGCCAGCCAGAACAACCTCGCCGCACAGGTCGCCAATCCGACCGACCTCATCGCGCCGCGCGCCATGACGCCGATCGATGCCGACCAGCGCAGCAAGGTGATCGACAATTATCGCAGCGGCTCGACCGCAACCAGCACCGCGTCAGTCAGCAGTTTCTGAACATGAGAGCCAGCCGTCGCCGGAACAGGATAAAGTCATGAGCGCCATCGATTACGATATCAGGCCGACCGCGGCGGACGCCGAGGATGCGCCGCGCACGGGCGATATCGAGAACATGCGGCCGTTGCCGCGTATTTCCGTGCATGCCTTCTGCGAAAGCGAGCAGTTGCACCAGGTCATGGACCGATGCGCCAATGACCGGCGCATGTCCAAAGTCAATCTCAGGATCACCGGCGGCAGCACGGCGGCGGCGGCAAACATGTTCGCCTCGACGCCGACACCCAATCTGATCATCCTGGAAACCCGCGCCAATCCGCAGAACCTCCTGGCCGAGCTCGCGCCGCTCGCGGCCGTCTGCGATCCGACCACCAAGGTGGTGATCGTCGGCCATCACAACGATATCAGCCTTTATCGCGAGCTTATCCGCAATGGCATTTCCGAATATATCGTCCAGCCCGTGACCATGACCGACATCATGGCGGCGATGGCGGCGATTTTTGTCGATCCCGATGCCGAACCGATTGGCCGCAGCGTCGCCTTCATCGGCGCCAAGGGCGGGGTAGGGGCGTCCACTATCGCGCATAATTGCGCCTTCGGCATTTCCAACCTGTTTTCGGTCGAGACCATTCTCGCCGATCTCGATCTGCCCTACGGCACGGCCAATATCGATTTCGACCAGGATCCGGCCCAGGGCATCGCCGAGGCGGTCTTCGCGCCGGAGCGTCTCGATGAGGTTTTCCTCGATCGGCTGCTGACCAAGTGCTCGCAGCACCTGTCTCTGCTTGCGGCGCCCTCCATGCTCGATCGCGCCTATGATTTCGAAGGCCAGGCTTTTCAGCCGGTGCTCGACGTCCTGCAGCGCAGCGCGCCCATAACCGTCCTCGACATGCCGCATATGTGGACGGAATGGACGCGCTCCGTGCTCTCGTCCGTCGACGAGGTCGTGATCTGCGCGGTGCCGGACCTTGCCAATCTGCGCAACGCCAAGAACATGCTGGATGCGCTGCGCAAGCTGCGTCCCAACGACAAGGCGCCGCATCTCATCCTCAATCAGGTCGGCATGCCGAAGCGCCCGGAAATCGGCCCCTCGGAATTTTGCGAGCCGCTGGAGACCGACCCGATCGCCATCATTCCCTTCGACATCAACCTGTTCGGCAATGCCGCCAATAGCGGCCGGATGATTTCGGAAACTGACCCGAGGTCGCCGATCGCCGAAACCTTCTCGCAGATATCGCACATCGTTACAGGGCGCGTCGCGCTGAAGAAGGCAAAGAAAGGCGGCCTGCTCGGCCTCCTGAAACGGAAGTAATTGTTTGATTTCGCATGACCGAATTGCAAAGGCGGTTCGCATTTTTCGGGGTCATGCGTCAGCGTAGAATTGGATCGACGGCATGTTTGGCAGACGCGGAAATGAAGGTCCTGCAAAGAGCGGCGGCATAGCCCCTCCGCCGGCGCCGGCGCGTGCTCCATCCGCCGCGCCGCCCGCGACATCGACCATATTGGTCGAGCCGGCGCGCGAGGCCTCGCCGCAGCGCCAGCAGGTGCCGCCGCCGTCGATGCAGACGCCCACACGCCGCCGGCCAGCCCGTACCGAGGAATATTACGACACCAAGTCGCAGGTCTTTGCCGCGCTGATCGATACGATCGACCTCTCGCAACTTTCCAAGCTCGATGCCGAGGCGGCGCGCGAGGAAATCCGCGATATCGTCAACGACATCATCACCATCAAGAATTTCGCGATGTCGATCTCCGAGCAGGAGGAATTGCTCGAGGATATCTGCAACGACGTGCTCGGCTATGGCCCACTGGAGCCGTTGCTCGCTCGTGACGACATCGCCGATATCATGGTCAACGGCGCCGGCCAGACCTTCATCGAAGTCGGCGGCAAAACGATCGAATCGGAGATCCGTTTCCGCGACAATGCCCAGCTTCTGTCCATCTGCCAGCGCATCGTCAGCCAGGTCGGCCGCCGCGTCGATGAATCGAGCCCGATCTGTGACGCCCGCCTGCCGGACGGATCGCGCGTCAACGTCATCGCGCCGCCGCTGTCGATCGATGGCCCGGTGCTCACCATCCGTAAATTCAAGAAGGACAAGCTGACGCTCGACCAGCTCGTCCGCTTCGGCGCCATTACGCCGGAGGGTGCCACGCTCTTGCAGATCATCGGCCGCGTCCGCTGCAATATCGTCATTTCCGGTGGTACCGGCTCCGGCAAGACGACGCTGCTGAACTGCCTCACCAACTATATCGACCGCCATGAGCGCGTCATTACCTGCGAGGACACGGCCGAACTGCAGCTGCAGCAGCCGCATGTCGTCCGCCTCGAAACCCGGCCGCCGAACATCGAGGGCGAGGGCGAGATCACCATGCGCGATCTCGTCAAGAACTGCCTGCGCATGCGTCCTGAACGCATCATCGTCGGCGAAGTGCGCGGACCGGAGGTCTTCGACCTGTTGCAGGCGATGAACACCGGTCATGACGGCTCCATGGGCACGCTCCACGCCAATACGCCACGCGAGTGCCTCAGCCGTATCGAATCGATGATCGCCATGGGCGGATACAGCCTGCCGGCAAAGACGGTCCGCGAGATCATCTCCACCTCCGTCGACGTGATCATCCAGGCCGCCCGCCTGCGTGACGGCTCGCGCCGCATCACGCAGATCACCGAGGTGATCGGCATGGAAGGCGACGTGATCATCACCCAGGACCTGATGCGCTACGAAATGGAGGGCGAGGACGCCAACGGCCGTATCATCGGCCGGCACATGTCGACCGGCGTCGGCAAGCCGCATTTCTGGGACCGCGCCCGCTACTACAACGAGGAAAAGCGCCTGGCGGCGGCGCTCGACGAGATGGAAAACAACTCGAAATAGGACTTTCCCGATGTTCGGTGTCGATCCGGTGGTGCTTTTGATTGTCGTGCTCGCAGCCGTTTCGGCGGCGGCGGTCTGCTATGGCATCCTCTATTCCCGGATCGAGGCGCAGAAGAAGACGGACAGCCGCGTTAGCCGGGTCAAGGCGGCCGAAAGTGATCGCACCAAGGTCAAGGCGGCGCGCGACCGCGTGCAGGAAATGTCGAAGCGCCGCAAATCGGTGCAGGACACGCTCAAGGATCTGGAGAAGCGCCAGGTCGAGAACACCAAGAAGAAGCAGTCGTTGAAGGCGCGCCTCGTGCAAGCCGGCCTGTCGCTGACGCCGGCGCGCTTCTATCTCTTCAGCGTCCTGTTCGGCCTTTTCGTCATGGTCGTCGCCTTCCTTTTCGGTGCGCCGCTCCCCGTCATCGCCGGTCTGCCCTTCGCCGCCGCCTTCGGACTGCCGCGCTGGGTCGTCGGCTTCCTCATCAAGCGCCGGCAGAACAAGTTCCTGGAGGAGTTTCCGAACGCGCTCGATCTCATCACCCGCTCGATCCGCTCCGGCCTGCCGCTCAACGACGCCGTGCGCCTTGTGGCGAGCGAGGCGCGCGAGCCGGTCAAGTCCGAGTTCCGCAGAGTGGTCGAAACACAGCAGGTCGGGCTTAGCATGACGGATGCCTGTGCGCGCATGAACAATCACATGCCGCTACAGGAGGTGAACTTTTTCTCGATCGTCATCGCCATCCAGGCGCAGGCGGGCGGCAATCTCTCCGAAGCGCTGGGCAATCTGGCGAAGGTGCTGCGCGAGCGCAAGAAAATGAAGGCGAAGGTGGTGGCGCTGTCGATGGAGGCCAAGGCATCTGCCGTCATCATCGGCGCGCTGCCCTTCATCGTCATGCTGCTCGTCTACCTGACATCGCCGCAATACATGATGATCCTGTTCACCGATCCGCGCGGCCACCTGATCATGGGAGCCGCCGGCATCTGGATGTCGGCCGGCGTCTACATCATGCGCCAAATGGTCAATTTCGACATCTGATCGGAAGGAAAGACACAGACATGGCCGATATTGCCGCCAAGCTGACCGATCCGGGCACGATCCTTGCCGTTTTCGTGGCGATTGCTGTCTTTGCCACATTCTATACGATTGCCGTGCCCTTCCTCGAGCGCGGCGATCTCAACAAGCGCATGAAGGCGGTCTCCACAGAGCGCGAGCAGATCCGTGCCCGCGAACGCGCTAGGCTGAACACGGACGGCGGCAAGGCGACGCTGCGCAGCCAGAACAACAAGAACGTTCGCCAGATCGTCGAGCGCTTCAATCTGCGCAATGCGCTGGTCGATACCAACACCGTCAATCGCCTGCGCGCCGCCGGCCTGCGCTCGGAAAACGCGCTGAACATGTTCCTGGTGGCGCGCTTCCTGCTGCCATTTCTGTTTCTGGCCGTCGCCGTCTTCCTGGTTTTCGGCCTTGGCTATTTCGCCGCCAAGCCCTTCGCATTCCGCCTTCTCGGCGTCATCGGCACCGCCTATCTCGGTTTCTACTCACCGAATATCTACATTTCCAACCGGGTGACGAAACGGCAGAAATCCATCAAGCGCGCCTGGCCGGATGCACTCGACCTGATGCTGATCTGCGTGGAATCGGGCATCTCCATCGAGGCCGGCATGCGCCGTGTTTCCGAGGAAATGGCGGAGCAATCGCCAGCGCTTGCCGAGGAAATGGTGCTGACCACGGCGGAACTCTCCTTCCTGCAGGAGCGTCGCACCGCCTTCGACAATCTCGCCGCCCGTACCCAGATCGAAATCGTCAAATCGGTGACGCAAGCCCTGATCCAGGCGGAACGCTATGGCACGCCCGTCTCGCAGGCACTGCGCGTTCTGGCGCAGGAAGGCCGTGACGAGCGCATGAACGAAGCGGAAAAGAAGGCGGCCGCCCTGCCGCCGAAACTGACCGTGCCGATGATCGTCTTCTTCCTGCCCGTCCTCATGGCCGTCATCCTCGGCCCGGCCATCATCCAGGTGATGGATAAGTTCTGATGGGGTGACACTTGTCGCCGGCACGGAAGGTGGCTACTCTCCGATCAGCGTTGCAGGCGGCGTGAGATGGAGAATTTCATCAAGGAGGTGCGGTATGAGCCGCGCCCGCTGCCCGGCAGATTTTCAGTGATTTCGGGAGGTGCCGCATGTCATCCTTAGCTATATTTTTCACCATCATTGCCGCCGTTCTCATTGGTGCGGTCAGCCCTGGACCAAGTTTTGTCCTGGTGTCCCGTATCGCCGTTTCCCGCTCGCGTCAGGCTGGCTTGGCCGCTGCCTTCGGCATGGGAACGGGCAGCGTCATTTTCGCGACACTGGCTCTGTTCGGCCTCAGCGCGCTGCTGATGCAGGTCGAATGGCTGTATCTCGCCCTCAAGGTCGCAGGCGGCCTCTATCTGATCTATATCGGCATTCGCATTTGGCGCGGCGCAGCGCAGGATCTCGCCCTTGACGCGCCGGCATCGCCAGCCGGAGCGAGCGTCGCGCGCAATTACTGGTTCGCGCTCGGCGCGCAGCTCAGCAATCCCAAGACCGCGATCTTTTATGGCAGTATCTTTGCCGCACTTCTCCCGGCGCAGCCCGCTCTCTGGCTGCTGCTCGCGCTGCCGCCGGCGGTCTTTGCGATCGAGGTGGGCTGGTACACGGTGGTGACGCTGGCCTTTTCGTCGAACCGCCCGCGCGCGCTTTATCTCGGGTCAAAGCTCTGGATCGACCGGGTGGCGGGCGCTGTCATTGGTGCTCTCGGCGCCCGGCTGGTGAGCGAAGGCCTGCCAAGGCACATCTGGCGCTGAAGCCTTAGTTGATCGCTTTTTTCGTATTGTCGCTGGCGGCGAGTTTCTGCCAGGAATTTTGTTGCGCCAGCATGCCGCGCAGATAGGCCACATTGGCATCGGCCTGCTGCTGCGTCAGCTCCTGGCGGGCGATCTGCTCGGCCTCGGGAAAGCGACCCTGCAGCCCGACGACGAGGGCCAGGTTCTGGCGCACGCGGCTATCTGCTGTCGGCTGGCCGCCGGCGGAGCGTAGATAGCTTTCGGCGGTCTTGAGGTCGCCGGTCAGCACATAGGACATGCCGAGATTGGAAAGGATGGACGGCTCGTTCGGGGCAAGCACCAACGCATCGCGATATTTGCCACGCGCTTCGTTCGAGCGGCCGAGCTGGTCGAGGATCGCGCCTTCGGCCGAGACCAGCCGCCAGTCCGGACGATCCGGCAGCTGCGCGCGGTCGATGGTTGCGAGCGCCTCTTGCAGTTGGCCCGCCGCCGCCTGGGCCTTGCCGTAGGCGGCCAGCACGCCGCGGTCGCTCGGATGGTTGATTGCCACCTGCTGCATGACGGCGAGCGCCTGTTCGTTGCGGCCGGTCATGCGCAGCACGTTGGCGTAGTTGACGCCGGTGTCGCGGTCCTTCGGATTGGCGTCGTAGGCCTTGCCGAGGGAAAGGGTCGCCCGGGCGAGGTCGGCGCTGTCCATCTCGTCGACCGGCTTCGACATCGTCGGGATCGATCCGGTCGTCATCTTGTCCTTGCCCGTCGTTGAGCAGCTCGCCAGCGCCAGCGCCAGAAGAGCTGCCGATGCGCCGCGGAAAAGGAAAGTCTTGAGTGAAGACGTGGTGGAGGCGGCGGACATGTCCCTATCCCTGAATGTCAGAGTCCTGCGTCTGGCCTCAAATCGGAACAGGGAAAGGTTTGACGCAATGTTCGCTCCAGCAATAATCTGTTAACCCTAACAGACAGTTAACCAATGATTCCCTGAAATGACCGCCAAAGGATAGTCATGGCCCCCTATCAGTACATCGAGCGTGCAACGCCGTTCAATTCGAAGGGTGGCGCGACGCTGCCGATCTTCGCCGTTACCCCGGCGCATATAGAGACCGGCACCATCGATCCGATCGCGCTCGATTGGGCACGCAAGGCCGGCTACAGGGCGGAAAGCGGATCGCTACTGCTGATCCCGACGGCCGAGGGCCATCTCGGCGGCGCGCTGTTCGGCCTCGGCTCCAACCCCTCGGAACAGCCGTTCCTCACCGGCAAGCTGGCGCGATCGCTGCCGGCCGGCGAGTGGCATATCGAGACCGCGCCGCTGACGGCCAACCGGCTCTCGTTAGGCTTCGGCCTCGGCAGCTACCGCTTCGACCGTTACAAGTCGGAAAAGGCGGCCGGTCCCACACTGATGATCCCGCGCGACGCCGATGCCGCTGATATCAAGCGGCAGCTCGCCGGCGTCTTCCTTGCCCGCGACCTCATCAATACGCCGACCAACGACATGGGCCCGGAACAGCTCGAGGCCGCCTTCAGGGCACTCGCCGAGTACTACAAGGCGGAAATGTCCGTCATCATCGGCGACGATCTCCTGAAGGAGAATTTTCCGCTGGTGCACACCGTCGGCCGCGCCAGCGCCGATGCGCCGCGCCTCCTGGAATTGCGCTGGGGCAAGAAGGGCCATCGCCGCATCACGTTGGTCGGCAAGGGCGTCTGCTTCGATACCGGCGGCCTCGACATCAAGCCGGCCTCCTCGATGCTGCTGATGAAGAAGGACATGGGCGGTGCCGCCAATGTCATGGGCCTGGCGCTGATGATCATGGACGCCAAGCTCAAGGTCGACCTGCGCGTCATCGTTCCCGTCGTCGAAAACTCGATTTCCGCCAATGCCTTCCGCCCCGGCGACATCTACCGGAGCCGCAAGGGATTGACGGTGCAGATCGACAATACCGATGCCGAGGGTCGGTTGATCCTCGCCGATGCGCTCGCCTATGCCGATGAAGACGCGCCGGACCTGATGATCGACATGGCGACGCTGACGGGGGCTGCCCGCGTCGCGCTCGGCCCAGACCTGCCGCCCTTCTTCACCGACGACAACGATCTCGCCCGCGACCTCACCGAGGCGAGTCTGGAGACCGACGATCCGCTCTGGCGCCTGCCGCTCTATAATGGCTACGACAAGGATATCCGCGCCAAATTCGCCGATATCACCAACGCCCCCTCCGGCGGCATGGCCGGCTCGATCACGGCGGCACTGTTCCTGCGTCGCTTTGTCACGAAGACCCCGAGCTGGGTGCATTTCGACATCTACGGCTGGGCCCAGAACGAGCGTCCTCATTCGCCGGGCGGCGGCGAGGCGCAGGCGATCCGGGCGCTGTATCACCATATTCGGGAGAGCGTGCGGTAAGGCACTATCGTTCCCTCTCCCCGCAATGCGGGGAGAGGGCTAGGGTGAGGGGCCAGGTACAAGGATGCGACAGCGCCGGACTGGCCTGACCGTCACCAATAATCGATCCGAGAAGACGGTGACTCTCGTCTTGCGGCCGCTTCCGAGAAAGCCCCTCATCCGTGCCCTCGACATTTCTCTTCGCTCAATGTCTCGGTCCCACCTTCTCCCCGCATTGCGGGGAGAAGGATTGGAATAAATCAGTTCTTGAATCCGCCACGATCTTGGCGGAAACTGAAACGGTAGCGTAACGATCTCCGGGGTTGCCTTTGCCGCTTGAACTCTCTGCCTCGCAGGCTCTCGGCCTCTGGCATGGCGTGGCGCTCGAACAAGTGCGCCGCGAGGATCATGATTTGACCCTGCGGCAGACAACAATCCTCCTGCAGATCTATCTCGTCCCGCCGCCGCATACCGTGCGCGGGCTTGCCGCGACGCTCGGCGTCACCAAGCCGGTCATTACGCGCGCGCTCGATACCATGGGCGAGATGGGGCTGGTCGACCGCGTGCGCGACGACCGCGATCGTCGCAATGTTATCATCAAGCGCACGGTAACCGGCGCGCTCTATCTCGAAAAGCTCGGTGATCTCGTCATCGCGCAAGGCCGTAAACTATCAGTCTAGGAACCATCGTCATGACGCTCGACCGCCGCCTGAATGCCTACCGGCCCGATCTCGCCGAAGCCTCTCTTCGGGGCCAGGTCGAGGCCGAGCGCTTCGTCGAGGGCAGCAAGGCGCAGGTCGTTGTTCCGGTCGTGGCGCTGCGTCCTCAGCCGGATCTGGCACGCGGCATCGATACGGAGCTGTTGCTCGGCGAAGATGTCACGGTCTTCGAGCGCAAGGATGGCTGGGCCTGGGTCAAGGCGGTGTCGGACGGTTATGTCGGCTATCTGCCCGAAGATACGATCAGGCAAGGGCTTTCGGCGCCGACCCATGTCGTCGTGCCGCAGCGGACTTTTCTCTATCCCGTGCCGGAATTGCGCAAGCCCTACACCGATGTGCTCTCCATGGGCAGCCGCGTTCGTGTCACCGACACGGCGGAGGCGCGGGGGAATCATTACGTCGTGCTGGAGGACGGCACTGCCATTTTCGCCAAGCATGTGCAGCCGATCGGCTACAATGATGGCGGCGACTATGTGGAGATCGCCGCAAAATTCATGGAAACGCCCTATCTCTGGGGCGGCCGCTCCGGCCTTGGCGTCGACTGCTCCAGCCTGATCCAGCTTGCGCTCCTGATGACGGGCCGCGCCGCGCCGCGCGATTCCGACATGCAGGCGGCCGGGCTTGGCGAACCGATCACCCGCGAGGAGTTGCGTCGTGGCGATTTCGTCTTCTGGAAGGGCCACGCGGCGGTGATGGAAGACCCGGAAACCATCATCCATGCCAACGGCCATACCATGACCGTCGCACGCGAGAATTTTGCCGCCGCCGTCGAGCGCATCGGCTGGCTTTACGAGCAGCCGACGGGGTTTCGCCGTCTCGCAGATTAACGCTCCGATCGGAACCGTGGCTGATCTGGACCGTTATTCTCTCGATTGAACATCGTTTTGTTCGAGAGGAGAAGCATCATGCCGATTACCGCGATGGAACAGGTGATCAGGGATATTCTCGGCGACACCCA
Organism: Martinezella rhizogenes; assembly: GCF_000799715.1. Classification (GTDB taxonomy): domain Bacteria; phylum Pseudomonadota; class Alphaproteobacteria; order Rhizobiales; family Rhizobiaceae; genus Rhizobium; species Rhizobium rhizogenes_C. The sequence continues at coordinate 123,336 of NZ_JUHG01000014.1, forward strand.
TCTCCAGCGCAGCCGCAAGATCGACCGGCTGCTCGAGTTGCAGAGCGAAGCACGAGGCATCCAGCGCGCCGGTAGCGAAAGCATGATGAGCGCCGATGATGGCCTTCAGGACGATCTGCGAGTCATCGAAAAGGCGCTGCAGGAGCTTGACGCCGATGTCGAGGAAAAGGGGGCAGCGACGCTGTAGCTGGGATCCTAACCTGGCGCCTTCGGCCAGTTCGTCACACCGCCGGTCCAGGTCTCGAAGGCTTTCGAGAGTTTCAGGACCAGCATGTCGCCGAAACGCGGGCCGACGATCTGCAGGCCGATTGGCATGCCGGAGCGGGAGAAGCCGCAATTGATTGACGAAGCCGGCTGTTCCGACATGTTCCAGGGAACGGTGAAGCCGATATGCTCGAAGGGTAGGGCCGGATCGTTGGTGGGCGAGGCCCATTCGGCCGGATAGGAGACGATCGGATTGGTCGGCGACAGCACCGCGTCGACTTGGGTGAAGAGCTTGCCGCAGGTCTTGCGCATTTCGATCGTCTGGTTGAAGCCGCGCACGGCATCGACGCCGCTGACGTCGGCGCCGCCCTTCGCCCATGTGTGGATAAATGGCAGGATCATCTCCCGGCGCTCTTCGCTCAGGTTGACGATATCGCCCCAGAAACGCGCCCGCCAGAAGACGTCCAGCCCGTCCAGCATCTGCCGCGTCAGCACCGGCGCGACATCGATAACGGTAGCGCCGGCCTCTTCGAAGCGCTTGGCGGCGGCAACGACGGCATCGCGCACCTCGTCATCGACCGGCAGGCCACAGCCGGCATCGAGCATCAGCCCGATCTTCAGCCCGCGCATATCTATATCGAGATCCATCCAGTTGAAGTCGTTTGGCGGCAGGCTGGTGCCGTCGCGCCAGTCGGGACGCGAGAGTGTCGCCATGGATAAGGCGGCGTCCTCGACCGTGCGCGTCATCGGCCCGGCGCAGCGGCCGACATAATAGGGGTCAACGGGGATGCGGCCGTGGCTTGGCTTGAAGCCGAAAATACCGGTCCAGCCGGCGGGCAGGCGCACCGAGCCGCCAATGTCCGTGCCGATATGCAGTGGACCGTAGCCGGCGGCGGCCGCAGCCGAAGCGCCGGCGCTGGAGCCGCCGGGGTTCTGCGAGGGGTCCCAGGGATTGCGGCTGAGCTTGTGGAAGCTGGAGAGACCGGAAGAGAGCATGCCGTAATCGGGGCAGGTGGTCTTGGCGAAGATCACCGCACCATCCTCGCGCATCCGCGCGGCAATCGGCGCGTCCTCGACGGCGGGAACGAGCTCGACGGCCGCCGTGCCGAGCGGCACCGGCTGGCCCTTGGTGGCGATCAATTCCTTGAGCGTCACCGGAATGCCGTCCAGCGGCCCGAGCGGCGCACCCTTGGCCCAGCGCTCGGTGGAGGCGGCGGCCTGCTTGCGCGCGTCCTCCGGATCATAGGCATAGAGGGCGGCGATGGTCGGCTCCCAGGTCGCGATATGCGTTTCCAGCGCCAGCCAGTATTCGCTCGGCGAGAGGCTCTTTGCGGAAAACCTCTCAAGGAGTTGACGGATGGAAAGGTCGGTCGTTTCGGTCATGGTCGATACTCTTCGTGGTCTGAAATCAGCGGCGGGCTTCGCGCGGATCGAGAAGATCTCGCAGGCCGTCGCCGAGCATGTTGAAGCCGAGGACGGAAAGCGCGATCGCCAGGCCCGGCAGGATGGCGAGCCAGGGCGCCAGCCCGAGATAGGTCTGCGCGTCCGCCAGCATCCGTCCCCAGGTCGGGGCCGGGGGCGGCACGCCGAGGCCGAGGAAGCTCAGGCCTGCTTCGGTCAGGATCGCCAGGCCAAGCTGGATCGTCGCCTGCACGATGATGCCGCTCAGGATATTCGGCAGCACATGCCGCGTGGTGATCGAGAAGGGTGTGTTGCCGATGGCGCGCGCCGCCATCACATAGTCGCGGCTCCAGGCCTGCAGCGCCGAGCTCAGCGCCACACGGGCAAAGACGGGAACCATGAAGGTGGCGATGGCGATGATGGCGGTCAGGCGCCCGGTGCCGAGAAACGCCCCGAGGATCATTGCAGACAGGATCGGCGGCAGCGCGAAGATCACGTCGCATGCGCGCATGATTAGCGCCTCGAACAGCCCGCGTTGTGCGGCGGCGGCAACACCGATCATCGTGCCGATCGTGCCGCCGATCGCCACCGCCGACACGGAGATCGACAGCGAATTCCAGCAGCCAGCCATCAGCATCGACAGCACGTCGCGGCCAAGCTGATCGGTGCCGAGAAGACCGAAGCCCAAAGGCGGTTGCAGCTTGTGAATGATCTGCATCTTCGCCGGCGGCAACGGCGTCCAGAACAGTGATAGAACGGCGACGCCGACAAGCGCGAGGATGATGACCGCGCCGACGACGAGATTGGCACGGCACAGCGCACGAAAGCGGGAGCGGCGGGGGGAGGCGGTCTCGACCACGGTCATCGTGCCGCTCCGCTGCGAAGCCTGGGGTCGATGACCAGGTACGAGAGATCGACCAAGAAATTGACGACGATGACCAACCCGGCGAAGAACAGCACGACGTCCTGAAGGACGATAACGTCGCGCTGGCTGAGCGCCTGATAGGCAAGCCGTCCGAGGCCGGGCAGGTTGAAGACGTTCTCGATCAGCACCGCGCCGGCGACGAGGAAGGTGAATTGCAGGCCGAGAATGGTCATCACCGGCATCAGCGCATTGGGCACGACATGCCCCCAGAGCACCGCACTACGGGACAGGCCCTTGGCAATGGCGGTGCGGGCAAAATCCTCATGCAGCGTGTCGAGCACGGCCGAGCGGGTGACGCGGGTCAAGACGCCCGCCTGCGGCAGGGCCAGCGCCACCGCCGGCATGATCAGCGCCTTCAAGGCCGACCATAGGCCATTGCCCCAGCCGGGAAAGCCGACGGCCGGCATCCAGCCGAGCGAGGTGGCGAATAGCAGGATCAGCAACAGCCCCACCCAGAAGCCGGGCACGGCGATGCTCATCTGCGAAAATAGCGTAGCGATGATGTCGAAGACGCCGCCGCGTTTGGCGGCGGCGGCAACGCCAAGCGGCACCGCGATCAGGATGGAAAGCAGGATGGCGAGGACAGCGAGCGGCAGCGTCACGGCTAGCCGTTCGGCGATCAGGCCGGCGACGGGTACGCCATAGGTATAGGACATGCCGAGATTGCCGGTCAGCGCGCCGCCGAGCCACTGGCCGTAGCGGAGGATCAGCGACTGATCGAGGCCCATCTCGTGCCTGAGCGCCGCCAGCGTCTCCGGCGTTGCCGATGTGCCGAGCGTGATGGCGGCGGGATCGCCCGGCAGCAGGGCCATCACCGCGAAAAGCAGCAGCGAAACGGCGATCAGGGTCAGGAAAAGGCCCATGATCCGGCGGGTGAGAAGTACGATCATTGCATGTCCATGGCCGGGTTACGCCCGGCTGCGCGGCGCTGAAAGGGGTCAGTCTTCCCAGGAGACGTTGGTGAGCACGTTCGACGGGATCGGCTCGTTCTCCCAGAGACCTTTCAGCTTCTTGTCCCAGACGCCAAGTTTCGGCATGACGAAGAGGAAGAGCGCCGGCACGTCCTCGGCGAGGATCGTCTGCGCCTGGCCGTAGAGCTTGTTCTGCTCGGCTGGATCGGCGGTGAGCTGCGCCTTCTTCATCAGATCGTTGAAATCAGGGTTCTTATAGTTGAAATAATAGGGGTCGCGCGCATAGATGTCGATGTCGCGCGGCTCTGCATGGGCGACGATGGTCATGTCGTAGTCGCGGCCGGTGAAGACGTCCTGCACCCATTTCGCCGGAAATTCCGTCGGCTCGATATTCATGGTCACGCCGATATCGGCAAACATTGCCTGCATCACCTGCGCGCTTCTCGGCGCATAGGCCATTTGCGGTGTCTTGATGGTAAAGGTGAAACCGTTGGGATAACCGGCTTCGGCGAGCAGCGCCTTGGCCTTGGTGGGGTCAAAGAGCAGTTTGCCGGTCAGATCCTGATAGCCGGGGTCGTTCGGCGTATAGTGGCTGCCGATCGCGGTGCCGAAGCCGGACCAGGCGCCGTCGATCACCGTCTTGCGGTCGAGCGCCATCATCAGCGCCTGGCGCACCCGCTTGTCATCAAAGGGCTTGCGCGTGTTGTTCATGCCGGCGACGACCTTGAGCTCGGTATTGCCGACCTTGGTCATCAGCCTGGGATCACCGTCGAAGGAACTCATCAGCTCGGGCGCGCCGAATTCCGGAAAGGCGTCGAGATCGCCGGCCTTCAGGGCCGCCGCTTCCGCCTGCGGATCGGGAATGAAGCGGAAGGTCACCTTGTCGAGCTTAACAACGACGGATTTGTTCCAGTAGTCCGGGTTCTTGGCAAGTTCGACATGATCGCCCTTGGCCCAGGACGCGAATTTGAACGGACCGGTGCCGACAGGCGTCGTCTTGTCGTTGGCGGTGGATTTCGGACCGACCATGACCGAGGAGGGCCAGCCGAGCCAATAGAGCAAGCTGCCGGTCGGAGAGGAAAGGTGCAGCACCAACGTGTCGGGATCCGGCGTGTCGATCGAGGCGATAGTTGCGAAGAAGCGCTTCTGCGGATTGACGGATTTGGCGTCGCGGGCGCGGTCGAGCGTGAATTTCGCCGCCGCCGAATCGAAGGCCTGGCCGTCATGGAATTTGACGCCGCTTTGCAGCTTGAACGTATAGGTCAGCCCATCGGGGGAAATCTCCCAGCTCTTGGCAAGCTGGGGTATGACCTTGCCGCTCTCGTCGATAGCGACCAGCCCCTCGAAGATGTTCTGCCAGGTCACCTGTCCGATGGCGACGGGGGCGGCGATCGTCGGATCGAGGCCGGTGGGCTCAACTGTCATGCCGAGATTGAGCGTGGTCTTGGCGGCTTCGGCTGATGTCATGCCCATCAGCAGCAGCCCCGCCGAGATCGCGGCGCCACAGGCAAGACGACGGGCAAAATCGCCCAGGCTCGGACGTGAAAACGTGGTCATATCGGTTCCCTTGTTTCAGCTCGCGATCCCGGCTTTTCCCTCCGGCATACGGCCCTTTTTCAAAATAGTGTCATCTCGCAGGCGCACACACAATTATAAAAATGTGTGCTCAGTGTAGCTGATATGGCTACACTGATTTTGCCCGGTTGAAATCCATCGTCTCGGATCAATCGCGCTTCCCCGTGCCGGCGACCTGTTCGCGCATGAAGCGCTCGATGAAGTCGAGAAGCTTGCCGGCGGCAAAGGACAGTTGGCGGTCCGGCGCAACGCAGAGATCGATCGGCGTCCTGATCCCCTTGCCATCGGCGATCGGCAGGGCCACGAGCTGCCCAGCCTGGATTTCCCGTTGCACGGTCAGCGCCGGCAGCATGGTGATCGCCGCTCCTCGCAACACCAGTTCCTTCTGCATCTCCAGCGAGCTGCTCTCGAACACCGGATCGAGTATCAATCCCTCACGCTCGAACAGCGCATCGAAAGCCTGCCGTGCGCCGAAGGAGCGATCGGGCACAGCGAGCGAATGCGCTGCGAGTTCGGCAAGCGAGACCTCTTTGTGTGCCGCCAGCGGATGGCTCGTCGCGGCGATGACGTCATAGGTGATTTCGGAGCGCAGCCGCACCTTGGTTCCCGATAGCGGTGGCGCGAACAATGTCACGGCGATATCGGCCTCGGCGCCGTTGACGGCCTCGATGGCGCTGCGGGCGCTGGTGATGGTCACCTCGAAGCGCAGTTTCGGATAGCGCAGGCTGAATTCGGCGAGCGCCGGCGCCAGCAGGTTGGCGACGGTGGCGCCGCTGGCATAGACGCTGACGCGGCCACGCTGCAATCCCTTCAGGTCTTCGATCAGCTGATGCACATGGTCGAGTTCACGCAGCGTCCGGCCGGCACGCACGGCCAATAGCTCGCCGGCGGCGGTCAGCTTGACGCCACGGGCGCTGCGCTCGACCAGCGGCGTGCCGAAATGATATTCGAGATTTTCGATCTGCCGGCTGATCGCCGTCGGCGCGACGTTCAGGTTTTCCGCCGCCTGGCGCATGGAGTTGGTACGCACCAGCTCGTCGAAATAGATCAGCGCCCGGATCTGCATGGATGGATCTCCGGCTAGGTCGTTCGGTTGGGAAAACGATCCCGCCAAGCCGGCTGCGCGCCTTCGACCGGCAGCGCCGTCGCCTCGTATACGCCGCGAGCAATCGCGCGCGCCATGACGATGGTGGCGAGATGGCAAAGCTCCATGAAGCTCGGCATGTCGTCTCTCGGGTGCTTGGCGGTGGAGGCGGCGAAAACCGTGTCGCCGTCGAGCGGCAGATGCGCCGGCAGAAGCGCGCGGGCAAGGCCGTCATGGCCGCAGATCGACAGGCGATGCGCCTCCGCCTTGGTCAGTTGCGCATCGGTGACGATGGCGCCGATGGTCGTTGCCGTGACATTTCCGCCTTTCAGCCGCAGGCGCGTGTCGATGGTCTCGGGCATGCCGAGCCCGCCGAATTCGCCGTTCTCCTCGAAGGGCGCTGCCCAGAAATGCGATCCGTCGCCGATGGTGGCAGTGCCAAGCGCATTGACGGCGACAATGGCGGCGATCCTATGTCCCCGGCTGCTGACGGCGCTGGCCGAGCCGAGGCCGCCCTTGACCGTCGCCGTCGTTGCGCCGGTGCCGGCGCCGACCGTGCCGAGCGAGAAGACGCCTTTCTTCGCTGCCTTGAAGGCGGCGTAGCCCATGTCGCGATAGGGCGAATAGAGGCCCCAGTCCTTGTTGCCGCCATTGATGAGATCGAAGAGGATCGCCTGCGGCACCAGCGGCACAAGCGCCGTTCCGACCTGAAGGCCGCGCCCGATCTCGCGCAGGCCCGCCTGCACGCCGCCGGCCGCATCGAGCCCGAAGGCCGAGCCGCCCGACAGCACCAGCCCATCGACCGTGCTGACGGTCATCGCCGGATCGAGCAAAGCCGTGTCCCGCCCGCCCGGCGCACCGCCGAGCACGGAGCCGGAGGCAATCGCCGGCTCGTCGAAGATGATGGCGGTGACACCGGAACCGAGTGCAAGGTCGGTGGAATGACCGACGGCGAGGCCGTCGATGTCGGTCAGGAGATTGAGCAGATCAGCCAATGAAAAATCCTTCGCCTCTCGAAGCGGGAGGTTATCATGGCGATAGGATCGCAAAGAACGGGAAAAGACAAGATGGGTTTGTGGGCGGCTGGGCCGCCCCCCTGATGGTTCAAAGACGAAGGTCAGGACTGGCGAGCAACGCCTGTCCTTTGGTGGCACGGTGCTTGGCCATGTGCCCTGGAACGGACTTGAGCCAACGGTCCTGCCGACTTCCAGGCGAGGGACTTTTCCAGTAGGGGCAATGGAATGGGTATCAGAAACTATTTGATAGAAGGCATTTCCGGCACCGGCAAGACGTCAGTCTGCCACGAATTGCGGCGGCGTGGTTGCCATTCGATCAATGGTGACACCGAGTTGGCTTATCAGGGCGATCCGAAGACGGGGGAACCCGTGGACGGATTTGCCCACGAGCATCATATTTGGAACGTGGACAGGGTCAGAGCGCTGGTGGCCGATCAAAGCCATGCCGCATCGTTTTTCTGCGGTGGCTCCCGGAATTTCTCCAGCTTCATTGACTTGTTCGATCGGGTTTTCGTTCTTGAGGTCGATCTGGATACGTTGACCCGACGGCTTGCCGAGAGGCCGGAAACCGAATGGGGCGGAAGATCCGCCGAACGGCAATTTATCAGGCGATTGCACGCAACGAAAGAAGATGTCCCGAAGGGCGGCATCGTGATCGATGCCACTGCGCGGATTGAGCGTGTCGTGGATGAGATTCTGGAAAAGTGCACTTAAACCACGGACGCCCGGCACTCCCGCCAGATCAGCGAAATGACCTGCCATGCTCTTACCCTGAGCTTGTGGAAGGGCGAGGGCGGGTGGTGTGGTGCTGCAAAAGTGGCGGCTAAGCCGATCCATCAAACGTGGATCGGCTTAGCCTGTTGGCGGGAGAGGAGGTCGCGGATGGCGAGCTTCACCTCGTCCGTGTTTCTGAAACGTTGTTCGTCCAGATCGTGGACATGATATTTCACGGCGATGAACTTCAGCCGGTCTTCATCCGGAATGACGATGCCGACGGGAACGCCAGCATATTCGATGACTTGCTTCTTCATAAAAAATACTCCCTCCGCGCCCTAACGGCGCAGACATGGCGAATTGACTGTTTGAATCCGGTAAGGGGACGAACGTCACATTCGACAGCACGGGCGGGAGAGTGCGCCCGAACGGTCATAGCCAAGCACGGACCGCCCAAGGATCGAGGCGATGAATTTAATATTCAGCATGTCACTTCCTTCGTTGGTGTTGTACTTGTTGGGGCTCCGAGAGGAGCCGGTGATCCGGTGTGCTATTGTCTACAACCTGGGTAGAGAATAGCAATTCCATCCTCAGAAACATATTCCGAAAGATGTCAAAATATCGACGATCGGTAAAATATAATTCCGTACCTGGCTAATTGCGGGGTAGGCTGTATCAACCTCCGCGCAACCTCCCGTAGCGGAACGGCATAGCCGATCACCGAGAGACAGATAGGAATTATCGCGAGATTCGACAATCCCCAAAAGGCACTAAAATTTGCGTATCGCTAAATTACCTTAATGGTTAACGGTCGTCGCCAGAGAGGCTAGACGGTGTCTTCCAGAGCCTTTTCCAGGGCTTTGACGAAGAAATCGGCACTCTCGATCGAAAGGCAAAGCGGCGGTTTGATCTTCAACACATTCAGGTGATCGCCGGTCGGCTGCATGATGACGCCGAGATCGAGCAGCCGGTCGCAGATATCAGCCGTTTCTTCCGTGGCGGGCGTCAGCGTCTCGCGGTTGCGCACGAACTCGACGCCGAGATAGAGGCCCGTGCCGTGCACCGCGCCAATCAACGGAAAGCGTTCCATCAGCGCGATCAGTCCCGCCTTCAGATGATCGCCGACCACGCGAGCATTCTCCTGCAGGCCCTCGTCCCTGATGATGTCGAGCACGGTGAGACCGACGACCGAGCTTACCGGGCTGCCGCCGGCCGAGGAGAAGAAATAGCCCTCCTTCTCCAGCGATTCGGCGATCTCTTTGCGGGTGATGACCGCGCCGAGCGGATGACCGTTGCCCATGCCCTTGGCGATGGTGATGATATCCGGCACGACGTCCTGGCTCTCGAAGCCCCAGAAGTGATGGCCGAGCCGGCCGTAGCCCACCTGCACCTCGTCGGCGATGCAGAGGCCGCCGCGCTCGCGCACCGCGGCATAGACGTCGGTAAGATAGCCGTGCGGCAGAGCGATCCCGCCGGCATTGCCATAGACTGGTTCGGCGATAAAGCCGGCAAGGCCGTCGCCCTTCTCGTCGATGGCCTCCAGCACCGTCGTAACGCTGGCCACGTAGTCCGCGCCCGAATCAGGCCCGCGGAATGGCCCGCGATAGGTATTCGGCGACACGACCGGGTGCACCCAGTCCGGCCGTGTCGTCAGCGCCTGCGGATTGTCGGCGATAGAGGTGGAGACGGCGTCGCTTGCTAGCGTCCAGCCGTGATAGGCCTCCAGCAGGCAGAGCATATTTTTCTTGCCCGTATGCGCCCAGGCAAGCCGGATGGCGAGGTCGTTGGCCTCGGAGCCGCTGTTGACCAGGAAGACGCTGTCGAGACCCTCCGGCACCAGCGCCGCCAGCCGCTCGGAAAACTCGGTGACGGCGGCATAGTGGAAGCGGGAGTTGGTGTTGAGCCGCGACCATTGCTGCTCGACCGCCGCCGTCAGGCGCGGATGTGCATGGCCGAGCATGGTGACATTGTTGACCATGTCGAGATAGGCGCGGCCTTCGATGTCGAAGAGGAATTCGCGCCAGCCGCGCTCGATCTGTGGCGGGATCTCGTAATAATGCTTTTGCGGCCTGGCGAAATGTGCCGCGCGCCGGGCAAGCAGGGCCGCGCTGTCTTCTCGCGGTGCTTCGCAGGCTGGGCTCAGAAGGGCAGCGGGCGAGGGGCAGACGGCCGACCAGCCATCGGCCTGATGCGCTGTGGCAAAGAGCGGCGGCACCAGCGATGGAGAGCGGCAGAGCTGCACGCGCAGGCCACCGACCGTCGAGCCTTCGCCGGCGATGGTGCCGATGGCAGCGCCCTGCTCGATCTCGGCACCCTCTTCCAGCGGGCAATCGATGCCGTCGAGGTGCAGGCTGACCACCTCGCTCACCAGAACCAGATGCTGGCCGTCCCATTGGATGCGTCCGGCAAACGGGGCTGTAACCGTCGTTCCGGCGGGCAGGCAGACATCGCTATGCAGCGCGAAATTCTGTGGCGGCGTCATGCCGAGGAGATCGGCGCGCGACAGGCGGAATTCGCCATAGCGCGTTGCCGCCGTGCCGGAGGCGGTTGCCTCTTTGGCAAGCAGTCGCCAGTCCATGTCCGGCTTCTGCCAATTGCCGTCGGTAAAATGCGGGCTGGTTGCGGAAAGATCGACGGCGGCGATGGTGTCGGGCGCGATATCCGGTAGCAGCGCCGACCAGCCCTCGGTGGCGATCGGGGCGACGTCGAAGCCGACGGCGCGCAGGATCGCTGCTTCCATCACGTCCGGATCGGCGCCGGTGGCGACGTCGAAAATCTCGCGTTCATGCTCGAGATTGCCGCGCACGTAGTCGTTTTCGGGGTCGATGGCGAGCTGTTGCTCGCCGCTGGCGGCAAGGATCACGGCGCGGGCGACGATCAGCGGCCACAGCGCCTTCAACTCGGCTTCCTCGAGCGGATAGACCGCGTGATAGGCCTTGATGGCGGGAAGGATGACGAAGGGATCGCCTTCGGCATGGTGCAGCAGCGAGGCGCAGGTGACGGCGAGGTCGCCCACCAGCCAACCCTGGATGATGTCTCCGAAATCGATCACCCCGTCCGGGATCGGCTGGCCATGCGCGTCAGGATGGCAGACGACATTGTCGTCGGTGACGTCGTGGTGGACGGGCTGCACGCGAAGCCCGCCGGCGAGCGGCTGGATGCGCTTGACGGCCGAGACCATCGCCTTGGCGATGCGGTCGCGCGCATCGTGGTCCGTGATCGCCGACAGCAGCTGCACGGCGACAGGGCCGGCCCGGCGCAGGTCCCATTGCAGATTGCGATGGAGGCCGGGATGGTTGAAATCAGCGAGGTCGCGGGCGAGCCGCGCCGACAGGGTGCCGAGCGCCGAGACCGCGGCGAGCGACAGATGCTTGCGCCGCGTCAGCGATTGGCCGGGGAGGTAGCCGAGCAGCCGGATAAGATAATCCTGCTCGCGGACGGTGACGGCAAGAATATCCCGGCCGTTCAGCGACGGCACGATATTGGGGACACGCGGCGCATCCGGTTTGGCGTGCAGGTGGCGGATGGCGGCATTCTGCGCCTCCAGCTCCACCGTGTCATATTCCGTGCGGCAGACCTTTAGAACATAGTTGTTCGTACCGGTATCGACGCGGTAGTTGCGGTCCTGCTGGCTGCCGAGTTCGGTGAGTGTTCCTGTCAGGCCATAATGCGTCCGCAGGAGGTCAGCTGCTTCCTCCGGCGTGATGTCCGGTCTTGGCAGTTGCATACGATTGACGAGCGCGGCGTCGGTCATGGCTCCCCCGGATGGTTCATCTCCGTCGACACTAAACCATTCCGTCCTAAAGATAATCCCCGAAAACGAACAGGGCGATCGGACAATAGGATGGAAGATAGGCCACTGATCGCGCCTGCCTAGATGCAGACGTCACTCAACCTCGATCGAATAGCTGCAGCCGGCCAGCGTCTTGCCGGGATGGTTGTTGACGGTCGAGATATTGAGGGTTATGCGCGAATGCAGCACCGTGTCGGAGTTTTCCAGTTGCTCCTTGCTGGAGACGATCTCTTTTTCGCCGAGGAACTTGCCCGGCGTGTCAACCGTGGCGTTAACGCCAAGCTGCTTGGCGAGCGGATGCGGATCGGCCTCATCGAGCACGGCCAGCGGACCGGAGGGGGCGAAGGCGACCCTGTCGGTCTGTCGGCCGAAAACGATGATCGGCTTCTCCAGCTTGAATTCCCGCAGCATGAGATTGTCGGATGGCAGCTCGGTGATGCCCATCCGCTTCATCGCCTCGACGCTCTCAGGCCCGGTCAGCCACATGGCAAAGCCGTTGTAACTCGGCACGTCATAGCTGGTGCATTCGACCAGCTTGGCGAGATCGACCTTCGAAGGATCCTCCTCCAATGTCGCTGCGATCGAGACCTGCGCGGTTACGAGCATGACGAGGGCCGAAAGCGGCAGGATTCTATCCAGATATGGCGGCAATTTCCCCTCCGCACTGCGATTCGATATCGGCCGTATTAGATCGTATTTTGGAGGGGAAAGAAAACAGGGGTTGGTGGCGTCGGCCGCGTCTTACCCCATCCGCTCGGAGGCATAGCTTCCCGGGCTTGCCGGGAAGACGATGGTGCGGTTGCCGTTGAGGAAGGTGCGGTAGTGGATATGGGCATGGATGGCCCGCGCCAGCACCTGGCTCTCGACATCCCGGCCGATCGAGACATAATCGTCCGCCGACTGCGCATGGGTGATGCGTGCCGTGTCCTGCTCGATGATCGGACCTTCGTCCAGATCCGCCGTCACATAATGCGCCGTCGCTCCGATCAGCTTCACACCGCGCTCATAGGCCTGCTTGTAGGGATTGGCGCCCTTGAAGCTCGGCAGGAAGGAATGGTGGATGTTGATGATCCGGCCGGACATCTTTTGGCACATCGAATCCGACAGGATCTGCATGTAGCGGGCGAGCACGATCAGTTCCGTGCCGGTCTGCTCGACCACCTCCATGATCCGGGCTTCCGCCTGCGGCTTGTTGGCCTTGGTCACCGGAATATGGTGGAAGGGGATGTCATGATTGACCACCACCTTCTGATATTCGAAATGGTTGGAGACGACGCCGACGATGTCGATCGGCAGGGCGCCGATCTTCCAGCGGTAGAGCAGGTCATTCAGACAATGGCCGAAGCGCGACACCATCAGCAGCACCTTCATGCGCTTCTGGGTATCGTGGATCTCGGCCTCCATCTCGAACTTGCCTGCATGATCACAATTGACGCGCATGAAGAACTTGCCGGTATCGAGATCGTCGAACTGGCTGGAGTCGACGATGTTGCAGCCCTGATCCGCCAGATAATTGGCAATCGCCGCAACAATCCCACGTGTCGAGCGGCACGATACCGTGAGTACGAAATGCGTCATATCTCTTCTCTCTTCCGCCGGGGTGCCCGCTTGCTTTGGCGCCCGCCTGCTTAAATCAAATCGAAACTATGGGGAATATGCCCCTCAACCATGTTTCCACGGCTACTTTAGGCAAGATGATGGGAAAAACCGTTCCCGTTGCGCCTTCGAACGGCGCATCCCCGCCTTAGCTGTTGGTGGCGAGCGAGAGCCTCTGCGGCTGCTTTGCCTGCGTGCCCTCGTTAAACTTCAGGAAGCCCACCAACAGCCAGACCAGCCCGGCCGTCTTCATCGAAAAGATGGCCGTTGAGCCGATCATCAGGTTCAGGAACAGGAAGAGGGAAAGAGCGTGGCCGAGCCGCCGCTGGTTGACGGTCTCGCCTCCGGGATAGAGCGAGGCATAGAGCCAGAACAGGATCAGGCCGAAGATGGTGGCGCCGTATATGATGTAGACATAGCCGCTGTCGTAGAAGATGCCGACCTGATCGAGCTGCAGGCCGATGGTGCTCTGCAGGTCCATGCCGAGGAAGGCCCGCACCGTACCGTTGATGCGACCGACGAAATTGTCGCCGGTAACGCCCGGCTTGAGGGCGTTGATGACGAAGCCGACGAGGATGATCACGGGCATCGTCATTAGGTCGAGCATCTTTGGAAGCCAGGGATAGATGAAATAGCCGGCAATGCTGATGAGACTGAAAATCAGCATCGTGCGCGTGTCATTTGTCAGCAGGATCAGAACAACGGTCGATATGAACAGCACTCTGTCGGACAGCCGTAGCCGGCCGGAGAAGCTGATCAGGTAGAGGACCATCACGCCGCAGAAATTGGCAAGCGACACCTGCTCCAGAAAGATGGAGGACGATCGATGGTCTATCAGGCCGAAGGAGAACCGCCCCTCGAACCCCAGCGCGCCACGGAACAGACCGATATCGCTGTAGGTGGCCGGCGGCACACCGCGCGTGTTCTGGAAATATTCGGCCGGATGAAAGAGCGCGACATATTCCGTCACCGACACGATTTCGCAGATGAGCACGGCGAGCACGGCAATGCAGGAAATCCTGAACGCCAGCTTCAGCGTGCGCTCGTTGCAAAGCCTGCCCATGATGGAAAACACAAAGATGATCATCACGTTGCGAAGGTGATCGACATAGGGCTGCTTGTTGATGGCGATGACGAAGACCGTCAGCACGATGGTCAGGAGCAGATAGAGGAGCGGCGCCATATCCTCCTCATAAATCCCCTTCTTCAGGATATAGGCAAAGCTTGCCACCTGCAGGAGCACTTCGCTCATCACCACGGCGTTTGGCGTCAGCGGCGTGATGTTGTGATTGATGAAGGCAAGGATGCTATTATACAGGACCGCGAGCAGCGAAATGGCGAGAATGACGTAGTTTATGGGCTGCATTTCGCCTGAGCTTTGCATGAAATATCCGGGGTCGTGGCGTCTCTGGCCGTGAGTACCATATCAGGCTGATGATTCGCGGCAAAGCGCCGGACGCTTACCGCCCATCAGTTTGCAGGCTTGATGAGGACGCATGACGGCGCCAGTGGGGCCTTCCTGCTCAGGCCATCCGCCAGCACCTTCATTTGCGGCTTGTCACGGCCGTTGTGCGGCTGGACGTTCAGTGGCTCGTCCGGCGCCCACCAGTCGCCGGCCGCCCAGTAGCTCCAGCCGAGCCAGACGTCGCTGTTGGTGTTCATGACGCCGAGCACCTGCTTGAGGCCCGCAAGACAGCCATCATTCCCGGCCACGCCGAATTCTCCGAGAAAGCCACGCTTGCCGTTCTTGCGCAGCCAGCCGGTGACGTCGTTCATACCTTTGCTGGCACTGTCGCTGCCGTCGCAGGCCGGATGCGTGCCGGAGCTGTCCGCATCGAGATATTGATGGAATTCGAAGGCGTAGAAATCGAGTGGGTCCTTGACGCCGAGCATGACTGTGCCGTTCGCGCCGCCGCCAAGCACATCGGCGGACCAGCTGTGGGCGCCGGTCCAGTTCGTGCCGGGCACGAGGACGAGGTTACGGGCGCCGACGGTGCGGATGCTGCGGATGGCCATGTTGGCCAGCTCCAGCCAATCGGGTGCCTTGATATCGTGCGGCTCGTTCATCAGGCCGAAAGCGACGCCCTTGCGATTGGCGAACTCGACGGCGAGCCGCGCCCAGAAATCGCCGAAAGCAAGATCGCCCGCCGGCACCTGCGGGAGCTGGGTCTTGTCGTAGTAGCCGTAATTATGCGGATCGAGGATAACGGCCATGCCATGCTTTTGAATGAGGTCGACGGCATCCTTGAGGCCTTGCAGCTCCTTGCCATCGAATGGTTGGCTCAACACTGGCTGCAGCCGCTCCCAGCGGAAGGGCAGGCGCACCACGTTCATGCCCTTGCCCGCGAAATAGCGCACCGTGTCTTCGGAAGGGTAGATATAATTGGTACCAAGCACGCCACCACGATCGCCATATTCGGCCCCGGAGAGATTGATGCCGCGATAACAGAGCTGCGACGCGGCAAGGCTGGTGCCGGGCTGGGCGGCGAAGGCGAGCAGAAGCACGGCTGCGAATGATCGGCGCAGCAGTCTCGTCATCGGTCCGGCCATTGCAAGCTCCCGTTTTTCCTGTCGCCTGTCGGCCAGCTTCATAGGCCTGCCCGGTTGAATATTGATGAAGACGAGGGCTCAACGGCGTCTTGCCGACGTTTGCCGGGGACATTCCTGGGAATGTCCTTAATGGTCCGTTAGCCAAACATTTCTAAACTCCGGCATCTGCTGTGCGGGATCCGCGCGAGCGGGTCCCTGGAAGTCTGGTATGAGTTCATTGGAACGAAACAAGCGATCGAGCCACTTTCCGAGTTGGCGCAGCAACGAGCCGTCCGAAGGGCAGGGCGAAGGCCTGCGCCTGCGCGGCCCCGTGCTGCGGCCGCGGGATTTCGTCCATGAGGTCCAACCCGTCGCCTCCGAGCAGCCGGCCGATGCCGCAAAGCCGGCAATCCCGACGCCTCCGGAACCGCCGAGTGCGATCGAGCCCGTGCCTAAAGCCGCCCTGCCGCCGACGATCAAACCAACCGTGGCTGCGGCAATCCCGGCTGCCGAGCCGTCCGTCGTCGCTGCGCCACCAGCAGCTTCGCCGGCGCCCGTTGCCGACACGCCGCTTCTCGACCTGCGCTCTGCCGTCCGTTCGATCTGGGCGAAAAAGTACGTGGTCCTGGCGCTTGCCGTGGCCGGGGCCGTGCTGGGCACGGCCGTCATTCCGATGTTGCCGCAGAAATTCACGGCCGAGACCAGCCTCTATTTCGATCCTCGTCAAACCGGCGGCGGCGATTCGTCCCAGTCCCCGCCGATCGCGCCGGAACTGATCCTGACGATGATCGACAGCCAGACGCAGATCCTGTCCTCCGGCAAGGTATTGGGCCGGGTCGTCGAGGCGCTGAAGCTCGATCAGGATCCGCAATTTAATGGCGGCGCCAGTGGTGACGCGGCGAAATATATGGCGGCAACGGTGCTGGCGAAGGCCGTGCAGATCGCCCGCGAGGCCAGCACCTATGTCGTGTCGCTGAAGGTGACGACGCGCGATCCGCAAAAGTCGGCCGGGATTGCCAACCAGCTTGTCGCATCCTTCATCGAGGAGGAAAGCAAGGCGGCGGCGAACAGCTATCAGACCAGCAATACCGCGCTGGATGGCAGGCTCGAGGATCTGCGTGAGCAGGTGCGAGCCGCCGAAAAGGCGGCCGAGGCCTATCGCGCCGATAACGACATGGTCGCTGTCGCGGGCAACCTGATGTCCGACAAGCGCCTGACCGCGCTCAACGACATGCTGGTGGTCGCTCAGCAAAAGACGATCGAGGCGAAGGCGCGCGCCGATGCCGCCGACAGGCTGAGCTTCACGGACGTCGTGTCCAACGGTCCGTCGGCCACGGCGACAGCCGCGTCCACGCCGCTGAGCAGCCTGCGCCAGCAATATGCCGTGCTTGCCGCCAATGTCGGCAGCCTGCAAAGCCAGCTGGGCGCCCGTCATCCACGCCTGCTTGCCGCCAAATCTTCGCTGGATAGTCTCTCGGTCGAGATCCGCAGCGAGTTGCAGCGCCAGACAACCTCGGCTCGCGCCGATTACGATCAGGCGCAGAAAGCCGAGCAGGATATCGCCAAGGAGCTGGCGGTGCAGAAAGCATCGCAGGTCAATACCTCCGGCAAGCTGGTCGGCCTCAACGAACTCGAGCGCAAGGCCGCGGCCGCTCGCGACGCGTACCAGGCAGTGCTGAAGCGGTCCGGCCAGACAAGCGACGCCCGGGATCTGTCGCAGAGCAATATCCGGGTCATTTCCGAAGCCGAACCGCCGCTGACGGCGGACGGGCCGAGCCGGAAGGTGATGATGGTGGCCGGATTGATCGCCGGCGCATTGTTCGGCATGGGGCTCGGCATGGCCTTTGCCGTCCTCGCCGGCCTGTTCCGGCATCCGGTCATCCGCGGATATCTCGGGAAGTAACTTTTGTTGCCATCTTTTTGCGACAAGTGCCTGTTTCAAGATCAGGGATGCATTTGCGCGCCGGCTGTTCTAAAAGTGAATGGACGCAGAGAATGTTTGCATTTTGCTAATGGAAGCATAAAGACAATCATGCTGTGTCGTGTAATACATGGTGGTGCAATTTATGCGAGAGAAGCGGTATGCTGGTCCGTCGACCGGCGCCAGGGGAAATTGACCGATGGTGCCCGCGGATAAGCTTGTTCTGCCGTTCCTGGCGCTGCCGCGCTCGACCAAGCGCGCGCTGGCGCTGCTTGTCGATGCCAGCCTGTGCGTTCTGACGGTCTGGTTTGCCTATTGTCTCCGCCTGGACGACTGGGTGATCCTGGAGGGTGTCGAATGGCTGCCCGCCATCGTTTCTCTCCTTGTCGCCATCCCGATCTTCATCGTGCTTGGCCTGTATCGTGCCATTTTCCGCTATGCCGGCATGTCGGCCTTCATGACGGTCGTCAAGGCGGTGGCGATCTATGCGCTCGCCTTCATGACCATCTTCACCGCGATCAGCGTGCCCGGCGTGCCCCGCACCGTCGGTATCCTGCAGCCTCTGCTGCTTCTGATCGCCATCGGCCTGTCGCGCATGTGGACGCGTTACTGGCTCGGCAATGCCTATCAGCGGCTATTGAACCGCAACCAGCTCGGCAAGGTGTTGATCTACGGCGCCGGCGCCTCCGGCCGCCAGCTTTCCGGCGCGCTTGCCAACAGCGCCGAACTGAATGTCGTCGGCTATCTCGATGACGACCGGAATTTGCATGGCAGCATCATGGGCGGCCTGCCGATCTACGATCCCACCGATCTGCCGGCGCTTGTGGTTTCCGGTGACATCAAGGGCGTGCTGCTTGCCCTGCCGAATGCGACGCGGCAGCGCCGCAACGAGATCCTCGAAGACATGCGCAAGGCGCGCGTCACCGTGCGCACCATGCCGGACCTGACGGCGCTCGCCCAGGGGCGCGTCGCCGTCTCCGACCTCCGCGAACTCGATATCGAAGACTTGCTTGGCCGCAACGTGATCGTGCCCGATCGCGCCCTGATCGACAAGAACATTCATGGCAAGGTCGTCATGGTGACCGGTGCGGGCGGCTCGATCGGCAGCGAACTCTGCCGGCAGATCCTAAAGAACGGCCCTTCCTGTCTGCTGCTGGTGGAACAGAACGAATTCGGGCTCTACGCCATTCATGGTGAGCTGGAGAAAACGGCCGCGACGGCGGGAAACAGCGATATTCGCATCATCCCCTTCCTGGCCTCCATCCGCGACGGCCGGCGGCTCAGGCAGATCATGGAAGCCTGGCGGCCGAAGACCGTCTATCACGCCGCCGCCTACAAGCATGTGCCGCTTGTCGAATACAATCCCGTCGAGGGCATTCGCAACAATGTTTTGGGAACGGTGACCACCGCGCAGGTGGCGCGCGATTGCGGCGTCGAGGACTTCGTGCTGATCAGCACCGACAAGGCTGTGCGCCCGACCAATATCATGGGCGCCAGCAAGCGGTTGGCGGAGATGGTGCTGCAGGCGATGGATGCGGACCGCAAGCCCGGCGCCGCCGGCACCAATTTCGCCATGGTCCGTTTCGGCAATGTGCTTGGCTCCTCCGGCTCCGTCGTGCCACTCTTCCGTCAGCAGATCCGCGATGGCGGCCCGATTACGCTGACGCATCCCGACATCACTCGTTATTTCATGACCATCCCCGAGGCATCGCAGCTTGTCATCCAGGCCGGCGCCATGTCCGGCGGCGGTGACGTTTTCCTGCTCGACATGGGCGAGCCGGTGCGCATCGCCGATCTCGCGCGCCGCATGGTGGAACTGTCCGGTCTGACGGTCAGGGATGAAGACGAGCCGGAAGGCGATATCGAATTGGAGATCACCGGCCTGAGGCCGGGCGAGAAACTCTATGAAGAGCTGCTGATCGGCGACAATCCGCAGGCGACGGGCCATCCGCGCATCATGCGGGCCAAGGAAGACTTCCTGCCCTGGTCGGAACTGTCAAAGAAACTTGCCGCGCTCGAGGCAGCACTCGACGAAAATGACGTACCGTTGGCGAGAGGCTTGCTCCAGAATCTGGTGTCCGGCTATGCGCCGAGTGGCGAGGTGGTCGACCTGGTCTTCCGCGAGCGGGAAATGGATTTGCCCCTCGGCGAGCCGGATTTCAACAACGTCGCGCGGCTGTTGCCCTAACGCTTCGTACTCTCCGTGGGTGGCTGGGGCTTGGCCTTCACGGTATAGTGCCAGCGATGCAGCTGATCGCAGACGCGGAACCAGTGTGCCGTCGCCCGCAACAGGAAATGCCGCTTCACGGCGCGGTAGTGAACGCGCTTGCCGATCGTCGTATCGGCACGATGCGGACTGAAATCCGCAAGGTTTTCGAGGGTGGAGAAGGTTTCAACCCCGGTTGACCAGCCGCGCTCAAGGGCGACATCGTAGGGCAAAAGCATCGGCTTCAGCGTGGCCAGCAGCTTCTTCGCCGCGGACCGGTTGACGATGTAGCACGCGGCCGACCCTTGTGGGCCGTGCATGCAGCGGCCGACGATGTCGTTTTCCGTAGTTTCCGATAGCGGCTTGAAGCCGACCAGCCGATGGTTGACGAGTTTCACCAGGCGCGCGCCACAAACGCTGTCCATCGCCGACAATGCGCGCGGGATCAGCCTTTCGTTGAGTTCGACATCATCCTCCATGATGATGGCCATCTTGTCGCCGCTGTCTATGAACTGCTGAAGGGCAAGCAAATGGCTGCGGTAGCAGCCATATTCACCGGCCAACAGCTTGCGCCCGTTGTGATAGACGAATTGCTGCGGCTGGAAATCAAGGCGGTCGCCTTCCGGAATCTTAGCTCCGTCAATCGCGGTAACCCGCACGACAGTCAGACCATATCGCGCTGCCTGCCCGCGCAGTCTTTCCCAACGTTCATGCGAACGATCGAGATTGATGACATAGATGCGGACCTGCTGTGCCAGACTGTCTGTGCCGGGTGCCTGCGCGTGTTCGATGATCCGATTGGCCTGTTCGAGAATTACCTTTACTCCCACAAATAGAAATCTCGACAACACTAAACTATAGCGACAGCCCCACCAATATATAACAAGGTTCTTACTTTTCCGAAACTCGGATTGCGCGTGTTCGAGGTAAAAGCATTTTCACCGCCGTAACGTACCGTGAACAGCCCATCGTTCACATATGTGTTCCCGAGGCTGATTTCTCCGGGCCACCTGTTGGCGCACAGCGCGCCGGACATTATATCATATCCGGGCTAGGCGACGCGGCCCTCGTCGCGCATGCAGAAGGATTGTAAGACGTCATGTGGACCGGAGTGAAAATTGTCATTGCTGCCTTGCTCCTTGCAAGCATCGTGCCGGCTGCGAGCTTCGCTGACAATCCGCTGCTTCCCAAGCCCCACGTCCGCCCCGTCTATCCCTATAAGAACCTGCCCGGGGTGACCGCGCCGAAAATGGCTGAGGATGAGAAATTCCAATGCCGCACGACCACTGTGCATTATCGCGGCTTTCACGACGGTATCTTCTGGCGCGGCCTGCCGCGCCTCGGTTATGTCTGCGAGCAAAACGGCGTCATCTCCGAGAGCACCAGCAAGCCCAACTATCAATATTGGCAGTATAACGGGCCGAACAGATAATCTCTTCGTCTTGCCAAAATAATCGGCAGAAGCACCAAATCTGACGCAATTGCCCGCCTACCGTCTGCGCAGGTTTATGCGTCAATCTGAAAATAAATTTCACCTTTTCCAGTATTTTACCGAAGCTCGTTGACGAATGCGAAAATTTGTCTCAAGCTGACGAAAATAAATTACGTCGTGGGAACGATACGAGTATGCGAGTGGGAATTATCGGACTCGGATTCCGTCTGGGATATCTGGGTTATGTTTTCAAGGCGATCGACGAAAACTTCGAGATCGCGGGTTATGTCGATCCGGCGCCGGCCGGCCTGCCTGGCTTGCTCGAACAGGGCATTTCGGCCGGCAAGGCCTATGCCACTCCCCAGGAGCTGATTGCCAACGAAAAGCTCGATTTGTTGATGATCGGCTCGCCGAACCACATGCATCTCGATCACATTCGCATCGGTCTTGAAGCCGGGCTGAAGATTTTCTCCGAGAAGCCGGTCGTTACCACCATCGAGCAGAGCATCGAACTTGCCCGTCTGATGGCGAAATTTGGTCACGAGCAGCTCAATGTCGGTCTCGTGCTGCGTTACGCGCCGATGTATCGCGACCTACGGGCCGCGCAGGCGGAAGGCAAGCTCGGCAATATCGTCTCGATCGAGGCATCCGAGCATATCGAGCCCTATCACGGCGCCTTCTTCATGCGCGACTGGCGCCGCTACGAGCATTATTCCGGCAGTTTCATGCTGGAAAAATGTTGCCATGACCTCGACCTCTACAATGGCGTGGTCGGAGCGCGGCCGGAGCGTGTCGCCAGTTTCGGCGGACGAAAGAGCTTCATCCCGGAAAACGATCCCGCCAGGGAAGGGATCAACGATCTGGAACTATTCCATCGCAAGCCGAGCGGCTGGATGGGGTCGGACAAGGTCTTCGACAGCGACGGCGACATCATCGATTACCAGGTGGCGATCGTCGAATACGCCAACGGCGTCGGCATGAATTTCCATACCAATATCAACGTGCCCGACCAGTTTCGCCGTTTCGCCATCATGGGTTCGCGCGGCATGGCCGAGGGTGATTTCATCCGCGGTTATTTCAATGTCCACGAAATGCTCACCGGCAACAAGGTGATCGAGAAGACATACGCGACACGGACGACACTGTCCCAGCATTATGGCGCCGACGAACAGATGGCCGCCGACATCATTGCGCATGTGAGGTCTGGCCTGCACCTGCCGGTCTCGACCCTGAACGCGCTGGAGGCCGGCATTCTGGCACTGTCCATGGACGAGGCGCGCATGAAGAAGACGGTCGTGGACCTGCGCCCGATCTGGGACAGGTTCGACGAAGCGCTGCATTCTCGAGCCGCATAGAGAGGGGCGCAAGATGGGTGTTCAACGCAGCACGGTCATCTTCGCCTGGATACTGCTTCTTCCGGCTGTCCTCTACGTTCTCGTCATCGTCGCCTACCCGCTGGTCGACACTGTCATCCTGTCCTTCACCGACGCATCGCTGAAGAAGCTGACGAACTGGGTCGGCTTTGAAAATTATGCGAAGATCTTCAACGAAACCTTCGCCTCGGTGATCGTCCGGACCTTCATCTGGACCTTCTTTTCCGTGTCAATCAAGATGATCATCGGCACTTGCGGCGCGATGCTGCTGAACGCGGCGGTCCCTGGCCGTGCTTTGTTTCGGGTGCTCACCATGCCGCCCTGGGTCGTGCCGATGGCTATTGGCATCTTCATGTGGGGCTGGATGTATAACGGCCAGTTCGGCATGATTTCCGGCCTGCTGCAGCGCTTTGGCCTCGTCGATAACCCGGTTGCCTTTCTGGCCTATGGCAGCACCGCCTTCTGGGCGACAATCATCACGGACGTCTGGATCGGCGTGCCCATGGTGACGCTGTATATGCTGGCGGCCATGCAGGCGATCCCGCAGGATCTTCATGAAGCCGCCTGGACGGATGGCGCCGGCCGCTTCTATCGTCTCCGCCGTATCACGTTGCCGCTCATGGTGCCCTCGATGGTCACCATGTCGATGCTGTCCCTGATCTCGACGTTCAACTCCTTCGACATCATCTGGATCTTGACGCGCGGCGGCCCGAATGGCGAGACGACGACGATGATCATCGACACCTATCGCACGGCGATCGGGTCGTACAAATATGGGGAAGGTGCTGCCCGTGCGGTGCTGATCTGCATCTTCCTGTCGCTGTTCTGTCTCGCCTATTTCCGCCTGACCAGCCGCTTTTCAGCAGGAGCCAAGCGATGAGCCAGCCGATGATGATCAATCGTTACAGATGGTATGAGCTCATCGGCATCTATGCCGGTATCCTGCTGTTCCTCACCTTCGTTCTGGCGCCCTTCGTCGAAGGCTTCCTGGTTTCGCTAAAGCCGCTCAGCCAGCTTTTTTCGTCACCTTACCGTTTCATTCCCGAAAACGGGTCGTTCGAGGCCTATCGGACGATGTGGACCAGCGTGCCGGGCTTCGGCTGGTATATTTTCAACTCTTTCCTGATATCGGGCTCGATCACCATTATCGTGCTGATACTCGCGGTGCCGGCCGCCTATGCCTTCGCCCGTTTCGAGTTCAGGGGCGCGGGCCTGCTGCTCGGCGCTTTTCTTGCGGTCAAAATGTTCTCGGGCGCTGTCCTCCTGATCCCGCTATTTCGGCTTATGCGCTCCTTCGGCGTGCTCAATACCTATTTCGCCATGATCGTGCCGGGCGTGGCCTTCATCATTCCGACCGGAATCTGGCTGCTGCACACCTATATGAGGCGTATCCCCCGGGAACTCGACGAGGCCGCCTATGTCGACGGCGCAAGCCAGCTCTATACGCTGCGTCGCGTCATCCTGCCGATCGCCATGCCGGGCATCGTCGTGGTGGCGATTTCCTCCTTCATTGAGGCCTACGCGCAGCAGTTCATCTATGCGCTGACTTTCAATTCGAAGACCGAATACATGCCGCTGCCGGTTGGGCTGTTCGCCTATTTCGGCCGGCAGGAGGTTGTCTGGAACGAGCTCATGGCTGCAAGCTTTGTCGGCATCGCGCCGGCGCTGGTCGTGATCTTCTTCCTGCAACGTTATCTCGTCAGCGGCCTGACCGCCGGCGCGGTGAAGCAATAAGCTAGACAATAACTACTAGAAAAAGGGGAGCTTAAACGTGACAATCCATATCAAGACAGGGCTGTTCGCCCTCGCTTTGCTCGGCTCCACAGCGCTTGGCGCCGTGACCGCTCAAGCCGCCGACAAGGAGATCAGCTGGATCTATTGCGGCGACAAGATCGACCCGATCCATGAGAAGTACATCAAGGAGTGGGAAGGCAAGAATCCGGGCTGGGCGGTCAAGCCTGAGGTCGTCGGCTGGGAACAGTGCCAGGATAAGGCGACGACGCTTGCCGCGGCTGGCACGCCGGTCGCCATGGCCTATGTCGGTTCGCGCACGCTCAAGCAGTTCGCGGAAAATGATCTTATCGTTCCCATGCCGATGACGGATGCGGAGCAGAAGACCTATTATCCGGGTATTGTCGGCACCGTGACCTTCGATGAACAGCAGTGGGGCGTACCGGTCGCCTTCTCCACCAAGGCGCTCTACTGGAACAAGGACCTCTTCAAGCAGGCCGGTCTCGATCCGGAAAAGCCGCCGACCACCTGGGCTGAGGAAATTGCTGATGCCAAGGTGATCAAGGAGAAGACCGGTATCCCCGGCTACGGTCTGTCGGCGAAAACCTTCGACAATACCATGCACCAGTTCCTGCACTGGGTTTACAGCAACAACGGCAAGGTGATCGACGGCGACAAGATTGTCCTCGACAGCCCGGAAGTGCTGGCCGCTCTTCAGGCCTATAAGGACATCACACCTTACTCTGTCGAAGGTCCTACGGCCTACGAGCAGAACGAAATGCGCGCCATCTTCCTGGATGGCAAGGTCGGCATGCTCCAGGCCGGCTCGGGCGCTGCCTATCGCCTGAAGGACACGAAGATCAACTGGGGTGTGGCGCCGCTGCCGCTTGGGCCTTCGGCCAAGGGTCAGGGCACGCTGCTCATCACCGACAGCCTTGCCGTCTTCAAGGGAAGCGGCGTCGAGGACAAGACGATCGAGTTCGCGAAGTTCATCACCTCTCCCGGCCCGCAGGGCGAGTATGAGCTACAGGGTGGCGCCGGCCTCACGCCGCTGCGTCCGTCTCCGCAGGTCGACGAGTTCCAGAAGAAGGACCCCTTCTGGAAACCGTTCATCGACGGCATCAGCTACGGTGGTCCAGAGCCGCTGTTCAAGGATTACAAGGGCTTCCAGAACGTGATGATCGAGATGGTCCAGTCGGTTGTCACCGGCAAGGCCGAGCCGGCGGATGCCCTGAAGAAGGCAGCTGCTGATCTCGAACAGTATAAGTAAACCTTGCAGTTCGCTGGGCCGCGCGCATCGCGCGCGGCCTTTCGAGCCCTGCCCGCCTTCGTGGCGGCGCCGTGCGGAGACAGAGTTTGGGACAGCTTCACCTTAATCAGGTCAAGAAATTTTACGGTCATTTCGAAGTCATCAAGGGCGTCGAGCTCGATGTGACAGATGGTGAGTTCATCGTTTTCGTCGGTCCGTCCGGCTGCGGCAAGTCGACCCTGCTTCGCATGATCGCCGGTCTTGACGACGTCACCAGTGGCGACATCATGATCAACGGTCAGCGCGTCAACGACCTGCCACCGGTCAAGCGCGGCATCGCCATGGTGTTCCAGTCCTACGCTCTTTATCCGCACATGACGGTGTTTGAGAACATCGCCTTTCCGCTGCGCGTCGAAAAGATGCCGGAAGACAAGCTCAAGGCCCGCGTCGAGCATGCCGCCCGCATCCTGCATCTCGACCAGCGCCTGCAGCAGAAGCCGGGCATGCTGTCGGGTGGCCAGCGCCAGCGCGTCGCCATCGGCCGGGCGATCGTTCGCGAGCCGAAGATTTTCCTGTTTGACGAGCCGCTGTCTAACCTCGATGCGGCGCTACGCGCCGACATGCGCATCGAGCTTGCCAAGCTGCACCGTCAATTGCAAGCAACGATGATCTATGTGACCCATGATCAGGTCGAGGCCATGACCATGGCCGACCGGATCGTCGTCCTCAATGCCGGCGAAATCGCCCAGACCGGCGCGCCGCTGGAACTCTATCATAAGCCGGCAAACAAATTCGTCGCCGGCTTCATCGGCAATCCCAAGATGAACTTC
Source organism: Martinezella rhizogenes (assembly GCF_000799715.1). GTDB lineage: Bacteria > Pseudomonadota > Alphaproteobacteria > Rhizobiales > Rhizobiaceae > Rhizobium > Rhizobium rhizogenes_C. The sequence goes on from NZ_JUHG01000014.1 coordinate 149,826, forward strand.
CTGCCCGTCATTTGCACAGGGGTCAGCGAGGCAGGTGTGGAGGTCGATTACAAGGGCCAGACGGCGCTGCTGCCGGTTGCACCGCGCGACGGCGTGGTCGGCAAGGCGCTGACGCTCGGCATACGGCCGGAGCATCTGCATCTCGGCGATGGCGATATAACCTTGACGATCATGCCCACGGTGATCGAGCGCCTGGGCGCGCAGACGGTTGCCTATGCGGCGCTGGAGAAGGACGAGGCTGAGAATTTCTGCGCCATGCTGTCGGGAAGCATCGCCATCCGCGCGGAGGTGCCGCTCAAGACCGGCATCCGCGCCGCCGATTGTCATCTCTTCGATGAAGATGGCATGGCTTTCGAGCGTCGTGTCGAGTTGACCGATATCGATGTGGAATTGTTGAATCCGGCTATGCCGGCTTGATCCTGCTACCAGACCAGCCCACGCGCCGCGACATCCTCGACGCGGGTGACGATGCCATCGCGGTGAAACACCATGGTGTCGAACAGGTTGGACACCACGCAGGTATGGTTGGGAATGATGCGGACCTTGTCGCCGATCTCGGGGCGGGGGCCGGTGCAGTTCGAAAGGTCGATGACCCCATGCTCTTCCGAAAGGCCAGTGATGACGGCCTCGGGATAGCCGATGACGACACCGTGGTCTGAGAAGCCGAGGAGATCCGAAGTCAGCGCCTTTGAGCCGGCATCGATGACGGCGCGATCAGGCGTCGGGCGCGAAACGACGGTTGCGAGGATATGCATGGCGCAATCCTCCTCGCGGCAATGGCCGGCGCGCACCATGGAGCGGTCGTTGTAGATATAGGTCCCGGCACGGTGCTCGGTCGCCGCCGGCACCAGATGCGCGTCGAAAAGGCTCGGCGAGCCGCCATTGCTGACGATGGCGCAGTCGATGCCATCGCGCTTCAAAAGCGAGATGGTCTCGGCCAGAAAGGTCTGAGTATCAGCGGCGCTGTTCGGCTTCGGATAGTTCATCAGCCCGCCGAAGACGAGGCCGGGCTTGCTGGCGATATGTCTTGCCAGAGCTGCGGCAGCCTCCGGCGTTTGCACGCCGCAACGTCCGCCGCCCGTATCGCATTCCACCAGCACGGTCAGTGGCTTGCGCGTGGCAAACCATGCCGAAAGTCCGTCGACGGTGTAGTTGCTGTCGGCCACTACTTTCAGTCCGCCGATCCGGTTGTTCAGCGCTGAGAGGCGAGCAAGCTTTTCAGGCCCGATGATGTTGTAGGTGATGAGGATATCCTCGAAGCCGGCATCCGCGAAGACCTCGGCCTCGGTGATCTTCTGGCAATTGATCCCCTTGGCGCCGGCGGCCACCTGCGCGCTCGCTAGCGCCGGGATCTTGTGGGTCTTGATATGCGGCCGGAAATTCAGCCCATGTTCGTCCATATAGGCCTGCACGCGGGCGATATTGCCCGCCATGCGGTCCTCGTCGATGATCGGTCGCGGCGTCGAAAGGTCCTCGATACGGTCGCCCGGCCTCGGGCTGATCTCCGAGGCTATGTCATGTGCCATATCAGGCAACTCCCTGCTTTGCCGCATGCGGATCGGCAATCATCGGCCAGATGTCTTTTGGCGCGCGGCGATAGGGCGTGCGCGCCGGATTGTTCGGATAAGGCGTTCCGGCCGAGCAGTAAAGGATTTCCGAGGCGATCCTGGAGAAGGAGGCATAAAAATGGTTGGTCGACTTGATCACCAGGATCTTCTTTTGCGTGGGATCGATGCCCATCACCGAGAAAAGCGTGGGATCGAAGCTCTGCGCGCGCGTCGAATTGAGGATGATGTCGATGCCGTTAAGTTCGATATGCGCCGCGTCGCCGAAGGGCGCGAAGCTTTCGCCGAAGCGCATTTCGGCATTGGCCACGAGCCGCACGATCTTGACGATGCCGTCGATGGGATGGCCGGTGCCCGGTGCCGATTTCGCGCCAAACCGCAGCGGGATCTCCGCGCCTTCGCCGGCGGCCATGCAGATCTGCACCGCCATCGGGTCCCAGATCGTGCCGATCGCCGTGTCGCGGGCTCCTTGGTCGAGCAGTTCCTGAAGGATGACGGTGGCATCGCCCGCGGTGCCGCCGCCGGGATTGTCCCAGAGATCGGCGATGACGACCGGCCAGGAAGTGGCGGCCATGGCCTCGGCCACCGCCTGCTTCTCGTCGATCTGTGGCATGATGAAAGTGCCGCGCTTTGCAAAGAGTTCGAGGCCGAGGTCGCGGGCGAGAGCAGATCCCTTATCCGGCTTACTATCGGTGATGACCAGCAGCTTCGTGCCCATTTCCGGCACGTCGCCGGCCATGAAGCCATGGATGACGGAGATTGACAGGATATCCTTGTCGGCCTCTTCCATGGCCATGATCTTGTCGACGAAGGAGCGCATCGGCTCGCGCGAGGTCGGGAAGACGTCGATCATCCGACAATCAAAGACGGACATGACCGGCTTTACGCGGCCCTCCAGCGTGTCGACGGCGATGCGCCAGAGATCCTCGGCGCGGTCGACGAAATCCGTATGCGGGAATTCCTTGAAGTAAACGAAGAAATCGACGGCCGTGAGGCGTTTTTTCGTCAGGTGGCTATGCGGGTCGAGTTCGGCGCAGACCAGGATATCCGGCCCGACGATTTCACGGACGCGCGTGAGGAAATCACCCTCGGTATCCTCATAGCCATCGGCGACCATGGCGCCATGCAGGCCCAGCACAACGCCATCGACCGGCATGGCGGCGCGCAGCTGGCCGAGGATTTCGTCGCGGAGGTCCTCATAGGTTCGGCGGTTTAGGAGGCCGGCTGGGTCGGCCCAGACGGCAGTACCCTCGATCAGCTCCCAGCCTTTTTCAGCGGTGACCTTGCGTCCGACCGTGATCGGCGCCGAACAAAGCGTCGGTGTTTCCGGATGCGTGCCCGGCGGCGCATAGAGCGAGGCCTCGAAGGCGCGCCGGTCGACGCAGATCGGAGAAAAGGTGTTCGTTTCGGTCGCGAGCACCGCAGTAAAAATGCGCAACGCTGTCGCCTCTATTCCATCAGTCCATCGGATTCGGCAGGTAACCGGTAAAGCCCGAAATCTTCCAGCGGCCCTCATGCCGGCGGCAGTAATAGAGCGTCTGCCATTTGAGCAGGTCGACGCCACCATCGGCCTTCTTCAGGCTGCCGTCGAATTTCTTGCGCACCAGTGCCGTCTCGCCTTCGATCTCTATGTCTTCCAGCGTCGTGGTGGTGAAAATAGCGGTGCGGGGGTCCTCGGCGAAGGATTGGCTCGCAAAGTCCTGCGCCTGGCGCAGCCATTCGTCGCGATAGGCGGTAAGCGTCGGAAAGGCGAGGCGCCATTTGTCCGGGCTGACCTCGCGGCGGCCGTCTATGCCGATAAAGCCCTCCTCGACGAAATCATGCGCCACCAGCGACCAATCCGCGGCGATAAAAGCATCGATATCGCGCGGCACGAGCATCTCCCAGATTGCATGGCGGGCAGCATCGTCGGCAGGGAAAGGATTTTTGAAAGGATCGCGCATTGGACCAGCCGTATTTAAATTCTTTTCATAAATTACGATTTTCACTGGCCAAATTCTGCTTTCTATGGTCACTTGTCAACGTATCAAGAAAATAATTTGCAGGAATGGAAAATGCCCATCAAGCGTTATGGCTCCGGCCAGACGGGTGCCGGTGGTAAGCCGTTGCCTTTCGCGCGTGCTGTCGAGGCCAATGGCTGGTTGCATGTCTCGGGCCAGGTCGCCATGGAAAATGGCGAGATCATCGACGGCGGCATCGTCGCTCAGACCCACAAGACGATCGGCAATGTCATCGCCATTCTCCAGGAGGCCGGCTACGGCCTGGAGCATGTCGTCCGCGTCGGCGTCTGGCTGGACGATCCGCGCGATTTCTGGAGCTTCAACAAGATCTATCAGGATTATTTCGGGGCTCATCCGCCGGCGCGCGCCTGCGTGCAGGCGTCGATGATGGTCGATTGCAAGGTGGAGATCGACTGCGTCGCCTATAAGACGCCGGACGCTTAAGAGACGCCACGACAGGGGAGGGGCCGATGGATATTTTCACGACCATGCAGGAGGAGAGGGCGCGGCTTTCGCAATCGGAAAACCGCATTGCCGATATCGTCCTCAACGACTTCGAATTCGCGGTCAACGCCTCCATCATCGAGCTTGCCGGCAAGGCCGATGTCTCGCCGCCGACCGTTACCCGCTTTTGCCGCCGGCTCGGCTGCGACAGCTTTTCCGATTTCAAGGTGCAGCTCGCCCGTACCGCCTATGTCGGCATGCGCTATATCAGGCCCGAGCCGAAGAGCATCGCGCCGGCGGACGTTGCCCAGGACATCATCACCAAGGCACAGAATGCCCTGTTCCTGCTGCATCGCGGGCTGGATATCCCGGCCATCGAGCAGGCGGCGAACCGTCTTGCCGGCGCGGAGATGATCTATGCCTTCGGGTCCGGCGGCAATTCCTCGATGATCGCCAGTGAGTTGCAGAACCGACTCTTTCGCCTCGGCCTTCGCGTCACCGCCAGCTCCGATCACAGCATGCAGCTGATGATGACGGCCGCCGCCAAGCCGACGGATGTGCTGATTGGCTCGTCCTTCTCCGGCCGCAATGCCGAGCTGGTGCGCGCCTTCACCCTGGCCCGGGAAGTGAAGGTGCCGACGATCGCGCTGACGCAGAGTAACAGCCCGGTGGCGCTCGCGGCTGACATCACCGTGCCGATCGACCTGCCCGAAGGCGACAATATCTATCGGCCGACGTCGACGCGCATCGCCTATCTCGCAGTCGTGGACATTCTCGCAAGCCTGGTCGCCTACCGCATCCAGCCGCAGGCGACGGTGACCTTGCGCCGCATCAAGCAGCAGCTTGTTGCCCATCGGGACGGCGACGACCGCCAGCTTCTCGGCGACTAGACCCTATTAAAGAGGAAGAGCCACATGAGCAGATCCGTCGCCATCGTCACCGGAGCCGCCGGCGATATCGGCCGGGCCATCGCCCGGCGCCTGGCGGATGACCACGATATCGTCCTGCTTGTCGATATCGACGCTTCCGCCGCTGAAGCGGCCGCGCGTGAGCTTGGGCCAGTGGAACGCTTTGTCGCGCTGAAGGTCGACGTTACCAGCGAGACCGATACCGCCAACATGGCGAAGGTGGCGGCCGGGCTGGGCGTCGTCAGGACGCTGGTCAACAATGCGGGTGCGGCGCGCGCCGTCAGCCTGCACGATACGACGCCGGAAATCTGGCGCGCCGACAATGCGCTTAATCTCGAAGCGGCTTTCCTCTGCTTCCGCGCCGTCGAGGACATGCTGAAGGCGTCGAAGGGATCGTTGATCAACATCGCCTCGGTCAACGGAATGGCCGTGTTCGGCCACCCCGCCTATAGCGCCGCCAAGGCCGGGCTTCTGCACTTCACCCGGCTGGTCGCGGTCGAATACGGCAAGTTCGGAATTCGCGCCAATGCGGTGGCGCCTGGCACGGTACGGACGCAGGCCTGGGAGGCGCGCGCCAGCGCCAATCCGAATGTCTTCGAGGAGGCGCGCCGCTGGTATCCGCTGCAGCGTGTCGTCGATCCCGCCGATGTCGCCAATGCCGTCGGTTTCCTGGCAAGTCCGCTCGCTGCGTCCATCACCGGCGTCTGCCTGCCGGTCGATTGCGGCCTGACGGCGGGGCAGGCGGAGCTTGCCCACACATTCTCACAGTCCGACCATTATTGAACGCTCGTTGTTATAAAGGGAACAGACATGCAGCCAGCTTCCTATCATCTTGAACACACCTGGTCTCCCGAAGGCGGTCCGAACGGCCGCCTGACCTTTACGCTGATCAATCTGTCGGATGCGCCGCTTACCGGTTTCAGCCTCGTCTATACCTCGCTGACGCGCGTCATCGACACCAAGGCGTGCGACAATGCCGTCTTCCTGCGCCGCAACGCCAATTTCCATGAATTCGCCCCGCCCGCCGGCCTGTCCGTGGCGCCCGGCGATAGCTGGACCTTCACCGTCAGCGGTTTGCATCGCGTCGCGAAACATTGCACGGATGGCGCCAAGTCCGCCTATCTGACGCTTGCCGACGGCAGCCATGTCGACATCTCCATCAGCGACCTCCTGCTCGAAGGCCGCGTCAGCGAGCCGCCGCCGGTGCTGCTGCCGGAAGGCAAGCTCGACCTGCCCTTCGCCATCCAGCCCTGGCCGGCCGCGATCGACGTCAAGCCGGGCGAAGACTTTCCGGTCGCACTCTACCCCGCCAAGGGAACGGACGGCGTCAGCCTGAAGGCCGTTGCGGCGGCGCAGGCGCTCTTCCAGCGCCTGTTTCCCGTCAATCATACTCCGTTCAGCCTCATCTCCGTGCCACAGGGCAGGCCCCTGCGCTTCGTCGAACAGGCTGCCCTTGCCAAGGAAGCCTATGAGCTCGCTTTCGCGTCCGATGAGATCGTGCTCGCCTATTCCACTGATGCCGGCCGCCTCTATGGCCTGACGACGCTGGCGCAGCTTCTGGATGGTGCACGGCGCGAACCGGGCAAGTTCCGCTTTCCGATCGCCGGCACGATTTCCGACCAGCCGCGTTACGGCTGGCGCGGCTGCCATCTCGATGTCTCGCGCCAATTCAACCCCAAGGAGGATGTGAAGCGGCTGATCGATATCCTCGCCTGGTTGAAGCTCAATATCTTCCATTGGCATTTGACCGACGACGAGGCCTGGCGGCTGGAGATCAAGGCCTATCCGGGGCTGACCACGACCGGCGTACTGCGCGGCCCGGACGAACCCCTGCTGCCGCAGCTTGGCAATGGCGCCGAACCGGTCGGCGGCTTCTATACGCAGGACGACGTCAGGGAGATCGTCGCGCATGCGCTGGCGCTCGGCGTTGAGGTCGTGCCGGAAATCGACATTCCCGGCCATAGCACTGCCACCCTTGCCGCTCTGCTGGATCTGACCGATGGGCAGGAGGCGCCGGAAAGCTATCATTCCGTTCAGGGCTACCCCAACAATGCCCTCAACCCGGCGATAGAGCTGACCTATGAATTTCTCGGCAAGGTCTTCGACGAAATGGTCGAGCTGTTCCCCTCCGAATATCTCCATATCGGCGGTGACGAGGTAGCCAACGGTTCCTGGCTCGCCTCGCCGATGGCGCGCAAGCTGATGGAGCAGGAGGGCATCTCCGGCACCTTCGCGCTGCAATCCTATTTCCTGAAGCGGGTGAAGGCGATGCTGACGACGCGCGGCCGCAAGCTCTCCGGCTGGAACGAGGTCGCCCACGGCGGCGGCGTTGGCACCGAAGGCACGCTGCTGATGGCCTGGGAAAAGCCCGAGGTCGGCATCGAGCTGGCGCGCGAGGGCTATGATGTGGTGATGACGCCCGGCCAGGCCTATTATCTCGACATGGTGCAGGCGGAGGCATGGCAGGAGCCGGGCGCGAGCTGGGCTGGCACCGTGCCGCCGGCGCATACCTATGCCTATGAGGCCGAGGGCGATTTTCCGGATGAGCTGAAGGATCGGTTGAAGGGCGTGCAGGCCTGCATCTGGCAGGAAAACTTCCTGTCGCGCGCCTATTTCAACCGTCTCGTCTTCCCGCGCCTCCCGGCCATCGCCGAAGCCGCCTGGACGCCGAAGGCTGGCAAGGACTGGCAGAGGTTTGCGGCGATCGTGCCGCTCAGCCCGAGCCTGTAGGCTGGCTCTCGAAAGCATGGCGCTGCCTGCGACATTGTGGGCAGCGCGCGGTACTGTCACAAAAATGATATGGGATGCATAATAATAGGGTGCTTCTGATAGCGAAGTCTATGACTGAGAAGAGGAATCCCCCATGAAGAAGATTATGTTGGTCGCGGTATTCGGGCTGTGCGCCTCGAGCGCGATGGCGATATCGCGCTATGACACCCCGTCCATGAGTTGCTCGGCCGTGCACGACAAGATCGCCCAGGAGGGTGAGGTCGTGCTGCAGCATCCCTCCAGCACCGTCAAGAACCTGACGGTCTATGATCGCTATGTGTCGAATTCGGCGGCCTGCGTGGGCCGTGGCGTCCCGACAAAGGCCTCCGTCCCGACCTCAGACGACCCGAGCTGCAAGGTTCAGCTTTGCGCGCCGGCCACGGGCAGGGGACATAACCGCAAGGGCTGAGCTGTGTCCGCCCGTTGTTGGCGCTCGAAACAGGCAGGCGGATTCCCTATCCGGCTGCCTCGGCGATCGCGGCCTTGACTTGCATGTATCGGCCGCGAACCGAACTCTCGACATGAAGCGTGCCGATGGGAAAGCGCGAATAACTGTCGAAGCTGAGTTCGATGAAGCTTTCCAGTGAAATGAGACGATAGTCGTTCGGTATCTTGAAGAGATAGGATCCCTTGACCCCGAACATCTCGGCAATTTCCGGATATACCGGATAGCACGGCCCCTTGAGAAGATTGTCCACCGGTACGATGCCGCCTTCGAAGGTCTGAACCCCGAGGCGCTTCATGAAAGCGTGCGCTATATCATAGATGCAATGGATCTTTGGATGGTTCACCGAATACATGAAGGAATTGCCGCGAGACCATTTCCTGAATGAGGACGAAATATCCAATCCATATTGCGCGAAGTTGTTGATGAGATCCGTACGCTCCTCTTCCCAGCGCGTAAGGAAGCCGCATCTTTCAAACACATCCCGGCGAAACAATTTGCGGGTCGCTTCGAGGGACAGTCCGGCTTCATATGCGGCCAGTACGATCATCGAGTGATACGAACTCATCGGCCCCTCGAGTGGCCCGGCACTCTCCGAGAAAGCATAGCAAACATCGGGGTGATAAGCGTCGAATTCTATCGAGGGAATAATGTCGAGATTGCGCGCGGCGGTGAAATCGAAATCCATGGTCTGGAAATGCGGGTGGATGATCACCCTGAAATAATTCGGCAACGTCGCCCTGTATTTTTCGATATCATGCTTGAACGCATAGATATCGACGGCTTCGATATGAAACCTTGGATTGAGCAAATTCAATGAACTTGCGAGTCCAAACGTTTGGCAATTCGACAACAGGAGCCATGTTTCCATCTGATCCATCCTAAGCTTCTGTTTTTGAATATTTTTTCCCACGCTGTAAGGCCGTTTTCTTGCATTGTTGCGGCCTGCCTGAGGAAGAGGCGTATAGATGTCATGTGCAACTATGTTTTTGCGCCCCTGACCTGTCTATATGAATAGCGTCACGGCTGGGCAATTCGCGGCATGGAGCGTGCCTTGGGCGTCAAAGAAGGTAACGATATGCATCGGGATCATGTGCCCAGTCATGGGACGACGCATGGAAGATGCGAGGACTGATGGACGTGTTCGGATCGACGGTGGGAATGCGACCGATGCAATTTCACGCAGGCAAGCCAAACGGCGACCCGGAGCAGATAAACAGATGCTGTTCGGAAATTGCCACCGAAGTTTGCCTCGTCCCCGTAGGGGAACTTATGTGACAAAAATCGATGAAAGAACCAACGAAATCAACGTTGGAAAAATGGAATGGTGCCCAGAAGAGGACTCGAACCTCCACACCCTTTCGGGTACCAGCACCTGAAGCTGGCGCGTCTACCAATTCCGCCATCTGGGCGACGGACACGCATGTAAGGGGGTGGCTCTCCGGTGTCAACAGGGTTTTTGAAGTTTTCGTGTCAATCTGGAAAAAAGCAGTTGAAGCCCGGGTCACGCCCGGGCTGTCGCCCAGGCGCGGATGAGGCCAAGTCCCTGTTCCAGCAAGGCCTTTGCTTCGTTTTCTCCCGCTGCTTCGACATAGCAGCGCATTTCCGGCGCATTTCCCGAGGGGCGGAAATGGATGATGCGGCCATCGGAGAGAGTGACCCGCAGCCCGTCGATATCGCTCTTCGATGCAACTCCCGCGACCGGCGCCAGGAAGCTCGCGAGATTCGCATCCGAGGCGCGCAGGTATGCCATCAGCGCAGCGCTGGTTTCGACCGGAAAATTCTCCAGCCGGTCGGCGGCGGCAAACGGCAGACGGTAGCCGCCGGCAATGGCCGAGAGCGGCTGTCTGGCGAGCGCGGCGGCGTAGAGCGTCGCAAGGATCGGAAGAAAGCCGTCGCGGGTCGGCAGGGGCTGTACCGGCTCGCCCTCGATGATGAAACGGCTGGCCGTCAGCGTGCCGCCATTTGCCTCGAAGCCCATGACATTGGTCTTGCCGGCCGCCAGCGCCTCGTCCATGCCGGCGATGACATAGGGTGAGCCGACGCGGGTGCGGGTGACCGAATAGGAACCGGCGGCCTCGATGCCGGAATTGGAGGTAACCGGGGTCACCACGACCTCGGCGCCGAGGAAATTCGCGGCGATAAGACCGAGCAGGTCGCCGCGCAAGGGCTCGCCGGTCTCATCCGCCAGAAGCGGCCGGTCGCCGTCGCCGTCGGCGGAGACGATCGCATCCAGCTGATGCTCCGGCGCCCAGCCCTTCAGCAGGCGGATGGTCTCGGTAGAGACCGCTTCGGTATCGACGGGAATGAAGCTTTCGGAGCGACCGAGCGGCACGACGCGCGCGCCGTAATGCGCCAGCACCAGGCCCAGCAGGTCGCGCGCCACCGTGCTGTGCTGATAGACGCCGATCGTGAGCCCCTTTAGGCTGTCGGCGGGCAGCAGGGCGATATTGCGCTCGAAATACAGTGCCTCGGTCCGCGCCGAGCGATCTTCGCCGGCGCCGGGTGTCTCGTCCAGGTTCGCGTCGCCGATGTCAGCGGCTTCCGCGCTGATCGCCAGCTCGTCCTGCTTGTCGATCTCGCCGTCTGGACGGTAGAATTTGATGCCATTACGATCAGCCGGGATGTGCGAGCCGGTGATCATCAAGGACGCGGCCCTGAGCTCCAGCCCGTAGAGCGCCAGCGCCGGCGTCGGCAGCGTGCCGCAATCGATCGGCGTGAAGCCGGCACGTTTCAGCGCGCCGATGCAGGTCGCCGAGATCGAGGGGCTGGAATCGCGGAAATCGCGGCCGACGAGAATGATGTCGCCGGGTTGTGCGTGGCCGCTTTTCAGCAGATGGCGGGCAAAGGCCGTGGCATAGAGCGCGGATGCCCGTCCGATGAGTTCGATGGACAGGCCGCGAAGGCCGCTGGTGCCGAATTTCAAGCTGCTCACGCGCAATCTCCTCGTAATGTTTGCGTTTCTTATGAAACAAGCCGAGGAAAGGATCAACTGATGGATTGCAGCCATGTATCTGCCATGACTGCACTGGTTTTGCCTCTGGCAAGGACCCAAATATAAGGGTGAGCCGTCGAAGGATCGACGTTGCGTCGCCTAGATCAACAGCGCGGGAGCCCGTCATGACTGTTTTTGGCAAGATCGCATATGCCTGCGTTCTCAGCCTCATGTTGCTGTCGTCGCTGGATGTCGTCTATGCGGCCTCAAAAAACCCGACGATCGTCATCCCGCCGCGCGCCAATGGGTCTGTTCTCTGCGACTATCGCGGCTGTTTCGGTTTCGGGCGACAGCAATGGTATCGGCGGCCTGGCCAGGCCATTCCCAATCCGCCGCCATCTCTTGGGGACGGAAATCGCTATGGCAATCCGAGGATCGTCATCCCTCCGCGCAATAATTATGTCCCGCCGAAAACCAATTATCGTGCGCCGGTCGACAATCGTGCCCGTCACCGGATGTGGTGCGCGGATCGCTATCGAACCTATAATCCGGGGACAAACCTCTATACCAGCCTTAATAATCGCGCCCAGGCCTGCCGTTCGCCTTTTCAGTGATCGAGAGCGGCCGGCCGGGTGACGTCAGTATCGGTTCGTGCTCTTTTAGACCTTCCGAGAGGCAAGCGAAAATAAATAGCTTGCTTTTTTCGCGGCTTAGGCGACCCCTAAGATGTCATCGCTTCCACGAGGTCGCGAACGAAACAGGGAGCTTGAAATGGCCAAGGGTCAAGTAAGAAGCAATCGCGAGACAAGAAAACCCAAGAAGGACAAATCCGTCGAAGCTCCAAAGCCGCAGCCGGGCTTTGCCGTCAAACAGGCCGGCAGCACGACGGGTTTCGGCAAGAAAGATAAATAACGAGACGGAGGCGCGCCTATCCAGGCAGCGCCTCCTCCATAAAATCGATCAGCTCTCCAGCGATGCGCGGTCCGTATGGCCGAGGTCGCGGTCTGGATCGATGATGTCGCGCACCCGCCGCTTCAGCTCCTTCGGCCCCGGAAACCCACCATCGCGCTTGCGCTCCCACAGCAGATCACCGTCGATGCGGATTTCGAAGACGCCGCCCGTGCCGGGGATCAGTGCGACTTCGCCCAGACTGTCGGTGAAGGTCTGCAACAACTCCTGCGCCATCCAGCCGGATCGCAGCAGCCAGTTGCATTGGGTGCAATAGAGAATGGTGATTCGCGGCTTGTCGCTCATCGTCGGCTTCCTCGTTGTCTGCTGACATTTAGGCTCAGCTTTGGCCGGCTGCAAGCGTCCCGCTCTTGCGCCATTGATCCGCTCATGGTCATCTTCCGCAGGATCGTCTTTCAGGAATCATGGGAATGCGGGTCGCAATCGTCGAGAATATGAAAAACACACCGCTTGGCGCCCTTGGCATCGCGCTGAAGGAGGCAGGCGCGGAGCTCGAATGGTTCCGAGCATGGGACGGTGAGAGGCTTCCGCGGGATGTGACGGCGCATGACGCGCTGGTCGTGCTTGGCGGCGAGCAGAATGCCCGCGACGACGACACCCACCCCTATCTGCCGGAGCTGGCGCAATTGATGCGCCGGTTTGAGGAAGCCGACAAGGCCGTGCTCGGCATCTGCCTCGGCAGCCAGATCCTGGCGCGCGCCTATGAGGCTGAAAACCTCATCGGTGCCGCCCGCGAATTTGGCTGGACGGCGGTCGGAGTCACCGAGGAGGGTAAGACCGATCCGCTATTGTCGGGTGTCGGCGACGACTTCACCATCTTCGAATGGCACTCCGACACGTTTACGCTGCCCGCCCGCGCCGTGCGCCTCGCCACCAACGACATCGCCCGCAATCAGGCCTACCGCATCGGCCGCGCCGCCTACGGCACGCAGTTCCATTTCGAGGCCAATGCCGCCGTGGTCGAAGGCTGGCGGAGGGATTTCAAGGAGACGATCGAGCGCATCGAGCCCAGCTGGCTGGAGCGCTATCCGGAGATCGCCGCGAAGCATGCGCCTGCCGCCGAGACGGCGGGGCTGGCGGTCGCGCGGGCGTGGGTAGGCATGATCGGCGTGGCGGTGGAGCGGCGCGAGGAGGCGACGCTTTGACAAACGGAAGCTGCCGGAGCTGATATTGAGCGCCCGCGCGGAGAGGCCGGCTCAATGCTAAGCTGACCGGTATCAGGTCTTTGCGAAACGAGGATCAAGAACCGGAGGAGACCAACCCATGAGCCAGCCAGACCTACCCTGGGAGGGTGGATGCCGTTGCGGGCAGGTGCGGCTGAAGATCAGCGCCAGGCCGCTGCTCGTCATGGCCTGCCATTGCACCGGCTGCCAGCGCATGTCATCCAGCGCCTATTCGCTGAGCATCGCCATTCCGAGCGACGGTTTCGAGGTCACGCAAGGCGAGCCCGTCATCGGCGGGATGCGCGACGAAAAGCTGAAGCATTATTTCTGCCCAAGCTGCATGAGCTGGATGTTCACCCGCTTGGAGGGGCTCGACTGGTTCGTCAATCTGCGCCCGACCATGCTCGACGATGCCAGATGGTTCACGCCTTTCGTCGAGACCTGGACAACCGAAAAGCTGCCCTGGGCTACGACTCCGGCTAAGCATAGCTATGCGGCGCTGCCGGCCATGGAGGATTTCGAGGTGCTGACGAAGGAGTATATGGCAGAGACCTAAGGTCAGAAGCCTTGGAAAAGAAAGTCCGTTGCGGCGGTAATCTGATCTGCGTGTGAACTGAGATCGATGATCAGGTCCCCGATCTCACTTACCGGTATTGCCGCCATCAACTGCGTCGCCATGATGTAGGGATGGCCATTGATAGTGAACCGTGGATTGAGCCGTGCCATCGGTGGAGACACATCCTCTATTGGAAGAAGTGGTGCCATCATTCGGGTACTTAGTCTGTCCAGCAGATCGGACTGAAGATCAAGAGCAAGAGCCTGACTCTGTTTAAGGCCATAGACATGGAATCGTGCCATCAGAACTGCCGATATTTTCCAAATGGCAGGCCATGTTTTTCAACATAAGCGTTGGCTTGCGTGATCGCCTCGGCGTTTTCTATAAGCCAAAGACGCTCGCGTTCAGTCTTGATGGCGCGGGCTATGCCGTCTTCAGCGGCACGTGAGATATTGATTTTCAGGTCGCGGGCGTCTGAAACAAGGCTTTCGTCAAGCGACAGGTTTGCGGCTTTCCGTGTAGTTTGGGCCATGGTGCGCTCCTCAGGTCATGCGCAAATTATATGCGCATAATTCGACATTGAGAAGAGCCTCACTCATCTCCCATCTTCAGCGCCGCAATAAACGCTTCCTGCGGGATTTCGACCTTGCCGAACTGCCGCATGCGCTTCTTGCCTTCCTTCTGCTTGTCCAGCAGCTTGCGCTTGCGGGAGGCGTCGCCGCCGTAGCACTTGGCGGTCACGTCCTTGCGCAGCGCCTTCACCGTCTCGCGGGCGACGATGCGCCCGCCGATGGCGGCCTGGATCGGGATCTGGAACATGTGCTGGGGGATCAGGTCTTTCAGCTTTTCGCACATGACGCGGCCGCGCTTCTCGGCTGCGGAGCGGTGGACCAGCATTGAGAGCGCATCGACCGGCTCGGCATTGACGAGGATCGACATCTTCACGAGATCGCTTTCGCGGTAGTCAGAGAGATTATAGTCGAAGGAGGCGTAGCCCTTGGAGATCGACTTCAGCCGGTCGTAGAAATCGAAGACGACTTCGTTGAGCGGCAGGTCGTAGGTGATCATGGCGCGGTTGCCGACATAGGTCAGCTCGGTCTGGACGCCGCGACGGTCCTGGCAGAGTTTCAGGATCGAGCCGAGATAGTCGTCCGGCGTCAGGATCGTCGCCTTGATCCACGGCTCGCGGAATTCGGCGATCTTGACGACATCGGGCATGTCGGCCGGATTGTGCAGCTCGATCTGGCTGCCGTCATTCATGGTCAGCTGATAGACGACCGAAGGGGCCGTCGCGATCAGGTCGAGATTGAATTCGCGTTCCAGGCGCTCCTGGATGATTTCGAGATGCAAGAGGCCGAGAAAGCCGCAGCGGAAGCCGAAGCCGAGGGCAGCGGAGGATTCCATTTCGAAAGAGAAGCTGGCGTCGTTGAGGCGCAGCTTGCCCATGGCCGAGCGCAGATCCTCGAATTCGGCGGCATCGACCGGGAAGAGGCCACAGAACACGACCGGCTGGGCCGGCTTGAAGCCGGGCAGGGCTGCGGCCGTGGGGCGCTTGTCCTCGGTGATGGTATCGCCGACGCGGGTATCGGCCACTTCCTTGATCGAGGCGGTGATGAAGCCGATCTCGCCGGGGCCGAGGCTCTCGACTGTGAGCATTTTTGGCGTCAGCACGCCGACGCGCTCGACCTGGTATTTCACGTCCGTGCCCATCATGCGGATGGTCTGGCCCTTGGTCATAACGCCATCGATGACGCGCACGAGAACCATGACGCCCAGATAGGTGTCGTACCAGCTGTCGACCAGCAGCGCCTTCAGCGGTGCCTTTTCGCCGCCGGGGCTCTTCGGCGCCGGCAGCTTGTTGACGATAGCCTCGAGAACATCGGGGATGCCAAGGCCGGTCTTGGCCGAGATCAGCACGGCCTCGGAGGCATCGATGCCGATGACTTCCTCGATCTGGGCCTTGATGCGGTCCGGTTCGGCCGCCGGCAGGTCGATCTTGTTGAGAACGGTGACAATCTCGTGGTTGTTGTCGATGGCCTGATAGACGTTGGCGAGCGTCTGCGCTTCCACGCCCTGTGAGGCGTCGACCACCAGCAGCGAACCCTCGCAGGCCGACAGCGAGCGCGAGACTTCATAGGCGAAGTCGACGTGGCCGGGCGTGTCGATCAGGTTGAGGATATAGGTTTCGCCATTGTTGGCCTTGTAGTGCAGGCGCACCGTCTGGGCCTTGATGGTGATGCCGCGCTCGCGCTCGATATCCATGCTGTCAAGCACCTGCTCCGACATCTCGCGTTCGGCAAGACCACCCGTCGTCTGGATCAGACGATCGGCCAGCGTCGATTTGCCGTGGTCGATATGGGCCACGATGGAGAAGTTGCGGATGTGCGAAAGCGGAGTGGTGGAATTGGTGCTCATGCGCGCCATATAGCAGCGCCGCCCCGCGCCGCAAAGCGGAAAAGCAGGGTTTTGTTAGGGATATCCGCGCGGCCGCGGGCATTTGTGATTGCGGTCGTCACCAGCAGCATTATTCGGCTTGATTCCATCATTGGATCCTGTATTTCTCTTATAGTGGAATCACGATGCAGGTAACGTGCAAATAATGGATGACGATCTGGAAATCGCGATTGGCGTGCGCATCAAGCAGCTGCGCATTGCCCGCGGAATGACGCTGGACGAGCTGGCGAACGCCTCCGCCGTCAGCCGCGCGATGATCTCGCGCATCGAGCGCGCCGAGGCGAGCCCGACCGCTTCGCTGCTTGCCCGGCTCTGCGCCGCACTCGGCCTGTCGCTCTCGACCTTTTTCGCCGAGGAGGAAAAGGATGTGTCGCCCCTAGCGAGGAGCAATGACCAGCCGGTCTGGCGTGATCCCGAGACCGGCTATATCCGCCGCGCGGTTTCGCCGGCCGGCACGCAATCACCCGTCGATCTTGTCGAGGTCATCTTTCCCGCCGGCGCGCGCGTCAGCTTTCCGCCGAATGCGGCCAGCCGGGGCATGAGCCAGCATGTCTGGCTGTTCGAGGGCGAGATGGAGATGACGGTCGGCGAGACCGTGCATTGCCTCATGCCCGGCGATTGCCTGTTCATGGGCATCGGCGACGGCCATGTGTTTCACAATCCGGGCGACAGGCAGGCGCGCTATTGCGTCGTCCTCGATCGCCCCCGGTCATAATCTGAGGATCTTTCATGCCCGAAATTCGTCTTCTCTCCGCCTCCGATGCCCGCGCCTTCTCCGCCGATCTCTGCGAAGTGCTTGCCGATTGCGTCAATGGCGGCGCCTCGGTCGGCTTCATGCAGCCCTATGGGCTTGACGATGCCGCGCCCTATTGGCGGGGGGTGGCCGACAGCGTCGAGGCAGGCGCGACCTTGCTCTTCGTCGCCACCGTCGAGGGCAAGGTACTCGGTACTGTGCAGGTCGGCGCGGCGCAGATGCCGAACCAGCCGCATCGTGGCGATTTGAAGAAATTGCTGGTGCACCGGTCCGCTCGCGGCAAGGGCCTTGCCCGCCTGCTGATGGAAGCTGCGGAGCGCGAGGCGGCCAAACGTGGCAAGACCCTGCTGGTGCTCGACACGGCAACCGGCAGCGAGGCCGAAGCCATCTATCCCCGCCTTGGCTGGGAGCGCGCCGGCATCATCCCCGATTATGCCCTGTGGCCGCAGGGCGGCTTCTGCGACACGACCATCTTTTACAAGCGGATCGCTGCGTAAGTTTCAACGGGAAAACGCGGCAAGGGCATCCTCCAATCTGGAGCCTGGTGCCCAATGCATCGCCTTCCAGCCGAATTGCCGCGCCGCTTCGATGTTGGCGGGATAATCGTCGATGAAGGCGATCTCGCTGGGGTCAATGCCGACACGCTCGGTCGCCAGCCGGAAGAATTCGGATGCCGGCTTCTGGTATCCGAACATGGCGGAATAGAAAATCCCGTCGAAATAGGAGGAGAGCCCAAGCTTGTCCATCAGATAGGCGGCGCGCCGATGCTCCTGATTGGTCGCCAGATACATCGGGATGCCTTTTGCCCGCAGCGCGGCTAGATCGGCAAGCAGCGTTTGGTCCAGCCGGGAATCGTTCTCGAACCAGTAATCGATCAATGTCGCGGCGCTAAGTCCGGGTGCGATCGTTGCCAGCACACTGGCGAGCCGGGGCTCCAGGTTCTCTCGGCCCGTGACGATGTCGCCCCAGTGGGTCTGGAAGAATTCCTTCTGGATCAGATCGCGACTAAGGCCGAGATCGCGTTCCAGATAGGTGAAAAGGTGCAGGCCATCGCTGGGCCGGCCGTGAACGAGCACGCCGTCGACGTCGACCATCAGGACTTTCATGCCGCGCGAATCTCCCAATCGACGGAAAGGCAGGTGGAAGGTGCCGTCGTTTCCCGTCGTGTTCAAGGGCGCAGGCCGCTCTTTTTTCCTGGCCGCGATCCATGTAAGCCTTGGGGTTACCAATGAACTTCGCGGGCGAGGGGGCCGATCATGCGTGTCATTTATTCGGAAGATCACAAGCTGAGGGACGCCAAGACCGAGCTGCATGACGGCCAGCTGGTGACGCCCTTCGAAGCGCCGTTCCGCGCCGAATGGATTCTGGCAGCGGTGAAGGAAGCGGGCTTTGCCGATGTCGTGGCGCCGGAGGCGCATGGGCTGGAGACAGCCCGCAAGGTCCATGATCCCGCCTATCTCGATTTTCTGGGCGCGGTCTGGGGTCGCTGGGTCGCGGCCGGCTACAAGGGCGAGGCGATCGCTAATTCCTTTCCGGTGCGCCGCACCAGCCAGCGCGTGCCGGAAAACATCGTCGGCATGATCGGCCACTATGCCAATGCCGCCGATACCTCGATCAGCAAGGGCTCCTATGAAGCGGCAATCGCCTCGATGCGCTGCGCGCTGACGGGCGCCGATTGGCTGCATGCCGGCCATCGCTTCGCCTTCGCGCTCTGCCGCCCGCCCGGTCATCACGCCGGCTTTGATCTTTTCGGCGGCTATTGCTTCATCAACAACGCCGCTGTCGCGGCGCAGCGGTTGCGCGATCATGGGGCGAAGAAGGTGGCTGTCCTCGATGTCGATTTCCATCATGGCAATGGCACGCAGGACATCTTCTACCGGCGCGGCGATGTCTTCACCGCTTCGCTGCACGGCGACCCCATCCACGCCTTTCCCTATTTCCTCGGCCATGCCGACGAGAAGGGTGAAGGCGAAGGGCTCGGCGCCAACCGCAATTATCCGATGCCGCGCGGCACGCCCTGGAACGTCTGGTCGGAAGCGCTTGCCGATGCGCTCGCCCGCATCAAGGCGTTCGGCGCGGAGGCGATCGTGCTGTCGCTGGGCGTCGACACTTTCGAGCGCGACCCGATCTCCTTCTTCAAGCTGACTTCCGACGATTTTACCCGCATCGGCCAGCTTGTTGCCGGCGCCGGTCTGCCGGTGGTCACCTGCATGGAGGGCGGCTATGGCGTGCCGGAGATCGGGCTGAATGTTGCCAATGTGTTGAAGGGCCTCGAAGCCTAAGATGTGCCTATCAGGGCTGCTGATCCAACCGATTAAAAGTTTGAATTTGCGCCGCCATCGCTTGCCGTCTACAAGCCGCGCAGGATGGAGGCGACCATGGACCAGAAGATGATCGAGAGCGGCACGGATGGTGGCGCGGTACTGATGCCGCATCCCGATGTGCCGGCGTCTTCGGGCGGCGTTGGCGCGGGCGTTCTCATGTGCCTGCTGTCCATGTGCTGCATCCAGTTTGGTGCGGCCCTGTCGTCCTCCGCTATTGCCACTTATGGGCCGTCCGGCGCGACATGGCTGCGGCTATCCTTCGCCGCGATCGCTCTGGCGATCATCGTCCGGCCGAAGGTCATGCGCTACAGCCGTGCGCAGTGGCTCGGCGCGCTGACGCTCGGCACGGTGTCCGCACTGATGACGCTTTCCTTCTTCTCGGCGATCGAACGCATCCCCTTGGGCCTCGCCGTCGCTATTGATTTCCTCGGGCCGCTGTTGGTGGCGACCCTCGGCTTTGGCCTGAGCCGCCAGCTTGCCTGGCCGCTGATCGCCGGTATCGGCGTGCTCCTGCTCGCCTATGACGGTGAGGGGTGGGTCGGCAATCTCTCGGGCATATTGTTTGCCTGTGGCGCGGGCACCGGCTGGGCCTGCTATATCCTGCTGACGAAGAAGGTCGGTAGCGTTTTTGCCGGCTTCGAGGGTCTGTCGATGTCGCTCATCATCGCCGCCATTGTCGCGACACCCTTCGGCTTTGCCGCAGCCGTTCCGCATTTGACCGGCTACGGCCTCATCGAAATGGCGGGCCTTGCGCTGCTCGTGCCGCTTTTGCCCTATGCGCTGGAAATGGTGGCGCTGCGACGCATGCCGACATCCTCCTTCGGCATCCTCATGAGCCTGGAACCGGCAATCGGCGCCTTCGCCGGCTTCGTCATCCTGACGCAGCCGCTGACCCCCTCGCAGATGTTCGGCACGGCGCTGGTCGTCGCTGCCAGCATTGGTGCGACGGTGTTTGTTGCCAAGGGTTAATTGGTAGCTGTCGTCTGGCAATCGGCTGTCGATATGCCGCACCTCTGGCACCCCCCTCTGTCACTGTCGTGACATCTCCCCCACAAGGGGGGAGATCGTTGGGAGGATGCCGCGTGTTCTGCTTAAAACAATCAGCTTCGATTTCAGCAGATCCGATGCCAGCTTGAGGCGAGAAATTCCTGCGAGTTACCAATCTCCCCCCTTGTGGGGGAGATGTCACGAAGTGACAGAGGGGGGCGAACACTCTCCGCAAACTCGAAGTGAGACTTTGCCTCATTCACCCTGCCGCGCCGGATCATCCATCGCCGGATTGTAGAACAGCGACAAGGTCAGGCTCTTGGCGATACGCTCGGCCGTTGCCATGAACCAGGCCTTGGCCTCGTCCGTCGAAGCTATGTCATCAAGCGTCTGAGAAAATAGTGTCAGCCATTCCGGAAACAGATCGGGCGCGATACCCTGGACGCCGACATGCGCCTGCACCGGCTTGCCGCCATAGGCGCCGTTCTTGAAGGCGATGGAGGACCAGAAGCGTTTCATCTTTTCCATATGCTCCGGCCAGCGGCCGGCAAGGCGGCCGTCGAAGACCGGGCCGAGCCGGGGATGCGCCTGGATGCGGCCGTAGAAGGTCTCGACCAGCCGGTCGATAAAGGCGGCGTCGATACCGATGCGCGTCATCTCGGCCTCCGCCCTTTCGCGGATGCCGGCCAGATGGGCGGCGCGGCCTTGTAGGTCATTGTCCATGTCATGCTCCTGGCCCCGTCGCACGCAACTTTTTCTGCGGCAATGGGCTTGTGTCGGCTCCTATGTACGCCATTTCCCCACGCAACCAAGACGTCATGTCGTCGTTGCGGCGATCTGTCAAAGTCGTCTCGTCGATTTCATCCCGAAATGGCATTCCCTTCTTCTGGATCATGCCTTTACGCTTGACCCACGCATTCGGCCACTTTAGATTAGAATAATTCTAAAGATGGAGATTTTGATGTTGCTCGGTTTCTTCCGCTCGCCGAAGCGGTCCTTTGCCTCTTTGTCCGAACAGGAAATTCTCGCAGTCGCCATTGCCGCCGAAGAGGACGACGCACGCATCTTTCTCGCCTATGCCGATATCCTAAGAGCCCAGTACCCCGACTCCGCCAAGGTGTTCGAGGATATGGCCGAGGTCGAGGATACCCATCGCAAGACGCTGATCGACATGCACCGCCGACGTTTCGGCGAGCGCATCCCGCTGATCCGGCGCGAACATGTCAGCGGCTTCTACGATCGCAAGCCCGACTGGCTGCGCAAGAACCTGTCGCTCGACGCTATCCGCCAGGAGGCGGAGGCGATGGAGCAGCAGGCCTATCATTTCTATGTCGAGGCGGCCAAGCAGATCTCCGATGCCTCGACGCGCCAGCTCCTTGGTGACCTCGC
The DNA here is from genome assembly GCF_000799715.1 of Martinezella rhizogenes. Classification (GTDB taxonomy): domain Bacteria; phylum Pseudomonadota; class Alphaproteobacteria; order Rhizobiales; family Rhizobiaceae; genus Rhizobium; species Rhizobium rhizogenes_C. The sequence continues at coordinate 171,488 of NZ_JUHG01000014.1, forward strand.
GCTCGCCGAGCAGGGACACGAAGAGGTCGCCCGCATGCTGGGCGACAAGCACACGCCGGAGAGCGTGAAGGTTGAGGAGGATGCACACGCTCACCGCCAGTTCGTGCTGACCTATGTGCAGCCGGGCCTTGCCGGCCTGATGGATGGTTCCGTCTCGACGCTGGCGCCGATCTTTGCGGCGGCCTTCGCAACCCAAAACACCTGGCAGACCTTCCTCGTCGGCCTGTCGGCCTCCGTCGGCGCCGGCATTTCCATGGGCTTCACGGAAGCCGCCCATGATGACGGCAAGATTTCCGGTCGCGGCTCGCCGATCAAGCGCGGGCTTGCCTGCGGCATCATGACGGCGCTCGGCGGTCTCGGCCATGCGCTACCCTATCTGATCCCGCATTTCTGGACGGCAACCATCATCGCCGCCATCGTCGTCTTCTTCGAGCTATGGGTGATCGCCTTCATCCAGAACAAATATATGGAGACGCCGTTCCTCCGAGCCGCCTTCCAGGTCGTGGTCGGCGGTTCGCTGGTGCTGGCGGCCGGCATATTGATCGGAAATGCCTGAGGCCGGTCGGGTCGTATATTCGCAATCACGAAATGTTAAAATTCGGAACGCTCCCCGCCGCCATCGGTTAGCTCCACGAGGCCGCTCTTGGCCTCGTTTGCAAAAATCCAAGGAGGATAGTCCAATGGCAAATCAAGGTGGAACCCACGAACAGCACGTCAAGGCGGGCCAGCAGAGCCACAAGAACATGGACAACACCACCAGGAATGCGTCGTCTTCCGGTTCTCGCGAGCAGCAGTCGAGCTCTTCGCGCGGCGGCACTCATGAGCAGCATGTCAAGGCTGGTCAACAGAGCCACAAGAACAGCTAGTTCGCCGACGACGATATCCATTTGTCCATGCCCAAGAGGCAGGGACCGTTCTGATGAAATTGCGGAAAGCAAAAAGGCCGGCACAGTGGCCGGCCTTTTGCATGAGTTTGGTTTTCGCGGCGCTTACTTGACCGAGCCGACCAGAATGTCGCTGCCGTTTTCGATGGTGACCCAGCGGCCGGCATTGAAGCTCGCCTGGCGCTTCAGGTAGGAATAGGGCGTCTTGTACCAGACCTTTACGTCGTCATCGAGATTGTCGAGAATGTAGTCGCCCTGCTTGGTGCGTAGCGTCAGCACGGCATGGCCTTCGCCGTCGGGCTTGCGAACAACGGTCATCAGGAGATTAGCGGCGGAAAAACCCTGCTGGATCAGAAGCTTGCGCTTCAGAAGCGCGAAATCCTCGCAGTCGCCCGCCGTCTTCGGATATTCCCAGTATTCTTCCTGACCGTAGACTTCCATGTCGGTAGCCGGGGTAATGGTTTTATTGACGCGCAGGTTCACCTGATTGACCAGCGTCCAGGTGGAGGCGGTGAGGTCGACGGGGCCGGTGTTGCGGGTCGGACCGCACTCGTCGGTGTGGCGCTCGCAAAATTCATAGTGCCCGATAGGCTGGGAGGTGACTGCGCCGATGGTCATCGATGCGGTCTTCTGCGGGGCCGGCATGGCCGACGATGACATGGCAACTATAGCCGCGAAGGCTACGAATACGCCCTTAATACGCACGCCCACTATCCTTGTATCGTCCCTGCATTTGTTAACAAATTGTTAATGTAGGGGGGTGCGTGAAGTCAATCGTTACTTAAGTGTTAACGCCGGAACCCGGTCATATGGTTAATTTCAGCACAATCAAAGGGATAGTTGCCACAATTGGATACGGCTTGTGGTTATCGATATGCAACGCGAATCCGACCCGGCGAGCGGACTGCTCACCGGGTTTGATCATCTCTATCTATCTGTTTTTATGAAATATTATGCAGCGCCAGCGTCTCTGCCGCGACCAGCATGCGCTCGATATCCTGCGGCCGGGACAGGCGATGATCGCCGTCGCGCACAAGTGTTAACACCACATCGTCGGCCGGCAGGTGCTCGACCAGTTTTAACGAATGGGCGAATGGCACGTCCTCGTCCTGCATGCCTTGCAGGATATGAACCGGGCAGCCGGTCTCGACGATGCCGGTCAAAACGCGATTGACGCGGCCATCCTCGATGAGGGCGCGGGTGAAGATGTTCGGTTCGGAACTATACTCCGAAGGCTCTTCGAAATAGCCGCGTTCGGCCAGCGACCTGCGCTCGGTGTCGGAAAGGTTCGGCTCGATAAGATCGATGGTGAAGTCCGGGGCGGGGGCGATCAGCACAAGGCCGTGGATGACGGGCGCCTTCTTCTGCTTGCGCAGTTCCTGGATCAGCCGGAGCGCGATCCAGCCGCCCATCGACGAGCCGACAAGGACGATACGCTTCGGCTTGGCGTGGTCGATGACGGCAAGCGCCTCCTCCAGCCAGCGCGAGATGGTGCCGTCGGTAAACTTGCCGCCGGATTGGCCGTGGCCCGAATAGTCGAAACGGATGCAGCCGAGCCCGAGCCGTTCGGCCAGCGCGTCAAGCTCCAGCGCCTTGGTGCCGCTCATGTCGGAGCGATAACCGGAGAGCCAGACGAAGGTGGCACCCTTCGCGCCCTTGCGAGCTTGGCGTTGCTGCATGGCGATCTGTCGATGATCATCGCCGGCGCCAACGGAAAGGAACGTCGGCTCAAGGCTGGCTAGTGCTTCGGACATCAAGAACTCCCGGAATTTTCCGCTCTTTAAAACAGATTCGCGCGCATGTGACCCCAAAAATTCTCTCGATTTTTACGAGCATCCTGTGCTATTCGAGCTTATTACTGTGTCCTTTGCGCATCTTGTGACTGCGCGACGTAGTAATGACGCGCGGGAGGTGATTTTTTCCTGGCGCCATGCTATTGACTTCAACACAGCTTTTACGACATTTCCGTCAGTTGCGCCGACGGGAGCGAGAAGCTGCAGCTATCCGTAACAATTCGTGGAGAATACGACCATTCGCAGACCCTTTAAAACTGATGCGCCCGTGAAGGATGGGCCGCGTTCCAACAGGGAAATTCGGGTTCTAAAAGTTCAGCTTATCGCTGCTGACGGCCAGAATTTGGGCGTCGTCCCGACCGACGAAGCATTGAGAATGGCAGAGGAGGCCGGTCTCGATCTCGTTGAGATTTCCCCCAATGCTGAAGCGCCTGTGTGCAAGATCCTCGATCTGGGCAAGCTGAAATATGCCAACCAGAAGAAGGCGGCCGAGGCACGCAAGAAGCAGAAGATCGTCGAAGTCAAAGAAATCAAGATGCGCCCGAACATCGACACCCATGACTATGAGGTGAAGATGAAGGCAATCGGTCGTTTCTTCGAAGAAGGCGACAAAGTGAAAGTGACCTTGAAGTTCCGTGGCCGCGAAATGGCTCACCAGGAACTCGGCATGAAGCTTCTCCAGCAGGTCAAGGAAGATACGGTTGAGATCGCCAAGGTCGAAGCCGAGCCCAAGCTCGAAGGCCGTCAGATGATGATGGTGCTTGCGCCGAAGTAAGGCGCTGGCAGGTTCAACAGGTCGGAGCCGTCCATTGGGCGGCTTTTTCCTTTTATGCCGTCAGATTGATGCTGTCATCGATCTGCAAAGATTCACGCGTCCGGCCCGTTGCACTCTAAGGCAACTGCGGTTATAAGCGCGCGTCCGAACTGACCGGCAGGGCATGCCGTGGCAGTTCAGAATGCTGGTGGGATGGTTCATCACCGTATCCACCGTTCAACAACAAACGCTCCGGCACCTTGTCGCAGCCCGGCCCAGCCGGATCTGTGGGAAGGGCTTTTGAACAAAGCGCGCCAGGAAGCATCGAAGGAGTAGCAAAATGCCCAAGATGAAGACGAAGTCCTCTGCCAAGAAGCGGTTCAAGATCACCGCGACCGGCAAGGTCAAGGCAGCCGCTGCTGGCAAGCGCCACGGCATGATCAAGCGTAGCAACAAGTTCATTCGCGACGCCCGCGGCACCATGGTTCTCGCAGAACCGGATGGTCGTAAGGTTATCAAGAACTACTTGCCGAACGGTCTCTAAGACTATTCGTAACGCTATAGACTAAGGAGATCATGAAATGGCACGCGTAAAAAGAGGCGTAACCTCGCACGCCAAGCATAAGAAGGTTCTGAAGCAGGCTCGTGGATTCTACGGCCGCCGCAAGAACACCATCCGGACCGCCAAGGCCGCTGTCGATCGTTCCAAGCAGTACGCTTATCGCGACCGCAAGGTTAACAAGCGCAACTTCCGCGCCCTCTGGATCCAGCGTATTAACGCTGCCGTCCGCGAACACGGCCTGACCTACGGCCGTTTCATCGACGGCCTCACCAAGGCTGGCATCGAAGTCGACCGTAAGGTTCTGTCCGACATGGCGATCCATGAGACGGAAGCTTTCGGCGCGCTCGTCGCTGCCTCGAAGAAGGCTCTTGATTACCTCAAGGAAGCCGGCACGAAGAACGAGTTCGAAGCAGCCGTTAACTAACGCCGCTTCGCACGTCTTTCGTAAATTCATTATGAAACCCGCGCTGGCGAAACCGGCGCGGGTTTTGTGTTTTGCAGCATACGCTTTTCCATCGTGTCAGGCGGTCCTGTCGGGCGGAACCCCGGGAAATGGATCGTGTATCGGGCGGCAAGTGCCAAGGTCCGCTTTCTTGGCGGCTTTTTGTCATTTGCCCGGTTGATTGGCCGCTTGCACATGGGTAGTGATCTGCAACGCTTCATCGTTGCCACAAGCATTCTGATGCGGGCGTTCTCCATTATTCCGCGGACTGAGCGGCGTTCCAAGCCCGCCGCCCGCAAGGCAGGACCAGATGACGGAACTCGTAACACTTGAAACCCAACTCATGGCCGAGGTGGCCGCAGCGACCGACGAGCAATCGATCGAAGCCGTCAGGGTGGCCGCGCTCGGCAAGAAGGGCTCGGTTTCGGAACTGCTGAAGACGCTGGGCTCTATGTCGCCGGAAGAGCGGCAGACGCGCGGTGCTGCGATCAACGCGCTGAAGAATTCGGTGTCTGACGCCATCAACGCCCGCAAGGGCGCGTTGAAGGATGCCGCCATCGACGCGAAGCTGAAGGCGGAGACCGTCGACGTCAGCCTGCCGGTGCGTTCCTCGCCCGCTGAACGCGGCCGCATCCATCCGATCAGCCAGATCGTCGATGAGATCACCGCGATCTTCGGCGACATGGGCTTCTCGATCGCCGAGGGACCGGATGTCGAGACTGACTATTATAATTTCACGGCGCTGAACTTCCCCGAAGGGCATCCGGCCCGCGAGATGCATGACACCTTCTTCTTCCAGCCGGACGAAAAGGGTGAGCGCAAGGTGCTGCGCACCCACACCTCGCCGGTGCAGATCCGCACCATGGAAGCGCAGAAGCCGCCGATCCGCATCATCATTCCCGGCAAGACCTATCGCCAGGACAGCGACGCCACGCATTCGCCGATGTTCCATCAGGTCGAGGGCCTGGTGATCGACAAGACGGCGAACGTCGGCAATATCCGCTGGGTGCTGGAAGAATTCTGCAAGACCTTCTTCGAGGTCGACAATGTGACGATGCGGTTCCGCCCGTCCTTCTTCCCCTTCACCGAGCCCTCCTTCGAGGTCGATATCCAGTGCGACCGCTCCGGCCCGATCGTCAAGTTCGGCGAGGGCACCGACTGGATGGAAATCCTCGGCTGCGGCATGGTGCATCCGAACGTGCTGCGCCATGGCGGCCTCGATCCGGATGAGTATCAGGGCTTTGCCTGGGGCATGGGCCTCGACCGCATCGCCATGCTGAAATACGGCATGCCCGACCTGCGCGACTTCTTCAACGCCGACGTCCGCTGGATGAACCATTACGGCTTCCGCCCGCTCGACATGCCGACGCTGTTCGGCGGTTTGAGCGCGTAAGCAAGGATCGATGACATGAAATTCACACTCTCCTGGCTGAAAGAGCACCTGGAAACGGACGCCACGCTCGACGAGATCTGCGCCCGCCTGACGATGATCGGGCTGGAGGTCGAGGATGTCGACGACAAGGCGGCTTTCAAGCCCTTCGTCATCGCCAAGGTTCTGTCCGCCGAAAAGCATCCGCAGGCCGATCGCCTGAAGGTGCTGATGGTCGATACTGGCACCGGTAAGCCGATCCAGGTCGTCTGCGGCGCGCCGAATGCGCGTGCGGGCCTCGTCGGTGCCTTCGCGGCGCCCGGCACCTATGTTCCTGGCATCGACGTGACGCTGGCGGTCGGCAACATCCGTGGCGTCGAAAGCCACGGCATGATGTGCTCCGAAAAGGAGCTGGAAATCTCCGACAGCCATGACGGCATCATCGACTTGCCCGATGACGCGCCCGTCGGCACCAGTTATGCCGCCTATGCCGGCCTCGACGATCCGATGATCGAGATCAACCTGACGCCGAACCGTCCCGATTGCACCGGGGTCTACGGCATCGCCCGCGATCTCGCCGCCTCCGGCCTCGGCACGCTGAAGCCGCGCGGCGTTCCGTCCTTCGCTGTCGAAGGCGAGACGCCTGTGGACGTGAAGATCGAATTGGACGACATGCGCCTCTGCCCCGGCTTCGCGCTTCGCCTAGTGCGCGGCGTCAAGAACGGCCCGAGCCCGAAATGGATGCAGCAGCGGCTGCAGGCGATCGGCCTTCGCCCGATCAGCGCGCTGGTCGACATCACCAATTATATGACCTTCGATCAGGGCCGGCCGATGCACGTCTTCGACGCCGCCAAGGTCAAAGGCAACCTCGTCGTTCGCCGCGCCAAGGACGGTGAGACCGTGCTGGCGCTCGATCAGCGCGAATACAAGCTTGGCCCGAACAATGTCGTCATCGCCGATGACAACGGCATCGAATCGATCGGCGGCATCATGGGCGGCGAGCATTCCGGCTGCGACGAGAACACCGTCGACGTGCTGATCGAATCCGCGCTCTGGGATCCGATGAACATCGCCAAGAGCGGCCGCGGCCTCGGCATCATCACCGATGCCCGCTACCGTTTCGAGCGCGGCGTCGATCCGGAATATATGGTTCCGGGCCTCGAGCGCACCACCGAGCTGGTACTCGCCTGCTGCGGCGGCACCGCCGCCAAGGCCAAGGTCGAGGGCTACAAGGGTTATGACGCCAAGATCGTCGATTTCCCCTTCTCCGAGGTCAAGCGCTTGACCGGCCTTGATGTCTCGACGGAAGAGGGCAGGTCGATCCTGACGAAGCTTGGCTTCTCGGTTTCCGGCTCCGGCGAGCGCGTCTCCGTCGCCGTTCCGCCCTGGCGCTCCGATGTCGACGGCAAGGCCGATCTGGTCGAAGAGATCATGCGTATCCATGGCGTCGACAATATCAAGCCGCAGCCGCTTAGCAGCCACGGCGCCGTCAACGGCAAGATCCTGACGACATTGCAGATCCGTACCCGTACCGCCAAGCGCGCGCTTGCCTCGCGCGGCATGCTGGAAGCCGTCACCTGGTCGTTCATCTCGGAAGATCAGGCCAAGCTCTTCGGCGGCGGCACCTCGGCGCTGAAGCTTGCGAACCCGATCGCCGCCGACATGTCCGACATGCGCCCGTCGCTGCTGCCGGGCCTGCTCTCGGCCGCCCAGCGCAATGCCGACAAGGGCTATGGCGACGTCGCGATCTTCGAAGTCTCCGGCACTTATGAGAACGACCGGCCGGAAGGCCAGCGCCGCGTTGCCGGCGGCATCCGTCGCGGCACGGCGACGCTCGCCGGTGCCGGCCGCATGTGGTCGAACGCCGCCAAGGGCGGCGGCAAGCCGGTCGATGTCTTCGACGCTAAGGCCGATGCGCTGGCGGTGCTCGAAGCCTGTGGTCTTCCAATGGGCAACATCCAGATCGAGCAGGGCGGTCCCGCCTGGTATCATCCGGGCCGCTCCGGCACGATCAAGATGGGTCCGAAGGTCGTGCTCGGCTATTTCGGCGAATTCCATCCGAAGACGCTGGAAGCCCTCGACGTCACCGGCGCGCTGGCCGGCTTCGAAGTCTATATCGACGCCATGCCGGAACCAAAGAAGAAGGCGACGCGCACCAAGCCCGCGTTGGAGCTTTCGCCCTTCCAGGCCGTCAAGCGCGACTTCGCCTTCGTGGTCGACAAGTCGGTGGAAGCCGGCGCCATTATCCGCGCCGCCACCGGCGCCGACCGCAAGCTGATCACCGGCGTCAACGTCTTCGATATTTTCGAGGGCGCATCGCTCGGCGAGGATAAGAAGTCGATCGCCATCGAGGTGCAGATCCAGCCGGCCGAGCGCACGCTGACCGATGAGGATTTCGAAGCGCTGACGCAGAAGATAGTCGCCAATGTGACGAAGACGACGGGTGGGGTTTTGCGGGGGTAAGACGCCCTATCCGTGATTGTTGAGTTCGCGGAGGGTGCGGCACCCCCCTCTGTCACTTTCGTGACATCTCCCCCACAAGGGGGGAGATTGGTAACTCGCAGCACACTTCTGCCTCAAGCAGACATCGAGTCTGCTGAAATTGCAGTCTATCGTCTTGCAAGGGACGAGCGGCAAACTCCCAACGATCTCCCCCCTTGTGGGGGAGATGTCACGAAGTGACAGAGGGGGGCATCAGAGGCTCGGCATAGACGGTGTATCCTTGAGATATCGGCTATGCCCACTCATCGATGCAAATGATAAACCTTATTCACCACGCTCCAGCGCCCGTCGATCTTCAGCAGTGATAGATAATCCGAAAACCGCATCCCGGCGAACTCGTCGACGACCTTGACGCTTGCCGCGTCTCCCTCGATGTCGATCAGCTCGATCTCCATCAGCGGTATTGTGTCGGGCGGCGCGCTGCCCTCCTCGACAATGGCTGCGATGAATTCGTCGCGGGTCATCCACTCCACCGCGCCCTGATAGTTGCCGATGATCGCCGCGCGTGGATGCAGCGCCTTGCGCAGCGCCGGCTCATTCGCGAATGCCATGCCATCGACATAGAGGTGAACAACCGCGCGGATTGCCTGCTCTTCCGACATCTCGTCATTCCTCGTTTGAGTATCCGGTAAAGTAACACGAACGGGCTGGGCTGGCAAAAAAGCGGCAGCACGATCTTGCTCAGTCCGCGTCTTTTTATTCCACGAAGACCCTGACACTCGCGGCGCGGCCGGCGGCGTCGATGACGGTCAGCGTCGAATAGCCGGCGCCGTCGGGCACCCATTGATTGGTGCGGCGGCGGGAGAGATCGGGCAGCGGCTTGCCGTTGGCGAGCCAGCGGAACGGCGCGCGGCCGCCCTGCAGCTTCAGCGCCAACGGCATGATCGAGCTGGCACCGCCATTGGCGCCGAGATCGACGCGCGCTCCCTCCGGCGGATAGACGATCTGTGGCGCCGGCTCGCGGGTCGAAGCCGACAGCAGGCCGGCCGCGGTGACGGAAAAGCGCCGCTGACTGATCGGCAGTTGGGTCGCGGAAATACGCACCGCGCCCATCGGGGGTGAGGGGAAGGGCGTGATAGCCACACCTGATTTGGCGAAGGCCTCGAACAGGATGGGTGCCGCAGAAACATAGCCCGCCAGTCCCGGTACGGCTCCGTTGTCGGGCCGGCCGACCCAGACGCCGAGCACATGCGCGCCATCATAACCGATCGACCAGGCATCACGATTGCCGTAGCTGGTGCCGGTCTTGTAGGCGATGCCGAGCTGCTTGCTGCCGCGCGGTGCAATGATGTCGGAGAGAATGTCGGTGATGTTCCAGGCCGCCACCGGCTCCATCAACGGCTGGTCCTCGATCGGCCCCGGCTGATCCTGAATGCCGTCGCCGATCCGCATCGGCTTGCCGCGATTGGCAAGGCCGGCATAGAGCTGCACCAGATCCTTGAGCGTGATGCCGACGCCGCCAAGGCCGATGGCAAGGCCCGGAGCCTCGTTCGGCGGCAGCACCGGCTTCACCTCGGCGCGACGGAAGCGCACCAGCAGCCGCGTTGGCCCGACAGCGTTGAGCAGGCGGATGGCGGGCACGTTGAGCGACAGTTGCAGCGCCTCGCGCACGCTGACATCACCCTGATAGGTCATGTCGAAATTGCGCGGACGATAGCCATAGAAGTCGGCGGGCCGATCCTCAATGATGGTTTCCTGGGCGACATACCCTTCTTCGAAAGCGAGACTGTAGATAAAGGGTTTCAGCGTCGAGCCGGGAGAGCGCAATACGCGGGTCATGTCGATCCAGCCGGAGCGGCTGGAATCGAAGTAATTGGCCGAGCCCACCTCGCCCACGATCTCGCCGGTCTTGACATCAGCCATGACCATGGCGACCGACACCTTCGGCCCAAGCCGCCGGGAGGCCTCGTCGGCGACGGCTTCCAGACCCTGCTGAACATCCCGGCGCAGCGTCGTGTGATGCTGGATGATATCAGGCTGCTTGCGCAGCGCGGTCTCAGCCAGATGCGCTGCATAGGCTGGCAATTGCCGCCGCCTGGCCGGAACCGGAACGAGGGCTGCCCGCTCCGCCTCGCCGTCGCCGACGACGTCGGCCACCGCCGCGCGGGCGAGCACACGCTTGCGCGCGGCTTCGGCGCTAGCGAGGTTGCGGTCGGGTCGGCGCTTTTCCGGCAGTTGCGGCAGGGCGACCAGCAGGGCCGCCTGCGCGATGCTCAGCTGTCGGGGCTCCTTGCCAAAATAGGCAAGGCTCGCGGCCCGCACGCCCTCCAGATTACCGCCATAGGGGGCATGCGTTAGGTAGAGGTCAAGAATCTGTTCTTTGCTGAGCCGCCGCTCGATCTGGATGGCGCGGGCGATCTGCAGTAGCTTGGCCGTCACCGATCGCTCGCTGCGCGGCTCGATCAGGCGCGCCACCTGCATGGAGAGCGTCGAGCCACCGGAGACGATGCGGCCGTGGGTGACGAGCTGGAGGAAGGCGCGGCCGAACGCCATCGGATCGACGCCGTGATGGTCGTAGAAGCGCCGGTCCTCATAGGCAACCAGCATGCGCAGGAATTGCGGATCGACGTCACCGACATCCGTCTTCAGCCGCCAGCGCCCCTCCGGCGTGGCGAAAGCGCGCAGCAACTCGCCATTGGCATCCAGCACCTCGGACGAGACGACACCGGCTCTGTCCAGCGGCGGCGGAAAGGCGCGGTCGGCGGCGACAAGGCCAAAGGTCAGCGCCGCCACCGAGAGGGTAGCTGCGCCAAGACCGATCGCAATTTTCCACCGCGCCTTCATGACCTCTTCTTATTGCTGTGCCGCCTGCACCTCCATGCGGCCCATCGCCGTGCGAGCCGAGAATTGCGGACGATACATGTCCTCGACGCTCGCGGCCGGATGGTCGTAGGTGCCGGGGGTAACGGCGCGCACCACATAGGCAAGGCTCAGATCGCGGCTGCCCCAGGATTCATCGAAGGCGGCAACGAAACGGTCGTTGCGGAACTCGACATGGGCCGGCTGCACCTCGCTCAGCCAATCGAAGTTCGATAGCTGCGCGCTGTTGACGATGCTCGGATTGTCGATCTCGAAACCGGCGGGCAGGAGATCAGTCACCAATATGCGCGACTGCCAGCTGTTGGCCCCGGTAACATGCAGCACCACGACATAGCGCTCGTTCTGCTGTGCCTCCGTAATATTCGCCTCCTCGCCATCGAGCGTGTAATATTTGCGCTCGATGGTGAAGCCGTTGCCGCCGGCCGGCAGTGGCGAAACCGGGGCTGCGACCGTGGTCACGGCGGCGGCCAAAGGCTGGCGGGTGGTGTTGGTGACGGTCAGCGGATGGCCGATCAGGGCGTCGCCGCTCATCTGCGCCATGTAGGTGCCGGTATGGGTCGCGCCGTTGACATCGAGCGTCAAGCCATCATCGCCATTCTGCAGCGCGCGGGCGGCAAGCAGCATCCAGGTCTGTTCCTGGGTGCTGGTATAGCGCTTGTTCTGCCATTCGTTGGCAACGACGGTCGACAGCTCCGGAACGATCGGAGGCACCGGGCGGCTTTCGGCCGCGAGCGCCAGCACGGCAGCACCATCACGCAGCGACGAGCCGTAATCAGAGCGGGCGAAGCTGACCTTGGTTACGAGCCCTTGCTGCGACATCTGCAGCGAGTCCACGAAGATGTTGCGCGAACGCTGGGCATCGCCGTAGAGCGCAAGGGCCGCCGCCAGATGCGCCTTGGACAACGGGGTCGGGAAGTCGTTCAGCATCGTATCGGCGTAGTAGCGTAGATCGCTGATCGAAGCCTTCTTGTTGCGGGCAAGCACATAGAGCGCATAGGCGATCTCGTTGCCGTTATCCTTGACGTTGGTGTTGGCGCTCAGCGCGTTCTGCAGGTTTTCCAATGCCTGCGCCATGGCCTGATCCGGCACGGTGTATTTCTGCTCGCGGGCACGCGTTAGGAAGTCCGTGACATAAGCGTCGAGCCAGAGATCGCCGGAACCCGGACCCCAGAGGCCGAAGCTGCCGGTGGAGGACTGGTAGGACATTTCGCGGTAAATCGCGTCCTGAACGCGCTGGCGAATTTCCTTGTCGTCGGCAAGGCCGTTCTTGATGGCCAGATCACTGAAATAGAGCAGCGGCATCGCGCTGCTGGCCGTCTGCTCGGCGCAGCCATAGGGATAGTGGCTGAGGCTCATCAGCAAGGCCGGCACATCGAAGGCGCCGGAGCGGCTGACATTGACGCTGACCGAAGCGCCGGGCAGCACGCTGTCGGCGAGCAGGTCGGCATTGACGGTCAGGCTCTTTCCGGGAGCCAGCGAGACGAGCCGCCGTTCGGTCACCGGCAATTGCGCCGGGCGAACGGGTAGATCGAGCGATTGATCGAGCGACAGTCCGGACGCGCCGGACAGGTTGATCGAAACCGTGCCGGCCCCCGGCTGTCCGCCGGTCAAGGGCAGGGTGATGTCGTATTTGCCGCCCGGCTGCAGATTGATCGTCTGCTGGGTGGCGCTGGCGTCGACGGTGACGGCCGCGTTGCCGGTAACCGCCAGTTTGTAGTCGCCGGCGGGTGCATCGGTATTGGCGATGTCGAGCCGCAGATTGGCCTTGTCCCCCGGAGCGAGGAACCTCGGCAGGCTGGCGGTAACGACAACCGGATCGCGGATGATGACGTCCTGCGTTGCATGCCCGACGCCTGCCTTCGACCAGGCAACCGCCATCAGGCGCGCCGTGCCGTTGAACTGCGGAATGTCGAAGCTGACATTGGCCTTGCCGTCGGCATCGAGTTTGACCGGGCCGGAGAAGAAGGCGACCAGCTTTTGTGTCGGCGGGCTCGCCCCCAGGCCGGCCTGTCCGCCGTCGCCGCCGGTGCGCAGCTTGCCGGTCGCACCGAGCGAGCCATCGATCAGACGACCGTAGATGTCGCGGATTTCAAGTCCGAGCTGGCGCTGGCCATAATACCACTCGTCCGGTGCCGGTGGCTCGTAGCGCGTCAGGTTGAGAATGCCGACATCGACGGCGGCAAGCGTCACATAGGCATCCTCGTTGGCGCCGGCTCCCGTCACCTGCACGGCAACGCTCAGAGGCTGGCGCGGCAGGACTTTTGGCGGCGCATCGAGCTTGACCTGCAGCTTGCGTTCGCCGGGATCGACTGCCGCCCATTTGATACCGATGGCGCGCATCGGCATGCGGCTTTCCTGCGCTTCGCCGGGACGAAAGAGGGTGGCGGTCAGATAGGTGCCGGCACCCCAATCGGCGGTGACGGGAATATCGACTTCGCCGCCGGTAGCGCCGATATCGGCATTGGCGACCGAAATCAGCGTTTCGGAACCCGCCGTCACCATCAACTGGCCGGCATAGCGCGAGGTCACCTTGAGCTTTGCCGTGTCGCCAATATGATAGCTGCTCTTGTCGAGCGAGACTTCCAGTGCATCCGGCGTTTCGGTCGAGGTCGAGGCGACGTACCAGCCGGCATTGAATTCGACGCTGGATTCCGGGCCGTTCGTATCGGCCGTGTCCACTTCCAGCCGGTAGCGGCCCCAGGTGACCGGCACGGAGATTTCCGCGCCGTCGGTGGTGGCGTTGACTGTGCCGGTGGCGACCTGCTTGGTCGAGGTGATGGGCTCGTATTTCCAGCTATTGCCGTCGCGATACCATTGATAGTCGCGCTCGACGCTGAGGAGCCTCCAGGTCAGGCCCTGCATGGCCTGCTTCTGGCCGTTCTGGTCGATTGCGATGACATGGAAGACGCCGAGGGAGTTCTCGCCGAGATCGCCGTCGAATTCCGGCTTGATGCCGATGCGCGGCCCGTCCGCCCTGACCGGCAGGGTCAGCGAGCGCTCGACGGCTCGGCCGCCGGCTTCCTGCATCCGCACGGTGATGTCGGCGTTGAGCAATTGCGTGGTCGAGGGCGTGTCGTTGACAGTGACGTCGAAGGTCGTCTTGCCGTCCTCATCCAGCGCCTGCAAGTCATCGAGCGGCAGCTGGGTGCTTTCGGCCTTGTTGTCGCTGCTGTCGCTATCGCTGTCGTCGCTGGCATTCTGCCCAGCACCCTCATCGGCAAGGCCGAACTGATAGCCCTTGTAGTCGTCGCTTTGGCGCGTCGGCTTCAGCGTTACGTCGCCTTCAAGGCTGAGGCCGGCGGCCGGTGCGCCATAGAGATAGCGTCCTTCGATATTGATCGGAGTCGGCTTGCCGACTTCGATCGCCTTGGCATCGCTCTTCATGTCGAATTCGGTGCGATCCGGCACGAAGTCGTCGACCAGGAAGGTCTGCGAGCCGATCGAGGAACCCTTCGGATCGGTATAGATATTCATCGTCCAGCTGCCGCGCATCGCCGTCTGTTGCAGTGGCAGGTCGACATTATAGCCGCCGAGCTTGCCGCCGTCGGTGACAACGCGGCGATCCTCGACACCGTCGGGGCGCAGGAAGACGAAGGTGAGTGGCAGGTTCTCTACCGCCACGGAGCTGATGTCACGCGCAAGTGCTGAGGCATGCACCGTCTCGCCGACGCGGTAGATGCCGCGTTCCGTCCAGGCGGTGAGGTCGATCGCGCCCGGTGCCGTGCGGCCCGCGACGCCGCGGTCGGAAAGATCGAAGCCGGCGCGGGTCATGTCGAGAAAGACGTAGTCCTGATCGCCGTTCTGGGCGGCAATGACGGCCGGCGTCATGCCCGCGGTGCCGCGCATCAGGCCGGCGCTGAAGATGGCGCGGCCATTCGCATCGGTCTTGGCGGTGCCGAGGATTTCGTTGTTCTTGGCAAGCAGCTGCAGCTCGACGCCGACGGTCGGCTTGGCGCTGCCGAGCGAGCGGGTGAAGACGTTCAGCCCGTCCGTGCCGGCATAGGTGGTGATGCCGATATCGGAAACCACGAACCATTGCGTCGCCTGCGAATCCCACTCCTGGCCGCTGCCGTTCGGTGCGACGGCGGTGAGCACGTAGACGCCGGGCTTACGCTGCGGCAGGGCTTCGTCGACCGGGAAGCTGGTGACGACATCCTTGTTGAGGTTCTGCTGGATCTCGATAGAACCCTGCCAGACCAGTTCGCCGCTGGTGTCCTGGATGGTCTGGGCGCCATAGCCGCTCATCTGCGTCAGGAATTGAGAATTGTTCAGCAGTTGCGCGATGTTGCGGTCGCCGATGCGGTAGAGCTTCAGATTGGCGGTGGTGGTGTTGACCGAAACGATCGGTATGCCGCGACGTGCGGTCGACGGCAGCACGAAATTGTCGCCGGTGAAGCGGATCGAAGCCGAGCGATCCTTGACGTAGACGTCGACATTGACCTGCGTGGCAAGATCCTCATCGACGGAGGAGGGCAGGCCGGGGCGCAGTGAAATCCTGTAGCGCTGGCCGAATTCGAGGCCCTCGACGCAAATCTGATTGTCCTTGGCGTCGACGCCCTTGGGCGCGGCACCATTGACGGTGACGAAAGGTGTGTAGTCGACGCCGCTCTTCACCAGCTTTTCTGAGAACTGCACGCAGGCGCGGGGCGAGGCATTGTCGTTATCCAGCGTGTTGCCGGAAACGCGGAAACCCTGGCGGGCGCGCAGATCGTCATAGGCGGCCTGGACTGCGGCGGAACTCGTGAGCGCGAGGCTCGCCTTGTAAGCGCTGAGCGCCTGGCGATAGTTCTGCGCATTTTTTAGCGACTCGGCCATGACGGCGAGCGCATCGGCGCGGCTCGAGGTCGTGCGGGAGAGCTGATAGCCATTGATGGCGGCGTAGGCAGCCTGTGTGGCGAGCGACGTGTCGTTGGTCGTCGTATTGGCGGCACGCGCCATCTCGACCCAGAGGTCGCCATTGTCTGGCGACAGCGACAATGCCCCCTGGAAAGCGTTCAACGCATTGTTGACATTGCCGGAGGTGATCTCGATGCGGCCGAGCGCGATCAAGCTCTCGACGCCCTGTCCCTTCAGGTTGGCGGCGAGCGTCAGCCGGCCTTTCGCATCGCTCGCGCTCTGGACGAAATCGTCGGAGAGGAAGGGAAGCGCGGGTGCCGCGCCGATATCCGGCTCGTTAGCGGCGGCCGTCTCGACGACCTTGCCGGCGATGGCGCCTGCCACTGTATTGAGCTGGTTGAAATCGGACTTCAGGAAGCACCACTTCACCTTTGGATTATAGGTGAAGGCCTTGCAGGATTTATCGCCGACGCAAGACGCCGAGCATTGGTCGAGCGTCACGTTCTGCTCGGTGCGCAGGTCGAAACCGTAGTAGTCGCCATCCTGCGTGGTGACCACTTGCCGCTTGGTGTCGGCAGCCCCCGCCGGCATCAAGGTGGTGAAAGTGGCGAGAAGAAAAGCGGAAAGCCCGATAAACGCGCGCATAGACATAAGTCCTCCCAACGCTGCCCGTTTTGATTGGCCGCACCATAAAATTTCGGGGTGGATTGTCAATCGAGAGTCGAGAAGTGAATGCGCGATTTACGACTATGACGATCTGTTTGGTGGGAATCTTGAGGGCGGCGAAATCGCTGTTTAGATCGTACTTTCCAACATTCCGATCCTAACCGCTTGCCTCGTACGGCCGTCGATGAAGCGAAAAAGAAAAAGACACCAGCCTGCAAGCCGATGCCTTTGTTGCGCCTATCGATTCCTCGACAAAGGCTCAGATATTCGTCATCGCCAGCGAGGCCTCGGTGTATCGTTTGCCGGCTATCTGTTCGAGCGGCATGATATCGCTCAGCGCCTCAACTTCGCCAGCCGAAAGCGTGATATCGGCGGCGGCCGCGTTCTGTTCGAGATGGTGCAGCTTGCGGGCGCCGGGGATTGGCACGATGTCGTCGCCCTGATGCAGGACCCAGACGAGCGCCAGCTGTGCTGCCGTCACGCCCTTGTCCTTGGCGAGGGATTCGAGCTTGGCGACGAGGGCGGCGTTGGCGTCGAAGTTCTCGCCCTGGAAACGCGGCAGGTTGCGGCGGAAATCGTCTGCTGAGAGATCGTCCACCTTGCCGATCGCACCGGTCAGGAAGCCACGGCCAAGCGGGCTATAGGGCACGAAGCCGATGCCGAGTTCGCGGCAGACGGCGAGCACCTCTTCTTCCGGGTCGCGGCTCCAGAGTGAATATTCGCTCTGCACGGCGGCGATCGGGTGGACCGCATGGGCGCGGCGGATGGTGGCGGCGCCGGCTTCGGAAAGGCCGAGCGCGCGCACCTTGCCCTCTTTCACCAGGTCTGTCATGGCGCCGACCGTGTCCTCGATCGGGACGTTCGGATCGACGCGGTGCTGGTAGAACAGGTCGATAACGTCAGTGCCGAGCCGTTTCAGCGAGGCCTCGGCCACCTCCTTCACATGTTTCGGCCGGCTGTCGACGCCGATCATCGATGCCAGGCCAGACTTGGTCGGATCGAGCTTGAAGCCAAATTTGGTGGCGATGACGACACGGTCGCGGACGGATTTCAGTGCCTGTCCCAGCAGGACCTCATTGTGGAAGGGACCGTAGGTCTCGGCGGTATCGAAGAAGGTGACGCCGAGATCGACGGCATGATGCAGCGTCTTCACCGATTCATTCTCGTCGGAAGCACCATAAGCGAAGCTCATGCCCATGCAGCCGAGGCCAACGGCGGAAACGGTGAGATCCTTGCCAAGCTTGCGGGTTTTCATTGTCATATTCCTCTTGGGCTTTGTTGCGATCGGGACCGACCAGGCTGGCCGTTCGTGTTGACGAGAGGAAGGTAGGCTTCTCGATAATGAATGAAAATCCGTGCAAATTATAACGGGCTGTTCTATTATTTAGATCAATGAACAGAACCCAGCTTTCTCAACTGGCGGTTCTCGCCGCTGTCGCCGCCCACCGCAGCTTCCGTGCCGCCGGCAAGGAACTGTCGATCGCGCCCTCCGCCGTCAGTCATGCCATCTCCAGCCTGGAAGAAAGCCTTGGCGTGCGGCTGCTTGCCCGCACCACTCGCAGTGTCCTGCCGACCGAGGAGGGCCGGACGCTGCTGGAGCGACTGGCGCCGGCTCTGGAGCAAATTGATATCGCGCTGGAGGATACGCTGGCCATGCGCGGCCGCCCGGCGGGCAATTTGCGCATCACCGCCCCGCGCTTCGCCTCCGATCTGCTGATGGCGCCGCGGCTCGGCGATTTCCTCAATACCTATCCCGACATCACGCTGGAGATCGCCAACGAGGATGGTTTCAGCGATATCGTCAGGGAAGGCTTCGATGCCGGCATCCGGCTGGAGGAGAGCGTGGAAGCGGATATGATCGCAGTGAAGGTGTCGCCGGACATCCGCACGGTCATCGCCGGCTCCCCAGCCTATTTCGAGAACAATCCGAAGCCGCTGCACCCTCGCGATCTCGTCCATCACCGCTGCATCAAGCGGCGTTTTACCGATGGTTCGATCTATCGCTGGGAGTTCGAGAAGGACGGCCGTGAGCTGATCGTCGCCGTCGACGGCCCCTTGATCGTCATCGAGGACCGGCTCGCGGTTCTGGCGGCGCTGAATGGCGCCGGCCTCTCCTATTTCTTCGACATAAGGGTGGCGCAGGAGCTGGCCGAGGGCCGCCTGATCCGTGTGCTCGAGGACTGGTGTCCGCCCTATTCCGGCTTCTGCATCTATTATCCCAGCCGACGCCAGATGCGCCCGGCGCTGAGAGCCTTCATCGATTTCTTCAAATATGCCGGGCCATGAGGTGAGCAGCGGGAAAATCCGCTGCTGACGGAATCGGGTGGCGGTTCGCGGTAAAAATCTCTGAACTGGCCGTATGAGCCGAGGACAAGGATTTCAGACGATGAAAAAGCCGGGATCGATGAAGGGCTTGGAGGAATTGGGCCGCGCCAGGCTATCGAAGAATTTCTTCTTTCGCGATTTCCTGCATTCGGAGATCGCCGATTTCTACCGCATTCCCAATATCCCCGACGATCCCGATCTGGCGATAGAGAGCGGCACTCGGCTCTGCGAAGAACTGCTGGAGCCGCTGGAAGCCACTTTCGGCCGGCTGCATATCCGCTCTGGCTATCGTGCACCTGATGTCAACGCCTTCGGCAACCGGAATGGGCTGAATTGCTCGACCAATCCTCACACCGCCGCGCATCACATCTGGGACATGCGCGATCTGGACGGCTGCATGGGCGCTGCCGTCTGTATCGTCGTGCCGTGGCTGATCGATCATTGTCGCGAGGAGGGCGATTGGCAAAAGCTGGCATGGTGGATCCACGATCACCTGCCCTACGCCTCGCTCTGCTTCTTCCCGAAATTATGGGCCTTCAACATCCAGTGGCATGAGCGGCCGATGCGGACCATCCAGAGCTATGTCAGCCCGCGCGGCATGCTGACCAAGAGGGGCATGGCGAACTGGGATGGCGATCATTCGGCTCTCTACGAAGGGCTGCCAAAGCTTAGAATTTGATGCGGTAACGAATGAGCCCATCGCTCTTGATGTAGCTGTCATAGAGCTTGCGGGCCGTGGCGTTGTCCTCTTCGGTGTGCCAATAGAGTCGCGCCCAGCCATTCCCCTTGCAAAGCGAAACGAGATCATCGAGCAGTGCCCGGCCGACACCCTGGCCTCGCACGCTTTCGTCGACGAACAGGTCTTCCAGATAGCATTCCGGCTCCCTGAGCCAGGTGCTCTCATGCGTCAGGCAAAGCGCGAAGCCCTTGACCTCACCATCGACCTCGGCAACGCGCATGAACATGGCGGACGCCGGATCGAATATCCGGCGCCATGTCATGTCGGTGATATCGGGCGCGAGGTCGACCCTGTAGAAGGCGAGATATCCGGCCCAGAGCTTGCGCCATCGGGTTTCGTCTTCAGGTCTGGCATCGCGCACGACTACGGTCATTGGTTCGTCCTTGCCTATTCGCCGGCCTTGTCGAGCAGGGCCACGGCCTCGTCGGAAAGCTTGAGCTTCGCCGAATTGATCAGCGCGTCAAGCTGGCCAAGGCTGGTGGCGCTGGCGATCGGGGCGGTGACGCCACGCTTGCGCAGGAGCCATGCGAGCGCGATTTCGGCCGGCTTGCCGCCGGTTTCGGCGGAAACCTTGTCGAGGGCTGCGAGAATGCGCAGGCCCTTGTCGTCGAGATAGGCCGCCACCCGGTTTTCGCGCGCCCGTCCCTCGGTATCGGCCTTGCTGCGGTATTTGCCGGTGAGGAAGCCGGCGGCGAGGCTGAAATAGGTGATGACGCCGATGTCTTGCCTGACGCAGAGATCGGCCAGCGGCCCTTCGAAGCTGTCGCGCGTGTAGAGGTTATATTCCGGCTGCAGCACGTCATAGCGTGGCAGACCTGCCTTGGCGGCGGCGTCGAGCGATGCCTGCAACTGCTCGGCATTGAGGTTGGAGCAGCCGACATGGCGGATCTTGCCCTGTTCCTTCAGCTTGGCATAGGCGCCAAGCGATTCTTCATGCGGCGTTTCCGGGTCAGGCCAGTGCGACAGATAGAGGTCGATATGGTCGGTCTGCAACCGCTTCAGCGACGCCTCGACCGCCTGGACGATATAATCCGCCTTCAGGCCCTTCTTGCCCGGCCCCATCTCCGAGCCGACCTTGGTAATGATGATGGCCTTGTCGCGGGCAACGCGGCCCTGCTTCAGCCACTTGCCGATGATCTCCTCGGAATCGCCGCCCTTGTTGCCTGGAACCCAGCTCGAATAGACATCGGCCGTGTCGATCGTGTTGAAACCGGCGTCGAAGAAGGCGTCGAGCAGGGCATGGGAGGTTTTCTCATCGGCCGTCCAGCCGAAGACATTGCCGCCGAAAACGATGGGGGCGACCAAAAGATCGGTTCGTCCAAGCTTGCGCAGGCCCATGATACATCTCCAAATCACTTGAGCGGGAAGCCGGCGTCAGAGGCGCCAGCGGGAAGGACAAGGCAGGCTACCGCCACGGCCAGCGAAATTCCACTAACGATTTCTTTATTCGACGCCGGATCGCCGGTAGTGGCTGGGCGGCAATTCGTTGTATTTCGACCAGACGCGTCGCATGTGCCGCGGCGAGGCGAAGCCGGATTTTTCCGCCACGCGCTCCATGTCCATCCGCGAATTGGTGAGCACGTCGCGGGCAAGGGTGACGCGCATCAGATTGACATAGGCGGTCACCGATAGGCCGGCATGTTCCTGAAACAGCCGGGAAATATGCCGCGCGCTCATTGCGCCGATGCCGGCAAGTTCGGATAGCGACCAATTATAGGCGGGGTCCGCCATGATTGCATCCTGCACGCGATGGATGGCGGGATGGACATGGTTGCGGCCGCTGAGCCAGGGCGAAAGCTGCGGATCGGCGCCGGTGCGGCGCATGTAGACGACCATATGGCGGGCGATCGTCAGCGCTGTCATCGGTGAAGTGAGTTTCGAGGCGATATGCAGCATCAGGTCCGTGCCGGTGGAAATGCCGGCGCTGGAATAGCGCTCGCGATCCTCGACATAGAGCCGGTTGTCTAGAACCCGCGCGGTCGGGGCATATTGCCGGACTTCTTCGATGCAGGCCGCATGCGTCGTACAGGCATGGCCCTCGAGAAGGCCGGCGCGGGCGGCGAGCACAGCGCCGGAGCAGATGGTAACGAGGGTGATGCCGGGGCGTATGGCCGTCTTCAGCCATGCGGCGAGGGTCGAGAGCTCCGGCTCGACATCATCCGCGTCCAGTGGCGCCGTGACGCTGCCGGAGACGACGACATAGGCGCCGTCGGGAATGCGATCCGGCAGCGGCGACAGTTCGGCAAGCGTCAGTCCGACCGATGTCGTCTGCGTCGGCCGAGTGGCGATAAAGCGATAGTCGAACAGGACATCCTCCTGTTCGACATTGGCGCGGCGCAGAACCTCCATCGGCCCGGCGACATCCATCAGCAGCGTGTAGGGCGGCAGGACGACATAGACCGGAATGATGCGACGATGGAGGTGTCTGTCGCCTTGGTTCATGCAGCACTCCTGAGCGCCGTCGAGGCAAGCGCGTCTTCGACCGTCGCGATGCGGGCGAAGCGGTCGGCCAAAACCAGCTCTGTTCGCTTCTTGATGTCCTCGACGCTGAAAACCGTGCCCGACGCATGCGTCATCGGGAAGGTCAGTGTCGCCTCGGTGACGTAATCGACGTCATAGCCGAGATCGGAGGCATGGCGCGTCGTCGTCTCGCAGCATTGCTCGGTGCGGATGCCGGAAACGATCAGCTTGCGGATGCCGTTTTCCACCAGCCAGACATCGAGGCCGGAGCCGACGAGCGCGGAATGGCGGTGCTTGTGGAAGATGGCGTCGGCCTTGAGCGTGATTTCCTCAAGCTTGCGGACATAGCCGCTCTTCAGGCTGAAATGTTCGTCGCCATCGCCTTCGACATGGAAGATCTGCACGACGGGAATGCCGCGCGCCTTCGCCCCGTCGATCAGCACCTGCAGGCGGTTGGTAAAAGCGGGCAGGTCGTCCGTTTGCCAATAGGGACGCTGGCGAAAGGATTCCTGGACATCGATAACCAGCAGGGCGGTGTCGGTATGGGACATTTTTGTATCTCCTGTGTTTGAAGGATAACCGAGATTAAACGCCAATAGATAGCCATGAAAGCCAAGCGCGGGACAAAATTAGGACAAATCCGGCCATTTATGCCTTCAGACTTTTCGAATGTTTTTGGTGTTGCGCCGCGCCAGGCCGTTGCACCACCCGTAACGGCCGAATAAGGTCTGCCCCGGTTTCATCCGAGCGGTAACGGCTCTCTCGTTTCGCTCCGTCCAATAATGTCATGAGGATCCTAGCCGAAAGCCGCGTCGCGTTTGACGCCCTGCGGACCGTCGCTTCGGGATCATGTTCCAGGAGGAAAATCATGTTGCGTTTCGGAATCTTGTCGACCGCGAAGATCGGCCGCGATCTGGTCGTGCCCGCCATTCAGGATGCGGAGAATTGCGTGGTGACGGCAGTTGCCAGCCGCGATCTCGACCGCGCCCGGCAGATGGCGGATCGCTTCTCCGTGCCACATGCCTTCGGCTCCTACGAAGAGATGCTGGCCTCCGATAAGATCGATGCCGTCTATATTCCGCTGCCGACGTCGCAGCATGTCGAGTGGACGATCAAGGCGGCGGACGCCGGCAAGCATGTGCTCTGCGAAAAGCCGATCGCGTTGAAGGCAGACGAGATCGACAGCCTAATCGCCGCCCGCGACCGCAACAAGGTGGTCATCACTGAAGCCTACATGGTCACCTATGCGCCGGTCTGGCGCAAGGTGCGCTCGCTTCTGGCCGACGGCGCCGTCGGCCGTCTGCGCCATATCCAGGGCGCCTTCACCTATTTCAACCGCGATGCCGGCAATATGCGCAACATCCCGGCGCTCGGCGGCGGCGGCCTGCCCGATATCGGCGTCTATCCGACGATATCAGCCCGTTTCGTTACCGGCCGCGAACCGCTGCGCATCCAGGCGGTCACCGAGCGCGACCCGGAATTCGGCACGGACATCTATTCCAGCGTCAAGGCCGATTTCGGCGACTTCGACATGAGCTTCTATATCTCGACGCAGATGGCCAACCGCCAGATCATGGTCTTCCATGGCACGGAAGGTTTCATCGAGGTGAAGTCGCCCTTCAACGCCGATCGCTACGGCGCCGAAGAGCTGGAACTGACCAATCGCAGCCACACGGAATCGCAGATCTTCCGCTTCCCCGACAGCCGCCAGTACAGGCGCGAGGCGGAAGCCTTCGCCTCGGCCGCGCTCGGCAAGGAGGCCGAAGTCGTGTCGCTCGAAAGCTCCAAGCTCAACCAGAAGGTCATCGACGCCATCTATCGCGCCAGCGAAAAGGATGGCTGGGAACCGGTCTGAGCAGCTTTCCTAGGGATTTTGGCGGTGGCGGAAGACGAAGCGCGAATAGCCGAAGAAGCTGAAAGCCGTCGCCGCCGCTGATGCCAGGATCAATGCGATGATCGGCCGAAGCGTCGGCGCGGACATGAGCAAGGCGCTATAAAGCGCATAGTTCAGCAGCGCCGAGGTCAGGCCGACCGATCCGTAACGAAAGCCCTCGGCGGCCAGTGACCGGTTCGAATGTCCGAAGGTGAAGTTGCGATTGAGCACCCAGGTGGCAAGAAGCGCGCTCGGGATGGAGATCGCGCGTCCGCCGAACGGGCCGATCGCAGTGAAGCGCAGCAGCAAGAGCAGCACGCCGGCGTCGACGACAAAGCCGACGCTGCCGGCGATCAGGAAGCGAAACAGCTTCTTCATGCGGCCTTGGCCCTCTTCCTGCGACTGACCGGCTTTTCAAGGTCTTCCATGGAAACTGTCCCTTCGGCGCGTTTCTTGCGGGCTGCCGGCTTGGTCAGGCTCATATAGTGGATGCGAAGCTGCTCGGCTCGGGCGCGGGCGACGGAATCGAGGATCAGCCCGGCCGTAAACAGCATGAAGGAAATCATCATCAGCGCCATGGAGAGCACCCAGGTCGGCATGCGCAAGACCAGGCCAGTCTCGAAATATTCGACGAAGACCGGGATCATGAAGCCGATGCTCATTTCCATGGAGATAGCGCCCAGAATGCCGAAGAAGACGAACGGCCGCGTTTCCTTCATCAGCATCGCGAACATCCAGAGGATCTTGCCACCGTCGCGGAAGGTCGAAAGTTTGGAATGCGAGCCCTCCGGCCGGCGGCCGTAATCGAGTTCCAGCTCGCTGACCGGCAGCTTCAGCCGCGAGGCATGCACCGACATTTCCGTCTCGATCTCGAAGCCGCCCGATACGGCCGGGAAGCTCTTGACGAAGCGGCGGGAGAAGGCGCGGTAGCCGGAGAAGATGTCGGTGAAATCCGGACCGAAGATCGTGCGGTAAAGCCAGTTGAAGATGCGGTTGCCGAAAGCATGGCCCTGGCGGCCCGCGTCGTCATGGACGCCACGGCGTGTGCCGACGACCATGTCGGAGCCTTCGGTCAGAAGCGTGCGGATCAGCTCTTCCGCATCGTCAGGCGCATAGGTGCCGTCGCCATCGGCCATGAGATAGATGTCGGCGTCGATATCGGCGAACATGCGGCGCACCACATGCCCCTTGCCCTGCCGGCGCTCGCGCACCACGGTTGCTCCCGCGAGCATGGCGTGTAGCGCCGTGGTGTCGGTGGAATTGTTGTCGTAGACATAAATGTCGGCCTGCGGCAGCGCCTTGCGAAAGCCGCGAACGACGTCGCCGATCGTGGCGGCTTCATTGTAGCAGGGCAGAAGGACGGCGATATTCAGCTTCTCGTTCCACATGGTCTCTGGCCAGTTCCTACGCGTGACTTTCACTTGGGGCCTAGAGCAATTCCAGGAAAAGTGTGCAGCGGTTTTCCGTCCGGAATTGCGTAAAAGCAAAAAGATAGAACGAGAACCTATCCTGTTGCGCGTTAATAAGACCCTAGGGCTGTGGGCGAAAAATGGCAGGTTGCGGCTTCCGGGGGAACATTCTCGTGATATTCGCGGCCGCATCGCCCCGCTTTACGCTTTCTTGATTGCCAGCGGTTAGCGTGGCGCCCCGGATGTCCTTCGAATACAGGGTTTTATCGAGATGGCGCAGACGCTGACAGTAACGCGCGGAGCGGCCGTTACGGCGCAAATGGAAGTATCGTCGCTCTGGTCACGGCCGAAGCTCGTCGCGCTGATCTACACTCTCTTTACCGTCATCGTGCTGCTGATCTTCAATCGCCACGCGATCGACTATGTCGGTCCCGACAATGACGACGCCATGCGCCTTGTCGAAGTGCGCGATTTCCTCGGCGGCCAGGGCTGGTTTGACATGATGCAGTACCGCCTCGGCCTTGCTGGCGGCACACTGATGCACTGGTCGCGCTTCATCGACCTGCCGATCGCCAGTCTGATTGCCTTTTTCCGGCTGTTTCTCGCGCCGGAAAGCGCCGAGGCGGCGGCGCTCACCGTCTGGCCGCTGATGCTGGTGCTGCCGTTGATGGCCTTCATGGGTCTTGCCGGTCGCCAGATCGCCGGCATCGAGGGCATGCATTTTTCGCTGATCCTGACGACGCTCTTCGTGCTGACGTCGCGCCGCTTCCTGCCCGGCTCGATCGATCATGACAATGTGCAACTCGGCCTCGTCGCGCTCTCCGTCGCCATGCTGGCCGACGAGAGCTACCGTCCGCGCAATTTCGCCATTGCCGCCATTGCCCTTGCCGTCGCGCTCGGCATCGGCGCGGAGACGACGCCCTTCGTCGCCGTCGCCTGCATGGCGGTCGCGGGTCTATGGGCCTGGGATGGCGAGCTTTTCGCGCCTGCCGCCCGTGCCTTCGCCCTGACGCTGACGATCGCCGTCAGCGCCGCATTCTTCGCGCTGGTGCCGCCGCATCTCTATTCCACGGTGACCTGCGACAACCTCTCTCTCGGCTTCTACAGCATCATCGCTGTCGGTGGTGCTAGCCTGCTGCTGTCGGCGCTGTTTGCCAGCCGCCTGTCGCGGCCGTGGCGCCTGGCGGTGCTGGCGGCCAATGGGGCTGCCGTCTTCGCAACGACCCTGGTGATCGCGCCGGAATGCCTGCGCAATCCGCTCGCCGATCTCGACCCGATGCTGGTGCAGCTCTGGTTGAGCAAGGTGAGCGAGGCACAGTCGATCTTCTCGCTGGCGCAACACCAGCCGGAAACGCTCGGCGCCTTCTACGTTACCGCCTTGCTGGCGATCCTGCTTTGTGTTTTCCGCATGTTGCGCGGCGAGCATGCCCGGCTGCACGCGGTTCTTTTGGCCCTGGTCGCCGTCAACTGGATCATCGCGCTGGTGCAGGTGCGTGGGGCGGAGTTTTCCAATCTGCTCGCCATTCCGCCGCTTGCAATCCTGCTGGCTGAGCTTCGCCGCATCTCCGCCGCCAACACCAGGAATGTCCGCGCGGCCTTGCTCTATATTGTCGCCACGCTGCTCGCCGTACCGGCCGTCTGGGCCGTTGGCGGTGAACTGGTCAAAAATGGGATCACGAAAAGCTTTGCCGCCGTTCCGGACGAAGCGAAAGACTGCTATTCGAAACAGGCATTCGCGCCGATCGCTGGTCTCGCCCCCGGTGTCATCGCCGCGCCGTCGAACATGGGCTCACCGCTCCTGCGCTTCACGCAGCACCGCACGCTTTCCGGTCCCTATCACCGCGATCCGGATGGTATGTTGACCGAGCTGCATATCGGCCTTGCTGAGCCGAAGGAAGCGGAAGCCTTCCTGCGCGGCGCGCATGTGACGCTGCTTGCCTTCTGTCCTGGGGATCCGCAGACAGAGGAGGTTTCGGAATTGAAGCCGGAGGGGCTCTACGCCCAGCTCGGTAAGGGCCAGGTGCCCGCCTATCTGGAAGCGTTCCCAACGGCGGTGAAGTCGGACGTGCGGTTCTTCCGGTTCAAGCCGCTGGATTGAAGGGGCCGCTCAGGCCCGGCGGCGATACTCCAGCACGTCGAGCGTGATGAGATAGCCGACAAAGCCGAGATTGTAGCCGCCAAGCGCGATGAACAATGTCGTCAGCGGCGGCGGAACCATCGAGATGGCGACGGCTGCCATGAAGGCGACGCTCACCAGGGCCGCGCCCAGGATCGAGACGATCGCCGAGCGCTGCAGGCCGGCGGCAATTCCAATGATCGTGGCGGTTACGAATATCATCGCTCCACCTCCTCTTTACCAAGAACCAGTTTGCACAGAATTGCACGGGGATGGCTAAGAAAGGCTTTGTGGACAGGGTTAACGTTTGATGAAGCTCTATGGATCCCTACGTCTTGCCGGATATCCCAAGGGACGCTGTAGAACTTTCGATCTCCGCATTTCCGGAAACTTCGGATAAAAGGACCGCATGAGCAGCTTCTTTGAGAATGATTCGCCGTCGAATCTCGCGGAATATTCCGTCTCGGAATTGTCCGGATCGATCAAGCGCACCGTCGAGAGCGCTTTCGATCAGGTGCGTCTGCGCGGGGAAATCTCCGGCTATCGCGGGCCGCATTCCTCTGGCCATGCCTATTTTTCGCTGAAGGATGACCGCGCCCGCATTGATGCAGTGATCTGGAAAGGCAGTTTTTCCAAGCTGAAATTCCGCCCCGAGGAAGGAATGGAAGTCATCGCCACCGGCAAGGTGACGACTTTCCCCGGCTCCTCGAAATACCAGATCGTCATCGAAACGCTGGAACCCGCCGGTGCCGGCGCGCTGATGGCGCTGCTCGAAGAGCGCAAGCGCAAGCTTGGCGCCGCAGGCCTGTTCGATGCCGAGCGCAAGCGCCGGCTTCCGTTCATGCCCAAGGTGATCGGTGTCGTCACCTCGCCAACCGGCGCGGTCATCCGCGATATCCTGCACCGCATCTCCGATCGTTTCCCCGTGCATGTGCTGGTCTGGCCGGTAAAGGTGCAAGGGGAGGGGTCTGGCGACGAGGTAGCGAACGCCATCCGTGGTTTCAACGAATTTGCGCCCGGCGGCCCGCTGCCACGTCCGGATGTGTTGATCGTCGCCCGTGGCGGCGGCAGCCTGGAGGATCTCTGGAGCTTCAACGACGAAGCGGTGGTGCGCGCCGCAGCTGCAAGTGAAATCCCGCTGATCTCCGCCGTCGGCCACGAGACCGACTGGACGCTGATCGACTATGCCGCCGATGTCCGCGCGCCGACACCGACCGGGGCTGCTGAAATGGCCGTGCCGGTCAGGGCCGATCTGGAAGCGCAGCTCGCAAGCTTTGCCGCCCGCCTGCAGGGAGGCGTGAGCAGGCAGATGGATCAGCGCCGGCAGACGGTGCGCGCGCTGCTGCGCGCTCTTCCCTCGCTCGACCAGCTTCTGGCCCTGCCGCGCCGCCGCTTCGATGAGGCAGCTTCCGGCCTGGGTCGCGGGCTCGAGCTGAATACGCTCAACAAACGCCGCACCTTTGAACGCGCCGCCTCGCATCTGCGACCCGATGTCCTGTCGAGCCGCATCGTCGAGCGGCGGCAGATGTTGAGCGAGCGGATGACCCGCGCCGAACGCACCATCGAGCGGATGATCGACCGCGCCCGCGCCCGCATTGGTCGCGCCGACGCCGTCTTCGCGACGCTCCCCTCGCGGCTGGAGACACAGACCGGCCGCGCCCGCGACCTGCTCGGCAATCTCTCCCGTCGCACCGATACGGCGATCCGCCATCAGCTCGTGCGGGCGCGTGGAGAATTGGCGGCGCAGGAACGGGTGCTGCAATCGCTGTCTTACAAGAACGTGCTGAAGCGTGGCTACGCCGTCGTGCGTGACGATGCCGACCGGCCGGTTTCGCTGGCCGCGGCGCTTGCCACCGGCGTGGCAATCTCGATCGAGTTTGCCGACGGCCGGGTGGGCGCGGTCACCGGAGACGGTCCAGCCACTCCATCGTCCACAACACCCCCGGCAGGTGCGCTGCCGCAAAAGAAGCGAACCGCGAAACCGGCTGATCCCACGGATCCGGCCAAGCAGGGCAGTCTGTTCTGAAGCATATCCTGCTCGTCCGCGTGCGTCAGGGCGGCTCTTGCCGCCCTCTAGCTCCGTCCTTGCTTACGCCCACTCGCCCTTGCGCATGACCGGCACGATGGAGCCGTCCGGCTTGATGCCGTCGATGTCGACCTTGTTCGAGCCGATCATCCAGTCGATGTGGATCAGGCTGGAATTGCCGCCCTGGGCGGTGATCTGTTCCTGGCTGAGCGTCGCGCCATCAACGAAACATTTCGAATAGCACTGGCCGAGCGCGATGTGGCAGGAGGCGTTTTCGTCGAACAGCGTGTTGTAGAACAGGATGCCGCTGGCCGAGATCGGCGAGGAGTGCGGCACCAGCGCCACTTCGCCGAGCCGGCGTGCGCCTTCGTCGGTGTCGAGCACCTTGTTCAGCACTTCCTCGCCGCGCGTCGCCTTGGCCTCGACAATGCGGCCGCCTTCGAAGCGAACCTGGATATTATCGATCAGCGTGCCCTGATGCGATAGCGGCTTGGTCGAGGAGACATGGCCTTCGACGCGCAGCGCATGCGGCGTCGTGAAGACCTCTTCCGTCGGGATGTTCGGATTGCAGGTGATACCGTTCTTGGCGGTTGAAGCGCCGCCATGCCACTCATGGCCATCGGCAAGGCCGACCTTCAGGTCGGTACCCGGCCCCTGGAAATGCAGCGTGGCGAAGCGCTGTCCGTTCATCCACTCCGACCGCTTGCGCAGGTTGGCATTGTGCTCGGCCCAGGCGGCGACCGGATCTTCGACATCGACGCGCGAAGCCGAGAAGATCGCCTTGGCAAGCTTGGCGACGGCAATCGCTTCCGGATCGTCCGGGAAGACCAGCTTGGCCCAGGAGGGGTTGGGGTAGGAGACGATGTTCCAGTTGATGTCGAAATTGGAGATCTTCTCCAGCGCCGGCTTATAGGCGGCCGAATTGGCGCGATTGGCGCGGGCTACCTTGGCCGGGTCCTGGCCGGAGAGCAGCATCGGATTGTCGCCGGAAATGGCGAGCCGCGCGGTATTGTTGGCGAAGGCCTTGCCCATGCCTTCATAGAGCCAGCTCGCCGCGCGATCGAAGCTCTCGTCATGGCCGTATTCGTAGCGGGCGAGCGTGGTTTCTTCGTCCGCGTAAAAGGTGGAGACGAGCCCTGCGCCGGCCTTATAGGCTTCGCGCGTGATCAGCCGCACCAGCGGCATCGCCGCGACCGGCGCGGTGATCAGCAGATCCTGGCCAGCCTGTAGCTGCAACCCGACCTTCACGGCCACTTCGGCAAGCTTTTCCAGTTTGGCGGTATCGACGGGATGATGGTTGGAGGCTGACGTCATGGTAAAACCTGCGTGCTTGATATCGGAAAACGGTCCTCAGACTTAGACCGGTTTGCGGCGAAAATGAAGGCGGTTTGTCTGCTGAAGCGAATGATCAGGCAATCAGCGGCGCGGCATTGGCCTTCAAAACCTTGAGCGCGTCCTGTGGGGTCAGCCGCACCTGCAAGCCACGTTGGCCGCCATTGATATAGACGTAGGCTTCCGTCATCGCCTGCGCCTCGATCGCAGTCGGCACGATCTTCTTCTGGCCGAAGGGGCTGATGCCGCCGACATGATAGCCTGTCAGCCGCTCGGCATCGGCGGGCTTCATCATGCCAGCCGATTTTCCGCCGAAAGCGGCGGCGAGCTTCTTCATGCTGACCTCGTGATCAGAAGGCACGACCACGCAAACCGGCTTGCCATCCACCTCCGCCATCAGCGTCTTCAACACCCGATGCGGCTCCTCGCCCAAGGCTTCCGCCGCCTGCATGCCGACCCGCTCGGCATTGGGATCGTAATCATAGGCGTGAACCGTGAAGGCGACTTTGGCCTGGGTCAGCACTTGCGTGGCGCGGGTGGTTTTGGACATGAGCTGGCCTCTAGGCAGCGGTGCCGAACGCACCCGCATAAATCTCTGGCTTAAAACCGATCAGCAATTTTCCATCCGCTTCCAGCACCGGACGCTTGATCATCGAAGGCTGAGCCAGCATCAGGGCGACGGCCTTGTCCCTGGTGAGGTCGGCGCGGTCTGCCTCGGGCAGAGCCCTGAAAGTGGTTCCGGCGCGGTTGAGCACGATGTCCCAGCCGGCTTCCGCCGTCCAGCGTTCCAGATGGTCCCTGTCGATGCCGACGGCTTTGTAATCATGGAAATCATAGGCGATGCCGTGGCTCTCGAGCCAGGTCCGCGCCTTCTTCATCGTGTCGCAATTCTTGATGCCGTAAATGGTGATGGTCATATCGGTTCCGTCTCTTGCTATAGGCTATCGCTTAGCACGCGAGCGGAGGTGGACGAAAGTCCGCAGGGCGGCACAACGGCTCGCTGTCCCGTTGCGGTCGCTATCGAAACCCCTATAAATATGCATCATGCATATTTGTGGCCCGGAACTTTGGCATGACCGTTGATAGAGAGACATTACGGCTGGAGAACATCTTTGGCGCCCTGAGCCTGGCTCTGGTCGACAAGATGGAAAAGGCCTTTGCCGATGAAACCGGCCTCGGTCCCAGCGCCATTGCGGCCATCATCCAGATCGGCACCGAGCCGGGGCTGACGATCGACACGCTGCGCCGGATGATTGCGCTTTCTCATTCCGCCACTGTGCGTCTGGTCGATCAGCTCGTCATCGAAAAACTGGTGCTGCGAGCCGGTGGCGTGGAGGGCGACAAGCGTGCCAAGTCGCTACAATTGACCGAGGCTGGCAGCGCTCTCTTCCATAAGAGCCTCGCCGCCCGCCGCGCTGTCATCCATCGCGCATTCGCAACATTGGATGCGGAAGAGACGCGAGAGCTGGGCCGGTTGGCGGAAAAGCTTCTGCCGACTTTGGTCGATCTCGGTGCGGACCAGGATGTGGTCTGCCGCGTCTGCGACCAGGGGGTCTGCGATCAGGAGCGTTGTCCGATCACCTTCATGAGCTGAAGCCCCCGATTCATTTGGCTTGACATTCATTTCATATGTATGCACGCTGCATACATATATTCGTATCAAGCGGAAAGATCTCTATTCCGCAAAGGATGCTCGGGAAACATCGCCTGCATCAATCTGATCGGAGGCATGACCATGACGGGAAATCGGACATTCCCCGAAGAGACGACATGGCTTGACCGGCCGCGTCTCGCCGCAGCGCTCGACACGATCCGTAATGTCGGCGAGCTTTTCCGCCAGGCGACCGTCATTGCCTTCACCATGCGGTGCAAGGTCATCGACGACCGCTGAGGCGCCTCAGTCTTCCAGCGTTCCGGGCTTGCGGGCCGCCGCACTCGGGCTGTCGCAGCCCATCTTCATCAGGTCGCCGCGGCGGCGGACCAGGCGGTCGGAGACGCGGGTGACGATGAGGCCGGCTTGCGGGGCATGAACGTCGATCGTCCCGTTCGGCATGCCGGGCGCGGTGATGATCGTCGCCAGCAGATCGCCTTCCTCGACGCGCTCGCCGATATTGCGATGGAAGAGCACGGTGCCGGCCTGCGGCGCGCGGATCATCTCGACATTGTCGAGCGGCACAGCCGGCCCCGTAAAGGCGGAGAGGGCAACGCTGTCGTCCCGGACCGCGCCACGGGCGGCAAGGAAGCGCCAGAGCCCTTCGGCATCTTTCTTCGCCATTTCCGGGTAGACATCGCGCGTACCGCGCAGCTCGACGGTGACCGACAGCTTGCCTGACAGTTGCGTTTTCTTCTCACCGGGCACCTCGTATTTCCAGGCAAAGCTGACGGCTTCCTCGAAGGCCGAACTTTCGCCGTCCGACAGGAGCACGGCGTCCATGTCCAGTGCCGCCGCCAGATCGGCGGCCTCCGGCCAGAAGGCATCGTCGATATAGGCGTATTGCAGGGATTCATCGTCGCAATGCAGGTCGATCACCAGATCGGCCCCGAGCGCCATGTGGATCAGCTGCCGCTTCAGCCGGTCGACGGCGGAATAACGCTCCAGGTTTGCGATCAGCAGATGCCGATCGCGCAACGAGATCAGCGGGAAATCGCGGTTGAAATTGGCGCGAGAGCCCAGGTCGAAGCGACCCTGCATCTCGCCGAAATGCGATTGTGCCGCACCGATCGGATTGGCGTGCGGGACGACGGTGATATCGCTCAGAAGCGCGCCGTCCGCTTCGGCCTGCCGCAGCTGCTCGCAAAGGAAATGGACAAGCGCCGTGCCCGGAAGCTCGCCGGCATGCAGTGCCGCCTGGATATAGATCTTCGAAGCATCCGGATTGCTGCCTTTGAAATGCAGCACCGGCAGCCGCCATGAGACCCCCGTGGTATCGCCCTCGAGAACGATTTCGGTGATGTTCATGCGCCTGTCTCCCAGCTGTGATTGTCGCAGGTCCATACCAAGCCGTGGCCGCCTCGCGCAATGATTATCGGGCGACAATGAGGGGGCAGGATCAAAGGCTCCGGCTTCGCGAAGCCTTCGGCGCTATGCGTTGCTGGTCTTGCGCAGGTAAAAGCAGATCGCAAGGCTGAGCAGGACGGCGCCGCCACCGAGGAAGAAGGGTGCCGTATAGCCGAAGTGATCGGCAAGCACGCCGGCGATCGGGCCGGTGCCTCCGAGCGCCACATCGAGGAACATCGAGTAGAGACCAAGCGCCACGCCGCGGTTCTGCGGTGGAATGCGCGCCATCGCCTCGTTGCCGAGTGCCGGGAAGACCGGCGCGAAGCCGGCGCCGGCAAGGGCCGCGCCGATGATCGCAACCGTGGGTGTGGGAGCGAGGGCAAGCGTCAGCAGGCCGACGATTTCCAGCACCAGCGAAATACGCGCCAGCGGCAGGCCGCCGAAACGGGCGACGGCTTGCGCCAGTCCGAGGCGGATACCCATGAAGGCGAGACCAAAGGCGCTCAATGCCAGCGAAGCTCCGTCCCAGCCGCGATTATGGAAAAACAGGGCGACGAAGGCCATGACGACGCCGAAGCCGCTGGAGGCCAGCGCCAGCGCCACGCCGTAAGGCAGGATGCGGCCGAGCACCTGGCCGGTACCGATGCCCTTTTCCCTGATGCCGGGCACGGGTGGCCGGGTCTGCGCCAGCATCAGGCCGGCAATCGCCAGGCCGATTGTCACAGCACCTATGGCGAAGAAACCGTATTGCCCCTCCAGCCAGGCGCCGAAGGGGGCCGCAAGCGCGATGCCGCCATAGGTGGCGATGCCGTTCCACGAGATGATGCGCACGGTTTCGCGCGAACCCATCAGGCCGATCGCCCAGGTGATCGCCGCCGTGCTGACCAGGCTTTCGCCGATACCGAGCGCCAGGCGTCCGGCAAGCAGCAGCGACAGGCTCGCCGCCGGAATATCCGTCACAAGCGCCGATGCCAGCGTCAGGGTGCCGCAAAGCCCATAGGCGAAAAAGCCGAGGAAGACCGACCTGCGTGGCCCATACTGGTCGCACAACCGGCCGACCTGCGCGCGGCTGACGATGGTCGCCACATATTGCGTGCTGATGGCGATGCCGGCCCAGACGACGCCGAAGCCGAGGCCGCTATCGACATGGGTCGGCAGCACGGCAAGCGGCAGGCCGATGGCCAGATAGCCAAAGAAGGTCAGCGCGACGATGGAGATAAGGGTCAGCGCCGAATTGGACTGGATGGTCTGAGAGGCAGTGTTCACGAGATATCGCCTGCGGGCACCGGCCAGGCGGTGTCCATGCTGTTTGCCACGACGGGTCGGGGTTCATACCGGATGGAAATGGCAGCGATGCCACTGCCAATTGGTATCAGGCAAAAGCGGGTCCGGTCAATGGAAGTGCTGCTATGCAGCAAAAGCCATTGACGGGATTAGGTGATTGTGTTGCCGGCGCTTCACATCGTCAAAACCACGCTTGCCGTCGTCCGCCCGGCCTCCAGATCGGCATGGGCGATGGCCGCATCCTTGAGCGTATATTCCGCGCCGATCGGATTGATCAGGCCGGCCTGCAGCTCTGTCATGAGGATCTCCGCGCCTTGCCGGTAGAGATCGGGATCGTTGGCATAGACCAGTACGCTCGGGCGCGAAAGCGCGATGGCGCGGGGAGCGGTAAGCTCCTCGATCTGGACCGGCGGAATGGGGCCTGCGGGCTGTCCGAGGCTGGCGACCATGCCGAAGGCGCGCACGGTGGCGAGCGTCTGCGACAGCATGGCGCCGCCGATGCCGTCTATGGCGAAATGCACGCCCCGGCGGTCGGCGATGCGGCGGGTTTCCTCCACCCAGTCCTCGGATGTGTGCAGCAGAACGGTATCGGCGCCGGCCTCATAGGCAAACTCCGCCTTGGCTTCCGAGCCGACGGTGGCGATAACGTTCGCGCCGAGCCGCTTGGCCCAGCGGGTGACGATCTGCCCGACGCCGCCGGCGGCCGCGTGCACCAGGATCCATTCGCCAGGCTGCACGGGATGGACTTTGTGCAGCAGCATCTGGGCGGTGAGCCCGCGCAGCATCGTGCTACCGGCAAGCCGCTCGCTGACGCCATCGGGCAGCTTTATCAGCCGCGAGGCGGGCAGGGTACGCATCTCGGCATAGCTGCCAAGCGGGTGGCCGACATAGGCGACGCGATCGCCGACCTTCAGGTCTTCGACGCCTGAGCCGATCGCGTCCACGATGCCCGCGCCTTCGAAGCCGAGAATGGTCTGGCCGGGTGGGCGTGGGTAAAGACCCGAGCGAATATAGATATCGACGAAATTGACGCCGGAAATGCTTTGGCGAATGCGGGCCAGGCCGGGACCCGGTTCGCTGATGGGGAGATCAACGAGCTGCATCGTCTCGGGGCCGCCGGGGCTGTTCATGGCAATGGCTAGGGGCATAGAAATAGTCTCCTTTCAGACGCAGTTTTGATCACAAAGCTGCGTCTGAATAAATTCGGTATGAGCTCACCATATCTGTGCAATAATGCACAGATGATCGATTGGCAGGACCTTCTTCATTTTGCCTCTCTGGCGCGGAGCGGCTCGCTCTCGGCGGCGGCACGCGAGCTTGGTGTTGACCATGCCACCGTCGGCCGGCGCATCGCCGCGCTGGAGCGCACACTCGACCTTCGCCTGATCGATCGCCGGCCGCGCACCTCGCCGCTGACGGCCGACGGCCGGGCGATTGCCGAGCTGGTGACCGGCATGGAAGAGAATGTCGAGGCGATCAGGCGTTATTCGAAAAGCGCCGTCGCAGGGCTTTCCGCCGCCGTCAAGATCAGCGCGCCGCCCTCCATCGCCTCCCATCTGATTGCCCCGAAGGCAGTTGGCTTTCGTGCCGAGCATCCAGACATCACGCTGACCATCGCCGGCGTGACGAGGCGCGCGGCGCTGGATCACGGCGAAGCCGACATCGCCGTGCGGATGACGCGCCCCGAGGAGAGCGATCTTCTGGTGCGGCGCATCGGCGTCATGCGGTTCGGGCTCTACGCGACGCCTGAGATTGCGGCAGCGCCGGAGGAGGGTTGGGTCTTCATCGGCTATGACGCGGCGCTGGAGCATCTGACGCAGCAGACCTGGCTGCGTAGCCTGCTGGCCGGCCGCCCAATCGTCTTCCGCGCCGGCGACATTTTCGGCCAGTTGGGAGCCGCACGCGCTGGTCTCGGCGTCGTGGCGCTTCCCGCTTTCCTGGGTGATGGCGAAACGGCCCTCACGCGTTTGCCAACGGCCATTCCATCGCCGACGCGCGACCTCTGGCTGGTGACCTACCCTGATCTCCGCCGCTCGCCCGCCATCCGGGCGGTAATGGATTTCGTCAGCGAAACGATCGGCAGAAGCTGCCCGCTTCGAGATGCGGACGCGGCCGGGTAGGGCGATGGTTCGCGCCTTTTGTTTTCCTGTTGCAGCCCATTGGCGAATCTCTACACATGGTCGGATTGACGGTTCCATGATCGGTGGTCGATGACGAAGCTCAGTGGCTGGCCCGCAATCAACAAAGCCGATGTTATTGCGGGCATATCGGTGGCCGGCCTGATGCTGCCGGAGGCTGTCGCCTATGCCGGCATTGCCGGCCTGCCGCCGCATCGGGCCATTCTCGCCGGTATCGCCGGCTGTCTCGTCTACGCGATCTTCGGGCGCAGTCGCTTCGCGATCGTCTCGCCGACATCGTCCTCCGCCGCCATTCTGGCCGCCACGCTGGCGATCGTGCCGGGAGACGCCACGGTCAAGGCTGGCCTTGCGACCGTCGCCGTCGCCCTTGCAGGCATTCTCTTCGTCATCGCCGCGGCGCTGCGCCTTGGTGGTATCACCGGCTTCATCTCGCGTCCGGTGCTGCGTGGTTTCGCGCTGGGACTGGCGATCACCATCATCCTGCATCAGCTGCCGATTCTCGTCGGCGCCTCCGTGCAGGGCTCCAATATCTTCAGCTATGCCTCGGCCCTGTTTGCGGCAATCCCACAATGGAATCCGGTGAGCGTCGCGGTCGGTGTCGTGGCGCTCGCCGCTCTGCTGCTGCTTAAGCGCCTGCCGGGCATTCCCGGCGCCTTCCTTGTGCTGGCGGCTGGCATTCTCAGCTCTTTCGTCTTCGACCTTGCCGGTTATGGCGTCAAGCTTGTCGGGACGATCGAGGTCCTGCCGCAGTGGCCGTCGCTGCCCGATGCTGGCTGGGTGGCCTATTCGCGGCTGGCGCAATTCACCGTGCCGCTTGTGCTTATCCTCTTTGCCGAATCCTGGGGGACGATGCGGGCCTTGGCGCTGCGCTATGGCGACACGCTTTCGGTCAATCGCGAACTGGGGGCGCTCGGCTTTGCCAATATCGCCAGCGCCGTCGTTCAGGGCATGCCGGTCGCCGCCGGTTTTTCCGCCGGTTTTGCCAGCGAAGCGGCGGGATCGAAGACGCGTGGTACGGCAGTCTTCGCCGCCATCGGGCTTGCCATCCTGATTGCCTGCGCCGGGCCACTGGTGGCGCGGTTGCCGGAGCCGGTGCTTGCCGCCGTGGTGATCGCGGCGTTGACGCACGCGCTCGATCCCAGCCCGATCCTGCGCCTCAGGCGGCTCCATCGCGATTTCTACGTTGCGCTCGGCGCCACGGCCGGCGTGCTGATTTTCGGCGTCCTTAACGGCATGCTGCTGGCGATCGCGCTGTCGCTAGCGGCGATGATGCATCGTCTGGCCTCGCCCTATATCGCCCGGCTCGGGCGGCTTGGAAGCAGCCACAATTTCGTTGACCTCAGCCGTCATCAGGAGGCATCGGAAACACCCGGCGTCGCCATCTGGCGCCCCGGCGAGCCGCTGTTTTTCGGCAATGCCGATACGATATTCGGTGAGATCCTCTCCCGTAGCCGGGGAGAGGCGGGGATCAGCGCTGTCGTCCTCAGCCTCGAGGAGAGCTCCGACCTCGACAGCACCGCACTCGATGCGCTGATGGAATTCGACGGCGCCATGCGCGTCGCCGGCATCCGCCTGCAATTCGCCCGTGTCCATGACCGCGTCCGCGATCTCATGATAACGGCCGGCATGGCGGAGGTCGACGGTCGTTGCAGCTTCAGCGTCGACGACGCGATTGCGGTGATCGGGCCGGCAGCAAAGAGCAGCGCGTCTCAGTCCGATAGCAGCCAGTAGCAAAGATGCTCGTGTTTGGCCTTGCCCCGCAGGCTGTTGACGAGCACGAAATCCCGGACGGTCCATGAGACCGGCCTTTCGAGCCTCACTTCCGGAATAAGGTGGCCCTGGTAGAGCAAGGTCATGTGCGGTTCGAATTTTTCTCCATGATCATTGGCAAATCCGGTGAGCTGCATGGCTTCATCCAGCTCGCGATGGAGTGCCTTCAGCTCCGCATTTCCTTCCCTGTTCCAGAGAACCAGCGGGCGATTGTCGCCACCTCCAAAGCTGACCGCCCGGTCAAACTCCACCTGGAAGGACCGTTTCCTGACGGTCGATGCTGCCTGCATCGCCGCAAACGCCGCTTCTTCTGGCAGGCCGCGATAGGAGCCGATCCTATAAAGCGAGATATGAGACAGATCCGGGCGTCGCGGCTTTGCCGAAAAGCCGTATTGTGTTCGCAAGTCGCTTGCGAGCTCGAAGCTCAGCGCAGCGGTGCCTGGATCGGGCAGGACTGCGAAATAAAGAGCCTCCACATGCGCTGGACCGGTTTCGGATTGCCCGTTTCGCGGTCGGCCGAGATTGAACGAAAGTTGCCCACTATTCTTCATGAGATTGCTTCAAAGCCATAGAGCCTTGCCTCGTCCTGTTTCCGTAAATTGCAAATATCCTACGATCGCCGCGTCGCAAGCTCAAGAACAAATAGAGAACAAATTAATCGACAATGGTGGAATGCGAGGCTAAGCTCTTTCCCACGCAAGAATCGGGTTGAACTTGGCCGTCCGAAGCACGATTCTCATGGCCAAGTGGAAACATGGAGATTCCGCCATGAGCGATGCACAGCAGTATTATCTGATCTTCGAAACCGCGGGCGGCTTCTGCGGGATCGCCTGGAACGATATCGGCGTCACGCGCTTCCAGCTGCCGACGAAAGACGCCGGCTCGACCGAGCGTCTTCTGCTGCGGCGTCTGTCCGATGCCCGGCCGGGCACGCCGACGCCGGAGATGGCTGACGCGGTCGGTGCCGTGAAGCGCTATTTCGCGGGCGAGGAAATCGATTTTTCCGGCGTGAAGCTGGATCTTGGCGAACAGGATGCCTTCTTCAACCAGATTTACGCCGCCGCGCGTGAAATCGCATGGGGCAATACAACGACCTATGGCGCGCTGGCAAAGCAGCTCGGCGCGGGACCGGAAGCCGCCCGCGATGTCGGTCAGGCCATGGCGCGGAACCCCGTGGCGCTGATCATCCCCTGCCATCGCGTGCTTGCCGCCGGCGGCAAGATCGGCGGCTTCTCGGCGCCCGGCGGCTCGACCGCCAAGGCCCGCATGCTGGAGCTTGAAGGCGTCCAGCTCGCGCCGCCGAAACCCGTGCAGCAGTCACTGGGGTTTTAGGTGGGAGGTCGAAGGTCGGGCATCAGCGCTCGGGCTGCGACCGTTCGATGCCCGGTATCCTGCCAATCTGCTCGGCGAGGAAATCGACTAATAGCCGGACCCGGGCAATTGCGGCGCGCTCGGGAACGATCAGCATGCTGAGCGGAACCGGTGGTAGTGCATAATCCGGCAGAATCGCCACGAGCCGGCCGCTCGCCAGGAGATCGTCGACGAGCCAGTGATGGGTGGGGGCGATGCCACGTCCGGCGACGAGGGCCTCGCGTGCCGCAAGTCCGTGGTCGACCCGGAACCGCCCGCCGAAAGGCACCAGGTGGCGTTTGCCATCAAGGCCTTCCAGAACAAGCGTATCGCTGCCCGCTATGTTCGACATCCGGATGCCCTCATGACCGGACAGGTCCTGCGGAATGGCAGGTGTCCCCCGCGCCGCCAGATAGGCGGGTGCGGCGGCCAGCAGGCGCCGGCTCTGGCCAAGCGCTCGCAGCTTCATGGTGCTGTCGGTAAGTGGACCGAGGCGCAACGCGATGTCCACGCCCTCCTCTACGAGATCAACGCGCTCGTCGGTGAGGCGGAGATCGACCGCGATCTCGGGATAGCGATCCTGAAAGGCGAAGATCAGCCGGCTGGCTTGCAGGACACCGAAGGCGGCCGTGCAGGATATCCGGATCGTGCCGGCCGGCGCGCCGCGCGTGCTGCGTGCCTCATCGCCGGCCTGTTCGACAAGGCGCAGGATCTGGATGCTGTCGGCATAGTAGCGGCTGCCTTCATCCGTCATGGTGACGCGCCGGGTGGTTCTCGAGAGCAGGGGGACGCCGACCGCCTCCTCGAGCTCCCGCAGATGCCGCGTCACCGTCGACTGGCCTATTCCGAGCTCGCGCGCCACCGCGGACAGGCTGGCGCGCTCCGCCACGCGGACGAAGGTTCGCATGCGCTCCAGCGTGATATCTGATTTATCCATTTTTCGGCATAATATTATACATTGTCGACATATAGCGGATCATTCCGGCGATGACTAGCTTGTGGGACCATCTTCCATCGTAAAGGATCACAGCTCATGAAAGTTCTGCTTGTTTTCGCCCATCCCGAGCCGCGCTCGCTCAACGGCGCGTTGCGCGACATCGCCATCAAGGAGTTGGAAGCCCAGGGCCATGAGGTGCGGGTGTCGGACCTCTATGCCGACGGCTGGAAATCAGAAGTCGACCGTGATGATTTTCCCTCTTTGGCGCCGGACGCTCGCCTTATAGCGGTCGCGGCGTCCAAGAGTGCATTTGATGCCGACACGCTGACCGACGATGTCAAAGCCGAGATTGAGAAGCTCCTCTGGGCGGATACGCTGATCCTGCAATTCCCTCTCTGGTGGTTCTCCTTGCCGGCCATCCTGAAGGGTTGGGTCGAGCGGGTCTTTGCCTACGGCTTCGCCTATGGCGTCGGCGAACACAGCGACAAGCGCTGGGGCGACCGTTACGGGGAAGGTACGCTTGTGGGCAAGCGCGCCATGCTGATCGTCACCGCCGGCGGCTGGGAGGAGCATTACGCTCCCCGCGGAGTTAATGGAGCAATCGACGACTTGCTGTTCCCGATCAATCACGGGATTCTCTACTACCCCGGCTACGATGTGTTGCCGCCATTCGTTGCCTACCGGGTCGATCGTCTCGACGAGAGCGGCTTCGAGGCCAATGCGGAGCGACTGCGTGAGCGGATGCGGACACTCGGAACGACGCCACCCATCCCCTATCGGCAACAGAATGGCGGCGACTATTTGATCCCGACCATGCAGCTCCGCCCGGAACTGGGCGAGGCCGCCGCGACCGGCTTAGCCATGCATTTGAAG
This sequence comes from Martinezella rhizogenes, assembly GCF_000799715.1. GTDB lineage: Bacteria > Pseudomonadota > Alphaproteobacteria > Rhizobiales > Rhizobiaceae > Rhizobium > Rhizobium rhizogenes_C. The sequence goes on from NZ_JUHG01000014.1 coordinate 213,746, forward strand.
GACGAGGCGGCGGCTGATTAGCCAGAGACCGATCCTTCTCGGCTGATGCCGCTCACTCAGGCATAACGATGCGGATCGGGCGGGTTCCGATTGGAGCGCCGGTTGCGCGATCGATGGTGACAGGATCGATCTCGTTCCCGGTCTCGGCATCGAGGAACCGGGTGACACCGTCCGCGTTGCGGTGTTTTCGCCCCCAGGCGCCGATCGCGAACAAGACCGGCAGGAAGTCGAGGCCCGCTTCGGTCAGTACGTACTCATCGCGCGGTGGGCGCTCCGAATAGCGCCGTTTCTCCAGCAGCCCATCCTCGGTCAGTGCCGCAAGCCGCCTGGTCAGGATGGTCGGCGCGATGCTGAGGCTCCTGCGGAATTCATCGAAGCGGGTGAGCCCGGTATGGGCATCCCGCAGGATCAGCATGCTCCATGCATCCCCCACCAATGCAAGGCTGCGGGCAATCAGACATGGCTGGTTTGAAAGATTCTGCATGTTAGTATCTTTTTGATAGTGACTTAGTTTCGAAATGATAGTAACTTAGTTTTCATCAATGTTCCACGACAAAAATGAAAGCTGAGACAAATGAGCAATAAAGAACGCGGCGTCGCCCTGGTCACGGGCGCTTCCTCCGGCATTGGGCTGGTGACCGCACGAGCGCTGCAGCGCAATGGCTACCGGGTATTCGGAACCAGCCGTAAGCCGATGGCCGACACCTCGGATGGCGTGATCATGCTGGTGTGCGACGTCACCGACGACAGGTCCGTGCAGAACGTGGTCGACGATGTCATCAGCCGCGCGGGACGGATCGATCTTCTCGTCAACAATGCCGGGATCGGACTGCTGGGCGGTGCCGAGGAGTCCTCCACTGCACAGGTAAAGGCTCTATTCGACGTGAATGTTTTCGGTGTCGTGCGCGTGACGAATGCTGTTCTGCCGGTCATGAGACGTCAGCGAAAGGGCAGGATCATCAACATGAGCTCCGTTCTCGGGCTCATCCCTGCTCCTTTTAATGCCTTCTATGCGTCCACCAAGCACGCGATCGAAGGCTATTCGGAATCGCTCGATCATGAGGTCCGCACGCAAGGCATCCGCATCGTACTGGTGGAGCCTGGTATCACCCGTACCTCCTTTGAAGAGAATCTTACTCGCGTGGATCAGCAACTTCCGGTATATGAAGCCGTTCGTGTCGATGCTGAGAAGCTGATGCGTGAGATCGTCGAGACGGGGGATGCGCCCGAGATTGTTGCCGACATCGTGGTCAAGGCGGCCAACGCGACGGTGCCGAAACGGCGCTATACCGCTGGAAAGGCGGCTGGCCAGATCCGCTTCATACGCCGCTTCTTGCCCGAGTCATTCGTCGACAAAAATCTTCGGAAATTCAACAAACTTCCCGCCTGAGCCGCTGGCGCCGAAACCTTAGAAAAAGAAAGTCAGTACCATGAAGGCATTCCTCATCGATCGCTATGCGAAAGGTGCTGCTCTGCGGGTTGGCGAAGTCCCCGAGCCGCAGTTGCTGGACAACGACGTCCTGATCCAGATCCATGCTTCCAGCGTCAACCCGCTGGATGCCAAGATCAGGGACGGCGAGTTCAAGCTCATCTTGCCATACAGCCTTCCGCTGATCCTCGGCAATGACGCGGCGGGCGTCGTGGTCCGGGTCGGGTCCAGGGTCCGTGGTTTCAAGCCGGGCGACGAAGTCTATGCGCGTCCCGCCAAGGACCGCATTGGCACCTTCGCGGAGTTCATCGCGATGAACGAGGCCGACGTCGCGATGAAGCCGAAAAACCTGACGATGGAGGAGGCGGCGTCGATGCCGCTCGTCGCCCTGACCGCCTGGCAGGCGCTTGTCGAGCGGGCAAAGCTGAAGAAGGGGCAGAAGGTTCTGATCCATGCCGGCTCGGGCGGCGTCGGGGTGATCGCCATCCAGCTTGCCAAGCATCTCGGCGCGACCGTGGCGACGACCACGAGCACCGCCAATGTCGATCTCGTCAAAAGCCTCGGAGCGGATGTCGTCGTCGACTACAAGAAGGACGATTTCGAAAATGTCCTGCAGGGCTATGACGTCGTGCTGAACAGTCTCGGCAAGGACACGCTGGAAAAATCACTGCGCGTTCTGAAGCCCGGCGGAAAGCTCATCTCGATCTCCGGTCCGCCGGATCCGGAATTTGCCAGGGAAAACGGTTTCGGCTGGCTGCTTCAGCAGGTCATGCGCTTGCTGAGCTTCAGCATCCGCAGGAAATCGAAACGTCATGACGTCAGCTATTCCTTCCTCTTCATGACGGCGAATGGCGGACAACTCGCGCAGATCGCATCGCTGATCGAGGCAGGGGCCATACGGCCCGTCATCGATCGGGTGTTCCCGTTCGAGAAGACCAACGAGGCGCTGGCTTACGTCGAGACCGGTCGCGCCAAGGGCAAGGTCGTGATTGCCGTGAAGTAAAGTGTGACGTAGCTGGAACGTTCCGGGACTTCGCTTTGGAGACCCGGAACGTCTCGCCGTCAGCACGGCGAGCGGTGACCTCCATGAACCTCCGGCGCCAGATTATTGGCGCAAATCGGCCATCTCGTATAGCGGCCGGATTTCGATCTCGCTCGGTCCCGGCATGGGGTTGGGGCAGCGCTTCACCCAAGCGATCGCCTCGTCCATGTCCTTGACCTCCCAGAGCCAGAAACCGGCGACCAGATCGCGGGTCGCGGCGAAAGGTCCGTCGATGACCGTGCGGCCGGGACCATCGAAGGCAACACGCTTGCCATGCGACGAGGGCTTGAGGCCGTCGGCGGCAACCAGGATGCCGGCATTGCGAAGCTCATCGTTAAACCTGCCCATCGCCGCCATCATCTCCATGGTCTCAGGCGTGGGGTTAAAACCCTTTTCGCTGTCGTCGGTAGCCTTCACCAGAACCATCACACGCATTGTCCGTCTCCTTGTTTGAATCGGCCTCATCGGCCTGGTATCGGAACGACGAACGGGGTTTTCGGAAACCGACATTGTATTGAAAATTTTTCGCGATCGGGGCCTCTATCGACGCTGTGTACCGGCGTGAGCAGCGATGGCCGCAATGATTTCGTCCCAATCCCCAGGATGAATTTCATGGCCGCCGCCCTCGAGACGAAGAAATTTCGCGCCTTCGACGGTTTCCGCCAGTAATTCCCCATGCTCGATCGGGAAGATCGGGTCCGCCGTACCGTGGACGATGAGAAACGGCGCGGCCAACTCGCTGAGCTTGTTCTTCCAGGTATCGCCACCTTTCAGCATGAAATGATTGGTCGCACTGACGAAGTTTCGAGCGCGCTTGACGTCACGTTCGACAAGATTGCGGGCACCTGCCTCGTCATGGGGGTGCGCCGTACCGGCAATCATCCGCGTATCCTTGACGATGAAGTCGATGACCTGAGCGCTGTCGGTCCAATCGATGCTCTCGCCCGCTGCCGCATGTTCCATATAGCTATCGCTGGTCTGCGGTAGGGCGGAGGTGTCAACGCCGATCGGCGTGGTGGAGATCAGCGTCAGCGTTCTTACCCGCGCTGGATGGGCAAGGGTGGCGATCTGCGCGATCATCCCGCCCAGCGACATGCCGACCAGATGGGCGCTGTCGATGCCGTAGGCGTCGAGCACGCGGATTGCATCCTCGGCCATGTCGTCCATCGTATAGGAAGAGCTGCGCGGCTCGTAGAAGGTTGAAAGGCCGGTGTCGCGATTGTCATAGCGGATGACATAGCGGCCTTGGGCTGCGAGCTGCCGGCAAAATGCCTCCGGCCACCACAGCATCGAGGCCATGGCGCCCATGACAAGCAGAATGGGCTGGTGGCTCGGGTTGCCAAAAACCTGCGTGGCAATCTCCACGCCGTCAGCCATGATGATGCGTTCATTCATCCGATGCTTCCTCCCCTTGCAAATATCCGATTGCATTTTGCAACTGGTTTTGTTATTGCATAACTGATCTTGTTTTGCAATCGGTTTCCCGGAGAGATTGACAATCGTTGAAGCTGCCCCATCAACCAAGTGACCGAGACAGAACCAAGTGAGGGTGGAGATGTTGAATCGTGCTGACTTCTATGACGCGGAATTAAAGCGGCATAACGGGCATTTGCGCGCCGCCGCCAGCGTTGGCGTGCGTGACCGCGTGCTCGATATCGGTTGCGGGGCGGGACAATCGACGCGTGAGGCCGCGCGTGTCGCGGTGGAAGGCGACGCGATCGGCGTGGATACGTCCGCGGAGATGCTCGAGGTTGCGCGGCAACGTTCCGAAGAAGCGGGGTTGCGAAATATTGCGTTTGAAGAGGGGGATGCCCAGCACCACGCATTTCCTACTGCCCACTTCGATCTCTGCATCAGCCGGTTTGGCGTGATGTTCTTTGCCGATCCGGCGGCGGCGTTTGCCAATGTCGCCCGCGCGATGCGTCAAGGTGCGCGTCTTGCATGGATGGTGTGGCAGGGTCAGGAGCGCAACGAGTGGTCTGGCGCCATTCGGCGAGCCTTGGCCCCGGGAACCGCGATTTCTGCGAATGCTCTCACGCCGTTTTCGCTTGGCGATCCGACCATCGCTACAAAACTTCTGAGTAGGGCCGGCTTTGTTTCGATCGATTTTATCGATGTGCGCGAACCGGTCTTCTATGGGCCGGACGTCGATGGGGCGTTTGACGCGCTCATGGAGCTCTATCTTGTGAAAGACGCGCTCGCGCGAACCGATGAAGCACCTGACAAGGCAATGCAGCGGCTGCGCGATCTACTGGAGACCCATATGACCCCGGAGGGCGTATTCTTTGACTCGCGCGCGTGGATTGTGACCGCTCAGCGCTGACAGGGTGGCTGACATCAGATGCCCCGGATGAGCCTGAATCGTTCCCGCTCGATTATTTTGGACGTGCTCTAACGCTTTGTTATTATCCTGCTTTGGAACCAATGACGCGCGAAACTGTTCATATATAACCTTGATACGACGCTGATGTCGTGCCCGGCCTGCTGGGTAAGCGGCGCTCTTGAGGAGTATCTCATCATGAAGATTTCGTCCGGATTTCGTTCAGTCACGGTTGCCGTCATCGCCGCCGCGGGAATTAGCTTTGCCAGCGCCGCGCATGCCGACAGCGGTACGATCCGTTTCGCCGTTTATAAGGCCGCCTTCTTCGTCGGCGGCTCCGGAGGCGAGGGCACGCTGACCTTCCATGGTCGCCGATACCCTGTCTCGATCGGCGGTATCTCGGGCGGCCTCGCCTTCGGGGCCTCCAAGACCTATTTCCAAGGCACCGTGCGCCACATTCGCCGCGCCCAGGATGTGACGGGGATTTACGGCGCAGCGGGCGGCGGCGGCGCGGTCGGCAAAGGGGCTCAGATGATCGTCATGACCAATGACAAGGGTGCCCAACTCGAACTCACAGGCAGGCAGGTAGGCCTGCAGGTCAACGCCGATATTAGCGGTATGAGCATCAGGGTGAAATAAGGGCGCCACGCCCTTCATTCTTCTTCCTCGGATGGGCCTGATTTGCTGAATTGAGCGATTGGGCACGTCCGGGAAAGGCACCCAGAGAGTGCCCTTCGCCCTCTATTCCCACTCGATCATGCCTGGCGGCCTCGGCGTCGCGGGCGCCTCCCCACCGGCGGTGGCGAACAGGTTTCGTAGTCGTCTCCCAAAACTGAGTGGGGAGCGCCACGACCAGAATGTTTCAACGCGTCACGGAAGCGCAGAAATGCTCCATCTCTTTGTTTTTACGCAATTCCGGACAGAAAACCGCAGCGCAGTTTTCCTGGAATTTCTCTAGATTTCCTTTTTCTTCGGCGTGAACATGGCTGACCATTCCTGCAGCGCGGCGGCGGCCGAGGCGTAGTCGAGCCTGGAGATTGCCTCACGTACGATTTCGAATTTTTCTCCACCCGCTTGGGAGCCGAGCATCTGTTCCAGCACCTCAAACACACGCCGAGCTTGCAGTTGGCGGCGTTCTATCAGGCTGTGCAATTCAATCGTCAGGCTCGCGACTGAAGCAATGTCCACGGCCGTATCTACGCGCGCAGTGGCGGTTGGCGCTGTCGGCAGGCCGAGACTGGCGATGGCCTCAAAGGCAGGGCGCAGCGCCTCGGCCAAGGACGTCAGCAAAGAGGGTTCGGGCGGTGGAACCGGACGGGCCAGTCGCTCCTCCAGGATCGAGGCCCGGGTCGCGACCTCGGCTAGCCCCAGCGTTGCGGAGACGCCTTTCAGCGTGTGCGCGAGGATACGACCCTGTTCGAAATCGCCATTCTCCATATGGCGGCGCAAGATGGGCACGACATCGGCAAACTTTCGGCCAAAATCGACGATCAGTTTGCGCAGCAGCGCCTCCCTGCTGTTCACCCTGACAAGGGCCGCCTCGAGATCAAAGGGCGGCAGTGCCGACGGCAGCCCGCCCAAAGACGGAATGACGATTTCTTGCGCGGACGCTGTATTGGCGAGTGGTTGCTCAGCCGTCACCAACGGCAGTCTGATCCAACGGCTCAACACGGTTAGCAGCTGTGTTGGATCGACAGGTTTGGATATGTGGTCGTTCATGCCCGCCGCCAGGCAGTTCTGGCGTTCGGCCTCGTAAGCATGCGCGGTCATGGCGATGATCGGCAGCGAACCATCCGGTAGGCAGGCGCGTATCTCTTGCGTTGCATCAATGCCACCAAGTTCCGGCATTTGGATATCCATCAGCACGGCATCATAGCGATTGCCTGCCTCCAGCACCTTTCGCACGGCGATCAAGCCGTTCTCGGCTGTATCGACTGTAAGCCCACCGTCGGTCAGGATGATCTGGGCCAATTCGAGATTGATCTCATTGTCCTCGACCAGCAGCACGCGCGCGCCCCGCAGCGCTGGAGCAATCATCGGCGTGTGCTCACTGGCGTTCCTGGACGGCACTTGGTTCGTATGGGCGAATATCCACATCAGCATGTCGAACAGGGAGGAGGCGTCGACCGGCTTGGACAGGAAGCCATCGATACCGAGCGTTTCGGCTTCACCGACCGCCTGCTCCCGTCCGTAGGCGGAGATCATGACGATGCGCGGCCAGTCTTCACTTGGCAGGATGGATTGAAGCACCTTGATTGCTTCCATGCCGTTCATGCCCGGCATCTTCCAGTCGAGCAGCACCAGATCGAAGGGGCGGTGTTCGGCAATGGCGCTGTTGATCGCTGCAAGCCCTTCCTGCGCGGAGGCCGCTAGTTCCGGGGTAATCGACCAGGTCTGGCAAAAGCCTTGAAGAATTTCCCGTGAACCCTCGTTGTCGTCGACCACCAAGACACGCAGATTGGCGAACGCGTCCGACTTTCGGTCGACTGTGGGCCGGTGGCTTTCACCTTCCTCCAGCACCACGGTGAAGGTGAAAGTACTGCCGTGGCCCTCTTTGCTCTCCACTGAAATGTCACCATCCATGAGAGTGACGAGTTGACGACTGATGGCAAGCCCCAGTCCCGTACCGCCGAAGCGTCGCGTGGTGGAACTGTCAGCCTGGGTAAAGCTATCGAACAGTCGCGAAATCTGTTCAGACGACATGCCGAGACCGGTATCGCGCACCGCGCCCTCAATCACGCAACGGCCATCCACGCGCTCGCGTAAGGTGAGTTCAAGGGTAACCTCACCGCTGCTGGTGAACTTTATGGCGTTGCTGACGAGGTTTAGCACCACCTGGCTCAGTCGCAACTCGTCGCCGCGCAACATGGCTGGGATCGCCGGGTCCACCTGCCAGCGGATGGCGATGCCTTTCTCCTGCGCCTTCAACGTGGAAATTTCCATGGCGCGTTCGATCATGGCCCGGGGGGCAAAAGACGTTTTTTCCAACGCCATCTTGCCGGCCTCAATCTTGGAGAAATCCAGGATGTCACTGAGCAGGCTCAGCAACCGGTCGCTCGCGCCGCGGATCTTGGTGATGTAATCGTGCTGCCGTGCTGTGAGTTCCGTTCGACCGAGAAGATGGCTGAAGCCGAGAATGGCATTCATCGGCGTACGGATCTCGTGGCTCATATTGGCCAGGAAGAGGCTCTTGGCCGCGTTGGCTTGCTCGGCCTCGTGGGTGCGGATTTCGAGCGTCTCGTTTTGCAAGGCGAGGGCACTGCCCATATTTTCGATGCGCTCGAAGGCGTTGACCAGCTTGTTGCTGAGCCAAACCAGCACGGTGGTCTGGAAAACAACGATGCCCGCATGCAGCACCACCCGGTTGATGTCCGCGTCATTGACGAAGACTGCGGCTGGTACGGTGAAATTCAGCATCAAATGGTGCAGGGCAATGGCGGTGGCCGCCAGCAACAGGCTACGTGCATCGAACCAGGCGATCACGAGGGCCAGCGTGGCGAAGAAATACATATGCATGTCCATCTGCCAGCTCAGGCCGGATGTCAGATAGACCAGTAGCGCCGGCTCGCCCATCATCGCAACTGAGCTCAGATGGCGTGTGACCGGAGCACTGCCCTTGAAATGCCAGGACAAATGCGTGGTGGCCGCAAGCAGCCCGGCCAGCAGAACCGGCATGAGAATGGGTTTGCCGACATAGAGCGCTATGGCGGCGACGAGCGGGACGTGAAGCCAGAGCAGCGGAACAAGAAATCGTCCGAAACCAGTGCGCAGACGAGCGATTTCATTCATCAGATTGCCCCCTTGCCACTATCGATGAGACCAAGACAGCTACGTTGCGTCGGCGCGTCGAGTACCAGCCAGGCGCCGGCAGCATAGAGCGCGGCGGCAAGGTCCTCCGGTTCGTCAAGGCGGCGTTCGCCCTCGGGCGCACGGCGCACGACGATGATATTGGGCAATGCGCCGCTTTCGATTATCCGCCCACCGGCAGTCGCGGCCAGGGAGACCATCCGGTCCTCCTTCCACCACGGCGGTCCGATGACAGTCATCTGGGCGTCGGGCGTCGGATTGCCGTAGGTCATGGCACCGATACCGAAGGCACTGACAAGCAGCAGTGCCAAAGCCGGCAACATCGCCATCAATCCACCGTTTTCGGAGCAAGTCCCAGATGTCATGAGTTATCCGTTGAGCGTCGATAAAGTAATCTAATAAACAACATTCTAAATAATACGAAGCTAAGCGAACGTCTATTGGATTGGATCAGATTTCGGGTAAGTTTATCGATCGAAGATTTGAAAATACCAGCTGATTGACAGTTTAGTCCTTTGGATTAGCCTTTTGGAGGCGATGATTTGACCGATACCGTGATGTCGCTCTCATCAAAAGCTGTTTCCGGGGTTTCGACGAGTTTTTCAGCCTCGATCAGAAGGTAGTCCATCTGTTTTCTGAGTTCGACGAATTGTGTGATCTGCGTGGCAAAGGACGGGTTCTTGCGCGGATCATAGAAGCTTGCGATTGTTTCGCCGCGCGTCCGTCGTGCCTCTTCCAGAGCTTCCTTCAGCATTTTCAATTTGTACTTTGCCGCAAAATATAGCTGCATCGTCCCGATCAATGGCAGAGTTTTGTGGAGCATCGGCATTCCTCCCGTCGATTGCGTAACGGCGTCGGCATATTCAAACGAATTTGCTCGGCCTGTTGCTTTGGGGAGATGACGCGCATGTCGCTAAAGAGCGACTTAACATCGGGATATTGGGCAGGGCTATCATTGAAGACATATTTTTTCAAAATCTAGAAGGGTTGAATCTTGGCCATATGGAAGGAAATCAGCCGTGTTCACGCAAATACCCGAAGAGGTTTTTGACCGACTTGCCATGAGCAGTTTGGCTCTTGGGTTTCGAGGACAATCACAGAAGCGCCGTCGTCCTTTGCTGACGATGACTCGCTCAATAGTTGATCGAGAGACTATCAGTGACCGCAAACGGATAGTTTGCTCAATGTTTCAGGAATGTGGAATTTTTGCGGATTTTTGTAACCAAACCTATTGTCATGAGCACCAAACTGGCGCCCCGGACGATGAAAGGAACAGTCACCGTTCAAGCTGGCAAGATGTGGTCACTGAAAAAGCCTGCTTTAAAAAGTGTCGTCGCTCTTGGGGAATGCCAGAGCGACAGTCGCTGGTCACGTTTCTGCTCAAGGCGCATGCGGATCAGATGGCGCATTTTGCCAAGGCGGATCCAGCCCACGTCGCTGCCTAGAACCTGTCGAGATTCAATAAGCCCTTCTCCTTCAGGAGAGAGGCTGGGATGGACATGCCGACACAGCTGAAGTCGAGACAATCTATCCCGACTTCATCATTCCCTTCGACTTTTCGAAAAGTATGCCTTGTAGAGAGGGATGACGAGGCTCGATAAGCAGCCGGTTTTTTCCCGACGGTCGCTCGAGATCCTCTGCATCCCCCGCTTAAATCAGCCTGCGGTGCTCGGCACCGGCGTGTTGAGCAGCTGCTGCTCCCACAGGAACGCGATGCCGCTACCGGCGACATGCTGCTTGAGCACGTCCGTCAATTCTGCGGCGTGTTCGGTCCGGGCCCAGTCTCGCTGCCATTCGGACGCCAACGCCAGCCAGGTCATCATGTTCGCGCCAGCCGCGATCATGCGCTGGATAGCGACCTCATGGGCCTCGACCGAAGTCCCGCCCGAAGCGTCGGTGATGACAGTCACATCCCAGCCTTCGCCGAGAGCCTGGATAACCGGCATCGCGACGCATATCTCGGTCCAAAGGCCCGCGATGATCAGCTGCTTGCGGCCCGTCGCCTTGACCGCGTCCACGACCTTCTGATCCTCCCAGGTGTTGATGAATGTCCGGTCGATCACCTCCTGGCCGGGGAACACGTCGGTAATTTGCGGAAAGAGGAGACCACCCCGATCGGCGATCACGCTCGTCAAGATGGTGGGAACACCGAATGCCTTGGCGGCCTTCGCCAGGGCGGTCGAATTGTTGACTACCGCCTGTGGGTCGTGGCTGTTCAGATTGGCGAGCTGGTAGGGTTGGTGGTCGATAAGAACGAGTACGGAGTCTTCGGGACGAAGAAGCGAAGCAAGGCCGTTACGAAAGGTCATTATTGTTACATCCTTTGCTGCCGTTGTGAGCGGCATTGGTTTTGCGGGAGACATGCGCCAGGGGCGACGTTGCCTGGAACCAGTATTGCTGTTCCTATTCGAGATGCGGTAGCACTCTTCCATGACAAGCTGTGTCGCGGAAAGGGGAACGCCAAATGGACATCGAAGAGCTACAGACGTTCGTGGAAGTTGCTGATGCTGGTGGAGTTTCGCCCGCTGCGCTCCGGCTCGGCGTCTCCAAGTCGATCGTCAGTCGCCGGCTCTTCCGGCTTGAAGCGGAACTTGGTGTCCAGCTTCTTGCACGGACCACCCGGGGCGCCGCCCTCACGGAAGCAGGGGCCACGTTCCGAGATTATGCAGCGAGAGTCTGCGCCGAGATCGACGTGGCCAAGGAAACGATCCTACCCGCCGGTGATCTTCGTGGCCGCTTACGGGTTGCCGTGCCGCTTTCTTTCGGCTCAACTCACTTCGCTCCCATCCTCGCGGAAATGGCTCGCCGCCACCCCCAGCTCCAAATCCACACATGCTACAGTGATCGTTTCGTCGATCTCATCACAGAGGGTTATGATTGTGCGATACGGGTTGGCTATCTTCAGGACTCCAACCTGATCGCAAGACGCGTCGGACCAATCTATGGGAAGTTCGTCGCGAGCCCGGACTACATCAAGGCGCATGGGTCGCCCGAGACGCCGGAGGAACTCGTCGCTCATGAGGCTCTCATGCAGGGTACCGAAGCCTGGCAACTCATGGATGGCGACAAGATCATCACGGTTCGCCCGCAGGGGCGCTTCAAGGCCGACAACGGCACAGCTCTAGTTGCCGCCGCGACAGCAGGACTCGGGATCGCCTATCTCCCCGATTGCCTCACCCATGAGTATGTAGCCTCTGGAGCGCTTGTGCCGGTCATGACACGTTATCCTCCACCTCCGGCGGGTGCCTATGTTATCCGCCCGCCAGGTCAGCATCCCGCACGGAAGATACGGGTCCTCACCGAATTGCTGATTGAGTATTGCGAACCGGCGCCGCACCTCGCGGGTGTCGATCGCTAAGACACGAACGGCGCGAGATCTACATCGGGCTGCGTAGTTGATACAGCGGTACGCTCGAGACAGCGCCATCGGCGACATGCCGCGCGTTAGTCGTGCAATATGGACAGTCCCGCGAGAAGCGGCGCGTAGGCGGCGAGCCTGCTGGAGACGAACTCCGTGAAGAGCCGGACGCGCTTCGTCTTGCGTGTTTCCCCCTGCGTGAGAAGCCAGACCGGTCCATACAGGTGTAGCTCGGTACCTGGCACCCTCTCCAATAGGGGATCGGCATCTCCGACGAAACACGGCAGCGCCGTGATGCCGATACCTTGCCGTACGGCAGCGATCTGCGCTGCGAAATCTGTGGTTCTGAAGGGAGCTCCCGTGGTGTGAACCTCTCCCTCGCGGGTCCAGTCCGGTACTCTATGACCGCTTATAGCTATCAACCTGCGATTTGGCTTGCCCGCACGCGACTCGGCCGGGCGATCGCGGGACATGTAGAAGCCGCCGAACAGCTCCGGTCCCTTCAGGCCGTGAAGATTGAGCGGCAGGGTTTTGCGGTCGTAGACGACGCGGATGGCCACGTCGGCCTCTCGGTTGGTCAGATTTGCCAGCTCGCCGGACGGCAGGATTTCCATCTCGATACCCGGATGCAGGCGCACGAAATCGGCGAAGTCCGGCATGAGCAGGTGTGCTGCAAGGGGTGGCGGCAGCGTCACGCGCAGAAGCCCACGCACGCTCTGGTCGCGGCCGAAGATGCGCGTCTCCAGCTGATGCGAGGATGCTTCCATCCGGATCGCGAGCTCGAGGACCTCCTCGCCCGCAGCCGTCAGGCGATAGCCCGAAGGCAGCTTTTCGAACATCTGCGCCCCGAGGCGTTCCTCGAGCTGTGCGATGCGTCGCAGCACGGTCGAATGATACACCCCGAGGCCCTTGGCGGCGGCCCGCACCGAGCCTCCGCGCGCCACGGCAAGAAAGTAGCGAATGTCATCCCAGTCGATCATGGTGCAATCCGGCACCACGCGGTGCGCCTTCCAGAGCGGAATCTACCGCATCGTACCGCAATACGGGCGGTCATCAAAGCGTATGTCGACGGGCACGGCCGAATTCCATACGGCGGACACCGATCGTCGCGGCTAGCGTCAGTCGTCCAGCCGGATCGATTTTGCACCACCGATGTGCGCGCTTCCGCACTCAATGCCTGACCCCGGCGAACCTATGTTGAGGTTCTCGGGGGCGTCCCCGAACGACCAAAGACAGAGTCTGATAGGAGAAGTCATGGGAAAGCTTGAAGGTAAGGTTGCAGTTATCACGGGTGGATCGAGCGGCATGGCGCTGGCCAGCGCCAAGCGGTTCGTTGAAGAAGGCGCCTATGTTTTCATCACGGGCCGGAGACAGGAGGCGCTGGACGAGGCCGTCAAGCTGATCGGCCGGAACGTGACCGGCGTGCGCGGCGACGCGGCCAATCTCGACGACCTCGACCGCCTGTTCGATACGGTCAAGCGGGAAAAGGGCAAGATCGACATCCTGTACGCGAGCGCCGGCACGGGCGAAGCCGTCCCACTGGGCGAGATTACCGAGCAGCATTTCGATGCGACCTTCGGCCTGAATACGCGCGGCACGCTGTTTACGGTTCAAAAGGCGTTGCCGCTGTTCAACGATGGCGGATCGATTTTCATGACCGGGTCGGTTGCTTCGATCAAAGGTTTTCCGGGTTACAGCGTGTATGCGGCGAGCAAGGCGACGTTGCACGCATTCGCACGCGGGTGGCTCAACGAATTGAAGGGCAGGAATATCCGGGTGAACGTGCTGCACCCGGGGCCGATCGCCACACCGATGCAGGATCAAGTCCTCACCGAGGAGGCAAAGCAGATGTTCGAATCCCTGATCCCGCGCGGAAAGATGGGTCGTCCTGAGGAAATTGCGGCGGTCGCGCTGTTTCTTGCTTCGGACGACTCGAGCTTCGTGAATGGGGTGGAGTTGTCTGTCGACGGCGGCTTCTCGGCCATCTGAATTCGCGCCGGATCGCCACACAACGAAACCGATAACCCGGCGCCGTTGAGGGCCGGGGAATCAATCTCAACACGGATCGGAGAAGTATTATGAGCTATGCGATTGTAGGATTCGGGAAGATAGGCCAGGCCCTGGCCCTCGCCTTCGCCCGTAAAAACATCGAGGTGGCCGTCGCGAGCCGGCGGCCGCCCGAGGCGTTGGCGCCGCAGGCTCGGGCGATTGGACCCACGGTCGTCGCCAAGTCGCTGCGGGATGCACTCGAGGCCGACACAATCATCTTGGCGGTCCCGTTCGGGGAGCATCGCGAGGTTGCGAAGGCCCTGCCGAGCTGGAAAGGCAAGACGGTCATCGATGCGACGAACGCGTTAGTTCCGCTTGAGGAGCTGGACGGCCTCCTGTCCTCCGCCTTCGTCGCGAAGGCGTTCACCGACGCCAAGCTCGTGAAAGGTTTCAATCACTTGATTGCGGCTACCTTGGCTACCGATCCGGTCGTCGAGGGTGGGCACCGGGTCGTCTTTCTGTCGAGCGACGACGAGGACGCGATCGCTCCCGTGGCGGCCTTGGCCAAACAACTCGGCTTCGCACCCGTCAAGCTGGGAAAGTTCAACGAGGGTGGCGCGCTGGTGCACGCACGCGGCCGCATTTGGGGCCAGCTCATCTTCCAGGATTTGTTCAAGAAGGAGCAGTAATCGATCCACGACCGTGTAATCGACGCCGAGAACTGGTCGCGCGCTAACCTCCTAGAGCAGCGCGTGACCGAATATTTGAAGGCTCCACGGGACCCCCCTTCATTCCCACTCGATCGTACCGGGTGGCTTCGACGTCACGTCATAAACAACGCGGTTGATGCCGCGGACTTCGTTGATGATGCGGGTTGCGGCGCGGCCGAGGAATTCCATGTCGTAGTGGTAGAAGTCGGCGGTCATGCCGTCGACGGAAGTGACGGCGCGCAGGGCGCAGACGAATTCATAGGTGCGGCCGTCGCCCATGACGCCGACGGTCTGGACCGGCAGCAACACAGCGAAGGCCTGCCAGATGGCGTCGTAGAGGCCAGCCTTGCGGATTTCGTCGAGATAGATGGCGTCGGCTTCGCGCAGGATCTCCAGCTTTTCGCGGGTGATGCCGCCGGGGCAGCGGATGGCAAGGCCGGGGCCGGGGAAGGGGTGGCGGCCGATGAAGCTGTCGGGCAGGCCGAGCTCCTTGCCGAGCGCGCGCACCTCATCCTTGAACAGTTCGCGCAGCGGCTCGACGAGCTGCATCTTCATGCGCTCCGGCAGGCCGCCGACATTGTGATGCGACTTGATGGTGACCGAGGGGCCGCCGGTGAAGGAAACGCTTTCGATGACATCGGGGTAGAGCGTGCCCTGGCCGAGGAAATCGGCGCCGCCGAGCTTCTTTGCCTCGTCTTCGAAAGTCTCGATGAAGAGACGGCCGATGATCTTGCGCTTTGTCTCGGGGTCGCTGACGCCTTCGAGCTCGCCAATGAAGCGCTCGGAAGCGTCGACATGCAGCAGATGCAGATTGTAATGCTCGCGGAACATGGCGACGACATTGGCCGCCTCGTCCTTGCGCATCAGGCCGTGGTCGACGAGGATGCAGGTCAGCTGGTCGCCGACCGCTTCGTGGATCAGCAGGGCCGCGACGGAGGAATCAACGCCGCCGGAGAGCGCGCAGATGACGCGCTTGTCGCCGATCTGGTCGCGGATCGCCTGCACCGCCTTGGCGCGGTAGGCCGACATCGACCAGTCGCCCTTGATCCCTGCGATGTTGTGAATGAAGTTGCCGATCAGCTTGGCGCCATCGGGCGTATGCACAACTTCCGGATGGAACTGTACGCCGTAGTATTTGCGCTTCTCGTCGGCGATGAAGGCATAGGGTGCGTTCGAGGACGTCGCGACGACTTCGAAACCATCGGGCAGCGCAGTGACGCGGTCGCCGTGGCTCATCCACACCTGATGACGCGAACCGGAGGACCAGAGGCCCTCGAACAGCGCGCAATCGGTGTTGACGTCGAGGAAGGCGCGGCCGAATTCACGGTGGTGGCCACTTTCGACCTTGCCGCCGAGCTGCATGCACATGGTTTGCTGGCCGTAGCAGATGCCGAACACCGGCACACCGCTGTCGAAAATGATCTGCGGCGCCCTGGGCGAGCCTTCGTCCACGGTCGAGGCCGGGCTGCCGGAAAGTATCACGGCCTTCGGCTGTAGCCGCTCAAAACCGGCTTCGGCGGACTGGAAGGGGACGATTTCGCAATAGACGCCCGCTTCGCGCACGCGCCGTGCGATGAGCTGCGTCACCTGGCTGCCAAAATCGACAATGAGAACGGTATCGGGCTGTGCTGTCTGGGTCATGGCGAGCCTTTAATGAAAAGCGCTTTCGCTGGCAATCGGGCAAATCGCGGCGAAGCCGAATTTATTGTCCCGATTGTCCTATCTTTTAGCTGCTTCCGGTCCTTTAGAACCAGAATACGCCGTCTTCAAGGGCGGTGAACAGACCGTCGACGGCATTGGAAAGCTTGCGGTCGATGATATGCAGATATTCCGTCCAGTCGGAAATGTGCTGCAGGTCGACCTTGCCGTCGGAAATGCCGCGCAGCCCGATCAGCGGCCGGCCAAAGGCCTGGCAGGCGCGCAACACGGCATAGGTCTCCATCTCCACCATATCGGCGGCGATCCGGCCATATGCCTCCGCGCCGGAAATGATGTTGCCGCCGGTCGAAAGGCTCGCCTCCGGAACGCCGGGAATGCGCAGCGGCAATTCGATGGTTGCGGGCAGGTCGAGAAAGGGCGTGCGGCCTTTTTCGAAACCGAGCGGTGACGCATCCATGTCGCGATAGGAAACGGAGGTCGCTTGATAGACTTCCGTCTGCTCCAGTCTGGCGGAGCCGGCCGAGCCCAGCGATACCACGAGGTCGGGGAGGTCGTCCTGTGCCTGGAGTTGGGCCAGCGTGCGCGTCAGGACAACGGCCGCCTCGACGGGGCCGACGCCGGTGATCAGCGGTTCGAAGCGGGATCGTAGGAAAGGTCCGTATTCGGCCTCGGCGGCCATCACGAACAGGATCGATTTTCCCGATACGCGCTTCAGTTCGAATGTCATCCGGTAATTCCCTCCCGGCCCCGGATAACCATCATCGTCCCGGTCATCGAGGCAATCAGCTTGGCTGGTCCGTCGCCGATGGCATAACCGCGCCCGTCGGCGACGATGATGGTATTGCCAGGCTTGGTCACTTCGCCGCGAAATAGAAAGCGCTCTCCGCGCCCCGGCGACATCAGATTGACCTTGAATTCGATGGTGAGGATCGAGGCTGTCGAGTCGATGAGGCTATAGGCCGCGAAACCGCAGGCCGAATCCAGTGCCGCCGAGATGATCCCGGCATGCAGGATGCCGTGCTGCTGCGTCAGCTTGACGTCGAATGGCAGCTCGATCTCGACCATGCCATGCTCGACGCGCGTCAGTTCAGCGCCGATGGTCGCCATCGCCGCCTGCCGCTCGAAACTCGTCCTGATGCGCGCCCGATAGTCGCCGCTGTTTTCCCCGGTCATGCTGTTCCCCTTCGCAGGTGCGAAGTTGGCATGGCAAGGTCGTTTGGACAAGGGTCATCCGATGGAAATCGATCTTGGGAAATGATGCATCTACGACATTGTTTTTCCATGATGCTCGGTTTTCGGTATGTTCATCGGAGAATTCGAGATGGAGCTTAGATGGCGACGATCCTGCAATCGACCAAAGCTTACGAAAGCTGGATGCGGGCGCAACTCGGCGCCGATCTGGTGGAAGCTGATCTCGCCAGGAAGTACAAGAAGATGAAAAGCGGTGGCTTCGTCTTCCTGCGCGCCACCTATTGGCGCTGGGCCGAAACCATCCTCGATATCTGCCCCGATCTTGCGGATGCTCCGCAAGTGCTGGCGATTGGCGACACGCATCTGGAGAATTTCGGCACCTGGCGCGACGAGGAGGGGCGGCTGGTCTGGGGCGTCAACGATTTCGACGATGCCGCCACCATGCCCTACGCGCTCGATCTGGTGCGGCTGGCGGCGAGCGCGATCCTGGCGCGTGACAATGCCGGCCCAACGCCGCGTGTCATCGCCGATGCCATCCTGGGCGGCTATCGGCGTGGCATGCAGAAGCCCTCGGCGGTCATTCTCGAGCGCGATTATAAGTGGTTGCGCAACGAGGTGATCTTGTCGAACACTGAGCGCAAGGCATTCTGGGACAAATTTCGCGATCTGCCGCCGACGACCAGACAGGTGCCGGAACCCTATCTCGACGCGCTGCGTCGGTCGTTGCCGGACCCGACACTGACCTTCGTCCCCAAGCCGCGCACCGCCGGCACCGGCAGCCTCGGCCGTCCGCGTTTCGTCGCCGATGTCGAATGGCGCGGCGGGCCGGTGCTGCGCGAGGTCAAGGCGTTGGCTCAATCCGCCTGGTCGCTCTGCCACAATCCATCGGACACGGCGATCCATACGGGCGTCATCGCCGCCGGCCGGACGCGTGCTCCCGATCCGCGCTATCATGTGACCGGCAAACTATTGGTTCGCCGCCTGTCGCCGAACAGCCGTAAGATCGAAGTCATCGGTGATGCGCGGATCCTGCTGTCACCCGATATGCTCGACCTGATGGGTTTTGAGATCGCCAATTGCCAGGCCGATGACGCCGCGCGTATTCCGGGAGTTTTGGCCGATCTCGACAAGCGTGGTGCTGATTGGCTTAGGGCATCCGCCAAGGCGGCCGCGGCGGCGATTGGCGTGGAGCAGGCGGAGTTTGCGAAGCGGTGGTGAGCTGGAGTCTCGGGTGCGAGTTTGCCGCGCAGCTTGAAACTCCTACCTCCGCACCTCTCAGCCACGCCCAATACGCACAATATGCTGATCCCAGGCCACATCACTGTGCTGCCCCAAAAACTCCCCGCGATAAGACGACACCGCAAACCCATGCGCCGCCGGCGCGATGCCGGCTGCATCCGCTACGCTCTCGACCTTCAGCACCGCCCCGGTCTTCGCGTCCAGCGTCACCGACGTGCCCTCGACCGGTGATGTCACGCCGACGAGGTTTTCGGCGCGGTTGACGGCGATGGCGCCGACATAGTTGCCGAGCGCACGGGTGGTGTCGTCGGGCAGGTGGACGAAGGTCAGATCTTCGCCCTTGGCGAAATGGCCGACGAGCGGCGGTAGGTCGTTGCGGCGGCCTTCATACTGGCAGGCGAACCAGACGCGGCCGGTGGCGTCGATATCGACATGCCGGGTGGAGACCTTTGCATATTGCGGCGGCAGGGCGTGCTTTTCGATCAGCCGGCCAGTTGCCGCGTCGATCAGCGTCAGTGACGGCTCCATATGGTCGAGGTTGAGCTTGGTGCGGCCGAAATCCGGATGCGTCTCGATGCCGCCATTGGCGACGATCAAAAGCTTGCCGTCGTCGGACACAGTCATGTCGTGCGGCCCGGTGCCGTAGGTCTCGTATTCGCCGATGCGGATGAAGCGGTTGCGGGCGTCGTAGATGCCGATCATGCCCTTGTTGTCGTCGAAGTCGTTCTCGCTGGCATAGAGCAGCTTGCCGTCAGGCGAAAACGTGCCGTGGCCGTAGAAATGCCGGCCCTCGCGCGCGGTGATGACGATCGGCTCGCCCTTGTTCGAGGGATCGAAGATCATCGCATAGGTGCCGGGGCGGCGGGCGAAGGCGACGGTCTTGCCGGTCGCCTTTGAAAAGGCCATGCCGTGGGCGCGGGCGGGCAGCGCCACCCGGTCGATGATCTCGCCGCGCTCGGTGACTGTCGCGACAGCAAAGGAGCCGTCAGCGGCGCGCATACCGGAGGCATAGACCGCGTCAGCCCGCTCCAGCGCCATCAGCGCGCCGGGTTTCAGGGCTGCCAGGAAGGTCAGCCCCGCCGCCTTGACGAAGGCCCTGCGGTCGATCAGCACGCTCCGCATCGCCATCAATCCCCGTCGGCGAAGGAGAAGCCGGCGGAAAGGCCGATCGCACCGCCGTAATTATCGCTGAAGCCGGTGGTGAGGTCGCGGGTCTCGGAAAGCAGCGTGTCGATCTTGGCACGATCGGCGTCGCTCGCGATCGCCGCTTCGATATCGGGATTGACGGTCGGCGCGGTGGCGATCAGCTTGTCGAGCAGTGCGTCGATCTTGCCGGCCATGTCGCGCTTGTCGGCGGGCAGGAGGTCGGCCATGCCGGCCTTTTCCCAGAGCGCCTTCAGCCCTTCGAGATTGCCGGTGAGCGAGGTCCAGGTGTTGCCAGAGCGCCAGTAGATTGCCATTTTCGGCCGTGCTGCCGCCGGGTCGCCCTTGTAGAAGGTTTCCAGCCGCTGGTCGCGGACGTTGGCGGCGCCATGGACGAGGATGCCGAGCAGTGCCGTCACCGCCTCCTTGTTGTCCATAAACTCTTCGCTGTCCTTGCCCGGATTCTTCCAGGATTTCTGCACGCCGTTCGGATCGTCCCATTCATCGGCGATTTCCTTGGCGGTATTCTCGATATTGCCGGCAACGGCGGCGCCATAGCGGCAGCGGAAGCCCTGCTTCTCGGAGCTGAGAACGCTGGAGCCATTGCCGTAAAGCACATATTCCAGCGCCGTCAGGCTCATCAGCGCCACGCTCTTGCCGGCGACGGCCTCGACGGTGGTGTCATGCTCGTCGGCCTTGGCAATCAGCGCCTGCACCTGCTTGAGGCCGACGCCCTTGCGGTCGGGATAGAAGAGGATGTGCTCGAAGCGGTTCTTCTCGATGATCGGCCCTGTCTGAACGATCTCGATGCGCGACCAGCTCTTGATCGTGTCGCCGAAAGCGGACTGCGCGGCTGAAAGGCTTGCGGCGGACGGATCGGCGCAGAGCGCCTTCATCGCCGTCGTCATCTTCGAGGCGCTGTCATGCACCGCGTGGTAGCCGGGGCGGATGACGTCGTCGATCGCCTTCCGCATCACTGCCGGCACGGCCGCCTCGTTCAGCCCGGCGCCGTTGGTCGTTGCCTCCTGAGCGCCGGCCGGCAACGCCGTAAGGCTGAGAAGGAGGCTTGCGGCAAGCGGCTTGGCAAGGGATGTCCAGGGGCGCATCAGAGAGACTCCAGAAAATTGATGAGAGCTTGCCTGTCGTCCTGCGGCAGGTTTGCGAAGGTATTGCGGGCTTTCTCCGCCTCTCCCCCATGCCAGAGGATGGCTTCGGTCAATGTTCGGGCGCGGCCGTCATGCAGGAAGGCTTGCCGGCCGCTCACCGTCTGCGTCAGGCCTATACCCCAGAGTGGCGGCGTGCGCCAATCGCGGCCGGATGCCACACCCACCGGCTGGCCGTCTGAGAGACTGTCGCCCATGTCGTGCAGCAGGAAATCGGAATAGGGCCAGATCAGCTGGAAGGCCTGGGCCTTGTCCTTGCCGTCGCTGCCCTTGAGGTCGTCGCGGGTGACGAATTTCGGCGTATGGCAGGCGGGACAGCCGGATTGATAGAACACGTCCTTGCCGTGCAGCACATCGGGAAAGCTCGCCTTGCGGCGGGCGGGTACGGCGAGGTTCTCGGAATAGAAGGTGACAAGATCGAGGATCGGCCCCGGCGCTTCCGTATCGCCGAGGCGCTTCTGCACGCCGGTCGGCATGGCGAGGCATTTCGGCTGCCTGACCGTGCAATCGCCTTGAGGGTTCGGCCGGTCGGGGGTGGAAATGCCGATATCGGCGGAGAAGGCGCTGGCCACCTGATCGCGCACGCTTGCATTCTGCGCCTTCCAGCCGAAACGGCCGAGCGCGAGTTCGCCGGTGCGGTGATCGCGGACGATGGCGGCACGGCCGCGAATGCCGTCACCGTCTTTGTCGTCCGGATCGGCATGGGCAAGGATATCGGCTTCCGGAATGGCTTCGATCAGGCCAAGGCCGATCATCGGCGGCGCGATGCGCGCCGAGATCGTCGTCGTTTCGTCGAGCGGGCCATAGGCAAGGTCGGCCACGATATAATGCGGCTTGCGCAGCGTAACGGTCTCGCCGCCCGAAAGGGTCACCGTCTCCTCGGTGTAGGTAACGGCAACCTTGCCCTCGGCGGCAAGGCCGGGCACGGCGAGATCCTGCAATTGAGCGCCATAGGTGGCGTCGGGGAAGTTGATCGCCTTGAAATCCCGAAGTGCCTGCTCCTCCTCCGGCGTGATCGCCGGCCGCGCCAGGCGCAGCACCATCGATGTGGCGGCGGCGCCTGCCGTCTCCGGCGGATGGCCGCGGCCGTCGCGGATATGACAGCTCTGGCAGGAACGGGCGTTGAACAACGGGCCTAGCCCGTCGGAGGCCTGCGTTGAGGAGGGGGCGGACACCCAGAGCTTGCGGAAAAGCGCATTGCCGAGATGGAAATTCTCTTCGCGCTCTAGGCCGAGACTGGCCGAGGGCTGCGAGAAGATATTGCGGCTGACGGGAGCGATCGTCGTGGTCGCGCCGCTCTCCATCGCCTCATAGGGCTCGGCCTTGGAGAAATCCGTGGTCGGCCGGGTGATGTCCTGCACCCGTTTCAGCAGTTCGGGCGAAAGATCGGTGCGGACGGCCGGAAAATTCAGAATTTCCGCAGCGGCCAGGTTAATGGAAAAAACCAAAAAACCCGCGACGAAGGCGGGCAGGAGGACGCGACGAGCCGGGATGCGGGTCATGAGTGTCGGAGCGGCAGCGCTTGAGACGCTGCCGCTCTCCCCTACTTACTTCTTGAAGACAGCGTTAGGATTATCCAGGCTGTCCGAACCTTCAAGCTTGATCGTGCCGAGATCGAGGGCGGCGACGACACGCTGAATGCTCTTCGTCTGGTCGAGCAGGCCGTCGATCGCCTTCTGGACGGTAGCGTTGCCGACCGTGTTGCCTTCGCCGATCATCTGGTCGTACTTCTCGACCGTTTCGCCGAGATGAACCATGGCCTTCATGGCATCGAGCGTGGCGTTGAGCTTGGTTTCGACTTCCTTGTCGAGCGCCTTGTCCTTGGCGGCGACCAGGTCGTGCAGCGACGCGCCCTTCAGCTTCTTGCCGTCGATGCGCGTATAGTTGCCGTTATAGGCGGCAGCGATACCGATGGCGTCGTTGTTGTGCGAGTTGTAGGTATTGTCCGAGAAGCAATCATGCTCTTCTTCCGGATCATGCAGCAGCAGGCCGAGCTTCATGCGCTCGCCGGCAAGTTCGCCATAGGAGAGCGAGCCCATGCCGGTCAGGATGGCGGCAAGGCCAGCCTTCGGATCGGCTTCGACATGCTTGGTGGCTTCGCCATCCGGCGTCCACTTTTCGGTCATTTCCTGCAGGTCGGAGACGAGCAGCGTCGAGGCAGACTTCAGATATTCGGCGCGGCGGTCGCAATTGCCGTGCGTGCAATTCTTCAGATCGTAGTCGGTGGCGGGACGTTCGCCGGCGCCGGGACCGGTGCCATGCAGGTCCTGGCCCCAGAGCAGGAATTCGATGGCGTGATAGCCGGTCGCGACATTGGCTTCGACGCCGCCGGCCTGATGCAGCGTGCCCGACAGGAATTCCGGCGTCAGATGCGAGGCGTCGACATCCTTGCCGTTGATCTTGATCGTCTTGTTGGCGATGACATTGGCGACATAAAGCGAATTCTCGTCGCTCTCGGTGCCGTAGGAGGCGTCGACATAGTCGATCAGGCCTTCGTCGAGCGGCCAGGAGTTCACCTTGCCTTCCCAATCGTCGACGATTGGATTGCCGAAGCGGTAGACTTCCGACTGCTGGTAGGGAACGCGCGCCTTGATCCAGGCGGCCTGGGCAGCCTTCAG
This sequence comes from Martinezella rhizogenes, assembly GCF_000799715.1. Lineage (GTDB taxonomy): Bacteria > Pseudomonadota > Alphaproteobacteria > Rhizobiales > Rhizobiaceae > Rhizobium > Rhizobium rhizogenes_C. Next base: position 237,414 of record NZ_JUHG01000014.1, read on the forward strand.
CGTCTTGTCGCTGGGATTGGCGAGCAGGGCATCGATGGCCTTGTCCAGCACCTTCGCCGTGATCAGCGAGTCTTCATATTTGGCATGCGCGACTTCGGCGTAATGCTTGATGATGGCGGCCGGTTCAGGAGCCTTGGCGAGCGCCGGAAGGGCCGATGCAGCGACGGCTAGCGCCAAAGCGGCGGCTAAATTGATTTTCAATGTCATGTTCCCTCTCCTATGACGGCTGGGGCACCGTCAAAAACTTGGCGACTGGTGTCATGTATTAAAAATAAACTGGTGTCAAACGCTCTAGTTTGTGACGATTTTCGAAGATAGGAAATTACCGATTTAGGTCTCGCCAATGGAATAGATTTGCTTGAAAAAGCGGCAGATACAGTTCAAAAAATAGGCAAGTTGAGTCCAATCGAGTCTTCAAGCCCTCCATGCATCGCCATTTCAAGCATTTCATCCACCGTCATGAGCCGGAAGGCCACTGGCACGGACATCTGAAATCCGGCATCGGCGCGGTTACGGGCATGATCGCGGTTGGCGGTCTGACGATTGCAACCGGCATTCCGCTGCTGATCGCACCCTTCGGCGCGACGGCCGTCCTGATCTTCGGCCAGCCGAACAGCCCGCTGGCGCAACCGGCCAATGTCCTTGGCGGCTATCTTCTGGCGGCGCTGGTCGGCAGCCTTGCCATGGCGCTGTTTCCGGGTCTCTGGTGGGCGGCGGCCATCGCGGTTGGTCTGGCCATCGCCGGCATGCTGATGTTGCGGGTGACGCATCCGCCGGCGGGTGCCGTGCCGCTGGTGGCACTCGGCTCGCATCTGTCAGCCTGGACGCTGTTTATGGTGGTCGGCCTCGGCGGATTGCTGCTGATCGCCATCGCCGTGCTGCATCATCTCATCCCGCCGAAGCAGCAATATCCGCTGCGGGCGGAATAAACTTCCTTACTGCTTGCGCTGCAGGCGGCAGAAGAAGAAGCCGTCGGTGTCGGTCGATGCCGGTGTCAGCGTGATGGTCTTGCCATCCGACGAGAGCGGCTTCGGCGCTTCGTTACCGAACAGTTTTTCCCAGGAACTCAGCGCCTCGACCACCTCGAACTCCGGATTGTTGGCGGCGAAGCGGTTGACCTGCGTCTCGTTTTCGTCCGGCAGGACCGAGCAGGTGACATAGAGCAACGCGCCGCCGGGGCGAACGAATTCACCGGCCTGCGCCAGCGCTTCCTGCTGCTGGCTGATGCGCTCATCAAGGTTCTTCTGCGTCAGCCGCCATTTTGTATCGGGGCGCCGGCGCCAGGTGCCGGTGCCGGTGCAGGGCGCATCGACCAGCACCTTGTCGAATTTGCCGCGCAGGGCCAGCAGGGCGTTGCGTTCGTCGTGAACCTGGACATTGCGCGTGCCGGCGCGCTTCAATCGCTCGATGATCGGCGCCAGCCTCCGGCGATCGGTGTCATAGGCGTGGACCTGGCCCTTATTGTGCATTGCCGCCGACATGGCGAGCGTCTTGCCGCCGCCGCCAGCGCAATAATCGAGCACCTGGTCGCCCTCTTGGGGCAAGACGAGATCGGCAACGATTTGGGAGCCCTCATCCTGAACCTCGAACCAGCCCTTCTGGAAGGAGAGCTCGGCGGTGACGTTCGGCAGGCGCGATGCGCCTTCGCCGGCGGGAATGCGGATGCCGTTGCGGGCGATCTTCGAGGCCTGGGCTCCGGCGCGCTCGAGCGCCTTGACCGCCTTGTCGCGGCTGGACTTCAGCGCGTTGGCGCGCAGATCAAGCGTCGGCCGCTCGGCTAGCGCCTGTGCTTCGGCCAGCCAGCTATCGCCGAAAGCCTGCTGGAAGGAATGTTCGACCCATTCGGGGATATCGCCCTGGATATGGCGGGGGGCGTCGTCGAGCTTGCGGGCGGCAAACGCAGCCAGCGCCTCGGTGCTCGGTGCTTCCGGCGCGAATTTGTCGCCATCGAGTTCGGCGGCCAGCGCCTCGGGTGTCAGACCCCATTGGCGGAAGAGGACGGCATGGGCGAGTGCGGATGGGGTGTCGTCGCCCATCAACCAGGCATGTGACAGCCGCATGCGCAGGGCGTCATAGACGATATTGCCGATCGCGGCGCGGTCGCCGGACCCGGCGAAGCGATGGGCAAGTCCCCAATCCTTCAGGGCGTCGGCCACCGGTCGCTTGCGCGTTTCGATATCGGCAAGAACTTCGATGGCACCCTGCAGCCGGCCGCCCAAACGCATTCACTACTCTCCTGCTTGGCACACGGCTCCGAAAATCACGATCGATCGTCGGAAACGCTCATGTGCCTATCATGATGTCGCTGGCACCTCATCAATCCGCACGAATATATAGCACATGGCGGCAGATTATTGAGACGTCTCAACCGCGTGGTAGCCGCGATTGACGGAGAGAGCAAGCATTACGCCAAAACGCCGGATCGTTACCGGCGAATTCGCGGATTACCTGGAAGCGACGATTTCATAGCAGACCTTGGCCGTGCCGGAGGAAACCATGCCGATATCCTGTGCGGCTGCACGGGAGAGATCGAGTACCCGGCCCCGAATGAAAGGTCCGCGATCGTTGATGCGAACGACGACGCTGCGGCCGTTATTGCGGTTGGTGACCTTCAGGCGTGTGCCGAAAGCAAGCGAGCGATGAGCGGCAGTAAGACGTGCGGAACTCATGCGTTCCCCGGAAGCAGTCTTGGTGGTTCCGCCGTACCATGATGCGCCCCCGCATCCCGTTGCTGCAAATGCGTCCGTAGAGAGGATAGCAAAAGAGGCGGATATAGTTGCGGCGATCGCAATAGCACGATTGATTTTCTTCAAACCGATTTTTCCCTCAAGCAATTGAACTTGCGCCAGTAGGCGGCGAGGGCTTAAGCCGGGCCAAAAATGGCAAAAAAGTGCCACTGCCGATCACGGAGTGTTACAGTCTGTAACATTCGTGATTCATCGCGATTACTATGACAAGATGCCGGAAAATCGTTTCTTGGAAAAAAGCTAATGGAATCAGTTAAAAACAGAACAAATTTTCTCGACCCTCTGGTGTGATGCGAAAGATCACGAAAATCGGAAAAATAATTTTCCGACTTTGCCATAATCGCTGCCGCATTTGTGCAATTTTAGAGATCGTTAACCATAAATATGGAGAAAATTGAACTAGGCCGTGTGGCTTAGTAGGAATTTTCATGCGAAATGGCTGCGGTAACCAAGGCTTCGTTTAGCCGCGCCAGCGCCTGGAAGCCCAGAGTTCGGCGAGCGACATGCGGTATTCCGGGTAGCGGAAAAGGAAGCCGAGGGAGCGTAGTTTTGCGTTCGAAACGCGCTTGTTCTCGCCATAGAACGAACGCGCCATCGGGGTCAGTTCCGCCGTCTCGAAAGGCTGCTCCGGTGGTGGCTCGACGCCCATCAGGCGGGCTGCTTCGACAATGATATCCTGCGGCGCGGCCGGTTCGTCGTCGGTGACATTATAGATGCCGCCGAGATGGCGGTCGGAGAGGAACTTGGCGCAGGCGCCGATGTCCTCGACACGGATGCGATTGAACACCTGATTGACCTTGATCAGCCGTCGCGCCGTACCCTTTTCCAGATTGCAGAAGGCGTTGCGGCCGGGACCATAGATGCCGGCAAGCCGAAGCACGGCGACCGGAATGCCAAGCCGGACGCCGACGCGCAGCCAGCCGTCCTCCGCTTCGACGCGCTCGACCGAGCGGCTGGAAACCGGATGCAGCGACGTCTCCTCGTTGATCCACGCACCCTTATGATCGCCATAGACGCCGACCGTCGAAAGGTATCCAACCCATTCGAGCTTCGGCATCAGCGTGGCGACATCGAGATGCGCCAGTCTGAGCAGCGGATCGCCGGCCGTACCCGGAGCGATCGATTGAATAAGGTGCGTGGCGGATTTCATCGCCTCGGCAAGCGCCGGCTCGAGCGTCTCGCCGTCGAAGACGAAGGCTTCCACGCCTTGGCTGGCGAGTAGATCTGCCTTGTCCGCCGAGCGGGTCGTGCCGGTGATGCGGACACCGGAGCCGGCGAAGGTCTTGGCGATAGCGGTTCCCGAATAGCCGCAGCCGAAAATCATCACATGCATCACGCCACTCCCGCCAGTTTCCATTCGGCACGGACATCCGCGTCCGGCTCGTCGGTTCTTTCTGCCGCAAAAGCGAGGAATTCGCCAGCCGTCATCAGCCGCGACAGCGCCCAAACGGCCATACCGCGCACGACGGGCGAGGTGTCGCCGGAGAGACGACAGCAGGCGTCGATCAAGGTGCGATCATCGGAATTGCCGGCGGCGATCAGCACGTTGCGGACGAAGCGGTCGCGGCCGATGCGCTTGACTGGTGAGCCGCTGAAGAAGGCGCGGAAGGCGGCATCGTCGAGATCAAGCAGAAAGGCGATCGACGGTTCCTTCAGGTCTTCGCGGGCGACGAGCTTCATCTCCGATGCTGAGCTGGCGAACTTGTTCCAGGGGCAGGCGGCAAGACAATCGTCACAGCCATAGATGCGATTGCCGATCAACGGCCGGAGCAGTGGATCGATCGGCCCCTTATGCTCTATGGTGAGATAGGAGATGCAGCGGCGCGCGTCGAGCTGATAGGGCGCCGGAAAGGCCGCCGTCGGACAGACATCGAGACAGGCTCGGCAGGAGCCGCAATGGTCGATTTCGGCCTGGTCCGGCTCCAGATCGGCGGTGGTGAACATCGAGCCGAGAAACAGCCAGGAGCCATGCGTGCGGCTGACGAGATTGGTGTGCTTGCCCTGCCAGCCGAGCCCCGCAGCGGCGGCCAGGGGCTTTTCCATGACCGGTGCTGTATCGACAAAGACCTTGACGTCTTCCTGCGAGCGCGCCGCAAAGCGGGTGGCGATCTCCTTCAGCCGGCCCTTGATGACGTCATGATAGTCGCGGTTGCGAGCGTAGACGGAGATGGCCGCCTTATCCGGTTTCTCCAGAATGCCGCGTGGGTCTTCCTCGGGGCCGTAATTCAGGCCGAAGACAGCGATGGAGCGCACATCGCTCCAGAGCATGCGCGGATCGCCGCGGCGTTCGCGGGTCTCTTCCATCCACGCCATGGTGCCGTGGTAGCCCTGCTTGAGGAACTGGTCGAGCCTGCCGCTGGCTTCGGGAATGGCATCCGGACTGGTGATGCGACAGAGATCGAAGCCCTGAGCTCGTGCTTCGTCACGCAGAAAGGCGGTCAACGCCTGCCGCCGCCCGCTTTCCTTTTCCGCTGTACGGTCTTCGGGCATGGCGAGCCCTCGTCAGAAATCCAGATCGGCGTAGTGCGATACCGGGGTGATGGCGCGCACGCGCTCCGCCAGGATCGGGCGGAAGGACGGGCGCGATTTCATCCGCTGGTACCATTCTTTGACAACGGGCGATTCCGCCCAGTCGATTTCGCCGAGATAATCGAGAACGGAAATCGAGGCCGCCGCCGCGAGATCCGCATAGCTCATCCGGTCGCCGGCGAGCCATTGTCTGGAACCCGCGAGCCAGGAGAGATATTTCATGTGTTGGCGGATATTGCCGCGCGCCATGCGCATCAGCTTGGAATCGGGCGCACCGCCACCCTGATCGGCGGTCATCTGCAGCTTATAGACCCGCTCGCGCACCAACGGCCGCGTCACGTCCTGCTCCATCTTCTGCATGAACCATTCCGTCAGCCGGCGGATTTCGGCGCGCTGGAACGGATCTTCGGCCAGAAGCCGGCGGTCGCGCTTCAGCACGCCATGGGTCTCGTCGAGATATTCGGAAATCACGGTCGCGCCGCAGAGCGCCCGCATGCTGTCGTCAACATAGACCGGCAGGGTGCCGGCCGGGTTGAGCGCCAGGAAGTCGCGTCGCTTTTCCCACGTCTGTTCCTCGATCAGTTCCGTCTGATAGCCGTATTCGGTCAGGATCAGACGGACGAACCGTGACGGAGATGACATGGAGTGATGATACAGCGTCGGCATTGATACTCGGGCTTTTGTGATTGATGCTTATAGGCGGTTCGGGTTCGTCATGATTGCGACCCTAGTCATGCGTCATCGGTTGAAGCTATAGGAGCTTGGCCTAGTTAACACAAGCGAATCGGGCCGCCCCGCCGTTTGACAAAGGACACAATATGGCTGAACAAATTATTATCGCGCTGGTTTTGGGCCTCGTGGAAGGCCTTACGGAGTTTATTCCCGTCTCCTCCACGGGTCATTTGATATTGATTGGACATTTTCTCGGCTTCAAATCCGCAGGCACTTTCGAAGTTCTCATCCAGCTCGGTGCGATTCTCGCCATCTTGCTCGTCTATTTCAATCGCCTCGTCCAAATCGCCAAGGCCTTGCCGGTCAGCGTCAAGGCGCGGCATTTCGTGCTGGCCGTCCTCTTCGGTTTTCTGCCGGCGGCGGTCATCGGCGCGCTCGCGCATGATTTCATCAAGGGCGTGCTGTTCGAGACGCCTATCCTCATCTGTATCTCGCTGATTCTCGGCGGTATCGTCCTGCTCGTCATCGACAGGATCGAGTTCAAGCCGAAATATACCAGCGCCTACGATTTCTCGTGGCCGATGGCGATCAAGATCGGCTTCTTCCAGTGCCTGGCGATGATCCCCGGTACTTCGCGTTCCGGCTCAACGATCGTCGGTGCCCTGCTGCTCGGCGCGGATAAGCGCTCGGCCGCCGAGTTTTCCTTCTTCCTCGCCATGCCGACCATGGTCGGCGCCTTCACGCTGGATCTGTGGAAAAGCCGCAACGATCTCACCATGGCCGACGGCCAGCTGATCGTCATCGGTTTCGTCGCCGCCTTCATCACGGCGCTGTTCGTGGTCCGGGCATTGCTCGATTTCGTCTCGCGCCGCGGCTACGCCCCCTTCGCATGGTGGCGTATCGGCGTCGGCGCTCTCGGACTGATCGGCCTTGGCTACCAGCACATGATCGGCTGAAGCGGCCGGCAAGTCGACATAATGAAGACAATTGAGGCCGGTGAGAACCGGCCTTTTTCATGCTCGATCAGTTCGAGGATGAAGCGTCGATGGAGCCCGTCGTGCAGGGATCGACGCCATAGGTCGGCGTGCATTCACCCTTGACCGAAGCGATGCTGCCACGGGCCATGAACGAACCCGCGAGGATCACCAGTGCCGCGCACGCAAACAGAAGCGCGATAGACTTACCCATCGAAAAATGCCTTTCCGCAGAAGTAGAGCGCGCCACGACGTGGCTCCTTGGGTGAGCCTCTGGACGCGCGGTTGTGTTAGTCAGTGACGTGACCAATAGCAATAAATGTTCATGTTAAATTTGACGTTAATGCTACTATTTTTGAGGTGCGTCTTTTCGGCAACGCCAGGCTGTGAGTTAAGCCGGCGCGCGCGCTACCCAGAAGATCATCAGCAGAGCTGAAGAAACGAAAAACGCCGTCCGGTCGAAACCAGACGGCGCTCGAATGTCTCGAACGATGGAAGCGTCAGGCGGCCTTGCCGGAACCGGTGAACTGGCCCTGCGGGCGATAGCGCACCAGATAGGACGGCAGTACGGAGACGAGGAGCGTCGGCAGCAGGCCGATGCCCTTCAGCGTCCGTCCCTCGGCTTCGGCTTCCTTGGAGACGATATTGTCGCTCTTCAGCAGCGTGACCTGGTCGGAGGTGATCGGCGGCGTGATCAGCGGCACCAGCGACGCGACCGAGCCGATCAGCGAGGCCAGCCCGAAGGGGATGGAGACCAGCGGCTTCTTGCGATTGATAACCGCAAGCGTGGTCTCGAGACATTCGCGGAAAGACAGCACTTCCGGACCGCCGAGTTCGTAGATCGTGCCGGCCTTCAGCTTGCCGTCGACCCCACGGGCGACTGCCTCGGCAACATCCTCGACATAAACAGGCTGGAATTTCGTCTTGCCGCCGCCGATCAGCGGCAGGAAGGGTGCCGAGCGCGACATGTCGGCGAATTTGTTGAAGAAGCCGTCTTCCGGTCCGAAGACGATCGACGGCCGCAGGATAACAGCATCCGGCTTGATCGAGAGAATGGCGGCTTCGGCGCGGCCCTTGGTGCGGGCATAGGCCGAGGGCGAATTGGCGTTTGCGCCGAGAGCGGAGACATGCGTCAGCGAAGCGCCGACGCCGCGCGCGGCTTCAGCGATGGCCTTGGCGCCGAATTCCTGCACGGCGTCGAAGGTGTTGCGGCCGCTTTCAGCGAGAATGCCGACGCAGTTGACCACATGCTGCGCGCCTTCGACGGCGCGGTCGATGGAGTTGCGGTAGCGCAGGTTGGCCTGCACGATCGAAATCTGGCCAAGATTGCCCTGCGGCTGCAGGAAGCCCGCAAGATCGGGACGACGAACGGCAACACGGATGCGGTAGCCGCGCTTGGCGAGCGCGCGCACGACATGCCGCCCGATGAAGCCTGATCCTCCGAACACGGTTACGAGTGGCGGAAGGTTGGACAGGGTCATGGCAGGCTCCTCGAAAGGCTTAGATGGGGCTGATCTGGTTTCGTCTTAGCCGATCCGAGGGCCGAGGTGAAGTGCCATCGCGCCGCATCGTCGAGCTGCTTTTTGAATGCGTCAGACGCCTTCGACGACGACCATTTCCGCGTCCGCCACTTCCTGGCGGATTTTGGCGGCGATCTGGTATTCCGGCGAGTTGTAGCAATCGACGGCATGTTGCAGCGACGGGAATTCAATGACGACGTTGCGGCTGCGCGCCTGGCCTTCCAGCGGCGTGAAAGCACCGCCGCGCGCCAGGAAATTCGCGCCATATTGCTCGAAAGCCGGCTTGGCGGCGGCAACATAGTCCTTGTAGCGTTCGAGGTCGCGAACATCCACGCGAGCGATCCAGTATCCCTTTGCCATGTTCGGCCTCCTGTATCTTGGAATTAGAGTGCGGCATCCATTTCCGAGAGAATGGCCCGGGCAGCCTCCCTCGGGTCTGCGGCCTTGACGATCGGTCGTGCCACCACGAGATGGCTCGATCCGGCCCTGATGCCCTCGGCCGGCGTCATCACGCGCTTCTGGTCGCCCTTGTCGCTGCCCGCTGGGCGGATGCCGGGGGTGACCAGCGCCATATCCGGGCCGATGATCTTGCGCACGGCCGAGGCTTCCTCGGCCGAGCAGACGATGCCGCCCATGCCGGCGAGAAGCGCCTGTTCGGCGCGCTTCAGCACCAGCGTATGCGGGTCGTATTCGTATCCGGCGGCGATCAGGTCCTCCTCGTCCATCGAGGTCAGCACGGTGACACCGAGCAGGCAGAGGTCGGAGCCCTTGGCTGCCGCAACGGCCGCTTTCATCGCCTTCGGATAGGCGTGCAGCGTCAGCATCGACATGCCCATCTTGACGATGTTCTCGACGCCGGAGGCGACGGTGTTGTCGATATCGAGCAGCTTCATGTCGAGGAAGATCTTCTTGCCGTCCTTGGCAAGGTCGCGGGCAAATTCCAGCCCGCCGGCAAAGGCCAGCTGATAGCCGATCTTGTAATAGAGAATATCGTCGCCGAGGGCGCTAACGACCTTTTCGGCCTCCTGAAGGTTTGGAACATCCAGTCCAACGATCAAGCGGTCGCGCGCGGTCATCTCAAGCCCATCCCTGCCAATTTTCCATAGGCGTCCAGTCGCATGAGACGGCGCGCTTCGCAAGATCGAATGCGAAAAGATTGCCGCCGCCGGGCGGTTGATCGCCCTGGCGTGCGATCGGCTTGCCCTCGAGGTGGCATTTCAGCAGCGTGCCGACGCCGCCATGGCCGACAAAGGCGATGGGCACGCGTGGGTCATGCCGCGCCAGAACGGCGTCCACCTCGGAGACGATCCGCGTCTGCGCATCGATGGCGCGCTCCCATCCTTTGAAGCTCTCGTTGGGATGCGCGAAAAACCAGTCCGCCGCCTTTTCGAATTCCGGTGGGGCGAGAAAGCCGGTGGCGCTGCGGTCGTTCTCATGCGTGGCTTCGATGATCTCCACCGCTGCGCCGCTCGCCGTCGCCAGGGCCTCGGCGGTCTCGATCGCCTTGCGCTCGGCGCTGGAAACGATCAGGCCGAGCTTGCCGGCCCAGGGACGAGTCGCCGCCAGCTGTGCCCGCGCCGCGCCGATCTCGGACAGGCCCCATTCCGGTACGGGAACGTTGGGATCGATGCGGACCTGCGGGTGGGTGATATAGAGAGCGAACATCGGCGGCGTGATCCCATGCTGAATGGAAGGCTTCGGAGCCGAAATATGCTCTATCGGAAGGCAATGGCAAGATGGCGTTTGAAAGCCGAACTCAGCCGCGCCGATAGATCCAGAGCTGCGCCGGCGGGATGTTGCGGACGATGAAGTCGAAATGCTGGATGTGGTAGCGATCAGGCCGGGCGATGATCGGCGAGACCGGGCCGTAGGAAATCTGCACCACGGGCCGGCCGGGCGGCATGCGGTCCAGCAGGCTTTCGAGCAGGGCGACACGCTCCTTCATCGGGAAGTTCAGCAGCGGAATGCCGGAAATGACGGAATCGAATGTCTGGCCGCGCAACACGCCGAGCGTCGTGTCGAGATCGAAGGCATCGCCGTTGATGAAGTTGACGCCGGCATAACGGCGGACGAGGTGATTGTAGAAGTCGGTGGAATATTCGATGGCGACGAGATTCTGCGGCTCGACGCCGTGCGCTAGGATCGCCTTGGTGATCGCGCCGGTTCCGGGGCCGAGTTCCAGCACCGGCAGACCGGACTGCAGGTTGATGACGCTCGCCATCTTGCGGGCGGTGATCGAGGATGTCGGGACGATGGAACCGACGGTCTTCGGACCCTGCATCATGCCCTTGAAGAAACGGATTTCCTCGTCGAATTTCTTGCCAAGCCGTTCCTTGAGACGCAGCGCCATGCTCTCCCCCATCAGTTTCTGCAGTTGCGACTTACATATCGCTTGTTTCTAATCTTGCAATGCTGTGACGCAATAACAAAAGAAAATGTCGCAATCAACGCGCGTTAAAATAAAAGCGCCCTTCCCGTGTCCATGACAACGCGGGAAGGGCGCTTTGGTTTCGCTAGACGCGCATCGGCATCAAGACATAAAGGGCGTCGTCGCCGGCCGTATCGCGGATGAGCGTCGGCGAGCCGGCATCGGCAAGCAGGAAGATCGCGGCGTCGCCGGACAGCTGCGCGGTGATGTCGAGCAAGTATTTGGCATTGAAGCCGATTTCCATCGCATCGGTGTCATAGCCGACGGCGACTTCTTCCGTCGCACTTCCGGAGTCCGGATTGTTGACCGTCAGCAGCAGCTGACCGTCCGACAGCGCCAGCTTCACGGCGCGGCCACGCTCCGACGAGATGGTGGAGACGCGGTCGACGGCCTGCGCGAAGGACTGGCAATCGACGCGCATTTCCTTGTCGTTGTTGGTCGGGATGACGCGCTGATAATCGGGGAAGGTGCCGTCGATCAGTTTCGAGGTCATGACGATCGAGCCGATCGTCGTGCGGATCTTCGCGTCCGACACTTCGACGGTGACGATGACATCCGGGCTGTCGACTAGCTTCTGCAACTCGCCGACCGTCTTGCGCGGGATGATGATGCCCGGCATGCCTTCCGAACCGGAGGGCGCGCTGACATCGGCGCGCGCGAGACGGTGACCGTCGGTGGCAACTGCCCTGAGTTTCAGGTCGCCTTCGCTTTCGATCGTGTGGAAAAAGATGCCGTTCAGATAATAGCGCGTCTCTTCGGTGGATATCGCGAATTGCGTCCGGTCGATCAGCATCTTCAGGTCCGCTGCCTTCAGCTTGAAGGAATGGCTGAAGCTGCCGGCGGTGAGATCCGGGAAATCGGATTCCGGCAGGCATTGCAGCGAGAATTTCGAGCGTCCGGAGGCAACCGTCATCGAGCCGCCGTCGGGATTGGTGGCGAGAAGTACTTCCGAACCATCAGGCAGCTTACGCACGATGTCGTAGAGCAGATGCGCCGGAACGGTGGTGGCGCCGGCCTGCTCGACATTGGCGGGGGTCGCCTCGGTGATTTCCAGATCAAGGTCGGTCGCCTTCATGTCGAGGTTGGCGCCCTCGGCCTTCAGCAACACGTTGGACAGGATCGGGATCGTGTTGCGACGCTCGACCACGCGATGGACGTGGTTCAGCGACTTCAGGAGGTTCGACCGCTCAATTGTAATACGCATGGATGCTACCGCTTTCGACCGTGACTGCCCGGGCGGTCCGACTCGCCCGAAGGATATGGTTCCGAGCGGCCCCGAAGGGATCGCCCCGAAGATTGGACGGGCAAAATGACAGAACTCCGCATGCGAATGCAAGAGGCATCGGGATATGCAGCACGTCATTTCAGTAAATGATGGGCAAAGCTCACAGGATTTGCTGTGCACTTGCCGTTAGGCGGCACCTCGCCCATAAAGGCGATGAATCCAAGGCGAATTCAGGACAGGCATGAACGAAGAACATTCCAGCGGCGGAGCGCGCAGCTTCCGCTTGCATAACCACACGGTTCCCGCCCGTCCGCTCGAGCCGGCGCTCTATCTTGTCGCGACCCCGATCGGCAATCTCGGCGATATCACGCTCAGGGCACTGGAAACCCTGGCGGGCGCCGATGTGCTTGCCTGCGAGGATACGCGCGTCACCCGCGTCCTGCTCGATCGCTACGGCATCCAGAACAGGCCCTATGCCTATCATGAGTACAATGCCGATGAGGTCGGGCCGCGATTGCTGCAGGCGCTGGAAGCCGGCCGCTCGGTGGCGCTGGTCTCCGATGCCGGCACGCCGCTGGTCTCCGATCCCGGCTACCGGCTGGCGCAGCAGGCGATCGAGGCGGGATATCGGGTCGTGCCCATTCCCGGCGCTTCGGCGCCGCTTGCGGCACTCGTCGGCTCTGGCCTGCCCAACGACGCCTTCCTTTTCGCCGGCTTCCTGCCCACCAAGGACAAGGGCAAGCGCGACCGGCTGACGGAACTTGCCGCCGTCCCAGCCACGCTGATCTTCTTTGAATCGCCGCATCGCATCGCCGCGACACTTTCCGCCGCCGCCGATGTGCTCGGCGCGGAACGCCCGGCCGCCGTCGGCCGCGAACTGACCAAGACCTTCGAGGAATTCCGTCGCGGTACGCTCGCCGAACTCGCGGCATTTTATGAGACGGTCGATAACGTCAAGGGCGAGATCGTCTGGTTGGCCGGCCCACCGATGGAAGTCGTCACGCCGGAGGCCGATATCGAGGCCATGCTCCGCGATCTCTCCAAGACCTTGCCGACCGCTAAGGCTGCGGCGGAAGCCGCGCGCCTGACCGGCCTGCCGCGCAAGGACCTCTATCAGCGTCTGCTCGACATGAAGGGGCAGGCCGAGTGAAACGATATGGCCTGGCAATTGCGTCGGCAGAGGCTATGTCGTTCAGTTCTAGCGAACTAGAAGGTTCAAGCTTGGTTCAAAGACTATATTGAGCCTATGTTTTCAAGTTTTTGGGATTTGCCAATTCACTGAGGAATGGTCTTCGATGCCCGAAAAGAAGCCGTATATTATAGATGAGATAACCAAGAAGCAGGTATTTATATATCCTGCTGTAGGTTTGCTGGTTATTATTTTATCTGTATCACTTTTCGAACTTCCGGAGTGGCTAATCATATCATTATTAATTGGATATGCTGTTATGCTTCAGTCCTTGATAAAGGACAAATATTTTTCATCCAGTTGGGTGAAGCCCAAAGAAGATAACCAACCGAATAAAAATACCCGAGCTGATAGCGAGCAGAATGGTCGCCATAGCGAATGACGAATTTGATCCGCTATGATCGGTGAGACCGGTGGAAAGCTGAAGCGGCAAAAGGCCTGGCGGCGCGGCCATGTCTCCGAATATCTTGCCGCTGCATTCTTACTGCTCAAAGGCTATCGCATTCTCGCGATCCGCCACCGCACCAAGCTTGGCGAAATCGATATCATCGCCCGCAAGGGCGATCTCGCCGTCTTCGTCGAGGTCAAGGCCCGGCGCGGCGAGCAGGAGGCGGTCGACGCCGTCTCCTTTTCCGCGCAAAAACGCATCCGCGCCGCGAGCGACCTCTGGATCGCCCGCCAGCCGGACTTTGCGCTGCTATCGCAACGCTATGACATCGTCGCCATCCTGCCCGGCCGCTGGCCCCGGCATTTTCAGGATGCTTTTTGAGGCTGGTATCACGGAGCCGTCATAAAACGTGCCTATTGCCGGGCGATCCGCGCTGGTGCCACTCCAAAGCATAGGCGCCTTATCTCATCTCGACAGGCCTCGTCATGATCCACAGCACCGTTTCCGCCTTCGCCGTTCCTTCGCAAGAGAAGCGTCAGAGCTTCATTTCGCTGGAAAAGACCCTCGATATTCACGCCGCGACGCTGGCCTCGATTGCCTGCATGAACACGGTGCGCGTCAGTGGCGGGACCGGTCAGGGGCGGCCGCTTGCTTTCCCCTTCACCGTGGCGGCGTGGAATCTGGAGCGCTGCCTTTTCCCGATCGAATCCGCCGCCAAGCTGGAGGCGACCGCCGCACCGCTGGTGCTGCTCTCGGAAATGGATGAAGGCATGGCGCGCACCGGGCAGGGCGACCCGACCGCCATCGTCGCCGGCGAACTGGGCATGAACTACGCCTATGGCGTCGAATTCCTCGAACTCAGCCTCGGCTCCGAGATCGAACGTTCCTTCTGCAAGGACGATGTCAACGAGAAGGGTTTTCATGGCAACGCGCTGATGGCCTCGACGGAGCTGAAGGACGTCTTCCTGTTCCGCCTGCCGGGCGAGGCCGTCTGGTTCAAGGACAGCAACGAGCAGCCGCGCGTCGGCGAGCGCTGCGCCATTGGCGCTGTCGTCGAGACCGAAGCCGGTCCTTTTGTCGCCGTTTCTGTGCATCTCGAAAGTGTTGCCACCGTCGCCTATCGCGAGCGCCAGATGGCGGCGCTGATCGATGCCGTCGAGGCCTATGCCCCCGGCCTGCCGATCCTGATTGGCGGCGACCTCAACACCGGCAATCATACCGGCGGCGATTTCAGGACGGATACTCTTTTCGCGATGACGGAGGGTCGTGGCTTCGAATGCCATGGCGGGCCGCTCGACCAGACGAGCACGCGCCCGAGCCTCATCACCCGCTTTCCCGACCGCACCATGAAACTCGACTGGTTCCTGAGCCGTGGCCTGAAGATCGGTGAGAGCCATCTGGTCTCCTCGCTGAATGGAGACGGCAAGCCGTTGTCCGATCATGACATGATCGTCTGCACCATCGAGGGTTTTGCGGCCTAAGTCTCGCAACCGTTAAAATGCACCACTTTTCCTGAACCGCGCCGTTACCTTTTCCATGCCATGAAGGCCGAGACGCGCATGGAATTGGGGGATTGCATGGTCTTGAAATTGATGTTGGCGAGCATGGCGGCCTTCACTGCCCGTGCCGTACCGGTCGTCGCGGCATTGCCGCAGTCGAAAAACTTCGTCGCTGGTGCCGCCGGCGAGATGGAGATGAAACTATCGCCGATCGAACCGTCCTGGGTCGTGGCCGGCGCGCCCGTCGCCCGCCTTGCCGAGCACTCTCGCGGGCAGGACGACGCCGCGCTGACGGCGCTGTGGGATTGCACGGCGGGCGAGTTTCACTGGCATTTCGGTTGGGACGAAACGGTGATGATCCTCGAAGGCGAAGTGCATATCACCACCGAGGACGGCGTCGAACGCCTGCTTTGCGCCGGTGACGTCGCCTATTTTGCCGGGGGCACATGGGCGACATGGCGCATCGACCGCTATGTGCGCAAGGTCGCCTTCTGTCGCAAGCCTTTCCCGAAGTCGCTGACCATGGCCTACCGCCTGCGCAATCTTGTGCGGCAGGGCGGCGCGCAAGGGATCGCCGCCTGATCTCTTCAATAGCCGTTGCGTTTGATAGCCGGGCGACCTAAATCTGTCGGCGAATTCGAGCGAGGGCAAATCATGGCGAAGATCAAGAATGTTGCGGTCCAGATGGACCATGTGCAGGGCATCAGCATCGCGGGC
This sequence comes from Martinezella rhizogenes, assembly GCF_000799715.1. Lineage (GTDB taxonomy): Bacteria > Pseudomonadota > Alphaproteobacteria > Rhizobiales > Rhizobiaceae > Rhizobium > Rhizobium rhizogenes_C. Next base: position 253,302 of record NZ_JUHG01000014.1, read on the forward strand.
GACTCGACGTTCGCCATGAGCCTGGAGGCCCAGAATCGCGGCTACAAGCTCTTCCACTACACGCCCGAGCGCCTCAGCATGCGCGACGGCACGATCTATGCCTCGGTCGAGCCGATGATCCTGCGCGACGTCAAGGGCGATCATTTCGAACTCGGCGAACCGGAGCGCGTCGATCTGTCGACCATGGACGTCGTGCTGCTGCGCCAGGATCCGCCCTTCGACATGGCTTACATCACTTCGACGCATCTGCTCGAGCGCATTCACCCGAAGACGCTCGTCGTCAACGATCCGGCCTGGGTGCGCAACTCCCCGGAAAAGATTTTCGTCACCGAATTCGCCGACCTGATGCCGAAGACGCTGATCACCCGCGATGCCGGCGAGATCCGCCGTTTCCGCGAGGAGATGGGCGACATCATCCTGAAGCCGCTCTACGGCAATGGCGGCGCTGGTGTCTTCCATTCGACCCGCGACGACCGCAACCTGTCTTCGCTGCTCGAAATGTTCGGCCAGCTCTTCCGCGAACCCTTCATCGCCCAGCAATATCTGCCGGATGTTCGCAAGGGCGACAAGCGCATTATCCTCGTCGACGGCGAGCCGGTCGGCGCCATCAACCGTGTTCCGGCCGAGCATGACAGCCGCTCCAACATGCATGTCGGCGGCCGCGCCGAGGCGACGGAGTTGACGGCGCGCGAACAGGAAATCTGCGCCCGCATCGGCCCATCGCTGAAGGCACGCGGCTTCCTTCTCGTCGGCATCGACGTCATCGGCGACTATATGACGGAGATCAACGTGACGTCGCCGACCGGCATCCGCGAGGTCAAGCGCTTTGGCGGCGCCGATATCGCCAGCCTGCTCTGGGATGCGATCGAGGCCAAACGCGCCTGATTCGGCTTTTCGTCTCAGTTTGTTCTTATATTACAACTTGCTGTCGTAACGGCTCGCGCGATAGTAGGTTTGTTCGTTTATTGTTCTTGTTATATTCCTTTTTCCATGCAAGATTGCAACCGCAGCCTACCAAGGGATTGGGTTGCTAGTGTAAAAAGCTTGCGGCACAGGGGATAAAGCATGGTGGCGCGTGTCAGCACGGTTGCATTTCAGGGTATTGAGGGCGTTCCCGTCGAAGTGCAGGTGATGATCGCGCCCGGCAAGGTGCTGATGCACATCGTCGGCCTGCCGGACAAGGCCGTTGCCGAAAGTCGAGAGCGCGTGCAGGCGGCTTTGCATGCCTCGGGTCTGGCGCTGCCGCCAAAGAAGGTGACGGTCAATCTTGCCCCCGCCGATCTTCCCAAAGAGGGCAGCCACTTCGATCTTCCGATCGCGCTCGGGCTGATGGCGGCGTTGGGCGCCATTCCCGCGGATGCGCTGTCCGCCTATGCCGTCCTAGGCGAACTCAACCTCGATGGCACGATCGCGCCGGTCGCCGGCGCGCTGCCGGCCGCAATCGCCGCCAATGCCATGGGCAAGGGGCTGATCTGCCCGGCTGAAAGCGGTCCCGAAGCCGCCTGGGCCGGTGCCGAGATCGATATTCTCGCGCCGCGCAGCCTGATCGCGCTCGCCAATCATTTTCGCGGTACCCAGGTCTTGTCGCGGCCAGAACCCGCCATCCGCGCCACTCCTGCCAATTTTCCCGATCTTGCCGATATCAAGGGGCAGGAGAGCGCCAAGCGGGCGCTGGAGGTGGCGGCGGCCGGTGGGCATAATCTGCTTTTCGTCGGGCCACCCGGTTCCGGCAAGTCTATGCTGGCCTCGCGTCTGCCGTCGATCCTGCCGCCGCTGTCGACGGCGGAACTGCTCGAAGTGTCGATGATCCATTCGGTCGCCGGTCAGCTTTCCGGCGGCAAGCTCTCCGATCGCCGGCCCTATCGCACGCCGCATCATTCCGCCACCATGGCCGCATTGGTCGGCGGCGGCCACCGCGCCAGGCCCGGCGAAGCCTCGCTTGCCCATCACGGTGTTCTCTTCCTTGATGAGCTGCCGGAGTTTTCGCCACAGGCGCTGGACGCGCTGCGCCAGCCGCTGGAAACGGGCGAATGCATCATCGCCCGCGCCAATCACCGCGTTTCCTATCCCGCCAGCATCCAGCTCATTGCGGCGATGAACCCTTGTCGCTGCGGCATGGCCGGAGAGCCGGGTCACACTTGTGCCCGTGGCCCGCGTTGCGTCTCCGATTATCAGGGCCGCATATCCGGGCCACTGCTCGACCGCATCGATATCCGCATCGACGTGCCTGCCGTCTCCGCCGCCGATCTCATCCGGCCCGCAACGGCCGAAAAGAGCGCCGATGTCGCGCTGCGCGTTGCTCGCGCCCGCGAACGGCAGCGCGAACGCTTCGAGGCGGCTGGCCTGAAAGGCATCTCCACCAACGCCCGCTGCTCGACATCGATGATCGAGATCATCGCCGAGCCGGACGCGGCCGGCCTGCAATTGTTGCGCGATGCGGCCGAGAAGATGAAGTTCTCCGCCCGTGGCTATCATCGTGTGCTGAAGGTGGCACGCACGCTCGCCGATCTTGACGACAAGCAGATGGTGGGGCGGATCCATCTCGCCGAGGCTATTTCCTACCGCATCGCCGGAGAACGGCTGACGGCGGCGGCGTGAGGGCAAGTAGCTGAAACGACAAAGGGCGCCGTAGCGCCCTTCGGGTATTTGACGATTGTAGCTGGCCGTGTCAGCCACCCAGTCCCTCGAACAGCACCGTCGAAAGATAACGTTCTGCAAAGGAGGGGATGATGACAACGATGGTCTTGCCTTCGTTTTCAGGCCGCTGGCCGACCTTGATCGCAGCCGTCAGCGCAGCGCCGGAGGAGATGCCGACCGGCACGCCCTCGAGCCTGGCAACCAGGCGGGCCAGCTGGAAAGCTTCGTCATTGGTGACGGTGACGACTTCGTCATAGACGTGCGTGTCGAGGATCTTCGGGGCGAAGCCGGCGCCGATGCCTTGGATCTTGTGCGGGCCGGGATTGCCGCCGGACAGAACCGGTGAGTCGGCAGGCTCGACGGCGATGACCTTGATATCGGGGTTGCGGGCCTTCAACACCTGGCCGACGCCGGTGATCGTGCCGCCGGTGCCGATGCCGGAGACGAAGATGTCGACGTTGCCGTTCGTGTCGTTCCAGATTTCCTCGGCCGTCGTCTTGCGATGGATTTCCGGGTTGGCCGGGTTTTCGAACTGCTGCGGGATGACAGCGTCCGGCAGCGTCGAGGCCAGTTCCTCGGCCTTGGCGATGGCGCCCTTCATGCCCTTTGCCCCTTCGGTCAGCACCAGCTCGGCGCCGAGCAGCGCCAGCATCTTGCGGCGCTCGATCGACATGGTTTCCGGCATGGTGAGGATCAGCTTGTAACCCTTGGCGGCGGCGGCAAAGGCGAGTGCGATGCCAGTATTGCCGGAGGTCGGCTCGATCAGCACGCTCCTGCCGGGGGTGATCTTGCCCTGGGCTTCCAGGCTCTCGATCATGGCGACGCCGATACGATCCTTGACCGAGGCGATCGGGTTGAAGAACTCGAGCTTTGCCAAGAGGTTGGCCTTGACGCCCTTCTCCTTGGCCAGCTTGTCGAGACGCACGAGCGGCGTATCGCCGATGGTCTCGGTGATCGAGCCATAGACGCGGCCGCGGCCTGGTTTGCGGGTGTCGGACATGGGTAGCTCTCCCTTTATTGGAATTGTGAAGGCACAATAGGATCAAACGGCGGCGGAAACCAGAGTGATCCCACTCTGGGCTCCAGCGCCACTTGGGAAAAGAATCTCCCAAATGACGTCCTTGGGGAAGGTTTTTTTAAGCTGCTCAGGTGGCGATGAAGGCTGCCATGACGGCGGGGATAGCCGCGGCGATGGAAAATGCGCCGCTATCGGTGAGCAAGGCTGTGTGTCATGGTGATCTTCCTCTAGAGACAAGTGGTTGCTCTAACGCAGCATTCCAGTCTTTTCAAGCGGTTGTGCTGGGCGCTCGAATACACTACCAAAGGCTTAACCGCCTGCCGAACCACGTTGTCGAAACCATGCTGCAAAGGCCGCCATGTCCTCCGCATTGCTCCTGATCGACCTTCAGAACGCCATCCTGACCGGTCTTGGCACGCCAGCGCGTCAGCCGGCGATCGACGCCGCTCTGGAGACAGTCGTGGCAAAGCTCGCCGCATTGAAGCGCGAGGCCCGCGCCGCCGGCATTCCCTCCTTCATCGTCCAGCATGATGGCCATGGGACCCATCGCCTGGCCAAGCGCGGCGAGGGCTGGCAGTTGCGCCGCGAAATTGCGCCGGAGGCCGGCGATGCCGTAGTTCACAAGGCGAGTTCGGATTCCTTCTTCGAGACGGATCTCGAGCAGCGCCTGCGCGCTCGCGGCATCACCCATCTCGTCATCGGCGGCTGCATGACGCAATTCTGCGTCGACACCACGGCCCGACGGGCCGTCTCCCTCGGCTTCGATGTGACCTTGATCAGCGACGGTCATACGACCGCCGATATGGGCCAGCTCTCGTTCGAGGCGATTGTCTCCCATCACAATATGCTGCTTGACGGCTTCGACGCCGGGCCGCATGAAATCAAGCTTGTCCCGACGGCCCAAATCGCCTTCTGACAATCTCCCAGCCGGAGCCCCGATGCCGCATCTGACCAGCATGATCGCCTTTTCCCTGATCGCCCTCGGCATGGTGCTGACGCCGGGGCCGAACATGATCTATTTGATATCGCGATCGATCTCGCAGGGGCCGGCAGCCGGGCTGATTTCGCTTGGCGGCGTCGCCTGCGGCTTTGTCTTCTACATGCTGTCCGCCGCCCTCGGCATTACCGCCTTCGTCTTTGCCGTGCCCTTTGCCTATGACGCGCTTCGTCTTGCAGGTGCCGCCTATCTCGTCTGGCTTGCCTGGAATGCGCTGAAGCCTGGTGGCCGCTCCGCCTTTCAGGTGCGCGAACTACCGAAGGACAGTAAGCGCCGGCTCTTCACTATGGGCTTGGTGACCAGCCTGTTGAACCCGAAAGTGGCAATCCTCTATCTGTCGCTTCTGCCGCAATTCATCGACCCCGCCGCCGGCAGCGTCTTCACCCAGTCTCTCGCCCTCGGTTTCACGCAGATCGTTATCAGCGTGACATTCAACGCCATCTTCGCGCTGACGGCCGGCTCCATCGCGATCTTCTTCGCCCAGCGTCCGGCCTTCATGCTGGTGCAGCGCTGGCTGATGGGTACTGTGCTGGCCGGCCTCGCCGTGCGCATGGCAGTCGAGGCGCAACGGTAATGCGGACGGTTCCGCAGAAACTCGTTGTGGGGCTGCTCTGCCTCGCCTCTTTCTGCGGTTCCGCGTCAATGGCTATGACGGCAGATGGGGCGACACAGACGATCGTCTTCCTGCGTCACGGCGAAAAGCCGGCGGCCGGCCTCGGTCAGCTCAGTTGCCAGGGGCTCAATCGCGCTCTGGCGCTGCCGCCGGTGCTCACCCGTCTCTTTGGCAAGCCGGCCGCGATCTTCGCGCCCGATCCGTCGAAGCAAAAGGACGATTCAGGCATTTCCTATGATTATGTCCAGCCGCTTGCGACCATCGAGCCGACCGCCATTGCTCTCGGCTTACCGGTCGACACCAGCTTTGGTTATGACGATGTCGACGGCCTGAAGGCGGCGTTGGAAAAGCCGGACTATCGCGGAAAGCTCGTCTTCGTCGCCTGGGAGCATAAGCAGATCGTCGATGTCGCCCGCGAGTTGATGGCCGACAATGGCGGTGATGCCAAGGTGGTGCCGAAATGGCATGGCAAGGATTTCGATGGGCTCTATGTCCTGCGCATTACGCGCAACGGCTCATCGTCAAATACCGCCTTCGAGCGGCTGACCGAAGGCCTCGATGGCCAATCGGAAAGCTGCCCTATCCCGGCGAAGTAGGATCAGAAAACCGGCCGCATGAAGCTGCGCTCATAGCTGAGGATGCAGCGCGTCTCTTCCGCATAGGCAAAGGCGGCTTGGCATTCGGCGTCCTCGGCCATGCGCTGCCGGTAGGTCTCGTAGTCGGCAAGGCTCGAGAAGCTGAAGAGCGCCAGCGCGATGTTGTTGGCGCCCTCATGCGGCATGAAATAGCCGTGATGCGTGCCGCCCAGCCGATTGACGAGTGGGATCCAGAGCTTGGCGTAATGTTCGAATTCAGCGAGCTTGTAGGGATCGATCGTATAGCGGAGATAGCAGGTGATCATTCGATGGTTCCCTTGGAAAGATCAGCGCTTTTAGGACGCGGCAGCGGGATCGTCCAGCCGAGGTTCATGCCTGCCGCAGCAGCCAGGATGATTACCGCGCCGATGATTTGCGCCACGCCAAGCACATGGCCGAAGGCGAAGCGGTCGACGACGATGGCGGCGATCGGGTAGATGAAGGACAGCGCGCCGGTCAGGTGGGTCGGCAGCTTCTGGATGGCGCCATACAGCAGCACATACATCAGTCCGGTATGGACTATGCCCATCGTCGCCAGAATGGACCATCCGCCGGCATCTTGCGGCAAGGCAGAGAAATCCGTGAAGGGTGCGAGCATCAGGATGCCGGTCGAGACCTGGATCAGCGCGATCAGATGGGGCGGCGTGCCTTTCAGCCATTTGGCGGCGATGGCCGCCAGCGCATAGAAGAAGGCGGCACTGAGCGAGAGCAGGATGCCGGTGAGATAGCTGCCCGCAGCGCCTGTCTGCGCGGATTTGCCTTCGACGATGACAATCATGCCGGCAAAGGCGAGGCCCAGCCAGAAAAGCTTGGTGAGCGTGATCTTCTCGCCGAGAAACAGCGCGCCGAGGCCGAGCAGCATGAAAGGCTGGGTGTTGTAGACGGTGGTGGCGATCGAGATGGAAGCATGCGAATAGGCGGCGAATAGCAGCAGCCAGTTGAGGACGATGGCGATGCCGCCGCCAACCGCGATTGCGAACGTCCGCAGGCTGAGGATGCCGGGACGCAGGAGGCCCATGGTGCCACAGATGACGAGAAGCGTCAGCGCGCCGATCAGGCAGCGCCAGAAAACGACGCCGGTGACAGGCTGCCCCGACATCAGCACGAACCAGCCGATCGTCCCCGAAATCAGCATTGCCGCCGTCATTTCCGCTGTGCCGCGTCTTATCTCGTTCATTGTCCGGGCTCCCCTTTGTTGAGCCTGATAATATTGCCGCCAGCGCGCATATGATATAGGTTTGATAAAGATTTTTGGCCTGTGGTCCTAATTATATGAGGTGATGATATGGGTTTGCCTAATACGGCTATGGAGCTCGATGCGATCGACCAGCGGATGCTGGAGGCGCTCGCGCGCAATGCCCGGATTTCGTTGAAGGAGCTGGCGGAAGCGGCGGGCTTGTCCTCGCCGAGTGCCGCCGAACGCGTGCGGCGGCTGGAGGAGCGCGGCGTCATCGCGGCGTTCACGGTGGATATCGCGCCGGAAGCAATCGGCTATCCCTTGCAGGCGATCGTCCGCATCCGGCCGCTGCCCGGCCAATTGCATGTGGTCGAGCGGATCATCCAGCAGACCCCGGAGTTCATCGAATGCGACAAGGTCACCGGCGACGACTGTTTCATCGGCCGCCTGGTGGTGCGCTCGATGGGCGACCTTGACGGTATCCTCGACAAGATTACCGAACGTGCCGAAACCAATACGGCAATGATCAAGGCAACTCCCGTCAAACGTCGGCTGCCGCCGCTTTCGCGCTAAAACTCTCCCATTACACGCCGGTCGAGCCGAAGCCGCCGGCGCCCCGCGCCGTGTCGCTGACTTCGGTGATTTCGGCGACACGGACTTGCGTGACCGGCGCGATCACCACCTGGGCGATGCGCATGCCGCGCGTGATCTCGAATGGTTCCTCGCCGAGGTTGATCAGCAGCACCTTCACTTCGCCGCGATAGTCGCTGTCAATCGTGCCGGGAGTGTTGAGGCAGGTGATGCCATGCTTGAAGGCGAGACCGGAACGTGGGCGGATCTGGGCCTCGAAACCCTCGGGGATCTCAAAGATGAAGCCGGTTGGAACCAGAGCTCGCTTGCCGGGAGCGATCGTCAGTGTCTCGCCGTCTTCGATGGCCGCGCGCAGGTCCATGCCGGCTGCGCCCTTGGTCTCATAGGCGGGTAGGTCGAGGCCCTGGCCATGGGCAAGGCGGATGAGGTTCAGCGTCGGGCGCGTATCGGTGTGAATGGTCATACGGCATTAGTTTGCGCGTGAGCGCCCAAGGTCAATTGCAATCCGGCCTCCGAAACGCTAGATACGCCGCAATTCACAGGATTCACACGCATGGCCGAAAGTCTCGCCGAGGCGGTCTCCCGCCGCCGCACATTCGCTATTATCGCTCACCCGGACGCGGGCAAGACGACGCTCACCGAAAAGCTGCTGCTGTTCGGCGGCGCCATTCAGCTTGCCGGTGAGGTCAAGGCGAAGAAGGATCGTATCCAGACGCGCTCCGACTGGATGAAGATCGAGCGCGAACGCGGCATCTCGGTCGTGACCTCGGTCATGACCTTCGAATATGAAGGCAATGTCTTCAACATTCTCGACACGCCCGGCCACGAAGACTTCGCCGACGACACCTATCGCACGCTGACAGCCGTCGACGCCGCCGTCATGGTCATCGATGCGGCCAAGGGTATCGAGCCTCGGACGCTGAAGCTGTTCGAAGTCTGCCGCATGCGCGACATTCCGATCATCACTTTCATCAACAAGATGGACCGCGAAAGCCGCGATCCCTTCGAGATTCTCGATGAAGTGGAAGAAAAGCTGGCGCTGGATACGGCGCCGATCACCTGGCCGATCGGCCGGGCAAAGAGCTTCTGCGGCTCCTATCATCTGGCCGACAACACCGTGCGCGGTTCCGACAGGGAAATCGAACCGACCCGTGTCAACGGCCCGCGGAGCGTCGCCGACAGGCTGCCGGAAAACGAGCGGCAAGCCTTCATCGACGAAACGGAGCTGGCGATCGAAGCCTGTCGTCCCTTCGACCGGGCATCTTTCCTTGAAGGGCACATGACGCCTGTCTTCTTCGGCTCGGCGCTGCGCAACTACGGTGTCCGCGATCTCATCAACGCGCTCGGCGAGTTCGCGCCGCCGCCGCGCGATCAGGTCGCCGATATCAGGACGGTTCACGCCACCGACGACAAGATGACGGCTTTCGTCTTCAAGATCCAGGCCAACATGGACCCGAACCATCGCGACCGCATCGCCTTTGCCCGCATCTGCTCCGGCAAGCTCGAGCGCGGCATGAAGGCGCGGCTGTCACGCACCGGCAAGCAGCTCGGCCTGACCGCGCCGCAATTTTTCTTCGCCTCGCAGCGCCAGCTCGCCGACACCGCCTATGCCGGCGACGTGGTCGGTATTCCGAACCACGGGACGCTCCGCATCGGCGACACGCTGACCGAGGGTGAATCCCTCGTGTTCCAGGGTGTACCGAACTTCTCGCCGGAAATCCTGCGCCGCGTCCGTCTCGAAGACGCGATGAAGGCAAAGAAGCTGAAGGAAGCCTTGCAGCAGATGGCGGAAGAAGGCGTCGTGCAGCTCTTCTCTCCGGAAGACGGCTCGCCCGCCATCGTCGGTGTCGTTGGCGCGCTGCAGCTCGACGTCTTGAAAGAGCGGTTGATGGGGGAATACGGCCTGCCGGTCTCCTTCGAAATGTCTCGCTTCTCCGTCTGCCGCTGGATCTCGGCGGAGCAGCCTGCCGACCTCGACAAGTTCCTCACCGCCCGTCGCGGCGACATCGCCCGCGACCTCGACGGCGACCCGGTCTTCCTCGCCCAGGACGGCTTCTCGCTGCGCTACGAGTCAGAACGTTATCCGGCTATCAAAATGGTCGCGATCAAGGAATATCACGCCTTCAAGGCGGCGTGATATTCGGGCATTTGTCAGCAAAGGCCACGGGCGGTCGGCTTGTGGCCTATCGCGGGTTCCGGAGCGGCCGCAAGAATTCTTCTGATATGGTGGCTAATTTTCCTTTTCGCTTGGCGGATTGGTCCCGGCGAGATTTCGGCGCATGCGCAGCAGATATTCGGCCCGATTGAACGGATCGGCGCCCGAACGCCGCCGCGACCGCTGTGGACCAGTCACTGGAGCATAGTGATCAAAGGAAGATTCCATGGTCCCTAGGCCGCTTGTCAGCCCTGGCACTTGTTGTTGGATGCTCTGGATCATCACGGACGCTATGGTGCCTTCCAGTCGGACAACATCGTTGGCCACCGTGGAATCCTTTGTTGATGCGCCGGATTTCGCAAGCAAGGTGAGCAAGCCGTTCAACGTCGCCGCGGGAGCTTCGATGTAAAAACGGTCGACCGGCTCACATACGACGGTTTGTGCGGCCGACAGAGCAGTTGCCAGCACCAGAGGTGTCAACTGCCGAAAATCAGCGGCAGTGCTCGTCGGCGAACTCTGCCGGGCCGCGGTCATAGCCACATGGCAATCAATAACCTGCCAGCCGCAGATGCCCTGTTTAAGCGTTTCAAATACGGTTTCCTCGACCGCCCGATAAAAGCTTGCGGGCATCTGACCTACGTCCACTTCCAGCGCGAAGCTGTTGCTCGCCCCTGCCGGCCGCGGTTCGACACGCAGCCCGACTGTCGCGATAAATGGATTTGGGTCCTTGAATATGATTTCGAGGCCAGTGCCAGTTCCAACGAGCCTCTCCACGCAGATGACCGTGCTTTCCTCAAAGGTCGCCTCGAGACCGAAGTCCGTCAGTAGGGTTGATTGGATGACTTCCTTTTGCACCTCGCCATAAAGTGACACGAAGACTTCGTTTACCTCCTCGTTCCTGCGCAGGTTGATCAAGGGGTCCTGTTCGGCCAGCTGGTTCAGTGCCAGCCAGAGCGCAGCATGATCGGAGGGCCGCCGGGCTAGGACGCGGGTTTCGAGGGTGGGCGGAGCAAAATTAGCATGAGCAACTGAAAGTAGGTCGGTTCCCACCGCGTCGCCGATCCGCGCGCCGCCGAGCCCGCTTATGCGGGCGATCTGCCCGGCGCGGACACTGGCAACGCTATGAATCCGGCCGGCCCCGAAAACATGGATTCCGGTCACCCTTGCCGGGCCTTTGGGCAAACGCAGATATTGCCGGAGCTGGATCGTGCCGGATGCCAGGCAGATATAAGACAGCTTTTCGCCGCCCCATCCACGCTCGATCTTGAAGATTTTTCCGACAACCGGACCGTCCGGGTCGAGGCGGCGATGGGGGAGCATCGTCGCAATGGCCGATGTCACGGCAGCCACGCCAACGCCGGTCGTCGCCGCTCCTGCGAATGCCGGATGCACCAGGCCTCTAGCGACCTGATCAGCCAAGGAGCGCTGAAACCTTTCGGTGGTCAGGCGATCAGGGGCCTGGACATAGTCGCCCAGCAGCGCGTCGTCATTTTCCGCCAGTGCTTCGCATAGGGCCGTGAAAAGCGGTTCACGTCCCAGGTCGAATGCCTCCACCCGAGCAAGCTTGCTGCCGGCATCGATGACGGACGACATGGCAATGGGCCGAACCGGCAATTGGGTGGCAATGGCCCCCAGCACGTCATCATAGCGCGCGCCGAGACGATCAACCTTGTTGATGAAGAACAGGAATGGAACGGCAAGACGTCGCAGCGCCCGCACCAGCACACGCGTCTGTGCTTGTACGCCTTCAACCGCCGAAACAACGACCACGGCGGCGTCCAGCAATCCAAGTACCCGCTCGACCTCGGCGATGAAGTCAGGGTGACCGGGCGTGTCGATCAGATTAACGACCGTATCGCCGATGGTAAAAGACACCACCGCGGCCCTGATCGTGATGCCACGTTGCCGTTCGAGTTCGAGACTATCCGTTTGCGTGCTGCCGGTATCGACACTGCCGAGCTTGTCGATGACGCCGGCGTCAAAAAGCAGTCGTTCGGTAAGGCTAGTCTTGCCTGCGTCTACATGGGCCAGGATGCCCAGATTCAAAGTGCGCATGAACCCTCAGCTTCTCAGAATTTCGAATGTGATTTTCGTGAGAAGTGAATCGGCGCATTGGAACCTCTACATGCTGATAGCTATGGCCTGATGCGGAACCCTCTGCGGTTTTACAGAGGCGCGGGCCAAACTCTAAAGGCGTATCCGAAGGTATGTCAACAAGGCCATAGTGCTGCGTTGATGGTGAACGCTATCCGTCATCAGGGAATATCACGCCGTCAAGGCGGCGTGATATTGGGGACTATGGAGCGGGAGCCCCTGGCTTCGGCTCTCAGATCGCGCTGGCCTTTGCGACGCCGTCAAGCTGCGTCAGTGCATCATCCGGCAAGTTGATCTCGGGTGCTTTCAGGTTCTCCCGCAGATGGGCGACGGACGAGGTGCCTGGGATGAGCAGGATGTTGGGTGCGCGGCGAAGCAACCAGGCGAGCGCGACCTGCATGGGGGTGGCGCCGAGGCGTTCGGCAACGTCGGAGAGGGTCGACGACTGCAACGGGCTGAACCCGCCGAGCGGGAAGAACGGCACATAGGCAGTGCCCTCGCGGGCAAGCGCGTCGATTAGGGCGTCATCATCGCGGTGCGCCAGATTGTAGAAGTTCTGCACGCAAACGATATCGCAGATCTTGCGGCCGTCGGCGATCTGCGTCGGCGTGACGTTGCTAAGCCCTATATGGCGCACCAGGCCCTTTTGCTGGAGCTCGGCAAGCACCGTCAGGGGCGCTTCCAGCGACCCTTCGACCGGACCATGCACATCCAGCATGCTGCGAAGATTGACGACCTCAAGCACGTCGAGGCCGAGATTGCGCAGGTTGTCATGCACGGCCTGCGTCAATTCCTCGCGCGACATCGCCGGGATCCATGACCCGTCCGTTCCTCGGCGGGCGCTGATCTTGGTGACGATGACAAGATCGTCAGGATAGGGGTGGAGCGCCTCGCGGATGATTTCATTGGTGACGTGCGGGCCGTAGAAGTCGCTGGTGTCGATATGGTTCACGCCGCTTGCAACAGCCTCCCTGAGGACGGCTACCGCCGCGTCGCGATCCCGAGGCGGTCCGAACACGCCGGGCCCGGCAAGCTGCATGGCTCCATAACCGAGCCGCTTCACGGTGCGATCGCCAAGGGTGAATGTTCCGGAGTGGTCGATGCTTGACATGGGATATCTCCTTTTTAGCTTCCCTTCAGAAATAGGCGTTGTTGGCTTGCGTGATAATCCGGTACAATCCGCACAGGCTGTGCGGAGTGACGAACAGTGAAGATCGATCTGCTGGACATGAGCGCATTCGTTGCCGTGGCGCGTGCCAAGGGCTTTCGCGAGGGCGCGCGCCTGAGCGGCAAAAGCCCCTCGGGCTTGAGCGAGGCGGTTCGCCGCCTTGAGGCCGAGCTTGGCGTACGTTTGCTCAATCGGACGACACGCAGCGTCGTGCCGACCGAGGCGGGAGAGCGATTGCTGGAAAGGCTCGGCCCCGCGCTGTCGGAGGTGGAGGCGGCGTTCGATGTGGTGAACGGTTTCCGTGACAAACCGGCGGGAACCTTGCGGTTGAACGTGCCGATCAGTGCTGCGCGGCTTGTGCTGCCTGACATCGTCCCGCGCTTTCTCGCCGCCTATCCCGATATCCAACTGGAGATCCTTGCGGAGGACAGCTTCGTCGATGTGCTCGCAGTGGGCTGCGATGCCGGCATCCGATATGACGAGAGGTTGGAGCAGGACATGATCGCCATACCGATCGGGCCGCGCACCCAGCGCTTCGCGACCGCCGCTTCGCGCTCATACCTCGACCGCCATGGCAGGCCGGAGCATCCGAGCGAGCTGATCGATCACGCCTGTCTTCGTGGTCGCTTTTCCAGCGGCCTGATGCCGCCCTGGGAATTCGAGCGCGATGGCGAAATCGTGCGGATCACGCCCGCAGGCCCGCTTGTCGTCAGCATCGGCGGCGCGACCGATCTTGTCGTGGACGCCGCGATCGGCGGCACCGGCATCGTGTATATTTTCGAGGAATGGTTGCGCCCGTATCTCGATAGCGGCGCGCTCGAGCCCGTGCTCGAACCATGGTGGCAGTCCTTTTCCGGGCCGTTTCTCTATTACCCCGGGCGGCGCCTTGTGCCCGCTCCGCTCAGGGCATTCATCGATTTCATAACCGTATCGGCCAAGCCGCCGAACATTCTCGCTCCGGAAAGGGGAAATCATGGTCCGCGAAAATGAGATCCGCGAAAACGAGGTGGCGATCGAACCGCCGGCCGCGAACGATGCCGGGCTTGTCTTCATCGGCCGCATCTCGACGCCATGGACGTCACGCATGGAAACACCGCGCCAGGGGCGGCATGACGGGCCGCTTTGCCGCATCGAGATATTCGAACCCTGGGTGCCGGCGCTGAAGGGCGTGGAGGCTTTCGAGCGGCTGGAAATTCTCTATTGGCTGGATCGCTCGCGCCGCGATCTCGTGCTGCAAAGCCCCGCCAGCAGCGGCAAGGTGCACGGTACGTTTTCGCTGCGCTCGCCGGTGCGGCCAAACCCGATCGGCACCTCCATCGTCAAGCTGGAAGCAGTGGAGGGAGCTGCCCTGCTCGTGCGCGGCCTCGATTGCCTCGACGGCACGCCGCTTCTGGACCTGAAGCCGGACCGGAGCCTGTTCAAGCCGATCGCGCCGCCGCAGCCTGGCGATTTCCAGACCGGCGACGAGGGAACGGCGCATTATTGCCAAAAGCGTGAAACTTAATCGACAGCGACCATGACGTCAGCCGGTTGCGTGCACTCCGACTGAGCCACAAGAAACCTTATTCCCCGCGCGGAAAGCGCTGGTTCTCCTCCAGCACATTGAGGTCCATATGGTTGCGCATGTAGCGTTCGGAGGCCTTTTGCAGCGGCTGGTAGTCCCAGGGATAATAGGCGCCGTTGCGCAGTGCCGCATAGACCACCCATCGCCGCGCCTGGCTTTCGCGCACGGCGGCGTCGAAGGCGGCGAGGTTCCAGCGCCGCATCGCCTGCGCGGTCAGCCGCGCCAGGATGTCCGCATGTGCAGGATCGTCGGCGAGATTGGTCAGTTCCTTCGGATCGGCTTCGAGATTGAAGAGCAAAGGCGGGTCCTTGTCGCAGAGCACCAGCTTGTAATGGCCATCACGCAGGCCGACGAGCGGCGCTTCGGAGCCTTCTGCCGCATATTCCATCGGAACCGGTCCACGGCTTCCCGTGCCAAGGGCGAGGGGAGCCAGGTCCTCACCATCGGTCCATTGGCGGAGCGAGGCGATATCGATGCCGGCAAGGCCAGCCAGCGTCGGCGTCACGTCGAGCGTCGAGACCGGTTGGTCGATGCGTCTTGCTTTCCATCCGGGGGCGGCAATCATCAGCGGCACGCGGGCCGAACCCTCGAAGAAATTCATCTTGAACCATAGCCCGCGTTCTCCAAGCATATCGCCATGGTCGGAGACGAAGAGCACGATGGTGTTGTCGGCCATGCGGCCGCGCTCCAGCGTATCGAGGATTTCGCCGATCTTCTCGTCGACATAGGAGATATTGGCGAAGTAGCCGCGCCGCGCCCGGCGGACTTGTTCGGGCGTGATGTCGAAGGCGGCGTGATCGCTCGCTTTCATCAAGCGTTGCGAATGCTGGTCCTGCTGGTCGAAGGGGATTTCGCCGATCTCGGGGTCGAGCGCCGGGCAGTCCTCGTAGAGATCCCAGAAGCGACGACGTGCGACATAGGGGTCGTGTGGATGGGTGAAGCTGACGGTCAGACACCAGGGCCGCTCGTCATGGCCGCGCGACAGGTCGAGCAGCTTGCGGGTGGCATGATAGGCGACCTCGTCGTCATATTCCATCTGGTTGGTGATCTCGGCGACGCCGGCGCCGGTGACCGAGCCGAGATTGTGATACCACCAGTCGATGCGTTCGCCGGGCTTGGTATAGTCCGGCGTCCAGCCGAAATCGGCCGGATAGATATCCGTGGTCAGTCGCTCCTCGAAGCCGTGCATCTGGTCCGGCCCGACGAAATGCATCTTGCCGGAAAGCGCCGTCTGATAGCCGGCAGCGCGCAGATGATGGGCGAAGGTCGGGATATCGGAGGCGAATTCGGCGGCATTGTCATAGACGCGGGTACGGCTCGGCAATTGCCCGGACATGAAGGAGGCTCGCGCCGGTGCGCAGAGCGGGCTTGCCGTATAGCTGTTGGCAAAGCGCACGGAGCGTTCCGCCAGCGCTCTCAGCACGGGTGCATGGAGAAAATCGGCCGGGCCGTCGGGAAACAGGGTTCCATTGAACTGATCGACCATCAGGATCAGGATATTCGGACGCGTCATGTTGGAATTCCTCGGGCGGGATTGGAGGCCGAAAGAGGTCTTGGCGATTCTCTCTTACTATTTGCTGATTTTATTGAACATCAGTAGCATCGCGCCTGTAAAGCTTGCTTTTTTCGATGGATGCCAAAAGGAATTTTTATGGCTGATCGGCCAGTGGATCTTGGATGGCTACGGATTTTCGTCGAGGTGGCACGTTCAGGCAGCCTGTCGTCCGCGGCGGCGAGCCTTGGATTGAGCCAGCCGGCTGTCAGCTATCAGATCCGGCGGATCGAGGAGCAGATAGGCGTCACCCTGTTTTATCGTCAGCATCGCGGTGTCGAACTGTCGCCGGAAGGTCGGCGCCTGTTGGAGATCGCCGAAAAGGCGGTCGGCGGCGTCGATTCCTTGGTGCGCAGTTTTCGCGCCGAAGCGGAACGCCCCATGGTGCGGCTCCGAACCGACTATGCCTTCTCAGCATTGTGGTTGATTCCGCGCATGCATCGGTTTCGTTTGGCCTATCCGGAGTTGGATATCCAGATCGTCGCGACGCAACGACAGGAGCGCGGTCCGTCGGGTGGCGGCGATGTCGCCGTCGTCTTCGGCACGCGTCAGGAGTTTGGCCCCGAAGCGGTGCTGCTATTGCCCGAGAAGGTGGCGCCGATCTGTGCGCAGGGCTTCGTCGACAAATACGGTCCCTTCATTGACCCGAGCAGTCTAGCGCGGGCAACGCTCATACATCTGGACACAGAGACACCGTCGCCCTGGTTCGACTGGAAGAGCTATTTCGCCGAGCTCGGCATCAGCCGCGACACTTACGCCGGCCGTGGCGATCTGCGGTTCAACACCTATTCGCTGGCGGTGCAGGCGGCGATCGGCGAGCAGGGGTTGGCGCTCGGCTGGATGGGGCTGGTGGATCAGTTGCTGGCCGGGCGCATGCTGGTAACCGCCGGTCCGATGCTGGAGGCACCGGATCGCGGTTACTGGCTTCTGCCGCCGAAGTCGCCGGGCATGCATGCCGCCCGGCTGACGGAGTGGCTGCTCACGGAACCAGCCGCAAAGTCACCTGATTGACCGGCGGCTTCGCCTCTTCCGTCAAGTCCTTCAGAAAATCATTGCACCAGCGTGCGACATCATATTCCAGCAAATGATCCATCATGCCCCGCCAACGCTGCTGCCGTTCTTCCAGCGACATGGTGAGCCCGCGCGCCATGGCATTGGCGGTTGCCTCGATGTCGTAGGGATTGACGAGCAACGCGCCTTTCAGCTCACGCGCGGCGCCGGCGAAACGCGATAGCACCAGCACGCCGGGATCATCCGGGTCCTGTGCTGCCACATATTCCTTGGCGACGAGGTTCATGCCGTCACGCAGCGGCGTCACCAGGCCGATCCTGCCCAACCGATAAAGGCCGGCCAGCACCGGGCGGCTGATCGAGCGGTTGATATAGCGGATCGGCACCCAGTCGACCGTGCCGATCGCGCCGTTGACGCGACCCGCCTGCTCCGCGACCGCCTGTTGCATCGCCTCGTATTCCGGCACCTCGGAGCGCGATTTCGGGGTAACCTGCAGATAGGTCACGCGGTTCTGATAGGCCGGATTATCGCCGATGAAGCGCTCGAAAGCCTCGATGCGTTGAGTGATCCCCTTGGAGTAATCGAGCCGGTCGACGCCGATGATCAGGTCGCGGCCCTCGATGCTCTGCCGGGCCTTGCGCACCATGCTGTGGCTTGCCGCCTTGCGGGCGAATTCCGCGAAGGCGGCGGTCTCGATGCCGATCGAATAGGCCCCGCCGCGAAACGCCCGGCCATGGGCGCTGTAGAGGCCGGGGCCGATCTCGTCGCCGATTTCCTCTCGCTTGAGGCAGCTGGCAAAGTTTTCGAGGTCGTGGTCGGTCTGGAATCCGAGAAGATCATAGGCAGAGAGACTGCGCATGATCTCCTGATGCACCGGCATGATGGCGAGCACGTCGGCCGGCGGCCATGGAATGTGCAGGAAGAAGCCGATGCGGTTCTTCAGGCCCATCTGTCTGAGCTCGGCGGCCAGCGGAATGAGATGATAATCATGCACCCAGATGACGTCGTCCGGCTGGACCAACGGCGCGAGGCGATGGGCAAAGAAGCGGTTGACGCGAAAATACCCGTCCATCTCCTTGCGGCCATATTCGGCAAGATCCAGCCGGTAATGACAGATCGGCCAGAGCACGCGGTTGGCGAAGCCCTGGTAATATTCCTCGACATCGGTCTGGGTGAGGTCGGTCAGGGCATAGGTGATATTGCCGTGGTCCGTCATCACCAGCGGCTCCGGCTCCTTGTCGCCACTGGAATTGCCGGACCAGCCCATCCAGATGCCGCCATGCTCTTCAAGTGCCGCCCGCAGGGCCACGGCCAGGCCCCCGGCGGCGTTGCCTTTTTTGTCGGGAACGGAGACGCGGTTGGAAATCACAATGAGACGGCTCACGGGCGGTCCTTTCAAGTCTAATACGGCAGGGTGGCAGCGAAGCTGCCTATGCCGCGAGGGACGCGAGTATCTCTCTCAAACGCGCGGGCGAGGAAATGGATGCACGCGCAACGGTCTTGCCGTTTGGCGGGCCGATGCGCACGGACTGGCCGCCAAGGCGGTTGGCGGCGGCAAACATGGTTTCGTCGGTAACATCGTCGCCGATCGTAAGCGGTTTTCGCCCGATAAAGGGCTGCTCGTCGAGAAAGGCTTCGACGGCATGTCCCTTGCTGGCGCGCGCCGGGCAGATCTCGACCACCGATTTGCCGTGCTGCAGAGTCCAGTCCGGGCCGGCCTCTTGCAGATAGCGCTGCATCGCCTCGGCAATCTCGGCCTCACGCTCTGGAGCCTGTCGATAATGAACCGCGACCGCGGCTCCCTTGTCTTCGACGAGCGCACCGGGCCAAGCTTCGGCCTCTGTCGCAATCGCAGCCTTCATCTCCTGAAAGGCATGCGGGATCAACGCACGCCGCATTCGTTCCGCCGCATCGCGCCGTTCAGCGCCGTGGAGGCCCGCGACCGGAAAATGGAAAGGAGCAAACAGGGGATCGACAAAGGCCACCGAACGGCCGGTCACCAGCGCCAGAGCGCCGCCGAGCTTACGGGACAGCGCGTGAAGGGCGAAGGGCAGGGACGGAGGAACGACAATCGCCTCCGGTGTTTCGGCGAGATCGAGCAACGTGCCGTCGATGTCGAGAAACAGCGCCCATTGGTCAGGATACAATGAGAGTGCGGTAAGCGCCGGTTCTTTCGTCGGCGCCGGTTCGGCTTCGCCCTGTTCGGGCTGTTCCTGGTAAGTCATACAGGGTTAGCTAAGGCGCTCTTCCCGTTCGGCAAGTAAAAAAACGACCAAACAGCGAAGTTAACGCCTGAAGCTACAGTCGGGAGCGGCGCAAAATCGGCAATTTCTAGACACAAAAAAGGGTCGCGCGAAGCGACCCTTCCATGAGTTTTGGCCCGTAACTGGCCTGAAGCGTAGACCGCTTCCGGAAGGCTCTGATCAGAGCGAGGGCTGCCTCGCTACACTCACAACCATTTCCATGCCTGATACGAGGACCGAAATCTCACTAGACATTGGATCACCTTCCTTTCGTTACGTTGATAATAAGCTTAACGTAGCTCAAATTTCACCGGATGCAAGAGTGCTGGGTGGAAGAAGTATTTCACTCTTCGTTTCGCATTGAAACGCGGTGACCCATTTGGTTTCGATGTGAACCGGGTGCTTCTCCCGGAGAGCGCCGTTCACAAAAGAAAAATGCTGCGACGCAAAAATGTGATCGGACGGTGCGTTAAATATCTGTCATCTTGATGATCGAAGCCTCCGGAAATTAACAGTTTATTACCCATTGCGCTGAACAATCGTCCTTAGATTTGACATTCTCCCGCGAGACAGGAAGCCAGCGGGAAATTGGAGCAAAAGACATATGTGTCGCTGGGCAGCCTATCGTGGAGACCCCCTCTATCTGGAGGAGCTTGTGTCTTCACCTGCCCACTCCCTGATCGAACAATCTCATTGCGCCACACGCGCCAAGACGGCGACCAACGGCGATGGTTTCGGTATCGCCTGGTATGGCGACAGGCCGGAGCCGGGCCGCTATCGCGACATCCTGCCGGCCTGGTCCGACTGCAATCTCAAGAGCTTGGCGCGGCAGATCCGCTCGCCGCTCTTTCTCGCCCATGTCCGCGCCGCGACCGGCGGCGGCACGCGGCGCGACAATTGCCACCCTTTCGTGCATGAAAACTGGGCCTTCCAGCACAACGGCCAGATTTCCAACTTCGATCGGTTGCGCCGGCCGATGGAAGCCATGCTCGACGATCCCCTGTTTCAGGCGCGTAGCGGTACGACGGATTCGGAACTGATGTTCCTGCTGGCATTACAGTTCGGCCTTGTGACCAACCCAGTTACGGCGATCTCTGAAATGATCAGCTTCATCGAAGGCCTGTCAGTCCACACGATCGGTTCGGCGCTGGTGCGCTTCACGGCTGCCTTTTCCGATGGGAAGTCGCTGCATGCGGTGCGCTATGCCACCGACCGCAAGGCGCCGACGCTCTATGCCTCACCTGTCGGGTCAGGCTATTGCCTGGTGTCCGAGCCGTTGAACGACGATGTCGATGCCTGGACGGAAATTCCGGATGGAAGCGCCGTTTTGATTGACGACATAGGCGTACACGTCACGCCCTTCCAGCCGGAAAAGAGCGCCTCGGCCGCGCCCAGGACGGCCACCGCTATCCCTGCCTGAACTGCTCGGCGATCAATGCCGCCAGTCGTGCCGCCACCTCGTCCTTGTCGAGATCAGGCCATTGCTCCACGCCGTCATGGCGGATGAGTTTTACGCGGTTACGCGTGCCGCCCATGATGCCGGTAGAAGGCGAGACATCGTTGGCGACGATGATGTCGGCGCCCTTACGTTCCAGTTTAGCCTTGGCGTTGCTCTCCACATCCTGCGTTTCCGCGGCAAAGCCGATGACGAGCTTCGGCCGCTGCGTGTGATGTCCCACGGTCTTCAGGATGTCGGGATTTTCGGTGAGCGCCAACGTCGGGATGGATTCGCCCGGATGCTTCTTGATTTTCTGGTCGGAGGCGGAAGCGACTTTCCAGTCGGCAACGGCGGCGACCATCACGGCGATATCGGCCGGAAGGGCTGAGAGCACGGCATCGCGCATCTCGTCCGCCCGCTCGACATGGACGACGTGCATGCCCGTTGGATCGGGAATCGTGACAGGGCCGGAAACGAGGGTGACATCGGCGCCAAGGGCCGCCAGCGCCGAGGCGATGGCATGGCCCTGCCGGCCCGACGAGCGGTTGGCGATATAGCGCACCGGGTCGATCGGCTCATGCGTTGGACCGGAGGTGACCACGGCTTTGCGGCCGGCAAGTGGCCTTGCACCATTATCCAGCCGCATCTCGACGGCCGCGACGATCTCCAGCGGCTCGGCCATGCGGCCAGCGCCGGCCTCCTTGCTTTCCGCCATCTCGCCGACCATCGGGCCGACAAAGCGGATGCCGTCGCCCCGCAATATCTCGACATTGCGCTTCGTTGCCGCATGCACCCACATTTTCGGGTTCATCGCGGGCGCCACAAGCACGGGCCGGTCGGTGGCGAGCAATATGGTCGAGGCAAGATCGTCCGCCAGCCCATTCGCCATCTTCGCCAGCAGATCGGCGGTCGCCGGCGCGATCAACACCAGGTCGCAGTCGCGTGCCAGCCTGATATGGCCGACATCCTGCTCGTCCTGCCGTGAGAATAGGTCGGTGAAGACATGGTCGGCCGCCAGCGCGCCGACGGCAAGCGGCGTGACGAATTGCTGGGCGCCTTCGGTCATGACCGGACGGACAGCAGCGCCGCGCTCGCGCAGCCGCCGGATGAGGTCGAGGCTCTTATAGGCCGCGATACCACCGGAAATGATCAGAAGAATGCGTTTTCCCGCGAGAACCATGACCCGAACCCGTCGCTTGTTTTTATGGCTGTGAGCCTAAGCCTTTGGCGCACAATAGGCAATCGCCGGCGCGACGATCCGCTTGCTTGGGCAGGGATCGTCGCGCCACAAAAGCGGTCAGGTCCGGGTGATCGACACGCCGCCATCGACCAGCGAGGCCGTGCCGGTGACAAAGCTCGCATCATCGGAGGCGAGGTAGAGGACCGAGTGGGCAATTTCTTCGGGGCGGGAGACTCGCTTCAGCGCATGCAGATTGGTCACGAAAGCCTGCTTGTCGGGTGTGTCGTTCATCTCGCGATACATGTCCGTGTCGACCGCGCCCGGCAGTATGGCATTGACACGCACATTCTGCGGGCCGAATTCGGCAGCGAGTGTCTGTGTCAGTCCGATCAGGCCGGATTTGCTGGCGGCGTAGGCAGCAACGCCTGGGAAGCCTACGGTGTGGCCGACGAAGGTCGAGGTGAAGACGACCGAGCCACCACCGTGCTTGATCATTTCACCGATCTGATGCTTGGCGGCCAGGAACGATGCGGTGAGGTTGATCGCCAGTGCTTCGGCAAAGCCTGCCTCTGAAACCTCGGTGCTGGGGCCGGCTTCACCGAGCGTGCCGGCATTGTTGAAGGCGATGTCGAGCCTGCCGTAGCGCTCGACCGCAAGCGCGACCAGCGCCTTGTGATAATCTTCCGAGCGGACATCGCCGGCCAATGCGGCTGCGTCACCGCCGGCGGCCTTGATATCCGCGACAAGGCTTTCCAGTTCGGCTCCACGGCGAGCGCCGACGATAACTTTGGCGCCTTCAGCGGCGAAGAGCTTTGCGGTGGCGCGGCCGATGCCGGAGCTGGCGCCGGTGACGATTGCGACTTTTCCATTCAAGCGGCTCATTGTCTTATCTCCTATGGGTGAGGACGTGTTCGTTGTTTCGTCCGATGCACGGAAGATGGTCTTTTTCGATCGTTCGGATTAGTCTTCAAATCATGGAACTCGAATTCGGGATTGCCGAACGATGCTCAAGATTGAAGGACTTACCGCTTTTGTAGCGATTGCCGAAGCGGGATCGATCAGCGAGGCCGCGCGCCGCCTGCGCCTGTCGAAATCCGTGGTCAGCGAGCGGCTGGCGGAGATGGAGAAGACGCTGGGTGCGACGCTGCTGCATCGCACGACGCGTAAGCTGACGCTGACGGAGGACGGCCTCGTATTTCTAGAGCGGGCGACGCGGATCGTGCGTGAGGTACGCGAGGCCGCGGCCGACCTCGCCGAACGGCGTGGCACGCTGGCCGGACCGCTGCGGATCGCTGCGCCCGTCACCTTCGGCCGCATGCATCTCGGCCCGGCGCTCTATCCCTTCCTGGCCGCCCATCCCGAGATCGAACTGACGCTTGATCTCGATGACCGCCGGGTGGATGCTGCTTCCGATGGATACGACGCGATCATCCGTCATGGGCTGATTGCCGATTCCCGTCTCGTCGCCTGGCCGCTAGCCCGCAGCCGCCGGCTTCTCGTCGCTTCGCCTGGCTATCTGAGGCAATACGGCATGCCTGCCTCGCCATCCGATCTCGAGAACCACAGGGGAATCTTCTATACCAATCGCGGTGTCGCCGATTGGCGTTTCCAGGGGCTGGAGGGTGCCGTCGTCGTCAGGGGGAAGCTGGCGCTCGGCATCAACAATGGCGATGTCTCCCGCGATGCGGCGATCGCGGGGCTGGGCATCGCGCTACTGCCGGCCTTCATCGCCGGTCCGTCCGTCAACGAGGGGCTGCTTGTCGAAATCGATGTCGGCTACCGGCCGGAACCCGAATTCGTCTTCATGGCGCATCCGGAGGGTCGCAATCCCTCCGCAAAGCTGCGCGCCATCGCCGATCACCTGAAAAAGGCATTCGGCGATCCACCCTATTGGGACCTTGTTGGATAGTCAGGCGATTAGGCTCATCAGATTGGCCGCGACCGGCGAGCGTTGCGCCTTCAGCACCGCGAGCCCGAGTCGTGCCACCAGCGGCGGTCCATCGATCGGGCGGTAGGTCACGCCATCGAGCTTGATCTGGGCGATCGATGCGGGAACGATGGAGACGCCGAGATTGGCGGCAACGAGATTGACGACCGAGGGGATCTGCGGCGCTTCCTGCGTCACCAAGAGCTCGAAGCCGGCGTCGCGGCAGGCGGCGGCGATATCGTCATAGAGGCTCAGCCCCACCATGCGCGGGAAGAGGATGAAGGGCTCGTGCGCAAGCGCTGCGATCGGCACGCGGTCCTTCGCGGCGAGGGGGTGATGGGCGGGCAGGGCGATCAGCATCGGCTCGTCGTCGAAGCGCTTGAGGCGGACATTGCGCGGATCTTCCAGGCCGGGACGGATGAAGGCGGCGTCGATCTCGCCGCGCATCAGCCGCTCTGTCAGCGCATTGGTGTTCATCTCCGTCAGCGACAGGCGCACCTGCGGCCAGCGGTTACGGAATTCGCGGATGGTCGAGGTGACGATCGTGTTGAAGGCGGAGGACGCGGTAAAGCCGAGCGACAGCCGGCCGATCTCACCGCGATTGGCGCGCTGGGCGGCAAGCTTTGCCTTCTCCGCCGCATCCACGGCCAGCTTGGCCTCGACGCGAAAAGCCTCGCCCGCCGCCGTCAGCTCCGCCCCATGCGGGACACGATGAAACAGCGCCGCGCCCACTTCGTTTTCGAGGTCGCGGATCTGCTGGCTGAGCGGCGGCTGGCCGATGCCAAGCTTGGCGGCGGCGCGAGTGAAGTTACCTTCCTCCGCCAGCGCCAGAAAATAGCGGATATGACGCAGCTCCATCGTTATCTCCAAAACATATTGAAATCGTCTGTTCCATATATTGGACTAATGATGTCGGCTTGGCTAGATTTGGGGGTAAGAAAGGTTGTGTGCCCTCATGTCTCGCGCCGTCCAGACGGAAGATCTTGTCATCTCCGAAGTTCCCTCCCGCCCCGAATTGAAACTTGTCGATACCGAGCCGCATTCCGAGGCCCGGCAATTCCTGACGCGCGGTACGCCCGCATTCAGGCGTGCGACCATCGCTCTGTTTCTCTCCGGTTTCGCGACATTCTCGCTGCTCTATTGCGTGCAGCCGCTGATGCCGATCTTCGCCGAGGATTTCGGCGTGACGCCGGCGGCAAGCTCGCTGTCGCTGTCGCTCTCGACCGGTTTTCTCGCCTTTGCGATCTTCTGCGCCGCCGCCGTGTCCGAAAGCCTCGGCCGCCGCAGCCTGATGTTCATTTCGCTGCTGGGCGCGGCTCTTTGCACCATTGCCTGCGCCGTTGCGCCAAACTGGCAGACATTGCTGGTGTTCCGTGCGCTGGAAGGATTCCTCCTCGGCGGCGTGCCTGCGGTCGCCATGACCTATCTCGCCGAAGAGATCGATCCGCGCGGCCTTGGCGGCGCCATGGGCCTCTATATCGCCGGCAACGCCTTCGGTGGCATGGCCGGCCGCGTGGTCACGGGTACGATCGCCGAACTCTTCACCTGGCGTCCGGCGCTTGCCGCCGTCGGCGTGCTCGGGCTGATCGCCGCCACCGGCTTCCTGTTCCTGCTGCCGCCGTCACGCAATTTCACCCAGCGCAAGGGCTTCGACGCCGCCTTCCATATCCGGGCCTGGGCCGGCCATTTCCGCAATCCGGCGCTGCCACTGCTCTTTGCCATCGGCTTCCTGGTTATGGGCTCCTTCGTCACGGTCTATAACTATGCCGGTTTCCGGCTGGTTGCCGATCCCTATGATCTCAACCAGACTGAACTTGGTCTGATCTTCACCGCCTATCTCTTCGGGATCGTCGCCTCCTGGGCGGCGGGTGTCCTGGGCGATCGCATCGGCCATTTCGTCGTGCTGCCCGCCGGCGTGCTGGTGACTGCGCTTGGCGCTGCCGTCACGCTCGCCACGCCGCTGCCGCTGGTCATTCTCGGCATCATCCTCGTGACCATCGGCTTCTTCGTCACCCATTCCGTTGCCAGCGCCCTGGTCGGTCGGCTGGCAAGTGGGGCCAAGGGCCACGCCTCGTCGCTCTATCTGCTGGCTTACTATTTGGGCTCCAGCATAGCCGGCTCGGTCGGCGGCTATTTCTGGCTTGCCGATGGCTGGTCGGCTGTGGTTGCCTTCATCCTCGCCATGCTGGCCGCCTGCCTCGTCAGCGCCTTTGCGGTGGCAAGACTGGCTCGCCGGTAGAGAACAGGGTTTAGAGGTTCACCATGATCCGCATCGATCATCTCGATCATCTGGTGCTGACGGTCGCCAGCATCGAGGAAAGCTGCACCTTCTACACTCGCGTCCTCGGCATGGGCGTGGAAACTTTTGGCGAGGGCCGCAAGGCGCTGACCTTCGGCAATCAGAAGATCAATCTGCATCGGGCAGGACATGAATTCGAGCCGAAGGCCAAGCGCCCGACGCCGGGGTCCGCCGATCTCTGCTTCATCAGCGAGACGCCGCTGGATGACGTGATTGCCCACCTGACAGCAGAGAGTGTCGGCATCGAAGAAGGCCCGGTCCATCGCACCGGCGCAACTGGCCCGATCCTCTCGGTCTATTTCCGCGATCCGGACGATAATCTGATCGAGGTTTCCAATTCCCTCGCTGCAAGCGACGGGCTCTAGGCCGTCTCCCAGTCTTCGAAGCGCAAATTTTTGACGCGCTGAAATTCCCGCACATTATGCGTTATCAGGATCAGATCGCGGGCCACCGCCTGACCCGCTATGAGTACGTCATAGGCGCCGATCGGTGTGCCGAGGATGGCAAGCACCGCCCGAATCTCCCCGGCCTTGCGCGCATCCTCCCTGTCGAAATCCAGTGTCTCGAATTGCAGGGCATCGACACGCGCAAGATTGTCGGCAACGCGTTGACCTTTATAGGCGCCGTAAAACAACTCGTGCGCAACGATCGCCGGAATGGCGAAATCCTGGGGTTTGTGTTTGCGGATCTCGGCTACGAAGCCGGAATGGCCCTTCATCACAGCGATGACGGCGTTGCTGTCGAGCAGATATTTCACTTGAAGATATCCAGCTCGGGGCGCTCTTGCTCGACCGGCTGTTCAGTCGCCGCCTCGGCAAAATCCTGATCGACGGGACCTGTGACCGCTTCCAGCCAGTCCCAATCCTCGACGATCGGCTCCAGAATGATCGCCTGTCCCTGCCGCCGAATGCGCACCGCATCCGTATCGAATCGGAATTCCTTCGGCAAACGCACGGCCTGCGAGCGGCCGGACCAGAAGATTTTTGCAGTGTCCATGCCATAGCTCCTTTTGAGATATAGCATTGATATATAGCAATTGGGCGATCATTTCAATATGACGTTTCTATCGCCCCGACTTCACCGCCAGCCAGATGACATGCCGCGCGCCGCTCTTGCCGTTGGCGCGGGTGTTGATCTCTTCGGCGGTAAAGCCGGTGTCGCGCAGCCGCCGGGTGAAATCCCGGTCGGGGCCGGATGACCAGACAGCAAGGATGCCGCCGGGGCGCAGCGCGTCGTGGGCGGCCTTCAGGCCCTTGAAGTCGTAGAGGCCGTCATTGGCCTCGTGGGTAATGCCATCGGGGCCGTTGTCAACATCGAGCAGAATAGCGTCGTAGGCTGCCTTGCTGGCACGGATGAGCGGACGGACATCGCCCTCGTGGATGGCGACGCGGGGATCGTCGAGGCAATTGTCGAAGACTGCGGCCATCGGCCCGCGTGCCCAGGCGACGACAGCCGGAACCAGCTCCGCAACGGTGACCTTGGCATCCCCGCCCAATTCACCAAGGGCGGCACGCAGGGTAAAGCCCATGCCGAGGCCGCCGATCAGGATATGCGGTGCGGCTCGGCCTTGGATTTTTTCGCAGGAAAGCGTGGCAAGCGCCCGCTCCGAGCCACTGAGACGACTGTTCATCAGCTCGTTGGAGCCGAGCATGATCGAAAACTCCTGGCCGCGCTGCTTCAGGCGCAGCTCACCGCCGCCATTGGGAATTTTCGCGGTATCAAGCAGGGTCCAGGGGATCACGGGCAACTCTCAGAGAGGGGAGGATTTGCCCGCGATCATAGACTGTCGGTGCCAGGAAAGACAGTCGCCCTCATCCGAGACGGATATAGGGCACATCTTTCTTCGCGACTTCATCCAGCGCCTCCTCATAGCCGGCATCGGCATAGCGCATGACGCCGAGCGCCGTGTCGTTGGTGAGCGCATGGTCGAGCCGCTCGTCGGCCTCGAGGGTGCCGTCGGCAACGACGGTGACGCCGCAGCTGGTCATATAGCCGGCATAGCCGCCGCCGCCGGAATGGACGACGACCAGATCGGCCATCGACGAGCACAGCATCATGGCGTCGATCAGCGGCCAGTCGGCGATGGCGTCGGAGCCATCCTTCATCCGCTCGGTCATGATGTTCGGATGCGCCATGGCGCCGGCGTCGAGATGGTCACGCGAGAAGGCGACCGGTCCCTTGAGTTCGCCGCTTGCCACCAGCTCGTTGACCCGGCGCGCGAGGTCCGTGCGTTCGCCGTGCCCGAGCCAGGCGATGCGCGCCGGCAGGCCCTCGAAGGGCACATGCTCGCGGGCAAGCCTGATCCAGTTGGTGATGATCTTGTTGTCCGGGAACATTTCGAGCAGCAGATCGTCGATGCGGGCGATATCGCTTTCCTCGCCCGACAGCGCCATCCAGCGGAAGGGGCCGATGGCACGGGCGAACAGAGGCCTGAGATAGGCTTCGGTGAAGATCGGGATATCGAAGGCATTGGCGACGCCGCCTTCCTTCGCCTGGGTGCGGATCAGATTGCCATTGTCGAAGACTTCAGAGCCTTGTCTCTGGAAATCCAGCATGGCTTTGACATGCTCGACGATCGAGGCGCGGCTCGCGGTCATCAACTGGCCCTGGCCGTCATCGCGCAGGTCCTTGACCTGGGCAAGGCTCATGCCCTTCGGCACATAGCCGTAGACCAGATCATGCGCCGAGGTCTGGTCGGTGACGATATCGGGCACGATGCCGCGCCGGGCGATTTCCGGATAGATCTCCGCCGCATTGCCGACGAGGCCGACCGAGAGCGCCCGCTTTTCCTTCACAGCCGCGTCGATCATCGCCAGCGCCGCATCGAGGTTTGGCGCGATTTCCTGGAGATAGCCGATCTCCTGACGCTTTTTCGCTCGCTCCGCATCGATATCGACGCAGAGGATAGCGGCCCCCGCCATGCGGCCCGCCAGCGGCTGTGCGCCGCCCATGCCGCCGAGACCGGCGGTCAGCACGAAACGGCCAAGGAGGTCGCCGCCGAAGCGGCGCTCGGCGATGCGCATGAAAATCTCATAGGTGCCCTGGATGACGCCCTGGCTGCCGATATATTGCCAGGCGCCGGCCGTCAGCCCGCCCCAGCAGATCAGGCCCTTGCGCTGCAGCTCGTAAAAGACTTCCGCCTTTGCCCATTGCCCGACGATGTTGCAATTGGCCATGATCACCAGCGGCGCCTTCGCATGGGTGCGAACGAGGCCGATCGGCTTGCCGGACTGGATCAGCAGCGTCTGATCCTCTTCCATCTCGGTCAACGCCTTGACGATGCCTTTGTGTGCCGCCCAGTTGCGCGCCGCCTTGCCGAGCGCTGCATAGACAATGAGATTGTCCGGGTCCTCGCCGACGGAGAGCACGTTTTCCAGCAGCCGCAGCAGCGCTTCCTGCCGCCAGCCCTTGGCGCGCAGCACCGGGCCGCCCGGAATGGGGAATTTCGGATGACGTGGATTGGCTTTCGGCATGGAATTCCCTTCCCTGATTATTGTTATTTCGGCGGCAGGCCTTCGACGAAGTCCAGCGCGGCAAGTAGCAGCCGTTTGCGCAGCATGTCGTTGCCGTAGGCTTCCGGTCCGGCGCGCACCCAGCCCTGCATCTTCCGTGGGCCTAACAGCATGGGCTTGATATCAGGCAGCTCCAGCGCCCAGGCGTCGTTGCCCTTGCCGAGGCGCACCAGCATTCCGTCTTCGCGCGCGCCGCAGAGCAGATGGCCGTTGAGCAGAAAGGCCCAGCCGCCGAACATCGCCTTTTCGCTGAGCCCGGGCCTTTGCCCAAGATCCTCTCTCAACAACTCCTCAAGACCTGCATCGCGGGCCATCTGCGCCTCCTGATGTCAGCTCTTCTTGCCGGCGAGCGCGTATTTGGCGATCTCGATGCCCATGGCCTTTTCGACCGAGGGATAGACCGAGGGATCGAGGACGCTGGCCGAGAGTGGGATGATGTCCATCGGCACATGCAGGATGAAGACATGCATGCCCTCATGCAGCTGTCCGACACTCAGGGGTTCGCCCTCCGGCGACAGCGTGGTGATGACCGAGGGGAATGTCGCCAGGCGCCTACCGTCGCTGTCTTCGACAGCCATGTATTCGTTCATCACATGCATGGTGACGGCTTTCTCTCCGGTGCCGACCGTGATGGTGCCGATATCGAAGGCTTCCTTGGTGTAGACGACATCCTTCTTGGCGATAATGCCCTCGGCAAGGATATGCCCGTCGGTCGTCTTGCAGATTGCGTCGATGACGGCGCTGCCGCCCTTCTTTTCGGCGTCGATGATCGCTTCGCCAAGCGCTAGCGCCATGGAAATGCCGCCGAGCGCCGCATGCGTGCGGATATAGGAGGCGCGCAACGGATTGCGGCAGGAGGCGATGAAGCCGCCGGACTGGTCGGAGGCGGCGCGCAGGATCGGCGAGATCTTCGCCGTCGCTCCCTTCACCACCAGCTCGATATAGCGGTTTTCGGCGCGGTTGCCGCCGACGGCGGTCTGGATCATCTGTTCGGGCGAACCGGCCATGCCGATCGAGCCCATGTCGCCGGTCGGATGCGCGCGGATGTCGCCGACTGCGTCCACGACCTTGGTGCCGAGAATGGCCGAGGGCAGCCAGCCGTTCAACGTCGAGGACTTGCCATTCTGACCGATGATCAGGCCGGAAAGCTTTTCGCCAAGTTCGTCCTGCAGCAGCTGCACGGCCTTCACATAGTCGATGCCCTGCATTTCCCAGGGGGTCGTGGAGGCCGGTGCCCCGATGGCCGCTGCCGTCGCGATCCAGTCATTGTCATCGAGCTCGTCGATCGACACCAGCTCCGGCTTGCCAACATTGACGGCGGCGTAGCCGAGCATGCGGCCATGATCGGCCCAGCCGCCGCCGCCGGCCGCATAAACCGAGCCGCCCTTGACGGCTGCTTCCACATCCTTGGCTACGAGTATGCGTCCCATCTGGCTACTCCTGGCTGGTTTTCTGTAAGGTCTTGTCCATGTCGCGCACCGCTTCGAACAATACGGCGGCGCCCATGGCGATATCGTCGTTTTCGGCCCATTCATCGGCGCAATGGCTGCGGCCTTCCTTGCAGGGCACGAAGATCATGGCGGCCGGCGCCACCTTGGCAACCCAGGCGGTGTCGTGCCCGGCACCGGACGCCATGCGGCGGTGCTTGGCCCCGACCGTTTCGCAGGCACGCTCCAGTGTCTCGAGCAGGCCGGCATCGCCCGGCGTCGGGAAATTGTCGGAGACGCGGACGGGCGGCTTGATCGTTACGCCATAAGCCGTAGCTATCTTTTGTACCGCACCCTCGATCCAGGCCAGGAATTGCTCCATGTCCCCACGGATCTCCGCGCGGCCGTCGATCAGCAGCACAACCTTGGACGGAACGACGTTGGCGGCGTTCGGCTCGATGCGGAATTCGCCGACGGTTGCGGCAAAATGGCCCGGCGTCTTCGCCTGCTCCGTCGCTCGCTGCCTGATGTCGAGCACCAGTTGCGAGGCGGCCACCAGCGCATCGGCGCGCCGTCCCATCGGCGTGGTGCCGGCATGGTCGGCGCGGCCTTCGACGGTGATTTCGATGCGGGTAATGCCGGCAATGGCGGTGACGATGCCGATATCCTTGTTCTCGGCTTCGAGGATAGGTCCTTGCTCGATATGAAGTTCGAGGAAGCCTGCAAGATCGGGCCGCTTCTGCGCGAGCAATGTCGCCGGGTCGCCGCCGACCTCGGCGATGCCTTGCGCGAGGTTGCGGTCGCCGCTCGTGCGCGTCAGCCAAGCCTCCGGCAATTGCCCGGTCATCCCGCGGCTGCCAATGCAGGAGACGCCGAAGATGCTGACTTCCTCGGCGAGGAAATCGACGATCTCCAGATCATGATCCAGCTGAATGTCCTGATCCTTCAGGGAACGTGCGACTTCCAGCGCCGCGATCGTGCCGGCAATGCCGTCGAAGCGGCCGCCATCCGGCACAGTATCGGAATGCGAGCCGATCAGGATCGTGCCGAGGCCGGGCTTTGCGCCAGCGCGCCGGCCGATCAGATTGCCGGCGGCGTCCATGCGGGTTTCCAGCCCCGCCGCCTTCATCCGTGCGTCAATGTAGGCGCGACCGTCCAGAAACAGCGGCGAGAAAGCACGGCGGGTCCAAAGGTGATCCGGTTCGGTGATCTTCGCCAGCGCGTCGATATCCTCGGCGATGCGATCGGCGTTGACGGGCAGGTTGCGCTTCGGTTGGTTCATCAGGCAGTCTCTCCAGCGATGCTCTGGCCAGCAATAATCTGGCGGGGAAGCGGGCGAACGAATTTGCCGCTGCCCGGCTCGGCCAGCACTTTGTTCTTGTCAGCAATCTGTTTGCCTCTGAGATAGGTGGCGGACACCGTCCAGGGCAGACGGATGCCATTATAAGGGCTCCAACCGACGATATTGTTACCGCTCGAAGCGGCGTCATAGATGGTTTCGCGCGGTTCCAGTACGACGATATCGGCGTCCTTGCCCGGCGTCAGGGCGCCCTTGATATGGTCGAGACGAAAGTGCTTAGCCGGATTCTCCGCCATCAGCTTCGCCGCCCAGGTCAGCGACACGCCGCGTTCCAGCGCGCCCTTGACGAAGAGCGGCACCATGACTTCCAGCCCCGGCACGCCGGAGGCATTGGCCAGCATGTCCGGATTGGTCTTGCGGTTTTCCGACCAGCTGACGTGGTCTGTCGAGACCAGCCAGACATTGCCTTCCGCCACCTTGCGCCACAGCGTTTCGACTTCGGCGCGTGGGCGGATCGGCGGATTGATCTTCGCCTTGCCGCCGAGGCGTTTGACGTCGTTTTCCTCGTCCAGCGTCAGGTAATGGATGCAGCATTCCACCGTCGCCTCGAAACCATCGCGGCGATAGGCGCGGGCGATGTCGTAGCCGCGACCGAGCGAGCAATGCACCACATGCGCGGGGCAACCGGTATTGGCGCCGGTCTCGAAGATCGTGTGCATGGCGAGCAGTTCGGTGATCGGCGGACGGGAAAGGCCGTGGGCGCGATAATCGGTGATGCCGCTGGCCTTTACCTGCTCCATGTAGGTTCGAACCGCCTCGTCATCCTCATTGTGCACGCCCGCCGTCAGACCGGTCGGGGCAATCGCCGCAAAGCAGGCGTCGAGCAAGGCGGGGGGAATGCGCGGGAAACGCTTCGGGTCGGTGCCGAAGGTTGAGAATTTGAAGGCGGCAACGCCGGCCTCGACCATCTCTCGAATACGCGCCGGGCCTTCTTCCGGGTCGATCGTGCCATAGAGCGCGAAGTCGACGCGGGCTTGTGGCGATGCATGATCGACCTTCTTCTTCACGGCTGCGGCCGAGCAAACGAGATTGCCTTCGTCATAGGGCATGTCGACAATGGTGGTGACGCCGCCGGCCGCTGCCGAGCGCGTCGACCAGATGAAGTCTTCCTGGTCCTTCTGGGAGAGCGAATGCACCTGCGCGTCGATAGCGCCGGGCAGGATCAGTGCTTTCCCGAGCAGATGCCGCTCACGCGCTTGCGGCGGCACGCCGATGCCGATCTCCGCGATCTTGCCGTCGCGCACGGCGACATAGCCCTGCTCCACGATACGAACCGGCAGAACCACGGTGCCCTGCAGAACGAGATCGAAGTCAGCCATATCCAGTTTCTCCGTTCAGATTGTCACCGTATCGCGATAAAGCCGCTCTTCGATCCGTTCCAGCGAGCCTAGTGCGAAGAAATCATCATAGGCGAGGATCGGCTGATGGGCGATCATCTCGGAGACGAAGGCTTCGGAGCCAAGCTCCTCCTCGATCGCCTCGACTTCGGCCGAAAGCGGCCGGTCGACCTCATAGAAGTCGGCATGCTTGCGCACGACGTCGTAGAGCATGCGAGCCACGCCTTCCGGTTTGTCGCCAAGAATGTCCATCGCCTGCGCCGAGAGCAGGGCCTCCAGCGCGGCGAGGCGCTTTAGCGCCCGCATCTGCCGATCGAAGCGCTCAATGACCAGCGGCAGGAAAGCGGCCTCGTCCTCCATGCCGCCGGCGACCACCAACGACTGGGCCGAGACCGGATTGGACATGGACAGCACGCGCGAAAAGATCTCGCCGGCAAGCTTGATGATCGGGCCGAAGCCGGTGGCGATCTTGCCCTCCGGCACCAGATTGACCGGCAGGCCGCGCCGCTGGCCGTTGCCAAGCAGGACGCAGTGGTTGAAGGCGTTTCGCGCCGCATGCGCCATGCAGATGACGGCGGCCTCGAGCAGGATAGTGACGTCGAGCGGCAGCGAGCCGCCGGAGGTCATCACGCGTCCATCGACGATGACGGGATTGTCGTCGGAGCGGCCGGTTGCCGCCAATATCTTGTGGCCGGCGGTCAGGAGATTCTCGATTACCGCGCCGTAGACCTGACCGATCATGCGCAGGCTCAACGGGTCCTGCACATGGGTTGCTACAGGCCAGGGCCATTCGTCGGAGGCGTTGCAGAGCCATGCGCCGATCAGGGCTTCCCGCGCGGTGCCAACATGGCGCACCGCATACCAGGGATCGCGCGAAGCGCCGAGCGCGCCTGCCGCCATCATGCTGGTTGCCAGCAGCACCCGGATCGAGGAGGCGGCATTACGGGTAGTTTCGGCGGCGGCGGCAAAACTCACGGCGTTGATGCTGAGCGAGGCCAGGCTGTCGCGCGGCAGCATCTTCACCGGATCGATGCCGGCTGCGGTGAAGGCCTCAGCTGCCTGCATGCGCCGGCCGCGATAGACGGCCTCACCGACCCCGGTCAGCACCGCGCCGATCTGGCCCATCAGGCCGATATCGGCGCAGCCGATCGAGCCGGTGCGGCGGACGACGGGGATAACATCCGTGTGCAGAAGCTGGAGATAGGCGTCGATCAGGCCCGGCGAGCAGCCGACCTTGCCGGTCAGCGCCGTATTGACGCGGATCGCCATGGCATTGCGCACGACGGACATGGAAAAGGGAGCTCCGGTGCCAAAATGATGCGCGCGCACCAGGCCGAGATTGAAGGTGTCGAGGTCTTCCGGCGACCACTCCACATCCTTCATCGCCCCGACGCCGGTGGTCGAGCCATAGACAGGCATGCCGGACTGGATGGTGCTTTCGAGAACTTCGCGCGCCGCCTGCACCCGCGCCATGCCGCTTTCCGATGCCGTGGGCATCGCGACGCCAGCGCCGATCCGCACCAGATCGCTGAACCCCAGGGGATGCCCGGTGAGTTCGATGCCGGCTTTCTGGCGCTCCATCTTCGCTGTTCTCCTTTTCCGCAAAACTATGCGATCACGATCGCGAATGGGATATCCCAAATAGCGAACACCTGTCATGACGCGTATAAAAAAGCACACGCAAAACATGCTACGGCACGGTCAAGGACACATTATAGCTGAAAGCGGGCGTGCGGGATTGACCAACAGGTTCCGCAACCGTTTTCATATCGAAACATCCGTCCAATCTCAGAAGATCATCAAGATGAAAATTCCGGAACTCGCTTTCACCACAACGAATTGGGATGAGGTTCCCGCCACCAGGCACGAGGGCGAAAGCGGCCATGCGCTCTGGCGGACATTGAATATCGGCGACATCCGCGTCCGGGTTGTCGAATACACGCCCGGCTATGTCGCCGACCACTGGTGCGATCGCGGTCACGTTATCTACGTGCTCGAGGGAGAATTGATCTCGGAGCTGAAGGACGGGCGGGTCTCGGTCCTGACGAAGGGCATGGGCTATCAGGTGTCCGATTTCGGCGACGCCGCGCATCGCTCGTCGACAAAGACAGGCGCCAAGCTGTTCATCGTCGACTAGTGCATAGGTTCAGGGCGACTTAAGCCGACAGCAAGCCGCAGCAGCCCCCAAGTCCGGGGCTGCTGAAACAGGTCAGCTCAGGTGCCAGGCCAGATAGAGCAGCGAGAGCGCGATGATCCAGAGCGCCAGGCGGCCCGACCGGCTGTGCTTGGCCTCCGCCTTGCCGATCGCCTCTGCGGTCTGCGGGTCGAAACGCACGCCGTTTTCACTCATATGCAGCAGTTCGTGGTGGAATTTCTCGGTCTTGGCGGCGATTTCGGGAATAGCCTCCGCAAGCTTCACGGCTGCTTTCAAACCGTCCTTGAGGTCGGTTACGATGCGCTTGGGTCCGAGATTGGTGCGGATCCAGTCGCCAACGACAGGCTCGGACGCCTTCCACATGTTGAAGCGCGGATTGAGCATGCGCGACACGCCCTCGACCACGACCATGGTCTTTTGCAGCATCACCAGCTCCGGCCGCGTCTCCATGTCGAAGAGTTCGGTCACTTCAAAGAGCAGCGTCAGCAGCTTGCCCATCGAGATCGTCTCGGCCGGCTGACCGTGGATCGGCTCGCCGATGGCGCGGATGGCCTGCGCGAAGCTCTCGGTATTATGATGCGCCGGCACGTAGCCGGCCTCGAAATGCACTTCGGCCACGCGGATATAGTCGCGGGTGATGAAGCCATAGAGAATTTCGGCGAGGAAGCGGCGTTCTTTCTTCCCGAGCCGTCCGACGATGCCCATGTCGACGGCAACGATCATGCCGGTCGCATCGACGAAGAGATTGCCGGGATGCATATCGGCATGGAAGAAGCCGTCGCGTAGCGTATGGCGCAGGAACGACTGGATCAGCGTGTCGGCAAGCGTATTGAGGTCGTGGCCAGCGGCCTTCAGGCCCTCGATGTCGGACATCTTGACGCCGTCGATCCACTCCATGGTGATGACGTCGCGGCCGGTGCGTTCCCAGTCGACCTTGGGGACGCGGAAGCCCGGATCTTTCTCGGTATTTTCGGCGATCTCGGAAAGGGCCGCCGCCTCGAGCCGCAGATCCATCTCGACCTTGGTCGTCTGTTCCAGTGTCTGCGTCACCTCGACCGGCCTCAGCCGGCGGCTGGACCGCAGGAAGCGCTCCTGCAGATGGGCGACGAGATACATCGCCTGGATATCATTGCCGAAGCGCTGGCGCACGCCGGGGCGGATCACCTTGACGGCCACACGCTTGCGGCCCTCCGGTGTTTCGACTTCCGCCGGATGCACCTGGGCGATGGAGGCGGCCGCAATTGGTTCGCTAAAGCTTACATATAGATCGTCGAGCTTGCGGCCGAGCGAACCCTCGATCGATGCCTTTGCCGCCGCTTGCGGAAAGAATGCCATGCGGTCCTGCAGCTGCGACAGATCGTTGGCCATGTCGACACCGACGACATCGGGCCGTGTCGCGAGGAACTGACCGATCTTCACATAGGAAGGCCCGAGACGCTCGACGGCCTTGGCGAGCCGGTCGCTGCGCGCCTGGCTCTTGGCGCGCTTGCGGGCAAACATGCCGACGAAGGATTTGGCAAGGCTGACGGACGGCGGCAGACCTTCCGAGGGAAGCGAAATAACGACGCCTTCGCGCACCAGCACCCAGCCGACCCGGAGAAGGCTGAAATATGCGTTGAAACCACTCATCGTGTCTCAAGATCTCGCGGGATGCCAACCGAAAACCGCATCATATTCTTCGGTATCATGCGTCAGAGCTTCCAGCCGGAGTGCAAGGCGGCAATGCCGCCGGTGTAATTGGTGAAGTTCACACGCGAAAAGCCGGCCTCGCGGATCATCGTCGCGAAATCCTGCTGGTTCGGGAATTTACGAATCGATTCCACCAGATATTGATAGGGCTCCGCGTCACCGGTGATCGCTTTGCCGAATTGCGGAATGGCATTGAAGGACCAGGCCTCGTAGACGCGATCGAGCAGCGGCAGGTCGACCTCGGAAAATTCCAGCACCAGCAGCCGGCCGCCGCGCTTCAGTACGCGGTGAGCTTCCTTCAGCGCCACATCGATGCGCGGCACGTTGCGGATGCCGAAGGCGATCGTATAGGCGTCGAAGGAGTTGGGCTCGAAAGGCAGTTCCTCGGCATTAGCCTCGATGAAGGTGAGGTTGTCGGTCAGCTTCTTCTTCGCCGCGCGCTCCGCGCCGACACCGAGCATCGAGCCGTTGATGTCGAGCACGGTCGCATGCGCCAGCCGGTTCGAAGCTTCGACGATACGAAAGGCGATGTCGCCCGTGCCGCCGGCGACATCGAGGACCTTGTAGCTCGGATCCTTGCGCGGGTTGAGCGCCGAGATCATCGCATCCTTCCAGGCCCGGTGCAGGCCCATGGACATGACGTCGTTCATGATGTCGTAGCGCTTGGCAACCTTGTGAAACACCTCGTTGACGAGGCCCTGCTTCTCGCCATCGGCGACCTCGCGGAAGCCATAGGATGTTTCCATGCCGCCATCGGCGGAGGTGCGGCTTTCTGCCATCAGCTCAACTCCAATACATAATTCAGCGGCGGACCATGGCGAAATCGCGTTTGCCACGCTATCTCATCAGCCAGATCACCGGCCGCGATGCCCTTGGGCTATAGCCCAGATCATAAGCGGTTGAAACATAAAGATGGATAGAGATGCCGGAATTACCAGAGGTCGAAACCGTCAGGCGCGGGCTTGCTCCTTCCATGGAAGGGGCGCTGCTTGCCGAGCTGGAACTGCGGCGCAGCGATCTGCGCTTTCCCTTTCCGGCCGAGTTTTCCCGCCTCGCCTCCGGCCGCGGCATCACGTCGCTGTCGCGCCGTGCAAAATATCTGCTGATCGATCTCGATGACGGCATGACGATCATCGCGCATCTCGGCATGTCCGGTTCGTTCCGCGTCGAAACCGGTGCGGTCGCCGAGACGCCGGGTGAATTCCATCATCCGCGCTCCAAGGACGAGAAGCACGATCACGTCATCTTCCATCTGACGGGTGCCAACGGACCCGCGCGCGTCATCTACAACGATCCCCGCCGCTTCGGCTTTATGGATATTGCCAGGCGCGCCGATCTCGCCAGCCACCCGTCTTTCCGCGATCTCGGCCCGGAGCCGACCGGCAATACACTGAGCGCCGATTATCTGGCCGGGCGCTTCTTGGGCAAGGCGCAGCCGTTGAAGAGCGCGCTGCTCGACCAGAAGAACATCGCCGGCCTTGGCAATATATATGTGTGCGAGGCCCTATGGCGCTCGCATCTGTCGCCGGTGCGCGCCGCCGGCACTTTGGTCACCAAGGCCGGCATCCCGAGCGAGGAATTGCTCCGGTTGGTCGAGGCGATCCGCGAGGTCATCGCCGATGCGATCGCCGCCGGCGGCTCGTCCTTGCGCGACCATATCCAGACGGATGGTTCGCTCGGCTATTTCCAGCATTCCTTTTCCGTCTACGATCGCGAGGCCAAGCCTTGCGGCACGCTCGGCTGCGGCGGTACGGTCGCCCGCATCGTCCAGGCGGGCCGCTCTTCTTTCTATTGCGCTTCCTGCCAGACCTAATCGACCAGAACGGATTGAACGGAGGAGAGACACATGGCCTATGAAACCCTCATCGTCGAAACGCATGGAGCAGTCGGTCTTATCCGGTTGAACCGGCCCCAGGCACTGAATGCGTTGAATTCGACGGTATTGGCCGAGTTGAAAGAGGCCTATGCCGCCTTTCATGCCGATGAAGCCATCGGCGCGATCGTGCTCACCGGCTCGGAAAAGGCCTTTGCCGCCGGCGCCGACATCAAGGAGATGCAGCCGCTCGACTTCGCCGATGTCTACAAGGGCGATTTCATCGGCGGCTGGGACGAGATCGCCAGAGCGCGCAAGCCCGTTATCGCCGCCGTCGGCGGCTTTGCGCTCGGCGGCGGCTGCGAACTCGCCATGATGTGCGATTTCATCATTGCCGCCGATACGGCGAAGTTCGGCCAGCCGGAGATCACGCTTGGCGTCATCCCCGGCATGGGCGGTTCGCAGCGTCTGACGCGCGCTGTCGGCAAGGCCAAGGCCATGGACATGGTTCTGACCGGCCGGATGATGGATGCGGTCGAAGCGGAGCGCTCTGGCCTGGTCTCCCGCATCGTGCCGGCCGACAAGCTGATCGATGAGGCGCTTGCCGCTGCCGCCAAGATCGCCTCGCTGTCGCGCCCCTCTGTGCTGATGGCCAAGGAGGCCGTCAACCGGGCGCTGGAGACGACGCTCCAAGAGGGGTTGCGCTTCGAGCGCCGGCTGTTCCACAGCCTGTTTGCGACCGAGGATCAGAAGGAAGGCATGGCGGCTTTCATCGAGAAGCGTAAACCCGTCTTCAAGAACAGATGAAGGCGAGATTCCGGAATTGCGCGGGTTCAGCAAGAATCCGCGTTGACGTCGTCGCGCATTCCGGCTATATGCCCGCCACAGTTTGGAAAGCCGATCTGGTTTTCCGCAATTGCTCCCGCATTGCTGGATGAAGTGGCCGCAGGGCCCGCGCTGCACTGACGGAGTTATGTTCGAATTCTAAGAGAGGCATACATGGCCAATACCAGCTCGGCGAAAAAAGCGACCCGCAAGATCGCCCGCCGCACCGAAGTCAACAAGGCTCGTCGCTCGCGCGTTCGCACTTTCGTCCGCCAGGTCGAAGAAGCTATCGCATCGGGTGACGCTACCCTGGCGAAGGAAGCTTTCCTCGCCGTGCAGCCGGAACTGGCTCGCGCAGCCACCAAGGGCGTCCTGCATGCCAACACCGCTTCTCGCAAGGTTTCGCGTCTTGCCAAGCGTGTAAAGGCGCTTTCGGCTCCGACCGCGTAATATTTCGTTAAAGATTCAGTCGTTAGACTTAAGCCCGGCCTTTGTGCCGGGCTTTTTGGATTCTGCCAAATCGCTTCATATTGCTAAAATGTAGCCGGCTGACCATGTCAATGACGTGACAGAAATATACATTTAAAAACAGTTGGTTACGGCAGGTTGTCCCAACGCCATGTGATCAGTGTGATAGGTTGCCGGCTCACGAGTGAGTCAAGGGATTTTTTATTTTTTTTGTTTTTAAACCCCAGGGAATCGCATTGAACGGGAATCTCCTTGATTCAAAAGCGATTCTTTTTTGACGGGCTTGTGACAGTCAAAAACGGCCTCCCGAGTCAATGGCCGCCTCTTAATTTTGTGTAAAATTCATCGTTGATATCCGGCCTCGATCCTGCCTAAATGGCTTTCAACAAGGGGCGCGGACATCACCTTCAACGGCTTCGGCGAACACTGCCACTAAAGGCGGCGTAGGTGGTTTTTGTCTCTTGTGACGGAGCGGTTCAGTTCCGTTTTTTCAAACAGTTGACGAGTTGAGATCGCAAGCGGCAACGCTGGCGAAATGAGAAAGCTTGTCTGTCCTTTGCAGTCTAAGTCCCAAGCGTGACTGTAGGGGAGGGGAGAAAAATTGACAGCCGTTTTGGCGCAGCCGGTAGGAATACGAGGACCGAACGACTGCTCCAGATAAAGATGCCAGGCCGAAAGCAACTCAAGCAGTCGTTTTCGCCAAGGCATTTGTGTCAGGTCCGTTTGGCTGGACCCGGCTGATGAACCGGTATGCGGCGAAGCTCACAACAACGAGCGCGACTGTTATGCCATGGCGTAGACCCAAGGGCGGCGGCGGAATTTCCGCCCTATAAAAAGAAACTGTGGAAGGCGGCATTATGCAAATAAATACGAGGACGGCGGGTGCGTTGGAAAATGGGGACAATGCACCGCAGGCGTTCAGTGCGGTTTGCCTTGAAGCGGCGGGGGAAAAAGGGGAGATGCAGCATAACGTATTGTTCGAGCGTGTCAGTGCACGCTTGAAGGCTCAGGTCGGTCCGGATGTTTATGCCAGTTGGTTTGCACGGCTTAAGCTTCATTCGGTATCGAAGAGCGTCGTTAGGCTGACCGTTCCGACAACATTTCTGAAGTCCTGGATCAACAATCGTTATCTTGATCTCATCACTAGCCTGTTTCAGGCGGAGGACGCGGAAGTCCTGAAGGTTGAAATTCTGGTTCGCACGGCGACCCGCCACGCTGCAAAGCCCAGCGTGGATGTGCAGGTTGTCGTTCCCGACTCGACCGCGGTAGCGCCAATCCGTCGCACGACGGCCCAGCCTGCCGGTCACGTCGTGGCGCATGCCGTGAGCGCGGCTGCCGCTGCCCGGCCCGCGACGATGGGCTCGCCGCTGTTCGGTTCGCCGCTCGATTCCCGCTTCACCTTCGACACCTATGTCGAGGGCAGCTCGAACCGGGTAAGCCTTGCCGCCGCCAAGACCATCGCGGAGGCTGGCTCCGGCGCGGTGCGGTTCAATCCGCTCTTCGTTCACTCGACAGTCGGTCTCGGCAAGACGCATCTTTTGCAGGCGATCGCCAACGCAGCCGTGCAGAACCCGCGCAACCTGCGTGTTGTCTATCTGACCGCGGAATATTTCATGTGGCGCTTCGCCACCGCCATTCGCGACAATGATGCGCTGACGCTGAAGGATTCGCTGCGCAACATCGACCTTCTGATCATTGACGACATGCAGTTCCTGCAGGGCAAGATGATCCAGCACGAGTTCTGCCATCTGCTCAATATGCTGCTCGACAGCGCCAAGCAGGTCGTCGTTGCCGCCGACCGTGCGCCTTGGGAGCTGGAATCGCTCGATCCGCGCGTGCGCTCACGTCTTCAGGGCGGCGTCGCCATCGAAGTCGAGGCGCCGGACTACGAGATGCGTCTCGAAATCCTCAAGCGCCGCCTGGAAGCTGCCCGCCTGGAAGATCCGTCGCTGGAAATCCCGGCTGAACTCCTCTCGCATGTCGCCCGCAACGTCACGGCAAGCGGTCGTGAGCTGGAAGGCGCGTTCAACCAGCTGATCTTCCGCCGCTCTTTCGAGCCGAACCTGACGGTCGAGCGCGTCGACGAATTGCTTGCCCATCTGGTCGGCTCCGGCGAACCGCGCCGTGTCCGTATCGAGGACATCCAGCGCATCGTCGCGCGTCACTACAATGTCTCGCGCCAGGAGCTGGTTTCTAACCGTCGCACCCGGGTTATCGTCAAGCCGCGCCAGATCGCGATGTATCTGGCAAAGACGCTGACACCGCGCTCCTTCCCGGAGATCGGTCGTCGCTTCGGCGGTCGTGACCACACGACGGTGCTACATGCGGTGCGCAAGATCGAGGAGCTGATTTCGGGCGATACCAAGCTGTCGCATGAGATCGAGCTGCTGAAGCGCCTGATCAACGAATAGTTCGCGATCCTCTTTGCGTTTTATCAACGGCCGGCTTCATCGCCGGCCGTTTTGCTTTATTCTATAAATATCTGAAATACTGAGTCGGATGCCCGGCTTCCGGCGGCCGGCGGCGCCAATGGGGAGCGTATCGATGGGCTTTGACAGAATTGCCGTTCTCGGTCTCGGCAAGGTCGGGCGGCTTGCCGCCACATTGCTTCATGAAAGCGGTTTTGTCGTCACCGGTGTCGATGCGCGTCTGCCTGCCGACACTCTGCCCTTTGCCTGCGAAACGGGCGATGTCTCCGATCCGGCGCTGATCGGCAACCTCTTTTCCCGCGTCGATGCGGTGCTCTCCTGCCTGCCCTTTCATCTGAACGCCGCGCTGGCGCAACTGGCCCATGACGCCGGTATCCACTATTTCGACCTGACAGAGGACGTGCCGACCACGAATGGCATCATAGAGCTTTCAAAGAGCGCTCGCGGGCTGATGGCACCGCAATGCGGCCTGGCGCCCGGTTTTATTGGCATCGTCGGCGCAAGCCTTGCCGATGGCTTCGATCGTTGCCGCTCGATCCGCATGCGCGTCGGTGCGCTGCCGCAGAATCCGACGGGCTTGCTGGGCTATGCCTTCAACTGGTCGCCGGAGGGCGTGGTCAACGAATATCTGAACGATTGCGAGGTCATCGAGGGTGGCGTGCGCAAGCTGGTTTCGCCGATGGAATGGCACGAGACGCTCTATGTCAACGGCGTCAAGCTCGAAGCCTTCACCACCTCGGGTGGTCTTGGCACCATGTGCGCCACTATGCTCGGCCGCGTGGAAAACCTCGACTACAAGACTATCCGCTATCCCGGCCACATGGAGCTGATGAATTTTTTCTTCCACGAGCTGCTGATGCGCGATCGCCGCAAGCTTGCCGGCGAGATCCTGACCGAGGCGAAGCCGCCAGT
This sequence comes from Martinezella rhizogenes, assembly GCF_000799715.1. Taxonomy (GTDB): domain Bacteria; phylum Pseudomonadota; class Alphaproteobacteria; order Rhizobiales; family Rhizobiaceae; genus Rhizobium; species Rhizobium rhizogenes_C. The sequence continues at coordinate 297,528 of NZ_JUHG01000014.1, forward strand.
CGATGACGATGTCGTCTATGTCCATGTCTCTGCGGAAGGCACGATCAACGGCAATCTGCGCCGCAAGGAGTTCGTGCGCGCCTATTATCCGATCGAGATTGCCGGCGAGAGCCGCACCGCTATCTCCTGGACCACCTCGGCTTCGGTCGTCGCGGTCATCGAACTGGTGCGCGCCGGCCGGCTGCCCTCGACCGGCTTTCTGCATCAGGAGCATATTCCGCTCGACATGTTTCTGGAGACCAGGACCGGCAGCCTGTTCAAGGGCGGTGCCACCCATCTCGGGTGATACGCCTATACGGGCGGCGTTGTGCGCGAAACCTCGGAAAACAGCCAGGTGCGGAAGGCGACGATGGCTGGCCGCTCCAATGCCGCCGGCGGATAGACCAGATGGTAGGCTAGCGTGCTTGCAAGCCCAATGGGGAAGGGTGCGACGAGCGTTCCGTCAACCAGCTCCTGTTCGATGAAGGAGCGGCGCATCAGCGCTATGCCGAGCCCCGCTTTCATGGCGTGGTAGGCGCCCATGCCGTCGGTGAAGATCGGACCTCGTGTGGCGTCGACTTTCGTCGCGCCCGCCGCCTCCAGCCAGAGTTGCCAGTCGCGGCGATAGACGTCGTGGATCAAAGTAAGGCCAGCCAAAGTATCGGCTGTCGGTGACGGGCCAAGGGCGGCGGCAATCTCGGGGGTGCACACCGGCACGTATTGGTCATCGAGCAACCGCTCGCTCGCCAGACCCTCATAGGCGCCGAGCCCATGGCGAATGGCGATGTCGATGCCGTCGCGCTGGAAATCCATCGTCCGATACGAGGCGCTGATGCGCAGATCGATGTCGGGATGTGCCTGCTCGAAACGCAGGAGCCGCGGCACCAGCCAATGCGTGGCGAAGCCGGCCGTGCAGGTGACGGTCAGCACCGTATCGCGCGCCCGCATCGTCAATGCCGTCGTTGCTTCACGTATCAGGCGGAAGGCCGTGCGCATCGTCGCGAAATAATCGGCACCCTCGGCCGTCAATGCCAGGCTGCGCGCGCGGCGCTCGAAAAGCCGGACCCCGAGCGCGGTCTCGAGATCGCGCACCTGCAGGCTGACGGCGCCGGGTGTAACATGCAGCTCCCTGGCGGCGAGCGTCATGCTCAGATGTCGGGCCGAAGATTCGAAGGCGCGTAACGCCGAAAGGGAGGGCAGTTGATCCATAACGATTGAGTTCAGCTAAACTATTGAGTGAGAAAGACTCGCTTGCAAGAGCGCTCTGATCGCGAGATAATTCCATGAATTTCGAGAGTTGGCAAGAAAAGGCATGCAAGCCACAATCGAGAATAACTCAATAGCCTTATGACGGGAGAAATGTCATGGCGCAGAAATCGATGGGCGCGGCGGAGTGGGGCATGCTGCTGGGGTTATCGGTCCTCTGGGGCGGCTCCTTCCTATTCAATGGCATCCTGGTGCGCGAACTGCCACCCTTCACCATCGTCACCGCGCGTGTCGCCTTGGCGGCGGTCGCCCTGCATGTCATCGTCCGGATAACCGGGCAGGCGATGCCGCGCGACCGTCAGGCCTGGGCCGCCTTCTTCGGCATGGGCTTCCTCAACAATGTCATTCCCTTCCTGCTGATCGTCTGGGGCCAAACGCATATCGCCAGCGGCCTCGCCTCGATCCTCAATGCCACGACACCGCTTTTTGCGGTCGTGGTGGCGCATTTCCTGACGGCGGACGAGAAGATGACCCGCAATCGCCTGATCGGTGTTATCGTCGGTTTCGCCGGCGTGGCGCTGATGATCGGCCCATCGGTGCTGAGCAGTCTCGGTTCGAACGTGCTGGCGCAGCTTGCGGTGCTAGGCGCTGCCTTCACCTATTCGCTCGCCGGCATTTTCGGTCGGCGCTTCCGCCGCATGGGCCTGGCGCCGATCATCCCGGCGGCCGGGCAGGTGACGGCCTCGACCATCCTGCTGCTGCCGGTCGCCCTCTTCGTCGATCACCCGTGGACGCTGGCAATGCCCTCGACCGAAACTTGGGCGGCGCTGGCAGGCCTGGCGATCCTTTCGACGGCAATCGCCTATGTCCTGTTCTTCCGCATTCTGGCGACGGCGGGCGCCACCAACCTGATGCTGGTCACCTTCCTCATCCCCGTCAGCGCCATCCTGCTCGGCGCACTGTTTCTCGGTGAGCAATTGCAGCTGAAGCACTTCATCGGCATGGCAATGATCGCCGTCGGCCTTGCGGCAATCGACGGGCGGTTACTTACCCTCTCCTTGAGGGGGAGGGTCGGCACGTAGTGCCGGGGTGGGGTGATTCTTTGTTTAGGTGAGCTGCGAAATCGGTGAGGCCACCCCCACCCGCCGCTAAGCGGCGACCTCCCCCTCCCTCAAGGGGAGGGGATTAACGCGCCAGATCAGCAACCACGGAATCGAGGATGAGCATCCCCGCCGGCGTACAGCGCAGACGGGAGTTGCCGAGGCGCTCGATGAAGCCGTGTTCCAGCAGGAATTCCTCGCGCGCCTGATCCGGCTCACGGCCGGACAGCTGCTGCCAGCGGACGAGATCGATCCCCTCTTTCAGGCGCAAGCCCATCAGCAGCAATTCGTCGGCCTGTTCGTCGTCGCCGAGCATTTCCTGATCGGCTATGCCGTGGCCATCACGCTCGACCAGTTCCAGCCAGGTTTCCGGCTTGCGCTCGGTGGCGGTCGCGAGTTTCTTCGGGCCGAGGGTCAGGCGGCCATGGGCGCCCGGACCGATGCCGGCATAGTCGCCATAGCGCCAGTAGGTGAGGTTGTGGCGGCTCTCCGCGCCTGGACGGGCGTGGTTGGAGACTTCGTAGGCCGGCATGCCCTCGCGCTCGGTGATTTCCTGCGTCGCCTCGTAGAGCAGCGCCGACTGGTCGCCATCCGGGACGATCAGCTTGCCGGCCTTGTGCAGGCCGAAGAAGGGCGTGCCTTCCTCGATGGTGAGCTGATAGAGCGAGAGATGATCGACGGCATAGGAGATCGCTTCCTTCAGCTCACGCTCCCATTCCTCGACAGTCTGGTTCGGACGGGCATAGATGAGGTCGAAGGACATGCGCGGGAAGATGTCGCGCGCCAGCTTGATCGCCTTCAGCGCGTCGGCGACATTGTGCAGCCGGCCCAGGAATTTCAGATCGCGGTCGTTCAGCGCCTGCACGCCCATCGACACGCGGTTGACGCCGGCGGCGCGATAGCCGCGGAAGCGCTCGGCCTCGACGCTGGAGGGATTGGCCTCCATGGTGATCTCGATACCATCTGGCACATGCCAGTGCTTGGCGATGCCATCGAGAACGGCGGCGACCGTCTCGGGCTTCATCAGCGACGGTGTGCCGCCGCCGAGAAAAATGCTGGTCACCGTCTTCGGGCCGCCGATTGCCCGCATCGACGCCATCTCCTTCAGGAAAGCGGCTGTGAAGCGCTCCTGATCGACCGGCTGATGGCGGACATGGCTGTTGAAATCGCAATAGGGGCATTTGGCCGCGCAGAAGGGCCAATGCACATAGACGCCGAAGCCGGGTTCACCGGTATCGGGCAGCAATTGCGCCTCACGCGTCATGTCTTGCGGTTCCATGATGTCCACAGGCTTGAGCTTACGCCTCCAGACAGGTTTCGACAAAGAGCTTGAAGGCCCGGGCACGGTGCGAGAGCGCCTGCGGTTCGCCCGGCTTCCAGCCATGCTTCTCTTCGGCGCCCATCTCGCCGAAGGTCGTCTCATACCCCTTGGGCTGGAAGATGGGGTCATAGCCGAAGCCTTGGCTGCCGCGCGGCGGCCAGGCAACGGTGCCCTCGACCTCACCGCGGAAGAGCTCGGTATGTCCGTCCGGCCAGGCGAGGCAGAGCACACTGACGAAGCGTGCCGTGCGGCTTTCCGGTGTGGTGGCGCCTACCTTTTCGAGTGCGGTCTCGACCTTCTGCATCGCCATGACGAAATCGCGGGTACCGTCAGCCGTTTCCGCCCAGTTGGCGGTATAGACGCCGGGATCGCCACCGAGCGCGTCGATCACCAGACCGGAATCGTCGGACAAGGCCGGCAGGCCGGAGGCATTGGCCGAGGCCAGCGCCTTGATCGTCGCATTTTCCTCGAAGGTCGTGCCGGTCTCGTCCGGCTCGATGAAATTGAGGTCGGCGGCCGATGTGGCGGTAAAGCCGAACGAGCCGATGAGATCCTGAATTTCACGGATCTTGCCGGCATTGTGGCTGGCGACGACGATGGTCTTGGTATCGAGCTTGCGCATATCCTGTCCTGTCAGATGCCCCAGATCCGGGGTTCGGCGCATTCCAGGCTGTTGCCGGCCGGGTCGCGGAAATAGATCGAGCGGCCGCCGTTCGGCCAGTGAAAATCAGCTTCAATAGTGACGCTGGCGGCCTTCAGTCTCTCCGCCATCGCCTCGATATCGTTGCCGGCGATCCGGAAGCAGACGTGACCATGCCCCTTCGTGCCATGCGGCGGCACGGGCAGGGCACCCGGCTCCGGCGGCTTTAGCGTCTCGGCCGGATTGAAAATCAACAGCACACCCGGCCCACAGCGATAAAAGACATGTCGGTTACCGCCGCGCGAGATCTTCTCAAGCCCGAGGATGCCGCCATAAAAGGTCTCCACCGCGTCGAGATCATCGGCATAAAGAGCCGTTTCGAGAACACCTTCCAGCGACGGGTTCATCGGTTGGCCGCCTTTCCAGTCAGGTGATCGCCTGCTTCTGCAGCTCCACCAGCTCTGCGATGCCGTTCTTGGCGAGATGCATCAGGGTGGAAAATTCCTCTTCGCTGAAGGGCGTGCCTTCCGCGGTTCCCTGGATCTCGACGATGCCGCCCTTGCCGGTCATGACGAAGTTGGCGTCGGTCTCGGCGGATGAATCCTCGAGATAGTCGAGGTCGATCACCGGCTGGCTGGCGAAGATACCGCAGGAAATGGCGGCGATATGATCCTTGAGCACACGCTCGACCTTGATCATGTTGCGGCTTTCCATCCACTTCAGGCAGTCGTAGAGAGCGATCCAGGCGCCGGTAATCGAGGCTGTGCGCGTGCCGCCATCGGCCTGGATGACGTCGCAGTCGATGGTGATCTGACGTTCACCAAGCTCCTTCAGGTCAACGACGGCGCGCAGCGACCGGCCGATGAGACGCTGGATTTCCTGGGTGCGGCCGCCCTGCTTGCCGACGGCGGCTTCGCGCTTCATGCGTTCGCCCGTGGCGCGCGGTAGCATGCCGTACTCGGCGGTGACCCAGCCCTTGCCGCTGTTGCGCAGCCATGGCGGCGTCTTTTCTTCCAGGCTTGCCGTGCAGAGCACATGCGTATCGCCGAACTTGACCAGGCACGAGCCTTCCGCATGCTTGGAAAAATTGCGCTCGAACGATACCTTGCGCATCTGATCGGTTTTTCTGCCTGAAGGCCGCATTCTACTCTCCTGAACGTTTATCGACCGCTTCTACGATCCACCGGCGGCTTTTGCAAAGGAAAAGCAGGCTGAAAGGCCCGGATATGACGGTGTTGGCATTTTTCCCTTTTGCCAATGCTAACTGAATGATTATATTTTAACGGAGGTTCAACAGAAGGGGTCTGACAGCGAAATGGGGTTCACGACATCGTCGGTTACGGATGCCATTGCAGCGCTGGACGAACGCTCGAAAGAAATTTTCCGTCGCATCGTCGAAGGCTATCTTGAAAATGGCGAGCCGCTCGGCTCGCGCAATCTTTCGCGCCTGCTGCCGATGTCGCTGTCGCCGGCCTCCGTGCGCAACGTCATGAGCGATCTGGAAGAGCTTGGCCTGATCTATTCGCCGCATATCAGCGCCGGCCGCCTGCCGACGCAGGTGGGCCTGCGTTTCTTCGTCGATGCCTTCATGCAGGTCGGCGATCTCTCGGCCGAGGACCGCGCCACCATCGACCGGCAGGTGCGTGGCAGCAATCGCGACCAGCCGATGGAATCGGTGATGACCGAGGCGAGCCGCATGCTCTCGGGCATTTCGCGCGGTGCCGGGCTGGTGATCACCTCGAAGAACGACCCGATATTGAAGCATGTGGAATTCATCCGCCTGGAGCCGACCAAGGCGCTTGCCGTGCTCGTCGGCGATCATGACCAGGTGGAAAACCGCATTATTGAGCTGCCGGCCGGCATCACCTCGTCGCAGTTGACGGAAGCCGCGAATTTCCTCAACGCCCACATGACCGGCCAGACCCTGCCGGATCTGCGCAAGCAGTTGCTGACCCTCAAGGAGAGCGTGCGCCACGAACTTGATACGCTGTCGCATGAACTGGTCGAGCGCGGCATCGCCGTCTGGTCCGGTGGCGAGGATGAGGGCAAGCCGACGCAGTTGATTGTGCGCGGCCGCGCCAATCTGCTCGCCGAAGTGGGCGGCGCCGAGGATCTCGACCGGCTGCGCCTGCTGTTCGACGACCTTGAAAAGAAGGACAGCCTGATCGAGATCCTAAACCTGGCCGAAAGCGGGCCGGGCGTACGCATCTTCATCGGCTCGGAAAACAAGCTTTTCTCGCTCTCCGGCTCGTCGCTGATCGTCGCGCCCTATCGCGATGACGACGACCGCATCATCGGCGCCGTCGGCGTCATCGGTCCGACACGGCTGAATTATGCCCGCATCGTGCCGATGGTGGACTATACCGCCCAGCTGTTTTCAAGGATGTCCCGGCCTGGGCTTTAACGGAAAGCGCCTAGTCGGGAAGCAAGGTTCCCGATCCACCCATTTCCGCCGGCATGTCCTTTTGCTTTGGCAGGCCGTCCCTCAGGTGCAACACAGTGTTTTCGTAGTTGACATGAAACGCCGGCTGAAAGTCGAATGTCGGAATGATGGCGGCGTAGACGTCGGTTACACCCCACAAAGGATGCTCGGTCAGCAGATGACCGCCGCAGGTCGTGCACCATTTGCGCACACTCGTTTCGCTTCTCTGGTAACTGCCGACATGATCGGCACCCTTGGAGACGTGGACGGCGTTCGGTGGCCAGAGCGAGAAGGCGTTGATCGGCCCCGCCGACCATTCCCGGCAGGAGTCGCAATGGCAATAGCCCATTGCCACCGGTTCACCACTGACTGCGATTTCCACCGCGCCACAGAAACATTTGCCCGAATGGGATTTGTTGTTGGACATGGATCATACCTCCCGCTGCGTTGAAAAGGCACTAATTATACCGGGAAAGGACCGCAGAGAGTAGAGGCCTCAACGCGGGAGGCGTTCTCACCCGACTGGTATTCGTACAAATACGGCTGGATTGCCGGGAATCGGCTGTTCTTCGCGACAAAGCCTTGATTTTTTCCGGCCAAACCTCGATATCGGGCACATTCAAAAGACAAACAATTCGGAGACCGTCATGATCGACGAAACAACGAAAACCGGACCTGACGCCACGGCGGCCGACCTCGAGCAAGATGTCGCGGAAACCGTGGAAACGACGGCTGAATCTCAAGAGCCGGATCCGGTCGAGCTGCTGAAGGCCGAAAATAGCGATTTGCGCGATCGCTACCTGCGCCTTGCCGCCGACATGGACAATCTACGTCGTCGTACCGAGCGCGACGTCAAGGATGCCAAGTCCTATTCCGTCGCCGGCTTTGCCCGCGACATGCTTGCCGTGTCGGACAATCTGCGCCGCACGCTGGACGCCATTCCGGCGGAACTCCGCGACGATGCCGGCCTGAAGACGCTGATCGAAGGCGTGGAGATGACCGAGCGTTCCATGCTGTCGGCGCTGGAGCGCCATGGCGTGCGCCAGATCGAGCCGGTCGGCCAGAAGTTCGATCCCAACTTCCATCAGGCGATGTTCGAAGTGCCGAACCCGGAAGTGCCGAACAATACCGTCGTGCAGGTGGTGCAGGCCGGCTTTGTCATCGGCGAGCGTGTTCTGCGCCCGGCCATGGTCGGCGTCGCCAAGGGCGGCCCGAAGGTCGCCGAGATTTCCGAGCCGGGTGCCAACAGCCCGTTCGACGAAAAAGACGCCTGAGTTTCAAAAGACATATCAAAACAGCAAGGGCCGGATGATCTTCCATCATCCGGCCCTTGCTGTTTAGCGTTCTGAATTCCGCTCACGCGGCGTTGGATGCCTGTTCCTCGTTGAGGAAGGCGTAGATCGCCGAGGCGGAATCCGTGGCCCGCAGCTTGGCGACGAGATCCTGGTCGCGCAGGACGCGCGCAATGCGCGACAGCGCCTTGAGATGGTCAGCGCCGGCGCCCTCGGGGGCGAGCAGCAGGAAGACGAGATCGACGGGCTGGTCATCCAGCGCCTCGAAATCGACGGATGCTTCCAGGCGCGCGAAAATGCCGATGATGGACTTGATGCTATTGAGCTTGCCGTGCGGGATGGCAATGCCGTTGCCGACGCCGGTGGAGCCCAGGCGCTCGCGCTGCAGCACGACGTCGAAGATTTCGCGTTCGGGCAGTCCGGTCAACTTGGAGGCCTTGGCTGCCAGCTCCTGAAGCAGTTGTTTCTTGGAATTTGCCCTCAAGGCGGGGATGATCGCATCTTGGTGCAGCAAATCTGCCAATGCCATTCTCTTTATCCTTCGTGTCGCCGAGATCCGATGACGGAGGAGCGGCGGCGGCCTGACATGGTGCAGGGCCGCCACTCATCTTCTTTCCTCAGCTTTTGATATTGGCTGCGTCGATCCAGCCAATGTTGCCGTCCTGACGACGGTAAACGATGTTCAAATGTTCCTTGCCGGGGCTGCGGAAGAGCAGCAACGGCTCGTCGGTCATATCGAGCGCCATCACGGCGGTCGCGACCGACATGGTCTTTAGCTGTTTCGTGCTTTCGGCGACGATCGCCGGCGCGAAATCGGCCGCAATTTCCTCGTCGTCATCCGACATGCCGTCCATGACTGTATAGGCGACTTCGATATGCCCATTCCCATGGCTGCCGGCCTGATGATCCTTCAGTTTGCGCTTATAGCGGCGCAGGCGCTTCTCGATGCGTGCGGACGCCGCGTCAAACGCCAGTTGCGGGTCCATCGCTTCTCCGGCGGCATGCAGAACGACGCCACTGTCGAGATGAAGCTTGCAATCGGCTGCGAAGCGGGAACTGGATTTCTGTACCGTCACATGGCCTGAATACCCCCCGTCGAAGTATTTCGTCACGGCCATACCGATCTGGTCTTCAATCCGCTGGCGGAAGGAGTCACCAATTTCCATATGTTTACCGGAGACACGCACACTCATGGAGTTTCCCTTCTTGTCGTGGTTATTGCGCGTACCAGTTTACGCCAAGCCTCAAGCTCATCCAAGCACTTCACGCGGTCAAAGACAAATTGCGTTTATCAGGCGCCTTTTAGGATGATGGGGATAAGTTCATGACGGCGCCGTGCTGCACCGATTGCGGCGGGCTTCTAGCCCCGCCATATTGGAAAGTCAACTGCGTCTTAACGGTCCGTTAGGGAGTCTGCAATCTTGGCTTGAATTTGGACAATCGCTAAAAGTTGGCGACTTTCGCAATTGCACGCTTCTCCCGGCGGCGCTGCACGGACGAGGGGATGTTCATCGCCTCGCGGTATTTTGCAACTGTCCGGCGAGCTAGCTCTATGCCGCCCTTCTTCAGTGTGTCGACGATATCATCATCGGAAAGCACGGTCTCCGGACTTTCGCGCGAGATCAGCAGGCGGATCTTGTGACGCACCGCTTCGGCGGAATGGCTATCGCCGCCTTCGACGGCGCTGATCGAGACGGTGAAGAAATATTTGAGCTCGAACAGGCCGCGCGGCGTCAGCATGTATTTGTTCGAGGTCACGCGGCTCACGGTCGACTCGTGCATCTTGATGGCATCCGCCACGGTCTTCAGATTGAGCGGCCGCAGATGATCGACACCGTGTATCAGGAAAGCGTCCTGTTGCCGGACAATCTCGCTCGCCACCTTCATGATCGTCTTGGCGCGCTGATCCAGGCTGCGGGTCAGCCAATTGGCGTTCTGCAGACATTCCGACAGGAAGGCATGGTCCTGGCTCGTCTTGGTAACGGAGGCGAAATAGGACTGGTTGACGAGAACGCGGGGCAGCGTGTCGGGGTTGAGTTCCACCAGCCAGCTCCCGTCGGAGGCGGCGCGTACGACGATATCGGGCGTAATCGCCTCGGATATGCCGGTCTCGAAGCCGCTGCCGGGCTTGGGATTCAGCTGGCGGATTTCCCCCATCATGTCGAGCAGGTCTTCCTCGTCGACGCCGCAGAGACGCTTCAGTGTCGCGAAATCGCGGCGGGCAAGAAGCTCGAGGTTCTGGATCAGCCGTTCCATGGCCGGATCGAAACGATCCCTTTGCCGGAGCTGGATCGCCAGGCACTCGCTGAGGGAGCGGGCGAAGACACCGGGAGGGTCGAGCTGCTGCAATACGCCAAGCACGCGCTCGACATCACCCACTGTCGTGCCGAGGCGCTCCGCGATCTCGCGCAGGTCAACCTGCAGATAGCCGCAGTCGTCGAGTTGGTCGACAAAATGCTGGGCGATCAGCCGATCGGCCATGACGGGCAGGGAAAAGGGGATCTGTTCGTTGAGGTGGTCGCGCAGCGAGACCTGGCCGGCGACGAAATCGTCGAGATCGTAGCTTTCGCCGGCCTCGCCGCCAGGCATGGATTTCCACTGGCTCAAGAGCTCGGGCGCATCGGCGCGCTGCGGGGCGGCGTCGTCGACATTGCTGAAATTGGTGTCGAGCTCATCGTTCAGCCGGTCGGCATGACCGGTATTCTCGCTCTCGTACCAATCGCTCTTCAGGTCGCCGCTGTTGCGGTCGGAACTGTCGTCGCCACGGTTTTCGTCCGTGGCGTCGTAGCGCTCATCCTTGGTCCCGCGGTCGTTGTTGCTGCCTATATCCTCGTCATTTGACGTAAATTCGAGCAGTGGATTCTTTTCGACTTCCTGGGCGATGAACTGGGTGAGCTCAAAATGCGTCATCTGCAGCAACTGGATGGATTGCATCAGTTGCGGTGTCATCACCAGGCTTTGGCTTTGGCGCAGGAAAAGATTGGCCGATAATGCCATGGCGGACGCGGGACTCCCCTTGATCTTTTCGAAAGTCCGCGTTTTTTTAGAAAAAAAGCCGCAAACTTCCAACTGGCCCAAAAATTGCTTTTTTATTGGGTTTGGTCAAGCGGAACTGTCGCGGGAAGATGAATTTCCGGAGCGCTCAGCCGTTTGGCAACGCGAGAATACGCTCCGGTCCAGTCCTAGCCTATCAAAGGCTGAAATTATCGCCAAGATAGAGTTTGCGTACTTCTGGATTGCTGACGATATCGTTGGCCCTGCCATGCGTCAGCACTTCGCCGGCATGGATGATGTAGGCACGGTCGATCAGGCCAAGCGTTTCGCGGACGTTATGGTCCGTGATCAGTACGCCGATACCGCGCGCGGTCAGATGATGCACGAGATTCTGGATATCGGCGACCGAGATCGGGTCGACGCCGGCAAAGGGTTCGTCGAGCAGCATGAAGGTCGGATCGGTCGCCAGTGCGCGGGCAATTTCCAGACGCCGCCGCTCACCACCGGACAGCGCGATCGCCGGCACCGTGCGCAAATTGCGGATGTGGAATTCCTCAAGCAGTTCGTCGATCTTGTGTTCCCGCTTCTTCTTGTCCTTTTCGTGGACTTCGAGCACGGCGCGGATGTTCTCTTCCACCGTCAGGCCACGAAAGATCGAGGCTTCCTGTGGCAGATAACCGACGCCAAGACGGGCGCGACGATACATCGGCATCGAGGTGACATTGTTGCCGTCGATCTCGATGGTGCCCTCATCGACGGGCACCAGCCCTGTGATCATGTAGAAACAGGTCGTCTTGCCAGCGCCGTTCGGCCCCAGCAGGCCGACAGCCTCGCCACGCCGCACGACAAGCGAGACGCCGTTGACGACGCGGCGCCTACCGTAGGTTTTGGTGAGGCCACGCGCGATCAGGGTACCCTGATAACGCGCCTTATCGGCGGTCGGTGAACCGGATGCCGCGGTGGGCAACCCGGTCGTGCCGGGTAAGGGGGAGGTTGTCGATGTCGTCACGAGCTGGCCAGAATCAATTCTTTTTTTGCTGTTGCTGCTGCACTTGCTGCGACTTCGGATCGAGCTGAATCTGGACGCGGCCACCGCAGGCATCCAGTTGCGCTTCGCCCGTCGCCATGTGCACGGTCAGCTGGCAGCCGGTAAAAACATTCGGCCCATCGGTCAAAACGACCTTCTGGCCCTTGAGGACTGCAAGCTGGTTGGTCATGTCGAAGGAGCCGTCATCCGCTGTCGCCGTCTGTGTGCCGGAGACGAGGTAGACTTTGTTGGTGACCAGAATGTGGTCGATGTTGGCGTCGCCGGAGACCAGCGACTGGTTCTGTTCCTTGGCGGCTTTTGCGACCGGATTGTCGGCCGCCGTCTTGGCGTCGGCGTCGGTGGGCTGCTTCTTCTTGTAGAAGACAGTCATCTTGCCGGCCTGCATCGTCGTCGTGCCCTGGACAACCTTGACGTTGCCGGTAAAGACCGCCTGGCTCTCCGCGTCATGGATTTCCAGCTTGTCGCTTTCGATCTGAATCGGCTGATCGCTGGAAAGGGCGAGGCCGGGCATCTTGCTCGTCGTTGTCTGGGCGTCGGCTGCGGCTGCCGCAAAAAACGCCAGCGCACTGAGCGCGCACATAAGACCAGCCTTGCGCAGGTCGGAGTTAAAAAGTGAGTGTCGCCAATCGTTTGTCATGAACCGCCCGGCCGTTGTTCGCTAGCTTTGTTGTGGAGTGTGGTCGGATCAATATTCATCCGAACCTGCCCATCGAATTCGATTACGCTCCCCTTATCCGTCATCTTGATCGACTGCGCAACAACCGACATGCCGCCTCTGTAGATTGCAACCTGATCCTGGCTGGAGAGGTCGCCTTTCTTGACATCGAGGAAGGCGGTTCGAAATTCCGCGCGCAAACCATTGTCCATCAGGATGGTAAAGGGGTCGGTGAGTTTCAGTGTGTCGGCCTGGCGGTCGAAATCCGCGCTCTCCGCCGTCACATGCGCGATCACGTCGTTGTTGACCGGCATGGAGGCCTTGATGGACTTGAGCGTGATCATGTTCGGATTTTTGATATCCTGCAGAGCCTTCTCGGCGAGCATGGAATAATTGATGCCGTCCTTGTTGCGGCCGGCAATCGCCGGACGTTCCATCACGACCTTGCCGTCTTCTATCCTCGCACCCTCGATCTGGATATTTTCCGGCAGATAGGCGCGCACCAGCGAAACGGCGATGAAGATCAACGAGACGATCAGCGCGGCCAGCGGGAGGAATATCTTCAGCTTCCGCACGCGCGTGGAATGAAAGATCGCGTCCTTATACGCGTTCCTTTCCAGCTCGGAGCCGATTGCCTGGCCGGTGGTCTCGATAGTATTGAGCATGCAATAGGTCCGTGTTCTCTGATCCGGAAAACCACATTGGGTTATGCACAGACTGTGCCAACAAGCCCGCCGGATCGTTTCGCATTATTGCATTGGCTTGCCAATATGGATTTTTTTCTGCGCCTGATGAAATTTAGCAGAAAAACATAATGGGTGCCTGTTTCATCGGATCGGGTGGCGCCCTATCTGACGAAGCACTGGACAAAAGTCCCGATATATAATTTCGAAAAACGTGGCCAGCATACTCACGAAGGATTGCGCCCGTTTCAAGGTATCATATATCCGGTTGTAGCATGCCCAGTTTACAACAAGGGGAGAGATAAGGCGTCATGGACAGTTCTGCAATCGCAGACAGGCGGCAATTGCGCCGCAAGCTTGGTTTTTGGCGCATCATCGCCGTTCTTCTCCTGGTGGCACTTGGTTTTGCTCTGTATCGTTTCTTTGCTGCCGACTTGCCGGATGCACGCGGGCCGCAGATCGCCCGGGTCACTATTTCCGGCATCATCCGCGATGATGACGATCTTTTGGAGCGGCTGAAGAAGATCAAGGACAATGATCAGGTCAAGGCGCTGATCGTGTCGATCTCGTCGACCGGCGGCACGACCTATGGTGGCGAACGGATCTTCAAGGCCATCCGCGCCGTCGCCGCCAAGAAGCCTGTCGTCTCCGATATACGCACCGTGGCGGCGTCCGCCGGCTATATGATCGCCACTGCGGGCGACGACATCGTCGCGGGCGACACCTCGATCACCGGTTCGATCGGCGTCATCTTCCAGTATCCGCAGGCGAAAGACCTGCTCGACAAGCTCGGCGTCTCGCTGGAAGACATCAAGTCGTCGCCGATGAAGGCCGAGCCGTCGCCTTTTCATCCGCCGAGCGAAGATGCCAAAAACATGATCCGAAGCATGGTGATGGACAGCTACGGCTGGTTCGTCGATCTTGTCGCCGATCGCCGCAAGCTGCCGCGCGAGGAGGTGCTGAAGCTTGCCGACGGCAGCATTTTCACCGGTCGTCAGGCGTTGCAGAACAAGCTGATCGATACGCTCGGCGGCGAGGACGAAATCCGTGCCTATCTTGATACGCGCAAGGTCAAGAAAGACCTGCGGATCGTCGATTGGAAGGCCGAGGACAAAACTTCGTCCTTCTTTTGGCCGGCCGCTGCTTCCCGGTTGCTAAATCTCTTCGGTTATGATGATTTTGTGAAGGGAGAGGATCTCCAGAAAATAATGACCGAGAAGTTGTTTCTTGACGGCCTGCTTTCTGTTTGGCAGGGTGCAGCCAATTGATAAATCAATGATTTAAGGGGGCAAACCGTGATCAAGTCGGAATTGGTGCAGATTGTTGCGGCTCGTAACCCGCATCTCTATCACCGCGACGTCGAAAATATCGTCAACGCTGTCCTCGACGAGATCACAGATGCGCTCGCCGCCGGTAACCGGGTGGAGCTACGCGGCTTCGGCGCTTTCTCCGTCAAGAACCGTCCTTCGCGCTCCGGTCGCAACCCACGCACCGGCGACACCGTGTTCGTCGAGGAAAAATGGGTTCCGTTCTTCAAGACGGGCAAGGAGCTGCGTGAACGCCTCAATCCTGGCGCTGGCGACGAAGACGACGACGACAGCTAACAGTCGCTTCCGACCGAAATCCCCCATGGTTATCCATGGTGGACATCATCGTGCCGCAACCTGGCGGCACTTGAACTCAGCCCAGTCTTTCTTATTCTGCGGCTAGAGGCGATACGAGTGCGTTGCACGAAGGCGTCGGGATACAGGAGCGTGCGCAATGACCAAGAAGATCATCAATTTGCTGATATTGCTGCCGCTCGGCATCATCCTGATTGTCTTCTGCGTCGCCAACCGGCAAGCCTCCACGCTTGCTCTCAATCCGTTCAGGCCCGAGGACCAGGTGCTGTCGCTGCACGCACCGCTTTTCGTGCTGCTATTTGTCGCACTGATCCTCGGCATGGTGGTTGGCGCGGCAGTCACCTGGGTCAATCAGGGTAAATACCGCAAGCGTGCCCGCAATCAGTCGCGCGAAGCCGTGCGCTGGCAGGCGGAGGCAGATAAGCATCGCAGCCGCGCCGAGCAGATCGCCGGCCAACTTCCCTCGAAGTGATTATTCACTTCTGAGCTGCATGTCCTTGTAGTCGCCCTCCGGCGATGCGCCATCGCCGACGATTTCGAAGCCGATGGCGCGGTAGAAGGCGATAGCACGCGTATTTCTCACCAGGCATTTCAGCCGGTAGCGCCGCCTGGGCCATTCCGGCAGGGCGGAAAGCAATGCCCTGCCGGCGCCGCTGCCCTGAAACGCCGGCAGAATATAGAGCATATGGATGAAATTATCCGGTTCCCATAGCGTCAGGAAGCCGGCAATCATCCCATGCTCGTCCTCGCAGACGAGAATGCGCTCGCCTTGCGTATGCGCGGCGAAATCCTCCCGATGGAATCGCACGGGATCGACCCAGATAAAGGTCTGGCGGCGCACGCCGAGATAGATCTCGGCGAGACTGTCCGTGTCCTGCTCGCGTGCCGGTCGAATGGTCCAGTGGCTTGTCTCAGACATCATGAGCGATCTTCAAGAGAGCAGGGCGATGCCCGCAATCAGGCGCTGGCCTGGCCATTGATGGCGGCGGTGAAGTCGGTGAAAAACTGCTGCGCCAGTTTCTTGGCGCTGGAATCGACCAGCCGCGAACCGAGCTGGGCGATCTTGCCGCCAACCTGGGCTTTCGCCGCATATTGCAGGATCGTCTCGTCGCCGTCCTCCTTGAGAACCACATCCGCCCCGCCCTTGGCAAAACCGGCAATGCCGCCCTTTCCTTCTCCGGAGATCGTATAGCTCTCCGGCGCGTTAATGTTGGAGAGCGTCACTTCGCCATTGAAGGAGGCGGAGACCGGGCCGATCTTCAATTTCACCGTTGCTGTCAGCTGGGTCGGCGAAATTCTCTCCAGGCTCTGGCAGCCGGGAATGCATTGCTTGAGAATGTCAGGGTCGTTCAGCGCGGCCCACACCGCATCCCGCGGCGCGGCAATCCGTTCTTCGCCGGTCATATCCATGCGCAATCCTCCCAATCTGACATTTTGTCCCGGGATCATCGCAGATCGGAAAGCGCTTTGCCAAGTGGCGGCCAGATGCTATTTGCACGCACATATCAATTTTGAGACAAGCATGGTGAAACACAGGGAAAGCCGGCCCGGCCAGAGAGCCGCGGGCGGCGCGAGCGCAAAATCCCCAAGGGATGCCAGGCGTGACACGCCGATCAAGGCCGGCAAGCCACCGGCAAAGCCCGCACGCGATACCGGCCCAAGGCCGGCGGCGGTTGCGCGCGACCGTGGCGAGCGAATGGCGGAGCCGCGCGATACGGCGCCTGTTCTGGCAGCACCGGAACGCCCGATGATCGCCCGCAGCGGCGAGCGTCCGGTCGAGCGCGTGCCCGTCATCCTCGAATCGATGGGCGCCGGCGATTTCCACCTGATCGACACCGGCAACGGGCTGAAGCTCGAGCAATATGGTCCTTACCGCATCGTGCGGCCCGAGGCGCAGGCGCTGTGGCAGCCGTCGCTTCCTGCCCATATCTGGGACAATGCCGATTCGATCTTCACCGGTGACACTGATGAGGACGGCATGGGCCGCTGGCGGTTTCCGCGCGAGGTGCTCGGCGAAACCTGGCCACTGAAATTGCTCGGCGTCGATTTCCTTGGCCGCTTCACCGCCTTTCGCCATGTCGGCGTCTTCCCGGAGCAGATCGTCCACTGGGCCTGGATGAAACAGCAGGTCGAAGCTGCGAACCGGCCGCTGAAGGTGCTGAACCTCTTTGGCTATACCGGCGTTGCCTCGCTGGTCGCCGCCGCTGCCGGCGCCGAGGTCACCCATGTCGACGCCTCGAAGAAGGCGATCGGCTGGGCGCGGGAAAACCAGGCGCTCGGCCGCATGGAAAAGCTGCCGATCCGCTGGATCTGCGAAGACGCCATGAAGTTCATCCTGCGTGAGGAACGGCGTGGCAACACATACGACATCATCCTCACCGACCCGCCGAAATTCGGCCGTGGCCCGAACGGCGAGGTCTGGCATCTCTTCGAGCACCTGCCGTTGATGCTCGATATCTGCCGCGAGATCCTGTCGCCTAGGGCGCTTGGCCTGGTGCTGACGGCCTATTCCATCCGCGCCAGCTTCTATTCGATCCATGAGCTGATGCGCGAAACGATGCGCGGCGCTGGCGGCGTCGTCGAATCCGGCGAACTGGTCATCCGCGAGGCCGGCCTTGACGGCAAAACGCCGGGCAGGGCGCTTTCCACATCTCTCTTCAGCCGCTGGGTGCCGAAATGAACCAGGACTACAGAAACGACGGCCCCCGCAAGGTCGGACAGGTCAAGGAGGTCACCTCGCTTGCCAATCCGATCATCAAGGACATCAAGGCGCTGACCAACAAGAAGTCGCGTGAGGAAAGCGGTGCTTTCCTGGCGGAAGGCTTGAAGCTGGTCATCGATGCGCTCGAACTCGGCTGGACCATCCGCACGCTGGTTTACGCCAAGGCCGCCAAGGGCAAGCCGCTGGTCGAGCAAGTCGCCGCCAAGACCGTCGCCGCCGGCGGGCTGGTACTCGAAGTCAGCGAAAAGGTCATTGCCTCCATCACCCGTCGTGACAATCCGCAGATGGTAGTCGGCATCTTCGATCAGCGTTGGCGGCCGCTTAGGGACGTCAGGCCGAAAGCCGGCGAGACCTGGGTGGCGCTCGATCGTGTGCGCGATCCCGGCAATCTCGGCACCATCATCCGCACGGCCGATGCAGCCGGCGCGTCGGGCGTGATCCTTGTCGGCGAGACGACCGATCCCTTTTCGCTGGAAACCGTGCGCGCCACCATGGGCTCGGTCTTCGCCGTTCCCGTCGTCAAGGCGACGCCGGAAGAGTTTCTGGCTTGGAAGAAGACGGCCGGTGTCGCCGTCGTTGCCACGCATCTGGCCGGCGCGGTCGACTACCGCACGATCGATTACAAGAAGAAGCCCGTCGTGCTCCTGATGGGCAACGAGCAGTCCGGCCTGCCGGATGCCCTGGCGAAGGAGGCCGATGCGCTTGCCCGCATCCCGCAGGCCGGCCGCGCCGACAGCCTCAACCTGGCAGTGGCGACGGCGGTGATGCTGTTCGAAGCCCGCCGCCATCTTCTCACCCTCAGCGAGACACGATGACCGACAGCGAGATAAACAAACAGGCCGCCGCCAAGCCCGCATTGTTTTCCCGGCCCCTGCCGATCCTGATTTTCATCGTCATCGCCGTCATCCTTGATCAGGCCGTGAAGATCATGGTCGATCACTGGCTGCCGCTGCAGGAGATGGTGCCGGTCATTCCGATGCTGGCGCTCTACCGCACTTACAATCTCGGCGTCGCCTTCTCGATGCTGTCGGGCATGGATGGCTGGTTCATCGTCGGCATGCGGCTCGTCATCGTCGCCTTCGTGATCTGGCTGTGGCGGCGTACGCCCAGCCATCGCTGGCTCGCCCATCTCGGTTTTGCCCTGATCATCGCTGGCGCGCTCGGCAACCTGATCGACCGGTTTCTCTACGGCCATGTGATCGACTACGTTCTCTTCCACACGGAAACATGGTCCTTCGCGGTCTTCAATCTCGCCGACAGCTTCATCACCATTGGGGCCGGCTGCGTCATTCTGGACGAGCTTCTCTCGCCAAAAAAGGCAGACGCTTAAAATTCTAGCGAATCCCTGAAGGCATCGGGAAGAGTGCGCGTGTTAGCAAACGGGCATGAGCACTCTGGCAAACCTGCAGGAAAAGCTTGTCGCCGCCGTCACCGACGACCAAACCGGGCCGCGTGAACGGCCGGTCATCGACGCGCCTCGCCTGGACGCCGATCCGATCGGGATTTTGACGCCAGTTGAACAGGACATATCCGCTCCCCCCTTTTTTTCTCAATGGCTGCAACGCAATTGGCTGAACGGCGGCGGCCTGCTCGCCGGTGTGGCGCTGCTGTTGGTCGGCTATGCCGGAGGCCTGCTGGCGCTTGCCGGCCTGCTGGGCCTGATGGCCCTGGCAATCGTAGTTGCTGGCGTCGCTGCGAAGCGGAAGACCGGTCGCAAGACCATAGCCGACGTACCGCCGCTCAGCGAGCACGAGCATGACCGCCTGTGGGAGAGCAATGAGAGCACCAGCCTGTTCGCCACCATCCATGATGCGCTCGGCGATATCACGGTCACGCGCTGCATCGAGCGCCGCATCATCCATGCCAACGCGACGTTCCGCAGGCTGACCGGCAAGGCCAACCCGGAGGGCCTGACGCTGGAAGAAGCCGGGCTCGTCTTTCGCGCGGTCACGGCATCGCAGCGCCAGGACGCCGAGATTTCCACGCCGGAAGGCCCGCGCATCTTTGCCTGGCACGATGTCATGTTTCGCGATCCGGTCTCGGGCAGGCTCAGCATCCAAAGCGTCGCCCGTGACGTGACCGAGGAGCGGCAGGCCGCGCGCCTGCGCGAGGATGCACGGCTGAAGGCCGAGTACAATAGTGCAGCCAAATCGCGGCTGCTTGCCACCGTCAGCCACGAGATCCGCACGCCCCTGTCGGGCATTCTCGGCATGAACCATCTGCTGGCTCAGACGCCGCTGACGCTGGAGCAGGCCAATTACCTGACCGGCATCCGCCAGTCCGGCAATGCGCTGGTACAGCTGGTCGAAGATCTCCTGGATTTCTCGACGATCGAAGTCGGCCGCTTTCAGCTTCGACCGCGCGCCGAGGCGCTGCGGCCGCTGCTCGAAGGTGTCGTCGAAATGCTCGCCCATCGCGCCCACGAGAAGGGCATCGAGATTGCCGCTACGGTTTCGGCCGATGTTCCCGAGACCATGGAATTCGATCCGGCCCGGCTGCGTCAGGTCCTGTTCAACGTCATCGGCAATGCCGTGAAGTTCACCCAGGCGGGCGGCGTGCTCATTCGCGCCGGCCTTGATGGCGGCGATCTGTTGATCTCGGTCAGGGATAGTGGACCGGGCATGACCGGGGAGGAGCAGGCGCGCATCTTCGGCGAGTTCGAACAGGCCGGCAATGTGCTGGACAGAAGCGCCGGCACGGGGCTCGGGCTTGCGATCTCCGCCCGCATCCTGCGCGAATTCGGTGGCGCGCTGAGCGTCGCCAGCGAGCGGGGCGACGGCAGCGAATTCACCATCCGCTTTCCCGTGTCCCTGGTCACTGGTGAGGATGCGCCCGACAGGCGGGACGATCTGCTCAAGAGATCCCGCATCCTGCTGCTGGCGCCGGAAGGGGCGGCAAGTACGGCGATCGCTCAGACCATCCGCACGCTCGGTGGCCACTGCCGCCTGATCGGTCCGGACGACGTCGGAAACCTTTCCCAATCCGCGCCCGAGGGCGAAGACGGGCCATTGACGGATCTGATCGTCGATCATCGCATGGCGCCATGGTATTTCCGTGAGGGAAACGAATTGTCTGCCTCCGGCCTGCGCAAGATCTTCCTCGTCAATCCGGAGGAGCGCAACACGCATCCGCTTGATCTTTTCGACGCCTGGCTGATCCGGCCGCTGCGCGAGCAATCGCTGATCGATGTTTTGAGCGGCCGCATGCGCGGCATGGAGAAGCGGGATGCCCTGATCGACAATCCGCCCGGTTTCGGTCTGATAACGCCGGAAGCAACGGATATGTCCTTTAATGTCCTGCTCGGCGAGGACGATCCCGTTAATGCCATGCTGGTGCGTGCCATGCTCGCCAAGGCCGGACACAAGGTTCGCCTCGTCGAGGATTTCACCGGCCTGCTTGCCCGCATGGAAAAGGGCGAGAACCGGCCCGATATCATCGTCACCGATCTCACCATGCCCGGCGGCGACGGCGTGACGGTGCTTGCGCAATTGCGGGCGCAGGAGCGCCGGGCCGGTCTTTCGCCTCTGCCCGTGATCGTGCTGACCGCGGACAGCCGCGACGCCATACGTCGTCAGGTGCTGCTGGCTGGAGCCGATGCCGTCATTGTCAAGCCGGTCGATCCGCAGCGCCTCATCGGCACGGTGCAAAACCTGTCGAAGATCGCTCTCGAACGCGCCTGGACCGAATAATCTGATTGCGAATCAACGTTTCTCTTCCTTCGCTTATTTAAGTTAAATCTTACCCTAAAGCCGCGTGGCGCTATTCGATGAACGTCCCCGGAAGTTGGGGACTTCCCGCTTATTAGATATTTGCAACAGGCACGCTTCTTGCTTTTCGCGAGGCGCCATGTCACTTTCCTGTCGCAAGAATTTGCTTTATGGCGCTATATCAACCTGCAGAAGGGGGGAGGCGTCATGTCCATCGAAATTTTGAATCGCGAAGCTCAGGGCGAAATGGTTCAGTCTTCAAAGGCGACGATCGCACCGGTTGCAAGCGATGTGTTCGGTCGCATCGGAAATCTAGAAACCCGCCTTGCTCGCACGGCGCGGGAAATTGACGCCGCTCAGGCCGTTCGCTATCGCGTTTTCGTCGAGGAGATGAACGCGCAGTTGCCGGCTGACGCCATGCGTCGCCAGCGCGACGTCGATAGCTATGATTCGATCTGCGACCATTTGCTGGTGCTCGACCAGTCGCTGGAAGGCGATACGGAAGACCAGATCGTCGGCACCTACCGTCTGTTGCGGCAGGAAGTGGCCATGGCGAATGGCGGCTTTTACTCCTCGTCGGAATTCGACATCGGCGCGCTTATGGCCCGCCATCCCGACAAGCAGTTCATGGAACTCGGCCGCTCCTGCGTGCTGCCGGCCTATCGCAACAAGCGCACCGTCGAACTGCTGTGGCAGGGGAACTGGGCCTATGCGGTGAAGCATGGCATGGGCGCCATGTTCGGTTGCGCCTCTTTCCCCGGCGTTCGTCCGGAGCAGCATGCGCTGGCCCTGTCGTTCCTTTATCACAACGTCGTCGCCAAGGACGAATGGACCGTCGGCGCGTTGCCGTCGCTCGCGCGCACCATGGACCTGATGCCGGTCGAGGCTATCAATTCCAAGAAGGCGCTGATGGCGCTGCCGCCCTTGATCAAGGGTTACTTGCGCCTCGGCGCCATGGTCGGCTCCGACGCTGTCGTCGACCATGCCTTCAACACGACGGACGTGCTGATCGTCCTGCCGATCGCCAGCATTTCGGATCGCTACGTCAACTACTACGGTGCAGCGACCGGCCGGTTCGCGAGCTGATCGGCGCAAGCCTCACCCGCTCGGTAACCGCCGAACATCAGGGAATAGCGAAAATATCGATTTCATCCGTGATACCGCGGAGCGAGACGTGATGGGACACCGGCTTCAGGTCATGCATCGTCAGGAATTCGGCGGCGCGGGGATTGTCGAGTACCGAGCCGGTCGCGAATATTTCGCGCGATGTCGCCAAATGCTGCACGCGAGAGGCGATGTTGACCGTCTGTCCAAAATAGTCCTGCCGCTCGTTCAGACTGACCGCGATGCACGGCCCCTCGTGGATTCCGATTTTTAGAAGCAGGTCGTCGTTGCCGCGTTCGCTATTCAGCGTGATCATGGCCTCTCGCATCCGCATGGCCGCGACCAATGCCCGGTCCGGAGTGGGGAAGGTTGCCATGACAGCGTCGCCAATGGTTTTCACGACCGCGCCTGCTTCAGCGCCTACGATCTCGTGCAGGATGCTGAAATGGGTTCTGACCAGATCGAAAGCGGCGAGGTCGCCGACCCTTTCGTACAGCTCCGTCGAACCGCGCAGGTCGGTGAAGAGAAAGGTGAGGCTGGTGATCTTCAGCCGCTGGTTCACGTCGATCGTATCCGTGCGATAGATATCGCGGAAGGTCTGGTTGGAGAGCAGTTGCTTGGCGGTCAGGAATGGGCGGCGGCGGCTGAGAAGGGCATGAAGCGCGTCGTTGGCCACGCAGATTGATGGCAGCGCGCGGACCTCCGTGTGATTCTCCATCAGGATGCGTAGGGGTCCGGGGCGTAGGGTGATGGGTTCGCCGTGCCGATGCAGGCGGTCGAAGACGAGCGAAACGGTCTGCCGCTCTTTCGACGGCTCGCCTTTGACATCGAGGAATTGCGCCGCGTGGGTAACCGGCTCGAAGATGATGACGAACTCCGCCGGCAATTGCAGCGATACGACGGCTTTCTCTCCGGCGGGCAGCTCCAGCGACTCTAGTATGAACTCGTCGACCTTCGCCTCATAACCCTCATCTGGAAGATCGACACCGGAACCCCAATAGATCTGGCGAAAATATTCGAGGGGCGGCAGCTCGTGCGGATTGTGTGCTTCGATGTGGCGCACGCGGGGACTGATGGTAAAGGTGACCTCGACCATCTCATCGAGCGTCGGCTCATAGCCGGCCGCGCAAAGCGCGCAGCTATAGGTATCGCTCTGTACTGTTTTCAGCGAGGTATTGGCGTCCAGCACTCCACCGCAACCGGGGCAGAGAACATTCCACGATATCTCGAACAGGCCGAGGCGGGATGCATGCAGGAAGGCATTGATGGTTTGCTCTTCGTCGAAGTCGTTTTCGGCTGCGAAGGCAAGGGCGTTCACGCGGTTGAGCTTGCGGTCGGGTGCCTCAAGGACGAGCCGCTCGATAGCGTCGACAATATCTGGCCGCGCTGAATGGCGCAGCACTCCGAACAGGGACCGAGCCTCACTCATCCATCTATTCTACACCGAATTGAGGCGGCGGCCATCGTCTTTCTTTGACCGCCGGCCCTCCGATGTGGGTTCCCGGCTACGACCCAGCGCCATAGGCGGCAATCGCCGCCATATTGACGATGTCCGAATCCTTCGCGCCCATCGAGGTGATCTGCACCGGCTTGTCGAGGCCGACGAGCAGCGGGCCGATGACGGTGGAGCCACCGAGTTCCTGCAGCATCTTGGTGGAGATCGCGGCGGAGTGGAAGGCCGGCATGACAAGCACATTGGCGGGACCGGAGAGGCGGGAAAAGGGATACTGGCTCTCCATGATCTTGCGGTTCAGCGCGACGTCGGCGGCCATTTCGCCATCGAACTCGAAATTGACATAGCGCTTGTCGAGGATGCTGACGGCTTCTCGCACCCGCTCGGAGCGTTCGCCCGAGGGATGGCCGAAAGTGGAATAGGCGAGCATGGCGACGCGTGGTTCATAGCCCATGCGCCGGGCGAAGCCGGCGGCCTCCTCGGCGATGTCGGCCAGTTCCTCGGCCGTTGGCATGTCGTGCACGGCGGTATCAGCGACGATGACGGTGCGGCCGCGCGCAAGCACCAGCGACACGCCGACGACCCGGTGCCCCGGCTTGGCGTCAATGCAGCGGCGCACGTCCTCGAGTGCTGTCGAATAATTACGCGTCACTCCGGTCACCATGCCGTCGGCATCACCGAGCGCCACCATGCAGGCGGCGAAGTGATTGCGGTCGTTGTGGATCAGGCGCGTCACATCGCGGTGCAGATAGCCTTTGCGCTGCAGCCGGGCATAGAGATAGTCGATATAGGCATCCACCCGCTTGGAAATGCGGGCATTGACGATTTCGAGGCCGGGCCGGTTGAGATCGATCCCGGCGCGCTCGGCGGTAGCGTGGATCAGGTCCTCGCGACCGAGCAGGATGGCGGTGCCCAGCTCCTGGTTGGCATAGGATAGCGCGGCGCGCATGACCTGTTCTTCTTCCGCTTCGGCAAAGACGATGCGCTTTGGATGCCGGCGGACGCGTTCGTAAAGTTGCGCCAGCGTCGAGGCGATCGGGTCGCGCCGGGCCGAGAGTTCGCGCGCATAGGCGGCCATGTCGGGTATGGCGCGACGGGCGACGCCGCTCTCGATCGCCGCTTGCGCCACGGCAACCGGGATTGCCGAGATCAGACGCGGATCGAAGGGTACGGGGATGATGTATTGCGCGCCGAAGCGCGGTCTCGCACCCTGGTAGGCGGCGACCACATCGTCCGGTACGTCTTCGCGGGCGAGGTTCGCCAAGGCCCTGACAGCGGCAATCTTCATTTCATCGTTGATCGTCGAGGCGCGGACATCAAGCGCGCCGCGGAAGATGTAGGGGAAGCCGAGGACGTTGTTGACCTGGTTCGGATAGTCCGAGCGCCCGGTTGCCATGATGGCATCGTCGCGGATGCGGGCGACTTCCTCCGGCGTGATTTCCGGATCGGGATTGGCCATGGCGAAGATGATCGGCCTGTCGGCCATGGAACGGATCATCTCGGCGGAGAAGGCACCCTTCTGCGACAGGCCGAGAACGACATCGGCGCCCTGCATCGCTTCTTCCAGTGTCCGCTTGTCGGTTTTCACCGCATGCGCCGATTTCCACTGGTTCATGCCTTCGCTGCGGCCCTGATAGATCACGCCCTTGGTGTCGCAGAGCACGACGTTTTCCGGATTGAAGCCCATCGCCTTGATCAGCTCGACGCAGGCGATCGCTGCGGCACCCGCGCCATTGCAAACGAGCTTGGTGGTCTTGAGGTCACGGCCGGTCAGTTCCAGCGCGTTGATCAGGCCGGCGGCGGCGATGATGGCGGTGCCGTGCTGGTCGTCGTGGAAGACGGGGATATCCATCAGTTCGCGCAGGCGCTGTTCGATGATGAAGCAGTCGGGCGCCTTGATGTCCTCGAGGTTGATGCCGCCGAAGGAGGGGCCGAGATAGCGCACGCAATTGATGAACTCGTCGACATTTTCGGTGTCGATTTCGAGATCGATCGAATCGACGTCGGCAAAGCGCTTGAAGAGAACGGCCTTGCCTTCCATGACCGGCTTGGAGGCAAGCGCCCCCAGATTGCCAAGGCCGAGGATGGCAGTGCCGTTGGAGATGACGGCCACCATATTGCCGCGCGCCGTATAGTCGTAGGCTGTCGCCGGATCGGCGGCGATCGCCTTCACGGGAACGGCGACACCGGGCGAATAGGCGAGCGAAAGATCGCGCTGCGTCGCCATCGGTTTTGTCGGGTTGATCTCAAGCTTGCCGGGGCGGCCCTGCTTGTGGAAGTCGAGTGCTTCCTGATCGGTGATCCCCGTTCCCGGACGCGGCGTGCTGTTGGTGTCAGGCATGTTTCCTCCAAACCTCCTGTGGGCGACCGGTTCCTCTTGCCCGATAGCTGTTGTCTTCTATAGCGGCACGCGGATAGGGTGACACCTCATTTTTGGGAAAAACTGCACATCCGTGAATGAACGAATAATGACCAGCGTCGATGCTTTCTCGGCCGCCGAGCTTGCCTCGGAGGAAAGTCGTGCCTCCGCGACTCCGATGATGGAGCAATTTATCGAGATCAAGGCGAACAATCCCGGTTCGCTGTTGTTCTATCGCATGGGCGACTTCTACGAGCTGTTCTTCGAGGACGCCGTCGATGCCTCGCGGGCGCTTGGCATCACGCTCACCAAGCGCGGCCAGCATATGGGCCAGGATATTCCGATGTGCGGCGTGCCGGTGCATGCCGCCGATGATTATCTGCAAAAGCTGATCTCGCGGGGCTTCCGCGTTGCCGTCTGTGAGCAGATCGAGGATCCGGCCGAGGCGAAGAAGCGCGGTGGCAAGTCGGTGGTCCGGCGCGACGTCGTCCGTCTGGTAACGCCGGGGACGATTACCGAAGAAAAGCTGCTTTCGCCCTCGGAATCCAACTATCTGATGGCGCTCACCCGCATTCGCGGCGGCACGGAGCCGCAGCTGGCACTCGCCTGGATCGATATCTCGACCGGTGTCTTCCGGTTGGCGGAGACAGAGGCGTCGCGGCTGCTCGCCGATATCCTGCGCATCGATCCGCGCGAGTTGATCCTGCCGGACACGATGTTCCACGATCCGGATCTGAAGCCGGTTTTCGACGTGCTTGGCCGCGTGGCGGTGCCGCAGCCGGCGGTCCTCTTCGACAGCGCCAGTGCCGAGGGCCGTATTACCCGCTATTTCGGCGTTTCGACGCTGGATGGTTTCGGCACGTTCACCCGCGCCGAGCTTGCCGCCGCTTCGGCAGCGGTTGCCTATGTCGAAAAGACCCAGATCGCCGAGCGGCCGCCGCTTGGAATGCCGGAGCGCGAAAGTGGCGCCTCGACCCTGTTTATCGATCCAGCCACCCGTGCCAATCTGGAACTGGTGCGCACGCTTTCCGGCGACCGCAATGGTTCCCTTCTGAAGGCCATCGACCGCACGGTGACCGGCGGGGGTGCGCGCCTGCTGGCCGAGCGGCTGATGTCGCCGCTCACCGACCCCGCGCGCGTCAACGAAAGGTTGGATTCGATCGGCTTCCTCGTCGAAGAGCCGTCGCTTTGCAGCGATCTGCGCACGGCGCTGAAACATGTGCCCGACATGCCGCGCGCATTGTCGCGCCTGGCGCTCGACCGTGGCGGCCCGCGCGATCTCTGGGCGATCCGCCAGGGTCTCGGTGCCGCCGCCGATATAGCCCGTATGCTGGGCTCAGCACTTCTGCCGGAAGAGCTGGAAGCGGCCCTTGCCGGGCTTCGCTCTCTGCCCGCCGATCTTGAAGCTCTGCTTGCCGAAATGCTCGCCGATGAACTGCCCTTGCTGAAGCGCGACGGCGGTTTCCTGCGGGAGGGGGCGAATGTCGAGCTGGACGAGGTGCGGGCGCTTCGCGACCAGTCGCGCCGGGTCATCGCCGGGCTGCAACTGCAATATGCCGAGGAAACCGGCATCAAGTCGCTGAAGATCAAGCACAACAATGTGCTCGGTTATTTCATCGAGGTCACCGCCGGCAATGCCGGGCCGATGATCGACAGTGCCGAGGCCAAGGCGCGGTTCATCCACCGCCAGACCATGGCCAATGCCATGCGCTTCACCACGACTGAGCTTGCCGATCTTGAAAGCCGCATCGCCAATGCCGCCGACAAGGCGCTGACCATCGAGCTGGCAGCCTTCGACCGCATGGTTGCAGCCGTCGTCGCCGAGGCCGAGGCGATCAAGGCCGGCGCCCGCGCACTATCGGTGATCGATGTTGCCGCCGGGCTGGCATTGCTGGCAGAGGAGCAGGCCTATTGTCGGCCTGTGGTCGATGCCAGCCGGATGTTCGCCATCGAAGGCGGCCGCCATCCGGTGGTCGAGCAGGCGTTGCGCCGGCAGGCGGGCGGTCCCTTCGTCGCCAATAATTGCGACCTGTCACCGACATCAGATGGCAAGGACGGAGCGATCTGGCTGCTGACCGGCCCGAACATGGGCGGTAAATCGACCTTTCTGCGCCAGAACGCGCTGATCGCCATTCTCGCCCAGATGGGCTCCTTCGTGCCCGCTGCTTCCGCCCATATCGGCATTGTCGACCGGCTGTTCTCGCGCGTTGGCGCGTCCGACGATCTGGCGCGCGGCCGCTCCACCTTCATGGTCGAAATGGTCGAGACTGCGGCGATCCTCAATCAGGCGACCGACCGCTCGCTGGTCATTCTCGACGAGATCGGCCGTGGCACCGCCACGTTCGATGGTCTCTCGATTGCCTGGGCGTCGGTCGAGCATCTGCATGAGGCCAATCGTTGCCGAGGTCTGTTCGCCACGCATTTCCATGAGCTGACCGTGCTGTCGGAAAAGCTCGAGCGGCTCTCCAATGCCACCATGCGCGTCAAGGAATGGGACGGCGATGTCATCTTCCTGCATGAGGTCGGGCCGGGTGCGGCCGACCGTTCCTACGGCATCCAGGTGGCGCGGCTCGCCGGCCTGCCGGCCTCGGTGGTGGCGCGCGCCCGCGACGTTCTGACGCGTCTGGAGGATGCCGACCGCAAGAATCCGGCAAGCCAGCTCATCGATGATCTGCCGCTCTTCCAGGTCGCGGTTCGCCGCGAGGAGGCGGGCGGCAAGCGCGGGCCGTCCAAGGTCGAGGAGGCGCTGAAAGTGCTCGATCTTGACGATTTGACGCCGCGCGCAGCCCTCGATGCGCTATACGAACTGAAAAAGACCCTGAACAAGGCCGGCTGATAACAGGCGATTTCCAAGGATAATCCGATGCATATCGAACATCTTCTTGCCGAGGTCCGCGTTCTCGCCGACCGCTTTTCGCCGATTGCGGCGCGCGGCAAGATCTGCGGCGAGGGGGAGGCACCGGACTGTGAGTCCGACCGTGGGCTTCTCAACATCGCTTTGTCCTGCAGCCGGATTTCCGATATTACATCGGCAATCGCCAAGGCGGGCTATTGGGAATGCGAGCGCGAAATGGTGACGCAGATTGGTGCCCAATCGCGAAACATATTGCATAGCATAAACGAGTTGAGACGCTCGCTTGTGGTGCCGCAGCCCTAAAACCGCCGATTTCTGCGTCGACAGCCGTCATTCTTCGTCAACCTTGACCCGATAGAACTCCCCGAAAGCGCTGGTTCGGGAAATTTGGCTCCAAGCCGGATTATGGGATTCGGGCGTAGAATGCCTGTGTCAATCGCCGGGCAAAGAGGCTATAGCGCATGCAGACGAAAAGACAGGCGCGCCGGCAATTGGCCGCGGTCACTGAACAGGATTCCGGTCGGCCGAGCATGGTTAAGCATGACATCGATTTCTCCGTCGTTCTCGACGTCCCCGCGCTGAGAGCGGAATGCGAGACCCTCGCCAAACGTCATGAAGACAAGAAGGACGAGCGTTCGGCCCTTCTCGCTCTGCTGAAGAAGGCAAGCCAGGAAGGTCGTCAAAACGCGCGCCGCCTGCTCTCGGAGGAAGGCGGCGGGCTTGATTGCGCGCACCGGATTTCCTGGCTGCAAGATCAGATCATCACCGTTCTCTACGACTTCACGGTCAGCCACCTCTATCCGAAGCAGAAGGGCTGCTTCACTGTGACTGCCGTCGGCGGCTATGGCCGCGACACGCTGGCGCCGGGCTCGGACATCGACCTTCTCTTCCTTTTCCAGCCGAAGCCGGCGGAGGAGACGCACAAGGCGGTCGAGTTCATCCTCTATATGCTCTGGGACATGGGTTTCAAGGTCGGCCACGCCACGCGCACCGTCGAGGAGTGCATACGCGAGGCGAAGTCCGACATGACGATACGCACCGCCATCCTCGAGACGCGCTATATCTGCGGTAACGAGCCCCTGGCGCACGAACTGGAGACGCGGTTCGACAAGGAAATCGTCACCAATACCGGCCCGGAATTCATTGCCGCCAAGCTTGCCGAGCGCGACGAGCGCCACCGTAAGGCCGGCGACACCCGCTATCTGGTCGAGCCCAACGTCAAGGAAGGCAAGGGCGGCCTGCGCGATCTGCACACGCTGTTCTGGATCTCCAAATATTACTACCACGTCCGCGATCCGGTCGAACTGGTGAAGCTCGGCGTGCTCTCGAAGCAGGAATACCGCCTCTTCGAAAAGGCCGAGGATTTTCTCTGGGCCGTGCGTTGCCACATGCATTTCCTGACGGGAAAGGCCGAAGAGCGGCTGTCCTTCGACATCCAGCGGGAGATTGCCGAGGCGCTCGGCTATCACGCCCGGCCCGGTCTTTCCGCCGTCGAACGCTTCATGAAGCACTATTTCCTCGTCGCCAAGGATGTCGGCGATCTCACCCGCATCCTCTGCGCAGCACTTGAGGACCAGCAGGCCAAGGCGACGCCGGGGCTTACCGGCGTCATCAGCCGGTTTGCCCATCGCTCGCGCAAGATCCCCGGCACGATCGAGTTCGTCGAGGATCGCGGCCGCATCGCGCTTGCCAATCCAGACGTTTTTAAGCGCGATCCGGTAAGCCTGATCCGCCTGTTCTTCGTCGCCGATATCAACGGGCTGGAATTCCATCCCGATGCGCTGAAGCGCGTCACCCGTTCGCTCGGCCTGATCGACAATGATCTACGCGAGAACGAGGAGGCGAACCGGCTTTTCCTCTCTATCCTCACCTCCAAGCGCGATCCCGCACTGATTCTCCGCCGCATGAACGAAGCAGGCGTGCTTGGCCGCTTCATTCCGGAATTCGGCAAGATCGTCTCGATGATGCAGTTCAACATGTATCATCACTATACGGTGGACGAGCATCTGATCCGCGCCGTCGAGGTGCTGTCGGAGATCGACAAGGGCAAGGCGGAGGATATTCATCCGCTGACCAACAAGCTGATGCCAGGCATCGAGGACCGCGACGCGCTCTATGTCGCCGTGCTGCTGCACGACATCGCCAAGGGCCGCGAGGAGGATCACTCGGAAGCTGGCGCCAAGGTGGCGCGCAAGCTTTGCCCGCGCTTCGGCCTGTCGCCGAAGCAGACCGAGCTGGTCGTCTGGCTGATCGCGGAACACCTGACCATGTCGATGGTCGCCCAGACCCGCGACCTCACCGACCGCAAGACCATCATCGATTTCGCCGACCGGGTACAGTCGCTCGACCGGTTGAAGATGCTGCTGATCCTGACCGTCTGCGATATCCGCGCCGTCGGTCCCGGCGTCTGGAACGGCTGGAAGGGGCAGTTGCTGCGTACGCTCTATTACGAGACCGAACTGCTCTTGGCCGGTGGCTTCTCGGAAGTATCACGCAAGGAGCGGGCGGAAGCCGCCGCCAAGGCGCTCGAAGCCGCGCTGGATGATTGGGGTCAGAAAGCCCGCAAGGCCTATGTCAAGCTGCACTACCAGCCCTATCTCCTGTCCGTGCCGCTGGAAGATCAGATCCGCCATACGCGCTTCATCCGCCAGACCGACAAATCGGGCCAGGTTCTGGCAACCATGGTGCGCACCGACAGCTTCCACGCCATCACCGAAATTACCGTGCTGTCGCCCGACCATCCGCGCCTCCTGACCGTCATCGCCGGCGCCTGTGCCGCGGCCGGCGCCAACATCGTCGACGCGCAGATTTTCACGACGGCGGATGGCCGCGCGCTCGACACCATCCATGTCAGCCGTGAGTTCACCGATGATGCGGACGAACTGCGCCGCGCCGGGACTATCGGCAGGATGATCGAGGACGTGCTGGCTGGCCGAAAGCGCCTGCCGGAAGTCATCGCCACCCGCACGAAAAATCGCCGCAAGAACAAGGCTTTCGTCATCCCGCCATCGGTGACGATCTCCAACAGCCTGTCCAACAAGTTCACCGTCATCGAGGTCGAATGCCTCGACCGAACCGGTCTCTTGTCGGAAATCACATCGGTTCTTTCGGATCTGTCGCTCGACATCCACTCGGCGCGGATCACCACCTTCGGCGAGAAGGTCATCGATAGTTTCTACGTGACCGATCTCGTCGGGCAGAAGATCTCCAACGAAAACAAGCGAGCCAATATTACCGCGCGCCTGAAGCCGGTGATGGCGGGTGAAGAGGACGAGATGCGCGAGCGCATGCCGTCCGGCATGATCGCGCCCGCCTCCACGCG
Organism: Martinezella rhizogenes; assembly: GCF_000799715.1. Classification (GTDB taxonomy): domain Bacteria; phylum Pseudomonadota; class Alphaproteobacteria; order Rhizobiales; family Rhizobiaceae; genus Rhizobium; species Rhizobium rhizogenes_C. The sequence continues at coordinate 330,011 of NZ_JUHG01000014.1, forward strand.
GTCGCTCAATGCCGAAAAGCCCAATACCGAAAAGAAAGCCGGTTCAGCCGCATGAGCCTCGTCAAGAAATTCATCACCGTCGGTGGCGCGACGCTCGGCAGCCGCATCTTCGGTTTCGCCCGCGAAACACTGATGGCCGCCGCCCTCGGTACGGGGCCGATGGCCGACGTCTTCTATGCCGCATTCCGCTTTCCGAACCTGTTCCGCCGTCTTTTCGCCGAGGGTGCCTTCAATGCCGCCTTCGTGCCGCTGTTTGCCAAGGAGATCGAGGCGAACGGTATCGAGGGCGCCAAGCGCTTTTCCGAGGAAGTCTTCGGCGTTCTCTTTTCCGTGCTGTTCCTGATCACCGTCGTCATGGAACTGTGCATGCCGCTGATCGTGCGCTGGATCATCGCACCGGGCTTTGCCGACGATCCGGACAAATTCTCGATCACGGTGCGCCTGGCGGCCGTGATGTTCCCCTATCTCATGTGCATGTCGCTGACGGCGATGATGAGCGGCATGCTGAATTCGCTGCATCATTTCTTTGCCGCCGCCGTTGCGCCCGTCTTCCTCAACGTGGTGATGATCGGAGCGCTGTTCTATTCGCTCTATTTCGGCGCCGTGCCGCTGGAAACCGCCTGGTACCTGTCCTGGGGCGTGCTCGCCGCCGGCATCCTGCAATTGCTCGTCGTCTATATCGGCGTGCGCTATGCCGGCATCAACATCGGCTTCCGCTGGCCGCACTTCACGCCGAATGTGAAGCGTCTGTTGATCCTCGCCATTCCCGCCGCCGTCACTGGCGGCATTACCCAGATCAACCAGATGATCGGCCAGGCGATCGCCTCCAGCCGCGAGGGCGCGATCGCCGCCCTGCAATATGCCGATCGCATCTATCAGCTGCCGCTCGGCGTCGTCGGCGTCGCCGTCGGTGTGGTGCTGCTGCCGGAGCTGGCGCGTTCCTTGAAGTCAGGCCATCTGAAGGAGGCCGGCAATCTGCAGAACCGCTCGATCGAGTTCGTGCTGTTCCTGACCTTGCCGGCCGCCATGGCGCTCTGGGTGCTCTCGGATGATATCATTCGCGTTCTCTACGAACGCCGTGCCTTCCATCAGGAAAATACCCTGATCGTCGGCTCGATTCTGGCGATCTACGGCCTCGGCCTGCCGGCCTTCGTGCTGATCAAGGCGTTGCAGCCGGGCTTCTATGCCCGCGAGGATACCAAGACCCCGATGCGCTTCTCCGGTGTCGCGGTCGCCACCAACTGCGCGATCGCGCTCAGCCTCTTCCCGTACATGGGCGCGCCCGGCATCGCCGTGGCCGAAGCGACGGCCGGCTGGATCAGCACGGTGCTATTGTTCACGACGCTGTTGCGTCGGGGTCATCTGACCTGGGAATGGGCGCTTGCCCGTCGCACCGCGCTGCTGCTCGTTTCAGCTGGCGTCATGACGGTCATGGTCGTCTATCTCCAGCATCGCTGGGAGCCATGGCTCGCCTCGGGCGCGTCGCTGTTGACCAAGGTCAGCACGCTCGGCCTTTTGATCGGAATTTCCATGCTGGTCTACTTCGCTGTCGCCTTCCTGATTGGCGGCGCCGACATCGGGATGATCCGCCGCAACATCAAACGCAAGCCGCGGACACCGGCGCCGGATGCGGAAGTGGTGAACGGGGAATAGGCATGCCCCTTCGCCCCGCTCCTGAGCTTGCCGAAGGGGCGGGGAGAAGGTGGGTTGGAGCGATCGAACGGAGTGAGATTGCGACAAGTCGGATGAGGGGCTTTCGCGGGTGTCGCCGCGAAAATAAGCTTTGCCGACTCCGCCATCGTTTCGGCTGGGCAGGATAGCCTGCCGACGCCGAGCTTTTGTGCCTGGCCCCTAACCCTAGCCCTCTCCCCGCAAGCGGGGCGAGGGGACGATTTCGCCAAACGCGGAGCCCATGCATGCCCCAATCCCTCTTCCTCATTACCCTCATCGTCGATGACTACGATCGCGCCAAGGCCTTCTATTGCGATTGCCTCGGCTTCGACTGCCTACAGGATGAAGTGCAGCCCGAGGGCAAGCGTTGGCTCGTGGTGAAGCCGAAGGGTGGTGATGGTGCGGCGTTGCTGCTGGCGCAAGCCGCCGATGACGGACAGCGGGCGGCCATCGGCAATCAGGCCGGCGGCCGTGTCGGCTTCTTCCTCAAGACCGACGATTTTGCCCGCGATCACGCCGCGATGGTCGCAAAAGGCGTCCGTTTTCTCGAGGAGCCGCGCCATGAGGCCTACGGCACTGTCGCGGTCTTTGCGGACCCCTACGGCAACACCTGGGATCTGATCCAGCATTCTTCCTGAGTTCCCGCCACATATCCTCTTGATCCCCGCCTGTCCGCCGTGCATAAGCCCGCCGAACACCAAGGGTCGAGCGCGAGCTTGCCCGGGCCCTCCACCAGCCTTTTGAGGACGACATGACTGAATTCAAGCCGCTCGTATTTTCCGGCGTCCAGCCGACCGGCAATCTCCATCTTGGCAACTATCTCGGCGCGATCCGCAAGTTCGTGGCGCTGCAGGAAAACAACGATTGCATGTATTGCGTTGTCGACATGCATGCGCTCACCGCCCAGCTCGTGCATGAGGACATGCAGAGCCAGACGCGGTCGATCACCGCTGCGTTTCTTGCCGCCGGCATCGATCCGGAAAAGCATATCGTCTTCAATCAGTCGACCGTGCCTCAGCATGCCGAACTCGCCTGGATCTTTAATTGCGTCGCCCGCATCGGCTGGATGAACCGCATGACGCAGTTCAAGGACAAGGCCGGCAAGGACCGTGAGCAGGCCTCCCTCGGCCTCTACGCCTATCCGAGCCTGATGGCCGCCGATATTCTCCTTTATCGCGCCACGCATGTGCCTGTCGGAGACGACCAGAAGCAGCATCTGGAACTGACCCGCGACATCGCCATGAAGTTCAACCTGGATTTCATGGAACACATACGCCGCTCGGGCTACGGCATCGACATCACGGTCGGCGACGAGCCGGTGCATGCCTATTTCCCGATGGTGGAGCCGCTGATCGACGGCCCGGCGCCGCGCGTCATGTCCTTGCGTGACGGCACCAAGAAGATGTCGAAGTCGGATGCCTCCGATCTATCGCGCATCAACCTGCTCGACGACGAAGAAAACATCTCGAAGAAGATCCGCAAGGCCAAGACCGATCCGGACGGTTTGCCGAGCGAGATCGCTGGCCTCTCCAACCGCCCGGAAGCCGACAATCTCGTCGGCATCTATGCCGCCCTTGCCGACAAGTCGAAGGCGGACGTGCTCTCGGAATTCGGCGGCCAGCAGTTCTCCGTCTTCAAGCCGGCCCTGGTCGATCTCGCCGTGCAAGTCCTCTCGCCGATCACCGGCGAGATGCGCCGCCTGATGGCTGATCCGGGTCATATCGATGGGATCCTGCGCGACGGCGGTGCCCGCGCTCGTGCCCGTGCAGATGTGACGATGAACCAGGTCCGCGATATCGTCGGCTTCATCTACTGACCATCTCATGACGGCAGCCCCCGTTGAAAAACGGGGGCTTGCAAAACGCCTCCTTCAGGTGGCAGAGTCGTCGCATGGTATCAAAACGTCTCTCACGGCTCGAAGGTCACCGCCGCAAGTTCATGGCGGTCATTGATGGCACGCCTGAATGCCAGCGAGCCGTCCATTATGCCGGTCGGCGGGCCAAGAATTCCAATGGCGGCCTTGTGCTTCTCTATGTGATCCCCGAGGGCGATTTCCAGCAATGGCTTGGAGTCGAGGAGATCATGCGTGCGGAAGCGCGCGAGGAGGCCGAGGCGACGACGGCGAAGGCGGCGCAGATCGTGCGCGAGAATATCGGCATCGATCCGGAGATCGTCATCCGCGAAGGCTCGGCCGCCGACGAGATCAATGCGATGATCGAGGAAGACAGGGATATAGCGCTTCTCGTTCTGGCCGCCGGCTCCGCCAAGGAAGGACCGGGACCGCTGGTGTCCTCGATCGCGGGACGCGCTGCCGCCTTTCCGATCCCGGTGACGGTGCTGCCGGATACGTTGACGAATGAGGAAATCGACGCGCTGAGTTGAGTTGGCAAGGGCTATTTCTTGAGGCCTGGTCTCTTGATTAGAGCGGTCAAAAAGCCTATCTTCTTTTGAAATATTCTAAAGTCGGCGCAGGGCTTTCGGCCCGCCGCATGGAGATCAAGATGTTCATTCAGACCGAAGCGACGCCGAACCCCGCGACCCTGAAATTCCTGCCGGGCAAGGTGGTGATGGAAAGCGGCACAGCCGAATTCCGCAGTGCCGACGAGGCGGAAGTCTCGCCGCTTGCCGCTCGCCTGTTCGATATTACTGGCGTCAGCGGCGTCTATTTCGGCTACGATTTCATCTCCGTCTCCAAGGACGACCAGGAATGGCAGCATCTGAAGCCAGCCATCCTCGGCTCGATCATGGAGCATTTCATGTCCGGCAAGCCGGTCATGGGTGCAACGTCGGTTCTCTCCGAAGCGCAGGATGCCAGTGGCGAGTTCTTCGATGAGGGTGACGAGACGATCGTGCTGACCATCAAGGAATTGCTGGAGACCCGTGTTCGTCCGGCCGTGGCCCAGGATGGCGGCGACATCACCTTCCGCGGCTTCCGGGATGGCAAGGTCTACCTCAACATGAAGGGATCCTGCGCCGGTTGCCCGTCGTCCACGGCGACGTTGAAGCATGGCATCCAGAACTTGCTGCGCCATTTCGTTCCGGAAGTTCAGGAAGTCGAAGCCGTCTAATCTTCGCATTTCGGAAAAATAAACATGATTGTACTGGCGCTCGACACGGCAGGTGTGGATTGCGCTGCCGCGGTGTATGATAGCGGCAGTGATTCTGTGATTGGGGAGGTCACGGAGACGATCGGGCGGGGGCATGCCGAGCATTTGATGGATGTTGTCGACGCGGCGCTGGCGAAAGCCGGAATAGCGCTTGCAGCGGTCGAACGCATCGTCGTGACCGTCGGCCCCGGTTCCTTCACCGGCATCCGCATCGGCGTTGCCGCCGCTCGCGGTTTCGCGCTCTCCCTCGATATTCCCGCCATCGGCGTCACGACCCTTGAGGTTATGGCTGCCAACGCGCGGGAGCAGAATCCGGGTCAATCGGTTCTGGCCGCCATCGACGCCAAGCGCGAGGAGATTTATCTCCAGTCCTTCGACGCCGATGGCTGTCCGCTGGATGAAGCCCGTGCCGTGACGATCGACGAAGCGCGGGCAATCGCCGGCGCCTTCGATGGTATCGTCACCGGCACGGCCGTCGCCCGGCTCAGCGAAGCGCCGCCCGCGGAGCGGCCCGACGCATTTCCGATTGCCGTCGTTGCCCGGCTGGGCGCTGCCAAACCTGTCAGCGACAAGCCGAAACCGCTTTATCTTCGCGGACCCGATGCCAGACCGCAGGCCGGGTACGCTGTTGCCAGGCTATAGACATGCTCGAATCCTATCTGACCTTGAAAGCCGAATATGAAATCGTCCCGATGCAGCTGCGGGATTGCGTCGAAGTGGCTGCCCTGCATGGCGAGCGGTTTGCGCGGGTCTGGGACGATGCCGAGTTCGAGAATCTGCTGTCGCAGGACACGACCTTCGGCTTCGTTGCCCGGCAGACCAACGCCATCCTGAAAAAGACGCTTCCGGGCTTCGTGCTGGCGCGGCATATGGCTGACGAGGCCGAGATCCTGACGATTGCCGTTAGCGCCAAGCTTGGCCGCACCGGCCTCGGGTGGCGGCTGATGCAGGCGGCGCTGCGCGAGGCGCGTAATCGCGGCGGCGAAACCATGTTTCTCGAGGTCGACGGCGTCAATCAGCCGGCCGTCGGGCTCTACCGCAAGCTCGGTTTCGAGACGGTCGGCGAGCGCAAGGCCTATTATGTCGATGAAAACGGCGCGAAATCGACGGCGCTTGTCATGCGGCGCGTTCTTCGCTAGTCCGTTGTCATAGACGAAGTGACCGAAGACCGTATTTGATGATCGATCCCGTAAAATCTCTGGAAGAGCTTTGCGCCGAGCGCGGCATGCGCATGACGGAGCAGCGCCGGGTCATTGCTCGTATCATCGAGGATTCCGGGGATCATCCCGATGTCGAGGAGCTGCACCGCCGCTCCGTCAAGGTGGATGCGAAGATCTCGATTTCGACGGTCTATCGCACGGTGAAGCTTTTCGAGGATGCCGGCCTTCTCGCCCGCCATGATTTCCGTGACGGCCGCTCGCGTTACGAGACCGTGCCGGAAGAGCATCATGATCACCTGATCGACCTGAAGAGCGGCGAGGTGATCGAGTTCCACTCGCCGGAGATCGAGGCGCTGCAGGAGCGCATTGCCCGCGAACATGGTTTCAAGCTCGTCGACCACCGGCTGGAGCTCTATGGTATCCCGCTGAAGAAGGACGAACGCTGAGGTGATGACTGCCGTGCCGGAGCGAATGATTTGGTGACCTGGCTGCGCGTCGGCTGTGCCGTCATCGTCATCTTTGCCGTCAGTCTCGTCATGCTGCCGCTGCAGATCCTCTGCCTGCGCTTCGACTGGAAGCTCAGGCGCTATCTGCCGCGCTACTGGCACCGTATCGTCTGCTATTGGCTCGGCGTCCGCATCCACATCGTCGGAAAACTGGAAAGCCGTCGGCCCTTGATGCTGGCCGCCAACCATTCGTCCTGGCTGGATATTCTCGTGCTGTCCGCCGTTGCCGACGTCGCCTTCATCGCCAAATCGGAAGTGCGGGACTGGCCAATCTTCGGCCAGTTCGCTGAATGGCAGAAGAGCGTCTTCATTGAGCGCGAGCAGAAGCGCAAAACCGGCGATCAGGTGAACGAAATCGCCGAGCGCATGGCCAATGGCGAGATCATGGTGCTGTTTCCCGAAGGCACGACCTCGGATGGCAACCGCCTGTTGGAGGTCAAATCCTCGCTGTTTGGCGCCGCTGCCGCCGCTCTGCCGAAAACACCGGATGCCGTCGTGCATGTGCAGCCGGTAGCTGTCGCCTATACCCGCATCCACGGCATCGCCATGGGCCGCTACTATCGCCCGATCGCCGCCTGGCCAGGTGATATCGAGCTGGTGCCGCACCTGAAGGATATCGTCGCCTGTGGCGCCATCGATGTCGATGTCTGCTTCGGCGAATCCGTGGAGTATCGCGCCGACACCAAGCGCAAGGACGTCAGCGCCACTGTCGCGCGGCGCATCCGCACCATGCTCGCAAGCCGGCTGCTAGGTCGCGAGATTGCCTGATATCCGGGCGATTTCAACTTTTTCATTTTCTCTTGGAGCAAAAGCCACTACATAGCGGCCATGACCAAGGACAGCTTAACTCTCGACGCCCCGGAGCCGAACGCCCTGCAGCTCGGCCCCCGTGATGGCTCCAACAGCCGCAAGGTTTTCATCAAGACCTACGGCTGTCAGATGAACGTCTATGACTCCTCGCGGATGAGCGATGCGCTTGCCCGCGACGGCTATGAGCCGACCGAGGACATGGAAGAGGCCGATCTGGTCCTGCTGAACACCTGTCATATCCGCGAGAAGGCCGCCGAAAAGGTCTATTCCGCGCTCGGTCGCCTGCGCGACATGAAAAAGCGCAAGGCCGCCGACGGTCGCGAGATGATGATCGGCGTCACCGGCTGCGTCGCCCAGGCCGAGGGCGAGGAAATTCTTCGTCGTGCGCCCGCCGTCGATGTCGTCATCGGCCCGCAGACCTATCACCGCCTGCCGGACGCGCTGCGCCGCGCCAAGGAAGGCCACCGGGTTGTGGATACGGAATATGCGCTTGAGGATAAGTTCGAACATCTGCCGACGCCCGAGAGATCGAAAATCCGCGCTCGCGGTGTTACCGCGTTCCTGACGGTGCAGGAAGGCTGCGACAAGTTCTGCACTTTTTGCGTTGTACCCTATACGCGCGGCTCCGAAGTCTCCCGTTCGGTCGCCCAGATCGTCGAAGAGGCTGAAAAACTTGTGGATGGCGGAGTGCGCGAAATCACGCTGCTTGGCCAGAATGTCAACGCCTGGCACGGCGCCGGACCTAATGGCGAGGCCTGGAGCCTTGGCGATCTGCTCTATCGGCTGTCGGACATTCCGGGTCTTGCCCGGCTGCGCTACACCACCAGCCACCCGCGCGACATGGACGACCGGCTGATATCGGCGCACCGCGACTTGCGCACACTGATGCCCTATCTGCACCTGCCGGTACAGTCCGGCTCCGACCGGATTCTGAAGGCGATGAACCGGCGGCATACAGCCGCCGAATATCTTGCCCTGATCGAGAAAATCCGCGCTGCAAGGCCGGATATCGCCATTTCCGGCGATTTCATCGTCGGTTTCCCGGGGGAGACAGAACAGGATTTTGCGGATACAATCTGTCTGGTGGAGGAGGTGAACTATGCGCAAGCCTTCTCGTTCAAATATTCGACCCGTCCGGGAACGCCCGGTGCGGAGCTGAAGGACCAGGTGCCGGAAGAGATCAAGGCGGAACGGCTTGAACGGTTGCAGGCGTTGCTATTGAAGCAGCAGCACGCTTTCGCGGATGCCTGTGTCGGCAAGGTGGTCGATGTGCTCCTGGAAAAGCCTGGCCGGATGCCGGGACAGTTGATAGGTCGCTCTCCCTGGCTTCAGTCTGTGAATATTGATGCAAAAGCATCGCAAATCGGTGACATTATAAACGTACGAATCACCGGGACCAGCACCAACAGCCTTTTTGCTGAATTGCTCTAGGTTTCGGACCGGCACAAGGAGCCACACCGCTTGAACGGACAGGAATTGGTTTCTTCATCATCGCGCCAGCCCCGCATCGCGAGCGACGCCAATCACTTCATCCTGACGTTCGAGAACAATCGGTTCGCCAGTGAACTTTTCGGACAGTTCGATCAGAACCTGAAGCTACTGGAGGAGCGTCTGGGTATAGACGCCCGCGCCCGCGGCAATTCCGTCGTCATCACCGGCGATGTCTCGGCCACCAACCAGGCGCGCCGCACCCTCGATTATCTCTATGACAAGCTGCAGAAAGGTGGGAATGTGGAGCGCTCCGACGTGGAAGGGGCAATCCGTATGGCGGTTGCCGCCGACGACCAGCTGACGTTGCCGACCATGGAGAAAAAAGCCAAGTTGACGATGGCGCAGATTTCGACGCGCAAGAAGACGATCATTGCGCGTACCCCGACACAGGATGCCTATATGCGGGCGCTGGAGCGTTCCGAGATGGTCTTCGGCGTCGGTCCCGCCGGCACCGGCAAGACTTATCTCGCCGTCGCCCACGCCTGCCAGCTTCTGGAGCGTGGCGCCGTCGAGAAGATCATCCTGTCCCGCCCGGCGGTCGAAGCCGGCGAGCGCCTCGGCTTCCTGCCCGGCGACATGAAGGACAAGGTCGATCCCTATCTCCGTCCGCTCTATGACGCGCTCTATGACATGATGCCGGCCGACAAGGTCGAGCGCGCCATCACCGCCGGCGTTATCGAAATCGCGCCGCTCGCCTTCATGCGCGGTCGTACGCTCGCCAACGCCGTCGTCATCCTCGACGAGGCGCAGAACACCACGGCGATGCAGATGAAGATGTTCCTGACTCGTCTCGGCGACAATGGACGAATGATCATCACCGGCGACCCGAGCCAGGTCGACCTGCCGCGCGGTGTCAAGTCCGGCCTGGTAGAGGCCCTGGATCTGCTGACCGGCGTCGAGGGTATCACCATCGTCCGCTTCAGGGACGTAGACGTCGTTCGCCATCCGCTGGTGGCGCGCATCGTCAGGGCCTATGATGCGACCTATGCCGTCCCCGCTGTGGGCGGTGGCGGTGAGGTCGATCCGCAGATCTGATGGCCGATCTCGATATACAGATCGGCGTCGAGGAGGGCGACTGGCCCTCCGAAGACGTCTTGCAGGCTTTGGCCGAGCGCGTTCTTGGCGCGGCGGCGGCTTATCTCAGAAAAAATGAGAAGCAGCCTTTTCCGAAGACGGCGCTGGAAGTGTCGCTCGTCTTTACCGACGATGCCTCCATCCGAGAGATCAATGCGGAGTGGCGCAAGCAGGACAAGGCGACCAATGTCTTGTCTTTCCCCGCTTTTCCGCTGGTTCCCGGCGGCAAGCCCGGCCCGATGCTCGGCGATATCATTGTCGCCAGGGAGACGGTTGAGCGCGAGGCGGTTGAGCTGGAAAAGAGTTTTGACGACCATCTGACGCATTTGATGGTGCATGGTTTCTTGCATCTCTTCGGCTACGACCATATGAATAATAGCGAAGCCGAAAGAATGGAGGGGCTGGAGACTCGCATTTTGGCGAAGCTTAGCCTATCTGATCCCTATGCGGGGCAGGACCCCATTTGACTTGAACCCTGTCTGATCAGGAACAATGAGCGACTTTACGACAAGACCGGCCTCCGAGGCCAAAGACGGCGCCGACTCCGCCTCCTCCGATGAGGCAGGCAGTAGTAGCAACGGCAAACGATCGCAATCTTCCTTCTGGGCACGCGCAGCGCGCATTCTACGTCCGGCTCAAGGGTCAGCACGACTGCGCGAGGATCTCGCCGACGCGTTGATTGCCGGCGCAACGGATGACGATGCCTTTTCACCGGACGAGCGGGCGATGCTGCACAACATCCTCCGCTTCCGCGAAGTGCGGGTCGAGGACGTCATGGTGCCGCGCGCCGATATCGAGGCGGTCGACCAGAACATCACCATCGGCGAGCTGATGATCCTCTTCGAGGAGAGCGGCCGCTCGCGCATGCCGGTCTATGCCGAAACGCTGGATGACCCGCGCGGCATGGTGCATATCCGCGACCTCCTGTCCTACGTCGCCAAGCAGGCGCGCAACAAGCGCCGCGCCGGTAATGGCAAGACTGCCGCCGCATCCGCATCGGCTACAAGCCCGGCCGAAAAGCCGGCGCGCTCGACCAAACCGAATTTCGACCTTTCACGCGTCGATCTCCAGAAGACGCTGGCGGAAGCCGGCATCATCAGGAAGATCCTGTTCGTGCCGCCCTCGATGCTTGCCTCGGATCTTCTGCGGCGCATGCAGGTCAACCGCACGCAGATGGCGCTCGTCATCGACGAATACGGCGGCACCGACGGCCTCGCATCGCATGAAGACATCGTCGAAATGGTCGTCGGCGATATCGATGACGAACATGACGACGACGAGGTGATGTTCAAGCGCGTCTCCGAAGACGTCTTTGTCGCCGATGCCCGTGTCGAACTGGAGGAGATCGCCGCGGCGATCGGCTCCGATTTCGATATCAGCGAGCAGGTGGACGAAGTGGATACGCTGGGCGGTCTGATCTTCTCCGCGCTCGGCCGCATCCCGGTGCGTGGCGAGGTCGTTCAGGCGCTGCCGGGCTTCGAGTTCCATATTCTCGATGCCGATCCGCGCCGCATCAAAAAGGTGCGCATCACCCGCAAGCGTCACGCCGCGCGTCGCCGTCCGGCCAAGGCGGACGGTGAGGGAAGCGGGCTCGACCGCGATCTGCCGTCGCCGGATGCTCTTTCCGAGGGATCTTCGGCCGAACGGAATGCCGCCAGCCAATAGAGCGGTTCAGCGCTTCATGGAATCGCTTCGCCGCTCTATTCTTTTGTTTGACGCAATTCCGGACGGAAAATGGCTACACACTTTTCCTGGAATTGTTTCAGGCGGCGCTTCAACAGGACAAATCGCTGCTTTTTTGAAAGACTGCGGCCAATTGATTCGCAGTTTTGACGGAGCGCGCGCATGGAACGGCTTTCGGGCAAGGTGATCCTCGTCTGGGGTTTCAAACGCGCATTGCTTGCCATTCTCGCCGGAGCCATCGGCGTCCTGGCGCTGCCGCCCTTCGGCTTCTTCGCGGCGATGTTCGTATCCTTCACATTGCTCGTCTGGCTGCTGGATGGTGCCGCTGCCGGCCCTGACAGCGGTTTTCTCGGCCGTCTGTGGCCTGCTTTTACCACCGGCTGGCTGTTCGGCTTCGGCTATTTCGTCGCCGGTCTCTGGTGGCTCGGCCATGCGCTTCTGATCGATGCCGATCAATTCGCCTGGGCACTGCCGCTGGCGATCCTCGGACTGCCTGCCTTCCTGGCGATTTTTTACGGTGTGGCGGCGGCGCTTTCCCGCCTGCTCTGGTCCGATGGCATGGGACGTATTGCCGCACTCGCCTTTAGTTTTGGTCTATTGGAATGGCTGCGCAGCTTCCTTTTCACCGGCTTTCCCTGGAATGCCATCGGTTATGGCGCCATGCCCATACCGATGATGATGCAATCGGTGCATGTAATCGGCGTGCTCGGCGTCACCGCGCTTGCGGTCTTCGTTTTCGCCGTCCCGGCCCTGCTCGGAACGCGTCAGGGCCGGATGTTGGGGATTGGGATTGCCGTACTCATCGCCGCGGAGCATTTCGGCTACGGCTACTACGCGCTCAACCTGCCGGTGCCGCCAGCGGTGGCCGGCAAGACGGCTCCGGTGGTGCGCATCGTGCAACCTGCGATCGACCAGGAAGCCAAGATGGATACGGCGGCCGATCGCAACGCCATCTTCGACAAGCACCTTTCGCTTTCAGTTCAGCCGCCGGCGAATGGCGGCAAGCGGCCCGATATCATTGTCTGGCCGGAAACCGCTATCCCTTTCATTCTGACCGATAATCAGGACGCGCTCACCCGCATTGCCGACCAGCTCGACGACGACCAGATCCTGATCACAGGCGCGGTTCGGGTCGAGGATATGGGGCCGGGTGTCGAGCCGCGTTATTACAATTCCGTCTATGTCATCGACGGTCGCGGCCAGATCATCGGCGCTTCCGACAAGACCCATCTCGTTCCTTTCGGCGAATATGTACCCTTCGAGAATATCCTCAGCTATCTCGGCATCCAGAATGTCGTCGAGCTGCCGGGCGGCTTCTCAGCCGCCGCGAGCCGGCAATTGCTGACGCTGCCTGATGGCATCAAGCTCTATCCGCTGATCTGCTATGAAATCATCTTTCCGAACGAGATGACGCCGGAAATCCGGCAAGCGGACGCCATTCTGAATGTCACGAACGATGCGTGGTTCGGAGATACGCCCGGTCCCTACCAGCATTTCCTGCAGGCGCGGGTGAGGGCGGTCGAGCAGGGGCTGCCGCTGATTCGCAGCGCCAATACCGGCGTTTCGGCCTATGTTGACGCTCACGGACGTTTGATTTCCGGTATCGATTTTAATGAGCAAGGATTCGTCGATGCCACTTTGAGTGGCGCAACCGTATCGCGAATCGACGATAGCGTACGAAAGGCCTATTTCTGGTTGATCATCGGCATACTCGGCATGATCGCTGTGATTTCACGCATGGGTTTTATTTCAAGGTCGAATTGACCAAAAAACCCTAAAATTGCATAGTGCTTGCCGTACGCCATTTTGTACGTAAACTAGAAGTCGGGTGGGCGTCGGCTGCAACGTGGCGTTAATAGGGGCGGTTAAGGGCACCGGGTGGCAGGACCTGTATTCAACCTATGTTAGGGTAAACTAATGATTGAGAATAAAAAGAAGCCGAACCCGATCGACATTCATGTCGGTAGCCGCATTCGCCTTCGCCGCACCATGTTGGGCATGAGCCAGGAAAAGCTCGGCGAGAGCCTCGGAATTACGTTCCAGCAGATCCAGAAATACGAAAAGGGCACCAACCGCGTTGGCGCCAGCCGCCTTCAGAATATTTCAAGCATTCTTAATGTCCCCGTTTCCTTCTTTTTCGAAGATGCTCCGGGCGATCACACGACGACCGCCGGCGGCTTGGCCGAGGCCTCCAGCTCCAACTATGTGGTTGATTTCCTGTCTTCCTCTGAAGGGCTACAGCTCAACCGCGCTTTCGTGAAGATTTCCGACGGCAAGGTCCGCCGCAAGGTGGTTGAACTCGTCAAGGCGCTCGCGGCCGAGGCCGACGCGGAGTAAGTATTTCGCGGCAGCGCCATAGCGATAAAGTCAAAAGGCGGTCATTTGGGCCGCCTTTTGCATGTTTGGCGGAAAAATTTATCGCCTTCGCCGGGATATAAAGATATATTTATGTCCTTCTGTGGCTTGTTTTTCGAGCCCGACACGAATATCAAAAGAGAAGATTTGTTCTTTGAGGGGAATCCCGCATGCGCGCGAATTATCTGTTTACCAGCGAGTCTGTTGCCGAAGGTCACCCGGATAAAGTTTGTGACCGTATCTCCGATGAAATCGTTGATCTGGTTTACCGCGAAGCCGCAAAGACCGGTATCAACCCGTGGGGCGTGCGCATTGCCTGCGAGACCCTTGCCACCACCAACCGTGTCGTCATCGCCGGCGAAGTTCGCCTGCCGCCGAGCCTGATGAAGAAGGACAAGGACGGCAACGACGTCATCAATCCCTCGAAGTTCAAGGCTGCCGCTCGCCGCGCCATCAAGGATATCGGCTACGAGCAGGACGGCTTCCACTGGAAGAAGGCGCGCATCGACGTACTCCTGCATTCGCAGTCCGCCGACATCGCCCAGGGCGTCGACAGCGCCTCCGACCAGCAGGGTGACGAGGGTGCTGGCGACCAGGGCATCATGTTTGGCTATGCCTGCCGCGAAACCCCGGATCTCATGCCGGCGCCGATCTACTATTCGCACAAGATCCTGCAATTGCTCGCGACCGCCCGCAAGAAGGGCGACGGCGACGTTGCCAAGCTCGGCCCGGATGCCAAGAGCCAGGTGACCGTCCGCTACGTCGACGGCAAGCCGTTCGAGGCAACCTCGATCGTGCTGTCCACCCAGCATCTCGATGAGAGCTGGGATTCGAACAAGGTTCGCGCCGTCGTCGAGCCCTACATCCGCGAAGCCCTCGGCGAGCTGAAGATTGCGTCGGATTGCAAGTGGTACATCAATCCGACCGGCAAGTTCGTCATCGGCGGTCCGGATGGTGATGCGGGCCTGACCGGCCGCAAGATCATCGTCGACACCTACGGCGGCGCTGCGCCGCATGGCGGCGGCGCCTTCTCCGGCAAGGACACGACCAAGGTCGACCGTTCCGCCGCCTATGCCGCGCGCTATCTGGCAAAGAACGTCGTTGCCGCCGGTCTCTCCGACCGTTGCACGATCCAGCTTTCCTATGCCATCGGCGTTGCCCAGCCGTTGTCGATCTATGTCGACCTGCACGGCACCGGCAACGGCGTTACCGAAGATCAGGTTGAAGAAGCGATCCGCAAGAACATGGATCTTTCGCCGACCGGTATTCGTCGCCATCTCGACCTCAACAAGCCGATCTACGCCAAGACCTCGGCCTATGGCCATTTCGGCCGCAAGGCCGGCCGTGACGGCTCGTTCTCCTGGGAGCGCACGGACCTCGTCAAGGCGCTGAAGGAATCGGTGAAGATCCGGGAAGCTGCATGATCGATACGGAGCGTCGCTCACGGGCGACGGAAGCATTCTTCGGCCGGCGCAAGGGTAAAGCCTTGCGCGGCCAGCAGGCCGAAAAGCTTGAAACACTGCTGCCGCGGTATCTCGTCGACCTTTCCACGCCTGCGCCTCGGCCGCTGAATGACCTGTTTCCGGCGCCGACCGAGCGTCTGCGCCTGGAAATCGGTTTCGGCGGCGGCGAGCACCTGATCCATAGGGCACTCGAGCATCCGACGACCGGCTTCATCGGCGTCGAGCCGTTCGTCAATTCCATGCAGAAGCTGCTAGCCAGCATCGACGAGACCGGCGCCAGCAATATCCGCGTCTATAACGACGATGCGACGCAACTGCTGGACTGGTTGCCGGACGCCTGTTTCGACCAGATCGATCTGCTCTATCCCGATCCCTGGCCGAAGAAGAAGCACTGGAAGCGTCGGTTTGTCTCGCAGGTGAACCTCGAACGTTTCCATCGCGTCCTGAAACCCGGCGCGCGCTTCTGCTTTGCCTCCGACATCGACACCTATGTCAACTGGACGCTGCAGCATTGCCACGCCCATGGCGGCTTCGAATGGACGGCCGAAAACGCCGCCGACTGGCTGACACCCTACGAGGGCTGGCCGAGCACGCGCTATGAGGCGAAAGCCCGGCGCGAGGGGCGGTCTTCCGCCTATCTGACATTCAAGAGAGTTTAAGCGGCCGTTTCGGGGTTGTTGGAGATTGATCTCCAGACATTCAGGCTTCTCGTGCCGCATCGGGCCTGACGCAGCCCTGCCGGGCTGCGTGCATCGAAGTCGCGGCGATTTCGCTCCGCCGCCTCGTCCTCCCGGCGCTTAATGCAGGCTGACCGTCTTCAACTCGTCCTCGGCTGCCTTGTAAAAGGTGCTGGACCGGTTGTCGGTCAGAAGGATCGGGGTGCCGTCGGCGCCGAAGAGCGCCCAGAGGTCGACATCGGGATCGATATCGGACGGCGCTTCAGGGAAGCAACGGGACACTTCTTCGGAGCGTATTTTTCGAATATAGGCAACCTCACCGCTGCCCAGATGGGCAAGTTCGGATTGGGTCAGGCGGGCAGTGGCTTCTCTCATAAGCATGTTCGTACCTCCAGTATGAGGGACCAACGGCAATCAGCCGTTGTCCTACTGTGAGACCGAAATGTTAATTTTCTTTACCATACGCGCCGGCTCCGGCCGAATGAGGTCGACGGAGAGCAGTCCGTTCTTCAAAACGGCGCCAAGCACCTGCATGCCGTCGGCCAAAACGAAGACGCGCTGGAACTGGCGAGCCGCAATGCCGCGATAGAGATAATCGCGTTCTTCCTGCTCCACCTGCCGGCCGCGGATGAGAAGCTGGTTTTCTTCCGTGGTGATGTCAAGCTCGTCCTCGGAGAAGCCGGCAACCGCAAGCGTGATGCGCAGGCGTTCGGGCTCGCCCGAAACACGATCGGGGCGCATGCGTTCGATATTGTAGGGGGGATAACCATCGCTGGCCTTGGAAATCCGCTCCAGCGTCTTTTCCATGGTATCGAAGCCCAGAAGAAGAGGGCTGGCAAAAGGCGTCGTCCGGCTCATCGTCAAGTCCTTGGTAGCAAGCGACCTTTCCGGACCTGATCTTCAGCACCCGGTTGCGGTTAATATGGGGGCATGAGGAGGGGAGTGCAAGACAGTCCGGTTTCGCACCTGCGAAATCAGTTTCGCTCTGGAAACGTCAGGCGCCATCCCATCCATGTGGCTGCTTGACAAAGCGCCGGCGGGCTCGCATCAAGTCCTGCCGATCTGCACCGGAGGGAAGCCACAGACATGACCGAGCCCAGAAAAATCATCATCGATACCGATCCCGGCCAGGATGACGCCGCCGCTATATTGCTCGCCTTCGGAAGCCGCAAGGAGCTCGACGTGCTCGGCATTACGACGGTCGCCGGCAATGTGCCGCTGGCGCTGACGAGCCGCAATGCCCGCATCGTCTGCGAGCTCTGCAATCGCCGCGACGTCAAGGTCTTTGCCGGCGCCGATGCGCCGATCAAGCGCAAGCTGGTCACTGCTGAGCATGTGCACGGCAAGACCGGCCTCGACGGTCCCGAACTGCCCGAACCGACCATGGTGCTCCAGCCGGGCCACGCCGTCGATTTCATCATCGAAACGCTGCGCAACGAGCCGGAGGGCACCGTCACGCTCTGCACGCTCGGCCCGCTCACCAATATCGCGCTTGCCTTCCAGAAGGCACCCGATGTCGTTGGCCGCGTGCGCGAGCTGGTGATGATGGGCGGCGGTTTCTTCGAGGGTGGCAACATCACGCCGGCCGCCGAGTTCAACATCTATGTCGACCCGGAAGCCGCCGACGTCGTCTTCCGCTCCGGCGTGCCCATCGTCATGATGCCGCTCGACGTTACCCATCAGCTTCTCACCCGCAAGGATCGCGTCGCGCGCATCGCCGCCATCGGCTCTGCGCCGGCCAAGGCCATGGTCGAGATGCTAGAATTTTTCGAACGTTTCGACATCGAGAAATACGGCTCCGACGGCGGTCCGCTGCACGACCCGACCGTTGTTGCCTATCTGCTGAAGCCAGAGCTCTTCAAGGGTCGTGACTGCAATGTCGAGATCGAAATCACCTCCGAACTGACGGTCGGCATGACCGTGGTCGATTGGTGGCACGTGACCGACCGCAAGCGTAACGCCAAGGTCATGCGCGACGTCGATGCCGACGGCTTCTTCGCGCTGCTGACGGAGCGTTTCGCGCGCATCTGACATTTGCGCGAACTAGTTCAATGCGAAAGGCCGCCGGGATGAACCGGCGGCCTTTCGCATTTCTCTTTAGTCGGATCAGAATTCTTCCCAGTCGTCCCGAGCCAGCGCATTGGCGCCTTGCGTCTGAGACTGCGCCCTTCGGGCCGGCGGGGCGGGACGCCGGGCAGGTGCGGGTGCGCGCATCTGCTGGGCCGTGGCACGCAGCGTTGCGGCATTGTCCTGCGTGCCATGCGACGTGCTGAAGCGGGCGACAAGCGCTCTCAGCGTCTGGGCTTCATCGTTCAGCGTCACGCTGGCGGCGGTGGTTTCCTCCACCATCGCCGCGTTCTGCTGCGTCACCTGGTCCATCTGGTTGACCGCCGAGTTGATTTCCTTCAGCCCGATTGCCTGCTCGCTGGCCGAAGCCGAGATCTGGCGGATGAGGCCGTTGATCTCCATCACCTGCTCGGCGATCTTGTGCAGCGCATTGCCGGTGTGGCCGACAAGATCGACACCTTCCTTCACCTGACCGGCCGAGGTGTTGATCAGGGTCTTGATTTCCTTGGCGGCGTTGGCGGATCTCTGCGCCAGTTCACGCACCTCCTGCGCCACGACCGCAAAGCCCCTGCCGGCGTCGCCGGCGCGGGCGGCTTCGACGCCGGCGTTCAGTGCCAGAAGGTTGGTCTGGAAGGCGATCTCGTCGATGACGCTGATGATGCGCGAGACCTCCTGCGACGATTGCTCGATGCCTCGCATGGAGGCGATCGCCTTTTGGACGATTTCGCCGGAGCGTCCGGCATCTTCCGACGCCGCATTGACGCTGCTGGCCGCCGTGCGGGCATTCTCGGCGCTGGAATTGACCTGGGCGGTCAGCTGGTTGAGCGCGGCCGCGGTCTCTTCCAGGCTTGCCGCCTGCTGTTCGGTGCGCCGGGCAAGGTCGGAGGCGCTGTTGCTGATTTCGCCGGTGCCATTGCCGATATTGCCGACGCTGAGGTTCATCGTGTGCACGGTCTCTTCGAGGCTGGCGAGGGCTTCGTTGAAATCCTGCTTCAGGCTGGCATATTCACCCGGAAACTCCTCGGCAATGCGATGGCCGAGATTGCCCCTGGAAAGCTCCGCCAGGCTCTGGCCGAGAATGGTGACGATGCGCCGCTGCAGCGCCACGCTTTCGCCGCGCTCAGTCTCCGAGCGAGAGCGCTCGCCTTCGGCGGCGCGGCGCTGGTCGTCGGCCTCTGTTTCCAATCGCTTCGCATCGGCAAGCCCAAAGCGGAAGCCCTCGAGCGCCTTGGCGACCGAGCCGATCTCGTCTGTGCCAGTCTGGCCCTCGACCGGTTCGCCATAGTTGCCGGCGCTGAGGCTGTTGACGCTGGCAACCAATCCGCCGAGCGGCTTCTGCACGAAGCTGCGGACTGCGGCATAGAGGGCCAGCATGACGGCGGTGAGCACCAGAATGCCGCCAATGATCATCATGTAGGTCTGATCACGCACGGGTGCTTCGATCGCGCTATGCGGCACATCGACGAGAACGACCCAGGTGGCGTTGAGGCCCGGCACGGCGAAGGGATAGACCACCCGGTCGAATGCCTCCCCACCGCTGTCGGCAAGGTTCTTCAACAGGCCCGCCGTCGACGAGGTCAGCGCGGCCTTGATGACGTCGGCGCCGTCGCCGTTATAATCCTTCATCAGCAATTCCTTGCTCGGCGCCACCAGCCACTTGTTGTCCTGGGAGACCAAGAGGACACGACCCGAGCCGAAGGGATGCAGGTTCTGCAGCTTGGTGGACAGCGATGCGAGTGAAATATCGACGCCGGAAACGCCGACCAGCTTGCCGCCGGACATGACCGGATAGGCGATCGAGCTCATGGTCGTCGGAACCTCGGTGCCCTCGGCCATATAGGGCGGCGTGATCGCGCCCTTGCCGCTGTCGGCGGCGAGCTTCCACCATGCGGCGGTGTAGTCGTTGTCGAAGGTGGAGTACTGGATGCCGCCGTCCTTGGTCTTCGACCAATAGGGCGTGAATGCACCCTTGTCGTTGACGCCTTCGTCCTTGTTGCCGGCAAGCTCCGTCGTCTTGCCGTCGAATGTGCCGAGCTGCTCGCAGAACCAGCTGCCGAAGGCGAAGGCGTTCTGCTCGACATTGGCCTTGAGGATATTGATGATGCCCTTGCGATCGAAGGTGTGGCCCTCGTGGCCACGGCCGATCACGGCGGCCATCGAGCGGGCGGCGCTGGCAAGTTCGCCGACATTGGCGGCGATCTCGTTGGAGATGGACTTGGCCTCGCTATTGGCCTGGTCCATCGTCAGCGTCTGGACGCGATCGCGTGTCTGGGAAATCAGCAGGAAATTGGAGACGAACAGAACGAGCGCAATCGCCAACCCTGTGACCAGGATGAGCTTGGCCGCAAGCGACTTCATACGAAAGATGGACATCATTTCCTCGGGAGCGATGCGCCGGATGCACATTATCCGGATGCAAGGTCGGCACAGGATGGCCCTGTCATGGGGCCGCCGGGAGGGCGTCTGCCGCCGTTTAACCAAGATACACGGCAGACGAGAGGAGAATGATGGTGAAGCGCAAAAATTTAATTAACTTGTCTCGCTGAAGCAGCCGTTTTCAGGCGGAATCGCCTGCAACCGGGATGCTCTCGGAATGATGGCTCTCAAAGACGCGCGGCGACTTCGCTTGCAACCGGAATGGCAGGCTGCGCGCCGGGCTTCAGGCAGGCGAGTGAACCGGCGACGGCGGCGCGGCGCAGGCTTGTATGGAAATCCAGACCCTGGTCGAGGCTGGCGGCGAAATAGCCGCAGAACGTATCGCCGGCGCCGACGGTATCGACCGGCTCGATGACGAGGCCCTTGGCGCGCGAAAGCTCGCCATCGCGAATGGCGATGACGCCGTCGCCGCCGAGCGTGACGATGAATGTCTGCCCGGTCTCGGCATGCAGGCGGATAAGGGCCGCCTCACGATCGCCGGCCGACATATTGTCCTGACCGGCCAGCAGCTCGAATTCGGTTTCGTTGGCGATGACGATGTCGGCGAGACGCCCGAGGCGCGCTGCTTCGGGAATGAGCGGTGCGAGATTGAGAACCGTGCGAACGCCCTTGGCCTTTGCGGCAGTCAGTGCCGTTTCGACGGCCGCGACCGGGATTTCGAATTGCAGCATCAGCGTATCGCTAGCACTCAGCGCGTCGACGACGGCGGTCGCATCTTCGGCCGTCTTCGTGCCGTTGGCGCCGGGGACGACGGCGATCATGTTCTCGCCGTCACCGCCGACCAGGATCAGTGCTGTGCCGGTCGGCTCGGAAACGTGAGCCACGGTGGAAAGGTCGGTGCCGGCAGCGTCGAGCAGGGCAAGGGCAGGCTCGGCGAAGCCATCATTGCCGACGGCGCCGGTCAGGCGCACTGTCGAACCGGCACGACGCGCCGCCAGCGCCTGATTGGCGCCCTTGCCGCCGGCGGCTGTGGAAAAGCCGTTGCCGGCCACCGTCTCGCCCGGCTTCGGCAGACGGTCGGTGGTGGCGATGAGGTCCATGTTTATGGAGCCGAAAATGGTGATCATGGGATGTCCTGCCCTGCTTGCTGGTCTTGCACACTCCCATCCAAGAATTGCTTCATCCTTTGGCAGGGCACGCATTGATTTGGCGCGACACTGCCCGAAGGGGTCAGTCCTCGTCAACCACTCTTAGCTTGAGTTGGCCGGTGCGATTGTCGATCGGTTTCGCCCGGTCCTCGACGGTGGGCTTTGCCGGCTCGGCGGCGGTCTCGAATTCCAGCGCTTCTATCCGCTCGCCACGCCGCGCCAGCTTGTCGGCGGAGGTGACGATCATGTCGACATCCTTCTGCGCCATGGCGAAATGCCCCTGCAGCTTGCGCACCCGCTCGTCGAGGCGCGAGAGATCGTCCATCAGATGCGCCACTTCACCCTGGATCACATGCGCCTGCTCGCGCATGCGCTGATCCTTCAGCACCGCCTGGATGACCTGGATCGACAGCATCAGCAGCGACGGCGAGACGATGACGATGCGCGAACGCTGTGCCTTCTGCACGATCGCTTCGAAATTCTCGTGAATTTCGGCAAAGATCGATTCAGAGGGAACGAAGAGGAAGGCGGTGTCCTGCGTCTCGCCCTGGATGAGATATTTCTCTGCGATATCGCGGATATGCACTTCGAGATCCCGGCGGAATTGCTGCGCGGCGACCTTGCCATGCTCTGCGCCTGTTGCGGTGGCGTTGCGGATGGCGTTCCAGGCTTCCAGCGGAAACTTGGCATCGATGACGAGCGGCGGTGAGCCGTTCGGCATGCGGATGGTGCAGTCCGGGCGCGAGCCGTTCGACAACGTTGGCTGGAAGGCATAAGCGCCCATCGGCAACCCATCGGCGATGATCGTCTCCATCCGCGCTTGGCCGAAGGCGCCGCGCGTCTGCTTGTTGGAGAGAATTGCTTGAAGCCCGACGACATCCTTGGCCAGCGACTGGATATTGGTCTGCGCCGCATCGATGACGGCCAGCCGCTCCTGCAGGCGGCGCAGGTTCTCATGGGTCGAGCGCGTCTGTTCGCCGATCGTCGCCGTCACCCGCTGCGACATGCCGTCCAGACGCTGACCAATGGCCTGATTGAGCTCCGCCTGTCGCGAGCCGAACACCTCGGTCATGGCGGCAAGCCGCCCCTGCATCTCCGCCTGCGCCCTGAGGATCGCCGCCATATTGTGCTCGGCATCCTCGGCCCGCAGCATATCCTCCTCCGACTGCCGCCTTCTGCCGTTGATGACAAGAACGATCACGATGATCAGAAGCAGGATGGTGAGGCCGGCCAGAGCCGGGACTGCGGGAATGGCTTGGCCGAGCAGGGTAAAGGACATGATATCGTATATACTCGTGGAACTCTTGCCGGCACCATAACAAAAACGCGAAGAATATCCAGATCAAAACGTGAACAAAATTTCGGGACATCTTTGTCGACCCGGAGCCGCAATCGTTGAAAAAACACGCTTCGACTGCCAACTAGATAATTCCATCGCACCAAAAGATGCGTTATGGGAAACGTCATGACGATCAAGCCACTCATCATTTTGCCCGATCCGCTGCTCCGCCAGGCCTCCAAGCCCATCGAGCGCGTCGATACCGAAATTCTGCGCCTTGCCGACGACATGCTGGACACCATGTACGACGCGCCGGGCATCGGCCTTGCCGCCGTCCAGATTGGCGTTGCCCGCCGCATGCTGGTGATCGACGTCGCGCGTGAAGGCGAGGACAAGCAGCCGCTGGTCTTCATCAATCCCGAGGTCGTCGCCTCGTCGGATGAGCGTTCGGTCTATGAGGAAGGCTGCCTCTCCATTCCGGATTATTACGCCGAAGTCGAACGCCCGGCCCGCGTCACGGTCAAGCATATCGATCGCGACGGCAAGGAACAGGTCATCGAAGCCGACGGTCTGCTCGCCACCTGCCTGCAGCACGAGATCGACCACCTGAACGGCGTGCTGTTCATTGATCATATCTCGCGTCTGAAACGCGAGATGGTGATCAAGAAGTTCACTAAGGCGGCCAAGTCGAAGGTGCTCTGAGCAGTTACCATTGAAAGATGCGCCTGATGTGCCTATGATATCATTGATATCAAATGGAGGTGCCGATGGCCGATATCTTAATCAGAGATGTATCCGAAAACTTGAAGCGAGAACTTAGCGACGAGGCGAAGCGAGCCGGTCGTAGCCTTTCGGAGGAAATTAAGGTTCAAGTTCGGAAGGGCCTCAATGTCACGCGATCGGAAAATAGTACGAAGGCTGCTTCCACGCTAAACCAGTTACGCTCCGCCTTTGCCGGCTTTGCACTAAGCGATGAGGAGCATCGCGAACTCATGTCTGTCACAGATGAGGCTCGCCGCAGAGAGGCGGAGCGCCGAGGTTCCGAATGATTGTTCTTGACACGAACGTGGTTTCGGAGATCACGAAGGCGAATTTATCTCCGAACATTGGCGAATGGTTTGAGCGGCAGGATATGGAGAGTCTCTATCTTTGCTCTCCGATTTTAATGGAATTGTCCTATGGGGCGGAAAAAGTGTTGCCGAGGGATCGTTCGGAACGATTTTTCGAAGGTTTCGACTATCTTATGAGGCATCAATTTGCGGGCCGCATTTTGCAGCTTGATCAAGACAGCGCGCTGCTGACGGGCCGCATTCGCGCCCGTCGCGAACGGATCGGCCACCAGATTTCCGTTCAGGATGCCATGATCGCTGCCGTCTGTTTAATCCATGGCGCGACACTGGCGACCCGGAACATAAAAGATTTCCAGGGGCTTGATATCAGGCTCGTAAACCCGTTTGAAGGCGGCTCAGCATGATCCCAAAAAGTGTGAAGCGGTTTTTGGACAGGATCATGCCAAACTAGATACCTCTTAGCCGGACGGATCGTATGTCGCTCAGCATCATCTTTATGGGAACGCCCGAATTTTCCGTGCCGACGTTGCGGTCGCTGATCGATGCGGGTCATAAGATCCGCGCCGTCTATACGCAGCCGCCGCGTCCCGGCGGGCGGCGTGGGCTCGATCTGCAAAAGTCGCCGGTACATCAGGCGGCGGAGCTGCTGGGTCTGCCGGTATTCACGCCGGTCAATTTCAAGGATCCGGACGAGCGCCAGCGTTTTCGCGAGCTCGATGCCGATGTCGCCGTGGTTGTCGCCTACGGCCTGCTGCTGCCCGAGGCGATCCTCACCGGCACGCGGCTCGGCTGCTACAATGGCCATGCCTCGCTATTGCCGCGCTGGCGTGGGGCCGCTCCCATCCAGCGGGCAATCATGGCCGGCGACAAGAAGACCGGCATGATGGTGATGAAGATGGATAAGGGCCTCGATACCGGCCCGGTCGCCCTGACCCGCGAAATTGAGATCAGCGACACCATGACTGCCGGCGAGCTGCATGACAAGCTCATGCTCACTGGCGCCAAGGCCATGGCCGAGGCAATGAACAAGCTAGAATATAACGAGCTGTCGCTGACCGAGCAGCCCGCCGAGGGCGTCGTCTACGCCGCCAAGATCGACAAGGGCGAGACCCGTATTGATTTCAGTAAGCCGGCCGCCGATGTTCACAATCATATTCGCGGCCTGTCGCCCTTTCCCGGCGCCTGGTTCGAAGCCGAGATCGCCGGCAAGCCGGAGCGTGTGAAGGTGCTTGGCTCCGAACTCGCCGAGGGCGAGGGCGCGTCTGGTGAAGCGCTGACCGATGATTTGGTGATTGCCTGCAACTCCGGTGCTATCAGGCTGACGAAGTTGCAGAAAGCCGGCGGCAAGCCACTGGCTGCGGCCGATTTCTTACGCGGCACGCCAATTGCGGCGGGCACGATACTGGCGACGGGATCGGTCTGATGCCGCGTTACCGCATGACCGTCGAATATGACGGTGTCCCCTATGTCGGTTGGCAACGTCAGAACAATGGTCCTTCCGTGCAGGGCGCGATCGAGCGCGCCATCCTGTCGTTGACGGGTGAGACGGTTTCCGTTCGCGGCGCTGGACGCACCGATTCCGGCGTGCATGCCGTGGGCCAGGTTACCCATGCCGACCTCTCCAAGGAATGGAAGCCGCACACGCTGCGCAATGCGCTGAATGCCCATCTGCGAAAAGCCGGAGACCGCGTTGCCATTCTGAATGTGACGGAAGTCAATGCCAGCTTCGACGCCCGTTTCTCGGCGATCCGCCGGCACTATCTCTATCGCATCATCGTCCGCCGCGCGCCGCTGGCGCTGGAGGCCGGGCGGGCCTGGTGGGTGGCGAAGGATATGGATCATCAGGTCATGCACGCGGCGGCACAGACCCTGGTCGGTCGGCATGATTTCACGACGTTCCGATCGGTACATTGCCAGGCGAACAGCCCTGTGCGCACGCTCGACCGGCTGGATGTGACCCGCAATGGCGAGCTGATCGAGATCCGCGCCACCGCGCAGAGCTTCCTGCACAACCAGATCCGCTCCTTTGCCGGAACGTTGAAGCTCGCAGGCGAGGGCAAGTGGACGCCGGACGATGTGCGGGCCGCATTGGACGCGCGTGACCGCAAGGCCTGCGGCCCAGTCGCGCCGCCTAACGGGCTTTATTTCATGCAGGTGGATTATCGCGATGATGCCGGTTCCGCGCCGCCGATCCTTGACGACGAATCCGACGATTCATGAGGTGCCCGTCCAGGTTTGTGTGGAGCGATACATTATGTCGCGCGCATACTTGTCACGACACAATCGATGGCTTATAGGCCTCCCCGGGAGGATCGACAGCCGAATGATATGAGGTTTGCGATGTCCAGTAATCCCAAAAGCATCAACACGCGCGCCGAACGCTCTCCCACCATTGAGATGAGCCGGCGGCAACTTCTTGGATCCGCAGCCGCCAGCGCCGCTGTTTTTAGCCTTCCCGCGCTGCCCAGCTGGGCTGCTCCTGCCGAGAGGGCAGTGGATGTCCTGCTGATTGGCGGCGGCATCATGAGCGCGACGCTCGGTGTTCTCCTGACCGAGCTGGAGCCTTCCTGGACGATCGAAATGATCGAGCGGCTCGACGATGTCGCATTGGAAAGCTCCAACGGCTGGAACAATGCCGGGACCGGCCATTCGGCTTTGGCCGAACTCAACTACACGCCCCAAGACGAGAACGGCACTGTCCATATCAGCAAGGCGGTCGAGATCAACGAATCCTTCCAGATCTCCCGCCAGTTCTTCGCCCATCAGGTGAATGTGGGCGTTCTGAAAAACCCGCGTTCATTTATCAATTCCACGCCCCATATGAGCTTTGTCTGGGGCGACAAGAATACGGACTTCCTGGAGAAGCGTCATCAGGCGCTGAAGGCAAGTCCGCTCTTTTCCGGCATGAAATTCTCGCGCGATCATGACGAGATCGCGAAATGGGTTCCGCTGATGATGGAAGGACGCGACCGCTCACAGAACATCGCGGCGACTTGGTGCCCACTGGGAACCGACGTGAATTTCGGCGAGATCACCCGGCAATATGTCACGCATCTCAAGAGCCAGCGGACCTTCCAGCTGCACACCTCTTCGGAAGTAAAGGAGATTGCGCGCAACGAGGACGGCACCTGGCGCGTCACCTATGCGGATACCAAGGACGGTTCCAGCAAGGGTGCGATCGACGCCAAGTTCCTGTTCGTCGGTGCCGGTGGCGCCGCCCTGCCGTTGCTCCAGATGTCGGGCATTCCCGAAGGCGACGACTATGCCGGTTTCCCGGTTGGTGGGTCGTTCCTCGTCTGCGATAATCCCGATGTGACAAGCCTGCATCTGGCAAAGGCCTATGGCCAGGCGTCAACCGGTGCGCCGCCCATGTCCGTGCCGCATCTCGACACGCGCATGCTGGACGGAAAGCGGGTGGTTCTGTTCGGACCCTTCGCCACCTTCTCCACCAAGTTCCTGAAAGAGGGATCTTATCTCGACCTCCCGGCTTCGGTGACGCTCGATAATATCTGGCCGATGATCCGGGTGGCCCTGGACGAGTTCAGCCTCGTGGAATACCTCGCAGGCCAGCTGATGCTGTCCGACGAGGACCGTCTGACGGCGCTGCGCGAATATTTCCCGAAGGCCGAAGCAAAGGATTGGCGCCTGTGGCAGGCCGGTCAGCGCGTCCAGATCATCAAGCGCGACGAGGAAAAAGGTGGCGTCCTGAAGCTCGGGACCGAAATCGTTGCATCGAAAGACGGCAGCATCGCCGCATTGCTCGGCGCTTCGCCCGGAGCATCCACCGCGCCGCCCATCATGCTCGATCTGCTCAAGAAGGTTTTTGCCGATCGGCTCGCGACGCCCGAATGGCAGGAAAAGATCCACAAGATCGTTCCGAGCTATGGCGTGAAACTGAACGAGACCCCGCAGGTGCTTGCCGAGGAATGGGCCGCGACGGCCGATCGGCTGCAACTGGCTATCGCCCCGCCGGCCATCGATCCGTCCGCGCTTGCAAAGCCCGACGGGACGAGCATCCCGAAGGGCGCAGTCAAGCAAGTTCCGGATATGGCGCTCTAACTTATTGTCTCTACGCAATCCCGAACGGAAAACCGCTACGCACTTTTCCTGGAATTGCTCTAATTGTGCTCCGGCACGCAAGACCGGCTCTGATATGTATGCGGAGCCGGTTTGCGGCCGAATGTTGGTGCGGATCGAACAGCTAGCCCGGCGGATAGACGCCGAGGAAACGCTGCAGGAAGTCGGTCAGCAGCATGGTCGGGATGAGCAGCACCAGCGTCAAGGTGCCGATGAAGAGCGGATGCGTGCCGCAGATCATCCTGAGGACGCGGGCAAGGGAAAAGACGATCGCCATCATCAGCGCCAGCCATAGAATGGCCACCAGCCCGCTGGAGCCGGGGATGAAGGCGAGCAGTGCGATCAGCAGCGCATTGAGATAGGATGTCGGCAGGGCGAGCCAGTTGACGACGACAACGACGGGCGCGAATTTGTCGCCGAAGCGAAAGATCATTAACAGCACGCCGGCGAGCACGACCGGTGTCAGCCAGCTTGCCGCCTCGACCAGCGCCAGGCGAAGGAAGAAGGCCATGCCGGTCGAGGTTTCCGGTGGCATGGCGGTGAGATAGGCCTGCCGCCACCAGAGCCATGAAATGCCGATCGACGGTAGGCTCCAGAGGATCGCCCAGAAGGATCGCAGCATTCCACGGTCCGATATGTCGAGATATTGGAAGCCGCGCGCGTCCATTCGCAGCAGAAGCCACAGGCCCGCCAGATAATATTGGACTTCCTTAAAGCTCGGCATTCGCAAACCAGCGCTGGATGAAGGTCCCGTAGATCTCGGTCAGGGTTTCAAGATCCGCTACGGCCACCCGCTCATCGACCATGTGCATGGTCTGGCCGACAAGGCCGAATTCCACCACTGGGCAATAGTCCTTGATATAGCGCGCATCCGAGGTGCCGCCGGTCGTCGAAAGCTTCGGCGTCTGGCCGGTGATGTTTTCGATCGCCGAGGAGAGCGACGCGATCAGTGCGTTGTTGCGCGTCAGGAAGACCTGGCTTGGACGTTCGGACCAGGTGATATCGTATTTAGTCGGCTTACGACCGGGGCGGAGTGTCTGGTCGGCCGCGGCGGCATCGAGACGCGCGAGGATTTCCGCCTTCAGGGCCTCGACGGTCCAGGTGTCGTTGAAGCGGATGTTGAAGGCGGCGGTCGCCTTGGCCGCGATGACGTTGGTGGCGGTATTGCCGACATCGATCGTCGTCACTTCGAGATTCGACGGCTGGAAGTTGTCGGTGCCGGCGTCGAAGGGCGGGTCGAGCAGCGCTTCGGTCAACTTGACGATGCTGCGCACCGGATTGTCGGCGAGGTGCGGGTAGGCGGCATGGCCCTGCACGCCGTGAACGGTGATGAAGCCGGAGATCGAGCCGCGACGGCCGATCTTGATCATGTCGCCGAGCTGATCGGGATTGGTCGGCTCCCCGACGAGCGAAGCGTCCCATTGCTCGCCGCGTTCGGCCGCCCATTGCAGCAGCTTGACCGTGCCGTTGATCGCCGGGCCTTCCTCGTCGCCGGTGATCAGGAAGGAGATGGAGCCGGCCGGTGGCCCATGCTTCTCGATATGGCGGGCGACGGCGGCGGCAAAGCAGGCGATGCCGCCCTTCATGTCGACCGCGCCGCGGCCAAACAGTTCGCCGCCGTCGATGTCGGCGGCAAAGGGCGGATGGCTCCAGGAATCGGCGTCGCCGACGGGCACGACGTCGGTGTGACCGGCGAACATCAGATGCGGCCCCTCGGTGCCGAGACGGGCATAGAGGTTCTCGATATCGGGCGTGCCCGCCTCGCTGGCCGTCATGCGCTCGACCTTGAAGCCGAGCGGCAGTAGCATGTCGGCGAGCGCGGTGAGCGCCCCGCCTTCGGCCGGCGTTACGGAAGCGCAGCGGATCAGGGTTTGCAAATTGGCGACGGGATCGGTGGCGGTCATCGGAGGCTACTTATCCGGGGAGAGATGGCAAGGCGATGGCGAGGCTATGGCAACTGATGGGCGATTATTGTCTGAAAATTGCCGCCGTAGTTCCAGCAGATCATATGGGGCTGTTAGCAAGCCGGGGAAGGGGAGCGCGACCCGGAAGGCGCGCTCCCGGAACCATATCAATCGCGCAGCAGCTCGTTGATACCGGTCTTGGAGCGGGTCTTTTCATCGACGCGCTTGACGATGACGGCGCAATAGAGACTCGGAGCCGGCTGGCCATTTGCCATGATATTGCCGTTCGGCAGCGCACCGGCAACGACGACGGAGTAGGGCGGCACTTCGCCATAGGTGATCTCGCCGGTGGCGCGATCGACGATCTTGGTCGACTTGCCGATGAAGACGCCCATGCCGAGGACCGAGCCTTCGCGGATGATGCAGCCTTCGACCACTTCCGAGCGGGCACCGATGAAGCAATTGTCCTCGATGATCGTTGGGCCGGCCTGCATTGGTTCCAGCACGCCACCGATGCCGACGCCGCCGGAAAGATGCACATGCTTGCCGATCTGTGCGCAGGAGCCGACGGTCGCCCAGGTGTCGACCATGGTGCCTTCGCCGACATAGGCGCCGAGATTGACGAAGGACGGCATCAGGATGGCGTTCGGAGCGATATAGGCGGAGCGGCGGACGACGGCGTTCGGCACGGCGCGGAAACCTGCTTCGCGGAAGCGGTTCTCGCCCCAGCCCTCGAACTTCGACGGCACCTTGTCCCACCAGGTCGAGCCGTCGGGGCCACCGTCGACGACCTGCATGTCGTTCAGACGGAAGGAGAGCAGCACGGCTTTCTTGAGCCACTGGTTGACGGTCCAGTTGCCGTCGGAACCACGCTCGGCCACGCGCACCTTGCCGCTGTCGAGCAGGTTCAGCGCCGTTTCAACAGCGTCGCGAACTTCGCCGCGCGTCGAGACGTTCACATTGTCGCGATTTTCAAAGGCCGCCTCGATGGCGTTTTCGAGAGAGGCGAGATCGGTGGCGCTCATGAGAATTCCTTAAACTTCAATGGCTATCGTTGCGATCGGAAGAGGGTCCGCAGATACGGTCGATTGGTCCTACAGCATAGGCCCGAAAAATGGAATGATTTTTCGGTGCGGATTAAGCTTGGATTCAAGGCGTTAGAGGGGCATATGCGATGCTCGGTTGCTTGCGCTGCGGTGTATGGTGACCCTTGAAGGATCGATCGAAAGGCATGGGAAATGAGCAAGGCGAAAAATGGCAGGCTGAGGCGCAAGGATGGGGTGTGGGATCCCTTGAAGACGAGTTCGGCCGACAAGCAGCGGGCTGAGTCCGTTCCGAAGACGCCGCAGTCGATGTCGCCTTCCTATCGTCTCGCCTATGCCGACGAGGATTTTCTCTGCCGCGAGGAGTTGCGGCCGATCCGCCTTCAGCTCGAACTCCTGAAGACCGAGATGTCTCTCACCGAGCGCGGTATCAAATCGACGGTGGTGATGTTCGGTGGCGCGCGTATTCCGGCGCCGGGCGCCAGCGCCTGGGCCGCGCGCAACGATGTGCAGCGCGCCAATCTCGAGGCAGCCTCCGTCTATTACGAGGAAGCGCGCAAGTTCGCCCGGCTATGCTCGCGCTATTCCGCCGGCTTCGATTTTCATGAGTATGTCGTGGTCACCGGCGGTGGCCCCGGCGTCATGGAAGCCGGCAATCGTGGTGCATCGGAAGAGGGTGCTCCCTCCATCGGCCTCAACATCGTACTGCCGCACGAACAGGCGCCGAATGTCTACGTGACGCCGGAGCTCAGCTTCAATTTCCACTATTTCGCGATCCGCAAGATGCATTTCATGGTGCGCGCCAAGGCGATCGCTGTGTTTCCGGGCGGGTTCGGCACGCTGGACGAGCTGTTCGAATGCCTGACGCTGATCCAGACCGGCCGCATGGAGCATTTGCCGCTGATCCTGTTTGGCGAAAAGTTCTGGCGCGACATCATCAACTTCGATGCACTCGCCGAATTTGGCACCATCGCGCCCGACGACGTCAAGCTGATCAGCTTCGTCGATACGGCAGAGGACGCCTGGAAGATCGTCTCGGATTTCTACGAGCACGACAACGGACACTGACAAGAAAAGCCCACCTTACGGCGGGCTTTTCATTCAACAATCAATCATACCCGATGGGATATTCAGAGCAGTGGGCGGTCCGGCATGTCGTCCAGTGAGATCACGCCGTCATGGTTGCGGTCCATGCGGTCGAAGAACTTGTTGGCGGCGTCTTCGGCTTCCTGTTTGCTGATCTGACCGTTTTCGTCCTTGTCGACGCGGTGGAACAGCATCATGCCACGCATAAGTCCGGCTTCATGCATGAAGCGGCCGTGATGTCCGTGACGGCGCGGGCCATTGTCACCCTTGTTGTCGTCGTTCTGAGCCTGGTCGCCTTTGGCCTGATCGTTCTGGGCCTGATTGTTGGCCTGATCGTCGTTGGTCTTTGCGTGTGCGGCCTTCCATTCCTTGATGCGCTCTTGGCGATAGGTGCGCACCTCGCCAGGGGTGATCTGGCCATCGTGATTGGTATCGATCTGATCGAAGATCTTGTCGACGCCGGCCTTGACCTCATCCTTGGTGACCTTCGTATCGCCAGGCTGGCCGAACTGCTTCAGCATGCGCACATAGGCGATCTCAGGCGAAAAGCGCGGACCATCGCGGCCGTCCTTGCCGTCGTGGCCGCGTTGCGCGGCAAAGCTACCTTGCGCGGCAGCACCGACCAGAAGAGCTGCGGAAAGGCCCGCCAGAAGAAGTTTTTTCCCGTTCATCGTTTTTCCTTTCGTGTCGAGGAATGGTCAAACGATACGGCTGGCGGTCGGAAACGACCAATTAAACATCTGTAAGGCGGATGAAACTTTCGTAACCCCGCCCTAATGAACGGTTAAATCAACGCCTTGAGGAAGGCCGTGAGATCGTCGGTCACATAGTCGATGTGCTCGTCCTCGCCGGTGGTCTTCTCCCACCATTCGACGACGGTGCCCTCGAGGTTTTGCGGCACGAGCAGGACCGTCTTCATGCCGAGCGCCTTCGGCACGGTCAAATTGCGCGGCAGGTCCTCGAACATGACGGCATTTCTCGTGTCCACCCGATTAAGGCTCATGAACTTGTCATAGGTGCTGCCGGCCGGTTTCGGCACGTAGTCGGCGGCGACGATATCGAAGATATCGTCGAAGTGATCGAGGATGCCGAGCGCGCCAGCGGTCGCCTGTGCATGGCTGACGCTGCCATTGGTGAAGATGAACTTGCGCCCCGGCAGCGCCTTGATGGCGGCGGCCAGCTCCGGCTGCGGCATCAGCGCCGAATAGTCGATCGCATGCGCCTTCTCCAGGAAGTCGTTGGGATCGATGCGATGATGGATCATCAGCCCCTGCAATGTCGTGCCGTGCTCGAGATAATACTGCTTTTGCAGCTTACGCGCCTCGTCCCGCTCCATCTGCAGGAGCGCGGAAACATAGGCCGTCATGTTCTTGTCGATCTGCGCGAACAGATCGACATGATGCGGGTAGAGCGTATTGTCGAGATCGAATACCCAGTCGCGGATATCGGAGAAATCGGCGGGCGTGGGCTGCGTCTTTGTCTGGGTCATGCCGGCCTTATGGCATGCGGTAGCACCCCAGGAAAAGCAAAATATGATTCCGGCATAGAGGGGCAAGATTGCGGACATTGCCGGGCATTTCAATGCAGGCTATGGTTTTGCAGATTGATTTTTGGGACTTTGCGCTAGTTGTCAGCTGGAAGAGGAGCCCCTGTTTCCCAAGATACAAGGGGTAGAATGCGCCCGGTAGGGCTTTTGTGGAGGGGAACAATATGAGTCAGGTGGAAAAGGCGGAAGAGTTCGCGCGGTTGCACAAGAAGGGCGATCCGCTGATCCTCTTCAACATATGGGATGCCGGTTCCGCCAAGGCGGTGACCGAGGCGGGCGCAAAGGCGCTGGCGACGGGAAGCTGGTCGGTCGCCGCGGCCAATGGTTTCGGTGACGGCGAGGCCGTGCCGCTGTCGCTGCTGGCGGTCACCACCCGCCTGATTTCGGTGACGAGCCACCTGCCGCTCTCCGTCGATTTCGAGGGCGGCTATGCCGCGGAACCCGACGCTGTTGCCACCAATGTCGAAAAGATCATGGATCACGGCGCCATCGGCATCAATTTCGAGGATCAGGTGATCGGCGGCCGCGGCGTTCACCCGATCGAGACGCAGGCGGCCCGCATCCGCGCCATCCGCGAGATGACCACGCGGCGGGAAATGCCGTTCTTCATCAACGCCCGCACCGATCTGTTCCTGCAGGAAAGCGATACAGCGCACCACCAGCTGCTGCTCGACGAGGCCTACCGCCGCGCCGATGCCTTTGCCGAAGCCGGCGCCAGTGGCTTTTTCGCGCCGGGGCTAGTCGATGCGGAGTTGATCGAAGCGCTCTGCGATCGCTCGCCCCTGCCGGTCAACATCATGGTGCGCCCGGCAACCCCTGACAATATCACCATGGCCGGCCTCGGCGTCAGCCGCATCAGCTACGGCCCAGCGCCCTACCGCACAGTGATGGGAATGCTGAAGAGCGAGGCCGAAGCCGTTTATCAGCACGACTGATCAGCCGGTCGGCGCTCCACATAGATGATTGCGAAGCATCCGTTTCCTATCAGGGAACGATCAGCGTGCCGGCGCCGTGCTCGGTGAAGATTTCGAGCAGCACGGAATGGGCGGTCTTGCCGTTGAGGATGACGACGCCCTGGACGCCGGCCTTGATGGCGTCGATGCAGGTCTCGACCTTCGGGATCATGCCGCCGGAAATCGTGCCGTCGGCGATCAGCGCATGCGCTTGGGCGACGGAGAGTTCCTTGATCAGCTGGCCCTGCTTGTCGAGCACGCCCGGAACGTCGGTAAGGAAGAGCAGGCGGGTGGCGCTGAGCGCACCCGCGATCGCGCCGGCAAAGGTGTCGGCATTGATGTTATAAGTGGCGCCGTCGCGGCCGGGAGCCACCGGGGCGATGACGGGGATCATTTCCGATTTCGCGAGCAGGTCGAGCAGGGTGCGGTCGACTTCGACCACTTCGCCGACGAAGCCGAGATCGAGCACGCGCTCGATGTTGGAATCCGGATCCTTGATGGTCTTGTGCGCCTTTTCGGCGAAGACCATGTTGCCGTCCTTGCCGCAAAGGCCGATCGCCCATTCGCCGGTCTGGTTGATCAGCGCGACGATTTCCTTGTTGATCGAGCCGGCAAGCACCATTTCGACGATCTCGACCGTCTTTTGGTCGGTGACGCGCAGCCCGCCTTCGAATTTCGATTCGATGCCCATCTTGGTCAGCATGGCGCCGATCTGCGGGCCGCCGCCGTGGACGACGATCGGGTTGACGCCCGATTGTTTCAGGAGTGCGATATCGGCGGCAAATGCTTTGCCAAGCTCGGCATTGCCCATGGCATGGCCACCGTATTTCACCACGATGGTCTTGTTTTCATAACGCTGCATGTAGGGCAGGGCCTTGGCAAGCAGGCTGGCCTGGAGTTCGCTTTGGGCTTCGGACATGGGGTACCCCGTGGAATTGTTCGCGGCCTTTTATCTCAAGTTTTTGACAGAGGGAATAATGATGACAAGATTAGTTTCTATTGCGTCACATCGCCTCTGTCGCGTTTTCTTTCCCGAGCGGGCCTGCCGGGGCCGAACGGGGGCCGCAAGACAGTGCAGGGAGAGGGATGGCGGATTGACAGGTGCATGGAAGAGTTGGAAGCTGACTCAATTCAGGCCGTTTGTCACGCCTATGTTAAAGGACTGAATGAGCAGGAGCTTGCCGAGCAATATGCGGTACCTTTGAATACCATGCGTACCTGGCTGCGCCGAAGCCTGATTAGACTGAGAGAGTGCTTGGACCGATGAGTTCGTCCGATCAAAGCAAGGGAGGCCGCTCCCGCGATGAAGTCCTGGCCGGAGAATATGTGCTCGGCGTGTTGTCATTGGAGGATCGGCAGAAGGTGGAGCGGCGCATGCGCAGCGATCGCCAGTTCGCCGCCATCGTCAGCCGCTGGGAGCAGAATCTTTCCGGCTTCAACGACGATTACGAGATGGTCGCGCCGGTGGCCCCGGTTTTCCCCAGGATTGAGAAACGCGTGTTTGTAAATGGCGCTTTCGGCGCCCATCTGTGGAATTCGTTATTGCTCTGGCGCTCGATCGGCTTTGGCGCGATGTTTCTCGTCGCCGGTGTCCTCGTGTTCACCGTCACCAACAATGCCTCGCAGCCGTCGCCGGGCAAGCAGCTCACCGCTGCCCTGACCGCGCAAAACAACCCGGTCAATCTGCTGACAAATTATGATGCTGCCAGCGGTCGATTGAAGGTGGCGCCGGTCGCCGCCGGCCAGCCTCAGGAAAAATCACTGGAACTCTGGCTGATCCGTGGCAGCGATCCGGCCGAGGCGCTTGGCATCCTGCCGCAGACCGGCGAGGGCGAGATCGTCTTGCCGTCAGAGCTTCACGGCAAGCTCACGGAAGGTGCGATCATCGCCGTCAGCGTCGAACCCT
This sequence comes from Martinezella rhizogenes, assembly GCF_000799715.1. Taxonomy (GTDB): domain Bacteria; phylum Pseudomonadota; class Alphaproteobacteria; order Rhizobiales; family Rhizobiaceae; genus Rhizobium; species Rhizobium rhizogenes_C. The sequence continues at coordinate 366,463 of NZ_JUHG01000014.1, forward strand.
TTGGCGGCTCGCCCACCGGCAAGCCCACAGGGAACGTCATCGCCTCCGGCACGATCCATCTGCCCTGAAAGATTTTTTCCAGGATAAAGGCGCAGCCATTGCCTGAATGGCCGAACTGCGACTGCATCCCGTCCGAAATTCAGATCGCGATGCCGACCGTCAGCCTGATCGCCTGGCGCACATCCTCAAGGCCCTCGCCCTTTTCCGAGGAGGTAACTAGGATGCCGGGATAGGCGGCGGGGCGCTTGCGGATTTTTTCGGCGGTGTCGGCCAGCAGCTTCGGCAGGCCCGCTTCCTTGATCTTGTCGGTCTTGGTCAGCACGATCTGATAGGAAACGGCGGCCTTGTCGAGCAGGTTCAGGACATCCTCGTCGTTCTTCTTGATGCCGTGGCGGCTGTCGATCAGCACATAGACGCGCTTCAGCGTCGTGCGTCCGCGCAGATAGTCGAACACCAGTTTCGTCCAGGCATCCACCTGTTCCTTCGGGGCCTCGGCATAGCCGTAGCCGGGCATGTCCACCAGGGCCATCGGTGGCAGGTCGCCAGCCTCGCCGGAAAAACCGTCGGGAACGAAGTAGTTGAGTTCTTGCGTGCGGCCCGGCGTATTCGACGTGCGCGCCAGACCCTTGTGGCCGACTAGCGCATTGATCAGCGACGACTTGCCGACATTTGAGCGTCCGGCGAAGGCCACTTCCAAAGGCCCTTCCGGCGGCAGGAATTTCATCGCCGGCACGCCGCGAATGAAGATCCACGGGCGCCCGAAAAGCGGCTTGTCGTCTTTTATCGTCTGTTCTGCCATGCTGCTTCAGTCTTCCGGTTCAATTGGTTGACTGGCTTCGGGGTTTTGCCGCCGAAAGTCAAGTTTTGATCGGTATATGGGATGAGGCTCAAAAGAAAAGCCCCGCGAAAGCGGGGCTTTTTTCGTCATTTCGATGGTTCCGGTTTTCGTTTGAAGACGCCCTTCAGATTGTCGAAGAGTTCCACCTTCACGCCATGGCGCTTCATGATGAGCGCCTGCTGGATCACCGAGAGCGTGTTGTTCCAGGCCCAGTAGATCACCAGACCGGCCGGGAAGCTGGCCAGCATGAACATGAATACCAGCGGCATCCAGGTGAAGATCATCGCCTGGGTCGGGTCCGGCGGTGTCGGGTTCATGCGCATCTGCAGGAACATGGTGATGCCCATGATCAGCGGCCAGACGCCGAGATGCAGGATCGTCGGAGCCGTAAACGGCAGCAGGCCGAAGAGGTTGACGATCGAGGTCGGATCGGGAGCGGAGAGGTCCTGGATCCAGCCGAAGAATGGTGCGTGACGCATCTCGATGGTGATATAGATCACCTTGTAGAGCGAGAAGAAGATCGGGATCTGCAGGAGCACCGGCCAGCAGCCGGCGATCGGGTTGATCTTTTCTTCCTTGTAGAGCTGCATGGTTGCCTGTTGCAGCCCCATGCGGTCGTCGCCGAACTTGGCCTTCAGCTCTTCCATCTTCGGCTGCATGCGCTTCATGTTTGCCATCGAAGCGTATTGCTTGCTGGCGAGCGGGAAGAACAGCCCCTTGACGACGATGGTCGTGCACAGGATGGCGACGCCGAAGTTACCGAAGTAGCGGAAGAAGAAATCCATCAGCTTGAACATCGGCTTGGTGATGAAATAGAACCAGCCCCAGTCGATCAGGCGGTCGAATTTCGGGATCGAATAGCTCGTCTCGTAGCGGTCGATGACCGGCACTTCCTTGGCGCCGGCGAAGACGAGGCTCTTCAGTTCCTGCGACTGGCCGGGGGCGACGGTGACGGCATCCTGCTTGTAGTCGGCCTGATAGCGCGGCTGGCCATCGGCGAAATGCGAGAAGTGCGCGTCATAGGCTCCCGACTGCGGCGGCACGATCGTGGCAGCCCAGTATTTGTCGGTGATGCCGAGCCAGCCACCGGTCGCCTTCGCCGGATTGACGGCTTCTTTCTCGGCGGCGGTATACTTGGTCTCGATCAGGCCATCGTCGCCGATGACGCCGATGAAGCCTTCATGCAGGACGTATGCCGACGGCGTGGTCGGCTTGTTGTAGCGGGTCACGCGACCATAGCTCGACAATGACACCGGCGCCTGACCGCCATTGGCGATCTTGTCGGTGATCGTGAACATATAGCGTTCGTCGACCGAGATGGTGCGGGTGAAGATGACACCCTTGTCGTTGGTATAGGAGAGCGTCACCGGCGTGCTGTCGGTCAGCTTGTTGCCGCTCGCAAGCGTCCACAGGGTCGAGGGGCCGGGAACGGCACCAGTCGTGTCGCTGCCGACATAGCCGAGCTCGGTGAAATAGCCGTCCTTGGTGTCGGCCGGGCTGAACAGCGTGATGATCGGGCTGCTCTTGTCGACCGTGTCATGGTAGGCCTTGAGCTGCAGATCGTCGAAGCGGGCACCTTCCAGATTGATGGAGCCGGAGAGCGCGGGCGTGTCGATGATGACGCGCGAGGCGGCCGACTTGGCAACCGATTGGTCGTGGGTCAGCGTCGTCGGCGCACTCTGGCCGCTCGATGGCAGCGCGCCGTCGACGGCGGCGCCAGCGGCTGGAGCCTGCGTCGTCTGGGCCTGCTGCGTCTGCTGCTGCGCCTTGGCGACGAGATCGGCCTTACGCTGCGCCTCGAGGCGCGGGTTCATGTAGAAAAACTGCCAGGCGAGAACAATCAGCACAGACAGGGCAATTGCTATGAAGTAATTGCGTTTGTTTTCCATCATACTTTCCTGGAGCGGTCCGTCTCCGGCCGGCGGGGTTTCGGCCTGGTTTCGATCCGGTGGGCGAGTTCGCTCGCCAGTTTTTCGAAAGGTGCGGTCAGTACATCGCGCCGCGCGACAACCACATAGTCGTGTCCGGGCTGCATTGCAAACCCGGCATGAAGCCGCAGAGCCTCTTTCAGCCTGCGCCGCATGCGGTTGCGTTCCACCGCGTTGCCATGTTTTTTGGTAACGGTAAAACCGACGCGAGGTTCGGCGTCAGTGAGCTTGCGGTCCAGCACTTCGATGAGGAAGAGACTTCCCCTGCGTTTTTCGCCCTGGCGGACAGCAAGAAACTGCGGCCGGCTTTTCAGCCGCCCGACAGTCTGTTTTGATCGTTCATTCGTCAATTCGCCCGCCATCTTCTCGGGCATTCCGGCCCTTAGGCCGAAAGACGCTTGCGACCGCGGGCACGGCGGGCGGAAAGAACCTTGCGGCCGCCAGCGGTTGCCATGCGCGCACGGAAACCGTGGCGACGCTTGCGAACAAGCTTGGATGGTTGGTAAGTACGCTTCATTATTTAAACACCGCGGAGTGCGGCCCTTCTTGAGCTTTGCTTTAAAAGCAAGGAGCGTTGTTGATTATGACGAACGGACTTGGCCCGCAAAAGCAGGCTCCATGACCGGACGTGCGCGGCTTATACGGATCATGGCTCCGGAAGTCAATTATACCGCCGCAGATTCCTGAAAATCCGCCTCTTGGGGCAAAGTGCTGCTTGCCTCGCTGGCGCGCCGCGGCGTGCAGTTCCGGATAGATGGTAGTTTCGTATTTTATAATATTAAAAATGTTACTTTTAAATATATACTAAGTACACGAAAGTGTTTCTAAATTTATATTAAAAATAGCGCAATATAACATTAATGATTTTAGTGGATATTTAGGGGTAAGCGCGGAAAGCCCAAGTTTTTGAGGGGTGGTTTCCGCTTCCAGGAGGCATGTCGTTGAAGATTCGTGGCAAGATTAATCTGCTTGTGTGTGTGATGGCCAGTGCCGCGCTTTTGATCGGCGGCACCGCTCTTTATGCCGTGCATCAATATGAGCGGCAGATGCGGGTCTATGAGCAGGCGGCAAGCCGCGCCTATATGGGCGAGCATCTGAACCGTGTCGTGACCGCCGTCGTTATGGAAGCACGCGGTATCTATGCCTCCGCCACCGCCAAGGATGCCAAGGGCTTCGCCGATGGATTGATGAAGGATCTCGACGAAATCGACAGCACATTTACCGCCTGGTCGCCAAAGGTTCCTGAAGAACAGAAGGCGGAATTCGCCAAATTGCAGGGTCGGGCTCAGGAGTTCCGCACATTCCGGTCGGAGACCGTGAGGCTCGCTCTGTCGGACGGACCGGACGCCGCCAGCAAGCAGGGCAACAATGATGCCAACCGTGCCAACCGCAAGGCCTTCCAGGCCGAGATCGATACCGTCGTGCAGGCCGACAAGGCCGAGCTCGCGACGGTCGGCGCTGAAATCGACGCTTTCCACAAAACGGTCCTTTGGGCTGTGCTCGGCATCACGGTGTTGGGCATCGCCGCAGGTGCCGGTCTCGGCGCCTATATCGGTGCTGTGCATTTGAGCCGCCCGATCCGCAAGGTGACGGAAACCATCAAGCAAGTGGCGGACGGCAATTTTGATGTCGAGGTTCCCTTTGGCGGGCGCGCGGACGAAATCGGAGAGATGGCGGCCGCCGTCGATATCTTCAAGCAGAACGGCAAGGCCGTACGACGCATGAATGCCGAGGAAACGACGATGCGCGCCCGCAACGATGATCTGCAGTCCGACATGTCGATCGTCGTTGCGGCGGCGGCGGCCGGCGATTTCAGCCGTCGCATCGACAAGGACTACGAGGACGCCAACCTCAATCGCTTCGCCGGCAATATCAACGAACTCCTTGCAAGCGTCGATATCGGCACCAGCGAGGTCCGCCGCGTTATCGCGAGCCTTGCGGACGGCGATCTGACCCAGACCATGCAGGGTGAATTCCAGGGCGCCTTCGCCGAGCTGCAGCAGAACGTCAACGCCACGCTCATGACCCTGAAGAGCACCATGCGCGAGGTGCGCGAAACGACCGGTTCTATCAACGCCAATACCAGCGAACTGGGGCATGCCAGCGACGACCTGTCGCGGCGCACCGAACAGCAGGCCGCCGCCCTGGAAGAGACCTCGGCAGCGCTCGACGAGATCACCGCCGTGGTGCAAAGCTCCACCGAACGGGCGCGGGAAGCCAGCGTCATGGTGACGGAAGCCAAGGAAGACGCCGCCCGTTCCGGCACGGTGGTGCGCAATGCCGTCGACGCCATGGTACGTATCGAGCAGGCGTCGGGCGAGATCAGCCAGATCATCGGCGTCATCGACGAGATCGCCTTCCAGACCAACCTGCTGGCGTTGAATGCCGGTGTTGAAGCGGCCCGTGCCGGCGATGCCGGGAAGGGTTTCGCTGTTGTCGCTCAGGAAGTGCGTGAACTGGCGCAACGCTCGGCCACGGCCGCCAAGGATATCAAGGCGCTGATCAGCAAATCCGGCGGTGAGGTGCAGGTGGGCGTCAAGCTGGTTCAGGCGACCGGAGAGGCGCTGGCGGCTATCGAGTCGCGCGTCTTGAAGATCAACGATCATATTCATTCAATCGCAACGGCCGCCCGCGAACAGGCGACTGGGCTGACCGAGGTCAACAAGGCCGTCAACCAGATGGACGAGGTAACGCAGCGCAACGCCGCCATGGTCGAGGAAACCTCGGCCGCCACCCATCGTCTCTCGGCGGAAGCGGACGGCCTTGTTCGCCTTGTCGCCCGCTTTAAGGTCGACGCGGGTTCAGCATCCGCACCGGTGTCGGCACGCACCGAGACCCATCGCGCCGTGGCATCGCCGGCGCATCGCATGATCGGCAAGATCGCCAGCGCTTTCGGCGGCGGCTCGGCGGCGGCATAGGAGTTTTGATGCATCAGGGCAAGAGCTGGAAGGTCGCGCGAATGCGCCTCTTCCGCTCCTGCAGCGGCCTATCTCTTGCCGCCTGTGACGGAAGCGATTGGAAAACGCACCGCAATCCCCTATGATCTATTCTTGATATGTCGTCATTACAGCGCCGCGCGTCAAATATGATGCGCAAAGGACGCTGTAACACCTTAAGACTGCTGCATAATTCCTTAAATCGACTCCGATTTAAGGAATTATGCAGCAGATCGCTTTGCAGCAAAGCGGGACAGCGGAAATGGATAGTGGGCAGGATAGGGACCTCGGCGCGGCCAACAAGGCTGAGGCGCATGGTCTCGCCCGTTTCTGCCGGCCCACAGGCATTTTCGGCGGCCTATCAGGCAAGCTCCTGATCCTCACCGTCTTTTTCATCCTGCTCGCCGAGGTGCTGATCTTCGTGCCGTCGGTCGCCAATATGCGGCTGCGCTGGCTGGAAGACCGGCTGAACACCGCCGCGGCCGCCGCCACAGTCATCGACGGCCTGCAGCCATCCGAGCTGCCTCGCGCGCTTCAGAAGGAAACGCTGATGGCGACCGGCACGCGCGCCATCGTGCTGCGCAAGGACGGGACGTCGCGGCTGCTCGCGACCGCCGAGATGCCGGCCTCCGTCGATGAACAATATGATCTGAGCAATGTCTCGCTGCCGACCGCGATGCGCGATGCGCTGGACACGCTGCTGTTCGGCGGCAACCGGATTATCCGCGTCTTCGGCCCGGTCGGCGGCGATGCCGGCACCGGCATCGAGGTAGTGTTGAAGGACACGCGCTTGCGCAACGCCATGCTCGCCTATTCCGGCAGCGTCTTCCTGATGTCGATCCTGATTTCGCTGTTCACCGCGACGCTGATCTTTTTTGCCATCAACCGCATGATGATCCGCCCGATCCGTCGGCTGACAGACAGCATGCAAGCCTATTCCGACGATCCGGAGGATCCGAGCCGGGTGCTTACGCCGGACAAAGGGCGCGACGAGCTCGCCGTCGCCGGCCGTCATCTCGCCTCCATGCAGTCGCAACTGCAAAAGACGCTGAAGCAGCAGAAGAACCTCGCCGCGCTCGGCCTTGCCGTGTCGAAGATCAATCACGATATGCGCAACATCCTGTCGGCGGCACAACTGATGTCAGACCGGCTGGTCGATGTCGACGACCCCATGGTCAAGCGCTTCGCACCGAAGCTTTTGCGCACCATCGACCGTGCCGTCGGCTACACGACAGAGGTCCTCTCCTACGGCCAGACCTCCGAATCAGCGCCGCGCCGTCGGCGGGTGCTTCTGCATGAGCTGGTCGACGAGGTGCGCGATATCCTGGCGATCGATCCCGAGGGTGGCATCGAATTCCTCGAGCAGGTGAGCCAGGATCTGGTCGTCGATGCCGACAGCGAGCAACTGTTCCGTGTCATCCACAATCTCTGCCGCAACGCCCACCAGGCGCTGGTTGCCTTCGGTGATGCCGAACCCGACAGTGTTCGCCGCATTACAGTTTCGGCACATCGCATCGGCAGCGTCGTTGGCATCACCGTCGACGACACAGGCCCGGGCATGCCGCAGAAGGCGCGGGAAAACCTCTTCACCGCCTTCCGTGGCTCCGCGCGCTCCGGCGGCACTGGCCTTGGGCTGGCGATTGCCCGCGAACTGGTGCTGGCCCATGGCGGCACCATTGCGCTGGTGGAAAAACCTGCCGCCGGCACACAGTTCCGCATCGAAATACCGGACCGCCCGGTTTCGCTCGACGATTACCGCAGCCGCAGCGCCCACGAAAGCTGAGGTTTTTCAGCTTCTTCGCCTCCGTTTCTGTGAAAATCGCGATCTTTTTCAGAAACCCACTTGCATTCCCCGGAAGGACGCTTTAGAGAACCGCCACGCCAACGGTTTACTCCGTTTGGATACGCACCCGTAGCTCAGCTGGATAGAGCACCAGACTACGAATCTGGGGGTCGGGCGTTCGAATCGCTCCGGGTGCGCCATTTCTTTTTTCTCTACATTATGCCAGTGGCTTCCAAAGCATCCCCGATGTCATCGGGATGTATTGCTTATCCTTCGGCGGTCTTTCGCCACGGGCCTAATCCCGTTGCGGTCACGGCGAGACCAATGACCGTTGCCACTACGGGCACGAGCAGCGCCAATCGCAGGGCCTCGAGGCGCGCATCGGGCGCGGTTTCCGCGCCGAGCGCCAGAACACCGACGGCGCTTGCCGCCGACAGTCCGAGTGCCGCGCCGAATTGAAAGGCCGTGTTCACGAGGCCGCTGGCCAGGCCCTGCTCGCTTTCGTCGATCCCGTCCGTTGCCAGAATGGTCAGCGGACCGTAGGCGAGCGAGAATGCCAGGCCAAGCAGGATCATCGAGGGAAACATTGCCGCATAGGTCCAGTCGAGGCTCACCCGCAGGAACCAGGCGTAGGAAAATGCCGCCAGCAGCACCCCGCCGAAGATGACCTTGATATTGCCGAAGCGATTGACCAGCCATGGCGTTACTGTCGGAGCGAGGATAGCGTCGGCGCCGATGGCCAGTAGTGCAAGGCTTGTTTGCAGCGATGTCCAGCCCATCAGCTCCTGCAGGTAGAGCGACACCAGAAACTGGAAGCCGAAGAAGGAACCGGCGAAGAACAAGGCGCTGAGATTGGCGCGGACGAGCGAGCGCGAGCGCAGGATACCTAGCCTGACCAGCGGCATTGCGACCTTCCTCTGGATGGCGATAAAGGCAATCCAGAGGATTGCGCTCGCGGCAAAGGCGACAAGCGTCCAGTCCAGGCCGTCCTTGGGGTTTTCGAGCCGTATCACGCCATAGGCGGCGGATAGCATCGCGCCGGCGAGGATGATGGCGCCCAGCATATCGAAGCGCTGGCTATAGTCTCTTTGATGGTCGTCGGCGACGAGGCGCGGCGTCAGGATGAAAATGAGGCTGGCAAGAATGACCGGTGCGAAAAACACCCAGCGCCAGTCGATGGCGGCAAGCAGGCCGCCCGCAACAAGCCCCAGCGAAAAGCCTCCGGCAGCCGTGCCGGCGTAAATGAGCACCGCCTTGTTGCGCTGTGGTCCCTCCGGGAAGTTCGTCATGATCAGCGCAAGGCCGGCCGGCGTCATGAAGGCCGAGGCGATGCCGGTGACGAAGCGCGCCGTCAGCAACATCCAGCCTTCGGTGGCGAAACCGCCGAGGCCGGAGAAGGCGATGAACACGGCAAGCGCGGAGAGAAATACCCGCCGCTTGCCGAAAATGTCGGCCGCGCGGCCGCCGAGCAGCATGAAGCCGGCATAGCCGAGCACATAGGAGCTGACGACGGCACTGAGCGTCGTGGTCGAGAGGCCCAACTCAGCGCGGATTGCCGGCAAGGCCACGTTCAGCATCGCGACATCGATGCCTTCGAGGAAAATCGCTCCGCACAGAACGAGCAGGGCGCCTCTTGCCCCCGCGCTCATGGGCGCTTGCGAACTCGAGGTGTGAGATAGGGTCGACATGGGTGTATGCCCTCACGTTTGATGGTTTGGTATGAAAATGGCAGGTCAATTACTAAAATGCCTGTCAGTTACTTCTTGTAACCATCATTGAGGTAAGGCATATTCCACAGCCATGGAAGAAGGCACTTTAAACTCACCAAGTGATTGCTGCAGCACCGATGGGGACTACGATGTCCTCCAGTGGGATCAGCGCGAGGGCTGCGAGGTGCGGCAGATCCTCGACAGGATCGCCGACAAATGGTCGCTGCTGGTCATTGCCCTGCTTGAAAAGCGCACGCTGCGGTTCACGGAGCTGAAGAAGAGCATCGATGGCATCAGCCAGCGGATGCTGACCAATACTCTGCGCCATCTGGAGCGTGATGGCATCGTCGAACGCACGGTGTTTCCAGTGGTACCGCCACGCGTCGAATACAGGCTGACGTCGCTCGGCTGCACCTTGCACGAGACGATACAGTCGCTGGTCAACTGGACGGAAAACAACCAGCGGGAAATCATCGCCGCCCGCCTCCGCTATGACACACGCGATCGCTGATCGCGATTTCGGTATGCCAGGGTCGACCTCAAGCCTCATCCGCTTTTAAAAGATGTTTTCGAACTTTCTTGTCGCAGGACTGAAAGGTCTCGTCTCAATCTTGGGCTGGCAGCCTTTGCCGCGGCCATTGCAGACAATTGGCGTTTCAAGAAGCACATTCCAGCCGTGCCCGATCAAAATATAGAGTGCGCCATTGCTATATGGCGCGAGCCGACCGGGCGCGCCGTTATCTGTATGGTATTGCATAGATATAGCCAGTTTACTTCGATGAGAACCTAAATGGCACAGGAGATTCTTGTTGGCCTAACGAACAGGCACCATTCCGTTGCAAGATAATAGGCTTCCATCTTTTTGGAGGTTTTTAGGCCAGTACTTCCACGTCGCATTTTTCGAATGAGATAGGGGCTATTCATCCGAAATCTGTCGTGCGGCGGCGAGGTTACTTGTTGATATGCCTGTGCTTAAGGGGGCGTGCGATGGAGCGTTGGTTGTTGATTTCCAACTGCAACACATATGGGCTTGCGCGTTCATTGCAGTTGTTGAGCAACAGCTTTGAGCTCGATTGCGTGGATGTGTGGCAATTCAAGAAGAATATGCAGGATTACACGGAAAAAATTCCGAAATACGACAGGGTGATCATAAATCCCATAGCCGAACTGATGGGGTATGATTTTTCATCGGTGGAAAATTTGTACAAGATTCCGAACCTGGAGTTCGATGCCTACCATCCGGATTTTTGTTTCACCACGGCGAGAGGTGAGCGTATCTATAAGCCGTTGGCCGCCAATCAGTCGATGATTGTTCTCTCGGCCTTCAAGGCGGGTCTGAGTATAGAGAAGACCCGAAAGCTGTTTCGCCGCGATATATATGAGCAATGTGGTTTCTTCTCGCGCTGGGAACCGGCGAGAGACAGGCTCATCTCAAGCTTCGCCGCTTTCGGGATGGATATAACGAACCCGTTCAGGCGCTGGTCGCGCGGCGAGAGTTTCATGCATAGCCTGGCACATCCCAAGGCGCGCCCCATTCTCGACGTCGCTCGTACATTTCTCAGGAACCACGGCATCGAGACCAACAAGATGGATCTGGTGCCTTTCGATACCATCGTGGATGGCGCATGCCTTCCAGTCTATCCCGAGATAGGCGAGATCTTCGGGGTCGGCGGTTCCTACATGTTTAAACTGCCTGGCGAGTATAGGCTTATCTCGCTGGAGAAGTTTATTGAGCTCAGCTTTGAGGCTTACTCAAGCTTCGAGGTGGATGAGATCACGGTCGAGCCTGGCTTTCTCACGCGTTTCAACCGCGTAAAACAGGTCATAGCGGAGACAGATGCATGAGCAATCCATATTCCACGATCAATGATTATCAGTTGTGGCGCAGGTCCGTTGCACGCGTGGAAACGCATATGTTCGATCCTATCGTCAATCCAAGGTTCAAGATCGACAAGACCGTGAAAGTCGCAACGGCCGGCAGTTGTTTCGCGCAACATATTTCGCGTCAGATTCAACGGATCGGCTTTCATTATTTCATTTCCGAAAAGGGTGAAGGCTTACCCGAAGCGGAAAGATCCAAGCGAAATTTCGGTGTCTTCTCAGCGCGCTACGGGAATATTTATACCGCCCAGCAGTTGCTTCAGCTTTTTGATGAGGTCTTCGAGGGCCGCGAACCCGTCGAGAAAGCGTGGTTACGCAAGGACAATAAGTTCGTCGATCCTTACCGTCCGCAGATCGAGCCGGATGGGTACGACACCCCGGAAGCAGTCATTGAAGCACGTCGTTCACATCTCGCGGCCGTACGGTCGGTATTCCTCGATTCCGATATTCTGGTCTTCACGCTGGGCCTGACGGAATCGTGGAGATCAAAGGCGGATGGATCGGTCTTCCCTCTTGCGCCGGGCGTAACCGCCGGATCGTTCGATCCTGATCGATATGAATTCGTCAACTTCGGCGTGGATGAAGTCGATCGCCATCTGTCCCTGTTCCTGAAGAAATTGAAGGGCGTCAATCCTCGGGTAAAAGTACTTCTCACCGTTTCTCCGGTGCCTCTGGTGGCGACCTATGAAAACCGCAATGTCCTGGTTTCGACGACCTACAGCAAAGCCGTTTTGCGGGTGGTGGCCGAGCAGATGCTATCGCGTTTTGACTGGGTCGACTATTTCCCCTCATACGAGATCATTACCGGCAGCTATGCCGGAGGCCTCTATTACGAGGACGATTATCGCGAGGTAAATCATCTCGGGGTGGCCCATGTGATGCGGTGTTTTGTCAGGAACTACGTCTCGCAGCCCAGCAACAAGGCCGAGCCTAAAGTCGAGATGCTGCCGCCGCCCGAGATAGAAGAATATCAAGCCGTGGTCTGCGACGAACGAGAGATCGAGATGTTGCGCCCCTGAAGCGCCCGGAGCCGGATGCCGGCTTTATCGAGGGGTGCCTAGAAAGCATTTTCCGTTTCCGCGCAGCGGCATCTGCGGCGAGGAACCGCGAGAAGAGCGCTTGGCACGACCAGGCTGATCCGCAGCCTGTTCAGGTGTGGTTGCTTGCCAGATGAATACCATTGGGAGCCTGTCGTGGAAGCATGGTTGATTATCTCGAACGCTCAGACGCATGGACTTGCAAACTCCATGAGGTTGCTGAGCAATGATTTGCGGATCGATCACGCCGATATCTGGACCTTCCGGGGGGCTCTGGACAAATTCGCGGAAACCATTCCTACCTATGACAGGGTGGTCATCCATCCTCATTTGGAGCAGGGATACTATGATTTCTCATCCGTACAAAAACTGAGCCGGATTCCCTCCATAAAATTTGATGCCTATCATCCGGACATCTGCTTTGTTAACGTGCGAGGACAGCTCCTCAACGGGCCGATCGGCGCTTATCAATCGATGATCGTGCTGGCTGCCTTCCAGGCGGGAATGAGCCCCGAGAGAACCCGAACTTTGTTTCGGCGCGACATATTTGAGCGAAGTGGATTTTTTTCCCGCTGGGAGGGTGAGCGGAAACAGCTCCTGGAAAGCTTTGCCGCGCACGGGCTGGATATGTCGGGGCCTTTCAGAGCCTGGTCGCGGCGCGAGAGCTTCATGTACGGCATCGATCTTTCGAAGGCTCGCCCGATCCATGATATTGCGCAGGCCTTCCTGCAGCAGTGCGGAATAGAGACAAATCGAACCGATATTATACCAGCTGACGTCATGATGATCGGATCCTGTTTTCCGGTATATCCGGAAGTGGCCGAGGTGTTAGGAGTTGAAGGCTCTTATATGTTCAAGCCGCATCGGGAATATAAACTCCTTTCGCTGGAAAAATTTATAGGAGAAAGTTTCGCCATATATGCGAAATATTCTCTCGAGGAGATCGCGCTGGATTCTCGTTTTGCCCAACGCTTTGATCTGGTCAGATCTGTGATAGCGGAGGAAGGGTTACAATAGATGCATGGTTTTCGCATCCCGCTGAATGGCAGTGTTGAACACAGCGGCGCGTTGTAACCCCGGAATGAGGTAAGTCGGTGATTGGGATGAGCCGCTGGCGGCGATTTCCCCGTCTATGAGAGGCTTTGCGCAATCTCTGGTTTTAGATCCGTAGCCATCACCACAAGTCTGTCACGGAAGTTTGCAATTAGGTTCATGCGCCTGAAATAATCACCCCGCAAACAGCCTCCCTAACACGCGAGGCTGTCCATGAACCGTAAGAATGTACTTCTGATCGTCGTCGATCAGTGGCGGGCCGATTTCATCCCGCATCTTTTGCGCGCCGACGGGCATGAGGCGTTTCTGAAGACGCCGAACCTGGATCGGCTTTGCCGCGAGGGTGTGACCTTCCGCAATCATGTGACGACCTGCGTGCCTTGCGGTCCGGCTCGCGCCAGCCTTCTGACCGGCCTTTACCTGATGAATCACCGCGCCGTGCAGAACACGGTGCCGCTCGACAGCAGGCATTTCAATCTCGCCAAGGCGCTGCGCGGCGTCGGCTACGATCCGGCGCTGGTGGGCTATACCACGACCGTGCCGGACCCGCGCACGACCTCCATCAACGATCCGCGCTTTCTGGCTCTCGGCGACATGATGGACGGCTTCCATTCGGTAGGTGCCTTCGAGCCGAACATGGAAGGCTATTTCGGCTGGGTGGCGCAGCAGGGCTTCGATCTGCCGGAACACCACCCCGATGTCTGGCTGCCGGAAGGTGAGGATGCCGTGAAGGGCGCGACCGATCGCCCCTCGCGCATTCCGCATGAATATTCCGATTCCACCTATTTCACCGAGCGGGCGCTGACCTATCTCAAGGGCCGCGCCGGCAAGCCGTTCTTCCTGCATCTCGGCTATTATCGCCCCCATCCGCCTTTCGTCGCCTCCGCGCCCTATCACGACATGTATCGCCCGGAAGACATGCCGGCGCCGATCCGCGCCACCAGCCCCGAAACGGAGGCCGCGCAACATCCCCTGATGAAGTTCTATATCGACAGCATCCGCCGCGGTTCCTTCTTCCAGGGAGCCGAAGGATCGGGGGCGACGCTGGACGAGGCCGATATCCGCCAGATGCGCGCCACCTATTGCGGTCTGATCAGCGAGATCGACGATTGTCTCGGCCAGGTCTTTGACTATCTGGATGGCACCGGCCAGTGGGACGACACGCTGATCATCTTCACCAGCGACCACGGCGAGCAGCTCGGCGATCATCATCTGCTCGGCAAGATTGGCTATAACGACGAAAGCTTCCGCATTCCGCTGGTCATCAAGAATGCCGGACCGAATGCGCGGCCCGGTGCGATCGAGACCGCTTTCACCGAAAGCATCGACGTCATGCCGACCATTCTCGATTGGCTCGGCGGTGATATCCCGCGCGCCTGCGACGGCGAAACGCTCGTGCCCTTCCTCGCCGGCAAGCGGCCGGATGATTGGCGCACGGAGCTGCACTACGAATACGACTTCCGCGACGTATTCTATTCCGAACCGCAGGCAGTCCTGGGCCTGGACCAGAATGATTGCAGCCTCTGTGTCGTCCAGGACGAGCGCTACAAATACGTCCATTTCGCCGCCCTGCCGCCGTTGTTCTTCGATCTCGAGCGCGATCCCAACGAATTCGTCAATCTCGCCGGCGATCCGGACTACGCGGCGCTGGTGCGCGACTATGCGCAGAAAGCTTTGTCCTGGCGGCTCAGACATGCCGACCGGACGCTGACCCATTATCGCTCCGGCCCCGAGGGCCTGACCGCCCGCGACCGATAACGACAACCGAAACCCGATTTTCAGGAGGTATTTTCATGGTCAATATTACCCGTCGTGGCGCGCTCGGCATGGCGACCGCCGCCGCCGGCTCGCTGATCCTGCCGCGCTTCTCGATCGCTCAGGCCGACAATCGTCCGTCGATCACCATCGCCGTGCAGAAGATTTCCAACACCAACACGCTGGATACGCTGCGCGAGCAGTCGAATGTCGGCCAGCGCATCTTCAATTCGTCGCTGTGGGAAGGGTTGATCGGCCTCAACTGGCTGAACGGCCTGACCGCCCGCCCGGAACTCGCCACGGAATGGCGCCGCATCGACGACAAGACCGTCGAGCTGAAGCTGCGCCAGGGCGTCAAGTTCCACAACGGCGCGGAACTGACCGCTGAAGACGTCGTCTTTTCCTTCAGCAAGGAGCGCATGTTTGGCGACACGCAGCCGAACGCCGGCAAGACGATCTACGTCAACGACACCAATCCGATCCGCAATCAGGGCAAGGACCTGCCGCCGGAAGTGCCGGCGACCGCCCGGCGCATCTGGCCGGCGCTGCAGGGCGTCGAGATCGTCGACAAGTACACGGTCCGTTTCGTCAACGGTTCGTCCGACGTCACCATGGAAGGCCGCCTTTCGGTTGCCGCCAGCGCGATTGCCAGCCGCCGCGGTTGGGAAGACGCCAAGAGCTATCTCGATTGGGCCCGCGCGCCGATCACTACCGGCCCCTACCGCGTCGCCGACTTCAAGCCGGACACCTATCTGATCTACGAAGCTCATGACGAATACTGGGGCGGCCGTCCGCCGCTGAAGCGGATCCGCTTCGTCGAGGTTCCGGAAGTCGCCTCGCGCGTCAACGGCCTGCTATCGGGCGAATATCAGTTCGCCTGCGACATCCCACCGGACCAGATCGGGGGTATCGAGAAGAATGCCGCGTTCGAAGTTCAGGGTGGCACGATCCCCAATCATCGCGAGACAGTCTTCGACAAGAACCATCCGCAGCTTGTCGATCCGCGTATCCGTCGCGCCTTCACCCACGCCATCGACCGCCAGGCGATCGTCGAATCGCTTTGGGCCGGCCGCACCAGGGTTCCCGCCGGCCTGCAGTGGGATTTCTATGGCGACATGTTCGTCAAGGGTTGGTCTGTTCCGGAATATAATCCGGACATGGCGCGCCAGCTTCTCAAGGAAGCCAACTACAAGGGCGACGCGATCCCCTATCGCCTGCTCGACAACTACTACACCAACCAGACGGCAACGGCGCAGATCCTGGTGGAGATGTGGAACCAGGTCGGCCTGAATGTCGAGATCGCCGTCAAGGAGAACTGGCAGGCGATCCTTGAAAAGACCCCGACGCGGGCCGTTCGCGACTGGTCGAGCTCGGCGAGCTTCAACGATCCGGTCTCCTCCATCATCGCCAATCACGGGCCGAACGGCCAGCAGCAGCAGATCGGCGAATGGACCAATGCCGAGATGAACACGCTCTCGACCTTCCTTGAAACCAGCACCGACCGCGCCAAGCGCCACGACGCCTTCGCCCGCATGCTGCAGATCTGCGAGCGCGAAGACCCGGCCTACACGGTCCTGCATCAGAACGCCGTATTCACCGGCAAGCCGAAGGCGCTGAAGTGGAAGGCCGCGTCGGCCTTCGCAATGGACTTCCGTCCCGGCAACTGGGCCTGATTCGACGAAACGGACCGGAGGCCACACCTCCGGTCCGTTTTCATTCGTTCGTGTGGACGAAGGAGGCAGCAATGTCCCTGGTGGAAATCTCCAATTTAACGGTCGCCTTCAACGGCACGCGGGTTTTGCACGGCATCGATCTGGCGATCGAGAACGGCGAGGCCGTTGGTCTGGTCGGCGAATCCGGTTGCGGCAAGTCGGTGACCTGGCTTGCGGCCCTTGGTCTTCTGCCGCGCAAGGCGACCGTCGGTGGCAGCGTCCGTCTCGGCGACCGGCAGCTTGTCGGCGCACCGCGCACCACGCTCGAGAGCGTACGCGGCAGCCGCATCGCCATGATCTTCCAGGATCCGTCCAGTTCGCTCAACCCCGTCATCCGTGCCGGCCGGCAGATCGCCGAAGCCGTCGAGTTGCATCGTGGGCTGACGGGCAAGGCGGCGCGCTTCGAGGCGATCCGGCTGATGGAGTTGGTGGGCATTCCCGACGCCATCAGGCGCTTCGACAATTTTCCGCATGAATTTTCCGGCGGCCAGAACCAGCGGCTGATGATCGCCATGGCGTTGTCGGGCAATCCCGACCTGCTAGTGGCCGACGAGCCGACGACCGCGCTCGACGCCACCATCCAGGCGCAGATCCTCGACCTTTTGATCTCGATCCGCGCCGAGACCGGCATGGCCATTGTCTTCATCAGCCATGATCTCGGGGCCGTGTCGCAGGTCTGCGAGCGCGTCTGCGTCATGTATGCCGGCCGTGTCGTGGAAATGTGCTCGACGGAGGCGCTGTTCCTCGAACCGCGCCACCCCTATACGCGTGGCCTGTTCGACGCCATTCCACGTCTTGACGGCGGCCGCGAACGCATGGCGCCGATCCCGGGCACGGTGCCGCAGCCGGGCCGCTTGCCGGGTGGCTGCGCCTTCGCGCCGCGCTGCGGCCGGACCTCCGAGCTCTGTCACAACAGCCTGCCGCAACTGGTGGATCTCGGTAGTGATCGTGCAGCCGCCTGCTTCCATCCGATCGGTGACGGCGCGACCGCGGCAGTCCCGAATGTCGTTCAGGCCAGGCAGGGAGCGACGGTAGCGTGAGTACGGATCCCCTCATCGAGGCCAGCGACCTTACCAAAACCTATTTCTCCCGCCGTGGCCTGCTCGGCCGGCCGACTGCCGTGCATGCCGTCGACGGCGTTTCGCTCACCGTCGCGCCGGGCACCACGCTCGGCATCGTCGGCGAATCCGGCTCGGGAAAATCCACCACGGGCCGGCTGCTGCTTGGCCTGGAGGCGCCGTCGGCCGGTCATGTCCGCTTCGACGGCGAGCCGATGCCTGCCCTGGAGACGGCTGAATGGCGGAAGTATCGGGCGCGCATGCAGCTTGTCTTCCAGGACCCGCTTGCCGCCCTCGACCGGCGCCTGACCATCGGCGCGCAGATCGGCGAACCGCTGGCGATCCACAATATTGGCACGCAAGCCGAGCGCCGCGAACGCGTCATGACGCTGCTGCAGGCTGTCGGCCTGCGCCGCGACCAGGAGACGAGCTATCCGCACGAGCTCTCCGGCGGCCAGCGCCAGCGTATCGTCATCGCCCGCGCCATTGCCAGCGATCCGCAATTGCTGGTTTGCGACGAGCCGGTCTCGGCGCTCGACGTTTCGATCCAGGCGCAAGTCGTCAACCTGCTGCGCGACCTGCAGGAGACGCGCGGCATCACCATGGTCTTCATCAGTCACGACCTGAAAGTGGTGCGCAACATCTCGGATCGCGTCGCTGTGATGTATCTTGGCCGGATCGTAGAGGAATCATCCTCGGACGAGATCTTCAGCGCTCCGCTGCATCCCTATACCAGGGCGCTGGTGTCGAGCGTGCCCGTGCCGGGAACGGCGCTGAAGGACCGTATCGTGCTGCAGGGCGAGCCGCCGAATCCGGCCGCGCGCCCCGCCGGTTGTGCTTTCCATCCGCGCTGCGCCGTCGCCATCGCGCGCTGCCGCTCGGAAACCCCGGCGCTCTTGGCGATCGGCTCCGGGCGCAAGGCAGCCTGTCATCTCGTCGGTGGCGATCAGCCCGCCGGCGTCGCGAACATCGGGTCTGCCGAAACCCTCGTTGAAGCCGCTCCCACCCAGACATCAGCGAGCCCGTGATCCCATGTTCCGCTTCCTTCTCTTCAAGATATTCCGTGCGCTGATGACCATTATGCTGGTCGTCACCTTTGCCTTCATCGTGCTGCGCATGTCGGGCGATCCGGCCGTCATCATTCTGGGGCCGGACGCGCCGCCGCAGGCGATCGAGGCGTTCCGTCACGCCTGGGGTCTCGATCAGCCACTCTGGGATCAGTATCTGCGCTATTTCGGCGCCATCGCGCGCGGCGATCTCGGCGTGTCCATGCGGGACGGTCAGTCGGCCATCCTTCTGGTCATGGAACGCATCCCGGCGACGCTGGAGCTGACCGTTCCGGCGCTGATCCTCAAGCTCGTCCTTGGCATCTCCATCGGTGTCTACGCGGCGCTGCACCGTGAAACCCTGCTCGACCGCGTGGTCATGGCGGGCGCCGTCATCGGCTTTACCATGCCGAGCTTCGTTCTCGGCCTCGTGTTGGTGCTGATCTTCGCCGTCGAGCTCGACTGGCTGCCGTCCGGTGGCCAGGATACATGGATGCATGCCATCCTGCCGATCATCGCCATGAGTGTCGGCGGCATCGGCATTCTTGCCCGCTTCTCGCGCAGCGCCATGATCGAGATCCTGGGCCAGCCCTATATCCGCACGGCGAGCGCCAAGGGCATGCCATGGCGGAAGGTCGTCTGGCGGCACGCGCTGCCGAATGCGGCAATCCCGATCGTCACCATCGCCGGTTTCATGGTCGGCTCGCTGATTGCAGGCGCCGTGGTGGTGGAATCGCTGTTCTCATGGCCGGGCGTTGGGCGTCTGCTGGTGGTCTCCGTCGCAAACCGCGATCTCGCCGTCGTGCAATGTATTCTTTTGATGGTGGCGGCCTGCATGGTGCTGTCCAATTTCACCGTCGATATTCTCTACGGCTACCTCGATCCGCGCCTGCGGACCACGACTGCGAAAGGCTGAGCGATGGCGAACATCTCCATTCCTGGTATCGCCACGGGCGAGCGCAAGCAGCAAAAGAAGGGCCTGCCCATTATCGTCACCATCGGCCTCGTCTGGATCGCGGCGATGATCGTCATCGCCGTGACGGCGGACTGGATCCGACCCTTCAACATCACCGCCTTCGATCTGAAGAACCGCCTGGCGCTGCCTGGCGATCCCAAGCATTTCCTCGGCACCGACGAGCTCGGCCGCGACGTGCTCTCGCGTCTGATCGACAGTATCCGCATCTCGCTTTTGATCGCCTTCGGCGCAACAATGATCTCGGCCTTCGTCGGCACGCTACTCGGCTTCCTCGCCGCCTATTTCCGGGGGATCGTCGAGCACATCGTCCTGATGCTGGCGGATTTCCAGGCGGCCATGCCCTTCCTGATCATGTCGCTCGCCGTGCTCGCCTTTTTCGGCAGTTCGCTGCCGCTGCTGATATGCCTGATGGGCTTCTACGGCTGGGAACGCTACACCCGCATCGCTCGTGGTCTCGCGATCTCTGCCAGCAAGCAAGGCTATGCCTCGGCCGTGACACAGCTCGGCGCCAGCCCGATGCGGGTTTACCTGAACCACATCCTGCCGAACATCGCTTCGACGCTGATCGTCTCGATGACGCTGACCTTCCCGGAGGTCATCCTGATGGAAAGCAGCCTGTCCTTCCTCGGTCTCGGCGTGCAGCCGCCGATGACCAGCCTTGGTAACATGGTCGGTTATGGGCGCGAATATCTCACCCGCGCGCCCTGGATCATGCTGACGCCGTCGGTGGTCATCATGCTGACCACGCTCTCGATCAGCATCGTCGGCGATTGGTTGCGAGACAAGCTCGATCCAACCCTATCGTGATCTAGACGCCGGTCTTTTTCGTTTCCTCGCCGTGGGTCGCCTTCAGAGGAATCTCCGGCAGGAACAGCAGCGCAATCAGCGCCAGTGCCACGATGACCGTTCCGGTGGCGAAGGTCATGGCGATGGCGTGGCGGTAAAGTGCTATCGCCGCGGCATGGGCTTCCGGCGAGGCTGTAGCGAGCTGCTTTAGGCCGCTTTCGGTCAGCGACGACATGTCCAGGCTGCCGGAGGCGCCAGTCGCCTGTTGCACGCGATAGGCAAGGATCGCGCCGGAGCCGGTGACGCCGATCAGGCCGCCGAGCGAGCGGAAGAAGGCAAGCGTCGCCGTGCCGACACCGCGGTGGGCAAGGGGCAGGGCGTTCTGTACCGCGACCGTCATCGTCGGCATCACCAGCCCGAGCCCCAGGCCAAGTGCAAAGATCGAGGGTTCGATGATGGCGAACCCCTGGCTTTCTGCGGCGGCCCAGGCAAGCACGGCGAAGGCTGTGGTTGCAAGGCCAAGGCCCACAAGCTGGGCCGGCTTGTAGCGGCCGGAACGTTGTAGAAGCACACGTCCGTTAAACATCGAGGAGATGACAAAGCCGACCATCAGCGGTCCGGTCAGAAGGCCGGATTGCGAGGGGCTGGCGCCCATCACCATCTGAAAGAACAGCGGAAAGAACAGGCTCGCGCCGAGCATGCCCATGAAGGTCAGGGCGAGCACGATGCAGGCGACGACGAACAGACGGTTGCGGAAGAGATCGGGTGGCAGAACCGGCTCCGGTTCGCGGCGGACATGGAAAACGAAGAGGACGGTTAGGATGAGGGAGGTAGCCGACAGGCCGAGGATCTCAGGCGAATTCCAGGCCCATTCGTTGCCGCCAAGCGCGAGCACCAGCAGGAAGCCGGTGGTGCAGGCAGTCAAGAGTGCTGCGCCGAGATAGTCGATGCGGCGGCTGCGCGCCTGATGCGGCCGCTTCAGGGCGCGGCCGATCATGACGAGGGCGACCGCGCCGATCGGCAGGTTGACGTAGAAGATCCAGTGCCAGGAGAGCAGATCGGTGATGACGCCGCCGACGACCGGGCCGATGACGCTGCAGACAGCGAAGACGGCGGCGATCGAGCCCTGGTTGCGGCCGCGCCTGGCCGGTGGCACCAGATCGCCGATGATGATCTGCGCGAGCGGCATCAGACCCCCGGCGCCAATGCCCTGGATGGCGCGGAAGATAATGAGCTGGGGTAGCGTCTGCGCCATGCCGCTTAGGATGGAGCCGAGCAGGAAGATCAGGATCGCCGTGTAGATCATCGGCTTGCGGCCATATTGGTCGCTGAGCTTGCCGTAGAGCGGCATGGTGCTGGTCGAGGCCAGCACATAGGCGCTGACCACCCAGGAGAGATGTGTGACGCCGCCAAGATCGCTGACGATGCGCGGCAGGGCGGTGGCGACGATGCTCTGGTCGATAGCGGCAAGGCCGAGCACGATCATCAGGCCGAGGATGACGGCGCGGATTTCGCGCCGGTCGGGCGCGTTGCTTCCGGTCGGTGTCGGCTGAGAAGCGGCTTGTTGCACCTGCGCGGTCATTGTCCGATCTCTCCAAGCGGGCCTACGGCGGCGCGGATCGCGCTACGCGCTTCCGGCGACAGTTTTGCGAGTTCGGAGGCGAGCCAATCGGTCCGCCTTTGCTTGATCCTCTTGATCAGGGTCCGCCCCTTCTCGGTGGCGATCAGGCCATTGCGTCGCTTGTCTTGCGGATCGGGCGCGGCACGGGCGACGAGACCCTCGCGTTCCATGGCCTTGATATGCCCCGATATCGTCGGTCCACGCAGCTTTTCCAGCCGGGCCAGCTCGGCGACGCCGATGCCTGGTTGCCGGACGATAGCGACGAGAAGAAGCGCCTGCAGCGGCGAAATGCCGGGGTCGTCGGTCTCGCGCCGCAGTTGCCGGTGAAGGCGATGCAGGGCCGGGCGCAGTGCTTCGGCGAGTGCCATAGCCTCTTCGATATCGTAGGCGCGCCCGGTTTCGTGCATGCGTTCATATCCCATAGATAGGTAGGCTTCCTATCTATATAGATACTACGCTGTTCAAGCTTGCGCAAGCGGTCGAATCTTGCGGAACCTTTTTCAATCATTGCGCGTTTTCCGGTGTCGTTGGGACTTGAGAGGAGAATGACCGTGAGGAGATTATTGTCGGCGGTGTCAGCCACCGCCTTGAGTGTTTTGCTTGCCGTTTCGTCCATCGATCCGGCAGCAGCGGGGCCAATCCAACCTATTCCGCAGCCATTGGTCTTGCAGACAAGTGCGGCCTTGCAGACGACCGGCGTGACCGAGGTGCAATATCGGCATCACCGGCCGCGCTATCGTCCGCATTACCGGCCTCATCATCGCCCATACTATCGCCCTGGTTATCATCGCCCGGGCTATTGGCATGGCCATCGCGGCTATCGTTACGGACGCCCCGGCTATCGCCGATACAATGATGGCTGGTGGTATCCGATGGCGGCCTTTACCGCGGGCGCGATTATCGGCGGTGCCGTAGCCCGCCCATCCTATGGGAGTGCGCATGCTCGCTGGTGCGCCAACCGGTATCGGTCGTATCGCGCCTCCGACAACACCTATCAGCCGACCAATGGTCCACGCCGGCAGTGCGTTGTGCGGTGATTGCGCATAGAAAACCCTCTCTCCGTTTTGGCGGGGAGAGGGGCGAATATCACGCCACAGCCGACGCCGGCATCTTCAATCCCGTCAACTGTTCCGATACCTCCCAAAGCCGCCGCCAAATGGCTTTGTTCCGGGCAGAGGGCGCGATCTTGGCACGCACGGGTGGGCCTTTCAGCTCATAGAAGCCATTCGGACCATACATGCCGCCGCCTTCGGCCTCGGGTGAGGTGGCGGCGAACAGTGTCGGCAAGGCGCCGGCCTCCGCCGAATGCGAGAGGATCGGCTCTATCGCCTTGCTAAGCAGCTCAAGCCAGCCCGGCCTGTTCCGACCCATGCGAGGGCCGGTGCTTTGCAGGCCGGTGATCGCGAAGCCGGGATGGGCCGCCGTGCTCGTGAGGTTCCAACCCTCGGCGCGGGCGATCCGGTCGAGTTCGAGGCTGAACATCAGCGTCGCCAGCTTCGACTGGCAATAGGCGCGCCATGAGCCGTAGCTCTTCACCCATTGCAGATCGTCAAAATTGATCTTGCCGCTGCGATGCGCCAGGCTGCTGACGGTGACGATGCGCGGGCTCCCGGCGGCAAGGAGATTGGGCAGCAGTCGCATGGTCAGGGCGAAGTGACCGATATAGTTCGCACCCATCTGCATCTCGAAGCCGTCCTCGGTCTCATGCCGGTCCGGAATGGCCATGACGCCGGCATTGTTGATGAGCAGGTCGATCCGGGGTGCGGATGCGGCGATGCGCGTGGCGGTGCGGGCGACGGAAACGAGGCTGGCGAGATCGAGCGGCTCGAAAGCGACGTCGGCGCCGGGTGTCGTGGCACGAATCTCGGCCAGCACCTCCGCGCCTTTCCTTTCGTTGCGCGAAGCGATGATTACCCTGGCACCGGCGCCCGCTAGCGCCTTGGCGGCTTCGTAGCCGATGCCGCTGGTGGCGCCGGTGATGACGGCGGTACGGCCGGTCTGCGAGGGAATGTCTTTCACGGTCCAGTCGGGCATTGCGAGTCTCCAAGGAAAAGGGTTGGCTATTTCCGTACCGGATTAATTATTGCACTAAACGCAAAAATACAATAGTTAAAAAAATGCATTGATTATGAAGCGCTGTTATGGTTTGCATGCCGCCAATATCAGCGGTGGGTTCGTTGCCGCGCCTTCGAATTGCCACGCTGTTCGTGGCGTGATCACGCCACAATTTGTATTACTGGCCGCAGATGGGACTAACGGAATGACGACAAAGACGACATGCTCCGATTTCGTGCAGTTCTTCCGCTCCTGGGTGAGCGACCCCATGCGCGTGGCGGCGATCGCGCCGTCCGGCGAACGACTGGCGCGGCTAATGACGCGGGAGATCGAGCCGCTCGACGGTCCGGTCCTAGAGCTTGGTCCTGGCACCGGCGTCTTCACGCGCGCATTGCTGGCGCGCGGCGTCTCCGAATGCGATTTGACCCTGATCGAATTCGGCGAGGAATTCGTCGCTCCGTTGCGCGGCCGTTTTCCCAGTGCGCGCGTCGTACAGATGGATGCGGCGCAGCTCGGCCAATGTGGCCTGTTTGCCGCTGCGCCATTCGGCGCTGTTGTCAGCGGCCTGCCGCTGCTTTCCATGCCTCCGGAGAAGATCACCGCGATCGTCGGCGGCGCATTCGCGACGATGAAGCCCGGCGGCTCCTTCTATCAGTTCACCTACGGTCCGCGCTGTCCGGTGCCGCGCTCGATCCTCGATCGGCTCGGCCTGAAGGCGACGCGCGTCGGTGGCACGGTGCGGAACATTCCGCCGGCGGGCGTCTATCGGATATCGCGTGGAAAACCGTCGGAGCTCTCGATTGATGGTTCCGAATATCGTAGCACGAACGAGAATGCCGGAATTGCCGCCTATGCGGCCGACACCGGAGCGGTCGACGTGGGGCGGCCGGAAGCGGGTGCATAGCGGGGGGACTTCATGGCGGATGTTCAGGAGATTGATGGTGCGGTGAAGGAAGGGCGGCGCGAACGTAAGCGCCGCCAGACGCGGGAGCGCATCCAGGCGGCGGCGCTCGCCCTCTTTCTCGAGCGCGGCTTCGACGGCACGACAATCGAGGACATCACCGAGGCCGCCGACGTCTCCAAGCGCAGCTTCTTCGATTATTTTCCGAGCAAGGAAGAGGTAGTCTCCGCCTGGCAGGACAATTTCGCCGACGAACTGGCCGACGCCGTTGCCGCGCAGCCCAAGGACGCGTCGATCGTTGCGGTCATCGAAGGCGCACTGACGTCGGCGCTGCTTGCCGCCCTGGCCGATCCCCAGAGCCTCGCTATTGGTGATCTGATCCACAATACGCCGGTGCTGAGCGCCCGCCATCAGTTGAAATATACCAAGCTCGAGACGAAATTGACGGATGCGCTGTATGCCCGGTCCGGCGGCGGCGAGGAGGAATTGCTCCGCCTGCGCCTGCTATCGGCGATCGTCGTCAGCACTGTGCGCATCGGTGGCGAGCGCTGGAACGAAAGGCCGCAGGATCTATCCTCGCAGGCGTTTGCCCAGGATTTATTCAGGGAACTCTGGGCTACCCTGGCCGATCTCGGCGCGCTGGTCGAGCAACGCTCCTCCCGTCGCTGATCTCGGACGAAGGTATCCGAGGCATCGAAGAAAGCCGCAGAACTTGTGCTGCAGCTCATTGCATCGGAAAACCCGCCGACCCATCTTCTGTTAGGCCGCGACGTCATCAGCCTCGTTTGCTCGACGCATGCAACCGCGCCTCGGCTTCCACGGATTTCGAATAAGCTCAACGATATTACAGGGACGAAAATCATGTCAGATTTCAATGCAGCCAAGTCCGGTCAATTCAAGATCGGTGGCGATCTCAGCGTCAATCGCCTCGGCTTCGGCGCCATGCGCGTCACCGGTTACGGTATCTGGGGCGAGCCGGATGATCATGACGAATCCATCCGCACCCTCAAGCGCCTGCCGGAACTCGGCATCGATTTCATCGACACGGCCGACTCCTACGGCCCCGATGTCTCAGAACGCCTGATCAAGGAAGCGCTCTATCCCTACGACACGAAGGTGGTTATCGCCACAAAGGGCGGCCTGACGCGCACCGGTCCCGGCGAATGGATTCCCGTGGGGCGTCCGGAATATCTCATCCAGCAGGCGCATAAGAGCCTGCGCAATCTCGGCCTCGAGCAGATCGATCTCTGGCAGCTTCACCGCATCGATCCCAAGGTGCCGGCGGCCGAACAGTTCGACGCCATCAAGTCGCTACAGGACGCCAAGATCATCCGCCATGCCGGCCTCAGCGAAGTGTCGGTCGCCGACATCGAGGCCGCCTCGAAGTATTTCAAGGTGGCGACGGTGCAGAACCGCTATAACCTCATCGACCGCACCAGCGAGGACGTCCTCGACTATTGCGAAAAGCATAATATCGGCTTCATCCCCTGGTTCCCGTTGGCATCGGGCGAACTCGCCAAGGAAGGCTCCCTTCTCGACACCATCGCCAAGAAGCACGGCGCTGCCCCGAGCCAGATAGCACTTGCCTGGGTCCTGAAGCGCAGCCTCGTCATGCTGCCGATCCCGGGCACATCGAAGGTCAAGCATCTCGAGGAGAATACGGCGGCCGTCAACATCACCCTGTCCGACGAAGAGTTTTCGGCGCTGGATGCCGAGGGCAAGAAGGCATTCGCGGCTGCTTGAGCTGATATCATCGCTCTTCTGCGATTCGACGACGGAGGGCGCCTGCACTGGCGTCCTCCATTACCCAGGATGCGGTCGGATGATGATCGCATCCCGAAAATGACGGATCGCGATCATGTGAATCCTTTTCATTGGCACTTTACGACTGTAAAATAGGCGGAAGAACACCGGAAACGCTCATGATATGCGGTGTTCGCGGTGATTGCGGTGAGGGGCATTGCGTTTTTTGCATTGCTGCATTGCGGAAGATGGTCTGTTCAGATCCGCCTTGGGGTTATATCCACTCCCTTGAAGGCAGCGCACTCCTCCTCCCAGCGCGCCTTCGTCGATTGGCAACACTCCTCCTCCCAGTTGCCAATCCGGATCAAGAGCCCGATGCATCCTCCTCCCGCATCGGGCTCTTTCTATTTTCCACGCCCCCACACGAGTTTCACCTTTGGCCCCGGCGACCGTTGCCTCTTTGCCTCGCTGCCATGAATTAGCGCCGACTCACATGGGATGGAGCCGCGACGCGGCTTGCGCCGTGATCCTTCATGCGTAGAGTGGCGGCCACTTTAGGCTTGCGACGATGAGGTTTGGCGTGATGCAGCGTATGGAAGATGCCGGCCAATGGGGGAAGACGGTCTTCCGGGCTATCGCCATTGTCGCGACGCTCTCCCTGACAGCTTGCGGCCGGCCGATTGGCGTCATGCAGCCGATCGTGGGAAATGTTCCGGGCACCACCAAAGTCGACGTGATGGTCGCCACCACCCGACTGCCGGACAAGGATCCGGCGATCCTGTTTTCCGGAGAGCGCGGTGCGGCGCTGAAGGTTGATGCCGTCAGCATCTCGATCCCGCCGGAAGCCAATCGCAAGGTTGGCCAGGTGCAGTGGCCGAGCAAATTGCCCGGCAATCCCCTGAAGAATTTCGTCACCACCGCCGTCCAGCCGCTGCCGACCGAGGCCGACGTTCATGCCTGGCTGCGCCCGCATCTGCCGAAGAGCAAACGGGTCCTGATCTTCGTACACGGCTTCAACAACAGCTATGAGGACGCCGTCTACCGCTTCGCGCAGATCGTCCATGATTCCCATGCCGATGTCGCGCCGATCGTTTTCACCTGGCCGTCTCGCGCCAGCATTTTCGATTACGCCTACGACAAGGAAAGCACCAACTATTCCCGCGATGCGCTCGAAGAGATGCTGCACCGCGCCGCTTCCGATCCCAGGGTCGGCGATATCACTGTCATGGCGCATTCCATGGGCACCTGGCTTGCGGTGGAAGCTCTCCGGCAGATGGCGATCCGCGACGGTCGCGTCGCGCCGAAGATCACCAACGTTATTCTCGCCTCTCCCGACCTCGACGTCGATGTTTTCGGCCAGCAATTCGCCGCCCTCGGCAAGGACAAGCCGCATTTTACCCTGTTCGTCTCGCGTGACGACCGGGCGCTGTCCTTGTCGCGCCGAATTTCCGGCAATGTCGATCGTCTCGGTCAGATCGACCCGACCGCCGAACCCTATCGTACCGAGCTGGAAAAACAGGGCATCACCGTGCTCGACCTCACCAAGCTGAAGACTGGCGATTCACTCAACCATGGCAAATTCGCCGAAAGCCCGGAAGTGGTGCGGCTGATCGGCGACCGGCTGATCGCGGGCCAGACCATCACCGATTCCGATGTCGGCATTGGTGACGCGGTCGGTGCGGTCGCCCTCGGCGCGGCACAGACGGTCGGCAGTGCAGCGAGCGCTGCCGTTAGCGCGCCGATCGCCATCTTCGATCCGCGCACCCGCCGGAACTATGGCGAACAGTTGCGACGTGTCGGCGCTTCCGCCGGCAACACCGTCGGCTCCGTCGGCGACAGCATGACAACGACGGGCGAGAATGTCGGCGCGGCGATCGGCCAATAGGGCCCGCCCGCCACGCCTTCGAAAAACACCGTAGCCACCTCCCGTGATCTGATATATCACAGAGTCGCGCCCTGACGTGCATTGCGGCGCTCTGCGGACGGACTTGAGGAATGGACGAAAACAAGCGGACGGTCGTTGTCGTTGGCGCCGGGATCATTGGCGCGGCGATCGCCTTTGAATTGCAGCGGCGTGGCCGGCAGGTGACGCTGGTCGACAAGGACGAGCCGGGCGAGGGCGCCTCCTTCGGCAACATGGCGAGCATTGCGCTCGATTTCGCCGCCGGTTCCGGCCCGTCCACCTGGGCGAAAATTCCCCGCTGGCTGCTGGACCCGGAAGGCCCGGTTTGGCTGAGACCCTCCTATGCGCTGAAAATGCTACCCTGGTTCCTGCGCTTCATCGCGGCCGGCCGCCCGTCGCGATTGAAAGAGATCGAGGATGCCGGCATGAGCCTGTCGCGCCATGCTCTCGGTGATTTCAGGGCAATGCTCGATAGCCTCGGCGCCCCGGAACTGATGACGGAGGAAGGGTGCCTCGCGATCTACGAGACCGAATCCGAATTTGCTGGTGACCGCGCCCATATCGAGCTGCTGCGGCATTACGGTCTGGAACACAAAATTCTCTCCGGCGCGGAAATCCGCGATTACGAGCCGGCGCTCTCGCCTGGTATCGCCAAGGCGGTGCTGCTGCCGGACAACAAGTCGATCCGCAATCCCCATCAGCTTGTCCTCAAGCTTGTGGAGGCCGCAAAAGCCCTCGGTGCCACCTTTGCCTCCGGTTCGGTCCGAACCGTCGAGCGGCAGGCGAAGGGCGTCGTGACGGTGCTTCTCGAAGACGGGCGGCGGCTGGAGGCCAATGATGTGGTGCTTGCCGCCGGTGTCCGCACGCGGTTCATCGCCTCGGCGCTTGGCGAGCCGATCCCGCTCGAAACCGAGCGCGGCTATCATACGCAGATCATGAAGCCCGGCATCGCCATGCGCTATTCGATCATCTGGCCGCATCGCGCCTTCATGGTGACGCCGACGGCCGGCGGCATCCGCGTCGGCGGCAATGTCGAGCTGGCGGGCCTCGATGCGCCCCCGGATTTCCGCCGTCCGCGCATCCTTGTCCGCCACGCCCAGAGGGTGCTGCCCGGCCTGCAGGTGGAGGACGCCAAGGATTGGATGGGCCATCGCCCAGCACTCCCTGACACAATCCCGATCATCTCGCCGTCATCCCGTGTTTCCGGCGTCTGGTACGCCACCGGCCACGGCCATCTCGGGCTCACTTTTTCGGCGACGACAGCGCGGTTGATGGCCGATATGATGACCGGCATCGCACCGCAGGTCGACATGACCCCGTTCCGCATCAATCGCTACTAGGGCGATGTCCGAAACCGAGAAGGCCGCTGTGCTGATCATCGGCCAGAATATTCGCATCGACGGCGGCGTCGCCCGCCACGTCTGATTGGAGTTACCGAGATGAGATGGAAGCGCACGATCCAGTTGCTGGATGTCCATTGCGAGGGCGAGATCGGCAGGGTCGCCATCGGCGGCGTGCCGAAGATCCCCGGCAATACGATCGCCGAGCAATTGCATTGGCTGAACACAGATCCGAAAGGCGAGGAACTGCGCCGCTTCCTGGTGCTGGAGCCGCGCGGGGCGCCGATCGGCTCGGTCAACCTGCTGCTGCCGGCAAGGCACCCTGACGCCAATGCCGCCTTCATCATCCTGCAGCCGGATCAGGCGCATGCGAGCTCCGGCTCCAACTCCATCTGCGTGACCACGGCATTGCTCGAATCTGGCATCGTCGAGATGAAGGAGCCGGAAACGGTGGTGACGCTCGAAACCGCCGCCGGGTTGGTGCGGGCAACCGCCACTTGCCGCGACGGCCGTTGCGAGAAGGTCCGCCTCACCATGGTGCCGTCTTTCGTGCATGAGCTGGATGTCGAGATCGATACGCCGCAATGGGGCAGGATCAAGCTCGATCTCTGCTATGGCGGCATCTTCTATGCGCTGGTCGATGTTGGCCAGATCGGTCTCACGATCGAAAAGGCCAATGCCGCGTCGCTGGTACAGGCTGGCATGGTCCTCAAGGAGCTGGTCAACCGTACGGTCCCGGTCGTCCATCCGGAAATCCCGGCAATCTCCGGTGTCGCCTATGTGATGTTTAGGGATGTCGATGCTGATGGCGCCATCCGCACCTGCACGACCATGTGGCCCGGCCGCGCCGACCGCTCACCCTGCGGCACCGGCAACTCCGCCAACCTGGCGACGCTGCACGCCCGCGGCAAGGCCAGGGTCGGAGATGTCTTCAAATCCCGCTCGATCATCGGCTCGGAATTCGAGGTCGGCCTGCAGGCGGAGACCGAAGTCGCCGGCAAACCCGCCATCATCCCCACCATCACCGGCCGCGGTTTCACCTTCGGCCTGAGCCAGGTGGCGCTCGATCCGTTCGATCCGATGGCGAATGGCTTTGCGTTGACGGATGTCTGGGGACCGTTGGCGGGGGAGATCTAAAAACTATCCCGGATAGATCACGCCCTTGCGCAAGATGATATTCCCATAAAGCCTTGGCTCGCTGGTCTGCACCAGCGCATGCGTCTGCTTGACCCGCTCATAGAAGTCCGCCGGCAGCAGCGGCACGACCTTGATGTCGGGGACATGGTGGGCGCAGACTTCGATCATCTCGGCATGGACAGGATCGACGGCGTCGCGGTCTTGCCTGACCGTCGCGCGGAAAATCGCCTGCGGCACGAAATCGTCGATCGGCAGGACGCTGAGTATGGCGTCAAGCACCCGCACGACGCCATGGCCGTCGAGACGGATCAGGCGGCGGGCGTGTTCGAGGCCCGGATAATTGCCGTCCACGAGGGCGATTTCGTCGCCATGGCCCATGGCGCGCAACGTCGCCAACAGCTCGGGGCTCAATAGCGGGTCAATGCCCTTCAGCATGCTCTATCTCCTTGAAGAGGATGTTTTGGTCGATGAGGTAGCGCGCGAAGATCGGCAGGCTGGCGCCGCCGATGGCGCGCGCCTGCGGACCCACCGCCCCTTCGATAATTTCGGGCATGACGACGCCCTGCAGGTCGAGCTCGGCCGCCGCCGTGATGGTGGCGCGCACGATCCGTTCGCGCACCCAGTCGGGAAAGCCGCCGTCGATGACGGCCGCGCTGAAGTCGATGACGGAGGCAGCGGCGACGATCGCCTGCGCCAGCGCCTTGGCCGTATCCTGGATCCAGATCTCCAACGGCTCTCCGAAGTCGATCCAGTTATCCGCCGAATACCAGAGCGGCCGCGGATCGAAACCATGATCGCGCAGCAGATTTTCGAGCACGAAGATCGAGGCGATCTCGAGCAGCTGCTGGGTTTCGCCGTTGCGCCCGCGCACGGGCAGGGGGCCGAGCGCGCCTGCCGTTCCAGTCCGCCCGACGAAGATCGAAGAGTTCAGAACGATGCCGCCGCCGAGGAAGGAGCCGATGAAGAAATAGACGAAATCCGGATAGTGCGGGCCGACGCCGAAGACGAGTTCCGCGCCGCAGGCGCTGGTGGCATCGTTCTGCAGATAGACGGGATAGGGCACGCGGGCCGCGATTTCTGCTTGCAGGTCGACGCCACGCCAGACCTCCATTGCTCCATTGGGAGCGCCGACCTCCTCCGCCCAGTTCCAGAGTTCGAATGGAGCGGCGATGCCGACCCCGGCAAGCCGGAGGCGCTCTTTGCCGCTGAGGCGCGTTTCTAGCTCCTGAATGCCGGAGGTGACGAAGGACAGGATGTCCTGCGGTAGCGGATAGGGATAGATCTGATGGAGCTGCATCCTGATACCGCCGACGAAATCCATCAATACGAGGTCGGCGCTGCGCCTGCCGATCTTGACGCCGAACGAGAGCACCGCATCCGGATTGAGCCGCATCGGAATGGAAGGCTGGCCGACGCGCCCGCGTACCGGTTCGCCGCGCGACAGCAACCCATCCTTCTCCAGCGCCCGCATGATGACGGAGACGGTTTGCGCCGACAGGCCGCTGCGCCGGGCGATGTCGGCTTTCGACAGCGCGCCGTGGCGGCGCACGAGCGACAGCACCAGCCGTTCGTTATGCGCGCGGACGCGAACCTGATTCGCACCCCCGCTGGGGTCGAGAATCAAGGGTGATGTCGGCGTTTCCTCATGGTCTTGCAGGGGAGACATTGGCCCGCTCCTTCCATCATGGCCATGCCCTATTTTTCATCAAAATGCCACATCAGATTAATAATTCAATCGGATTTATTTATTGACAGGGCGAAATCTTTAGGGTCAGATATGTCCCGTCGAGGATGTGCGCATGACCTTGGAGGCGGTCCAGCGGGAAGAAATCTAAACGGACATGGCACGTCTTGAACCGGACTCGAGTGCGAGCCGGAGTGGCCGGGGATCCCGGTTTTTCAAATCTTGGGAGGATTGAATGAAGAAATCTGTTATTTCCGCAGCAGTCGCCGCTCTGGCGATCGGCGTCGCCTTTGCCGCGCCGGCCAAGGCTGCCGATGTTTCCGCCTGCCTGATCACCAAAACCGATACCAACCCCTTCTTCGTCAAGATGAAGGAAGGCGCGACGGCCAAGGCCAAGGAACTCGGCGTGACGCTGAAGTCCTACGCCGGCAAGATCGACGGTGACAGCGAAAGCCAGGTCGCCGCCATCGAAAGCTGCATCGCCAGCGGTGCCAAGGGCATTCTGATCACCGCTTCCGACACCAAGGGCATCGTTTCTTCGGTCAAGAAGGCACGCGACGCCGGCCTGCTGGTCATCGCGCTCGACACGCCGCTGGAACCGGCTGACGCTGCCGACGCGACCTTCGCCACCGACAACCTTCTCGCCGGCAAGCTGATCGGCGAATGGGCCAACAAGACGCTCGGCGACAAGGCCAAGGACGCCAAGATCGGCTTCCTCGACCTGACGCCGTCGCAGCCTTCCGTCGACGTGCTGCGCGACCAGGGCTTCATGATCGGCTTCGGCATCGACCCGAAGGACCCGAACAAGATCGGTGACGAAACCGATCCGCGCATCGTCGGCCATGACGTTACCAACGGCAACGAGGAAGGTGGCCGCAAGGCCATGGAAAACCTCCTGCAGAAGGATTCCAGCATCAACGTCATCCACACGATCAACGAACCGGCTGCTGTCGGCGCCTATCAGGCTCTGAAGGCCGTCGGCTTGGAAAAGCAGGTCTTGATCGTGTCCGTTGACGGCGGTTGCCCGGGCGTCAAGTCCGTCAAGGAAGGCGTGATCGGCGCCACGTCACAGCAATATCCGCTGATGATGGCAGCCCTCGGCGTCGAGGCGATCAAGAAGTTCGCCGATACCGGCGAAAAGCCGAAGCCGACCGAAGGCAAGTCCTTCTTCGACACCGGCGTCTCGCTGGTAACCGACAAGCCGGTTTCCGGCCTGAAGTCGATCGACACCAAGGAAGGCACTGCGAAGTGCTGGGGCTAAGCCTCATCTGAATTTGGCGTGATCCAATCCGAGAGCCGCTTCACATTTTTCGCTGAAGCGGTCCTTCGGGTCGCGACCATGCCTTCCTGACATCAACGCCGGCCGGACCTCAGATCCGGCCGGTTTCAACACCCGGCGGTTTCCGCGTATAGTTCGGCGCGGCAGCGGAGGAATACAATGACCGGAGCACAGGAATTCGAGCGTGTTCTCGACGGCAGCGACAAGAATGTCGCCTCGTTCGAGCACCAGGATGTCTCTCTTCTCAAACGCATGCAGCATTTCTTGCATTCGACGCCGGCCGCCGTGCCGTTGATCGTATTGGTGATGGCAATCATCATCTTCGGCTTTGCCATCGGTGGACGATTCTTCTCCGCCTACACTCTGACACTGATCCTTCAGCAGATCGCCATCGTCGGCATTCTTGCGGCGGCGCAGACGCTAGTCATCCTGACCGCGGGTATCGATCTGTCGATCGGCGTGATCATGGTCATTTCCTCCGTCGTCATGGGCAACGTCGCCGTCACTTACGGCCTGCCGACACCAGTCGCCATTATCGCCGGCATGGCCGCGGGCGGCCTCTGTGGGCTGCTCAATGGTTTCCTCGTCGCCAACATGAAGCTGCCGCCATTCATCGTGACGCTGGGCACTTGGAATATCGTCATGGCGACGAATTTCATCTATTCCGCCAATGAGACCATCCGCGACACCGATGTTGATGAAAAGGCGCCGCTTTTGCACCTCTTCGCGGTCAGCTTCCGGCTCGGCGGCGCGGTGCTCACCCTCGGCGTCATCGCCATGGTGCTGCTGGTGTTGGTCTTATGGTATATTCTCAATCACACCGCCTGGGGCCGGCATGTTTATGCTGTCGGCGATGATCCGGAAGCGGCGAAATTGTCGGGTATCCAGACCAAGAAGGTGCTGCTCGCGGTCTACGGCGTTTCGGGACTGATCGCGGCCTTTGCCGCCTGGGTTTCGATCGGCCGCAACGGTTCGGTTTCACCGTCTTCGGCGGTGACGGACTTCAATCTTCAGGCAATTACCGCGACCGTGATCGGCGGCATCTCGCTCTTCGGTGGCCGTGGCTCGATCCTCGGCACGCTCTTCGGCGCGATGATCGTCGGCGTCGTCTCCATGGGCCTCAACATGCTCGGAGCCGATCCGCAGTGGAAGGTCCTCCTGACCGGCGTGCTGATCATCGGCGCCGTCGCGATCGATCAATGGATCAGAAAGGTATCGGCATGACCACGACTGGCGAACCCCTTCTCACCGCGCGTGGCCTCGTCAAGCGCTATGGGCGCGTGACCGCGCTCGACAATGCCGATTTCGATCTCTATCCCGGCGAAATCCTTGCCGTCATCGGCGACAACGGCGCCGGAAAATCCTCGCTGATCAAGGCGATTTCCGGTGCGGTCACACCCGATGAGGGCGAGATCAAGCTGGAAGGCAAAGCTGTCAATTTCAGGTCGCCGATGGAAGCGCGCGAGGCCGGCATCGAAACGGTCTACCAGAACCTGGCGCTGTCGCCGGCGCTCTCGATCGCGGACAACATGTTCCTCGGTCGCGAGATTCGCAAGCCAGGCGTCCTCGGCTCCGTGTTCCGCATGCTCGACCGGCCGGCAATGGAAAAACGCGCCCGCGACAAGCTCACCGAACTTGGCCTGATGACCATTCAGAACATCAACCAGGCGGTGGAAACGCTCTCCGGTGGCCAGCGTCAGGGCGTGGCGGTGGCGCGTGCCGCCGCCTTCGGGTCCAAGGTCGTCATCATGGATGAACCGACGGCGGCTCTCGGCGTCAAGGAAAGCCGCAAGGTGCTGGAGCTGATCCTCGACGTGCGCTCACGCGGCTTGCCGATCGTGTTGATCTCGCACAATATGCCGCATGTCTTCGAGGTGGCGGATCGTATCCATATCCACCGTCTCGGACGTCGGCTGACCGTGATCAACCCCAAGGAATACACCATGTCCGATGCCGTCGCCTTCATGACCGGCGCCAAGGCTCCGCCGGAGACCGTCGCCGCATGAGTTCCACGCTCGAGAACATCGCCGGCGAGATCATCGCGCGCGCCGGCGATACAAAACGGTTCCTGGTGGCCATCGCAGGCCCGCCGGGCGCCGGAAAATCGACCTTGGCCGACAAGGTGGCCGAGGCACTGAGGGCCAAGGGTGAAAGCGCCGAGGTCCTGCCGATGGACGGCTTCCACATGGACAATGCCGTCCTGATCGAAAAAGGCCTGCTGAAGCGCAAGGGCGTGCCGGAAAGCTTCGACGTGCGCGCCTTTCTCGATATCGTCAGGGCGGTGCGCGCGGCCGATCAGGAAGTACTGGTCCCGGTCTTCGACCGTTCGCGCGAGCTTGCCATTGCCTCGGCCCGCATCGTCTCGCCCCATCACCGTTTCATCCTCATCGAAGGCAACTACCTGCTGCTGAGCCAGGGAAAATGGGCGGAACTGGAGGGCATGTTCGACTATTCGATCATGCTCGCGCCCCCCATGGAAGTGCTGGAGCAGCGGCTCTGGGAGCGCTGGAAGGGCTATGAACTCGACGATGAGGCCGCCCGCGAGAAGGTCTACGGCAATGATCTGCCCAATGGCCGCCTGATTCTGGAAAACCGTCGCCCGGCCGACGCCACCGTCGATATCGTGCAGGGCTGAGCCCCGCTATCATTTCCTCGGCATCGGCGATTGTTTTGCGATAGCGGTTGGTGCTATCGAAGCGCGATACCAAAAAGCATGATCCCGAAAAGTGTGAAGCGGTTTTCGGACAAGATCATGCACACATTTCCAGAGGTTCGTGCCCATGCAAAAGCTCACCATCCGCCGCCCTGACGACTGGCATCTGCACCTGCGCGATGGCGCCATGCTGGAAGGCGTGATCGGCGACACATCAAGGCATTTCGCCCGCGCCATCATCATGCCGAACCTGGTGCCGCCGGTCGTCACCACGGCCGATGCCACCGCCTATCGCGAGCGCATCCTGAAGGCACTTCCTGCCGGCGACCGCTTCCAGCCGCTGATGACGCTTTACCTCACCGAGCACACCAATCCCGGCGATGTCGAAGAGGGCAAGAAGAGCGGCCTCATCACCGCCGTCAAACTCTATCCGGCGGGTGCGACGACCAATTCGCATGGCGGCGTTCGCAACCTGGATAAGGCGATGCCGACGCTGGAGCGCATGGCGAAGATCGGGCTGCCGCTCTGCGTCCATGGCGAGGTGACGACGCCGGAGGTGGATATTTTCGACCGCGAGGCTGTCTTCATCGAAACCGTGCTCGATCCGCTGCGCCAGCGCCTGCCGGAGCTGAAGGTCACCATGGAGCATGTGACGACCTCGGACGGTGTCGACTACATCAAGTCGGCCAAGGCCAATCTCGCCGGCTCCATCACCACGCATCACCTGATCATCAACCGCAACGCCATCCTCGTCGGCGGCATTCGCCCACATTATTACTGCCTGCCGGTCGCCAAGCGCGAAAGCCATCGCCTGGCGCTGCGCGCGGCTGCGACCAGCGGCGATGCCAGGTTCTTCCTTGGCACCGATTCCGCCCCGCATGTCGATCCGCTGAAGGAATGCGCCTGTGGCTGCGCCGGCATCTATACGTCGATTAACACCATGAGCTGCCTGGCGCATGTCTTCGAACAGGACGGCGTGCTGGAGAAGCTTGAGGCCTTCGCCTCGCTGAACGGCCCGGCCTGGTATGGATTGGCGCCAAACGAGGACCGGATCACGCTCATCCGCCGCGTGGAATCGGTGGCTTTCCCGGAAAAGATCGAAACCGGGGCGGGCACCGTTACCGTGTTTGACCCTATGTTCCCGCTGCATTGGGACGTCGAAGGCTGAGCCGTCGCTCCTTGCGGTACGATCCTCTAAAAGAGAGCCCGCACGAAGGCGCAGGATGCCAGCAGGGACGCTGCCGTGCGCAGGTGGTTCCATCTCGTCCATTCACTGAGATAGGTCGCCCATAGCTCGGCTGCTTCAGCCGTGCGGCCATCGACCTTGTCCAGTGCGTCGTTCAAGGGAACATTGAAGACGATCGTCGAAAGAAATGTGGTGACAACATAGAGCACCGCGCCGGTAAGCATCAGAACGCTGACGCCGCCCCGCCAATGCACGATCGCCATCACCGCGATGAACACCGACAAAGCGAGGGTCAGCAGAAACACTGCCATGAAGGGCGAGCGCAGGATCGTCGTGTTGATCGACTGCATGGCGGCGATGCCCTGTTCGGCGGGGAGCCGGGCAAAGGCCTGCATGATGAAGGTCGAGAACGCAAAGAAAATACCGGCGATGAGGCCACTGCCGAGCGCAGCCGCGATGAGAGCGATATTCGTGATCGGCACCATGAAGCTCCTCCTCTTCAAAACGTGATGATTCTCTTATACCTGCGACCCACGTTTCGGAGAAGCCGGTGGCGGCATAGCCGGGGATAGGGCTGCTGCCGAGAACGAACGCGTGCAAATCCCCTGAACCGTCTGGAAACCTCTGGCGCTAGCTGCTATTGCCGCAGGGACGTCCCAGGAGCCAAGGAGACCCGCATGACCCAGATGACATTTTCCGACCGCGCCGTGATGGCCGAACTGGTGGCGAAGATGCTTTGGGAGATCAAGGCGGTGCACTTCAGCGCCGATAAGCCCTATAAGCTCGCCTCCGGCATGGCGAGCCCGGTCTATATCGACTGCCGCAAACTCATTTCCTATCCGCGCGTCCGCTCGACGGTGATGGATTTCGCCGCCAGCCTCATTATGCGTGACGCCGGCTTCGAGCAGTTCGATTGTGTCGCCGGTGGCGAGACGGCGGGCATCCCCTTTGCCGCCTTCCTCGCCGAACGCCTGAACCTGCCGATGATCTATGTCCGCAAGCAGCCGAAGGGCCATGGCCGCAATTCGCAGATCGAAGGGCATATGCCCGAGGGTGCCCGCGTGCTGGTTATCGAGGACCTGACGACGGCCGGCGGCAGCATGTTCACCTTCATCGACGCGATCCGCGCCGCCGGCGGTATCGTCGAGCACGGCATGGCGCTGTTTTACTACGGCATCTTCCCCGAGGCCGAGGCGCGGTTTGAGAACGGCAAGGTCCGGCTGCATCATATCGCCACCTGGCGCAACGTGCTCGCCGTCGCCAAGGAACAGAAGCTGTTCGACGACAAGACGCTCGAGGAAGTGGAAGCTTTCCTCAATGCACCGCTCGCCTGGTCCGGCCGAAACGGCGGCGTGGCGGAACTGGCAACAAAGTGACGCTTTGCTTTTGCCAAGAA
Source organism: Martinezella rhizogenes (assembly GCF_000799715.1). Lineage (GTDB taxonomy): Bacteria > Pseudomonadota > Alphaproteobacteria > Rhizobiales > Rhizobiaceae > Rhizobium > Rhizobium rhizogenes_C. The sequence continues at coordinate 405,859 of NZ_JUHG01000014.1, forward strand.
TTTATCTAATCGATTTACGGAACTAGACCGATAGACGTGCTCTCCAGGAGGCCGGAATGATATTGTGCTGTGGCGAAGCTTTGATCGACATGTTGCCGCGTGAGACGACGTTGGGTGAGAAGGCCTTCGCGCCCTATGCCGGCGGTGCGATCTTCAACACCGCGATTGCGCTTGGCCGTCTCGGCGTGCCGACGGGTTTCTTCACCGGCATTGCCGACGACATGATGGGCGAGATCCTGCGCGAGACGCTTGCAGCCGCCAAAGTGGACTACAGCTATTGCGCCATCGCTCCCCGCCCGAGCACGATCGCTTTCGTCAAGCTGGTCAATGGCCAGGCGACCTATGCCTTCTACGACGAAGGCTCCGCCGGCCGGATGATCACCGAGGCCGACTTGCCGACGCTCGGCGATGATTGCGAGGCTCTGCATTTCGGCGCCATCAGCCTGATCCCCGATCCGTGCGGCGCGACCTACGAGGCGCTGATGAAGCGCGAATATCAAAGTCGGGTGATCTCGCTCGACCCGAACATCCGTCCGGGCTTCATCAAGGACAAGGCCGCGCATTTGGGCCGCATCAGCCGCATGGCCGCCATGTCCGATATCCTGAAATTCTCCGACGAGGACCTGGAATGGTTCGGCATCCCCGGAAATCATGACGAACTCGCCGCCCATTGGCTGAACCAGGGCGCCAAGCTGGTGGTCGTCACCAAGGGCGCCGAGGGAGCGACCGGCTACACCAAGTCGTTGAAGGTCTCGGTCCCGAGCGAACGCGTCACCGTGGTCGACACGGTCGGCGCGGGGGATACGTTCGATGCAGGTATTCTGGCGTCGTTGAAGATGAACGATCTGCTGACCAAGGCGCAGGTTGCTTCGCTGAACGAGAAAGCGCTGCGGGATGCGCTGGCGCTTGGCGCCAAGGCCGCGGCTGTGACGGTGTCGCGTGCTGGGGCCAACCCGCCTTGGGCGCGTGAGATCGGTCTGTAATTTACCCTCCCCTTGAGGGGGAGGGTCGGCACGCAGTGCCGGGGTGGGGTGGATCCTTTAGCGTTCTGACGCGGAGAGCCGTCGTCAACCCCCACCCGCCGCTTCGCGGCGACCTCCCCCTCAAGGGGGAGGTGAATGAGCGCCTTACTTCTCCAGTTTAGCCAGCGCAGCGACCAGCCCCTGTGTCGAGGAATCATGGCCGGCGGCGCTTTCCTTGCCTTCGACGACCGGCAGCAGGCCGGTTGCCAGTTCCTTGCCGAGTTCGACACCCCACTGGTCGAAGGAGTTGATGCGGAAGAGCACACCTTCGACGAAGACGCGGTGTTCATAAAGCGCGATCAGGCGGCCGAGGGCAAATGGCGTCAGCTTGTCGTAGACGAAGGTGATCGACGGGCGGTTGCCGGTGAAGACGCGGTGCGGCGCGATGAAGTCGGCCTTCTTATCGTCCATGCCCTTGGAGGTGAGCTGAGCCTTGGCCTCCTCGAAGGTGCGGCCCTTCATCAGGGCTTCCGACTGCGCCAGGCAGTTAGCGATTAGCAGCTCGTGCTGGTGACGCAGGTCGGGTTCGAAACCGTTGGCGGCGATCATGAATTCGGCCGGGATGATGCTCGTGCCCTGATGGATCAGCTGGTAGAAAGCGTGCTGGCCGTTGGTGCCGGGCTCGCCCCAGACGACCGGGCCGGAATTGCCCTCGACCGGCGTGCCGTCGATGGTGACGCCCTTGCCATTCGATTCCATGTCGAGCTGCTGCAGATAGGCCGGGAAGCGCGACAGGCGCTGGTCGTAGGGCAGGATGGCGCGCGTCGTGTAGCCGAGGACGTTGCGATGGTAGAAGCCGATGAGGCCGAGCAGCATCGGCAGGTTTTCCTTGAACGGCGCCTTGCGGAAATGGTTGTCCATCGCATGCGCGCCGTCGAGGAACTTGCCGAAATTCTCCGGACCGACGGCGATCATCAGCGGCAGGCCGATGGCCGACCAGATCGAATAGCGGCCGCCGACCCAGTCCCAGAAGCCGAAGACGCGCTCGCCGTCGATGCCGAAGGCGGCGACCTTGTCGAGCGCCGTCGAAACAGCGGCGAAGTGATGCTGAACGGCAGCTTCGCCGAGCGCCTTGGCAATGAAGGCGCGCGCCGTCTGGGCGTTGGTCATCGTCTCGATGGTGGTGAAGGTCTTGGACGCGATGATGAACAGCGTCGTTTCCGGCGAGACCAGCTTGAGGATATCGGCAATATGGGCGCCGTCGATATTCGAGACGAAGTGCGAACGCGGACCGTCGTGGAAGGGCGCGAGCGCCAGCGTCGCCATGACCGGGCCGAGATCGGAGCCGCCGATGCCGATGTTGATGACGTCGGTGATCGCCTTGCCGGTGGCGCCCTTCAGCGTGCCGGAGCGGATGCCGTCGGCGAACTTGCCCATGGCGGCGAGCACGCCGTTGACGTCTGGCATGACGTCCTTGCCGTCGACGAGCACCGGCGTATTGGAGCGGTTACGCAGGGCTGTGTGCAGAACGGCGCGATCTTCGGTGAAATTGATGGCAACGCCGGAGAACATTTCCTCGCGCTTGGCGGCGACGCCGCGCTCGGTCGCGAGCTTTTCGAGAAGCGCCAGGATCTCGTCGTTCACGGCAGTCTTCGAATAGTCCATCAGCAGATCGTCGAACGAGGCGCTGAAGCGGGAGAAGCGTTTGGGATCGGCGGCGAAGGCGGCGCGGATATCGGTGGCCTTGCTGGCCGCTGCGGTGCTCTTCAGTTGGTCGACGAGGGCGTTCATGGGGGCTCCTTGCGGTTCGCGCCGCTTGCCGTCTGACGAGGGCAGGGCACTCTGGTGTTTGGTCGCGGAAACTATTCTTTATCTAGGGCGTAAATCAAGTTCACCTATCCGGCAAAACGAAAAAAGCCGCTCGCGGATGAAGGCGAGCGGCTTTCCGAATGACATGAAATTATGTCAGCCGCGCAATTCCTTGCGCAGGATCTTGCCGACATTCGATTTCGGTAGTTCGGTGCGGAATTCGATGAAGCGCGGCCGCTTGTAGTTGGTGAGGTTTGCGATGCAATGCGCCTTGACGTCGGCCTCGGTCAGAGCCGGGTCCTTCTTGACAACGAAGAGCTTGACGGCCTCGCCGGAATGCTCGTCCGGCACGCCGATCGCGGCCGCTTCCAGAATGCCCGGATGCATGGCCGCGACTTCCTCGATCTCGTTCGGATAGACGTTGAAGCCCGAGACCAGGATCATGTCCTTCTTGCGGTCGACGATCTTGGTATAGCCGCGTTCGTCCATGAAGCCCATGTCGCCGCTGCGGAAAAAGCCATCCGGCGTCATCACCCTGGCGGTTTCAGCCGGCTGCTTCCAATAGCCGGCCATGACCTGCGGCCCGCGGATGCAGATTTCGCCGACCTCGCCGAGCGGCAGGGAATTGCCGTTCTCGTCGCGAATGTCGAAATCGGTGCCGCTGAGCGGCAGGCCGATCGTGCCGGTGAAGTCCGAGCTGTCGAAGCGGTTGGCGCTGGCGACCGGCGATGTCTCGGAAAGGCCGTAGCCCTCGGTGATCCAGGCGCCGGTCATCTTCTGCCAGCGTTCGGCCACGGGGCGCTGTACCGCCATGCCGCCCGCCAGCGTGCTGGTCTGCGACAGGTCGAGCTTGGCGAATTCCGGATTGTTCATCAGCGCGTTGAACAGCGTGTTGAGGCCGGGGAACATGTCGAACTTGTATTTGCCGAGCTCCTTGATGAAGGCCGGAATGTCGCGCGGGTTGGCAATCAGCACATTATGCGAGCCGAGCGACACGCCCATCAGCGAATTCACCGTCAGCGCGAAGATGTGATAGAGCGGCAGCGCGCAGACGAAGTTCAGCGCCTCGGGCCGCTTCTTAACGATGTAGGCGGATGCCAGCCAGAGCTGCAATTGCAGTTGGTTGGCGAGCAGGTTGGCGTGTGTCAGGATCGCGCCCTTGGCCACGCCGGTCGTGCCGCCGGTATATTGCAGGAAGGCGATGTCACTGCTGGTGAGTTCGGCCGGTTTCAGCGACAGTCGTGCACCCGCTGCAAGGACTGTTGCAAAGCTATGATGGCCGGGGATGGACCAGGCCGGAACCAGCTTCTTTACCTTGCGCACGATGAGATTGACGATATGGCCCTTGACGCCGAGCATGTCGCCGAGGGCGGTGACGACGACGTGGCGCACATCGGTATGCGTGAGCACCTGCTCGACCGTATGCGCGAAGTTTTCCAGCACGAAGATCGCCTTGGCGCCGCAATCGCGCAACTGGTGTTCGAGCTCGCGCGGCGTGTAGAGCGGATTGACGTTGACGACGACGAAGCCGGCGCGGAGAATGCCGTAGACGGCGATCGGGTTCTGCAGCACGTTCGGCATCATGACGGCGACGCGATCACCTTTTTGCAGGCCAAGGCTCTGCAGCCAGGCGCCGATCTTGCGCGTTTGGATGTCGAGATCGCGATAGGTGATCGACTTGCCCATGCTGGTGAAAGCGGGGCGGTCGGCATAGCGCGCGCAGCTTTCCTCCAGAAGCTCGGCGAGCGATGCATGCTCCAGTGGCGGCAAGTCGGCCGGCACTATGTCGGGATAGGAGGCGAGCCAGATCTTGTTGACCACCGGTCCATCCGAAGGAGCGGAAACTGAATTCATGCGTACTTCCTCCCTGACGCATCCAACGCCCCACCGTCGGCAAACGGCGGCTTTCTAGCGTGTCACTGTCCGGTTGAAAAGTCTCCCGCTTTTCGCACCGTCACAGCCTTTCCTCTCACCCCACGGCTGAGAGCTATGAGAAAAGTTATACTAACTTTGACGTAAACGTCAACAATCGCGAGACGTTAATCCTTTTTTGACAATTTTGAAAAAAGGACTGGAACTTTTGCCGGAAGAGCGCGTTAATGCGTCGTGGGCGAGAACCCATCGGAGCATCGTGCAGCCTTCAGAAAACGGCGGTGATCGGACGCTCCAACCTATGTTACGCGTATCCAAAGGGAGGTGCGCACATGCATAAAGAGAGTGCCGATACCATGAGCCGTGACCTCTATGTCAAGGATATGTCGATGCTGGTCGCCTGTGACCGGGTCGAGGGGTCCAAGGTGTTCGGTTCGGATGGCAGGCAGATCGGTCATATCGAGCGCCTGATGCTGGAAAAGAGCGATGGACGCATCGCCTTTATCATCCTGAGCTTCGGCGGCTTCTTCGGCATCGGCCAGGAACACTATCGGGTGCCGTGGGAAAAGCTGCGCTTTGACGCCCGCATTGACGGCTATCGCATCAACATGACGAAGAGAGACGTCGAAAAAGCCTGCCGTTTCCTGGGCAAGGACGATACTGGCGTCCAGAAGGACAATGGCCATAAGAGCCACGACTATTTCGGCGTGCCACCCTACTGGATGTAGGCATCGAGATAGTTAACCCGGACAGGCCCTGCTTGCGCGGGGTTTTTGGTATGTCTGGGCCTATTGAAATCGCCCGTGCCTTTGCACCACTTCGATCTTGTAACCATCGGGATCGGTGACGAAGAAGAACAGGCCGAAGAGTTTTCCATCGCGATTGAGTTCGGTGATCTTGCCGGGATTCAGCCCAAGCAAGGAAAACCGGACATGTTCGTCTCGCAGCTCGTCGACGGAAATGGCGAGATGGCCATAGCCTTCGCCGAGCGCATAGGGTTCGACCCGGCCTTGATTGACCGTCAGCTCCAGCTCGAAGCCGATCTCGGCATTGCTCATATAGATCAGCGTGAAGGTGGGGAATGCTACGCGGTCGGCGATCTCGAGCCCAAAGGCCTTGCCGTAGAAATCGACAGAGCGTGCCTCCTCGAGAACACGGATCATCGAATGAATCATCTTAGCCATCGGCACCTCCATGGATCGTCTGAACATCGCGCCGAAGCCAATGCCATCCGCTGTCGGCCAAGGCAAGCGGCGTGTACATCGTATATCGACATTCGAAAAGTAACTTCAGGGCTTCTGAATTTCGATCCATCTGGGTAGACTTCCGGGTGTCTTGGCAACCAGCCCGGCGGGCGCCGACGAAAGTTCCTGGGGAGGAAATCCATGTACTACGCAATCCTGGCCTATCATGAAGAGGGCATTGTCGAATCCTGGAGCAAGGAGGAGGATGCAGCGCTCATGACCGAGCTGCTGGAGATCAATGACCGTCTGGTGGCGGAAAAGTCGCTCGGCCCGGCGGCACGCCTCGGTCCCACCCATGGCGCCGTCACCTTGCGAGGGAAGGGGGCGGGGCTGGTCATCGACGGTCCGTTCGCGGAAACCAAAGAGCAGTTGCTCGGATTCTACGTGGTGGATTTTCCAACGCTCGATGCCGCGGTCGCGGCGGCGCGCGACTTGCGCCGCGTCAATCCGACCGCCGTCTATGAAATCAGGCCGATCTCGCTTTATCTACCCGGAGCGCCGTTAAGTTCAGGGGAAGGCGGTTAACAAGGCCTTCGGCATCGTCAGCCGCCGTGCGAAGTGGCAATTGCATTGCCCTTACTGCTCCCGCACGCCGATCTTCCGCGTCACGCTATGCTCGATCAGTTCCATGCCGTCATAGATCAGTACCGCCATCAGGCCGACGATCAGGCCGCCTTGCAGGATGAAGGCGGTGTTGTCGTTGATCAGGCCGGCGATGATGACTTCGCCCAACCCCTTGGCGGCGACCGTCGAGCCGATCGTTGCCGTGCCGATGTTGATGACCGTGGCAATCTTCAATCCCTCGATGATCAGCGGCAAAGCGAGCGGCAGCTCGACGCGGAACAGCCGCTGCCAACCGTTCATGCCCATGCCGTCGGCGGCGTCGAGCACCGTCGCCGGCACCTGTTGCAGCCCGGCGACGGTATTTTCGAAGATCGGCAGCAGCGCGTAGAGAAAAAGCGCGATCAGCGTCGGCACCGCGCCGAAGCCGGTGGTGGAGATGGCGAGCGCCAGCACAGCGACCGGCGGAAAGGTCTGGCCGGCATTGGCGATCGCCCGCGACAGTGGCAGGAAATCGGCGCCGCTCTTGCGGGTGACGAAGATGCCGCCGAGCACGGCAAGGATGCCGCTGGCGGCGATCGAGGTGAGGATCAGCTCCATATGGCTGAGGGCGAGGGCCGGCAGGCTGTTCTGCGTATAAATCGGCGACGCGCCGAATTTGGTGAGCGGCGCCAGGATCGGGATCAGCCATTCCGGCCGGAACAGCAGCACCAAAAGAAGCGCCAGCGCCAACAGCCGGAAGAGATTGGCGGCGAGGAACCTCATGCTTTGCGGCCCAGCTCGATCAGATGCTGCATGGAGATCGAGCCGACCGGCACCTTGCTGTCGTCCTCGACCGCCGCCTCGTCGGCACCCTGCCAGATCATCTCGGCCAGCGCGTCGCGCAGGTTGAGGGTTTGCGGCAGGCTATGGCCGAGGCCCGGCCGTGGCGGCTGCATGCTTCCCTTCAGCGGCAGCAGCGACATCAGCTTCAGTGCCCGGTCGGAAGTACCCGTCAGTTGCTGGACAAAAGGGTCGGCTGGCTCGGTCAGGATCTTCTCCGGTTCCGAACATTGCAGCAGCTTGCCTTCGCTCATGACGGCGATTTGGTCGCCGAGATGAAAAGCCTCGTCCATGTCGTGGGTGACGAGGATGACGGTCGTGCCGAACTGCTTCTGGATCGCCAGCAGATCGTCCTGCGCCTTGCCCCGGATGACCGGATCGAGCGCGCCGAAAGGTTCGTCCATCAAGAGCAGTTCCGGTTCGGCGGCAAGCGCGCGGGCGACGCCGACGCGCTGTTGCTGGCCGCCGGAGAGCTGGCTCGGATATTTGGTGGCGAACGTGCCGGGGTCGAGATGGAAGAGATTGAGCAGCTCCTCGACGCGCCGGTTGATGCGCGCCCTGTCCCAATCGAGCAATTCGGGAACGGTGGCGATATTCTGCGCCACCGTGCGGTGCGGAAACAGGCCGTGGCCCTGGATGGCATAGCCGATGCGGCGTCGAAGCTCGGTTGCCGGCACGTCCATCACATCCCGGCCGCCGACGGAAATATGTCCCTCCGAGATCGGCACCAGCCGGTTGATCATCCGCATCAGCGTCGATTTGCCGGAGCCGGAGGTGCCGACGATAACGGTAATCGTGCCCTTTTCCATGCTCATGCTGACATTGTCGACCACGGTGGTGTTGCCGTAGCGCTTGGTCACGCCCTTAAGCTCGATCATGGCGGTCATGCGCGTTGTCCCCGGATGCTATCGATGACCGCATCGAGGATGACGGCCGATGAGAAGGCGAGAAAGACCGTCGGCACGGCGCCGAGCAGCACGAGGTCATTGGCCGTCTGGCCGATGCCCTGGAAGATGAAGATGCCGAAACCACCACCACCGATCAGCGCCGCAACGGTGACGAGGCCGATCGCCTGCACCAGCACGATGCGGATGCCGGTGAGGATCACCGGAAAGGCAAGCGGCAGGTCGATACGGGTGAGGATCTGTCGACGTGTCAGCCCCATGCCGGTGGCGGCGTCGCGCACGGAGGGATCGACGCCGGCAAGGCCGACCACCGTATTGGCGACGATCGGCAGCAGCGAATAGATCACCAGCGCCACCAGCGCCGGTGCGGTGCCGATGCCTCTGACACCGATCGCTGCGGCAAAGGGGACGTTGGCGGCGATATAGCCAAGCGGCAGCATCAAAATGCCGAACAGCGCCAGGCTCGGAATGGTCTGCACGAGGCTTAGGGCTCGCAGTACGACGGTGCGAAGCCTCGGCTGCCAATAGCAGAAAATACCGAGCGGCACGGCGAGCAGGATGGCGATGGCGACGGAGCCGAGAGACAGGAAGACATGGCCGAGCGCTTCGCTCCAGAACTTGTCGGCATTGTTGGCGTATTCCTTCATGATCGAAAGATTGTTGAGCAGTTCGGATTTGAAGACGATGCCAAGGAGCACCGCATAAAGGACAAGCGACGCGACCCTGAGCCATGGTGATAGCCGCAGCTTCACCAGCGCATCCGAGATCACCAGGCCGATGACAGCGAGCAGCACCCAGAAGGCGCCACCCGGCGTGATGCGAGCCACGGTGCTGCCGGCGGGCGTCGCCGTCGTCGAGACGAGGCCGAGCGTGACGATGAGGAAGGCGATGGTGAGCGTGGCGATCCCAAGACGAGCAAGCTGGCTGCGCAGGAAGAGGGCGGCAAGGGCGGTGGCGACGAGAAGGGCCAGAAGCGCCAGTGCGCTCGGCTGGGGGAGGAGCTGTATCAGCATTTGCGGCTTGCCGGCTGCGATGCGGTTTGCCTTGACGATGATGAACGGCATCAGGGTCACGGCCAGCGCGCCACCGGCCACCAGCACCACTCCGAGACGGTCCACCCTGCGGGCCGCGAGCGCATCTTCCATCAGGCAAGCTCCGTCGGGGGCATGATCCCAAAAAGTGTGAAGCGGTTTTTGGACAAGATCATGCCCATCCAATATCCCTGCGGCTCCACTCTATCAAAGCGGAGCCGCCTGGGTAGTCTCCGTAAGCTCCTACTTCAGGAAGCCATTGTCCTTGAGGTAGGATTCGGCGACGGCCTTGGCCGGCTCGCCATCGACCTGGATACGGCCGTTGAGCTTGCGCAGCACGTCGGCGGTCAGGCCCTTGAAGATCGGGGCGAGAACCTCCTCTATCTTCGGATTGGCCTTCAACACGGCTTCGCGGACGATCGGGGTCGGCGCGTAGACCGGCTGCACGCTCTTGTCGTCTTCGAGAACCGTCAGTTCAGCCGCCTCGATCGCGCCGTCGGTGCCGTAGACCATGGCGGTGTTGACGCCGTTGGTCTGGTCGGCAGCCGCCTTGATCGTCGCCGCCGTGTCGCCGCCGGAGAGCACGATTTCCTGGTCGGGCTTCAGTTGGAAGCTGTAGGTTGTCTGGAAGGCTGGCAGTGCCGCCGGCGAGTTGACGAACTCTGAGGAAGCCGCAATCTTCGCGGGACCGCCGCCGGCAACCCACTTGCCGAAATCGGACATGGTCTTGAGCTTGGCCGGGCCGGCAACATCGTTGCGAACGGCAATCGCCCAGGTGTTGTTGGCGGGTGACGGCGTCAGCCAGACGATCTTGTTGGCGTCATAGTCGAGCTTCTTTGCCAGATCATAGCCCTGCTGCAGGTTCTTCCAGGCCGCATCGTCGGCCTTGTTGAAGAAGAAGCCGGCATTGCCGGTATATTCGGCATAGATGTCGATCTCGCCGGCGGTGATCGCCTTGCGCACGACCGGCGTGGTGCCGAGCGCGATGCGGTCCTGTGCCTTGATGCCATTGGCATTGAGCGCGGCCAGGATGATGTTGCCGAGCAGCGTGCCTTCCGTGTCGATCTTCGACGAGACCACGACGTCGGCGGCGCTGGCGCCGCTGGCAAGGAGTGCCGCGAGCGTGGCGGCGAGTGCGAGCTTCTTGAACATGATGTTTCCCTTTGTACCCCGTTGAATCATTATGTCGCGCATCCGCTCGGTCTCAGGGCCGGTCTCGGACACGCAATCTGTAGCCGCGGGCCGAAGAACCGCGGGCGAAGTCCTATCTGCGTTCGGGAAATAGCGCTCGCCGTCGAAAAATCGATGCTACGCCAGTCCTCCACCTGCAGTCGCGGCGCGATTATGACGAGGGTGCCCGGCATAAGCGCGAAAATTGATTTCTTTTTTCGGGGGTAAGCGCGTTTGTTTTTGTTCCCCTTACCCGTTTGACGCTGTTCCGATCTCCTTTTGATTGTGGGACCGGTTGGACGACTCGCCAACGATAGCCGCTACCCCATGGCTTTGGGATATCTTTTTTTAAGAACACATCATATCGTCGCGCCATCTTGGCCGGCCGCGTGGGCCGTTCTGAAAGGAGCGTGGGCTTGTATCTCGGGGCATTGTTCATCGCCGATACGGTCTTCTCGATCGGCTCGGTCCGGGAGACGGCCCGCCGACTGTCGCTGTCGGCCTCGACCGTATCTGGGGCGCTCAGGCGGCTGGAGACGGATCTGGCGATGAAGCTCGTCGAGCGCGCCTCCGGAGAGCTTGCCACCTTGCTCGCCAGCGCGAAGGTGAAGAAGGGGCTGCAGCCGATTCTCGCCGGCATGCGGGCGCTGTCAGCCCTGACGAAGGAGCCGCCGGCACCGGAGGACTATGCCCAATGGGCCGCCCGCCTGCCGTTGAAGATTGCCACCATCGAGCGTTTCCTCGAGGTCGCCGATCAGGGCAGCATCAATCGCGCCGCCCGCCGCCTGCGCCTCGGTCAGCCGCAGCTTTCGCTACAGATCGCCAATCTGGAGGATCTGTTCGGCTGCCGTCTGTTCGAGCGGCAGGCGCAGGGCTCGATGCTGACGGAGGCGGGCCGCGAGATCCATGCCATTCTCGCTGGCATTGCCGAGGCCTGGGACGAGATGAAGGCGACCTCGGACGAGCGGTTCCAGCGGGTGGCCCGCGCCGTGCGTATCGGCTCGATCATCCCGACCGGCTCGGAAAGCTGGGTGGCTCGCTCGCTTGCCAGCCTGGTGGCGCGCTGGAACAGCAGCGGCAATCGCAACATGCTGTCCTTGATGCTGATGACCGCTGACGACCTGCGCGAGGCGCTGAGATCCGGCCGTATCGATGTCGCCATCGTCGATTCCGTCTTCGGCCTCGACGCTTTCGATCACATGGAACTGCTGGCGACCGACATGGTGGCGATCGCGCCGCCCGATAGCAAAGAGCAGACAGTGGCGGCATTGGTGGACAATCATCCGCTCTGCGTGCCGAGCCCACGCACCGGCATCGGCAACGCGGCCATGGCCTTCGGCTATGACAGCGGCGACCGCCGTCGGTTTCGCGGCCGCGACATTACCTCGGCCGACTCGCTGCCCGTCATCGTCGACCTCGTCGCCAATCACGGCTACGTCTCATTTCTCGGCCGCGTCAGCGCCATGCCGATCGCCGACAAGGTCCGCATCGTCGATCCGGATGAGGTTCTGCCGCTGTCCTATTATCTCGCCCATAACGGCCGAAAAGCCTCGGTCGATGCCTGCCGGCTGATCCGGCAAGCGGTGCGGGAACTGGTGGCGGAATGAAGCCTGCCTCATGTTCTTTGAATGGCATCGCCATCCGGCTGACCTACCTGCGATCTGGAACCATGCCGTCTCCTCAAACGTTATTCTTTTGCCCGCGTGAATGCGGGAAATGATGCAATCCTCGGGCCGGCGCGGTGTCGCCGGTCTGGCGGATTGTGTTTAAGGAGACGTGTCATGAGGATTATCGCAACGGCGCTGCTGGCGCTGGGTATCCTCGCTCTGCCGGTGACCAATGCCGACGCGCATCGCCGCCATTATCATCACTGGCATCAGCGCCACGGCCCCAGCGTGATGATCGCGCCCGGCTTCTTCGGCGTCTATGTCGGCCCGAGCTACGGTCATCGCTATTATTACCGCGACCGCTATTGGCGCGGCGATGACTGGGAATACCGTCGTTGGCATCGCCACTATTGGCGCGATCGCTATTACGACCCGTGGGATTGATTGCGCGGGCGGATCGCCGGCGCAGCGAGCGGGAAGGATGATATGAAAAACGGCGCCGGAGGGCGCCGTTGAGGTGCGCTGAGATCGGCGATCAGGCCGGGTTCAGCACATGCACCGCGCGTGCGGCCATCAGGTCCTTCACCTTCTCCCCATAGGCGGCCATATGCGCTGCCGCTGCATGCGCCTTCAGCGCCGCCAGGCTTTCCCATTTTTCAACGACGACAAAGGTGTCCGGCCCAAAAGCCGGATCGGCACCCTCGACATCCACCACGGCGGTATACTCGATGCAGCCGTCTTCGGCATGCACCGCCGGAACATTCGCCTGAAAGGCTTCCAGCACTTCGGCACGCTTGCCGGGCTTGGCGGTGAGGATGGCGAGAACGTGGATCATGGTGTTTCCCTTGGATGAATTGGGTGATGCTGGCGTGAGGAATGCAAGGTGGGGCCGATTCAGCGGCGGGCTTGAGGAGTATCACAAATCGGCAAATGTGGAACGCTTGACTTCATTTTTGCAGAAACGCAATTTCCCATTCTGGCGCGAGGTGTGTGTCTGCCAATTATTTGAGAGGGAAGAAATGAGGCGTAAAATCTTACTCGGCGGGGTGCGCCAGTAAATTGACGTGCAAGATACCAATTCGTTTTTCAAACCAAATCTAAGTGGGGATTTTCATCATGAAATATACTGGGCAGATTGCGGCTGCTGTTGTTGCCGTCACTTCCTTGTCGAGCTGCGTTACTATGTCTCCCGATGGAGTAAAGCGATTCGAATTTAGCAAAATCGCCGTGAGTGGCGAGCGGACTCAACAAGGAACCGCTTGGCTGATTAAGCCTAATTGCACGATGGACAGTATGCCTAACATCCGTGCCCTTGAAGGTCCCAAGCATGGCAAGTTTGTAGTTGTCCATGAGGATCTGTTCCCCACTAGCGCCGCCGGTGATTACAGAAAGTGCAGAACGGTTAAGGTGCTCGGTGCGGTGGGATATTATACATCGGATAAAGGGTATATTGGCCAAGACAGGATGGTCGCACGTGTGTCCTATGCGAACGGCCGGGTTGAAGACACGGTGCTCACTATTAAAGTGGTCAAATAGGAGCGGTCTGATTGGCGGAGTACGAGGGTTCTCCGCCTAGGACACAAGACAGAGTTCGTATGTCTCAAGAGCATACCAGAGCGATTGAACCAGACGAGTTAGGCCTGGCAACGTCTCATGAAAAGCTATCAATCCGGTGAATTGGTGGAAGGTGCTATTGGAAAAAATGGTGCCGCTTGCAGGACTCGAACCTGCGACCCCATCATTACGAATGATGTGCTCTACCACCTGAGCTAAAGCGGCATTCAAGGGGCGTTCGGTTCGGCCCCGCGATTTGCATGGCGCTGATACAGTCAATGCGATCAGATTTCAAGCGTTCAAATCGCCAATTGGCAAAAAAGCGGCCGGCCCGTGAAAAGCCGGCCGCTTTTGTGATGGTATCAGAGCGCCAGCCGGGCGCGTGCCTGGCGGTATTCGGTCTCCAGCCGGTCGACGAGTGTTGCCACCGGTTCGACGGCCTTGACGGCGCCGATGCCCTGGCCGGAGCCCCAGATATCCTTCCAGGCCTTGGCGCCCGTGGTCGCCGTTTCGAAATCCATTTTCGAGGGATCGGCCTCGGGCAGATTGTCCGGGTCCATGCCGGCGGCGAGGATCGAGGGCTTGAGGTAGTTGCCGTGTATGCCGGTGAAGAAGTTGGAATAGACGATGTCAGCGGCGGCCCCTTCGACGATCGCCTGCTTGTAGGCGTCTGCCGCGCGTGCCTCCTGAGTGGCGATGAAGGGCGAGCCGATATAGGCCATGTCCGCGCCCATCGCCTGGGCCGCCAGGATCGCGCCGCCATTGGCGATGGCGCCGGCGAGTAGCAGCGGTCCGTCGAACCATTTGCGGATTTCCTGCACGAGCGCGAAGGGCGAGAGCTGGCCGGCATGGCCGCCGGCGCCCGTCGCCACGGCGATCAGCCCATCCGCGCCCTTACGGATCGCCGAATTGGCATGGCGGTTGTTGATGATGTCATGCAGCACGATGCCGCCATAGGAATGCACGGCTGCATTGACCTCCGGCACCGCGCCAAGCGAGGAGATGACGATCGGCACCTTGTATTTCACGCAGAGCATCAGGTCGTGCTCCAGCCGCTTGTTCGACGTATGGACGATCTGGTTGACCGCGAAAGGCGCGGATGGCCGCTCCGGATGGGCGGCGTCATGGGCAGCGAGATCCTCGGTGATCATGGCGAGCCACTCGTCGAGCTGGCTTTCCGGCCGGGCATTCAGTGCCGGAAACGCGCCGACGACGCCGGCCTTGCACTGCGCCAGGGTCAGCGCTGGATGCGAGATGATGAAGAGGGGTGAAGCCACGACCGGCAGCCGCAGGCGCTCGGTCAGGATTGCGGGAAGAGCCATGAACATCATCCATCTTTGACGTTTACGAAAACGTCAAACAGATAACAGATGTCTGTTTGGAGGGGAAGATGGGGCGAAGCGTGGCTTGCTTGTAGGCAATAACGGCCGCTCGTTTTCGCGATCGGAGCTTCCTCAAGCTGCCGACTGTCCCACCCCATTTGTGTCGTCTTTGCCGTTTATCCCCGCCGGAGTGTCCGCGGGTGATTTGCGGAGACTTGCACATTGTCAGGCGGGGCGTTACCGAATTTGGTTAGCCAATGGTAAAGAAAATGGTCATCTTGCCAGTAGAGTATGCGGGCGTATCGCGAGTGAGAGTAAAGGACCGGATGTGAGCGGACTAGAAACGGCTATCAGAAACGCCTTGGAGCGATCCGATCGCGCCAATCCGGAAATTCGGGCCCGTGTCTATCAGTCGGCGCGACAGGCACTGGAAGCCGGGCTTCGCAAGCAGGACATTACCGACATCACGATCGTCTCGGCCCAGCGCCAGCGCCTGGAAGAGACGATCCGGGCGATCGAGAGCGAGGAGCGCGCCCATCCGCCGCAGACGCCAGCAGCTGTCGAGCCGGAAGCATCCCACATCCCCTCAGTGACGTCGCCGCAGCAAGCCCAGCAGCAGCCGGTGCAGCAGGAGCCTGCGATGAGCGTGCGTGGCGAGACGCGCGACCACCATCCGGTTGCCGCACCGGCCCCCGTTGCCTCTGAACCCCGCGCGCCGGAAGGCGATTTCGGCGATATGCACGCCGGTCCGGCCGATCATCTCGGCGCCGACAGCGATGTGCGGCAGGCCACGTCCGCGCCGGTGGCGACACGGTCGATGAATTTCAAGCCGGAGCGCGCCGCCGTTCGCCGCAAGCCGCGCAAGTTCTTCTCGCGCCTGCTGGTCTTCTGCATCCTGCTCGCCTGCCTTGGCGTCGGCGCCTGGTGGGTCAAGACCTCGGGCGTGTTCATGACGGCGGCGCAGCGCGATACCAGCGTCCCCAACCCCCCGGCGCATGTCGATTCCCAGGATTTCGACGGCAGCGGCAGTGACGAGGACGCGTCCAGCGATGATGACAATAGCGGCCCCGTCAATCCGGGCCTGGCGGTCATCGATCCGCAGAACAGCTTCTCCGAGGAGTGGATCGAGATCCTGAAGCCGACCGACGCCGCGAAAGTCGTCAGCGGCGCGCAGGCCAAGGCCGAGAACGTCTCGGAAAACGAAGGTCCGGCGGTGCGGCTGACCTCCGCGAGCGACGGTCAGGACGGTAACGTCGCCGTCGAGGTGCCGGCCAGCGTGCTGCAGCAATTGGCCGGCAAGTCGTCGACCGTCGCGCTCACGCTGCAATCGACGTCGGACACGCCGACGCAGATTACGGTGGAATGCAATTTCGGCTCGCTCGGCACCTGCGGACGTCATCGCTTCAACGTCACCCGGCAGAAGACCGACGCCCTGTTCCAGGTTCGCTACGATCGGTCGCTGTCGCCCACGGCATCAGGCCGTCTGATTATCAACAGCGATCTTGACGGCAAGGGGCGCGGCGTCAACGTCTACGCAATCCGCGTTCTTCCCGGGCAATAAGGTCAGCACAAAAGGCGCAGATCCTTTATTTGAGGATCTGCGGGCCGGAGCCGAGGATCTTGCCGTCGATCTCGCCGATCGCCTTTAGGTCCTTGCCGTCATAGTCGAGCGTCAAGAGCAGATGGCGGATGAGGTTGAGGCGGGCGCGGCGCTTGTCGTTGGCGCGGATCACCGTCCAGGGCGCATAATCCGTATGCGTGTCCTTCAGCATGCGGTCGCGCTTTTCGCTGTAGTCTTTCCATTTCGTCAGAGCCGCGATGTCCATGGAGGAAAGCTTCCAGACCGCGCGCGGATCGTGACGCCGATCATGAAAGCGCTTGATCTGCATTTCTCGGCCGATATCGAGATAGAATTTGAAGAACAGGATGCCGTCCTGGACGATCAGCCTCTCCATTCGCGGTGCCTGCTTCAGGAATTGCTCGTATTGCTTCGGCGTACAGAAGCCCATGACCGGCTCGACGCCGGCGCGGTTGTACCAGGAGCGGTCGAAGAGGACGAACTCGCCGGCCGTCGGAAATTGCGCGACGTAGCGCTGGAAATACCATTGCCCCGCCTCGCGGTCGGTCGGCTTGGTCAGCGCCACGACACGCGCGAGACGAGGGTTCATATGCGCCGAGGTCGCCGCGATCGAGCCGCCCTTGCCGGCGGCGTCACGCCCCTCGAACAGCGCCATCACCCGCTTGCCGGTCGCCTGTAGCCAGAATTGCACCTTGATGAGCTCTATCTGCAGCTTTTCCAGCTCTTCCAGATAGTCTTCGTCCTTCAGCTTCTTCTTGTAGGGATAGCCGCCGGAGGCGAGCGCCTCGTCGTCGACCCAGGCCGGCAGGATGGGGTCATCGACATCGAAAATGCGCGTCTTGCCGTGGATGTCCAATTCCACCGCGCGGCTTTCCACTTCCTCTGCCATGCGCTCCGCTCCTCCGCGATTGGCGACATCTGAGCCATGTTTGCCGGTACGGCAAAAAAAGCCTCACGGGCAAGGTGGGGCATTTGTCCAGCATTTTCAAGCCATTTGCCGATACCCTACTTCGCCGGCTACATTTATTATCGTAAGCTGAAGGCTTCTGTGGATAGAGCCGTAAACTTCTGTCATGAATCCCCACTAAGACGAGGAGTCTTGGATTTCGCGATGGCAGACGAAGGGATGGGTGCGCTTGCAAGACGAATGGGCATTCATCAGGAAGCTGGGGGCACGGTTGCGGCAGGAGGCCGCCATCCTGATTCTGGCGACGCTGATCGCCGTCCTGGCGCTCATCGAGGGCATCAACACCGCCGTCGTCTTCTGGATCTGGATGGTTGCCGTGATCGTGGCGCTGACCCGTTCGCCCCTGGTCGAAAAGGTTGAACCACCATCGCCCGCCGTGCCAGCGCCGACCGATCCGGATGCTTTGCTGCGCACCGTCTCCGCCGGCCTTGCCGCGCTCGACATGCCGGCGCTGATCGTCGACCGCGAGGCATCCGTCGTGGCGCAGAACCCCGCCGCCGAAAAGGCGTTCGGCGCCTTTCCGCTCAATGCCCATATCTCCGCCAAGCTGCGCTCTCCCGGCGTGCTCGATATGATACGCGAGACGATCACCACCAACGCGCCGAACCAGATCGAACATTCCGAGCGGCTGCCATCCGAACGCGTCTATGTCGTCCGCATCGCGCCGATCGATCTTCGGGAAACCGCGGTCGAGCCGGGTACGCTCTTCGTGCTGTCCTTCCGCGATATTTCGGAGCTCCGTCATATCGACCGCATGCGCTCCGACTTCGTCGCCAATGCCAGTCATGAGCTGCGCACGCCGCTCGCCTCGCTTCGCGGTTTCATCGAGACCATCCAGGGGCCTGCCAAGGCGGATCCGAAGGCGCAGCAGCGCTTTCTTGGCATCATGTTCGATCAGACGACGCGCATGAGCCGGCTGGTCGATGATCTCCTGTCTCTGTCGCGGCTCGAGCTGAAATCGCATCTCGCGCCGGACCAGAAGGTCGATCTCGTGCCCTTGCTCGGCCATGTCCGCGATGCGCTCCTGCCGCTCGCCGGCGATCTTGACGTCACCATCAACCTGCATCTGCCGCCCGGCAAGGTGGAGGTGCTGGGCGATCGCGACGAGCTGGTGCAGGTCTTCGAAAACCTGATCGAGAACGCCTGCAAATACGGTCAGGAAGGTAAGATGGTCGAGGTTTCGCTCCTGAACGAGCCGGGCCAGGCCGTCGAGGTCATCGTCTCCGACAAGGGGCCTGGCATTCCGGCCGAACATGTGCCGCGCCTGACCGAACGCTTCTATCGCGTCAATGTCGAGGACAGCCGCTCGAAAAAAGGCACCGGTCTCGGGCTTGCCATCGTCAAGCATATTCTGACCCGTCACCGCGCGCGGCTGATCGTCAAGTCCGAAGTCGGAAAAGGAACGGACTTTACCGTCCGCTTCTGAAGGCCTCTGTGAACCGACAATTTTGAGCGCAGTATAACCCATGAATTTCAAGGGATTACACTGTCATAATTGTTTCACTCGCCTGACATAAAAGGGCGGTGCTTTGACAGCTAAAAAAGAGATGCTGAAACGGCGGACGTTCCGTTCGCCGTCGCGCTCTTCAAAGTCCGTCAGGGAGGATTCACCATGAATGCGTTGAAACTGTCTATCGTCGCGCTGGTTGCTTCGGTCGCCTTCGCCGGGGCCGCCACGGCCCGCGATCAGATTCAGATTTCCGGTTCCTCCACGGTATTTCCCTATGCCAAGATCGTCGCCGAGACTTTTGGCGAGACCTTTACGAACTACAAGACGCCGGTTGTCGAATCCGGCGGCTCCGGCGCCGGCCTGAAGGAATTCTGCAAGGGCGTTGGCCCTGAGACCATCGACATCGCCAATTCCTCGCGCCCGATCAAGGGCAGCGAACTCGACGCTTGCAAGGCGGCCGGCGTTGCCGATATCCAGCAGGTCAAGATCGGCTATGACGGCATCGTCTTCGCCTTCGACAAGAGCAATCCCGACATCAAATTCGTGCCCACCGACCTCTACAGGGCACTCGCCGCTAAAGTCGTCATCAATGGCAAGCTGGTCGCCAATCCCTATAAGAAATGGTCCGAGATCAATCCGGCCCTGCCGGATTTCGACATCTCCGCTTACATTCCGGGTGAAAAGCACGGCACGCGTGAGGTCTTCGAGGAGAAAGTGCTCGCTGCTGGCTGCAAGGATTCCGGCGCGCTCGACGTCATCAAGGCAGCAGTGCCGGATGCCGGCAAGCAGGCCGAGACGTGCATCGCGGTCCGCAAGGATGGTGTCGCGGTCGATATCGACGGCGATTATCCTGAGACGCTCGCGCGCATCAATGCCAACAAGCATGGCGTCGGCGTCTTTGGCCTCTATTTCTATCAGAACAATGCCGACAAGCTGAAGGTTGCGACCGTTGGTGGTATCGTGCCGTCGGGCCAGACCATCGCCGATGGCACCTATCCGGTGTCGCGGCCGCTGTTCTTCTACGTCAAGAAGGCGCATCTCGGCGTCATTCCGGGCCTGAAGGAATATGTCGACTTCTTCACCAGCGATCAGATGATCGGACCCGACAGCCCCTTGGCCGAATATGGTCTGGTGCCGGCGCCGGATGCCGAGCGCGACCAGATCCGCAAGGACGTCGCGGACGGGAAGATCATGTGATCGCATAAGGACTGCCCGCCGGCGCGGTCACCCGCGCCGGCGTTTACCGGGAAATAGGCCGGGAAATAGGCCGGGGAATGGGCCGGGGAATGGGCCAGGGAATGGGCCAGGGAATGGGAATGAGTGTGTCACTGCTGCTGCTGTGCCTGTCGATCATCGGCGCCTCCGCCTTCGTGCTGGGGCGGACGAAAGCGGCTGCGCTGTCGGGCGGCAGATCCTCGGCTATGCATTCGCGGCTCGGTTATCACGGTGCCTATGCCGCCATCTGGGCAATCTTGCCGGCGCTGGCGCTGATTTGCGCCTGGCTCGTCATCAGCCCGCAGCTGATCGACAATTTCGTGGTCAAATCCTTTCCCGATGACGTGAAAACCTTGCCGAAAGCCGAGCTCGACCTCAGCTACGGCATGGTGCGCAGCATCGCCCACGGCATGCGCCTGCTCGATAATCAGGAACTTGCCACGGTCGCCGGCGGATCGGCCGATCTCCAGCTGATGCTGGCGCAGAAGGGTATACCGCTCGCGGTCCGGCCGACGGGCTATATGATCGACGCCGCCAATAAGTATAACGACATGCGCCATGTGAGCCGTGTCGTCATGTCGGTCGCGGCTATCATTCTGTCCATCCTCTGCGCCCTTTACGGTCTGCGCGCCATCGCGCCGCGTTTTCGCGCCCGCAATCGGGTGGAGCAGGTCATTCTTGGCGGCCTGATCGTCGCCTCGTCGATCGCCGTTCTGACGACGCTCGGCATCGCAGCCTCGATGCTGTCTGAGGCGGCCCGCTTCTTCAACATGGTTCCCGCCGCCGAATTCTTCTTCGGCACCGTCTGGGACCCGCGTTTCACTGGCGCCGGCACGCAAACGTCAGGCACGTTCGGCTTCATTCCGCTCCTGGCCGGCACGCTCTACATTAGCCTTGTCGCCATGTTGGTCGCGGTTCCCGTCGGATTGTTCGCCGCCATCTACATGGCCGAATATGCCTCGGCTCGCGTGCGCTCCCTCGCCAAGCCGATGCTTGAAGTGCTGGCCGGTATTCCGACCATCGTCTACGGCTTCTTCGCGCTCGTGACCGTCGGGCCTTTCCTGCGTGACCTTTCCGCCGAGATCAACGGCCTGCTGACAGGCAATTACGCAAGCTTCATCGAGGCGCAGAGTGTCCTGACCGCCGGCTTCGTCATGGGTGTCATGCTGATCCCTTATGTGTCCTCGCTCTCCGACGACATCATCATGGCGGTGCCGCGCTCGCTGCGCGACGGCTCGCTCGGCCTCGGTGCGACGCGATCGGAAACGGTCAAGCGCGTCCTGCTCCCGGCAGCACTTCCGGGCATTGTCGGCGCGCTGCTGATGGCCGCTTCCCGCGCGCTCGGCGAGACGATGATCGTCGTGCTCGCCGCCGGCGTCGCCGCCCGCATGCAGTTCAACCCCTTCGAGCCGATGACGACGGTCACCGTGAAGATCGTCAACCAGTTGACTGGCGACCTCGAATTCACCTCGCCGCAGACATTGGTCGCATTCGCACTCGGCATCACGCTCTTCTGCCTGACGCTCTGCCTCAACGTCTATGCGCTCTACATCGTCCGACGCTACAGGGAGCAATACGAATGAGCGATGTCGTATCTTCCGTAAAGCCACCGATCCCGCGCGGACTGACGTCGGGCGCACCGGCGCGGCGCGATATCGGCATCAAGCGCCGTTATGCCGCCGAGCGCCGGTTCCGTGCCTATGGCATCGCCGCCGTTATCTTCGGCCTTGTCTTCCTCGTCGCCCTGGTCTCGTCAGTGGTGCGTCATGGCTATACCGCCTTCGTGCAGACCTCGATCACGCTGCCGATCGAATTCACCGAGCAGGTGATCGATCCCGCCCGCAAGCGCGCCAGTGATCCGAAGGTGCTGATCGCGGCCAATTATCCGGTTCTTGTCCGCGATGCGCTGGCAAAGGCGCTCGGCATCGATCCCGCCAATCGCGCGCTTGTTCGCGAGGCGACGGCGATGGTGTCGGACAATGCGCGGATCGTGCTGCGCGACAAGGTCATGGCCGATCCCTCCATCATCGGGAAAACGGTGAGGATCACCTTTCTCGCCGACGCCAATATTGATTCCGCTAACAAGGGGCAGATTGACCTGACGGCGAATGAGGCGGACCGCAAGGTCTCCGACCGGCAGCTTGGCTGGATGAAGCAGCTTGCCGCCAGCGGCGCGCTCCACAAGGCATTCAACAGCGGCCTGTTCCTGTCGGGCAATTCCAGCCGTCCGGAAGCAGCCGGCCTTGGCGTCGCGCTGATCGGCTCGCTCTATCTGATGCTGACCGTGCTGGTGCTGGCATTGCCGGTCGGCGTCGCCGCCTCGATCTATCTCGAGGAATTCGCGCCGAAGAACCGGCTGACGGATCTGATCGAGGTCAATATCAACAATCTCGCCGCCGTGCCGTCGATCGTCTACGGCCTGCTCGGCCTTTCGGTGTTCATCAATGTCATGGGCCTGCCACGTTCGGCCTCGCTGGTCGGTGGGCTGGTGCTCAGCCTGATGACGCTGCCGATGATCATCATCGCCACGCGCTCGGCGCTGCGCGCCGTGCCGCCGTCGATCCGCAGCGCAGCACTTGGCCTTGGCGCCTCGCGGATGCAGGTGGTGTTCCACCATGTCCTGCCGCTCGCCATGCCAGGCATTCTGACCGGCACGATCCTTGGGCTGGCGCATGCGCTGGGCGAAACCGCGCCGCTGCTCTTGATCGGCATGGTCGCCTTCGTCGCCAATTATCCGACGTCGCCGCTCGATCCGGCGACCGCACTGCCGGTGCAGATCTACATGTGGGCCAGCGAAGCCGAGCGCGCCTTTGTCGAGCGAACCTCCGGGGCCATTATCGTCCTGCTCTTCTTCCTTGTTGCGATGAACATCGGGGCCATCCTGCTGCGTCGTCGCTTCGAGCGGCGCTGGTAGAGGGAGAAGACGGAATGAACATGATGACGGAAGCCGCAAGCGAGAAGGCGCTGGCCAGGAAGATGATGACGATCCCCTACAAGATGATCGGCCAGGACGTCTCGGTCTATTACGGCGACAAGCGCGCGCTGTTCGGCGTCGACCTGAACATCCGCGCCAATACGGTCACCGCGCTGATCGGCCCTTCCGGCTGCGGCAAGTCCACCTTCCTGCGTTGCCTCAACCGTATGAACGACACGATCGACACCTGCCGCGTCACCGGCAAGATCACGCTCGACGATCAGGATGTCTATGACACCGCCATCGATGTGGTGGAACTGCGCGCCCGCGTCGGCATGGTGTTCCAGAAGCCCAATCCCTTCCCGAAATCGATCTACGAGAACGTGGCCTATGGCCCGCGTATCCATGGGCTGCATCGCTCCAAGGCCGATCTCGACCATATCGTCGAAACCAGCCTGCAGAAGGCCGGCCTCTGGGGTGAGGTGAAGGATCGGCTGCAGGAAGCCGGCACCAGCCTGTCTGGCGGCCAGCAGCAGCGTCTCTGCATCGCCCGCGCCGTTGCCGTCAGTCCGGAAGTCATACTCATGGACGAGCCGTGCTCGGCGCTCGATCCCATCGCCACGGCCAAGGTCGAGGAACTGATTCACGATATCAGGGAAAACTTCACGATCGTCATCGTGACGCATTCCATGCAGCAGGCCGCCCGCGTCTCGCAACGCACCGCAATGTTTCACCTCGGCCATTTGGTCGAGGAGAACGATACCGATAAGATGTTCACCAATCCCGACGATTTCCGCACGCAGGATTACATCATGGGCCGTTTTGGTTGATGATATCCCGCGCGCGGCTCCCTTCACACGTTTCACACTGAGGATAGCAAAATGGTCTCCACTCACATTCTCTCTGCCTATGACGAAGACCTGAAGTTCCTGACGCGCCGCATTGCCGAAATGGGCGGTTTGGCGGAGCAGATGGTCAGCGACAGCGTTCGCGCATTGGTCCAAAGCGACACTGCTCTTGCGCAAAAGGTCATCTCCGACGACGTCGTCCTCGACCACGCCGAACGCGAAGTCGGCGACAAGGCGATCGTTACCATCGCTCGTCGTCAGCCGATGGCCGCCGACCTGCGCGAGATCATGGGGTCGATCCGCATTGCTTCCGATCTGGAGCGTGTCGGCGACCTCGGCAAGAACACCGCCAAGCGTGTCATCGCCGTGCAGGGCACAGGCGTTCCGCGGAAGCTTGCCCGCGGCATCGAACATCTCTCCGAACTGGCGCTTAGCCAGCTCAAGGAAGTGCTCGACGTCTACACGACCCGTTCGCCCGACAAGGCCGTGTCGATCCGCGAGCGCGACGAGGAAATCGACGCGATGTACACCTCGCTCTTCCGCGAGATGCTGACCTACATGATGGAAGATCCGCGCAACATCACCACCTGCACGCATCTTCTCTTCTGCGCCAAGAACATCGAGCGCATCGGCGACCATGCCACCAACATCGCCGAGACGATCTATTACATGGCGACCGGCAGCCAGCCCGAAGGCGAGCGCCCGAAAGATGATACCGCCAACACCGTCGGTGCGGTGACGGAATAACGAAGACGCCAAGAGAAGGAGACCAGAGACACATGGTTCCGAGAGTTGCTGTTGTAGAAGACGAGGAAGCGCTCAGCGTTCTGCTGCGCTATAATCTCGAGGCGGAAGGCTTCGAGGTCGACACGATCCTGAGAGGCGATGAAGCCGAGCTTCGCCTCCAGGAACGCATCCCCGATCTTCTGATCCTCGATTGGATGCTCCCCGGCGTGTCCGGTATCGAACTCTGCCGCCGGCTGCGTATGCGGCCGGAGACGGAGCGCTTGCCGATCATCATGCTCACCGCCCGCGGCGAGGAAAGCGAGCGCGTGCGCGGCCTTTCCACCGGCGCGGACGATTATGTCGTCAAGCCGTTCTCGACGCCGGAGCTGATGGCTCGCGTCAAGGCGATGCTGCGCCGCGCCCGTCCGGAGGTTCTCTCCACGGTGTTGCGCTGTGGCGATATCGAATTGGACCGCGAGACCCATCGCGTTCACCGCAAGAGCCGCGAAGTGCGGTTGGGGCCGACGGAATTCCGCCTGCTGGAATTCCTGATGGCTTCGCCGAGCCGCGTCTTCTCGCGGTCGCAACTCCTCGACGGTGTCTGGGGACATGACATCTATGTCGACGAACGCACCGTCGACGTCCATGTCGGACGCCTGCGCAAGGCGCTAAACTTCTCCAATATGCAGGATGTCATCCGCACCGTTCGCGGCGCGGGTTATTCCATGGAAGCCTGAGCGGGAAACCGGTCAGTCATCCAACATAGCGGCGGAAACAGAAAACGGGCCTTTCGGCCCGTTTCTTTTGTCTCAGCTATCGGGCATTTCAGCCGCGCGGTTGAGCCGCCGGCCGGCGCCGTTCATGCACCGGCTGATAGGCCAGACGCTGATGGTAGCCACAATATGGCGATGCATCCGGGCTGTCATTGCCGCAGAAGTGGAAATCATCCTTCAGCGGATCGCCGACCGGCCACTTGCAGGTGCGCTCGGTGAGCTCCGTCAGGCCGAGGCGGCGTGAAATCGGAACGACCACATTGGCGGCCGGACGATATTCGATCTGGTTGACCGTATCGATCTCGACCTCTTCCTTGAGCATCGTCGCGCCCTGCTGACGGGTAACCGTGCGGGTCGTGACGCGCGAGGCGTAATTCGGTGCGCGCGGCGCCGAAGTGTTGCGCTTCTGCGCTCGGGCGGCTGTCGCCGTGCCACCGGCCTTCGCTCGGCCCGGCAGGCTCAAGCGATGCACCTTGCCGATAACAGCGTTACGGCTGACACCACCGAGCTGCGCCGCGATCTGGCTCGCGCTCAAACCCTCGGACCACAGCTTCTTCAGCTTTTCGACGCGTTCGTCTGTCCAATTCATGCCCTGTCTCCGCTGTCGCGTTTCCGATGGCAGAATCCTTCACCATTGCCTCAGATGGGGTCGAGGCCCGAAACGCTTGAAAATTGTGGTGACTAGTTCCGCCGCATGCAGTCTAGTAATTAGGTTTCAACCTAGTGTGAGGCTGACTCCGTGACAAGAGTCGCATGAATCCTGGGGAATCGATTTCGGGGTTTTCCCCAACTTGCTTGTCTAAGCGTGGCATTTTTGCAATATTAGCAATTGAAGACATACCTCTCGCCGAGAGGCGCTCTGCCGCGCCTGCGAAATTGCCTGTTTTGTTGACATTGCGGTGCAAAACATCAATAGTGCCCCAGCCGCCGCAAGGCGGCATTTTTGATTTTTCCGGGCCCGTTTCACTTGAAGGAAACGATTGGCCCTAAAGGTTGTGATCGAGGAGATACGGGCCATGGCTGAAACCGCGCCGCTTTACGACACCTATATGCGTGCCCCGCTGCGGTTTGAGCGAGGAGAGGGCGTATGGCTGTTCACGGAGACCGGCGAGCGTTATCTCGATTTCGCCGCCGGCGTTGCGGTGAATTCGCTTGGCCATGCGCATCCCCATCTGGTTGCGGAGCTGAAGGCACAGGCCGACAAGGTCTGGCACCTGTCGAACCTCTATGAGGTGCCGGGCCAGGAGAAGCTGTCGAAGCGCCTGACGGAAGCCACCTTCGCCGACAAGGTGTTCTTCACCAATTCCGGCGCCGAGGCACTGGAATGCGCGATCAAGACGGCGCGGCGCTACCAGTTCTCCAAGGGTCATCCCGAGAAATTCCATATCATTACCTTCGAAGGCGCCTTCCACGGCCGCACGATCGCGACGATCGCCGCCGGCGGCCAGGAGAAATATCTCGAAGGTTTCGGTCCCAAGGCGCCCGGCTTCGATCAGGTGCCTTTCGGCGATCTCGACGCCGTGCGCGCCGTGATTACCGATGCGACGGCCGCCATCCTCATCGAACCCGTGCAGGGTGAGGGCGGTATCCGCCCGGCGACCAATGAATTTATGCGCGGCTTGCGCCAGATTTGCGACGAGCACGGCCTGCTTCTGATCCTCGACGAGGTCCAGTGCGGCGTTGGCCGTACCGGCAAGCTCTTCGCCCATGAATGGGCCGGCATCCGGCCTGATATCATGGCAGTGGCCAAGGGCATCGGCGGCGGCTTTCCGCTCGGCGCCTGCCTTGCGACGGCGGAAGCCGCTTCGGGCATGAAGGCTGGCACGCATGGGTCGACCTATGGCGGCAATCCGCTCGCCATGGCAGTCGGCAATGCCGTGCTCGATATCGTGCTGGCAGACGGCTTCCTCGAACATGTGCGCGACATCACCCTGGTGTTCCGTCAGGGCCTCGCCTCGCTTCAGGATCGTTTCCCCGATATCATTGAGGATATTCGTGGCGAGGGCCTGATGATGGGCATCAAGGCCGCTATTCCGCAGGCGGAGCTGCTGCAGGCGATCCGCGCGGAGCATATGCTGGGCGTGCCGGCTGGCGACAACGTTATCCGTTTGCTGCCGCCACTGGTGGTGACCGCAGAGGAAGCGCGCGAAGGCATTGCCCGCATCGAACGCGCTGCAGAATCCGTGCGCGCTGCTCGCGTCAAAAAGTCGGCTTAAATCCAGCGCCCGCTGTCGGGGCGTTTTTGCCCCACGCGGGCGTTGTTGTTTTCTAGAGTACAGGTAGGAACATGGCTTCTCCGAAACACTTTCTCGATCTCTCGGCCGTCGCGGCTGCCGATCTGCGCAGCATCATCGACGATGCCATCGTGCGAAAGCGGGCGCTGAAGGCCGGGACGGCCGACAAGCCGCTTGCCGGCAAGATGCTGGCGATGATTTTCGAGAAGCCGTCCACCCGCACCCGCGTTTCTTTTGACGTCGGCATGCGCCAGCTCGGCGGCGAGACGCTGTTCCTGTCGGGCACCGAAATGCAGCTCGGCCGCGCCGAGACGATCGGCGATACCGCGAAGGTGCTGTCGCGCTATGTCGACGCGATCATGATCCGCACGACCGAGCATTCGCGCTTGCTGGAGCTGGCCGAACACGCGACCGTGCCGGTCATCAACGCGCTCACCGACGACACGCATCCCTGCCAGATCATGGCCGACATCATGACCTTCGAGGAGCATCGCGGCCCGATCAAGGGCAAGACCATCGCCTGGACCGGCGACGGCAACAACGTGCTCCATTCGCTGATCGAGGGGGCCGCACGCTTCGACTATCGCATGAACATGGCCGTACCCCTTGGTTCCGAGCCAAAGGATCACTATTTGAACTGGGCCCGCAACGAGGGCGCCGAAATCATGCTCTCGCATGATGCCGACCGTGCGGTCGCTGGCGTCGATTGCGTGGTAACCGATACCTGGGTTTCCATGAATCAGGAACACCGGGCCCGCGGTCACAACGTCTTCCAGCCCTATCAGGTCAACGCGGCTTTGATGGCACAGGCCGGCAAGGACGCCTTGTTCATGCATTGCCTGCCCGCGCATCGTGGGGAGGAAGTGACGGACGACGTGATCGATGGTCCGCAATCCGTTGTTTTCGATGAGGCGGAAAACCGCCTTCATGCGCAAAAGTCGATTCTTGCTTGGTGCCTGGGCGCAATCTGAGGATATAGAACCGCGTTAATGTCGCGGGCGCAGTAGGAGTAAAGCAATGGCGGAAAGTGCAGCCTCGCTGGGTCAATTCGATTTTGCCGGCGATGATCATGTCGTTCCTTTCCAGGTCGATGGTCTTGATGTGCGCGGCCGCGCCGTGCAGCTTGGACCTCTGCTGGATGGGATTCTTGCCCGGCACAATTATCCGGCCCCCGTTGCCCGGCTGCTGGCCGAGGCCGTGGTGCTGACTGTATTGCTCGGCACCTCGCTGAAGTTCGAGGGCAAGTTCACCGTGCAGACCAAGGGCGACGGACCTGTCGATCTTCTGGTCGCCGATTTCTCGACGCCGGAAAATGTCCGCGCCTATGCCCGTTTCGATGAGGAGGCACTGGCAAAGGCCGTGGCCGCCGGCGAGACCGAGCCGGAACAGTTGCTCGGCGAGGGCGTGCTCGCCTTCACCATCGATCAAGGTCGCTACAGCCAGCCCTATCAGGGGATCGTGCCACTTGATGGCGCCTCGCTCGAAGAGATCGCTGGGACCTATTTCCGCCAGTCGGAGCAAATCCCGACCCGCGTCCGTCTGGGCGCTGCCGAACTGTTTGACCGCGACGAGGCGGGCAAGCCGCGCCATCGCTGGCGGGCGGGCGGCCTGATCGCGCAGTTCCTTCCGGAAGCGCTGGAGCGCATGCGTCAGCCGGATCTTCACGGCGGCGACGGCGATAGCAATCCGCGCCATCACGTCGAGGACGATGCCTGGGAGGAAGCCCGGTCACTGGTCGAGACCATCGATGCCGACGAGCTGACCGATCCGCAGGTCGGCACCGAACGTCTGCTGTTCCGTCTCTTCCATGAGCGCGGCGTGCGCGTATACGAGCCGAAGGCAGTCTTCGACCGGTGCACCTGTTCGCGCGACAAGCTGAAGGGCGTATTGCAGGGCTTTTCCGCCGAGGAAATCGAAGCAAGCCTGGAGAATGGCGAAATCGCCGTCACCTGCGAGTTCTGCTCGACGACCTATCGGTTTGAAGCTTCCGAGGTAAAGGACGCCTGATCGGGCTCAGTTCAGCGTCCGCAGCAGATTGGGCGTATCCAGCGAGAAGGCGGGGATCTTGACGTGAAAGAGCTCCCCGTCATCCGTCTCCATCTGATAATGGCCGAACATCATGCCCGATGGCGTGTCGAGCGGGCAGCCTGACGAATATTCGTAGGTATCGCCGGGGCTAAGCCGCGGCTGCTCGCCGACGACGCCAGGTCCGGTCACCTCGTCGACCAGCCCGTTCTGATCGGTGATGTGCCAATAGCGGGTCACCAGCCGGACATTGTGGGTGGAATGGTTGGAAATGACGATGCGATAACCCCAGACATAGCGGTCGTCATCCGGATCGGATTGCTCCTCCAGATAAAACGGTTCGACGACGACTTCGATATCCCGTGTTAGAGCGCGATACATGCCTGACACCTTGGTCACTACTCCGAAACGCCGTGCGTTCCAATAAACGCACATCGGACGCTCCAGCATTTTAAGTCTAGGGCATCTTCTCCGCTTTCCATGATCCCACGAAAGCGGGACATTTAGCGGTATCCTATACACAACCTGTTCCGTCAAGGAACGGATCGGTGAAAACCCCTATAACGGGTAAATGATACGACTTTTCAGGGACTAAGGCTAGTTCCAAGGGCTAATCGGCCTTGGCCGAAGCTATCGGGCACGCCTGTTGCCAAGGCATGCCGCCCCGCCCGGACGAGATCCGGGCGGGTTGGATGACAAAACTCAGGCCGAAACCTGCTCCAGAGCGCGGGCGAAATCCTCGACCAGATCGTCGCCATCCTCGATGCCGGCGGAGAAGCGCACGGTGCCCGGCGAAATGCCGAGTTCGGCGCGGGCCTCGTCGGTGAGGTTCTTGTGCGTGGTGGTGGCCGGATGGGTGATCAGGCTCTTGCTATCGCCGAGATTGTTGGAGATTCTCACGATCTCCAGCGCATTCTGCAGCTTGAAGGCCGCTTCCTTGCCGCCCTTCAATTCGAAGGCCACCAACGTCGATCCGCCTGTCATCTGCTTGGCGATGATATCGGCCTGCGGGTGGTCCTTGCGGCCGGGATAGATCACCTTGGCGACCTTGCCCTGTTCGGCGAGGAAATCGGCGATCTTGGCGGCATTCGCCGTTTGTTGTGCGACCCGCAGCGGCAGCGTCTCGATGCCCTTCAGAAGCGTCCAGGCGGTAAACGGCGACATGGCCGGTCCGGTATGGCGGAAATAATCCTGCAGGTTCTCGTCGATCCACTGCTTGTCGGAGAGGATGACGCCGCCGAGCGAGCGGCCCTGGCCGTCGATATGCTTGGTGGCGGAGTAGACGACGATATGGGCACCGAGCTCCAGCGGCTTCTGGAACAGCGGCGTCGCGAAGACGTTGTCGACCACGACCTTGGCGCCGATCTGGTTGGCGAGCTTGGCAACGGCGGCAATGTCCACCACTTCCAGCGTCGGGTTGGTCGGGCTTTCCAGGAAGAACACCTTGGTTGTGGGACGGATGGCCTTTTCCCAGTTCTCGATGAAGCGGCCGTCGACCAGCGTGCACTCGATGCCGTATTTCGGCGCCAGTGTTTCGACCACCCAACGGCAGGAGCCGAACAGCGCGCGGGCAGCGACGATATGGTCGCCGGCCTTCAGCTGGCAGAGAATGGCGGCGGTGACGGCGGCCATGCCCGAAGCCGTGGCGCGAGCATCTTCCGCGCCTTCCAGCGCGCACATGCGCTTTTCGAACATGTCATTGGTCGGGCTGCCGTAACGGGCATAGATGAAACCGTCGGTCTCGCCCTTGAAGCGCGCCTCGGCGGCTTCCGATGTGTCGTAGACAAAGCCCTGGGTCAGATAGATCGCTTCGGATGTTTCGCCGAATTGCGAGCGGAGCGTTCCGCTGTGAACGAGTTGGGTTGCGGGGCGCCAAGTCTTGCTCATGCCATCACCACTTTCAAAACAAAAAAACCGGCCGCAATTGCAGACCGGTTTCAACCCGGTCTTTTTAGCCACTTATTTAACGTGGCTGCAAGCCGACCGGCCAAATCACCACGGGATAAGTTGCAATACTGCTGTTGACCGCTTGCGTCAATTCCCCGAGTTTGGTTTTGTCCGCGACAAATTATTGCCCGCGCATCCGTCAGGATGCGCAAAGGTCGCAGTAACATTTTGAATCGGCCTATAACCCTGCAAGTCGAAAATCCACTTGCAGGGTTATAGGCTGGGGAAGAGGCATGATGGCTCGCAATACTGGAATTTTGGCTGATCGCGCCATTGCCGCGCTCTTCGAAGCGGGGCGGCTGACGAGCGAACGGGAACTGGACGTCGATCAGATCCAGCCGGCGAGCCTTGACCTTCGCCTCGGCGCGCATGCCTTCCGCGTCCGCGCCAGCTTCATGCCCGGCCCGTCGCATCTGGTTGCCGACAAGCTCGACCGGCTGAAGCTGCATGTCATCGATCTTTCCGAAGGTGCCGTGCTGGAAACCGGCTGCGTCTATATCGTGCCGCTGATGGAGCGCCTCGACCTGCCGGCCGACATGTCGGCGTCGGCCAATCCGAAAAGCTCGACCGGCCGCCTCGATATCTTCACCCGCGTTATCACCGACCGGGCGCAGGAGTTCGACAAGATCCCGGCCGGCTATTCCGGTCCGCTCTATCTGGAAATCAGCCCGCGCACCTTCCCGATTGTCGTTCGTCGTGGCTCGCGCCTGTCGCAGATCCGTTTCCGGGTCGGCAAGGCGCTGCTGAACGAGCCGGAACTGATGGCGCTGCATGCCAGCGAAACGCTGGTTGCCAGCAAGCAGCCGAACGTCAACGGTGGCGGCATCGCGCTGTCGATCGACCTTGCCGGCGACAAGGAAGGCCTGATCGGCTATCGCGGCAAGCACCACACCGCCGTCGTCGATGTCGACAAGAAGGCGCAGCACGATATCTTCGATTTCTGGGAGCCGCTCTATAGCCGTGGCCGCACTGAGCTGATCCTCGATCCCGACGAGTTCTATATCCTCGTGTCGCGCGAAGCCGTGCATGTACCGCCGCATTATGCCGCCGAGATGACGCCCTTCGATCCCCTGGTTGGCGAATTCCGCGTCCATTATGCCGGCTTCTTCGACCCAGGCTTCGGCCATGCGCCAGCCGGCGGTCGTGGCAGTCGTGCCGTGCTGGAAGTGCGCAGCCACGAAGTGCCCTTCATCCTCGAAGACGGCCAGATTGTCGGCCGCCTGGTCTACGAACACATGCTGGAACAGCCCACCAGCCTTTACGGCTCGGGCGTCGGCTCGAACTATCAGGCGCAGGGTCTGAAGCTGTCGAAGCACTTCCGGCTGTGATTGGCCTTCTGCCGGCCTTGACAGAGGCCGGCAACTGTTGGACATCTCCGGATATCAGGCGGGTGTAGCTCAATGGTAGAGCAGCAGCTTCCCAAGCTGAATACGAGGGTTCGATTCCCTTCACCCGCTCCAAGTTCACGACAGACGCGAAATTTCTGGTTTCAGACGCTTGGCAACGTAGAGCCGAATGCGACGGTCAGACGCTGCCCCAATAAAACCTTTGTTTGTTCAGGTTAGTGCCAGACAACCATGACAGAAGGTCGTCCCTAACCGGAACGGACCAGATGCTCAACTTTGCGTCATTCTACAGACTGAAGGCGATCTTCACGCGCGGCGTGCTGCGGATCTCCCGCCGCACGAAGGTGCCGCGCGGCACGACGATCATCTGGAAGGATGGCAGTGTCCGCATCGGTACGAAGGCTTTTATCCGCAATGGCGTCGTCATCGACGCACAGCGTGGCAGCATCGCGATCGGCGATCATGCCTCCCTCAATGACTACGTCATTCTGCTGGGACGCGGTGGGATTACTATCGGCAGCGACGTGCGGATTGCCGCCCATGCGATGGTCGTGTCGTTCGATCACAATTTCGATGATCCGACGCAGCTCATCCGCATGCAGGGTGTGACCAAGAAGCCCGTCGTCATCGAGGACGATGTCTGGATCGGCGCCGGAGCGAAGATCCTCGGCGGCTCGCACATCGCCAAGGGCTGTGTCATCGGCGCGAATGCCGTCGTCAAGGGAAAGACCGTGCCCTATGGCATCTATGTCGGCTCTCCCGCGCGCCTGATCAGGCGGCGAGGGGACAAGCGCCAAGGCGACAAGAGCAAGGGCATCCCCGCAAAACTCGAATTGCTTCCACGCCCCAAGCGGATTGCGGATCATTAGGCAAAGTTGCCCTTGCATCCGATGATATTGCCATGCCGATCCGGGACTTTCCCGTTTGCGGCACGGCGCGATATTCCCCCTTCGGCATGACTCTGTTACACCGGTCTTGAAATCAGCAAGCTGAACACCCGACCGGAGGCCCGATCATCCTTATGCGCGTTTGCCTTTCGTCGTTGATATCCGCTGTGAAATCCGTGACGGGCGCAGCGCTGATGGCAGCCTCCTGCGCCATGCCTGTTGCCGCGCAGCAAGCGCCGCCGCCGTCCGGCTTGCCGGTCCTCTTTGATGCGCGCGAACGCCTGCCGAAACCGGATCTTTCCACGCTGGTCAGGCTGCGCTTTCTTACCTCCGTCGACTTCCCGCCCTTCAATTTCGCCGATCAGAACGGCAAGCTCTCGGGCTTCCATGTCGATCTCGCCCGCGAGATCTGCGATGAGCTCGGCATTTCGGATAAATGCCAGATCCAGGCACTGCCCTTCGAGGAGTTGCAGACCGCGCTTTCGGCGTCGCAGGGGGACGCGGTGATCGCCGGCGTCGCGGTGACGCCGGAGCTGCGCAAGACTTTTGCCTTCTCACGCCCCTTCCTGATGCTGCCCGCCCGGTTCGTGCGCAATCTCAAGGCGCCGATCGACGGCCGTACGGCGACGGCCCTTGTGGGCCATTCGGTCGGCGTGGTCAGGGGCACGACGCATGAGGCGATGCTCTCGGCCTTCTTTCCGGCGATCAAGCCGGTGCCCTTCGACGACAAGGCTGCGCTTCTGGCGGCCGTCAAGGACGGCAAGGTCGAAGCCGCCTTTGCAGATGGATTGCAATTGTCCTTCTGGGTGTCGTCGCCCTCGGCCGAAAAATGCTGCGCCTTGTTCGACGGCCCTTACCTCTCGCAGCAATTCCTTGGCGAGGGCATGACCATCATGCTGCGCGAGCAGGACGCCGACCTGACGGCCGCGATCAACCATGCCCTGGCGACCCTGTCGCGCAACGGCCGGCTGCAGGAAATCTATCTGCGTTATTTCCCCTACGGGCTCTACTGACCGAGCCCTTCAGCCCTTGCGATAGCGGGCGATGGCGCTGCGCTCGATGGCGGCACAGGTGAGCTTGCCGAGATCAAGCCGATCGCGCAATAGGCTCAAGAGGCGCAGTTCTTCGGCCTTCACCGAGAAGTCGGCGGAGGCGACCTCGACGGCAAGCGCATAGGCGGTGTCGTAAAGCCGTGGTGGCAAGGTATCGCGCACGGTTTCCAGCACGATGTCGAGTCCCTCGCTGCCGGCCAGAAGCTTGGCGCAATCGCGCGAAACTTCGATCAGTTTTTCGTCATCGAAGCCCTTGAAGACGGGCAGCGCATGGATCAGCTCGCCGATCCGGCCCAATTCCCGGTCGTTCATCGTCCGGTCGACGGCGGATGCAATGACCATGACGTAGATCAGGGCCTCTTGGACGGAAAGCGGCTTGTTCATAATGAAGCAAAATCCTTTGAAACTGGCGGCACACTAGAAAGTCCTGTTTGTCATGACAAGAGCCGGTGGCGGAAGCGTGGCGTCAGATCGGATTAAGCGGGTCTTCCTTGGCAGGCGCTGGCGCGAGTGTCGATTTTCGGCCCTTGCGCGGGTCGTCGCCATAAATGCCGCGCTTCTGCTGCTTCGCCTGTTCCGCAACGGCCGCCAACGGCGATCCAGCCTCCGGCTCCGCCCAGCCGAAGCGCACGAGCCATTCGCTGAGATCGATGCGGACATAGCGGCAGTTTCCCGTTACCGTGCCTTGCCAGGTCTGGCTCGGCAGGTCGCAATCGATGATCCGGCCGCGCAGATACATGCGGAAAGCCGTGCGCGCCGCCGTCCCGCAAGGCCAGCTCTTGCCATCAGACCCGGCGCACATGCGACCGACATCGGTCGGAATGATGCCGGAAAGCTGCACGCTCCTGTTGCCGACTGTCAGCATGCCGGCTCGGTCCGAAGACGGCCGTATCAGCTCCACGGGTTCCATCCCTCCGGCTTGCTTCTGGTCATCGCTTGGCGTTTGGCTGCCGCCCGGCGACGCCTGTTGTGAGGACGGTACCATAGGCGCCGTCCGGTGGGCCGCGGCCGCGGCTGCCCTGTCGGCCTGGTCGGCGGGTGCCGGGGGCGGCGATGCTTGCTTTGGTTTCGTTTGCTCCGTCTCGGCCTTCTGGGGTGGAGGCTGGTCCGCAGTGGCTTGTGTCGAAGAAGATTGCTCCGGTTCAGCCGTTTTTATCTCGGGCGCGGTTGCCGGGGCCGTTTCGGATTGTGTCGGCTGAGCAGTCGGCGTGGCCTGCGGCTCCGTCGCTGGCTTTGTCGCGGGCGACTTGTCCTGATCGGCAGGCGCCACGGCTGCGTCCTTTGCGACATTCTCCGCTGTCGGGGATGGCACCACCGCAGGCGTGGATGTCGAGGGTGTGGCGGGCGGCTCGCTCTTGGTCGTGGTTGGAGCCGCTGTCTCAGCCGTGATAGTTGCTGCCGGAGCGACCGTGCCGGCCGTTATGGGCAATGCCTTTTTGGGTGCTGTATCCGTCAGCGTCTGTGCCGGCGTGACATCGGCTTGCGCTATCTCGATCGGCGCCAGTTTCGGCGCTGCCGCTGCGGCTGGCTGATTTTCCGCTTCGGTCTTGCTCGTTGTGCGACCCGGTAGGTGGAAACCGTGTTCGTTCACCTGCACGGCAACCAGGGTCAGCCATGAACCGACCACGGCACCTGCCACACCTGCAAGCCAAATATCACGACGCATAGCGGGAAAACTTTCCTATTGGCTGGCCCAAATGATCCGGGCGATCCATTCCACATCCGCAAGATCAAAGCTGCGATTGGGATGTTCGGGGTTGAGCGACAGCAGTTCGATCGATTTTGCGCTCTGCCGCAGCAGCACCTTGGCCATGACCTCGCCCTCGCGGGTCTTCACCACCACGCGGTCGTTGCGCCGGATCTGCGCACCCGGCTCGACGATCAGCACGTCGCCGTCGCGATAGAGCGGCAGCATGCTTTCGCCCTGAACCTCCAGTGCATAGACGCCGCCCTTCTGCCCCGGTGCTGCCGGAAACTCCACCATGTCCCAGCCCTGGCCGGCCGGAAAGCCGCCATCGTCGAAAAAGCCGCCGGCGCCGGCCTGCGCGAAGCCGAGCAGCGGAATGGAGCTAGAGGCATAATCCGCGCTGCCGTTGCCTCTCTCCGTTGGGCGCAGGATGCCGAGAAACTGCTCCATGCTGGCCCCGGTCGCGCCCAATACCTTGGCGATCGATTCCGTCGAGGGCCAGCGCAGGCGTCCGTCCTGGCTCAACCGCTTCGATTTGTTAAAGGATGTGGGATCGAGGCCAGCGCGCCGGGCAAGGCCGGATGGCGTCAAGGCATAGCGTTCGGCAAGCTTGTCGATCGCGCTCCATATCTGCTCATGTGACAGCATCGCCGCTCAGCACCCGTGCGCCGGATATCCGGCGTTTGATCTTTAAGGAAAGGTTAACCGAGGCTTTTTTGCGAGTAAAGGCCGGGGTAGGAATAAGGTCCTTTATCCCCTTGCTTTTGCTCCTGGTTCCGAAGCTGTCAGGTTTTCTGCGGCAGCGCCTTGTTGCCGGGTTCCTCGTTCTGGAATTCCTTGGCCATGCCCATGAAGCCGCGCATGAATTTCTGCATGATGCCGAGCGTGCGGTCGACATCGGCGTCGCTCGGCAATGTCGATCCGCTGCTCGAGGCCGCGGTCTTTTCCAGCTTGGTGACACGGTCGGAGAGACGGTCGAGTTCGTCGTCATAGGCGGCGCGTTCGTCGGCGGCCATGCGGCAGACCAAATTGCCGCTTTGGTCCTGGCAGATCGACATCGCGCCGGTCTGCTTGTCGAGGCGGATGAAATGATCGCCGCTGCGCTCGAGCTGGAAGCGTGTTGCGTCCGGCTCGGCGGCGTGGCTTGGTACGGCAAGAAGAAGAGTGGCGGGCAGGAGCAGGGCTGCGAGGCCCGTTACGATTTCCTTCGTCATGTCATCCTCCGGATTTTCTGCGTTAAAACCCTAAATCCACCACGGAAACCGTGGACATCGGCTGATGTTTTCGTGCAAAGCCCTATCAGAACATGTTTACACGGGGATGATGACCGCGATGCCAGTGGTTTACAAGATCGTGCCAGATACGCTCTGGCAGCAAACCAGACAAACCGGCGTTTTTCATGGCGCGTCGATCGACCTGACTGACGGCTTCATCCATTTGTCGACGGCGAAGCAATCGAAAGAGACGGCGGCGCGGTACTTTGCCGGCCAGCAAGGCCTGTTGCTGGTGGCGATCGACAGCGATGCTCTCGGTGAGAAGCTGGTGTTCGAGCCTTCGCGCGGCGGCGATCTCTTCCCGCATCTTTATGCAACGCTCCCACTTTCGGCCGTGCTTTGGGAAAAGCCGCTGCCGATCGGCCCCGATGGCGTGCATGTCTTTCCGGAGACCTCAGAATGATCGGCGCTTTTCGTGACCTTAGCCGGCGTGGCCTCTTCCTGCTTGATCCGGAAACGGCGCATGGCATGTCCATTGCCGCTCTGAAGTCCGGCCTCGTGCCTGCTTGCCGGGTAAGCAACGATCCGCGCTTGCGCCAGACCGTGGCCGGACTCGACTTCGCCAATCCGCTCGGCATGGCCGCCGGCTACGACAAGAATGCCGAAGTGCCCGAGGCACTGCTAAAACTCGGCTTCGGCTTTACGGAGATCGGTACGGTGACGCCGAAGGCGCAGCCCGGCAATCCGCGCCCGCGCATCTTCCGCCTGGTCGAGGACGAGGGCGTCATCAACCGCCTCGGCTTCAACAATGAGGGCCACGAGGCCGCTCTCCGGCGCCTTCAGCCCATCCGTGGGACGGGCATCATCGGCGTCAATATCGGTGCCAACAAGGATAGTGCCGACCGGATCGCCGATTACGTCGCCGGCATCCGCCGCTTCTATTCGGTGGCGCGCTATTTCACCGCCAATATCTCCTCGCCCAACACGCCGGGCCTGCGCGACCTGCAGGGACGCGAAAGCCTGTCGGTGCTGCTCTCGGCGGTGCTTGCCGCGCGTGACGAAGAAGCCGCCAAGGCCGGCAAAAAGATCCCGGTCTTCCTGAAGATCGCACCGGACTTGACTGAAGAGGGCATGGACGACATCGCCGCCGAAGTTTTGGCGCATTCGCTCGATGGGCTGATCGTCTCCAACACCACGTTGGCGCGCGATGGCCTGAAGGATCAGGCGCAGGCCAAGGAAGCCGGTGGCCTCTCGGGCAAGCCGGTGTTCGAAAGGTCGACCGCCGTGCTCGCCAAGATGCGCCGCCGCGTTGGTGCCGCCCTGCCGATCATCGGCGTCGGTGGAGTCTCCTCGGCGGAAACGGCGCTGGAGAAGATTAAAGCCGGCGCCGATTTGGTGCAGCTCTATTCCTGCATGGTCTATGAGGGGCCGGGCCTGCCGGGCCGCGTCGTTGCCGGCCTGTCGAAGCTGCTCGACCGCGAACGCGTCGCCTCGATCCGCGAGCTGCGTGACAG
This sequence comes from Martinezella rhizogenes, assembly GCF_000799715.1. GTDB lineage: Bacteria > Pseudomonadota > Alphaproteobacteria > Rhizobiales > Rhizobiaceae > Rhizobium > Rhizobium rhizogenes_C. The sequence goes on from NZ_JUHG01000014.1 coordinate 445,096, forward strand.
CAAGCTTGATTACTGGGCCGATCGGAACGTCTGATCGACCCGCTTTTTCAGGCCGATGATTAGGAAAATACCACGGAACAGCAGGAAGGCGTTCATGGCCAGCCACAGGCCGTGATTGCTGAAGGCTGGCACGAGGACGGCCAGCGCAACGAGGTAGCCAACAAAGGATAGCAGCATGCGGTTGCGCATGGCGCTCGACCATGTGGCGCCGATGTACACGCCGTCCATCAGGAAGGCGAGCGCACCCGTCAGCCCAGATATGGCGGCCCAGGGCATATAGGCCCCGGCGGCGGCGCGTACCTCTTCGGACGTGGTCAGCAGGCGGATCAGCGCCGGCCCGGCCGCAAAGAAGAATAGGGCGGCGGCAAAGGCCAGCCCGAAGGACCAGAGGCCGGTCAGCTTCAGCCCACGCTCGAAAGCCGGGCGATAATTGGCGCCGATCGCGCGCCCGGTGATCTGCTCGGCGGCATTGGCCAGCCCGTCCAGATAATAGGCGGATAGCAGCAGGAAGTTCATCACCACCGCGTTGGCGGCAAGGGTGATGGAGCCGAAGCTGTTGCCGATGCGGGTCATCAGCGTGAAGGCGCCGAGCAGCACGAAGGTGCGGATGAGGATGTCGCGGTTGAGCGCGAAGAGCTGCTTGAGCTTGGCGGGCGACAGCAGCTCGGCGCGGCTGGGCCGTGGTTCACCGGAGAAGCTTTTGAGCACGATGGCAAGGCCGGTAAGCGTGCCGGCTGCCTCGCCGATCAGCGTGCCCCAGGCGACTCCCGTCACACCCCAGCCAAGCCAGAGGCCGAGCACCAGGGCGAGGATGATGTTGACGCCGTTGATGACCGTTTGCAGTAGCAGGCCGATGCGGCCCTGGCCGCGCCCGAGTACGAAACCGAGAATGGCGTAATTGGCAAGAGCCATCGGGCCGGCCAGCATGCGGATCGAGAAATAGGTGCGTGTCGCCTCGGCAACGCCGCCCTCCGGCCCCATCAGCTTGATGCCGAGCCAGAGCAGGACGGGTGACAACAGGACGATCAGGCTGCCGCACGCAAGCGCCGAGAGCAGCGCCCGCCAGAAAATCGCCTGCTGCTCATGCTGGTCATGGCGGCCAAAGGCTTGCGCCGTGAGGCCGGTGGTCGAGGCGCGCAGGAAGTTGAAGCTCGAGAAGATAAGATCGAAGAGCATGGCGCCGATCGCCAGGCCCGCCAGCGCGTCCGGCTGGCCGAGTTGCCCGACGACAGCCGTGCCGACAATGCCGAGCAATGGCGTCGTGATGAAGCCGAGCGTCATCGGAAGGGCGATGGACAGCACCAGCCGGTGCGTCACGTCAAAGGGTAGGACCCTGCCGCCGCGCTCTTGTTGATCCATCTCCGGTCGGCCTCTCCTCAATTCGAGGAGAGCACCATGGACCAGTAGGGCCTGCCACCGGAAGAGGGGGTATAGGCGAGAGCGACGCCGAGACCATCATATTTGCCGAGCATGTTGTGCAAATGCTTCGGAGAGTTGATCCAGGCCGTTACGGCTGCATCGACGCCCTTCTGTCCCTCGGCGATGTTCTCGGCGGCCGGCAGCGTGACACCGCTTGCCTTGACGCGCTTGCCGAAATCGTCACCAATGCCGATCAGGTGCTCCATCTTGCCGGCATCGGCCATGCGCCGGGCCTGATAGACGGCTGCCGAGCTGGCGGCGGTATCGATCTTCAGCGGCGGCAATCCGTTTTTGGCGCGCAAGGCATTGACGAGCGGCAGCGCGGAGGCGGTCTGGTCGCTGGCCGGTATGTTGGAGAGATGGCTCGGCGACGTAGCGCAACTCGCGACGATGGCGGCGAGCGCAAGGCCGGTGAGACGCAGCGCATGGCGCCGCGCGAAAGACGGAGTTTTTGGGATCATATCAACGACGGTAGTTGAAAAGGCGCAGGAGGATGAAAAGCGGGATGACGAGCGTGGCGCCAAGCACCAGGTAATCGCCGAATTCGCCGAGTGCGGCAAAGCCGCTGTGCCAGAGATCCAGCAGGAAGCGGCGGACGCCATAAAGGAAGTCGAGTGGCCGCCAGCCGAAGAACTTCATCGTGAAGCCGACGATCAGCGACACGATGATAAGCTTCACCAGCGTGCGGCCGGGCGAGTCGCCGAGGAACTTGTTCATCTGATCGGACATGCTGACGTCTCCATAATGCCTGTAGAGCGGTCCTGAGATAGGGTTGCGACCCGGAACTCGCAAGCACTTTTGCCTCAGCGCTCACCTGAAACAGGTGCCTGCCTGAAATAGGACTTGAGTTTTTTTGTGGCCGCGTCCAAAGGCGGAGGTCAAATAGGATCAAATCCATGCTGCCGAGCCAGCTTTCCTCCGGCGACGTCATTGCCGACCGTCGTGCCGACTATGCGAAGATGCTCGCCGAAGGCGGCGAACCTGCCAGCGCTGCCGAGCTGATGGAGCAGGCGCTGGAGCTGGTGCCCGGCTGGGCCGCCGGCTGGTTCAATCTCGCGACCTATCGTGAAAAGGCGGGAAATGTGCAAGGCGCTGTCGACGCGCTCAACAAGGTCCTGATACTCGACGAAGACGATGTCTTCGGTGCGCGGTTGAAGCTCGCGGTTCTGGGAGCTGCCGAGCTGCCCGAACAGCCGCCGAGCCGCTATGTCGAACGGCTGTTCGACGATTACGCCGACCGGTTCGAGACATCGCTGGTCGAAAAGCTTGGCTATAGCGTGCCGCAGAAACTCTCGGCCCTGATCGCCGAAACGGCCGATATGCCGGCGCATTTCCAGCTCGCCATCGATCTCGGCTGCGGCACCGGCCTGTTCGGTCCGGAAATCCGCGCGAAGGTCGACCGGCTGGAAGGGTTCGATTTGTCGAAGGGCATGCTTGCCAAGGCAGAGGACAAGGGCGTTTACGATCATCTCGCCCAGGCCGACCTGTCGCTGGCGCCGCCCCTGTCCGGCATGTTCGACGGAGTGCTGGCGCCGGCCCGCGCGGACCTGGTCACCGCCGCCGACGTGCTGATGTATCTCGGCAATCTTGAAAGTGTGATGGTGATTGTCGCGGAGCTGGCCGCTCCCGGCGCCGTGTTCGCTTTTTCGGTCGAGGATGCACAGGAGGCGGACGGTTATCTCTTGCGGGATTCGCTGCGCTTTGCCCATTCGGAGGCCTATGTGAGGACGCTTCTGGCCGCTCACGGCTTCGTCGTCTACAATCTGGCCCGCAGCGTCATTCGCAAGGATGGCGGAAAACCGGTGCACGGCATTCTGTTCGTTACGCGGAAATCCGCCTGACGGATCGAATCTTGCAAAATTCGAATAGGTCAGCATTCCTTACATATTCCGCTTGATTGTCGGCCCCGCTTTCCGCAGAATCCCTGGAAAATAAAGGGAAAGTATCATGGCGAGCCTGAAGAGCGCTTTCGGCGTCTGGAACACCTCCGCTACGCGGCATTCGCTTGTCGAGGATATCCAGGGCATATTGTCCGGCAGCCTGATATCGTCGCTCGGGCTCTTCTGCCTGTCGAGCGCCGGACTTTTGACGGGCAGCACGGCGGGCATCGCCTTTTTGCTGCACTACGCGATCGGCGTGAATTTCGGCCTGGCCTTTTTCGTCGTCAACCTGCCGTTCTTCTATCTGTCCTGGAGGCAGCTCGGCCGCGCCTTCACCATCAAGACCTTCATCGCCATCGCGCTGACCTCGCTGCTGACGAACCTGCAGCCGCGGCTGTTCGAAATCGCTCATATCAACGCCTTCTGGTCGGCGCTGCTCGGCGGTGTCCTGCTTGGCTTCGGGCTGCTCGCACTCTATCGCCACCGCGCCAGCCTGGGCGGTGTCGGCATATTGGGCATCTATCTTCAGGAGAGGTTCGGGATACGCGCCGGTCTTGTCCAGCTTGCGGTCGACATGTGCGTGCTCGCGGTCGCCTTTACGGTGGCCACGCCGTTCGTGGTCATCTGCTCGGTGCTGGGCGCGGTCGCGCTCAACCTCTTCGTGGCGATCAACCATCGGTCGGATCGCTACATCGCCTTTTAGATCGGCGGAAGCTTATTGTTTGCGGGTTGTGTCGGAGTCCGCGATGGCGGCTTCGTGATACCAGCTGTCGAAATCGACCACGGCGACGCGCGGGCCGATGTCGGGATTAAGGTTCACATGGCTCCGCTGACCGGCGGGAATAGTCCGGGCCTTGATCGGAAACTGAAAAATCTTTGCCGTTTCGTGCAGTGGGCTGATGGCCATTACGATGTCTCTCCCTTTTGATGCTCAAGCGGGTGCGCTTCAAGAGACAGCTTATATATAGCAGAGTTGAAGCCCATTTTTCAGGTGTTTGCATAAAAAAAATGCAAAACGTTGAAATTATGGGCAATTTTGAGGTTTTATCGCTGCGGATCGTGGGTTTTGTCGCCAAATTGCTGCGCTGCTTCGAATCTGGTGCGCTGCGACAAGTTGTCAGCCATTTGCCTGCAAATAGTTCAGGATTTTGAGAGAATCGGACGCATGGCGGTCGAAAGCCGGCCCGATTTGACTCGGAACTGCATGTTTTTCTCGAATTGAGCGCCGCGATGGTGGAATCTGGCATGTCACATGCATGGCGTTGGTCAGCCGTTTGTAGTGAAAATTTTTGGGCGGGCGCGCCTTCGATTTTTTCTGCTTCGCCTGATTAACTCTATGAGGTGCGTAATGACTAAATTTAAGCTCGAGTATATCTGGCTCGACGGGTATACCCCAGTACCGAACCTGCGTGGCAAGACACAGGTCAAGGAATTCACCGATTTCCCGACGCTCGAGCAGCTCCCGCTCTGGGGTTTTGACGGTTCGTCGACGCTGCAGGCCGAAGGCCGCAGTTCGGATTGCGTGCTGAAGCCTGTTGCCATTTACCCGGACCCGGCTCGCACCAACGGCGCACTGGTCATGTGCGAAGTCATGATGCCGGACGGCGTCACGCCGCATCCGTCCAACAGCCGCGCGACCATCCTTGACGATGAAGGCGCATGGTTCGGCTTCGAGCAGGAATACTTCTTCTATAAGGACGGCCGTCCGCTCGGCTTCCCGGAAGCCGGCTACCCGGCTCCCCAGGGCCCGTATTACACCGGCGTCGGCTACAGCAATGTCGGCGATATCGCTCGCGAGATCGTCGAAGAGCATCTCGACCTTTGCCTGGAAGCCGGCATCAACCACGAAGGCATCAACGCCGAAGTGGCCAAGGGCCAGTGGGAATTCCAGATTTTCGGTAAGGGCTCCAAGCGCGCCGCCGACCAGATCTGGATGGCCCGCTACCTGTTGCAGCGCCTGACGGAAAAGTACGGCATCGACATCGAGTTCCATTGCAAGCCGCTCGGCGATACCGACTGGAATGGCTCGGGCATGCACTGCAACTTCTCGACCACGTTCATGCGCGAAGTTGGCGGCAAGGCCTATTTCGAAGCGCTGATGGCTCAGTTCGACAAGAACCTCGACGATCATATCGCCGTCTACGGCCCAGACAACGACAAGCGTCTGACCGGCAAGCACGAAACGGCTCCGTGGAACAAGTTCAGCTACGGCGTTGCCGACCGCGGTGCTTCGATCCGCGTTCCGCATTCCTTCGTGAAGAACGACTACAAGGGCTACCTCGAAGATCGTCGCCCGAACTCGCAGGGCGACCCCTACCAGATCGCTTCGCAGGTTCTGAAGACCATCTCGGAAGTCTCCACGGAAGGCTTCGCTTCGGCTGCTGCCTAAGTGTTTTCGGCCTCGGTTCGCCGACATCGACACAAATAAAAAAGCGCGGGATTTCGATCCCGCGCTTTTTGCTTTTGGAGACTGCCCTCAGGCGGCTTTGCTTGCCGCATCGATCGGATGCTGCGCGCGGAAGCCGACGGCAAGCCGGTTCCAGACGTTGATCGTGCCGATCGCAACAGTGATCTTGACGATCTCCTCTTCGCTGAAATGCTGCTTCAGCACTTCGAAATCCGCATCCGGCGCGCCGGTTTCGGCAATCTTGGTCACCGCATCGACCCAGCCGAGCAAAGCGCGTTCGCGGGCGTCATAAACAGGCGATTCCCGCCAGACGCACATCAGGTTGATCCATTGTTCGCTGAGGCCGTCGTGGCGGGATTCCTTGACATGCATGTCGACGCAATAGGCGCAGCCATTGATCTGCGAAGCGCGCAGCTTGATCAGGTGAATGAAGCGGCGCTCCAGGCCGCAGGTCTGGACGAAGTTTTCCAGCGCCGTGACGGCTTTGTAGGAGTCCGGCGAGGCTTTGGCGAAGTTGAAGCGGGGATGCATGGTTCTCTCCTTGGGTTTTCGATCTATCGGTTGGTTCTGCGTTCATTGAGGGCAAGGAAGGCGCAGCCTCTTGCCGCGATGGAGCCGTCGTCATTCTCCGCGAGGTCGGCCAGAATGTCGGCGATAGCGGTTTTGGCCAGTTCGGCGCGGTAGACCCTTTCGGCGGCCAGCATCGCCGCGCTGATGCCGCAGGGTTTCGTGAAATATTTGCCCGGCAGCGGGTTCGGCCCACGCTGACGAATCTCGGCGCAGCGAAAGGCGGGCGCTGGTCCTTCGACCGCAAGGACAATATCGAGGAGGCTGATATCTTCCGGCAGGCGCGCCAGCCGGTAGCCGCCCTTGGGGCCGGGCACAGTGTCGACAATGCCGGCGCCGGAGAGCGCCTGCAGATGCTTCAAGAGATAACTCACAGACACCCCATGAAACTCGGCAATCGCCGCCGCCGAAAGCACGCCGCCTTCGGACAATCCGGCGAGCACTGCAACGCTGTGTATCGCTTGTTCCACGCCTTCGCCGAGTTTCATCACCTTGCCCTTTTTCTATCGTGGATATTTTTTATCCGCGATTATCGTGTGCGTCAAGCCTCTTCTTTTTCGTGGATTTCTCGCTACTTTCGCAACGTGGACCAGATCGATTCCGAGAGCTGTCTTGCCTTGCCTGCCCCCTTTATCCGCTGGTTCGCGGAAAAGGGCTGGCAGCCGCGCGCGCATCAGCTCGAACTATTGGCCCGCGCAGAGGCCGGCGAGAGCACGCTGTTGATCGCTCCGACGGGCGCGGGTAAGACGCTGGCTGGCTTCCTGCCGTCGCTCACGGACCTGACACGCCGGGGCAAGATCCCGCCCGGTTCTGCTTTCACCGGTATCCACACGCTCTACATCTCGCCGCTGAAGGCGCTGGCGGTTGATATCGAGCGCAATCTGATGAGGCCGGTCACGGAAATGGGCCTGCCGGTCTCCGTTGAAAACCGGACCGGCGATACGCCGAGCGGCAAGCGCCAGCGCCAGAAACTCAATCCGCCTGATATCCTGCTGACGACGCCCGAGCAGGTGGCGCTGCTGCTTGCCAATCGCGAGGCCGAGCGTTTCTTCAAGGACCTGAAATACATCATCCTCGACGAGCTGCATTCACTGGTGACGTCGAAGCGCGGCCACATGCTGTCGCTCGGTCTCGCCCGCATCCGCAAGTTGGCGCCGTGCGTGCAAACCATTGGTCTTTCCGCTACCGTCGCCGAGCCGATGGATTTGCAGAAATGGCTGGTGGCGCAGGAGGAGGGGACTGAGCGGCATGCCGGGCTGGTCATGGTCGAGGGCGGCGCCAAGCCCGATATCTCGATCCTTGCGACCGACGAACGCATCCCCTGGTCCGGCCATTCCGCCAAATATGCCATCCCTGATATCTATCGCGAGCTGAAGGAGCATCAAACGACGCTTCTCTTCGTCAACACGCGCTCGCAGGCGGAAATGCTGTTTCAGGAGCTGTGGTCGGCCAATGACGACAATCTGCCGATCGCGCTGCATCACGGCTCGCTCGATGTCGGACAGCGCCGCAAGGTCGAGGCCGCCATGGCCGCCAACCGGCTGCGCGCCGTCGTCGCCACCTCGACGCTCGATCTCGGCATTGACTGGGGCGATGTCGATCTCGTTATCCATGTCGGCGCGCCGAAGGGGGCGAGCCGCCTTGCACAGCGCATCGGCCGCGCCAATCACCGCATGGATGAGCCTTCCAAAGCAATCCTCGTGCCCGCCAATCGTTTCGAGGTGATGGAATGCCAGGCGGCGCTCGACGCGAATTACGTGGGCGCGCAGGACACGCCGCCGGTCGGCGCCGGCGCGCTCGACGTGCTTGCCCAGCATATTCTCGGCATGGCCTGCGCCGAGCCGTTCGACATGCTGGAACTCTATGACGAGGTCTGCAGCGCTTCGCCCTATGCTGATCTTTCCTGGGAGACCTTCGAGCGCATCGTCGATTTCGTTGCCACCGGCGGCTATGCGCTACGCACCTACGAGCGCTATGCCCGCATCCGCAAGACGCCGGAGGGGCGCTGGCGGGTCTCCAACCCGCAGGTGGCGCAGCAATATCGCCTGAACCTCGGCACCATCGTCGAAGAGGCGATGCTGAATATCCGCATGGTGAAGCGTAATGCCCTCGGCTCGCTCGGCCGAGGCGGGGCGTCTCTCGGCAAGGTCGAGGAATATTTTCTCGAGCAGCTTTCGCCCGGCGACACGTTTCTCTTTTCCGGCAAGGTGCTGCGCTTCGAAGGCATTCGCGAGAATGAATGCCTGGCCTCGCAGGCCTTCTCCATGGACCCGAAAATCCCGTCTTATGCCGGCGGAAAGTTTCCGCTGTCGACCTATCTCGCCGATCAGGTGCGCTCGATGATCGCCGATCCAGATCGATGGCGTCGCTTGCCGGATCAGGTGCGCGACTGGCTGGAAATTCAAAAAGAAAAGTCGATGCTGCCGAAGCGCGACGAGTTGCTGATCGAGACCTTTCCGCGCGGCAGCCGCGCCTACATGGTCGCCTATCCCTTCGAAGGTCGCCTGGCGCACCAGACGCTCGGCATGTTGCTGACGCGGCGGCTGGAGCGGGCAGGGGCAAAGCCGATGGGCTTCGTCGCCACTGATTATTCGCTCGGCATCTGGGGGCTTGAGGACTTGGGCGTGATGATCGCCAACGGCCACCTCAGCCTTTCCGATCTCTTCGACGAGGACATGCTCGGCGACGATCTCGAGGCGTGGCTCGATGAATCTTTCCTGCTGAAGCGCACCTTCCGCAATTGTGCCGTGATTGCCGGCTTGATCGAGCGTCGTCATCCCGGCAAGGAAAAGACCGGCCGGCAGGTGACGGTGTCGGCCGACCTGATCTATGACGTGCTGCGCAGCCATGAGCCCGACCATATCCTGATGCAGGCGACACGGCAGGATGCGGCGACGGGACTTTTGGATATCGGCCGTCTTGGGGATATGCTGAAGCGAATCAAGGGCCATATCACCCACCGGGCGCTGGACCACATCTCGCCGCTCGCCGTGCCGGTGATGCTTGAAATCGGCAAGGTGCCGGTGCCGGGCGAGGCCCACGATGTCCTCTTGGCCGAAGCGGCGGATGATCTGATCCGCGAGGCGATGGAATAAAGCATGGATCATGCGAAACGAGTGATGAAGGTAGACTAAAGGTGATGAACCGGCTGGCGCTAGCGCGAGAGATGAATGGCCAGGCGACCGGTGCGGCGCCCGCATCGGGCGTAGAGACCGCCGTTCACGGTGTCGCTGCCGTCTGCGATCCGCTCGGCGCGCTCTATCTGCCGGATGCCGGCATTCTCGTCGTCTCCGATCTGCATCTGGAAAAAGGTGCGGCCTTCGCGCGGCGCGGCATGTTGCTGCCGCCTTACGATACGCTGGCGACGCTGACGGTGCTTGCCGCCGTCATCTCCCGCTACGACCCGAAGCTCGTCGTCTCGCTCGGCGATAACTTTCACGACCGCGTCGGCTCGCAGCATCTGCCGGAGGAATTTCGCAGCCTGATCGTCACCATGGCGCGCGGCCGCGAATGGATCTGGATCAACGGCAATCACGATCCGGATGGCACCGTCGATCTGCCCGGCCAATCCGTCGATGAAATGCATTATGGCGGGCTGACCTTCCGCCACGAGCCGAAGGGCGGCCCACAGGCTGGGGAGATCGCCGGCCACCTGCATCCCTCCGCGACGGTTCGCCGTCGCGAGAAATCCGTCCGCCGCCCGTGCTTCGCCACCGACCGCGCCCGCCTGCTGATGCCGGCTTTCGGCGTCATGACCGGTGGGCTGGACCTGCGCCACAAAGCCATGACCGGCCTGTTTGACCGGGAAAGCCTCATCGCCCATCTACTCGGCCGCGACCGGATCTATTCGGTGCGCTTCGGCAATCTCTCGGCCTAGACCGCTTTCGCAGGCTCATAGCGCAGGATTACCGCCCCAGTCTTCAGCGGCGTGGAGTCGATGAGCTTCATCGGCCGCTGCTCCGCTGCCGGCTTGAAATGCGGATTGCCGGCGCCGAGAACGACGGGGACGAGGCAGATGCGGATCTCGTCCACCAATCCCGCCTTCAGCAATACATCCGTCACCTCGGCACTGCCGAAGACGAACATGGTCTTGCCCGGCTCTGCTTTCAGTATCCTGACTTCGGCGGCGATGTCGGAAACGACGCGGGTATTGTTCCACTCCGCCTTGTCCATCGTCCGCGAGGCGGCGATCTTGGCAATGCCATTCATATAGGCGGAAATATCGGGTGTTTCCGTCGCGCTCGGCCAGTAAGCCGCCATGCCCTCGTAGGTCTTGCGGCCGAAGATCAGGAGATCGCCTTCCTGACCGAGATCGGTCGCATAGCGCTCCAGCTCGTCTCCCCAGGCGAGCATGTGGAAATCCAGATCCCAGGGCTTCGTTCCCTCGAAATATCCGTCGAGCGTCATAAGGTTCCAGACAACAAGCTTTCTCATCGATTTCCTCCTTGGTGATAACCGCATCATAATCAAAACTGGTTGCTAAAAGCAAGCGGTTGAAAGCTAGATCGACTGATGGCAAAATGCAAGCAGTTTTTTGGAGATCTTTATGGACGCACCTCATCGCTCTGGCTGCCCGATCAATCTGACGCTCGAAATCCTCGGCGACCGCTGGAGCCTGATCATCATCCGCGACATCATGTTCGGCAATCGCCGGCATTTTCGCGAGCTTTTGCATAACTCGCAGGAGGGCATTGCCTCCAACATCCTGGCTGATCGGCTGAAGCGGCTGGTGGAGCGCGGGCTTCTGACCCGCGACGACGATCCAACCCACAAGCAGAAGGCCATCTACAGCCTCACCGAAATGGCGATCGACCTCGTGCCGCTCTTCGCCCATATGGGCGCCTGGGGTCGCAAGCATCTGCCAGTCTCGGAAGAGCTGTCGATCCGTGCCGAGCTGTTGGAGGATGGCGGGCCGGCGCTCTGGGAGGATTTCATGGAGGAGTTGAGGGCAAGGCACCTGGGCAAGGTGCTGCCGCCGGGCACACCGTCGGTGCTTGGGCGGCTGACGGAGGCCTATCTGGAGGTGGTGGCGCGGAAGAGTGCTTGATGCGGCTGTAGGGCGTGAGGGGGGTATCAGAGGTGCGGCATAAACGAGGTTTCTGTTCAAGCTTCCAAAAGAAGCTCAGCTCTTCCGGAACACGAAACTCGCCGTCCATCCGGTGATCACCGCCAGCAACACCGAAAACGCGCCATAGGCGATTGGCTGTCCGTGCGCCGCGTCGGTGATGGTTTGCTCTATGCCGGTCTTGATGACGCGCAGCGGCAGGGATTTTTCGCTGAGGAACTTGCCGCTCTTGAAGAGATAGGCGCGCACCGTATGCACGCCATTCGGCACGTTGGCCGGAAGCCTCAGCGTTGCCTTGAACAGGCTGGAGCTGACGAAGCGTACGCCGGCCGGATCGCTTTCATAAAGGCCGCCGGATTGCTGCAGCCGCCGGAAGGCTTGCCGGAATTCCGGCACATCGGCGCCGCTGCCGACAAAGCCTACCGGGATGAGCGGAATATGGTCCGTACCGATACCGCGATCGTTCAGCTCGAGCGGCGCGGTGATGTTGTCGACGGCTCGCGTGCTCGACAGCGAATAGGCCTGCGGCACATGCTCGAAGGTCATCGAGCGGGTGTTGACCCAGATGCCGAAGACACGCTCCTTCTTGCGCACGGTGGCATTTTCGCGCGGCCCTTCCAGCACGACGACGATATCGTATTGGCCGATCGCCAGAAGAAGCTGGTCGGTATTGCCGAGTGCGCCGAAGATCGTCAGGTCCGCGCCGGTGAAATCGGAGGTGATGGCGATTTCGCTGGTCGAAGTGCCGATCTCCATCGTCTCGCGCGCCGTGGTGGAGGTGGTCGGCTGGTCGAGCAGCACCTGTGCTTCAGCGTTGAATGGCGCAAGCAGGAGGCCGGCTGCGAGGATCAGGGCATAACGTCTCATCGGCCCGACCCTTCGAGCACGACCGAATAGATATCGGCGGGCGTGACCACCAGCGCGATCGCCAGGCGCAGGCCAACCGCAAGCACCAGCAGGCCAAGCAAGGCGCGCAGCTGTTCGCCGCGCAGCTTCTGGCCGACGCGCACGCCGTATTGCGCGCCGATAACGCCAGCCACCATCAGCAGGAAGGCGAGCACGATATCGACGGAATAGTTGGTCGCCGCCTGGACGATGGTGGTGTAGGCGGTGACGAAGATGATCTGGAACAGCGAGGTGCCGACCACGACATTGGTCGGGATGCGCAGCAGGTAGATCATCGCCGGCACCATGATGAAGCCGCCGCCGACACCCATGACCGACGTCAGGATGCCGATGCCGAATCCGAGGCCGATCACCGGGATGACGCTCAGATAGATCTTCGATTTCTTGAAGCGCATCTTCAGAGGCAGTCGGTGCACCCAGCTATGATGCCCCGGTCGGCGGGGCGCCGCCGGCTCGTTGCGGGCGGCGCGGCGCATCGCGTTCAGGCTTTCCCACAGCATCAGCCCGCCGATCGTGCCGAGGAAGACGACATAGAGCAGCGAGATGAAGAGATCGAGCTGGCCGAGGCGCCGGAGCAGCGAGAAGATCCAGATGCCAAGAGTGGCCCCCGAAAGACCGCCGATCAGAAGCACGCCGCCGAGTTTCATATCCAGCGTGCCGCGCCGGAAATGCGTGATGGCGCCAGAGATCGACGAGGCGACGACCTGGTTGGCGCCGGTGGCAACGGCGACGACGGGCGGGATGTTGTAGAAGATCAGAAGCGGCGTGATCAGAAAGCCACCGCCGACGCCGAACATGCCGGAGAGAAACCCTACGGCTGCGCCCATGCCGAGAATAATGAAGATATTCACGGACAGTTCTGCGATCGGCAGATAGATCGTCACGGTCTGATCCCAGTTGCAGACATCCGGACGCAAACGAGCGGACGCCTATGGATAATTCCCCATTAAACACAGGAGCCTAATCTGAAATGATTGCCAGAGCCTTAGGAAAAGCGCTGACGTCTCTCCGCTTTTGCAGTCTTCATCCCAGCTTAGCGTGGCTTTTTTCGCGATTGTGTGACGGTTTCCATCAGGATGCAAAGCCGGCGTAAAGCCGCTATAGGCCTTTTTGTCGTCACAGGCGTGTTGCTAGAATTGGTCGAACACGCACAAGTTTAACACATGAGGGATTCGGTTGCGAAAACTTGCTATTTCGATCTTGGTTGCCGCCATGGGTGTCGCATCGGTCGCCGCCGCGCAAGCGGATCGGTCTGTGATGATCGCCAAGCAGTATGGGATCGCAACCGGCCTTGCCGCCAATTGCCCGAACCTGACCCTCAACGAGAGCAAGGTGGACGCATTTCTGGATGCCGAGGGAATTCACAGGGTCGACCGCGTCGAGGGCGCGCCATTTCACGAGACCGTCATCGAGGCAATCAAATCCGCCGACGACATGATCAGGCAATCGCCGGCCGGAAAGAAAAACGACAGCAAGGGCAAGCAGACTTTCGCCTGCAAGACGCTGCTTGAGGTCATGCATCGCAACGACAGCGTGCTCAAGGGCTTCCTTGATCCGAAATAAGGCTTTCAGCCTGGAGCATCCCGCGCTCGGATGAGTGCGCGACGCTCTAGTTGTTGCGGGCCAGCAGTTCCTTGACGACCTTGTCGCTCACCCGGCCGTCCTGCGGCAGGCCGACCGATTTCTGGAAGCTCTTCAGCGCGGCAACCGTCTTCTCGCCCATGGAGCCATCAGGCGCACCGGCGTCGAAGCCGTTGTTGTTGAGGATCGCCTGGATGTTGCGGATGGCCTTTTTCATGTCGACCGAAGCGGTGTTGACGCCCTTGCCGGTCGTCCATTCCTCGGGGATGTTGGTGCCATTGGCCCCTGCGTCCATCGGTTGGGCTTTCCAGAGGTCAACCTTGGCGCGGGCGCCTTCAAGCGCGTCCGGCTTCATGGCGTTCGCCACTTCGTCGCGCTTCTGTGCTGCGTCCTTGTCACCACCCTTGGCGGCGATCGCGAACCATTTGTAGGATTCCTGCAGGTCCTGCGTCACGCCGTTTCCGCGTGCATAGAGGATGGCAAGGTTGAACTGGCTGTCGGAGATACCGAGATTGGCGGCCTTGATGAACCAGTTCGCCGCCGTCGGATAATCCTGCGGGCCTGCGGTACCTGACGCATCGAGGACGGCGAGGTTGTGCATGGCGCTGGCATTGCCCTGATTGGCGGCCTGCTCGTAATAGCTCTTGGCCTTGGCCAGATCGCGGTCGAGGCCGTTGCCCTTCTCGTACATGCTGGCAAGCCGGTACTGCGCCGGCGCGTAACCCTTGTCGGCGGCAAGCTGATACCAGCTCGCGGCTTGCTTGAGGTCGGCAGTCACGCCTCGGCCATCCGTGTAGCGCGCGCCGATCTCGAAGACAGCGACCGGATCACCGGACTTGGCAGCGGCGACCAGCGTCGGCGGCTGGATGCCTTCGGGCACGGTGATAGCGGCGGATGCGGGAGCTGCTGCGGCCGGGGCATCGGCGGGGACGAAGGCTGTGGTCTGCTGGATGGGTGCAGCACTGCCGGCCGGCGTCAGCGCCTCGCTGGTCTGGTTGCCGTCAAGCGGCGCTGCGGTGGTCAGGTGATCGCTCGCAGGCGCGACAGCCGGGGAGGGCTGTGCCGTTCCGGTGGTGCTGTCGGTTGAGGCTTGCGTCGCCGGTGCCTGGCTGGCCGGCGCGCTCGCTGTCGCCTGAGCGTTCGATGTCGGCGTTTGGGCGGCGTCGGTCGTCGAGGTGTGTACGGAGATCTCGGTCGGTGCCTTCTGGCCGCGCGTCAGCGTGTTGACCAGCGGGAAGGCCATGATGGCGAGCAGGGCGGCACCGACGGCAAGCAGGATCGGCCGGCGGAAGCGCGAGAATGTGCCGCGCTTCTTGTCGTCGCTCTTGGCGGCGGGAGCCGAACGCTGCGTCTGGTCCACTTCCATCGCGGCGGCCTGTGCTGCGCGACGGGCGGCGGCGATATAGTCCGCGCGTTCGTTTTCGCTCGGCTGCTTGGCATTGCCGCTGCGCGCCGCATTTTGGCTGGCGCGCACGCGCTCCAGGATCTTCTTGATATCGGGCGCGCCCGAGCCCGGCTCGATGAGTTCGTTCGCTTCTTCCGTCGGCATCATGTCGATCGGATCGATCGACGGCGCCGGCTCGATCACGGGCCGGTCGGGCGTGAAGATCGGTTCTGCCTTTTCGGGCGTGAAAAAGCGTTTGCCGAGGCTGGCGAGCAGACCGGGTTTCACGCCGTCTTTCTTCGCTGCAGCCTTGATCTCGGCCTTGGTCGCGGCGTCGATCGCCTGTGCGACCGCGGTCTCTCCGGATAGCTGGGACTCCGCCGGGGCGATAGTGCGGATGATCGGACCCGCCTGCTGCTGTGCAGCCAACGGCGGCTTTATCGGTGGTGCTTCGGCTTCTGCAAAAATGTCATTCTCGAAGCTGGCAACGGGCATGGGAGGCGCCGGCCGGCGATGTTCCATATGATCCAGCCGGTCGGCGATCTGGAGCAGAGTGTCGTGCAGCGCCTCGAAGGTGCGGTGCGTACGCTCGTCGCTGCTGCGGCTGAGGTCTTCGAGATGGCGAAGATCCTCGGCGAGCGCCGTCATCGCCGACATGTCGGAGGCATGTGCGCCGTTGCCGAAGTTGCCTTCGCGCGAATAGGCCTCGACGACCGCTTCCGCCGCGTGGCGGGCCGCCTCGATGACATATTCGTCATTGGTCGTCATGTAATCTTCGATGGCGCTCATGCGCCGGTCGAAATCGACAGGCAGATGGTCGGTGCCGGGGCGGGGTTCGTTCATCAGCAATGTCGAGAGATGGGCGATCTGCTCTTCGAGATGGCGCAGCGCCAGCGTATCGGTCGGCGGCGCGGCGGTGCTGACCTCCAGACGCGCGGCGATATCGGAGAGGCGGCCTTCCAGCCGGCGAACTGCACCGTCATCCAGCCCGGCCACGGACTGTACCGGATGGGACTCCATCTCGTCGATGCGTCGCGCCAGATAGTCCAGCCGTTCAGCCAGCACATGATCGACCGAACCGTGGTCGAGCGCATCGATCTTGCGCGAGATGTCGGCGAGGTAGTTGACGAGTTCCGGCTGCGGCACCGCTTTCTGCGAGCGCTCCATCAGGTGGGAGAGCTGGTCCAGGCGTTCTTCCAGCCGAGCGACGGTCTTGCTGTTGCCGAGGTCGTCGATGCGCATGGTCAGCGCTTCGAGGCGGTTGGAGAGATCGTCGGACGGCTGTTGGCGCGCGGTATCGCGGCTCATCGCGTCGATCTGGTCGGCGATGCCACCGATGCGGCCTTCGAGCCGCTGCATGGCCTGATCCTGCGGCTGCATCATGCCGCCGAGGCCTTCCATGGCGGTGGCGATCGTCAGCAGCTTGTTTTCCAGCGCCCGAACAGCGGGGCTGTCGCTCATGCTGCCGAGATGTTGCTTGATGTCATCGAGGCGATAGGCGAGCGACACCACTTCGTCCTGCAGGCCGGCGGTATCGATCGCCTGAACCTGGCGCTCGACGTGGTGCAGGGACTCTTCGCGGGCAAGTCCATCCATCAGCGAGCGCAGTTCGTCGAACTCCGCCTTCAGGCCGGTGGTCTCCGGCTGGCCCGGATGCACGGCCAGCTGGCTGATGCTGTCGGCAAGCCGTGCCATGTCCTCGCGTACATCGGCGGCGAAATGCTTGTCTTCGGTATTGTCACGGATGTCGCGGAGTTCCGCGCGGAGCGCGCTGACCTCGCGGGTAACGCTTTCGGCAATATCGCGCTTCAGGTCCTGGCGCAGGTTGACCAGTGCCTGGGCGATATCGACCGAGCTTTCGGCGGCGGGCCGCAGTGCCGAGGGCAGCGGCTGACGCGAAGCGGTGTTATCGGCGACGCGCCGGCCAAGCGGCGGCTCGGCTATGGCGCTGTCGTCACGGCGAGGATGCATGCGCTCGCGGCTCGCTTCCAGCACACGCTGCCTTTGGCGGATTTCGGCGAGAGGATCGGAGCGCAGTTCGGCTTCGGCGCGCTCCGGACGGAGAGGACGTTCATAGGGGCGGCTTGCATAGGTTTCGCGTTCGGCACGCGGCGCCCGCTCCGGGAGGGGTGCATGGTCCGGCATGGCGCGGCGTTCTGGCACTGCGCCATAGCCGCCCGCAACACGCTGGCGCGTATCCTGCGCGGCAGCCGTGCCCATCAGGCCCTCGATGCGTGCTTCCAGTCCTTCGATGGTGCGACTGAGCGCATCCAGCGACGTCCAGTCGCCCGTACCGGTAGGATTTGATCGCGATCCGCTCATCTTTTGCTCGCCTCGACCCTGCTTTGGGCCTTCTTGCTGTGCGGGAGGGCGACTTGGCGTTCTTAGCGCAAGACCGCATCCCACCGTTCGGAAAGGGATGATTTAGTAGGCTTTCCTCAGATCGAGCCACGAAACGGCGCTTCCCAGAACCATATTGATGAAGGAAGCGCGAAGCATCGCTGCTCATCCCGCACAATCTATGAAACGTGGTAAACAACCCGTTAAGTTTTGCCGGAATCTTAACCTTTTATTTCGGCCTTGTTATTGAATATGTTCATGTTCTTATAAATGTGACGGTGGCCAAACCGGACAAATCCTGCCTTTATTCCCGATGTTCCGGTATCGACCGTGGCTTCATTGCTCAGTTTAAAAAATCGCGCCGTCACTCAAATTTGACGTTTACGCAAACGTCAATATTTTGTAAGACTAGCTCAAAGGCCGGAATACGAGGTCCGGCACCGAATTGGAGGAATTCGAAAAATGCCAGTCTACAAGGCCCCAGTGACCGATACGCTCTTCGTCCTGAACGACGTACTTGGGCTGGAACGCTACAACAATCTGCCGGGCTTTGCCGAGGCCAGCCCAGACATGATCGAAGCGATCGTCGGCGAGGCGGCCAAGCTGGCCGAAGAGGTGCTTTTCCCGCTCAATTATTCCGGCGATCAGGAAGGCTGCGTGCGCCACGACGACGCCACGGTCTCGACGCCGAAGGGTTTCAAGCAAGGGTATCAGGCCTATTGCGAAGGCGGCTGGATCGGTCTTGCCGTGCCGGAAGAGTTCGGCGGCCAGGGGCTTCCCTATACGCTGCACGCCGCCGTCGGCGAATATACCTCCGCCGCCAACATGTCGCTGATGATGTATCCCGGCCTGACGCAGGGCGCGATCGCCGCGATCCTCGTGCATGGAACCGACGAGCAGAAGCGAACCTACCTGCCGAAGATGGTCGAGGGTACATGGTCTGGCACCATGAACCTCACCGAGCCGCATTGCGGCACCGATCTCGGCCTGCTGCGCACCAAGGCGGTGCCTCAAGGTGACGGCAGCTACAAGATTTCCGGCCAGAAGATCTTCATTTCCGCCGGCGAACACGACATGACCGGCAATATCGTCCATCTGGTGCTGGCTCGCATCGAAGGCGCGCCGGAAGGCACCAAGGGCATCTCGCTGTTCATCGTGCCGAAATTCATGGTGAAGGAAGATGGCTCGCTCGGCGCCCGCAACCCGGTCTCTTGCGGCGCGATCGAGCACAAGATGGGCATTCACGGCAACGCCACCTGCGTCATGAACTATGACGAGGCGACCGGCTTCCTCATCGGCGCCGAGAACAGGGGCCTTAACGCCATGTTCGTGATGATGAACGAAGCCCGCCTCGGCGTCGGCCTGCAAGGCTTGTCCATTGCGGAGATCGCCTACCAGAACGCCGCCGCCTATGCCCGCGACCGCATTCAGGGCCGCTCGCTCTCCGGCCCGAAGGCACCGGACAAGAAGGCCGATCCGATCATCGTCCATCCCGATATTCGCCGCACGCTGATGACCATCCGCGCCTTCAACGAGGCCGGCCGTGCCTTCCTGCTGTGGACGGCACTGAAGTCCGACATCGCTCATCGCTCTGAGGACGAGAAGGAGCGGCAGGCGGCCGACGATATCCTTGGTCTCGCAACGCCGATCCTCAAGGGCGTTCTGACCGACAAGGGCTTCGATCATGCCGTTATGGCGCAGCAGGTCTTCGGCGGCCATGGCTATATCGAAGAGCATGGCATGAGCCAGTATGTTCGCGATGCCCGCATCACCATGATCTATGAGGGTGCCAATGGCATCCAGGCGCTCGATCTCGTCGGCCGCAAGCTGGCGCTGAATGGCGGCCGCGCCGTCATGGCCCTGTTCAAGGAAATCGGCGACTTCTGCGAGGAGAACCGCAACGACGAGCAGCTGGGTTTCTTCACCAAGCACCTGAAAAAGGGCTTGAACGACGCCCAGGCCGCGACCATGTGGTTCATGCAGAACGCCATGGCCAAGCCCGACAATGCCGGTGCCGGCTCGACAGACTACATGCACCTCTTCGGCCTCGTTGTCCTCGGCTATATGTGGGCGAAGATGGCAAAGGCGGCGCAGGATGGCCTTGCAAGCGGCGATACCGCGCGCGAGGATTTTCTGAAGAACAAGCTTGTCACGGCGCGGTTCTACATGGAGCGCATCTTGCCGGAAACGGCACTGCGCAAGGCCCGCATCGAGGCTGGCGCCGACACGATGATGGAACTGGCGGCGGAAGCCTTCTGAACAGAACGGCGGCTTACCGCCGCAGGGAGATGAGACATGACTGAGGTTTTCATTTACGACCATGTTCGCACGCCGCGCGGGCGCGGCAAGAAGGATGGATCGCTGCACGAAGTGCCGTCCGTCCGTCTGGCCGCCAAGACGCTGGAGGCGATCCGCGATCGCAACGGGCTCGATACCGGAACGGTTGACGACATCATCATGGGTTGCGTCGATCCGGTCATGGAAGCCGGTGCCGTCATCCCGAGGAGCGCTGCCTTCGAAGCGGGCTACTCGACCAAGGCGCCCGGCATGCAGATCTCGCGCTTCTGCGCCTCCGGCCTCGATGCCGTGAATTTCGGCGCGGCGAAGATCGCGCAAGGGGCTGACGATATCGTCATCGCCGGTGGTGTCGAGAGCATGTCGCGCGTTGGTCTCGGCATGTCCGGCGGCGCCTGGTTCATGGATCCCTCGGTGAACTTTCCGGCCTATTTCATGCCGCAGGGCGTCTCCGCCGATCTGATCGCCACCAAATACGGCTTCTCCCGCGATGACGTCGACGCCTATGCGGTGGAGAGCCAGAAGCGGGCGGCCAATGCCTGGGAGAAGGGCTACTTCAAGAATTCCGTCGTGCCGGTGAAGGATATCAACGGCCTGACGATCCTCGACCGGGACGAGCATATGCGTCCCGGCACGGACATGCAGGCACTGGCCTCGCTCAACCCGTCCTTCCAGATGCCCGGCGAGATGGGCGGCTTCGAAGCCGTCGGCATCCAGGCGCATCCGGAAATCGAACGCATCAACTACGTCCATCACGCCGGCAATTCCTCGGGGATCGTCGATGGCGCTGCTGCCGTCTTGCTCGGCTCCAAGGCCGGTGGCGATAGCATGGGGCTGAAGCCGCGCGGCCGCATCAAGGCCTTCGCCAATATCGGCTCCGACCCGGCGTTGATGCTGACCGGCCCGGTCGACGTCACCGAGAAGCTGTTGAAGCGCACCGGCATGTCGCTGGCCGATATCGATCTGTTCGAGCTCAACGAAGCCTTCGCCGCCGTCGTGCTGCGCTACATGCAGGCTTTCGAGATTCCGCATGACAAGATCAACGTCAACGGCGGCGCCATCGCCATGGGCCATCCGCTGGGTGCCACCGGCGCGATGATCCTCGGCACGGTGCTGGACGAGCTCGAACGCCGCGATCTGAACGTGGCGCTGGTCACGCTCTGCATCGGCGCCGGCATGGGCACGGCCACGATCGTCGAACGCGTCTGAGGGAGGAGAAAGCAATGGCTTACACAAATTTCACCATCGAGACCGACGCAGACGGCATCGCGCTCGTCACCTGGGACATGCCCGGCAAGTCGATGAACGTCTTCACCGCCGAGGTGATGGACGAGCTGAATGCCATCATCGACGCGACCGTTGCCGATGCGGCGGTCAAGGGCGTGGTCTTTACCTCCGGCAAGTCTTCTTTTTCCGGCGGCGCTGATCTCTCAATGATCAAGTCGATGTTCTCCTTCTATCAGGATGAGAAGGCGAAGGAGCCGGCCGGTGCCGCGCAGAAGCTGTTCGATCTTGTCGGCCGCATGACCGGCCTGTTCCGCAAGTTGGAAACTTGCGGCAAGCCGTGGGTCTCGGCCATCAACGGCACCTGCATGGGCGGCGCGTTTGAGCTGTCGCTCGCCTGCCACGGCCGCGTCGCCTCGAGCGCCAAAAGCGTCAAGATCGCGCTGCCCGAGGTCAAGGTCGGCATCTTCCCCGGCGCCGGCGGCACGCAGCGTGTGTCGCGGCTGACCGACGCGCAATCGGCCCTGCAGATGATGACCACCGGCCAGTCGCTGACGGCGGTGCGCGCCAAGGCGATGAACCTGGTACATCAGGTGGTCGAGCCGGATCAGCTGATCCCGGCCGCCAAGCAGATGATCAAGGACGGGCTGAAGCCTGTGGCGCCCTGGGACGAAAAGGGCTTCAAGGCGCCCGGCGGCGGCATCTGGACACCGGTTGCCGCGCAGCTCTGGCCGGCGGCTCCAGCCATCCTGCGCCGCGAGACATCGGGCAATTACCCGGCGGCACTCGCCATTCTCAAATGCGTCTATGAGGGCCTGCAGGTGCCCTTCGACACCGGCCTCAAGATCGAGCAGCGCTATTTCACCCAGGTGCTGCAGACCACCGAAGCCTATTCGATGATCCGCTCGCTGTTCATCTCCATGCAGGAACTCGGCAAGGGCGCCCGCCGCCCGGCCGGACAGCCGAAGACGGTGCTGAAGAAAGTCGGCGTCGTCGGCGCTGGCTTCATGGGTGCCTCCATCGCCTATGTCACCGCCGCCGCCGGTATCCCGGTCACGCTGATCGACCGCGATATGGAAGCAGCGGAGAAGGGCAAGAGCGTCGGCGAAGGTCTGGTGAAGGATGCAATAGGTAAGGGAAGACTGACGCAGGAAGACGGCGCGGCGCTGCTTGCCCGCATCACGCCGTCTGCCAGCTACGCCGATCTCAGCGATGCCGATCTCGTCATCGAAGCGGTGTTTGAGGATCGCGACGTCAAGAAGGCGGTCATCGAAGCGGTCGAAGCCGTGCTGCCGGCCGGGGCCATCTTTGCCTCCAACACCTCGACGCTGCCGATCTCCGGCCTTGCGAAGAACTCCAAGCGTCCGGCTGATTTCATCGGCGTCCATTTCTTCTCGCCGGTCGAGAAGATGATGCTGACCGAAGTCATCCTCGGCAAGGAAACGGGCGACCGTGCCCTGGCTGTTGCGCTGGATTACGTTGCCGCCATCAAGAAGACGCCGATCGTCGTCAACGATACCCGCGGCTTCTTCGTCAACCGCTGCGTCTTCCGCTATATCCATGAAGCCTATGACATGCTGATCGAAGGTGTGCCCGCGACCATGATCGAAAACGCCGCCAAGATGGCAGGCATGCCGGTCGGCCCGCTGGCGCTCAACGACGAAGTCGCCATCGACCTGTCGCTGAAGATCCTCAAGGCGACCGTCGCCGATCTCGGCGAGAAAGCCGTCGACCCGCGTCACATGCAGCTGGTCAGCGGTCTGGTGGAGGGCGAGGGGCGCCTGGGCCGGAAGAACTCCAAGGGCTTCTACGACTATCCGCCGAAGCCGGCTAAGAAGTCGCTATGGCCGGGCCTGAAGGACCTCTATCCGCAGAAGAAGGCGGATGAGATCGACGTCAACGTGTTGAAGCAGCGTTTCCTCGCCACCATCGCGCTGGAAGCCGCCCGCACCATGGAGGAAGGAATCGTCACCGATCCGCGCGAAGCTGATGTTGGCTCCATCCTCGGCTTCGGTTTCGCCCCTTATACCGGCGGCGCGCTCTCCTACATCGATGGCATGGGCGTCAAGGCCTTCGTAAATCTCTGCGAAACGCTGGCCAAAGCCTACGGTCCGCATTTCACGCCGACAGCGCTGCTCAAGGATATGGCAGGCAAGGGCGAGACGTTTTACGGACGGTTTGACCCGTATGGCGTGAAGACGGCGGCCTGATGGTCGATTTCTCCAGGGCATAATAACGGGCCGTTCCTGTCGGGGACGGCCCTTTTTATTTGCCCGGCAACCTATGCTGAAGTCGCCATCTTCTCCCACCCCGCTCTCAAGGCCAGTACGCCGCTGCCGACCAGCAGCAGGATGCCGACCGCGTAGATGTCGGTGGTTTCCGTATACCCCACGGCCTTTGATAGAAACCCGGCCAGGATGGCGGGGAGGCTGAAGGCGAGGTAGCTCTGGATATAGTAGGCCGAGAGCAGGCCGGCGCGTTCGTCGGGCTTGGCGAGCGGCATGATGCTGCGCACGGCGGCGACGAAATTGGTGCCAAGGCCGGCGCCGGCGATCAGCGTGCCGACGATAAGAATCGGCACTTGAGCTGTATGCACGCCGGCAACGATGGTGAGAATGCCGAGCGTCATGGTGGGTATCCCGAACGTCAGCGACGTTGCTGCAGGTTTTTTGCGCAGCAAGAATACAGTCGTTGCAGCGCTGATCGTCAGTGCGGCAACCACTGAGCCACCGACGAGGGGCGCGGTGCTGCCTGTCGTGGTACTCACCAGTGATGGGATTAGCGAGAGATAAAAGCCGGCCAGGGCCCAGACGGCGATATTGATCGGCGTTAGCGCCAGCAGCGTCCGGCGAGCTTGAGGTGGTATGGTCACGTCGGGCTTGAGCGAGGCGAGAAGGCCGGCCCTGCGGCGGGTCGTTTCCGGTATCATCCAGATCAGGGCGGCCTGCACAACAAGAAGGACGAGCACGATGGCATAGACGAGGAACATCGGTGCGGGTGCATATTGCACCAGGGCACTGGTGCCGAGCGCACCAATCGCCATGCCCGCCAGCGGCGCGATGCTATTGGTGACCGAGCCCTTGGCTGGATCGAGATCGACGAGGGCGGCGCCGATGGAGCTTGCGGCAGCACCCGTGGCGAGGCCTTGCACGACGCGCGCGGCAATCAGCCAATTCGGCCCGTCGGCCATTAAAAACAGCACCATCGCCACCATATTGAGGAGGAGCGAGGCGAAGATCACCGGCCGGCGCCCGAGGTGATCGGAGATCGAGCCGACGATCAGCAATGCGGCGAGGAGAGCAAAGGCATAGACGGCGAAGATCACCGTGATCAGCACCGGCGAAAAGGCGAAGGCCTGCTGATAGATGCGGTAGAGCGGCGTCGGCGCGGAGGAGGCGGCAAAGAAGGTAGCGCTGGTGGCGGCATAAAAGAGCGGTGCTAACCGTCTGCCGAGCGGGTTCTGCGAATTGGCGGTGGATTCGATCGTGGTCATCGACTATATCCTGCCTTAAAGCTAAAAAGTTGCGTTAGGTACATGTAGTGTTTTGTGCAGCTAAAAACAAATAATTTGCGTTAGTGGAGTGTCTTTTTGTACGCCACCGGCAGCAAAGGGAAAGATTGGCATAGATCATGGGTTCCAGGGAAAATCCGCGCCCCGGCGGGCGCAGCGCCAGGGTTCAGGCCGCGGTGCACCAAGCGGTTCGCGATATGCTGGCCACGATGGACCGTGCAGAGGTGACGATCCCGCTGATTGCGCAACGCGCCAATGTGACGCCATCGACGATTTATCGCCGCTGGGGCGATCTGCAGGAGCTTCTGGCCGACGTCGCCGCCTCGCGCCTGCAGCCAGAGACGGAACCGGCGGAGATCGGTAGCGTTCGCATGGACCTGCAGGCATGGGCTGAGCAATATGCCGACGAAATGTCCTCCGGCGCTGGGCGTGAGATGATCCGCGATATCCTCTCCGTACCCGACACGGCCAATGCGGAAAAGTGCAGCGGTTATACGCAGCAGCAATTGCGCGTCCTCATCGCCCGGGCGCAGAAGCGGGGCGAGCCATTTCCGACGCTTACCGAACTGATGGATTACGTCATCTCGCCGATCATGTACCGCATCCTCTTCGAGCAGCCGCCGAGCTGCGATTGTGTTCGCGGGCTGATCTCGCGGGTGATGCCGGAAGGTGCGGCGAAATCCTGAAACAGCGCCCGGCGCTAGCCGAATCACCCCGAAACGCGACGACGCGTTTCCTCAGCTTAATTGCGTTACCCGCAACTGACGAACAAGCAACCTGGCGATCACACTTAAAAATTGCTTAAATTGAACAATTTCCATGGGATATACGGACGCGCGTTAAGTATCGCGCCATTTCGCTATTGAAAAATAATACAAAAGATGATGCTAATAGTTGCCGATGAATTCAACGGCAACGCGAAGGGGACTAGTCAATGCTTAATGAATTCAAGGCATTTATCGCCAAAGGCAATGTCATGGATCTCGCGGTCGGCGTGATCATCGGCGGTGCTTTCGGTGGCATCGTAAAATCATTGGTCGACGATATCATCATGCCGATCGTCGGCGCTATTTTCGGCGGCTTCGATTTCTCGAATTACTTCGTTGGCCTCTCCTCCGCCGTCAATGCACCGACGCTGGCCGGGGCTCGTGCGCAAGGCGCGGTTCTTGCCTATGGTAGCTTCATCACCGTTCTCATCAACTTCCTGATCCTCGCCTGGATTATCTTCCTGATGGTCAAGGGCGTGAACGCGCTGCGCAGCCAGGTCGAGCGCAAGAACGAAACGGTCGCCGAGGCAGCACCGCCGCCGGCCGATGTTCAGCTGCTCACCGAAATCCGCGATCTTCTCGCCAAGCGCTAAGACGTTTTTCGCAGCTCAGTTTTCTAAGCCTCGGCCTCGCAAGGGCCGGGGCTTTTCATTCATCACGGAAATCGATCGGTCGCTAAGGCAAAGTCATGGGATTTGTCCGGCGTTCTGCTTTATGAAAGCGAAAACCGGAGATTTTGCATGTCGATCTTGAATAGCCTCAGCCCGCGCGCGCTCGCCGCACCCGAAAGTGGGATCGTGGAAGTCGTGAATTATGCCCGTGGCCGCGACGGCCTGCTGCCGCTCTGGGTCGGCGAGGGCGATTTGCCGACGCCGGATTTCATCAATCGCGCCGCCATGGCCTCGCTCAACGCCGGCGAAACCTTCTACACTTGGCAACGCGGTATTCCGGAGCTGCGTCAGGCGCTGTCCGATTATTACGCCCGGCATTTCGACGTCTCCCTGCCGATGGAGCATTTTTATGTCACCGGCTCCGGCATGCAGGCGATCCAGCTCTCGGTGCAGGCGATCACCTCGCCCGGCGATGAGATGATCTACCTGTCGCCTGCCTGGCCGAATATCGCGGCCGCGCTTGAGATCGCCGGCGCCCGCTCGGTCGGCGTGCCGCTGCAATTCGAGAATGGTAAGTGGACGCTTGATCTCGAGCGGCTGAAGGCGGCGATCACGCCAAGGACCAAGGGTCTGTTCATCAATACGCCGTCGAACCCGACCGGCTGGACGGCGACGCACAAGGACCTTTCCGATATCCTGGCGCTTGCCCGTGAGCACGGTCTCTGGATCATGGCCGACGAGATCTACGCGCTTTACTATTATGCCGGTGGCCGAGCGCCCTCCTTCCTCGACGTCAAGGAAGCCGACGACAAGATCATGTTCGTCAATTCCTTCTCGAAGAACTGGTCGATGACCGGCTGGCGCGTCGGCTGGATCGTGGCGCCCGCCGAAATTGGCCAGGTAATGGAAAACCTCGTGCAATACTCGACGTCGGGCGTGGCGCAGTTCATGCAGAAGGGTGCGGTCGCAGCATTGAACGAGGGCGATGATTTCGTCCGTTCCAACATCGCCAAGGCCACTCGCTCGCGCGACATCCTCTGCGATGCGCTGCTCGCCACCAACCGCATCCAGACGCTGAAGCCGGATGGAGCGCTCTATTCCTTTCTGAAGATCGACGGCGTCACCGACAGCCGCAAGACAGCCCTCGATATCGTCGACAAGACCGGCGTTGGCCTCGCGCCGGGAACAGCCTTCGGCCAGGGCGGCGAACTCTTCCTGCGCGCCTGCTTCCTGCGCGATCCGGCACAGGTGACCGATGCCGCGGAGCGGTTGAGCCGGTATGTTTTGAGTTTGTGACGGCAAGGTTTGGCCCGACGATGAAGGAGGTTCTTGGCGGGAGGGAAGCTCCGAATATGCCGGACCTCCGCCACCCCCTCTGTCACTTCGTGACATCTCCCCCACAGGGGTGGAGATTAATAACTCGCAGCACTCCATCGTACCAAACCGACATCCCATCTGCTGAGACTGAGTTAATGGCTTTTGCAGAAACGAGCGGCATACTCCCAACGATCTCCACCCTTGTGGGGGAGATGTCAGCGTAGCTGACAGAGGGGGGTGAACACTCTCCGCAAATTCCAAGGTTTCCGACAGGATTCGCGCGTTACAGCCCAGGTCACTAAAATCCCACCAATCCCGGAAAACCCTCCCTAACCATAGGAACAAACTTCCCCTCCCAGCGGCTCGTACAGCGCGCGCTTTTAATCAAATCGCACGAATGCAACCCTCATATATCCCTTGCTTAAGACTTGGCGGGGACGCGAAGAATGACGGTGTTGGTGACGGGTGGTGCCGGTTATATCGGTAGCCATATGGTCTGGAAATTGCTGGATGCCGGCGAGGACGTCGTGGTCGTCGACCGCCTGTCCACCGGCTTTCGCTGGGCTGTCCCATCGGCCGCACGCTTCTATCTGGGCGACGTTGCCGATGAAGCCCTGTTGCAGACGATCTTTGCCGAAAACGATATCGAGGCCATTATTCATTTTGCCGGTTCCTCGATCGTGCCGGCCTCGATCGAAGACCCGCTTGGCTATTACGAAAACAATACCGGCAAGACGCGCATCCTGATGAGCGCGGCGATCAGGGCCGGCATTCGTCATTTCGTCTTTTCGTCCACCGCCGCCGTCTATGGCTCGCAGCCCACCGATGAGCCGGTGAAGGAAGGCGTGCCCTTGCTGCCGGAAACGCCCTATGGCCAGTCCAAGCTGATGTCGGAGCTGATGCTGCGCGATGCCGCCACCGCTTACGATTTCCGCTATGTGGCGCTGCGCTATTTCAACGTCGCCGGCGCCGATCCGCAGGGCAGGGCTGGCCAGTCGACCGATGGCGCCACCCATCTGGTCAAGGTTGCCTGCGAGGCCGCACTTGGTCGCCGCCGTCAGGTGGAGATCTACGGCACCGATTATCCGACGCATGATGGTACTGGCGTGCGCGACTATATCCACGTCTCCGATCTCGTCGACGCGCATCTGATGGCGCTCCGGCATCTGCGGGATGGCGGTCGTCCGCTTGTCGCCAATTGCGGCTATGGTGTCGGCTATTCTGTACTGGACGTGCTGAACATGGTCATGCGCGTCCACGGCCGTGCCTTCCGGATCCACATGGCGCCACGCCGGCCGGGCGATGCCGCCAGCGTTGTTGCCGACGCCATGCTCGCCCATCGCGAGCTGGGCTGGACGCCTAAGTATAATTGCATGGAGACGATCGTGCGCTCGTCGCTGGAATGGGAGCTGCAGCTCGCCGACAGGTCGGGTTTCGATGCCAGCGGCTTACGCAAGGTCTTCGCGGCACCCAGTCTCTGACATCGGATATTCAAGCCGATCCGTGGCCGAGAAAGGCCGGCGCATTGCGGTTCACCGCTTCCATCAGAAAATCGATGACGGTGCGCACGCGCGGCGACTGGCGCAGGTCGCGATGGCAGGTGATCCAGTAGTGACGCTTCAGGTCGAGGTCCCCAGGCAGCACCATCTGTAGATCAGGATGCCGGCAGGCGATGAAGAAGGGCAACACGCAGAGCCCCAGCCCGTTCTTTGTCGCCGTCAATTGCGCAAAGATGCTGGAACTCTGGAATTGCGGCTTGATGCGCGGATGGATGTCGCCGAGATAGTCGAGGCCGGGCGCGAAGATCATGTCTTCGATATAGCCGATAAAGGCATGGTCCGGCAGATCGTTGCGGCTCTCGACCGGCGGATGGCTGGCAAGATAATCCCGTGACCCATAGACCTGCAGATGATAGTCGGTCAGTTTCTCGGTGAAGTAGGGGCCGGCTTTCGGCGGGTCGAGCACGACGACGATATCGGCTTCCTTGCGCGACAGCGACATGATCTGCTGGATCGTCACCAGTTCCAGCGAGATGTTCGGATAGCGCGCGGTGAACTCCGGCAGCATGGTGGTGAAGAAGAAATTGGAAATACCTTCCGGCGCGCTGATGCGCACCACGCCGCGCTGCGCCGCCGAGCCGACCGTCAGGTCTGCCCGCAAGCGCTCGGTTTCCTGCTCCATTCGCTCGGCCGTGTCGATGAAGCGCTGGCCCATGCCGGTCAGCACATAACCGCGCGGATTGCGCTCGAAGAGCTTGACCTTCAAGGCGAATTCCAGCCGGTCGATGCGGCGCGAGACGGTCGCATGACTGCTGCGCAATTGCCGCGCGGCGGTCGAAAGTTGCCCCGTCCTCGCCACGGCCAGGAAGAACTGCAGGTCGTCCCAGGTGAAATGCGGCGCGCTTTTCATGTCTCCCCTTCTGTTCAAAAATGAACAGACCTTGTTTGGAATTAGTTCCAAACTCCCCTTGCGTCAACGCGCGATTTCCGTGATCTTGAATGATAGGAAAGTCGTTTTGAGGAGAACGGCTCGCCAAATTTGAACAGATTCATGCTTGCCAAATCTCTGGGAGGAGAGGATATGCGAAAGAGTCTCATTGCATCCCTGGCACTTCTGCTTGCATCCGGCACCGCGGCCTTCGCCGATGGCGCGTCGGACGGCGTGGTGAAGATCGGTATCCTGAACGACCAGTCGGGCGTTTATGCCGACTTCGGCGGAAAATCTTCGGTGGAGGCGGCCAAGATGGCTGCTGAGGATTTCGGCGGCAAGGTGCTCGGCGTGCCGATCGAGATCGTCAATGCCGACCACCAGAACAAGCCGGACATCGCCTCCAATATCGCCCGCCAATGGTATGACCAGGATAAGGTCGACGCCATCATGGAGCTGACGACCTCTTCCGTCGCGCTGGCCGTGCAGGCGATCGCCAAGGAAAAGAAAAAGATCGACATCGTCACGGGTGCCGCGACCACCGATCTCACCGGCAAGCAATGCTCGCCCTATGGCTTCCACTGGGCCTATGACACGCATGCGCTGGCCGTCGGCACCGGCGGCGCGCTGGTCAAGCAGGGCGGCGACACCTGGTTCTTCCTGACCGCCGACTATGCATTCGGCTATTCGCTGGAACAGCAGACCGGAGATTACGTCAAGGCAAGCGGCGGCAAGATCCTCGGCTCGGTGCGTCATCCGCTGTCGACCAATGATTTCTCGTCCTTCCTGCTACAGGCGCAATCGTCGGGCGCCAAGGTCATCGGCCTTGCCAATGCCGGCCTCGACACGGCGAATGCCATCAAGCAGGCGTCGGAATTCGGCATCACCCAGAGCGGCCAGCATCTGGCGGCGCTGCTCTTCACGCTCGCCGAAGTCAACGGCCTCGGCCTGCAGGCGGCTCAGGGGCTGACGCTGACCGAGGGCTATTACTGGAACCTCGATGACAAGAGCCGCGAATTCGGCAAGCGCTTCTTCGCCCGCACCGGCAAGATGCCGAACATGATCCACACCGGCACCTATTCCGCCGTGCTGCAATATCTGAAGGCCGTGCAGAAGGCCGGCACCGACGACACCGAAGCGGTCGCCAAGGAATTGCATGAAATGCCGGTCGATGACGTCTTCGGTCGTGGTGGCACCGTTGGCCCCAACGGCCGCATGATCCACGACATGTATCTCCTTCAGGTCAAGAAGCCCGAGGAGAGCAAGGAGCCGTGGGACTACTACAACGTGCTGGCAACCATTCCCGGCAAGGAAGCCTATATCGATCCCGCCAAGAGCGGCTGCAATCTGGTCAAGCCATGACCGCGCGGACAACCTGATGGCCATGCCTGCAACAGAGCAACAGGAAGTGCCACGGGTGGTCTTGTCCGCCCGTGGCCTCCGCCGCGATTTCGGCGGCTTCACGGCTGTCAAGAATGTCGATCTCGACGTGCATGATGCCAGCGTCCATGCCCTCATCGGCCCGAACGGCGCCGGCAAGACGACGGTGTTCAACCTGCTCACCAAATTCCTGCAGCCGACGCATGGAACGATCACCCTGCTTGGCACGGATATCACCAGGACGAGGCCGGATAAGGTGGCGCGCATGGGGTTGGTGCGCTCTTTCCAGATTTCGGCCGTCTTTCCGCATCTGACCGTGCTCGACAATGTCCGCGTCGCCTTGCAGCGGCCAAACAATCTTGCGCATCAATTCTGGCTCCCGGTCTCTGCATTGGCGAGCCTTGACGACCGCGCCGAGCAATTGCTTGCCGCGGTCGGCCTGACCAAGGAGCGCGATACCATCGCCGCCGACCTCTCCTATGGCCGCAAGCGTGTGCTGGAAATCGCGACGACGCTCGCGCTCGATCCCAAGGTGCTGCTGCTCGACGAGCCGATGGCCGGTATGGGACTGGAGGATGTCAACACCGTCTCCGCCATTATCCGCGAAGTGGCGCGCACCCGCGCGGTGCTGATGGTCGAGCACAATCTCTCCGTCGTCGCCAATATCTGCCACCATGTCACCGTGTTGCAGCGCGGAGAAATTCTCGCCGCCGGCGATTACGCCAAGGTCAGCCAGGACCCGCGCGTCCGCGAGGCCTATATGGGCACGGAGGATTGACGATGGCGGCGCTGCTCGAAGTCCAGGGTCTCAATGCCTGGTATGGCGAAAGCCACATATTGCACGGCGTCGACATGAAGGTCGCCGAGGGCGAGACCATCACTATTCTTGGCCGCAACGGCGTCGGCAAGACGACGACGCTGCGTACCATTGTCGGCATCGTC
This sequence comes from Martinezella rhizogenes, assembly GCF_000799715.1. GTDB lineage: Bacteria > Pseudomonadota > Alphaproteobacteria > Rhizobiales > Rhizobiaceae > Rhizobium > Rhizobium rhizogenes_C. The sequence continues at coordinate 477,119 of NZ_JUHG01000014.1, forward strand.
CGGGCGCGCAAAGGCAAGATCGCCTTCGCCGGCGCCGACATGATGCAGGTGCCGCTGCACAAGACTGCCCACAAGGGCATCGGCTTCGTGCCGGAGGAGCGCGGCATCTTCTCGACGCTCACTGTTCATGAAAACCTGATGCTGCCGCCGGTCGTGGCCGCGGGCGGCATGACGGTGGACGAGATTTTCGAGCTGTTTCCCAATCTGCACGAGCGCCGCAACAGCCCCGGCACCAAGCTCTCCGGCGGCGAGCAGCAGATGCTCGCCATGGCCCGTATCCTGCGCACCGGTGTGCGCATGCTGCTGCTCGACGAGCCGACGGAGGGGCTGGCGCCGGTCATCGTCCAGCGCATCGGCGAGGTGCTGAGAAAGCTCAGGGAGCGCGGCATGACCATTCTTCTGGTCGAGCAGAACTTCCGCTTCGCCAGCCGCATTGCCGATCGCTTCTATCTGATGGATCATGGCCAGATGGTCGCGGAATTTCCGGTCGGTGAACTGCCGGAGCGGATGGACATGCTGCACAAGGTTCTGGGGGTTTGACGCCATGACCACGATATTCGGCATTCCGCTTCAGGCGCTTCTCGGGCAGTTGTTGATCGGTCTGATCAACGGTTCCTTCTATGCGCTCTTGAGCCTCGGGCTCGCGATCATCTTCGGCATGCTCCGGGTGATCAATTTCGCCCATGGCGCCTTCTATATGCTCGGCGCCTTCACCGCCTATCTGCTGCTCGCCTATGCCGGCATTGGCTACTGGCCGGCGCTGGTGCTGGCGCCGCTGATCGTCGGCCTGTTCGGCGCCGTGGTCGAGCGGCTGTGCCTGCGGCAGCTCTATACGATCGATCCGCTCTACGGCCTGCTCTTCACCTTCGGCATGGCGCTGACCATCGAGGGCACGTTCCGTTATCTCTATGGTTCTTCGGGCCAGCCCTATGCGGTGCCGGCGGCATTGGCGGGAGCGCAGAATGTCGGTTTCATGTTCCTGCCGGTCTATCGCGGCTGGGTGGTCATCGCCTCGCTCGTGGTCTGTATCGGCACATGGCTGTTGATTGAGAAGACCAAGCTCGGTGCCTATCTGCGGGCCGCGACGGAGAATTCGATACTCGTGCAGGTCTTCGGCGTGAATGTACCGGTACTGCTGACGCTGACCTACGGCTTCGGCGTGGCCCTCGCCGCCTTTGCAGGCGTGCTGGCCGCACCCATCTATCAGGTCTCGCCGCTGATGGGGTCGAACATGATCATCATCGTCTTTGCCGTCGTGGTCGTCGGCGGCATGGGCTCGATCATGGGCGCCATCGTCACCGGCTATATGCTCGGCGTTGCCGAGGGCCTGACCAAGGTCTTCTATCCGGAAGCCTCCAACATCGTCATCTTCGTGATCATGGCGATCGTGCTGCTTCTCAGGCCCGCGGGCCTCTTTGGCCGGGATGTGTGAAATGACCGATATCACCTCGCCCAAATCCAGCACACGCCCGGTATTGACAGTGCAAAAGCTGCTGCTGGTCGCCGGCCTCGTGGTTCTGATCTGGGTGCCATTCTTCATCTACCCGATCTTCGTCATGAAGGTGCTGTGCTTCGCGTTGTTTGCCTGCGCCTTCAACCTGCTGCTCGGCTATACCGGCCTGCTGTCCTTCGGCCATGCCACCTTCTTCGGCGGCGCGGCCTATTTCACGGCGCATGCGGTGAAGGAATGGGGCCTGCCGCCGGAACTCGGCATATTGATCGGTGTCGCCGGGGCTGCGCTGCTCGGCCTGATCATGGGCTTCGTCGCCATCCGCCGTCAGGGCATCTATTTCTCGATGATCACGCTCGCGCTCTCCTACATGTTCTATTTCTTCTGCCTGCAGGCGGAGTTCACCCAGGGCGAGGACGGCATCCAGTCGGTGCCGCGCGGCTATCTCTTCGGCGTTCTCGATCTGAATAACGCGTTCAACATGTATTATTTCGTGCTGGCCGTGTTCATTATCGGCGTGCTGATCATTTGGCGCTTCATCAATTCGCCCTTCGGCATGATCCTCAAATCGATCCGGGAAAACGAGCAGCGGGCGATTTCGCTCGGCTATTCCGTGGCGCGCTACAAGCTTGGCGCCTTCGTCATGTCGGCGGCGCTCGCCGGGCTCGCCGGCGCGGTCAAGGCGCTGGTCTTCCAGTTCGCGACGCTCACCGACGTCGCCTGGCAGATGTCCGGCGAGGTGATCTTGATGACCCTGCTCGGCGGCATCGGCACCCTGATCGGCCCGCTGTTCGGCGCCGGTCTGGTGGCGACGCTGGAAAACTATCTCGCCACCTCGGATTTCCCCGTCACCATTATCACCGGCATCGTCTTCATGGTCTGTGTCCTGCTCTTCCGCCGTGGCATTATCGGCGAGTTCTATGCCTCGCGGCTGGGACGGAAGCTGGGGTTTGAGTACCGGCGGTGACTGTTTGCCTTTCCTTCCCCTGCTCGCGGGGAGAAGGTGCCCGAAGGGCGGATGAGGGGATGACTGAGTTTTGAACATGGATCGCTACGACTACATCATCATCGGCGCCGGCAGTGCCGGCTGCGTGCTTGCCAACCGGTTGTCCGCCGATCGCAACAACAGGGTACTGCTGCTGGAGGCGGGCGGCAGAGATAATTATCACTGGATTCACATCCCGGTCGGCTATCTCTATTGCATCAACAATCCCCGCACTGACTGGTGTTTCACCACGACGCCGGAAGCGGGACTGAACGGCCGCGCGCTGAACTATCCGCGCGGCAAGGTGTTGGGCGGCTGCTCCTCGATCAACGGCATGATCTATATGCGCGGCCAGGCACGCGACTACGATCTCTGGCGGCAGCTCGGTTGCGCCGGCTGGGGCTGGGACGATGTGTTGCCCTATTTCGTGAAGTCCGAGGACCACTACAGGGGCAAGGACGAGATGCATGGCGCCGGCGGCGAATGGCGGGTGGAGAAGGCCCGCGTGCGCTGGGCCGTGCTCGACGCCTTCCAGGCGGCGGCGCGGGAGGCCGGCATTCCCGAGACGGCGGATTTCAATCGTGGCAACAATGAAGGCTCCGGCTATTTCGACGTCAACCAGCGCTCCGGCATCCGTTGGAACACGGCCAAGGCCTTCCTCCGACCGGCACTGAAACAGGGTAATCTCACCGTGCTGACGAAGGCGCAGGTGCGCCGCCTCATCATCGAGGGTGATGCCGTTACCGGCGTCGAATTCCAGCATGACGGGGTGGCGAAGCGCGCCTATGCGACCAGGGAGACTGTTCTGTCCGCCGGGTCGATCGGCTCGCCGCAGATCCTCGAACTCTCCGGCATCGGCCGTGGCGAGGTGTTGAGCGAGGCTGGCATCGAGGTAGTGCGCGAGGTCAAGGCGGTCGGCGAGAACCTTCAGGATCACCTGCAACTGCGCATGGCCTACAAGGTGACGGGCGTACCGACCTTGAACGAGAAGGCGACGTCGATGTTCGGCAAGGCGGCGATCGGGCTCGAATATCTCGTCCGTCGCTCCGGGCCGATGGCGATGGCGCCGAGCCAGCTCGGCATCTTCACCCGCTCCGGTCCCGACAAGGAAACGCCGGACCTGCAATATCATGTCCAGCCGGTCTCGCTCGACAAGTTCGGTGATCCGGTCCACCCCTTTCCGGCGATCACCGCCAGCGTTTGCAATCTGAGGCCGGAGAGCCGGGGCTCGGTGCATATCCGGAGCCCGGATTTCGCCACGCAGCCGGCGATCAGCCCAAACTACCTCTCGGCATCGCGCGACCGCGAAATCGCCGTCCGCTCCATTCGACTGACGCGGCGGATCGTGGCACAGCCGTCTTTCGCCAGGTTCCGGCCGGAAGAGTTCAAGCCCGGCCCCTCCTATCAGACCGATGCCGATCTCGATCGCGCCGTCGGCGATATCGGCACGACGATCTTTCATCCGGTTGGTACCTGCCGCATGGGTAGCGATCCGCAAAGCGTGGTCGACCCGCGCCTGCGGTTCAGGGCGCTGGCAAGGCTTCGGATCGCCGACGCCTCGGTGATGCCGTCGATCACGTCGGGTAATACCAATTCGCCGACCATTATGATTGCCGAAAAAGCCGCCGAGATGATCCTTGCCGACAACCGCTGAGCGCCTATTGATTAGGGAAGCAAGGATACGGAGTTTTAGAATGCAGAGCATAGACGAAGTCATCATCGAGCGCCGGGGATCGGCCGGTCTCATCCGCCTCAACCGGCCGCAGGCGCTGAACAGCCTGACACTGCCGATGATCCGGGCGATCGCGTCGGCGCTGGATGATTTCGCCACCGATCCCTCTGTCGCCAGCGTTATCATCAAGGGAGAGGGCGAGCGGGCCTTCTGCGCCGGCGGCGATATCCGCCTGCTGCATCAGAGCGGCAAGGAAAAATCGGATGGCGCCGAGACCTTCTGGCGCGAGGAGTTTCTCCTCAACCACGCCATCGCCCATTATCCCAAGCCCTATGTGGCGCTGATGGACGGTATCACCATGGGCGGCGGCGTCGGTCTCTCGGCACATGGCAGCCACCGCGTCGTCACCGAGCGCACGCGGCTTGCCATGCCGGAGACCGGCATCGGCTATTTCCCCGATGTCGGTGCAACGTGGCTGCTGTCGCACATGCCCGGCGAAACCGGTACCTGGATGGGCCTGATCGGCCTTGCCGTCAACGCCGCTGATGCTCTCCATGCCGGGTTGGCCGATCACGCTGTTACGTCTTCGGACTTGCAGGTCCTGGTTGAGGCGATTGCGGCGCTGCCTGCCACAGCATCCCCGACGGATGTGCATAGGGCAATTGCGGGCTTGACGCTCGACACCGGGGCAAGCCATTTGGCCACCGGCCAGGACATGATCGACCGGGCGTTCGCCTATGATACCGTCGAGGATATCCTGCGAGCTCTGGCGCAAGAGCCTGACGAGTTCGCCGCCGAGACAGCCGAGGCGATCCGCACCCGCTCGCCGACCAGCCTGAAATTGACTCTGCGCTTGCTGCGGGTCGGGCGGGTGAGCGCAAGCCTTGCCGAGTGCCTGAACCGTGAACTCGGCGCCTGCCTCGGCATATTGTATAATCCGGACTTCTACGAAGGCGTCCGCGCCGCCGTCATCGACAAGGATCGCAATCCGAAATGGTCGCCGGCAAGCCTTGCCGATGTCGAGGACGCCGCCATCGAACGCTTCTTCGTGCCGGCGCAACCGCCGCTTTTCGCATAACGAGGATCATGGGAGGAGAGCATCATGACACGGATCGCATTCATCGGGCTCGGCAATATGGGCGGCCCCATGGCCGCCAATCTGGTCAAGGCCGGCCACGCCGTCATCGGCTTCGACCTCTCGCATGACATGCTGAAGGCGGCGGAGGCGACGGGCGTCAAGGCGGCGAATGTGTTGACCGAGGCATTAGCGGACGCAGAAGCCGTCATCACCATGCTGCCGAAGGGTCAGCATGTGCTTACCGTCTGGACCGATATCCTGCGCTCGGTGCCGAAGGGCACCTTGCTGATCGACAGCTCCACTATCGATGTCGATAGCGCCCGCAAGGCGCATGCCATGGCCGGCGATGCCGGTTGCCTGTCGCTCGACGCGCCGGTCTCCGGCGGCACGGGTGGTGCTGCGGCGGGAACGCTGACCTTCATGGCTGGCGGTTCGTCAGAGAGCTTTGCGGCTGCCGAGCCGCTTTTGGACGTCATGGGAAAGAAGATCGTCCATTGCGGCGAGGCCGGGGCCGGCCAGGCGGCGAAGATCTGCAACAACATGATCCTCGGCATTTCGATGATCGGCGTCTGCGAGGCCTTCGTTCTCGGCGAAAAGCTTGGACTCTCGCATCAGGCGTTGTTCGACGTCGCTTCGACCTCGTCGGGCCAATGCTGGTCGATCAACACCTATTGCCCGGTGCCGGGTCCGGTGCCGACGTCACCCGCCAACAACGACTACAAACCCGGCTTTGCGGCGGCGCTGATGTTGAAGGATCTGCGCCTGTCGCAGGAAGCCGCCCTGTCGAGCGGCGCATCGACGCCGCTCGGAGCCGAGGCGGCGCAACTCTTCGCTCTGTTCGAAAAACAGGGCAATGGCGGCCGTGACTTCTCGGCGATCATCGAGATGTTCCGGGAGCTAGCCTAACCTCACCGCCACATGCCGCGCATCCGCGCCCCGACATCGACGCGCACCTGTCGCGCCTGGATCGCGGCGGGACTGTCTGATCGCGCCTGCGGCCAGCCGCAGACCTCGAAGAATTGTAAGAGCGTCACCGGAATGAAGCGGGTGCGCGAGGCAAAGACATGCCGGTCGCCCTGCGCATGCTGGCCGTAAGTGAAGAAACGCTGCGGGATGACGAGATCAAGGCCGTCCTTGGCGCGCGTCATCGCGACATAGAGCAACCGTCGCTCCTCCTCGATCTCGGCGGATGATCCGACAGCAAGGTCGGCCGGGATGCAGCCATCGACCGCATTGAGGAGGAAGACCTTCGTCCATTCCTGACCCTTGGCGGAATGGATGGTCGAGAGGATGAGATAGTCCTCGTCGAGCAAGGGCACGCCTGCCTGGTCGCTGGTGGCGTCGGGCGGATCGAGCGTCAGTTCGGTGAGGAAGCGTTCGCGTGAGCCGTAGCCGCCGGCGATCTGCTCGAGCTGGATCAGGTCCGCCAGCCGCGTCGAGGCGTCCTCATGTGCCCGTTCCAGATGCGGTTCGTACCATTGCCGCACAAGGCCGATTTCCGCCGGCCATCCGGCCTTGCCGCTCTTCAGCTCCTGCATGGTCGCAACGAAGCTCGTCCAGTCCTCGCCCGAGCGCGGTGGTGCCGGAAGCTCGCCAAGGGCGGCAATCGGACTGGCTTCCTCGCCGATATGGTCAAGCACGCGCTGGGCGGTCGAGGGGCCGACGCCGGGAAGCAGCTGCATCAGCCGGAAGCCGGCAACGCGATCGCGCGGGTTCTGGGCGAAGCGAAGCGCGGCCAGCATGTCCTTGACATGGGCGCTGTCGAGAAACTTCAGCCCGCCGAATTTGACGAAGGGAATGTTGCGGCGGGTCAGCTCGATTTCCAGCGGTCCGCTATGACTTGAGGTGCGGAACAGCACGGCCTGCTGCTTCAGCTTGGCGCCGCTCTCGCGGTTTTCCAGCACCTGGTCGGCGACAAAGCGCGCCTGATCAGCCTCGTCGCGCACCGTCACCAGCCGTGGACGCTCGGCGCTTTGCCGCTCCGTCCGCAGGTTCTTGGTGAAACGCTCCGAGGCAAGGTCGATCACCGCGTTGGCGGCGGCAAGGATCGGCTGCGTCGAGCGGTAGTTACGGTCGAGCGTGACGATATTGGCTGATGGCGTGAAGGCAGTGGGGAAATCGAGAATGTTGCGCACCGTCGCTGCGCGGAAGGAATAGATCGACTGCGCATCGTCGCCAACCACGGTCAGCCCTTGGCCATCGGGCTTCAGCGCCAGCAGGATCGACGATTGCAGCCGGTTGGTATCCTGATATTCGTCGACCAATACATGGTCGAAACGGCCGCCAATATCCTCCGCGATCAGCGGTTCGTGCAGCATATGCGCCCAATAGAGTAGTAGATCGTCGTAATCGAGAACGTTCTGCGCCTGCTTGGCCTCGACATAGGCGGCGAAGAGGTCGCGCAGTTGTTTGTCCCAGGTGGCGCACCAGGGGAAGAAATCGCGCAGCATCTCTTCGAGCGGCGCTTCCGAATTGACGGCGCGGGAATAGATGGCAAGGCACGTCCCCTTGGTCGGGAAACGGCTTTCCAGCTTGGAGAAGCCGAGATCGTGACGAATGAGGTTCATCAGGTCGGCGCTGTCCTCGCGATCGTGGATCGTGAAGGCCGGGTCAAGGCCAATCTGCTCCGCGTAATCCCTGAGAAGCCGCGCGCCGATGCCGTGGAACGTGCCGGTCCAGGCAAGCGCATCGGCCATGATACCGGCATTGGCGCCCAGCACTTCGCGGCAGATGCGCTCGACGCGGCGGCCCATTTCGGCGGCGGCCCGGCGGGAAAAGGTCATCAGCAGGATACGGCGGGGATCGGCGCCCTTGACGATCAGATGGGCGACGCGGTGGGCAAGCGTGTTGGTCTTGCCGGAGCCGGCACCGGCGATCACCAGCAGCGGTCCGGCAATATGGCTGCCTTCGACCGTCGTGCCGTGCTCAACCGCCTGCCGCTGCTCCGGGTTCAGCTTTTCCAGATAGGCAGCGGTCATGGGCTCTCCTGAAGGCTTTGCACGGCAGGCGCACGAACGAGGAATCGGTAGCGAATCACGATCGCAATCATATCCGAATGTTCGATGAATGTTCCCAATTGCCCAAAACTGTCAAGTTCGGCCGGTTTTACACGCCGATGTGACCTTCCCGCCAAAGAACTACTTCAGATTTAATGAATGCCTGCTCGAAAACAGCCTTTTGCGTACTTATGTAACATTTATGACAGTCAAGTTTCGGAGCGCATAAGTGAGGGTTCCCGAGCATGAACGAGACAATCGCCACCGGATTGCGCCAGCCTGGAGGGCCGGTTGCCCTGCCGGACGGTCGCGTCGCGCTTGTGGAGATGGGCGATAGCCGTCGTTGTCTGACCGTGATTGTCGCCAACGGGACGCCCCGTGAAATCTGCCGGCCCGGCGGCCGGCCAAGCGGTCTTGCTGTCGACGGCGACAATTGTTTCTGGGTTGCGGGTGGGCCGGAAAACTCCCTGGTTCGCCTCTCTCCGGAGGGCCGGACCCTACAGGTGATCGAGGGCGGCAAGGACGGCCCGTTCCTCTATCCGAACGATCTTGCCTTCGGCCCGGACGGCCTGCTCTATATGACTGATTCCGGTATCCGCATCTCCGATCTGCTCGAAGGCGCCGATATCAATCCGGATTTCTTCCAGGCACCCTACAATGGCCGCGTCTATCAGATCGACCCGGGGGAGGGCCGCGTGCTGCGGGTGCTTGCGACCGGCTTGCTCCATGCCAGCGGCATCGCCTTCGGGCCGGACGGGCGGCTTTATTACAGCGAGACCCTGACCGGGAAAATCCATCGTCAGGTCGTCGGCGCGCGGCAGGAATTGTTTGCACAGGTGATACCCGCACCCGCTGTCACGGCGCTGCGCGGCCCCGCCGGAATGGCCTTCGATCGGGATGGCGTGCTTTATTGCGCGCTCTATGGGCTTGGCGAGGTCTGCCTGATCGATCCCGCCGGAAAGAGTACCGGCCGGATCCGCACCAACGGCATGCGACCGGGCAACGTCGCCTTCACGCCCGATGGCAAATATGTGCTCATTAGCGAGCAGGAAAACGGTGCCTTGGAAAGAATAGTGGCGCCGCATCCGGGGCTGCCGCTGCATATGCCGTCCATCTAGCATATCGGTCCGAAGGCCGCTTGGACATGCCCGGTGGCCGGGCATGTCCTCTTTCATGTCGATCCGCTACTTATTCGGCGGCCGGGATCTGCTTATTGTCCTTGCCGGCCTTGCCGTCTGCCGGTGCCGCGTCGTTGGCGGCGGGCTTGGCATGGCGACGGCGCCAGTCGCCGAGGAAGAGCAGGATCGGCGCAGCGATGAAGATCGACGAGGCACCAGCGACAAGTATGCCGAACACCATCGGGATCGCGAAGCTGGAGACGGCGCTGCCGCCCCAGATCGCCATCGGCACAAGCGCCAGGAAGGCGGTGGCGTTGGTATAGAGGCTTCGCGCCAGGGTCTCGTTGATCGACTTGTCGATGATATCTCGCAGCGGCATCGACTTGTAGAGCCGCATGTTTTCACGCATACGGTCATAGACCACGACCTTGTCGTTCACCGAATATCCCACAAGCGTCAGGATCGCGGCGATGGCCGTCAGGTTGAAATCGAGGCCGGTGATCGCGAAGAAGCCGATCGCCTTGGTGACGTCGAGTACCAGCGTGACGATGGCGCCGACCGCGAACGGCCATTCGAACCGCACCCAGATGTAGACGAGCATCGCCAGGCTGGCGATCACGACCGACAGGATGCCCGCCCAGGCAAGCTCGCCCGAGACCTTCGGACCGATGACATCGGTGCCTTCAATGGTCGCGGCTGGGTCGATCTTGGTGATTTCTGCCTTGAGCTTGGTCACCGCGGCTGTCTGCGCCTCTTCGCCGCCGTCCTGGCGCTGGGCGCGGACAAGGATACTGTTGTTGTCGCCGAAAGACTGCAGTGAGATTTCGCCGAGGCCGAGCGTGTTCAGGCCCTCGCGGAAGGTTGCCAAATCGGCCGCGTCCTTGGTCTTGACCGACATCTGGATGCCGCCGCGGAAATCGACGCCGTAGTTGAGGCCCGGATGGATGAACAGTACCACCGAGGCGATCGACAGGATCGCCGAGACGGTGACGCCAAAGAAGCGGGCCTTCATGAAGTGAATGTGCTTGTCATAGGGGCTGAAGGGGATCAGCGGCCTGATGTTGAGCACCTTCAGCTTGCGGCGACGGGTGATGGCGATCATCACGACGCGCACGAAGGCGACGGAGGTGAACATCGAGATAATGAGGCCGAGACCCATGGTCACGGCAAAGCCGCGAACCGGGCCGGAGCCGAAGTAGAATAGGATGGCGGCCGCGATCAGGGCCGTCATGTTGCCGTCGATAATCGTTGAATAGGCCTTCCTGAAGCCGTTATCGATGGCGGCGAAGGCGGTGCGGCCCTTGCGGGTTTCTTCGCGGATACGCTCGTTGATAAGAACGTTGGCATCAACCGCAAGGCCGATACCGAGGACGATGCCGGCGATGCCGGGCAGCGTCAGCGTGGCGCCGACCAGCGTCAGGGCCGAGAAGGTCAGGATCGTGTGGATGAGCAGTGCAACATTGGCGAGGATCCCCCAGGTGCCGTAGAGCACGAAGATGAAGGCGGCAACCAGGACGAAGCCTACCAGGCCGCTATAGATGCCCTTCTGGATCGCATCGGCGCCGAGGTCGGCGCCGACGGTGCGTTCTTCGATGACCGTCAGCTTGGCCGGAAGCGCACCGGCGCGCAGCAGGGCTGCAAGCGTCGTGGCGCTATCGGCGGTGAAATTGCCGGAGATCTGGCCCGAACCGCCGGTGATCGGCTCACGGATATTCGGCGCGCTCAGCACCTTGTTGTCGAGCACGATGGCGAAAGGCTTACCGACATTCTCGCGGGTGATTTCCGCAAAGCGGTTGGCGCCGGCACTATCGAAGCGGAAGGTGACCAGCGGCTCATGCGTGTTCGGATCGAAGCTGACGCGGGCGTCGGTCAGGCGGTCGCCGGACAGTTCGATACGATCGAGCACCGGATAGCTTTGGCCCTGGTCGTCCTTGAGGATCGTGACGCCGGGGCCGGGATTGTTCGGATCGACATTGTCCGCAAGCAGATGGAAGGACATCTTCGCGGTCGAGCCAAGCAACTCGCGCAGGCGCGAAGGGTCCTGTGCGCCTGGAAGCTGCACGAGAACGCGGTTGGGGCCGACCCGCTGGATGGTCGGTTCGGCGACGCCCACCTGGTCGACGCGCTTGCGGATGACTTCCAGGCTCTGCTGGACGGCGGAATCGACGTTGCTGGCGATGCCGGCCCTCGAGAAGGACATGGTGATCGCGCCGCCATTGGGAGCGATCGTCAGGTCGGACTGGCCGGCAGAAAGACCGGATGTGATCGTGTTGGCAAGTGTCTGCAACTGGGTCACCGCATCGCCGCTCTGTGTCGGATCGGTGAGCGTTACGATGATCTGGTCGCCGTTACGGACGATCGAGCGGGTCAGGATGTTCTTGTCGCGCAGGACGCGACGCGAATCCTGCTGCAACGATTGCAGCCGGCCATTGGTCAGATCCTTCTCGTCGACTTCGAGGACGAGATAGGAGCCGCCGCGAAGGTCGAGGCCGAGCGGTACCTGGGTATGCGGCAGCCAGTTTGGGATTTTGCCGAGGGTCGACTGCGGAAGTACGTTCGGCAAGGCAACGAGAAAGCCAAGCACGATGATCACCGAGTAGAGTGCCACCAGCCATCGTGAAGTGCGCATGGGTATTATCCTTGGAGATACGCTGATGCCAGCGGCGGGGCCACTGGCGGACGTAGGTCATGTTGGGGATGCGCCGACGGGCGCGTTAACCGGTCAGACGAAGCTGGCCGGCGGCGCGCGGGCGAGATAGGCGCGGAATGTAAAGATTTCCGGTCGCGTGACGTCGCCGCGATCGCGCGGCTGCCACGGGTCGATGAGACGTCCGAAGGACGGAATGGCCGCGAGCGTTACCGGCCCGATATCGTGCCAGGTGGCTTTCGGCAGAGCCGTGCGGTCGGCGACCACAATGCCACGCAACGGATCGCGCTGGGCGATATAAAGCGGTTGGCTGTCCCTGCCGGAGGAAAAGGCTTCCGCATCCGCCCGCGCGGCAAGATTGATGCCGCCGCCGAGCGCCAGTCCGAGATAGGCGAAGAAAGCGACAAACAAGGAGGCGATCACACGCGTTCCGGCGTGGGGCGTCCTTTCATCGTACTCTTCGCTGTCGGCTGCGCCGAATTCGAACGGGTTCAACGGTTATAAAGGCCTTCATTCCTTTGCCGGAGCGGATTCCGGCGCTTCGGTCATGATATCAGGACGCTCCGCGTCTTCATAGTGCGGCCTGTCATGATGCACTTGCGCCAGCCGGTCAACCATGCCCAGCGCGATTTCCCGCTCTCCCATGATGACGGTATCGGCACCATATTGCTTCAGTACGTCGATTTCGGCGTCGGAATGGGCTCGGGCAACGATCAGGATCGACGGGTTTATGGCGCGCGCCTGTTCTGCCGCGCTGCAGGCTTCGAAAGTGTTCGGAATGGCGATGACCAGGCTGCGGGCCTCGGCGATATTGGCATATCCCAGGGTCTTCGCCGAGGCTGCATTGCCGTAGATCGTCTCGATCCCCGCCTGTTTCAGCTCGGCGATGCGCTTCTCGGCATCCTCGATGACCACGAAGGGCGTTCCGGAGGATTTGAGATTTTCCCCGACGATGCTGCCGACGCGGCCGTAACCGATCAGGATGGCATGGCCGGTGAGCGTAACCGTGCGCTCCTCCTCATCGACGGTGACGGGAGCGGGCTGTTCGGCGGCGAGCTGAGCCTCACTTGCCGAGGGTTGTTCAGCCTGCGCGGCAGGCTCGACCACCTCTGGTACTTCGCTCGGGCGCTTGCCGTCCAGTCTCCTTCGCAGCCAGTCGCAACCGAAAAAGACAAGCGGGTTGAGAATGATCGAGATGATCGCGCCGCCGAGGATCAGGTCGCGGCCTTCGCTTGGCAATAGGCCGAGTTCGACGCCGAGGGCCGCGAGGATGAAGGAGAATTCGCCGATCTGCGCCAGACTGGCCGAGATGATCAATGCCGTACTCATCGGCTTGCGGAAGGCGAGTACGATGACGAAGGAGGCGACCGATTTACCGATGACGATGATGAACACGGTCGCCAGCAGCGGCAGCGGATTGTCGATCAGGATGTTGGGATCGAACAGCATGCCGACCGAGACGAAGAACAGCACGGCGAAAGCATCGCGCAGCGGCAGGCTTTCCTGTGCTGCCCGATGGCTGAGCTCGCTTTCCGACAGGATCATGCCGGCGAAGAAGGCGCCGAGCGCCAGCGACACGCCGAAGAGTTTTGCAGCCCCGAAGGCGACGCCGAGCGCGATGGCCAGCACGCCGAGCCGGAAGAGCTCGCGAGAGCCGGTATGGGCGATGCGGTGCAAGATCCAGGGAATGACCCGCCGGCCGACGACCAGCATCAGCCCGACGAAGGCGGCGACCTTGAGGAGCGTCATGCCGATGATGCCGGTGATGCCCATATCGAGGCCGAACAACCGGTTGATGCCCGCCGACAGTGGCTCGACCGTGCCATGGCCGTCGCCGGAAATGCTGGCGGCGGCGGGAATGAGGACGAGGGCCAGCACCATGGCCAGATCTTCGACGATCAGCCATCCCACAGCGATCTTGCCGCGCTCGGTTTCGACCAGTCGCCGTTCCTGCAGGGCTTTCAACAGAACAACCGTCGAAGCAACGGAGAGCGCGAGGCCGAAAACCAGGCTGCCGCCGAGCGGCCAGCCCATCAGCGCGCCGAGCCCCCAGCCGAGCAGGGTGGCAAAGCCGATCTGGACGATCGCGCCGGGAACCGCGATGCCGCGCACCGACAACAGGTCTTTCAGCGAAAAATGCAGGCCGACGCCGAACATCAGGAGGACGACGCCGATCTCCGCCAGCTCCGGCGCAAGGTTCTGATCAGCGACGAAGCCCGGCGTATGCGGGCCTGCCAGCACGCCGGCGATGAGATAGCCCACCAGAGGAGGCAGTTTGAAACGATTGGCAATGGCGCCGAAGATGAATGCCAGCACAAGGCCCATGACGATGGTCGAAATCAAAGGCGTGTCGTGTGGCATGAGCCATTCTCCTCGATACTGGAAATCCCGCGCAATTTATGACATATTTGGCTTATGTTGACCAATATGGGTGGTTTTTGATTGTGAATCAAGGCGGTAAACCAATGATTCTCACCCCCGCGCTCTGCCGCGCCGCGCGTGGGTTGCTGGACTGGACGCAGTCGGACATTGCCGAAAGAGCCGGCGTGTCACGAAGCACTATACGTGACTATGAGGGCGGCCATCATGATATTCACCGGGCAACGGAGGCGCAATTGCGCCTCGCCTTCGAAGAGGGAGGCGTCGTCTTCGCGGAAATGCCGGAGCTTGGCTGGGGCGTCTGTCCACGTCGCGCCCCGAACCAGGGTGAGGGCCAGAATTAGGGATTAGGCGCCAGGCAGGCTGGTGAAACGCGATAGGCGTAGATCGTCTTGCCCTTCTTATAGCCGAATTCGGGCGACCAGCTCTTGATCAGTTCCGCTCGACCGACCGTGCAATCGAGCGGCGCGTCGTCGACATAGAGCACATCGGCGGTCGTATTCGAGGGCAGCGAGAAGTTCTGCTCGTAATAGCTCTTCGGGAAGCCGCCGAAGTTGCGGGCATGGATGCGATAGGCCTGGCCCTTCAGCGTATAGAACAAGTCACCGAGAATATCCCGGTCGCTGGAGACAATGTCGGGCAAATTCGCCTTGGCGGCGATATCGGCGACTTCCAGGCTGATGGCGCTGCGCCCGACATAGCGCTTCATCACCAGATCGCCGTTCGGCAGCTTGATGTCATAGGCAAGGACGGTCAGCACCGGCAGCAGGAAGGCAACGACGGCGCCGATGATCAGCGAAACGACGAGGCCTTTCTTCGTCAGGCGATACAGAATCCAGACGGCGAGGATGGTGCCGGCGGCATAGGCGGCGACGGCCCAGTTGGCATAGGCTTTGGCGAACAGTGCCTGCAACGTAATCATGAGGACGACCGGGACCGACAGCCAGAAGAGCAGTTTTTCCCTGTCGTCGCTTTGCCCGCGGATCATCCGCCAGGCGGCCCAGAGCATGGCGTAGAAGATGACGGGGCCGACGACGCCAAATTGCGCGCCGAGGAAGCCGAGGCCGCCGAGCAGGTGTTGTAGCAGCCCTCCGCCATTACCTCCGCCATTCCACCGGGCGATGCTCTCGGTATGCCGCACCGTCGCCGCGTCATGGGCGAAGTTCCACCAGAGGTTCGGGAAAACAACGATGGCGCCGACGATGGCAGCGATGATCACGTCGCGCCAGGCAATGCGCGCCGAACGCAAGGTCAGCATGACGATGCCGACGCCCGGCAGCAGGAAAAGCACCGAATATTTCGTCAGGAAGGCAATGCCGAGGCTGGCGCCGAGGATCAGCGCCTCGAGGACGGACGAGCGCCGGGTGAGGCCGAGAAAGGCCCATATGGCAATGGTGATGAACAGGATCTGGATCGTATCGGTCGATACCAGCACCGCCGACAGCGAGGCGGCGGGCAGGGTAATGAAGATGACGCCGACCCAGGGTGCGATCTCTTCTCCCGTATCCTCGGTAAACAGCCGCCGCGTCGTCAGCATCAGCATCAGTGCCGTGGCGAGATGGAAAAGCGGCGCGGAGACGCGGATCCAGAAGGTCGAGTCCGATCCCGATATCGTATTGAAGAAACGGATCACCCAGGCGATCATCGGCGGCTTGGAATAATAGCCGAAATCGAGGTTCTGCCCCCAGAACCAGTATTGCGCCTCGTCGACGAACAGATCCGTCCTGTTGAAGACGAGCATGATCACGCGCCAAAACGTGACGCCGAAGATGATGGTGAGAGCAAGCCGCAGCGAAAGTCTCTGGTGGCTTGTTGCAGAGTGGGTCGTATCGGACATTAAAAGGTCGATCTCGGTGCCGGGTAGTGAGGCTTCATACGGAACTATCGAGCTCGACGCCAGCTCCCGACACTAGGGAAAGACGACGGAAAGCGCGGCGTGATGCCGCGCTCATAGGACCCTTTCATAAGAGATTTGTGTCGCTTACGGGATCGGGAAGAAGTTTTCAGAGCACTCGCGGAGAGGTCTTCACGCGCACCTGTTCGAGGCGGCTCAGAAATGTGAAGGCGGCAAGCGTCATGCCGGCGGTCAACAGGGCAGTCAAACCAAGAACAATCATTGCTCTCTCCACGTCGACATCGAAGGTGTCTCTACTTGCAAGATTAAAGCATGAAGCTTGCCCGTGACTTGCGGCCGGCCCCGGTTTTACTCCGATTGGCCGGTGAGCGAAATTGAATCGGGAACAGTTCAAATTAAAACGGAGAAGCGAGCGGTGGCTATTAACCTTCAAGCAAGGAATTAACCATAAACATGGAGCCTGCACGTCGGAATGGGAAAATTGTTACTCGTTCTCACCAGGCATGAAGCCGCCCCGTCGTACCGGGCCAGATCCGGTATCAATCTCATCAAACAGGTCCGGGAACAGACTTTGATGAACGAGCGAGCTTCAGTGTGCCCCGATCGATGGATCGACGGCGACGTGCGCCCTTTCTCGTCCTCTCATCGCATCTGAACCCGATCATAAGCGGTTTTCGCCGGGGCTCTTTGCGTCCGGCAGTTCGGCAGGGGCAATTTTGGCGCAGGATTCGCCGTCAGATCAGGCAGGGCGGGCGCAGGCGGGAAGCCTTCGCGATCGGCTGCGTTTTGCGGGGCTCGCCGCCGAGCAATGCGAGATCGTGCGCCGCAACCGGCCGATGCTCGAGACCCATTTGAAAGCCGGCCTGCGCGATCTCTTTCACCGTTTCCAGACTTTTCCCGATGCCGCCCGCAATTTTGCCAGCGAGAGCCAGCTTGAACGGCTGCAGGATCTGCAGTCCTCGCACTGGGACGTGCTGACCGATGCCCGCTTCGACAGTCTCTATGCCGAGCGTGTCAAGGTTCTCTCCGACAGCGAAAGCAAGATGGGGCTCGACCCGCGCTGGCACGTTGCCGGCCATGGCGTGGTCCTGGAGCATATTCTGGCCGGTATCGTCGGAGAGATCGGCGGCCGGGCCGTTTTGCCCGGAACCAAGCGCCGTGCCCGTGAGCTGAGCGAACTGGTCAAGGTCGCCGTTCGCCTCGTCATGGTCGATGTCGAAATTGCAGTATCGCTGCGCTTCAACGAATTGCGCCTCAATCACCAGCGCGCGCTGGCCGATCAGCGGGCCACCGATCAGGCCGAGGCGGCTGATCTCTTCGCCGATGTCATCCAGGGCCTTGCCGAGCGCGATCTTACCGTCCGCATGCCGGCCGATGCCCCTCCGGCCTACGCCGAATTGGTGGAAGCGCTGAACGCCGCGCTAGACGATATCCAACAGCAGTTTACGGCACTGTCCGGCGGTGTGCAGGCGGCCGAAGCGGCGACGAATGCCATCGCTCGTGATTCCCGGTCCCTCGCTCACGATTCCACGGAGCAATCCAAGGGGCTCGCCACCTCGGCGAGGCAGCTCGCCGATCTCGCCGATCAGGTTCGCGGCAATGCGACGAGCACCCGGTCGGCCGAGCGCGCCGCCGCCTCCACGCGCGTTGCAGTCGAAGACAGCGGTCAGGTTGTCGGCCAGGCCATCTCCGCCATGGCAGATATCGAGACTTCGGCTGAAAAGATCGGCCAGATCATCGGCGTCATCGACGAGATCGCTTTCCAGACCAACCTCCTGGCCCTCAACGCCGGTATCGAAGCGGCGCGTGCCGGCGATAGCGGCCGTGGTTTCGCGGTCGTTGCCCAGGAAGTCCGCGCGCTTGCCCAACGCTCCGCTGACGCCGCCCGAGAGATCAAGGTGTTGGTGACGGGCACCAAGGCACAGGTCGACGCCGGCGTGCGGATGGTCGGTCGCACACAGGAGGCGATCGGCAGCATCGTCCGTCAGGTGACCGATATCAACGACGCTATCTCCGGCATCGCCGCCGCCACCGACGAACAGGCCGCGGGCCTGCGCAGCGTGACGGTCGAGATCGGCAGCCTCAGCGAACGCGCTTCTTCTGCCGGCAGCCTCGCCGGTCGTTCGCAGGAGGGCGCCGATCACCTTCAAGACACCATCCTCGACCTCGGCCGCACGATCCGAGAATTCCGCCTTGAACGCGAACGGCGCCATGCGGTGGCGCCACGTTCAGCGGTCGGCGCGCAACGCTTCCCGGTCCCTCGGCACGACGACGTCTACGCCCGGCGTGAGCAGGACGAGGCTGTCGAATTCGACTTTCCGCCTCGCAGGGCAGCGATTGGGGGCGAGCGGAATGCTTATTGACCACTCTATTTCATGCGCATGCGGGCCGTGGAGCCCAATTTCAGGCAACAAGGATTGAAGCGATGGCGAGCAGGAAAGGCGAAAAGACAGTCAGTCTGGCCGCGGTGCTGGACCTCAACGAGGCCTCGGCGCTTCGCGGCAAGCTGATGGGGCTGCGCGGCAGCAATGTCGCGATCGATGCCTCCAGCGTCGAAAGGATCGGCGCTTTGTGCATTCAGGTCATCATGGCCGCCGCCAAGACTTGGGATGAAGACAAGCTGTCCTTCACCTTTTCGAAGGTGTCGGATGCATTTCAAAAAACGATGCAGATGATCGGTATCGACATCGATCACCTGCTTGCCAAGGAGATCCGGCAATGAAGAAAAAAGTGCTGACCGTGGACGATTCACGGACCATTCGAAACATGCTTCTCGTCACCCTCAACAATGCCGGCTTCGAGACCATTCAAGCCGAAGATGGCGTCGAAGGTCTCGAGATCCTCGAGGAAGCCAATCCTGATGTCATCGTCACTGACATCAACATGCCGCGCCTTGACGGCTTCGGCTTTATCGAGGGCGTGCGCCGCAACGACAAGTATCGCGCCATCCCGATCCTGGTCCTGACGACCGAAAGCGATGCCGAGAAGAAGAACCGTGCCCGCCAGGCCGGTGCGACGGGCTGGATCGTCAAGCCTTTCGACCCCGCCAAGCTGATCGATGCCATCGAGCGTGTAACCGCTTAAACAGGATCCGTCCCTCATGGATATGAACGAAATCAAAGAGATTTTCTTCCAGGAGTGCGAGGAGCAGCTCGCCGAACTGGAGTCCGGTCTCCTGAAATTGAATGACGGCGACCGTGACCCGGAAACCGTCAATGCCGTCTTCCGCGCCGTTCATTCCATCAAGGGTGGGGCAGGGGCCTTCGGTCTCGACGACCTCGTCTCTTTCGCCCATGTCTTCGAGACGACGCTCGATTGCGTTCGGTCCAACAAGCTGGAGCCGACCCAGGATGTCCTGAAGGTCATGCTCAAGGCCGCCGACGTGCTGGCGGATCTGACCAATGTCGCCCGCGACGGCGGCAGCGTCGATCCAACCCGCAGCAGGGGACTGGTCAAGGAACTGGAGGCGCTGGCCCACGGCGAATTGCCCACGTCGTCCGCCGCCAGTGAACCCGCCCCGAAGCAGGTGAAGCCAAGGGCCCCGGTCAGCGTCGCGCCCGCTCCGGTGGATGATAGCGGTTTCCAGCCGATCCCCTTCAGCTTCGACGATGATTTCGGCGCTGACGACGTGTCCGTGGCCGTGCCGGAATACCAGGTCAGCTTCAAGCCGCGCGCCGATCTCTACGCCAAGGGCAATGATGCGACGTTGCTGCTGCGCGATCTCGCGCGAATCGGTGAGTTGAGTGTCCACTGCGACATGGAAGCCTTGCCGGGCCTGGACGAAATCGACGCTGAAGGCGCCTATTTCGCCTGGACGATCTCGGTCCGGACGGACAAGGGTGAAGATGCCATCCGCACTGTCTTCGAATTCGCCGAGTGGGATTGCGAGCTCGATGTCAGGCGGATCGAGGATGCCGCCGCCTCCAAGGGTGACGACGAGCTGCCCATGGTGCCGGTGCCCTTCGATCTCTCCGCTCTCGATGATGATAGTGCCGGGCAGACCGCGCAAGCTGTCGAAGAAGCACCGAACGATGCGGCCGCCGCCGTTGCCGCCGCCGAGACGGCAACCAATATCGCGCAACTCGCCGCCGCCCGCGTCGAAAAGAAAGAAGCCGCGGCAGCCGCCGCTGCTGCTGCCAGTGCCGCCACGCAGAACAACGCCGCCGCGGCCGGCGTCGGCCAGACCATCCGCGTCGATCTCGACCGCGTCGACCGCCTGATCAACCTCGTCGGCGAACTGGTTATCAACCAGGCGATGTTGTCGCAGAGCGTCATCGAGAATGACAATAACGGTACGTCCTCGATCAATATGGGTCTCGAGGAGCTGCAGCAGCTCACCCGCGAGATCCAGGACAGCGTCATGGCGATCCGCGCGCAGCCGGTGAAGCCGGTCTTCCAGCGCATGTCGCGCATCGTCCGCGAAATCGCCGACATGACCGGCAAGTCGATCCGTCTGATCACCGAGGGTGAAAACACCGAAGTCGACAAGACGGTCATCGACAAGCTGGCCGAGCCATTGACCCACATGATCCGCAACGCGGTCGACCATGGCGTCGAGACCCCGGAAAAGCGCGCGGCACTCGGCAAGAACCCGGAGGGCACGGTTCGCCTGACGGCAAAGCATCGCTCCGGCCGCATCCTGATCGAACTGGCCGACGACGGCGCCGGCATCAACCGCGAGAAGGTCCGCCAGAAGGCGATCGACAACGATCTGATCGCCGCAGACGCCAATCTTTCCGACGAGGAAATCGACAACCTGATCTTCCTGCCGGGCTTTTCGACCGCCGACAAGATCTCTGACATTTCCGGCCGTGGCGTCGGCATGGACGTGGTCAAGCGCTCGATCCAGGCGCTCGGCGGCCGCATCAACATCAGCTCCAAGCCGGGACATGGCTCGGTCTTCACCATGAGCCTGCCGCTGACGCTCGCCGTCCTCGACGGCATGGTGGTAACGGTGGCCGGCCAGACGCTGGTCGTGCCGCTGACCGCGATCGTCGAGACCCTGCAGCCGGAAGCCGCCGCCATCCATTCTTTCGGCGCCAACCACCGCCTGATCTCGATCCGCAACAGCTTCTGCCCGCTGGTGGATGTCGGGCGCATCCTGAATTTCCGCGCCACCCAGGCTGATCCGGTCGAAGGTGTCGCGTTGTTGGTGGAATCCGAAGGCGGCGGACAGCGCGCCCTGATGGTCGACGCCATCCAGGGCCAGCGCCAGGTCGTCATCAAGAGCCTCGAAGCAAACTACACGCATGTCCCCGGCATCGCAGCTGCGACCATCCTCGGTGACGGGCGCGTCGCGCTCATCCTCGATGTCGATGCCGTGGTCGGCGCCTCGCGCGGCCAGTCGCTGAAGGCTGAAATGTCCTACGCAGCGGTGGGTTGAGCCTATGTCCTACGCGATCAAGAGCCTGACCCAGGGTGCCCGAGAGCTGATCGCCTTCCGAATCGGCGATCAGGAGTTCTGCGTCGACATCATGTCCGTCCGCGAAATTCGCGGCTGGACGCCGGCAACCGCCATGCCGCATGCGCCGGCATACATGCTCGGTGTGATCAATCTGCGCGGCGCGGTGCTGCCGATCGTCGACCTCTCGGCCCGGCTCGGCATGAAGCGCGCCGAGCCGACCGTGCGGCATGTGATCATCGTCGCGCAGGTCAAGCGCCAGGTCGCCGGTCTCTTGGTCGACGGCGTGTCGGATATCCTCACGGTCGCTGACGACACGATCCAGCCAACGCCGGAAGTCTCTTCCGACCATGAGCGGCAGTTCGCGCGCGGCGTCCTGGCGATCGACCGCCGGATGATCTGTCTCCTCGAACTCGAAACCCTGTTCCCCGAACACGAAAGCCAGGCCGCATGAGCGTGATGGGAGCAACAGATCTGAGAGCATCCCCGGACGAAGTTCTGGCCAGCGGTGAATATCCGCTGACCCGCCGCGA
Organism: Martinezella rhizogenes; assembly: GCF_000799715.1. Lineage (GTDB taxonomy): Bacteria > Pseudomonadota > Alphaproteobacteria > Rhizobiales > Rhizobiaceae > Rhizobium > Rhizobium rhizogenes_C. The sequence continues at coordinate 499,233 of NZ_JUHG01000014.1, forward strand.
CCTCACCGAGATTGCCGCCATGATCTATTCGGACGCCGGTATCTCTCTCAACGAGACCAAGGCTTCGCTGGTCTATTCGCGGCTGTCCAAGCATATCCGCACACTGGGCCTGCCGGGCTTCCGCGACTATTGCCAGCTGGTTTCCGCGCCGGCGGGGGCCGTCCAGCGGCGCGAGATGCTGTCGCACCTGACCACCAATTTCACCCGCTTCTTTCGCGAGAATCATCATTTCGACCATCTGCGCGACGAGGTGCTGCCCGGTCTTCTGGCGCGCGCCAAGGCCGGCGGCCGCGTCCGCATCTGGTCGGCGGCCTGTTCCGACGGACAGGAGCCCTACTCCATCGCACTCACGGTTCTGTCGCTGGCGCCGAACGCGGCGGACCTCGATTTCAGGATCCTGGCAACGGATATCGATCCGAAGATCCTCGGCCTCGCCCGCGTGGGCGCCTATGACGAAGCCGCGCTCGAAACCGTCTCGCCCGCCATGCGCAAGCAATGGTTCCAGGAGGTGGAGATCCAGGGGCGCCGCAAGTTCCAGATCGACGATCGCGTCAAGCGGCTGATCACCTATAACGAACTGAACCTCCTGGCGCAGTGGCCATTCAAGGGCAGCTTCGACGTCATCTTCTGCCGTAACGTCGTCATCTATTTCGACGAGCCAACGCAAACGAAAATCTGGTCGCGTTTCGCCGGGCAGCTGCAAGACAACGGCCATCTCTATATCGGCCATTCCGAGCGGGTCGCCGGCGACGCCAAGCACCTTTTCGACAATATCGGCATCACCACCTATCGCCATATCGGCAAGCATGCGGGGAGAAAACCATGATCGCTCCCGCCCGCGTCCTCGTCGTCGACGACTCGCCCACCATGCGCGGCCTGATCACAGCCGTCCTGCGCTCTGATCCGGAGGTCGACGTCATCGGCCAGGCCGGGGACGCGATGGAAGCACGCGCCGCGATCAAGGCGCTCAATCCCGACGTCGTGACGCTCGATATCGAGATGCCGAACATGAACGGCCTCGACTTCCTCGAAAAGATCATGACGCTCAGGCCCATGCCGGTCATCATGGTCTCGACCATGACGCATCGCGGCGCCGAGGCGACGCTCGCCGCCCTTGAGATCGGCGCGTTCGATTGCGTCGGCAAGCCGGTCCCAGGCGAGCCGCGCCCCTTCGGCGATCTGGCGGAAAAGGTGAAGGCGGCGGCCCGCTCGCAGCGGCAATTCGTCAAGCCTTCCGCCAGCCATGTCCCGCCGCCCGCGGTCGCGGATTTCCGCGTCGGCCGCAAGATCGTGGCGATCGGCTCGTCCACCGGCGGTGTCGAGGCCCTGATCGCGGTGCTCCAGAAATTCCCGGCCAATTGCCCGCCGACGGTCATCACCCAGCATATGCCGCCGAGTTTCACCCGCAGTTTCGCCGAGCGCCTCAACCGTCTCTGCGCCCCCGTGGTGCAGGAGGCGAGCGACGGCGCGCGGCTGGAGATCGGCAAGATCTATCTGGCCCCTGGCGGCGAAAGGCATCTGCAGGTGGCCAGCGCCTCGGCGCCGCATTGCCGGCTGGTCGAGGGTGGGCCGGTCAACGGCCATCGCCCTTCCGTCGACGCGCTGTTCGATTCGGTGGCCGAGCTTGCCGGCCGCAATGCCGTGGGCGTGATCCTGACCGGCATGGGGCGCGATGGCGCCGCCGGTCTTCTCAAGATGCGCCATGCCGGCGCGCGCACCATCGGTCAGAACGAAAAGACCTGCGTGGTCTATGGAATGCCGAGGGTCGCATTCGAGCTCGGCGCAGTCGAACAGCAGTTTCCGCTGAACGCCATTGGCGAGGAAATATTGAAAGTAACAGCCGCCCGAAAGGAAGGGAGCGAATAATGTCTCTAGCGGAAAAAATCAAAGTTCTAATCGTCGACGATCAGGTCACCAGTCGCCTGTTGCTAAGCGACGCGCTGACGCAATTGGGCTTCAAGCAGATCACTGCCGCCGGCGACGGTGAGCAGGGCATGAAGATCATGCAGCAGCAGCCGCATCATCTGGTGATCTCGGACTTCAACATGCCGAAGATGGATGGTCTCGGCCTGTTGCAGGCCGTGCGCACCAATCCGGCAACGAAGAAGGCCGCCTTCATCATCCTGACAGCGCAGGGCGATCGTGCCCTGGTGCAGAAGGCAGCCGCGCTTGGCGCCAACAATGTTCTCGCCAAGCCCTTTACCATCGAAAAGATGAAGGCTGCGATCGAGGCCGTGTTCGGAGCACTGAAATGATCCTTGAGGCCGCTGCCCGTCGCGTGCACATCATTCAGGGCGAGTATAAGGTCATCGGCGATCCCGAAGTGGTGCTGGCGACCATTCTCGGCTCGTGCGTGGCGGCATGCTTGCGCGATCCGGTGGCTGGTGTTGGCGGCATGAACCATTTCCTGCTGCCGGGAATGGCGTCCTCGCCGACGAGCGGCGGCGACGCCACGCGCTACGGCGTGCATCTGATGGAACTGCTGATCAACGGTCTTCTGAAGCAGGGCGCGCGCCGCGACCGGCTGGAGGCGAAGGTTTTTGGCGGCGCGAAGACAATTGCCACCTTCTCCAATGTTGGCGAACAGAACGCGGCCTTTGCCATGCAGTTCCTGCGGGATGAAGGCATCCCGGTGGTCGGCTCCAGTACGGGCGGCGAGCATGGACGCAAGGTGGAATACTGGCCTGTTTCCGGCCGTGCGCGGCAATATCCGCTAACCGGCGCCGAGACGCAGAAGACCGTGGCCCTGGAACAGCGCCCCGTTGCAGCCCCGAAGCCCGCCGACAATGCGATCGAATTTTTCTGATCAGCGAGGACGACCCGATGACCAATATCCAGCGCGCCAATATGACGGCCATGCAGGAGGCGCTTCCCGCCATCCTGTTGCGGATCGTGGCGGAATTGCACGATATCGCCTATCTGATCGAGCGTATCGAGCCGCAACTGCTCGATCTCAGCGGCGTCAACGTGCTGGAATCGCCTGATGCGATGAAGGTCATGCAGGGCATCGACCTCGCCGTGCAGAAGACGCGCGGCATTGCCGAGTTTATCGACACCATCACCGGCGACATGCCGGATGGCTGGATGGTCGATGTCGCGACGGCGCTGAGTCTGGTCAAGCTCACCGAGATGCAGAAGGCGCTCGGCGGCAGCGGCCGTCATGGTCATTCCCAGCCTCTCGCCAAGGCCGCCGGCGACTTCGATTTCTTCTGACCGCAACCGCTGATACCCGCCGTTGTTTTTCCTATAGTTTTTTAAATAGTTTTACCCGCTTTCCTTCGTTCTTCCTGCCGGACGAAACGCTCGCACAAGTTTCGATTCCTATCTTCGCTGCAGGGCACAAAGCCATCAGGTCTTTGACGAATCGTGCGAGAACAGAATGAATCTGTTAAATCAATTAGTTCCCTTGTTCAGGAATCTGCAGAATCTCGGGAGGACGCGGTTGCTGACTCTCGCCGGCGTGGGCATTTTGTCCGTGGCGTTGGTCCTGTTTGCAGCCCTCTACGTCAACAAGCCCGCTCAGGAGACACTTTATGTCGGCCTGGATGCGACCGATCTCAATCAGATCAGCATTGCGCTTGCCGAAGCCAACATCAACTTCCAGGTGGGCACGGATGGCACCAGCCTGACCGTGCCGACAGGCATGACCGGCAAGGCCCGCGCGCTTCTCGCCGAGCGCGGCCTGCCGAACAGCACCAATGCCGGCTATGAACTGTTCGACAATGTCGGCTCGCTCGGCCTGACCTCCTTCATGCAGGAAGTGACCCGTGTCCGCGCGCTCGAAGGCGAAATCGGCCGCACGATCACCTCGATTTCGGGCATCAGCGCGGCGCGCGTCCACATTGTCATGCAGGATGTCGGCAACTTCCGGAAGGCGGATCAGAAGCCGACGGCCTCTGTCATGATCCGGGCCAATGCCGAAGCGGCGCGCAAGGCAGCCCAGGCCATCCGCCATCTCGTCGCCTCTGCCGTTCCTGGTCTGGAGGTTGACGATGTCACGATTCTTGACTCCACCGGGCAGTTGCTCGCCTCCGGTGACGATCAAAGCAATGGTGCGCTGAACCGCAATCTTGGTATCGTGCAGAATGTCCAGAGCGAAGTCGCATCGAATATCGACAAGGCCCTGGCGCCCTTCCTCGGCATGGACAATTTCCGCTCCAGCGTGACGGCCCAGCTCAATACCGACAGCCAGCAGGTACAGGAAACCACCTTCGACCCGGAGTCGAAGGTCGAGCGTTCGGTGCGCACCACCAAGGAAGCGCAGAAGTCGCAACAGCGCCAGTCGGACACGGCGGCAACCGTCGAACAGAACATTCCGCAAGCCGCGCCCCAGGCCGGCGGCAACGGGCCGACATCGAACGACCAGACCGACAAGCGCGAAGAGCAGACCAACTACGAAATCAACAGCAAGACGATCGCAACGACCCGCAACAGCTACAAGATTGAGAAGCTGTCGGTCGCCGTGGTGGTCAACAAGGGCCGTATCGCCCAGATGGTCGGGCAACCGGCCGATCCGGCTAAGGTCGACGCCTATATCGCCGAGATGCAGAAGATCGTCGCAACCGCCGCCGGCGTCGATCCCAGCCGCGGCGACGTGGTCACCGTCAATGCGATGGATTTCCTCGACACCCAGCTGCTCGACGACAACGCCTCGGGTCTCAACATCATGGATGTGCTGAGCCGCAACATCGCCGGCATCATCAATTCGCTCGCCTTCGTCGCGGTGGCCGTCCTTATCATCTGGATGGGCTTCCGCCCACTGATCCGCTCGCTTGGCGGCGGAGCCAACGGCACCGCCCTGCCGGATGCGGCCGGCCTGGAATTGCCGGACTTCGCGCCCGGCGCGGTCGGCGGACCCGGTGCCGCGCTGATGGACGGTTTCGGTTCGGATTTCGGCTTCGACAGCACCGACGACCTGCTGACGATGGGCGAGGACAGCGGCACCTTCAATCGCCGCGTCAAGGAAGGGCCGGAGCGTCGCCTCTCGCGCATGGTGGAGATCAGCGAGGAGCGCGCCGCCAAGATCCTCAGAAAATGGGCTGTCGACAAGGCCGCTTGAGAACAAGGCCGCCTGAGAACAAGACCGGGAGAGATCCCGGTCTTTTCGCATGAATGGCCCGGTCCTTTCGCATGAATGGATAGTATGCCGCCGCGCCATTGCAATCCTGGATTTCGCGAATATTTGCTGCAAGCCAACGTCACGAAATCAGGCTGTATGAGGTGTTGGCAAGCAAGCCTGAGACCGGAAATTTCATTGCTGGGTAGAAAGAATCGACTTACAGTCGGCTCACCTGTCCGCAACAGCGCCGAATCGGCGCGAATCGGGCTGTGAAATCCACGCTTGGTGAATTCAGAGATTGAAGACGCCGGGATGCGGGGAAATCAGTCTATGGTTTGTTGATTGTGTTTTGGCGATTCGCGTCAATGCAATTGCCGAAGTGGAATTCATGTTAGCGCCCACGCGCCGCGCGAATGCCTATGAGGAATAGCTGTAATTTAAGTTGGCGCGGATACCTCTCTGAAAATCGATGTCGGTTTTCGAAGTTATGCGCCGGGTCCAGACCGAGCAATGCTTTCGTTGACGTCTGATCGTCTGACAGTGGCAGGAAACGCAGAAAATGGACATGCAGATATCGCAAGCGAGCAAGAGCGATAAGGATGCGCGAGCAGCCGCTCCTTCCAACGCCATGTCGCGCGATCAGCTCATTCTGCAACTGACTGCCGTCGCCGGCCCCGCCTATCTCCAGCCCGGTTTGCGTGTACTGACGGATTATGTCGGCGCCGCCTATTATCTTCTGGCGCGCTGCGATCTCATCCAGGAGAGCGGGCTCGATTTCGTCGTATCCTCGGATTGGCCCTTCGATCTCGTCCGGCGCCTGGCTTCAGAACTCACGAGCGGTTATGGCCGTGCCGGCGAGCTGGAAAAATCCATGTCGCTGTTCCAGCCGAATTTTGCCTTCCTGCCCGATGATGTCGAGCTGCCGGAAGGCGTCAGCCGTCATTATTGCGCGCTGACCTTCAATGTCGGGCGCACGCGGTTCTCGCTGATGCTGCTGGCTCGCGACAGCCTGTTGCTGTCCCCCGAGCGGCTGCGCGATGTCGGGCTGCTGGCGGGTTATTTCGCCAGCTTCAGCCGTAGCGTGGAAGGCAAGCTGGAGCGCGATTTTGATCTGACCGAGCGCGAACTGGAATGCCTGTTCTGGATTGCCGAAGGCAAGACCAGCGACGAGATCGCCATGATCCTCGGTATCTCGCGCAATACCATCAACAACTACATCACCAGCGTCATGCGCAAGACCGCGACGAAAACGCGGTCGGAAGCGATCGCTTTTGCCGTCAGAAACAACCTCGTTTGAAGGCCCATTGAATGCGATATCAGCCGGATAGGACGACGGACACGCCGGGCCAGACGAAACTTACCCGTTCGAATCGGATATCCGGCCGCTCCGATCTCTTCCCGAAGCTGGTGTCGATGCAGAAGTTGATCGACGCGCAGAATTTTGCCGTCTATCGCGTCAACGGTTCCGGCTTGCCGAGCAAGCAGCGCCTGGTCTGCGAACTGGAGAACTGGGGCTCGGCCAATCCTGTCATGAACAAGGCTTTCGTCGAGGCCTATGGCGAGGCGATGATCGAACATATCGAGAAATCGCTGCTGCCGCTGATGTGGAACGGCCGCGACAGTGACAGCACGGCCGAGACGCCGGATTTTGCCGCTTTCACCCAGCGCCTGAAACCGCATCTCCTGCCTTTCGCCGGCGTCGCCTTCCCGGTGCGCCTGGGTTCGGTCGGCAATGGCTATATCGTCTTCACCGCGAAGTTCATGGACGTTGCAAGCGACATGATCGTCGAGCTGCATGGCCGCAGCTGCCAGATCATGATGGAGCTTTTGTCGCTGGATGAGCGCCGCTCGCCGGCCGCCGAAGCACTGAGCGATCGCGAGATCGCCTGTCTGCAACTGGCCGGCGATGGCCGAATCAGCGAGGAGATCGCCGAAAAGCTCGGTTTGTCGGTGCATACCGTCAACGCCTATCTCGGCTCGGCGACGATCAAGCTCGACAGCGTCAATCGCATCCAGGCGATCGCGAAGGCGATCCGCTTCGGTTACATCAGCTGACACCGACGCTCCTCAGCGGATCTTCATCGTTCGATCGGGATTGTTCGAGCCTTGCCTACGCCGCTTGCGTCGCGTCACCGATCGCATAGCGGGCGTCTTTGAGGCTGCGGGCGAGAAGTGCCGTATTCTCATCCGGGTCGGCGGATGCTTTCTCGAAGGCGATATGGTTGATCTCGATGCCGGCGTGATGGTCGGCAAGCGCGAGCTTGGCGTAGATGGTGACGCCGCGCGGCTTGATTTCGAGGTCGATCGTGACCTCGGCCGGGCCGCTCCAATCGAGCTTGTAATCGCCGCCGAGCCCGAAATTGACGATGCCGGGAAGAAAATAGAGCTCGGCGGCCGAAGCGACGAGATCCGCGAGATTGCCGTAGCGTTCGAATCGCAGCAGCGAAATCAGATCGGCGGCGTCGAGGAGCCGCAATTCGCTGGCGACCGGGCTGATGGCCTCAGCGAGAATGCGTTCACGTTGAGCAGAGTAGGGGCATTTTTTCATTTAATTTATCGTACCCGTGTTCTATTCGACTGTGCGTAGATCCGATGGATTAGCTCTGCGACGGCCTTGTAAAATACTGACGGGATGACACTATCGACCGAGACTTGCGCAAACATGGAGCGCGCGAGTGGCGGATCTTCGAAAATCGGGATGCCATTTGCCTCGGCGATCTCCCTGATTTTCAGCGCGATGAGATCCTGGCCCTTGGCAACGACCACGGGCGCATCGCCTTCCTCGCGGACATAGCGCAGCGCCACGGCGAAATGGGTCGGATTGGCGATGATCAGGGTTGCGCGCGGCACCTGCTTTATCATGCGCCGGCGGGCGCGATCGCGGGCAACCGAGCGCTGGCGCGACTTGACGATCGGATCGCCCTGCGACTGCTTGTACTCGTCCTTGATCTCCTGCTTGGTCATCTTCAGCTGGTCGAACCAATGGTGGCGGCTCCACGCCACGTCGGCGATGCCGACGACGGCGGTGGCCAGCAGTACGATGGTCAGGATTCGCTGGACGATGGTCGACAACCGTACGAAAATCGTCTGCGGATCGGAAGCGAGCGAGTCGATCGCGTGGAAGAACTGGCCGCGCAGCACGAAGTACATGATGATGCCGACCACCACGATCTTGGCGAGTGACTTGCCGAATTCCACGAGGCCCGATGTGCTGAAGAGGCGGTTCCAGCCGGAAACAGGCGATATGCGCGAAAATTTCGGCTGTATGCGGTCGAGAACCGGTGTCGGCAGGTTCTGGAACATTGATGAGCCAATGCCGAAGATGAAGAAAAGAACGATGGCGGGCAGCAACAGATTGCCGACTTCCCAGCCGATACGGGTAAATAGCGAAAGGGCGTCCGTTCCCGTTTCGAGCTGCCACTGATCCGGCTTCTCGAAGAGGTCGCGCAGCACTTCGCCCATGCGCCCCACACGCTCCGGCAGGAAGAAGGTGACGTAGATGACCGTTGCCAGCATGGAAGCAAAGATCGTGGCTTCCCTGGAGTGGGGCACATTGCCCTTGTCCATCGTGTCTCGGAGTTTTTTCTCCGTCGGTTTCTCTGTTTTACTGTCCTTGTCTTCGTCAGCCAAAGCAGCCGCCCTTCGCGAAACGGAAAGAGGCCGCGCAACATGCGCGGCCCTGTTTTGAACAGTCTAGGACGATTCAGGTGAGTCGCGCTGAACTTACGCGGCTTTCTCCACAGGTGTCATGTCCTTGGCCTTGAGCTCGATCTGACCGGAATTGGCGAGCCGGATGGCTTCCTGCGCGATGGCGCGCCGGGCAACGGCGATTTCACGCGCATTGACGCCGTTGCTGGGCACCTGCAGATCGGATTCGATCATGCGGCGCTGGCGCGGGCTGATCGATGCGAGGACGGTTTCCCGGATATCCATGGTCGAGCCGCGCAGTGCCATGGTGATGATATCCGAGGCGATGTCGTTGAGCAGCAGAACGCGGCTCTGTTGCGGCATGAGCATGAGGTCGTCGAAGAGGAAGATCTTCGGCCGCACCTTGTCGACCGATTCCTTGCTCAGCGTTTCGAGCGACGTCAGCAGCGTATCGACCTGCGGCTTGTCGAGCTCGTTCATCAGATCCGCGACCTTGGTCGAGCCGGAGGCGTTACGCTCAGCCTCGATTTCGACCATCAGTCCCTGGACCCGGTTCTCGATGATCTGCGCCGCTTTCGGGCTGACATCCTTGAGATTGACCGTGCGGTTCATGATGTCGGCGCGCTGCGCCTCCGGCAACTGCAACAGAATCTTGGCGCCGAAGGAGGATGGCATCATCGACAGCATATAGGCGATGGTTTGCGGATGTTCGCGCAGGAAGAACTTGGCGACGAAGGTCGGGTCCGCTTCGCCGAGGCGATCCCAGATCGAGGCCTCAAAGGCCTGGAAGGCCGTGCGCCGGCCGAGCAGGCTGTCGACCTCATCGGGTGTCAACCCCTCCTCGAGGATGCTCTCGATCGCCTTGGCATTGTCCATCAGGCCGGCGCCCTCGGTGAAGAGATCCTCGAATTCCGCCACGAGCTGCGCCAGTTCGTCGGGCGGAATGAGCCGCAGCGATTGCGCCGACGCAATGATGAGCTGCAATTCATGCTGCGTGAAATATTTCAGCAGCCGTCCCGCCACCTGTTTTCCCATGGCAAGGAGAACGGCTGCGGCCTTCTCGGCCTGAGACAACGGTTTCTCGGCAAGGGCGCCGCTGAAATCGTCAAAGTCCATCATGGTCTTCATCTCCGTCCCGAACAGGGAGTGGGCTTATTCTGAAAAGAAATCAGGCTTTCATTGCCCGATCCCGAAATGATCTTCGGGAATAGTATGCAAAATCAAATAAATGGAGCGAAATGACTCATTTCGCCCTAGTGTTGGACAGCTCGATCAGCTTGATGCCGAACCGGGTATCATCATGCTCCAGTACGGTAATCTCGCCCCGGCCGATGCAGCGGCCGTTCACGGTGATTTCGACGGGTTCGCCGATCTTCTTGTCGAGGGCGATAATCGCGCCTTCGGTCAGGTTCATCAGGCCGGAAACCTGCATGCGGCTGCTGCCGAGCACAATCTGGACGTCGATCGGGATATCCATGATCAGGTCGAGATTGGCGCTCAGCGCGCTGCCGGGAGCGGCCGGTTCGGCAAAGGCGGAGGGGCCGCCGAAATTGCCGGCGCCGAAGGCGGAGCTTGCGTCGTCGCCGAATTCATCGCCGAAGGCCGAAAGACTGGTGGTCGGCTCGGCGCCGAACGCATCGAGATCGAAATCCGGCGCGTCGCCGTCGGTGTCCTTCTTCAGGACGCCACGCAGGCCATCGATGGCCTCGTCCAATGCGGCGTCGCTGCTTGCGATTTCCAGCGAATCCTCGCTGCTTTTCTGTGTCGTCTTCGTAGCCATGAAATCACTATTCCAGTTGAAACTTGCCTCAGGCTGCCGTGGGCGCGGGCCGCACCCGACGGCCGGTCAATTCATCAGGTGTCGAAGAAGCTCGTCGTCGGAATTCACGGTGTCCTTGACGCGCACCGTGTAGTTCTCGCCAGAGCGGCCGAATTCGCAGACATAAAGGTCCTTGCTGTTGGCGCTGACCTCGACCTGGACGTCGCTGGTATCCATGAAGGGAATGACATCACCGACGGCGAGCCTGGAGATCGTGTCGAGCGTCAGCGATTGCAGCCGGATGCGGGCTTCCAGCGTCACCTGCGAGCGGCGCACCTGCTCGTTGAGTTGCTCCGCCCATGCGCCCGTCGAGGAGGATGGGTTCTTCGCCCGCGGCGCGCTGACCACGGTGCGCAGCAGCTCGTACTGCGGAACGATGACGACGATTTCCGAAACGGTCTTGCCGAGTGAGATCGTCATCGCGATGGCGGCGGCGAAATCGTCGGTCTGGCCGGCAACCGGCTTCGGACGATCCTCGATATTGTAGGGCGGATCCAGATAGGGTTCGAAGCCGCCGGTCGCGTTGACGGCCGAACGCAGCACGTTGGCGATCTTGTCGAACACCATGATGGATAGGTCGAGCTCGATCACCGAAAGCGGTCGCGCGGCGGGGGAGTCGATCGTCTCGGGCTGGGCGCCGAGCATATGTTCCATCAAGGTCATGACGAAGCCCGCGCCGCAGCCGAGCAGGAAGTTCTGCGACCAGTTGCGCAGGGAGCCGTTCACCAGGACGCAATTGCCGCCGATGCCGGCGACAAGCTCGCTCATCAGGCCCGACCGGCAGCCGGCATAGCCGACGGAGACATCCAGGCCGGTTTCGCTCTTGATGATGTCGGGAAGGAATTCGGCATAGACTTGGCCGAAGGCCGTACCCAGCCTTGCGAGCGTCGTCTGGTCGCCAAGGCCACCAGTCAGCTTGGCGAAGAGGACAGGATCCAGCGTCTGTTTTGGGTGGGTGGATTGTTGGCTCATGATCGTCAGGCCGCCTTGCTCTCACCGCCGGGGTTCATCATTTCCTGCTCGACCGCGTCGATGGACGGCCGCTCGTAGGAGGAGATCGTCTTGCGGCCATATTCCAGCGCCACCTGCGGCACGGAGCCGTTCATGTAGGCGAGCAGCGTCTGCTTCACGATCACATAGAGACGATGCTGCTTGTTGCGCACGATCTTGATCTGCGACACCAGCGGCGCGCAGACGGAGTAGGACAGGATGATGCCGAGGAAGGTGCCGACCAGCGCCGACCCGATCAGGTGTCCGAGCACCTCAGGCGATTCGTTGATGTGGCTCATCGCCTTGATGACGCCGAGGACGGCGGCGACGATGCCGATGGCCGGGAAGGAATCGCCCATGATCGTGATCGCATGATAGGGCTTCATCTTGTCGTGCTGGATGGTGTTGATTTCCTCGTCCATCAGCGCCTCGATCTCGTGCGAGCGGGCATTGCCGATGATGATAAGGCGGACGTAATCGCAGATGAAGGCCGTCAGGTCCCGGTTCTTCAAGACCGTCGGGGCGGCCTGGAAGATCACGGATTCCTCCGGATTGTCGATATGGGCTTCGATCTCGTTGCGCGACTTGGTGCGCAGGTCCCGCATCAGTGCGTAGAGCACGCCGAGAGTGTCGAGATAGTCGCGCTCCTTGGGAACCGCGTGCCGGAAAGCTTCGCCCAGCGCCTTGCCGGAATCCTTCAGGACCTTCATCGGATTGGCCATGATGAAGCCGCCGATGCCGGCGCCCGCGATGATGACAAATTCGAACGGCTGGAACAGCGCGTTCACATCCCCGCCCATCGCCATGAAGCTGCCAATGATGCAGCCGCAGGTCACTACAAATCCGATAATAATATTCATCGCCGGTCCACACCTGAACATTGCTTCGTGAAATCAAGTAGGAGACCTGCCTTGCGTGAGGCTGTTCGGCGCGCTTTGTCGCGGGGCCTTTTGTCGTGTCAGCCTCGCACAAGCCAATGTCGGCACAGTAGCGGCTAAGGGCATCTATGCCCGGCTAACGACATGTCGGAGCGCCCTGGGCGTTTCCTTATCCCGTTATTCTCCAATGTCCGGAGGGCGTTGAAAATGCAGTCTGGTATCTATGTGGCGCTGTCATCGCAGATGGCGCTCGAGCGGCGTCTGACGACGGTTGCCGACAACATGGCCAATGTGAACACGACCGGTTTCCGTGGCACCGAGGTCAAGTTCAATCAGGTCCTCAGCAACACCGAGAACAAGCTCAACGCCAAGGTCGCCTTCGTCTCGCAGGGCAACGACTATCTCTCCACCGACAATGGCGAACTGCAGAACACCGGCAATCTTCTCGATTTCGCCGTCAAGGGCGAAGCCTGGTTCGGCCTCAATACGCCAGCCGGCCTGGTGCTGACGCGCGACGGCCGCTTTACGATGACGGACAGCGGCGCGCTGGTCTCGGCACGCGGCTATCCCGTCCTCGATCCTGGCGGTGCGCCAATCCAGCTCGATGCGACCGGCGGCGCGCCGACCGTCTCCTCGAATGGCACGATCACGCAGAACGACAAGCAGGTCGGTCAGATCGGGCTTTATACCTCCGACGTCAGCAAGGGCTTCCTGCGCTACAGCAATAGCGGCGTGCTGCCGACCGACACGCCGCAACCGGTGATCGACCGCTCCAATATTGGCGTCGCCCAGGGCTATCTCGAAAATTCCAACGTCAACGGCCTGCGGGAAATGACCGAACTGATCGAGGTCAGCCGCGCCTTCGACAACATCACCTCGCTCACCAACAGCAGCGAAAGCACGCTCTCGGAGGCGATCAAGACCCTCGGCGGCAGTCAGTAAGAGGGGCGGATCATGTTCGAGGACGGGATGCCGGCGAGCGCGTTATCGCCGAAGCTTTCGCATATGGCCGCGCTGGCGGAGCAATATGCGCTGGCGGAAAACGCGGTTGCCCATGGCGGCCATGTGCGCACCATCGCGGCCGGGCATTACACAGTCGCCGGTCTCTCCAGGCATGTGCGCCTCGGCGAATTCGTCGCCCATCGTTCCGCGACCGGCATCCATCTCGGCGAGGTCGTGCGCGTCGAACCGGAATTGACCTATGTCTGCCCGATCGAGCCGGGCGAGCCGATCGGCATCCATGATACCGTCATCCGCAAGGGCGCCTTTCGCATCGCGCCGTCGGAAAGCTGGTGCGGGCGCACGATCAATTCGCTGGGCGAGCCGATCGATGGCCTGGGGCCGCTGACGGCGGGCACGCACCCGCGTTCGATTTCGAATACCGCGCCGCCCTCCATGACGCGAAAACGCGTCGATACCGGCTTCAAGACCGGCGTGCGTGCCATCGACATCTTCTCGCCGCTCTGCCTCGGCCAGCGTCTCGGCATCTTCGCCGGCTCGGGCGTCGGCAAATCGACGCTGCTGTCGATGCTCGCCCGTGCCAATGCCTTCGACAAGGTGGTGATCGCGCTGGTCGGCGAACGCGGCCGTGAAGTCCGTGAATTCATCGAGGATACGCTCGGTTCCCATATGCAGAAGTCGGTTGCTGTCGTTGCGACCAGCGACGAGAGCCCGATGCTGCGCAAGATGGCGCCACTGTCGGCGATCACCATCGCCGAGCATTTCCGCGACCAGGGGGACAATGTGCTTTTGATCGTCGACAGCGTCACCCGCTTTGCCCACGCCATCCGCGAGGTTGCGACCGCATCCGGCGAGCCGCCGATCGCGCGCGGCTACCCGGCTTCCGTCTTCACCGAGCTGCCGCGTCTTCTCGAGCGGGCGGGACCGGGACCGGAAGGCACGGGCACGATCACCGCGATCATTTCCATCCTCGTTGATGGCGACAATCACAACGACCCGATCGCCGATTCCACCCGCGGCATTCTTGACGGCCACATCGTCCTGCAGCGCTCTCTCGCGGAGGAGGGACGCTATCCGCCGATCGACCCGCTGGCCTCGGTGTCGCGCCTGGCGCGCAAGGCCTGGACGCCGGATCAGGAAAAGCTGGTGTCGCGCCTGAAGGCACTCGTGCACCGTTATGAGGAAACGCGCGACCTGCGTTTGATCGGCGGATACCGCCAGGGCGCCGACGCGGATCTCGACATCGCCGTCCGCCAGGTGCCGATCATCTATGAAATCCTGAAGCAGACCCCCGGCGAGCGGCCCTCCGCCGACGCCTTCACCGATCTGGCGACCGCCCTGAAGAACGGCGCGGTCGCAACCACACCGGCAAAGAGAGGCTGACGTGAGAGAATCCGACGCAGACGAGCCGGTCGCTCCGCTAAAGCCGGCGAAAAGGCGGACCGTCACGGACAGGGCGCTGGCCTGCACTGGCCTGGTACTGGCCGGCATATCGGCCTTCTTCCCCTGGTATGTATTTTTGAACCCGGACAAATTCGGCATTCAGGTCGCAGAAGGTGACCGGACGCGGGATCTGCCGAACTGGCCGGGGCGCGAGGTCGTCAGTGTCTCCCCCCTTGCCATGGTCAACAAGAATCCGGGCGAGCCGAAGGATATGATCCCCGATCCGCTGACGACGGCGACGGTCAGCAATGTCGGGCGCGAGGACGACAAGGGGCCACCGGCGGAAGATCAGCCGTTCCCCGGCAAGTCGCCCTTCCATCTGCTGCACGTCGCAAACGGCCGGGCGCTGATCGAGGACGACAATGGCATGTTCGTCGTGCGCATCGGCTCGCTCCTGCCCGATAACAGCCGACTGGCGACCATCGAGCAGCGGGACGGAAAATGGGTGATCGTCACCTCCACCGGCGATGTCTACGGCCATGAATGAATGCCCGAAATTGCCCACGTACCGGGCCTTGTAAAGACTTCTGTAAGAACGCGTTCCCCGCAAGTCCCACGCAAGATTATCCCTCTAATGTCCCTGGTGTAAGAACGGAGAGAAGCCCATGCAACCCATTCAACTCTTTGACCTGGCCTCGCGGCAAGCCGAGTGGCTTCAGACGCGCCAGGAGGTTGTTGCCGGCAATATCGCCAATGCCAATACCCCGAAGTTCCGCGCCAAGGACGTAACGCCGTTCCAGGCCATTCTCGACAACCAGAATGTCGGCATGGCGAAGACCAATCCGGCGCATTTTTCGGGCAGCGAATTCAGCGAGAGCGGCGACATCAATGTCGAGGAATCGTCGCTCAACCAGGAAATTGGTGTCCAGGAGTCGGGCAATACCGTCGCCCTGGAAAACGAACTCGCCAAGTCCGGCGATATCAAGCGCCAATACAGTTTGAACACCGCACTCGTCAGCTCCTTTCATCGCATGATGTTGATGACCGTAAAACAATAGATGAAGTGAAGATGTCATGGACCCCTTATCTGCCGCATTGAAGATTGCGGGCTCCGGCCTGGAGGCTCAATCGACCCGCCTGCGCGTCGTCTCCGAAAATATCGCCAATGCCCGTTCGACGGGCGATACGCCCGGTGCAGATCCCTACCGGCGCAAGACGGTGACCTTCGGCGCCGAACTCGATCGGGCCAACGGCGTGACCACGGTCGGGGTGAAGAAGATGGGCGAGGATACCGGCAAGTTCGTCGAGGAATACGATCCGGACAATCCGGCGGCGGACCCGAAGGGCTACGTCAAGATGCCCAACGTCAACATCCTTGTCGAAATGGCCGACATGCGCGAGGCCAATCGTTCCTACGAGGCCAATCTGCAGACGGTCAGGCAGGCACGCGACCTCATCTCTTCCACCATCGATCTTTTGAAGAATTCATAATGATTGACGCTATCAAGAATGTCTCCTCCCTCTCGGCCACCCGCGGTCTTGGCGGCATTGCCACGGATCTAAGTTCCACCGTATCCAACGCGATCGCGTCGACGCCGGAAACGGCAATCGGAAGCGCCGCCGCCGGCAGCTTCGCCTCGGTCATGTCCGATGTGGCGAAGAATACGGTCAGCACGCTGAAGGAAGCCGAAAACGCCTCCTTTGCCGGCATCAAGGGCACGATGAGCACCCGCGAAGTGGTCGATAAGGTCATGCAGGCGGATCAGACGCTGCAGACGGCGATCGCGCTGCGCGACAAGATGGTCTCAGCCTTCCTCGATATTACGAAAATGCAGATCTAGGGCGGGTTGCTCCGCTCCAACTATGTGACTTGGCGTGTTCCTGTTCCAAAGCCGCTTGGCGGCTTCCGGGATCACGCTCCAGCTCGAAGGACGAAAACATGAGAGCGCTCGCAATTGCCGCGACGGGCATGGACGCCCAGCAGACCAATCTCGAAGTGATCGCGAACAATATCGCGAACATCAATACCACGGGCTACAAGCGGTCCCGCGCCGAGTTCTCGGACCTTCTGTACCAGACCGAGCGCGCCAAGGGCATCGCCAACCGGCCGAACCAGGCTGTGGTGCCGGAAGGCGCCAATATCGGCCTCGGTGTCCAGACGACGGCCGTGCGCAACATCCAGATCCAGGGTGAACTGTCGCAGACGCAGAACGATCTCGACGTCGCACTCGTTGGCCGCGGCTGGTTCCAGATCCAGATGCCGGATGGCACGACCGCCTATACGCGCGCCGGCTCGTTCAACAAGAGCGATACCGGCCAGATCGTCACGGCGGACGGCAACGTACTCCAGCCGGGCATCACCATCCCGAACAATGCCAGCAACCTCGTCATCAACGAGTCCGGCCAGGTTTCGGCAACGATCGGCACGGCGACCACGCCGACCGTTCTCGGCCAGTTGCAGATCGCCAATTTCGTCAACGAGGCGGGCCTGCAGCCGATGGGCAGCAACCTCTTTACCCAGACGCCGGCGTCCGGCGATCCAGTCGTCTCCGATCCGAACGAGAACGGCTTTGCCTACATGAAGCAGAACTACCTGGAATCGTCGAACGTCGATCCGGTCAAGGAAATCACCGACCTGATCAGCGCGCAGCGCGCCTACGAGATGAATTCCAAGGTCATCACCACCGCAGACGACATGGCGCAGATCGTCAGCAAAAACCTGAAGTAACAGAGGGACGGGCCGAACATGAGGTTTCGCCGGATGAAAAGCTTAGCAATGGCCTGGTTCGCCGCAGCGGGGCTGTCCGTCATGTTCGCGCCGGTTTTCTCCGCCGGCGCAACGGGTGTCGATGGAACGAGCATGGGCACCGCGGTAGTGCCGACCGAGGTAATCTATCCCGGCGATATCATCGGCAGCGGCCAGCTTGAAGAGGTCGAGGTCACCAATCCGAACCTGACCGGCGACTACGCCAGGGCGATCCGGGACGTGACGGGCAGGGTCTCCAAGCGCACGCTTCTGCCCGGCCGCACCATCTCGATTTCCGCCTTGCGCCAGCCCTTTGCGGTGATACGCGGTTCGAACGCACGACTGGTGATGAGCATGGGCAGCATGACGATCACCGCGGCCGGGACGCCCCTGGACGACGGCGCGGTCGGCGACAGCGTGCGCGCCCGTAATCTGGATTCCGGCATCATCGTCAACGGCACTGTCCTCGAAAACGGCACGATCCGCGTGGTCTCGAAATGAGAAGTCTTCGTTATTTTCTCGCGGTCCTGATGGCATTGCCTAGCCTGATCGTCTCCGATCCGGCCCTGGCGATGCAATCGCGCATCAAGGATATCGCCTCGCTGCAGGCTGGCCGCGACAACCAGCTGATTGGCTACGGCCTGATCGTCGGTCTGCAAGGGTCTGGCGACGGCTTGCGGTCCTCGCCATTCACCGAACAGTCCATGCGCGCGATGCTGCAGAATCTCGGCATTTCGACACAGGGCGGCCAGTCGGCGGCCAAGAATACCGCCGCCGTGATGGTGACGGCCAACCTGCCGCCCTTCGCCAGTCCCGGCAGCCGCATCGACGTCACGGTCAGTTCGCTGGGCGACGCCACCTCGCTTCGCGGCGGCACGCTGATCATGACCTCGCTTAGCGGCGCCGACGGGCAGATTTATGCTGTGGCGCAGGGCTCGGTCATCGTCTCGGGCTTCCAGGCGCAAGGGGCGGCCGCCAGTGTCACCGAGGGCACCACCACCGCCGGCCGCGTGCCCGGCGGCGCCATCATCGAACGCGAGCTGCCATCGCGTTTCAAGGACTCGGTCAACCTTGTCCTGCAGCTGCGCAATCCGGACTTCTCCACCTCGGTCCGCATTGCCGATACCGTCAATGCCTGGGCGACCTCGCGCTTCGGTGCGCCGATCGCCGAGGCGAAGGATTCGCAGGAGGTCGCGCTCAGCAAGCCGAAGATGGCGGACCTGACGCGGCTGATGGCGGATATCGAAAATCTCGACGTCCAGACCGATACGCCGGCCAAGGTCGTCATCAATGAGCGCACCGGAACGATCGTCATCGGCGCCGATGTCCGTGTCTCGCCGGTCGCCGTCAGCTACGGCACCCTGACGGTCCAGGTCAGCGAAAATCCGCAGGTGATCCAGCCGGAGCCGTTCTCCGACGGCCAGACGGCCATCCAGGACCAGACGGACATCACCGCGACCAAGAGCGGCGGCGGCGTTGCCCTGCTTCAGGGACCTGACCTGAAGACGCTGGTTTCGGGGCTGAACAATATCGGCGTCAAGCCGGACGGCATCATCGCCATCCTGCAAGGCATCAAATCGGCCGGCGCCCTGCAAGCGGAGCTCGTGCTGCAATGACATCGATCACTATCGCCCGAAATGTGCTGACCTCTTTCTCCGCGGCCGTGGCCGCCCTGCTTTTGTCTGTCTGCGCCGTGGCCGCGCAGGAAGCGCCGAAGCCGGTCGTCGATCCGGCCTCCAGCCAGGACGAGATCCGGCAGTTCTGCACCAATATCGCCGATCCGGCCCGCGACCAGCGCTATCTGCTGCAGAAGCAGGAGCTTGAAAAGCTGCAGGCCGACGTCGACCAGCGCATCGCCACCATGGACAAGCGCAAGGCTGAGTATGAAGACTGGCTGAAGCGTCGCGACGACTTCCTGAAGACCGCCGATACCGGTCTGGTCGACGTCTACAAGAACATGAAGCCCGATGCGGCGGCGGCGAGCCTTGACGGGGTCAAGGTCACCATCGCGGCGGCGATCATCATGAAACTCTCGCCGCGCCAGGCGAGCCTCGTTTTGGCGGAGATGGATGTGCAGAAGGCGGCAGCCGTCACCAACATCATGGCCAGCGCGTCCGATCCGAATACATCGAAGTCGAAGGACCCTTCATGAACATGCGTCTTACGGCCACTTGCGCGATCGTCGCCTTCCTTGCTGGCTGCCAGTCGCCGCAGGCTCTCAAGGAAATCGGCAGGGCGCCCGCCATGAGCCCCATCGGCAGCGGCCTGCAATATGCGCAGACGCCGCAGATGTCGCAATATCCGAAGCGTCCGCACCAGGTCGCGCAGGGCTATTCGCTCTGGAACGATTCGCAGGCAGCGCTGTTCAAGGACGCGCGCGCGCTGAACGTCGGTGACATCTTGACCGTCACGATCCAGATCAACGACAAGGCGGACTGGGATAACGAGACCAATCGTAGCCGCACGAACAAGAGCGACATGAATTGGGATATCTCGGCCAAGATTTTTGGCTGGAAGCCCGCCACCAACGCCGATGCAACCTCGGGCTCGGACACGAGCACCGACGGCAAGGGCAAGATGAAGCGTTCCGAGCAGCTCAACCTGCTGGTGGCTGGTGTCGTGACCGGTATTCTCGAGAACGGCAACCTGATGATCAGCGGCTCCCAGGAAGTCCGTGTGAACCAGGAAATCCGTATCCTCAACGTCGCCGGCATCGTACGGCCACAGGACGTCACCGCGGAAAACACGATTTCCTACGACAAGATCGCCGAGGCGCGCATTTCCTACGGTGGCCGTGGCCGCCTGATGGAAGTTCAGCAGCCGCCGGTCGGTCAACAGGCGGTCGATCTGCTGTCGCCGCTCTGACGGTCGCACAGCACACGGCATTTTTGAAACGGGCGGGTAACAGACATGGCAGAAGCCGCAGACGCATCGGCAAACAGCAAGGGATCGCCGCTGGTCATGACGATCGTCGGACTGCTCGCCCTGACCGTCCTTGGCGGCGGCGGCGGTTGGTTTCTCGGCACCGTGGTCGCGCCGAAGATCAAGGCGGCGGCATCAGCCGTGCAGGCTTCCGCGTCGGCGACCGATGGTGAGAAGCAGGCGATAGGGCCGATCGAAACGAGCAATATCATCCAGCTTGATCCGATCATCACCAATCTCGGCTATCCCTCGCAGAACTGGATCAGGCTGGAAATCGCGCTGGTCTTCAAAGGCCAGCCGGACGCGCAACTGGCCCAGGCTATCCACGAAGATATCCTGACCTATGTCCGCACTGTGTCGCTGCAGCAGATCGAAGGCCCGCGCGGCCTACAATATCTTCGGGATGACCTACAGGAACGTGTTGACCTGCGCTCTGAAGGACGCGTATCGAAAGTCATGTTCAGGACTTTCGTGATCGAATGATTCGATTATTACTTGTTTCAGCTACTTTAGTATTTGCTATATTGTCGCCTGAACTGGCGATGGCGCAGCAATTGTCGCAACAAATTCCGACGGATCTCCTGAACGCTCCGGTGAATGGATCGGTTGCGGCCTGGATCATTCGCACCTTCGGGCTGCTGACGATCCTGTCGATCGCGCCCGGTATCCTCATCATGGTGACGAGCTTTCCGCGCTTCATCATCGCGTTTTCGATCCTGCGGTCGGGCATGGGCCTTGCGACCACGCCGTCGAACATGATCCTGCTCAGCCTGGCGCTGTTCATGACCTTCTACGTCATGTCGCCGACCTTCGATCAGGCCTGGAAGGATGGCGCGCAGCCGTTGCTTGCCAATCAGATTTCGGAGGCGGATGCCGTTATGCGCATCGCCGAGCCTTTCCGTACCTTCATGGCGAACAATACGCGCGACAAGGACATCAAGCTCTTCGTCGACCTGGCGCAGGAGCGCGGGCAGACGGTGGTGATCGACAACAAGATCGACTACCGCGTCCTGATCCCCGCCTTCATGATCTCCGAGATTCGTCGTGGCTTTGAAATCGGCTTCCTGGTCGTGCTGCCATTTCTGGTCATCGACCTGATCGTTTCGACCATCGTCATGGCCATGGGCATGATGATGTTGCCGCCGACATCGATCTCGCTGCCCTTCAAGATCCTGTTCTTCGTGCTGATCGATGGCTGGAATCTGCTGGTCGGCAGTCTCGTGCGCTCTTTCCATTGATAGCTTAAGCCGGCGGACAAAAGCGGGCATGAGTGAGTCATCGGGGCAATGCCCGATGACCTGACGTTCCTATTCGGCGGCGATCGCCGCCGCATTCCCGTCCTCGACCAGGAATGGTTCGATACGAGCCGGCAGCGCCGGCACATCCATGTGATCCGGAGCGAGGCCCTGCCTGGCGCGCTCGACCATCATCCCGTAAGCCGTCTCCAGGTGGCTGGTGAAGCGTTCGGCGTCGAAGAGCGGCATGATATAGCGATTGGCGGCCAGCACGTCCTTGAGCCTGGCTGCGCGCTCCGGCTGCCCAGCCAGCTCCACCGCCATGTCCTCATAGGCCTTGACATCGGCGGCGACCAGTTCCGGCACGCCGATGGCGTTGAGCAGGCTTTCGCTGACGCGCGAGGCAAAGTTCGTACCCTTCATCGTCAGCACCGGCAGGCCGCCCCAGAGCTGCTCAGAGGTCGTCGTATGGCCGTTGACCGGGAAGGTATCGAGACCGAGATCGGCAAGCTGCTGGCGATCGATGTGGTCCTCGTAGCGAATACGGGTCGTGAAGACGACGCGCTTGCGGTTGACACCGCGTGCCTCGAGCCGCGCCCACAGATTGGCTTCGGCGCGCGGGCCGTTGCACAGCAGCCAGAGCACGCTGTTCTTCGTGCGTTTCAGGATATCGCACCAGACGTCGACCATCTGCGAGGTGATCTTGCGGTTGCCGTTGAACGAGGCGAAGACGAAGGCATTTTCCGGCAGCCCGTGTTGCGCGCGGGTCGTCGGCCGTGGCTTCGGACGATAGATCGGGTCGTTCGCCTGATAGCTTTCGGGCAGGCGGCAGAGCTTCTCGTGGAAATGCGGCTTGGAGTGATCCGGCAGCACGTAGGGATCGCCGATGATATAGTCGAGATCGATATTGACGGTGGAACCGGGAAAGCCGAGCCATGCCGTCTGGATCGGTGCGGCCATATGGTTGAGGATGCGCGCGCGGCTATCCTTGGTGTGTCCCTTGAGGTCGACGAGAATATCGATGCCACGGGCGCGGATGACCTCGGCCGCCGCCTGATCGGAGAGGCTGCGGATATCGACCATGGTCCCCCATTTCGAATAATCGAACTCCTCCTCACGCTGCGACGCCAATGACGAATGATCGAAAAGAGTGATCTCGAACCGGTTCCTGTCGTGCAGCTCCAGTATCCGTTGGAGGAGCTTCATGGTCGCGTGACCCGGCCAGAAGTCCGCCGAGAGATAGCCGATCCGGATCTTGTCGGCCCATGCATGCGGCGCCTTGCGACGGGCCTCGGCATGTCCGGCGGGCAGCGGCACCGTGTCGTGGATGGCGAATTTGTTGATCGCTTCATCGCCGCACCAGTGGAGATGGAAGAAGGGGTTATCCGGGGTGACGTAGTCAAGATTGCCCGCGGCGAGTGCCGTCTTGATCGGCGCCATATGTTTGTCGACGATGGCGAGATCGGACACCTCGCGTGCGAAGATCAGGTAAAGCGTGCGGAAGACGATATTGTCGGGATGGTTCTTGAACAGCGTGGCAACGATGTGCCGGTTGCCTTCGTCGTAGAGGTTGTCCGTCAGCAGTTTCGCGGCCAACAGCCTGTGCCTGAGCTCCGGTCCGTCGACCAGTACGGTTTTGAAGCCGGTCAACAGCTCCTTCTGCTGGCGGCCCAGGAAAATGCGGACGAGGGCATAGGCCAGCTCCGGGTCCTTGAAAGCCAGCGGCAGGATCAGGCTGCCGATCGATAGCGCCTGGTCCTCGTTGCCGCAATCGGCGTGGAGCAACAGGGCTTCGCGCAGATAGTCCTCGCGATAGGGCTTTTGTCTGCCCGCAAGTTCGTAAGCCTTCGCGGCGTCCGATTTGAAGCCGAGTTTCAGCAGCGTCTTTGCCAGCAGCGCGTAGGTCTTGGGGGATGTATCGCTATTGAGCAGTTCGTTCAATGTTTCGAGCGCGCGCGTATACTGCCCCTTCTGGTAGAGATTGGAGGCTGTCACAAAGGTGTTTTTCATAGTCACGAGCGAGAACTCCGAGCGAAACGTTGAACAGGCGCCGGCTGGAGGCCGAGGACCGTCATCATGGATTCGCCGGATCATCGCGCGCGTAGCTTGCCTGAAACCGAAGCGGCGGTTGAACCGCGCGTTTACGCGCTGTTAGCTACGTTGAGGACATCCATCGCCGCTCCCCCCGGATTTAAGGAATTCGCAAGCAATGGATGCGAGCTTACTCGTGACATGACGGGTTTGGCCCCCTAGGAAATGGGGCCGAGGAGCATGAAGCCGCTCCGTCATCGCCGGTATTTGAAGTCCGGTATGTCCTCCTTTTGTATTCAGTTTTCGGGGACACACTCATGACCAGCATTAACACAAACAATTCCGCTATGGCTGCCCTGCAGACACTGCGTAGCATCAACAGCAATCTGGAGAATACGCAGAACGCCGTTTCGTCCGGCCTGCGCATCTCCAAGGCTTCCGACAACGCCGCCTATTGGTCGATTTCTACCTCCATGAAGTCCGACGACAGTGCCCTTGGCGCTGTTTCGGATGCTCTCGGCCTTGGTGCCGCAAAGGTTGACACGGCATCCACCGCTGTCACCAGCGCCATCGACGTCGTCGGCCAGATCAAGGACAAGCTTGTCACCGCCATGGAAGGCTCGGTCGACAAGGACGCGGTCCAGGAAGAAATCGGCCAGCTTCAGGCACAGCTGCAGAGCGTTGCGCAGTCCGCTTCGTTCAACGGCGAAAACTGGGTCATGGCTGCCGGCGGCGACTCCGCTTCGGTCGTTTCCTCGTTCATCCGTGGCACCAACGGCACCGTCTCGGTCAGCACGACCTCCTACGCGTTCGACTCCGGCGCAACCGGCAACGTTCTGTTCGGTTCGAACTCCGGCACGATCGATACTGCTTCCGGTATTCTCGGCACCAAGACCGGCTCTTACTCGGTGTTCAGCCTGGATATCTCCAGCATGACCTCGGGCCAGATCTCCAGCGCCCTGAACATGGTTCAGACTGCTCTGAACTCGTTGACCAGCATGGGTTCGAAGCTCGGCTCGATCTCCAGCCGTATCGACCTGCAGACAAGCTTTGCTTCCTCGCTCTCCGACTCGATCCAGTCGGGCGTTGGCAAGCTGGTCGATGCCGACATGGAAGAAGAGTCCAGCAAGCTCTCCGCTCTGCAGACGCAGCAGCAGCTGGCTATCCAGTCGCTCTCGATCGCCAACTCTTCGACCCAGTCGATCCTGTCGCTCTTCCGTTAAGAAGTAGGATTGGCGTTCCACGCCAGCCGAAATTCCTGAACAATAAGTTAACCGCGCCTTCCTAAGGCGCGGTTTTTTTTATATTTTTTGCTGTTTCATGGTTCAGATTTTCTTAACTATATTGCTGTTTTCTAGAGCCATTGAAACGGCGAGTTAACCATAACCAACTGGGGTTAACAGGCATGATGCTGAATGCCGTTACCGGTTTTTAGGTCCGGAATGTCCCTTATTTAACCACTGCCAAAGGGGCAAAGATTATGACGAGCATCCTTACCAACAACGCCGCAATGGGCGCCCTGCAGACGCTGCGCGGCATCAACAGCAACCTGCAGGACACGCAGAATGCTGTTTCGTCCGGCCTGCGCATCTCCAAGGCTTCCGACAACGCAGCCTACTGGTCGATTTCGACTTCGATGAAGTCCGACAACAGCGCCATTGGCGCCGTTTCCGACGCCCTCGGTCTCGGCGCCGCCAAGGTCGACACGGCCACCACCGCCGTCACCAGCGCTCTCGATATCGTCAGCCAGATCAAGTCCAAGCTCGTCACCGCCATGGAAGATTCGGTTGACAAGTCCTCTGTCCAGGAAGAAATCGGCCAGCTTCAGGCACAGCTGCAGAGCGTCGCGCAGTCCGCTTCGTTCAACGGCGAAAACTGGGTCGTGGCTGCCGGCGGTGACTCCGCTTCGGTCGTTTCCTCGTTCATCCGGGGCACCAACGGCACCGTTTCGGTCAGCACGACCTCCTACGCGTTCAACTCCGGCGCAACCGGCAACGTTCTGTTCGGTGCGAACTCCGGCACGATCGACACCACATCCGGCATTCTCGGCACGGCAACCGGTTCCTACTCGGTCTTCAGCCTGGATATCACCGGCATGACTGGTGGTCAGGTCTCCACCGCCCTCGACATGGTTCAGTCCGCTCTGAACGCCATGACCAGCATGGGTTCGCGCCTCGGCTCGATTTCGACCCGCATCGACCTGCAGACGAACTTTGCTTCCTCGCTCTCCGACTCGATCGAATCGGGCGTTGGCAAGCTGGTCGATGCCGACATGGAAGAAGAGTCCAGCAAGCTTTCGGCTCTGCAGACGCAGCAGCAGCTGGCCGTACAGTCGCTCTCGATCGCCAACTCTTCGAGCCAGTCGATCCTGACGCTCTTCCGTTAAGACGAAGGACCGGCGCTTCCGCGCCGGTGGCAATTCCCGAGCAACAAATTCACCGCGCCTTCCCAAGGGCGCGGTCTATTTTTTTGAGGTGTTCCGTAGCGCGGCGACGAAAGCATCGAATAGCTTGCGCATCGCCACCTGCTTATAGGGGTAGATGCTAGGGCTATCCATGTTGTGCACCACCATCGCCACGTCGAGCTCGAACACCAGCAGGCGCCCGTCGGGGAGCTCCGCGCAGTCGATACCGAAATAATCGAGCCCTATGCGGCGATAAAGCGCATCGAAACTGTCCTTGTGGCGGATTGCGAAATCGGTGTCGAAATTCTCCATCCACGCCTGTTCGGCCGCGCGCTTTTCCGGGCTCTCCGCCATGCCGGCGCTGAGATAGTGCACCATCCAATGTTCGGATAACGCCATGTGGCTGGCGAAAGCCTTGCCCTGGATGAAGACGACCCGCTGCTTGTTGTATAAGCCGTCCGTGCCACGGAAATCGATGAAGGGCGCGACGTAGATCTCCGGAGCCGGCTGTGTTTGAAGCCAGGTGGACAATCCCGAGGGGTCGGCAATGCGTTCCATTCCATGGCCGGCATGGGTGCTGATCGGCCGAACGACAAGCGGAAAAGTAAGTCCTGGCGCACATTTATAGAGCTGCTTCTTCCCCGAACCGACGGCGAGAAGCTCCTCGCGCGGCACGCGATGGGTGCTGGGCGACAGAATGGAGGGCTCATCGGTCAGCATGGCGCTGACGCCATCGCGCGTCAGCCGGCTGACCAGCTCCGGATCGTTGTTCATGATCGGGCCGTCGAAATCGGCCAGCAGCGCCCGCATCCGCGCGAGCACGGGGGCATTCTCGGTGGATTCGCCGATCGCCATGAAGGCGACGTCGTGTGCCGGCAAATCGCCAAGCTCGGTCGTCTCGGCATCCACATAATGCATCCAGAGAACGCAGTCGCTGTCGACCAGCAGGAAATCCAGCGGCGTGTTCGCCATGAAGTCGCCCGGCGTCACAAAGGCCAGCAATCGCGGTCCCTGCCCATTTCCATGAACCACGCAGAAATCCCGGCGCAGCTCCACGGCGCTCCGGAACATCTGGCGAGCCTCATCGGCGCGGCCCATGGTTTGCAGGACCGTTGCCAGGTCGAACAAGGCCGCGGCATCGCTGGCGTCCGTGCGGATGCGTTGCGTCAGCTCGTTCAACATCGGTGCGACGTCGCCGCCGGCATAGATGAGCGAGACGATCTTCTGCATTCCGATGATTCGGCTGGAGTTTTCGGCGATATCGGGGTTGTGGTCCGCAACGAGGCGGCGTGTCATCGGCATGGGAGAAAATCCTGTCGGGAACCGAGTTTCAAGACGCCCTGGATCAGAGCGTCGATATCCGTCTGCCGCGTGCGGTGGTTCACGATTGCCGCGCGGATAGCCGGTTGTCCGTTGATATGGGTCAGGGACGGAGCGACGCGTCCCTCGGCGTGGAGATGTTCGACGATCCGGGCGTTGATCTCCGCCGGTACATCGCCAGCAGGGCCTATATAGGCAAAGCAGACGATGTTGAGGGCGACCGGAGCGAGCAGCCGCAAAGCGGGTTCCCGCTCGATCCTACGGGCCAGATCGCGCGCAAGGGTGCAATTGGACGCCATCGAATCCGCCAGCGCCTTGATGCCGTAGGTCTTCAGGGTGAACCAGGTCTTGAGTGCGCGAAACCCGCGCGACAGGTCGGGGCCATGGTCGCAAGGCCACCAGTCGCCGCCCGCCAACCCGGTGGCCGCGCGGCTGAGATAGGCAGCCTCCGAGGCGAATGTCTGGCGCTGCCAGGTGCTGTCGCGTACGAGGAGAAAGCCGGCGTCGTAAGGCACCTGGCCCCATTTGTGGAAATCGAATGCGAGCGAATCGCAAGACTCTATGCCCGTGAACAGATGCGCTAGATCATCGCAAAGGATGCCCAGCGCGCCCAATGCGCCGTCGACGTGGAAATGCAGATCATGGGCATCGGCAACGCGCCGCAAGGCGATAAGATCGTCGACGGCGCCGGTATTCACCGTTCCCGCCGTGCCGACGAGCAGGAAGGGCGCATGTCCCTCTTGCTTGTCGCGAATGATGGCGCGCTCGAGAGCTTCGATATCGATCTGACCGGCTGCATTGACCGGAATGCGCCTGAGATGATCGCTGCCGATGCCCGACATCTCGACGGCGCGGGGCACGCAGCCATGCACTTCACTCGATGCATAGGCCATGAGCCGCGGTTCGCCGGATAGCCCCTTCGCGCGGACGCCATTGCCGAGTTTTCTCGTCTTTGCGAGCAGTAGCGCGACAAAATTGGCCTGCGAGGCGCCGGTCAAAAAGACCCCGCCGGCGGTATCTGGAAACGAGAATATCTGTTGCGTCCACCGGATGATCTGGCGCTCGACCTCGATAGGCATATGATCGCGCCCGCCGAGATTGGCGTTCAATCCACCCGCCAGCATTTCCGCCAGCATGCCGGCGACCGTTCCGCCGCCCTGTACCCAGCCCATGAACCCCGAATGGATATTGCCGCTGCCATAGGGAAGGATATTGTCGCGAAATACTGCGTGGACGTCGGCAAGATCGGTCGCGTCGACAGGCAGGGGCGCATCGAAGAGCGCGCGCGCCGACGGTGGCGCCGGTTGCCAGACGGGCTTTTCAGAGAGCGTTTCCAGATGGTCGAGCATGTCGTCGAGCATCCGGTGGCCTTGCCGGCGCAGGGCCTGCCAGTCGTCGGGGTCGAGGCTCGTCCGTTGGCGAGGATCCTCCCCCGACAATCCGCCGCCTTGCAAATCCAACATCTCGACTCCGCGCCTTACTGACTATGCCTGTAATCTTACGCCGCCGAAGATGGCGCGAAGCTGACCTGAATGGCGCCTCCGCCGGCAATCCGTCCGCTCGGTATTGGATGGCTTCCCGACGGCAGGCATATACACGGTGGGGTTCGTTAACTTTTCGGCGGCGCGTTAACTTTTTATTAAGCCTGATGCTGTCATTTGCGACTAACGCAACGGTTGGTTAACCTCTCCTAAGAGCCGGTTAACAGGCATGACGCTGATTGCCGTTCCCGGCCGCAGACCGGAATGTCCCTTCCCATTTTAGCCACAAGGGGCACCCTTCGATGACCAGCATCCTGACCAATGACGCGGCAATGTCCGCCCTCCAGACTCTGCGCTCGATCAGCACCAACCTGGAGGATACCCAAAACCGTGTTTCCTCCGGCTATCGCGTCGCCAAGGCATCGGACAACGCCGCCTACTGGTCGATCGCGACCACCATGCGTTCCGACAATAGCGCGCTCTCCGCCGTCTCCGATGCGCTCGGCCTCGGCGCCGCCAAGGTCGATACCGCCTATACGGCCATGGACAATTCCATCACCATCGTCCAGCAGATCAAGGACAAGCTTGTCGCGGCAACGGAAAACAGCGTCGACAAGGCCGACGTCCAGGAGGAAGTCTCGCAGCTTCAGCAGCAGCTCGAGAGCATTGCGCAGTCCGCATCCTTCTCCGGACAGAACTGGATGATCGCCGCCGACGGCGCGTCCGCGTCGGTCGTATCGTCCTTTGTCCGCAACAATGATGGTTCGGTCGCGGTCAACAGCACCAGCTACTCGTTCGACACGGGATCGGCGGGCAACGTCATGTTCGGTGCCGACGCCAGCGGCACGATCGACACGACGTCCGGCATCCTCGGCACGAAGCAGGACATCAACGGCACATCATACTCCGTCTTCAGCCTCGACATCACCAATATGACCAGCGGCGATATCGCCCAGGCGATGAACCTGGTGCAATCGGCTCTCAACACGATGACCAGCACCGCGTCGCAGCTCGGCTCCCTGTCGACCCGCATCGACCTGCAGACGAGCTTTGTCTCGGCGCTCAGCGATACGATCGATTCCGGCGTCGGCAAGCTTGTCGATGCCAATATGGAAGAAGAATCGAGCAAACTGACAGCATTGCAGACGCAGCAGCAACTGGCCATCCAGTCGCTGCAGATCGCCAATAGCAGCGCGCAGAACGTTCTGGCGCTCTTTAAGTAAGCCTTGACCGAAGCTTGCGTCGCGATCATGCGGCGGCATTTCTCTCTTGCCGCCGCCCATAAGCTTTTGCTAACCCTGCTGGGTAACTGATTTGCAATATCTGCGCAGAGTCTGGTGTCCGATCGATTTGGTTGGAACCGTTTCAAGACTCTGCTTGAGCGACGGGCCGCGTGGGGATCAATCCCGCTGGCGGGCATGAGGCCGATCGTTGCTGCCGGTTTGGTCCGGTTTGCCAGTCCCAATGGAATTACGGGTTTTCAGATGAGCAATGTGACGACGAACCGCGCCACCTCGGCGGCGCTGACTGTGTTGCGTGGAGTCAACAAAGATCTTGGCGTCGTGCAGCAGCAGGTTACATCCGGTTTCCGCGTGGGAAGCGCAAGCGACGATCCGACCTATTGGTCGATGGCGACGACCATGCGCTCGGACCAGAGCAGCCTTTCCACCATCACCGACGCGCTCGGTCTTGGCGCCTCGAAAGTCGACACTGCCTCCACCGCCATGGACACGGTTGTCAGCATCGTAAGCCAGATCCGGGCCAAGCTGATATCGGCACAGGAGTCAGGCACGGAGAAGAGCGCGGTCAATACCGATATTCAGCAGCTCAAGGATCAGCTGCAATCGGTGACGCAATCCGCTTCCTTCTCCGGCGAGAACTGGCTCTATAACACCAGCACGCAGGCGGACACCCAAAAATCGGTGATCAGCAATTTCACACGCGGCGCGAGTGGCCAGGTCAGCCTTGTGTCGATCAACTACGATAGTTCTCAAAGCCTGATGATCGACACCGCCGACGCGAGCCGTGGACTGCTGACGAAGAATATCGATGCCAGCACACTGGGCGGCACCTCTACCGCCCGCAACTACTATCTCCTGGCTGCCGATTCGGGCACGCCACCAGCTGATGGCACCGAGATCTCCATTTCCGACAACACGACGGATGACGAGTTGACCGACATGATCAACGTTACCAACTCGATTTTGACGTCGGTGACGTCAGCGGATTCGACGCTGGGCGCGATGAAGTCGCGCATCGACGATCAGTCGGATTACATCTCCAAGCTTAGCGACGGTATCAAGACCAGTGTTGGCGACCTCGTCGATACCAATATGGAGGAAGCGTCGGCACGCCAAAGCGCGCTGCAGACGGCGCAGCAGATGGGCATCCAGTCGCTGTCGATTGCCAACACCATGGCGAGCAAGGTGCTGATCCTCCTGCAGTCGAGCTGATCTTCGCATTGGCGCGGCGGGGATCGCCGCGCTCGCCGCATTCATCCTCGCACAAGTTTGACCTCCTACGGTTCCTCGCAATGGCAGGGTCGCGCTATTTCCCGGAGACGTTTGGCGTCGCGCTGGGAGGGTGAGGCCGCAGGACGGAAACCGGAAGCGTGATGATCGACGTTTTGAGCATGAGAATTCAACGGGCCTGTCGAGGCATCCACTCGCGGCTTTCGGCCGGCAAAGGCGAGGGAATGTTCTCATGAGCCCGACGCTCTCCCGCTATCTCAAGGATTTCAGTGCGGAATTGCCCCCGTCCGCCGCTCTGCCGGATTTGATTTTCGACGAGACGCCGGCTTTCCTCGACAGCCCCGTGGAGCCGCCGGTGGATATCGAGGCCGAGCGCCGCGACGCCTATGCGCAGGGACATGAGGCCGCGACGCGGGAATCGTTGCTGAGGCATCAGCAGGCGATCGAGGTGATGGTCGAAGCCCACCGAGGCGAGATGGACACACTTCGCGCTCGATACGAGGAACAGGCCGCTGAAAAGATCGCCGCCGGCATGACGCAGATCGCCACCATGTTAGGGCAGACGGTCAGCGCCGAGGCCGCCGCCGTGCTCGCGCCAATCACGACGGAAGCGCTGACGGCCAGGGCCGTCGCCGATCTTGCCGATCTGGTGGCCGCATCCATTCTCGATGGCGCCGTCGGCCCGGTGACCGTCAGCGGCCCCCGTCATCTCTTCGATATCCTCCATGCCCGTCTGGACGATCATGGCGACTTGCTGCGCCATGTCGAGGCCGACGATGTCGATCTCACCGTGACGATCGGCGAGAGCGTCCTCGTGACCCGCATGTCCGCCTGGGCCGCTAGCCTGAGAGAGATATTGAAATGATTGATGGCGATCAAAATCAAGGCAAGCACGAGATCATCATCGTCAAGCGGCATGGTGCCAACGAGCAGGAAGGCGGTCATGGCGGCGCGTGGAAGATCGCCTATGCCGACTTCATGACGGCGATGATGGCCTTCTTCCTGGTCATGTGGCTGGTGAATGCCGCAAACGAGGAAACCAAGGCCTCGGTCGCCTCCTATTTCAACCCGATCAAGCTCGCCGACGAAAAGCCGACCGAGAAGGGGCTGAAGAAACCTGTCGACCAGGCCGATGGGCTGAAGAAAGAAGCGAAGTCGCAGACCGAGGAAACCAATCCGAACAACGGCAAGTCGGCCAAGACCGGTGAGGATCAGACCTCGACCTCGGGCGATCAGACCAGCTATTCCGAAGCTGATTTCTTCGAAAATCCCTATTCGGTCCTGGCGGAAATCGCCCAGCAGGTCGGTCAGCAGGCCAATGTCAGCGCCAAGGGCGAGGGCGGCGCCGCCCAGTCTGGCCCTGCCACGGGAGCTGATGGTGGCCAGGCCTATCGCGATCCTTTCGATCCGGATTTCTGGACCAAGCAGGTTCAGGTTTCCAGCGCGTCGAAGAAGGCGAATGAAGAGCAGGCCGCCAAATCCGATCAGGCGTCGAAGGGTGAGGTGATCGCCCTTTCCAAGGCGACAGCTGCCGATTCCGGCGAGCCGACCGACAAGCCCCAGACGCCGGAAGACCAGCCGGCGCTGAGCGACCAGCGGCAGAAGGGGCAGGGCGTTGATGAAAAAAGCGCTTCGGCAGCCCAGGGCAAGGATATCGCGTCGGCCAAGGAGCAGCAGCAGAGCGCCAAGGAGCTGCAGCAGGCGATCAAGGCTGAGATCAGCGGTGTTGCCGGCCAATTGGCCGAGGGCGTTCAGGTGGCATCGGCCGAGGGTGGTCTTCTCGTGACGATTTCCGACCAGTCCAACGATCCGATGTTCAACATCGGCTCGGCCGTTCCGCGCCGGGAAATGGTGCTGGCGATGGCGAAGATCGGCAAGATCCTGGCCGACCGCAAGGGCATAATCCTGATCCGCGGCCATACTGATGGCCGCCCCTACATGGTCGGCGGCCGCAACGACAATTGGCGTCTTTCGCTCGATCGCGCCCAGAGCGCCTATTACATGCTCACCAGTACCGGGCTGGACGAGAAGCGGATCGAACAGGTTTCCGGCTTCGCCGACCGCCGCCTGAAGCTGCCCAACGATCCCTTCAACGACGCCAACCGCCGCATCGAGATTCTGATCGAGGATGCCACGAACCAGTCAGGTGGCAATCAGAGTCCGACGACGCCGGGTGCCGGCAAACCGGGCCAGGGCAAGCAAACCCAGGGCAAACAGGGATAGTTCATGGCGCGCATTCAGCATCGTCATCGCCTCGCGCTCGCGTTCACCCTCGGCATGCTCATGCCGGGAGGGCTTCGCGCCGAGAACCAGGATGGCCTGCCGCCTTACAAGATATTGCGCTCGCTGGAATTCATCCAGGATTCCGTGGTGGCGGGCGATAGTTCGGCCGGCGAGATGCAGCGTTTCATGCTGTCGACTATCGACGAGCGCCTGCGCAACGCCGACAAGTCCGTGTTCGACGATAGCCGCAACGTCGACGCCGCGCTGATCTACGCGATGAGCGGCGGCAATCCGGCAACGCTGGAATATCTGATGTCGCGCGACGTCAATGGCAATTTCGACAATCGTGTCGCCGACGTTTTGCGCAAATATCTGAACGGCAAGGGACTGCTGGTGGTCAACACGCTTGCCGATATCGCCAGGGAATATCGGGACAAGAAGATCGGCCCCTATCTTTCGCTTGTCGCCGCCAATGTCATGTCCGCCAAGAACCCCGCGGAAGCCCTGAAGCTTTACGACTGGGCGCGCCTGACGTCGCCTGGCACCATTGTCGAGGAATCGGCCTTGCGCCGCTCCCTGGCGCTGAGCGCCGACGCCGGCATGGTGCCGCAGGGACTTGGCTATGCGGCGCGCTACACGCGGCGCTTCCTGCACTCGCCCTATGCCAGCCAGTTCGCCGATCTCTTCGTCCAGCTCGTCGTCGATCATGACGCTGATGTCAAGCAGCAGGACATCATCGATATCCTGTCTTTCATGGATCCCCCTCGGCAACGCGAAGTCTATCTGCGCATGGCGCGCCGCGCAGCCATCGCCGGCAAGGCGGATCTTGCCGCGCTGGCTTCCGGCCGCGCCCAAGCCATCGCCAATGACGGCAGCGATGCCTTCAGCGCGCTGGCGGGCTTCTATGGCGGCGTTGCCGGGGTGTCGACACCCGATATGGGAATGGCGATCCGCAAGATAGACCAGATGCCGGCCGGTGAATTGAACCAGCAGGACCGCGCGCTGCGCGAAGCTGCCAGGATGGTGGCGGACGAAATTCTGCGCGCTCCCGACCCGGCAAGCCTGAAGCAAGGCTCGCCACTTAATCTGCCTAATCAAGAACATACTGAACACGATGCTGCTGTGACGAACCAATCCGGGGCCCAATTCCCCGGCACGGCGGGTGTTGAGGCGGGAGCCGCGGTGAATGCGGCTCGCACCCCGGAGGAAGGAAGGCAGGAGGCCGATCCTTCGTTCAATACATTCGTCACGACGAGCCGCTCGAAGCTTGATGCCATCGACGGCCTGTTGAAAGCAGGAAAGTAATTGATCATGCAGGACATCGGTATTTCCAGTGCCCCGTCCGGGGCCGATCTCATTGCTGTCGCCAAGGGTGGACGTTCGGCGAAGCAGGATGACGGCGCCGGCAAAGGGTTCCAGGATGCGCTGACCAGCTCGCTCGGCAACGGAAGCAGGTCCGGCGCGAATGCCAATGGCGATGCGGGCATGGTTGAGACGGGCGCCGATGCCGATATCAACGCGGATGGGGGCGCCACCCAGCCCGCCGATCTCGCGATAATCGTTTCCGCCACGGGGGATATCCTTGATACCGGAGCCGAGATGATCGATCCGTCCCTGGCGAACCTTGCCAATCCCGCAACGCTGGCCAAGGGCGCCAAGCCGCCGGCCGGCGCCAAGTTTCCGCAGGAAGCGAGTGCGGCCAATCTCTCCAAATCGCTGATGGATCTTCAACAGGCAGTCTCCGTCGACACCGCACCAGCCGATGCGACCAAGACGATTGGCGATGCGGATACGGCGCAGCCCCAGATCCAGGCTGCGGATCAGCTCGATGATCTCGCCCAGCAATTGGCGGAAGTTGTCGTCGACCATCCGTCTGCGGAGACCGACGGTGACGGGAAGACGGCGCCCGTCAAGCCGGGAAAAACGCCGCCGGTTACCGATGATGGTAAGTCTCTGCCGACGCAGAACGTCCAAACGGGCAATGCCGCATCGGACGTCCTGTCACTCTTGAATGCGCAACAAGCAGTCGTCCCGGTCGCGCCACAGAGCACGGCGGCTGCCTTGACGGGTGCCGACGTGAAGATGCAAGTGGAGCCGGATAAGTCTTTGCCGAAGCTTGCCAATGTGGCATCGAAGGATGCGTCTGTTGATGCCGACGATACCATGGCGGCACTTCCGCGGACCGGCGACGATACCGTCGCGGCGGCGCAGACCTTCCGGCTGGTGCGCGCCGATGGGCGCGGTGGCTCGCTCGATATGTCGATCAGCAAGGGCAGCGATGATGCGGCGCAGGCCGACATCACCACATCAGGCAGCGGCAATGCGCAGACGGTCACGGTGCTTGATTCCCGCCGCTATCTCGGTCTTGCGGCCAATTCCAATGCGGCGCTCGTCACCTCCGCTCTTGGTGGAAACAAGGATTGGTCGGGGGCGATGCAGCCGGGCTCGGCGCTCGCCAATGCGGCGAGCTGGACGAGCACCGGCAAGGTCGTCAACACACTGAAGATTCAGCTGAACCCCGATAACCTCGGCGAAGTCACCGCGACCATGCGACTTTCGGGCGATCAATTGAGCGTCGATCTCAAGGTGCGGACGGGTGAGGCTTACCGGCAGCTCCACGCCGATCAGAGCCATATGGTCGATGCATTGCGCGCCCAAGGCTATCAGGTCGACAGCATCACCGTCACCATGGCCGCGAGCGGCGACCAGTCATCGGATGGCAACAAGCAGTCCGGCTTCCAGGGGCAGTCCCAGCAGCAATCCTTAATGAATCAGGGGCAGGGTGGGGACGCGCGGCCAAAGGGGCAGAACTATTCGGGGCAGCAGGCAAATGGCAATGACGGCAATCGCAGTTCAGGCGAACGCGGCATGGATGAGAGCGCTGCTAGCTACGCTCAGCGCCTGCGCTCTGGCGACGTTTACCTTTGATGCTCTTGCATCTGGGAATGCGGCATCGCCAGACAACGGCGCCGCTGGCCTTTGCGAACGGGAGATCCAGTCGGCGGCGGCGAAATACGGGATACCGGAAGGGATCCTCTATTCGGTCGGCCTGACGGAGACGGGGCGCAAGGGATCGCTCTATCCTTACGCACTCAATATCGAGGGCCGTCCGTTTTTCCCGGGGTCCCAAAACGCTGCCTTGCAGACCTTCGCGGCGGCAAAACAGAGCGGCGCAAAGTTGATCGACATCGGCTGCATGCAGATCAATCAGTATTTTCACGGAGAGAATTTCACATCCGTCGCCGCCATGTTTGATCCGCACAGCAATGTGGAATACGCGGCGAAGTTCCTTCGCGACCTCCATGACAGGCATGAGACCTGGACGATGGCGGTAGCTCGATACCATGCCGGCCCGAACAACAACCCCGCCCAGAAGGTGTATGTCTGCCGCGTCATCGCCAATCTGGTTGCTACCGGCTATGGAAAATGGACGTCCAACGCGGCAAACTTTTGCCAAAATTGAACAACCTATAGATTGTATGTCGCCACATTGTCGCCATAGCTATCCGCCTTCGCATGGTTGACAGCGGGCAGTCGAAGTGAATGACGTATATTCGTAATATGCTAACTAACAATTTTTTATTGGTGTAAAACCAAGGTGACCCACTATATCTAGTGCAAATCGCCCCCTAAATCTTAATCAATTATTAATTCCCGTCACTCATTTCCGACAGTTGTTCGTGATTCGCCCGATTCGTACCCATAGGTGATCGAAACACCACACTGATTCGGAGGCGGACGAATGATCGTAGTGGTTGATGAGCGCGAGCTCGTTAAGGACGGCTATACTTCTCTTTTTGGGCGGGAAGGTATCCCGTCGACGGGGTTTGATCCCCGGGAATTCGGCGAATGGGTTGTGACGGCCGCGGATGGCGATATTGCCGCGGTCGAGGCATTCCTGATCGGACAAGGTCAGCACGTGCACGAACTGCCTCGAGCAATTCGTGACCGCTCGGCTGCGCCGGTCATCGCCGTCAGTGATCAACCCTCGCTGGAATCGACGCTTGCGCTCTTTGACTGCGGCGTCGACGATGTCGTGCGTAAGCCGGTGCATCCTCGAGAAATCCTGGCCCGTGCGGCTGCGATCCGTCGCAGGCTGAAGGCGATCTCCAACTTCACCGACATTGGTCCTATCAGGGTCTTCTCGGATGGCCGTGACCCGGAGGTCAACGGCGAGGTCTTCGCATTGCCACGGCGCGAGCGGCGCATCCTGGAATATCTGATTTCCAATCGTGGTCGCCGTGTGACCAAGACGCAGATCTTCAATGCGATCTACGGCATCTTCGACGAAGAGGTCGAAGAGAATGTCGTCGAAAGCCACATCTCCAAGCTGCGCAAGAAGTTGCGCAAGAGGCTCGGTTTCGATCCGGTCGATTCCAAGCGCTTCCTCGGCTACTGCATCGATTGGAGTTGATGCTTCTACCGAGACCTGGCGCGATAGCGCCCTGGACCTAGCAAAGAGCTCGAGAAATCTCCCGATTCTCGGGCTTTTTCAC
The DNA here is from genome assembly GCF_000799715.1 of Martinezella rhizogenes. Classification (GTDB taxonomy): domain Bacteria; phylum Pseudomonadota; class Alphaproteobacteria; order Rhizobiales; family Rhizobiaceae; genus Rhizobium; species Rhizobium rhizogenes_C. Next base: position 537,299 of record NZ_JUHG01000014.1, read on the forward strand.
GACCGCGAACTCCGGGCGCGGCGTCCGGCTCAAAATGTAAGTTAATTCTTACCATTGCCGCGCGCTTCACGCGTTCCGGCGTGTGCATGGAAAAATCCGGAAAGCTGTTTCATGACGATCGGCTTTTCCTCTTTTCAGACAGCTTCACGCAAGGCCCGGTCCCTACTCTCAGCCTATGAGGAATAACGAGGATTCCAGATGAGCATTTTCGGCAGCATGAAAACCGCGATCTCAGGGATGAATGCCCAGGCGAACCGTCTGGGGACTGTTTCTGACAATATCGCCAACTCCAGTACGACTGGCTACAAGCAAGCGTCGACGAGCTTCTCGTCCCTCGTGCTGCCGTCTTCCAGCGGCAACTACAATTCCGGTGGCGTCGAGACGACGGTTCGCTATGCGATCTCGCAGCAGGGCAATGTCACCGCCACCACGTCGAGCACCGACCTCGCAATTCAGGGCAACGGCTTCTTCGTCGTTCAGAGCTCGTCAGGACAAACGTTTCTGACCCGCGCCGGCGATTTCTCGGCCGACGCTTCGGGTAATCTCGTCAACGCCGCCGGCTTCACCCTAATGGGCTATTCCAGCGCCTCCGGCGCGCCGTCGGTGGTCGTCAATGGCTTTGAGGGCATGGTGCCGGTCAATGTCACGCCGAGCGGCACGAACACTGTCGCGACCTCGAGCGGCAGCATGTCTGGCAACCTCAACTCCAATGCCACTGCCGTCGACGGGACCAGTGGCTCTCTGCCCTCGGCGAATACATCTCCGGTGACCACTGACACCAGCAAGAGTTCGATCACCGGCTACGACAACCAGGGCAACAAGGTGGTCTTCGACGTCTATTACACCAAGACGTCGGACGATAACTGGGAAGTTGCGGTCTACAATCATGCGGACGCTGCATCGGGCGATACCCCTTTCCCCTACGGCGGCGATGGTCTGCTCGGCAGCACGGCCCTGACCTTCGATCAGAACGGCGCCATGACGTCTGACGGAGCGCTCGATGTCGCGTTCGGAGATGATACGCCGCAACAGAGTATCGCGATGGATTTCTCGGGCTTTACCCAGGTCGCCACCGACTTTACCGCCACGGGCAAGATGAATGGCCAGGCACCCAACCCGGTGACGAGCGTGACGATCGCCAAGGATGGTACGGTCAGCGCGGTCTATAAGGACGGCTCCAACAAGGAACTCTACCGCGTTCCGCTGGCCACGGTGGCAAGCCCCGACAGTCTGACGCTGGAAAGCGGCAACGTCTACTCGGCCAACGGCGAGTCCGGTGTGACGGTCACTGGTTGGCCGCAGAGCGGAGGCCTGGGCTACATTCAGTCCGGCGCGCTGGAAGAATCCAACGTCGACCTCGCCACCGAGCTGACGAACATGATCACTGCGCAGAAGAGCTACACCGCAAATTCCAAGGTGTTCCAGGCCGGTTCCGACCTTCTGGACGTTCTCGTCAACCTGCAGCGTTAAACACGATAGGGTACCGGGTCAGTCATGTCGCTCACTACAGCTCTCAACAACGCGCAAGCGATATTCAACAACAGCGGCACGCAAAGCAGTGTCGTGTCGAACAATATCGCCAATGCCGGCAATACGGATTATTCCCGTCGCCAGGCGATGCTGACGACCGACATGTCCGGCGCACAGGTCGTGACGATCGCCCGCGCCAACGAGCCGGCCCTGCAGAAAGCGTTCCTCTCCAGCACGTCGTCGGATGCCGCGCAGCAGGCTCTGTTGAAAGCTTACGAAAGCCTAAAATCCGGAACGCTCGGCGGCAATGACAACGAGATTTCGGCCGCGACCTATCTGTCTACATTCCAGACGGCGATGCAGACCTATGCCAGTTCGCCGTCCAGCACGACGGCGGCGCAATCGGCGATCAATGCCGCCCAGAGCCTCGCAACGTCCCTGAACAACGCCACCACGGCCGTTCAGAGCGTTCGCGCCGACGCCGACAAGCAGATTGCGTCGGATGTCGACACGCTGAACGGCCTGCTGAAACAGTTCCAGACGGCGAATGATGCGGTCACCAGCGCGACCGCGACGGCGGGCTCCACCTCAACGGCGCTGTCCGATGCGCTCGACCAGCGCGATTCGGTACTGAAGCAGATTTCGCAGATCGTCGGGGTCACGACCGTGACGCGCGACAACAACGATGTGGCGCTTTACACCACCGGTGGCGCAACGCTGTTCGAGACGGTGCCGCGTGCGGTGACCTTCACCCCGACCATGTCCTACGTGGCGGGCACCGCCGGCAACAACGTCTATATAGACGGGGTCGCGGTGGCAGCGGGCGATGGGGCGAGCACGACGGCGCAGGGCAGCCTTCAGGCGGCGCTCCAGGTTCGCGACGAGGTCGCTCCGACTTACCAGATGCAGCTTGATGAAATCGCGCGCGGCCTGGTGACAACATTTGCGGAGACGAACCAGACCGACGCTACCAAGGCGCCCGGCCTGTTCACCTGGAGCGACGGCACCGTTCCGGCGAGCGGCACCGTCGTCACCGGCATGGCTGGTTCGATCGCGGTCAATCCGGCGCTACTGACCACCTCTACCCAGACCGGCGATCCGACACTCCTGCGCGATGGCGGCATCAACGGTGCGGACTATGTGGTCAATGCCACGGGGGGCAGCGGTTATTCCGATCTGCTCGACGCGTATATCACCGGCATGAACACGAAGATGGACTTCGATGCGACCGCCGGTTCCGATACCAGCTCCAGCATCATGGATTATGCGTCTTCTTCCATCGGCTGGCTTGAAGGCCAACGTAGTACTGCAACCACAGCGGCGGAAAACACCTCGGCGGCGCTGTCGCGTTCGTCGACCGCTTACTCGAACGAGACTGGCGTCAACCTCGATGAGGAGCTGACCCTGATGATGGATATCGAGCAGTCCTACAAGGCGGGAACGAAGATATTGAACGCCGTCAACGAGATGCTTCAATCGGTACTGGATATTGCGAGCTAAGCCATGAAACTTTCTTTCATTTCGAGCACAGCCATTCAGAATTCGATGCGCCAGACGATCCGTCAGGCGCAGAATGAGATGACGGATGCCTCGACCGAGGCGACGACCGGCGTCTATGCCGACATCGGCGTCTCGCTCGGCAGTGGTACCGCGAGCAGCGTCAATCTCACGCGGGATGTGACGCGCATCGATTCCATTCTCAGCAGCAATTCGGTCGTCAACCAGCGGATGACTTCCTCGCAGACGGCGCTCAGCGACATGTCCTCCCAGGCCCAGAAATTCATGGACCAGCTCGTGGCGCTGCGCGGCAACAATGACGGCAGCAGCGTGCAATTGACGCAGCAGACGGCGACCGCGACGCTTTCGAGCTTCGTTGCCGATGCCAACACCATGGTCAACGGTGAATATCTCTTCGCCGGCACCAATACCGACGTTCAGCCGATGACCGACAATTCTTCGACAGCGAATGCTGCGGTCCAGCAAGCCTTGAGCGATTATGCAAGTGCTCAGGGCGTCGCAATCAGCGATCTGACGGGCGATCAGATGAAGGATTTCATCACGACCGTTGCCGAGCCGATGGTCACATCGGACAGCAGCTGGTCGGACTGGTCGAGCGCGTCGGATCAGAACATGTCGAGCCGCATCAGCAATTCCGAGGTCATCGAATCCTCGACCAATGCCAACGCCACCGGCATGCGCTACCTGGCGCTTTCCACCACCATCGCCAATGCATTGATGGGACAGGGTTTGAGCCAGGGCGCGCTGAACGCGGTCACGGACCAGGCGACCAGCTATGCGCGCCAGGCGATCGACGGGCTCAACGATCAGGCGAGCAAGCTCGGCCTGTCGCAATCGCGCCTGACGGATGCCAACACGTCGCTGAACGCCCAGAAAACCATCATCAATACCAATATCGGCGATCTGACAGGGGTCGATCCTTACGAGGCGTCGACCAAGGTCAACAGTCTCGAGACTCAGCTCGAGACCGCTTACACCATCGTCTCCAAGATCCAGCAGCTAAGCCTTGTAAATTACCTTTGATGATCAAAGGGATGGAATGACCAAGAAGGATGCATGAATGTATCAGTTCTCATATGCGGAAGTCATGCAGGATGCAGTGGCCGACGCCAAGGAGCGAGAACGTCAGGTTCTGGACCGGTCGATTACTCTTCTCGCCGCAGCCCGTGACAAGGAGAAATACGGCCGCGAGGCGATCGAGGCGCTGTTCTACACAAGACGCGTCTGGGTTAGCTTCATCGAGGATCTGAAAAGTCCGGACAACCAGCTTAACGTCGAACTGCGCGCCAATCTCATCTCCATCGCACTTTGGATCCTGAAGGAATGCGACAGGATCCGGAGGCGCCAGTCGGAGAATTATCAAGGCATCATCGATGTCACCACCATCATCAGGGATGGACTTAAATGAAAAGTACGCTTCGCATATCGCTTAAAGCCGGGGAAAAAATCTTCATCAACGGGGCCGTGCTGCGCGTTGACCGCAAGGTTGCCCTGGAATTCCTGAATGATGTGACCTTCCTGCTCGAGAACCATGTTCTCCAGCCGGAGGAGGCGACAACGCCGCTGCGCCAGCTCTATTTCATCGCGCAGATGATCCTCATCAATCCGGAAGGCAAGGAGCAATCGACGGCGATGTTTCGCAAGTCGATCGTCATGTTGGTCTCGTGCTTCCGTCACGAGGAAGTGCTCGCCGAGCTGAAGCGCATCGACGGCCTCGTCGCCACTGGCCGTGCTTTCGACGCGCTGAAGGCGATCCGTGGCCTCTACGCAATTGAGGACACGATCCTGAACAATCAGGAAATGCCGGCAGCAACCATCGAGCATATTCGTCGGGAGATCGCACCGTGGCGGTAGATGCAATTACCAGCACCACCAGTGCCAGCACCGCTTCGAGCACCGCGGCAGCGGCATCGGCGAGCGCCAGCCTGAACTACAACGACTTTCTCAAGCTTCTCATCGCACAGATGAAGACGCAGGATCCGACCGATCCGATGGATGCCACCCAGCAGATTTCGCAGCTCGCCAGCTTCTCTCAGGTCGAGCAGCAGATTCAGACGAACTCGCACCTGGAAACGGTGTTGCAGAACCAATGGATTTCGCAGGCGTCGGATTACATCGGCAAGGAGATCATGAGTGCCGACGGCACCGTCACCGGCACCATCAAGGAGGTAACCGTCTACTCGGACGGTATCATCGCGCAAACCGAAGCGGGCGACAAGGTCCTGTTGCAGTCCGGCGTCACCGTAGCGCCGGCGGGTACCACGATTGTCGCGCCGACGACGACGAGCGATACTACCACCACTGATTCGTCGGACACCAGCTCATGATGAGCTGACTGAACTAGGGGACAAAGAGGCCATGAACGAAGCCGATGCATTGGATATCTTCCAGGCAGCCATCTGGACGGTGCTTGTCGCCTCCGGCCCGGCCGTTCTCGCCGCGATGGTCGTCGGTCTAGTCATCGCCCTGATCCAGGCGCTGACCCAGGTGCAGGAGGCCACGTTGACCTTCGTGCCGAAGATCGTCGCCGTCATGGTAACGGTCGGGATCAGCGCGCCCTTCGTCGGCTCGCAGATCTCGATCTTCACCAATCTGGTCTTCTCCCGTATCCAGTCGGGATTCTGATTCCAGAGCGACCTTTGGGAAAAGATCACGCCAAGCGACTTGCGCGGAGCCATTCTCGCGCAAGCTTCGCCTTCTACTGATCGGTTCGAATAGGGCAGGCGGTTCAGCCGTTTGCCTCCTCTCATGAAGAGACGGAATCGGTCGATGGCGCAACCACCCGCACTAGCACTTCCCAAAGTGAATCCCAGCGTCCGCGATATCGGGTTTGCCCTCGGTATCATGGGCATCCTCTGCGTGCTGTTCCTGCCGATCCCGCCGTTCCTCATCGATATGGGCCTGGCTTTTTCAATCGCGCTCTCTGTGCTGATCCTGATGGTGGCGCTTTGGATCAAGAAGCCGCTGGAATTCTCGTCCTTCCCGACCATCCTTTTGATCGCCACCATGATCCGTCTATCGCTGAACATTGCGACGACGCGCGTCATCCTTTCGCACGGCTATGAGGGTCACGACGCGGCGGGCGGGGTCATCGCGGGCTTCGCCAGCCTGGTCATGTCCGGCGATTTCGTCATCGGTCTGATCGTCTTCCTGATCCTGATCACCATCAATTTCATCGTCATCACCAAGGGCGCGACGCGTATCGCCGAAGTCGGCGCGCGTTTCACCCTGGATGCCATCCCCGGCAAGCAGATGGCGATCGACGCCGATCTCTCGGCCGGCCTGATCGACGAGAAGGAAGCGCAGCGGCGACGCAAGGAACTGGAGGAGGAAAGCTCCTTCTTCGGCGCGATGGACGGTGCCTCGAAATTCGTGCGCGGCGATGCCGTCGCCGGCCTGCTCATCACCTGCATCAACATTTTCGGCGGCATCATCATCGGCTATTTCCGCCACGGCATGGAGATCGGCCAGGCGGCGGATGTCTTCGTCAAGCTTTCCGTCGGTGACGGTCTGGTGTCGCAGATGCCGGCGCTCATCGTCTCGCTCGCCGCCGGTCTCCTCGTCTCGCGCGGCGGCACCGCCGGCTCCACCGATCAGGCTGTCATGGATCAGCTGAGCGGCTATCCGCGCGCTCTTGCCGTGTCGGCGGTCCTCATGGGCATCCTGGCCGTCATGCCGGGCATGCCGTTCTTCCCCTTCATCGCTCTCTGCGGCCTGCTGGCGTCCGGTGCGTGGTTCATTCCGCGTCAGGTCGCGGCTGAAAACAAGCTGCTCCGTGACGCGGAAGAAAAGAAGGTGATGCAGACGAAGGAAATGGAAAAGGACTCGGTCAAGTCGGTCCTGAAGACCTCGGAAATAGAACTGGCGCTCGGTAAGATCGTCTCGACCCGCCTGCTCGGCGCCCATCAGGAGCTGGCCTTCCGTGTCGGCAAGATGCGCAAGAAATTTGCGACGCAATACGGCTTTGTCGTGCCGGAAATCAAGGTGACCGACGACATCGCCATTGCCGACAAATCCTATCAGATCCGCATCCACGGCACGACGATCGCCTCCAACACCCTGCGCGTCGGCGAGGTGCTCGTGGTCACCGGCTCGGGCCGCAAGCCGACCGTTCCCGGCGACGAGATCCGCGAGCCCGCCTTCGGCATGCCCGCCGTCTCCGTCCTCGAAGCCTTCACCGAGGATCTGAAGCGCGAGGGCTTCCAGCCGATCGACAATGTCTCCGTTGTGCTGACCCATATGAGCGAGGTCATCCGCAACAACCTGCCGGCGCTTCTCTCCTATAAGGACGTGAAGATCCTGATCGATCGCCTCGACCCGGAATACAAGAAGCTCGCCGACGAAATCTGCTCGTCGCACATGTCCTATTCCGGCCTGCAGGCGGTGCTCAAGCTTCTGCTCGCTGAGCGCGTCTCGATCCGCAACCTGCATCTCATTCTCGAAGCCGTGGCCGAACTCGCGCCGCATGTGCGCAAGACGGAGCAGATTGTCGAGCATGTACGCATACGCATGTCGCAGCAGCTCTGCGGTGACCTGGCGGACAATGGCGTGTTGCGGGTACTGCGCCTTGGCAGCAAATGGGACCTGATCTTCCATCAGGCGCTGAAGCGCGACCAGAAGGGCGAGATCGTCGAGTTCGACATCGATCCACGCAGCCTGGAGGAGTTCAGCGAGCAGGCGGGCAAAGTTATCCGTGAATACATGGACCGCGGCATGCCCTTCGTCCTTGTCACGTCGCCGGAAACGCGCTCCTATGTGCGCATGATCATCGAACGCCTGTTCGCGACCCTTCCGGTCTTGTCGCATGTGGAATTGGCCAAGGGGATCGAGATCAAGATTCTAGGTTCCATTTCATGATATCCGACCCCCAGGGCACCATTCTGGCGTTGTTTCTCGCCTTCTGCCGCATTGGCGGTTGTGTAATGGTGCTTCCGGGGTTCTCGTCTGGCCGCGTGCCGCCGCAGATCCGGTTGCTGCTTTCGGCGGCCCTGTCGATGGCGATCCTGCCGCTGCTCTGGAATACGATCTATCCGCAGGTGTCCAAGAGCAGCGCTACCTATATCAGCCTGATTTTCACCGAGGCGGTGATCGGCCTGATGTACGGCATGATGGCGCGGCTCTATACGCTCGGGCTGCAATTCGCCGGCACTGTTATTTCGATGCTGATCGGCTTCAACGCGCCGGGGGGCATGGATATCATCGAGGACTCCAACGAGACGTCGCTCACCAGCATGATCAGCTTCTGCGGGCTGATGATATTGTTCGTCCTGGATTTCCATCATTACGTCCTGCAGGCGCTGGTCGAGTCATATTCCGTCATTCCCTTCGGAGGCCATATCGATGTGCGCGCCTCGCTGGTGTCGGTGACGGACACGCTGGCGACCACCTTTTTCATCATGCTGCGGCTGGCGAGCCCCTTCCTGCTCTATGGATTGATGTTTCAGATCTCGATCGGCTTCATCAACAAGCTGGCGCCGCAGATCCCGATCTACTTCATTTCCACGCCCTATCTGCTGATGGGCGGGCTGTTCATGCTCTATCTCAGCATCGCGACGATGATCAGCCAGTTTTCCGGCGCCTTCCTTAGCGTCTTCAACGGGCATTAGCGGCCATGGCGGAGAAGAGCCGGTCCGAAAAACTGAAGCGCCTCGTCGCCGTGCAGCGTCACCTCGAGCGGATCGCGGAAAACGAGCTTGCCGATACCACCCGGCAGCGCGCTGAGGTCAGCGATTCGATGGAGAAGGTGATTGACGCGATCAGCTCGGCCGATCCGGTGCATGCGATATTTTCGATGCAGTATGCCCAGCGTTACGGCCGCCTGACGCTCAGGGACCAGCAGCTTGAGGGCATCCAGTCGCTGATCGAAATGAAGGTCCTGCAGGAGCGCACCAAGGCGGAGCGGCTGGAAGAGCATATGAAGGATGCACGCGAGCTCGAAACGCGCGAAGCGGACGACAATGCCGTCTACGATATCATCGATCAGCGCTTTGCCGATACCACGCCAGCCTCCAGCAAGGTTCAAAAACCATAATCATTTCCATCTTGGAACAGGATGGCGGTTCGTTGGCTCGACCCTGGCTCCAACCGTTCGATTCGGCATGACCCATTCGGTGGCTGCTTTACGCATCCATGGATCATGCGACAGTGAAAGGAAACGTGACGTGGCTATTTCGCCTCCGAGTGATTTGGTGCTGGATGTCGTCCAGGCCGCCAGTCCGGCCGATGTTCAGGCGGCTCAGGAGAAACTCGCTGCCAACAGGGCCGCCTTCGCCGCCACCAGCCTGGCAGAAAACGGCAATGGCTTCGGCTCGACCGTGGACGCGCTCAACAGCGCCGCGACGCAGGCGGGCCTCAGCAACGCCAATACCCATGGCGGGGTGACGAAAGTGCCGCAGGTCTATCGCAAGTTCGAGGCCATGGTGCTGCAGAACTTCGTGAAGAACATGCTGCCCAACAGCGAGACGCTGTACGGCAAGGGCTCCACCGGCGAAATCTGGAAGGGCATGATGGCCGAGCAGATGGGCAATACGCTCGCCAAGAACGGCGGCGTCGGCATCGCCGAGAAGATGTATCAGGATCAGGTCTCCAAGATGCGCAATACCGGCGCCATCAACTCGGCGACCAATGAGAACGACAAGAAGATGGCGCTGAGCGCCGTTGCCGATTTTCAGCGCAAGACGCTCGCCGCCTCCGAAACCAACGGCGACTGCGATACCACGGTCACCAATCAAGACGCGTTGACATCCAAGAAAGCATGAGTTGGGGGAAGACATGGAAGTAATTTCGAACGACTACCGGATCAAGTCGGTCCTCGGCCGCCTGGAACTGATCATCGACAATGAGAACAACCGGATCGGCAGCGATCCTGAATTCGATCTCAAGGTCTCGAACGCACATAAGAGCCGCTGCCTTTACGAGCTGTCGATGCTGTTTCGCGATACCAATCCGGCCGAATTGGCCGTCACCCATATCGAGCAGCTGCATGGGTTGAAGAAGAAGCTGACCTTGAACGCGCGACGTGTTGAGGCCCATCTCGAGGCCGTGCGCGCGGTCGCCGATATCCTGAAGAATGCGGTGCAGAACGCCGATGCGGACGGCACCTATTCGCAGGAACAATTTCGTGTCCGCGAGGCCGGATGATCAAGCTCGTCCTCACCGGTCTGTGGGTCTGCGTCGTGACATTGGCTTCGGTCTATGTCTCGGTACAGACGGCGACGGCGCCCGCGATCAGTCCTGACGACGCCAAGAAGGCGCAGCAGGAGTTCGTCAAGGGTGAAACGATCAATGTGCCCGTCATCGCCGGTGGCCAGGTGATCGGCTATTTTCTCACCCGCATCTCCTTCATGATGGACAAAGGCAAGGCGGCTGCGTTGCAGACGCCTTTGTCGGCCCTGACGACCGACGAGCTCTATTCGCTGCTGGTGGGCAACAAGGCGATCGACATCGCCCATGTCGAGACCTTCAATGTCGCCGCCTTTCGCGACGAGATCAAAAAGAACATGAATGAGCGGCTCGGCGGCGATTATGTCGGCGACGTGCTGGTCGAACAGCTTGATTATCTCTCGAAGAACGAAATCGGCAATGGCGAGGGTTCCGGCAAGAGAACCGCCAAGCCCGTGAAGATCGTCCAGGGCGATTCGCCATCGGACGCACCGCCGAAGCCGGCGCATTAGGCTTTGTTCGAGCCGATTGATCCGGTTGTTCCGATCAAGGGGCGGCCGGGTTCGACGATGGGCTGAAACAGCATTAACGCCCCCTTACTTTTCCTTCGCAATTGCAATCGATTTTTCTAACGGAAGCTTGGGGCGGCCTTGTTATAAGCTCTCCCAGCGACGTTTCCCATGTCCTCGACGGACAGGTGGTTGAGATCCGCGTCGCAAATTTGCCGGCGCTGGGCGTATCAAGCGTCCGAGGCAGGAGGTCGTTCGTGAATCTGGTCGCAAATTTTGCCGTGCACGCATCGCGTCGAATGATTTTCGACCTGCCGGTCTGCGATCTCGGTTGGGAAGATACGCTCGCCTTCATCAACGAACTGGCCTCCCATCCCACCGGCCAGACCGTGATTTCCTTCGTCAATGCCCACAACATGCTGATGATGCTGCGCGACGACGACTATCGTGATGTCCTGGCGCAAAATCTCGTTCTGCCCGATGGCGTCGGCCTGGATATCGCCTCGCGGATTGCCCATGGCGATCCCTTTCCCGCCAATCTGAACGGCACGGATTTCGTGCCGGCGCTGTTGACCTTCATGGATCGACCGAAGCGTATCGGCCTCGTCGGTGGCCGCCGCCATGTCATCGAGAAGGCCGCGGAAAATTTCCGCAAGCATGCGCCCTGGCATGAATTCATCGTCATTGCCGACGGTTTTTTCGGTGAAGCGGGGAATGATCTGGTGACGGCGGAGATCAGCAGTCTAGATATCGACGTGCTGATCGTCGGCATGGGAACCCCGCTGCAGGAAAAATGGGTTGCCGACCATATCAGGCCGCAGCATGCCCGGCTGGTGATGACTGTCGGCGCCCTGTTCGATTTCATTTCCGGCACCGTGCCGCGCGCGCCGGCCCTGGTGCGGGCCACGCGCTTTGAATGGGCCTATCGCCTGGCACAGGAGCCGGGCCGGCTGTGGCGGCGCTATATGCTCGGCGTACCGCTCTTCCTCTACCAGGTCGTCCGACACCAGTTCGGCCGCAAGCAGCGCATCTTGCGTGCCGGCGAGCAACAGCCCGAATCCCCGTCGCAGCTTCCTGCGCGAGACAGGCTCGCCGGTTGATCTACCTCTCGGGTAGTCGTTAACCTTTTCTTTGCTATGAAAATTTAGAATGGGTTAACCATCTGCATCGGTCGCTGACCATGCGTGAGAGATAACCCGCCATGTTCGACAACAAGGCCAGAACCAGACCTCATCCTGTCGAGACGGAAGCCCTGGAGGCTTCCGGCAGAGCGGCCCGTCATGCCTATCTCGACCGTGGCGAGGATGGCTATCTGATCGCAGCAAATCTCCATCCGGTCGATCGCCATGCCATGAGCGACGCGCAATTGCTGGCGATCATCCAGAAGATGCTGGATGGCGATCCTTATCCGGTCTCGAGGCAGGCCAAATCCGAGGCGGTGGAAGCCGAAGAGCCGCAGCCACTGCCCGACCGCATTCGCGATATCCTGCGAAACCGCGGCGCCGTCGATGAAGCTATCGCGGACAGGGAGCAGGCGTCGACCACCCATGAACCTCCTGCGGTCCGCCGCTCCGAAGGGACCGAGGTCGTTCCGCCGCCTCCCGTCGATCCACCGGTCGTTTCAACCATCACGCCTATGCCGCATCGTCGCTGGGCATTCGGGCTCGGCTCCATCGTCTTCGTTGTCGTTGCTTCTTTGGCGGGCGCCTTCGTTCCGACGATGCTTGCCTCGCCGCCACGCTATATGTCGCAGACTGTCCTGCGGGTAGAGGGGCAGGGGCTTCTGGACGTTGCGGCCAAACGCATCGTCGCTCCGTCCCTGCTCTCCGATCTGGTCGCCAGATTGAAGCTGGACCGCGATCCGGAATTTACCGGCGGCCGGGCCGGCGCCTTCGGCGTTGCCATGGACTTGCTGTCCGGCAATGGCAACGCATCCGACGCGCCATCGCGCGCGCAGGCCGCTCTTCGCAAGGACATTGCCGTCACCGCCGATGCGCGGGACGGCACTTTGCATCTCACGGTAACCACGGGCGATCCACTGAGATCGGCCGAGATCGCCAACCGCCTGGCCGATGTGACGATCTATGATGCCATGGTTGCGCAAGGTGCGGGTCTCACCGGCAAAAGCAGTGCAGCCGCCGACCGGAGCCTCAAAAACCTCGATCAGGCAAAGACCGCGCTCGCCAATTTCAAGGCGCAGTACGGCGATGACAAGATCGTGGCGGCTTGGGATCTGCAAGCGCAGCGGCAGCGGCTGGATGGCGAGATCAAGGCTTCCGAGGCGGCGGTGTTGAGCGCGAAAGCCCGTGCGTCGGCCGCCAGATCCGCAACCCCGGCCACAGTCATGAGCGGCGCGCTGCCGGGCGATCTGTCATCCGCCGGTCTCGATGATCTGCGTAGCCGCTACAGCGCCGCCAAAATCGTCCTGTCCCAGCTTTCCACGCAACTCGGCCCGCGCCATCCTCGTTTGCTGGCGCAGCAGGCGACGGTCGATAGTCTTGCCGTCGATATTCGCAATCAATTGCAGCGCCTGATCGCCAGCAGCGATGCTGCCTTGAAGGCGGCGCTTGAGGATCAGGCGGCACTTTCCGCGCGAATGAAGGCTCTTGGCCAGAGGACCGTCGATGTCGACATGGCGCGCCTTACCCGGCTGCAGGATGATGTGGCGGTAGCACAAGGCCGTTATGACGCCGACCTGCAAAACGTCGATACCGCTCCACCCGAGGTCGCGCCGCCAATCACCGTCCTTGCCCCGGCCACGGCCGCAAAGGCGCCGCTCGACGACGATCTCGCCGGCAACCAAATCGCAGGTTTCCTGATCGGCCTCGTCGCAGCATTTTGCCTGGTGTTCCTCAGAAAATGGGTTGGCGGGGAGCCGCTTTCGCAAGATCACACGGCCGGATCGATCGCTACGCCGGAGCCGCTTTTGGATTACAGCGCCGAACCGATCTCAGGCCTCCCGCAACCGCGTTTCGACGAGGCCATTCCCGTTGCCGTTGATCAGCCCATCGTCGCGGACGAACTCTCGCAGATCCAGCGGGAATTGGCGCTGCTGCGTGCGAAGGTGGAAACTTATGCCGCACACCGGCGGACCGGGCGCAGCTGATTTCTCCTTGCAATTACCGCTTTCAGATATCATAGGGCGTTCGTAGGCAAATCTGCCGGGCCGACGGCTTGTAGATTGCCGCCGAACTATATCGGGAGAGACGCGTGACGACTGTGATCGACGGCAAGCAGGTGGCGGCTTCGGTGATCGAGGCGGTGAAGACGGCGACGTCCGCGCTGGAGAGTGAGACCGGAACGAAGGCCGGTCTTGCGGTGGTGATTGTCGGTGACGATCCGGCCAGCCACAGCTATGTGAGCTCGAAGAGCAGGATGGCCAAGGAATGCGGCTTCAACTCCATCCAGCACACACTGCCGGCCGAGACGACGCAGGAAGCATTGGCAAGTCTCGTCCAGTCGCTGAACGACGACGCCTCCATCCACGGCATCCTGGTGCAGCTGCCGCTGCCGCAGCATTTGAACTCGGAGCCGATCATCCAGTCGATCCGGCCGGAGAAGGATGTCGATGGACTGCATGTGGTCAATGCCGGCAAGCTTGCCACTGGCGATCTGGCAACCGGCCTGATTTCCTGCACGCCGGCTGGTGCGATGCTTCTGGTGCGCCGCGTCCATGGCGAGGACCTGTCGGGACTGAATGCCGTCGTCATCGGCCGCTCCAATCTGTTCGGCAAGCCGATGGCGCAATTGCTGCTCAACGCCAATGCGACGGTGACGACGGCACACTCCCGCACCAAGGACTTGGCCATGGTCGCTCGCACCGCCGATATTCTGGTGGCGGCGGTCGGCCGTCCTGAGATGGTCAAGGCGGACTGGATCAAGCCGGGCGCGACGGTGATCGATGTCGGCATCAACCGGATTGCCGCCCCTGAGCGCGGCGAGGGCCGGACCCGTCTGGTCGGCGATGTCGCCTTTGCCGAAGCGTCTGACGTTGCCGCCGTGATCAC
>NZ_JUHG01000015.1 GCF_000799715.1 Martinezella rhizogenes
CGAGCTGCCTGAACGCGAGAGCATGGAATTCGACGTTGTGATTGTCGGCGCGGGCCCTGCCGGGCTGTCGGCGGCGATCCGTTTGAAGCAGGTCAATCCGGATTTGAGCGTCGTCGTGCTTGAGAAAGGTGCCGAGGTCGGCGCGCATATTCTGTCGGGCGCCGTCGTCGATCCCATCGGCATCGACCGGTTGCTGCCCGGCTGGCGCGAGGAGGAGGGGCATCCCTTCAAGACCGAGGTGACAGCCGATCACTTCATGTTGCTCGGCCCCGCTGGTTCCATCCGTCTGCCGAACTTTGCCATGCCGCCGCTGATGAACAACCACGGCAATTATATCGTCTCGCTCGGCAACGTCTGTCGCTGGCTCGCCGAAAAGGCCGAGGCCCTTGGCGTCGATATCTATCCCGGCTTTGCCGCAACCGAAGTGCTCTATAATGACGACGGCGCCGTCATCGGTGTTGCCACCGGCGACATGGGCATCGAGAAGAATGGCGAGCCCGGCCCGAACTATACCCGCGGCATGGAGCTGCTCGGCAAATATGTCCTGATCGGCGAAGGCGTGCGCGGTTCGCTCGCCAAACAGCTCATTGCCAAGTTCGACCTGTCGAGGGATCGCGAGCCACAGAAGTTCGGCATCGGCATCAAGGAGCTCTGGCAGGTCAAGCCCGAGAACCACAAACAGGGCCTCGTGCAGCACTCCTTCGGCTGGCCGCTCGGCATGAAGACCGGCGGCGGGTCCTTCCTCTATCATCTCGAGGACAATCTGGTTGCCGTCGGCTTCGTCGTGCACCTCAACTACAAGAACCCCTATCTCTATCCCTTCGAGGAATTCCAGCGCTTCAAGACGCATCCAGCCATTCGCGGCACCTTCGAGGGTGGCAAGCGCATCTCCTACGGCGCTCGCGCCATCACCGAGGGTGGCTACCAGTCGGTGCCGAAACTCTCCTTCCCCGGCGGTGCGCTGATCGGCTGTTCGGCCGGCTTCGTCAATGTGCCGCGCATCAAGGGCAGCCACAATGCCGTGCTCTCGGGCATGCTCGCTGCCGAGAAGATCGCCGATGCGATCGCGGCCGGCCGCGCCAATGACGAAGTGATCGAGATCGAGAACGAATGGCGTTCTGGCGATATCGGCAAGGACCTGAAGCGCGTGCGCAACGTCAAGCCGCTGTGGTCGAAGTTCGGCACGGCGATCGGCGTGGCCCTTGGCGGCCTCGACATGTGGACGAACCAGCTCCTCGGTCTCTCCTTCTTCGGCACGCTGAAGCACGGCAAGACCGATGCCGAGTCGCTGGAGCCGGCGGCCAAGCATAAGCCGATCGCCTATCCGAAACCGGACGGCGTGCTCACCTTCGACCGTCTCTCTTCGGTGTTCCTGTCGAACACCAATCATGAGGAGGACCAGCCGGTTCATCTCAAGGTCAAGGACATGGCCCTGCAGAGGAATTCGGAACACGATATCTTTGCCGGTCCGTCGACCCGCTACTGTCCGGCCGGCGTCTATGAATGGGTGGAGAACGACGGCGAGGAGACCTACGTCATCAACGCCCAGAACTGCGTCCACTGCAAGACCTGCGACATCAAGGACCCGAACCAGAACATCAACTGGGTCCCGCCGCAGGGCGGCGAGGGGCCGGTCTATCCGAATATGTGAAAGAAACGGCCCCTGCTCATCAAAAATTCGGCTGCTGCCGGCGTGCTTCTGGCAGTCGGCGGATAGTGCCTAAGCAATGCGAGAGATCATTCTCAATCGAGCCGGATCTGAGACGCCAAAGTGTCGTGCAAAGCACAATTGTCTGCCTTGGCCGGCCATGATCCTCTCATCGAGCGCAACATCAGCTCATGGGAGGTAACATGCGTCAGGACATTTATTGGGTCTGTATTTTCAAGGTGCAGACGACACATTTCGATGATTTCAAAGCAATCGTCCGGCCCCTGGTTGAGATGACCAGAAAAGAGGAGGGGTCGATGGCTTATGAATACAATGTCAGCGATGATCGTTCGACAATCCACATCATCGAACATTATCGCAGTTCGGACGCCGTCGTTCACCATGTCCAGGAGACGTTCTCACAGTTTGCAGAGCGGTTTACCGCGCTGGCGACCGTCTCCAGCTTCGTCGTATACGGAGAGCCCAATGAGGAGGCGCGGGCGATCCTTGACGGCTTCGGCGCGGTCTATCTTTCGAATTTCGATGGCTTCACAAAATAGAGGTGGCTCGCAACATTTCCCGCACCGGGTGGAATGGGTTTCATAGTTGATTGGTGAATGTCTAAGGCTGCGCCGCCTTGTCTGCCGGTGGTGCAGCGATCGCAGGTCCATGGTCGCCAACGGGCCGCACGAGACGCTTTCTACTCGTTCGTTGTTTTGACGACTGCGTCTGAAATCATCCGCTGGATCTCCTGCGCAGAATAACCCGCTTCATCGAGTACCGCGACAGTATTCGCACCGAACTTCGGGGGTGCTGTGCGCACGGTGCCTGGCGTTCGGCTCATACGAGCCGGAATACCGGTCCCCCGATAGCTGCCGACCGAGACGACCATGCCGCGATGTTTCGTGTGCGCGTGATCAAGAGCTTCATTGACGTTCCGCACCACTCCCGCCGGCACGCCGGCGGCAAGTAGTTCAGGTTCCAGTTTCTCCGCATCCATTTCAGCCAGCCTCGAGCCGATTGCCGACGTCAGGGCATCCCGGTTCTTGAGCCGGTTCGCATTGTCAATAAAGCGAGGATCGCTGGCCAGTTCGGGAAAGCCGAGATATTCGCAAAGCTTCGCGAATTGGCCATTGTTGCCGACAGCCAGATAGATCGACTTTGTGCGGGTCGAAAACATATCGTAGGGCACGATGTTTGGATGACCGTTTCCTGTCGAAACGGGCACCTTTCCTGACATCAATGAATTTGCCGCCTGCGGATGAAGCATGCTGATAGCGCTGTCGAACAGAGGAACCTCGATGGCTTGGCCGAGACCGGAGCGGCCCCTTTCGACGAGGGCCGCCAGGATCGCGTTGCAGGCAATGAGGCCTGTACCGATATCGACAATCGGCGTCCCCATCCGCATTGGCCCTCCGTCGGGATGTCCATTGACGCTCATCAGACCTGTCATCGCCTGGACGACCGCATCATAGCCCGGGAACCCACCCAAGGGACCGTCGGCACCAAAGCCGGTGACGTGACAAAGGATGAGCCGCGGAAAGCGCTCACGAAGCACAGCTTCAAAGCCAAGCCCCCACTTCTCCAAGGCTCCTGGCTTGAAGTTATGGACGAGCACATCGGCGTCATCCAAGAGGCGCAGTATGATTTCCCGTCCCTCGGGCCTGCCTGCGTCTATGACAATTGATCGCTTGTTGCGGTTGGCTCCGGAGAAATAGGCGCTGAGACCATCGTTAAAGGGGGGGCCCCAGCCGCGCGTCTCATCGCCTTGCGGTGGCTCGACCTTGACGACGTCCGCGCCGTAATCGGCTAGAACCTGCGTGCAGTAGGGTCCACCCAGGACACGACTAAGATCGATGACGCGGATACCCTCAAGCGGGCCGGATTTGTCTTCTGTCATGTTCACCAGACCATTCGTTCAAGCGGCCGCGTCGGAAATCATATTGCGTGCGATCAGAAGCTGCTGGATTTGAGTGGTTCCTTCGTAGATCCGGAAAAGACGAACATCGCGGTAGAAGCGCTCGACTGCATAGTCGGCCATGTAACCCGCACCTCCATGGATCTGTACGGCGCGATCCGCCACACGTCCGACCATCTCGCTTGCAAACATCTTGCAGCAGGCAGCTTCGGTTGTGACTTTCTGGCCGGCATCTTTGCGGCGGGCGGTTTCCTCGACCATGCAGCGGGCGGCATAGGCCTCGGCTTTGCTGTCAGCGAGCATCGCCTGGATTAACTGCTTGTCGGAGAGCGGCCCACCGAATTGCTTGCGATCGATCGCATAGGCCAGACTGTCACGGATCAGCCGTTCGGCAGCTCCCACGCAAACGGCGGAAATGTGCAATCTTCCCCGGTCGAGAACTTTCATCGCCGTCTTGAAGCCTTGCCCCTCGCGACCGCCCAGGATCGAGGCGGCCGGCACTCTGCAATCATCGAGAATGACATCACAGGTATGCGAACCCTTCTGCCCCATTTTTCGATCCTTGGGACCAAGCGACAATCCTGGTGTCCCGGATTCCACCAGAAAGGCCGTCACGCCAGCAGACGTTTTTGAGGAGGGATCCGTGCGGGCGAAGACCGTAAAGAGCCCAGCATGCGGAGCGTTGGTGATGAAACGCTTGGTGCCATTGAGGACGAAATAGTCACCCTCGCGTCGGGCGGAGGTCTTGAGCGAGCCTGCATCAGAACCGGCGTCCGGTTCCGTCAAAGCGAAGGAGGCGATCATTTCACCTGTTGCCAGCTTTGGGAGATAGGTATCCTTCTGTTCTGGCGTACCGTCGATAATGATGCCCTGCGACCCGATCCCATTGTTGGTGCCCACCAGCGAGCGGAACGCGGGCGATGTTTGTCCGAGCACGAATGCGGCGGCAACCTCCTCGGCCATGGTGAGACCCAAGCCGCCATATTCCTCGGGAATAGACATGCCGAACAGCCCCATATCGCGAATTTCCCGAATGAGGGACGGCGGAATCGCATCATTATCGGCCACCTGAGCTTCGTTGGGGATCAGCCGCTCTCGCACAAACCGATCGAGTGTATCGAGAAATTGCTGGAGCGTATCTGGATCGAGGCTCATTTCTGAAAGGTTTCCTTGTGTTCCACCAGCTCGTAATTCTTCGCTGGCGTGGATCTATCCTGCCAGCACTATCAAGGCATTAGCCCGTTGCGAACTGCGATAGCTGCATCACGGAGAGCATTCCAACCTGTCGCAAAATAGACAGTTGCTTCCGACATACGGTGCATCCAAAAAACCGGTCGTAAATCGGCGAACGGGCAGGAGGAAGTTCAATGGAACCGAACACGTATCCAAGGGTAGAACTCTTCATAGGCGGCCGGTGGATCGGACCTGACCAGCGCGAATCCAAACCAGTGATCAATCCTGCCACCGAAGACGAGATCGGCCGCATGCCGGCGGCGACGCCTGAGGATATCGTTCTTGCTGCCACGACGGCGCAAAGCGCATTTCAGTCGTGGAAGCACCGCTCGCCTTTGGATCGAAGCAACATTCTGCGCCGCTTTGCCGAGCTCCTTCGCACCAATGAGGCTGCCATTTCCCGGTGCATTACGCTTGATATGGGCAAACCGCTCGCCGAGGCACTGGCCGAAGTCCGCGCGGCGGCGGATCATGTCGATTGGCACGCGGAAGAGGGCCGACGGATCTATGGCCGCATCATTCCGGGCCGCTTGCCCGGAGTGCAGCAACAGGTGATCCGGGAACCGGTGGGCGTCTGCCTTGCGATCGCGCCGTGGAATTTTCCGATCAGTCAGGCGATCCGAAAGGTTGCCGGCGCGCTTGCCGCCGGATGTACACTCATCCTCAAAGGAGCGGCAGAAACACCATCTGGCGTCATGGCTATCGCACGCCTGCTGCAGGAGGCGGAGCTTCCCGATGGATGCCTGAACGTTGTGTGGGGTGACTCCGCCCTGATCTCGGAGACCCTGCTTGCAAGGCCCGAGGTTCAAAAGCTGAGCTTTACCGGATCGGTCCCGGTCGGAAAGCATCTGGCCGAACTGTGTGGTCGCTATATGAAGCGCAGTACGATGGAGCTGGGCGGACATGCGCCTGTCCTCGTGTTTGATGACACGGACCCGGAAGCAGCGGCACGAGCGCTCGCAGGAAACAAGTTGCGCAATGCGGGCCAGGTTTGTATCGCGCCCACTCGCTTCTACATCCAGGATCGGGCCTATGATCGCTTCATGTCTGCTTTTACGGACGCGTTTGAAGAGGTAAGGGTGGGTAACGGCCTTGATGATGACACTCGCATGGGACCGCTCTGCCATCCGGGTCGCGTTGCTGCCATGGAGGCGCTTGTAGCGGATGCCAGAGGCGGCGGCGCCAACGTCGCGACAGGCGGAAAGAGAGCCGCCAACAAGGGTTACTTTTACGCCCCGACGATCGTCGAAACTCCGGACGACAAGATAGCACTGATGCGGGATGAGCCGTTCGGGCCGATCGCTGTGGTCACGCGGTTCAATCACATTGATGACGGTCTGGCTCGTGCGAATTCTCTGCCTTTCGGCCTTGCCTCATACGTCTTTACTAGTTCCCTCGAGCGGGCCGACAGAGCCGCTGCAGAATTGCAGGCCGGCATGGTCAGCATCAACCACTTCGGCCTGGCCCTGCCGGAAACGCCATTTGGCGGAATTAAGGATAGTGGCTACGGCAGCGAGGGCGGCGTGGAGAGCTTCGACGGCTACCTGAACACCAAATTCGTCTCGCGGCGTTCCGCGCCACTCGCCTGAGAGGGTTTGTCATGCCGGTACATTTCGAGTGCAGTGACGGCGTCGCGATCGCGACAATCGACAATCCGCCCGTCAACGCGATCGACCGCCATGTTCGACAGGGGCTGCTGGACGCCATGGATCTCGCGCGTACAAACAAGGCCCGGCGAATGATTATCACCGGGCGGGGAGCCGTCTTCGTTGCTGGCGCAGATACGAGGGAATTCGACGTTCCCCCTCAACCGCCACACCTCAATGAGGTCCTCAATCATCTGGCGTCATTTCCCATACCTGTGATCAGCGCCATCAATGGCGCAGCTCTCGGCGGAGGCCTGGAGATTGCCCTTGCCAGCCACTATCGCATTGCCGCTTCGCGAGCGAGCATGGGGCTGCCTGAGGTTACACTTGGCATCGTGCCCGGGGCCGGTGGGACGCAGCGACTTGCGCGTCTGATCGGCATCTCGAAGGCCGTCGATATGATCGGCTTCGGCAAAACCGTCGATGCGGATGAAGCAAGAGCGATGGGCCTTGTGGATGCGTTGAGCGACGATCCGCTTGCAACTGCGCGCTCGATGGACGAAGCCACCCTTCAACGGGCGGTTCCGACGGATCTCCGGCCGCCGCCGGCAAGTGATGATGCCTCGGTCGCCGCCGCTATGGCATTGGCCGGCCGCCGTTTGCCAAGCCAGCACGCGCCCTCAAGGGCAATAAGGCTTGTTGCCGCATCGGCCACGCTTCCCATTGCCGAAGGACTCTCTCACGAGCGCGAAACCTTTCTGGAGCTACGCGCGTCCGACCAAGCCCGAGCGCTTCGCCACGTCTTTTTCTCGGAGAGGGCAGCGCTTTCCCAATCCAAGCAATTTCCACGGCCCAACAGGGACATTGCCACCGCTCTGGTCGTCGGCGGCGGCAACATGGGAGCCGCGATCGCCTATGCCTTGGCGACAGGCGGTATAGAGGTGACGGTGATCGAGACCAATGAAGAGGCCCGAACGAGGGCCGAGGCCAATGTCTTTCGCATCGTTGAACAGGGAGTTTCGCGCGGTCTTCTCACGGCGAAGGCGGCCGACGATATCAAGGCCCGGTTCGGATACAAGGTTGGATATGAGGCGGTCGCGCCAGTCGATCTTGCGATCGAGGCCGCGTTTGAAGACATGGAAGTCAAGCGCGCAATCTTCGACGCATTGGCAAAATCCCTCCCGGAGCACACGATACTCGCCACGAACACCTCCTATCTCGATGTGAACCAACTCGCGGAAGGAATACCTGTTCCCGGTCGGTTTCTTGGGCTCCATTTCTTCAGCCCGGCACACATCATGAAGCTCCTTGAGATCGTTCGCGGCGACAAGACATCGCCCGAGACACTTGGTACAGCCTTCGCGCTCGCGAAGACGCTGAAGAAAATACCGGTTCTCTCCGGTGTCTGCGACGGTTTTATCGGCAATCGCATCCTGTCGCGCTATCGACAGGCGGCCGACATCCTTCTGCTCGAGGGCGCTTCTCCCTCCCAAGTGGATGCGGCAATGCGCAACTTTGGAATGGCCATGGGACCCTACGAGGCGCAGGATTTGTCCGGGCTCGATATCGCCTATGCCAATCGCAAGCGCCAAGATCTTCGCAATCGGACAGACATACGCTACGTGCCGCTCGCAGATCGCCTCGTGGAAGAGAATGAGCGGCTTGGTCGAAAGTCAGGAGCCGGATGGTATGATTATCGCGATGGTAAACCGCTGCCGTCACCGATTGTCGACGCGCAGCTTTTACGTGCTTCACAAGAGGCCAATATAGAGCGCCGCTATATCCCGGAACACGAAATCACCCGGCGCATTCTGTCCGCCATGATTGCGGAGGCGACTGAGATACTTGACGAAGGCATTGCGCAGCGACCGCGCGATATCGACTTGGTGCTCGTCCATGGCTACGGCTTTCCGCGCTGGCGAGGCGGACTGATGCATTACGCCGACAGCCTCACCCCGACAGCAATTCTAAGCGACATTCAACGGCTCGCCGCCATAGATCCCCTGTCTTGGTCAGCGCCACCGCTGTTGGCACGGCTTGCACTCGATGGCCTCTCCTTCGATAGCCTCAACCAAGAGTGAATGGAAATTTGGCATGGCGGACGTATTCATCTGCGGCCAAGTGTGGCTGAGTCATCACCAAGCTTGGCGTAAAAATTTGCGGCAAGCCTGGTGATCTGGCAGTTTGCGCGCTGATTGCCATGGTGTTGCCGTCCCACATTGCCATCGCGGGATTGCCAAAATGTGGCATTGTAGACTTATCGGCCTGGGTTGGAGGAGTGGCATTGAGGCCTGTCATCGGGCTACCTGAAGATGGGCGAACTGGCTCCACATCTGGATCGCCGCTCCCCGCAGTTGGCGATGGTGAGCGGATGAAATGTCGTGGCGGGGAATGTGAAACAGGTTGGCGATCGGATCGTGGATGGAGACGAAGCGCTGGAGATGTCTCGCTGATTTGAAGCGCTTCATGATCTTCTCCCGCCTTCGAACCGGCTGATGGGAATTCTCCGCCCGATTGTTCAACCCTTTGTGGGAGCGATGCTCTACACCCGGCATGATCTCTCGCTTTGCTGCGCCGTAGGATCGCAGCTTGTCGGTGATCATCACCCGCGGAAACCGGAAATAAAGCCAGACCGCATGAGCAATCAATTCCGCTGGAAAACGATGACGGCGATAGAGCGGATCACGAGCAAGGATGGTCGTACGAAATCATCGCAGATCAATCTCGACCGCCAGTTAACGTTACAGCGCCGTCGAATGTGATGTGGCGGAAGACCATGGTTTCGCGGGGCTGGCTTGCCGGCAGGCCCTTGTTGCCGCCGGATGCAAGTTCCGTGGCACACCACGCTAATCAAAAGTATCCAGGCGCCCGTGGACAATCGTCCGCATCCGCGCTGCCCGTTCTGCGCCGGTCGAACCATCGGTTAGCGGTGGTGGCAATGGAAGATCGTCCAGGCCGCGCGTGAGCGCTGAGATCAGGTCATCGATGGCCCGAGCGGCCGCCGCCGACGGAATACCTGCCGTCGCTGCGAAACGCATGAAATCTGCTCGCCTCAGCCGTTCGTCCTTGCCGCTGATTTTGAGCGCCATGCGATCATGCTGCAGACCCGGAAACACCCGCGTCGTGACTGCGTCATAGAGCGGGGCCATACGGACCGAGCTGAAATCGTCTCTTCCAGGTAGCGCGATTTCCAGCAAGGCCATGTTCTTCAGGTGCATATCGCCATCCGCGATCAGCCATGCGAACAGTGCCCGCCGCAAAAGCAGCAGCAGGTCCGCATCCGCATCGGTCGAGAGTGGACGCAGTGCGGCCGCTATCCGTTCCATCGTGCCTGTGTATTTGTCTTCTGCCCGTACGCCCAGGACTGAGGCCATATCCTCAAGCGCCAGACGGCGCATGTCGTCAAGGCTGGTGCGGATATCGAAGCGCTCGACCGCAAGAGCCACCGGCAAGTCATCCGGCATGGGAACGAGCGCAATGGCGGGTACCGTGAATCCGGCTGTTCGGCCAAGTTCCAGGGATTGCCATTCGACGACGGGTAGCGCCTCGAATCCTGAGGTGCCGGCGGGCTTCAGAATATGCGTGAACGGCTTGTTCGTGCTCGGCGTCAGAGTGCCCTGGGCGTCGAGGAACATTGGCGCCTTGATCTGCACGCCAGACAAGCGTGGTGTTGCGCCGGTCGCAAACATCCGCGCCAGTTTTTGTTCGAACGTATCCTGGATGTCACCGCGACCGGGACCGGCATAGGTCCCCGTGAACACGTGGTCTGTCGTGAAGCTATTCAGTCGGGTCAGCAGAACGTCAGCCGGCAGGGTCGCGAGCTCACTTGCCCGTTCCACGATCGTGATGTTTGACATGTAGCGTTTGCCCGTGCGCAGCTCCGCACGTTCGTCCGGGTTGTTCAATACCCGTCCCAGCCAGCCTTCCGGCAACAGCGATTCAATAAAAGGTGGCAGGCTGCCCGGCGTAGTCTGGCGCACGAGCGACGGACCGTCTGGATCGGCAGCCTGCCATCGCCATTCGAAACCATCATGCACCAAATTACCGATCGGCGCCCCATGCCATGCTACGATCAGGTTAAGCGCAGCCTGGTTGGTGGGAGTGATGGCACCACCCGGCTTGCGCTTTAGGAAGCGTTCGGCTGCACTGCCTTCAGCAAGCCAATCATTGTCACGGGCAAGCTTGAACACCGCATCGGCGGCGGCATCCGGATTGCCGTATTCTTCGATCAAGCGTGCGGCGATTCCCTCTTTCATTGTTTCGTCGAAGGAAGCGGCATGTTCGCTACGGATGCGGAAAGCTTCCAGAAAACGCTGTCGCAGCGAAGACACGTTTACGCGCAGTTCTCCCATGTCATCGCCGACGACGGCCTGTGCAATGGAGGGATGATCCGGCGCCTTGTTCTGGATGATTTCGAGCGTTCTGATACGCTGCCGCTGTACGCGGCGGCCGGTCAGGAACAGACGGCCATCACGCATCGGACCAAGCAGCACGGCGCTAGCGGCTGAGAGATAGGCGTTTGGATAGAGATATTTAGCGATGCGTACTGCGTGAGTCCGCACCGTCTGGTCTATATCGTCGCTGGCATCGACATAGATGCCACGCATCAACTGGACGAGCTTACCAGCTTCCGCTTGGCGGTGGCTGCGCATTTTATCTATGGTCTCGCCAACGAGATGAAGAGGCATCTGTGTAACTTTCCCGTATTTCAGATACGGGAAAGTTACATTATTTTTTCTGAGATTTCAAATCTTGGGAAACTTTCGTGTATCTGAAATACGCGAAAGTTGCAACGTTTCGTCATAGCTAAGAGAGACGCGAGGGAATGAAGGTTTTTAGCATTTCAAGAGCGCTGCCATGCTCGAATGTACCTATTATAGGTGGAAATGGGCCGCAAAGCCCGTTGATCGAGGGAGAGGAGAGGCTTAACGGTGTGTTTAATCATTATACATCTTAAAATAGAAATTATAGCGTAATATACCTTATGGACATCTGCGCCCTGCCTTTGGTGACCAAGGGGCGGGCGATCATCCGGCATCTCGCCACCGACACGCGCTTTGTCGGTATCGGCTGGGCAACGGCAGAGAAGGTCTGGGATCGTTTTGGCGAGACGATCTACGACATCCATCCGGGACCGTGACCTGAAGGCGCTCGCAGACGTCGTCGGCGCGGATCGGGCCATCGCTATCGTCGACGGGTTCGGCATGCTCTCCGAAGAAGTCGAAATCTTCCGCTGGCTGATCGATACGGCGTCTCGCCCCGTGTGGCCGGTACTGCCGCCCGTGTCTGGGGGGCACTGTAACGTTAACTGGCGGTCGAGCCGAATCTGGGATCGAGAGGCCGCAGGCGGCTTCCCGCCTCCGGCCCGATTTGGCGGTATGCACAAGTTGCTACTTGTGCAAGTCGATCAGGATCTTGAGCTGAGTTCCAGCCGGATCGAGAAGGGCGTCGAAACCGTCCTTCACGGCGTTGTCGAGCGAGACAGTCTTGGTGACAACCTTGCGAGCGGGTATCTGGCCGGACGCAATGAGACGCATCACGCGCGGCCACAGCTGACCCGGATAGGCCCAGGATCCACGAAGATCGATGTCCTTATATACGACGGTGAACCAGTTGATCGGCGCCTCGCCCTGGTGCAGGCCGACCTGGACCACCACCCCCTGCTTGCGCACGGCATCGACGCAGGTTTGAAGCGCAAGAGTATTGCCGACGCACTCGAGCGCAACATCGCATCCGACATTTCCCTCCGTCGCCGCCCGCAGGACATCGCCGACGTTTTGATTTCTCGGGTTGATCGTCACGACTTCAGGAAGAATTGTTTTCGCAATCTCCAAACGCGTCTGATTGATATCTGAAAGGAAAAGCTGCGCGGCGCCGGCTGCCTGAGCCGACAGCAGCGTGAGCAGCCCAATCGGTCCCGCGCCCGTGACGAGTACGGCATCTCCCGGCTTGATGCCGCCTCGGTCGCACGCATAAACGGCGACGGCAGTTGGCTCAACAAGCGCTGCGTCCTCGTCGGTCAGTGCCTCCGGTACTTTATAGACGTTGTAGCCCTTCAGAAGCGTGGCTTGCGCCATGCCGCCACCGATCCAACTCAGCCCAGCAAGAGCCATGGCATCGGATAGCTGGAAGTTGCCGCGGTCGGTGTAATAGTCACCGCCTCGGGGCGTGATGAACGGCTGGACGGAAACTCGATCACCTTCGCGGACATGTTTGACGTCCTTCCCGATCTTCTTGACGACCCCTCCGAACTCGTGGCCGAGCACCTGGGGACTTTTCGCGCCTGTGATCGGGTGCGGCTCGGTCGGGACAAATATTGGACCATAGGCATATTCATGCAGGTCGGTCCCACAAATCCCCGTGAAGCGGTTTTCGATGACCACTTCGTCCGCCGCGGGGTTTGTAGGATCTTCGATATCTTCGATCAGCAGCTTTTTAGCCGCGTGAAAGCGCAAAGCCCTCATCTCAACTCCTCCTCCGAAAAACAATCTTGCGAAAGCGACAATGTGTCCTGCGCGGGTGAGACAATCACATCGCGAGCCCGGCATCTGCCTCCGCTACTCCTTGATAGGACCTTCCAAGGCTGCCCTGCCACTGTCTCTTGTGAGACAGCGACGCACCGAGCCGCTGGTTCATCTGGTCCAGTATTCAGCGCCTAACCTTCTGATAAATTTGAACATGCTGAAGCGAGGAGGCGGTCTTGCCCCTCGATGCGGCCCACATCGCGCTGGAGGAGGAGCCCTCATGATGGCAGTCACAATCAGTCCGGAATCCGTCACGGACCTTTTCCGAGCAAGTATGCGTATAATGGCTGCCAGCGTCTCGCTGATCACAACAAGAGACCGTGCAGGCGCATTTCACGGCATGGCTGTTACGAGTGCCACGTCTCTTTGCATGAGCCCGCCATCCATGCTTGTCGCGGTCAATCGCTCTGCGTCGATTCATCCGATCATCTCCGATACCGGAAAGTTCTGCCTCAATCTGATGGGTGAATCGCATTTCGAGCTGCTGGAATGCTTTTCCCGAAGCGAGCTACGGGATCGTCGCTTCGCACAAGAACATTGGCATGAGGGACCCGACGGACTGCCGATACTTCGCGGTGCGTTGGCGTCGCAAGTCTGCACGGTTGAAGCTGCCCAAGACTACGGCACGCACACAATCTTCATCGGCAAAGTTGACCACGTTCTTTTGCCAGCAGCGACAGAGGAACGGGTTGCTCCATTGCTCTGGATGAACGGCTCGCGAACATCGCTTGCCAACGGCCAATCTACAAAATCCTGATTTCCACTGAACGCCCGGATGGGCTTCGCAAACCTGAGGGAGGTTATATTGAAACTCGGAACATTCGCCATGCCGCTCCATCCAGCCAGTCGCCCGCTGGTTGATATCATCAAGGAGAATACCGACAAGATCATACTTGCCGATCAGTTGGGCTTCGATGAGGCGTGGATCGGTGAACATATCTCCTGTGTGACGGAGCCGATCTCCTCGCCGATGATGTTCCTGGCCTCTCTCATTTCGCAGACCAAAAACATCAAGTTCGCGACGGGCGTTATTGCTCTGCCCAACCACCATCCGGCGCTAGTCGCGGCGGAAGCCGCGCAATTCGATCACATGTCGAAGGGTCGGTTTATTTTTGGCGTCGGCCCAGGTGGTCTTGCTTCCGACATGGAGCTCTTCGGCAATCTGGACGGTGATATCCGCAACGAACGCATGGCGGAGTCGATCTCAACCATCCTGAAAATCTGGTCCCAGGATCCTCCTTACGACATCCCTGGAAAGCATTGGCCAATCAAGCTGACCGAGATGATCATTCCGGAACTCGGCGTGGGCTTCATGGGCAAGCCCTATCAAAAGCCGCATCCGCCAATCGCGCTCTCATCGATGTCCCCCGGAAGTGGAAGTGTCGCCTATGCTGCCAAGAAGGGCTGGATACCGGTAACGGCGAACTTCGCCCCTGAAAGCACCGTGATCAGCCATTGGCAAAAATATGTCGAAGGCTGCCAGGCCGCTGGTCGTGAACCGACGGGCAAGGATTGGACGGTTGCCCGCAATGTCGTGATCGGCGAAAGCGACGCACAGGCTGAGGATTGGTTGCTCGACCCCAAGGGTTCGAACATCTTCTACTTCGACTATCTCTGGGAAGTCCTCAAGCGCGCCGACTATACGATCGTCGCCAAGCCGGATATCAACATGAAGGATGAGGACGTCACGGTCGAGGCCATCGTCAAGGCCAGTGTCATCTACGGGTCTCCAAAGACAGTTGCGGAAAAGATCATCAGCCTGCGTGAACGTTCGGGTCCGTTCGGCACAATGCTGATGGCGGGCCTGGACGGAAGTGGCAACAATCTCGAACGCGAGCGTTTGAGCATGCAGCGTCTGGCCAAGGACGTCCTGCCCATCGTAAACGCGGCCTGAACGCTCTACCAGTCACCAATCAAGGGAGAATTCCAATGCAACTCGATTGGGAGGTTTCTCCGGTCATCTCGATGAGGACTCCGCTCGCAAGGGCGGGGTCTTCGATGGTGGGGGAAGCGATCGAGGTTGTTGCGGCCGGCGGCATGGTTATCGTGGTCGATGATGACGATCGAGAAAATGAGGGCGACCTCATCGCTTCCGCCGCAACGATCACGCACGAGATGATTGCCTTCATGGTCAATCATTCGACAGGCATCTTATGTGCGGCGATGGACCAGGAAAGGGCGGACGCGCTCGCCTTGCCACCAATGGTATCGAGGAACGACGATCCCCAAGCAACTGCCTTTACCGTCACATGCGACGCGAAGCATTGCGGAACGGGCGTCTCGGCCAAAGACCGTGCAATCACCTTGCATGCGCTGGCAACTGATGGATTGGATCCCGGCTTGTTGCGCAGGCCTGGGCACATCTTTCCGCTTCGCGCGCGACGAGGCGGCGTCCTGACCAGACAGGGTCACACGGAGGCCGCCTACGATCTCGTCCGCCTTGCAGGCCACGTGCCGGTAGGCGTCCTTTGCGAGTTGGTGAATTCGGATGGAACGATGATGTGCGGAGAACAGATTGATCAATTCTCAAGGCGCTTTGGTCTGCTGAAAATCTCGGTAGCGGATCTGATCGCCTGGCGACATTCCAAACGGGATCATTGACCAACATATCGACGTCTCAGCAACGACTGTCTCAAATGAGACAGTCGTTCGCGTAGCATTGGTCTCACAATCGACATTGGGCAGCGTAAAGCGATTTAATATAACAGGTGATGCCGGACTTAACCGGAGTTGGAAAATGGGCGATGAGACTTCTCATTTCCGTGATGACGATGCAGAATTCTCCAGGAAGCTTCGCCGAGGCATGCGTGCAACTGCGATGTGCGTGTCACTGCTGACGACGCGCGACGAGCACGGTCGGTACTACGGCTTGGCGGTGACGAACCCTTCGCAACTGTCGGCGACACTCCCTTCGATGGTGGTCGCCGTCGACCGGCACGCCTTACCGTGTTCCGCTATCAATATAAGCAGTCTTTACTGCCTCAATCACGTCTCGAGCGGCGATCTCGACCGTCTTGATCGCTTTGATCGGAATGATTTTCTCGAAGCCAACCATGAAACGGACGCTTGGAGGATAGGCCTCTTCGGGTTGCCCTATCTGGAAACGGCAGCAACAAGTTACTTCTGCAGGGTCATCGGAGCGCATGACTATGGAGACCAGACGATCTTCGTGGGGCGTATCGAAGGGGTCAGATTGAACCGAGATATCGACCCTGCCCATGCAGATCCTCTGATCTGGATGAACGGCGGGCCTGTTCGACTGGCTGGAAGAGAGATGCTATAAGAAGGGCAAAGGACGAAGGCCCCTCAATATTTGCTTTGGGAGGAGCAACATGTTGGAATATGATTTCCGAGGAAGCGACAGTTTTTCGCGTGAGGCCGTTGTCGATGAAATCGCGCGATTGCGCATGTCTCGCGGCTATGAATTAGGGCGGCCCCTGCCGGGTGTCGTTGCTGATTCCTGGAAGCGTTGCCTGGCCGATTACAATCTCGCTCCAGATCATGTTCCGCGAGCCGAGGTTCTGACCCACGGAGAGTTCAGAAACCTCGAGCAGGATTACGAGGACCTGCTTGCCGTTGCCGAGCCCGAGGTCGAAAAGCTGTTCCTGCGTCTGGTGGACAGCGAGTACCTGGTGTCCCTTGCCTCCGCGAAGGGAGTGATGATGCTGTTCCGCTGTGACCATCAATTCCTCAGTGACATGTCGAGAATGGGCGTGCTGCCGGGGTCGGTTTGGGCAGAGGAAAGACAGGGGACAAATGGCGTCGGCACGTGCCTGAGGACCGGCCAGTCCATCGTGATTGCCGGCAAGCAGCATTACGGATTAGCGACCCAGGCATTGTCGTGCATCACCGCACCCTTATTCGGGCGGCGGCAGGTCCTGCAGAGCGTCATCAATGTTACCACCGCACGCGTCAGCGACGATCGGACCAATCGCGTCGTGCTCGATATCGTCGAGAGGTCAGCACGGCGAATTGAGAACCGCTACTTCGCTCGACTGCACCGTCACAATAATTTGCTAAGACTTTTCAATGATGTGGAAAGCTCTGATCTCGCAGAAGAGGGTCGTGTCGCCATTGACGACAACGGTCTTATCATTGATGCGAGTTCACAGGTCGCGGCACTCACCGGCTTGCAAGCGGAAGATCTGATCGGGCGTCAAGCGGAGGAAGCACTCTGCATGGACTTGTCGTTGACGGATATACGTCCCGACAGAGCTTATCGTCTACCAGGCAAGAATCTGCAGGTCGTTTTCAATCACCGAGAGACGAAAACGTCTCGGATGGTTGGGCGCAATGATGACGAAAGACCAGGCGCGTTGCCCACGGCTATGCTCATGACGCCTGTGCAGGCCTCGAGGTTGGCCGAAAAGGACCTTCGCATTGATCCGATGATGTCACTGGTTCTCGAGAGAGCGGAAAAGCTTTATCGGGCAGGTATACCGTTGATCATCGGTGGGGAAACGGGAAGCGGCAAAACGGCTTTTGCCGAAATCACCGCCCGACGCAGCTCGGGCGAAGAGACCGAAACGCTTTTCATTGACTGTGCGGCGGTGACCAGCCAGAGAGCGGGAACCGCGATTTTCCATCCGCAGTTGCCACTTCACGCCAACACCTGCCTTATCCTGGACCGTCTTGAAGAACTTGACGAGGGTGGGCAGATCGCTCTGCAGACGCTTCTTGAAAGTCGTGACCATCGGACGAACCATCGCTTCGGGATCATTGCATTGATCGGCTCCGATTTTGACGGTTTGGCCAAGAGTGGCAAGCTTAGGGGCAGCCTGCTGCACCGGTTGAAAGGTGGAACCGTCTTCCTCCCACCTTTGAGGAACCACCCGGATCTAGCCGGAGTGATCAATGATTTGTTCGGGATTGAAAGTCGCAACAGCGGGCGAACGGCACTGCGCCTGAGCGAGGAGGCTCGGCTCGTGATGTTGAACTACCATTGGCCGGGTAATTTACGCGAGCTGCGCAACGCTATCCGGCACGCGGTGGTACTTGCGGAAGCTGATACCATCGACCTTGAGCATTTGCCCGAAGATATGGTGTCCGAGATTGCCCGGACGGATTTGACAGCGCGCTCGCAGTCGCAGGCCTCGCGTATTGAAGCAGCTCTTCGTCACAATGGAGGAAATGTTTCACTGACCGCACGGTATCTGGGGGTTTCGCGGGCTACGCTCTACAGGAAAATTCAGATCCAGAAGTCGCGTGAGAAGGCCTCGGACATGGAATGCTTAAAGAGATAGCGAATGGCCCAATGCCACTCCGTCTCCCGCATGATGTTGCCCACCTCCGGCGTTCACTGGCACAAGGTGACTTTAAACAGAACGGCAAAATCAGGTCTTTTTCCCGCTGCGGGACAGCCTAAACACCGCCCCAGAATTGGGGCGGTGGACGCAAATTGGAGGGGTCTGTCAGAGCGAGAATCCGCCGTCTACAGCCATGGCCTGGCCTGTCACATGTTTCGCCGAAGCGAGATAGACAACCATTTGGCCCATGTCTTCAGGGGTCTGGGCAACGCCTTGGGGAAGGAAAACCTGCTGGTGTCGGGCCCAGGACTGCTCCTCGGACTCACCTGGCTGCGCCCACAAGGCTGACAGACCACTCTCACCCCGCCACATTCCTGTCCCGACGATACCCGGGCAAAGCGCGTTTACCGTAATCCCGTCCGTGGCAACTTCCTTCGCGATTGCGTTGGTCAGGCCGATCACACCGAACTTCGAAGCGCTGTAGTGCGATAGGTTCGGAAAGCCGACTTTGCCTGCAATTGAGGATGTATTGATGATCCGGCCGAACTTCGCCTTTCTCATCAGCTTGATTTCGGCCTGGCAGCACAAGAACACGCCGCGAAGATTGACGTCGATGACGTCATTCCACTGTTCGAAGGTGAGTTCTTCGATCCCACCCAAACTTACAACACCCGCGTTGTTGATGGCGATATCCAGGCGGCCAAATTGCTTCTCCACTAGGTCCATCATAGCGGAGACACTCTGCGGCTTCCTCACATCGACTTGGATAGCCATGGTACGGCGCCCCAGCGCCGCGATCGCCGATGCTCCCTCCTCGGCAAGCTCCTTAGTGTAATCGGCCACCAATACGTCGGCACCGGCTCGAGCAAGGCTTGTCGCTATGCCAGCCCCAATGCCGCGGCCTCCGCCGGTAATCAATGCGATTTTCCCTTCGAGCGAAAAGTTCGAATCTCCCATTTAACTCTCTCCCTGAACATATTTCCTTCGCCGTCGTCGCGATGACTGGCGAAGACAAGAGAGCATCTTGGGACGCGCGCAGACAATTGACTAAGGTGCGCCGTAGCATGGAGCCGCACTGTCGCGATTGAGAATTCACGATATGCGAGACACGCATGTTCAAAAGGGTTCGGGCTTTCGGCGTCGATTCCGCCTGATTGGTTGGTCTCGCTTTCCGTGGCGCGCTCGAATTTCGGACTTTACTCCGCAGCCTGGCGCTGTCGGCCGGTAAATGCAGCCTCGGAAGCGATGATCTCGGCGATCTCATCGTCACTCAGTCCGAGCTCGGACAGGATCTCACGTGTCTCCCATCCACGGGGCTGTGCATATCCTCCAGCCGACGGATAGGCGTCATCGCACCTTATGGTCGAGCGGATAACCGATATCGTACCTTCGGTCGGATGCTCTTCCGTTGACAACAATCCTACGGCCTCGAGGTGCGGGTCGCTGCGCAGGGTTTCATTCGTGTGGCATGGCATCGCCGCAATGTCAGCCGCTTGAAAGATCGCCAACCATTCTGCGCTTGTCTTGTCCGATAGCGCGGCTCCACGAACTTCGAACCATTCCTTAACGTTCTTCGCCCGCGCGGCAACGGTTGCGAATCTGGGATCGTCCAAAAGATGATCGCGGCCAACTGCCTTGAGAAACGCTCTGACCTGCGGATCTGTGTTGATGGTAACCGAAATCCATCCATCAGACGTCTTCAGAGGCTTGTTATGCGGATTGAGAAGTCGTCGGTCCCCGGCGGCGCCGACGGGGGGCTCGAAGGATTCTTGCGCCAGATGCTCCTGCAAGACAAACGCCGCCATCGTTTCGAACATCGGAATCTCGATCGAGCTGCCGCCGCCGCCCGCATTTCGTTTGATGACAGCGGCCATGATGGCGCCGGCGGCAATCTCTCCGACAACGTGATCGCACACGACCAAAGGCACATATGAAGGCTCGCCGTCCCGGGCAAGGAACAGTCCCGCAATTCCGGACGCGCCCTGGACAACACTGTCGTAGGTGGGCCGACCTGCGTAGGGGCCATCGGTGCCGTAGCCGGTGATCAGGCAATGGATCTTGTCTGGATACCTCTGTCTCACCGAGGCGGCGTCCAGGCCGAGGCGCTCCAATGCTCGCGGGCGCATGTTCGCGACGATCACGTCTGATCTTTTGATCAGCCGATCGACAATTTCTGCCGCGCCAGGCTTCTTGAGGTCGAGACAAATGTTCCGCTTGCCGCGGTTGAGATGAAGATAGGTGCCCGAGTGCTGGCCCGTCGGCGATAGTCCCCCCAACCCCCGCATCAGATCCCCCTCCGGCGCCTCAACCTTGATGATTTCAGCTCCATACTGGGCAAGGCGCCACGTGCAGGTTGGCCCGACCACGACACTGGTCAGGTCCAGAACACGAAGGCCGCTGACTTGAACGTCGTTCACTTGTCGCCTCCTCGTGCGAGGCACCGCGCCGACTGCATCGGCGGCCTGGATCGTTCGAAGCCGTTTGGTTCGATGACGCGTTCGGTGCTGATCATGACCTTCCTCCCATAGTGATCTTTTGAAGCAGGCTTGCGGCAAGGCATCCGCCAAACGCCCCTCCCGCCGGCGGCGCCATACTTATCGAGAGCACATATGAAGTCAATCGTTCACTGATAAAATATCAGATGCATGTCGTTATTTCGAATATGAACTCTTGACATCACATATGAAATCCGAAAGATCGCGAGCCATAGCTTATGCGGAGGAGACAGAATGTTGATGAAGGACAAGGTTTGCGTCATTACAGGCGCCGCCTCTTCTCATGGGATCGGCCGAGCAACCGCCAACATGCTCGCGGCAAACGGCGCAAAAATCGCCATCATCGATGTTAGCGAGAGCATCGCTTCTGCCGCGGCGGCCCTGGGGGCAGAGTATCCCGAAGCCGACGTGCGCGGCGTGCGCTGTGATATCTCGTCGCGCAACGACTGTGACGATGCCGGCGCGGCGATCCTGCGGCAATTCGGTCGCATCGACGCCCTGGTGCACTGCGCCGGTATTATGCGCCCAGCGAAATTCGAAGACATCACCGCGCAGGATTTTGCTGAGGTGATCTCGATCAACCTTGCCGGCACCTTCAATATTATCCGGGCTTTCTCGGCGTCGATGGTCGCGCAGCGCAGCGGATCTATCGTGAACGTATCGTCAGTCGCCGCACAGCGCGGCGGCGGCTTGTTCGGCGGATCCCATTATGCCGCTTCAAAAGGCGGCGTGTTGAGCTTGACGAAGACATTGGCCCGCGAATTCGGCCCCGCCGGGGTTCGGGTGAATGCGGTCTGCCCATCGCTCATCGAGACCGATTTCGTCGCTGGCGCAATGTCCCCCGAGCGGCTGCGCGATCTGAGTGCTTCAATTCCACTGGGTCGACCGGGTCGCCCCGAAGAAGTCGCCGGAGCATGCATGTTCCTTGCATCCGACCTCTCCGCCTACATGACCGGAACCACCCTCGACGTAAACGGCGGCATTCACATCCACTGACGATAGACGGCAGTGGTCAACTGATCGGGCCCCGGTGGCTCGCTGAAAATGGAGGAAAAAATGGCTACACACTTCCACCACGTAAACCTCACGGCGAAAGACGTCACGGACCTCGAGGATTTCTACAAGGACGTCATGGAGCTGCAACAGACCTATTATGGCGGCCATGATGCAAGCGACCAGATCAAGGATCGCGGCTACGGCGGACACGTCACGTTTCTGACCGATGGCACGACGGAAATGCACCTGGCCACACGGGATCTCAACGTGGCCTTCAAGACCGGGAAGGGCGTCAATCCCCTTGACCGCGGCCATATCGCATTCCGAACGGACGACATTGAAGGCGTCAAGCGACGCCTGACCGCGCGCGGCATTCCTTATGCCGACTACGGTCAGTGGGCCATCAAGGGCTGGCAGCAAATCTTCTTTCAGGACCCTGAGGGAAATGTCGTCGAAGTCCATGAAGTTCAGGGCGACGCAGCAGAGTAAGCCGCCTTCATCGCGCCAGAGGACGGCACGGTCGTGTGGGCTTGCGGCCGCGTCGTCAGCATGTGCCGCGTGAACGCGGCACAAAGCTCTCAGGCAGGATTGCCAGGGGGTTGTCCTGTGGGATGGAAAGGACACCGTTATGACTGATGCATTTATTTGCGATTATGTCCGCACGCCAATCGGCCGCTACGCCGGGGCGTTGAAAGACGTTCGCCCCGACGACCTTGCAGCATACCCGCTTCGCGCGCTTGTTGATCGCAACCGCGCAATCGATTGGGAAGCCGTCGGCGACTGCTATTTCGGTTGTGCGAACCAGGCGGGCGAGGACAACAGAAACGTCGCTCGCATGGCGCTGCTTCTGGCTGGCCTGCCGAGCACCATGCCTGGATCGACAATCAACAGACTTTGCGGCTCGGGCCTGGACGCGGTCGGCACTGCCGCACGTGCAATTCGCGCTGGCGATGCGACGATTATGGTGGCCGGCGGCGTCGAGAGCATGACGCGCGCTCCATTCGTGATGGGCAAGGCAACCGAGGCGTTTTCGCGACAGGTCGAAGTCGAGGACACGACCATCGGTTGGCGCTTCGTAAATCCAGAAATGAA
Organism: Martinezella rhizogenes; assembly: GCF_000799715.1. Lineage (GTDB taxonomy): Bacteria > Pseudomonadota > Alphaproteobacteria > Rhizobiales > Rhizobiaceae > Rhizobium > Rhizobium rhizogenes_C. The sequence goes on from NZ_JUHG01000015.1 coordinate 22,739, forward strand.
GGCGCGGTACGGTGTCGATACGATGCCCGAAACGGCCGAAAACGTTGCCGAAACCTACAACATCAGTCGCGACGACCAGGACCGCTTCGCCCTGAGGTCTCAGGAAAGGGCAGCGCTGGCTCAGGCGAATGGCTTTTTCGCAGGTGAAATAGTTCCCGTCACCGTCAAAGGAAAGAAGACCGAGATTGTCGTTTCGGTCGATGAGCATCCGCGTCCCGATACAACACTTGAGGGACTCGCGAAACTTAAGACCCCTTTCCGGCCGACCGGTGGAAGCGTCACCGCGGGCAATTCTTCGGGCGTCAATGACGGTGCGGCGGCTCTTATTCTCGCATCCGAGCAAGCGGCAGTGAAATACGGCCTGACCCCACGGGCTCGCGTCGTGGCCATGGCCACTGCAGGTGTGGCTCCACGGCTGATGGGGATCGGACCCTTGCCTGCCACGAAGAAACTACTGGCAAGTCAAAACCTCAGCATCTCATCGATCGACGTGATCGAACTCAACGAGGCGTTTGCGTCGCAGAGCCTTGCGGTCATAAGGGGCCTCGGCCTTGCCGATGACGCGTCATACGTCAATCCCCACGGGGGCGCGATAGCCCTTGGCCATCCACTCGGCATGTCCGGCGCTCGCCTGGCGGGAACTGCGGTGCGGGCGCTGGAAAAAATCGGCGGCAAGCGCGCCATTGCAACCATGTGCATCGGTGTCGGCCAGGGCATCGCCCTTCTGCTTGAGCGTGTGTGAAATGCCTGGGTCCATGTCGAACCCGCGCGCCATTCTGTCGTCCTACCGGGTGGGCGGCGTAGAAGTTGTGGTTGTAGACAACCCGCCGCGCAATGTCCTTAGCCGGGAGCTCCGGATCGCTCTGTTGGAGCAATTGCAGAAATCGTCAAACGCGCCCAACGTCGAGGCAATTGCCATCCTCGGTGCAAATGGTCACTTCCTGACGGAGGATCCTCTCGGAGCTTTAGACACTTGTCCGGACGTGCCTACGATTGCCGATCTGTCTGATGCGATCGAGGCGTCGGCGAAGCCGGTGATCGCCGCCATAACCGGCCCGGCGGAGGACGGTGGTCTTTCTATTGCATTGGCTTGTGACTGGCGGATCGCTACGGCGAGCGCGTCCGCCGGCTTTCCACGAACGATGCTTGGCCTTGTTCCTGAAGGCGGCGCCACCCAGCGCCTGCCACGCATTGTCGGTGCCCGTCATGCCCTAAGAATGACCGCAACCATGAACGTCAAAGCGCCGGAGGGCGCGGCCTTCGCGCTCTTTGACGAGGTCGTCGATGGGGATGCCACTGCTCATCTCGCACAAGAAGCGAAAAAATGGTCCAAGCGTCGCAGCAGTGACCGAACTGCGCCGGTCGACGACGAGACGGCGATCGACAAGGAAGCGACGTCCGCACTGAGGCGAGGGAAAGGCAGCCAGTCGGTCAAGGAGACCGTCGAGCTCATCCGGCTTGCCGCGACAACTCCTTGGATCGAAGGAATTAAGAAAGAGCGAGAAGCTTGCGACCGAGCCCAGGCTTCGAGCGAGGCCAGAGCCTTGCAGCATCTGGCCTGGGCGGAAACGCAATCGGACATCGTGCCGGGTGCAGCCAGAGCGTCAGTTCACCCGATCGAGCGGGCCACCGTGATCGGAGCCGGCACCATGGGGTCGGGCATAGCAGTCACTCTGGCAAGTGCGGGCATCGTCGTCGATCTTCTCGAACAAAACGCCGAAGCAGCGCTTGCGGGTGGCCAGCGGGTTCGCGACCTCTTCCAGGCGCAGGTCAAGGCTGGCCGTCTAACCGAAGACGATGCCAAGGAGCGCCAGCAGCAAGTGAGCGCGACTGATAATTGGGATGTCGTTGTGAAAGCGGACCTCGTGATCGAGGCCGCCTTTGAGGATATGGACGTCAAGAAGCCGATCTTCACCAAGCTGGATCGACTTGCAAAACCCGGCGCCGTGCTCGCGACCAATACGTCTTATCTTGATGTCGATGCGATTGCCGACATCACTGATCGGCCGGCCGACGTCCTTGGGCTTCACTTCTTCTCCCCAGCGCACATCATGCGGTTGCTTGAGGTCGTGCAGGCGAGCCGGACCTCAGCTGACGTCGTGGCGACCGGAATGGCACTCGGGCGCAGGATCGGAAAGCTACCGATCGTTGCGGGTGTTTGTGACGGCTTCATTGGCAACCGCATTTTTGCGGTCTACCGCCGGCATGCTGAATATCTTCTGGAGGACGGCGCCTCGGCTCGCCAGATCGATGAGGCGCTGCAGGCCTATGGTTTTGCCATGGGGCCGTTCGCTGTTTCCGACATGTCGGGTCTCGACATCGCATGGGCGATGCGCAAGCGCAGGGCCGCGACCCGCGATCCCCTCGAGCGTTATGTTGCGATCCCCGACCGACTATGCGAGGCCGGCCGGCTCGGACGGAAGGCGGGGAAGGGCTGGTATGACTACCTCGATGGCAGGGCCGTGGCCTCCGCGGAAGTGGAAGAGATCATTGCCAACGAACGTCGTCGCCAGGCAAGGGAGCCCCAGGCATTTACGGCCGAACAGATCCAGCGCCGGATATTGGCTGTCATGGTCAATGAAGGCGCGCGTGTTCTCGAGGAAGGCATAAGCCTCAGACCCTCCGACATCGATCTCGTTTTCGTCAACGGCTACGGCTTTCCGCGATTGAGAGGCGGCCCATTGTTCGCGGCTGACCAACAGGGCTTGGCCGAGACACTCGCAGACGTCGAAGAGGCTGCTCGGGTCGGCGGAGCCGGGTCCGAGCCCTCTGCACTTCTCGTTGAGCTTGCACGCGATGGCCGAACTTTCACCGAATGGCAAAGAGACCACCGGGAGACAGCCGACCGCGGCGCGAGCTGACGACGTACTCAGAATACATATCAACCGACCGTTTGGAGGAGAACACTAATGTCGGCTGCAACTCAAGACATCAGAAAAGCACATGGCCAGAGCGAGACCGAGCCGGTCTCGCCCATGGCGAAACGCGCGGCATTCAGCAGTGCACTCGGCTCGGCCCTGGAGTGGCTCGATTTCACGGCGTATGGCGCAATATCGGCGACAGTCCTGCCTTCGCTGTTCTTTCCCACCATGGATCCGAAGAGTGCGCTTCTGGCTTCCTTCGCGACGTTCGGGGTGGGCTTCGTTGCCCGCCCGGCCGGTGGCATCATCATGGGGATCCTCGGTGATAGAATAGGGCGCAAGAACATCCTGCTCTTCACCTTTATTCTCATGGGAATAGCATCATTCCTCATCGGCCTTATGCCTACCTATGCCAGCATCGGCATCTGGGCGCCGATCCTGATCGTCGTGCTCCGTTTCGTGCAGGGGTTTGCGCTCGGAGGCGAGTCGACGGGCGCTCAGCTCTTTACAATGGAACATGCTCCTTCCACCCGCCGCGGGCTGTTCGGTGCTTTCACAAACATGGCAGCTCCCGCCAGCCAAGTACTCGCCAACGGTCTTCTATTTGCTATCTCAGTGATGATGACCAGCGAGCAATTCTTGAATTATGGATGGAGGATTCCGTTCCTGCTCAGTGTTCTGCTGGTGGTGCTCGGCGTTTATATCCGCTTCAAAGTCGAGGAGACCCCGGCGTTTCAGAATCTGGTGAAACGTCAGGACGCGGCTGAGGAAAAACATGCAGCTCCCCCGCGCAAGCAATCTGTTTTCCGCACCCATCCCGGCACGATCATTCGCCTGCTGTTGTTCTGGTCTGCACCTGCATCGTGCTATTATATCGTCACCGTCTTTTCCATCAGCTATCTCACGAAAACCGTTGGAATTGCCAACCAGACCGCATTCATGTGCCTTATGGCTGCAAATGCCGTTGCCATTGTGACCACCTGCATTGGCGGCGCCGCGAGTGACAAATTCGGTCGCAAACCGCCGCTCATTGTCACCACGCTGCTTATGTTTGTCATTGCAGCGCTTTACTTTCCGATGATGAATACCGCGAACACCTTCGTCATCTTCCTGGCAATGGCTGCTTTCGCAGGCTGCATCCAGGCGCAAAGCGGCATTCTGCCGTCCTTCTTTGCGGAGCATTTTCCGACCTCGGTCCGCTATGCAGGATCCGCGCTTGCTTACACAGGTGCGAACCTTCTGTTTGCCGGCCCAACACCCTTCGTGGCTGCATGGCTTATGCAGTCCTTTGGCGGCCAAGTTTGGATTATCACTGCCATGTGCCTGACCGTCCTGACAATTTCACTCATCGCCCTGTTGATGAGCCCGGAAACCCGCCACGTGGATATTGAGAAATAAGGCATCTATCAGGAAATGCGCCGATGAATAGAGGAAGTTTCGGCGCATTTTCCCTGTCTCACTGACGACCTCGGCGAAGCTCCGAAGCGGCGTTGCGTATGAACCGCCGACTGGCATATCAAAGGAAAACCAGAATGTCCGAGAGTTCCCAAACCGACGAAGTCTACAAGGCAGTCAGGCGCCAGGAAGTGTGTTCCATGGCTGCAGTCCGCCGGATTGCAGCCATGCTGGACTTGGATCCGGATAGCTTCAAGGAGGGTGAAAACTTGCCGCGCGGGTGGCAGTTCTTTCTCTTGGCCGGCGACACACGCCGTTCTGAGATACGCGAAGATGGCTTTCCCGGCCTTGGTGTTCCGCTTCCCGATCTGGGATTGCCTCGACTGCTTCTGGGTGGCCGGACAGTTTCATTTTCCACGGATATCCGGATTGGCGACCCGTTGCGAAGAGAAAGCCGTATACAGGCGATCTCGCACAAACAGGGTCAGAGCGGTCCGATGGCGATCGTCTCGGTTGCGCATGACCTCTATCAGGTCAATGCTTCTCATCCATCTTTGAGCGAAACGCAGACCTATATCTTGCTGAGCGCTCAGCCGGGATCCTCAAAAATATCTGACGCGCCGGCCGCATCGATCACCCCCGGCAAGCAGATCACGCCGGACGACGTTTTGCTGTTTCAATATTCCGCACTTGGATTCAACTCCCATAAGATTCACATCGACCGGCAACACGCTCGTGACGTCGAAGGGTTTCCTGACCTGGTGGTCAATGGTGGCCTTTCGACACTGTTGCTGACGGAGTATTTCCGGGCGCAGCATTCCGAAATCCTGTCAACGCTTAAGGCCAAACATCTCCTACCCCTGTTTTGCGGGCGTCCCATCTCCATGACAATCGAAAGCATCGGCCAATCCTGGATCTTGCGTGCTTACAATGACACAGGGGCGCTCGCGGTCGAAATACTGGTGAATGCCTGAAACAAAGAGGCGATCGTATCGGCGGCCAAGGGGCGATCTAACTTGACTTGGCAACGAGCGTGTGAAAACCACCATCCTTGTTGGAAATCGGCGTTCGTCACGAGTGGAAAAAGGCATGACCGTCAAAGCCGCATCACGCAAGAAAATCCCAGACACCCCGCCTGAAGACGACGAAAGCAAGCAACCCCTCTACTCGGCTCCTGCCTTGGAGAAAGGGCTGGATATCCTTGAACTTCTGTCCAAGGAAGAAAATGGCCTATCGCGAAAGGATATCGCCGACAGGCTCGGTCGCTCAGTCGGTGAGATTTTCCGAATGATCGAGTGCCTCGCACGCCGCTCCTATCTGGTTCAAACAGACGAATCTTTCTTGCTCGGCATGAAATTATTCGAGCTTTCTCACAGTTTTCCGCCCGTGAGCCGGCTGATCTCCGAAGCGCTCCCACGCATGAAGACCCTGTCGACCACCATCGACCAGTCCTGTCACCTTACAGTGCTGAGCGGCAATCATCAGCTCGTCGTTGCGCAGGTTGATGCGCCTGAAGGTGTGGGGTTCAACGTCAAGGTGGGCGCAAAGCTTGATATCCTGAAATCGGCCTCCGGAAGAGTTCTCCTTGCATTCCAAGGGTCGCGGGCACTCAGCGAGATCCTTTCACTGATTGACCCTACGATGAAACAGGCGGAGCAACAGGCCTTCATCAAGCTCCTTCAAAAGGTGCAAAAGCAGGGTTTTGCCTTTATGAAGAGCAATCAGTTCGCCGGAGTGCAGGCGATTTGCTTTCCGATCCTGGATCTTCGCGGACATCCGATCGCTGCTCTGACAGTCCCATATGTCGCGCGGCTCGATGATCAAACTCGCCCACCGACAGACGTCGCGCAAGCCGCACTTGCCGCCGTTGCGGCCGAACTCACGGGCGTCTTGGGCGGCAAGGTGTCCCCTGTGTCCCCACCCGCAGGACAAAACCGGTTATCGGGAAAACGGCCCCGTCAAAGCAAAAGCAAGGTTACATAGAGTATCCAACCAGTTGGGGCGATCTCCAGACTATGGCATCTGCCGAGAGCCCGAACGAAGTGGCGAGGAGGCATGGAGAGCCGTGCGGCTCGTGACCACCTCAATGTCACGCGCGACCAACGGATGGGCCGGAGGGCAATCCGAAACTCGCAACCGCGAAATCGATAAAACTGCGCAGTTTTGGGGTCAGACGGCGGGTCGGCGCGTAGAGTATATGTAAAGGCCGGCTCGGCACCTTGTAGCCAGGAAGCAGCTCGATAAGTCTGCCATCGCGAAGAGAATCCTCCACGAGCTCGAGCGGCTGTAACATCACACCCAGGCCCTCAAGGGCAGCGCAAAGCAGCGGCTCGCCGTGGTCGACCATGAGCCTGCTTGTCACCGGAATCACTTCGCGCCCATTAGGACCATCGAAGCTCCAATGGGTCCTCAATTCCGTGTGCGCAAATCCGAGACATTCATGGTTGGTCAGATCTTGGGGGGTCGCTACCGCAGCGCTCTGTGCCAGGTAGGCCGGCGAAGCGCACACGACCAAGCGATAGGGGGACAGCTGTCGTCCGATCAGACCACTGTCTGACAATTCTCCGACCCGGAACACCGCGTCGTATCCTTCTTCGATAAGATCCACCGCGCGATTGGCCAGGGTGAGTTCGACCGAGACCTTGGGATACATCTTCATGTATTCAGGCAATCGGGGCGAAAGGGTTCGCATGCCGAAGCTGACAGGGGCATTGATTCTAAGGCGTCCGCCTGGAACAGCACGGGTTTCGGCGGCCATGCCTTCGGCTGTCTCGACCTCCGACAGAATGATCTTCGCCCTTTCGTAGAAGATGCGACCGAAGTCCGTCAGGCTCTGCCGGCGGGTGGAGCGCTGGAGAAGCTGAACGCCGAGATGCTGTTCGAGTTTCTGGACATGTTTTCCGACGAGCTGAGACGACATCTTCATGGTCTCGCCCGCAGCGCTGAACGAGCCGCTTTCGACCGCTTTGACGAAGACCTCGATGCCCGTGAGACGATCCATTTGAAACACTCCGTTTCAGGTAAAGCGACATTCTAGCGATTTATCCCGATTCATTTCAACGCCATTATCCCTGCACCCACAACAGAGGACGAGACAATGAGAGTTGCGATTATCGGAACCGGAAACATGGGCTCGGGATTCGCTCGAGCGTTCGCGTCGAAGGGCGTGGACCTTGTCATCGGCCATCGCGACCTGGCCAAGGCCGCAGCACTGGCTGCCGAAATCGGCCCTGATGTCGAAGGCGGCGGGATTGCCGCTGCCGTGAAGCTCGCCGATATCATTTTGCTCGCCCTGCCATACCAGGCAGTGGCGCCGGTTCTTGGTGAAGCGGGAGATTTAGGCGGGAAAATTCTGGTCGATATCAGCAACCCGATCACCGCCGACTACAAGGAGCTTCTGCTTGGTCATACGACTTCGGCCGCGGAAGAAATCCAGAAAGGGGCTGCCGGCGCGCGCGTGGTGAAGGCATTCAACACGATCTTCGCCGGCCTGATCTCGCCCGACGCCCACGCTGGAAAGACCTTGCAGACCTTCGTTGCGGGCGACGATGCCGATGCGACTGCGAAGGTGCGCGCATTGGCGGAAAAACTGTCATTTGAAGCCGTCGATGCCGGCCCACTGAGCAACAGTCGCTTTCTGGAGCCAATCGGCGAGATGAACATTCATTTCGGCTTCTTCCTGGGTATGGGACCGACAGTGTCGCCCGCCTGGGTTCGCGTTTGACGAGAGGCCGATCAAAGGAGACCGGAATATGAACACTTTTATACTTGGGGCCGCGTGCGCAGTCCTGATGACGTCACTTGCCGGCAATGCGCTTGGCGCACCTGCGATCGAGGCTCTGGGCCGCGACTTCACATTTCCTAACCAGATTGACGGCGTGCCGGGCAAGCTGTCCGATTTCAAGGGTTTGCAGATCAACTCATTCACGACAAACGATGGGGTGAAGCTCTCCTATTGGGAAGCGGGCGAAGGCGAGCCACTCATCTTTATTCCTGGCTGGGGAGCCAACGGCGCCGAATACGTCAACGTCATGTCCTTGCTGAGCAAGAAGTATCGCGTTCTGGTGCTGGATCCGCGCAATCAGGGTCTATCCGACAAAGTCGACTACGGGACACGCATCGCGCGGTACGGGATGGACCTGAAAGAATTCGTCGATCATCTCGGCCTGAAGAAGGCGGATTTCTGCGGCTGGTCGATGGGAGCGACAGTCATATGGAGCTACGTCGATCTATTCGGCACGGATTCCATTCGCAAGGCAATCTTTATCGACGAGCCGATTTCGATCTACACGCATGCGGATTGGACAGAAGAAGAGCGACTGAATGCCGGTGGCATGACAACGTCGCCGGAGCGGATGATCGCCGCTTTCGCTGGCGCCCCAACCAACCAGCAAGTCGTAGACATGAACGTCGTGCACCGCGCGATGGAGAACAGCTCTCCTTATTACCAGAACTCTGAAGCGTTTGCTCACGAGTTCATCAAGAACGACCCGAAATACGCGGGGCTCGTTCTCTTTGACCACACAACCAACGACTGGCGCGATGTCGTCAGCCATAAGATCAATGTGCCGACAGCCATCTTCACTGGCGAAAACAGCAATAATCTACAGAGCCAGCGCTGGATGCAGACGCAGATCAAGGGGTCGGAACTCTTCGTCTATTCCGCCAAGGATCAGGGCGACCATTTCCTTGCGTTCAAAAACCCCGTGAAGTTTACGAACGACCTCACGTCGTTCCTCGAACGCTAAGCCCGCTATACAACGCAAAGGTGGGGTCCGGATATTTTTCCGGACCACCATTATTGCGGCAGACCGACCGCCAAGGTTCAAAGGAGACACTATATGCCTGTCGTACGCGTGAGCTGGTTCAGCGGCAAGGACACGAAAGCCAAAGCTGCAGTGGCAGCCGAGATCACCGAAAGCATCGTCAGAAACACTGGCACCGATGCCAGCTACATCTACGTCCTGTTTGAAGACATTGAGCCTTCCGATTGGGCTGGCGGCGGCAAGCTCTTCGGCGAAGCAGCCGAGAAGTCATAGCCGACCATAATGCGGAGACAGCGTCATTCGGAATGTGCTTCAGGCGCATGTGACGCAGACTAGATGCCCAGGACGCGAGTGGCGTCGGCTCCTTTCAACGCCTTCCACATCAAGCGGAGGCAAAACTTGCAATCGCAGTATCCAGACCCGGAGGAATAGATGGATTTGATGCGGACAATTCCTTTTGCCGTCAGCATGCTTTTTGCGGCGGAAGGCCATTCGGCCGGCGGCTCGGCCGATGCGTCGCCCAACGACTTCCGTCTGTCGGGCGTCTCGCTCGAACTCGGCACCTACAAGGGCGAACCTGCTTTCAAGATGACAATGCCTTCCGAGGCGATACAGGACCCCCAGAAAGAACAGCTCTCCGATCGAAATTTCATGGCGTGGTTGCCGCTGGAATTTGGTGACGGGGTCGTGGAAGTCGACGTGGCGAGCGAGCTGGTTACCGGTGCTCCGGCCTACGCCAGGGGCTTCATTGGTCTGACCTTCCGCATCGACAAACAGGGACGGTTCGAGAGCATCTACCTGCGGCCCACAAATAGTGTCGCCGACGATCAGGTCCGTCGCAATCACAGCGTTCAATATGTTGCCTATCCCGACTACAGATTCGACAGGCTCAGACGCGAGTCTCCTGAGAAATACGAAAGCTACGCAAAATTGGACCTGGGACGCTGGATCCACATGAAGATCGTCGTGTCCGGCCAAAAGGCGGTGCTTTATCTCGATGGCAATACTGAACCCGCTCTCATCGTGAACGATCTCAAATTTGGGACTGACCAACATGGAGGTGTGGGTGTCTGGTTGGAATCTGGGACTGTTGCATATTTTCGGAATCTGACGGTGAGACCCGCCCGATAGATGGGTTTCCGATACAATGCGAACGAGCCTGTTAGAGAGTGCGATGGCCAGAGTCTGGAGGCTTCTTTGATCGCAGACGTAGCATAGGCGTCGCGAACTGCCTTAACTCGCCGCCTTGTCTGCGACAATCATGTTGCAGATGAGACAGTAGACGATCGCCATCTCACAGGGCAACAAATGAGGCTGCGGGTTCGTTTGGTTGCGGGGTTGTGACGCTCGATGATACACGCACAGGTATATATTTTGACAGAAGTATCGCATTAGGTGAGGAGAGTTATGAACTATCGCCATCACTCTGCCACGACCATGCGCCGAACGCGCGCGCATGGTCGCCCACTGTGGAACGCCACTGGCAAAGTCGCGCCGTCACATCGCAATTCCTGAGACACTTCCATCGACATTGTCTCGCGCCAACCGCTCCCCAGACGGGAGCGTTTGAACATCAAATACGTCATTGAGGGCAGGAACCTTCTCTCGACATAAATCTGAGAATCTGGAGATTTGAAATGAGCAACTACGACATCGTGGTGGTCGGAGCAGGCGCTGCGGGCGCGGCGCTTGCGGCGGGGCTGAGTGAGGACCCGACTATCAACGTGGCTCTGATCGAGGCCGGGCAAGAGAACCCCTACGATATCGGCCGCAGCCAGGGAGCGTTCTTCCTGACTTGGGGTACTGACAAGAACTGGTCGTATGAAACCACGTCGCAGTCCTTCCTCGGCGGTAGAGTAATCCAGCATCCGCGCGGACGCGCCATTGGCGGCTCGACCACACTGAACGTCTGTGCGTGGTTGCGGGGGCGGCCGGAGGACTATGATGCATGGGAGGCGGCAGGCGCTGCGGGCTGGAACGGCAAGGCTGCCATTGATGCGTTCCTGCGGATCGAAGCTTCGGATCGTGGCCCATCCGAAACGCGCGGCCATGACGGCATCGTCGTGATGAACGACATATCCACGCCGACCGATCTATCTGAAAAGCTTTTGGACGCGTATGTCGAAGCCGGATTTGGGAAGCGCGGCGACTCGAACGGATCTGACCCATTCGTCGCAGAGCGATATCAAACGCTCTTCGTCGACGGGGTTCGACGCACTATCGCGGATGACTTCCTCAATGACGAAGTGCGGGCGCGGGCAAACCTCACGATCCTGACAGGCGCGCATGTCACCCGCGTCCTCTTTGATGGAAAGAAAGCGACCGGGGTGGAAGTCAGCGACAGCGGCGGTGTGCGTACTATCGGCGCCCGCCGGGAGGTCGTACTCTCGGCCGGGGCCTTCAATACCCCCCAAATCCTATTGCTCTCGGGTGTCGGACCACGCGAGCATATCGAAGCACTTGGCTTGGATGTCGTCGTTGACCTCCCGGGTGTCGGTCAGAACCTTCAAGATCATATCTACGCCCACCTCTATACGATGGGAACCACCGACGCCAAAGGATCCGTTGGTCCAGACCTCGGCGACACGGCGATCCATCAATGGCTCGAGACCCATGACGGCCCGGCCAGCTATTTTTCCGAGAACGGCGTGGCTTGGGCCTCTCTTGACGGCCACACAGTGCCAGACCTCGAACTGCTTCTCTCCTACAATACCGCCCCATCCAGTTTCCCGCAGATCGCCGACGCCGACAAGCGCTCGGGCGTGACGATCGGCGTGGTTCTACTGCAGCCGCAAAGCCGGGGCAGCGTTCGGTTGGCGTCGGCAGACCCTTTCGCAAAGCCCATGATTGATCCTTGCTACTTGAGCGTTGAGGCGGACGTGCAGACGCTCGTCTCGGGACTGCGGCTTGCCCATCAGATGGTCGCTACCTCAGCTCTCGAACCCTGGGCGGAGGCTGTGTATCCGTCGCCGGATGCGTCCGACAAGGAACTGGCAGCGCATGTCAGGGCAGACGTTGGTACCGTCTTCCACCCGGTGGGCACCGCACGTATGGGCTCTGCCGATGATCCAACCGCAGTCGTCAATTCCGAGTTGCGCGTGAGAGGTTTGGAGGGGCTGCGTGTCGCCGATGCTTCGGTTATGCCGTCACTTATCCGCGGACACACCATGGCTCCGTCCGTCTTAATCGGCTATCGGGCGGCCGAACTTATCCGGCGCGGCAGATGAGGTCTCTGAGATCTTCTGTCCGCCCGGCTCTATTTGGCAGCGTTACGGGGTGATCGGAAATTGCGGTGCCCGACGTCGATCATATAAAACTGTCGCGCACCTCACCACTGCTAACGTGCCATTGGGCCTCACTTGAGGAGTGACGCAATTTCCCAGCGTCACTCCTTGCAACAGCTCTCACGAACCAGCTTCCCTCTAAGTCAGAAGCAAAGAGAAACACATGACCGATACCTTGATCTCCCGCCCGGCAGACATTATCACCCCGACTGCCTATACTAGCCTTCCTAACAGGTTCACGGCTGAAGAGGCCCGCGCCGCCGGCCGGTTCGGACATGACAAACCAACACCGGAAAACAGCATCGTACTCCTGATCGATCATCAGATCGGCCTGATGGCGGGTGTTCGCGACTTCACCTCGCTGGCAGAGTTCAAGAGCAATGTGGTTGGCCTCGCGCGTGCTGCAAAGGCGCTCGAGATACCGGTCTTGATTACCACGTCGAATGCGCAGTGGCAGAACGGCGACACCCTGCCCGAAATCAAAGAACTCTTCCCGCAGGAGCCGATCTACCGGCGGACCGGGATCATTAATGCCTATGAGGACCCGACTTTCCGTAAGGCGTTCGAAGATCTGGTCGAGTCGACGGGCCGCCGTCACATCATTCTTGCCGGGGTGACGATCGGCACATGTTGTGTCTTCCCGACGCTCTCGCTGTTGAACGACGGCTACAAAGTTTTCCCTGTTGTCGATGCCTGCGGCGCCTGGAATCGCTACGAGGCGGAGGCCGCCATGTCGCGTATGAGCAACGCCGGCGCTGAGCTGGTGAGCACCTTTGCGCTTGCCTGCGAACTTCAGGCCGACTGGAAGCGACCCACAGCGGACGCAATGCTCGCCCCGTTCACCAATAACCTTTCCGAGTACGGTTTTGTACTCCAGAACTTCTGGAACAATGCAAACCAGCATAGCGTGCCTGATCCATTCGGCATGGTGAAGTAACCTCTGGGGCCCGTCGGCGCGATGATGCGCCGGCGGGAAGGTCGAAAGGAGCGAGAAACTCATGGAAAACGATTTGGGCCCTATGGATATCACCTCTACTCCACGTCTCACACGCCGGCAGATTCTGTCGACGACCGCGATGGCGCTTATTTTCGGCGTCGCGAGTAAGGCAAATGCCCTGGTCATTAACGACCAGCCTTCCTGGAAACCATTCGACGCCAGTCCGCCGGAGATATTGCCCGTCGGGCAATGGTACTTTTTCACCGAACAGGAAGCCACGACCGTCGGGGCTATCGCCGAGCGGCTGATCCCCGCCGATGATTTGAGCGTCAGCGGCAAGGACGCCGGTTGCGTGGAATTCATCGATCGGCAACTCGCCGGCTTCTTCGGGAATTTCGATCGTCTCTATATGGCCGGCCCCTTCGTAGACGGGACCCCCGAACAGGGCGACCAATCGCCGCTTGTTCCCCGGCAGCGATACCGCATCGGCCTGGCCGCGCTCGACGCACACTGTCGAAGCGCCTTCAACTCCTCCTTCGCGAAGCTGAAAGGCGAGCAAAGAGACGAAGTTCTGAAGGCTCTGGAAAGCGGCAGCATCACCCTCGACGGGATCGATGCGAAGCTGTTCTTTTCGACCGTCCACGTCAACACCATGGAAGGCTTTTTTGCCGATCCGATCTACGGCGGCAACAAGGACATGGTCTCCTGGAAGATGCTCGGCTTTCCCGGCGCGCGGTATGACTATCGCAACTATGTCGACCGTCACGACGAAAAGCTCGACCTGCCACCGCTGAGTATCGCCGGCAGACCCGAGTGGAAGGTGAAAGGATAATCCCATGGCCACCAAGCTTCCCCATACCGATGTCGTGGTGATCGGCCTTGGCTGGACCGGTGCGATCGTCGCAAGCGAATTGACGGCTGCCGGCCTCGATGTGGTCGCGATCGAACGCGGTCCCTGGCGTGACACCGCGCGCGATTTCAACATCGCCTCGGCCCCCGACGAATTGCGCTATGTGCAGCGGCAGGAGCTGATGCTCAGGACGGCACAGAATACGGTGACCGTGCGCAACAACCCATCACAGAATGCGCTTCCGATGCGCAATTGGGGCTCGTTCCATCCGGGCAACGGCACCGGCGGCGCCGGCAATCACTGGGCGGGCATCTCCTTCCGCTTCCAGCCCGAGGAATTCCGTCTCCATAGCCACCTGCAGGAAAAATACGGCGCCAATGCCATTCCCGACGAGTTGACGCTCCAGGACTGGGGAACCGACTGGTCGGAAATGGAGCCGCACTATACTGCCTTCGACAAGGTGGCGGGCACATCGGGGAAAGCTGGCAACCTTCGCGGTGCGACGCAAGATGGCGGCAACCCCTTCGAAGGGCCGCGATCGGAGGAATATCCGACCAAGCCCTTGCGCCAGCCGCTCGGCCCGACTCTGTTTGCGGATGCCGCCCGCAATATGGGATACAAGCCCTTTCCGGTACCATCAGCGCTGATTTCCGAGCCCTATACGAATTCGCTCGGAATCACGATGGGGCCGTGCACCTTTTGCGGCTTCTGCACCAATTACGGCTGCGCCAACTATGCCAAGGCGAGCGCCATCACCACTATTCTGCCGGCCCTCATACGCCGACCGAATTTTACGGCGCGAACCAATTCGGAAGTGCTGAAGGTGCTGACGGATTCAACCGGCAAGAAAGCAACCGGCGTCCTGTTCGTCGACACCGCCGGACAGGAATGGGAACAGCCCGCCGATATCGTCATCGTCGCGGCCTTCACCTTTGAAAACGTCCGCCTGATGCTCCTGTCGGGGATCGGCAAGCCTTACGATCCGGCGACGGGCGAAGGCACGACCGGCCGCAACTATTGCTACCAGACGGCAAATGGCGTCCAGCTTTTCTTCGACAACAAGAATTTCAATCCGTTCATCGGCGGCGGCGCCATCGGAATGGGCATCGACGACTTCAACAACGACAATTTCGACCATAGCGGCCTCGGCTTCCTCGGCGGCGGCAGCATTCGCGTCACGCCGATCGGGGCCGCCCCGATCAACTATCGGCCGACACCACCGGGGACGCCGCGCTGGGGTTCCGAGTGGAAGCGCGCCACCGCGCAGAACTATCTGTCATCGATGAGCATCGGCTGCGAGGCATCGAGCTACGCCACGCGCACGAACTATCTTTCCCTGGATCCGACCTATACGGACCGTCTGGGACGGCCACTGTTGCGCATCACCTTCGACTTTCCCGACAACGACCAGAAAATGGCGCAATATTGCACCTCGAAGGTCGGCGAGATCGCCCGCTCCATGGGACCTCGCCAGGTGGTTGAGAGCCCGACGAAGGGGCATTGGAACACCGTTCCCTACCAGTCCTCGCACGTCGTCGGTGGATTTGCCATGGGCGCCAATCCCAGCAACAGCTCGGTGAACAAATATCTGCAGAGCTGGGACGTTCCCAACCTCTTCACCGTCGGTGCCTCAGCCTTCCCGCAAAATCCCGGCTATAACCCCACCGCAACCGCTGCGGCGCTCGCCTTCAAGGCGGCGGACGCGATCAAGAACATCTACCTCAAATCTCCCGGTCCAATGGTGCAGGCATGAGTACGAAGATGTCTAGATTGGAGATCGCCCTTGTTGCGCTGACGGCAATGTGCGCCGCGCCCGCTGCCTTCGCGCAATCGAGCGGCGACGCGATGTTCGATGTGGTCGAGCGTGGCCGCTATCTGGCAACACTCGGCGATTGCGCGGCCTGTCATACCGCGCCCGGCGGCAAGCCCTATGCCGGCGGCCTGACGATCGAAACGCCGTTCGGCAATCTCGTCACCCCAAACATCACACCCGATGCCGACACCGGCATCGGCAAATACACGGTGCAGGATTTCCAGCGCGTCATGTCCGAGGGGATCAATAAAGGTGGCTATCATCTCTATGGCGCCATGCCGTTTACCGCCTATACCAAGGTGACCGCTGAGGATAACGCGGCCATCTTCGCCTATCTGCAAACCCTGCAGCCGTTTTCCAACAGTGTCGAAGCCAACCAGCTCCCCTTTCCGTTCAACCAGCGTTGGACGCTTGGCGGGTGGAACATGATCAATTTCACGCAAGGCGCCTACAAGCCCGATCCGCAAAAGAGCGGGGAATGGAACAGGGGCGCCTATCTGGTCGAGGGCCTCGGGCATTGCGGCACCTGCCACACGCCCAAGAACGTGATCGGCGGCGACAAGAACAGCCAATGGCTGGAGGGATTCGTGCTCCAGAACTGGAACGCTCCCGACATCACCTCGGACCCGCACAAGGGGATTGGTAGGTGGTCGGAAGACGATATCGTCGCCTATCTGAAAACAGGCGCGAACCAGTTCGACATGGCCTCCGGGCCGATGGCCGAAGTCGTTGAGAAATCGACGCAACATTTCGAGGACGCCGATCTCAAGGCGATCGCCGTCTACCTCAAGGATAGCGGGGGCAAGACAGACACCGCCGTGCCGACGCCGATCGCGCAATCAGACCCGGCGATGAAGGCGGGCGCGGCGATCTTCTCGGATCGCTGCCAGGGCTGCCACATCACATCGGGCGCGGGGATTCCCAGGCTGTTTCCAAGGCTTGCAAATGCGCCGCTCGTCAATGCTGATGATCCGACATCGCTCATTCGCGTGGTGCTGGCCGGCAGCCGTCCCGGCGCCACCGACGCCGTCAGCACGTCGCCCGGCATGCCATCCTTCGCGTGGAACCTCTCCGACGCGGATGTCGCCAATGTCCTGACCTATGTCCGCAACAGCTGGGGGAATTCCGCGCCGGCGGTGACGCAGAACGACGTGTCGACACTTCGCAAGAATCTCGAGGAATAGGGCATCCCTGGTGGGAAAGCGGCAGGACCAAAACGAGCAGCAAGGCTTGCGCGAAAAGAACCGTAAAGAAACGTTGCAGCGTATTGCGGAAACGGGTCTGAAGCTGTTCATGGCCGATGGTTACGAGGCAACAACACTCGATGCGATCACGCAAGCGTCGGGTATCTCGCGGCGGACATTCTTTTATTACTTCAAGTCGAAAGAGGAGATCTTGCTGGCTTGGCAGAATGGGTTACCGAACGCAATTCGCACAGCGATCTTGGCGGAGCCAACGAAACTGCCCCCTTTGGACATTCTTCGCAACGCACTTCTGAAATTGCCGGCGCACTACCATTCCGAAAACACTGCCGCCATCGTTCGGATCGTGCGCTCATCTGAACAACTCCATGCGAGCAGCCTGGCCAAGTATCTGCATGTGGAAGTCGCCGCCTTCGAAGCCCTCTGTGAGCGATGGCCGCAACCCGGACGGCGAAAATCGCTGCAGATACTGGCAATCGCTTGTATCTCCGTTCTGCGCCACGCTGTCGATACCTGGGCTGATGAGGGCGGCCGAAAGCCACTGGCAACGCATCTGAAAGAGGCGTTCGAAAATCTGAAAAACGAACTGACCCAACTTGTGTAGGGTGTTCCCGGGATCCCGCGACCACCTAACCTCCCGGCCTTCAACGTCGTTTTCGCATCCGCCATGTGTCCGGCAACCGCCTGCAAACGGCGACGCCGGTCCCTGCGAGGCAAAAAAGCGGTCGAAAGACGACAGGTCTTAACCGAAGAAAGGTTCCTGTAATACTGTGGCAATCCTTCCGCTTCAGGGTCCCGCACGACTTAAGCACAACGGGACGCTCGAACCATGCTCATTGACTCACCACTCAGGCCAAGCACTGGCCGCGCGGCACTGCGGCGCGGGTTAACCTATCTCCTACTTCCGACCGCGCTCGCCATATCCGGCTGCACCTCCGTGCCGTTGAAAGAGGGTGGAACCCTGAGCTCGTATAGTCAGCTTGGTCCTTCGAAAGGCAATTTCACCAAATCGCGCACGTTCGTGGATGGGGCTGGTCTGGCTGCATCGAGGACCGTCAGTATCGTTCCGACGACCTTCGCATTTGCTGCCTCATCGCGTGTGAAGAAGGACGAAGACCGTTTCCTGGTGTCGAATGCGCTCGATCGAGCTGTTTGCGTTGCGCTTAGCGATAAATTTCAAGTCGTTCCGGCCGGACAACCGGCGGATTTGACAGTTCATGCCGTTGTCACTGACCTCGTCCCGACGAACAAAGCCATGGCGGGGGTTTCAACGGCCGTTTCGCTTGGAAGCAGCGCCGTGTTGCCCGTCGGTATTCCCCGTCTTCCAGCCGGCCTCGGAGGTCTTGCTGTCGAAGCGGAAGCGGTCGATCAAAATGGCGTTCAGCGTGCCGCGGTCGTTTGGTCCAAGGGCGCCAATTCCATCACAAACAACGCACGCGTATCCGAAGTCGGCGATGCCTACAGTCTTGCCTCCAACTTTGGAGACTATTTCTCGCGCTTGCTCATCAAGGGCAAGGAACCTCAGGGGCTGCAAATCGCATTGCCTTCCGGCCAGCGCATGAAATCGGCACTCGGCGGCAAGCCGAAATACGCGGCCTGCGAAACGTTCGGTCGGGGGCGAGGCCTTACCGGAATGGTCGCCGACAAATTCGGAGCGCCGCCGGAGTGGACCGACAAGCGCCCGAAGTCAGCCCCACAACAATGATCAACACTTTGACCTGCGGGTAAAGCCCAAGCCTGCCCGCCGGTCGACGACAATCGAAGTCCACTACGGCCCCCGCTTTGCGAAGACGCACACCACACATCTCGATGAGGCTCTCCGCATGCTTTCCCAAGGAGCTGAAGGAGGGCGAAGCAATCGGCCTGGTACCGCAATACTCGGGCTGATCGGACGGACGAGGCAGATATCTGGTACGCCCCCCCTGCCAAAGGTATCTTTTCGTTCGTCCGTAAGGTTTTTGTTGGGACAAGTATCGGGGCCCATCAGCTTGCCGTATTCGGCCGCGGCCCTGACATTGCCCACGATGTCCCCAGGCGAAGATTTTGCCCGACTTGCACGCTAGTGCATATCATAGATGCATCGTCAGCTTTGTTCCCGCCGCCTTGCTCGCAATGGCAACACGGCCACCGTGGTTCGTGACGATTTGCCGAACCAGGCTCAACCCCAGGCCGGCACCAGTGCTGCGTGGGGTGACGCGGTAGAACGGCTCGAATACCAGTTCCTGTTGATCCAAAGGTATGCCTGGCCCCTGGTCCTCGACGGCAATCTGGCCGCCTGCGGAAACCGAAACCGAAATCAAGCCCGCGTTTCCGCCGTGCTCGATTGCATTGCGAACGAGATTGTTGAGCGCCCTTTCCAAGGCCGAAAAACTGCCGCGGCGAACGAGCCGATCAACCTCGCTTTGAAACGCGATTTCATAACCCGCCGCGATCGCGATGGGGGCAAGATCCGCAACAACAGCTTTTGCAAGCTCGACGAGATCAACCATCTCATATAGGTCCGTGGTTTGATCGTTTCGCTCGAACTCGAGAAGTTGCTCCGCTGCCTGGGCCAGTCGGGCAATATCCTTTAAAAGGCGTTCGCGCTCCTCACCTTCCATCGTACCTTCGATCCGCGTCTGCATGATCGCTATCGGCGTCCTGAGTTCGTGCGCCGCATCGATCAGGAAGCGCTGCCTTTTCTGGAACTCATGCTCCAGACGCTCAAGCACGCCGTTGAAAGCGACCACCAGTGGAAGGACCTCCTTTGGAACCTTGCCCGTCGGAAGGCGCGCTCCTTGCCGGCGCGGTTCGATCTCCGTCGCTTTGCTAACGACGTCGTTCAACCCAACGAGCGCACGACGCACGATACGGGGAACGGTGAAGAAGATCGCTGGCACCGCGAGAGCTAACAGGGGGACATAGATAGGGTAGGTGCCCTTCAAAATAGCGAGGAAAGGCGAGCCCTTCTCGGAATTGCCTCCAAACAGGATCCTGATCTCGCCGACTGGGCTCGAGACATTCTCGATGGAGGCAATTTCCCTTGTATCTTTAGACCCTCGTATGTCGGCCTCGGCAAAAACATGCACGCTCCGCGCAATCCCTGCATAGGCTGCCGGTATCGTGCCATAGGAAACCAAAGAGGTATCATCGGTTGTCGCCACGGCGTACCAGAGACCCTCATTCTCCCTCTTGATGGCTATCAAGCGTGGCGTTTCGCGTATTTCGAGCCGACCTTGCCGATCGCGCGTGACGGCCTCGGCCATGACTGACTTTATCCTCTGACCCATTGCGACATTGGGCGACAGGATAAAGGCACCATAAACGCAAAGACCGATAATCACCGCAACAATCACAGTGATGAAGATAAGGCTGAGCTGCCAGCTCAGCTTCCATTTGAGCGACATGTTTCCTTCCGGCATTATTCTTCCTTCAAGAGATATCCGACGCCCCTGATATTGTGAATTGTGACGCCGGCCTGGGCATCCAGCAGACGTTTGCGCAGGCGCGAGATATGCGCGTCAAGGGCGTTCGACTGGATTTCTTCCTCGTAATTATAAACGGCCGCTTCCAGGATCGAACGGACCACCGTTTTTCCGCGCCGCTTCGCAAGGGCGACCAGCACCAGAAGCTCTCGCCTGGGCAGATCGAGCGGATTCGACGCGACGGTTACGCTCAAATGCAGCGGGTCGATCGTCATGTGACCAATCGCGATTTGCGGCTCGACCAGATTGGCCCGTCTGCGCAAGACCGCGCGCAAGCGCGCCATCAATTCGTCGATCAGAAAAGGTTTTCCCAGATAGTCATCAGCGCCGGTATCCAGTCCTTCGATGCGCTCTTTTGGATCATTGTGTGCGGTCAGGACGATGATCGGCGTATCGGCACCGGCCGCTCTCAGCTTTGGAATGAAACTCAACCCCTCTCCGTCCGGCAGGCGGCGATCGAGCAATATCGCGTCGTAGCTGTGCTGGCGCGACAACTCGAGCGCATCACCCAGGAGCATGGTGTGGTCGATGACAATGCCTTGCTTGCTCAGCGCGGTCGACAGCGCATCCGCCAGCTCCTTTTCATCCTCGATCAGCAAAATTCTCATGGTTGCCGCGTCCTTTCTTCTTTTCCTTATCGCCAGCGACCGTTGCGGCAACATTGCGGAATTCGCAGGGCAGCCCGGTAATGCTGCCGCAATGGAAGATTCGTACCAATGGCATACCCACTCGCCAAAGGTCGCGCACGACGGACCGGTTTCGGCGGGCAAGAGTTCCCTAGTTGGAATAGAAGGACCATGCCCATGTCTCGGAAATGGACGGGAAAGCTCACCGCGGCGGGGTTGCTGCTTGGTGGCGCCTGTATCAGCATTATTTATATCGGTTCTGCGCAGGGGTCCAACGATACAAACGAACGGGTCAAGCAAATCGTCGAGGCAAGGAGCAAAAACGGTAAGCCGCGACCCCTGGAACTCGCATCGGTCGAGGTCACGAAGATCGAGCCTACATCGATGGCGGAACACCTGCGTGTGAGCGGCGAGCTCCAGCCTGTCAGACGGGCCGTGCTTAAAGCGAAAATCGCGGGAAAGATCCTCGAGGTCATTCCTCGCGAGGGGCAGTCGATCAAGGCAGGTGATGTACTTGTCCGATTCGAAACCGAGGATCTGCAATCGACACTCAGACAGCGCGAGAGCGATCTCGAAGCCGCATATGCTGAACTTCTTCTAACCATGCAGACGCAGAATCGGCTTGAGCAACTCGCTGCCAACAAGGTTTCGACACAGGAGCAACTCGACAAGGCTAAGAGCGATGTAGCGACGGCCAAGGCGAGAAGCCAGGGGCTAATCTCGCAAGTAGACATTGCCCGCACGGCTTTGCGCGATGCCGAGGTGACGGCTCCCTTCGATGGCGCCGTTGCAAGCCGCGCCGTCGATCCAGGATCTAGCGTCAGCGCCGACACCGAACTGCTCACGGTGGTCGATATTAGTGTTCTTGAGGCAAGGGTCCTTGTTTCCACCCGCGATGTCACCCGTCTTCAGGTCGGTCAAATCGCTGAGCTTCAGATCGATGGGCACGATGGTCAATCGATCGATGGGTCAATCGATCGCATTAATCCAGCTGCCAATGAAGGCTCGCGCTTCGTTACCGTGCACATCCGCATAGAGAATGCGGGAAGGCAACTTTGGGGTGGCATGTTTGCGACGGGTTCAATCCTTGTGCGTGAACGCAAGGATATCTTTGTCCTCCCGGCTTCGGCATTGCGTGAGGATGGGGCGGGGGAGTTCGTGCTTAAGCTCGATGGCGGAAAATTGGTGCGCCAATCGGTTCAAGTCGGTGAACGCTGGAATGGCGGCGACGCAGTGGAGATCGCAGACGGCGTTAAAGCGGGCGACACCATCGTGATCGCACCTCTACCGACGCTGGTGCCTGAAACACCAGCAATGATTTCGCAAGCAGGTTGACATGTTTCTGACCCGTATCTCCGTCAATCATCCCGTTTTCGCCACCATGATGATGGTTGTATTGCTGGTCTTCGGACTGTTTTCCTTCCAGCGGCTGGGTCTTGATCAATATCCGAATGTAGATGTTCCGATAGTGGTCGTGGCGACGACCTATCCCGGCGCTTCCCCGGAAACCGTCGAGACGGACGTCACACGCCCGATCGAACAGGCCCTGAACGCAATCAGCGGCCTCGACCGCCTCACCTCGATTTCCTACGAGGGCCGTTCTGTCGTGACCGCCAAATTCAAGCTCGAGGTCGAAGGCGCAACGGCTGCGCAAGATGTCAGAGACAAGGTCGCGGCCCTCGAGGCAGCTTTCCCAGATGGTGTCGACAAACCTATCGTCTCACGGTTCAACCCTTCCGATCAGCCGATCCTGTCGGTTGCCGTGAGCTCGCCCTCCCTTGGCGTGCCAGAGCTGACCACGATCGCCGACCGGCTCGTCGTCCGGCAGCTGACGACCGTTTCCGGCGTCGGACAGGTCACGCTGGTCGGCGGCCAGAAGCGACAGGTAGACATCGGTATCGACGAAACGCGCATGCGCGCGCTGAGAATTGGCGTTGATGAGGTCATCAATGCTCTGCGGTCCGGCAATCAGGATCGCCCCGCCGGCAGCATAGTCACTGACTTCAGTGAACGTACCATCCAGGTCCAGGGTCGCATCGCGCGACCCGAAGATTTCCTCGATATGATCGTTGCGCGTCGCAGCGGTGGGCCGGTCTATCTGCGCGACATCGCCACCGTCAATGTTGGAGCGGCCGATGCGGAAAGCCGCGCCGTCTACAACGGCGAGACGGCCCTGGCGATCGACATCGTCAAGGTCCAAGACGCCAACACCGTCCAGGTCGTCAAGGATGTGAGGAAACGACTCGAAGAGCTCAATACCGAATTGACACCACAGGACGTGCAACTTCGTGTCGTTACCGACGCCTCGGTCGCCATTCAGGAGTCTGTGGACCAGGTACAGGCAACGCTCATCGAAGGCGCGGTTCTCGCCGTCGCTATCGTTTTCCTGTTTCTCAATTCGTGGCGAAGCACGGTGATCACCGGTTTGACGCTTCCGATCGCCATGATCGGTACTCTTGCCGTTATCCATTTTCTCGGCTTCACGCTGAATACGCTGAGCCTGCTTGCGTTGACGTTGTCGATCGGCATTCTTGTCGACGACGCGATCGTTGTGCGCGAGAACATCACCCGCCATCTTCACATGGGCAAATCGCATCTCCGGGCGGCCCTCGACGGGACGAACGAGATCGGACTAGCCGTCATGGCGACAACAGCCACGATTGTCGCAGTCTTCCTGCCAGTCGCCTTTATGGAAGGCATTGTCGGCCGCTTCTTCTACGAGTTTGGCGTAACGGTCTCGGCGGCGGTACTGATTTCACTCTTCGTGGCATTTACGCTCGACCCGATGCTGTCGAGCGTGTGGCACGATCCCGACGCGCAGGCCGATGCAAAGCGTGGGCCGATCGGGCGCCTCATCGCCCGCTTCGACCATGGGTTCGAAAGATTGGCCGACAGCTATCGCCACCTGATCAGGTGGACGCTGCGCCATCGCCTCATAACGCTAATGACGACGATTGGTGTGTTCGTCGGCAGTATCTTCATGGTTCCACTGGTTGGCACCGAGTTCGTGCCCAACGCGGACGAAGGCCGTTTCCAGATCAACGTGACGACGCCCGTCGGCTCATCGCTCGACTATACCAGCGCGAAAGTCCGACAGGTCGAAAAGGCACTGCGGGAGCTTCCGGAGGTATCGGCAACCTATTCGACGATCAACACCGGCAGCACCACGGGCAAACACCGCGCGGCCATCCTCGTCAGATTGCTGCCGCCAGACCAGCGCACGCGCACGCCTGCAATGTTGGCCGGGCCCATCCGCCAACGGCTTGCGGCGATCCCGGGCATCGAAATCGCCATTGTCCAGGAAGGACTTGGTGGTGGCGACAGTCCGATCCAGTTGAGCATCCTGGGTGACGATCGAGCTGTGCTGGAAAAGATCGCAACAGATCTCACGGCTGACATGCGCGCAATTCCCGGCATCGTCGACGTCGCCTCCAGCGCAAAGGAACGGACGGCTATTCTTTCCGTACGCCTAAAACGCGAAGCGGCAAGCGACCTGGGTATCGGGATATCTGAGTTGGTCGGAATGCTGAAGCCGCTTCTCGGTGGCCAGGACGTCACGGACTGGACAGACCCATTGGGCGAGACCTATGCGGCCGTGGTGCGCCTGCCGCAGAACCAGCGGAGTGATGTGGCTGACATGGGCGAACTGATGATGACGACCGGGCGGACCGACGCGAACAACGCGCCGGTGATGGTGCGTCTTGACCAAGTTGCCGAGATTGGCACGATGCGGGCTGCTTCCGAGATCCGACGTCTCGGCATGTCGCGCGAAGTTCTCGTCTCAGCCGACGTGTCGGGACGGCCGCTGGGCGACGTTACAAATGAGCTGCAGGCGCTGATCGCGGAGCGCAACCTGCCAGTGGGCTATCATATCCGCTTCGGAGGCGACTCCGAAAACATGCAGGAAACAGCAGGAAACATGGCCAAGGCTCTGATCATGGCGGTGATCTTCATCTATGTCGTGCTTGCCTCGCAATTCGGCAGCTTCACCCAACCGATCGCCATCATGGCCGCGCTTCCGCTATCCCTGGTCGGCGTTCTCGCCGGTCTGCTGGTTGCCGGGAGCACGATCAATATGTTCTCGATGATCGGCTTCATCATGCTCATGGGTCTCGTCACCAAGAACGGTATTCTGCTGGTGGATTTCGCCAACAGGGAAAGGAAGCGTGGCCTGCCGCTCGATGAAGCGCTGGTCAACGCCGGCGCCATTCGTTTCCGTCCGATCGTCATGACGACATTGGCCATGATTTTCGGCATGATACCGCTCGCCATGGCCGTCGGCGGAGGTGGGGCGCAACGCGCGCCGATGGCGCATGCGGTCATCGGGGGCCTGATCAGCTCGACGATGCTGACGTTGCTCATCGTACCGGTGATCCTTTCCTATGTGGAAAGCCTTTCTGCGGTCGTCGCCACGTTCTTCAAGGCTGGCAATCGTCAAAGCTCCTTCAAGGCTGGCAATCGTCAAAGCTCATCGGAGAAAGCTGCGGTCGGCACCGACGATCTGTTTTGAAGGCTAGGGTGGTGGGTCACCCGGATATCGACGCTGAACCCGGCTAAGGAACTGCGCGCGGCACTCCCTAGAGGCTACGTCGCTCGCGGGACGGAACCTGTTGGTTCATATTGAGCAATCAGACGGAACTCCGACTATCCGTCGCTGGATCGCGTGGATCGCAACAGACCCTCAAACGGCTTCGACGGCTCCTATTTGCCCGCCGATGTCAGGAAGATGGTTTGATTGTTTGCGTCGTCGTCAAACTTGCAACGGAAAGCGCCAGCTCGAGACGCTTGACGATTGCTGCCCGCCGACGGCCCACAATCTTATGGTAGGTCGACGCACCCATGCCTGAAGCACTCGGGCGGCAAGGCTGGCGAGTATCGGCGTCATGATGGCTCATCGCCTTTGATGGATGATCCAGAGAATGGCCATCGGTCCGGCCAAGAAGGTGCCAAGGAATATCAGCGTCTGAATGTAGCCGGCCATCTTGTGAAGCAGAACCTGGCGGCGTCTGTGTCTGCTCATTGCATTCTCCTAAGACAAAATCGGCAAGCGAGCTAACACTGCGCGTGTCGCATTGCAGCAGCATTACCGGCTGGAAGCGTTGCCAAAACCGATCAAGGTAGCCGCATAAGAAGCGTGTGGACGCGGCGAATTCGCGGGAACCGACGGCCAAGGAGCACTCGATGGAGCGTTTTCTGACTGGGTCTCCAGCTCAACAGCCCGACGAAAGGCCTCACTCATGTTCTCTTTACGGCTGGGAATTTGAAACCTGGCGTTTCTAATGATGAAACCTAACGGTCGTTGATCCCCACGCGTTTCAAGTCGACAATAAGCATCAGACGCGGTTTCAACGGTCGAAGGCGATGGGGTTCTCGCATGTCACAGACGAAGGGCTTTGCCGTCCAGATCGATCACTACGGACCGCCTGAAGTCCTAGTGTACCGTGAGATCGATCTCCTGCCGCTCGCGCCGCGGGAGGTCCGCGTCCAGACACTGATGGCAGCCGTCAATCACACCGATCTGGAGATCCGAGCGGGAAACTGGCCGGTGCGGAAGCAAAATCCCTTCCCTTATGTTCCGGGTGTCGAAGTTGTGGGCACCGTGGTCGAGATGGGGTCGGCGGTCTCGGAATGGACCGTCGGCGAGACCGTGATCACAATGATGCAGGGCCTGGGTGGGGTTAAGGCAGAGCGGAATGGAGGCTATGCCGAGTTTGTCACGGTGGGTGCCGACACGCTGGCACTCGTACCTCCCTCGGTCAATGTCGCAGAACTCGCAGCATTGGGGCTTGTCGGCGTAACGGCTTATGAAGGTCTGAAGCGCCTTGGCCCGCTTGAGGGAAGGCGGGTACTTATAACCGGGGCGGCCGGCGGCGTCGGATCAGCGGCCACTGCAATCGCCAAGGCAATGGGCGCCTCGGTTACAGGTCTCGTATCGCGTTCGGAGCAAATGGATTACGTCCGCGGGCTCGGAGCCGAGCGGGTAGAGGTTGCAAGAGGTGGCCCGCTTCCATTTCCATCGGGAAGTTATGACGGCGTCCTGGACGTGGTCGGCGGAGATCTCTTCGGCCCTTGCGTGAATGCACTCCGCGACGGGGGAGTTTTCTCGCTTGTAGGGGCCGTTGGCGGTGATCGCGTCACATTTGAGGCCTGGCAGCTGATCCGCCCCGTGACGCTCACCGGCTATTCAACCGAAAGTCTCGATGGTCCGCGTCTTCGTCATGCGATCTCCGAGCTCTGCGATTGGCTGGCAAGTGGCGAAGTCTGCTCACCCAAATATCGCATCATCTCGATGCGGGATGCCTCGAAGGCTCACGAAACGCTTGAGCGCGGAGGCGTCGAGGGGCGACTGCTTCTGGCTCCCGCAATCAGTCAGACCTCGTAAACCGTCCAGAATCGTCAATGGGGCCGAGGCTTCACCATAAAATGCGAGGCGGCGATGCCGACGGATCGGCCCGATCCCCGACGGGCCGTGGAAGGCGAGTGGCGGGTTAGAGCTTGGGCGTTTGCGCGGTCGTCGATCGAGCCCACAGAAATAATTTGAGCGCATGAGGTGACAGATGGAAGCAGCAGCGCAACGGGCAACGACGGCAGTGGCCAGCCAACCCAAAGAAATATCGAGAGGCTCGATGGTCATCGCAGCCTTCTCTACAATCGTCGAGTGGTATGACTTCACGTTGTACCTCTATTTCGCGACGGTCCTGTCTCGCGTTTTCTTCGGCGGTGGCGATGCGGCGCTCATGACGACACTGGCGGGTTTTGCGGTCGCCTATCTTATGCGGCCATTTGAGGCCGTCCTGTTTGGCCATATTGGCGACCGTTTCGGGCGAAGAAAAATGCTCCTCCTGTCCGTGGCGCTAATGACCTTCATGATGCTTTCCATCGGCCTCCTGCCGACCTATGCGCAAGCCGGACCGGCTTCTGCTTGGCTATTGCTGCTTTTCCGATGCGTCATGGCCTTTTCAGTCGGTGGAGAATACAGCGGAGTGACTGCCTATCTCATGGAGGGAGCACGACCGTCCAGGCGGGGCCTGGTCACATCGCTGGCTTCTGCGGCCAGCGAAATCGGAGCTTTGCTTGCAGTCGGCGTGTCGGCTCTGACAGTCGCCCTTCTGGATCAGGCAAGCCTGGATTCCTGGGGTTGGAGGATACCATTCCTGGTGGGCGCTGTGCTGGCCGGCAGTGTCTGGCTTGCCCGTTCGGCCATGGAGGAATCACCGGAATTCGAGCAACAAAAGCGTTCCGGATCAGTGCCCTCGCACCCGCTTCGCCATATTCTCGCTCATCATCGCGGAGCCCTTTACCGCGCTTTTGCAATCTCGGCCTTGGCGTCGGTAACCTATTACGTCGGCATCATCTATGTGCCGACTTATCTCACATCCGCAGGCACGCTCAACGAAGGTGATGCACTTTGGCTGTCCACAATAGCGGCGGTAGCGGTGATCGCGGTGACGCCTTTGGTGGGCGCCTTGACCGATCATTTCGGTCGCAAGCCTGTTTTGATTGTCCTCGCTGTGTCCAGCATCGTCCTACCCCTGGCGATGTTCCCGATCATGGCCGGTAGTTCGCAGCCGCAAGTGCTTGCCGCTGCAATCGTCCTTGCTTGTCTGGCTGGCGGAATAAGCGCGGCAGGTCCAGTCGCGATAGCCGAGCAATTCCCCGGCGAGGGCCGCCTTAGCGGACTGGCCATCGGGGCCACGATCGCAACCACGATCTTCGGCGGCCTCGCGCCGCTTGTCGCACAGATCGTTGTGGCACGCAGTGCCTCACCCATAGGACCTGGTGCAATCATCGCGGTCGTGGCCGTATTTGTGCTTCCGATGCTGTTGTTCTTTAGCGAAACCGCTCCGGGGAAAACGCAGAAGCCGACCTTGTTCTAAAACCCCATCTGTCGCTGACCTGTTGTGGCAAGCGCCATCGTTCGAACCGATCGTGGATCGAATGATGGCGGACGTACTCGACACTGCCGGAATCGCAATTTCACTGGCTATCGGAGCGCGCCGTCGCACTGGTTTCAGAGGCACGCCGTGACGACACGTTTTCTGTATTGTAAAAATGATTGCATAAAACAAAAAAGAATGTAGCGTTGGACATGCCGGCTCTGGAGGAGACGAGCGTGACAATTTGCTGGCTTGCCGGGCGTTTCTCGCGAAGGTTTTTCGATCTTCCGCGAACGGAAGAGCGCGGACATAGCTGCGATCTAAGGGGATGAAGGAGGAGTACTTTGGACACCTATCTCTACATTGATAACAAGGAGCAGGCATCTGCGACGGGGGCGACCTTTGAACGGCGCAATCCCGCATCCGACGCCGTCATTAGCCGTGGCGCAGCGGCCAGCGTCGAAGACGCCGTTCGAGCCGTCGCCTCTGCTCAGAAAGCATTTGTGGAGTGGTCGAAGTCTGGCCCGACGCAGCGAAGGGCGCTATTGCTCAAGGCAGCAGACGAAATCGAAGCGAGAGCGGATGATTTCGTCGAGGCAATGAGCCTTGAAGTCGGCGCCAACGAGCTTTGGGCACGCTTCAACGTCATGCTGGCTGGAAATCTATTTAGGGAAGCGGCAGGCCTTGCCACGCAGCTCCAAGGCGAGACGATTCCCTCCGATAGGCCGGGCTCTCTCTCCATGACCATCCGGCAGCCAGTCGGCGTCATCTTGAGCATCGTACCATGGAACGGACCGGTTGTTCTGGCAGCTCGCGCGATCGCATATCCGCTTGTCTGCGGAAATACCGTCGTTTTCCGTGCCTCCGAAACAAGCCCACGCACCCATGAGCTGATAGCACAGGCCGTTCTTGCCGCCGGCTTTCCCGCAGGTGCATTGAATTTCATAACGAATGATCCCAAGGACGCGCCCCAGGTTGTCGACGCTCTCATCGCACATCCGGCAGTTCGGCGCATCAATTTTACAGGCTCCACGCACGTCGGCCGGATTATCGCCGAGAAGGCGGGCCGGCAACTCAAGCGTTGCATCCTGGAGCTGGGCGACAAATCCCCCTTGGTCGTGCTTGAAGACGCCAACGTCGACCATGCAGTTGCCGCCGGCATCTTCGGGGCGTTCCTCTATCAGGGCCAGATCTGCATGTCGACGGAACGCATCATTGTCGATGAGAAGATCGCCGACGAATATGTTGCGAAATTCGCCGAACGCGCTACGGCGCTGCCGGTCGGCGATCCCTCAAAGGGCGCCTGCGTGTTGGGCCCGGTGATCAGCAAGGCAGCTGCATCGCGGCTCAAGGATCTTCTGGACGATGCGGTTTCCAAGGGCGCCAAACTGGTCGCCGGGGGAACAGCGACGGGTGCCATGCTGTCGGCAACGGTGCTGGATGGCGTGAACCCGAGCATGCGCATCTATAGCGAAGAAACCTTCGGGCCGATCGTGTCTATCATCCGGGCGAAGGATACCGAAGACGCGGTTCGCATTGCGAACGATACCGAATTCGGCCTTTCGGCGGGCGTGTTCGGCACGGATATTTCCCGCGCGCTCGATGTGGCCCAGCGTATCGATACGGGATCGGTGCACATCAATGGAGCAACCGTCAACAACGAGGCTCAGGCACCATATGGCGGCACCAAGGCCAGTGGCTTCGGCCGTTTCGATGGCAGGGCCGTCATCGACGAATTCACCGAGCTCAAGTGGATTACGATCGAAACCAGCGGGCAGGGCTACCCATTTTAGAGCGCTGGACGGCGCACCTTAAAAGGTGCGGCCGCAGTCGCTGAGCCGCGGCGGCATCCTGGGGCAATGCTTGGAGGAGCGTTGTTCCGGGTCGTCGCTGCCTGGTGGAATATCGATCCTAAAAACTCGCGAAACGAAGTTGCTTGTTGCCTTCCGACCTGCGGAGGGCAGGCAACAAGCTATGCATTGCCAAAGAGGAGGAGAACAATGGAAACTGATAAGGGCAGGCAGCTCCAGCATCTGGAGTATTCACTCATTACCGGTCGCATCAATCGCCGCACCTTCATGCTCGCGACTGTCGCCATGGGCCTGACAGCTGGAAGCAGTGTCGACGCGCTTGCAGAAGAACTCGATGCCATCAGAGCGAACCAGGACAAGCGACGTTCATCACTGGCCAAGGGTTATGACTACATCGTGGTGGGCGCCGGCAGTGCCGGCTGCTCGCTCGTGGGGACGCTGGCAAAGGACAAGAATGCCAGGATTCTCGTGGTCGAGGCAGGTGATTGGGACACGGCACCGTCCATACAAGACCCCCGCCTGTGGTTCACCAATCTTGGCACCGAACGCGATTGGGGCGATGTTGCCATTCCAAGCCCGAGCGTGAACAATCGCGGCGTTCCTGAACATACAGGCCGAGTGGTCGGTGGTGGCAGCAGCATTAACGCCACGATTTGGTCACGCCCATTTAAGGCGGATCTTGACCATTGGGCGGCGGAGTCGGGCGATCCCATGTGGGGTTACGCGCACGGCCTCGAAATCTTCAAGCGTGTCGAAAACTGGCAGGGCAAACCGAACGCGAAGTATCGCGGCGTCGGTGGTCCCGTCTGGGTTCAGCCGGCAGCCGACCCGTTGCCACTTGCAGCCAAAGCGCTTGACGGTTGCCGTGAAGTTGGTTTGCCGGTGGTCGAAGACCTGAACGGTGAACGAGAGGAAACCGGAAACGGCTTCGGCTTCATGAACCAGATCATCAAGGATGGGAAGCGCCAGAACATGGCCCGCGCATTCCTGTACCCGGTGCTTGCCCAGGACAATGTTACACTCCTGGTGAACACCCAGGTTAACCGCGTGGTCATCGAAGGCGATCGCGCCGTCGGCATCGAGTTGATCCACGGCGGTCAGAAAGTCACAATCTCCGCCGGGCGCGAAATCATACTTTCGGCCGGTGGTTTCAACACACCCAAGATCCTGATGTTGAGCGGTATCGGTGACGAGGCGGAACTTAAGGCGGTCGACCTGAAGACGCTGGTACACTCTCCGCAGGTGGGCAAGAACGTTCAGGACCATGTCCTGCATGGTGGCTGTCTCTTCGAAGCGCCGGCGGCATTCGAATACCGCAATAGCGCTGCGAATGTCTCGGGATACTACAAGACCCAATCGGCCCTGGAGCTGCCAGACGTCAGCATAGTTCAGATCGAGCTTCCCTATGCCAGCGAAACGATCGGTAAGAAATACGCGCCTCCGCCGACAAGCTGGGCCCTTTGCGGCGGTTTGGTAGCACCCAAGAGCCGTGGAAGCCTCAAGCTGAAGTCGACCAATCCCGCGGACCGACCGATCGTCGACATGCGATTTCTGAGCCATCCCGACGATGTAAAGGCATTGTCGACCAGCATCGAGATCGCCCGCTCGATCGCGAATTCCAAGGCAATGAAGGAATTTGTCGTGCGCGAGGTGGCTCCCGGGAAGAAGCTCGAAGGCAAGGACCTGGAGAACTTTGTGCGTGATGGAGCAACGACATATTTTCACTCAGCCGGCGCTTGCCGCATGGGCAAGGACGACAAAGCCGTCGTCGATGGCAAGTTGCGCGTAAACGGGGTCCGCAATCTGCGTATCGCCGACAGCACGATCATGCCGCGGATCGTGGCGGTACCGACCATGCCGGCTTGCGTCTTTATCGGACAAAGAATGGCGGAGATCCTCAAGGCCTGAACTCCAACAGGTAAAAGATCCGCAAGCAGGCGCCGGCACTTTGCTCGTTGACAAAGTGCCGGCGGGTCAGATCGAACGGGCCGCCGACCGAAAAATCATCGCTCGCTGCGCGAAATGGCCGGAAAATTGAGAAGATGGAAATATGGGGCTCCGAAGCACCGCGCGCAGCGCTTCAGAGGAGCGGCAAAGGATCGCCGGAAACCACGGGGAGACCGCGAAGCGAACCCGGGATGTCGCTGGAGCGACCACCGGCATCAAGTTGGATAGCGCAATTCCAGAGCCGGATTGCCCGAATCTTCGGCGTCGCGCTGACAGCCAGCCGCTTTCCGTTTCTATCTTCCGCCCAACCGCTCCAGTCGTCGTCCGCCAGGTCGCGCCATTCGACATTGAGGTGAACTTCCGAATGGGCGAAAAGATTGCGCAATGCCTGGCATGGCAATGTCGCTGCCAATGCGATCTCCTGCCGATCGACCGCAAGATCGAAAGGCAGGTGGTGCGAGGAATTGCTTCGGACCCAGGCGACGGCTTCTGCAAGCATTCTCGCCTGCAGTCCTATCGCTGCAACGAGCCAGCGGCGGTCCACGCCGGCGATCTTCGACGGGCCGGCAAGGGCGCCATCGCTAAGATTCATCAGGAGGCGGGCGAAGTATGCCGTTCCCCGCCGCGCCCAATCCAACTCATTAGCCGGCGCCGTCGGTGCGTCGTAGCGCGCGCCCGCGCCCTGACGGGCACGCAGGGCGGCGCGAGCCTCCTCTTCGTGCTGGCTCACCGGTCCTCTCCCTCGACAAGGGTCCTTGCAAAATTCAGACGCTCCATGATTGGAGCATCGGAGAAGCGGAAAAGGTCGAACTGGGTCTCTGCCCGCAAGGACCATTGAACCCAAGACGGAATCACGAAGATATCCCCAATATCCAGCTTCTGCTCATGGCCATTGATGACTGCGCTGCCACGGCCATCGAATACCTGGAAGATCGTAGATCCAACTTCACGTCGAGGAGCAGTGATCGCGCCTGCACGCAAGCGGTGGAATTCGCAGCGTATCGTCGACATGACGTCGCCGCCAGTGGTCGGGTTGACATAGCGAATTGCCGCATGACCCTGCTCGACAGTAGCCGGCTGCCCTTCCTCCTCTAGCAGTAGCTGCTCTGTCAGGGCACGATCGGTATGCTCCCAACGATATGCCCCGATCGGTGAATTGCCCGTGTCTTGAAGGCCGGACAGGGGCCGCAGGCCCGGGTGGCCCCAAAGCCGTTCCGAGCGCGAGAACCGTGGGGTTGCGTAGTCGGTCACTCGCTCCGCGCCGAATTCGAAAAAGCCAACGTCATTTTGGTAGGAGAAGGGGATATCCAGGCCGTCAATCCACGCCATCGGATAGTCGGTGTCATTGTGATGACCGTGAAAGAACCAGCCGGGCGTCAACAGCAGGTCGCCACGGCTCATGCGTACAGGATCTCCGTTCACGACGGTCCATACGCCTTCGCCCTCAACGACAAAGCGGAAAGCATTCTGGGAATGGCGATGTTCAGGTGCCGTCTCCCGCGGGCCGAGATACTGGATCGCGCACCAGAGGGTTGGACTGATATAGGCATTGCCACCCAGTCCGGGATTGGCAAGGCCCAGCGCACGCCGTTCCCCCCCGCGTCCGACGGGGATCAGATCTCCGGATCTTTGCGCCAGAGGCAGGATGTCCGCCCATTTCCAAACATGTGGCACCGCCTGTGACATCGGATGACGTGGCATCAGGTTACCGATCTGGGTCCACAGCGGCTTGATGTGCTGTCGATCGAAACCGGCATAAAGTTCCCGCAATTCCGGCGTCTCTTCAGGCTGCATCGAGTGGGGTTTTGGTGTTGCCGTCGCGTTCTCCATGAGATCCTCCTCGTTTCTCCAAATGCAGTCGCTATTATGAGGCGTCGGGCTGAAACGGTGGCGCCGCGGAATGAAAGGCTGGAATCGCATCAAGAGCGGAAAAAATGCGCGCGATTGTCGGCCATGTGGACAGTTCGATATCGAAGCGGCGGTTGTTCCAGACCTGAGCGTAAAGACATATGTCGGCCAGGCTGGGCTGATTGCCATGACAAAACCTGCCCGTGGATGCGTCACGGGCAAGCGTCGTCTCAAGCGCATCAAAGGTCGCCTTCACCCAGTGCACAAACCATGATCGCTGGGCTTCTTCATCCGCTCCGAACGTATCGGCCAGATAGCCGAGGACACGCAGGTTGTTGAGCGGATGAACCTCGCAAGCGATCATGTAGGAGAGCGCGCGGACCCGCGCCCGTCCGTCGGCATTTTGCGGCAGCAGGGGAGGCTGCGGATGAGTTTCCTCGAGCCACTCGATGATCGCGAGCGACTGGTTCATGAAGGTGCCGTCCTCTCGCTCAAGAACGGGAACAAGGCCGGCCGGGTTCATCTTCAGATACTCGCTTGTACGGGTATCCCCCCGGCGCAGGACATATGGCACATAGTCGTAGGGGAGCGCCTTGACGTTCAGGGCCGTCCGCAAGCGCGTCGATGTCGATGAGCGGAAAAAATTGTGCAGCTTGAACATCGTCCTACCGCCTCGGCTCAGCCACGCGCGTGGCGATCTCTCCAAGCCCCGCGATACTGACGGTGCAGACATCGCCCGGTGCAAGTGGACCAACGCCTGCGGGCGTACCGGTCATGATCAGGTCGCCGGGCTTGAGCGTGAAGGAGTGGGACAGGATCGATATGATTTCCGGAACGGACCAAATCAGGTCCCGAAGATCGGCGTCTTGTTTAAGCTCGCCGTTCACGGTCAGGCGAATGGAGCCTGCCTTTGGATGTCCGATTGTCCCGACGCTATGGATCGGTCCCACGACCGCAGACCGGTCGAAGGCTTTGCCTTCATCCCACGGGCGTCCCTTGTCACGTGCCTCAAGCTGGACGTCTCTTCGCGTGAGATCGTTTCCCACAGCATAGCCCCAGACATAGTCGAGCGCGGAATCCGTGCCGACGTTCACGGCCTCTTTTCCAATCGCCACGACCAGTTCCGCTTCATAGTGGAAATTGCTGGTCCGTGGTGGGTAATCAACTGCTTCTCCATTGTCGACCACTGCATCGGCCGGCTTGGTGAAGAAAAACGGAAACTCACGTTCCGGATCCTTACCCATTTCACGAGCATGAGCCGCATAATTGCGACCAACGCAGAAGATGCGCCGGACGGGAAACCGGCTGTCGGAATTGGCGACAGCGGCCGATGGCTGGGGCGGCGGGGGAAAAACAAACGTCACGAAACTATCTCCTCTTTGCGCAAAAGTCGTATTTGTGGCCTGTGGCGGACCGAATTACACCTGTGCGAGTGTTAGCGAGCCGAACCGTCGGGCACACCTTCCGACTAAGCGGCATTGTCGGTTGTGTCGGCGCGATCAGCCGTGAGATGCTGCCGGCAGGAGCGCCTGGCGGTCTATCTTGCCCGTCCCGGTTTTCGGTATCTCCGCGACATATTCAATGATGCGGGGATATTTGTGCGGCTGCAGTCGCGTCTTCACGTAATCACAAAGCTGCTTGGAGCAGACATCGCCGCCGTCTACGCCGACGCGCAGTCTTACCACCGCCCGGAGTGTCATCCGTTGATCGGGCAATTTGTGCGCCATGACGGCGCATTCCTGCACGTCCGGATGCTCGTTCAGGCAGCGCTCCACCTCGAGCGGCCACACCCATTGGCCCGACACCTTGATGAGATCATCGGCTCTACCCTGAAAGTAGTAATGTCCGTCCCGTTCGATGAACCGGTCGCCCGTGTAGAGCCAGTCGCCACGCATGGTGTCGGCGGTCTTGTCCGGTCGGTTCCAGTAACAGGGCGCGGACGAATGTCCTCGTACAAACATCACGCCCTCCTCACCAGGGCCGGCGGGGCTGCCGTCGGGAGTTTCCAATCTGATTTCATAGCCGGGGACACGCGCGCCGGCCGATCCGATCCTGTGGTCGTCCAACCGATTTGACAGATAGATATGCAGCATTTCTGTCGAGCCGAGCCCTTCGGTGGGGCCATGTCCTGTGAGGCTTTCCCATGCGGTGTAGACTTCTTGGGAAAGCACTTCCGCCGCCGACATGGACATTCGAAGCGACGACAACTCACGCTTCTCGATGCCATCGGAATGGATCAAAGCAGTGTAGAGGGTCGGCAGTCCGAACAGCACCGTCGGACGATAGGTTTCTATCGCATCGAGAACGACGTCTGGGCGCGGTTGCCCCGGTACCAGAAGCGTGGTTGCGCCGGCCGAGAAGGGGAAGAGCAGGGAATTGCCGAATCCATAGGCGAAATAGGCTTTCGGGACCGAAAACCCGATATCGTCGGCTCGCAGCTTCAAAAGCTGGTCTCCAAACGCGGCCTGGCTATAGGCCATGTCGTGATGCAGATGGACGATCCCCTTGGGACGGCCGGTCGACCCGGATGAATACATCCAGAAGGCCATGTCATCCGGCCCTGTGTCGGCACAATCAAGTTCCTCCCCAGCGTTACGGAGAAAATCCTCGGAGTTCTCATGTCCGGGCGAGCCCGCCGCGCCGTTGACGATTATGGTCCGCTCGAGAAGAGTGCCGCTAACTGCCTGCGCGTCGAAGCTCGACGCCAAGGCCGCTTCACAGAGCGCAATCCGCGCGCCGGTATCCCGCAGAAAGAAATTGAGGACATCCGTCTTCGTTTGGATGTTCAAAAGGACCGGTACGAACCCGGCGCGCACCGCACCGAAGAAGGCCGCCGGAAAAGACGGCGTATCGTCGAGGAAGAACGGGATGCGTTCGCCGCGCTTGAGCCCCGCAGCCTTGAAGGCGTTCCCCCATTTGGCGGCATCTCGAATAAGCTCTGAATATGTGCGTGAACCCGCCGGGCCGATCACTGCGAGCTTGTCTGGGTTTCGTTGCAGATTATCCCACAGGATCACCGAGCAGTTCTTATGGTCTTCCTTGCAAAACCCGATTTCCGCGGCACCGGCGGTTGCGTCGCCGACCGGATCGGAAATCGCCCCTGAACGCATTCTGTGGTCTTCTTCATAGCGCGACATGAATTCGGGCGCCAATTGCCGCAGGCGATCCATATCCACGCGACCCGAGCGCGTCATATAGTCGAACGCAAAGTCGAGCGGAGCCAACTGCATTTTGTCCGCAAAATGCTCATACCAGGTTGCAGACGTGTTGGCGGCGTCGACGATCTTCTTTGCGATTGGCCGACGCTCCATCTGGTAAGCGGCAAGCGCCTCATCGACGTCCGGATGAGAGGAGAGGCATGTGACGAGGGCGATCGCATCCTCGAGTGCTAGCCGCGTCCCCGAACCGATAGAAAAATGCGCGGTATGGGCTGCGTCGCCCAACAGCACCTTGCGGCCGGCGACCCAGGAATTGCACCACAACTTCGGGAACTGCCGCCACAGCGATTTGTTGGTGACAAGCGAGGCGCCCTCCAGAACATGATCGAATAGATCCGCGCAGATCTGTGCGCTCTCCCCTTCGCTCTTCGCTGCGAAGCCGTTGCGCTGGAAGGTCTCGTCGTCGCATTCGACTATGAATGTGCTACGATCGGGCGAGAACCTGTAATGGTGCGCATTGAACGCCCCAAGCTCAGTTTCAACGAATGTCTGGGTGAGAGTGGTGAACGGACGATTGGCTCCGAACCATGCGAAATGGTTCGTAAAGTTGTCCATCTTCACACCGAACGCTGATTCCGACGAGCGGCGAACCAATGAGTTCAAGCCGTCGGCACCGATGATGAGATCAGCGTCCAGTTCATCCACCGACCCGACTTGATGGGAGAAACGGGTGTCGATCCCAAGCGACTGCGCGTGGAGCCTGAGCATTTCGATGAGCTCAAGCCTTCCGATGGCCGCAAAACCCACACCGTCAAGGATGACGCTTCCACCTGGGAGATTGAGCGTCATGTTCTTCCAACGCTCCATCTGCGGCGTCACCAGGCTGTGGAATGCCGGGTCCGATGCTTTCAGGAAGTCCAATGCCTGATCGGAAAATACGACGCCGAATCCAAAGGTCGCGCCAGCCGGATTTTGTTCCGTTACGCGAAGCCTCACCTCCGGCATCAGGCGACGGATTAGGATTGCGGTGTAAAGGCCGGCAGGGCCGCCGCCAAGTATCTCAACGCTTCGAAGCCGCGCCATCTCTCCTCCTTGGATCGCTCGACAATCTATTGCGATAAGGCTAGCTTCTTTTCTGAAATATGCAATTCATTTTTTATAGTGGAAAACCTTGGGAGTGAGGAATGACGCAGATCCAGGTGAGCTTCGGCGATTGCGATCCCGCAGGAATCGCATTTTATCCGAATATTTTCAGATGGTTGGACAAGGCATTTCACGACTGGCTGCGACCCAGAGGCGGTCACGCTGATCTGTGTGCAAGACTCGACGCCATCGGCATTGGCCTGATCGAAGCCAAAGCACAATTTCGACGACCAATCGTGGACGGCGACACGCTCGTGGTTGACCTCACCGTGAAGGAGTGGGGACGAAAAACGGTGACTTTGGAGTACGAAGGTCGCGTTGACGGCGTGCTTGCTTTTCAAGCGCAGGAAATCAGGGGGCTTTTCAAGCGCAACAACGGTGATACTTTCGCCGCAGAAATTATGGCGCTTGAGGAGCTAGTGAAAACAGTTGGCGAAACGTGAGGGCGAAGCCCGGCAGAGTATTGGCATCCAGTCGCTTGATGCCGCATTGAGATTGTTGAATACCGTGATCGAATATCAGGAGCCTGTGACGTTATCGGAGCTTGCCCGGACATGTCGGATGCCGCCGAGCAAGGTCCACCGGTATCTTTCGTCCTTCCTCAAGGCGGGACTTATCGCCCAGACCGGACGTTCCGGGAGATATCTGCTTGGTCCAGGCGCCTTACAGTTGGGACTCGCGGCTATCGGCCGTCACGACTTTGTGAATTTCGCCGCGGATGGCCTGGCTGATTTATGCGCCGATACCGGCATGACCGCCCTTCTTTGCGTCTGGGGCAATGGCGGTGCGACGGTTGTCAGATGGGAACGGGCAGTCTCCCCGACGGTGACCTCTATGGGCCTGGGCACGACCCTTCCATTGCTGAACTCAGCGTCCGGTCGTGCCTTCCTGGCATGGGCGCCCTCGGCTTCCATCAAGTCGGCGCGTGATGCCGAATTGCGCCGCGTAAAGAAAAATCCCTCAATTGCGCCGGATCTGGTTCCCACCGCCGAAGGGATCGTCCTCCTGGCGAAGAAAACGCGTGAACTCGGCTATGCGTCTGTGGAAGGCAAGTTTATTCCCGGGCTGGTAGCGATAGCTGCTCCAATTCTTGATTGGCAATTCGAGGCACAGGCCGTGGTCACATTGATTGGGACGGATACGGAAGCAATCAAACCAGATTCGATGCCTGTGCGACGGCTGATTGAGTTCTGCAAGGAGAAATCGGTGGTGCCTCCCGACAAGGCTCAAACGGGGTAATGCGCAAGCCGCCGAGCATGCTCCGGCCTTTTTCGTTGAGCGCAACAACGATCAGTCTTGGTCGACCTCGCTGACGAACCGCTTGATCACGTCTACGAGGCGCTTCTCATCTTCTCGATGCGGCACATGTCCGACGTCCGCCATGATATGTACCCTGCCCCGATCCTCTGAAATCCGTTTGGGATGTTCCAACGAGCCGTATTCGTCCCGGTCCCCGTGGATAGCGAGCACAGGACACTTGATCTCGGCAAGGGTGGCGTCGAGGCTCCAGTTTCTGAATTCGGGCGCAAGCCAGGTCTTCGTCCATGCATCCACGACCCACTCAGCCTTGTCGCCATGAGATCTGGCAAGCTTGGCCCTGATTTCAGGTGACCGCATGTCCCGTTCTGCTGATGTCACGCCTTCGATCGTCCTTGCTTCCACGAATGCTTGCGCAGAAATGGTCACGACAGCGGAGACACTGTTCTGGAGCCAGGCGGCTGTCTCGATCGCCATGCCGCCACCGACGCTGTGCCCGCACACGATAAATTTCGAGATCTTCAAGTGAGCAAGCACTTGCGGGACGACGAGCCTTGCCTCTTCTTGAATGAATGCCAGTCCCAACTTACCCGGATGGGCGTCGGACCGCCCGAATCCAATGCGGTCATATGCAACCACACATCGGCCGGTGGCGGAAGCAAGACGCGACGGGAAACTCCGCCACAAGGCTACACACCCAAGCGAGTCATGCAGCAGCAGGATTGGAGGCGCCTCGCAATTCCCATTTTCCGGCATCCACGTTTTTGTGAAAATACGAGCTTGGTCGAGTTCAACCCACTGCTCCTCCTCTTCGACCGTCACTGCATCGGATTGGGACATCGAAAGTCGCTCTTTCGTTTCTTTTAAGTCAACTTGTTCCCGGAGCAGGACCAATGGAATCGCGGCGGACCAGCCCGGTCTTTACCTGCCTGCGAAGCAGGGGACCGTCGGTGTCGAGTGACGTGGCAATCTCGACGACGGCACGCGCTATCGATTCATAGGGTTGCGCAATTGAGGTGAGGGCAGGGGCTAGAAAGCGAGCAAGCGAATCGTCATAGCCAACCAAGGAGCAGTCGTGCGGGATTCTGACGCCTCGCTCGTAAAGCGCCTGAAGAATTCCCGCGGCAAGAATATCCGACCCTGCAATGATCGCTGTCACCGGGAGCACGCCTCCCGCGCCCAGCAATTGGTTCGCGAGTTCATAGCCAGGAAGGCGCTCGTCAGTTGCCGGGGGAACGTAGTCTCCGAGCAGGATTGGACACTCGCCAACATCGAGCCCCATTTCAGACGCGACCGCAAGAAACGTTTCCGCTCTCTCACGCTCGGTCAACGTCGGGGCAATCAAGCGATTGTTTCCAAGGTCGTTGCCGCCAAGAAAGGCGACCCGCCTATGCCCACCGGCGACGAGATCCGACAATGCCTCCTGAAGTCCGGGACGCGGATTTATGGTCACGAGATGGGTTTGGGGGACAACTTCTCTTTCGATCTGAATAATGGGGATGCCGTTTTCCACAATGGGCGTAAAGTTGCCGGGGTTAAATACGTGACACGCGACAACCGCCTCGACCTGATGTTCCAGGAACTGCCGCACACCGTCCGCCTCGGTTTCGGCCGAATGACTGTGGTTGACCGTGAGCATGGAGTAGCCTGCCGACCTCGCCGTTGTCCGCAACGCGTGAGACAACTTGGCAAAAAATGGATTCTCGCGCGCAGACGACAGCACAAGCCCGAGGGTGAAGCTGCGCTGGGTGCGCAAGGAACGCGCTTGCAGGTTTGGGCGATAACTTAGCGTTTCGACCGCTGCCAGAACCCGTGTGCGGTTCTCTTTACTGACATATCCATTGCCGTGGACCACCCGTGCTGCCGTCGTCGGTGAGACGTTGGCCACGCGAGCCACGTCCGCCATCGTCGGCTTTCCATTTTGCATTTGTCTTCTCCAATTCCGGATTTTTCCACTTGCATGAAAGATTGAGAGATGCAATGTGGTGACGTCACCATATGGGAATAATGACCCATACAGGAGAGTGGTGACGTCACCACATGAAATTTTTTACCCTGAACTGATGGGTAGGCGTTGGTCGTGGCATCGGGGGTGCAAGGAGGTATCTGCACGCCCAATCGGAGGAGAACAAATGAACTTCAGAGCAAAGGGCCTTGCGGCCCTGACCGTTGTTGCGTGCCTTCTAAGCGTCGGTGCCGCGCAAGCCCAGACACCCATCGAGCTCCAGTTCTGGGATCAGAACTGGGGGCCCGCGGAATATCCCGTTCGGGCATCCGCCCTGGTCGACGAATTCAATAAAAGCCAAAACGAGATCCGGGTGACCTATCGGTCCGTGCCTTGGACCAGTTGGTACGAGACATATGTCACCGCCGTCGCATCCGGTTCTGCGCCCGACATTTCGACCGGAGCCGCGTTCCAGGCGGCGCAGTTCTTCTCGATGGACGCGATCTACCCGGTTGACGAACTGGTCGACGCCATGAAGGCGGATGGCACGCTTGCGGATTTCGATCCTGCATCAATGGAAGCGGTACGGTACGACGGCCACTATGTCGCGCTTCCCTGGGCGATCGATATCCGCGCCTTGCACTACCGCAAGGATATACTCGAGGCTAAAGGCGTTCCAGTACCAAAGACCTGGGACGAGCTTCGCGCAGCCGCGAAGGCTGTCACCGGCAACGGGACATACGGCCTGGTTTCCTCCGGCGATCCGTCCGGCATGCATTGGACGCTGGCCGCGATGATCAATAATGGTGGTGGCTTGTTCGATCGGGATCGCAAGCCGGCGCTGACCTCTGCCAGATCCATCGAGGCCCTTTCTTTTCTTTCGGCGCTTGTGGCCGATGGGTCAGTCAACCCGGCATCCGCCGGTTACACCAGCGACGACGCACGCGGCGCGTTTCTCGCCGGCAAGGCGGCCTTTCTCCTTTCAAACCCTAACATAGGAGCAAGCGCGGGGGACCAAGCCGAAAAGATCGGTGTGGTGCCGCCCCTAGCGGGCCCCCACGGCGACAAGGGGACGATCGCGTGGGTCAACAACATCATGATCTACAAGCAAACCAAGCATCCGAAGGAAACTATGAAGTTCCTCAGGTGGTGGTCGGAACATGAGTTGCCTCTGTTTACGGAAGGGCATGCCTACCCCATGCCGGCGCGCCTGTCTTTTCAGAATGACCGGTTCTTCACCAGCGAACCACATGTTCGGCAGGTGATCGAACAATATCTTCCGGTCGCCAAGGGGATGGCATTCACGGCCAGCGGCACCTTCCCCGAGCTGAACGAGATCGACGGCGACGGCTTCCTGATGAGTATGGTTCAGCAGATCTGGCAGGGGGTACCTACCGCGGACGCCGTTGCGCCGGCACAGGCTCACCTCGAAGAGATCATGGCCAAATGACCACTTACCTTTCTGCTGCCCCCGTTGCGACGGCCGGTGTCGTGCGAAGAAGCGTTCGACGCCTGGCAACGCCTGAACTGCGAACCACCGTGCTGCTGCTGGCGCCGTCGGTCATCCTCATCCTCATCGTCATAGCCTGGCCGATGGCGAAGGGCCTGTGGTTTAGTTTCACCGACGGTTCCCTTTTGAAACCCGGGCATTTCATCGGCTGGGACAACTACGTCAAACTGTCCCAGAGCCCGGCGTTCTGGCATTCGCTCAGGTTTTCACTCCTCTTTGCAATTTGCAATATCATCGGCTGCTATGGTCTGGGATTGGGTCTGGCGCTGCTTCTGCATCAGGACTTTCCGGGACGGAATGCTCTGCGAGTGGTGTTCCTACTGCCCTGGATCGTACCGTCGCTTGTCGCCATCGTGTCGTGGCGCTGGTTGATGAATGATGAGCACGCGCTTTTCAATCAGATCATCACTCTGTTCGGTGGCAATCCCGTCTTCTTTCTCTCGAATAGCAACTGGGCGGTCGTCATGGTCATCTTGATCAAGATCTGGCGCTCATTCCCTTTCATGCTCCTCTCTATTCTCGCCGCGCTCCAGACAATCGACCGGACGCTCTATGAGGCCGCCGAAATCGATGGAGCAACCTCATGGCAGTCATTCTGGCACGTCACCATGCCCGCGATCCGGGGGATATCGGTCGTCCTTTGTCTCTTGATGACAATCTGGACCGTCAACGATTTTGATACCCCCTGGTTGCTGGCGCAAGGTGGTCCAGCCAACGCCACAGAGAATCTGGTCGTCCTCGCCTATCGATACACATTCGCGCGGAACGACGTCGGCATGGGAGCCACGGTAAGCTTCGTCACGCTCGCTATCCTCATGACGATCTTCATCGCCGTTCTTTGGCTACAGAGGGGGAAGCGTTGATGGCAAAGACAACGACCAACCGCTGGGGGCTGACGGTTCTGATGTGCGGGCTTGGCATCCTAGTGAACCTGCCGATCATACTGATGATGCTGAATTCACTCCAGCCGACCCAGGCGATCTTGGCGCGGGAGCATTTCATCCCGCCTGATCCAAACCTCGACAACTACCGCAAACTGCTGTTGACCACTCCCTATCTGACCTATCTCAAGAACTCGCTCATAACGGCGGCGGGTTCGACGGTCTTCTCGTTGACCTGCGCGGTCTTTGCCGGATACGCCCTGTCGCGCTTTCGCAACCGGCTCATGGATATCTACGCGACAGGCCTGTTCGCGGTGCAGATGTTCCCGATCATTCT
This sequence comes from Martinezella rhizogenes, assembly GCF_000799715.1. Lineage (GTDB taxonomy): Bacteria > Pseudomonadota > Alphaproteobacteria > Rhizobiales > Rhizobiaceae > Rhizobium > Rhizobium rhizogenes_C. The sequence goes on from NZ_JUHG01000015.1 coordinate 67,651, forward strand.
CGCGCTCATCCCGCTTTTCCTGTTGTTTCGGCCTCTTGGCCTCATCGATCATCCGCTTTCCGTCATCATCGTCTACGCGGTGCTCAATCTGCCCTTTGTCACATGGATGGCCCGGAGCTATTTCGATACGATTCCGCGTGAGCTCGAAGAGGCCGCGCTGATCGATGGTTGCAGCCATTTCGGCGCCTTCTTCAAGGTCGTCCTTCCTCTGTCGGGCCCCGGGCTCGCGGCGGTGTCGATCTTCGCTTTCCTGCTGGCATACAACGAGTTTTTCGTCGCCAACGTATTCTTGCGCTCTACCCAGGCGATGACTCTTCCAGTTGGCATCCAGATGTTTCTTCAACAATTCTCCACGGATTGGGGCGGGCTGACGTCAGCGGCGACACTGACCATGATTCCGACCCTGATCCTTTTCCTTTTTGTCCAGAAATACATCACCCACGGCGCCATTGCAGGGGGTGTGAAGGGATGAGAAAGGCGACATCCATGACAGTGCTCAATATCGGGATTATCGGCTGCGGCGAAGCCACCCAGATCCTCCATATACCGACATTGAAACAACTCAACGACCACTTCGTGATCGGCGCCGTGCACGATGCGTCCCCATCGGTAACAACGCAGCTCTCTGCTTCGTTACCCGGCACCAAGGCATATGCGGATATGGAGGCGTTGCTGAGCGACGAGACCATCGACGCCGTTCTCGTCGCCGGGCCGAATGCGCTGCATGCATCCCATGCCATTTCGGCAATGCGTTCGGGAAAGCACGTGCTGATAGAAAAGCCGATGTGCATGACATTGGCTGAAGCGGACGCCATCGCTGAAGAACAGATCAAGACAGATCGGATCGTCCAGGTTGGTTACATGCGCCGGCACGCGGCGGCATTTGAAAAGGCTGTCGAACTGATTGCTCCACTCCTCGGAACCATCAATTTTGCACGCGTCCACGACGTTATCGGCCCCAATTCCGCGTTCATCGAACCGACATCAAAGGTGATAAGGGGCGACGATGTCCCCTTGGATGTCAAGGCGGCCAACGCGGCCGCCGATGCGCGAGCCATTCGTTCCATGGTTGGCACCGACGAAGGACCGCGCGCATTTGTCTACAAGCTGCTTTTGGGGCTGTCCTCCCATGACGTCTCCGCGATGCGGGAAATGCTGGGCATGCCGAAAGCCGTTCTATCTGCCCATTTTCGGCGCGAGGGTTGGTTCGTGACCATCCAATTCGATTACGGGGATTTCATATGCCAGTTTGAAACCGGTATCGATCGGATCGCCCGTTTCGGTGCACATATTGAAGTCTATACGCCTGAAAAGATGGTGCGGGTCGACTATGACACTCCTTACATACGCCACCAACCCGCAACGCTGACGGTCACTTCGGCGGACGGTCCCCATGGTGTGACCGTTTCTCGGGGGCATAGCAGCCGGCAAGATAGTTTCGTTGCGGAATGGCGGCGGTTCCATGCGGCGATCACGCAGGGCGCGACCATCAAGACCGATGTCGTCGACGCACGTCTCGATCTGGAACTCTTTGCGCAGATCATGCAGAAACTCGGGGGGTAAGATGGCTTCAGTCACTGTCTCAGACGTCGTCAAGGAATACGGCAGTTTCCGCGTCATGCACGGCGTCAATCTCGAAATCCAGGATGGCGAGTTCGTCATCCTCGTCGGCCCGTCCGGCTGTGGAAAATCGACGCTCCTTCGCATGATTGCCGGGCTTGAACCGATCTCCGGTGGTGCCGTCGACATTGGCGGTCGGGTCGTCAACGACGTCGCGCCGAAGGATCGAAACATCGCCATGGTCTTTCAATCCTACGCGCTCTATCCGCATAAGACCGTGGCCGAAAACATGGGCTTCTCCCTGAAGCTATCGGGCCGTCCGAAGGCGGAGATCGAGGCAAAGGTTCGCTCGGCGGCCGAAATCCTCAACCTTTCCGATCTTCTTGATCGATATCCCAAGGCACTGTCCGGCGGACAGCGACAACGGGTGGCGATGGGGCGCGCCATCGTGCGCGACCCCCAGGTTTTTCTCTTCGACGAGCCGCTTTCGAACCTTGACGCCAAGCTGCGCGTGCAGATGCGAACGGAAATCAAGGCTCTTCATAAACGACTGAAGACCACGACCATCTACGTCACCCATGATCAAGTCGAAGCAATGACGATGGCCGATCGGATTGTGGTCATGAACGGTGGACGCATTGAACAGGTCGGAGCGCCGCTTCATCTCTATGATTATCCCGCCAACCTATTCGTCGCCGGCTTTCTCGGCTCGCCCGCGATGAATCTGCTTGCGGGCCGGGCCGAAGGCACGCGCTTCATAACGAAAGGCGGCGTTTCCTTCGACCTGCCTGAGCGCATAGCAGCGATCGCGCAAGGACGGGATCTTCTGGCCGGAATCCGCCCCGAGCACATCGTTCTTTCCGATGGCGGCATGAAAGGCCGCATCATCGTCGATGAACCGACGGGGGCCGAGACGGTGCTTGCACTGTCCCTGGGGTCTGAAACGATCCACGCCTCCTTCCGTGAGCGCTTGTCGATCGGCGCCAACGAAACCCTCGGCATCTCCTTTCCCAAAGACAGTATCCATGTCTTTGATCCGTCCACGGGTATCCGCCTTACACATTGAGGATAACATGCACACTCTCGTACAGCTTTTCTCGGCCCGCGATTTTCTGCCGTGGGAGAACGTGCTCGACCAGATTGCCCATCTTGGCTTCAACGGCGTGGAGGGTTTTTTCCAGAACTTCGAAGATCCCGAGGGCTTCCGTGCAGCACTTGATGCCCGCGGCCTGAAAATGCCGCAGGCCCATGTCCCCCTCCAATTGCTCGAAGGCGATTTCGACCAAGCGGTCGAGATTGCACGCAAGCTGGGCGTCCAAACGTTGATTGGGCCCTGGTTGCCGCCAGATGAACGACCCTCCACCTTAGTCGGCTGGCAGGCGCTGGGAATCCGCCTGAACGAGATCGAAAACAAACTGCGGCAGCTCGGATTGCGCTTCGCCTGGCACAATCACGATTTCGAAATGGTGACGCTGAGCGACGGTGCGGTACCGATGGAGATTCTTCTCGAACAGGCGCCAGGGATGGACTGGGAAGCCGACATTGGCTGGATCCTGCGTGCGGGACTCGATCCGATTGCATGGCTGACGAAATGGTCGGGGCGCATTGTCTCGGTTCATCTCAAAGATCTCCAGCCGAACTTTGCCACGGCACCGGAGGGCGGCTGGGCCGATCTTGGCCACGGCACGTCAGATTGGCGTCCAATCTTCGCGACGCTGTCCACACTTCCGCGCCTCGCGGTCCATGTCGCCGAACACGATGCACCGACTGATCTCGGCCGGTTCCTTTCGCGGTGGAAGACAGCGCACGAAAGGCTGAGTTCGTTTAAGGCCGGCAATCTCTTCGAGGGATATACGCATGTGACGCTCATGGTCCGCGACATCGAGAAGGAGCTCGATTTCTACACTCGTATCATCGGCCTGCCGGAGATGTTTCGATTGCTCCGCGACGACGGTTCGCTTTTCATCGTCTATCTGAGACTGAACGATCGGCAATATCTCGAGCTTTTCCCATGGGGCGTCGGAGACGAGCCAGCTGCCCCTAACGCGCGCGGTATGCATCACATGTGCCTCGAGGTCGCGGATCTCGACTACACCGTCACCACTCTGATGCAACGAGGGGCGACGATGAGCCAATGGCGCTCCGACGCGACCGCACTGGACGAGGTCGAGGGGCCGGCAATAAGGGTTGGCCTCGATGGCAATCGGCAGTCCTGGATGAAGGACCCGGAGGGAAACCGCATCGAGCTCATGGAAATGGCGACTGATAGTATGCAGTATCAAGCCATTGCGCGCTTACGCCGATTGTAGAAGTACCGCCTTTGCGGGTGCGCGCAATCTCAGGCACCCGCGCCCTACCGGAATTCGCCACAAGACGGGCTTACTCAGTGTCGGTGGTCCCGCAGCTGCTGCAGCCTCGAGCGAAGCTATAGTCATCGCCCATTTCACATCACGGTGCTCGGCACGACCATTGCGCAGGCCGGTGATCGCGGGCGGAATGCCGTTGCGTTGAGATTTTGCAGCAGTCTTAAGAGCCTTGTAATGCTGCGGCAATTGTTCGCCGGCACTGTCAGCGCCAGGATATACCATGGTGGGGACCAGAAGACGGGGCGCAACAGCTATAAGCTGTATCAATTCTCCTGTTCGTTGGATCAATCGCCACTGGTGACAGATGGGTCAACCTGGTTCCCAGGTTTGCGCCTTCCGTTCCGCTGCGAGGAAAGAATGAGCTTTTCTTTCGCCGATCAAAGTTAGGAGTATGATTTGCTGATCCAAAATATTCGACATCGTCAGGAAAACGGATGTCACACGACGGCGTCGAAAGGCCTCCCGGCCTCCTTTGAAACCAAAAGAACACGTAAGATTGGAGCTCAGATCACGGCATTGGCCGCTGCCTGGGTACTCTTTCCGCTAACCACCCTTGCGGCGGACCTTGGAGCAAGCGATGCGCCGATCGCCCCTTCCGAGCAATTCGATACCGGACAGTACGGCGGTTTTCGAGGCAAGCTTCACGACTGGAACGTGACGATGGGCGCCGGGGCAATCTACATGCCGGAATATGAAGGGTCGGACAAATTTGAAATTAAGCCCTTTCCCATTTTCTCCGCCGATTTCGGGGAGAGGGTCCATGTCAACGTCGAGGGCGTCACCGTTGACCTTTTTGAGCGGGACGGCTTCCGCGTCGGCGTGACAGGCGGATATGATCTCGGCCGCAAAGAGGATGATTCTCACTACCTGCGGGGCTTGGGCGATATCGAGGCCGGCGGCGTTGTTGGTGGGATCGTCAGCTACGAAAAAGGGCCGTTCGAGGTGTATGCGACACTGGACAAGACGATCGGCGGCAGCGAGGGGTTGACCGGCACCTTTGGGGCCAAAGCCTCTCATCGATATGAACGCTTCATTTTTTCCGCCGAAGCATCCGCGACCTGGGCAGATGACAAATATATGGCCGCATATTTCGGTGTGACCCCAGATCAATCTGCCCGTTCTGGCTTGGCGCAATACGACGCAAAGGCGGGGATCAAGCGCGTCGATCTGAAGGGATCGGTAACCTACATGCTGACGCAGAGCTGGTTGGTCACTGGTGCTACCGGTGTTGGTTTCCTGATGGGGGATGCGAAGGACAGCCCAATTGTTAAAAACGACGTCCAGCCATTTGCGATGCTGGGAGTGGGATACCGGTTCTGACACCGTTAAGATGGCGCGCTCAGGATCTGGGCGCGCCAACCCAAGCATACGGTAGAGAACCTCGATGCTGCTTAAATGGAACAGCATCAATGTCCGTCTGAGGAGCGCTCATTCGGCCCATCATTCATCGGGCGCATCCAACCGGACATTCGACAACTGAAGCCAGGGCGGATTGTCTGCGTACATTTCACGAATGAGCTGTTTGATCTGCTCGATCCTGCCGTTGGCCTCGTTGCTGCGATAGCTCATGATAATGGGTGAGGTCGCCTGTTCGTCGGCGATCATGCGGTAGCAGACGTCGTCAGGGCGCTGACGCTGGGAGGCAGCGGGAATGACGCAGATGCCGGTACCGGCGGCGACCATTCCGAGCGCTGTCTGGATTTCGCGAACCTCCTCGACATGGGCGAAACCGATACTGAGTTCACCGAACAAATTGAGGATTTCGTCGGCGAAACTCGGCCTGGGTGTCGATGGGTAGACGATCAAGGATTCACCCTGCAATTCGCTGAGCATTATGGAATCCTTCGCCGCCGATTTCGGGTGCCCCTTTGGGAAGGCGACGACCAATCTCTCTTCGCGCAGGGTCAGGCGCTCAACTTCCCTGTCGTTGAACCGAACCCTTCCGAAGCCAAGGTCGATCTGCCTCTCCTTGAGGGCGGTGACCTGCTCGGTCGACATCATCTCCCTGATCTCGATGTCCAGATCCGGCCAGCGCTCGCGCATCCGGCGGACGAGATCCGGTGTGCCGCCGTAGAGCGTCGAGCCTACACAGCCAATGATGTAGCGCTCGCGCTTCGATAAGCCGATCTTGCGTGTCTGCTCACGCACGTGCTCGGTCCGCGCGATGATCTGTGCAGCCTGCTCGTAGAGGAAGCGCCCCGCCTCGGTGAGATAGAGGGGGCGGCTCGAACGGTCGATGAGCAACACGCCCAGCTCTTCCTCCAACTGCTGGATCTGTCGGCTGAGGGGCGGCTGAGCGATGTGCAGGATTTCAGCTGCACGCGAGAAGTTTCGCTCACGAGCGACGGCGAGGAAATAGCGTAACTGCCGCAACTCCATGATTATACCTCCAAGGTATCGAATCCAACTTTTATAGTTTTGGACGAATTTCAAACAGAACGATAGCGTCCCTGCAATCAGCGGAGGAAGAGCGGTGTCTGCGGAAAGCCGGATCTCGACGATCGAGACCATTATACTCGATTTGCCCACCATACGGCCGCATCGCCTGTCGATGGTCACCATGAGCCGGCAGAGCATGACGATCGTCCGTGTTCGCTGTTCCGATGGTGTTGAGGGTCTGGGTGAGGGGACAACCATCGGCGGTCTCGCCTATGGTCCGGAAAGTCCCGAAGGCATGAAGCTGACGATCGACACCTATATCGCGCCGCTTTTGATCGGCCGGGATGCCACGCGCGTTCAATTGGCAATGGATGCCGTTGCCAAGGCGGTCAAGGGTAATCATTTCGCAAAATGCGCGGTCGAGGCCGCCTTGCTCGATTGCCATGCGCGACGCCTCGGCCTGCCGTTGTCGGAATTGCTCGGAGGTCGGCGTCGCGACAGCCTGCCGATCGCCTGGACGCTTGCTTCTGGCGACACGGCCAAAGACGTCGACGAGGCTCAGGCAATGATCGATCGGCGTCGCCACAAGGACTTCAAGCTGAAGATCGGCGTCAAGTCGATCGACGAGGATATTCGTCACGTGGCTGCAATCCGCAAGGCACTGCCGGACATGGCGTCCATCCGCGTCGATGTGAACATGGCTTGGCGGGAGCGAGAGGCGCGCAAGGCAATCTCGGCGCTCGCTGACGTCGGTTGCGTGCTCGTCGAACAGCCAGTGCAGGGCATCGCGGAGCTTGCCCGCCTGACACGCGCATCTCCGATCGCTATCATGGCGGACGAGGTCCTGGTGGGGCCTGAAAGCGCACTCGAGGCGGTCAACGCTCGGGCTGCCGACGTTTTCTCCATCAAGATCGAGCAAGCGGGAGGCCTTTTTGCCGCCGCCAAGGTGATCGCGATCGCCGAGACTGCCGGCGTCAGCATCTATGGTGGCACCATGCTGGAAGGGCCGATCGGCACGATTGCCGCGTCCCATCTCATGGCGGGCGTCAAGGATCTGGAATGGGGCACGGAGTTCTTCGGTCCATTGCTTTTGACCGAGGAGATACTGGAGGAGCCGCTGCGCTTTGACAACTTCGAGCTGCAGCTGCCGAGCGGCCCAGGCCTCGGGGTGATGCTATGCGAAAGCGCTGTCGAGCGCTTTCGCAGGGACGGCAAGCCTTCCTCGACTTTGCGTGTGGTGGGGTGAGGCGATGCTTTTTCATGTCGAGATGACGGTCAATCTGCCACACGATCTTCCAGCAGATGTCGCGGTGGAGCTCAAGGCTACCGAGCGAGAACGGGCGCAGGAGCTGCAGCGGTCCGGCACGTGGCGCCATCTTTGGCGCATCGCCGGCCGGTATGCGAATGTCAGCATTTTCGATGTCAGCGGGCCGGCCGAGTTGCACGAGATTTTGTCAACCTTACCGCTGTTTCCCTTCATGGATGTCAAGGTCGTGCCGCTCTGTCGGCATCCTTCGTCGATCCATGACGACGACGACTGAGAAAGCATGTTCCCGCCAGGGAGAGGCGAGGACCAATGATGACGGACGGCGCAAGGCGGCCGTCCATGCCAAAGGAGGATGTCATGGCAAAGAATCTTATCGACAGGATCGTCATTCACGACCTGGCGCGTCGCGCCAGCGGAATTGATGTGGAAGGCGGCGACCGACGATTGAAGGAGGTCGTCAACCGCCTTCTGGCGGATCTGTTCCAGGCAATCGACGATCTCGACATCAGCATGAACGAGGTTTGGAATGCTGTCGCCTATCTCGGTGCTGCTGGCCGCAGCAACGAACTTGGTCTAATTGCGCCTGGCATCGGGCTCGAACATTTCCTCGATCTCAGACTCGATGAAGAAGAGCGGCGCGCGGGGCTTGCCGGGGGTACCTCGCGCACAATCGAAGGTCCGCTCTATATCGCCGGAGCGCCAAAATCAGCCGGGTTTGCCCGCCTTGACGACGGGTCAGATAAGGGCGAGGCGCTTTTCATGCAGGGCCAAGTTCGCGACCAGGAGGGTAGACCGGTCGCTGGCGCGATTGTCGACGTGTGGCATGCCGATACTCGCGGAAACTATTCACATTTCGATCCTGACCAGGCGGCGTATAACCTCCGCCGCCGCATCGTTACCGACGACGATGGCCGCTATCGCTTCCGCAGCATCATGCCGAGCGGCTATTCCACCCCTCCGGGCGGCAACACCGAGAAGCTCCTCTTTGCTGTCGGTCGCCATGGCAATCGACCGGCTCATATCCACTTCTTCATCGAGGCGAAGGGTTTCCGCCATCTGACGACCCAGATCAACATCGAGGACGATCCCTATCTCTTCGATGATTTCGCGTTCGGCACGCGCGAGGATCTGATCCCGCCGATTACACGCATCAACGACCCAAGGCTGATGGCTGAGAACCAGGTGCAGGAACCGTATGCCTCGATCGACTTCGACTTTGTCCTGATACCGGCCGTCGAGGGAGTGGCAGATACGATTGTCGAGCGCGAGCGCGCTCAGGCAGCCTGAGGCCGCTTGGTAAAATCCGCGGAGTGCAGCTGTGCCTGCACTCCCGTTTCAAGGAGGGAGAAACCATGCTGGACGTCACCGTCGATCCCCGTGTCGAAAACAGGCTCGAAGCTTCGGTTGTCGAGGACAGCATTGCTGGCACCTATCGCTGCCGCCGGGACATCTTTACCGATCCAGACCTGTTCGAACTGGAAATGAAGCATATCTGGGAGGGCAACTGGATCTATCTCGCCCATGAGAGCCAGGTCCCAAACCCGAACGACTTCCTGACCGGCTTTATCGGCCGTCAGCCGATCGTGATCTCGCGCGACAAGAACGGCGAGCTGCATTGCTTCCTGAATGCCTGTTCGCATCGCGGCGCCATGGTCTGCCGTCACAGGCGCGGGAACAAGTCGACCTATACATGCCCCTTTCACGGCTGGTCGTTCTCCAACACGGGCAAGCTGTTGAAAGCGAAGGAGCCGAATGGCGCCGGATACCCGGAGCAATTCAATAAGAACGGTTCGCATGATCTGACCAAAGTCGCGCGTTTTGAAAATTATCGCGGCTTCCTGTTTGCGAGCCTGAATGCGGACGTGCTGCCCCTGGAGGAGCATCTGGGCGAGGCGAGCAAGATCATCGACATGGTAGTCGATCAATCGCCAGATGGGCTCGAGGTGCTGCGGGGCAGCTCAACTTATGTCTACGACGGAAACTGGAAGCTGCAGACGGAAAATGGTGCCGACGGCTATCACGTTTCTTCCGTCCACTGGAACTATGCCGCAACCACCCAGCATCGCAAGGAAGCAATTGCGGCCGCCAACAAGGAAGACATGACCCGCGCCATGGATGCCGGCGGCTGGGCCAAGCAGGGGGGCGGCTTCTATTCCTTCGATCATGGCCATCTTCTGCTTTGGACACGGTGGGCCAATCCGGAGGATCGTCCACTGTATGAGCGACGTGCCGAGCTGACCGAAAAATTCGGCCAGGCTTGGGCGGATTGGATGATTGAGCGCTCACGCAATCTCTGCCTCTATCCGAACGTCTACCTAATGGATCAGTTCTCGTCGCAGATCCGCGTGTATCGTCCGATTGCCGTTGACAAGACCGAGGTGACGATCTTTTGCATCGCCCCCAAGGGCGAGAGCGCGCAGGCGCGGGCGCGCCGCATCCGTCAATATGAGGACTTCTTCAACGCCAGTGGCATGGCGACACCAGATGATCTCGAGGAGTTCCGCTCCTGCCAGATCGGCTATCAGGCACGCCATGCGCAATGGAACGACCTCAGCCGCGGCGCCACGCACTGGATTGAGGGGCCCGACGAGGGTGCGGCCGCGATCGGCCTCAAGCCGATCCTGTCAGGCGCCAAGACCGAAGACGAGGGGCTGTTTGTCGTCCAGCACAGTTACTGGAAGAAGGCCTTGCAGAAAGCCATCGGGCGCGACCCGACGAGCTGAGCAACAGCAACGAATTGCGCAAGTGCGCTTTAGGGCCACGCTTGCCTGGGAAATTACCCGCTCGAGGATGCGGGAGGAGAAACTATGACTATTTCACGCCAAGAGGTCGAAGAATTCCTTTATCGCGAGGCCCGCTATCTGGACGACCGCGACTGGGACAACTGGCTCGCACTCTATGCTCCGAATGTAGAGTTCTGGATGCCTGCCTGGGATGACGACGACCGCCTGACGGAAGATCCACAGACCGAAATCTCGTTGATGTATTACCCCAGCAAACAAGGGCTGGAGGATCGCATCTTCCGCATCCGCACCGATCGGTCCAGCGCCACCAGCCTGCCCGAGCCGCGCACGCTGCACCACATTTCGAATGTCGAGATCTTGACGCAGAGCGATGACAAGCTCGAGATCCGCTTCAACTGGACGACCCAGAACTTTCGCTACAAGACGACGGATACGCATTACGGCGTGAACGTCTACACGCTGGATGTCTCCGGCGGTCAGATGTTGATTTCGCGCAAAAAGATCGTGCTCGTCAACGACTACATCCACCACGTCATCGACATTTACCACGTCTGATCGGGGAGGGGGAAACCATGCCGAGAATAGCCCTGAATTTCGAGGATGGCGTAACCCGTTTCCTCGATTGCGGCGCCAACGAAGTGCTTGTCGATGCAGCCTATCGCGCACGGCTCAACATTCCCATGGACTGCCGCGATGGCGTTTGCGGCACATGCAAGTGCAAAGTCGAAGCAGGCTCCTTCGAGCTTGGCGATTACATCGAGGACGCCCTTTCCAATGACGAGCGCGAGCAGGGCTTTGTCCTGACTTGCCAGATGCGACCGAAGAGCGATTGCGTGATTTCCGTGCCGGCCACCTCCGCCATGTGCAAGAGCGGCCCGGCGGAATATGGCGCAGTGCTTGCGGAGGTGCGGCTATTGTCCGAAACCACCATCGGCTTTTCCGTGGCGCTCGATGAGCCCGAAGCCTTGAACTTTCTGCCGGGGCAATATGTTCAGGTTTCCGTCCCGGAGACCCAAGCCAGCCGCGCCTATTCCTTCTCGTCGATCCTGTCTGATGGCCGGGTGGAATTCCTGGTTCGTAACATTCCGGGCGGCCTGATGTCGGGCTATCTGTCGGATCGTGCCAGGCCGGGTGATCACCTGACGATCAAGGGTCCATCAGGTGCCTTCTATCTGCGCGAAATTGCTCGTCCGACGCTGTTCCTCGCCGGCGGCACGGGTCTCGCGCCTTTCCTCGCGATGCTCGGACACCTGGCCGAGGGTGGTAGGATCGCTCCCCCAATCCGCCTGCTCTATGGCGTGACGCGCGATGTCGACCGCGTGGAAGTAGAAAAATTGAGAGCCTTTACCGAAACCATTCCGGGCTTCAGCTTCGACGTTTGCGTGTCCGACCCGGAAAGCGCCGCGTCGATGAAGGGCTTTGTCACCGACCATTTCGGTGCCGATGACCTCAATGGCGGCGACTGCGATGTCTATCTTTGCGGTCCACCGCTCATGGTGGAGGCGGTACGCAGGCATTTCGACACGATCGGCGTCAAACCGGCCGTCTTCCACTACGAGAAGTTCAATCCGTCGGAGACCGCGCAATGAACCGCGGGCGTTTTATCGGCAAGGTGATGGCGGTGACAGGCGCGGCCCAGGGCATCGGTCACGAAGTCGCCATTCGCGCCGCACGGGAAGGGGCCGAAGTGGCGCTCGTCGATCGGTCTGAACTGGTTTATGAGGCGGCGGCCGAGATCACGGCTTCCGGCGGCAAGGCATTCGCCATCACGGCCGATCTTGAGAGCTGGAGCGGAGCTGAAACGGCCATCGCCGCGGCCCATGACCGGGCAGGCAGCCTCGACATCCTCGTCAACAATGTCGGCGGCGCGATCTGGATGCGCCCTTATGAAGCCTTCAGCGAGGAGCAGATTGCAGCGGAGATCAAACGGTCCCTTTACCCGACCATGTGGTGTTGCCGCGCGGCTCTGCCGATCATGATCGCGGCCGGTCAAGGGGTGATCGTCAATGTTTCATCGATCGCCACGCGCGGCATCAACCGCGTACCCTATTCAGCCGCCAAGGGGGCGGTAAATGCGCTCACAGTGTCACTCGCCATGGAAAACGCCACGCGCGGCATTCGGGTGAACGCGGTCGCGCCCGGCGGCACCGAAGCGCCCGCCCGGCGCGTTCCACGCAACGCGCAAGAGCAATCCGAGGACGACCGCCGCTGGATGGCCGAGGTCGTCGCGCAAACCAAGCAATCGAGCTTCATGAAGCGATATGGGACGCTGGAAGAACAGGCGCAGGCGATCCTGTTCATGGCGTCCGATGAGGCATCCTACCTCACGGGCACGATCCTGCCCGTCGGAGGCGGTGATAGCGGCTGACTTACCATTTCCAATGGCCGGTGCGCAGAACCGGTTCGACATTCAATCGGCGAACGGCAGCGTGACAATCCCGCTCTGTGCCCCCACAAGACCAATGGGTGCCAAGCGGGCTTCGTCAGGGGCAGCGAGAACGACAGTTCCATCAGGCCTTGCTCGATCGCGGCTCGAACGGCCGTAGCGTTGTTTGAACGAGGGATGGATTGAATAGTTGGACAGGATCCGTGGCCGCCGCTCTATGGAGAGCGAACAGCACTGGCTGAGAAGCGGTCAAGCCGGTTTCGAGCCGCTTGGGCGAGACATGGCGTTCGTTCGGAAGGGCCAGTCGTGGCGCACGCTCGGCACGCCGTCATACGGTCAGGTGAGATTTGGTGAGAGGGCCGGGCGGTGCCTTTGTGACAAATGCCAGGACAACGAGCCCGGCTGCGGCAGCCCAGAATGTAACCCAGAAGCCATCGATGAAGGACAAAACATTTGCCTGCCGTTGGACGGCCTGGCCAAGAATACCTGTGCCGCGAAGTTGAGCAGTGGCCTGCCCAAGAGGAGCGAGGCGCCTCGTCAGGCCTGAAAGCGCTGCGACGGGGAGGTCACCGCCCTTCTCCACGTTCAATCCGATGAGAAACGAGTATAGTTGTTCGCGCTTGCGAAGGAATGTTGTCATCAGGGCCTGTGCGGTCTCGGTGCCGAGCAGGCGAACGACCTGGATGTAGGCGGCAAGGGCCGTTGCATTGCGCGGGCTTGCATTGCCGATTGTCAGGACGATGATCGGCAGGAATGTCAGAATATGGCCGGCCCCCTGAAGCACGCACATCGTGCGAAAATTATCGCCGCTCCAGTCGCCCGTCAGGCCCGTTCCCAAAAGTGCCGCCGACGCGAAGCAGGATAGTCCGATGAGAAGGACCCATCGACCGTCTATCCGGTGCATCGCCCAAACCGCCATGGGCGTCAGCATGAACAGGGGAATACAGCACCAGATAACAAGGGTTTGACCAATCTGTTCGGGACGAAGCTGCGGCAAAGTGGAGAGGTAGTTCGATATAAGGCTGGTGTTCGAAAGTGCACTGAGCAAATACAGAAGCGCGATCGACAGAAGCAAAGCGATGTTGCGCGCACCCACGACCCGGAAGTTCGCCCATGGCTTTTTGACAACGGCCTCATTCACGAAAAACGCCACTATGAGCACACATCCGCCGACAATAGCCGCCGTGACAAAGCCGTTTTCGAACCAGTCCAGCCGATTGCCTTGATCTATGGCGACGAAAAGCAACCCCAGACCGAAACCAAGCAAAAGCATTCCTCCCCAGTCGGCATCATGTACAAGATCCTGGTCGACCTCCTCATGCGGAGCACCAAACAGGGCCAGAATGGCCATGACGGGAGCAAGAGCAACATCCTGCCAGTAGAGGTATTGCCAGCCCAGGTGCTGAACGTAGAAATCCAAGAGGGCGGTCCCGGCATTCGCCGTGAATGCCGATCTGAACGCGTAGATCGCGATCGCCGAGACCCACCATCTGACCGGAAGGTTCCGAAAGATGATCAGCAGGGTAGCCGGGACGAAGACACCAAGTAGCGTGCCGTGTATTACGTGCAGAAGTGCCAGAAGTTCGAACTGTCGAACGAATGGGATGGCGAGAGACAGCAAGGCATACAGCAGGGCGGGGATGACCGTCACGCGCCGTACCCCGAAGGTTGCGGCCAACCATGCCACGCAAGGGGCAAGCACGATCTGCGGTGCAGTTGAGAGTGTGTTCAGCCAAGCTGACTCATCGACACCCAATCCAAAGGCAGCTCTAAGATCGACCAATCCGATCCCGAAAAGGCGGCTATGGAAGCCGACAATAAATGGGCCAAGGAGAACGGCACAAACCGCCAGGATCGGGTGATGCGTCGGGCGCGCCGTTCCTCGCGGCGGCAACCGAAGAATATTGCGCATCGGTCATTCTCCCGCGACGTGGACGGAAACGACGGCAGACATGCCGGGGCGCAATTGCCCAAGGTCGATGTTTTTGTCGAAATCAATCCGAACCGGCACGCGCTGCACGACTTTGGTAAAATTCCCCGTCGCGTTGTCCGCCGGAAGCAGCGCGAATTGTGATCCTGCACCTGGGGAGAGGCGGCTGAGCCGGCCCTTGAACGTCTGATCCGGAAGAGCGTCGACGGTCAACGTCACCGGTTGCTGCTCTTTCATCCTCGAAAGCTGCGTTTCCTTGAAATTGGCGATGACATAGACTTGGGGCAGGGGAATGATGGTGATGGCATTGGATCCAACGGTGACATAGTCGCCCACATGAACCTGCCGTTCGCTGACCACGCCGTCGAACGGAGCCGTAATTTTGGTGTAGTCTACGGACAAGTCTGCGGTCTGCAACTGCGCCTTTGCCGAATCAACGTTCGCCACGAGTTGCGGCTCTTGACCCGTGATAACCTCCAATTGAGCTTTGGCCGAGTTAACGGCTGCATCAGCCGCCTCGGCTGTTGCAGTGGTCGATCTTGCCTGGGTCTGAGCCTGATCGTTCTTTTGTTGGGTGCCGCTACCCGATCTCAGCAGGGCGGCCTGCCGATCCGCCTCCTGCTTGGCGAGTGCGGCATTTTCGTCGGCGACCGTCTTTTGGGCTTCTGCTTGCCTTATAGCGGCCCTTTGAAGCTCTTTTTGGTTTGCAAGGTTCACCAACTGCGCGACGGCATAATCGAGTGCAGCCCGGGCTTGCATCTGCTTGGCGCGATAATCCGCCGGCTCAATCTCAACCAGCAACTGGCCCTTCTTCACCCTATCAAAATCATCGACAGCCACTCTACTGACGTTGCCTGCCACACGAGCGCTCAGACGGCTAAGCTCGGCTCTGATATAGGCGTTGTCCGTGGTCTGCACGTTCGCACCCGCTTGCCAGAGATCCCAACGCGCCGAACTGATCGCGACCAGCACACCAACGACACCGACGACCGCCATGGGAACGAAGAGCTTGCTGTAGCCCCGCGTCCGCGCTGAGGATTGCTTTTCATTGTCGGTTTGAACTGCGTGTTGGAGCGGGAGTGGTGGCGTCTGGTGAAGCATTTGTGTCGTCCTTTCGAGCGACAAATTGCATAACCTCGTCTATCATTGCCAATAGCTTTTGCTTCGTTATTAATCAGTGGAAATGATCAGATGGATGTAGCAAACAGTCGGCGCACGGCGATCGAGCTCAGGCATTTCCGGTATTTCACCGTGCTTGCAGAGGAACTCCATTTCAGCCGGGCGGCAGACCGGCTACATATTGTGCAACCGGCGTTGACGGCACAGATCAAGGCCCTTGAGGAAATCCTAGGCGCGCAACTGCTTGCCCGCACCAAGCGGCGCGTTGAGTTGACCGAGGCGGGACGTCAGTTTTTGAAAGAAAGTTACCTGACGCTGTCTCAGGTAGATACCGCAGTGCGCACAACAAGGGACGTGGCGCGGGGTGCGGTCGGACGACTTCGGATAGGCTACGGGGCAAATGCCGCCGTTGCAGGTATTATGCAGTCGTCGATACGCAGGTTTCAGGCGAGCTGGCCAGACGTTGCCATCAGCCTCGAAGAGATGGCCAGCAGTGAGGTCATCGCAGCACTGCGACTTGACGAGTTGGACGTGGGTTACGCGGCGGCAACGAAGGTCATCGAATATAATGACATTGCCGTAAAACGTATTGGCACCTGGCCATGGCTTTTGGCCGTCTCCGGAGACCATCGATTCACGTCGTTGCAATCTGTGTCCGTCGAAGACATATCTGCCGAGAGCCTGGCTGTATATGCGGAGGCGGGAGCGCACCTGGACATTTCCAGCGTCATGGCGGCTGTTCCGGATCTCGTGTCCGAACATGTTCGTCAAAGTAGTCACATCATGTCGCTGATGACCTATGTGGCATCAGGCCTTGCCGTCGCATTCGTTCCCGAGCCGATCGGCCGATTGGCCTTCCCAGGCATTAAATTTGTCAAGGTCGCCGGAGCAATTCCCCCGATGGAAATGAACCTGATATGGCCGGCCGCAGTCCGCTCCCCCATCGTCGCCAACTTCCTTGCCTCGTTGGAAGAGTAGCTGGACGGCACTCAAATCGTAACCGTAGTTGTTCGCAGTCTGGCGCGGAAAAAGGCAAATCGAATTGTTGCGGTTTCACCAACGCGGATTGGCGACCAGCATTTCAAGCCTGAAAAATCGCCATGAAGCGCATCCTGGATCGTTCGATATGGTCGCGCATCGCGTTTTCGGCGGCGACCGGATCCCTGTTTTTGATAGCAGCTATGATGAAGGCGTGTTCGTTGTTTGCGTCGCTGGTTGCGCGTGCATGGAAATACAGGCGGAAGAGATGGACATGGATGTGCAGGCGCGCAAGCGTTTCATGGACGAGCGCGTTGCCGCTTCCAAGGGCTATCAGGTCATGAAACCGTCCGTCGCTTTGCGCGAACTCACCATAGGCCAGCCTTGAATCTTCGTGCCTTATCGATCGCATCTCGGCATCTATGGCCTCAAGCTCGGCCACGGCGTCATCTGACATCAGTTCGGCTGCTCGTGCCGCGGCAAATGGCTCTAAAAGCAGACGAATCTCGTAGTGCTGCTGCAGCTTCGGCTTGTCCAGCTGCGGTGCGGCACTATAGCCTATCAGGTGGGTTTTGTTCACCAGTCCCTGCGCCTCAAGGCGGGACATCGCCTCGCGGATCGGTGTCTGCGAGACGCCAAGTTCCCGCACGAGATTGTCGACAGCTATCCTGCCGCCGGGCGGGATCTTCAGCGACATGAGCTGCGCGTAGATCACATTGTAGACCTCGTCTCCGAGCCGCTGCGGGCGCCGCAATATAGCCGTTTCTCCGAAGCCCCGGTTTTTCGAGTCTTTTGTCATTTCTAGATTCGCTCCTTGACGCCCCCATTTCTTAGCAGCATAGTGGCCGCACAGCAATCATATATCCGATCGGATTTGATATTATGCCACTCGTTGAAGCATCGAGGCTGAGAAGGCTGGCGGAACACGCTCTGGAGCATGCGGGCGTTCGGCCCGACCATCGCGTCTTGCAGGTGGACCTCCTGATGGAAGCTGAGCTGCGGAGCGTGCCTTCGCACGGGTTGCTGCGACTGGATCGCATCATTCGTCGCATCAAGAACGGTGTTGTCGATCCGGAGGCGAAGGGCAGCCACAACTGGCGCGGGACTGGCTTTCTTGCGGTCGACGGACAACGCGGTCTCGGCCCCGTTGTCGCCTGCTCGGCGCTGGATGCGTTGAAGGCGAGGGCGCGGGAAAACGGGATTGCGCTGGCAGCGATCCGCAATTCCAATCACATCGGGATGCTTGGTTGGTATGCGGAGCGGATCGCCGCGGAGGGATTTACGATCATTGCGCTGTCGACCAGCGAGGCGCTCGTGCATCCGTGGGGCGCGCGCAAGGCGATGCTCGGAACCAATCCCATCGCCATTGCGGTTCCAACAGGTGCCGCGCCATTCATGATGGATACGGCGACGAGCCTGGTTTCGATGGGGGAAATTCACGACTACGCTGGGCGCGGCCAGCCAATTCCGCCCGACTGGGCACTTGACGCGGACGGAAATCCGACAACCGATCCCGACGCTGCTAAAATGGGCGCGATCGCACCTTTCGGTCAGGCAAAGGGTTACGCGCTGGGCCTTGCGTTCGAACTCATCGTCAGCAGCCTTTCAGGCGCGGCACTCGGGACAGAGGTTCGCGGAACGCTGGATGACACGAATGTCTGCAACAAGGGCGACTTGTTTATTGTCATCGATGGGCCGAGACGTGACCTACAGGCTTATCTGGAGGAGATCCGCAGCCTGCCGCCGGCCGCCGGCTTTTCGAATGTCCTGATCCCCGGCGAACGGGGAAGAGCCTGCCGCGCCAGGCGATTGAAGGAGGGCGTTCCAATATCCGACGAGGTTTGGGTTCGCCTGCAGGCGCTCGCCTCTTCTGAAACAGCAGCCTAGTCACATCAGGGGAGGAAGAAGATCTTGTCACTGTTTGGAGCCTTGCGTACGCCACGCAATCTCGTTTTCGGAGCGGGACAGCGCCGGGCGCTTTCCGGTTACGCGGCCACTCTCGGGCGCAGGGCATTGGTGGTGACCGATGCGCGACTGAGCGGAGACGGCGATTTTCGCGAGATCATCGATGGCCTGAGAACGGTGGGCATCGAAACCAAGGTCTTCGACGAGACGATCGCCGAATTGCCGCTGGATTGCATTTCCCGCGCCATTGAGGCTGGGGCGGCCTTTGGAGCCGATCTCGTGATCGGCATCGGCGGTGGCAGTTGCCTCGATGCGGCAAAGGTGACAGCGCTTCTGCTCACCCATGGCGGTCGTGCCTCGGATTATTATGGTGAGTTCAAGGTTCCCGGCCCCGTTCTACCGCTTGTTCTTGTTCCGACCACGGCCGGCACCGGATCCGAGGTGACGCCTGTTGCAGTCATCACCGACCCGGATCGGGCCGTAAAAGTCGGCATCGCAAGCCCGCATCTGATCAGCCACACGGCCATATGCGATCCCGAATTGACCTATTCCTGCCCGCCGGGCCTGACGGCCGTGTCCGGCGCCGATGCCCTCACACATGCGATAGAAGCATTCACGACCATTCGCCGTCAGCCAACGGGCAGCATCGTGCACGAGCATGTCTTTCTCGGAAAAAATACGCTCAGCGATCACTATGCACTCCTGGCCATTTCCCATATCGCGGCAAGTCTGAAGCGTGCCTATGACAAGGGCGATGATTTCGAGGCCAGGGAAAGGTTGATGCTTGGCGCTACCGCCGCCGGTCTCGCCTTCGGCACGGCAGGAACGGCTGCGGCACACGCCGTCCAATATCCGGTGGGCGCGATGACGCATACCGCCCACGGTGCGGGCGTCGCCGTCATGATGCCCTATGTCATGGAATTCAACCGTAATCACTGCGAGGCCGAGATCGGCGAGATCGGCCAGGCCATGGGGCTCGTTTTTGCGGATAGGTCCGCACAGCAGCGTGCAGACGCAACGATTGACGCGGTAGCAAGCCTTTTTGCCTCGATCGGCATTCCAAAGACGATCGCCGATCTCGGCATTGTGAAGGCTCAACTGCCCCAGGTGGTCGAACAGGCCATGGGCAGTGTGCGGCTCATCAAGAACAACCCTCGGCCTCTCGACCCTGCGTCCATGGCGATCCTCGTCGATGTCGCCTTCAGTGGCGACCGCAAAAGTCTCAGAGCCGATGCAATCGCAAGAAAGGCAGGCTGACCGTATGAGCATTATCCAGAAGATCACCTCCCAGATCAGCTTCGACATCGGCGCGGTGCCGACAAAGCTGTTCATTGGCGGCAAGTGGCGAGACGGCAGTACCGGTAAGCGGCTCGATGTCATCGATCCATCGACCGGATCCGTGATTGCGGCAGTCGCCGATGCGTCGATCGACGATGCGCTGGAGGCCGTCGCCGCCGCCTACAAGGCTTTGCCTGCATGGGCGGCGGCGCCGCCGCGCAAGCGATCGGAGATCCTTCGTCGCTGCTTCGAGCTGATGATCGAACGCAAGGACATGCTTGCCGAACTCATCAGTCTTGAGAACGGCAAGGCGCTTGGTGACGCCCATGGCGAGGTCGCCTATGCGGCCGAATTCTTCCGCTGGTTCTCCGAGGAGGCCGTTCGTCTGAACGGCGAGATATCGACGGCGCCCTCCGGCGCAAACAAGATCATCGTCCAGCATCAGCCGATCGGTGTTGCGGTTCTGGTGACGCCCTGGAATTTCCCGGCGGCCATGGCGACGCGAAAGATCGCACCGGCACTTGCGGCGGGCTGTACCTGCGTCCTTAAACCCGCAACCGAAACGCCGCTTACCGCCTACGCACTTGCCGAACTCTATGCCGAGGCGGGTGTTCCGGACGGCGTCGTCAACGTCATTACGACGGAAAAATCAGGACCCGTGGTCAGCCAGATGCTGCATGATCGGCGTGTCCGCAAACTGTCGTTTACGGGCTCGACGGAGGTGGGTCGAAAGCTGCTGCACGAGGCGGCCGACACGGTAATCTCCTGCTCGATGGAGCTTGGCGGCAATGCGCCCTTCATCGTCTTTGACGACGCCGATCTCGATGCGGCAATCGAAGGCGCCATGGTCGCCAAGATGCGCAATGGCGGAGAGGCCTGCACGGCCGCCAACCGCTTCTATGTCCAGGACGGAATTATTGAGGCCTTCGCCAACAAACTCGCCGAACGGATGGGCGCGATGACCGTGGGGCCAGGATATGCCAAGACCACCCAATGCGGTCCGGTCATCAACAAAAGTGCGCTTGAGCGCATCGGCGGTCTTGTTGCCGACGCAACCAGACGCGGTGCCAAGGTGTTGACGGGCGGCAAGCAGCTTGACGGCGACGGCTTCTATTTTCCGCCCACCGTTCTCACCGGCGTATCCGCGGAAGCGGCGATTACTGGCGAGGAAATCTTCGGTCCGGTCGCGGCGCTGACGCCCTTCAAGACGGAGGACGAGGTCATCGCGGCCGCCAACGACACCGAATTCGGGCTGATCTCCTATGTCTACACCCGCGATCTCGCACGCGGGTTGCGTGTTTCTGAAAAGCTTGAGGCCGGAATGGTCGGGCTCAACCGTGGTCTGGTGTCCGATCCGGCCGCTCCGTTCGGAGGTGTCAAGCAGAGCGGTCTCGGACGAGAGGGTGCTCATCACGGAATATTGGAGTTTTCGGAGACCAAATACATTGCCGTCACCTGGTGACATCTGAATTGGGAGGAATACGCATTGAAGATCACCAAAATTGAGCCATTCCAGCTTTCACTGGGTGATGGCCCAAATGGCGCAAAGAGCGCCTTCGTCCGCATCGAGGCCGAAGACGGGGAGTTCGGCCTTGGAGAAGCCTCGCCGATGCAGGGCGGCTACGCCTCACTCGTCGTCATCGCTCGGGACATGGCGCCGTTCCTGATCGGCAAGGATGTGCTCGATCATGGCGTGCTTCTTGACGAACTCTTCCATCGCTGTGTGAAGCTTGGTCCGGAGGGGATTGCGACGGCAGCGCTTGCGGCACTCGATATCGCGCTTTGGGACCTGAAAGGCAAACTGTTCAAGCAGCCGGTCTACAAGCTCCTGGGCGGTGCATGGAAGACCAGCCTCACCTGCTATTCGTCCGTCGGTGGCAACGCAGCCCGGACTGTCGATGAGGTCGTGCGCGTCGTCGAGCGGCGTGTTGCGAAGGAAAATCCGGCGGCGGTCAAGATCCGCTGGGATGGCGATCGCAGCCGTCAGGACGTCGATATTCTCGGTGATATCGCCAAGGCGAAGGCGGTGCGAAAGCTCCTCGGCGACGACTTCGTGCTCGGTTTCGATGCCAATAATGGCTATTCGGTCGGCGGCGCCATGCGTGTCGGGCGCGCACTGGAAGAGCTCGGCTACACTTGGTTCGAGGAGCCGGTTCAGCACTATAATGTGCGCGCCATGGGAGAGGTGGCGCAGCGTCTCGACATCACGGTTTCGGCCGGCGAGCAGACCTATACCTTGCAGGCTCTTCGCGATCTTATCGACGCGGGCGTGAGAATGGTGCAGCCCGACATCATCAAGATGGGTGGGATCACCGGAATGATGAAATGCGTAGCACTTGCGCAGGCGGCCGGCGTCGAGCTCGTGCCGCATCAGACCCAGCCAACGGTCGGTCATCTCGCAAATATTCATGTGCTCAGCACCATCATGCATTTGGCCAAGCCCGTCGAGCTGGCGGACAATTGGGAAAGAGGTGCGTCCGTGTTCGTCAATCCGTCCGAGCCCAGGAACGGGCGGTTCGAACTACCGACGGCGCCGGGCCTCGGCATGGTGTTTGACACCGCCGAAATGGAGAGCCGCAGGATCGCGGTCCAGTTCTGACGTCTAACTACAAAACCTTTGGGAGGAGGGAATATGAGCGTTTCACGCAGAGAATTTTTGGTTCAATCCGGACTGGCGACAGCGACCATGGCTGTTGGATCGAACCTCGGATTCGCCCCGGCGCAAGCCGCGGATAATGACACGATTACCATCGCGCTTGCCTCGCGCGCGCCGGTCGGTCTCAACCCCCAGCAGACCGGCCTCAACGGTGGCGACAACTGGGCGGTCAACCAGATCTACGACACGCTCGTCAAGCCGCCGGAAGGCCGCTGGGCCGTCAAGCCGGACGAGTTTTTGCCAAGTATCGCCGAAAGCTGGGAGTCCTCCCACGACGCAAAGACCTGGACCTACAAGATCCGCAACGGCGTCAAATTTCACAAAGGCCACGGCGAGGTTACCGCAGACGACGTCGTCTTTACCTTCGGGCGGCAAATCGATCCGAAACTGGTGACCTCGAACAAAGTGTTCTACGCAAACATTGCGACCTGCGAGGCCGTCGATCCGATGACGGTTCGTTTCACGCTCAAGAACCCCGACCCCTTGTTCAACGGCAGCTGCGCCTCCACGCTCAGCGTGTCGATCCTGTCCAGAAAGGCATTTGAGGAAAAGGGCGAGGGCTTCAATACAGATCCGGTCGGCACCGGGCCCTACCAATTACAATCCTTCAGCCCAACCAATGGCCTGCATCTTGTTGCCTTCCCGGACCATTTTGATGGATCGCCGGCGACAGCCAATCTTCGCATTACCTTCATTGCCGATACGACAGCGCGGACCCTTGCATTCGCTTCGGGCCAAGTCGACATGGTCGAGGGCGTGCGATCACCCGGCTGGATCAACGCTATGAAGCAGCGTTCGCCAACCACGATCTTCGACGCGACGGCGCCAGGCAGTCACAACACGCTGAACATCAATCTGACCCGCAAGCCGCTCGATAACCTGAAGGTACGACAGGCGATCCGCTACGGCATCGACAATGCCCAGATCGCGGCCGCCTTCCAGGGCATTGCAAGCCCGATGGTCGGCGTCATCGCCTCGCAGTTCGCGGGCTCTGTCAAGATAGAGGACCTGCCACCGGAGCTGCAGTACAAGCCAGACCCCGAGAAGGCGAAGGCGCTGCTGGCGGAGGCCGGCTTTCCGAGTGGTGTCACCATTCCCTGCTTCGTCAGCCAGCGCGAAGACTATGCCTCGATCATGCTGATGGTGCAGGAGCAGTTGCGTGCATCCAACATCAATCTCGATCTGAAAATCATCGATCACACCACGTTTCACTCCGACAATCGCCAGGACAAGAACGCGCTTCCGCTTCTCTCATCAAGCTATCCGCCGGTGCCGACACTGACGCTGTCGTCGCAGTTGGCAGCGTCCGCCGAAGTCAAGGCCGATGGCAAGGGGCAGGGCAACTTCAGCCATTACGGCGTCGCTATTCCCGGCATCGATGACCTTCTCGCCAAAGCGCAGGCCGAGCCTGACTTCGACAAGCGCATTGCCATCATCCAGGAAGCCGAAAAGAAGGTCCTCACCGACCTGCCGCTGCTTGGCGTCATCGCACTCTCCTACGTGGTCGCGAGAAACCCGCGCATCGATATCGGCTATAAGGTCGAATCCGGTCCGGCCTATTGGTCGCTCGCAAAAGCCAAGCGCGTAGCCTGAGCGGAGATCATCATGCCTGGTATTATTTCCGTCAAACTACTCGATGCCATACCGACAATCTTTCTGGTCCTGACGCTTGTCTTTGTAGCCTTGAGAATATTGCCCGGTGATCCAGCGCTTGTGGCGCTCGGCGACTATGCAACGCCAGAGCAACTTGCGCTCTTCCGGTCGCAGACAGGTCTCGATGCCCCGATCTGGCAGCAGTATCTTTCATTCCTGTGGGACATGATCCGCCTGAATTTCGGGTCGTCCCTGATGCAGCATAGGCCGGTGGCCGACATCATCGCCGAGAACCTCCCCTATACGATCGAGCTCACGATCTTTGCGACGCTGATCGGCGTCGTCTTCGGCCTGCCATTTGGGGTCATGGCCGCGGTCAAGCGTAATCGCTTGCCCGATTCCGGCATGCGGATCTTCTCCCTCATCGGCTACGCCATTCCGGACTTCTATTTGGGCGCGCTGCTTCTGATCGCCTTTTCGCTCAATCTCGGCTGGTTTCCGATCAATGGAGGCGGGGAGGGGTTCATCGATCGCCTCTACCATCTGGTGCTTCCGGCCCTGACACTCGCCATGGTCAAGATCGCCTTTCTCGGCCGTCTGACGCGCACTTCTTTGCTCGAGGTCCTGTCGAAAGATTATATGCGCACCGCCAAGGCGAAGGGCGTGTCCAGACGCAACATCATCTACAAGCACGGATTGCGCAATGCACTTTTGCCCGTCGTGACAGGCCTTGGCCTTAGTCTGCTTTCGACGCTTTCCGGTTCCGTCGCGATCGAGCTGGTGTTTAACCGGCCCGGTATCGGCGAGACGCTGATCAGCGCGATCGCGACCCGCGACTATCCGCTGATCCAGGGGGGTGTCGTCGTCTTCGCCTTATCGGTCGTCCTGATCAATCTCCTCGTCGACGTCATCTACACGCTCGTCGACCCGCGTATCAGGGGATAAGAAACATGGCTCTTGCTGACAATACACCTGTAGTCGTTCTCGAGACGAGCTATCTCGAGATTATCCGGCGCGCAATTTTCTCCAAACCATCAACGATCTGGGCTTCGCTTGTGATTGTGCTGTTCTGTGCGGTTGCTATCTTGGCGCCTTTGGTCGCACCTTACGATCCGTTGAAGCAGAGCTATTTTGCGATCGGCGCCTATCCCTCCTGGCAATATTGGTTGGGGACCGATCAGTTCGGTCGGGATGTCCTTTCGCGACTGATCTACGGCTCGCGCAATTCTCTGACTTTTGGTCTGCTCGCCCCAGCGCTTGCGGCGGTGATCGGAACAACTCTTGGAGTCATGGCCGGCTATTTCGGAGGCGTCACCGATCGCATCATTACCCGGCTCATCGATCTGCTGATGGCCTTTCCCGAACTTCTGCTCGCCATCATCATCTCCGCAGCCCTTGGCGGCGGCTTCTGGAATCTGCTCGGGGTGCTGACCATCGCATTCGTGCCCGGATTTGCCCGGGTGTCTCGCGCCTCGACACTTTCGATCAAGCAGGAGCCCTATATCGAATCCGCGATCGCGATTGGTGTGAAGACGCCGGTCATTCTGCTGCGGCATATCCTGCCGAACATCGCGGCGCCAATTGTCCTTTTGCTGACGCTCTGGATTGCATCCGCCATCCGGCTGGAGGCGGCTTTAAGTTTCCTCGGTATTGGAACGCAGCCGCCGCAGGCAAGCTGGGGCAACATCATTCGCGATGGGCTCAGCAACGTTTTCGGCTCTCCATGGTCGGTTATCGGCGCAGGTTTGGCCATCACCGTCGTGGTTCTGGCATTCAACGTGATCGGGGATTCCGTGCGTGACGCGCTCGATCCGGAAGCGGCCGAATGATGGCAGAGGGTATTGAGAGGCAGGAAATGGTGAGCACGATGACTGTACCGGAGGCCCATATGCTCCAATCCAATGGTGGAATCAATGTCGACGCGGAGCCTGTTCTTGCCGTGGAGAAGCTAAGAACGTCTTTTTTGACCGCCAACGGCTGGAGCGAGGTCGTCAAGGGCGTCTCATTCGAGGTTCGCGCCGGCGAGACGGTCGCGATCGTCGGCGAGTCTGGATCAGGCAAGAGCGTGACGGCCTTTTCCATCATGCGGCTGCTGTCGGAGGAAAAGGCAAGAATAGAAGGATCAGTGCGCTTCAACGGAAGAGAGCTTCTCTCTCTGTCCGAGAACGAAATGCGACGCGTACGTGGCAACGCCATTTCGATGATCTTCCAGGAGGCAATGACAAGTCTCAATCCTGTCTTCACAATCGGACAGCAGATTGTCGAAGCGCTGACTATTCATCGCTCTCTCACAGGCGCTGAAGCCCAGGCCGAAGCGATCAGGCTTCTGGATCGCGTCAAGATTCCGGCCGCAGCTAAGCGTTTCAACGACTACCCGCATAATTTCTCCGGTGGTATGCGCCAACGCGCGATGATTGCGATGGCGCTCGCCTGCCGGCCAAAGCTTTTGATTGCCGATGAGCCGACCACCGCGCTCGACGTCACGATCCAGGCAGAAATCCTGAGCCTTATCAAAGAGCTGCAGGACGAAGAACGGATGGCCGTCATGTTCATCACCCATGATATGGGCGTGGTGGCGGAAATAGCCGAACGCACCGTGGTCATGCTTCGCGGAGAGGCAATTGAGACCGGGACGACGGAGACGATCTTCCGCAACGCGAGGCATCCCTATACGCGCGCGCTCCTCCATGCGGTTCCATTGCTTGGTTCGATGAACGGTGAAAGGGCACCCAAACCCTTTTTGATCATCGATCCACAGACGGGCGAAGCACAGACTTCACCTCCCGAGGCAAACAATGCCGGCGCCCCGGGCGCTACCGTTCTCGCAGTCAAGAACCTGACGACGCGGTTCGACATTCGCTCAGGCTTTTTTGGCAGGGTATCGAACCGCATTCATGCCGTGGAAAATGTTTCCTTCGAGTTGCGGGACGGTGAAACCCTGTCGCTGGTCGGCGAATCCGGCTGCGGTAAGTCGACGCTCGGACGGTCGATCATGCGTTTGGTCGAACCGAAGGGCGGTTCCGTGCATATTTTAGGCGAGGACATCACGACAATGTCCGCAGATCGGTTGCGTGCGGCACGGCGCAACATTCAGATGATTTTTCAGGACCCGTTTGCCAGCCTCAGCCCGCGCCGGACGGTTGGACAGGCGATTGCCGAACCCTTTCTCACCCATGGCCTCGGGACAAGAGCCGACGCAGAGCGCAAGGTGGCAGAATTGCTTGAAAAAGTGGGGCTGCAGCCATCCATGGCAAGCCGTCTGCCACATCAGTTCTCCGGTGGCCAGCGGCAGCGCATCTGTATTGCCCGTGCGCTTGCGCTTGCACCAAAGATCATCGTCGCGGATGAATCCGTCTCGGCATTGGACGTCTCCATCAAGGCTCAGGTGATCAACCTGATGATGGAGCTTCAAGCGAGCCTCGGACTTTCCTATGTCTTCATCTCGCACGATATGGCTGTCGTTGAGCGCATCAGCCATCGCGTTGCCGTTCTATATCTCGGAGAGATTGTGGAGATCGGATCACGCGAAGAGATCTTTGCCAATCCACAGCACTCCTACACCAAGCGACTCCTTGAAGCCGTTCCCCTGCCCGAACCAGAACGGCGCTTGAATAAGCGCCCGCTCACCTCCCATGAGATCAAGAACCCGATACGCCCCGCGGATTATGCTCCTCCGACACGAAAGTATCGCCGCTTGTCGGATACGCATTGTGTCATGGTGCGAGCAGAGCAATTCGTCGATGACCGAGGGTTTCCGTCTTTGGTCGGCCATGCTGACCAATCGGGATAATGAGGCTCACGTGAAAGTTCCATAATTTTTCGTTACGCCTTAAACCTCTTGTTTTCAGTGCTTTAGTAGCTGAAAATGTGCGGGGCCATCGGTTCACATCCCTTCAAGACCAGCCATTTGCCGTCGTCGTCGGAAAGCTAGTCGGTTCAACGAAATGACGGGATTGGAAGTTCAAAACAGCTCAAGGCGTCTGTGTTCTTTCGCACCGTGAGGGTCGCGACCAGAGAGACATTATTTCTCGAAGTCTTCCGGGTTCGTTGCACGACGGCGCACTCAAGCTCTGACATCAGGCGGGTGCCATCCGGTCCCTCAAGGAACTGCAGCTTGCACGTAACCCGATGGTAGAAACCTTTCAGCAGAATCCGTTCAGCTTGAGGATCTTATGCGCTTCGATCGATGCTCGAAGCTCGTCCTCGGACGTGCGGTCGCCTTGGTTGGCATCCGGATGGTGCATTTTGAGCCTTTCCTTATAGCGGCTTTTGATGTCCTCCGGCGTCGCATCCGGTGAAAGACCGAGTGTCTCAAATGCCTTGGCTTCCAGAACCTTGAGTTTGCGCATCTGCAAATCGGCCTTTTGCGCCTTGCGCTGCGCGGCGGTTTTGCGGGCATTCAATGCTTGTGCTGAACCGGAACGGATAGTGGACGGCATCGGTATTTCGGGAGCCTGATTAACGGTGGTCCCCCAGGTCGGACGGCCGCCTACGGCTGCTTCCCTCTGATAGCGGGCAATGTCCTTGTCAGATTGATCCGCCGCGAAATTGTACCCCTTATTATATTCCTTCACGTGTTCAAGACAGAAGAACAGATACAGGCCCTCCGCATCCCGCCCTACCGGGGCGCGATGCGGACCATTCTTTTCGCAGCCGTCCCATTGGCATCTGGGACCGGTGGGTTCGCTTTGCGGAGCAGGCCTCTTGCGAGTTGATTTAAGGCCAACGAATATCTTCGAATCAAGCGTCATGGCACCTATATGGCCGCAGCGCTTCATCTCGGCAAGAAATAGCGAACTGGCTGTTAACGGATTGCAGGAAATCTGCGGATATTCCAGCCAGTTCACCAACCACCTGAAGTGCGAATGACATGGTCACGGGTTGGTGGTTCGATTCCCATCAATAGCTACACCACATGCGCGATGATCTCGGCGGGAAAGCGGTGGCGTGCCGTGTTGTCAGTCTGAAGTGTCCTGATGACTATCGAATGCCATCCCGATTGGCATCAATCAGTTAAGGCGACGCCACCCCTCGAGAGCATTAGGGACTCGTTCACCATGACCGTAGTTTCGTCTTCGCAATGAATTGACGTTCACCCGAACATAACCTCGCAAAAGCAGAATGGTCTTTCCTATCTGTTCCGAGGAATTCCCGTGGCTAAAGGCGTCATTGTGGACGGCAAATTGCCAATCTCATTCCCCGAGGTCGAGCCGGCTCCGAATGCAGCCATGTTGGGCAGGACATCGGAGGAGTTTCACCACGAAGCTGACTTGGCCGAGCGCCAGTGTTGGCTGGAAAACATGATCAACCAAATCCCTGATTATATCTACGCAAAGGACTTGGAAGGACGCTTCCTGTTTGCGAACCAGGCGGTCGTCGCCAACAACGGGCTATCCCATCTGAAGGATTTGGTTGGACGGACGGATTTCGACTTCCTATCGCGCCATGTAGCACAAATCGCCACGGATGTTGAACGTCGTGTAGCCGAGACAGGACAGCCCCATTTCGGGGGGGAGGAGTTGGCATTTCGTGGCGATGGGGAGCGATGGCTGATGATCACGCGTGTCCCGCTGAGAGACGCGTCCGGAACAATAGTCGGCATCGTCGGGGCTTCCCGTGACATCACCGCGCAGAAATCGGCAGAACGACGGATGCGCGCTCAGTCCGGCCTGCTCGAAATGATAGCGCGCGGGATGCCTCTTCCAGATTTTCTCGGAGAACTTGCCCGGATGATTGCTGGATTCGCGGAGGGTGTGCACGCTGCATTCCTGACGATCGTGCCAGATCCGGGGGAACTGCGTCTGGCGGCCGCGCCCACCTTGAATGAAGAGTATCGCAGGCGCGCCAATGCGGCATTCATTCGTACCGTTCCCACAGATCTGGACGCAGCCGCGACGGCACTCAAGCTCGCCTTTGATCAGGCGAATGTCTCTGAACTCGACCATCAGTGCCGCTGTTTGGCTATTTCCGACGCCGATGGCCAGATCGAAGGCATTCTGGCTTTCTATTCGTCCGAGGGCGCGCAGTATCAATCGGATTTCTCCGAATTTGTTTCGATCGCTGTGCACATGGCCGGGATAGCAATCAGTCGTCATCGCGCCGAGGCCCGGATCGGATTTCTCGCCGACCACGATCCGCTCACGGGAATGGCCAACCGCGCTCTGCTGGATCGAAGACTCACCTTTGCAATGCAGACGGCCGATTCCATGGGGAATGAAGTGGCACTGGCATTCCTTGACCTCGACAATTTCAAGCTCGTCAACGACAGCCTTGGTCACTCGGTTGGCGACCAACTGCTGAAGATCGTGGCTGGCAGGATTTGCGAGCTGATCAGTGACCGGGGTTCTCTCGCCAGGATCGGGGGAGACGAGTTCGTGATTATTCTTGAGCAAATGGATCTCAAGAGCTGCCTGGGTCGTTTGTCTGCGATAAGAGAAGCAGTTGCACGCCCGATCGTACTCAACGATATCGAACTGCGGGTAACCTGTAGCATTGGTGTCGCCAGTTATCCGAGCCACGGCAAGACCGCAGGAGACCTGCTCGCTTCCGCAGATATGGCCATGTATCGGGCGAAGGAGCTGGGTCGCGACGGAATCGCTTTGTTCACCTCGGAAATGACCGCCACCGTCCGAAGGAAGCTTTCCCGGACCGATGAACTCCGCCAGGCGCTTCTTCGTGACGAGTTTGTGCTGCACTACCAGCCACAGGTGGACGTCCGTACGGGCAGGATCGTTGCGACTGAGGCATTAATCCGCTGGAACCATCCGGGCGAGGGTCTAGTCTATCCGGGAGATTTCATTGCACTTGCCGAAGAGACGGGCCTAATCGTACCAATTGGTGAGTGGGTCCTCCAGACGGCGTGCAGGCAGGCCAAGGCATGGCAGGACAAAGGGCTTGAACCAATCAGGATCAGTGTCAATGTCTCCGCCAGACAGTTCCAGGAAAAGCGCCTGATCGAGACGGTCGCAACTGCGCTCGGTACGAGTGGTCTCGATCCAACATGGCTTGAGCTTGAAATCACCGAGAGTTTGATCATGAAGGACCTCGCCGGCTCGATTGCCAGAATGCACGAATTGGAGAAGCTGGGCGTAAAGTTCGCAGTCGACGACTTTGGAACAGGCTATTCGAGCCTCAGCGCGCTTAAAAGATTTCCATTGTCGCGCCTCAAGATTGATCGCTCATTCATCGCTGACATTCCGCACGACGCCGATGATATGGCCATAACCTCGGCGATCATCTCTCTTGCCCAGAAGCTGGGTTTGGAGGTGATCGCCGAAGGTGTTGAGACGGAGGAGCAGGCCCGGTTCCTCGTCGAAAGTGGTTGTAATGAGATCCAGGGCTACCTCTATAGCCGGCCAGTTGAAGAGGAGCGCTTCAGTCGCATGCTCGAGAGCAGCGGCGGCAATCATCCGCTCTTACGACCGCAACCTTCGTGAGCACCATGCAGATGAAGCATTCCTTCGATGCACGTTCAGAACTGATTACAATTGTTTGCCTCCGGCGGCCTGGTAAGGATCAATACCAATTGCCCTGCTAAACTTTATAAATTCCGCAACATCAAGGCGTCGTTCGCCAAGTTCAACCTTAGAGACCCATGGGCGCCGGGCGGAGTTGTACTTATGCAGCATCCAAAAAACATCCGGCGAGGGAAAACGTGCGCTTAGTATCTGACACCGCAGCATTCATACAGCAACGCCCTTGCGTCCCGTGGCTGACTGATATGCTCAAGTCCTTATATTTCATCGGGAGAAGAAACAATCAGATTTTTCGCAGTTGATAGCATGTATAATTTGTAAATCCGACGACAACTACAATTTTTAGATGTAAACACTAATCGCAGTAACCATTTAACATCTTTCTGCGTAGTATTAAGATGCGTGTCTGATTTTGAGTAATTTCATGGACGAAGAAGATATACTTTCCCCCGAGGTTTTAACTTCGATATTGATGGGGAGCATAAGCATTTGTGGGGCGGGATAGAACGAAGTATGTCGCTGTCATTGAATTTCGATGGGACCGGCGGATGTGAAGAGGGCAAAACGAGCGGCAGGGAAAACCGCTGAACAGACGGCAACTTCGGAGGATCAGGCCTTCATCCTGCAATTCCGCATCTGGCTAAAGGGCGTGAGCCCGATGGTATGGCGCAGGGTTCAGGTTGCCTCGACAATGACGTTGTGCGAGTTTCATGGCGTCCTTCAGGTCGTGATGGGATGGGAAAGCATCCACCTTTACCAATTCATCATTCACACCGCACGGTACGGCTCGTGGGAAACTGGAGCCCGATCACCGGCCATGATTCTTGGCGAACTGAAGCTGCGCAAAGGCATCCGATTCCTGTATGAATACGACCTCAACATTCCCTGGGAGCATGAAATTCGACTGGAGGAACGTCAGCCAGCCAAACCGGGCACTCACTATCCGGCATGCACAGGAGGAGACGGCGACTGCCCGACGGAGGAGTGCGGTGGGCCGGAAGCATGGATGTGGCGACAGGACAACGCCTTCGGCTACGAGATGACGGACGATCTGGTGATTACGACCCAGTTTCTGCAAGAAGTCACCGAAACGAAATCCCTTGCCATGCTGGACGACGCGGATCGCGGGCATGAATTGCGCGCCGCCCTGGAGAGACTGAAGGAGCGCGCAAGCTGGCTGGGAGAAAACTTCGAACGCCGGAAAACCAATGAACGCCTGCAACACGGTGAACATCTCAGCCTTATGCATCAACAGATGTGATGTTTCATTCTGCGCGGGCGGCCGGGGCCGTGACCCCGTCGAAGTCTTGCCAGTTCACTGAAGAATTTGCGGATTGCTAACCGATGATCTCTATCGCTGTTTCCGGCGCGACCGAAGTGCGGAGACGGAGTTTTGCGAACATCAGGTTCTCCACTACGGCTGTTGTGGAAAATTTGATGCGGGAAGACGACATGCGAGCACGACTTATATTGCAAATGCTGAACGACGACAGCGAGATTGTCGCGACCGAGACAGTCGCCGATCTAGTGAAGGTGACGAAAAGGCCCGAAGATCTTGGCTTGTCGTTGTCCGAGGCAAAGACCCTCCTTGCAAAACTGCAGCAAGTCATGGTGGCGACGCAGGTGGAATCGTGGCTCAGTGAACATCGCGACCGGGATGGTCGCCGTCTGCGAAGCAAGGGTAGCTATCCCGTCACCTTCCATACCCTGTTCGGCGATGTACGTCTGAAGAGCCCGCGCTATTATCTGCCACGGGTTGACGGCGCGAACAGTCCTGCAACGATCTCACCGCTGCGGGAACTGATACCCGACCACATCGCGCCCGAACGCCTTTATCTGGAGACCCGGTGGGCCTCACTTGTGCCCTACGCCGCCGCTGCGGAGCTGTTGGCCGATGTGCTGCCGATCGATCGTGGTGCCAATGCCACGACAGTTCGGCAGCATGCGTTGCGCACGGCCCGCCGTATCGAGCGGGAGCTGACCGAAGAACGGGTGTCCTTTATGCAGGATGCCAGCCCGCATGACTGGATGAACCTGCCTATTCCGGATGGCCGCATCGTTATCGGTCTGGATGGCGGCTACATCCGAGACCGCGATAACCGCAAAAAGAATTTCGAACTGATCGTCGGTCGTTCGCTACCCGACGACGGTGATCCGCGCTATATCGGCTTCGTCCAAGGTCATGATCGCAAGCCGCAACGCCGCATCCTCGACCATCTCAAAAAGCAAGGTGTTCAGGCCAATCAGGATATCACCTTCATCACCGACGGCGGTGAAGAGGTTCGATCGCTTGCCGAAATGATCGCACCGGCGAGCGAGCATGTCCTGGACTGGTTCCACGTCACCATGCGCATCACGGTCCTTCGCCAGTTCGCGCAAGGGCTCGAAAACTACGACGAGCAGGCTGGGCAGGATCTGCTTGAGGGCGTACGCAAAATCAAATGGCATCTCTGGCATGGCAACGGCTATCGTGCGCGCGACGAAATCGCAGACCTGCAATTTGATGCGGAAGCTCTTGAAACGGACTATCCCAACATGCGCAAGTTCTTGACCACCATCGGCGAGTTCCGGTCCTACATCGCCTCCAACAATGCAAGCCTGATCAACTACGGCGAGCGTTATCGGTCCGGTGAACGCATCTCTTCTGCTTTCGTCGAGGCAACCGTCAATGCCGTCATATCCAAGCGTTTCGCCAAGAAGCAGCAAATGCAATGGAGCAAAGTCGGCGCTCATCTTCTGCTGCAAACCCGCACGCAGACGCTTGATGGCTCCCTTCGTTCGACCTTTCGGAAGTGGTATCCCGGTATGTCGAACGACAATCACGAGTACAGAGAAACCGCTCGCGCCGCATGACCACCCCACAAATCCTCATGCTCCCCTCAGTCCCGAAGATCCCCTCGTCTATCTCCAAAGGAGCAGCGTTTACAAAAGTCTTGGCAAGGACGATCTTGCCCTGAAGGATGGCAACAAATTTCTCGCAATCGCGCCGCCGCAAGCTTCCGTCCTTACGATGATGGCTGAGATCTATTTGGCACGCCATCAACTTCAACAGGCACTGGCACTTGCTGATCGCGCGGTGGAATTAGGTGCAGCCGACGGCAAAGACAGGAACTTCGATCTTAACAATGCCCTGACGAAGCGCGGCAGCATATATGTTGAGATGGGCGACGAGGAGAGGGCGAAACAGGATTTTGTCGCAGCGATTTCCGCCGCCCCGAGCGCAACGGAAGCCCGAGAAGCGCTCGGAGTCCTTCTCAACAAACATATTCCCTCGGACATGGACTGCAGTCTTGCCGCGGTGAACTTGAGCCAAGAATCCCAGTTGAATGCGATTAAGATCTGCACGGATTTGCTGGATGTCGCCGAGAGTACATTGGCAAGAGATCAACGCGCCAGACTTTACATGGGGACAAAGCAGTATGACCTCGCGGCTGCGGATTTCAGCAAATTGATCGAGGCAGATCCCAAAGATATCGGCAGTTATCTGTTCAGGGCGCAGGCCTATCACAGAGCCGACAAACAGGATCTAGCCCTGGCTGACATAAACAAGTCGCTAGAGGAGCAGAAGAGCGTCAAGGTGTTGGATCCTGAGGCATCGCGGCGCATAGATTTGATCCTCCGGGCGCAAATCGAAATGGCTTTGGGACTTCACGCCGAGGCGCAGCAGGATATTTCGGAGGTGCTGGCAAAAGCCCCCCAAACTCCCGATGCATTGGCGATTCGAGCTTGGCTGAAGACGCGACAAGGTGATCTGGCGGGAGCGAAGGACGACCTGGACCTTGCGATGGCGACAACGACATTCATCTATCGCGGGCGGTTCACCAAGGTGCAGGATGCATTGGGACGAGGATCGCAAGCCGACGCAGATGCCGCTTTCCGAGATGCGTTCCGTGATATCTAACGCTTACAGAAGGTCCGACCTTTCTCAAGTAAACGCTGTCGGTACGTATGGGGGAGCTAACCGTGAACCGCCCCAGGTTTCTGGACCAGCGGAGGCTAGAGTTTTCCGGCTTTATTCAGGGAGGCGGGATTCTTCTCTCACCTCGGATAGCCAAACTGCGGCATTGATGACAATGCCTCTGAACGCGCTAGTCTGACGGACAGACAAAGCGAGTTCGATCGCCTGGATCGCGTAATGGACCCGCTGTGTTTCAAACGGCTAGGGCTATCCTCTTCTCATGGAGGGCCATGGCTCGCTTGGTGGCATTTTAGTGAGTAGCCTGTCACACGAAGTCGTCGTGCAGTTAAAGCCCATCATGCCACCGTTAGTTTGCTGGCCGCCCTTTGCCTTGGCATGGAAAGGTCCAAGACCATCCGTCCCTCAACCTTGCCGGCCTTGAGTTTGGCAAAGATTTCGTTGATGTCGCTCAACGGCGCTTTGGTGATCTCCGCCTTAACCTTGCCGTCGGCTGCAAAGGCAATGGCCTCGTCGAGATCGCGACGCGTGCCGACAATCGAGCCGCGCAGGGTGATGCGCTTCAATACGACGTCGAAGATCGGGGTCGGGAATTCTCCTGGCGGCAAGCCGACAAGGGCGACCGTGCCTTTGCGGCGCACCATTTGGAGTGCCTGTGAGAAGGCGGGGGGCGAAACGGCTGTTACCAGAATGCCATGGGCGCCGCCGCCCGTTACCTTGAGGACATCAGCGACTGCGTCCGGCGACCGGGCATCGATCACAACATCGGCACCAGTCTCGCGCGCCAGAGCGAGCTTCTCCGGTGCGACATCGAGTGCCACGATCTTAAGGCCCATCGCCTTGGCATATTGGATTGCCACGTGGCCGAGGCCACCGATGCCGGAAATTGCCACCCATTCGCCCGGACGGGCCTCGGTTTCCTTCAGTCCTTTGTAGGTGGTGACGCCGGCGCAGAGGATCGGTGCGATCTGCGCAAAATCAACGTTAGCCGGAAGCCTTGCCGTGAAGGCTGCCGAGGCGATGACATATTCGGCAAAGCCGCCGTCGCAACTGTAGCCGGTATCATGCTGGTGCTCGCACAAGGTCTCCCAGCCTGTTTCACAATATTCGCACCGCATGCAGGCGTCATGCAGCCAGGCGACACCCACCGCATCGCCCTCCTTGAAATCCGGAACGCCTGGACCAAGCGCCGCGACGACGCCGGCTACTTCATGACCAGGAATGAACGGTGGTGACGGTTTTACAGGCCAGTCTCCGTCCGCGGCGTGGAGATCTGTATGGCAAACACCACAGGCAATGACCTTGACGAGAAGTTCGCCCGGTCCGGGAACCGGCACCGGCACGTTCTCAATCACAAGCGGCTCACCAAACTGGCGCACGACTGCCGCCATCATCGTCTTTGCAATCATGATCCGTCTCCTTCATCCGTTTCAATATTGATGAGGTAAGACTAGGCGTAACGGCGATGCCGACCATGACATAGATCAAGGCTCGATATTCAGTCCGATGACAGCCTCGTTCGAATAGGCCTGGTAGATCGTATTTGAGTTCCTGGGGCCTCGTGCAACGAGCAAGGAAGCCGTCATGTCATACACGACAACAAACCCTTATACCGGCGAAGTGCTGAAGACTTTTCCGAACGCCACCGACGCCGACGTCAAGCTGGCCATCGAGAGCGCCCACGCGACGTTCCTAACCTGGAAGGAAACCGCATTCGCCGAGCGCGCCAAGGTGATGCAAAGCGCAGTGCACATCCTGCGCAAAGACATCGACGCTTACGCCAAATTGCTTACGATCGAGGTGGGCAAGCTCTTTTCAGAGGCTAGAGCGGAAGTCGAACTATCGGCCAAGATCTTCGAATATTACGCCGGAAATGCTGAAAAGTTGCTCGCGCCGCAGAAATTGGCGGTGGCCGATCCCGCCGAAGGAGAAGCAATGATCGTGCATGACCCCCTGGGCGTGCTGCTTGCGATTGAGCCGTGGAATTTCCCCTATTATCAGATCGCCCGCATCATCGCGCCGCAATTGTCGGCCGGCAACACGATGCTGCTCAAGCACGCGTCTAATGTTCCCCAGAGTGCCGCCGCCTTCGAGAAACTGATGCATGAGGCCGGCCTGCCGAATGGGGCTTTCAAGAACCTCTATGCGACGCGCTCGCAAGTCGAGCTCATTCTCAACGATCCGCGCGTTCATGGCGTCGCACTCACCGGGTCTGAGAACGCCGGGGCGATCATTGCGGCCCAGGCGGGCAAGGCTCTGAAGAAGTCCACAATGGAACTCGGCGGCGCCGACGCCTTCGTGGTGCTGGCTGACGCCGATCTCGAAAAGACGGCGAAGTGGGCAGTCTTCGGTCGTCACTGGAACGGCGGTCAGGTCTGTGTCTCCTCCAAGCGAATGATCATTGTGGACAAAGTCTACGATCAGTTCCTCGAGCGTTATACGGCTGGCGTGGCCGGGTTGCGCGCGGGCGATCCTTTCGACCCCGCGACCACTCTGGCTCCGTTGTCCTCGCAGGCCGCAGCCGATGAGATCAAGGACAAGATCCGGCTGGCGATCGGCCACGGTGCCAAGGCAATAGAGGTGGGTCCCAAGGTTCCAAACCAGGGCGCTTTCGTTCAGCCGACGATATTAACTGGAATCGCCGAGGACAATCCGGCCCGCTACTGGGAATTCTTTGGCCCGGTCTCGATGCTGTTCCGTGCCAAGGACGAAGATGATGCCGTGCGCATCGCCAACGATTCGCCATTCGGCCTGGGCGGTTCAGTCTTCACGTCCGACCCTAAGCATGGCGTGGAAGTGGCCAAGAAGATTTCGACCGGCATGGTGTTCGTCAACCATCCGACGATGGTCAAGGCTGACCTGCCGTTCGGTGGCATACGCCGTTCCGGTTATGGCCGAGAATTGCTGGGTCTGGGCATCAAGGAGTTCGTCAATCACAAGCTGATCGGTGTCGTCGACATCGATGCGGCATTCTGATCTGCAGACCGCTTTCAGAATTGCGGTGCCATCGGTACCGCAATTCTGATGAGTCCATGGAATATTCGAGTTGGATCAGGATCGGCTCGAGCTTACCGTAACGCCACCAGCCGCGCTGAACGGTTGGATCACTCGCGCTTGACAATTGCGCCAGGACAAGATCATCGACGAGGCGGTCGGGTTGGCAAGCACCCCCCAAAAGACCTGCCGACCGCTGAAATCGACCTCCGTTTCGGGTTCTCCACCGGTCTGTTGCGATGACATCAGATCCTTATCACGATCGTTGCCGCACGCAAAAAAGGGCAGGCTTTTATATCGCCCCACACTCCTCAAGGAACCGACCACCTCAGCCGGTCCCTTGATAGTGCATCACTTCAGGACAAACGATCCCCATCGGCGTTATAGGGCCATTTCCAATTGCTGATTTCCGGCATGTCCTCACCGTATTGGCGAATGTAGCGACCGTGTTCTTCGAGCTTGTCGCGGAAAAGCTTGATCACATCCTGTGCCTTTTCCTTGAGACCCGGTACGCGCTCGATTGCTTCGATGGCAAGATGGTAGCGATCGAGCTCGTTGAGAACGGTCATGTCGAAGGGGGTCGTCGTCGTTCCTTCCTCGATGAAGCCGCGGACATGGAAGTTGCGGTGGTTGGTGCGCCGGTAGGTGAGGCGGTGGATCAAGTAGGGATAGCCATGATAGGCGAAGATCACCGGCCTGTCCGGTGTGAACACGCTGTCGAAGATCTCGTCGGCGAGACCATGCGGATGTTGCTCCTTCGATTGCAGCGCCATCAGGTCGACAACGTTGACCACGCGGATCGATAGTTCCGGAATATTCTGGCGGAGAAGATCGACAGCAGCGAGCGTCTCCATGGTAGGGACATCGCCGGCGCAGGCCATGACGACATCCGGTTCAACTGCACTTTGTTCGTTGCAGGCCCAATTCCAAATGCCGATACCGGCTTCGCAATGCTTGACTGCTTCATCCATCGACAGCCATTGCAGCTCCGGTTGTTTGCCGGCGACAATCACGTTGATGCGGTCATAGGTCTTCAGGCAATGGTCGCCTGTCCATAGCAGCGTATTGGCATCCGGCGGCAGGTAGATGCGCACGGTGTCAGCTCTTTTGTTGGCAACAACATCGATGAACCCGGGATCCTGATGGCTGAAGCCATTATGGTCCTGTCGCCAGACATGCGAGGTCAGCAGATAGTTCAGCGAGGAAACCGGCTTGCGCCATGGCAGCTCGCGCGACACTTTCAGCCATTTGGCGTGCTGATTGAACATGGAATCGATAATATGGATGAAAGCTTCATAGCAGGAGAACAGACCATGACGCCCGGTCAGCAGATAACCTTCCAGCCATCCTTGGCATAGATGCTCGCTGAGTACTTCCATGACCCGGCCATCGCGGGCAAGACTGACGTCATAGGGCTTTATCTCCTCCATCCACACGCGGTTCGTTACTTCGAAGACGCTGCCAAGGCGGTTGGATTCCGTCTCGTCTGGACCAAAGATGCGGAAATTGGCGCGATCAGCATTGAGGGTGAGGATGTCGCGCAGATAATGGCCAAGGATCTCGGTTGACTGCGCCATTGTTCTGCCCCGCTCCTCGACGGCAACCGCATAGTCGCGGATATCGGGCACAACGAGTTCACGGCGTAGCAGACCGCCATTGGCATGAGGATTGGCACCCATGCGGCGTTCGCCTGCCGGTGCCAGCGCAGATAATTCCTCATTCAAACGCCCGTCGGCATCGAAAAGATCCTTCGGATCATAGCTGCGCATCCAGTCTTCCAGGATTTTTCGATGGCTGGCGTCCTCGCGACAATTGGAAACCGGCACCTGATGCGCCCGCCAGAAACCTTCGACTTTCTTGCCGTCGACTTCCTTCGGCCCCGTCCAGCCTTTCGGGCTTCTGAGCACGATCATCGGCCAGCGCGGGCAGAAATTGCCCGGTGCGCCGGTGCGGGCTTCGGCCTGGATGGCGCGGATGCGGTCGAAGACCTGCTCGAAGGTCGCAGCCATCGCCTGATGCATCTGGTGCGGGTCAGAACCTTCGACGAAGAACGGCTCGTAGCCGTAGCCGATGAAGAGATGACGCAGGTCCTCGTCGGTGTCGCGGCCAAGGATGGTCGGATTGGCGATCTTGTAGCCATTGAGATGCAGGATCGGCAGCACCGCGCCGTCGCGGGCCGGGTTGAGAAACTTGTTGGAATGCCAGCTGGCGGCAAGCGGGCCGGTTTCGGCTTCGCCGTCACCGACGACACAGGCGGCGATCAGATCGGGATTGTCGAAGACGGCGCCATAGGCATGCACCAATGCATAGCCGAGTTCGCCGCCCTCATGGATCGATCCGGGTGTCTCGGGCGCCGCATGGCTCGGAATGCCGCCGGGAAAGGAAAATTGGCGGAATAGTTTGCGCATGCCATCCGTGTCCGCGGCGATATCCGGATAAATCTCGCTATAGGTGCCTTCGAGATAGGTGTTGGCGACCATGCCCGGGCCGCCGTGGCCAGGGCCGCAAATATAGATGATATCGAGATCGCGATTGCGGATGATCCGGTTGAGATGGGCATAGATGAAGTTGAGTCCTGGGGTCGTGCCCCAATGGCCGAGAAGGCGCGGCTTGATATGCTCGACCTTCAATGGTTCGCGCAGTAGCGGATTGTCGAGCAGGTAGATCTGGCCGACCGATAAGTAATTGGCGGCGCGCCAATAGCGGTTGATGAGATCGAGCTCGGCGCCGTCGAGCGGATGTGTAAACGTGGCGGCTGGCGGCTTTTCCATGGGGTTGCTCCAATTCGATATGGTTGTGCGTCAGATTACTGCGAACGACACGATGGGCTGTTGATCTGGATCACTCGGCCGCCAGAATTGAGAGGGCTTCATTGGCAATGATCTGCTCCTCGTCCGTTGCGATGATGAACGCCGCGACAGAACTGGCCGATGTGCTGACGATGGTTGCGTTGGCTGCATTTGCCTTGCTGTCGAGGGCAAGGCCCAGCCACAGCAGGCGGTCGCAGATCGCGGCGCGGATTTCCGGCTGATGCTCGCCGATCCCGGCGGTGAAGACGATGCCGTCCAGGCCACCCAGCGTCGCCGTCATGCGGCCGATTTCGCCGGCAATGCGCAAGGTAAAGAGATCGATAGCTTCCCGCGCCTCAGGACGCTCGTCCTTCAGCAGATCGCGCGTGTCGCCGCTGATACCCGAGACACCGAGCAGGCCGGAGCGATGATAGAGCATGTCCTCGAGGTTTCGCACGGTCCGGCCCTTCGGCCCCAGAAGATGCAACACCACGCCGGGATCGAGGGTGCCGCAGCGCGTTGCCATCGGAATGCCGTCGAGCGTTGAAAACCCCATGCTGCAGTCACGGCTTTCATAGCCGTCGAGGGCGCAGAGGCTGGCGCCGCTGCCAAGATGCGCGACAATCACTTTACCTGCCGCAATCTTCGGCGCGCGTAGCCCCAGTTCGGCGGCGATGAAAGCATAGGAAAGACCATGAAAGCCGTAGCGCTTGATCCCCTGTTCGTGCAAGGCGCGGGGCAGGGCAAATCGGCGAACGAGGTCACTTTGGGTTGCGTGGAAGGCGGTGTCGAAGGAGGCCGTCTGTGCAAGCGCCGGCCGCAGAT
This sequence comes from Martinezella rhizogenes, assembly GCF_000799715.1. Taxonomy (GTDB): domain Bacteria; phylum Pseudomonadota; class Alphaproteobacteria; order Rhizobiales; family Rhizobiaceae; genus Rhizobium; species Rhizobium rhizogenes_C. The sequence continues at coordinate 109,811 of NZ_JUHG01000015.1, forward strand.
GTTGCACGGCACGAATCAAGCGGAGCGCCTGAGGCTGATGCAAAGGCGCGAGCGTGGTCAGTTGGTCTATATCGCCGATGCTAGTCCCGTCGAGACGAACTGGGCCGGTGAACCGATCGCCGCCATGAACGACGCGATGGCCGACGGCACGCACTGCATCCATGTCGAAATGCCTGCCGAGTGCTTCGAATGTTTCGGCGATGACATTGCGCAGATCTTCTCCACCTTCGGCGTGTAGGGAGGTGTCGAAGACTGCTGGTCCTTCTGTCAGGTGAAGCGACAATGGGCGCCTGCTGAAGTCGACCAAGCCCTTGCCGATGCGACGCGCACCGTTCATATCACACTGGAATAAACCGATCTTGAGCGTTGACGAGCCTGCATTGAATGTGAGCAGCAACTTGGCATCCGTCATGATGGTTCCTTCGGTTTGGAAATCAGCTTCCCAACGATGAGCCGAGACAGTCGGCTGCGATGGAATGTTGCGCCGAGCTTCCGCCCAACCCGCAGAGCTTGAACACTGCCATCGCTTCTAAGGCGGGCCTCCGCCTTTCGCATTGACCCATATCAAGCTGTGTAACGCTGGCGATCGATCTTCGATCCGTCGTCTTGACCAAGATCAAGGTGCAGCACGCCGTGGTGCCTAAACTCACACCAATCGAACAAGTTCAAACAAGAGGTGTGACCATGCAAGCCAAGACCATTTTGAGTATCATCGGCGTCAATCAAAACGATGACGATCTGCACTCTGCAATCGAATTGTGCCGGGCGTCGAAAGCCCACCTGTCGGTGCTGGTGACAGCACTTGCTGCTCCACCAATCGGTGGATATGGCGAAGTGACCTCCACAGCCTGGCTCGAGGAACGTGAGCGCCAGACCGGAGCCCTTCGCCGAAAGGTCGCGGCCACCAAAACCATATTGCAGGCGGACGATATTTCGTTCGAGGTGGGCAGGCTCTTTACGGAATACGGATGGGCGGAGAATGAAATCGGACAACTGGCGCGCTATGTAGACCTGACACTGATCGGCGGTGGCTTTCTTACCCAGGACGATATGCGGCAGGAAATTTTGAACGGAGCCCTGTTTCAGTCGCCGGCGCCGATCCTGCTCGTGCCCAAAGGATATCCAGCCTCTCTTCGCCCAAAAACAGTGCTGATCGGCTGGGACTCCCGCAACGAAGCAAGTCTGACTGTTCGTGCTGCGATGGAGCAACTGACTGCGGCCGATAACGTGTGTGTTGCCATGGTCGATCCATCCGCCACGATCGGCAGCAACGGCGAAGAGCCCGGAGCCGATGTTGCAACCTTCCTCGCACGACATGGAATCCGGGTCTCAGTCGATGTTCTGCCCAGCGGCGGCCGCGCTGTCGCAGACGTGCTGCGTCAGCATGCGATCGATATCGGTGCCGAGCTGATTGTCATGGGTGCTTACGGGCATTCGCGGATGCGTGAGTGGCTCTTCGGAGGGACGACGCGCTCGATGCTCGAGCAGACGCCTGTTCCTCTGATGATGACACGCTGACACGAATTGGCACATCGCCCCGCCGGCAGGCGTGGCCGATTGTTTTTATTCTTGGAGAGGAAGAAGCATGGCTGGCACTTATGTTATTGCCGCGCTGCGGCCGGATCAGATCGTGCAAGCCTATCCTCTTGTCCAGGCAGTAGTTCCAAACCTTGGTATGGTGGCATGGCGCCGGATGGCATCCGACGCCAATCACCACGACGAAATCCTCGCCGCGGTCAACCCTCGAGGTTACATACAGGGTCTAAGCATCTACGGGCTCTGCGATCATCCCGCCGTTGGGCGACTGCTTGACGTCACCTTTCTGATTGTCGCTAGTGCGGCTGATGAACGTGGCATTGCGCAAACCCTGTTTGCGAGCATTCGATCGCGGGCGAGGGAGCTCAAGTGCAACCAAATTAGATTCTGGAATCAAAATCCCGGCAATTGGGAGCAGATGCACAACGAGGAGCGAGTCTATCGATTGGATCATGGGCTTATGATGTTCTGCAACGAAAGGGACCCATGAGGATTCGTTCGCAGCAAACCGGCCATTATCTTCTTGCGGTGAACACGTAGCCCACACCGCGTATCGATTTGATCAACTGTGGATGCGTGGGGTCCGCCTCAATCTTCTTGCGCAGTCGTGCAATCTGGGCATCGATCGTTCGATCATAGACTTCCAGATTCCGGCCGCGCGTCAGTTCCATTAGGAACTCGCGGCTGAGGACCCGTCCGGCGTGGCGTGCAAACACAACCAGCATGTCGAATTCGCCGGTGGTCAATTCGATTTCGTTGTTGTCCGCTGACAGAAGCTGCCGTTTGCCGATATCGAGCTGCCAGCCCTCGAAACGAATGACATCACTTGGCTCGTTTTCCCGACCTTTCGGTGTCGACTGACGGCGGCGAAGAATGGACTTCAGGCGAGCATGCACTTCCCGGAGATGAAAGGGCTTGGCGATATAGTCGTCGGCGCCGACCTCAATCCCAACGATTCTGTCGACCACATCGTCGCGACCAGTCAGCATTATGATCGGAATGTCCGACTGTCCGCGGATTTCGCGGGCAAGATCCAATCCGTCCTCGCCGCCGGGCAGGACCCAGTCCAACAAAACGATATCAAAGCTCACTTGCTGCAAAGACGCTCGCATCTCGGGCCCGTTCGATGCCGTACGTACGACATATCCTTCGTCCTCGAAGTAGCGTGTCAGCATCTGCCGGATTCTGGGATCGTCGTCCACGACCAAAAGATGTTCACGCCGCTGCTGATCCGAGGTCATTGCAAATGGTTCCAGTAAAGACGGGCTTCGACCCTGTGACAATCCGTTACAAAATTGCACGATCTCTAACACGTGTGGCATTCGGCTGTCACTCGGAAGCCATCAATCTATCTGGCATCGGAACAACATTTGAGAGGCATTGTCATGTTGTCAGTGAATAGCATTGAACAGGCTCAGACTTTTAATGACGTTGTTATTGCGTTCGAAGCGGAACCGATCTGTCTTCAGTCATTGTTCTCGAAGCAACCATTGGAACAATTGGATGCCGGAAGAACGTTGTTCTTCGAAGGCGACCAGGCAAAACATCTCTTTGAGCTGGTGGAAGGGGTTCTACGCATTTTCAAGATCATGGCGGACGGTAGACGCGTCATCACAGGCTTTCTCTATCCTGGCGATCTTGTCGGCGTGTCGCTCAGAAATCACTATCTCTATAGTGCCGAAGCCGTAACCCCTGTCAGATTGCGCCGTTTCTCCCGGAGAGCCTTCGAGGATAAGGTTGGCAGTTCGCCGGAACTGAGGCCGCAGCTTCTTGCCTGCCTCTGCGATGAAATGGCGGCAGCCCAGGACCAAATGGTGTTGCTGTCCTGCAAGAATGCCGAGGAGCGGCTTTGCAGCTTCTTGCTGCAGCAGCTTCGGCGCAAGCGTGAGCAAGACCGCTCAACCAGCGTTGTGGACCTGCCGATGACTCGCCTTGACATCGCCGACTATCTCGGGTTGACCATCGAAACCATCTCCAGAACGATGACGAAACTGGCGAATAAAGGTGTCATCGGCGCGGTTGGCCGTCACTCGATCCGCATTGCAAAGCCAGGAGTGCTTGTGCATCTTGCAGGAGATGGTGAGGAATGCCACGACGGCAATTTGTCTGTCGTTGTTTTTGACGGTACGCGCCGTCGCCACTAACCGAATACAAATGGAAGTAACATGAACGAGCAGCCGCCACGGCAACAGGTTGCCGAGAATAGACTGGATGAGATCGCTGAAGTCCTCGACAGCGCGAACATCATCGTCCACGGATTTGATGGTGTGATCAGCCGATGGACGACAGGCTGCGAGCGGCTCTACGGCTGGAGTCGGGAGGAAGCAATCGGTCAAGTTGTTCACGATTTGCTATCGACCGTCTTCCCGGAACCTCTCGACGCGATACGCGACAAGATCGCTGGGCAAGTTGAGTGGCAAGGGGAGCTTATTCACCACCGCAAGAACGGCAAGCAGATTACTATCTCCAGCCGCTGGGTCGTGGCGTCTTCTGTAGATCCGGCCCGGCCGGTCATTGTCCAGACCAACACCGATATCAGCGACTTGAAACGGATACAGGCGGATCTGGCGGAGCGAGAAGCGCATTTGCGGTCAATTCTCGCAACGGTCCCGGAGGCGATGATCGTGATCGACGAAGCCGGTACTATCGGCTCGTTCAGCTCGGCTGCGGAGAAACTGTTCGGATATTCGGCCGAAGAGGTTTACGGAAAGAATGTTCGCATGCTGATGCCATCGCCGGATCGCGAGGCACATGACGGCTATCTCTCGCATTATCTGATCACCGGTGAGCGGCGCATCATCGGTTATGGCCGGGTCGTTAGCGGGCAGCGCAAAGACGGCACGGTTTTTCCGATGGAATTGTCGGTCGGCGAGGCAATCGCCAACGGCAAGCGCATCTTTACCGGCTTCGTGCGTGACCTGACCAGCCGCCACAAGATTGAGGAAGAGTTGCGCCAGTCACAGAAGATGGAGGCCATAGGTCAATTGACCGGAGGCCTGGCCCATGACTTCAACAATCTGCTTACAGTCATCAGCGGCAACCTGGAAATGATCGAAGCTCGGCTGCAGGATACGAAGCTGCTGTCGCTGGCTTCGGAGGCGCAAGCCGCAGCTGCGGACGGAGCGAAGCTGACCGCGCAACTGCTTGCCTTTGGCCGCCGCCAGCCTCTCAATCCGAAGCTTATGGACGTCGGCAGGTTCGTCTCCGGTTTTTCCGATCTTTTGCGTCGTACATTGGGCGAGGCGATCGAATTGCGAACCGTTATTACCGGCTCCGCTAACGAAGCGCTTGTCGACGGCTCACAATTGCAGAACGCTCTCCTCAATCTTGCAATCAACGCACGGGATGCAATGCCCCGCGGCGGGCTTTTGTCGATCGAGATTTCGCGCCTGCGGCTCGATGCTGACTACGCACGCATGTACCCGGAGGTCCGCACTGGTGAATATGTGTTGATTACGGTGACCGATACCGGTGTTGGCATGTCGAGCGAGACAAAGGAACGTGCCTTCGAGCCGTTCTTTACGACAAAGGGGATGGGGGCTGGCACTGGCCTTGGCCTCAGCATGGTCTATGGCTTTGCCAAGCAATCAGGTGGTCTTGTCCAGCTCTACAGCGAGATTGGCCAGGGGACAAGCATTCGCATCTTCCTGCCAGCTCAAAAGGCGCCAGCAGCAATCGAACGGGATCGCGTCGATGAGGACAAAAAACCCAATATTCCGAGAGGCTTCGAGCGCATCCTTGTTGTCGAAGACGACGCACGCGTTCGTCGCGTCACCGTCTCGCGGCTTCTCGATGCCGGATACAGTGTCGTCGAGGCAAGCAATGGCACCGAGGCTCTGGCCCTTTGTCAGGAGAATCATGACATCGCATTGTTGTTTACCGATGTCGTGATGCCGGGCAGCATGGCAGGTGACGAACTCGCACATAAAATCCGGGCCATGCGCCCCGAAATCAAGGTTCTGTTCACCTCAGGCTATGCCGAGCCTACGATAGCCGGGCGAGAGTTAGCAGAAGCTGGCAGTTGGCTGAAGAAGCCCTATACCGCCCGGGAACTGGCCATCCGCCTGCGCGAACTCCTCGATTGATGTCTCTTGTAGACTCCAGATGCTTCATACCGCAACGCTATGGCGCCCCTTGGCGATCGCGAGGTAGCGATCGAATCGGGAAGCAATGGGGCGAACAAAAGGCCGTCCTTGCGGTTCTACCATAAATACATTGCCGTCGAAGCGGATGAGTTCCTGCTCCTCCTTAGCGATGCGCTCGACATCGGCTAGCAAATGGTCGACTTCAATTCCGAAGCTCTGCCGCAGATCGGCGAGGGAGAAGGAAAAGCTGCACATCAGGCTCTCGATCAGGCTGCCCACGACCCGGTCTGAGATCGAAAGGGCAAAGCCTCGGCTGGTGGCTAGCTCGCCGGCGCTCACCTTGCCGATATAATCTGCGGCAGCGACCGAATTCTGGACATAGCCTTGCGGCAGCTTACCGATCGAAGATGCCCCAAACCCGATCAGCGTCTCAGCATCGTCGGTCGTGTATCCCTGGAAATTGCGTCGCATCCGTCCATCGCTGGCGGCAGTCGCGAGATCGTCGGTTTCCCTAGCGAAATGATCGATCCCGAGCGCGATATAGCCGGCTTCCGCCAATTGAGCGGCACCAAGGCTTGCCATCTCGAACCGCTCGACCGGACTGGGAAGGGTATTTTGATCGATGAGGCTTTGGTGTTTTTTTATCCAGGGAACATGCGCATAGCCGAACAGCGCGATACGATCTGGCCGCATCGACACGGCAAGATCGATGGTTCTCCGCAACGTTTCCGTTGTCTGAAGCGGCAAGCCATAGAGGATATCGAGATTGATCGAGCCTATGCCCATGTCGCGCAATACGTTCACGATCGCGCGGGTCTGCTCGAAACTTTGCAGTCGATTGATCGCCTTTTGGACGCCGGGATCGAAATCCTGAACGCCGAGGCTTGCCCGCGTGATGCCGAAACGGTGCCAGGCCTGGAGTTTGTCATGGTCTGCATTGCGCGGGTCGATCTCGACGCTGATCTCACAATCCGTGCCCAGATCGAAAGCGGCATCGAGCTTCGCGCGCAGACTGTCGATGTCGTCAGGCTCGATCACGGTCGGCGAGCCTCCACCAAAATGAATGGCGCTGACGCGTCGCCGATCTGAAAGGAACCTCGCTACAAGTGCGATCTCCGCCTCAAGTACGCCTAGATAATCGGCGATGGGATCGTAGCGTCGCACCTGCTTGGTATGACAGCCGCAAAACCAGCAGAGCCGATCGCAAAAGGGCACATGCAGGTAAAGCGAAACGGGTTTGTGTGGATCCGTCTCGCCAAGCCATCTGGCATAGCAAGCATTGTCGATGCCATCGTGAAAATGCGGCGCGGTGGGGTAGCTGGTATAGCGCGGTGCGGGCTGAGCATAACGGATAAGCGAACTGGTGAGCACGGGAAACGCGTCTTTCAATAGATCTGGGGGAGCGATCGGTTAGCAGGCGGCCGGGTGGCGTGCCCGGCCGCCTGAGCATTATCCCTGCTTGTTGTTCGTCGCTCTATCGTCGACGAGTTCGTACCACATCGCGTTGAGGACAGCGAAGGCGGCGGCAAGCGGGAAGCCGAGGAGCCAGGCGAAATACCACATGTTCTTTCTCCTTGTATGGGGTTCAGTAGGCGTGTCCGTTCTTGTCGTTGACCGTCTGGGCGTCGACCTTGCCCCACAGCACCCGATAGACCCAGGTGGTGTAGAGAAGGATGATCGGGAGGAAGATCAGCACTGCGACCAGCATGACGAATAGTGTCATGTGGCTTGAGGACGCGTCCCAGACCGTGAGGCTGGAGCGCGGGTCGAGCGAAGAAGGCAGGATAAACGGGAACATCGAGACGCCGACCGTCGAGATGATGCCGAAGATGGCGAGCTTGCTGAAGAGCAGCGGCGCGAGTTCGCGGCCGGCAAGCATCGACAGCAGCGTGGCGACGGCACCAATGAAGCCGAAGATTGGAGCGACCATCATCCACGGATGGCTACCGTAATTTGCGAACCAGGCACCGGCACTATGATCGACCGTCTTCAAGAGTGGATTGGACGGACCGATCGGATTGATTTGGCTGGTAATGCGATAACCGTCGATTCCATACCAAAGAGCGAGGCCACCAAGGGCAAAAAGCACGACCGTCGCAAGCGCTGCCAGACTGCCGTAACGGCGTGCTCTTTCCGCGACATCGCCGCTCGTCTTCAGTTGCAGCCACGCGGCGCCATGCATGGTGAGCATGGCGACGGAGAGAAGGCCGCAAAGCAGAGCATAGGGGTTGAGCAGGCCGAAGAACGAGCCTTCATAGTAGATCCGCATATCGTCGGCGAAACGGAAGGGCACGCCCTGCAGCACATTGCCGACTGCCACGCCGAAGATCAGCGAGGGAACGAAGCCGCCGATGAACAACGCCCAATCCCAGCCTGCCTTCCAGCGAGCGCTCTCGCGCTTTGATCGGTATTTGAAGGCCACTGGCCGCAGAATGAGAGCGAAGAGGATCGCGAACATCGCCAGATAGAAACCGGAGAAGGAGACTGCGTAGAGCGGCGGCCAGGCGGCGAAGATGGCGCCGCCGCCAAGCAGCAGCCAAACTTGGTTACCCTCCCAGGTCGGGCCGATCGAATTGATGGCAATGCGCCGCTCGGTGTCCGTCTTGGAGACGAACGGAAGCAACGTACCGACGCCGAGGTCGAAGCCGCCGGTCACGGCAAAGCCGATCAGCAGCACTCCGAGCAGCAGCCACCAGATGATGCGAAGAGTCTCGTAGTCGATCAATTCATGAAGGATCATGGTGGTTACTCCGCAGCGGGAATGAGGGTTTCTGAAATCAGACCGGCTTCCGGTTCGCCGTCCGGTTCCGGACCCTTGCGAATGCCCTTCACCATCAGGCTCATTTCGATGACGATCAGCGCCGTATAGATCGCCGCAAAGCCGAGCAGGGTGATCAGGACACTGCCGGCCCCGAGATTGGAAACGGCAGCAGCAGTCGGCAATACGCCTTCGATGACCCACGGCTGACGGCCGAACTCGGCAACGATCCAGCCGAATTCGATAGCGACCCAGGGAAGTGGAATGGCAAAGACAGCGATGCGCAGCAGCAGTGGATAGCGATCGAGCTGACGGCGGGCCGAAAGCCAGAAAAAGGTCGCCGTCAGCAGAATGAAGAACAGGCCGAGCCCGACCATGATGCGAAAGGACCAGAAGAGCGTCGGCACATGGGGAATGGTATCGCGCGCCGCCTGAGCGATCTGCGCCTCCGTCGCCTGCCGGGGATCGTCGACATAGCGCTTCAGCAGCAGAGCATAGCCGAGCTCATGGCCGATATCCTCGAAAGAGGAGCGTGCCTGCTCGGCGGCTGGGTCCTGTGCTGCGGTACCGGCGGCGGTCGATTGGGCGGCGCGGATCTTCATCAGCGCATCATAGGCCTTGATGCCGTCGCGGATGCGGGTCTCCGCCTGCTTTTCGAGCTGGTTGATACCGGGAATTTCCGTCGTCAGCGAGCGGGTGCCGACCAGACCCATGGCCCAGGGGATATGCACGGCATAATGGGTTTCTCGTCCCTGCTGATCCGGAAAGCCGAAGGCAGTGAAGGCGGCGGGCGGCGGCTCGGTTTCCCACATGGCCTCGATCGCCGCGAGCTTCATCTTCTGATGCTCGGTCGACAGATAACCGCTCTCGTCGCCGAGAACGACGACCGAAAGGGCCGAGGCCAGGCCGAAGGAGGCGGCAACCGTCATCGAGCGCTTGGCGATCTCGATATGCCGGCCTTTCAACATATACCAGGCGGAGACGCCAAGCACGAAGATGGAAGCGCAGACGTAGCCTGCCGATACGGTGTGAACGAATTTCGCCTGGGCGACCGGATTGAAGACCACATCGTAGAAACTGGTGATCTCCATACGCATGGTCTGCGGGTTGAGCGCCGAGCCGATCGGGTTCTGCATCCACCCATTGGCGATCAGGATCCATAGAGCCGAGAAATTGGAACCGAGCGCGACGGCCCAGGTCGCCACCAGATGTCCGACCTTGGAGAGCTTTTCCCAGCCGAAAAAGAACAGGCCGACGAAGGTTGCCTCCAGAAAGAAGGCCATCAGCCCTTCGATCGCCAGCGGTGCACCGAAAATGTCTCCGACATAATAGCTGTAATAGCTCCAGTTCATGCCGAACTGGAACTCCATGACGATGCCGGTGGCGACACCGAGCACGAAGTTGATGCCGAACAGCGTACCCCAAAACTTCGTCATCTGCCGCCAGATCTGACGACCGGTCATGACATAGGTGGTCTCCATGATGGCAAGCAGCACGGAAAGGCCGAGCGTCAAGGGTACGAACAGAAAATGATAGAGCGCCGTCATGGCGAACTGCAGGCGCGATAGCGCGACGATATCGAGTTCCATAGTCTTTCTCCCACGCCCCTGAGGGTGTTTGATGCACCGCAGCCTTGAACGGCCTTGGCTATGATTGATCGGTCAGACGTCTCAGTCCTGCCTCAGCCGGGCGAGTGCTGCGTCAAATTCGGTTTCTCCCCGCCGAGCCGTAGCGACGATGCGGCCCTTGTCGAGAACGACGATCTGGTGGGCGATCTCGGCTTCCCGGCGAATATGCGTGGCGATCACCAGCGAACGGCCGCGGGTACGACTGGCAAGGCGCCGCATGACATCCCGTCCGGTTTCGCGGTCAAGGCCTTCGGTCGGCTCATCGAGCAGCCAGAGTTTGGTGCCGCGCAGGAACAGGCGGGCAAGTGCTAAGCGACGGGATTGTCCACCTGACAGGCCAAGCCCGCCTTCGCCGAGGCGCGTGTCGATGCCTTTCGGCAGGGCCTGTATGTCTGCAAGCAGGCCAGCGTCCGCAAGTGTGTCACTCAGCGTCTCGTCACTTGCTTCCGGGGCAGCGAGACGCAAGTTATCCCGCAGACTGTCCTGGAAAAGCTCCGTGCGCTGGGTCAGCATCGCGGTCGTCACGGTTTCGACCGTGCCGCTTTCGGCGGCGTGTTCGCCGGCGAGAATGGCAAACAGGGTCGATTTTCCCGCTCCGCTTGGGCCGATCACCGCGAGATGCTCGCCCAGCGCCAGCGAAAGTGTGATGCCTTCAAGCGAAGCCACTGCCGCTCCCTCATATCGGGCGGAAACGCTGAAGAGACGAACGGCCAGACCGCCCGGCGGCATCTGATGTGCGGGAGAGTGAGAAACCTGTACCAGACGCGGTGAAAGCCGGCGGGCAGCAAGTATGGTGCGGCCGAGTTCCAGTGCTCCACGACGCAGCCCTGCAAAGGGTTCGAGCGCAGCGAGTGCCATCAGTAGACCACAGGCGGCGACCGGTGCACCGATAATGCCGCGTTCGGCCAGCGAGGTAACGGTCAGTAAAGTGCCGGACAGCAACGCCGCAGAAGCGAGGCCGAAACCGATGGTAACTCCGCTTTCAATCCGGTTCAGTATGTCGTCTGCCTCGCTCAGACGGCGATCGGCGGCGGCAATCGCCGTACATTGCGCCTGCAGCCTGTTGGCCATGACGAGTTCCATCTGTCCTGCGACGAGATCGATAGCACGCGAGCGCAGCGCCTCGATTGCGTGCGCCCGTCGCCGTGCGGGTTTCAGGGCCAAGCGTCCCGCAAGAGCCGGAATGCCGAGACCGGCAGCGATGAGCCATAGGCCCGCGAGCAGGCCGAAGGGGACCGAGAGCAGCATCAGCGCGATGCTGACTGCCAGGCCCGAGACAATGGCGACAGTGGCCGGCACCAGAACGCGCAAATAAAGGGAATCGAGCGCGTCGATATCCGCCGTCAGCCGGAAAAGGAGCTTGGCCGGCCTGTGCATCAATATCGCTGCTGCCCCGGGTGCTGCCCAACCGCGAAACAGATTTTCGCGTAGCGCCGCAAGCAGGCCGAGCGTCGCATCATGGGTGGTCAGTCGTTCGCCGTAGCGCGCGCCAGTGCGAAGGATCGCCAACAGCCTGATACCGGCCGACGGAGCAAAGACATCGAAGGTGATCGCTGCTGCCGTCAGGCCGGCAAGCGAAGCAGCTGTAATGAACCAACCCGAGAGCCCGAGCAAGGCGATGCCGGCAAGCACAGTGAGGGCTGACAGCAGTGCGCCGAGCAACAATGCGCGTTTACACCCCGCCAGGAAAAACCGACAGATGGGATAAAGAGCGGAGAATGTCGACGTCATGCCGCTTCCTCCCGGACCGATGCGTCGATATGGATGACCCGACCCATTCTTGCTGCAAGAACCGGATCATGGGTGGCAACAACGAGCGTCCGTCCGCGAGCAACCGCCAACAATGCATCGGTGATATCGCGTGCGGTTTCGGTGTCGAGATGCGCGGTCGGCTCGTCCGCAAGGATAATGTCGATATGCGGGGTCGCGGCGGCGCGGGCAATCGCCAGCCGGAGGGCCTCGCCGCCCGACAGGCCCGACCCGCCTTCGCCGATCGACGCCGTGCCGCGCTGGGTTGCGACCCGCCGCAGACGGGCGAGATCGATCGCTTGTTGTACTGCATGCGGACTGACTTCGGGGCGACCAAGCGTGATGTTGCTGTTCATCGTGCCGGCAAAAATATGCGGTCGCTGACCGATCCAGGCCATGCGCCGTCGTAGTGCGGACGCGGAAATATCATCAAGCCGCTGCCCGCCGACATGGATCATACCGCTCTCTGGAGGAACAAGACCTGCAATCAACGACAGCATGGTCGTCTTGCCCACGCCGCTTTCTCCCAGAAGAGCCACATGCTCACCGGCTGCGATTGCTAGGCTGAAATCATCGAAAACAGGCATTCGTTCGGGCTGATGCCGGAAACGGAGCCGACTGATATTGATTGACGGTAATGTATGATCACGGCTGGTTTCCGCCGTGTTTTCATCGCGCCAACCGGGCAGCATCATCCCAGTACCGAACAGTGCATCGAGAGCGTCCAGGGCTGCTTCTCCGGCTGCCCGGTCGTGCCAGACTGCCGACAGTTCGCGCAACGGCTCGAAGAAGCTTGGAGCCAGCAGGAGAATGAACAGACCGTGGGTCAGGCTCAATCTGCCGGACCATGTGCCGACATCGATGGCGCCGAGCAGATTGAAGCCGACATAGACGGCCATTGCGGCAACGCCCAGCGCGGCAAACAGCTCCAACACTGCGGAGGATAGGAAGGCTATTTTGAGCACGGCCATGGTGCGGATTTTGAGCAGTTCGGCATCGGACCGCAGCCGCAAGGCGGTACGATCGACGGCGCCGAGCGCGCGAATGGTGGCAAGGCCGCGCAGTCGGTCGAGGAGAAAAGCATTGAGCCCGCCGGTCTCGGCCAGTTGCTTTTCGCTTGCCGCCTTGGCTCGCCAGCCGATCAAGGCCATGAACACAGGGATCAGCGGCGCCGTGAAGAGCAGAATGAGGGCTGCAACCCAGGAGACTGGCGTAACGCAGATGAATATGGCCAGTGGGACGGCGCTTGCCTTCAGCTGCGCCGGCCGGAAACGAGCAAGATAGGGCACGATGGTTTCAGCCTGCTCGGCGATCAGGCTGGCGGCAAAGCCGGATGCCGGACGATTGCTGTCCATTGGCGAGCGGGCGGAAAGGGCTGTAACGGCAATCTCGCGCCGCCGGCTCAGTTCGGCGCGCGCCGCCCGAAAGGCCAAACGTCCGCCAAGCGCGTCCAGCCCGGCACGGAGGGCGCCAAGCACAAAGACGAGCAGCGCCGGTATCGCCGTTGCGGTTATGCTGTGTCCATCAGCGATCACACCTATTCCACTGGCAAGCAAGGCTGCTTGAGGAATCCAGAGGAGAGACGCTAGGGTCTGCACGAGAGCGGCCCTTGACAGCTTGGCGGGCATTGTCCTTGGCGACCGGTAGCTTATGGATGCCGGTTGGATCGACCTGTCGGTGACCTCGGTCTCCACCTGTCCACCGACTTCCGATCCCGTATCGAAGAAAGCGCTGGTCATCGTGCCTACCTCTTGTCGGTGGGATTGGCGCTCATGCGCTTGTGGCCGAGCGAAACGACGCGCGTCTTTACCGCCTCGACAAGCCCGAGATGGATAACGAAGGATTGGACGAGAGGCGGAAGGCTCATGGTGGTTTCCGTCGCCGCAGTGTCTTTAGACAATTCTAAAAGCACTTCATTCGGCGCGAGATCATTGGTTGGTCCGGGCTATTTGCGTGCTGAACTTGACGTGTTCTAATTTGCCCGCGCCGCCTTAGCTTTGACCTAGGTCAATCTCGTAAAACTATGAGAGACAGGTCTTGTCAGGCACCGTCTCCGCCAGTGCGGCAAATCTCGGCAGTCCCCAACAGATAGTTTTTGGCTCTCCGAGGAATCCAGATGGCGGCCAAAATGGGGTGTCGAACCAATCGTTCGCCACCCCGCTATACCCTCTTCCCTCGTGCTTATCGAGATTGCGTTGTTTAGACCGGTTCACTCGGCGCCGGCATGGCAACGCCAAGATAGGGATCGATCCATGTGATCTGATCGGTAACGGACTTGACGCCGGGCACATTTTCCGCCGCGACCGTCGCGGCAAGCCGTTCTCGTTCGTCGAAGACGCTGCCGGATAATTCGACAACGCCGTTCTGAACGCCGACCTTTATAAAGCCGTTCTGGCTCCAGCTCTGATGAGACAGTTCCGCAATGACCGCCTCGGCGATCTGATCGTCGCTGGCCTGTACCTTCTCTTTTGGCAGCATGTTGGCCAATGCGCACACCAGGTCTGATCGGCAAACCATGCCGATCACTTTGCCATGTACGACAACAGGCAAGCGCTTGATCCCATGCTTCTCCATCAGATCGACGGCAACGATGAGCGTGGCACCGGGAGCAATAGTGACAACCTCTGACGTCATCACTTCTTCAACGCTACGGCCATGCGATAGAACATACTCATCGGCAAGCTTGCCGGGGCTGGTCAGAAACTCGAGCAGCCAGGATCGCTTGCGCTCCGTGTGCAATTCCCCGCGGCGAAGGAAATCGCCTTCGCTGACAATGCCGACAAGGCTTCCGCCGGCATCGACGATCGGAAGACCGCTGACGTGACGGTCGAGCATCACCATCGCCGCATCCATAACAGATGTCTTGGGCCCTACGGTGATAGCTGGCGCGTTCATGATTTCTTGAATGAGCATGGTCGTCTCCCGGCGATGATTTGGAGTGTGTTGCTGATAGGGGTTTGTGTTGTTCCGTGCCTAGGAGGTTACAGAGGAGGCGATTGCCGCGCTTTGATCGACATCAACCGAGCGCGGCTACCTGAGATCATTGGCAAGCCGTGTTTGCGCGACAATGGACCGTCGTTTGAAAGTAGGGCGGCCACTTCAAGCAGCCAAAGCGGAGAGTCACAGGGCGGTTAGTACGGAACGAACATCAACACGGCCGCGACCGCCATCAGTGCAACCGTTGCCCAGCCAATGCATGCGGCGGTCTTGCCCATCGTATATACGCCCATGACCTTCGAGCTGGCCGCCAGCAACAAGATGACGACGAGCAGGGGCACTGCGAGCAGGCCATTGAACACGGCGCTCCAGAATAGGGCGTTCATCGGTGTGATCGGTGAATACTGGATAACCAGTGCCAAAAGCACGCTGATGGCGATCACCGTGTAGAAGCCTCTGGCGTCGTTGGGCGCGCGTTCCAGTCCGAATTTCCAGCCCATGGCCTCGGCAAATGCATAGCCGGCGGAGCCAGCGAGAACAGGGACACCGATGAGGCCAACGCCTAAAATTCCGAGCGCGAAGATAAGTGCGGCAAACGGTCCGGCGAGCGGCCGTAGCGCGCTTGCAGCTTGAGCGGCAGTGTCGATATGCGTGATGCCGGCGACGTGCAGCGTAACGGCCGTTGCCAATATGATGAAGAAGGCCGTGAAGTTGGAGTAGAGCATGCCGCTCCAGGTATCCCAACCAATTCGTCGGAGTTCTTTGGGGGCCGCCGCACTATCTGTGGATAACGGCGTCGCATTGGGGTCCGCATTCATATCCTCGACCTCTTCCGATGCCTGCCAGAAGAAGAGATAGGGACTGATCGTCGTGCCAAAGACGCCGACGACCACGGCGGCGTAGGCGGGTGTCGGGGTAATCGCAGGCCATATCGTTCTCAGGGCGACTTGCTGCCAGTCGATATGGACGGTGAAAAGGACAGCCGCGTAAGCTAGTAGCGAAATCGTCAGCCATTTCAGAAACGCGACGTAGCGGTGGTATGGAATGAAGACCTGAAGTGCGAGCGTCCCAAAGACGAAGAACATCGTCATCAGGTGACGATTGAGGCCCGTGACCAACTCCGCGACTTCGCCCATGGCCGCAACATCGGCGGCGATATTCAGAATATTGGCGATCAGAAGCGAGAACACCACCGCATAGAGGACGAGCGGCGGGAAGGTTTCCTTGATGTTTGCAGCCAAGCCCCGCCCGGTCACCCGCCCAATCCGCGCGCAGGTCGACTGCACGACGGCCATCATCGGAAACGACACGGGCATGGTCCAGAGCATGTTCAGGCCGAACTGAGCGCCTGCCTGGGAATAGGTAGCGATGCCGCTGGGATCATCGTCGGCAACGCCGGTGATGAGACCCGGCCCAACGCTGGCGAGCGGGTGTTCCCGCAGGCGTGCCAGATGACCTGACAATCGCGAACGCCACGAATGATGTTCAAGGGCGGTCAGTTCCTGTGTCATCTGGCACCGTTGGACATGGTGGAGAAACTGATGACGTTGGAAGGCAGGAGCGTTGTCTGGTCAATATATCCGCCAACACCTTGAATGCCTTTCACAAGTTTCCGTATTGCCAGGCGCTGGATGTTGGAATCGAGCTTCCCCTGCACTTGCACCTGTCTATCCTTTACGGTGACTTCCACTTGATCGTTTCCGAACCCGAGATCCGTCGCCAAGCGTGCCGTCACGGCGCGCCGTATGGCGTCATCCTCGCTCTCGATATTTTGACCGTGCGCGTCAATGATGAGGTTGAGCAGATCACATCGGCTGACAATGCCAACAAGCCGGTGATCGTTGATGATTGGAACCCGTTTGATCCTGTGAGCTAACATCAGGGTACCGATCCGCCCGACATCGGTATCAGGGGGAACGCTTATAACATGGCGATTCATCGCTTCGCCGACCGACCAACTGTGGATTTGAAGGAAAGTGTTCAGACCATGCCGACCGTCACGCGCCGCCGCGCCGTTCACTGGCGACGCCCAATTGTCACCGACGCGTCGCATGAGATCCCCTTCGGTCAGGATTCCACACACTTCGCCGTCATCGCCGATGACCGGAAGGCCGCTGATATTTTTGGCGCGCATGAGCAAGGCCGCGTTTCGAACATTCAACGCAGGTATGACCGCAATGACGTTCTTGGTCATGATGTCCTTGGCCTGCATTGCTACCCCTTTTTCGTTCACCATCTGCATTTTAGGAACCGCGCCGGCCATGGACGCAGCGATGCAGTGAAATGCGCCACAGCCGCTTCGAAACCGTCTCGATCGTCTGGGCGCGTATCAGGCGTGTTTTCGGGTTTCTTCCAGATCGATCGACTGCTCTTGCGCGCAGGCCAGCAATTCCTCCGCATATGTCTCGGCGGACTGCGTATCAGTCCCGCATAGTCTGGCGTCATGGCATTTTCGATCGATGGCGTGTCGCATCGCTTTCATGAGATCGGCTCGTGCTCCGACGTCATGAAGACGCATAAGACGGGTGAGCGCCGTCAGCGCGATCAGTTCAAGAACCATCATGCGGCCTTCTACCTCACCGAGGGAGGGAATGGCTTTAGAGGCTGCGCCGCCTAGGCTGTCGCGTCTGGCTCTTAGCATTTGCTGATTCCTTCATGGGTTTGGTTGCAGGAAGCAGTCTGCGGATATTCGCCAACGCGGCATTGATCAGAATCAATGAGGAGAGGAATCTTCCCGATCAGACGAAGGGTGACAGACGCGGTGATGTGATCCGGCGATCTGTGTTTCAGTATAATTGCGCCTTGGAGGCAGGTTTGGTCGCGATATTCGCGAAGTGGTTGCATGGGCCATCCTCTGATTTGGGAGGCCCAAGGGCGCGCAATGCATTCAGGATGACTGCGACATCGATGACTTCCTGAAGCAAGGCACCGTGCAGCGGAGGCAAATAGCCGAATGCTGCGGCGATCATGCCGGCAACTGAAAGGCCAAGTCCCGCAACCACGCTTTGGCGGGCGATCGCAACGGTCCGGCGGGCGACAACCAGCGCGCTTACCAACGGATCGAGCCGGTCCACGAGCAGGACGACACCTGCCGCCTCCGAGGAGGCCGCCGCTCCGCGCGCGCCTAAAGCAACACCCACATCGGCGGCCGCGAGCGCCGGCGCGTCATTGACGCCGTCACCCACCATCATTACCGGACCGAAGCTTTTGGCCGCGATAACGGCCTCCACTTTCGAAGCAGGTGTCTGTTCGCCGAGCACCTGTTCGATGCCGAGGATGTTGCCGACGTGCGAGGCAACATCCAGGCGATCGCCAGAGGCAAGAACGATTTTCGCAATTCCGGCGCTGCGCAATCGCTGCAGAACGCTGATCGCCTCTGCGCGCACCGGATCGGCCATGATGATGTTTCCCGCGACAACACTGTCGATTGCGACTGTCACCGCAGCTTCACCGGATCGATGATGATCTTCAAAGGCGTGGGAAGCGCCCCGAGCACTTCGGCTTTTCACGAAGCGGCTACCGCCGATCACGACGCGGCGTCCGTCGACCATCCCTTCAAGCCCCATTCCACCGACTTCTTCGACATTGGTCGGTGGCGAGAGCCGCAGATTGCGCTCCTGCGCCGCTGCGATCAAAGCAGCTGCCATGACATGGCTTGATGCTTGATCCAACGAGGCGGCGAGACGCAACAACTCGTCCTTATCGATCCAATCGACACAGCCAATCGCCACGACTTGGGCTTTGCCGTGCGTGAGAGTGCCAGTCTTGTCGAGGATGGCAATCCGCACTCGGCTTAAGGCTTCAAGGGCGCCGCCGTCTTTCACCAGACAGCCTATCGAGGCACAACGCGAGATGCCCGACATGAGCGCGACCGGTACGGCCAGGATAAGCGGGCAGGGCGTGGCGATGACGAGAACGGCAAGAGCACGTCGCGGATCGTCGGACAGCAACCAGGCCGTCGACGCTATCGCTACTGTCATGAGCAGAAACACCAAGCCATAGCGGTCCGCAAGACGCGCCATGGGCGCCTTGCTCTTCTGTGCCGTCTCGACGAGGCGTACAACCGCAGCATATGTGCTCTCTGAGGCGGGGCGAAGTGCTTTGAGAGCAAAGACGGGACCGATCGATGCGCTTCCGCTCAGAACTTCCTCGCTGGCCCGATGATCCACAGGGAGTGCCTCACCTGTCAAAGCGGACTCGTCAAGAACAGCTCGTGGAGACAGAAGAATACCATCGACAGGCAGCACTTCGCCTTGGCGGATCATGATGTGATCGCCAGCAACTATCTTCTCGACAGGAGTTAGTTCCAACCGATCGCCAACATAGCGAAATGCAGTTTGTGCCACTCGTCCCATCAGCAACGTCATCTCACGGGCAGCGCGGTCGGACGCATATCCCTCTAGCATCTGTCCACCTGCATACATCAGCGCGACGACGTTGGCTGCGAGGCTTTCGCCAAAGGAAAGGGCGAACGCCATCGACAGGGCGGCGACGATATCCAACCCGAAATCGCCACGACGCAAGGTATGGAAGGTCTGCAGCAACAATGCGCCCAGGATCGGCAAGGTGGCGAGTGCCCAGACAAATGAGGCAAGCGCGATGCTATCGATTACTGCGAAGGTCAGGCCTGCCAAAAGCCCAGATGATGCGATCAGCACCAATGATGCCCCATCGGTTTTTAGCAGAGAAACTACCGTGCTGGTCACGCTGGAGAATGTCATGCTTGGCTCCGATGGCTGAGTTTGTAGCCGATATGCTGTTGCCCTCGATCAGCTGATTAGAACCGTTTCCATCGAACAGACATTGATCCGTCTCAATGCGACCCGTCCGAGAGACATGCGAATTTTAAAAAAAGCAGCGGATGGATCGCGTCTTCCGCTCTGCAGCGCGGTTCACAGCATATTCGTGTAGCATGCAGCGGATCCCTGGGGACCGTGCAGACAACGGCCGATCTCATCTCCAGAAATCGTCGTGGTGATCCGCCGAAACCCACGGATTCTGTGATTGAACAGCTTGACGATGTCTGCAGTCGGCACTGCGGCAAGTATTTGCGAGGCTCGCTCCAGCAAGTCGCCGACGATTTCCACGTCGTCCTCGATGATGATGGATGCCTCGAATGTGCTGGATAAGAACATGTCCACGGCGCGCAAGTGGCTTCGATAGCAGCCGTATTCGCCCGGCAGCAGTTGCCGTCCACCGTGTCTGAAGAAACTGGCGTGATCGACGTCGATATAGTCCATGGGAGCGATGCTACGCCCGTCGATGGCGGGAACCCGTGTGATATGAATACCATGGGCGAGCGCCTGAGAGCGGATAGCTTTCCACCTGTCAACAGATCTGGCCAGGTTAATGACATAGACACCGAGGCTCGTGGGCAAAGCAACCATTGATCAGTCACCTCTGCTCCCGTCCGTCAATGATAAGGATTTTGTGCGGGTTCCTGAGGAAAGGTTGTCAACTCTTCGTAAGAAGGCATGCTTTAGCAAAAGCCACGTCAATTGCCGAAGACGGCAGATAAAACGTGATGCTTCTAGCCATGCGCGATAGGGCTGAACAGTCACGTAGCGCCATTGCCGCAAATGATAGGTTCGGCGTTTGGCCTGAATCTGGGACGGCAATCCAGTATCCTGGTTGATCGGCACGGGGAAGACAAAAGCGGCCTTCAGGCCCGCCAGATATTCAAGATCAAAAGCAAGATCGAACGGCAAACGCATCGGAACGAGCTTTTCGACAAACCACGCGGCCGCTCGCCGGTTGAGCAGATAGGCGCCCGATCCTTTCTCGCGAGTAAGCGCCACGGCAAGGGAACGTTGGGACGTCAAGTCGGCAAACGGGTATTTGCGGCCGCGATTGACCGTCGAAAGCCGCAAGATGTCCCAATCGGCGTTCGCCTCGATTGCGGCCCTCAAGAGTTGTTTCAAGTCGGCGGGAAATTCGAGATCATCCTCCAGTATCAGGGCAAATTCTGACTCCGAGGCAAGCAGGCGCTTTGCGCATTCAATATGGCTAAGGTAGCAGCCGACCTCTGCAGGGTTTCCCCATCTTCCATGCAGAAGCCTATAGGTGCCCTCGCGGAAGTCCCTAATGGGCAACTCAAGCGCCCGCCCGTCGACCGCGGCAACGCGTTCGAACGGCAGCCGCATACTATCGAGCTTATCCTGCATGGCGGACAGCCGATCCGCGGCACGGTCGAGATTGATGAGGTAAGTCTTCATAGGAAGATCGCTAAGATCTTTGTCATTCATTCTACGTACTCGTTCCGACAGGAAGGGTCGTTGTTGTGTTTGTCGGAGCGGACATTGTTTGGCCTGGCTTACGGGCGGCTTACAGAAACCTGTCAAAAAGGTGAAATTGACCATTCAGGTTACATTTTTAGGGCGCGCTTAACCGGAGCGCCTGGCCTCATCGTCTGAACGGGAATGACGCGATGCCGCGGGATTGAGGCGCGTGTCGCAAAAAGGGATGCGAAGAGGCGTGCCTCGAATTCGCCAAGAACAAAGAGGCTTTTCGCTGAAGTCGCCCTACGGATCAACGCGAAAATTTTGGACTGGTTCATGCGTGTGTTGCTCGTTGAAGACAATGCCAAGCTCGCTTCACTGACAAGCGAGGCAATGCGTTCCCATGGTTTTGCCGTCGATTGGGTCAGTTCAGCCAGCGATGCCGAGGAGGCTATATCCAACATCAGCTATGAGGCGGTCATCCTCGATCTCGGCTTGCCGGATCGCGACGGCCTGTCCTTGCTCGAACCTGCGCGCCGCCGGACGCCCTCAACGCCTATTCTCATCCTGACGGCACGCGATGCCGCAAGTTCGATTATCGATGCGCTCGACAGCGGTGCCGATGATTATCTCGTCAAGCCCTTCGTCATGGGCGTGTTGATCTCGCGCGTTCGTGCCTTGATGCGTCGCCCAGCGCTGCGCCACGATACGATCCTCGGCGAGCGCAACGTCCATCTTGATCTTTCGCAGCATGTTGCCAAGGTCGGGGAGACCGAACTGCAGCTCAGTCGCCGGGAATTTGCCGCTCTGGAATTGTTTCTTCGAAGATTCAACAGGGTTCTCTCCAAGGCTGATGTCGAGGAGTCGATCTATGGCTTCGGCGAGGAACTGAGCTCCAACGCAGTCGAGGTTCTCATCCATCGGTTGCGCAAAAAGCTCCAGGCTGCGGGCGCTGCGATCGATATTCATAACATGCGAGGCGTCGGCTACATGCTGACGGAGGGGCGTTCATGACGTTTCGCCGACTGACGCTATTCAGGCGGCTCGTCGTTGCAATGTCTATTGTCGCACTGGTTGCTGTCGTTGCGAGTGTTCTTTTCTTGTACGTCCGTTTCCAGTCGGCCAATGACGCCTTTCGGGAGGAAACGCTTTCGACCTTCGCACAGGACATGCAGCGCCAGTTCGTGTCGGATCCGCAACTCGCCGGTAGACCGGCATCTGCCTTGAGAGCGCGGATCAGGGAACTGCGTGGACAATTCGCCATAGTGACGGATGTGGGTAAAGTCCTTGTCAGTTCGGAGACGTTGAATCAGCCACTGGTTCCTGTCTCGAACCAGAAAGTTCGGTACTTTCTGCTCCCGGGGCACGGCAAAGTGAGAGCCCTTTTTGGCATCTCAATGCAACTTGATGGCGATAATCCCGCGCATTTTGCGCAAATCGCCTTCCCGCGGGAGCACGTCATTTTCGATACCGTGCTGGAGGAGTTCGTCACCGACATCGCCTGGATATGGATCCCATTTGTTTGTCTTCTTCTGCTGGTCAACATCCTCGTGCTGAAATTCGCGCTGAAGCCATTGAGCCAGGCGGCCGAGGAGGCACGGCAAATCGGGCCCTCCAGCACAGCGGCGCGGCTGACGGAAACCGGGATGCCGGAGGATGTGCTGGCATTGGTGAGCGCGGTCAACGAAGCGCTCGATCGCTTGCAGGCGGGATTTCTGTCACTTGAGCAGTTCTCGATCCATCTTGCCCATGAGCTTCGGACGCCGTTTGCGATTATCAAGGCTCGCCTTGCGCTCTCGCAAGATACCTTCGCACGGAAAGTCGAGGAGGATTTCGAGGGTGTAGAGCGGCTGGTCGGTCAATTGGTCGATCGCGTCAGGATCGGTGGCCTGCATTTTGAGACGAGCGACCGGGTCGATCTTGGTGATATCGGGCAGCGGACAGCGGCATTCCTTGCACCGGTCATTCTTTCCAAGGGCCGCGACATCGAGTTGCAGTCGCCCTTAGAGCCCGTCGTGGTCAGCGGCGCATTCGACTTCATCTTTCGAGCCCTGCGCAACCTCATTGAGAATGCGCTGAACCATACGCCTCCTGGTACGACAAT
The DNA here is from genome assembly GCF_000799715.1 of Martinezella rhizogenes. Taxonomy (GTDB): domain Bacteria; phylum Pseudomonadota; class Alphaproteobacteria; order Rhizobiales; family Rhizobiaceae; genus Rhizobium; species Rhizobium rhizogenes_C. The sequence continues at coordinate 132,826 of NZ_JUHG01000015.1, forward strand.
TACCGTGACGATCTTTCGATACGGCATCACGGTCTCCGATTCCGGCCCAGGATATCCGGCGCGATGGCTCGAACCGGCGGTGGCTGTCGGTAAACCCGACAGCGGATCGGGCGGTCTCGGGCTTGGCCTATCGATCGTGAAGGAGACGATGATTGCTCACGGAGGCGATCTCAAACTCGCCAATTTGCCAGAGGGCGGAGCATCCGCGACGATGGAATTTCCGATCCATCAGAACGCGTCCTGAGAATGGAATCTTCATGTTCGGTATAGGCTACCTTGGTGGAAAGCTGTGGTTTGGCAGTCGCCGGACCTGCCGATGCAGCTCCTTTGCTTTCCGTTGTCTAAGCCAACCAGCTTCGATCCTCCTCAGTTGCTTGACCTTGATCAATGTTGCAATCTCTGGCTGGCCATATCCTTCTTCTGCCAATGGAATCTCAAGGAGAAGGCTATGGACGACATCACTCTGAGACAGAATATTCTGGACGCCCTTGAATTCGAGCCGAGGGTCGATGCTGCCGACATCGGTGTCGTGACGCGAGACGGTATCGTCACTCTCACCGGCCACGTCCGCACATATGCGGAGAAGGAAGCTGCAGAGAAAGTGGTGAGACGTGTGAAAGGCGTTCGCGGCATAGCCCAAGAGATGGAAGTGCACATTTTGGGTGCAAGGAAGACAGATGACGACGACATTGCCCGACGAGCAGTCAAAATGGTGGATTGGAATATTTCCATCCCGAAGGAAGCAGTGCAGGTCCGGGTGTGCAGGGGCGTTGTCACTCTAACTGGCAAGGTTGAATGGCAGTATCAAAGGAATGCCGCCGCTGATGCAATCAAGGATCTAGCCGGCGTTGTCGGCGTTTCCAACCTTGTAGAGGTCGTCCCTGGGATCAGCGCCGCCGACGTCAGGAGGCGCATTAAAGATGCCCTGGAACGCGATTCGGACCTGCAGGCGCAAGCCATCCAGGTGGACGTTTCGGGCGGCAAGGTCACCTTGAAAGGCAATGTCAGGACTTGGTCCGAACGACTTGCGGCGGAACGTGCCGCCTGGTCGGCCCCAGGCGTCTACGCGCTCGATGATCAGCTGTCCATAAACTGATCAGCTTTCGACACAAGAGAGGATACGAACATCATGAGCATGGATTGCACACGAACGAGCGAAGCGCTCCTTGCGGGCGCCGGTTGTCCCCTCCCGCATCATCAAAACTGCGACTTTCGCCTCGACCGAGCCGACAGCAACAAATGGGAAATCACGGTTCTGTCGCTCCGCGCCCAAGCATGGGTTCGCGACGAATTGTGCTATCCTCTCGGTCAGTCTCTGGGCGACAGCTTCAAGGTGGATATACTGAGCGCGGACCAATTTCTGAAGCAGGCGCAAGCGCTGGGATTTCGAACCGAGTTTGTCGGCACGGGCGGTAAGGATCTCTTTTGAGAGGTGGAGACATGTATAAGACGATTGTCTGTGCTGTTGGTCTTGGATCGAAGGAGAGGGCCGAGCATCTGTTGCGTACTGCCCGCGCGCTTCTCGACGCGGACGGCACCTTGCATGTCGCTCACACCGTCGAGCGCTTCCCATCCCTTGCGCAGCAAGGACCGGATGACCGCGCTGTCTTTGTAATCAGCGAGGCGGAAGAAAAGCTCTCACTCCTTTGCAGGCAACTTTCAGTACCGGCGCTTATCCATGTTAACACCGGCCGCGCTGGCGACGCGATCCTGACCCTTGCCGCCGAAATGAAGGCCGATCTGATCGTCGTGGCTGCTCACGCGCCCGACATTCTCGATCGTGTCTTCGGATCGACGGTCGACCACATTGTGCATCATGCAAAATGCTCCGTTCACATCGATCGGCTTATGCCCGCGGCGAAACAGTAGATATCCAGCCTGTCAAATGCTGGACAGAGACGGCAGCATCACCCGACTGATCGCGTAAGCGTAAAGCTTGAGGACGCATCTCGCGGCTGATCACAGCCCTCGATATCAAGACATACGGTTTGTCTCAGATCTTCCAATCAATGTGATCACGCCCGACGACCCTGTCAAAAGCCTGTCATGGGACGATGAAAGCGGTCTGCAAAATGGGCGTAATCGTGGATTCCGCCGCAATTGCACTCCTAGATATGAGGGCTCTTGAGAGCTGCAGTTTGGTCGTTGCCGTCAATCATCCGGTGCCTGCCAAATGAAACCCCTTTGGAAATCAACGGAAAATGAGCGTCATGACAGAATCGCGAAAATCATCCTCCAAACTTAGTCGCTATGTCGGAGTCGGTCTTGTTTTCACCGTGCTAGTGGGGCCGGCCGTCGCTGCTTCGCTCAAGAGTATCATGGGCAGCATGGGCGATAACACGACCTCAGCCAAGGCAGTGCTTGCCAACTTCGATAGCAAAGCCGCCGAACAGGTTCTGCAGCGCTACGCGGCGGATGCTGCGGCCGCCGACGCCATGTTTGCGAATCAGAACGGCACCAAGGAAAAAGATCTCCATGCCCGCTTCAGCAGGATGGCGATGATCGCCAATACCGCGAGCCAACAGGCACAGGACAAGGCTTCATTTCGCAAGGCATTCGTAGCGGTGGCAGCCGAATGTAAGTCCTGCCACACGGCTTACAAATAGCCGCTGAAAATCTTCCCGAACAGGAAACTCCACATGAGCGAACAAAGATCCGCATATGAACCCTATTGCGAACCACCCGCCGAGAATGGCGGCAAGACTTCATCTGCCAAGAGTGATGTCGTTCGTGCCTGGGACCTGCCCACGCGTCTGTTCAAATGGTCGCTCGTCGCTTTGGTCCTGACGGCCTGGGTCTCAAGCGGTTTCAACGATCCGGATATGACCGTTCACAAAGCGGCCGGCTACGGCGTTCTCGTGCTGGTGGTCTACCGTGTCCTCTGGGGTGTTTTCGGTAGTTCAACGGCTCGGTTTTCTGGTTTCGTACGCTCTCCCGCCGCCGTATGGGCCTATCTCAAGGCGTTACGGCGCAACAGGGCGAAGCATTATCTCGGTCACAATCCCGCCGGTGGCCTGATGGTTATCGGTCTGCTCGTTGTTTGTGGCGTACAAGTCCTCCTTGGGCTGTTCTCCAGCGACGGAGTGACGGCCTCTGGACCTTTTGCCGGACTGGTGGGCGATACCGTTTCGAGTTGGACCGCTTCGGTCCATGCTGCGTGGTTCTATTTCGCCATCCTTGCCTTGGTTGGACTGCATATCGTTGCAAACTTCTACTATCAGTTCGTCAAGCGTGAAAATCTCATCGGCGCCATGATCACCGGTCGCAAACGGCGCGAAGCCTATGTCGACTATAAAGAGGCGACGGGTGGCTCGCTTCCTGCCGCCGCTGTCTGTCTTCTGATTGCCTTTGGCCTGGTTTATGGCGCCGTCACGCTATTTGGCGGCAGCTTCTTTGCATCAATTTAGGGTTTGGGCGGGTCAAATAGGAGCGTCATGGCTGTGAGATGGCCGGGCTCCACTTCGATTTCGAGTCGTCCCTTATGCAATGCCATGATCCGGCGTACGATCTCAAGGCCGATACCCATATGGTCGGCTTTGAGATCGCCAAACGGGACCTGTGCCGGTGCGTCAAAAACACCAGCGTCATCCTTGACCGTCAAGCGCAGGCCGGGGCCAGCGATGACCTCGATGGCCGCACCCTCCTGCGTATGTTTGACGGCGTTTTCGATGAGATTGCGCAACGCGTCCTGAAGCAGTGGCGTGTGACCTTCAACAGAGCCGGCACCAAGATTGCTGTAGGCGATAGTGTGATTGAGGTCATAGACAAGGGGTGCGATATCGGTGACCACCCAATCGGCTAGCTTTGCCAGATCGACCAGCCGGAACACGGCGCGGTCAGCGCTTTCGAGCCGCCCCAACGCCGTGATCTGGCCGACGAAACCCGCCAGCGCGTCGAGATCGGTCTCGATCTTGCGCGCCCGCGGATGTTCGATATTGCCCAGTTCCAGCTTCATCATCGCCAATGGTGTGCGGATTTCATGTGCAACAGCCGTAGTAAACAGACGCTGTGACTTCATGAGCGTACCGATGCGTGCAAGGCTCCGGTTCACGGCGGCGGCAAGATCGGCAATTTCGCGTGGCATGCCGGTCTGGTTGATCAGATGGCTTGGATCGAGCGGATCGAGATGGCCGGCTTCTTGCGCTGCCTTTGCAACAGGGCGCAGGGCTCGGTGGATTGACAACAAGGTGCCGCCGAGAACGAAAAACAGCATGATCGCCATCGGGGTGGCGAGATGATCCGCAAACTCACGCCCGATCACAGCCCACATGATGCCGTCGCTGTCGTGCAGGATTGCAATTTCGATAAAAATCTTGTCCCCATGGATTTCATAGGTCTTGCCGCCAGCGATGGCGAGCGGCTTGCCGTCGCTCAGCATACGAGACCAGAGGTCCGGCGGGTTGACCTCCTGCGGCAGCAGGTGATTGTCGCAACGCGTGTCGCAGTTCGTATAGAGAACCTGACCGGAAGGCGTGCGGATGCGGGTGATATAGAAGCCATCCCGGGCGCCGTAACGGTGGAGGTCGTCCGGCAGCTTGTAGGGCGCTTCGTCACGCCGGCGTTCGAAACCTTTCGACAGCTTTCCGGTTTCACGCTCGATCATCAACGTCGCTAGCTGCTCGTTGTCGAAGTAGTAGTCCGCAAAGACGAGTGCTGCCTGTATCGCCATGGCAAGCGTTGCAAAGAGCGCAATGCGAAGCGTGATGATCCGGATCAGCGTTTGCGGTTGGGCAGTTCGATCAGCCATCTTGCCGCTTTTCCCGCAGCAAATAACCGATGCCGCGTATTGTCTCGATGCTGATGGGCAAATCGAATGGGGCGAGACGGCGGCGCAAACGCGAGACCGCCAATTCCACGGCATTGGTCGAGATGTCGTCGCCGAATTCGGAGAGTTTGCTTTCGATCAATTGCTTGGGAGTGACCCGGCCGGCGTTGCGAAGTAGCAGTTCCAGGACGGACCGTTCGCGCGGTGCGACAGCGAGCGGTTCGCCGCCCACTGCAACGACACCGTTGGCGGGATCGAAAGACAGGCCGCCAACGACAATGGATTCAATGTAGTTCGGCGCTCTGCGGCGTAGAAGGGCGCGGCAGCGTGCGAGCAGCTCGATGTGATTGAACGGCTTGACGAGATAGTCATCGGCGCCGCCATCGAGGGCAGCCACGCGATCCTCGATCGAACCGCGTGCGGTGATGACGAGGATGGGTGCGGTAAAATCGTCGCGGCGTAGTTCCCGAATGAGATCCAAACCGTCGCCATCCGGTAAGCCTAGGTCCACCAAGGCCAAGTCATAGCTGACCGTTTGTGTTGCCAAATGTGCGTCGCCTATCGTCGCCACACTATCCAGGCGCCAACCCATCTGATGGACGCTTTCGGCCAGCAGATCGCGCAGACGCGCGCTATCCTCGACTAGCAACAATCGCATACGAATCCTGATCTACAAAGATAGCTGTCGCACGTCACAGTGATACGCCATCAGCACCGCCTCCTATCAACTGAGGCTAACGAACGATAGGATTCCAGCGGAATTTTGCAAGAACATCTAAATCTGGAGCGTTGCTGCACGATGAAGCGCCAAAATCGAATGCCCAGGCACTTTAAAAGGATATAAACAGTGAAAGCTGTTCGCGAGAAACGCAACGTCGACCGCGCGAACGCCCGTTAGCCCTGCAAGACGTTGGAAGTGAGGCCCTGCAGGGCAATGGTTTCAAGCTCAACAGGGAGTGTACCGCTCCGCAGCGCCATCACGGAAGCGAATCTGGGGAACGTCTGCCAAACAACACTCTCGCTCGGCTATGCGCCACAGAGGGTGTCGATCATGTCGGGTACCTGCTCCGGCTTTCCGAAAGGGAGATGATCGAACGGGATCGCCGCAAGGTTGCCATCGATACGATTGACGCCAATATCAACGACGCTAAGCCCCGAAGCTGTGAAGGGGTGGGGCTTACCTTTGAACAACGAAGTTCCACTGCCCCAAGTATATCCAACGCCGGCTGCGACACTGCCACCGGAGAATGCAATGTTGGCGGATGGGGCTTCTTGAGCGAAGCTGATAGTTGATGGCGCCAGAAGCGCAATAACAATCGGGCAAATGGTTTGGAAACGCGACATTCGAACTCTCTTTTTTGAATAGGTTCAAACGATTGCATCCAGCGAGCAAACCGACATTGAACCATATCAATGTCGAACGGATGACCTACTCACCGACTTGATACGGTTCTTATGAAAATTGGGCGTAGTGAACATTGTCCCATGCGCAAAATGGCGCATGGGGTTCTTAACCTCTTCAGGTTGTGAAAGAGCCCGTCACGAAACATAGAATGCATCAGGTGTCGCGTACTGTTGCTGCTGCTGGCTGGTGTCACAGGAGCTCTACAGCCGTTGTGCGTTTGAATGCATCGCCGTTACGGCGGCATTTTTGCGAGATATCAAAGTCTCGGTCCGGGCACCTTGATATTTGTTCCGTTGGCAATCACTCCAGTTTGTAATGCGTTTCGCGTGGTTGCTCATATTCTCGCATTCCGGAGACCATGGGTTATGAAACGGCATACATCGCATCAGTTTTCCACGCTGAGGCTCGTCGTGCGTGGCGGAGAAAAGTGCAGAGTCATCAGGACGGTCAGGGATGCGGCAGTGACGCTGATCTCAGATTGGCCCAGCGACGACGGCGAGGAGTACTTTGCGGCAGTCATGGCTTGTCTGGACGCGCTGTACGACGTCATTCCCCCGGATGCAGTCAGGGATGCGCTTATCCGCGCGGCTGACGAGGAGCATATTTTATATATTTCGGTTGTTGGTTGATGCCTGCTCAAAATGCATGGCTATCGTCGTAGGATCCGTTCGTTGACGTATATCAAGGTCGGATGTCTCGGGAGCGCATATCAACTAATGACGAACGATCAGCGGCGATTCCATGCCGACTGATGCTTCAAAATTTAACTCGCACGATAGTTTTGTCAAAGGGAAGAAAAACATGCGTGTAGCTCTGCTGAGCGCAGCGATCGCTGGCGTTATCTATAGCGCCTACGCTTACCAATCCAGTGGTTCCGACAAGCCGAAAGACGCAAAACAGGGATCATCAACCAAATTGGAAAAGCGAACCGGCGCACCGCGGCTGGGTTATCCTGATCTCTATATACCTCCGACAAAAGGCAATGGTTTTTGATTTCTAACTACCTTCAAAAGGAAGATATCGTGTCAAAACATAAGGCGGTTACCGTGGTCAAACGTCGCCGTCCTCGTGCGACGAGGGCAACCGAGGACGCATTCAAGACGTCGATCGCGTATCCTTCAAATACCCCTGGCGGCCGGACGAAAGATCTATCTGGACGTCCGGTTTTGCGTCTGCCGGCGCTTCACTCCCGAGAAGCAGCGAACCTAAGATCTTAGATCGGCGCACTTGCGACAGTTTATGACAAGGCGTGACAATATGAACATTGTTACGCCTTTCGCTGCATTGGTCGCGGGTTGCCAAATCTAATCCGCTGCTTGCGTGGCGCGACCGGCCGATGCTGGGCTCATCGGCATCGATGCAACGATGTTGGCTGCAGCAAGAGCGAATTCTGCAGTGGCGCTTGCCATGAATCCATCGACCATATTCCCTCCGCCAACATCGTAGCGAAGATGTTCGCCATTCGGTCGCAGGACCACACCTCCCACAGCACCGATCAAAGCTTGACCGGCTGCGCAATCCCAGATCATCGTCGGTGACAAACGTGGATAGAAATCCGCTTCACCGGTGGCAATGAGGGCGAACTTCAATGACGATCCAACCTGCTGAACCGACGATGGCGCAAGCTTGCTCAGCAACTGGCGCGTCCTCTCGTCGAGATGAGAGCGGCTGACGACAACGCGTAGCGTTTCCCCGGATTTGACGAGAGATGGAAGTTGCCGGCAATGGCCCTTGCGATCTTCTTCGAAGGCCAGTCCCTGGCCTTCGCAATAGAAGAGGCGATGATGAGCCGGCGCATATATGATCGCGGCGGTCGGGATACCTTTCTCGATCAAAGCGATGTTGATCGTGAAGTCTTTTCTACCGGCGATGAATTCCTTTGTGCCGTCAATTGGATCGATAATGAAGACCTGGTCTTCGACCAACGGCGGGAGGGCGCAATTTTCTTCGCTTAGAACCGGAATATGTGCGGCGAGCCGTGCACAGGCTCCGCACAATATCCAGTCGCACTCGAGGTCGGCCGCAGTAACGGGTGACCCGTCTGGCTTTGTGATCGTCGGACTTACCGTCCTCCATTGTGCCATAGCAGCGTCTCCCGCCTGGCGAACGAACGGCAACAAGGCTCGGATCAATTGCTCGCGGGAGGGATGATACATCTGTGGTGTCTCCGAAAATATGGCCAGACGATCCATTCTAAATATGCCGGACACAGGAACCTTGATTTTCATCAATGCATCTGACGCCGGGTCTGCTTTGTTAGAGGCGCCTCGTCGGCATTGTGCCTAGTCAACGGGGCGTTCGGGTCGTTGCTCTCGCCAGCTTGGGGGAGCGTAAGGGGAAAGCGACGGCCCGATTTGAGATTGAACGGGTAGAAGGCGGAGAAGCAGCGATGATTGTCGAAGACCAGCAGGCGGCTGTAGCCTTCCTAAGCGATCCGAAATCCTATGGGCTTGCCTCGCCTGTGGAGATGATCGAGACACATATTTCCCGAATTTTCCTAGCGGGCGCCCGCGCCTATAAGATGAAAAAAGCTGTAAGTTTTCCTTATGTCGATTTCTCCACGGCGTCCTTGCGGCTGACTGCATGCCAGAAGGAAATGGAGCTGAATAGCCGAACCGCGCCCGGGCTCTATCTTGGTGTCAAAAAGCTCGTCAGAGACATAAACGGGGCCATTTGTTTCGCGGAAAGCGGCGAATGCACCGACGCTGTGGTGGAAATGGTCCGTTTCGACCAGGATCTCCTGTTCGACAGACTTGCAGAAGCCGATAGGCTTACCGATGATCTGATGACGTCGACCGCAAGGATGATTGTGTGCTTTCATCAAGATGCCATCGCCGTATCAGGTGTGGACGGCGTCAGCCAGATGGACGCGGTCCTGGCCGTCAATGAAGCGGGCTTTGCCACCAGTACTCTGTTCACTGACAGTGAGGTGGCGGAGCTCAGCCTGCTCTTTCGAGATCGGCTTAAACGGCACGCCGATCGATTGCGGGAGCGCGGCGCTGCGGGGAAGATAAAGCGATGCCACGGCGATCTGCATTTGCGCAACATTTGCCTTCTCGATGGCCAACCGCGTCTGTTCGACTGTATTGAGTTCAACGATGCCATCGCCACGGTCGATGTGCTCTACGATCTTGCCTTTCTTCTGATGGATCTTTGGCATAGGGGCCATCTGCATCACGCCAATCTGGTTGCGAACCGCTATTTCGACGAGTCAGAAAACGAGAGCGGATTTGCGCTATTGCCGTTCTTCATGGCCGTGCGCGCTGCCGTCAGGGCGCATGTCACCGCGACCCAGGCGGAAACGGCAGTGATCAATAGGGACAAACTGCGCGTGGATGCGCGATGCTATTTCGAGCTGGCAAAAGAATTGCTGCAAACAAAGGCGCCGCGGCTCATCGCCATTGGCGGCCTGAGTGGCTCCGGCAAGACAACCGTTGCGGAGGCGCTTGCTCCGAAAGTAGGGGCGCCTCCCGGAGCGCGGATTATCGAAAGTGATCGCATTCGTAAATATATGCATGGCGTGCCTGCCGAAACGCACCTTCCAAAGGCCGCCTATCGGCCAGACGTGTCCAGAAGGGTTTACGCGGAGATGAACCTGCGTACCGATATCATTCTTGCGGATGATGGATGCGTGGTCGCTGATGCCGTCTTCAACGATCTCGACCACAGAAACGCTATTGAAATGCCCGCACGTCACCGAGACATCCGGTTTGACGGGTTTTGGCTTGAAACGGATCCTGCATTGCTTTGGAGGCGGGTAAGCGGGCGGCAAGGGGGCCCTTCGGATGCGAACATTGAAGTTCTCGAAACACAGCTCGCTCGACGTCTCGATAAACTGGCCTGGCGTAAGATTGACGCCTCCGAGAGCGTCGACGTCATCTGCGGAGCGATTTTGGCGGGGACGGAGCCTGATGCCCTGAAAGCCGAGAGCAAAAGCGTTCCTTCCGTCATCATGGACCCGGCTATCTAACAGTAGCTTCCCGACAGGGAGGCTAAAAGTAGCATTGCCGACGCTCGGGCGTAGACGTAATGTTTGAATTAGGAGCGGGAGCCTCGGTGTTTCAGGAGCATGGCGCCGCCAATGTTGCGGTAATGTCGTCTCCGTTATCGGCAGTGATCGCACCGACCTGAGCGGCGTTATATATGAGGTCATATTTTACCTGCGTCACTCTCAGATCACGATACCAGTTGATGAGGTCGCCCCAAGGATCGTTTATTTTTGATAGGCCGGACACAAAGGCGACGACCGTCCCGATTTCAATTTTCCCGGTGACGACATAATAGCCACCCAACGCAAAGATGCCGCCGTAGCCCATCTGCGTCATAAGGTTCATCATGAAATTCATCGTGAACTTGATCTTGTAGATGCTCATATTGATCCGGAAAACATCACGGATGCGGGATCCTTGCGAGCCGTCTGCATCAACTGCCCGTCCCAGCGCAACAATGTCCTTACTGACATTGCGCATGATAGTGATCTTCTGCCCAACGCGTCGGTTGATCGCGGCCTGCATGATAGGAACGAAGCCACTTTGAGGAAGAAAGATCGTGATGACGATGATGGTCATGAGCGGCTGCAGATAAACTAGGTAGCCGCAAACCGCAGTCAATATGCCGAGCTGCAGCAACGGTTCTGAAATACTTGTTCCGACGAAGCCGCCCACTGGTTCGGCTTCGGCCAGAATGATGGAAAGCTGCACACCCTCGGTCGTTGATGCGTTATCATCCTTCGGCTGCACGCATGATGTCTCGAATACTTGTAGCCGTAGCCACCGGACGGCAGCTTCTCCAATCCAGCTGCCGTAGATATTGAGCACAAGTTTCACCGCACCTTCGGTCAGTGCCAGAACCATATATGCGAGAACCAGAAGGGCGATGCTGCGATAGGAGCCGTTCTCGGTTGCCGCATTGACGATTCGCCGCTGTATCTCCAGCGGAATGGTGCCAGCGACGAAGAGCAGGATGGATAAGGTTGCCGCGCCGAGCTGATGCCATCCCGAAGCCCTAAAGACGAAGCCGTATAGTGTTTTGGGCAAGATGCTTCCTCCGAAGGAGCGCGCGATGTGGCTCATTTGGCATCATGAATAGCCTCCAGTGCTATTATGGTGTCATCGACTTCTGAATCGTAATTTGCCGCTGGTTATCGGCGATCGGCTTGACCCACAAAATACCGAGGACGGTTGCGATCATGATGATCAATATGATCAGCAATAGTTTTTGCACGCACGCTCTCCTGGATGGCCGCGTAAACATTGCGACAGTGCAGGAAGTCTCCCATGCTTGCGCGATGGACGCGTTGATTTGCGTCAACTTGACCGGACTGTTGCAGGCATGCGGGCTGGCCGAACCTTGATCTGCGTCAAGGACGAAATATCATTTGTATGGAAAGAGTGAGCATCAAAACAAACCGTTCGCCGGAGATAATCATGGATGGAAAAAAGGCTTGAAACGCTGACGATATAGACGGCCTTCTAGTCTTTTCTTCCGATAGAGAGCTTTGAAATGAACCGCAATTTTGATCGGCTTCAGCCATGAAAGCCATGGTTCTTCAACAACTCGGGAAACCCTTGGTGTTTGCCGAACGAGACGACCCTAGACCTGGCCCCGGCGAGCTGAGGATGAAGGTGGAAGCCTGTGCGGTCTGCCGTACCGATCTCCATGTCGTGGACGGCGATCTCGAGAATCCAAACCTGCCGCTTATTCCCGGTCACGAGATCGTCGGCATTGTCGATGCCGTTGGAGATGGTGTCGAGACCACGAGGCTTGGATGTCGTGTCGGTGTCCCCTGGCTTGGCCACACATGTGGAACATGCCCATATTGCTGTATGAAGGCCGAGAACCTCTGTGACGAACCCCAGTTTACCGGCTATACCAGAGACGGCGGTTTCGCGACGCATGTTGTGGCCGACGCGGACTATGCGTTCGATCTCGATGCAGAAGCTGATCCCGTATCGCTCGCACCGCTGCTGTGTGCCGGATTGATTGGCTGGCGTTCGCTCAAGAAGGCGGGCGAGGGCAAGAGAATTGGTCTCTTCGGCTTCGGCGCCGCCGCGCACATCCTGACCCAGATTTGCGTTTGGCAGGGCCGCGAGGTCTATGCTTTTACACGCGGCGGTGACCGTACTGCGCAGCAATTTGCGTTGGAGTGCGGCGCGACATGGGCCGGCTCGTCGGAAGACAACCCGCCCGTTCTGCTCGACGCAGCCATCATATTTGCACCCGTAGGGGATCTGGTGCCGGTAGCACTCAAGGCGGTTCGCAAAGGCGGTGTGGTCGTGTGTGGCGGGATTCACATGAGTGATATACCGTCCATGCCCTATGTCGTTTTATGGGGCGAGCGTGAGCTTGTTTCGGTTGCCAATTTGACACGTGAGGATGCGGCCGAGTTTTTCCCGATCGCCCGCCTGGCCGGCGTGCGAACCCACACCACGGCCTATCCTCTCAAAAAGGCCAATGAGGCGTTGGCCGATCTTCGCGCGGGACGTCTTGTCGGCGCAGCGGTCTTGGTGCTCGAGGCAAGCTAGCCCGATATAAAAATGGCACTCGTCGCTCCTGCCGACGCGGTCATCGCTGGCGGAAATAGATGCGTTTCACCAACTCGAGCGTGGCCGCATAGATCGCCGAGATTGCGATCAGACCGCCCATCAACGGCGCGGGGAGCGACGTAAAATCGAATATGCTCGCAGCCAGCGGAAAATAGGGCAGCACGAGGGCGATGAGGGTGATGAATGCCGTCGACCACAGAAGGAGGGGACCCGGCCTATCTTTCCATGCCGCCATGGTCGTACGAACAATCAGCATGGTCGCGAGCTGGGTAATGAGTGATTCAACGAACCAGGCCGTGCGGAACTGGCTGGTTGTCACGTGCACGACAAAAAGCAGAAATCCGAACGTCGCGAAGTCGAAGAGCGAACTGACCGGACCGAAGAAGATCATAAAGCGTTGGATGCTGCGGATGTTCCAGCGCCTGGGGCGCTGAACCTGCCGGCGATCGACCCTATCCGTGGCAATTGCCATAGACGGAATGTCGGCAAGGAGATTGTTGAGCAGGATTTGCTTGGCGAGTAGCGGCAAGAAGGGGAGGAACAAAGAGGCGATCGCCATGCTGATCATGTTGCCAAAGTTCGCGCTCGTCGCGATCGATATGTATTTCATGGTGTTGGCGAAGGTTCGCCGCCCGTCGTCCACGCCGCGGATCAGTACGCTGAGATCCTGTTGCAATAGCACGAGATCCGCGGCTTCTCGGGCGACATCGACTGCGCCGTCGACAGAGATGCCGACGTCGGCCTCATGAAGCGCCGGAGCGTCGTTGATGCCGTCGCCCATATATCCGACCACGTGGCGGGAGCGCCGTAGCGCTTTGATAATGAGTTCTTTTTGATTGGGGTCGATCTCGACAAACAGATCTGTTTTTGGCGCGCGAGCGAACAATGCATCACTGCTCATCGACGCCAGCTCTCCGCCGGTCAAAACGTGTTTTGTCCCCAGCCCGATCGTGTCGGCCAGGTGTCTGACGATGTAGCGGTTGTCGCCGGATATGATCTTGATGCCGATGCCGCGATGTCTCAATCCTGCCAGCGCATTCTTGATGCCTGCCTTCGGTGGATCAAGAAACAGGAGAAAGCCCTCGAGGCAGAGCTCGCATTCGTCGCCGACGTCATAGGATCCCTTGTTTTGCGCGAAGCCCCTGGTGGCGATGGCGATCACCCGAATGCCGTCCTCGCCCCATTTGCGATAACGCGTGTCGAGTTCCAAACGCGACCGGTCATTGAGGGGCTCGACAGCATTGCTTGTCCTGACGGAGGTACAGACGGAAAGGATATTGGCGACCGCGCCCTTACAGATCATCATCGTGCCCTGGCCGGCCTGATCAACGATGATCGATAACCGTTTGCGCATGAAGTCGTATGGAATCTCGTCCTTTTTCTCGAAGGCTCTCAGATCTGTGCTGATCTCGCCGGATGCCAGTATGGCATCGTCGAGTGGGTTTTTAAGGCCGGCCTGCAATGATGCGTTCAAAAAAGCGAGTAGGTGGACCTGCTGCGAGTGCGTGCCGCCTGGATCGACGCAATCGTCGAGTTTTATGATGCCTTCCGTCAGCGTGCCGGTCTTGTCGGTGCATAGCAGGTTCATGCTCCCGAGATTTTCAATGGCGTCCAGCCGGCGAATGATGACGCCGCCGGCTGCCATGGCGTGCGCACCGCGGGCGAGCGTCATGCTGATAATCGCCGGCAGCAGCTCCGGAGTCAGGCCGACGGCCAGCGCCAGAGAAAATAGCAGTGAGTCGATCAACGGTCGCTGCAGGAGCAGGTTGGCAACAAAGACGGTAACGACGATCACCAACATGATCCGTGTCATCAAATAACCGAAGCGACGTATACCTCGTGAAAAGTCCGTTTCGGGTATCTGTTTCGCGATTGCGCCGGCGATGGTCGCGTACTCGGTGCGCCCACCTGTTTCGACAGCGATGACAGTTGCCGTGCCGCTGCGAACCGAAGTGCCGGTGAAGACGCAATTGGACCTGGCGGCGATCGGAGCGTCGGGCAGACAGACACCGGCCAGCTTGCCGACCGGGAAGGTCTCACCCGTCAGGGTGGCCTCGCTGACGTTCAAGTCACGTGACGAAAGAATCACGCCATCGGCCGGCACAAGACTGCCAGCTGCAAGCTTGATGATGTCACCCGGGACGATGGTGTTTGCCGGCACCAGGGATTCTATCCCGCCCCTTACAACTGTCGTGGACAACGAAATGCTCTTCTTCAGGGCCTCTAACGCCTTCGTCGCTCCATATTCCTGAGAAAAGCCGAGCAGGCAGCTCGCAAGGACGATGAGGCTTATGATGATGGCATCGTGCATCTCCCCGACCAGCGATGATACCGTCGCGGCAAAGATGAGAATGAGAACGAGCGGATTTAGAAATTGCCGTAGCAGAATGTAAAGGGCATTCGTGTGCGTCATAGCGACGACGGTGTTCGGACCATAGGTCCGTAACCGGGACGTTGCCTCTTCAGGAGAAAGACCTTTTGTCTGTGAGCCGAGATCGTGCAGCAGAACATCTTGGGCCTTCGACCAGCAAGGCGCGGTCGGCACCGTTGTATCTCGGTTTGCGGAATCCCGACTATTAAGCGGAGCGTTCATGTCAATTGATCCCCAAGGTGCAGTTGACACTAGCCGACCTATCCCGATGCTCCATTGATACCGGTCAAACTCTCCGTTCATCGTGGCTGAAGCCTGCCGGTCCGGCGAACGTCATGCGGAGGAAAACGCGGGATATGTCGAGCGATATACGAAACTGCATCACGCTGAATATCAACGTGCCCAGGTCTCGTTCGAGCACAGTTCCAAATTCCGCAAATTTCATCAACTGCATCAATATCAATGTGCCGATGACACCGAGAATGAAGAACCAGAGATCGTCCAAACCTTCGTTGAACCAGGTGCGCTTCTGCCCGAGATAGAACAACAAACGTCCAACGCCTCAAGCATTGTGTTGAGACACCGATGTCGATCCTCCCATGCCTAAGGCTAGTGGACGAGAAGAACTGGCATCTCGAGATCGACCAGCAGTGATCGCGTGACGCCTCCGAGGATAAATTCGCGCAGCTTGGAATGCCCGTATGCCCCGGCGACAAGGAGATCCGCCCGGTTCGCTGCGGCCACCGATTGAATAGCGCCAGCGGCCTGCGCACCATGGGCCTGGGCCGTGGCAACCTCGACCTCCAGGCCGGCATTGCGAAGCACGTCTGCGAATTGATCCCGGGCTTTTTCACTAATCGGCTTATCGTCCGTTATTGAGATCAATATGACCTTCGATGCGAACTCCAGAAATAGCCTTGCCCCCGTCAACGCTCGCGACAGAGTGGCGCTTCCATCCCAGGCAACCGCAACCGTATCGATGCGGCCGCAGAAATTGTCCGCGGGAAACAGGATGAGTGGTCTGCCGCTTTCGAACAGAACACTCTCAATCAGTGGTCTCATCGTTTCCGACGCTTCCATGATCGAAAGGTCGTAGGCGCGCGATAGTTCTGCCAGTGTACCGGCGACGAATGATTCCGACGCTTCGAATGATTGGACGACGGCCTTTATCTCTGTTTTCCGTGCATAATCGTGCAGGGTCTGATTCAATGCCATACCGTTGTCGCGGCTAAAGCGCTTCGCCTCCGAACTCAATTTTTCTGCGTCGGCAATCCACGGAGATGAGTGCCTGATAAGCGGCATCTTGATCTGCAAGATGCTTGCGGTGAGATCCGCCTTGTTATGGCGCGCCAAGTCGACTGCGTTTTGCACGAGGGAAAACGAGCTTGCACTGGGATAAGTGATCAATGGCAGATGGAATTGAGGTTTCACGTCGGCCTCCTCTAACAGACGACCACAATGATCGCACTCGGACTTCGTCTTCGCCTTGATGAAGATCAAGCTCGCCTGGGCTCGCGCAGGAGGCAGCCGATCGAATGTCTGCCAGATTTGTGGATTTAGACCGTCTCGGGATGAAGGATATCGCGCCATTTTGATGCGGGTCAATGAGTAGCCGAGCAACACCGTCTTTAATGGCGCCGCGTCTCACGAAGACGATTTGGAAAAGGGCCGGGGACGAAGTCGCTTTCCGTGGTCCTCGCAACGAAGAGGAGAAAAGATATGGCCGATTTGGCAAGGAAGCTCTCTGTGGGCACGGAAAAGAAGACGGCACCCGCTATAGCGCGTTGGACGCCGCTCGAAGGCCTTCGGTCGGAAATTGACCGCGTCTTCAATGATTTCACCCCAGGCTTTTTCGATCGTACACTCGCACGTTTCCCGAACGCCTTCACGCGCGACGTGCCGGCCGTCGATTTTGTCGAGTCAGACAAAGCCTATGAGCTCACAGCGGAACTGCCAGGCATCGATGCCAAGGAACTGGAACTAACGCTCGCAAATGGCATTCTGACGGTCAAAGGCGAAAAGCAGGAAAGCAAGGAGGAAAAGGAGAAGGAATACTACCTCTCCGAACGGCGCTATGGTTCGTTCCAGCGCAGTCTGCAGCTCCCTGACGGCGTCGATGCTGAGAAGATCGACGCCTCCTTCGCAAATGGCGTTTTGAAGGTCGTTCTACCGAAGACACCCAGCGCGAAAAAGAATGACCGGAAAATTGCGATCAAGGCCGCTTAGGCCGCCGGCACTTTATCTATATCCGCCGCGGTTCACCTGTAAGGTTGCCAAGGGGAATGACAACAGAGAAAGGGAGGGGCACACCCCTCCCTTATGCCTCAGCCGACGTGAAGATGGTTTTCAACAACGGCGACACCGGGCACCGACCATGCTGCTTGCTCTGCCGCGTGCCGCTCAT
Organism: Martinezella rhizogenes; assembly: GCF_000799715.1. Classification (GTDB taxonomy): domain Bacteria; phylum Pseudomonadota; class Alphaproteobacteria; order Rhizobiales; family Rhizobiaceae; genus Rhizobium; species Rhizobium rhizogenes_C. The sequence continues at coordinate 150,316 of NZ_JUHG01000015.1, forward strand.
TCCAGGCATGTACGTCGCCTTCAAGGACGACTTTGCTCTCGGACACGCGAACTCTTATTCCATCCGCCTCGATCTCGGCGTTCCGCCGAAGCGCCCGCTCTATACGATCCTTGATGTCGGACATGCCTACAAGTTGACGGATCGTCAGGTAATTGGTGACACCAAGAACGCCACCGAGCTTTTTGACCGCATTTTCCGCCGCCATACGCTGGAAGTGCCAACGCACTTGGCCGGAGAGCGTCACCCAGCCCCGCTGGACCTTGACATCAATGGCGCCGTCGGGAAGCGCGGTGTCCCAGGCAATAATATCGAGTGCGCGTGACGCGATTTCATCGTCGGCATGCTTTTTTCGCTCAGGCCAGCGCACATCGATCTCCTCGGCAATCGCCCGGACACCTTTCACGCGCTGAGCAATGGCGTCCGCCGCCATTTTCTCGGCGTAGCTCTTCACGTGGCCAGACAGTGTCACGACACCATTCTCCACGGAAACGCCGATGTTGGCAGCATCAACACTGGGATCGAATTCCAGTTCGTCGAGGATATCCCGACGTATCTCTAGATCACTCATGATTTCCTCCTTGCAGACAATTGAGCGAGGGTCGCACCTCAAATCAAATCTCGCCAATCCGGCGTGCGGTGTCATTGCGCTGGGTCAAAGACGAAGCGGTGTCTTGGCGAGCTTGGTCGAGATCGACGGGCAAACTTAAATTGCCTGGATCTCGATCCGTCATGACCCTCGGATTATGGGAGGATTGGGAGCAGCCCTGCGAAAATCGATCGGGGCCGGGCCGCATTTAGTCTGGTACGGGCCATCTGTCGGAGATGTCTCTGATCATGCGGTGTTTGAGAGATGCTAGGCAATCATCGAAGAAGGGCGCCGGGATAACAGTTCCGGCGCTTGTTATCAGTGGGCGAGAAACAACGGTATGTCCGAGTCTTTCAGCATCGATCGCGTCACTCCGCCGAACAGGCGTTCCTGTAACCGCGGATGACTATAGGCTCCCATGACGATCATGTCGGCTGCGATGTCGACCGCATGTTGTCGCAACGTTTCATCGACCGGTCGGCCGCCGCTCGCAACGCAATCGACATCGACCTTGACGCCATGCCGTGCGAGGAAAGTGGCGATATCCGCGCCGGGCTCCTCGCCGTTGACGGAACGCGCGGCAAGCGGATCGACAAGCGTGACATGCACCGCCCCGGCGGCTTGCAAGAAGTCGATCGACTGGCGCGCGGCGCGCGCAGCCTCCTCGCCAGAGTCCCAGGCCAGCAAAATTGTTTTTGGCGTGAGCCGAACCATCTTGTCGCTCGGGGTGACAAGCACCGGTGTCGGCGACTGGAACAGTGCCCCGTCGATCACTCTTCGCCGCAGCTCCTCGTTGCGCGCGGCCTGCGGGCCAATAAGGACAAGATCGGCATAAAGAGCCCGCTCGGCTATATCATCGTCCGCCCAGGCAAATTCCGTGTAGACCTCCTGCACGTCATAGGACGTCGTGCTCCCGCTGAGCAGCGTTTTGATATCGGCTGCTTTTTCGGCCAATGTATCTATTTCTCGTTGCCGCTCATCTAGCCTGATGGTGGAGATAGCATCGTATGCCGTGAGGGGAGGCGTGGTGCACATCGAAACCACCAGCGCGGTAAGATGGGCACCATGCGTTTGGCAAAAGTCGCTGGCGCCCTTCACGTCATCCTTGAATTCATGGACGTCGAGGATACTCAAGACAGTTTTGATGGACATGATCAGATCGCCTTTCCTGTTTGGAGGTAGGCAAAGATAATCTCTATTGTATCCATGTTTCCTTGATCTTCCTCAAAGCGAGAGCGATCCCGCATGCATAAAGTCATTGTGCATATGAGGAAAGCCGATGACGAACCCAATATTACATTTCTATGGCGCGGCCGGATCGGTCACCGGGTCGTGCTTTGTGCTTGAACACGCCGGTGCTCGCACCATGATCGATTGCGGCATGTTTCAAGGGTCGAAGACCGAGAAGGAGTTGAATTACCGGCCGTTCCCGTTCGAACCGGCTCTGATTGACTCGGTCATCCTGACCCACGCTCATATCGATCATTCGGGCCTCATCCCAAAGCTTGTCAAAGCCGGTTTCGAGGGGCACATCCATTGTACCGCGGCAACCCTGGATCTGTGCACAATCATGCTTCAGGACTCCGGGCACATCCAGGAGTCGGAAGTCGAGCAATTGAACCGCCGCAACCGGCATAGATCGCGCGACACGTTGGAACCGATCTACACGGCGGATGATGCTCGCGCTGCGATGACCCAGTTTCGAGCGGTTGCCTATAAGGAATGGCAGGAAGAACAAGGCCGCCTTAGGTTCCGGTTTTGGGACGCTGGACATCTGCTCGGTTCGGCCTCCGTCGAAATCGAACTCGCGACCGAAAACGGCCCGATCCGCATGCTGTTTTCCGGTGATGTCGGTCCGCAGCACAAACTCTTGGAGGCTCGACCAGATGCCCCTAAGGGCTTCGATTATGTCATCTGTGAAAGCACGTATGGGGATCGTGAACGGGACGAAGTTTCCGACGTCGCTCGTCGCGGGCAACTTCGTGAGATCCTTCTCAAGGCCCATCATCCCAACGGCGCTCTACTGATCCCATCATTTGCGGTCGAACGCACACAGGAACTGCTTGCAGATATCAATGTGTTGATGGATGCGGGGGAAATATCCCGGTGTCCCGTTATCATCGACTCCCCATTGGCTTCGCGCGCGACCGCAATCTTCAAGCAGCATGCACGTTCCATCCCTAACGGCGACCTGCTTATCAAAGCGCTGAATGCCAAAAATGTACGCTTTACGGAAACGGCCGAGCAATCAAAAGCAATCGATCTCATTCGCGGTTTCCATATCATCATCGCCGCCAGCGGCATGTGCGAGGCCGGCCGCATTCGTCACCGTCTCAAGAACTGGCTTTGGCGGGATGAGGGCACGGTATTGCTCGTCGGGTTCCAGGCTGCCGGAACGCTTGGGAGGATTCTGGAAGACGGAGCACACACGGTAAAAATCCAGGGCGAAGAAATCATCGTCCGCGCGACTGTGCGAACGCTGGATGCCTATAGCGGTCATGCGGACGCCACCGAATTGACGCATTGGATAGAGGCCAGAGAGCCGATACGATCAGCATTGTTCCTGGTTCACGGCGAGCCTGCCGCCCGCGATAAGTTGAAATCCCATCTGTTGGCCGTGAAACCAGGTACGGCGATTATGGTGCCGTCGCTTGATGACAGCTACAGCCTGACAAAAACGGCTGCGGTTCCGCTTACGCGTGTCACACCACCTCCGCGCCTCGTTCCACAAGATGTCGGGCATTCGGATTGGCACAATGATTACCAGTCGGTCATTCTCGACCTAGAGGAACGGCTACGGAGAACGGCCGATCGGAAAGGGCGTGCCATCATTCTGCGACGGGTCAAAAAGGCCCTGGATGAGGATGCCAGTGAAAATTAGCTCCCGAGGAGGAAAATGATGCTGACCACAGATCGCGATTGCAGGAGGGGCGGGCAGCGATTTGCCATGCCGACACTCGGGGAGGTCGAGGGCAAGCTCATTGCGTCGGAAATTGTCGCCACAAGCTGCCTCCGTCAGCTTTTGGTTGGTTCTAACACGGATGCAATGCTCTCCATAAGGCTCAGAATCAGGCAGGCCCTTAACGCGCGTTGCAGAATAGCTGGACTTTGCTGCGAAGATACCGATGCGGCCGTGGAATACGCTTTGCAGTTCCTCGATGCGACCGTGGAGGCCGTCCGAAGCCAGCCCAAACCGAGTTTGAAGTCTGGTGGTTGTGTGACGGTTCGCCGATTGAGGCGCATGGGGCTATCGGAGCAATAGCAAAATCCGCGCCAAGTGCGACGGAGGAACGATCCCGAGGAGAATTGGAGAGCGCTACTCGGTGCCGGTTGACCCCTTCCGCACCGGCCAGAGCGGATCAACTGAGCCGCCCATCGCCCATCTGATCTGCCTGATCACGGATGGATTCAAGCGATGATCAAGCAATTTGAAGACGTTCTGCGACGCCTGTTCGCAATCTATTCCATTCTTCATTCCTGATCGCTTCTGAACGTTCGCGATGAACTCCAATTTTCCCGAGCACGGCCGGGAGTGCTCAGGCTGCCAGTTTCGTAGAAAATTCCGTGGATCAACGCCGGCAGATGGGATGAAAAATCAGCCATCGCTTTCTGACCGATTACGGTTAAGTTTCATGTCCTTTGGATCCAATCTTCCATTTACAGGGAACCACGGCCGCGGTGAATAAAGCCAAGTGCCGTAAGGGTTCTCGACGGCTCTGATGGATCATCGCGAAATGAAAATCAGGCTGAAATGACGTGGAATTCAATATCCGTATGGGTAGGTTGCCGGCTGGTTCCGTGCCTGCATCGGTCCTGAAGCGCTTTTTTTGATCCTTCTCGGGAGCACCGTCTGAGCCTCGGAGTCTGCGAAGAGTTGATGCTTCAATTCGTGGCGACCGGGTTTTCCCTCGACTTCACCGAGCGTCGGCAGGGGGCGTCACATTTTGCTCATCCGTCATCTGGGCAAAGAATAGATGTGCGAGCAGCCGCGCTTTCATCGAACCAAGAAGCACCCGAAAGGGGGTGCCGGATTGCTGTGACGCCGTCACACGTCCTGCTCGGCAATGAATATCTCCCAGGCTGCGATAAAGAGCGCTGCTACCAATGGCCCGATGACAAAGCCGTTGAGCCCGATGAGTGAAATACCGCCAATCGTCGAAACCAAGACGACGTAGTCTGGAAGCTTCGTTTCCTGTCCTACCAACGGTGGTCTCAGGAAGTTATCCACTAGTCCGATCACCAAAATACCTGTGGCGACCAGGATAAAAGCTTTTAACCATTCGCCGAACAGCGCGAGGTAAATTACAGCCGGCACCCAGATTAGAGCGGCTCCAATAGCTGGCAGTAGGGAGAGGAAGCTCATCAGCACCCCCCACAATAACGCTGGTTCAATACCTAAGGCCCAAAACGCCGCTCCACCAATCGATCCTTGCAATGCCGCGATGATGACATTGCCCCTAACGGTAGCCCGCACAACTGAAGTAAATTTTGAAACGAACCGGCGCGCGTGGGTGTCGCTCATTGGGATCGCTCTTCGCACGGTTTTAGCCAGAAAACGTCCGTCCCGAAACATGAAGAACAGTAGATAGAGCATCAAGCTAAACGTAATTATGACTTGCACCGTGTTTTGACCAAAACTCAATGCCCGGCCAGCAAAGAAGCCGCCGCTCTGCACGAGCATCGATGAGATGCGATCTTGTAGCCCCCTTAGATCCAAGGTTTTGATGCTTTCCTGCAAGAACAACGGCAACGCGCCTTGCAGCTGCTCAAATACCTGGCGCGGATCAATCTCCCCATTGTTGATGCGCTGGTAAAGGTGATTGCCTTCTTGCACCAGCGAGCTCAGCACAATCAACCCAGGTATGATCACCAGACAGACGCACATGAGCGTTGAAAGCGCTGCCGCTACGTTTCGGTGTCGCGATAATCGTGACTCCAGTCGTCTGTGAACTGGAAAAAAGATGATTGCGAAAACAACAGCCCAAAAAATTGCCGAATAGAACGGGAGGATAATTGCGAAAAACGCAATCGTCACCAACACCAAGAGTAGATAGAAGCTAAGCCGCTGAATAAACATAATCTGCTATCCATATCAATTCTGTCTAGGCGATGCTGTGCCATGGTACTGATGGCGCGGATGTCTTCTTCTCTGTAGAGACGTTGTCAAATATCACTGTGACACATTGCGATATCCACGGGGTAAGAAACCATTCGATCAGGTCTCGTGTTTGGATGCCATTTGCGGGGCTGATCTTGAATAAAGCTTTCTCCAAGGGGCCGCTGCTTCGGTTCGAATTTGGGCAACGCGATCATGCCGGTTTCCGGGACTGCCATTTATCGACTTCAGTCACGAAGAGGATCGAGGAAGCGGCAAGCAAGGTCATTCCCCATTCGGCAAGCGAAATGGGCGCAAGCTCCAGCGTCTCCCGGAACCAGGGAATATACATCGCCGAGATATGCACCGCCTGCGCTGCGATGATGCTGATAAGCAGAAGTGGATTGCTGAAGAAGGACGATATGAAAACTGACTGCCGTTCCGATCGGCTGGTGACGGTCTGTACGTTCTCGAACATGACAAAGAGCAGGAGTAGCAGGTTGCGCGCCTCTGCGACCTCGTAACCCACCGACAGCAGCCAATAGAAGATCGCAAATCCACCGCCCCCGATGACGAGAGCCGAGAAGATGATCCGGCGGATCATCAACTGGTCAAAAATCGGCTCCTTCGGCCGCCTCGGCGGTCTAGAAAGTTCGTCGCCTTCGGGCTTTTCGCCGGCGAGCGCGACGTCCTGAATGCCATTCGTCACCAGGTTTAGCCAAAGGAGTTGCACCGGTAGCAGAGGCATGGGTAGGCCGAGAGGAATCGCCAGCAGAAAGAGCAGCATTTCGGCGGCACCCGTTGCGACCGACATCAGAATCACCTTGCGGATGTTGGAATAGGCTGTACGACCCTCGCTGATACCATTGACGATCGAGGCGAAGTTGTCATCGGTCACAACGATACCGGCGCTTTCCTTGGCGACCTCGGTCCCCTTGCGCCCCATGGCGACGCCAACATGGGCGTGTTTCAGGGCGGGCGCATCGTTGACACCGTCTCCTGTGACCGCCACAAAATGACCGTTGCGGGCGAGCGAAAGGACAATCGCGAGCTTCTGGGCCGGCGCTACGCGCGCATAGATCAGGGCTTGGCGCGTAAGATCGTCCAGCCGGTTAGGTCCTGCCTTTTCCGCCTTGCTAACCGCCTCGCCGGTCGTGATCTGGTCGGCCCGGAACACAAACCCGGCCTGACCGGCGATCGCTGCCGCTGTTTTCGGATCGTCTCCCGTGACCATCGCCACCACGATGCCAGCCTCCCGGCAAGCCCGGATCGCTTGCGGGACTTCGGGACGGATGGGGTCTTGCATACCGGCCAGCCCCAGAAAGACGAGATCAACCAGATGGTGGGAACCAAAGGTGTCGTCGGTGGCGTTGCTAATCTCGCCCTCCGCGAAGGCGAGTACGCGCAGCCCGCGTTCCGCCATCTGTCGCTTCTGGGCAAGAAGCATGTCGCGGTCAATGGGGACCAGTCGATCGCCAACATCCATGCGGTCGGCCATTGCGATCAGGGTCTCGGCGGATCCCTTGACGAAGATATGCACGCGCTTGCCGCGACCATGGAAGGAAGCGGCATATCTGAGGTCCGGTTCGTAGGGGATGCGGGCAACAAGCGGGAAGGCGTTGGCCATCTTGTCCCGCGTCAAACCTGCCTTATGAGCAGCAGCCAGGAGTGCGATATCCACCGTGTCGCCGACGCCCTTCCAACTGTTTCCCTCAAACGTTAGAGAGCCCTCGTTGGGCAAGGAGGCGGCGCGGAGCAGCCGGACGGCTCGTTCACGCGCATGCTTAGAGCTCATGTCGGAGGCGCGGATTTCGCAGGCGTCGAGATCGGCATGCGCGTCGAGGGTAAGGTCGGTTCCGTCCGGCAGACGGATGTCTGTGACCGTCAACTCGTTTAGGGTGAGTGTGCCGGTCTTGTCAGTGGCGATCATCGTACAGGAACCGAGCGATTCCACCGCAGGCATGCGGCGAACGATGACGTTACGCTTCGCCATGCGGCGCATACTGATCGCAAGCGCAATGGAGATAGCGATTGGCAGTCCTTCCGGAATGGCGCTGACGGCAAGCCCCACTGACATCAGAAAGAGTTCCTGCCACGCAAGTCCGCGCAGGTAGCCGATTGCGACGAGCACCAGTGATGTGACGCCGACCGCCCAGGCGATAACGTTGGAGAAATGCGCCAGCCGGATCATTAGCGGCGGCTGGGAAATGGATGCCCTTCCGATTTCGGATGCGATCTTGCCGATCTCGGTGCTGAGGCCGGTGGCGGTTACGACGCCCTTTCCGCGCCCGCGAGTGACGAGCGTTCCGGCAAAGGCCGTCGTCGCTTTGCGATCTTCGAGCAGTTCCCCAGGAATGTGGGCGGCTTTTCTTGCGGGCAGGGATTCGCCGGTCAACGGTGACTCATCGCAGAGAAGATCGTTGGTGTCAGTCAAAATGAGGTCTGCCGGAACCCGTGAGCCGGCATCGAGCATCACAAGGTCGTCAGGCACCAGAAAGCGCGCTTCGATTTCCTGCACTAGCCCGTCGCGCACGACCATGGCATGCGACTGTTCGAGCTTGCGGAGCGCTGCGGCAGCCCGCCCGGCGGAATATTCCTGCATGCTGCCAATGATGCCATTCAAGAGCAGGACGACGCCGATGAAGATTGCGTCCTCGGCTTCGCTGACCATCAAGGAGACACCAGCCGCGAGGAGAAGGATGTAGATCAGCGGGCTGCGGAACTGACGCAGGAAAAGGGAAATAATAGAAGGAGGTTGGGGTTGCGGTAGAATGTTGAACCCATGTCGCTCTAGACGGCTCTTCGCTTCCGCAACGGAAAGACCATCTGCCGTATCGCCGCGGAGGTTGTCACGTTGGGTGCCGAAGATGGCCATGTCGGTCTTCCTTTCTCTTCTGGCGCCTTAACACTTTTCGGCTAGTGGAACTGAAAACTGTCCCACCTTGAACGACTGCGTTGTGGTCGGGCTCTGGCGATGAACCACCGCTCAGATTTTGCTGTCCGTCGATTGATCAAGGACCCTATTCTCGACGCTGGGAGCATCGTTGTGAGCGTGCAAGCGAGGTGTTAAATCGAATGAGCGCAAGATTGGCAGAATGGTGTGTGTGGGACCGCCTCAAGCCTCTGCTCGCCGATCGGCCTACCGCATTTCACACAGGTGCCAAATGTGCCAGCTTCAATCCGGTCCAAAGCCGCTTGGACAGCCAGGAGCTCCTTCTGTCCGGTCTCGCCGAGTTCTTCCAGGACTTCATCGTTATTTCGCTCTGTGGCACGATCACTATCATCAGGATTGCGAGGCGCCTCGAAATCCTGCTCAATCGCTCGCAGGCGGATTTGTAGCTCGCGCCGACGTTGGTTGAGGATCGCCCTATACTTTTCGATATGCTGCCTCAGTGGTGAGGAGGAGTGCTTCTGCATGGTCATTCTCCAGTCGGTCTCATGTTCTTCTGCCAACCCCAACCCCTGAGCATCAGCAAGCCAAGGATCCGACGATGGAATACCTGTCTTCGCATTTTGCTCATCTCTGGCCGAGTATCTGCAACGCAGGTGCCGCAGAGAGACCGGGTTGGTCGCGAAAACCAGCCAATTCCGTGCACCTCGAACAAACCTAGACCTATCGCCGGTCTGTTGCATTGATCCGCATCAAGGCTGTCCCTCAGTCGGTTAGGGGCCAAACATCGGTCCGAGACGACTCGCATGGTAGTGTTTTCCCTGGTGCACTGTGCTGAATCAAAACCGGTAACTCGGATTGGTAGCGCAGGCGTGCACTCAATAGCGCGGTGACACCCAAGGTCGCGTCTGATCTGAGCAAACCTCTTGCGGACTACCAACCGCAGGCTTATCGTTTCGGCCAGTCGGAAAGAGATGCGGCCTTGCAGACGCGTGGCGCGGTGTGATCGATGTATTATCCGACTGGCATAAGTGTTTGCCAACCAGCTTCCCAGAGAAGCTGGTTTCCGCCTCCAGCAGTGAAAGCGAGGCAATCCCATGGACATCTTCATAGCAACGAAAAATATCGAAAACTTCAATCGCTTGCTCCTCGCGGAGAAAGACTATCGCAAGAAAAAATTCTTCTTGAGCTCCTCGGATGCGAAAAAGCGAAGCTGAAAGCAGCAATGGCGGCAAGGACAGTTGAAGCCACTTTTTCCTCTATTCCTCCCATCACTGTGCCTGTCCTTGCGAAGGCTATGTTGGGTTTTGGCTCCAATTTTTCCTCTCCCTCGCTCATCGCGAGTTCGCCAAGTGTCAGGACGCTTCAACGATGGGAGAACGAAGGGGGCGCTTTGCGAGCATGAAAGCGCTTGTTACCGATGCCTCCTGCTGAGGCCGATACGAAAAGCTGCTGTTGATTGCAGACCCGCTCAGAATCCGCGGGCCTGGCGTTTGTCAATGTGACATCAGGACAGGCAAAATTGGCCGCTCCAAGACACCGTCGGTTGCTCCGACCAGGATAAAGTCGCGCAACCTCGAATGTCTAAATGCTCCCATCACCAGAATATCGGCGCCGAGTCCCAGCGCGGCTTGCTGGATGATGAGGTAAAGGGATTGGCTTTTTCTCCTTTCTTCTGGGCTGCGGTGGCCGAGTGATGTGAGAGCCTTCGGCTTTTTGCTGTTTCCGGCCAACCGAAGTTTTTCCTCAAAGAGCGGAAAATCTTTTCTCACGGATCGGATCGAACAATGTTTCGAGTGACGACGATGTTTGCACTCGGCAGATGACCTACATCAATGATGGGGAGTCCCACCCGTGAATAATGAACGCAGCGCCTGAGTGGTTCGCCACGCCGGCAGCACCCATCCAATTCGTTCTCCGGGAGCCGGTTCTTGTACAAATCCCACGTCCCTCTTCTTTTCGCCGTTGTTGCGGTCCTGAGCCTAAATGCAGGAAGCCGCGAGGTCGTGGCGCGAGATGCAACAACATTCAGCGATCACATGCAGCAGCTCTGGAGCAAGTTGCGCGGCAACCAACAGCCGGCCGGCATCGCGATGTCCAACGGTCGCATCGAGGCGCAACAGGTTCTGGTTTCCGCGAAATTCGCTGGTCGTGTTGCTGATATTCTTGTTGAAGAGGGACAGATAGTCGATGCTGGCGCCGTCATTGGGCGCATGGACACGTCCGAGCTCGACGCGCAGCTTTCGGGCGCGGAGGCGGACGTTCGGCGTTCCGAAACCGGTGTGGCGAGTGCCGAGGCAACTATTGCGCAGCGTCAGAGCGAACTAACACTCGCGCACCAGGAGCTCGACCGCGCCTTCGATCTCAGCGCCACGGGAAGTGGCACACGGCAACAACTCGACCTGCGTCGCAGCCAACTCGTCGTTGCCGAGGCCACCTCCCGTTCCGCGCTTGCCAGCCGTGACGAGGCTCAAGCCGCCCTGGATGCCGCTCGCGCCGAGGTGGCACGCATTCGCTCGCAACTCGATGATGCGGTCTTAAAGGCGCCCAGGCGAGGGCGCGTGGAATACAAGCTGGTGCAGTCGGGCGAAGTGGTGGCAGCCGGGGCGCCGGTTGCGACGCTGCTCGATCTGGCGGACGTCTACATGACGGTTTTTCTGCCGGCACGAACCGCTGGGCGTCTCGCTTTTGGTGATGAAGCCCGCATCATTCTCGATCCAGCTCCCGACTACGTCGTGCCCGCGACCATCTCCTTCGTCGCCGCGGAGGCGCAGTTCACGCCGAAAGCGGTCGAGACCCAGGACGAACGCGAGAAGCTGATGTTCCGTGTCAAACTTCGTATCGCCTCCGATTTGCTGAAGCAGCACGAAACGCAGGTGAAGACGGGGGTTCGCGGCGTGGGTTACGTGCGCACCGATCTGGCCGCCACCTGGCCGCCGCAACTTGCTGTGAAGTTACCCCAATGACGGGCGCAGTTGTTCGCCTCGCCGGCGTCACACATTCCTATGGGAAGAAAGTGGCGCTCGACAGGGTCGACCTCGTTGTTCCGGCCGGCTGCATGGCAGGCGTGATTGGCCCGGACGGCGTTGGAAAGTCGACGCTGCTCGCGCTCGCTGCTGGTGTCACAAGGCTGCAACAAGGGAACATCCATGTCCTCGACGGCGATATGTCCAATGCGCATCAGCGCCGTCTCGCCGGTGCCCGTATTGCCTATATGCCGCAGGGTCTCGGCCGCAATCTCTATCCGACGCTGAGCGTTGCCGAAAATCTCGATTTCTTCGGTCGCCTCTTTGCGATGGATCGCAACGAGCGCGGGGAACACATGGACGAACTACTCAAAATCACCGGACTTGCCCAGTTTCGGAACCGCGCGGCCGGCAAGCTGTCAGGTGGTATGAAACAGAAACTCGGTATCTGTGCCGCTCTTATTCATGATCCGGATATTCTTATTCTCGATGAGCCGACGACTGGTATCGATCCGTTGTCCCGCCGACAATTCTGGGAGTTGATCGCACGCATGCGGGCGCGGCGGCCGGGGATGAGCGTCATCGTCGCCACGGCGTACATGGAAGAAGCCGAACGTTTCGATTGGCTTGCAGCCATGTATGGCGGACGGGTGATCGCAACAGGGAGTCCAGCGGAGGTCAAACAAAGCACAGGGCAGTCCTCCCTGGAGGGCGCCTTCGTTGCACTCTTACCGGAAGAGATGCGCGGAGCTGACGTGCCACTTCTCGTCACCCAGCCCCCCGCAGGAGAAGGCGTACCTGCTATCGAGGCCAAAGGACTTACCCGACGTTTTGATGACTTCGTGGCCGTCGATCACGTAAGCTTTCGTATCGGCAAGGGGGAGATTTTCGGCTTTCTCGGCTCGAATGGCAGTGGCAAAAGTACGACCATGAAGATGCTGACGGGTTTGCTTCCCGCAAGCGAGGGGGAGGCGCGACTCTTCGGTCAGCCACTCAGGGCCGGGGATTTGGAAACGCGCCGCCGCGTCGGCTACATGTCTCAGGCATTTTCTCTTTATGGCGAACTCTCGGTTCGGCAGAATCTGGTACTGCATGCACAGTTGTTTGGCGTTCCGGCCGAGCAGGCGACGGTTCGCGTCCAGGAAATGCTGTCCGACTTCGAGCTTGCAGCCGTTGCCGATAGTCGTCCAGAAAGCCTACCGCTTGGCATGCGACAGCGCCTGCAACTGGCGGCGGCGGTTATTCACCGCCCGGAGGTACTGATCCTGGACGAACCGACATCCGGGGTCGATCCGGTCGCTCGCGACGGTTTCTGGCGTTCGCTCCTGACATTGTCACGCAAAGATGGCGTAACGATCTTTCTGTCCACGCATTTCATGAACGAAGCCGAACGTTGCGATCGTATTTCTCTGATGCACGAGGGCAAGGTACTTGCCATCGGCAGTCCGGCAGAGCTGAAGAAGCAGCGCGGTCGCGAGGCGCTGGAGGATGTCTTCATTGACGTGCTCACTGAGGCGGGAATGGGACGGGACGACACCCAGGCAATTGCAACTGTGGCGAGACCCGCCGATGTCTCAAAGCCAGGAATCTTCGATCTTCGCCGCCTGTGGGCCTATGCATGGCGCGAGACCCTGGAAATACGCCGTGACCCCACGCGTCTGGCCTTCGCGTTTCTGGGTCCTGTAATCCTCCTCCTCACCTTCGGTTATGGCATCTCCTTCGACGTGGAGCGCCTACCGTTTGCGGTCTTCGATCAGGATCAATCGGCCCAAAGCAGGCAACTTCTGGAGAGCTTCCAAGGTTCGCGCTATTTCGATGAGCAACCGGCGGTATCCTCGATCGAGGAGCTCGAGACTCGTCTCAAAAGCGGTGAGCTGAAGCTAGCGATCGAGATTCCGACCGACTTTGGCAACGATCTCCTGCGGCACACCCGCCCGGAAGTCTCGGTCTGGCTCGACGGCGCCATGCCTTTCCGGGCGGAGACGGCGCGCGGCTATGTCTCAGGACTTGCCACGGCCTACCTGACCGACAACGCCACGCGCCGCAGCGGTCGCAACACATCCGCTTACCCGATCGATATCGAAAGCCGCTTTCGTTACAATCAGGCCTTCAGAAGTGCCAATGCCATAGTGCCAAGCGTCATCGTGCTCATACTCGTGCTCATTCCCGCCATCATGACGGCGCTTGGCGTCGTCAAGGAGAAAGAGACCGGATCCATTGCCAACTTCCAGTCGACGCCCGTCACGAAGGTCGAATTCCTTCTTGGCAAGCAGTTGCCCTATGTCGTCATCGCCTTCCTGAGCTTCATTCTTCTTGTGCTGATGACCCGTTTTGTCTTTGGCGTGCCGATCAAAGGCTCTTTTCTCGCCTTCACCGTCGGGTCGCTGCTCTATGTCTTCGCCACCACCGGTTTTGGCCTGTTCATATCGAGCTTTGTCCGCAGTCAGGTCGCTGCGATTTTTGCGACAGCCATCATCGCCATTATTCCGGCAGTGAATTTTTCCGGACTGCTCGTCCCCGTCTCTTCGCTTTCCGGGGGCGGGCGGCTCATGGGACTTGCTTTCCCATCGGCGTGGTATCAGCCGGTCAGCGTTGGCGTCGTCGCAAAGGGCCTCGGTTTTGCCGATCTCTGGCTGGATATGCTGGTGATCGGCCTTTTTGGCCTTGGGTTCATCGCGGCGGCGATTGTCGCGTTGCGAAAGAGGGGAGCGTAACATGGTTGCCTGTCTCTCCCGGACCTTTCGTCTTGGCATCAAGGAACTCTACAGCCTTAAGGCCGATCCCGTGTTGGTGGTGCTGATCGTCTATACATTTACGTTCGCCATCTACGCCGTGGCGACCGGTGCGAAATTCGAGGTGGAGAACGCCGCAGTGGCAATTGTGGATGAAGACCACTCGATGCTCTCCGCGCGGCTGCGCGATGCCCTGCTGCAGCCTTTCTTCAAGTCGCCGGAGCTCATTAATGCCGACGAGATCGACGCTGCTATGGACGCTGGCCGTTTTGTTTTCGTTGTCGAGATTCCACCCAAATTCGAGCAGGACGTGATTGCCGGGCATCACCCCTCCGTCCAGGTCGACATCGACGCGACCGCGATGTCGCAGGCCGGTAATGGAGCCTCCTACATCCAGAACATCATTCTGCAGGAGGTACTGACGGCGGTACCCGGAGCCGATCAGACGCAGCCGGTCAATCTGGTTGTACGGGCGAAGTTCAACCCCAACCTCAAATCCGAATGGTTCACGGCCGTCATGCAGGTGATCAACAATATCACCATGCTTTCTGTCATTCTGACCGGGGCAGCGCTGATCCGCGAGCGCGAACACGGGACGATCGAGCATCTGCTCGTCATGCCCGTCACGCCGATCGAGATCATGCTCGCAAAAATATGGGCAAATGGTCTCGTCATCGTCGTCGCGGCGATCTTTTCGCTCATCATCGTCGTTGAACGCCTACTCGGTGTGCCTGTTGCGGGATCCATAGGCCTTTTTGTAGCGGCGGCCATCCTCTACCAGTTTTCGGTGACGTCGCTTGGCATCTTGATTGCCACTATTTCGACCTCGATGGCGCAGTTCGGACTTATTGTCATGCCGGTTCTTATCATCATGAACCTTTTGTCCGGAAGCACGACACCCATGGAGAGCATGCCAAGCTGGCTGCAGAATGTGATGCAGCTTGCGCCATCGACACATTTCGTCGCGCTATCGCAGGCTGTCCTTTATCGGGGAGCCGGACTTGCGATCATATGGCCGCAAATGCTGGCACTTTTCGGTATCGGCGCGGCATTCTTTGCCATGGCCACGTTGCGTTTTCGCAAGTCACTTCTCAGCA
Source organism: Martinezella rhizogenes (assembly GCF_000799715.1). Classification (GTDB taxonomy): domain Bacteria; phylum Pseudomonadota; class Alphaproteobacteria; order Rhizobiales; family Rhizobiaceae; genus Rhizobium; species Rhizobium rhizogenes_C. Next base: position 165,682 of record NZ_JUHG01000015.1, read on the forward strand.
GTCAATGAAGCGTCTGACGGTCAATTTTGGCAGGGATCAACGTGTCGGGGAGACGACTATTTAAGATCTGGCCGCGGCAAATGTCGAGAACGATACGGTTCATGGCAACTGCTTTCTCTAGGGAAACCACGAGCATTGTCGGATATCAGTCGGTCCCAATTTCGCGTATCGATTGAAGCGAAAGTGCCGGAATAGTCCAGATTGCTTGCGCGGTCGCTCATCACTATTGTTGTAAAATGGAAATCATCGAAGCGTTTCAGCGTCTCAGCCTTGCTCTTGCCATCGGCATTCTGGTCGGCGTCGAGCGTGGTTGGCAGGAGCGCGAAACAGTGCCTGGCAAGAGAACGGCCGGTATTCGGACGTTCGGCCTGTCCGGGTTTCTCGGCGGCTTAGCAGGTTTCCTGCATGCCACGCTCGGACCGATCCTGCCAACCGCCGTTTTCGCTGTATTCGGTATCGCTTTCATCGTCTTCAAGAGATATGAGGCTGAACAGGAGCAGGATTACAGCGTCACCGGCGTCATAGCGGCTCTCACTGTATTTGTGCTCGGGGTTGTTGCGACCGTTTCCGACATGGCGGTTGCTGCGGCAGGTGGTGTCGCAGTGACCGCCCTCTTGGCCGCTCGTCACAGTCTGCACGGATTTCTGCGAAACCTGACCTGGCTGGAATTTAGAGCTGCACTCGTGCTGCTTGCCATGACACTCGTTGCGTTGCCTCTCCTGCCCGACAGAACAATCGATCCATGGAATGCGATCAATCCATTCCAGCTATGGCTGCTGACGATCATGATTGCTGCCATTTCCTATGTCGGCTATCTGGCGGTTCGCATCGCCGGACCAAAACATGGCATCCTTTTCAGTGGCGCTGCGGGCGGTTTCATTTCGTCGACCGCTGTCACGTTGTCCTTTGCGCGTATATCGTCCGGCAGTTCCAAAGCGGCCTACAACCTTGTCGCCGGCTCCTCTATCGCCGGAGCAATGTCCATTGGACGTGCGCTGGTAATCAGCGGCACAATGGCTCCTGCACTTGTTCCAAGGCTAGCCGCCGCGTTCGTTCCCATTATTCTCGTCTTCCTTTTGGCAAGCTTCCTGATGATGAGGAGAACGAAAGCTGGCGACAATGCGACGGACATCAATCCGGATAATCCGTTCGAACTGCTCACGGTTCTACGCTTCGGAGCATTTCTCGGAATTATAAGCTTTGTATCGAAATTCATGATCGACCAGATTGGGCTGTCGACGATCTTCGCAGTCGCGCTACTTTCGGGACTCGCCGATCTTGATGCTATCACTCTGTCGACAGCGCGCATGGTAGGCTCGGAGCTCACTGCGGAGGTTGCCATGATCGCGATCTTTCTGGCTGCCGCTGCCAATCTGACAGCGAAAATGGTGCTAGCCATCCTGTTCGGAAGTCGGGCCTACGCCCTGGCATTGAGCATGACAACGCTGACGGCGCTCGTGATCGGCACTGTTGCCTATTTCGGAGTCCGTGCATTTACCTGACCTTCGGCAAACAAACGGATGTCAGGCACTCCTCTCGGATTCAAGAACAAGATTACATCCAAAAAATTGCCGTGCAGCTTTTGGCTGTGGCTCGTGTTCTATAGCATTTTTGTTTGCAGCGTGATCGTCTCGCCATTGACGACGAAAGGCTATAATCATGATGATGAATGGTCCGGGGATGTTTCTGTTGACCTTGCCCTCAAGTTTTATCCAGTTTTGAGTTCGCTCCAGTGGCACATCCCTGCGGAAACAGGGAGGTTTTTGAAATCGGAGCTTCGACGCACGCGATATTGATCGTTGCCATGCGGGAGATCGAATCGCGCATGCGGAATGAATCGGCTTATGCCTGCTGCCTGTTACAACCTTTTGCCGAGAGACGTGGATCGAACAAGGTTCCTTTCTCGCCGCGGACGATGGCGCCGGCGTCCTCCAGCTTGCCGATACCAGCGGGCTTATCCATTTCTTTTGCGAACTGGATTGCGGCAGCGACCTTCGGCGCCATAGAGCCAGCCGAGAACTTCGCGCCAGAGATCGTCTCGGGGGCAATACGACCCAAGCTTTGAGCCTTCGGTGTCCCGTAATCCAGATAGACTGCATCGACATCAGTTAGAAGCAGCAACATGTCGGCATTCAACTGTCGTGCCAGGAGCGCACTGGCGGCATCTTTGTCGATCACGGCCTCGATGCCGGTAAGTCTGCCGTCCGTCTGCTCGATCACGGGGATGCCGCCGCCGCCGGTGCAGATGACGGTCACACCGTGATCGACCAGCAATGAGATCGTTTTTGCCTCAATGATTGCCAAAGGTTTTGGCGACGCGACGACACGCCGCCATTTTTCACCGTCGGGCGCAATTCTCCAGCCGCGCTCTCTGGCAAGCCGGCGGGCGGTCGCCGCATCGTAAACCGGACCGATGAACTTGGTCGGATGTGAAAAGGCCGGATCGCCTGCCTCCACCAGTGCCATCGTCAGCAGCGTTGCAGTTGGATTGCTCTTCAGAATATTTCCGAGCTCCTGTTCGATCATATAGCCGATCATCCCCTCTGTTTCGGCGCCGAGAACATCCAGCGGAAAACCATTGCCGTTGGAGGCTTCTGCCTGCAGGGCAAGGAGCCCGACCTGAGGGCCGTTGCCATGCGTGATGACCAGAGAGTGACCGGCAAGGATGAGCTCGGCCAAGGCAGCGACGGCAAGCCGGACATTCGCCCGCTGGTGTTCAGCCGTCATCGGTTCGCCGCGATGCAAAAGCGCATTTCCTCCCAGTGCGGCGACGATCAGCATCTCAGCTTCCGATCGTCGCAACGAGCAAGGCCTTGATCGTATGCATGCGGTTTTCGGCCTGGTCGAAAACAATGGAGGCGTGGGACTCGAAAACGTCATCCGTCACCTCCATGCAATCGATGCCGTATTCTTTGGCGATGCGGGCGCCGACTTCCGTCTCGGTGTCGTGAAACGCCGGAAGACAATGCATGAATTTCGCATAAGGATTTTCGGTCGCCTCGATCACTTGAGCGGTAACCCGGAAGGGAGAAAGAAGCCGGATGCGCTCCGCCCAAGCCGATTCATCTTCGCCCATGGAAAGCCAGACGTCCGTATAGATAAAATCGGCACCCAATACCCCTGAACCAACATGTTCCATCAGGGCGAACTTGCCGCCGCTTTTCCATGCTTGCGATTTCACATGATCGACGAAAGACTGGTCCGGCCACAGAGCCGTCGGTGAGACGAGGCGGAAATCGATCCCGACCTTGGCAGCGCTGAGCGCCAGCGACATGGCCACATTGTCGCGCCCGTCGCCAAGGAAGGTCACGACCATGTCCGACAGGTGCTTGTGGGTGAATTCGCGCATCGTCATGAGATCCGCGAGAATTTGCGTCGGATGAGAGACGTCAGTGAGCCCATTATAAACCGGCACGCCGGAATAGGTTTTCAGGGTCTCGACCGCACTCTGCGCGAAACCGCGATATTCGATGGCATCATAAATGCGGCCGAGAACACGTGCGGTATCCTTCATCGATTCCTTGTGGCCAATATGACTGCCGGTGGGACCCATATAGGTAACGTGTGCACCCTGATCATAGGCTGCCACCTCGAACCCGGTTCGGGTGCGCGTCGAATCCTTTTCGAAGATAAGGGCGATATTCTTTCGCGTCAGGCACGGCACTTCGTAACCGCCCAGTTTTGCGGCCTTGAGATCGGCCGCAAGGCGCAGCAGATAACGGATCTCCCCGGCTTCCAGATCATCGATAGACAGAACGCTGCGACCATGAAGATTGATAGGCATGACAAGTTCCTTTGTAGCTAAAGGGGGACACGAGCAATCGGGCACGTCATGCAATGACCGCCACCACGGCCACGGCTGAGTTCTGCCCCTTCGACGGTGATCACCTCGACACCTGCGCGGCGCAGCAGCGTGTTGGTGTAGACGTTGCGGTCGTAGGCGATGACCACGCCGGGCTCGATGGCGATCACATTGTTGCCGTCATCCCACTGCTCGCGTTCCGCTTCGTAGCGGTCGCCGCCGGTCGCAACGACACGCAAGCTCTTAAATCCAAGCGCTTGCGCAACCACGTCGGTAAACGGAGACGTCTCCTCCCGGGTGTCCACCGAGCCTTCGGCATCGCCCGGCCGCAACGAGAAGCTCCGCAACCGGTCGACGACGGGAGGATACATCGTCACCAGATCCCGATCGCAGAAGGTAAAGACTGTATCGAGATGCATGAAGCTGCGATCGCGCGGCATGAGTGCAGCGATGACACGTTTGGCGATACCAGCTGCAAAAAGACTTCGGGCCAGCGCCCCGACCGCCTGCGGGGTGGTGCGTTCACCCATGCCGACCAGGACGACCCCGTCGCCAACCGGCATGACGTCCCCACCTTCAAGACTGGTTCCAGCGACCGGGCTCTCGGGCGAGACAAATATGAAGTCCGCCGCATCGAAGCGAGGATGAAAACGATAGATCGCCTCGACATTTGCAGCCTCTGGCCGTCGCGCTTGCCAATACATAGCATTGACCGAAACGCCACCATAGATCCAGCAGGAACTGTCGCGGGTAAAGAGCTGGTTCGGCAACGGTGGTAGCACGAAATCCTGTGGCGCCAGCGTGCGTCCGGTCAGCCCGAGGGGTTCGAATGGCAATTCGGCACGAGCGATGCCGCCGACGAGATAGGTTGCCAGCTGATCCGCCGGCATCTCGTTCAGCCAGCCGCGCAGTTCATCGACCATGTCACATCCGACAACCGCGGATTCGACGCGGCGATCAAGCAGCCAGCGGCGTGCCTGGGGCAAAGCCATCGTTTCCGTGAGCAATTCGCCCAACGACTGCACAACGACGCCGCGTTCGCGCAAGGCATCAACGAAGATATCGTGCTCCTGCCGGGCACGCTTGACCCACAGCACGTCGTCGAAAAGCAACGCCTTGCAATTGTCCGGTGTCAGGCGCCGCAGGCTCAGGTCAGGGCGGTGAACCATGACTTCGCGGAGACGACCGACTTCCGAATGAACGCCGAGAACATTCATGACGCTGCTCCCTGTCAAAACGGGCTGACGAGGCCGGCCCACATTTGGTAGGCGGCAAGGAGGGCTACCGCGACAAGCGCGACGGCGAGAAGGGCTTCGAACGGACGGAAGGGCTTTTGACCCGCTTCTCGACACGCAAGAACATAGAAGAGAATGCCCGGCGCATAGAGGATCGCACACATGAACAGGTAAGCCGGGCCGGCGGCATAGACGAGCCATAGCCCGTAAAACGTTGCCAAAAGCCCGACCAACATCGGAGCTGTTCGCTGTTCGCCCGGCGCATAGCCTTCTCCTGATATGGCCAGCTTTGCGGCATAGGCGCCCGAGAAGATGTAGGGCACGAGGATCGCGGTCGATGCGATGGAAAACAGCGCCTGATAGGTGCCGTGGGCATAAAGCGTAACGACAAGGAACGCCTGAACGAGAAGATTGGTGATCAGCAGCGAGGCCCACGGGACGCCCCGTTCACTTTCCGAGGCGAGGAATTTCGGCATGGTCCCGTCCTTTGCCGCCGCGAAGGGAATTTCGGCTGCCAGAAGCGTCCAACTTAGAAAGGCTCCGATCACTGAGACAACAAGCGCGATGTTGATGAGAACCGCACCCCAAGGACCGACCACCGCCTCAAGTACCCCGGCCATGGAAGGGTTCTTCAGGGCAGCAAGTTCAGGTTGGCTGAGAATGCCGAGCGAAAGCAGGGATACGAGCGCGTAGAAAGCAAGGCATGTGAAAAAGCCAAGGACCGTTGCCGTCGCAATATCACGTCGGCGCTCGGCCCGGGCGGAGAACACGCTGGCACCTTCTATGCCGATGAACACCCAGAGCGTGACCAGCATGGTGCTCTTGACCTGCGCGGTGATCGAGTCGAGGCTTGCGTTGCCCAGACCGGTAAAATCGAGCGAGAAGACATTCAGCTTGAAGGCGACGACGCCGACACCGATGAATAACAAAATCGGCGCGATTTTTGCGACGGTGACGATAAGGTTCACGACCGCCGCTTCGCGAATGCCCGCCAGTACAATGGCATGAATCAACCACAGCAGGATAGACGCACCAAGCACCGCCTGCCAGGTGTTTCCGTCGCCGAAGGATGGAAAGAAATAGGATAGGGCGCTAAAGACGATAACCGCATAGGAAACGTTACCGATCCATGCGCTCAGCCAGTAGCCCCACGCGCTGTTGAAGCCGATAAAGGGACCGAATCCAGCTTTTGCATAGGCATAGGGACCGACGTTCAGGTTTGGTTTGCGGGTGGCCAGGGATTGATACACGAAGACCAGCGCCAGCATGCCAATCGCGGTGATCCCCCAGCCGATTGCGATGGCCAATGGGCCGGCGCCTGCCGCCATGTTCTGCGGCAGGCTGAAGACGCCGGAGCCGATCATCGAGCCGATGACCAATGCCGTAAGCGAACCCAGGCGCAATTTCCTGCTAGCCGCCACCGGCTCGGTCGCGGCGACAAGTTTTATGCCGATCGAAGTCATGGTTTTCCCCCAAGGATCAAGGACATCTGTGGGAGACACTGAACACTGGTTGGCGGTGACAAACCTTGATCCTGGTCAAACCGGTTGTCATCTTAAGCAGGCTTGGACACCGCACCGTTAGAATGTTGGCTGACGATCCTGGATCTCGCCTCAGCTAGAATGCGGCATCACCTGTCGTCCGTCTGGTTGACGGTACCTTGCGCTCCCGCGCAATGCAGTCTCTTCAGACGTTCCAGGAAGGGGCGTTGACCGCCGATGATCTCTTGGCCTGCCTCGGAAAGGGTGAACCACTCAGCCCGATCGATCTCGGGGAAGGACTCGAAGCGTCCGCTTCGTGGCGGCCACTCGATTTCAAACAGATTGCTGTGCAAGCAGGATGTGTCGAATACCCCCTCAAGGGCAAAGGCGGTGACGGCCTTTCCGCTCTTCTGGCGCTCTTCGCCAAGAGGCTGTAGCGCACCCTCAGGCGCGCAACCTGTTTCCTCGGCGAATTCCCGTCGGGCAGCCGCTTCGGGTGCCTCATCCTCGCTGTATTCGCCCTTGGGAATGGACCACGCGCCGTCATCACGTTTGCGCCAGAAGGGGCCGCCTGGATGGACAAGCAGAACCAAAATGCCGCTCTGCGCCTTTTTATACATTAGGATGCCGGCGCTCTTCTTCATGTCCGATCGTTCCTACGAATGGACCTGTCTTTGCCTTGACTCGAAGATTTTGGCCACTCAACGGCGATTGAATGCAAGGCGAAAACGGATACGACACTTCAATTGCCCAACCATCAACACGTCCTTGGCTCATCACTTCGGAAGCGAGCCGTGGAGCGGTGGACAATCGTATTGTCGTCCCTGGTCGGGATCAAAACAAAGGGGCAAGCCCGCGGCCGTCTGAGCGGCACTTAGTTTCGAATATGCAATGACGGCGATCAACCATGTGCAGACGATGAATATCGATGGTCAATGCCTAAAATCTCGCCGCAGCACGACGATCGCGGGATCGTCTTTGTCATCATGGGCGTGGAAGGCCATATCGCGCTCCAGCTCGATTGCGGCGTGGTTTTCGCGGCTTTCTATGGATTCGATGCTTTTGAAATTGTGTCGTTCTGCATAGCGGCAGATGTGGGCGAGCATTTCCCAACTTATGCCCTGGTGTTTGTAGTCTTCACGAATGGTCAGCGCGACCTCTCCACGTTGAGGATCCTTGCCGACTGCCAGCATTGCCACTGCCAGCAAAGTCTGATCCGGTGAAAAGGCAAGGAAGTTGACGCGCTTGGCATCGCCAGCGCTTGTCATTTCAACGAGCCTTTCATGAGAAACGGATTTCATTCCGGATAGGAAACGAAATCTGACGTCGTCTGGTGTCACATGCTTGAAAAAATCAGCGACAATTGCTTCATCCTTCGGCTCGGCGCCACGAACGTGAAAGTGAAATCCGCTACGCGTGGTTAGCTCGCCCTTGGTATCTTCGATTTCCATCATGCTTCTCCTTTAGGTTCGCGGAACAACTGCTCGCCGCGGCCCCGACGCGAGGAGTGATGTATTTACTATAGCAATCTGGATTCATTAACTTTGACCCAACTCAAGGTGCGCGCGTTTTCGTGCGACAACGGATGGCTTCCGGGACGTGAGTGCCCTAAACAATCTCGAATTGTGCCCGTTTATAGAACGCCTCGATTTCTCGTTCGAATTGCGCAATAGCCGCAATTATCCAAGGCTCGTACTGAGGGAACCCAGTTCCGCGACTTCGTCGCAACACGGACGCTGACCGCAGCATGTTGTAGAAAAACATCTTCCGGCCAACCTTTGTTGAGATCTGGATTCCCACCGCGCGGTCCCTTGACAGATCTTGCCCCTAACGCGCCGAGGCAGCCGTATCTTAGCATATGTTTTTAAACGGAAAGAGCGTTTGTCGGGCAGCCTTGGCGACAAGCGAGCTTAAGTGAGCAGAGTGTGGGGAATCTGCCACGAATGTGCCGAGCGCTTCTTCGCAATGTCCTATTCGTATCGAGCGCCGTAGAGCTCCCATTGCCCATCTCAATTGCCGTTTCGTACCCACCATACATCCCTGACGCAGCCGCCGCTTCAACATATTGCCAGCAATACACCTAATCCTGTCGCGGCGGATTTTCAGCCTGTGAAATTCAACCAAATCGAACGGCCATATCCCAGCAAAACGGCAAGTCAGGCCAAGCAAACACAGCCCAAGGCACCCATGTTTGCGGATCGAACGATGTTGCGAACAGCGGCGAAGGCCCGCGGTATTGGAGGGGAGGGCTTTGCTCAAAGGCAGGTGACCTCTTCTTAGCCATCGTAGCCGTCTTAGAAAAGCGGCTGAGGGCGAGGAGCACATCACCTACTTCCTCCCTTATTCCAGTCTCGGCGGCAAGCTCGCACCGCGCCGACCTTCGCTGACGATGAAGCCAAGCTTAGCCTCTGCCGGCATTCTTGCCTGCGGTTTTGCTTCGAGCAGTTCGCATCGCGCGCGCTCGCCAAATTGCATCAAGTGCGATCACGGTCAGCAAGACCGCAGCCAAGATCAGAAGGTAGCCGCCGACGGCTCGGTAGATGAAGACGCCCAGAATACCGCCGATCAGAAAGGCGGCGATCGTGTAAAAGTGCAAACGGAGCTTGATCAGATTGTGCCGGCTGTCTGCTACCGGCTCGCGTCCGCGCAAAATATCGAAGGCGGTTGCGAGTTCTATCCCAAGGTCGGTGGCCATGCCGGACACATGCGTGGTGCGTACGCGAGCATCCGAGATGCGGGTGACAACGGCATTCTGTAAGCCCATCAGGAAAGCCAGGCCGAGGACGAGAACTGGCACACGCCACTCAGCCAGCAACCAAAGATCGGCGCAGCCGAGGATGGCAAGCAGCGCCGCTTCGGTCAGAATGCTATAGGCGTAAATGGCATGGACGCTGCGGCGACGGCCCGCGTTGATGATCAGCGTCGATACCGCAGCACCGAGCACGAACGCCACAACGATCCCGCCGTAAAACAGGGCGGATAGCCACTGCCCGATGGCGAGATGATCGGAGAGTGTGGAGACGTTGCCGGTCATGTTGGCGGAGAAGAAGCCCACGGCATAAAAGGCCGATGCATTCAATGCGCCGGCAATGCCTGCAAGCGAAGCCGCCAAGCCGCGGTCGATCTTTTCGTTACGGTGAGAACCCTGTCTTACGAGCATGTTGCTGCGAGCTATTGGCGTGATGGCGTCAGGATTGACTGGCAAGTTGGGAGCTATTTCGGCGGGCGAAACAATATCTACTTAATCCCAGGCATCGCCGTTTAACAAGCGACGGTTCGTGTCAAAAACGTGCTGACGCATCAGAATATTGATTTCAGACATCAATAGGCACATCATAGACATCAATTATCAGAGCCTGCGCAAGATAACCCGATGGTGAATCGTGATTACTGCCGCTCAGATGCGGGCCGCCCGGGCCCTTCTCGGTATCGACCAGCGCCAGCTGGCCGAACTGGCGGGAATTTCGGTCCCGACGATCCAGCGAATGGAAGCAAGCGCCGATGTGGTGCGCGGCAATGTTGACACCCTGATGCGTCTGCTGGCTGCGCTGGACGGTGCGGGCATCGAGGTGATTAACGATGGAGCCGTTAGCCCGGACGGCGGGCGCGGGGTCCGGCTCAAAACGAAGGTCAAGCCCTCAGAGAGTGGAATGACGGAACCATCCATGCCCTCGCGTGCAGCGAGGGCGCCCCCGTGACGCCGGTTTCCGTCTTGTTGACATGCGAGGCAGGGTTGCTTGGGACGGCGGTGCTGGCGGTCTTGATCGCCCGTTCGAACCGATCAACGCCGGTGGTCTACGGCGCCAGCCTGATTTTCTGCGCCATCGCCTTTGTAACCGCGCTTGCATGTCTTGCAACCGGTCTTCCGTCCACAGACGCGCCGATGCTTGTCCTTCCCATTGGCCTGCCGTGGCTGGGAAGCCATTTCCGGCTCGATGCGCTCGCCGCCTTCTTCCTGACGGTCATCAATCTTGGCGGTGTCCTCTCGTCTGTCTACGCGCTTGGATACGGCCGTCACGAACACGCGCCGCATCGCGTGCTGCCGTTCTTTCCAGCTTTCCTCGCCGGCATGAACCTGGTCATTCTGGCGGACGACGCCTTCACTTTCCTCATCTCCTGGGAGTTCATGTCGCTTGCCTCCTGGGCACTGGTGATGGCCCACCATCACGACGCCAGCAACCGGAAGGCCGGCTATGTCTATATCGTCATGGCAAGTTTCGGCACGCTGGCCCTGTTGCTTGCCTTCAGCCTGCTTGCGGGTCTTAGTGGCAACTACGGCTTTACCGCGATGCGGATATCCGAACACACGCCACTAACAGCCGGTCTTGTGCTCGCCTTGCTGCTGCTCGGTGCTGGTTCAAAGGCGGGTCTCGTGCCGCTGCATGTCTGGTTGCCGCTGGCGCATCCGGCAGCCCCAAGCCATGTCTCCGCCTTGATGAGTGGGGTCATGACCAAGGTCGCGATCTATTGTTTCATCCGCGTTGTCTTCGATCTGCTCGGCATGCCGACATGGTGGTCAGGCATCGTCGTCCTAGCCATCGGCGCCGGGACTACGGTGCTCGGCATCCTGCAGGCGCTGATGGAGAGCGACCTTAAACGGCTGCTCGCCTACAGCACCATCGAAAATATCGGGGTGATCTTCGTCAGCCTCGGGCTGGCGCTTGCCTTCAAGGCAAACGGCATGGGACTGGCGGCGGCATTGGCGTTGACTGCCGCGCTGTTCCATACCCTCAACCATTCCTTCTTCAAGAGCCTGCTCTTCTTCGGCGCCGGCGCGGTGCTGACGGCGACAGGTGAGCGGGACATGGACAAGCTCGGTGGCCTTATCCATCGCATGCCGGTCACCAGCGTCGTCTTCCTCGTCGGCTGTGTCGCGATCTCGGCCCTGCCGCCATTCAACGGCTTCGTGTCCGAGTGGCTGGCGTTCCAGGCCATCTTGCAAAGCCCTGCCGTGCCGCAATGGGGCTTGAAGATCCTGGTGCCGGCGGTCGGTGGCTTGCTCGCCCTGTCGGCGGCGCTCGCGGCTGCCTGTTTCGTCAAGGCATTCGGCGTGACCTTTCTCGGTCGTCCGCGTAGCACTGTGGCCGAGCAGGCGGTGGAGGTCGACCGCTTCTCGCTTGCGGCGATGTCTGTGCTGGCCGTGCTGTGCCTTCTCGCCGGCATCCTGCCGGGGATCGTCATCGACGGGCTTGCGCCTGTAACACTGTCGCTGATCGGAGACCGGATGCCGCTGCAGACGGATATTCCATGGCTGTCGATCGTGCCGGTTGCCGAAAGCCGGAGTTCCTACAACGGCCTTCTGGTATTCCTGTTCACGCTTCTCTCAGCGTCACTGACGGCTTATCTCATCCACCGTTTTGCCTCTCGGGGGCTGCGTCGCGCACCCGCCTGGGATTGCGGTTTTCCCGAGATCAGCCCGGCAACGCAATATACGGCGGGCAGCTTCGCCCAGCCCATCCGACGCGTTTTTGGAACGCTGGTTTTCCGCGTCCGAGAGAGCGTCGACATGCCCGCGCCCGGTGATCTCAGGCCGGCGCGTTTCTCCGTCGAGACCCATGATCTGATCTGGGAAGGCCTCTACCTGCCGATCATCGGCGCCGTCGGTTTCGCCGCCGAAAAGCTCAACCATCTGCAATTCCTGACGATCCGTCGCTATCTGAGCCTGGTTTTCCTAGCGCTTGTTTTCTTGCTGCTGGTGCTGGCGCTATGGTCGTGATCTCCGCCCTCTTTGTCCAGACTTTTCAGATGGCGCTCGTCGTGCTGCTCGCACCGCTGCTGACCGGTTTCATCCGTCTGATCAAGGCGCGATTGCTGCGCCGGCGGGGGCCGTCCATGATCCAGCCCTACCGCGACATCCTGCGGCTCCTGCGCAAGGAAGTGGTGCTGGCCGAGAATGCGTCATGGCTGTTCAGGGTAACACCCTATCTGATCTTCGCCGTAACCTGGGTCGCAGCCGCCATCATCCCCACGTTCGCCACCGGCCTCATCTTCAGCTGGACGGCGGATCTGATCGCCATCATCGCGCTGCTTGGCAGCGCCCGTTTCTTTCTGGCGCTCGCCGGAATGGACGTCGGCACCAGCTTCGGCGGTATCGGATCGAGCCGCGAGGCGATGATCGCAACGCTGGCAGAGCCATCGATGCTGCTGATTATCTTCACGCTTGCCCTGATCGCGGGCTCGACCCAGCTTTCGAGCATCGCCGCCTTTATGACCTCCCCGCAGGTGGGCCTGCGTGTTTCACTGGCGATCGCCTTGATCGCCCTCGTCATGGTCGCGATCGCCGAAAACGCCCGTATCCCCGTTGATAATCCGGCAACCCATCTGGAGTTGACCATGGTGCATGAAGCCATGGTGCTCGAATACTCCGGACGGCACCTCGCGATGATCGAGCTGACCGCATCCCTGAAGCTCCTGCTCTACATGTCCCTGATCGCCTGCATGTTCGTCCCGTGGAAACTCGCTGTGCTAGGAGAGGGGCCGGCCGCCTATCTGGTGGGCATGCTCGCCTATCTCGTCAAGCTCGCGGTCGGCGGCGCTCTCCTGGCCCTGTTCGAGACCGCGACCGCCAAGATGCGGGTCTTCCGCGTGCCCGAATTCCTGGGCGCGGCGCTCATGCTCGGCCTGCTCGCGACCCTGCTGCGGTTCGTCTCGAGGAGTCTGTGATGAACGGAACGGTCTTCGACATCGCCCATATGCTCGCTGGTGGTCTGGTCCTGGTCAGCATGATGATGCTTTATCAGGACCGTCTCTACGCATTGCTCAACGTCTTCGCGCTGCATTCGCTGATATTGACCCTGTCGGTGGCCTGGCAGGCCTTCGTTCAGGATGCTCCGCATCTCTATGTCACGGCGGCGATCGCTCTCGTCTTCAAGGCCATCGTCATTCCCGTGGTGCTCCATCGCATGATCCGCCAGCTCGGGATACACCGCGAGATCGAGACCGTCGTCGGCATCGGCCCCACCATGCTCGCCGGCATCGGCCTCGTCGCTTTAGCGACGGTGGTAATGCTTCGGGTGACGCCGGAGGCAGATCCGTTGGCGCGGGAGGACCTTGCCTTCGCATTGTCGGTCCTGCTGCTCGGGCTGCTGATCATGGTCACGCGCCGCAACGCTGTCAGCCAGGTCGTGGGCTTCATGTCGCTCGAGAACGGGCTGGTGCTTGCCGCGACCGGCGCCAAGGGCATGCCACTGGTCGTCGAGATCAGCGTCGCCTTCTCGATCCTGATCGCCTTCATCGTTATCGGCGTTTTTCTGTTTCGCATCCGCGAACGCTTCGACACGGTCGATGTCCGTGCACTCGATGATTTCAAGGGGAGGCGGCGGAAATGAGCGCGTTCTCCTTTGTTCTCAGCTTCGATGCCGTGGCTGCCGTCCTCGTGATACCGATCACCGCCGCCGTCCTCCTGGCACTTTTGCCCGGCTATCGGATGACGGCGCGGCTGAACGTATTTGCAAGTCTGCTGACCTTGCTCTCCGCCCTCTCCTTGCTTGTGACCGCGCGGCCGACACCGGGGCAATATCTGCTCGTCGACGATCTCAATATCGTTTTCATCGTCCTCAACAGCTTCGTGGGTTTTACCACCAGCATGTTCAGTGCCAGCTACATCGCCCATGAATTGGAAACCGGCCGGCTGACACCTGCGAACCTTCGCTTCTACCATGCCATGTATCAGATCATGATGTTCGGGATGAATCTCGCCTTCGTATCGAACAATATTGGCCTAATGTGGGTCGCCATCGAGCTTGCGACGCTGACGACGGTGCTGATGGTTGGCATCTACCGCACGCACGAGGCCCTCGAAGCCGCCTGGAAATATTTCATTCTGGGGAGCGTCGGTATCGCCTTTGCACTCTTTGGCACCATTCTCGTCTATCTGGCGGCGCAGCCAATTGTCGGCGAAGGTTATGATGCCATGGTCTGGACCATTTTGATCGATCACGCCTCGGCCTTCGATCCGGCGCTTCTCAACGTCGCTTTCGTCTTCCTGCTGCTTGGCTATGGCACCAAGGTCGGCCTTGCGCCACTACACGCCTGGCTACCGGATGCGCATGCCGAAGGACCAACGCCAATCTCGGCCGTTTTGTCCGGCCTGCTCCTGAATGTCGCACTCTACGCGGTTTTACGCTTCAAGATGCTGCTCTCGGCCAATCCCGAGGCTCTTGCGCCTGGACCGCTGATGATGACGATGGGGCTCGCCTCGCTGATTTTCGCGGCGTTCATGCTTTACCGTCGCCGCGATATCAAGCGCCTGTTTGCCTATTCTTCGATCGAGCATATGGGCATCATCGTCTTTGCCTTCGGTCTGGGCGGACCGATCGCCAATTTCGCCGGGCTATTGCATATGGTCATGCATTCGCTGACCAAATCGGCGATCTTCTTTGCTGTCGGCCACATCGCTCAGGTCAAGGGAACGCAAAGACTATCTGCTATCCGCGGTTTGACTGAAACGCATCCAGGGCTCGGTTGGGGTCTACTGATCGGTGTCGTCGCTATTGCCGGCCTGCCGCCGGCAGGAATATTCATGAGCGAGTTCCTGATCGTCAGCTCGGCATTCGCGCGACAGCCGTTGCTTGCTGTTCCGCTCGTCTTCGGACTACTGGTCGCTTTCGGGGCATTGCTGCTGCGGCTGACAGGGGCCGTCTTTGGGCAGCCGCGCGGCAACACGGCGCCCGCCGAGGCATCCTATATTCCAATGTATGCCCATCTCGCACTGGTGCTCGTCGCGGGCATTTATCTGCCGTCGGAGCTGGTTGCCTGGTTCCAGCATGTTGCCAATCTTCTTCGATGATGCGGGGGGAACATGTCGATGTTGAATGATATCCTCGAGAAAGGTCGATCCATTCCGCACCATGCGCCGTGGCCGCGTGCCGTTGTCGATCAGGCTGTTTGGATATCGGCGGCACAGGCGCTTTGCGAAGGGCGTCTGATCCTGCTCGGTCTCTGGGGCGAGCAAAACGCAGCTCACATGGCACTGCTCGACGAACCGGCTGGCATGATCGGCGTTGTCAGCCTGGAAGGGTTGGACGGTGATGCGTATCCTTCCGTGGCGCAAGTGCATCCACCGGCGCTGCGGCTAGAGCGGGCAATGCGCGATCTGACCGGGCTTAAATCACAGGATTTGCCGGACACCCGGCCATGGCTCGATCACGGCCGATGGGATCTGCGTCATCCTCTTGGCGCGCGAGGCCTTCCGTTGCCGCCACTGGAGGTTAGTTCCTATCCATTTCTCCGCTCTAAAGGCGAAAGCCTGCATCAGATTCCAGTCGGCCCCGTGCATGCCGGCATCATCGAACCGGGACATTTCCGTTTCACCGCCAACGGCGAGACGGTCGTTCGCCTCGAAGAGCGGCTCGGCTATGTTCACAAGGGGATAGAGGCGCTGATGGCAGGCGCGGACCTGATCCGTGGAACACAGCTCGCTGGGCGGATTTCCGGTGACAGCACTGTGGCCTATGCTTATGCCTTTGCGCGGGCCGTGGAGGCCGCGTTCGGGCTCGTAGTTCCGCCCCGGGCGATTTGGCTGCGCGCGCTGATGGCCGAACTGGAGCGGCTCGCCAACCATCTCGGTGATATCGGCGCCATCTGCAACGACGCCGCATTTCCGTTGATGCTGGCCCATTGCGGCGTGCTGCGCGAACGCGTGCTGCGTGCCGCGGATGCCGCCTTCGGCCACCGATTGATGCGTGATCGGATCGTACCAGGCGGCGTCATCACCGATCTGAATGACGATACGGCGACTGGCTTGCGAAGCCTGCTTGCCGAAATCCGCCGCAAGTTCCCGGCATTGGTGGAACTCTACGACAATACCGCCTCGCTGCAGGACCGGACCGTTGGCACAGGTCGGCTGCGCGCTGAGCTAGTCCGTGAATATGGGGCAGGTGGCTATGTCGGACGGGCCTCTGAACGCGGTTTCGACGCACGACATTTCCTGCGCTACCCGCCCTATGATAGTCTTTCTTTCGAGGTTCCGGTGCTTGGCGACGGCGACGTCAACGCGCGTGTCTGGATCCGTATCCGCGAAATCGAACAGAGCCTGTCGCTGGCTGAGCAGATTCTCGACCAGCTTCCGAAAGGCCCGATCCTCAAAGCCACACCATTCGTTGGGGAAGGCCGGGAAGGCTTGGCTCTCGTCGAGGGCTTTCGCGGTGATGTGCTGGTTTGGCTACGGCTTACGCCGGAGGGCATGATCGAACGCTGCCATCTGCGCGATCCATCCTGGTTCCAGTGGCCGCTTCTCGAGGCGGCGATCGAAGGCAATATCGTTGCCGATTTCCCGCTCTGCAACAAGTCGTTCAACTGTTCCTATTCTGGTCATGATCTTTGAAGGCAGTTACCCATGCGAAAGCTCCTCTTCGAAAGCCTGATCCGCCTGCCGCTGACGGAACCGGCGCCATCCCCCTCTGATACGGCAATGGAGGAGCTTACCGCTTCCATCGACGAAGCCGCTCGCCGGCGTCTCGGGCGCAGCCTGTCGATCCGTGCAGTCGACGCCGGCTCTTGCAACGGTTGCGAGTTAGAGATGCACGCTCTGAGCAATGCCTTCTACGATATAGAGCGTTTTGGCATCCGTTTTGTTGCCTCGCCGCGCCATGCTGACGTGCTGCTCGTAACTGGCCCCGTAACCAAGAACATGCGCGAAGCGCTGGAACGGACATACAACGCCACGCCGGCTCCAAAGTGGGTGGTCGCACTTGGTGGTTGCGCTCGCGATGGCGGATGCTTTGCCGGCAGCTATGCCGTGGTGGGCGGAGTTTCGAAGGTCGTGCCGGTCGATCTCCATATTGCGGGCTGCCCGCCATCGCCGACGGACATCCTTAGAGGTCTTCTTGCTTTGCTTGAACATGTGAACACGGGAGGCCGCGCTTCGTGACGGTGAGTTTCCATGGTTCGACTTCTCCAGGCTGGACTTATTGCAATAAAGGCGCTGATCACTGCCCTTCGGCGCTGGATTTTCTCGCCAGTGCTGCCATCGCTGCGGTTACACGGCAAGAAGCTGGATGACCATCAGACGGATCCCGCCATCCGCCTCGCCATCGACGCTGTCGAGAAGGTTTTTCTTCGGGATTTCAAATGGGCTTTCCGCAGGTTGCCAAGTTCCGACACCGGCATTGAGGCGCGCGCCGAAATCCTCGATGAGGGGCGGCCGACAGGTCGGTTCTTGCCGCTACAAATCAGATCCATATCGTCGACGAGCAAGAGGCATGGCGATCATACCTATCGCGGAGAGAAGAAACACCTCGACTATTGGACAAGGCATTCGTTACCGGTCTGTGTGATCATCGTCGATTCTGAAAGCGGCCTGATGCTCTGGCAACAGGTTGAGAAGCGGTTGTGTGTGATAATGGAGGCGGAATGGTCGATCGTCATTCCGGCGACCAATGTGCTCGACGCCTCAGCCAGGCTCTGCTTCGATGAGACCATAACAACCGATCCAGAGTTACTGATGCGCTCCGCCTTTGCGCTCGATCACGCGCTGATGCAGGAAATGCAGGGTCAGACAACGTTTTTCGTATGGGACGAATGGGGCGACACGACTGCAATCTTTGGCAATCTCCGCATCTATGTCGGTGAAAGCCAAAGGCAAGAGCCGGATGTGCGGATCGATTATTGTCTTCGCGGGCATAGTCTTCATGAGATCATGACCAGGCTTTTCCCCTGGGCGACCTATTGCTATGCCGAACCGATTTCGGAATATTCCGGCGAGATTGCGGTGCACATCCTGGAGGTGGAACTACGACCTGAAGCCTACGCCTATCTAGAAGCAGAGAGTTTCCTGGAGGCAGGTTATCCCGAAGAAGAGGAACCATCGGCTCCGGAGCCCGATGATTTCATCACGGAAGAGGAGGAACGGGAATTCTGGCGCAGCCGGCGAACGCCCCACGATCCTCGCAATTAGGCTGGCAGCGGATACCGATCTCAAACATTCTGCTGAGGTCGGTCTGAACAACGGCGGCGCATGGGACGCATTGAAGTAGCCGGCCAGCTTCCATCAAAGATGCCGTAGCGCCCCAAGATCCGTCCGGTCATCGGGACACCGCGGATGCTTCACTTCGCAAAAGTCAGGTTTTGTTTGAGCGCTTTTGAAGCGCGCGAGCGACATAAAGGCCGCCAACTAGGCCGACTATAACGCTCATGGTCATGTTGCGGGTGGCATCATCCTTCACAATCGGGCGAACCATCACGGCGCCGTCGCGAGATTCGGCGTATTGCGGGCCACGCAGAATGAAGAAGCCTTGCGCCGCCGTGAAAAAAGCAACGCCTGCGATTACACCCATCAGAAGGGCACGTTTATTAGTAAAGATGCTGTTACTCATGACACCCCTATTTCTTAACTTTGCCACCGGCATCGTCTCGTCGACACCCGTTCGGCCTGATAGGTTGGTGGAGCCTGTTTTGATAGTACTTCCCCCCGTCCCGCAAACGACCCCACAAGCTCTCAGCCTTGTCGGGCCCAGGCTTTCATTTGCGACATGGGCAAGATTCTGGCAGCCACTGCCGGAGCGGCATGGTTCCCTAAATCACAAAGAGTACCCATGATGTCTCAAGAAGACGAAGGTTGATCGGAACGACTTCAGCGCCTCGGGAATCAAGGCTTTCCTGCACAGAAATCCGCAACAGTTCAATTGGTACAGTGGGAACGGCCTTCGGATGTCATTTCGCCCCCATCCGGAACCGACCCTAAAGAGCGGGCATCTAACGCAAGGGTACTGACAGAAATGCCAGGAAAGCCCCTTATCTTTCTTCCGGAAGACGACGTGTCTGTGCGTACGGAACCTCTGTCTTTGGATTCAGGCGGACCTGCATCTCCTTGCCCGTTTTAAAAAAAGGCACCCATTTTTCTTCAACGAAGACAGCCTCGCCGGTTGACGGATTGCGCCCCGAACGTGGCGGCCTGCGGCGCACAGAAAATATTCCGAAGCCTCGCAGTTCGACCCTTCCACCCTGCGCCAATGTCTCGACAATCTCATCGATAATCGTGTCAACAATCCGCATCACGTCGCTGGGATAGAGATGCGGGTTGCGAGACGCGATAATGTGCACGAGTTCCGATTTGATCATTGTAACCTGTTTTTCCGATTCCTACCGCAAGATGCAGACTTAGCTGATCGCAAACCTCTTTTTAAAGAGATTTGCGATCAGCTAAGTCCTGTGCAGCGTTCGCTTTTCCGACATTGATCTCTCCGAGGTACGTCTTTACCTCTGGGTGAGACAAGAAAAATGATCGCGATCTATCGTTTTCGCTCATGAACGGCGCATCGGCGTTGCCGACTTGCGCCACTACCCCGGAAATCCCAGCTCTCGCTGTCTCAAGATCGAAGTACACCTCAACTCCATATCGCAGGCAACGGCGGAATTGGGGTCAATTGAGTGCAGATCGCGGGAGCCGCGACGAATTATCATTCCGTTTTGATTATCTTACTCATGTTGACACCGGTGACGCGAAAACCGGTTATGTCATAGACATGCTTGGCGCGCTTATTGTCCTCTGCAACACGCAGCTTTATCTGCTCGAAACCCGTTCGAGCCAACTCGGCTTCCAAGGCTTTCAACGCCTGTTTGCCAAAGCCTTTTCCCTGATGTGCCGCGAAGATATAGAAATCCTTGATGAATACCGAGCGGTTCGCCAGATCAGGCCGATACCAAAGATAGCCCACGACACTTTCGGTTTCCGACGTTTGGTTTATGACACAGCGCATGACCTCGTCAGGCGTGTCGACGCCAAGTGGCAGATCGTCCGCAACTTCCCGTCTGGCCTGTGCTAGGGCCTCAAGACTGGAAAGCCCATAATTGGCCGAAATCTCGGCGGCGTAGTCAGGGATGAAATATTCGAGGTAATCCGAATACTCCCTGTCACGCATTGGTCTGAATGAGATCATGATATTTCCTGTCCATGAGACTAAGGCAAGCAGCATACCGGGTAGAAAGAAGGTTTCCCGAACGCAAAGACTGGGGCGAGCTAAGCCTACAAGAGCGTGATAATGAGATCGGCGAGCGGTGGAACCCTTTGCTTCACTAAGAGCAATCGCCGAGCCAGGTGAAGAAGGGGATGCCAAGCTTATGGCAGGTCTCTATCAGCCCAAGTCGGCGCTCAGTATCAGCACCGATCGTGCTTTCAGTTATCGTCGCGTAGCTGCTTCAACAATTCGTTTCGGATAATGGTGTCTTCCGCCGTCGATATGCAAGCGCCACCGAGCCCGCGTGCAAGGGCTCTGTTCCAATCCGGTTCGGAGCGATCTGCCTTGCGAATGATGTAGCCATCCTCTTCGCCGCCTTGTCCAAACCAGGTGAACTCATAATCCGACACGACAAGGAGCCTGCTTCGTTCTTCCAGCGTAAGTGACCGAAGCTGGCGTTCGATGACGCGCTTCTGTTTCCCATCCTCCCACGCCGCAGTGATCTGTTTAAAAAGGCCCATCTCAATTCTCGCGCTGAATAGTATACCATCGAGAGTCAGACTTGGGCCTTGGACTGCCCTGTCCTGGCTGCGCTCACCCTGCTCATGGTTTTGCCGGCTGCTCCGGCACGATTAACAAAGCTGTGAACGTGAAGGCAACAAAATATTCCAGACCTGAGCCGGCTTCTCGCTCAAAATCAACAGCTTGACTTTTATTGTAGTAGGGCTGCTTACTATGTGACCAACCAACGGGACCATATGTATGATCCGGATTTGGCAGAGCTTGCTTCGCCGGTTCAGGAAAGCGGAAACTATCGGCCATCAAGATGCCAAAAGTCTCTTCGGGGTCTCTCATCGGGGCACCGGTCTACTCAGCGCTCTCGTCAGACTTTGATCTATCTGTCTTCGTGGTTGGTAAGCTCTTCACAGCTTGGGTATCCGCCGTCTCAGCCTTTCCGTCGGTTGGTGCATCATCCAAGGCCGCCTTCAGGTCGACGTCTCCCCAGATCGATATTTGCCGTTTGGATGGGCTGCGCTTGTTCTTGATCTCAACGACGAATGCTTTCTTCCCTAGCTTCATATTACCCGGCCAGAATGAGGTATGAATATACAGACGTTTGATGCTGCCGTTTGAATCGTCCAATGATCCCGCTTCAACCTCCCGCGAAAATCGCTGACTTGGGACGCCTTTACGACCGTGTACTTGTCGAAAAAAAGCCAATCCCAAACGAGATCGATCTGCTGACATTCTTAAAGGTGCGGCCTATTATGGCGAGAGGGAAGCGGATTCATCCGCTGCGCAAATTAACCTGCGGAGCCTGCAATGAGGCATCTGGGGGAAAATTCGTCACCCGCATCATTAGACATGTCACGATAATTTACAGACTCAACATTCCGCCTATGGTTACAATTAAGCGTTCTCCAGCGGCTTTGCGAATGTCAACTGGCCATCATTGCTCGCTTTACTGTGGTAGATGTCTGCCTAGATCGAATTAACGCTTGCGGACGAATTCGGTACGCAGAACAAGACCCTTGATCCCCTCAAAACGGCAGTCGATTTCCTCGAGATTATGTGTGAGGCGGATCGACTTGATGACGGTGCCTTGCTTCAGGGTCTGGTTGGCCCCTTTCACCTTGAGATCCTTAATAAGGCTAACAGAGTCACCATCGGCAAGGATATTCCCAGCTGCGTCACGAACCAGCATCTGATCGCCATTAGCCGACGCTGCCATCTCGGCGGCTGGGCGCCACTCGCCGGTTACCTCATCGTAGATATATGCGTCGTCGCTGCCCATGTCTGTCTCCTCATGTCGCAAATGCGAGTTACTCCGCCCGACCAATACATGACCGCTTTCGTGATCTGATCGAGATTTGCCGTTCAATCATGAATGCCGCTTATAGTAGACGATCCATCTGTGCAACACGTGTGGTGAAGAGAGCTTCCAGCCAATAAATAATCCGAATATTGGCTTGAACTCGGTTTTATCCTCACAAGGCGATGGGCCTTCGTCGGAAAAGCTCCCTGACCTGACACTCGCATATCGCGATGCCACATCAGAAACCGTTCACACGGAGCACTTGGAAATAATGCGTGCCGCGCTAGGTCACGGAATTGAGCGAGGCCGGGGAGTTTGTCCTCGGCGATCGATCAATGCCTTTGGTTGTTCATAACAGCCTTTTGTACCGAATTAAGTGCATTAACATTTCATTTAGCGCAGAACGTGCATCTGCTACTCCATAGCACAAAGCCTTAGATTATAAGGCTATTGCGACATTTACATGCCGCCTCGCAGCCGACGCACTGGAGTGCGAAGACGTTCCGCGCTGATGCGGAAAGCAGAAACATGATGAGCAGACGATATTTTTTCGAGATTTTGGCGAATAGGTTGTCGTGCCCGGACAGTAAGGGAATGGAGCATCCTACCATCGCGTCCGCAATAACATATGGTCAGAGGGTGGCCGACGAAATTGGCTCAGAGGCCGAATATCGAGACGCGATTGTACTGGTATTTGACGACACGGGCCGATGGATTGCCGAGTTGAACTGCCAATTGCAGAAGGCTTAAGCAGAGCGCGAACGTGTCATCCAAACGCAAGGCCCTCTCAAATGCCGGAGGCAAGAAGAGCCCGATCCCCCCGGACTGAGTTTCCGAAGAAAACCTGACGACGCGGGCGCTGCGTAGCCTGATAGACAGATTGGTTTTCCGCTTCGCGGGGCTTCTGATTTCGTCAAGCTGTCCAGACAGTGGATCAGCCTATCGCCGATATCAGTGCTAGTACCAGCAAGACAAGTATTGTGATGGGAATCATCACACACAGCGTAAGGAACGTGTCACGACGGATATTTTCCCAATAGTTGCGGCGCGCGTACCTCATGTTCGCATACTCCAATTTTTGATTGCAGCATTTTACAACCATCACCCGCAAAGATCATCTGGAAAGATTGCGGTCTGGGCCTTCAAACTGGACCATTTTCGGCTAGATTTTTCCCGGCCGGAATGTTTCCAAAAGCGAAACACTGACCGAGCATTACCTCGCAGACAGGTCCACCGCCAGATCGCTGCTCACCGCGGCGGCGCTATCCGAAGCGGCTGCGATCACTCTAACCCGTAGATCATTGGAGTCAGAGCAACTCTCGCCTCAGCAGCCCGTCCAGCCATTCGGCAAACACTTGGAGCCGTCGCGAGAGATGCTGGCGATGCGGATAGACCAATGCGATCGGCATAGGCGCGGCGCGATGATCAGACATGACCTCGACGAGTTCACCCGCGTCGAGATGCCCTCTGACGTCATAGGCGGGGATCTGGATGAGACCGAGCCCGGCGAGGCAGCAGGCGATGTAGGCTTCGGCGCTGTTGACGGTGACGCGGGTGCGCATCAACAACATCCGTACCTCGCCGTCCTCGACCCATTCCCAATCCTCGACGCGCCCCGTCGACGGAGAAGCATAGTTGACGGCGAAATGGGTGCCAAGATCTTCCGGCTGTTCCGGCGTGCCGTGATCGGAGAGATAACCGGGACTCGCGACATTGATCAGCGGCAGGTCGCCGATCTTGCGGGCGATCAAACTTGAGTCCCCAAGCGGTCCGACACGCAGGACGCAGTCAACACTCTCCTCCACCAGGTTCACCGCGCGGTCGGTGGTGCGCAATTCGATGTCGAGTTTGGGATGACGGGCGAGGAACTCCGGCAGGGCGGGCGCGATGACCAGCCGGCCGATCCGGCCCGGCACGTCGATGCGGAGCATACCTGTAGGCCCGACTGAAGCCTGCCGGAACAGTCCCTCCGTCTCCTCGACATCGGCGATCAGCCGCAGGCAGCGCTCATAGAAAGCGGCACCGTCCTGGGTCGGCGCGACCCTCCGGGTGGTGCGGTGAAGCAGGCGGGCTCCGACACGTGACTCGAGGTCGATCACGGCTGCTGACACTGACGAGCGCGGAAGCCCGAGCGTGTCCGCAGCGCGGGTAAAGCTCGCGCATTCGACGACGCGAGTGAAGGTGCGGAAAAGATCGATACGGTCCAAGGAAGCCAACTCTATTGATTGTCCGTCATTTCTGACGGGTGATGTCAGAATAAGCAGCTTTATAACGTTATCATAGACGATATGGTGCGCTGCAGGAAGCGGTCACGTGGGCGGGCCGCCGGGCAACCCAGGAGGCCAACGCCATGACCGATCACAGCATCAAGGGGAAAACCGTTCTTATCGCCGGCGGCGCGAAGAATCTCGGCGGGCTGATCGCCCGCGATCTCGCCGCAGAGGGCGCGAAAGCGGTCGCCGTCCATTACAACACCAGCGCCACCAAGCCGGCAGCCGACGAGACCGTGGCCGCGATCAAGGCTGCCGGCGCTGAGGCCTTTGCCTTCCAGGCCGATCTCACCACGGCTGGCGCAGTGGAAAAGCTGTTCGCCGAGGCCAAGGCGGCCATGGGTTCGATCAACATCGCCATCAACACCGTCGGCAAGGTGCTGAAGAAGCCGATGGTCGAGATATCGGAAGCCGAGTATGACGAGATGACTGCGGTCAATTCGAAGACGGCCTTCTTCTTCCTCAAGGAAGCCGGCAGACATGTCAGCGACAACGGCAAGGTGGTAACGCTCGTCACTTCGCTGCTCGGCGCGTTCACGCCTTTTTACGCGGCCTATGCCGGCACCAAGGCGCCGGTCGAGCATTTCACGCGGGCGGCATCGAAGGAGTTCGGCGAACGCGGCATCTCGGTGACGGCGATCGGCCCAGGCCCGATGGACACGCCCTTCTTCTACCCGGCCGAGGGCGCCAATGCCGTCGCCTATCATAAAACGGCGGCGGCGCTGTCAAACTTCTCCAAGACCGGCCTCACCGACATCGAGGACATCGTCCCCTTCATCCGTTTCCTCGTCTCGGACGGCTGGTGGATGACCGGCCAGACCATCCTCGTCAACGGCGGCTACACCACGAAGTAATTTGTGATGCGGCCGGGCTGACGCCCGGCCGCCTTCGTTTCCGACCCCTTGTTTAGATGGAGCCAACCTCGCGGCGTCGCTCCGGGGGCCTCGTCATGGCCAACCGATTCCAGTCCCTGTTCGATGTGCCGCGCGAGCATTTCCTGAGTGACGCGACCAAGAGCCATGACTGGCGGATCGACCAGCTCGAGCGCATGGAGCGCATGGAGCGCATGCTCACCGACAACAGGCAAGCGCTCTATCAGGATTTCGGCAAGCCGCCCTTCGAGCAGCTGTTCGAGATCACCGTGCCGAGCGGCGTGATCCGACACTATCGCGACAGCCTGAAGGCACTGATGGCGCCGCAGCCTGCGCCGATTCCGCCTGAGGTGGTGGTTACCTGCAAGCGCTGACGGCCAAGGCAAGGGCAGGGGAGCTTCTATCGGGCCTATGTGGATGGCAGCACTGAGATCGACGGGATCACACCTTCGCATGGTGCGAGAGGAGTGATCCCGTCTGATGGGCTAGATCCGGATTAATCGACGGTGCCATGGCCTTGGAGATAGCCCTTCCTGCGCGCGTCCGGCATAATGATTGCGGCGATGAAGGCAATGACCATCATGGCTGTCACGTACCAGAAGAACCAGTTTTCATGTCCAACGGACTTGAACCACAATGCGACATATTCGGCAGTACCGCCGAAGATCGCGTTGCCGATGGCGTAAGCCAAACCGACGCCAAGAGCGCGAACTTCTGCCGGGAACATCTCCGCCTTCACCAAACCGCTAATCGAGGTGTAGATACTGACAACTGCGAGTGCTGCGGTGATCAGCACGAATGCTGTGGTCGGCTCCTTTACGCCGCCAATCGCGGTGAGCAACGGTACGGTGGTTAGCATCGACAACAAGCCCCAGATGAGCATCGAATTACGCCGCCCTATCTTATCGGAAAGCGCTCCGAAAATGGGCTGCAGCAGCATGTAGACAAGAAGCACCACGGTCATCGTTGTGCTGGCCGTTTCCTTGCTGAAACCCGCCGTGTTGACGAGATATTTTTGCATGTAAGTGGTGAAGGTGTAGAAGATCAGCGATCCGCCGGCGGTATAGCCGACCACGGTGAGGAACGCCCGCCTGTGGTGTTTTAACAGACCGGAAATGCTACCCGCCTCCTTTTTAGTCCGGGTTTCCGCGGTCGATGTTTCATGCAAGGAGCGGCGCAGGAAAACCGCTACAATCGCCGCAACACCGCCTATGGCGAACGGAATGCGCCAGCCCCAAGCTTTGAGTTCAGGCTCGTCAAGGAACTGTTGCAGGATAACAAGAACGAGAACCGCAAGAAGCTGGCCGCCGATCAACGTCACATATTGGAACGAACCGAAAAAGCCACGCCGTCCGGCAAGCGCCACTTCGCTCATATAGGTTGCGGTCGTGCCATATTCGCCGCCGACTGACAGGCCTTGAAGCAGGCGCACAAGCAGCAGAAGGATCGGGGCTAGAATGCCGATTGTCTCATAAGTCGGCAGGATCGCGATGCAGAAGGAACCGGCGCACATCATTGTCACCGAGATGAGCATCGAACGTTTGCGGCCAAGCCGGTCAGCAATGCGGCCAAACAGCCAGCCTCCGATGGGACGCATGAGAAAGCCAGCGGCGAAGACGGCGGCGGCATTGAGAAGCTGCGAAGTTGAATCGCCTGCCGGAAAGAATTCCGAGGCAAAATAGAGCGCGCAAAAGGAGTAGACGTAAAAATCGTACCACTCGACGAGATTGCCTGAGGCACTGCCGACAATAGCGAAAATGCGTTTTCTTGTGTCAGCCGCATCGTGAATGGGCACCATACGATTCATAGACTATTCTCCAATGAAAAATCGCAAGAACCATCGCCTTTACCGTCTTCCGGAGTGGAAGCCAACCCGTCGTTTGGCGATAGCCAATCCGATTGGAGAACATGACGAGTGCGGGTTCACCGGCGGTTACATGATCATCCAGGATTACATGCGCGAGCAAGAGCAGCGGGTCTTGTCACAAATTTTTCACTGGATTTGCAATCCTGTATAGAGATAAAAGTTCCATAATTGTTATTATGAATTATATCGTACGATAGCTCTTACGCTATATTTAGTCATATCCTAATGTGCCGCATCGCAACAAGGACAAAGGCCTGGTGTCGGAGAATTTGGAATGCCGAGATGCCAACCTCAGTAGACCAACTTCATTTTATGCCCAACCCACTGGAAACGATCAGCTCTGCGATCGCATTCGAGGCGTTGCGCACGAGCATGTCGTTTCGCCGGTCAGGATGCGTTGCGATCCAGATGTCCAGATTTAGCATTGGCTGATCGCTCGAAAGCTTCATGAGCCGCTCATCAGCGTCACCAACAAAGCGCGGCAGCCCTGCAACTCCAATGCCTGTGCAAACGGCTTCGTATTGATTGCTCAAATCCGTCAATTCACAAACGACACGGCGTGCTCCAATGATCTCGTAAAGCCAACGCTTATGATCGAAATCAGCTTGCCGCTCGGTATATCCAATAAACTCCCATTTGGTGGGATCCGCCGCATAGGCGTAGTTTTTTACCGCATATAGGGCGAATTCCATCCCGCCAATCTTCCGGATGATATCGGTGTCTTGGATGCCCGGGGCCAGGCGCACCGCCAAGTCTGCCTCAAGTCGAGACAATGATAGGAAGCGAGACTCGCTCACAATCGCCAATTGCACGAGGGGAAAGCGCCGAGACAGTGTGTGGATGTTTGGCGCAAAAAAATGTCGCGCTAAAATAGGCGGCGCGGTGATGGTGACTTTCGTGCGCTCCCTATTACTCGATGTCATAGCCATGCGTTCAACTTTGAACGCTTTGGCCTCGATATCAACGACCTCCGCCAGCACATCTTGACCAATCGCCGTTAAGCGCGCCTCTCGCGGCAGCCGCTCTATCAGGCGCACATTCAGCTTTCCTTCCAACGATGCCAGGCGCCGGCTGACGGTGGCCTGATCGACATTCAAAAGCCGCGCGGCTCCCGACAGCGTACCTGCCCTGGCAACTGCGCGAAAAATCCGTAAATCTTCCCAGTTCATAAAGCCTGCATATTTGCATAGATTATCCGCTTTTTTCAGTATTTACGCATGCCAAGTCAATGGGCATTTACGGTCAATCATTGTAGTCACTGAGATTTCATCGATGAGTAAGATCACGCCATCTTTGCTGGCCATTCAAACTGCCGCTTGTCTGGGGTTCCTGGTCGTTCAACTCGACGTAAGCGTCGTGAACGTCGGCTTGGGCGCACTCAAAGAAGCATTCGGTACGAATCTCACGGGCCTCCAATGGGTGATCAATAGCTACGCCTTGGTGTTTTCCGCTCTCCTCATTCTCGGTGGAGCCAGTGGGGACAAATTTGGTGCGAGAGCCACCTTTGCGGTCGGTTTCGCAATATTTACCTTGGCGTCTATTGGCTGCGGTCTTGCCAACAGCATGACGACGCTCATCGCGCTGCGTGGTGTACAAGGCTTAGGTGCGGCGCTCTTGGTACCGACATCGCTGACCCTTATCCGCCTGTCGTTCCAGGATCCCGCCATGCGCAGAACGGCCGTGGCAATGTGGGGCGCATGCGGAGGTGTTGCCTTGGCGGCTGGCCCAGTCATAGGCGGGTTAATGATTCAATACCTCGGTTGGCAGAGCATTTTTCTACTCAATGTCCCGATCGGAATACTCGCTATCTGGTTGGTGATGCGCTGCGCTCCCCCATCACCCCTCGTTGATAAGAATTTGGATGTTTTAGGACAGATCGGTATCGGGTTCTGTCTTGCATCCCTGACATATGCGTTGACCGAATCTAGCGCGTCAGGTTGGACTCTCGGACCTCTTTCCGCGATGGCATGTGCGGTTCTCTTTATGGTCGCTTTTGTCGTCATAGAACGTCGCGTTAGGCATCCTATGCTACCCGCTCGTCTGGTCAAAAACAAAGTGCTGACGACAATGGCTCTGAGCGGAGCGGTAATTAGCATGACGTTTTATGGAACGGTATTCGACCTAAGTATCTATTTTCAAACGATCTTGCACTACAATGCAATTGAAACGGGATTGTCGTTCATTCCACTAACGGCAGTCCTCACGGTCTCTACAATGGTATCGTCACGAATAGCACAGCGGGTTAGTGCTGCGCGCATCATAACAACAGGCTTCATGATCCAGGTCATCGGCTTCATTGCACTATCACGGGTCGGTCCAGAAATGTCTTGGTGGCTGCTCAACGGCGCGCTCGTTATGATAGGCGTAGGAAGTGCCGTTGCGGTCCCATCCATAACGAACTCGATGCTATCGTCGGTAACACAGCACGACGCTGGGATCGCCTCCGGGCTAATGTCCTCGGCGAGGCAGCTGGGAGGTGTGGTTGGCGTGGCGATCTTTGGCGCGATGGTCGCCCATTCCGATACAGCGGCATTTACGCACGGCATGTCCAACGCGATGGTGTTGTCGGCGCTGGCCTTGTTATTCTGTGTTGGCGTGAACCAAGTTATGTGGCGCGGCCACGTCAACGTGTCATCGGTCAATGACGCATAGAGTCTGTTGGACGATCGGGCGCTCCCTGTTGCCACCCCTGCGCTGGCAAGGGATCAGATTGCCCCGCTTATCCTTGAGAGATCAACGCGTGGATCGGCATTCACGGGGTCGGTCCGAGCAGCGGTGGACTCTACCTGATCTGTGGCTCTCGTGGACAGCACATCCTTGGTCGTCACAGGCTCAATATTCTGCCCTTCGGCCCCTTGCCTTACTGTGTCCGGCTCCAGAATGACCGATTTGCCGTCGAAGTATCCCGCCCATCCACAAGTGGATGGCGTCGTCGAGCGCTTCTGGTGGCTCGGATCCATACCATTTCACGACGATGCGATAGACCTTTGCAAACAATCTGGTGCCCATTCGAATATTGTTGCAAGCGTCAACGATATCCGGCGTCAGCTCCGCGACCTCAACGACCAATCGAGAAAGTGCCTCGGCTAAACCACGCCAGCCAAACGGTTCACGGCTCATTTGTAAGAAGAACCATGAACCTCTAGATGTGGAGCTACCCTATTGCCGCGAGCCAGATACCGACCGCCACCGCCCCACCGTCAGGGTGTCCGACAACGCGATCACCGAGATAGCTCGCCCGTCCAAGCCGGGGCTTCATGGCTTTCGTTGCCTCCGCGCCTGCCAGCCCGGCTTGCACCGCCGCCTGCCAGGCAGCTTGCGCGTTCATTCCCCCGGCAAGCCGATCGCGGAAAGTCGTCGCCGCCGGGTGAAGAGCATCGATCATTGTCCGGTCGCCGGGATTTGCACCGCCCAGTTCAGAGACGGCCTCGACCGCCGACACGAAAGCTTCCGCCATCTGCCTCGCCGTCGGTGCTCCGGCACCCGAGAGATGACGTGAGGCCCGCATGAGGCCGGTTGCATAGAATGGCCCCGAACTTCCGCCGATGGCCTTCCTCATCGCATTGGCCATCGCCATCATCCCATCGGAGACAGTGCCGAACTTCTCGACAGGGAGAGCCAGAACCGCCTCACTCCCGCGTTTCATGCTGGCACCGAGATCGCCATCACCTGTCACGCTGTCCAGGTCAGCCAAATGCGGTTCGGCAACGATCAACGCTCGAGCGATCGAATGAGCAGTTTTAAAGAGCCGCGCTCCAGCCTCTGTCATCGTTGCATGGGAGGGCGCGTCTTCTTGCACCACAGCGGACAGAAGGACCCGCTTCCTGTTGATCGCGCCGCCGCGCGGCCACGCGGTCGCATCAGTGGCGGTGTCGATGAGTTTCAGCTTGTGGTCGTTGACCTGCATTACGGAGAGCGAAAATCCCGGCATATCGAGAGCGGACAGGAACGTTCCTGCCCAAGCCCTTTCGACGACGACGCTCCTCTTCTCGAGCTCTTGGATCGCAGCACGCGCAACGATCGAAATTTCCATCGGCGGCGTCGATCCGAGGCCGTTTACCAGCAAGACGACCCGATCACCGCCGCTGATCTTGCCATCGGCCGCGATTGTTTCAAGGATAAGCGAAACCAGCTGGTCTGCCGAGGCAAGCGGCATTCTGCGGACGCCCTGCTCACCGTGAATGCCAAGACCAACTTCAATTTCCTGTTCGCCTAGCGTGAAGCCGGGCTTGCCAACTGCAGGCAAGGTGCAGGAGCCAAGCGAGATCCCCATCGAAGCCAGTTCGGCCGCCCCCGACCTCGCTATCCGCGCCACTTCTTCCAGTGTAAGCCCCTGCTCTGCCGCCGCGCCGGCCAGCTTGTGGACCAGGACTGTTCCGGCGATACCCCGACGGCGCTCAGCGGCGACGGTGTCCTTAAGGGATACGTCGTCGGCGACGACAACGATCTCGACAGGAATACCTTCGGCACGGGCAAGCTCTGCCGCCAGGCCGAAATTCAGGCGGTCGCCCGTGTAGTTTTTGACGATAACGAGTGCGCCAGCCGGACCAGCCGCCGCCTTGATCCCGGCGAGGACCGCATCGGTGCTCGGCGAGGTGAACACATCTCCGGCGACGGCAGCAGTGAGCATGCCGGCGCCGACATATCCTGCATGGGCCGGTTCGTGACCGCTGCCTCCGCCCGAAAGAACCGCGACCTTCCGTTGCCCGGCCTCGGGAAGACCCGAACGGATGACAACGTTTTCTTCGGAAAGCAGAATGGTGGACGGGCTGAGCGCCACAACACCTTCCAGCATGTCCCTCACGGCGGTGGATGGATCGTTGATCAGCTTCTTCATACTTGTCTCCTTAGGTCGCTCAGTTGGCGGGCGCGAGAACCGAGCGCTCGCTAGCGTCGTCGAATGCGTGAATGCTGCCCGGTCGGTGAATAAGCACAATATCCTTGCCGACTTCGACCTGTGGCCCGCGCTCAAACTGGGCGGAAACCAGATCATTTCCAACCGAAACCTGGATCATCACCTGCGATCCCAGCGGCTCGATGAGCTCGATGCGTCCCTTGATGCTGCCGACGTCGCCGCTCGCCTGTCCGACATGTGGAGCGAGGTGTTCGGGTCTCACTCCGGCAATGACGGTTCCGGTCCGGGCACGAAGGGCGTCAGCAATTACGCCCTGGGAAAGCAATCTAACATCGGGCCCAACAAGCGCGCCGTTCTCGATCGTCGTGTTGATGAAGTTCATCGGAGGGCTACCGATGAAGCCAGCCACGAAACGGTTCACGGGCGTGTCGTAAATGTTCTGCGGGGTATCGATCTGCTGGGCGATCCCACCGCGCATCACGACGATGCGGTGCCCCATGGTCAGCGCTTCGAGCTGGTCATGGGTCACGTAGAAGGTCGTGATCTTGAGCCGGCGGCAAAGCTTGACGATCTCGGCGCGCATCTCGATGCGAAGCTTCGCATCGAGATTGGATAGGGGCTCATCCATAAGGAATACGCGCGGTTCCCGGACAATGGCACGACCGAGCGCTACTCGCTGACGCTGCCCCCCTGAAAGGGCGGAAGGCTTGCGCTCAAGAAGAGCCTCGATGTCGAGCGCCTTCGCTGTCTTGCGGACCTGCGCGTCGATCTTGTCCTTCGACCACTTCCTCACCTTGAGGCAGAAGGCCATGTTCTCGTAGACGGTCAGATGTGGATAAAGCGCATAGTTCTGGAAGACCATGGCGACGTCCCGTTCTGACGGCGTTTGGTCGGTAACATCCTCACCGTCGATGCTGATCGAACCAGAGGTGGAGCCCTCAAGGCCGGCGATCATGCGCATCGTCGTCGTCTTTCCACAACCCGAGGGGCCGACCAAGACGACGAACTCGCCGTCTTCGGTGGTAAGATTGAGATTGTCGACAGCGTTGAACGCGCCGAACGACTTGTTCAGGTTCTCGATTGCAATTACGGACATGAGTTCCTCCCTTGTGTGCGCAAACCAGTCGGCCTCAATTTCTGTCCGCCTGACCACATGCGGCGTCGCAAGACGCCTGATATCTGTCTTCATAGAACGCAAGCCACCGCGGATCCGGATCGATGGTTTCCGTGGTCACGCCTGTCTTGAAATCAACGGGTTTCCCCAAGCCTTCTGCCGCGAGCAGCGCGGCCCCGACGACTGCCGGTTCCTGTTCACTCAGAACACGGACCGATCGTCCAAAAATACTTGCCCTCAATTCCAAGAGGCTGCGTGATCTGCTCCATCCGCCCGTTGCATATATCTCCCCGTCCGGAACACCGGCAAAACGCATATGATCGAACATCGTACGTGCCGTGATACCAGCCATCTCCAGCACCGATCGGGCATCGGAGGCCGCAGGCAAGTCAGAAGCCGGCGCGAAGAACCCCGGTGCGCCGGGAATCTTTGGGAGCGCCAGAAAGGCCCGAATATCAACGCCCCGCGCCTGAAGTGATTTGACGGCAGACGAAAACTCGAAGACGCCAAGGCATGCCACGCCGATCTTCGCCCGGACGGGCACCATGAATGCCAGATAGCAGTCAAAGCGATCCAGCGGAAACGTCGTGGACTCTCCGTAGATGACATTGGCCGTGCCGATCGAATCGACGCGCGCCATTGGGTCTATGCGCTGGATCAGCGCCGCAGCAACGGGGTGGTCATGTCCGCCGGCGACGACAAGGGTTTCCGTCGTGGCGGCACCGGACGACGTCAGACGACCGGCACGCATGCAGCCGACGACATCACCGGCCCGCAACACTTCGGGAAGGTCGGGAGATCCGCAGTACTCAAGGAGCGCCGCAATCCATTCGCGCTGTCCCACGTCATAGCAGCCAGTCCGGGAAGCCAGCGTCTCGCTGATGAACGGATGACCGGCCCAGAAGACCGATGGGTAGTCCGCCAATGCAATCCATCTGCTACCGCCGGCGAATACAGAAGGCCGATTACGCCTGAGCCACAGCCACTTTGCGCCGGTTCGGGTATGCTCCATCTCGATCCCGGCCCGCGTTGTCGCCGCGCTGCTCTCGCGAATCTTCACGGCCTCTGCGCTCGCGCATCGATCATACCATGGTATTGCAACATCGAGCGGCGACAGCGCGCTATCCACGCAGACGCCATCTTCGCCAATGCCGGTCGTCGCTATGGCAGAAAACGGAGAACCCTGCCCTACCTCACTCCATCCCTCGACGATCAGATCCTCGATGGCGACAAGCAGCTTTTTCGCGTCGACTCCCGCGGCCACGCCCACGCGCGGCGTGGGGATCGCCCGCGTCCATTTGGAGACTCCCGTCTCATCAACGATCGAAACCTTGAGATTGGTGGTTCCGATATCGACGCCGCAAACCAGCATTCCAAATTCTCCTGGTCACACGCGCCTATCAAGAAAACCTGAGCTGGGTCTTGATTGACTTTCCGGCCTGCATGCTTTGGACGGCGGTCTCGAAGCTCCACACCGGGAAGCTCTCGCCCACCAGAACCTTGGCCTTGTCACGAATATCCGGCATCAGTTCCACGGCGGCGGCGAACTTGCCCGCGCAGGAATTGGATCCGATGAAGCGGAGCTCCTGTTCGTAAAGTTTGAACGGCACGAACGACGCTTCGGCGTGTTCGTCATGGACGCCGACTTGAACGTAGGCTCCGGTCTTCTCCACGAGTAGAAGGCCCTGCTTCAATGCTGCTGGCACACCGGCGGCCTCGAAGGCGACATCGAACCTCTCGGCACCGAGTTCGGCAGGCTGGACGGCAGCGTCCACTCCGACGGTCCTGGCGATATCGAGCTTGGCGGCGGCCGGATCGGCTAGCGTCACCTTCCCGGCGCCAGAATGCTTGGCAGCGATTGCAATCAGCAGCCCCATCGTCCCACCGCCCAGAATGAGGACCTGTCGGTCCTTGATACCTTGTGAGGAGTCGACGGCGTGAAGCGCACAGGCGAGCGGTTCGATCAGGGCCGCGAGGTCCGAACCAATGGACTCGTCCACCTTGAACGCGTTCCGGGCCGGGACGGCCACGTACTCGGCGGCAGCTCCCGCGCGACCAACGCCGATCGGGGTCAGATGAACGCACAAATTGGGCCTTCCGGACTGGCACCAGCGGCACTCCCCACACACAACGTTCGGATCGACGGCGACGAAGTCCCCCGCCTTCACGTTCCGCACGCTCTGCCCTACCGCCACCACATGTCCGGCGAACTCGTGTCCGGGAATGACTGGATAGTTCGTCCCTACGAAACCATGCCTCAGGATGTGCAGGTCGGTCCCACAGATGCCGCAGCAGGTAGGCTTCACCAAGACTTCGTCGTCGGCGACCAAGGGAATAGTCGTTTCGATCACGCTGATCTGATGGTTCTGGGTGATCCGAACAGCTCTCATCTTGCCGCCCGGTGCGCCACCGAACAAATTGTCAAAGCTCATTTCACTGCTCCGAATGTTAAGCCTCGTGTCAGGCTCTTCTGGGCTAACCAACCTGCGACAACCACTGGCACGTTGATGAGCGTCGCAACGGCCGCGACCTGCGCCGTGTAGAGTTGACCGAAACTCAGGAATTTCTGCAAGAAAACTGGAAGCGTACTCACTGTCGTCGTCAGGTTGACTGCAAGGAAGAACTCGTTCCAAGAAAAGATCGCGCAGAGCAGCGCCGTGGAGGCGAGGCCGGGCTTGATCAAGGGCACAATGATCTGCACCATCTCCCGGATGCGGCCAGCACCGTCGACTTCGACTGCATCGAAGACGTCTCTGGGTATTTCGACCATGAACGAACGGATCATCCAGATCGCCAACGGCAGGTTCATCGAGGTGTAGAGAATGATGAGTACGGTCGACGTGTTCAGGAGGTCGAACGTACGCGCGACGAGATAGATCGGCACGATACCGGCAGCGATCGGCATCATCTTCGTCGAGATGAAGAAAAACAGAACGTCCCGCCACTTCGGTACCGGTCGTACCGTAAGAGCGAAAGCTGCTGGAACGGCAAGAACGATCACGATCGCCGTCGAGATGACTGTCACCATGACGGACACGGTGGCGAAAGAAACGAAGTCGTTCTCGAAGATGCGGCGGTAGTGGTCAAGCGTCGGCGTGAAGAGGAGTTTTGGCGGATAGCTGACCGCGTCCTGCTCCGTCTTAAAGCTTGTCAGGATCATCCACGCGATCGGCGCGAACATGATCAGCGTTCCGAACCAGGTGAGAACAGTCAGTAGGAGATCGAGAGAGCTGTGGCGTCGGCGTGTCATGCACGGCCCCCTTCCTTGAAGATGCCTGAGACCACCCGGAGCATCGGAATGGTGAGAGCCATTGCGAGTGCCAGCGAAATCATGCCGAACGCAGAGGCCCGTCCGAGGTCGAACGCACTGAAAGCCTCGAGATAGACATAGTAGGAAAGATTGGTCGTTGCGTAGGCCGGGCCGCCGTTCGTCAGGATAGAGATCGCAGCAAAGTTCTCCAGCACGTACATCGCAACCAGCAGACCGGTCAGCTCGATGAAGGGTCGCAGATGCGGCAACATAAGGCGACGGAACACGTATAGGCGGCCAGCGCCATCAACTTCAGCGGCCTCGGCAACTTCGGTCGGGAACGACTGCATGCCGGCCAACAGGATCAGAAGCGCGAAAGCCGACCACTGCCACGTCGTGAGGATGATGATCGTCAGCTTGGGATACTGGCTGATCCAGTTGATACGACCGATACCGATTTCGTCGGTGACCCAGCCGAGGATGCCGAAGGTCGGATCGTAGACACCCGTTTTCCAGAAAAGTGCTGCCGCAACAGGCATGATGAAGAACGGTGTAATCGCGAGCGTGCGAGCGATGGTCCGACCGCGAAACTCTCTATTCAAGCCCGCAGCGAGCAGTCCGCCAATGACGACGGACGCCACAACGATCGAGGACGTTATGATCGCAGTATTCGCAACGGCTTTGAGGAAAACTGCATCGCTTGCGGCGTTGACGAAGTTCCGGAACCACACGAACCGGGGAGCCGTCGTCGAAACCAGGTTCCAGCGCAGCAGACTATAGTAGAGAGTTATGACGAAGGGGAGCTGCGTGACCAGAATCACGAAAATCAGGGCCGGTAGCAGCGGGAGCCGATCCCACCATCCCTTTGCGACGCTGCGGCGGCCACGTGTCGCCAGGGAGCCGCTTGATTGCGAAATCGATGTCATGTTGTCATCCGCATGAATGATACTGAAATTTTGGCGGGCCGCCGGGAGGAAACGGCCCGCCGGGGCTCAACTATTTAATGTAGCCCGCATCCTCCATGATCTCCTTGATCTTGGTCTCGCTGGTGGCGATCGCCTCATCGGCGCTCATCTGGCCGCTGATTGCGCCGGCAAGCTGCTGAGAGGTAAAGTCACCGATCTGCTCGAACTCGGGGATCGTGACATACTGGACGCCCGTGTAGGGAACCGGATCGACCGTGGGCTTGAGCGGGTTCGCCGCGCTGATCGACTTGAGCGTCAGGTCGGCATAGTCTTTCGTTGCCTTTTCATATTCCGGCAGCTTGTAGGTGGACTGACGCGAGCCTGGAGGAACTGTGCCCCAACCTGCCTTTTCACCAGCCAGCTTGATGTATTCCTCGCTCGTCAGCCAGGAAATCAACTTCCAGGCAGCGTCCTGGTGCTTGCTGGTCGTCGGGATCGAAAGACCCCATGCCCAGAGCCATCCGGAACCAGGTTTTTCCTTGATCGGCGCGAGCGCGAAGCCGACATTGCCCTTAACTTCGGCGTTGGCCTGATCGATGACCGGACCAGCGAAGACCGTGTCGTCGTACCACATGGCAGTCTTGCCTTGCGTGAAGAGCTGCAGGCATTCCTGCCAACCGTCCTTCGCAGCGTCGGGCTGGCCGTGTTCCTTTAGAAGCTTGACGTAGAAATTGATCGCCTCCTTGCTCTTTGCGGAGCTGAGCTGTGGCTCCCACTTCTCGTTGAACCAACGGCCGCCGAAAGTGTTGATCACAGTCGTCAGCGGCGCAAGGCTCTGGCCCCAACCGGGAATGCCGCGCAAGCAGATACCGGAAACGTTCTTGGACTTGTCGTCGAGCTTCGCGGCGTATTCGGCGACCTGATCCCAGGTCGGCTGCTCGGGCATCTTCAGACCAGCCTTCTCGAACAGGTCCTTGCGATAGAACATGAACGACGACGAACCGTAGAACGGTGTCGCAAACATGTCGCCCTTGTAGGACACCAGATCGGCGATCGGCTTCAGAAGGTCGTCCGCCTTCCATGTGGTGTCCTTGGCGACGTATTCCTTGCTGAGATTGGTGATCCAGCCCTTCTGCGCCCAGAGGGGAACTTCGTAGGCGCCGATCATGACGACGTCGAACTGACCGGACTTCGTCGCGACATCCTTGAGGACGGTCGGGCGAAGCTGGTTTTCCGGTAGCGTCTGAAACTTGACCTTGATGTCCGGATACTTGGCATAGAAGTTATCGATGAGCTTTGCGGCGGTTTCCATTTGCGGATTTGCAGCGAGGGCGACTGTGAGGGTGACTTCCTCCGCATGTCCCGGTTCGGCCGCAAGCAATCCAAGAGCAATCGAAAGCGCGAGTGTGCTCACACGCGCACCGGCAACGGCCGGCCGCCACATAGTCATAGTCATCGAAAGTTCCTCTCCCAAAAAATCCGACATTATTGTCGGAAGTCCCAACGGCGGCGCCATGCGGCGGGCCGACAGCAAACTACTCACTCCGCCTGGGTAGCCTATCTGTATGTTCTGTACGTACAAAAATAAAAGCAACGCGTCAATGGCGTAATTTGCGATTGGTGCCGCCGATCCCGCATCGATCGCAATCCACCTGGCACTCGATGGCAGATCGATCCCTTAGAGATTACATAACCTTGTCTTACTTGCCCTGCGTCCGCTCCGCCTCGAAATCATATAGGGGATCACCGCAAAAAGTTTTTTCGGTGCCTACGATTCAATCGCGATATGGTCCCACGATGGACGTCACACATAATTTTGGTGTACGTTTCGTTCGGACATTAATTGAGAGTCGTCATGCAGAACATCGATCGTGCATCCGCGGAACCCTATTATCTTCAGCTCGCACGGATCATCGAGGACCAGATCAAGGCCGGGAAATATAAAGTCGGCGACCGTGTTCCCGGCGAGACCGAGCTTTGCCGGTCGTTCGATCTCGCGCGGTCGACGGTTCGCGAGACCCTCCGTGCTCTCGAGCAGCAACGTCTGATCCGGCTTGTTCCACGACGTGGTGCGTTTGTCTCGGATCCTGCGGAGAACCGGTGGAAGTTGCAGGTGACGCAGGGCTTCCTTGAAACCGGTGCGCATTCCCCCGACCGTGTGATCGAGACAGCAGTTCTGCGCGCAGGGTTCGAACCATTGCCGGACTTCGCCGCTGAATCCCTTGGAATTGCACGGGGAGAGAACGGATTTGTAATCGAGCGCATCCGACACATTGACGGCAAGGCGGCCATGCATTCTACGAATTTCCTACCAGCCGATGTCGGCGGTTCGCTCATTGGTAAGCCAGTGCTGGAGGGCTTGGCGTCCTTGAACCAGACGCTGGCGCAAGCCGGCTTCTCGATCTTCGCGGCAAGGCGCGAAGTGGCGGCGATCGGCGCTCCTGCCGACACCGCAAAACATCTGGGCTTAGCCCGAGGCGCACCGGTCCTCTTCGTGCAGTCGACGTCCCGCTCCGACGCAGGTCGCGTGTTTGACTTTTATCGCTCATTTGTACGAAGCGACGTTGTGACGATCTCGGTCGATGCGGAAGCACAGACTGAGAGCGGTCAAAGCGCAGGCGACGGCGAGTAGCAGTTTCCGCTCTTCAGCCGGCGGATCATTCAAAGCTCCTGGGCGGCGCTTTTCCGGCACCTCGATGGCGTGGCGGCTCGCACCGGCTGCCCGACAATTCGTCCCACTCTGATGACACGGTCGCGTCCCCTTACATCGACGGCGCATATCACCCATCGTCGAGTTTCGTCTTGACACCCCAAATCAACGAAGAGTAGATACGTATCGTCCGTCTTGTCCGTACAGAACAGACAAGACAAGGAGGAGCACCAATCAAGACGGTCGGACCGTCGAGAGGATAGGAA
Source organism: Martinezella rhizogenes (assembly GCF_000799715.1). Classification (GTDB taxonomy): domain Bacteria; phylum Pseudomonadota; class Alphaproteobacteria; order Rhizobiales; family Rhizobiaceae; genus Rhizobium; species Rhizobium rhizogenes_C. Next base: position 205,960 of record NZ_JUHG01000015.1, read on the forward strand.
AAAATCTCATGTCGATGGAATATCGTCTTCGTCGTACCCTGCCCAGCGATCGTGCGGCTATCATCATGCCGGTCGATCACGGCTTAATCTTCGACCGCATCGAAGGTCTCGAAACCCCGTCGGCACCGTTCGCAGCGTGGGCCAACAACGACGTGACCGGCTTCATGATGACACCGGGACAGGTCAAGCAGACCGAGAAATTCTTCGCGGCTCATCCCCACCTCACCCGCGTCTTGACGATCGACACATACAACGAATACCGCGAGCTTGATGGCGGCGGCTCGCATGACCTCATCACGACGGTCGAGGAAGCCGTTCGCATGGGTGTCGATGCCGTCAAAATGCTCTTCCCATGGAACATGTCGAGATATGAGCGAGTGCAAATGTGCGCTCGCGTCGGCAAAGTGGTCGCATCGTGCGATCGTTGGGACATCCCGCTGGTTCTGGAGCCCGTTATCATGGGCGCACCGCGCTCCGAGGAAGTGGTCATCCAGGAAGAACAGGTGGCCCGTATTGCCTACGATCTTGGCGCACACATCATCAAAATCGCATTCCCTGGCGAAGAACGCACGAGGCGTCTGTCGGAAGAATTGAAGGTGCCGTTGGTGATTGCTGGCGGCCCGCTTTCCGGTCCTCCGGCGGAGACGATCGAAGCGGTGGCCGGTACAATTCGCGGAGGCGCACGTGGCGTCATCGTGGGCCGTAACATTTGGCAGCGTGATCGCAAGACTGGTGAAGAGACCCTCGCTGCGATCGCCAAGTTGACGCGCAACGTGAAGTTCCAGGATTGAGCCAAGCTTCCAAACGTTGATCTTCAAAGTGCAAATCTTGGCCGTGGAGCGATTCCGCGGCCACTTTTTTCCGAGCGAGTTCTGATAGTCGTGGTTCTTGTAAGTCGGCGCGATCCCTTGTTGCCACGCGACTATCCCCAGATCCTTGATGTGAAAACAACGTGGCTGCGCCGTCACATCGTTAGAAGCGATCAACTTCTGGCGTGGCCACCAGCCGCGCAGCAGCATTGTTGGCCTTTCGAAGTGCGTCCTCCATCGCAGCACCAGATGCTATCTCCGCCGCGAGAACACCGATGAACTCGTCCCCCGCGCCGTGCGTGCTTTCAACCCTAACTTTGACGCCTTCAATAGCGAGTTCGTCCCCCTTGCCATTTGCATAGGCAACGCCGGCGCCTCCTACGGTCACGACAGCTGCCGGGTAGGTGCGGGCAAGGATGCGCGCCGCTTCCAGCGCACCGCTCAGTGTTTCAACCACCGGGACACCTGCGAGCATCTCAGCCTCTATGCCGTTGACGACGAGAATATCAACGTGATCCTTCAGCGTGTCGGAAAGCTCTCTGGCGGGAGCAGCGTTGAGCAGCACCCATCCGCCAAAGTTTTTCACTGCTTTTGCAGCAGCGGCGTTTGCCGCATCAGGGATTTCATTTTGCAGGACCAGGACTGTCGTCCTGCTTAGAAGACCGCGCGCCGCCTCAACATCCGCGTCGCCAAGCGTCAGGTTGCTCCCTGAAACGATAACCGCGCCATAGTCGCTGTCAGCGTCGAAGATTGCCACGCTCATACCGGTCGATTGCGTCGCGTCGCGTCGCACGAACTGATCGTCAACATTCCAACGTTTGAGATTGGCGAGCAGAAATCGTCCGAAGTCGTCATCTGCGACTGCGCCGATCATCGATGTCGCGACGCTCGTACGCGCCGACGACACTGCCTGATTACCGCCCTTGCCGCCGCTCTTCGGATGCCAGGACGTCCCGGTCACCGTTTCCCCCTTGCGCGGCCGGGCCGGCCCCATCACGGCGATGTCGTAGTGCAGGCTGCCGAAAACGGTAACAAGAGGCGCGGAGATCATGGAAGTCTATCTTTTCGTTTGGAGGTGACTGCGGACATCGTCCGATCGAGACTACGTTCGGCGGCTTGATAGTCGCGTTGGGCAACGGCCACGAACACGGCATCAAGAATGTTCAGCTGCGCGATGCGCGCCGCCGCATTTTCCCCCATCAAAGGGGAGCCTTGCGCGGTAGAGCACAACACCACATCGGCAGCCTGCGCCAATGCGGAGGAATTGTAGTTGGTGATGGCGATCGTTCGAGCGCCGTTACGGCGAGCAAGCTGTATCGCCTCGATCACCGCAGTGGTATTGCCGGAATGAGAAAACCCGATCGCGATGTCGCCGTCGGCGATGAGAGACGCCGACATCAGCATCATGTGGGAATCGTCAAATACACTTGCCCGTACGCCGATGCGCAGGAATTTATGAGCGACGTCACGTGCAATCTGAGCGGAACCGCCGACACCGTAGAAATCGCGCTGTTTGGCTCGGTGAATCAGATCCGCTGCCCTGTCAAACGCCTCGATGTCGAGGATCGACAACGTTTCTTCCAGAGCATTGATCGATGTGCGGAACACCTTCTGGACGATTTCCTGCGACGTATCGTCGGCCGACAGTTCCTGATGCATTTCTGCCGTGGGCTGGCGATTATACTGACTAACTGCCGTTCGAAAATCGCGATAGCCCGAGAAGCCCAGTTTCTTGGTGATCTTGACCACCATGGCTTCCGAGACACCGGCATCGTCGGCGATCTGTTTCAGAGATGTGTCGTCGCTGAAGTCGCGCAGGGCAAAGACCGTATCGACAACCTTTGCCTCGAGTGGCGTCAGCAGTGGCATCATCATGCGGATGCGCGGGCCGACGGCCTTCATGTCGAAGCTTTCAGTGTTCATTCTCGTCCCCTTGTCGCGCGATCGATCATCATTGCGACGAGGATTATAAGACCTGTGGCTAGCAGTTGATAGAACGCCTGGACATTCATCAACGTAAGACCGTTGCGCATCGTGCCGAGAATGATAGCGCCGAGGATCGTTCCCAGAATGCTGCCCTTGCCGCCCATCAGCGAGGCGCCACCGATTGCGGCGGCAGCAATTGCATCGAGCTCCCAGAGATTGCCGAGGATTGGCTCAGCCGCTCCCAGCCGCCCGATCAGGATCAGGGATGCGAGCGCGGCAAGCCCGCCCGAGATGACATAGGCCGTGATCTTCGTGCGGGCGATGGGAACACCAGCCACGTAGGCCGCCTCTTCGTTGCCGCCGACTGCCAGCAGATACTCACCGATCGGGGTTTTCTTGAGCAGGATCCAGGCAGCCACCGCCACAACGGCGACAATGAGAACCGGGGTCGGAATGCCCAAAAGATTTCCGTTGAAGAGTGAGCGAAATCCCGCGGGGATCCCCAGCACAGGATTTCCGCCTGTGTAGATCAAGGCAATGGCGCGATAGGTGCTCAATGTTCCGAGCGTAACAATGAAAGGCTGTAACCCAACATAGGCAACCAGCACTCCATTGATGAAACCGCAAACCGCCCCGATGGCAAGCCCCGCCAGAATAGCGAGCGGAACCGGCGTCCCGGCAAGCAGCAGCGTCGCCGTGACGACGGCAGAAATCGCAGCGGTTGGACCGACCGACAGATCGATGCCGCCCGATATGATCACCAGCGTCATGCCGAGCGCCAGACATGCATTGATGCTGGACTGTTGCAGGATATTGACGAGGTTCCGCTCGGACAAAAAGCCGGGTACCAGGGTCGCAAACACGGCCATGATAATGACCAGGCCGATCAATGTACCGGCGTCTCGCAAGGAAAATGAGAAGCGGCCAAAGGAGGGCGAAAGCTTCGTATCGGCAGCAGCGGGTGAATTGCTCATAACGTGTTCCTCTATGTCTTCCGCGCTTACGCAGCAGGCGCTTGTCCGGTGTCGGCACCGGGAATGGCATGCGCCACGATTGCGCTTTCGCTCAGATCTTCTCTTGCAATCTCCGCCGCGATCTTCCCGTCTCTCATGACGAGAACCCGATCGGAGAGCCGGATGACTTCCGGCAGTTCCGAGGAAACGACGATGATGGAATGTCCGTCGGCGGCCAACGCCTCGATAAGGTGGTAGATTTCTGCCTTGGCACCGACATCGATCCCGCGAGTGGGCTCATCGAAAAGAAGGATCTGCGAGCGGCTTGCCAGCCAACGCGCGATGATCGCCTTTTGTTGGTTACCGCCGCTGAACAGGCGAATAGGCCGATCCAGCTGGAATGGCCGCAAGTTTACACGGCGCAGCAGATCCTGTGCGGTCCGGCGCAACTTGCCATTCTGGATAAGGCCACCCTTCGAGAAACTGCCGAGCGACGCGAGTGCCATATTGATGGTGACCGAGCGAACCGGAATGATCCCCTCGCGCTTGCGCTCCTCGGGGACCAGACCGATGCCCGCCGAAATGGCCTCGCGTGGATTGGTGAGGTTTACAGGCTTTCCGTCAATCTCAATGCTACCGGCTGACAGGCGGTCTACTCCGGCCAAAAGGCGCAGGAGCTCTGTTCGGCCGGATCCGACGAGACCCGCAATGCCGAGGACCTCGCCGCGATGGAGCCGGAATGACGCATTGCGGATCTTCGTCGCAGAGGAGAGATCCCGCGCCTCAAGCTTCACCGTCGTGGTGGCATGGGAAACATGCTGCTCCTGCATCAGTTCGCGGCCGACCATCATCGTGATGACGTCCTGATGCGAGGCGGTCTGCATATCCACGCGACCAACCAGCTTGCCGTCACGCATGACGCTGGCGCGCTGGCAGATGCGGAACACCTCATCCATCTTATGCGAAACATAGATAATCGATACGCCACTTGCCGAAAGGCTGGTGATGACCTCCGCCAACCGCTCGAATTCACTTGGCGTCAGGCTGGAGGTCGGCTCATCCATTGCGATGATCTTGGCCTTGTCGAGCAGTGCCCGCCCGATCTCCACGATCTGGCGCTGCGCAACTTTCAACGTCGAAACCGGCGCTGAGGGATCGATACCCGGATCGATCATCGCCAATGCCTCGCCGGCGCGACGCTCCTGCTCCCGTCTCGATACGAACAGGCCGCCTGCCGTGGTCAACGGGTGGCCCAGAAACATATTCTGCGCGACACTTAAGTGCGGCACCTGTTGCAGCTCCTGGTGGATCATCGCGATCCCGGCGCCACGAGCATCGAGGGGCTTGCGAAACGCGACAGTCTCTCCGTCCACGAACATCGAACCGGACGTTGGACGAAAGACGCCGGACAGGATGCGCAGCAGCGTCGACTTTCCCGCTCCATTTTCTCCGAGAAGCCCGTGAATCTCACCCGGCACGACGTCGAAGGATACATCCGACAGCGCACGCACACCTGGAAACGACTTGGAAATGGTTTCGAATCTCAGTCTGGGCATCTCGGTCATCTTGCTAGCACCTACTTTGACGATGAGATGCCGGCCACGGATAGCCGGCATCACGATTGTCGATCTTGCGTTACTTGACCTTGGCGGCATCTTCCATCAGCACGGCGCGGACATCGACGCTTCCTCCCTGATAGCGGGCGACATTGTCCTTGGTAATGAGCGCCTGAGGCGTTGCGACAACGCGCGGCAACTTCTGGCCGGCAACCAGACGCAAGGCGGCCTCAAGTGCCACTTCGCCTGTCAGCACAGGAAAGCTGTCGACGGTGCCGGTCAGCTCGCCAGCCTTGATCGACGCATAGGCGTCGGAGATCCCATCCGTGCCAAAGACAGCGACCTTGTCCTGAAGACCGGCGGCCTTGACTGCCTCGACGATGCCGAGAGCCATGCCGTCGTTGTTGGCATAAAAGCCAATCAGATCCGGATGCTGCTGCAGGATATTGGTTGCCGCATCATAGGAGGTCTGACGATCCCAGTTACCGGGAACGCTGGCAACGACTTGGAACTTGCCGGATTCGCTGATCGTGGATTTGAACCCGTCCGTTCTTTGAACAGCGGCGTAAACACCCGCCTGGCCTTCGACGATGGCAACCTTGCCGCCGTTGGGACGATTGTCGATGAACCACTTTGCAACGCGGACGCCGTTGTCGCGCTGAACGTTGCCGACATAGTGCTCGGCCTGTGGGATAACCGCATCATTGACGTTGACGACAGGGATGCCGGCAGCCTTTGCCTGTTCCATGACAGGCTGCAGATTGGCGTCAGTCTGCGGCGAGACCAGGAGGACATTGAAGCCCTGGGTGATCATGCCCTCGGCAATCGTCAACTGGCCGAGCTGGTCGCCCTCGCTCTGCGCCGCCTGATAGGCGACGGTGACCCCAATCTTGTCACCGAACTTCTTGTATCCCTCACCCAGCGAGCGCCAATATTCGTTGGTCAGCGTCTTGGATACGGCTCCTGCCTTGGTACCTTCCGGCAGTTTCGGGAGTGGTCCGAACTTGGTCTCGAGCTGAGACCAGTCCATGCGGTCCTTTTCTGTGTCCGAATTCAGCGGCGCCAGATCCTGTGCAATGGCAGCGCCGAACAGGAAGCTGGCGGCCAGCCCTGCGGCGACAGTTGTTTTCAAAAATGTATTCATCGGTTCCTCCCGAGGTTTGGATTTACACACCGTCCGGCGTGCGTTGATTGTTGGAGTTCACGCCTTCGCGCCAAGCATCAGTTCTTGAATGACTGCCTGTGCGGAAACAGCATCCTGGCGGTCAATCGCACCGGAGAGGCGATTGTCCTGCTCAAGGCGGTCCACGACCTGAAGCATGCGCTTGACGGTCTGGATGTTCACCTCGCATTCGTGAACCGGATCGAGGCCGGTCATGTCAGGGAACGTGTCGAAGTAGATGGCGCCGTCGTAGCCGTCCTTGCGGATCTGACGGAGCAGCTCGATCGTCTGCTGTGTGTGGACGGCGCCGACCATCAGACCATCGTCGCGCTTGGCATAGCCGTCATTGAGATGAACGCCGAGAAGGCGGCTGTAGCGGGCGATCAACGCGGCGGCGAAGGCCGGCTGCTCGTCTGCATAAAGGACATGGGCGAAGTCGAGGGTCACGCCGAGATTTGGCAGCCCGATCTCCTTGATTGCCAGAAGCGTCGTCGCGCAATCGGGCATCAGACTGTAGGAGCGTGGCTCGTTCGGCTTGTATTCGATGCTGATCTGGCAGTCCGGATCATGCTCACAAACTTCACGAATTCCGGATATTTCGTGTTGCCACAAGGTTGCGTAATCGACCTGGAAAGCGTAGTCGAAGCCATCCTGACCGAGCCAGATGGTCATCAGGTTGCTGCCAGCGTCGCGCGCCGCATCGATCCCTTTCTTCGTAAGATCGATCGCCTCGCGACGAACTGCGGGATCAGGATTGGTGAAAGCGCCGATTTTGAAGGCCGGATTGGTGTAGTAGCGCATCGCGAAGCCGTTGATCGCAAGGCCCATATCGCCAATTTGTCTCGCCAGTTCGCGCGGATTTTCAGAGACGTGATCGGGATAATTGAGATCGAGATCCGTCAGACCCTCAACCTTTGCGGCACGCGCGACCATCTGCATCACTGTCGGCTTGCCGGAAAGATCAGGCCATTCAGCCTGTGGCCGCGAGGCGAAAGAGTTAAGGCGGGTGGCGAATTTCAAATTGGTCACTGGACTACGCTCACATCGTTAGGTGTTGCCGTTACTTCACATACACACATATCTTTGTAAAGTTATGAAATGTTGTGCGGCGCAATAAATCGAACGATGGCACTTTTGCGTTGCCAGCCACAGGAGACGTCGATGGGTTAGGCGAACGGACGCGACACGGCCGGAAAGGTTTGGTGCTCATGGGACTGGGGATCAACTCGATCATTGCGATGTCAATCATTCCGCCCAATCAATTGTCAGCCATACGGCCTATGGCCGTCTCATCGGCATCTCCGGCTGTGGTCTTGTACGTGCGGCGGAGGCAACTCCAAGGCTTTATCCGGTCGACGCTTTCGTCGAGGCCCCACAGGTCGTCGGCGATCGGGACAAACAGATGCCGACCTTTGCCACAATGCAGAAAGTGTCGTGGATCGAGCTGAGGGGTGGTCAATCAAGATGGCGGCGCTCGAGTGCTTTGCGTTCTACGATACCGCAAAAACGTCGCTCGCAATCGTCAGGACATCGGACCCCGGCCCTTACGGATGCTTCATTTTTGCCAAGGGCGTTATTTAGCCGGCTTGCGCTTATTCGGCGTAGGCTGATCTCGTCCCATTGATTCTGGAAAGGTCGATACGTGGATCGGCACGCGAAGGATCGGTCTGATCGGACGCTTCTGTCCTCTTCGTGGTCGTCTGGACGTCGAGACCATCGCCTCCATCGACAGTCTGGCGGGCCGAGGCGCCTGGGTCGAGCTTTCCGGGGTCGGGCTCCATGAAGACGGACTTGCCTTCGAAATACCCAGTCTTCCAAGCAAAGATGGCATCGTCGAGCGCCTCGGGAGGCGATGAGCCGTACCATTTCACAACGATGCGATAGACTTTCGCAAACAAAGCGGTGCCCACCCGAATATTTTCGCAGGCGTCCATAATCTCTGGCTTCAACTCGGAGGCGTCTTTCACGCCGATTCCGGCTGGATACTGCGTGACTCCAACTCGAACGACCGCATTGCCAACGTATTTTGATACGATCGCCATGGCTTCTTCACTGGTCTTCGGCAAAGGCACAAGAATTAGACGGTCGCCAGATTTGACTGCAACCATCAGCGGGTTCGGCGAGCCGGCCTCGGCGATGAATTTTTCGACGATGGCAGGTTTGAGGTCGGGATCAGCGCATTTGGCGATTAGGGTTGGATCAAACATGGAGGCTCCACAGCTCAACTGTTGAAGGCAAAGACGACAGGGATGTTGAACAGGCTGGCCCAGGCGAACGCGCTGGCCTGCTGAATAGGGACGATTGATGTTCCGGCCGTCCACCAACCGTTCCCGGCTGCGACGATCACCTCGGGTCGATGAAGCGCCGATTGCAGGATCGGCCACGTGATCAGTTGCTCGTAGCAAATCAGGATCGCGACACGACTGCCGAGGACATCAACGATGGGATTGGCAAAGAAGGCGGCGCGAGCCCCACCGCTTTTCCCCATCAAGGCCGGCCATGGCTGCCACATAGACACCGGTACCGGCATGCGCTCGCGATAAATCGACGATCCGCCATCCCTGTTAATTGATGCCATGACGTTCTCGTAACCGTCGGGATTTACCACCGAAGCGCCGGCCAACACCGTGACATGGTTGCCATCCAGAGCTGTCCGCCAAAATCGCTCCATCGTCGGCGTCCAGAAGCCAAGCGCGCTTTCGGGAAGAACAACCACCCGAGCTCCAAGTGCCGCTTCCTCTCGCACTGCCCTGACAAGCGACCGTTGCTGCTCGAGATCAAAGCCGCGGCCCAACGATTGGCCAAGAGGTGTGTCGACACCTGACCAGCCTTTCAGCAAAGAAGGAGGCACCCAGCATGCGGCGGACCAGACCCAAAAGCCTCCCAATACTATGACCGCGATCGGCCATCGTCGCGTCGTTAGGGCGAGCATGCCGGTCGCGGTCGCAAGCAGACCGATCCAACCCCAGCCGGGAAACAATACGCCCGCAGCCGTGAGCGGATGAGCCCAGCCGACAATCCCGAACGGTGGGAGGATCATAAGGATTGAAGCGATCGCATATCCCGCCGAGCGCCGTACACCCGATCGCCGCGTACAACAAACGGCGTGAACAAACACGAATCCGGCGGCGGCCATCAGCCACAATGCGTAACCGTACGCCTCCCTCGACCCATAGAAGTTCACGACACCTTGGGGCAAGCCACGGGATGCGGCAAGGAAGTAGGCCGCTGCAATCATTGCTGCGACAACGCGCGATGGCGCACGTGACCACACCAAGGGGAACAGGATCGCCAGTGGCAATAGCTGGACCTTCCCGCTCCAGCCGAATGTCCCAACAATGGCGGCCGCAGTGATCAGGCCGATGGAGCCAAGCACTTCACGGTGCATAGGTGAGAACCTCCTCAGCGAGGCCCAGCACACCACTTTTCGGAACCGGGCCGAAGTAACGGGAGTCATACGATCCGACAAAATCCGAATGGAGGAACACGAAGTCCTGCGGAATAACGCCACCAGCGGAGTTAGAAAGCGACCTGCGGCGGCCATCCAGTCTTGCGATCTGGGAATGGGCCAGGGGCTTGTCGTCAATCATGACGGATCTGTTAGTCTCGACGCGCTGACCAGCGGTCGCCGCAACCGTCTTGATAAGCGGACCGAAGCCACCCGGGCAAAGACCCGTGCGCAGATATCCCCGCTCTTTCGCCGATCTGAAGACATCATTGTCGGGCGGGCAAATGAACACCCGGTCGCCAACTCGAATGTCCCGGGCGAGATGCCCAATGCGCCAAAGCCCCAACGGATAGCTCGGCGTGGTATTGATCCGGTATCCGCCGAACCAGCCCGCGGCAATGATCAACACCGCGACCGTCGCCGCCATTGATATCAACCAAAGCGCCGCTTTCTTTTGAGACCGGATTGCCACAACTGTCATTTTAGGCCGAGCCCCGGCCGCTGAGACTGACGCATGGTCTCAGACTGCTTCTGCGCTTCCGTCGAACGCTCACTGGCCGCCAGCTTCTGCGCTGCCCGCATAGTCGGCCATGCGGCGCTGATCGCCGCGGTCTGAGCGGGGTTCATACCGGTCGTCAACTCTCGGAAGGTTTGCCCGCTCGTGTCCTTCGCGGCGATTCCGAGAAGGGCTCGATCGCCGAACCGTTCGGAAATCGCTTTACCGAATGCATCGATTTCTGTCTTGGCCTCCCGATTGCTCAGTGCGAAACCGAGTGCTGCCGGCAGATCATTCCGATCGATCGCGTCACGCACCCGTTCGAGGATCACCGCAGCAGCTGGCGACAGAGCCGGGATATCAATGCCGACCCGCAGTCTGGTGGCACGCTCTTCTGCCTCGTGTTTGTGTTCGGCCTCTGCCCGCGCCCAAAGAAAGCGTTCAATGTCGCGCTTGAGTGCAGGCACGTTGGCTTCGGCTTGTTCCCGCGCCCGCCTGTCTGCATTGCTGGACAGTATCCCAGTTCTGCCGCGAAGTGCTCCGAAGGTTTCCGGCTTGTCGCCAAGGGCTGACAGCGTCGTTTTCCGCACCGCCGGATCGGCAAGAACGGTATCCAAGTTGACTGCTTTGAATGCCCTTTCGGGATCGGCAAAGACCAGGCGGAAGCGCTTGGAGACATCTTCCCAGATTTTCCTAAGGCCGGGATCGGCATCCAGCTTGTCCTCGACCGTATCGGAGATGGATTTTGGGAACGTTTTGACGCCGGCGGCCAAGGGAGCCTCCTTCGATGGCTGGGTTCTGTTGGCGGATTGTCGATCGATCACACCGAGGGTCCGGCCAATGGAAAGGAGCCGGTTGCCGAGATCGACCAGCTTCTGTTTCTGACCGGCCGTCCATCTCAGTCGGTCGGAAACGAGCGTGCGGGCGACGCGGGCAATGTGCAGGCCTCGGCCTTCGGCATAGGCAAGTGCGGCGCGATAGAAACGGCCGTCCTCGTAGTCGAGCGTTGTTTCTTTCGACCGGCTCTGCGACAGGATCGGGATCAGCCCGCCCGCCTTGTCAAATGAAAGGCGACCATAGTAGAGGCCAACGTCCTCGCGGTGCCGGGTCATCGCCACGTAGGTCAAGTGACGATCAAGAGACAGTGATGCGAGCACCTTCACCCGATCGACGGTAGCGCCCTGGCTCTTATGAATCGTGGCGGCATAGCCATGGTCGACTTGTGCGTAGAAGCGCTGATCGACCTCGACGCAACGTCGGTGCTCTCGCTCCCCAACCTCGGCAATGAAGCGCCGCGGCTCCGCCTCGACGATGCGCCCGATCATGCCGTTCTTGACTCCGAGCGAGCCATCGTTTTTCAAGAACACGATCTGGTCGCCGGCGGCGAAATGGCGCTCGCCATTCTCTGTTCGAAAACCATGGCCGGGCTCGAGCAGGCCACGCTCCACGAGCTTTGCGCGCGCCATGCTGTTGAGCGCATGCACGTCACGGCGCAGATGAGCGAGGATGAGCGTCGACTTCGTGGCATCGTACTCCCGATTCCAGTCGTCGATCAGATCGTGGACGGCGTCGGCCTTGAACGAGCGCCCGTGAATGCGGTCGTGTTCGTTATAGCTCGAGATCGCCTCCCGCACCCGGCCACGCGCCAGATCGAGCGAGGCGTCCCGCATCCATTGTTCCCGTTGACGATAGATCGTCTCAAGCTCAGCATAACCGATGCGTTCGACGATGGCACGAAAGGCAGCGCCGGCTTCGATTGGCTGCAACTGCTCGGAGTCCCCGACCAGCACAATCTTGGCGCCGGTTCTCGTAGCAGCCTCAACGAAGGTTGCCATCTGCCGTGACGACACCATGCCAGCTTCATCGAGGACAAAGACCGTCCGGCCATCGAGCTGGCCATTGCCCTGCTTCCAGCGCAGTTCCCAGGAGGACAGCGTGCGCGAGACGATACCCGCTTCCTTCTCCAAACCTTCGGCCGCCTTGCCGGAAAGCGCACCGCCAACGACCCGATAGCCGGCTGCTTCCCAGATCTCTCTCGCCGCCTTCATCATGGTTGTCTTGCCGGCGCCGGCGCGGCCGACGACTGCGGCGATCTGCCCATTCCCCGCTACATGCTCGATGGCAATTCTCTGCTCGTCAGAGAGTTTCGAATGGCGAGAAAGGACTGTGTGGAAGACGGGGTGTCTGACCCCGAAAGTGTCGCGCCTCGAGAGCCAAACCGAGCGCCGTGCCATCTCCGCCTCGAGCTTGATCAATTCGCGCGTCGTGTATTTTGACGGGAGCCTGGAACCCGTCGCAAAGTCTATGCGGGCGGCTTCCAGACGCACGATTTGGGGACTTTGCAGGATACGCGCTATCAACTGCTGGAACGTGCCGGCATCGTCGATATAGCGGTGTAGGATTTTGGCGATGTCTCGTTGTGAGAAGACAGACATTTCTCTGGAGGCTATGTCCAGGACGATGTCTGGACGATCGACAATACGCCGTGCATTTTCGGCTCTGGTTTCCTCATGGACCCGCAGCCGATCGAGTTCCGGGTCCCTGCCCTCGCGTTTGGCCTGGCGCTGGATGGCTTTCGCGGCAACGCCGATATGGGTCGTCGGCAAGATGTCGATCCCGCGCTCAGCATAGGAGCGTCCATCGACACGAATGTCGAAGCCGGCCAACGCCAGATGATGGTTCTGGCACTCGTACCAATATTGGCGTTGCTCGATCAGCTCACTCTTCTCGCCCGACCAGAGCTTGTAGACGATCTTGCCCGCCGGATTGCGAAGCGGATGCCCGTCCTCGCCGATCAGGGCTACCTTCTTCGGGCCAAACCCCTGCTCCGTCAGCGGTCGCAACGTCGTCATCAGATGGACATGCGGATTGTCCGGTTCGTCGTGATAGACCCAGTCGGCAACCTGTCCACGCGCCAGGATCTGATTGGCGACAAAGTTGCGCATCAAGGTGATGTTCTGCTCAACAGACAGTTCGACTGGAAGGGCGATGATGAACTCGCGGGCAAACTGGGCGTCGGCACGTTTCTCTGATTGCTCGACCTTGTTCCAAAAGGATTCGACGGCCCCAGCGACCGAACGATCAGCAATCAGGGTTCGAAGCCAAGCGGGAGCATCTGGCGGGAGCACAAACTCCTCGTGGATCAGACCGCGCTTATTCGAATAGTCGACAACCCGCGCCTCGCCTTCATGCTCTATCCTGGCGCAGTGGCGATAGGCGGCCGACAGCACAGCGCTGCGGCCCTCGCCGCGGCCGATGATCTGAGCTGTGAAGTGCGTGATCGCCAAGCTGGCCATCTCCCGAACGGTTGGACACGTCGTGTTCACCGGGAGCGGAGGCCCACAAACGGGCCGAAAAGCAGAGCGTCGCATCGCGACGTATAACTGCGCCCTTGGACCCGCTCCTTCGGAACGGCGGGATCATCTCCAGAAGCGTTGGCTCCGCCAACTCGCATTTTGACGAGTAGAAAAGCAGGATCATCCGGAGGAGTCTTGGTCGATGGCGTTGCGATCAGACCAACAAGGGATCATCCGGAATGAAGAAGCCTTCGTCGAAAATCAGGGAAGAAATCGCCAAACTTCAGGAACAGCTTAAGGCAGCTGAAACCCGTGAGGCCGAGCGTATCGGTCGGATCGCGCTGAAGGCCGGGCTTGGCGATATAGAGATCGACGAGGCTGAGCTTCAGACAGCATTCGAAGACGTGGCCGCACGGTTTCGCAAGGGTGCGGGGCAGAAACCGAAGTCAGCGGCGGCGTTCTCGTCTGGCCAGACTTCGGGCCAACGTGGCGAGGGCTGAGCGCGTGGTCCGCGCATCGACATCCGCCGCCCGCAAAAAAGACACGCGGGAGAAAATCGAGCTTGGCGGCCTGATCGTGAAGGCTGGTCTCCGCCACGAAAAGCGCGCCCTCCTGCTCGGCATGCTGATTGATGCGGCAAGCCGTGTGAAAGTCGACGAGAACGAGCGGCTGCGGTTGACGGCGATTGGCGCGGAGGCGTTCGGCAATGACGCCGCGTAGAGCAATCTCGTTTCTTGCGCCAGTCATTTTGATCGTTGGCAGCTGTATCGCACTCACCGGCCATCAGTCCTGGATCGCAGATTTCGGAAGAACTACCGCTGCGGAACTATTTCTGGGCAGAGTTGGGATTGCCCTGCCCTATGCAGCGGCCGCCGCCGTCGCAGTCGTGTTCCTGTTCGCTGCTGCGGGCACCGTCACTATCCGAACGGTTGCCCTTGGTGTCATCGTTGGAACTGGGACGGTCGTCGCGATCGCAATCGTCCGCGAAGCCATCCGCCTCGCAGCATTTTCAGGCCAGATAGCATCAGGTCGATCGGTCTGGGATTACCTGGATCCGGTCACGACGATTGGATCGGCCATCGCCACGCTGTCCGGCCTGTTCGGCTTGCGCGTCGCGCTAAGGGGCAACGCCGCTTTCGCGCCCGCCGCTCCGAAACGCCTCAAGGGCAAACGCGCTGTCCACGGCGATGCCGATTGGATGAGCTTTGCGGTTGCTGCGCGGCTGTTTCCAGCATCAGGCGGCATTGTTGTTGGTGAGGCGTACAGGGTGGATCGGGACATCGTTTCCACGACCGCGTTCCAGGCCGACGATGCAGCGAGCTGGGGCGCTGGAGGACGAGCACCGTTGCTCTGCTTCGATGGTTCGTTTGGCTCATCGCATGGCATTGTGTTCGCCGGATCGGGCGGCTTCAAGACGACGTCGATCACGATCCCGACAGCGCTGAAATGGGGCGGCACGCTTGTCGCGCTCGATCCGTCCAACGAGGTCGCGCCTATGGTGATGAAACATCGGGTAGCGGCCGGACGCGAAGTTCATGTGCTCGATCCCAAGGTACCCGGTGTTGGCTTCAACGCTCTCGATTGGATCGGACGATTTGGCGCGACCAAGGAGGAGGACATCGCATCGGTTGCGTCGTGGATCGTCAGCGACAGCCCGAGCCAAAACGCCGTTCGGGATGACTTTTTCCGTGCCTCGTCGCTACAGCTTCTCACAGCTATCATTGCCGATGTCTGCTTGTCTGGAAACACAGAAACAGAAAACCAGAACCTGCGTCAGGTTCGGGCCAATCTGTCAGAACCGGAGCCAAAACTGCGGGCCCGTCTGCAGGAAATTTACGACGAATCGAAATCGATCTTCGTGAAAGAAAACGTCGCGCCGTTTATCAACATGACGCCGGAGACATTCTCGGGCGTCTATGCAAATGCAGCTAAGGAAACGCATTGGCTTTCCTATCCAAACTACGCCTCACTGGTTTCGGGTTCGAGTTTCGAGACCGATGATCTAACCGGCGGCAACGTCGACGTCTTCATCAACCTCGACCTGAAGACGCTGGAGAACCATGCGGGTATTGCCCGCGTCATCATCGGCTCATTCCTCAATGCGATTTATAATCGCAACGGCGATGTTACGGGCCGCGCACTGTTCCTGTTGGATGAGGTAGCAAGGCTCGGTTACCTGCGCATCCTCGAGACTGCCCGCGATGCCGGCCGAAAGTACGGGATAACGTTGACGATGCTCTATCAGTCGATCGGCCAAATGCGCGAAGCCTACGGCGGACGCGACGCCACGTCGAATTGGTTCGAATCCGCGTCGTGGATTTCCTTTGCCGCTATCAACGATCCGGAAACTGCTGAGTACATCTCGAAGCGCTGCGGCGACACGACGGTCGAGGTCGACCAGACGAACCGCTCTTCCGGGATGAAGGGATCATCGCGCTCGCGGTCAAAGCAACTCACCCGCCGCCCGCTGATCCTGCCGCATGAAGTGATGCGGATGCGCGCCGACGAACAGATCGTTTTCACCGCCGGCAACGCGCCGCTCAGATGCGGCCGCGCGATCTGGTTCCGGCGCGACGACATGACATCGATCGTCGGGGTGAACAGGTTCCATCGAACAGTGCCCGAAAGCGAAGCTGTTTCGAAGGCACAGACGCCATTGACACCGTTACGCAAATAAGAGGAAATCGGCCATGCAACATTGGAAAAAGACTTGGTACTCATTGCTCGGACCGTTGATGATCTGGGTCGTATTCATCATCGCCGTGCCATTTCTCGGAATGGTCGTGATTGTTTCTCTCGCCGTCTTGACGCCGCTCGGCGATACGATCGTGAAAACCCTTGCCATGTTCTGCGCTCTGATACTTGCACCGCTTGCGGCCGTCTTCGAGATCGCACCGCCCTTTGTGACCAGGAAGGAGGTGCGCTGGCGCAACAGAAACAGCGAGCGCTTCGAGCGCGATGTGGTCTGGGAGGATGTTCCGTTTCTCCAACCTGTCCTGAATCGGATCCGCTCGACAACCGGAAAACGAAAGCTGCGGGAGGAGAAGGAAAGCGCGACGGCCAGCGATACAAAGCCGTCCACGGCATGATGCGGATATCCGATCCGTTGAGCGCCTGCCCTGAAACGCATCTGGTCGCACCAGTGGGCTGCTGACTTCGGAGACCAGGACGGCCTCGTGGTGTGACATGCGGATGGACCAATGTCGACCTGCTCTCCATAAAGGGCGGCAGGATGCCGCCGTCCGGGAGAGGGATTGGGGTTTGGGGAAAGGGTGGAGGGAACCGTCCCCTTTCCCCATGGGAGGATGTTTGAAGGAGGGGCTTGCCCTTCCTTCATGGGGTGAGTGTTGAGAGGGGTCGGCGCAGCCCCCCTTTCATCAGCCAGGACGGCCGGTCGAACCGGCTGGCGTGGCTCCTTGCATCAAGGCAAAGACGAGAGGCGACGGATGCCGCCTCTCGTCTCGCATCTCACTCCCCGTCATCGGTGCCGTGAAGATCTTCGTAGCACTCGTCATCGATGTCGTCCGCGTTGAACGCATAGCGCGGCTTGGCAGATACCGGCCGTTCGTCCTTGTGGAGCTCCAGGCCCCATGCGGTGAGGAAGATCCGCAGATCCCGGTGGATACGGCTCAGGATATTTCGGAATTCGGCCATCCCATAGGGAACGAAGTTCCACAGGTCGCTGTCGCCTTCCTCGCACCAATAGTCTTGGTAATTGTCTCGGTGATTGCAAAGGTCTTCGCCGATCTCCGCCACCTTGGTGGGATCGGTGTTGAGGACGAGGCGCCTTTCAGCCTCCAGAGCGGACTGGGTAAATGCGATAAAGTTGGTGAGCAGCTTCTCCACCCAGTCGTGGAGCGCGCGCTCCCGGTCGCTCTCGCAGCCAAGCTGATTGGCCAGCACAATGATCCGGAGGCCGGCGGCATCCGCATTCAGCTTGAGGAAGTCAATATCAGGCATAAGAAGTCTCCTTTCGTCTTTCTGACGGAAGGTGTCCGCACCGTAGGCGCGAGGGGTCAGGGACCGCGGAACGCGGCCGCCAGCGGCGGCGGGCGGGGGAGCCGATTTTCTGATGTCGCCCCGACGGGGCGGCCTCTGAAAATTGGGGGGACCGCTCGTCCTTGACGCCGGAGAGACGGTGCGACAATGGGATGTCAGAGAGAGGGAAACCACGGCGCCGCCAGGCGCCGTGTCCGCATCCGGCGATCCGCCGGCCCTACCCCTCCCCGCCATTCGACGTCCCTCAGTACTCGTCGTCGTGATCGTAGCGGGCATCTATGTCACCGATCACGACCAGGTCACGATCATCTTGCATCGGCCTGGGATACCCCGGCAGCCGACCGGCGGCGCTGCGGCTGGAAAACGGTCCGACAGCGCCGACTTTGCCATGTCGATCGTGCCGAAGCGACGTGAAACGAACAAGGGCGATCCGGAGAGGATGAAGAGCATCGGAGAAATCAGCATGCGCCGGCCACAGGCCGGGATTTCGGGAATTCTCGCCGCGCAACGAGCGGAACAAGGGCAGCCGCAGGAGCTTCAACATAGTGGCCCGAAGGGGAAGCGGGACCGACTGCCCCCCGCTCGTTGCGTTCCATTTTTGTGGGCCGCGCAGTCCTTGACGCCGGAGTGACGGGTGCACAATGGGAGGCGAGAGAAGGAAGAGCCTACGGCGGCGGCCGCCGTGTCCGCTTGCCGGCCAGTATTATATCGAGCGCATGGACGCGACTTTGTCTCGCCGATCGAGATAGCAGGGTTACTCGTCCTCAATACCATCCAGCAGTCCATCATAGACTTTCAGGAGTGCATTGGTGATCGCTTGGCCAAGTGCGTTTCCGGCCACACGAAGCTCTTCTTCCGTGCCATCCCGCGCTGCTCTCGCCAGCTCGAACCCCTGATCGCTGACGATCTGCTTGGCGGCTTCAATCACCCAAAGCCCGAAGTCGCCGCGATTGTCGATCTTGATTGCGTCGTCCATTGTGGCCCGCCCATTGTTGATATGCGGCTTCTATCTCGACGCCTCACGCATCGCCAGCACTCATCAACGTCGTGAATCAAAACCCTCGAATCGATTCAAAACTGTCGTTGGACGCGAGGGGACGTCTTCGTCATGGTTTTCACCATGGCACTCTACAGTTTCAGGCTTTATTGCCAGCGTATCGACGCGAAGAAAAACATGGCGCGCTATTATGCGCTTTCGTTGCAGCCGACCCTGTTCGGCGAGACGGCCGTCGTTCGCTGCTGGGGACGAATTGGAAAGCGCGGCGGAGAGAAGTCCGAGGTGTTCGCCACGGACAGGGAAGCTGCGCGGCATTTCCTGGAACTTGCACGGATAAAGCGGATCAAGGGCTACCGACCGGTCGGAAACTGTGGAAATCCGGGCAATTCGACGTTACATGCCGCAGCGCCTCAATGACAGCAACCAAATCCGCTGTCAGGGATTCCGTATCAATAATGATGCGGAGACGTAGAATGACGACCACGAACGAAATCGCCGACAAGATCGCGGGCGAACATAGCCTCACGAAGGCACAGGGCAAGGCGATCGTAGAAGCGGTGATTGCCTCCATCACTCAAGCCGCGATTGCTGGCAACGAAACCTCGCTGCCGGGCTTCGGGAAGTTCAAGGTGAAGGCGACGCCGGAGCGCGACGCCCGCAATCCGTCAACCGGCGCGACCATCAAGGTCGCAGCGGCCAAAAAGCTGGTCTTCACGCCTGCCAAGGCGCTCAAGGATGCACTGAACAAGTGATCCCAATGGGGGTGAGCCCCGCCTTGTCAGGCGGGGCATCCCGTACTAGTCCCGGTTCGACCGGGACCAGATGAGGGAGAGGCCTTCCTCGCCTTCGACCTCGATCAGCGTTGCGTAGATCGGGGCCGGGAAGCTCGGGTCGTCGAGCTTGACCGAGAGGTAGTCGCGACCTTCGTTCGAGGTCTTTTTCCAGGCTGCACCGAATTCGATCGTGGCTCCGGCAAGGATGCGGTAGTCAGGGCCTTTGTCTGATGTGCGCTCGACGGCGCGTATGGTTGCCTTGACGTTGAGGTTGAGGGTCTTGATGGTGCCGGAAAATCCGTTGCCGGAAGCGGTGAAAGAGCCGATGGTTGCCATTGTCGTATTCCTTTTCGGTTGTTCGGGCCGCGTCCATCGCGGCCTCGATGGCAGTCGATCAGACCGGAGACGATCGGCCTGCACCTGAAAGGCCGTAACGCGAGTGGAGGACGGCCAAGGGAGAGGCTTTCTTGGCGCGCGAGGAATGGGCGCTTGCGCTCAGGGGAAGAAAACGAGCCGGCCGTTGCGGATGCCGATCGAACCGAGCTTCAGCTCGGTGGTCTTCGGTCAGACATGCCCCATCGAGACCGCAGTGGGTGAGCCAGCTGACAGGTCGCAAGGATACGGCAATGGCGTCATCTGGCGGGGATCGGTTGTAAACGCCCTGCCCCACGCTCCAGCGCGCTCAGCTCACAAACACCAAGCTTGATCGCTCGCCTCGACGCACCCGCGGGATGGATCTCGACCTGTTTCTCCCCCAGTTGTGGGATTGCCGCGCGGCTTTGATGGCTTCGTTTACACAGCCGCCCCATCTCACCATGCACACGCCGCAGTGCACGTCAGTCGTTCAGCTCGTCCGCAGTCCGCAGTCCGCAGTCCGCAGTCCGCAGTCCGCAGAAAGGATCCTTTCCTGGTGCGTCCGCGCAACTTGATGTGACTCAAGCTGCTCGTTGTTGCGCCTTCGGTTGAAGATCGTGGAGATACGCCACCGCCCTTTGCGCATGCGCGGCTGCGGAAAAGACGAACCGTTTCTCATGTCTGAGAACCGAGAGCCAGGATGCGATATAGCTCGCGTGATCCGGTCGCGGCTCCATCTCCGGCACGATGCCGAGATCGGCGCACAGGAAAACGGCGCCGAGTTCGGCGATCAGCTCTTCACGCGCGCGCTCGGTCTTGTCTTTCCCGTAGCGCGAGAGATCACGATCGAGGCGATGCTTCGCTCCAGCCCAGTGAATTTGTTCATGGCCCAGGGTCGCGTAGTAGGATTCCACATCCCGGAAGGTTTCGATCGGCGGCATCTGGATGATATCCGGGCCTGGAGCAAAGAATGCCTTGTTGCCACCGTGGCGGATCACGGCTCCCGTTGCTGCGAAAAATGCGTCCGCTGCGGCAATGCGATTGACGCCCTTCTTGGGATTTTCGGCGAGCGAAGGCAGGTATTCCTCGGGCAGATCATCGATCTGTTCGAGATTGAAGACTGTGTAGGCCCTCAAAAACGGAATGTCGCGTTCGACCTGATCGCTGTTCTCGGCCGTTTCTGTCTTCTTGACACGGTTCGCATACACGACAGTCGAACCGGTCTCACCCTTGCGGACATGAGCGCCAAGCTCGGCTGCCTGGCGAAATGTCATCCATGTCGGAGAGCGGAAACCACGCGAGATCGCTTCGGACCAGAGCAGCAGAACATTGATGCCGGAATAGGGCTCGCCATTGTGCCGCAATGGACGGGTAATGCGACCTTCCAGATGGCCTGTGCTCCAGGGCTGCACCCAAGGGCGGACGCCCTCCTCTAGCGAGGCGATGATGCGGTTTGTGATTTTTGAATAGATGTCGACCCGCGTTTCCTGACCGCTCTTCCTGCTTTCCTGTCTCATTTTGTTCTCCTCGATTCGAAGACCGCGCCCATCGCGGTCCGTCACGGCGGTCGAAGAGCGGAGGCCGGCGACGGCGCACCCGAGGTGATCCCACGGGGAGTGGGGATAGTGGGATCTGGGCCGGAACGAAGTGGAGGACGGCTTGCCGTTGCGCCGGCACGCAGCCGGGCGAAGCTAGACCGCGATCCGGAACAGACCGCGTGGGCGCGATATGCTCACACTCAAAATGCCGTCGCCTTGAGGCGCCGACCGCCTCAATCTGGAAAGGAAAATGCGGGGCCGAAGCCCCGCGATCGTCCTATTCGAATGCTGCCATCTGGGCGCTGGCTGCTTTCTGGTCGACGGATAAGCCGGGCTGCTCGAGGGTGCGCTCGTAGGGCTTCCAGGTCTCGCCGGTGATGTTTTCGTAGGCGGAGACGGCGCCTTCGGCTGCCATTCTGAGAACGTGGGCTTGTAGCCCCATGTCGGCGGCGAATTCGCGTTTGCGCTGGGCGCGGCTGTCGAACCCTACAGGGCCTTCCAGGTCTTCGTCGCGATCGTCGTTGGAGAGCTTGGTGGTGAGGTCGCGGGCTTCGGTGACCGAGCGGCTGTAGAACTGCCCGGCGCCGTAGGCGGAGCCGACAAAGGATCCGACGATGCGCTGCATGTGGATCTGCATGGCCTTTTCGGCAAGGCCGTCTTTCAGCGCCTCGGCGCTCTCGATCAGTTGGGACCGATGGAGATCACGGATGCCACCACTGTCGATGACGGCAAGGCCGAAGCTTTCTGAGATGCGCAGCGCCTGGGCGGTGTCGGGGCAGGCGTGCCTGACCATTTCGAGGGTAGTGGCGCGCTGGGACTTTGCGGGGCGAGCCTTTTGGGTGGAGCGAGAGTTCGTGGCCATGATGGTATCCTTTCGAGCGATTTTTCAGCAAAGCCCGCGGGTTGCCGGTCGTCTGTCCGGCTCTGTTCCTCGGGTGCGGTCGAAAGGACATGGGCATCAGCGGCCCTGCCCAAGGTCAGGGCGCTGCGGGCTGAGCGAGGAAGGGTTGTGGATGACGCGGACTGCATGAGCGGTCTGCGCCAGACGCGGCCCCGCCTTGCGAAGACGCGGGCGTCCTGCCGCAACGCGGCGCGACAGCGGCCTTTGACCGGGACGTGCCCATGTCAGACCGCAGCAAAACCGAGGAGTTGAGCCGGCCGGATGAGTGGCTTCAGGAGGAACTCAAGCGATCACGCAGAAGGATCCTTCATGGCTTGGCAGTCGGCCGGCCGAATGCGCGTATGCTTTCCAGAGGCTCGCAACCGATCTCGTCAAGCCTGTTCGGCACTCCGATCACCGGAGCGGAGTTCATTTGCGCATCGGGCCGCAGCAGATCGGCACACGGAAGGATAGGGAAATCCGATTTTATGCTTGAGAGAGGGAGACCGATTGCCGGATCCGCGATCGTGAGCCCCGCCGCTGGTGCCTGCTACTTCATCCGATCCACTTTGCCGCTCCTGGCCTGTAGTGTCTGTCGGAACTTCGCATTGATCTGATCGAGGAAAGGCTTGCTGAACGATCCTCGTGGCGCCTTCCTCGCGTCGAAATAGAACGACTTTTCGAGAATGTCGTAATTGTATTCGCTGACCGTGATCCAGCCCTGCTTGGCGTCGGAAAGTCCTGCGCGCCTGAGTTCCAGGGCAGGAATTTCAAGCGTCTCCTGATCCTTGCGCGGCGGAGTGGACGAAATCGGCAATAGAATCAAATGATGGATGCCTTGCTTCTTGTCCTCGATGACGATGGACAGGCAAACCGGCCGATCCTTTTCGCCATGATCCCGCCCCTGCTCGGCCTGCCAAAGCCAAAGGTAAGGGTAGTCCACTATCTGGCCCTGCTTGTGCCTTGCGTTCATTGCTGCGGCTCGTCATCTGCTGCTTGGCGGTCAAGCTCCGCCAAAATCATGTCGGCCAGCTCTGGGGGCGTCTCGCTGGTCTTGTAGACGCGGCGCGGATCTTCGATTCCCACCATGCGCTCGAAAAGCTCGATGGGCACGACGACGACAGACGGACGGCCATGTTTTGTCAGAGTGATGGGCCGCTTTTGCGCTTCATCATGATAGCGTCCGAAATGGCGCATAAATTCAGCCGTCGAAATGGATTTATTGCTCATTGCAGCGTCCTTTTCTGCATTATTTGAATAATACAGAAAACACAGAAATTTGCAAGAATTTCGAGATTTGACAAGGCTCGACCCATAAGTTGTTGCAGCCCCGTTCGATCATCGGTTGGCAGCCTATAGCGATTTGTGATGAGGCAAAAGCGCTGTTTGAGATGTTCTGTTCGGCTGCGCACGTTGGCATAGCTGTCCCATGGTGGACAAAAAACTCCGCCGGCAAGAGCCGGCGGCGTCAGTTCGCGTCTTAAGCGTTTCGGGCTACTCGGCCGCCTCGCGAAAACCGTGGTCGACGTCCTCTCCAATCGAAGAGCTGTCTTCCTGGAGCCCACTGGACACGGGGGTTCTCACCGACTCTGCCGCCGTTTCGCTCGTATCCCCCTGGCCCTCGGCAGAGGGATGCTGTGCCGTCCACGCCTTGACCTCTTCTGGCGATGGCGCCAAGAGCGCAGCCGGATGGACCAGCTTCGCCTCTACGAAATGTTCGACAAGAGCCGCCCTGGTATCCTTCACCTTGATGCGGCAGGGAACGCTGGCTGCATCCGCAGCTGTCTCCAGGGCATTGCGCGAAAGGCATGAAAGGAAGCCTTCCGTCGCCATGTTCGGCAGGAAGCCGTCGGCACCGATTGCATCGCCGGCGATGCGGGCAACGAGACCACTATCCGAGCGATTGCGCCGCAGGGACACCACCTCGATCAGGATCGAACGCGCGGCCCTGACCAGCGTGTCGCGCTCGAAGGTGAGCTTGCCGTCCTTACCAATTAGCCGGGCAGCATGCTGCCCGCATTTGGCGCGGCCATAGGGATTGTCCGAAGAGCCGCTGGCGATCGTGACGTTCGTGCCGGCGAAGGCGAGGATGAGCAGCGCCATCAGCGTGTCGTCCTCGATCGGGGCACGTGACAACGCTTCGTGGAGGGCATCAGTGCGCAGGTCACCGATCATGTCGAGGCCCTTCTGCGTGACGTCAGGCCGCTGCTTTGCTTCCGTTGCCTCCTCGGCAGAAGCCGCGACGCCATCACCCGTCTTCACCTTCTTCGTTTCCGGCATGCGATAGACGACCGATTGGACGGAACCGTCACGCTGATTGACATACCAGCCGGTCAGATCGCCCTTACCCGGCTTACCATAGACCTGTTGGGCCCTGGCTGGGAGCTTGACCTGCCCGTATTCGCTGGCTTCTATGATCGAGCCGCGCTTAGGCAGGTTGTTCGCCAGCCATTCCTGCTGCGCGCCGAAGAAGGCTTCGACATCAGTCGTATAGCGGCTGTCCTCATCGGCCGGCGCAAACAGATCCTCCGCCCATGTGATCCCGTAGGCCTGTGCCAGATCCTCGCCGAAGCTGGCATGTTTTGCCAGCATGCGGGTCTTGGTCAGCGCCCGGGCTACTTCCCACCAAGAGACTTGAGGATCCTGCTTCTTCGGCTTGTATTTCTTCCAGACCTCCGCCTGCTCCTCCTGGCTCGCAGCCGCGATCGTGCGCAGTTGCTGCTCGTTCGGCATGTCGCCTCGTGCCATCTGGTCCAGCATGCCCGGCAAGATATTTGCCAGCAGACGAAGTTTGCGGATCTGGCGAACCGGCAGTGCCAGGGCAAGCGCTATCGATTCCTCGGTCCATCCGAGCGCGACCAGGCGTTCGATGGCGCGCCACTGGTCGATCGGGCTCAGAGGCTCGCGAGCAATATTCTCGGCAAAGGACTGCATGGCGGCAAGATCGTCGGAGGGTTCGATCAACAGCACGGAGATTTCCGCAAGATCGGCGGCGATTGCTTGCGCAGTACGGCGGTGACCAAAGACGATGATGTAGCTGTTGCCACCATCCGGATCGAGCTTGACGACCGGGGGCTGCACGACGCCAACCGCCCTGATCGATGCGCAAAGAAGCGCATCAGACTGTGGCGTGGATTTCGACTGGCGGAGCTTGTCGGGATTTTCCTTCAGGCTGCGCGGATCGGCTGTAATCAACTGCATGGCTGTGACCTCTCGGGTTTCGGGGCGGACAGGCTGACCATCCCTTCACGTCTTCTTCTCGAAGACCTCTCCCGATACCCGCGGGACGAACCCGGCGGCTGCAATTGCGGCGGAGCATGCCTGGCACGCGGACAAGCAAGGCTCTTCAGCCTTGCGAAGGGCGCGCGCCCGGTATGGCGCGACCGGCGCGATTGAGGAAACCGTCAGCCGATGGGCCGTCCTGCGACTAGTTTTTCAGAACTCTCAAATAGCCTTGATATAAACTTCTTCTCATTCCAATTTCTAATCCATTGTTTCAATTTACTTTTCTTTTGATCTCGCCCGTTGCGCACCTACCTGTCCGACAAAAGGGGGATAAAAGGAGCTATTGAATGCCGATCTGCAATGCCTGCGCCACGCTTGAATCCACCCCGAGCCATCGCTCCTTATGACGAGTATGGCAGCGGCCTTGGCCGTTTGAAAACAAAAGGGCGCCTACCCTCCACAGGGAGCGCTCCGCAAGAGCTGGTGACATTGAGCATGACGAACAGCAATCATGCGATTTACTCAAACTAGAAAGCAGTCCCTATGGCAAACCCGCCTCGCAGACACGTCAACCCCATGGATGCGGCCGAAGCATTGTTCAAACCGGCGAAGAAGGCAGCAGTGCCGGTGGTTGAACGACCAGCGCTGCCAAACACCAAAGAACTCGTTTCACTCAAGATCGACAGCGACGTGCTCGCCTTTTTCCAGGAAGACGGCCCTGGTTGGCAGGACCGTATCAACGACACTTTGCGGGCCGCGATGAGAGATAAGACCTGAGGGGAGTTGACCTCCAGCGCAAGCGACCGTCAGGCCGCGGCCCGATCGATGGCTTCCTCGAGCTCTCCCGTGGCGGCGAGGTCCTTCTCGATCTCGGCAAGTTGCTGCAGTTTCAGCTCGAGTTCGACGGCGAGTGCGAAACCTTCGCCGACGCGCGGTTTATAGGAGGCAAGACGACGCTGAGCGTCCGCCAACCGATACCGATAACTGTGCCGCTCGGCTTCGAAATTTGACAGAGCATGCTCCAGCCGCGAAACCGCACCGACGGGGGTGACCGTGACCGTCAACTCGATTTCGTAGTCGGCACCGCTTCGCTGAAGCATGGTGACATAACGATATCCGTCCTTGCCGAACCGCTCGCCCGAGTATTCCAGCTCAAAGCCGCCGATTGATGCGACGACGACATTGCCCTCCTGCTGTCGCTGAACCAGGGTCAGAATCTCCTTCATGAGCGCCCGGCCCGCCAGCTTGCGCTCGTCGAATTGAGCGCCGCCGACGTCCATCGCGAAGGCATTACCCGACGTCGGAACCAAGCGTTCGATGTCTTTGCCGATCTCATCGATGCGGCGATTCGAAACCTCGAAATCGCGCTCGGCATCGCGGATCTGCCGACGAATGGCGTGCTGATCGTCGACGTGAGCTGCGCGCAGGCGATCGAGCCGGGCGATTTCCGCTTCCAGCCCTGCCTTCTGCATCAGACGCGGATCGCCGGATGCGATGGCCTTGGCCATGGCGAACTGGTTCGCCTGCCCCTCACCCATATCCTCCAGCCGCCGGACGCTGGTATCGCCGGAAAGGGCGGCGGCAATGAAGCGAGCCTTGCGCTCGTTGTTCTGCCACATCGTGGCATCGAGCGAACCGAGGGTCGCGTAAGCGAAAACGTCGACCTCATCGTGCTGATTGCCCTGGCGGATGATGCGGCCTTCGCGTTGCTCGATCTGCGACGGCAGCCAAGGCACATCGAGGTGGTGCAGTGCCTTCAGACGTGCCTGCACGTTGACCCCGGTGCCCATGGTCTCGGACGAGCCGATGATAAAGCGGATCTTGCCGGCATTGAAGTCGGTGAACAGCCGCTGTTTGGCCTCGGATTTCTTGAAATCCTGCATATAGGCGATCTCGGATGACGGCACGCCCAAATGAACGAGCTGGTCTCGGATCCAGCGATAGGCGGAAAATCCGCGCGAGGCTTCGACCGAGATCGTGCCGAGATCGGAAAAGATCAGCTGGCCGGCGCCGGATCGATCGAAGGGCTTGCCATCCTTGCGCCGATATTCGGCCTCGCTTGTCTCCTGCCAGATGCGGAAGGCATTGCGGACAAGCGCGTTGAGCTTGTTTTCCTCCTCATTGTCGTTGGCGGGATCCACCAATCTGAGATCGATCGCCGCATGGCGGCCATCGGTGATGACGGAGAGCAGAATGTCGTCACCTGGCTTTGCCGGCCCGTCGCGCGTCTCGATCGCCTTGATCCGCGCATCGAGCTGTTTCTGGTAGGCCTTGAAGGCAGCGGTCGGGTCGGCGGTGACGATCTGGCGCTTGCCGCCCGAGATGTCCGGAACCTTGACGTAAGTGCGAAGGTCTGTCGGTAGCACGACGTCGGCGAAGAACCGGAACATCGCGATCAGTTCAGGGACATTGACGAACTGGCTAAAGCGCGTGACCGGCTTGTACTTGCCGGATGGCTGCAGTTCGAGCTCGGTTGAGGTGTCGCCGAAGGTCGATGCCCACGCATCGAACTCGTGCAGCCCACGCTCGGACAAGGCTGTCGGGTCCATCAGGCGTTGGACGGAGAACATTTCGCCGAGTGTATTGGTGATCGGCGTTCCCGACGCCAGCACCAGTGCCCGGCCCGGGTTCTTCGTCTCGATAAAACGGGATTTGACGAACAGATCCCAGGCGCGCTGCGAGCCGTTCGGATCGACGCCGCGCAGCGTCGACATGTTGGTCGCGAAGGAGAGCTTGCGGAACTCCTGCGCCTCATCGACGATGATCTGGTCGATGCCAAGTTCGGAGATCGTCAGGAGATCGTCCTTGCGGGTGGCGAGCGCCTCCAGCCGTTCCTTATGGCCTTCCTTCATCCGTTCGATGCGCTTGCGTGAGAGCCGGTCGTGACTGTCGACCCTAGTGAGCAAATCCTCGTAGAGCTCCAGCTCGTCCTGGATCATCTGCGCCTCGAAGGCGGACGGCACGGAGATAAACCGGAAGGCTGAATGGGTGATGATGACAGCATCCCAATTGGCGGTCGCCGCCCGCGACAGGAAGCGGTGGCGCTTTTCCTTGACGAAGTTGGTCTCGTCGGCCACGAGAATGCGTGCGTTAGGATAGAGCGCCAGAAACTCCCGGGCCGCTTGCGCCAGGCAATGGCCGGGTACGACGAGCATCGCCTTGTTGATAAGCCCGAGCCGGCGCTGTTCCATCACGGCGGCTGTCATGGTCAGCGTCTTGCCGGCGCCGACGGCATGGGCAAGATAGGTGGAACCAGACGATATGATCCGCCAGATGCCCCGCTTCTGATGACCGTACAAACAAAAGGCGCCTGAGGCGCCGGGTAGCTGGAGATGATCGCCGTTGAAATGCCGCGGCGCGATATTGTTGAAGGTGTCGTTATAGACTCGCGCCAGCCGGTCGGTGCGGTCGGGGTCCGACCAGATCCACGACTGGAAGGCAGCCTTGATCTTGGCGAGCTTCTCCTTGGCCGCTTCCGTCTCCACCGTGTTGAGGATCCGGCGCTCGGTGTCACCATCGCGGATCGTGTCGAAGATCTGCGGAACCGATGAATTCAAAGCATCGGACAAGAGCTGGCCGGCGTGCCGGCGGTGGGTGCCCCATTCGGTGTTGCCGGCGGCTGACCATTCCAACTGCCGGGCATTGACCGTCCATGTCGCCAGTTCCGGCAGATGATGAATGGTGATATCGGCCTCCATCGTCGCTCTGACGAAGGCAACGACGTCGTCGGCGGGAATCCAGGGGGCGCCGAGCCGAGCGGTAATATCCGATGGCCGCAGATCGGCCGGCTGCACGCGCTCCAGCGCAGTGACGTTTCGCTTGAATGTGGAATCGAGCGCCGCGGTCGCCTCAGCGATTGCTAGCTTCGACCGGACGGCACCTGACAGATAGGCGTCAGCCATAGCCCAAGCGCCCGTCGCCGGATCCTGAAAGATCGCGTCCCCCAGTTCCTCGATGACCTCAGCAACGTCTCGATGCAGAAGTTCGGCAATGTGATCGGGATCGACATGCCCGCGCTCGTTAAGAACGACGGCCAGCGCGTCGAGGGCGGAGGTGATCACCGGCGCGGGCGGTGGCGAAATCACTCGCTCAGAAAAGATCGGGCCAGGCTTGGCGGTATTGGTCTCGAGGTCATAGTCCTCGATCGAGGCGACCAGCCAGCAATCGGGATCATCGAGAAAGGGTTGCAGGTTCGGGCGCCGATGGGTTTCGCGGATTTCTCCAGTTTCCGGATCTTCCGATGTCGACACGGTGGTGAAATTGATCGGACCGAACTCGCGTACGAAGCTCGACCAGGCAATTCGCAGTGAGACCTGTGCCTGTTTCCATGGCTGATCGCGCTCCTGGAGCTTCAGGACACTTCGAACGGCGTCGCGGATCGGGATCAGCTTGCGGATGATCCGGGCATGTTTGGCAAAGACACCGTCGGCCGCCCTGCCCTTCTTCACCTCGACGGGAGCCGGCTGCCCATCGATGAGTTGCATGAGTTGGGTCGCCTTGCCGACGAAGTAGCTGCCTTCGCGAACCTTCGGATCGTCGGGCCGTTCAGCCATGGCATCGGCGACTTCATCCTCGAGTTCGAAGTCGACCAATCCGGCCTCACCGTCGTAGATTCGCGTCGGAAGCCGCTGAACCGCCTCCAACAGTGCGGCTTCAGTGTCGTTGCCGAGCGGCAGGCATGTGTAGGTTTCGCCGTATTGGCCTGTGACGATCGCGTGCTTCCCAAGCGCCATGCCCGGATGGTCGGCAAACCAACGATTGACGCGGATCGCTTGCCCGTCTTCAGCTGAACCCTCCACCTCGGCCAGATCGAGCCAGGCGTCATCACAGACGGGCTCATCCTCCCGGCGCTTTCGGAAGAAGAGTATATCGACGACGACATCGGTGCCGGCCTGCGCCCGGAAACTTCTCTCCGGCAACCGGATGGCACCGACCAGATCGGCCATGCCGGCGATGTGCTGACGCGCCCGGGCGTCGGCCTTGTCCATGGTGCCAGTGGACGTCACGAAGGCTGCGAGCCCGCCGGGCTTCAGCCGATCGATCGCCTTGGCGATGAAATAGTCATGCAGACGGAAACCGTACGCCCGAAAGGCGGGATCGCTGCGGACGATACGATCCGAAAACGGAGGGTTGCCAATGGCCAGATCGAAATGCGCAGGCAACGCGACCCGCACAAAATCTCCCGTGATGATCTTGGCCCGCGGCTGCAGCAGGCGGATGATGCGAGCCGTGACCGGATCGAGCTCGATGCCGGTCAGATGACTGGTGCGGGAGAGCGTGTCCGGCATCAGCGCTGGGAACATGCCTGTGCCAATCCCCGGCTCGAGCACCCGGCCGCCGGCAAATCCCATCCGGATGAGCGCGGACCAGATGGCGCGGACAATGAACTCGGGCGTGAAATGGGCATACTGCGTGCAGCGGGCGAGCGACGCATAGTCCGCGGCACTGACCGACGACTCGAGGTTGCCGGCAATCTCGCTCCAGTCTTCGCGAAATTGATCCTGGCCCGGCCGCCGGAACATGCCGTTGGCCAGTTCCGACGCACCGAAGCCGGTGAAGCGGATCAGCTTGGCCTGCTCGTCCGGACGCGCCGATCGATCCTGTCGTTCGATCTCTGACGCCATTTGGATCGCCGCGATATTGTCACGTGCCCGCTCGCGCCAGGAATGCGCGAGATTGCGAGAACCCTCCAGGCGAAAGTCGATCCGCGCCCGCATCGGGGTTTTGGATTTAGGTGTCGCCGGCACCGGCATCGCAGGCGCGGGCGTTGAAGGCGATGGGTCGTCATCAATGCCACTGCCGAAAGCGGTCGAGAAAGCAGAGACGCCAAGGTCGAAACCGGATGAAAGAGAAGTATTGCCGAATAGGTCGAGGGTGAAGGGATCGTCATGCGCCATGAAAAGCTCCTCTGGAGAAGGCGCGCCTCCGCTCGCTCACCCGGGAAGGAAAGTTGTCAGAGGCGGGATGAAGGGGATTGGATGAGGTGCCGGCTGCCCGTTAGGCAGCGACGGCTTCCGGCAGAAGCCGGAGCTGAACCGGCAACTTGGCAGCGATTTCCTCGTCGGTCAGATCGTCGAGCAGTTTCCAGATCTTTCCTTGCCCACCGGGAAAGACGAGCACGATCTGGCGATTGCGCAGATCGGCAGGGAAGCGGGCATAGGCATAGGCACGGAAGTCCGCGCCCGTCGTGCTCCAGATATGATCGAGCTTCTCTTGGGCGCTCATGGCGCGCACCGGGCGGCATTCCCGCTCAATGATCTCAGCCCGCATGCGGTCGGGCGAGCCATAGTCGCCCAAGTCGCAATAGCCGTGAAACCAGCGGAAACGGTCGTCGATCTTCAGTGCAAAGAACACGCTGGTGACGCTTGCCGCCTGGAATTCGCGCATGGCGAACATGTCGCCACGGATGAACAGCGGCGGCAGGATCTCAAGCATATGATCGTGGTTGGCCTCGGTGATTTCGAACCACTCGCCGGCATAGCGACGGCCTGAGAGGCGGTCATCGTCAAACGGCGACTGGCTGTGACGATTGAACAACGCATACATCTGCTGGCGGCTGGCGACGCCTTCGAACACTTTACGGATTGTCGGAGGATTTGACATCTGCGGCTCCTTTAAGGGTTTGGGCTGAAGCCTAGGTCATGTCGATCTCTTCTCCAGTCCTTTGATCACCCCTTCTCAGCCGGCGCCTCGCGGGCGGCGGGTCAAGGGCCGCTCATCGGGCGGGCGAAGCGTCACCCTTGATGCGTTGCGCGCGTATGCGGCAACTCCCCTCTCTCCCTCCTTTGCTTCAATTCCTCATTCCAGTCCTCTACGCGCGGCTTGAGCCGCGAGAAGTCGCAGCCGGCGGCATCCGCCATCTGCCGGATCCGGTCTGCAAAGACCTCGCCTTGAACGTTGTTGTCCGTCGCTGCGACAAGCTGCGTGTGTCGCTGGGATGCCAGGGTCTCCAGCGCCTGAGCGGTCAGCGGCGACCAGCCACCGCCGGTGCTCACATAGAGCGTGTCGCCTCTCGTCTCCTCGATTGCTGCAAGGCTCATCGCGTCGATCGCCGCTTCAGTCACGCAGATGCGCCGCGCCGTTGTCACACCGAACCGGAAAAGCTGCTTGGCGCCCCCGGTTGAAAAACCCCGCCAATCGGGTCCCCGCTCCTCCCATCCGATGATCTCACCCGAGCCATCAACGTGCTTGGCCCACGCGCTGCCGTAGGGGCCTTCGCGAAGCAGTTCGGCGTCAATTGCCTTGCGGACGACATGCCCGGGAATAGCCCGATGCCGCGTGAGATAGGTCCAGGTCGCAGACGAGCGCCCTGGGCGCTTGCGATGGTCCCATCGTTCAGGGATCGTCGCATCAATATTGAAGAGGCGCGCTGGCCGCTCCCAAGCCGGCAGGGTCGGCTGATAGGCGACGAGTTCGCAGACCGCCACAAGCGCTTCGGAAAAGCCGCCGCCAAGCAGGTAGTTTGCAAGCGCAAAGACGTCGCCTTTGGCGTCGGAGCGTGGGTCGAACCAGCCTTTGTCATCGTGAATGACGATGATGATGTCGTCCTCTCGCCGGAATTTCACGGCGCGGCGCGTGCTTTCTTTCAGATCGATGGCGAAGCCTTCGTGTTCCAGCATAGCAGTACAGCCGACACGCGCTCGCAGGGCTTCGATATCAGCCTTCTCCATGTTGACTACTCCTCTCTTCCCACTCTGTTTCTTGATCGAACGCCTCACCGGCGCGAAGACCCGAGCGCGCAAGGGCGCGGTTCTCAACTGGCAAAAGTGTGAGTAAAGCTCGCGGCGAAGCCTCCCTTTTGCGCGTATGGGCGCAAGCAGCACCCGACAGGGGGAAACCGGCTCAATGAGCCGGTCCGTATGCGAAGGGGTCGTATTCGTGGATGATGGCGTCTTCGTCGCCATCATATTCGGCGGAAGGCATGACGCCGATCTCTCCATCCACCTCAAAGAGGGTGACCGGAACCATCAGGGTCCGGGCAAGATCGAGTGCGTGGTTTTGAGCGAGGCTGAGATCGTGTGACATGTGCGGCTCCATCCGTTGGCGGGGCCGATCCCCGCTCGATGGCGCCCGTGTGTCCAAGCCCCGGCCGCGGTCACCTCGAAGGCGAAGGCGCAGAGGTCGCAGCAGCTGCGAACCCCTTGCGGGTTGACCGTCCAAGGATGGGACTGGATTAGGGATGCCAGACAAAAGAGCGGAGGTCGGAAACGCCAATGGGTGGAGCAGCCACGCGTTCGGCCCGGATCGCATCACCGCTTTGCGGATTAAGCGACCTGACTGCACCGCATACGACAAGTGGATGGAGCGCGAACTGTCTTTCAGCCGTGTGGCTGCTGTCGCTTTGGAATGACCTTCCCTGCCCCAAGCGTGACACGCATGAGCACAGGTGCCGGATGAAAAGAGCTGCAGCTCGATTTCAACCCATTGAGCGCGGGACACGCCCAGAAACGAAAAAGCCTGCCGCGGGAGGAGGTGCGGCAGGCTTTTCGAAAAGAACCGAACAGCGACTGGGAGGAGGAGTGCCGCCGTTCCTACAGACGTCCCTGGGAGGAGGAGCGGGCCGTCTGAAACTCGAAGCTCTGCGGGAGGAGGTGCATCACTTCGATGGAGCTAACCATACCCCAGACATCGAGATTTCATATAGCTTATGCTGCACTGCAGCTATGCAAGAAATACAGATCGGAAAAGCGCGGGATGAAGCAGGATCGAACTGACCCGCAGACCGGGGATCCCGACGCAAAAACGCCCGCGTCATCGGCGGGCGTCGAGCAGTCTTGGAGGCTATAAGTCCGTGCGGTTAGCGCGCGACCGATGCGCGGGCAACGCTGCGGATGTCGGCGCGGTCGATGCCGAGGTCCTGCAGTTCACGGCTGGACATGCGGCCAAGTTCGGTAACGGTCTGACGGAACTTGCGCCAGTTGTTGAAAGAGCGTGCTACGTTCATGATAATCCCCTTTCCTGAGGGCTTGATGACGTCAGCAACCTTCTTTGGCTCGGGCGTCGTTTCGATGATTGAGATATAGGCGTTTCAATCGATTTAGAACAGTGCCAATCCCTCATTCCACCCATGCGTCTTATGCACGGGTCCCAGGAATCAGCTCGAAATGAATGCAGTTCAACCCCTGAAATGATCGAACGCCGTCGGGTGCTTGATCAGCAGGTCAGCGTCCCGGTAGCGATGGTTCTTGTCCAAGCACAGGCCCGTTACAGTATCCAAGGATTTTTCGCTGAGTTTTGATTCCGGCCTGAATCACCCGACTACCGCCGACCACACCGCTGCGGTGAGGGGCGCCTTTGTCCTGAGCGGCAAAATGGCGGCTACGCTGCCGCCGATACTGCACGCCTCTTCCTTAAAGCCCACAATGCGGCAACCAACAGAACGATTACCACGACGGAGAGGATCACACTTAATATGTAGGGCTGAACGCGAGCAAGAAACGGCACCGGCCCACCGGCACGAGCGGTGGCGACATCCGCGAGCGTAACCTTGGTCGCCGGATTGCCGAAATTCATGAGCACATAGTTGGAGACATCGACGATCTGCTGGTCGGTCAGAGGCGTAACGAAGGACTGGGCACCGAAACCAGGCATGAGCACCTGCTTGCCGGCCGTTTCGCGATCGACGCCATAAAGAATGGTTGCCACGAGATTGGCGGGCTGACTGGCACCGGTCGCGCTGTTGTGGAAGAGCGACGGATAGGCCTGGTTTTCGCTACCAGCACCATCGATCTGATGACAGCTTGCGCAATAGCCGCTGTAGAGCTGCGCCCCGTCGCGAAGGCTGTTGTGCTCCGTTTGCGAATAGACGCCGCGAAGGCTGCTCTCTGAACTGACCGCTGCGCCGTACTCATAGGCGGCACGTGTGTCGCCAGGGTCGCGAATGGCTGGAACGCTCTTGAGATATGACGCCAGGGCATGCAGGTCGGCATCTGGCAGATATTGCAGGCTGTTCTGAACGGCCTCCGCCATTCCGCCCGCTGCCTGGTTCTTGCCGTCCGCATGACCCGTGCGGAAATACTGGACAAGTTCATCGGTGCTCCAACCGCCGACGCCGCTCACCGGATCAGACGTGATATTGGGTGCATACCATGGGCCGACGGCGCCTCCGGCAAGATAGCTGCCGGCACTTTCCCCCATCAGCAAGCCGCGCGGCGAATGACAGGAGCTGCAGTGACCAAGCGCGCCGGCCAGATAGGCGCCGCGGTTGATCTCCTCGGTTTTGCCTGGGTCCGGTTGAAATGGCGCTTTGGTGGAATAGAGCAGGTTCCAGAACGCCATCGAGAACCGGATATTGAACGGAAATGGCAAGTTCGTCTGGTTTGATGCCTTGTCATCGACGGGCTCGACGCCGTTCATGAAATACGCATAGAGCGCATGCATGTCGGCGTCGGTGATCTCGGCATAAGCGGTATACGGCATGGCCGGATAGAGATGACCGCCGTCTTTGCGGATTCCCTTGCGCACCGCAAGATCGAAGTCGTCTTCGGTGTAGTTGCCTATGCCTGCCGTCTTTGAGGGCGTGATGTTGGTGGAGTAGATGGTGCCGAGCGGTGAGACGATCGGATATCCGCCGGCGAACGGTCTATTGCTGTGGGGCACGGTGTGGCAGGCCATGCAATCGGCGGCAGTCGCGATCCCCCTGCCCTTTTCGACAAGTGCTTGTGGATCGCTGGTCTGGGCCCCGGCCTTTCCAATCCCCAGAAAAACAGCAGAAAGGGCGAGGAAGATAACTGCGCCTTGTTTTGCAAGGCTTTTTTGCCTGAAGATCTTTCGCATGCTCAAGCCCTCAGCGATTTGGAGATGTCGTCGGCAGCCTTGATGCCGAGCGCCGCCATGGTGAGGGTGCTGTTGACCACGCTTGCAGACGGGATTGCTCCGCCGCCTGGGATCCAGAGATTGGAGTGGTCATGGGTACGGCAATTGCCGTCGACGACCGAATCCTTAGGGTCGCTGCCCATGATGCAGCCACCCATGATATGGTTGTTGGCGTTGAGTGCCGTGGTGACATGAAAATCGGTGGCGTTGAAAAGCCTGCCGATATTCTCCAACTGCTTGACGGCCGCATCATAACCTTTGTGAACATAGTCTCCGACATCGTAGTAGACATCCGGACAGGGTATGCCATGCGGATCGAGCCGTGACTTGCTGAGCGTCACCCGGTTCTTCGGATCGGGAAGAGGTTCAAGGCTGATCGACAGATCGACCCCATGCGTCGTAAGGCGGCGAATTTCGGCGTCGAGCGCCGGACCGACAAGGCCCTTTTTCAGGGCTACCGACGTTGCGGTTGTGACCTGGGTGATATTGTTCAGGATCATCTTGTTTGCCGAATATTCCGAACGAAACGCCCCGTCGCGGGGTCCAACGATACAACTGCTTTGCGCTGGTCCACGCCCAATCCATAAAGGCTCCGGCGCTTGAAAGAAGCAATGAAAGCCGGAGTGATCCATCATGTTGCGGCCGACCTGGTCGGAGCTGTTTGCGATGCCGGCAGGATTGCGATCGTTAGCCGCGGCCAGGAGCAGGCGCGGCGATTCGAGCGCGTTGCAGGCTATTACGAACGTATCGGCGGTGACCTTGTGCGATTGATGCTGGCTGTCGTACCAGTGCATCGCCGTCACGCGGTTGTTTTCGTCCGTATCGATCTTGTAGACAACCGCTTCGGCGAGCACAGAGGCGCCCTTGGCTTCCGCCGCCTGCACGGAATGGATGGCATTGTACATCGCCCCAATCGGACAGATCGGCTGGCAATTATTGTTGCCGCAACAGGTCGGACGACCATTCCAGGGCCGTGTACTGCGGGCCTGCGGGATCGGTACCGAACGATAGCCATGCGCATTGACGATTTCGGCAAAACGCTTGTCCCCATAGCTCCAGGGCACCATGTCCATCGGGTAGGGTTTGCTGCGCTCGGACGGCGATTGCAGCATAGGATCGTTGGGGCCGGCGACCCCCATCGCTTCCTCCGCCCGACAGTAATAGGGCTCGAGCTCATCGTAGGAGATCGGCCAGTCCCGTCCGACACCATAGGCGGTGCGCATTTTCAGGTCGACCGGAAGATGCCGCCAACTGGATGCGGCCCAATGCCAGGTCGTGCCGCCAACGGTTTTGAGATAGCCCTGTTTGAAACCCTTGCCGTCCGGACCGGACAGTTCGACATAGTTGTTTTCCGGCCAATAAAGCGGCGCGGGCGCCATTTTCGATTGCGGATAGAGCCCTTGAAAGTCAGACCCTGCGCGGTTCTTGAACGGCATGTTGCGCCAGTTCTCCACGGCCTGACCACGCTCTATGCGCAGCCCAGCGTCCAGTAGCAGTACCGCGTAACCTTCCCCGGCAAGCTGCTCTGCAATCAGGGCGCCAACCACGCCGGAGCCGACAATCGCCACGTCAGCCTTGGCATCGCCATTTGTGAAAACGGGAGATTTCATCGTCAAAGCACTTTCGGATAGTTGTTGGGCATGGTGGTGATTTCAGGTGGCAGACCGGTCCACCACAAGGGCCCCTTGTTGCAGTAGGTGGGCACGGTCAGACCATCAGCAACGGGCCGGTACATCAGCGCGTCGGCGTAGGAGACGACGACGGGCCCTTTGCCTGTTTCGACGGTGCCGGTGTACCATGCGGTAATGATAGCGGTCAGAGTGTCGCCAAGCCCAATGGCAGATGCCGCGGCCTTCAGGGCGTCCGGCGAGCCCGTTTGCCCAACGAGCGGTACAATCTGAGCCAGGCGGCCTTCAAAGCCCGCATCATCGGCTTGCAGCGCTGCATAAATCCGATCCGCCGTCATTGGCGAGAGATCAGACTTCCCGGTGATCGCGCGGGAAACGTTGAGGAAGCCGGAGAGCCCACTGATCGGCGCCGCCGACCGGGCGCTCGCCGGTTGCCATGCAAACCCGGCAAAAGAGAAGGCGGCTCCCGCAAGAAGTGCGCGGCGAGTGATCGACGGCACGGTGGAAGTTTTGATGGAATTGCCTCGCCCTGCCAAAAGCGGGCCATCCTGAGACGTCATGGTCATGGTCGTTTCCTGTGAGAACGGATCGGCCGGGCTCCAAGACGAGCGGTCGTCCCTAAAGGCACGAATTATCTCCACTCCCGCCGCAGGTTGAAGCGGACGGGGTCAATATCAGCATTTTCGTTTTGATATTTAGATCGATCTAAGTCAAGTTCATTTTGCGTGGAATTTTGCTATCAACGTCGCGATGCGCTAAGCGCCGTGTTTCAGGACCTTGAAATTACGTGGATCAATGTCAGGTCTATTAACCTACCGTTGAGGAGCCCATTTGGCCTCGGATGACAAAAGAAAACAGCGGGTGACACTGATCGACGTGGCGCGCGAAGCAGGTGTATCGCGAGCGACAGCATCGCTTGTCATCCGCAATAGCCCACTCGCCGCGGTCAAAACGCGCGAGCGTGTGGAAGCGGCGATAGCGCGATTGGGTTACGTCAGGAATCTCACCGCGGCTCGCCTCAGGGCCAGCCAAACAAGAATGGTCGGGCTTATCGTTCCAAACCTGACCAATCCATTCTTCGCAGAGTTGCTGTCGGGAGTGGAAGAGATCATCGACGACGCCGGGTTGATCGTTATCCTTGCCAACAGCCATGACAGCGCTTGTCGGCAAAGTGCGCTGATGCGCAGAATGCGCGAGCACGGCGTAGATGGTATCATCCTATGCCCCGCCTCGGATACCGCGGGCGATTTTCTTGATGACCAGCGGGAGTGGCAACTCTCCGTCGTTCAAGTTTTGCGTCATATCACGCGATCAGTCGACTATGTAGGCGTCGACTACGCCGGTGGCATGAACAGTGCCGTGGACTACCTCGTCTCGCTGGGACATGAACGCATTGCATTCGCCATCCAGGGCGGGCTCCACTCGGCATTTGAAGAGCGTTCGCTTGCCTTCGATCGCGCAATGTCGCGACACAATTTGAATGCGGGGCCTGTTGTCCGTGTTCCGGAAACCTTGGCGGAGATAGCGCAGACCGCGGTGCCCCTTCTCTTTGCCGGGATGACCTTGCCGACTGCAACCATCTGCTTCAACGACATCGTCGCAATGGGTCTTTCCAGCGGACTGTATGACCATAATATCCGGGTCGGCCATGACCATTCCATCATCGGTTTTGATCATGTCAGGAATGGCGAGGCTATGCGACCACGTCTGACATCGGTGTCGACCTATTCTGACGTCGTCGGTCGCAGAGCGGCTCAAAGGCTTCTGGCAAGGCTGGAGAATCCCGACGGAGAGGTTGAATGGGACGTCATCAAAACAGATTTGTATGTTGGCGATTCCTGTGCGCCGGCTTTGAACTCATAGCTTGAAGATGATGGTGTCGAGCCATACGACGGCCTATCTCTAGGCCCGATGGTGAGCAACCTCGCGAGCTGCGCTTACCTGGAAGAGTAACGCACCGAATTGAGTATTTGGATGGGATACCCATCCTTGCGCTATTAGATTCCGAGGGTCCCGCGTCGTCCTTCTTCCACCAGCACCTGAACGACGTGCCTCACGCGCGGAAGCAGATGCTTGTTCGCAGGCCACACTGCGGAGATTGTGACGGCAACATCAGTGAACTCTTCGATCACCGCCACCAGCCTGCCAGCGTCGATGTGATCAGAAACAAGCGAACTAGGCATCTGAGCCAGACCCAGACCCGCAACCGCAGCGTCAATGATCGCAGCGCCGTCCCCGATTTCATGGGTCGGCGGCGGGGTGATGCGTGTGACCGAGCCGTCGGCCGATCGAACCCGCCAGGTATTCGGGATGTCCCTTCTGAAACCGACAACGCAATCGTGATGCTGAATGTCTTCGATCCTCGTGGGCCGGCCTCGCGCAGCCAAATAGTCAGGCGAAGCAAAGATTGTGGCCTTCTGTTCGGCCAGCTTGCGTGTGACCAGGCCATTGGTGTCCTTTGTCTCGCCGAACCTTATTGCAAGATCGACCCCTTCCTCGACCGGATCGATGATCCGATCCGTCAACGACAATGACAGGGTCAGCCCCTGATGCTGTTTTGCAATGTTGGTCAAGATCGGCAACAGGTATTGTCGTCCCCACGCCGACGGAGCATCGATGCGAAGCCGTCCCGCCACTTTCTGGTTCCTGGTGACCAGCGCGTCTTCCGCGGAGCCGATCTCCTCGAGTGCGTGCCGACAACTGGCAAAATAGGCCTCGCCATCGGGGGTGAGGACAAGTTTGCGTGTCGTGCGATGCAGAAGTTTCGTGCCCAATCGCTCCTCCAGCCGCGCCACGCTCTTCCCAACCGCAGACTTCGTTATTCCGAGTTTGTCGGCCGCGGCCGTGAAACTCAACAAGGTCGCCGCCTCGACAAAGGCGATGACGCCGCCAAGCTGGTCAAGTTGAGCCATTGTAGAAAATTCCTCTACTTATCGTAGCTTTTGAAACGTTTATCGGACTTCATGCATACTATAATCACTATCGAAGCGACAACAACGATGAGTTCGGGACCGACGTGCAACATCGGTGAAGATCGAGAAGGTTCAAAGCGGACTGCTTCGCTCTTCGCATGATCTACCACCTCGGCAGCTCGCGCCCTGTTGTCGGACCACGCCACGAGCCGAATGCTCGGCACTGTCGCTATGGCAGCAAATGGCTGCCGGTTTTAAAGGAGACTGAAATGCCTGTCGTACGCGTAAGCTGGTTTGCCGGTAAGGATGCAAAGGCCAAGAAGGCTGTTGCCGCCGAAATCACCGAGAGCATCGTCAAGAACACCGGTACGGACGCAAAATACATCTACGTCCTGTTCGAAGACATCGCACCGTCGGATTGGGCAGGGGCCGGCAAGCTGTTCGGTGAGGAACCGGAAAAATCCTGAGCCTCTCATCTTAAGCCCGGGCAACTTTCAATGATCGCTGTCCGGGCCAATAGACAGGGTCTGTCGCCGCAGACAATTACCCGCAAACCACCAATCCTAATTACTCGGAGACTGCCATGAACAAGCGACGCTTGGGACGAACAGGAATTTCGATTTCTCCCATTATTCTCGGAGGCAACGTGTTTGGATGGACGACTGACGAGAAGACGTCCTTCGACGTTCTCGACGCATGTTTCGAAGCCGGGCTAAACACGATCGACACCGCCGATGTCTATTCCTCCTGGGTGCCGGGAAATATCGGCGGCGAATCCGAAACCATAATCGGCAAATGGTTGAAGAGAGGCACGGCTTCCCGTGACAAGACGGTCGTCATTACCAAAGTCGGATCGGAAATGGGCGAGGGCAAGAAGGGCCTGAGCGAGGCCTATATCATGGAAGCAGTTGAAGCCTCCCTGCGTCGTCTCCAGACGGATTACATCGACGTCTACCTTTCTCATTGGCACGACCCCGAAACGCCATATGAGGAAACGCTCGGTGCTTACGAGAAGCTGAAGGCACAGGGAAAAATTCGGGCATCTGGTTGCTCCAACCTCGATGTAGATCAGCTGACTGACGCGCTTGCCGCCGCTGCGAAAAATGGTGTCCAACGCTATGACGTGTTGCAGCCGGAATATAACCTTTATGATCGCGGCGGCTTCGAAGGTGCTCTGTCTGACCTTTGTGTCGAGGAAGACATCGCAGTCATCACCTATTACAGCCTGGCATCCGGCTTCCTATCTGGGAAATACCGCTCGAAAGCGGACGTTGAAGGTCGTCCCCGCGGCGATGGCTTGTTGAAATATTTTGACGACAAGGGAACTCGCATTCTCGCTGCCCTTGAACAGGTCACGAAGGAAGAGAAGGCAAGCGCGGCGGAAGTAGCTCTTGCTTGGCTCCTGGCAAAACGAGGTGTGACGGCGCCCATCGCCAGCGCAACGAGTGTCAGCCAGGCCCAGAGCCTGGCCAGAGCCGCGCAATTATCACTCTCGGACGACGCAATCACGGTCCTGGACAAGGCGGGATTATAGTGCGGATAGCTGCAATCCGGAGCCGATCAGGTTCCGGACAGCGGTCGAGAACACTCGAAAGGATTGTTCCGAATGGACTACATTACGAATGTCTTCCACATGAGCGTCGAGCCAGATGATCTGGTCGCGTTCAAAGAACTGGTCGGTGAAATCGTTGCCGCGAGCAGCAACGAACCCGGCACGTTCATCTATGAATACTCTGCCAGCGAGGACGAGCGCGAGGTTCATATCGTCGAACGTTATCGCGCAGATTCGGTGCTGAGCCATGTCGAGAACACGTTTGCGCCATTTGCAGAACGTTTCCTCAAGATGGCGAGGATTGAACGCCTGTATGTCTACGGCGACGCTCCTGCAGACGTGAAAAGCAAGCTCGATGTCTTCGGTGCCCACTACATGTCCCCCCTGGCAGGCTTTGCAAAACCTATAGCCGCCTCTTGACAACTGACCGTTGCGCCACGAGCGCGAGGTGAAAGAGGGGACTCTGACGACGATCTCGACATTTTGTGGCAAGGCTGGAAGAGGCATGAGCATGCCTTTTCCGGTTGCTTTTATTGTTTGGTGCGTCAGAAGTTTCAGGCAGGAGTTATCGTCTGCGAGGACGTTCGCCATTACCGGTTCGCACAAGAGCAAGTTTTAGACAAAAGGATCTACATTTGGATCGCCTCGAATGCGACCGCATGTTCATCGCAGTCATAGACACCGGCAGCTTTGCGGCGGCCGCCACGCGCCTCGGGACAAGCGCGGGGCAGGCTTCAAAACTCGTATCTAGGCTTGAAACAAACCTGGGCGTGCAGTTGATCATGCGCACGACGCGGGCTTTATCGTTGTCGGAAGCCGGGCGGGCATACTACGAGCGGATAAAGACATTGCTTGAGGAGTTTGATGATCTTGATGCGTCGGTGCGTAACGCCTCAGGAGTGCCGTCGGGCAGGCTGCGGATCACCGCACCGCTCACATTTGGCACTACACAGCTGGCTTCGGTGCTGATCCAGTTCGCGACAGCCTATCCGGACATCCAGCTCGATGTCAGCTTCTCCGACCGGATCGTCAATCTCGTGGACGAAGGGTTTGATGCAGCGATCCGCATTGGCCGTCCGGAAGACAGCAGTCTTATAGCACGCAAATTATGCGCCATAAGAATTGTGCTCATTGCAGCCCCCTCCTATCTGGATGGGCGCGGAATGCCGGTCGAGCCGGCGCATCTTGCGCACCACGACTGCATCATAGACACAAATTTTCGCGATCCACTCACCTGGCGGTTCAAGCACCACGCCGATCCGCAGCCCATTCTGGCTGACGTCCATGGCCGTATCCAGTTCTCCAACGCCGAGGCTTGCGTTGCGGCCGCCGAAGCCGGGCTCGGCATCGCTCGTGCTCCAAGCTTCGTGGCCGGCGCAAGACTGCGGGCGGGGGCGGTCAAGCCAGTGCTCAGCGATTTCGAAGACGAACCCCGAGGCCTTTATGCTGTCTATCCGCCCGGCCGGCATCTGGCCTTGAAAGTGCGGGTTCTCGTCGATTTCCTGGCAAACGCCTTTCGCGGACAACCGGTCTGGGACAAAAACTGGCCGTGATTGCTTCCATTTTGGAAGCAAATACTCTCTCGCACGCTGGATAATCATCGATCTGGAAATGGGGCATATCCTTAGGCAGGAATTCACCCCTAACAGACGAGACACCATCATGATCGATAACCGCACCGCCCCTTATGCTGTCCTCATTCTGCGACTGGCACTTGGACTGCTCTTCCTTGCTCATGCCGGCTTGAAGATCTTCGTCTTCACCCCTGCCGGTACCGCCGGATTCTTCGCCTCCCTCGGCCTCCCGGGTTGGCTCGCCTATGTCACCATCGTATGGGAACTGGCTGGCGCAGTCGCGCTCATCCTGGGCATCTGGCCGCGTCTTGCAGCTATCGCCGTCATCCCCATCCTGCTCGGCGCGATCTCCAGCGTTCACCTTGCTGCCGGCTTCTTCTTCACCAATCCGAACGGCGGCTGGGAATTCCCGGGCTTCTGGATTGTCGCCCTGATCGTTCTGGCATTGAGCGGTGACGGCGCACTGGCGCTCCG
Organism: Martinezella rhizogenes; assembly: GCF_000799715.1. Lineage (GTDB taxonomy): Bacteria > Pseudomonadota > Alphaproteobacteria > Rhizobiales > Rhizobiaceae > Rhizobium > Rhizobium rhizogenes_C. The sequence goes on from NZ_JUHG01000015.1 coordinate 250,327, forward strand.
CCCTACTCCCAACCGCAAGTAACGCGCAGCCACAGACCAAACATCGGAGAACCGCGATGAGCACGATCAAGAACCCTACGGTCGGCATCGGAAAAGTCAGTCTCACCGTGCAGGACCTCGATCGGGTGAGCAGCTTTTACCAACAGGCAGTTGGCCTTCACCTGCTGCGTGGTGATGCATCGACGGTCGAGCTTGGTGTCGAAGGCAACACGCTTCTCGAGCTTCGCCGCGATTCTTCGGCGCGGCGGCGTTCGCCGCGTGAGGCCGGACTGTTTCACACGGCCTTTCTGCTGCCCACCCGCGCTGATCTCGGCCGCTGGATGAAACATGCCATAGAGACGCGCCCGCCAGTCGTCGGCGCGTCCGACCACAGTGTCAGCGAAGCGCTCTATCTTTCCGATCCGGAGGGAAACGGCGTGGAGATCTATGCCGATCGGCCACTGCTTTCTTGGCAGTGGAAAGACGGACTGGTCCATATGCCAAGCGACCAGCTCGATATTGACAGCGTGCTCGCTGCAGCCGGCAACGGCCGCTGGACAGGCTTTCCTGAGGGCTCAAAGGTCGGACATGTGCATTTGCAGGTGGGGGCGATCCCCAATGCCGAGGCCTTCTATAGCGAGATACTTGGGTTCGCCATCACATCGCGCTATCCCGGCGGGACGTTTTACGGAGCTGGCGGATACCATCACCATCTGGCAACCAACGTCTGGAACAGCCGCGGCGCAGTCGTACGCAACTACCCCAGTACCGGCCTTGCCGATATCGAAATCCTTGCAGGTCCCGATTTCGCAGCATCAATCAGCGATCGGTCGGACGCGCGGAAAACACCATCCACTCGCACGCCGCAGGGGCTCGTCCTGCGCGACCCCTGGGGCACAGAGATCACCATCGTCACGCCGACCGTAGAGACCATTTAGGAGTTCAGCCATGCTTGTAGACGGAAAATGGACGGCCGACTGGCATCCGGTACAGGCGACCGATGCCAAGGGCGGCTTCGTTCGACAGATTTCGGGCTTCCGTAACTGGATTACCCCTGACGGGAGTGCCGGGCCAACCGGCGAAGGCGGCTTCAAGGCGGAAGCCGGACGCTATCATCTCTATGTTGCCTTGATTTGTCCCTGGGCATCGCGAACCCTGATCGGCCGCGCGTTGAAGAAACTCGGCGAGGCGATCTCCGTCTCCGTGGTCGAACCCGCACTTTCCGAACAGGGTTGGCGGTTCGGCGACTATCCGGGCGCAGAGCGCGACTTACTGAATAGTGCCACCTACCTCCACGAGATTTATACAAGCGCCGACCGGCATTACACCGGCCGCGCGACCGTGCCCGTCCTTTGGGACAAGGAACGCGGCACGATCGTCAACAACGAGTCCGCGGAAATTCTGCGGATGCTCAACTCGGGCTTCGGGCCGCTCGCCGATGACACTGTCGACCTTTATCCGGAAGACCTGCGCGTCGAGATCGACGCATTGAACGAACGAATTTATCCAAGGCTCAACAATGGCGTCTACCGGACCGGTTTTGCGACGACGCAAATTGCCTATGAGGAAGCCTTTGCCGAAGTCTTCGCCATGCTTGACGAACTGGAGACCCGTCTGGATGACCGGGGACCGTTCCTGTTTGGTGAGAGGCTGACCGAAGCCGATGTGCGCCTGTTCGTCACCCTCATACGTTTCGACGCCGCCTATCACGGCCTGTTCAAATGCAATTTGCGCAGGCTTGCCGACTATGCCGGCCTCAGCCGCTATCTCGGCCGGATTCTATCCGTACCCGGCATCCGCGAAACGGTGAACATCGATCACATCAAACGCGGCTACTATTCCATCAAGGCGCTCAATCCGACCGGCATCGTTCCCGTCGGCCCGCAGCTACCCTTTGCAATCTTATAGAGGAAATGCCGATGTCTACGCTCGCAGCCAATATGCTTTCTATCACGCTTCATGGCGTTGGTTCCAGCGGCAGTGATCTTGTGCCACTTGCCAACACCTGGAAGGACAGCCTGCCAGGCGCCATCTTCGTGTCGCCGAACGCACCCAGCCGCTCGAGCTTCGGATCAGGGTACCAGTGGTTCAGCGTTGCCGGCGTCACCGAAGATAATCGTAGCACGCGCATCAAGGAGGCCCGCGCCGCTTTCGATGCGACGATCACGGCGATCGTCGAAGAGAACGGCTTTTCCGGTCGGCTCGATCACGTCGCATTTGTCGGGTTTTCGCAAGGCACGATCATGGCGCTCGACGCGATTGCCTCGGGACGTTGGCCGGTCGGTGCGGTCGTCGGCTTCTCCGGCCGTCTTGCCTCGCCGCTGCCGCTTCAGGCCGCCGTCTCGACGCCGGTTCTGCTCGTACACGGCAGCGCCGACCCGGTGATCCCGGTAGCGGAGACAACCAAGGCCTCCGCTCTGCTGCAGTCACTGGGCGTCAAGGTCGAAACCATGATCATACCAGGACTTGGCCACACAATTTCCGCTGACGGCGCGGCGCGAGCCGCCACGTTCCTGGCCTCAGCCATGGCAAAGTAGAAAAGAAACGACGGTCGTGGAGATTGGTCTTTACACATTCGGTGATCTTCCGCTCGGAACCCGAGGTCCTGCGGCATCCAGCCAGCGCCTATCGGAGATCATCGAGGCGGCAAAACTAGCGGATCAGGCAGGGTTGAGTGTATTCGGCATCGGCGAGCACCATCGCCTCGACTACACGATCTCGGTGCCCGTCGCCGTCATGGGCGCGATTGCTGCGGTGACCAAGAGTATTCGCATCACCACGGCCGTTACCATTTTATCGTCCTCCGATCCGGTCCGCATTTTCGAAGAATTGGCAACGATCGACCTGCTGTCCGCTGGCCGCGGCGAGCTCACTGTCGGACGTGGCGCATTCATCGAGTCCTTTCCGCTGTTTGGCTACGATCTCGGCGATTACGACGCGCTCTACGACGAGAAGCTTGCGCTACTGCTGAAGATCGCTGCCAGCGACGAGGTGACGTGGCGCGGGCGGTTTCGCCCCGCACTCGACAAGGCCGAGATCGCTCCACGCCCCTATGTCGACCGTCCTCCGATCTGGGTCGGCGCCGGCGGGACGCCTGAGAGCGCCGTGCGTGCGGGCAAGGCAGGCGTGCCGCTCAATCTTGCCAATATCGGAGGCGAGCCGGCGCGCTTTCGTCCATTCATCGATCTTTACCGCCGCAGCTTCCGCGATGCCGGTCATGATCCGGCTGGGATCAAAGTCGGCATATCCAGAAAAACAGCCAGCGTGCACGCGATGAATTCTATCCCCATTACGCAAGCTATATCGGTCATAATCTGCCAAACGGCGACAACGGGTGGAAAGTCTCGCGCGCGGACTACGAGCGCCTTGCCAGTCCCAAAGGTGCCCTCTTCGTCGGTAGTCCGCAGGAGATCATTGATAAGATTCTCTATGAATACGAGATGTTCCGCCACGATCGTTTTATGGCACAGATCGATATAGGCGGCTTGCCCTTTGCAAAAGTCGCCAATGCGATAGAGCTTCTGGCTACCGAGGTGATACCTGCCGTTCGCAAAACCACCAATGCTTTATCGGCTATTTCTCAACGAGTTCTTTTTTGAGAGTAAAGTCACTTGGTTGATGGCTGAGCGACCCGAGCCTTGGTAGTGGATAATTCTTAGATCGACACAGCTGCAATCCCTGCCCAGCCACAGAACGGCCTCAGACGATGGTCTCGCCGCCGTCGACCACGAGGATCTGGCCGGTCATATAGGAAGAGCGATCGGATACCAGGAAGAGGATCGGTTCGGCGATTTCCGAGACATTTGCCCAGCGCCCAAGCGGCACCTTCTCAGCCACGTACGATTCGATAGCGCTCCGTCCGCCCATCTGCGCAATGAAGGGTTCGTTGAACGGCGTGTCCACCCAACCCGGGCAAAGCGCATTGACGCGAACGCCGAACTTGGCATAGTCACCCGCCATCTGCCGCGTCATGGCGATCACCGCGTGCTTGGTCGTCGTATAGGCGATCATTTCGCGATCGTAGAGAACACCCGATGAAGACGATGTGTTGAGGATCACGCCCTTGCCCGCTTTCTTCATGATTGGCATGACGAACCGCGAAGCCATGAAATGCGCCCGCACATTGAGGCTCCATGACTTATCGAAGCCCTCGATCGATACCTGCTCCAGGTCGCCCGCAACCTGTGCACCGGCATGATTGTGGAGAATGTCGATCCGTCCATGACGGTCCGCGACAGCCGCAATCCCTGCCTCCAAGGCATTGTCATCGGTTACGTCGAGAACCAGGCGTTCCGCGCTGCCGCCCGCGGCATGAATCAGGCTAACGGTCTCGCTGGCATTAACGAAACCGATATCCGCGACGACGACATGAGCGCCTTCTTTCGCCATGATCAGCGCTCCGGCCTGTCCGATGCCGGAGCCTGCTCCCGTGACGATTGCAACCCGCTTCTTGAGGATCATGGCGTTTCCCGTTCAGTTTGTTGTTGTCTTTTCGCGCATCAGGAATCGCGCGATGAGGATCAAGCCTATCGATGCAACGAGCACCATCGTGGCGATCGCATTGATTTCAGGCGTCACGCCGCGGCGGATCGAAGCGAAGACATAGATCGGCAGCGTCGTGTTCGACCCCGCGACGAAGAAGGCTATGATGAAATCATCGAAGGAGAAGGTGAAGGCAAGCAGGAAGCTGGCCAGGATCGACGGCAGGATCTGCGGCAGCACAATCTGGCGGAAGGTCGTGAACGGTGTGGCATAGAGATCGCTCGATGCCTCGACGATATCGCGCCCGAGACTGGCAATGCGCGCCTTCACGATCATCGTCACCAGCGCCATGGTGAAAAGCCCGTGTGCCGCGATGATCGAACCGTAGCCCAGGGAAAGCTTCGGTGGTTGCACGCCGGGCCAGACGGCCGCCAATAGCGGGTTGAGGACGCCGAAAACCTCGACGAGCGCCACCAGCGTCGCAATCCCGATAACGACGCCGGGAACAACAATCGCGGCTGCGAACAATCCGTCGAACACGGCCCGCGTCTTAGCACCCAGTCGTTCCATACCGATCGCAGCCATCGTGCCGAAAAGCGCGGCAAGGCTCGCGCTGATGAAGGCGATAATCAGGCTGTTCTGCAGGGCTTCCATGAGGAAGGTGTTCGAGAGCGCCTTTCCATACCATTGCGTCGAGAAGCCGGTGAAGTCGGAGGCATTCCGGCCCGCGTTGAAGGAGAAAAGCACGACCAGTGCGATTGGCGTGTAGAGAAACAGATAGACTGCAGTAACAAGCCCGCGCATCAGACGAGATCCACCTGACGTGTGCCCGCGACACGCCAGGCAATGCGCATGGCGACGAGAAGCACGATAACAACGACGACAACGAGGGTTACGGCAATCGCTGAGCCGAACGGCCAGTTGCGCGATTGCAGGAAGAGATCGACCAGCGCGTTGCCGATGAAGAAGACCTTGCCGCCACCAAGCAGCTGGGGGATCAGGTATTCACCGAGCAGCAGGATGGTGACGAGTGCAACGCCGGTCATGACGCCCGGCAGCGACAGCGGTAGCGTAATGCCGAAGAAGGTCGAGAGCGGTTTTGCGCCGAGATCGGCGGAGGCCTCTAAAAGCCTGCGGTCTAGCTTCTCGAGACTGACGTAGATCGGCATGATCATCAGCGGCAGGTAGCCATAGACGATGCCGAGCAACACGGCGCCCGGCGTATTGAGCAGCCGAACGTTCTCGATCCCGACGAATTCCAGCAGATGCGGAATGCCTCGTGCCCCGAGAATATACATCCAGGCGTAGGTGCGCACGAGCAGGCTGGTCCAGAAAGGCACGACGACGAGGGAAACGAGCAGCAATCGGTGTTTCGGACTTGCCTTAACTGCGAGATAATAGGCGACGGGATAGGCGACCAGCAGACACGCAAATGCGCCGATCGGTGCCAGAACGAGCGTATTTTTGAAGGCTGCCGCGCGCGAACCAAGATTGGCGAACTGCGCGAAAGTGAATGCCGCCTGATAGCCGCCCTCCGGCGCCCGCTCGCCAAAGGCAAAGACGACGATGGCGATGAACGGCAGCACCAGGAACACGAACAGCCAGGCGCTCGCCGGCGCAACGAGCGCAGCGGTTATCAGGCGTTTTCTGGTATCCGGTGTCAGGGTCATTCTCTTGGTGTCTCATTCACGATACGGACCACCCGTCATCCGCCTGCCCGCATCTTCTCCCCGCATGTGGGGCGGAGGGACATGCTTCACAGGCGGCTCCAATATCAACGTCATATGATGCAGGTACCTCTCCCCGTCAGAACGGGGAGAGGTAAGGGACCAATAATCCGCGGTTAGGCCGACTTGAAGCGGGCCATCAGCTCAGCACGGCCCGGATCCGTCAGCGTCACTGCGGCACCGAATTCGAGCGGGGTCAGCGCCGCCTCGTCAGGATAGACGATCTTGTTGGACGTGATCTCTTTCGGCAACATCGAGATGACGCGGCTGTCTGTCGTCGGCGCGCCGTTGGCAATGTGTTCCTTCACGGCATTCGCGGGATCCATCAGATAGTTCAGCAGCGCGTAGCCCGCAGCCTTGTTTGGCGCATCCTTCGGGATCGCGTAATAGTCGGTCCAGATCTCACCACCGTCCGTACCAAGTACATAGGCGATTTCAGGGATATCGCGGTTGAGCTGCGCGCCGTCATTCGTCCAGCACATCGTCATCCATGCATCGGTGGCGCGCATTGCCGGTTGATAGTCGCTGTTGATGGCAAAGAGGTGCGGCTTGACCTTGATCAGCAGCTCCTCGGCCTTGGCAAGCTCGTCGGCCTTGATTGAGTTGAAATCGTAGCCGAGTGAAACCAGCGCACTGCCGATCGTTGTCAGTTGATAGTCGTGCACCATGGCGCGGCCGTCGGCCTCGGTCTGGGCAATCTCGAAGAAATCCTTCCAGCTCGACAGCTTCGTCTTGATCTTCGAGGTATTCACGGAAAAGCCCGTCGTGCCCCAGTTTTTTGGCACGGCATAGGTCTTGCCCTCGATCTGGCCTTCCTTGGTGAAGCGCGGGTTTTCGGTCGCCTGGCTGAAGTTCGGTATCTTCGATAAATCCAGCTCCTCAATCAGGCCGAGCTTGTGGTGGGTGGAGATCGTATAGTTGGTTGGAACAAATAGGGACCAACCAGAAGCGCCAGCCTGCAGTTTCGCTAGCATTTCCTCATTGGAGCCGAAGACGTTGACCTCGACAGCAACGCCTGTTGCCGCCTTGAAATTCTCGAAGGTCGCCGGATCGTGGTAGTTCGGCCAAGTTGCGATCGACATCTGCGTGCCGAGCTCCCCCGCCGCATAAGCGGGTGTCGTCACAGCGCCCGGGAAGCGAGACATCACCGCCGCCGCAAGACCGAGGCCGGTAATGCCGAGGAAATGGCGACGATTAACGGAGCCGCGCTTCAGGCGCATGAATTCGTCCATGAAGCCTTTGGCGGAAATGGGGAGATTATCCTCGTAGTCCTTGCTCATGATGCTGTTCCCTTGTTTTGATTTTATGCTGCACTCGATACGGAAAAGACATGTGCCGCGGCCGGATCGAAGTCGAGGAAGACCACCTCGCCCGGCTCGACCAAGTCGCCCTCGTTCATGCCGCGCCGGTCGGCGGTAACCAGGAAATCGCCGAGCCCTGGAACCGTCACCGCATATTCAGCGGATGAGCCAAGGAAGATGCGGTGCGTAACGGTCCCCTTGAAGGCCGGGGCTTCGCGCGCCTCTACTCGCGTCAGCCGGATCGCCTCCGGACGGATCGCGACGATCGTCTCTCCCGGCGAAACCTGCTGCCTTGCGCTCGCTGCAATCGCAGAGCCGTCTGCAAGCCGGAGCGTCGCTCCATCGGCTTCCATCATTGCGCTGACACGGTTTGTTTTACCGACGAAATCTGCAACGAAGAGATCTGCCGGACGGTCGTAGACCTCCTGTGGCGACCCCAACTGGCGAATGCGCCCAGCACTCATGACACAAACGACATCAGCCATCGAAAGTGCCTCCTCCTGGTCGTGGGTGACGAGGACGAAGGTGATGCCGAGCTCACGCTGCAATGTCTGCAACTCTATTTGCATGGCCGAGCGCAGCTTCTTGTCGAGTGCTGCCAGCGGCTCGTCGAGAAGCAAAACGGACGGACGGTTAACGATGGCCCGTGCCAGTGCCACGCGCTGCTGCTGGCCACCGGACATTTCATGGATGCGGCGCTTAGAAAAGCCGCCGAGACGAACCATCTCCAGCGCTTCCATGACCCGGCGACCGATCTCGGCAGAGGCGATCCTTGGTCGCATCTGCTTCAGCCCATAGGCGACGTTTTGCTCCACATTGAAATGCGGGAACAGCGCATAGTGCTGGAACACCATGTTGACTGGACGACGATAGGCAGGCACGCCGTTCATCTCGCGTCCGTTGATCAGCACCGCGCCTTCGCTCGGCTGCTCGAAGCCGCCGATCATGCGCAGACATGTCGTCTTGCCACAGCCGGAAGGGCCAAGCAGTGCCAGAAAGGCACCCTTCGGCACATTGAGGTTGATGTCCGTTACAGCGGTCACGTCGCCATAATTCTTTGTGACCGAACGGAATTCGATATCGTTCGTCGAAGCGGATGCCACGTCTGTTCCCTGCGGTTGGTTAGGATTGGGCAGTCTAGCGCTGCCTTTTGCCACCGTCGTTGAGAAAAGACTAAGCCTAGCCTCCCTCACGGTATATACCCCGAAAGAGGTATTTCAGCCCATCTAGCTTCATGGAAGGTATATATAGAGGCGCGCTGATTTCCGCGTGGGGCAACAAGGAGGTTTCGTCATATGGGCACGGATTTGGAGGCGCTATTTCGAGCCTTCAATGCGACGGTCGGCCGACCGACAATGACCGACAGCGAATTCGGCGAGACCTTCTCCAAGATGATGGCGTCACTGGTGCGCTTCGACCATGTCGTCGTTTTCGCGTATCGCGGTAAGGAACGGCCAATCGACCTCTACAGCACCTTCAACCAGAAGGAACACATCATCTTCGTCACGCTCTATCAGGCGGGCCCCTACCTCCTCGACCCATTTTACCAAACAGCCCGCGAGCGCCGCGCCGGCGCCTTTCGCATGCGGGAGCTAGCGCCTGACCGCTTCTTCTCCAGCGAATATTATCGCACATACTACGTCCAGACCGGGCTGGCAGAGGAGATCGGCTTCTTCGTCGCTGCCGATGACAACATCACCATCGTGCTGTCGCTGATGCGACGGGAGGAAACAGGTCCCTTCCCTGCGACGGAATTCGCGCTATTGAAAATGGTCGAGCCGTTGATCGCAAGCATGGTGCGACATTACTGGTCCGGCCTTGCGCCACGCTTCGACGCGCAACTGAACTCCAGGACGCGCAATGGTCGCAAGCGCAGTACCTCCGGAAACTTGCTGCAACCAGCCGATACTGTCTGGCGTAATCTCAATCTGACGAGCCGGGAAACGGCGATCGTCGATCTGGTCCTGCAAGGCCACTCTTCTGAGTCGATCGGCATGAGGCTGAACATTTCGACGGGGACCGTCAAAGTCCATCGGCGCAATGTCTACCGTAAGCTCGGCATCTCCTCACAGACGCAATTGCTTTCGCTCTACCTTAAGAATCTCGAAGTGGCCTAACCTTTTCGCACCTAATGGCGAACGGTGTTTTCCAACAGATCCAAGGCAGAGGATGACGCAGACAATGCAGGCCCGAGACGCTCTTGTGGCAGATGGCCAAATCCAAGCCGGAATGGTCGGCTATTGCTCCAACCAGAGCCGTCTTTGATGCGCATCAATGCAAGACGATCGATTTGGAAGAGAACTCAAATACCGCCAGACGCTCAAGCATCTTTCGAAGCTGCATATTCTGTCATCAAGCCCTTCAACCATCGGTTTTCTTCCTCAAGTGCGACTAGCTCATCGGAAGGCGTTTCGACTTGAGTGATGGTTGATTGCACGGTGGCGGCACTTTTCACACCGCAGGCCGATGAGCGGTGCCTGCTTCGTGCCGCCGCCGCGACGCTCTCGAATAGCGGAGATGATGTTCACTCGCTCGCCCTGATGGGGATCGAACAGGCGGCGCGGCGATACAAGGGCATTTCAGTGCTCGCCAGGGTACTGCAGTCCGATCTGTCTGCGCACCTCGTCCAATGTGGTCATGATGTCGACGGATTGCGAGGGTGGCATGATTTGGCCCGCGATCAGCCCGCCAGTGATCAGCCGCTCTGCCTCTTGCGCTTGAAACTGCATGCCGCGGCCTTCAACTGAACCGTCGAAAGTCTCAAGAACGTTGTTTTCATTATCATACACCCGGAATGTGGTTGGCGAATACCAAACACGATCGATCTCGATCCGCCCTTTCGTCCCAACCACACTCGCCCGATTTGGCCCTGCGCTGTCGCTTGAGGACAGGGTGGTGGCGATTGCGCCCGATGCATAGTGAAACAGCGTCGCAACCTGTGCGTCTGCCCCGGTGCCGCGAAAAGTCGCTGTCGCCTTGATGGACACAGGTTTGCCCATAATGTCCCAGACGAACGAGATGGGATAGATGCCCAGATCCAGCAAAGCGCCGCCGCCAAGTTCCAAGGCGTTCAGACGATGCTTCGGATCATCTGGCAGCTTCTGGCGATGATCGGCGGTGATGGAACGGACCTCTCCGACCGTGCCGGCGGCAATGATCTCACGGATGCGGCGCATGTGCGGAAGAAAACGTGTCCACATCGCCTCGAGCACGACCAGACCTTTGGCGCGGGCCAGGTCGACAATTTCGGCGGCTTCCCTGGCATTGAGAGTGAAGGGCTTCTCGACGAGGATGTGCTTGCCAGCATCGAGCGCAAGCTTCGCCGCGGTGACATGCTGGGGATGCGGGGTTGCAATGTAGATGATATCGACATTGGGGTCCGCCACCAGCGCTTCATAACTGCCATGCGCCGTTGCGATACCAAAAGCCTTTGCAAAGCGATCCGCACTTTCCTGTGCACGGGATCCCACGGCCGCAACCGAATGACCCGTCTGGATCAGGTCCTTGACGAACAGATCGGCAATCCAGCCTGTCGCCAGTATTCCCCACCGTATTGTTTTGGCCAATTGCCTTCTCCTTTGAATGGTTTCGAACCCTGTTGGGGTGTTTCTTACGCTTACAGATGAAGAGGATCACGTCCCAGTTTGCTTCGGCGACCGGCATGGGTCTTGACCCAAAACCGCTCAATGATCCAAGATCAACAGCTCCCGCAGCGCATTTGTCACAAGCAGATGATCTTCCAGGTCGGGAAGCCCGCTGACGCCCACCGTTCCGATCAGTGTCCCGCCGCGCAACATCAGGGGAAACCCGCCCCCGCTGGCCACGAAGTCGGATTCCGGCAATCGAAAACGACTGTTGAAATCATACCCACCTTGTTCAGATTCCATCCGCATGGCCAGGGAACTGCGATGAAATCGATGGGCAACGGAACGCTTTCGGGTCGCCCAGTCCGTATTGTCCGGGGTGGCGCCCGGCATCAGCAGGGCGAACACCACATCGGTGCCATGCGCCACGGTAATCGCTGCCGGCAATGATCGGGCCGCCGCCTGCGCCTGCATAATACAGCCAAGTTTCCAGGCGAAATCATAGTCGAATGTCGCAAGTTGCAGGTCCTTTAGTTCCTGGGCAAGCGTGTCGAGCGTGTAGCTCATCTGGGGTCTCCTGGGTCTTTTCGTGAAGGTCGGGCCATGCTGGCATTGCGCGCGGCCCGAAGTGAACTCAGTCCATCGGGTAGGCAACGAACGCAAATCGCGTGCTGTCGGGCGACCAGCTGTTGACGTTGATGGTGCCCTGACCGCCGAAGAGACGGGCGACGGTCACTGCACCCGGCCAATCGCCGTCACGCACCAGTTTCAGCTCGACCCAAAGATCGGCCGGATGTCCTTTCGTCTCGGCCGGATAGGCTATAAAGGCCGCAAGCCGACCATCGGGGGATAAATGCGGGAACCAGTCGACCGTGGGCGTATCGGTCAGTCTTTCGATCTCCGACCCGTCGGGCCGCATGCGTGCGATCTGAGCGTGGCCCGAAAAGGCTTCGGTGTTGAAATAGATCCAGGCGCCATCGGGGCTGTATTCCGGCCCGTCAGCCGGTGCGCCGCCCGAGGTGATCTGACGAAACCCGTGTCCATCAGACCCGAGGGTGCAAATCTCGGCCGATACGAAGGTGAAGCTGCCGTCGGTGATCTGTGCCTGTACGCCGACAAAGGCAAGCTGCCGCCCGTCAGGCGAAACTCCGTGGAGAAAGTGCAGAAGTCCGTCAGGGCCTTGCCTGCCGGAGACCTGAACCGCCACCCCGCCCGTAAGCGGCGCGCGGTATAGCTGCCAGTCGTCGTAGGCTGACACGAAAATATGCGCCCCGTCCGGATCCAGTACATGATCGTTGTTCAAGGGCGGCACGCCCTGCAAGTCGATCACCTGCAGGTTCGGGTCTTCAATCGGCAAGCGCCAGAGCATTCCTCCGCCGTTCAGGATCAGCGCGTCACCCTGAAGGGTCCAGTTGGGCGCCTCCAGCAGTAGGTCCGTCGTCTCCAGTATCATGCGGTTCTCGCCGCTGGCGGTGTCGTGAACCCAGACCTGGCAGCGCTGACCTCTTGCCAGCTCACGTGGTGGGATTTTCATGGAAGGATTCCTCCTCTGGTTTGGATCATTGCCTGATCCAGAAGCTGCATCACCGCTAGCGTCAAGTCATGCGACACCAGTTCGCTTTCGCGCTTTCCCGCGCGCAGGCAGCGGCCGGCCTCTTCGATTTCGAAGCGGTAGCGCTCAGTGCTGGAGGGCTCGGTCACCTCCTCCATCTCGCGGCCGCGGGCGCTGATCAGGGCGCGACCGGGGTTGAAGAGGTTGTCGGTGACCGCAAGCCAGCCCTCGTCGCCAATCAGCTGGAAACTCGACGACCCGCCGCCTTTCGCGCCCAGGACGAAACCACCCGACATCGTGGCATGGCCATCCGCGTTCGCCAGCTGGATCGCCGAGCCGCTGTCGACACCGCGCTCGGTAAGTAGAGCCGAGGCGGTCACCCGCGCATCCACCAACAGGTTCGGGGCAAGTCCGGCCAGGATGTTCATCGGGTAGACCATGCACTCCAATGTGAAGCTGCCACCCAGATCGGGGTCTTCGATCCGATGCCCCTTGGTCGCGCCCATCGGCCCGATCAGGGCCGCGAAGGCGCGCGGCGTGCCGATGTCTCCTGCCGCGATGACGCCCGCCAACCGACGAAAGAGCGGGTTGCAGAGCGTCCACATCGCATCCATCGCGAACAGGCGGCGCGCCCGCGCAAGCGCGACGATGTCGGCAGCTTCCGTTGCGTTCATCGCAAAGGGCTTTTCGACGAGCACCGGCTTGCCGCCTTCCAGCATCATCCGCGCATGGGCGTGATGGTGGCTGTGCGGCGTGGCGATATAGACGATGTCCACCTGCGGATCGGCGGCGATGGCGGCATAGTCGCCATAGGCCGTGGCGATGCCGTGGCGTTCGGCAAAGGCCTTGGCCCTGCCGATGTCGCGCGAGGCAACCGCCACGCAACGCGCACCCGGGGTACGGGCCAGATCCTCGGCGAACAACTCGGCGATCCATCCGGGGCCGATGATGCCCCAGCGGATGTCAGGAGTTTCGGGCATGGCTCAAAGCTCCTTGATACGGATGTTACGCCAGCGGCAGGCGGCTGTGCGGCCCCATCGCCCCTCGCCGAGCCTCTTGTCGTTGTCATGCACCTCAAAGGCGATGTGCCCCTTAGGGCCAAGGAAGTCAGCCACGGCATCGGCGTCGTAGTTCGGAAACGTCATCGTGGCGAGATCGATGGAGGCGATCAGCATACCGTTGATCCACACCGAAGCCTGAGGTTTGGCCCCGACGATGCGGACGCGGAAGGCGTTCCACTCACCAAACTTCCATGCCGCGAGAAAGTCCTCGATGGAGCAGCCCTCGGTCAAGAGATCACGCTTGGCCTGGGTGAAGGGCTCGATCGAGGTCTTCGGGTCGTCCTCACGCAGGCCGACGGGTTTTCCGTCCACGTCGAGCACCACATCGAGCGCGAAGGGCACGGCGTGGAAGCCGCTGATGCCATTGCCATAAAAGCCGCCGATCGAACCGGATTGCCGATGATCCAGAAGCACCTGGAAACCGTGGAACGTATGCGGCTTCTTGCGCAGCATGATCCCGGTATCGGCAGGCCAGTCGGGCTTGGCCTCGAAGGTCAGTTCGAAATCGCCATAGGTCTTTTCGGTGACCAGATAGCCGCCCCAGCCGCTGCCGGGGCTGTCCTGCCGACCGACGATCGCACCGTCTTCCACCGTCCACACCGCCGGGTGCTTTGCGGTCTGCTCGTCATAGTCCGCCGAGAAGAGATCGGGATGGGCTTCCTGCACCGTGGGGCCACCCGGCCACATCTCGCCATATGTCCTCGGCGTGGCAAACCAGCCGTTCAGCGTCTTGCCATCGAAAAGTGAAACAAAGCCATTTTCGTCCGTGTAAGTCATCTGCACTATCCTTTCGGGGGAGTGTGAATTGAGTTCTGGGCAGTCAGAGCCGCTGGCCGGTTGCCGCATCGAAAACCGAGACCAGCGCCGGATCGATTTCAAACGCGATGCTGGAGGCCTCGTCGAAGCCTTGAAGCGTGTCGACCCGGATCGAGAGGGGATCCTCGCCAAGACGCCCCCAGAGGAGTGTTTCTGCGCCCATGGGCTCGACCGAGACGATGGGACTGGATGCCTGGAAGGGTGACTGGCCAGTAAGGCGCGTTCCGACATGCTCGGGCCGCAGCCCCAGTACGGCCTTGCCGCACACGGGCGTCGCCGTTGCAAACTCGTAGCCGTTCAGGGTCAGTTCGAACCCGCGCCCGACAAACCTTGCCTCTTCGCCTTGCACCTGCACCTCGCCATCAAAGAAGTTCATGCCGGGAGAACCGATGAAGCCCGCCACGAAGCGGTTTTGCGGATGCCGGTAGATTTCCTTTGGCGTACCGATCTGACGGATCACGCCGCCTTCCATCACGGCGATGCGGTCCGCAAGGGTCAGTGCCTCGATCTGGTCATGGGTCACGAAAATCATCGTCGTGCCCAATTGCTTGTGGAGCCGCTTCAGTTCCCCGCGCAACTCGGTGCGCAGCTTTGCATCGAGGTTGGAAAGGGGTTCGTCAAAGAGGAAGACGCCGGCGTGCCGCACCAACGCGCGTCCGATCGCGACCCGCTGCCGCTGGCCGCCTGAAAGCTGGCGCGGCTTGCGTTCCAGGAGTGCTGTCAGTTGCAGGATCTCGGCCGCTTCAGTCACCCGCTTGTCGATCACCGCCTTGTCGGCCCCAGTCATGCGCAGGCCGAAAGACAGGTTCCCGCGCACCGTCATTTGCGGATAAAGCGCGTAGGATTGAAACACCATGCCGATGTCGCGATCCTTGGGCTCGTGCCAGGTGACGTTTTCGTCGCCGATCCAGATCTGCCCGCCAGAGACATCCCGAAGCCCCGCGATGACGCTAAGCAGCGTGGACTTGCCGCAGCCCGAGCCACCCAGAAGAACGACGAACTCCCCTGGCGCGACCTCGAAGTCCAGCTCGCGGATCACGTGAACCGCCCCGTAGGAGACGCGGACCTTGCGGACAGAGACACCCTTGGCTTTTTCTTTTTTCAAAGCATTTTCCATGTCTTACCCCTTCAGCGCGCCATCTGAAATTCCACGGACGAACCATCGGCCCGAGGCGAAATAGACCAGGAGTGGCACCATGGCGGCGAGCATCGTGGCTGCCATATTCACGTTGTATTCCTTCTCGCCGTATTGACTGGTGACGATAGAGGTGAGCAGCACCGTCATGGGCTGGTTCCCTCGCCCCGCGAAAATCAGGCCGAAGAGATAGTCGTTCCACGAGCCGGTGAATTGCAGGATGACTGCAACGATGACGATCGGCGTGGAAATAGGCAGGAGGACGTAGCCGAAGATCGACCAGAACCCTCCACCGTCGATGCGCGCCGCGCTGAACATCTCTTCGGGAACCGCAGCATAGAAGTTGCGAAAGAGAAGCGTGGTAATCGGTAGTGTGAACCCTGTGTGGATCAGGACGATCCCAGGCAGGGTGCCGAAGAGGCCGGTCGCCGTCATCATGCGCACTAGCGGGAATATGAACACCTGGATCGGCACGAAGGTGCTCACCAGCAACATCACGAACACCAGATTTGCCCCGCGGAACCGCCAGAAGGACAGGGCATAACCGTTGATCGCTCCGAGGATCACCGGAAAGAGTGTGCCTGGAATGGCGATCTTGAAAGAATTGAGCATGCCGGGGCTGATCCCCTTGCAAACCCGCCCGGTGCAAGCGCTCGACCAGGCCTTGGCCCAGGCATCGAATGTGATCTCCTTTGGAAAGGCAAAGAGATTGCCGGTCCGGATCTCTGCCATCGGCTTCAGCGAGGTGATGATCATCACATAGACAGGCAGGAGAAAGAACGCCGCCGACACAACGAGGAAGACGTAGATCGCAATGCGGGACGCAGAGATTTTCCGGGGCTTGGGGCCCTCTGGAACAACGGCGCGATTCATTCTTGACCTCCCCCTAAAGAGCGCGATTGGCGAAGTCGGATGATGACCCATGGCAGGCCCACCAAGAGCGAGATGGCCAGCAGCATTATGGTTGCGGCTGCCGTCGCCTGGCCGAGGTTGGATCGCTGGAACAGCATGTCCATGACGTATTTGGCGGGAACTTCAGTCGAGATGCCCGGCCCGCCTCCCGTCATGACGACGACGAGGTCGTAGATCTTGATTGCGGTCAGCGACAGAAGCACCGCCGCAGTCGCGATCATCGGACGGATCATTGCGGGAATGACATAGACATAGACCCGCCATCTGGCGACGCCATCGACCCGCGTTGCATTCCAGATGTCCTGATCCACGCCCCGCAGCCCGGCGAGCATGATGATCATTCCAAGGCCGGTCGCTTGCCACACGCCAGCACCGACCAGCGCATAAATGGCGGTCTCCTTGCGTGCCAGCCAGTCAAACCTGAAGTCGGAAAAGCCCCAATTGCGAACGGCCGCCTGGATCCCGAATGTCGGGTCGAACAGCCATTGCCAGACGATCCCAGTCACCACGAAACTCAGCGAGGCCGACATCAGGAAGATCGTGCGAAAGCCATCTTCGAAGCGGATGTTTTGATCCAGGAGGACCGCAAGCACATAGCCAAGCGCCAGACAGCCGCCGATGAACAGAATGCCGAAGACCGCGACATTGACGACGGCCACCTGCCAGAGGTCGGACCCGAACAATCTGACATATTGCTCAAGGCCGGCGAAATCATTGCTTGGAAGCAGTTTGGACGACGTGAAGGAGGTCCAGACCGTCCACAAGAGGCCGAAGCAAAGCACAACGACGACAAAGAAGATTGTCGGTGTCATGGCAATGACGGCGGGAAGTCTACGGAGTGTTACAGGCAGGGCCATGGCATGTTCCATCTGGGCAAGCCGTCGAGAGTGGAGCGAGAAGGGGGTACCGACGGGTCGGGAACAAACCCGCCGGCATGAACCGGCCGCGGTCTAGTTCGTGGACTGGAACGTCTTGAGCATCGCATCGATCAGACTATCCGGCCCTGCTGCTTCATCACTCCAATATTGCGAGATGACGTTCTGCATGCCCTTCCGACGGTCGGCGGAGAGAATGTAGGGATGGGCAGGAAGGCGCTTGGCCGGGTCCTGGAGCACGGCCATGGCCTTTTGAGTGCACTCATCCATCTGGCTCACATCGGCGTCCAGGATGCTCGGCATCGAACCCTTGGCTTCATTGAAAGCCACCTGGGTCGCCTGATCGAGCATCACTGAGGCGAGGAGGATCTGACCAGGCCGCTGTGACTCTTTTTTCGGGAAGACGAAGGCATCGCCCGACAGGATCACCGCGTCGTTCTGCGGTCCAAGCATGCAGCCGTAGTCCACACCCGCCTTCTGCCCCGCCGCCGAGAACTCGCCCTTGGCCCAATCGCCCATCACCATCATAGCGGCTCGACCCGTGGCGACCATGTTGACCGCGACGTTCCACTGACGCCCGGGGCTGCCTTCGTCGTCATAATGTCTCAGGCGCCCGAAAATTTCCGCCGCCTTTTTGAAGCCGTCTGACTTGATCGCGGTCTCGTAATCATCTGTCTGTAACTGCCGGTAGACATCCGGCGCTACACCAGCCAGAACCTTGTTGAAGAGGATCGCCAACTGCCAGTCCTGGCCGCCGACGGCCAGAGGAATGACGCCCGCCGCCTTGATCTTGTCCATTGCGGCGAAAAGTTCGTCATAGGTCTTGGGTTCTTCGATGCCTACCTTCTTGAAGACCGCCTTCGAATACCACAACCAGACTTCAGATTGCGCGTTGATCGGCACGGCATAGACGTGGCCATCGCGGGTGATCGCGTTCCAGACGAAATCGGGGAGCCGCTCTTTCCACTTCTGCTCGGCAGCAACGGAATCAATGTCAGAAAGCAAACCCGCTTTGTAGAGTTCGTCCAGATCGCTGCCTGTAGCGAACTTTGCGGCACCCATGGGATCCCCCGCGACAATGCGCGTCACCGCCGGGGCAATCGAATCGCCCGGAACGGCGTCGTCGATCCAAGTCCCGCCCTTGGCCTCGAAAGCCGATGCGATGGCATTCAGGGCGACCGACTCACCGCCCGACACCCAATTGGTATAGACCTCGACACTCAGGTCCTGCGCCTGCGCCGACGTCGTCAGCAACAGCGCGACCAGACCGCCGAAAGCAGCATTCTTGCCGTGAAACATTCCGTTTTCCTCCTCCAAGGTTGCAAGACTTCCGCGATCTACCTCCTGGCGACGGCGGTAAGGCAATTGACGCCAACCTCTTCTCAACAACCTCCTGGCGCGCCACTCCTCAATGGGACGCCATTGGTTTTCATCAGATGTAGTAAGGTTACGTCATTTTTGCGTAGTAACGCTACTACATTACCTTTGCAAGTGATTTATTGTGCTGTATGCCCATCTGAGAGGCTGACATGCCGGGACGGAGAACTCATTTGACGCGGCAGCGGAAATCGACTTTGGCGGATATCGCTGCAAAGACCGGATACGGCACCAATACCGTTTCCCTGGCCTTGCGCGGCAGCACGCGGATATCCCAGGCGGCCCGCGACACGATCATCAAGGCGGCCGAGGCGCTGGACTATGTTCCGAACAATTCGGCCAAGTCGCTCGTCCTGAAACGCAGCAACACGGTGGGCATGTTGGTCGAGTATCTGACCAACCCTCAGCCGACGGCGGTTGCCACCGCCTTGCAGCGGGAAATGTCGGATCGCGGCTATAGCGTGCTCTTTGCAAGCAGCAGCACGCCGCAACAGGAAACCGCCGCGATCGAGATGTTTCGGCGGCACATGGTCGACGGACTGCTGATCTATCCGGTGGACCATACCAAACTTAGCCATTTGCACCGGCTGCGAGAGCGGAATTTCCCGATCGTCATGCTGGTCGGTGCCCGGGACACGGGGCTGGATGCCGTCGGCGTCGATGAATTTCAGGCCTCTTACGACGCAACGACCCACCTGATCGCGCTTGGCCATACAAGGATTGGCGCGCTTGGGCCAATCAACGAGAAACCGCTAAAAATAGCGGGTTTCCGGCATGCGCATCATGTGCATGGCCTTCCTCTCGACGACCGCCAGATCTACGAACCTAACGGCTTCAGCATCGCGGCAGGATATGAAGGGATGGCTGTGTTGGCCGAGCGCAATCTCGGGCTGACGGCCCTGTTTGGGACATCCGATATGTTCGCGCTTGGGGCCATGCATTGGGCGAAAGTCAATGGCGTGTCCGTTCCCGAAGAGCTGTCCATCGTGGGCTATGACAACATCGAGTTCGGGGAGTTCTCCAACACGACCCTCACCAGCGTCCGCAACGACGGCGCGACACTGGCCAAGGCAGCTGTCGAACGCCTGGTCGCGCTCATGGAGACGGATGCGCCCCTGCCCCCTCCAACCTTGACCCTCCTGCCGGGCGAACTCGTTATCCGCGAGAGCTCGTCTCGTCCGGGGCAACGCGGTTGGGTGTCGCGGCCCGCAGGGGAGCCATGAGATCGGGCGAATGCGGGTTGGATATGACCAGGGGACTGCCATCATCTCCGGAATTCTCGTCCTCGGCCGTTTCGACACCTCACCTGCACAGTTCGGCTGCGCTAACCGAACTCCGCCCATGCTGGTCTTGATGGGCTTCGAACCGCCGACCGGTCATTTCGGATTCCAGTTTAGGCTTTATGTGCCTTCAGAGAACAAGCAATGAGCAGGCTAGAAATTATAGTGTAAAAAGATATCGGATCCCGTGCCAATAGGGACGTCGGGTAGCCTGTTTCTATCGATGCAAGTGGGGTCGCTGCTGGATGCCCATTCACAATTTCAAAGTGCATGGAGAAAATGGACCGTTTCTATTCCTGCTTCATGGCTGGTGCTGTAGTGACGTCTTTTGGCGCTTCCAAATATCGCAGTTGGCCAGCCGTTTCCGGGTCGTGACGCTTGATCTGGAAGGTCACGGTCTTTCGGCGCCTCCGGTAGAGACGCGGCAGATCGGTATCGCCAGGTTTGCGGAAAACGTTGTCGACGTGGCCGACGTGCTCGATGCGAGGGAGCTGACCCTGATGGGCCATTCCATGGGCGGTCCCGTCGCAATAGAGGCAGGCCTGCTTCTTGCCGGACGATGCAAGTTCGTCCTCGGCGTCGACACTTTCACCGATGCGGCATTTTACCAGCGCCGTCCCGCCGACGAGATCGAGTTGCGGGTTCAGAAGTTCGAAATGCATTTCGAAGCCACGATGGCAAAAATGGTGCGCAACATCACGGCACCTGCAACGGATCCGGTCATCGTCTCCGACATCATTCGCATCATGACGCAATGCGACAGAAACGTCGCGCTGACGGCTTTGAGATCCTTGCTGGAATGGGACATAGAAACGCGCTGGCCGCTTCTGGATGTCCCGGTCGCCACAGTCAACTCTGCCATGCTTCGCAGCAGCACCGAACTCGATCTGGCCGGTCTCGATCTGCACATCATGAATGACGTAGGCCACTTTCCGATGCTCGAAAGCCCGGCGGCCTTCAATTCGATCGCAATGACCATTCTGGAAAAACATGGCGTCGGCTGACGGACCCTCTTCAGCCTTCCTGAACAAAGGCGGCCGGCAAGGCCGCGATAAAATCCACCATATCATCGCCAAGGAGACTGACATGCTCGCTGGCGGCCTTGAAGGCAGTCTCGGCGTCGGCACGCTCGATAGCGTCGAGGATGCGCTCATGTTCGCCGATCGTCGCGGCCATGCGGCCCGGCTGATAGGTGACGTAGCGACGATAGGCGGCCACGCGGCGGCGTAGCGCCCGGGTCTGGCCCGCCAGAAAATGCGTATGCGCCGCATCGTACAGCAGTTCATGGAACTCGGAATTGATGACGTAGAAATTGTCCGGATCGCCAGCCGAAAGCGCATTGATCAGCCTTGCATGGATCTCGCGCAGCGCCGCCCTCTCGGGGACCGTCGCCCGGCGCGCCGCCAGCTTGGCGCACAAGCCTTCGAGCACTGCCATCATCTGGAACATTTCCAGGAGGATCGGGATCGAAATGATTGCAACCGTGATGCCCTGCCGTCCGCGTATGTCGACGAGGCCGGTCGCGCTCAATGCTTTCAGCGCCTCCCTGACCGGCGTCCGCGAGACCTTGAAACGGGCCGCGAGCTCCACTTCGTCAAGGCGTTCGCCGGGCTTGAGCGTACCGCTGACGATCATTTCCTCCAGACGATTGCGCAACTCGTCGGAAAGCGTCCCGCCACCCGCGCGCACGTCGCCATTATCGGACGCCAATAGAACCGATCCGGTCTCCTGCCCCGTCATGCCACTTTTCCCGTCTTTAGAATGAGATCTCTTGCGCTACGGGTGCATATCCGTAGCGGTTCCCGCCGACTCTACTTCGCATAGATAAGCAGATCATATCAATCGCGATAGGATGGATCGATCCGGTCGAGCAGCCGGATGAATGCGGGCCACTCCCGGGAACCGGGAGCGAGAATGTCGCCATGGTGATCGTGGAATTGCCTGGCCGCCTTATCGCTGACCTCTGCCTCAGGCAGGGCAAGGCGAGACCCGGCACTTGCAGCACTCTGCGCCATCAGTTGCACGCGAGCCGCCTTCTCAAAATAATACATGAGGATAAAGGCCTCGGGGATGGTTCTCCCCACCGTCAAGACGCCGTGATTGCGCAGCACCAGCACGTTATGCGGGCCGATATCGTCGATTAGACGCTGCCGTTCGTCGGTGTCGATGGCGACACCTTCATAATCATGCAGGCCCATATGCCCCATGTAGCGCATCGCGAATTGGCTGACCGGCAGCAGGCCCTCTTCCAGCGCCGAAATGGCGGTCGCCGCTTCTGAATGAGTATGAAGCACACAGATCGCATCCTCGCGGCCCGAATGGATCGCGCTATGGATGACAAAGCCGGCCCGGTTCACCGGATGATCGCTTTTGCCGATCTTGTTTCCATCCAGATCTATCTTGACGAAGCAGGAGGCATTGATTTCCGAAAACAGCAATCCGTAGGGATTGATCAGGAAATGATGCTCCGGGCCTGGCAGCCGCACCGAGATGTGGTTGTAGATCAGATCGTCCATGCCGAAATGCGCGATAAGGCGATAGCAGGCGGCTAGCTGGACGCGAAGCTCCGCTTCGGATAGCGGCAGGGAAGTCGATGCCATGGTCATTTCCACCATATTAGCTTGCGGTCGATTGCGACGAGGACGCCATAAAGGATTAGGCTACCCAGCGACGCGGCGAAAACGGCGGCCCATACGGTGACATAGTCGATCTGAGCCGTTGATTGATAGATCAGCTGCCCGATGCCGGCATAGGCTCCGAGCATTTCAGTGACGATCACAGCGATGGTGCTGCGGGCAAGCCCGATGCGCAGGCCGGTGACCAAATGCGGCATCGCCGCCGGTAGCCGCAACCGCCAGAGGATGCCGAACGGCCCCGCCCCGAAGCTGCGCAACAGATCGACAGCCGCCGTCTCGGGACGCTTCAGGCCCGCCAACGCATTGAGCAGAACCGCGAAACTGACCGCAAGCCCTGCCATCGCGACTTTCGAGGCCATGCCCAGCCCAAACCAGATCAATGCCAGCGGCACAAAGGCGACCGCCGGCACGGAATTGATGGCGATCACCAGCGGCAGCAGGCTGAGTTCGAGCGGCGGAAGCAGGATCATTACAATCGCCAGCCCCAACCCGATTGCCGCACCGATGGCGAAACCGAGCAATGCCTCAAGGAGGGTTACGAACAACGCATCGCCAATGAGGTGAGCCTTCTCGACACCGCCCATGACGATATCGAGCGGACGGGGCAGGATATAGGCCGGCAAATCAAGAAGCGAAGCGCCGAACTGCCAGGCGAGAAGCAGTCCGACAAGCGCGATGAAGACCGGGGCGAGGCTATTGAATTTGGTCATTCAGGACGCCACCAGATGAATTTCCGTTCCAGCAATGCAAGCACGCCATAGAGCGCCGTACCGAGCACACCACTGGCAATGATCAGTACCCACATGCGTGGCACCTGCTCGAAATAAAGCGATTGCAGCAGCATGACGCCGAGGCCGACCGTATCACCGAACCATTCGCCAACAATCGCTCCTGCAAGACCGAGGGACACGCCGAGTTTGAGCCCGACCATAATGGTCGGTAGCGCCGTCGGCAGCGCCAGCTTGAGGAATTGCTGCGTCTGTGTCGCTCCGAAGCTGCGCATGAGAGCCACCCGCTGCGGGTCAACGGATTGCAGGCCGCGCAGGGTATTGACGGCCACGGGGAAGAAGGACAAGTAAAGCGCGATCGCGATCTTCGACAGGATGGTGTTACCGAACCAGATCACGACAATCGCCCCGAATGCGATGACGGGAACCGTCTGCAACGCAACGAAGATGGGGAAGAAGGCGCGTTCAGCGATCCGGACATAGGCAAAGACAATACCGAAGATGATGCCGAGCGTGGCACCGAGCATGAAACCGATCAAGGTCTCCAAAAATGTGCGCGCGAAGCCTGAAACCAGATCGGGCCAGATCGAAATCCCATCGGCAACGACATCCTGCAATGCCGGCAAATAACGCGGCTCGATCCTGAACATCGGGACGGCGATCAGCCAGATGCCCATGGTTATCAAAACCGCGGTCAGCGGAGAGCTTGCGACAACCCGGACCTTCATGGCGCTACCGCCGTTGCAAAGCTCTTCATGCTTTCCTCCTCGACCACCGCGAGCAGCTTCCGTTTGATCTCCATGAACTCCGGATCGGTGAGGATGGAGGCATCACGCGGGCGCGGCAAATCGACCTTCACCTCGCAACGGACCGTGCCTGGTCGTGCCGTCATGACCACGACCTTATCGCCAAGAAAAATCGCTTCGTCGATATCATGGGTGATGAACAGAACCGTGCGCCGGTGGCGAGCCCATATGTCCAGCAGCCAGCGTTGCATCATGCTGCGCGTCAAGGCATCGAGCGCCCCGAACGGTTCGTCGAGCAGGATCAGATCGCGCTCGAACAGGAATGTACGCATCAGGGCCACCCGCTGGCGCATACCGCCGGATAGCTGATGCGGATAGTGTTTTTCAAAGCCCTGCAATCCGAAATCGGGGAACAACGCTTCAGCCTTTTGTCGCGCAGCCTTGCGTGACATGCCCTCGACCTCCAGCGCGATCGTGGCATTGTCGAGCACGGTGCGCCAGGGAAACAGCAGGTCTCGTTGCGGCATGAAGGAAATCTTGCCGAGCAACGCACCGTCCATCTGCGGCCGGCCCGCCAGCAGGATCGATCCATCCGGATCCGGCGGCAAAAGGCCCGCAATCATGTTGAAGAGCGTGGACTTGCCGCAACCGGACGGACCGATCAGCGTGACGAACTCGCCCGGCGCGATGGAAAGATCGACATTGCGAACGGCAACGGTTTGCCGTTCGCCCTCCCCGAAGCGTTTCCAGACGTTGACGAGTTGCAGTTGCGCGGGACGATGGAGTGCTTCCGGCTGGCTTTGCATCATCGGTTGATCCATCGTCCCGTTTTCCATTTTATGCGCGTTCAGAGCTTCTTGTCCGCCGCCGGGACCTTGTCCCAGAAGGACGTATCGAAGGCGGACTTCAGGTCCACCTTGGCCTTGAGCGCCTTGTACTCGAGAAGGCTGTCCTGCACGGCGCCGATGGAGGCCAGATCGATGGCACCGAGACCTTCGGTCTTGCCGAGCTTGGCTGTCATCACATGTTCAATCTCGTCCAGCATTAGTTCCTGATGTTTACGCTCAAGACCTGAACCGGCGGCAAGCACGATATCCACCGCTTCGGCCTTGTGTTCGAAGGAGTATTTCCAGCCCTTCAACGTCGCGGCCAGAAACGCCTGCACGAGCTCCGGCTTTTCCTTGATCACCTTTTCCGAGGTGACGATGGCATCCTGTTGCGTCGTCACACCGGAATCGTCGGGGAGGAACAGGCGGATGTCATTGATGCCCTGCTCCTTCAGCGTGTTGAGTTCATTGTAAAGCGTCACCGTCGCCACATCATACTGATGGTCGATAAATGGCTGCATCGAGAAGGGTTGGGAGACGATCTGCACGTCATCCTTGGCGATCCCCTCATGCGCGAGCACCGAGAAAAGCGTAAATTGCGGGCCGGTAAACCAGGTGGCGACCTTCTTGCCCTTGAAGTCCTTGACCGATTTGATGCCGGTGCCATTGTAGGTGACGTAGGCAAACGGCGTCATCTGCTGCGACATGCCGATGCAGACAAGCGGCAATCCGTTTTCGCGCGCATAGAGCATGCCCTCCGTCCCGCTGGCGATGCCAAACGTATCGGCGCCGGAGGCGACGAGAGATTCGACATTGATGTTCGGACCGCCCGGATTGATCGTCGCCTCGATACCGGCCTCCTTGTAGAAGCCCTTGGCCTTGGCGACATAAATGCCGGCAAACTGCGCCTGGGCCACCCATTTGAGGCGGATCGACACCGCCTCGGCCGCCGAGGCCTGCGTTATGGAAACCACCCCGGCAAAGACGGCAACCGCCGCTGCAAGCAAGCTACTTCTTAAAGATGCCCTCATGATCGCTCTCCGTTTCAGTATGCAGAAATGTAAAAGCAATATACATGCCAACTCAGAATCAAGGATTTTATACCGGATCGAGGCCGGAAACCCAGAGGCCACCTACGCCACAATGGCGATTCAGCCTGAAATCTACCCAAAACTGCCTAATATTTTTGCGTTGATTATTTTTAAAGCTTCTTTATGTATAACGAGAATGATATCCGCCTGCGGAGATGGGCTAGATGACGGAAGACAGATTGTGGGCCGAAAGCTTTACCGCCTTGTCGGACCGTATCCGCAGCGGCGCCCTCTCCCCTGTTACGCTCACCGAATTGATGCTCGAGCGCATCGCAGCCCATGATGGCACTCTTCATTCCTATGTCACCGTCGCTCCTGAAACGGCGATGACGATGGCGGAAAAGGCCCATGCCGAGATCAAGGCCGGACATTGGCGCGGCGCGCTGCACGGCATCCCCATGGCCGTGAAGGATGTCTTCTACACGACCGACATCAAGACAGGTCTCGGCAGCTCGATATATAACGACTGGCAGCCGCCTCATGAATCGACCGCCACGACCAGGCTGCGGACTGCGGGCGCCGTGATGCTCGGCAAGCTGACGGCGACCGAAGGCGTCTATGCCGATCACCACCCGACAATCGCGCCGCCCATCAACCCCTTCGGCGCCGCGCACTGGACCGGAACCTCTTCGAGCGGATCCGGCGTTGCCGTTACCGCCGGGCTTGCCTACGCAACGCTTGGCACGGACACCGGCGGATCGATCCGCCTGCCATCAGCCTGCTGCGGGCTCGTCGGCATCAAGCCGACCTGGAGCCGGGTGAGCCGTCATGGCGTCTTCCCTCTCGCGGAATCCCTCGATCATGTCGGCCCGATGGCGCGAACGGCCAAGGACGCCGCCGCCATTCTGGCGGTTATCGCAGGGCCTGATCCCGCCGACCCCACGGCCGCACCGGTCGATGTGCCCGACTACCTTGCCGACATCGATGGCGGCGTGGCCGGCATCACGATTGGCGTCGACTGGGCCTTTCTTCGCCGGATTGCCACGGAGGAAATTCTCCATTCGATTGAGGCTGTTGCGACGACCATGAGCACACTCGGCGCCCGTATCGTCGACGTCACCTTTCCCGAATCCGAGGCCATCCTGCGCGGCTGGGCGGTGCAATGCGCGGTCGAGGCAGCCATTGCCCATCGCGAAACATATCCGGCGCGCAGAGAGGAATATGGCGAGCGACTGGCAGCTCTTCTGGAGCGCGGCGGCAATTTCAGCGGCTTGGCGATGGCCGAAGCCCTCCATGACCGCCGTATATTCAACGGGCGGATCGCAACCATGTTTACCGCAATCGATATGCTGCTCGTGCCCGGCCTGCCAATCGCCGGTCCGACGCTCGACCATATGGCGTCGCTGGGCGAGGACCCTGAAGCGATCCTCGCCATCGGCCCGTTCACAGCCCCTTTCGACGTCTGCGGCTACCCCACGATCACGGTTCCCTGCGGCGCCAGCACGGCCGGCATCCCGATTGCCTTCCAGTTTGTCGGCAAGCCATTTGACGAAGCGCTGCTCTGTCGTTCGGCACATGCCTATCAGGGCGTGACCCAATGGCATTTGCGGCGTCCGGCACTCTGAGGCGCGAACGAGGACAAGACCATGACGAACAGCCTGGACACCGCGCCGAAGATCGACATGGCCTCGATGCCGGTACAGCATCCCTCCGCCACAGCGGAACCGGTTGCCGCCCGGGCGCGCTTCTTCAATTCCGGCAACGCCTTCAACGTCAAGCTACCGGCAGTGCCGGCATCCACCTTCCGCGAGGAGGCAGCGCTGGCCCTTGCGGCAACGACGACGACGTTGTTTGCCTGCGATCAGTCGGCAGCAATTGCCGCACCCTTTGCCGCCACGACACCCTTGATGCTCGCGCGCTATGCGGCAATCGCACCAGGGGGCACTCTTCCCACAGATTTCGCCGCCAGCGGTGTCATCTGGTATGTCATCCGGGGTTCGGGCTCTACCAAAACCGGGACCGAGATTTTCGACTGGGCCACCGGCGATGTATTCCTGACACCTGGCGGACCGGATACATCGCTTGCCGCGGGTTCGGATGGCGCCGTCTTGTGGCTGGTCAGCAACGAGCCGCAACTGGCCTTCGAGCACCTGGTTCCGCCGATTGCCGCAGCGGCGGCCATCGAAGCTGTTCATTATCCCGCAGCGGAAATCGCACGACAATTGCGATGCGTCGTGGAGGCCGGGCAGAGCGACACGACCTCCGGCATAGCGCTGATTTTCTCGTCCCTGCGACAGGAAGCCAGCCGCAATATCATGCCGTCGTTGACATTGTCGCTCAACACGGTCCCGCCTGGCGAGCATCAGCGCCTGCACCGGCATAATTCCGCGGCCATTACCCTCATCCTCCAGGGAGAGAACGCCTATTCGATGGTCGGCGGCCTGCGCTGCGACTGGTCGCCGTTTGCAACGCTGGTAACGCCGGCGACCGAGCCGCATTCGCATCACAACGAGGGCGATGAGCGGGCGATGTTCCTGATCGTGCAGGATGGCGGCCTTCATTACCATGCCCGAACGATGGGCTTCTCCTTCCTCGAAGCAACAGGCAACGGCTCATGACGACACGACAGATGCATCTGGGCCTGTTCATCCTGGGAACGGGCAGCCATGTCGCGGGCTGGCGCTATCCAGGCGCCTTCGACAGCTTTCAGGACATGAAATCCATTCAGGCCATTGCCGCCTCGGCGGAGCGTGGCAAGTTCGATCTGATCTTCATGGGTGATAATCTCTATGCGGATCCTGGTGCCCATCCGTCCTACACTGCCAGGCTGGAACCGCTTACCATGCTGGCCGCGCTTGCCATGACGACAAGCCATATCGGCCTCGGCGCCACCGCCTCCACCACCTATAGCGACCCATTCAGCACCGCGCGGGCATTTGCCTCGCTCGATCATATCAGCGGCGGCAGGGCGGCCTGGAATGCGGTCACCACCGCCAATGCCGCCTCCGGAGCAAATTTCGGCCGTGAGCATCCCGATCACAGCCAACGCTATGCGATCGCCGGAGAGTTCATCGATGTCGTCAAGGGTCTTTGGGACTGCTGGGACGATGACGCCATCGTCGCCGACCGCTCAAGCGGTGTCTACATAGACCCGGCCAAGGTCCGGTCGCTGGATCACGCGGGTGCGTTCTTCTCCGTCAAGGGGCCATTGAACATCGGCCGTTCACCACAGGGCCAGCCGGTCGTTCTGCAGGCGGGCGGCTCCGCTCCCGGCCAGAAGCTTGCGGCTCGCACGGCGGACGTCGTCTTCTCCGTGGTGCAGGACATCTCCGAGGCACAACGACAATATGCCGACTTCAAGGCGCTTTTGCCGGAATTCGGCCGCAAGCCGGACGAGGTGACATTGCTCCCGGGCGTCATGCCGGTCGTCGGCCGCACGGACCGAGAAGCCTTCGACAAGTTGAAAACACTGCAAGGCTTCATCTCCTCGACCAATGCCATGGCGCTGCTTTCAGACCGATTTGGCGTCGATATGAGCCAGTATGATCTCGACGGCGCTGTTCCGGACATTGCACTCCCCGACAGCTACCATTCATTTGCAAGCGTCATGCTGTCCAAGGCCCGCCGGGACAATATGACCTTGCGCGACGTCTATAATCTGATGGCCGCGGCCCGTGGTCATTGGGTTCTTTGCGGTTCCGCCGAACATATTGCCGATACGTTGCAGCAATGGTTCGAAAGCCGCGCCGCCGACGGCTTCAACATCATGCCTCCCTATTTCCCCGAGGGTCTGGACGACTTCGTCGATCTGGTCGTCCCGATCGTGCAGGAGCGCGGTCTGTTTCGCGCCGACTACACCGGCTCGACATTGCGGGACCATCTCGGCCTCGAACGAGCCGCGAAGCGCTAGACCATGTCAGCAAGGCCTCGGGCACCCATCACCGCCGCGGCGATCGCGGCCCTCTCACAAGATTTTCACAGGAGCCCACAATGGATTTGCGGTTAAACGGGAAGACCGTTCTGATCACCGGCGCGTCGCAAGGCATAGGCGCGGGCCTTGCCAAGGCATTCGCTGAGGAAGGATGCGCGGTGCGATTGACGGCACGCAATATCGGCAATCTGGAAGCCGTCAAAGCCGGCATCATCGAAGCCATTCCCGATGCGGTCGTCGATCTCTTTCCCGAAGACCTGACGATACCCGGCGCCGCGGAACGCCTGGTCGCGGCCGTCGGCGATATCGATATCCTCGTCAACAATGCCGGCGTCATTCCATCCGGCTCGCTGTTCGACGTCGATGAAGCAAAATGGCGCGAAGGCTGGGAGCTGAAAATCTACGGTTATATCAATCTCTGCCGGCTCTATTATCCCCGCATGAAGGCTGCCGGCGGCGGCGTGATCATCAACAATATCGGCAATGGCGGCGAGATCGCGGATCCCCGCTATATCGCCGGCGCGATGGGCAATGCCAGCCTCATGGCCTTTACCCGGGCGCTCGGCGGATCGAGCCTTGACGACAACATCCGCGTGGTCGGCGTCAATCCCGGCCCGGTCGACACCGACCGGATCTACAACATGCTGAAAAAGCGGGCTCGGGACGTACTGGGCGACGAAACCCGCTTTGGAGAGCTGGCCCTCACCTATCCATTGGGTCGTCCCGCTCACATCCATGAGGTCACGGATCTGATCGTGTTCCTCGCCTCCTTCCGCTCCGGCTACACGACCGGCACGATCATGACGGTCGATGGCGGGATCGCTTCCCGTCGCTCGATTGTCTGAGGTTGGCGCGATGACCGTGCGACACCCCAAGCGGCTGGGCATGCTGGCGCCCTCCTCCAACACGGTGCTGGAACCGGAGACGGCAAAGCTCTTGCCGACCGATGGTTCCGTGACGTCGCATGTCTCACGTCTTCGGGTGGTCCAAATCTCCGACGATGCGTCCTCGCTCCAACAGTTTGAGATCGAACCAGTCCTCGCCGCAGCGGATCTTCTGGCCGATGCCGCCGTCGATCTCATTCTTTGGAATGGAACGGCGGCAAGCTGGCTCGGCTTCGATCGCGACCGGCAATGGGTCGAGGCCATCGAGGCGCGAACCGGCATTCGCACGACAACGGCGGTCATCGCGATCAACGAGGCCTTGCAGCGGATTGGCGCGCGACGGATCGGGCTGGTGACGCCCTACGTCGAAGCCCTTGAAAGGCGCATCATCGCCAACTATTCCGGCATCGGTATCGATGTCGCAGCAGCCGTGCGCAACAACCTGACAGAAAATACGGCCTACGCAGCGATCAAGCCACGGGAAATCGCCAATATGGTGCGTGAGGTTGCTCTAACTCCTGTAGATGCGATCGTCATTCTTTGTACAAATCTAGCCGGCTCATCGATCGCCCCGGCACTTTCATTGGAACTTGGAGTTCCTGTCCTGGATTCTGTCCGCGTGGCCATCGAACACAGCCTCGTTTTCCTCGGCGAACGGCCACGGGTCGCTGAACCAGAAATCTGATCTAAAAAATCGGATTACTCTCTGGGACATGTCAGCGGCGATGCGATACTGACCGAATTCGTCCGCGGTCACTGTGAATCGGCTCTGAAGAATGACGCCGGTATGATCGCCACTTTCTCCAGAAAACGGAATAGATTTCAATTACCCAAGCCTCATCTCAGCGGGGTCATCCTTGGATGCTTTTTCACAGAATGACCGATTTGGGGCCGGGAGCGGTCTGTCCACTTTGAATACCCAAACTGCAGTACCGGCAATTCATCAAACGATCGGAGCAAGGCATCTCCCACCCCATCTGCGACATTGGGCGCTTCAGCGGTGACGATCCAAACACCGCCGCAAGCCGAATTGAAATCCCGGAATCGGACAGGAGCAGAATTGAAGCCGTTGATTCACAAGGCCACCTAACGGAATATGAGTACGGTGATCCCGGCCCAAAAGAGCTCGATCGAACAGCTGTTGTGACGCTGCCATAGCGTCATCCGGCGGGAGCGGCTATGAGTTGGTGATGACACGAAAAACTAACTCCGTACCCGGTATACGAGACGTCGCCAAAATGGCGGGCGTCTCGGTGGCCACGGCCTCCCGGGTCATCGCCAAGGCCGACTACCCGGTCGCCGCGGCGACCCGGGTGAGGGTGATCGAGGCCGCGGGCGCCCTCGGCTTCGTGCGCAACGCCATGGCGCGCGGCTTGTCGCGCTCGAGGTCCGAGAGCGTCGGCGTGATCGTTCCGGCGCTCCACGCCTATTACGCAGCCATGATCGAAGGGATAGACGAGGCGGCGACCCGCCAGGGTCTCACCATCCTGCTGGGCCTCAGCCGAGGCGACGAGGCAAAGCGCGAGCAACTGGTCACTGAGTTCCTTGAGCGCAGGGTCGACGGACTGCTGATCTGTGCCGGTGCCGACGACCACCTGCCGGGACGAACTCCGACTGAGATGCCGATCCCGACCGTCCTGATCGGACAGCAGGCGAACCCGGGCTTCCCGATCGTTGTGACGGACAATGTGGCTGCTGGCTACGAAGTGGCCGAACACCTTTGGAGCCTCGGCCACCGTGCCTTCGCGTACTTGGCACCGGACAAGGGGTGGCACGACTTTCGGGATCGCCAGGCCGGCGTTAGCGTGTTCCTCAAGCAAGCCGATGAAGCCTACAAGCTGGACGTGCTCGACGGCATCTACAGCGAGGCCGACGCGTTCTCGCGCATGGGCGAGGCACTCAAGGACGGCTTGGCAGCGACGGCTGTCATCGCGTCGACCGACCGCCACGCGCTGGGTGCGATGGCTGCGCTGACAGACGCGGGAAGACGGGTTCCGGACGCGGTGGCCGTGGTGGGGTTCGACAACTACCTGAGCAGCCAGTACCTGCGCCCGGCTCTCACTTCGATGCACATGCCGGCCGGTGAGATGGGCCGGCTTGGACTTGAGACGCTCGTCGCGGCGATTGGTGGCCATCAGGTTCCGATGCGTTCGGAGCTGCGCGCGACACTGGTCGCGCGGGGCTCGTCGGTGCCTAGTCCCTGATCATCCCCGCCTTGGCCATAGCCACAAGCCCGATGGCAGCGACCCCCGCGAAGACCGCGGGGAGGACGAAGACGTGCGGCAGGCCGACGGCAGCGACACCGAGGCCGCCGGCGGCACCGCCGAGCGCGGAGCTCAGCGCCGTGGAGCTCATGAAGATTGCCGACGCGGTCGCCACGGCCCCCGGCAGCAGGCGCTGGGCGACGATGATGCCGAGAACCATGAACACGCCCCAGACCCCGCCCATCAGGATCTGGCCCGCGAACATGCCCGCGGCGGAAGCCCAGAAGGCGAAGCACAGGTTGGCGCAGACGCCGAGCCCCGCGGCGAGCCACATCAGCCGGAGAGTGCCCACCTTGCGCGCAAGGACCACGCTGAACGGCATGATCATCAGCTCGATGAAGGGCTGAATGCCGATGACGGCCCCGCGCACAGCCGGGTCGAGTTTGAGGGTCTCCTCCATGTAAAGGAGGAGGAAGCCGTATTTGATCGGCTCCCCGGCGTAGACCAGGACGAACAGGCCGGTGAACGCGAGCAGGGGCACCATCTCCCGGCCGGGCGATCGCTGTCCGGGCGTGTCCTGGGTCGCCGGCTTGGAGGCAGGCGGGACTCTCAACGTGCCGAGAGGGATGATCTGTAGTAGCCAGCAGGCCGCTGTCACCCAGATCATGGCACGCAGCCCGTACTGGGCGGCCAGCCAAGCTCCGAGGACCGGGCCGACGATCCAGCCAGCGGTCAGGGCCATTCGGATTATGCCGACGACGCTCTCGTTGGCTTTCCCGTTATGACGGCTCAGCTCGTCGTGGACGGCAGTGAAGATCTGCGACGTCGCCGCGCCGGCCAAAGAGAGGATTACGGCGCTGATCACGAACGGCATCCACAGCACGTTCGAAAGCGCGATGGCGGCCCAGCCGAGAAAGCCGAGCAGTGCGCAGGCCCTGAACAGGCCGAGCCGGATGCCGGTGCGGTCGGAGTACCTGCCCACCATGTAACCCGCGATGGGGGCTGCGATGCTGGTAAGGTAGTATAGACTCGCAACGGGGAGCGGAGTGCCCAGCTCCCTAACAAGGAAAAGCACGATCTGCGGCGCTGCCGCCGAAGTTCCCAGGCCCGACAGGAACATCGCCATGGTAGCGCCTCGGAAGAGCCGCGACGCCAGAACGTCGCTCATGGCGGAGGATGGCCGGGCCCGAATTGAAGAATCCATGTTATGTCCCCTCGTGCACAGGGTGAACCCATCTCGACCCTCCTACCCTCTTAGAACAGAGCAGTGAAACAGTAAACGGTTACTGTCCGTGATTTGATGGATGTTTTGGTCGATCGTGGTCGACTCGAAACGGGATAGAAAGGGCGGACCGAGGATGATAACGGCTCCCTCAATACCGTTGATCGGGCGTTAAGCCAGCCATCCGCGAGTGCGTGACTGGCCAAACATCCGCTTGATGATTCTAGTGCCACCAGCGGACTAGCCGCTTCCCACCCCTTCATCAGCATTATGAGGGCGGAAACTGAACCGCTGCTTTCAGGTAAGTGTTAACGCGGTCCCAACGACCGAAATGAGGGCGCGAAGCAGCCGAGACGTTTGTCTGACTTCGGCCCAAAGCCGACATTCCTACGCTTACTCGCCCGAGCATCGATCACGCTGTCCACTACGCGCTGCTGACGCCGATCTCACTTCGTCGGCTGAGACCGTGCGGTGAGTTTATTTCCGTCCGGATCGCGAAGATAGGCAACGAAGGACCCGTTCGGACGCTCTACGGGCGGGCTCTCGATCGCTGTGCCACCATGCTTGGTACCGGCCTCATGCCAAGCTAGAACATGGTCTTGGCTTGCGGCGGCAATACCGATAGTCCCACCGTTGGCCGCGGTTGCCGGCTTGCCGTCGATCGGTTTCGTGATCATCAACCGACCGCCCTCGTGGGCATAGATCAGCCTGCCCCTTGCATCCATCTCGCCGGGCTTGCCTCCCAGTGCAGCGAACGTGGCGTCGTAGAAGGCTCTGGCCCGCTCCAAGTCGTTGCTGCCGATCATGACGTGGGTGAACATGCTTCATCTCCAGTAGGGCATGCAATGGGCCGCTTCTTGGTGTACCTAATCTTGGCCATTGGTCAGTCCCGAAATTCCGAATCAAAGAGTCACCTGTTTTCCGGACTTTTGCGACATCGCAGAGTAGGGTGTTTTGCGCCGGCCGCAATGTCCGGTGTCGGCGCGAAGCGGTCATAGTGGGCGAGATCGCCGAACGCCAACTTCGGGCCAACAGTTGCCGCACACAGGGCAGCTTCCGGTTCGCGTTAAGTTCGTTGAAAGGCTCGATGGATTTGCCGATCATCCGCGCTTGGGCGGAGCATCGCAAATACCCAAACGAGAGCGGCGCAGTCCCGGTCGCCATTGTCTGCGAATGCCGACCAGGCGAGAAGAAAATGGATCGCGCCTTCAATCGGCTGGTGCTTGGTTTTCAAGAACGACAAAACCTGCCCAATGTCGTATTTGGCTGGGCGCAGAATACCCACCTGTCGTGGCTTTGTCGAAAATCTGCGTCACCACCAAATTGAACCGAGCAATGAAGGAAATAGCGTGAGTCTTTTTATCCCGTCACCGTTGATACAGGAAAACATAAATTCGGCTGTGGGTTGGATGACCGGCGACGACGACTTTCTCGCTGAGGTCTATCTCAGCACGCCTACCGCCCGGATACAGATTAATTTTGGTGACACGCATCGGCACGGCGGGGTCGTGCGATTAAAGGCGCTGGAAAAGGCAATTGCTACGGCCAAGGATCATTTGAAATCTCTACCACTGAAGCAGAGGCTCCTATTCAAGCTCGCTTATTCTGGTCGCGGAAATCACCAGCTCACTACTGATCTTCACCAGACACTAGAATGGGCTGATAGCATCGGGCTGCTCGCTAGCGGGATGATATTCAATCAGGTCTTCAGCAAGAACATTGCGGAGAGCTTTATTTGGCTGGGCTTTCCCGACCCCAAGATTGCAGTGCTTTTCAAGTTGGCAGGGTACGATCATACATTACTTTGACGAAGGATCAAAAGCCGTCACTGGGCGATCGTTGGCATCTGCACATCCCAGGAGCGAAACTCTATGTTGCGCTGTTCGCAACGATACGCCGGTGTCCGGCCAGCGTCCGAAATATGCGACATACTCGGACCCCAATCTCAATGGTCGCCTTGATGGGGTTCGAACCTTCAAACCATAGCTTACATCAATGCCACTAACCTTTGAACAGGTTGATTTTGTTCCATTCTCCGGGTTGTGGGAACCACTATTTACGACCAGCTTGACGTCTTTGCGCCTATTTCAGAAGACTGTGAATAACTGTTTGTACGATCGTTTGCGCAGCTTTTTCGAGGTCCGCTGCGGTCAGCCGGTTCGTCTCCAGCGCATCACAGGCCAGTTTGTCGAAATCGGCATAAAACTGAGTCGAAGACCAAAGAATAATGAAAAGGTGGCGCGGATCCACAGGCTTCAGCTTTCCCTGCCTGATCCACAGCTCGATGATTTCCGAACGCTCTTTCGTCACATCCCGCATGTGCTCACGGTCTCGTCGCGAGAGAAACGGTGCACCGGCAAGAATTTCCGTCGCGAACATGCGCGACTCTTCCTTGTTGTGCCAGGCGTAATTCAGCTTTGCGCGGACATAGGCCTCAAGAGCCTCGGCCGGCTCCCGGTCTGCTCTGATCTGCTGAAGGGCATCGTCCCACCCGGCAATCAGGTGCCGGATCACGGCGCTGTAGATCTGCTCCTTGGACGAGAAATAATAGTAGACATTTGCCTTGGGCAAGCCTGCGGCCTCGGCAATTTCGGAAGTGCGGGTACCCTGGAACCCTTTTCGCGAAAACAGCACCGTTGCGGCTTCGAGTATCTGACGCTCGTTGCGTTCTCGGATCTTCACTTCCGGACTAAGGCCGGCCCCTGCCGTTTTGCCCTTGGCTGAACGCTTCGATCTCACATTCTCCACGCTTGGCTCTCCTCTATCAACATCAGCGATTCCATCGAGATTTTCCAGTGATTAATTGCTGGGCATTTGCGAGTTCTCTTTTTGTGCAAATCGGATGATATATAATCATGCTTTTAAAACAATAGTTTGGTACAGAAAAAATTTGACTATTTGGTCAGTTTCTTGACGTCGATAAGTTGACACTTTGGTCAGCTTTTGGCTAGGTTCATTTCACCAAACCTGCTGTGAAAATAGACTGCATGACCAAATTGTTTCAAACGGCATTCCGTTCGCGGATCCGCCCCATCCAAGGATGAAGACATGAAGAAGCCTGCTGAAATCAGTGTGCATTCCCCATTTTCGCTCTCCCGTCGCAGCCTGCTCAAGCGCTCGGCTGGCCTTGCAGGCGCGGGACTTGCGACTGCGCTCTTGCCGAACACCGTATGGGCTGCAGGCGAGATCGTGGCGCTCGTTCACACCCAGGCGGCCGGGGACAATGGCCCCGTCGACTCCATGATTGCCAAATTGACCGAGCTGGCCAAGGAAAAGGGCTTTGAAACAAAGATCGTCTACGCCGCCGATCCCGCAACCTACGAGACGATTTTCCGCACACTGGGCGATGCCGGCGTGTCCATCATCGTTTCGACATTCAATGAAGTTGCCGAACCATTCAAGGCGCTGGCACCGACCTACCCGAATACCAAATGGATACAGCTCTTCGCCGACCCCTTCGAGCCCGCAATGCCGAATGTCGTCACGGTTTCTTATGATTATTATCTCGGTTGCTACTTGTCCGGCATGTTTGGTGCGTTGACATCCAAGACCGGCAAGCTCGGCTATATCGGCGGGCTTTCGCTCCCGCCGCTGAATGCCGACGCCAACGCCATCAAGGCAGGCGCAATATCGGTCAAGCCCGATGCCACGCTGACGGTGGCTTTCGCCGGTTCGTTTCAGGATCCTGCGAAGGGTCAGGAGATTGCAGGCCAGATGTACAAGGCGGGCGTCGATTTCATCCAGACGGATTCTGCCGCGACGGACGCCGGCATTATCGCGGCGGCCAATGAAATGCCCGGCAAGCTCGTCAGCGGCATTTCTCCGGCCCAGTACAAGCTCGGCCCTTCCTCCGTCGCAACGCTTGTCTCGCTCGATTTCGGCCAGTCGCTCTACAACGAGGTATCGAATGCCTTGAAGCCGGAGTGGAAGGGCGGCCACACGAAGACCGGCCTTGGGACCGGCGTCATCGACTTTGTGCTCTCGCCCGAATTCGTCGCAAAGGGACCTGCGGATCTCGTGGCGAAAGCCAAGGAAATCTGGCCGCAGATCGATGCGGCGAAAGCCAAGATTCAGGACGGATCGCTGACTGTCGCGTTCAACACCACGCTCTGACCGCTTTCCGGTCGAAACATCAAGCCCTCGGCCGACAAGGCCGGGGCACCTCGAACATGATATGTCTTTCAGTCTGTAGCCACCGGATGGGTGGCGGAGCTATCCGTGTGAAAACAATGACGAGCGATAGGGCCATTGCATTGCCGGCGTTGCACTGCCGCGATATCACGGTCACCTATGGTGACTTCGTAGCTTTATCCAGTGTCAGCGTCGCATTCGAACCGGGCCTCATTCATGCTGTCGTCGGTCAGAACGGCGCAGGCAAGACGACCTTCGCGCGCGTCGCAGCCGGTCTCGTCAAGCCGGAACCCGGCGAAATCCTGATCGACGGCGGGCCAATCGAGCCTGGCAAGGTAAAAGAAGCAAGGCGCGCCGGTGTCGAGCTCGTGCATCAGAGCTTTGCTTTGCCGCCTTCGTTTACCATTTCAGAAGCGATCGAGTTCGGAGCAACGGGGCAATCGTCGCTTTTCACCTCGTCGCAACTGAACCGACGGTGGCGCGGGCATCTTCATTCGCTCGATGTAACCGTGGATCCGCACAGGCGCATCCGCGATCTTCCGGTTGAAACGCAGCAGGGTGTGGAAATCGCCCGGGCTCTCGTCAGCAACGCACGGATTCTCATTCTCGACGAACCCACGGCCGTCCTCTCACCTTCCGGCATCGAGAGGCTGTTCGAGCGCGTCCGGATGCTGAAAGCGCGAGGCGTGACGGTCATTCTGATCCTTCACAAGATTCGGGAAGTGCTGGGCATTGCCGATACCGTGACGGTGCTGCGTGGCGGCAAGCTGATTGCAGCGGCAGTTCCGTGCGCCACGATCGGTCCTCCCGAGCTTGCCGAACTCATCATCGGCACCTCTGCCCCTTCGGACGATGCAGCTGTCGTCATCGGCGCATCAACGCCAGCGGATCAATCGCATACGAGCACTGTTTCAGTGCAACCATTTTTGAAAATGGAGAATGTATCGACGCAGAGTGACGCGGAAGGCTCTTCGCTGGAAGATGTTTCCCTGGCGATCCGGCCGGGCGAGATCATCGGCGTCGCGGGGATCGAAGGCAACGGTCAACGTGCGCTGGTTCAAGCAATCGCGGGTCTTGTTGACGTTCCGTCGGGAAAGCTGGTCCTGGGCGGCGACGATATCACAAACCACGATTTGGGGGACCGCCGTTCCATGGGATTGCGGATCATTCCATTCGAGCGGAACAGCGAAGGCTTGAGCCTTTCCAGCTCGCTCTGGGAGAATTGGTCAATTGCAAGGCTGCTGTCGAAAGGGCTGCTGGATTTCGTCAGCCCCAAGGCCTTGAAGCGGGAAAGCGTAGCAACGCTCGACGCCTGGAGTGTGCGCTATGCGACACCGACCCAGCGCGCCGGTTCGCTTTCCGGCGGCAATGCACAAAAGCTGATCTTTGCCCGTGAAATCGACGAGAATGCGAAGCTGATCATAGCGGCCCAACCGACACGCGGCCTTGATATCGGGGCAACCCTTTTCGTCTGGAAGGCCTTGCGCGAGGCGCGGGACCGCGGTTGCGCCATCATACTGATTTCATCGGACTTGGATGAACTCTTCGATATCAGCGACCGTATCATCGTCATGCTGTCGGGTCGGATTGCAGCCGAGTTCTCATCGCCATTCGACATGGCGAAGGTGGGTGCGGCCATGACGGGAGCAGACCAATGAATGCCAGCCTGACGACAGTCCTCCGGGCGCTCATCTTCATTATCGTCGCATTGATGCTGTGCGGGATCATCTTTGAATTCGCGGGCTATTCCGCGCCTTCGATGTTTGCCAGCATTTTCAATGGCGCCTTTTTGCGGCCCGGAGGGCTCATGCAGGGTCTTCGCTGGGCACTTCCCCTTTTCATCACCGCATGTGGCGTGGCGCTATCCTTCCGCTGCGGCTTCTTCAACATCGGCGCCCAGGGCCAATTCTATGTGGGCGCGATTGCTGCAACCTTTGCCGCAAACCTCCTTGACGGTGCGCCGGCTGCCGTCCTGCTACCGCTATGTTTCCTTGCAGGGATGGCCGGCGGTGCGCTCTGGGCGTTGTGGCCGGGCATCATGCGCCTGCGTTGGGGTACGGACGAAGTCATCACGACACTGATGGGAAATTTCATCGCGGCGCTGCTGCTGGTGTATGTCACAGCCGGACCATTGAAGGATCCGTCGGGCAGTGGGCAGCAGGCGTCGAGCAAGCCGCTGAATGCGGCCTACCGGATCAGCAATTCGCTCGGCATATCGCCGACGATCCTGATCATCACCGCTGTCGTCGGTGTGCTGATGTGGCTTCTGATCAATCGCACAGCCTTCGGCATCGTCGGAGGCCTTGCCGGCAGAAATCCGGTGATGGTCCGCTGGCAGGGCGCCAAGGTATGGCGGCTGGGCCTTGCCAGCTTCGTCATCAGTGGCGCACTGGCCGGGCTTGCGGGAACGGTGGAGGTGTTCGGGCCGAACGGTCGGCTGATCGGCGGGTTTCTGCCCACCCATGGCTTCACAGCCATCCTCATCGCGCTGGTGGCCAATCTTTCCATCATCGGGACAGCTGTCGGAGCCCTTTTCTTCGGCGGCCTTGCCTCGGCGGCTCTCTACCTGCCGGTCATGGCCGGTCTTCCGTCGGCGGCAATTGATATCATCAACGCGGCAATCGCCTTGTTCATTACCGCCAAGTCCCGGTTCGTCGATCGACTGCTCAACTTCGGGAGAAGATCAGCATGAATGATTTCATCGTCGCCATCCTGCGCTCCGGAACACCGTTGATTTATGTCACCATGGCCGGGATGATCGCACAGCGTGCCGGCATCTGGCATCTCGGCCTGGAAGGCGTGATGATTATCGGCGCCTGCGCGACGGTCATCGGCATCGTGCTGACCGGATCGTTCGTCGCGGCGATCCTGATTGCCTGTGTGCTGTGTTTCCTGGCTTCCATTCTGCTCTGGTTCATCATCGAGAAGCTGAAGGCCAATCCGATCATTGCCGGCCTTGGCCTGACCGGACTTGGCATCGGCGGAACCGCGCTTGCCGCACAGTCCATCTTCGGCAGTCAGGCCTCCGTCACAGCCCCCTTCGGCGTACCACGCCTCGGCCCTGCATTCGGATCATATAGCTCGATCTCCATTTTCGTGGTCGCCATGCCTTTCGTGGTCCTTGCGCTCTGGGTGCTTCTCAAGCGGACCCGGTTCGGCCTGCAATTGGCGGCAAGCGGTGAACATCCCTTCGCGGCCCGCAGCGTCGGCATAAACCCGGCGCGGATGCGCTTCATCGCCCTGGCTGTCGGCGGCGTTCTCTGCGCGATCGGCGGCGCCGAGCTTTCGGCAGGCAGCCTGCAGATCTTCGCGCAGAACATGACCGCCGGGCGCGGCTTCATGGCGTTCGCCGCCGTCGTCTTCGGCGCTGCCCATCCAATCGGTTCGGCCTTGGCGGCCTTGTTCTTCAGCGTCGTCGGCGCACTCGGAATCCGTGCCCAGATCGTTTTCGGCGACGCTGTCCCCCACGACCTGCTTCTGGCGCTTCCCTATCTAGCAACCATCGTCGGCGTCTGGATCAGCGGACGGTTGCGCGGCGGCGCCAAGACCGCGAACGGCTTTGCCGAACTTAGAGACTATTGAGGACATATCCATGCCGCCTTTTGCCCAACGCCATACCATCACGGACGTCTGCCTGCTGGTGCGCGACGTCGAGACTTCCGTTGCCTTTTATCGCGACAAGCTCGGTTTCGTTCTCAAGCACCGCGCCGAGGGATTCGCCGATTTCACCGGCGCGGGCGTGACGCTGGCGCTCTGGGAAAGCGCCCACATCGGACGCCATGCAGGCGTCGCCGTTACGCAGGATCGCCCGGCAAGCGTATTGATCGCCGTCAAGCTCGACAGCTCCGACGATGTCGAGGCGACATATCGGGAGCTGACCGCCAAGGGCGTCACCTTCACCGGCCCTCCGGCCAACTATCCATGGAACGCGCGCGGCGCATATTTTGCCGGCCCCGATGGCGAGATATGGGAGCTCTATGCATGGCTGGAAGGCGGGGCGCCCGGCAAGGTGCCGGATATGATATCGGCCATCTAGCGTCGGTGGAGGAGCTGCCTGCTGGCCGCCTCATCGCAGCTGACCAACGAAAGCCTCCGAACACCCCGGAAACCATTTCTATGACGGAAACACTGTTTCGAAACGCTCTGATCCTGACAATGGCTCCCGGCAGCAATGGCGCGACGCTAAGCGGCGATGTCCTTGTCAGGGATGGCAGGATCATTTCGGTCGCTACCACGGTGGCACCGACTCCGGATATGGCGATCATAGAGGCGGCAGGTAAGCTTATCATGCCGGGCCTGGTCAACGCCCATACCCATTCCAGCGAGACATTTTTCCGCGGCCGCTATGAACGCATGCCGCTTGAGGTCTGGCTACTCTATGCATATCCGCTGCTTGTCGGCACACAGATATCGCCGCGCCTATTGTATCTGAGAACCCTCCTTCTTGCGATGGAATCGCTGAGGAATGGTGTGACAACGCTGTGCGACGACTTCTTCGAAGTGCCGGGCCATGATGTCGAGCGGCTGGGCACCGTGTTCTCCGCCTACGAAGCAAGCGGCATCAGGGCCAACATCTCCAGCGCCGTGATGAACATACCGACGCTGGACGCGTTGCCTTTCGCCCGCGAGATCGTGCCGTCCGAACTGCAGCTGCTTCTCGACGGAAATCCGCAGATTCAGGCGGACGCGTATATCGCCTTTTGCAATGAGATATTTTCGACATTGCATGGACGCGCGGGGCGCCTGCAGTTCATGATCGCGCCCTCTGCGCCGCAGCGTTGCACACCGGATCTGATCCAGGCCTGCCATGCACTGGCACGTGAGAACTCCGTTCCTTTCCACACCCACGTCGTGGAGACCAAGACCCAGGCCGTGACCGGCCAGCTGCTCTACGGAAAGACCCTGATCCGTCACCTGCATGATCTGGGCGCCCTTGATCGCC
Organism: Martinezella rhizogenes; assembly: GCF_000799715.1. GTDB lineage: Bacteria > Pseudomonadota > Alphaproteobacteria > Rhizobiales > Rhizobiaceae > Rhizobium > Rhizobium rhizogenes_C. Next base: position 293,690 of record NZ_JUHG01000015.1, read on the forward strand.
ATACGACGATCGCCCATTCCGTCTGGGTCAACGATCAGGATATCGAGCTGATGGGCGCTGCGCGCTGCTCGGTGGCCCACAATGCCGTCTCCAATCAGAAGCTTGGAGCCGGGATCGCGCCGATCCGGAGGCTCCTGGAGGCAGGCGTGATCGTCGGATTGGGAACGGACGGTGTCTGCTCGAACGATACGGCCCGGATTTTCGACGTCATGCGCACGGCGGCACTTATCCATGGCGTCAGCGGCCCCGACCCGGAAGAGTGGCTGACGGCAAACGAAATCCTGCATGCCGCGACGCTCGGCGGCGCTCGCACAGCCCTTCTCGATCATGTGACCGGTTCGCTGGAGCCGGGCAAGGCGGCCGATATCATCATGCTAGATCTTGGCACCTACGCTTTCCAACCGCTCAACGATGCTGAGCGCCAGATCGTCTTCAGTGAAAATGGCTCCTCGATCGAATTGGTGATGGTTGCCGGGGAAGTCGTCGTTCGCGACCGCAAGCTGTTGACGATCGACGAGGCGGCTATTTTTCAAGAAATTCGCGAGACCGTCCCGGCACTTCTCGCGGAACACGGAGAGGTGGAAGCGAAAAATCGGATATTCGAGCCCTGGTTCGCTGAGATCCATAGGCGCGCGTCACTCGTCGATATCGGCATGAACCGCTATGCGGGCGACATGCCTTACTGGCGGCGAAACTGAGAAACGAGCATCCCCTCCCCCACCAGCTGATCGAAAGGATATCAGATGTCTATCGCATCACGACCATTCCTGCCCCAGGAGGTCATTCGCAGAAAACGCGATGGTGAAACCCTCGCTCAGCGGGACCTGAAGCAATTTGTCGATGGCACGGTCAGCGGAGCGGTGAGCCAGGCGCAGATTGGTGCCTTCACGATGGCCGTCTATCTCAACGGCATGTCCAGACAGGAACGGATCGACTATACGCTTGCCATGCGCGATAGCGGTCGGGTGATCGATTGGGCGACGGTGGGCCTTAAGGGCCCTGCGATTATCGACAAGCATTCCAGCGGCGGTGTCGGCGACGAAAAAGTCAGTCTGATCGTAGCACCTCTGGCCGCCGCCTGCGGGATCCGCATGCCGATGATTTCCGCGCGAGGCCTTGGACATACCGGCGGTGAAATCGATCTGCTGGAAGCAATTCCGGGATATGATACCGTGCCGACTACCGAAGCTTTTATGAACACGGTCAAGGATACAGGCTGCGCCATCATCGCGCCGACACCGGATCTTGCCCCGGCCGATAAGCCGATCTTCTATGCTCGCGACGTCTGCGCGACGGTGGAGAGCATACCGCTCATCACGGGCTCGATCATGTCGAAGAAACTAGCGGCCGGTATCAATGGACTGGTCATGACCGTCCCGTTCGGGTCGGGTGCCTTCATGAAGACGGAAGCCCGCGCCATTGAATTGGCCGAGAGCCTGCTGGATGTCGCGCGCGGCGCAGGAGTGCCGATGACCGCCCTCATCAGCGATCTCACCCAGGTCCTGGGAGACAGTGTCGGCAGCGGTTTGCAGATACGTGAGATCATACGCTTCCTGACAGGCGAATACCGGGAGCCCAGGCTGCTCGAAACGGTCCTAGTCCTCGTCTCCGACACGCTCGTCATGGGAGGACTTGCGGCAAACCTTGAGACCGCCCGGGCAATCGCCTCACAGCGCCTCGATGACGGATCAGCGACGGACCGCTTTGCCCGCATGGTTGCGGCACTCGGAGGGCCGGCCGATCTGGTGGAGCTGCCCCGCAGATACATAAGAGACGCACCTGTCATTCGCCCGGTTCATCTGAAAAAGACGGGATTTGTCAGCCAAATGGATTGCTATGCGATCGGCATCGCGCTGCTTGGCATCGGCGCCGGCCGCACACGGCCTCAGGATGATATTGACCACACGGTGGGAGCGTCTTCCTTCGCATCGGTCGGTTCGAGGATCGACCCCGCTCATCCGTTTTGCGTGCTCCACGCGGCATCGGAAGATGCCTGGGAGCGGTGCGCCGAGGCAATCGCTGCCGCGGTCGAGTGCAGTGTTATGCCAGCCGGATCACTGCCCGCAATTAGATTGCGGCTCTATACCGAATGATTAGTATGCGTATCAGTGGTCTTGATGGGCTATGAACCGCTGATCCCTATTTGGTCAAAGCTTCCGACACACCCTGCAATGAAATAGGGGCACTTCCTTAGTATGCCGCCGATTATACCAAGCCGCTCCTACCGCTTTGCGAAGTGTAGCTCGGAGCCGCTCTTCTGTGAGTTCCATTCTTCCTTCGTCTGAGTTTTGATATCGAACAGGTCACGCGTCCTGGCATAGGTGTGACCGCCCATCCTCCCTACCACGTCCATCAATTGCTGATCGATATGTAGGTTCGACGGATCGACCGCGTCGCTGCGGACATAAACACCAAGAACTTCGCCAAGAATGATTTCGCGGGCCGGGCCAACCTGCAAGGTGGTGTGGCGGCGGCATTCGAGCGCTGCCGGGGCTGCGAGGATGCGCGGGCTTCTGACCATCTGGCCGGGCGTGGTTGCCAGGCCTGCTTCATCGAGTTCGTCCACCTCGGGACCGAATTTGATGGCGCAGACCTCCATCTGGTCGACGAGCGCGTCGTCGCAGATATGCACAGTAAATTCCCCAGTCTCGCGGATGTTGCGGGCGGTATCCTTGAAGCGCATGTCCGAGTAGTTTTCGACGCCGATGGCAACGATCGCCGGATCATGGGTCAGCACGTTGAAGAAACTGAACGGACCGGCGTTCGGCCTGCCGTCCTTGCTCACGGTGGTCACCAATGCGATCGGGCGGGGAATGACCGTGCCGATCAGGATCTTGTAGCGTTCCCGTTCCGTCAGTTTCGCGAAATCGAAATGCGTGTGAGATTTGGTGTTGCTCATGTCAGGCCTCGACAGCGATGCGGTGGGTTTCGAGCGGAGTGTGGCGGCTGAGGTTTTCGAAACCGTCTTTGGTCACAACATACATGTCGCCGATGTTGCAGCCGGCGGACAGTGGTTCCAGCCACTGCGTATGCAAGACAAAGACCATGCCCTCCTCCATCTTGTCGTAGTTGTGCGAGGAAATGTTGAAGCTGTTCTGGCCGCCGGCCATGCCGACCGAATGGCCGAGGTTGGGATTATGCGGCCCGTGGGTCGCGGGGTAGACGTGCATGAGCTTGCGGCCCTGCGCTTCCCAATCGATGTCTTTGACATATTGCTGGGGGATAAGGCGGGCGCCGCCGTCCTCCATCGGAGCCCAGTTGTAGGGCATGGTTCGCGCCTCCGGTGACGACAACATGCCGCGCTCGATCATCGGCTCGAAGGCGGCATTGTTGACGTCGCGCATCAACGCGCCGGGCCTGATCAGTTTTTCCGCGCGCTTCACGCCTTCAGTGCAGGCGGCAAGCACCTCTTCCTGGCGCTTGGTGATATCGCCGACAGCGATCATCCGCGCCGTCTGCGCCGTGTAGCCGCGATAGGTTACGTTCGAGATGTAGAGGTTGATGAGGTCTCCCGGTCTGACGACGTGGCCGTAGGGTTTGCCGCAATGGGTGCCGAACTCGTTGATGCCGATCTGGTAGCCGTCGCCCGTCTCGCCACCGAGCGCGAGCTGGGCAAGAGTGAAAGCGGCGTAGATTTCGTGGTCGGTCACGCCAGGCTTTGTAACATGATAGGCGGCCTGCGTGCCGATGCTGATCAACTGGGCGGCGGCACGGAAGATTTCGATCTCGCGCGGCGACCTGATCTTCTGCATGCGATCCAGAATGGCGTTATCAGCGACGAACTTGCTCTTCGGAAGCAGTTCCTCGAGCGCTGCCCAGAAAGTCAACGACGTCCGATCGCCGATCCTGCCGATCTGGGCCTTGGCGAGACCGAGGTTGCCAAGAATCTCGGCGCATTTCTCCGCGGTCTTGATGACGGAATCGCCGGGACGATCCGAATATTCCCTGCCGATCGGGCCGATCTGCCAGATTTCGTCAACGAGAACCGGTTCGCCTCCGGGCGGCAGCAGCACGGACTGTGTGAAGAAAGACAGAAGGACGAGCGCCTTGTCGGCGTCGGTCGGAATGATCAGCACGCCCTCGCGCATCCAGTCGCAGATATAGCGGAGATAGGCGTTCGAGGCGTGGAACCAGCCGACGCTACCGGCATGGACGATGATCGCATCATGACCGGCTTCGACCGCCTGACGGCGAATTCGGCGAAGGCGATCCTCGAACTCTTCGACGGGAAGCGGCAGGGGAGCGGAAAAGTCGAAATCCGGCTGGAAGTCGGCCAGCAGCGATCCGATGCGATAGCCGCGTGCCGGTGTCGAGCGAATGTTCATGAGTTTATTCCTTGTAAGTTCAGATATGTTGCTGAGTTCAGGCCTGCCGAGGCGGTGCCAGAACGCGCCGGGCGACAAGCAGTCCGACCAAAGTCACAGCGATCAGAATTCCGGAAATTGCTGCCACCCGGACATCGAGCGACTCCTCGATCAGCGCGAACATGCGCAACGGAAGCACGGTCGTTCGGGCGTCGGCGAGAAAGAGCGAGACTGAGACGTTGTCGAGTGATTGGATGAACACCAGAAACGCGCCAGCGAGAATGCCCGGCATCAGCAATGGCAAGATCACGCGCCGCAGCGTCATGAACCAGCTCGCCCCCATTACCGTCGAGGCTTCGGCAAGCGAGGGATTGAGACCCTGGGCAACGACGGATGCCGCGCGATACATCAGCGGCCCAAAAACGACGATATGGCCCGTCACCGTCAGCCAGAGCGAAGGCCGAAAGCCGATGAAGTTGGCGACGATCAGGGCGGCAAGACCATAGACGAGGCTCGGCAGAACGAGCGGAGCCAGCAGCAAAGGCTCGATCGTGCCGACGGTGCTACGCTTCATTCGCGTCATCCCAATAGTCGCAGGCACAGCAAAAAGCAGGGAGCCGAGAACGGCGAGGCCCGCGATCTTCAGTGAGTTCCAGGCTGCGATCTGTTCCGTTGCGGACCGCACCGGGTCCAACAGAGCTTCATACCACTTGAAGGAAAAGCCCTGCGGCGGATATTTCAACGTCTGGCCCGATGTGAACGACATCGTCAGGGCGATGAAGATGGGCGCGACGAGATAGATCACGCACAAGCCGCCGAATCCGAAGACGAATGCCTTGTAGAATATGGCTGGAACAGGATTCTCCCTATTCGGGCTCTTATTGGGATCAGGCATGACCGACCAACCTCCTGTGACGGGAAATCATTGTGAGTGCCACCAGCAGGCAGCCTGTCGATAGCAGCAGAACCACCGCGATGGCTGACGCCAGCGGCCAGTCGAACAACGTTCCCACTTCTCGGTAGATCAACTGCGGAACATAGACGTTTCGCGCACCACCGATCACCGCCTGGGTGACGAACGAACTGCTTGTGCTGGCAAAGACCAGAATCCAGCCGGCGAGCAGGCCTGGCAGCATCAGCGGCAAAAGCACCGTCACCAGAATGCGCCAAGGGCCAGCGCCGGAAACCTGGGCTGCCTCGGTGAGCTGGATAGGGGTGCGCGACAGGATCGCGATCAAGGGCAGGATTATCAGCGGCAGGTCGATCTGGCACATCGCCATCAGCAGACCAAGCTCGGTGAACAAAAGGCTGGTTGGCATTCCCGTAAGGCCGAGCGCCATAAGCGTTTCGCTAATCGGTCCCTGACGGCCAAGGATGACGATCCAGGCGAAGGTCCGGACCACGTTGCTGGTGAGCATGGGAATGAGGGTGAGGAAGATCAGAACCTGCCGCAGGTTTCGACCCCCGTGCCAATAGAGCAGCGCGATGGGTATTCCGAGCGCTGTCGTGCCGATGACAGTCTCAAGCCCGAGCCGAGCCGTATTGACGAGAACGCGGAAATTGAACGCATCCCCGAAGAAGCGCGCATAATGATCGAGAGTTGCTCCGCCGGGACCGGCGAAGCTGAAACCGACGAGAACGGCGAGCGGCGTCGCGAAGAACGCCACGGACAGCAACAGCATCGGTACGACGTATGGGAAGCCGCTCGCCTTCATCATCTCGCCTCAACCAGCCACGAGCGCGTCAAACTGGCGAATCCAGTCGGGACGGTGCTTATTGATCGCAACCCAGTCCGGATAGACCATCGTCTTCAACTGCTCGCGCGTAACGTAGGCTTCGATGGCGGGGGTAAGAGCGACGTCCTTGTTTGTCGGAAACATCTCCGTCGGCGGCTCCTTGAGCTGGTCCTGGGCGGCCTTGGAGATGGCGGCATCCATGTAGGCGTATGCCGCATCAAGATTGGCTGTGCCCTTGGTCAGATGGATGTTGACCGGGGCTGCCGGCGATCCGGTTTCCGGGTGGGCGAACTCGGCGTTGAGACCAAGGCTCTTAAGGCGGGCAACATTGCCTGTGCTACACATGAAGACAGCGATTTCGCCCTGCTGGAACAGCGTCATCTGATGGTTGGTGCTGTCGACGACGCCCTTGAGGTGTTCCGGATGATCCTTGAACAGCTTGAAGACCGCATCCATGTCGTCGGGACCGGAACCAAAGATCTTGGCGATTTCGGTATAGGCCATGATCGCCGTGTTCGAGGCAAAGCCTGTCCACGAGACCTTGCCGCTATAGGCCGAATTCTCGAACAGATCGCGATAGCCCTTCGGCTTTGGAACAAGATCGGGATTGTAGGCGATGCCGTTGACCTCGATGGTCACGGTCGGCCCGTATTCACCCTGAAACGACGGATCGAGCATTCCCCAGTTGCTGAGCTTGCTCGGATCGATTTTCTGGATCAGATCGTTCTCGATGGCGACGGCCATCTGGCCCGGCGACATCAGCAGCGTGTCATAGGGTGGATTGCCGGGGCTTGCCATCACCTTTGCGAGTTGGTCCTGCGCAAGGGCCGGTGCAATCGTGAGATCGTAGCCAGCCTTCTGCACCATCGGAGTGAGGACGGTCCGGTAAGCGTCCTCCCAACTGCCTGGGAACGTGGCTGCGACCGCCCCGCCGCCCGCAGCGCGCGCGGAAACAGGAAGTATGGCCGATACGGCGGCACCGGCGGCCAGAAAGCCGAAGCCGCGACGGGTCATCTGAAAATCTCTCATCATCATGTTCACCTCTGTTGACCTGTTTCTTTATTGGGTGCCGTCCGGTTCAGCCGGAAAGGCGTGACACCTTGCAGTGTCGATCTCGGCAAATAATTGCGCTCCCGGTTCGGGGATGGCGGTGGAAGGTCCCCTCACCTCGGAAGCGCGCAGACCCGTACCGTCTTCGAGGACAAGATCATGGACCAGGGATGGCCCGAGAGGCACGGATACGGTCATGCGTACCGGCAGCGCCGTTTCACTCGGCCGCGTCGACAGACGGACCTCTTCAGGTCGGAACGTGATCGTAACCTTAGAGCCGATGGTGAAGTTCAGGCGGCGCGGCAAAGCGAGGGTCTTTTCGTTGGCAAGGCCTATCAGCGTGGTCTCGCCGTCGAACCGGAGGACTGCTCCATGCAGTAGATTGGCCTGTCCGATGAACGTATTCACGAAAAGGGTCTTCGGACGATCGTAGACGGTCATCGGCGTGTCGATCTGCTCGACATGTCCCTTGTTCATGAGCACCAGCCGGTTTGCCAGGCTTTGCGCCTCTTCCTGATCGTGCGTGACGATGAGCGTCGTGATGCCCAGCGTCTTCTGCAGATGAAGCAGTTCGACCTGTAGATCGAAACGCAATGCCCGATCGAGAGCGCCGAAGGGCTCGTCGAGCAGCAGAAGTGACGGACGGCCCGCAATCGCTCGCGCAACGGCGACGCGCTGCTGCTGTCCGCCCGACAGCTCCCGCGGCAGACGGTTGCCATAGCCGCCGAGCCTGACAAGAGACAGCATCTCCTCGACGCGCGCTCTCCGCTCAGCCCGTGGAATCTGCTGGCAGGCAAGTGGATAGGCGATGTTTTCCGCGACAGTCAGGTGCGGAAACAAGGCATAGTTTTGAAAGACCATGCCGACACCGCGTGACCTGGCGGAGACATTTGCGAGGTCCTTTTCTCCAAGGACGATCTTTCCGGTCTTCGGCTGGATCAGCCCCGCGATGGCACGCAGGACGGTCGACTTGCCGCAGCCGCTCGGCCCCAGCAGAGCCACGATCTCGCCGGCTTCGACATCAAACGAAACGTCGCTAACCGCATTCTGCCCACCATAACTATGCGTGAGGCCATGAACGCTCAGCCGCTTCCGTCCGACAACATTCTGGGTGTCTGGCATCTGGTTTCCCTGAGGTTGCGACGAGTACACGAATGGATGCGTGCTCTCCGGCGTGAGGCGGAGATACGGCTTGGAGAGGAGTGTAGCGTCGATTTTGTTCATGAAAGCTGAGGAGCAAGCTGCGTGCCAACTTTCGTAAACGGCAGATAGTCGCATCATAATTGCCTGAAAATAATATGATATTTCTGATTTATAAATATTCGAAACTTTATAATTATTATATTACGTGTCCAAGTTCGAATTTCTGTGTGGGCAATTTTCCGCCATTCAAGCATATTTATTGAGCATGCCTGCGAGCGTTTTTTGATCGATCGTGCGGACTGCCCGCCGATAACAGAGGTGGAAAGGGCGTAATCTCCGCACGAAACACACCCGCATCGGACACACCATCGGGCCATGCCCACCTATGATGCCTATTGAATCCGTTATAAGGGCAAAAAATATGCAGATGATGTTCGAAATATCATTCGCATAATTATACGAATTATTATTCGAATAAAGTTTCTCCGTAAATATGATTTCAATATCAAATAGATACTGAAAATAATTTGGAATTGGCACGGCAATTGCTTGATAGATCCCGAGAATTCATGGGAACAAAAATGAAAATGGGGATCACATGAAAAGCCTTGAGGGAATTTTGAAAGCGGGGCTTACCGCGGCAATCGCCACGCTGATCGCCACATCCGCACAAACCGTTGCGGGCGCGGCGGAGAAGACGCTCCCCGACACCGATGTTGCAAAGTTGCCCGGCGTCGTACTGACGAAGAAACTGGCGGAAGCCTTACCACCGGCCATCAAGACTTCGGGCATCCTGAAGGTCGCGACCGACTTGACCCCACCGATCAGCTTCCACGCCGACGATGGGAAGCTCGTCGGCATCGACGCAGACATCGCTGCGGCGCTGGGCATCATTCTCGGTGTGAATGTTCAAATGACCGATGTCGGCGCGGGAGCGGCAATCGTCCCCTCGATTTTGTCCAAACGGTTCGACGTCTCGATCTCCGGGATCAACGACGATCCGGAACTGGAAAAGCAGGTCGACGTCATCGACTACATGTACGATGCGACCACGATCATGACAATTAAGGGCAATCCTCTCGGCATCAAGAGCATGGCTGATTTGTGCGGCAGGAAAGTTGCGGTTCCGGTCGGCACCTTCCAGGCGAAACTGGTCGAAACCGCTTCGGCCAAGTGCTCGGCTCCGATCAATATCATGGCGATCCCGAAGATGCCCGATGTTCTTCAGGCAGTTCGCACCGGTCGGGCCGACGCGACCGTCAACGGGTATGCCACCAGCGTCTACACGACAGAAAACCAGACAGGGAACGGCAAGGGCCTTGAGGCGCTTCCCGATATCCGCCTGGCCGTCGGCTACCTCGGCATGCTGACCGCCAAGGACAATCCGCAACTGCGTGACAGCGTCGTTGCCGCCTTGCAGCAGATGGTGGACTCCGGAGCCTACGAGACCATCATGAAGACGTGGAGCCTCGGACCGCTGGCCGTGAAGACCGTCAAGGTCAATGATGCCGCAAGCATGCCTGTGGATTGACGACCATGGCGCTATTCATCGCTCAACCAATCACTCTTTCCCATGCCCCACGCGGCACGCGACCGATCCAGTGGGGGCAGATCGCAACCGCTGCTATCGCGATATCAGTGATGGCCTTCTTCGCCCTGATCGTGGGCCAAAGCCAAAGCATTCAATGGTCCGAGATTCCTCACTACCTCGTGCACCCCTCCATCCTGAACGGTGTGCTGCTGACGCTCGAGCTGACGGCGGGTGCCATGGTGTTCGGCATCGCACTCGGATGCGTGCTTGCCGTGATGGCCACGAGCCAGAACCTGGTCCTCAAGGTCATGGCCGCCGGTTTTGTCTGGTGGTTTCGCGGCGTGCCGCTGATCGTCCAGATATTCTTCTGGTTCAATATCGCTCTCTTCATCCCACAGGTTGGGATCGGCAGCTTCACCATTTCGATCAACGATCTGGTGACGCCTTCACTCGCAGGGTTTCTGGCGCTCGGGCTTCACGAAGCGGCAAACATGTCCGAGATCATTCGTGGCGGCCTCATGTCCGTCGATCGCGGACAGCGCGATGCGGCCGCCGCATTGGGGTTGAGACCACTGCAGCGGTTGCGCGCGGTCATCCTGCCGCAAGCGACCCGCCTCATCATTCCGCCAACCGGAAACCAGGCCATCGGCATGCTGAAGGCCAGCGCCATCGTTTCGGTCATAGGCATGCAGGATTTGCTGACGCAGGCGCAGGCGATCTACGCCCGGAACTTCCTCGTCATCGAACTGCTGTTCGTCGCCTCGATCTGGTACCTCGCGATCACCTCGATCGCATCGATTGGCCAGCATTTCCTTGAACAGAGCCTTCAGCCCAAGGGTTATGGCTCTGCGGAGAAAGCGCGCGGGTGGTGGCGACGTACGCCATGAACGCCGCGACATCGATAATCACGAACAATCCAACAACACCAAGGATCGCCAGTGAAGCGCATCCGATCAGGAAACAGTAAAGGAGCTTGACATGAAATTGGGTATCGATGGGCTGAAGCTGCCCGAGGTGAAGAAGCGTGGCCCGCTCGCAAGTCTCGACCACGTCAACGAACTTGGCCTGGCTGGCATCTTTTTTAGTACCGTGCTCGATATGAGCCCTGGCCTCGACAGTGGCATGCTCCGCGACATCAGGGCAAAGGCCGATGAGCTAGGACTTTACCTCGAGAGCGGCCTCGGCAAGATCAACCCTTACTGCAGCGCCGAGGCTCCGGAACTGCGGGCGATCGGCGAAGGTGATATCATCGCCGGCCTGACGCGGATGATCGAAGCGAGCGCCGCCATCGGCTGCCACGAGCTTTGGGTTGCGCCTGGCAATTTCAAGGCCGAATATCGCGGTCGCTTGGCCAATGACCGCTTCCGCACCGACGTGACCTGGGAAGAGCAACTGCTCGGAATGGAAAAGGTCCTCCAGAAGCTGGCTCCTGTCGCGCGTGCCAATGGTACGCATATGAACATCGAAACGCACGACGAGATTACCTCCTTCGAGATTTTGCGATTGATCGAGAAGGTCGGCTCCGACTGCGTCGGCGTCGTGTTCGACACGGCAAACGGGCTGCAGCGGGCAGAGCATCCGGTCTTCGCCGCCAAGCGCCTGGCCCCCTATGTTCGCCAAACGCACATCAAGGATGCCTATGTCGGCCGCGCTCCCGGCGGCCTCGACTTCCAGACACGGCCCTGTGGCGGCGGTATCGTCGATTTCGCGGCGATCCTTCCCATCCTTGCGGAGGCCAATCCTGCGCTGAACCTTTCGCTGGAAGTCGCCCAGTCTGTCGACGACAAGCCCCGCAAGGCTAATCCACGCCAGTGCATCGAAATCGACGACCCGATCTGGAGAGCCCGCCACCCCGACCTGTCACCGGACGAACTAGACGCCTACATGGCCATGGTCGACGCCTACGAAAAGCGGGTCGCATCAGGTGAGGTTCCGGGTTGGGAAGCCTACGAAAGCACCCAGTACGGCTATCCGACCTACGAAAACCAATCCTATGGCTTCAACGAGGCGATCGGCTTCATCAAACGATCGGCCCGCCACATCGAGACGCTTTGCGCGGAAAAGGGGATCGTCTTGTCTTCGTCGACAACGAAACAGAAGGCAGCTTAGTCTTGAGATACAAAGCGCTGGCGGAAATTTCTGCCAGCGTTTCCAAGTCGCGTTTCCGTCCAAATTCACAGCTTGCGCAGAAACATTCTTATGGAAATAATTACGGCGCAAAGATATTCAGTGCGGCGGACTACCGGACACGCAAGAGATACCGAGGCTTGAAGTGGTGAAGGCAATGAGGAAGACGCGCCGGCAAAGCGCCAAGGCGATCCCGACGGTCAATGGGTCGGCGGATAGCGCCGACAATAATGACGACGTTTCGGAGCGCATCCGCGCCACGCTGGCAGCCGCCATCGGCGAAGGCGCACTCAAGCCTGGCACGAAGATTCTGGAAGAAGCGATCGCAGAGCATTTCGGCGTCAGCCGAACGGTCGTGCGCGGTGCATTGGGCGTTCTCGAAAGCGACCATCTCCTGGAACGGAAGAGAAACCGCGGCACCTTCGTCGCGGAACCGAGCATCGCGCAGGCCAGGAACCTGTTCGAGGCTCGCCGAAAGCTCGAGGGACTTCTGCTGGAACTCGTGATCGCGCGGGCGACTGAAGACCAACTGGATGCTCTTCAAAAACTGACGGACGAGGAAGAGCACATCCATCATCATGGCGATGAGAAATCCAAAACGGTTCTCTCCGGCAAGTTTCATATCGTGCTCGCCGAAACCGCCGGAAATCCCGTGCTGACGGAAATGCTCTCGAAGATCGTCGCACGGCTCTCACTGGTCATGGCCTTGTACGAGGAAGAGCGCAAGGACGACTGTGGTGCAGATCATCATAGAATGATCGTCGCGGCCCTAAAAGCCAAGGACTTGGCGAAGGCGCAGCAACTGATGGATCACCACTTGGCCGATATCGAGGGCCGCGTGCGGCTGACCGAAGGCCAAGGCGATCGGCACACCTTTCTGGCCGTGCTGGAGAACTTTTCCTGACACTGGCGAATGATTGTTGAGAGCTGGTGGTCTTGAAGAGATTAGAACCGCGAACCCTGTAATTGCGATCCGGATAGCAGCTTCGTGGATCAGGGCCATCTAGTGTTCCTATCAGGTCGAACCACCGAACTACCAAGCGGCTCTCCAAACCGAGTTGTTCCGCCTTATTTCTCCGCACACGAGTTCAATATCGGCGTCATCATCTTTACAGGCTCATCGATGCGCTCAAGGAGCCTCGCTGAGATAACATCACGCTCAGGCAAGTGCCACCAGAGCGATGTCACGGTAATGCCTTGTGAGGAGCGGTTGCGATAGACGCGCGTGCATGAACACTTCGCCAGTCAGCTACAAGCACCATCGCTTCCCACCCCAGATCATCGCCCACGCGGTCTGGCTCTATTTTCGGTTTCCGCTGAGCCTGCGCCTTGTCGAGGAATTGCTGCTGGAGCGCGGCATTGCCGTGTCCTATGAAACGATCCGCCGGTGGGGAAAGAAGTTCGGCCCGGATTATACGCGTCGTCTTCGCCGCAAGAAGCCCAGCGGGAACGATGTGTGGCATCTGGACGAGGTCGTCATCACCATTGCCGGCAGGAAACGCTGGCTATGGCGGGCCGTCGATCAGGACGGGTATGTGCTTGACGAAATCGTCCAGAACGGCCGCAATACCAGGGCCGCCAGACGATTGCTGACCCGCCTTCTGAAGACGCAGGGTATTTCACCGAAGCGGATGATCACTGACAAATTGCGCTCCTATGCAGCAGCCCGGCGACAGGTCATGCCGCACGTCCAACACCGATCCCACAAGGGTCTGAACAACCGGGCCGAGAATTCTCATGTGCCGTTGCGAAAACGGGAGCGAATGATGCAAGGCTTTCGATCACCGGGAGGCCTTCAGCGCTTCGTCTCTGTCTTCTCCGCTGTCCGTAACCTCTTCGTCCCACCCCGCGCGCAACGCTCCGCATTCCAACACCGCATTCACCGCATCCATGCGCTCGGAGAGTGGAAAGCTGCGGCCGGAGCCGCAGCCTGAGATCAATCCTCAAGGCAGAACGTCTCCCGCGCAACCCAATTCAAGTTAAGGTGACATCGCCACATCGTTTAGTCGCCCCATAAGTATCCGCCTAAATAGTAGCCACACTCGTCTTGTGCACAGATAATGATCGAATGTGCTTGCATATGATATAAAAATATCGTTTGTATTATCCCAATGAAAATAATTAGTCATATGCCTGGACAGCAGGCGTATGCGAGGCGGAACAAGAAAAATCTATGGCGACGCTGCCCGGCAATCCCTCCATAGCGCAACGCATTGCGCGCGCCGCGCTGTCGCCATCGCATCGCCAGATCGCCGATTATGTGCTCGATCATCCGTTGCGGGTCGCCGCCATGCCGATCGATGAACTGGCGTCCGTGACCGATGTCTCGGTTGCCACCGCCAACCGCTTCGCCCGGGCGCTCGGCTTTGAGGGTTATGCGCAGTTCCGCGCGGCTCTTGTGCTCGGTTTCGAGACCGCACTGGCGCCAGTGGAAAAGCTGCGTAGCAAGCTGGGCCAATCGGCCGACGTGGGCGATGTCTTTACCGCAGTACTCGCCGATATGGCCGGCAACATCGAAAGGACGCGTCAGGGGCTGGATACGCAAGAGTGTGCGCGCGCCGTCGAAGCCATTCTCGGTGCGCGGCGCGTGTTCATCTTCGGCTTCGGCAGCAGCAGCTGGCTCGGTGGCCTGCTTCTGCGCAATCTCGAACTACATTGCGAGAATGTGCAATTGCTCGCCAGCATTGAAGGATCGTCCTATGCCGCGCGGGCCTTTCACCGTTTGAGGCCCGATGACCTTGTGATCGCGATCGCCTTTCCGCGTTACTTTTCCGATACGGTGCTGCTGGCACGGCGCGCGCATGAAGCAGGAATAGGCCTTCTGGCACTGACCGACGGCGTCAATTCTCCCATCGCGTCGCTGTCGAGCATTGCGCTTTATGCAAATACAGATAGCCAATATCACGCAAGTTCGGATGCAAGCGCGCTGGCATTGATAGAGGCGCTTAGCAGTGCCGTGGCCCACGCCTCCGGGCGATCGGTCAAATCCGCCGAACAACTCACCGAAGCCGTGTTGCCCTGGCTGCATGGCAGTCACTCCGGCGGGTTGCGCCCCGTAGCCGAAGCGCCGACCGCCAAAGGGCGCGATAGAACTGCCTCATCTCGCAAGAAATCAGCCAGCAAGGAATTGGAATGACCCTGATCCAACCCGTGATCGCCATTCATGGTGGCGCCGGCACCCTCACCCGCGCGGCCATCGAGCCGACTCAGGAAGCGGCCTATCATGCGGCACTTGCCCAAATTCTCACCGAAGCGCAGCAGGCGCTGAGCGATGGTGCGGCCGCCCTCGACGTGGTCGGGCTCGCGGTTCAGCGGTTGGAAGACAACTCGCTCTTCAATGCCGGTCTCGGTTCGGTATTCACGCGCGCCGCCACCCATGAGCTCGATGCTGCGGTGATGGATGGCGCGACATTGCGCGCCGGCGCGGTTGCGGGCGTCAGCCATATCCGCAATCCGATTCTCGCGGCGCGCGCGGTGTTAGAACACGGCGAGCATGTCCTGATGGCGGGCAGCGGCGCGGAAACGCTCGCCCGCGAATTGGGGTTGGAGATGGTGGAGCCCCTATATTTCTCCACTGAGTTCCGGCGCAAGCAGCTTCGCCGTGTCCAAGGCACGACAACGACCGTTCTCGATCACGATGGCGACGCACCTCTCGACGAAGACAGAAAATTCGGCACGGTCGGTGCTGTCGCACTCGACGCCCACGGCAATCTCGCCGCCGCTACCTCCACGGGTGGAATGACCAACAAGCGGCCGGGGCGCATCAGTGACTCGGCGCTGATCGGTGCTGGAACCTACGCGGATAACCGCACTGCGGCGATATCCTGCACCGGCACGGGCGAGGCGTTCATCCGCATCGCTGCCAGCCACGATCTTTGCGCACGCATTGCCTATGCCGGCGCAACGCTGGACGAGGCGGCATGTCAGATCGTGATGGAGCGACTGCCCGGCATCGGCGGGAATGGCGGCTTGATCGCGGTTGACGCGGCGGGCAACGTCTCGCTGCGCTTCAACACCGAGGGGATGTATCGCGGCTATGCCCGGGTCGGGGAGACCCCTTCTACAGCAATCTTCGAACATCCTTCCGATGTCTGTTCGTCCTGATCGAATGGGATCATTCATGTCGTCTTTCGAAACCCAAACTGTCCTTCTTCCAGACCGCCCGCCTGTTCTGGCCGCGGGGCAGGTTCTGGAGGTCAATGGCCTGTCAGTGCGCTTTTCCACATCGGAGCGCACGGTTACCGCAGTGCGCGATCTCTCCTTTAACATCGCGCGTGGCGAAACCCTGGCGATCGTCGGCGAATCCGGTTCCGGTAAATCCGTGACCTCCCTCGCCCTGATGCGCCTCGTGGAACATGGCGGCGGCCGCATCAATTCGGGAAGCATGCTGTTTCGCCGCCGTTCTGGCGCCGTTCTGGATCTGGCACAGGCAAATAATGCGACCATGCGCGCCATTCGCGGCGCCGATATCGCCATGATCTTCCAGGAGCCTATGACATCGCTAAACCCGGTTTTCACCGCCGGTGACCAGATCGCCGAAGCAATCCGCGTGCATCAGGGCAAGAGCGCAAGCGAGGCGCGTGCGGAAGCCTTGCGCATGCTGGATCTGGTGCGTATTCCCGAGGCGCGCAACGTGCTCGACCGTTATCCGCATCAGCTTTCGGGTGGAATGCGCCAGCGCGTGATGATCGCAATGGCACTCTCCTGCAAGCCTTCGCTGCTCATCGCCGACGAACCGACGACCGCGCTTGACGTGACCATCCAGGCGCAGATTCTGCAATTGATCCGCATGCTGCAGGACGAGATGAAAATGGGCGTGGTGTTCATCACCCACGACATGGGCGTGGTCGCCGAAGTTGCCGACCGTGTTCTGGTGATGCGCCGCGGCGACAAAGTGGAGGAAGGTTCCTCCGAATCCGTGTTTTCGGCACCGCACCACCCCTATACCCGCGCGCTTCTTTCGGCTGTGCCGCGGCTCGGTGCGATGACAGGGGTGGAACTGCCGCGCAAGTTCGACCTGCTGCGCACGGAAACCGGCGCGCCCGCCGAGGAGGCGCCACCGCAAGATACGGTGAAGCCGGATGCGGCGCCGATCCTGCGCGTGAAGGATCTGGTGACACGCTTTGATGTGCATGGCGGCTTCTTCAATCGCGTGAGGCGTCGGGTCCATGCGGTCGAACAAGTCAGTTTCGATCTTTATCCTGGAGAAACGCTGTCGCTGGTCGGCGAATCCGGCTGCGGTAAATCCACCACCGGCCGTTCGCTCTTGCGTCTCGTCAACAGCCAGAGCGGCGCGATTGAATTCGATGGCCGCAACATTCTCAACCTGCCGAAGAGCGAATTGCGCGAGCTGCGGCGCAACATCCAGTTCATTTTCCAGGATCCATTCGCCTCGCTCGACCCGCGCGTCACGGTTGGCTTCTCCATCATGGAACCGCTTCTGGTGCATGGCACGACCAGCGGTTCCAAGGCCCGGGAGCGGGTTGAATGGCTTTTGGAAAAAGTCGGGCTATCGCCCGCGCATGCCCAGCGCTATCCCCATGAGTTTTCGGGCGGCCAGCGCCAACGCATTGCCATCGCCCGCGCGCTGGCGCTCAATCCCAAAGTGGTGATTGCCGACGAGGCGGTCTCGGCGCTGGACGTCTCCATCCAGGCGCAGATCGTCAATCTGATGCTCGACCTCCAGCGCGAGCTCGGTGTCGCCTATCTCTTTATTTCGCACGACATGGCGGTCGTCGAGCGCATCAGCCATCGCGTGGCGGTCATGTATCTTGGCCAGATCGTCGAAATCGGTCCGCGGCCCGCGATCTTCGAAAATCCACAGCATCCCTATACGCGCAAGCTCATGGCCGCCGTTCCCGTTGCCGATCCGGCCCGCCGCCATCTGCGCCGTGAGCTGATGTCGGAGGAGCTTCCCAGTCCGCTGCGGGCCCTGGGCGATGAGCCGCGGGTGGAGCCTCTGCAGCCGGTCGGCCCCGGTCATTTCGTCGCCTGCCACCCGATCGGAGCTTTCGGCCAATGAACCAGTCGATGAAACTGTTCAATCTTCCACTGCCCTCACTAACAACTGGAGTCGTTCGATGAAAAAAGGCTTCCCTAACCTGCGACGTCTGTCGCTCGCTTCCGGCCTCGTGGCCTTGCTGTCATTCGGTGCTGCCGTACCAGCCCTCGCTGCCGGCGATGTCGTTCTGGCTATCGGCGGCCAGCCCGAGACCCTTGATCCCTACAACACCAACACGACGCTGACGACGGCTGTCACCAAGTCGTTCTACCAGGGCCTGTTCGAGTTCGATAAGGACCTGAAGGTGCATCCGGTCCTGGCTGAACGCTACACCGTTTCCGACGACGGCCTCGTTTACAACTTCAAGCTGCGGGAAGGCGTCAAATTCCACGACGGCACGGATTTCAACGCGGAAGCCGTCAAGGTGACGCTGGAACGCGTCATGAACCCCGAAAACAAGCTGGCGCGTTTCAATCAGTTCAACCGCATCGACAAGGTAGAGGCGGTCTCGCCCTTTGAGCTGCGCATCACACTGAAGGAGCCTTTCGGGCCTTTCATAAACTCGCTGGCCCACGCTTCGGCCGCGATCATCTCGCCGGCCGCACTCGCTAAATACGGCAACAAGGACATCGCATTCCACCCGGTCGGCACTGGCCCCTTCACCTTCGTGGAATGGAAACAAACGGATTTCATCAAAGTCAAGAAATTCGATGGCTATTGGCAGAAAGGCTATCCCAAGGTCGACAACGTGACCTGGAAGCCAGTGCTCGAGAACAACACGCGTGCAGCCATGCTCCAGACCGGCGAAGCCGATTTCGCCTATCCCCTGCCTTATGAACAGGTCAACGCACTCAAGGCCAACGACAAGCTGACCGTGACGGTCGGCCCGTCGATTATCGAGCGCTATGTCAGCTTCAATATGCTGCACAAGCCTTTCAACGATATCCGTGTACGCCAGGCGATCAACTACGCCATTAACAAGGAAGCGCTTGCCAAAGTGGCCTTCAATGGCTTTGCGGAGCCAGCGGAGGGTATCGTGCCGCAGGGCGTGCTCTATGCCCATAAGATGGATCCCTGGCCCTATGATCCGGCCAAAGCACGTGAGCTTTTGAAGGAAGCCGGCTATCCCGAGGGCTTCGAATCCATACTCTGGAGCGCCTACACCACGACGACCGCGCAAAAAACGATCCAGTTCCTCCAGCAACAGCTGGCGCAGGTCGGCATCAAGGTGCAGATTCAGGCGCTGGAGCCTGGTCAGCGGACAGAATGGGTCCAGTCCGCGCCGGACCCACAGACTGCCAAGGTGCGCATGTACTATGCTGGCTGGTCGTCCTCGACGGGCGAGGCCGATTGGGCGCTGCGCCCGCTGCTCGCCACTGAAGCCTTGCCACCGAAGCTCAACAACACGGCCTATTACAGCAACAAGACCGTCGATGGTTACATCGCCGACGCGCTGAAATCGGTCAAGGATGAGGAGAAGACTGATCTCTACCGCAAGGCGCAGGAAGAAATCATGAAGGACGCACCTTGGGCGCCACTAGTTGTGGAGAAAAACCTCTATGCCACGACCAAACGCCTTTCCGGCATCTATGTCCAGCCGGACGGCAACATCGAGGCAAGCGAGATCGCCGCTTCCGAGTAAACGGTCATCCTACTGCCCGGCGCGCATCGACTGGATGATGCGCGCCGGGCTTCTGTCCACTCATTGTACAGTTCGGTTGTTGGTCCATGCTATACTATTTTCTGAAACGGCTGACCGGTTTGCTTCCCACATTGTTGATCGTTTCGGTGCTCGTATTCCTTTTCGTGCACATGCTGCCGGGCGATCCGGCGCGGCTTGCGGCGGGACAGGATGCCGACGAACAGACCGTGGCGCTGGTACGCAGCGAATTGGGGCTGGACCGGCCGCTGCCCGAACAGTTCGCCACCTATTTCGGCCATGTGTTGCAGGGCGATTTCGGCCATTCGATACGCACGCGCCGTCCGGTCTCCACCGAGATCGCCGAGCGTTTCATGCCAACGCTGCTGCTCACTTTGACCAGCATGATCTGGGCCGTAACCTTCGGCATGGGCATCGGCATTATGTCAGCCGTCTACCGTAATCAATGGCCGGACCGCATCGGCATGACGCTGGCGGTATCGGGAATTTCCTTTCCAGCCTTTGCGCTGGGAATGCTCCTGATGCAGATTTTCTCTGTGCAACTCGGCTGGCTGCCCACGGTCGGCGCCGATAGCTGGAAAAATTACATCCTGCCATCACTGACGCTTGGCGCGGCGGTGGCCGCCGTCATGGCGCGCTTCACGCG
The DNA here is from genome assembly GCF_000799715.1 of Martinezella rhizogenes. Lineage (GTDB taxonomy): Bacteria > Pseudomonadota > Alphaproteobacteria > Rhizobiales > Rhizobiaceae > Rhizobium > Rhizobium rhizogenes_C. The sequence goes on from NZ_JUHG01000015.1 coordinate 313,888, forward strand.
AGCCTCCTTCGTCGACGTGATTCAGGAAGACTTCGTGCGCACCGCGCGGGCGAAAGGTTTGAACGAGCGTGTAGTCATCGCCAAGCATTGCCTGCGCAATGCGCTGATTCCGGTCGTCACCATGATGGGCCTGCAATTTGGCTTCCTGCTCGGCGGTTCGATCGTTGTCGAGGCTGTCTTCAACTGGCCGGGGCTCGGACGCCTTCTGGTCGATGCCGTCAATCAGCGTGACTATCCCGTGATCCAGGCACTGGTACTCCTGTTTTCGCTGGAATTCATCCTGATCAACCTCATTGTGGATGTGCTTTACGGCCTCATCAACCCCACCATCCGCTATAAGTGAGCCAATGATGACGCAAACCATTTCACTCGACCCCGGCACCGCAACCGCAACCGTGCGCACGCCCTGGAGCGAATTCTGGCGCAAGTTCCACAAGCAGCCGGTGGCGCTCGGGGCGCTCGTCTTCTTGGCACTGCTGGTTTTGGTCGCGGTGCTCGCGCCGGTAATTACGCCCTATGACGCGGAGAATTATTTCGATTACGACCAGATCAATGCCGGACCCTCATGGTCGCATTGGCTCGGAGTCGATCCCCTCGGACGCGACATCTTCAGCCGCATCCTGGTCGGGGCGCGCATTTCGCTGGCAACCGGCCTGTTGTCGGTGGCGCTCGGCGGGTTGGTAGGCACCACACTCGGATTGCTCGCCGGCTATTATGAGGGCTGGTGGGATCGTCTCGTAATGCGGATCTCCGACGTGCTGTTCGCCTTTCCCGGCATTCTACTGGCGATTGGTGTCGTTGCCATTCTCGGAAGTTCCATGATCAATGTGGTGATCGCCGTGTCGGTATTCTCGGTGCCGGCCTTCGCCCGCCTCGTGCGCGGCAATACACTGGTGCTCAAGCACATGACCTATATCGAGGCGGTCAAGAGCATCGGCGCATCGGACTGGACCATTCTCGTGCGCCACATCCTGCCCGGAACGATCTCCTCCATCGTCGTCTATTTCACGATGCGGCTCGGCACCTCCATCATCACCGCCGCCAGCCTGTCCTTCCTCGGCATGGGCGCACAACCACCAACGCCGGAATGGGGCGCCATGCTCAATGATGCCCGCGCCGACATGGTCAATGCACCCCATGTGGCGCTGTTTCCCAGCCTCGCAATTTTCTTCACGGTGTTGGCTTTCAACCTGCTCGGAGACGGGCTGCGCGATGCGCTTGATCCCAAGATCGACCGTACATAGGAGACCATGTTGAAAGGCCCCACCGTTACGCCACCACATATTGGCGGGCTGGCCGCTGGCCCGCGCAATGCTATCACCGATGTGGCGGGCATCAATGTCGGTCATACGACGCTGGCCGACGGCCCAATCCAGACCGGCGTAACCGTGGTGCGCCCGCATCCAGGTGACATTTATCGCGATCGGGTTCCAGCCGCGGCCACAATATTGAACGGTTTTGGAAAGAGCATTGGCCTCATGCAGGTGGCGGAGCTCGGCGTTCTGGAAACACCCATCGCCCTTACCAACACCTTTTGCGTCGCGAGCGTGGCACGGGCACAGATCCGTCAATGCATGGCGGCCAATCCGCAATGCGGGCGAAAGTTGCCAACCGTCAATCCGCTCGTCTTCGAATGCAATGACGGCTATCTGAACGATATTCAGGCGATGGCCGTTACCGAGGAGCACTATCTCAACGCCTGCGCCACCGCAGGCTCCGCCTTCGCGGAAGGCTCCGTAGGTGCTGGACGCGGCATGTCGAGCTTCGGTCTCAAGGGCGGTATCGGCAGCGCATCGCGTCACGCGCCGATTGCGAATGGTTCGACGTACACCGTCGGTACGCTGCTTCTGTCGAACTTCGGAAGACCATCACAGTTGACCCTCGCTGGCCAAGCAATCGGTCCGGTCCTCACTGATAGGTTGGCAACCGCTCCGGCGAATGACGCCGGCGAACCGGAAAAGGGCTCCATCATCCTTATCATCGCGACCGATGCGCCGCTCGATGCGCGTCAGCTGCGCCGCCTTTCGCTGCGCGCCGGCGCGGGGTTGGCGCGCACAGGATCGGTATTCGGCCATGGCAGTGGCGATATCGCGCTTGCCTTCTCGACCGCCTATACGTTGCCGCAGGATCCAGTGCATTCCATGCCGAATGTCGCAATGCTGCACGACGCGCTGCTCGACCCGCTGTTTCAGGCAGTGGCCGACAGCGTTGAACAGGCGATCATCCATTCGTTGTGGCACGCCGAAACGGTGATCGGACGTAACGGACACCAACGGCAGGCGTTTCTCGATCTGATGTCCGACCACATCACTACTTTCCCGGAGCAACCACAGTGAAAATTCTCATCTCCGTCGATATAGAAGGCGTTGCCGGCGTCTATCACACCGAACAGACCCGGCCCGGCCATGGTGAATATGAGCGCGCGCGCCTTTTGATGACGCAGGAAGCCAACGCCGCCATCGCCGGTGCCTTCGACGCGGGCGCGAAGGAAGTTCTGGTCAATGACTCCCATGCCGGCTTCCGCAATATGCATGCTGATCTGCTCGATCCGCGCGCCCTGGTGGTGCAGGGAAAGCCGCGTTATCTCAGCATGATGGCCGGCGTCGAACAGGGCGTAAGCGCCGTCTGCCTGATCGGGTACCATTCGCGGGCGCATGGTCGCGGCATTCTCGCCCATACCATCAACAGCTTCGCCTTTGCCCGTATCGAATTCAACGGGATGGAGCTCGGCGAAGCGGGCATTTACGGGGCTCTGGCCGGCGAATACGGCGTTCCCATCATCCTGGCCAGCGGCGACGACGTGTTCATTGCCGAAAACCGTGATCTCTTCCCACGCACCGTCTTCGTGGAAACGAAACGCGCCTATGGCTGCAACAGCGGAACGAGCTTGTCTCCGGTGCACGCGTGCAACGCAATCCGGAACGGAATGAAAGAGGCGCTCAACCGGCCGGAAGCAGCGCAGCCATTCAATCTGCCGGGTCCCATCGAGGTGTATATCCGGGTTCAGACGCCGGCATTGGCAGATCTGTTTTGCCAATGGCCCGATCTCGAGCGGTTTTCTGGCGACGAGATCGGCTTTCACACCCCGACGGTCGAGGCGGCGGTACGCATCATCAACTGCCTCTCCGCAATGTCCGCCCTGCTACGATAGCCCTGCAACAGGGCGCCTCCCCTCGCACAGCCTCCCGTAAAATTTCATCTCACCAACGAAAAGAAAGTCTTTCCATGGCAGACATATCCCCGTCCCGCATTGTCTACGTCAATGGCGCATTCGTTCCCATCGAGACAGCATCCATTCCCGTGATGGATCGGGGGTTCCTGTTTGGTGACGGCATCTATGAGGTGACGGCGCTGATCGAAGGCCGCCTGGCCGACAATGAGGCGCATCTGCGGCGGCTCGACCGATCCCTGCGCGAGATCGAAATCCCCAATCCGCATTCACAGGAGAAATGGACGGCCATCCAGCACGAACTGGTGACGCGCAATGGCCTGACCGAGGGTCTCATCTATATCGAGGTGACACGCGGCGTCTCCGAGCGCGATTTCCTCAGCCCCGCCGATCTGAAGCCGACTGTGGTGATGTTTACACAGGCGAAGCCCGTGCGGACCAATGCAGCCCTCTCCAAAGGTGCTGAGGTGATCACCGTGCCCGACCTTCGCTGGGCAAGGCGCGATATCAAATCGACCTCGCTGCTAGCGCAGGTGTGGGCCAAGCGGGCAGCGGCCGCAGCCGGCGCCAATGAGGCCTGGATGGTCGAGGACGGCATCGTCACCGAGGGAGCATCATCGACAGCCTTCATCGTTACGCAAGCTGGCGAAATCGTCTCGCGTCCACTCTCCTATGCGGTTTTGCCGGGTGTGACACGCCATGCCATCCTGCGCCTTATCGAGGAAACGAACCTGACATTCGTCGAACGCACCTTCATGGTGGAAGAAGCGCTACAGGCGCGCGAGGCCTTCTTTACCAGCGCCTCCACCATCGTCATGCCAGTGGTCTCCATCGACGGTCAGCGCATCGGCGATGGCAAGCCCGGACCGCTGGCCATGCAATTGCGCGAACTCTATATCGAAACTGTGCTCGGAACCCGTTGATCGTTTTTTCCCCTGGCACCGCAGAACCTGTCTCGCGGCACTCTCAAGCATTATACGAGCCGACAAGCCGCATAGGAGGGCGTTGGTGCACCGGTCAGCGACGGGTCATCATTCGGTCTTTGATAGGCCGCTTATTTGGTTGCTTCCGCCGATGCCTTGCAACGAACGGATTTCGGGCGTCCGCATGGGGCCACTCGACGTGGCCAAGCCGTGGCAAATGTCGGGCGTGACCGGCGTCAGCCGCTTTCTGCATCGTGTCTGGCGCAGGTCACCGATGACGCGGATGGCCTCAGCGAACAAGTCTGCGACATCCCGCCGCCAAGCGACATCGCGCGCCTGATGCACAAGACCATCCGCGCGGTCGGTGAGGATATCGAGGCGATGCGGTTCAACACGGCGATCTCCAAGCTCATGGAGATGTCGAGCGCCCTTATTGCACTGGAGCAGAGACCGCGTGCAGTGGTGGAGACCTTTGTGCTGCTGCTCGCTCCCTTCGCACCCCATATCTGCGAGGAGTTATGGCGCATGCTGGGTCACGAGACCTCGCTTGCCTATGCACCCTGGCCTTCATTCGATGCGGCATTGGCTGAGGATGAGCGTCGCGAATATGTGGTGCAAATCAATGGCAAGCTGCGTCACAAAGTGTTCGCTGCTACGGGTCTTTCTGCCGACGCTCTTCTGCGTGCGATCAAGGATGATCCGCGCGTGGGCGAACTGCTTGAGGGCAAGCAGATTATAAGAGAGATCGCGGTACTGGACCGGCTTGTTAATTTTGTCATGAGCGATCGATTGTCGCAAAATTCCTGACTTTTCGGCCCGTGATGCGCCAAGCCAAAATTCATCAGGAATTCTTGTCGCAAATGTCAGGCGCAGAAGTCCGGCAATTGGAGGGAGATTTTTGCGCCAGGCGCTAGCTATGCTACATTTGGGTGTACCGCAAGGTGACGGTCGAATGTTACGTTCCCTGCGCGTCACAATAGGGTCGGTTTGCCCCTATTGTGACTGGTGGACAAGGAAGCCACCCTAATGTGACAGGTTCCATGTTTGTTCTTCGATTTGGCCAAAATCGCACGTTCGGGCCGACTGGGCCAGAAAGGACGGAAACGCTGGGTGCCCCGCCCGCCTGCCAGAAGATCGTTTCAATCAACAATAACGAAGATCTTGCGAACCGGTTCTATGGTCTTCCATATCCCGACAAATCCAGATTTCATGATAAAACTGTCGCCGGCGTGGTAAACGATCGGACTTTGACCTTCTTCCGTCAGTTCCACCACTCCCTTGAGGATATAGCAAAATTCGTAGCTCTTTCCCTTGGCAGTTCGGAAGGAGCCTATCGAGGCTTCCCAAACACCTGAACGGATCTGTCCTTCACGGTCTTCATCCTGCTTCCAGACCCGGAAAGATGGGCTGCCCTCAACAACTCTGTCTGCCGCGGGAGAAACAAGCTTGGGCCTGGTGGTCGGGTTGGATTCGATGGACTTTAGTAGCTTCATCATTATCGGGCACTTTTCTCTGAGTTTCGGGTGGGATCGACGAAAGCAGGCGCCTCAAATACCTGCGTCTCGGATGGAGATTTCGCCGGTCGACGAACATCAAGCAAGCAGCTCTGGGCAGCGCATCCTTGGCTTAATCCGGAAGCCGGCCGATCTGCCGTCAGGACATTCGGATTGCCGTGTCGCTCATAACCATCACTGTGATCTGGATCGTACCAGGCCCCAGTGGAGAGCCTCACCACGCCGGGCATGATGTCGCTGGAGATGCGCAAGCCAGCCATACACCGGCCCCTGTCGTTAAACAGTTCGACCACTTCGCCATCGACGAGGGATCTGGCCTCCGCATCGGCGTGGCTCATGGTGACGATTTCTCTTCCATGGATCTTCCCGGCCTTGCTGTGCGGGGACGGATCGAGCTGGCTATGCAGTCGCCTCTCAGGCTGATCGGAAATCAGGTGGAGAGGATATTTCGCCGCCTGTGGCGCGCCCAGCCATTCCGTCGGCGGCAACCATACCGGATGACCAGGGCAATCAGAAATGTCGAAAGAATCGATCGCTTCTGAAAATATCTCTATCCGCCCCGAAGGGGTCGACAACGGGTTGGCTTGCGGATCCCGTCGAAAATCCGACAGCATTATTCGGGGCGTGTCATGCGAGGAAAGATCGATTTTACCGATCGAAAGAAATTCTCCAAAATCAGGTAAATCGATCCCAGACGGGCGCCAATTCAGTCGCATGCCATCGTAAAGATGGCGCAACCATGCCTCACTGTCGCGGCCCTCGCTGAAGGCTTGCTCGTAATCCATCTCGGACGCCAATCGGCGAAAGATCTCGAAGTCGTCCATCGCTTCGCCAACCGGCGGAATGATGGGACGTGAGGCGACCAGCATGCCTTCAAGCGTGGCGTAGCTGATGTCCTCCCGTTCCATCGATGTGGTGGCCGGCAGAACGATATCGGCGCGCCGGGCGGCTGCCGTCCAAAACTGCTCATGGAAGATGATCGTATCCGGCTTCTGCCAGGCAAGTTCCAGCCGGTTCAAATCCTGATGATGATGGAACGGGTTGCCTCCGGCCCAGTAGATAAGTCGAATGTCCGGATAGGTATATTGGCCGCCGTTGTACTCGAACGCCTTTCCAGGATTGAGGAGCATATCGGCTATACGGGCGACGGGAATGAAGGCCGTGACCGAATTTTTCCCTTGCGGCAGCGACGGCCCCGAAAGCCTGGAATGGGCGCTTCCGATGGAATTTTCGCACCCGTAGCCGACCCCGAAGCCTCCCCCCGGAAGTCCGATCTGCCCCAGCATCGCGGCAAGGGTCACCGTCATCCAGAAAGGCTGCTCGCCATGCTCGGCACGTTGCAGCGCCCAAACCGTGTTGAGCATCGTCCGTTTGCCGGCCATTTTTTTGGCCAGAGTCCGGATCCGCTCGGCCGGGACGGCGCAGATTGCCGATGCCCAGTCGGCGGTCTTTGGCTGACCATCGGACATGCCGGTCAGATAGCGCTCGAATTCCGGCCAGCCCGTGCAGTAGCGATCGAGAAAGGCGACATCATGTGATCCATCGGAGAAAATCTCGAACGCCAGGGCAAGCATCATTGCCGTATCGGAACCGGGACGTATTGGTATCCAGTCGACGGGACCGCCGGTATCGATATTCGACGCGACCGGCGATATATTGACAAACTCCACTCCGGCGACAGCCATGCGATGCAGTGCATCGCGTAATTGGTGGCGACCTGCCCCCGCCTGACTGATCTGAGCATTCTTTGCCGGCACTCCGCCAAACGTTACGAACAGCTCGCAGTGATCGGCAAGCACGGACCAGGCCGTATGCTCCTTCATCAGCTCTTCCATCGGAGCGACGATATGCGGCATCAGCACGCGCGCCGCGGCGAGCGAGTAGCTGTCGCGATGGGACACGTATCCGCCGATGACATTGAGGAAGCGGTGAATCTGGCTGTTGGCATGATGAAACCGTCCCGCGGACGCCCAGCCGTAGGATCCACCGAATATCGCCTCGTTGCCATATGTCGTCTTCACACGCGCCAGCTCGCCCGCCGTCAGACGCAATGCCTCCTCCCAGCTGACCTCCACAAACGGCTCCTTGCCCCTCAGATCGGGGTGGGAGCCAGGCCCATTGTCCAGCCAGCTTTTCCGTATTGCTGGACGCTTTACCCTCACGCGCATCAGATCGGGGGACAACTGGTGCAGGCCGATCGGCGATGGGTCCGGATCTTCGGAAAAGGAAGACAGGGTAACGCCGTCAGCACCTGCGGATGCTTCGTAAACCCCCCAGTGAGATGTGGTATAACGCTTGCTCACGATTGACCTTTCACCTGAAGGAACGCCTCATGCGGGACGATCGGCGGGACTGGGCCTGACCAGCGTTCGACCGACACGAGGGAGAGCTGACCCGCGCAACCCTGAGACAAATCGGAGGCCGGCACGTCGGACGTGACGATATTCGGATTGCCATTGACGCAGGTCGTGCCGGATCCTTGCAGGTCCACGGGTGCATACCAGGCGCCTGTGGAAAGCTGCACGACGCTTTTAGCGATGCCGCGGCTCGGCAATGCGGATGCCAGCACCGCACCGCGATCATTCCAGAGCCGCAGCGTGTCGCCCTTGACGATCCCCATGTCCTTCGCGTCATGCTCGCTTAACCGCACGATCTCTCGGCCGTCGGATTTCCCGGATGCGCTTGCTGCACCGAAGTCGAGCTGGCTATGCAGACGCAATGCAGGCTGGTTGGCGACAAGCTGGAAACGATGTTTCAGCGCAAGTTCTGACCCAAGCCACTCCTCGGGCGGTGTCCAGACGGGATGTCCGCAGAAGCCGGCGGCCGCCACTCTCCTGGAGAAGATCTCAACCAAGCCACTTTCCGTCTCGAGCGGTGCCGTGGTGGGATCATCGTGAAAACGGGCTATCGCGCCGGGCGTTTCCGCGAGCGGGAGTTCGATCATTCCCAATTGCCGGAGCCCCTCGTAGTCCGGTACGTCGACATTCAGCTTCGCCAGGGCGTTGCGTGTCGGCTCGTACAATTCTTCCAACCATTGCTCGGCAGACCGTCCCTCGGTGAAGCCGGCCCCGCAGTCGAGAGCCTTGGCCAAATCCGAGAAAATCGCGTAATCGTCTCTCGGACCGTCAGGCGGCGGCACGAGCGGCTCCATCGAGAAAAGAAACGGGTCATTGCCGCCGGCTCCGATATCCAGCCGTTCTGCGGTGATGGTGGCCGGGAAGACGATGTCGGCATGGCGGGTGGTGGCGGTCGATACCGTCTCGTGGACGATAATCGTGTCGGGCTTCGAAAACGCCTCGGCAAGTCTCTGAAGATTCTGGTGATGATGGAAGGGATTGCCGCCAGCCCAGTAAACCAGTCGGATGTCGGCGTATTCGCGGGTTTCACCCTTGTAGGTGTAGGGCTCGCCCGGTTTCAACAGAAGGTCGGATATCCGGGCAACGGGGATGAAGTCCTTGATCCCGTTCCGGCCCTGCGGCAAGGTTGGCAGGGGAACAGCCAACCGCTCCTTGCCAATATTCCCGATCGACCCGAGACCGTAACAAAAGCCGCCACCCGGTTCCCTGCCCTGCCCCAGCATCGATGCAAGAACAAGTGCCATCCAGACCGGCTGTTCGCCGCCTCGCGCCCGCTGCAAGGAGTAGGTGACGTTGATGAGGGTTCGAGAAGAGGCGGCAGCCAGATCGGCAAGATCGATAATCTTGCCGTCTGGAATACCGCATATCTGCTCTGCCCATGCCGGCGTTTTGGGCACGCCGTCGCTTTGCCCGCCGAGATAGGCAGCAAACTTTTCGTATCCGGTCGTATATCTCGACAGGTAGTCGTGATCGACACGCCCCGTCTCCATCAGCCTGTATGCCATGCCCAGCATCAGCGCGGTGTCCGTTCCAGGTCGGGGTGCGATCCACTCTGCGCCGATATCAACCGGCATGTCATCCGCCAGTGGGCTGATCGACACCAAACGGCAGCCACGCTGGATCGCCTTGTCTATCGAGGTCCGACCGACATGTTGCGAATTGCCGCCACCACTCACTGCGGTATTGCGCAAGGGCAGGCCGCCGAAGGCCAGCACCAGTTCGGTCTTGTCGGCGAGAGATTGCCACCAGGGTTGATCCCGCGTGAGATTGACGGCGTTTCCATAGACGTAGGAAAGGATGACGGCGCCAGCTGCAGAACTGTAGGTATCGACCGAGCCCACATACCCGCCGAACACGGTATTGAGAAAGCGATGGACCTGGCCTTGCGCGTGGTGGAAGCGACCGGCGCTAGACCAGCCATAGGAGCCGCCGAAGACATGCGCGCCGGGAAGCGTCGCTGAGGCTTCCGTCCCGGCACCAAGCCTGCGCAGCTCGGTCGCAGCGATTTTGATAGCTTCCGGCCAGCCCATCTCGACATAAGTGTCCTTGCCTCGCCGTGCATCCGGCCCCGGCCCGTCTTCTAGCCAGCCTTTTCTGACCAACGGGCGGCGCAGACGCGCCGGGTGGCTGATACTGTCCGGAATATTGTTCAGAAGGGCCGACGGTTCGCCGTCGCCCGAGAAAGGGCGGATATCCAGGCGGCCATCAACCATCCTGGCGGAAAATGCCCCCCAATGACTACTGTGCTGGCGATAGGGTGCCTGCCCAACCGCGTCCCGCTCGTCGGTCAGATCCATCGATGCGCCTTATGTTGGCGACCGTCGGCAAATCGCCTGAGTGCAAAGGGAGAAGGATCGATGTCCGGGGTCTCGCCGGCAATCATCGCGGCGACCAGAGAGCCGGCGCCGGGTCCAATTGCAAAACCGTGCCCGCTGAATCCCGAAGCGACATAGACGCCGGGATGGCCGGCGATCGAGTCTATGATCGGCACCATATCCGGTGTCGCATCGATGAGACCACCCCAGGCTTCCGCGACGCCGACCTTCGCCATTTCGGGATAGGCTTCTCTGAATGCCTCAAGACCCGCATTGACCAGCTTCGGATCGGGTGCCGGATCATAGATCCTTGAATGCTCGAAGGGCGATACCTGATCATTCTTCCAATTCTTCAGGGCAAACGGGCCATTGAAGAAGGATCGCCCGACGCCGATGGTCAATTCACCTTTTCGTCGGAGGAAAAGCGGAAAGAAGTGCCGGCTCTGCATCAGGCCCATGGGCGTCAGCTCTACCCGACCCTGTCCCCGCAACCCGACCGTAAATCCTCCATCGCGCCGTCGTCTGTAGGAAAACTTGGGGCTGCCGACGCCGCCGGGATGGAATTCGGGTGCAGCTTCGGTGCGGAAGGCCGTAGCATACACACCGGACTGCGGAAACGATATTCCCTGATGCCGCAACAGCATCGAGGACCATGCGCCACCGGCAACCAGGATCTGGCTCGTGCGAATACGGCCTTTCTCGGTGACGATATGGGAGACCTTACCGCCCGCGGTCTCCCATCCTCGTACGGCACACCCCTGATGAATGGTTGCTCCCTTTCTTTGCGCGGCCCGGGCAATGGCCGGGGCCGCGACCGACGGTTCCGCCCAGCCATCGACCGGAGATTCGATGGCTGCGATCCACTGCTCGCTCGTTCCCGGAATGCGCTGCTTGACCTGCGCTTGCGACAGTATCGATCCTTCCATACCGTAATGCGCCGTATCGGCCATCCACTTGCGCCAGCGCGCAACTTCCTCTTCTTCCTTCGTGACCACCATCATGCCGGTCTGGCGAAACCCCACGCTTTCGCCGATGCGTTCCTCAAACGAGCGCCACAGCTCCATGCTTTTGAGTGCCAACGGCACCTCCGGCAGCGACCGGAGCTGCTCACGGCACCAGCCCCAGTTGCGGCTCGACTGTTCGCCGGCGATGATCCCTTTTTCGATAAGCGCAACAGAAATTCCCCGTTCGGCGAGAAAGAGGGCCGCCGAACTTCCGATGATCCCACCACCAATGATGACGACATCAACCGCCTCCGGTAGAACCTGGTCTGAACGAACAGAATCAATCTTGGGTGACATGCTTTTCCCTTTGATGTCAGTGCTGCGCTGAAAGTTCGGCGGCTTCGGCTTCGAAGGCCATCTTCTCCCGCCATAACGTCTTGCGTTGCTTGCGCCGTTTGACGATCTCGAAAACGAGAGCCGCAATGATCGTCAGGCCAACGATGACCGTCGCCAACGCGCTGATGGTCGGCGACGATCCGAGCCGCACACGACCGGCAAGAACGGTGGTCATCGTCTTATCCGAGAGAATGGCGAAGGTCGTGGCATTGTAGTTCTCGAACGAACTCAGGAATGCCAGCATTGCCGATGAGGCAAGCGCCGGTCGAAGAAACGGCAGCAGCACATCGCGAAAACTCTGCGAATAGCTCGCTCCCAGATCAAGCGCAGCCTCCTCCAACGCCGTATCAAACCGCTGAAGACGCGCCATTATGATCAACATGCAATAGGAAGCGATGAAGCTTGACTGGGCGAGAACGGTCAAGACTGAGCCGCTGTAGATTAGGTTTCGCAGGCCGAGCAATCCGGAAAAATCGCGCCAGAACACAACGGTGGAGATACCGATGACAATCCCCGGCGTGAGGACCGGAGCGACAATGACGAAGTAGTAGAACGAGCGTGACGTACGGAAGACCTGCGTCATCACGATCGCACCCGCCAGGCCTAGAGGGACGGCAAGCAGCACCACGAAGACGCCGATCACGACACTGGTTCGCAGCCCCTGAAGCATTTCCCGGTCGGTTGCCAGTTCGCGGAACCACTGGAAGGTCAGCCCCTCGATCGGCCAGACCTGCGGATAATCGGGTGTGTTGAAGGCCGAGACTGCCATGACCAGCAACGGGCCAAGCAGGAAGACGAAGAACAGGACCATGTAAGCGGAGACGGCGAAACGGGTGACGAACGGTTGTTTCATTTCGCGATCTCCCCAAGCTTGAGGCCTGAAATTTTGAGTACGCTCAGGACGAATACGATACAGGCGAGCAGGAGCACCAACGCATAGGCGGCACCTTGCGGCCAGTCGAACAGCTGGTAGAAGCGATCGTAAACGATCGGCGTGAACCAGAGCGAGTTGGTGCCGCCGAGAACGAGTGGCGTGGCTACGGCGCCCGCCGTCAGCATGAAGCAGAGCGTCATGCCAGATGCGATACCGGGCTTGGCGTGTGGCATCACGACGAACAGGTGGATATGCCACCATGGCGCACCGAGATCTCGCGCAGCTTCGATCTGATTGTGATCCTGGCTCTCGATGGCGTTGTAGAGAGGAAAGATCATGATCAAGAGGTGCGAATAGCAAAGCGCGACATAGAGCGCGACATTCGCCGACATAAAGTCAAACGGCGTGTCGAGGACGCCAGCCCAGATGAGCATCTTGTTGATGAAGCCGCCATCGGACAACAGGATGCGAAAGGCGAAGGCGCGAAGGATATCGTTGACCCAGTAGGGTATGATGAGAAGCAGCAGGACAAGCCGCAGTTTTCGCGCTGGCGCCGACTGCGCCATGTAGTAGGCTATCGGATAGCAGATCACGAAATTGGCCAGCGTCAGGAGGATACTGGCAAAAATCGTCACAAAAAAGCTGCGTAGATGGATCCAGTTCCATTCCTCAGTGCTCGTGGCACTGCCAAACAGGAAATATCGGTAGTTCTGAAGAGTATAGATATCGTCCGGACCGCCGACCTTGGATGGTGGCAACTTGTGGTGGAACGAGAGATCGACCATGAACACCATAGGCATTATGATCGTGAAGATCGTCCAGAAGCCTACGGCGACGATTAGATAGATCCCGATCAACGCGCCGTTGCGTTTGAAGAATCCGACCTCTTGTTTTCCCGGCTGACGATCGAACTTCACTAACAGAAAGAAGGCGATGATCACGAGCAATGTCGTGGATATGGTAATTGCAAGATTGCTCATGCGCTACGAACCGCCTCCGCCAAAACGACCGCGTGTTGCGGAGAAAAGCTCATCGAAAGCGTGTCGCCCTGGCGGGGTAGTGTATCGAGATCGGCGGCCACCAGTGTCGCAGCGATGGAGGTGTTCGTGTCGGCGCGCAGTTGCAGATGCGTCATGCTTCCTTCGAACGCAAGATCTTGCAGTTGTGCGGCAAAGCGGCATTCGTTGTCTTGCCGCTGGTCGTTATTTTCGGCCATCTTCAGCAACTCGGGACGAACGAACAGCATAGCCAGCATGCCGGCGGCGATGCCGCTCGGGTTGCGACCTGACAGAAGGCCCAGCGGCGTTTCGATCCTGGCCATTCCGTCCTGTGTCGAAATGATCCGGCCGGCAATGGCATTGCTCTCCCCTACGAAGGAGGCGACAAACGGGGTTTCAGGGTGCCCGTAGATGCTGCGGCCGTCGCCCACTTGCTCGATGCGGCCCGCATTCATCACGGCGATCCGATCCGACATCGTCAGCGCTTCGCCCTGATCATGGGTGATATAGATGAAGGTGATGCCGACGCGCTGCTGGATTTCGCGCAACTCGCGACGCATATGCTGGCGCAGCTTCAGATCGAGCGCCGATAGTGGCTCGTCGAGAAGCAGAACCTTCGGCTCGACAGCGAGCGCACGCGCAATGGCCACGCGCTGCTTCTGGCCGCCGGACAATTCGCTGACTTTCTTGTTTGCGTGTTGCGACAGTGCGACCTGGTCCAGCAGTCGCCGCACCGCATCGTCGCGAACGCCACGCGCAACACCACGCACCCTCAAGCCATATCCGACATTCTCCGCCACGGACATCATCGGAAACAAAGCAAGGTTCTGAAAGATAAGAGCGGTCGGACGCTTGTTCGGCCCGACGCCTGTCATATCGGCACCGCCGATCCGGACGCGTCCAGAACTTGGTGCGACAAAGCCGGAAATAGTCCGCAGAAGCGTTGTCTTGCCGCAGCCCGAAGGGCCAAGAAAACTGAAAAACTCGCCTGAACGGATTTCGAGATCCGTCTCGTGTACTGCCGTAAAATCGCCGAAACTTATCCGGACTTTGTCGAGCTCGATCGCTGCGGTCATGCTAAAACCTTCCATTGGTATCGGACCACCGCTAAAGCGATGGCGAGAAGACGCACCACTCCCGTAAGGAGCGGCGCGTCGCCTGTATCAGGCTCAGGAAACCTTGAACTTTTCCGCGTATTCGTTGCGCGCGGTAATGAACCATGGCGGGCTGGAAGGATATCGCCACAGCTTGGAAAGCGCGTCATCCGGATAGGCCGAGCGGAAGCGTTCCTTGTCGGCCTCTGGAACAAACTCGTCGGCGCCTTTCACAACAGAATTATAGCTGGAAACGGTCGCGATCTTGCCGGCGACCTCAGGCTTTAGAATATAGTCAAAAAACGCGTAGACCTGATCTAGGTTCGCCGCAGCCTTGGACATTGCAAAGCCGTCAATCCAGGCGAGCGCACCTTCCTGAGGAGCCATGAATTTTACGGGCTTGCCTGCCTTTGCCATTCGCTTGACTGGACCGTCCCAGGTCTGACCGATTGTGCAGCCGTTCTCGATGAAACCGGACATCGTGCTGTCGCTCGAATCCCAGAACTGCTTGATCTGCGCCTTCTGCTTAATCGCATAGGACACAAGCTCGCTGTAGATCTTGCGCATGGTTGCCTCGTCCTTATAGGTATCGAGCATGCGGTTGGACGGGAGCTTACCGGTCGCATCGAGCCACAAGCCTAGACCAAGCAGTCCGGACACCGGACGGATTTGCGCTTTTCCAGCAAACTCCGGATCCCAGATCAGTCCGTAGCTCATCTTCTTGTAATCAAGCTCGGCCTTGTCGGTGCGCCAGGCCATGCCTTCAGAGCCCCAAACGTGGGGGACGTGATAGAGACCGTCCCACGTCCACAGATCCGTGGAGGCCTTCAGCAATGCTTCCGAATAAATGCCCATGTTCATTCGGTTGGTATCGAAACGCTGCAGCACCTCCAGGAACTGGAATTCCGGTGCCCGGTTGAAGGACGGCATGCAGAGGTCGTAACCTTCCCCGAACGTGGCCTGAAGCTTGTTGATCTGCTCTTCGTTGGAGGAGAACGGCGTCTTGTTGACAGTGATGCCGGTCGCCTTCGTGAAATCGCCCATCACCTCGTTTGGCAGTTCATCTGTCCAGCAGAGAATATTGATGCCGCCCGAAGAGGCCAGTGACCTCTTTATATACGCAGGCGAAAGCGCTGCGGCAGCGCCGATGATCGCCGTTCTCTTCAAAAGCGTACGGCGATTGAAAGTCGTCGCTGCCTCGATGGTCAGCGATGTCCCAGTTCGTTTGTTGTCTTGCGTCATTGAATTCTCCTGATGGCGGTAAAAAGCGGCAAATGGAGTTCTTCAACCTGAGCATTCCCCTCGTCGATCTGCGCCGACTTCATTGAATGGCATTCTGATGAATAGAATGGCTTGCCGTCTGATAGAATGATGTAGCATAATAGCTGGGTCGTCAAGCATCCGCATTTGCACCAGGAAATTTTTCTTCGCATTCGCAGCATGACGAGCTAGTTTCTCGATAAGGGATGGGATCTATGACCGATAAATCTGCGATATTAAAAACAAAAGGCGTCGAAGCCGTTGACAAAGCGCTCCGCATTCTGACGCTTTTCGACAGCCAATCTCCTGTCTTGAGCCTGCACGACATCAGCCAGCGAACCGGGCTGGTCAAAAGCTCGACACTGCGCCTGCTGGTATCCCTACAAAGTGCAGGTCTGCTGGCGACCACGCCTGACCGGCGCTACACCATTGGCATCGAGGCGTTCCGGATTGGTCGGGTTTATCAACGGACCTTCCGTCTCGACACCGTCATACGGCCGGCATTGAAGAAACTTGTCCAAGCGACGGGCGAAAGTGGATCCTTCTTCAGACGCGAAGGCGATCAGCGCGTTTGCCTTTTTCGCGAAGACACCAACGAGCCTCTTCGGGAGCACATTGCCGAAGGGGATTCGGTCCCGATCGGACGCGGTGCCGCAGGCCGTGTCTTCTTACATTTCAGCGATCATGATGGAATGGGGCCTGCAAGTCACGACGAACTCTCACTTCTCCCCGTCATGACGATCGGAGAACGCGGACCGGACATCGCCGGCATGTCCGTTCCCATTTTCGCGATAGACCAGGGCATGATCGGCGCCTTGACACTGTCTGGGCCGTCCACCCGTTTCACCGAGGAGCGGGTGAGCGCCATGAAGCCGTTACTGGTCCGTGCTGCGGCAGATATCTGCTACAATCTTCGCTCGCCGTTTTACGAGCTGCTGGGTTGAGTCGTAGTGCGGCCCTATTTGCGCGCGGATCGACTAATCCGATGGAAGATCTCCATCAGTAGCCGCGGCTCATATCGACCTGTTCTTCAAGATGTCGACCATCCAGATAAGCGCCGAGATTATTGAACAGCCGCGCACCGAACATCTCCATCTCTCCTCGTCCTCCCGCATAGGATATGTGAGGCGTTATGAATATGTCTTGTCGCGACAGGAGTGGACTGTTCTCCGGCAAAGGCTCGGGCACCGTTACATCCAAGGTGGCGCATGATAGAAAACGTGCATCCAAGGCCTTGATCAGGGCCTGCTGATCGAGTACCGCGCCACGTGATATATTGATGAGATGCAGACCTATCTTGGCTCGCGACAACAATGTATCGCCAACCAACCCCCGCGTTTCGTCGGTGAGGGGCAAAGCAAGCACCAGGTGGTCACATCCGGCGATCAACGCTTCGGGCGATTGGCAATGTTTAATGTCGGCATCCGCCTCCCTCCATGGCCCCCTTCTGTAGGCCTGCACGTTCATGTCGAAGGCAAGAGCCCGTCGGGCAATAGCACGACCGATGGATCCATAACCGAGAAGACCAAGCGATCGCCCGGCCAGCCTTCCCATAGGACGGTTTATCCAGTCGGACGCGGCTCGCACCCGCACCCCCTCGAAATCCTTTTCGACACGCATGATCGCAGCCATCACATATTCGGATATCTGCACCGACGCCAAACCGCGGCCGCAACTGACCAACCGGTCCTGTGTAAGCCAACGGGGATAGCCTTCCACGCCAGCGGAATATGTCTGAATCCAGCGCAGACCAGGAAGGTCGCGGCCACTTTGGGGCGCCCCGCTCCAGCTATCGTATAGCCGGGTCACCAGGATTTCTGTTTCGGGCGGAATATCCCAGGGCGTCAGCCGATCAAGTCTTTCGATGACTTTCGGGTTCGAAGGATGAGAGGCAAGAAGCTCCGTCAGACACGGATCAACCTGGTTGCAAATAACGGGTCCCGGCATCACACGGCCTCACAGGGGAAAGCCATAAGGTACTTCCTCGGTCAAATTGAGCCAGACGCTCTTTGTCTGCATATATTCGGTGATCATCTCCATTCCGCCTTCCCGGCCAAGGCCTGATGCCTTGTAGCCTCCGAATGGGGAGATCTGGGACGTCACCTTGTATGTGTTGACCCAGACCGATCCAGCCTGCAGTTGCGCTGCCATTTTGTGAACCCGGGAGACGTCGCGCGTCCACAGGCCCGCGCCAAGGCCGAATGCCGTCTCGTTTGCAATCGCCAACGCCTCATCTTCGTTCGAGAACGGGATGACGCACAAGACGGGTCCGAAGACTTCCTCCTGAGCTATCCGCATCGAATTGTGAACGCCCGTGAAGATCGTCGGCGCGACGAACAGGCCCGGACCACCGGAGGGATCGGCAACCTGCTCTCCTCCGCAGCCGAGCTTAGCGCCATCTGCCTTGCCCCATTCGATGCAGGTCATGATGCGGTCGAACTGGGGTCGGTTTGCCACCGGCCCGATGTCGGTATCAGGGGACATCGGATCCCCGAGCCTGATCTTGGCCGTCAACTCGAGAAGACGTGCAACGAAGCGATCGTAAATTGCGTGATGGACGAGGGCGCGCGATCCCGCCACGCAACTTTGTCCGCCGGAACCAAAAATTCCGGCAACGACACCTCGTGCGGCATTTTCCAGGTTTGCATCATCGAAGACGATGTTTGGCGACTTACCCCCAAGTTCAAGCGTGACAGGCTTCATCTGGCCGGCCGCAGCCATGTAAACTGCCCGGCCGCCGGAAACACCTCCGGTGAAGGCAATTTTTGCAACATCCCGGTGGGCGGTCAATGCCGCGCCGGCCTCTGCGCCAAGGCCAGTAACGACATTGAGGACGCCGGACGGCAGTCCCGCGTCCCCGACGAGTTCGGCAAATCGCAAAGCAGAGGCGGAAGTGAATTCCGAAGGCTTGACCACCGCCGTGTTACCGGCTGCCAAAGCCGGGGCAAGCTTCCAGGCAAGGAGCATGAGCGGTGAGTTCCACGGCGTTACCATGCCGATCACGCCCAATGGCTCATGTCGGATATAATTCATGTGTCCCGGCCGGTCGGTCGGAAGAACCGCGCCGTTGATCTTGTCTGCGAGACCTGCATAGAACTGGTACCATTCGGCGATCCGCTTGACCTGATGGAGCATCTCCTTCAGCGTCTTGCCATTGTCGCGAACTTCAATGGCTGCCAGTTCGTCGGCATGAGCAGTGATGACGTCGGCTATTTTCCGCAGCGCGGCTCCTCGTTGCGGGGCGGTGTATTTGCTCCATGGTCCCGAGATGAACGCGCGTTTGGCTGCGGCGACTGCAGCGTCGACATCCGCTGCCTGCGAGCGTGCGATACGACCCCATGCCTGCTGCGTATAGGGGTTTGTGGTTTCCAGATATTCACCTGTGCAAGGCGCCACTGAAAATCCGTCGATGTAGTTCGCCAAAGTTTCCATGACGACTTAACCTTTCCTAATGAGCACTCGGCCGTTGCGAGCCAGGCTTCAATTTACTTTATCCGGAGATCCTGCAAGCGGAGACATCCAGCCTATTCGGCAGACTACCCACCAGATCGGTTCAATAAGCATGTTTCCGATCAACACCCTGACGAGATGGAAGCTGAGTACGAGAGGAACGGCAGCTCCGATCGAGGTGGCGGCGACGGTCATTTCAGGCATACCACCCGGGGACATCCCGAGCAGCACAGCGGCTAGGTCGAAACCAAAGAGATAGGCAATCAGCAAGGCGGACGGCACAAGGATCACGGTGAGCAGTGCCGATGACAGGATCGAGGCCAATAAAAGTTTGCGTGATCCCAATATGAACTGCGGCGTCATCTGCGCACCCAGCGAAACGCCGAGAATGATCTGGCATACCGCCACCAGCCCATGCGGCATTCTGACCGGCTGCATGTCGATCGCCGCGAGCGCAATCGCCATAAAGCATGGAATGATCATCCACGGATTTGGCACGAATGACTTGCGGGCCATAAACGCCAGCAGCAACCCGACTGCCACAAACCCAACCACCTTCCAGATGTCACCAAGATGAAATGCCGCGGCGGCCGTCGCCTGAAGCGCCAGTCCGGCATGCGTTGGCACCAGAAATGCAATCACGACCGGATAGATCAGGACGACCATGACCAGCCTCACGGTCTGGGCCAGGACGACATGTTTTTCCGACGCGCCGCCACGTTGGGCTTGGATTGCCATCAAGACAACGCCTCCGGGAACGCCGCAAAAAAATGCGGTCTTGGGATCGGTGCGTGCAAAGGAACTGAACAAAGGCGCCACAAGGATACCGCTGCAGAGCGTTCCCAACGCACATAGCGCGATGATCGGAAGATTATGCAGGATCTGAGTGAGTATCGCTGGTGTGAAGCTCTGCCCCAGCGATAGACCGAGAACGACCAGCCCGTAAGGCCTAAGTGCCCTGAAATCGAAACGGACACCGCAAAATGCAAAAATGCCGCTGACGATCAGCGCTCCGATCAGCCAGGCGAGCGGTAAGCCCAGCAAACTCGCGATCCAGCCTCCGGCGACAGAACAGGCAAGGATAAGCGCGCGGAGCATGAGTGTATTCAGCATAACATACCGTCCTCCCAGAAGATGGAGCGTTCTGTTCACATCATGGCATTCTTGGCGGTGCCTGGTCGGACACCGCCAAGAATGCCAATTGGAGGATCAGCCGTTGATTTGCGACAGGGTGTCGTCCAGCGCAGCGCGCAGGCGGGCAAACATTTCGGCGATTTCGTCTGCGTTGATGATCTGCGGCGGCGAAAGCGCGATCCTGTTGAGAATGATGCGCGTGATCAGGCCGCGCTGCATGGCCGCCTCCTCGAAGATTGCCATTACCTTCATCGAAGGATCGTGCATCGTCTTCGTCACCTTGTCGGCGACGATCTCGATTGCGCCGAGCAAGCCGACACCGCCTGAATCGCCGACAAGAGGATGATCCTTCAGGGCTTCGAAGCCTGCCAGAAAAAGTGGCTCCATCGACTTGACGTGGCCCACGACATCCATTTCCTCGTAGATCTTCAGGGTTTCAAGCGCGACCGCAGCCGCGACCGGATGACCGGCATAGGTGTAACCATGCGTGAACGTGCCGAACCGATCGCTTTGAACCTGCATGCCCTCGTAGACCCGCTCCCCTATCAGCACGGCCGAGATCGGTTGCATTGCGGCGGAAAGTGCCTTGGCGCATGTGATCATATCGGGTTTCATGCCGAAGGTCTGGCTTCCCCACATATTGCCCGTGCGGCCAAACCCGCAAATCACTTCGTCAGAGACGAGGAGAATGCCGTACTTATTCAGGACGGTCTGGATCTTTTCGAAATATCCTTCAGGAGGAACGATCGCGCCACCCGAGCCGAGAACAGGCTCCGCCCAAAAGGCTGCGATGGTTTCCGGACCTTCGGCAATGATCATTGCCTCCAGTTCTTCCGCTAGGCGTGTCGAATATTCCTGCTCGCTCTCACCCGGTTTGCCATGGCGATAATAGTAGGGCATCGCCGCATAAAGAAATCCATCGAAAGGAAGACCGTAGCCTTCGTGAAACTTAGGCTTACCCGTGAGGCAGGAGGTGACGGCACTCGTGCCGTGATAGCTCTGCTCGCGCGAAATGATCTTGCGCCGCTGCGGCTGACCCTGCCCATTCCAGTAATACCAAACGAGCTTGATGGCGGTATCATTGGCTTCCGAGCCGGAACTCTGCAGGAGAACGCGGTCGAAGCCTTCCGGTGCAATGGACGAAAGCTTGGCGGAGAGCTCGGCGGTCGGCGTGTTACCGGCCCCACGGAAAATATGGTAATACCCGATCTCGGTCATGACATCATGCGCGACCTTTGCAAGCCGGGCATTGCCGAAGCCAAGCGAAGCGCACCACAGCCCGGCCGCGGCTTCGAGATAGCGGTTTCCCTCGTCGTCTATGACGAAAATGCCATCCCCTTTCACAATCATAAGCGGCTTTTTTTCAGGCTGGGTGCGCAGGTTCGTATGGGGGTGTACCACGTGCTTGGCATCGAGGGAGTGCGCGCTGTTGAGCAAAGAAGTGTCCATGGCCATATCCTAGACGGTTGCAATATGAATTCTATTAAGTAGAATTGCCTTCCAGCAAACAGAACACGGCTTTGGCTCTCCGTCAAGCGTGGCTTAAAAATGTTTACGGGAATT
Organism: Martinezella rhizogenes; assembly: GCF_000799715.1. GTDB lineage: Bacteria > Pseudomonadota > Alphaproteobacteria > Rhizobiales > Rhizobiaceae > Rhizobium > Rhizobium rhizogenes_C. Next base: position 335,879 of record NZ_JUHG01000015.1, read on the forward strand.
TGCGCTCCAGAGGAGACCACGCGTGCAGCTTTCAGCTTCAGAAAAAACCCGATCATCGCCTACTTGCTTCACGACACCTCCTCCAGCCATCACCGCGAATTGCGCGCATCGGCGATGAACCTGTGGGCGAAAATAGTCCGGGCATGGCCGACAAAAGAGGCCGGCGTCATCGTATGGCCTCTTTGCCGTTAAATTTACGATGCCGGTCGATCTTCAGCAGATCGGCGATGACGGAACGGATTTGTGGCCAGGGATACTCTTCGCTGATGAGGGAGGGTTGCCACTTGGTAACAACGACATGGAGCTTCGCGGTTACGCCGATGATCGATTCCGCCGGTGTATTCCACAAGGTTTCCGCCACCTCGTCCTCTACGGCCGATGCACGCCGCTCTTCTTCGAGGGCCTCGCTGTATCCGACTTGCTTGTCGGCGGCCTGCCAGGCTTCGGGTGCGAGCAGCGGTGAGCCGACCATCGAAATGAGCCTGGTTTCGAGCCCCTGCTGTCGCTGGCATGATTCGATCAAACGTTGCTGCGCCGCACGCCATTCCTGCCAGATCGTGAACGCGAGATCGTCATTGCAAACGCCCAGGGGTGCTGTGAGCAAGGCGGCGAGCTCCGGATATGTGGGTAAAGACGCCGCCACGACGGAATGGAAGTCTCCCCGGGTGACCGGAGGCAAAGTTCTGCTATGGTCGGAATCAGCCATGATCCGAGCTCCCGTAAGCTTGGTTGTGGTTAGATCGGGTAGGTGTTCGCGCACCTACTCGATCGTTAAGCGATAATGTTTCGTACAAAATGATAGAAGTCAATCAGAAAGTTTGTCTTGAGCAGCAACATACTTACGATGGAGCAATGCCGTGGGGCCCGGGCTATGTTGGGCTGGAGCCAAGCAGAGCTTGCAAAGGCAGCTAACGTCTCTCGTCAGACCGTCGCTGATTTCGAACGTGGCGCGCATATTCCCATCAGCAACAATCTCGCGAGTATGATTGCGGCCTTTCAGGAGGCCGGAATAGAATTTATCCGCGAGAATGGCGTCGGTGTTGGCGTTCGCTTCACGAAGCCAATATCGTGAGGTGGTAAGATGCCACCCGCCAGGGACTATGAAAGCTGCCCTGTTAACAGTAATGCCACCAGACTCTGGCTCACTGCGCAGGAGAAATCAATTCGACGGTCGGAAAATAAGCGCGGTAGCGACTGACATCTCGCGTCAACAGCGGCAGTTGCTGAACTGCCGCCTGCGCACCGATGAAGAAGTCCGGCAAGACGCCGGTACGCGAACCGCCGGCCCGGCGATATTGCATGAATACCTTGCCCGCAAGAAACAGCGCCGCCTGCGGAAATGGACTGATCACCAACGCCGCTTGATCAATGAAGGCATCAAGCGCCTCGATACGCTCGTATCGAACCGCAAGCTCAGCATAGACGACATCATTGATAAGCAGTGGACCAGCCAGACTGGCTCTTTCAAGTTGCTCGATCGACCAGTCTGCCCAAACCGGGTCGTTCGTCACGAGATCGAGCAAGACATTAGTATCGACAAGTGTCACGTTTCACCACGCGTGAGCGCCATGATCGCGTCAGTTCCGAGCCCTTTTCCGGCATGCCCGCGCAACTTTTGGAAGCGGCTAATAGGCTTCTTCGCATCAGCCGGTTTCAGCACCACGCTACCGTCCGCGGCACGATAGAAATCAACCTGGCTTCCCGGAACGATCCCCAAAAGATCCCGCACGGCCTTCGGAATGGTGACCTGCCCTTTCGCAGTAACTGTCGTCGTCATGATGAAAACCTTGTAATACCACTGCTGCCATAGGTATTACTTTCTGACTTCGATTTCAAGCATGATAGGGCTCGATGTTGAATTCCGTTCGAAATTTATCCAGTTTGCCATCTTGCCGTGACCCAGCGACCATCATCAAAAAATAATGCTTTCGTCGCCTTGCCTAAACCGGCTTTGGTCAGCGCGCCGCAGGAATAATATGTCATATATGAAATATTATGTATGCTGATGGCGGAAGGCCCTCAATTCTACAGCGGTAGCGTCAGCCACTTCGGGGCGAAAATAAAACTGCGATCGGATAAATCGGGCGAACCCTTCAAAATCGAGGGATGCTAAGTGTCAAAGTTTCCACGCAAAATGACGGCCAAGTAACAACTGGCGGTTTCGGCGGTGTTGAATTGCGTGCAAGATTCACCTGATTTGCCATCTCGCCATGACCCGGCGGCTGCAATGAAAATCAATGTTTTTCATTGCCTTGTCTCAAGCTTGGCCTAGTCGGCACCAAGCAGAAAACCGGGTCAATTCATGGCGGAATCCAACAGCCATGTCCATGCCAAGCATTGCATCCATTTGCATGATGCCCGAGGCCGCCATCGCGGTCTCTGCCATGCCGACACTCACGGGGCCAAGGACGACCCCGAGTATTGCGAAAACGCAAAGCAGACGTTGAATGGCGGCGGCGAATTTCATGCACCTATATTGGCATGCGGTTTTAGCCGACGGAAGCGGGCTCACGAAGATTTGTAATTCAGGGGCATGTGACAAAACGGCTTTGGGGCCTTGACCTTCCCATGGTGGGAAGCCCCACATGTCAGTGGTCACAAATTACGGAGACCACCATGTACGAGTTCGATATTCAGAATATGACCTGTGGTCATTGCGCAAGCACGGTTGAAAAGGCAATCAATGCTGCTGATCCGGAAGCCTCCGCCAGTATCGACCTTGGCGCCAAGACTGCCAAGGTCGAAACAAAGCTCGATCCGGTGGCAATCAATGCTGCTATCGAGAACGCTGGCTATCCCTCCAGCTTCAAGCAAATTTGATGCCCGGTGGCGGAGTGCTTTCAGCGCTCCGCCTGTAGCGTCCTCGTATTCGGCCGAATGCAAGTGGCTTGGTCTATTTCGTTTTCGACCAGGTCTCGGATCTCGACACCTCCTACTTTCCATACAGCGAGTTGGAAAAGAACCGCGAACCGATCGCTCGCTTTGGGTCCGGCTTGAAAGCGATACGGGCGATAGCAAGCTCCTTGACACGTTGATCACGGTCAAAAACGGATGCGCTCCAGGGGAGTAACCGGGGCGCATCTATCCGTGCACGTCAGGCCTCGTAGCCGACATATGTCATCATCCCGCTCACCATGTGGTAGAGATGATGGCAATGGAATGGCCAGTGGCCCGGATTGTGAGCGTCAAAGGCGATCGTGACCTGTGACATCATGGGAAGCAGCACGGTGTCTCGAAACGCCCCATTCGTCTTCTGGCCATTGATGCCAACCACCTGGAAGTGATGCCCGTGCAGGTGCATTGGATGGGACATCATCGACATGTTGCTGATCGCCATTTCGACGTGGTCTCCCGGAAACACGTTAAGAGGCGCGCCATCGATACTCCAGGTATATTTGGCCATATCGCCGGTGAGATTCACCTTAAAAGCCTTGTCGGCATGTCGATCCGCGACCGACTTCAATGGTCGCAGTCGCTGTTCGAGATCAAGCGTTAGCACGGGACCATCGGCCTCCCCGACTGTTGCGACTTTTGAGATTGTCGCGTCTGGGGTGGCCAAGATGATCCCGGTCCGTTGACGAGCGCCCTCGCGCAGGGCGAGGATCGGGAAAGCACCGCCCTCTTTTGGAATTTCCAGTCTGAGATCGAGACGCTGCCCCATGGAGACCGGGAACCGCGTGCCTTTGACTGGCTCAACGTCTTGACCATCGACGGCAATCAACGAAGCTTCGATTTGACCGGTATCGATGGCAAACGCCGTCGCCGCTGCTCCATTGATCAACCGGAGGCGGACCCGACCGCCCTTCTCGATCTTGAAGACTTCAGGATCGTCGAGGGTGCGGTCATTCGCGAGATACGCGTCATATTCGATGTCGTTAATGTCCATTGCACCCATCGACATTCCACCACCCATGTCCATCTTCATGGCACCGCCGCTCATATCCATTTTCATCATGCCGCCCATATCGTGGCCTGACATGTCCATTCCATCGCCGCTGTCGCTTTTTTTCAAACCAGCCAGCAGTTCCTCGGGAGACTTGAACGAGAAATCATGCAGCAGGACGACGACCTCTTGCTCGTCGCGTTGTTTGTCTTCAGCGGTGCGAACGATCAACGGGGCGGCCAGGAGGCTTTGTTCCTGCAGGGTATGGGCGTGCATCCAATGCGTTCCGCCCGCCCCTAAATGGAAATTATAGCGGCGAACTTCACCGGGCTTGATAGGCGCGGCCGGGTTATCGGGAACACCGTCCATTTCCCAAGGCGGGGTCAGTCCATGCCAGTGAATGAGCGTTGGGGCGTCGATCCGGCTCGTGAGTTCGACATCGAAGGTGGTGTCCGCCTCAAGGATCAGGCCTGACGAGCCATCGGGGCGCGTCAGGCCAAGGACATTTGCCGCCTTGCCGTTCACCTCAATCGTTCTCTTCACGATGTTGAGCTTTTGCGGGGAGCCGATGGGATGGATAACGGTGTTCGCTTCTGCTCGCGTAAGCTGAGGGTTGATTGTTGTGAGCGCCCCAAATGCGGCGGCTCCGGTCATCATCCGGGAAAGGAATTCTCGACGATACATGTGTGTGGTCCGGTTTCTATGTCGGCGCGCGGCCGATCAATGCTGTAAGGCGCGAAGCGCCAACGAAGAAACGTCAGACGTTCAAACGAGGTGGATCGAGCGCAGGCCGAACGGACTGTCCGGCCAATATTGTCGATCTCGCATCATACGTCACCGACCGGAAATCAAACCGAACGGCGGATATGGATGGGCCGGCGTTCGCGGCGCAAGTCGAGCAAATCGAGACGCAACACAAACCAGCAGCCAAGGGTGGTGAAGCTGGGTGTTTGTGAAAAGCTGTCACGTTGCCATGGCTGTCAGACACGAGTTGATGACTATCCGAAAGATGGTCGCAGTTTGCGGACGCATGTGACGTTGAGAACGGCGCAAACGCCATCGCGACGGCCAGCACGACCATCGCCAGCAATCGTGTCCAAGCCTCGTTCCTATTCATCAACGACATGTCGCCATTCTATTATGGACGTAGCACGACAGTAATCACGTTTACTTTATCGGCTTTGATCTGGGTCAAGCAATGCTCCGTCGGTTGGGCTGGCGGAGAAAATTTGGAGATGTCTTGCCCGGAGAAAAGGCTCTTGACCTTCCCATCGTGGGAAGGATTACATGTATGTGCAGTTCAATTAGGGATCGTCCCATGACTGCATTACCTCAAATCGAAAAATCCAACGTTTCGCCCATCCCGACCGAGTTCGGGATTGAAGGAATGTCCTGTGCATCGTGCGTCGTCCGCGTAGAGAAGGCGATCAAAGCCGTTCGCGGGGTCGACGCCGCATCCGTCAATCTGGCGACCGAACGAGCGACCGTCACCTTTAAGGATGCCGTCGATACGGTCGCAGTTTTACAGGCTATTGAAGGTGCCGGTTACGAAGCAAAGCTCCAAACGCAAGAACTGCTTATTGAGGGGATGACGTGCGCATCCTGTGTGTCGCGCGTTGAACGCGCTCTGAAAGCGATCCCTGGCGTGACCGAGGCCAATGTCAACCTGGCGACAGAAAAGGCAACGGTGCGCTTCGTCTCGGCAGCGACATCCGCCGAAGAATTGTCCGCAGCCATCCGCAATGCGGGCTATGAGGCAAAAGTCGCTGTCAACGTTGCTTCCGACGACCAAGACGCTCGACGGGATGTTGAAATTCGCTCGCTCGGTAGACAACTCCTTCTCTCCGCCGCTTTAACGCTGCCGTTGTTCATCGTGGAGATGGGCTCGCATTTCATTCCGGGTGTTCATGCGTTCATCATGGACACTATCGGCATGAACGAGAGTCTGTATGTTCAGTTCGTGCTGGCAACCATCGTTTTGTTTGGACCTGGACTCCGATTTTTCCGGAAGGGAGTACCAAACCTTCTGCGATGGGCTCCGGACATGAACTCGCTGGTCGTTCTCGGTACATCCGCCGCCTGGGCCTATTCAGTCGTCGCCACGTTTGCACCGACCGCTCTGCCCGCGGGAACAGTGAATGTCTACTACGAGGCTGCTGCTGTCATTGTGACCCTGATCCTTCTCGGTCGGTACCTTGAGGCTCGCGCGAAAGGCAAGACCAGCCAGGCAATCAAAAGGCTACTTGGTCTGCAGGCGAAGACGGCCTTCGTTGATCGTGGCGATGAGTTTGTGGAGATCCAGATCAGCGACGTGATCGTTGGCGATGTCATTCGCATCCGCCCGGGCGAAAAGGTGCCCGTCGACGGTATCGTCGTCTCGGGTGGTTCGTATGTCGATGAAGCCATGATCACGGGTGAGCCGGTCCCGGTTCTCAAGTCAGAGGATAGCGAGGTGGTCGGCGGCACTATCAACAAAACCGGCTCCTTCACGTTCCGGGCAACGAAGGTTGGAAGCGATACCCTGTTGGCCCAGATCATCAAGATGGTCGAGGCGGCTCAGGGGTCGAAGCTGCCGATACAAACCCTCGTCGACAAGGTGACCGGCTGGTTTGTTCCCGCCGTGATCTTGGCAGCAGCCCTGACGTTTGGCGCCTGGATGCTGCTTGGACCATCACCGGCCCTGAGCTTTGCATTGGTAAACGCCGTCGCCGTGCTGATTATCGCCTGTCCCTGCGCGATGGGATTGGCCACACCGACTTCGATCATGGTCGGTACCGGCCGGGCGGCTGAACTGGGAATCCTGTTCCGCAAGGGCGAGGCATTGCAGAGCTTGAGGGAGATCGAGATCATCGCCATAGACAAGACCGGTACTTTGACGAAAGGGAAACCGGAACTCACGGACTTTCGGGTTTCGCAGGCCTTCGACCATGACGCAGTGCTTTCCTGGGTCGCCAGCCTCGAAGCCCTTTCGGAGCACCCAATTGCGGAAGCAATCGTTGCCGCCGGAAAAGCGAATGGTCTTCCGACGTTGGAAGTCTCCGCGTTCGAGGCAACTCCGGGATTTGGTGTGAGCGGAATTGTCGCCGGTCACAAGGTTCTCGTCGGTGCCGACCGCGCTTTGGTTCGCGAAGGTATCAGTGTGACCAGCTTCGCAAGCATGGCAGCTGATCTCGGCCGCGAAGGCAAATCTCCGCTCTACGCTGCGGTTGATGGTCAGCTGGCGGCGATCATCGCGGTATCCGATCCAATCAAGGAAACAACGCCTGCCGCCATCGCAGCGCTGCACGCCCAAGGTCTGAAGGTAGCAATGATTACCGGCGACAATCGCCGCACGGCAGAGGCAATTGCCGCGAAATTGGGTATCGATCACGTTGTTGCGGAGGTGCTACCGGACGGCAAAGTCGAAGCCGTGAAACAACTTCGCAAAAATGGCCAGAAAGTTGCCTTTATCGGCGATGGCATCAACGACGCCCCTGCTCTATCCGAAGCTGACGTGGGCTTGGCGGTCGGTACGGGCACCGACATCGCCATCGAGAGTGCGGACGTCGTGCTGATGTCGGGCGATCTAACCGGTGTGGTCCGCGCTATCGCCTTGAGCCGGACAACGATCCAGAACATCAAGCAGAACCTGTTCTGGGCCTTTGCCTACAACGTCAGCCTCGTGCCGGTCGCGGCGGGTGTCCTGTATCCCGTCAATGGCACCCTGCTCTCGCCCATTTTCGCTGCGGGTGCGATGGCGATGTCCAGCGTTTTCGTCCTCGGAAACGCGCTTCGTCTGCGCCGCTACCAAGCCAACTGATGACAGAGCTGCACCAAGGGGTCCCCTCGATGCAGCTCCCTTGCAATGAGGAGAAATGAGATGAACATCGGACAAGCAGCGAAAACCAGCGGCGTGTCAGCGAAAATGATCCGGTACTATGAGCAGATCAAGCTGATCACGCCCGCGCATCGCACCGAATCCAGCTATCGCACCTACAGCGACAACGACATCCACACACTTCGCTTCATTCGTCGCGCTCGCGATCTCGGGTTTTCGGTGGAGCAGATGAAAACGTTGCTCGCTCTTTGGCGTGATCGATCACGGGCGAGCGCAGACGTCAAAAGCATCGCGTTGGAGCATATTGCCGAGCTTGAACGTAAAGCCGCTGCGATCCAGGCAATGACGAAAACATTGAAACATCTGGCCAATAACTGCCATGGTGACGAGCGCCCCGATTGTCCGATCATCGAGGAGATCGCGAACGCGGGCATGGCAGACGATGGCCTGCCTTCCATCAATGCTCGATTTGGCGTGAACGGCATGAGGACTGAACAATCTACCCGATAACCGCCGCAGGCTGGTATTCCTGTTGAAAAGACCGGCTAGCCCGCGACCGATTTTCACACCTCCGAGGGCAGTAAAGCTGCTCAATCGGCCGTTTGGCGAGACGTACGAGCCTGCGTCGTTTGGCCCGTAGATTCAACTTCTCAATCGGGCATTCTGTATCTCGAATGACACGTCGTACACGTTTGCAACATAAGGTGAAACGCATGCTCGGCCGGTAGGGAGGACAGTTGCGCCTCGCTCTGAACATGGATGCCGAGCGGTCCACCACCCATCGGCTCGCCTGGTTTCATACGCATGCTATCTGTCATTGGTCCCAGATTCTTGTCCGCGTCAGCGCCAAGAGCAGTGGCATAAGCATTCAAGTCATTCGCAAGGCTATCAAACCGCTCGCGTTCTTCGATAATGTTTGGTTTTGCCTTCGATCTGGGGTCGGCGGCCTCGTTTGCAAAATGGCCGATGAGGACGTCTCCAGATTTGTCGCGAATTGTCTCAGCTGCCCGCTTGAACTCTGCCGACGCGTATGTCGTCGGCTCCTTGAACATTCCTGAAATCGTTTTTGCGGCTGCGGCGATCGCCTTCATGTCGGCCTGCCTCAGCACGACGACGTCCTGTGCGGCTGTGACTGTCGGCCAAAGCACAAGGCTAAATATGACTGCATAAAATGAAAGGGCGGACTTCATTTTCATTGGTCTCGTTGTGGGAACAGTGACTTTGCTAATGGCTCGCGCGAGCGTTGCTTCAGCCGAATATCTTCAGAGTAACAAGAGCCAAGACAATGTACCGGCCGGTCTTGGCCACGAACACCAACGCCGTAAACGGCAGGAGCGGCTCTCGCAGGACGCCCGCCGCAACTGTGAGAGCGTCTCCGAATAGTGGCATCCAGGACAGCAGCAGCGACCACTTGCCGTACTTGCGGTACCAGCGGGATGATCGTTCGAGCGCTTTTACGCTGACGGGAAACCAGGACCTGTCCCGGAAGCGCTCGATTCCTCGGCCAAGAAACCAGTTGACGACACTTCCGAGCGTGTTGCCGACTGAGGCGACAGCTACGAGCGTAAACGGCGAAAACCTCTCCGTGAGTATGAGGCCAGCTAAAACGGCTTCCGACTGCATTGGAAAGATCGTGGCCGCCACAAATGCGGCCAGAAACAAACCGCCGAGAGCGGAAAAAGCCATTGTCGTTGATCCTTGCCCTACGCGGATTTGCACATTCTTGCTGATCTGAGGCTCAATAACAATTCCGGGAAAATTCCGTGGGGATTGTTTCAAAACCTAAATCTTTGCCCCAAAATCTTCGGATTTATGACCCTAGTGACAATTTGATTTTGCTGCTCCTTGGACGGTCTAATCGGAAATCAAGCGTAGTTGGGACATCCTACTTTGCCGTACATCGTATGAAGCTGTTGATCAGGCTGATTTTTCTTGCGCTCATCGCGGTCGCAACCTCGGTTCCGTGTGACGCCGCGACCGAGCACCGACAGCATGAACGAGCCGAGACAACCGCCTCGGCGACGGAAAAAGTCCTGATTATCAATGTACTGCCTCAACGAGGTTCGCGCACACACGATCATTTCGCGCAAGCGAACTTGCATTGCGACTCTGCCAGACTTCCGATTGCGAGCGTTGACATATCCATCAGGCGGCAAACCGAGAACACTTATTTCGTCCTGTTATCTTCGGATGGTCGTGGCTTGAGCGCCATGGTTGACGCCGAGCCGCCGCGTATTTCGCTGTAGGAACGATATCACAGGATGGTCGGCAAGCGGGATAACCGCAATGATTGTATTCATTACACACGCACGCCTCATATCTTCCTGCGAACCAGGGGCCAGGCCCGTTCGCCGCCATGGCCCTCACTTGCCTAAGTGCTCGCGCTAGCAATCGAAGTTATCTGCCGGGTCGCCAGATCGGCACAATTTCATCCGCAACCATTTGCGCATCTTCGGATGGCTCTGGCGACAAACCATCCAGTCTCCACCGACTACCCCCGCTTCGATCCTCTTTTAATTTTCTCCGCCAACGGCTCGTCTATCCCGCAGCAGAGCGAGGGGGACATACTCCTCGGCTCTGATGTCGACACGCAAGTGACACTGAGGACGACACCTTTCCCCACCGACGCCTTCATCGTCCCGGCCGCCTCAATGTCAGAAGAGGAAGCAGAAGAGAGCGTTCGCAAAAACGGATCGCTGCTCGCGGACAATGCGGATGCTGTCACAAACCTCGCCTATGTCGATCCGCGCCGTTTTGCGGACACCGACGATACTGATTTTTCGGAACGGCCGATGGCACGGATTGTGGAGGAGAACATGGGCAAGCTATCCATTCACGAGGAATTTCCCGACAGGGTGGCTCCTATCGTCGGACGCTTCCTCGCATCGATCTGAGGCCGTAGCAGGATCGCGCCAGCCAGAGGAACCGGGATTGCAATCACTCGGATCGCGATCCCGGCTTTCTCACGAAACGATGGGCGTCAAATGATGACCAACCGATTTATCAATTCGCCAGGAAAATCGGGATGCTGCGAACAAGCTCGCCGCCATCCTTTGCGATGGAAATACGGGCATAGACCGCATCCTTGATCTTACCTTCGACGATCAGCGTCTTTCCATTGCCTGGATCTTCGGTTTTGAGATTGCGGATCTGATAATCCTCCGCTTTCGGACCGATGGCCTGCACGACGACGGCTTCGGCTGGGGGCAGTTCGATCGGCGTCGCATCCTTCAGGAAAAAGAGCTCCCATGTGGTGGCGTCGATCGGCTTGATCTCCACCTGCAGGCTCTCGTCGAAAGTCGCCAAGGATCCACCATTCGGCCCCATCACGGCTTCGATCGGTGCAGCCCCCGGCAGAAAGGCTTCGCGCGTGTGGAAATGGGTTCCATGCCAGACCCGGACGCGCACACGGTAGGCACCATCGATCTGACCGCTGGCGACAACCGTGGATTCGCTTGGACCGGCGGCAATAGCAAGCGGGTAAATCTTGCCGGAGGCATCGATTGCATCCGCCTCGATCTCCTTCAGCGGCGGCGCTTTGTAGTCGGCTACACCCGCCTCACTGAAGATGATCTCCCACTTGTCTGAGGTCTTGCCAACGATATCGACCATTTGGCCGTGGCCCATATGGATGGAAGGCTGTTCGGACATCTCATGCTTTCCTTTCGAGGTTATGCCGACTGGCGGCGGTTCAAACTATACCGGCAACGCACCGGGATATAACCTATCCCTATGGATAGGATGATGATAAGCACGGAAAAATCAAGAATGACCGGGACAAGTTTCACTCCTGGCACCACAGCATTCATGGTGCGAGACGACCACTCGGCCATCACGCCTGCTGACAGTTGAAGAGATTTTCTTGACTATCACTCCACTAACAAGAACCAGGAAGAGCGAGATAGCCAACACCGCTGCTCCTCGCTCAAGATAACTGGCAGCATCGAGTTCCGACGCACCACGTCCCGCAAGCCAGCCCGGCAGCAACATTGCAACGCTCCAAACAACTGCCGAGGACACATTGGCAAGCTGAAACCGACGATGATCCATCGCCATCATTCCCGCGACAAGTGGAATGGTCGAGCGCACAGGACCGAGAAACCGGCCGAAAAATACCGAGGCGAATCCATATTTCCGAAAGAACAGACGTGTGCGGGCCAAACCCGATCTATACCGGTTGAGCGGCCATTTGCTGGCCGCGCCCGGCCCTATCCATCGCCCCATGCCGTAGGAAACGGCGTCGCCTAGAATTGCGCCGATGATCGCTCCTGCAACAACTGGCCCTGCCTCGATGGTCCCTGCCCCGATAAGCCCTCCCAGGATCACCATCAAAGCGGTCGCCGGGATGGCGAAGCCGATAATGACGAGAGACTCGCCAAAGGCGATAAAGGCTGCCACCAGACCCGCATAGGCTTGATGGTTATGGATGAAATCTCCCACACTCTCGACAAATTGCTCCATTGGAACTCTCCCGCAGATTGGCAAAATTTGCTGACGGATGACCATACAAACAAAACTGTAACGGTGATAACTCACGCGTTCCCGTTTTGATGGTGATGCAAATAGGAGGCTAAAGGTACTTGGTGATCGACTTGAACTCGTCGATCGACTTTCGCTCTTTGCGTGAAAGAGAACTGACGACATCCTCGAGGCAGTGATCGAGATGATCCTGAATGAGTGTCTTCTTCGCCTGCGTAATGGCCTTTTCGACCGCGGAAAGCTGCTGGGCGATATCGACGCAATCCCGACCATTTTCAATCATCTGCACGACGCTCCGAAGGTGTCCCTCGGCGCGCTTCAACCGCTTGGCGATTGCTTCATGATGATGATGGATGGTGTGGCCATCGTCGGATTCGGTCATGTCTTTTCGTAGTCCATGGTCCGATGTCTGGTCAAGCGGCGAGTTCAAGCTCTTTATCGATGCAAGCGTGGCAGTCATGGGGTGTTTCTCCTATTTTTATCGTTGTCGCGAACCAAGCCTGAACCGCGCCGCACAGCTCTACCCGTCACCGAACGGCGGCCACGACCTTGCCCTCGATATCCACAAGGCCGGCGGCGTTTTCCGCCGGCTCATGATGCGGGTTCATGATGCCGTTGACGCCGTGGTAGCCCATGTAGAGACCGACAAGTATGATAACGGCACTCGAAAAATAGGGAGCCCGCGCAGCAGCGGTCGAAAGCCAGGAGAACTTCTGTGTTGCCTTGCGAACACCGATTGCCGCGGCAGCGCCCACCGCGACCAGCGTAATCGCAAGACCGATCGAGAAGCAGAGCACAAGGACGGCACCAAGCGGAATTTTCTTCAGTTGCAGGCACAGAAGCAGAACCGTGATGGCCGCCGGGCAAGGGATAAGTCCACCGGTGAGACCGAAGAGGATAATCTGCCCTGTTGTCACCTGGCGATTGGCGAAGCGCTTGCGGATGTCGTTGGCGTGGGAGAGTGCATGCGCGTCCTGATAGCCTTCGGTCACAAGATTGACACCGCCGTCTTGCGTCTTGGCAGCCTCCGCCCCCTGAAGGAACGAGACGTCGTAATCATGCTCATGGTCGCCATGGTCGAGGCTGAGACGAGCCATGAAATCGTAGGGTTCGGCAATGGTCTCGACGGATTCGATGTAACCGTCGCGATCCACGAAGGTAAACTTCTGCTTCGTGCCATCCGGCCGTTCGGTCGAAAGAGTGACGTATTCGGCAGTCCAGTTGTCACCGCTCACAACCTTCAAGCGCCAGAAGGCCGGCTTGTCGGGCGTGATCTCCATCGACATGAAGCCATGGCCGGTATCAACGCGCTGCGCCGGGATCGCCTTGTCACGGGTCTTTTCCCATTCGGCGACATCGCGCTCATATTGCTTGGCCGAACGCTGTTCCCGCAATGTCTGGCGAAACATCCAGGCAGCGACGCCGATAATGATCACAGCCGAGACGAGCTGGAAGTATGGCTCGGCCGTTTCGGCATCGAGACCGGAGAAAAGGTACATGCCACCGAGCGCGATCGCCCAGACGACCATGGTATGGGAGAAGGTCGCAGCCAAGCCCAACATGACCGACTGGGCGACGGTACCGCGCACGGCAACGATGAAGGCAGCCATCATCGTCTTCGAATGACCCGGCTCCAGCCCATGAAGAGCACCGAGCAAGATGGCGCTTGGAATAAACAGCCAAGCGGCTCCGCCGCCCTGGGCAATCAATGAGCTAAAGGTTTCCATAAGCTTCTCCAGTCTTTGGTTCTAATTTCGTCGATGAATGATTGTGAGGCGCTAGGCGGTCGTCGCCTGCAGCAGGTGGTGGGTCAGGGGCTTGTCGAAATGGATGGTTTCACCGTCGTCGGCGATGGCGACATAGCCTCTGGATTTCCAGAAGCCGACGGTGGCCAAAGCATGGGAGCTGGCGTGCAGATACATGCGCTCATACCCCCTGCTCAACGCCCCATTGTCGCAAAGAATGGCGAGCTTCTTTCCCAACCCGCAACCTCGCATGTCCTTTCGCACATACTGCCGCCAGAGCGAGGCGATGCCGGTGCCATCCCCATAAAGATTGGAAAACAGCGCCGCGCAGTTGGGCTTCCAGCCCAGGTGCCGGATACCGGTCGTCGCCACGATGTCGCCCTGCCGGTTCTCGACAATCCAGAAGGCACCGCGATGGAGATCGCTGAAGTGATTACCGGCAGGCGGCAAGAGAAGGGAATCAAGGTCGCCATGCCAATCCGGGCGATAATCGAACCCATAGAATTCCTTGATGACATCAAGGCAGAATTGGCGCGCTCGGGCGCCCTTGCCACCGGCGCCAGCAAGGAGAGAGAGGCGCAAATCAGGTGAGAATTCAAGATCAGTCGCGTCAGTCATTTCAGTACCCATGAGAGATGGAGGGGCGAATACGCTGTCGTTCCTAGCATCCTATATCCTCTCTAGGGGGATAGGATCAAGTCATTTTCTGCTTTACGCCAACATTTCTATTGTTGACAATCATACAAAGGTGAATCCATGATGATATGCCATCCAGGGGGATAGCATAAGAAGGCTGATTAGATGGAAAACTCCGCAACAAGCCTTACTCATTTCTCGCCCGATACCGCCGGCCTGTCGCTCGGCGATCTGAGGTCATGGCAACAAGCCTTGATCCGCTTTTGTGCGGGCCGTCCATCGCATGACCTGTTAAGATAATCGGAGGCGAGACAAGGACGATGACGAAAACCCTGCTTCAGCGTCTTGCTTTCCTCTGCGCCACCGCGCTCGCCGTCTCCATTCTTGCTTTTCTTGTTCCGTATATGAGCGGCGGAGATCCGGTTCGTACCATCCTGCAATCGCGGGTCGGCGACCTCGCCGTCGATCAGGACGCCGTCGGGGCATTGCGCATCAGGCTTGGCCTCGACAGGCCTCTCTACGAACAATATGGAATCTGGCTGGCCGACGCGGTGCACGGCGATCTTGGCGTCTCCTTTGCCAACAAGATGCCGGTGGCACACGAAGTTGCCCGCGCACTCGGCGTCTCCGCCACGTTGGCAGCCGTTTCGCTGGCCTTTGCCCTTATTGTGGCGTTTCCTCTCGGCACGCTAAGCGCCATGCGGCCAGGCGGCCGTTTCGATACAGTCGCAACCTTTGTCACCCAGACCTTCGTTGCCGTCCCGGAATATTGGATGGCACCGATGGCGATCCTATTGTGTTCGCTTCATCTCGGCCTCCTTCCCTCGGCCGGTTGGCGCGGATGGTCTTGCGTGATCATGCCGGCGCTCGTGCTGTCCCTGCGACCGATGGCCTATTTCACACGGGTCACCCGCGCTGCCATGATCGACGTACTCGGCGCGCCCTACATCACGGCCGCATTGTCGCGCGGGCTCAACATGCGCCAGACCGTGGTCCATCACGGCGTGCGAAACGGCATCATGCCGGTCCTCACTCTTTTCGCGATGTGGCTGGCCGGGCTCCTTGGCGGATCGGTGGTGGTGGAGGTGATCTTCTCCATCCCAGGCATGGGTCGCCTGCTCTACGAGGCGGTGATCAACAAGGACATTCCGATGTTGCAAGGCGGCTTTGTCTGCATCGTCGTGCTGTCCATCGTGATCACCACGGTCACCGACATCCTCCATATGTTCATCAACCCCGCCGTGAGGGTCGGTCATGCCCACTAGCTTTAATCCCGCTCTCATGTTGCGGTGGTCGGAACGCCGGATGCGACCTAGACTGACGGTGCTTCGCTTTGTACGGGGTCGCCATTGGACGCTGGTCGTGGGAACCACAATGTTCTGCGTCATCGCGACGCTTCTGGTTCTAGGCCCATGGATCGCTCCCCACGATCCAGCAACACAGAGCCTTTTGAAACGACTGAAGCCACCGAGCACAACCTATTGGCTCGGCACCGACGAACTTGGACGAGATCTCCTCAGTCGGATTCTCACCGGCGGTCAATTTGCCGTCGCGATCTCGGCGGTAACGCTTTTCCTATGTGTGACGATTGGTATGACGGTGGGCATGATCAGCGCCAGGGTTGGAGGGTGGCTGGACGAGCTTCTCATGCGGATCGTCGATCTGCTCCTGTCCTTCCCGGATGTCATCATTGCCATGTTTATGGTGGCGATTTTCGGAGCCGGTTATACGACGCTGATCATCTCGCTCACGGTCATTGGATGGGCTCCGTTTGCCCGCCTCGCCCGCAGTCTATCCCTGGTCATCAATACCCGTGATTATATCGCCGCAGCGGAAGTGCTCGGCTGCCGGCCGAGTTTCATCCTGGTTCGGCATGTCCTTCCGAACGTCTTCCGGCCGATCGCCGCAATCACCTTTCTGCGCTTCGGCCACAAGCTGATTACGGTCGGCGGACTGTCCTATCTGGGTCTTGGCGTCCAACCACCTCATGCCGACTGGGCACTGATGATGGCGTCTGCCCAGAACTATTTCGACCGAGTGCCTCTTCTCGTTATCGCCCCAGGGCTTGCAATTTTTCTGACCGCTCTTTCCGTCACATGGATTGGTCAGGGCTTGGAAAGGCACAAGAAATCATGACGAAATCCAAGGAGCCTCATATGGCGAAATCAAAAAGTAGTGACGTCAAGTTGCCTCGTTACAGCCTGGCAGCCCAAGTCGCTGAACAGGTTCGCAATGGCGTCCTCGATGGGACGTTTCCATTGGGATCGCAGTTGAACGAGGCAGACCTTGCCGAGCGCTTCGGCGTCAGTCGCGGACCCGTTCGCGAGGCTCTTGCGCGCCTGGTGCAGGAAGGCCTCGCCAACAGCCTTCCACATCGTGGTGTCTTCGTGCCGGACCTGACGGAGAGCGATGTCATCGACATCTATCTGGTGCGCCAGCCGCTGGAGCTCACCGCCATGGAAAAAGTCATGGCAAGACAAGAACGGCGAATGCCGCTGCACAAGGAGCTCAGCGCAATTGCCAACCGCATGGAGCGCGCCCGCATGAGCCGGAACTGGCCGCTCATCGCGGAACTCGACATGCAGTTTCATCGCACGTTGGTGGAGGCTGCAGAGAGCCCTCGGCTATCGCGCGTCTATGCCACCGTGCAGGCCGAAACGAAGCTCTGCCTGCACAAGCTGATGGGCGGCTACAGCGGCAACGACGCGCTTGTCCGGGAGCATCAGTTGCTGGCCGACCTCATGCTCTCCGGTACGCTCGAGGCGGCGCTTGCCGAGTTGCGCCGGCACTTCGGGAACCCCGTCGAAACGATGCGCAAGGCAATTCAGGCAAGGAAGGACGTCGCTTCAGCCGCATAAGTCCGCAGTTCTCAATCATAAAAAGGGGAAAATTGCATGACATGCCAGACCTGCGACAACAATGCTCCTGCGATGGGCGAGAGACATCCCATTCTTTCTGTGCGCGATCTGACGGTGCGGTTCGCCGGCGTTGACCAACCGATCCTGGATCGTGTCAGTTTCGATGTCGGCAAGGGAGAGGTAGTCGCGCTCGTCGGAGAATCGGGTTCCGGTAAGAGCGTGACAGCGCTCTCCATCATGCGGCTGTTGCCTCCAGGCGCGACGGTCAGTGCGACTGCCATCGATTTCTCCGGACAGGACTTGCTAAACCTGTCGGCCAGTGAGTTCGATCATCTCAGAGGCGGGCGCCTGTCCATGCTGTTCCAGCAACCTCAAGCCATGCTCGATCCCACATCCAGGGTGGGCGTGCAGGTTGGAGAGCCGCTCCACTACCACAATGGCATCCACGGACGCGAGAACCGCCGCCAGGTCGTGGAACTGCTCGCTGAAGTCGGAATTCCCGATCCGTCGGCACGAGCCGATTGCTATTCCTTCGAACTCTCCGGCGGCATGGCCCAGAGGGTGATGATGGCAGCGGCGCTCAGTGCCAGTCCCGAACTCTTGATTGCCGACGAACCGACGACCGCCCTCGATGTCACCGTTCAAGCGCAGATCCTGCGGCTTCTCGATGCCGAGCGGCGGCGGCGGCGACTTGCCGTGCTGCTGATCACCCACGATCTTTCTGTCGTGTCAGCGGTGGCAGATCGTATTATCGTCATGTATGCCGGGCGCATCGTTGAGGAAGGACCGGCAGCACGAGTCCTGAAGCAACCGTCCCATCCCTATACGCAGGCGCTCATCCGCTGCTCTCTTTTTCAGACCGACGCGCAGGGAAAGCTTTTCTCCCTCCCCCATGGTGCCGTCCATGCGCGGGATCTCACGGCGGGCTGCCGCTTCCATCCCCGTTGCCCTGTGGCACAGGCACACGGCTGTCTCGATCATTGCGTCATCGAGGAGCCACATCTTTGCGAAACCGGCACCGACTGCGGCTGCAAGGCCCGTTGCTGGGCAACCAGCAGCGAGCACCACGATGTCTGCGAAGGGGTTCCAGTATGAAGCCGCGTGTCGCTGACTCCGACTTTGTCATCGTCGAAGGATTAACGAAGCACTATCTCTTGTCCGGCAGGCGGCTGGTCCGCTCCGTCGATAGTGTCAGCTTCTCGATCCGCCATGGCGAGGTCCTTGGTCTTGTCGGAGAATCTGGCTGTGGCAAGAGCACGATTGCCCGCTTGCTCATGCGCCTGACACCACCAACGTCCGGACGGGTGAAGGTCGATGGGCGTGACGTCCTGGCATTACAAGGCGAAGAACTCCGCAAGATGCGCCGCACCATGCAGCTTGTCTTCCAGGATCCCTATTCGGCGCTCGACCCATCCATGACGATCGGCCAGAGCATGATCGCGCCGCTGATGCAGCATGCTCTCCATATGCCTGGGGATTGCAAGGCCAAGGTCCTGGACATGCTGCGCGAGGTTGGTCTTACGGATGCGTTCTACGATCGCTATCCCCATCAATGCTCCGGCGGGCAGTTGCAACGCGTCGGGATCGGGCGAGCGCTGCTTCTGCGTCCGGAGTTCCTGGTTTGCGACGAACCGACCTCGGCGCTGGACTCCTCCATGCGCACGCAGATCCTCAACCTTCTGTCGGAACTAAGGATTCGGCTGCGCCTCACCATACTGATGATCACCCATGATTTGCGGCTCGTATCGCGCTTCTGCGATCGCATCGCGGTGATGTATCTCGGCCAGATCGTCGAGATAGCACCTGCGGCCGACCTCTTCGCCAATCCGCAACATCCCTATACGCGGGCCTTGATCGCGTCCTCTCTCCTCGACGAACACGGATTGGAGGAGACGATCGACACGTTGCACGGCGAGCCGCCGAGCCCGCTCAATCCGCCGAGCGGATGTAGACTGCGAACCCGATGCGCTCATGCCGACAGCCGATGCGAGCAAGCCGAGCCCATGCTGCGCAGCATCATGGAAGACGAAGGCACGCGACACTTCGTGCGTTGCCATCATTTCGAACGGATCGCCGCAATCCGCGTGACGCAAGCTGCGCCAGCGATGGCTGCCGGCTGAGCCTTGTCATCCGGCTCTTTATTCCAAAACTAAAAAAGGGGAACACAAGCATGAAGCTTTTCAATAGGATTTCCGCGTTGTCACTACTCTTCGCGGCAACGGCAACCCAAGCCCAACCGGTCGTCGTCGCCGATTTCTGGAGTATCAGGAATAATTGGGCGATGACCTCTGACGACGTCTATGTCGGCACGGTGGCCGGCTGCTACGAAGGTCTGGCCCGTGTGAACTACGACGGTAAGCTGGAGCCGTGGCTTGCCACCTCCTTCAGCCATGTCGAACCCAATGTCTGGGAGATAACGTTAAGACAGGGCGTCGCCTTCCAGGACGGCACGCCGTTCGACGCGGACGCCGTCGCCTTCTCGCTCACCAGCCTCTTGCATGGAGATGTTTCGGCTCGCGCCTTTCCGCCGAAAATCTTCAAGTCCGTGGAAGCCGTCGGAAAGGACAAGGTGCGCATAACGACCGCCCAGACACTTGCCATGCTGCCTGCCTATCTGGCCGCGCCGGCCACCAGCATCCTTTCCAAGGCAGCTTATAAGCCAAACGGTGCGATCGATCCGATCAGCCATTGCACGGGACCATACACGATCGTCTCGGTCGATCAGGCCCAGGGCCTGAAGGTAAAGGCGAACCCGACCTATTGGGGCAAAAAGCCCGCTGTCGATGAAGGCGAAGTGCGCTTTGTCCTCGACGCCAATACGCGCGCGGTCCAGGCTCGTTCGGGCGAGGCGGACATCTCACGCCTCGTCCCCGCCACCAGTGTAAAACAGGTCAACGATTCCGGCGTCGCCAAGATATCCGAGGCTGCCACGCCGCGCACCACCATGCTCGTCATCAACAACAAGAAGAAGCCCTTCGACGACGTGCGCGTGCGAAAGGCCATTCAGGCTGCAGTCGACAATCAGGCGATCTCGGAGGCCCTGTTCGAGGGGCTGATGCCACCGGCTAACGATGTCTTCCGCCCGACAGACGCCTGGGCACCAAAGGATCAGAAGCCGAGCTATAATCCCGATCTTGCCAAATCGCTACTTGCCGAAGCCGGAATCGCGCCCGGCAGCCTCAAGGTGGAGATTATCGCCTATGTCGAGAGAGCCGAATTCAAGGATATCGCCGCCGCCGTTCAGCAGATGCTGGCGGATGTCGGCATTCAGAGCACGATCAAGGCGGCGCAGTATAACGCAATCGAGCCGGATCTTCTCAGCGGCAATTTCGATCTCGCTTTTCTGTCGCGCAACTATCTGACCGACGTTCTTGATCCGGCGGGCTTCTTGTCTTCCGACTTCTCCTGCGAAGGCGGGTTCAATCTAGCGCACTACTGCTCGCCAGAAGTCGACGCCCTGATCAAGGAGGCTCGTGCCAATGACAATGACGAGCAGCGTTATGCGCTCTACGCCAAGATCGCCCAAAAGCTGCAGGATGACGCCGCGGTCGTCGATATCGTCCATGTCAATACGTTCGATGCTATCAGCGACCGTATCCAGGGCTTTCGGCCGCATCCGTTGAACAACTATTACCTCACTCCGGAACTGTCGGCCAAGTGACGAGATGGTTGTCGTCGGCCACCGGCGACACCTCCCCCGATAACCCGATAGGGCAAGGGAATGAAACTAGATCACATCGACATCGCAATTCTCTGCGAACTCCAGAAGAACGGACGTATGACAAACACAGAGCTTGCAGAGCTCGTTAACCTCTCGCCAAGCCCCTGCCTGATGCGTGTGAAAAAATTGGAGGCGGAAGGCTACATCTGCGGCTACTCGGCTCAAATTGACCTGGCCAAACTCGGCAAGGCCGTGACCGTCTTTACGGAGATCACCCTTCGGAACCACCGGCAGACCGATTTCGCCCGTTTTGCTGCGGCGATTGATAGATTGGAATCGGCAATCGAGTGCCATCTGGTTTCCGGCAGATATGACTACCTGGTGAAGTTTGTCACCAGCGGACTTGTGGAGTATCAGACCGTCATGGAACTCTTGATAGACAGAGATATCGGGATCGACAAATATCTGAGTTTCGTTGTGCTGAAATCGCCGATCGTCAAGGCCTATAGGCCGCTCGATCCGTCTGTCGGAGCAGTCTTGCCCCAGAGGAACTCGATCCCGTGACGATCGGCTCTCTGGAGCAGCGGGTACGGGATAATCATGGAATGGTTGATCGGCAGAGATTGGCGATCTTGAAGACGAGAGAGTGTGGTTCAGGAATATCCGGCACCGCATTCGCAAAACATGCTGACGAAACTCGCTGCCTCAATCCTTCTGCACCCAAAGCTTCCGAGTGGTCTCGATCACGCGCCAGATGCCCTTGAACCCTGGCTTCATCACGAAGCTGTCGCCCGCTTGGACACGGCGCGGCGACTGCCCTTCCTCGATCAATTCCGATACACCGGAAAGAATTGAGCAAAACTCCCAGCTGTCACCCTTGATGGACCAATAGGCGCCGGGCGTCACCTCCCAGATGCCGCTGGTCACAGTGCCGTCGGCGGATGTCTCAATGTCCCATGTCGTGAATTTCGGTTCACCCTCGACAAGTCTGTCGGCAAGGGGAGCACCATGGCGAGGTGCAGGCAGATTCTCGAAGTCAAAGAAGGTTAGTCCACTCATGCTATATCCTTCATAGGTTGGTTGCGAATAGTCATTCCGATGCCGGCCGACCGCCAGCCGACCATAATTTCAGCTCTGCGGGACTGAGGGTGCCCTGGACACAGGCAATCAGCTTCTCGCCCATCAAAGGTCCGAACTTGAACATCTGGCCGTCGCAATTGGTAATCACCAGGGTCCTGCCGACCATATCGGCGTGAAACGCCTCACTGCTGTCCTTCACATAATAGCCAACGGCCATCCGGCGCGGTCTGTAGAGATCTGCGTGCCGCAGGAACGGCAGAAAAGGCGCCATAACCTGGCAACCCTCATCGGGGTCTGCTCCAAAGCCTAGGGCTGGACCTCCCGCTGTGCGATGGGCTCCAGATCCGAACTTCAAGCCGGTATCGCGGACCGGCATCAGTGCGTAATTGTCGCCTATTCCAATATCGGTGAGGCACGGGCCACTACGCCATTGATGCATGATGTCATCAGGGACATCGACGTAGCAGACAGCCTGTCGATACGTCGGCCGCGCAAATTCAGGCAGCAACTCACCGAGCCAGGCACCCGCAGCGACAAGAACCGTGTCGGCTTGCAGATCGGTACCATCGCCAAGTGAGACCAGGGCGCGATACATATCGACATGAGCCACGCGGGTATTGGCACGCACGTTCGCGCCGGCGTTGCGAACCCAATCGGCCAGCGCCGTGACAATGCGATCGGCCAGGAGAACGCCACCGTCCTCGTTCAAAAGGC
The DNA here is from genome assembly GCF_000799715.1 of Martinezella rhizogenes. GTDB lineage: Bacteria > Pseudomonadota > Alphaproteobacteria > Rhizobiales > Rhizobiaceae > Rhizobium > Rhizobium rhizogenes_C. The sequence goes on from NZ_JUHG01000015.1 coordinate 358,752, forward strand.
CCCATGTTCCCTCAGGGACGGTCAGGTGTGGCGCAAGCCGCTCGATCTCTACGCTGTTCAGCCGTTCATGGGGGATTCTAAGGTCCTGGAAAGTCCTGAGGGTATCCGCGACATAGTCGGTCGGAGCATGCGATAGGCCAAGAGCACCGGTACGCTCGAACAGGCAGATCCCGAGATCATCCCAAAGACGCTGCCACGCACCGAAGGCATGGCGCACCATTGTGGTGTAACCTGCCGCCTTTCCATACTGGTAGCGGATCAATCGATGTTGATCGTGGGATGCCGACTGTGGATTAGGGACTGCGCCCTGCTCCAGCAGAGTAACCCTGAAACCGGCCTTGATTGCGGCCCGAGCGGCTGACAGCCCCACCACGCCTGCGCCAATGATGATGACATGCTTCAACATTTTGCCTTTCATTCTTGCAACAAACTGACCGTCCGCAGATTTCGATTGCCGCCGGCCACTATCGTCGCGAGCGTGCCAATCGCGGACCCTCGAAGTGGGACAGCCGGGCCTCCAGCCAACCGATGGCGGATAGAGCCACGAGGTTGATCACCAGATAGATGACCGAAGCCAAGACAAAGATCTCTATGATGGCGAAGGTTTCGCTCATCAGCCGCTTGGCATAGCCGGTGATTTCCAAAACCGTGATGGTCGAGGCAAGGCTCGATTCCTTGATGATCATCGCGACCTCGTTGGCATAGGCGGGCAACGCCTGGCGCAGGGCGAGCGGGAAATGGACCCTGTGAAGCGTCACCCAGGGTGACATGCCGCTCGCCTTGGCCGCCTCAAGCAAACCAACCGGGACCGACATGAAGGCGCCCCTGAATATCTCGCTGGTATAAGCGGTTGTATTGAGGATGACGGCGAAGATTGCGCAGCGCAGACTATCGCCGATCAGCCACCACAGCACCGGGTTGTGCCGGACGAAGGCAAGCTGTCCGACCCCGTAGTAAAGAATGAAAATCTGCACCAAGAGTGGCGTGCCGCGGAAAACCGCGCTGAACCCGTTGCAGAGCGCCACCACAGTCTTTCGCCGCGATAGGCGAGCAAGCGCAAAAGCCAAACCCATCGGCAACCCGACACCCACACCAAACGCGGAGATCACGAGCGTATTCCACGCACCCTTCAAAAGGACAGGCAATGCTGCCTGAATGAGATCGAGGTCCATACTTATACCCTCCTGAAGCCGCGGTTGAGGCGCGCTTCGACACGCGTGAAGAACACCTGGCTGAAGCCGGTTATGGCCAGGAAGACGAGAGCGGCAATCACGTAGAAAAGAAGCGGGCTGCGTGTGGTTCCCGCGGCAATCGCCGATAGCCGCATCAGTTCTTCCAATCCCACCACCGAAATCAGCGACGTGTCCTTGATGGTTGATTGCCAGACATTGTTTAAGCCTGGCAGCGCGTAGCGCAGCATGAGCGGCCCGATGATCTTGAGGTAGACGATCCGACGTGGCAACGACAACGAAAGAGCGGCCTCGATAATTCCGGCCGGGATGGCACGCAGCGCCCCGCGCAAAACCTCGGTCGAATAGGCACATGAGATGATGCCGATTGAGATGACGCCCATGATGAAGCCGTAGCTGTCTCGCGCCGCTTGCTTATAGCCGAAGACATCGGCCACGGTATCCACCGCCTGGACGGAACCGAAAAACAACAAGTAAATCACCAGCAGGCCGGGTACGCTTCGGATCAGAGTGGTGTAGCTGTAAACCAATTGCGAGATCAGCCAGGGACCCCGCCAGCGAGCGAGAGCGAAAGACATTGCGAAAAGCAGTCCCAACAGCATTCCCAGAAGGCCGACGACGATGGTAACGCCACTGCCTCTGAGGATCGCCGTGGCCCAGCCCTGCTCCACCATGAGATGCCAAAATGTCTGTATCATCGGCCACCAGTAAACTTGCCGCCACCGCACGCAGTGACGGCATAGACATTTGCATCGCTCACAGCTTGCAGGACAGCGTGTAATCGTCGCTAAACCATGTCTGGCTGACCTTCGTCATCGTGCCGTCTTTGATGAGAGCACAAATCGCCTTGTCGAGCTTTGCCTTGAGCTCCGTATTGCCCTTGCGCAGTCCGACGCCCATCCCCTGCCCGAGCGTCGTCGGATCATCGCTGGACCTGACCTTGATCTCCACGCGGGTAAAATTCGCACCATCTGAGGTCTTCAGAAAGTCAGCCCATGTCGGCGCATCCCCGAAGGCTGCGTCCAGTCGGCCGGCGGCGAAGTCGGACGTCAATTGAGTGGTGGAATCATAGGTCTTGAGGCCGGCGGTCGGAATGTTCTTGGCAATGTAACGCGCATAGGTCGTGCCGTTGACGACGCCGATCGATTTGCCGTCCAGCGCCTTCAGGACTTCGGCGAGCGAAGTCATGGACGCAATGGGCGATCCCTTTGCCACGGCGAAATACTGCGGTGCCGAGCCATAGGGGATAGAGTAGTCGATCTTCTTCTTGCGCTCGTCCGTAATGCCGAGACCCGATATGATAACGTCGAAGCGGTTCGTATCGATTGACGGTATCAAGGTGCTGAAGGACTGGACCACGAACTTGCATTTGACCGTCATTTCCTTGCAAATCGCGTTGGCAACATCAGCGTCATAGCCTGTGACATTGCCGTTTGCATCCGCCATGCTGAATTGTGGCGCGTCGCCTTCGGTTCCAACGGTGAGGGTTCCCTCATCAGCCCTGGCCGAAAGCGAGGAAAGCAATAGTCCACCCATAATCAAGGCAAGTGATATCTTTTTCATATTTCATTCCCCTTTTTATATTGTTAGGTAAGCGTATTCTCTCAGTCATGCACGCATTGAGGCCTCAAGAAATCTCCTCGCTTGGTCGCTCCGATCACAGGGCGGCGCCCTCGGCCGTGAGTTCGCCCATCACCTGATGCACCGCCGCCGCCGCGATTGCGACCATCTCGTCGATTTCCCCCTCGGTCATGATAAGTGGTGGAGCAAAGCCGAGAATATCGCCATGCGGCATGGCGCGCGCTATCAGGTGGCGGTCGCGTGCGGCCTTTGAGATCCGTGCCCCGACCTTCCGATCGGGATCGAAGCGGGTTTTCGATTCCCTATCGGCGACGAATTCGACGGCGGCCATCATGCCGACGCCGCGGACCTCGCCGACGATTGGAAGCTGACTGAACTCCTGTTTCAGTCGCGACAGGAGATAGGCGCCACGAACGGCCGATTTGGCCGCGAGTTGCTCGTTCTCGACAATATCGAGGACCGCATTGGCAGCCGCCGCGCCGATCGGATGGCCGGAATAGGTGTAACCGTGAGAAAAGCTGCCGACTTTTTCGGTGCCAGCCTCCATAACCTCATAGACCCGTTCACCGACGATACAGGCCGACAGCGGCACATAGGCCGACGTCAGGCCCTTTGCCACGGTTACAAGATCGGGTTCGATGCCATAGAGATGCGACCCGAAGAGTGCGCCTGTGCGACCGAAGCCACAGATCACCTCATCGGCGATCAGCAAAACATCATATTCGCGCAACACCGCCTGAACCTTGTCCCAATAGCCCGCCGGCGGCGGTATTATGCCCCCCGTGCCCAGTACCGGCTCGGCGATAAATGCGCCGACCGTGTCAGGCCCTTCGGCCAGAATGAGAGCCTCAAGTTCCTTGGCTCGCCTTGTGGAGAACTCCTCTTCGGTCTCGCCCTGATGAGCGCCCCAATAGTGGTGCGGCACACCGGTGCGCAGGATACCGGAGACTGGCAGATCCATATGGTCGTGATAGAAGCTCAATCCCGTCATCGAGCCGGAGACGACTGAACAGCCATGATAACCCCGCTCGCGTGAAATGATCTTCTTCTTGCGCGGCTTGCCGCGAAGGTTGTTATAGTACCAAACCAGCTTGGCCTGGGTTTCGTTGGCGTCCGAACCAGACAGACCATAGAAGACCTTCGACATGCGCCCAGGAGCCATCCTTATCAGACGGTCGGACAGAACAGCCAGTTCCTCGGTCGTGTGGGCAGCATAGGTGTGATAGTACGCGAGCTTGTAGGCTTGGCGAGCAATCGCCTCAGCGACTTCCGTTCGACCATAGCCAACATTCACGCAATAGAGACCGGCGAAACCATCGATATATTCGCGCCCCGTCGCATCGGTGATGCGCACGCCCTTGCCCGTTTCCATTATGGTCGGGCCACCGTCCTCGCCCTGAGCGTAGTCCTTCAGGTAGGTGAACGGGTGCAGGACCGAACTGCGGTCCATCTGGCTGATTTCATCGATCGTAGGCATGATAATATTTCCTTAACCGGCAAACTTGCCGAAGCACACGTATTTGCAGTTCCAGGAGTTGGCCGAGGATCTGTCTTGAGCACTCGCGGCCCAGCCCAAACCCTTTCCAACCGCTAAAGGGAAGTGGTGCGCCAGGGCCATTGAAAATGACACTTGGCTCATCGCTTTCCGTCTTCCCTCTTCCTGTTCTTGATCAAACCTATTCGCGTAGCAAAGCACGTTTGCTGCAAGATTGCTGTCGCGGCGCAGGATTTCTGCGTATATTTTCACCATGCACAGAAAATCGGCAACCGGGGCCAGAGCATGGATCGAATAGACGCAAAGCTGCTCAACATCATTCAGACGAACAACCGCTTAGCGTCGGAAGAGCTGGGAGAACTTGTCGGCCTCTCGGCGACCGCGGTTCAAAGACGATTGAAAAAACTGCGGGCCGATGGGGTGATTGAGGGAGACGTGGCGATTGTCAGGCCAAAATCAGTCGGGCGGCCGGTATCCATGTTCGTGCTCGTAACGCTGGAGCGCGAACGAGCCGATATCGTCGACCGTTTCAAGCAGTCGATACGCCAGACGCCCGAGGTAATGAACGGCTATTACGTCACGGGAGACGCGGACTTCCTCTTGATCGTAACTGCCGAAAGCATGGAGGACTACGAGCAATTCACCCGGCGATTCTTTTATGAAAATAATGACATCAAAGGATTCAAGACAATGGTCATCATGGATCGGGTCAAAGCCGGCTTCTTCGTCCCAATTGATGCCGAGCGCTTCAAGTAAGGCATGGTTTACCGGTGTCGCAAGAGGTGCGAATGAGTATCTGAAAACGAGGAAGGTATATTGCCCTCATGCACACGATGTTGATTTCCACTGATGGGTTGGATGCCCCTCCCACCGGTGTAAAAAAGCATTCAAGGATGACCCCATATATATATACGGCATAAGCCATTGAAATATATTCAATTTACTGGAGAAGAAAGCGGTCACACCCGGCGGCGCCCATGACCCCGTTGTTGTTCCGATTTTTCCTATAATTTCAAATTGTTGAGCGGGATCTCAACGAGGTCATTGTTCCGAGCCGGTTCACATGGATCGGGATTGGAGGGATGGCGATCTTTGAAACGGCCGGCTATGGTGTGGCTGCCCTAGTGCGGACGGATTTTAGGCTTGCGCAAGCAAGCAAGCATGTGGTTTAGGACGGCGCAGCCGATAGCGACTTCCGTCTGCTGCACGGGAAACGATCTTGCGCGCAAACGTCTTCCGATGATGGACTGGTATCGCCCGATGGCGGTCTCGACCAGCGAGCGTTTGCCGTAATCATTTGAAGCCTGCCATTTCATTCGGCCGTCTCTGCTGATTGCGCCGATCTACAAGGGAGAGATCTCTCTCAAGCAGCTCGAAACTGATTAGATCGTTATCGATCAGATACGACGCCTACTCTGAACGCGCCAATGAATTTAGCCGCTCGGAGAAACGGTGACGGAAATCATCCAAGTTGCTGCTGTCTTGGATGGCAATGTCTGTCAGTTTCTGAACCTCTGAAATCAGGTTCCCACTGCGAAGCTGCAGTTCGGCAACCAGCATCTCCTGCCGCGCCTGTAAACCTTTGAGATCTTCCACGTCCGTCGATGTGCCGAGCCATTCCAGAACTGTGCCATTGTCATCGCGAACTGGCGTCGCCCGCGTATGGAACCAGCGATACGAGCCTGTTTCAGCGTTACGGATACGATACTCGATTTCGAAGCCGCCCATTTCGATCGCGTCTTCCCAGGTCTTCTTTGCCACGTCACGGTCGTCAGGGTGAACGACTTCGAGCCACCCCAGCCTATGGCTTTCAAGTTCTTTCTGTCCGGTGTAATTCATCCACTGCGGACCAGACCACGTGACATGTCCGCCCTCGGTGGCTCGCCAGACAAGTTGCGGTATCCCTTCTAAAAAGGCGCGTTGGCGTAATTGCGCAGTCGCCAGCGCTTCTTCCGCGTTCTTTATCGATGTGATGTCGTGGCCGATCCCGCCTAAATGGACAATCTTGCCATCGCCGTCTTTGATGGGGAAGTCGGTTGTGCGAAGCCATCGAATGCTGCCGTCTGTGGGCCGCTCGATACGGTAGTCGAACGTCACCAATTCTCCGCTCCAAACTCGGCGCAGGTTTTCCGCAGCGCCGTCCCGATCCTCTTTCACGATCCGCTCAAGCCAACCGAGCATATTGTCACCGCGCAGCGCCGCTTCACGGTCCAGGCCAAAGATCTTTTCGAACGCCGGCGTTAGATACGACCATTGCAAGGTCTCCGCATCTCGGATCCAGAGGATGTCCTGTGACGCCTCTCCGAATTGACGGAAGCGATTCTCGCTCTCTCTGAGCGCTGCTTGCGCACGGGCTCGTTCCGAGACATCTACGAATGTAACGACGGTCCCATCAATCCTGTCTTCCACGGTTCTGTACGGTCGAAGGCGCATGGAAAATTCCTTGCCCCGCCGGCTGGCGACCTCTCGCTCGATCGGCACCAGATCCTTCAAAACCTTTCGCGCGTCAGCATCGATATCGTCATAGTCGAGAAAGTGTGTGAAGTCCGTGATTGCGCGACCAATATCGTGCCGGGTGATATTGAAGAGCTCGGCGACCGGTGCAGTGAACATCTTGATCCTGAGGTTGGAGTCGAGAAAGAGGGTGCCGATCTCGGTCGCAGACGACAGGTTCTGAAGGTCGCTGTGCGCGGCAGATATGCTATCGAGCTTGTTTTTCAGTTCGGCGTTGACCGTGTGCAATTCCTCATTGATGGACTGCAGCTCTTCCTTCGAAGTTTCAAGCTCTTCGGCTGTGGAACGGTATTCCTCGTTCATCGACTGAAGTTCTTCGTTGGCTGCACGGAGCTCCTGGACGAGAGCCTCGTGCCCGTTTCGGCTCATCATCAAGGCTTCTTGTGAAGCTTTCAGCTCCGCGTAAACGCGACGCACCTCATCGGGTCGGGTGTCAGAAACCTGCTCAGCCTCCTCGTTTTCGAGCACGACACCGCCATCCAGGAAGAACACAAGCGCTTGAGGGGCTTTGTGAGTCTCGTTCGTAACCGGAGTAACCTGTAATGCGACGCGCCGTTTGCCGTGGTCGAAGGCGACAACCGTCGGAAATGTCATCGACGGCTCCCCCGATTCCAGTGCGCGCGCAAGTGCGATGCCAAGGTCCAGGCGCAACTCCGGTCTAACAACTGCCGTCAGTGACCGTGAGACCGGGCCGGCAGAATGGAGAAGGAAGCGACCGGCAGTTGGGGAGAGATGCAGGATATTCTCGTTGTCATCGACGAGCGCGCTGGCCGGCGCGTGTTGCTCCAATGACGCGACATGGAGAGCCGCAGGTAGAGCTCCCCGATCGCTGACGAGCGGAATGGGTCGAGTAGAATCTGCAAGCTGTTCTGAAGCAGCAAACTGCGGAAGGATAGGGAGCAATTGGGTGCCATTTACGCGGGCGCTGTAAATCCGCGCCTGTCGGTCTATCGGCGCAAAGAGATTGGCAGCGACATCGACTGTTTCCGCCGAGCCCAGGAACAAAAAACGCCCGGTTCGCAGGCCATAGCTGAACAGCGAGCAAATCTGGGCTTGCAGCCCGCGTTCAAGATAGATCAGCAGGTTGCGACATGTGATCAAATCGAGCCGCATAAACGGCGGCTCTTTGAGAATGCTGTGCTTAGCAAAAAGGACTGTTTCGCGAAGCTCCTTACGCACACGAAAGTGGGTCCCCTCGTCGACAAAAAACTGCGCAAGTCGTTCCTGCGAAACGTCGGCCTCGATTGCTCGCGGATAACGGCCTTCCCTGGCCACTGACAAGGCAGCTTCGTCCAGGTCTGTCGCAAAAATCTGCAGCGGTATATTTACGCCTTGCCGAGCCATTTCCTCGTGGAGCAAGATGGCGACGCTGTAGGCTTCTTCGCCTGTTGCGCAACCGACGACCCACACTCGTACGCTATCCTCGTTTGCTGCATCGTATCCACTTACCAGAGGGAATATCACCTGGCGCGCCAGTGCCGCAAAAGCATGTTCATCCCGAAAAAACATCGTTACCGATATCAGAAGGTCCGAGAAAAGGATCTTTGCTTCATCAGGGGTGGCTATCAGGTAATCGGCGTACTCCGCGAGCGTCTTGCTTCGGCTTACCTGCATCCGACGAACGACACGCCGCATCACTGTGGCGCGCTTGTAGGCGGAAAAGTCATGGCCAACACGAGAGCGCAACAATGCGACAATGCGCCGGAGATCGCTTGCGGATCCCTTTACATCGAGGGACCGAACCGCGTCCTTGCTGCCAGCCACTTCGGCGAGATGCTCGACAAGGCGTGCAATCGGTGCAACGAAATCAGCCGCTCCTGTCGCTATGGCATTCTGCGGCATGGATGGGAAGCCCGCCTCGGCGGGATCCTGCACCATGATAACGCCGCCCGCCTCCTTGACGGCTGTAACACCAAGCGAGCCATCGGATCCAGCTCCTGTCAGCACAATCGCGACGCCGTCGCCGCGGGCTACCGCCACAGAACGAAAAAACATATCGATAGGAGCCCGTTTGCCCCGAGGCTCAGTAAACGGTCGCGCTGCGATGCTGTCGCCCTCGATCACGAGTTCGCGGTCTGGCGGGATGACGTAGACGCAGTTTGCCATAAGCGTCGGAGTGTCTTCTATCTGGTAGACCGGCATGCGGGTGCAAACGGAAAGGATCTCTCGCAGCGCACTAGGCTCGTCTGGTGACAGATGGAGAATCACGACATAAGCCAAACCGAGATCGGGAGCGATCAGCCTGAACATGGTTTGCAGAGCTGCCACGCCGCCTGCGGACGCGCCGATCGCACAGACCGGTACGAAGTTCTGACTGCTGTTGGAGGGTTTCTCAATAAGATCCGTCATGTAGCCTCTGTCATTGTCGACTGCCACCCTGCGCAACGGTGGCGAGCTGGCGCATCGACAATATATACTGAGGCGCGACTGAAGCTAGGCGGCTGACTTGGGGGGCGCGGAAATTTTGCCGATTTCTTCGAGTGTCGCCATGACTTTCAAAATGTCTTGTGATGAACAGGAATAGTAGTGGTTTTGCGCGTCTCGGCGCACGGCAACCAGGTTGGCGCCCCTGAATCTTGCAAGATGCTGAGACAAGGCAGACTGGCTAAGTCCCACCTCAGTTGCGAGTTCTGACACGCCCCACTCATCCTTGGTAATCAGATCCAGCACTTTCAGGCGGCTGGGATTTGCGAGAAGCCAAAGCAGCTCCGCAGCTTTATCAGCATTGAACTTCATATCGTCTGTCATCAAGCAAGCCCCTAAGAATTTGGGGTGAGAAAATGCCGCTCATCGCTGTTGATGAAAAGTAATGTTCAATACCCAATGCTTGTATTATGCTATACTATATTATTAATATGCACAATGGACCTTAGAGAGGGTGTTCAATTGGAGCAGATGGAGCGAACGAAGGTTCTCACGTCGGAGATCGCCGGTCTCCTGTCGGATGTCCGGGAGAACATCAGTGTAAGTCGCAAGCTTTTGCAGGACGCGCCAAAGGTCCCCTCTACTGGGGAAAACGTCAGGCTCGTGATCCCCGAAATCGGCTTCTTTACGTGGTTTGTTGGAGGGAACCTTTATCATGGTGATAGCTTATTTGCGGCGCTCCACGGGATGGACGTAGAGGACCTGGCGGCCGGTGTGGCTGTCGAGGACTTACTAGGCCGTATTGGGAAAAGCGACCGGCCTCAGGTCGCTCACGGCCTTTTTCAAGCCATCAAAACAGGGGAACGATGCTATCTCGAGTACTCGACCTATCCTGGTGGAACCCACCGGAAGGTGGTACTTACAGGCTGCTGTCTGAGAAATGAGCACGGCCTAGCTTCATTCTTTTGCGGCATAGTTGTCGAGAAGAAGGCTGCCCTTGTTCTTGATGGCTCAGAGCCGTTTCAAGCTTACTGCGATGCAGCCTTGTCTTTGGCAAAGGAGCGGGGAAACCTGCTCGCAGCCCGCTACCTAAAGTCGGCGCTCAATTCAGTACCGGAGAATGCGAAACATGTGTGACGCGGCCATCGTCTACACTGGCTCTTGCTCGCCGCGATCGTTGCCTAGGGTCAGGGCCGGTGCTGTCACATTGATTGAGCAGTAAGGAAATTGAGGTAGCAGCGCGCCCATGACCGTGAGTGCACCGACCTACAAAACCACCGCTATCCGATCGAAGTCGTAGCCCGTGCTGTCTGGCTGTCAGTTTTCAAAGACGATGTCAGCGATCTGTCAAAGGCGATGACAGTGGGATCCATATCAAAATTTGCCGGGCGAACGCCTCAGGTGTCGCGTCGACCAACTTCCTCAATTGGCTACCAAAAAGCCTCCAGAGTGGAAGGCCAGATTATATACGATAGTCTCGCACTCTGTGATCTGCTGCTCCTCTCTTCGGCAGAACTGCAAGATCAAGATAGTGTCATCCACTTTTTCATTTCGGAGGGGCCCGCCCACCCCGCGAGAAAATGTTCTCGGTCAACACCATAAATATAATTGGGTGGTACAACGCGAAATGAAAAAGTGGCGCAAATCGAGCTGAAACTCAACAGAATAAAGAAATCGCCGGCATCCTGGGTTTTCACTCGGCGTTCCACTTTTCGACCCAGTTCCGGCAGCTAATTGGCTCCAGCCCGACGGATTTCAGGACGGTTAGACACTAGTAGGACCTGAAGTTGGAGCCCGAATGTCGGTCATCGACCGAGCCTTTAGTAAGACAAGTGGTCTTGAAGGGAAGCGAACCGCCGATCCCATAGTCACGAAAACGTTCAGCGGCCTAATTATAATGAAATCAATACGCTTGCATGTTCAAAGGACTGAGCGCAAGAAATCAGCCGTCTCGGCGCGCTGCGGGCTGTCGAATATCTGCTCAGGCGTACCCAGCTCATGAATGAGCCCTTCACGGAAAAATGCCACCCGATCGGATACCTCACGCGCAAATCGCATTTCGTGCGTCACAACGATCATTGTCATGCCTTCCTGTGAGAGCATGCGCAGCGTATCCAACACCTCGCCGACCAGCTGAGGATCGAGAGCCGACGTGACTTCATCGAACAGCATGTAATCGGGAGACATTGCCAATGCCCTGGCGATCGCCATTCTCTGCTGCTGCCCGCCAGACAGGCGCGACGGAAAGGCTTTCAGCTTTTCACCGAGCCCAACGTGCTTGAGCTGCTCAACTGCGATCGCCTCCGCCTCCGCCTTCGACTTGCCAAGGACCTTTCTGGGCGCCAGCATCACGTTCTCAAGCACCGTCAGATGCGGAAACGCATTCCATTGCTGAAAGACGATGCCTATCCGCTGGCGAAGCTGGTTGAGGTTTGTCGCCTTCGCATGGACATCAACGTTGTCGACGGTGATGCGGCCATCTTGGATCGGCTCGAGCCCATTGATGCACATCAGCATCGTCGATTTTCCCGAGCCGGAGCCACCGATCATCGACAATACTTCGCCTTTGTTGACGGAAAGACTGACCCCTTTGAGGACATGGAGCGTGCTGAAATACTTATGGACGTTTTCGATTTCAATCATTGGATCTGCCACCTTTTTTCAAGTCGGGCGCCGAGCCTCGCAATGGGGAAGCTCATCAGGAAATAGATCAGACCTGTGATGGTCAGGATCAGAAGCGGCTCCTGAACGCGGGTCGTGATGATCTGGGAACTGCGAAGGAGTTCGATGATGCCGATCCACAGAACCAACGACGTGTCCTTCATCACGCCGAGCGCGAGGCCGATCCAGCTTGGAAAGACGATCCTGGTTGCCATCGGCAAGGTGATCGAGATCACCTCCTGGCCCCAGGTTAGGCCAAGCGACCGGGCCGCCCGGCGCGTCGTCGTCGGCACGGCCGAAACACCGCTTCGAACGATTTCGGTGCAGAAGGCGGCCGCGTAGATGCCAAGGCAGATACAGGCCACAGTGTAACTGGGCCAGTGCAGCCGAAACATGCTGTTGAACGAGTTGAACAGCACCAGCTGGATCAGCAGCGGAACCGAGCGAAAGATGTCGAGAATTCCACCGATCGGGCCGCTGATCCACCATGGCGCGCCGGCGCGGATGAGGCCGAACAGCACCCCAAGCACCGTGCCGATGGCGACGGCGGCGGCGGTGATGGCGATCGTCACCAAAGCACCTTGCAAGAGGTAGACGATATCGCTCCAGGACAATGAGGCTTCAAAAAACATCGGGCACTCCTCAGTATCGGAACAGACGCCAAGCGAGCAGCCGCGCACCGACGGTGAATGTCTTGGAGATCAGGTAATAGAGAACGGCTGCGACCATGAAGAACTCGAAGGTGCGGTAGGTCAGGACGTTCTGCTGCTGCGTCACACCTGTCAGGTCGCTGGTCAGACCGACAATCGTCCCGAGCGACGTCATCAATATCGACCACACCATCTGGTTCGTCATGGCATGGAATACGGCACGCAGCATTTGCGGCAACACGATATGCCACATCGTCTGCACGGCCCCCATGCCGAGCGACCGAGCGGCACGGATCTGCGTTTCGGGCACAGCCGAAAAGCCGCCGCGGAAGGTTTCTGCCAGGTATCCGGCATTGTTGAAGGTGATCCCCACGACCAAGGCAGTGTAGGAATCGACCCGAATTCCGAGCGAGCCCAGGCCGAAATAGATCATGTAGATCTGAAAGAGCGCTGGCGTGTTTCGCGCAGCCTCGATCCACACATCGGCAAGAGCGGAAAACGTCTTGTTTCCGGATCTTTTGGCGAGCGCCAGGACAACCGCCAGCGCCGTCCCGATCACCATTGCGAGGATCGCAATCTCAAGGGTTACCAGCGCTCCCCAGAGCATTTCTAGTAGCGCCCGAAAAACTGGACGCCACTGGAAGGTGTAAGACATTGATTGCCCCTTTATGCGATGGGATTGGGGTTAAACCGCGCTCGGTCGCGTCCTGCCCGGATCCCAGATGCGGGACACCGCTCCTGGGATCCGGGGAAAGTTTCGCAATCGGCAAACCGCCTCGAGCGCTCTGCGTCACAAGCGACGTGAACAGCGAGCACCCGTCGACCGTAGTTAGCGGTAGGTTTTCGCGACAGTCAGGTCCGGAGCGGGACCGCCTTCTGTGCCAACCCACTTTGCGTAGAGTTCGGCGTAGCGACCGGAACGGACCTGTCGGTTCAGGAACAGGTTGACGTAATTGAGAAGGCCCTGTTCCTGGCGCTGCACGAGAATTGCGCAATAGTCAGCATCGACGGGCGCATCGCCGACGATCTTCAGTCCCGGGTATTTGCCGGACTGAATGAGATGCGTTGCGATGGTCGACGTCGTGTAGGTCGCATCGATCTGCTTCTGGCCCAGTGCCAGGAAAGCGTCGGACTGGGACTGGAAGGTCAGGAGCTTGGTCGCCGGGTCATTGAACGATTTAACAGTGTCTCCGAGAGCAAGCGTCTCGTAGGCACCTGCCGGTCCGCCAACCGTATGCCCCTTCATGTCGGCCGCGCTCTTGATGCCGGAATCCTCGCGCGCCAGGATGACGGTCGTGAAGACGAAATACGGGATCGAGAAGCCGATAGTCTTGGCACGCTCAAGAGTATCTGATGCGACCGCGATACCAATATCGGCACGCCCAGACAGCACAGCCGGAATACGATCCGGATCGGGGGTATCGACGATTTCCGCTGTCACGCCGAGAGCCTTGGCAAGATCGTTGCAGTAGTCGACGTCAAAGCCGATCGGCTTATTGTCCTTGTCGCGTGCGCCATTCGGCGGGAAATCCAGCTCCACAGCGCAACGAAGCTTACCTGCAGAGATGATGTCGTCGAGCTGATCAGCATGGGCGAATGTGGACGCGGACGCCATGAGAGCAGTTGCCAGAAATATCGATGTAAAGCGCATTCCAGTTCCCTTCTTTTGCTTCTTATAGGATATCGTATACGTTTCGAAATACGATTATTGCGGCGTGGACTGGCGCCGATTACTGAACGAGAAAGCCATAGGTCAGCGGGTCTTCCTCATCGATGGTCCAGTTTGCAAACCCGCAAATGTAGGCCTTGCCGCTGACTTCGGGGATGACGGCGTCAAAATCGCCGACCTTTGTTTCGCTGAGTACACGTCCCTTGAACACGGTACCGATGATCGACTCGTTCACCATTGTTTCCGAGCTCGAAAGCTTACCTCGAAGATAGAGCTGTGCGATGCGGCCGGCGGTGCCGGAACCGGTCGGCGATCGGTCAACGGCACGGTCCGCGTAGACACAGCAGTTCGCCTGGGTCGAGCCTTCGTGGCGGGGATCGCCATAGACCATGACACCATAGACGTCGTTGAACTCGGGGATTTCCGGGTGAACCACCGGCATCTTGGCATTCACGGCCGTCTTGATCTCGTAGCCGAACTGCTGGATCTTCTGCACATCCTTCTCGCGGATGGCGATATCGTGAGGGCGCCCGTCGACGTAGAAATAGGTGGCACCGCCATAGGCGATGTCGCCGGTCACCGTGCCGAAGGTTGGGGTTTCGATGGTGACGTCGCGCATGAAGATGAAGGACGGAACATTCACGAAGCGAACATTCCCTGCCCGCTTCCCGTCCCATTCGACAAAGGCTTCGATGAAGCCGCATGGCGCATCGATGCCCACACGGGTTTCTGGTGATTTGCGCTCGACCCAACCCAGTTCGAGGGCCGCGGTAGCGAGCGCAATGACACCATGACCGCAATGGGGGCTGTAGCCCATGTTGTTGAGGAAAATCACCCCGAAATCAGCATCCGCGCTGACCGGCTCCGTGAGAAGGCCTCCGTAAAGGTCCTTATGGCCGCGGGGCTCCAGCATGACTGCGCGTCGGTATTGGTCTGCGTTATCCTCCAACCAGGCGCGACGCTCGACGATGGTCGCTCCAGGGATCTTCGGCAAGCCCTGGGTGATGAGGCGGAATGTTTCACCGCAAGTGTGCAGCTCGACGGTTGTCAGTGATCTTTCAAATTG
The DNA here is from genome assembly GCF_000799715.1 of Martinezella rhizogenes. Taxonomy (GTDB): domain Bacteria; phylum Pseudomonadota; class Alphaproteobacteria; order Rhizobiales; family Rhizobiaceae; genus Rhizobium; species Rhizobium rhizogenes_C. The sequence goes on from NZ_JUHG01000015.1 coordinate 373,942, forward strand.
CATGCGGATGTCTCCAGCGTATTGCACCACGCAGACATCGGCACTCCCGCTGCCAGTTGGCTATTTTTAGATATCGTATACGATAAACGATCTTCGTCAACCACGAAAAGTGAAAAAAGGCGAATAAAACGTCACGCGTATTTTTTGGGCAGGCTGAACAGCCGCGCAGAGCTTTCGAAGAGCGCAACGCTGCGCAGGCTCTTGCCGCTACGATGATTGGCGAGGACAGCAAGAGGCAACTTCAAATCTGGAAGAGGAGGCTTACTTGCGAATATTGGCCAGCAGAGACTCGCACGCCTTGGTGATGTGTTGCGCTAGCAGTTCAGCGGCCTTGTCAGCGTCTCGTTCCCGACACGCGGCAAGGATCTCGCGATGCTCTCTGTCGTCAACACCGGTTCCACCTGACAAGGTGAGCTGAATGCGAAGATACCGCTCGATACGATCGTTGACCGAGCGAATGAGGTTGAGAAGAAAAGACCTGTCAGCATCCTCATACAGGCACGAATGAAACTGCCAGTTCAGCTCCGCCCACCGTGCAACGTTCGTCTCCTGGGCGAAGGCGTCACAATACTCTTCGGCTTTTTGAAAGGTCCGCGCCGTCATCCTGGGCACCGCCAGCCTGATCGCGTTCGATTCAAGCATCGCGCGGACTTCGAAGATCTGAGCAATTTCCGGCTCTGAAACGCTGGTCACCACCGCGCCGCGGTTTTTCTGAAACTCGACGAGACCTTCAGCCTCGAGCCGTTTCAACGCTTCACGGACGGGGATCTTGCTGACGTCGAACAGTTTTGCGACGTCGTCCTGGCGGATTGGCTCACCCTCGTCGAACTCACCGCTGACGATCGCTTCGCGAATGTGCTTGGCGATGATGTCAGAGGCCGTCGGTGCGGTTCCAAGCGATGGCAGATCGGCGGGATTGAGGGGCAACGGAAACTCCGGTCTGCAGTCGATGAGGGAACAATCGAATAACGTATTCGATATTAGATCGCAACGTCGTGAAGGTGATCCCCGACTTGCGCCACGGTTCCATCAACAAACTGGGTTGACACCGACAGATAACGTATACGATATTCTATTTACCACTTTGCTTTCCGAATGTCCAGCCGCGCCCCTGCCACCCCGACGAAGGCAGACGGGAATACGCAGCCGCAACCACGTCACGAACAGACGTCTTCGAGATTGGTGAAACATGTCTGCCGAAGAACAAAAACAGCCGGCGCTCATTGGCTATGTCACGCCGCTCAGCGCCAGGCCAGGCGAACAACTCGATTTCAAGATCTCCTCGCTTGGAGACAGACAAATCGCTGCCAAGGTTGTCAGACTGGATTGCTGCGATCCCAATCCACAAGGTCCCGGCCTGAAAAGTACCGAGGTAGAATTCGGCCTGTCGCCGATCTATCCGGCGACAGAGCAGAACACCTATCTTGGATCCTGTGCATTCGGGCCGCTCCCAGCTATTCCCGCCGAACAGGATCTGGTCGTCGAACTTGTCGTCCGGCTTGGGTTGATCAGCGCCACCGATCAAACGATCTTCTCGCTGCAGGATTCCGCCGGCACCACCGGCGCTGCCTTGATCGTCAAAGACGGGAGGCTCTTCCTCAAGCGTCTGCAATCACCGGCGCGGCTCGAGAGCCTGGACCTTTCGCTCAAGCTGAATGTCTGGACCATGCTCGAGGTCATCTTCTCGGATAGCGGCGTGATCTTACGCACATCGCCGGTCGAGACGTCAAAGCTCTTGGTGTTTTCAAAGCCGATCCCAGCCATGCATGAAGCATTGATCGGCGTTGACCATATCTGCCTTGCGGCACTGTGGTCGGGGCACCCCAAAGATTGCTTCGACGGCTCGATCGAGGCGCCGCGTATCTCCGTCGCTTCAGAAAGTGTCGAGCTCACTCGCGAGATCATCGCGCAATGGACCTTTACCGATAGCGGCAATTCCGCATGGGTCAGTGACGATTTTGACCCGTCGCGCCGGCTCAACCTGATCAACCTGCCGATGCGCGCCGTTCGCTCTTCCTCCTGGACCGGCCGGAATATGGATTGGAAGGTTGCGCCGGAAGAATACGCGGCAATCACCTTCCATTCAGACGATCTGAGCGACTGCGCTTGGGAGACGACGATCGCACTCACCGTGCCCGACGGCGTGCCTTCCGGTGTTTATGGCCTTGTGGTCGACAACGAGATCGCGATCGACACGATCCCGTTTTACGTGCTTCCGGGCGCCAACGCGCAGCGACAGAAGATCGTCTTCCTGGCGCCTACCTTCACCTACATGGCTTATGCCAATCATGCGCGCGGAAACTTTGCTGGCCCACTTGAGGCCCGGGTGAAGGATTGGGCGGCCTATCCTCATAATCCGGATGTCGTCGGCAGCTACGGTTACTCCACCTACAACCGCCATCCGGATGGAACCGGCGTGACCATATCCTCGCGGCTGCGTCCGATCATGACGATGCGTCCTGGATATCTTGTCTACCTTGACGAACACGGCTCGGGAATGCGCGGTTTCCCGGCGGACTCGCATCTCACCGACTGGCTGACCATCAAGGGTTTTGCATTCGACGTGCTGACCGACGAGGACCTTGACCGCGATGGCGTCAATGCTCTCTCGCCCTACGACGTGGTCCTGACCGGCTCCCATCCCGAATATCATACCCGCCGGACGATCGAGGCTCTCCTCGCCTACCGCCAGGCCGGCGGGCGGCTGATGTATCTTGGGGGCAACGGCTTTTACTGGAAGATCGGCCGCGACCAAAACCTACCGCACATCCTCGAACTGCGACGCGCCGAGGGCGGCATGCGCGTCTGGGCCAGCAAGCCCGGCGAATATTATAACCAGCTCGATGGCGAATATGGCGGCTTGTGGCGACGAAACGGCATCCCTCCCCAAAAGGTTGCTGGCGTCGGCTTTACCGCAGAAGGCAATTTCGAGGGGACCTATTACCTCCGCACGAACGAGTCGTTTGCCGAAGAATTGGCTTTCCTGTTTGAAGGCATTTCCGCCGCCGAAAAGCTTGGCGACTTCGGTCTATCGGGCGGCGGTGCTGCCGGCTTCGAGATCGACCAGGCCTGCGCAGAGCTTGGAACGCCGGAGTTCGTAAAGGTGGTCGCGGCTTCTGAAGGGCATGGGCCATCGTTCGAGACCACATACGAGGAGCTGCTGACCCCCGGCGTCATTGATGGCGGGCCGCGTCCCTATGGCGGCATGCGCTCGAACATCGTCTACGGCCTCGACGAAAACGGCGGTGGCCTGTTCTCGGTCGGCTCGATCACCTTCTGTGGCAGTCTTTCCCACAACGGCTACGACAACAACATCTCCCGGCTTCTCGAAAATTGCCTCCGAAAATTTCTCTCGACCCCGCGCCGCACCGGTGATGCGCGCGCTCCGTCGGCCCCTGACACCGTTCCTCCCATTGGCAGCAATCCATGACACATGAACAACCGGACCTTCACGTCAAATTCGACGCTCTGAAATCCACACTTGCCCGGATTTTCCTGAAGCATGAGACATCGGAGTTCGTCGCCAACGTTCTTGCGGAAAACTGCGCCGGCTGCGAGCGCGATGGCGCGATCAGCCACGGCGTCTTTCGTATTCCAGGCTACATCGCATCGCTCGACACCGGTTGGGTTGATGGCAAGGCCGAACCCGAAATCTCTGTCGTCAGCCCGTCCTTCATTCGCATCGATGCCCGCAACGGATTTGCCCAACCAGCACTCGCCGTCGCAGCAGAGGCAATTAGTGCGGCCGTCACGGAGACCGGCATCGCGGTTGTGGCGACCCGCAATTCTCATCATTTCAGTGCCCTGTGGCCGGATGTCGAGCCATTCGCACGAAGAGGCCTGATGGCGATCACATTCGTCAACGGTCTGGCGAATGTCGTACCCCATGGAGGTCACGCCCCGGTGTACGGCACCAATCCGATTGCGTTTGCAACGCCGGTGGCCGGCACCGATCCGCTGGTGGTCGACCAGGCGACCAGCGTCATGGCGAACGGCGAAGTCAGGCTTCATGCACTGGCAAACAGAACCCTGCCTGCGGGTACGGGGGTCGACAGCGATGGCAATCCCTCTACTGACCCCCACGCCGTTCTGGCGGGTGGAGCACTCAATACTTTCGGTGGCTACAAAGGATCGTCCATTGCGCTGATGGTAGAGCTGATGGCCGGCGCTCTCACTGGCGGACAATTATCGTTCGAGAATGATTTCGGCGACTGCGTGGGCGCGCAGACGCCGAAGGCTGGACAGCTGTTGATCGTCATCGACCCGGAGCGCGGGGGCAACAATGACTTTGCCGGACGGGTTTCGGTTCTCTGCGATCGTCTCATCGATGCCGGCCAGGAGAGGCTGCCGGGCGCAAGGCGCTACGAGAACCGCCGCCAATCCACACTCCTTGGCATTCCCATTTCGGAAGACAAGCTTCTCGAACTGCAAACCCTTGCCGGCAACTGAGCCGGTCAACGCACATATCCCAGAGGCGCACATGAACAAGATCACGCTCGATAAAAACCGGCTGCGGCTCCGTCACTCCTTGAACGACCATCAGGTCGACCAGCTGGTGGAATTGTTTCAGGAGGAGTGGTGGACCAAGGGCAGGACAAAAGCCGACGCCGTAAAAGCCCTGGCCTCCGGTGGCCCGGTCTTCGCCTTCATCGATCCTGACGGAGACGAGCTCGCTGCGTTCGCTCGCGCTATGACGGACGGCGTCTACAAGGCGATGATCTTCGACATCATCGTCAAAAGCTCATGGCGCAATACCGGGTTGGGCGGACTGCTGATGGAAACCGTCATGAATGATCCCGCACTGATAAACATCAAGCATCGGGAGCTCTATTGCCTTGCGGAGATGGTGCCGTTCTATGAGAAGTGGGGCTTCACCGATCATCTGCCGGGTCTCCATTTCATGCGCAAATCCGCGTGACGTTGTGACAATGCTGAACCGACCTTCGTCTGCCGCCAAATCGACCTCGACAAAGGACACGGTCTCGACCGACTTCGCCGTCATAGGCTTGGGCGCAGTGGGCGCGGCCACGCTTTACCAGCTGGCCAAGCGGGGCGCGAAGGTCATCGGTGTCGATCGCTACCTGCCGCCACATCCATATGGATCGAGCCATGGGGCCGCGCGTGTAACCCGCAATGCTGTGGGGGAAGGATCTGCCTATGTGCCACTGGTCAGGCGCTCACAGGAAATTCTGAGCGATCTCGAGCGATCATTCAATGCCAACCTGATGGAGCGGGCAGGCACTCTGATCATCGGGTCCGAGCGGCCGGCCTGTGGCGAGGATTTCGTCGAGGCAACGGTCAACATCGCGCGGCAAAATGGGATCGAGCATGAGTTGTTCTCGTCCGCCGAGCTGAAACGACGATATCCGACCCTGATCGGGCTGACGGAAACAGACTATGGATATTTCGAGCCGAAGGCAGGCTTTCTGAGGCCCGAGCCGATCGTGTCGCTGCAGATTTCGGTGGCACAGCAGCTTGGTGCAACTGTTGTGACCAACTGTGCGGTAGAACATGTTTCTCAGGAAAATGGCTGGGTGATAATTGGAATGGGTGATCATCAGATCAAAGCCAGACATGCCGTCATTGCTGCGGGATGTTGGGCTGGCGAGACGCTCGGGCCGCCGTTCGACCACCTCCTGAAGGTCACTGCACAAAGGACGTTCTCGTTCCGGCAGGAAGATTCAGCAGGGTATCAGTCCGACAATTTTCCTGCGTTGATGTGGTTCCGCTCCGCGGCCGCAGACCAATGTATTACAGCGTTTCCCCAGTCGCACGATGGAGCGGTGAGCTTCTTCGTCGAGGGCATCGACGCGGCGGCAGATGCTGGCGAAACAGGTGGGCGCTTCTTCGAGCGCGATGTCCGCCCCTTCTTCGGCGGCATTAGCTCGCAGATGGCCGGCTCCGACCTCTGTTACTACACGACGACACCAGATGGCGGTTTCATCATTGATCAACATCCGGCCTATGACCAGCTTCTGGTCATCTCAGCCTGCTCGGGGCACGGTTTCAAGCATTCTCTTGGTGTTGGTGAGTTGGCGGCACAATTGCTTCTCGGGGAAGAAACATCCGCCGATGTCGCTCCATTTTCGACGCGTCGATTCCGCGTCTGACAGAGCGCTCGCCTTGAAGGGATCAGAACCGACGACCCTCAATTCAGAACGCCAACCTGTTGAAGCGTCACTTCAACTTCAGTTTGCCTCAGGGAGGGGCTCATGGATTGGAACAATCTTACCGGCTTTCCAGATATAAGTTGAGAAGCTCGGTAGCATCCTGTTTCCAGTCGCCTTATCGATCTCTACCGGAATACCCTCATCTGCGCTCATTCTGACTGCAATGGCCCTGGGATCGAGATAGATAGTTGGCTTGCCATCCTTCATATCGGTGATGAGGCTGAATTCGTAGTGACCGTAGCACTGTTCATCCCGAATGGCGGCCGCCACTTCGTGGACAGCGGCATAGGAGCGGAGTGTCAGGTCCTCGGCCGGAATCTCATGGGCCTTTAGCACTGTGCGGGCACTTTCCAAATCGGTCATCAGAGTCTCGCGGGGCGCGTCGGTAAAGATCGTGCCATCCGCGTCCTTTTTATAAAGGGTCTGATAATTGACGTTGGACAAGGCATCGCCACCGATGATCTGCGGCTTGACGGAGATTTCCCCTAATTGCCGCAGAAGCGTGCCGATTTCTACATAAGCACCCCCGTAATAGATTACCTCTACTCCCGCCTGTTTCAGTTTTTCGGCCTCCTTCCTATAGTCATATGCGCCAGGGTCGACGGAGATCTTGAGCGCCTCGGTCATGCCGCCTCGGTTGAGGGTCGTCTTGAAGGCATCGATCAGGGGGTTACTATAACCCGTCCTGTCATCGAGGACGGCGACTTTTTTGTCCTTGAAATTCTTCAGCACATAATTTGCGGCTATCTCGCCTTGACGGGGATCTGCGCGGTAGCATTCGGTGGAGAGATTGCTGGGCCGTCCACCGTCGATGAGATCGATCTGCGGAAAGGTCTTCGTCAGATGAAGGATCTGAGTTCCTGAGAGTGCCAAAATATCTGATGGCGATTCGTGGCGTATCTGAATAGGGGTCGCTGGATCAAAAACCGCCGCCTCGATGACGAAGTTGATTTTTGTGTCGAGAAAGTCCTTGGCGACCGATGAGCTCTTCAGCGGATTGCTGGCATCGTCGCCAAATTTCAAAACGAGCTTATCGCCAAGAATGCCGCCGCTCTTGTTGATTTCATCGGCGGCCGTTTGCATTGCACTTTTGACCTTATTGCCGTCTGCAGCGCCCTGACCGGTCAGGGGCGCGATGATGCCGATCGTGAAGTCCGCATGCGCCGGTACGACGAAGGCTAGTGAGGCCGCGAAGGTCGTGACCAACAGGACATAGTTTCTCATAGTACCTCCTTGACGGCCGTTTCCAGGCAGAGATGACCATAATGATGCGTCGTCATGAACGGCCACTGAATAGGTGTGCCAGCTATCTTTAATTGTGACGGTCGTGGCTCCCGACATTGCCGGCGCGCTTCTTGCCAAGCGATAGCAGCCGCAAAGCCTGGTATAGGCGGTCCGATCCGTGGATAGACGAGTTCCGACATGCCGTCTGTAAGATCAAGGCGGCAACCGACGATCAAGCGGACGCCGCTGTCCTTGGCTTCCTAATGAGCTAATGAGCGCACACGATGCCGGCGAGACTGTTGCGGTCGGCGATCGCCAGAGCCTCGACGCCGAGGTCGGATGACGCGCCGCGCAGGAGCAGAGGAGATCGCCTGACATTAACAACGTCCGCTGGGGCGCGTTGGTGTACCCGTAACTGCCGAAGGGATTGAGCCGCTGAACAGCAGAGGCATTGCGCACCGCTGGGTGCGATCAGCTCCAAGGATACGTGGTCGGCAGATCCGTATCCGCGGAAATGGCACCAGAATACCGGGCAAGGCGGCACCATGAGTGTAGTCAACAGGGATAGCCGCCCGGCAGATGCGACCGCAATTCCTGCATCATGTTGTCGATCGACCAGCGCAGTGCGTCGCGCTCCATTTCCTGGCTGAGGTGGAGATGGGCGGCGCCGTTTCCGAGAGAGCGCCGGCATGATTGCCGCCATGTTTTAAAACCTCCTCACGACGGGCCGGCGAACCGGCCCGTCGTACTTATCAAACCAGCGCCGCCAGTTCGCCGGCACTGAAGCCTTTGAGGTTTGCCGTGTCGCCTTCTCGCACCTTGTTTGCCCAATCGGGGTTGCTGATCATGGCACGCCCAACAGCTATCAGGTCGAACTCTCGGCGCTCCATGCGGGTCAGCAGCGTATCGATGCCGACACTGGTCGAGCTCTCGCCGGCAAAGGCTTTCAGGAACTCTCCGGATAAGCCGACCGAGCCGACGCTGATGGTCACCGCGCCCGTCAGCTTCTTTGCCCAACCTGCGAAATTGAGGCCTTCCTCGCCGTCAACGTCAGGAAACTCTGGTTCCCAAAAACGCCGCTGGGAGCAATGCAGGATATCGACGCCGGCATCGACCAGCGGCTGAAGCCAGTCGGCCATCAGCTGTGGCGTCTCGGCGAGGCGCGCCGAGTAGTCTTGCTGCTTCCATTGGCTCACCCGCAAGATGACGGGGAAGTCCTCGCCGACAGCCGCACGGATGGCGCGGACGACTTCCGCGGCAAAACCGGAACGTTCCTTGATCGACGCGCCACCCCACCGATCGTCACGCCGGTTTGTGCCGCTCCAGAAGAATTCATCGATAAGATAGCCATGCGCACCATGGATTTCGATCGTGTCGAAGCCCAGGCGTTTGGCATCTGCTGCGGCTTGAGCAAATGCAGCAATCGTATCGGCAATAGCCTCGTCGGACATTTCGACGCCGCGCGGCTTGTCAGGCGCCAGAAGACCCGATGGGCTTTCGACCGGGCTTGCCGGCTGCCAGCCACTCATCCCGACCGTTGATCCGGTATGCCAAAGTTGAGGCCCCATCCGTCCGCCGGCCCGATGGACTTCATTGATGATTGTTTTCCAGCCGCCGAGTGCCGCATCGCCATGGAAAAACGGAATTGCCGGCTCGTTGCGCGACGACGGCCGGTTGACCACAGTGCCTTCCGACAGGATCAGACCGACGCCGCCTTCAGCCCGGCGGCGATAATAGGCTGCGTTCGAAGAACCCGGAACGCCCTCCGGGGCAAATGTCCGTGTCATCGGCGCCATGACGATACGGTTTGGCAGGGCGAGCGACTTAACGCGTAGCGGCTCGAACAGGATATCGGTGGAAGAAGGCATACGTCGCTCCATTGTTGTCAGGCCCATTTAGGTATAAAAGCGATACCTAGGCGTCAAGAAGGTACTTTGAATCGCCCAGGTATCTTTGAGGAAACCACCATGTGTGCCGCTACCCCGGATTTTAATGTCGATTGCCCTAGCCGCCTCATATTCGAGCAGATCGCCGACAAGTGGTCGATGATGGTTATCACCGTTCTCGATGCCGGTCCGGTGCGCTTCAATGGCATCAAGCGGCGGCTTGAAGGCGTGACACAGAAGTCCTTGACGCAATGTCTTCGTCGCCTTGAGCGCAACGGTCTGATCGAACGGCGGGTCATTCCCGTGTCACCGGTCGCGGTGGAATACGAGCTGACAGACCTCGGTCGTTCGCTTCAACCGCGATTGCTGTCGGTCTATTCCTGGACCGTCGAGATGATGCAGGAAATCGAAGCTGCGCGACAGCAATTCGATGAAAGGACTGCGGCCTAAGCGAACGGCGCAACAAGGCCGGATTTCTACTCTCGCATCAATCCGGTCTCGCAGGATAGCTCGGGACGGGAGGCTCCTGGAATAATCTCGCTTGCCTCACGCACGTCATAGGCAATCGTCGGACAGCCACTGCATTTGATCTGATAAGCTCCGTACGCCGGCTTGGTTCAACGGGTCCTCTCGCTCAAAGACGCGCTGATCTTGCCCGCACGCGAACCGTACGGATGCCCGATCGTCTCGAAATCCCGAGTGCCGGTGGAACAGGGCAGTCTGCTTTGACGCCTGAACTCAGAGCCGAACGTATCGGAAAACGAAAAAGCCTGCCGCGGGAGGAGATGCGGCAGGCTTTTCCGAAAGAATTGAACGACGGCTGGGAGGAGGAGTGCCGTTGTTCCGTCAGGCGCCCCTTCGGGAGGAGAAAACGGGTCGCCTGAAACACGAAGCTCTGCGGGAGGAGGTGCATTGCTTCGTTGATTTGAAGATACCAGAGGCTGCCCCGACCGCCAGCGCTCTGATCGCAGTGCAGCCATGCGCATGTTGCAATGCAATATAAATGCTGTGCTCATTTGTCGGCCATTGCGGTGGAGACGCAGCTCTTTCTGTGCTGGGCTCGAAACCAAGAACGAGTTCGATCACCTTGGCGCAGGACATTTCGCACGGCTTCAGTATCGACCCAGGTCCAGCCAATCGATAAAGGTTGAGGCTGACGATATTGCTTCCGCTAAGCTCCTCGCCATAGAGCCAGGTCCGTTTGCCATCATCCGACCGCTTGTCGGTCACGCCCCATGATCGACCGCCAAAATGACCGACGGGAGTTGTCATGTTATCGAGCGTGAGCGGTGTTTGTCGCAAGCCGTCTGCAATCAAGCGGTAGCGCCGGTGACGGCCTTCCGGTGCGCTATTGCGCGGATGCGATGAATGTGGGTGGACAGCGCGGATCGTTTATGACTTGGGGGACGAAGAGATTTCGAAGCGCGGAGAAGATCGAGATGAAGCGCTGCAGACTTCCCGGTGATCGGAAGCCTTGCATCGTCCTCTCCCGCTTCCGCAGTGGCAGATGGGAATTTTCCGCTCGATTATTGAGACCCTTGTGGGATCGGTGCTCGACAGCCGGCATAACTTCTCGCTTGGCCGCGCCATACGAGCAGAGCTTGTCGGTGATGATCCGCTTGGGCGGCATGGCTGCTTTCTTCAATAGTCTGACGAGCAATCGCTTGGCGGACTTCGTATCGCGTCGGCTCTGAACAATCTCGTCGAGAACATAGCCGTCTTGATCAACGGCACGCCAAAGCCAGTGCTTCTTGCCTGCGATGGAAATCACCACCTCGTCCAGATGCCAGACATCCCGGCGCGACGGCCGCCTGCGACGGAGTTGCTTTGCGTATGCCGGTCCGAATTTCCGACCCCATCGCCGGATCGTTTCATACGAAACGACAACTCCGCGCTCCAGCAGCATCTCCTCAACAAGGCGTAAGCTCAGCGGAAATCTGAAATACAGCCAGACCGCGTTCGAGATGATCTGTTGCGGGAAACGGTGGCGCTTGTAGCTGACGGCAGGACTCTTCATTCCACCGTCTCTATGTCCAATTCACTGACGCCGCGTTTATGTGACAACACCGCTGAAAGTGCCGCGGGAGCTGCTGCGCCCGGTACTCTCTAATGCGGATGATATCGCGACAACGGTTGTGTCCGCTCCCAGTGGCATAGGTGCTTTGCTGCTCGCCTATTTCGATGCTTTCGTGACCGAGGTGCCCTATCTCGCGCCAGAGGAGCAGACGACGTCGCTAAATGCCCTGGCAAGCCTCGCTGCCGTGGCACATGGTCGGCTTGCGCGAGACCACGATCCGCGGCAGGCACTGCAGACGGCCCAACTCCGCCTTGCCAAGGAGTTCATTGCGCGCAACGCCACAAATCCACGCCTTTCGCCGATGCTTGTAGCAGGAGCACTTGGCATCTCCATCCGCCATCTTCATCGTCTCTTCGAAGCGACCGGCGATACTGTTTCAAGGCATATCCTCCGTTGCCGACTCGAGGTTGCGCGGTCGCGGTTACGATCTCCAGAATTCGGCCACGTCACAATCCTGGAGCTCGCACTTGATTGCGGGTTCACGAGCCTAGCTACGTTCTACAGGGCGTACCGGATTGCCTATGGATTTACTCCCGCAGAATACAGGAGGGTAGTCACCCAGCCACACGCCTGATCTTACCTTTTCGGCAATCCACGCGGATCCGGCACGGGCGACCCATGATGAAACTCATCCCCTCGCCTATGCGGCAGCGGAAATGCCGTCTTACGATCGCCAACGCTCGCCAGCTCCGCCGACAGATCGGTGAGCCGATGCTCGACCTCTAAACATCACACCCTTGGTGGACCCGGCCGCTGGCGAACAAGCACCAGGACCGCGGTCTTGAAGGGATCAGAACTTTCAACCCACTGATTTTTGTCATGTAGCAGGCAGCGGATCAGTGCCTTCGCTTAGGATTGCGATATATCTGCGGTAGCTGAAGACACGACCACGTTTACGGCCTGTCACCTCCTCGACAATGCCCAAACGCTCCAAATCGGCGAGTGCCACGTTAACAGTGGGCGCGGACAGGCCGGTCATCTGAACAATCTGGTTTGCTGTATGAAAGGGATTTTGCTGAAAGAGCTCATGAATACGAAGGGCCGATCCAGCTCTGTCGCTCTTGGTCGTGATTTTCTCCCTGTCCTCTTTGAAAAGGTCGACGATCTGAGTGGCGGCTCCAAATGCCTGATTGGCAGTGTCGGCCACACCTGTCAGGAAGAAGTCTAGCCAAGCTTCCCAGTTTCCATGTTCACGGACCTCTTGCAGTAATCGATAATATTCCCTTCGATGGGCCTTGAGGTAAAGACTGAGGTATAGCAGTGGTTTGCGTAGAACACCGTTCATGCAGAGGTACAAGGTCACAAGCAAGCGACCTATACGGCCATTGCCATCGAGAAATGGATGGATCGTTTCGAACTGGACATGTAGTAGGCCGGCTTTGATCAATGCCGGTAACCGGGATCGATCATCGTGCATAAAGCGCTCGAACGCATCCAGGCAGCTCGCCATTTCCGCCACGGGTGGCGGCACAAAGAGTGCGTTACCGGGTCGTGTGCCTCCAATCCAATTCTGTGAGCGCCGAAATTCTCCGGGATCTTTGGTGCCCCCCCGCCCGCTTTGAAGCAGTCGTGCGTGCATCTCTCGGATCAGGCGCAATGACATTGGCAGCGTTTCCAAACGCTCCAAACCGTACATCATCGCATCAACGTAGTTGGAAACCTCGCGAATATCATCGACCGGTTGCCCCGCTTGAGCTTCGGTTTCAAATCGCAAAAGATCCGAAAGCGTCGACTGTGTCCCCTCAATCTGCGAGGAAAGAACTGCTTCTTTTCTCACATACATGTAAAGGAACAGCTCCTGGCGCGGGAGCAGCATTGTGATACCATCCAGGCGGCCGAGCGCACGCTCCGCCAGACTGAGGCGCTCCAGTAGCGAAAGCACATCGATGGGTGGCTTGGGCGGCAATGGCGGAGGCACAAACGCCCGCACTGTCTCGCTTGCTGCTGATGTTTCGACAAAATGGCCGAGGCGCGGGTTAGGACTGGAATCAGACATATGCTTAGTATGATTTCCATCCGTTATTTAAGCAAGTGGCACTTTTTTTAAATAACAAACGACCTTAGATAAGCGCCCTTAATTAGTGGAGATCATCCTCTCGACCTCAAGAGCAGACGTCAGATCCCGTGCCCACTCCATGCAACTTGCTGATGATCGATATTGCCAACGCTCGAAATGCCGCCTTCGCCATGCATATTCTGTCAACAGTCTGCTCCAATTTCCACTGATCGGCGGCGCGCCTCACTGAGGCCCGACGGAGCACATGCCAGCTTGGCGTCGAGAGTATTGCTGAGACACATCGCATCACCCGCGCGAGCTCAATCCTTTGGTTTGGAAAAACGGACGCCGACGCCGCTACCATTTTCAGGGATAAACTCGATGCCAGCAGCCTCGAATGCTGCACGGATTGCCTCCAACGTCGCTGCATACCCTGGACGACCGGCTTCGATCCGAGTCACGGTAGCTGCGGTAATGTTAGCGCGGCTTGCCAGATCGCGAACGCCCCACCTAAGGGCAGCTCGCGCCATTCGGATTTGATCGGCATTCAACATTATAACCTTGACATAATCTCTGTATGATTCAAACTCTCTGCACGGTTCATAGCGGCCACGCAGGGTGCTTGCGACACTCTACGTGACCTGACCACAATCTAGCTATCTGGAGCTTGGATCATGGCTGATTCTGAGAATAGCAGAACTTTGCCTGCAATTTCGCGCAGAAAAGAAAAGCCGGTGCGTGGCGCGTCAGAAAGCCTGCCATACATCATCGATCGCAGAAATCTCCTCGCCGTCGCTTCGCGCTTTCTGACTTCTCACATCGAAGAACCAGACGCTGCGCCAAGAGAGCCAGGCCCGACCCCCGTCAGAGACATGTGGCCTCGCTGGTATGCTTGCCACCAGCAACGCGTGAGCACCACCCGTCGTAGAGAAAAGCTCGAAAAGCAATTGCTCGAAGAGACCGGTGGTCTTCCCGCCGCGATACTGCGAAATGTTGGAAAGCACGGTGCCGTCGAGGTCCGCTCTTTTGCCGACATCAATCAAATGGCCGCTCAGCTGGATGCCGAACACCTGTCGCAGGCGCGAGCCGAGCTTCGATCGCGCCGAAGACGATGGAAGGAAGCGGATCAGCGACTGGGATACAGCCTGGCGGTCGCTCTGGAGCAGGAGCTCGCGGAACAGGCCGGTATATCCGGACGTGTCATGTTGATCACCCGGCCCTCCTCACTGACCGAAATCACCGCAAAGCTCCATTGCCTGATCGTCATGTACGATCCCGGCCTGAAGCTCGAGAATGCACCTTGGCCGGAGTTGCGGACGATGCTGAAGGATCTTATCCGCATTGCTGAGAAGCGCCGGCAGAAATCATGCAATGGATTTGCATATGCTGGTAAAGCGGGAGGCGCACGCGGCGTCCTGAATTTGGCGAGGCAGTACCATGACGCAGCCAACAAGCTTGGCGAGAGCTCGTCCTACCCCAATCAAACACCACGACGCCTTCTCGCCCTTTATGCGATGGAGCTCTATCTGAACGCATTCTTGCTCGCCAAGGGCGTGAACCTCCCTACGATCCGCGACCTGCGGCACGACCTCGGCGAGCGGGCGCGCATAGCGTCTGAAGCTGGCCTTGTTCTGCGCAAGCGCACGGTGACGCACCTAGGAATGCTCTCCGCAAGCAACGAGTATCACGTTATGAGGTATGCCCCAGAGCTTACGTCCACGCTGTCACAGGTGAACCGGGTCATGGCGACCGTCGATGAGCTGTCGCGGAAGGTGCGAAAGGCGCTGCGGGCATCCTCTTGATGACATCTTACCTCCGTGTCTGGAGGTGATTGCAATCGACTTCCAGAGGTTTCCAAGCGGTATCCCGCTTGCCAGCGTCAGATATTGCGGAATTCCGCACGCCTTGCTGTGGGACTTGGGACTTTGATCCTCACCCGCCCAAAAGGTAGGTTGGACGGTTAAGGAGCGTCATGCAGCCTTGCGGAAGCCGACCACTTCCGTTTGCCGATGGCCAGTTCGAAGCTGTGCGCCATCGCTATGCTCGGGCATCGAAACTCGGCGGCCGGCGACTGCCCGATTGTCGCTCTATACCCAATATTGCATCCGAAGCCGATGCACCATCGACATAGGCTTGTGCCACACGCTCGTCCCGCCATGACGGCTTTTCGGGTGTGGGAATGCTGACACAGCGCATTTTTCTTAATGCGCAGCCGAGTTGGAACGGTGGCACCCTTTTCGGCTGCCACCGTTTCGATTACAAACCTGCCTCGGCCATCCAAAGCTCGGCATCAGCACCGGCCGGAATTCGCAGCGGGGCGGATGGATCGGTGGCGGCTCGCCAGACCGCCTCCGCCACGTCGGGTGCATGCGTCACAGGACCGGTGTCGTCCCGCACGCCCTTTACGAATTGCTGGATCAATGGCGCATAATCCGGATCGTCCAAACCACGCAAATGTGGACGCGCGTTCTCCCCAAAACGTGTTTCCGGCGAACGGCCTGGCAAGACGATATGCACCCGCACGCCAAACGGCTCCATCTCGATCGCCAGGGACTCGGTGAAGGCGTTCACGGCTGCCTTGCTCGCCCGGTAAATCCCAACCACCGGTAGGGTCTTGACCGTCACAGTGGACGTGACATTGATGATGACCCCCGCCCGGCGTTGACGCATCTGGGGCAATACCGCTTGAACCATTGCCAATGTACCGATCGTATTTGTCTGAAACAGCGACTGCACCGTCTCCGGTGCCGTCAGCTCGATTGGTGAGGGCGCGCCGAAACCGGCATTGTTGACCAGTACATCTATCGAACCGGCATCTTTTACAGCTTTCGCGACGCTTGCTGGATCGGTGACGTCGAGCGCCAGAACGCGCAGGCGTTCGGAAACCGGTAGTAGCTCGGGTTTTGGCGTGCGCATTGTCGCGATCACATACCACCCCCGATCAAGAAACAGTTTCGCAGCCTCCAGACCGAAGCCAGACGAGCAACCAGTGATCAATATTGTGGACATGAACTTCTCCAACCAAAAGGAATGATCCCATGGTAGTGACCGATCGAGAGACTTTATATATGCTAAAGTCTCTGTTTCTTTAGCGTCAGTCCTGGTTATGACAGTCGATCCCCTTAGCGAAATCGTCACACTGTTGCAGCCGACCGCACGCTCGTCGAAGCTGGTGGAATGCGCCGGCTTCTGGCGAATTCACCGGCCGGCCACAGGCGAACCATTCTACTGCGCAATCCTCGAGGGGCGTTGCCGCGTGGCGTTTGGAGGACATCAGCCTTTCATCCTCCAGGCCGGTGACTTCGTGCTCGTGCCGGCCATGCGCGACCTCGTCAACGAGAGCGTCGACGCACCAGCCGATCTGTCCGCCATGGTCCCGATGCAGTTGAACGGCGGCCATTTCCGTGTCGGCCGCCTCGAGGGCCCGGTGGATCTGCGCATGCGCATAGGGCATTGCAGCTTCGGCGCGCCGGATGCGGCCTTGCTCGTTTCCCTGTTGCCTGATGTGGTTATCGTTCGCGACGAGCCCCGACTTGCTACGCTGATGCAATTGGTCAGCGAGGAGACACGTGAGCAGCGTCCGGCGCGAGAGCTGGTGTTGGAACGGCTGCTGGAGGTGTTGTTGATTGAAGCGTTGCGATCCAGCACGGACATCACCGCTGCGCCCGGTCTGAGCCGCGGTCTTGCCGATGAACGATTGGCGGCAGCACTTCACGCAATGCACGCGCGTCCCGCCTATCCTTGGACGGTGGCGGATCTCGCAATCGAAGCAGCCCTATCCAGATCAGCTTTTTTTGCGCGTTTCGGCCGCATCGTCGGCTTGCCGCCGATGGAATATCTACTGGCATGGCGTATGGCTCTTGCAAAGCAGCTGTTGCGTAGCCGTGAATTAGGCATGGATCAAGTGGCCGAACGCGTAGGTTACGCATCGGCAAGCACCTTTAGCGTTGCCTTTGCCAGATATGCAGGCATGCCGCCCGCTCGATACGCCCGCAGCTATGTAGGAAGCGATTGAACTCACTGCTCGCTACATTGTAAATTGTGCTGCCAATCGAAATTGCGGAAGCTTTGTTTATTGCCGAGGCAAAAAGAAGGTCTTGAAGAGTTTCGAACCAGCGACCCCTCGGTAAAATTTCAATGTCAAAACCAAATAGAAGTGCGATATCAACATTTGTATGGTTTTGTGGCGGAAGAGTTGGAATGTCCGCCGTGAAATGGAAACAACTTAATCTCGACAAGCTTCAGCCAGATGCGAGCAAGCCAGCGACTGCGCGATTGGCGAAAGTCCTTGGCGTCAAACCTCCCGCGTAACGGGCGCCTCCGGACACATGGAACCAAGCCCAGGAATGCGAGATTCGCCTTGTCAAAATTCGGCCGCAGATGTTTAAATCGGTCTTAAAAAACAAGATTGGAAGCTAATCGATTTTAATTTGCTCAATAAAAAATTTTTGTTGCAGCGCGAAGAAAATCGCTCCTAACTCCCTTATGTTATTTTGTCCGTTGTAGGAAACGCGCAATGACAATTTCATTTCCGCTTACAGACAAACGTACCGTTGGCGAGCTGCTGAAGCATCTTAACGCGCATAAGTTGTTCTATCCTGGAAACTGCGTCATCATGGTCAATCCCCTCGCCGCGCACGTTTCGTCCTGCCTTTCATATGCTCTCAGCACCGCTCGGACGGCCTGGTAGGCGCAAAACTCTTCGGTTGGACCCTTTTTTTGCCACGAGTTGTGCATCGGAGGTTGACGTTCGAACGCTGCCGAAGGCTTTTCCTGCATCAGGAAGCTTAGGATCATCACCACCGGACCGATGGTCAACCTGCCAAACAACATCGTATTCCAAAGCGCCAAGATTCTTCCGGCAGCGCCGAGCTGTTCCCAGGCGGCTTGCGTAAAATACGAAAACTCAGGATCTTCGATCGGATTGGTGGGAGTTGTCACGTTATCGAGCGGTGAACGATCTTCGTTGCAAGCCGTCTGCGATCAGGCAGACGCGCGGGTGACGGCCTTCCAGTGCGCCATTGCGCGGATGCGATGAATGTAGGTGGCCAGTGCGGATCGTTTGTGATGTGGGGTGACGAAAAGATTTCGAAGCGCGCAGAAGGTCGAGATGAAACGCTGCAGAACGAACGGAGTTTGTCGGTGATGATCCGCTTGGGCGACATGCCTACCTTCTTCAGTAGCCTGATCAGCAATCGCCTTGCGGCTTTCGTATCGCGCCGGCTTTGAACGATCTCGTCGAGAACATAACCGTCCTGGTCAACGGCACGCCAAAGCCAGTATTTGCGGCCAGCGATGGAAATCACCACCTCATCCAGATGCCAGACATCCTGGCGCGAAGGTCGCCTGCGACGAAGCTTTTTAGCGTAGGCCGGTCCGAATTTCCGACCCCATCGACGGATCGTTTCATACGAGACGATAGTTCCGCGCTCCAGCGTATTTCCTCGACAAGGCGTAAGCTCAGCGGAAACCGATAATAGAGCCACACCGCATGCGAGATGATCTGTTGCGGGAAACGATGGCGCTTGTAGCTAACGGCAGGGCTCTTCATCCCACCGTCTCCACGCCCAATTCACTGACGCAGCGTTTATGTGATAACACCCAAACAATTCATCCGACCTGCGATACAACCTAAACTGGACATTTTATCCCGAGAATTGAGACAATTTGTCCATCTCCATAAACCGCTTCGGATCAACTACTTGATTTGGCGACCTTCGCGGAAATGGCATGTTTGTTGCACAGCGTCACCACACGGACAGTCACCGACGAAATTTGACATGCCCCTTTTCGATGATCGTCACTATCCTGCCCTGAGTTGTTTTAGTCATATTGCCGTCCTATTACCGCCCTCATCCCTCAGACGCCCTAAACCAAAATCTCTGCAATGCTTGATCAATGGTATCCGCACAAAATGCACATCTGGTTGAAAATCCGTCGGCAATTCTTTCGATCGATGCCGTCGATCATCCTGGGTCTGTGCATCGTATCATTGCTCTCTTATGAACTGTGGCGAAGCCATGCAGCGGCTCAAGACGAGGCGGAAAAGACCGTATTTAACCTCGTTCACGTCATGTCCGAGCAGGTGGCAAGGACCGTTCAGTCCATCGACCTGAACTTGCAAGATATTGCAGCCGAAATAGCAAAGAACCCTGGCTTGCCCGATAACGATTCAACGTTTCGCGGCGAGTTGCATAAGCGGCTGGCAACGCTGCCTTATGTGCGGGCGTTGTTCGTGATTGGAGCTGACGGCTTCATCTCTCACGATACGGATTACCCATCAACGCCGCATGTTAGCCTTGCCGATCGGGAATACTTCCGGGTGCACCAATCGGATGCGTCCGTTCAGATGCAGATTAGCGGCCCGTTGAAAAGCCGCTCAGTGGGTGTCTGGTTCATCAGCATGAGCAGAAGGATCAATGCGCCGAATGGTGATTTTCGGGGCATTGTCGTTGCGGCTGTGGAACCACTCTACTTCGAGCGTTTCTACAGACAAATGTGGATGGGCGACGGCACGATCCTGCTCTTGCTGGAGAACGGAACACTGCTTGCCCGTTCGCCAGAAAACGATCTGGCGATGGGAACCTCTTTTGCCGCCGTAGAGCCCTTCCGCAGCCTGCTCAAGACCAACAGCCATGGTGTTTTGTGGGGCCCTAGTCCGATTGACGGTGTTCCTCGGTTGACAGGCTATCAGCGCGTGGACTCGGCTCCTATCGTCATGCTCATGACACTCAACGAGAATGAACTCATGCGCGCGTGGCATTCCCACGCCACCGTTGCTGTTATCGGTGCGGCGATCCTGCTGCTCCTGCTTCTGGCGCTCGAATGGCTATCACGCCGCAACAGGCATCGGGAGGAATTAGCGCGGTTGCGATCAGTGCAAACGCAGAGGTTGGAGGCAATCGGACGTTTTGCCGGCGGTATCGCGCACGATCTCGGCAATCTCATGCGGATTGTTCGCTCGGGCGTTACGGTTATCAGACCGATGATCGAAGACAAGCCCAATGCGCTCGCTGCGTTGGACGAGATTGACCTATCGCTTGTGGCCGGCCGAAATATGGTCAGTCAGCTGCTTTCCTATGCCAAGGACACGAAAATTCGGCTCGAGGCCGCCGATATCAACGTGCTCGTTTCCGAGGTTTTGCCAATACTGGGACAAGCTGCAGGGCCAATATCGACGGTCGTAACGACGTTGGCTGAGGAAGAAGCGATAAGCCTTGTGGATGAGATCCAGTTCAAATCCTCTCTCGTCAATCTGGTGCTGAACGCGCGCGATTCGATGCCTTTAGGAGGAATAATCGCGATCGATGTAAGGATCGCCGAAGAGGCGGAGGTCAATGGCTCTGCGCGTTGGATTGATGTCAATGTGAGTGACGAGGGTACCGGGATGACGGACGACGTCCGTCATCAGGCTTTCGATCCCTTCTTCACGACGAAAGACTCAGGTTCGGGTAGTGGTGTGGGATTGAGCCAGGTGCTGGATTTCGTTCGCCAGTGCAGCGGGCGCGTGGAAGTTTTCAGTAGAAAGGACAGCGGCACCACCATCAGGCTTCGCTTGCCCCTGGAAGAGATACCCGGCACAAAGGAATGAAGGAGAAGCCCAACAGCAAAAGACTGAGGAGCGCCGATCAAGATCTCACGGCTTCGGAAAAGGACATTTCGTGTCTGCAGCAGATGCGCCACGCTTCAATATATTAATCGCGGATGATCACCCTCTCATACGCGCCGGCATAAGAACATGTCTTGGCGCCCGCCCGCACTGGCACATATGCGCCGAAGCAGCAAACGGTGAAGCAACCGTTCACCTCGCACAGGAGTATAGGCCCCATCTCGTGATCCTCGACTTTGCCCTTCCTTTGCGCAACGGCCTGGAGGTCACCCGAGATCTTTGCCGTCAGTTTCCAGAGATGGCTGTGTTGATCTACACCATGCATACAGAGGATCAACTTGTCTTTGATCTCCTGGAAGCGGGAGCCCGCGGCTACGTATCGAAAAATGATGATGACATCACGCTAATTTTGGCCGTGGATGCTCTTGCTGCGGGGGGTACATATACCACTCACGCGGCCGGACGTCGTTCGCTTACGGCATCTCCATTTGGTCAGGAGACCACATCAATTTCGGCTCTGACCCCGCGTGAGTTGGAGGTTGTACGGTTGGTCGCAGAGGGCGAGACGAACAAAAGGATCGCGGCGCTTTTAAATATCAGCATCAAAACCGTGGACACCCATAGAACAGCTGCGATGAGAAAGCTCGGCGTTCATACGGCAGTAGAGCTCGCGCGTTATGCGGTACGAATGAATTTGATCCGACTCTGATCCGCTAATCGGCCCGTCATGCCATATTGTGGCAACAGCTCGATCCCTCTCGTCACAAACTCAATGCATCTCAGGTAAATACCCGATGGCCTCATTCAAACGCAAATGTTAGGTCACGGAAAGTTCTTCTAATGACCAGATTGAGGGACGCGAACCGTTCCGAAGAATACCTTCTTTGGTCTACTCTGTTGGTTGTCACTTCTGCCGGACCAGAATATGCCGCATACGCAACCGAACTTCGTGTCATCCCGCCACTACGTAGATGTCACCGAGCGTTTCATCAATATCGGCTTCTGGAATGCTGACAAGGGGATGGGCGAGGTCCGATTCTTGAGGCGAGCCTTGCCGCTCCGGGGGGCGGCCCCGGCCTTTTGTTTATCGACCTCGACGGTTTTAAACTGGTGAACGACACTCGGAGTCACCGTGTCGGTGACGAGTTGCTGCGGCAAGTCCCAAACCGGCTGCGGACTGTCTGCGGAGCCCCGGCCATGACGATCGGCCGGCTTGGCGGCGACGAATTCGCGGCGCTGATTCCGCATGATAATACACCGGCGCTGGTGCAGCTCGCCGCCCGGATCATTGACGTCCTGTCGTCGCCCTATGTCCTTGAGCATAATCGGCAGGTTCAAATCGGGGCATCGATCGGCATTGCCCTCGCCCCGATGCACGGGAACACCGGCGAGGCCCTGTTGGCCCGCGCCGACATAGCGCTCTACGCGGCCAAGGCTGCCGGCAAGGGAACCTACAAGCTCTTCTCTGACGACATGGAAAGTAAGATCCAGGAGCGCGTACGCCTGCAAGCCAAGCTGCGGGCATCTCTCCAGACGCGAGAAGGGCTATTCGTCTTCTATCAGCCAATCATCGACGCCCACACGAAGAAGGTCACGGCCCGCGAGGCGCTGATCCGCTGGCACCATTCGGAACGCGGCTGGATCTCGCCCAGCGAGTTCGTTCCGATCGCAGAGCAAAGCGGTCTGATAGACCAGCTTGGGGAATTCGTGCTGAGCACGGCCTGCCTCGATGCAGCCGGATGGGAGGACGGTGCGTGTGTGGCCGTCAATGTATCGGCAACACAGCTCGGCAAGGGCACGATCGTGCCTGCTGTTCTGGAGGCCCTAGCACGTTCCGGCCTCTCGCCGAACCGGCTGGAAATCGAAGTCACCGAAACCGCCATGCTCGATGACGAACATGGGGGCATCGGAGACCTACGCCGCCTGCGTGACATTGGCGTGCGTGTGGCGCTGGACGACTTCGGGACTGGCTATTCTTCGCTCACCCATCTCCGTGCCTTCCCCTTCGACAAGATCAAGATCGACGGGTCGTTCGTGAAGGATGCCGTCGAGCGGCCGGAATCGGCTGCTGTTGTTCGAGCCATTGCCGATCTCGGCAAACGGCTGGGCGTGACCACGGTGGCAGAAGGCGTCGAAACGGAGGCCCATCTGAACCGAGTGCTCGA
Source organism: Martinezella rhizogenes (assembly GCF_000799715.1). Taxonomy (GTDB): domain Bacteria; phylum Pseudomonadota; class Alphaproteobacteria; order Rhizobiales; family Rhizobiaceae; genus Rhizobium; species Rhizobium rhizogenes_C. The sequence goes on from NZ_JUHG01000015.1 coordinate 397,069, forward strand.
AGAAGGGTGCAGCGAGGTTCAAGGCTTTTTCTACGGACAACCAGAACCAGGCACCAGGGACGCCGTCGCCGTGGCGGAGTTGAACAGGCAACAACCAAGATCGCTGCCGCCTGAAACCGGCAGAGCGCAACTCAATGAGCAACGGTAGGAATACCAAAATGAATGCCAGCAAGAAGAGCTCGGCCGGCGGCTATATCCCGGCAGCGGCATTGGGACGAAGGCGCTTATCGGCTCTTTCGGTGGCAGGCTGTCGCAGCAGTATCGCCCGAATGGAAGATGTTTAAGCAGCACTCCTAAAAAATCATCGGCCTTGTAAAAGGCGTGGGTGAAGCAACTAGCGATAGGACTTGAATAGGTTGAACGAACAAAAAATCGAATTTTGTGCAGCGTTGTTGTCCGCAATGGCGAACCCAGCACGGATTAAGATCCTTACACTTCTTGTCCAGGAAGAAGTTCCGGTCAGTACCATCGCTCTCCGTCTGGGATCAAGCCAATCCGTAGTTTCACAGCACTTAGCAAAACTGCGAAACCTGAACCTAGTCACGACCCGAAGAGACGCTCAAACAATTTACTACTACTGCCAATCATCGGCCGTGGTCGCTCTCCTTCAAACATTGGAGAAAATTAGCTTCGAATTTCCGAATTGAACCAGTCGTCCGCCGGGGACATCCCTCAAACTGCGCGCAGTCTACTACTAATCGTCGCACCGCATCGGTTGCCAGACCAACAAGCAGACAGAACACACGTATGAAGAAAACTATGCCAATTTCTTTCCGGCTACCGCCGGAGATCAAGAAGGCTCTTGAGAAAGCTGCACAACGAGACGAGCGATCAGTCTCGTCTTTGCTTGAAAAAATTACGGTCAATTGGCTTCGATACAACGGATATCTCGATAACTGATGGATAGGCTCGCACTGTAAACAATTGGTCCATCCGGCAGCTTATTTAAGGTCTAGCCAATCATAGCTGTATTTCCACTGTCTGAGCGGCACAGACCAGAGCGCGAGATCGCGAACCGGGTCTCCCTGTTGGAAGTGACTAAATGGAGCTTATGGATTGGATATTCATCAATTTCGAAATGCCGCACGCCGAAGCAGCAGCTTATCAGCAAATGAGCATTATGAACTCTGGGCTATCCTCGCAATTGAGAGCTTTGAGCGCGAGCTCGAGGCCTTCTACCGAAGGGCGCAATTCGTGATCGTTCCTCTGGAAAACGAACGTTATGCTCGTGATTGATCAAAACGAACGCGACATGATCCTGAGAACCATTGACGTTGCCAGAACGAGTTTGTTGGCGGCGAAGGATCAAGCTGGACAATCGGCAAAGGCTCTTTCATTTTTAACAGAGTTATATTTCAATTTTCGCCCGCTTGAGACCGCAGACCAGATTCGCCGATTCCGTGATCATTTAGCAACGATCATGGCGCGGCCTGATTTTGGTCAAATCGAACTGCTCAATTTCAAATATGACAGTGTCATTGGCGGGATGCGTGGCGCTTACCAGCCAGGCACAGCCGAAAGTTCGGAATCGATTGGCAATCTGCTAGCTTTTCTTGCTGCTGCGGTGGACTCTTGGATTGACACAGTTGCCGCCAAGGATAGCGTTGGCCAGTTTCAAAAAATCATTCCTTTGGAGAAAACCGGGCCATTCTATTATTCAGTTAAAGATAGGCACCTCATCGTCAGTTGCCGTCCCGCAGGTGCGACCATAGAAGGAGCTCTCGCGAAGGCGAAAACTGCTCTTTTGGAGCAGGGCGAGCGGCTCATCGTTGATCTAGAAGGGTCCAACAGCCAACCGTATCTCAGGGCAGCTCTTGAGGCTGTCCAAGCAAAACTCGCGACAGAAAACGACATCGTGCAACTCGGTCTTCTGAATATCTCCTTCGAGGCGGCTGTCTCTGGAGCTGCAGAAGAACTCAATTCCGTTCTAGCGAACGTGCTGCAAACACATACCGTAGGTATCCAACATTATCTCGCGCAGTTCCCTGAGTGGGTCGATTTCAGCGATGCAGCGGCTGTTCTGGAGCTGACGCATGAGGATGTCGATCATCTCGCGAATGTGGCAGACGAGCTTGCAGATGCGCTGGAAATAGACGAACAGGTCGACGACGAGGTGCCTCGAACGTTAAGGTTCGTTTCCGAGCTAAGGCACCATCCGGGCAAGCAGTTGAAACGCGCGGGATTATTTATTCTTCGGACCATCGAGAACGCAACCATTACTGCGTTTCGCTCATCCTCTGTTTTCGCATCGACAGCTACGTGTACGGCTCTGAAGGGAGCTGCGGTATTGATCGGCTCCGCGTTCGCAGTAGCTATCGCCTTGATAATTATCCACAATAGTGCAGTGTTCGTTGCATCGTTAGATGCCGCTTGGTTGAAAGCTGCCTCTGAGGCATTGATTCAAGAGGAGCAGAAGGCTCTGACGGGCTTGAAAAAAGACTAAACAGCCGATCACGACACGAGCCAAGCCAGAGCATTAGACGACATTATTGTATCGAAATGCCGCAATTCTGGCCGTGCATTTATACATAGTCCGCATCAGAGCGATTCTTTAAGTAGGCCATATATCACATCGAGCTGGAGTGCTTTACATCCTCACCCGTTTGCCAAGTTCATCCATCGATACGCCTATGGCAGCCGCCAGTGCCGCCTTGCCATGATCAGGCATCATCGCCAATCCGGAAATGATACCCTCCTGCCATGCCTTGCCTCGATCCCATGCCTCACGGTAGGCATCGGCCAGCGCATCACCCTGTCGCGTCTCCAGCAGAGCCTCGAAGAGCAACGAGGCTTGCAGGAGATCCTTGTCGCGCTTTGCCCTCCCGAGCCCGTCGGTAAGCCGCCTGGAAGCCACGATGAGCTTGTGGACGGCATACCGTTCGGGAGAGCCGGGACAATCACGCTTACTCCTTCACGGTGCAGCAGGACGGTCCGCACAGGCTCGTAAATCAGATAATCGAGGAATCGCAGGTTTTCCGCCGACGCGCCGCCAAGCGCGGGCATGGGCGACGGCTTCCCCGTATGCTCGTCCGATCCCCGGTTGCCCGTCAGGAATTCCACGCGGTAGCCCTTGCTATTCACGAATGCGGCGACCTTTGCCTTGTCGGCCTGGTGCGGGACTGCCCGGAACGTTTTGTCGATGGACTGCAGGATTTCCAGAACGGGCGGCAGGCTGTCCCCGACCTCCGAGCTGATCGCAAAATCCTGCGCGAAATCGGCGTCCCCCGTTTGCATCGCCGTCGATGGCAGTCGAACACCGAGCAGGCCCGCGTAGCAGCCGAATGCCACCGATCCAATCAGGACGGCCCGCAGGCGGAAGAGGCCAGCACCCGCGAGAGCCTTCGTGATGTCGCCCGCGAAATTGTCCGGTCCCTGCATGCCGCCGCTTCGCAGGAGCGTCCCGACCATCCGCCTACGCTCGCGGAGATCGTCCTTGATTTCTTTATGAGCGTTCACTCGAGCCGTGATCTCTTCGTCGCTGTGTGGCCCCACATAGCGACGCTTGTCGCCTTCGGGGGTCGGGAGATCGAAATACCAGTATTCGCGGCCCTTGACCGGGACCGTGACGAACCGACCCTCAAGTGGGAAGTCGGCTTGAAATTGTCCATCGAGCGAACGCTGCGCCAGCTCCGCGAACATCGTTCGATATGTGATGTCGATGCGTCTCATGCCTTAACTTTTCTTTCGCAGCTGCCGCAGCCTCTTTCTCGGCCTCCAAATCGGTCACAATCTTCTCGAATCTCGCCCGCCTCTCTTCGAACAAATCGTCCATGTTCATCGCGGGCATCCATTCATTATAATGTTCCGGCAAAAACATTATAACGCTGCCGAAAACGTTATTAAGCAAGCAGGGCTTCGCTTAAAAAAGAGAAGGGCTGAGGTAATTACCCTTAAGTAAGCGTAACCAGAATCCTTTGGTCTTGATGAAAACCGAACCCACGACACGGCATGGTTTCAACACCGGTCTCAGCGAGTTAGAAACGGCTGTAAGTGCGCTGAGCTAAATGTCGACAAACTACGGTTGGAAGTTCAGCGCGCTGTTGAGATCATTCAACCCGACCATCAGCATCATGGGATCAGATGGCGAAGGCAGAAAGCCGACCGCCTCATAGAAGGCACGCGCGTCATCGGAAATCGCATGCACCAGCACGCCGCGGATGCCGAGGATCTCAGCGGCATTGAGCAGACGCAGGCCGGCATCGCGCACCAATGCTCTGCCGAGACCGCGCCCCTGATAGGTCTGATCGATGGCCAGGCGTCCGAGAACGGCAACCAGAATCGGGTCGGGCATGTTGCGCCGGAAACGGCCAGGTGCTTCCGGTTGCTTCACCGCGCCGGAGGCGAGCGCATAATAGGCGATCACGCGGTTGCCCTCGCACACGACGAATGTGCGCGATGCGCCGCCTGCCTGATTGCCGCGGGCGCGACGATGCAGCCAATCGTCCAGTTCAGGGACACTGGAATTGAATTCTGCCAGCTCGTGATGATCGGCCAGTGGTGTCGGTGCGCTGAGAGTCACGCCTCATTTCCACGCCTGGGCTTTCCGAACGCCGATATGGCCCTCGCGCCTTCATGAGCCTTCTCCGATTGAGGCCCGAGCGTATCAGTTTTTTCGTGTCCCGTGGTCCAGCCCGAGGAGTTCACTCCACCTCTGCATCAGGTGGGTCATCAATTGAAATAACCGCACGGACGAGCCGAGCTGTCAGTCCTATCGATGGGCATGATATTTCAGAGAGATGTTGACACCTCGACGGTTTAATTCAAAACGTCGAGCTAAACGGAGAAATTCAATGGCTCGCGATCGGTCACCAGAAAATCGCACATCACAACGTTATGGTGGCTTGGCCATCCAAAGCGATAAGCGCAACGCGCAAGATATCATCGGATTGATTGTTGACCAGCAGTCACAATTTTCCAAGACGAACCAGCGGATTGCCCAAGCCATTTTGAGTGAACCTCATAGCTTCGTGGAGAAGCCCATAGAAGAGCTCACTACGTGGCTAGGTGTATCGGCCCCCACCATTACCCGATTTTCCCGTATGCTGGGGTGTGACGGCCTAAAAGATCTCAAGCTCAAGATCATGGGATCTGTTCGCGTAGGTATTCGATATCTCGAGCCGCAGACGCCGCCTGGGTCCATCGCCGAAGTGGCGGAGCGGGTCAGCAAACGAGCGCAGAAAACGATTGCAGACATTCACCACAACGTCGATCTCGAACGCGCCCAGGCTGTGGTTGATAGGATTTCCGCCTGTCACACGCTCTACGCGTTCGGTAGCGGTGGGGTCTCTTCCTGGCTGATCGAGGAGATCCAGAATCGCTTCTTCCGCCTGGGCATCCGGGTCATTCCCTGTAACGATCACCAGATGCAGTTCATGTTGGCAACGGCGGTGGAGCGCACAGATGTCGTCATATGCTGCTCGCTCACGGGCAGCAACCTTGAGCTCGAGAAAGCGATATCCGTTGCCCGAGAATACGGAGCTACGACGATCGCTCTGACGCCGAGCGGGACGTCTCTTGCTTCCGCCGTCGACGAGCTCTTGCCCATCGACAGCCCCCCGGACGAGGACATTCTGAGCCCGGCCTCGATCCGTTATGCCTATTTGATTGCGATCGATATCATCTCTTATGGCGTTGCCATCGCACGCAAGGATGCCGGCCGAGAAAAACTTCGCCGGCTCAAGCAGCAGCTGGCGATCGCGCGCGACGTGGCCCAGACCCAACCTTTATGCGATTGATATAAGAGAATGACTATTTTTTGTTTTTTAGATCAAAAAATAGCTTAAAAAATAGACGACTCGACAAATGCGCCACAAATTGATCTAGAAATGAAAATTTCGTTGGACAGTAAAAAAATATCGCGCATAGTTACCCCATAAAAATGACTTCCCCCGCCCCGCATTCACAGCGTCGAGGCCGGGAACTTCGAAAGTTGTCTTCCGGCCAGAGCCGGTTGGTCGAAATCAAAAATTAAGTTAAATGGGGAACTGGGCATGACTTCTGCGCTGGAACGATACCTGCTGTCTCGACGACAAATATTGAAGGGCGCGGCGGGGCTATCCGCTGCGGCCATGATGGGATCACGTGCTTATGCAGCTCCCCCCACGGCCATGAGCTTTATCGGCTGGCAGTATCAGCCGCAGATCGTGGAAGAAAACGTCAAGACGTTCATGAAGCTCTATGACGAGAACGTGAATTACGAGCTTGTCTCAGGCGACTACCATCCAGTGGCGGAAACCAAGCTGACCGGCGGCCAGCATATTGACATGCTGTATTCCGAAGAAAACTACATCGCTCGCTGGCACACCGCAGGCTGGATCAAGGATATCGAAAGTCTGCCGGGCGTTGCCGATATTAAATCAGGAATGTTTCCGGTCAGCGTCACCTCGCTGTCCTTGCCAAATGGCGGCCCGCTTTGCGGCCTGCCCTATTACGCCGGCTACAACACATTCCTTTACAATGAAGAACATCTAACGAGGGCCGGCTTGAAACCGCCTGAGACCTGGGACGAAGTTCTGGAAGCCTGCCGCAAGCTGAAGAAAGACGGCATTTCGGACGCACCGTTCCATGCGATGTGGCAGCAGCAGTGGCCTGACATGTCCTGGTATATGTTTGCGGCCTGGTATTCAGAAGGCGCCAAGGTATTTGATGCCGATGGCAACTTCGTCGACGAACCGGCGCTTCGCAAGATCCTCGAAATCAACCAGAAATTCTATCAGGAAAAACTGGTTGTCGAGGACATTATGACGCTACCGGGCGAAGGTGTTCCGAGCTATGCCTCAGGCCGCCACACGTTCATGGTCGTCCACGACTACAATCACAAGGTCGCTAACGATCCTGCAGTTTCCAAGATCGCCGGCAAGGTCCGCAATGCCATTATGCCGGGCGCCACCCATTCCACCATGGCATGGACCGCCGCCTATCTGATGGGCGCTCAGCCCGTCGACGAAGAGCGGGTCTGGAACCTGCTGCAGTTCTTCGGCGGCAAGGCAAAGGACGGGCAGTACCATGTCATCAAGCGTTGGGCGCTCGAGTTCGGTCTCGGCTCGGGCTACAAGGAAGTCATGGCCGATCCGGAGATCGTCGCGAGCTTCTCCAAGTGGCGTGATCTCGACATCTCCTCCAAGCAGCTCGGCATGGCGACCTCGCGCGCCATCGGCAAGACGATCTGGTTCCCGGAATGGGATATGTTCATGATGCAGAAGGTGCAGGAATATATCCGCTCGGGCAGCTCCACCGATGAGCTGGTCGCCGCTCTGGCCACCAAGGCCAAGGAACTGAAGGCACAGTATCAGTAAAACGGGGAAACGAGAGCAGCCGGCTCTCAACGGCGTCGGCTGCTCCCAGCACATCAACCGCCAGCGACATCATGAGACGGACCATTGCTCTTTCGAGCGGTCCACATGCTGCACGAGGACGAGATGACAATGACCCTGCAGTCGACAAGGGTAGAGCCCTTGGCCCGTGAAAACAGGCGGAAGGGCCGGCTTCCGGCATTTGCCTATCTTTCGGTCGCCCCGACGCTAATCCTGATGGTGCTGATCGTCGGTCTGCCGCTGATCTACAGCCTCTATCTGTCCTTCAACAGCACAAATCCGATCACCAAGCGCTGGATCTTCGTCGGCCTGAACAATTATGTGAATGTCTTCCAGAACGCGGACTTCTGGTACGCACTCGGCCGGACTTTGTATTTCTCCTTGCTTGCCGTCGTCGGCACGACGGTACTCGGAACGCTGATTGCACTCGTGCTGAACCAGCGCTTTGCCGGTCGCGGCTTTCTTCGCAGCATCGTCCTCATCCCCTGGGCCATGGCGCCTGTTTCCATCGGCGTGCTCTGGTCCTTCATCTATGCCGGCAATTTCGGACTGCTCAACGGCCTTCTCAACGATATCGGCCTCGGCTCCTGGGCGCGTCCGTGGTTCGGCAACGGCTTCCTGGCGTTGAATCTCGTGGCTCTCACGCAGGTCTGGAACCAGGCACCGCTGACGACGTTGATGCTTCTATCCAGCCTGCAGTCCATGCCCGGCAACCTTCATCGTGCCGCTATTCTCGACGGTGCCGGACCGATGAAACGGTTCTTTTCCATCACCCTGCCCTGGCTGAAATCGACGCTGCTGTTCTCGACGATCATCGCGACGATCAACGCCTTCATGGCCTTCGACATCATCTGGATCATGACGCGCGGTGGCCCTGGTGCTGCGACCACCACGCTGTCATGGCTCGGCTACATGCAGTCGTTCCAGTTTCTCAAGTTCGGCGAAGGAGCGGCAACACTCTATGTCCTCACCTTCCTCAGCCTCGCATTTGCAATTCTCTATTTCATGGTTCTGAGCCCGAAGCGGGCAAAGAAGGTGACGGTAGTGCCGGCTGCAAATTCCGCAGCTATAGCCAAGCCCCGTGCGGCCATGGTCATCCTGCCGGAATGGAAACCGAGGCGCATGATGCGCCCGATGACCGCGCGGAATATCGCAAGGGCGCTCTTTGCGATCGCCATTGCCCTGATCTTTCTCTGGTCGTTCCTGCCGATCGCAGCCCTCATCTTCATCAGCCTCTCTCCGCCTACGGACCTCATCCGCACGCCGCCGTCCATCATCCCCTCGGCACTCACCCTTGACAACTACAAGGCCGTGCTGATGGCCCAGGGCACGACGAGCGTTCAGGCGGCACGCGTCCCACTCTCGCTTCTGAACAGTTTCGGGACCGGCATCGTGGTCTCTGTCATCAATGTCGCACTCGGAACGCTGGCCGGCTATGGTTTCGCCCGCTACGCCGACAAGCGCTTCTTCTCCGTGAGCTTATGGTTGCTCCTGCTGACCCGGATGATACCGGCCCTGACGCTGGTCCTGCCGTTCTTCGTCATCTTCCGGATCCTCGGGCTCATCGACACACATATCGGCCTCGTCATCGCCTATTCGACGATCCTCATGCCGCTGGCAGCTTGGATGATGAAAACCAGCTTCGAGAATGTGCCTTTGAGCCTCGAGCGTGCGGCCCAGATCGACGGATGCAGCCGCTTCACCATGTTCCGCAAGGTCCTGGTGCCGGTCGTTAGGCCCGGCATCATTGCGGCGCTGATCTTCTGCTTCCTCGTCTCATGGAACGAATTTCTCTTTGCCATGATCCTGACATCCACGCCGGCAACGCAGACCATCCCCGTCGTCATCGCGGGCTTCCTCAGCCAGGCACGCTTCTACGAATACGGCCCGATGTTTGCTGCCAGCGTGCTTGCGATCGTCCCCCCTGTTGCCGTCGCCTTCTTCTTCCAACGCTACCTCGTCCAGGGTGCGCTTTCGGGCGCGGTCAAGGGCTGAAAGGAGTTCAACAATGGCATCCATCCAGATAGCCGGTCTCGTCAAGAAGTTCGGAGAGACCCCCGTGATCAAGGGCCTCGACCTTGCCATCAACGACGGCGAGTTCATCTCCTTCCTCGGGCCTTCGGGCTGCGGCAAGTCCACGCTGCTGTTCTGCATCTCGGGCCTGGAAGAGATCGACGAAGGCTCGATCCGCTTCAACGGCAAGGAAATATCCGATCTTGGGCCTCGCGAACGGAACATCGCGCTGGTCTTCCAGGACTACGCGCTCTACCCGCACATGACGGTCCGTGAAAACATTGCCTTCCCGCTGCGCCAACAGAAGCTTGACGAACAAACGATCACCAAGCAGGTCGCCTGGGCCGCCGATGTGCTGGGCATCGAAGCGCTGCTTGACCGCCTGCCGGCAGCCCTTTCCGGTGGTCAGCGCCAGCGCGTCGCCGTCGGCCGCGCCATCGTCAGAAATCCCTCTGTGCTTTTGATGGACGAGCCGCTTTCCAACCTTGATGCATCTCTCCGCGTGCGCATGCGCACCGAGATCCGCCGGCTGCAGAAGGCGCTAGGGATCACGGTGATCTTCGTTACCCACGACCAGGAGGAAGCCATGGTGCTCTCCGATCGCATTGCGGTGATGAAGGACGGCATCGTCCAGCAGTTCGCGCCGCCGATGGAAGTCTACACCAAGCCCGCCAATCAGTTCGTGGCCGGCTTCATCGGCAGTCCGCAGATGAATTTTCTCCCCGCCGATCTCTGTGGTGGCGGCACCGGCCAGATCATCGGCGTGCGCCCGCATGATCTGAACCCAATTACCCGCGCCAATGGCGGCTTTTCCCTGACCGGAGAGATGCTGCTGATCGAGCCGGCCGGCCCATTCCAGTTCATCGATGTCGCAGTCGGCGACCATGTCGTGCGCGCGACCTGTACCGACACGACGGGATTGTCTCCCGGCCAAAGTGTCACCCTCGGCGCCAGCTCCGACGCCGTCCGCCTGTTTGCCGCCGACAGCGGCGTTCGCATCAACAAGAACTTTATGGAAACTGAAAGTCGAATTCATGCCCTATGATCTCGTTTTGAAAAACGGCCGTGTGATCGATCCGTCGCAAGGTGTCGATCGCATCACAGACGTCGCCTTCTCTGGAGGCAAGGTTGCCGCGCTGGAGGATAATCTCTCCGGTCTCGAGGAAATGAATGTTTCCGGCCTGATCGTAACGCCTGGGCTCATCGACCTGCATACGCATGTCTATTGGGGCGGTACGTCGCTCGGCGTCGATCCGGATGCCTTTGCCCGCAAGAGCGCCGTTTCAACTTGCGTTGATACGGGTAGCGCCGGCCCCGGCAACTTCCCTGGCTTCCGCAAACACGTGATCGAGCAGAGCACGGCCCGCGTTCTCGTTTACCTCCACATCTCGTTCGCCGGCATCTATGGCTTTGCCAAGAATATCATGCTTGGCGAGAGCCATGACATCCGCCTGCTGGCAGCCCGGGAATCCGTCGAAGTCATCAATGCGAACCGTGACGTCATCATTGGTGTCAAAGTGCGCATTGGCCGTCACGCGTCGGGTCCGGCCGGCATCTACCCTCTCGATGTTGCACTCCAGGTGGCCGACGAAACCGGGCTGCCGCTGATGGCCCATATCGACGAACCGCCACCGTCCTATGAAGCTGTCGTCTCTCGCCTGCGCCGCGGTGACGTTCTGACCCATTGCTTCCGTCCCTTCCCTAATGCACCGGTCGATGGCAAGGGCAAGATCAAGCCCGAGGTCATCGCCGCACGCGAACGTGGCGTCCTGTTCGACATCGGCCACGGCATGGGCTCGTTCTCCTGGAAGACCGCTCGCGCCATGATGGCGGAGGGCTTCCTGCCGGATACGATCTCCTCTGACGTACATGCTCTCTGCATTGAAGGACCGGCCTACGATCAAGTCACCACGCTTTCGAAATTCCTGGCGCTCGGCATGCCGATCAATGATGTCATCGCCGCGTCGACGGTCAATGCCGCTAAGGCGCTGAATCGGCCAGAACTGGGCACCTTCAAGATCGGCGCAGCCGGCGATGCCAGCGTCCTGGAACTGCGCAGCGGCAGGTTTTCGCTCGAGGATACGCGCGGCGATATCGTCATCGCTCCGGAGCGACTGTTTGCGGCGGGACTCGTGATCGCCGGGAAAAATATTGGCACGGACGCACAGCCGCTCGCAGCGGCGGCCGAATAGAGGAGATCGAACAATGGACGGCACCTACACGATGAAGAATGTCCCGGCCAATTTCATTGCCGGCGAGTGGCGGACCGAACCCGAGACCATGCCGGCCGTGAACCCGGCAAACGGCCAGACGATCGCGCAGCTTCCCAAATCCAGCCGCGCAACCGCGGACAAGGCCGTCGCTGCTGCAAAGGCAGCCGGCGCTGCCTGGGCGGATACGCCTGTCTTCAAGCGGGCGGAAATCTGCGTTGCCATCGGCGCGGCAATCGACGCCGCGCGCGAGAAGATCGCACGCATTCTGTCCGCCGAGCAAGGCAAGGTATTAGCCGAGGCCATGGGCGAGGTCGGCAAGGCCGCCGACGGCTTTCGCTTGGCGTCCGAGCTCGTCAAGCAGATGGGCGGCCAGACGCTGCCCGCCGAAGATCCGACTAAGCTGGTCATGACGATCCGCCAGCCACGCGGCGTCTACGGCGTCATCACGCCCTGGAACTTCCCGGTCAACATCCCCGTCGAATATCTGGCGCCAGGCATTGCCACCGGCAACACCATCGTCTGGGTGCCCGCGCCCTCGACATCGCTCGTCGCCTGCGCATTGATGGAAGCGATCGACAGCGCCGGCCTGCCGGCCGGTGTGATCAACCTTGTGATCGGCGAAGGCGCAACCGCCGGCGATGCCGTAGTGGTGCACAAGGATGTCGCCGCGATTGGCTTTACCGGCAGCGCTGCGACCGGCAAGGTCATCGCCCAGCGCGGCGCCGGCAAACCCCTGTTGCTCGAACTCGGTGGGAACGGCCCCGTGGTCGTCTTCGAGGATGCCGATCTGGACGCGGCCGCAGCCGCGGCAGCCGGCGGCGCCTTCTTCAATGCCGGCCAGGTCTGCGCCGCGACCGGTCGCGTTCTTGCGCATCATTCGATCGCGGACAGCCTGTCCGAAAAGCTCGTTGCCCATGCGGCAAAGCATGTGCTTGGTGACCCCTTCCATCAGGGAACCACGATGGGGCCGCTGAACAACGCCAAGGTCGCCGCCAAGGTCAAGGAACATGTGGACGACGCCGTCGCGCAGGGCGCCAAGGTCCTTTATGGCGGCAATGCCCGGCCCGATCTTGGCAGCGGATTGTACTTCGAGCCGACGGTAATTTCGGGTGTCACCCGCGAGATGCGGCTCAACCGCGAGGAAACCTTCGGGCCGGTCGTTCCCATCATCGTCTTTAAGGACGAAGCCGAGGCGCTGGATCTGGCGCTCGACAGCGAATACGGCCTTTCGGTCGGCGTGTTTACGGCCGACATCACCCGTGGGGTGTCGATGGCCAAGGCGATCCCTGCCGGTATCGTCAACGTCAACGCCGGCAGTACCTGGTGGGAGATCCACCTTCCCTTTGGCGGCGGCACAGGCACCAAGAGCGGCATCGGCCGTCTCGGCGGCATCCATACGATGGAGGCAATGACCGAGCTGAAGATGATCACCGTGACGATGAACCATAAGTTGGGTGCAGCATGACCAGGCAATCCTCCGCATCAATCGAAGACCGGAATTCACTGATCTCCTCTTCGGAGAGAACGCAGATGATCAGGGCGCTCGTCGACGAACTGATCCCAGGCGCCGAAGGATGGCCATCGGCATCCGACGCCGGCGTTCACGGCATCATCGGGTTGCGCATTTTCGCCGAGTGGAATGACGAGCAGATCACCGCCCTTGCCGACATGCTTGGCTGGCAGAGCGGGGGGCTATCGAGCACGGATGCCGCAACGCGCGTCGCGGCGGTCAAAGGCTTCGAGACAACCGACCCGGAGCTTTTCGACAAGATTTATACGGCCGTGACACTCGCCTACTACGAGACGCCGTTCGTCATCGAAGCGATTCAGAACACCGGCCGCCCCTACTCCTACCGGCCGCACGTCACGGGCTACAAGATGGAGCCGTTCGACTTCAATCGCGACAGGCCCAAGCACGGGCGCGGTCATTATCTCAAGACGGACGAGGTTGCGCCGGTCGATACATCGGCGCTCGATCTCAACACGGTGAAAACCGTTAAGTGGGGAGTGGAAAAAAGATGACAATAGAACGCATTTGCGATGTTTTGATCATCGGCGCCGGCGCGACCGGATCACTGGCGGCCCTCACCTTGGCGCAGGCCGGGTTGGATGTCGTCTGCCTGGAACAGGGTTCCTGGGTCGAGGCCAAGGACCATCCGCACCTTCATGCCGACTGGTCCTGGCAGCGGCGGACCAATTGGAGCCCGGATGTCAACAAGCGCAGCCATCCGGACGACTTTCCGGTCAATTCCGACTCCTCCCAGATCCTGATGTGGAATGCCGTCGGCGGCTCCACCAATGTCTATGGCGCAATCTGGCCGCGCTATCGCCCCTCCGATTTCAGAAAGGGGACGGAACACGGCATGCAGCCGGACTGGCCGATCAGCTACGAAGACATCGCCCCATACTATGAGGAGGCAGACAGGCTCGTCGGGGTTTCTGGTCTGGCGGGAGACCCCGCCATGCCGCTGCGCGAGCGCTGTCCGACCCCGCCGATGCCCGTCTCGAAAGTCGCCAAGCGGCTCGCCTCCGGCTTCGACGCGCTCGATTGGCACTGGTGGCCCGCCGAAGCTGGCGTCATCACTGAAGACTATGACGGTCGGCCCGCCTGCAACAATTGCGGCATGTGCAACGGCTGCCCGCGCGGTTCGATGAGCAAATACTCGTTGTCGATCTGGCCAAAGGCGCTCGAGGCCGGCTGCGAACTGCGCATCAACGCGCGCGTGCTGAAGATCGAAAAAGGTGCCGACGGCAGAGCCACCGGTGCACTCTATATCGACCGCAACACCGGGCAGAAGCATTTCCAGAAAGCCAAGTTGGTCATCGTCGCGGCGAACGGCATCGGCACCCCACGACTGCTGCTCGCCTCCGACAATTTGGCCAATAGCAACGACCAAGTCGGCCGATACCTGCTGCACCACACGCTTGTCGCCTGCGAAATGTGGGTCGATGAGCCTGTCGACGGTCAGATCGGCTATGTTGCTTCGCTTCTATCCCGGCAGTTTGCCGAGACCGACGTGTCGCGTGGCTTCGTCAACGGCTTCAATTTCAACTGCATCACCTCCGCCGCCTCGGCAGGCGAACTCGCGGCTGGTTGGTTCACGCCCGCCCGCGCACCCTGGGGCGCCGGGCATCACCAATGGTTTGAGCGTCATTTCGGTCATTCCATCGGCGTATTCGGCATAGGCGACGATATCCCCAACCCGGAAAACCGTGTCACGCTCGATCCAGAACTGACCGATTCCGACGGCGTACCCGCGGCGAAGACACACTACGCTCCCGGCGAAAACGACAAGCGCATGATGAACTACATGCTGGAACGCCTGGAGGAACTCGCCAAGGCTTGCAGCGCTTTCGAATATCGACTGCACGACTATCGTGACAAGGATGGGGTTTACCGGACCCCCGCCTGGCACATGATCGGCACCTGCCGCATGGGTAGCGACCCGGCGACCTCGGTCGTCAATGAATGGAACCAGACCTGGGAGGTTCCCAACCTCTTCATCGTCGACGGCAGCGTGCTTGCGACCGGCGGGGTCGTCAATCCGACGCCGACCATCTCGGCGCTCGCCTTACGCGCTGCCGCCTATATCCGCGACAATTTCGAGGTACTGTCGCGGGAGACGAAACCGTCGATTGCGGCCTGATGCGACCCAAACGATGCGGGGTGGTCTCGCCGCCCCGCATCGTCTCCAGCACCCGCACAACGACTGCCACCCGGATGCCCCCATGACCATGATCGAAATCGCCGCGATCCGAGGAAAACAAAATGCTTCAACGCCCTCCTGCCGAGCCCGGAATGAACGAGGCGGATATCGATACACCTGCCCTCGTCATTGATCTCGACGCCATGGAAAGTAATCTCGACCGCATGGCTTCCTTCTGCCGCACGTCAGGCGTGCGATTGCGGGCCCATGCAAAGACCCACAAATCACCCGTGATCGCCCATTGGCAGATGGCGCGGGGGGCCGTCGGGCAATGCGTGCAGAAGACGAGCGAAGCCGAAGTGCTTGGCTGGGGCGGCGTCGGTGACATCCTCGTTTCGAACGAAGTCATTTCCCCCCGCAAGCTCGCGAGGCTCGCCGCCCTTTCCAAAATGTCGAAGATTGCGGTTTGCGCCGACAACGCGGTGGTAATCGATCAGATCGAGTCGCTGGCGGAAACCTGCGCCACCCGGATGACCGTTCTGGTCGAGATCGATGTCAGCGGCGGGCGTTGCGGCGTGGAGGCTGGTGAGCCTGCCGCAGCACTGGCAACACGCATCGCCAAAAGCCGCCATTTGGTCTTCGGCGGCTTGCAGGCCTATCATGGCGGTGCGCAGCATCTGCGCACCGAAGAAGAGCGCAGCGAGGCAATCGGCCGGGCGGTGGAGCGGACGGCAAATACGATTGCCGCTATCCGGAGGCTGAGCCTCGAATGCGCCATCGTCGGCGGTGCGGGCACCGGGACATTTTCTTATGAGGCGGCAAGCGGCGTCTATACCGAGCTGCAAGCTGGCTCCTACCTGTTCATGGACGCCGACTATGCGCGAAACCGACCCGCGCCACCGTTTCAGCAGTCACTTTTTGTCCTGAGCACGGTCATGAGTGCTGCCCGCGACGGCATCGCGGTTCTGGATTGCGGCCACAAGGGCATAGCTGTCGACAGCGGGCTTCCGCTCATCCATGCCCGGCAGGACATCGAGTTTGCCAGCGCTTCCGATGAGCACGGCGCGCTTGTTGTTCGCTCGGACCCTGGCAGCCTCGCCATCGGCGAAACGCTGCGTCTCGTTCCCGGCCACTGCGACCCCACGGTCGACCGCTACGACTGGTACGTCGGCATGCGCGGCGGACGTGTCGAGACCGTCTTTCCCGTAGCGGCGCGCGGCATGATGCAATGAGCCTTGCCGTTTGCTCAAGGGGGTAAAACCGTGTCCCAGAAACTGATGCTGCGCTGTATCGCTTGCGATCACACTATGCCAGCAACGTTGGCCTATCGCTGCCCGGACTGCGGAGGCATTCTGGAGGTGGCCCGCCAGAAACCGGAGGAACGCGACTGGCGCCGTGCCGATTTCGTCAGCGACGCCGTCACGCTTGGCGAAGGCGCAACGCCACTGCGCGAATTGCGGCCCGGTCTCCTCCATGCTGATTTCCAAGGACAACTCTTCGTCAAAGACGAAACCCGCAATCCCTCCGGCTCCTTCAAAGATAGGCTGGTCGCCGCAGCGATGAGCCGCGCGCTCGAGCTCGGCGCGACTGGAGTCGTCAGCGCATCCAGCGGCAATGCCGGCGCAGCCGCCGCCTGCTATGCAGCTAATGCTGGCGTTCCGGCCATCGTCGTTTGCCCGGAAGCAACGCCCGCGGGCAAGCTTGCCCAGATTCTTGCCTATGGTGCCAAACTCGAGCGGGTGCCGGGGCACTACGGACATTCCTTCCGGCATGCAGTGACACTCTGCGCCGAGACCGGCTACGCAAACCTGACAACCACTTATCTCAACCCCTATGGCGTTGATGCTCTGCGACTGATCGGACAGGAACTCTATCAGCAGCGGGAGGGTGCCATCCCCGACTGGATCGTCGTTCCCACCAGTTCCGGGCCGCTGGTTAAGGGAGTTTTTCAAGGGTTCATGGACGCTGCAGGTAAGGCGCCGCGCCTGGTTGCCGCACAGGCGGAAGGCTGCGCACCGATTGCGCGAGCCTTTGCGGCGGGGCAAGTTGATGTCATTGGCTGGGATGAGCCAAAAACGATCGCTTCCGGCATCTCGGATCCGCTGCTTGCCTATCCCGAAGAGGGTAGATTAACATTGTCGATCATCAGGGAAAGCAAAGGCGTTGCCTGTGCAGTTGCTGATACATCCATTCTTGAGGCCATGATCGATCTCGCCCGGAAGGCCGGGCTTTTCTGCGAGCCCACAGGCGCGACGTCACTTGCCGCATCCCGCGATTTGTTCATGAAAGGCGAAATCGGATCAAGCGACACCATTATCTGCATGGTTACCGGGCACGGCTCTAAGGATTTTGCTGCCTGGACATAATCTGGGCATGCCAATTCGATCGCGGCACCACATCGCTGCCGGTGGTCTTTTTAAAGGCCCATCCTGCCTGCATTCTAATCGGCATAGTCCGATTTTGACAGGCGACTCGATCAGTCGCTCTAAGTGAATTTGAGCTTCCAACTCCGTCATTCAGTTGAATTGACAAGATATCCGACGAAAGCCCCAAACAGTGGTCTTTAAGGGGTTTGAACTCTCGGCGCCCTATTTATCTTGGCCACTTCGAATCAAATCAGCTACTTGGCTTTCGAGTCGGAGGACAGCCTATTCCCCAAACGGAAGCTCAATGTCTTCGCGGTTTTTCTTTGCCCCCTCGATCAGGACCATCTTGAACCGCTCGGCATCTTCCGCCGGCAACATCCCCACCCCGGTTCGAACACCTTCCCGCCACGCAGGCCCGCGCTCCCACGCTTCGTTGTAGACAAGCGCCAAGTCGGCAGATCGCCTCGTCTGCTGTAGGGCTTCAAAGAGCAACGCAGCTTGACGAACGTCCTTCTCTCGCTTCGCCGGCCCCTGCCCGTCAGTGTGCCGACGGCTGGCGACTATAAGCTTGTGGATCGCATACCTGGACGGATCCGGGACGACGACTGAGACACCGCTTCGGTGGAGCAGCATTGTCCTGACAGGTTCCTTGATGAGGAAATCGAGAAAGCGTAGTGGATCCGCGCTGGCGCCGCCGAGGGCGGGCATCTTCGCCGGCTGGTCGATGTAGTCGTCCGAACCACGGTTTGACGTCAGGAATTCAACCCTGTAGCCGTCGGCATTCTGAAACGCCGAGGAGGCCGCGGATCCCGATCGATGGAGAACTGGCCGGAAGCTGGCGTCGACGCTTTGCAGCAACTCAACGATCGGAGGCAGGCTGTCTTCAACTTCCCGGCTGATGGCATAGTCCTGGGCGATGTCCGCATCGCCGGTCAGGATTGCAGCCATGGGAAGGCGGACGCCCAGCAGTCCTGAATAGCACTGAAAGGCCACTGTGCCGATGAGAACACCGCGGAGCCGAAAAAGACCGCCGTCGGCAAGAGCCTCGACGATGTCGCCCGACATGGCGTCAGGAGCGATCATCCCGCCTTCGCGGGTCAGGGTGTTGACCATGCGCCTGCGGGCGCGTAGGTCGTCCTTGTCCCGTTTATGATCAGTTACGCGCTGCGCGATATCCGGATCGTCAGCAGGGCCGACGTAACGACGTTTCGTACCACCATGTCCATCCGGGATGTCGAAGTACCAGTACTTGCGCCCCTTGATGTTCGCCGGGGTGAACCGACCCTCCGGAGGGAAATCGGCCGTCCAAGCGGCGTCAAGCGAACGCTGACCTAGCTCGGCGAGCATCGTCTGATACATGAGGTCGATTGACTTCATAAGCGCGACTCCGCGTTATACTGTTTCTCAAAAACAGTATAACGGTCGAGAGGATGGGTAGCAAGATTGGATGCTAGCCCTATGGTCTTGATGAGATTCGAACCTGAGATTCCGCAGTTAAAATATGCCCGTTACAACTAGTTGCGGGGCATTCACGCATGACCCAAACATGCTAATTGCGATAAATCCCATCAGCCAGATCCAGCTGGTCCGAAGACTGATCGGAGTAGGGTATGAAGCGTCCGTTAAAGTGCTGTCACATTGTCCTCGGCTTAAGGGACTCTCGCCCAATCTTGTAGACGGCTACCGTCCCGATCATGCATCGCGCAACAGATCAAACATAAGCTTGAAGAATCGATCTGCGTCCACCTCATAGGCAATCCGGGCATTGTCAGGCTCGCCCCGCTCCTTCCAGAAGTCCGCAACGGTGGCGCCGAAGGCGTAAGTGCCGGAAAGATCCACACCGATATGAGCAGGGCGGGTCCGCACCAGGGTAGGATCGATGGCGAGCGCCAGGGCCAGCGGATCGTGCATGGCGCCGCCGACCCCCATGGAGTTGCGGTGGAGCTTCTCGTAGAATCGCAGCCAGTCCATGACCAGTCGGCCGAGCGGCGTGTCGATGGTGGCGAGTTCCTCACATTGTGGTGCCTCGATCAAAACCTGCATGGTCACGTCAAGCCCAACCATGGTGATCGGCACGCCGCTGTCGAGGACCAGTTTTAACGCTTCGGGATCGCAGAAGGCGTTGAACTCGGTCGGCGTGATGATCTCGCTCTTGCGATAGAAAACGCCGCCCATCCAGATCAGCTCCTTGATCTTGGGAAGGACTTGCGGATGCTTAAGGACGAGAAGCCCCAGATTGGAGAGCGGCCCGGTTGCCACCACGATCATCGGCTCTGGCGCCTCCGTGAGCTTTTCCGCCAGGAAGTCGACAGCGTGCTGCGCGATGGCCTCGCGCTGCGGCTGCGGCAGATAGGGCGAGCCTTCCAGACCGCTCGGCCCATCCGCGGTGCCGAGCACCAGGGGCCGGGCAAGTGGGCGCGCGCAGCCGGCTGCAACCGGCACGTTACCTGCTCCAATGAAGTCCAGCACGCGGATGGCGTTCGATGTCGTTTTCTCAAGCTCGGCATTGCCGCAGGTGGTCGTCACACCGATAAGTTCGATGTCGGGTGAACGATGCGCCATCACCAGGGCGATGGCATCGTCATGACCGGGGTCGCAATCGTAGAGAATGGGGGTCGGCATGTCAGAGCAATCCTTCAGGCTTGGGTTGTGGGGGCAGCGGTGCGCTCGTAGCGCGCCATGGCCGCCTTGAAGATCGAAAGGAACCGGCGACCGTCGAGACCCGTGGCTATCCGCGTGGTCTTGGCCCCCTCGCCGCCCGGCAGGATCTGGTGGCCGCGATAGGCGACCGTCTGGCCGCGCGCGACGCCTTTGTCGAGCACCACGTCGGCAAAAAGCGGCTCGGTGGTCGCGACGAGATCGGGCGCGAAGCAAAGTGCGACAGTAATGACGTCGTCCATCGGAAAGCCGACGAGGCCGAAGAATTCGCGCCAGATGTCGATATAGATCGGGAAGGTATCGCGGATCATGGCGACAACCGGATTGTCATGCATTATGGCAGTCATGTCAGCCAAGCCGTCGCGCGTCAGCATGCTGTCGGCCACGCGATTATCCTCGCAAACGTCAAGCGGCACGAGGATCTTCTTTACATCGGCGTTGAGCACGATGCGCGCTGCCTCCGGATCAGCCCAGATATTGTATTCCGACAGTGGCGTCATATTGCCGGGCGTGGTGAAGTTTCCACCGAGAACGAGCATGTTCTTGAGCAGCGAGGGCAGCGACGGCTCCTGAAGAAAAGCCATGGCGGCGTTAGTGGTTGGTCCCGTGGTCACCAGCGTGATCTCCCCGGGGCTGGCCTTTACCGTCTCGATGATGAAGTCCACCGCATGGCCGGGGCTGGCGGGGCGCTTCGGCTCTGGCGCCGGCGGATTGAAGTCTTTCAGCCGCTCGCCGAAGCGGGCGGTCAGCCGCTTCTCGAAATGGACCGGCGCTTCCATGTCAGCCTTGGAATTGCCGACAAGCGGCCGCCAGGCGCCGGCATGAACGGGAATGTCGTCGCGTCCGGCAAGCGAGAGTGTGTTGAGGACGACATTGGTCACCTGGGTGATCGGCCCGGCGGCGCCGGTAACGGTCGTCACGCCCTCCAGCTTGATTTCCGGATGGGCGGCGGCAAAGAGCACGGCGAGGATATCGTCGCCGGCGGAGTCTACGTCGAGGATGATGCGCTGCATGGGGAGGCCTTCGAAATCGTCAGGAGGTTTTCAGGAGCGGGGAAGTGGCGCGTCTCGCGCCTCTTCCGTCGCCGAGGAATGGGTCAACGCGCGACGTATGGTGTCGAGCGTCTCGCGGATCATCTTCGGCCGCCCACGCCAGGAGAGTGCGAACAGCGCGGCAAGCGCTACGGCATAGGGCACGGCGAGAACGAGATATGAGGGAAAGCCGAACGTCTGGAGCCTGAGCGAGAAGGCGTCGGCAAAGCCGAAGAGCAGGCAACCCGCCAGAACCTTCAGGGGGTCGCCGGCCGAGAAGATCAGGATTGCGACCGCCATGAAGCCGCGCCCCGATGACATGTTCTCGGTGAACATGGTGATATAGCCGAGCGACATATGCGCGCCTGCAAGCCCCGCCAGCAGACCGCAGAGCAGCGAGGCGGCATAACGCACCTGCGCAATCGAAATGCCTAGTGCTTCGGCCGCTTCAGGCTTCTCGCCGACCACGCGGATATACAGCCCCAGGCGCGTGCGGCCGTAGAAAAGAATAAGCAGCGGCACGGCGATGAAAGCCACGTAGACAAGGGGAGTGTAGCCGGAGATCAACTGCGCGTAGGCTGGGCCCAGCACCTCGCGTGCGCCAGGCACCTGCAGCTTTGGGAGGCCGACTATGCCGCGCCCGACGATCGAACCGCGTGTGCCGAAGATCGCCTTCATGAGCGAGACGGTCATGCCGCCGGCGAGAATGTTGAGCGCCAGCCCCACCACCACCTCGTTCGCCCGGAAGCTGACGACCAGCACCGCATAAACCAGTGCGAAGACGAGTGCGGCGGCAACGCCGATCAGAAGCCCGCCAATCGAGGAGCCTGTCCAGATCGAGCCGAGTACCGCAAAGAAGGCGGAAATCAACATCTGGCCTTCCAGCCCGATATTGAAGATGCCGGCCTTGGTGGTGAACGACCCACCGAGCGCCACGAGCAGGATCGGCGCCGTTGTGCGGATCGTCGCCACCAGCAGCGCGACGTTGAAGAGACTGTTCAGAATTTCCATCGGCGCTCTCCCGTGCGGTCGCCGCGACGGCGCATCAAGAGGTCGGCCGATACGGCCAGAATGATCAAAGCCTGGATGACGGTGATGATCTCGCGCGAGGCGGTGGTATCGACTTCAAGAAGCAACGAACCGGATCTAAGCGCGCCGAAGAACAGGGCTGTGAAGATGGTGCCGATAGGCGAACCATTGGCGAGCAGCGCCGCGATCACGCCGTCGAAGCCGAAGCCGGGCGCAAACCCTTCCATGAAGCGATGATGCACACCGAGCGTCTCGATGCCGCCAGCAAGTCCGCCGACCGCACCGGAGGCAAGCAGCACACCGAAGCCGACGCGGCGGACATTGATGCCGCCATATTCGGCGAATTTCGGCGCCGAGCCGACCATGGTGACGGCGTAACCAGCCGAGGTCCACCGGAAGAAGGCGGCAACTGCGACCGCGAGCGCCAGTCCGATCAGGAGGCCAATATTGAGCCGGGAAAAGGAGAATAGCTCCGGCAGATAGGCGTTTTCACGGATCGGCGGCGTTTCCGACCAGCCGCCCGGCCGCTTGAACAGGAAGATAGTGAAGTAAGAGGTGAGCAGCGTCGCGATGTAATTGGCCAGGATGGTGGAGACCACCTCATTGGTGCCGAAGCGCACCCGGAAAAAAGCAGGGATTGCTACCCAGGCGGCGCCCGCGACAATCGCGAGTGAGATGGCCGCCAGCACATGCAGGACCGGCGGAAGATCGAAGGTGAAGCCGACCCAGGCAGCTGCAAAACCGCCAAGGAAAAGCTGCCCTTCGATACCGATATTGAACATGCCACCGCGCAGACCGATGCAGGCGGCTATGCCGCAGATCAGGATTGGCGTCGTCTGCAAAAGAGTGCCGGCTATCTTCTCCTCATCGCCAAAGGCGCCGCGCATCAGTGTCAGCAACACGGTGACCGGGTTCTCATCGATCATTAGGATTATGACCGCGCCAATTGCCAACGCGATGATAAAGGCGAGTGCCTGGCCGGTCATTGTCCGCAGCAGTCTATCGGAAAACAGGCGAGGTTTCATAAGGTCTCCTTGGCGTCTGCCGGGTCAACACCGGCCATCATGAGTCCGATCTCTTCCTCGTCCATCTCAGCACCGTCCATCGCGCCCATGATCCGGCCGTCGAACATGACGAGGATGCGGTCGGCGAGGGTCTTGAGTTCGTTAAGCTGGGTGGAGATGAGCAAAATAGCCTTGCCCGCGTCGCGCTGGCGCATGATCTCGTCGTGGATCGCCTCCTGCGCGCCGATATCGACGCCACGCGTTGGCTGGTCGATCAATAGCAGATCGCCAGCGGCAGTGAATTCCCGCGCTAAAACCACCTTCTGGATATTTCCACCCGACAGGCTGCCTGCTGTATCCTTCGTCCCCCGGGCACGGATATCGAACCGTTTGATCAATGCATTCGTTTCGCTGTGCACTGCCTTCCAGTCGATAACGCCGTAGCGGGCAAAGGGGCGCTGGCGCTGGCGGCCCATCAGCATGTTGACGGCAAGTGTTGCGTTGCGGTCCACCCCGCGCACCATCCGGTCTCCGGGCACATGCGCGAGCCCACGCGCGCGGATCGCGGCGGGCGGCATGTTGAGGATTTCGCGACCATGCAGAAGGGCGCTTCCGTGGCTTGGCGGCCGCAGACCGGACAGCACCTCGGCAAGCTCCGTCTGACCATTGCCGGCGACGCCCGCAATGCCGACGATTTCGCCAGCCCTGACGGAAAGATCCACAGACTTCAGAGCGGCCAGGCGGCGGTCATCGCGAGCCCAGAGATCAGAAACCGTCAATACCGGCAACCCGGACGAGGCCGTGCGCGGACGACGGTCGAAACTCACATCACGCCCGACCATCAGTCGCACCAGTTCGCGCTTCGACAGCTCCGCCTTCGGCTTGGTGGCGACCTCGCGCCCGTCGCGCAGAACCGTGATCGTGTCCGAAACGGCCATCACCTCTTCCAGATGATGGGAAATGAAGATCACCGTCATCCCGTCGTCGACAAAGCTACGCAGCGTCTGGAAGAGGTCGCGGCTTTCCTGCGGCGTGAGGACCGCCGTGGGTTCGTCAAGGATGATGGTACGGGCATTGCGGGCAAGGACCTTGAGGATTTCGATGCGCTGCTCAATGCCGACCGACAGGCCGGCCACCCGCTCCTCCGCATCCACCCGCAGACCAAATTTTTGCGATAGCGCCCGCGTTCGTTCCACTTGGGCAGCGCGGTCAATCAAGCCACCATGGCGGACTTCCATGCCGAGAAAAATGTTATCGGCGACGGTCAGCGAAGGCACCAGCTTAAAATGCTGGTGCACCATACCGAGACCCTCGTTGATGGCGATCGCCGGGCTGTCGACCACTATTGGCTTGCCGCCGATCGAAATACTGCCCTCATCGGGCTGCAGCAGGCCAAAGAGGATGTTCATCAGCGTCGTCTTGCCAGCGCCGTTCTCGCCGATGATCGCGTGGATCTCGCCACGCCGGACGGCAAGGTTGATACCGTCATTGGCGGTAAAAGCGCCAAAACGCTTGGTGATGCCCGTGAGTTCTACGGCAAGGTCCATGAAGCGTACACTTACGAATAAGGGTGGAAGAAGGAGCGCGGCGATCCAGACCAGACCGAGGCGCCGAACCGGCATTCGCCAACCGACTCTCTTATCTGCGCCGGCAGAATACCGTTTCGACAGTCAAGAGCCATGCCGGAATCCAACGAATGAAAGAGATGCCGGGTGTCCCCGAGCATCTCGTCACTTCGCCCCGATCACTTCGCCTTTGCGATCTGGATCTTGCCTGCAATGACGTCCTTTTGCAGTGCCGCCAGCTTGTCCTTGATCTCGGCCGGAAGCTTCGCGGCCACGTCCTGGCAGAGCTTGACCTCGACACCACCGGAGGCCAGATCGAAGGTGCGCGTCCCGGGAGTGACCTTTCGGCCTTCCACCTCGTCCTTGATGATCGCGTAAACCGCGACATCCCCGCGCTTCAGCATGCTGGCGAGCACGTTGCCCGGCGCGCTGCCGCACATGTCGATATCGACGCCAAGCGAATATTTGTCGGCGGTAGCGCTCGCCTGCATCACGCCCTCGCCCGTCGGGCCGGCGACGTTGTAGACGATGTCAGAACCCTGACCATAGAGCGTCATGGCAAGCTCGCTGCCTTTGGCCGGGTCATCGAAGGTGCCGGCAAAGACCGAGTTCACCTTCACATCCGGCGCAGCATATTTTGCGCCTTGCTCGTAACCGCCGAGGAAGTTGCGAATAACGGGAATGTCGCGGCCACCGACAAAGCCGATCGCCTTGCCGTCGCCGATCTTGTCGAATTTCGGCCCCATGTCTTCGACCATGCCGGCCAAAGCACCGGCGACGAAGGAGCCCTGCTCCTCGGCAAAATTGGCATAGATCATCTTTTTGCTGTCGAGCACGCCGTCGATGAAGACGAAGCGCTGGTTCGGATAGGCGGCGCTGACCTTCTGTAGCGCATCGGCCAATTCCCATCCCATGACGAAGATAAGATCGTACTGGCCGCTCTTGGCGAGGTTGGTGAACTGTTCCTCATAATCGAGGGCGCGGTTGCCGGTATCGACGAGCTTCAGATCGATGCCGAATTCATCCTTGGCTTTGTTCAGTCCGTTGACGATGGAGACGCCGAAGCCTTGCGCAAAATAGCCGGAAATCGCGGCCACATGCACCTTCTCAGTAGCAAAGGACGGTAGAGCTGAAGCAGCCAGCACGACGCCGGCCGCCAAAAAGCGAGTGAAAATCTTCATAGCGGTTCGATCCCTCTGGTAGCCTTATCGGCGGTTCCACCACATCAGTCTTTGATCGCCGATTTATTTGATGGTCATACGAATATTGTTTGGTGTCCGGCGGCTTGTCAATCCTTTTCTTGGGTCTTTGTCACAAGGCGAAAATGTCGGATATTATCATGCATTGGCCGCCGAATGCGGCTCTTCGTAACAAAGCCCCTACCCTTCCCCTCTGATCACTTGACAAATTCGAGCCGGAGTGGATTGTTAATACTCTAACAAGTTTTGGAGAAGTTCATGGCGAACGTCGTAGTGCGCAAATTTGTCGTCTCAGTGGATGAAATCTTTCATGAAGGCGGCCCAGCGGCCGAAACGCCGCTGAAGCGCGCGGCTGTGCTGGCCGTCATCGAGAACCCCTTCGCCGGATCCTACGTGGAGGAGATCGCCGCCTTCATGGAAGCACTGAAACCGCTGGGGCTCGAAATGGCCCGCCGGATGATTGACGCACTGGGTGGTGATCCCACCGTCGTGGAAGGCTATGGCAAAGGGGCGATCGTCGGCGCCGGCGGCGAGCTGGAGCATGCGGCGCTCTGGCACAATCCGGGCGGCTACGCCATGCGCGAACTCCTCGGCGACGCCAAGGCCATCGTCCCCTCGACCAAAAAGGTCGGCGGTCCTGGTACACGGCTCGATGTTCCAGTCACTCATATCAACGCCTCCTACGTCCGTAGCCATTTCGATGCGGTGGAAGTCGGCATCAACGACGCGCCCCGCGCGAAGGAAATGGTGGTCGCGCTTACCATGACGACTGGCCCGCGCATTCATGCTCGTGTCGGCGGGTTGAAGACGAGCGAGATCAAGGGCGAGGATGGCCTGCGATGAGCAAACATACGGAAATTGGCTTGCGCCGGATTATCACGGTGATGGAGGAAACGCTGATCGAGGGCGGCAGGAAGCTCGATACGCCAACGCGGCGCGCAGCCTCGGTCGCGGTGATCGAGAACCCTTTCGCCGGCCGATATGTGGAAGATCTTTCACCACTAATGCACGTCGGTCGGGTGCTCGGCCGGCTCCTGCCCGAGCGGGCGGTCGCGGCCCTCGGGATCGCCGGCCATGAGGTGGAAAGCTTCGGCAAGGCCGCGCTGGTCGGAGAGGATGGCGAATTGGAACATGCGGCGGCCCTGTTGCACCCCGAGCTTGGCGCGCCATTTCGCGATGTACTCGGCGGCGGCGCAGCTCTTATCCCCTCCTCCAAAAAACGCGGCGGACCTGGCGCCCCCTTCGACGTACCGCTCGGCCACAAGGATGCCGCACGCGTGCGCAGCCATTTCGATGGCATGGAGGTGCGCGTACCCGACGCTCCGCGCGCTAACGAGATCGCGGTCGCGATCGTCGTCACCGACTCCGGACGCCCTCATCCGCGTGTCGGCGGGCTGACCAAGGACAAAGTCCAAGGCAAGGATGGTGTCATCTAAGCCGCCTCTCAGCGATATGCCGGAAGAGAACGAAGTGCCGCAGTTCGAACAGAACATACGGCGCTTGCATTGCCTCTTCTTGCTTCTCACCCGGCCATGAGTTCCGGCACGAGGATAGAGGGCGGCGTGTTGCGGCTGCGCCCGATGCGCGGAACGCCGTCGACGAGGATCATGCCGATACCCGGCATGTTGCCGAGCGTCATGCTGTCGAGCATACCGTCGCCTGCCCCGCCCATCGCCTGATCGATAAAGACGAGATCAGCGGCAAGGCCCGGCGCAATACGGCCACGATCCTCAAGGCCGCGAAGCTTGGCGACATTGCCTGTGGCAAAGCAGATCGCCGTCTCCGGCGCAACGTTTCCGAGCGACGCAAGCATGGTGACAAGACGCAGCATGCCGAGAGGCTGAACGCCGGAGCCCGCCGGCCCATCGGTGCCGAGCACCAGGCGGTCGAGCGCACCGATGTTGCGGATCGTGTCGAGCACGAAGAGGGCGGCGCGCATGTTGCCATTGTGCACGATTTCCAGTCCGCGACGGCTCTCCTCGCAGATCAGCTTCAGCTCCGATTCCGGTAAGGAAGTCGGCCCGCCGTTGAGATGCGCGGCGACATCCGCATCGACTTCCAGCACGGTTTCCGCTCCGATGCGAGCAGAGCCGGGGATCGAATGGCCGCCCGTGTGGGTCATGGAGGTCATGCCGTTCTGGCGAGCCCAGTCGATCATCTTTCGGCCCGTCGGTCCATCCTTGACTCCACCGAGGCCCACTTCTCCGACCAGCGTGATCCCGGCGGCGGCAAGTTCGCGGAAATCCGCCTCCGTCAGCCCGTGTTCAAGGATCAACGCACCGGCGAGGACCTTCATGCCAGAGGGCGAGAAGGCACTAAAGGCGCGCTGTGCGGTGATCGCCAGCGCCTTGACCCCGACAACATCGTGCGGCCGGCCAGGCACATGCACCTCGCCGGCCGAAACCAGCGTCGTCACGCCGCCATGCAGGGTGGAGTCGATCCAGCCGATCTGGTTCTGGCGCGGCGTCCAGTCGCCCATCACGGGATGGGCATGGTTATCGATCATCCCCGGCATGATCGACGACCCCTTGGCGTCGATCACACGCATCGCCCCGGACAGCGTCATGTCCTTCTCGCGTCCGACTGCGACGATCTTCCCGTGCTCCACGAGGATCGCATCGGCCTTGGCGATCGGAGCCGCAAGATCGCCCGTCAGCACGAGGCCGAGATTGCGGATGACGAGGCGGTCGGGGCCGCCGGCTGGGTTGGAAGAATGCGGCATCATGTAGTCCTTCGGTCTGATTTCCGGACTTGGTCCGTGGCAATATTTTCGATTTGCCCGACGATTTGGACGCGCCTCTTCCATCGCACGGCAGAGCAGCCGTGCGGGCCGTTATGCGTTCCTCACTGTTTATCGGGCCGATACGCCTTTAAGCGTATCAAGATTTTCTTCACCGGCATGCTTTAGCGCCGGACAGGGCAAGGTTGCCGGCGCTGCCGGAGCATGCCGCAACGGCGCCCCTCTACTCTGTCGTCTCCGATCCGCCGATGCGATTCAAAAGATCGAGGAGCGTCGCCTGCTCTCCAGGCGTCAACGGCGAAAGCAGCCGGCGCGCGACTTCCATGCTCAGATCCAGCAAGGGGAGCGTGAACTGAACGCCCGCATTCGTCAGGGTGATCATGGTCATGCGTTGATCGGTATCGGATCGCTTGCGCGCGATAAGTCCCCGTTTCATCAACGCCTTGACAACAAGGCTGATCGTTGAGGGATCCATCTGGGTCATGCGACCGAGATAGTTCTGCGACAGCTCGCCATGCTTCAGAAGGGTTGCCAGTGCCGCGTGCTGGGTGGGTGTCAGATCGCCAACCGGCATGATCTCCTGGAAGCAGGCGGTGGCACGCTGATGCGCCCGGCGAAGGAGATGAGCCGGATGATGTTCGAGCGCATAACCGGTGCGTGCATAATAGGCAAGGATCTCCTCATGTCCAAGTGCCGGCGCTTCAACTGCCGTTTTCGCGCCGCTTTCCGTGGAGATCTGGTTCATCGTATCGAGTTTGCTCAAATCCGGTTCCGTTCGGCTGCCTACGTCCGGCGGTGCCGCCAGCCGTCCTGTTTCATGTCCATGAGAAAGGGTATTCTCCACTCAATCAAGCCGCAATCATATTGCTGATTGCCGCTCCACGGTTGAGCGAGGCAACCACACTTTCCGCATCTGATACGACCCCGAAATGCGTGGCGATATCGTAGAGCGAGCTTTCCTGCTCGCGCGAACCGGTCGCGGCACAGGCATCTGCCGGCACAACGACTTCATAGCCGTTGAAAAAGGCGTCATGCACCGTCGAGCGTACGCAGATATTCGTGACGACACCGAAGACGACGAGTTGGTCGATCTGCATGTCTTTCAGGGTCAGATCCAGATCCGTCTGGAAAAAGGCGGAATAGCGCCGTTTGATGACGTGTATCTCGTCCGCCCGTGCGCCCAGATCCTCGATGATCTCGGTGGCCCAGGTGTTTTCCAGGCTATGTGGCGTGCGTTTGGCCCATTCGCGCTCATGGCGCATGCCCGGACGATGGGCGTCATGTATCCAAATGACCGGCGCACCCGCCGCGCGCGCCGCCGTAATCAGCGCCACCTGCGCCGGCAAGAGCGCCTCATAGCCCGGCAGCACCATCTTGCCGCCAGGCTTGCAGAACTCGTTGATCATGTCGATCACCAGCAACGCTGCACGCTTGGGGTTCAGGCGGACCTCATGTTGATTGAGATGAGCAGAAAAGACGTCGAGCGGCATGGTCGGCTTCCTGTTCGCGAAGGTGGAATAGCGCAACAATTTACTTGATGATCAAACAAGCAAGTGAAGGCACGCAAAGTCAAGAACTTTCTCCACCACCTCTATGAATTTGGCTAATTTTGCCGATTTTCTGGCATTCCTGGTGATGTTTCAGGCATCATCACTTCACGTTTCAATTCACTTGACAAGCGATAATCCTTGATCCTTACTCATATGACCATCAACGATATGGTCGCGACGCCACGCGTCGAACGCAAGCACAAAGAGGGGTTCCGTCATGCCTGATTCTTTGCCTGTCTCCCATTGCATACCTCAACGCCCACGCATCACATGGGCAAACCGTCTGCTGGCGATCGCGCTCGGGCTCTCCGTCGCTTTTCTGCCGATCGCGGCGGAAGCCGATGGCATCACGCTCAAGGTCTTCGGCGGTTCGTCGCTCGACGTCCTCGCACCACGCGAACAGCCTGAGGTACAGACTCGCATCCGCGAGGAAGTGGTCTCCGGTTTTCTTAAAGCCCATCCCGAAGTCTCCGCCGTGGAATGGGATGCACAGGGGCCACAATCCGGCTCTCTGCAGCGGATGATGACCGCCAAGCTCTCCAGCCAGGAGATGGACCTCGTTGCCTGCTCCGCCTTCTGGGTGAATGGCGCCTATGTGCGTCGCGGCCTCCTTCGCCCGATCACCGAGGAGGAGGCGAAGCCCTTCGCTGGCAATGTCGACCAGGCAAGCTTTGGCGCTTTCACCATCAACGGCAAGCTCTACGGCGTGCCGATCAGTTCGCTCTCGACCTCGACGATCTTCTACAATGCCGATCTCTTCAAGAAACTCGGTATCCCCACGCCGCCGACCTATGAAGACCTAAAGGTCGCCGTACCGAAGTTGAAACAGGCCGGCGTAATTCCGCTTCTGCACCAGGGCGCGAATGCGGTCATGTGGCCCATGTGGTTCTTCGAAACCATATCCCAGTCGAGCGGCGACCCGGTCGGCCTTACCCAGTCGCAACTCGAAGGCAAGGAGCCTTTCGACGACGCAGCGAGTGTCGAAGCCTTCCGCCTGGTCAAGCAATGGGTGGACGATGGCATCCTGTCGAAGGATTCGCTATCGGTCGACATGGAAGGCATGCGGGCCGCCTTTGCCAGTGGCAAGAGCGCCATGTATTACGGCGGCACCTGGGAAATCCCCTCGCTCAAGGAGAACGTCAAGGGCTTTGCCTGGGGTGTCTTCCCCTTCCCCAAGATGCCTGGCACCAAGGGTGATCCGAAGCATGGCGGAGGCGCTGACAACGGCATGTGTCTTTCGGCCTCCATCCCGGAAGAAAAGGTCAAGCCTGCGCTCGATTTCATCGCCTATCTGACCAAGCCCGAGGTCGCGAAGATCTACCTCGCCGCCGACCAGCCGATCGCCACCTCGATCAAGGGCGTGGACGGCGTGGATGAGGCCTATGCCAAGGATCTGCGCGCCACCACCTTCCCCAATACGATCAAGTTCCTCGACTGGATCTGGCCGAGCGAGGTGACGACGGCCGTGGCTTCCGGGATCGCCGGCGTCGTCGGCGGCACGGCGACGCCCGAAGATGCCGCAAAAAGCGTTCGGGCCGCTTTCAAGACCCTGGTCGACGACGGCAACTGGCCACCGAAGGATTGATTGCCAATTTCGGTAAGTCCGGCGGCGGGTGAAAAGGCCCTCCCAACCCCTGATCCGCCGCCATGGCTTGCCTCGTCCGCCGGCATGACTCTCCGTGCCGGCGGACGCCCCGAGCAATGCTCTCGCATCCCCGTATCGGCCGCAAGAAAACGCGGCAGAAGAAGAAAGAAGAGCCTATGACCCGTTCCGCCCGACAGCGTTTCTCGATCGGTTACCACCTCAACAGCTGGGATCTCACCGGCCAGCCTCTGCGTCCCGCGCTGGAATTTCTCGCCGGCGAAGGCTTCGGCTGGTTCGAGATCCTCGCTTTCACCAGCCTCTCCGACCAGTTCGCCCGCAAATACATGCAACTCGGCGATCTCGCACCATCAGGCGTGACGACGGATACTGATATCCTGCGCCGCTATGCGCTGTTGTCCGAGGCACAAAGCGATCTCGGCATCCGTCTCTCCTCGCTCTACGTCAACGCCACCTTCGTCAATCCGGTGCTGTGGGAGTATGAACGCGGCTGCCTCATTTCGCTTGCCCGTCTGCTCAAAGGCTTCGGCGCACCAGTCCTCGTCCTCGGCGGCGGCCCCTCGGAGGCCTCCGGCAGCAGGCATGGCAAAGAAGACTACAAAGTCTTCTGCCGGGCGCTTGAGGATATCGGCCGCCGCACGGCCGATCTTGGCATTGCTACCGTCTACCATCCACATCTCGACACGTTCATCGAACGTCGAGACCAGCTCGACCGGATGATGGACGAACTCGACACCCACCATGCTGGACTGTGCATCGATCCCGCCCACCTCGCCCAGACTCATTCCGATCCGGTGGCTGCGCTGAAGACCTACATCTCGGCGGTGCGCTACATGCATTTGAAGGACACCAAGGTGGACGACAGCCTGGTCGGGCCGGAACGCTACGCCGCTTTCTGCGAACTCGGCGCCGGGGTGGTCGATCTGCCCGGCCTCGTCGATGTCCTTCTCGACGCCGACTACGAAGGGCTCGCCCTCGTCGAACTCGACGCCTCGCAGAAGACGGCGGAGCAGAGCGCGCGCGAAAGCATCGCCTATCTGACCGGCACGCTCGGCCTCACGCTTAACCCCACCAAGGCCTGAAGGGACGAGCGAGATGGCTGTGACGGCGAAAAGACGCATCCGGCTCGACGGTGACGGCATGGTGGCGACGCTGATGCTGGCGCCAGCGGCCGTGCTCTTCTCGCTATTCTTTCTCTGGCCTTTCGCCCGGGGCCTATGGATCAGCTTGACGCGCTGGGACGGGTTTTCCCCGCCGGTGTTCATCGGCGCCGGCAATTACCTCAAGCTCCTGCGCGACAGCCTGTTCCTCGGCGCGCTGGAGAACAACCTGATTTTCGTGGTCGCGATCCTGATCTTCAAGAATTTGCTCGGCCTTGGGCTTGCAATGCTGCTCGACCGGGCGCTGTTCCTGCGCGGACCGATCCGTGCGGCGGTCTTCATTCCCGTGACCCTCTCCTTTGCCGCCACCGGGCTGCTCTGGTCCTGGATCTACAATCCGGTCTTCGGCCTTCTGAACGCCGCGCTCGACCTTCTCGGCCTGTCAGGCTTGCAACAATCGTGGCTGGGCGACGCTCATATCGCACTTTATTCCATCATCGCCGTCGACATCTGGAAATGGCTGGGCTTTCATGCCGTGATCTATCTCGCCGGCCTGCAGACGATCCCGCAAGATCTCTACGAGGCCGCCCGCCTCGACGGCGCCGGGCCGGTTGCCCGATTTCGCCATGTGACACTGCCCCTGATGATGCCGGTTGTTCTGATCAATGTCATCCTTGGCCTCTCGGGCGCTTTCGTGCGCAATTTCGATATCGTGCAAGTGTTGACCCAAGGCGGCCCGAACCACGCAACAGAGGTCGTCATGACGCTGATGGTCAAGACCGCTTTCCAGGACGGCAATATGGGTTATGCCAGCGCCATGGGCTATGCTCTGTTCCTCATCGTCGCTCTCGCCTGCGTGGCGCTTCTCGGCCTTATGCGCCGCTCGAAGGTGGATCTATGAGTATGACACTCCGCTCTCCCCTTCCGCTTGCCGCGGGCCGCAAGAATAGACGATCCTCCAGCCGGAGCTGGTGGCAGGATCGCGTCGACGGCCGCTCGTTGGGTGAACTCATCCTCGTCTATGCACTGCTCGCATTTGTGCTTGTGGAAACGCTCTATCCGCTTGCCTGGGTGCTCTTCGGCTCGCTGAAGACCAAGGACGAAATCCTCGCCAATATCTGGGGACCACCCTCAGGCTTCGTCTGGCAAAACTATGTCGAAGCCTGGCGAGGCTCCGGCATGGGTGCGCGCATCGTCAACAGCGCCGTCGTGACCGCCACCGCCTTGGCGCTGCTTGTCGCATCCGCAACACCAGCGGCCTATGCGCTTTCGCGGCTTGCCTTTCGCGGGCGCAACTTTGTTCTGGCCCTGGTCGTTGCCGCCATGCTGGTGCCGCCGCAGGTCATGGCCATTCCGCTGTTCATGACCGCGCGCGATCTCGGCCTCATCAACAGCCGGCTTGGCATCGCGCTGATTCATGCGGCGGCCAACCTGCCGCTCTCGATCTTCATCCTGCGCAGCTTCTTCCTGTCCCTGCCGATGGAGCTCGAAGACGCCGCCCGCATGGATGGAGCGAGCCGGTTTCAGATCCTATGGCTGATCATGCTGCCCCTGGTGCGCCCAGGGATGGCGCTCGTCACCATCTTCGGCTTCATCGAGATCTGGAACGATTTCTTCCTCGCCTTCCTGCTGTTGCGCGATCCGGCGGTGCAGACCATTCCGCTCGGCCTTGTCGCCTTCTTCCAGCAATACGGCTCGATGTGGAACCTCTATTTTGCGGCGCTGACGATCACGACCCTGCCGGTGATCGTCGTCTTTGTGCTGATGCAGCGGCAGTTCGTCGCCGGACTGACGGCCGGCGCGGTGAAAGCATGAGACGGAGCCCTTCTCCATGAGCCAAACCATCATCCGCGCGCCGATCGGCATTGGCGTCATCGGCTGCGGCGAAATCGCCCAGCTTATGCACCTGCCGATCATCCACGAACTACCGGAGTTGAAGATCGCCGCGCTGTGCGATCTGTCGGAGACTGTGCTCGACGCACTGGGCGCGCAATACGCCGTAACAACCCGCTATCGCGACTATCACGACCTTCTCGCCGACCCGGCCGTCGATGCGGTCGTCATCTGCACGTTCGATCATGGTCCGGTTGTCACTGCTGCCATCGAAGCCGGCAAACATTTCATCGTCGAAAAGCCTCTGGCCTTCACGGCAGAGGAAGCCCGACCGCTGGTTGCGGCAGCCGAGGCGAGTGGTCTTGTCGCAATCATCGGCTATATGAAGCTCTACGATCCGGGCTATCGCTTGGGTCTCGAACAGCTTGCCCGCATCGGCCGGCCGAAGATGATCCAGGTCCACGACTTCGCCGGCCGCTTCGATCGCTACCAGCAGCTTTATACACAGATACGCGGCACCGACGTCGATCCGGCGCTCCTCAAAAGTACCCAGGCCGAGGTCGCAGCTCGCGTCACCGAAGCACTGGGCGACAACCACGCTGCCTATCACGATCTCTACATGACGCTGCTGATGCTTGGCAGTCATGATCTCGCCGTATTGCGCGGCGCTTTCGGCGTGGCCGAGCGGGTGGATTATGCCCAGGCCGTCGGGCCGACGCATCTTCTGGCCGTGCTCGGCTTCCCGGACCACGTGCCCGCTCTTCTGGAAATTGCCTTCGGCGCGCAATATGAATGGTGGGACGAGTGGATGACCGTCCACGGGGAGACCGACGAGATGCGCATCGAATTCCAAAACCCCTACGTGCGCAATGCGGCGGCCACCGTGCGCCTGCGCGAGGCAGCAGGCCAGAACCCGAGCGAGCGCAGCCTGTCCAGCACGCCCGACACGGCCTTTCGCAAGCAATGGCAGCATTTTATCGCCTGCATCGCGGGAAAGGCCACGCCGCTCACGCCGCTACAGGGCGGTCTGGACGACCTTGAGCTCGCCGCCCGCATCATCGAGGCGCTTCCTGTCAAAGCCCTTACCGCTGAAGGAGCCGGCGCGTGAGCCGTATCCTCGTCACCGGATCGAGCGGTCTTCTCGGCCGGCACGTAGCCGAGGCGCTGGTTCAGGCCGGTCATGCCGTCACCGGGCTTGACCTTGCTCCACCGCGGGAGAACGCGGCATGGACGCATGTCACCGGCGAAGCGGACGCGCTGGCCGTGGTGACAGAGCTTGCAATGGGGATGGACGCACTCGTCCATATCGCCGCCATTCCGAGGCCGACAGGCCGGGCGGCGGCGGATGTCTTCCGCATCAATATGGCCGCCATGTATGCGGCGGTAGAGGCCGCGCGGCTGTCGCGTATCCCCCGTTTCGTCTACGCCTCGTCCTTCAGCGTGCTCGGCTATCCCTTCTTCGAGAAGGCAGTCGTGCCGCCCTATCTGCCCGTCGACGAAGGCCATCCGCCGGGGGCGCAGGACGTCTATGCCGTCACAAAATGGCTGGGCGAGGAAATGGTGGAGGCGGCGGCTAGGCGTGGTGTCTTTTCCGCCGTCAGCCTGCGCATGCCCTGGATCCAGACGCCCGAGACTTTCCACGCATCTGTCGGCCCGCGCCGCCGGCAGGCGGAAGCCGCGCGCGACCTTTGGGCCTATCTCGACGCCCGCGATGCGGCGGCGGCCTTCGTGGCGGCGGTGGAGCGGCCCGTCGAGGGACATCTGCGCCTCTTCCTCAGCGCCGCCGACAGTTACATGGAACGACCAAGCGCCGAACTGGCGGCCGAGGCCTATCCCGACACACCGATCAGGACGCCGCTGGATGGGACGGCCGCGTTCATCGACACAAACGCGGCACGGCAAGCGCTCGGCTTTGCGCCGCATTTTTCATGGCGCGATTATCCCACACCAGTGAAGCATGATTGGGCGCTACGGCCTGAAGACCTTGGCTGAAATAGGCAAACGCTGAAGGCAGGAGAACTTACAGAATAAAGATTGGCCGGGTGCAAACTGGCTGGCGACTTTTCCAAATGGACGGCCGTCTTCGCAGAGACGGACGACAACAATAGAGAGGAAATAACGATGCGGTTCAACGACAAGGTCGTGCTCGTCACTGGAGCGGCGGGCGTCATCGGTACGGCGGCTGCGCGCCGCTTCATCGCCGAAGGCGCTCTGGTAGCGATCACGGATCTGAACGCGGAGCGGGCCGAAGCCTTGGCTGGCGAGTTCGGCACGCGGGCAAAAGCCTTCCCTGTCGATGTCGCCTCTCCGGCCGCTGCCGAGACTATGGTGAAGGACGTCGCACGCCATTTCGGCCGGATCGACGTGTTGTTCAACAATGCAGGCATTTCCGGCACCGTTGCTCCCATCCATCAGCTCCCGATCGACGACTGGCATCGTATCGTCGACATCAATTTGAACGGAATCTTCTACGTGCTGCGTGCCACGCTCGCTGCCATGATCGAAGGCAAGGTTCAGGGCGCGGTGGTCAACATGGGCTCCTCCATGGCCGGTTGGGACGTGCTTGCTGGCGGCGCGGGCTATGCTGCCACCAAGCATGGCGTGGTCGGACTGACGCGCATCGCCGCGCTCGACGCCGCCCCCTATGGGATCCGCGTCAACGCCATCTGCCCCGGCGTTATCGAAACTCGGCTCGGCGTGCCGGCAGAGGATGAAGCCACCTACCAGGCGGGGATCCGCCACTTCGCCGACCGCATCCCGCTACGCCGTATCGGCCAGCCGGAAGACGTCGCCGCCGCCGTCGCCTTCCTCGCCTCTGACGACGCTCGTCACATCACGGGTGTCGACTGGCTGATAGACGGCGGCCAGACGCTGCAGAGTTGGGCCAATGCCCCGGATGCGACGAGCTTTCCGCGCTTCGTTTGATGACATCATTACCGGATCGGCTTTGTAGACCAAGCTTACGGCCTCAATCCTTCTGCACCCAAAGCTTCCGGGTGGTCTCGATCACGCGCCAGATGCCCTTGAACCCTGGCTTCATCACGAAGGGCATCGTAAACTTAACACGACGAAGACAAGATCTTGGATTGGCGCTTTTCCTCAGGCGGCGTGAAGGCACCCGATTTGGCACCACGCATTCATGGCAGCTGCCCGCAGTTCGCGATGGTGGACGGATGGAATGTCGTGGCGAGGAATATGAAAGATAGGTATTCGGCTTGAGTCCCTGCCTGGACATCACAGATTGATGAAGAGGTGCTGCGCTTCGAGTTGATGATAGATGACAACCTCGTCGAGGTGCCATTTGTCGCCGAGCCTGCCAGCCGACCGTTTCCGGATATCATTGGCGAAATGCCGGCCGAATTTCTTCGCCCAGAGCCTCACGCTCTGGTGAGGAGAAGACTCGCGCGCCGAGGCTTCTGCGTAGCCAACAGCCCGGCCCGACAGGGCGACGTTACACCCGACTGTGGAGGCCTCGTTCTCTCCGGTGTGTGCAGCGATTGGGAGCAACACACCCTTTAGCCGAATTCTGCATTCAGTCAACTGACCAATATTTAGATATAATTATTGGTCAGTGCGAGTATATCGATTGCTAGTGACCAACGTTTGTATATAATCTTCGGTCAGAAGATAGGACAGCCATGCCGGATCCCACATCTAACACTCTCGAACGCATTCACCAACGGATTGCCGACGCGGCACCTTCGGGCGTTTGGTCGCGTGCCGATTTCCTCGATATCGCAACACCAAACGCCGTCGAAAAGGCGCTGCAGAGGCTCACCAGCCGCGGCGACATCCGACGCCCTCATCGCGGTCTCTATGACAAGCCGGATATCAGCCAGCTGACCGGCAAGATGGTGTTCCCGCCACGCGTCTCATTTATCGATGCGATCGCACGGCGCGACAAGCTTCGTGTTTGCGTCGACGGGATGACGGCGGCCAACGATCTTGGCCTGACGACGGCCGTTCCGGCCCGGTCCACGATCTATGCGGACACGTACCCACGAACCATCGAGATCGAGGCCAATGCCGGCGACGCAAAGGCCACAAAGCCGGTCATCTATATCTTGGACTTCAAGCGCATTTCGGCAAAGACCGCCTTTTGGGCCGGCCGGCCGGCGATGCGAGTGATCCAGGCCCTCCACTGGTTTCGCGATGAGCGATCCAATCTGGAGACTGTCGTCGATGGTATCGTCCGTTACCTAGCACGAAGCCCGCACAGGCAGCCGATCGTCGAGGATCTGCGCGAAAACATCCACGCCATCCCTGCCTGGATGTACCAGGCGATAGAAACGATAACACGCAACCCGCGGCCCCCGGTGGATGAAGACACTCCAACGGACCAGGATGGGAAGGATGAACATGCGCCAGAGCTTCATTGACGTCCTTCGCTCAAGCGCGGACGAGCAGAGAGCGCTGTTCTCCTCCGCTGCGTCCGATCTTGAGACGCGGGCCGAGAATATCGAGAAGGATCTCTACGTCTGCTGGGCGCTCGACTTCCTGTTCAACCGACGGAAGGACGATGCGATCGGCCTCTATTTCAAGGGCGGCACCAGCCTCAGCAAAGCATATGGCCTGATCCAGCGTTTCTCCGAGGACATCGACATCGGCATTTACAAGGCGGATGTCGTTTTGCATTTAACCGTAAGATTCCGCCCCTAACAGTTTCAACAAGATAGCCTGGCACTTAATTTGAGACTTGGCACTTAATTTGAGATTCCATCTTGGATTTTTGCACTTAATCTGAGATTCTCGGCCGATAGAATCTCAAATTAAGTGCCAAACGGGAAAACAACTGCGGCAATCTCACGGTTAACTGCCAAACGACATCTATCCACGTTTGTCGCCGACGATGATATGGGATTGCGCAGCCGGTCAGGCTTTGATCAGTGCCGTGGGCGGTGCAGTCTTGCAACCGGACGGCGAACCTCTTCGCTATGATTCTGGAAGAGGGAAGATGGTCGATGGATTCATGGCCAGCGCCAGTGAAGAATTCGCTCTTGCTGCGGCCAACATTCTTGGGTCGATGCCGATGAGCCCGGTATCGGCTAGTAGCGCCTCATGGGCGTCGGATTAGTTTTTGCAACCTGCGACCGACGCAGCAAGAGACGTGACATTTTTCATATTGTCACGTCTCTTCATAAGCTATCGCAAGTGCGCTTATTTAAGATTTTGGCTCGCTGCTTCTCGGGAATAAAGCGTTGGCAGATGCGGAACTGGACGTGCGGATAGATTGTTCACACAACCGCTGGGCATTTGAAGGATGCGCCGCCGACATTTTGGATGCGTCCATAATTCGCCCCCTCGCACGAGGGCGACCGCGTTTTATCAAGCAGGCATGTCCTCCGATCGCTGTGGATCGGCTCCGGCGATTCGAAACCATTCCCAAACAAGTGGGTTAGGGTTATAAAGGTTGTCGTGAGGAGACGGCCAAATAGGACGCCGTGGATGAGACATGAGCAACGTTCTTCCATTCAAATCTGCCGCAGAACGCAGCGGGCATCTGAGGAGACATGAGCGCCTTGAAAAGGAGCTGTCGCTACCTTTGCCATTGATGGCAGCCTCGATGGGTGATCGGCGTCGCCACTTCGCCCCTGAGACACTTCCGACACAGCATACAACCGCCTACCCGCAGCCAAGATCGCCGCTGGTTGGCTTAACAATTATCGCTGGTGCGATCCTTGTATATGCGCTTGTAACCTTCCATCTGGTCGGCCAGCCGCATTATTCGGCTCGCGCCAATCTCTTGCCAGCCTTGCTCGTGCAAAATTAGCGTTTGGTAGCTCCGGTCAGTCTGCATCCATGGCCAGCGCCTCCCAAAAGCAGCTGCATCCCGATG
Source organism: Martinezella rhizogenes (assembly GCF_000799715.1). Classification (GTDB taxonomy): domain Bacteria; phylum Pseudomonadota; class Alphaproteobacteria; order Rhizobiales; family Rhizobiaceae; genus Rhizobium; species Rhizobium rhizogenes_C. Next base: position 437,769 of record NZ_JUHG01000015.1, read on the forward strand.
GTCATGCCCCGTCGACAGGGCTGTATGGCAACAGCTGCGGACTTGTCGTGCCATCGCGTTTCGCCTGAAATCTACCGACAGAACCGTTCGTAGAGCACCTTCAAGATCTCGATGACGGCCGGATCCTTGATGAAATAGTAAAGCGCGCGGTGATCCCGCCGAAAATCCACGATCCCCTCCTTTTTCAACTTCGCCAGATGCTGAGACATCGAGGTCTGCGGAATATTGGTCGCCTCGATCAGCGAGGTAACGTTTCGTTCGCCTTGCAGCAGCTGGCAAAGCACCAGCAACCGATGTTCGTTGGCCAAACCGCTGAGAAAAGCGGTGGCCTTGCCGGCTTTCTTTTCCATGGCCTGCGCTAGGTTCATTTTACCCTCTTAACAATTCATATTTTTATGATATCAGATTAATATGAATTTACGATCAGAATTGAGGACAACGCGATGTCGAACGACTACCGGCAATTAACACAGGACATATCGGCTTACACGGCTGAAATTCGCAAAATCTGTCCAGACGCCATGCAGGGCTTCCACGCGCTCTCGAAAGCCGCAACCATGGGCGGCGCCGTCGATCAGAAGACGAAGGAATTGATCGCGCTTGCGATAGGCGTCACCCAGCGCTGTGACGGTTGCATCGCATTTCATGCCAAAGCATTGCAACAGCTCGGCGCTACCCGCGTGGAGATCGCCGAGGTGATGGCGATGTGTGTCTACATGGGTGGCGGACCGGCGTTGATGTATGCCGCGGATGCCCTGAGAGCTTATGACCAGTTCGCAGCCGCCGCGCCCGAATAAACCCCTTGCCGATTTGATCCGCATCAAGGTCGATCAACGCCATGAGCTTAAGCTCAGATAAAATCGGAGGAAAACATGGCCAACATCGTTGTCTTGGGAGCTGGATTGGGAGGAACCATCGCAGCCTATCAACTGCGCGATCAGCTCGGCACGGAACATGTAGTTTCCGTCATCGGCAAAGGCGAAACGTTCAGCTTCGTGCCATCAAATCCATGGGTCGCCGTCGGCTGGCGAGATCAATCTTCTGTTGAAGTCGATCTTGTTTCCGTTTTCAGAAGCCATAACATCAAATTCCATCCGCAAGGAGCGAGCCGCCTGCACCCGACCGAGCGGCGGATCGAGTTGGCCGACGGCTCGTCGGTTTCCTACGATTATCTCGTCATAGCAACAGGCCCAGACTTGGCATTCGACGAGATCGAGGGATTTGGTCCCGCGGCCAATACGCATTCGATTTGCCAGATCAGCCACGCTCTTGAAACAAAAAAGGCGGTCGAGGCGCTGATCGACAATCCAGGTCCCGTTGTCATTGGTGCCGTCCAGGGCGCCTCCTGTTTCGGGCCTGCCTATGAATTCGCATTCATCCTCGACAAGGTTCTGCGCGATGCAAAAGTCCGTGACCGCGTGCCAATGACCTACATCACGTCGGAACCCTATATCGGCCATCTCGGACTTGATGGCGTTGGTGATACGAAAGGTCTTCTCGAAGGCCAGTTGCGTCAGCACCATATCAAGTGGATCTGCAATGCGCGGGTCGAAAAGATCGGAGATGACAAGATCTCGGTTTCCGAGCTGGCTGAAGACGGAACGGTACTGCGCGCTCACGACATTCAGAGCAGCTTTACAATGCTTCTTCCTGCCTTCCGGGGCGTGGAGGCTATCCGCGGAACGGCCGGCCTGACCAATCCACGCGGCTTCGTCATCATCGACAAACATCAGCGCAGCCCGGCATTTCCCGAGATCTTTGCGGTCGGCGTTTGTGTGGCCATACCGCCCATCGGCCCCACAGCCGTTCCGGTCGGCGTTCCCAAGACCGGCTTCATGATCGAATCGATGGTTACGGCAACCGTGCGCAATATTGCCCGCCTGCTGAAGAACGAGACACCGGATGCTCAGGCAACGTGGAATGCGGTGTGCCTCGCAGACTTCGGCGATACTGGGGTGGCATTCGTCGCCAAGCCGCAAATACCGCCGCGAAATGTCAATTGGTCTTCAAGCGGCGCATGGGTTCATGCGGCCAAGGTCGGGTTCGAAAAATACTATCTGCACAAGATGCGCACGGGCACTGCCGAGCCAATCTACGAGCGGCTGGCACTTCAGGCGCTTGGAATCGAAAAACTGAAAGCAATCAACATCGAAGAGACCAAGACGACTGCGCCGAAATAGCGATCGTGTCTCATAATCGGAGTGATGGAAATGACAATAGATAGATCTGTTCTCGCCTTCGCTGGCGCAATGGTGCTGTTGTCGGTGGCGCTGACGGTTTGGGTGTCGCCGTATTTTGTATGGCTGACGGTCTTTGTCGGGGCCAACATGCTGCAGTCGGCCTTCACCGGCTTCTGTCCAGCGGCAATCGCCTTTCGCAAGCTCGGCATCAAGCCAGGCACGGCCTTCTAGGAATATAAAACCATGCGCCTAATCTATCTGTTGGCGGGACTCGTCTGTTCCGGTCCCGCCGCTGCTGCGACACTGACATTGCAGCCAACCGCCATCACCGAATGGAAAGCCGTCTATGGTACGATAGAGGCGCGTGACACCATCGCTGCCCGCGCGCGCATTGGCGGCACGATCGTCGAACTGAACGTATCCGAAGGAGACACCGTCAGGTCAGGCCAGAAGATCGCCGTCGTTCATGACGAAAAGCTTGCGTTCCAGATTGCCGCCATGGATGCGCAGATCAATGCATTGCAGTCGCAATTGTCGACGGCGCAAGCGGATCTTTCGCGTGCGGAAACTTTGGTTCTAAGGGGTGTGACGACGGCTCAGCAGCTCGATGCAATGCGCACGCAGGTTGCCGTCACCCAAAACCAGATCATCTCTTCAGAAGCCCAACGCTCGGTGATCGTACAACAGCAGTCAGAGGGCGAAGTCGATGCCCCGAGCGAGGGAAGAATACTGACCGTCCCGGTCACCAAGGGGGCTGTCATTATGGCGGGTGAAACGGTGTCGACGGTCGGCGGTGGAGGCCTCTTCCTGCGGCTGGCCATCCCTGAGCGCCATGCCGCGTTTCTGACGGAGAACGCTACAATAAAGATCAGCGTCAACGGCAAGCAGTTGTCCGGACGACTGGCGAAGATCTATCCGCAGATAAACAATGGGCGTGTGATCGCCGACGTCGAGACCGATCAGCTCGATACGCCTTTCGTTAATGCTCGCGTTCTCGTCGAGGTTCCAGTCGGTGAACGAACGGCGCTGCTGGTACCGGAGACCGCGGTTTCCACGCATTCTGGACTGGACTTCGTCAAAGTCGATGACGGCGCTGCCGAGGTCGAACGAGCCGTCTTGCCTGGCGAACACATTGAACGTCCAGACGGCCACTTCATAGAAATACTCACCGGCCTTGCTCAGGGCGACAAGGTTGTCATCCCATGATACCTGATGAATCCTCTCTGGGTATTGCGGGGCGCCTGACCCGCTCATTCATCGCTTCCGCGCTAACCCCGCTCTTGCTTCTGGCGGCTCTGGCCTTCGGCGTGATCGCGCTCTTGACGCTTCCGCGCGAAGAGGAGCCACAGATCTCGGTTCCGATGGTCGACATTCATGTTCGCGCCGACGGACTGAAAGCAGAAGACGCCGCCAAGCTTATCACCGAACCGCTCGAGACCATCGTCAAAGGAATTAATGGCGTCGAACACGTCTATTCCCAGACGAATGACGATCAGGTTCTCGTCACGGCGCGGTTTGTCGTCGGAACGCCCGCCGACACATCCCTTCTACGGGTCCATGAGAAGGTCCAAGCGAATATTGACAAGATTCCGGTCGGAATCCCCGCACCATTGATCGTTGGCCGGAGCATCGACGATGTCGCCATTCTCTCGCTGACACTGACGCCGAAGATGGATGAGGCCGGCCGCGTTACGGGCAACGACCTGACGCGTGTCGCACGCGAGCTTAGAACCCAGCTGTCGAAGGTGGACAACGTCGGCCTGAGCTATCTCGTTGGTGAATCCGACGAGATCATCCGGGTCGCGCCCGACCCGGCCAAGCTCGCCCTTTATGGCATAACACTTCAACAACTGGCCGCGAAAGTCGGGGGTGCGAACCGCGCGTTTCCCGCAGGGCAAATTCGCGACCAGGGCGAACAGATCGGCCTTGTTGCCGGAGAAACGCTGGGCACCACCGCTGAAATCGGCAACCTGCTGCTGACCTCACGCGACGGCCGTCCTGTTTACGTGCGCGATGTCGCCAATATTGCTTTCGCCTCAGATAGCGCTGAAACGATTTCGGCAAGCCTCATGCACGCCGACAAGCAGATTATCCGCCTGCCCGCCGTCACGATCGCGATCGCAAAACGATCGGGGTCAAATGCCGTTACCGTTTCACAATCCGTATTGGCACGCGTCGAGGCCCTCAAGGGTAGGCTCATCCCCAGCAGTATGACTCTGCAGATAACGCGCAACTACGGAGAGACAGCAAACGATAAGGCGAATGAATTGCTGCTGCATCTTGGCTTGGCGACCGTATCGATCATCGTGCTCGTCGGCCTTGCCATTGGATGGCGGGAGGCTCTGGTGGTTGCGGTCGTTATTCCGGTTACCATCCTGCTCACGCTTTTTGCATCGAAACTGATGGGATATACGCTCAATCGCGTGTCGCTGTTCGCGCTGATATTTTCGATCGGCATTCTTGTCGATGACGCTATCGTCATTATCGAGAACATAGCGCGCCACTGGGGAATGGGAGACGACCGCAGCCGAAGGCAAGCAGCGATAGAAGCGGTTGCGGAAGTGGGAAATCCAACGATCATCGCCACATTGACGGTGGTGACGGCGCTCCTGCCGATGCTGTTCGTCTCAGGCATGATGGGTCCTTACATGAGTCCCATTCCGGCCAATGCATCGGCGGCGATGATTTTTTCGTTCTTCATCGCCGTTATCGTGACACCGTGGTTGATGCTGAGGGCCGCCGGTAGAGATAAGGGTGGTCATGTTGGCCAGTCTCACACCCAAGGCGGGATGGTCGGCCGTCTCTACACCCTTGTCGCTCGCCCGCTGCTCGCCTCCAAGACGACGAGCTGGATATTTCTGAGCATTGTTGGCTTGCTGACGCTTGGTTCGCTTGCCCTCTTTTACACCGAAAACGTCACGGTCAAGCTCCTGCCGTTCGATAACAAATCGGAGCTCTCTGTGATGATCGATTTACCGGAGGGCTCGTCCGTCGAAGCAACAGATGCGACCGCCCAATCGATCGCACGCATGGCGATGGAACTTCCCGACGTCTTATCGGCACAAACCTACGCAGGAACCGCGGCACCTTTCAATTTCAACGGCCTTGTGCGCCACTACTATCTTCGGACCGGCCCGGAACAAGCAGAAGTCGGCATCGAACTGCTGCCGAAGGCCGAGCGCTCCCGAACAAGTCATGAGCTTGCCATCGCGATCAGAAGTCGCCTGACCAAAGTCGCCACGCCGGCAGGCACCAGCCTCAAGGTAGTTGAACCTCCGCCGGGGCCGCCGGTGATCGCGACACTGCTTGCCGAGATCTATGGCCCGGACGGCGACACGCGCCGAAAGGTTGCGGCAAAGGTCGAGGCGGCGTTTCATTCCGTGCCGTTCATCGTCGATGTGGACAATTCCTATGGAACGCCGGCAAGACGCCTGCGCGCAACGATCTCGACCGACGACGCCGAGTTCTTCCATGTCGAGGAAAGCGATGTCTTCGATACGCTCTCGATCCTCAGCAATGGCAAAACCGTCGGCTATTCGCATCGCGGCGGTGGCCGCCAACCGATCCCCATCCGGCTCGAACTGCCAAAAAGCGACCGAGTGCTGAATGAAAGGTTCCTGACCACGCCGATTCCGGCAAATGTTCTCCCTGGTGATCGCGGCGTGGTGGAACTTGGCGATGTCGTGCATGTGGCCACAGAGAGAGCGTCATTTCCGATTTTTCGCCACAACGGACGCGCCGCCGAAATGGTGACGGGCGAACTGGCAGGTGCCTATGAGGCGCCCTTGTATGGCATGCTTGCAGTGAGGAAGGCGCTTGACGCCCAGGACTGGACGGGCCTTTCCGAACCACGCATATCGCTGCATGGCCAACCAGACGATGAGAGCGTTTCGACGCTGCTTTGGGACGGCGAATGGGAAGTCACCTGGGTGACGTTTCGCGACATGGGTGCTGCATTCCTGATTGCCTTGCTCGGTATCTATATCCTGGTCGTCGCTCAATTCGGCTCATTCAAAGTACCCCTGGTCATTTTGACGCCGATACCGCTGACCTTCATCGGCATTCTTGGCGGCCATTGGTTGTTTGGCGCACCCTTTTCGGCAACGTCCATGATCGGGTTCATCGCGCTTGCCGGCATCATCGTGCGCAATTCCATCCTGCTGGTCGACTTCATTCGCCACAGCGCTTCCGCGGACAGACCACTGACAGACGTCCTCATCGAAGCAGGCGCCGTTCGTTCAAAGCCCATTCTCCTGACGGCCTTGGCTGCCATGATCGGAGCCGGGGTCATTCTCAGCGATCCGATTTTCCAAGGCCTCGCGATTTCGCTTCTGTTTGGCTTGGCGTCGTCAACTTTGCTGACGGTTCTCGTCATTCCCGCAATCTACCGGGTATTGAGGACATGATAATCTGCGGACAGACCCTGCAGTGGCGTTGCTGCCGAATGGATATAGGCTTCAACGACTGCAGCCTTTTTCTTTCGCCACTCAACTTGCATTTCACCACAGCTATCCGACCGAACAGATAAATTCAGCCAGAGTGCAGCACCATCGTGGAAAACAAGCATCGCCTCGTTTGCCCCACAAGCCCAATTGTTCGCAGCAGCAGCCTGCCGTTGCTGATGAGACGCTGCAAACGCCGGGCGAGCGGGCAGCGCCGTGAATTGTAACGACGGGCCGCAATCTAATCTTCGGCTTCTGTCGATGGCTCCGGCGGGCGTTCACAATCGTTGCCCATATTGCCAGCTTGCCGCTAACCAGCAGTTTTTCGTCAACGCGACGAGCCATTCGCTATTTTTGGGGTTGAGCCCGGGCGCATCCGTCTGATCCGCCATGCGATCGACATCCACCGGATCATCCTACAGAGCATGCGAAGGTGACCTCATGCTGGTTTTACGAGCATCGAGTTAAGACCTGGTTCCTGAACCGGGAGGGTATGAATGCAGGAAAGAAAGTTCAGCCGCGGAACAAGCTTGAAGCGGTGAAATTGGCGAAGGAACAGGCGTTGCTCTCGCTCATGGCCAGTCCGCCGATAAGCGGTGCGACGACAAGCGCGATCTCGGTCGTCAGGCCCGGATCGTCGCCTTGGTCACGCAGATAAGAGAGAACCGTGAGTACCGACACTCCCGACAACACAATAAGCAGCGCCAACGGCCCGCCAACTTCCACTGCAACGGCGCCAAGGAGCGTTGCGAGCCCGAAGGTTCTGATACCGGCGGCACCGCGGCCTGGGCCCTCGTCCTTTTTTCGCTCACGCTCAATCCCGATCAACAGGCCAAGAGCAAGAGCAACGGCAAAGTTAAGCCACGGTCCGGTCATTCAGAGCCCTTCAGCTTCCTGTCAGAAAATTTCGCCAAATACTTCTCAAATATCGATGAGGCTGGGTCAAATGCTTGGACGTGTTAATACTGATCGGAAGCGACTGAGATTAGCGCGCATCACTTGTGCAGTGCTGATCGCCTGCGTGGTACCGAGCGGAGGATATGCAGCCTTCTTGGTGACGACAAACAACTTTCATGCCGTTATTCCCAACGAACTCTACCGCTCGGCTCAGCCGAGTTCGGCCGAAATCACGGATTACAAGATTAAGTATGGCATAAAGACTATCATCAATCTGCGCGGGGCCAATCCGCAACAGCGTTGGTACCGGAACGAGATTGCGACCTCCGAACGCGACGGCATAACCCATATCGACTTCGGAATGTCGGCCCGCCAAATGCAGCCGCCCGAGAAGATCAAACGCCTAATAGCCATCTTCGCTTCGGCTCAAAAGCCTATCCTCATTCACTGCATGAGCGGAGCAGACCGCACAGGCTTGGCATCAGCCGTCTATCTGGCGGCGATTTCAAAACAAGGCGAAGAAGCTGCAGAGGGGCAGCTCTCGGTTCGGTACGGGTACTTCTCTATCCCTTACCTTAGCCAAGCCTATCCGATGGACAAAAGCTTCGACAGTGTCGAGGGCATATTCGGCTATGTCGGCACTGCTTGGGACGCTTTCCTGAGGAAGTTTGCCTGAACACTCTGGGATACCACGACCTAGCATCCAATTCGCCGCACCCTTGTGAATCTTCGCCCGAATGGTATAGTTTTGTATGCAATTTGCTCTGATCTTCCAAGTGTTCGCATGGCTCGCATTCGGTGTGATTATGCTTGCGACTGCCGTTCCAATAGGCTGGCGGCCACAATTGATGGCGGCATTGCATGTTGAACGCATACTTGCTTTCAGTATCATGGGCTTACTGTTCGTGCTCGCCTATCCCGGTGACCGACGTCTCATCGCGTTGTTTTGCATTTTGGCCGCAGTGGTAACAGAACTTCTGCAGGCTATCCTTCCTTCTCGGCGCCCCAATGTGGAAGATGCCGCCATCAAGATCCTTGGTGCCACCATGGGCTTGTTGATCGGCGGCATCATCTTGCAACTTTTCGTTAGATAGGCTGCTTTGCTGCCGATTTTCCGGCGCTCCTGCGATGGAAGCGATGCCCGGTCTTACCGCGAGAACTGATTAGCCTCCGGTGTCGAAGTCTCTGCTCATTTCTGGTGACGTAGAGCCTGGAGACTATTGACCTTGCATGAAGGCCTGCATTTCTTCGGGCATCACTTTGCCATCCTTGTTGGCATCGATCATGTCGAAGATCCGCTTATGAATTGCCGTTACTTCATCAAATGAAAGTGCGCCGTCACCATTGGTATCCGCGATTGCGAACATGATCTTCATCATATGTCCGCGCATTTGCCCCATGGGCATCCACTCTGCCATCCCGTAGGGCATTACATCTCGATCCATCATGTCTGCGCGCTTCATTCCATCGGACATCATCGCCGACCCTCCCGACTGATCCTGATCTTCGGTTGTGGCCTTATCCGGAGCTTTGTTCTGTGCTGAAGCGACGCCGATGCCCCCAACAGCTACGAGGGCGACCAGCACGACTATGGTGTATAGTTTGGGCAGCGACATTGGATGTCTCCTCTTCTTTGAAGTCGAATAATCGCCCACTTCGAAATATCCGCCTTGATGCAGGTCAAATCCTTTTGCGGGGATTTCTGTCTTTGATTGCGCGGCGGCTTAACCGCTGATCAAGATCAATTCGTCGCAGCCCCTTGATCAAGATGTGCATCCATTCTTCTTCACGCCACTCGCCGCCGAGTAGCATTGACTAGGTCGGCAACAGTGGATTGCCAACGAGGTCCCATCAGACATTTCCCACTGAAGCCAGTGCCAAGAGACCACATCGGAGCCAAAGTCATGACCTACACTCTAGACAAGACCCTGTCCGGGAACTCTTTTGATGTCGCAGTCGCAAAGACGAAAGCAGCGCTCACGCGCGAAGGCTTCGGCGTCCTGACGGAAATTGACGTCAAGGCGACGATGAAGAAAAAGCTTGATGCTCACATTGGCAACTACCTCATTCTGGGTGCATGCAATCCGGGCATGGCCTTCGAGGCGATAAATATGGAGCCGAAGGTCGGCGCAATGCTTCCCTGCAATGTGATTATCAGATCCCTTGATAGCGGCGATATAATGGTCAGCGCTATCGATCCGGTCGCCTCCATGCAAGCAATCGAAAACGCCGCACTAAAACAGGTGGCAAGGAATGTTCGCGCGATGCTGGAGCAAGTGATAGCGAGTATCTGACACCGGTCACATCCTATGGATCAGCTATTTCCACGCGTTGAAGCTCGGCATACTGCACGCCTTGCCTCGATCGGGCTATCGATCGGCCTGCCATTGCTCGCCAGCCAGTTCGGACTTGGCGGCGTTTCCGATTTTCATTTCGCGGTGCTTCATCGACATCGCCGAGACCCCTTACGGCGCTTTGCTTTATCCATATCGACCAACGTCCTCTACAAGCAAATAAATGAGCCAAAAGGGCATGAGGCTTAACAAACTGGGCATCTTGCCCTTTCCAAGAGGAACCGACCATGAGTGGACAGAAAATCAATGGATATTCCAGCCTTCAGATCGCCTTGCATTGGACAGTCGCGGCACTGATATTCTTCCAGCTTCTGTTTGGGGAGAGTATGACAACCGTTGTCGAAGCAGGCGAAGAAGGAACCCCCGCCCCGCCCACGGATCTCACGCTCAGCGTTGCCCACTACTGGGTAGGTATTGCGATCCTCTGTCTTGTAGCCCTTAGGCTCATCCTGCGTATCGTCCAGGGCGCGCCGGAGTCCACAAGCGATACAACGTGGATGACGTACGCTGGGAAGGCGTCGCATTGGCTTTTTTACATTCTCCTTGTTGCAGTCCCGACCACGGGTCTACTGGCCGTTTATGTCTCAGATGAGTTCGGCGATATTCATAAGCTCGCCAAGCCAGCCTTTATCGTTCTAATTGCGCTTCATGCCGCAGCCGCCCTGTTTCATCAGTTCGTTCTCAAAGATGGAACGTTGAGGCGCATGCTGGTGCCGGCGAAATAGTGTCCTCGGAACATCCATGCATCGCGCGAAGCATGACGAAAGCGGAGAAATCCCAATGAGAAGCCATAGAGAATTGCATCTCGTAAACCGAATAGGCTGGCTGCGAGCCGCGGTGCTGGGCGCAAATGATGGCATCGTCTCGACGGCTAGCCTTATCGTGGGCGTCGCCTCGGCCTCAACGGCAAGTTCGGAAGCACTGGTGGCTGGGATTGCAGGGCTAGTTGCTGGCTCCATGTCGATGGCGGCCGGCGAATATGTTTCGGTCAGCTCGCAGTCCGACACGGAGAAGGCAGATCTCGACCGGGAGCGACAGGAGCTCGCAAAGCAGCCGGAGCCGGAAAAGAAAGAGTTGGCGCAAATCTATGTCGATCGCGGAGTGGAACCCGTTCTTGCTCGGCAGGTTGCCGATCAGCTGATGGCAAAAGATGCACTTGCAGCCCATGCTCGCGACGAACTCGGGATTTCCGAAATGATGACTGCGCGACCCATCCAGGCTGCCTTGACGTCTGCCACAACCTTCGCAATTGGTGCCGCCATGCCGCTACTCATGGTTATCGTATCGCCGCCATCCATGCTTGTCGTGACTGTCTCCATAGCATCGCTCGCCTTCCTGGCGCTGCTAGGCGCCATAGGAGCGAAGGCGGGCGGCGCCGGCGTCATGAGGCCAACACTGCGCGTCACATTCTGGGGTGCGTTCGCAATGGCGCTTACCGCAGGCATAGGTCACCTTGTAGGAGCAGCAATCTGAAGACGCGGGAATAGCTGCCGTGTCCCGTCTAGCCCTGGTTAAATGGAAAGCTGGGGCGGCAGTTCGGTCGAAACCTGCTGTGATCATTCTGTAAGCGGCCTGTAAGGCTCGCATTCTAATGAATCGTCGTTCGCTCACTGCTTATGACCGAACCTCACGTTGGGTAGATGAACTGGCCCGCAAATCTCTTGGACCGTAGGCATGACGCAGAGGCTCCAATGTGGAGAATGCGCATGACGTCGATTTCTTCCGTGAATGGACCATCAGCTGCGCTTTTTCTCCAAAAATCTCAAAGTCAGTCACCATCAGCGTCGCCCCCTCAAACTACGGTTTCCAGTTCCATCGGTTCGACCTCCGCGGCCAAGGTGCCGTCATCGATCGCCGCGATGTCATTGCGCGGTGCTCAAACGGAAACAGCCCTGGACCAGAAGATCGGTGGCTCGCATCAGGTGTCGGACGGCGACGCTGACGATCGCTAGTCTTCGATCGTCAATCGGTGAGGTTTCTGGCCCGGCGTCGTCGGGACCAGTTCATTTCAGCGCTTTCGTCCAAGGACAATCATCCTTGAGCTATTCCTGTGCATGAAACCTGAATATGGAAACTTCCCTCAGCACCAACTTCCCCCGGATGCTCGCCTGACCGGCGGAAGTGATCGCTTCGGTACACAGATACCGGTTTCTTCCCGGCAAAGCCTTCGCTGGCGTCCCGGCACTTTTCACTCACAGCTAATGTCGGCTTCATTTCTCTCTGCTACGGGCTGGCATCCACAAGCCGGCTACGGATGGGAATGCACGAAAACGAGCACTCAAGCGGCAGTATCGATCGCCGAAAGTGCAGACGACGCCATCATGAGGATTGGCATCCTAACGATCGCTGGGCATGGCACCGCGCCCTGCGCGACAAACCGGATCGTAATCGGTTGAGCTCACAAAGGCGAAGAACATGAATGTCCAAGTCCGTGCCTTCAAATTGGCCCGACCTTCAAAGAAAATATGGGCTCTTCTCGCGGATGCGCTTTGGCTCCTCGTCATGTCTGCATCGTTGGTGGAAAGTTATGCCTACCGCTACGCCGGCGCGTTACTCGTATTTTTGTCGCTCTTTCGATACGCGCGATCCACCCCAAGACCGTCGATAGACTGGCGGGGCTGGCTGTGCATAGCATGGGGTGTCTACGCGCTTCTGAGATATGTTTTGCAGTTTGCGCTTCAGGCGGATCACCCGATAGGCGATCACGAGGTGCTTTTCCTGATGCCCCTTACATTTCCCCCCCTGGCATTTATCTTGTTCCAGTGCTGGCCGCACTTGGAACGGCTCATCGCGATCCATTTCGGGTTGGCTTTAGCGATCCTCGTGCTGCATTTGCGCCTTGGCGCAATATTTGCGGGAGAGACCGTCATTCCGCTCATCCAGCATAATCAGATCCATGGGGCCGTCTGTTGCGGCATGCTATTCATCAGCGCGGTATTCTGGCTGCTTTACTACCTCACGGTAGGCGCCGACAAACGCCCAATGCGGTTCTACGCCTCTATCGTAGCCCCCTTAATCGGGGCGCTCTGCCTCATCGGCATATACGGGGCAAAATCGAAGGGTGTCTGGCTTTCGCTCGTTCCGGTATTGCCCGTGCTCGGGTTCTTCGTCATGCGCAGCTTGAAACTACGGATAGCGGCTCCGGCGATCATCTGTATCGCAGCCCTGCTTGCCCTTGGCATTTATACCGTGCGGGACAACCTCTATCGGACTGCAGGACCGACGATCACCTCCACCATCTCGATGCTGAAAGACGCCAGCACGAGGGAGCAGGTAGGTGGCGCCGTTGCACAAACGATCGACAGCGCCATTACGCCAATCTCGATGAACGAGCGCCTTCAACTCTGGTCGAACGCTTGGGAATTGTTTTCCGCCGCTCCCGTCTTCGGCTGGGGCAGCGAGTGGCTCGAACTCTGGCCGCACACCCATTATTCCCATGTCCAATATACCTTCATGCACAACGGCTATCTTGAGATCCTTATCCGATACGGTCTCTTCGGGGCGGCGATTTTTGCCGCCATGCTGGCGTGCTTCTGTTGCAGCGTCTATCGGGCGGCATATCTGGCGGTCATTCCCAAACATGCGATGCATGCCTTCTTCATCATCCTGATTTTCTTTAGCCTTACGATCCTGAGCAACTCAAATAACCGCCTCGCGAGCGGTGAAAGCCTGTCGATTCTGACTGCGGCCTTCGCTTTGGCATGCCAGCTGAAAATTCGCTTACAGGAAGGAAAGCAGCCAGCGCCGTCGCAATGAACAACAGCCTTGAGTCTGGAAAGCGGGTGGCCTTCTTTTAAACGAAATCAAAACACGCTTTCGACGCCCTTTTATAAGCGTGCTGTAAGTTAAGCCTTCCATTGTTGCGCTCATGTGGTCAGGGAAAGGCTCGTGAGCACCATGATATTATATAGGCAGCGCTGGCTTTTCGAACCGCGAGCGAAAGATGCGAGCTACGTCGTTCTCCCTGAATCTCGAGCCAGCAGCAGCAAAGACGCATGAACTCATCGCCGCGGAATGCACTCCAATTGCTGGCCGAGACGATATCTCCGCCGCATCGTGAAGCCCAGCAGGAGCTGGCAGGGCCGGCCCTTTCGGTGATCATTCCGACGTTCAACGAAAGGGACAACATCATCCCATTGGTGGAGCGCCTTCGCAAAGCGCTTGCCGGGATCGATTGGGAAGTCATCTTCGTCGACGACGATTCGAAGGACCATACCCTGGAAATCGTTCGGCAGATTTCACTGCGCGATCGTCGTGTGCGCGGAATCCGGCGTGTTCATCGGCGCGGACTGGCGGGGGCCTGCGTGGAGGGTATTCTCTCCAGCTCCGCACCCGTCGTTGCGGTTATGGATGCCGACCTTCAGCATGACGAAACTTGCTTGTCCAAGATGTTTGCCGTCATGAGCAGCACCCCAGCCGATATGGTCATCGCGACAAGATATGGTGCCGACGCCCAGCCCATCGACGGATTTACCGGGCTAAGACATGCCGGAAGCAAGCTGGCGACGACAATGGCGCAAAGACTGCTCGCGGTGCACACCACCGATCCAATGAGCGGCTTCTTCGTGGCCCGGCGCGCTGTTATCGAGACCGTGGCACCTAGGCTATCACAGCATGGTTTCAAGATATTGCTGGACATTCTGACGTCGTCGCAGCAGCCCCTTGAGATTACCGAGGTACATTACGCGTTCCGCCCGAGATTGCATGGCGAGAGCAAATTGGACGCATCGATCGTCATCGAATATTTGGGGCTGATCATCGCGAAACTCTCCGGCGATCTCATCACGGCTCGTTTCCTGATGTTTTGCATGGTGGGATCCATCGGCCTCATTGTGCATCTGGCCATGCTGCGGTTGCTGTTGCTCGACGGATTTTCGTTCCCGATTGCGCAAACACTCGCGATGATCACCGCGATCATATCGAATTATACATTGAACAACAACTTGACCTACAGAGATCGACGGCGACGCGGATGGCGCCTCATAAGCGGTCTGTTACTGTTCGCGGCCCTTAGCAGTTTTGGCGTCGTTGCCGGCGTCGGCCTATCGACGCTGATATACAATCATCAACCATACTGGTGGCTGGACGGGATCGCAGGTGCGATCATCGGTGCCGTCTGGAATTACATCACAAGCTCAACGGTTACCTGGCGTGCACGATAAACGCCCCCCTCGGAAGTGGCCGCCATGGTTGAGCGCGATGTTTGCCATTGCGGCACTTACGCTTTTCCGGCTATGGGCAACGGCCCAATTCGATCTGGTTCCGGACGAGGCCTATTATTGGCTCTGGTCGCGCGTACCATCAGCCGGCTACTATGATCATCCACCGATGATCGCGTGGTGGATATGGATATCGACCCATATTTTCGGAAATTCTCTTGTGGGGGTTCGCGGCCTTGCGGTCGTTTCGGTTTTCGTCATGTCGATGGCCGTCTACGGCATTGCGGACGAGCTCTTTGACGACAACAGAATTGCGCGGACGGCAGCCATATGGCTAAACGCGATGCTTCTTGTCGGTCTCGCGGTGATATTCGCGACACCGGATGCACCCTCTACTATGTTCTGGGCCCTTACGCTGTGGGTCCTTGCACGACTTCGGCGTACGGGAAATCCTCAATTGTGGCTGCTGATCGGCCTGTTGGCGGGGTTGGGCTGCGTTTCGAAATACACCAACCTTTTCCTGGGACCGGGAATTCTGCTCTGGTTGGTCATTGATCCCAAGGCACGGCGGTGGCGGTCGAGCCCATGGACCTTACTTGGCGGCGGCGTTGCTCTCGTCGCCTTCAGCCCGGTCCTGATCTGGAATGCCGAACACGGCTGGATCTCCTTTGCCAAGCAGTTTGGCCGACTTGCAGATCAGCATGCGGGCCTTTCTTTCTTTGCCGAATTCCTGGCCGGCCAGTTCGGCTTGCTCAACCCGGTGATCGCGATATTCGCGGGGATTGCGATCTGGCGTTCTCGGCAGGAGCCCGGAAAGACTCCATCCAGCCCTCTTACTTTTCTGATTTTACTCAACGGGCCGATCGTCGCGTATATGACATTTCACGCGCTGCATGATCGTGTTCACGCGAACTGGCTTGCTCCGGCTTATCCTGCACTGGCAATACTCGCCGCGGTCGCTGCTAGTCGCGTATCCGGCGTGACGCATCTCAGGCGGCTTTCATATTGGGTCACGCCGGTGGGCATTGGCCTATCATCGCTGGTATTGCTTTGCTTCGCGATACCGTTCGGCAGGCATTTTCCGTGGAGCAGTCCCGCAGACAATGTGCTGGGATGGCGTGAGTTTTCCGCGCAAGTCGAGGATATGCGTCAACGATCGGGTGCTGGCTGGATCGCAACGACTGACTACGGGCTTACAGGTGAGCTTGCCTTCGAAATCAGGGGGGAACGGCATGTCCAGCAAATCGTCGATAGGCAACGCTACTTCTTTGAGACGCCTGATGTTTCGCTGGTCGAAAAGCCGGCTCTGCTCGTGATGCGAGCGAGCGAGCGAGCGAGCGAAAACAGACTGGAACAATATATGAGTTGCTTTCAATCATCGACACCCCTTGGCATTTTGAACCGCCAAGCCGGCAAACGCGTCATCGAATCCTATGTCGTGGTGAAAGTGGATGGCGCGCGAAAAGACATCTTGTCGAGCGGCTGCGGTCCCACATAACCAAAGCATGGAAACAATGACTGTGAACCGGCTCTGAACAATGCCCCTTTGAGATCCCCTGCAACAATTTGAAATTGATAGGAAAATCGGAACATCAACGGGGTCATGGGCAACGCCGGTATAGTCGCCACTTTATCCACAAAACGGAATATATTTGAAGTACCTAAGCCTCATCCCAGCGGGGTCATCCTTGGATGCTTTTTCACACTCGATATTCCCATAATCCGTATTACCTCACAAAGACGTCTGAAAAGGCCCCTACCCTCCTAGGCTTGATCTAATATCAGTGGTCTTGATAAGATCCGAACAAAAGACCCCCAATTTCCGGTCGATTTACCGCTATATATCCGCGTAGTTTCAGATACTTAGGATCCTGTGAATCACGCAGAGCCCGGCCCGCTACGGCCCGCTCTGAATGACCGAATGATTTTATAACACCGACTACCAACGCTTTGCGGCCAACGATGTTGGGGTGACGTGTCTAACTCGCTGGCACGCTCCATCGCCCGACCGACACCGCTTAAAATTGTCTCAGAGTCATACTTGTGCTTGTTATAGGATCCCAACTGCAAACGTAAATGCGTGACGAGGCTCTCGTTGTTTACGGTAGCCGGAAGATCGACGTCGAGATGAAGCGCAAGCCATAATTCAAAGCTTGGGTTACTGACTGCCAATCCGATCCGAGCGGCGGTTGTGATTGCTGCCACTTCACTTAGCGTAGCCGCAGGCCATCGATCAACATCGATGACCAACCAGAGCTCATCACCATCTCCCCAGTCGAACTTGTCTTTATAAACCTGCGCATTTTCAAGTACGTGTTGCGGTGAGGACTTCCCATCTTCAGAGGGGAGGACGCGCACTTGAACATTTGTCAGCCGGAACGACTCAAAGTAGATTTTCTCCGTTAAGCTCCCTTCAGTCGCGATAATTATCAGCTTCGCGTCTCGTAAAGTCGTGACCGCCCGATCAAGCGGGCGTTTTTTTCTGCTTGTTAATCCGGGCATTGACTTGTTCTTCCCACCCCAATCCTTGCGTGCTCCCTAGGAAAGGGATTGCACCGAAGCGTCCGTTTAAATATCCCTTTCTGATTTCGACGTCAGCGCGGACTTTCAAGTCCGCTAACGAATACAATTGCGAGTCCCCATCAGTGGTTTTCTCCACGAACCAAACTTCGTCCCGGCGGAGCAAATCGAGATCCAGGAGATGGGTGTTATGCGTTGTGAAAACCAACTGACCGCAGTCGCTATCGCCCAAGAAATTTGACAGCAAGTTGTAAGCGAGCAATGGGTGGAGTTTTCGATCGATCTCATCAATTACAAAAGTTTTGTCAGACTGAGACAGATCAGCGATCATGGGTAGGAGGTGGAGCAATCGACGGGTACCAGCTGACTCCTCATCTTGCGTGAAACGCACCTCCGAACCGTCTTCTCGCTTATGAACGAACACGAGGTCTATGACTTCTAACTCATTATCGTCGTTCTTCCGGATCAGGATTCGATTGGAATCCCGCGCACCAAGTAACGCCACATTTCCTGTGTCTAATGTGTTGGATATCTCTCTTAACATCTCTGAAGGGACATCCCGAAAGTCGTCGATTTCGATTGTCCTGACATCAGTTTCGATATGGTCGATGCCAATCCCGGCATTGCGGATAGCGGTCGACAGTTTGCCAACGAAATCCGAATCCTTGTGTGCCCTGATCTCTAGAGCCGCGTACTCTCCTTCGGCACTGATGATCTGAAGATCGTTGCGAAACCAATCAAAAATCGGGCGAAGCGCCTCCACATTCCGCTGAATGGCTTCTGTCAAGAATGGCTGATTAGGGCGCGTACCAAAGGCGACAAAGTCTAAGTAATCTTTACCGGAAAGCTTACCAGACTTCGTTTTTTTTACGAGCGATGGACCTGCCTCGACAGTGGTCGAAAGGCCATCTTTTCCTTTGTTTGTGACACGCTCGAAAAGGGGGACCTCCCGGCCATTCGGCGAGGAAAACAACCATTCCTCCTGGATATGCGATCGGGCGACCTTCATTCCATATTCGTATTCGACTCCGCCTGTTAGGATGTTGAATATGAACGTCGCAGGCGAATTATCTTCCCCTGCAGATGTCTTGAATTTTCGTACTTTGAGAGGCTTATCGACTTCTGAACCATCGATGATCAGATCTCGGATAAAGATCAAGGCGTGAACCAAGTTCGTCTTCCCATGACCATTGGCGCCGTAAATTGCGGCTGATCGCAGTACTCGTCGTTTATGATTTTTTGGCGAAAGGACATGCCGCGGATGGTGGTCATCTGCACTCGCCATCATCGAAAACCTAGCTTCGCCACGAAAGCTCAGGAAGTTCTCCACTGAAAACTGCAACAGCATTGGTTACTCCGATCTATTTTGTGATCCTCCATACGCGAAAATGTGCGAACTATCTACGAAATTCGTGAAAAAATCTCATTTTTAGCAAATAGATGATGTCTCATCTCTAATTTTTGGCTTGTTGCGATGCAATTTCATTGACCGTGCTAGCAGAGGCTAAGTTCGGCGGCATAGATGTGTCCGAAGCCAAGCGCAGCGACGATCGTGGCCTTCGCGAGCGCATGAACGCCGTCGCTTCGACTATCGACACATTTATGTGCTCCCCTGACGCGAGGGATACTTTGTGAATCATGTCTACGCCGGCTTTGCCCGGCTTTGCAGGAGCAAAGCGAGGTCACGACACCACGGCTTTCAGTAAGGCTCCCACCGCCAACCAAATGGTTATGTCGATCCTTTGAACACAGGCGAGTCTAGGACTGCCAGTCCGTCATCTGGAGAATGTTTCCGCCGAGCTTCTGAAAAGCCCGTTGACGGCAGGAAAAGACGATGATCTGCTGATCTCTGGACTGTCTGTGGAGCGCGTCAAACATCTTCTCGATGCGATCGTCGTCAGAATAGACGAGCGCGTCGTCGAGGATGACCGGCGCTGGCCGACCATCGCGCGCGAGCAGCCTCGCAAAAGCAAGTCTTGTCAGCACAGAGAGCTGTTCCCGCATACCGCCGCTCAGGCGATCGACATCCTCCTCCTGACCGTTGCGCAGGATGGTCTGGGGCAGAAGCGTCTTGTCGTCGAACGTGATCGCAACATCGTCGAAGAGCAGTCTGAGAAGCGGGGCCAGTTCGAGCATGACTGGCTTGAGATAGAGTTCTCGGGCATCAGACCGGGCGGTCTCCAATCCTGTAACCAGCCGCTGCAGGACAGCCACCTCCTTTTCGAACGCCTCTGCGCGCGCCATCGCGGCAGAAAGCGCCTCCGCGGTCTCACGCCATTTCTCTTCCACCGCCTCGTCGGATTGCGCACGAATCTCGGCGTTCAGGCCTGCGATGGTTTCGCGCAGCGTATTGACCTCCCTATCGGTTGCCTCCTCGATTGAACGCGCCCGCTTCAAGGCGGCTTCGACCGACTCCAGATCGATGGCGGCAGCGCCGAGCCTTTTCGCATGTGCGTCGGCCTCGACGAGCGTCCGGTCAAGGTCGTCCAATGTATTCGACAAAGCCTGTTCGCGTTCGCCGCGCGCTTCTTCTGGACCCAGGATCGCCACCACCTGCGCCCTGTCGGCCATTAACGAGGCCAATGCCGTCTCCGCAGCGACGAAGACTTGGTCGGCTCGCGCCTGGAGTGGCTCCGCCTCTCGCAGGACCTGCCGCGCCTTCTTCCGCCGCTCTTCAGCTTCGGCAAGTGCGGCGCGTACCTGCACTGGTTCTTGCTCTAGTTCCAGAACTTCCGTGCTTGCCGAATCGGAGTCCGCTGCCACCTTTTCGCGGAGCTTGGGTAGGCCTTCTGGTGAGAGCAAGGACAGCCGGCCCCGCAGCTCACGCAGGTCAGCGTCCATCTGCTGCGCGCGGACCTGCCGCGTCCGCGCCATGCTGAGGTTGTCGACGCCCATTGAAGCGAGTAGCGTTCGGCGCTTCGCTTCAGCCTGCTCCAGGTGGTTGTCACTGCGGACCGGACGGTTAGACCGTAGCGTGATCATGCCAAATCCCGGAACTGCGAGCTGCGCCTGCCCATCATAAGTGCGCTCTTCCCCGTCTATCAGCGGCGTGCCGTCCATCGTTACAGCGCCGATTGCATCCGTCTTATAGTCAATCGCAAGTGACGGACGAGCGGCCTCTTCGACTGCACGGAGCTTGGCAATGTCGACTTCAAGCGCGTGAAGTTCATCAATGGCGTTCGGGGGAATCATCAAGAGCGAAAGTTGCGCTTCACCTTCTTCGAGGGCCTGGCGGGCGGTCTCCGCCTCAGCCAAACGTTCCTTCAATTCTGCCAGGCGCTCGGATGCCTCGCCTGCTTTCAATGCCGCATCCAAGCGAGCAAGCAGATCACGTGTATCCTGCTCCTCGGCCTCCGCAGCCTCGACATCCTCACGAGCCTTTTCGATCGCCTCAACGGCCTCGCGGCGTTTGCCCACGGAGTCGCCACGGTGCCACTCGGCGACAAGTAGCTTTTCCCGAAGCACCTCTTCATTTTCCAGGGCAGTCCGGAGTGCTTTGAGATCCCGCTCCGAGCTGTTCCAACGTTCGCGGGCGAGCTTCAGTTCTGCTTCGGCCGTCTTTAACTTCTCGCTATGTGCCTTGGCAGTGTCGAAGGCCGCTTGCGCAGTTCCGATTGCCTTTCGCCGTTCGGCCCTATCCTCAGCCCTATCGAGTTCGGTGAGCCGCCTAACGGCGCTCGTCCGTCTGTCTAACGCCGCGCGCAGGGCCGTGACTTCGCTCGAAAGTCTCTGCTCCTCTGCGCCGAGTTTGTCGCGTTCCTCAATCGCGTTAGCATAGCGTCCGCCGGTCCTCGGTTTGCCGGTGGTAGTGACGAGTTCCGAAAGTGCTTCCCGCGCGGCGGCCATGATCTCGGCCATGCGTCGCCCACCAGTGACGGCCTCAACCTCGCCCTGCACGGATTCCAGTAGACTCAGTCGAACCTGCTTTTCCCCATCCTCCTCGGACTTGCTTCGTCTCTCGATACCAGTGATGCCCTGGCGCACCCAGAGGAGGCCCGCAGGCCCGGCGGTACCGCCCCTGATCAGACCGGCGATAAAGTTCTCTGCCTCGTCCGCCTGAGCCACCAGCCGTCCGGTCTTCAGATCGGTCACGCGTGCGGACCGACCACCGTAGTATTGCTTCGTGATCCGGAAGCGGCCCTCCGCCGTCGCGATGTCGGCTTCCACCAGTGGATTACCGCCGCTGTATGGCCGTAGTCTCTGCACGTCGCCGGGAGTGCCGGAATACGGTTGAAAAAAGAGTGCGTGCAATGCCTCGAAGCTTGTTGACTTGCCAAACTCGTTGGCTGCGCACAGCACGTTGACGCCATCGCCAATTCCCTCAATGGCGACACCGCAGCCAACAAAGCGCTTCACGTTGAACAGGCGTAGTGCGGAGATCTTCATGATGCGACCGCCTGTGTGTAAGAGTAAAGGCGTGCCAAAGCCGCTCTTGCGATGTCACGCTCGGTCGACGAACGGCTCAAGTCACTGGCCTCGGCAAGCAGAGCATTCGCAGCCTCGCGAAGCGCGCCACCGCGATCGATGTGGTCGAGGTCCTCCACCTCACACTCCGTCGCAAGATCCGCGTCGTCCAACTCCAGGAATGCGAAGTCTGGCGCAGCGCTCGTGATCGCACCCATCAATGTCGCGCGCGCCGCCAGACGACTGCGGCCTGTCGCCACCACACGGGCGAGCGTGTGCCTTCGATACCTAGCCTCCGGCAGCAGCGCCTGCAGAGCCGGCACGGGATCGTCGCCGTCGAGCAGATGGAGATCGAAACTGCGCCAAGCAAAACTCGCCGTCGGCAGTGAGATCACCTCAGGGATGGCAGTGTGGCCGGCGACACTCACCAGCAACGCCGTACCCGGAAGTTGGTGTTTGAAACGATCGGGCTCGGGCGTACCACTGTAGTAGGTCCGCTGATCGACCTCGACCGCGCCGTGCCAGTCGCCGAGCGCGAGATAGTCGAGTCCGGCTCGCCGTGCTCGGTCCGGCGCAATTACATCGGAGGCGGCAGCCTCTTCCGAGAAACTCTGGACTGCGCCATGAGCAAGCCCGATGCGAACGGTGCCCTCTGGAGTTGCTTCGCCGTCCATCCATTCGGTCAGGTCTCGGCCTGGGCGACGCGTCGTGCAAGGGGCCGGCAACAGCACAACGTCCGTCGCCAACTCGATCGGTCGAGGATCGACCGCAAGCACGACATTTTCAGGCACTTCAGCATTCAGTGTCGACCAAAGCTGCGTTGCCTGCCGCGAATCGTGATTGCCGGGCAGGATCACCCACTGGATCGGCGCGTGGTGCCGCATCTCGGCGAGAGCCTGTCGTCGCACATCCGGCGCGGGCGTTTCGGTGTCAAATGTGTCGCCCGCGAGCAAGATGGTAGTCGTACCTTGCTCGCGGGCGTGCTGGGCGAGCCGTGCAATCACGGAGTGTCTTGCTTCGCGCAACCGACTGGGCAAGTCGCCCGAGAAATTACCAAAACGCTTACCTAGATGGAGATCGCCTGAATGAATAAAACGGAACATGGCTACCCGAATGGCTGAGTGGTTGAATCGTGCTGGCGGGCTCTCGCAATCGCTTCGTCCAGCCGCGAACGCGAAACAGCGGCGAGTCGCTCGACGCCGAGAAGACGAGCAAGATCCCGCGCCGGATCTGGCTCATCCAACAGGTCCGGATTATTGAGCACAACGAAGGCGAGTTCTGCGAGTGGAATATCCGCAATCGACCGGCGTGCGTCCTCGCTGGCGGGCTGCCGATAGGGAACGACGTCCGATATGGCTCCCTTCTTCCAGATGAACTCTCCGCTTGATTCCTGGGTTGTGTCGAGACCACGCAAATGGAGGTCGATCCGTTCTCGGATTCGCCCGCCGGTGCGCAGCCAACCGTGGGCACGGGAAAGCCGCTGGGCAAGGATGTCTGCGCGTAGGGGGCTTTCGGCTTCGATAACGGCTTCGATCATGCCCCGCAGGGTATCGCGATAACCGAATTCGAAAAACTGATCCGGATCCGCCCGGAAACCGGACAGATCCGTGATACGGTACCGGCGCTCCTCCACGGTTTCGTCAGGAACCGGAGCCGCAGGTAGTTGCATCTCCGCCGCTTTGGGTTCGCCGAAGGCCACCGGCGTTTCCACATATACGAATTCGGTCTCTATGGCCACTGACGGCGGTGTGGTTTCCTCGCTCGGAACGGCGGCTTGGGCGCCGCGAATCTCGTTGATCCCGATTTCCTCATGTCCCGTGTTCCAAAGGGTGGGAACGTCATCCTGCTCGGCGATGCGTCGCGCCCTGCTTTCCTCCAGCAGCCTCTCCAAATTCGCGTGCAGCCGTTCCATGCAGCCTGCGGCATCAAACCACCAATCCGTCGACCAGACGCGGAGCATGTTCCAGCCAAGGCCCCTCAATACCTGCTCGCGGACCTTGTCACGGTCTCTTGCCGTCGCAGAGCTGTGGTAGGTGGCGCCGTCACACTCCACGCCCGCCAGATAGGTGCCAGCCAGATCAGGGTGGCGGACGCCGAGGTCGACCCGGAAACCGGAAATCCCGACCTGTGGCACAACACTCCAGCCGCGGCGCTCCAATTGCGCAGCGACGGCTTCCTCGAAGGGGGAATCGAAGCCGCCAACAGACCCGATATCTTGGGCCGGCAGCGCGATCGCGCCACGCTCGGCATAGTCAAGGAACGTCTTCAGATGCTGCACAGCGAGCCCCTTGGCTCGGGCTGGATCAATCTGGTCGGCCGTGAAACCTGAGAAGACGATGAGCTCCTGCCGCGCACGCGTCACAGCGACGTTGAGACGCCGCTCGCCGCCGTCGCGGTTGAGCGCGCCGAAATCCATCGTCAGTTTTCCGGCGGCGTCCTTCCAGAAGGTGATCGAAAAGAGGATGAAATCCCGCTCGTCGCCCTGCACGTTCTCCAGGTTCTTGACGATCGTCGGCTCAACCCGTTCTTCGGCAAAGAACCACTCAAGTTCTGGATCATCCCGGCGCGCAGCGTCGAGAAGATCGAGGATCAGCGATTGCTGCTGAGCATTGAAGGTTATCACCCCGAGGGTCGGGCGATCTTTTTCAGGCAGTTTCAACCATCCCCTCATTCGGGAAACGGCCTCTTTCGCGACAGCCTCCGCCTCAATCCGATTGGTCCGGCTCTTGCCACGGTCGTAAACACCGTTCTGTACTTTGCGCAGATGCACCGCGCGATCTTCGACGGCCGGCGATGGAAAGGTCACCAGACGGTTCTGATAATAGTGATGATTGGAGAATGCGATCAGGGATTCGCTTCGGCTCCGGTAATGCCATCGCAGATCGCGGATCGGAATTCCGGACGCTTTTGCCTCGTCGAGAATGCTCTCGAGATCCTTCTCGTGGTCGGCGATTTCCTCCTCTTCCTCGTTACGTCCGAAGAAGTTCGTCGGCGGCAACTGCTTAGGATCGCCGACGATAATGGTCTGGCGCGCCCGCGCGATGGCGCCGACGGCGTCCCAGGTCGTAATCTGCGAGGCTTCGTCGAAGATCACAACGTCGAATAGCGCCTGGTTGGGTGGAAGATACTGAGCGATGGAGAGCGGCGACATGAGCATGCAGGGCGCGAGCTTGGAAAAGCTCTGCGGCATCTTGCCGATCATGTCTCGTATCGAGTGGCTTGGCCGCTGCAACTCCATCTGGTAGCGCAGCAGCCCGAGTTCCGAATTACGTGGAACGCTCTGCACCGGCGGCAAGCCATGGGCGATCACGCTGATGACACGCTGGGTGGCGTGCGATCGCACGAGATCGTCGATCTCACGGAATTCACTGATGGCGTTTTCATGCCGAAAGCGCCGAAAATTCCGTAGCACCGTATCGGAGTCGAGGACCTTCGGGAGCCACCACCGGGCATATCCAAGTCGAAACGCGGCCCGTGCTTCGTCGGGTCGGATTGTCTCCTTCTCAATCTGTTCGACCAGAGAGGAAAGATTAGACGCGATGGCCCGGTTTCTGATCCGGCACCAGGCCGACCAATCGCGTAGAAGATGTCGCGCATCCACAAGCGTATCGAGTTTCTCTCTCAACGTCGTTAGGTCAGGGCCGTCTACCTCGGCAAAATTGCCTTGCCCCGCAGCCTCGCCGAAACGCTGACGAGCAATCCGCAGGCCTTCGACTGCCGCGAGAAGTCTATCTCCCGCCTGCCGGACCCAGTCGTTTTCAACAGTCTCACGTAGGCACGGGGCGATGGAGCGGAGCACCGATCGTATCTCTTCTTGATCTCTTCCCGGAATGGGAATGGCGGCACGAAATTCCCGTGCGAGCTCGAGGATTTCGTCGGCGGCTCCAACATCGGTCGCCAAACCCTCCATCGGTAGAGGTTTCCCTGCCAACGGGCTCTGCTCGACTACCAACAGGCATTCCTTCATGCGCCGCAACAGTGGAAGGTCCCGATCAGGCTCCGCGGTACCTTGATCCGCATAGCCTTGCAGCAATTTCTGGACTTTGCGTTTGCCGAGCATCGTGTTGGGCCAGAAAGAAGCATTCGCCTCCCGCCATTGGCTGTCCAGCACTTCCGGGTCGAGGTCGCGGACGGCGGAAACGCCATAGGATGCCGCAAGTCCCTGCTCTGCCTCACGATAGGCCTTTATGGACCGTCCAACACTTTCCAGAGCTTCGGCGCATCGTGGGAAATCTCGGTCGTATGCGATCGTAATGTCACGGCCTCGGCTTCTCTGCAGTACTTGCGCAAGGGTTACCAGTGCCTGGCGTTCAGGTTGAGAAATCTGTTCCCGCGGCCTGAACCCGAGACTTACGAGATATCCGCCCACTGAGCCGGTAAAAAGATCGATCGCATTCCGCAGCGATTGCGCTGCCGCCAGCAAACCATCCTGCCAGCCGGAACTCCATTCGCCAACGTCAATGAGATCCAGGACAGGCTGCCGCTCGACCGATGCGAAAACGAGGCCGAGTTCAGCGGCAAGGTCCTCAAGCGCGTTCAATGTCTGCGTGTCATGCGCGTCCCGTTCCAGCCATGACAAGGCGGGTGCCGGAGCCTCCGCAGCTTTCAGAGCTATTCCCAGTGCCAGATAGGGCGTCCATCCATTCGGATAGCGCGTATGCAAAGCCTCGACATAGGTATTGAGCTCGTCACGACGCATTCGAAGGCGCTCATTGATCGCGATCCATTCGGACGCATCGGTTCGGCCGCCGTGCTCCCAGGCCGCCTTCAGCTGTCCAAGGAAATGCCGGCGATCAGCCTTGTTCGAGTGCAACTCGATACAGTGCTCTCCCAGGCCGTGCGCGCGCAACCGGCGATAGACGACATCGAGCGCGGCTGTCTTTTCGGCGACGAACAGGACCGTCTTTCCCACCGCAAGGCAGTTGGCGATCATGTTGGCGATGGTTTGACTCTTGCCCGTCCCAGGCGGACCGACGATGACGAAATCCCGTCCTTCTGCCGCCGCGAGGCTGGCCGCTGTCTGCGATGAATCTGCAGGAAGCAGCGAGATGATGTCCGCTGGCGCATAAACACGATCGAGCTCACGCTCATCGCGGAATGGCCCTTGTCCGCTAGCTTCTTGGAACGCTTCCTCGGGTGTGTCGATCAGGTGACGGACCACCCGGTTCTCGCGAAGCGCCTCGGTGCGTTCGACCAAATCCTTCCACATTAGAAATTTTGCAAAGGAGAAGGTCGACAGTGCAGTCTCGTCTACAACCTCCATGCCGGGAACGTCGCGGATTGCCTGCCGCATCATGGCGAGAATACGTGGCACATCCAACCCACTATCGTCGAGCGGTAAGTCGCCGCCAAACTGAGGAAGCGTCAGGTCGAAATCCCGCTCCAGGAATTGCAGAAGGGTCGCATTGAAGCGTGGCTCGTCTTCGTGGAAGCGAATCGTGAAGCGCGAACTGGCGCTGCGGCGCTCAAGTTTTACCGGCACCAGTAGAAGCGGCGCTCGATAGCTGCGCTCGTCATCCGGCTTTTTCCTCCAGCGAAGGAAGCCTACGGCGAGAAAAAGAGTATTCGCCCCGCCTTCGGCAAAGTCGTTACGGACCTGCCGGTACAGATCGATCAGGCGGGGCTCGAGTTGCCGCGCATCAAGGGGCGAAGGAAGTTCGTCCCTGAGCAAGGCTTCGGCTGCAAAGCCGCGTTGGAGATCACGGCCGTGCACATCACGATAGAGTGCTGCATCCCGTTCTCCGAGCGGATTCTGTTCGGGCAACGATATGATCCGAATTGCGGCGCCATTCGCGAGCCGGTCTTCGAGATAGGACACATCAGTGCAAAGGAACGGAATCGTCTTCTTCGAATCCGGAAAGTTTAGGAGTCGGTTGCGAAGGGTCAAATCAAGCAGCTTCTTCTGCCATCGATCGATGCGACCGGCAGCACTGGTCGGCTTCACCTCGATGGTTTCAGCCGGCAGCTCGCCAACATTAGGGGCCGAGGGAAGCGGTAAGTCCGCGACGGAAGCTGTTTCGTCGTCAAAGACATTGCGCCGAATCGGCTCATGCGAGGCGAGCGGCATAATTCCGCCGCTTCGCGAACGTCTGACATCGATCGCCGCGACGAAAGCCTGGGCTTCTTCTTCTCCAAGACGGCTGTCCAGGGCGCGCTGCGCGCTTTCTAACGTCATGGCAGGGCGATGCGTCACACCGGTCGTTTCAAAAACAATCAACTCGCGCGATGCCAGGGCCTTCCGGACCTCCATCTGATCCGTCTCTATCGCATGTGCGAAGGTCCTTTTGACCAGCCATACGCCAACTGCCGCATGCCCGTTGAACATCAAGATGACGGGATGCAATCCCGCGGCTTCCAGCCCGGCAGCAAAAAGTAGAGTCGTATCGAGACAGGTCGCCAGCCGCTCTTCGGCGATCGTACTTGGACGCCGGATCTTCTGGCCGCGGCTCTCAAAGCTCACCGGCGGCTCAGCGTAGTGCAACCCCATCCCCGCAATCGCGGAATAAGCAGCTGCAGCCAGCATATAAGCGCGTTGAGGATTTTGCGATTGGTACCCGTCCAATCCGCCTGGATGACCGTGGGCAACAAGCCTCTCCGCCGCCGTTCTCAGAATTTGGGCCACGCCCGGATCGTTCGGCATGACGAAAGCTGGTAGCAATTGTGCCATATCGTCGACACCGCCCCACTCATCCCGCGCAAGCAGTCTAACCGGAAGGCGTTGTTCGTCGAAGATTTCCCCACCCGAGGATAGGCGTAGCGTGATCTCGCCGCGTTCCGCCTCATTGAGACCCGCAAGGTAGCTAGCGTCAAACTCGACCTTTCGATCAATTAAGGGAAGCCTGTCTCCTGGTATGAGACGATCAACCGTCCATGACTTCGGCCTTAGAAATGACGGCGAAGATGTCAATTCAATACGACAGTTCTCGACGTGCCTATCCGTATTGTTCTCAATGAGAATTGATCGGACGACCGGCACAGCATTTTGGTAGGACGCATAGGTAAAGCTCGCCGCAACATCGGCAACGATTGCAGGATTCTTAGGTTTACTGCCGAGGTCAATTTCTTGTGTCTCGTTATTACTTGTCTCGGAACCTTGCATCGATGTATCCCCCTCGCGAAAGATTAGCGATGTTTTCCAATTTTAAGAAGAGTTTTGTTCGCGTGGAAATTTCTTTTTTTTGCGAGAGTTTTCTCTCTCAGGTTACATCCGATTATACCGAGATGACAGTGTGCAGTTCTCGACGATCTCACCCGCCATTGCCACACTCTTGAGACCGCAAACGATAGCTTCAGCTTCGAGACTCCCCCAATTGACGTTCAATTTTGACAGGAGCAATGTCGACCGATAGGTGCCATGCCGGCGGCGGGCGGGTTTCAGTCAGCGCGGAGATCATCTTGCTGCGGACACGCCTTATTGTCGGAAGGCCCGACCGCGCGCGCTCCGGTGATCATGCCTGAAACGATGGCTCTGATCCCAATGCCGTCTTATGCCCCCGCCAGCGATTATGGAAGAACAGCATTGAAGGCTCGATTGCCTTCCAAATCGGTACCCTACTCGAATCTTCCCCTTTTACCCAGATCCTGAATAGATATTGTACGTGGGGCAAAATCGGTGGCAGGGTTTCAGCGTCCGGTATAGAAAGTGTGCATAGCCGGGCGGGTTGAATCCTGTTGGTCGGCGCAGGGATTCCCAAGACGGGGCAAATCATGATTCGGTCCAGGGATGGCAAAGAGACGGCTCCCCTCCCCCGAGCACGCTGACACGCTTTCGCTGAAGGCGCTACGCAGTCTGGTGACTGGCCTGTTGGAGCGGGCTGAACAGGCCGAAGTTCGCCTCGAAAAGCTTGAGGCCGAGAACGCGGGGCTGTGGCTGGATAATACCAAGCTCAAGGTGGAGAACCAGTTGCTGCGTGATGAGATCGCGCGGCTGAAGAACCTGCCGCCGCGACCGCCGTTTCGCCCATCCGGCATGGACAAAGCGACCGATAGTAAACCTGACGAAGAAGCGGCTGCTAAGAAGAAGCCGCGCGGCCCGAAGCTGGATGTGAAGCGGGTGAGCCGGGAAGAGATTTTACGTGCAGGCGTTCCGGCCGGCTCGCGGTTCAAGGGATACAAAAGCTGCTTCGTGCGGGAGCTGGTGTTGGCAACCGAGCTTGTTCATTACCGACGCGAATGCTGGGCGACCCCGGATGGCAAGACGGTGCTGGCGCCGCTACCCGCAGGGATCATGGGTGGCTATGGGGCGAACCTCAGGCGGTTTTGTCTGATGCTGCACGCGCAAGGTCAGGTGACGACACAGCGGCTGACCACGCTGTTGAATGATATCGGCGTCGAGGTCTCGAAACGCCAGGTCGTGCGCCTTTTGACCAAGGAGCTGGATGGGTTTGTCGCCGAAGACGCGGCAGTGCTGCATGCCGGCCTGGCCTCGGCCCCTTATGTTACGGTCGACGACACCGGCGCCCGCCACGCGCACGGTAACTTTTATACAACCCAGATCGGCGGCGAGCATTTTACCGCCTTCCGCACCACGAAATCGAAATCGCGACTGAATTTCCTGTCGCTGCTGCGCGGCAACTACCAGGACTATGTCCTCAACGATGCCGCGTTCGGCTATCTGGAAGAACGGCGTGCTGACCCGGCGCTTGCTGCCGGACTTCGCAGTGTCGAGCCTCGGCACTTTAGTAACCAGGTGCCGTTCCTGGAATATCTGGCGCGCAAGGGTGTCGATATTTTTGACCGCCAAGGGATCGGGGTCCTGGCAGAAGCCGGCCTCTGGGGTTCCATCCGCCATCACGGTCTTCTGGGCGACATGGTGATTGTCTCCGACGATGCCGGCCAGTTCCGCGTCGGCAATCATGCTCTTTGCTGGATCCACGCAGAACGTCTTTTACAGAAACTGATGCCGGTCAAGCCGAAGGAGGCGCGATCGGTCGCGCTTGTCCGGGATCTCGTCTGGCGATTCTACAAGATGCTGAAGGTCTGGAAACAAAAGCCTTTACCACAGGCAATCCCGGGCTTCCGACGACGGTTCGACAGGATCTTTACCCTGCGCACCGGCTATAATGCGCTCGACGCCTTGCTGGCGCGTTTGCATCGTAGAAAAGACGAACTGCTCAAAGTTCTCGAGCACCCTTATATCCCTTTACATACCAACGCGTCGGAGAATGATCTGCGAACCTTCGTCACCAAGCGAAAGATCTCTGGCGGCACCATGAGCCGCGACGGCCGTGTCGCGCGTGACACCATGCTCGGCCTGATGAAGACGTGCCAGAAGCTTGGGCTCTCGTTTTACCACTATCTCGGTGACCGGCTCGGGCTTGGCAGTGAGGCCATCCCGCAATTGGCAGGCCTTATCGCGGCGAAAGCCTGAACCTCGCTACCTGGCGCCGGGCTTGGTGAATGGCACGACACGACCGTCTTTGGACGCCTCTCCATCGAGACCATGCCGGCCCACAAGCGTCAGCAATGACGGCGAGACGTTCCAATGCTTCTCATCATCGGTGTGAACTGTCACGGTCTTACGATTGCGGCGGATGACGATGCCCCTGATCGTTCCTCCATCCGGGCTTTCAAACGTTACGCCGCTGCCGATCTTGATCTCTTGCAGGGCTGCCGTCGTCTTTTGCTGATGCAGAAAATGCAGCCGTTCGACGATGCGTCCATGCAGTTCCATCAGCGTGGCTTCGTCGAGCTCCTCGATATCGATCTCGTGCATCTTGCCGCTACCCGCGCCTCTGGTTCCAATGCCGTCTTATGCTCCGCCATCGATTATGATAGAAGAGCATCAACGGCACAATTGCCCAGCGCTTCGGCAGCGCCCCCAAATCAGCCCCTTTTACC
>NZ_JUHG01000016.1 GCF_000799715.1 Martinezella rhizogenes
TAGACGCCGGCCGGACAGTAGCGGGTCGACGGACCGGCAAAGATATCGTGTTCCGAATTCCTCTGCAGGGCCATGTCCTTGACCTTGAGATGAACCGGCTGGTCCTCCTCATGATTGGTGTTCGACAGGAACACCGAAGAGAGACGGTCGAAGGTGAGCACGCCGTCCGGTTTCGGATAGGCGATCGGCTTATGCTTGGCCGCCGGCTCCAGCGACTCGGCATCGGTCTTGCCGTGCTTCAGCGTGCCGAAGAAGGAGAGACCGAGGAGCTGGTTCGTCCACATGTCGAGGCCGCCAAGGGCCACGCCGATCGCCGTGCCGAACTTCGACCACAGCGGCTTGACGTTGCGCACGCGCTTCAGGTCCTTGCCGATATCGCCAGAACGCCATTCGTTCTCGATCTCGATCACTTCGTCATTGGCGCGGCCGGCCGCGATCGCATCGGCGATCTTCTCGGCAGCGAGCATGCCCGAGAGCACGGCATTGTGGCTGCCCTTGATGCGCGGCACATTGACGAAGCCGGCCGAACAGCCGATCAGCGCACCGCCGGGGAAGGAGAGTTTCGGCACCGACTGGTAGCCACCCTCGGTGATGGCGCGAGCGCCGTAGGAGATGCGCTTGCCACCCTCGAAGGTGCCGCGAATGGCTGGATGCGTCTTGAAGCGCTGGAATTCCTCGAAGGGATAGAGATAGGGGTTCTTGTAGTTGAGGTGCACGACGAAGCCGACGGCAACCAGATTGTCCTCGAGATGATAGAGGAAGGACCCGCCGCCGGTCTTCATGCCGAGCGGCCAGCCGAAGGAGTGCTGCACGAGGCCCTGTTTGTGGTTCTCGGGCTTGACCTGCCAGAGCTCCTTGATGCCGATGCCGAACTTCTGTGGCTCGCGATCCCTCGACAGGTCGAACTTGGCAATGAGCTGTTTGGCGAGCGAACCGCGCACGCCTTCGCCGATCAGGACATATTTGCCGAGCAGCTCCATGCCGCGGGTATAGTTCGGGCCGGGCTCGCCATTCTTCTCGATGCCCATGTCGCCGGTGGCAACACCGATGACGGCGCCGTCGTCATTATAGAGCACTTCGGTTGCGGCAAAGCCGGGATAGATATCGACGCCAAGGGCCTCGGCCTTTTCGGCGAGCCAGCGACAGACGTTGCCGAGCGAGACGATATAATTGCCGTGGTTGTTCATCAGCGGCGGCATGGCAAAGTTCGGCAGACGGATGGAACCAGCGGGGCCGAGCAACATGAAGTGATCGGCTGTCACCTCGGTCTTGAAGGGATGCCCCTCCTCCTCGCGCCAGCCGGGCAGCAACCGGTCGATGCCGATGGGATCGACGACGGCGCCCGACAGAATATGCGCGCCGACCTCGGCACCTTTCTCAAGCACGACGACGCTCAAATCCGGATTGACCTGCTTCAAACGGATCGCCGCCGACAGCCCGGCAGGGCCCGCGCCGACAATCACAACGTCGAATTCCATGCTCTCGCGTTCAGGCAGCTCGCTGGCGTCAGTCATTCACTCTCTCCGATTGGCCAGACATCCGATTGAAGCGGATGCGCGGCCTTGTCCCCTTTTGGGCGTCTTCCCCGTTTCGATTATCTCTTCTCAAAACGAGAGAGGATTGTCGAGCCGGGAAGCGACAGGCAATCCTCCAATTCACCCAATGCGTCAGTGAAGTTAAATGACGCTTACGTTAACGTCAATATTTTAACCCATATTTCGCGATCGTTTCGTGGCATTCAACTTTCAAAAGCGGTTTGCAGCGCTCTATAAATTCCGCCTGGAAGACTCAAACACTATGAAGGATGAACAGGATGGATCTCGGCATCAAGGGAAAGCGGGCGCTGGTTCTCGCCTCGTCCAAGGGATTGGGTCACGGCATCGCGGTGGCGCTGGCGCGCGAGGGGGCGAATGTCCTGCTTTGCGGCCGCAGCGGCGAGAGGCTGGAAGCCAATTGCAGGGCCATCAATGCCGAGGGCAAGGGCCGGGCCGACTGGATCTGGGCCGATCTCAACGATGACAACTTCGTCGATGTTGTCAGCAAGGCGGTTGGCGACAAGCTCGGCGGCCAAGACATTCTCGTCAACAATAGCGGCGGGCCGACGCCGGGGACGACGGAGGATATGACCGCCGACCGGCTGGAGACCTATTTCCTGTCGATGGTGGCGCGGATCATCACGTTGACCAACACGCTGTTGCCGGGCATGAAGACGCGAGGATGGGGACGCATCCTCACCGTTGCCTCCTCCGGCGTCATCGAACCGCTCTCCAATCTGGCGCTGTCCAACACGCTGCGCCCAGCACTCGCCGGCTGGAGCAAGACATTGGCGACAGAAGTGGCGGCGCATGGCATCACCGTGAATATGCTGCTGCCGGGCAGCATCGCCACCGATCGGCTCGCCGATCTCGACAATGCGGCGGCCAAACGCAGCGGCAAGAGCCTGGAGGACATCAGCGCCGAGCGACAGCAGCGCATTCCGGCCGGCCGCTACGGCCGCGTCGAGGAATTTGCCGCCACGGCCGCCTTCCTCTGCAGCGAACCCGCAAGCTATGTGACCGGCTCGATGATCCGCTGCGACGGAGGCGCGGCGCGGTCGCTCTGAAGAACAACTTTCACGCGCTAGAAGACACGCTCTGAAACCGGGCAAGACAACACAATTGCGTGAGTAACGGCGAGTCTCGTCACCGCGACCAGACTCGTCGTCTCAAGATAAACTCAGCAAAAGTCGGCTTCGCCTCGCTTTTATTACATGGCGGCAATCAAAAAATAGTCATTTCGATCATTTGCTGCGCTGCGAGAAGCGCTGCACCGGCAAAGCTTTCCAACCTTTAATTTTTCACCTCGCCGAACTGTGGTAAATTGCGGCGGAATGGCGTTCATGAATTCGCGTTATAGGGACAGAATAACCGAACGTTAGCGGTAACGGCGATGTGAGGAGTTGCAGCGAAATCCGTCCTTGTTTGCGCCGCAATAAATCCACTTCGAAGTCATCGCATTTCCCGCAACTCGCCTCGACCGGTTCTTAAATATGAAGAAATTCTGGCTCTCTCTCGGCCTTCTCGTTATTGCCGCCTTTGCAGTATGGAGCTACCGCGACCGTATCCCCTTTATGTCTGCTTTCGTTGACAAGGCGTCCGCCAAGACCGAGGATAGCACAAAGACGACGGATGCAGGCAGCCATGGCAAACGCCAGGCTGCTCCCCAGGTCGTCAAGACCATGGCCGTCACGAAAACGACGCTGGCCAACGACGTCACCGCCACCGGCTGGGCCGATGCGCAGGATACGACGACGATCGCGGCGCAGGAGTCCGGCATAATCGTCTCGATCGAGGCTCAGGACGGTGCCATGGTCAAAGCCGGCGACCTCATCGCCAAGCTCGATCCGCGCACGGCCCAGGCCTCGGTCGACAAGGACCAGGCGACACTGGCCAAGGACCAGGCAACCCTGACCCAGGCAGAATCGGCCCTCACGCGCGCCAAAAGCCTGTTGAACGGCGCGGGCACGCAGCAGACATTGGACCAGGCCGTCGCGGCGCGCGATACCGCGGCGGCGACGGTCAACGGCGACAAGGCGCAGCTGGCGTCCGATCAGGTTCTGCTGGAGAACACCCAGATCCGCGCGCCCTACAACGGCCGCCTTGGCGACGTCGCCCTCAGCGTCGGCGCCTATGTAAGCCCCGGCATGGCGATCGTATCGATCGCGCAGTACGATCCGATCTACGTCAAATTCCATCTGCAGGAGAGCCATCTTCGCGAACTGGAAGAAGCGATGAAAACCGGCTCCGTGCCGGTCAGCACCGTGCCCCGGTCGGAACAAGGCAAGGCGCGCCAAGGCGCGATGAGCTTTTATGACAATCAGGTCGACGCCGCCTCCGGCACCATCCTCGCCAAGGCCAAGTTCGAGAATGCCAATGGCGCCATCTGGCCCGGCCAGTCGGTCAATATCGTCATGCATTTCAACGACAGCCAACCCGTGCTCGTCGCGCCCACCGTGGCGATCAGCCCCGGTGCCGAGGGCTTTTACGCCTTCGTCGTCAAGGACAACAAGATTCATATGACGCCGGTCACCGTCGCTCGCCAGAATGGCGGCTTCACCGCCGTCGCCACGGGTCTTTCGGAAGGCGACCATGTCGTGGTCGAAGGTCAGGTGCAGCTCAACGATGGCCAGAGCATTGTCGAGCAGTTCAACGACGGCAAGTCTCAGAATGTCGCCTCGGCTGATGACCCATCGGGTCAGAAGACTGAAACGATTACGGTTGGAGCGCAGCAATGATCCCCAATTTCTGTATCCAACGGCCGGTTGCGACGACACTTCTGGCCCTGGGTGTAGTCATGGCCGGTCTGGCCGGCTATCAGCTCGTGCCTGTGGCGGCCCTGCCCCAGGTCGACTTTCCGACGGTCAACGTTACCGCACAGCTGACCGGTGCTTCCCCGCAGACCATGGCAACCTCGGTTTCGACCCCGCTGATCAAGCAGTTCGAAACCATCCCCGGCATCAGCGAAATCTCGTCGACTAACTCGCTCGGCAATACGAGCATCGTTCTGCAATTCGACCTCAGCCGCGATATCGATGCCGCCGCCGCCGACGTCCAGGCGGCAATCTCGAATGCCACGCGCCAGCTGCCCGACAATCTGACCGTGCCGCCAAGCTATCGCAAGACCAACCCGGCCGATGCGCCGGTCCTGCTCTTGGCCGTACAAAGCGATACGATGCCGCGCAGCAAGCTCGATGAAATCGCCGAAGACATTATCTCGCCGTCGCTGTCGACCATCTCCGGCGTCGCCCAGGTGACTGTCTATGGCGCGCAGACCTATGCCGTGCGGGTCGAGGTCGATCCGAACAAGCTGCAGGACCGCAGCATCGGTATCGATACCGTCAATACAGCGCTCGCCAACGCCAACAGCCAGGTTCCTATCGGCACTCTACAGAACAAATCGCAGAGCATGACGGTCAATGCCAATACGCAGCTGCTCAATGCCCAGCAGTTCCGCACCCTCGTTATCGCCAATCCCAATGGGGCGCCGATCCACCTGAGCGATGTCGCCGATGTCCAGGACAGCGTGGAGAATACCAATACGGGCTCCTGGTATGACGGCAAGCGGGCGATCATTCTCGCCGTTCAGCGTCAGCCGGACGCCAACACCGTCGACGTGGTGGATGCGATCAATGCCAAGCTGCCGCAATTGCATGCGGAAATCCCGGCTTCGGTCAAAACGAGCATCATGAACGATTCGGCTCAGCCGATCCGCGACGCTATTTCCGACGTCAAATTCACGCTGATGCTGACGATCAGCCTTGTCGTCCTGGTCATCTATCTCTTTACCGGCAAGCTGATGGCAACGATCATTCCGGGTCTTGCCGTGCCCCTGTCGCTGATCGCGACATTCGGCATGATGTATGTACTCGGATACAGTGTCGACAATATCTCGCTGCTAGGATTGACGCTCGCGGTCGGCCTTGTGGTGGACGACGCCATCGTCATGCTTGAAAACATATTGCGGCATGTCGAGGACGGCATGCCGGTGCTGCAGGCGGCGATCAAGGGCTCGGCGGAAGTCAGCTACACCATCATCTCGATGTCGATCTCGCTGATCGCCGTCTTCATTCCGATCCTGCTGATGGGCGGCGTGGTCGGTCGTATCTTCAACGAATTCGGTATGGTGGTCGCCATCGCCATCGTGTCGTCGGCGATCGTCTCCCTGACCGTCACGCCGATGCTCAGCTCCCGGCTTTCCAACGACCACCGCCCGCCACCGCTGCCGGTGCGCCTCTTCAATATCGGCTTCGACTGGGTCCAGAACGGCTACGACAGGGGTGTCGCCTGGTGTCTGCGCAACCGTGGTATCGTTCTTCTCTGCTTCGCCGGCTCGATCGGTCTCTCCGTGTACCTGTTCATGGTATTGCCGGCGAGCTTCTTCCCGACGGAAGATATCGGCCGCTTGCAGATATCCACCCAGGCCCGCCAGGATATTTCCTATACGGCCATGCGCGACCTGCAAAATCAGGCGGCGGCGGCCATCAAGCAGAATTCCGCCGTCGCGCATGTCATGTCGATCGTCGGCGGCAATGCGCGCCAGCCGTTGAACAACGGTACGATGTTTGTCGAGCTGAAGCCGAAGGATCAGCGCGAGCCTCTGGACACGACGTTGCGTGAACTGCGCGCCAGTATCGGCAAGATCGCTGGTATCAAGGCCTTCATCACGCCCCAGCAGAGCCTGCGCTTTGGTGGCCGCCAAACGGCCAGCCAGTATCAGCTCGTCGTCCAGGCGCTCAGCGCCGACCAGACCAACCTCTGGGCTAACAAGATCGAAGACAGCATGCGGCGCGATCCGCGCTTTACCGATGTGACGTCGGACGAGCAGAATAACGCGCTCCAGGCCAATATCGTCGTCGACACCGAAAAGGCGGCCGCCTACGGCATCAACAACAACCAGTTGCGCACCACGCTGGAAGAGGCGTTCAGCAGCTACGAAGCCGCGCAGATCCAATCCACCGGCGATAGCTACGACGTCATCGTCGAATTCGACACCAGCAAGCCCTGGGATGACCAGAAGCTTCAGGAGATCCAGATCGCGTCTGCAAGCGGCGCCCTCGTTCCGCTGTCGAACTTCGCGCATGTCGAACGCACGACGGGTCCGGTCACCATCAACCAGACCGGACAGCTCGTTTCGACCACGGTGTCCTTCAACTTGCCGGCCGGCGAGGCGCTCGGCGATGCCACCGCTCAGATCGAACAGATCAAGAAGGACCTCAATGTGCCGGCGGACGTCTTCACGTCCTATGGCGGCACCGCTCAGATCTTCCAGCAGTCGCAGGGCAGCACGCCTTACCTGATCCTTGCCGCCGTGCTGACGATCTATGTGGTGCTCGGCGTTCTCTATGAAAGCTTCATCCACCCGCTGACCATTCTGTCCGGTCTGCCGGCCGCCGCCCTCGGCGCGCTGCTCGCCCTGAAGCTCTTCGGCTTCGACCTGTCGATCATCGCGCTCATCGGCCTCTTGATGCTGATCGGTATCGTCAAGAAGAATGCGATCATGATGATCGACGTAGCGTTGGAAACGCTGCGATCGACCAGCGGCATATCGCCGGCGGCGGCGATCCATGAAGCCTGCGTGCGCCGTTTCCGCCCGATCATGATGACGACCTTTTGCGCCCTGCTCGGCGCGCTACCGATCGCCATCGGCGGTGGCGCCAGCTCGGAGCTTCGCCAGCCGCTCGGTATCGCCGTCGTCGGCGGTCTCGTCGTCTCGCAGATCCTGACGCTGTTCATCACGCCGGTCATCTTCCTCGAGATGAACCGCCTGAACGACTTCGTCGGCCGCCTCGGCAAGCGCAAGGACAAGCATCCGCACGAAGAGGAAGCGCCGACCGCCATTGCGGCGGAGTGACAGACAACGGGCGCCGAAAAGGCGCCCGTTTTGCTTCGGCAAGTCTTGCACTCGCAATCCAGTCATGCCATGACGCGCCCTCTTTACGACAGGGGCGCGTCTCGCGTTCGATGAGGGGGCGCTGCCCCATTCCAGAAAATTTCGACAGAAGGGAGTGCGGGCATGGCTCGGGCGCTTGGTCTTGACTTCGGCACAACGAATACGGTTCTGGCTCTGGCCGACGGTCCGGCGACGCAATCGGTCGCCTTCACCAGTGCGGCCGGCACGGCGGACAGCATGCGCACGGCACTATCCTTCATGAAGGATCCAGGGCTGGGTGCCGCCGCCCTGAAGGTCGAGGCGGGACATGCCGCCATCCGCCAGTTCATCGACAATCCGGGCGACTGTCGCTTTCTGCAATCGATCAAGACCTTTGCGGCCAGCGCACTCTTTCAGGGCACGCTGATCTATGCCAAGCGCCATACGTTCGAGGATCTGATGGAGATCTTCGTGCGCCGGCTGCGCGCCTATGCCGGCGATGGCTGGCCGGCGGAGGTCGGCCGCATCGTCGCTGGCCGGCCGGTGCATTTTGCCGGTGCCAATCCTGATCCGTCGCTTGCCACCGCACGCTACAACGAGGCCCTGTCCCGGTTCGGCTTTCCGGAAATCCACTACGTCTACGAACCGGTGGCGGCCGCCTTTTACTTTGCCCAGCATCTGAAGACGGATGCGACCGTGCTGGTTGCCGACTTCGGCGGCGGTACGACGGACTATTCGCTGATCCGCTTCGAGAGCCATGCCGGCCGGCTGACGGCGACGCCGATCGGCCATTCCGGCGTCGGCATCGCCGGTGACCATTTCGACTTCCGGATGATCGACAACATCGTCTCGCCCGAGATCGGCAAGGGCAGCTACTTCAAGAGCTTCGACAAGCTGCTGGAAGTGCCCACCTCCTACTATGCCAATTTTGGCCGCTGGAACCAGCTTTCGATCTTCAAGACCTCGCGCGAATATGCCGACCTGAAGAAACTGGTGCGCAGCAGCGTGGAGCCGGACAAGCTGGAGACCTTCATCGACCTCGTCGAGCATGATGAAGGCTATCCGCTCTATCAGGCGGTGTCGGCGACGAAGATGGCGCTGTCGGCCGAAGAAGAGGCGGAATTCAATTTCCCGCCGCTTGGCAAGGCCGGCCGCAAGACGGTGCGCCGCGCCGATTTCGAGCGCTGGATCGCCGACGATCTCGCCCGTATCGAGGGCGCGCTGGATGACGTGCTAACGACGACCAACACGTCGCCGGATACCATCGACAAGGTGTTCCTGACCGGCGGCACCTCTTTCGTGCCGGCCGTGCGCCGCATCTTCACCGAGCGCTTCGGCCAGGAGCGGATTGAGACCGGTGGCGAATTGCTGTCGATCGCCCATGGTCTCGCCCTGATTGGCGAGCGCGACGACATCAGCCAGTGGACGGCGTGAGGGTAGTTAGCTCCCTGCCCTTTTGTTCTGTCGCGGCTTTGGCTAGAGTTCGCCGATGATCTCAGCCAACGACCTCTCACCAGCCGAACTTGCCGCCCTTCTGCATTTTCATGCGGATGCCGGCGTGGAGTGGCTGCTGGAAGAGGAGGCCGTCGACCGTTTCGCCGAGTTCGAAGCGATGAAAGCCGCTCGCCAAGGCGCACGGGCGGCCCAACCGCGTGTCGAGGCACAGCAACCCGCAGCACGGCCGACACCGCAACCGGAGCGCCGTCAGGCCGCGCCAAAAGCGACCGCTCCTGCAGCCGCGCCCCGCAGCGCGCCCGCCATTCCCGACGAACAGGCCGTCGAACAGGCCCGCTTTGCGGCCGAAAGCGCGCGGTCGCTCAGTGAACTCAAGACGGCGCTTGAGGCTTTCAACAGCTGTAATCTGAAAAACAGCGCCCGCTCGACCATCTTCGCCAGCGGCACCCCCGAGGGCCGGATCATGGTGATCGGCCCGATGCCGACTGCCGATGACGACCGCGAGGGCGCGCCCTTTGCCGGACGGACGGGACAGTTGCTCGACAAGATGCTCGCCGCCATCGGCCTCAAGCGCGACGATATCCTGCTGACCAATGTCATTCCCTGGCGGCCGCCGGGCAATCGCGCGCCGTCCGCGCCGGAAATCGAGATTTGCCGTCCCTTCATCGAGCGACAGATCGCGCTCGCCGAACCGAAGGCCCTGCTGTTGCTCGGTAATTTCACGGCTCGCCACTTCTTTGCAAGCAACGAAACGATCCATGGCCTGCGCGGACAATGGCGGGACGTGACAATCTCCGGTCGAGCGATACCGGCGATCGCCAGCCTCCACCCCCAGGAATTGCTCACCGCCCCAATCAACAAGCGATTGGCCTGGAACGACCTGTTAGCCTTTAAAACGCGCATCGACGGCGAAGCTTGAGGCTAATTTTTTAGCAAGGATGAACGGAATATGAAAGCTGCCATGCACACACTGCATAGCAGCACTCCAATTGCGTGCATTGCGAAATCAATGTTGCACTGCAATATATAGGGCGTGTCTTGGGAGGAACTTTAAAAGGAACCAAGGCCGTGACGGCACGTTTTCGACCTATCCATTGCGGGTTTGATACCCTGCGCCGCGCCATTGAACCTATGCGCGCCACCAACGGCCATCGCAGCGTCGGCATTGCCGCTAATGAGCAGATGACTGCTCGCGGCACGGGGATTTCCGCGCGCATTGCCCGCCCGACCGCCATATTCGCCGATTTTCGTCAGTGCTGAAGAGGGATCATCTCATGTCTGCAGGATTTCGTTCCCTCTTTACCCTCCTCGATACCGTTGGGCATATTGGCTCGGCGGTGCGCGCGGCGGAGGAATTCGAGCGCTCCCGCGGCCTGCATAAGGTCACGAAGCGCGAAATGAGCCCCGCATTTGCAGCGGCGGCCGGCATTCCCCTGTAAGTTTGAAAAAGGGCGGGATCGATGATCCCGCCCTTTTTCGTTTTGGATTTTTATTATCAATTTTCATGAAGCGCACGCCGGGCCTAGCCCGGCGTTTTTTTTCTTCGGATTATTCCTTCGGCGCGGTGCCCGCAACAACGGCTTGCGCCCATTCGAAACCCTCGTCCACAGCCGCGAATTTCACGGCCTGCCAGCTGCAATATTCGTCGAGAAAGCCGCGCGACATCCACAGCCGCGTCTTCTTCGGCTCGTCGTACCAGCCAAGGCAGCCGTGATCGGCGGCCTTGCGCAAAAGGCGCTGCAAATGGGTGCGCGACATCATGAACTGCGTAGCGATCGCACGCGTGTCGATACGGCCAAGATCAATGCGACCGTCGGCCTCCGCGCCCGGGTCCAGCCGGGACATCAGATTATCGACCACGAGGCCGCCAGCCTCCGTCCATAGAAACATACCGACGCGCTCCGGCGGCTCGCGCCAGGCCGTCTCCTCCAGACAGCGGCGCGCCATCCGTGGCTGCGCCAGATCGAACAACCCCGGATGGGCAGCAAGCGTCACAGCGCGACTGCCATTATCGAGCATGTCGAGAGCAGCAAGATTGGCGAGAAACCAACTGAACATCGCTGCGTGACTGACCTCCGCCGGCTCGTAACGCCGCGGACGCCGCACGAGACCGGCGGCGGGAACGAGGAAGCGATAGGTCAGCAACTCCTCGATGTAGGTCAGCACGGTATTGCGGCTCGCCACGCGATGTTGCGTGATGAGATTGCGAAGCTCGACGGCTGTCAGGCCGGAGCCGGGTATGGCAGGATCGTATTCCAGATGAAGCGCATAGGCCGTCTGGGTCAACAGCCAGCGCTGTTGGGAAGCCAACAGCCGCGCGATCCGCGGTCCGCTGTCGTAACGGTTCCGCAGCGCCTCCGCCAGAAAGCGCAAGGAAGATACGAATTCGGGATGGCGAGCAAGTTGCTCGGCGGGAAAACTCAAGCGGGCCTCCTTATGGCGCCCTTCTTAAATATCAATAGGGAAGGAAATTTTCTAATTCTTACACGAATTTGCGGTCACCATGTATCATATTGGCACAACATAGCATGCTATAAATGCTGTTGATGCAAGAGGTTAAACAAAAAAAATACCATTCTGACATTTCCGTCGCCTATCTCTTCCATATCAGCGGGCGACCGAAGACAGGAACAACCATCCGCGTCACACAGCGTCGCGATTGATCACGCATTATTGCCGGGGTAGACCAAGATGCGCGGCAGCAATCGACGCGCTCCTCAACCCAATCCACCGGAATCCCGCTCCAATGCTGGCCAGCCTCGTCTCGATCGCCAGTCTGATGTTGTCAACATTGTTGATGATGGTCGGCTATGGCCTGATGAATTTCGTCGTCCCTATCCGCTCCGTGGCAGAGGGATGGTCGACCTTCACCATCTCGGTGATCGCCACCGGCTACACATTCGGCTTCACCATATCCTGCATCATCACACCGCGCTTCGTGCGGCGGGTGGGGCATGTGCGCGTGTTCGGCGCACTGATCTCGCTGCTCAGCATCGGCATCCTGCTTTGTGCCCTGATGGTCGATTGGCGTGCCTGGCTCGCCTTCCGCTGCATCAGCGGCTTTGGCATTGCCGGCGCCTATCTCATCATCGAGAGCTGGCTGAACGAGCGGGTCAACAATGAAAACCGCGCGACCATCTTCTCGGTCTACATGATCACCTGCCTGGTCGGCTCCATCGGCGGGCAATACCTGGTGCCGCTCGGCGACCCCAGCAACACGTCGCTCTTCATCCTGTGCGGCATCATCTTCGCGCTCGCCATGCTGCCGACGGCACTCTCGACCGCCAAATCGCCGACGCCGATCCACGAAGCCAAGTTCGACCTGCCGAAACTGTACCGGCTGTCGCCCATCGCCTTCATCGGCTCGCTGCTATCGGGCGCCCTCTCCGGCACCTGGAGCAGCCTTGGCGGCGTCTACACCCAGAATGTCGGCATGAATACCGCCGAGGGCGCGACGCTACTTGCCTGCGTACTCGCCGGCGGCGCGGTATCGCAAATGCCGATCGGCCGCATCTCCGACCTCATAGACCGGCGCTACGTCATGATCGTCTGCGGTGGCATCGGCGTTCTCGCCTGCATCATCATGACCTTGTTCGACGTGCATGCGCAGATGACGCTCTATGTCGCCGGCTTCTTCATCGGCACCGTGCTCTATCCGATCTATGCGCTCAATGTTGCGCACGCCAACGACCGCGCGGCACCCGACGAATATGTCACCATTTCCAGCGGCATCATGCTGCTCTACGGGCTCGGCACGGTCTCCGGCCCGCTGGTCGGCGGCGCGATGATGGAATTCGCCGGCCCATCCGGCCTTCTCTGGTTCCTGGCACTCGCCTTCGCACTTTATGCCGGCTACGCCGGGTGGCGCATCGCCAAGCGCAAGCCGAACGAAGGACGTATCGAGAAGACCGACTTCCAATCCATTCCGCTTCCCGTGCGCGGCGGTGAGCCACCCGCCCCTCCGGCGCCGTCGACAGTCGATTGACCGGCTAGGCCCTTGGCCAAGACTTTTTTTGGGTAAAAACAATATGTCTACTTCATAGCAGGCCATATTAACCTTTTAAAAACCATAGTATTTCAACTTCATTTCACCGCAACTCAATAATTTCTGCGGCGCAACATGTATTTCTAATAACTACTTCAGCTTTTACTGTTTACGAGGTCTACGTCCGATGACAGCAGCCCCATCGATGAAACGGAGCTCCCAGCAGCATGCGGTAACACCGCGCT
Organism: Martinezella rhizogenes; assembly: GCF_000799715.1. GTDB lineage: Bacteria > Pseudomonadota > Alphaproteobacteria > Rhizobiales > Rhizobiaceae > Rhizobium > Rhizobium rhizogenes_C. Next base: position 13,093 of record NZ_JUHG01000016.1, read on the forward strand.
CGATGCGAGTCGTGACCGATGGCATCGGCAAGGACCTCGAGCAGTTCAGCACCGACAACACCCATGTCGTCAAGCAGATCAAGCTTCTGGCGATCAACGCACTGATCGAGGCTGCCCGTGCCGGCGAAACCGGCAAGGGCTTCGCCGTGGTCGCCAACGAGGTGCAGCGCCTGGCGCAGATCGCCACCGATATCGCAAGCAAATTTCAGGATAACGTGCTCAGCCGTATCGGCGTCAGCCGCAACATGGCTGAAGCGCTGGTGGAGGAGATGGAGGGCGTTCGCCTGACCGATCTCGCCCAGACGCTGGTCCAGCTTATCGTCCGCAATCTCTTCGAGCGCACCGCCGACGTCCGCTGGTGGGCGACCGACACGGCGCTATGGGAAGCGCTTCAGGACCCCCAGCCGCAACGCATCGCCTTTGCCGCCGAACGGCTCGGCGTCATCAACCGCTTCTATACGGTCTATCTCGATCTGGTCGTGACCGACATGAAGGGACAGGTCATCGCCTCGGCCAATCCCACCTATCAGCGCAAGCTCGCCGGCACCAATCTTTCCTCGGATCCCTGGTTCAGGGCGGCAGCCAACTGCCGATCGGGCGACGACTATATCGTCGACGAGGTTCGGCCGAGCGAATGTCACGACCGGCGAAACGCGCTCGTCTACGCCACAGGCATTCGCGAAAGCGGGCGGTCGGACGGCAAGCAGATCGGCACGCTCGGTGTCTATTTCGACTGGCAGAACCAGGGACAGGCGATTGTCGACAAGGAAGCCAACCTGCCGCCGCAGGTCGCCGAAAAGACCGTGGTGATGCTGCTTGACGGCAAGAAACGCGTGATCGCCTGCAGCGATCCGAAACTCATGTTCTCGCATTTCGCGCTTGCCAATCCCGAGAGCACGACGCGAGGAAGCTATTACGACAACAACGGCGCCATCATCGCCTACGCCAAGACGCTCGGCTATGAGGATTATGACGGCCTCGGCTGGTATGGCGTCGTCGTGCAACAGACTGAAGCCGACGATGCGATCAAGGCGGCTTTCAACCTGAAATGAAGCCTAGCCTTGTTGATCAAATACTTTCGCCGTCGTCACAAATTGCAGTGACGCGATGATATGACTTTAACTTTGGTTCAGATTTCGATGTAATGATGCGGCGGATTTTCCTTCGGAGCGTTGCTCCGGATCAACGCCCGCCGCAGTTATCAGCCCGATCAGGATAGACCATGCGAACAGACACCGGCCAGATCGTTCATCTGGCAGACTATCGTCCCACCGACTTCGTACTGGAACGCGTGGACCTTACCTTCGATCTGCACCCGACGGAGACCAAGGTCGAAGCCCGGCTGATCTTTCACCGTCGCGAGGGCATCGATCCCAAGGCACCGCTGATACTAGACGGCGACGAGCTGGTCCTTTCGGGGCTGCTGCTCGACCAGGCCGAACTTCCGGCCGAACACTATACGGCAACGCCCGACAGCCTGACGGTCAAGGACCTGCCGGAAAGCGCGCCTTTCGAACTGACGATCACGACGGTCATCAATCCCGAAGCCAATACGCAGCTCATGGGGCTCTATCGCACCGGCGGCGTCTATTGCACCCAATGCGAGGCCGAGGGCTTCCGCCGCATCACTTATTTCCCCGATCGCCCCGACGTACTTGCGCCCTATACGGTCAACATCATCGCCGACAAGGCCGCCAATCCGCTGCTGCTGTCGAACGGCAATTTCCTTGGCGGTGCCGGCTATGGCGAAGGCAAGCATTTCGCCGCCTGGTTCGATCCGCATCCGAAGCCGAGCTATCTCTTTGCGCTGGTCGCCGGCGATCTCGGCGTAGTCGAGGATACGTTCGTCACCGCATCGGGCCGCGAAGTCGCGCTGAAGATCTATGTCGAACACGGCAAGGAGCCGCGCGCGACCTATGCCATGGACGCGCTGAAGCGCTCGATGACATGGGATGAGGAGCGGTTCGGCCGCGAATACGATCTCGACATCTTCATGATCGTCGCCGTCTCCGATTTCAACATGGGAGCGATGGAGAACAAGGGCCTCAACGTCTTCAACGACAAATACGTCCTTGCCGATCCGGATATCGCCACCGATGCCGACTATGCCAATATCGAACGGATCATCGCGCACGAATACTTCCACAACTGGACCGGCAACCGCATCACCTGCCGGGACTGGTTCCAGCTCTGCCTCAAGGAAGGCCTGACGGTCTATCGCGACCACGAATTCTCCGCCGACCAGCGCTCGCGTCCGGTCACGCGCATCGCCGAAGTCCGTCATCTGAAGTCGGAGCAGTTTCCGGAGGATGGCGGTCCGCTCGCCCATCCGGTGCGCCCGACGACCTATCGCGAGATCAACAATTTCTACACGACGACGGTCTATGAGAAGGGCAGCGAAGTCACCAGCATGATCGCCACCCTGCTCGGCCGCGATCTGTTCAAGACAGGCATGGACCTTTATTTCGACCGCCACGACGGCCAGGCCGTGACGATCGAAGACTTCGTCAAATGCTTCGAGGATGTCAGCGGCCGCGACCTCACGCAGTTCTCGCTCTGGTATCACCAGGCCGGCACGCCGCTCGTCACCGCTTCCGGCGCCTATGATGCCGCCGCGAAGACTTTTACGCTGTCGCTCGAACAGATGCAGCCGGCCACTCCGGGCCAGACGACCAAGGAGCCGCTGCATATTCCGCTGCGTATGGCCTTGATTGCCGAGGATGGCACGTTGCTGACGCCGACATCTGTGACCGGTGCGGAGCTGACCGGCGACGTTCTGCATCTGACGGCGCGGACGCAGACGGTCGTCTTTCACGGTATCCCATCGCGGCCGGTGCTGTCGCTCAATCGCAGCTTCTCGACGCCGATCAATCTGCAATTCAGCCAGAGCGCCAGGGATCTGGCGCTGATCGCCCGTTACGAGACCGATCATTTCGCCCGTTGGCAGGCGCTGATCGACCTTGGCCTGCCGAACCTGCTGCAGGCCGCCCGCGACGCTCGCCAAGGCATTCCGGTCACCTGCGATGCCGCCTTCATCGATGCGCTTCTGGCAGCGGCAAGCGACGAGAGCCTGGAGCCCGCTTTCCGTGCCCAGGCGCTGGCCTTGCCGAGCGAGGCCGACATTGGCCGCGAACTCGGCGGCGACAACGATCCCGATGCAATCCACACCGGCCGCCAGGCGATCCTCAAGCAGATCGCCGAGGCCGGGAAGGACATTTTCGCGTCCCTCTACGACAGCATGCAGACACCCGGCCCCTTCAGCCCGGATGCGGCCAGCGCCGGACGGAGGGCGTTGCGTAATGCTGCCCTTACCTATCTCTCGCAGTCGAACGATAGCCCTGTCCGCGCCAAGGCGGCTTACGACGCCGCCAACAACATGACCGATCTCAGCGCCGCGCTGACGATCCTTGCCCACCGTTTTCCCGACACGGCGGAGGCCAAGGCGGCCCTTGAGGACTTCCACGACCGCTTCACCGAAAACGCGCTGGTCGTCGATAAATGGCTCGCCATCCAGGCGGCTATTCCGGGTGCTGCGACGCTCGATCGCATTCAGCGCCTCATGGAGACACCGCTCTTCAAGCATACCAATCCGAACCGCATGCGCGCCCTCGTCGGCACCTTCGCCTTCGCCAATCCGACCGGCTTCGGCCGGGCTGACGGTGCCGGCTATCGCTTCCTCGCACAGGAAATCCTCGATATCGACCAGCGTAACCCGCAGCTTGCCGCCCGGATTCTGACCTCGATGCGCTCCTGGCGCTCGCTGGAACCAGTCCGCGCCGACCATGCTCGCTCCGCTTTGATGCAGATCGAACGCGCCGGGGGCCTTTCGACCGACGTTCGCGATATTGTGGATCGCATCCTCAAGGACTGATTTTCCGCTTGCCATCCGGTGATCGAGGCGGGTGATTTGCACCCGCTTTTTCAGCCAGGACGAGTCTCGGGTGCCCAAGCCCTACCCTTGCGGGTACAAAAAGCGCTGAAATCACTTATGGTTAACAAAGTTTTACCAGACCCTCTGGACAAGGCGAATCACGAGTGATTCATTAAGGCAGATTCGGGCGAGCGGCGCAGCGAATCACACGAGGGACAAGGCTAGAGCGATGGTGGACGTGCGGCGGGCAACCGCGGCCGATGGACGGCTGCGTGTTAATTTCGACGGTCTGAAATCCTGGCATAGCGGTGTTGGCGATCGAGCAGGAGTGCGGGCGGAGACCATTTCGCGCCGCTTTCCGCAAACGGAACATATCCTGAAGCGGGTCATTCCCGTCCTCATCGTCTCCTTTTTGATGGTCGTTGCCGCCTCGCATTTCTTCAGCATGATAACCGAACACGGACGCATGGCAGCCTCGGCCCGCCAGGCGACGTCGCTTTCCATTGCCGCCGCCGCGGCCGCCTTTTCCAACGATGCCAGCCTGTTTCGGGCCGGCGATCGCGATGGAGCGGAAAGGAAGCTTTCGACCTACCTGCCGCAGGACCGGCTCGATACCGGCGCCTTCGTGCTTCTGGTTCAGGCAAGCGGCCGCGTCTTCGGTTCATCGGCCGCTGGTTCCAACTATATCGGCCTGACGATCTCCGATTTCTTCCCCGAGGTCTCGGCCATCCGCAGCTTCGGCGACCATGCCGGCGTGATCGAGACGATGATCGACGGGGCGCCCTACTATGCGGCGATCTCGCTGATCGGCGACAAGGGCGATTTCGTTCTCTCGGCCGCCTCGATGGAGCAGATCGACAAGCTCTGGCGCGATGAACTGACACTCAACGTCACGCTGTTTGCCGGCATTTCTTCCATCCTGCTCGTCATCCTCTATGCCTATTACACCCAGGTGAAACGGACGCGCGACGCCGACGAGATCTTCCTCGAATCCAACCTGCGCGTCGAAACCGCGCTGTCGCGCGGCCGCTGCGGCCTCTGGGATTTCGATTTTTCCAGCCGCGAATTCTTCTGGTCGCGGTCGATGTACGACATGCTTGGTCTGCCGGCCGCCGACCGGCCGATGTCATTTGCCGATGCGGAGCGGCTGATGCACCCCGACGACAACAGCCTGCATACGCTGGCGCGCTCGATCACCCGCGGCAGCGCCGGCCAGGTCGACCAGATCCTGCGCATCCGCCATGCCAAGGGGCATTATGTCTGGATGCGCGCCCGCGCCCAGGTCATCCGCACCAATTCCGGCCGCGTCCACATGATCGGCATCGCCATGGATGTCACAGAGCAGCACCGGCTGGCGCAGCGCTATGCCGAGGCCGACCAGCGTCTGGCGGACGCGATCGAATGTACCTCGGAAGCCTTCGTGCTCTGGGACAAGAACGACCGGCTGGTGATGTGCAACGACCATTTCCAGCAGGCTTACGGCCTTCCGAACGGCGTGCTGGTGCCGGGCACGGAACGCGCCGTGGTCAACGCCGCCGCGGCACGCCCGATCATCGAGCGGCGCATCGTCGATCCAGGCCGCTCCAACCACTCGCAGACGACCGAAGTGCAGCTTGCCGACGAGCGCTGGCTGCAGATCAACGAACGCCGGACCCGCGACGGCGGCCTCGTCTCCGTCGGCACTGACATTACCCAGCTGAAACGTCACCAGGAACGCCTGCGTGAGTCCGAGCGCCGGCTGATGGCGACGATCAACGATCTCTCCGCCTCCCGGCAGATCCTTGAGCGGCAGAAGGCGGAGCTTTCGACCGCCAACACCAATTATCTCGCGGAGAAGGAACGCGCCGAAGCCGCCAACAAGGCCAAATCGGAATTCCTCGCCAACATGTCGCATGAGCTGCGCACGCCGCTCAACGCCATCCTCGGCTTCTCCGAAATCCTGCAGGACCAGATGTTCGGTCCGCTCGGTTCGTCGAGATACAATGAATATGCCAAGGATATCCACGACAGCGGCAAGCATCTGCTGAACGTCATCAACGACATTCTCGACATGTCGAAGATCGAGGCGGGACATATCAAGCTCTCCTGCGAGAAGATGGATCTCGCGCCGCTGATCGAGGAATGCCTGCGCTTCACCTCCATCCCGGCCGCCTACAAGAATATCCTCGTCGAACAACGCATTTGTTCCGGCCTCAAGCTGACGGCTGACCGCCGCGCCATGAAGCAGATCCTGCTCAATCTTCTTTCCAATGCCGTGAAGTTCACCAATGACGGCGGCCGCGTCGCGGTGCGCACCCGCAGGGTCGAGGGCGCCGTGGTGCTGACCATCGCCGATACCGGCATCGGCATTCCCAGATCGGCACTCAGCAAGATCGGCCAGCCCTTCGAGCAGGTGCAAAACCAATATGCCAAGAGCAAGGGCGGCTCAGGCCTCGGGCTTGCCATCTCCCGGTCACTGACCGTTTTGCATCACGGCCGCATGCGCATCCGCTCGCGCGAGGGCATCGGTACCGTCATCGCCATCCGCATCCCCGATCAGGGCTGAATCAGACCTTCACGACCGACTGAAAGACTTTCCGCACCGCTTTCGACAGCCGTTTAAGCTCCGCCTCCAGCGTGCGGATATCCGGGCAATCGCCCGCACGGCAGACCAGCTCGACCAATCCCGAAGGCACCTTGCCCGGATCGAACGGGCCATCGACGCAGAGCCGGATCAGTTGCGACAGCTCGGTGTAGAGATGCAACGCCTCCAGGCAAAGATCGAGATCGTTGCGGTCCATCAGGCTGCCGCCGAGCAACTTCAGCGCCTCGCCGGTGCTCAGACCATTGGCATCGATGCCGACACCGTGCGCAGGCGCGATCAACCTCAGATATTGAGCGATGAATTCGATATCGATCAGCCCGCCGGGGATCAGCTTCAGGTCCCAGATGCTCACCGGCGGCTTTTCCTGCTCGATTAGGCCGCGCATCTCGGCGACATCCCTGGCGATCTTCGGGATATCGCGCTTTGCCGAGAGCACCTCGCCGATGATCCGCTCGGCGATGAGGACAAGGTCCTCATCGCCGCAGATCAGGCGGGCGCGGGACAGCGCCATATGCTCCCAAGTCCAGGCTTCCTCGCGCTGGTATTTCTCGAAGGAGTTGATGCGAGTTGCGACCGGTCCCTTGTTGCCCGACGGGCGTAGGCGCATGTCGACCTCATAGAGCACCCCTTCGGCCGTCGGCGCCGACAGAGCCGCGATCAGCCGTTGAGTGATGCGAGTGAAATAACGGGTGGCGTCGAGCGGTTTTGGACCGGAGGATTCGCCAGCCGTGTCGTCGTAATCGTAAAGCAGGATGATATCGATGTCCGATCCGGCTGTCAGTTCGAAGCTGCCGAGCTTGCCCATACCCATGATTGCGACGTGGCCGCCGGGATAGTCGCCATGCGCCACCCTGATTTCCTTCATCACCGCATTCAATGCCGCCTCCACGATGAGATCGGCAAGATAGGTGAAGGCGCGGGCCGCCATGGCGCCGCCGATCGTGCCCGTCAGCAGGCGGATGCCGATCAGGAAGCGCTGCTCCGAGGCGAAAATGCGCAGCCGGTCCAGCACCTCCTCATAGTGCCGCGCCGAGGCCAGAAAACTGGTGATGCGCTCGGCCAGATAGTCGCGCGTCGGCAACTCCGCCATCAGGCGCGGGTCAAGCATGCCGTCAAAGACATGCGGCTTGGCGGCTATGATCTCGGCAAGCCGTGGCGCCGAGGACATGATGTTGACGATGAGGGAGAGCAGCGCCGGGTTTGTGCTCAGCAGCGAGAAAAGCTGGATGCCGGCAGGCAGGCCGGAGATGAAGCTGTCGAAGCGCAACAGCGCCTCGTCCGCCCGCTTGCTTTCGCCGAAGACCCGCAGCAGCTCCGGGGTCAGTTCCGTCAGCCGCTCGCGCGCCTCGACCGACTGCGTCGCGCGGTAGCGGCCATAGTGCCAGGTGCGGATGACGCGGGAAATGTCGGATGGCCGTTCGAAGCCAAGGCGACGCAGCGTCTCCAGCGTGTCGGGATCGTCGCCCTGGCCGGTGAAGACCAGATTGCCGGTCCCGCTCGAAAGCTTCGTCTCCTGTTCGAACAGACGCGCATAGCGCCGCTCCACCGTCTTCAGCCTGGCGACCAGCGCCTCGGAAAAGCCGGAGATATCGGTGAAGCCCATCAGGAAGGCGACCCGCTTCAGCTCGGCATCCGTTTCAGGCAGCAGATGCGTCTGCTCGTCGCGCACCATCTGGATGCGGTGTTCGACATCGCGCAGGAACCAATAGGCTTCCGTCAGCTCGTCTCGCGTTTCCGCGTCGATCCATTTCGCTTTGGTCAGCTCCGCCAGCGTTTCCTCGGTGGCGCGGGAGCGCAGCTCCGGCATGCGGCCGCCGGCGATCAGTTGCTGCGTCTGGACGAAGAACTCGATTTCGCGAATGCCGCCGCGACCGAGCTTGACGTTGTGGCCCTTGACCGCGATTGCGCCATGGCCCTTGTGCACATGGATCTGCCGCTTGATCGAATGGATATCGGAAATCGCCGCATAGTCGAGATATTTGCGGAAGACAAAAGGCACGAGATCACGGATGAAGGCCTGACCGGCGGCAATATCGCCGCCGACGGCGCGCGCCTTGATGAAGGCGGCGCGCTCCCAATTCTGTCCCCTGCCCTCGTAATAGATCATTGCCGCGTCGACGGGGATGGCAAGCGGCGTCGAGCCGGGATCGGGGCGCAGGCGCAGATCGGTGCGGAAGACGTAACCGTCGGCAGTGCGCTCCTGAAGGATACGCACCAGCCGACGCATCAATCGCGGGAAGATATCGATGGCATCATCGGGATTGGGGACGATACCGGCCATCTCATCGAAGAAGACGACCAGGTCGACATCGGAGGAATAGTTCAGCTCTCCGGCGCCGAGCTTGCCCATGCCGAGCACGATCAGGCCGGAGCCATTGCTCGGCGCGGAGGGATCGCGAATCGTGATCTTGCCGGCCTCATGCGACGACAGCAGCAGATGATCGATCGCCGCCGAAATCGAGGCTTCGGCGAGCGCGCTCAGCCAGCGCGTCGTTATCCTTCCGTCGAAAATTCGAGCGAGATCGGCGAGCGCGATGAGGAAGGCGGCGCGGCGCTTGGCGATGCGCAGGCGGCTCATCACCTCGGATTCGGAGGGAGACGATGTATCACCCTCGCCCGGCAGCCAGGCACGGCGAGCCTCGGCCACCAAAGCCTCGATCTGCGGCGACAGAGGTTTGCTGACGGCCGCGACGAGCAGTGCCGGATCGAGATTGGCGATTTCCCGGAGATAGGGCGAGAGCGTCAGCGCAGCGGCAATAAAGTCGCGCAAGGAGCTGTCGCCATCGAGAAAAGCAGCAATTGCCGGCTCCGATTTGGCAATATCCTTGAGGTCGGCAAGCGCCGCTTTCAGTTCCGTCTGGTTGAGCGGGCGAAGTCGCCCCGGCGGAACATCCCGCAGCAGATCGCTTTCCATCATCGACATCCAGTTTCCTCCCTACCGCGGCGCACGTCCGATTGGACATGCAAAGACGCAGCAATCACCTTGATCGGCATCCAGTCCCGAGCAATCCGATGCAGCAGGATTAACCTATTGTTTCTGCGTGGGGAAGATCATGGTCACGGTGAGACCACGGGCATCGGGGCTGGCCGGGTCGGTATCGGAAAGCTCCAGCTGACCGCCATGCAACTCCATCACCGCCTCCACCAGGGAAAGGCCCAGGCCCGTGCCAGGCTTGGAGCGGCTTTCGTCCAGACGGAAGAAGCGCTTGAGCACCTCGGTCCGCTGGTGGGCGGGAATGCCCGGGCCATGATCCGCAACAGCAAGATTGACGGCGTCCGGCGTCCGCGACAGCTTCAGCACCACCGCCTGCTTGCCGGGGCAGCCGGAGGCGTATTTGACGGCATTGTCGATGAGATTGAAGATCGCCTGGCCGATCAGCTCGCGATTGCCCTGCACCTCGACATCGGGCTCGATTTCGGCGGTCAGAACGAGACCCGCCTCTTCGGCAACCGGCTCATAGAGCTCGGCGGTATCGGCGACGATGGAGGAGAGATCGACGCCGGTCATCTCCGCGGCAACGGAACCGGCCTCGACGCGGGAAATCATCAGCAGGGCGTTGAAGGTGCGGATCAGCTGGTCGGACTCGCCGATAATGCCTTCCAGCGCCACGCGACGGCCATCGCTGTCGGCGTGGTCGAGCGCATCCGCCGCCTTGTTGCGCAGCCGCGTCAGCGGCGTCTTCAGGTCGTGGGCGATGTTGTCGGAGACCTGTCGCAGACCTTCGTTCAGTTTCTCGATGCGCTCCAGCATGGCATTCAGCGATGTCGACATGCGGTCGAATTCATCGCCGGAGCCTCCGACCGGCAGGCGCTGCGACAGATCGCCGGCCATGATCTTGCGGCTGGCGTCGGTCATGCGGTCGATGCGCTTCAGCGCGTTACGGCCAATGCCGAACCAGATGACCAGCGCGCCGAGACCCATGATCGCCAGCGCCAGCATCAGCGCCTGACGCACCAGCACGCGAAAACGCTCCGGCTCGCCGAGGTCGCGGCCGATCAGAATGCGCAGGCCATTGTCGAGGAGGAAAATATTGGCGATCGCCAGATGCCGGCGCTCGGGGTCGACGCCGGAATCCGTGTAGCGCTCATAGACGAAAGGCAGCTCCGTCCAGCCGGCCTGGCCGAGAACGCCGGGCTGCACCGAAGCGACGTTGCCGGCGAGGATATCGCCGGTGGGGCTGGCGATGACATAGAGGTTGGCGCCTGGCTGGCGGGCCCGGCGTTCCATCGTGCGCAGCAGCAGGTTCAGGCCGCCGACATCGTAGGCACGCTTGACCTGGCTGACCTCCTGCTGCACGGCATCGCGGATCTGCCCGGTCAGCAACCGCTCGGACATGGCCGTGACGTAGAAGACGAGCGTGGCGGCGCAGAGCGCAAAGAGAAGGATATAAAGGGCGGAAAGGCGAACTGCGGTGGACTTGAAGAGGACGCGAAAGCGGCTCATCCGTCGTCCTTGATCATGTAGCCGGCGCCACGGATGGTCTTCAGCAACGGCTGGCTGAAGTCTTTCTCGATCTTCGAGCGCAGGCGCGAGACGTGGACGTCGATAACGTTCGTCTGCGGATCGAAATGATAATCCCAGACATTTTCGAGCAGCATGGTGCGCGTCACCACCTGGCCGGCATTCTTCATCAGATATTCGAGCAGGCGGAACTCGCGCGGCTGCAAGGGTATATCCTTGCCGCCACGACGGACCTCATGCGACAGCCGGTCGAGCTCCAGATCGCCAACGCGGTAGAGCACGTCCTGATCCGGCGTCCCCTTGCGGCGGCCGAGGACTTCAACGCGGGCGAGCAATTCACTGAAGGCATAGGGCTTCGGCAGATAGTCGTCGCCGCCGGCGCGAAGGCCGGTGACGCGATCATCGACCTGGCCGAGGGCGGAAAGAATGAGAACCGGCGTATGCACGCCCTTGCGGCGCAACTCGCTGATGACGGAAAGGCCATCGCGACGCGGCAGCATGCGGTCGATGATGGCGACGTCGTAGGCATTTTCCGTGCCCATGAAGAGACCGCTCTCGCCGTCGCTCGCATGGTCGGCGACAATGCCGGCCTCGCGAAACGCCTTGGTGAGATAAGCGGCCGCTTCCAGATCGTCTTCGATAATCAAAATCTTCATGTGGGCAACATTATCCGCCGGCAGTGCTTTAGCACAACCGGAATCGGAGGAGTCCACAGCATGTTGGCCAGAGGTTGTCATCTTGTACCTGCCCTGAAAACGTTGATCGATGAAGGCACTCGGAAACAGTGGAGCCGCGCCAGCCGTGGCCAGCGCGGCTCCCAATTCATTCAATCGGCTGAAAGTCAGCCTGCGTTGATCGGCAAGGCAACGAAGCGGCTGCCGTCGCCAGACTGAATCTGGAACAGCGCGCGGGTGCGGCCGTCCTTCTTCGCCTGGTCGATCACCTTGGCGATATCGCCGGCGCTGGAGATCTCCTGGTTGTTAACCGAGGTGATCTTCTCGCCTTCCTTCACGCCCTTGTCGGCGGCATCGGAGTCCGGATCAACACCGGTGATCGCGACACCCTTGCCGTCGTCAGATGGGCCGACGGTGAGGCCGAGATCGGCAAGCGCCTTTTCGGAAGACGGCTGCTGCGGCTGGGACGGCTGTGAATTGTCGTCGTTCGAAGCCTGGCTCTGTTCGGCCGGCAACGTACCGAGTTCGACGGTGACCAACTGGGACTTGCCGCCACGCCACAGCGAGACATCGACCTTGGCGCCCGGCTGCATCGCGCCGATACGACGGGCGAGATCGCGCGGGTCCTTGACAGGCTCGCCATTGACGGCGGTTACGACATCGCCGTTCTTGATGCCGGCCTTCTGTCCGGGAGAACCGTCCTGCGGGGAGACGACCAGCGCACCGCTCGGCTCGGACAGGCCGAGCGATTCAGCGATGTCCTTGGTGACCGGCTGGATCTGAACGCCGAGCCAGCCGCGTGACACGCTGCCGCTCTTGATCAGGTCGGCCACGACGTCCTTGGCCGTGGTGGCGGGGATGGCGAATGCGATGCCGACGCTGCCGCCCGACTGCGAGAAGATCGCGGTATTGATGCCGACGACCTGACCGTTGAGGTTGAAGGTCGGGCCACCGGAATTGCCCTTGTTCACGGGTGCATCGATCTGGATGTAATCGTCATAGGGACCGGAATGAATGTCGCGGCCGCGGGCCGAGACGATACCTGCTGTCACCGTACCGCCAAGGCCGAAGGGGTTGCCGACGGCGACGACCCAGTCGCCGACACGAACCTTCTGGTCATCAGCCCAGTTGACGTAGGTGAACTTCTTGCCCTTGCCGTCGACCTTCAGCACAGCGAGGTCGGTGCGCGAATCCTTGCCGACCAGCTTGGCGTCGAACTCGGTGCCATCGTTGAGAATGACAACAAAGGCAGCACCATCGGAAACGACGTGGTTGTTGGTGACGATATAGCCGTCTTCCGAGACGAAGAAGCCAGATCCCTGGGCGACGGGGCGCAGATGCCCCTTGCCGTCCTGCGGGTTCTTCTGCTGGTTTTGGCCTTGCTGCTGATTGCGACCCTGCTGCTGCTCGAACTGCTTGAAGAACTTCTTCAACGGGTGATCGTCCGGCAATTCATCGAAACCGCGGCCGAGACCGAAGGAATCGTCCTCATCGGCGACCGGATTGATGCGGGATTCGACGCGAACCGAAACCACGGCCGGAGAGACCGCGTCGACGACATTGGCGAAGCTCGGAACCTGCGGAGCCTGAACATTGACGGCATCGGCGTAGGAACGGCTGACTTCAGCCGGGACACCGGTAGCAAGGGCGGCAACAGCGAGACCGGCGACGACAGAAGCTTTCATAGCGGTGCTACGGGACAAAGTGTCCTTGATATTCCTGAACATATGCGAGTTACCTTTTCTTCTCTCGTCCGTTTTTCTTCCACCGGCGGAACCGGTGATGAAGGCTCATGAAAATGATATAGGGCTTCAGACCTTACAGCGAACTGTCCGACCCATGAAAACTTGGTAATGTAACGAAATATTGTCGACAGGAATAAAACAACGTGCCGTGTAACGTCACTTGTCGAGGATCTCGCTGAGGCGCGCCTCTTCCTCCGGCGTCAGCCGTGTGCCCGTCGGCTTTCCGGCGCGACGTCTCGCGTAAACGACGAGAGCAAGCCCGCCGAAAACAAAGAGCGTCACCGGCGCTCCCCAAAGCAGCAAGGTCTTTTCCGTAAAGCGCGGCTTCAACAGCACGAACTCGCCATAGCGGGAGACGATATAGTCGAGCACCTGCTTGTCGCTGTCGCCATCGGCAAGGCGCTTGCGAACCAGAAGCCGCAGGTCGCGGGCGAGATCGGCGTTGGAATCGTCGATCGACTGGTTCTGGCAGACCATGCAGCGCAGCTCGGCCGAGATCGTGCGCGCCCGGGCTTCCAGCGCCGGATCGGGTAACACCTCGTCCGGATTGACGGCGAAGGCGGGAGCGGCCGCGAGCAGGAGTGCAAGGGCCAGGAGCAACCGCCGGATCATTCCGCCGGCTCCATCGCTGGACTGGGTACCGGCTTCGCCTTGCGGCTCGGCGCGCCGACGCGCAGGCGGCGGTCGCTGAGCGAGATAAAGCCGCCCAGCGCCATGATCACGGCACCGCCCCAGATGCAGAGGATGAAAGGCTTCCACCAGATGCGGACGACCATGCCGCCGTCGTTAGTGGCGTCGCCGAGCGAGACGTAAAGCTGGCTCAAGCCGAGGCTCAGAATGCCGGCCTCCGTCGTCGCTGTGCGGCTGGCGGTGAAGACGCGCTTGGAGGATGAAACCTGCGCGATGGCGACGCCGCCGCGGCTGACGGTGAAGTGGGCGCGATCCTCGGTGAAGTTGGGGCCGACACCCGGCTGCGTATCCTCGAAGCGTAACGTATAGCCGCCGAGCTCGGCCGTACCGCCCGGCTTCATCGTGGTGATATTCTCGGTCTCGAACGTGGTGACCGCAACGATGCCGAGCACGGTGACGCCGAGCCCGGCATGGGCAAGCGCCGTTCCGAAGGCGGAGCGCGGCAGGCCGCTCAGCCGCCGCCAGGCGACATTGCCTTTAACCTTGCCGACGCCAGCGCGATACCAGAGATCGGTCACCGCGCCGAAAACCAGAAAGAAGCCGGCGGCAAGGCCGAGAACGGCAAGCACAGGCCCGCCATGGCGGACATAGAACAGGACGAGACCGGCAATCAGGGCAAGGCCGGCGGCGACATAGAGCCGCTGCAGCACGCCGAGCAGGTCGCCGCGCTTCCAGGCCAGCAACGGCCCGAAAGGAACCGCAATCAGGATCGGCATCATCAACAGGCCGAAGGTCATGTTGAAGAAGGGCGGGCCGACGGAAATCTTGTCGCCGGTCAAGGTTTCCAGCGCCAACGGATAGAGCGTGCCGGTCAGCACCGTGCCGCAGGCGACCGTCAGAATGAGGTTGTTCAGCACCAGTGCGCCCTCGCGCGAAATCGGCGCGAACAGGCCGCCGGCGGAAAGCTTCGGAGCGCGGAAGGCGAAGAGCGACAGCGCGCCGCCGATGAAGATCAGCAGGATGCAGAGAATGAAGATACCGCGCGTCGGGTCGCTGGCGAAGGAATGCACGGAGGTCAGCACGCCGGAGCGCACCAGGAAGGTGCCGAGCAGCGATAGCGAGAACGTCAGGATCGCCAGCAGAACCGTCCAGATCTTCAGCGCGTCGCGCTTTTCCATGACGAGTGCGGAGTGCAAAAGCGCCGTGCCGGCGAGCCAGGGCATGAAGGAGGCATTCTCCACCGGATCCCAGAACCACCAGCCGCCCCAGCCGAGCTCGTAATAGGCCCAGTAGGAGCCCATGGCGATGCCGAGCGTCAGGAAGGTCCAGGCGGCGAGCGTCCATGGCCGGACCCAGCGCGCCCAGGCGGCATCGATACGACCTTCAAGAAGAGCTGCCACCGCGAAGGAGAAACAGACGGAGAAGCCGACATAGCCGAGATAGAGCAGCGGCGGATGGATCGCCAGACCGATATCCTGCAGCACCGGATTGAGATCCTTGCCCTCGGCCGGGGCCGGGTTGAGGCGGATGAAGGGATTGGAGGTCAAAAGGATGAAGACCAGGAAGGCCGCCGATATCCAGGACTGCACGGCAAGCACATTGGCGCGCAGCGTATCCGGCAGATTACGCCCGAACAGCGCAACCAGCGCGCTGAACAGCGCCAGGATCAGCAGCCAGAGCATCATCGATCCCTCGTGATTGCCCCAGACGCCGGAGATCTTGAAGATCAGCGGCATCAGCGAATGCGAGTTCTCCCAGACATTCAGCACCGAAAAGTCGGAGACGACGTAAGCATAGGTCAGCGCGCCGAAGGAAAAAGCGACGAGCGCGAAGGTGACGACGGCGCCGACCGGGGCGATATCCATCATCGACAATTCGCCCCGCCGCGCACCGATCACCGGGATGATTGAGACGATGATCGCGGTCGCGAGCGCCAGCACCAGCGCGTAATGTCCAAGCTCGATGATCATTGGCTTGCTTCCTCGCCCTTCCAGACGCCGTCGGCCTTCAGCCTGTCGGCAACCTGCTTCGGCATGTAGCGCTCATCATGCTTTGCCAGCACGCTGTCGGCAACAAAGACGTCGCTGCCCGGCTCGAATTTGCCTTCGGTCACGACCCCCTGCCCCTCGCGGAAAAGATCAGGCAGGATGCCGTTATACCGAACCTTGATCGCATCGGAACCATCGGTGACGGAGAACTGGACCTGCGTGCCCTCGCCGCGCACGACGCTGCCCTCCCCGACCAGGCCGCCGAGGCGGATCAAGGTGCCGGCACCGATGGGGTTCTTGGCGAGATCGCCGGGCATGTAGAAATAGGCAACCGACTGGCTGAAGGCGAAGAGGACGAGCAGAACGGCGGTGGCGATGAAGCCCATGCCGCCGGCGATGACGGCGAGGCGTTTCTGCTTGCGGGTCATTGCGTCACCTCCACTGGCAGACCCAGTTCCTTCGCCAGCGCCAGAAGCTGCTGCCCCTCGCCGCCATCGGCGGGAAACGCGGCAAGGCCGCGCTTCAGCGCATCGACGGCACGATCCCTGTCGTTCAGCACGGCATAGGAGCGGATCAACCGCATCCAGCCCTCGAAATTGTTCGGATCTTCCCTGAGCTTGGCGTCCATGCTCTCCACCATGCCGCGGATCATCCGCTGACGATCGCCGCTGTTCAAGGAACTCATGGCCTCCACCTGCTCGGGTGTCGGGTTCCCCGGTGCCTTCGCGCCAGCCGACCCTGCCGTGGCCATATCCTCGGCTGTGCCGCTGTTCTTGGCGATATGATCGTTGACCGCAGCCATCCAGGGCGCCTCGGGCGGCGACTGCTCTGCCAATGCCACGAAGGCGGTTCTGGCTTCCGCCGTCTTGCCATCCTGCTCCAGCGCCAACGCGAGATAGAACAGCGCGCGGGGATTGTTGGCATCGAGCGCAAGCGACTGCTGTAGTGTGCTGCGCGCCTCCGCCGTGACGATGCCGCCGGCCTTCATGATCAGCACCTCGCCCAGGCTGCCGAACCGCTCGGCGCTGGGGCCGAGCAGGCGAATGACATTGCGGTAGGCGAGCTCCGCGTCGACAACACGGTTAGTCTTCAAATAGATCGGCGCCAGCACCTCCCAGCCCTTGCCGTCATCAGGGTTCCGCGCCAGATGCTGTTCGACCTTGACGATCGAGATGGCGAGATCATTGCCGGGTTGCTCAAGGCGCGCTTCCAGCGGCTGCGACGGCAGGCCGGGAGCGCCTTTCATGAGATAAAGACAGAGGCCGATGGCCGGCAGGATGAGGATGATGAAGGCCTGCGAGAACCGATAGTGGCCCCGCGTCGCCTCTTTTGCGCTGTTCGACGCCATACTCGAAACGGCAAGCAGGCGCCGGCCGATTTCGGCGCGGGCATAACCGGCCTCTTCGGCCGAAATCAGGCCGCCCGCAAGATCGCGGTCCAGCTCGCGAAGCTGATCGCGGTAGACCGCAACCTCCCCGGCACGGCCGTCATCCGCCACATTTGCTCCGCGCAAAAGAGGATAGAGCAGGACGGCGCCGACAACGGCCGTCAGAACGGCCACGAGAATCCAGAACAGCATAGACGCCCAATACTTTAACCGGGCGCTTATTCCAACCGTCAAAGCCCAGTTGACGAAGATTTGAGGCGTTTGGCCGCGCTTTTCAGACGTGCGGAATCTTAGATAATCGTGCAGCTTGAGGCGGATTCGACTGAGCTTGGTCATAGCGTCGTGTTCATCAACGGTCATGGACGCAAGGAACACCTTGTGGTTTACTGGCGTGGGTGGCTCTATCGCGTGCCATTCGAAGTCGGTGAGGTCATATCGGCTAATTTCAACCTTAAATCAGCCTGCTAGCGCGAAGCGACGGGCAAATCTCATGATCTGGAACATCATTGATCGACGAAACCGCCCATATCGTTGGCAGTGCGTCAATGTGATTATCGAAGGCGTGGAACACGACAACAGTTGTCCCGACGCAGATCAAGCAGACGAGACTTCGCCATCATTGGTGATCGACTACGACAGTCGAGACAACTTATCTGTGCGGGAAGCCATCAAATGGGCCAACCAGCAACGCAGCCCTGTGACCATGTACCTCTACGACGCCGATGACAAAACCATGGCCGTCCATTTTCGAGCCACCGGGAAGCGGTTCTCGCACGATGCCGACGCTGAAACGGCCTAGTTCAACGGCGACCAGGTGCCGTCGTCATTGCGGCAGGCGGCGCCCCTTGCCTGGGTCGGCTTGTCGTCGACGGTGACCGTGTGCCTGTATTGGCGGCAGTTCTGCGAGCCGACCTGATAAGGGGCAGCGGCCACGACTTCGCCACTGATATTCTTGCTCGTCCAGACGACGGGCATACCAAGCGGCGCGGTTTCCAGCGCCCGATACTCCGCTTCCAGTGCCCGCCGCTGGTCATTGTCGCTGAGCTTGATGCCGGTGCGACCGACGATACCGCCCTCCAAAGCAGCAATGTACGGCGTCGAGGCCGGCGGCTTGGCGGTGGACAGGAAACTGACGCCGGGAATTTTACCGCTCGGTGTCGAGCAAGCGGAAAGACCGATCATGGCAAGAAAGGACGGAACGATCAGAAAAAAGGTGCGAAGCTTCATACAACCGAACCAATATCAACGAGCAAACCAGCGGTACTGCAATGCGGCATCATCATGACACGGCACATCTTTTTGGCATCATGCCGCGCATCAAGCAACATCCTTCGTTACTCCCGGCAGAATTAGACTGGCGCGAAGGCCGCCCCAGGGACCGCGAGACAGCTCAAGCCGCCCCTGATATTCGCTGATGATCTCGCTGACAATCGAAAGTCCGAGGCCTGTACCCGGCTTGCTCTCATCAAGCCGGCGACCACGCTTCATCGCCTCACGGATCTGATCCGGCTCCAGACCGGGGCCATCATCCTCGACCACCAGTTCCACCCAATGGCGCCTGGCCGGATCGATGCCCTTGACCTCGGCCGGCGCCTCGTTGGCGGCCACGCGCACCTTATGCTCGGCAAAACGGGCGGCATTTTCCAGGAGATTGCCGACGGTTTCCTCCAGATCCTGCTGCTCCATGGCGAGCGCCAGGTTCGGCGAAACGGAGAGCTCGAATTCCTTGTCGGCATTAAGCCGCCGCATGACGCGCACCAGACGCTCCAGCGCCGGCTCCGCCTCGGTACGGGCCAGCACGGATTCGCGCTGCGCCGCGATGCGGGCGCGGTTGAGATAGGACTGCACCTGTCCCTGCATGGCCTCGGCCTGGCTCTTGACGAGGTCGCCATGCGAGCGTTCCAGCACGCGGGATTCGTTAAGCAGGACCGCAATCGGCGTCTTCAGCGAATGGGCGAGATTGCCGACCTGCATGCGCGCCCGCTCAACGATGCGGCGGTTGCTCTCGATCAGCGCGTTGACCTCGTTGGCGAGCGGCAGGATCTCGCGCGGGAAATCCCCCTGTAGCCGCTCGCTCGCGCCGTCGCGGATGCGCTCTAGAGCCGCACGCGCCTTATCGAGGGGCTTCAGGCCGTAGAGAATAGCGAGCGCGTTGACGATCAAACTACCGACACCGAAGCCGACGAGTGCGAAATAGAGGCTATGGGAGAAATTGCGGACATCGTCTTCCACCACGGCGACATTGCCGGTAACGCGGAAGCGCGCGGCGCGGCCGTCGGTATCGAGCACGACCTCGGTCTCGGCCACCTGCACGCGGTTTCCGGAGGCGTCGGTCACGATGTAATAGCGCTCGTAATTCTTGTCGAAGGGCGCTTCCAGCACCGAGAGAACGGGCAAGGTCGAGGCGCCGAGCGAGGGCGAAACCAGCGGTGTCGCCGTATAGGTGCCGAGCGGCTCCACCATCCAGTACCAGCCGGTCTTTGGCTGGGCGAAACGCAGGTCGCCGAGCTGCGGGCTGCCCGACAGCGCGCCCTGATCACCGATCGTCACGGAGTTGATGACGTTATAGAGCTGCGCTCTCAGAAGATCCTGAAAGCCGCGCTCGGCGCTCTTGCGATAGATGTTCGAGATGACAAGCCCGATCACCACCAGCGCCACGGCGGACCAGAGTGTGGTCAACAGCAGGACGCGAGCGGTGAGTGACTTAATTCGCATTGGTCGGAGCTTGGATGCGATAGCCGAGACCACGGACGGTCTCGATCAGGTCGACGCCCATCTTCTTGCGCAGACGGCCAACGAAAACCTCGATCGTATTGGAATCGCGGTCGAAATCCTGATCGTACATATGTTCGACCAGCTCGGTGCGCGAGACGACTTCACCCTTGTGATGCATGAGATAGGCGAGCAGGCGATATTCATGCGAGGTGAGCTTCAACGGCTTGCCGTCAACGCTCGCCTTCGAGCTCTTGGTGTCGAGGCGCACCGGGCCGCAGATGATTTCGGACGAGGAGTGACCGGCGGCACGGCGGATCAGCGCCCGGATGCGCGCCAGCACTTCTTCGACGTGAAACGGCTTGGCGACATAGTCGTCAGCACCGGCGTCGATGCCGGCGACCTTGTCGCTCCAGCGGTCGCGCGCCGTCAGGATCAGCACCGGCGTTCCCCGGCCCGCACCACGCCATTTCTCGAGCACGGTGATCCCGTCCATTTCCGGCAGGCCGATATCGAGGATGATCGCGTCATAGGGTTCGGTGTCGCCGAGGAAATGCCCTTCCTCGCCGTCGAAGGCGGTATCGACCACATAACCCGCCTCTTTCAAGGCATCGGCGAGCTGTCGGTTCAGGTTGATGTCGTCTTCGACAATGAGAATGCGCATATTCCGACCCAATTTCCCCGGTTCGAGAAACAGTACTGCAAATCAGGTTCGAGTGGAATCCACTTAGCCATAAGATTTTGCGTGAGATTCAAAGCGTTAGAGTGTTCCTTGCGTGTCGGCGTGACAGTGTTTCCACCTACATCGGCACCTTCATGGTCACTTTGCGTGGCCGCTGACCGTTGCCCTGAACGAGGACGGTGACAACGCAACTATCGCCCGACGGCTGCGCGGAGAGGAGCTGCCCTCCGGTCTTGGCGACAACTTCTGCCGCGGCCTCGCTGCAGTCGCTGTTTGCACGCGCCACCAGGGTCGGCGTCGGCGTCGGCAGAACAGTCGAGCCGGCCATGAGCGCGGCCGCTGCTGCTATGCTTATGAATGATGCCATACTCAGACTTCCCACGGGGACATTAACTTGAGCGAATATGTACCCAAACGCGTCTGAATGGCAAATGAATGGGTGGTAATTTTCCACGCGCAAAACGTGCGGCCGAAGTTTTGCCTCTTTTAAGTCCTTGCGTTAATTATACTTATCGTAATCCTTATCTCCAACCCGGCGACGAGCGACCCGCTGAAGCGGCCAAGACCCCGGCCGCATCCGGAAACGGCTGACGAGCCGCGCCAATTACCCCCTCCCGAGTGCCGGAACCAAGCCTGACGCGCCATAGACGTCAGGCATTTTTAATCTTTCTTGATTATCATTACCTGATAGGCGCACCATGACAGGTGACGCATCACGAGGCCGATGCAACTGGCCTTAAAGCGTTTTACGCACGTAAGACGCGTAATTTCCTTGAGTCTTTTGAATCGCTTGCCGACACGTTTTCGCGAGTTGAGTCGTCGGCGAGAGAAGTTGAGTCAGGATCTTCGCACGATGAATCCAGTCATGGCGAAACTGATTCCGCTCCCACACCCAACTATCCGGATTGACTACACTATAGTGCTTTCGCCAACCGTTAAACCGGCTCGCGTACCGCCGCCGTGCTGTCATAGTCCGCCGCGATCCGCATTTCGCGCAGCGGGCGGACCCGCTCGATCGAAAGCTGATAGTTCGGATGCGCCTTATAGGCGGCCAGCGCCGCTTCATCGTCGAATTCGCCATAGACGATGATATCGACATCAGTGCCGAGCTGATCGGTCTTCACATTCGTCCCGATTTCCAGCACCCGCGCATGCGGAATAGCCGTCAGGATCGACAGCCCGGAGCGCACAGCCTCCAGATTGGCGCGATCAGGAACGGTGAAGAAAACGATATGACGGATCACGCGGAGGCTCCCTGTGCATTGGCGAAGGCACCGCGCGATATCATGCGTGGCAGGTCAATTCAACGACGGTCGAGCTTGAGCAGGCTGTCGTTTCGTCGCAGCGTGCCCGGAGAAACGGCAGCCTCCCCTGCAAAGCTCCAACGTGCTATCCTTCCGCATCATGACCGATGACGAGCTCATTGTCTTTGCCCTCGATCTGCCGGAAGCGATGGCAAGTTCACATTTCGGCAATCGGGATTTTCGCGTTCGAGGCAAGATTTACCTCGCGCTTCCCAACTCGGATTTTTGTGTCATCAAGCTTACTCCCGGCCAGCAGCAGATGGCTCTTGCAACCGCGCCGGACCATGTCCTTGCCGTGCCGGGTGGCTGGGGAACGAAAGGCTGGACGCGGCTTTTCCATTTAACCGCGGATGAGAGCACGATACGCGCGCTGGTTCGGCAGGCATGGCGCAACGTCGCACCAAAATCTATCGTTTTGCCGGAGGATTAGGCTGCATCTCGTCTTCCACCGTGAGCGGCCAATCGACGACATAATCCTCGAAATCGTCGACAGCGACTTCGTTCTCGCTGATGGTGCGGCCCCGTGCGGAAACGCCGGCAATATGAACCGTTTCCGGATCGCCGGATACCAGCGGATGCCACCAGTAGAGATCCCGGCCTTCGTCGACGAGACGATAGGCGCAGGTGGGTGGCAGCCACGGCAGATCCGGAACTTTTTCGGGCGTGAGCTGTACGCAGTCGGGCACGAAATCCCAACGGTTCGGATAGCTGGTGCATCGACAGCTTTCGCCATCCATCAGCTTGCAGCGGACCGACGTGAAATAGACGTCGCCGCTATCCCAATCCTCCAGCTTGTTGAGACAACAGAGACCGCAGCCGTCGCAGAGGCTCTCCCATTCGGGTGTGCTCATCTCCGTCAGCAGCTTGCTCTTCCAGAAAGGTCTCTCATCCATGTAGGTCATCCTTGCGGCTCGCAAGGGAAATGCGGGCTGCGGCATGCATGTCTCTTGTTCTTTTCCCTAAATCAACCAATTATTCAATGTGCCAGTCTATGACAGGATAGGCTTTGCGTGTCCCAAGGGAATACGCAATCGAGGCATTGCGGGCGGGAAGTAAAGCGTGGCAGACCCATCCAACCCAGAAAACGGGCCAGAGACCAAGCCCAATGCGCAACTGGAGGCCCAGGCGGAGAAGCGGCCGCGCCGCAAGCGGCATATTCTCCTGCGCATCGATTCCTGGATCGACTCCTCTTTGTGGAACGCTGGTTTTCGCCTTGGCGAACTCTGGGAAGACATTACCATTTTCTTTCGTCGTTTCCGAGCTCGCGGCTGGAAGCGCATCCTGTTCGAACTGCTCGGCGAAGGATTGACCCTTGGCACCGCCGGGTCCGTGGTGCTGATGATGCTCGCCATGCCGGCTTTCGAGGCGACGCAAGGCGACTGGCGCAATCGCGGCAATTTCGCCGTCACCTTCCTGGACCGTTACGGCAATATTATAGGCCATCGCGGCATCATCCATGAGAATTCCGTACCGGTGGACCAGTTGCCGGACTATTTCGTCAAGGCGGTGCTGGCGACCGAGGATCGACGCTTCTTCGACCATTTCGGCATCGACGTCATCGGCCTGTTCCGGGCGTTATCGGTGAACGCCCAGGCCGGCGGCGTCGTTCAGGGTGGCTCGACGCTGACGCAACAACTTGCCAAGAACATCTTTCTCAGCAACGAGCGCTCGATCGACCGCAAGGTCAAGGAAGCTTTCCTCGCGATCTGGCTGGAGGCTAATCTCTCTAAGAAGGAAATTCTGAGCCTCTATCTCGACCGCACCTATATGGGTGGCGGCACGTTTGGCGCTGCCGCTGCGGCGCAGTTCTATTTCGGCAAGAGCATTACCGACGTCAATCTGGCCGAGGCGGCTATGCTGGCCGGCCTGTTCAAGGCGCCGGCGAAATACGCGCCGCATGTCAACCTGCCGGCGGCCCGCGCCCGCGCCAACGATGTTCTGAGCAATCTTGTGCAAAGCGGGTTGATGACCGAGGGGCAGGTGATTGCCGCGCGGCGCAATCCCGCTTCCGTGGTCGACCGCGCCCAGATCGAATCCCCCGATTTCTTCCTCGACTGGGCCTTTGACGAAGTGCAGCGCCTCGCCGCCCGCTTCCCCGAGCGGTCGCTGATCGTACGCACCACCATCGACATGGGGCTGCAGAAGGCGGCGGAAGATTCGGTCGAATCCAGCCTGATGGAATATGGCGAACGCTATCATGCCAAGCAGGGCGCCACGGTCGTCATCGAAAATGGCGGCGCGGTCCGCGCCATGGTCGGCGGCCGGGATTACGGCGAGAGCCAGTTCAACCGCGCCACAAGGGCGCTGCGTCAGCCAGGCTCGTCCTTCAAGATCTACACCTATTCCGTTGCCATGGAGCGGGGGCTGACCCCGACCTCCACCGTCGTCGACGCGCCGATCACCTGGGGCAACTGGAGCCCGCACAATTACGAAAACCGCTATTCAGGCAAGGTGACGCTGGCGACCGCAATCGCGCAGTCGATCAACACCATTCCGGTGCGTCTCGCCAAGGAGAAATTCGGCATCCAGCCGATCCGCGACATGGCCAAGGCCATGGGCGTGGAAACGCCGATCCGCAACGACAAGACCATTCCGATCGGGACATCCGAAGTGACCGTGCTCGACCAGGCGACGGCCTATGCCGTCTTTCCGTCCGACGGCATGCAGTCCCGTCGCCACGGCATCGGGCAGATCGTCGGCTATGACGGCAAGGTGCTCTACGACTTCAGTCATGACGAGGTGCCGGCAAAGCGCGTCCTCACCGAAAAAGCCAATTCCTACATGAACCAGATGCTGATCCAGATCCCGCAGATCGGCACGGGCCGCAGGGCGGCGCTCGATCGCGGCATCCTCGTTGGCGGCAAGACCGGCACGACGCAAGCCTATCGCGACGCCTGGTTCATCGGCTTCACCGGCAATTACACCTGCGCCGTCTGGTTCGGCAACGACGACTACACCTCCACCAACAACATGACGGGCGGCACGCTGCCGGCCATGACCTTCAAGAAGATTATGGACTATGCCCACCAGGGCATCGTGCTGAAGCCCATCCCCGGCATAGACAACCCCTTCCCTGTGCAAAAGCCGCAGCCGGTGGCCAGCAAGAAACCCGCCGATGGAACCGAAAACACCTTGCCGCCGCTTATTCGTCCACGCACGCTATCAGTGGATTCCACCAAGATCCTGCGCGACCTCGGCGAGAAGCTGAAGGCGGCGGCGCCACTCGCGACGCAGAAAGTGGCGACGGCGGAATAAAGCCAGGCCGCCTCCATAATGCAGCGCGTTATAATACGGATTTTGATGCGCAAGTTCGGCAATCGCCCCACTAACCCTTTCCCCTGCCGTCAGAATCAGGGATAAATCGCCACCTGATTGGTCATGAGGACGATCTTAGGGTGTTCCGGGTTCCCCTTCTTGTTGCGGTTTCGCTGATGCTCGCCTTTGGCGGCGGAATCCTGTTCACGCTTTTTGCGCTGGATGCGACGTCCGGCTTCGGCGCGATCAAGCTTGGTGCCTGGCAGGCTTTTCCGGATATGCACACGGGCGATGCGGACCCCTATGCGAAATCGCATCGCGCCCGCGCCGGTCGGTTGCTCTACGGCACCGCGGAGGGATTGTCGTTCATCGCATCCGATGACGATGGCGGCGCTCGGCTGACAGCGGCATGCCGCTATCGCATCAGCGGCCAGACTCCCCCGGCACGGCTGTGGACGTTGTTCATCGCCGGCAATGACGGCGAGCCGCTCGAGCCCGCCCCTGGCCGGCCCTCGGCGATCAATTCCTGGGTGGTGCTGCGTAGTCCCGATTCAAGCTTCAGCATCACCGTTTCACCGGACGCACAAGCCGGCAACTGGCTGGCCCTACCCTCCACTGGCAACTTCCGGCTGGTGTGGACGCTACTGGATACACCGGCCGCCGGCAATTCCGGTCTGATCGATCTATCCATGCCGAAACTCGAGAAAATCGGGTGCGGCCATGTTTAAGACCGTCTTCGCCATCCTGACCGGAGTGCTTGGCGCAGCCCTGCTGCACCTCATCATTATTCTGTCCCTGCCGCATTTTTCCGATCGCGACGCCTATACCCGCGTCGAGGACGAAGGCGATGAAAACCATTTCTATATGCTGGACAACAAGGATGACGATGCGGGGCTTTCCAACAGCGACCCCTATATCCGCAGCGCGGTCTGCGCCTTCGATATCGAATCCCAGCCAATCCGGCTGACTGCCAAGGGCAATGTGCCGTTCTGGTCGCTGTCCGTCTATGACGCCGCGTCCAACGAGGTGTTCAGCATGAGCGACCGAACCTCCGTTGGCGGCGCGCTGGACCTGTTGCTTGCCTCGCCTATCCAGCTCACGGGCATCCGCAAGGCGCTGCCGTCGTCGCTTGCGCAATCGATCCTGGTCGAAGTGCCGCGTGCTGAGGGTTATGTCGTGCTGCGCACCATGGCACCTGAGGCAAGTTTTGACGATGCCGCCCGGAATTTCCTGTCGGAAGCCGGATGCGACGTGTTTGATGGACAGTGAGATTGAGCTGAAAAGCCGAAACTGACCGGAAGGAAGCATATCGTGGCTTGAACCGCGAAGCTGAAAGCCGCCTCGGCGGCTGAATGCCGGCGAAATGCGCCGGCCTATGATCGAACTACTTGCCCTTCGCCCGCTTCGGTCCCGTGCCGGGACGGTGGGAGCTGACGTCGAGGCGCTCGTAGCGCACGCCGGTGAACAGAAGGATCCTCGCCTCAACCGGCTCCTTTTGGGCGCGCCGCGGCAACCGCGATCGTCGGTCCGAAAGGGATATGATCTTTGCCATTCTCGTCTCCATCCACAACCTGAGACGGATGAATTTGCGACTGATTTCACCCTGTCCGCCATCGAGGCGGACCAGCGTGCCCTCTGGACTTTGCCGCTCCCCGCGGCTCCGACAAAGGGCATTCACGCCTTCTCACGGTATTCCCTGAACACCGCGACATGGACGCCCAACTGTGGCTTCCATGCGAACTATCCTGCGACTAAATTCTGCAAATCGCTGTTTTCACCCGAATTCAGACATACTGTAGTTAACAGAATGCTAATCATCGCCGCGCCTTGCCATGAGCTTTCGCGGCCTCCTGAGCAATAAACGCGGAGAGGCCAGATATGGTTTCATATGCGATGTAAAAAAATCGAGAATCGTTTCTCCCATAAAATTCCACAAAATCATACTCTTATAGGAACGAATCCCTCTGCCCGCGAATAGCGTCGCGACGCTACGCGTTGCAGAAAAGTGTCACGCAAATATTATTTGAGGTAACGGCAAATTAACGTATTGTGACGGGTGAAACAGAGGGCGGGCAATGTCAGTGGCGGCCAATTCCTTCTTCTCTCCCGAGGACGTCACCGTCCTGCGGGGCGCACTCGATAAATGGTGCCAGGAGAAGCGGATCGACATCAAAAGCACTGAAGCCCAGTTCGCGGCGACGGCGGCGATCAGCCTGTTTCAATCCGGTTACGATACCTCCGAGAAGCTGCTGGTAGCACTGCGGGAGCATAAAGGGCTCTAAGCCGAACGCCGTTGATATCCAAGCTTCCAGCCACACCTTCGCGCGATTGGCTGGTTCATGCCGCCAAAGCTCTCATAAGTTGAGTTTGACAGCCAGCGCGTCGCGCTGGAACGGCCTCCATGCGGGCCGAGAACCATCAAACACAGCCGATCCGATGCGAATGCCGCGAAAAACCCAACGCAAGCTTAACGCGCAATTTTTATTTGGATTTTAATAAAGTTTTCACCAACCATTAACCCTGCCCACCTTACTCTCCAAGAAAGCCAGATCAGGACGACCGTGTATACGACCGTTTCGACAGCCACCACCGATTGCGCGCAAGAGCCAAGCGCGCTGCGGCTTGGCCGAGGAAAGACGCCTCGTCGCATGTGTTTGATGATCCGGCTCCCGTTCTTTTTGTTTCGCGTATTAGTATGGGTGTTAGCGTGCGTGACCGGTTTCGAGATCTGGAAGAGCCTGCGACAGTTCGCAAGAAGGATGTGGTCCTGATGGCGACGGTCACCAGTTTCGAAGGCATGAATCACCCGTCCAAATCCGAGCTTCGCCAGTTCGCCGAACTTTTCACCCCCCTCTTCCAGGCATCGACCGACGAGGCAAAGCGGCAGGCGGTCGCCGCTCTCTCGCAATGCCCGACCGTGCCAGCAGCCGTCTCTCTTTTCATCGGCTGCCAGCCAATCGCCATCGCCGCACCGTTTCTGACAAGTTCGCAGGCGATAGACGACGACACGCTGATCACCATCGCCCGCACGCAGGGTGCCGCGCATGCCAAGGCCATCGTCCGCCGGCCATCCCTATCTCCTAAAGTCATCGACGCCCTTGTCGGCCTGCATCAGGCCGAACCGGAGCGCGGCATGACCGCATCGGAGATCCTGGTCGTCGAGGCTGCTCCAGCGCCGCGCTTGGAGACGAGCTTGCCCGACCCCGAGGCCGAGCGCATTGCTCGCGAGGAATCGCTGCGGCAGAAGATCAAGCAGGTTGCGCGCCATCTCGGCCGCGACGACAATGACCGGCTGGGCCTTCGCAGTCTTTCCGACACGCAGGAAGCCTTGATGGTGCGTTTCGCCCGGGAACGGGACGCGCAGCACTTTGCCGCCACGCTCGCCGACGCGCTCACCTCCAGCCACTGGCTTGCCGAGCGCATCATGATCGACACCTCGGGCCAGCAGCTGGCGGTAACGCTGGTAAGCCTCGGCATGGGCTTTGCCGACGCCGTCTATGCGCTGGAGCGCTTCTATCCGCATCTTTCCGAGCGTCACGGCAGCGTCAGCCGCGCCTGGCTGGTGCTGGACAGCATCGACGCGGAGGAAAGCCACGCCCGCGTCGAAGCCTGGCGCCGCGCCGACAGCTACACCTACCTGCCGCCGGAACAGAAGACCGCTCCGCAATCGAATGCGCCCCTCTTCGGCAACAGGGAAATTCCGATCCGCGAATTGCGCGTTGTCAGCCGGCGCTAGAGCGCTTCACGGAAGTGCTCTAGCTCATTGTTTCTACGCAATTCCGGACAGAAAACCGCGGCACACTTTTCTTGGAATTGCTCCAGACCCCATCCTCAGTCGAGCGGATTAATGCGCTGGTCGGTCAGCGGCACGATATCGGCGATATCATCCGTCTCCAGCTCGATGATCCAGAGATCAGGATCGAATTTCAACTCGCGATCGAGCATATGCCTGATCGCTTCGGGCTCCTTGCGATCCATACGGATTTCAAACAGGCGCGCGCCGCTTTCCTCATTTTCGAAAAAGCTCTGCGGCGCGGGGGCATAAAGCGTCTCCAGCCCATCGCGAAAACGCTGGCGAATGAAGATCGCTCCGGCCTCCTCCGAGCCCTTGTGCTCGACAGCGGCGAAGTCGCCGCGGGAAAAAAGGCGACGGGTCAGGGCGGAAACGAAGATGTCGCTGCGCAATCTCATGGCTGAGCTATAGCCGCCGGCGAAAGGCGAGGCAATTGACGGCGAGGATCAAAGCGCGCCGATATCCTGCAGTTTCTTCAGGACAGCCAGGTCGGGCTCGCCGGTTTCCGGCAGCCGGTAATGCTTCTGGAAGCGGCGGATAGCGGCCTTGGTCTGCTCGCCGGCAACGCCGTCGACGCTGACATTGCTATAGGCGATGTTGCTCAGGCCCTTCTGGATCTGCATCACCATGTTGACGGTAT
Organism: Martinezella rhizogenes; assembly: GCF_000799715.1. Lineage (GTDB taxonomy): Bacteria > Pseudomonadota > Alphaproteobacteria > Rhizobiales > Rhizobiaceae > Rhizobium > Rhizobium rhizogenes_C. Next base: position 42,820 of record NZ_JUHG01000016.1, read on the forward strand.
TGACCGCATCGCTCGGTGCGCTTTTGGGCGTGGTTCCGCTTTTGCCAAGCCCCTTCTCAGCACCCTGGATGGCCGCGGCAACGGGATCGACTGCCGACGCTGTAGAGGAAATATTGATCGGCCGATCCGCCGGGACGGCGGCGACCGTCGGCTTGCTGACCACACGAGTTGCTGGGTTGGCGGTTTGACCCGTGGCGGCCGAAGAAACAGCCTGCTGACCGGAGGCGGGGACACTTTTCGTATCGCCGTCCTGGCGCTCGATGCGGAACGTCGTGACATTGCCGGCATCGGCCTGCTGCCCGCTCAGGAAGGGCTTGCGACCGGGGATCTGATAGGGCGCGCCGGCGTCGCGGGTGCGCAGCAGCGGCGACGGGTGCGTGCCCACCTGATACCAGAGCGCGTTGGCGGTGACGAAACCGAAGACCGCGAAAAAGAGCGCGATGCCGCCGGCCGCCGCCGGATGCCGACCGACAGCGCCGCCAAGCAACCCGGCCAATGCACCGCCGCCGCGCACGCCAAGGCCACCTAGCGCGCCGGCTCCGCGCAGGCCAAGGCTGCCAACGGCAACCGCCCCTCGGGATGCAAGGCCAGGCTGCTTGCGCCTGCCCTTGCCCCTTCCCTTAGGCGATTTTCGCTTTTGCGGGGCCATTCATCTCTTCCTCTTTTCGCTTTCCATTCATCTCCAGATTATGTTTCAGACGTGGCGGAAAATCGACCGTTCGGTTGACATCCACAGGCTGTTGCACCACCGCGCCGGAACCGTCGAGCGGGATAAGGATCGTAATCGCCGTGCCCTCGCCCGGCGCGCTGGCGATGGCAAAGCTGCCGCCGTGCAGCCCGACCAGTCCCTTGACCAGCGACAGGCCAAGGCCGGTGCCGGCGTAACGGCGCGTATAATCGTTCTGGATCTGCACAAAGGGCTGACCAAGGGAGGCGAGCCGGTCGGTCGCGATGCCGATGCCGGTATCGCTGACCGAAAGCTTCAGCATGCCGTCAGCCATCGCCGCGTCGATGGTGATAGCCCCGCCGGCATCGGTGAACTTGATGGCATTGCCGACGAGGTTGATGAGGATCTGCTGGATGGCGCGCTGGTCGGCGACGATATCGCCCAGACCACGCTGCACGCGGCTCGTCAGCGTCAGCCCCTTCTCCTTCGCCTGCAGCGCCAGCATGGCTTCGCAAGCGCCGATGGAGGCTTCGATGGGAAAAGGCTCGAGCAGAAGTTCGTAGCGTCCGGCCTCGATCTTGCTCATGTCGAGCATGGTGTTGACCACGGAGAGCAGATGCCCACCGGATTGGCGGATCAAACCGACATATTCGCGCTGGCGGTCGTTCTCGAGCTTGCCGAAATACTCACCGCTCAGAATATCCGAAAAACCGAGGATGGCATTGAGCGGCGTGCGCAACTCGTGGCTGACGGCGGCCAGAAAGCGCGACTTGGCATCATTGGCCGATTCCGCTTCCGCGGTCTTGCGGGCCGCTTCCTCGCGAAGCTGCTGATCATAGGAAATATCGCGCGACTGGCTGACGATCGTGGTCAACCGGCCTTCGTTGTCACGCCGCGCGCTCATCTCCATGCGGATATGGATGAACTGATTGGTACCCTCGATGACTGCCGAGCGCTCCAGACGCAGATCAACGCCGAGGGCGTCGCGGCCCTGTCGCAGCGTATCGACGGCCTGCAGGAAGAGGATGCGGTCGGAGATATGCACCTGCTCGATGAAGCCCCGGCCGGCAGGATCACGCATCCAGCTCAGGAATTCGGCGCGATCGCGCCCGCCGACAGTGGTGACGCTGCCCTGCGGATCAAACAGGAGCACGAGGCCACTGGCGGCTTCGAGCATCAGGTCGCGATGCTCGACGACGACAGCCTCAACGGCATCGGAAGCGGGCCGCTGGCGCGACAGGGCGATGCTGCCCACGGCGGAAAACAGGAAAGCGGCGCAGACCGTGGCAACGCCGACGGGCAGCGCCACGGCCGGGCTGGTGATGAAGGAAAGTCCTGCCGGAACGGCGACGAGCGCCACGGACGAGGCGAGTGCGAGCCGGCGCAGGATCGCCAATTCCTGTTCACGGACTTCGCCATTCCCGCTTGTCCGGGACAGCCAGCTTTCGCCCGTCCGGTCCACGAGGGCTCCAGCCCTGCCAGCCATGTTACTCAATACGCGCACACCAAAACCCGCACAAACGGTCATTTATCCAGGCCCACAATAGGCTCTGGCGGCTTAAGGAAAGAATAAAGAACAAGCGCGCGGATCGGCCGAAAAAGCCCGAAAATCCCGTTTTGGCGCACTTGGCGAGACCTTTGGGTTTTGTGGTTAACAGCGGGTAAGCAACGGATTTTATTTAGATTTCCGTCGCGTGTTAACTTTTGGAGCATGGCCGGCGCCCGTAATCCCCTAGAGATCAAGCAGATCGGCCGAGACATACTTAACAGCAATCGCTACAATTCAAGCTAAATAGGCTTCAAATTCCGAAAGCTAAAACTTGAATCAAATTTGCCGAAAATACATCCAAGTTTTGAAAAGCGATGTTGTCCTCTGCCGGATAGGGTCTGAGCAACGTCGGATCAACGGATTCGAATCGGTGGCAACACCGAACGAAGCACAGGATGGGCAAGGCAATGTGGTTTCTCATTAGGACAGGGTTCTGGTTTTCGCTGGTTCTCATGTTCCTGCCGATCTTCGCCAAGCCGCAGGGCGATCCCCGACCGGCGGGTGAGCCGCAGGTACAGGTTTCCGACGCACTTTCGGCTGCCTCCGGCGTGATGCAATATGTCGGCTCCATGTGCTCTGAGAAGCCAGAGGTCTGCCTGAAGGGCGGCGAAACGCTGACCGCGCTCGGCTACCAGGCTCGTGACGGCGCCCGCGTTGCCTATGACCTGCTCGGCCAGCATTTCAAGGATCAGAAGCCCGGCGAACAGGCCGCGACGACGCCCGCCGCCAGCCATGAGCAGGCAGCCGCAGAAGCGCAGCCGATGCCTCCGAAGCGCGTGACCGGCACCCAGACTGCGGATGCAGTCATCACCGGCACGGTCAAGCTGCCCTCTTTCATTCCGGTGCCCTTGCCGAAGCCCCGGACCTGATCCATTCGTATCGATGACCGCGCGCCGTGAGCCAGCCCATCGCTCACGGCGTTCTTTTTTTGCCACGGGTTCAAATCATCGGCCATTTCACCTATATGCAAGCAGATAGACAATTGGACCGGCATAATGGCGACGCTTGAGCAGATCATTGAGGATTTCTCCTTCCTGGACGACTGGGAGGATCGCTATCGCTATGTGATCGAGCTCGGGAAGATGCTGCCGGACCTGCCGGAAGAGAAACGGACCCTGGAGAACAAGGTGCAGGGCTGCGCCAGCCAGGTCTGGCTCGTGACGCATGCGTCGGGCGATCCGGAAAATCCGGTGCTGACCTTCGAAGGCGACTCAGACGCTCATATCGTGCGCGGGCTGGTGGCCATCGTGCTCACCACCTATTCCGGCAAGCCGGCCTCGGAGATCGCCGCCCTTGACGCGCTTGACGTCTTCGGCAAGATCGGCCTCGTCGAACACCTTTCCTCCCAGCGTGCCAATGGATTGCGCTCGATGATCCGGCGCATCCGCGAAGAAGCAAGAGTCCGCGCCGCCGCTTAAGTTTCGACGCGCGAAAGCATCATAAAAAAACCCGGCTCGAAGGCCGGGTTTTTTTAGAGTGTCTGTTCGGGAGTTTACCGGCCGCGCTTGCGGCGCTGGCCGAGGCCCATTTCCTTCGCGAGACGCGAACGGGCTTCGGCATAGGCGGGCGCGACCATCGGATAATCGGCCGGCAGATCCCACTTCTCGCGGTATTCTTCCGGAGAAAGACTATGATGGGTCATCAGGTGGCGCTTCAATGACTTGAAGCTGCCGCCGCATTCCAGGCAGGTAATCTGATCGTCCTGTACCGATTTACGAACGGATACGGCCGGCTTCTGCTTTTCAACCACGGTAACGGCGGGTGCCGGAGCCGAAGTGCTGCTCAAGGCGGAATGTACGTCGGAAATCAGATTCGGAAGGTCAGTGACCGGGACTACATGATTGCTGACATAAGCCGCCACGATGTCGGCGGTTAGTTCAACCAGCAAATCCTGGCCAGTGCCAAGGGCCGTATCTGTCATTTTATTCTCCTGTTCATCGGCTTGCTTGCCGCGCTACACCTCCAATGGAGTGCGTAAGACACAGCATTCCTCATGATCCGCGCATAATCCTGCCGAAAACCATTTTGATTTTCTGGGCGTATGCACTGGGCAATCCGCGCAAGCGCGTATCGTCCATATTCGTAGCAGTCATCGGCAAAAAACGGGGCATTACATGCCAAAGTGCCGACAATACGACATCCACCCCTAGACGCCGTACGACGAAACCCGTTTCTATACCGCTTGATGATAGAATCAGTGCTGGCGGAGATAGGTCCGCCAATCCTTGATCGGAAGCAAGTTCTGCCCGCCGTTGCTTGAAAGAAAGATCAGAACATTGGGCACTTAAAACCGGCCGAGACTAATTCAACATCAGAACTCTACTTAAATGTGAATTAGCACTCTTTACCCAAAAGTCCAGTTCTTAATTCTATAACTTTCTAGTAAAATTCTCATCTATCAAAAATAGGTAACTTACAACTAGAATTGTATTCCTTTTCTAGCAATCCTTGCGTTTGTTAGCCTTTCGTTTTGTAAGAATGCCGTACCATCTGATCCTTCACCAACTCGTCGCGCACCGACGGCGGCGTCAGCCGATGACCAGCCTTGTGGGCAGCGCGCGCAAGAAGATGGGCGGCGATTGGCGCGGTCAGGACGAAAAACAGGAAACCGGCCAGCGCCCGCGCCAATATGGACAGGTCCTGCGAGTGGACACCGACCGCCAGAAGCAGCAGGCCCGAGCCAACCGTGCCGGCCTTCGAGGCGGCATGCATCCGGCTATAAAGATCCGGCAGGCGGACGATGCCGATCGCGGCAACGAGCGCGAACAAGGCACCCGCCAGGAGCAGGAAGGCGACGATGACGGCTGCGACCAATTCCATTACCGCCCTCCCTTTTTGCGCCGACCATCCCTGCGCGGCTTTTTGCCTGCGGCCGACTTGACGCCGCCCTCCGCCGTAACCGTCGGCGAGGCCGGTCGCTCTTTTCCGTCAGACGTGTCATGGGTCAGGATGAACCGGGCAAAGGCGACGGTGGCAAGAAAGCCGACAAGACCAAGTGAAATGGCAATATCGATATAAAGGGTGAAACCGGTCTTGATGGCGATCACGGCAATGAAACCGATGGCGACCGCGACCAGCATGTCGAGCGCCAGTACCCTGTCCGGTAGCGTCGGGCCGATCACCACGCGATAGACGGTAAGCAGAAAAGCCAGGCCGAGAATGCCAAGCGCCACCATGGCGGCGGCGGAAACGATGGAAGAGGCGATCATCGGAAAGCCTCCAGTATCCGGCGCTCGAAACCCTCGGCAATACCACGCTTCACCGCCTCCGGATCCGAGCAATCGAGCGCGTGCACATAGAGCGTCTTGCGATCGTCGGAGACGTCGACCGAGAGCGTGCCGGGCGTCAGCGTGATGAGATTTGCGAGCAGCGCGATCTCGAAATCACGATCGACGGTCAGCGGAAAGGCGAAGATGCCTGGCTTCACATCCATCTTCGGGCTCATGACGGTAACCGCGACGGCCCATGCGGATTTCGCCAGCTCGCGCAGGAAAAGAAGAAGCAACGCCAGAATACGCCTGGCACGACCGAGATACAGCACGCCGCCATAGGATTCTCTCACGATGGACAGAGCAAGCGCGGAGAGGACGAAGCCGAACACCAGATTGAGGAAAGAGGCGCTGCCGGTGATTGCGGCCCAGACGATGGCAAGCAGGAGGTTGAAGACGAACAGGATCATTGTGCCCCCACCCCTCCCGGAAAGACCGAATGCAGATAGGCGGACGGATCCTCAAGACCGCTGGCTGCCAGTTGCGTCAGGTGTAGGAGCTGCTCGGGAAACAGGCCGAAGCCTATCACCAGGGCAGCAAGCGCCGCGAGCGGCAAACCAGCCTGCCAGACGATCGGCTCCGGCGCGACGGCAGCATTCGGCGCGGATCTTGGACGCCAATAAGCGAGCAAGAAGACGCGGCCGAAGACAATGGTGGTAAGGAAGCCGGTCAGCAGGATCGTGGCCGCGAGCCACCAGGCGCCGGTGTCGAGCGCTGCCTTCACCAGGATAACCTTGGGCCAGAAGCCGGAAAATGGCGGCAGGCCGCAAGCGGCGAAAAACAGCACCAGCGACAGACCAGCGAACCAGCCGCTTTGTCGATAAAGCCCGCCGAGCGCGGACAGCGAGAAACCGCCGCCGAGGCGCGCCGCCTGACCCGCCAACAGATAGAGCGCCGTCATCAGCACCATGGAATGCAGCGCATAGAAGATCGCGCCGCTGAGGCCGTCGGCATTACCAAGCGCCACGCCCGCCAGCATCGTGCCGATGCCGGAGATGACGACATAGCCGAGCAGGCGGCGAAGATCGCTCGCACCCAGCGCACCCAGCACGCCGGCAAGCATGGTGGCGATGGCGACCGCCGTGGTGATCGGGCCGAGACCGGCGCGCTCGACCGGCAACAGCATAACCAGGACCCGGATCAGCGCGTAGATGCCAACCTTGGTGAGCAAGCCAGCAAACAGTGCCGAAACGGTGATGCGCGGCGTATGATAGGAGGCAGGCAGCCAGAAATTGACCGGGAAGGCCGCAGCCTTCATGCCGAAGGCGAGGAGGAAGAGCCCTGCAAGCGTCATCAGCGGCGCTGAGTTGCCCGGCACCTTCGCCTTCATCGCGATATCGGCCATGTTGAGCGTGCCGAAGATGGCGTAGAGGTAACCGACGGAGACGAGAAACAGCGTCGTGGCGATCAGGTTCAGCACAGCATATTTCAAGGCGCCGTCAATCTGCTCGCGTTCCGATCCGAGGATCAGCAGGCCGAAGGAAGAGATCAGCAGCACCTCGAACCAGACATAGAGGTTGAAGACGTCGCCGGTGAGGAACGCACCGCTGACGCCGGCAAGCAGCAGCAGCAGGAAGGGGAAGAAGCCATAGCGACGGCCGCTCGTGGTAATCTCGCCGAGTGCATAGAGCCCCCCAGCGAGCGCCACGACCGCCGCCGTTAGCGCCATGATCGCGCTGAAGAGATCGACGCTGAAGGCAATGCCGAAGGGCGGGAGCCAGCGACCCATGACCATGGTGATCGGCCCTTCAGTGGCGACCTTGTGGAGCAAGGCCGCATCGATCAGCACCAGCAGGAGCAGGCCGGGAATGGCGATCCAGCCGTGCCATGCCGTGCGGTCGCGCAACATCATCAAGATCGCGCCAAGCCCGATGCACAACACCACCGGCAGGATGACCAGCCAATGCGCCGCCTCTACCGGCGCAGTCACCAGTGCTGCGGAAAGATCGACAGCGGTGTTTGCGGGTGCCGCCATGTCGCTAATACCCCAAGGGCGGCATTGGCCGCTCGTCCGGTTCCGCCACCCGCATCTCGCCGGTATTGTCGGTCTTGAGATCCTGATAGGCCCGGTAGGTGAGCACCAGCAGAAAGGCGAGGAAAGAGAAGGAAATAACGATCGCCGTCAGGATCAGCGCCTGCGGCAGTGGATTGGCCGCGTCCACACCGAGCGTATCGGCACCGGCCGGAATGATCGGCGGCACTTCGCGCGTCACCCGTCCCGCTGTGAACAGCAACAGGTTGACGGCGTTTCCGAGAATGGCGATGCCGAGCATGATGCGGATCGAGAACCCCGATAGCATCAGATAGATCGCGACAGCGAAGAACAGCCCAACGAGGCCAGCAAAGACAGCCTCCATCACTCTCCCTCCCGCTCTTCAAGCGCCAGCGCGATCGAGGTGAATGCGCCGAGGACGACCAGATAGACGCCGATATCGAACAGCATGACGCTGGAGAGCGGCACTTCGACGCCCAGGAGATGCGGATAGATCCACAGCCCCGTCATGAAGGGCACGCCGGAGAAGATCGACAGGAGCCCGGCAGCCGTCGACGCCAGCAAGCCGAAACCGGCAACCGCCAGCGGATGGAAAACGAGGGCGCGGCGCACCGCAGTCACACCGCAGGCAATGCCGTAGATCGCAAAGCCCGAGGCAGCGATCAAACCGCCGATGAAGCCGCCGCCGGGCTCGTTATGGCCGCGCAGCAGTACGAAGACGGAGAAGAGCAGCATCAGGGCGGTCAGAAACGGTGCGGCGGTGCGGAAGATCAACGTGCTCATGGGCGCTCCGTCTCCATCTTCTCTTCCATGTCCGGATCATTGGCCGCGAGCTTGCGTTCGCCGCCGGCGCGGATGCGGATCAGCGCCAGAATGGCGAGGCCGGTGATGGTGACGACGGCAATTTCGCCGAGGGTGTCTGTGCCGCGGAAGTCGACGATGATGACGTTGACCACATTGGTGCCGTGAGCAATCAGCTTCGAATATTGATTGAAGAAGGCTGTCAGCGTCAGGTCGAAGGGCGCTTGCGTCGCCTTCAGCAGCAACAGCCCGAAACCGAGGCCGCAAGCTATGGCAAGCATCGCATGCCATAGCATTTGCAACGGCGGGCGGCGATCGGAGGCGGAAAGGCGCAGTCGCGTCATCACCAGTGCCAGGATGACGACGGAAAGCGTCTCGACCATGAACTGGGTGAAGGACAGATCCGGCGCGCCAAAGAGCAGGAAGATGACGGCGACGGCGAAACCCTGGATGCCAAGTGAAACGATCGCCGTCAGCCGGTCACGGGCCATGACGACGGCGCCAAGGCCGATGATGGCTATCAGGAAGATAGCCGCTTCATGCCATTGTATGTCGGGCCATGAGGGGATGGCCGGCAGTTCGCCATAAATTACCGGCGGCACCAGCAGCATGACCGCGAGGCAAAGGAAAGTCACGGCGATATAGATTTCCAGTCGGCCGGGCTGCAGGAAACGCGAAACGGTATGCGACAGGCGTACCAGCCCGGAGATGAAACCATCGAAACCGCGATCCGGCCCCGGCCCGAGGTGACGCAGGACCACCGACATCAGGAAACGGGCGCGGTCGAGTTTCCAGTAGACGAAGACACCGATCAGCACGGTCAGAGCCGACAGCAGCAAGGGCACACCGATATGCGGAACGAGCGAGACCGATATCTCCATGGCCTTTCCCCCGACCGCACTTGCCATCGGCGAAGAGACATAGGCGTGCCAAAAGCCGGAGAATAGCGCCGCGACCAGGCCGAGAATGGCCAGCACGACCGGACCGAGCCAAAGCAAGGGCGGGGCTTCATGCGGCGGCCTCGGCGTTTCCACGGGGGGGCCAAGAAAGGGCTTCAGTGCTACGGCGAAGGCGATGGCGAACATCAGTGCGTTGCCAGCGACCGCAATGATGGTCAGAGCAATCGACCAAACGGAAGCCTCGGCCAGCGCGACGTAGATTTCCTCCTTGGCGAGGAAGCCAAAGGCGGGCGGCAGCCCGCCCATCGAGATCGCTGCGACCAGCGCCGCCGCGAAGGTCAGCGGCATGGCGGCGCGCAGGCCGCCAAGGCGGGTAATGTCGCGCGTGCCCGTCTCGTGATCGACGATGCCGGCGACCATGAACAGCGCACCCTTGAACAGCGAATGCGCCACCAGATAGAGCACGGCCGCCTCGATCGCATAGTCGGAGCCGAAGCCGGTCAGGAGTACCAGCAGTCCGAGGGAGGAGACCGTCGTATAGGCGAGCTTCAGCTTCAGGTCGGTCTGGCGAATGGCAAGCAACGTGCCCACCAATAGCGTCGTGGCGCCGAAGAGCGGCAGGATCGTCTGCCAGGCCACCGTGCCGCCCATGGCGGGATTGAGGCGCATCAACAGATAGACGCCGGCTTTCACCATGGTTGCGGAATGCAGATAGGCCGACACGGGCGTCGGTGCTTCCATGGCGTTGGGCAGCCAGAAATGGAAAGGAAACTGCGCCGACTTGGTGAAGGCACCGCCGAGGACCAGGATCAGCGCGGCAAGATAGAGTGGGCTTTCGCGCAAGACGCCGCCCGCCTTCAGCAGACCGGACATGTCGGCAGCTCCCGTGATCTGCCAGATCAGCAGCAGGCCCGCCAGCAGCAGCAGCCCTCCCCCGCCGGTGACGACCAGTGCCTGCAGCGCCGCCCGGCGCGCCGCCTCGCGCTGATGATCGAAGCCGATCAGCAAGAAGGAGGTAATTGAGGTCAGTTCCCAGAAGACGAACAGTGTCAGGAAACTGTCCGACACGACGAGACCGAGCATCGACCCCATGAACAGGAAGATGAAGGAGAAGAAGCGCCCGAGGTCGACATGGCCCTTCAGATAGCCACCGGCATAGAGCACGATCAGCGCACCGATGCCGGTGATCAGCAACGCGAAGGTCAGTGACAGGCCGTCAAGCAGCCAGGAAAAGCGCAGGCCCAGGCTCGGCACCCAATCGAAGCCATCCTGGATATTATGTCCGGCAGCAATGGCGGGGAGGAAGCCGGCAAAATGCAGAAAGGCGAGTGCGGGAAACAGCGCAAGCGCCCAGGCCGCATTGTGGCCGAGATAGCGGACAGCGGCGGGCGCGATGATTGCGCCGAGAAAGGGCAGACACAAAGCCAGGAATGTCAGGCCGGTGACACTGGCCATGTCTTCTCCCTGCTGAACGATCGCGCGGAATCCGGCAAAGCCGAAACGTTACCTTGGGATAGGCCAAAGGCCGGACCGCCTCAAGCCCCGCGGGGCAAAACACGGACTTAACCCACTGGAATCATTTTTCAGCACCGCGACCGGGAATTGAAGAATGAGCAGGCCGCGCCACATTATACAGAGGGGTACGTTTCGTATTGTGGGGCAATGGGAAAGGATGGCGCCTATGTCTGAGACGACGACCAGATGGAAAATCGAAAAGACCGATGCCGAATGGCGGCAACAACTGACGCCGGAACAATATCGCATCACCCGGCAACATGGCACGGAACGGGCCTTTACCGGCCCCCATTGGAACTCTTTCGAAACTGGCCTCTATCGCTGCGTCTGCTGCGACGCGCCGCTCTTTCGCTCCGACACCAAATTCGACGCGGGCTGTGGCTGGCCGAGCTATTTCGCACCGGTATCACCGGATGCGGTCAAGGAATATAGCGACGATTCCTACGGCATGGTGCGCACCGAAATTCGTTGCGGCGCCTGCGAAGCCCATCTCGGCCACGTCTTCCGCGATGGCCCGCCGCCGACCGGGCTGCGCTATTGCATCAACGGCCATGCCATGGAGTTCGAGGCGGGACGGTAAACGGCCCACTCAGGCCGTGATGCGCAATTCCATGCAGGTCAGGTCCAGCCAGCGACCAAACTTGGTGCCAACTTCCGAGAACTGTCCTGCAATGCGGAAGCCCAGCTTTTCATGCAGGCGAATGGAGACGGCGTTGCCGGTCTCGATGGCGGCGATCATGACGTGGACATTGCCCTTGGCAGCGCGGGCGACGAGCTCGCGCAGCAGGCCCTCGCCAATCCCGAGGCCGCGATGGTCCTTGTCGACATAGATGGAGTTCTCAACCGTGTGGCGATAGCCGTCAAAGGCGCGCCAGTCACCATAGGAGGCGTAGCCGGCGACCTTGCCGTCCTTCTCGGCGACAACGACCGGGAAGCCCCGTGCCTTGCGCGCCTTGAGCCACTCGATACGGTTGTCGACGTCGACCAGCGTGTCGTTCCAGATCGCGGTCGTGTGCACGACGGCATGGTTGTAGATCTCGCAAATCGCAGGCAGATCGGCCTCGGTGGCATCCCGCAGCAGCACGGCTTGGTCCATAATCATGTCGTCCAGTTGTTTATGAGACAGAATGCGGAATTACTCCGCGATATTGACGAAGTAAATCCGCCATTCCTGCATGGCTCGCAATGAAGCTGTAACGAATTCGCGCTATTTTTCGATCATTCTGAGAATCACTATGGAATTTCTGCTGAAAAATGCGCTATTCATTGTTGGTTTACAGACCCTGCCTCCCGGAAACCGCAATGCTCGCGCGACTGACCGCCCTCCTATTTCTCTCCGTCGCGCCGGCGCAAGCCGCCGACTGGTGGTCCTATGACAATGCGCACTTTGGCTATGCAATTGAACTGCCGTCGGAATTCCGCCTGTCCGCGCGGAGTGACGATGGCAACGGACTGACATTGACACCTGCCGATCAGTCGGCGCGACTGCTGGTTCTCGGCGCCAATACCCTCAACGGCGACTTTTCGGCGGAAGCCAATATCCGTGTCGCGCGCGCCAAGGATGAAGGCTGGCAGATCTCCTATTCGAAATCGACCTCACGCGGCATCAGCTTTTCAGGCACCCGGCAAGGCCACATCATCTATGTACGCGGCGTCGCCCTTTGCAATGGCGCTGCCGCCTTCTTCCAGATGGACTATCCGAAGGCTTCGATGCAGCGCTACGATGCCGTCGTCATGCGGCTGGTGCGCAGCCTGCACCCCACGAAGAAATGCGCGCCGACGACGCAGGTCGTCAAAAGCTTCCCGGTGACAGGCTGAAGCAGGTAAACACCGCTGAATAGTGCACGGCGGCGGCTGAGATGACGAAGCCGTGCCAGATGGCGTTCTGGAAGCGTAGCTTCTCCCAGACGTGGAAGATCACGCCCAGCGAATAGATGACACCGCCGATCACGATCAGCAGCATCGAGGCGGATGGTATGTGCATCGACACCGGCTTGGCGACCAGCACGCCGCTCCAGCCCATGGCGAGGTAAAGCAGGATCGCCAGCCGGTCGTAACGGCCGGGAAAGAAGCATTTGAGCGCGATACCGCAAGCCGCGAAAACCCACATCGCGATCAGCGTGGCAAACAACAGCGGATCGGCGGCGCCACGCTCGAGAAAAGGCGTATAGGTGGCGGCGATCAGCACGAAGATGGCGGAGTGATCGAAACGCCGCAGGAACCACTTCGTCTGCGATACCGGCCAGAGATTGTAGGTAAAGGACATGGCAAGGGTCAGGACAAGGCCGACGCCGTAGATCCAGGCAGCAGCAATCTCGCCGTGGGAACTCCACACGGTCGCATAGAAAATCAGTGCGGTTGCGCCGATCAGGGCAAAGACCACGCCGACACCGTTGACGATACCGTCGGCGATCACTTCATATCGATCATAGGCCCAACGAATGCCTTTGAATTCGGGCATGTGTATACGTTCCAATTCCATATCGGCATCAATCGTTGCATCTCGGAAGCATCGAGGCAACCGCGTTCGACCGGCATATTGGTAAATCTTCGTGAATCGCGAGACATGCTGGTGATGTGCGCTGTCAATGAATTACGAACGCTCAATCCGTAATTTCTAGTCTTCTGTGAACAATCGAAATCCGCCATATACAGCGTCAAGTACAGCAAGCCAGAGGATCTCTAAAGAGGCATATCGACCGGCGAAAGCTATCTGGCCCTGCCATTGGCGGCGTTTTCGCTGCCCGCGCCGGTTCCTCTTTCTTCCGAACATCGAGATTGGAATAAGCTCATGACCGAAACCGCCCCTTCCTATGCGCTGACACGCCCCGCTTATGTCGGCCAGTCACACCTTGTCGTCAGCGACCTGGCTCTGGTGTCGCGCTTCTATCAGGACATGCTGGGCCTGAAGGTCATCGAGAAGACCGCGAGCGGCGAGGTGCTGGGCGTTGCCGGTCAGCCGCTGCTGACGCTGACAACGGATCGCGCCGCCAAGCGCGCGCCGCAGACGGCGGCCGGCCTGTTCCACACGGCCTTTCTGCTGCCCAACCGGGTCGAGCTTGCCCGCTGGCTGCGGCATGCGGCGCAAAACAACGTCGCTCTCGAAGGCGCGTCCGATCATATCGTCAGCGAGGCGATCTATCTTTCCGATCCGGAAGGAAACGGCATCGAGATCTATGCGGACCGGCCGCATGAGCAGTGGAAATTCCACGATGACGGCACGGTGGAGATGGCGACACTGCGGCTCGATCTGCAGAAGCTTTACGAAAGCGCGCCGCAGGATCGCTGGGACGGCATGGCCGATGGTTCGGCGATCGGCCATATCCATCTGCAGGTTGGCGATGTCGAGGAGGCAAATGCCTTCTATCGCGACGTGCTTGGAATGAACATCATGGCGGCGCGCTATCCCGGCGCCACGTTCCTCGCAACCGGCGGCTATCACCATCATCTCGGCGCCAATACCTGGAACAGCCGCGGCGCCGGTGTCCGCTCCGAGCATATGACCGGCCTGTCCGACTACACGCTGCGCTTCAACGACAGGCAAGCGCTCGACAAGGCGGTCGCAGCACTTGATGTGCACGAGATCAAGACCGAGAAGCGCAACGGCGGCGTTTCGCTGCGCGACCCCTGGGGCATCGGACTTAATCTGATCGCCTGATCGCAACCATAGATCGATCTTCCAAAGGCCCGTTCCGGAACTGGAACGGGCCTTTCGCGTTTATATTCAGAGGCAATGGGGCTTCGGGGATTGTTCAGGATGGATACCACCAGCGGCACACGCAAGCAGGAGCGCAAGCCGGCAACGGCGCGTGAAGGACGCTCCAGCGACTGGGTCGACGCATTGCGGGCGGATACCGAGCAATTGAACAATTCCACGCCCGCAAAGAGCCTCGAGAAGGACGGCCTGGATGTCGCCTCCGCCTGGGCCGTTATCGGCATCTTTCTCATTCTGACGCTGGCAGCCGTCTATATGATGTCGATCATCCTCATTCCGGTGACGCTGGCTGTCGTCGTCGGCATGATCCTTGGCCTGGCAGCGGAGAGGCTCAGCAAGCTTGGTGTTCCGCGCGTCCTTAATGCCGTCCTCCTGTCGTCGGCGGTGGCGCTGGTCATCTTCCTGTTCATCAATGCGCTCGCCGGACCATTGGCGCGGTTGGCACAGGAAGGCCCTGACGTCTTCCAGCGCACCGTCGACCGGCTGATGCCCTATCTCGAACGGATCAAATGGCTGCACATCACGCCGCAAACCTTTGAAAGCGGTCCGATGTCGATCAACGTATTGCTCGAAAACACCGGCAATGTGCTGCATGTTGTCACGAACAGCCTGACACCGGCCATTGTCCAGGGGTTGATCTTCTTCGCTGCCCTGCTGCTGTTCCTCGCCGGCCGCATCAACCTGCGCAAGACGATCATCCTGGCGTTCTCCAGCCGAACGTCGCGTCTGGCGGCAATCCGTATCATCAATGCGGTGGAACAGGTGCTCGGCTTCTATTTTGCCACCGCCGCGCTGATCTATGCCGGTCTCGGCATCGCCATGACCATCATCGCCTATGTCGGCGGCTTGAGTGCGCCGATCCTCTGGGGCGTCTTCGCCTTTCTCTCCAGCTTCGTGCCCTTCGTCGGCATCGCAACGATGACGATCGCGCTGGCGATTGCCGGCATCATCACCCATGACGACATCATCTTCGCTCTTGCGCCTGCCATCGCATTCTTCTCCGTCCATCTCGCTGTGGAAAACCTGGTGTTTCCGGCAGTCATGGGCCGGCAATGGGAGCTCAATCCCTTTGTCGTCTTCCTCGCCATCATCTTCTGGACGTGGATGTGGGGTGCCGTCGGCGCCATGCTTGCCTTGCCGTTATCCCTGGTCGTCATGACCGTGGTCAACGAGCTGTTCTTCGAGGAAAAGGTACAGCCACAATTGCCTGAATAAAAATCCCGGCACGGCTGGTGATCGACCGTCGCCGATCGCCCGCTCAATTCGTAGTGTCGTCATCGCCCTGTTCGGGAATGTCCTGCAGACGGACGAACTGCACGCCCTTGGCCTTCAGCGCCAGGATGCTCATCGCCACGCCCTCGCCAGCCGCATGGGTCGGCTGGTTGATGTGGGAGATGATGACATCGCCATCCCTAGCGGAGGCGTATTGCTTTTCCACCATCTTGGCCGGCAGCAGCGAGCCACTGTCGCCATTCACGGAATAGCCGGCGATGCGGTAGCCCATGCCACGGATCTCCGCGATGGCCGAGAGGCTGTATTTTGCCGTGGCGCCCCGGAACCAGCGCGGCTGCGGGATACCAGCGGTAAGCATGGCGTCGGCGCCACCCTTGACTTCCTGGGCCACGGCCTGTGGCGAGCCGGCAGCGGCAATGCCATAGACCTTGGTCGGGATATCGACGACGGGAATATGGTTCTGGCCGTGGTTTTCCAGTTCGAAGAGATCGGGATGGGCGAGGAAGACGGCGAGCGCGTCGGGATTGGTCCGCAGCCAGCGGGCTGTGACGAAGATCGTCGCGGGGATCTTCTGATCGACGAGGGTGCTCAGAATACGCGGATCGGTCTTGCCCATGCAGGCATCGAAGGTGAGCGCGATGCGCGGCGCCCCCTTGCCGGCCCGATTGACGTGCAGATGCGGCTCGACCATCTTGACGTTGGATGCCGTCGCCTTCGGCGGAAGCTGCGGCCAGACCACAGGCTTTGCCGCCTGCTCAACGGCAAAGGCAGCCGGCACGGTGGCAAGCAGGAATGCGGACGTCAACAGAAAGCGGTTCATCAGTATCCACCGATCGGATCGAGCAAAATCAAATTTGGCGGAAAAAGCACGCGGGTACCATAGGCCTTTCCCTTTGCACCCGCCATCGTTCGGCAAGGCGACGGAAATATGACGGTTTGCCGGCAAGGGGGTCATTTCCCATCAGAAATGCGTCTATAGTCATTCTGCCGCAGCCGCGGCTTTGGTGACCCCTCATCTATAATACGATTGATACCAGACCGGCCTGCCATTATCTGCATATTTTCCTGTACTCCCAAAGGGAACAATTCATGAGCCGCGATCCCTATGACATTCTGGGCGTAAAACGGGATGCTCCGCAAAAAGACGTCCAAAGCGCCTATCGCAAGCTTGCTAAAAAACTGCATCCCGACCTCAACCCTGGCGACAAGCAGGCCGAGGAGAAATTCAAGGAAGTCTCCGCGGCCTACGGCATCCTCGGGGACGAGGAGAAGCGCGCGCGCTTCGACCGCGGCGAGATCGACGGCAGCGGCGCCGAGAAACCGTCCCGCAACTATTATCGCGACTACGCGGCAAACGAAGGCCAGCGCGGCCCCTACCGTAACACTGGCGGCTTCGCCGATTTTGGCGACACCGACGATGTGCTGTCCAGCTTCTTTTCACGTCGCAGCCGAGGCCAGTCCGCAATGCAGGGTCAGGATCGTAAATATTCCATGGAGGTCGACTTTCTCGACGCCGTCAACGGCACGAAAAAGCAGATCACCCTGCCGGACGGCCCCGCGCTCGATGTGCAGATCCCGCCGGGAACCAAGGATGGGCAGACGCTGCGCTTGCGTGGCAAGGGCGATCCGGGCTTTGGCGGCGGCGCTCCCGGCGATGCGCTGATCGAGGTGCATGTGCGTCCGCACCGCTTCTTCACTCGCGACGGCGACGATATCAGGCTGGAACTGCCGATTTCGCTGATCGAGGCAGTGCTCGGCGGCAAGGTTCGCGTACCCACGCCTTCAGGCCCGGTGACCGTCACGCTC
Source organism: Martinezella rhizogenes (assembly GCF_000799715.1). Lineage (GTDB taxonomy): Bacteria > Pseudomonadota > Alphaproteobacteria > Rhizobiales > Rhizobiaceae > Rhizobium > Rhizobium rhizogenes_C. The sequence goes on from NZ_JUHG01000016.1 coordinate 60,267, forward strand.
CAGCCGAACTCCAACACTGGCAAAGTCTTGCGGTTGAAGGGCAAAGGCGTGCCCGTCCGTGGCAAAGATGCCGGCGACGCCTATGTTTCACTGAAGATCGTCTTGCCGGACGCGCCGGATGCCGAGCTTACCGCTCTCGTTTCCGATTGGCAGGCCGGCAAGACACATGATCCCAGAAAGACCATGGGAGGCTGATCCATGAACGAGAGCGAGTTTCGTCTGCGCCTCGAGATTGATGTCACGGTGCTGGAGGTCTGGATCGACCAGGGCTGGCTCATCCCCGAAACCACGAATGAAGGCCGGCATTTTCGCGATGCCGACCTCGCCCGCGGACAATTGATCCTCGATTTGATCGACGCCATGGGCCTCAACGAGCCCGGCGTCGACCTGGTGATGGATCTGGTCGATCAGCTTCATGGGCTGAGATCGACGCTGCGCGAGCTGACGGATGCCGTCTCCCGCCAAAGCCCCGATGTGCAGGAACATATCCTCTCCGAACTTGCCCGCCTGGAGCGTCAAGAACGGCGCTGAAGGCCATTCAATCGTAGAGATAATGTTTCTGCCAGGCGTCGCGCGGCACCTTGTCGCCGATCTGAAAGCTGAGATTGCGCACGTCGACGTGCTCCGGGTCGGTCGTGCATTTATAGGAGAGATGATACCAATCGCCCTTGCTGCGGAAGACGGCGCCGGGGGCATTCATCGAATCCGGCTCCATATTGGGATCGCCGAAGGTATAGGCGATCACCTTGTCTGGCTTGAAGCCTGTCTTCTCCGTGCCGATCCGCTTCATCGCTTCCGCATCGCAAGCCTGCTCCATCCGCTCCGAAGGATCGAGCTTTTCCAGCTCCTTCTTCATGGTCGCATCGACGGCGAGCGCCGAGGTTGCGATAGAGGCCAAAGGCAGGAGAATGGCGATGAATTTCAGCATGAAGACCGGTCCCTCATTTGTTTGTTTTCCGGGCTGGGCTGCGTCTGTTCCACGGGGAAAGCGGTTCTAAGAAACACTTATTGTCGACACAGCGCTAAGCGGACTTCGTTAAAGAATGTGGTCACATCAAGGCAACCCCGCGCACGATCTTCCATCATCATCAGCTCGAGACGAGCTTAGGATCATCCGCTTGCATGAGGCTTGAGCCGGCAATTGCCGCTTGAACCTCGGCCAAGCGCCCTCTATTTCTCTTTCATCGCATACCCGACTTTCAGCCCAGAGAAAGCCCTTCAGTGTCTTCATTCAAAAACCTCCCCGCCCCGCCCGCCGCGCCGAAAAAGCCGGTCACGGATACGCGCCACGGCATCACCCGCAGCGACGATTACGCCTGGCTGCGTGCCGACAACTGGCAGGCGATGTTCAAGGATACCTCGATCCTCAACCCGGAAATCCGCGCGCATCTGGAGGCCGAGAATACCTACATGAACGCCGCTATGGCGGATACGAAAGAGCTGCAGAAACTGCTGTTTGCCGAGATGAAGGGCCGCATCAAGGAGGATGACAGCTCCGTGCCGGTCAAGGATGGCCCCTATTCCTACGGCACGCTCTTCGTCACCGGCGGCGAGCAGCCGCACTACTTCCGCGAGGCACGCGACGGCGGCGACCGCAAGCTGCTTCTCGACGGCGACAAGGAGAACGAGGGCAAGTCCTATTTCCGCCTCTCCGGCATCGACCACTCCACGGACCACAGCCACGGCATCTGGGGTTATGACGACAAGGGCTCGGAATATTTCACGCTGAAGGTCCGCAATCTCGACACCGGCGAGGACCTGGTCGACGTGATCGAGAACACCGGTGGCGGCGGTGTCTGGGCGCCCGACGGCAAGAGCTTCTTCTACACGCTACAGGACGAGAACCATCGTCCGTCGAAGATCTTCCACCACATTGTGGGCACGCCGCAATCGGCAGACCGGCTGGTCTATGAGGAAGAGGATTCGGGCTTCTTCATGGGCGTCGGCGGTTCCTTGCTCGACGACTACATCTTCATCGACATCCACGACCACGAGACCAGCGAATACCGCCTCATCCCGACCTCGGACCTGACGGCCGAACCGAAGCTGGTGGCCGAACGCGACACCGGGGTCGAATATGAGATGACGGAAGGCGGCGATGTCTTCTACATCCTCACCAATGACGGTGACGCCAAGGATTTCAAGATCATGGAGACGCCGGTCGACAGGCCGGGCAAGGAAAACTGGCGCGATGTCGTCGTCCATAAGCCGGGCACATTGATTCTCAGCCATATGGCCTATGCCCGCCACCTCATCTGGCTGGAACGCAAGGACGGCCTGCCACGCATTGTCATCCGCGACCGCCTCTCCGGCGAGGAACATGCGATCGCCTTCGACGAAGAAGCCTATTCGCTAGGTCTGCAGGGAGCCGCCGAATACGACACTGACGTCATCCGTTTCTCCTATTCCTCGATGACGACGCCTAGCCAGCTTTACGACTACAACATGGTGACGCGCGAGCGCACTTTGTTGAAGACGCAGGAAGTTCCCTCCGGCCACGATCCGGACGACTACGTCACCCGCCGCGTCTTCGCGCCGGCATGGGACGGAGAAACGGTGCCGGTCACCCTGCTCTATCGCAAGGATACGCCGCTCGACGGCACGGCACCCTGCCTGCTTTACGGCTACGGTGCCTATGGCGTCACCATTCCCGCCGGCTTCAACACCAACTGCCTGTCGCTCGCTGATCGTGGCTTCGTCTATGCCGTCGCCCATATCCGCGGCGGCAAGGACAAGGGCTTTGCCTGGTACGAAGACGGCAAGATGGACAAGAAGACCAATACCTTCAAGGACTTCATCTCAGCTGCCGATTATCTGAATCAACAGAAATTCACGTCTTACGCGAAGATCATCGCCGAGGGCGGCTCGGCCGGCGGCATGCTGATGGGCGCCATCGCCAACATGGCACCGGAGAAATTCGCCGGCGTCATCGCCGCCGTTCCCTTCGTCGACGTCCTCAATACCATGTTGGACGACACCCTGCCGCTGACGCCGCCGGAATGGCCGGAATGGGGCAACCCGATCGACAGCCAGGAAGAATACGAGCAGATCGCTGCCTACAGCCCCTATGACAATGTCGGAGAAAAGCCCTACCCACCGATCCTGGCGCTCGGCGGCCTGACCGATCCGCGCGTCACATATTGGGAACCGGCGAAATGGGTCGCCAAGCTACGTGAGAAGACCACCGGCGACGCGCCGATTCTCCTCAAGACCAATATGGACGCCGGTCATGGCGGCGCATCGGGCCGCTTCCAGCGGCTGGAAGAGATCGCCTTCGAATACGGCTTCGCCATCAAGGTCGCCGGCAAAATGTAAAAGCCTCGGGAGGAGGTCCATATCGTTCTGCTGCGTGCCGTCAATATCGGCGGCACCGGCACTCTGCCGATGGCGGAGTTGAAAGCACTCTGCGAGGAGATCGGCTTTACGGATGTGCGCTACACAATACCTTGTAGATTGGGACCTTGTAGATTGGGGAGATTGGACACATGGCGCTCAAACGGATGGACAACGTAGGAATCGTCGTCGAAGACCTCGGAGGGGCGATTGATTTCTTTTGCGAACTCGGTCTCGAGCTCGAAGGGCGAGCCACGATCGAAGGAGAATGGGCCGGACGTGTCACTGGACTGGGCGATCAGCACGTCGAGATTGCCATGATGCGAACGCCCGACGGCCACAGCCGGATCGAGCTCTCCCGCTTCCTCATGCCGCCTGTCATCGCGGATCACCGCAATACCCCGGTGAACGCTCTGGGCTACCTCCGCGTCATGTTCACCGTTGATGACATCGACGACACGCTTGAAAGGCTTCGCGCACGCGGCGCGCAGCTCGTAGGCGAAGTGGTGCAGTATAAAGACGCATATCGGCTCTGCTACATCCGCGGGCCTGAAGGGCTTCTGATCGGACTCGCCCAAGAACTCAGCTGAGCGTGCCGTCGGCTGTTTGGTGGGACAAAGTCGGATGATTTCCTACTTTGGACAGGCGCCTTGCACCACGTGGCCGTCGGCCCTACCTTAACCTTATGAGCTCTTCTCTCCGCGACAATCCGGTGCTTGAGGCACCGTCCATACCGTTCGATAATAGCTACGCGCGCCTGCCGCCGCAGTTCTTCGCTGAACAGGCGCCGACGCCGGTTGCGGCGCCGCGGTTGATCAAGTTCAATGCGGCGCTCACGCAGGAACTCGGGCTGGACGCCGAGGCTCTGGAACAGGATGGAGCAGCGATCCTTTCCGGCAACGCGCTGCTGCCGGGATCCCAGCCGGTTGCCATGGCCTATGCCGGCCACCAGTTCGGTGGTTTCGTGCCGCAGCTTGGCGATGGCCGGGCGATCCTGCTCGGCGAGGTCATCGACCGCAACGGCAGGCGCCGCGACATCCAGCTGAAGGGCGCCGGGCCGACGCCGTTTTCGCGGCGTGGAGACGGACGAGCAGCCCTCGGGCCGGTCCTGCGCGAATATATCGTCAGCGAAGCCATGTATGCGCTTGGCATTCCGACCACACGGGCGCTGGCGGCGGTTACCACCGGCGAACCGGTCTATCGTGAGGAGGCGCTGCCCGGCGCTGTCTTTACCCGTGTCGCGGCAAGCCATATCCGCGTCGGCACCTTCCAGTATTTTGCCGCTCGTGGCGATACGGATAATCTGCGCATCCTCGCCGACCACGTCGTCGAGCGGCATTATCCGGAGATCAAGGATCGCCAAAACCGCTATCTGGCGCTGCTCGAAGCCGTGGCCGACCGGCAGGCATCCCTGATCGCGCGCTGGCTGCATGTCGGCTTCATCCATGGCGTGATGAACACAGACAACATGACCATTTCCGGCGAAACGATCGATTTCGGTCCCTGCGCCTTCATGGACGCCTATGATCCGGCCACGGTCTTTTCCTCGATCGACCGGCAGGGCCGCTACGCCTATGCCAACCAGCCGGCCATCGGCCAGTGGAACCTCGCGCGGCTCGGCGAAACATTGCTGCCGCTGATCGATCCGACGCTCGATACCGCCGTCGAACTGGCGAATGGGGTAATCAAGGCCTATGGCGAGCGCTTCCAGACCTATTGGCTTGCCGGAATGCGCAAGAAGATAGGCCTCGCAACAGAAGAAGACAGCGATCTTGATCTCATCCAGTCGCTGCTGGCGGTGATGCAGGAACAGGAGGCGGATTTCACCTTGACCTTCCGACGGCTTGGCTCGCTTGCAGCAAGCGACGACAACGAGGCCGCCTTTGCCGCCAGTTTCAAGGATCCGCAATCCGTCGCGCCCTGGCTTGCGCTCTGGCGCGAGCGGCTGGGCCGCGACCCGCAATCGCCGGCCGCGCGCGCAAAGGCGATACTCGGCGTCAACCCGGCCTTCATCCCCCGCAACCATCGCATCGAACAGGCGATCGCGGCTGCCGTCGAAGAGGATGATTTTTCATTGTTTGAGGCGCTGCTGACCGTGCTTGCCAAGCCCTATGAGGACCAGCCGGCCTTTGCACCCTATGCAGAGCCGCCGAAGCCGGCGGAGCGGGTGCTGCAGACTTTCTGCGGAACATAAACATATCCCGTCGCCTGAAGTTCTCGAACAACATGAAGGCGATGCGATCCTGATTCACATCGCGGCCGTAGCGCCCTGATTTATCGATTGCATTTCAGAACGCTACTATTTCACCCCACCATGCCCGCAACGATCTTGCCGACCTCGGCGAAGACAGCCTCGATATCCTTTGCAGGCGCGGTCGCTTCGCCGACATAGGTCACGACGAGGATGGGGCCACGCTCCGGGGGCCAGATGACGGCGACGTCGGCATAGGAGCCGTTCTCGCCGGTGCCGGTCTTGTCACCGACCTTCCATTCCTTCGGCAGGCCGGCGCGCAGGCGGGCATTGCCGGTGGTGTTGTTGACCAGCCAGCTCGACAATTGATCCCTGGAGGTGTCCGACAACGTGTTGCCGAGCGTCAGAAGCCCGATCGTATCCAGCATGGAATCGGGTGTCGTCGTGTCGCGTGGATCGTCCTTGACCGCCTGGTTGACATCGGGCTCCTTGCGGTCGAGCCGGGTTTCGGTGTCGCCGGTCGTGCGCAACCACGCGGTCAGCGCCGCCGGACCGCCGAAGCTGTCGAGCAGCAGATTGCCGGCGGTGTTGTCGCTCAATGTGACCGCCGCGCTGCAGAGCTCGGCAATCGTCATGCCGTCGGTGTCGGCGTGCTTTTCAGTCTCCGGCGAATAGGTGACAACGACATCCTTGCCATAGGTGACACGGCGATCGAGCTTCTCGACGCCCTGATCGACGCGAGCGAGCACAAAGCCTGCGGCAAGCGCCTTATAGCTGCTGCACAGCGCGAACCGCTCCGCTTCGCGGTAACCAAGCGAAATATTGGTTTCCGTATCCAGTATGGAAACACCGAGACGGCCGCCGGTCTTCTTTTCCAGGTCCGCGAGCTGCTTATCGGCATCCTCCGTCACCTGGGAATTGTCCGCGCCCTGGGTGCCGTCCATCCCATCGTCGTCATCGGGTGCCGCCGAATTGTCCGGCGCGTCCGGACTTTTGTTGGCGTTGGCATCCTGTGCAAACAGGGTTTGCGGGCCAAATGTCAGGGCGGGAAGGAGCAGCGCCGAACCTGCCATGAGGCGGCGGCGGGTAAGCAATGTGGACATACGGAAACCTCCAGCGGAATCAGGCGGATTCAGAGCTAAGCGAGGAATATGGCAAGCCTCTGGCACACCCTTCCTTCAATCCGCCTTATGCCGCCTTTTCGACCGTGACTTCAACGGTGACATGCGACAATTCATGCAGATCCGCCAGCCGGGCCTTGTAGAAGGCAGGATCCCGGGGCTCCGGCGTCGCCACGGCAACGATCGCCGCGTGATGGCCGGGGCCGACCTGCCAGACATGCAGGTCGGTGATACGGTCGCCATCGGTTTCGATGACCTCCCGGATTTCATCCGGCAATTCTTCGCCGGACGGGATGAAGTCGAGCAGAATCGAACCGGACGAACGCAGTAGGCTCAGGGACCATTGCAGGATCACCAGGCCGCCGACAATGCCCATCAGCGGATCGAGAAAAGTCCAGCCGAAATGGCTGCCGAGCACAAGGGCGACGATCGCCAGAACCGAGGTCATGGCGTCGGCGATGACATGAACATAGGCCGAGCGCAGATTGTTATCCTTGCCGCCCTGGCCCTGGTGATGATCGTGACCGTGTTCGTGATGATGATCATGACCATGCGCGTGGCCATGATGGTGGTGATCATGATCGTCACGCAGCAACCAAGCGCTGACAATGTTGACCAGCAGGCCTACTGACGCAATGGCGATCGCCTCGTTAAAATTGATCGCGACCGGGCTCATCAATCGCAACAGGCTTTCCCAGCCCATCAACACGGCAATCATAGCAAGGATGATGGCGCTGGCGAAACCGGCGAGATCGCCAAGCTTCCCGGTGCCGAAGGTGAAGCGCGCATTGTGCTGATGACGGCGGGCATAGAGATAGGCCAGCGCCGAAATCAGCATGGCGCTCGCATGTGTCGACATATGCCAGCCATCGGCGGTCAGCGCCATCGAGCCATAGAGCGAGCCCGCACCGATCTCGATCACCATCATCACCGTCGTCAGCGCGATAACCAGCCAGACGCGGCGCTCATTGCGCCGGTGATCGGCGCCCAGAAACACATGGCTATGCGTCAATGCATCCGAAGAACCACTCATGATATCCGTCTCCTGTTGAATGTTCCAAAGCCTCTGCTCAACGCAGATAGGTCTTCAGCACATCGGATATTTCATCGACCGCCTGACGGCGGGCCGTTTCGCTTTCGGCATGGAGCACATGCTCATGCAGATGATCGTCCAGTATCTCACTGGTCAATCCCGTCAGCGCGCCCCGGATCGAGGCGAGAAGTTGCAAGACCTCCCCGCAAGGCCGCTCCGCCTCCAGCGCCCGCTCCACCGCCTCCATCTGTCCCTTCAGGCGACGGACACGGGAAAGAAGCTTGGCTTGCTCGCGAACGGTATGGGACATGGCGACCTCAAATTATAATATAGGGGGGTATACTATATTCAACACCAAGAGCAAACCCTCTCTTGATGAGACGCGGGTGCGATAGACTGACGCGCTCTTGCGGCAATTCGATACTGAAGAGTGGCGCCATGGTCGCCGGCTGGGCGAGCCGCTGAGGCCCCATTGACAAATCCGCCGTTCCGGACCATTGATGCGCCCATGATCAAGAACGCGCTCCACACCTGCTCGTATTTTTGGCTGTACCTGTAAAGGGCGGCTGGACAGATCATATTGTCAACAAGCCGCCGTCAGGCGGCTTTGTTGTATCAGCAGCGTCCTGACGGCTCATTCGAAACAAGGACGCGAAATGCCATGCTAGACGATAGCGAAATTTCCCTTCTCCGCCCGCCGGTGCTGACCATCCGCAGCGCGCATCAGCGCGATATGCCGGAACTGAACGACATGATCCGGCTGCTCGCTGCCCATCATGGCGATCCGTCAGCCGCAACGCCGGAACAGCTAGAACGCGATCTCTTTGGCCCGATGCCATGGATCACGGCGCTGGTGGCCGAGGGAGAGAACGGACTGATCGGCTATGCCATTCTCGTGCCGCTCTACAAGGCACAGGAAGGCCAGCGCGGCATGGATCTGCATCATCTCTTCGTGCGCGACGGACATCGCGGCCATGGCATCGGCCAGCATCTCGTCGACCGCGCCCGCGACGTCGCCCGCAAGGCCGGCTGCAGCTTCCTCTCTGTCGGCGCGGCGACCGGCAACTCCCAGGCGCATCGTTTCTACGAAAATATGGATTTCAAGCCGCGCCCGGTTACCGGGATGCGCTACCTGCAGGCGCTGGCCTAACTGGCCACGACCGGGATCGCCGTTGACCTTCCTATCGTCAGCGATCGATGGCGATCCCGCGACCAGCGAAGAATCGGCCGAATATCTCCAGCGGCAGCTCCACATTCTCGCGCGTAGCGTCCTCATGCCCGGACGGATTGTGAAAGCGGATCGACCCCGCATTGACCGCCGTCACCAATACCAGATGTCCACCCTTTGACGGCGGCTCGGTATTGGACCAGCGGATGGAATGGTGCACTGACGCGATGAAGAATTCGGATTGCGTCAGGATGTCGCCGATGTCCGCGACCGAAATCCCGGTAACGACTTTGGCGTTCAGACCGAACCGGTCTTTGACGAACGGAACGAACGGCGCATAGATCAAGCCTTTGATCCTACCGTCAGCCTCCTCGACATAGCCGCCATAGTCCTTGCATCCCATGGCGAGATCCATGATCGGCACCATCAGGCCTGCGCGGGCGGCGAGAACCATCTTCAGGCAGGCCATGCCGCAGAGATTGCCGGCCCAACGGGCATAATCCTGGACAGTGCGAGCCCCTGAATTCTTCCAAAGCGGATCTCTCAGAAGCGCTGCCTGCGCGCCCTCGGCCAATACGGCCAGTGTCATGTCAGGCGTTTCCCATTGGCTGAAATAGGGAACCTCATGCTTCACCACTGCGTCCACGACCACCCTCTCCCGTTGCTGCACCCGGAGTTCACCGGGCTGTAAAGTTCAACGGAAATACGCTAGAAAAAAGGCTGCGCATCCGCGATTTCTCAACTAAGGACACCCCCTTGGAACAGCGGTTCACTTTCGATGGCGTGGCAGCCCTTTATGGCGGTGTTCGCCCTGTTTATCCCGAGCCGCTCTTCGACGACATCATCGCTTTCGCCGGCTTAACCAGTACCGATCGCATCCTCGAGATCGGCTGCGGCACGGGACAGGCGACGCAAGGGTTTGCACGCCGCGGCTTTTCGGTGCTCGCGCTGGATCCCGGTTCGGACCTAATCGGCATCGCTCGGGAGAACCTGGCGGATTTTCCCAATATCCACTTTGAGGAATCGACTTTCGAGGCTTGGCAGGGCGAAATGTCAGCCTTCAAGCTCGTAGTGGCGGCCCAGTCTTTTCACTGGGTGGCGCCGGATATCCGTTTTGCAAAGACAGCCTCCCAGCTCATACCGGTCGGAGCGCTTGCGGTTTTCGGCAACGTACCGCTGCCACCGGCACCGCCGCTCGGCCCGGAGTTCGCCCGCATCTATTCGCAATACGCGCCATCCCTCGCCGGCCCGCCGGCGGAGGCCTGGTATCTGCCGGATGCCCCGTTCGCGGCGCTGTTCGAAGAGTCCGACTATTTCGGGCCGGTAACACACCGCTGCTATCCCTGGAGCCGAATGCATAACGCGGCGAGCTATACCGACCTGCTGCGCACGCTCTCGGCTCATAGGCTTCTGGCGGACGAGCATAGGGAGCTTTTACTTGGAGCGATTACGGAGACGATCGCTGCGCATGGTGGAGAGTTCGAGCTTCATTACGAAACGCACCTCTATATGGCAAGGCGACGTTAAAGAGGGACCATTCGGCCCTTCACCGCGCCGGCAACGCCTTCAGATAGGCTGCGATCGCCTCACGGTCAGCGGCCGGAAGATGCGCGATATTCTGCTGCACTTCGGCCATCGAGCCGCCGGCGGAATCATAGTCGGGGGTGAAGCCGGTTTCGAGGTAGGTGGCAATATCACCGGCGCTCCAGCTGCCGATCGCCTTCGAACCGGGGGTGATGTCGGGGATGTTGCCCTTGCCTTCCGGGTTCGGTGCGCCGGCCAGCCACTGATCCCTCATGAAGCCGCCGAAGGCGTCGCGCGGGGTGTGGCATTCGCCGCAATGGCCGGGGCCTTCGACCAGATATTGACCGTGTTTGATCTTGTCATCGGCATTGGCGATGACAATGCGCGGCTGATCGTTGAAATAGAGGAATTTCCAGCCGCCGAGCGCCAGCCTGATATTGAAGGGAAAGGGCAGCTCATGCGGCGGCGCGACATTGTCGCTCTTCGGCAGGGTTTTCAGGAAGCCCCAGAGATCGTTGACGTCCTTGTCGCTCATGCGCGCATAGGAGCCATATGGGAAGGACGGATAGAGATGTTCGCCGTTTTTACCGACGCCACGCTTCATGGCATTGCCGAAATCGACCAGCGTCCAGTTGCCGAGACCGGCCTTTTCATCCGGCGAGATATTCGGGACATGGAAAGTGCCGAAGGGGCTGGCCAGAGCCAGCCCGCCGGACAGCACCAGCTTGGCATCGCCCTGTGCGCCGGACGCCGCATGACAGCTTGTGCAGCCGCCCGCCCAGAACACCATCTCGCCGTTCTTGATATCGGGATCGCCGAGATTGGCCCAATGGCTTGCCGGCAAGGGCGATGGCGCGGTGACGACATAGAAGGTGCCGAAGCCGATGATGGCGAGGCCGGCAAGACAGAGCAGCCATCGGACAAAACGCGCGATCATGCCTAGCACCTCCTCCATTCAGCCTGCATCATGAAATACTGAAATCCACACCGGCGGCAAGCCAGTGTGGATGTTTGATCTGATGTCCGGACGATGCCGGCCTACCGCTAGTCCTTCTTGATGCGGTAGGCCTGATGACAGGCGGCGCAATTACCACCCAGTGTCTTCAACGTCGCACCAACACCGGCCTGGTCGGCCGGAAGCTGCGCGAGTGCTGTCTCCGCATCGGTGGACAGCTTGGCGGCCTTGGCCTTGAAGTCATCCAGATTGTCCCAGACCTTCGGATTGACCTCGGCATCGGTCTTGTCGCTTTCGGGGTTGAACTGATCCGGGAAGGCCTTGGCCGTCTCGGCGATCGTCGTCAGCGAGGCCTTGACGACAGCCGCGTCATAGGGCTTTTCGCCCTTGGCGATGGCGCCGAGAGCACCGGTCGCGCCACCGATCTTCTTCATCAGCGCAATACGGGCATCATGCGTGCCGCTATCGGCCGCCAGCACCGAACCAAAGGCAACGCCGGCCAGAGCCGTCGCCACCACAATCGCTCTCCATTTCATGTGCTTCTCCTACCTCTGCATGCGTGATCAGGACCGCGAATGCGGCCGGCGCATAGCCACGCTAGCATCTTTGCCGGTTTAGCGCGGGCGATGAAGTCACAAAGTGGTGAGAGCTGAGCAAAATCAGCGTCATATTCCAGACATATGCCGGCGCTCACGCCGCCCTCCAGCCTTCCCATACGGTGAAGACCGAGACCGCAAACAAGAGCAACCCGGCGGCACGCCCGGCAAAGGCGGTCGCGCCGGGATTGGCGATCAACAGATCGCGGCTACGGCCAGCGGTGACGGCAAGGCCGCCATAGATGAGGAATTGCGTGGCGATGGTCATCAATCCCATGATCGTTGCCTGTATCCAGATCGGACCGTAGTCCGGCTTCAGGAACTGCGGATAGACGGCAAGGATGAAAAGATAGGCCTTGGGGTTGATCAGGCAGGTGACGGCACCCTGGCGAAAGGCCTTCCAGGCGGAGCGGCTGCCGCTAGGCCCCTGATCGCCAACGGTGATCGAGCTGCGCATCAGCGTGATGCCGATAAAGGCCATGTAGCCGGCGCCGGCAAGAAGCAGCGGATTGAAGAGAACGGGCACGAAATGCATCAGCAGGCCGACGCCGAGCGCGCCGTTCAGCGAATGCACCACACCACCCAGCATAATGCCGCCAGTCGCGGCCAAGCCCCTGTTGCGGCCGCCGGTCAGCGAATTGGCCAGCACGAAGAGCATATCCATGCCCGGAACGATGATGATGCCGAAGAGGAGGAGAAAGAAAAGCCAGAGATTTTCGGTGTAGCCCATGTCAGTTGCCTATCGTCCTATGTTGGAAAATCACGGAAGAATTTGTTGATTTTCAAATTGATAGGCAGTCTTATAGTTCAGCCCAACTGACAGGGTATTGTCAGGAGCCTTCAAGCCGGGAGGATGAAATGCGCAAGGCGTCGCGCCTGTTCGAGATCATCCAGATCCTGCGGCTGGCGAAAAAGCCGGTAACGGCGGCCGTCATCGCCGAGCGGCTAGAGGTGACGGTGCGCTCGGTCTACCGCGACATTGTCGCCCTTCAGGCGATGCGCGTGCCGATCGAGGGCGGGCGTGGCATCGGCTATATCATGCGCCCCGGCTTCGACCTGCCGCCGCTGATGTTTTCGATCGAGGAGATGGAGGCGATCGTGCTGTCGCTGGCGCTGCTGGAGCGCACCGGCGACGACGAGCTGAAGCTCGCAGCCAAGCGCGTCAGCGCCAAGATCGCCGGTGCGGTGCCGCCACCGCTGCGCCAGACATTCGAGGCCAATGCGCTGCATGCCTGGGGTTTTGCCGCACCCTTGGCCGGCGCCATCGATCTGGCGCTGGTGCGCCGCGCCATCCGCGACGAGGAGAAACTGGACCTCTCCTACCGCGACGAACTCGGCCGTGCCACCGAGCGCATCATCCGACCGATCGCCCTCATCTACTACGCCGAAACCGCCAACATCGTCGCCTGGTGCGAGCTGCGCCAGGCCATCCGCAATTTCCGCAGCGATCGGATCGAGGGTTGCGAGGCGGCGGGATCATGGTTCAAGGGCGAAGGGGATGGGTTGCGGCAGGTCTGGGTGAACGGGTGGCAGGTGAATGCCCAAGCCGCCGGTGGTTGACGAACGGGCGATTGGACTGTCCTGAAGCATCATGCCGCCGAAGCGGGATGTGGCGGAGATGCGGGTGGCGGCGGAATGAAACGCTAGCTCAAGGACAGCACCCTGCTCTCCTCCCGCCCGAAACCGGCGATCTCCAGCCGATCCTCATAGACCGCGACGATTGCATAGGCGGTGTTGTCTTGGGTATCGACCATGCCTTTGAAATTGACGAAGTAGGTCCCGTCGACGACGCCAAAATTACCGGCATGGTTGTGGCCGTTGAGATAGGCGACGACGTGATCGTGTTCGGCGAGCAGCGCCAGCAGGCGCTCGCTGTCGAGTGCGTTGTGCGAATTCTTCGGGAAAATCGGGTAATGGTTCATGACCACGACCTTTTCGCCGGCGGTTTTCGCTTCATTCAGCTTGGCGGTGAGCCAGGCATATTGCGTGTCGCTGACCGCACCATTCCAGCGCTGTGAATTTGGCGCACCGGCGCCATGCAGCGCCTTCATCAAAGCCCTGGCTTCATCGCGACGCGGGTCGCCTTGCGGTGGAGAAAACAGGCTGGTCTCGTTACCGTCAAGCGCGATGAAGCGATAGCCGGCTTGGGCGAAGTCGTAATAGGCCGACGACAGCCCGACGCGGTTTACGACCTTCGTCAGATGCTCTGGCGCGACCGCGAAATCATGATTGCCGAGCAGGAAATACCGCTCATGCCGCAGGGTCTCGTAGACCGGCAGGATATCGTTAAAACTCTCCCAATGACGGTCGATGATATCCCCGAGGGTGACGACGAAGGCGAGATCGTGCCGATTGAACTCCGTGATCGCCTCTCCGAGTTTGTCGAGGCTCTTTGCCGGATAGCGGTCGAGCTCGAGATTGGGCTCCAGGGCGGCGTATTGCGGATCGGCGACGACGCCGAAGCGGAAGAGCGGAGCAGATGGAGACGACATGCAGCCTCCTTGGGCTGACGGAATGGCAATCGAACGAAAGATACGAAAACACCCGACGCCTGGACAGCGCCGGGTGTGAAAGCAAGCCGTGACGGCAAAGCTTACTTCGTGGCGGCTTCGTAGCGCTCCAGGACGTAGTCCCAGTTGATCAGGCTATCGATGAAGGCCTCGAGGTATTTCGGACGCAGGTTGCGGTAGTCGATGTAATAGGAGTGTTCCCAGACGTCGACGCCGAGGATCGGGGTCGCGCCATGAACCAACGGGTTTTCGCCGTTCGGGGTCTTGGAAATTTCGAGCTTACCGTTCTTGACGGAAACCCAGGCCCAGCCGGAGCCGAACTGAGTGGCGCCGGCAGCGGCGAAATCGGCCTTGAACTTGTCATAGCCGCCGAGATCAGAAGCGAAAGCAGCTTCGAGCTTGCCCGGCAGCTTGTTGCCGCCGCCGCCCTTCTTCATCCAGTTCCAGAAGAGGACGTGGTTGTAGTGCTGGGCAGCATTATTGAAGAGGCCAGCATTGGTGCCGAAGGACTTCTTGACGATTTCTTCGAGCGAGAGATCGGAAAGACCCGCTTCAGCCGCCAGCTTGTTGCCGTTGTCGACATAGGCCTTGTGATGCTTGTCGTGGTGATACTCGAGAGTCTCACGCGACATGAAGGGGGAAAGAGCGTCGTAATCGTAGGGAAGTACAGGCAATTCGAAAGCCATGGTCATATCTCCTCTTGGCAATTGATTGCGTCGGCAGGTGACCCGGAACATAGGAGGGGACGATGGGAAGGGCAACCGGCGATATGCCAAAAAATCGCGGGCTCGAGGAAAATTTACCCGTCTTTCAACCAGATACCGCTTGTACCCATCAAGCCGGCATGAACTGGGTATCGCTGCTTAAATGCGGCATTGAACCGTCTATTCGTCCTTTCACTCGCCAAAGGTCTTATTTAAGCCTTAATCATCTTGTAGTTGTACTCCTATCGTCTTGGGCAGCTTGGCTCTTCGCGGCGTCAGAGTTCTCGACCCGCCGATCTCCTCAACCGTATGGTCTGAATATGGACGGCACGACTGCCGGCATCGGCCATGCCAAGCCCAAGGAGACAGCATGTTCAACGGTATCGTCAAGAGTTTCGATCTGGAAAAGGGCTACGGCTTTATTCAGCCGACGGACGGTAGCGTCGCTATTTTCGTTCACGCGAAAACAGTGGTGAAATCTGGCCTAGACACCCTCAAGAAAGGCCAGAAACTGATCTTCGAAATCGAGCAGGACGGCATGGGCCGCAGCTCGATCTCCAAACTCAGATTGGCCTGATTGGAACGGAATGCGGCGCTGACCACGGATGTACTGGCAGCCCGCGATCACTCCATTGACAATCAAGCCGGAATGTTCGGCAAGCGACATCTCCGTCGTCTTGCCGGACATGCATTTCCCGATAACGACATTCGCGCGTAAGCGCCGTGATATAACAGGGCCATTGCAACAGACAGGGCCGGAAAGACGTAGTGCACCGTGGCTATCCACCGTTTCCCCATCGGCCAGACCGTTCGACTGAAGAGCCTGAAAGGCCTTTCCCCGAAGGCGGCGGAGGTTTACCGGATCACGGCCTACCTTCCAGCGCGGGACAATTCCCCGCAATACCGGATGCGCAATGACGAAGTCGCCCAGGAACGGGTGACGCAGGAAATCGATATAGAACCGATCGCCCCTGCGGCAAAAGCCGAATAACTCGCGTCGTCGCAGCCGCGCTCAGCAACAGCTTTTGAGGTCACTGTTTACTTGATGGTGCGCGGAAAACCGCGTGCCGGCCTGAAGGTAGGCGACAATCGCCGCATCTAGCTCCCAGACCGGCAGCCACGTCGGAAGGATCGATGATGCCCGCCGATAGTCCCCGCGAGACCAGCAACACCGATGGCCCGGTCGACCCAATTCCATTTTTCGAAAGTCGCTCGTCCCGTCATATCAGGGACACGTTTCTCATGGACAGTCGGACGCCTGTCTTTGAAAACGACGATTGGCTGATCGACGATTTCGGTATCCGGGCAAAGATGCCAGCGGGCACCTTCAAGATTCCCGCCAGCCGCCTCGGCGAATTGACGACGTCCTCGGCGGGCGCATTTCTGTTCTGGCCGACGCATATGGCGCAGGAAAGCTGGGCCAGGATCGACCTGTTCATCGAAGTCTATAGACAGGCCCTGACGATCCACAGGGGACGATACGGATCGCACATTCCGGACGCGCTGCTCGACAGCAGCATAAATGCCGCGATGGCAATATCCGCGGGCAAAATGCGAGACACAACCAAAAGCTGAGGAAATCAAGTCAATGACACCCTCATTCTCCCCCAAAACCGCACGGGCCAACACGGCTGAAACGATCGATCTCGAATTCGCGGTGGAAAACGCGCTGGCTATCGCCGAAGACATCGACGGTCCGGATGTTTTCGTGACTGCGGACGGTCCCAAGATCGTGCTCAGCGGCTGGCTTGCAACGAAAGAAGAGATCGATCGCGCCGGCGAAATCGCAGCCACGATCTGCGGCACGGCACGCGTCGACAATCAGATCGTCAGAGGCTAGGCTCCGTGAACCGCCCTCCTGTCGGGTGGCCTCAGCGAGACCAGTTCCGTGAAAATAGCCTGCCTGCACACTGCCGAAAGCAACATCCCGATCTATGAAGACGCTGCAAGGGAGCTTGGCCTTCCAGCTGGCGCCCTTCATCATCATGTGCGCGCCGACTTGCTCCTGACCGCCGAACGGCTGGGAGGACTGACGGCTGAAATCTCGGCGGAAACGGCTGGCGTCCTGCTGCATCTCGCGCGGGAGGCGGATGTTGTCGTGCTCAATTGCTCCACCCTTGGCCCGGCGGCGTCGCTGGCGGCCGACCGGTCCGCAGTTCCCGTTATCAGAGCCGATGGCATGCTGGCGGAAAGAGCGGTGAAGGCGGGCGGCAAGGTCATTGTCCTCTGCACCGTCGAAACGACCATTGCCCCGACCACCCGGTTATTCGAAGAAGCCGCGAAGGCAACCGACGCCGACATCGACGTGCGGCTGATCGAGGGCGCCTGGGCTCTGTTCCGGGCCGACGAACAGGATGCCTATCTGGCCTTGATCGCCGAGGCGGTGGACGCAGCGCAGCGCGCAGGGGCCAAGATGGTTGCCTTCGCACAGGCATCGATGACCGGAGCAGCACGGCTGTTGCATGGAAGCGCTACCCAACCGATGACCGGTCCGACCGTTGCGCTGGAAGCGGCGATCAAAGCCGCCGCCGCAACATCTAAAAGCGGACAGCTTTCAGGCGAGCCCTCCATCCCCTAGACATTGCGCCCAAAATAGACGTTCACTTCCGCGATCTTGTCGCCAGTGAAGCGGAACATCTCCACATTGCGAAAACTGCTTCCATCCATCTTTTCGGCGCGGTAGCCGACAATCACCTCATCGCCATCGGGCACGAGATGTTCGATATGAATGGCACGGAAAACCTTCTGCTTCGGCCAGCAATGTTCAAAATAGCGGTTACGATCGATGTGATCGTCACGCGGGCTGGAGAAGGTGAAATCGCTGGTCAGCATCGGACCGACGACGTCAATATGTTGCGCAATATACGCGGCATACAAACGCCGCACCGTGTCGCAGCGAGCGGTCTCAAGGGTGCTCATGGTGCATCTCCTACCTATCCGGCAACCTATTTGGATCACGATCTCGTTGCCGATAATCCGATTGCAAATTGCAATCAGTTTATATCACGAGGCGAGAGAACCGACAAGGCGCTTTGCAGGCTTGGCATTGCCAGCACCGTGGTCCAGACTATCGTCCTAATCGACATCAGCAGGACGCCGTCGCCATGCCCGAGGCCCATCAGATACTGGAGAAGCTGCGCCGGCTGGCGGGGAAAGACAATCGGCCGGCGGTAATGCCGGCTGACGGCAAAAGCTATTCCACGCTCTTCACCTTCGTCACCCGGCAGCGCGAGCGGATCGCCGGCTCAGCCTTTGCCCATGTCTCGATTGTCGTTCTCGTCGAAGGCTACAAGGAAGTGCTGAGCATGGGGCGGCATCTCCGTTTGCCGGCCGGTGCGGTGCTGGTTCTGCCCGCAGGCTGGCGCGGCGATGTTGTCAACGATCCCGATCCCCGGAGTGGCATCTATCGCGCCATCTTCATCAGCTTTCCCGACGAACTCGTGCGCCGCGCCGTCAGGGCCTTTCCGCCCGGGCGGATGGCCTCACAGATCGACCTGCCGCTTGATCCGATACTGGCAGCAGCCATCCATCATGCCGGCGACGGCATTGCCTCCGGTCAGCTGCCGGCGGAACTGATCGAGCATCGCCTGATGGAGGTGCTGATGGTGCTCGGCATGCGCGGCGCCCTGCCCGCGTCGCCCGAAACGACGGCGGAGGCCGTGCGTGCGCTGGTGCGCTGGCAGCCCGACCGCGCCTGGACCGCCGATCTGATCGCCGTCGAGCTTGGCACCAGCAATGCAACATTGCGCCGACGCCTGTCGCGGGAAGGTTCCTCGCTACGCAATGTGCTGGCAAGCGAACGCGTGGCGCTCGCGACCACATTGCTGGCCGAAGACGGACTGTCGTTGCGCGAGGCAGCCCTTGCCACCGGCTATCGCTCCCCTCGACGCTTCGCCGAACGGCTGCGTGGCACTTGAGCGTTTCCGGCTGCATTTTGAGCGTTTTCGTGCGCAAGCGTGCCGGAACGATCTGTTAGACCCTGCCCCAGGAAAGCTCGAACGGGCTGAAACGCGAAAGGGCAAGACCATGCGACATACCTCCCATCTCCTCGGCGCAATCGCTATCGCAGCGGCAGTCACCACCGGCTCGCCGGCCCTGGCCGCTGATCTCAAGGTCAAGTTTGAAAAGAGCGATGGCCGCATGCTGCTGCCGGAAAACGCCTCGTGTATCGCAACACCAAACAGCAAATCGGCGCCCGGGCCGAACAAGAGCCCGGCCTTGTCATGGTCGAAAGGACCGAAGGGCACACGCTCCTATGCGCTGACCATGGTCGATCCCGACGTGCCGGGCGATTTCTCGTTGTTCAACAAGGACGACACGATCATCCCCAGGAACTTCAAGCGGATGGAATTCGTCCATTGGGTGCTCGCCGATATCCCGGCCTCTCTCACCAGCCTTGCCGAAGGCGCCGATGGCGATAATTCGCCGGCGGCCGGGCTGCCGCTCGAACGGACGGACCATGGCCGGCGCGGACAGAATGGCACAGGCAATGGCTCCTTGAAGAATGGGCCGCATGGGGGCTATATGGGCGCGTGCCCACCCTGGAACGACGAGCGTGTCCACGGTTATCACGTCACCGTCTATGCGCTTGATGTCGACCGCCTCAATCTTCCCGATCTCTTCACCCGCGCGGGCCTGCTTGCCGCGGCGAAGGGGCATATCCTGGCGTCGGGCAGCCAGGAATTATTGTACACGCTGAATGCAAAGGCCGGAAAATGACTGAGACGAGATGGGAGGCAGCCGCACCGGCTGAACCGGAAACCGCCTATTGGATGCGGAATCTGATCATCTGCCTCGTCGGCTCCTTCACCACCATCGTGGCGATGACGCTGCTGCTTCCCTTCCTGCCACTTTATGTCGAGGAACTCGGCGTCACCGATAAGGCGGCGATCGTGCAATGGTCCGGCATTGCCTATGGCGCCACTTTCTTTGCCGCCGCCTTCGTCGCGCCGCTCTGGGGCCGGCTCGGCGACATCTATGGCCGTAAATTGATGCTGGTGCGCGCCAGCCTCGGCATGACGGTGGCGATCTCGCTGATGGGCATGGCGGGCAGTGTCTGGCAGCTGGTGGCGTTGCGCCTGTTCACCGGCCTTGCCGGCGGCTACGCCTCCGGCTCGATGGTCCTGGTGGCGACGCAGACGCCGAAGCATCGCTCGGCCTGGGCGCTCGGCACGCTGTCCTCCGGGATCATGGCCGGCAATCTGGTCGGACCTCTGATCGGTGGCGCCCTGCCGCCGATCATCGGTATTCGCGGCACCTTTCTGCTGGCCGGCGGCGTGATCTTCTTCACCTTTCTGGCGACGACCTTCCTGATCAAGGAAGAGAAATCGCCGGCGCGGAAGAAAGCCGCGCAGGCAAGCGGCGGCTGGGCTTCCATCCCCGACAAACGGCCCGCCATCGCCATGCTGGCAATCGGCCTGCTCTTGATGCTCGCCAATATGTCGATCGAGCCGATCATCACCGTCTATGTCGCGCAGTTCGTCGAGAACGCGCATGTGACGATGACTTCGGGCGTGGTCATGGCAGCGGCGGCTCTCGGCAGTATCCTGTCGGCTTCCTGGCTCGGCAAACTTGCCGACCGTATCGGCCATTGGACGGTCATCATGGCGGCTCTCGCGGTCGCGGCACTGTTGTTGATCCCGCAGGCTTTCGTTACCTCGGCCTGGCAATTGATCGCGCTACGCTTCCTGATGGGTATCGCGCTCGGCGGACTGCTGCCCTGCATCACCGCCGTCATCCGCCACAATGTGCCGGACGCGGCAGCCGGGAGCATCCTAGGCCTCTCGATCTCGTCGCAATATGTCGGTCAGGTCGTCGGCCCGGTCATGGGCGGCTTCGTCGGCGGCCACATCGGCATGCGTGCCGTCTTCCTCGGCACCTGCGTGCTGCTGGCGATCGGCGCGGTCTATTGCTGGTGGGTCAGCCCGAGGAAAGAGGCGGAGTAGATTTTCCGCTACCGGAAATCATTCGGCGTCAGGATGTACATGCGCCGGCGGGCATAGCCATAGGCCTTCATGGCCACCTGCTGTACCCCATCACGCGCGGCATCGAAGGCGGCGAGATAGCCCGCCTCGGTATTGGCCTCCGGGAAGACATCGGCTTCGACCAGAAAAGGAACCTCGAACATGCCGTCATGTCCGATGAAACGGATACGCCGCGCCGACGCATCATAACTGCGGTTCCGGTTGGGAAAGCTCAAACTCATCGTCGACTACCTTTAAACAAGAATGGACCCGGCGGCCTCATAAAGGCCGGCGGTTTCAATTGCTTCCAACATCACCACGTCAATCCGAACAGCATCGAATAGATGACGAACCCGATCGCCGCGATGACACAGAGCTGCAAAAACAGCCTGTAATAGTCGAAAAGATAGACAGAGGCAGGAATTGTGATTTTCATGGCGGCCTCCTCAGTGGTTTTGCCGACCAAACCCATAATAGCACAAAAGCAATTGCCGTGGGAGAATTCGCTACATTTTCTTAGACCGTGAATTATTCTTCCGCACACGATATCTATTCTTATCTTTACGGACATCGATAAGTCAGGAGAAACAACCGTGCTTTCGACCTTTGAGACCGGCCGCCTGATCCTGCGCCCACGCAGCATGGCCGACATCGACGATTGCTTCGCCATGGATCTCGATCCCGAGGTGACGAAATTCATTCCCGGCCCATGGAACGATCCGGAGGCACACCGGCTATTCCTGACAAACCGTATTCAGGCCGACTTTGGCGAGGGCCTCGGCTATTGGTCCGTCTTTGCCAAGGAAAATCCGAAACAGTTTCTGGGGTGGATTTTGCTCATACCTGCGGATGCAGTTGGGCCAGAGATCGAAATCGGCTGGCGGCTGAACAGGCTCACCTGGGGCAAGGGCTATGCGACAGAAGCCGCAAGGCCGGTCCTCGTCCATGCCTTTACAACGCTCGGTCTTGAATGCGTGATCGCCGATATCGCGCCCGGCAACACTGCTTCCATCCGCGTCGCCGAAAAGCTCGGCCTGTCGCCGACGCGT
This sequence comes from Martinezella rhizogenes, assembly GCF_000799715.1. Lineage (GTDB taxonomy): Bacteria > Pseudomonadota > Alphaproteobacteria > Rhizobiales > Rhizobiaceae > Rhizobium > Rhizobium rhizogenes_C. The sequence goes on from NZ_JUHG01000016.1 coordinate 82,414, forward strand.
GCAACGGAATATCTCGATCAACCCTTTGCATCCTACCGGATCACCAAGAAAGCCTTCGAAGCCAATTCGAAGGCGCCATGATCCGGCCGCTGCGCTCCGGTATCGCCTATTCTTCGCTGGCACTCCGGCCATGGGCCCAGTCCATGTAGAGTTCCAGCGCCTTGCGCGCGAGCGGGCCCTGCTGGAATTCGCGGCCGTCGAGGCGGGTGACGCCGACGACCTTGGCGAAGTTGCCGGTGGTGAAGATCTCGTCGGCCGTCATGAATTGCTCGACCGACAACGTCTCTTCACGCACCTCGAAGCCTTCCTGGCGCAGCAGACCCAGGACGCGGGCGCGGGTGATGCCGGCGAGGAAGGTGCGGTTGGCGACCGGCGTGTAGACGATACCGTCCTTGACCATGAAGACGTTGGACGACGCGGTCTCGGCGACATTGCCGTTCATGTCGCATGCCAGCGCATTGTCGAAGCCGCGCTTTTTCGCTTCCAGGATCATGCGGCCGCTGTTCGGGTAGAGCGAGCCGGCCTTAGCATCGGTCATTGCGGTTTCCGGCGACGGACGGCGGAACGGCGAGACCGTCAGCGAGATGCCGCCCTGGCCACCCAGCGGCGCCTCGAACAGGCAGAGTGCGAAACGGGTCGATTCCCCATCGACAGCGACGACGCTGCCCGCCGTACCATGTTCGCCCCAATACATCGGCTTGATGTAAAGCGGCGTCTTGCCGTCGAATTTCTTGATGCCCTCCCAGGCGAGCGCCTCGATCTCCTCCGGCGTCTTCACCGGCTTCAGCCCCATGGCGAGCGCCGAGCGATTGATGCGCTGGCAATGAAGATCGAGATCCGGTGCAATACCATCAAACCAGCGCGCGCCGTCGAAGACGGTTGAAGCCAGCCACATGGCATGCGAGGTCGGCCCGATCAGCGGCGGATTACCGGAGAGCCATTCTCCATCGACATGGGTCCAGGTGGTGGTGCGGGGGGATGTATCGACGGCCATGATGATTTCCTCTTGAAGCGACAAAAGGAAATCCCTGTGCAACCTGGGGGTCAAGCGGAATTTTCGGCCCGAAATCCATTCGCAACAAAGCGCCGGATGATGCTTTCCGCGCGCAATTTTCATGCGCCGAAACAACAGCTTGACGAATGGGTCAATCAGGAAAAATGATAAGCCAAAGCAAACGCGGCGCGCTATACGGGATACCCATGAAAGCTATGTATTATGAGGCCTTCGAGGCCACCCCCGAGATCCGTACCCTCCCCGACCCTACACCCGGCGAAGATGGCGTGGTGATTGCCGTCGGCGCGAGCGGACTTTGCCGCAGCGACTGGCACGGCTGGATGGGACATGATCCCGACATCCAGTTGCCGCATGTCCCAGGCCACGAGCTTGCCGGCAAGGTGGTGGCGACCGGCCGTGGCGTTGTCCGCTTCAAGGTCGGCGACCGCGTCACCGTGCCGTTCGTCTCCGGCTGCGGCCATTGCGCCGAATGCCATTCCGGCAACCAGCAGGTCTGCCCCAGCCAATTCCAGCCCGGCTTCACCCATTGGGGCTCCTTCGCCGAATATGTGGCGATCGACTATGCCGATACCAATCTCGTGCATTTGCCGGAAACGGTCGACGATGCCACGGCGGCGAGCCTCGGCTGCCGTTTCGCCACCTCCTTTCGCGCCGTTGCCGATCAGGCGAAGACACGGCCGGGCGAATGGATCGCCGTGCATGGCTGCGGCGGTGTCGGCCTGTCCGCGATCATGATCGCCAGCGCGCTCGGCGCCAACGCCATCGCCGTCGACATTTCCGACGAGAAGCTGGCCTTCGCCCGCGAATGCGGCGCGGTCGCAACCATTAATGCCACCAGAGTTGCCGATGTCGCCGAAGCGGTGCGCGAGATCACCAAGGGCGGCGCGCATGTGTCAATCGATGCACTCGGCCATCCCGTCACCTGCTTCAACTCGATCAAGAACCTCCGTCGCCGCGGCCGGCATGTGCAGGTCGGCCTGATGCTCGGCGAGCATGCGACGCCGCAGATCCCGATGGGCCAAGTGATCGGCCACGAGCTGGAGATCTACGGCAGCCATGGCATGCAGGCCTGGCGCTACGACGCCATGCTCGACATGCTCGCCGCCGGCAAGATCGCCCCGCAAAAGCTAATCGGCCGCCGGATCAGTCTGGAGGAGGCCGTGCCGGCGCTGATGACGCTGGACAAGGCCGAGGGCACGGGGATCAGCGTGATTACACGATTTTGATATATCCCGGTGCTACGCCGGGACGCAGCAAAGTCCATCTCACAAGAGGATACCATCATGGCATGGTCTGCCGGCCAATATGTGAAGTTCGAGGATGAGCGCACGCGCCCGGCGCGCGATCTGCTGGCGCAGGTGCCGCTTACGCGTATCGACCGCGCTATCGATCTCGGCTGCGGACCCGGCAATTCGACCGAACTGATTGTCGAGCGCTATGGCGCTGCCGGCGTTTCCGGCCTCGACAGCGACGACAACATGCTGGAGGCCGCTCGCAAGCGCATGCCCGGCACGGACTTCGTCAAAGCCGATCTTGCGACATGGCAGCCAGATGAGCCCGTCGACCTGCTTTTCGCCAACGCCGTCTTCCAATGGCTGCCCAATCATCTCGACATCTTCGACCGGCTGATGGATGGGCTGAAACCCAGCGGCGTGCTCGCCATCCAGATGCCTGATAACCTGACCGAACTCAGCCATCTGATGATGGAAGAGACCGCGAAAAGCGGGCCCTGGAGCGAGACCTTCGCGAAGAAGAGCGTCCGCCGCAATCCCCTGCCCGCGCCGTCGGTCTATTACAACCGGCTGATCGGCAAGTCCGCCCGCATCGACCTCTGGCACACCAACTACAATCACGCGCTGGAAAACGCCGCCGCCATCGTCGAGTGGGTCAAGGGCACAGGCCTGCGTCCCTATCTCGATCATGCCGGCGCTGAACATCGCGACGCCTTCGCGGCCGATTATCTCACCCGCATCGAAAAAGCCTATCCGCCGCTCGCGGACGGCAAGGTCCTGCTGCGGTTTCCGCGGCTGTTTCTGGTGGCGGTGAAGAAATAGACAGCTGCGCTTGCGACTTGGAATGCGGTCCAGTGCCGACTATATTGGGCCGCATTCGCATTGAGGATCGGATATGCCCAAACAAGCCGTGCTTGAAATCAGCCTCGACCTGGATCTTCACGCCGAATTTCTGGCCGCGGCCAAATCCGCCCATAGACCGGCTGCGGAGATCGTCAGCGAGCTTGTGCGCGATTACGTCGGCAAGCAACATCAAGAGCCCCGATACGAAGAATTTCTTCGGGAAAAAGTGGAAATCGCCAGAACATCTATGCGGGCTGGCCAAGGCCGGTCAAACGAAGAGGTAGAGGCTACCTTTTCCGCTCTTCGCAACCAACTCAGAAGCGGATCTCGATGAGAGTCATCTGGACTCCGCAGGCAGAGTTGGATCGTCTGAATATCTTTCAATACATCATAAACGACAACGAAACAGCAGCGCTACGCATGGATGAGTTGTTCAGCCAAGCGGGCGCGCGATTGGGCCGAGTGCCTCGGATGGGTCGCAAAGGCATCATTAGCGGAACGCGCGAATATATCGTTCATCGGAATTATCGCCTTGTCTACGAAATTTCGGGCGATGAAATCTGGATCCTTGCGTTGGTCCATGCAGCGCGCCAATGGCCGCCAAAGGACGATGCTTGATCCCATCGACAAGCGGCGCTGTAGCACTTCAGATCTGCTGCATAATTTTATCCTTAGATCGATTCCGATCTAAGAAATTATGCAGTAGAACATGCGCAGCCAAAGCAAAAACTGCAACAGGTCCGAGGAGATACCCCATGTCGTCCAGAAACCCGATGTTCACCCGTTTGGCCGAGGTGCACGCATGAGCGGCCCGGATGTTGCACCGGCTCCGCCGCTGACCTTCGTGATCTTCGGCGCTACCGGCGATCTGACGCGGCGGCTGCTAATCCCGACGCTGATCAACATGTCGCGCAGCGGGCTCGTGGGCGACGACCTGCATATCCTCGGCATCGGCATTGAACCGGGCGGCGTCGACATGCTGCTGGAGCGGCTGGATTCATTTCTCGCCACATCGGGCGACATGCAGGAGCCGGAACGGCAGGAGGCATGGCAGAGCCTGCGCAAGCGCATCGCCTATATCTCCGGCGACTTCACCCAGAACGCCGTTTATGACGAGATCAGCAAATACCTGTCGCAGGCGCCAAGCGCCAACGCGGCCTTTTATCTCGCCGTGCCGCCGCGCTTCTTCGGCGATGTCGCCGAAAAGCTCTCCGCCACCGGGCTTATGAACGAAACCGCCGGCGCCTTTCGCCGGATCGCGATCGAAAAGCCTTTCGGCCACGACCTTGCCTCGGCCCGCGAGCTGAACGCCCGGCTGCTCAGCCACGCCAACGAAAACCAGATCTATCGCATCGACCATTTCCTCGGCAAGGAAACCGTCCAGAACATCATGACGACGCGCTTCGCCAACATGATGATCGAGGCGCTGTGGAACAACAACTATATCGATCACGTCCAGATCACCGCGGCGGAACTGGTCGATGTCGGCACGCGTGGAAAATTCTACGATTCGACCGGCGCACTGCGCGACATGGTGCCGAACCATCTCTTCCAGCTTCTGGCCATGGTGGCGATGGAGCCGCCGAACAGCTTTGACGCCGAGGCGATCCGCAACGAGAAAGGCAAGCTTCTAAAGGCTTTGCGCGTCTATTCGCGCGAGGAAGCTGTCCAGAACGGCGTGCGCGGCGCCTATACGGCCGGCCCTCTCGCCGGCAAGGATCTGCCCGCCTACACCGAGACACCCGATGTCGCGTCCGACAGCAGCACCGAGACCTTCGTTGCGCTCAAACTTCTTGTCGATACCTGGCGCTGGGCCGGCGTTCCCTTCTACCTTCGCACCGGCAAGGCGCTGAAGGCGCGCGACACCGAGATCGTCATCACTTTCCGGCAGGTGCCATTCGCGCAATTCCCGCGCCCGGCCTCGCGCCCGCAGCTGCCGCCGAACCGGCTGATCATCCAGGTGCAGCCGGACGAAGGGCTGGATATGGAAATCTCGATCAAGGCCCCCGGTCTCGTGCTGAAGACCGTGCCCATCTCGCTCGATTTCCGCTATGCCGACCGCTTCGACATCGGCAAGCAGACCGGCTACGAGAGCCTGTTCTACGAACTCTTCGTCGGCGACCAGACCCTGTTCCAGCGCGCCGACGGCATCGAAGCCGGCTGGGCTGCCGTGCAGCCCTTCCTTGACCTCTGGGCCGAGGGCGGCAAGCCCGATCCTTACGCCCCCGGCAGCATGGGACCGGCCTGCGCCGACGACCTCATCCAACGCGACGGCCGCGCCTGGCATCAGCCGGATGAGAAGCCGGAGGGCAAGAAGGGGTAAAGATTACAGGCCAGCCCCGGGAAGAGCTGGCCGTACATTCAATCCTCGAATTGATACAGGATACGCTCGGCACGGCGCGATTCCAGAACGGCCGCGAAGAAGCGATCCTGTTCGGGATCGTCGGCGAGCGCATTCAACGTGAAGCCGGCCTCATGGCGCGTGGCCTGCCCGCCCATGTATCCGCCGCGCTCCACCCATAGGCTTGGATAGTCCTGACTATGCCGGCAGGAATTTGAGGAACTGACCGCATAGAGATACTGCCGGCCATAGCCTTGCATCAGCGGCGGGATGGTGTGCGTTTCATTCTTGTCGCGGCTTTGACCATCAGCACAGGCGGAGTGAAAGACAAGTTCGGCCTGCCCTTCATACGCGCGCCAGAGCTCTGGATAACTCCAATCGCGGCAGATCAGGAAACCGCAGGAAACGCCTTCGATATCCAGGATGAGCTGGTGGCGACCCAATTCGAAAGCACGCTGATCATTGGTTGAGCAACAGCGCTTGTCATAGCGACCGGCGAGTTGACCGCCCCGGTTGAAAACATAGAGGGAATTGTATTTCTTCTGCGTGGCTTCGTCGCGATGCACACAGCCAGTCGCGACCCAGACGCGATGGTGACGCGCCGCGGACTGTACCGCTTCCACCCCCGCTTGAAGAGCCGTCCAGTCGAAGCCGGTCCAGTCCGGCCAATTGGCAGAACCATAGCCAGACAGAGCGCATTCCGGGAAATGAGCGACATCGGCTCCTGCCTCGGCCGCCGCTTCGATCAGCGACAGAATCTGCGCAGCATTCGCCGCGATGTCATGTCCAACTGGGATCTGGCACGTTGCCACTCTCAGGCGATCCGGCGCTCCGATGGCCGACGGCCGCTTGTGCCAAGTATAAGCGCCATCCCACTTCGCCATGAACTTTCCCCGCAACGACTCGATTCGGCTATGCGATTAGCCTAACAGAAGCGATCCGCACTCGAACGAACTATGCTACCTGTCGGCAGCTTTCCGATGTGGAGCACCCCAGAACCTCGGTGGATCACTGCACCGCAGCAATCCCAACCTGCAGCCCGCTGCCCATAAAGGGACGATCCGCCGCTCCACCCTGACCATGGCCCACGCTCCATTGGTCCGACCAGATCATACGATCGAGGCCGGTTGCGGAGGCTGCGTCGAAGGAGGTCCATCTGTTATCGCCATGCATGCGGTAAAGCACGCCACCCGGACCCATGCCGGCATGAAAGGCGATATCGATATCAAAAGTTTGGCCGGGAACGAGATCGGGACCAACCCAGTAATGCGGACTGCGGCCGGGATCGCGACCGAGGATCAGGGTCAAGGTTTGTCGCGGGCCGCGCAGACCGAGCCAGAGCGGCGCGATACTATCGGGATTGAAGGCGGAGAAGAGGGTTTGTGCCGGGGCATGTGCTGTCTCCGCCATCAGACCCCGTATCCGCAGTTCGACAATGCGGTCATTGCTCGTCGGGCCGCTAAAGCCAGCTGCATGCGTCCCGGATGGCAGCTCTTGCCAGTTCTCGGGATCGGCCGGCTTGAACGGCCATTGCAGCCGTTCGCGAATAACCCCATCCGTATCCAGCACCTGATAACGAAAGCTGTCCGCATCGAGCGCCGCCTGGATGCAATGAAGATATTCCACGCCCTCCGGCATTCGATGCGCGGTGCCAGCGCCGGCAGTGCAGAGCTGCAGAACGCCGCGGTGAACCTGAACATCGAAGGCGAGTATATGGCTGCAGACATAGGCCAGCACATCCGCTTCGACCAGAATATCCCAGAAGCGCTTGGTGTATTCATGACCTATTTCGCGCTGATACGTGCCGGAAAATCCGTTGACTGGGAAGACCGGATGATGGCCGAGGACGATCTTGTGGCTGATATCGCCGTGTGCCTTCAGCGTTGCCTCGAGCCACTCGGTCTCAACGTGGCCCTCACCGCCGAGGCCGGTCCATAGTGTGTGGACGAAGACCAGCAGAAGATCGCCGCGACGCACCCAGTAAGACAGGCCTTCCTGCCCCGGTGGTCCGTTTTCCGGAAGCTGCAGGACCTCGCGGAAGATCTGCTCGCTCATTTCATCATAGGTGGTGTGGTTGCCGGTCGTGTGCCAAAGCGGCATCTTTTGGCGGTCGAGCCAGCTCATTTCGTGATCGAGCCAATGCCGCCATTGTGCTCTTAGCTCCTCGGCATCGGCGGTCAGACCGATGACTTCATCGCCCGGAAACAGAATGAATTCCGGTGGCGGATCGAGCCGGCGCAAGACTGTATTGACGGTGGCAAAGGTCTTTTCGTGCAACGCGCCGGGAACGCCGGAACAGGAATCGCCATAGAACACGAAGCTGTGGCCTGATCCTTTCGGCAGGAGCGATGGAATGAGATTGGCGGACATAGGCGGCCTGCAATTTACAACATGACAAAACGAAAAACCCCGCAGATCAACCGCGGGGTTCTAGTCACGAATAACAGCAGATTACACGAACTGGCTCAACCCCGGCACGGAGCCAACCACCTTGTCGACCACGTCGTTGCCGGCATGTTCGCGGGCAGCTTCAATGGTTGCCTTGGCGAGCGAAGTGACCTCACCCATGCTGAGGCCGCTGCTCATCAGTTGCTGACCAAGCGCCATGATGCCACCGCCACCGCCGACCGCGCTGAGGAGACCGCCAAGCAGGCCGCCGCCGGAGGCTTCTTCGCTGCCATATTGAGCCACCAAATCGGAAGCACCGGGGATGGCGGCAATCATCTTGGTGACCGGGCCATCCGGAGATTCACGCTGCAGGAAGCCAAGGATCGTGCCGACGGCCTTCTCCGCGACATCGGGGGCGATACCGGCTTTTGCCGCGATTTGATCAATAACTTCGTTCACTTAAACCTCCAGCCAATTAAATCCGACGTTAACGTCAACGTAACCGAACGAACCGACAGACACAAGCCGTGCCGGATATCTCTATTTTACCAGACGCATAACCATGACGCGACTGGTTGTCCGCACTCAACTCTGTTCTTATAACAGTTTCAGGACAAATCGATGAACCGGCCCTGGCAACCTCCTGATAGTTGCCGTGCCGCCGCCCACAGGGAGACGACACCTCATGCCGCAGCAAGATGGACAGATTTTCGTCGGCGCCAGCCGCAATCCGGACGACAGCATCAACAAGAGCGAATATCTGACGCTGAAATTCGGCAACCGGCATGGCCTCATCACCGGAGCGACCGGCACCGGCAAGACCGTGACCCTGCAGGTATTGGCGGAGGGTTTTTCCAAGGCCGGCGTGCCGGTCTTCTGCGCCGACATCAAGGGCGACCTCTCAGGGATCGCCGCCAAGGGCGAGCCGAAGGATTTCCTGTTGAAGCGGGCCGAGGAAGTCGGCCTGAAACCCTATGAGTTCGAGCAATTCCCGGTGATCTTCTGGGATATCTACGGCGAAAAGGGCCACCGCGTGCGCGCCACCATCGCCGAGATGGGGCCGCTGCTGCTGTCCCGGCTGATGGACGCCTCGGAGGCGCAGGAGGGCGTGCTCAACATCGCCTTCAAGATCGCCGACGAAAACGGCCTGCCACTGCTCGATCTCAAGGATTTTCAGTCGCTGCTGAACTACATGGGCGAAAACGCCAGCGAGCTTTCCAGCAAATACGGCCTGATCTCGAAAACTTCCGTCGGCTCGCTGCAGCGGTCGCTTCTGGTGCTGGAGCAGCAGGGAGCGGAAAACTTCTTCGGCGAACCGGCGCTGAAAATTTCCGACATCATGCGCGTCAACAACAACGGCTACGGGCAGGTATCGGTGCTTGCCGCCGACAAGCTGATGATGAACCCGCGCCTCTACGCCACCTTCCTGCTCTGGCTGCTCTCCGAACTCTTCGAGGAACTACCTGAGGTCGGCGACCCGGAAAAGCCGAGGCTGGTGTTCTTCTTCGACGAGGCACATTTGCTCTTCAACGACGCACCGAGAGTGCTGATCGAGCGCGTTGAGCAGGTGGTGCGCCTGATCCGCTCCAAGGGCGTCGGCGTCTATTTCGTCACGCAGAACCCACTCGACGTGCCGGAAACCGTGCTCGCTCAGCTCGGCAACCGCGTGCAGCACGCGCTGCGCGCCTATTCGCCGCGCGAGCAGAAGGCCGTGCAGACGGCGGCCTCGACGTTCCGGCCCAATCCGGCCTTCAAGACCGCCGACGTCATCACCACGCTCGGCACCGGCGAGGCGCTGGTTTCCATGCTCGAGGCCAAGGGTGCGCCCTCGATCGTCGAACGCACCCTGATCCGCCCACCGTCCGGCCGCATCGGTCCCCTGACTGATGCCGAACGCCAGGCCATCATCAATGCCAGCCCGGTCGCGGGCCTCTATGATGAGACCCTCGACCGCGAATCCGCCTACGAGATCCTCGCCGCTCGCGCGGGCAAGGCAGCCGATCAGGCGGCCGCCAAGGAAGACGGAGACAGCACCGGCGGCTGGACGCTTCCGGGTTTCGGCGGCGATAGCAACAAGCCGGCGGGCCGCGGCCGCTCCGGCTATCAGCGCGAGACGATCCTGGAAGCAACGATGAAAAGCGTGGCGCGGACGGTCGCGACGCAAGTCGGCCGGGCGCTGGTGCGGGGAATTCTGGGAAGCCTGAAGCGGTAGTTGACACCTCCCCCTTGAGGGGGGAGGTCGCGGCAAAGCCGCGGGTGGGGGTGAACTGCCGCGAACGTAGCAATCACCCCACCCCGGCCCTTTGGGCCGACCCTCCCCCTCAAGGGGAGGGTAGAAATTACCGCTCCGGCGCGACCAGCGAGAAGAATGCACCTTGCGGATCAGTGGCCTGGACGATCCAGCTGCTGCCGGGGACTTCCATAGGGCCGTTGACGATCTTACCGCCGGCTTCGTTGATCCGGCCAATGGCAGCGTCGATCGCCGGAACGTTGAAGTAGAAGTTCCAGGCTGGCACGGGCATCTCGGCCGTCTTCGTCATGATGCCGCCGAAGTCACGGCCGTCGATCTTGAAGATCTTGTATTGGCCCATCGGCCCCATATCGAAATCGGAACTCCACTCCCAGCCGAACATATCGCAATAGAAATCGAATGCCTTCGGGCCGTCGCCGGCATAAAGCTCGTGCCAGCCGACATAGCCGGGCGCATTGGGTGCCGGCGCCTCCCAGTCCTGCCCCGGCAACGGTGTGAACAGGCAAAAGGCGGCGCCATAGGGATCGCCGACAACGGCGAAACGACCGACACTCGGGATGTCTGCCGGCTCGCGATAGACTCTGCCGCCTTTGGCCGTGATCGTCTTGGCTGCCTCGTCGACATTGGGCACGCTGATATAGCCGGTCCAGCAGGGCGGCGTTCCCATAGCCTTGGCCTCGTCCGGCAGGATCATCAATCCGGCGATCGGTCCGGCGCCGGCGCTGAACAATGTATAGGCCATCTCGATTTCCGGCATGCCGGCATCCTGCGCGTCCCAGCCGACGACCTTGCGGTAGAAGGCTTCCGCCGCCGCCATGTCCGTGGTCATCAGTTCGTACCAGACAAAATATCCCTTCGCGGCAGCCATTGTCTCTCTCCCTATTGCTTGCGGCGATGATTAGCGACACGGGCTGTTCCGGCTCCCGTCCGGCTGGCAAACCCTATTCATAGTCCTAAACACGGCGCTTCGGATCTTGTTCCCCTTGGGCCTTGGCCGTGGCCTCGCGCGATCAGCCTCTCACGCTTCAGTGACAGCAGGATTGCGCCTTGGGGCTCTCCTCATATTCGTCGTGACGACGAACGAAAGACATTGTGCCGTCTTCGTTGCGCCCCTTGGGCGCACGGTCGAGGATCATCAGCGTGCCGATCAGCTCTTCGGGGCCGCGGGCATAGCTGGAATAGGTATGGAAGATATCGCCGGCCTCGTCCTTGTAGAAGGCGCTGAGGCCCGGCAGCTCATCATGTCCTTCGGATGAGTCCATGGCGGTGAAATTGTAAAAGACCTTCTCGCCGGCGAGCTGATCCTTCGTAAAGGAGACGTGATAGTCGAAATTGAAGTCGTTGGCGAAGGACGAGACCCAGGGAAATTTCCACCCCATGCGCTTTTTATAGGCCTCCACCTTCTCAAGCGGAGCGCGGGAAACGGCGACCAAACTAACGTCGTGATGATTGAGATGCGGCAGGGCACCGTCGAAATGGTCCGCAAGGAAGGAGCAGCCGGGACACCCGGCGTCCCAGTCCGGACCGAGCATGAAGTGATAGATCAACAGTTGGCTGCGGCCATCGAAGAGATCGGCGAGCGTCCGCTTGCCCGTCGGCGTGTCGAAGACATAGGCCTTGTCGACCTTGACCCAGGGCAGCGCCAGGCGCTCGGCATTGACGCTGTCGCGCAGATGCGTCGCCTCTTTCTCCCGTGCAAGCAATTTGCGGCGGGCCTCCAGCCAAACTTCGCGGGAAACGATCTGGTTCATTGTCCGCCCTCCTCCGGCGTTCGTTTATCCCAAATCTTGACAAATACATTGATATCAATATTATCTCATCATGTCAAATGCGATTGAGATTCCCTTCGAAACAACGCTTCTGGTGCGCGATACCTGCCTTTGCCTGCATGTGCAGCGCGCCGCCCGCGCTCTGGCACGTCGCTTCGACGAGGCGCTAAGGCCGCTCGGGCTCACCAACGGCCAGTTTTCCCTGATGATGTCCCTGAACAGACCGCAGCCCGCCCCCATGGGACCGGTCGCGACCTTGCTCGCAATAGACCAGACGACGCTGACAGCGGCCTTAAAGCCGCTGGAGCGGCGGGGCTGGGTGAACGTTCTTCCCAACCCGAGGGATCGACGGGCGCGGCTTCTCAGCCTGACGCCGTCAGGCAAGGCGGTACTTGCGGCGGCCGTGCCGATCTGGGAAGCGACACATGCCGAGGTGGAACAGCGATTGCCCGGCGGCAACGGCGATGGATTGCGGCAGGAGTTGTTGGCACTGGCCTGATCGCTATCTCCGCATGCGCGGATCGTCGCCAAAATCGTTGCGCGCGAAGCCGATGCGGCTTTTCGGAAACTCGCAAAGCGCTTGTACGCCGGTTGGCGACAGCCGGATGCGCCAGGTCTGACGCTCGACAGGCTCGCGCGCGGCAAAGGCATTGGCAGTCAGAAGCGCGATATTCTTGCCGCTCTTGGGATCGCGGACGGACTGGTAGAGGATCGCGTCAACGTTCCCTGCCCGCGCCGCATCCGCAAGCGACTGGCATGCCTCATAATTGACGGGATCGGCCCAGGCTTGGCGATCATGCTCCAATGGCGGAAGCGTCAGATCGATCGCTTGCTTGGTCGCAATCGCGGCGGCGAAGGCGGTGTACTCCGCCGCATTGGCCGGCAGCGGCGTTTCCGGAGAATCGCTGAAGAAAAGCAGCCGGTAGAAGCTCATCTCCGCCAGTGCCGTTTCGATCTGTTCGGACGCGTAAAAGACGCCCAGCGTGCGCCCTGCCCGCCGGAAGCGCGAGCCATGGGGATAGATCGCGCCATAGCGAAAGGGTGTCGCCAGCAGATAATCCAGGCCGGTACATTCCGGCGGCAAGGCCGGCTTACTCTCTTCCAGAAGGGTCTCGAGAAGCGCCTGCTCCTCCAGCGTATCGACCAGCTTCAATGTCGAGACCTGATGTTGCGCCTCCACCAGCCGCCAATAGTGACCGGAAATCGGCCTGGCCTCAGACGAGAGCGCGGCGGGCGTCCAGATAGGCGAGGACATCGGTCAATCCAGAAATAGTGGCGATCTTTTCAAGCGGCGTTGCGCTGAAGGCGAGATTGGGGTTGCGCAGCCATTGCCGCGCCACGGCTTCGTCGCCGCCGACGATCGCATCGAGCGAGCGAAAGAGGCGCACGAAGAGCACGGCGAGCTCGAACGGCTTGCTGTGGCGTTCCAGCAAATGATCCCGCCGCTTCATGCGCGACACCGTTGCTTCCGAAACGCCGATGACATCAGCGAGTATGCGTGCGTTCAATCCCAGCCGCTCGGCGGCATTGACGGCCGCCTTGGTGATGACCAGAGCCTCGCCGGGGATTGCATGACTTATTGCTTGAGCATTTGCCATAGCCAATTCCTTTCCTAGGAAAATATATAGCAAATTTCTTGCAAAAGAAAAAGAGGCGGCACGCCGAAAAGCTTGCCGCCTCTTTTTGATCGCCCGCTCCATCAATCAGGAGCGAAGATAAAGCTTATTCTCAGGCAACCGTGACCGGCACTTCCGTCGAGGTGCGCAGGGCGTGGCTGTAAGGGCAGACGATGTGAGCGGCGGCAACAAGCTTCTCAGCTTCGGCCTTGTCCAGGCCCGGAATGTGAACCGACAGGGCCACGTCGATGCCGAAACCGCCACCATCTTCACGCGGACCAACGCCGACCGTTGCGGTCACCTTGGCGTCTTCCGGAATCTTGACCTTCTGCTGGCCGGCGACAAATTTCAGGGCACCGAGGAAGCAGGCGGAATAACCGGCAGCGAAGAGCTGTTCGGGATTGGTGCCGGTGGCGCCATCGCCGCCGAGTTCCTTCGGCACGGTCAGCGTGACGTCGAGAACACCGTTGTCGGAAACGGCGTGGCCAGCGCGGCCACCGGTGGCGGAAGCTTTGGTAGTGTAAAGAATGGGCATATCGGATCTCCTTTGCGTGTTGGGTGAAAGTTGTATATAGCACGATTTAATCGTGCGCAATATATTTTTGCGATTTGATTTTGAAAAGTGAACCTGTGACAATGCGACCAACAAGAAAATGGCGGAGCAGCGATGACGGACAAGGTGAACGGGCAAATAATCCCGGATGAGGAAAAGCGGCTGGAGCGGCAGCTTTGTTTTGCAGTCTACGCCACCGCACATGCCTTCAATCGCGCCTACAAGCCGATCCTCGACCGTGTCGGCCTGACCTATCCGCAATATCTGGTGATGCTGGTACTTTGGGAAAAAGGTTGCTTGCCGGTCAAGACCATCGGCGAGCAGCTCGATCTCGATTCGGGCACGCTGTCGCCGCTGTTGAAGCGTCTGGAACAGGCCGGCCTGATCGGCCGTGCGCGTGATCCGAAGGACGAGCGGCAAGTGATCGTTTCATTGACGGAAAAGGGCGCCGGCATGCAATGCCAGGTCAACACCATCATGTCCGCCATCGGCGAAGCCACCGGCTGCGACATGGACGAAGTGGCCAGCCTGCGCGACCGGCTGCAACGACTAAGGGCGAATTTGACGGCTGAATGAAAGCCGCCAAACCCGCCCTATCGTAAAACCATACAAGCCTAAGCCTGCGTTACCAGGATCGGCGCGCGTTCCGGCACGCGATCGTAGAGATCGATGACATCCTGGTTCAGCAGACGGACGCAGCCGGAGGAAACGGCCTTGCCGATGGAGCGCCAGTCCGGATTGCCGTGCAGACGGTAAAGCGAATCCTGCTTGTCCTCAAAGATGTAAAGCGCGCGCGCGCCAAGCGGATTCTTCAGGCCGGGATCCATGCCGCCATTGGCGATGGAAAATTTGACGAGTTCCGGCTGGCGAGCGACCATTTCGTCCGGCGGGTTCCAGCGCGGCCACTTCTTGCGCCACTGGATGACGCCACGGCCCTGCCAGGCAAAGCCCTCGCGGCCGACGCCGATGCCGTAGCGCATGGCCGTGCCGCCTGCTTCGGTGACGTAGAGGTGGCGCTCGCGCGTATTGACGACGACGCTACCCGGCGCTTCACCGGTCGGATCGACGACGCGCTGGCGATAAAATTGCGGATCGATCTGCTGGTAGGGCACGGGCGGGATGAGAAAACCGCCGTCCTCCACGGCCGCATAAATCACGGCTGGATCCGGTTGCTCGCCGTCATAACTGGAGAACCAGCTACGGAAGGGGCGATAGGCCGGCGCGCCGGTGTATTGCACCGGGCTGACGACAGGGCCGCTTTCGACCGTGGAAGCGCAGCCGGCGAGCGTCGAAACGGCACCGATACCAGCGAAGGCGAGGAAATTTCGTCGGGAAAAAGAAGAGGGCAGGCTCATGTCGACAGCATCATTCCTGTTGGAAGGGAAGCAAGAACCGATGACAACAAAGCTGATTCGGCTTCCCACGAGATTCGCAGAGACAGGAGCAAAACTAAAGAGCGCAAACGGGTCCGGCTATCGCACTTATGCAACATCACGAAAATTTGTTATAAACTGCCGTTATAAAACGACGATTTCCGTCTTCGCGGGCACCCGATTGTAGAGATCGATCACGTCCTGGTTCAGCATACGCACGCAGCCGGACGACGCTTCCTTGCCGATCGACTGCCAATCCGGCGTTCCGTGAACGCGATAAAGCGTGTCCTTGCCGTCCTTGAAAATATAAAGCGCCCTCGCGCCGAGCGGATTGGTCGGCCCCGGATTCATGCCGCCGCGCTCGGCCGAAATCGGCCTGATCTGCGGTTCGCGCGCCACCATTTCAGCCGGCGGCGTCCAGCGCGGCCATTTCGCCTTCCACTGGATGGCGCCCCTGCCATGCCAGGCATAGCCAGCGGCGCCAAGGCCGACGCCATAGCGCATCGCTCGGCCGCCCGGCTCGATGAAATAGAGATAGTGGCTCCGGGTATCGACGACGATCGTTCCCGGCCTTTCATTGGTCCGGTAATCCACCTCCTGGCGCAGGAACTGTGGATCTATGCGCTTGTAGGGGATGGCCGGCAGCGTGAAATCGTCCTCGCTCGCCTGCGCATACATCGCCTGATGTACGGGATTGAAGGTCGGCAGGCCGTAGGTCTGATGGAACTGCGTGCGGAAGAGATCGCGCGATTGCGGCACCGGCTGCACCGGCAGGCGCTTCACCTTCTGCGGATCGATGCCTTCAGGCCGGTAGAAGACGGGCGAGGTTTCCTGCACGAACCGGTCGGGATCGGTCGCGCCCGTATCGGGAACGATACTGCATGCGGAGAGCATGGCAAGAAACGCCATGGCAGGCAGGAGGCGGGAAACGGGCAAAAGATCGGCCATCATCGGGAACCAGTTGGAATACGGATCAGTGAGCCGCATGATGACCGGTCCGGCTGGCGCGAGGCTGGCGTCGGGTGCAAAGATATTGCGCCAGGAGGTCAAACTTCTGTTTTCCCTCGCCCTGGCTTGGGTTAGACCATTGCGAGACGGAGGATCGCATGAATATCGACAGTCTCGACCCGAACCTTTTTGCGCCGGCAAGCCGGGACGCCTGGCTCAGATTGGTGAACCGGGCGCTGAAGGGAGCCGATTTCGAGGAGGCGCTGGTATCGCACACCGATGACGGTATCGAAATCCAACCGCTCTACACCCGCTGCCCCGACGCCACTCCCTTGCCGCGCCGCCGGATCGACGCCCCCTGGACGATCAGCCAGCGCATGGACGACCCGGACATCGAACGTGCTTTCACGCAACTCGATGCGGATCTCGCCAACGGTGCCGGCGGCGTCCACCTCCTGTCGAGAACCAGCCCATCAGCCTTTGGCGTCGGCGTCGATCAGGGAGCGGATGGGCTTGCGGCGAGATTGACGGCCGCGCTATCGGGCAAGGATGCCTCGCTGCGCCTTGATGGCTTTTCCCCGGATTTTGCCGAGGTGGTTGCCGGATCTTCCAAGCTTGCGACACTGCATGCCGGCCTCGACATCTTCACGTCGAGCAGTGCGACCAATGCCGTGACAGACAGCTTCAAGCGCCTGCTTGACGCTGGAGGTGCCGGCACGATCATCAATGCCGATGGCCGCGCCGTTCACAATGCCGGCGGCACGGAAGCGCAGGAACTGGCCGTCGTTACCGCCTCCCTCGTCGGCCATTTGCGGTTGCTGGAGCAGGCGGACTTCACCCCTGAGACGATCCTGAAAGTCGTAAGCCTCTGCCTTTCCGCCGATCAGAACCAGTTCGTCACCATGGCGAAAGCCCGCGCTGCGCGAATGCTCTTTACCCGCATCGCCGAGGCCTGCGGCGTTTCCAATCCGCCGGTGGCGCATCTCTTCATGGAAACCAGCTACCGTATGCTCACCCGGCTCGACCCGGAAACCAATATCCTGCGCAATACCATTGCCGTCTTTGCCGCCGGCACGGGGGGCGCCGACGAGATTTCGGTGCTTCCGCATACGCTCACCCACGGCATCCCGGACCCGCTGGCGCGGCGGCTGGCGCGCAACACGCAGACCGTGCTGATCGCAGAAAGCCATCTCGACCATGTTATCGATCCGGCCGCCGGCGCCGGCGGCATCGCGGCGCTGACGGAGGCGCTGGCGGAAAAAGCCTGGGAGATCTTTGTCGGTATCGAACGGGACGGCGGGTTGGCGACGATTATCGCCGGCGGCCAGTTGGCGGCAATGGTGGCGGAGGCGCGGGCAAGCCGCGTGGCAAAGCCGATCGTTGGGACGACGTTGTTTGCGATGAAGACGGAGCGGCCGGTTGTGATTTTGGGAGAGATTGGCTCTGTTACGGGCGCTATGGGACTGAGGCCGGTACGGCTGGATGGAGAGGCGCCCCTATGACCCCCATCCCCGACTTCAGCAAAATCGGCTGGCAAAAACCAAAGACAGTCACATCGAAAACCGACGCCCCCTCCTGGCAAACCCCGGAAGGCATTGCCGTCAAGCGTGCCTATGACACGACCGACCTTGCCGGCCTGAACTTCCTCGACACCTATCCCGGCTCAGCTCCCTTCCTGCGCGGCCCCTACCCGACCATGTATGTCCAGCAGCCCTGGACCATCCGCCAATATGCGGGCTTCTCCACCGCCGAGGAATCGAACGCCTTCTATCGCCGCAATCTCGCAGCCGGCCAGAAGGGGCTCTCCGTCGCCTTCGATCTTGCCACCCATCGCGGCTATGACAGCGACCATCCGCGCGTTGCCGGCGATGTCGGCATGGCGGGCGTGGCGATCGATTCCATCCTCGACATGCGCCAGCTCTTCGACGCCATCCCGCTTGATGAGATGAGCGTGTCGATGACCATGAACGGCGCGGTGCTGCCGGTGATGGCGCTCTATATCGTCGCGGCGGAGGAGCAGGGCGTTTCCGAGGACAGACTGTCGGGCACGATCCAGAACGACATCCTCAAGGAGTTCATGGTCCGCAACACCTATATCTATCCGCCACAGCCCTCGATGCGGATCGTGTCGGACATTTTCAGCTATACCAGCCAGCGGATGCCGAAGTTCAATTCGATCTCGATTTCCGGCTATCACATGCAGGAAGCCGGCGCGACAGCGGATCTGGAACTGGCCTATACGATTGCCGACGGCATCGAATATGCCCGCGCCGGCGTCGCCGCCGGGCTCGATATCGACAGTTTCGCGCCGCGCCTCTCCTTCTTCTGGGCCGTTGGCATGAACTTCTTCATGGAAGTCGCCAAGATGCGCGCGGCGCGGCTGATCTGGGCGGCGCTGATGCAGAAGAATTTTGCGCCGAAGGATCAGAAATCACTGGCGCTGCGCACCCATAGCCAGACCTCCGGCTGGTCACTGACAGCACAGGACCCGATGAACAACATCATCCGCACCATGGTCGAAGCCATGGCGGCAACACAGGGTCACACACAATCCCTGCACACCAATTCCTTCGACGAGGCGCTGGCGCTGCCGACCGACCATTCGGCCCGCATCGCCCGCAATACGCAGATCCTGCTGCAAAAGGAATCCGGCACCACTGATATCATCGATCCCTGGGGCGGCTCGGCCTATGTCGAGCGGCTGACCCATGATCTGGCGGCCCGCGCCCTCACCCATATCGAAGAGGTCGAGGCGCTCGGCGGCATGGCGAAGGCGATCGAGAAGGGCATTCCGAAGCTCCGTATCGAAGAGGCCGCCGCCCGCACGCAGGCGCGTATCGACAGCGGCCACCAGACTGTCGTCGGCATCAACTTCTCACGGCCGGAACAGGATATCGAAGTCGACGTGCTGAAGGTGGACAATTCCGAGGTCCGCGCCCGACAGCTCTCAAAACTGCAGCAATTGAAGGGCACCCGCGAGACGGCGGCGGTGGAGAGCGCTTTGGATGTGCTAACGGATGCGGCGCGCAACGGTATGGGCAACCTGCTCGATTTCGCCGTCAAGGCGGCGCGGGCGAGAGCCACGGTCGGCGAGATTTCGCTGGCGTTGGAAAAGGCCTATGGCCGACATGTTGCCGAGATCAGGACCATCTCCGGCGTCTACCG
This sequence comes from Martinezella rhizogenes, assembly GCF_000799715.1. GTDB lineage: Bacteria > Pseudomonadota > Alphaproteobacteria > Rhizobiales > Rhizobiaceae > Rhizobium > Rhizobium rhizogenes_C. The sequence goes on from NZ_JUHG01000016.1 coordinate 101,908, forward strand.
CAAGGAAGTCGGCACCACCGATCCCATCTTCAACAAAGCTGTCGCCAAGGTTGAAGCCTTTCGCCGCGCAAAGGGCGAAAAACCCCGCATCCTTGTCGCCAAGATGGGCCAGGACGGCCATGACCGCGGCCAGAAAGTCATTGCCACCGCCTTTGCCGATCTCGGCTTCGATGTCGTCGTCGGCGCGATGTTCCAGACGCCGGAGGAGGTCGCCGATGTCGCGGTGCGCGAAGGGGTCGATATCATCGGCGCCTCGTCGCTCGCCGCCGGCCATCTGACGCTGGTGCCGGAATTGAAGGAAGCGCTCAGCCGCCGCCATGCCGGCCGCGTCCTCATCGCCGTCGGCGGCGTCATCCCGCCACAGGATTTCGCTGCATTGGAAGCTGCCGGTGCCGACGCGATTTTCCCGCCGGGAACGGTGATTGCGGAGGCCGCCGTTGCGCTGATCGATCGGCTGATGAAGTAGGCTTAGTCTGCGATTCCAGACGGAAAACCGCCGCGCACTTTTCCTGGAATTGCGCTACGCCGCCACGCTCTTGAAAAACTGGATGCTCTGCTCAATTTCCGCCGGCAGAGCCGAGGTGTGATTGCCCTGAACGGTCGCAACCTCGATCTTGACACCGCCGGCAACGGCGCGCTTTGCAAGCAGGGCGGCATGGCCATCGAAATGGCTTTCCTCCGTGCCGTGCATCACCTTCACCGGGCATTTGAAACTATGCGCGTAGCAGAGCGGTGAACGCATCTGGAATTCGCGCGGATTCTTGGTGTTGAAGCGGATATCCTCGGGATAGCGGTGGAAAAACGCGAAGGCATCCGGATTGCCGGAGATCGGCGCGACGGCCCGGAAGCGCTTGGTCGACATCGCCGTGAGCATCGCCAGCGTGCCGCCGACGCTGTGGCCGGCAAGGAACAGGCGATGCGGGTCGACGCCGGGAAGATGGCGCAGGCGATCGGAGGCGGCCAGCACGTCGGCCACTTCGTCGTAGAAGCCGGAGAAATTGCCCTTCTGGCCGTTTTCGCCGCGCATCGACGGGATCATGACGACATAACCGGCGTCGATGTAGCCTTTCATCAGCAGCCAATGACCCTGGCCGATGGCATTGCCGCCATGTAGGAAAAGCACCGCCGGCCTCGGCTTCGGCGTGCGCTCGTAGCGCGACACCCAGGTAATCAGCTCCAGCTCACCGCCGAGTCCGCTGCGATAAAAGATCTGATCGGCGCCGGAAGGTGCGGCCAGCGGCTCATATTTGTCAGGCGCCGGACCCTTGCTGAGAAGATCGGTGCGAAACTTGTGGCGCTCCTTGGCATAATCGCCTGCCAGCGAGGGCGGATCCAACAGTGCCTCGACCGCTTTGGCAACCGGAGCCTTGGGGTCCACGGCCTTGGTTTCCAAGACCTTGGTCTCGGTTGCTCGAGCGATATTAGGAGCCAGGAGAGTTGCGGCAAGACCGGCGAGAACGATGCGACGGTTGGGGCGAAATGCTTCTTCTTCAGACGATGTCATATGCTCTGTCCAAATATGCCCGGCAAAACGATATCTGCACCGGTTGAAAGGCGAGGCCAATTCACTTTGTGGTGAGGAATCAACCTGACCTATTCATCAACCGCGGGAGCCTTGGCGTCAATTAGCGCCACCAAAGTTTCAAGCCGGTCCGCCTCATAGGGCGGCTTCTCTGGCCGGAGACGGGAAATGCGCGGAAACCGCATGGCGACGCCGGATTTATGCCGCGTCGAGCGGTTGATCCCCTCGAAGGCGACTTCAAGGACAAAGCCGAAATCGCGGTCGGCCCGCACTGCCCGCACAGGACCGAAACGATCGACCGTATTGTTGCGCACGAACTTGTCGAGCACTTCGAGTTCGGCATCCGTGAAGCCGAAATAGGCCTTGCCGACCGGCACTAGCTGTTCGCCCTCCGGCGTCATCGACCAGACCCCGAAGGTGAAATCCGAATAATAGCTGGAGCGCTTGCCATGTCCGCGCTGGGCATACATCAGCACCGCATCGACGTTATAGGGATTGCGCTTCCATTTGAACCAAGGCCCCTTGGCCCGGCCGGCGAGATAGGCGCTGTCGCGGCGCTTGATCATGACGCCTTCGATGACGGGATCGGGCGGAGACGAACGCAGCTGATCGAGCTCCTCCCAGGAGGTAAAATCGACCAGCGGCGACAGATCGAAACGATCGTGTGGTGCCGCCTCGATGATCTCCTTCAGCCGCTCGCGCCGGTCGAGAAAACCACGAGCGCGCACATCTTCTTCGCCGTCGAACAGCAGGTCATAGGCGCGGATGAAGGCCGGATACTCCTCCAGCATCTTCGCTGTCACCGTCTTGCGGTTCAGCCGCTGCTGTAGGTCGGAGAAGGTGCGCGTCGGACTGTTGGAGCGCACGGTGCCGCCGATCAACAGCTCACCGTCGACGACGCCATCGAAGCTGATCGCATCGACGATATCGGGGAAAGCGCCGGAGATGTCGTCGCCCGAGCGGGAATAAAGTTTGCTCGTCGCGCCCGCCCGCGACAGCTGGACGCGGATGCCGTCCCATTTCCATTCGGCGGCAAAATCCTTCGGGTCAAGCCCCGCGAGATCGCCCTGTTCGACTGGATTGGCCAGCATGACGGAATGAAAGATCGCCGGCGTCGCCAATACCGGCCGATCGCCTTTGCCCTCCAGCCATTGGAACAGGCTTTCATAGGGCGGCTGCAACCCGTGCCACAGCGTTTCGATCTCGGTCACGTCCTTACCGCTCAGCTCCGCCAGCGCCTGCTTGGCAAGCCGTGCCGACACGCCGATCCGCAATGCGCCGGTCGCGAGCTTCATGAAGGCGAAGCGGCCCGATGTGTCCAGCTGGTCCAGCAGATCGCGAACGAAGCCGCGCACCTCGGTACGCCCCAGCGCATTCATGCGGCGCACGACCTCGCCGAGCCTCGGCTGCTCACCGGGCGGGCGGACGATATCGCTTTCCTTGTCCCAGACCAGCGAGATGGTCTCGGCGAGATCGCCGACATAATCATAGGAATAGCGGAACAGCACATCGTCCATGCGCTCCAGCACCAGTTCACGCAGCATCGCCGGCTTGACGTTACGCACTTCCAGCGTGCCCGCGATCGCGGCCAGCCCGTAACCGCGATCCGGGTCGGGCGTATCGCGGAAATAGTCGGTCAACAGCTTCAGCTTGCCGTTGCGGCTCGGCGTCAGCACCAGACGGTCGAGAAGATCAGCGAAAGCTTTCATCAGTCGCCCTCATCTTCATAGCCGATCAGATGCAGCGGCTTGGCCGTGATGCCCTGTAATTCGCACCAGCGCACAAGGGCCTCCTCGCGCCCATGCGTGACCCAGACCTCGCCCGGCTTCAGCTCCGAGATCGTCTCGGTCAGTTCCGGCCAATCGCAATGATCCGAGATAACCAGCGGCAGCTCGACGCCGAGTTGCTTGGCGCGCTGGCGCACCATCATCCAGCCCGAAGCAAAGGCCGGCAGGGGATCATGAAACCGCCGCGCCCAGCGATCCTGGAAAGCGGAAGGCGGGCCGACGACGATGGCGCCTTTGAAGATCGACTGATCGCGGCTTTCCACGGTTGCCGGCAACAATTCGCCAAGCGCAATTCCCTGCCCGGCATAATAGTCGCACAGGGTCTCCAGTGCGCCGTGGATATAGATCGGCCTGTCGTAGCCGGCATCGCGCAACAGCCGGATGACGCGCTGCGCCTTGCCGAGCGCATAGGCGCCGACCAGATGGGTGCGCTCCGGAAACTGCCGGAGCGAGGCCAGCAGCTTTTCCGTCTCCGCCATCGGATCGGGATGGTGGAAGACCGGCAGCCCGAAGGTCGCCTCGGTGATGAAGACGTCGCATGGGACCGGCACGTAAGCCGCGCAAGTCGGGTCCGGTCGCCGCTTGTAGTCGCCGGAGACGACAATGCGCAGCCCATCCTTCTCCACCGCGATCTGCGCGGAACCGAGCACATGACCGGCCGGATGGAACCGCACCTTCACATCGTTGATGATCACTTCCTCACTGAGGCCGACCGCCTGCTCCGATCCGGCGAAACCGCTGCCGTAGCGTATCCGCATGATATCCAGGGTCTGGCGGGTGGCGAGCACATGGGCATGGCCGGCGCGGGCATGATCGGAATGCCCATGCGTGATCAACGCCCGCTCCACCGGTCGCACCGGATCGACATAGAAGCCGCCGATCGGACAGAACAGCCCCTCGGGGGCGGGATAAAGCAGTTGCTCCGGTTTCATAGATGAAAGGATAGCGCGATTTGCGCAATTATGTAGCGATCAGCGATGCTTTTCGACCGAATCCGCGTACAGGCGGCTGATCGGGCAGGTCGAAGACTAGGACATCCTCGCTATAGGGCTTCGCCTTGGCAACGACGACACCGTTCGGATCGACGATCGCGCTGCTGCCATAACTCAGCCAGCCATCGTCATTGCTGCCGACGACATCCGATGCCATGACCCAGCACCCCGTATGCCGGGCGCATACTTGTAGGCCGGAGATGCCTGGCTTATGCCACTTCTCCGCCTTGTGCGGCCGCAGCATCAAATTGATGGGATTGCAGATCAGGCCCGCGCCCTGTCTGGCAAGCCGGGATGCCGTGTAGGGATATCTGAGATCGGCGCAGATATTGATACCAAATCGCCAATCGTCCAGCGCCCAGACCGGAAAATCCGTTCCCGGCGTACAGCCGCTTTCCAGCGGATGCGCCTTGGCATAGACCCCGATTATCCGGCCCGCCTTTACGACCATCGCGCTATTGTAGATCGCCTCCCCCCGCCGCTCGAAAAGCCCGATGATCGCCGTCGTCCTTGCCGATGCGCAGCGGCCGACCAAGGCAATCAGGGCGGGGTCATCGAGTGAGAGTGCGCGCCGCCTGGCAATGGCTTCGTCGTAGCTGTGCCCCTGAAGATAGCATTCGGGGAAAAGAGCGAGGTCGATCCCTTGTGCATCCGCCCATGCGAGGTCACGCGCAAGCACCTCGCCCACCGCATCGACGGCGTCGAACAGTGCCAGACGTTGAAAGGCCGCGATCCGCATGGCGAAGGGCTAACATGCTTCGCGAGTCGTCCACAGAGCGGCGCGTGATTATTTCCGCGTCGGCGCGGAGGTAAACGAAGGAATAAGGCAGAAGGCTTATCGACGCATTTCCGTATCAAATCGGCACAGATACGCGTGGCATGCTTTCTGCTTCAGGAAGGCGTGTTCAGGAGTTCCAGATGCTGCAGCGCCGCGCATTCATCGCCTACATCGCCGCCACGGCCGCGGCCGGCTTGCTTGCGCCGCGCAGCTTTGCTGCGCCACTCGCCAAGATCGCCGGGGCCGAAATGCGCGGGCCGATCGATGCCATCGTCTACAAGACGAAGCCGGGCACCAGCGATGTCAGGAGCGGCAAGCTGCAGGCAATGATCGACAGTGCCGCACGCGACAACCTGCCTCTCTTCCTGCCGCCTGGAAATTACAACATCTCGAACCTGACCCTGCCGGACAACACCCGTATCAGCGGCGTGCCCGGCGCCTCGCGGCTGGTCTATAGCGGCGACGGCCATCTGATGAGCGCCGACAAGGCCAAGCGCATCGAACTCTCCGGCCTGGTGCTCGACGGCGGCAACCGCTGGCTTGCCGACTATACCGGCGGGCTGCTGCAATTTACCGGCGTCGACGAGGTGCTCATCGACAATTGCGAGATTGCCGGCAGCCGCAAGCATGCGCTGCAACTGGAGCGCTGCGGCGGGCGGATCGAGCGCAGCCGGATATCGGGTGCTGCCGATGCCGGCCTCTATTCCGTCCAGTCGGCCGGTTTGATGGTTACGGACAACACGGTCGAGGATTGCGGCAATGGCGGCATCCTCATCCACCGCTGGGACAAGGGCGAGGACGGCAGCATCGTCACCGGCAACCGCATCGCCCGCATCGGCGCCAATGACGGCGGCACCGGCCAGAACGGCAACGGCATCAACATTTTTCGCGCGGGTGGCGTTCTCGTCTCCAGCAACCGAATCGCCGATTGCGCCTTCACCGCTGTGCGAGCCAATTCGGCATCGAACGTGCAGATATCAAGCAATCAATGCCTGCGCTCCGGCGAAACGGCGATCTTCTGCGAGTTCGAATTCGAGGGAGCCATCGTCAGCAACAACCTGGTCGACGGGGCTGCGAACGGCATCGCGATTGCCAATTTCGACAAGGGCGGCCGGCTTGCCAGCGTCACCGGCAATATCATCCGCAACCTGTCGCTGACCGGCCCCTATCCACAGGAAAGTGGCTTCGGCATCGGCATCTCCGCCGAAGCCGATACGTTGATTGCCTCCAACGTTATCGAAAACGCTCCGCTCTGGGGCCTGAAACTCGGCTGGGGTCCCTATCTCCGCGATCTCGTCGCCACCGGTAACATCATTCGCCAAACGCCGATCGGCTGCGTCGTCTCCGTCGTCGAGGGCGCAGGTTCGGCGGTGATTTCGGACAATCTGTTCCAAGAGGTGGAAAAAGGCGCGATCATCGGCTTCCGCTGGGACAAGCCGGCGACGGGCGATTTGACGGTGAAGGGACAAGAAGAGTTTCCGCAGCTGACAATCGAGAAAAACAGGCGGGCCTAGCCGCTATCTCCACTTCGGCTGCCGCCGCTCGAAGAAGGCGGCAAGCCCTTCTCTTGCCTCCTCGCTCTCCCACGCCTCCACCAGTTGCTCGATGACGCGATCGATGAGTTCATCGGTGATCGGCATACCGAGAGAGCGAGCCAGTGCCTTTGCGCGGGCGGCTGCCTGTGGCGAGGCGGCGAGAAAATGACGGACCTCGGATTCGACGGCATCGTCCAGCGCATCCTCGGGAACGACACGGGAGAGCAGCCCGGCGGCATGGGCCTGCCAGGCATCGATGATCTTGCCGGAAAGGAAGAGCGGCCGGGCATTCGCTTCACCGATGCGGGCGATGACATAGGGGCTGATGGTAGCCGGGATGATGCCGAGACGCACTTCCGTCAGGCCGAAGCGGGCGGTGGCTGCGGCAATCGTCATGTCGCAGACGCTCAAGATGCCGATGCCGCCGCCGAAGGCGTTGCCGTGCACCCGGGCGAGCAGCGGCTTCGGCATCTCGTTCAAAGCCTTGAACAGCATCGCCAGCCGGCGGGCTTCAACGATACGGCCGGCGCGGGTGGCGTCGAATTGGGCGCGCATCCAATCGAGATCGCCGCCGGCGCAGAAACTTGCCCCCTCGCCCGTAAGGACGACGACGCGCACGCGCTCATCGCCGCCGAGATCATGGGCCGCCGCCGTCAGGGCATCGATCATCTCGGCCGACAAGGCGTTGTGCTTTTCCGGACGCGCTAGGGTGAGCCGGGCAACACCGCGTTCGTCGATGGCGATACGGATCGTTTGCGATGTCATGCGGCACTCCTGAGACTGCGGGCGAAGGTGGCGGCGTGGGTGAGTTTCTCCTCATCAAGGCCGGTTTCGAAGCCTCGCATCGTCAGATAGTCGTGGACCGCAACGGTGTCGACATTGCCCTTGGCGCCCGGTGCGAAAGGGCAACCGCCGAGGCCGCCGGCGGAGGCGTCGAACACCCTGAGGCCGCGTTCCAGGGCGACGGCGATGTTATCCAGCGCCCGGCCCGACGTATCGTGAAAATGGCCGGCCAGCATGGCGGCGGGAAGCTCGCCAAGCACGGCTTCCAACATCCTGTTCACCGCCTCCGGCGTGCCTCTGCCGATCGTGTCCCCCAGGCTGATCTCGTAGCAGCCGAGCCCGCCCAGCAACCCGGCAACGCTGGCGGCATTCGCCGGCGGCATGGTGCCTTCATAGGGGCATTCGACAACGCAGCTCACATAGCCGCGCAGGGGAATGCCGCGATTTCGGCACGCCTCGGCCACCGGCCGGAAGCGCTCAATGCTTTCGGCGATGGAGCAATTGATGTTGCGCATCGAAAAACTCTCAGAGGCCGAAGCGAAGATCGCCACCTCGTCGGCACCGGCCGCAAGCGCTTCCTCGAACCCTCGCCTGTTCGGCGTCAGCACCACGTATTTGATATCAGGCCTGCGTTTGATCCCGGCCATGACCTCGGCGGCATCGGCAAGCTGTGGCACCCATTTCGGGCTGACGAAACTGGTAACCTCGATGCGCTCGAAGCCGCAGTCGGAGAGCAGATCCACCAGTTTGATCTTGTCCTGCGTCTCGATCTGCCGCTCTTCGTTCTGCAAGCCGTCTCGTGGCGCCATTTCGACGATGGTGACATGGTTGGGAGCACGATCGATCATTGCGTATCCTCCGGACGGAGCGACAGCAGCACCGCGCTTTCGCTGGTCTGGTCGCCTTCGCCGACATTCAGGCTTTCCACCACGCCATCGCGTGTCGCGGCCAGCGTCAGCTCCATCTTCATGGCCTCCATGACGATCAACGCCTGGCCCTTCGCCACAACGTCGCCTTCCCGCACCCGGACGATCTTGACGAGGCCGGGCATCGGCGCAATCAGCCGGTCGCCGCCGGCCGCCTCTTCCGCCCCACCGTCCAGCGGATCGGGCCAATGGAAATGATGGGTGCGGCCATCGAGGAAAAGCGTCATGCCGTGTGGCGCCCGGAAGACGGTGGCGCTCATTTGCCGGCCATCGATCTCCACTCGGCAAATATCGTCACCACGATCGACAAGACGAACGGCGACAGAACGATCATCGACATGTACCGAGAAGAGATCCCATCCTTTCGCAATCACGCGGCAACTCGTTTGACCGCCGCCATGATGCAAAACGACGGGACGGCTTGCCTCGCCCCAAAGCTGCCATGCGCCAAGCGACGCCCAAGGGTCATCGCTCAAGGAGCGCGTCAGACCACCCACCTCGACGATGGCGGCAATGGCGAGCGCAATATCGTCAGGCGGCTGCACCGACGTCAACGCCTCCACCTCGCGGTCGATCAGGCCCGTATCCGGATGGCCGGCGACGAAATCCGGTTGTTCGCTCAGGCGGATCAGGAAATCGAGATTGCTCGCCGTCCCCGCCACCTGCGTATCCCGCAGCGCCCGCGTCAGCTTGCCGAGTGCCGCCTCGCGGGTCGGAGCGTGGACGATAAGCTTGGCGATCAGCGGATCGTAGTATGGCGTGATGCTGTCGCCCTGGCGCACCCCAGCATCGATGCGGGCATCGCCCTCGGGAAATCTCAGATGCGCCAGTGTGCCTGTCGCCGGTAAGAAACCGCGCGACGGATCCTCGGCGTAAAGCCGTGCCTCGAAGGCCCAGCCGTCTATCGCCAGTTCGGCTTGCGTCTTCGGCAAGGGCTCGCCGCTGGCGACCCGCAATTGCCACTCCGCCAAGTCGACGCCTGCAATCGCCTCGGTGACGGGGTGCTCGACCTGCAAGCGCGTATTCATCTCCATGAAGAAGAACCGGTCCGGCAATAGGCCCTGCGAGACATCGGCGATGAATTCGACGGTACCGGCGCCGCGATAGTCGATGGCGCGCGCCGCCCGCACCGCGGCTTCGCCCATGGCACTGCGCATCTCCGCTGTCATGCCGGGGGCCGGCGCCTCCTCGATCACCTTCTGGTGCCGCCGCTGAAGTGAGCAATCGCGCTCGAAGAGATGCACGACATTGCCTTGGCTGTCACCGAACACCTGGATTTCGATGTGACGGGGCTGGATTAGATATTTCTCGATCAGCACGGCGTCATCGCCAAAAGCCGATTTCGCCTCGCGCCTTGCCGCCTCCAACGCCGCCGCGAAATCCTCCGGCCGGTCGACGCGGCGCATGCCCTTGCCGCCGCCGCCAGCCCGCGCCTTGATCAGGACTGGAAAGCCGATCTCCGCCGCCCGCTTGGCGAGAAAGCCCGCATCCTGCTTGTCGCCGTGATAGCCGGGGACGACCGGCACACCGGCTTTCTCCATGAGCGCCTTGGCCGCATCCTTGAGGCCCATGGCCCGGATGGAAGCGGGCGATGGGCCGATGAAGGTCAGTCCGGCCGCTTCAATGGCCTCGGCGAAATCGGCATTTTCCGAAAGAAAGCCATAGCCCGGATGGATGGCTTCAGCGCCGGATCGCTGTGCGGCCGCGATGATCCGCTCCTTCGAAAGATAGCTCTCGCTGGCGGTGGACGCCCCGATATGGATCGCTTCATCGGCAAGCGCCACATGCAGAGCACCGACATCGGCGTCGGAATAAACGGCGACCGTGCGGATGCCCATGCGCCTTGCCGTCCGGATGATCCGGCAGGCGATTTCTCCGCGATTGGCGATCAATATCTTCGAAAACATCAACAGATCCTATTGCGCGGCAATGACCTCGACTTCGAGCAGCCATGCGGTGTCGAAAATGCCAGCGATCACCACCGTCATCGCCGGAGCAAGCGAGCCCAGATATTCGCTGCGGATCTCGCGGTTCTCGAGCGTGTGGTGACGATCGACGAGATAGGTGGTGACCTTGACGATATCGGTCTTGCCCATGCCGGCGGCCTTGAGCTGGGCATCGACATTGAGCCAGACCTGCCGGGCCTGCGCCTGAAACCCCTCGGGAAGCGCATCGTCGGCGGTCGTCGGAATCTGGCCGCTGACGAACAGCAGTTTCTGGAAATTCTCGAGCTTCACCGCCTGGGCGTAGCCGCCGCGCGGCTGGGGGGCGTTCTTGGCATTAATAGCGTCGCGTTTCATCTCAATCTCCTCACATCCTGAACAAGCCAAAGCGTGTGTCTTCGATCGGCGCGTTGAGCGCGGCCGACAGCGATAGCGCCAGCACATCGCGGCTCTTGCGCGGGTCGATGACGCCGTCGTCCCAAAGGCGGGCCGAGGCATAGAGCGGGTGGCTCTGGGTTTCGAACATCTTTAGCGTCGGCGCCTTGAAGGCCGCCTCCTCTTCTTTCGTCCAGGGCTTGCCGGCACGTGCTAACGCTTCGCCGCGTACGGTCGCAAGTACACCGGCAGCCTGCTCTCCACCCATGACGGAGATGCGGCTGTTCGGCCAGGTCCAGAGAAAGCGCGGCGAATAGGCGCGACCGGACATGCCGTAATTACCCGCGCCGAAGGAGCCGCCGATCAGCATGGTGATCTTCGGCACCTTGGTCGTCGCCACCGCCGTCACCAGCTTGGCGCCGTGCTTGGCGATGCCCTCGGTCTCGTATTTTCGGCCGACCATGAAGCCGGTGATGTTTTGCAGGAAGACCAGCGGGATCTTGCGCTGCGAGCAAAGCTCGACGAAATGCGCACCCTTCAGCGCCGATTCCGAAAACAGTACGCCATTGTTGGCGATAATGCCGACCGGAATACCGTGGACATGAGCGAAGCCGCAGACCAGCGTCGCGCCATAACGCGCCTTGAATTCATCGAAGCGGGAGCCGTCGACGACGCGGGCGATGACCTCGCGGACATCATAGGGCGTGCGCAGATCGGAGGGCACGATGCCGAGGATTTCTTCCGGGTCATAGAGTGGTGGCTCCGGTGCGCGCAGTTCGACCGTCACCGGCTTGTGGCGATTGAGATTGGCGACTGCTTGCCGCGCCAAGGCGAGCGCATGGGCATCGTCACGCGCCAGATGATCGGCAACACCGGAGAGACGCGTGTGCACATCGCCGCCGCCCAGGTCTTCGGCCGATACCACCTCACCGGTCGCGGCTTTGACCAAAGGCGGGCCTGCGAGAAAGATCGTTCCCTGCCCCTCGACGATGATGGTTTCGTCGGACATCGCGGGCACATAGGCGCCACCCGCCGTGCAGGACCCCATGACCACGGCGATCTGCGGAATGCCCGCCGCCGACATATTGGCCTGATTGTAGAAAATACGGCCGAAGTGATCGCGGTCCGGAAAAACCTCGTCCTGGTTCGGCAGATTGGCGCCACCGGAATCGACAAGATAGAGGCAGGGCAGATTGTTTTCCGCCGCGATCTCCTGCGCCCTCAGATGTTTTTTCACCGTGACCGGATAATAGGTGCCGCCTTTGACCGTGGCATCGTTGCAGACGATCATACAATCACGGCCGGAAACGCGGCCAACGCCGGTGATCAGCCCGGCGCCCGGCGCTTCATCGCCATAGAGGCCATGTGCCGCCGTCGCGCCGATTTCGAGAAAGGGCGTCACCGGATCGATCAGTCCCGCCACCCGATCGCGCGGCAACATCTTGCCGCGACCGACATGCCGCTCACGCGCCTGCGCGCCGCCACCTTCCGCTGCCCGCAAGGCTGCCGCCTCGGCCACTCCGATCGCCTCCAGCATCGCGGCGCGATTGTCCCTGAACCGGTCCGAATGGGTGGAGATCTCTGATTTCAGGACGGTCATGCGGCATCACCAAAGTGCTGGGGTGAAATCTTGAAGTCAAATGGTCTCGGCAAACAGCTCCCGCCCGATCAGCATGCGGCGGATTTCGGAGGTGCCGGCGCCGATCTCATAGAGCTTGGCGTCGCGCAGCAGCCGTCCGGCGGGGTAATCGTTGGTGTAACCGTTGCCGCCGAGCGCCTGGATGCATTCGAGCGCCAGCGCGGTCGCCTTTTCGGCGGCGTAAAGAATGCAGCCGGCGGCGTCCTTGCGGGTCGTTTCGCCGCGATCGCAGGCGGCGGCGACCGCATAGACATAGGCGCGGGCGGCATTCATCGTCACATACATGTCGGCAAGCTTGCCCTGCATCAGTTGGAATTCGCCGATCGGCTGGCCGAACTGCTTGCGCTCGTGCAGATAGGGCAGCACGACGTCCATGCAGGCGGCCATGATGCCGAGCGGGCCGCCAGAGAGGACGACGCGCTCATAATCGAGACCGGACATCAGCACGCGGGCGGCGCCATCGACCTGACCCAGCACATTCTCCGCCGGGACTTCGCAGTCGATAAAAATCAGCTCCGAGGTGTTGGAGCCGCGCATGCCGAGCTTGTCGAGCTTCTGGCCGACGGAGAAACCCTCGAACCCTTTCTCGACCAGAAAAGCGGTGATGCCGCGCGGGCCGGCATCCGGCGTGGTCTTAGCGTAGACGACCAGCACTTCGGCATCCGGGCCGTTGGTGATCCACATCTTGCTGCCATTCAAAATATAGCGGTCACCGCGCTTTTCAGCCTGCAGTTTCATCGAGACGACATCGGAGCCAGCGCCCGGCTCGGACATGGCGAGCGCGCCTACATGCTCGCCGGAAATCAGCTTCGGCAGGTAGCGCGCCTTTTGCGCCTCGCTCCCGTTACGATTGATCTGGTTGACGCAGAGATTGGAATGGGCGCCGTAGCTGAGGCCGACCGAGGCCGAGGCGCGGCTGATTTCTTCCATGGCGACCGTGTGCGCGAGATAGCCGAGGCCGGCGCCGCCATAGGCATCATCGGCGGTGATACCGAGCAGGCCCAGCTCCCCCATCTCCTGCCACAGATGCATCGGAAAGCCATTGTTGCGATCGATCTCGTCGGCAAGCGGCGCGATACGGCGGTCGGCAAAACGGCGCACGCTGTCGCGCAGTGCCTCGATCTCCTCGCCGAGCGCGAAATTCAATCCCCCCTCATACATGGCGTTCTCCTCCCGCTTCTCTCCTGAACATCACGCCGCGTCGGCGGGAACGTGCTGCTTCTCCTGCGGCATTTCATAAGTCTTGAGCTTCTCGGCGATCCGCGCCATGACCTTCCGGGCGGCCTCTTCCTTCACCGGTCCGTAGCCTCTGATCTCATCGAACAATGACAGAATAGCAAGGGCCTCCGTCTCATTGTCCGCACGCAGGCGGCTGAGGACACGCTCGGCGATTGCTTCATATTCGCCAATCAACCGACGCTCGAGCCGACGTTCGGCCATATAGCCGAAGGGATCGAAGGCGGTGCCGCGCAGCCGTTTCATCGGCGCGAGCCACCGTAGGACCGGCAAGATCCAGGGTCCGAATTCACGCTTCCTGGGCCGTCCGTTCGGATCCTTGCCGGCAAGCATCGGCGGGGCGAGATTGAGGGCCAGTTTGAAATCGCCTTCCATCTCATCGCGCAAATGCGCCTCGAAGGCAGGATCGCTCAAAAGCCGCGCTACCTCATATTCGTCCTTATAGGCCAGCACCCGCGCATAGGTGACGGCAACGGCGAAGGGCACCTTGTCGGAAAGCTGGGCTTTGGCGGCTGCTGCCGAAGCGCGCGTGACGAAAGCGACATAACGGTCGGCAAGAGCGGCATTCTGGTAGGCGGTCAGATGCGTCTTGCGGTGGGTGATGAGCTCGCCGAGGCTCATCTCCACTAGCGTCTTTTTCGCATCCGGCTCGGTCATCATCTCATGCACGGCTTGCGGATCATGCGCCAGCAGCCGGCCCCAATGGAAGGCGGAGAGGCTGGCCTTGACCGCCACACCATTGAGCTCGATCGCCTTCTCGATGGCTTCCAGCGACAGCGGCAGAAGACCGCGTTGCCAGGCAAAGCCGGTGAGCAGGATATTGGTCGACATGGCATCGCCGGTGACTTCGCTCGCGACATGGCCGAAATCCAGGAAGACGGATTTGTCGGAGACGGTCTTGGCAATGGCGTGCTGCACCGAACCGACCTTGAAATCGAAATCGCGATTGCGGACAAAATCTGCAACCGGCATCAGGCCGGTGTTGACGATGGCGGTGGTGCGGGCGGAAGAGCAGAGCGTGATCGCATCCTTCGACGCGCCGACCACTTCGTCGGCGGAAAGCAACAGGTCGGCGCCGCCGTTGACGATGCGCGACGAGGTGACGTCGGCCTGATTGTGGCCGATGCGCAGATGGCTCATGACAGCCCCGCCTTTTTGCGCGAGACCCGCCATATCGAGGATCATCGGCACCTTGCCGTCGAGATGCGCGGCCATACCGAGGATGGCGCCGATGGTCAAAATACCGGTGCCGCCGACGCCGGCGATGGCGATGTTCCAGGGACGCTCGCCGAGAGCCGGGACTTCCGGCATCGGCACCTCAACATCGGCATGTTCCAGCGCCTTGCGCTTGCGGCGCTTGCCGCCGTGGACGGTGACGAAGGAGGGGCAGAAGCCCTTCACGCAGGAGAAGTCCTTGTTGCAGCTCGACTGGTTGATCTGCCGCTTGCGGCCGAATTCGGTCTCCAGCGGCTCGACGGAAATGCAGTTGGACTGCACCGAGCAATCGCCGCAGCCTTCGCAGACGGCAGGATTGATGAAGACGCGCTTGGCCGGGTCTTCGAGCAGACCGCGGCTGCGACGGCGGCGCTTTTCCGCGGCGCAGGTCTGGACATAGACGATGGCCGAGCAGCCCTCGGTCTCGCGCAGCGTCAGCATGACCTGATCGATATTGTCGCGATGCAGGACCTTGACGCCGGGAGCCAGATCCGATGCCGAATAGGCCTCCGGACTTTCCGAGAGCAGATAGATCGGCTTAACACCTTCGCCGTGCAGCTGGCGGGTGACGAGTTCCGGCGTCAGATAGCCGTCGATCGGTTGACCGCCGGTCATGGCGACGGCGTCGTTATAGAGTAGCTTGTAGGTGATATTGACCTTGGCGGCGACGGACTGGCGGATGGCGAGAATGCCGGAATGGAAATAGGTGCCATCGCCAAGATTGGCGAACATGTGCTTCTCGTCGGTATAGCGGGCGATTGCCGTCCACGGCACGCCTTCGCCGCCCATCTGCGTGAAGGTCTCGGTCTTGCGGTCCATCCAGGTGACCATGTAGTGGCAACCGATGCCGGCCATGGCGCGGCTGCCCTCTGGGACGCGGGTCGAGGTATTGTGCGGACAGCCGGAGCAGAAAAACGGCGTGCGGTTCACCGGCGCAACATGGGTGCGGCTGATCTGCCCGCGCTCGGCGAGATAGGTGAGCTTGGCGGCGATGCGATCATGCAATGAGGAATCGAGATCGAGCTTGACGATGCGGCCGGCAATGGCGCGAGCCACCGAGCCGACGGTCAGCGCCGCCGACAGGCTGAGATAGGGCTTGTCGTGCTCGTCGAACTTGCCGACGATGCGCGGGCGCACATCGGAGCGCCAGTTGAAGAGCTGCTGCTTGATCTGGTTTTCGATGATCTCGCGCCGTTCCTCGATCACCAGCACCTCGTCCAGCCCCTCGGAGAAATGCCTGACGGCCTCCGGCTCCAGCGGCCAGGGCATGCGGACCTTCAGGATGCGCAGGCCGATGGCGGCCATTTCCCTCGGGCCGATCTCCAGCTCTCGCAGTGCCTGCAGCACGTCCTCATAGGCCTTGCCGGAGGAGATGATGCCGAAGCGGGCGTTGGGCACGTCATGCGTGACTTCATCGACGCGATTGGCGCGGGCAAAGGCGATGGCCGCATAGGCCTTGTAGGTCTGCAATCGATCGTCCTGCACCAGCGGCGGATCGGGCCAGCGTAGGTTCAGGCCGCCGGGCGGCAGCTCGAAATCTGTCGGCAACACGAATTGTCGCCTTTCGCCGGAGAGATCGACGGCAGCCGTCGTCTCGATGGTGTCGGCGATGAACTTCATGCCGACCCAGCAGCCGGAATAGCGCGACATGGCGATGCCGAGCAGGCCGTATTCGAGGAATTCGTGAATGGAAGAGGGATAGAGGACCGGGATGACGGCCGACATGAAATCATGGTCGGTCTGGTGCGGAATGGTGGAAGATTTGGCGGAATGATCGTCGCCGGCGAAACAGAGGACGCCGCCATGCTTCGAAGTCCCGGCGGCGTTGGCATGTTTCAACACGTCGCCCGAGCGATCGACACCGGGGCCTTTGCCGTACCAGATGCCGAGCACACCATCCTTGCGCACGCCGGGCGACAGGCCGACCTGTTGCGTGCCCCAGACGGCGGTGGCGGCGAGGTCTTCATTGATGCCGGGCTGGAAGGTGACGTCGTGCGCGTCGAGATATGTCTTGGCTTTCAGAAGCTGCTGATCGTAGCCGCCGAGCGGCGAGCCGCGATAACCGGATATGAAAGCGGCGGTGTTGAGACCGGCGGCGCGGTCTCGCAGCATCTGGGTCATCGGCAGACGCACCAGCGTCTGCAAGCCGGTCATGAAGACGCGGCCTTCGTCTGCGGTATATTTGTCGTCAAGCGATACGCTCGTCGCCAGCATCTGCTCTCCTCCCGAGATCGCAGTCACCAATTGTGCATGGACTTTTTCGCCGAATGCCTCCTATCGCACCCGATGAAAACCACGACTCGAAATCTAACATGCACGCACGCTAATTTCCGAACAAAGGAGGTGGCGAGACAGCATGATTCGCAAAGATTCCGGGCTTTCTGTGGATATTTTCGTGCTTAGCCCCGCGCACCCATCAAAAGCTTTCATCCAGATATCAGTGGACACCCCTTCCTTTCGCCAATAGCTGCCAATACCCTCGCTCGACTCGAAAACGTCGGAGACGGAACATGCTGACAATCTATGGCGTCTATCGCTCGCGTGCATCGCGCAATTACTGGATGGCGGAAGAACTCGGCATCGAATTCAAGTCCGTGCCGGTCGTGCAGGCCCGCCGGCTGGATAACCCCTTGAGCCCCGATGCGCCGCTCAACACGCTGTCGCCGGAATTCCTGGCCGTGAACCCCATGGCGATGATCCCGAGCATCAAGGACGGCGATCTCGTCATGAACGAATCCCTGGCGATCAATCTCTATCTCGCCCGCAAATATGGCGGTCCGCTCGCCGGCAAGACGGTGGAGGAGGAAGGGCAGCTGTTGATGTGGACCATGTGGGCGGCAACCGAGGTGGAGCCCTATTCCATCGCGCTTGTCAGGATCTACGATAATGGTCTGGAAAACAGTGAGGCCGGCAAGGCCGGGATCGCGGTTGCCTGCCGTTCGATGAAGAAGCCGCTGGATGTGCTGGAGCAGCATCTTCAGAATCAGGATTATATCGCCGGCAACCGCTTCACCGTCGCCGATCTCAACGCCGCCGAGGTCCTTCGCTATGCGCAGACGGAACAAGCGCTGTTCGACAGCCATCCGAAGGTGAAGGTCTGGATCGAGCGCTGCCAGTCGCGCGCCGGCTACAAGGCGATGCAGGCTGCGCGCGGCAAGGAGCCGGCCTGAGACCAACTTACTGGAAGAGCCGCATACTCACTTCCATCTCCTCGCGCATCCAGGCCTTGAAGGCGGTCACCTTCTTGGCCTCGCGCGCACCTTCGGACGTGATAAAATAGTGGCCGAAGCCTGTTTTGGCGCGGATGCCGAAGGGATCGACGAGGCTTTTGTGTTCCAGAGCATGTACCGCCAGCGTCTGCCAGGCGAGCATTACACCCTGGCCGGCCATGGCGGCATCGAGACAGAGCGAAGCATCGTTGAAGATATGGCGCGTTTCCATGCTCTCGCCCGAGAGGCCAACCTCGCTTAGCCAGACATCCCACGTGAACATGGCGTGTCCGTCGATGATTGCGGGCACCTTCAGCAGATCGGCGGGCTCCTTGAGCGTGGCGGCGATCTGCGGCGTGACGACGGGAAACACTTCCTGCGCCAGTAGCAGCTCGGATTTGACGCCCGGCCAATGTCCGCTGCCGACGCGGATGCCGATATCGACATCCGACGTCGCCGGATTGACCAGTTGGGTGGTGGCATCGATGCGCAGGCGGATATCCGGATAACGCTTGGCGAACCGGTCAAGCCGGAACACCAGCCAGCGAGCGGCGAGAACCGGCGCAACCGAGATGGTGAGAATATTGTCGTCGCGATATTGCGCCACGGTCACTGCCGCCGACAACGCCTGAAACCCCTCGCGAAGCCGCGCCAGCACCGCGATACCCGCCTCTGTCACCGCCATGCCCTTCGGCGTACGCTCGAAGACCGGCCGGCCCAGTTGCGCCTCGGCCTTGATGACCTGCTGGCTGACCGCGCCGATGGTGACGCCAAGCTCGTCAGCCGCCGCCTGCAACGACCCAAGCCGGCCGACCGCCTCCAGGGCTCGAAGCCCGTTCAGATGAACGCTGTTGAGATTTCTCATATAGAATAT
This sequence comes from Martinezella rhizogenes, assembly GCF_000799715.1. Classification (GTDB taxonomy): domain Bacteria; phylum Pseudomonadota; class Alphaproteobacteria; order Rhizobiales; family Rhizobiaceae; genus Rhizobium; species Rhizobium rhizogenes_C. The sequence goes on from NZ_JUHG01000016.1 coordinate 120,722, forward strand.
CTATATCAGCATCCTGGCATTCTCAATTGTAATAGTGCGAAATTCGCGCGATCATTGCAGCATACCTACGGAAACCGCCACCGTCCCGCTGATTGACCCGCCGTGAGGCGCGCCACAGCCGGAGAGCAAGGAGGCATGTCATGTCGATACTGAAGCTTTTCTTCAATCACCTGCTGGAGGAAGATCGAGGGCGGGAAGATGACCCACTCAGCCATCCAATGCTGGAAACCATGTCGCTGGAAGAACTGGCCGATCTGCCACTCATGCCGGAAAATCTGGGGCGGCAGATGGAAAGACGGGAAGCCTGTTCGAATGAATGCGCGTAAAGAAATGCGGCGCTGACGAGCACGGCATGAAATCGAACGGCGAAACCGTCGCGATGTCCCTGCCCATCGACCGGTTCCGCGCGCCGAAAAAGCTGCGGGCTACCTTTGACGCCGTCTGATTAAGCCTGCTGCGCAGCCAGTGCCCTTTGCACGGCCGGGCGTTCCAGCATGCGCGCGTGATGAGCGCTGACCTTTTCGAAACGGGCCAGATCGACGCCGTCGCCGGGAAGCCACCGTGTCAGGGTGAAGAGATAGCCGTCGGCGACGGTATATTGCTCGCCCATCACCCATGGACCTTCCAGCATCGTCTCTTCGATCAGCGCAAAGCTTTCGCCCATGGTCTGCGGCACCTTGGCTTTCATCGCCTCAATCGCTGAGGCATCGTCGGTCCAGCGATGGCCACGCATCTTGTGAGCGTGATTGGTATGCACCGTCGATGCGAGATAGCTGTTGAACGCCTGCATGCGGGCGAATTCGAAGGGATCGTCGAGCGGCGCCAGCTTTGCCTGCGGGGCGATCTGGGCGACATAGGCGAGGATCGCCACGTTCTCGGTGAGGACACCCTTGTCGGTGATCAGCGCGGGAACGCGGCCCTTGGGATTGATCGCCAGATACTCCGGCGAACGCTGCTCGCCCTGGGCGAAGCTGACGGGCTTGGCTTCGTAGCCAAGACCGGATTCTTCAAGCGCGATCAGGCTTGCGAGCGCACAGGTTCCCGACGCAAAATACAAATTCAGCATGGTGTCGATTTCCGCTTCGTTGAAGACTGCGCGAACTATAGCCGGTTTGGATTTGGGCGAAAGCATATTCCAGCGCAAAGGTCATTGGGTCGCCCCTCCCGCGCCAGTGCGTCGCAGGGAGGGGCGGCGGCATGCCTTCATGCGCAGCCGGGCACATCCTCCAGCCGATGCCAGACGGGAATGCCGCGCTCGCGGGCGATGCGAACATCGTTGTCAGCACCCTTGGAGTCGCCCGGCAACCTCAGAACACCCTCGCAAAGTTGCAGCAGCCGATGGGCGGTCGGGTGGAAAATCTCTTCATAGAGATCATCGCCGATGCTCTTGCCGCCGGCGGCGTGCCAGACCGGCAGGGCGACCCATTCACCGATCATCGGCAGGTGCCCTGCCCTGAACAGCGCATGGGACGGCTCCTCCAGCCGCTTGAGATTTTCTGCCATCTTCCGGGGATCGTCTCCGGTTCCGGAGCGATAGGGTCCGGCAATCAGGATCAACATGTCACATCTCCTCTTACTCCTGCCTCTTGCAGGAATTTGCACGAAAATGCATTAAATTTCTTGATTGTCGACTCATTTCTGATAAATTCACGATGTATCATGAATTATCGTGCAAAAGCAGGCAACATGCTCACCAGTCAGCGAAAGACCCTCATCCTCGATATCCTGCGCCGCGACGGCCAGGTGATCGCCAAGGCGGTCGCCGACGATCTCGGCCTGTCAGAAGATACGATTCGCCGGGATCTTCGAGAGATGGCGGCGGAAAAGCTGCTGAAGCGCGTGCATGGCGGCGCGCTGCCGCTCTCACCGGAGCTCCCGGATTTTTCAGCGCGGCAAAGCGTATCGTCGGAGGTGAAGCGTCAACTCGGAGCTTATGCGGCGGGGATGGTTCGGCCGGGGCAGACCGTGCTCCTCGACGGCGGCACGACAAATGCGGAGATCGCGCGCCATCTTCCCAGGGACTTTGCCTTCACCATTGTCACCCACAGCCCGACGATCGCAGGCGAATTGGAGCATCACCCCACGGCCGACGTCATCCTGATCGGCGGCAAGCTCTACAAGCATTCGATGGTGGCGACGGGAGCCGTGGCAATGGCTGCGATCTCGCTGCTGCGACCGGACATCTTCTTCCTCGGCGTCACCGCCATTCACCCTGCCCGCGGGCTCTCGACCGGGGACTTCGAGGAGGCCGCCATTAAGCGGCATATTGCCCAATGCTCGGCGGAAACCTATGTGCTGGCGACGCAGGAGAAGCTGGATGCCGCCTCGCCCTGCCACATCCTGCCCATCACGGCGGTTTCGGGCATGATCGTGCCGTCAGGCATTACCGAGGGAAGTCTGGCACCCTATCGAGACGCCGGAGTGAATATCCGCTTCGCATAGAACTTTATCAAGCAGTCAGCACCGCCGTCGCCCTGATATCGCCAACATGAATGAGGTTCCAGTTTTTGAGCGCCTTGTTGGCCATGGCCATCAGCCTGGCATTGATATCACTGTCCTTTTCGAAGAAGCGGGCGAGCGTCGCGGCCACCATCGCTTCGGCGGCGCGGGTGGTGCCGTCATCGCATTTGACTGCGATGGCAATGCCCTGCTCGGGGATCGCCGCGCAGAAGACACCCTCGGCACCGGTCTTGGCGAAAATCTTGCCGGGAGCGATCTGCATCAGCTTTGTGCAGGCACGGTCGGTGCCGGCGACATAGAAGGGCTCGGCCATGCAGGCGTCGATCAGGCGGCGGGAAGCCTTGGCGCGTAGCGGCTCCAGTCCGTTACCGCTCGCCATTTTGGCAAAGCCATGCGCCAGGCTCTTGAGCGGCACGGCGTAGCTCGGGATGGCGCAGCCGTCGATGCCGCAATTGTCGTGGCCGAGCGGCGTACCCGTCAGGCTCTGCATCGTCGCACGGATCTGCTGCTGCAGTGGATGATCGTAGCCGACATAGCCCTTGGGATCGATATCCTGATGAGAGCAGGCGCAGATGAAGCCGGAATGCTTGCCCGAACAGTTGTTGTGAAGCGCCGTCGGCTTGTCGAGGGTGCGCGCCTGATGGATGATCGTCTTCTGGTCGAAGGACCAATGCGCGCCGCATTCGAGCGTGGCGACGTCACGACCAGCCCGCGCAAGCATGGACGCGGCCAGCGCCACATGCTCGTCCTCGCCATTGTGCGAAGAACAGGCCAGCGCCAGCTCCTTATCGCCAAAGCCATAGGCATCCGCCGCGCCGCTCTCGACCAGCGGCAAAGCCTGCATCGCCTTGCAGGCGGAGCGCGGAAATACGCCGCGTTCGATATCGCCAAGCGAGAAAACCAACTTCCCGTCACCATCGACCACCGCGACCGATCCGCGATGACGGCTTTCAACAAGATTTCCACGGGTGACTTCGACGCAGACGGGATTGGACATGATGGAAAGCGCTCTTTGATTTGCGGGATGAGGTATTGTTAGCCGCTGCCGGGAGGGTTGCCAACCGGCATGGGAAGTTGAGGCGTAAGCCTGAAAAGGAATCTGGTCCTCCGACTGGTTCGTGCTATTATCATGAGCACAGCTGATCTGGAGAAGTCCATGCCGCAATCGGCGCGAACCATGCATATCGATTTTCCAAATGAATTGCAGTCCCAGGTCGATGACCTTGCGGTGCAGACCGGTCGCTCGCGCACGGATATTGTAACGGACGCAGTGGAAACGTACCTTCGCAATCAGGCGCGCTGGCAGCTGGATATGGATGCCGCGTTGAAAGATGTCGATGACGGCCTGGGTTATGCCGGCGATGATATCCTGGCATGGCTCGAGAGTTGGGGAGAGGATGCGGAGTTGCCGCAGCCTTCGCTCTTGCGCAAGCAATAGCTTCACTCATGGATATTCGCTTTTCCCGCGACGCTATGCACGATCTGTAGGAACTCAAGCACTGGCTGAGACCGTTGAGCCCACAGGGATATGGCAACGTATCCAAACGTCTCGCTGCCGCGATACAATCACTGAAACAGCAGCCGAATTCGGGTCGCCCGACAATACGCGAGGATATTCGAGAGCTCGTCGAGCCTCGATATGGATTCATAGTCCCCTACATTGTCCGCGATCAAACCATTTGGATACTTCGGGTCTACAGCGCCAGACGGTATCCGCTCAACTATGCCGACTTTCCAGGCTCAGCTGATCCCGCTTGATGCCACCCTTATCCGATAGGCACAACGCCGCGCCCCGAGCAGAATATGCTCTTCCCGCTCCACGCTTGCCGCTAGTGCCGCGCGAAACGTCTCAAGCTCCGACCGGCAGAAGCCGGCGCAGACGCTTGCGGCGGCGCAGATGGGGCAGTGGTTTTCCACCAGCATGACGGAGCCGTCCTCCTCCAGCCAATGATCGGCCATGTAGCCTTCGCGCGTGCGGATGGCCGCAAGCGTGGCAACGCGCGAGGGGAGATCGGAGCCGATATCGATTTCGCTGCGGTAACGCTTCAGCGTCTCCACCTCACGGGCGGAAATCACCGCGTCGACCGCCCCTTGCCCTAGCTGGTCGGCCATGGTCGCCAGAAGCGTCGCGGTCAGGTCAGCATGGCCGTCGGGAAACTGACGGTTGCCGGCAGCCGTCAGATGCCAGAGCTGCCGTGGTCGCCCCCTGCCCGATGCCGCCTCCGTCACGGGTTCGACCAACCCCTCCTCCGCCATCTTCGTCAATTGCTGGCGCACCGCTTCCGACGAGATGCCGAGCGCGCTGCCGAGCGTCGTGGCGAGCTGCGGGCCATCGGTTTTCAACAGGATCAGGATTCGGTTGACGGGCGACTGACGCATTTTTCCAAGTTTTCTCTTGTTTTAATTCCACGACGATGTAATTTTCCAATTTATAACTTGGAAAATAATTATTCGCTAGGGAAAATACCGAGGATCATCCGATGTCCAGCATCGACCACGCAGATACGTCCCACTCCGACTCCATTTTCACCCTCTTCTCACCCCGTCTCCTGCCCGCGACACTGATGCTCGGCGGCGGCGTCACGCTCTACGCGGTCGAATCCTACATCACCGCGACGCTCGCTCCATCAATCGTTCGCGATATTGGCGGCATCGAGCTGTTTTCCTGGATGACGACGCTTTTCGTCGCGGCCGGCGTACTCGGCTCGATCACGGTTGCGACGCGACCGAGAGGCATGGGCCTGCGCGCAGTCTATGTCGCGGCGGCGCTGATATTCGGCGCCGGAAACCTGATCTGCGCCATAGCACCGACGATGCATGTCGTGCTGGCCGGCCGCGCCGTACAAGGTTACGGCGTCGGCATGCTTGCGGGCCTCGCCTATGCCTTCATTCGCTTCGTTTACCCCGAACCGATGTGGCGCAAGGCTTCCACGCTTTACGCCGCAATATGGGGCGTCGCCACTGTGCTCGGGCCGACGCTGGGCGGGATGTTCTCCGCCGGTCACGCATGGCGCGAGGCCTTCGTTATTCTCGTGCCCGTGGCCGGCCTCATGGCCCTGTCCGCACGTTGGCTGCTGCCGAAGGTCAAGGACGATCGCGCGGAGGGGAAAACGCCTCTGGTTCAGATCGCGCTTCTGCTCACCGCGGTCCTGCTGACGAGTTTTGCGAGCACAAGCGATCATGGATCCTACAAGATCCTGCTGATCGGCCTATCCGTCGCTTTCATCGCGGCAATGTTGATCTTCGAACGCAAGGGGCAAACCACGCTCCTGCCGAAGGGCGCCGTCATCCTCGCCAAGCCAATCTCCCGGCACTATCTGATGATGTTCACCATGATGCTGGTGCTGACGAGCGATATCTACATTCCTTATTTCCTGCAAAACCTGCACGGCGTTGCGCCGCTCGCCTCCGGCTATCTCGTCGCGCTGGTGGCGCTCGGCTGGACCGTGGCCGCCTTCTTCAGCGCCTCGTTTTCGGGACGGCAGGCCGCCATTGCGATCATCATCGGCTGCGTGCTTGAAACCGTCTCCACCGCGTCGCTCATTCCCTTTGTCGCCAGGAACAATCCGGCCGGCGAACTCCTTTGGCTCGCGCCCGCCGTCGTCTCCATGTTCTTGATGGGCTTTGGCGTCGGTCTCGGCTGGGGGCATCTGATCGCCAGGATCATCAGCCTTGCCGACCAAACAGAACAGGACAAGGCTTCGGCAGCCATCTCGATGGTGCAGTCGCTTGGCGGCGCCTTTGGCGCAGCACTCGCGGGCGTCATCGTCAATAGTGCCGGACTTGCCCATCCCGGCGGTATCGCCGGCAGTCTGTCGGCGGCGACATGGCTCTATGCGCTGATGGCCCTGCCCGGCCTCGTCGCCATCACCATGTCGTTCACCCTCAAGCCAGCTTCAGCATGATCTTGCCGATGTGATTGCTGGTCTCCATCAACCGATGCGCGTCGATGACGTCGTCGAAGGCGAAGGTCTTGTAGATGACGGGGGCAATCCTGCCCTCGTCGAGCAGCGGCCAGACCTGCGAGAGAAGATCGTCGCGGATGGCGCGCTTTTCCTCCGCCGTGCGCGGTCGCATGGTCGATCCCGTCACCGTTAGGCGCTTGACCATGATCGGCTGCAGGTTGGCCTTTTCGGCCACCGCGCCGCCAAGGAAGGCAATGATCGACAGGCAACCGTCCTTGGCAAGCGAGGCGAGGTTCTTTTCGAAATAGGCAGCTCCGATCATGTCGAGGATGATATCGACGCCATCACCGGTTTCCGCCTTGATCACCTCGGCGAAGTCTTCGTCCTTATAGTTGATCGCCCGTTTCGCGCCGAGCTTTTCACAGGCCTCGCATTTCTCCTTCGAGCCGGCGGTGGCATAGACCGTGGCGCCGAAGGCGTAAGCAAGCTGGATCGCCGTGGTGCCGATGCCGCTGGAGCCGCCATGGATCAGGACGCTCTCGCCTTCGGTGAGGCCCGCCATCTGGAAGAGGTTGGCCCAGACGGTAAAGAACGTCTCCGGCAGCGCCGCCGCGCGAACGGCGTCATAGCCATTCGGAAACCGCAATGCCTGGCTGGCCGGGATGGCACAATATTCGGCATAGGCTCCGCCATTAGCGAGACCGCAGACCTTGTTGCCGATGGCAAATTCCGTGACGCCGCGCGCGACGTCGACGACTTCACCGGCAACTTCCAGTCCGAGTATGGGGCTGGCATCCTTCGGCGGCGGATAGATACCCTGCCGCTGCGCCACATCCGGCCGGTTGACGCCGGTAGCCTCGACCCGAACGAGGATCTCCCCGTCTTTCAGCACCGGCAGGGGCTTGCGGGCAATAGTCATGACCTCGGGGGCACCGAAAGACGGCAAATCCACAAAACGCATTTCAGACGGCAAGCGCATGGCTCGACTCTCCTCATCCCAGTAAAGCAGTGGAGATAGTTTAGCGCATGTCGCTTGAAAAGAAGCCGGTAAGGTAGGGCGTCAATTCGTCTCGCCCAGGCTCAGGAACGAAACGCCGATTTCGCTCTCCTTCGCTCGCGCCTTGATGCCGGCGATCGAGGTGCTGACGCGGTTGATATCGTCGATGACCAGCCCTTGGGACAGCTCGAGAATGCCGATGGAGCAGCGCATCAGCGGGAACATGGCCTCGGCACCGCTGCGGTCGTGGCCGCGGATACGGCCGGCGGCGCGATCCTCAGCCGAATAGAATTCCAGAACATCGGCGTGGAAATCGGCAAGCAGCCTGTCGAGGATTTCACGCAGTTCCTCCACAGGCCAGCCGGAGACGCCGATGAAAAAATCGTCGCCACCGACATGACCGAGGAACTGGCGCTCGGCGAAGAAATAACGCCGCATCAGCGCCGCGAACAGCGAGATGGCGTGATCGCCGAGATGGAAGCCATAGGCATCGTTGAACGGCTTGAAATTGTCGAAGTCGCAATAGCAGAAGTGCCTGATCTCATCGCCATCGCGGCCGGCATTCTGCATGAAATCGTGAATGGCGCGGTTGCCCGGCAGGCCAGTCAGCGGGTTCTGATCCTGGGCGACCTTGAGCTGCTTTTCGTTGATGACCTTGATCAGCGATGCGGCCGAGACGATGCCGGCATAATGCGTGCCCTCGGTAACGATCAGGCAATCGCTGCTGTCCATATTGGCGAAGATCGCCATCAGCGTGTCGGCATCGGAATCCAGGCCGACGATCGGCGCCATTTCGACGAAATGTGAGATCGAGCGCTCATAGACTTTGTTCTTCAGGAGGTCGCGGCCGAAGGGCTGGTAGATATATTCCTTGAGCTGGTACTCGTGGATGATGCCGCGTGGCTCGCCATTGGCGTTGACGACGGGGAAATAGGCGCGACGCGGATTGCGGCGGAAGAGTTCGAAAACGCTGTCGATGCTGTCGTTCTCACCGATGGTCGGCAAAACCTCGATCTGCTTGCGGATGAGAATTTCGTCCAGAGATTGACTGTTGCGCGCCATCTTGCCGAGATCCTGCAGATGCGGAAAGGCGGGCTTCAGCTCGTTGACCAGCATCGTCGGGCGGGCGATGAACCAGCCCTGGACGAGATCGACGCCGAATTCGCGGCAGGTCAGGAATTCCGCCTCGGTCTCGATCCCCTCGGCAATGACGCGGGTGCCGAGGACATGGGCGATATTGACGATGTTTCTTAAGATATGACGCTTGCGGGCGTTGCGATCGACATTGGCGACGAAATGCCGGTCTATCTTGAGATAGTCGACGGGATAGTCGGCCAGGAGCTTCATCTCGCCATGGCCGACGCCAAAATCATCGATCGCCAGCTTGAAACCGGCATCCCGCATCTTGGCGACCAGATCGGAAAACTCCGGCACGCTGGTATTGTCGAAGCGCTCGGAGAGTTCGAAGCAGATGGAGGACGGCGCAATGCCGGTCTTCCTCATATGCTGTAGCAAACCGTCGACCAGCAGGTCACCCTGCGGGATCAGGCGAACATCGAGATTGAGGAAAAGGGTCGCGGTGCCAGCGTTGGGGAGCGTTGCGAATTTCGCCAGCGCGCGGCTGGTCACCATCTGCTCCAGCCCCAGGAGCTGGCCGGTGCGCTCGGCCTCATCGAGAATTTCGATCGGGCTGTCGAAACCGATCCGCTCCTGCCCGCGCATTAGGGCTTCATAGCCGAAGACCGTGCCCGTGCCGGCTTCGACGATTGGCTGGAAGGCATTTTCGATCACGAGTTTGGCAAGCGTGACAATCTGGTCGCTGGCATACCGGCGCAATACGCCAGGCTCAACGGCGGCAGTCAGGGACATGCCAATCTCCACTAAAGAATTTTTGATCTAAGTTTTTGAGTAAACTTCGGATTTAGCGCGTTTTCGGCCCAAGATGGGCCACAAGCATCAACGAAACCTTTCCCCTATGTGAAAGTTTCGTGAATGGTAAAAGAACGTTAACCATCAATGCAACAGCCCCGATCCGGGGATCGGCGAAACCGGCTTCGCAAGACGCGACGCCCTTGACGCTCAGTTATGCCGGTGTGTTTCCGCCTCGTAATCGGCGAACATATCGGCGACACACCGGCTGCTCTTCACCACACCATCCGGATCATTGGCCGCACGCGGCACATCGCAAATCTCGCCACGCTTGCGCGCGGCATCCCACATGCGCAAAGCCTCGCGCACGACTTCGCTGCTCGATGCATAAGCACCCGTATCGACGGCCGCTCGAATGCCGGCAGCCTGAAGCGGAGAGATGGAAACCGTTACCATCGGCATGATATTCCTCCCTTTTCGTTGTTAGGCAGAATTCTTCGCTGGAGATCCGCTCCAGGATATGGAACCGGAGCCTTCAGGACGTGTCTCCATGGACACCTCCGCTCCGGACAATGGCACCTCTCCCGGCGCCGCGTCATCCTGCATGACAGCCCGCAGAGAGTAATCCCGCTCACGCCTGTTGTCAAAAAGTCGTATTCCGTTACCGCCGGTTTGGCTCGCTTTTATCGCCTGAGCGCAAAGCCGAAAGCCATCAGTGTCCAGCCCTGAAATGTCAGGTCGACCGCGAGAAACAGGCCGAGAACCCAGAGGCTGTTGACCGGCCAGCCGAGCGCAACGGCAATGCCGGCAAGCGCCGTGACCACGCCGCCGATGACAATCCAGATCCAGCCCTTTTCCGGCTTCAGCTTACGGCCGACCCAGACACGAAACGTGCCGGCGATCAGCAAGGCGATGGCCAGAAAGAGCGTCAGCGCTTCCGACGCGAGCAAGGGATTGGCGAAGGCAAGAATACCGGCGAGCGTATAGAGCAGGCCGCTCAATATCCAGAACAGGATATGCTCCCATCCCCGCACCTGAAAGGCATGCGCCAGATGGATGATCCCGCCGATCAGCATCAGCATGCCGACGTAATAAACCGACGCGACGGTGGCGACGAAAAGATTGCCGAAGGCGATCGCGCCACAGATGAGCAAAAACACGCCGAGTGCGACAAACCACCCCCATTTGTCTCGCATTGCAGACGGGGGAACCTCATCCAGAACATTGACCATGACTGTACCTCCTCCTGCCTAAGAGTATGGCACAGAAATGCAACTCGGAAAGGGGTAGTGGATTTTCAACTCATACTCGGCCGCCAAGTGATTTTTTTATTGATTGATCAGTCAATCAAAAATACACTGCTGCGATCTCAGGGGTAAGTGATGCCGAAAGTCGGAATGGAACCGGTGCGCCGCAAGGCACTAGTGGATGCGGCGATGCGCGTGATCGGCGATCATGGCTCGCTGACCGTCACCATGTCCGAAATCGCCAAGCAGGCCGGCGTTTCCCCGGCGCTTGCGCATCACTACTTCGGCAGCAAGGAACAGTTGCTGATCGAGACCGTCCGTCATCACCTACAGCGGCTGCGCGACAGCACGGTGACGGCGATGAAGACGGCAACGGCCCCGCGGGAAAAACTGTCCGCCGTCATCCATGTCAGCTTCCACGCCGATCAATTCGCGCCGGAAACGATTGCCGCCTGGCTTGCCTTCTACGCCGAGGCGCAACGGTCCGAAGAGACCCGCCGCTTCCTCGTCATCTATGCACGGCGGCTGCGCTCCAACCTGCTTGCCAACCTCAAGGCGCTGTGCCCGCGCGAAGACGCAGAACGCATCGCCGAGGGCGCTGCCGCGATGATCGACGGGCTCTATATCCGTCAAAGTCTGAGATCAGCGCCGATCAGCATCGAGGCTTCGATCGCGCTGACGGAAGACTACATCAATTCACTGCTTGCGCCGCTTTCCCGAGAGGCCGCCGTTCAAAGGACTGAAACATGACCCTCAAAGCCCAGCCCACCGCCTCCCACTTCATCGACGGCGAATATGTCGAGGATACCGACGGCACCGTCATCGAAAGCATCTATCCGGCAACCGGTGAAGTGATCGCCCGACTGCATGCGGCCACTCCCGCCATCGTTGAACAGGCAATCGCTAGCGCCAAGCGCGCGCAGCCGGAATGGGCGGCGATGAGCCCGACAGCCCGCGGCCGCATCCTGAAGCGTGCCGCCGACATTATGCGCGAGCGCAACCGCGAGCTTTCCGAACTCGAGACGCTCGACACCGGCAAGCCGATCCAGGAAACCATCGTCGCAGACCCGACCTCCGGCGCCGATAGCTTCGAATTCTTCGGCGGCATCGCAGCCGCTGGCCTCAACGGCTCCTACATCCCGCTCGGCGGCGATTTCGCCTATACCAAGCGCGTGCCACTCGGCGTCTGCGTCGGCATCGGCGCCTGGAACTATCCGCAGCAGATCGCCTGCTGGAAGGGGGCACCCGCGCTGGTGGCCGGCAACGCCATGGTGTTCAAGCCCTCGGAAAACACACCGCTCGGCGCGCTGAAGATCGCCGAGATCCTGATCGAGGCCGGGCTGCCGAAAGGGCTCTACAATGTCATTCAGGGCGACCGCGAAACAGGGCCGCTGCTGATCAACCATCCTGACGTAGCGAAGGTATCCCTGACCGGCTCGGTGCCGACGGGCCGCAAGGTCGCGGCGGCGGCCGCCGGAAGCCTGAAGCACGTCACCATGGAGCTCGGTGGCAAGTCGCCGCTGATCGTATTCGACGACGCCGATATCGACAGCGCCATCGGCGGCGCCATGCTCGGCAATTTCTATTCGACCGGCCAGGTCTGCTCGAACGGCACGCGCGTTTTCGTCAACCGCAAGATCAAGTCCGAATTCCTGAAGCGCCTGAAGGCGCGCACCGAGGCAATGGTGATCGGCGACCCCATGGATGAGGCAACGCAAGTCGGCCCGATGGTGTCCTGGGCGCAGCGCGAGAAGGTGCTGTCCTATATTGAGAAAGGTAAGACCGAAGGCGCGACGCTGGTGGCCGGCGGCGGCATTCCCAACAATGTCTCCGGTGAAGGCTATTACGTGCAGCCGACCGTCTTTGCCGATGTCACCGACGACATGACCATCGCCCGCGAGGAGATTTTCGGGCCGGTCATGTGCGTGCTCGATTTCGATGACGAGGCCGAGGTCATTGCCCGCGCCAACGACACGGAATTTGGCCTCTCCGGCGGCGTCTTCACCGCCGACCTCACCCGCGCCCACCGCGTCGTCGACCAGCTCGAGGCCGGGACACTCTGGATCAACACCTACAATCTCTGCCCGGTCGAAATCCCCTTCGGCGGCTCCAAGCAATCCGGCTTCGGCCGCGAGAACTCGCTGGCGGCACTCGAGCACTATTCCGAGCTGAAGACGGTCTATGTCGGCATGGGACCGGTGCAGGCGCCTTATTGAACAAATTCCTTCGCCCCGTGAAACGGGGAGAAGGTGGGTTGGAGAAATCGAACGGAGTGAGATTGCGACAAGCCGGATGAGGGGCTGCTCCAAGCACGCTGCATCTAACTGCCCCGCCCCTCACCCTAGCCCTCTCCCCGCTCATGCGGGGCGAGGGAACGACCGAGCCCAGTCATTGCCTGCCAGCTCAAGAAGAACGTCCGCACAGAAAGCACCTCGTCATGCAAGCAGATTTCGTCATCATCGGCTCAGGTTCCGCCGGCTCCGCCATGGCCTCTCGCCTGTCGGAAGACGGCAAGCATACGGTCATTGTGCTGGAATTCGGCGGCAGCGATGTCGGGCCGTTCATCCAGATGCCGGCGGCGCTTGCCTGGCCGATGAGCATGGATCGCTACAATTGGGGCTATCTCTCAGAACCCGAGCCGCAACTCAACAATCGGCGCATCACGGCGCCGCGCGGCAAGGTGATCGGCGGGTCCTCGTCGATCAACGGCATGGTCTATGTCCGCGGCCACGCCGAGGATTTCAACCGCTGGGAAGAACTCGGCGCCCAAGGCTGGGCCTATGCCGATGTGCTGCCCTACTTCAAGCGGATGGAGCATTCGCATGGCGGCGAAGAGGGCTGGCGCGGCACCGACGGGCCGCTGCATGTCCGGCGCGGCGACGCTCGTAATCCGCTGTTTCATGCCTTCATCGAGGCCGGCAAGCAGGCCGGCTTCGAGGCGACGGAAGACTATAATGGCGGCAAGCAGGAAGGCTTCGGCCTGATGGAACAGACGACCTGGATGGGCCGGCGCTGGTCTGCGGCGACCGCCTATCTGAAGCCGGCGCTAAAGCGGCCGAATGTCGAACTGGTCCGCTGTTTCGCCCGCAAGGTCGTCATCGAAAACGGCCGTGCCACCGGCGTCGAGATCGAACGCGGCGGCAAGATCGAGATCGTCAAGGCAAACCGCGAAGTCGTCGTCTCGGCGTCCTCCTTCAACTCCCCGAAATTGCTAATGCTCTCCGGCATCGGTCCCGGGCAGCATCTGCAAGACATGGGCATCGAGGTGAAGGTGAACCGGCCGGGTGTCGGCGCCAATCTGCAGGACCATATGGAATTCTATTTCCAGCAGACCAGCCTGAAGCCGGTCTCGCTCTATTCCTGGCTGCCCTGGTACATGCAGGGCATTGTCGGGGCACAGTGGATGTTCTTCAAATCCGGCCTCGGCACCTCCAACCAGTTCGAGGCCTGCGCCTTCCTGCGCTCGGCGCCCGGCGTCAAGCAGCCCGATATCCAGTATCATTTCCTGCCCGTCGCGATCAGCTATGACGGCAAGGCGGCGGCCAAGAGCCACGGCTTCCAGGCGCATGTCGGCTATAACCTGTCGAAATCACGCGGGGCGGTGACGCTACGCTCCTCCGACCCCAAGGCCGATCCGGTCATCCGCTTCAACTATATGAGCCATCCGGAAGACTGGGAAAAATTCCGCCATTGCGTCCGCCTCACCCGCGAAATCTTCGAGCAGAAGGCGTTCGACGAGTATCGCGGCCCGGAGATCCAGCCCGGCCCGGACGTCCAGACCGACGACCAGATCGACGCCTTCCTGCGTGAACATCTTGAAAGCGCCTATCATCCCTGCGGCACCTGCAAGATGGGCGCGAAGGACGATCCAATGGCTGTGGTCGACCCCGACACCCGCGTCATCGGCGTCGAGGGCCTGCGCGTCGCCGACAGCTCGATCTTCCCCAGTCTCACCTACGGCAACCTCAACGGCCCTTCGATCATGACCGGCGAAAAGGCAGCCGACCATATTCTCGGCAAGCCGAGGCTGGCGCGATCGAACCAGGAGCCGTGGATCAATCCGCGCTGGGAAGTGAGCGATCGGTAGGTTTGGCGGACCTCAATGATAGTCATCTTCGCGCTGATGCCGGATTGTTGTCAGCGCGAAGAAGTTTCGGCGGTAAAGTGAAGTCTTGTAAGACAGTGTGAATATCCTGCCCCCTCGTTTTTAAGCAGACTGTTTAGAATTGAGTCCCAAGCGGACATATCGCTCAGCCCCCCCGGTTCAAAATCCCATGCCCCCCATCTACCGCAAGTCCAAACTTCTCCGCCGTTCCCGCGTGATCTGGGGATCGTACAATCTCTGGCGGCCGCGACTGGTATTCTGGACGGGGGCTTTGGCGATCGGCGTGATCAGCGTCGGTTTTGCCAAGCTGGCCGATCTGGCGCAGCACGCTTTTACTGGAGTGACGAGTAGCGGAGAATGGGGCTGGTTGTTGCCGCTGGTGCTGACGCCGCTTGGTTTTGTGCTCTCCGCCTATTTGGCGGCGACGCTGTTTCCGAATTCGCAAGGCAGCGGCATTCCGCAGGCGATCGCGGCGCGGCATCTGCACCATGACGAGGACCGCACGAAACTGCTGTCGCTCCGTCTTGCCTTCGGAAAGATCGTGCTGACCATAATCGGGCTGTTCTGCGGCGCTTCCATCGGCCGCGAGGGGCCAACCGTGCAGGTCGGCGCCTCCTTCATGCTGGCGGTTGCCCGCTTCGGCGGCATGGCGCAGGCCAAGGGGTTGATCCTGGCGGGTTCAGCGGCAGGCATTGCGGCGGCCTTCAACACGCCGCTCGCCGGCATAGTCTTTGCGATCGAGGAGATGAGCCGCACCTATGAATCGCGCGCCAACGGCCTAGTGCTGACCGCCGTCATTCTCTCGGGCCTGGCGGCGCTTGGGCTCTCCGGCAGCTATAATTATTTCGGCACGGCCAGTGCTGCGCCGGTAGCGCTTGTGGATTGGGCTCTCGTCCTGATCTGCGGCGTTGGCGGCGGCGCGCTTGGGGCGGCCTTCAGCGGCTTTGCACTTTACGCTGGCATCCGTATCCGCCGCTGGGCACAGCCGCAGCCCCTCAAGCGCATGCTGCTGCTCGCCGGCGGTTGCGGTCTTCTGGTTGCCGCCATCGGCGTCTCCTCCGGTGGCAACACCTTTGGCACCGGTTATGATCAGGCGCGTGGCGCGGTGGAAGGGCATGCCCTGCCGCTGCTCTTCTTCCTGGAAAAGCTGTTGGCAAGTTTCCTGTCGATGATCTCGGGCATTCCCGGCGGCATCTTTGCGCCGTCCCTTGCCGTCGGCGCCGGCTTTGGCAGTACGGTCGGCACGCTGATCGGCGGCAGTATCGCGCTCGCGGCGATCCTCGGCATGGCGGGCTATTTTGCTGGTGTCGTACAGGCCCCGATGACCGCCTTCGTCATCATTCTGGAAATGACGGGCGACCATCAGGCCGTGATCCCGATCATGGCGGTGTCGATGATCGGCTATGTCACCTCGCGCCTGCTGTCACGCGAGCCGCTCTATCACGGTCTGTCGCGGGTCTTCATCGCGGCGGCGATCCGGTCACGGCGCGCGGTGGAGAAGGAAGCTGGCGGAGAGCATACCGCCCACTGAGACCTATGCCAGCAGCCGGGCGACTTGCACCTCGTCTGGCGCGATTACCGCATCGGCGATGGTGGTCGAGAACAAGACCTTGCGGGTGGCGTCTGCGACCCTTGCGAAGACATGGCGGATTTCGCAGGTTTGCTCGCCGTCGCAATCCTCGCAACGGCGATAGGCGGTGATGGAAAGACAGGGCAATGGCGCGATCGGACCGTCGATGATGCGCAGGATCTCGCCGAAGGTGATCTCCTCGGCCGGCTTACGCAGGAGATAGCCTCCCTGCTTGCCGCGGCGACTGATGACGATGCCCTGATGCTTCAGGTCGAGCAGGATCTGCTCCAGGAACTTCTTCGGGATTTTCTGTTGCGTAGCAATATCGGAAATCATCATCGGCGCGCCCGCTTCGGCCTGAGCCAGAGCAGATAGCGCCCGCAACGCGTATTTTGCTTTCTGAGTGATCATTTCGAACCGCTTACACACACATACGATGCGTTGCCCGATATCTCCGGCCGCATCGTTCCGGAACTCTCAAACCCTTGGTCGACCCCATTCCGCTTCAAACACCCGAGCGCGGAAAGATTGGAGTACCAGCAACCCAGCCTTGTTTTCATTTCTTATTACTATGCCCATAGTTTAGCGCAGAATTTGGCGTTCCGCATCTTTTTCGCCATCACTTCCGATTTCCGTTTGACAAGCCGCGTGTAACTCTACTATTTCTATAGACATTAAAGCAAGCGCTCAGATATGACTAGTCTTATCTGTGCCTCTCCGTCGCCCCGCTTCAGGGGGCAAAACGCCTTGGTTAACAGCCGAGGCGGTTGCTTTTTCGCATGGGAGCGGCTTCGTGGAGATATTTGCTCCCTATCCCCTTGCTTTCGAAATCCGTTTTTCTGTCCGCTGTCCTCTCGAACTGCGATACTCGCGGCAATATCAGCACAGGATTCCCCATGACTGCCATCAATCGTATCGAAGAAGCCGGGACACTGAACAGCCGGCTGGCGGCGCTTGATCTTGCCGGCCGACTGTCGCTGGTCGCCGGCCTTGGTGGCCGCGCCGTGTTTACGACCTCCCTCGGGATCGAAGATCAGGTCATCACCGCCGAGATCGGCAATCATCGCCTGCCGATCGACGTCGTGACGCTCCAAACCGGCCGCCTCTTCCCCGAAACCCTGGCGCTGATCGACGAGACGGAAAGCCAATACGATATCCATATCAATCGCTATGAGCCGGAGCAGGCCGACATCGACGCCTATGCGGCGAAGTATGGCCTCAACGGTTTTTACGAGAGCGTCGAAGCCCGGCATGCCTGTTGTGGCGTGCGCAAGCTGAAGCCGCTTGCGCGCGCTCTTTCCGGCGCCACCATCTGGGTCACCGGCCTGCGCCGCGGCCAGTCGAACAATCGCGCCGACACGCCATTTGCCGAGTACGATCCGGAGCGCAACCTCATCAAGGTCAACCCGCTGGCCGACTGGGATATCGATGTGATCCGCACCTATGTCGCCGACAATAGCGTGCCGGTGAACCCGCTGCACCAGCGCGGCTATCCCTCGATCGGCTGCGAGCCCTGCACCCGCGCCATCAAGCCGGGCGAACCGGAGCGAGCCGGCCGCTGGTGGTGGGAAAACGACGAGACGCGCGAATGCGGCCTGCACGTTGCGGAAGAAGCCGTCGTCGCCGCGCAATGACATACCCGCCGGTTCCCGGCATCGGTTCAAGGCGCGGTTCTCGCCGCCGCCAAACCTACCGGGACCCAAAGCATCCTATTCTTTCCGGCCAGCCTTCCGGCCGGGACAAATGATTAAGTTCTGGAGTTGAAAATGCCCGATAGCCGTCCGGATACGGAACTCTCCAATCCGCAAAGCACCAAGCCGCCGCTCGACCCGCATCTGAAGGCGCTGGAAAACGAATCCATCCACATCTTCCGCGAAGTCGCGGCCGAATTCGAGCGTCCGGTGATGCTCTATTCGATCGGCAAGGATTCCTCCGTGCTGCTGCATCTGGCGCGCAAGGCCTTCTATCCCGGCCGCGTGCCCTTCCCGTTGCTGCATGTGAACACCGGCTGGAAGTTCGCCGAGATGATCACCTTCCGCGACGAGATCGTGAAGAAGTACGATCTCGACCTGATCGAGCACATCAATCCGCGCGGCAAGGCGGAGAACGTTACCCCGTTCACCCACGGCTCGGCGCTCTATACCGATATCATGAAGACGGAAGGCTTGCGCCAGGCGCTGGACGCCGGCCAGTTCGACGCCGCTTTCGGCGGTGCCCGCCGCGACGAGGAAGCATCGCGCGCCAAGGAGCGCATCTATTCCTTCCGCACGCCCGATCATCGCTGGGATCCGCGCAACCAGCGCCCGGAACTCTGGAACGTCTATAACGGCCAGATCCGCAAGGGCGAGAGCGTGCGCGTCTTCCCGCTGTCGAACTGGACCGAAGTCGATATCTGGCGCTACATCCAGGCCGAAAACATTCCGATCGTGCCGCTCTATTTCGCCGAAAAGCGCCCGGTCGTCGAGCGCGACGGCATGATGATCCTCGCGGCCGATCCGCGGCTTGAATTGTTGCCCGACGAAGTCAAGCGCGAGGAGCTTATCCGCTTCCGCACGCTCGGCTGCTTCCCGCTGACGGGCGCAATCCGCTCCACCGCCACCACCCTTGAAGATGTTATCGCAGAGCTGGAAATCGCCACGGTTTCCGAACGACAGGGCCGCGCCATCGACCGCGACCAGTCCGGCTCCATGGAAAAAAAGAAGCGCGAAGGATATTTCTGAGATGACCGCAGCCGTAACCGCAAACGTCGTCACCTTACCCGCAGCCGAGCCCCTCAAGGCTGCGCGCGATACGCGTCCGCTTCGCCTGATCACCTGCGGCAGCGTCGATGACGGCAAATCCACGCTGATCGGCCGACTGCTCTGGGACACCAAGGCCGTCAAGGAAGACCAGGCCGCCACGCTGCAGCGCGATTCCACCGGCAAGCAGAACGATCTCGGGCTGCCCGACTTCGCGCTGCTGCTCGACGGCCTACAGGCCGAGCGTGAACAGGGCATCACCATCGATGTCGCCTATCGCTACTTCTCGACCGACAACCGCTCCTTCATCGTCGCCGACACCCCCGGCCATGAGCAGTACACCCGCAACATGGCGACGGGCGCCTCCACCGCCGATCTCGCCATTCTGCTGATCGACGCGCGCTTGGGCATTCTCGAGCAGACGCGCCGCCACGCAACGATCGCCTCGTTGCTCGGCATCAAGCAGTTTGTGCTGGCCGTCAACAAGATCGATCTAACGAATTACGATCGCGCCGGCTTCGAGAAGATCTCGCATGATTTCCGCGAATTCGCGCTGTCGCTCGGCGTCAAGCAGATCACCGCCATCCCGATGTCGGCGCTGAAAGGCGAAAACGTCGTCTATTCCGGCCAGGCCGCCATGCCCTGGTACAACGGCCCGACGCTGGTCGAGACGCTGGAGTTTGCCACGGTGCGCTCGGCTCAATCAGTCGGTTTCCGCCTGTCCGTCCAGCGCGTGTCGCGCCCCGGCGAGAGCTTTCGTGGCTATCAGGGCACGGTTGCCGGCGGCTCGGTGAAGCCGGGCGACAGCGTCATGATCCTGCCGTCGGGCATGGTTGCCAACGTCTCGAAGATCGTCACCTTCGATCTGGTGCGCAATGCAGCCGTCGCCGGCGATGCGATCACGCTCGTGCTCGACCGCCAGGTCGATGTCTCCCGCGGTGACATGATCGTCGCCATCGACAGCCAGCCGCAATCCGGCCTTGCCTTCGACGCGCAGATCGTCGCACTGCAGCCGGAAGGCATCGAGCCCGGCAAACGTTACTGGCTGAAGAGCGGCAGCCGCCGCCAGCGCGTGCAGGTGCAGCCGATTGCGCAGCTCGAGCTGAAGACCGGCGCCTGGGCACCGGCGCAGGCACTCTGGATGAATGCCATTGGCAAGGTTCGCCTTTCCTTCGATGAAGCCGCCGTCTTCGATCCTTACGATCAGAACCGCTCGACCGGCTCCTTCATCCTGATCGATCCGGACAGCAACAACACGATCGCCGGCGGCATGATCACCGGCAAGCGCACCGATCTCGGCGGCATCCACAAGGAGGGCCAGCGCGTTCTCCTGTCGCTGCCGGCCGATCTCGCCGACCAGATCATGGCGAGCGAACTCTTCGCCAGCCGCCGAGACGAGACGGAAGTCCGTCGCGTCACCGCCGCGCAAGCCGCCGATATCTGGGCGAACGCGGCCAGCGATATCTGATCGAAGCAGGCAGGGCCAATATGGCCCTGCCGTTCACAGACCGCGAAAATCCGGATTTCCAGCTCCGGCTCAGCTCAAAATTTCGCGCAGCGACGCCACGAGCCGATCGCATTCGGCGTCTGTCCCGATAGTGATGCGCAGGAAATCGCTAATCCGCTCCCCTGAAAAGCGCCTTATCAGAATTCCCCGGCTCCTCAATTGCGCAGCCAAGTCCGCACCCGATTTACCCGGATGCCGCGCGAACAGGAAATTGGCGGATGAGGGAAGAACGTGGAACCCGAGCTCTTTCAGAGCGACAGCCAAGCGCTCCCGGCTGGCAATAATCAGGGCGCGATGGTTCTCGAACCAGTCTTGATCTTCCCAAGCCGCGATTGCACCTGCCAGGGCGAGCCTGTCGATAGGATAGGAATTGAAGCTGTCCTTGACCCGTTCCAAAGCCTCTATCAGCGGTCTTTGTCCGATGGCAAAGCCAACGCGAAGTCCGGCAAGACCACGAGACTTCGAGAGTGTCTGAATCACAAGGAGATTTGGGTATTTGCGAACAAGCGGAATAGCGCTCGTGCCGCCGAAATCGACATAGGCTTCGTCGACGACCACCACCTGATCGGCATGGTTTTCAAGCAGAGTGTCTATATCCGCCAGAGGTCTGGCAATTCCGGTCGGAGCGTTGGGATTGGGCAGGATGATCGCACCGCAAGGCTGCCTGTAATCATCAACGCGAACCTGCATCTCGGCATCGAGCGGGATTTCACGAAACTTGATTCCGTACAGACGGCAGTATGTCGGATAAAAGCTGTATGTGACATCCGGAAAAAGCAGCGGCTCTTCATGATTCAAGAGTGCCTGGAAGGTATGCGCCAGAACTTCATCCGACCCGTTGCCCACAAACACCTCGTTCCGATCGAGCCCAAAGCTTTCGGCGATTGCGGCACGCAACCGTAGCGCCGTCGGATCCGGGTAGAGACGAAGAGTGTCGGTCGTAGCCCGCGAAATCGCGGCAAGAGCCAAAGGAGAAGGACCGTAAGGGTTTTCGTTGGTGTTCAACTTGATCAAATCGCCCGTGGCCGGCTGTTCGCCGGCGACATAAGGGGTCAAGGAATGAACAATCGGACTCCAGAAACGGCTCATCGTGATTTCCAAATCTTGGCGGGTACAGGCGGGTTTGGTATCGCTTGGTTCAGTTTTACGGACTTATGTAGCAAATGCACCGTCGAACGGCATATTTTGGCGCGCAGCGGTCGTCAGATATCTGAGCCTGACAAGAAGGGCGCTGCTTCAATCGGAGCCCCGGAGCGGGATGAGCGATAGCAACGCGAAGGTCGAAATCGTTGCGCCCGCTATCGCCAGCGGCCAGAGACCAACAGAAATGTATGGAGCGACAGCGGTCGTCCCAACCGCAGCGATGCCCAAAATCGCCGCGATAACAATGGCCGCGGCACGCGAATGATCTCCGCGGGCAGCGGTTATTGCCCGATGAAACCCTATCGGTCCTCGGATGCCGAACCCGAAATTCACGACCATCCACATTGGGACAAGAACGTAAAGACTGCTTCCGTCGGCGAGTGCGTAGGCAAGGATTGCTAGAAACGCGAGAGGCATGATCGCTGTGCCCGTCCGGATCGTCCTCAAGGTGCCAAATTTCACCGCGAGCCACGCGGAAGAATTCGCTGCGAGAATGAATGTGGCGATGCCGAAGACCTGGAGGACGACGAAATCCTCGATCCCCTTACCCAGGGGGCCGGTCAATACGGCCGGCGCACCAAAGACGAAAACAAGTAAGGCGCCCAACGAAAGAGCCTGGCTCAATGCGTAGCTGACAAATCCAAGATTTTTCAGAATGGCCAGGTAGCCGCTATGATGTTGAAGGGCCTGCGATTGACGCGGGAAATATGCGCGTTGCGAGAAAGTGGCTGCGCCTACCAGCACCGTAAGGACTGCTAATAGGACGAAGGAAAGCTTCCAGCTTCCGATCTCCAGCAAATAAGCTCCGACGATTGGTGCCAGTGCGGGCGCCAATGATTCGATGGAACCGAGCCGTCCCATGGCCGAAGCGGCTCTATCATGCGAATAAAGACCTTGAATGAAACCGGGAGCGAATACAGCGGGACCCGATCCAAACGCACCTTGAGCAAAGCGCAGAACAATCAGCCACTCGATTGAAGGGGATGCCACGGCGGCCAAGGAGGCTATCCCGAACAACGCAAGTGACGAAATCAACAACACACATGGATCAAATCTCGCGCCAAGTTCGCCAAAGGTGAGAAGCCCAATCAGCGTGCCGAAAGCATAGGATGCAAGGACGAGCTGTGCGACCTCCACGCTTCCTCCAAGCTGCAATGGTAAGCTTGGCACGGCTGGAAGCACCAAATCGGTCCCGGCAATACCGAGAACGGTTCCGCTGGCGATCAGGATGAATAAGACTGACGTTTTCGAGGTCGTAGACATCATTCTCTGGTATCAGAGCCAAACATAACGACCAATCGCGTCGCATTAATTTCTGCTATTCAATTATTTGATCTTTCCAGCCGGATCAGTAGGCGAAACCCCGCAGGTTTTTGCAAAAAGCCTTTCGCTCAGAAAATCGACAAAGACGCGGACCTTTGGAGATAGATGGCGGTTCGATGGCCAGAGCAGGTGGAAATGGCTAGGTCCGTCGATGTGATCGTCGAGCACCGTATGCAGCTTGCCTTCGCTGAGCGGACTGCGCGCGAGAAAATCCGGCATGCATCCGATGCCGAGGCCGCTGATGACGGCGCCGCGCAGGGCCTCCATATTGTTGCAGGATAGAGCCGTTTTCATGCGCAATTCCGGCCCGCCATCCGGCAGGGTCAAGGGCCAACTCTGCAGCTTGCCGCTGTTCGGGAAGCGAAACCGGATCGCCAGGTGATCGTCGAGGTCTCGTGGGCAACCCGGGACGCCGTGACGCTCGAGATAGGCGGGGGCAGCGCAAAGCAGCATCTGGAACGGCCGCAGGGTCCGCGACATCAGCCGCGAGTCCGGCAGATCGCCGCTGCGGATCGCGACATCGACGCCCTCTTCGATCATATCAACGATGCGATCGTTGAAATCGATATCGAGTTCGACTTCCGGGTAACGGGCAAGGAATTCCGGCAGCACCGGCAGCAGGAAATGGTAGCTGACAATGGGAACGCTGACGCGCAGCCGCCCGCGCGGCACGGCCACCGCCTGGGCAAGCGAAGCCTGGGCATCGTCCAGATCGTCCAGCACACGCCGGCAGCGTTCATGGAAAAGACGTCCCTCCTCGGTCAGGCGAATGCTGCGGGTCGAGCGCTGCATCAGTCGCACACCGAGCTGCCGTTCGAGATTGGTCACCGCCTTGCCGACGGCGGAGGCTGAAAGGCCAAGCACGCGCCCGGCGGCGGCAAAGCTGCCGAGGTCGGCGCTTCGCACAAAGGCATTCAGGCCGCTTAACCGATCCATCTTCTTTCCATTCGATCGTTTTTTTCCGGTATATATGGAAACTTAGCCCCATTTTCAGTCAATTGCATCAAAACTATCTTGCGTGGGTACTCCGATGCTCCCGCAGATGATGACGATCGCCGTTGAAGGCGGCTCGTGCTCCCAAGTCATCCGCAGGGTCTCTTTTGCTCAAACCCAGCGGATATCCCGATGCATCCCGATAAGACAAAGGCCGCGAGCCCGGCCGAGAAACTCTTCGTTCTGATCGCCGTGTGCTGCGCCGCCGCCGCGATGCCCCTCACCTTCACAGGCCCCGCCGTTGCGTTGCCAGCAATCAGCCGTACGCTCGGTGGCAGCCCGATCGCGCTCAACTGGGTCACCAATGCCTTCATGCTGACCTTCGGCAGCAGCCTGATGGCCGCCGGCGCGCTCGCCGACAGTTTCGGGCGCAAGCGCATTTTCCTCATGGGGCTTGGCTGCTTCGCCCTGTTCTCGGCAGGTCTGGCTTTCGCCGGCAACATCTTCTGGTTCGATATTCTGCGTGCCTTGCAGGGCATGGGGGCGGCCGCCGCCTTTTCCGGCGGCATGGCGTCGCTCGCGCAGGAATTCGAGGACACCGCGCGACTGCGCGCGTTCAGCATCGTCGGCTCCAGTTTCGGCGTGGGGCTCGCTTTCGGGCCGATCGCCTCCGGCCTGATGGTCGAGATGTTCGGCTGGCCGGCAATCTTCATTCTGGTGGTCATCCTGGCCGTTCTCGCTTTTGGCCTCGGCGCACGCTTTCTCACCGAGTCCAGAGATCCGGATGCCACCGGTCTCGACTGGCCGGGCGCCCTCAGCTTTACGCTTGCCCTGACGCTGTTCACATACGGCGTACTGCGCGCTCCGGAAAACGGCTGGACCGACCCGCTGGTCATAATCCTGCTGGTGGGTGCGGCCTTGTTTTTCCTCGCCTTCGGCATCATCGAACACTCGGTGAAGCGGCCGATGCTGGACCTCACCCTGTTCCGTTATCCGCGTTTCGTCGGCGTGCAGTTGCTGGCGGCGGCCCCCGCCTATGCCTTCGTCGTGCTGCTCATCCTTCTGCCGGTCCGCTTCGTCGGCATCGAGGGCATGAGCGAGGTTGCCGCTGGCCGCATGATGGTCGCCTTGTCGGCACCGCTTCTCGTTCTGCCAATCGCTGCCGGCCTGCTGACGCGCTGGTTCACGGCCGCCACAATCTGCGGCGCGGGTCTTATCATCTCCGCCGCCGGCCTGTTCTGGCTCAGCCGTATTGCCACGGGATCGGCGCCGCTCGAGCTGATCGGTCCGCTGCTGACGATCGGTGTCGGCATCAGTCTGCCCTGGGGTCTGATGGACGGACTTGCGGTCAGTGTCGTGCCGAAAGAACGCGCCGGCATGGCGACCGGTATTTTCAGCACAACGCGTGTCGCCGGTGAAGGCGTGGCGTTGGCCGTGGTCAGCGCCATCCTCTCCGCTTTCATTCAATCTCGCCTCGGTGCGGCGGCAGGAGAACATGCCGCCGCCGCCGCGCAGCGGCTGGTGACTGGCGATCTCCTCGAGGCAGCATCGAATGTGCCAGCGATCGGACATACCGCACTGATTCAGAGTTACAGCGGTGCCTTTGGCGAATTGTTGTGGCTGCTGACGATAATCACGGCCGTCACGGCGGTTGTCATTTTTGCGTTTCTCGGCCGCCGCAATGCTGAGGGGAGCGCTACCGAAATCGGAAAACCGGGACCAGAAGACAATGCGGAGGCACCCGACCCATCCCGTGCATGACACTGCTTCCGCATCCAAGGCGGGTCGGCGCGAGAGTGCCAACCCGCCCGCGCCATCGTCTATAGCGGGCGCCGACGAGCCGAAGTGACGAACCGGCGACACTGCTCTCGTGACCCACACGGAATCATGTCGGAATCTCTTCCGCATTTCCTCCGACCAATAGGCTGGCGCGCGGACGCTTGAGTAGAAACCGCCTCCTCTCCTCCCGATCGGCTACAAAATATTTCGAAGACACATAAAATGTGTGCGATGCTGGAGACCGATCCAAGCTCCGAAAGCCTGACGAGGCTGGTGTTTCGGCGCGCCGCTGCTATATGACATCCCCATGATAACAGAGCGCTTTTTGAAGATTGTTGCTTGGGGCTATATAGCGGCGCTGGTTGTCGTGACCTTTGCGCATCTCAATTGGCAGGCCGAGTTTGGCAATCCCTTCAATCTCTATCGAGCAGTTGCGCTTTGTCTTGCCGGCATGCTGGCGAGACTGGCCTATCCGCAATCGCCGTCCTTCACCTGCCTGTTGATGATTGCCAGCGTCTCAGCACTCTGCTTCTCGCATTTCCTGGCAAACGGCAATTACGGTTCGCCCATGGATATCATCGTCGCGATGACGGGCGCGCTCTGGGGTATCGCAATCGGCGCCATGCTCAGCAGACTGATGTCGCTGACCTCGAAGCGAACCGCGCTGTATTAAGCGAACATCCTTCCCTCATCAGATTCAGACGGCCGTTTACCCACGCCGGCAAGGGCCGCAACTGAGCCTGCACGCGGCATATCCGCGCCTTCAAATAGCAGCTACGGCGAAGGCCCGGAAGGCCGTCGCCATGCGGCGTCATTTCCGGATTCCCTACCTCGAAGTGATCATTACGGAGCCAATATTATGGCTTCCTTACTATCTATGTTTGCAATTGTGTCTTTCATGCAACTTAAAATGAAAAATCACGAAAACGTCATTCTGAGAAAAATATATCATATAACTTTGCAGGAATTCGTCTCTAATAGGGCGCAGAAGCGGGTGGGGCCCGTTTCTCCCGAGTCGGGGTTTTTAACAGGGATAGGGTGAGGCACGTCGATTTTTCGGCGCGATAGCCTATGCCCAATCTATATTGGATTGGAGTTTTTATGAACATCAAGAGCCTTCTTCTCGGCTCCGCTGCGGCACTCGCAGCAGTTTCCGGCGCTCATGCTGCTGACGCTATTGTTGCTGCCGAGCCTGAGCCGCTCGAATATGTTCGCATCTGCGACGCATACGGCAATGGTTATTTCTTCATTCCCGGCACTGAAACCTGCCTCAAGATCGGCGGCTATGTCCGCACCGAAGGCAAGTGGTACAATGCTTACAACCCGGGCGACCGTTATGGCACGCTGTGGCATACCCGTGCTCACCTCACCCTCGACACCGCTTCGGACACCGAATACGGCCCGCTGAAGACGGCTACCGTCCTGCGTTGGGACTGGCAGGATGGCGGTTCGACCACCACCAAGCTGATCGCAGCCAACATCAGCCTCGCCGGCTTCACCGTCGGTAAGCTCGATTCGGCTTACAACCTGTACGCCGGTTACGCTGGCAACGTCATCAACGACGACGTTGTCCATGACGGCCCGTATGAACTCAACCAGATCACCTACAACTATGATGCCGGCAACGGCTTCACCGCTGTGGTCTCGCTCGAAGACAGCAACTCCGGTACGGGCGCCACGGGCCTCAACGGCGAAGACAGCGCCAACCATTACGCTCCGGACGCTGTCGCCGGTTTCGGCTACAAGGCTGGTAACTTCGGCTTCAAGATCGTTGGCGGTTACGACTCCATCGTTGAAGAAGGCGCTATCAAGGCTCGCGTCGATGGCGATTTCGGCGTCTTCAAGGCCTTCTTGATGGGTGCTTGGAACACCGACGGCGACAAGCTGAACAAGTACGCAGGCGCCAACGGCGGCGGCGTGGCCAAAATTGGCTGGGGCGATTGGGCTGCCTGGGGCGGCGTGACCGTTCCGATCAACGACAAGCTGCAGGCCAACGCTCAGGTTGCTTACACCGACTCGAAGATCTTCGCAGCGACCGCGAACGTCAAGTTCAACCCGGTCAAGAACCTGCAGGTCACGCCGGAAGTATCCTACACCAACTGGGACTCCATCAATCAGGACCAGTGGGCTGGTATCCTGCGCTTCCAGCGTACTTTCTAAGACCTCGTTTTCGAGATCTGATCTGACTTGACCCCTGATCGGATGGGGACTGGTCCTGCTTCCAGCGAAGTGGGACCAGTCCTTCCGATCTGGGGTTCGTCTTTTCGCTACTGCCGTCAAATTGGGAGCTGGGCCAAGCATCCGCGATCAGTCCCCAGGCGTATCAACGGCATCGACAAGCCATATTTTTTGTCGTAGAGACACCGAATGTCGTTCACCTACGCAAACGCCTCGCGATTTTATTCGTACCGCTGCTCTCAGCGGAGGCGGGCCTGTGCGTAGATAAAACTGACGCAATAAAAGACCCGAACAGCCGCTAGTCTACCTGGCGGCTTTTTTTGTCGCCATGGTATGATCCCAAAAGGAACCGATACCGTGTTGAATTCCACTGATGATCTGCGCATTGTCGAAATTACCGCGCTCACGCCGCCCGCTCGCATCATAAATGAGATCCCGCGAGACGCCGCCGTCACCACGACCGTGACAGGCGCACGCCGCGCCACCCACAACATCCTGCACAATCACGACGATCGATTGATCGTGGTTATCGGCCCCTGCTCCATCCACGACCCAGTCGCGGCGCGGGACTATGCGGCCCGGCTGAAGGAAGCGCGCGACCGCTTCGCCGACGACCTTGAAATCATCATGCGCGTCTACTTCGAAAAGCCGCGCACCACGGTCGGCTGGAAGGGTCTCATCAACGATCCGCATCTCGACGGAAGCTACCGCATCGAAGAAGGATTGCGTCTTGCCAGGCAGCTCCTCGTCGACGTCAACGAACTCGGGCTGCCAGCCGGCTGCGAATTCCTCGACACCATCACGCCGCAATACATCGCCGACCTCGTGAGCTGGGGCGCGATCGGCGCCAGAACGACCGAGAGCCAGGTGCATCGCGAATTGGCTTCCGGCCTCTCCTGCCCGATCGGCTTCAAGAACGGGACGAATGGCGACACAAGGATCGCGCTCGATGCGATCCTGGCGGCTTCGCAACCGCATCATTTCCCCGCCGTGACCAAGGACGGTCTTGCCGCCATCGCCTCGACGCGTGGCAACGACGATAGCCATATCATTCTGCGCGGCGGCAAGCAGCCCAATTACGATGCCGCCAGCGTGCAGGCAGTATCGGAACAGGCCTCCAAGCTTGGGCTCGATCCGCAGATCATCATCGATGCCAGCCACGCCAACAGCAGCAAAAATCCGGAAAACCAGCCGGCAGTGGTCGGCGCCGTCGCCGAACAGGTATCGGCCGGCGACCACCGCATCAAGGGCATGATGATGGAGAGCAACATCGTTGCCGGCCGGCAGGACCTCGTTCCCGGAAAGGCGCTGGTCTATGGCCAGAGCATCACCGACGGCTGCATCGACTGGCCAACCTCGGTGCGGACATTGGAGGAACTGGCTCGGGCGGCCCAGGCAAGACGGCGAGTGTCCCGGTAAGGCTTCGCACATCCGCCATGGTTCGGCGAACGGTCGAAAAGAGAGGCGGAGATATTCTCCGCCTCGCATCAAGTCCCAACCGGCTATGCGCGCCGGTAATGAGCGAGACTTAAATAGCGCTTTCGCGGCCCTTCAACGTGCCACATCTCAGCCCAGGCGTCCGGCCCGCGAAAGAAAAGGCGGCCCCGATAGAGATCCGGACCACATTGATGGATGACACGCTGCGATGCACCGTCGCCGATACGGATGAATTCGGTGAGGTCGGGGAAAGAAACGATGAGACGCTCGGCCTTGCAGCCCAGCCTGTAGGTGCGGCTACTCCTGAGCATCGCGTGATCGCTCGTGGTGTCGCCATGTTCCTCGAACTGGACAGGCGTCACCAACGCCTGTCCTTCAAAGGTTATCAGGGTCGCGTTGAGGCGGTCGATGATCCGCCGCTTCACGTCCCATGTGCCGAGATAGCGTTCCAGCCGCTCACTCGCCGCGGCCTGCATCATTCAGGACGCCGCGCGCTGCGTTGCGTCGGCTTGCCTGACAGGAAGCTTCCAGCCCGGCCGGACAAAGTGGCAGGTGTAGCCGTTCGGGATACGCTCAAGATAATCCTGATGTTCAGGCTCGGCTTCCCAGAAGTCGCTCACCGGCACCACTTCGGTGACGACCTTGCCCGGCCAGAGACCGGAAGCGTCGACATCGGCGATCGTGTCCAGGGCGACCCGCTTCTGCTCGTCGCTGGTATAGAAGATCGCCGAGCGATAGCTCGCGCCGACATCATTGCCCTGACGGTTGCGCGTGCTCGGATCATGGATCTGGAAGAAGAATTCCAAGAGATCGCGATAGCTGATCTTCTCGGGATCGAAGACGATCTCGATCGCTTCCGCATGGGTGCCGTGATTGCGATAGGTCGCGTTGCGAACCTCGCCACCGGTATAACCGACGCGGGTCGAGATGACGCCCTTGTAGCGGCGGATGAGATCCTGCATGCCCCAGAAACAACCGCCGGCGAGAACTGCACGTTCCGTAGTCATCGGATATCCTCCACTTGGTCGAGATAGGCGTCGTAGCCTTCGGCTTCCATGCGATCACGATGCACGAAGCGAAGCGAGGCGGAGTTGATGCAATAGCGCAGACCACCGCGATCCTGCGGCCCGTCGGGAAAAACGTGACCCAGATGGCTGTCGCCGTGCAGCGAACGGACTTCCACGCGCAGCATGCCATGCGACAGGTCGGTGAGTTCGTTGACGTTGGCGGTCTCGATCGGCTTGGTGAAGCTCGGCCAGCCGCAGCCGGAATCAAACTTGTCGGAAGATGCAAACAGCGGCTCGCCCGATACGATATCGACATAGATGCCCGGCTGTTTGTTGTCGAGATGTTCCCCCGTGCCGGGGCGCTCCGTGCCGCTTTGCTGCGTGACGCGATACTGTTCGGGAGACAGCTTCGCAATGGCCTCGGAGGTCTTGCTGTAATTCCGCATTCTTGTTCTCCTTGCTCTTGGACGCATACCTCAAGCTTCACCAGTCATTACGGGAGAATGCCGGACATCGTTACAGACGTTAAGCTCAATAAGCGTCGCGGGAGTGGTTGCGACGGAAATATAGGTATGGGGCGGTCGATTTGCCATATCGCACACGACGGCGTGATGTGCCGAGCAGTGACTGGCCGTCACTCATCCCAGTCGCAGGCAGCGGTGTAAATTGCCGAGAGCGCCTCGATGCCGGCCTGGTCATCCTTGTCAAAACGGCCGGGAAGCGGGCTGTCGAGATCGATGACGCCGAAAACAAGACCATCGCGGAACAAGGGAACCACCAGTTCCGAGCGAGACGCGGCATCGCAGGCAATATGCCCGGGAAAGGCATGCACATCCTCGACGAGGATCGACTGTTCCTT
Organism: Martinezella rhizogenes; assembly: GCF_000799715.1. Classification (GTDB taxonomy): domain Bacteria; phylum Pseudomonadota; class Alphaproteobacteria; order Rhizobiales; family Rhizobiaceae; genus Rhizobium; species Rhizobium rhizogenes_C. The sequence continues at coordinate 151,779 of NZ_JUHG01000016.1, forward strand.
CTCGATCGCCGTGCCGCAGACGCCGCGCCCGACAGCGATGCGGACGCAGGCCGGCTTGCCCTGGAACGGCCCGAGCACCAGCTCGTCGTCCGACTGCAGGAAATAGAAGCCGGCCCAGTTGAGGTCCGGCAGCATCTGGAAGATCAGCGCCGAGGTATTGGCGGCATTGGCGATCGGATCGGCCTCGCCGTCAAGCAGCGCCTGCAGCTGGCCTGCCAGCTCACGGTAGAATTCGGGCTTGCTGCCGTGCCGGATCGTCTGTTCTTCAAACATAGCGTTCGTCTTTCGATTGCGCCGCCGCCGGCGGGATTATTGCCGTCAGTCCTTCTCATCGGGCGGGCATGGCCAGGAGCCAGGCGCCCTCAATCCAGGAGGCAGTATGGTCGTCTGGTCGCCGCAGGCCAAATTGACCTGGGTCTGGACCAGACCGGTTGCCGCCGACAGGTCTATCCCCTCGATGCGGGTCAGATACAGGAAGGCACCACCGAAGGTGACCGGCCCCTGGATGGTCGCGCCGTTCAAGGTGGCGCGGGAAAGATTGGCGAAGGAGAAATTGACGCCCGTCAGCACCGCCTTGTCGAAATCGGCGCGGCCGAGCTCAGCCTTCTGAAAATCGACATTCGCGAGCTGCGCACCGCTGAATTCAGCGCGCTGCAGCTCGGCATTGGCAAAGATGGCGCCATTGGCGACGACATTGCTGAAATTCGAGCGATAGGCTTCGATCTTGGCGAAATTCGCCCCCTCGGTGCGCGCGTTCTTCAGCCAGGTCCGCACCAGCGTTGCCTTCTCCAGATTGGCCGAGGTGAGATTGGCGTCACTGAGATCGGTGCTGTCGAAATGAGCACCGGCAAGATTGGCGCCATGCAGATCGCTGCCCGGCAGCATGATGTTGGTCTTGCTGCATGCGCTCCAGTCTATGCCGGGTGCCGCGACCACATTGTCGCAATCGCCGGCGAAGGCGGATTGCCCGGCTCCCGAAGCAAGCAGGAGCGCCACTACGGAGGTGCTTGCGAGACGACCAAGGGCGGCACCGCCAATATTCCGGCCCTGCCGGAATTCCGCTCCAGCCTGCCAGGCCAGTCTTTCAAAAAGGCTGCTCATCTCGTCGCTCCGCTCCGCAACCATTGGCCCATCCTTGACATCGAGTCGGATGCGCTCATCCTCCCCTTGTATATGGTGCCGCGAGCGACAAAAAGAGCCTTGGCCGCAAAAGGATATTCCGAAGCGGATGAAGGGCTTGGCGTAGAGGCATGACGGGATGCGGATATGGCGACCAGCTACCGGACGCGGGTCAAATTTTCGGGAAAAGATCGGGAATTTAGAGCTGGTCGGAGTGGAGTGATTCGAACACTCGACCCCCACGTCCCGAACGTGGTGCGCTACCAGACTGCGCTACACTCCGTGACCAGCGGCGCTTCTATAGACCAGCCATTTTTGATGTACAAGCACCAAATTCAAAAAAACCATTTGTTTCCTGACGAAAAGATTACAGAGGCAATTGCCTGGAAAATCGGCAGGAAAAACAGGCGGCGAACAGAGCAAAGTGCATAAGACGCAACACTTTCGTCAAAATCCCACTTGTACACGCGGATGGGAATTTTCTTTTGCCGGCTTTGGCGCTAAAGCCCTTAGCGGGACAGGTGGAAATGTCGTGGGACAGCGGCGTTTCCGCAACCGAATGCGAGACAGAAGCTCAAGGACGAAACGATGAATATCCGCATGATCACCGCGGCGGGACTGTTGCTGGCACTGGCCGGCTGCGCCAGCACGACCACGACACCAATTCTCCCGGCGCTTGTAAGCAACCCGGTTCAGGACCGCTGGGAAGGCCAGTCGGCCGGGCGCTTCTTCGCCTCCTACGGCCCGCCGATCTCGGACCGCGACGATAGCGGCAACCGCGTCTACACCTGGCGGGGCGGCTACAAGACCATCACCATCGCGGCCAAGGACGGGAAGAAGGGCGGCAAGCGTTATCTCAGCTGCAAGGCCGATATCGTCACCAGCCAGAGCTACGTCATCCGCTCGGTCCGCATCCTCGGCGACCAGCCCGGCACCAGCGGCTCTTCCTACTGCGCCGAACTGCTGGCACCGCCGCCGGCAAAGGCGAGCTAAGTCTCACGGAATATCGGGGACGAAGATTTTGCAGGCGGCTCGAAGGGGCCGCCTGTCTTTTTATCAGAGGGCGCTTCAGCCTTCCGACATCAATGGGCGGCGGCCAGCTGATGACCAGATAACGGAATAAGTGTCCTCGCTGTTCAAACTACGCGTAAGGGTCCTGCGGCCCGCTTGTAGCCCGAGCGGGCTTTCTAGTGCGTGCTGATTTGCTAATGTCTTTGAGACCATCTGTTTTCGTTTCCCGAAGACCGCCGTTAGGCTAATAATCCGAGCGCGACCTTAAGCGAAGCCTAAAGCCAGTTCGACAGATGACTTCTTCGGCAATAGAAAAGCTAATCCCCTACCTCCGCAGTGGAGATCGCATACCGCATCGCGTTGTTCTCGATGCGCTTAACGAAGCGAGCGATGGCCGTCGTGGCGACGCGGAGCGCCGGGTCGCTAGAGAAATCTCGACGGAAGCAGGGGACTATCTTCCGGGGTTTCATCTTCTGGATTTTATTAGCGCCAAATTGAGCGACGATGACTGCCTTCGGGCCGTCGTCGAACGCAAGGTTATCATCGCCAGAATGGAGGACTTGCTTCCGGCAGTCTTCGGTTTTCTAGGGGAGATGGAAGCACGCGCGGTAAGTTCCGTTGTCGAACAAGTCTTTGATTGCTCTATAGGATACCAATACATACAGCGCGCCGCCTACTCGTCGCAGCAGCGAAAGGTTATCCTAAATGATGTTCATGCGCTGGTGGGCCTTCTCAACCAAATCGAACCGCTGCTTGAGCGATCAGGATGGCATGTCAGAGGGGAATATGAAGAACACAAAAGAGCAATGGCGCGCATCCACTCGCGTGATACATCTGATTTGGCCAGCTTCGACGAGCTTCGGAAAGAGATAAAAGGTCTGCGACTAGCAGCTGAGGTCGCCCTCGTTCGCGACTCAATTGGCGACGAACCGTTCTTGGTGGGCGACAACAAAGCCCGAACGCACATCGTTGAGTTCGCCTACAATCTGTCTTTGCGCTTTGGCCAACCTAGCTTCGTCACAACTCCAGGCTCTGACTTCTCCAACTTGTGCAGCCTCCTCATCGAACTGGCCACAGGCGTACAAGATGAGAGCTTGGCCGGTGCGATAAACCGATTTGCCCGAAGCGAATTGAAGGCGCGGATAGATCGAGAGGAGATAGAATTTCGTGATGAGGAGAGCGACGAGGGCATCGCACGAAGGGAGGCCGACAACTTTGCGCACATCAAAGGAAGCCTCCTGTCGCTGGATGCATCCAAGGAGCTTTGGCTTCGTATCCTTGCGTCGCGCTCGTGGGACACGTTTTCTGAGGAGCAGATAGCGCTCCGGCTGTCCGATATTAGAAATGAACGCGAAATCGCAGAGAAAACGCAGGGACCGCATTTGGTTTGGGCAAGCCAGATGAGCCCAGCAGTGCACGAGCAGTATCGACAAGAAATAGAAGATCACGAACGGACCATGTTGCGGCTGGCGATCGAACTTGGCCTACTGACGCGCGCGCAGCGCGCTCAACATTCTTTCGGAGAAAATCAAGAAAGTGGGTCAACACAGCCCTGACCGATTTTCCTAAAGAGATGTCAGGCTGTCATGGCCGCGCAGCGTAGCTCAATGGATAGAGTACTCGCTTTCTACATCTGAACTATCGGATGGGCGGGAAGATGTGGGTTCAAGTCCCGCCGCTGCATCACATACGCTTCTTAATTCAATCGCGAAGCCCCCCTTCAAACGCGCGCCACGGTATCACGGCTTGCCGGAGCTCGACTATCCGTTCCACGACCAGACCGTGACCGTCACAACATGCGGCCGCATCTGCTACAAGCGAAAGAAGATCAATCTCAGCCTGGTCTTCGCCGGGTAGGCCGTCGGAATCAAATAGGTCGAAGACCATATCTGGCTCGCAAGCTTCATGGATTACGATCTGGGATACTTCGACGACGAGACATGCAGGCTCGAACCACTGCAGAACCCTTTCGGCTCAAAAGTGTTACTTATGTCTCAGGAATAAACCGTAACCCATGTGTCCAGAACGGACCCCTGAAGAGCCTTGGCTGGGGCGCCTGGATTCGAACCAGGGATGGCGGTACCAAAAACCACTGCCTTACCGCTTGGCTACGCCCCACCAGAGTGACATGGCAACTATTCGCGCCAAATCACCGCCTGATTAGCAAAGGTCGCATCCGCTCACAATCATTAAGTTACGCGCGTGCGCATATTTTTATACGCTTCGGCGGTCGCTATGCTAGGTCTTGTCATCCCCAAATCCGGCCAGGAGATCCAATGAGCCAGTATCGCGCCCGCCCGCCCGCTGTCCCGACAGTGCTTCTCGACGATGATGTCGTGCGGATTACGCGTTGGGATTTCGAGCCGGGCGCCGATACCGGCCATCATGTTCATGGCCTCGGCTATGTCGTGGTGCCGATGACCGACTGCCAGTTCCTGCTGGAGGAGCCGAACGGAGAGAGGCGCGTCGACATTGCCAAGGGCGCGGCCTACCGGCGGGAAGCCGGGGTCGAACATAATGTCGTCAATGCCGGCTCCGAGCCGATGTCCTTCATAGAGGTCGAATACAAGCAATCATGAGCAATCCAGACTTCGACCTTGCCTTCGAGGCCGCCTATGGCCGCGCCGTGCCGGTTGCGCCCGGCATCGAGCGGATGACGGTCAACAATCCCAGCGCGTTTACCTTTCACGGCACCAACAGTTATATCGTCGGCCGCTCGTCGGTCGCAGTCATCGATCCCGGGCCGGAGAATGAGGAGCATTTTGCAGCCCTGATGGCGGCGTTGAAGGGGCGCGAGGTCACGCATATCTTCGTCAGCCACACCCATCGCGACCACTCTCCGCTCGCGAAGCGCCTAAAGGAAGCGACGGGAGCGCTGACGGTCGGCCAGGGGCCGCACCGCGCCGCGCGGCCGCTGCACGAGGGCGAGGTCAATCCCTTCGCCGAGAGTTCGGACATGGATTTCCGGCCGGACATCACGCTTGGTGACGGCGAAAGCGTCGCGGGGGACGGTTGGCAGCTGACCGCGCTTCTCACGCCCGGCCACACGGCCAACCACGCCTGTTTCGCGCTGGAGGGCAGCGGCATCGTCTTTTCCGCCGACCATGTCATGGCCTGGGCAACGACGATCGTCGCCCCACCCGATGGCTCCATGGCCGACTACATGGCCTCGCTCGAGCGGCTGCTTGCCCGCGACGACCGACTGTTTTTCCCCGGCCATGGCGGGCCAGTGAAGGAGCCAGCCTCCTTCATGCGTGGGCTCAGGACTCACAGGCGCATGCGCGAGCGCGCCGTGCTGGAGCGCATCAAGGCCGGCGATAGGCTGATCCCCGATATGGTAAAGGCCATCTACCGCGACACGGACCCGCGCCTGCATGGAGCGGCGGCCCTCTCGGTGCTGGCGCATCTGGAGGATCTGGTGGAAAAGGGCCAGGTGGAGACGGACGGGCCGCCGGCGCTGCTCGGGGCCTACAGGCCCACATAGAGCGGTTAGCCGCCCTATGTCGTTGTTTTGCGAAATTCCGGACGGAAAACCGTTAGACACTTTTCCTGGAATTTCGCTGAACAACATCAGCTTCCGGCTATCCCCAGCAGTTCGGCGTCCAGCGCCTTCAAATAGCTTTCGGCTATATCGGCGCTGATGCCGAGGTCGTCCTGGCCGTAGCGCGAGGCGACGCGGACATCGACCAGCGTCGTCTCCGCCTCCTCGCGCAGGCGGATCACTACGTCGAAAGGCAGGCCGAAAATGCGGGTGCGGGTCTGCCCCTGCAACACAACATCGGTGCTCTGGCGGATAAGGTCCGCCACGCCGTCGCGATAGGGGCGCGGCGTCGGCACCGGGATGATATCGGGCATATCGGTGACGGCGCTGTCATCCGCCGTCGGGCTCGGGCGCTGCCGGGGCGTGCGACGGCGCGGTCTTTGATCGCCGTTCGGATCGACTAAATCGGCGCCTTCGGCCTTGACGATGGTGATGTGATTGTCACCGGCGACCTTGCGCACGGCTTCCAGCACACGGTCGGAGGCCCCCTCATAGCGGCGGCTGGTGAGCGCCGGATAGGCGACGTTTTGCGCCTCGCGATCCCCCGATGTCACAAGCCGCCTTGCCGGCAGCCAGAGTTGCTTGGCCTCCGGCGTCGCCAGCCATTCCGGAGCATCGGTGAGATCGGTAGATACATCGTAGATCGCCGGCCGGCTCCAGTAGCGCTCCACACCAACACCGACGATTGCCAGTGGCAGCGCGGCATAGATCAGCGCCTTGACAGCCGAAACGCCGCCGAGCGCCGCAATCCGCCAGAGCTGCGCCAGACCAACGACCGCAAGCAGCACGGCAAATGCGGCGAAGCCGGCCGAAACCAGCAGCAGCAAAACGAAATAGGGTGTTTCCAGCGGCCCGAACCGATGGCCGATCAAGATCACCCCGCACAGCACCAGCGCAAAGGAAGCAATCAGGCGCGCGGCGCGTGCGGCATGCGAAACGGGACGGTCGAAGCGAATGGTCATCAAGGGCTCGTCGGCGCGTCGGATCGGAAAGCGGATGCACCGAATCCCGGAGGTGGACCTCATGTTTAGAGCAAGAAACGGCGAAAATAAATCGGATGTCGCGGCACGAATAAACAAGCTTCGACTGCGGGTCGATTTGGTGTCGCCTAGCACAAAAACGTGAGTACTTGCTTAAATTCCGAAAAAAGGCGATGATTTTCGTGTTTTACCGTGGCTATGAAAGGACTTGAGGAGATGGGAACGAAGCAATCGCCCGACATCGCCGCCAAGCCGTCGCCTGCAGCAGCCAATGCCGCCGAGCATGCCTTGCCGCTCGAACTGCTGGAACTCGAGCTTTCTCTCGACGGTTTTTCCGGTGGGGAAGCGGGATTTTGCGAAGCGGTGCGAACCGCCGCCAAGGCCGTGGGCGGCGAACTCCTGTTCGATCTTCCGGCCACCGGATTGATATCGGAATACCGCCGGCTGGCCGTTCTGTGGATACCGGAGGGCGGAGAGAACATGCGGATCATCTTCGCGGCGCTCGACCTGGACGGCGTGGAAATTCGCGTGCTGGAGCCAAGTGAAGAAACCGAGCATCTGCTCAGCTTCACCGATGCCTTCGTCGATCTGCTGCAACGCCTGCCGGAAAGGCTGGACGACGCCGCCTGAACGTTTTTAGCCGTGCGACAGGCCTTTCGCACCCCGCCGCGCGGCATTATGATCTCAGCCTGCACATCTCTATTCAGGACATCAGGCCATGCGTATTTCTCCGGCACTCCTCCTCATCGCCACAGGCTTGCTCTTATCCGGCTGCCAGACGGCGGAGGAGATCAGAGCGGCGGACCAGTCGCGATGCAGCGGCTACGGCTTCAGGGCCGGCACGCAGAATTTCGCGAATTGCATGATGAACCAGGATCTCAGCCGCCGCGCCGACCAGCGCGCCTTCATGGAAAGCAATGACGATTTCTTCTGGGGGCCGCCCTATGTCATCGGGCCGCGCTATTACCATCATCGCGGATATTGGCGGCGTTGATCGCGCCGCCTGTCGCGTGAACGTCAGATCCTGGCCTTGATAGCCGCCTGCGCCGCCGCGAGCCTGGCGATCGGCACGCGGAAGGGCGAGCAGGACACGTAATCCAGCCCGATCTCCTCGCAGAAATGGATCGAGGCGGGATCACCGCCATGCTCGCCGCAGATACCGAGCTTCATGTCGTTGCGCGTGCGGCGACCACGCTCGGTGGCGATGCGGATCAGCTCTCCAACGCCGTCGAAATCCAGCGAGATGAAGGGATCGTGCTCGATGATGCCCTTGCGCTGGTAGGTCGGGATAAAGGCGGCGGCATCGTCACGCGACATGCCGAAGGTTGTCTGCGTCAGGTCGTTGGTGCCGAAGGAGAAGAATTCGGCCGCTTCTGCGATGATATGGGCGCGAAGAGCGGCGCGCGGCAGCTCGATCATCGTGCCGACGAGATAATCGATCTTCATCCTGGCTTCGGTCATCACAGCGCCGGCCACCTCGTCGATGCGCGCCTTGACGTAATCGAGTTCGGAGCGCAGGCCAACCAGCGGCACCATGATTTCCGGCACCACCGCCGCACCCGTCTCCTTTGCGGCGGCAACCGCCGCCTCGAAGATGGCGCGTGCCTGCATCTCGACGATTTCGGGATAGGAAATCGCCAGCCGGCAGCCGCGATGGCCGAGCATGGGGTTGAACTCATGCAGCGCATCGACGCGTTGGCGCAGGATCGCCGGCTCCATACCCATGATGCCGGCAACCTCGGCGATCTCCTCGTCCGTCTTCGGCAGGAACTCGTGCAGGGGCGGATCGAGCAGGCGGATGGTCACCGGCAGGCCGTGCATGATGGTGAACAGGGCGGTGAAATCGAGCCGTTGCATCGGCAGGAGCTTGGCAAGCGCGGCGCGGCGACCCTCCTCACCTTCCGCGAGGATCATCTCGCGCATCACATGGATGCGATCGCCTTCGAAGAACATATGCTCGGTGCGGCAAAGGCCTATGCCTTCGGCGCCGAAAGCACGGGCCGCCCGCGCATCCGCCGGCGTATCCGCGTTGGTGCGCACCGTCATGCGCCGCGAACGGTCGGCCCAGGCCATGATGCGGCCGAAATCGCCGGAGAGTTCCGGCTGGATCATCGGCACCTCGCCCTTCAGCACATGGCCGGCGGAGCCGTCGATGGTGATGATGTCGCCCTTTCTCAGGGTAATGCCGATGCCCATCAGCTTTTCGTTGCGCAGGTCGAGGCGCATGGTGCCGGCGCCAACCACGCAGGGGAGGCCCATACCGCGGGCGACGACCGCCGCATGGCTGGTCATGCCACCGCGTGTGGTCAGTATCCCCTCGGCGGCATGCATGCCGTGAATATCCTCCGGGCTGGTCTCGATACGCACGAGGATGACCTTGCGGCCCTCCTCCTCGGCGGCGATCGCTTCCTCGGCGGTGAAGACGATCTCGCCGGTGGCCGCTCCCGGCGAAGCCGGCAGGCCGGAACCGATGACTTCGCGATGAACGCGCGGATCGATGGTCGGGTGCAGGAGCTGATCGAGGGTCGAGGGCTCGATGCGCGCGACGGCCTCGTCCTCGGTGATCACGCCTTCGTCGACCATGTCGACCGCCACCTTCATCGCCGCCTTGGTGGTGCGCTTGCCGGCACGGGTCTGCAGCATCCAGAGCTTGCCGCGCTCGATGGTGAATTCCAGATCCTGCATGTCGCGGTAATGCGTTTCAAGCTGGGTACAGATGCGGCGGAATTCGGCAAAGGCCTCCGGCATCAGCTTTTCCATCGACGGCCGCTCATAACCGGAGGCGATACGGGCGGCCTCGGTGATGCTCTGCGGCGTGCGGATACCGGCAACGACATCTTCGCCTTGGGCATTGACGAGGAATTCGCCGTAAAGCTCCTTCTCGCCGGTCGAGGGATTGCGGGTGAAGGCGACGCCGGTCGCCGACGAATTGCCGAGATTGCCGAAGACCATGGCCTGGATATTGACCGCGGTGCCCCAGGCTTCGGGAATATTGTGCAGATGCCGATAGGTGACGGCGCGCGGGTTCATCCAGCTGGAAAAGACGGCGCTGACCGCGCCCCAGAGCTGCACTTCCGGCTCCTGCGGGAAGGCCTCGCCGAGTTCTTCTTCGATGACGGTCTTATAGAGCGAGACCACATGCTGCCATTCGACAGCGGACAGATCGGTATCGAATTCATGACCAAGGCGGGCTTTCTCGTCCTCGAGGATCTCCTCGAAAACCTCGTTGTCGAGGCCCATGACGACATCGGCATACATCTGGATGAAGCGGCGGTAACTGTCCCAGGCGAAACGGGCGTCTCCGGCATCATGACCGAGGGCCTGCACTGTGGCATCGTTGAGGCCGAGATTGAGGACGGTATCCATCATGCCGGGCATGGAGGCACGCCCACCGGAGCGGACGGAAACGAGCAGCGGCCGCGCGACATCGCCGAACTTGCGCCCGGTGATCGCTTCCATCTGCTTCAGGCCCTGCATGACCTGCGGCTTCAGCTCATCCGAAACGCTGCGGCCGTTCTTATAGTAGAAAGCACAGGCTTCGCTGATGATCGTCAAGCCGGGAGGGACCGGCAGGCCAAGGCTGCACATTTCGGCAAGATTGGCACCCTTCCCCCCGAGCCGCTCATAATCCCTAGCGCGACCCTCGGCCTTGCCATCGCCGAATGTATAGACCCACTTCGTCATTTTCCCCCATCCAACTCCTCAAGCTGAACTTAATTCATTGAGACGGAAATGAAAATCGACAAATGCGGCAAATTGTTGCGCTGCACAATAAATATGGGTTGCAGGCTCGTTTATCCGCACTTTCTCAAGGATCCGATAGGATTAAATCCTACTCTGTGCTAGAAAAGCGCGATAAGGAGATCGCTATGAGAACGACCCAGGCCCTTAGCATCACACTTCCGTTGGAAATGGCGCAAATGGTGAAAAGCAAGGTTTCGTCCGGCGAATATGCCAGCGAAAGCGAAGTGATCCGCGATGGTCTGCGTGCGCTCGCCGCACGCGACGCCTCTGTCGAAAAATGGCTGCGCGAAGAGGTCGTACCGACCATCCAGGCACATGACGTCGACCCCGGTCGGGGCCTTTCCGTCGAGGAGACCCGGAAACAACTCCACGCACATATGGACGTAAGAAGCGGACTAAAGACCTCCCGCGCATGAAATATACGGTCGTTTTCGACGTAGATGCACGGGCCGATCTGGCTGAACTTTATGAATATCTACTGCCGGAAGCCGGCGAACGCATCGCCCGCGACTATATCGATCGCCTCACGGCATTCGAGACTTTTCCGGAACGCCGCATGCGCCGCGAGGACATCAGCCCTGGCCTTCGCGCGGTGGGATATCGCAATAGGGCAACCATCGCTTTTCGGATTAAGGACAATACCGTCACCATCATGCGAATATTCCACGGCGGCAGAGAGATACGATTGACCGCCGAGGAATAGGTTTCAAACCCGCTAAGCCCCCAGCTCCCGCCGCGCCAAGATCTTGTCGATCCGCATGCCGTCCAGGTCGATGATCTCGAAGTGCCAGCCGTCGAATGCGAAGCTTTCGCCGACATCAGGGAGATGACCCAGATGATAGAGCGCAAAGCCGGCGAGCGTGTGGAAGTTGCTGTCTTCCGAGCGATCGCGCAGGCCGAGCCGCTCGAAAGCGTCGTAGGCCGGCATCATGCCTTCCATCAGCAACGACCCATCGGCGCGCTCGACGACATCAGGCCCTTCGTTTTCCATATCAGGCAGATCGCCGGCAATGGCTTCCAAGAGGTCTGTCTGGGTGACGATCCCCTCCAGGCTGCCATATTCATCAATGACCATGGCAAGGCGGACGGGCGCGCGTTTGAAGCTTTCCAGCACCTTGAAGACGGCGGTCGCTTCATGGACGATCAACGGCTGGCGAATGACCGCCATCGGGTCGAGCGGCTTGCCGTTCAGAAGCTGATCGAGAAGATCCTTCTTCAGGATCATGCCAATCGGTTCGTCTATCGATCCGCGACTGACGAGAAGCTGTTCGAAACGGCTTTCCCGGATGGTTTTCTGTATCTCCTCGGGCGTGTCGTTGGCGTCGATCCAATCAACTTCCAGCCGTGGCGTCATGATGTCGGAAACATCTCGGTCGCCGATATTGAAGACGCGTTCGACCAACTCCTGCTGCGCCTGCTCCAGGAGGCCGGCCTCCTGGCTTTGGGCAACCAGAAGCTTGATTTCCGCCGGTGAATGCAGCGAGCCTTCGCCGGTACCCGGCCGCAAGCCGAAAACGCGCAAGACAAGATTGCCAAGGCCGTTCAGCACCGTGATCGCCGGGCGAAGCAGGAACAGGAAGAGGCCGAGCGGCCGCACGACGCTCAAGGCCGTGCCTTCGCTGCGCTGCAATGCCAGGCTCTTCGGCGCGAGCTCGCCCAGCACGATATGCAGGGCGGTGATGATGATGAAGGAAATCGCAACCGCGATGGCATGCGATCCGGCGGCGGCCCAGGAACCGGGCAGAAAAGCCAGAAGCGGTTCCAGGAGGTGGGCAAGCGCGGGTTCACCGACCCAGCCGAGAGCAAGCGAGGAAATCGTGATGCCAAGCTGAGTGGCCGCGAGATTGGCGTCGAGATTGTCGACCGCCTTTTGCAGCGCCTTGGAGTTCGTCCGCCCTTCGGCGACAAGCTCGGTCACGCGGCTGCGCCGCACGGAGACGAGAGAAAACTCAGCGGCGACGAAGAATCCATTGGCTGCCACAAGAAATAATACGGCGAGTATTCCGAGGATATCGAAAATACTGCCATCAGACCCAGACATGCTTCCCTTCCGGGCGGTTCAGCGCCACGTATTATTGATCGAAAACGAAACTATCACGCTTTGTAGCTGTACGGCAGCCGAAGCGGCAATTTCTTGTCGATATGGAAATAGTTTTCCCACTTTCCGGTCAGGGAGAGCGCTCAAGCTATCTCCCGCAGCCGCTCGGCGGTCTGCAGGTCGACGGAGACGAGCTGGGAAACGCCCTGCTCGGCCATGGTGACGCCGAAGAGGCGGTCCATACGCGCCATGGTGATCGGATTATGGGTGATGACCACAAACCGTGTCTCGGTCGAAGCGGACATCTCGTCCATCAGATTGCAATAGCGCTCGACATTATGGTCGTCGAGCGGCGCATCCACTTCGTCCAACACGCAGATCGGCGCCGGATTGGTGAGGAACACGGCAAAGATCAGCGCCATCGCCGTCAGCGCCTGCTCACCGCCGGAGAGCAACGTCATGGTCTGCGGCTTCTTGCCCGGCGGGCGTGCGAGAATTTCGAGGCCCGCTTCCAGCGGATCGTCGGATTCGATCAGTTGCAGCTCGGCCGTGCCGCCGCCGAAAAGATGGGTGAACAGCCGCTGGAACTGCGCGTTGACGACGTCGAAAGCGGCGATCAGCCGTTCGCGACCTTCACGATTGAGGCTCTGGATCGCGCCGCGCAGCTTGCGAATGGCGTCGATGACATCGTCGCGCTCCTTGATCAAGGCTTGCAGCCGTTCGGTCAGCTCCTTGCTTTCCTCCTCGGCACGCAGGTTGACGGCACCCAGGCGCTCGCGCTCGATCTTCAGCCGTTCCAGCTCACGCTCGACCTCGCGCAGATCGGGAATATCCTGTATCACCGCAAGTCCGGTGAGCCGCAGCGCCTCGTGCGGCTCGATATTGAGCGCTTGGCGGATGCGTAGTTCGCTCTCCTGCCGGCGCTCACGGGCCGACACCAGCCGTTCCTCAATGCGTCCGCGCTTCTCGCGGCTTTCCGCCAGTTCAGACAGAGCGGTCGTGGCTTGCCGATCGGCGTCGCGCTGCACGATTTCCGCTTCCGCCAGGCGGTCGGCCGCGATACGACGCGCCTCCTCGGCCTTTTGCAACTCATTCATCAGCGCGCGGCGCTTGTCGTCGAATTCGTCCGGAGCGAGGTCAAGCTCGGAAGCTTCGTCACGCGCTTCTTCCTCGCGGTCGCGCAGGGTCTGGATATGCTCCTCGGCACTGGCGGCGCGCTGGTGCCAGCCATCACGCTCCTGCTGGATCGCCAGGATGCGGCGCTGCCGGGCCTCATTTTCCCGGTTCAATCCCTCGTGACGGGCGCGGGCTTCGGCTAGCACGCCGCGATCGGTCGCAACCTCCGCCTGCTGGTCGCGCAGCTTGAGGTCGATGACCGTCAGATCGGGCGCGTCTTCCAGCTCGACGCGGGCATTTTCATCCTGCATCGTCATCTCTTCCATCTGCGCCCGCAGCTGGCTGGCAGCCTCGCTGACGACATCCCGGCGGCGGATCAGATCGCCGGAGGCGCGTTCAGCCGCAACCAGTGCTTCACGGGCCTCGCTAAGATGGCGTGCCGCAAGACGGCTGGCATCGCGGGCGACGGCAAGGCGGCCCTCCTCACTCCGGATCGCCTCGCCGGCCGCGGCTAGACGCTCTTCAGCCTCAAGCAGGACGTCGCGTGCGAGTTCGGCTTCGGCCTCGAGCTCGGCAAGGCGGTTCTTCTGCGCCAGCCGCAGGGCAGCAGCACTCGGCGCATCCGCACCGGTCACATGGCCGTCCCAGCGATAGACCGCGCCTTCCCTGGTCACGAGCCGCTGTCCCGGCTTCAACGCGGACATGAGACGCAGGGCATCCCCGGCAGCGACAAGGCCGATCTGGCGCAAACGACGCGTCAGGGGAGCCGGCGCTCCGACATGAGAAATCAGCGGCTTCACGCCTTCCGGCAAGGCGGGATCGGCAATGCCACTGCCATTGTCCGACCAGTGCGCGGGTGCCTGTGGATCCAGCGGCGATTCCAGATCGTCACCGAGCGCTGCGCCAATCGCGGTCTCGAAGCCGCGATCGACACGCAGTTCCTCGGCAACCGGAGCGAACGCGCCAGAAGTAGCGCCCGCCGCCAGCATCTTGGAGATCGTGCGCGCTTCCGTTTCCAGGGCATTCAGCCGCGAGCGGGCCTGATCGGTCGGCGCGCGCGATAGTGCTTCGGTCTCGCGGGCCTTGGCAAGGGCCGTCTCGACGAGCTGGATCGCCGCCTCGGCATCGGCAACGACGCCCTCGGCGGTTTCGACCATATCGCGTTTTTCTCCGGGATCAGGCAGGACCGCCATCTTCTCATCGATGGCGGAGAGCTCGCGGTTTGCCTCATCCATCTGACGTTCCAGCCGCATCTTGCGGTCAGCAAGATCGCGAATGGCGCGCTCGAGTTGGTTACGTGCAGCAGCGGTCTCAGCGCGTTCCGCCGTCAGCGCAGTGAAAATACCCTCGCTATTGGCAAGCTTGGAAGCAGCCTCCTCGAAAGCCTCGCGCGTCTCCTCGGCGAGCCGGCCTGAATCCGCGAGGATCTCGGCGATATCGGCCTCTTCTGCGTCGAGCTTGGCCAGGATCGCGGCGTTGTCGGCGACAAGACGCTCTTCGCGACGAATATCCTCGCCCAGTTGCGCCAGCCGGCGGGTCAGCTCATCGCGACGGCGCAGGATGCGATTGGCATCCTCTTCCAGCTGGCTGCGGGCGAACTGTAAGCGTTGCAGGGCGGCGGCGGCCTTCGCCTCGTCGTCACGCAGCTCCGGCAGCTTGAAGCTGGCAATGCCCTGCGCCTTTGCCGCCTCCATCTGCAGCTGCGCCTTTTCGGCGACCAGGGCGGTTGCCTGGTTGAGGCCGCTATCGGCTTCCGCTTCCGCCTCCTTTGCCTGCACCCAATGGATATGCAGGAGCATGGCCTCGCGGGCACGGATGTCGGCGGACAGCGTCTTGAAACGGTTGGCCTGACGGGCCTGACGCTTCAGGCTCTCGATCTGACTTTCGAGCTGCGAGGTCACGTCATCCAGACGCTCGAGATTGCCTTCTGCGGCGCGCAGGCGCAGTTCGGCCTCATGGCGGCGTGAATGCAGGCCGGAAATACCCGCCGCTTCTTCCAAAAGCTGGCGGCGGGCCTGCGGCTTGGCCTGAATCAGCTCGCCGATACGCCCCTGGCCAACCATGGACGGAGAACGCGCGCCGGTCGAGGCATCGGCAAACAGCAGCTGCACATCCTTGGCGCGGGCTTCCTTGCCATTGATGCGATAGAGCGAGCCCTGCTCGCGCTCGATACGGCGGGTGACCTGGATTTCGTCGCTGTCGTTGAAGGCGGCAGGCGCGGTGCGATCGCTATTGTCGAGATAGAGGCCGACTTCCGCGGTGTTGCGCGCCGGTCGATTGCCCGAGCCGGAGAAGATGACGTCGTCCATGCCGGAGGCGCGCATGTTCTTGTAGGAATTCTCGCCCATCACCCAGCGCAACGCCTCGACAAGGTTCGACTTGCCGCAGCCATTCGGGCCGACGACACCGGTCAAACCGCGCTCGATGACGAATTCCGCTGGTTCCACGAAGGATTTGAAGCCGACGACGCGAAGCCTGTTGAACTTCATGGGCTGATCTCCACCCTCCCCTTGAGAGGGAGGGTCGGACCAAAGGTCCGGGGTGGGGTGATCATTTGTTCACCCGAAAAATCACCCCCATCCGCGCGTATCGCGCGACCTCCCCCCTCAAGGGGGAGGTAATAAAAAGCGGGCGCGCGGGTTTCCCCGCCGCCCGCCATTTGCAAAATGCGCGGATCAGAGAAGGCTGTCGATAAGCTTCGACATGGCACCAACCGACATGTCTCCTGCGTAACGCTTGCCGTTGATCAGGAAGGTCGGCGTCGCATTGACGCCGAAATCCTTGGCTGCACGTTCCCTAACTGAGTTGACATCATCCAGAAGCTTCTGGTTCGTCAAGCACTTCGTAAAGCTATCCTCAGTAAAACCTGCAAGTTTCGACATTTGCAGCAGTGCGGCACGGCCATCGACGTCAGGCGAAGCCCAGGCGATCTGCTGCTTGAACAGCATTTCGACCATCGGCATGTACTGTTCCTGCGGCGCGCAACGGGCCAGCATGAAGGCGGCGGCGGCGCGCGGATCGAACGGGAATTCACGGATGATGAAGCGAACCTTGCCGGTGTCGATGTATTTCTGCTTGATCGCGTCGAAGGTCGTGACGGCGAAATGCGCGCAGTGTGGGCAGGTCAGCGACATGTATTCGACGATCTTGACCGGAGCATCTTCCTTGCCGAGCGCGATTTCCGGCAGGGAGCCGGGTTTCAGCACTTCGTTCATGTCGACGCTGCCGTCGGCGGTCGGAATTGCGTCCTCCGCCGTGGAGGCCGTGCTGGTGGTCTCCTGCGCGCCACCGGCCGTCGTGGCATTGGCGGCGGATGCCGTGTCGGCAATGGCAGCGAACGCTACCGAGAGGGCCGCAACGGCGCTGCCGCCCAGCAGGCGGCGTTTGGTCAAGAGCATGTCGGACATCGGCATAAAGTCACCCGTCGTTAAAGAGGTCTGTGAATGGACCATTGCGATATAACGGCTAGTTGCCGCTAACAAGGCACGGTTGACCAACTTTCTTCAAAGAATTGTGACCTGGAGAAGACGAAGAGGTTAAATTATCGTCAGAATTGCATGGGGATGGACAATGGCGCGCAGGCTTAGCGCTCATCCAGCAAGGTCGACGGGATATTTTGACCGGCATAAAAGAGACGCAGAACGATAACGTGCTCGTCCTTTATGTGATAGGCAACGGTAACACGCCTTTCGAACACCATGATCCGAACGCTCGGCCCTAGGCTTTCGCGTTGAGGACCCCGAGCGGCCATCGTCTTCAGTGTTCTGCATTGCACCCGAAGCCGCTGGATAAACGACAGCGCGCGGCTCGGACTATCTTTTGCTATAAATTCATAAATACCGATGAGGTCGTCTTCGGCAAGGGGGCTGAAGACAACTCTATAGCTCACCACCAGCCGCTTTCATCCGTTCTGCGTGCTTTCTTTCAAGGCGATCGAAAACGTCTTCAGCGTCTGTGCCCGGGCGTGGATCATCAAGCGCTTCTTGGATCTTTGCGCGCATGATTTGATCGATGACTTCTTCTTCGCGATCCAACGCCCTCAAAGCGGCGCGCAGAACTTCGCTGGCAGAATCATAGGCTCCAGATTCCAGCCGCGCATCCACGCGGCGTTGCTGGCTACCAAGGGTCACCGTTATCGGCTTGCTGCTTCGCATACCCAGCTCCTCAATAAGCATCTCAACGCCTAGTATGACAGTGTCATCAACAAAGGCAAGCAGAGCTATCTCCCGCCCCGCCTCCAGACCATCGCCGTACCCAGCCTCTGGATTGCAGCCCGCAGTTTATCATCCTCGATGCCGTCCATCATGCCCTCGAGCTTACGAGCCGCCTCGCCTTTCAACGGCGGCGGGATACGGGAACGTCTTGAAGCCACCGAGACCGGTTTCTGGACGATGCGGATCTGGCTGACGGCGTGGAAGCCGAAGAAGCCGTTGATGCGCTGGATCAGTTCGCCTTGCGCATGGGTCAGGAACAGGGCGCGGGCGCCCTCGCAGGCGATGGTCAGCACGCCGGGCTGATAGCGGCTATCCTCGCCCGACCCTACACGCTTGGCCCAGGCAATCTTTTCCGGCCGCGTGCATTCGGCGAAATCCTCGCCGGCGATCTCATCCCAGGATCCGAGCAGCGCCGTATTGATTCCGGCACGCTTCGCCAGCACCGGATCGATGATGCCGTTGGTCAGCTCGGAAATCTGCTTCTCGCCTTTTCGGGGATAACTCATCTGAATAGCGGTCCGGAACCTCGTTTGCACGTCCGGGACCTTGATCGTCCGACGCAGCTGGCCAAGTATAGAGCACTTCCCCTCGATGCGGCAAATCATGACGATGACATCTCAATTCCCGACGGCCGCATCCCTTCTTGCCTGGTACGACCGCCATCACCGCGACCTGCCCTGGCGGATCTCGCCGTCGATGGCAGCGCGGGGCATTCGGCCCGATCCCTATCATATCTGGCTATCGGAGGTGATGCTTCAGCAAACCACCGTGCCGGCGGTCAAAGCCTATTTCACCAAGTTCCTCGCGCGCTGGCCGACGGTCGGCGATCTCGCGGCAGCGCCCACCGACGATGTCATGGCCGCGTGGGCGGGGCTCGGCTATTACGCCCGCGCCCGTAACCTGAAGAAATGCGCGGAAGCCGTGGCCGCGGAGCATGGCGGGCGCTTTCCCGACACCGAGGACGGGCTGCGGGCCTTGCCGGGGATCGGCGACTACACAGCCGCAGCAGTCGCGGCCATCGCTTTCAATCGGCAAGCGGCCGTGATGGACGGCAATGTCGAGCGGGTCATCTCCAGGCTCTATGCCATCTCGACGCCGTTGCCCGCCGGCAAGCCGGCAATGAAGCAGAAGGTGACGCTGCTGACGCCTGCCGATCGCCCCGGCGATTTCGCGCAGGCGATGATGGATCTGGGTGCGACGATCTGCACGCCGAAGCGACCGGCCTGCGCGCTCTGTCCTTTCAACAATGCCTGCGAGGCGCTGGCCTCGCATGATCCGGAGCATTTTCCGGTGAAGGCGGCGAAGAAGGACAAGCCCGTGCGGCAGGGAGCCGCTTTCGTTGCGGTCAATGGCGACGGCGAAATCTATCTGCGCCGGCGCATTGCCAGCGGCCTGCTCGGCGGCATGACCGAAGTTCCGACCACTGGCTGGACGGCGCGGATCGACGGCGAAACCGGCACCGATGCCGCCCCCTTCCCGGCCAATTGGCAGGCAGCGGGGACCGTGACGCATGTCTTCACCCACTTCGAACTGCGGCTGTCGATCTATCGCGCTCAAGTGGCGGCGGGCGCCAACCGCAATGACGGATGGTGGGAACCGGTTACAAATCTTGAAGCGCAGGCCCTGCCGACCGTCATGAAAAAAGCGATCACCCAGGCTATTCCTCTCGCGTTTAGCAAAGCCAGCGCCTAACCATCAGGAAATCATTCATGACGACGGAAATCCGGCACATTGTCTTCGATATCGGCAAGGTTCTCATTCATTACGATCCGAACATTCCCTACAGCCGTATCATTCCCGACAAGACGGAGCGTGACTGGTTCCTCACCAATGTCTGCACCCACGAATGGAATATCGAGCAGGATCGCGGGCGCACCTGGGAAGAGGCCGAGGCGCTATTGATCGCCGAGCATCCGGAGCGCGAAGAGCAGATCCGCGCCTTCCGCAAGCATTGGCACGAGATGGTGCCGCATGCCTATGACGACAGCATCGCCATCTTCGAAGGATTGATCGCGGAAGGCCGGGATGTCACCATGCTGACCAATTTCGCCTCCGACACGTTTCGGGAGGCGCAGAAGCGTTTCCCCTTCCTCGACAAGCCGCGCGGCGTTACCGTCTCCGGCGACATCGGCCTGATCAAGCCGGATGTCGCGATCTATGAAACGCATGTGAAGAGTTTCGACCTCGACCCGGCGTCGACGATCTTCATCGACGATTCCATCGCCAACGTCGAAGGCGCAAAAGCGGCCGGCTGGCATGCAGTTCATTTCACCGGCGCCGAGAAGCTGCGCAGCGATCTCGCCGCCTACGGCATTAAGGTTTGAGCCCATGATTTTCGACCCGGCAGAGCGCATCACCCTGTTTCACGACGCCATCAACAGGCTCGACTACGAGACGATCGAGAATTTCTTTGCGGAGAACGCCACCTATGTCTCGAACGGCGTCGGCAGCCTTGCCGGCCGCGAGGTGATCATGGAGGCCTTCCGCGGCTATTTCGACACTTATCCCGATCAGACAGCCTCCAACTCATTGGTGGAAACGCTGACGCCGCTGTCCGGCCGCTCAGTCTGGTCCGTCCGTGCAACAAATAGCAAGACCGGCAAGCCGCTCATCCGCGAGGGCGAGGAGACGATCACCTTCGACGAGGATGGTCGCGTCGTGCGGGTCGATGTGACGGACTATCAGGAATTCTGAGCCGTCAGGCCGCAGCCTCAAAATGATGACGCCCAGGGTTTTGGCCCTGGGCGTTTCGCCTTCCTCCCTAACTGGAGGTACAAGACAGAGAAAGGCGAGTGTCCGGAATGGGTTGCATACGATCCCGAAAGCCGTGGGGCGGCTCTGGAGTCGGATCGGGGCCGTCAGATGAGTGGAATTACCCCACCTTTCCCATATCATTGCGGATAATCGTCCGGAGATCGTCGATCGGGCGCAGGGACTGCCCGTCGTCGAAGTGCCAGAAGGTCCATCCGTTGCATGCATCAAGACCCTGGACTTTCGCGCCAAGGCGATGAATGGAGCCGGCCTCGCCACCGGCGGCGACCGTGCCGTCGGCGCGAACGATGGCGCTATGCCGGCGCTTCGCGTCCGTCAGCACCTGGCCGGGCTTGATCAGACCGCTTTCGACGAGCACGTTGAAGGCGACGCGAGCCTCGGCCTTCTTGCCGGTCATCACCGTCAGCTCCGCCTTACCGAGCGGCTCGACGGAGGCAATGCGGGCGCTGGCCGCATCAATATAATCCTGCTCGCGCTCGATACCGACGAAGTGGCGGCCGAGGCGCTTGGCGACGGCGCCGGTGGTGCCGGAACCGAAGAAGGGATCGAGGATGATGTCGCCGGGCTTGGACGAGGCCATGATGACACGCGCCAGCAGGGCTTCCGGTTTCTGCGTCGGATGCACCTTCTTGCCGTCGTCACCCTTCAGGCGCTCGCCGCCATTGCAGATCGGGAACAGCCAGTCCGAGCGCATCTGCACATCGTCATTAGCGGCTTTCATGGCGTCGTAGTTGAAGGTATAGCCCTTGGTCTTGGCGTTCGGGCTCGCCCAGATCATTGTCTCATGGGCGTTCTGGAAACGACGGCCCTTGAAATTCGGCATCGGGTTGGTCTTGCGCCAGACGATGTCGTTGAGGATCCAGAAGTTCAGATCCTGCATCGTCGCGCCGACGCGGAAGATGTTGTGATAGGAGCCGATGACCCAGATGGTGCCGGTCGGCTTCAGGACGCGACGGCAGGCGAGCAGCCACGCGCGGGTGAAAGCATCATAGGCTTCGAAGGAAGCGAACTGATCCCACTCGTCATCGACAGCGTCGACCAGCGACTGGTCTGGGCGGTGCAATGTGCCGCCAAGCTGCAGATTATAGGGCGGGTCGGCGAAGATAACATCGACGGAATGCGTGGGCAGTGCTTCAAGAGCCGCCACGCAATCGCCCTTGATGATCGTGTCGACCCAAGAGCCCGGCGTTGCGGAAGTTCTAAGGTCGGCAAGCGGGAAAACTGACGCCATGTGATACTCGCTGTTACACTGATACGTTACGCTTAACTGAGTGTTATGGTTACCTAACTTGGTTACCAAAGGCTAAAGCAGGCCCCAGATTTTACGATTTCCCGGAAATAAGTCTGTCTTCAGTCGTCGCTGGACTCCATCGTCTTGTGTTCGTCATGCACTCCCCGGCTATCGGCCGGCGCCTCGTCGCGTTCGTTCATCCCGTAATCGCGCACCACATGCGCGATGCGCAGGCGGTAGTCGGCGAACACGCCCCCTCGCCCTGCCTTTTGTGCGGCGCGATGCGCTTCGCGATTGCGCCATTCCTTAACCGCAGCCTCGTCGCGCCAGAAGGAAAGCGACAGGATCTTGCCGCGCGAGCTGAGGCTCTCGAAGCGTTCGATGGAGATGAAACCGTCGATCGTCTCGAGTTCGGCGCGCAGCTTGCCGGCAAGATCGAGATAGTGGTCGCGTTCGTCGGGATAGGGCACGACCTCGAAAATGACGGCGATCATGGCGTTACCTTCGGGCCATGCGGCAGCGACACGTTCTTCAGAAAGATGCGGTCTTCCTTGACGAAGAGACGCTCGCGGCGGGCGAAATCGAAATTCGCCTGGCCGAGCGGGTCGGCGGCGAGACGGGCGCGATAGGCCTCATAGGCGGCCAGGCTCTCGATGTTATAGACGCCGTAAGCCGTCGTCGCCGAGCCCTCATGCGGGGCGAAATAGCCCATGAGATCGACGCCGTTGCGTGGGATGACCTGGCCCCAGGCTCTGGCATATTCGGCGAAGGCATCTTTTTTGAACGGGTCGATCTCATAGCGGATGAAACAGGTGATCATGATTTTCTCCTTTGCTGACGGAGATGTTTTCGCACATTGCCTGACGTCGATGCTTCGGTTACGATCGAAGTATGAAGGAAGGTCCTGACATAGCACAGATCGGCGCACTCATCGGCGATCCGGCGCGAGCGAATATGCTCACCGCGCTGATGGGTGGCCACGCGCTGACGGCAACGGAGCTGGCGGCGGCCGGCGGTATCACGGTGCAGACCGCGAGCACGCATCTGTCCAAGCTCGAAGCCGGCGGGCTTTTGGCACAGCGCAAGCAGGGTCGGCACCGCTATTTCACGTTGGCCGACGACACCGTCGGCAAGCTTCTCGAGAGCATCATGGGCTTTGCCGCAACGCGCGGACACTTGCGCCATCGCCCCGGCCCTAAAGAACCAGCACTACGCAAGGCGCGCATCTGCTACGACCATCTGGCCGGAGATTACGGCGTGCGCATGCTCGACAGTCTGATTGCGGCCGGCGCGATCTCATCGGTCGATGATAGCTTGAGACTGACGGAACGCGGCGAAACGCATCTCACCTCGATCGGCATAGACGTGACGGGATTGCGTTCGACACGCCGTCCGCTCTGCCGCTCCTGCCTCGACTGGAGCGAGCGCCGCGCCCATCTTGCCGGCAGCCTTGGCAAGGCGCTGCTATCCAGCTTCTTCGACAAGGGTTGGGCGCGCCGAATGGAAGACAGCCGCTCGATCCTGTTTACCTCGGAGGGCGAGCGCCGTTTCCTGGCACTATTTCCGCTTGAAACCAACCGGACAGACAAAGCGTTGGATCACGCAGACGCCTGACTATTCATGATATCAGGCATCCCGGTCAGGCCTGCCCCACCAGCACGCCTTTGAAACTGTTCGTGGCAATACGGCTGCAAAGCCCCGTCCATTCGCAGCCGAGACAGGCATGGCGAATGTCTCCGCTGGCAAAATGCCGGCGCAGCTTGGCGAGAAGGCTGGCATCGGGAATGACGACCGAGCCGGGCTTGAGCTCTTCACCCAAAAGCGCGACCATATCCGCCAGGGCGGCGGCGTCGCGCTCGATTACCGAATCCTTGAAACAATGCGGCTCCTTCTCGTCGAGAAGCGGCGCGCAGATGTCGTCGGGGCCGGAGACGAGCTTGATCTCCTCTCCGGCCGTCAGACGCTCGGCTATGCGGCGATAATTGGCGGTGAAGGCCGGCGTATAGCCTTCACCGACAAAGGTCAGCATGCAGAGCAGATGGTGGGCACGAAGCCGGATGGTCAATTCAGGCGCGCCTTGCCGCCATAGATCTTCACACCCTTGAGCACGGCGGCGGCAAGCGCCGACTTCAGGACAGCACCGAGGATGAAGGGGGCAACACCGAGGAACCAGCCCTTTTCGGCGCCGATCAGCATGGCAAGCCAGGCGCCACCGATCGCCAGGCCAAGGGCGTTGGCGGCAAGATGTGCCATAAAGCTGCGCACGACGCGATCACCACTCCAGCCGCGCTCGGCAAGCCAGCCGACCAGCACGCCCATGATCGGGAAGGAGACGAGATAGCCGGCCGTCGGCCCCATGAAGGGCGCGATGCCGCCGGCGCCGCCGGCCAGAACCGGGAAACCGACCATCGCCTCGCCCAGCCAGGCAAAAATGGTGAGCGCGCCAAGGCGCCAGCCATAGAGTGCGCCGATCATGGTGACGGCAAAGGTCTGCATGGTGATCGGCACCGGCACCATCGGCACCGAGATCCACGAAGCAAGCGTCAGCACCAGCGTGCCCGCGAGAACGAAGATCGCCTTGACGACCATCGACCGCTCGCCGAGGCGCAGCGGATCGAAGGTAGTCTCTTCATGATGATGCAACAGGGACATGTGGCTCTCCTTTTAAAATTATAGATAATTTATGAGTCTCATCTATTTTTATGAAGAAGATTGGGGCGCAAGGCAAGAGGCAGTCGGGCGCAATCCTCCTTTCCACCGCAAAGATAGGCGAAAGGCCGTTGCTGAAATTATCTATAATTTATGCGGAGAGCTATCCGACAATCGCAAATGCTTCGCGCGTCACCCCGGACGGTGTCCGCACCGGCGCGCGGCCGATCCACTGCACATGCTTCTGCAGGATGGACGCAGCCTCCTCCACCCGCCCCTGGCGCAGGGCGGAAAGGATGGCGCGATGGTCATGGTCGGTGCGCTTTTCCCAGCCCGATTGCCAGGCGGAAAAGAGAAAACGGGCGCTGGCGGCGTGCAGATCATCGATCGACGCCAGCAGCCGCCCCATGCCGCAGGGGGCGAGAATGAGGCGGTGGAACCGGCGATTCGCCTCTTCCCAGGCGCGAACATCGGCGGCGGCGTCCCCTTCTCGCGTCGCCTCCTCGGCGGCATCGAGAATTGCCGGCGTCAGGTGCTGAGCCGCATGCTTCAGCGCCAGACTTTCGAGCGCTGCCCGCATTTCCGCGACTTCACGGACTTCCTTGAGATCGAAAGAAGCAACACGAACGCCGCGGCGGGGCTCGCTGATCGCCAGCCCTTGCGCCTCCAGCCGCCGGAACGCCTCGCGCACCGGCACATGGCTGGCGCCGAACTCCTCGGCAATGTGATCCTGCCGCAGCCGCGCATCGGGCGCGATCTCGCCACGGATGATGCGGTCGGCAAGCACCCGGCTGATACGGCTGGCAATCGTGTCGTCGCGCTCTTTGGCCATGGCTGATCCTTAAAGGCGGGATTACGGATTGTCGAGCGCCCAAGGACCCTTTCCGCCAGCGCAGTCCAGCCATGCCCGCCGAACGGTTGAGCTTTGCCGGCACATCGTGTAAAGCCGCACCATCCCATTTCAGAGCATGCCCTGGAAGCCGTCAGACGGTTTTCGGACAAGGCCATGCCCGATCCAGCGCCCTCTTCAAAGGCAGTATATCTTCATGAGCAATGGCTTCGACCTTATCATCTTCGACTGCGACGGCGTTCTGGTCGATTCGGAAATCATCGCGGCGGAGGTCGAATCCAAGCTGCTGACGGACGCCGGCTATCCGATCAGCACCGAGGAAATGGGCGAGCGCTTCGCCGGCATGACCTGGCAGAACATTCTGTTCCAGGTCGAGCGCGAGGCGAGCATCCCGCTCTCCGCATCGCTCCTCGACAAATCCGAGAAGCTGCTCGACCTCAAGCTCGCCAGCGACGTCAAGGCCATTCCCGGCGTACCGCTGACCCTGTCGCGTCTGCCGATGCCGCGTTGCATCTGCTCGAATTCCAGCTCCGCACGGCTCGACATGATGCTCACCAAGGTGGGCTACAAGGAACTGTTCGCGCCGCATATCTATTCCGCCAAGGACCTCGGCGCCGACCGCGTCAAGCCGAAGCCGGATATCTTCCTGCACGGCGCCAAGCAGATGAATGTCTCGCCGGCCAACACCATCGTCGTTGAAGATTCCGTTCACGGCGTCCAGGCGGCGCGCGCCGCCGGCATGCGTGTCATCGGCTTCACGGGAGCATCGCACACCTACCCATCGCATGCCGACAAGCTGACGGATGCCGGCGCGGAAACGGTCATCGCCCGGATGGCGGACCTTCCGGGCGTGGTGATGGCTTTGGCGGAATGGGACGGCGTTTTGTAAGCAGCGGCAGGCAATAGTTTCAACCTATTGCCTGCGGCCCAAAATCCTTAGTTTGTCGCAGCGTGCTTCCTGCGGGCCGACTTCTCGGCTTTCGCGGGCTTCTGCGGCCCCTGATCGAAGCTGAGCTGGACAATGGTGAAGCCGCCGGAACCACCGGCGACCTTGATGTCGTTGGCCGTGAAGAGGAACTGCGTCGTGGTCTCGCCCGGCGGGATTTCGGCGACAAAGTTGATGGTCTGGTCGTAAAGCGCCGTGTTGTTGTCCATGACGGCGACATGGACCGGCAAGGTGACCTTACCGGAGCCGCCCTGCGGGCCGGAGACAAGACGCCCTTGCGCGGCAATGTTGATGCCGAGGCTGGTGCCGTCACTCGTGCACTGGCGCGTCGCCTGGGCGAGCGATGCCTGATAGGTCAGCTGGTTCGGATCGTCCTTGGCGCCCTTGGCGTAGGTGCGATAGGTGGACGCCTC
Source organism: Martinezella rhizogenes (assembly GCF_000799715.1). Lineage (GTDB taxonomy): Bacteria > Pseudomonadota > Alphaproteobacteria > Rhizobiales > Rhizobiaceae > Rhizobium > Rhizobium rhizogenes_C. Next base: position 178,403 of record NZ_JUHG01000016.1, read on the forward strand.
GTCGCGGATCACCACTTGCGGGCATTTGCCGGCGATATAGGCTTGGCCGCCGGTAACCGGCTGAGCGGAGCCAGTGGCTCCCGTCTGCGGTGCTACCGTCACGTCCGTGGCCGGCTGCTTATCGCCGCCACCGCCGAAACCGAGAGAACTGCAACCAGCCAACAATGCCAGAAGCGAAGCGGAGAAAAGACGACGCGAAACCCTGCCAAACACTATAATTCCACCCTCTGCATATAATTTACATTATCGGCCTGCAGCCTGTTCGACGGGCCTTTTATGACACTTGGCGATGGTCTATACCAGCGACGCAGCGAAAAATCGATTGGGTAGACACCGTTTTGGCTCACTTTTCGACGTCGACAGATTGGCGAAAGCCGCCGCCCGCCGGAAGCGACCGGATGGACATTGCGCAAACGCGAAAACCACGCGGCTGATCCGACGCAAAAAGACGGACGGCCATCGCTTCGTTCCTCTACTCTCTCAACCCATCACTCAGGCAATTTTGCGACCAAAGGAATTCTAGACCGTGGACTATATCTCAACGCGGGGAGAAGCCCCTGCCCTTGGCTTCTGCGACGCTCTTCTGGCCGGCCTTGCTCGTGATGGCGGGCTCTATGTCCCCCGGCAATGGCCGACCCTGACGAAAAAAGAGATTCGCGCCTTCCGTGGCAAGAGCTATCAGGAGGTCGCCTTCGCGGTGCTATCGCCCTTCACCAACGGCGAGATTCCCGATGATACCTTCCGCGGTATGATCGACGAGGCCTATGCCACCTTCCGCCATCCAGCCGTCGCACCGCTGGTGCAGACCGGGCCGAACAGCTTCGTGATGGAGCTGTTCCACGGCACGACGCTTGCCTTCAAGGATGTCGCCATGCAGCTGCTCGCGCGGCTGATGGACTATGCGCTGGAAAAGCGCGGACAACGGGCGACCATCGTCGGCGCGACCTCGGGCGACACCGGCGGTGCCGCGATCGACGCCTTTGCCGGACGCGATCGTACCGACATCTTCATCCTCTTCCCAAACGGCAAGGTCTCGCCGGTGCAGCAGCGGCAGATGACGACCTCGACGGCCGCCAACGTGCATGCGCTGGCAATCAACGGCAATTTCGACGATTGCCAGAACCTCGTCAAAGCGATGTTCAACGACACGGCCTTCCGTGACGGCGTCAGACTGTCCGGCGTCAATTCGATCAACTGGGCGCGCATCATGGCGCAGGTGGTCTACTACTTCACCACCGCCGTCGCACTCGGCGGGCCGGACCGAAAGATTTCCTTTACGGTTCCCACGGGTAATTTCGGCGATATTTTCGCCGGCTACGTCGCCAAGCGCATGGGCCTGCCGATCGACCGGCTGGTGATCGCCACCAATGAGAACGACATTCTTGCGCGCATGCTGAAAACCGGACGCTATGAGATGCGCGCGGTCAAGGCGACCACGGCGCCGTCGATGGACATCCAGATCTCCTCCAACTTCGAACGGCTGCTGTTCGAAGCCCATGGCCGCGATGCATCTAAGGTGCGTGCCGCGATGGAAAGCCTGAAACAATCGAATGGTTTTTCGATTAGCGAAGACGCGCTGAAGTTCATCAAGAAGGACTTCCGAGCCGGCCGCGCCAGCGAAAAGCAGGTGGCCGCGACGATCCGCAAAACACTCGACGATACCGGCTATCTCATCGATCCGCATACCGCCATCGGCGTCTTCGTGGCGGAAAAGAATGAGAAACCAACGAGTCCCATGGTGACGCTTGCAACCGCGCACCCGGCAAAATTCCCCGCCGCAGTAAAATCGGCATGTGGTATTGACCCGGCGCTTCCGACGTGGCTTGCTGGACTGATGAACAGGGAGGAGCGTTTCGACGTCCTCGATCCCGAGCTTAAAGCCGTTGAGACTTTCATCGGCAAGCATGCCCGGGCCGGGGAATGATAAACGCAGAAAGACAAGCGATGACAGTGGAGTGCACCCGGCTTGCGTCCGGGTTGACAGTAGCGACCCAAACGATGCCACATCTCGAAAGCGTGGCGCTCGGCGTTTGGATCAAATCGGGTTCGCGTAATGAAACCGAGGCGGAGCACGGCATCGCCCATCTGCTCGAACACATGGCGTTCAAGGGCACGGCCCGCCGCTCCGCGCGGCAGATCGCCGAGGAAATCGAGAATGTCGGCGGCGAAGTCAATGCCGCCACATCCACCGAAACGACCTCCTATTATGCCCGCGTGCTGCGGGACGATGTGCCGCTCGCCGTCGATATCCTTGCAGATATCCTGACCGAGTCCGCCTTCGACGAAGAAGAGCTTGCCCGCGAAAAGCAGGTCATCCTGCAGGAGATCAACGCGGCGAACGACACGCCCGACGACGTGGTCTTCGACAAGTTTTCCGAAGTTGCTTATCGCGGCCAGACGCTCGGACGCGCCATCCTCGGCACGCCGGAAACCGTCGTTTCCTTCTCGCCCGCGCAGATTCGCGGCTATCTCGACCGCAACTACACAACCGACCGCATGTTCGTGGTGGCAGCCGGCGCGGTGGACCACGACAGCTTCGTGCGCCAGGTCGAGGAGCGCTTTTCCAGCCTGCCGACCAAGCCGTCAGCCCCGCCCGTCATCGAGCCGGCTCGCTATATCGGCGGCAATATCCGCGAGACGCGCGACCTCATGGACGCGCAGATCCTGCTCGGCTTCGAGGGCCGCGCCTATCACACGCGTGACTTCTACTGTTCGCAGATCCTTGCCAATGTCCTTGGCGGCGGCATGTCTTCGCGGCTGTTTCAGGAAGTGCGCGAGCTTCGCGGCCTCTGCTATTCCGTCTATGCCTTTCATTGGGGCTTTTCCGACACCGGCATTTTCGGCATCCATGCCGCCACCGGCGGCGAGAACCTGCCGGAACTGGTGCCTGTTATCGTCGATGAGCTGCACAAGGCCTCCCACAAGATCGAGCAGCAGGAAATCGAGCGCGCCCGCGCCCAGATCCGCGCGCAATTGCTGATGGGCCAGGAAAGCCCGGCAGCCCGCGCCGGCCAGGTCGCCCGACAGATGATGCTCTATGGCCGGCCGATCCCGAACCAGGAGATGCAGGAGCGGCTACAGGGCATCACAATCGACCGCCTGACGGATCTTGCGGGCCGTCTGTTCTTCGATACTGTACCGACGCTGTCGGCAATCGGACCGTTGGAACAGTTGGCGCCGATGGAAGACATCGTCACATCGCTGTCTTCATCGACCCCCGCCTCCAAAAGCGCGAGCGGCTAAGGCACGCTTCGCGTGCCGATCGGGTCAATTCTCGGGGGAGTGTTGGGCGGAATGCAAAAATCGGTCTTTCGGTTTCTGTCACGTCATCCGGACGCGGTTGAACTTGAAGACGCGACCTATGTGCTGCGCCTGCCGCGTTATTCCGATTTTAACCAATGGCACAGGCTGAGAGCCGAGAGCCGCCGCTTCCTGGAACCCTGGGAGCCGACCTGGCGCCACGATGAGCTGACCGAAGGCGCTTATCGGGCCAGAGTCATCCGGGGGAAACAGGAATACAGCTCCGGTCAGGCCATCCCACTTTTCGTTTTCCTCAAGGAAAACGGTACATTACTTGGCGGCATCACGATCGGCTATATTCGCCGGGGTGCCGCGCAAAGCTGCATGATTGGATATTGGATGGGCGAGCGTCATTCCGGTCAGGGCCATATGTTCGCCGCACTTCGGTTGGTTATACCCTATATCTTTTCCGGACTTGAGTTGCACCGTATTGAAGCAGCCTGTATTCCGGATAACGAGCGTAGCATACGGCTTTTAGAAAAGGCCGGTTTCCAACGGGAAGGTCATTTGCGCGGTTATCTTAAAATCAACGGTCAGTGGCGTGATCACGTGATGTTTTCCCGGTTGGCGTCCGACGCCGACTTGCACGGAAACTCCGACAAGCGATGACCACCGCGCTCAAGCCATCCCTGCCGGTGACCAAATGGCTGCCCGCGATCCTCGCGACGCTTGCGGTCACCTTCCTGTTTTTCCTTGCCGGCATGGCGCATGCGGCCGAACCCGTAAAGATTTCGCGCGACGACACAGCGCTGGACCTGACGGCGACGACGGAAATATACACCAACCAGGGCGAGGCCTTTCAGGTCTCAACAGCCGCCGGCGCCGACGGTATCCGGCGCCGAATCGAGGTACGTTCCTCTTCACCGAACCATCAGGGCGACTGGGCCGTTTTCGCGCTCGCCAATGTCTCGGAAGAGCAGCTCGAGCGCGTCATCGTCGCGCCGCATTTCCGCCTGGTGAATTCGAAGATGTTCTGGCCTGATCTCGGCTCGCAGCGCATCGTCGCGATCACACCGAGCGAAGGCTTTGCGCTGGACCGCCAACCGAGCGACGAGGCCGATGTTTTCCGCATCACGCTCAATCCCGGCGCCGTCGTCACCTTCGTTGCCGAGCTCTCCTCGCCAAGCCTGCCGCAACTCTATCTCTGGGAACCGAATGCCTACAAGGATACGGTCAACGCCTTCACGCTCTATCGCGGCATCGTGCTCGGCATTGCCGGCCTGCTGGCGGTGTTCCTGACCATTCTCTTCGTCGTCAAGGGCACCTCGATGTTGCCGGCGACGGCAGCACTTGCCTGGGCGGTGCTTGGCTATATCTGCGTCGACTTCGGCTTCCTCGGCAAGCTCATCAGCATCACCTCCAGCGATCAGCGCATATGGCGCGCCTGCGCGGAGGTGGCGCTCGCGTCGAGCCTGGTGATCTTCCTGTTCACCTATCTGAATCTCAATCGCTGGCATGCGCATCTGGGCTACGTGACGCTTGCCTGGGTGCTCGGTCTCGCTTTGCTCTTCGGCGTGGCGATCTACGACCCCTCGATCGCGTCCGGTATCGCGCGCCTGTCGCTGGCGCTGACGGCGACCGCCGGGCTGCTGCTGATCATCTATCTCGGTTTCAGCCGCTACGACCGCGCCATTCTGCTGGTGCCCGCCTGGGCTTTGATCCTGGTCTGGCTGTTCGGCGGCTGGATGACGATCACCGGCAGGCTCGACAACGACATCATCCAGCCGGCGCTCGGCGGCGGGCTCGTGCTGATCGTGCTTCTGATCGGCTTTACGGTGATGCAGCATGCCTTTGCCGGCGGCGCGTTCCAGCAGGGCCTGTTCTCCGATCTCGAGCGACAGTCGCTGGCACTCACCGGCTCCGGCGACACCGTCTGGGACTGGGACGTGGCGCGCGACCGCGTCGTGACGACGCCGGACATCTCGACGAAGCTCGGCCTGTCGCCCGGCACCATGCATGGCGCGGCGCGCAACTGGCTGCCACGGCTGCATCCCGACGATCGCGACCGTTTCCGCGCGACGCTCGACGTGCTTCTCGAACACCGCCGCGGCCGGCTGAACCATGAATTCCGCATTCGCGCCGAAGACGGACATTTCCATTGGCTGTCGATCCGCGCCCGGCCGGTGCTCGGCTCGAACGGCGAAATCATCCGTTGCGTCGGCACCGTCGTCGACGTCACCGAGCAGAAGAATTCGATCGAGCGGCTGCTGCACGACGCACTGCACGATAATCTGACAGGCCTGCCGAACCGTCAGGTCTTCCTCGACCGCCTGCAGGCCGTTCTCACCCTGGCGCCGGAAGGCAATCAGCTCCGCCCGACCGTGATGGTGATCGACATCGACCGCTACAAGCTGGTCAACGATACCCTCGGTGTTGCGGCGGGCGACAATATCCTCATTGCCCTGACGCGTCGCCTGCGCCGCCTGATGAAGCCGCAGGATACGCTGGCGCGGCTTTCCGGCGACCAGTTCGGTCTGATCCTCGTTTCTGAGCGAGATCCAGCCAAGGTTGCCGATTTCGCCGATGCGATCAGCAAGGCGATCATGGTGCCGATCAATTTCGCCAATCGCGAGATCATTCTGACGGCTTCGATCGGCCTGACGTCCTGGGTCGACCAGCAGGAAAACGCCTCCGGCCTGTTGAGCGACGCGGAGCTTGCCATGTACCGCGCCAAGCGCGCCGGCGGCAACCGCGTCGAGCCTTTCCAGCCCGCCTTCCGCAGCTTCGGCACCGACCGTCTGCAGCTCGAAACGGATCTCCGCCGCGCCGTCGAGCGCAAGGAACTGTCGCTGGTCTATCAGCCGATCGTTCGACTGGAAGACGCCGAAGTCGCCGGTTTCGAGGCGCTGATGCGCTGGGAACATCCCAAGCGCGGCAATATTCCGCCATCGGAGTTCATCCCGATCGCCGAAGCGTCCGATATTATCGGTCCGCTCGGCATGTTCGCGCTGGAACAGGCAACCAACGACCTGATGGCCTGGCAGCGCCAGACCGGCGACCTGCCGCTGTTCGTCTCCATCAATCTGTCCAGCGTGCAGCTTCTCAACAACGAGCTATACGACGATATCCGCGCGCTACTCGCCAAAACCCATTGCGAGCCGCACCGCATCAAGCTCGAATTGACGGAATCGCAGGTGATGGAAAACCCGGAACAGGCACGCCTCGTGCTCGGCAAGCTGCGCGATGCCGGTATCGGCCTGGCGCTTGACGATTTCGGCACCGGCTACTCCTCGCTCTCCTACCTCACCCGCTTCCCCTTCGACACGATCAAGCTCGACAAGTCGATGGTCAGCGACGAAAGCGACAAGAAGGCCATACTCTTGCGCTCCGTCATCTCCATGGCGCGTGAGCTCAACATGCGCGTCGTCGCCGAAGGCATCGAATCGGAAGAGGACGCGCTCGAACTTGCCAAGATGGGCTGCGCCTACGGCCAGAGCTTCATCTTCGGCCCGCCGATGGGCACGGACTCGGTGCTGCGGCTGCTGAAGGAACGCTTTCCGCTGACGAAGAGGGCCTAGGGGCCGGTCTATCCCGCCCCCTGCGGGCGGGAAAGCAAAATCAGCATTTAGCCGGAAAGCTAAGTGCTAGATTTTTACGGCATTATGGAGCAAGTGCCACAAGATTCTGACGACTGCTGATGCCTATCTCCTGAGAGTGCCTCTGGAGTGTTGCGTATGGTGGAAGTCGCCGACGAATTGAAAGCGAAACTGAGCGAGATCGACGCCAGGATCGAAGAGCTGCGGCGGGAGATCGTCGTTCTCGATGATAAAAAGGCCGCCTTTGAGAAGGTGATCAAGGTCTACGAACCCGAATTCGAGCCCCACCCAGCGCGAGCGAAACGAGTCCGCACGTCGCCACGAGAAACGGCAAGTGGTCGGGTAACTGAACTTCTGAGGGGCGGGAACAACCGCCACATTGTGCTCGACATCCTCCGTCGCTCAGAGCGCCCGACGACGACCGCAGAGATCGCCGAGAGGTTCGCGAGCGAGGCCGACCTCGGGAGCAAAGCGTCACGGCTGGAGTCCGCCCTCACCAGCAGGTTCTCAGCGACGCGGAACGGCTTGGTAAAGCAGGGTCTGTTGCGACAGGCTGGCACCGCCGACGGCCATGGCAGTTGCCAGTGTTGACCAGCGCTCCCAGCCTTGAGGAAGTCCAGTCTCTCGAAGAGGCCCTTCACCGTCCAGAGGTAAGGTGTTCCAGAGAGGCCGTCGAAAGGTTGCTCGCAGAAGGATTTGTGGAATTTGGAGCTTCTGGCAGCGTATACGACCGAACAACCATAATCGATCTTCTCGTGCACGAGGGCGGGACCGATGAAGGCGATCTCCGAACAGCGAACCACTCCCTGAAGCGGCATTTGCTTACATAAGTCCGCAAATTTACAAAGCGGTTGTATTTCGCTTGCAGTCGCGCTGCATCCGCTGTCATGGGCCGCCCAATTGCCGGATACCGGGCCACTGCACGGTATCCGCGGTCCCGAACAGCGCTATCCTTGCGATTTGTTTCCCACGCGACACTACGCCCATGCTTGTGTCCCGATTGACCGGAGGTCGCAAAAGGAGCATGTTTGGGGGGTATTCGAGTACGTCTGGATAGTGCGCTGGGGGTGTACATGGCTTTTAACAACGTCGGTCCAGTGGTTTGGCTGGATGAGGGGCAGTCGGTGACATGGTGGTACACGCGCGACGGCGGCGCTGACTTCGGCACCCAGTTTGCCAGCGCAGATATCAAAATCAGCGACCCCTTCAGCCCCGGTGCTATTCTCGTCGCAGAACAACAAGGCAAGCAAACCAATTCGTGGACAGGGATAACTACTTACTACGTCACGATCAAGAGTATCGCCCACGGTGGTGCCTATTATAACCTGCAAGGTGGAGGGATGGCATAGGCATGGACCTCACCCTCATTCGCGATAGGCATGGCAAGATCATCGGCGCGGCGCACGGTCACATTGCGGACCGGCCGCCACATCAGCTCGCCCCAGGGGATCAGGCGGGGCCAATGGCTGTGGCAGGCCAGACGTTCGAACACGTCACTGTCTCAGATGAATTCGCTCAGCTCAAGGGTGACCCCCAATCGTTCGGGCAACGAATCAAGGAACACTTCCGGGCGGAGGCACCGGCAACGGGGCGATCGCCCAAAAGGCGAGGGCCAGAACCAGGCTGAGAACGCCGAAATGAAGAGACTGATTGCGAGTCGTACATAGCACCGTCCCTTCTCTGCAAGCGAGCCGCCTTGACGCGCCATCCAGTCGAAGTTGCGGACTCGGCCGAGCGATAGCATCGTCTGGAAGTCGATTCCCAGCCGACGAAGGAACTCGCCGCCATCAACGGCACCGGCTCCCCGGCCGTCAGCGACGGCGGGTTCTCCGTCGCCTATCCGCTCCCGGATTCCATGGTCCCGTCGAAGAAGGAGCGAAATCCACCCGCCGCGCTGCCCCCTTCGACCGCGACGGTCGCCAAGTCCTCGCGCCCCGCGCAGATCGCAACGATGCGGCGTTATGGAGCAGTTGTGGCACTTGCTCCATAACGCCGGATTTTTGTAAGGGCGGGGGTAGGTAGGGACGCACTTAATCCTTGGAATGATTTAAGCAAGAACGTGACCCCCGCTCTGGCAATTTCAATGGCTTAGAAATTGCGCTTAGTCTCAAATATGCTGAGACCTCGGTATCGCAATTCCTAAACCAGTGAAATTGCTTTCTCGCCCGCCGAGGGCGAGATAAGGCCCCGAATTTGCGGCCGCCACCTATCCTAACAGGATATTGTACTTACACCCCGCCAATCACCTGCCGTATATATTCCAGCTTCGTCACCACCGGCGACGACAGGATAAAGGGGTAGGAATCCGGCTGACCCATGCTGCGCTGGATGGCATTGATCGCGACGCTCAAGGGAATCCAGGCGCTGACCAGCTGTGCGGCGCTTTCGGCCCTGTAAGGATTGAAATCCACCTCCGCCGCCATATCGTGATAGCCGAAGGGATCGACCGCCAGGCCGAAGGAGCGGGCGGTTTCCAGTGTGTCGACAATGTGGAGATAATGCGCGAAACATTCGGCGAAATCTTCCCAGGGATGGGCGCTGGCATAGGCGCTGATGAAATTGTCCTGCCAGTTGGGCGGCGGACCATTGTCATAGTGCCGCTGCAGGGCTTCGCCGTAATCCACCCGCTCGTCGCCAAAGACGGCCCGGAAGGCGTCGAACTGGTTGCGGTCACGGATCAGCTTGTTCCAGATAAAATGGCCTGTCTCATGACGGAAATGGCCAAGTAGCGTGCGGTAAGGCTCGTTCATCGAGGCGCGCGCCTGTTCGCGTGTCACATCATCGGCCTCGGCGGCGCGGATGGCGATCAACCCTTCCTCATGGCCGGTCCTGGCCGGCACGACGTAGCCGCCCTGCACCTCGTCCTCGAGGAAATCAAAGACCAGCCCGCCCTGCGGATCCTGTTTGCGATCGGGATGCGGCAAGTTCCAGCGCAAGAGCGAATAGAACAGATGCCGCTCAGCCTGGCCAATCCGCCGCCAGCGGTCCCTGCCCTGCTGCGTATCGGTGTTCGGCACCAGGCGATTGTGACGGCAGGCCAGGCAGAAAGGTTCCGGATCCGCCGCATCCACGAGCCAATTGCAGATGTCGAGTTCGGCATTGGCGCAGAAACGCACCATGTGGTCTGACTCGGCAACCACGCGCCAGTTCTGCCCATCACCGGGCTCCAGCGCATAGATCGCCAGACGCTCGGGAACAAAGCCGAGCTGATGACCGCATCGTATGCATTGCCTGTTATCGAAATGTACCGGCTGACCGCAATGATCACAGGCAAAAAGCCGCATGGAAGACCCCCGTAATTAAACCATGACGGACATAAAAGAGCCTGCCGCGACATCGCGGCAGGCTCTTTGCTTTGCCGCATACGCGGCAGCATATCAAATGGTTCGGCGATTCATAAGCTGATGCTCAACCACCAGCCGGATTACATCCGGTCGACCGCGCCCTTGACCTTATCTTTCGCCTTACCGACTGCGCTTTGCACCTTGCCCTTGGCTTCCTGGGCGGCGCCTTCGGCGCGCATGCGCCTGTTATCGGTGGCCTTGCCCGCGGCCTGCTTGGCCTTGCCAGCCATTTCGTTGGCTTTGCCGGATATCTTGTCACTCATGCTGCCCATGTCGAGCACCTCCTCATTCGGCACTGGCGGAGTTGCCGGTGCTGTCTTGGGAAACGTCACGGACAATACTTCGTTCCGCGCGAGCGGCTCAAGCGTGTCCCGCATGCGGCGACAGCATCGCGGCATTGATGCCCATCAGAGCCAGAGCGCGCTCATATTTGTCGTCAAGGCTACGGTCGAAGATCAGCTCGTCATTGGCCGGGCAGTTCAGCCACCCGTTGCTGCCGATCTCCGCCTCCAGCTGACCCGCGCCCCAGCCGGCGTAGCCAAGCAGCATGGTAGCCCGCTTCGGCCCGCTTCCCCTGGAAATGGCGCGCACGATATCCAGCGTCGCCGTCAGGCTGATGTCGTCACTGACCGGAATACTGCCGTCGCTCAGATAGTCGTCGGAATGCAGGACAAAGCCCCGGCCGCTTTCGACCGGCCCGCCGGTCTGGATCGGGAAATCCCGTGCGACCGGTGGCAGGACGATAGCGTCGTCATCCTTGATCATATCCAGATGCAGCAGCACATCGGCAAAGGTCAGGTTCTGTGCGCGGTTGATGACGAAACCCATGGCTCCGGCATCGGAATGAGCACAGATATAGATCACCGTACGGTTGAAATTCCGGTCTTCCATGCCAGGCATGGCAATCAGGAACTGGCCGTCGAGCAAACCTCTTTCGCGTCTATTCTTCAACGTCGATAGGGACATCGTGCCTCCTGACTGCAGTCCATAACTGCGCCCCCAAGAAGAAAGATGGGGCAATGTCATAAATCAATCAACTGAAAATGATCATTTCTTTCTCCCGCTGTTCTGGCACAGCACGACGCCATCCGGTAAACCCTTGCTTCATGTTGGAAAAACTCTGTTTTGCTGGCCTATTGAGAATGCCGCTGGGCGTGCTCGCGGCAACGATACTGGCCTCTTCGCCTGTCCATGCCGCCACGAGCGACTGGGCCGACAATCCGGGCGGCCGCATGCGGTTGGTGGCGCTGGCGCCGGACGCTCACGGTCATATTCGCGCCGCGTTGCAGATCGAGCCGGCGCCCGGCTGGATCACTTACTGGCGCGAGCCTGGAGAAAGCGGAATTCCGCCACAGGTGAGCCCCGCGCCCAATAGCGGCGTGACGCTTGCGAAGATGGGGTTTCCCGTGCCCAAGCCGATCACCGTCGGCGCGATCCAGGAGATCGGCTATGATGCGCCGGTGACATTGCCGCTGGATTTCCGTGTCGAGGGCAAGCAACCGGCAAAACTCGAGCTTACGGCCTTTATCGGCCTCTGCAAGGATATCTGTATTCCATTCCAGGCCGAGCTTTCGCTGCCGCTTTCGGCCGCCGGTCAGTCGACCCCGCATGAACAAGCCTTGCTCGACGCCGCCGATGCGTCACTGCCGCAGGCTCCTGCCCCGGATTTTGCCGTCGAAAGCCATGGTCTCTCAGCTGATTCGAAGACACTGTCGCTGAGCCTGACGCTGCCGGAGACAAGCGGAGACGCACCACTGATCTATGTGACCGGACCGACCGGTTACGTCTTTTTCAAACAGACAAGCGGCAAGCGCGATGGCAAGAGCTTTGCGACCGATATCGCCATCGGCAAGCTGCCTAAAAATTATGACATCAAGGGCAAGAGCTGGGGCATTCTCGTCATCGACGACGAGCACGCCATGGAAACCATGCTTGCGTTCGAATAGGCCGGATCTATAGTTTCGCCCAACATCTTCATCCAGGGCGGCAGTCCCACCGCCCCACAATCGCAACCCAAGGAGAGAGCCATGACCATCGCTATCGGCGACAAACTGCCCGCCGCCACCTTCAAGGAAAAGACCGCCGACGGCCCGGTGGAGATCACCACCGAGCAGCTGTTTGCCGGCAAGCGCGTCGTGCTCTTCGCGGTTCCCGGCGCCTTTACGCCCACCTGCTCGCTGAACCATCTGCCGGGCTACCTGGAAAACCGTGACACCATCCTCGCCAAGGGCGTCGACGATATCGCCGTGATCTCCGTCAACGACTGGCACGTCATGGGTGCCTGGGCGCAATCTTCCGGCGGCATGGGCAAGATCCACTTCCTCGCCGACTGGGACGGCGCCTTCGCCAAGGCCGTCGGCCTCGACATCGACCTCTCCGCCGGCGGCCTCGGCGTCCGCTCCAAGCGCTACTCCATGCTGGTAGAAGACGGCGTGGTGAAGACGCTCAACATCGAGGAAAGCCCCGGCCAGGCCACGGTTTCGGCGGCGGCTGCGATGATCGAGCAGCTTTAAGCTCTTTAGTAAGGTAGCGAACCACGGGGCCAACCCTCGTGGTTCGAGGCCCCGCTGCCTTTGCTTCGCTGCGGCCACGGCGCACCTCACCATGAGGGTTTGAGCGAATGCGCAGATGTCGAGAGAGCCTCACCCTGAGGAGCTCTTTGAGGCGTGAGCCGAAAAGGGCCTCGAAGGGCGATGGCGGGCGCGCATAAGCGGCGACCATTCGACACCTGGACTTGCAGCCCCTCCCCAACTTTCGATCCTGTCAAACACTCTATCCACACCCCGCCTCTTTTTCGCCGCATTCTCTCGGCTACTACACGTAACGTTATTACATTAAGAGAACCCCGCATGCCTTTCAGCAACGATCCCTTCGCCGCCTCCCTGATCGGGCGCTCCGTGTTGACGCGCCTGGTCTTTGTCGCGGTCGGCATTGCGGTTCTCTGGGCGGCCATCGGCTGGGCGGTGGCTTTGGCATGAGCGCTCTGATCCGCCTTGACAATCTCACCGTCACCTATGAGCGCCATCCGGCCGTGCACCATGTCTCCGGCGCGTTCCAGGCGGGCAGCCTGACGGCGATTGCCGGGCCGAATGGGGCGGGCAAGTCGACGCTTTTGAAGGCGATCATCGGTGAGCTCAGGGTCGCTGAGGGATCCATCGATCGCGGCTCGTTGACGCGCAATGATTTCGGCTATCTGCCGCAGGCGGCCGATATCGTCAGGCGCTTTCCGATTTCGGTTGCCGATACGATCATGCTCGGCGCCTGGAAGAATTCCGGCGCCTTCGGCCGTTTCTCGCGCGCGGATGCCGAGCGGGCGCGGGATGCGCTGGCCGCCGTTGGCCTTTCCGGCTTCGAGCGCCGGCATATCGGCTCGCTCTCGGCCGGGCAGTTCCAGCGCGTGTTGTTTGCCCGGCTGCTGCTGCAGGACGCCCGCGTCATCCTGCTCGACGAACCTTTCACCGCCATCGATCAGCGCACGACGCGCGATCTGCTCGACATCGTGCTGCGCTGGCATGGCGACGGACGTACCGTAATCGCCGTGCTGCATGATTTCGATCAGGTGCGGGCGCATTTTCCCGAGACGCTGCTGATCGCGCGCGAGCTGGTCGGCTGGGGCCGGACCCAGGATGTGATGAGCCCCGCCAACCTCATCAAGGCGCGGGCCATGGCCGAAAGCTGGGATGAGGAGGCTGAAAGCTGCTCGCCCGAGCCGGATCATGCCGGCCACCAACTGGCAAAGCAGGAGCCGGCCGAATGACGGCCTACGATATTTTCCTGGCGCCCTTTGCCGATTACGGCTTCATGCGGCGCGCGCTCATCGCCTGCCTCTGCCTCGGCCTCGGCTCCGGCCCAATCGGCGTCTTCCTGATGCTGCGGCGCATGAGCCTGATGGGCGACGCCATGAGCCATGCGGTGCTGCCCGGTGCTGCTATCGGCTATCTCATCGCCGGCTCGCTGTCGCTGACGGCCATGGGGCTTGGCGGGCTGGTGGCGGGCCTCTCCGTGGCGCTGCTCTCCGGGCTTGTCAGCCGCATGACGGTGCTGCAGGAGGATGCGAGTTTCGCCAGCTTCTATCTGACCTCGCTGGCGCTCGGCGTGCTCATCGTCTCTCTGCGCGGCTCCAATATCGATCTGCTGCATGTGCTGTTCGGCACGATCCTCGCCATCGACGCTCCTGCCCTTTACCAGATCGGCGCGATCACCACCGTGACGCTGCTGATGCTCGCCGTCATCTATCGGCCACTGGTGATGGAGTGCTTCGATCCGGGCTTCCTGCGCGCCGTCGGCGGGCGCGGGCCGGTCTATCATTTCCTGTTCCTGCTGCTCGTCGTGCTCAATCTCGTCGCCAGCTTCCAGGCGCTCGGCACGCTGATGGCCGTGGGGCTGATGATGCTGCCTGCGGCGATTGCGCAGCTCTGGTCGCGCAGCCTGCCGGCGATGATGGCGATCGCGACGGCAACGGCGGCGGCCTCGGGCTATATCGGCCTCGTCGCCTCCTACCATCTCGAATTCGCCTCCGGCCCGACCATCATCATCACGGCGAGCATCATCTACGGCTTTTCCATTCTGTTCGCACCGTCGGGCATCGCCCGCCGGTTCATCCCCCGTCCCCATCTCAGGGGCTAATCTTGATCAAGGAGACATTCATGAGCAAACACAGACTGCTTCTCTCCACTGCGGCGGCGGCCTTCGTCGCCTTCGGTGTTGCGGCTCCCGCCTCCGCCGAGACACTGAACGTCGTCGCCTCCTTCACGGTGCTTGCCGACGTCGTCAAGCAGGTCGGCGGCGACCATGTGAAGGTGTCGAGCCTCGTCGGCCCGAACGGCGACCCCCATGAATTCGAGCCCTCGCCGGCCGACGCCAAGAAGCTGAATGCCGCCAAGGTCACCTTCGTCAGCGGCGAAGGCCTGGAAGGCTGGATGGACCGGCTGATCAGCGCCTCGGGCTACAAGGGCACGCCGGTCGTTGCGTCGGAAGGCATCAACACCCGCACCATGGTCGACGACGGCAAGACGGTTACCGATCCGCATGTCTGGAACAGCCCGGTCAATGTGAAGATCTGGGTCGCCAACATCGAAAAGGCGCTGTCCGCCGCCGATCCGGCCGACGCCGCCGATTTCAAGGCCAATGCCGAGCGCTACACCAAGGTGCTCACCGAGCTTGACGCCTATGCCCACGGCAAGTTCGACAAGGTCGCTGAGGATCGCCGCAAGGTGCTCACCAGCCACGATGCCTTCGGCTATTTCGGCCGCGAATACAATGTCAGCTTCCTGTCGCCGCTCGGCGTCTCGACGGAAACCGAAGCCTCGGCCGCCGGCGTCGCCAAGCTGATCGAGCAGATCAAGACCGAGCATGTGAAGACCTATTTCTTCGAAAACTCCAACGATCCGCGCCTGGTCAAGCAAGTCGCCAAGGCCACCGGCGCCGAACCCGGCGGCGAGCTCTATGTCGAATCCCTCTCCAAGGCCAACGGCCCGGCTTCGACATATGAAAAAATGTTCCGTTATAACGTTGACCAGATCGCCGCCGCGATGGCGAAATCGAGCTGAGCCAGCCGGACGAACATGGCCGCAGGCACCAGCCTGCGGCCACTTTTTATTTAAAGATTGAGATCGAAGACCAGCAGCCCGGCAAGCCCGCCATCGGTCGATGAGACGATGCGCTCGCCAACGGCGACATGCTCCGGATGCACCAGATAGACATCCCGCGCCTCGACACTTTCAAACGTCACCGCGAAGCCATCGACAAAGCCGCCATGCAGCCCTTCCGGCGAGACATTCGGCCCGTATTTGATATCGACGATGCCGGGAATGACCTGCTGCAACGCGGCCACGGATTCGAAAAGCGCTTTCTTCTCATCCTGTGTCATGGCGGATTTCAGCCGCAGGAAAACGCAATGCAGGATCATGGATACAGCCTCCCTGGATGTTGGGGGCAGCATAGAGGGAAAGGGGGATGGGGCAAGATGGGGTGTGGGTGATGTTTGGGGTTTTTGGTGGTGGTGGCCGAGGTCGCAGTTTTGGCCCAAAGCGGACGTCTGTTCGTTGTTGAAGAATAAGGCTACTTCGCGCCCCAAATCGGACATAGGCGATAGCTTTGCGCTGTGTCAAAATAAACATCAGTGATGATGGTGCCGCCGAAGCTTTACTCCTCATACCCTTTTCCGAGCGCACTGACCTCCCATTCGACGAACTCACTTGCAACAGGGCGATCTTCTGCTGCAGTGCCTCGTTTTGAGCTATATTATCCTTGAATTTCCAGGATAGTCGATATAGAACAAAAAAGGAACATAGCTATTTTCGATGGATTGTGCCGAGATCGAGCGTCTGTTTGCGATTGCTTATCCATCAACATGGTTTTGTAGGCTTGGAAGGCCAGCCAATTGACGAATCAGAGCCTTCCGCAGAGAACTTGGCCGACACAGGGGAATGGACATTGGGTGACCTGAACTGGGAAAAGCTGCTCAATTCGCAGCGCCGCAAGCACAAGGTCAAAGGAAAGGACGCAGAGCGCTCTGCCAAGACCGCCGAGCATCGTACCGAGCTCGAGCGCGACCACGACCGAATTCTGTTCTCTACGCCGGTCCGGCGTATGCAAGACAAGACTCAAGTTTTCCCCCTTGACCCTCATGACAGTGTCCGCACCCGCCTGACTCATAGCCATGAAGTCGCCAACATGGCGCGCAGTTTCGGTACAGCCCTCGTGTACGCCTATCCAGAGCAGTTCAACTTGCCGAAGAAGCTCAAGCCGGAACGAAACGTCCCGGCCTTGCTCGAAGCGATTGGTCTTGCGCATGACCTCGGCAACCCGCCATTTGGCCATCAAGGTGAGGACGCCATTCAGTCATGGATGAAGGCTCGGGCACCAGAAGTTTTCGAGGGGCTTGACGAAGCCGCACTTAAGGAAGACTTCCTCAAGTTCGAAGGCAACGCCCAGGCGTTTCGCCTTCTGACTCGCTTGCAAATTGTCAACGACTCTTACGGTCTGAACATGACTTACGCCTTCCTCGCGGCGCTCATGAAGTATCCCAGCCCATCGGACAAGGTGAACAAGGCGAAATTGGCGCGCAAGAAGTTCAACTATTTTCAATCAGAAGCCGATATTGCCAAGGAAGTATGGGCGGAAACGGGCTTGGCGGAGGGTGTTCGGCATCCGCTGACCTTCATCATGGAGGCCTGTGACGACATCGCCTATTCCGTCGTCGATGTCGAAGATGCTGCAAAAAAGGGCTTGGTAAATTTCGATCAGCTAGTAGGTTTCCTTGAGTTCGAAGGCGGAGTTAATTCCTGCGTCGCTTCTGTGATTGCCAAGGCGAAGCAACAGCACCAAGAATATCGTGCGCAGTCTTTGTCTGCCGCGGAACTTGACGACATCACGATGCAGATGTTCCGGGTCAATGCAATCGGAGTGATGATGGAGGCGGCGACCAAGGCTTTCGCTGATAACTTGCCGGCGATGATGGCGGGCACTTTCGACCAAGAACTGATGGGAGAGTCGGATGCCAAGTGTTTGTGGGCTCTACTGAAACAGTTTGCCGGAAAGCACATATATCCGCACCGCCAGGTGCTGGAGGTCGAGTTGAAGGGGCATCAAACGATTCACGGGCTCATGGACATCTTCTGGGCCGCGATCGTCAACCGGAAAGATCCGCTGGATATAGCGTCGAAGCGAACCTCTCCATTACATCGCTATGTTTATTCACGCATCTCGGAGAACTATAGGCGAGTTGCCGAGTCTAAAGATAATCGGATGCCAATCCGCTATCGTGAACTGCAACTGGTGACGGACATGATGTCGGGTATGACAGATAGCTTCGCGATTTCGCTGCTGAAAGATCTGCGTGAGCGGGGGACGGTATGAGCGCTGGCCACCACTTTCGGGACCGGGATCTAAGTCACGACATTGCCGACTTCATCAGAGGACCGCAAGGCGGCGAGATCGGCACCCTGGTAGATATTCTAAGCGGTGCTGGCGATAGCGCAATTTTTGGCGGCCTGCCGCGTGATTTCGCACGCGAGGGGCGCAATGCCTTCAACTCCGATGTCGATTTGGTGGTGGATGCGTCGCCGGACGTGTTGGGTACTCTGCTTGGCGCGCTTGGCGGTCACCGCAACCGCTTTGGCGGATACAGGCTCAGATACGGTCGATTCGATTTCGACGTGTGGGCGCTGCAATCGACATGGGCTGTAAGCAATGGCTACGTGGCCGCGCACTCTCTGAACGATCTGATCAAGACCACGTTCTTCGACTGCGATGCAGTGCTCTTCCATTGTCGCACGCTTGAAATCACAAGTTCGGACCGGTTCTGGACAAGCATCAAATACGGCATCGTCGATATCAACCTCGAAGCCAATCCACATTATATCGGCACGCTGGCACGCACCTTGCGGATTTTGTTGGATTGGCGTCAGGACCTGGGTCCCAAGCTTACGAGCTATCTCGCTAAGGGCATGGCCCGCAACGGCGGCGAGATTGTGGACTATGTTGCCCGCAACGGCCTTGGGCGCCGTCTGGCAGCAGGAAGCGATCCGAATGCCGTGATTTTGGAGCTCTACAAAGACGTTGCGGTCCGATCACCTTGCAATTGTTCGGTAAAGTTCAACCCGCTTCACTACGGCCGTTACGTGGCGGAAGCGCAGGGGACGTGTCCGGAGACTATTAGGGGCCTAAATATTGGCCCCACCTCACGACCCCCTACTTCCGCTTAAACGGCTCCATCCCCTTGCGCGCCAGTTCATCCGCCCGCTCGTTCTCGGGATGCCCGGCATGGCCCTTGACCCAGTGCAGTGTCACCTGATGCCGGTTGCGGGCTTCTTCGAGCGCCTGCCAGAGTTCGGCGTTTTTCACCGGCTTCTTGTCGGCGGTTTTCCAGCCGTTTTTCTTCCAGCCGAAAATCCACTTGGAGATGCCGTCCATCACATATTTGGAATCGGTATAGAGGTTGACCTCGCAAGGGCTCTTCAGCGCGTTGAGCGACGAGATCGCCGCCATCAGTTCCATGCGGTTATTGGTCGTCTCGGCTTCGCCGCCGCACAATTCCTTTTCCTTATCGCCATAGCGCAGCACAGCACCCCAGCCGCCCGGGCCGGGATTGCCGGAGCAAGCGCCGTCGGTAAAAATATCGACCTGTTTCATGCCTTCAGCCCATATTCGGCTGATGAGGCGATCTGGCGATGGAAGCGCAGCTTGCGCAGATATTCGAGCGGGTCCTTCTTGGTGACCATGGCGCCGGCCGGCGTCGTCAGCCAGTCGTAGAGGCGGGTCAGGAAGAAGCGCAGCGCCGAGCCGCGCGCAAGCGTCGGCAGGGCGGCGATTTCGGCCTCGCTCAGTGGCCGCACGCTCTGGTAGCCCTCCAGCAGCGCCATGCCCTTGGTGATGTTATAGGCGCCATCCTTCTCGAAGCACCAGGCGTTGAGGCAGATCGAGACGTCGTAGGCGAGCTGATCGTTGCAGGCGAAATAGAAGTCGATCAGGCCGGAAAGCTCGTCGCCGAGGAAGAAGACGTTGTCCGGGAAGAGATCGGCATGGATGACGCCATCCGGCAGGTCCTTCGGCCAATGGTGGCCGAGAAAATCAAGCTCGCCGCGGATTTCGTCCTGCAGGCCGGGCTCGACCTCGTCGGCACGCGCCTCGGACTTTTCCCAAAGCCCCTGCCATCCCTGAAGCGACAGCGCGTTCGGCCGCTTGATATCAAAGCCTTCGCCCGCGACATGCATGGCGGCCAGCGCCCTGCCGACTTCGCGGCAATGCTTCGCCTCGGGCTTCCTCAGCCACATGCCCTCAAGGAAGGAGATCAACGCCGCCGGGCGGCCGGAGAGATGGCCGAGCAGCTCGCCGTCTCTACGCGGCAGCGGCAGCGGGCAGGAAAGGCCACGGCTCGACAGATGCTGCATCAGGCCGAGAAAGAACGGAAGGTCGTTCTTTTCCACGCGCTTTTCGTAAAGCGTCAGGATCAGCGGATCGCGCGAGGTGTGCAGCAGGAAGTTGGAGTTTTCGACGCCCTCGGCGATGCCCTTGTAGGAGAGCAATGTGCCGACATCATATTCCGTCAGGAACCACTTCAGATCGTCTTCGGTAATATCGGTATAAACGGCCACGAATTATTCCCTGTTAGATACATGCCCGCCACCAGTAGCCACCCGCCCTCGTGGTTCGAGACGGCCCTGCGGGCCTCCTCACCATGAGGACTGATCTTTGGTGCCTGGTGGCGAAACTCTCTCCACCTCATCCTGAGGTGCCTTGCCGATGCAGCGTGAGCGCAAGCGGCAGGGCCTCGAAGGACGAGGTGGCCACTCTTCACTCGCCGTTGACGAAAGCCATGTCGGCCGTCGTCAGCTCGATGTTGCGCAGCTCGCGGTTGACGAGGAAATTCTCGGTTTCCTTGACCGTCTCGGCCAGCTCCACCACCGCATTGTAGCGGGCGCGGAAGGCTTCGATGATCTCGTTGACGATAACTTCCGGCGCAGATGCACCGGCGGAGAGGCCGACGGTCTTGATATCGCCGATGTCGTCCCAATCGATCTCGGCGGCGCGCTGCACGAGCACGGACTTCGTCGCCCCTGCCCTCAGCGCCACTTCGACCAGACGCTTGGAGTTGGACGAGTTCGGCGCGCCGACGACGATGAAGAGATCGCAGCCGGGAGCCGCCTGCTTCACGACTTCCTGACGGTTTGTGGTGGCGTAGCAGATCGAATCGGCGGATGGGGCCGTCAGGTTCGGGAAGCGCTCCTGCAGCCGCGCGATAACGCCGGCGGTGTCGTCGACAGAGAGCGTCGTCTGGGTGACGTAGCCGAGATTGTCCGGATCAGTGGGCTCATAGACATCGACATCCTCGACCGTCTCGATCAGCGACACCGTGCCTTCGGGAAGCTGGCCCATGGTGCCGATCACTTCCGGGTGGCCGGCATGGCCGATGAGGACGACGTGGCGGCCGAGGCGATTGTGGCGCATCGCCTGCTTGTGCACCTTGGACACCAGCGGGCATGTGGCGTCGAGATAGAAGAGATTGCGGGCATCCGCATCCTCCGGCACGGCCTTCGGCACGCCATGGGCGGAAAACACCACCGGCTGGGCGCGATGTTCCGCCGGGATTTCGTCCAGCTCCTCGACGAAGATGGCGCCCTTGGCTTCCAGCCCTTCGACCACGTAGCGATTGTGCACGATCTCATGGCGGACATAGACCGGCGCGCCATAGGACTTCAGCGCCAAGACGACGATCTGGATGGCGCGATCGACGCCGGCGCAGAAGCCGCGCGGGCCGCAGAGCCGGATGGTCAGGTCAGGTTTGGAAACTGCTATGTTCATGTCTCTTCCGAAATCCGGGACGATGGCTAAGCGATAGATAGGTTCGCCTTGCCGCTTATCCCACTCGTCCGCATGATCTTATCCAAAAACCGCTGCGCACTTTTGGGATCATGCTCTAGCCGAATATTCCATCGAAATGAAGCTATTCTATTGCATGCCTCTATTGCTGAGGCGCGCCCGGATGATGTTTGCGCCACCAGGAGATCGCGACGATGGCGACCAGCGCCGCCGCCAGGCCATACCATGTGACGGCATATTGCAGGTGGCTGTTGGGCAGGTCGACAATGGTGACGCCGCCGATCGGCAGGCCGCCGGGGTTTGGAGCCTTGCCGGCATCGACGAAGAAGGGCAGCACCTTGTCCTTCGGCAGCCCGTCGCTCGCCGCCATGGCGTCCAGGTCTTTCCAGTAGAAGATGTCCTTGGCGAGATCATTATCCGGCATGCCGGAGGGCTGGCTGGCGAGCCTGGCGCGGGCAAGGCCGGTGACGGTCTGCTCGTCCGTCAGCTGCCCCTGCATGCGCATTTCCGGCGCCTTGTCGACATCGGGGACGAAGCCCCGGTTGACGAAGAGATAGCGCCCGTCGGCAAGCTGCAAGGGCGTATAGACATGATAGCCGGCATCGCCTTCATTGGTGGTGAAGAAATGCCGTTCCTTGTCGTTGAGGTAATGGCCTGATGCCGTGACGACACGATATTCGATATCGCCGCCGGACGCCGCCATGGCCTCGATCGCCGACAGCGGCACGGCAGGCGCGGACTGGCGCTCGGCGATATCGGCGAGCAGGCCTTCCTTCCAGTGCAGCCGCTCGACCTGCCATGTGCCGAGCGCCAGCAGGATGCCAAGCGCCACGAGCAGGATCAGCGCCTTGCCGACCTGCCAGAACGGGTTAGCGCGGCGAGCCGGGATGGTGGCCTCAGTCACGGTGAAGACGCCCTTCGCTGGCCTTGTTGCGGTATTGCAGGGCAATCAGAATGCCCTTGCACCAGCGCAGCGACAAAAGCGACAGGATGATGGTCAGCGGCGCGAACAGCAGGATATGCACCCAGATCGGCGGCCCGTAATTGGCCTGCAGCCAAAGCACCAAACCGATGACGATAAAGCCGACGATGAGGATGACGAAGACCGCCGGCCCGTCGCCGGCATCGGCAAAGGCATAATCGAGATCGCAGGCCGCGCAGCGTGGTTTCAGCCCCAGCAGCCCGTCAAAGAGCTTGCCATTTCCGCAACGCGGGCAACATCCCTGAATGCCGACCTTGAAGGGATCGACAGGCGGGAAAAGCGCGCTGTCATTGCTTGCCTCGTGATCTGGTCCGCTATCTTGCTCTGAATTCACGGTTTAATCTCTATCATTTCGGACAAGCTCCACCTCTCGTCCCCTTTCATCATCAGTAACCGCGATGCGGCCCTCCGTGCAATCCAAAAGCTTGGCGAGCGCGTCGGGACTGCTACAATAAAGACGCCACGGAGGATGCCCATGGACACCCATCAAGATCACGAAGCCGGGCGGATCATCATTCTGAACGGTGCGCCGCGATCCGGAAAATCCAGCATTGTCGAGGCCATTCAGGCCAGTTTCGATGGTCTGTGGATGAATCTTGGCGTCGACGCCTATGTCAGGCACGTCACGCCAAAACGTTACGGGCCGGGGATCGGCCTGCGGCCAGGCGGCGAGAGGCCTGATCTCGAGCCGCTTGTCCCGCGCTTTTATGCCGCGCTCTACGCTTCCATTGCCGCCCATAGCCGGCTGGGGCTCAACGTCGTCGCCGAGTTCGGCCATCATGACGCCCATTCGCGTCCGCTTGGCATTCTGGAGGATTGCGCAAAACAGTTGGCAAGTCTGCCTGTGTTCTTCATCGGCGTACGCTGCCCGATCGAGACCATTATGCAACGACGTCTAGCGGAAGGCCCTGAACGGCGCGGCACCTATGTCGGTGTTTCCGCCGATGCTCCCATTCCCGCGCCGGTGCTTGCCTGGCAGGAAGCGGTGCATCGGCCAGGGCTCTACGATCTGGAGGTCGATACCTCGATCAAAAGCGCGGAGGCCTGTGCCGAAGAGATCAGACAACTGATGGACCGGAGTATTCCACGACCGACGGCATTCGAGCGGCTTGCGGCGGGCCGCTGAGCGACTGTAAAGGCTCGTTGCTGATCATTAAGTCCTGAGCCCAGCTTCACATCGGCGGCATCTTCTCGAATTTCGGCACGGCCGGATCGAGCTGGTCCCAGGCGCGACCGCGCACCGTGTACGTCACCATCTGCGGTTCGTATCGGCCGGGATCATCAAGGCTCGCGGCGTGAATGGTGAAGAAGTCCGGCATGGCCGCGAAGGTCAGATAGACGGGCGATCCGCAGGCGGGACAGAAGCCGCGCGTCTTCACGTTCCCGCTGTCGCCAACCATATCCCAATGCGTCGCCTCGCCCTCGAGCTTCACCGCCGCCCTGCTCGGGAAGGTCAAATAAGATCCGTGCCCGGTGCCACTCGTGCTCTGGCAGTCGCGGCACTGGCAGTCGTTCATCGCGATCGGCTCGGCCGAGATTTCATAGTGGATCGCACCGCAGGCGCATCCGCCGGTGTAGGGCTTGCTCATGTCTCTCTCCTGGTTAAGCGCTTCATTGGCCGCGACACTTCCGCCGCGTCAGTCTTTCCCGTCGGCGATAGCGCCAATGTTCTGGACTACCTTCTTCCAGCCGTCGCTCATCTTCTGGAAGGCGGTATCGTTCTTCGGAACGACGAAGCCGGAATGGATGAGGCGGAGGCGCGTGCCGGTTTCGACCTTGGAAAGGATGAACGTGACCACAGTGTCGAGCTGTGAGCCGTATCCGACATTTCCCTCGTGGCCGCCTTTCCAGGCATAAGCCAAACGTTCGTACGGCTTTACCTCCAGCACCTCGCAATGAATGGTGCCGTCCCACGCGCCGGCCGGCGTGGTCTGGTAGGTGAAATGCTTGCCTTCCACGGCCTCGAAGCCAGCCGGCATCATCAACCAGCGGCCCATCAAACTCGCCGTGGTCAACGTTTTCCAAATCGCCTCCGGCGTATGCGGGAAAACCTCGTCGACCACTATGTCTTGCGTGCTGGGTTCCAATACGGTGTCGTTCATGGATCAATTTCCTTCAGCAGTGTCCTGAGATTTGCAAAACGTTCGCGCCAGAAGACGCCATAATGGCTCATCCACTCGACAAGCGGCTCGAGGCCTTCCGGCTGGGCACGGTAATAGACTTTCCGGCCCTCGGGGCGCTCGGCAACCAGGCCGGCCTGCTTCAGGGCCTTGAGATGTTGAGAAATGGCGCCCTGAGTCACTCCGCTCCCTCGCGTCAGTTCGACGACGGTAATCTCGTCGGAGCCGACGACCCTCTCAAACAAGGCCCTCCGTGTGGGATCGGCAAGTGCGCGCATGATGGCGTTGATGGGAGCGGCTTCGGTCATGACAAACCAATAGCCGATACTAATTGATGAGTCAACGCTAATTAGTTTATGGATTGCAAGCCGCCTTGCGCCGCGATGAACCAACTGATCGTCATGCCTACAAGCGGTTCAATAGGTCCTGTGCCCAGTGAAAGAGGATCTTCCAGCCTTCATCCACGCACGCCTGATGGTCGGGCGGTGTTGTCTCACCCGACCCGGCTCCCGCGATAAATATCAGCGTGGCTTTTCGGCGAAATCCTACGGCTATGATTCAAGCAGCCGGATGTAGCGTTCGGCGGAGCGAGCGACACTGTCCTTTGCCTTGCTCGCAATGAACTTGTCGCTCCAGGCGCCGTAGATGCGATCAAAGCGAATATCTGCAACGCGGTTTGCAATGCGCCGAACTTCGCGCGCTGGCAGAGGGATCAGATTGGGGAAGGAATACATGAAGGAAACCCATCCCCTTGCCGGGACCACCTGAATGGTATCGCCGACGAGCAGCGCGCCATTTCCGTCCGCGCCGGCCTGCCATTCCAGAACGCTGCTTCCCTCGAAATGCCCGCCCAGCCGATGAAGAACTACGCCGGGCAGCACGTCGCGGCGATCTCCCCGCCAAGGCTGGATATGCTCACTCGGGCGCTGGACATGGGCCAGATCAGCCTCAGGCAGCAGGATCGGCACGCCGTCCAGAGCTTCGCTCCACTCCACCATGCCGGTGTAGAAATGCGGGTGAGACAGGCAGATGGCCTTGATGCCGCCGAGTGCCAGAATGCGCTCCCGAGTCTTCTCGTCGAGAACAGGGGTGCAATCCCACAGGACATTTCCATGGGGAGTGAGCACCAGAAGCGCGCGCTGGCCGATGCCGATGGCTGGAGAAACACCAATGGCAATCAAGTTTGGTTCCAGCTCGCTCCACTCGTTCGCATGGGTGGAGACCAGCTCTTCCCGGCCGATCCACTCCTGGCCGCCTTCGGGAACGAACTGTCGTTCATCCTCGCAAATGGAACAATTTGGAGGCGGCGCGCTGTTCAGTGCAGAATGCGCGCCACATGTCTTGCAGATCCAAATGGGCAACGGAGCAATCCCTATGCACGGACGGAGACCCTGGAGGTGGAGAACGAACATGATGTTGCAATGCCGAAAAAATGCCGCCGCAAACGTTCCGACCCGAGCCAGACTTTGCGGCGGCAAGCATTGTTCGTTTCGGTCAAGGGCCGAACGCCGAAGTAGCGGTTGGTTAGCCTGCCGCTATCGGTGCGCCCCAGCTGCCCCAGATGTAGATGCAGAAGAACAGGAACAGCCAGACGACGTCGACGAAGTGCCAGTACCAGGCAGCCGCCTCGAAGCCGAAATGCTGTTTCGGCGTGAAGTCGCCCCTGATCGCGCGGATCAGGCAGACCAGCAGGAAGATGGTGCCGATCAAGACGTGGAAGCCGTGGAAGCCGGTCGCCATGAAGAAGGTTGCGCCATAGATCGAGTTTTTGAACTCGAAGGGTGCATGGGCATATTCATAGGCCTGCACGCAGGAAAAGAACGCGCCGAGCAGAACCGTGAGCGTCAGGCCCTGGATCATGCTCTTGCGGTCATTATGCAGCAGCGCATGGTGCGCCCAGGTGACGGTCGTGCCCGACAGCAGCAGGATGATGGTGTTGTAGATCGGGAGGTGCCACGGGTCGAGGACCTCGACGCCCTTGGGCGGAAATTGCCCGCCGAGGAAGGCCGTTCGCGACGCCTGGATCGCCTCGTTCGGGAAGAGGCTGACATCGAAATAAGCCCAGAACCAGGCGACGAAGAACATCACCTCGGAGGCGATGAACATGATCATGCCGTAGCGCAGATGCAGCGAGACAACGCGGGTATGCGCGCCCTCATGCGCTTCCTTCACCGTGTCCGACCACCAGCCGTACATGACGTAGAGGATCAGCGCCAGACCGATGAAGAACAGCCAGGGCTGCGCCCAATCGAGGCCGAACAGGTGCAGCGAGCCGCCATTCAGGTAGCGCATGAAGCAGACGCCGCCGAAGGTGATGACAAAGGCCCCGAACGCCGCCGTGATCGGCCACGGGCTGGGGTCGATGATGTGGTAGTCGTGTTTTTTTGTATGCGCCTCTGCCATGTCAGCAATCCCCGAATGACTTTTTCCCATATTGCTCTCGGCCCCGCCGAAGAGCACTCTCCATCAAAGCTTCTTTTCCGCCGCCTTCGTCGCCGCACCCTCGTTCGACGCCACGGGCTTTGCGCCCTCGCGCGGATAGAAGGTGTAGGACAATGTCAGCGCGGTGATCGTCTTGGTCTCTTCCGCCTTGGCAATCTCGGGATCGACATAGAAAACCACCGGCATCTCGCGCTTTTCCCCCGGCGCCAGATCGGTCTCGTTGAAGCAGAAGCACTGCACCTTGTTGAAATAGGCGCCCGCTTCCACCGGCGAAACATTGAAGATAGCCTGCCCGCGCGTCGGCTGGTCGGATTTGTTCTCAACCAGGAACTTGATCTCCACCGTCTCGCCGATCTTTGGCGTTACCGACCTCTGTTCCGACTTGAAATCCCATGGCACGCCCGGCGCCACATTCGCGTCAAAGGAGACGGTGATCGACTTGTCGAGGATGACGCTGGATGCCTGGTCGACGCGCTGCGTCGTGCCGTTAAAGCCCGTCACCTCGCAGAAGATGCGATAGAGCGGCACGGCGGCGGCGCACATGGCGCTCATGCCGACGACGAAGCTCAGGCACATGGCGACCACCAGGCCGTTGTTGCGGCCTGTCGTCCTCACCTTGTTCGTTGTCCCCTCCTCCATCACGCCTCCTCAAACGTGTCCGGTGCCGACCTTGATGATGGTGATCGCGTAGAACAGGATCACCAGGCCGGCGAGCACCAGGCCA
This sequence comes from Martinezella rhizogenes, assembly GCF_000799715.1. Classification (GTDB taxonomy): domain Bacteria; phylum Pseudomonadota; class Alphaproteobacteria; order Rhizobiales; family Rhizobiaceae; genus Rhizobium; species Rhizobium rhizogenes_C. The sequence continues at coordinate 206,173 of NZ_JUHG01000016.1, forward strand.
AGCGCGATATTGCGCCCTCGCCGTGATTTCTTTTGTGCGTCTGTAAGCTTGACAAGTTCGATCATAGCCAGCCTCCCGCACCGCCCGACATCAGCACGGCAACGAGCCTGTCGATCAAGAGCGCCGAAAAGATTGCGAAGAGATAGAAGATCGAAAAAGCGAAGAGCTTCTTTGCCGGCACCATCTTCACGTCGCCATCCGGCATCCGCCAGACAGAGATGGAACAGTGGACGAAGATCACACCGAGAACGGCGGCAACGATGCCATAGCCGAGGCTCGCAAAGCCCATGAAGGATGGGACGATGCCGATGATGGCGGTCAGCACCGCATAGGCGACGATCTGGTTCTTCGTGGTGGGGATGCCCGCCACGTTCGGCAGCATCGGGACGCCGACGGCCTCGTAGTCACCCATCTTGAACAGCGCCAGCGCCCAGAAATGCGCCGGCGTCCAAAGGAAGATGATCAGGAAGAGCACGACGCTTTCGATTGTCACGTTGCCGGTCACGCAAGCCCAGCCGATGACCGGCGGGAAAGCGCCGGCGGCACCGCCGATGACGATGTTCTGCGGCGTCGAGCGCTTCAGCCACATCGTATAGACGACGGCATAGAAGAAAATGGTGAAGGCGAGAATGCCGGCCGACAGCCAGTTGACGGCAAGGCCGAGGATCGTCACCGAGAAGCCCGACAGCACCAGGCCGAAAGCCAGCGCCTCCGAGGGCGCGATCCGGCCAGCCGGGATCGGACGTTTCGCAGTGCGGGTCATGATCGCGTCGATATCGGCGTCGTACCACATGTTCAGAGCGCCGGACGCGCCAGCGCCGACGGCGATGCAGAGAATGGCGATCAGGCCAAGGACCGGGTTGATATGGCCGGGCGCCAGAACCAGGCCGGCAAAGGCGGTGAAGACGACCAGCGACATGACGCGCGGCTTCAGGAGCTCGAAATAATCGCGCGCACTCGCTTCCGAGAGGCCATTTTCGCCTTCCTTCGCAAGCGCTTCGTGATTGTCGATGACCGTCATTCTTTCATTTCCAATATCAGTTGAGCCGGACGCCGTTTATCACGGCGTCCGGAAACAGGCTACTTGATGCGCGGCAGCTCTTCCCACTGATGGAACGGCGGCGGCGATGACAGCTGCCATTCGAGCGTGGTGGCGCCCTCGCCCCAAGGATTGTCGCCAGCAACACGCTTCTTGGCGAAGGCGTCATAAACGCCATAGAGGAAGATGACCACACCCACGGCTGCGACATAGGAGCCCATGGAGGAAACGAAGTTCCAGCCGGCGAACGCATCCGGATAGTCAATATAGCGACGCGGCATGCCGGCACGACCAAGGAAGTGCTGCGGGAAGAACACCATGTTGACGCCGATAAAGGTGACCCAGAAATGCAGGTTGCCGATCTTCTCGTTATACATGTAGCCGGTCATCTTCGGGAACCAGTAGTACCAGGCGGCGAAGATGGCGAAGACGGCACCGAGCGACAGCACGTAATGGAAGTGCGCCACGACATAGTAGGTGTCGTGCCATACACGGTCGAGGCCAGCATTGGCGAGCTGGACGCCGGTGACGCCACCGACCGTGAACAGGAAGATGAAGCCGATCGCCCAGATCATCGGCGTGCGGAACTCGATAGAGCCGCCCCACATCGTCGCGATCCAGGAGAAGATCTTCACGCCTGTGGGAACGGCGATGACCATCGTCGCGAAAACGAAATAACGCTGCGTGTCGAGCGACAGACCAACCGTGTACATGTGGTGAGCCCAGACGACGAAGCCGACAGCACCGATCGCGACCATGGCATAGGCCATGCCGAGATAACCGAAGATCGGCTTGCGCGAGAAGGTCGAGATGATGTGGCTGACCATGCCGAAGCCGGGCAGAATCAGGATGTAGACTTCCGGGTGACCGAAGAACCAGAACAGGTGCTGGTAGAGGATCGGATCGCCGCCGCCTTCAGGGGCGAAGAAGGTCGTGCCGAAGTTGCGGTCGGTCAGCACCATGGTGATGGCGCCCGCCAGAACCGGCAGCGACAGAAGCAGCAGGAAGGCCGTGATCAGCACCGACCAGGCAAAGAGCGGCATCTTGTGCAGCGTCATGCCCGGAGCGCGCATGTTGAGGATTGTCGTGATGAAGTTGATCGCGCCGAGGATCGAGGATGCGCCGGCGATATGCAGCGCGAAGATCACCAGATCGACCGCGGGTCCGGGATGACCCACCACGCCGGATAGTGGCGGATACATCGTCCAGCCACCGCCCGCGCCGTAAGCGCCGGCAGGACCTTCGACAAACATCGACAGGATCAGCAGCAGGAAGGCCGGAACGATCAGCCAGAAGGAGATGTTGTTCAGGCGCGGGAAGGCCATGTCCGGCGCGCCGATCATGATCGGCACCATCCAGTTGGCAAAGCCGCCGATCATCGCCGGCATGACCATGAAGAAGATCATGATCAGCGCATGCGCGGTGACGAAGACGTTGTACATCTGCTTGCCGCCATCGATGGAGGCATCGCCCGAATAGCCGTAGACCATGGAGGCCAGGCCGCTGAAGATCTGGATGCCGGGTTCCTGCAACTCCATGCGGATGGCGAGCGACAGCAGGAAGCCGATAAGGCCGGCGAAGATCGCGAAGATCAGATAGAGAGTGCCGATGTCCTTGTGGTTGGTCGAGAAAAGCCAGCGGTTTGCGAAACTGGGCTTGTGAGCGTGATGATCGTCATGCGCGTGAGCGTCGTTATGATCGTGCGAGTGATCGTCGTGTGCCGTTGATCCAGCCATTGTCCCTAATCCCTCTTACTTCGCGACGTTTTCAGCGACATTGACGGTAGCCGGCTGATCGACGGCGGCCATCAGGGCCTTGTTCGCCTTGCTCAGGTCGCCGGCGGCGGCGGTCAGCCACTGCTGGTATTGATCCTGGGAGACGATGCGGATGGCGATCGGCATGAACGCATGGTCCTTGCCGCAGAGCTCGGAACACTGGCCATAGAACAGGCCTTCACGGTCGGCCTTGAACCAGGTCTCGTTCAGACGGCCCGGAACGGCGTCGATCTTGAGCCCGAAGGATGGCATGCCAAAGGAATGAATGACATCCGTGGGTGCGGCGGTGACGAGAACGCGCACGACCTTGCCCACCGGCAGCACAAGCTCGTTATCGACGGCGAGAAGGCGCGGATATTTCGACTTGTCTTCCTTACCGGCGGCGGTGCGGTCCTGATCCTTCAAGAGGAAAGAATCGAAAGCCAGCGGATTATTGCCGCTGTTTTCATACTCATAATTCCACTGCCACTGCGTCGCCGTCGCCTTGACGGTCACGTCGGGATTCTGCGGGAAGGTCAGCTGTGCGGTGAGAAGATCAAAGGAGGGAACGGCCAGGAACAGGAGAACAAGGACCGGCCCCACGGTCCAGATAACCTCGATCACCGTGTTATGGCTCGTCCTGGAGGGCACCGGATTTTTGGAGGCCCGGAACTTGACCATAACGACAATCAGGAGAACGAGAACCAGCAATGTAACCGGAATAATAAACCAAAGCGTGTATGCTTCGAACCAGCGTATTTCATGCATATTGCCGGTCGCCGCCTCCTGCAGACCGGTTTCCCATGGTTTTGGCTGATCGGCATAGCTGCCAGTCGCAAAAAGCAGACAGGCGATAGCCGCCAGAGCTGCATAAGCCCTCTTAATCACGATGTCTCTCCCTCCAGCGTTTGATCCCAGATCAACCTCAAACGCAGTATCCCTACAGTCCTCTGCGCTTCAAACCACAGTTTGGGGCACTCCGCAACAACTCACGACATTTGTCCGTGCGGCATTTTTGCGCGAAATATACTCCCCCGACCCGTCTAAACATGACAAGCATTTCATCATCATACGAAAAATTGCATGACGGTCCATCGCATAGCCGTGACAAAATAGGATAGAGGTCGTATTTCCGCCGCACTCGATTGGAATTCAGCAGGCGGGGCTTTTCATTTGCCAGGCTGGGCTTCAACAATAGCGGCACTGATTCGAATCTAGAGGTTTCCATGGGTTTTCGTTCCCTCGCGCGGCTTTGGTTTGCCACCGCCAGCATCGCTGCCGCGGTTGTCGCACCCGCTTCGGCGCAACAGGCACAGCCGGCGCCGCAGGCCCAGCAACTGCAACCGCAGCAGCAGGGTCAGCAGCCGACTCATACCCAGCAAGTCCCCACCACCCAGGTTCCGCAACCTCCGGGTACGGTGCGCTCGAGCCATGGCGCATGGTCCGTGGTCTGCGACAAACCGGCGGGCGCCGCAACCGAGCAATGCGCGCTGATGCAGAATGTCATCGCCGAGGACCGGCCGGAAGTCGGTCTCTCGGTTGTCGTGCTGAAGACCGCCGATCGCAAGTCGAAGATCCTGCGCGTGCTTGCCCCGCTCGGCGTGCTGCTGCCCAACGGCCTTGGTCTCAACATTGACGGCAAGGATATCGGCCGCGCCTATTTCGTGCGCTGCTTTGCCGATGGCTGCTATGCCGAAGTCGTGCTTGAGGACGAGCTGCTGAAAACGCTGCGCAGTGGCGCTACCGCCACCTTCATCGTCTTCCAGTCGCCGGAAGAAGGCATCGGCATTCCTGTCGATCTCAAGGGCTTTGCCGACGGCTACGACGCGCTTCCGTAACGCGGCGGGGCTTGCTCTCTCGTCGCGCGACGCCTACATCCGCTCTGAACGGAGCACCTGACCCATGAATACCGATCTCCTTACTTTGTTCGATGCCGACGAAACCAAGCTGCGCGCCATCGTCGCGGAGGCACTTGCCGGCGCCGATGACGGCGAGCTTTTCGTCGAGCATGTCCAGGCGGAGTCGCTGACCTTCGACAACGGTCGGATGAAGGGCGGCAGCTTCAACACCGAACAGGGCTTTGGCCTGCGCGCCGTCGCTGGCGAGGCGGTCGGCTACGCCCATGCGGGCGATCTCTCGGAAGCGGCGCTGAAGCGCGCCGCCGATGCGGTACGCGCGGTTACCTCCGGTTATGCCGGCTCTTATGCAGCCGCACCGCAGCGCACCAATAAGGTTCTCTACACGGATGAAAATCCGATCGGCGCGCCAAGCTTCGAGGAGAAGGCGAAGCTCCTGCAGCAGATCGACAGCTATCTGCGCGACAAGGATGGCAAGGTGCGGCAGGTGACAGCCTCCGTCGCCGCGAGTTGGCAGGTGGTCGATATTCTGCGCGCCGACGGCCATCGCGTCCGTGATATCCGGCCGATGACGCGCATCAACATCTCCGTCATGGTCGGCGATGGCGACCGGCAGGAATCCGGCTCTTTCGGCACCGGCGGCCGTGTCGGTTTCGGCGATTTCGTCACGGAAGAGAACTGGCGCCGTGGTGCCGACGAGGCGCTGCGCCAGGCGCTCGTCAATCTCGAAGCGATCGATGCGCCGGCCGGCACGATGGATGTCGTTCTTGGCTCCGGCTGGCCGGGCGTGATGCTGCACGAGGCCGTCGGCCACGGGCTGGAAGGCGATTTCAATCGCAAGAAGACCTCGGCCTTTGCTGGACTTTTGGGCCAGATGGTGGCCGCACCCGGCGTCACCGTCGTCGACGACGGCACGATCGAAAACCGGCGCGGTTCGATCACGGTTGACGACGAAGGCACGCCTTCGGCCTACAATGTCCTGATCGAGAACGGCAAGCTGGTCGGCTACATGCAGGACCGGCAGAATGCCCGCCTGATGGGCATGAAGGCGACCGGCAACGGCCGCCGCCAGGGCTATGCTCACACGCCGATGCCGCGCATGACCAACACCTATATGCTCGGCGGCGACAAGACGCCGGACGAAATCATCGCCTCGGTGAAGAAGGGCGTCTACGCCGTCTCCTTCGGCGGCGGCCAGGTGGACATCACCTCCGGCAAGTTCGTCTTCGGCTGCACCGAAGCCTACCTGATCGAGAACGGCAAGATCGGCGCGCCGATCAAAGGCGCCATGCTGATCGGCAACGGCCCCGATGCCATGAAGCGCGTCTCGATGATCGGCAACGACATGAAACTCGACACCGGCATCGGCAATTGCGGCAAGGCCGGCCAATGGGTCCCCGTCGGCGTCGGCCAGCCGCATCTCAGGATGGATCAGGTCACGGTCGGCGGGACGAAGACGTAACCTCTGCCTTCGGGAATTGTCGGGAACATCGCTCGGCGACAGGATTGGTCCTATCGGCAACTATTGAACCTGTGAGGCTTCCCGGATGCGCTTGCTGTCACGCTGGCAGAATTCCGCAGGAGAAAGAGTGCGCATAGCACTTCACCTCAAGGGCATATCCTTTGCCTATGTTCCCGTGAATTCGTTGGCACCGGGAGAATATGCGCGGCTTAATCCTCAAGGTCTCTTGCCCGCCCTCGATATCGACGGCCGCATTATAGCCCAGTCTTCGGCAATTCTCGATTATCTGGAGGAGACATATCCTCAACCGAGCCTGTTGCCTGCCGATCCCGTCGTTCGCGCGGAAGCAAGAGCTTTTGCCGCCCTTATCACCTCGGAGATGCATTCCCTCAGCGTCCAGCGCGTGAGGCGCTTCCTGCAATCCGACATGGAGGTCGATGACAACAAGGTCGCGAACTGGGTCAATCACTGGCTGGTTCTCGGTCTGAATGCCCTGGAAGAAACGTTGCAACGCCGGCCAGTTCCATGGCGTTTCTGTTTCGGTACTCAACCCGGCTGGGCCGATCTGCATCTTGTTCCGCAATTGAGTGCGGCCCGTCGCCTGGGTATCGATCTATCCGTTTATGCGCTGTTGTTGGCGACAGAGGAGCGGTGTACCGAGCTTGAAGCATTTCGTCTTGCTCGCCCGGAAGCACAGGTCGACTTCCCCCGTTCGTAAGTGTTGGTGCAAACGCGCAAATCCAACTGCCTATAGCCGGATCTCACCCCTCCTCCGGCCGAAAGCGCCATTTCCGTTCCACGGCGGCGGCGAGATCCAGATCGTTGCGGTGAGCGAACAGCAGGATATGGCCGAGCACGTCGGCCGTTTCGTCCGCCAGCGCGGTCGCCAGTTCTTCATCCGTCATGCCCTTGCGCCGGCCGCGGCCGGTCGTCTTGTTCCAGATCTGGGTGAGCTCGCCCATTTCCTCCTGCAGTTTGAGCACGAACCAATCGTCGTCGCGATCGACGTCATTGGCGGCAGCGTAAGTGGCGGAAGCTTTTTCGAATTGCTGGATCAGGCCGGAGAGCATCGCTATCGTTCCCTTTATGTTCAGGGCATCAATGAACGATTCTCCAAAAAATGTCGAGACGGCGGAGCTTACGCCCCGCCGTCTCGATCGTTCCAGATTTTGATTTTCGCTCAGCCCTTGTGCGGCAGAAGCAGGCAGTCGAAATCATTCCGCTTCAGCGCAGCACAGGCGGAGTTCGCGTCGTCGCGGCTACCGAAGCCGACGAAGCGGGCGCGATAGACCGTGTTGCTGCCCTTGCCGACGGCTTCGGTATAGGGCGAAGCATTGGCGAGCGCATTGCCGGCCTTCGACTGCGCGGCGGAAAGCAGATCCTTGGCGGCCTGTGCCGTTGGGGTCGCGGCGATCTGTACCTGCCAGCGGCCCGTGGCCGGCTTGCCGGCATTCAGAATTTCATCCATCGCCACCGGGCGGTCCATCGGCACGGTCACGTTCGGAACGGCGGCGAAGGCGAGCGGGGCCGGGACCTGCGCTGGATTGAACTCCGCGCGCTTGCGGGTTGTCGCCGTGGTCTGCGTATCGACGTCGACGGCAACGTCATCCGATGCCGAGGCTACCTCGACCTGCTTGACCTTGCCGCCACCGATGCTTGCAACCAGACGTGAGGTGGCGACAGAGTTGGCCTTCGGCACGTAGCGATCGAGAAGCGAAGCCATCAGCGCATCGCGGCCGCGGGCGGTCGCGCCGCCCATGACAACACCAATAACACGGCGATTGCCCTGGCGCACGGCGCTGACAAGGTTGAAGCCGGAAGCGTTGGTATAGCCGGTCTTGATGCCGTCCATGCCCTCATAGCGATACATCAGATTGTTGTGACCGCGAACGCGCTGGCCGCGATAGCTGAAGCCCGTCTGCGAGAATAGCCGGTATTCCTGGGGATAGTTGTTGATGAGCGCGACGGCAAGCGTCGACATATCGCGCGCCGTGGTCACCTGTGCCATGCTCGGCAGGCCCGAGGGATTGGTGAACACCGTGCGGCGCATGCCGAGTTCGCGCGCCTTCTGCGTCATCATGCGCGCAAAGCCGTTCTCGCTGCCACCGAGCGCCTCACCCATGGCGGCGGCGGCATCGTTGGCCGACTTGATGATCATGCCGTCGACAGCATCACGCACGCTGACGGTGCTGCCCGCCTTCAGGCCGAGCTTGGTCGGGCTCTTGCCGGCGGCGTTGCGCGATACCGGTATCCTGCTGTCCCAGCTGAGCTTGCCGCGATGGATCGCCTCGAATGCCATATAAAGCGTCATCATCTTGGTCAGCGATGCCGGGTGATTGAGATCATCGGCATTGCTCGAAGCCAGCACCGAGCCGGTCTTCGCGTCCATGATGAAATAAGCGCTGCCCGCAAAGCTCGCCACGGGCGCCGCCAAAAGCACGACGGCCGCGGAGAGGGCCATCAGAATTTTTTTCATATTCGTCCCCAAACGAAACAAATGCCAATACACCGCGTCAAACCGTTGTACGCTTTTGCGACAGAAGCCTGATATTCGGTGCGATATTGAGGCAACACCCTCAAGAGATTCCCAATTTTGCCTTTGCTGGTAAAATAACGGTTAACATATTGAAAATATGGCGCAGATTCAGCAAGGATTAACGGCGGTCAGGTACAGCATGGGGCTTCGCTAATCGGGTCAATCCCAATGGAACAGGGCATCAGAGATCGTCTCAAGCGCGCCGCGATCTCCGGCGGGCTGGAAACCGCCACATTTCTAAAGCGCCTAGGACTGATGCGCGACGCCGCCGGCCTCGGCGCCATCTTCACCCTGCATCATGTCCGCCCGACGCTGTCCCGCCGCTTTGCGCCGAATGCCCATCTGGAAATTTCTCCGGAATTTCTCGACCTCACACTGACGCGGCTGAAGCACGACGGTTATGATTTCATCGCCCTCGATATGCTGCCGGAGCGGATGGCAAGCAAAGACGACAAGCAGCCCTTCGCAGCCTTCACCCTCGATGACGGCAATCGGGACAATCTCGACCATGCGCTGCCGGTCTTTGCTCGCCATGGCGCACCCTTCACGGTCTTCGTCGCCCAGGGCCTTTCGGAACGGACGCACAGCCTATGGTGGGAAACGCTGGCCGATCTGCTGGAGCGGCTGGATCGCCTGACATTCGATTTCGGCGTGGGTCTGGAGAGCTTCGATCTCAATAAAGCCGGCCAGCGGCGGGCCGTATTCGCTCGTTTCGCGGCCTATGTCCATGACCACGACGAGACGGAGGCTGTCGGTCGGATCGATGAGCTTGCCCGCCAGAACGGCCTGGAACCGCTCGATCTCGTGCGTGCCTCGATCATGGACCGAACGGAATTGAAGCGGCTTGCCATGCATCCGCTCGCCTCGCTCGGTGCCCATACGGTGAGCCATCGCGCGCTTGCCCGGTTGCCGGAGGCAGAAGCGGCGGCGGAAATGTCGCTGTCGGCAGACTATGTTGCCGAGATCATCGGCCAGCGGCCAGTGGCGATCGCCTTTCCCTATGGTACGATTGAGGCAGCCTCATCCCGCGAAGCCCGGCTTGCGGCGAAACTCGGCTTTGAGATCGGCGTCACGACCCGGCCCGGGACGATCACGGCAGCAAATGCCGCTGCCGCCACCCTCTTGCCCCGGCTATCGCTGAACGGCCACTATCAGAAGGCGCGTTATGCCTCGGCGCTTGCCTCCGGCATCCCCATGCGACTAGCGCATAACCCCTTAAATCGGAATTGATTTAAGGGGTTATGCGCTAACTCAAAGTGTTACTGCGACCTTAGCGCGGCCGATTGGACGCGCGGCGCAGTAGTGGCGCGCCGGGCGCCGGTATAGTTCGTTACGGATACATCCGCACCTTTTCCCAGGCACCTTCCGGCACCTCGCGGCGGAATTCGACCCGGTCGTGCAGGCGGAATGGACGATCGTGCCAGAATTCGATCGACAGCGGCCGGATGCGGAAGCCGGACCAATAAGGCGGGCGCGGAATGTCGCCGAGGGCATAGCGCGCCGTATATTCGGCGACCGCCTTTTCCAGCGCAAAACGACCCTCGAGCGGGCGCGACTGCTTTGAAGCCCAGGCGCCGATGCGGCTGCCACGCGCCCTCGTCTTGTAATATTCGTCGGCTTCCCTGTCGCTCACCACATCAACCAGCCCGCGTAGCCGCACCTGCCGTCGTAGCGACTTCCAGTGGAAGCACATGGCCGCTTTCTTCTGGGAAAGAATTTCTTGGCCTTTCTGGCTCTCAAAATTTGTATAGAATACGAATCCCTGACTATCGAAACCTTTCAGAAGAACCATGCGGACATTTGGCAATCCATCCTTATCGACCGTTGCCAAGGCAACCGCATTCGGATCATTCGGCTCCGTGGCCTCTGCTTCGCGCAGCCAGGCGGCGAAAAGCGTGAAGGGTTCATTCTGTTCGGTGAAGTCACCGCTTGTTAACTCGTTTTCCGACATATTAGCTCAAATGCTCCGCAATTCCTAAAAATCGCCAGTCCTTGATGCTGGCCAAGATACTCGGGTGGAAGTCATAACAAAGTCGACGGTTCATACAAAGCGCAAGCTTGTAAAAGGCGCGGCGATGGCGGTTGCCATTCTCTCCCTTTTCTCCCTTGGCGGCTGTGTCAGCGGCGGCATGGATATATTGAGTTCGGCGAAAGTGGATCGAAGCGTATCCACGGGCACCGTTCCGACAGCACCCGTCACCACCGACAGCATTTCCGACGAGACCACCGTGCGCAACGCCGTGACCTCGGCGGACCTCCACAAGCTCAATGGACAACCCGTGCCGTGGGCAAACGCCTCGACGGGCAGCGCCGGCGTCATCGACATGATCGTCGAAAACAATGGCTCCGGGCAGGTCTGCCGCCAGTTCCGCACGACCAGGCATTCCTATCAGGGTATCGCCAATTTCTCCGGCAGAACTTGCCTCCTCGGGCAAGGCGAATGGCAATTGCTAAGTTTCCAGCAGGCCGGCTGACCGCACCCCCTCCTCTTTCATGCCTCTGAAGCGACCCGCCTGAACAGACGGGTCGATGAGACGCGTATTGGCGAGCAACCCGGTGGAGACATTTTCGTTCTCCCGCGTCGAAGCTTAGCGAACGGCTAACCATTCCGGCAGATCGCCTGAGCAGGCTTGCCCGGCGTAACAACTGATTAGCAACTGTTCCCGCAGGATCACACCATATGCGCGTCGACCCTCTTCGCATCCGCGGCACGGAGGGAGCGCGATCCATTCTATTGTTTCTTTTTGGGCGCCCCAATCAGGCCTGGCGCCGTCCAAATCGGTGGTTGAGATGATGCGCGATCCGTACAAGCTACTTGGCGTGAAGAGAGATGCAGGGCCGGACGAAATCAAGGCGGCATGGCGCAACTTGGCGAAGGCGGTTCATCCCGATCATAATATCGGCGATCCCACGGCAACGGAGCGCTTTGCCGAAATCGGCCGCGCATACGAGACGCTGAAGGACCCGCAGAGGCGCAGCCGTTACGATCAGGTGGCACAGATGGCCCAAGCCAAGACGCAGAGCCGCGAGCAGACCATTATGCAGCAACGCCATGCGGCCCGTGAAGCCGAGGAACGCGCCAAAGCTGCCCGCGCCAACGCCGAAAAAATCATGGAAGAACTCGCCCGCGCCAATGCGCGCAAGGCACAGGCAGCGGCGCCCGCCAATCCGCAGGCCACCGGCGCGAGCGAATCGCCCGAGGATATGGTCGAGCGCATTTTCGGAGCGAAGGCCGCGCGCGTGGCCCCAAGCCAGGCCGCGGCCGATACCGACACCGCAGAGGCGGAAAAGGCGAACAGCGCTGCGATCGACGAAACCCTTGCCGATGAGGAGCAGCTTGCGACGGGAACCGGTTCGAGCACCTCGCGCTCCCCTTTCGGCATACTCGGTTCTCTCGTGCGTCGCATCACCGGCGTCGCTCCGGATAAGCCACCGGAGAAAACGCCGGAGATCGCCGCCGAGGCGACCATCACGCTCGACGACATGCTCAAGGGGCAGTGGATCACAGTGCCGCTTTCCGAAGGGCGGGAAGCACGCTTCCAGGCGACGACCGATATCGGCAACGGGCAAGTCCTCCACCTGAAGAATCAGGGGCTGAAACTGCCGGGCATGCTGCGCGGCGATGTGGCGATCACCGTCCATCTTTCCACCGACAACCGCTTTACGCTGGACGGCTTCGACGTCCGCACGACGCTTCCGGTCACCATCGAAAATGCCGTGCTCGGTTATGAGACAGAGGTCGAAGGGCTGAACGGTCAGGTCCGGCTAACGGTTCCCGCCTGGTCCGGTTCGGATCAGATCATCCGAATCTCCGGTGAAGGCTTACCGGACGGACAGGGTGGAAAAGGCGACCTGGTGGTGGAGTTGCGCCTGATGCTCTGGGAAAAGCCGGATGACAAAGTCACCGATTTGATGCGCAGCATGCGGGAAGGCTTTTTTCTATGAAATTTCAGTGACAACCGCACCCTTTGTTACGCTCCCTAACAGTTGATGATCTTGACAATGCTTGAACAGGGGATCGGCCTATGCCATAGGCAGGTTCAATTGTAATTCAAGGGAGCATAATATGGCTCAAGCCACTGGCCTCATGGCAGGCAAGCGCGGCGTCATTCTCGGCGTCGCAAACAACCGTTCCATAGCGTGGGGTATTGCCAAGGCCTGTTCGGACGCCGGTGCCGAAATCGCATTGACCTGGCAGGGCGACGCTTTGAAGAAGCGCGTCGAGCCGCTCGCTCAGGAACTCGGCGCCGTTATGGCCGGCCATTGCGACGTCACGGAACCCGCGACCATCGACGCCGTCATCGATGCGCTCGAAGCCAAGTGGGGCAAGATCGATTTCGTCGTGCATGCCATCGCCTTCTCCGACAAGGACGAACTGACCGGCCGTTACGTCGACACGAGCCGCGATAACTTCGCGCGCACGATGGACATCTCGGTCTATTCCTTCACCGCCGTTGCCCAGCGCGCCGAGCGAATCATGAATGACGGCGGCTCGCTGATCACCCTCACCTATTACGGTGCGGAAAAGGTCATGCCGCATTATAACGTCATGGGCGTCGCCAAGGCTGCTCTCGAAGCGAGCGTTCGTTATCTCGCCGTCGACCTCGGCGGTCGTGGCATTCGCGTCAACGCGATTTCGGCCGGCCCGATCAAGACGCTGGCCGCTTCCGGCATTGGCGACTTCCGCTATATCCTGAAGTGGAACGAATATAACGCGCCGCTGAAGCGTGGGGTTACGATCGATGAGGTCGGCAATTCCGCACTTTATTTGCTCTCCGATCTCTCCACCGCCGTCACCGGCGAAATCCATCATGTCGATTCCGGTTACCACACCGTCGGCATGAAGGCTGTGGATGCGCCCGACATGTCGGTTCTCAAGGACTGAACAACAGGAAGTCTGCACCGTGCCGCCCATCCTTTATGTGATCCGCCACGGTCAGACCGACTGGAATGCCGAACGCCGGCTGCAAGGCCAGAAGGACATCGACCTCAATGCCATCGGCCGCGCGCAGGCGCGGCAGAACGGCCTTGAACTGGCCGAGATCCTCGCCTTCGAAAACCAGCCCTTCGACTTTGTTGCAAGCCCCATGCGGCGTACCCGCGAGACGATGGAGATCGCGCGGGAAGCCATTGGTCTGCCGCCGAAAGACTACCGCACCGACGAGCGGCTGGTCGAAGTCTCCTTCGGCGCCTGGGAAGGCTTCACCATCAAGGAACTGAAGGCGACCGAGACGGAGCGCCTTGCCGAACGCAATGCCGGCAAATGGGATTTCATCCCGCCCGGCGACGATGCGGAAAGCTATGAGATCCTCTCCTGGCGCGTCGGCGCGTGGCTGACATCCGTCGACAAGCCGACGGTCTGCGTCACCCATGGCGGCGTCATCCGTTCGCTATTCCGGCTGGTCGGCGATGTCTCGAAAGAAGATGCGTCGGAGACGGAAATCCCACAGGACCGCATCCTGAAGATCGATCTACAGATGAAGATCATCGGCTGGATCTAGGAGCAGCCGTTTGCTCGGCTAACGGCCACCAATTTCACTGCACGATATCGAGATCGTTGATGACGCGCTTGCCGTCGACTTCGGTGTAGAAAACGTCGACCTTGACGCCGACCTTCAGGCCGCTGAAATCGAAATCCTCCGGCGCCTGATAGTTCTTGCCGTCATCGAGCGTGATGCTGAAATTCTTCGCATCGACCTTCTTGATGGTGGACTGAACGTCGGCGCTTTCGGCAAAGCCGGCAACGGGGGCAAGAAAACTTGCCGTGGCCAGGAGCGTCGCAACAAAGAAGCGCATCGGAGGGACCCTTTTATTCCATTTCAGTGCCAATTTTGATCTGACATAGATAATACTTTGAATATGGCGGAAGTTGCCCGCAACAATGGCTTTCGCCGCCCAATTGATAAATGTGTCGTCACAATCCACAGCATGGTCTAATCTTTGTTTACCATATCAGGTGCTTGGCGGGCTTTCACCTTGCCGGTGCTCGCGCCGTCATCATGGAAAGAAAGATTTGCCTCGGCGGCTTTTTGGCCTATGAGTGTGCCGCAATTCCAAGAGACAAGACGCGGCCCGCCGCCGGGCCGCCGCAATCCGGTTGTTCCCATGTCGCATAATAGCTTTGGTCACCTCTTCCGCGTCACCACCTGGGGCGAAAGCCATGGGCCGGCGCTCGGCTGCGTCGTCGATGGCTGCCCTCCCGGCCTGCGCTTCAAGCTGGAAGACATCCAGACCTGGCTCGACAAGCGCAAGCCCGGCCAGTCGCGGTTCGTGACGCAGCGGCGCGAGGACGATCTCGTCAAGATACTCTCCGGCGTGATGCTGGACGAGGACGGCGAAACGATGATTTCGACAGGCACACCGATCTCGATGCTGATCGAAAATACCGACCAGCGTTCCAAGGACTATGGCGAGATCGCGCGTAGCTATCGCCCCGGCCATGCCGACTATACCTATGACGTGAAATACGGCATTCGCGACTATCGCGGTGGCGGTCGTTCGTCGGCCCGCGAGACCGCTGCGCGCGTCGCCGCCGGTGGCATTGCCCGTCTCGTCGTGCCCGGCGTCACCGTGCGCGGCGCGCTGGTGCAGATCGGCAAGCACAAGATCAACCGCGCCAACTGGGATTGGGCGCAGGTCGACCAGAACCCGTTCTTCGCACCCGATCCGGCGATCGTGCCCGTCTGGGAAGAGTATCTCGACGGCATTCGCAAGGCCGGCTCCTCGATCGGCGCGGTGGTCGAAGTCATCGCCGAGGGCGTGCCCGCCGGCCTCGGTGCGCCGATCTATGCCAAGCTCGACCAGGATATCGCCTCACTGCTGATGTCGATCAACGCCGTCAAGGGCGTCGAAATCGGTGAAGGCTTTGCATCCGCCGAACTGACCGGCGAGGAAAATGCCGATGAAATGCGCATGGGCAATGACGGCAACCGTATTTTCCTGTCCAACCATGCCGGCGGCATTCTCGGCGGCATTTCCACCGGCGAACCCATCGTCGCCCGCTTCGCCATCAAGCCGACCTCCTCGATCCTGACCGAGCGCCAGTCGATCGACGCCGACGGCAAGAATGTCGATATCCGCACCAAGGGCCGCCATGACCCCTGCGTCGGTATCCGCGCCGTTCCGATCGGCGAAGCGATGGTTGCATGCGCCATTGCCGATCATTACCTCAGAGACCGTGGCCAGACAGGCCGGCTGAAATAAGGACTTTCTCATGCCCTATGACCAGAAGCGTGTCGTGGAAGCCCTCCGGGCATTCGAGGCCGGCGAGATCGTCGTCGTCATGGACGATAACGACCGCGAAAACGAAGGCGACCTGATCGTCGCCGCCGTTCATTGCACGCCCGAGAAGATGGCCTTCATCGTCCGCCACACCTCGGGCATCGTCTGCACGCCGATGCCGCGCGAGGAGGCCAAGCGCCTGAACCTCAATGCCATGGTGGCGGAAAACGATTCGGCGCACACGACCGCCTTCACCGTCTCTGTCGACTTCAAGCACGGCACGAGCACTGGCATTTCCGCCGACGACCGGACGCTGACGGTGCGCAATCTCGCCAATCCGAATGTTGGCCCGACCGATTTCGTCCGTCCCGGCCATATTTTCCCGCTGATCGCCCGTGAAGGCGGCGTGTTGATGCGCTCCGGCCATACGGAAGCCGCTGTCGACCTCTGCAGGCTCGCCAATCTGCCGCCGATCGGCGTCATTAGCGAACTCGTCAATGACGACGGCACGGTAACGCGCGGCCCGCAGGTGGTCGAATTCGCCGAGCAGCATGGGCTGAAGCTCGTCTCCGTCGCCGATCTCATCGCCTATCGCCAGCGCAAGGAAACGCTGATCGAGCTCGGCACCAGCTTCGACATCGACACGCCGTTCGGCAAGGCACGCGCGCATACCTATTCGCTGCCCTGGGACACGATGCAACACCTCGCCGTCGTCTTCGGCGACATCCGCGACGGTATCGACATTCCGGTCCGCCTGCATCCGGAAAGCGTCGCCGAGGACCTCTTCGGCAAACGCCGCCCGGTTGATTTCTACATGAAGAAGATCGCTGACGAAGGCCGCGGAATCATCGTCTATCTGCGCGAAGGCTCCGTCGGCGTCGGCCATTTCGACAATGGCCGCAAGGCGCGACAGGCCGAGCGTGAAAGCCATGCGGAAGCGCAGGCACGCGACAGCGAATGGCTGGAAATCGGCCTCGGTGCCCAGATCCTCAAGGATCTCGGCGTCAGCTCGATCAAGCTACTCACCAGTCGCGAGCGGCACTATGTCGGTCTGGAAGGCTTCGGCATCAAGATCGCCGCGACGGAGATTTGTTGAGAGATTTATCTCGCCCCTGGCGGGCGAGAAAGTAAAAACTTGGGCTTAGATGAGGGCTTGTCCCTCGTCTAAGTCTTAGTTTTTACAAGAGAGGGGGTAGGTAGGGACGCACCCAATCTCTGAGGGGCATAATCAAGAAACGGACCCCCGCTCTTGCAATTTCAATGGCTTAGAAATTGCACTAAGGTTTAAGACAAGCTGAACCTCCGGTGTCGCAATTCCTAAACCAGTGAAATTGCTTTCTCGCCCGCCAAGGGCGAGATAGGGTTCCACATGCCCTGCGCCTTCTGCGGTTAAAAGCTAGCTTCCCCGCCACCCCTCCAGAAACACCACCTTCTCAACGCCCGTAAACCGCGCAACGCGCTCCAGTTCCGCCTCCAGCTTCTCCAGCCGACCGGCTGATGCCTTGACGCCCGGCTCCAGCCACAGGCGCTTGACATCCAAAGTCCCCGCCTTGCGGTCGGCCTTCATGTCGATCCGTCCAATTAGACGGTCTCCTTCCAGGAGCGGGAAGACGTAATAGCCATATTCGCGTTTCGGTTCCGGCACGAAGATTTCGATGCGGTAGAAGAAGCCGAAAAGGCGTTCGGTTCGGTTGCGATCACGCAATGTCGGATCGAAGGGGCTGAGGACACGGATGCGTGCCGGCGCTTCGGGGAAGCTGTCGAGCGTGGCCGGAAAATCGGCGAAGGCGAAGGAAGGGCGCGGCTTGCCGTCGCCCACGGGCTCGATCAGCATTTCCGTGAGTTCGTCGCGACGCGCTTCCACCCAGGCTTTCGCCTCCTGCGGCGTCACCAGAGCCCAGAAGGCGGCGATTTCGCCCGAGGTGGCGAAGCCCAGGCGCTGCAGGGCGCCGCGGCAAGCCCAGTCGACGAATTCGTCATGATCGACCTCGGGTGTATGGACATGATCCGGCAGCACGCGTTCGACCAAGTCATAGACCTTTTGGAAGTTCGTGCGGCCGGCGATGGCGAACTTGCCGGTGCGCCAGAAATATTCGAGCGCGGTCTTATTCGGATGCCAGTTCCACCAGCCGCCGGAGACGTGGTTTTCCGCCTTGATCTCACGGGCCATGATGGCGCCGTTCTTCAGCACACGCTCGTAGGTCTCCTCGAAAGCAGACTCGAACCCCTCGCCGCGCCACTTGCGCCAGCGTTCGACCAGCGCCAGCTCCTCGCGGCGGAACCGGTGTTTCCAATAGACGAAGAAGGCGCTGGGCAGGATTGAAGCGTCGTGCGTCCAGTGTTCGAACAGCGCGCCGTCCTTTTCGAGGAGTTCGGTCAGATGTTCGCGCCGATAGGTCTGATTGCGCGAAAACAGGATCTGGTGATGCGCCCGCTCGACGGTGCCGATGCTGTCGACCTGCACAAAGCCGATCTCGTGGATCAGTTGCAGCAGCCCCGCCTTGGTCAAGGCGCGGTTTGGCGGATTGGCAAGCCCCTGCTTGGCGAGAAAGACCCGGCGGGCGTCGCGATTTGAAAGCAGATTCGTCATGATGCGATCATAGGCATAAATTCCCATGCTTTCAAACGGCTCTGATTTGATAATTCTCTGCGATGGGCTATAGGACCGCAACACCACCACGAAATGGGACCAGCCGCTTGGATATCCGCTTCGACAATGCCGGCGTCGATTTCGGCAAACGGGCAGCTCTTGTGCCGCTCAGCCTGACGCTGAGGGAACGGCGGATCGGCGTGATCGGGCTGAACGGTTCCGGCAAGACGACATTCGCGCGGCTGATCAACGGGCTGACCAAGCCAACGACGGGCCGCGTCATCGTCGATGGGCTCGACACTGTCGGTGACGCCAAAGCCGTGCTCGGCAAGGTCGGCTATATCTTCCAGTCGCCGCAGAACCAGATCATCCTGCCCATCATCCGCGACGACATCGCCTTCGGCCTCAAGGCGCGCGGGCTTGGGAAAGCCGAAATCGAGACGGCGGTTGATGGCATTCTCGACCGTTTCGGCGTGCGCCATCTGGCGGAACGGCGGGCGCATGAGCTTTCGGGCGGCGAGTTGCAGATGGCCGCCCTCTGCTCGGTGCTCGTCACCGGGCCTGATATCCTCATCCTTGACGAGCCGACCAACCAGCTTGACCTGAAAAACCGGGCGCTGGTGCAGAAAACCATCGCCGCCCTGCCGGAAAGCGTCATCGTCATCAGCCATGACCTTCCGCTGATTGCGGATTTCGACCGCGTGCTGCTGTTCGACCAGGGCCGCCTTGTCGCAGACGCGCCGCCGGCCGAAGCCATTGCCCACTACAGGGAGCTGGCTGCCTGATGCGGACGCTGCATGTCGATGCCGATACGTGGATGCACCGGATATCGCCACGCCTGAAGCTCGGCGTGCTGGCGGTGCTCGGCATTGTCCTGTTCCTGATCGACTCCGTGGCACTACTCGCTCTCGCCGTTGCAATCGGCGCCCTCCTCTATTTCCGCACCGGTCTACCGGTCGGCGAAGCATTGAAACGGCTGCGGCCGATCCTTCTCTCCATCGCCGTCGTGGCGCTGTTCGGCCTGATCTTCAACCCGATTCATGTCGCTATCGTCACCGTGCTGCGACTGGTCGCGCTGGTGCTGTTCGCAGCCACAGTGACGGCGACGACATCGATCGCGGCCTTCATGGACGAGATCACGGCGCTTGCCGCGCCGCTGGAAAGGTTCGGCCTCCTCAGAGCCGCCGACATCGGGCTTGCAGTCGGCCTCGTCGTCCGCTTCGTGCCCGAAATTCTTGATCGCTACCGCGCCATCCGCGAGGCGCATGAGGCGCGCGGGATCAAGATCCGCATCGCCACGACGCTGGTGCCGCTGATCATCCTGACCTTGCGCGATGCCGATAATATCGCGGCGGCGATTGACGCCCGCGGCATTCGGCGGCATTGAACAGAGACTGTTTTTGAATGGAGCCGCCATGACGACCCGCGACCTCGTCCTCTCCGCGCTGTTTGCCGCCATCATCGTGGCGCTCGGCCTGCTGCCGCCGATCCCGATCGGCATCATTGCCGTGCCAATCACGGCGCAGTCGCTCGGCGTCATGCTGGCGGGCGTGGTGCTTGGCGCGAAACGTGGCGCGATCGCGGTGCTGATCGTCGTCGTGCTGGTCTCAATCGGCCTGCCGGTGTTGTCGGGTGGCCGTGGCGGACTTTCCGTCTTCGCAGGACCGACGGCCGGTTTCTTCGTCGGCTGGGCCTTTGCCGCCTATATCACCGGCTATCTCTCCGAACGCCTGGTAAAGACTGAGCAGACCGCCATCGTTCAGGGCATCGGCTTCTTTATCGCCTCGGTGATCGGTGGGGTCGTCGTTCTCTACGCCTTCGGCATTGCGTGGCTCGCCACCAATATTGGCTTGCCCACGGCATTTCTCGGCTCGATGGGTTTCATACCCGGCGATATCGTCAAGGCAGTGGTCGCCGCCCTCGTCGGCCGCGCCGTCATGGCCGGTTATCCGCTGCTGCCGCAGCGGACCTGATCCTCAATCAAGATATTTATAAAGCCAGTCGCGGGTGTCTTCAGGCAATGGCACTGGCTCTTGCTCCTCGCCGCGCACGGCGAGCCAGAGGATCTCCACCTCGGCGGCCAGCTCATGGCCGGTTTCGACTGTGATCTTGAAGCCGACGGACCTGCCGCCGATCTTGCCGATCCGGACCGAAAAGCGGGCGAGATCGTCATGGCGCAGTGCTCGAAGCAGCGAGCAGGAAGCCTTGGTGGCGATGTAAGCCGGCTCGTCGTCGACCAGTGGCCGGGTCCGCCAGAAATTCGACAGCGCTGTTTCCGCCTGGGAAATGTAGGACGCTATGAACATCCGCCCATGCCTGTCGACATCGCGGGGTGGCACCCGCATCTCGACGACATCGGATCGCTCTGCACTTGTCATCACGAAAAGACCTTGGCCGGCGCTATTCGCGCCTGTTTGAAAGTTTAACACCGTGCCCCCGGAAGTAAACGGCGCGGTCCTTCCCCTCGTACCGGTAATTGTTGACATTGCGGTGATACCGCCCATGTCCTGTAGCAGCCGTCATATCTCCTCTATAGATTGGTTTTCATGAGCACACGTCTTTACGAACATCCGATCTTTCTCGAACACATCGTTCCACCGGGCCATCCGGAGAGGCCGGACAGACTGCGGTCGCTGAATATTGCGCTCGAGCATCCGAACTTCGACCGGCTGGACCGGCGCAAGGCGCCGCTGGCGCATGAGGACATGGTGCTACTCGCCCATCCCGAGGAGCATCTGGATTTCGTCCTGCGCTCGATCCCCGACAAAGGCGACGAGGGTGAGATCAACCAGCTTGAAGCCGACACCTATGCCAGCCCGAAGACGTTGCAGGCGATCCTGCATGGCGTCGGTGCTGCGACGGCGGCGGTCGATGACGTGTTTTCAGGTGCCGCTGACAACGTCTTCGTCGCGGCCCGCCCGCCGGGCCACCATGCCGAGAAGAACAAGGCCATGGGCTTCTGTTTCTTCAACAATGCCGCGATCGCTGCCCGCCATGCCCAGAAGGCCTATGGGGCCGAGCGTGTCGCCATCGTCGACTGGGACGTGCATCACGGCAACGGCACGCAGGATATCTTCTGGGACGATCCGTCCGTGCTCTTCTGTTCCACCCACCAGATGCCGCTCTATCCCGGCACCGGCAAGAAGGATGACCGTGGCGCGCATAACACCATCGTCAATGCGCCGCTCTCGCCCAACACCGGCAGCGATCATTTTCGCGAGGCGTTCAAATCGCGCGTGCTGCCAGCGCTTGACGACTTCCGCCCAGACCTCATCATTATTTCCGCCGGCTTCGATGCCCATCACCGCGATCCGCTGGCGCAACTGAACCTCACCGGCGAGGATTTCGACTGGGCGACCGGGCGGATTCTGGAGGCCGCCGACCGCAGTGCCAAGAACCGGGTCGTCAGCCTGCTCGAAGGCGGCTATGATCTAGAAGGTCTGGCCGAATCGGCCGGGCTGCATATTCTGCGCATGATGAAGGGTTGACGATGAGCGAAAGCGCCAAGGTGGATGTATCCGACTATTCCTTTGAAAAGGCTGTAGCGGAGCTCGAAAGCATCGTTGCGCGGCTGGAACGCGGCGACGTGGCACTGGACGAATCCATCGCCATCTACGAGCGCGGCGAAGCGCTGAAGAAGCATTGCGAGACCCTGCTTTCGGCGGCGGAAAACCGGATCGAAAAGATCAGGCTCGACCGCGCCGGCAAGCCGCAAGGCACGGAGCCGCTGGACGGGCAGTGAGCCGGAGCGTGGGAAAGTTTGAGTTTCCCGCCTATTCCCGGTAGGTTGCGCTTCAACCGAATGGAGCGCTCATCATGTCCTTCTTTCCCGGAAAAGATCCGCAGCCCGGCGACGCCTTTGCCTGCGACGCGATCGAGCATCTGATCATTCCGCGCACCAGTGACATCGGCGGCTTTTCCGTGCGGCGCGCGCTTCCGAGCAGCCGGCGTCGACTTGTAGGGCCGTTCATCTTTTTCGACCGCATGGGACCGGCGGTGCTGCGGCCCGGCGAGGCGCTCGATGTCCGGCCGCATCCGCATATCGGGCTCTCCACCGTGACCTATCTCTTCGATGGTGAGATCCGCCACATGGACAGCCTCGGCACGGAAAAGGTCATCCGCCCCGGCGATATCAACCTGATGACGGCCGGGCGCGGCATCGTGCATTCGGAGCGCACGCCGGACAATCTGCGCGGTCATCCGCTGGCCATGTCCGGCCTCCAGACCTGGCTGGCGCTTCCAGACGACAAGGAAGAGATCGATCCGGCCTTCGCCCACACCGAAAAGACCGACCTGCCGCTGATCAGCGACGGCGGCGCGACCGGGCGGGTGGTGATCGGCAGTTTCGAGGGCGTGACCTCGCCCGTGAAGGTCTTTTCCGACACGCTGTATGTCGATCTTCAGCTCCGACCCGGCGCGAAGTTTCCTTTTGGGGCAGCGCATGAGGAGCGCGCGGTCTATATTCTCTCCGGCTCGCTCGTCGTCGCCGGCGATCGTTTCGAGCAGGATCAACTCCTGGTATTTCGCCCCGGCGACGCCATAACCCTGGAAGCGGCCGAAAAAGACTGTCATTTGATGCTTTTTGGTGGTGCGGCGCTCAATTCGAAGCGCTATATCTGGTGGAATTTCGTATCGTCTTCCAAGGAGCGCATCGAAAAGGCAAAGGAAGAATGGCGCACCGGCCGTTTCGATATCGTACCGGGAGACGAGGAAGAGTTCATTCCCTTGCCGGAGAGCTAACGGGTTCATAACAGTGCCAAATGTTTCTTGTTCGGCCACTCCTTGAATTCGTCGGCTTTTGTCGCAATTTGTTTTGACGCAAAGGCGGGCCGCCGCCCAAGAATAGCAAGAAAGAGGCTCCAGCCTTGACACACATGCCAGAGACGCCCCTGCTGGATCAGGTCCATTATCCCTCCGACCTGCGAAAGCTGGAGGACCGGGATTTGCCGCAACTCGCCCGCGAAGTCCGAGACGAGATGATCGATGCGGTATCGCGCACGGGCGGACATCTCGGCGCCGGCCTCGGCGTCGTCGAACTGACCATCGCCATCCACAATGTCTTCGACACGCCGAACGATCGCCTGATCTTCGACGTCGGTCATCAATGTTATCCGCACAAGATCCTGACCGGCCGGCGCGACCGTATCCGCACGCTGCGCCAGGAGGGCGGACTGTCCGGCTTCACCCGCCGGGCCGAGAGTGAATACGATCCCTTCGGCGCGGCCCATTCGTCCACGTCGATTTCCGCCGGTCTCGGCATGGCGGTCGCCGCCGATCTCGATAAGACCGATCGCCGCGTCATTGCCGTTATCGGCGACGGCGCGATGTCGGCCGGCATGGCCTATGAGGCGCTCAACAATGCCGGTGCGCTCGACGCCCGGCTGATCGTCATCCTCAACGACAACGACATGTCGATTGCGCCGCCGACAGGCGCCATGAGCGCCTATCTGGCGCGCCTCGCCTCCGGCCGCACCTATATGGGCTTCCGCGATCTCGGCAAGAAGCTGACCGCCTATCTCGGCAAGAATGTCGACCGCGCGATCACCCGCGCCGTCGAACATGCGCGGGGCTATGTCACCGGCGGGACGATGTTCGAGGAGATGGGTTTCTACCATATCGGCCCGATCGACGGTCACTCCTTCGAGCATCTGCTGCCGGTCCTGCGCAACGTCCGCGACAATGCACAAGGTCCGGTGCTGATCCACGTCGTCACGCAGAAGGGCAAGGGCTATGCCCCGGCCGAAGCAGCGGCGGACAAGTATCACGGCGTCAACAAGTTCGATGTCATCACCGGCGCGCAGGCCAAGGTGAAGCCGAATGCGCCGAGCTACACCAGCGTCTTCGCCGACGCCCTGGTGCAGGAAGCGACGTTCGACGACAAGATCGTCGGCATCACCGCCGCTATGCCGAGCGGCACCGGTCTCGACAAGCTGCAGGAAGTCTTCCCCAAGCGCTGTTTCGACGTCGGCATCGCTGAGCAGCATGCCGTCACTTTCGCCGCCGGTCTGGCCGCCGAGGGCTTCAAGCCCTTCGCCGCGCTCTATTCGACCTTCCTGCAGCGCGCCTATGACCAGGTCGTGCATGATGTGGCGATCCAGGGCCTGCCGGTCCGTTTCCCGATCGATCGCGCCGGTTTCGTCGGCGCCGACGGGCCGACCCATGCCGGTTCCTTCGACACGACTTTCCTCGCTACCCTGCCCGGCTTCGTCGTCATGGCGGCCGCAGACGAGGCGGAGCTGAAACATATGGTGCGTACGGCCGCAGCCTATGATCTCGGCCCGATCTCCTTCCGCTATCCGCGTGGCGAAGGCGTTGGCATCGACATGCCGGAACGAGGCCAGATTCTCGAGATCGGCAAGGGCCGTATCGTCAAACAGGGCTCGAAAGTGGCGCTGCTGTCCTTCGGCACGCGTCTCGCCGACAGTCTCGCCGCCGCCGAAGACCTCGATGC
The DNA here is from genome assembly GCF_000799715.1 of Martinezella rhizogenes. GTDB lineage: Bacteria > Pseudomonadota > Alphaproteobacteria > Rhizobiales > Rhizobiaceae > Rhizobium > Rhizobium rhizogenes_C. The sequence goes on from NZ_JUHG01000016.1 coordinate 231,082, forward strand.
AGCCGGCCTGCCGACCACCGTCGCCGACGCCCGTTTCGCCAAGCCGCTCGACCACGATCTCATTCGCCAGCTCGCCAGCCACCATGAGGTGTTGATCACCATCGAGGAGGGCTCCGTCGGCGGCTTCGGCAGCCAGGTCATGCAATTCCTCGCCAGCGAGGGCCTGCTCGACAACGGCCTGAAGATCCGCACGCTGGTCATGCCCGATATCTGGGTGGAACAGGCCAAGCCCGAAGTCATGAACGCCCTGGCCGGCCTCGACCGGGCCGGCATTGTCCAGACGGTGTTCAAGGCGCTGGGTCGCAGCCGAATTGTCGGGGCGGCTGGGTAGGTTTACCTCCCCCTTGATGGGGGAGGTCGCCACAAAACGGCGGGTGGGGGTGATCTCTCGCGAAATGGAGTGAGACTACGGCGTATGCCGTCGTCACCCCGCCCCGGCACTGCATGCCGACCCTCCCCATCAAGGGGAGGGTTATAAATCAGAACTCTTCCCACTCATCCTGAACAGCCGCGGCGGCCGTTGCCTTTCCGCCGAAGGCCTTGGCGACCGTGCGGCCAAGAGCCCTTGCCGGCGATACGGCGGGTTTTGAGCGCGCGGTTGCCGCCGCCGGTCGGGCAGGCGCCGCCCGCGATACGTCGCTCAGTCTGAACTGATGCAGCAGATCGTTCAACGCCGCCGCCTCGCGGGCGAGCGCATGGCTGGCCGCCGTCTGCTCCTCGACCATGGCGGCGTTCTGCTGCGTGCCCTGGTCCATGTTGTTGACGGCGGTGTTGATCTCCTGCAGACCAATCGACTGTTCACGGGTGGCCGTGACGATCGCGCCGACGTGGCGATTGATCTCCTGTACTTCGGAGACGATCAGCTCCAGCGCCTTGCCGGTCTCGCCGACCAGGGAGACGCCGGTATTGACCTGATCGCTCGAGGTGGTGATCAGCGCCTTGATCTCCTTGGCGGCGTTGGCGGAGCGCTGCGCCAGCTCGCGGACTTCCTGGGCGACGACGGCAAAACCCTTGCCGGCATCGCCGGCACGGGCAGCCTCGACGCCAGCATTCAGCGCCAGCAGGTTCGTCTGGAAGGCGATGTCGTCGATGACGCTGATGATGTTGCTGATCTCGCCCGAGGACTTTTCGATCTGCTGCATGGCGGAAACGGCCTTGCGTACCACGTCTCCGGACTTCTCGGCGCCCAACCGCGCACGTTCGACCAGATGGCCAACATCCTCGGCGCGCTTGGCCGAATCGCGAACGGTCGTCGTTACCTGCTCGAGGGCGGCGGCGGTTTCTTCGACGGCAGCGGCCTGCTGCTCGGTGCGGCGGGCAAGGTCATCGGCCGCCGAACGGATCTCGCCAGCGCCGGCATTGATCGCCGATGCATTGCTGCCAACCGACTGCAGGGCCGCTTCCAGCTTCTCGACGGCATTGTTGAAGTCGGCACGGACGCTGTCGAACTGCGGCGCGAAGGCGCGGTCCAGACGTGCCGCGATATCGCCGCCGGCAAGTCCGGCGAGTCCATTGGCCAAGGCGTCCATGGCAAAGCGGATTTCACCGTCTTCGCGCGCCTTCTGCTCGTCGGTCATCTGGCGCTGGCGCTCGGCATCGCCGCGCATGCGCTCGGTCTCGCCGGCAAGACGCAGCTTCTCGATCGCCGCTTCCTTGAAGACGAGGACGGCACCGGCCATGCGGCCGACTTCGTCACCGCGACCCACGGCCGGAACGTCGATATCGTGTTCGCCACCGGCAAGCCGGTCCATGGCGACGGTCATGCCGACGATCGGGCGAACGATGGTACGGGCGAGCAACCAGGCCAGCACGGCGGCGGCCAGCGAAGCAACGATGCTGCCGACGAGCAGCGTCAGGCGCAAGTCGGCATTGGCGTCGTCCTGCGTGGCCGTCAACTCGCTGGCCTTGGCGCGCGCCGCCTGCTTGATCTTGGCTGCGGCCTCGCGGAAGCCGTCAAGCTGACCCTTGGTCTCGTTCTGGCCGATCTTGACGATCTGGTCGAGCGGCATCTCGGTTTCCTTGCGGGCCTTCGACTGCGGCTCGGCAAGCTGATGGAAATAGACATCAGCGGCTTTCCGCATGCTGTCGATTGACAGTAGCAGGTCCGGCGCATCGGCCGCCGCCACCTTGGCCGCGTCGATGCTCTTCAGCATACGGTCACGATTTTCGAAAATGCCGCCATAGGTACTGTCGCTGCGCAACAACAGGAAGCCGCGCAGGTTGACGGCCTGTTCCAGCATGGCCTGAAGCGAATCGTCGATCAGGCTCACGAGCTGCTGCGACCTAGCCTGTTCGTCGGCAGCCCCGGCGGATACTTCTTCCTTGGTGTAAACGAATGCACAAACACCAGCAAAAATAGCAATAAGAGCAGCAAAAGTGATGGCAAGCTTGCCATTCAAAGAAAGATTTTTCGCAAACATGGGCGAGCGCCTCCTGAGCGCTGGTCCTGGCGAACATCGACGAACCCACGGAGACGCGTGCGGCCGGATGCTCGAAAATTCAGGGAATAGGCATGATTGGACGCAAAGGGCGCAAAGCCGTCATGGCAGGCGATCATTTCCGAACCGGATAATCGCAATCACAAGCATAGTTAGATGCCACGGCTTTAAATTCATTTAATTTTACGGGATGCCCGAAACGAAACGGATACCCTAATTTTGCGGCTTCAGGCTCAGTATCCGCATAGCGTCGAAGCCGACATTCGTGGCCATCACCACAAAACGCTTGCAACCTCGGCCATTGCCCTGCATGGACTGCCCATGTCCGAACCACAACGCCTAGACCAACTTCTTGTCTCCCTCTCGCTTTTCGCCAGCCGATCGCGGGCGCGCGACGCTATTCAACGCGGCACGGTGAAGGTCGGCGGCACGGTGGTGACCAAGCCGGGCACGCTGTTTACCGAAGATGTAGAGATCGCCATCAACGATCCAGCGCAGGACTACGTCTCGCGCGCGGCGCTGAAACTGGTGGCGGCACTCGATCATTTCAAGCTCGACCCCAAGGGACAGCACTGTCTCGACGTCGGCGCATCGACCGGCGGCTTTACCGAAGTCCTGCTTCTGCGGGGTGCCGAGCATGTCACCTCGATCGATGTCGGGCATGGACAGATGCATCCACGCATATCGGCCGATCCACGCGTGACCAGTATGGAGGGGCTGAACGCCCGAAACCTGACGGCTGAAGATGTCGGCAAACCCTTCACCTTCCTCGTTTCCGACGTTTCCTTCATCTCGCTGAAGCTTGCGGTGGCACCAGCACTTGAGCTTGCCGAGCCCGGCACGCGCACGGCCCTCTTGGTGAAGCCGCAGTTCGAGGCCGGGCGCGATGCGGTCGGCAAGGCTGGCCTGCTGAAGGACCCATCTTCCGCGCCCGCCGTAGCGGAGGAGCTGGAGCGCTGGCTTGTCGAGGATATGGGCTGGAAAAGCCTCGGCCTTATCCCCTCGCCGATTGCAGGCGGCGACGGCAACAACGAATTTCTTCTTGCGGGGATCAAGCCATGAGCACCGAAACCGTCACCATCCAGAAGCTCGGCGCCCAGGGCGACGGCATTGCGCAGGGCTCGGACGGGCCGATCTACGTGCCCTTCGCGCTGCCCGGCGAGACCGTCGCCATTGCCCGCGTAAAGAGCGAAGGCACACTGATGTCGATTGCCTCGGCCTCGCCCGACCGCCGGGAGCCACACTGTCGGCACTTCGGCCCGGATGGGGTCAACGGCACCTGCGGCGGCTGCACGCTGCAGCACTATGCCGATCAGCCCTACCGCGCCTTCAAACGCCAGCTCGTGATCGACGCACTGCGCTCCAAGGGGCTGACGCCCGAGGTGGACGATATCATCGCCGCCCATCCCGGCGAGCGCCGGCGTGTCGTCTTTGCCGCGCGCAAGACCGAGAAGGACATGCTGATCGGCTTCAATCAAGCCGAAAGCCACCACATCGTCGCCATCGAGGAATGTCCCATCGCGTCGCCCGGCATCATGGCGCAGCTACCGGCGATCAGGGCTGTCGGGGCAGCGCTTGCCATCAATGCGGAAGCATTTCGCATCTCGGTGCTCGAAACGCGCACCGGCCTCGACCTTGCCGTCGATGGCATCAAGGGTCTCTCCGACAAGCACCGACGCAGCGCCATCGAGACCGTACTTGCCCTTCGCGGTGTTGGCCGTGTTTCGCTGAATGGCGAAGTCCTGGTCGAGACGACGAAGCCGATAATCGATTTCAGCGGCGTGCAGATCTCACCACCATCGGGCACCTTTACCCAGGCAACGAAGCCCGCCGAAGAGGCGATGGTCGAGCTGGTCGCCGCCCATGTCGGCAAGGCGAAACGCATCGCCGATCTCTTCGCTGGCAGCGGCACCTTCTCGCTGCGTCTTGCACGCATCGGCCGCGTGCACGCCGTCGAAAGCGAGGAAAAGGCCCTGGCAGCCCTCGACCATGCTGCCCGCAACACACAAGGGCTGAAGCCTGTCTCGATCGAACGCCGCGACCTCTTCCGCCGACCGCTGATGGCACAGGAGTTGAAGAACTACGACGCCGTCATCTTCGACCCGCCGCGCGCCGGCGCGGAATTCCAGACCAAGGAACTGGCCCGCTCGGTCGTCAAAAAGATCGTCGCCGTCTCCTGCAACCCGCTGACATTGGCGCGCGACCTTGCCATCCTGACGGAGGCCGGCTACCGGATCACGAGGGTGACCCCGATCGACCAGTTTCTCTGGACCTCGCATGTCGAGGTGGTGGTGGCGCTGGAGAAGTAAGGCCTCGCCTCACCGCTTCATGAACGCCTCGAACGCCGCCCTGGCTTCCGCGCTCTTCAGCTGTGCGGCAAAGAGCGTTGCTTCCTCATCGATGCGGGCGAGAACGTCCGCTGTCGAGCCGCGGATCAGGTCGCGTGCGATCCGCAGCGCCTCGGGTGGTTTGGCGGCGAGCCTGGTGGCGAGCGACAGGGTTTCGGCCTCCAGCGCATCAGGCGTCGTCACTTTCCAGATCAGGCCTGCATCCTTTGCATCCGCAGCGGAAAGACCTTCGCCGAGCGCCAGCAAGGCGAAAGCGCGTTGGTGACCCATCACGCGCGGCGCAAGCAGGCTGGAGGCGGCTTCCGGCACGAGGGCGAGATCGACGAAAGGTGTTTTGAACAGGCTGCGGTCGGAAGCAATCGTTAGGTCGCAATGCATATGGATGGTCGTGCCGATGCCGATCGCCAGGCCATCGACGCCGGAGACGATGGGCTTTTTCGCGGTGGCGAGCGCGGCCAGGAAGTCCAGCACTTCGCGGCCCATGCTGCCGCCCATGGCGAAGGCCAGGAAATCGCCCATGTCGTTGCCGGCGGAGAAGCAGCCTTCGCTGCCGAGAAAGGCGGTGACGCGGATATCCGGATCCTCATCCGCCGCCCGCAGTGCGTCCGTCATCGTCTGATACATGACGCGGGTGATGGCGTTTTTCTTTTCCGGTCGATTGAAGCGGATGACCTGCACATGCGGTGCTGTCTCGGGACGCTGGATCAGGATATGGTCGGTCAAATTGTTGTCCTCAGGCAAGAGCGATGCGTGCGGCTTCAAGGCTGGACGCGCCGGTCACGACACGATCGGTGAGCGCGGCGGTTTCGGCCAGCATGTTTTCGGCGGCAAAGCGGCAAAGTGCGATGCGCTTTTCGCTTTCACCATCCGCGACATCCACCAGGCCGCCCTTGGCGAGATAGCATCCCGTCAAGACGAGGCCGAAGAGCCGCTGATAAGGTGTTGCACCCGCTAAAGCCTCGGCCACATGCCCGCCGGCCTGCTGTGCCAACAGCCATTCGCTTGCCGTCTCGAGATCTGCGATGGCGGCATTCAGCCGGTCGGCTGTCTCACCGAAACCGTCGAGATTGGATTTGGCGACGGCATCGGCGGTCGCGCGCAATTCGGCGATGAAGCCACGCACATGCTCGCCATTGGCGATGGTCAGTTTACGCGTGACGAGGTCGATCGCCTGGATACCGTTGGTGCCTTCGTAGATCGGCGCGATGCGAGCGTCGCGCAGCAGGCGGGCAGCACCGGTCTCCTCGATGAAGCCCATGCCGCCATGCACCTGGATGCCGAGCGAGGCAACGTCGACACCGGCGTCGGTGGAGAAGGATTTGGCGATCGGCGTCAACAGCGCGGCCCGCTCCTGCCAATAGCGCGCCTTGCCGGCATCGCGATGCGACATGTCGATCGCCTCGGCGCAGGCGTAGCAGATGGCGCGGGAGCCCTGCGTCAGCGCCTTCATGGTCAAAAGCATACGGGCGATGTCGGGATGTTCGATGATCGGGCTCATACCGAAAGCTGTCGTGCCCGGCGCCCTGCCCTGCGTGCGTTCTTTTGCGTAAGCAATGGCCTTCTGCGTCGCCGCCTCGGCGATTGCCACGCCCTGAATGCCGACGGCAAGGCGCGCATTATTCATCATCGTGAACATGCAGGCGAGACCCTTGTTCTCCTCACCGACGAGCCAGGCAACCGCGCCTCTCTCGTCCCCGTATTTGCCGTCGCCATAGATCATCGTGCAGGTCGGCGAGCCATGGATGCCGAGCTTATGTTCCAGAGAATGGGCGAAATAGTCGTTGCGGGCACCGAGCGAACCATCATCGTTGACGAGGAATTTCGGCACGAGGAACAGCGAAATGCCGCGCGTGCCGGCCGGCGCATCCGGAAGACGGGCGAGTACAAAATGGATGATGTTCTCGGCTGCCTCGTGATCGCCCCAGGTGATGAAGATCTTCTGGCCGAAGAGGCGATAGGTGCCATCGTTGTGGCGATCGGCGCGAGTGCGCAAGGCACCCACATCGGAGCCGGCATGCGGCTCTGTCAGGTTCATCGTGCCGGCCCATTCGCCGGTGACCAGTTTCGCAAGGTATTTTCTCTTGAGGTCCTCGCTGCCATGGGCGACCAACGCCTCGACGGCGCCCATCGTCAGTGTCGGCGCGAGGCCAAAGGCCATGGAGGCGGAATTCCACATTTCCAACGTCGCGACGTTCAGCATATGCGGCAGGCCCTGGCCGCCAAATTCCTCCGGCGCGGTCAGCCCGTTCCAGCCGCCGGCGATCCAGTCGCGATAGAGCTTCTCCCAGCCATCGGGCAACACCACCTTGCCGTCGACAAGCCTGGCGCCCTGCCGGTCGCCGATCTCGGCCAGAGGCTCCATCTCGTCGCCGGCGAAACGGCCGGCCTCCGTCAGGATGGCATCGAGGACATCGCCGCTCAGATCGCCGAGACGCCCCTCCTCCATCGCCTGCCCCATGCCGGTGACATGCTTCAGCGTGAACGCGATTTCTTCGACAGGCGCCTTGTACATGGTGTTTTCCTCCGCGGTGATGATGCCGACAGTTTACCTCACCCAAACCATCGGCCGCTTATTGCCTATAGCTAATTGATTTTTACGTAAGCGTCAATTTTAGGAAAGGGGGATGTTGCATCAAAATTGCGACTGCCCGAACTGGCGTCTCCAGCTCCAGTCGCCGGAAAGAATTTCGAGCCACTCGACCGTCCTGGCGATAAAAGCTGCGGTATTTTCACCATTCCGCGCGATTGTCCCGCAGCCGTCCGCACTTGCATAAACAATCGTCATGAACAATGACTATGGCAACTCTCTTGATAATGCGAAACCTCCAGCCATGAACACGATCACGACAGCCAACAGGATTCCGGGTTTTGTCTGGGCCTATCGCTTCAGCCCCGGCGCGGGCAAGGCCGAGCGGCTATCCGACGAGACGCAGCGCACCCGGCTATTCGATGGCGAAGGTTTCGTCTGGCTGCACCTGAACCTTGTCGACGCCCGTGTCGCCGCATTCCTCGAAGATATCCCCGGATTGAACGAACCATCCCGCACGGCCCTGACCACGCATGAGACCCATGCGACGATCACCGTCGACGAGCAGATGCTGTTCGGGACGCTGGTCGATTTCCAGCGCGAATTCGATCAGGAGACGAGCGATATCGGCTGGCTGCATTTCGTGCTCACCGACCGCATGCTCATCACGACCCGGCTACAGCCGCTGCGCAGCGTCGAACGGGTGCGTATGGCGGTGGAGAAGAACGCCGCGAAATTCGCAAACCCGATCGACCTTTTCGAGCTGCTGGTCGTGGAGTTCCAGCGCACGCTGATCTCACTGGTGATCGAGATCACCGAGGAACTGAACCTCATCGAGGATTTCGTCTATGACAATGCGCCGCGCGACGAACGGCGACGGCTGGCGCCGGTGCGCCGCACGATCGTGCGCCTGCACCGGCATCTGCGCAATGTGCTGACGCTGATGCGGCGGGCAGGCGCCTCCGACGACGATGAGATGCCGCTTGGCTTCGAGGATGTCGCGGGGCGGCTGACCGGGCGGCTGGAATCGGTCGACCACGATATTTACGCACTGCAGGAGCGCGCGCGCTTGCTGCATGAAGAAATCGACTCGAAGCTTTCCTCGGAAATCAACCGTCACCTCTACATCCTGTCGATCATGACGGCACTGCTGTTACCGCCGACGCTGGTGACCGGCTTTTTCGGCATGAACACATCACATCTGCCGTTTTCCGAGGGCAGTTCGGGCACCACATATGCCATCGGCCTCATCGTCGCTTCGATTGCGCTCGCCTGGTGGCTGCTGAAGCGGACAAACATTCTCTGACATCAGGACATCCGCCAACAAAAACCGCCCGGCGGATGACCGGGCGGTTTGTTTCGATAGATCCTGATCTCTCGCTCAGAAATAGGGCGAGTAACACTGCTGACGCGGGCCGTTATAGGGCTGGAACGTGTTGTCGTAGGACCTGTAGGAGCGATAGCGCGCATAGCACCAGTCGACATGGCGCGGATTGACACCCGCGGCTCTCGGCGGAGCCGCATAGCGCGGCTGGCTGGCGATAGCGCCGCCAATGAGAGCCCCGGCGCCGAAGGCTGCCAGCGGGAACCAGTAGCCATCACGATAGCGATAGCCGCGACGATAGTCCCGGTAGCCACGATGACCGCCGTACCAACCTTCACGATAGTAGCCCCGACGATAATAGCCGCCACGGTAACCGCCGTAGCCGCCATACTCACGCCATTGAACCTGCTCGACGCCGGCAGGCGCGGCCTTGTCCGCCGCAACAACGGGTGCGGCAGGCATCTGCATTGCGAAGGACGGCGTGAAACTCGTCAGAGCCACGGCGGCCGAAAGAGCGATAGTCGTAATTCTCGCACGGAAACCAAGCATTTACTTCTCCATTCCCTGGCTTGTCTTGTGCTCAAGCAAACAATGTTCCGTATCGGGGACGGCTCCCCTTACTGCTCTGCGCATCCACAAGTCGCGCGGACATTTAGTCCACCCTTAAATATGCACCTATTTAAGGCCTTATGCACAGACTCCACGGCAAATTTATAGCGATCCCATTCTTAACCCGCGATTAACCATTCGTCCTTACCCTTAGTTCATGAAGGGATACCGGCAGACTCACCCTCTGATTTGCAGTCTCCTGATGGTCCTGGCGTTGCTGGGACTGGCCTCCAGGCTTGCGGCCGGCGAAAGCCAGCCCTGGACCGACCCGCAAAACGCTCTCATCGTCGATGCCTACGAGCTGAATACCATCGATTGGGAACAGCTCCTGCAGGACAAGCGCATCTCCGCCTTCATTTCCAAAGCCTCAGATGGCCTGCCCGAGAGCTTCAGCTGCACCGGCGACCATGCCGGCGACACCTTCGCGCACTGCAAGACCATGTGGCGCAAATATGCGGTCAGCCGCGAACTCTATCAGACGCGGCGGATGCTGGCGAAAATGAACGGGCTGCTATGGGGTGCCTATCATCTCGGACGCCCCGGCAATCCGGTCGATCAGGCCAATCATTTTCTCGACTACGCCGATCCGAAACCGGACGAGCTGATGGTGCTCGACATAGAGGGCCTCGATGTCATGCGCTATATGTCGCTCTCCGACGCGCAGGTCTTCGTGGGCCATATCAAGGTGAGGACCGGGCGCTATCCGATCCTCTATACCAACCACAATACCGCTCAATACATCGCCGACCACCGCCAAGATTACCCGATCCTGGCGCGGCTGCCGCTATGGTATGCACGCTACAAATCCGATGTGAAGGACACTTTCCCGCTCGGCAACTGGGATACATACGCCCTCTGGCAATTCGCCTCGTCCGACAATTGTTCGGAAAGAAGCTGCCCCTACCGGGTGCCCGGGACGCTGAAGGACATCGACGTCAATGTCGTGCCGATGACGAAGATGCAGCTCGCCAGGGTCTGGCCGCAGGGCGATCTCCTGCCCGCCAAACCGATGCCCGCACCTGAGATGATCGCCAAGGCGCCGAGCTGCGTCGAACCACTACAGACACTCGTGTCGCTGCTGGTGGACCCGGTCGTCACCGCCTCGACACAGCAAACAAAACCGGTCGAGGTCAACGAGCTGAACTATCAGGATTTCTAGGCTTCGATCTGCACATCCGTCTTCGGACGCGAACAGCAGGCGAGGATGTAGCCTTCCTCGATCTCGTCATCGAGAATGCCGCCATTGTGGCTCATCTCGACCTCGCCCGAGAGCTTCAAGACCCGGCAGGTACCGCATAGGCCCGACTCACAGGCAGCACCGATGCGTACGCCGGCACCGCGCGCGGCCTGCAGGATCGTCTGGCCGGGAGCACAGGGGACATCCTTGCCGGCCATGGTGAAGCTGATCGAGGTGGCTGCTTCCGTCGGTGCGTCATCGCTGACTTCGGCCAGCGGCGTTGTCGCCTGCGCCGGCTGGAAGCTTTCCTGATGAAAGCGCGCCATGTCGAAGCCATGGGCTACCAGCATGGAGCGAACGGCATCCATGAAGATTTCGGGGCCGCAGCAGAAGATCGTGCGGTCCATGAAATCGGGCGCCAGCAGCCCTATCTTCGCCTTGTCGATACGGCCTTTCAGTCCCGACCAGAGATCCGTGCGACCACAGCCCTCGACGATGAAGCCGAGATCTAGGTTCGGCATGAAGCGGGCGAGATATTCCAGCTCCGAGCGGAAGATGATGTCGGCGGGGCTGCGCGAGCAATTGATGAAGGTGATGTCCGATAGCGGCGCGGTATCGGCCATGTAGCGCGTCATCGCCATCATCGGCGTGATGCCGGACCCAGCGGAGACGAAGAGATATTTCTCGCCGGGATGACGAATATGGCTGAAATCGCCGAGCGGACCGAAAGCCTTGACACGCATGCCGGGCTTCAGGTTCTCGAACATCCAGCGCGTGCCGATGCTGTCCTTCTGCGCCTTGACCGTGATGGCGACGGAAAACGGCCGCGACGGGGTCGAGGACAGCGTGTAGGTACGCATGACCGGCTCCGCGGCCGCCGGCAGCTCCAGGGTGACGAACTGGCCGGGCAGATAGCGGAACCAGTTGTCCTTATCGGAGCGGAAGGTGAAGGTCATCACATCGGGTGCTTCCGGCGTTGCCGAAAGGCATTCGAGCAGATGCTGCCTGTCGCTCCAGGGTTTCATCTGATCCAGGTGCTGATGGCGGAGGGAGACGGTCATGTTCATAACTCAGGCAACCGCCGACAGCTTGGCCTGATCGCCCTGTAGCCGGTTGATCATGAAATTCGCGTACCATTCGACGAACTGCATCACGCCGCCTTCATCTTCCTGCGAATAGGGGCCGGGCTCGTAGGCGGGCGAGCGGATGCCGAAGGCATTTTCCTCGACAATCCGGCGGTCCTGGTCGTTGGTCTCGGTCCAGACGTGGGTCAGCTCCTTGAGATCGTAGTCGACGCCTTCGACCGCGTCCTTGTTGACGAGCCACTTGGTCGTGACCTGCGTTTGCTCGGGACCGAGCGGCAGCACGCGGAAGGTGATCGCATGGTCGGCGAGCACATGATTCCATGTCGTCGGATAGTGGAAAAGCAGCAAGGTGCCGATATGGCTTTCCAGCACGTCTTTGGAGAGCGGCCGCTGCACGGCGCGCGCGCCCGACATGGTGTAGCTCTCGGCATCCTGGATGAGCGGCATGCGTGCGGCGCGGAACTGGCCCGTCGGCGTCATGCGGAATTCGCTTGGAAGACCCGCCGCCTCGCACTTTGCCCAGTGTTCCGAAATCACCGGATCGTCCTTGGCGCCCTGTACGCCGGTCGCGCTCGGTGCTTCCGGATAGGTGCGGCAGAGTTCGGGATGGTTGGCCGCGCAATGATAGCATTCGCGATTGTTTTCCCACACGAGCTTCCAGTTGCCCTTCTCGATGATCGTGCTTTCGAAGGCGACCTTGGTCTCACCGAGGTGGTGACGGGCGAGATAAGGCTCGACCATAGCGCGGAACGGCGCGAAGTCCGGCGCCTGATCTGCAAGGCAGATGAAGATATAGCCGCCAACGCTTTCGCAATGGACCGGCTTCAGCGAGAACTGGCTCTTGTCGAAATCCTCCGGCATATGCCGGGCAAAGAGCAGGCTCCCGTTCAGTTCGTAGGTCCACTGATGATAGGGGCAAACCAGCTTTGCCGAGGAACCGCGCTCGGAAGAACAGACGCGCGAGCCGCGATGGCGACAGCTATTGTGGAAGGCGCGGATCACCTGATCGCGGCCGCGAACGATGACGACGGGATAATCGCCGATCTGGACGGTGAAATAGTTGCCGGCGCGCGGCACCTCGCAATCATGGCCGATGAACAGCCAGTCGCGATAATAGATCATCTCCATATCGAGCTTGAAATAATCCTGATCGGTATAGAAGGGCTGCTCCAGGCTGAAGCCCTCGCGGCGGTTCTTCAGTTGCCGCAAAACATTGCTGCTGATGTCCATTTGCCTATCCTTGCGCAGTAGCGGTCAGCAGGCAGAGGACACGCATGATCGGCCGCGAACGACCGCAACGCAATGTCCCGACCGCCCGCCGCGGTCAGTAAATCATATCTCCCCAAGGCTGGTTTCCGGGCTCTGGAGCGGTCCCCTAGGGGACCCCATGGCACCTTCCCAGGCTGTCTCAGCCCAGTGGCTTTATCCGCCATGCCTTACTCCACCACCGTTGCGGGGGCAGCGCCGGATTTCGACCGGCTTCCCAATTCTCCGCCTCCCTAGCAGGCGGCACCTTGAGATTGATATCATCATAATCCCCGCCCCTCCCGCTGCTCTGCTGCAATGCGACATCGGCTTCGAAATTGACGACAGACGAAAGAAGATTTTCGGAGACGTGGCGCGGCCAAAATATCCGAAGACAATTCAAACCGTTATGCTCCCGCGAAGAGTATTGGTTCCCACCCCGGCCACGCATTGTCCACGGCGCTTTGTCTTGATTGCGACAGGCCCGTCGGCAAGCGGGCTTTAGAGAGGATATTGCCCCGCCGAGAGTGCCTGCAGCGCGGCCATCGCGCGCCCGGCATCGACCGCCGGCACGAAGATATGATCATGGTAATAGCCGGCGACGACATTGGCACTGATCCCTTCCTGCCCCAGCGCCGTCGCAAAGGCAGCCGTGAGACCCACGGCTTCCAGTGAGGAGTGAATCTCAAGAGTGATCATCCGCATTGCCGGCGCAACCGGAAGTCCTGCCTGCCGGGCTGTCTCGACCGGCAGGATCAGCGTCACACCTTCTCTTTCCTGAAACAGTCCGATCGGTTTGAGATCGATATGATCCATCAGCGACGAAGCCGGCATGCTGCAATAGACGAACTCGCCCTCGACGAGATCAGGTTTCATGCCGGCAAGCAGCTGCTTGAGGTCGGTAATGCCAGGCATGGTTCTCACCCTCTTCAACAATCCGCCGACAAAGGCACAGGCTTCAGCCCGGCTCAAGCTAGGTGATCTATCATGCGGTATTCAGACCTCCATGGCGAGCCGGCATGGCAAAACTCAGATATTTCGATGCCAAGAAACCCGCCGACCCGGAGCCGACGCTGCCGGCAGCTGGATATACGGAATTCCTGCGCACCGGCCGCATCAATCGAGACAAGACACATTGGCTCGCCGAGGAGCGACGTTACCTCACGTTCGAGGAAGTGGCCGAACGCACGGCTAGCAAGCTCAGAAGCGCCGGCGAGACGACCCATGACCGCCTCAACAGCTTTCACCAGTCGATCCGCTTTCCGAAACTGATCTTCCATCACACGCTCAGGGATACGCCGCATCTCGGCTATTGCCACGTCACCGCGGCGCGGACGCAATTCGCGCAATATGAGGAGGTAAGCTGGGCCTTCTACATCGCCAATTTCTTTGCCCGCCTCGGCCAGAACGACAATTTCTTCGAAGACATCAGCCTGAAATATTCGCGGATGTATTTCGCCGTCGCCATAAGGCCGGATGAGGATGCGTCGAAGAAGTTGACGATCAATCGCGAAGTGCGCGGCAACGGTGTGCTCTTCCACACCCATGATCCACAGATCGCCATCCGCAATGTCTTGCTGCTCGGCGCGCGCAACGAACAGCTCCGCGACATCATTCGCCAGCTTTGATCATTGATCCGCAAACTCGAAAAGCATAAGAACGGCCTGAACGGCAATCGGTCAGGCCATGGCGCGACATATAGACATTCTCCAGCATCCCGAGGCGGCAATAGCGGCGGCGACTGCCACCCTCGCCGAAGGATTGCCGATCGGGCTGCCGACTGAGACGGTTTACGGGCTTGCCGCCGACGCCACCAATCCCGCCGCCATCACCCGCATCTACGAGACCAAGGGCCGGCCGCGCTTCAACCCGCTGATCTGCCACATGAGCGACCTCGCCATGGCCGAGCGATACGCGATCTTCGATCCGGTTTCGCGAAAGCTGGCGGAAGCCTTCTGGCCCGGCCCCTTGACGTTGGTGCTGCCGCTGCGCCCGGAAAGCGACATTCATCCACTGGCGACCGCCGGGCTCGATACGGTCGGCATCCGGGTGCCGCAGGGCTTTGCCGGCGAGCTGATCCGCGCCTTCGGACGGCCGCTTGCCGCGCCCAGCGCCAATACGTCCGGCAAGATCAGCGCCACCAGCGCCGATCATGTTCATGACGATCTCGGCGAGCGGATTTCACTGATTCTCGATGCCGGCGCTTCGGTCGTCGGCGTCGAGTCGACCATCGTCAAGGTCGAGAATGGCGAGATGCGCCTGCTCAGGCCCGGCGGGCTGGCGGCAGACGAGATAGAGCGGATCGCGGGTCAATCGTTGAAACGCAAAAACGGCGCGTCAGCAGCCATCGAAGCGCCGGGGATGCTCGCCTCGCATTATGCGCCGGGTGCCGCCGTTCGGCTCGATGCGACCGCCGTTACCGCCGGCGAAGCGCTGATCCGCTTCGGCAGGCCCGATATCGCCGGCATCGAAACGGCGTCCATCGTGCTCGACCTCAGCCCGTCCGGCGACCTCACGGAGGCCGCCGCCAATCTCTTCGATTTCATGAAGCGCGCCGATGCCAGCGGTGCTGCAACCATCGCCTTTTCCAGCATTCCCGACGAGGGCCTCGGCGAGGCCATCAACGACCGGCTGCAACGCGCGGCCGCGCCGAGACAGTAAATCCGACCACACGCAATTCGGTAAAGGACACGCCATGAGCAGCGCCGCCCCCTCCTCCGCCCTTCTCGATCGCTTTGCCGCCATCGTCGGCGAAAAGCACGCATTGCGGGAGGCGGCGGATATCGCCCCGCATCTGGTCGAAAATCGCGGTCTCTATCATGGCGCATCACCGATGCTGCTCAAACCCGGCTCCGTGGAAGAGGTTTCGGCGATCCTGAAGCTTGCCAGCGAGACCGGCACGGCGATCGTGCCGCAGACCGGCAATACCGGCCTTGTCGGCGGCCAGACGCCACGCGAGGGTGGCTCCGATATCATTTTGTCGCTGGAGCGGATGAACCGCATCCGCGACGTCGATCCCGTCGGCAACACCATGGTCGTCGATGGCGGTTGCATCCTTGCCGAGGTGCACAAGGCCGCGGCGGAGCATGGCCGCATGTTTCCGCTGACGCTCGGCTCGGAAGGCTCCTGCCGCATTGCCGGCAATCTCTCCACCAATGCAGGCGGCACCGCCGTTCTTGCCTATGGCAATATGCGCCAGCTCTGCCTCGGCCTCGAAGTGGTGCTACCGACCGGCGAAATCTGGAATGGGCTGCGCCGGCTGAAGAAGGATAATACCGGCTACGACCTGCGCGATCTCTTCATCGGCGCCGAAGGCACGCTCGGCGTCATCACCGGCGCGGTGCTAAAGCTCTTCCCGCAACCGCTCGGCCATCAGGTGGCCTTTGCCGGCATCCAGTCGGTCGAAGACGCGCTCACCCTGTTCAAGAACGCCTCCGGCCTTTGCGGCACGGCGCTGACCGGCTTCGAACTGATGCCGCGCATCGGCATCGAATTCACCGTCCGCAATATTCCCGGCGTCCGTGATCCCCTGGAAACGATGCATCCCTGGTATGTGTTGATCGACGTCTCCACCTCGGATTCATCCGAAACCGCCGAGCGGATGATGATGACGCTGCTGGAGCAGGGTTACGAGGCCGGCCTGATCCAGGATGCAACAATCGCCAGCTCCGAAGCACAGCAGAAGGCGCTATGGCACATGCGCGAGAGCATGTCGGACGCGCAGAAGCCGGAGGGCGGCTCGATCAAGCACGACGTTTCCGTACCGGTCGCGCGGATCCCGCAATTCATGGCCGAGGCCGAGACGGCAGTGATGGCTGCCCTGCCCGGCGCCCGCATCTGCGCCTTCGGCCACATGGGCGACGGCAATATCCACTACAACATTTCCCAGCCCATCGGCGCCGACAAGGACGAATTCATCGGCCGCTGGCACGACATGAACAAGATCGTCCACGGGCTGGTGCTGAAGTATAACGGCTCGATCTCCGCCGAACACGGCATCGGGCAGTTGAAGCGCGACGAACTGGCCTCAATCCGCTCCGACATCGAGATGGACCTGATGCGCCGGATCAAGACGGCGTTCGATCCGGCGGGGGTGATGAATCCGGGGAAGGTTTTGAGGGTCTGAGAGCTCTCTGCGTAGGAATAGCTTGGCTTTGAGTATGCCGAGCCTCTGATACCCCCCTCTGTCACTTCGTGACATCTCCCCCACAAGGGTGGAGATTGGTAACTCGTGGCTCGTACTCGCCTCAAACAAGCATCGTATCCGCAGAGACCAAAGCATGATCATTTGGTTAGGCGGCACAGCATACTCCTAACGATCTCCCCTCTTGTGGGGGAGATGTCACGTCAGTGACAGAGGGGGGGTGCGCACTCTCCACGACTACCGCGGCCAATGTCATCCCCCTGCTGGATCAATCATAGTCCTCATTGCTCGCCTGCGGAGCCGCTGCATTCCGGTTGCCGGAGATGATTTCGCGCTTGCCGACATGGTTGGCAGGGCCGACGAGGCCGTCCTTTTCCATGCGTTCGACGAGCGAGGCGGCACGGTTGTAGCCGATGCCGAGGCGGCGCTGGATGTAGGAGGTGGAGCACTTCTTGTCGCGCATGACGACCTTGATCGCCTGTTCGTAGAGATCGTCGCCGTCTTCGGAGGCGATCGCGCCCTTGTCGAAGACCGCGGTGTCCTCTTCGTCGTCCTCTTCATCCTCGTCGGCGGTGACCGTGTCGAGATATTCCGGACGGCCTTGCAGCTTCAGATGCGCCACGACCTTCTCGACTTCTTCATCTGAAACGAAGGGACCGTGGACGCGGGAGATGCGGCCGCCACCGGCCATGTGCAGCATGTCGCCCTGGCCGAGGAGCTGTTCGGCACCCTGCTCGCCTAGAATGGTGCGGCTGTCGATCTTCGAGGTCACCTGGAAGGAGATGCGCGTCGGGAAGTTTGCCTTGATCGTGCCGGTGATGACATCGACCGACGGACGCTGTGTCGCCATGATCAGGTGGATGCCGGCCGCACGCGCCATCTGCGCCAGGCGCTGGATCGCACCTTCGATTTCCTTGCCGGCGACCATCATCAGGTCGGCCATTTCGTCGACGATGACGACGATGTAAGGCATCGGCGTCAGGTCCATTTCCTGGTTCTCCTCGATCGGAGCGCCAGTGCCCTTGTCGAAGCCGGTCTGAACCAGGACGTGGATCGTCTCGCCCTTTTCACGGGCCACGGCAACCCGGCTGTTGTAGCCGTCGATGTTACGGACGCCGAGGCGCGACATCTTCCTGTAGCGGTCCTCCATCTCGCGCACCGCCCATTTCAGCGCCATCACGGCCTTCTTGGGATCGGTGACGACGGGGGTCAGCAGATGCGGGATGCCGTCGTAGACGGAAAGTTCGAGCATCTTCGGATCGACCATGATCAGGCGGCACTGTTCCGGCGTCATCCGGTAGAGCAGCGACAGGATCATCGTGTTGATGGCGACCGACTTGCCCGAACCGGTGGTGCCGGCGACCAGCAGGTGCGGCATCTTGGCGAGTTCGGCGATGACGGGCTCGCCGCCGATGGTCTTGCCGAGGCCGAGCGCCAGCTTGTAGCCGCTTTTTTCAAAATCGGCTGATTCGATCATCTCGCGGAAATAGACAGTTTCGCGAATGACGTTCGGCAGTTCGATGCCGATGACGTTGCGGCCGGGGACGACAGCGACGCGGGCCGACAGCGCCGACATGGAGCGGGCGATATCGTCGGCGAGGTTGATGACGCGCGAGGATTTGACGCCGGGAGCCGGCTCGAATTCGTACAGCGTCACGACCGGGCCGGGACGGACATGGATAATCTCACCCTTGACGCCGAAGTCTTCGAGAACGCTTTCGAGAAGGCCGGCATTCTGTTCCAGCGTTTCCTGCGTCATGATCACGCCGGGTCGGGCGACAGGCTCTTGCAGCAGCTCGCGCGGCGGCAATTCATACTCGCCTTCGCCACTGCGGGCGATCGGCCGCCATTCCGGCGGGGTCAGGGCGTTGGGCCTGCGCGGCGTAAACTGCGACGGCGGCGGATCGATCAGCCGCTGCTTGGCGGCCTCGACAGCGGGAATGACGGGTGCTGCTTCGACAACAGGGGCCACTGCCGGAGGCACCGGTGGCTTGACCGGCATCGGAGCGACGACCATGACCGGAGCCGGCTTGGCCGGGGCGACCTTCGGCGCGGCAACAGCCTCGGCTTCATTGGCAAAGACGGCCGTGACGAAAGCGGGCGGCACGAAGGCGGCGGGCTCGATCGTTTCCGGTTTCACGGCGACTGGAGCGACCAGTTCGATCGCTGCCGGTACGGCGGGCGCCAGGGCAATGGCTTCCAACGCGGCAAGCTCGTCCATGACGAAGGTGTTGACCGGAGCGACAGCTGCGACAACCGGCGAGACTATAGCCTCCTGCGGCACGTCAACGACCAACGACGGACGGCGGCACTCGACAACGCGGAATTTCGCGACGATCGATTCGACCTCGGCCTGGATCTCGGCAACGGGCACCGGCTGGGCCAGTGTACCCTTGATGGCGGACACGAACTCTCCCTCGAAGGGCATGGCGTCCCAGAAGGCGAAATCGGAGAGATGGGCGAGCCGTGACTCGACCACAGGCGCGGCAACGGATTCTGCAACGTTCGACAATGACGGCGAGGCATCCAGCGCGGTCGCGGGAGCCTTATAAAATGCGGTAGCGATGACAGTCATCTCCAATGCGTCCGGCGCAGTCGCCGGAGAGTTCTGAATTACGGCGGGCTGGTAGGTTTCGGCCGCAAACGACACGCCCTCCCATGGCGGCAGATCGAATTCGACCGACGGTTCCACTGGGCGAGCGACAATCAGAGCCGGTGATTCGACCACCGGCGGTTCCATGACCCGCATCGCGGCATGGTTCGCGGCCGGCGGCACGAGGACAGGCACGGGCTCCGCTGGCGGGCGGCGGCTGACGATCTCGTTCTCGCGCGTACGGGTGAAGCGGACGTTCGGCCCCATCAGAAAGGCATTCTGCCAGCCGGGCGAGGCAAGCTCCTCGGCCGAGATCCCCTGCGGCGTGACAGGCATGATCGGACCGCTGGCCGCCACGGTGCTCGCCTGCAGGGCCTCCACGACCGGCTTTGGCGCTGCCGCGATCCGCAAGCGTGCCTCCTCGGCAATCCGCCGCTCTTCCGCGCGGCGGCGCTCTTCGGCCTGGCGCTTGGCTTCACGGACGGTGCGAATTTTTTCTTCCAGGAATGCGCGGCGGGCAGCGATCTGCTCGGCACGGCGGGCTTCTTCCGCAACCTGTTCCGGGTCGGGCTCGCCCTCTGGCTGGGAGCCATTTGCAGCATTGGAAATGTTCGTTCGGGAAAGACGCATGAGACCTGCAACCCAGTCATTGATATTGCCGATGGCTTCCCAAATCGAATAGGGCAAAGACGGTTAATAAGTTCCTTCTGATCGTCGTAGAATGCACTTATTCCGTATCCCCGACCCAAGAGAGCGACCCATAGCGGCACGGCGGCAACAGGCACGCCGATCGGTTCCACGTCGCTCGGGAAAGCGACGCGAATCGACGATGATCGTTTATGGGATTGATTACTTGGCCGAGGAAAGCTGCGCGATCGACAGCAGCGTATCGGCGCTGATTCCGACGCTTGAGGAGCTCGTCAGGATCGAGAGTGCTGGCGATGTCGACGAGGTGGTGTTGTTCGCCAGGTCATACATCGCCGAGAAACGCTGCAGGAGCTTATTGACCTTGGTCGGATCCTGCAGATCGCTGACGTCGATGAATTTGGCAAGCAGCTTGGCCTGGGTGTCGACATCCATCGAGGACATCGAGCTCGGCAGGCTATAGGTCGTGGTGATGACCTGATAGAGCGCGGTGTCGCCCATGATATCGTAGATCGAATTGATATCCGGAGCCTTGCGCTGGAAATAGAGCGCCAGGCGCACGCCGGCATTGGTGTCTCCCTCCTGATCCTCGAGGGTCTGATGCAGGAAGAGGTCGTTCGTATCGGCGATCGTGCCCTGATTTTGCGCGGTCCCCAATTTCGTGTCGGTCAGATTCCCGTCCGCGTCGAAATTGAAAGCGTTGACGATGCTCTTGAACTGCGCGCCGTCGTCCGTGTTGATGAAGCTCTTCGAATCGCTCGGATCGGAGGCAAAAGCCTTTTTCAGCGTCGCGGTATCGACCGTCTTCGGATCGATGCCGTTGGCCGTCAGGATGAAATCGGTGAGCTTGCTGTCGGCGAGAAGGTCGTTGACGCTGGTAACCTTGACGATATTGGTCGCGAAATAGGTCGCTGCATCCTTGGCATCGCTGGTAGCCTTAGTGAGCTGGGCGCCTGTCAGCCCGATCTTGCTGCGGCTGGAATATTCGGAGACGTAGCTGTTGATCTGCGTTTGCGACAAGGCCTGGACGGGCGGCTTCAGCTTGCCGTCGCTGTCGAAGTTGAACGCCTTGGCAAGGTTGGTGAAGCGCGTGTCCTTGAGCGAATTGACATAGCTTTTCGGATCGTAGGGATCGCTCTCGAGGACCTTCTTCATCTGCGTCTTCGTCATCTCGTCCGGGCTGATGCCATAAGCGCGCATCGCCATCCGGTAGAGTTCGGGAAGACTGTCGTTGCTGGCATCGCTATCGGCCGCGACATTGGTGGCGAAGAAATCGTCAATGGTCTTCACCGCGGCGATGCGCGTCTGGTAGTTGCTGACGGCGTTGGTGGTCAAGGACGTCTGCGACGTCTGATAGTTTTTCAAATAAGCGGTCGACGCGGCATCGATCGCCGTCTGGGATTGCGCCGTGTCACCCGAAGCAAGCGTGCCGTCCGACTGGAAATTGAATGCGGCAACGACATCGGTGAGGCCGAAAATAGACGCGGTGGTAGGACTCGCGAACGCGTTCTTCAATACGGCGGCGGACGTATCCGCATCGATCCCATAGGCGGTCTTGATGTAGTCGAACAGGCGGGTATCCGACGTCAATTGGTCAACGGTGGTGATAGAGCCGATATTATCCTTGTAATAAAGGTCGTTGTCGGTGGCGCCGACATCCGTCGTGTACGATGGCACCGCAGAATTGTAAGCGCTCATGACATCGGCCGTCTGGCTGAGTGTCTGCGGACCACCTTTGTAGTTCGCCGCGTAGCCGTCCGTGGTCGCGCTTATCTGATCCGACGTCTGCGCCTGCGTGCCGTCGGCAACGGTGCCATCGGACTGGAAATTGAATTGCGCCATGACGTCGGTCAGTCCTTTCGACGCCGCAGTGGTCGCGCTCTTGGCCGAAGCGTTGAACTGGCTGGCGGTGATATAGGCCGGGATGTCGAAGGCCGTTTTGACATAGTCGAACAGGCGAGGATTGGAGGTCAGCTGGTCGACGGAGGTGATCGCGCCGATCTGGCTCTGGTAATAGGCCGTGTCGGTATCCGCCGTCGACGTCTTCACCGTTCCGTCGGCATTGAAATTGAATTCCGCGACGATCGCCTTGTCGGCGGCACTGCCATTCTGATCGACGAAGCTGTCGGGATCGCTGAGATCGCTCGTCAGCATCTGTTTCAGGAAAGAATTCGACGTATAGGTCGGGTCGAGGCCATAGGCCTGCAGCACGTAGTTTCTGAGGCGGCTGTTGCCTACGAGGTCGTCGACGGTCTTAACGCTGCTGATATTCTGGCTGAAATACGTGGTTTCGGTCTGCGCGTTCGTTGCCTCAGTCGTAAAGGACTGATTGTAAAGGCCGATCAGATCGTCTTCCTGAGTGCTGGTTTGCGCCGTCGAAGAGCTACCCGTGCCAAAATTGAACGCGGCGGCGAATTCCTTGTAGCGCGTATCGGTCAGTTTGTTGGCGAAACTGGTGGAATCGCTGAGGTCGCTGGTCAGCACCTGTTTCATAAAGGCCTTGGCATAGGTCATGTCCGACAGGCCGTAGGCTTCCATCGCATAGCTATAAAGCTGATAGTCACCCATGAAGTCGTCGACATCGGTTACCTTGCCAATATTGGCATTGTAGTAGTCGATCTGACGCTTGGTCTGTGACTGGGATGCCACCTGATTGAGCGTCGTCGCCATATTCCTGGTTGCTACCGCATAACCAAGATAAGTGGATATCATCAGCCCGACCCCAATAAATCTCTAATATAAGCCAGCAAATCTCTCCGCAGTATGGCAGTTAAACCTTACCCGAGACTTACAATACTTCATCTATTGCGTGTATCAGATCGGTACGTCCCGCTTGCGCCGTGTATTCACTTTATGGAAACCCTGATCGATTCGGTTTTGCTAACCATTTGAGGATGCAAAGTTTTCTTAACCGCAATTTTTAAGCTGTCTGGAAGGGACGCCGCCTAATCTGAACCCAACGAGAGGACATGACGTTCTCCGTAAGAAGACCGGAAAACCGGCTCTCAGGTAAAGCAAGGGTAGAGATTAGATGACAAATACCGTCCTGAAGCCCGATTGGGCTGGAAACACACTGCGGCTTGATCCGGCGCGCTTTCCGCAACAGGTCAGCTATGCCATGCGGGGTGCCGAAGGTGACGTCACCATCACGATCGACGAGCGCGGCGCGGTGCTGCGCAAGATCCTCCCGTCCAGCGGCCTGCCGCTGTCCGTCGCCTTGCCGAAGCGCGCCTTCATGGGTGTTGCCGCCCGTGCCATCGACCATGGCGACGGCGAAGTCACCGTGACGCTGGAACTGCATCATTCCGATCCGGATCTCTGCATCCCCCTCCTCGTTGCCCACGATCTGAGCGACATCGCCGCCGACTGGCGCTCGTGGTCGGAAGCCTTCCGCATTCCGATGCTGATGATCGAAGCCGATGGCGTCGCCCGGCCGCTGGAAGAGCATCTGGGCGGGGTCGCCGCCCGCGATACCCAGCCGCGCCGCCGCCATTCCTATTTCGCCGAGCGCCGCCCGCGCTTCCTCGTACGCCGCTCGACCGGCTCGCTCGGTCTCAAGATGAAGATCCAGGGCCGCGAGATCATCGCGCGGCGCTGAAACTAATCGATTTTGATTGCATCAAAGCCCGACGCCCAAAAGGTGTCGGGCTTTGTGATTCTCATCAGGAAACGAGAAGCAGGAACGACAGGAAGAGACTGGCGAAGATGATCAGGCCGACCCGATTGTTGGATTGGAACAGGGCCAGGCACTGCTCGCCATCGTTGATATCGAGCACGACGATCTGATAGGCGAACATGCCGCCTGCGACGAGAAGGCCGAGATAGGACAGCCAACCCGCCCCCGCCAGCGCGAAGGACAGCAGCATCAGCACCAATGTCGCGCCATAGAGGCCGATCAGCCAAAGACGGGTGTTGTCGCCGAAAAGCCGGGCGGTGGAGCGCACGCCGATCAGTTCGTCGTCCTCCTTGTCCTGATGGGCATAGATCGTATCGTAGCCGATCGTCCACAGGATGGCGGCGGCATAAAGCATGATGGGCGCGAGCGACAGGCCGCCGAACAGCCCGGCCCAGCCCATCAGCGCGCCCCAGGAAAAGGCCAGGCCCAGGAAAAACTGCGGCCAGTCGGTGAAACGCTTGGCGAAGGGATAGAGCGCGACGATGCCAAGCGACAGCACGCCCAAAATGACGGCGAACCAGTTGAATTGCAGAAGCACCAGAAGGCCGACCAGCGCCTGTAGTACGATGAAGACCTTGGTCTGAAAGCGCGTCACGCGGCCCGATGGCAGCGGGCGCGAGCGCGTGCGGGCCACTTCCATATCGATCTTGTGATCGACCAGATCATTGTAGGCGCAGCCGGCCCCGCGCATGGCAACCGCGCCGATGAAATAGAGGAAGAGGTGATAGATCACTAGAAAGCCGGGCGACTGACCCATCGCGGCAGCCGCATTGGCAGCCAGCGCCGCCGACCAGAAGCATGGCCACATCAAGAGTTCCCAGCCGATCGGCCGGTCCCAGCGCGCGAGCTGCGCATAGGGCCACAGCACCGGAGGCAGGATGCGGTAAACCCAGTTGCCGGACGGCGCGTCGGCGACGCGCCCGTGGATGTCGCCTGTCTTTTGCATAGGCGAGTAGTAGTGATATCCGCCGCCCGCGGTCAAGCGGCGGGGCCGCAGCCCCGCACTTTTCTCAGTTCATCGTGAAGTTGAACTTGTAGGTGGCGGAGACGCCGACCAACAACTGGTTGCGGTCGCCGCGTTCACGCACCAGGCTGCTGTCACCGGCCGGGCCGGTAAGACGCGTATATTCCAGGAAAGTGCTGGTGGTCCAGTTCTCGGATGGCTTCCACGTCAACGCGCCGCCGGCACCGACGGACTTCACCCCACCGCCTGGATTGTAGCGGCTGAGGCCGGATGCCGCCGCCTCCCGAGCATTCACGCCATAATAGCTGTTGAAATAATCGTTGGAGGCGAGCGTCATGCGCGGGCCACCGGACAGGCGAAGTTCCGGGGTGATGTCGACGAAGGCATCGACGGCGGCGTCGGCAACGATGCCGCTATGGGCACGAATGCCCTGGCGGACTTCGATGCGGGCGCGCAGCCAGTCGGTCGGATACGCCTCGGCAAAACCGCCGGCCTCAACGCCCCACTTTACCTTCTTCAGGCCCTTCAGCTCGTGACCGTCGCTGCTGTCGCGGCTCGGCACGAACTTGCCGACGATACCGACGCGGAAGGCGTCGCTCTCGATCAAAGCAAAGGACGGATTGTCGTTGCGCGAGGAAAAGCGCGGGCCTGGCCCCTGCCTGCCGACGGAGATCAACGGCGACCACTGCAATTTGTTGTGCTTGCTGCCTTCGAACTTCGGCGCCGAGAAACCGGCCGCACCGACGCTTAGGTACCAGTTACCCGACCATAAATACTGGCCATCTCCGGCCGAAGCCGCGCCGGCGGACGCAACGAGCAAGCCAAAAGTAAAAAGCAGACGCGATTTCGTAGGCACAATGCAACTCCATAATACGCAATACAAAGGGCCGCACACGCAGCCCTAGAGTTGCCTCAAACTATCCGGATCGCGTTACCGCTCTCTTAACCACGCGCGATTGGATTCAGGACCGACGACAAATTTTCGACGAGATTTGCGCTGGCTTCCGGCTTGCGCCGATCTGTCGCAGCGCTTTAATTTCGCCATGCGTTACTCAATCAGGGGTGTGTCCCCCAGGGCCCAGGCAAAGACAGTGAATTTCCGATATAAAAATTAAACGAGAGAGTGGAATGAAAACCAGATCTTTGATGTATCTCAGTGCTTTTCTCAGTGTCGGCATGGCGCTTTCAGGCTGCGTATCCGCGCCAATCGGCGGCGCCAAGCAAATCCAGTACTCGCGCAACGTTGCGTCCGGCAAGAAGACACACATCACGGGCGCTTCACTGGTGAAGCCGGATTGTACTTTTGCGACCTTTCCCTACACCGGCATCGTCAAACAGCCGGCCCATGGCAAGGTCGAAGTCGAGCACGGTCCGGTCGCCGCGACGTTTCCCAAGGGCAGCAACGCCTACATTTGCAGCGGCAAAACCGTCCAGGGTAACAACATCTTCTACACCTCCAACCCCGGCTTCGTCGGGACCGATCAATTCACGGTACGTCTCACAGGGCTGAATACGGACGGCACGGTGCAAGACGGAACATTCGTGGTTCATGTCGGCAAGTAACTGGATCATCGCTGCATCACCTCCGCAGGAATGAGGCGGTGGCGAGGTCGAAAATCGAACACTGAACCATGGCGCCAAGGTTCGGTGTTCGATTTCGAAAGGGGACAAAATGCAAAACAGCTATCTGATCCGCGGCGGCATCTTGCTCGCTATTTTCGCTGCCTCGCTTTCAAGCTGTGCCAGCGGGCCGTTCGGCGGAGGGAGACAAGAGCAACATGCGGTAACAGCCGTCTCCGGCAAGAAAACATCGCTTTTCATCATGTTCCAGGGAACAAAGGACTGTAAGTTTTTATCCTACACCTATCCGGAGACCGTCATATACCCGGAGCATGGTAATGTCAGTTTTGAAGTACACTCTGGTCGCGCCAATACAATTAAAGAGGGCTTCAATCGGGTGTGCAGCAACAAATCGGTGCAAGGCGCCGTCGTCTTCTACCGATCCGATCGAGGGTTTGTCGGCTCCGATCGGGCGACTTTTCGCCTGCCAGGGCTGACGTCTAATGTCGCGATTAAGGTGGTTAAATAGCAGCTCGATGTTTGGCCATACGAAGACAAAACGCCGGCCCCATGTTCTCCATGCGGCCGGCGCAACCTTCCAAACGATGACAAACCTTCAGAACACGATCTTCTCCAGCGGCGCGCGGGTCGCCTCGAATTCCCTGAGCTTGGCCTCCCGCTCGCCGATATAGTTGCGGTTATCAGGAACGGCAAACTGGTTCTTGGTGATCTGGATCTGCATGATGAAGAGCTCATCCCAGCGGAAGCCCATTTCCGAGCCGGCCAGGTAGAACTCCCACATGCGGAAGAAGTTCTCGTCGTAGAGCGCCACGGCCTCGGCCTTGCGCGCCACGAAACGGTTGCGCCAATGCCGCAGCGTATGGGCATAGTGCATCGGCAGGATTTCGACATCCTTGACCAGGAGCCCGGCCTTTTCCAGCGGCGGTAGGGTCTCGCCGACCGAGGGAATATAACCGCCGGGGAAGATATACTTCTCGATGAAGGCGTTGGTCGCAAAGCTCGGCTTCGGACGCGCGATAGAATGCAGCAGCATGACGCCGTTGTCGTCGAGCAGCTCCGAAACCTTGTTGAAGTATTTGCGGTAGTCGCCGATGCCGACATGCTCGAACATGCCGACCGAGACGATGCGGTCGAATTTTTTACCCTTGAGGTAACGGTAGTCCTGCAGCTCGAAGCGGACGCGATCGGACAGCCCTCGCTTGGCGGTGCGCTCGCGCGAGACCTTGAGCTGCTCTTCGCTCAGCGTAATGCCGGTGAAATCGAGGCCGGGATTGGCTTCGGCAAGATACATGCCCATGCCGCCCCAGCCGGAGCCGATCTCCAGAACGCGCTGGCCGGGCTCGACCAAAAGCTTGGCGGCGATATGGCGCTTCTTGGCCACCTGTGCCTCATCCAGGCTGATGCCCGGCGGCACGAAATAGGCGCAGGAATATTGCCAGTCGTCGTCAAGGAAGAGATCGAACAGCTTGGCCGACAAATCGTAGTGATGCGCAACATTGTATTTGTTGCGATTGATCGGCGAACGGCTCTTGAGCTGCTGCCAGACGATGCGGCCGATCAGCAGCGTCGCCATGCGCATATCAAAGATTTCGTTGGTGGTATTCTGCTTCACCAGCGCGAGGAAATCATAGATATCCCCCTGCTCGAGAATGAAGCGCCCTTCCATATACATTTCGCCGAGCTTCAGGGTCGGATCGCGGGCAACCGCGTCCTCCGCCTGTTGGTCGGCGATGCGGACGGCGACTGTTTCGCCGGACCCGTCGCCGATCATATGCGTCTCGCCGGAAGCAAGCGTAAGTTTCAGGGAGCCTTTACGGACCAGTTTTTTGACAAGAGAGAACAGTGCCGACGCCATGGACGCCTCTAATGTTATGACATGACAATAGCGCTAACTTTAGCGCCTCAGAACATTGTGGCAAGCGCAGCTTTTCGCACTCTGTGGCACTCCGGCAACAACGCTGCCAGAGTGTGATATTCTTGCAATATTTCGTTCTAAGTCCTTATTTTCGCTTGAATGCGTCGGCCAGAGCGGCGCCGAAACTACCCTGTTGAGGCATGTTCGGGCGGCTATTGTTCTTACCGCCAGCGTTGCGCGCGCTGTTTTGTTCTCGCGACTCACGCGCAACCGGGGCCGTCTCAACGCCGCCGTCCTTGCGCATCGTCAAACTGATTCGCTTCCGTTTCGCGTCAACGTCCACAACCTTCACTTTCACGACATCGCCAGCCTTGACGATCTCGTGCGGGTCCTTCACGAAGCGATCGGCAAGCTGCGAGACATGCACGAGACCATCCTGATGAACGCCGATGTCGACGAAAGCGCCGAAAGCGGCGACGTTGGTCACCGTGCCCTCCAGTAGCATGCCGGGCTTGAGATCGCTGATCTCATTGATCCCCTCGGCGAAGGTCGCGGTCTTGAAGCTCGGGCGCGGATCGCGGCCGGGCTTTTCCAGCTCGGCGATGATGTCACGCACGGTCGGCAGGCCGAATTTCTCATCGATGAACTGGCGTGGGTCGACCGCCTTTAGCGCTGTCGCGTCGCCCATCAGGCTGCGCAGGTCACGGCCGCAGGCAGCAACGATCTTCTTGGCGACGCCATAGGCTTCCGGATGCACCGAGGAGGCGTCGAGCGGCTCCTTGCCATTGGGGATACGCAGGAAGCCGGCGCATTGCTCGAAGGTACGCTGGCCGAGACGGGCGACCTTCAGGAGATCGCGGCGAGTCTCGAAGCGACCTTCGCCATCACGGTGCTTGACGATCGCATCGGCAATCGACGGCCCGAGGCCGGAAACGCGGGCCAGCAGCGGCGCGGACGCCGTGTTCAGATCGACGCCGACGGCGTTCACCGCGTCTTCGACGACAGCATCCAGCGAGCGCGACAGCTTCAGCTGATCGACATCATGCTGGTATTGGCCAACGCCGATCGACTTCGGCTCGATCTTGACGAGTTCGGCCAGCGGATCCTGCAGACGTCGGGCGATGGAGACGGCGCCGCGCAGCGAGACGTCGAGGCCGGGGAATTCCAGCGCCGCGGTCTCGGAAGCCGAGTAGACGGAGGCGCCCGCTTCCGAGACGATGACCTTGGTCGGCTTCGGCGCCGGCACGTCGGCAAGCATATCAGCCACCAGCTTCTCCGTCTCGCGGCTGCCCGTGCCGTTGCCGATGGAGATCAGCTCGACATTGTGCTTGCGCACCAGCGCCGCCAAAGTCACTTGGGTGCCGCGCACGTCGTTCCTCGGTGGGAAAGGATAGACCGTCGTCGTTTCCAGCACCTTGCCGGTGCCGTCGACCACGGCGACCTTGACGCCGGTGCGGATGCCCGGATCAAGGCCCATGGTCGCGCGCGAGCCGGCGGGTGCGGCGAGCAGCAGATCCTTCAGATTGCGGGCGAAGACGTGGATCGCTTCTTCCTCGGCGCGCTCGCGCAGCTCACGCATCAGATCGAGCGACAGCGACATGGAGAGCTTCACACGCCAGGTCCAGCTCGCAACCTCCGTTAGCCAGCGGTCGCCGGGACGGCTTGGGCCGATCTCATAGGCCGTGGCAACCATCCGCTCCACCGGCTTGTTGGGCGAGACGGCATCGACGTCGATTTCGATGGTGAGCGTCAGGAACTCTTCGTTCCAGCCGCGCAGCATGGCGAGCGCGCGGTGGCCGGGGGCGGTTGCCCAACGTTCCTGATGGTCGAAATAATCGGAGAATTTCGCGCCCGCGTCCTGCTTGCCGTCGACGACCCTGGCCTTCAGCGCAGCATTGGTTTTCATGTAGGTACGCAGCTTGCCGAGCAGGTCGGCATTTTCGGCAATACCTTCGGCAATGATGTCGCGCGCGCCTTCAAGCGCCGTCTTCACATCGGGCACGTCGGCGGTGAGGAAGCCCTCGGCCAGAGTGGCCGGCTCCCGGGAGCGGTCGGCGAGAATGGTATCGGCAAGCGGACCGAGGCCGCGCTCCCTGGCGATCTCGGCGCGGGTGCGGCGCTTCTGCTTATAGGGAAGATAAAGGTCTTCCAGTTCGGCCTTGGTGGCAACCACGGCGATCTTGCGCATCAGCTCGTCGGTCATCTTACCCTGGCCGTTGATCGAGTCGACGATGGCAGAGCGGCGGGCTTCGAGCTCGCGCAGATAGACGAGGCGTTCGGCCAGCGTTCGCAACTGGCCATCGTCGAGGCCGCCGGTCACTTCCTTGCGATAGCGGGCGATGAACGGTACCGTCGAGCCTTCGTCGAGAAGCTCGATCGCGGCCTTGGCCTGCTCCGGACGCGAATTGATCTCGTTGGCGATGGTTGCGGCAAGGGAACGAATGTCGGCGGCCATATGTCTCTCTGAACTGAACTCGGGGACGGGACCATAGGCGTGATCCCGGAAAGTACGAAGCGGTTTCCGATAATATCCCGCCAATCAGGGCAACTGAGGGGATCGCGACTCGAAACCAGCATCCCGCTTTAGCGACATAAAAAGGCAGGGCAATGTTGCTGCCCGCGCCTCCACAGGATTTGCCGCTTGACCTTTGGGCTCTCCCCCCTTAACCGCGCACAAGAACCTAATGAAGAGGGCAAGCCATGAAAGTTCTGTTGATCGGATCGGGCGGACGCGAGCATGCGCTGGCCTGGAAACTGGCGCAATCGCCGCTGATGACGGAACTCTATGCCGCGCCCGGCAATCCCGGCATTGCCGAACATGCAACGCTTGCCGCGATCGATATCGAGGACCACGGTGCGGTCGCTGCCTTCTGCAAGGAAAAGGCCATCGACTTCGTCGTCATCGGCCCGGAAGCACCTCTCGTCGCCGGCATTGCCGACCACCTGCGCGCTGAAGGTATCGCAGTCTTCGGACCGTCCACAGCGGCCGCCCAGCTCGAGGGCTCCAAGGGTTTCACCAAGGATATCTGCGCCCGTTACGATATCCCGACCGGCGCCTACCAGCGTTTCAACAATGCGCCGAAGGCCAAAGCCTATATCCGCGAGCAAGGCGCGCCGATCGTCGTCAAGGCCGACGGGCTTGCCGCCGGCAAAGGCGTCACCGTCGCCATGACGGTCGACGAGGCGCTTGCCGCTGTCGATGACTGCTTCGAAGGCGCATTTGGTGAGGCTGGTGCGGAAGTGGTGATCGAGGCCTATCTCGACGGCGAGGAGGCGAGCTTCTTCTGCCTTAGCGACGGCAAGCACGCGCTGGCGCTCGCCACCGCCCAGGACCACAAGCGTGTCGGCGACGGCGATACCGGCCCGAACACCGGCGGCATGGGCGCTTATTCCCCCGCCCCGGTCATGACGGCGGAGATGGTCGAGCGGACCATGAAGGAGATCATCGAGCCGACGATGCGCGGCATGGCGGAAAGCGGCCATCCCTTCTCCGGCGTCTTTTTCGCCGGACTGATGATCACCGCCAAGGGGCCGGAGCTGATCGAATACAACGTCCGCTTCGGCGACCCGGAATGCCAGGTGCTGATGATGCGGCTGAAGAGCGACCTGCTGCCGCTGCTGCTCGCCTGCGCCAACGGCACGCTGGATCAGGTCAACGCCGAATGGAGCGACGACGTGGCGCTGTCCGTGGTCATGGCCTCAAAGGGCTATCCGGGTTCCTACGCCAAGAACACGCCGATCGCGGCGCTACCCACCGACAGCGACGGCGCCAAGGTGTTCCATGCCGGCACGGCGCTGAAGGACGGCGCGCTGGTCGCGACCGGCGGCCGGGTGCTGAATGTCACCGCGACCGGCAAGACCGTCAGCGAGGCGCAGAAGCGCGCCTATGCCCTTGCCGGCAAGGTGGAGTGGGAAAATGGCTTCAGCCGCAGCGACATCGGCTGGCAGGCTATCGCAAGGGAAAAGGCCTGAAACGGAAACACGAAGCAGGTCCTGAATTTCAGGTCTCCACTAAACTTTTACCTAATCTCCTGACGAGATGGAAACAAAGACGCGCTAATTTCGCCGTCACGATAAGACGGAGTGGTTTGTTATGCGTCCCTTCTTCCTGACCTTGGCATGCATGCTGGCCGCCGGTTCGGCCATGGCGTCGTCGATCCAGCCCATCGACAGCAAGACGCAGACAGGCGGCGGCAGCATTCTCGACAAGGTCTGCACCGATTGCCCGGCCATCAAGCCGCAACTCGTCAAGAAGGAGTATGTGGTGCCGGAATTGACGCCGGGCACACAATCCATCGTCATCCGCGACGTCGACGGCCAGAAGAAGGTGGTGCGTACCGAGGCCTGGATGGGCGGCTCGCCGGTCGTCTTCATCTCCAAGCCAACGCCCGAGGCCCTGGCCGCTGCGAACACCGCGCCCGACGGCATCGATATGACAGCAAAGACCGCTGCCTTGCCCAAGCCCGCCCGGACGCGGGAGCCCGCGCCGCTCGACCTCTCCGGTTTCCAGCTTCGCCAGTAAAATAGCTTCCCGATCCAGTTCCCTGCCCCGCCCGGCCAAAGTTTCGGTCGACGGGGTCCGCCGCAAGGCGGACCAATGCGCCCCTGAAGAGAAGCGGGGGCGCATTTGTTTTTCATGGACGAAGTGCGGAAGTTTCGCTTGCGGCCTAAGATAATATTGAGGTTGATTCAATATTATTTACTGCGGCGCAACACATCTCGCGCTCAAAGCCACTTAATTGTCGATCGCGCTGTTTTGATTAAAACTTTATTAGACATAAACCGGGATTTTACTTGAACCGGACAGCAGCATGTCTTTTCGAGCAGCAGCAAGCGTATTGGGACTCTCTCAGGCGATCGCACAGGCGGTAGGAAACCGCGCCGGTATTCACCTTACCCTGTTGCGAGGCACTATGAAGCATCTCAAGATCGCACATCAACTCTTCGCCCTTCTGGGCGTACTTATCGCCGCTTTCTCCGTGGCGACCTATTTCCAGATTCGGTCGCAAGCAGACTCTATTTATGCCGACCGTTTTAATCTGCTCCGCACGCAGGTCGAATCAGGCATTTCGATCATGAATCAATATTATCAGCGCGAAAAATCCGGCGAGATGACGCATGAGGCCGCCCAGGCCGAGGCTTTCAAAATTCTCTCGCATGTCACCTTCGAACCGTCGGGCTATTTCTTCGGCTTCGACTACAACGTCGTTCAGCGGATCCATCCGAGCCCGGTCAACATCGGTAAAGACATGTCCGGTCAGGTTGACCGTAACGGAACGCATTTCAGCAAGGAAATGGTCGAAAAGGGCATCAAGGGCGGCGGACGCACCGTCTACTACTGGGTCAAGCCCGGTCATCCCGAGGGAGAGCTTTTCCTGAAGGGCAGCTATTCCGCGGCCTTCGCGCCCTGGCAGATCGTTCTCGGCTGCGGCGTCTACATGGACGATCTCGAAGCACAGATCAACGCGACGATGTGGCGCGCGCTGATGATCTGCGGCATCGTCTTCCTCATCGGCGTCGGCGCTTCGCTCTACTTTATTCGCGGCATCACCAAGCCGCTGACCGAAGTGCACACCGCCCTTAAAGCTGTCGCCGACGAGGATGTGCAGGTCGCGATTCCGCATGCGGCCATGCACAACGAGATCGGCCTGATGGCCCAGGCCACTCTGGCGTTGCAGGAAAAGATCCGCGAGCGCCACGCGTTGACGGAGCGCCAGGCCGCGCAGGAAGAGGAAATCAGCGCCGAACGCCAGCAGAACCTGCGTCAGCAACACGACGAGGCCCAAGAACAGGCTCGCGTCGTCTCCATCATCGGCAGGGCGCTGGAGCAACTTGCACAGGGCGATCTGACCGTGCGCTGCGGCGATATCGGGATCAGCTATGCCGGTCTGCGCAACAATTTCAACGAAGCGCTCTCCCATCTCGAGGCCGCCATGGGCCGGGTCAATGCCAAGGGCAACGACATCGGTGTCAGCAAGGAGGAGATTCGTCGCGCCTCCAACGAACTATCGCAGCGCACCGAACGCCAGGCCGCCAGCCTGGAAGAAACCTCGGCAGCACTCGACGAGTTGACTGTCGCCGTCCGCCAGACGGCCGAAGGCGCGCATGAGGCCAGCAAGCGGGTTCACTCCGTCAGCACCGAGGCATCACGCAGTGACGCCGTTGTCGCCCAGGCGATCGAGGCAATGAGTGGTATTGAAAAGTCGTCCGCCGAGATCAGCAAGATCATCGGCGTCATCGATGAGATCGCCTTCCAGACCAATCTTCTGGCGCTCAACGCCGGGGTCGAGGCCGCTCGTGCCGGCGAATCCGGCAAGGGCTTTGCCGTCGTCGCCCAGGAAGTGCGCGAACTGGCCCAGCGGTCCGCGGCAGCCGCCAAGGAGATCAAGGATCAGATCGCCCGCTCGTCCGGCCAGGTCGACCAGGGTGTCCGTCTTGTCGGCGAGGCCGGCGAAGCGCTGAAGCGCATTTCCGACCAGATCAAGGCAGCCAACGAGATCGTCTCGAAGATCGCCCACAGCGCCTCCGAACAGGACACGACGCTGCGCTCGATCTCGTCGTCGATGAACCAGCTCGACGCCGCGACGCAGCAGAACGCCGCCATGGCGGAGGAGACGACGGCATCGGCCGAAACGCTGGCCGCCGACACCGAGGACCTGCTCGACCTGATCCGTGGCTTCCACGTCAACGACGGCCGGCCGGTCGCACAGACCCGCCGCGCCGCGTAGACTGGGCCGCAACAGACAGGACAAACCGCCGGGCGCAACCCGGCGGTTTTTCTTTGTCCAGATGTCAAAGAGGGTCACTCGCCGGCGGCAATCCGCGCGGCCAGCCGGTCGATCTCGCGATCGGAATAGACCTCGATACCAGCCCGTTTCAGCAAGGCTGCGGTGACGCCATCGCCTGGATGCCGTCCGCCGGAAAATGTGCCGTTATAGATAAAGCCGGAACCGCAGGACGGGCTGCCGTCGATGAGCAGCGCATAGCGGCAGCCGGTTTCCCTGGCAAGCGCCAAGGCGTTCTCGGCCGCCTGGCGAAATCCTTCGGTCACGTCACCGCCGCTGATTTCCATCACGCGCGCCGTGCCCGCGAGCACATCCTCGCCGGTAGCTCCACCAGCAATCTCCGCCGGAGGCCGGGGCACGACCATGCCGGCTGACATCTCGGGACAGATGGTCACGAGACGGCCTTCTTCGCGCCACCGGTCGATGGCCGGATGGATGAGCGGTTTGGCGCGGCCGTCGTAACGGACTGCATGGCCCATGAGGCAGGCGCTGACGAGGATTTTTCCGATCATCGCGCCTCCCTTTTCTATCCCGCAATCTTCGAGAAGTCCGCAACCGTTCCCGTTGCCTCTCGGATCAGCCGCAGTAGCGCCAGACGGTTGGCGCGGATGGCGGCGTCTTCGTCGTTGACGAGGACGTCTCCGAAGAAGCGGTCGACGGGCGCGCGCAGCGTCGAAAGCGCAGCCATGGCGGAGCGGAAATCCTCACCGGCAATCGCCTTGGCGGCTTCGGCCGAGACCTTGGTGACGGCGGCGAAAAGGTCTTTTTCGGCGTCGAGCGTCAACAGGGTTTCGGACACGCTATCGGCAACGACAGTGCCCTTCTTTTCCTCGGCGGCGAGGAGCTGCGTGGCGCGCTTGGTGCCGGCGAGCAGGTTCTTGCCGTCTTCCGAGGTGATGAAGGCCGTCAGTGCCTCGACGCGGCGGGCAACCATCAGGAGATCGTCGGCTTCCGGCGTCAGCACGGAATCGATGAGATCGTAACGGGCGCCCTGATCGCGAAGATAGACTTTCAGGCGGTCGTGGAAGAAGGCGAGGAGATCCGCATCCTTCGTCACCGCCAGCAGCGGCAGGCGCACCTTACGTTCCAGCAGAATGCGGACCACGCCCAAAGCCGCGCGGCGCAGCGCATAGGGGTCCTTGGAGCCGGTCGGCTTCTCGTCGATCGTCCAGAAGCCGATCAGCGTATCCAGCTTGTCGGCAAGTGCTACGGTGACTGCCACCTTGTCGTCCGGCACGCGGTCGGATGGGCCTTGCGGCTTGTAATGATCCTCGATCGCGGCGGCCACGGAGGCGTCCTCGCCCTGCAGCACCGCATATTTTCGGCCCATGAGGCCCTGAAGCTCGGGGAATTCGCCGACGGCTTCGGTGCGCAGATCGGCCTTAACCAGTACCGCGGCGCGATCGACCTTGATCGGATCGGCGCCTGTGATCTTGGCGAGCTCGGCCGCAAGCGTACGGATGCGGGAAACGCGCTCGCCCTGGCTGCCAAGCTTGGCATGGAAGGTGACGTTCAGCGCGTCGAGCTTGGCCATGCGCTGGTCGAGCGGCTTTTTCAGGTCGAGGCCGAATGTTGCGGCGGAGGCTTCCAGCGTTTCGAGGTCCGGCAGATAGCCCTGGTCGCGCTTCCAGAAATGCAGCGCGTCGGAGAGACGAGCGCGCACGACCTTGCCGTTACCGTGAATGATCTCCTTGCCGCCATCCGTCGCCTGGATATTGGAGACAAGGATAAAGCGGTTGGAGAGCACACCCTCCCCTTGAAGGGGAGGGTCGGCACGAAGTGCCGGGGTGGGGTGATTTTGCTGGAACAAGGCGTCACCCCCACCCGCAGCTTCGCTGCGACCTCCCCCTTTAAGGGGGAGGTGGGAGTCTTGCCGGCGGGTGACGAAACACTTCTGGTTGGTCTTGATCGTCAGGCGGATGATTTCCGAGGGGATCGACAGGT
Source organism: Martinezella rhizogenes (assembly GCF_000799715.1). Classification (GTDB taxonomy): domain Bacteria; phylum Pseudomonadota; class Alphaproteobacteria; order Rhizobiales; family Rhizobiaceae; genus Rhizobium; species Rhizobium rhizogenes_C. Next base: position 268,022 of record NZ_JUHG01000016.1, read on the forward strand.
AATCCTCTTCGAAGGACCCCATCAACACCTGCGGCCATTCCACCAGGCCGGAAACCTCTTCCAGCAGACCCTCGTCCTCGACCAGTTCCAAGCCATTGGCGAAAGCGATGTCGCGGGCATCGTGCAGGATGATGTCCTTGCGGCGCTCGGCATCGAGAATGACCTTGGCCTTGTCCAGGCTGGACACGTAATCGTCGAAACGCTTGACTGTAATCGGGCCAGGCGCATGGAAACGATGGCCGTAGGTCACATTCGAGGCGACGATGCCGTCGATCTCGAAGGGGATGACGACAGTCTCTTCATGCTCGGTGCCGAACGTGCAGACGATCGACTGCAGCGGGCGGACCCAGCGCAGCGAGCCGGGCTTGGCCGACGCCTTGCCCCAGCGCATCGACTTCGGCCAGGGAAAATCGCGAATGATCCCAGGCATCACGTCGGCGATGATCTCCTCGGCGGCGCGGCCGGGCTTCGAAATGATAGCAACATAGAAATCGCCCTTCTTCGGGTCGCTCTGCACCTGTGCTTCAGAAACGGAAGATAGGCCGGCACCGCGCAAAAAGCCTTCGATCGCCTTTTCGTTGGCGTCGGTGCGTGGTCCCTTGCGCTCTTCCCGCACATCGGCGGAGCGCGCCGTCACGCCGCGAATATCTAGTGTCAGGCGGCGCGGCGTCCAATATTCGCGCGCGCCCTCATAGGACAGACCCGCCTCGACCAGCGCGTCGGTGACGAGCTTCTTCAGATCGCCGGCAGCCTTGCGCTGCATACGGGCGGGAATTTCCTCGGAGCGAAGTTCGAGAAGGAGATCGGGCATGTCAATGTTCCTCACCCTCCCCTTGAGAGAGAGGGTCGGCACGGTGTGCCGGCGTGGTGTGAAAATGGTCGGCCTCTGCTAGCAAAATTTGCCGCTGCTGCACAATGGCAAATATCGTATCCAGAACAGCCTCAATCTCATCCGTTACCTCGGCATTCCAAAATCGGATGACGTGATAGCCTGATGTTCGAGAAATGCCGTGCGCTCGGCATCGTATCGTCTTGCCGCATCTTCCGCGTGCTGGATGCCGTCAAGCTCGATAATCAAACCTATCTGATGACAAACGAAATCAGCGAAATAGCGCCCAATCGGAACTTGCCGTCGAAAATGCGTGCCTTCGATGGGGATGCGCCATAGATGCTTCCAAAGCTTGGCTTCAGCATCTGTCGAACCAGCGCGCAGACGCCGGCTATTCGCGATTTTGAAGCGATCGAGTTTGGAGGGTTTCTTCGGCATAGAAGATCTCTAACCTATTGAAATAGCAGGTCTCTATACGACTACAAACACCCTCCCCTTGAGGGGGAGGGTCGGACCAAAGGTCCGGGGTGGGGTGATCCCGACAGACTCTGCAGCCAGCCAATTGTCACCCCCACCCGCCGCTTCGCGGCGACCTCCCCCCTCAAGGGGGAGGTGTTCAATCACCACCCGCCTCCACCGCCTCCGCCACCCCCGCCACCGGAGAAGCCGCCGCCGCCTGAGAAACCACCGCCGCTGCTGCCGCCGAAGCCGGAGGACGAGCTGGAGACTGGCGCGGGAATGGTGGAGGCGATGGTTGAGGCCATGGAGGAGGAGAAGTCGCCGATCCGGCCGCCAAGATTGCCGCCGTAGACATTGCCGATGTACCAGCCGGGAGCATAGCTTGCCGCGATTGCGGCACCCGCTGCCGTTGCCAGCCAGGCATCGAAAGCGCTTGACCACGGCTTTTCGACGCCGAGAGCGACGGCGTAGGGCAGCAGCTTTTCGAAGTGCTGCGGCGACATCTGCGGCGCGCCCTGCATGTTCATCCGGTCGCGTTCGGCCAGCGTCAGATATTGCCGCAGACCGGCAATGCCATCCATCATCTTCCGCCCGATCGGCGTCGGTGCGCCCATCAAAAAGAAGAACACGACATTGAGGGCGAAAATGCCCACGATCCCGACCAGTAGCGGCAGTTCGCCCGCCTCCATCAGCGGCACGACGACAGCCGCGAAAAGACTGGTGACGATAGACACGATGACGAAGCCGATGAAGGCGAAGACGAGGACCGAGAAAATCCGTCGTCCGAGGCCCGCGTTATGGCGAAGGAACATCCGGCCTATGGCGCCGGCAAAGATGGTGACCACGATCGAGAGGAAGCCGGGAATGACGATGAGCGGCAGCGCGTTTTCATGCAGTCGGCCGAAGATGACAATGGACGCCAGGATCAGCACCGACAGCGCGATACCGATGACGATATAGAGCCGGTTGGCCTTGTAATATTCGTCGCGATGATCGCGCTCGATGGCGCTGCGGAATTGCTGGCCGAGCTTTTGGACGGCCGCTCCGTTCGCCGCGTCGATCACCAGCGGCGTGAACGGGCCGATTGCGCTGAACAACACCTTCTCGCCGCTGCCCAGATCGCGGCCGGCCGTCTTGCCGGTCGCCTTGAGGATCACCTTATCCTTCAGATCGTCGAGAATGACGTAACCGCGTACGGCAAGATCGATCGCCGTCGCCGATAGCGCCGTCCATCCGGCGCCCGAAAAGCCCCTATTGTCGATATAGTTGACCAGCGCCGGCGAGACACCATCCGGCGGATCCCAGCGCGGCACCATGACGCCCCGCGGCGGATCACGCCCGACCGCGATCCAGCTCCTGAGATAATAGGCAAACACGAGGATCAGGCCACCAATGGCAATGATCGCGTCGAGATGATCGGCGATGAACCAGCGCCATTGCTGGCCGCTGCTTGGCGGCAGAATTACCCCCTTCGGCAGCTTGACGGCAATCGTCAGCCCCTCGCCTTGAGCCAATGGACGCGTCGTGGCGAAGGTGACCTTGCCCGCTTGCTGGCTGGCGCTTGCATCCTGGCCTTTGCCGCCGATCGGGCCGGTATAATAGGCAAGCTGCTGCGCCATCACCCCATCCGGCAGAGTGACCGTGGCCGAGGCCCGCAGGATCGGGAAGAGCCAGCCATTGCCGGTGACGTTCCAATAAAGCTCGTCGTGATCGTCGAAATATCGGATTTGCCGGTTGGTCATATAGGTGATGCGGAAGGTATGCGGGCCGGGACTGAGGAGGAATTGCGTACTCCCCTGATCCGCCCGGCCGATATAGATGCGCTCGCCGCCTTCAATCCGCTCGAGCCGCCATTCCTCCGGCTGCCCGTCGCGCTCGACGGAGACGACATCGAAATCCACCTGAGCCCGGTGGCCGTCGGCATCGAGGAAGGTCAGCGGAAAATCCCGGAAGATGCCGCGACGGATGGCGCGGCCTTCGGCATTCACGGCAATGGTCTCGGTGACATTCATCGAGCCATCGCGATTGACGGCAATCGCCTGGGCGAAGTTTGTGATGACTTCGGCCGTCAGGGCTGCCGTTGCGGAGAACAGCAGGATCAAGGCCAGGAAAATCCCGGAAAGCCAGCGCATCATCACACCCCCATGTGATCCCCCGCAACGCCCGATGGAGGGCGCCGCATAGCATGAATGCAAATCCACGCTCCCAGGGGGAGCGAGGCATCAGTCGTCGTAGGCGACACCCAGCGACGCCAGTACCCGCCAATAGGCCGGGAAGGTCTTGGCGACGCAATCGGGGTCGAGAATGGTGATGCCACCGATCTTCAGGCCGGCGAGCGCGAAGCTCATGGCGATGCGGTGATCGGCGAAGCTGTCGATTTCGGCGGGTAAAACCTTGCCAGCCAAGCTCGGATCGGAAGCGACGATCAGATCATCGCCTTCTTCCGTACCAAGGCCGGGAACGATACGCGACAGACCGCTCGACAGCGCGCGGACGCGGTCACATTCCTTGACGCGGAGGTTGGCGATACCGACGAAGCGGACGGGCGTCTCGTTGAAAGCGGCAAGGACGGCAAGCGTCGGGATGGCGTCCTGCATCTGCGATCCGTCGATGACGGCGGGCAGATGCGGGAATTGCGAGATGAGATCATAGGCGCGCGCGTCCGGCTGCGAAAACTCCGTCGCCGGCGTGCCAAGATCGATTTTGCCGCCCGTCAGCACTTCCGCCGCCCAGAGATAGGTCGCGGCCGAAGCATCCGGCTCGATAAGGAAATCCGCTGCGTGGTAGCCGGTCGGCTCGACCCGCCATGTGACCGGGCTGGTGCGCTCGACCTTGGCGCCGAAAGCGCGCATGGCAGCAACCGTGAGATCGATATAGCCGAGCGCGCCGATATGCTCGCCGAGCAATTCGACATCGACCGGCCGGTCGCCGCCGGCGGCCATCATCAGGAGGGCGGAGACATATTGGCTGGAAAGGCCGCCGTCGATTTGCACGCGGCTCGCCTCGAAGCGGCCCGTGCCGTTGATGGTGACCGGCGGGCAGCCGGTTTCGGCGATCGCATCAATGCCGAGCGAACGCAGCGCATCGACCAGCGGGCCGATCGGCCGCTTGCGCATGTGGGCATCGCCATCGACCACGACCTTGCCGTCGACCAGGGCGGCGGCGGCCGTCAGGAAGCGGGTCGCGGTGCCGGCATTGCCGAGGAAAAGCGGTTCCGTCGCCGGCTGAAGCTTGCCGCTGCCGGTGACGATGAAGGTGGTGTCGTCGGGCTCGTCGATGGTCACGCCCATGGCACGCAGCGCTTCGGCCATATAGCGGGTGTCGTCACTCTTCAGCGCACCGGTCAGTCGGCTGGTGCCTTTGGCAAGGCCGGCGAGCAGCAGCGCGCGATTGGTGATCGACTTCGATCCCGGCGGCATGGCGCGGCCGGTCAACGGCTTGCCAGGCGGGATAATCGTGAGTTTGGCTCTACCCATCATCATTCTCTTTGGTCAGTCAGGAAAGCGGCCGATGGCCTGCGGTCGGCTTCCTTTACCGCCTCACATGCAAAACCGATAGCTGGAATCTCAGAACTTGACGGTCGGAACGGCGCGGTCGGCTTCGTCGGTAATCTCGAAGAAAGCGCGCTTGGCGAAACCGAACTGGCCGGCGATGAGATTGGAGGGAAAACTCTCGACCTTGACATTCAAGTCGCGGGCAGCACCGTTGTAATAGCGCCGCGACATCTGGATCTCGCCTTCGATGCCCTCCAGCGAGCGCTGCAATTCGAGGAAGTTCGTGTTGGCCTTCAGATCCGGATAGGCTTCGGCAAGGGCTATCACGCGACCGAGCGCCTGGCCGAGAAGACCTTCGGCCACGCCACGGCCTGCGACATCACCTGCCGGCACGGCCTGCGCCTTGTTGCGCAACTCGACGACCTCTTCCAATGTCTGACGCTCATGGCCAGCATAGCCTTTGACCGTCTCGATAAGATTGGGAATGAGATCGGCGCGGCGCTTCAACTGTACGTCGATGCCGGACCAGGCTTCTTCGGCCACCTGCCGGGCGCTGACGAGACCGTTGTAGACGAAAACGGCATACAGCGCGGCAAGGACGATGACCGCCAGGATAATATACATCGCGAACCCCCCGTTGCGATTACAATCAAGGGGACACTATGCGGCTTCGCGACTATTGTCACCCGCTTTCGCTGTGCTGGCAGTATCTTAGGCAGCCTGCTTGCCCCAGTTGACGCCACCGGCATCCGTCAGCAGGAAAGCCTCGCCGCATGCCTTGGCGAGCGTGCGCACGCGCAGGATGTAGCTCTGGCGCTCGGTGACGGAGATCACCCCGCGCGCGTCGAGCAGGTTGAAGACATGGCTCGCCTTGATGCACTGGTCATAGGCCGGAAAGACGCATTTGTGCAGACGCTGATTGTCGCTGTCGCCGGGCGCGCCGGCGGCCAGAAGCGCCAGGCATTCCTTCTCGGCATCGATGAAGTGGCGATGCAGCATCTCGGTATTGGCATATTCGAAATTATGCCGGGAATATTCCTGCTCGGCCTGCAGGAAGACATCGCCGTAGGTGATCTTCTCATCGCCTTCGAGGCCGTTGAAATTCAGGTCGTAGACGCTGTCGACGCCCTGGACGTAGGTGGCAAGGCGCTCGAGGCCATAGGTCAGCTCGCCAGCGACCGGCGCACATTCGATGCCGCAGATCTGCTGGAAATAGGTGAACTGCGACACTTCCATGCCGTCGCACCAGCACTCCCAGCCGAGACCCCAAGCGCCGAGCGTCGGGCTTTCCCAATCATCCTCGACGAAGCGGATGTCGTGCAGGAGTGGGTCGAGACCGATCGCCGCCAGCGAGCCGAGATAGAGCTCCTGCAGGTTCGGCGGATTCGGCTTCAGGATGACCTGATACTGGTAGTAATGCTGCATCCGGTTCGGGTTTTCACCGTAGCGACCGTCGGACGGGCGGCGGGACGGCTGCACATAGGCGGCCTTCCACGGCTTCGGCCCCAGCGCGCGCAGCGTGGTGGCCGGATGGAACGTGCCGGCACCGACTTCCATGTCGTAGGGCTGAAGAACCGCGCAACCCTTGTCGGCCCAGTAATTATGCAGGGTCAGGATCAACGCCTGAAAGGAGCGCTTCGGGTTCATATGGTCGGGCACGGTGGCGGTCATGGGGATCAGCTACTATTTGCTTAATGTACGTTGGCGCGACAGGTGCCACGATGGAAGACAAGGGTCAAGAGATGACGTATAGATATGGCTATGCGTCTCCGCGCCGCCTTGGAGAAGAATAATGAACGTCAAAACCGAAATCACATTGTCCGAACACCATCTTCGGCTTGCGGAAAAGATGGTCGAGGAAGGCGCATTTCCTTCGATTTCCAGCCTCGTTGAAGCGGCAATCGAGCAGATTGACCAGACGACGCATCATGATGGCACACCCAATGATGTGGTGTCTGGCATGGCGGATGAAATTCGTCGGCGTATGGAATTGCCTGCTGACCAATGGCTACCCTGGGACGGTAAGGAAATGGCCTCAAGGGTGAAAGACAAGCTGCGCCAGAAATACGCTAAATAAGTTAGCTCATGCGCTATGTGATCACCAAGCATCCACTTGTCGAGCACGATCTCTTCGACATCGTCGACTTCATTTCCAACTATGCAGGCATCGAAGTTGGACTAGCCAAGACCGATGAAATCACGAAATTCATCGATAGGCTTGCCGACTTTCCGCACATAGGCACCGTACGCACCGATATGGCGCCAACATTGAGGGCAATTCCCGCTTCAGAAAAAGCGGTCGTGTGCTTCACCGTGGATGATGCCACCAAGGTCGTCCGCATTGTGTGCATCAGCTATGCGGGCGCGGATTGGATGTCTCGGGTAAAGGAACGACGCTGATATCCGTGTCATCGCTACGTACATTGGCTTGATCGCGATCAAATTTCCAATCGACGGGAAGCTCCAATCGGAATGACTTTACCTTCTCCAAAGCCCGCTTGCGCCGCTCTGTCTTGTCCATCTTACTCGTCATCCCGCTTCACCCGATATTCCCCCGTCTTCGGATCCTTCACCAAGGTCCCGACGGCACCCGTGCGTCGTTCGTTTTCGGCCCTGCGCGACTTTTCGGTGAGCTTTTGCGCATCGCGCACGAAGCGTCGATAAAGCCACCAGATGCCGCCGATGACGACGGCGAAGAATATGATCTGCGGCATTTCGCAGCGCTCCCGATTACAATCCGTACCGTCCCCACAATGCCTTTTCCTCCGCCGCTTGCGCAAGTCCGGAGGCAAGGCCGGCGCCGATGTTATCCATGCCGGAAAGCGAAATGCCGGGCGCGCGGCGGCCGAAGAGGCTGCGCGGCGTGGTGACCAGCTCGAGCTTGGTCTTGTCGCCGAAGCGTTTCTTCAGCTCCTGGCGCATATCGCCGAGCCCGTCGATCAGGCCAAGTTCCAGACCGCGTCCACCAGTCCAGAAAAGACCGGAAAACACCGTCTCGTCGTCGGTCAGCTTGCCTGCCCGGCGCTCGCGCACCATGTCGATGAAGACTTTGTGGATCTCCAGCTGCAGGCTCTTCAGATATTCGATGTCCTTTTCCTTTTCCGGCTGGAATGGATCGAGGATCACCTTGTTCTCGCCGGCGGTATAGACGCGACGCTCGACACCGAGCTTCTTCAACAGCTCCGGGAAACCGAAGCCGCCGGAGACGACGCCGATGGAACCAACGATGGAGGTGGCGTCAGCAATGATCTCGTCGCCGGCGAGTGCAATCATGTAGCCGCCAGATGCCGCGACGTCCTCGACGAAGACCAGCACCTTCTTCTGCTTCTCCTGCGCGAGATCGCGGATGCGGTTATAGATCATCCGCGACTGCACCGGCGAGCCACCGGGCGAGTTGACGACAATCGCGACCGCAGGCGCGGCCTTCATCTCGAAGGCCTTTTCCAGCGCCTGTGAGACACCGGCAAGGTTGAGCGACTGTCGAAGAGGCCCGCTGCCGGACGCAATGACGCCGCTCAGCCGGATGACCGGGATGACCACTCTTTCCTTGCGAAACCGCTTCGGAAGCATGCGCTTGAAAAAACCAGCCATTCGTCGTCCCTGAATTATGATGTTTGCCGCCGTGATGTATGCATGGAAACGGCAAACGCAACATCGATCATTGCATTTTCGCGCCAGGATTGCTCCGGGCGGCGTGTTTTTCATCGATGACACAGGAGAGGACGTGCTTTCGCCGCCAGCGCAAAGGTCCGGAAAAACATTCCCCCCTGTCCATGAAGATTGGGCGCTGCGCCCTCTACATCTGTCGATCAAAAAAATAGGTTTATGGCATCGAACTGCAGGAGCATCGCATGTCCAGCCAGGCTGCCAACATCATCGATTTCCAGGCCTATCGTGACGCCCGCGCCAAGAGCGTGCCGGTCGAGCAGGCTCCCGTTTCCGCGTGGCCTCAGCAGCCCTTCCTGATGTGGGTTCCTTTCATGGGTTTCGTCCCGGTGATGCCGCTTGGCAACCCGAACTATGGCGCTTGAATTCGTTGAGCCGCTGCATGTGCTCTCAAGAGCCGAGTCGGTCGACGAAATCTCGGCTCTGACGGGTCAAAATCTGCGCCGGCTGCGCACACGCCGCGGCTATTCGCTGGACCGGCTGGCTAAAATCTCCGGCGTCAGCCGCGCCATGCTCGGACAGGTCGAAACCGGCAAGAGCAGCCCGACAATCAGTATCCTCTGGAAGATCGCCGCCGCGCTGGATGTCCCCTGCGGCTCGCTGATCGCCCAGCCACACGACACCTCGTTGCAGGTGCTGACCCATGCCAAGGCGAAGGTCTTGTCCGCCTCCGAAGGCAAATTCCAGACACGGGCGCTCTTTCCCTATGAAAGCGAACGCAAGGTCGAATTCTACGAGCTGCGCATCGCGCCCTATCATACGGAGATCGCCGAGGCGCATCATCATGGCACGATCGAAAACCTTGTGGTTTCGCGGGGCACGGTCGAAATTGTCGCGGGCAAGCATCCGCCGCAGATCCTCGGCGAAGGCGACGCCGTGATCTTCGACGCCGACGTCGCCCACAGCTATCGCAACATGACCAGCAGCGAAGCCGTGCTCTATCTGGTCTCGACCTATGTCGAGGAAGTTCGCGGCTAAGGCAGGCTTGACCGGAAAAGCAAAAAGGCCGCCCTTGCGGACGGCCTGAGGCAGATGGAGATCTGCTTATTAATTCCGGGGGTGGATGCCCTCAGGAATTAGGCTGCTTCCATCATGCAGCACATCATCATATTGCCGCACATCATCATCATCGGCATGCCGGACGACATCATGCGCTTGCAGCATTCCATGAACATGTCCTTGTCCATGCCTTCCATCGGCATCATTTCGCAGACCATGCCCTTCGGTGTCATCTTGCAGGTCATCTTGCTCATCATCATCTGCATCATGGGCATCATGCCGTTCATCATCGGCATCTGACCCATCATCGGGTTCATCATCCCGCCCATCATGGGATTCATCATCGGCATCATCATGCCGTTCATCATCGGATTCATCATACCACCCATCATCGGGTTCATCATCGGCATCATGTTCATGGCGGGGTTCATCTGGGTCATCTCCGGTGCTCGGCCGTATTTCGGCTTTCAATGAAAATTGAGGTAGAACAACTAAAAATAACGTTCAAGATAAAAAAACGTTCCAATAATCTTTCCTCCAACAGAATGGAAACCTGTCCGCTTGATGTCGAACAACGTTCGTTATCACGGATATTCCTCCGCTATCACGGACTATACCAACGCCTTGGTCGAAATGAATGAAACCGGGAAAGATTATTCTTGCCGCGAACGAATCGCGTGGTCATCACCCGCCAAGGGCGACACGTCATTTCCGCGCGTAGGCGGCACGGCCATTGTTCAGATCATCGACGAAATCGGAGAACTTGTGCGTCCCTTCGCCATGCATGATCAGCGGCGCCCGCAGCGCCAGCCGCGCCCGTGAGCCCTTGATCGCCGTCACCAGGATGCGAACGGCGTTTTCGCCGTCGCGCGGATGGACCGGCGTGATCTCGATGCCGCCGAAGCGGCGGCCGCAGGCGGCGATGATCTCGTCGATCGATTGCGGCCGGGCAATCAGCGACAGCTGACCGCCGGGGATCGTAATCGCGCCCGCCGTGCGCACCCAGCTTTCGAAAAGGCCGGCGGTCATGGCATGCGCCTCGGCCTTCAGCGCGTCGGGCGTCAGCCGGTCGCTGGCGTCGTTGAAGGGCGGGTTCATGATGACATGATGGAAACTTTCGTCGATCAGGCCGGCGGCGTTGCGCTCCTTGCCGATCAGGGTCACATCGGCTTCGATCACCGAGACGCGGCCCGCGAATCGTGCATTTTCGGCAAGGACCAGGCTTTTGCGGGCGAACTCGGCCATTTCGGCGGAACGCTCGAACAGCACTACCTCGGCCAGCTCAAGCCGCGAGGCTACCGCCATTCCGGCCGCACCCGCGCCGGCGCCGAGATCGGCCACCTTGATGCCGTGCTCATCGGCCACCAGAGCCGCGAGCAGCATGGCGTCCATGCCGGAACGATGTCCCCGGCCCTTGGGCTGGACGACATGGAAAGCGCCACGATGAAAGGCGTCGATCGTTTCGGAGGAATGGCCGATCATCGCAAACCTCAGTCGCCCGCGGAGCGCAGCTCGTCGCCGAGACCGGCATCAGTGAGGATGCGCCGGGCTTGATCGGCGCGGTCGGTCTCCACCAGGAAGCGGCGCGGCAGCATGCCGAGTGAACCCTCGAGAATGCTCATGGCCTGATCCGCGACAAAGCAATGAATCCCGGCGTCCTTCATCAAGCTCTCGGCGAAAGAGAGGAGAACGGGATCGTTCGTGCGGATGAGTTCGTGCATAAGCCTCGGGTTTCCTGTCAAATTTACGCGACGAGACAATTCGCCTCTTGCCGCCCCCTGCGCCCCTTCTTATTGTGGTTCGCAGGAAATGAACAGGAGTCCGGACAGTTGGGCGTCGTGATACCGCTTGAAGAAAGCAAGAATAAACAGGCATCCATCAAGCCATTGGTGGACCTGACCAAGGCGGATATGGAGCGCGTGAACCAGCTGATCCTGTCGAAAGCCGGTTCCGACGTGCAGATGATTCCGGAAGTCGCGGAGCACCTGATCTCGTCCGGCGGCAAGCGCTTGCGGCCGATGCTGACCATCGCCTCCGCCGCGCTCTACAACTACCAGGGCGACAATCATATCAAGCTCGCGACCTCGGTCGAGTTCCTGCACACCGCGACCTTGCTGCACGACGACGTGGTGGATGAAAGCGATCTGCGGCGCGGCAAGTCCACGGCCCGCATGATCTGGGGCAACCAGGCCAGCGTTCTCGTCGGCGACTTCCTGCTCGGGCAGGCTTTCCGCATGATGGTCGAAGTCGGTTCGCTCGAGGCTCTCGACGTGCTGTCGTCGGCAGCCTGCGTCATCGCCGAGGGCGAGGTGCTGCAGCTCTCCGTCTCCAAGAACATGGAGACCACCGAAGACGATTATCTCTCCGTCATCCGTGCCAAGACGGCGGCACTTTTCTCGGCCGCCGCCGAAGTTGGCCCGATCGTCGCCAATGCCGGCAAGGCCGAGCGTAATGCGCTGAAATCCTACGGCACCAATCTCGGCCTCGCCTTCCAACTGGTCGACGATGCGCTGGATTATGGCGGCAAGGCCGCCGATCTCGGCAAGAATGTCGGCGACGACTTCCGCGAGGGCAAGATCACTCTTCCCGTTATTCTCGCCTATCGCCGTGGCACCGAGAAGGAGCGCGCTTTCTGGCGCGAGGCCATCGAGACCGGCGATAACAGCGACGAGAATCTGGAAAAGGCACTGGGTCTGATCACCAAATATGGTGCGCTCACCGACACCATTGCCCGCGCCGTTCACTACGGCACCATCGCCCGCGACGCGCTGGCGCCGCTTCCGGAAACGCCATGGAAATCCGCGCTCATGGAAGTGATCGATTTCTGCATCGAACGCGTGAACTGATCGGCAGCGGCCCGAATTTCTTGCGCGGCCGCTTCAAAAAAGCCATCCTGTTGTGAATCAGTTGACACGAACGACTTTGTGTCGCCGGCGTCCTCGCCGGCAATCCCTTGATGAAAGGCCTTCTCATGCGGCAGAGACTTGCCATCCGTTTCCTCTCGGGCGCAGCCTTGGTGGCGATCCTTTCGGTGGCGGCGCTGAATAGCGCGCGCGCGGAGGATGCTCCTGCGGCGCCGGACACCAAGAACGAGGTAGTCTTCGACGCGGAAGCCGTCGACACCTTTGCTGGCGCCTTCCTTGCCGCCCGTACCGCCGATGTGGACCATGATTACGACACCGCGATCGCGCTCTACAAAAAGGCCCTGATGCTCGAGCCGGGCAATCCGGAGATCCGGCAGCGGCTGATGATTTCGCTGCTGCTCAACGGCAATCTCGAAGAGGGCGTGAAATACGCCAACGAACTGAAGAGCGATCCTTCCGTCGAGCGCGTCACCACGATCGTCCGCGGCATGGATGCCATCCGCCGGCACGAATACAAGACCGCGCAGGAGATTCTCAAATATAGCGGTCCGAACGATCTCGACCGGATGATGAACAATCTGCTGCTTGCCTGGGCGCGCGCTGGCGCCGGCCGTGGCAAGGAAGCCATCGCCATGATCGACAAGATGAAGGGACCGGACTGGTTCAACATCTTCAAGAACTATCATGCCGGTGCCATCGCCATCACCATCGGTGATGTGCGATCCGCCCGTTCGCATCTGAACGACGCCATTCTCGACAAGGCCGGCGGCGCAACCGCCCCTGATACATTCATGCGCGCCGTCATGGCGCTAGCGCGCCTCGAAGCCAAGGCCGGCGACAAGCAGAAGGCACTGGACACGGTTTCGGTCGGCGACAACCTGATCAACAACTACGCGCCGCTGAACGCGCTGCGCGACAGCATCAACAAGGGCGAAAAGCCGGAGCAGCAGGTGACCGACGCCAGCCAGGGTGCCGCCTCCGTGCTCTTTACCATCGGCGCGGCATTGAACCGCGACGGCGCCGAAGATGTCGTCTCGCTCTATCTGCAAATCGCCAACACGCTTGATCCCAAGAGCGCCGATACGCTGGTTCTCCTCGGCGGGCTTGCCGAAAAGCAGGAACAGGTCGACCGCGCCATTTCCTTCTACAAGAAGGTGCCCGACAATTCGCCGATGGCGCGCATCTCCGAGCTGCAGCTCGGTCTCGCGCTGGCCCAGGCCGGCAAGGTCGACGATGCGCGCAAGCACCTGAAGACACTGATCGATTCCGACCCGAAGGATATCCGCAGCTACCTGGCCTATGGCAGTGTTCTCTCCGATGCCAAGGACTTCCAGGGCATGGCCGACAATTACGACAAGGCCGTTGAGATCATCGGTCCCGTGCCGAAGCGCAGCGACTGGGCCGTGTTTTTCCAGCGCGGCATCGCCTATGAGCGGCTGAAGAAGTGGCCGCAGGCGGAGCCGAATTTCAAGCGGGCGCTGGAGCTGAACCCCGACCAGCCGCAGGTGCTGAACTATCTCGGCTATTCCTGGGTCGACATGAACACCAACCTCGACCAGGGCCTCGACATGATCCGCAAGGCCGTCGATCTGAAGCCGGATGACGGCTATATCGTCGACTCGCTCGGCTGGGCCTATTTCCGCCTCAACCGCTTCGACGATGCGGTGACCGAGCTGGAGCGCGCCGCACAGTTGAAGGCCGGCGATCCCACGATCAACGACCATCTCGGCGATGCTTACTGGCGCGTCAACCGCAAGCTGGAAGCGGTCTACCAGTGGAACCGTGCGCTGGCCTCCAAGCCGGAGGAAACGGATATTCCGAAGATCAAGGAGAAGGTCGAAAAAGGCCTGCCGGCGCTCGATACCGACCCCAGGACGGTCGACAAGACCAAGCAGCCTGATCCGGCTCCGCCGCCGGCGGCAGACCCGAATACGAACACTCCGCCCGTCGATAAGAAGTCCTAAGACCACCGATGATCATGATCTCAGCGGCGGGCGATTTCAGCCTCACGGAGGAAGCGCCCGCCAAGATCAATCTGGCGCTGCATGTTACCGGCCAGCGGGCCGACGGATATCATCTGCTCGACATGCTGGTGACCTTCGCGCGGCATGGCGACCGACTTGGTTTTCGCGCCAGCGAGCGCGACGAATTCAGCCTTTCCGGACGCTTCTCCCCTCTTCTTTCCGCTGACGCGGATGTCGGCGGCAATCTGGTGCTGAAGGCGCGCGACCTGCTGCGGCAGGCCGCCCATAATGCCGGGTTGGACGCGCCACCGGTGCATATCCATCTGGAAAAGAACCTGCCGATCGCCTCGGGCATCGGTGGCGGCTCGGCGGATGCGGCGGCGACCTTGCGCGGATTGGCAAGGCTCTGGGGCGTTGCCCTGCCCTCCAATATGATGACGGTGCTTGCTCTGAAGCTCGGCGCCGATGTTCCCATGTGTCTCGCCGGCCGACCGCTGATTGCGCGCGGCATCGGCGAGGCGATCGAATTGCTCCCGGATTTCCCGTCCTTCGCCATGGTCCTCGGCAATCCCCTGGTCGGCGTTTCAACGCCGGAGGTGTTTCGCAAACTTGCCCGCAAGGACAATCCGCCGCTTGCGCTCACCTCGCGGACGTCAAGCAACCGCGCGCAATGGATCGCGGCAATCAGCGGGTTGCGCAACGATCTCGAGCCGTCGGCGCGGTCGCTCTGCGGCGAAATCGCAACGCTGTCGCAAATGATCAGCGATGAAGGCGCGCTTGCGACCCGCATGTCCGGCTCCGGCGCCACCTGTTTCGGCCTGTTTCGTAATCTTGAGCAGGCAACAGCCGCGGCTGCGGCGCTTCACAGGCTGCGGCCGGACTGGTATTTCCAGGCAACGGAAACAATCAAGGGAGATGCATGATGGCTGGCCCAGGTGAAGCAAGACCCTTCATTCCCGTCGGCATCGCCGTGCTGACCGTCTCCGATACACGCACGCTTGCCGACGACAAATCCGGCGACACACTTGTCGCGCGGATTGCGGAGGCCGGCCACAGGCTGGCTGCCCGCGCCATCGTCCCCGATGACAAGGAGCGTATCCGCAGCCAGGTGGAAACCTGGACGCGCGACAAGACAATCGACGTCGTCATCACCACCGGCGGCACCGGCTTTACCGGCCGCGACGTGACGCCCGAGGCGCTGGAGCCGCTGTTCGAAAAGCGGATGGACGGTTTTTCCGAAGTATTCCATCGCATCTCCTACGACAAGATCGGCACGGCGACCATCCAGTCGCGGGCAACCGGGGGCGTTGCCAACGCCACCTTCATCTTCGTGTTGCCCGGCTCGCCCGGCGCCTGCAAGGATGCCTGGGACGGGATCCTGAAAGCCCAGCTCGACTATCGGCATATGCCCTGCAATTTCGTGGAGATCATGCCGCGCCTCGACGAGCACCTGAAGCGTGGCTCCGCCTCCAACTGAGATTGGCGTTTCGCTGAGATAAAGTCGCTCGGCCTTCTGGACTGCTATGCCTTTGGCCCGCGAAGAACAGGAATAGAATCCCAATTCTGGCCGGTAAGAATGACGCAGCTGCGACCGGAGACATCGGTGATCATCATTGTCCAGCTGCCGCTTTCAGCGGCGAAGATTTCAACGATCGTCTTTGCATCGAGCTGACCGATGGCCGAAGGTTTCTCGGCATAGTTCCCGTCAAGGAAAGCGACAATCTCGGCGCGCTTGGCGCAAGCCAGTGTCGCCTGCGCGGCGGCTATATTGGGGAGAAGGATTGCCGTTGCCAGGACGGCCGTTCCGATAAGGCGGTTGAACATCGTGCGTTCCATGACGCACCTCCTTTCGCCGGAAATCCGGCAGAAGAGGAGAGTTCTGCTGACCTGTTCTGCCGCATACCGGCATCTTCATGGTCAACCGCCCGACGCGACACGCGAAAGCGGCCGCCACGAGAAAATTATGACAGCTATTCCAGTATTTACAAATGGAATCTGGATTGGCGGCACGGCAATGCCTACCGCGCCGAGCGTGCGACCCAGGAGGGGATGAGTTCGCTGGACAGGCGGCGCCCCTTCTGCCCCTTGGCGAATTCGGCAAGCCGCATGCCGGACTTTGCAACCGCAATGGCCTGTCGCTTGGAAAGCAGCAGCCCGAGCTCCAGCGGCGGCGAACTGCGGCCGATGCGCTGCAACAATGGCCGGCGATAGCCGCGCGAGGCGGTGAAGCGGGCCGGCACCTTGTTCAGCGAGACATATTCGGCGATCTCATCGATCCAGCCCGCCTGCGGGCGCGCGCCGGGCTCGACCAGAAGCAGCCACTCGCCCCGCGCCGAGCGCAATATGTCCTTGATATCCCACTGCGAATAAAAGCGGCAGCCGGCGGCGTCAGCAACCCGCGAGGTGCCATCGCGCGAGCCGTGATCAAGCACGACGACATCGGAGACGAGGCCTTCGATCGCCCCCACCACCAATGCCGCCAATGTCTGTGCCAACTCAGGTTCCTGATCCTGGCATTCTATGATGACCGTCAACATTGCCCATTTATAGAGCGCCGCACAATTTATTGCCAGCGGCTAAGCCGAAAACCAGAGCGTTTAAGAAAAGAATCATATGCAACTTTGAAAATGCTGTTCCGGCCTCCGGCCGACCCTCGAATGAGGGTAACCCTCTGCATTTTGTTCTTGCATTGTTCTCATTTGTCGGATAGGAATTTAATCAGCCTAGACGCGGCATGCAACGTCATAAACCGCCCCGGAGTTACCGATGAACGAGCAGTCCCTTGCAGGGCAGGCCGCGTTTGCGCCTGCCAATACGGCAGATATTGCCAACGCGTTGATCGCCGACACTGGTCTCAGGGTCGAGATCGACCGCAGGCGTGGCCGTGGCGCCGGGCTCAACCCGAGCGGCCGGTTCGAGCCGTTACAGCGCGAGACATTCGATGACGGCTGGCAGACCCTCGAAGATCTGCCGCCCTTCAAGACCGAGGTGCAGATCGAAAAGCCACGCACGGCAATCACCCGCAACGAATCCCCCGACATCCCATTCGACCGCTCCATCAATCCCTATCGTGGCTGCGAGCATGGCTGCATCTATTGTTTCGCGCGGCCGACGCACGCCTATATGGGCCTGTCGGCAGGGCTCGATTTCGAAGCGAAGCTGTTTGCCAAGCCGGATGCGGCGAAGCTTCTGGAACGAGAGCTGGCAAAGCCCGGCTACAAGCCGCGCGTCATCGCCATCGGCACCAATACCGACCCCTATCAGCCGATCGAGAAGGAATGGCGGATCATGCGTCAGATCCTCGAAGTGCTGAACAAGGCAAACCATCCGGTGGCGATCGTCACCAAGTCGGCGCTGGTCATGCGCGATATCGATATCCTGAAAGAAATGGCCGCCAAGAATCTGGTGCGGGTCGGCCTCTCCGTGACGACGCTCGACCGCAAGCTGGCCCGCACCATGGAGCCACGCGCGGCGACGCCGCAGCGGCGGCTGGAGGCGATCCGGGCGCTGAGCGAAGCGGGCATCCAGACCGCGATCATGGTGGCGCCGATCATCCCTGCCCTCAACGATCATGAGATCGAGCGCATCCTCGATGCCGGCAAGGCCGCCGGCGCCATGGAGGCGAGCTATGTCATCCTGCGCCTGCCGCTGGAGGTCAGCCCGCTGTTTCGCGACTGGCTGCTGCAGAACTATCCGGATCGCTATCGCCACGTCATGTCGCTGATCCGCTCGATGCGCGGCGGCAAGGATTACGACGCGGATTTCAGCAAGCGCATGAAGGGCGCAGGCCCTTATGCCTGGCAGATCAGCCGCCGCTTCGAAATGGCGACCAGGCGGCTGGAACTCACGCGCCGCAATATCGCATTGCGCGACGACCTGTTCGTGCCGCCGGATGGCAGCGGCGTGCAGCTCTCGTTGCTGTAACCCCTTTCCTCGCGGGTTTCCCTGCCCGCTGGAAGAGCCCCCCGGTTCGCCGCCATGATCCACCGGGGGCTTGCAGGAGATCGGGTGGTGTGCGAGCGTTGCCGCATGCCACGCAGACCACCCGATTCTCCCATGCTTTTCGACGAAGCCCCGATCGTTCCGAGCTTCGAGCTGGAGCTGATAGCCCGCCGTGCCGGACATTGGCCCGTTGCCGGCGCCGATGAGGCGGGGCGCGGCCCCCTGGCGGGGCCAGTCGTCGCCGCCGCCGTTATTCTCGACCCCGAGCGTATTCCTCAGGGATTGAACGATTCCAAGCAGCTTTCGGCTGCCCGGCGCGAAGCGCTCTTCATCGAGATCCTTGCTACAGCGACCGTCTCCATCGCCTCATCGAGCGCTACCCGTATCGACGTCACCGATATCCGCAAGGCGAGCCTCGATGCCATGCGCCGCGCCATCTGCGGGCTCGCCATGCCGGCAAGTTACGTCCTGACCGACGGGCTGGATGTGCCAGCCGGGCTCGCCTGCCCGGGCAAGGCCGTGGTCAAGGGCGATGCTCGCTCCTTTTCCATCGCGGCGGCCTCGATCGTCGCCAAGGTGACGCGCGACCGAATGATGACGCGTGCAGGCGACGTCTTTCCCGTCTATGGCTTCGCCGCCCATGCCGGCTACGGCACGGTCCAGCATCGCGCCGGCATCGAGAAGCATGGTCCCTGCTCGCTGCATCGCATGAGCTTTCGGCCCTTGCGAAGGGATGAAGCCTGACGGCTATCATCCGACAAGGCCAGCGACGATCCTCCCCCGGTTCTCGCTGACATAGGCGATATCGTTCCGGTAGATTCTATCGTGGCCGTCCTGAAGATCGCGACGATATTTCTCCACCCCGCGCATCGCTTCGCTTTCCATGAAACCGACCAGGGCATTCAGCCGTTCGACGATCATGTCCGGCAATGCCGGGCGCTGCTCCGCCTCCAAGCCATAAGCGTCGAGGAAGATGCGGGCACGGCGGATCTGCGCGTCCAGCCCGCCCAGGCTTTCCACCGCGATACCGGTGGAGAGAGGCGCCCAACGATAGAGGGCATAGGCCAGATCCCAGCCGCGCGGACCGGGATGAGCCGTCTCAAAATCGATGATGCCGGTCACGGCGCAGTCGTTCAGAACAACATTGTAGGGCGCGAAATCGCCGTGGCAGATGACCTCGATCGGCATGCGCGGCGACATTTGCCATTCCTGCTCCGTAGCCAGCGCCGGCAAAAATAATGTCGTACAGTCGTGATAGCGACGCAACAGAGCAGCCGCCGACCGCAAGGCCGTCTCGGATCTCATATCCTCGCTGTCATCCAGATCGCCGGTCAGGCCGGGAAGAAAGCTCACCCTCTCCCACACCGGGTCATATCCGGCTGGCAGCGGCGCATACGGAAAACCATGTCCATGAAGCGCCGCAAGCAATGCCTGCACGTCCGCCGTCCATGGACGAACGGGCCGAACGATGAAATCGCCCCTCCGAAACGGGCCGTCGCCCTCCTCCATCGTCAGCACCATCGCCTCTCCTGCCAAGCCTGCAATCTAGTTTCGATCGCCGGCCATCGTCAAACGTTGAGAAATGGAGAGTGGTCCGAAAACAAAAAAAGCCCCGCCGAAGCGGGGCCTTTCAAAAATGATCGCTTACGCGCTTAGTTCAGCCGGGTCTTCACTTCGCTGACAGCGGTGTTGAACAGCTCGGACTGGACCTTGCCGCCGGTCTTCTTGGCGAGCACGGATTCGGCGGCGGAGATGGCCAGGTCGACGGCAGCGGAACGAACCGCCTTCATCGCATCGGCTTCCGCCTGCTTGATCTTCTGCTCGGAGAGCGCCGTGCGGTTGGCGACGAATTCCTCGGTCTTCTTGCGGGCTTCCGTCGTCAGCATCTCGGCTTCGCGCTCGGCGGCGGCAACGATATTCGCCGCGTCCGCTTCGGCTTCCTTGCGCTTGCGCTGATATTCCGCCAGCAGATGCTGGGCCTCTTCGCGCAGGCGCTTGGCTTCGGCCAGTTCGTTACGGATCTGATCGGCACGGTCGTCCAGCGACTTTGCCATCATACCCGGAACCTTCAGGTAGACGACGAGGCCGATGAACAGGAGCAATGCAACGAAAGCAAAGAAAGTTTCGTCAAGAGCAAATGACATGGATCAACCCTCCCGCTTGGCGGATGCTTCGGCAACGGCCGAAGCGACATCAGCCTTGCCAGCGACGTTGCCGACGAGCTGCTCGACGACGGCCGAAGCCGTTTCTTCCGCAATCGCGCCGACGTCAGCGAAGGCTTTCGTCTTGATCTCGCCGATGCGCGCTTCAGCGGCTTTCAGCTTTTCGGAAAGGCTTGCTTCGATCGCCTTGCGATCTGCCTCAGCCTTGGCCTTGGCGGCATCGCGAGCGGTTGCACCGATCGAATTCGCCTTGGCGCGGGCTGCGGCCAATTCGCTTTCATAGGTTGCGACAGCTGCATCGGCCTCGGACTTCAAGCGCGAAGCTTCCTCGATATCCTGGGCGATACGGTCATGCCGGCTTTCCAGAATGTTGCCGACGCGCGGAATGACGATCTTCTGCATGGCTATGTAGAAGATGACGAAAGTGATCACCAGCCAAAGCAGCTGTGACGGATAGGTCGTATGGTCAAACGGCGGGAATACGCCTGCGTGATGGCCCTGTTCGGGCGCACCGGTTTCCGTATGCACCGCGCCGGCTGCCGGCGGTGCTTCGTCAGCGTAAGCCGGGGTCACAAACATGCTCACCTCCAGGTGGTCTGCAAATACAAAGAATCACGGCTCGCTGTCTCGCGAACCGTGATCTATTAGACGCCGCTGAAATCAGACGGCGAAGAGCAGAAGGAGAGCGATGAGCAGCGAGAAGATGCCCAGAGCTTCCGTAACGGCGAAACCGAATACCAGACGGCCGAACTGGCTGTCAGCGGCAGACGGATTGCGCAGTGCGCCGGACAGGTAGCTGCCGAAGATATTGCCGAGGCCGAGAGCCGTGCCGGCCATACCAAAGCAAGCCAAACCTGCGCCGATGAACTTTGCTGCTTCCGCGTCCATGTTGAACTCCTTTGAAATGGTTGTTGCGGTGAATGACTGACGCCCTGCAGACGCCAATGTCTTAATCCTTAGTGGCCGCCCGGATGGACTGCGTCGTTGAGGTACATGCAAGTCAGCACCGCAAAGACGTAGGCCTGAAGGAAGGCTACGAGGAACTCGAGACCGGTCAGGGCGACGGTCATAATGAGGGGAAGAATGGCACCACCGATGCCAAGCGCGCCAAGGGTTCCGAGCGAGGCGACGAAGCCTGCGAACACCTTGAGCGTGATATGGCCAGCGAGCATGTTGGCGAAAAGACGAACGGAGAGCGAAATCGGCCGGGACAGGAAGGAGATGATTTCGATGATCACCACCAGCGGCAGGAGAATGCCGGGAACGCCCTGCGGCACGAAGAGCTTGAGGAAGCCGAAGCCATGCTTGATGAAGCCGTAAAGGATGACCGTCAGGATGACCAGAAGTGCCAGCGCAAAGGTGACGATGATCTGGCTGGTAACGGTGTAGAAATAGGGAACCATGCCGAGCAGGTTGGCCGTCAGCACGAACATGAAGAGCGAGAAGACCAGCGGGAAGAACTTCATCCCCTTGGTTCCCGCCCCTTCTTTCAGCATCGAGGCAATGAACTCATAGGCCATCTCTGCGACCGACTGGGAGCGGCCCGGAATGACGCTGCGCGCCGAGGTGGCGAAATACAGGAAGCCGGCGGAAATCACTGCCGAAGCGACCATGAACAGCGAAGCATTGGTGAACGAAAAATCAATTCCGCCGATATCGATCGGGATAATCTTGAAGATCAGGAACTGATGGGTAGGACCGTTTGCCACCGCTTGTTCTCTTTCATTTTCCCGCTCGATCGAGCGGATGCCTCTCACCAGGAAACCACGCCTCAGCGCCGCCTCCGCCTCATTTTTTATCGAGCCCGTGCTTCTCGAGCATAGGTGTCGCCACCTTGCCCGCGGAGCGCAGAACATTCAGCACGCCGGCACAGAATCCGAGAAGCAGCAAAATAATCATGCCCCACGGCGCCGTACCAACAAAACGGTCGAAAACATAGCCCAAAACAGCACCAACGATGATCGCAGCGATAAATTCACTGGAAAGCTTCATTGCCTGGGCATAGCCTTTGCGGCTCACCTCGGCGCGAACTTCCGCGCGTTCATCATCTCTCATCTCGGCGCGCTTGCTTGCCAGCTCGGCTCCCAAGTGCTCCCGACGCTCTTCCAGACTTTCGTCGCGGTCGTCCGTCATGGTGATATCCTCCCCCTTTTCGCTGCGCGCAGTCCCATTTCCCCGGTCAACGCGTAAACGAACAGGAGGTTTCCCCACCTTTCGGCCCGTTTTGAAGTCGCGCGCAACATAGTTTTAGGAAAAAGCATAGTCAAGGCGTAGACGTCATCTGTCCAGCCATAAATTAGCCGAATTAAATCATAACCTTAGCGTGAAGGTGCGATGCAAGGCGAAATCTGAGCCGAAGAATCCTCTTCAGGCCGCGCATTACTGCGGCTTTTTTGCCTGCCGCCCATCACCTGCGGTGGCGGACAACCCTCTCCAGCAACCACTTCAACTCCAGCCGCCGCCATAGGTGCGATAGAAGATGTGCATGCCGATACGGCCGACCTTCACCATCTCCGCCGCCCATTTCGGCCTGACGTAGACCGCGTGATAGTGTGTGGCGGAACCGACTTCCGGCAACCAGATCTTGCCAGCGGTCACGGCCATCGCCACCTGACGGGCAATTCTCCAATGGTCCGTCGAATTGACCCGGTCCTTGACGTTGTCGCAAGCGAAGGAGAACTGGCAGGCATTGTGCCAGTCGTCATTCTGATAGACGACGCCGCAAATGGTCTTTGGATAGGCCGGATTGCGGACGCGGTTGAGGATGACCTGGGCGACGGCCGCCTGGCCCTTTACCGATTCCCCACGCGCCTCGAAATAGATGCCGGTCGCCAGGCATTGCTGCTCGTCGGAGGAAAAGACCGAGGGCGGCAAGACACTCGCGGCCCAGGCATGATCCTGTGGCCCAATCTGCGGCACGAAGCGACCGTCATTGTCCTGATCCTTGGCCAAAATCGAATCGAAGGGCGAAACATTGGCGTAGTCCGGCGACGGCGATGCATAGGCGGCGGCGAGAACATCGCCATCCTGGCTGGTCACTAGGCTCGCCAGATAGGATGGCACGCTGTCGTCCGGCTTCGGCGGCTGCTTCTTATAGAAGGCCGTGGCGATCTGGATTTCCTTGCCGCCCATTCTGGGCTTCAGGAAAGCGGTTCTGTCCCTGGTGTCAAACTCCGGGCGGAGCAACATGCTCTGACGCTGCAGCACGGAACCGGCGGAGAAATCCTTCGGCGGCTGCATCGGCGTAACGGCAACCACTCGGCTCTTCTTGTCCTCGCGATTGATGCGGTCTTCGTCCGGCCTGGGATCGCTCCCCTTCTGCTCCGACGTGAAGGCAACACGACCGCCGTCGGGCAGGACAAGACCGCCGTCACCAATGGCGGCCGCCGTCGATGCATCGCCGAAGGCAAGCTCGGCCTGATGCGTCGAGCCGGCCGGGGAATTGGTGATTACCATGCGCCAGTTGCTGCCGCCCCTATCGATGCCCGCCAGAAGGCCGGCAAGATCGGCATAGGCCGCGCTCGACGGAAAGACGAGCCACGCGCAAAACCCGAAGACGGCAGGAGACGTCCAGTTTTTCGGCACCAGGCCAAACTTGCGGAAAGCACGACGCGGACGAAACAATACCGGACTCCAAACGGCACTCGGGACTAGGAGCCGGAATAATCTCCCATTAACCTTGATGGATGGTTAATTCAGGCTTTTGCATGTCCACGAATACATTCGGAAAGATTGCAAGCAAAAGGCCCGGCGGAAATCCACCGGGCCTCTTTTAAGACAATGCTTTGGTTCGCATCAGATAATGACGTGCGAGCCCAATTCCACCACCCGGTTGGCCGGCAGGCGGAAGTAGTCGGAGGGATCGGTCGCGGCGTTGGCCAGCGCGATGTAGAGCCGGTCCTGCCAGTGCGGCATGCCGGATTTGGCGTCGGGCACCAGCTTGCGGCGGCCGAGATAAAAGGAGGTCGACATGATGTCGAACTTCAGCCCGGTCTTGCGGAGCGTCGCCAGCGCCTGCGAGACGTTCTGCGATTCCATGAAGCCGAAGCGCAGTTCGACGCGCGAGAAGCGGTCGGAAACCTTTTCGACCGAATAGCGGTCTTCCTGGGGCACGCGCGGCTTGTTGGTGGTGCGGATGGTCAGGATGACGTTCTTGTCATGCAGGACGTGGTTGTGCTTCAGATTGTGAAGAAGTGCGGCCGGCGCCGATTCCGGATCGCTGGTGAGGAAGATCGCCGTGCCCGGCACATGCGCCGGGGAATGATCGCTCTTGCGCTCGATCGAGCTGACGAAGGACGACAGCGGGATATCCGTATGCCGCGTCTTCTCCATCAGGATGGCGCTGCCGCGACGCCAGGTCCACATGATCACGGTGAAGGCGGTTGCGATCAGCACCGGAACATAGCCGCCGTCGTGGATCTTCAGCAGGTTGGCGCCGAGGAAGACGAACTCCAGCAATAGCAGCGGCGTCAGCACGGCAATCGCCATTGGCAGCGTCCAGTTCCAGCGAACCCGGACGAATTCGAAGGCCATGATCGAGGTAACGACCATGGCACCGGTCACCGAGATACCGTAGGCCGTTGCCAGCGCATCCGAGGTCTTGAAGCTCAGCACCAGGAAGATGACGCCGAAGAACAGCACGGCGTTGACCGAGGGCAGGAAGATCTGGCCGGTATTGGTTTCGGAGGTGATGAGGATTTCCATACGCGGCAGGAAGCCGAGATGGATAGCCTGGCGCGTCAGCGAGAAGGCGCCGGTAATGACCGCCTGGCTGGCGATGATCGTTGCCATGGTGGCGAGAATGACCACCGGCAGAAGCGCCCAATGCGGATACATCAGGAAGAACGGATCGGACATGGCGAGCGGCTCGCGCAGCACCAGCGCGCCCTGGCCGAGATAGTTCAGCGTCAGCGACGGAAATACCAGAACGAACCAGGCCCACTGGATCGGCCGCCGGCCGAAATGGCCGAGATCAGCATAAAGCGCTTCAGCACCGGTGACGGTCAGGAAGACCGCGCCGAGCACCACGACGCCCAGAAAGCCCTCGTTCATCAGAAAGTTGACCGCATACCAGGGATTGAGGGCCGCCAGGATGCCGAAATCATCGGAGATATGCATGATGCCGGCAATGCCCATGACGAGGAACCAGATCACCGTGATCGGGCCGAAGAAGCGCGCAACCGCGCCTGTGCCATGCGACTGGATGGCAAAGAGCAGTGCCAGGATCGCGACCGAGATTGGCACGATATAGTCCGACAGCGTCGGCGTGACCAGCTTCAGACCTTCGACGGCCGAAAGAACCGACAGGGCCGGGGTGATCATCGCATCGCCGAGAAAGAGCGCAGCACCCAGAAGTCCGAGAAGCATGAGAACGGCGGTATGGCCGTTCGCCGTCTTCATCAGCAGCGCCAGAAGCGACAGCGTGCCGCCTTCGCCGTCATTGTCGGCGCGCAGCAGAAAAAGGACATATTTCATGGTGACGATGATCGTCAGCGCCCAGAACATCAGCGAAACGAGGCTGATGACCTCACCACGCGTCAGGCCATCGGCGGCCACCGGCTTCAGCGCCTCGCGAAAGGCGTAAAGCGGGCTCGTACCGATATCGCCATATACAACGCCAACAGATCCGATGGCGAGGTAGGACAGTTTACGGATGCTCATTTTCCCGTCGGGAGAATGATGGGTTTCGTCAGACATTCAGGATCACTAGACTCTCAGAGCCAGCCTTTCCAGCGAAAAAAGAAAAACGGGACAACGGCGGACACCACCATCAACAACAACGATGCCGGGTAACCGTAGGCAAAACGCAATTCTGGCATGAGATCGAAGTTCATACCATAGATCGACGCCACAAGCGTCGGAGGCAGGAAAACCACGGAGGCGATCGAGAAAATCTTGATGATCGAGTTCTGCTCGATATTGATCAGGCCAAGCGATGCATCCAGCAGGAAGGTAATGTTGCCCGCCACGAAAGAGGCATGCTCCGAAAGAGACTGCACATCTCGCGAGACGTTGCGGCACAATTCCTTGGCCTCGCGGTCCTGCTGCATGGCAGGGATGGCATTGAGGAAGGTCAAAAGCCGCGACAATGAACTCAGGCTATCCCGCACCTTGCTGATCGTACGATGGTAGCCTGCAATGTCTTTCAGCTTCTCTTCCAGATAGTTCGCCGGACGACGTATTTTCTTCATGCGGTCGCCGAATACATGCGCTGACAATATATCGATGCCGGCGACCGTTTGTTCAAGAACCTCGGCGGTGCGATCGATAATTGTTTCGAGAAGTTTCGCCAGCAGCGAGATACCCGTCAGCCGATCTTGCTGAACTCGCTGCAGGGCGGCGATGAACAGTGCAAAGGATTTCGGCCGGGCATAGCGGATCGTGACCAGGCGATGCCCCGTCAGGATGAAGGCGACATCGGTCAGCGCCGGCAGATTGGTATCGGCCTTCCACAACAGCGAAGCCGTTAGGAAGACCGCGTCATTCTCGACATAGAGCCGGGCCGACGGCTCGATATCCTTCATATCCTCCCGGGTCGGAAC
Organism: Martinezella rhizogenes; assembly: GCF_000799715.1. GTDB lineage: Bacteria > Pseudomonadota > Alphaproteobacteria > Rhizobiales > Rhizobiaceae > Rhizobium > Rhizobium rhizogenes_C. The sequence goes on from NZ_JUHG01000016.1 coordinate 294,943, forward strand.
CTCGAGCCCCAGCAGGCGCTCGATATTCGTCTCCTCTTCGCGCGACGGTTCGACCATGTCGATCCAGACGGCATTGTCCGGCAATTGGGCAAGCGTCGAAAGGTTTGCCAGTTCGAGCGAGGTACAGTCGGAACAGTAGGCCGTGATCAACGCATCGCTCCCGGCACCACGGAGACAAAGCTATAGCCAAGGCGCTTTATGCGCTCCGGCTGCAATCCTACCAATGGCCAATGAAGAAAGCTCATAAAACTCCGGGCGTATCCCGCCGATCCGGCTGGGAATCCGTGTCCATGCTGATTGCGCTGCTGTACCAATTCTTCGCTCGTCATAAACAACGCCGATCGCTCGGGCGAGACGAAGATACCATGCGGCGGGCGACCGTCATCCAATATGCCCGACCAAATTCACGTCGGCGGCGCATATGCAGCAAAGCGCGCAAAGAATCAAGCCACAACCCCTTCAATGCGCGTTTTCACGGCAACTTTCCGATTTGCGAAGTCATAGCACATGGCGCGTGCAAGGCAATCACACCGATCGTCGCCGGCACGAACCTTCACGAATTATTCAAAGACGATGGAGGGTGCGGCGCGCAGGGGCGTGTTGCTGACCTGCGCCCAGACCTTGGCGGCGATCTCGCGATAAATACCGGCGACGACGCCTTCGGGGTCGGAGGCGACCAGCGGCGTGCCGGCATCCGACGTCTCGCGGATGCCCATGGTCAGCGGCACTTCGCCAAGGAAGGGCACGCCGATGCGCTCCGCCTCCTTGCGCGCACCACCATGGCCGAAGATATCGTAGCGGGCGCCGGTGTCCGGAGCGATGAAATAACTCATGTTTTCAACGATGCCTAGGACGGGGACTTCCACCTTGCGGAACATGTTGAGGCCCTTGCGGGCGTCGATCAGCGCCAGGTCCTGCGGCGTCGAGACGATGACGGCGCCGGCCAGCGGCACCTGCTGCGCCATGGTCAGCTGCACATCGCCGGTGCCTGGCGGCATGTCGACGACGAGAACGTCGAGTTCGCCCCAGGCGACCTCGCGCAGCATCTGCAGCAGCGCCGACTGCACCATCGGCCCGCGCCAGATCATCGCCGTTTCCTCCTCGACAAGGAAACCCATCGACATGACCTTGAGACCGTAATTCTCCATGGGAACGATGATGCGGCCATCGATCTGTGACGGCTTGCCGGAGATCTTCAGGAGGCGCGGCATGGACGGGCCGTAGATATCGGCGTCCAATATGCCGACGCGCAGGCCGTTGGCCAGCAATCCAAGCGCCAAATTGACCGCTGTGGTCGACTTGCCAACCCCGCCCTTGCCGGAAGCAACCGCGATAATGGCGCCAACACCGGGAACGCCGATCTTGCCGGCGCGGGGCTGCTGTTGCGGAGCAGGCGCGTGGGAATGAGCATGGGCATGCGGCTGTGGTTGCGGTGGAGCGGGACGCGCCGTCGGTGCGCCGCCGGCTTTCTTGTCTGCGGTCAGCGCGACCATGGCACCCTTGACGCCGGGCATCTCCTTGATGACGCGCTCGGCGGCAAGGCGCATCGGCTCCAGATCCTTGGCGCGTTCGGCCGGAACGGTGATCGAGAAATACACCTTGGCGTCGGAAATGAAGACGTCCGACACCATGCCGAGCTCAACGATATTGTGCTCCAGGTCCGGTCCGCGAACGGTCCTCAGCGTATCCAGAACCTGTTCCTTGGTGATGCCAGCCATTCCATCCTCACTGCGCGATTTCCATCCTCAGCGCGCCTCATCGGGCAAACACTCCGGATCTCTCAGGCTTAGATAGTGGAGTGGCGGGGCTTCGCCAAACAAAATTGAGGGGAGGATCGACAAAAGTGGCTGAGTTCGTTGCGGCCGGCAGGTCCGCCGGGTTTTATAACCCTACCAGCCGCAACGCTCGCTTGGAGACGCAAAAGATTGCGGAGGCCGAGATAAAGCAAAGCTTGGTAAGGAATAGGGCAAGTTCACGGAAAACCGCTTCGCAATGTCCGTTGAACTCAAGGACGTGCCAAATAAGCAACAGCCGCCGCCGAGACCTGTCGCCGGGAGAGCAACGACACTGGTATCGACGACGGCTGCCTGATCCGCGCGCATTAATCGGCGCTGTTATCAAAGTCCCCTCTGGACCTCTGTATATTGCGAAGCAGAAAGCATGCCAGTTTCAGGAAATCGAAAAAACCGTTCATTTTCCGATAGTTGAATTGAGGTCATCAATTCCGACCCGCGGAGCACTGCAAATCATGCCAGCAAATTTTATAGGCAGCGCACAAAATTCGCGCAGAAAGCTGCCCGAATTCCGTTCGCTCTCGACCCAGTTCGTATGCGATCTATTTTATCAACCCGATGCGCAGCGCCTTGGCGACCGCCTGAGTACGGTTGACGGTATCCAGCTTCTTGGTGGCGCGGTTCAAATAGTGATTGACCGTATGTTCCGAGAGCGTGAGGATTTCGGCAATTTCGGCGCTGGTCTTGCCCGCCGCCGTCCAGTTCAGACAATCGATCTCGCGGTCGGTGAGCTTATCGACGATACGGACGTCAAGGTTGCGGATTTCAGCGAGCCTGTCGAAGACATGGATCGCGACATAGTAGAGGTCCTTGGTCTCCTCAGCCGTGAAGGGCTCGCGATCGCCCGAGAGTATGACAGCGCCGCGAATGCCGGATGCATCGTGGGTTGGCAAACAGATGCTCCGCGCCATCCGAAAACGTTCGAACAAAGAAGTCCTGAGCTGAATCTTGTTGTCGTCGCGATTGGTGTTTGCCTCGGTGTCGTAGACAAAGGGCAATGTCGAAACGCGCAGGCGCCGCGACACGGTGCTGTTGCGCAACAGACCTTCCTGATCGTAGACCGTCAGCAGTTCGGCCGGCCAGTTGTTGATCACCGAATTGCTCTGCAGTTCGAAGGACGTAAGCGACGGCAGGTTCACGACCATGAACGCCCGGCAACGATAGGCTTCGGTCAGGCGCTTCATGAAACGAAAAACGTCGAACTGGGTTTTCAGACCGGCAATTTCATCAATGTAATCTTCACCGCGAGGGGACCGTCCCACCTGCACCAATGCTGCCATCATCAGTCTTCTTTATGTAAAAGAGAGAACGGGGAAACTCGAAATCACCGCCTCCTGGCCCCGGATTACCGTACGAACGTCGACAAGCTGGCGTTCGACGAAATAAACGAGATCTCGCCCGCTGCGGCACTGGTTACGGCGGCGCCCGATAAAGCATTTCACCAAACTCCCCGAGGATGGCATGGGCACTTGTAGAGAAATGCAGACCATCGGCACATCTCTACAAGTAATACAGAATAAACGTGTAAACCGGCCAAGGTCCAGTGCACGTAAACGTTAAATCAATCGATTTCGCATGACTATCGAGGAAAATCGACAAAACTAGCGCTTCGGACCCAGCCGGCTGTGCATATCCTGCATGATGGAGGTTGCAGCCACCCTGACCAGGGGCGCCCATTCCTCTAATTTTTCCGTTGTGACGCGATAAGCCGGTCCGGTCACCGAGACACCGGCCAGCATATTGCCGTCATCAGAGCGAATCGGCGCGGCAACGCAGCATATGCCGCTCTCATGCTCCTCGCGGTCAAAGGCATAACCACGCGCCCTGATGACGGCGATATCGGCAAGAACAGCCGCCACGTCGCGATGGGTATGCTCGGTATAGGCGTGAAACTGAAGACCGGCGAGGCTTGCCTCGATGCTGCTGTCATCCAGCACGGAAAGCGCCGCCTTGCCGACGCCGGTGCAATAGGCCGGCGAGGCGTTGCCGATCTGCGAGTACATGCGCACGGACTGCCGGCCCTCGACCTTGTCGAGATAGATAACCTCGATGCCGCGTAGGACGCCGAGGTGTACGGTTTCCCCGGTCCGCTCCTGCAGAAGCCGCAGATGCGGATCCGCAATCGCGCGGAATTCATTGCGCGCCCAACTTCGCGAGGCTAGACTCAACAGTCTGATGCCGGGCAGATAACGTCCATCGCGATCAATCTCCAGCAGCCCCTCCTCGACGAGGTGCGACAATTGCCGGTGCAGCGTGCCGCGCGGCTGGTCCGATAGAGATAGAATGTCGGTGAAGCGCATGGGATAGTCGGCGAGTGCGACGAGATCAAGCAGCGTCATGAGCTTGCCGAGCGTGCCGGTTTCCCGAACGCGATGGACATTGCCGATGATATCGTCCTGCTTCACATTCACGATCGCCTCATTGCGTCCTCGGCGCACCGTCACGTCCTTGACATGGCTGAAGCGTAATCCGATAATTCCACATAGTCAAATCCGGTTCCGAATAATGGAACTATCAGCAAAGAAACACCAGAATCTATCACCGATCCAGGGAGGGAGAGGAATTTGACCGAGGCACAGGCACAATTTCCCGATCTGAAGGATCGCACCGTCCTGATCACCGGCGGTGGCTCCGGCATCGGCGCGGCGCTTGTCGAGGCTTTCGCGCAACAGGGCGCCAAGGTCGCCTTCATCGACATTGCCGAGGAGCCGAGCAAGGCGCTTGCCGCCAGGCTGTCAGCGCAATCGGCGCATCCCGTCGCCTTCTATCATGCCGACCTGCGTGATGTCGGCAATATCAAGAGCACGGTTGCCGCCGTCGAGTCCGATCTCGGCTCGATCGGCGTGCTCGTCAACAATGCCGCCTGGGACGATCGCCACGACTTCGATACGACGACCGAGGAATACTGGGACAACAGCCAGGCGATCAACCTCAAGCAGGTCTTCTTCGTCTCACAGGCGGCGGCACCCGGCATGAGGGCATCCGGCGGCGGATCGATCATCAATTTCTCTTCGATCGTCATCAAGATGAACCAGCCTCAGCTTTCCTCCTATGCGACCGCCAAGGCAGGCGTCATTGGCCTCACCAAGAGCCTCGCCGGTCGTCTTGGCCCGGAAAACATCCGCGTCAACGCTGTTCTGCCGGGCATGGTCGTTACCGAACGGCAGATGGAACTCTGGCTGACCGAGGACGGTATTGCCAAGACAATCGAGCGCCAATGCCTCAAGCATGTTCTGAAGGCCGCCGATCTGGTCGGCCCTACTCTCTTTCTCGCATCCAACTGCTCGGGCAGCATCACCGCGCAGTCCATCATTGTCGACGGAGGCATTTTCTAATGACAAGGCCCGCATATGTAGCGGTAGACTGGGGCACCAGCAGTTTTCGGCTGTGGCTGATCGGCGAGGACGACAGCGTTCTTGCCGAGCGGCGCAGCGGCGAAGGCATGACATCGGCGGCGCAGGCCGGCTTTGCCCAAGTGCTGCAGTCGCATCTGACCGCCCTCTCCGCCCCGGACGATCTTCCCGTTATCGTGTGCGGCATGGCCGGGGCGCGCCAGGGCTGGGTGGAAGCCGGCTATATCGACACGCCGACCTCGCTTGCCGCCATTCTCACCGGCGCCGTCTCCGTGCCGGGTCAAACGCGCGACGTCCGCATCCTGCCGGGCCTGGCGCAGCGCGCCAAGGATGTGCCTGACGTCATGCGCGGCGAGGAAACGCAATTGCTCGGTGCCCTCAAGGCCGATGTCAAGGGCGAGCAGATCGTCTGCATGCCGGGCACGCATTCGAAATGGGTGCGCGTGGTCGACGGCCAGGTCACCGGTTTTTCCACCTTCATGACCGGCGAGCTGTTCGACGTCATTACAAAGCACAGCATCCTCTCCCACGCGGTTGCCGGCGCTGCCGACATGCCGGCCGACAGTGCCGTCTTCGAAGCCGCGATCAAGGCCGCCTTCGAGAGACCAGCGCTTGCCACCAACCTGCTCTTCACCGCCCGTGCCGGCCAGCTTCTGCATGGCCTGACGGCGGCTGGTGCGCAGGCGTTGATTTCCGGCACGCTGATCGGCGCCGAAATTGCTGGCGCCTTGTCGTCGGCCGGCCAAGGGGCAACGATTACCCTTGTCGCCTCCGGACGCCTACAGGCACTCTATGAGGATGCTTTCCGCATCCTGTCCCTCACCTATACGACTGTTGACGCCGATGCCGCTGTCCGCCGTGGGCTTTCCGCCGCCGCCAAGGCAATCTGGCCGAACAACGAAAGAACAAGCTGATGACGACCCGTGTTCCCTTCCCTTCGATGAAGCGCCCTCTCATCGCCATTCTCCGTGGCATCAAGCCGGAAGAAACCGCCGATATCGTCGGCGCGCTGATCGAGGCTGGCCTGACAGCCATCGAAATTCCGCTGAACTCGCCGGAGCCTTTCCGCTCGATCGAGATCGCCGCCAAGCTGGCGCCCGCCGATTGCCTGATCGGCGCTGGCACGGTACTGACCGTCGAGGATGTCGACCGGCTGGACGCCGCCGGCGGCAAACTGCTGGTGACACCGAATGTCGAGCCGGCGGTCATCAGCCGCGCCCGCGACAAGGGTATGGTGACGATGCCCGGCGTCTTCACCGCGACGGAAGCGCTTGCCGCCGCCCGCGCAGGTGCCACGGGCCTTAAATTCTTCCCGGCAGGCGTGCTCGGCGCCTCCGGCATCACCGCCATCCGCGCCGTGCTGCCGCCAGAGCTCGTCATCGCCGCGGTCGGCGGCGTTTCGGACAAGAATTTCGCCGATTACACCAAGGCCGGCATCCTGGCATTCGGTCTCGGCACCAGCCTCTACAAGCCGGGAATGACGACGACAGAGGTTGCCGAACGCGCCAAGGTGACCATTTACGCCTATGACGCCGCCGTAGGAGCTTGAGCATATGACCGCGATTCACGATTTCCAGGGCACCATTCTCTCCGACACCGCTTCGGTGCTGGGCGAAGGGCCGACCTATGATCCGGATACCGATACGGTCTGGTGGTTCAACATCCTTGGCAAGGAGTTGCACGAGCTGCATCTTTCGACCGGCAAGAAGGAAGTTCATGACCTCCCGATGATGGCGAGCGTGCTTGCCCGCATCGACGCCGGACGGCAGCTGATCGCCACCGAAGAGGGCCTGTTCCTTCGCGACGTGGCGACCGGCGAACTGACCTTTTATGCCGCCATCGAAGCGGACAAGCCGGAGAACCGCTCCAATGACGGGCGCACGCATATCTCCGGTTCGCTCTGGATCAGCACCATGGGCAAGCGCGCCGAAATGCATGCTGGCGCCATCTATCATGTCGCCGGCGGCAAGGTGACGAAGATCTTCGATCAGATCAGCATCCCGAACTCTATCTGCTTTTCGCCGGACGGCACGATCGGTTACTTCAGCGATACCCGCATCAGCCAGCTGATGCGGGTACTGGTCGACCCATCGACCGGACTTCCGGTCGGCGAGCCCATCGTCATGGTCGATAGCATGGACGATCCCGGCGGCATCGACGGCTCGGTCTGCGATGCGGACGGCTATATCTGGAACGCGCGCTGGGGCTCCGGCTTCGTCGACCGCTACAGCCCAGACGGCCTGCGTATCGAACGCTACCGCGTGCCCGCCATGCAACCCTCCTGCCCGGCCTTCATCGGCAAGAATGGTGATCGCCTGGCGGTAACAACAGCCTGGGAAGGCCTGGACGAAGATGCCCGCTCGACGCAGCCGCAGGCCGGAGCGCTTCTCGAACTCGGCCTGACGGTGAACGGTGTTTTCGATCCGGTCTACAAGATCTGATCGAGCCGCACCTTCTCTCCGCCTCCCTACAGACAAGGCGGAGAGATTGGGACTTGCAGCGCGCGCAGAGAGCACCTTGAGACCGTTATGGTCGGCGCATGGATGCATCATCCCGGTTGCGGCGAACTATCATTAACTATCTAATTTTAAGTTTTATTTTTATCGAACCGGGATGGTGCAGCGCCGTTTTCTGCAACTTTTGCCGGAACCAAACCTCCTTTCGGTCATTTTCCTTAACGAACCGGCATGGTGATGGTTAGCCAAAACGTGGTGCCGCCCAAGCCGGCGAACATGCCCATCAGAATGAAAGGTAGGTTCACGATGACCGGCAAATTGTTCACATCCGTCGCTGCTGGCGCGGTCTTTGCCACAGCATCGGTTCTTTCGCCGATGGCCTTCGCCCAGGCGCAGCAGCCATCCGATAACAACGCGCAGCCGACACAGACCGCCCCGGCAACGCCTGATGTCACCAAGCCTGCACCCCAGATGCCGCAGAACGATGCCCAGGCGCCAGCTCCGGCACCGACCACCACCACAGCGCAGGCCGGTGGCTATCTGACCGAACAATCGGCAGACCAGATCAGCGCCAGGACCTATATGGGCCAGTCGGTCTATAATGGTCAGAATGAAAGCATCGGCAGCATCAACGACCTGGTCCTGATGAAGCAGGGCGGCGTTGTCGCCGCGGTCGTCGGCGTCGGCGGTTTCCTTGGCATGGGCCAGAAGAACGTCGCCGTTCCCTTCGAGAAGATCACGGCGACACAGAATGCCGAGGACGGCACCATCAAGCTGACGACCACCGAAACGGCCGACACGCTGAAGTCTGCCCCTGAGTTCAAGACACTTGCGGCGCAGGCCGCCGAAAAGGCCGCACGGATGCCGGCAACCGCTGCGGTGCCCGGAACCGACAGCACGACGACCTCGTCAACGACCAACAAGTGACGAAGGTTCTCGCACCATTGAGAAACGGCGGCCCGCATGGGGCCACCGTTTAGCATGCACGACAGGTTGGGCCTTCAATTTCCCAACTTCTGACTACGCGCCGCCAAAGTCTTCAGTCGCAGCCCATTGAGCTTGATGAAGCCCTCTGCGTCGTGATGATCGTAGCTGCCCGACCCCTCCTCGAACGTCACCAGATCCATTGAGTAGAGCGAATTGGGGGAGCTGCGCGCAATCACGCTCACCGAGCCCTTATGCAGCTTTACCGTCACCTCGCCGGCAACATGGGTCTGACTCCAGTCGATCAGCGCCTGCAACATTTCCCGCTCCGGTGCATACCAGAAACCGTTATAGATCAGCTCGGCATAACGCGGCATGATCTCGTCCTTCAGGTGAGCCGCACCACGGTCGAGTGTGATCGATTCGATTCCACGATGCGCGGCAAGCAGGATCGTGCCGCCCGGTGTCTCGTAGACCCCGCGCGATTTCATGCCAAGGAACCGGTTCTCGACCAGATCGATCCGCCCTACACCATGCTTGCCACCCAGTTCATTGAGCCTGGTCAGCAACGTCGCCGGCGACAGCTTGACGCCGTTGAGAGAAACCGCGTCACCCGTCTCGAAGCCGATGGTGATGATTTCGGGCACGTTAGGCGCGTCCACGGGATCGACCGTGCGCTGATAGACATAGTCCGGCGCGATATCGGCCGGATCTTCCAGAACCTTGCCCTCGGACGAGGTGTGCAACAAATTCGCGTCGATCGAAAACGGCGCTTCGCCGCGCTTGTCCTTGGGGACCGGGATCTGGTTCCGTTCGGCATACTCAATGAGATGCGTGCGGGACTGAATATTCCATTCCCGCCACGGCGCGATGACCTTGATGGACGGATCGAGCGCATTGACGGTCAATTCGAACCGGACCTGATCATTGCCCTTGCCGGTGGCGCCATGGGAAATGGCATCGGCCCCCACTTCCTGGGCGATCCTAACAAGATGCTTTGCGATAAGCGGACGGGCAATGGAGGAACCGAGCAGGTATTGGCCTTCGTACACCGTGTTGGCGCGGAACATCGGGAACACAAAGTCACGCACGAATTCCTCGCGCACATCGACGATGCGGATGTCCTTGATTCCGAGCATTTCAGCCTTCGCGCGCGCTGGTTCAAGCTCCTCGCCCTGACCCAGATCGGCGGTGAACGTCACTACCTCGCATTTATAGGTCTCCTGCAGCCATTTGAGGATGATCGAGGTGTCCAGGCCGCCCGAATAGGAGAGCACGATCTTCTTGATATCTTTGACCATGAGTGATTTTCGTTCCCAGTTTAATTGTCTTGGAACGATAGGCCAAAGCTGGCGCAATTGGCTTGCGAAGACAGTCGCAAGCTTGCATAATGTTGGCATATTATAGCGTCTGTATCGGATATAGGAGCAGATGATGCCACCAACACTCGACGCTATCGATCGGCGCATACTTCGCGCGCTTCAGCGCAATGGGCGAATTCCGAATGTCGAGCTGGCCAAGGAAGTGGGGCTTTCGCCCTCACCCTGCTTGCGCAGAGTACGGCTGCTGGAAGAATCGGGCGTCATCGATCGCTATGTTGCCGTGCTCGATCCGGCAAAGGTCGGCATGGGACTTACCGTGTTCGCTCGCGTTTGGTTCAAAACGCAGGACGCCGAGATTACCCATCAGTTCGCGGAGGCAGTCAGAAAGTTCCCCGAGGTCGTCGAATGCTACCTGACGACCGGTGAATGCGACGCCATCATGCGGATCGTAACCGCCGATCTCCACAGCTATTGGCGCTTCCAGGCCGATCATCTGACGCGCATACCCAGCGTCCAAAGCGTCAAGACCGATGTTCCGATGGAAACGATCAAGCAGGGCCACGAACTGCCATTGCCATAGGTTTGACGACACGCTGAGGCGCGCGCCGTCTGGCTCGTGATCAATTTCCGTGGAGATAGCGTAGAGTGGCGGTGCTATCGACGGGCTTGCCGTAATAGTAGCCCTGCCCCATGGCGCAGCCGAGCGATTTGAGTTTGGCCGCCTCGGCATGATCCTCGATGCCTTCCGCGACGACTTCGAGGTCGAGCCCCTCACACATGGCGAGAACCGCCTTGACGATGTGTTCGGACGCGCGGTCCGAATTGATACGCGAGACGAAGGCGCGGTCGATCTTGACCTTGTCGAAGATGAATTCGCGCAGGCGGCCAAGGCTGGATTGGCCGGTGCCGAAATCGTCCAGAGAAATGCGCACGCCGGCGGCCCTAAGGTCGGCGATAATACGATTTGCGGTTTCGGCCGAGCTCATGACGGCGGTTTCGGTGATTTCCAGCTCCAGACGATGCGGATCCAGCCCGACGCGACCGAGAATGGCAAGGATGCTGCTGCTCGTGCCGGGATCCATCAGTTGCGCCGAGGACAGGTTGAAGGAGAGGAACAGCTCACGCGGCCAGGAGAGTGCCGCCTCCGCTGCCTTGCGCAGCAAGGTCTCGGAGAGGGCATCGATGAAACCGCGCTCCTCGGCGAGCGGCACGAAGACGGCGGGCGAGACGAAGCCGAGATCGGCGTCGTTCCAGCGCGCCAGGGCCTCGAAACCGAGAACCGCACCGTTGGCAAGCGAGACGATCGGCTGGAAATGCACGTCGATAGCATCCGAGATGATGGCATTGCGCAGCGCCTGTTCGAGCTGTGTCGCGCGCTTCATCTCCTGGGCGATTTCCTTGGAATAGACGGTGATCTGACCACGGCCGCGACGCTTGGAGCGATAGAGCGCGGTCTCGGTGTTTTTCAGCAGATCGTCAAATTCCTCGCCGGCAAAGGGATAGATGGCAAAGCCGAAAGAGGCGGACAGGCGAACGTTGCGATCGCCGAGATCATAGGGGGCCGACAGCACTTCGCGGATCATCTGGCCGAATTTCTCCGCGCCGACGCGCTCGAAGACCAGCGGCAGCACGAAAGCGAATTCGTCGCCGTCATGACGCGTCACGGTGGCGCCGTCGGGAATGCAGGCCTTGAGGCGGTGGGCGACCTGACACAGGATCTCGTCGCCGGCCTCGACGCCGAAGAGGTCGTTGATTGGCTTGAAGGAATCGAGATTGACGATGCCGATGGTAAAGGGGGCGGGATCGCTGGCGCGCTCGACCGAAAGCAGCCGCGCACGGTCGCGCATGCGGTGGCGGTTACCCAAACCCGTCAGCGGATCGGTATAAGCCATCGCCTGCAACTCGTTCTGACTGACTGTCGCGAGCGGTATTTCAGCCGATTTCATGTTCAGTCCCGACATTTTCTCCACCCGCAAAAGAGCATGACGGCGAAGTCTTAACAAAGGATGGCGGGGCTCCGGTCATTCCAAACGGACAATATCTCTTCATCGAGGCAGCAACTACGAGACCTGCCTGGCTAGAGCGTTACGGCCACCACGCATGTGCTTCTGGAACACGGTCTCGAGAATATCCGGGCTGACGGGCTTCAGGATGACATCGTCCATGCCGGCATCGGCGCATTCGTTGCGGTCACGCTCGAAAGCCTGGGTCAGCACGCCGATGATCGGCGTGTGCGATCCGCTGTCTTTTTCGGCATTGCGGATCAGCCGCGCTGCCTCGAAACCATTGAGGCCCGGCAGGGAAATATCCATCAGGACCAGCTCCGGACGATGCTCGCTCCAGAGCCGCACGGCCTCGTCGCCGCTCGGGGCGATCATGTAGCGGTAACCGAGCCCCTCTAAAATCTGCGAGAAGACGATCTGATTGATGTCGTTGTCCTCTGCGACCAGGATCTGCAAGCCGTGCTCTTCGCCGCCAGCCGTGATCTGCCAGTCCTCCACCCCGCCTTCGGCACTCTCGCCCGGCTTGCGGCGGATATTGCGGTTGAAGTGCCGCGCAATCAGGAAGGTGAGTTCAGAGGCAAGCTGTGAGCCATCCAGCGACAGCGCCGGGATACTCTGACGCTCCGCCAGTTCGACGCCGCGATTGCCGAGCTGGTTGTCGACGATCACCAGATCGATCTTGACCCCGAGGGAACTCGCAACATCCAGGAACGCCGCCTCCTCGTTTTCATTGTGGACCGAGCAGGTGTCGAAGCCGTATTTGGCGAGCATCTTCAGCGCGGCCGTTTCAGCTGCGAGATCGCTGGTCACCACCAGGATCTTGCGGCCGGAAAAATTCTCGGGAACGAAGGTCTCCATGGCCGGAGGGCGGCGCGATATGGTCTGAAGCGCCGCCATCGGCACATAGGCGCGCCGGTAGGAGCGATCGCCATTCTCCTTGATCTCCGAGGCGAGCGCGAATTCGTCGAAATCGGCTCCGTCCTTCGGCAGGTCCTGCATGGTGGCAATGAGGAAATAGCGGCCGGGCTTGCCGATGCGCTGCTTTCTGGTGACAACGTCGCGCTCGATGCCGTCGCGTGAGATCTGCCGCTGGTGCGTGATTGACATTTCGCCGGTCTCGATGACATGCCGGTCGCTTTCCTCGAAGCGGTTGGCAAGGTCGGTGGAGAAGAGATCGGCGCCCTTGCGGCCCAGCACCTCCTCCGGCGTGGTCTGGTATTTGTCGCTGAACGCCCTGTTGACCGCGACATAGACCATGTTGCAGTCCTTGACGAAGAGCGGAAACGGCAGGTTGTCGAGAATATCCTCGGTGAGCTGCACGCGCTCCATATCGATGCGCCACTGCTCCTCACGTTTTTTCACCTCGGAAATATCCGAAAGGATGCAGACGCCGAACCCCGATGGCAGCCGGCGCTTGACGAAGCGGACCCAGCGATCCGCGCCGAGGCGCTCCGTCGTCTCGAACCGCTCGCGCCAATGAGAGGCAATGCACTGCGAGATCCAATCGTCGCGCGTCATCGTCGATTTCGCCTGGCCGTTCGGATGCCGCATGCCGGTATCGAAGACCGCGCCGAGATAATCCCGCAGTCGGGTCGACGGTTGCAGGAATTGCGGCGGGATCGGGAAGAAATTCAGGACCTGGCGGCTGGCGAACAGCAACAGGTCGTTCTTGTCATAGACGAGGACGGCGCTGGAAAGTCCATCGCAGACGGCATCGAACAGCGCCGCCTGCAGATTGCCGTCCGACGGCACATCTTCAGTCATCACTGCAAAGGCTGCCTTGCCAATCTCGGCAGTCATTCGTCCGCTTCCTACATCTATCCGATTACGGCACGCCAAAGCTTAAGAGCCGCGACAGCTCTCAAGATCAATTTGTGGAGACATCATGCTGGCATGGGTACTTGAAACAGGCGGAAGCCGGCTCATGAAGAAATGACGGCCACCAACCTGCCGCCAAGAGCCGTATGCGCGCAAAAAGCGCGCCGCCTGCAATCATTTCAAGTTTTCCAAGGGCAACGTGTCATCTTTCCCTTAATCATTGATTAAATTTATGAACAAAGTCCCCCCAACCTGAATCGGGTGGATGACCAAAGGCGAACAGCGATTTCTCTTTCCAGTTCGCCCCGAATCCACGAAAATGCAAAGATGACCATCAAACAACTCTCGGAAACCCTGATCAACCAGATCGCCGCCGGCGAAGTCATCGAGCGACCGGCGAGCGCTGCCAAGGAACTGATCGAGAATGCGTTGGATGCCGGCGCAACCCGCATCGAAATCGCGACGGCCGGTGGCGGCAAGGCGCTGCTGAGGGTCAGCGACAACGGCTCCGGCATGGAGCAGGCGGATCTTGAGCTTGCCATCAAGCGGCACTGCACCTCGAAGATTTCCGATACGCTGGACGATATTCGCACGCTCGGTTTTCGCGGCGAGGCCCTGCCCTCCATCGGCTCGGTGGCGCGGCTGTCGATCGCCAGCCGCAGGATCGGCAGCGCCGGCGGCGCCGAGATCGCGGTGGCGGGCGGCAAGGTGCTGCATCTGCGCCCGGCAGCGGCCAATCCGGGCACGATCGTCGAGGTGCGCGACCTGTTTTTTGCGACCCCGGCGCGGCTGAAATTCCTGAAGACCGAGAAGGCCGAGGCAGCGGCGATCACCGAAGTCGTCAAACGCATGGCGATTGCCTTTCCGCAGGTGCGCTTCGTGCTCTCCGGCAGCGACCGCTCGACGCTGGAATTTCCGGCGACCGGCGACGACCGTCTCGCCCGCATGGCGCAGGTACTTGGCAAGGACTTTAAGGACAATGCGATCGAGCTTGATGCTGCCCGTGAGGATGTGGGTCTTACCGGCTTTGCCGGCGTGCCGACCTTCAATCGCGGCAACTCGGCGCATCAATACGCCTTCGTCAACGGCCGGCCGGTGCAGGACAAGCTGATCCTGTCGGCGATCCGTGGTGCCTATGCCGAGACCATCCCGTCTGGGCGCTATCCCATCGCCGTCCTGTCCATCACGCTCGATCCAGCCCTTCTCGACGTCAACGTGCATCCGGCGAAATCCGATGTCCGCTTCCGCGATCCAGGCCTGGTGCGCGGTCTGATCGTCGGCGCCATTCGCGAGGCTTTGGCGCGCGAGGGCGATCGCGCCGCCACAACAGGCGCCGACGGCATGCTGCGCGCCTTCAGCCCCGGCTTCCAGCCGGGGTGGCGGCCCTCCGCTCCGAGCACGCCCTGGACGCCCGAGGCTTCGCCATCGCGGCCCTATCAGCCCACGGCCAACGGTTATGGCTTCAGGGAACGGCCGCAAGCCGCCTTTGACGGCCTGACCATGCCGACCGCCCGGGCCGAGAGCGCCTCGCCGATCGAACCTGTCCGCATGGAAGAACCAGCCCGGTTCCCTCTTGGGGCGGCCCGCGCGCAACTGCATGAGAATTACATCGTCGCGCAGACCGATGACGGTCTCGTCATCGTCGATCAGCATGCGGCGCATGAGCGGCTGGTGTTCGAGGAGATGCGCAAGGCGCTGCATTCCAAGCGCCTGTCCTCGCAGGTCCTTCTCATTCCCGAGATCATCGACCTGCCGGAAGAGGATTGCGACCGGCTGATGGTATTTGCCGACGAGCTGGGCGAGCTCGGCCTTGCCATCGAACGCTTCGGCCCCGGCGCGATCGCCGTGCGCGAGACGCCGGCCATGCTCGGCGAAGTGGATGCGCAAGGGCTGGTCCGGCAGTTGGCCGACGAAATCGCCGAGTGGGATACGGCCTCCGGTCTTGCCGCAAAGCTCGAATATGTCGCCGCCACCATGGCCTGCCATGGCTCGGTACGCTCCGGGCGGCGGCTGAGGCCGGAAGAGATGAATGCGCTCCTACGCCAGATGGAGGCAACGCCGGGCTCGGGCCAGTGCAATCACGGCCGACCCACCTATATTGAGCTGAAGCTCTCAGACATCGAACGGCTGTTCGGACGAAGCTGAGCGCCGGTATCGCCAAAAGAGCTGGAAAAATCCGGTCGGGCGCGTTATGGCAAACAAGTGATAAAGATTGAGGACGACAGCAGATGAATCTTTTTGAGGGACACGGAAACCGCGAGGCGAAGGTTCGCTATCTCGACGGCGATTTCCAAATCCTCATGCCGGGCTCCTATGTCGTTTGCGCCATGACCGGCCGGCATATCGCGCTTGATGAGCTGCGCTATTGGAGCGTCGCCCGGCAGGAGCCCTATGCCGACGTGATGTCGTCGCTCGAAGCCGACAAACGCGCCGGCGTGCTTCCGAACCAGAAGCGGTAGTCTCACCTTCCCCGGCCGCGCGGCGCTATAGCGCCTCGCGCCCCTCATCCGCCCTGTCAGGCTCCCCGCTGGGGAGAAGGGGTTTTCCGGCCCAACCTTCCCGCAGGCGGCGCTCCCGTGCCGCTGCAATCGCCCGGTCGATGATCAGCTCCGGCGCGTGAGGGTCATCGAAGACCATCGCGATTTCGATGACGCGGCAGCGTGCCAAGAGTTCGTCGGCCCGACCGTGGTGACCGATCAGGCGGACATAATCCTTCGAGGTGGTGACGATCTCGAGACCGTCATGCGCGGCGATGTCGAGAATATCAGCAATATCGTCGTCGCCGGGATGTTCGTGATCGCCGAAGGTACGGCGCACGGCGATGTTGGCGCCCAGTGACTCGACCGTGCGAAAGAACTTGGCGGGATCGGCGATGCCGGCAAAGGCGAGCACCTTGCGCCCGCGCAGATCCTCCTGCCCCAGCACCTTGATCGAGGCGGAGAAGAATGGTTTCCCGGCTCTTGCCGCCAGCCGCACGATCCGGTCGGCGGCGTTGCCATCGCCGACTTTCAGCAGCGCCGAGGTGTAACCCAACTGCGTCCGCAGCGGCGCGCGCACCGGACCGCCGGGAACGAGATGCCCGTTACCGATGCCTCGCGTGGCGTCGATGACGACCAAGGCGTAGTCGATGGCGAGCTGCGCGCTCTGGAAACCGTCATCCATGATGATCAGATCCGCGCCTTCGCGCACCAGTCGCTCCGCGCCCTCGGCGCGGCGGCGCGCGATCACCGTCAGCGCCTCGCGGGCGAGCAGCAGCGGTTCGTCGCCAACCGCGGTCGCGTGATGATCATCGGGATCGACCACCGTCGTCACGTCGAGCGAACCGCCATAGCCACGACTGAGGAAGCCGGGTTTCAAACCCTTGGCCTTGGCGGCGCGCGCAAGCGCCAGCGCCGTCGGCGTCTTGCCGGCGCCGCCGACCGTGAAATTGCCGACGCAGATGACTGGCACCGGAACGGAGGCGCGGCGGCCATGCACCATGCGATGGCCGGCCACGCGGCCGTACAGGAAGGAAAAGGGCGAAAGCCCCCAGGCCCGCCAATCCGGCTTCCGCCACCAGAACGGCGGTGCTTCCGATACCATGCTCTAATCCCGTCTCGCGCCGACTATTGCCCATACGATCCCGGCAAGGCGGCAAGAAAGGGCAGATCAGATGAAAAAGCAAGCCTGTGCCGAACTTACGCCGGCTGGGCGGCCGGCAACAGGCTTTCCAACTCGGTGATGTCGGTCAGGCAATAATCGGATGCGGCGGCCAGCGATTCACGCGAACCAGTGCCCGTCAACACGCCGACCTTCAAACCCACCCCGGCATTGTGCCCCATGTGCAGATCATGATTGTTGTCGCCGACGACAGCGATCTGCGCGGGAGAGAGGCCGGTCGCTTTCGCGAAGCCGAGCACCATGCCCGGCTCCGGCTTGGTGCCGAAACCGCTGTCGTAGCCGGCGATATAATCGACATAATCCAGGAAGCCGAAGCGATGCGCCGTCTGGCGGATCGAACGCTCATTATCGCTGGAGGCGACGCCGAGCCTGTAGCCCCGCTCATGCAGGCGGCGGAAGAACGCGGCGAGATCCGTGACCGGCGAGGAGAAATCGGCGGCATGGGAAAAGAGCGCATCGAGCTTTTCCGTCAGCTCCGCCACATCCACCTTGGAGCCGGCGGCGACAAGACCCTCGGAAATCTGGCGGGTATTGCCGGCGGCAAGCAGGCTGTCAGGCACGATATGGCCGGTGACCGGATCCATGCCGCAGGCCGAAAGCAGATGATCGGCAAGCGTTGCGTCACCCTGTGCGGCAATGCTGGCAAGCTCGCGGTTGACCGGCAGCCAGCTCGCGTCATAATCGAGCAACGTGCCGTCCTTGTCGAACAGAATGCCCGCGATCGTCTCCAGCTTTACCGCTGCCATGTAGTGCTCCCCTGCCCTTAGCCCTGTGCCATTGTCTTCGGCATCAGCCGCGCTTTTACAGTCAGCGGGTTGATGTAGGGCTCCAGTCCCTTGATGGTGGCGGCCAGTGCGCCGCGCATCTCATGCACCGCAATGAAGCCGGCATCAATCATGGTGCGCCGCGCCGCGTCGTTGGTCAAAAGATAGTGCACGCCGCGCGCCAGCATCTCGGTATCGCGCACCATGCGGGCACTGCCGCGACGAGCGAGCAATTGATAGGCGTCGCGAAAATTCTGGACATGGCCGCCCGTCAGGATGGCACAGCCGAGCATGGCCGGCTCCAGCGGGTTCTGTCCGCCTTCGTTCAGCAGCGACTTGCCCATGAAAGCGACGTCGGTCATGCGCAGATAAAGACCCATTTCGCCGATCGTGTCGCCAAGAAAAACGTCGACATCCGGCGAGAGGACGTCGTTGCGAGTGCGGCGGGCGACCTTCAGCCCCTGTTCGACGAGCATCGCCTCTATCGCGTCGCAGCGCTCGGGATGGCGCGGCACGATGATGGTGAGCTGGCCGTCATGTTCCGTCAGTGTCTTGTGGACGACGGCGGCGGCATTCTCCTCGCCCTCGAAGGTCGAGACGGCAGCCCAGGTCTTGCGAGTGCCGATCTGCTTCATGTAGCGGGCGAGCGTCGGCGCATCATGGGGCGGCGCATCGGTATCCACCTTGAGATTGCCGGATTTGATCACCTGCAGCGCGCCAAGATCGCGGAAACGCTCGGCATCGAGATCGGATTGGGCAACGACCAGCGCGAGCTTTTCGAACAGCGCCTCGGAGAGCGAAGGATGTTTGCTCCAACGGCCAAAGGAGCGATCCGACATGCGGGCGTTGACGAGAATCTGTGGAATGCGCCGCCGCTCGAGTTCCAGCACGGTTGCCGGCCAGATTTCGGATTCGGCGAAGATGGCGCAATCGGGCTGCCAATATTCGAGGAAGCGGCTGACGGCCGGTTTCAGATCCAGCGGCACATATTGGTGGATGACCTCGTCGCCAAGACGTTCCTTCGTCACCTTGGCCGACGTCATCGTTCCCGTGGTCAAAATGACGTGAATATCGCGGCGGCGGATTTCGCGGATCAACGGAACGACCGCCGAGGTTTCCCCGACACTCGCGGCATGGAACCAGACCAGCGGTCCCTGCGGACGGTTGGCGCTGGCATAGCCGGAACGCTCCAGCCGACGGGAGCTGTCTTCCTTGCCCTTGGCGGCACGGAACGCAAGATAGGGTCCAATCAGGGGGTAGATCACAATGCCGCCGAAGCGATAGGCACCCAAAGCGAGGCGCGCCCTGAGGCTGCTCATCTTGACTGCCTCCGATCCAAGCTGATCGTCATCAATGCCAAATCCCAACTGTTCAACGGCCGAAAGATCGGCCGATTCTTCATTCTGATTGCGTCAAAAATACCGCGTGATAACCGGATTGAAAGCGACAATGCCCCTCCGGACGGAAATATCAAATGTAAAATGGAGCGAAGCGCCGCTTCAGGATGCCTTGTCCGGATCAAGCAAGCGATGCAGATGGACGATGAAATAACGCATGTGAGCGTTGTCGACGGTCTGCTGCGCCTTCGACTTCCAGGCCGTCAGCGCGGTCGCGTAGTCAGGATACATGCCGACTATGTCGAGTGCGTTCAGGTTGCGGAATTGCACTTCCTCGAGATTTTCCAATTCCCCGCCGAATACGAGGTGCAGGAGCTGTTTTTTATCGCTGGTAACAGTCATTTTCGTCTCTTTCTGCTATCGTCCCCCTCCGCACTTCCTCTGCGGGATTTTGACCCAAACGTCAACCGTCTCGTCTGTGGGCAAGCTGGCGCAAGAGCTCCGGCAAGTGGACGGCCGGTGCGCCGCAGAGTTCGCCGTGGGAGACATCGGCACGATTGTAGTTGAGGGGCTGACCCGAGAGATCGACCAGAGCGCCGCCCGCCCGTTCCAGTATGAGATCGGCGGCAGCAAGATCCCAATCGTGGGAATTGCGCTTGACGATCGTCCCCTCGAGCCGGCCGTCGGCGACCATGGCAAGGCGATAGGCGAGCGAAGGCACATGCTTCACCCGCTCAATGGTCTTGCGGAAGTCTGGGCTTAGTCCGTTGAGAGCGTCTTCGGCGGTGGCCAGCCTGTGGACGTCATGCCCCATCCTGTCGGAAACAGCGATCGGCTCGCCATTCTTCAATGCCGGGCCGTCAACGGTTGCGACGAACAATTCGCTCAGCGCCGGCGCGTAGAGCACGCCTGCCGTCGGGCGCCCATTGGTGACGACGGCGACGCTGACGCACCACAGTTCAAGTCCCGACAGGAAGCCGCGCGTGCCGTCGATCGGATCGACGACGAAAACGGTCTTATGCGACAGCCGCTCGGCATCGTCATCCGTCTCTTCCGAAAGCCAGCCATAGGCGGGGCGCGCCGGACGCAGAATGGAGGCAAGTGTCTCGTTGGCGGCAAAATCGGCGGCGCTGACGGGCGAACGCCCCTCGTTCTTCCACCAAACCTCGGGCGACTGCCGAAAGAAGCCAAGGGCGACTTCGCCGGCCTGACGCGCCGCCTCGACGATCAGGTCCAGGTCGCTCGATGCAGCGCCCTTCTGGCTATCATCCATTCACAAAGTCCAATCTCTGGGTGGCTATGTGCTGGCTATGATCTTGTCCGAAAACCGCTGCGCACTTTTCGGGATCATAGTCAACGCCCGGCCAGCGTCATGCCCTCAATGGCGAGCGTCGGCGCGGCAACGCTGAAATCGCGGTCGATATCGTTGGCCGGCGTCACGCGCATGAACATATCCTTGAGGTTGGAAGCAATCGTCACCTCCGAAACCGCGAAAGTCAATTCACCGTTCTCGATCCAGAAGCCGGTGGCGCCTCGGCTGTATTCGCCGGTGAGCATGTTGACGCCCTGCCCGATCAGCTCTGTGACGTAGAAACCGTTGCCGACATTGCGGATCAGCTCTTCCGGCGAGATATCGCCGGGCTCCAGCGCCAGATTGGTGGAGGTCGGAGAAACCGAGGTACCACCGCGCGCGCCGCGGCCGTTGGTCTTGAGACCACCGATCTCGCGTGCCGTCGAGGTCGACAGGAACCATTGCTTCAGCACGCCGTCCTCGATCATCACCAGCCGCTTGCCGGTAACACCCTCGCCATCGAAGGGACGCGAGGCGGAGCCGCGCACGATCAGCGGATCATCGGTGATCGACAGGCCGGCTTTCAGCACCTGCTGGCCCATCTTGTCGCGCAGGAAACTGCTCTTGCGGGCAACGGATGCACCATTGATCGCGCCGGCGATATGGCCGACGAAACCGCGCGCGACGCGCGGATCGAAAACGACGGTCACGTCCTTGCCGGTCGGAACCTGGCGCGGATTGACGCGCTTGATCACCCGTTCGCCGGCGCGGCGGCCGATATCCTCGGACGCATCCAGATCGGAAAAATAGAGACGGCTGTCGAAATCATAGTCGCGTTCCATACCGGTGCCTTCACCGGCAATGACGCTGACGGAGCGGCTAAAGCGCGAGCCCATATAGTGACCGGCAAAACCATGCGACGTGACAAGCACCATGCCACCCATGCCGGCCGACGCGCCCGAACCCGACGAATTGCTGACGCCGGGAACGGCAAGCGCCGCTTCTTCCATCGCAAGCGCCGCCTCGCGCAGCTCAGCCGACGAAACCTCGGTCGGATCGAAGAGGTCGAGGTCTGGGTAGCTTTTGGCGAGATCGGCTTCGTCGGCGAGGCAGGCGAAGGGATCTTCCGGCGAGACCTTGGCCATGGTGACGGCGCGTTCGGCAAGTGCCTGCAGGTTGAAGCCGGGATTGGCCGAGACGCTGGCGACACGGTTGCCGACGAAGACCCGCAGCGAAAAATCATCGCTTTCGGAGGATTCGGTGCCTTCGACCTTGCCGAGACGAACGCTGACGGATTGTGAACGCGAGCGCACGACGACGGCATCGGCCGCATCCGCCCCGGCTTTCCGGGCGAGGTCGATCAACTGGCTGGCGCGGGAGAGCAGAGTGGCGGAATCGATTTCTGAGGACATGATTTGGCCTTTCCTTCGCGTTCCATTTATTGTGCACTACATAAAGCTACAAGGGCGGCCAAGCCGATTCTTGTCTTAATGTCGTCACGCATGGTTGTTTCCGACGATCATGCGCTGCAACACCGCCTGCCCTACAGAAAGAAACAGACGATGTCCGCGCCCAATGCCCTCTTTACCGAAACCCTGATGCTGCTCGGAGGCGCCGTCGTCACCGCGCCGATCTTCAAGAAATTGGGGCTTGGCACCGTGCTCGGCTATCTCGCCGCCGGCGTCGTCATCGGCCCGGTGCTGCATGGCATCGGCGACAGCGAAGCCGTGCTTGCGGTGGCGGAGCTCGGCGTCGTCTTCCTGCTGTTCATTATCGGCCTGGAATTGAAGCCGTCGCGCCTTTGGCAGATGCGCCGCGACATTTTCGGCCTCGGCACGGCGCAGGTTGTCCTCAGCGGACTGGCGCTGACGCTTGCCGCCTATCTCGCCAATATCACCGGCTGGCGCGGCAGCATCATCGTCGGCTTCGGCCTGGCGCTGTCGTCCACGGCATTCGCCATGCAGATCCTCGAACAGGAGGGCGACGTCAACACGAAATACGGCCAGCGCTCCTTCTCCATGCTCTTGCTGCAGGATCTGGCGATCGTGCCGCTGCTTGCCCTCGTCACCGTACTCGACGGGCCGAAGGAGGCTTCCAATCCGATACCGGACCTTGCCATTGCCGTCGGCGCCGTCGCGGCGATGATCATTGCCGGGCGCTACCTGCTGACGCCGCTGTTCCAGGTTATCGCTCGCACCGGCGCGCGGGAGGCGATGATCGCGGCCGCTCTTCTGGTCGTCATGGGGTCGGCCACCTTGATGCAGCTTGCCGGCCTCTCCATGGCAATGGGCGCCTTCCTCTCCGGCGTGATGCTGGCCGAATCCTCCTATCGCCACGAGCTGGAGGCGGATATCGAGCCCTTCCGCGGTATCCTGCTCGCCATCTTCTTCATCGCCGTCGGCCTGTCGCTGAAGCTGGACGTCATTGCCGACAACTGGGTGCTGATCGTGCTTGCCGTGCCGGTGCTGATGGTCATCAAGGGCGTGGTCATCTATGCGCTCTGCCGCATGACCGGCTCCTCGCACAATGATGCCATCCGTATCGCCTGCCTGCTGCCGCAAGGCGGCGAATTCGGTTTCGTGCTGTTCAGCACGGCCAGCGCCAGCGGCGGGCTCTTCTCCGCCAGTACGGCCTCGATGCTGATCGCGATCGTGACGCTCTCCATGGCGCTGACACCGCTGGGTTCGGCGCTTTCGAAGCGCCTGCTCAGCGGCGACACGCATGAGGAACTGGACGAGGATTTCGAGGGCGCGGGCTCCGACGTGCTGATGATCGGCTTCTCGCGTTTCGGCCAGATCGCCGCGCAGATCCTGCTTGCCGGCGGCCGCGACGTAACCGTCATCGATTTTTCGGCCGACCGCATCCGCCAGGCATCCAACTTCGGCTTTCGCATCTATTTCGGCGACGGCACCCGCAAGGATGTGCTGCGCTCGGCCGGCATCGACCACGCCAAGGTCGTCGTCATCAGCACGCATCAGCGCGAGGTCACCGACAAGATCGTCGAGCTGGTGCAGACGGAATATCCGCACGCCAGCATCTTCGTCCGCTCCTACGACCGCATCCACTCGATCGAGTTGCGCAACAAGGGCGTCGACTACGAGCTGCGCGAGACGCTGGAATCCGGCCTGCTCTTCGGCCGCCGCACGCTGGAAGCCCTCGGCGTCAGCGAAGCCGATGCCTACGAGATTGGCGAGGATATCCGCAAGCGCGACGAACAGCGGCTGGTGCTTCAGGCAAGCGAAGGGCTACAGGCCGGGCGCGACATGCTCTATTCACGGCCGGTCAAGCCGGAACCGCTGGTCAAACCCAAGCGCGCCGCCGACGTCTTCAGCGATGACGACGATCTCTCGGCATTGCCGGCGGAAGAGCCGGAACGGGTCTAGGACGTTTCAACGCTTCACGGAAGCGCAGAAACATTCCTGGAATTACTCTAATTCTTCGCCGTAATCACCCGGTCAAGAGCGAACTTCAGTTCGTCCTTGACGCCTGCGGACATGGCCAGGATTTCGCGGGCCTTCAGGAAATCGAGCACGCCGGTGCGGCCGACGGACGGCCGCAGGAAGATTTGCGGGGCGAGCAGCCGCAGCTTGAGTGCAATGTTGGACTGCATGGTCAGCTGGCCTGCGCCGAACAGGCTCTCAATGCGGTTCGGAAACTGGGTGCCGTCGCCTTCCGGGCCGCCGACAACGTCGATGCCGATGATGATATCGGCAAGGCCAGCCAGATGCTCGTAGGGAACCGGGTTCATGATGCCGCCGTCGATCATCACCCGCTCGCCGACCTTGACCGGCATGAAGACGGCGGGAATGGCGGCGGAGGCGGCCAGCACCGGAAAGAGCTCGCCCTTTTCGGTCAGCACTTCAGCCTGGCTGTAGTAATCCGTCGTCACCACCTTCAGCGGGATGTGCAGCTCGGAGAAATCCTCGGGAAAGGCCGGCGGCATGAAGGCGCGCAGAATGCGCTCGAGATTGAACTGGCCGAACCGGAATTTACGAACGCTCGCCGGCCTGAGACCCCAGAGCTTGTTGAGCACGGCCGGGCGATTGCCGACGGTGGCAAGCGTATAGTCGCGGATTTCCGCGCCGCTCAAGCCTGCCGCCATCGCCGCGCCCATGATCGCGCCGATGGAGGAGCCGGCGATCGCCACCGGGCGGATGCCGAGCTCGTCCAGCGCCTCGATGATGTGAATATGGGCAAGACCACGCGCGCCGCCGCAGCCGAAGGCGACCGCGACGCTCGGCGTGCTTGATGTCGCGAGCGTATAGTCGCTCCCGACAAAATCAGCATAATCGCCCATGGTCGTCTCCCACCGCCGCTAGGCCTGCCGGGGCTGATAACGGAAGAAATGCATCTTGCTGTCGCCGAAGGTCCGCTCTTCGAGGAAGAGGAAATCGGGGACGACGGTCACCGCGACGTCGGCACGCTCCTCAAGGATCGCGAGCGCCCCCGGCACCAGCCAGCGGCCCGCAGCGGCGGCGGCGAACGTCTTCTCGCCCAGACCCTTGCCATAGGGCGGATCGGCGAAGAGGAAATCGAAAGGCTCGAGATTGCCGACGCTGCCGAGATCGGTCGCGTCACGCCGCATCATACGCGTGCGGCCATGCAGGCCGAGCGCATCGATGTTTTCCCAGAGCAGGCCACGGCCCTCGACGCTGCTTTCAACGAAGAGGACGTGACGGCAGCCGCGCGAGGCGGCTTCCAGGCCAACAGCGCCGGTGCCCGCGAAGACATCCATCATTCGCGTGCCGTCGAGCGCCTCGGGATAGGCATGGCTCAGAATATTGAACAGGCTCTCGCGCGTGCGGTCCGCCGTCGGACGAATATCGTTCGACTTCGGCACCGCAAGCGACCGACCGCGAAACTCACCGCCGACGATCCGCACCGCGCCTTAACCCCTTCCGCCCTTCGGGCCGCCCTTGCCGGGGCCACCACGGCTCGGACCGCTGCGGCTAGGACCACCGGACGGACGTCCAGCGCCACCGGGCTTGCCCGAGAAGCTGCGTGCACCGCCGGGCTTTCCAGACGGCTTGCCGCCAAAGGACTTGCCGCCGCCCGGCTTCTTGCCGAAAGACTTGCCAGCCGGCCGGTCACCTGTAGGACGCTCACCTTGCGGGCGGTCGCTACGGGGAGGACGATCACCGAATGGGCGATCGCCGCGAGGACGCTCGGAGCGCTGCTCGCCATCGAAAGACCGGGCGCGCGGACGCTCGTCACCCTCGGCGCGCGGCCGACGGTCACCAGTGGGACGATCGCCACGTGGGCGATCACTGAACGCACGATCGCCACGGGGCTTGTCACCGTAAGGGCGGTCACCGCGCGGCTTGTCACCGAATGGCCGGTCGCCACGAGGACGTTCCGAGCGTGCTTCGCCCTGGAATGATTTCGCACGGGGGCGATCGCCAAATGCCTTATCGCCGCGGGGCTTGTCACCATACGGACGATCACCACGGGGCTTGTCGCCGAAAGGACGGTCACCGCGCGGCGGACGGTCGCCTTGGGGGCGATCGCCACGGAGACGGTCGGAGCGCTTGCGGTCGAAACCGTCGTCATCGCCACGCCCCGTACGCGGTGCTTCCTCGCTCGCGCGGATCCATTCTCCATCCGCCTCGGCAACCCGATTGACGCGAACGCGCGGGCCTTCGTCCGGACGGTCGAAACCGCTGCGCTGCGGGCGCTCGGGCTCACCGCGCTTGGCGGCAGTCCTGATATTCTTGGCGGCTTTCGCGGCAGCCTTCTCGCCGAGCGGACGGGCGCCGGGAGCCATCCAGACATTGGCGTTGCGGCGCGCGCCGAGCGGCGGACGCTTCGGACGGTCGTCTTCCTTGTGGCCGCCTTCACGACGCCCCTCGTCACGACGATCGTCGCGCTTGGTGTCGAGACGGCTCAAGGCACGTTCGCGCTTGTCCTCGGGACGCTCGCGGTCGCGCCTCGGGCGCTCCTCTTTCGCGGCGCGCTCCGGCTTGGCTTCAGCTTCATCGTCACCGGCAACTGCCGTGGTGTTGTAGAGCGGCGCGTCGAAATTCGCCTTGGCGTCTTCGACCAGACGGGGGCCAAGCTGATCGCGCAGCGTGCGGCCGCGCACTTCCACCACACGGCCTTCCGGCAGGTCACCGAGCTGGAACGGACCGTAGGAAATGCGGATCAGGCGATTGACCTCGAGACCGAGCGCGCCCATCACGTTCTTGATTTCGCGGTTCTTGCCTTCGCGCAGACCCATGGTGATCCAGACGTTGGACCCTTGCGTGCGGTCGAGCGTGGCTTCGATTGAGCCGTAGAGCACGCCATCAACGGCAATGCCGTCCTTCAGCTTGTCGAGCGCATCCTGATCGATCTCGCCATGGGCGCGGACGCGGTAGCGGCGCAGCCAGCCAGTGGTCGGCAGTTCCAGCACGCGGGCGAGGCCACCGTCATTGGTGAGCAGCAGCAGGCCTTCGGTGTTGATATCGAGACGGCCGATCGACATGACGCGCGGCAATTCTTCCGGCAGATTGTCGAAAACGGTCGGACGTCCTTCCGGATCGGCATTGGTGGTCACCAGGCCGGCCGGCTTGTGATAGAGCCACATGCGCGTGCGCTCGATGCCGCGGATCGGCACGCCGTCCACCTCGATCTTGTCGGCGAGCGTCACGTTGACGACCGGGCTATCCAGCAGCACGCCATTCAGCCGCACGCGGCCGTCCATGACCATGCGCTCGATATCGCGGCGAGACGCCACGCCGGCGCGCGCCATCACCTTGGAAATGCGCTCGGCCTTTCCATCACCGCCGTCGGTTTCAGCTGCCGCCTTGGCAGGCGCTGCCTTCACCGGCTTGGTGTCGTCGCGCTTCGTCGGCGCCTTCGTCTTGACGTCGCGGGTAAAGGGCTTGGACCCAGGCCGCTTGGGCTTGTCATTCATTGTCATTTGTTGTTTGCCTGAATTTTTAAGGCGTGTTCCTATCAGGTCACGCCCCTGCGGTTAAGTGGAAAATCTTAAATGGCGAATACAAATCACTTCATGAAGCTGGCGCTCGCCGAAGCACGAAGCGCCGGAGCGCGTGGTGAAGTGCCGATCGGAGCCGTTCTCGTGCTCGACAACACCGTCATCGCCAAGGCCGGCAACCGCACCCGCGAGCTCAACGACGTCACCGCCCATGCCGAAATCGCCGCGATCCGTATTGCCTGCGAAGCGCTCGGCCAGGAGCGCCTGACGGGCGCCGATCTCTATGTGACGCTGGAGCCCTGCACCATGTGCGCGGCGGCCATTTCATTTGCCCGTATCCGCCGCCTCTACTACGGCGCGGAAGATCCGAAGGGGGGCGGGGTGGACAATGGCGTGCGTTTCTATCGCCAACCGACCTGCCATCACGCGCCGGAAGTCTATTCGGGCATCGCCGAACGGGATGCGGCTGACATTCTCAGGGAATTCTTCCAGCTGAAACGGCAGGAAGACTAAAAAGCGACGGTTTTGGCCGCCGCTTCATGCTCGGGAAAGCTTACTGGAACGGCTTCCACCAACTGCTGCTGTTGGACTGCTGCGCTGCCTCGGCATCCTTCTTGCGCTGCTTTTCCTTCTTGCTCTCCGGCGTGCCGACATCGCTCAACGCCGTCGGGTCGGAAACCTGACGATATTGCTGCGGCGGATCGATCAGATAACGGCGCTGCTCATAGGTCCCGGCCTGATCCTGGCGCGCGGCGCGATAGGCTGCCGTCTGCTCCACTTCCGTCTTGCGGTTGCGGCCGCTGTCTGCCTGAGCGAGCGGCGAGCGATAATTGACGTCGTTCTTGTTCTGGTCGGCCTCTTCAGCCAGACGCTTGCGCGCGTCTTCCGGCGATTCCAGCCAGGCCGGGTTATCCTTGCTTGCCAGCGTCTGTTGCGGCGCCGTCAGGGCTTCCCTCTGGTTTTCAGCCGGCAGAACCAAGCCAGGGCGATTCGGATACGTCACACCCTTGTCCTTCGGCGTGGCGGCCGAAATGGAGGCGATGTCGCCGAGGTCGTCGAGAAGCTGAACGCCGGCGGTCTTGTCCGTGCCGTAACGCGGGCTGCTCAAGCAGCCGGACATCAGACCGCAGCCAACCACGAGTGCCGCCAAGCTGACGCCAACACGAACCCTATGCATCGCTCTCATGAAAACCCTTCCCAGCCATGCCGGTACATCTATAGCAGACCCCAATTCATGCCAACTGCCGCAAAAATCGGGCCATTTTCAGGCAGCTTTTACCGGATGAACGCCTCGAAGGCAATTCACCCGGCAATTTTCTTCAGTTGACGGCCGCCAGCTCGCGCAGGGCTGCTGCATCACGCGCCGAAACGTCGGGATAGTCCGGATCGGAGCCGACATCGGTGGTGATGCGCCAGGAACGGGCGCATTTGCGGCCTTCCGCCAGTGCGGGCACGACGCCTACCTTGGCGGCGTCATCCAAACGGAAAGCATCCGCCGGGCCTTCGCCAGCGTTGACGGCGATGCCGGAGGTGATGCAGATTTCCGCCAGGTCCTGCCCTTCCAGCGCCTTCAGGAGCTCCGGATCGGCGACGTAGACGACGGGAGCGGCTTCCAGCGAGGAGCCGATACGCTTGTCCTTGCGCTCGATTTCGAGCGCGCCGGTGACGACGCTGCGCACGGCGCGGATCTTCTTCCACTTCTCGGCCAGCGCCTCGTTCTTCCATTCGGCAGGAACGGCGGGGAACTGTTCGAGATGCACGGAGACCGCCGACGGATTGCGCGACAGCCAGGCTTCTTCCGTCGTAAACGGCAGCATCGGCGCAAGCCAGGTCACCATGCAGTCGAAGATCGTGCGGATGACGGCGAGCGACGCGCGGCGGCGCAGGCTCGACGGGGCGTCGCAATAAAGCGCGTCCTTGCGGACATCGAAATAGAAGGCCGAAAGCTCGACATTCGAGAAATCGATAAGGGCGCGGGCGATGCGCTTGAAGTCGAAGGCGTCGTAGCTTTCGCGCACGAGCTCGTTCAGCTCGGCGAGACGATGCAGCATCAGCTGCTCCAGCTCCGGCATATCGGCGTAGGCTATCACTTCGCCCTTGTCATGCGCCAGCGTGCCGAGCATCCAGCGGATGGTGTTGCGCAGCTTGCGATAGGCATCGACGTTGGTCTGGATGATCGCCTTGCCGAGACGCTGGTCTTCCCAGTAGTCGGTGGTCATGACCCAGAGGCGCAGGATATCCGCGCCGCTGTCCTTCATCACATCCTGCGGCGCAACGACGTTGCCGAGCGACTTCGACTGCTTGCGGCCCTGTTCATCCATGGTGAAACCATGGGTGACGACCGTGTCATAGGGCGCACGGCCACGCGTCGCCGCACTTTCGAGCAGCGACGAATGGAACCAGCCGCGATGCTGGTCTGAGCCTTCGAGATAGACGTCCGCCGGCCATTTCAGGTCCGGACGGTCTTCCAGCGTGAAGGTATGGGTCGAACCCGAGTCGAACCAGACGTCGAGGATATCCATGACCTGCGTCCACGGCTCGTTGGCCTTTTCGCCAAGGAAACGCTCGCGCGCGCCTTCGGCAAACCAGGCGTCAGCGCCTTCGGCATCGAAAGCTTCAAGGATGCGGGCGTTGACGGCGTCGTCCTGCAGGATCTCGCCGTCATCGTCGACGAAGATCGCGATCGGAACGCCCCAGGCGCGCTGGCGCGAGAGCACCCAATCCGGGCGCTGCTCGATCATGGCGCGCAGGCGGTTCTGGCCGCTAGCGGGCACGAAACGGGTATCGTCGATCGCCTTCAGCGCGCGCGACCGCAGCGTCGTGCCGTCGGCAAGGTCCTTGTCCATGTAGACGAACCATTGCGGCGTGTTGCGGAAGATGACCGGCTTCTTCGAGCGCCAGGAATGCGGATAGGAATGCTTCATACGTCCGCGCGCGAAGAGCGTGCTGGTCTCGATCAGCGCCTTGATGACGAGATCGTTGGCATTGCCCTTCTTGCCGTTGTCGTCCATGACGCGGCCGCCCTCGAAGCCGGGGGCGTCAGTGGTGTAGAAGCCGGCGTCGTCGACCGGGAACGGGATGCGCGACGAGATCCCTCGCGCTTCCACCTCGCGGGCATTGGCCATCCAGACGTCAAAGTCCTCGCGGCCATGGCTGGGTGCGGTGTGCACGAAGCCGGTGCCGGCATCGTCGGTAACATGATCGCCGTCGAGCAAGGGAACCTTGAAGTCATAACCGAGCGAAGCCAGCGGATGGGCGCAGATGATCGCGCCGAAATCCTCGGCGGTCACGTCGCGCAGGCGCTTGTACTGCAGCTTTGCCTTGGCAAAAGCTTCCTCGGCAAGCTTGTCGGCGAAGACGAGCTTTTCGCCCGGACGCGGACCGAAATCATTCGCGGCTTCCGTCACTTCGTAGAGGCCATAAGAGACCCGCGACGAATAGGCGATCGCCCGGTTGCCGGGGATCGTCCAGGGGGTCGTGGTCCAGATGACGACGAAGGCATCGGCAAGCGCCGCCGGACCTTCCACGACCGGGAATTTCACCCAGATCATGTCGCTCTCGACGTCGGCATATTCGACTTCGGCTTCCGCAAGTGCCGTGCGCTCGACCACCGACCACATGACTGGCTTCGAACCGCGATAGAGCTGACCGGTCTTGGCGATCTTCAGCAGCTCGCCGGCGATGCGGGATTCGGCGTGAAAGTTCATCGTCAGATAGGGATTTTCGAAATCGCCGACGATGCCGAGACGCTTGAACTCCTCGGACTGGATCTTGATCCAGCCGGCGGCGAAGTCACGGCATTCCTGGCGGAATTCGTTAACCGGAACCTCGTCCTTGTTCTTGCCCTTCTCGCGGTATTTTTCCTCGATCTTCCACTCGATCGGCAGGCCGTGGCAGTCCCAACCCGGAACGTAGTTGCTGTCATAGCCGCGCATCTGGAACGAGCGGGTGATGACGTCCTTGAGGATCTTGTTCAGTGCGTGGCCGATATGGATGTTGCCATTGGCGTAGGGCGGGCCGTCATGCAGCACGAATTTCTCGCGGCCGGCGGCCGACGCGCGCAGCACCTTGTAGAGGTCCATCTCCTGCCAGCGCTTGACCAGCTCCGGCTCCTTCTGCGGCAGGCCGGCGCGCATCGGGAAATCGGTCTCGGGCAAATAGAGAGTCTTCGAATAGTCGAGTTTTTCAGCGGTATCGGTCATGGTTCAGACAATTGCCTCGGCGTCTCGGGCATATCGCGCCAAGAAGGCGCAGCCATAAGGGGATTTTTTCGGCGGCGGTAGCGCCTCGGGAACGGGCGCCAGGAACCCGGACCTTCCGGCAGCTTAAAGCGCGCGGAAGGCCGGGCCAATAATTCGTATCGATAGGCTCAGCCGAAATTGGGTCATAATGGGCGGTTCATAAGCGCTTTTTGAGCGGAAAGGAAGAGGATTCCACCGCAACAAGGCACAGAAAAGCCGCGGGCGTTTCCACCCGCGGCTGATTGAGGAGCCGGCCCGATCAGGCGCGTGCCGTCGCCCGGGCCGGCATGACCGCGTTGAGGATCACCGACACCGCGATATTGGCGGCCAGCGCAAGCAGTCCCGTGTAGACGGTGAAGCTCGTATCCCCGAGAGAGACCATGTGCAGCGGCTTCCAGCCGGCATCCCAGACGAGATAGGTACCGCCGAAGAAACCGACGACCCAGCCGACAAGCAGAGCCGGTGCACGGAACCACTTGGTATAGAGGCCGAAAACCAGCGCCGGCAACGTCTGCAGGATCCAGATACCACCCAGCAATTGCAGGTCGAGCGCGAACTGCGTCGGCAGGAAGATGATGACGAGAAGCGCGCCGACCTTGACGACCAGCGAGGTCATCTTGGCGACCTTCGCCTCGCCGGCATCGGACACCTGCGGATTGATGTAAGCCTTCCAGAAGTTGCGGGTGAAGAGGTTGGCAGCGCCAATGCTCATCACGGCAGCCGGCACCAGCGCACCGATGGCGATGGCCGCGAAGGCGAAACCCGCAAACCAGCTGGAGAACAGCGACTGGAACAGCGCCGGCACGACATCATTGGGGCTATCCAGCTTCAGATTGGCCGCATGGCCCATATAGCCGAGCAGGGCCAGCAGGCCGAGCAGCAGCGTATAGGCCGGCAGCAACACCGCATTCTTGCGGATGGTGTTGCCGCTGTTGGAGGCGAAAATACCGGTCAACGTATGCGGATACATGAAGGCCGCGAGCGCCGAGCCAAGCGCCAGCGTCGCATAGGCGACATACTGGTTGCCGCCGAGCACCAGGCTGCCAGCCCCCTTGGCCTGGAAAGCCGCATCGGCGGAGGCGAAGACATTGGCATAGCCGCCAAGCTTGGCCGGGATGAGCGCAATGGCGGCGATCACCACGATGTAGATCATGATGTCCTTGACGAAGGCGATCAGCGCCGGGGCGCGAAGTCCCGCCGAATAAGTATAGAGCGCCAGGATGATAAAGGCGACGGCGAGCGGGAATTCGCCATGCAGGCCCAGAGCCTTGAACACAGCCGTCATGCCGACAAGCTGCAAGGCGATATAGGGCATGGTGGCGATGACGCCGGTCGCGGCAACTGCCAGTTCGAGCGCCCGCGAACCATATTGGCCATGCACGACATCGCCCGCCGTGACGTAGCCATGATCCTTTGCGCGCTTCCAGAGAAGCGGCATCACCATGAAGACGAAGGGATAGACGACGATGGTATAGGGCAGCGCGAAGAAGCCGTAGGCGCCGACCGTGTAGACCAGGGCCGGGACGGCAATGACGGTATAGGCGGTGTAAAAGTCGCCGCCGACGAGGAACCAGGTGATCCATGTGCCGAAGTTGCGGCCGCCAAGGCCCCATTCGTCGATACTGGCAAGGGTCTTCGGCCTGCGCCAGCGCGCGGCGACAAAGCCCATGACGGTTACCAGCACCATGAAGAAAATGAAGACGGCAAGTGCCGTCGGGTCGATATCAGTCATCATGGCGCATGCTCCGGTAGGCGATCCAGGTCAGGAAAGCGGTGATCGGTACCCAGGCAAGCTGGTACCAATAGAAGAAGGGGAAACCGAAGAGAACCGGATCGTGACTGTTGTAAAAGGGGACCCAGAGCAGGCCGATATAGGGAATGACGAGCAGCCAGCAGGCCGCCGTTCCAAAGCGTTTATCCATTTCGAGTGCCTTTCGGAGACTGGCGCGCCGACTCACGCCTCATCACGGATAAGGATTAACGCATATGACGATTGGCTCAAGGCAAAAAAATGCTGCGGTGCAGCACGTTTCGCCTACCCAACCCCTTGCGTAACATCAGGAAAAGGCGATGGCCCGATCGATGTCGCCGAGTGGGCGGACGCCGGCAAGCAGCGCCCTCGCCTCTTCCTCGTCCTTCCTGATCTGCGCCACCAGCGGATCGAGGCCATCGAACTTCAGTTCGGGGCGAAGATAACCGAAAAAGGAGACGGAACAGATCTGGCCGTAGAGATCGCCGCTGAAGTCGAAGACGAAGGTTTCGAGTAATGGTGCGCCATTGTCGGTCACCGTCGGACGCCGGCCATAGCTGGCGACGGCATCGCGGATGACGCCATCGGCGGCACGGAAACGGACGGCGTAGATACCGGGTTTCAGCTCCACTTCAGGCGGCAACCTCATGTTAGCCGTGGGGAAACCGAGCGTGCGGCCAAGCTGTTCGCCGCCGATCACTTCCGCTTCGACCGTATAGCGATAACCGAGCAGGCCGGCGGCCTCGGCCACCTCCCCTTCGGTGAGCAATGTCCGGATGCGGCTCGACGAGACCACATCGGCATTTTCATCGCGGAAGGCGTCGATCAGCGTCACGCCGAAGCCATGCTTGCTGCCGGCATTCATCAGGAAGGCCGGGCCGCCCTGACGATCGTGGCCGAAATGGAAATCGAAGCCGGTGACGACTTCGGAGGCATGCAGCCAATCGATCAGGATGGAGTGGACGAACTCATCGGCGGAACGCTGCGAAAAGGCCCGGTCGAAGGGATATTCGATGACGGCGCTGAAACCCATCGCCTCGAGGAGGCGCGCCTTTAGCGGCGCCGGCGTCACCCGGAAAACCGGCTGGTCGGGTTTGAAGACGGTGCGGGGATGCGGCTCAAAGGTCAGGACCAGTGCCGGCACGCCGCGCTCCCGGGCGATCTCCAACGCGCGATCAAGCACGGATTGATGGCCACGATGCACACCGTCGAAATTGCCGATGGCGATGACGCCGCCCTTCAGATTATCGGGCAGCGGCTCACGGGTCTCGTTGCGATGGAAAACGGTCATCTGCTGCCACTCTCCTCAGACAAGGCGCGGCATCCACCACCTCGGCGACGCCTGTTCGCGCGCCAGGAAGGCGCCAAGCGCTGCCTCGTCGGTGTGACCGTCGACGACATATTCGCGGGCATGGATGCCATGGCTGATATAAAGAAGATCGAGACCGTAATCGAGCGCGCCGCGCACATCGGTCGGCATGCCATCGCCAATGGCGACGACGCGCGACAGCGGAAATTCACCGCGAACCTCGCGGGCGGCTGCGATCGAGGCATCGTAAATCGGCTGATGCGGCTTGCCGGCAATCCGCGTCTCTCCGCCGAGGCGGTCGTAATAGGCGGCCATGGCGCCTGCGCAGGGGATCATGCGGTGACCGCGCTCGACCACGAGATCGGGATTGGCGCAGATCAGCGGCACCTTGCGAGCCGCCCAGGCTGCCAGCATCTCGGTATAATCGTCGGGCGTTTCGGTTTCGTCGTCGAAGAAGCCGGTGCAGACGATGCTCTCGGCCTCTTCCGCCTCGACGCGCACCACGTCCAGCCCCTCGAGAATGCCGGTGTCGCGCTCGGGACCGAGCAGGAAGACCTTCTTCGGTCCCTCAGCGATCAGGCGGCGGGTGACGTCGCCGGAGGTAACGATGCGGTCGTAGGCGCTGTCGGGAATGCCGATCTGGCGCAACTGCTCGACCACTCTCGGCGCGACGCGCGGGGAATTGGTGATGAGGACGACGGTCAGGCCTTCGCCGCGTGCCGCCTCGAGCGCGGCCGGCGCGTCCGGATAGGCGGAGACGCCATTGTGCAGCACACCCCAGACATCGCAGAGCGCGACATCATAATGTCCGCCGATCTCGCGAAAGCTTTCGATACGCTTGCCCATGCAGTCCTCGCACTCAAAGAAATCACGGGCTGACATCGCAAACCGGCTAGCAAATTACAAGAGCGCAGCGCAGGTTTTTGCATTGCACACGCGCCGCATGCGCCTCAATGGGCAAGGCGGAGCAGACAGCCGGCCAAAGCGGAGACACCAAGCACGGTTGCCACGCCTGCCTTCTGGCGGAAGACCAGCACGACGGCAAGCATGAAAAGCAGCAGTGCCGAGACGTCGAGCGTCGCCCATGTCGGCCAGGCGATGCCGGCGATCGGGACATTGACGTAGTCGCTACCCTGGACCCCGACGCGGCGACTCCAAAGGACCAGCCGGCCGACATCGGCAAAAAGCACATGCAGGCCGAACCAGAGCGACAGATTGGTCATGACCCCGACAATCGCCGAGGTGATCGCCGCAAG
This sequence comes from Martinezella rhizogenes, assembly GCF_000799715.1. GTDB lineage: Bacteria > Pseudomonadota > Alphaproteobacteria > Rhizobiales > Rhizobiaceae > Rhizobium > Rhizobium rhizogenes_C. Next base: position 331,139 of record NZ_JUHG01000016.1, read on the forward strand.
AGCGGCCGACAGGCCGGCGTGACCGCGCAGCCGCTCGATATAGGGCGCGCCGGCAAAGATGAAGAGAAAGCTCGGCGCGAACGTCGCCCAGGCCGCGAGACTGGCGCCGAGGAAGCCCGCCGTCAGCGGATCGAAGCCGAAGGGATTGCGGAAGCCGGCCATGAAGCCGACGAAACAGAGGACCAGCACCAGCGGCCCCGGCGTCGTCTCCGCCAATGCCAGCCCGTCCAGCATCTCGCCCGGCCGCAGCCAGGCATAATGCTGCACCGCCGTCTGCGCCACATAGGCCAGCACCGCATAGGCGCCGCCGAAGGTGACGACCGCCATGCGGGAAAAGAAAGAGAAGATGGCACCGAAGACATTGGTTTCGCCGCTCAGGGTTTCGGCGATGATATCCTTCGGACCATCGAGGCCGTGGATCAGCAACAGCGGCGCCTGCCAGATCGCCAGCCAGCATAGAAGCGTGAGAAGGGTTTTTCGCACGCGGACACTTCGCAGAACGCTCTTGCCGATGCCGGCAAGGGCGAGCCGAGGCAGTCGCGGACGCCATTGATCATCACGGTAGGCGCGGTGGAGTACCCGACCATAGCCCGCAAGTCCGGCCAGAAGCACCACCAGCGGAAACGGCAGGTCGAAAACGAAGAGCAAAAGGAAGCTGGCGACCGCGACGCCGACATGAAACCGCGTCTTCAGCGCCCGGCTGCTCAGCCGGATCAGCGCCTGCAGCACGATCGCCAGCACGCCAGCCTTGATGCCGAAGAAGACGGTCGCCAGCAGGCTCGTATCATGAAACAGCGCGTAGAAGGCCGAAAGCCCCAGGATGACGACGAAGCCCGGCAGGATGAACAGCAGCCCGGCGACCAGGCCGCCGCGCACGCCATGCAGCAGCCAGCCGATATAGGTGGCGAGCTGCTGCGCCTCCGGTCCCGGCAGCAGCATGCAGTAGCTCAGCGCATGCAGGAAGCGCTCTTCATCGACCCAGCGCTTCTCATCGACCAGAACGCGATGCATCAGCGCGATCTGCCCCGCTGGGCCGCCGAAGCTCAGAATGCCGATGCGCGCCCAGACGCTGACGGCCTCAGAAAAGGCCGGTTTTGGCGCTATGTCGCCTGGCGTGGAAACTCCCATCGCGCCGGTCATCGCGCCCTGCCTTGGCTTTTCGCTAAAAAATTCGTCACGAGCGTCCTTGACTCGCTTGGAGCCCAACCCTAAATCTCCGTCGCTAGCACTCGCCGAGGCTGAGTGCTAACAAGCCCCATACGGATCCCCCGCTGATCCGTGAAGTCATTTGATCGAGGGATTAGACAATGGCAAGCACCAATTTCCGCCCCCTTCATGACCGCGTCGTCGTACGTCGCGTCGAGTCCGAAGCAAAGACCAAGGGTGGTATCATCATTCCCGATACCGCCAAGGAAAAGCCGCAGGAAGGCGAAATCGTCGCCGTAGGCTCCGGCGTTCGCGATGACTCCGGCAAGATCGTCCCCCTGGACGTCAAGGCTGGCGACCGCATCCTGTTCGGCAAGTGGTCGGGCACCGAAGTCAAGCTTGATGGCGAAGACCTTCTCATCATGAAGGAAGCCGACATCATGGGCATCATCGGCTAATCCAGCCGGTTCCCCTTTTCCGATACAGCTGACGGGCCACAAACCCGGATAACGCGAATTCAGGAGTTTTTAGACATGGCAGCTAAAGAAGTAAAATTCGGCCGCACCGCTCGCGAAAAGATGCTTCGTGGCGTCGATATCCTCGCCGACGCAGTCAAGGTAACGCTCGGCCCGAAGGGTCGTAACGTCGTTATCGACAAGTCCTTCGGCGCACCGCGCATCACCAAGGACGGCGTTACCGTCGCCAAGGAAATCGAACTCGAAGACAAGTTCGAAAACATGGGCGCCCAGATGCTTCGCGAAGTTGCATCGAAGACCAACGACATCGCCGGCGACGGCACCACGACCGCAACCGTTCTCGCCCAGGCCATCGTTCGCGAAGGCACCAAGGCAGTTGCAGCCGGCATGAACCCGATGGACCTGAAGCGCGGCATCGATCTCGCCGTTGCTGAAGTCGTGAAGGATCTCCAGGCCAAGGCCAAGAAGATCAGCACTTCGGAAGAAGTCGCACAGGTCGGCACGATCTCCGCAAACGGCGAAAAGCAGATCGGTCTCGATATTGCTGAAGCCATGCAGAAGGTCGGCAACGAAGGTGTTATCACCGTCGAAGAAGCCAAGACCGCTGAAACCGAACTCGAAGTCGTCGAAGGCATGCAGTTCGACCGCGGCTACCTCAGCCCCTACTTCGTGACCAACCCGGAAAAGATGATCGCCGACCTCGAAGACGCGTACATCCTGCTCCACGAGAAGAAGCTCTCGAACCTGCAGGCAATGCTCCCGGTTCTCGAAGCCGTCGTTCAGACCGGCAAGCCGCTCCTCATCATCGCTGAAGACGTCGAAGGCGAAGCTCTTGCTACGCTCGTCGTCAACAAGCTGCGCGGCGGCCTGAAGATCGCTGCCGTCAAGGCTCCTGGCTTCGGCGATCGCCGCAAGGCCATGCTGGAAGACATCGCCATCCTGACGGGCGGCACTGTCATCTCCGAAGACCTGGGCATCAAGCTCGAGTCGGTTACCCTCGACATGCTCGGCCGTTCCAAGAAGGTTTCGATCTCCAAGGAAAACACGACGATCGTCGACGGCGCTGGCACCAAGTCCGACATCGAAGGCCGCGTTGCCCAGATCAAGGCTCAGATCGAAGAAACCTCTTCCGATTACGACCGCGAAAAGCTGCAGGAACGTCTTGCCAAGCTCGCTGGCGGCGTTGCCGTCATCCGCGTTGGCGGCTCGACTGAAGTTGAAGTCAAGGAAAAGAAGGACCGCATCGACGACGCTCTGAACGCGACGCGCGCTGCTGTTCAGGAAGGCATCGTACCGGGCGGCGGCACGGCTCTGCTGCGCTCCTCCGTCAAGATCTCCGTCAAGGGTGAAAACGACGACCAGGAAGCCGGCATCAACATCGTTCGTCGCGCTCTCCAGGCTCCTTGCCGCCAGATCGCTGAAAACGCTGGTGATGAAGCCTCCATCGTTGTCGGCAAGATCCTCGACAAGAACGAAGACAACTGGGGCTACAACGCTCAGACGGGCGTCTATGGCGACATGATCGCCATGGGCATCGTCGACCCGGTCAAGGTCGTTCGCACGGCTCTGCAGGACGCAGCTTCGGTTGCTTCGCTGCTGATCACCACCGAAGCCATGATTGCCGAGCTGCCGAAGAAGGACGCTCCTGGCGGCATGCCTGGCGGCATGGGCGGCATGGGTGGAATGGACATGATGTAATAAGGCCTTAGCCTTGTTATGACTGTTCAATCCGGCATCCGGAATTGATGAAAGGGCGGCTCTCGGGCCGCCCTTTTTATTTGGGCCAAGTCGGTTGCGATACTTGCAACATAAGATTTCATACCCGTGGGAATTTACAGAGTTTGCCCCATTGCCGTTTTCGGAAAAACTTCTATAAATCGCGGCGCAGAGATTTGAGTGAGGATTGCTGCTGAAAACATGGGTTCTACTTGCCTTTAATGCATCGGACGCAATCCAGTATAGTCATACTATTTTCGATAGATAATACGCTCAATTTAATACTTAAGTTAACTTGATGAACTAAGTTAGCAGTCCTGGAGTACGCCTGATGCAGATGGGTTTGCGCAAAGGCGATCTCGGCAGCCCATAGTTGTAGCAATATGTCGACGCCGTTCCGTCCAATAGTGCATGGAATTTCGATTGAAGCGCGCGCAGGGGAACCCGCGTCTCAAGTGGGGGAACATCTTGTTCAAGATCGCCAAAGCCAGCCTTGCCGCACCTTTTGCTCCGGGATCCCTGGAGTTCAATGGTCACGATCCTGATCTGCTGGCGCAGTTCTGCGTCTCGGAAAGTTGGACCGGCGATCTGGCGAGCGGCATCATCAAGCTCGGTCAGTGGAGCACCATGCTGCACGGGCTTACATCATCGGAATGTGGCCTTTTGAGCCTGATGCACTGCTATGACGCCTATGATCGCACCCGTATTCTCGACCTGTTCGAGCAGGCGGCGACCATCTCCTCCAGCTTCTGCTACTCCACGATGGCACTTGGCGTTAGCGGCCACCGCCAGCCGATCTTCTGCGTCGGAGAATCGATCGGCACGGAAGGAAAGCATGCCGGCAGCATGGTGGGGGTCTTCCTGTTCCCGCGCTTCAAGCTGGAGCCGGGCAGCCAGTTGGCGACCCGGCAGTAGAGGCTGTTATGATGATGGTCAGGTGAGCCCATCATCGTCGCACTTGCGTGCCTGGCCCCTCACCCCCACCCTCTCCCCGCAAGCGGGGCGAGGGAGTCTCGTCCTTTAAACTTATTGGCTTCATTGCTAAACGCGATGCCGGCGCAAACACGAGAGCGCCCCCTCGCCCCGTCTGCGGGGAGAGGGCTGGGGTGAGGGGCCAGGCATATAGGTGCGGCAAAGGCGAACATGCCTGACCTGCCCTCGACGCAGTTGGAGCCGATCAATCCCGCTTCGGAATATTCAGCCCGCGCTGGCTCGCCGGGCGGGCTGTCGCGCGTTCGACCCAGTCCATGACCGAGGGGAAGCTTGCGAGTTCGAGGACCTCGCGACCGCCATAGAAGACGTCGACACCACGGACCCAGGGGAAGGTGGTGATGTCGGCAATGGTGTATTCGTCGCCCATGATCCACTGGCGACCCTTCAGGCGGTCTTCCAAAACGCTGAGCAGGCGTTTGGCCTCATCGCGGTAGCGTTCCACCGGATAGGAATTGTTGGCGACCTTATCGGCGGCGAATTTGAAGAAGTGACCGAACTGGCCGAACATCGGACCAATGCCCCCCATCTGGAAGAACACCCATTGCAGCACCTCATAGCGCCCGGCCGCATCCTTGGGGATGAGCTTGCCGGTCTTTTCGGCAAGATAGACGAGGATGGCACCGGATTCGAACAGGCCGATCGGCTTGCCGCCGGGACCGTTGGGATCGATGATCGCCGGAATGCGACCGTTCGGGTTCAGCGAGACAAATTCCGGCGATTTCTGGTCGTTGCTGCCGAAGGAAACCAGGTGCGGCTCGTAAGGAAGCTCAAGCTCCTCGAGCGCGATCGAAACCTTGACGCCGTTCGGCGTCGGCAGCGAATAGAGCTGGATAATATCCGGATTGCTGGCGGGCCAGCGCTTCGTGATCGGAAATGAGGATAGATCGGCCATAAGGGTTTCCTTCCGAAAATCATGATTTGGCATTGAATTCGCGTCACCATAACCGATAGCGCACGGATGGGAAGAGTGAGCGAAGCCCATCACTGTTCAACAATAGTGAACTAATCGTGCGCAATTGTTTATCTTTTCAATCGCATCGAAATCGCGAATAACGGTCCCAAGAAATCGTCACTCACGGTGCCGACCACCCTTACTGGAGACCGTCATGTCCAACACCAATAATGTCATCATCCTCGTGGCGCGCATCCTGCTCGCCTTCATGTTCATCTTCGCTGGTTTCGGCAAGCTGACCGATCCGGCAGGCACCGCCGGCATGATCGCTGGCGCCGGCATGCCCGCCGCCACGCTTCTCACCTACCTTGCCGGCGCCTTCGAATTCGTCACCGGCGTCTGCGTCCTCCTCGGCTTCCAGATCCGCATCGTCGGCTGGCTGCTCGCCGCCTTCTGCATCTTCACCGGCATCGTCTTCCACCTGCCGACAGTCAACGTTCCGGACTTCCCGGCCGCTGCAAATGGCTGGATCAACGGCCTGAACTTCGTCAACTTCCTGAAGAACGTCACACTGGCAGGCGCCTACATCATGCTCGCCACCAACGGCCCCGGCGTCTACTCGCTCGACGCACGCCGCGGCGCCTACGCTACCGCCTGATTGTTCAGGATACTTCGCAGAGCTAAAAAAGCCCGCCGTTTCCACGGCGGGCTTTTTCGTATGAGCAAAGAGACGAAAGATTAAAGAGCGGCGCGCACCGCAGATATGATCCGCTGAACCATGGGATCGCCCTCGTGGCTCTCCTTGCGGGCACGAACGAGGCAGGCTTCCGAGCGCAGAATAGTGCCGTCGGAGAGGATCTTCAGATGGTTTGCCCTTAGCGTCGAGCCGGTCGAGGTGATGTCGACGATGATATCGGCCGAGCCGGAAGCCGGTGCGCCTTCGGTCGCCCCCAGGCTCTCGACGATGCGATAGAGCTGGATGCCGTGCTGGCTGGAGAAGAATTGCTGCGTCAACCGCCAGTATTTGGTGGCAACCGTCAGCCTGCGGCCGTGGCGGGCGCGGAAATCGGCGGCGACATCGCCGAGATCGGCCATGGTGTCGACATCGAGCCAGATATCCGGCACGGCGACCACGACGTCGGCATGGCCGAAGCCTAAACGGGCGCAGAACTCGACGCGCCGGTCGGCATCCGCCAGGCCTTCGCGCACCAGATCCTCGCCGGTGACGCCGAAATCGACGCTGCCATTACCGATCTCGCGGGAGATTTCCGAGGCTGACAGGAAGGCTACCTCGACGTCGTCCCAGCCCTCGACCCGGCCGCGATAGGAGCGGTCATTGCCGACTGCAACGATCGGCATGCCGGCGCGCTCAAAGATCGCGGAGCAATCGTCCTTCATCCGGCCCTTGGAGGGAAGCGCAATGGTGATGGTCATCAGGCTGCCCTCGCGATTTCGATCCGGTCGAGCCAAAGCGAGAAGCCGACGGCCGGAATATGGTCTTTTGCGCCGAGCAGCGTCAGCAGCCGGTCAAACCGACCGCCGCCGACGAGCACCGCCGCCGATCCCTCCACCGTCACCTCGAAGACGAGGCCGGTATAATAGTCGAGCGGACGGCCGAAGGCGGCGCGATAGTCGATAAGGGCTGCATCGACGCCGGCATTGGCAAGGGCGGCGACGCGGGCGTCGAAACGCTCAAGTGCCGTGCCCAGCTTCAGACCGGCAGCATCGGCAAATCCGGCCAGAGCCGAAGAGGCGTCGGCAAGCGGTACGCTCAGCGACAGGAACTCTTCCAGGACGCGGAAAGCCTCGTCATCGAGACGGGTTTCCGACAGGACCAGCTTTTCGCGAAGCCGACGGGCGATCTCCAGCGGCGAGCGGCTGGCATTGGTGGAATAACCGGTCGCCTGCATGGTGCTGTCGATATGCATGACCAGCCCCTGCTCGTCGCCGCGCGCCAGAAAATCAAGCGCATGCGGATCGAGGCCGGTGACCGGCTGCGGGCTGGCGAGCCGCGCCAGCAGGGTTTCGAGCTGCGTCATGTTGCCGAAGGCATGGATCAACCGCTTCTGCCAGCCGGACGGCAGGCCCAGCGCCTGGACGACAGCTTCGAACACCGCCTGATCACCAAGCGTCACCGACAGTGCCTTGCCAGGCACCAGCCGGTTGAGAATGGCGATGGCGTCGCCGACGGCACGGGCATCGGCGCTGGCGATATCACGATCGCCGAGATCCTCGATGCCTGCCTGATAGAACTCATGGCCGCCTTCGCGACGCTGGCGAAAGATCTCGCCGAGATAGGAATAACGCTTCGGGGTGCCGGTTGCGGTCTCGATATGCTGCAGGCAGACGGGAATGGTGAATTCCGGCCGCAGGCAGAGGCTGGCGCCGGTCTCGCTTTCGGTCATGAAGATGCGGCGGCGCAGATCCTCGCCCGCCATGTCGAGAAATGGTTCGGCCGGCTGGATGATCGGCGTGTCGACCCGATCCGTCTTGCGGGCGGCAAATTCGGCAATGAGATCATCGGCGAAATCGGGAAGATTGATCAGGGGCATTTATTCCGCCCTCTTGCGATCTTCCGCCTGCGCCGCCAAAATCGCCTGCACCTTGGCGACCAGATCGGCCTCGGGCACGGTCTCCTGCGCGACGCGGGCTTCGCGCCAGCTCGCATTGTCCTCGATCTCGCCGGAAAGGCGCTTGCCTTCGATCAGGTCCTTGAGCTGCACGACGCCCTCTGCGCGCTCGTCGCCACCCTGGATAATGGCGATCGGGCAGCCGCGGCGGTCGGCATATTTCAGCTGGTTGCCGAACTTCTTCCAGTTGCCCTGGAACATCTCGGCGCGAATGCCGGCGGCGCGCAGCTGTTGCGTGAAGCGCTGGTAGCGGCCCATGGCCTCGACATCGCCGTCCATGACGGTGACGAGTACAGGCGCGATCACCTCGGCCTGGCCAAGCTTGCCGAGGTTTTTCAAGGCCGTCATCAGGCGCGACACGCCGATAGCAAAGCCTGTCGCTGGAACCGGCTGGCCCATGAAGCGCGACACCAGCCCGTCATAACGCCCACCGCCGGCGACGGAGCCGAAGACGACCTTCTCGCCCTTTTCGTTGGTGACGTCGAAGGTGAGTTCGGCCTCATAGACCGGACCGGTATAGTATTCGAGGCCACGCACGACAGAGGGGTCGATCTTGATACGGTCGGACTGATAGCCGGCGCTGGTGACGAGGCTGCCGATGAAATTCAACTCCTCGACGCCTTCACCGCCATTGGAGGTGCCGGCGACCAGCTCCGCGAGTTGGGCAGCGCTTCCGGCATAATCCTTGATGCCGACGAAGAAGAGCACCTTATCGATCTGCTCGGCATTCAGCCCAGCACCCTTGGTGAAATCGCCGGACTCGTCCTTACGGCCGGGACCAAGCAGCAGCGCGACGCCTTCCGGGCCGAACTTGTCGAGCTTGTCGATGGCGCGCAACACGTTCAGCCGTTGGCCGGCCTTATCATCGCCGCCGAGGCCGATCGCTTCCAGCACGCCGTCCAGAACCTTGCGGTTATTGACACGGATGAGATAGTCGCCGCGCTTGATGCCGAGGGCTTCCAGCGTGTCGGCCATCATCATGCACATTTCGGCGTCCGCCTGCACGCCGGGCGCACCGACGGTGTCGGCATCGAACTGCATGAACTGACGGAAGCGGCCCGGACCCGGCTTCTCGTTGCGGAAGACATAGCCGGCGCGATAGGTGCGGTAGGGCAGCTGGATCTCGTTGAAATTCTCAGCGACATGGCGGGCCAGCGGCGCCGTCAGGTCGTAGCGCAGCGACATCCACTGCTCGTCATCGTCCTGCAGCGAGAACACACCCTCGTTTGGGCGGTCGCTGTCGGGCAGGAACTTGCCGAGCGCATCAGTATATTCGAACAGCGGCGTTTCGACGGGATCGAAGCCATAATGCTCGTAAACCGCCCGGATCTTAGCGGTCATCTCGTTGACAGCGCGAATATCGCTCGCCGAACGATCGACAAAGCCACGCGGCAGGCGGGCCTTGAGCTTTTGCGGTTTCTTCTGTTTGTCGCTCATTTGCTGGATAATCCGGTATGGGAACAGTGGCGGTTAACTAGCGGATACAGCGGGATGCGGCAAGGATTGTTGTATGATGTCGTTCGACAAAACCGACAGTGACCGAAGATCAAGGATAGAAAAGTGACGGCCTACGCAATCAGCCTGAAATGCACGAACGATACCGCGAACCCGGTTCTCGATCTCTGGCGCGAGGCAAGCCGCTTCGAAACCGTCCCATCGATGCAGGCTTTGAACTACCCGCCGCATCTGACGCTCGCCATCTACGGAGGCATCGCGCCGGAACGGCCCCTTAAGGCCGTGCGCAAGATCTTTCGCGACATGCCGACACTTTCAGTTGAATTTGCAGGCATCCACCATTTTCCAAATGAGACGCTGGTGCTTTGGGCACGCCCGGTCGATGACAGCGCCTTGCGCCGCATGCACCAGGCCATTCATCAGGAGATTGATCCTATGCTGTGTCATGAGCATTATCGCCCCAGCCATTGGCAACCGCATTGCACGATCGCCATGAGCATTCCGAAGGAGGAGGCGACGGCGGCGCTGAGATGGGCGGCTGAAACTCCGGCAAGATTTGCCGTGACGTTCGATGTTGCCGATTGCATCGGATTTCCCCCTGTCGAAATCCTGGAAGAGGTCAAATTGCTGCCTTGATACCGCGCCAGGATCGGTGCAGTGCAATTTGCACTTGCCTTTCACGGGCATGCACTTAGGGTTTGCCCATGCGCTTCTTCGCCACTCTGACAATGCTGACTGCCTGGCTGATCTACGGTGCCATGCCCGCACTGGCGGCCTGTCCGATTTGCGATGCCGAGATGGCGATGCCGGTTGCTGTAAGCATGACCGAGGATAACGCAATGGCCGGCATGGATCATGGTTCGATGGCCATGCACGCCAACTCCGTGATCCCCGACAAGAAACCGGACAATCCCTGTGCCGGCGGCATGGCGCATGTGCCGTCCTGTGCGGCCTGTCTTGCCGTTGCGCCTTCCCTGATGCTGGACTACGGCCGTGTGCTGGCATTCTCTTATCCGGCCCCCACGCATGGTCAACGGCTTGCCGATTCCCGTCCCGCGCCGACGGCACCCCCTCCCCGCTTCGCCTGACACGCATCTGACTTCATCTCACTTGCGAAGCGACCCTTCGCCAGAAACTCAGATACCGTTCCGAAACGGAAGGAATTCACATGTCTATTTCCAAATCCATCACCCTCGCCGGCGCTCTTGCGCTCGCCTTCTCCTTCCCCGCCTTTGCCGAAGACATGCACAACATGGACATGAGCAAGCCGATGGGCGCCCAGGGTGCATCCAGCAAGGCGTTCAACGATGCCATGGGCAAGATGCACAAGGATATGATGATCACCTATAGCGGCGATGCCGACACGGATTTCGTCCGTGGCATGATCCCGCATCATCAGGGCGCCATCGACATGGCCAAGATCGAGCTCAAATACGGCAAGGACCCGGAACTGCGCAAACTGGCGGAAAACGTCATCAAGGCGCAGGAAGCCGAAATCAAGGGCATGAACGCCTGGCTGAAGAAGCACGGCAAGTAAATCAGGTCAAAGCAGAACGAGAGGCGGCATTTCCGTCGCCTCTCGTCGTGCCTAGATCTCCCCCGAGCTTCGGGTGTTGGAACACTTGATCCAGCCATCCAGCAACCGCTCGAATGCGGGCGGCGTTTCGAAGCTCGGCATGGGTCAGCAGCCATACTTCTCGCACTGGAAGTGTCTTGTCATCGGCATCGACACGGGAGAGCCCTTCTACGCGCTCGACCAGAATTGTGGGCAACAGTGCCCGGCCCAATCCGGCGACGGCAGCCTGAAGCAAAGCTTCCGCGTCATTAACGGCGAGAGCGTTGTCTCCGCCCGATTTCTCCGCCTGTGCAGCGATCCAGCGGGCATGCGGCAAATGCATCATTCCCTCCTCATAGACCAGCCATGGAAGATTTTCGGCATGGTCCTCTGTTCCCGCCGCGACGTAGATTGCGTAATCCAGGGTAGCTATTCGCCGCGCGACGACCTTGCTGTTGGTCATATCGGCAGGCCGGGCAAGCCGGATTGCCATATCCGCCTCGCGGCGGGTCAGGTTGAAGTTACGGGCATCGCCGATAAGTTCCAGTTGCAGGCCGGAATGCTGTGACAGAAGCTCGGCCGCAACGGGGATCAACAAGCGGCTGATGAAGGAAGGCGGTGCCGTCAGGCGCACCTTGCCGAGCGCCGTCACATCCGCCGCCTCCAGCGCTCCCGAAAGCGCCATCACCTCCGCCTCGATCGCCTCGGCCCGCGCCACGGCGATCTCGCCGGCCGGCGTCGGAGTCATTACGCCGCCTGTGTCGCGCTGAAAGAGCGTGACACCAAGCCGTTCCTCCAATGTCCGCAAGCGCCGGCCGACAGTCGTCGCGTCCGTCTTGATCTCGCGGCTCGCCGCTGCAAAGGAGCGCCCTCGCGCCACAGCGAGGACATAGCGCAGATCGTTCCAATCGATATCGTGCATTTTTGCAGCTTTCCTCGGCAGATTTACCGCATGCAATCATATTATTGCAGCCATAAGCTCCAGAGGTCCAGCAAGGAGGCTCCAATGACGCTATTCGCTGTTTTGTTTGAAGATGACCGGCAACATGCGACTGCCATACGGCAAAGCTACCTGGAACGTCATTTCGATTTCCTGCAGACGAACGCAGCCTGCATCAAGACGGCGGGGCCACTCAGCCGGCAGGACGATGTGTTTGCGGGCGGCCTGTGGCTTGTCGAGGCGCAAGACGCGACCGAGGTCGAAAGGCTGGTGAAGGCGGATCCGTTCTGGTCCGCCGGACTCCGGAAATCGGTGCAGATCCTGATCTGGAACCGGGTCTTTGCCGATGGCGTTCGCTTGCCACGACAATAGAGCCGCAGCCTTCCATCATTCCATGACCTGCGGCAGCCGGGCGGCGAGGAGATCGATGACCGCGCGGGTCTTGAGCGGCAAATGTGGCGTCTGCGGCCAGACGGCATAAGCATGGAAGGTCAGGCCGGACATATCCGTCAGCACAGGGGCAAGATTGCCGGCCAGCACCTGACCTCGTATCAGCCAGCAGGGCAGCCACGCAGCCCCCATTCCCGCTGCGGCGGCATCGGCCATCACTTCGAGATCGTCGAACCGCAACCGCGTCTTCGGCATATATTCGATGTCGGCGCCATTGGCCTGCGGGAAAGCCCAGATCTTTGCCTCGCCTGCGCGGGCGTAGGCGATGAGATCATGCTTCTCGAGGTCGGCGATGGTCTGCGGTGTTCCGCGCTTTGCAAGATAGGCGGGCGATGCGCAAACGACCATGCGGTGCCGGGCGACCCGCCGGGCAACCAGCCCTGGGGCATCCCGGAGCGGACCGTTGCGGATGGCGAGGTCGAAACCCTCGTCAAGCAGGTCCACGACGCGGTCGCTGAAGGAGAGATCGAGTTCGAGGTTCGGATGGGCGCGGGCAAGCTCCATCAACAAGGGCGCTATGCAACGGCGGCCGAAGAGCACGGGCATCGAGATGCGCAGGCGTCCCGCCACCTCGCGTTTCCCGGATTCCAGCATCGCCTCGCCGGACTGTATCTCGTCCAGGGCCCGGCGACAGCGCTCGTAGAAGGCCTGGCCCTCGTCCGTCAGGCTTTGCGTGCGGGTGGTGCGGTGGAAGAGCCGGACGCTCAGTCGTCTCTCGAGCTTGGCGATGGTCTTGCCGATTGCCGAACGCGACAGGTTCATACGCGTGGCGGCCGCTGAAAAGCCGCCGGCCTCCACCGCCTCCACAAATTCTGGAATGCCGTTGAGCATGTCATTCATTGCTATTGTTTCCCAAAAGGAACCAGTCAGTGGAAATCATATCGCCACTGGCGACCATTACGCAACGATATAGTGACCTCCGTGCTTTCAATTTCTCGCAGGAGATCATTATGACGAAGACCATGCGACGCTGGACACTGAACAGCTTCGGCATCGACGCCCCTCTCAGCCTCACCGAAACCGAGGTCCCCTCGCCCGCCCGCGGCGAAGTCCTCGTGCGGACCAAGGCGGTTTCGCTGAACTATCGCGACAAGCTGATGCGGGAAAGTGGCATGGGCCTGCCCGTCCAGTTTCCCTTCGTACCCGCTTCCGACATGGCGGGCATTGTCGAAGCCGTCGGCGACGGCGTAACGCGGTTTGCGACCGGCGACCGGGTCATCTCCACCTTCCACCCCGGCTGGATCGATGACAAGCCACCCGGCGATGCGCGCAACCCACCCTACCGGACGCTTGGCGGCTTTTATCCCGGCATGCTCTCGGAATATATCGTTCTTCCCGAAGACTGGTTCGTCGCCTCGCCGACAAGCCTTGACGATGGCGAAGCGAGCACCTTGCCCTGCGCCGGCCTGACGGCCTGGTTCGCGCTGGTGGAACGCGGCAAGATCAAGCCGGGCGACACCGTGCTGGTGCAGGGAACCGGTGGGGTATCGATGTTCGGGCTGCAGATCGCGGCGGCGCAAGGCGCCGACGTCTTCGTGACGTCCTCCGGCCCTGAAAAGCTGGCGCGGGCAAAGGCGCTCGGCGCCCGCCATGGCATCGATCGCAATGCCGAGGATTGGGTGGAGGCGGTCTATCGACTCACCAACGATCGCGGCATCGACCATATCTTTGAAATCGCCGGCGGGCCGCATCTCGGCCAATCACTGAAGGCGGTGGCGGTGCATGGCCGCATCTCGGTCATCGGCGTGTTTGAAGGATTTGACCTGTCCGGCCCAGCCGGACCGGTATTGCTGAAGTCTCCGGTCATTCAGGGCATCTCCGTCGGTCATCGCCGCGCCCTGGAGGATTTCGTCCGCGCTACCGACCGGATCGGCCTGAAGCCGGTCATCGATCATCGCTACGCCTTCTCCGAGGTTCCCGCCGCCTTCGACCATCTCGATCGCGGTGCCTTTGGCAAGATCGTTATCGAACTCTGACGACAAGCGCCGCCGCCGCCATCACGAGATGGCGGCGGCGCTTTCATTCCCAGCTCAAGCCTTTGGTTCGAAAGGCTGGGGTACGCGAGCGGCACCCTGGCGGGCAAGCATCCAGCCGGGATATTCCGCGGCGAGCGCGCTGACATCGTCCAGCCTGGCGATATCCTCGGCATCAAGCTTCAGTTTGACGGCGGCGAGGTTCTGGTCGAGCTGATCGAGGCGCTTGGCGCCAATGATGATGCTGGTGACGAAGGGCTTTGCCAGGATCCAGGCAAGCGCCACGGTGGCGACGCTGGCGCCGTGCTTCTCGGCCACTTCGCGCATGGCGGCGACGCAGGCCCAGGCACGGTCCTTATCCACCGGCGGGAAGTCGAAATTGGCACGGCGGCCTTCGCCATTGCCCGCAGCACCGGGGCCGAACTTGCCGGAGAGGAGACCGCCGGCGAGCGGTGACCAGACCATCAGACCAAGCTTCTCCTCCGCCATCAGCGGCACGATTTCCCGCTCGAGATCACGGCCGGCGATGGAGTAATAGGCCTGCACCGTCTCGAAGCGGGCAAAGCCGCGGCGTTCGGAAATGCCGAGCGCCTTGGCGATACGCCAGGCCTGCCAATTGGATACGCCGACATAGCGCACCAGCCCGTGCGAGACGAGATCGTCGAGCGCCCGCAGAGTCTCGTCAATCGGTGTGACCGTATCCGTGGCGTGGATCTGGTAGAGGTCGATATGGTCGGTCTGAAGCCGCTCGAGGCTTGCCTGAACCGAATCCATGATATGGCCGCGCGAGGCGCCGCGATCGTTGGGCTTGTCGCCCATGACGCCATAGACCTTGGTGGCGATGACGACGTCCTTACGCGGCACGCCGACATTCTTCAGCGCCTGACCAAGCAGCTTTTCCGAAGTGCCGAAGGAATAGACGTCGGCGGTGTCGATGAAGTTGACGCCGGCGGCGAGCGAGCTTTCGACGATCTTGTCGGCCGTCGCCTGGTCGACATCGGCGATGGCGCCCCAGTTGCTATTGGGATTGGCTTCGCCGAAGGTCATGGTGCCCAAGCAAAGTTCGGAGACGAATAGGCCGGTATTACCGAGCTGGTTATAACGCATCTGAGAAAATTCCCTTGTGATCCGCCGGAAGATGGCTTCCGGCCGGTGAATCCTGATCTCTTGGTTATTTGGCCTCGGCATGACAGCCGCTGATCCGCGCTGCCTTGGGGAGGTCGGGGGAATGATCGTCGAGGGGCGGCCCTGCCGCTACCTGGACGATATCAACATAATGCACCGGAATCCGATTTCAACGCGAGACCCGGCGCCGATCACAATGCGGTGACCGGCGCTTTGCTCTTGCCTCCTTATCAGCGCGCGATAGAATCCCACATTCATCCAATCCGTAAGGACGGACAGGCCCATGCCGCAACGCCCACTGACCACGATCGGCTTCGACGCCGACGACACACTCTGGGAGAACGAACAATTCTTTCGGCTGACGGAACGACAGTTCGCCGAACTGCTCGGTGACTATGCCGAGAGCGAGAACATCTCCCAAAGGCTGCTGGAAGCCGAGACGCGCAATCTGCGCCAATACGGGTTCGGCATCAAAGGTTTCACGCTTTCGATGATCGAGACGGCGATCGAGATCACCAAAGGCGAGGTACCGGCAACGGTGATCGCTCAAATCCTCGACATCGGCCGCGATCTGCTCACCCACCCCGTGGAAACGCTTCCCGATGTCCGGGGGACGCTGGAAACTCTCTCTGGCAGCTATCTGCTGGTGCTGATCACCAAGGGCGATCTGTTCGACCAGGAGCGCAAGCTCGCGCAATCCGGCCTCGGGGATCTCTTCGATGCCGTCGAAATCGTCTCCGACAAGAACGCATCCACCTATCGCCGCATCTTCTCCAAAGTCGGCGATGGGCCGGAGCGAGCAATGATGGTCGGCAACTCACTCAAATCCGACATCGTGCCCGCGCTTGCCGCCGGCAGCTACGGCGTCTTCATTCCGCACGAACTCACCTGGATCTTCGAACATGTCGAGGAACCAACGCAGGCACCGCGATTCCGCAAGATCGGGTATCTTGGGGAACTCCAAGGAATAATCGAGGGATTATCCTGAAACCCTTACTGTCCCTGCTTCGACCTTGGCGGGAACAATGACGGACCTTGATCCGCGGGCTTGTCCTGCTGTTGCGTGGCCGGCGGATTGGGGTCGATGAGGATTTCATAGGGTGCGCCGAGGCCGCGACGGCGGGTGACGCGGGAGTAATAGGGCTTGATCAGCCATGTCGTATCTTCATTGACGGTGACATCGGCGGTCATGCCGTCCTCGTCGGTGCCGAAGAAGGATTCGTCATCGTCCGAGGAGAGATCGAAGATTGCCATGAAGGTGTATTTGCTCTTCGAGCTAAAGGTGATCCGGACGTGCTGGCCCTTCTTGAGCGGCAGCGTATAGACCTTGCCCTTGCCGAATTTCGTCCAGCCGGACAGCTTCTCCAGCACGGCGGGGAAACCAAGCTTTTCCACGGTCTCGCCACGGTCGAGCTGCGGAAGCTGCGGCTGCTCGCCACCCTTTGGGTTGTCGCTGCTCTGGGTCGCCTGCGCGTGGGCGGCCTGACTGAGCGGCAGAACGAAGGCGAACAGGGAGAAGGCAAGAACCAGGCGTCTCATGGCCGCACCAATGCACTGCGCATCGCCTCCACCTCTTTCCGGCAATAACAGCCCTCGATGTGATCGTTGACGAGGCCCATGGCCTGCATGAAGGCGTAAACCGTCGTCGGGCCGACGAAGGTCCAGCCGCGCTTTTTCAGATCCTTCGATATCCGCACGGAAACCGGCGTCGTCGGATTGGCGGCGATGGTCGCATGATCGACCAAGGCGGGACGCTCCGCGGCCGTCGGCTCGAAACCCCAGAAATAGCGGGCGAGCGAACCGAATTCGGCGCGCAGCTCGATAGCGCGATGGGCATTGTTGATGGTGGAGACGATCTTGCCGCGATGGCGGATGATGCCGGCATCGGCCAGGCAGCGCTCGATATCGGCATCACCAAACGTCGCCACCTTGTCGAAATCAAAGCCGGCGAAGGCAGCGCGGAAATTCTCGCGCTTACGCAGGATCGTCAGCCAGGAGAGGCCCGACTGGAAGCCTTCCAGGCAGATCTTCTCGAACAGCCTGGTATCGTCGACGACGGGCCTGCCCCATTCCTGGTCATGATAGCGCAGATATTCCGGCAGATTGCCGTGCCAGTGGCAGCGGTCCTTGCCGTCCTCACCGGTGATGATGCCCGTTCCGGCCATAGTCGTGCTTCGTCCCCTATTTCAGAGCGTGATCGCGAAAACAGCTAAACAGCTATCGGATAAGATCAGGCCAATCAAATGCTTAAGATCGAAAGGACGATTCGAAGGCAAATCATCTCGATTCACGGTTTACCATTTGCAAACCGTCTTTCCAAACCAAGTCGTAACCTTGCCAAAAGGTTTATCGGCTTCGCGGCATTTTGATGAACAGGCATTTACCATTCGCTGGCGCGCAAATGTCACCATATTCGGGACCGGGCGAAATTACGCCCATCCTCGGCCCGTTTGTAGAGAGTTTGTCCGATGATGAAACAATGCATTTTATTCGCCATGAGCGCCGTGAGCCTGTTGGCATCCAGCGCTTTCGCCGATGATCGCTATCAGTCGCGCCCGCCCGTCATCGTCAGTCCCGACCTCACCGCCCCCTGGGTGATGCAGCTCGGCGGCGGCAATGTGCAGCCGGCCGTCTATCCGGTTCGCCCGGCGGCGCGGCAGGCGGTCAATCCGCAGGCGCAGCGCGCGATCCAGCCACGCGGCCTGTTCGCGCGCCCCGCCGTCCAGCAGGTGGCCGTCGTCAAGCCGCAATATCCGGCAATCCGTGGCCAGCTCGACCCACAATTCCTGCCGCAGGTGGTCGATTACCAGACCAAGGAAAAGCCAGGCACCATCGTCATCGACACCAACAATCGCTTCCTCTACCTGGTGATGGACGGCGGCCAGGCGCGGCGCTATGGCGTCGGCGTCGGCAAGCCCGGTTTCGAATGGGCCGGCGCCCATACCGTCACCCGCAAGCAGGAATGGCCGGACTGGACGCCACCTTCTGAAATGGTGGCGCGTGAGGCGGCCAAGGGCCATTATCTGCCGGCGCATATGGAAGGCGGCGAAGCCAATCCGCTCGGCGCCCGCGCCATGTATCTCGGCTCCACCCTCTACCGTATCCACGGCACCAATGCTCCCTGGAGCATCGGCAGTGCCGTATCCTCCGGCTGCATCCGCCTGCGCAATCAGGATGTCATCGACCTCTACAACCGGGTGAAAGTCGGGACGCGGGTCATCGTCATGTGATGAGCAACAAGATTACTGTAAATGCGGAGTCGATCTCGCCCTTGGCGGGCGAGAAAGCAAAATCAGCATTTAGCTTTAGCTAAGTGCTAGATTTTGCAAGAGAGGGGGTAGGCAGGGGCGCAAGATACAGACCCCCGCTCTGGCAATTTCAGTGGCTTAGAAATTGCGCTCAGCTTTTGAAGCTGTAGAGCTTCCGGTATCGCAATTCCTAAACCAGTGAAATTGCTTTCTCGCCCGCCAAGGGCGAGACAGGTCTCGGTGTCCACAGCAAAGATATCTTCCATTATTGGGTACTATAGTATCCCGACAATAATCTCCCCCTCGTCAGAATAGACAGCCACGCTACCGACGCGGTCTTTATCATACGCAATTTGATCTTGATCCTCCCACGCGTTTCGCTAGTTTCATGGCGGGTAAATCGAGAGGGGAATTACGGATGAAATCAATACTACCGGTCGTCACGGCGGCGGGCATCGCCATGTCGTGTCTCGCGGCGGCATCGGATGCAGCGGCTTTCACAGCCTCCGCGCCTCAGGTCGCGCAGGCCCTGCCCAGCAATGTGATCCGCGTATCGACAGCGCCGCAAGGGCAGGTCAAGCCGCAGTTTCAGCGGCGGGTCGTGCGGCTGGTGACCAACGAGACACCGGGGACCGTTATCGTCGATACCAACAACAAATATCTCTATCTCGTCGAGGGCAGCAATCGGGCGCGGCGCTACGGCATCGGCGTTGGTCGCGACGGCTTCGGATGGTCGGGGGTCGTCAAGGTTGGCCGCAAGGCGGAATGGCCGGGCTGGACGCCGCCGCCGGAAATGCGCATCCGCGAGGCCAAGAAGGGGCACAATCTGCCTGCCTATCAGGAAGGCGGCGAAGACAATCCGCTCGGCGCCCGTGCCATGTATCTCTACCGCAACGGCAACGACACCGCCTTTCGAATCCACGGCACCAACCAGCCCTGGAGCATCGGCCTGAACATGTCGTCCGGCTGCATCCGCATGATGAACAAGGATGTCACCGATCTCTATGAGCGCGTGCCGATCGGCACCAAGGTCATCGTTGTCGGCCCTGGCAACAAGCAGGGCGAAGTCAGCTACGAGGATCGCGGCGTCGACATTCTGCGGACGATGTTCGGCGGGTGATAAGCGACGGAGTGGTCGCATACCAGTGCGGCCACCCCCAACTGTTGCGCGAGAGTAACATCCCCAAACTTGTCGCCTGAGAAGTCCGCGAAACGGCCGGCTCCATTCAATCTGACGTCAGTTTTCTCGCCTAAGCCACAGCACGCCGCAAAAGAACTGTCACAGAAGCACGCTTAGATGACGGCACTTTGCATCTGGGGGCTTCATATGCGTCGTGCATTTCGCATCAAGCAGCCGGCTATCGCCGCGCTGGCGATTTCAGCTTTTGTCTTTACCGCCGGTTCGGCCTGGGCGGAAATGCAGTTTTCAGCCTATGGCGGTATCCAGGGTGCCACCGGCAGCAACGTCAAGACGTCGGACGGCGACAATTTCGATCCCGACTGGTCGGGAAAATCCTTCAAGATGCCACCCTATTTCGGCTTTCGCGGCATCTTCTGGCTCGACGACTTCAACAAGTCGAACTGGGGTGTCTCGCTCGACTATACCCATGCCAAGGTCTATGGCGATCTCGGCAATACGCCCGGCTGGTCGCATTTCGAGTTCACCGACGGCCTGAACATGCTGACGCTGAATGCGCTCTATCGCTTTCAGGATCCGGGCCGCAAGTGGACGCCTTATGTCGGCCTCGGCGCCGGCATCAACGTGCCGCATGTCGAAGTCACCCGCGCCTCCGGACGGACCTTCGATTACCAGTTCGGCGGCGCCTCGTTGCAGGCGCAGGCCGGCGTCAGCTATCAGATCAGCCAGCATTGGGCGACCTTCGTCGAATACAAGGGCAATTACAATTTCGTGGACAATGTCTCGATCGACAGCGGCGACACGTTGAAGACCAAGGTCTTCACCAACGCCATCAATTTCGGTGTGTCATTCAACTTCTAAAAAATTTGACCACGCGCCCTGCCTGTCCCCCAAAGCGATTCCCGCCTGGGGGTTCCTATGCTAAGCAATAGCGCATGAGCTTTTCCTATTACCAATGCGACTGGATCCATCCGGAAAACGATGAACCCGTCATGATCTATTACGAGGTGGACGACGCAGGTGTCGTTCCCCGGCTGATCGACGTGTTCGCCGACGGGCGCCGGCAGTGCATGTCCGTCACCGACTTTTCCGGGCAGAAATACAAGACGGCCAGCATCACCAGCCTGGTGGAAGGCTCGTTCTATGACGGTGTCGCCGGCTTGCTCGACGGCACCTTCTTCGAGGAGGGGCAGGACGGAATAAGCCTGACACCCATCGGCGCCGACGTTTTCGAGATGGAGTGGCAGTCGCATCGGCCGTCTTCGTCGCACTAGATATTTTAGGCGGCGGCCGGCTCCAGGCCCTTCAGTTTCGCTGGCATCTCTCCGCCATAGGCCCAGTCCAGCAATTCGACCGTGTGCAGGATCAGTATGCCCGTTCCCGTCGCGATCTGCGTGATGCAGCCGATATTGCCGGTGGCGATGACATCGGCCTTCGTCGCCTCGAGGTTTTTCACCTTGCGCGCCTTCAACTCGGCGGAGATTTCCGACTGCATGATGTTGTAGGTGCCGGCTGAGCCGCAGCAGAGATGCCCTTCCGCTGGCTCGCGGACGGTGAAGCCCGCCGTCTTCAACAACTGCTTCGGCGCCATGGTGATCTTCTGGCCATGCTGCAGCGAGCAGGCGGAATGATAGGCGACGGTGATGCCGCGCGGCATGTGCGCAGGCAAGTCGAGGCCGACGAGATATTCGGTGATGTCCTTGGCAAGCGCCGAGATCTTCGCGGCCTTGTCCGCATAGGCCGGATCGAGGCGCAGCTTGTGGCCATAATCCTTGATCGTCGTGCCGCAGCCGGAGGTCGTCACGATGATGGCGTCGAGGCCACCGGCCTCGACCTCGCGCATCCAGACATCGACATTGGCGCGCACGCTCGCCAGCGCCTGTTCCTCGCGGCCCATATGATGCACCAGCGAGCCGCAGCAGCTCTCGCCTTCCGGTACCACCACTTCGACGCCAAGGCGGGTCAGCAGCCGGATGGTGGCCTCGTTGATCCCTGGATCGAGCACCGGCTGGGCACATCCCGTCAGGATCGCCACCCGTCCGCGCCGTTCCGCCTGCGGCTGATGCAGCCCAGGCTTGGCAAAAGGCGACGGTGCCGGGATGGAGCGCGGCGCGAGATCTAGCATGGCGGCGAAGGGTTTCAGGGCCGGAATGCGCTTCAACAGACCCTTTAACGGCCGAGCCAGGCGCGCGAGGTTGAGCGCCAGACGGAAACGGCCGGGATAGGGCAGAACCGCAGCCAGCATGTTGCGCGTCAGCCGATCGAGCAAAGGCCGCTTATAGGTTTCCTCGATATGGGTGCGGGCATGGTCGATCAGATGCATGTAGTCGACGCCGGAGGGACAGGTGGTGACGCAAGCAAGGCAGGACAGACAGCGGTCGATATGCGTCACCACTTCCGCATCGGCCGCCCGGCCGTTTTCCAGCATATCCTTGATCAGATAGATGCGGCCGCGCGGGCTATCGAGCTCGTTGCCAAGCGTCACATAGGTCGGACAGGTAGCGGTGCAGAAGCCGCAATGCACGCATTTGCGCAGGATCGCCTCGGATTCGGCGACATGTGGATCGGCAAGCTGGGCAAGGGTGAAATTGGTTTGCATTTACACATGTCCCATTTCGAGCAAGGTCGAGCCCCTCATTCGGCCTATCGGCCACCTTCTCCCCGTTTGAACGGGGAGAAGGGGATAGACGCACCCTCCGTCATCCCTCAGCTTCACTCTACCCGACAAAGCGCCGCAAAAGAGGTCGTTCCCTCTCCCCGCCTGCGGGGAGAGGGCTAGGGTGAGGGGCTGTTGCGGACAAAAATCCAATCCCATCACGCCATCTTCCCCGGATTGAAAATCCCCGCCGGATCGAACTTTTCCTTGACGCGCGCCGACAATAGCGCCACCGCCTCCGGCTGCGGCTGGAAGGCCGGTGTCGTCGCACGGGCGGCGGGCGTGGCGCGCAGCAAGGTCGCGTGGCCGCCGCCGAGGGCGTGGATATAGCGGCGGACGAGATCGCCTTCCGGTTCCGATTCCATCCGCATCCAGACAAGGCCGCCCTGCCAGTCGTAATAGGCATCGACGCCGGCATCGAGACGAAGGGCGGCGACGAGCTGATGACCGATGCTCGGGGCGACAGAAACGCGCCAGACGGGGCGCATCGTGCCGTCGGCATAGGGCTTCACATCGCGGATCTCGCGCCAGAGCCGCCGGCTCTCCGTCTCGGCGAGCCGTATCACTGGCCCGAGGCTACCCATGGCGGCGGCCAGTTTTTCGGCCCTGACCGAGACCGAACCGGCCAGACCCTCGATGCGTAGCACAGTCGCCTCGCCTTCCGGCAGCTTGCCGTCGAGAAAGGTCCAGCGGACGGTCAGTGGCAGATGCGCGGCGCCCGATATGTCGAGCGGCAATGCCATCACCGCCGCCATGGCATTTGCCGCCTCGGCATCGTTGAGGCCGGAAACGACGATCGTCTCCTCCGTCTTTGGTCGCGGCGGCACGCGGAAGGTGACCTCGGTCAAAAGCCCGAGCGTGCCGTGCGAACCGGCCATCAGCTTGACCAAATCGAGACCGGTGACGTTCTTCATCACCCGTCCGCCGGCCTTGACGATCTCACCCTTGCCGTTGACGAAACGGACGCCGAGCAGGCTGTCGCGCGCGGCACCGCTGATGAAACGGCGGGGACCGGAAACATTGGCGGCAAAGACGCCGCCGATCGTCGGCTCCCCCTCGGTCGCCAGCAACGGCCGATGATCCATCGGCTCGAAGGCCATCATCTGGCCGCTGTCGGCAAGCGCTGCCTCGACTTCGGCAACGGGCGTTCCCGCCCGTACGGTCATCACCATCTCACCGGGATTATAGGCGACGATGCCGGTCAGTCCTTGCGAACATAATGTCGCGTCAGTGGCGACGGCATTGCCGAAGCCAGAGCGTGTGTTGCCGCCAATGACCGCCAGAGTGGCACCCCGGGCTGCATGGTCGCGAATGATGGCTGCGGCCTCGTCTTCTATCTTCGGCAGAAATTCGCTCATGCTGCGTTACGTCCGTCCAGCGGGAAGACCTTGGAAGGGTTGAGGATCCAGCCGGGATCGAAGGCGGCGCGCACCGACATCATCTGGGCGAGATCGACCTCTGCATATTGGTGCCGCATCAGGTCACGCTTCTCGATGCCGACGCCGTGTTCCCCCGTCAGGCAGCCGCCGGCGTCGACACAGAGCCGGAGGATATCGTTGCCCGCGGCTTCCGCCTTGGCAGCATCCTCGGGATCGTTGGCGTTGAACAGGATCAGCGGATGCATGTTGCCATCGCCGGCATGGAAGACATTGGCGACGCGCAGGCCATAATGGTCGACGATCTCTGTGGTCTTCTGCAGGACATAGGAGAGCTGGCTGAGCGGCACCGTGCCATCCATGCAGATATAGTCGGCGATGCGACCGGTGGCGCCGAAAGCGGATTTACGGCCCTTCCAGATCAGCGCCGCCTCGGTTGCCGACTGGCATTCACGCACGGTCTTGACCTTGTGGGCGCGGGCGATGTCGACGATGCTTTTCAGCATGTCGTCCATCTCCGCTTCCGAGCCCTCGACCTCGACGATCAACAGCGCACCGACATCGAGAGGATAGCCGGCATGGGCAAAGGCCTCGCAGATCTCGATCGCCTGCTTGTCCATGAATTCGATGGCGACGGGCACGATGCCGGCGGCAATGACATCGGCCACGCAGGCGCCCGCCTGTTCCGAGGTATCGAAGCCGAACAGCACGGGTCGCGCGCCCTCCGGCTTGGCGATCAGCCGCACCGTCGCTTCCGTGACGATGCCGAGTTGCCCTTCAGAGCCGCAGACGAGGCCAAGGAGGTCATAGCCCGCCGCATCCAGCGCCTTGCCGCCAAGATCGATTACCGTGCCGTCGGTCAGCACCAGCTTGACGCCGAGCAGGTTGTTGGTGGTGACGCCGTATTTCAAGCAGTGCGCACCGCCGGAATTCATGCCGATATTGCCGCCGATGGTGCAGGCGAGCTGCGAACTCGGGTCGGGCGCATAAAAGAAACCGTCGGCCGAGACGTTTTCGGAGATGGTCAGGTTGGTGACGCCGGCCTGCACGGTTGCCGTGCGGTTGGCGAAATCGACGTCGAGAATGCGGCTCATCTTGGAAAGGCCGAGCACGACGGCATCTTCCTGCGGAATGGCGCCGCCGGAAAGCGAGGTGCCGGCGCCGCGCGGCACGACGGGAATACCGTAGCGATGACAGTATTTCATCACGGCGGCAACTTCGGCCGTCGAGCGCGGCAGGGCGACGGCGAGCGGCATGCGGCGATAGGAAACGAAGGCATCCGTCTCGAAGGGCATCAACTCGCGCGGCTCGTGGATCAGGCATTCCGGGGCGAGAAGGTCGGTGAGATCAGCCACGATCTCGCTGCGGCGGGCCAGGACATCCGCGCGTGGTGCCAGAAATGAAATGGCCTCGGTCATGGCGTTCTCCTCCTGCATCCAAATCGGGATACAGCCTCTTTTTAACGCCATATCACGGTTATCACTTTCCCGAAATCGGCGCAAATGATAAGCATTTATGCCAAAACAGGAACAAGTTACGCCATGACCAACCTTGGGGATCTCGAAATATTCGCCAGCGTCGTCGCGACGGGCAGCATGTCGCTTGCCGGGCGTGCGCTCGGCTTTTCGCCAGCCGTCATTTCCAAGCGCATCAAGCGGCTGGAGGACAGGCTCGGCACGCGGCTCTTGCAGCGCACGACGCGGCAGATTTCGCTGACGGAAGCGGGCCAGGGCTTTTACGACCGGGTGCTCGCCATCCTCGCGGGGCTGGAGGAGGCCGAGGCCTACATCGCCGGCCGCTCCGCGCAGATGCAGGGCACGTTGAAAATCTCCGCTCCGACCTCCTTCGGCCGGCTGCATATCGCCCCGCACCTGAAGACCTTCATGCAGGCGCATCCGGACCTGGCGATCAATCTCATCCTGACCGACGAATTCACCGATATCGTCGGCGGCGGCTATGATCTTGCCATCCGCATTGCCGAACTCACCGATTCCAGCCTGGTTGCCCGGCGCCTGGCTCCTGTGCGCCGGGTACTCTGCGCCTCGCCCGCCTATGTCGCCGCCCACGGCATGCCCGAGGACATCGACGATCTGCGCCGCCATGTCTGCCTGCCGGCGCACAATCATGATCCGTGGCGGCTGGAGGGACCGAAGGGCGCACTGACCTTTCGTCCGGAAGGCATGCTGATCACCAATTCCAGCGAGGTCATTCGCGAAGCTGTCATCGCCGGCCTCGGCATCGCGCTGCGCTCCACCTGGGACATCGGCCCCGAACTGAAGGATGGCCGCCTGGTGCAGGTGCTGCCCGCCTATGAGGGCTCGCACAATGTCACGCTCTCGGCCGTCTACCCCAGCCGCCAGTTCCTGCCGGCGAAGGTACGCGTCTTCATCGATTTCCTGGCGGAATTGTATGGGCCGGTGCCTTATTGGGAGCGATAGGCGACCAGCGGAGGAAGATGTTGCGGCGGGAATGTTCGGACATGCCGAAGATTTATATTGTTTTCCCAGTATGATAGAAAGAGCCGGCGAGCAATTGCACCATCTGCGGCATGTAAACCGCACCCCATGTCGTTTACAGCACAATGACTGGCGAATATCAGGGGCCGAATCAGCTCGTTTTTTTCTACTGAACACTCAATAAAGATGTGGGGAAACACCATATGTACTCCCAAGCAATGCATAATTTTTCCACATAATGCTAATATATGACCGATTCTCAACTCAAGCTCTTTATGGTGACCCGACCCTTGGCCATTCTTACCCGTATCGCAAATGATGTGCAGCTCATGTTTCGGCGTCCGCCGCGACAGCAATATGCCGCGCTCTGCTATCGGATAAGGAAGAAGACGGGCGAGCTCGAAATGCTGCTGCTGACGAGCCGCGACACCGGCCGCTGGGTCATACCAAAGGGCTGGCCGATGCCGGGCAAGCTGTCGCATGAAGTTGCCGCCCGCGAAGCTTATGAAGAGGCCGGCGTGCATGGGACGGTGGAAACCGAACCGCTGGGCGCGTTCAGCTATGACAAAGTCCTGAAGGACGGCATCCAGGTGCCCTGCCGGGTCCAGGTCTATGCGCTTGATGTCAGCAATCTCGCCAAGAATTTCAAGGAAAAGGGCGAGCGCACGATAGAGTGGGTCTCCTGCGACGAAGCCGTCAAGCGCGTTCGCGAGTCGGAGCTGCGCGATATCATCCTTGCCTTCCAGGTGCGGATGACGGCAGGGCCTGCCACAGCGCAGTCAAAGTAAGCTGCTAGATATTCCCAACACATAAATTGCGCCGAAACGATCGCCGGGCATTGCCCGGTGCGCCGTGTCGCGTAAGACTATCCGTTTCGATTCTGAGAATGGCATGCCCGACGAACGACCGGCGACACTGACAAAACGGACGCTAGACAAGGACCTCGACAAACTCACCTATGTCGAGGATGCGGCCAACCATGTCACGAAGCTGCTGATCGCTCCCGGCCTTGGCCTGATCTTCCTTGGCCTCGCCATGTTTGTTGCCGGCATTTACGTGCTGGACCGGCCCGGTGCGACGCTGGTCATCGCCGCCGTGGCGCTTGCAGGCTACATGGCCATGAACATCGGCGCCAAGGACGTCGCCAACAATGTCGGCGCGGCGGTCGGTGCCCGCGCCATCACCATGACGCAGGCCCTGGTCATGGCCGCCATCTTCGAAATTCTCGGCGCCACGATCGCGGGCGGTCCTGTTATCAAGACCGTTTCGACCCATATCGTCGATACCGACCGGATCATCAGCAGCGGCAAGCTCGCCTGGTTGATGATGGCAGCGCTGCTGGCCGCCGCGCTCTGGATCAATTTAGCCACCTGGCTGAAAGCGCCGGTCTCGACCACGCATGCCATCGTCGGCGCCGTGGTGGGCGCGGGCGCCGCCGCCGTCGGGCCGGACATGGTCAACTGGCATGTGCTGGCGGCGATCTCCGCAGGCTGGGTGGTGACGCCCTTTCTCGGTGGCACGATCGCCGCCAGCATGCTGTTTTTCATCAAGACCTTCATCATCTATCGTAGCGACAAGATTGCCGCGGCCAAATACTGGATCCCCATTCTCATCGGCCTGATGGCCGGCGCCTTTTCCGCCTATCTTGTCCTGCAACTCGCCTCCAGGGATATGGTCGCCGGCCTCCCTACCCTGGCGATCGGCATCTGCGTCGGCCTGGTGACCTGGCTCTGCGCGCGCCCGCTCGTGGCGGCGCAGTCCGCCGGGCTGGAAAACAAGAACAGCGCGTTGCGCAAGCTTTTTCGCCTGCCGCTGATCTGTTCGGCGGCGCTGATGTCCTTTGCGCATGGGGCCAATGACGTTGCCAACGCCATCGGCCCGCTTGCGGCAATCGTGCGCAGCATCCGCCAGGGCGACGGCCTCAGCATCGTCGCCGGCGCCACCGGCCAGACCGTGCCCTACTGGGTGGTGCTGATCGGCGGCTGCGGTATTTCTGTCGGTATCCTGCTTTACGGCCCGCGCCTGATCCGCCTCATCGGCTCGCAGATCACCAAGCTCAACCCGATGCGCGCCTATTGCGTGGCATTGTCGGCGGCACTCACCGTCATCGTCGCCTCCTGGTTCGGCCTGCCCGTCAGCTCCACGCACATTGCCGTCGGCGCGGTCTTCGGCGTCGGCTTCTTCCGCGAATGGTACACCAGCCGCTCGAAACGGCGGCTGGACTACATGCGACAAAAGGCCGAAGCCTCCGGAATTGCCTGGCACGACATGGAAGAGGCCGACGAGCATAATCCCGACGAGATCCATCGCCGACGCCTCGTGCGCCGCTCGCATTTCATGACCATTATCGCCGCCTGGGCCATCACCGTGCCGGTTTCGGCCCTGCTTGCAGCCACGGTGTATTGGGCTATGGTCGCGCTCTTCATTTAAGAGGTTACCCATGCGCGCCAATTTCCGCATGCAGCGGCTGTTCGTGGTTTCGGACATCAAGGCAAATACCGGCATCGACGCCGATCAGGAGCAATTCAACTATCTGGCCAACGTGCTGCGCATGGAGGACGGCGCGGAGCTGTTGATCTTCAACGGCCGCGACGGCGAGTGGAAAGCACGCATCTCCTTTCCCTCGCGCAAGCGCATTCTGATGACGCCGGTCGAGGAGACGCGGCCGCAGCCCGCCCCGTCCGATCTTCACTATCTCTTCGCGCCGCTGAAAGTCGGAAGGCTCGACTATCTCGTGCAGAAGGCGGTGGAGATGGGCGCCGGCCTGTTGCAGCCGGTCATGACTCAACATGTGCAGGGCAAGATCACCAATCTCGACAAGGTCAGGGCCAATGTCATCGAGGCCGCCGAACAATGCGGCATTCTCGGCATTCCCGATGTCGCCGAGCCGGTAAAGCTCGCCGATCTTCTCGAACGCTGGCCAAGGGACCGCCGCATCATCTATTGCGACGAGGGCGACGCCGGGCAGAATCCACTGCCGCTTCTGGCTGATATCAAGGAGAAGCGCCTGGCGCTGCTGGTCGGCCCGGAGGGTGGCTTCTCGGAGGAAGAGCGCGCGCTGCTGCGCAGCCTGGATTTCGTCACGGCCATTCCGCTCGGCCCACGCATATTGCGCGCTGATACCGCAGCGGTGGCTGCCATGGCGGTTATCCAGGCGGCGATCGGCGATTGGGATTGATCTGAACATCCCTCCCCCCCGGATACATGATCCTATTTTTTTGAACGGCTATTGAAAGAAATTCACTTGCACCGTACCTCAATCCGCTGCAATCACCCATCCAATAGGTCCACGGCTTGCGCGGGCTTCTTTCCGAGATCAAGGTAATACCATGGCGCGCGATACCACCGACCAGACCCCGCTCTCCTCGGTCTCGGACATGACGGCCTATCTGGCCGACGGCAACAAGCCGAAGGAGCAGTTCCGCATCGGCACGGAACACGAGAAATTCGTGTTCTTCCGCGCCGACAACAGCCCCGTGCCCTATGCCGGCGACGCCAGCATTTCCGCGCTCCTGAAGGGCTTGCAGGCGAAGTCCGGCTGGGATCCGATCCTGGACCGCGACAACATCATCGGGTTGGCAGAGCCGACCGGCATGGGTGCGATCTCCATCGAGCCCGGCGGCCAGTTCGAACTCTCGGGTGCGCCGCTCGAAACCATTCACCAGACCTGCAAGGAATCGAACCAGCATCTGGCAACGCTGCGCGAGATCGCCGAGCCGATGGGTATCCGCTTCCTCGGCATCGGCGGCAGCCCGAAATGGACGCTGGCCGAGACGCCGCGCATGCCGAAATCGCGTTACGACATCATGAGCCGCTACATGCCGAAGGTCGGCACGGAAGGTCTCGACATGATGTACCGCACCTGCACGATCCAGGTGAACCTCGACTTCTCCTCCGAAGAAGACATGCGCCGCAAGATGCGCGTGTCGATGAAGCTGCAATCGCTGGCGACGGCGCTGTTTGCCTCCTCGCCCTTCACCGAGGGCAAGCCGAACGGCCTCTCCTCCTGGCGCGGCGAGATCTGGAAGGACACCGACAACCAGCGCGGCGGCCTGCTCGACTTCACCTTCCGCGACGATTTCGGCTTCCATGACTATGTCGAATGGGCGCTCGACATTCCCATGTATTTCGTCGTGCGCGACGGGCGCTATCACGACTGTACCCATGTCACCTTCCGCCAGTTCATGAACGGCGCGCTGAAGGGCGAGATCGCCGAGTGGGAACCGACCATGGGCGACTGGACCAACCATCTCTCCACGCTGTTTCCGGACGTACGCCTCAAGCGCTTCCTGGAAATGCGCGGCGCCGACGGCGGCCCGTGGCGGCGCATCTGCGCCCTGCCGGCCTTCTGGGTCGGTCTGCTCTATGACGACGCGGCCCTTGCCGCCGCCGATGAACTGACCAAGGACTGGACCTTCGAAGAGGTCAACACGCTGCGCGATATCGTGCCCGTGCATGGCCTGAAGGCCGCCATCAAGGGCCATGGCCTGTTCGACGTCGCCCGCGATGTCATCGGCATTTCCCGTAGCGGCCTGAAGAGCCGCGCGCGGTTGAACAGCGACGGCCAGGACGAAAGCGTGTTCCTCGCACCCCTCGAGGAGGTGCTCGCCAAAAAGGGCACGCTCTCCGACGATCTGCTGATGCTCTATAACGGTCGCTGGAACCAGTCGGTTGAACCGGTCTTCGAGGAATATCAATACTGAGGGCCGGCTCCAATTCCGCGGTGACCGGCCGATAGAAACCGGTATGCGCCCTCTTTTTTCCCGCTATACTATCTGAATCAAGCGCCGCCTGATTCAGAAGCGGCCTCATTGCGGGGGAAGGAACTTCGATGCTGCCACTCTTCGACATGATGATGCAGGCACAGAACGGCGCAGCCACTGAGGCGATGGCCAAGCAGTTCAACCTCGCGCAGGAGCAGGCGACCAAGGCGATGGCGGCGCTGATGCCCGCCTTTTCCTCGGGCTTCAAGCGCAGTGCGACCGACCCCTATAACTTCATGGGCGTGATGCAGGACATCACCTCCGGCAACTATGCCAAATATTTCGAAGACATGAGCAAGGCCTTCACGCCGCAAGGCATTGCCGACGGCAATAACGTACTGGGGCGCCTGTTCGGCTCCAAGGAGGTATCGCGTGCCGTGGCCGCGCAAGCCGCGCAGATGACCGGCATCGGCCAGGACATCTACAAGCGCATGCTGCCCGTCATGGCCGACACGCTGATGGGCGGCCTGTTCAAGGAAACCAGCGGCCAGATGCCCCAGATGGCCAATCCTTTTCTCAACACGGCAATGGGCGACATGATGCAGAACTGGCTGCAGAGCATCGGTTTTGCGCCCAAGCAGCAGCCGACGCCGCAGGCGAGCATCTTCGACAACCCCTTCACCCAGGCGATGGAGCTGATGTTCGGCTCGCAGCCTGCCGAGCGCGAAAAGCCCGCCGTCTCCAATCCCTTCCTCGACAATCCTTTCGCCAAGGCCTTTCAGGACATGATGCGCAACGTCTCGCCGGCTCAGGAACCGCCGAAGGAAGAGCCGAAAGCCAAGCCTGCGGCCCCCGGCGTCGATATGGCCGCCTATACCGAGATGTTCAACGCCATGTTCGACAGCGGCCTGGACGTGCAGAAAAACTATCAGAAGAACATGGAAGCGATCTTCGACAGTTATAAACCGGCGCAAGGTAAGCCTACGCCGAAATAGACGTGAAGACCAACTAGGTTGCCATACGCCTTCTCGCGGTGGAAGAAATGATCACAAAGTCTTTTCTGCAACGCAAGCTTCGTTGGAAAAAGACGGGTGATGTGGAGTTCATCTATACGACTATCGATCCATGTGATGGGGCGCTGGTTATTCGATTGAACGATTTTCCTGCGGAACCACTGTATACGCTCTTATGTGACGCGGCGCCGATTGAGAGCTTCGATAATTGGCCTCCGTCGTGGCAAATTGATTGAGCGGCCAAACTTGCTTTCAGATTGTCCCTTCATCCTGTCCAAGCGATCGGCTGCCCAATACGCAGGCAATTCCAATCGCCGTGAAATCCCGATCTCCTCCAGAAAAACCTCGTCATGACTGACGACCAGAAGCGCGCCGTCATAGGCGCGTAGCCCAGCCTCGACCGCGGCGATGGAATCGATGTCGAGATGGTTTGTCGGTTCGTCGAGGATCAGCAGCGGGGGCGGTGTCGGGCCGCCGAGGACACAGGCAAGGCCGGCGCGCAGCAATTGCCCGCCGCTGAGCGTGGAGACAGACTGAAGTGCGGCATCCGCCCTGAACATGAACCGGGCAAGGGCGGCGCGGCAGGCGTTTTCATCCGCCAGCGGGTTTATCCGCCGGAAGTTATCGCGGATCGAGACAGACGGATCGAGGAGGCTGACCCGTTGATCGAGCATGGAAAACGTGGTCATGACACGCACCGTCCCCGCCCACGGCTTCAGTTCTCCCGAGATCAGCGCCAGCAACGTCGTCTTGCCCGAACCATTCGCGCCGGTGACGGCGATCCGCTCCGGCCCTGTGATGTCGAGGGACAAATCGCAGATAACCGGCTGGTTCTGCTGGTAGCCTGCGGTCACGCCGTCGATCTTCAGAACGATCTTGTTGGCCGGCAACCCTGTCGATGGGAGCTTGACCGACAAGGGCTGGAGGATTTCGATGCGGCGGCGGGCGGCAACAGCCTCCTCAAGTGCCTCGGTACGCTGGCGTTCGGCAAGGCGCGCATTTTCTCCGCTCGTCATCTCGCTCCGTTCCTTCATCCCGCCCAGCAGGATACGCGGAATGCCACCCTTGGCGGCCTTCTTCTTGCCCATGCGATCTTTTCGCGCCTGCCGCTCCACCGTTGCCTGCGCAGCGCGGGCAACTTCAGTGACGCGCTTTTCGGCATCGGCAAGATCGTGTTCCGCCGCTGCGAGTTCGAGTGCCTTGCGCTCGCGGTAATGGCTCCAGTTGCCGCCGTAGCGCGTGGCGCCGAGCGAGGTCAGCTCGACGATGGCATCCATCGTGTCGAGCAATTCCCGGTCATGGCTGACGACGATTGCCCCGCCGCGCCAGCTTGCAAGCAGCTCGATTACAGCTCCCCGCCCCCCGCGGTCCAGGTTATTGGTCGGCTCGTCGAGAATGAGAAAATCGGGGTTTGTGAAGATCAGCACGGCAAGGCCGGCGCGCGTGCGCTGGCCGCCCGACAGCGCCGCAAGATGCGTCCGAGGCTCCACATCGAGGCCGGCGCGATCGAGCGCGGAGGCCATGCGCGCTTCCAGCGTCCAGTCAGCCGATGCTAGCTCCTCGGCCGTCGCCTCTCCCGCCTCGGCGCGCTGCAGAACGGCCAGCGATTCTCTGACATGAAAGAGATCGGCGATGGTTTCGTTGGAGGCGACCTGGACGCTCTGGCGGAGCACACCGAGGCTACCCGCGAAGGATATAGTCCCGGATTGGGGCCGCAGCTCACCGGCAATGAGCTGCAAAAGCGTCGTCTTGCCGACGCCGTTGCGGCCGACAAGGCCGGTGCGCTCGGCACTGAAACTCAGATCGAGATTGGAAAAAAGCGGCCGTCCGTCAGGCGTGGACCACGAAATATTGGAAAGTGTGATGGATGCAGGCATGGATACGGAATTCCCCGGTAACAAGGCTGGAAGGCATTGCGGTAGGGTTGAAATCCATTGCGGCACACATCCTGTTGGAATGAAGAATGATAGATAATTTAAGCGACAGCCATTTTCAGTTCAAGCCTGCGCATCGATCGCGTCTAGGAAGCTGAGGACACGGTTCCATGTCAAATCGGCCGCCTTGGCGTCGTAGTCGGGCAGGCTGGCGTCGGTATAAAGGTGGCCGGCGCCCGGATAGGTGAAGATATCGGCCGCGATTCCCGATCCTGCTGCGGCCGACCACCAGGCGGCGACATCCTCCGCCGGCTCGAAAGGGTCGGGGTCGGCGAGATGAAGCTGCAAGGGCAGGCCTTTACGGGCATTGCCCGCAATCTCGGCGATACCGTGCAGGAAGAGGATGCCTGCGGTCTGCGGTCGCTTTGGCCAGAGACTTGCCGCGACGGCAGCACCCATGGAAAATCCGCCCAGGACGGTTGACGCAGGCAAGCCGGCCATTGCCCATTCCGCACGCTCGCAAATGGTAGTCCAGCCGATTTCGTCCTTGAGCTTAAAGCCTTCGTCGCTCGAGCGGGCGGACCAGCCGTCATAGAGATCGGGCGCGAAGGCCTTGTGCCCTGCCGCCTGCAAGCGCTCGACGGCCTCCTCCTCGAAGGGGCGCAATCCATAAACGGAATGAAAGAGGATCACCGTCGCCATTGCCATAGCCTTCCGCTTCTTAGTCAAGTCGTAACATAAGGCGTTCGAAACACATGGCAATTTCCGCGATTGTTTTTTTCGTCGCCCGAAGCTGCTCTTGGAAAAGAAAAAACCCGGTGTCGGCACTGAGGCCGAACACCGGGCAAGAAGCAGGGCTTATTGGCTATCACCCTGCGGGGAAACGGTTGGCCGGCGTCAGCGGCGAATGCTGTCGAGGCCGAAGAGGCGCGCGCGGTGACGCGCCGAATTGCTCAGCTGACAGGACGGGTCCTCGAAAAAGGTCGAGGTCGTCAGCGCCGATGCGAGGTCCTGGCGGGTCAGGCCGATGTCCATCAGCTGGCTGTCGTTCAGCTCATGCAGATAATTGATCTCGCGGCGGTTGCGATATGCGCGCCAGACGGACGCCATCTTTTCGAAAGCAAGCGTCAGACGTGCCGTCAGGGGCAGCGACGGCTTTGCGTGGCCGAGATGTAGTGTCTGGTCTATCGTGCGCATTTCAAGGTCCTTTCCTTCAGGCACGCGCTAGCCGAGCCCCTTCCCGGTGGTGCGGGAAAGGGGTTGGCTGGGAGGAATTCAGCAGGAAGTCTGTCGATTGGTATGCTGATTTGCATTAGGAAGATGCCAAACACCTATTGATCAGTCCAACGAATGTTTCTAATGGTAAGCATCAAACTCTCTTATAGGTGAGATCATGTCCGCGCCGCTTGATAACGATCAGTTGCAGACTTTCATCGCCATCGTGGATTCCGGCAGCTTCACCAAGGCGGCCGACCGGGTGTTCAAGACGCAGTCGGCGGTGTCCATGCAGATGCGCCGGCTGGAAGAGCGCGTCGGCAAGCAGCTATTCATCAAGGACGGCCGCGGCAACCGGCTGACGGCCGAGGGCGAAAAGCTGCTCAACTATGCCCGCCGCATCATCCGCCTGAACAACGAGGCGATCGCCGCCTTCGACGACAACCGGCTCGAGGGCACGCTGCGCATCGGCACGCCCGACGATTATGCCGACCGCTATATGCCTGAGATCATCGGTCGTTTCGCCAAGACGCACCCGAATGTCGAACTCTATATCGTCTGCGAACCTTCCGTCGATCTCGCCGAGCGCATGCATCGCGGCGAGCTCGATATCGCGCTGGTCACCCATAATCCGCGCGAGAGAATGTCGGATGTGGTGCGGACCGAGCCGCTGTGCTGGGTCGGGTCGGCCAATCATCCACTCAAGGACGACGCTCCCATTCCGCTCGCTGTCGGGCGGCGCGACTGCCCGTGGCGCCAGCTTGCTTGCTCGGCGCTCGATGCCGGCGGCCGCGACTATCAGGTCCTGTTCACCAGCTGGTCCTGCACCGTTGTCGCATCTGCCGTGCTTGCCGGCATGGCGGTGTCGGTCATGCCGGAATCGGCGTTGCGCACCGGCATGAAGGTGCTGACACAGGCAGACGGCTTTCCGCCCCTGCCGCCGGTGCAAATCGGCATCATGAAGCGACCGGGCCTTTCGGTGTCGTTGATGAATGCCATCACCGCCCATATCTCCGCCTGTCTCGACAACATCACGCCGGCGGCGATCGACGATGATCTCGATGGCGAGGTGAAGACCTTTCCGCGCGCCTATCCGCGTCTGCGCGCCGGACATATTCTGCCGGGTTGGTGAAGAAGGCTTGAGGCGGTCGCTAAAACCCTACTGCCGTCCGTCTCCTGCCGGCTCCGTAAACAGCGTCGCCCGGATCATCCGTTTCAATTCGTTGAGCATGCGGACCGCCAGCACCTTGTCGCTCATGATGGCGAGGCGGACGGAGGCGCCGATCAGATGACTGAAAAGCTGCGTGCGGGCCTGAAGGTCAATGGAACTGCCGACCGGGAGAAAAGGCTCGATGCCCTCGAGAAAGATTTCGGCGACACGATTGCTGTGCTGGATATTGAGTTTCAGCAGATCCCCGTCCATTTCCGTCCCAAGCCACACGCCCATATAGGTCGGATCACCTCGGAATTCGCGGTAGTACCAGTCGACCATGCCGCAAACGAGATCGACGGCATGATCGAGCGATGAGACGGTGACGAAAACTTCCTTCGTCTTCTGCTGAACCAGAAGCGCATGGCGATCGAACAGCGCCGTGACGATCGCCGCCTTTTCGGGAAAATACTGGTAGACGGAACCGATCGGCACGCCCGCCACGGTGGCGAGTTCCGTCATCTTCATGGCGCTGACGCCTTTTTCCGCAATAAGCTGCGCTGCGGCCGCCAGAATGACATCGACGCGCTGGATGCTGCGTTCCTGTTTCGGCTGCTTGCGGAATTCGATGCGGGCTGGTTTTTCCGGGCTCATGCATTTCCCGTTTCATTGTCACAAAAGCGACGCCCGAAGACGCGGGCAGGCTATGCCTCAGGCATACTCAATGGACGTAAAGGGGAAAAATCCAATTTTACGTGTGATATGTAATAACGCACTCCAGGCGAGTCGACAAAGGCCGAAGCATGCTCCGGCCTTTGTATTTGCATAAAAGCGACGCTATGGGCCGCTCAGGCCGGCATGGCCTGCGTAACGGCGATCCAGATGGCGAGCCAAGCCCACATGCCGGCAAGGACGGTATAGCCAAGGGCGAAGAGCGGGCTGCGATAGCGCAGATTGTTGCTGGTGACATGCACATAGGCGTGAGCATAGCGCGTGACGACGAAGATCCAGGCGAGGATCACGGCCGGCAGATTATCCGCCTGGGCGATGAACAGCGTGATGCAGCAGGCATGGAAGAGGACGGGGAGTTCGAACTGGTTGGCGATGCTGTTGCGCACCACCAGGCTCTCGGACGGCTCCTCTGCGGCATGGTTTTCACGAAATTGCGACGGCCGGATCTTGCCGGCCTTGACCAGGTTGCGGCGGCGCAGGCCCAACAGTGCGTAGAGAATATAGACAAGCCCCGCATGGGCCACCATGGGCCACAACATTTCATAGCCGGTCACGCCGCCAACTCCTTTACGATTTCAAAACGGCTGAAGCGACCGCTCAGGACGACTTGGTTCCGCCGGGAGACAGGTAGCGAAAAATCGCGAAACGGGCCAGCAGAATGATGGTGATGACAAGCGACAGGAACTTCAGCCGCACGATGGTCGGCAGCAGGCTCGAGATCAGCGTCACGGTGCCGTCCGACGGCGTTGCCGGCGGATAGAGCAACAGGCCGGCAATATTCTCCGCATAATCCATCGCGCCATAGACGATCGGCAGGCAGAAGATCAGGACGATCATGGGAGGCTGGATCGGCCGGCCGAAAAAGGTGCCACCCGGCCCGACCAGCCGCAGCAGGCAGAACAGCAGCCCGCCGAGCACCAGCGGAAAGACCAGCTCAGGCCCAAGGTACATGCCATGCAGAACGGCCGCCGGATCGGGATGATCCTTGAGGTAGCGCACCATGGCGACGACATCTTCGGCCTCATAGCCGCCGACGCGCGCATCCAGCATCTGCTGGCCTGCCGCCACATCGCGAAAGGCGGTGACGAAGCCCGCGTAAATCCAGGCGAACAGCGCCAGGGACAGGGCGGCGAGGACCGCCGTCAGGCCCTGTAGGGACCTGACATTGCCTTCAGCGCCATTCCGCATCGATCAGCCGCCGGAGCCCGGATAGTTCGGGCTTTCGCGGGTTATGGTAACGTCATGGGCATGGCTTTCGCGAAGACCAGCACCGGAGATGCGCACGAAGGTGGCGCGCTCCTGGAAATCCTTGAGATCGGCGCCGCCGACATAGCCCATGGCCGCCTTGAGGCCGCCTGCGAGCTGGTGCAGCACGCCCGAGACCGGACCCTTGTAAGGCACCTGGCCTTCGATGCCTTCCGGCACCAGCTTCAGCGTGTCGCGCACTTCCGCCTGGAAATAACGATCGGCCGAGCCGCGCGCCATGGCACCGACGGAGCCCATGCCACGATAGGCCTTGAAGGAGCGGCCCTGATAAAGATAGACCTCACCAGGGCTTTCATCCGTGCCGGCCAGCAGCGAGCCGACCATGGCGGCCGATGCGCCGGCGGCGATGGCCTTGGCCAGATCGCCGGAGAACTTGATGCCGCCATCGGCGATGACCGGGATGTTCTGATCCTGCGCGGCCTGGACCGCCGACATGATGGCCGCAAGCTGCGGCACGCCGACGCCGGCGACGATACGGGTCGTGCAGATGGAGCCGGGGCCGATGCCGACCTTGACGGCGTCGGCGCCAGCATCGATCAGCGCCCGCGTGCCGTCATAGGTGGCGACGTTGCCTGCCATGATGCGAACCGAGTTGGTGAGCTTCTTGACGCGGGTGACCGCGTCGAGGACGCGCTGCGAATGGCCATGGGCGGTATCGACGACCAGGAGGTCGACGCCGGCCTCGATCAGGCGTTCGGCGCGCTCGAAGCCGTCGTCACCAACGCTGATGGCGGCGGCGGCACGAAGGCGGCCCTGCGCATCCTTGGAGGCATTCGGGTTGAGCTGCGACTTTTCGATGTCCTTGACGGTGATCAGGCCGATGAGACGGCCTTCGCCGTCAACGACCAGCAGTTTCTCGATGCGATGCGTATGCAGCAGGCGCTTGGCCTCCTGCTGCTGCACGCCGTCGGCAACCGTGATCAGGTTTTCGTGGGTCATCAGCTCATGGATCTTCTGATCCGGATTGGAAGCGAAGCGGACGTCGCGGTTGGTGAGGATGCCGACCAGTCGCTGCGACGTCTCGACGACAGGGATGCCGGAAATGCCGTGGGCCTTCATCAGGCCGAGCGCTTCGGCCAGCGTCGCGTCGGGGCCGATGGTAACCGGATTGACCACCATGCCGCTTTCGAACTTCTTGACCTGGCGGACCTCTTCGGCCTGCTGAACGGGGGTCAGATTGCGGTGGATAACGCCGAGGCCGCCGGCCTGGGCCATGGCGATGGCAAGACGGCCTTCCGTCACCGTGTCCATGGCGGCCGACATGATCGGCAGGTTGAGTTCGATGTCCTGGGCGATGCGGGTGGCGATATTCGTCTGGCCGGGCATGACCTCGGAGTGTCCCGGCTGCAGGAGCACGTCGTCAAAGGTAAGGGCGTCTAAACCGGTTGACGTTTCAATAATGCGTGCCATTGCCAATTCCTTCGTCTTTAAAAAACAGGACAGCTCCGGAACGAATCGTCTACCGGGCGATCTTGCAAGTGTTGCTTGGAAGTTGGCGAGGGCTGGTAACACGTCTATGACAGGAAGGGAATAGTAAAAAGCGCTGGACAGCCGCAGGCCAGCCCGAGCGCAAATGCATAGCCAGTCTCAGAATGCGTTTCTCGTCCTCCCTGCGCAGTCTGCTCTCACAGGTCGAACTGATAGGTCTTCGGCACATAGCGGAAACCTTCCGGCTGCTTCTCGACGAAGCCGACGGCCGGGAACGGCATGTGGAAGCCGAGGAAAGGGATGCGGTCGGTGGCGATCATGTCGAAGACCCGGCGGCGGGTCCTGGCGGCCTGGGCCTTGTCGGCATCGAAGCGGACTTCCCAGTCCGGGCGCCCGAGCGACAGGATATAGTGGTTGGCCGTATCACCGGTCATCACCAGTTGCTTGCCATCCGATTCAAGGTGAAAGACGAGATGGCCGGGCGTGTGGCCCGGAGCGAGCATCGCGGTCATACCGCCGACGATCTGGTCGCCCTCCTTGAGGAAGGTCATCTTTTCGGCAAAGGGCACGACATTGGCAAGCACCGCCTTGTGGCCGCCTTCGGCCGGCGTTCCTTCGCGGGCCTTGTCGGTCCAGAAGCCGTATTCGATCTCGCCGGTGACATAGCGGGCATTCGGGAAGGCCGGAGCGCTATCCTCCAGCAGCCCGCCGACATGGTCGCCATGCAGATGCGTCAGGGCAACGACGGTCACCTGGTCCGCCGTATAGCCGGCGGCCTTCAGGCCTTCGCGAAAACGGCCCAGACCACGAACGCGGCCGGCAGCGCCGAAGCCGGTATCGACGACTATGAGGTCGGAGCCGGTGTCGATGATGGCGGGCGCATAGCTGTTGACGAGTTTCTCGGTCGGCAGGAAGCTCTGCGCCAGAAGCTTGCGTACCGTATCCGGCGCCTGGTTCGAGCCGAAGGTTTCCCAAGGGTTATCCATGACATTCGCACCATCCTTGACGACGGTGACAGTGCAGGATCCCAGCTTGAACTGGTGAATTTCAGGCGGCAGAACAACACTCATGATTTCATTCTCTCCAATGGTGGCAGCGTAAGCCACGCCTGTCACCGTCATCGGCCATGGCAGGCTGGAACACGATCTTTCACGGCCGGTAATTTAGCCATGACATGTCCAGCCAAATCCGCTAATAGACCGGATGACGTTTTATGCGTTTAGCATTTACATGCGCTTAGCATATGTCAAACCTGGTAACCTATACCGGGCCATATCAAGCATCACGAAGACGTGATGCCCGGGAGGCCACGCGGTAGATTCGGGGATTGGCAGAGGCAGCACATAGGACTACAGAGCGGATGTCCGCCCCAGGCGGACCCTTTCCCGAAGACACGACCCACCAAGGCATCCGCCTATGAATCGCATCGTTCCCCTGATCCTTGCCGTTGCGCTGTTCATGGAACAGATGGATTCCACGGTGATCGCAACCGCCCTGCCGGCCATTGCGAATGATCTCCATGTCGGCCCGATTACGCTCAAGCTGGCGCTGACCTCCTACATGGTGTCGCTTGCGGTGTTCATCCCGATTAGCGGCTGGATGGCGGATCGCTTCGGGGCGAAGAACATCTTCCGAATTGCCATCTGCATCTTCGTCGTCGGCTCGATCCTATGCGCCGCCTCGGGCGGCCTCCTGGAATTCGTCGCCGCCCGCTTCCTGCAGGGTGTCGGCGGCTCGATGATGACGCCGGTCGGACGTCTGGTTCTGGTGCGCACGACGCAGAAGAGCGACCTGGTCTCCGCCATGGCGCTGCTGTCCATTCCAGCCCTTGTCGGACCGCTGGCCGGCCCGCCGCTCGGCGGCTTCATCACCACCTATGCGTCCTGGCACTGGATCTTCCTGATCAACGTTCCCGTGGGTATTCTCGGGATTATCCTGTCGTCGATCTTCCTGCCGGAGGTAGAGGCGACGAGGCCGCCGAAGCTTGATTTCGTCGGCTTCCTGCTGACGTCCTTCGCGGCGGCCGGCGTCGTCTTCGGCATGTCGGTCATCAGCCTGCCGGCGCTGCCGCCAGTAATCGGCATCTCGGCCATCACCATCGGCTTCGTCTGCGGCTTTCTCTATGTCGGCCATGCGCGCCGTCACCCGGCGCCTATCCTCAACCTGACCCTGCTGAAGAACGCCACCTTCCGCGCTTCCGTTACCGGCGGCACGCTGTTTCGCATCTGCATCGGCGCCATGCCGTTCCTGATACCGCTGATGTTGCAGCTCGGCTTCGGCCTCAATCCGTTCCAGTCGGGCCTGATCACCTTTGCCGGCGCCATCGGCGCGATCACCACCAAGTTCATCGCGCGCCGCGTCTTTACCGCCGTCGGCTTCAAGACCGCGTTGCTATCGGCTGCCGGCGTCACCACGGTGACGACGATCTGCACCGGCCTGTTCGAGCCATCGACATCGCATCTCGTCATCATCGGCGTTCTGCTGGTCGGCGGCTTCTCGCGCTCTTTCTTCTTTACCGGCATCAACGCGCTCGCTTTCGCCGACGTCAGCGACAAGCAGGCCAGCCAGGCAACGTCGATGAGTTCGGTCATGCAGCAGATCAGCATGGCGCTGGGCGTTGCGGTTGCCGCGATGATCCTGGAGACTTCGACCTTCTTTAGCGGTGCCGAGCTGCAGGTCCGCGACTTCCACATCGCCTTCTTCAGCATCTCGATCCTGACCGTGCTAGCGACCATTCCCTTCATCCGCATGGACCGCAACGCGGGCGCCATGGTCTCCGGCCACAAGGCCGGGCTGCAGCGCGTAACGGCGACGCAGCCGCAGGAGTCGGTGGTAAAGTAGCTGGATAGCGGGGACCTACTCAGGCTTCTCGCAGACAGCGCTGAGCTTGTTGCCGTCGGGATCGCGCACGTAAGCCGCATAGAAATTGGCGTGGAAAGAGCGCAGGCCGGGCTTGCCCTCATCGCTGCCACCATGGGCAAGGGCTGCGGCGTGAAAAGCGTCGACATCGGCGCGACTTTCCGCGTGCAGGGCAACCATCGAGCCGTTACCGATCGTCGCGGGACGATGATCATAGGGGATCACCACCCAGAACCTGCAGCGGACATCGCCATCGGCGGCATAGCCGATTTCCTCATCCGATTCGCGTTGGCGCCGGTAACCAAGGATAGGCAGCACCGCGTCATAGAAGCCGCGGGCACGCGGAATGTCGTTGGAACCGAGCGTGACGTAAAGAAGCATGGTGATGATGTGCCGCCTTCAGTATCGAGGGGACCACATCATCGACCAAAAGCGACTGCTAAATCAAGCGCTTATTGTGCCGTGATCGACATTGCGCCCCTTGAAGCCTTTTGCCAGCAGGAACATTTCGACCGATTCCGCCCTGGATGCACCCGGCTTTACATGAACGACCTGGCGGAAATTCTGCTTCAGCATGTTCAGGAGGTCGCGTTCCGTGCCGCCCTGGAAGGTCTTGGCGAGGAAATGTCCGCCTTCAGCCAGAACTTCGACGGCAAAATACGCAGCGACTTCGCAAAGATGCATGGTTCGCAGATGATCGGTGCGGTGATGACCCGTTGTCGGCGCGGCCATATCCGAAAGGACGAGATCCGGCTCGCCGCCGACCGCCTCGACCAGCCGCTGCGGTGCATCCGGCTCCAGAAAGTCGAGGTGAAGGATGGTAACGCCCGGCAGATGCGCCATTTCGAGAAAGTCGATGGCCGCGACGCGGATATCATCTTCCGTCGATCCGGTCACCTTGGCAGCGATCTGCGACCAGCTTCCCGGCGCAGCACCCAGATCGATGATGCGCCGCGCACCCTTCAAGATCCCATGCTTCTCGTCGATCTCCAGCAGCTTGAAAGCGGCGCGGGCGCGATAGCCTTCGAGCTGGGCACGCTGCACATAGGGATCGTTGATGTGCCGATGCAGCCACTGCCGCGAGGAGGCCTTCATCTTCTTGTTCTTCACACGCTGGCCGAGCTTTCGGCCGGTGCGGTTGCCGGCGATCGTTGGCTTTGTCATGCCTGTGGTCCCTTCATATCCCTCGGTCTATGGCTGCGGCGCGAACGGCCACGCCGCCACACACCATCATCCGCCATCATATCGGTGAGCAGCCCTTCACGCAGGCCACGATCGGCGACACGCATGCGCGGGCTCGGCCAGCGGCGACGGATCGCCTCCAGAATGGCGCAGCCCGCCAGCACCAGATCGGCGCGGTCCGGCCCGATGCAGGGATTGGCGGCGCGGCCGGCGAAATCCCAGGAGAGCAGCTTGGCCTGCATCGCGGTGACTTCATCGTCCGACAGCCAGACGCCATCAACCCTGCGCCGGTCGTAGCGCGGCAGGTCGAGATGGACGCCGGCTAGCGTCGTCACCGTGCCGGAGGTGCCGATCAGATGGAAATCGTCGCTGTCGCGCGTAGCCCCCTGAACCGGCGGGCAATCGAAGCGTTCGAGCATGCCCTCGACTTCGCGCACCATGGCCTCGAACAGGTCCGGCGTGACGTCGCGGCCGCCATGACGTTCGGAGAGCGTAACCACGCCGACGGGCAGCGAGGTCCAGTGGGTGATGTGGTTGGCAAGCCGGCTGGAGCGGTTTTCACCGATACGGATGATGGCGATTTCCGAGGAGCCGCCGCCAATATCGAACAGCACGACCGAGCGCGCCTCTGGACCGACCAGCGACGAGCAGCCGGAAACGGCAAGCCGCGCTTCGGTCTCGCGATCGATGATTTCGAGCTGCAGGCCGGTTTCTTCAATGACGCGGGCGAGGAAGACCTCGCCATTTTCCGCCGCGCGGCAGGCTTCGGTCGCGATCAGCCGCATGCGGCGGATCTCGCGGGTTTTCAGCTTGGCGGCGCAGATACGCAGGGCCTCGACGGCCCTGTCCATGGCGTCGCCCGACAATCGGCCGCTGGCGCCGAGCCCCTCGCCGAGACGAACGATGCGCGAAAAGGCATCGACGACGCGGAACTGACCAGGCCGCGTCGGCTGGGCAATCAGCAGGCGGCAATTGTTGGTGCCGAGGTCGAGCGCGGCATAAAGGTCCAGCGGGCGGGAATCGCTGTCAGCCTGATGTTGCGGCGTGGGGCCATCGCGGCGCTGCGGATGCCGCTGATCGCTGTGGGCAGGAGCGCGCTCAGCGGCAATGGCGACGGCGGGAGCGACGAGCTGCGCCGTCTTCTCATGCGCCAGCGGCCTCCCCTGCAGGCCGCGCTTGCTGCGGTGCTTGCGCCTGTTCTTGCCACTCTTGTTCGACGAGG
This sequence comes from Martinezella rhizogenes, assembly GCF_000799715.1. GTDB lineage: Bacteria > Pseudomonadota > Alphaproteobacteria > Rhizobiales > Rhizobiaceae > Rhizobium > Rhizobium rhizogenes_C. The sequence goes on from NZ_JUHG01000016.1 coordinate 376,008, forward strand.
CGTGACCATGCTCACCCGCGGCACGATGGTCCGGCGCCGTGGAAGCCTGTGGTTGCTGTGTCGGTGAAGAATTCTGCGCTCCGCCACGAGAACGGCGTCTGCGCTTGCGCTTCTTGGCCGGAAAACCGGCGTCCTGATCTGTTGGGCGTGTCGCCACCGGGCCGGACTTGCCGGTCTGATTGGCCTCCGCAGACAAAGCGCTCGGACGGGGTTGACCGCCACGCTTACGCTTAGCGCGCCGGGAGGATTTACCCTTCCTGCGCTCTGCTACCGACGCCCCGTCTGCTTGCGGCGCTGTGCCGCTGTCGGGGTCACTCACGTATCTTTTCCACCGCGCCGCGCAAGGCCGACAGGCATGCAGCAGGCGCTCATTTGATTTTCGTTGGGCGGAGAATACCAGCAGGAACAGTTTTCGCCAAATTCTTTTTGAAAAGCGCGATTTTAGCTGTTCAATCGCAACTGCGATCAGTTGTCCCAATGGCCTGAAATAGTGGCTATCAGGGACGAAACAGATTGTCCGCCATGAACTTTACAAAGGCTTGTATTTTTGGCGACAGTTGACGGCTCGACGGCCAGAGGACGCGAAATTCGCCGACATCCTCGACATGGTCAGCCAGAACGGAGACGAGCTTTCCATCGGCAATCTGTCCGTCGATGGTAAAGAGCGGCAGGCAGGCAATACCGAGCCCAGCCTCGGCCATGCTGATCAGCGGCTCGAGCGTGCTTGCCATCGACGATACAGGCAGTTCCAGCTTCCCGGCCCTAGCATCGTAGCGCAGCGGCCAGCGTTCCAGCTTGCCGGTCGACGGATATTTGTGGTGAAGACACAGGTGCGCGGAGAGATCCTCCGGCTTTTTGGGAGTTCCGAAGCGGTCGAAATATTCCTTCGACCCGACAATGCGGTGGGAAAACCTCCCCAATGTGCGCACCATCAGGCGACTGTCGTTAATTTCGCCCGTTCGAACCACTGCGTCGAACCCCTCTTCGATCACATCGACCAGCCGATCGGTGAAATCCAGGTCGATCATCACGTCCGGGAACGCCTGCATGAACTTGGTGATCGTCGGCATGAAAAGCATGCCAGCAAGGGGCAGGCTCACGCGGAGCCAGCCACGCGGCGCGGCGATGGTTTGCGACAGCTCCTGTTCCGCGGCTTCAATCTCGGAGAAAATTCGCCTGCAACGCTCCAGGAACATGATGCCCTCAGCCGTGATCGCGATGTTGCGGGTGTTTCGGTGAAACAGGCGCACGCCAAGTCTTTTCTCCAGACGGGCCATGGTCTTGCCGATGGCGGACGATGAAACGCCGAGCGCCTCTCCGGCGCGGACGAAACTACGGGTTTCCGCCGCAATCACGAACACATTCAACGCAGCGATATTGTCCATGGCGAGAAATCCAATTGCGGACGTCAAGGTCCGTTATCTGCGGATTTGTAGCCCGTTTTTTCGGCCTGTGTCGCGGACTATCTCTCCCAACGCCGGCAAATTCCGCCGGATATCTTTTGAACGGAGATCGCGTGACCCATCCCCCAAAAGCCGAATTCGAATTCGCCCCCCAGCCCACCGTGTTCGTCGTGAACGTCATTCATGCCCATCCGGGCAAGCAGGAAGAAGCATTCAAAATCATCCAGGACGTCGTGCACTATGTCGCCGAACGGAAGGAAGGATTTCTATGGAGTAACCTGTCGAAAAGCACGGACGGCCAAACCGTCGTGAACATCGAGGCGATCCGCGACGAGAACAATGTCGACGAATTCTTTTCCGATCCGGCTTTCGTGGAAAAATTCAAGAAGCTGGATGCCGTCTCGAAAAGCGAATTTCACATCTACAAGGTTTCCGACCTCGTGCTTCCGCGTCAGATCATAGGATAGGCGTCCCGGATTCTTGCGATTAAACATCAGCGCAAAACTGCTGCTCGCGCTGATGGGCAGCTCTTCACCACAGGCGGGGGTAAATCTCAAGCCGTCAGTCTGCCCCTGATGTCATCCGCAAGCGCCTTCATCCGGTCGATCGGCAAATGCCCGATCAGCATGAAGGCGTGAGCGGCGTCCGACCAATAGACGACATTCATGCCGCGGCGGTTTTCCATGTCAGGGGCGGAAGCACCCGAGGTCGAGGGGGTGATGCAAAGCGCCATCGGACCGCTCTCGGGATCGAGATAAGCGATCTGCGCCAAAGGCTTGTCGTCATAGTTCAGCAATTGAGCACGTTTGAAATTGACACCCGGGATCGCAACGGCTTCGGGCGTCAGAGCGAGACCCACCTTCGCGCCGACCTCGTTCAATTGCGCAACCTGCTCAGTCCGATCGCCAGCCGGTCCGCTCAGCGTATCCGGCGTATAGAGGGAAAGATATTCTGCAACGACGGCGCGCCATTCGCTTCCCTCGTCCGGCTTGGCGAGGCGATGGCTGATGCCGATCGCCGCACGATCGATGGCGACGCCTGCAACCAGGCAGGCGGCAGTCGCGGCCAGGAAGCCACGGCGGCCGATGCCGGAAGCAGCTTTCGTCTGCTCCCTGGAAGAAGGGATTGCGGCAAGCATCGCGTCCAGCTTGGCTCGCGGGGCAGCGGCAAGCAGCGGCTCGAACGCCTCATGGAAGGGCAGATCGCCGCGCGACAGGAAATCGAAGCGCTCCGCCACCTTGGCGTCGCTTTCGATCAGCCTTTCGATCCTGTCATGCTCGGCAGCCTCCAGTTCGCCGTCGATGAAGGCGGTGAGCTGTTCGTCCGAGGGCATGTTTCTGTTGTCCTGTTCACTCATATCCGTTCCCCAGTCGCCCATCCCCGAGCCGTGCCCCGTCCGTCGACCCCATGCCATCCGCGAGCTTCGCCCGCGCCGCCGCCAGCCGGCTCATCACCGTTCCGATCGGCACATCCAGAACCTCCGCCACTTCGCGATAGGACAGTCCTTCGACATAGGCGAGGAAAACGACGGTGCGCTGCGCTTCCGGCAGCGCCTGCACCTGTTTCAGCACCTGACCGGCCAAAATATGCGTCTCCGTCTCGCGCGCGCCGTCGAAGACCAGCGCCTGGTCGGCATCGACGAAACCCTGACCCATGCGCACCCGGCGAGACCGGATCTCGTTCAGCCAGATCGAGTGCAGGATCGAAAACAGCCAGCGGTCGAGCCGCGTACCGGCGATGAACTGATGCGCGCGCTCCAGCGCCCTGACGCAGGTTGCCTGCACCAGATCATCCGCCACGTCGCGCTGGTGCGACAACACGACGGCATAGCGCCAGAGCCGCGTCAGATGCTGCGACAGACCCGTCCTGATATCCTCTTCGCTCGCTATGGCACCCTCCGCGAGGTTCTCGTCCTTGGGAACCACCGGCCTTGCCGACGGCTCCGATCTTGCCCGACTATAAGCAGAAATCGTGGAATGAGCGACTGACACCCGGATATCCCTCTCAATACTCACTGCTTATGCCGGTCATCTGAGTTTAGCCCGAAATCAGAGGCTCGACGGATTCTGGATGGCCTCGTTCAGATCCTGATATTCTTCACAGCTCGTATTGCCACAGAGCGCCTTGATGGTGCTGAGCTGGTCCTTGGCGAGGTCGATCTGGCCCTTGATGACATAGGCTTCGCCGAGATATTCGCGAACCAGCGTGTATTTCGGGTCCATGGCGACGGACTTCTTATAGAAGGAAATGCCTTCATCCGTGCGGCCGAGCTTGCGGGTGACATAGCCGCGATAGTTCAGCGCTTCCGCCGTGTTCGGGTTCTGCAACGTGTCGAGGACCGCCAGCGCTTCTTCATAGCGATGATCCTTCTTGGCCAGCGAATAGGCATAGTCGGCGCGGTTTTCGTCGGTGACGTTGGCGCCCTGCTGCTTCATGCATTTCTTGGTCTTCTGGTCGTAGATCTCGCCCTTCTTGCAGGTCGGCGTCGCACTCGAATCGTCGCCAGCCGCGAAGACCGGAACAGCGAAAGCACTAAGGGTAAGGCAGGCGCCGAGTGCGGCCGAGGCCAGGCGGAAAGCGGTGGTGGTCATGGGATTGCTCCTTGGCAAAATGAACGTTGCGATGGGAGAACACGCCATCCGTTCATTTTATTCGCCGCCGTCCGATATTTTTTCGCACGACCGGATTGGCCTCCGGGCCATCACTCCTTCGTGACAGCTAGCGTTCCGAATAATTGCTGACGATGGCGTGTTTCCTCCTGCGTACCCGCCGAGGGTCGCTAAGGAGCAGCAAGTGATCGATACCGTCAAGCTTGTCAGTCTGGCCGTTGCCACACCGGACAATATCATCCACCAATCGGAAGCCGCCGAGACCGCAGGTCGCCTGTTTTCCGACCGGTTCCGCGATTTCAAGCATCTTGCCCGCGTGTTCGAAAGCGCCGGCATCCGCAAGCGCCATGCCGCCCGTCCGCTCGCCTGGTTCGAACAACCCCACGGCTGGCAGGACCGCATGGAAGCCTATGCCGAAGTCGCAAGTCAGCTCTTCAAGGAGACCACCACCAAGGCGCTGGAACGCGCCGGTCTTCGGGCTGAAGAGGTCGATTGCATCGTTACCGTATCCTCGACCGGCTTCGCGACGCCGAGCCTGGAGGCGCGGCTCGCCCGCGAAATAGGCTTCCGTTCCGATATCGAACGCGTACCGGTCTTCGGGCTGGGTTGCGCGGCCGGCGTCTCCGGCCTTGCCATCGCCTCGCGTATGGCGAAGAGCCGCCCAGGCGCCGTCGTGCTCTTCGTCTCCATCGAACTCTGCTCCCTCGCCTTCCGGCTGGACGAGCTGACGCGGCCGAACATCATCGCCACGGCGCTGTTCGGCGATGGCGCGGCCGCCTGCATCCTGCGGACCGGCAAAGAGGGTCTCGCCGAGATCGAATCGACCGGGGAACATCTCTTCCCCGATACGCTCGGCATCATGGGCTGGAAGATCGACGACACCGGCTTCGGCATCATCCTGGAACAATCGCTGCCGCCTTTTGCCGAGGCGAACATCAAGCCCGCCGTCGCCGGCATTCTCGAGCGCGCCGGCCTTGATATCTCGGATATCGACCGCTTCATCTGCCATCCCGGCGGCACCAAGGTGCTGCAGGCGCTGGAGACGGCCTTCGGCCTCGAACCGGGCTCGCTCGATATCGAGCGCGAAGTGGTCAGCAGCTATGGCAACATGTCGTCGCCAACAGTCCTCTTCGTGCTGGAGCGCGCCATCCTTGCCGGCCTGCCAAGCCGCTCGGCCATGGTCGCCATGGGTCCGGGCTTCACCGCAAGCTGCATCACGCTGAAGAGGGTCGCCTGATGCTCTGGCCGTCGATAGCACTTCTGACCTTCGTCACCCTGCAGCGGCTTGCCGAACTGATCCTTGCCCGGCGCAACACCGCGGCCCTTCTCGCACAAGGCGGCCGGGAGATCGCGCCGGGGCACTATCCCTATATGGTGGCGATGCATGCCGCCTGGCTCGTCAGCCTGTGGCTTCTCGCCACCGGGCGGCCGGTCGTCGCCGTCTGGTTCGTCATCTTCATGGTGTTGCAGGGCTTGCGCGTCTGGGTGCTGGCAACGCTGAAGGGTCGCTGGACCACCCGGATCATCATATTGCCGGGAGCACCTCTGGTGGAAAGCGGACCCTACTGCTTTCTCAGCCACCCGAACTATGCGGTGGTGGTCGGCGAGATCGCCGTATTGCCGCTTGCCTTCGGCCTGCCACTCCATGCCGTCGTCTTCTCGCTGCTCAACGCCGCCATCCTGACGATACGCATTCGCGCCGAGAATGCGGCTCTGGATCAGGCCATGGCGTGACCGCATTTTTCATTTGCACCGCAGCATTTTGGCAGGCATTTTCGGTGCTTGAAGCATGATCCCGGAAGGGGCTGAGCGTCTTTCGGGATCGGGCGCAGAAAAACAAGCATGCGGATAGCAGGGGATCATGACAAAAGACGCAATCGTGCTCGGCGCGGGCATTGTCGGCGTATCGACAGCCATCCACCTCCAGCGGCGCGGACGCCAGGTCACCCTCGTCGACCGCAAACCGCCCGGTCAGGAAACCTCCTTCGGCAATGCCGGCCTGATCCAGCGCGAGGGCGTCGTTCCCTACGGCTTTCCGCAGCAATTCGGCCTGCTGCTGCGCTATGCCTTCAACAATCGCGTCGACGCGCATTATCACCTCAAGGCGCTGCCGGCGCAGATCGCCTTCCTCGCCCGCTACTGGTGGAACTCCAATACCAAGCGCCATGAGATGATCTCGCGCGCCTATGCGCCGCTGATCGCCCATTCGATCAGTGAGCATAACGACCTCATCGAAGCTTCCCATGCCGGAGAACTGATCCGCAAGGACGGCTGGATCGAGCTTTATCGCTCGAACGAGAAACGCGATGCGGAATTCGCCGAGGCCGAGCGTCTCAATCGTGAATTCGGCATCGCCTCCGACGCTCTGACCGGCGCCGACGTCGCAACATCGGAACCGCATCTCAAGGACCGTTTCGCGGGCGCCCTGCGCTGGCGCGATCCGTGGTCGGTGCTCGACCCGCACGGCTTGACCGCCGCATATCGCAGCTATTTCGAAAGCATCGGCGGCCGCGTGACGACTGGCGACGCCGTCTCGCTCGGCCTGTCCGGCTCAAGCTGGAAAATGGTGACGGCGGAGGGCTCGATCGAAGCCGAGGATGTCGTCGTTGCGCTCGGCCCCTGGGCGGACCAGGTGACGAAGCGTTTTGGCTACGCCTTCCCGCTCGGCGTCAAGCGCGGCTATCACATGCATTACGCCGTCGAGGGCAATGCCATCCTTAACAACTGGATACTGGATGCGGAGCGCGGCTACCTGATGGCGCCAATGAGCCGGGGTATCCGGTTGACGACCGGAGCCGAATTTGCGCTGCGCGACGCGCCGAAGACGCCGGTGCAGCTCGACCGTGCCGAAGCCGTCGCCCGAACCGTCTTTCCGCTTGGCGAGCGGCTCGATCCGGAACCCTGGATGGGCGCCCGCCCCTGCACGCCGGACATGATGCCGATCATCGGCAAGGCGCCACGTCACAATGGCCTGTGGTTCGCCTTCGGCCATGCCCATCACGGCCTGACGCTCGGGCCGGTGACTGGCCGCGTGCTTGCCGAGCTGATCACCGGCGAGACGCCTTTCATCGATATTTCGGCCTATGCGCCGGATCGCTTCGCGCCCTGATATTGCAAGGCTTCAGCGGATCGCGGCGAGGCCCTTGAGCGCAGCCTCGACAATGCCATCGATCGTATCGTCGATATTGACCGTGACGACGCCGGGCTCGCCTGTCGGCACTTCCAGCGTCTGGAACTGGCTCTCCAGCAGCGATGCCGGCATGAAATGGCCCTTGCGCTCGCCCATGCGCTTGGCCAGTAGCTCCTTCGAGCCGTCGAGATAGATGAAATAGAGGTGCCCGGCGGCGGCGGTTCGCAGTCGCGCGCGATAGACACGTTTCAATGCCGAGCAGGTAACGGCGATGCCTTCGCCTTTTGCAAGACTTGCCGAGATCTGCTGACCGATAACATCGAGCCAGGGCCAGCGGTCCTCGTCCGTCAGCGGGATGCCCTTGCTCATCTTCTCGACATTGGCCGCGGGATGCAGGGCGTCACCCTCGACGTAATGAATATTCAACCGGGCCGCCATCTTCTCGCCGATCGAGGATTTACCGCTGCCGCTGACGCCCATGACGATGATGGCGAGGGAAGTTTCTGGATTATCGCTCATTGAATTCGCCCTGACTGAGTAGACATGAAGCAGGCGCGCCCGGCCCCGCCGGACATGCCCGATTCGCAACTTGGATCAATCCAGCGGGAAGAAGCAAGAAAACTTGTGCGTCCCCTCGCCCGTCAGTTCCGGCGTGACCTGACGGCATTTATCCTGCGCGCGCCAGCAGCGCGGGTTGAAGTGACAGCCGGTCGGCGGGTTGAGCGGCGATGGCAGCTCTCCCTGCAGGCGGATGCGGTTCTTCGCGCGATCGGGATCGGCGATCGGCGTCGCCGACAGAAGGGCTGCCGTATAGGGATGGCGCGGGCGGGTGAAGACCTCTTCCGCCGTGCCGGTTTCCACCGGGCGGCCGAGATACATCACCATCACGTCGTCGGCGATATGACGAACCACCGAGAGACCATGCGAGATAAAGAGATAGGCAAGACCCATCTCCTTCTGCAGGTCCATCAAGAGGTTCAGCACCTGTGCCTGGATCGAGAGATCAAGCGCCGAAACCGGCTCGTCCAGCACCAGCACCTTCGGCTTCAGCATCAGGGCGCGGGCAATGGCGATGCGCTGGCGCTGGCCGCCGGAGAACATGTGCGGATAGCGGTCGTAATGTTCCGGACGCAGGCCGACACGCGCCATCATGGCCTCGGCCTTGCCGCGGCGGGTGGCGGCATCGTCATCGGTGTTGATCTTCAGCGGCTCCTCGAGGATGGAGCCGACCTTCTGGCGCGGGTTGAGCGAGCCATAAGGGTTCTGGAAGACGATCTGCACGGCGCTGCGCAGGCTGCGATCGCCAATCTTCGCCGGCTTGCCGTCGATCAGCAATTCACCCGAGGTCGGATGTTCGATCATCGTCACCAGGCGGGCGAGCGTCGACTTGCCGCAACCGGATTCGCCGACAACGGCGAGCGTGCGGCCTGACTGCAGGCTGAAGCTGACGCCGTTCAGCGCCTTGACGGTCGCCTCTGGTTTGAAGCTGCCGCGCTTGACGGTGTAGAAACGGGCGAGATCGCGCCCTTCGAGAACAGCGCCGGTCATGCGGCACCTCCTGCTGTTTGCGTGGCGACAAGACCTGGATGACCGAGCGGTTTGCCGTGTTCCAGCGGATAGTTGCAGAGCGTCACGCCCAGTTCGACGCCCTGGCGCTTGACGCCGCGATCGCAATCGGGCGTCGCAAACGAACAGCGGGGGGCGAAAAGACAGCCCGTGGGGCGGTCATGCTGACCGGGCACGACACCGGCGATCGACGGCAGGCGCTGGCCGACGATGGCACGCTCCGGCAGAGCCGAAAGGAGTGCCGCCGTATAGGGATGATGCGGATCACGGAACAGCGCCTTGACCGGCTGCTCCTCGACCTTCTGGCCGGCATATTGCACCTGCACGCGCTCGGCGGTCTCGGCCACCACGCCCATGTCATGGGTGATCAGCACCAGCGCCATGCCCTGCTCTTGCTGTAGGCGCACGAGCAGATCGAGGATCTGCGCCTGGATGGTCACGTCGAGTGCTGTGGTCGGCTCGTCGGCGATCAGGAGCTTCGGATTGCAGGCAAGCGCCATGGCGATCATGACGCGCTGGCTCATCCCGCCCGACATCTGGTGCGGGAAGTTCGACAGGCGATCTTCCGGCGCCGGGATGCCGACGAGATTCAGAAGCTCGATCGAGCGCTCGCGGCGTGCCTTGCGATCAAGACCCATGTGGATGCGCAGGGTCTCGCCAAGCTGGAAGCCGACCGTGAAGCACGGATTGAGGCTCGACATCGGCTCCTGGAAGATCATCGCCATGTCCTTGCCGACGATCTTGCGGCGCTGCCGCGAGGAGATGCCGCGCAGATCCTTGCCGTCGAACATCATGCGGTCGGCGGTGATCTTCGCCGTCCAGGGCAGCAGCCCCATCAGCGCCAGCATGGACACGGACTTACCGGAGCCGGATTCGCCGACGATCGAGAGGATTTCCCCCTTGTCGCAGGTGAGCGAGACACCGTCCACCGCCCGGAACAAGCCGGACGCGGTCTGGAATTCGACGGTGAGATTTTGAATATCGAGAAGTGCCATTACGACCTCTTCAGCTTCGGGTCGAAGGCATCGCGCAGGCCGTCGCCCATCAAATTGATGGCGAGAACCGTGATCAGGATGCAGAGACCGGGAAAAGTGACCAGCCAGGGGTTGCTCTGGAAGAATTCGCGCGAATCCGCCAGCATCGTGCCCCATTCCGGCGTCGGCGGCTGCGCGCCTTGGCCGAGAAAGCCGAGGGCGGCGGCGTCGAGGATCGCGGAGGAGAAGGCAAGCGTCGCCTGCACGATCAGCGGCCCGAGACAGTTCGGCAGAATGGTCTTGAACATCAGACGCAGCGGACCGGCACCGGAAACGCGCGAGGCGATGACATACTCCTTGTCGCGCTCGGCCATGACCGAGGCGCGCGTCAGGCGGACGAAGTGCGGCTGGTTGACGATCGAGATCGCGATCATCGCGTTGGTCAGGCCCGGCCCCAGGATCGCCACCAGCACGAGGGCGAGCAGCAATGAGGGGATGGCAAGGATGATGTCCATGACGCGCATGATGATCGTATCGGTGCGGCCGCGAACATAACCGGCGACGAGGCCGATCAGGATGCCGGCGATCGCCGAAAGCGAGGCGACCACGAGGCCGATGAACAGCGAGAACCGCGTGCCATAGATCAGGCGCGAGAGAAGATCGCGGCCATTGGCGTCGGTGCCGAGAAGGAAGCTGCTATTGCTGCCTTCGGACCAGAATGGCGGCAGGCGCTGCATGGCGCTGCCATAGGCGGCGTCCGGGTCATGCGGGGCGACGATGCCGGCGAAGATCGCCAGGAACAGGACGAAGAGAAAGATCGCCAGTCCGATGACGGCGCCTTTGTTTCGCGAGAAATAATACCAGAACTCCGCAAGAGCGGAGGGGCGGTCGGACTTGACACTAACCGTGCTCATGGGCCGCTCCTAGTGACGAATACGTGGATTGATGAAGCCGTAGAGCAGATCAACGGCAAGATTGACGAGCATGACGATGCCCGCGATCAACAGCAGGCCGCCCTGCACCACGGGATAGTCGCGCTTGAAGACGGCATCGATCATCCACTTGCCGATGCCCGGCCAGGAAAAGATGCTTTCCGTCAGGATCGCGCCGCCGAGCAGCACGCCAACCTGCAGGCCAATGGTGGTGACGACGGGGATCATGGCATTGCGCAGCGCATGCACGGAGACGACGCGCAGCGGAGAGAGGCCCTTGGAACGCGCCGTGCGGACATAATCCTCGCCCAGCACTTCCAGCATGGCCGAGCGGGTCTGCCGCGCGATGACGGCGAGCGGAATGGTGCCGAGCACGATCGTCGGCAGGATCAGCGAGTTGAGCGCCGAGGCGAAGGCGCCCTTCTGACCGGACAGGAGACTGTCGATCAGCATGAAACCGGTGATCGGCTTGAAGAAATAGATGAGGCCGATGCGGCCCGAAACCGGCGTCCAGTGCAGATAGCCGTTGAAGACGATGATCAGCAGCAGGCCCCACCAGAAGATCGGCATGGAATAGCCGATAAGAGCCACGCCCATGACGCTCTGGTCGAACCATGTGCCGCGCTTGACGGCGGCGAAAACGCCGGCCGGAATGCCAAGACAGATCGCCAGGATCATGGCACAGATCGACAGTTCGAGCGTTGCCGGGAAGAAGGTGAAAAAGTCGGTCAGCACATCGCGCTTGGTGGTGATCGAGCTGCCGAGATCGCCGTGCAGCGCTTTCCAGATGTAATTGCCGTATTGGACGACCATCGGGCGGTCGTAGCCTAGATCATGGGAGATCTGGGCATGGCGCTCCGGCGACATGACGCGCTCGCCCGACAGCAACATGATAGGATCGCCCGGAAGCAGGCGGATGAAGGAGAAGGCGACGATCGATACGCCGAGGAATGTCGGAATCAGCACGGCAAGGCGGCTGAAAAAAAATCGCAACATGACAGGTGTCCAAATTTTTCCGGCGGTCAGACAGAAGCCTGACCGCCGGATCGCCCGATACTAGCCGGGCATTCTCACAGATTTTTGGTTATTCGGCGATATCGACGCCATCGAAGCGGTGAATGCCGAGCGGGTCCTGGAAGTAGCCAGTAACATTCTTCGTCATCGGCATGAAGACTTCGGAATGATCGATCGTCATCCACGGCGCTTCGCGCTTGAAGACGACCTGCGCCTCTTCATAGAGCTTGGTGCGCTCCTTGACGTCGGCCGTCTGCTTGGCCTTCTTCACCAGATCGTCGAATTCCTTGTTGCACCACTGGGCGCGGTTATTGCCGCCGACGGCATCGCAGCCGAGCAGCGTGTCAAGGAAGTTGTCCGGGTCGCCGTTGTCGCCGGTCCAGCCGAGGATGGCCGCGCCATCGCGGTCCTTGGCGGAAGAGAGCTTCAGGTATTGAGCCCAGTCATAGGTGACGATCTCGACCTTGACGCCGATCTTGGCGAGGTCCGCCTGCATCAGTTCGGCGGCGCGGCGCGCATTCAGCATGTAGGGCCGCGACACTGGCATCGCCCAGATCTTGAAGCTGAGATCCTTGACGCCGGCCTTTTCAAGCAGCTTCTTGGCTTCATCGGGGCTGTAGGCGTCGTCCTTGACGTCCTTGTTATAGGACCACATGGTCGGCGGGATCGGGTTGGTCGCAACCGTGGCCGAACCCTGGAAGACGGCGTCGACGATCGCCTGCTTGTTGACGGCCATATTGATCGCCTTACGCACTTCGACCTTGTCGAACGGCGCGACCAGCGTGTTGTAGGCAAGGTAGGAGACGTTCAGGCCGGCCTGTTCGAGAACCTTGAGGTTCGGATCGGCCTTCAGATCCTTGACGTCGGCGGCGTTCGGATAGGGCATGATGTTGCATTCGCCGGACTTCAGCTTCTGCGCACGAACGGAAGCATCCGGCGTGATCGCGAAGACGAGATCGTCGATCTTTTCCTTGCCCTTGTAATAGGTTTCGTTCGCCTTGTAGCGAATGACCGCATCCGGCTGATAGGCGACAAAGGTGAACGGGCCAGTGCCGAGCGGCTGCTGGTTCATCTGCTCCATCTTGCCGTCGGCCTGCAACTTGTCGGCATATTCCTTCGACAGGATCGAACCGAAGTCCATGGCAAGGTCGGCAAGGAAGGGAGCTTCCGGACGGTTCAGTACGAATTTGACGGTGAGGTCATCGACCTTGTCGATCGACTTGATGAGCTTGGGGAAGCCCATGCCGTCAGCATATTCATAAGTGCCGCCCGCGACATACTTCGCCCAGGGGCTGCCTTCCTTGATCTGACGATCGATGGAGAAAATGACGTCGTCGGCAGTGAGATCACGCGTCGGTGTGAAGAAATCGGTCACCTGGAACTTCACGCCCTTGCGCAGCTTGAAGGTGTATTCCTTGCCATCCGGGGAAACGGTCCAGCTTTCGGCGAGGCCGGGCTCAATTTCCGTGCTGCCGTGCTTGAACTCGACCAGACGATTATAGACCGCGCGCGACGAAGCATCGAAAGTATTGCCACCGGTATAAATCCCCGGATCGAAACCCTCCGGCGAACTTTCCGAGCAATAGACAAGCGTTTTCGACCAAGCGGACGTCGCCATGACCGAAGCCAAGGCTGTCACTGCCAGAAGGACAGACATCTTTTTCATGATAACGTTTCCCAGGTTTGTTATTCTTTTGAAGCCGTGGAGCCTCAAAGGTTCCGATCCGGATCGGCGCCGATGGAACTTTATTTTAAGTTTGAAAGCAACAAGCGCCGCCTAAAATTTTTCCAAATTATGGAGTTTGGAAATTTTAGGATAAAAAAACCATTGAATTGGTAATAATCTAGCATTTTTTTGCGCTGATTTAGCGAATCACGAACAATTTGACGTGTTCTTCTTACGGAACGTTGACAGCTTCTTGCCTCTTTACACGGCAACTCAAACAAAAAACCGCGGCAGCCTTGGACAACCGCGGATGGAAGACATGGACAATTCGAAAACAGTCGATCAGGCGGCCGGTGCCGTGATCGGCATCTTCTTGGCGATACCCCTGTGATCCAGGTGGTCCAGGCCGAGCAGGAAGTTGATCTGCGGGCGGGCCTTGACGAGATCGTCGATGGAATATTCCATCAGCACGTCGAAGAAAGCGTTGAGCGCCTTGCGCAGCGCCGAATTCAGGCCACAGCTATCGACCAACGGGCATTCAACGGCACCGTCTTCGAAGCATTCCGCCATGGCGAAGCTATCCTCGGTCACCCGGACGACATCGAACAGGCTGATATCGGTCGGCGGCTTGCCCAAGCGCACGCCGCCATTGCGGCCACGCACGGTTTCCACCAGGCCCGCCTTGGTCAGCGGCTGCAGGATCTTGAACAAAAACAGCTCGGAAACACCATAGGCCTTGGCGATTTCCGGGATGCGGCTCAAGTAGCCTTCGTTGGCGGCGCAATACATGAGCATGCGCACTGCGTAGTTAGTCTGCTTGGTCAGGCGCATGCCGATCTCCTGGAATCGAAGCCGCAAAGGGCGGGTCGAGAGCTATATAGTGCGTTTCTTAGTTTGGAACAATTCCAAAATATGAAATTTACATTCACGTTATTCCGAGGGAGCAGACCGGATCAAGACCGGTTTTCACGGCTGCACCTTTTTGTCTCTAAGCTCTCTGGCATAGTCGAGGATTGCCTGCTTGCGTTCCGGCGTGCCTGGATGGGTCGACAACATGCTGGTATCGGAGTGATCATCGAGCCTGGTTTCCAGAATATCAAAGAAACGCGACAGGGCCGTCGGGTCCATGCCAGCCGCCTGCATCAGCTCGACGGAACGACGGTCGGCCTGGGCCTCGGCCGAACGGGAATAGGAAAGCGCCAGGAGACCGCCGCCCTGGGTCAGCACATCCTGCACGCCGGAACCGACATCGCCGGCAATCAGCATGACAAGACCGGCGACACCGGCGGCGCGATAAAGCTGGCGGAGACTATGCTTGTACTCGACATGGCCGATCTCGTGGCCGAGAACGGCGGTGATCATTTCGGTATCGCCGCCGGCAAGATCGACCAATTGATCGGTGAGGACGAGATTGCCGTCCGGCAGCGCGAAGGCATTCGGGCCGATGATACCGCCATCGCGGAAGTTCAGCTTGTAGCGACCGGCGCCGCCTTCGGCCTGGGCCGCGATCTTTTCGAACCGATCCGAGATGTTCTTACGCCTGTCCTCCGGGAGCTTGCTCGGGCCGAGCGCCGTCTGATCCAGCGTCTTCAGCGTGCCCGCCGACATGATCTCCGGCACCACCGGCGGCGTCACCAGCACCGCCACCTCCACCAGCCCCGGCAAGGCATAATGATAGATGGCCGATGCCAGCACGATCGTCGCGACGGCAAAGGCGATCAGGCGCGGGCGGACGATCTCCAGCCGGTGCACGAAACCGCTACGCCCCTCGCCGCGACCATGAAGATAGGTATCGATCGCGTCATTGTCGCGCGTCTCAAAGAGCGACTCGTTGCCAAAAACAATACGTCGCGGAATCGAGCCGACGCGCGGGCTGATCTCGATGTCGGAGCGGATACCCCAGGCGAGACGCTTGTCCTTCTCATCGTCCTCGTCCGAGAGCACGGTCAACGAACCGCCGATGTCAGTCAGCCGCGCCGGAACCTCCCGGCTGGAATGCGGTGGATGCCAGATGCCCGTAGCAATTGTCGTTCCGTCAGAAGCCAAAGTCGAACCCATCGGCATCGAGATACTCCGCGCTGATGACCCCGCCGGTCGAGCGAACCTGATCAAAGACCTCACCAATTTCGCCATCAAGGCTGATCGCCGTGTGCTCAGCCAAATAACGCTGGATCTGCACTGCCGCCCAAGGACGCATCAGACCAAGCGTCAGAAGGGTGAGCACCGTGTTGACGATCACGATCCAGATATATTGGCGACGACCGAGATTGCTGCGGAGCTGATGGCGATGATCGATCATGGCTGCCGACCAGACGATGTTGCGGATGGTTACTCGATAATAGAGGCCGGCGAACATATAGGCGATCAAACCAAGGCCAATCACGAAATAGCCAACAACTATCTCCGTCGAGCTTACTACGACTTTCTCGAAAATACCCGAAACACCGACAACGACACCGATGACCAGGCCACATCCGAGGGCGATCGCGATCATGGCGCCGAACGCCTTGTAGATCGCGCCCAATCGTGGCTCCGTCGAGAACGGCCGATCGCCGTAACGCAGGTTGTCGAAAACATACTTGTAGAACCAGCGACTTGCCACCGGGGACAGCAGGCCGATCGATATCACCGTTATCAAGGTCCCGAGGAAGATTGCCTTGAATGCGCCGCCATAGGTCCCGACGAAATCGAAACGCACATTGCGATAGCTTGTCACACGCGCATTGAATTTCAGACTGCGCATGAGAAACCACGGAAATATCACCAACATCACCGGCCAGATCGCGAGAACCGCCAATGGCGCTATATGCGAAAGAACATTCAGTGCGATAAGAAACCCGAAGACGATCAGCCGGCCGATGAAAATCTGTTTGCCCTTGGCATGATATTCGAAGGTCTGTCCGAGCAGAACAGTGTTGCCGTAGAAATATCTGTTGCGTCGCACCTTGGCCCAGGCCGAATAGATGCCAAGCGTGACGATCGTCAGCAGGATGTTGACGATCCAGATGCCGAAATACTCCTTGGCGCTGCCGGTAAATGAGGCGCGCTGAAAAAAATGTTTATTGCCAATAGGGTAATGCTGCTCGGCGACTGCCATGTTTCCCTGCCCCCACTATGGTCGTCTCCGGGCTGCTTGCGGAAAGAGTCCGAAACGATTGCCAACCACGTCGGTACACCTGAATCTTGCGCCATCAGGTGTACCAATGAGTACGAAACTCGCCTCATTGTTGTATTTGAGAGCAGGAAATTCGGCGGCAGGCAATGGGAAAATCAGGAACCGGAATGTGCAATGCCGCCATGCCGCAACTCAGGCCGGGACTGCGGCCACAAAGCCACACCCAAAGCCCGTCTCACAGCACTCACGGCACCGAAATCCAGACCGCCATCTCGCAACCGCCCGGCTCACGGAAGTGAAAGCGCCGGCCGCCCGGGAAATCGAAGGCGGGGCGCGTCACCACGCCGCCGGCGAATTCGACAGCACGCTGCGCCGCTTCGAGATCCGTCGTGCGCACGACCGGTAGCGGCGCGCCGGCGGCGTCCCCCGCATCGCCATCGATCCCGGCGTCGATGCCAGCAGCCTCGATGGCATGATAAGTCGGCCCGTAGCTGACGAAGCTCCAGTGAAAAGCCTCCTCGAAAAAGCGACGGGTCTTCAGCGCATCTGTTGATGGGAATTCGAGATAGTCGATCTGATAGGTTGCGGGCATCGCAACATCCTCCAATTGTTCTTGTTTTGTTCTAGTGCAAAACATATGTTCCGGCAAGATGACGGCGCCAGAAATAACCGCAATAAAAAACCGCCGCCCGATTCAACATCGGGCGGCGGCGGATTTCAAGAGAGATCGACGCAGATCACTTCATCGTCGGCATGACGAATTCAGCGCCGTCCTTGATGCCGGACGGCCAGCGGGCGGTGATCGTCTTGGTGCGGGTCCAGAACTTGATCGAGTCCGTGCCGTGCTGGTTGAGGTCGCCGAAGCTGGAGGCCTTCCAGCCGCCGAAGGAATGATAGGCGAGCGGAACCGGGATCGGAACGTTGACGCCGATCATGCCGATGTTGATGCGCGAGGCGAAATCGCGGGCTGCGTCGCCGTCACGGGTATAGATGGCAACGCCGTTGCCATATTCGTGCTTCATCGGCAGCTCGAGCGCGTCTTCATAATTCTTGGCGCGGACGACCGAGAGAACCGGTCCGAAAATCTCGGCCTTGTAGATATCCATGTCCGCCGTGACGTTATCGAACAGGCTGCCGCCGACGAAATAGCCGTCCTCGTAACCTTGCAGCTTGAAGCCGCGGCCGTCGACGAGGAGCTTGGCGCCCTCTTCGACACCGCGATCGATCAGGCCGTTGATACGATTATAGGCGTCCTTGGTGATGACCGGACCCATGTCGGCCTTGTCGTCGGTATAGGGACCGATGCGCAGCGACTCGATCTTCGGGATCAGCTTTTCGACCAGGCGGTTGGCCGTGTCTTCGCCGACCGGGACGGCGACGGAGATCGCCATGCAGCGCTCGCCGGCGGAACCATAGCCCGCGCCCATCAGGGCGTTGACGGCCTGGTCCAGATCGGCGTCCGGCATGATGATCATGTGGTTCTTGGCGCCGCCGAAGCACTGTGCGCGCTTGCCGTTCGCGGCAGCCGTGCCGTAGACGTAGCGGGCGATGGGCGTCGAGCCGACGAAGGAGATGGCGCCGATATCCGGGTCTGTCAGGATGGCGTCGACCGCAGCCTTGTCGCCGTTGACGACGTTGAGGATGCCGGCAGGCAGGCCGGCTTCGATCATCAGTTCGGCAAGTCGGATCGGCAGAGAGGGATCACGCTCGGAGGGCTTCAGGATAAAGGCGTTGCCGCAGGCGATTGCTGGCGCAAACATCCACATCGGGATCATGCCCGGGAAGTTGAACGGCGTGATGCCGGCGCCGATGCCAACCGGCTGGCGGATGGAATACATGTCGATCGCCGGGCCGGCGCCTTCGGTGAACTCGCCCTTCGAAAGGTGCGGAATGCCGCAGACGAATTCGCAAACTTCCAGGCCGCGAATGACATCGCCCTTGGCATCGTCGATCGTCTTGCCGTGCTCCTTGGAGAGCATGAGCGCCAGCTCATCCATATGCTTGTTCAGCAGCTCGACGAACTTGAAGAAGACGCGGGCGCGGCGCTGCGGATTGGTAGCGCCCCATTTTGGCTGCGCTGCCTTGGCATTTTCGACGGCGGCGCGGATTTCCTCGACGCTGGCGAGCGCTACCGTCGACTGAACTTCGCCGGTTGCCGGATTATAGACGTTGGCTGTGCGTCCGCTGGTGCCGGCGACGTGTTTGCCGCCGATAAAATGACCGATCTCATGCATGGATGTGCCTCCTCGTTTTCTTGGATGAATGCAGGATCGCACTTCAATTTGCACAAATCAATGCGCTGTTATAAGCAACCGTTGTGCAAAAATTAAAGTCCTAGGTGTGCAAATGGATTGGGATGACGTCCGTATGTTCCTCGCCGTCGCCCGCACGGGACAGATCCTGGCGGCCTCGAAGCGGCTTGGGGTCAACCATGCGACGCTGTCGCGGCGGGTGACGACACTGGAGGAACGGCTGAAGACTCGGCTGCTGGTGCGCCGCACCAATGGCTGCGAACTGACGGCCGAGGGCGAAATCTTCCTGCATGCCGCCGAGCGCATGGAAACCGAGATGCTGCGCGCCCAGGCAAGCGTCGGCCATCTCGACAGCGCCATTACCGGCACGGTGCGCATCGGCGCTCCGGATGGTTTCGGCGTCTCTTTCCTCGCCCCGCGCCTGGGACGGCTGATCGCGCGATATCCGGAGCTGCGGATTCAGCTCGTGCCCGTTCCCCGCTCCTTCTCGCTGTCGCAGCGCGAGGCCGATATCGCCATTACGCTTGAGCGCCCCGAACAGGGCCGGCTGGTCTCCTCCAAGCTGACGGACTACACGCTTGGCCTCTATGCCTCGAACGCCTATCTCGACAAGGCCGGCCTGCCCGACAGCGTCGAAGCGCTGAAACTGTATCCGCGCATCGGCTATGTCGAAGATCTGATCTTCACCGCCTCCTTGAACTTTTCCGGCGAGATCATGCGCAGCTGGGATGCCTCCTTCGAAATATCCACCTCCATCGGCCAAACGGAAGCCGTGCGCTCCGGCGCCGGCATCGGTATCCTGCACGACTATATCGCCCGGCAATATCCGGAACTGACCCGCATCCTGCCCGATATCTCGATCAAACGCGCCTACTGGACCACCTACCACGAGAGCGCCCGCGATCTCGTGCGGGTTCGCACCGTCGCCGACTTTCTGCAAGAGCTGGTGAGCGAAGAGCGGCGGATGTTTTTGTGAACGTCACGCCCGGCCCAGTGCATGCTTCGGCGGCTCCTCGTTCTCATCGGGATTGGGCACGGGAATTTCATCCGGCAAGCTGTCCGGATCCGGCTCTTCAATCGGTGGCTTCGGGATCCAGCCGGGATCGGGCATCGGTGGTGTCTCGGGTATGGGCTCGCGTGGCACGGACATGCCAATTCCTTCCGTCCAGTTGCTGATACTGGCTAACGGTCGGGAGCAAGCAGGGTTCCCGGAGAAATGTCGCCGACGGTTTGAACGAGGCTGGACAAGGGGCAGCCTTGGCCTAGTATCTTAGGAGGATCTCAGGGAGCGAAAATGATGGCTGAGAAAAAGAAAACGAAGCAGGCCGAGAAAGAGCACAAGGAGCAGGACGACTATCTCGAGGAGGCGCTCGAGGAAACCTTTCCCGCAAGTGATCCGATCTCGCCGGGGCATGTCGTCAAGAAGCCCGAAGACAAGAAATAGCCCACGGCCCGAGCCGGGAAGCTATGATGTCTAGTTCTATCAAAGAGTGGGAATGGTACGGTTGGGGGGTCTCGAACCTCCGACCTCAGGTGCCACAAACCTGCGCTCTAACCAACTGAGCTACAACCGCACATGCCCGCGTCGCCGCGAACGGGGGTGACATACGAGGAGTTTGAAATTATTTCAAGTCCTATCTCCCCGCAATATGAAAAAGCTGGGCATGATACCCAATTCTTACGCGCTGCGCCCTTAGATGACGGCACGAAGGCCGCCATCGCCCTGAATCAGAAACGTCCCGCCTTCAGAGCTTTCACCTGAAAACGGGACGTTTTGGCCTTGGGAGGCATTTTGGGTATCAAGCTGCCTTGAAGGTGGACATGGCCTTTTCAGCCGCATCCTTGGCCGGCTTTGCCAGCTTTTCGGCAACCTGCTTGGTGGTTTCCTGAATGGACTTGGCCTGCTCGACGGTCACTTCAGCCTGCTTGCGGATGAAGGAGGTCTGCAGTTCGAAGAGTTCAGCGACGGACTTGACGCGAAGCAGGGCTTCCATGTGCGCGAGCGAGCTTTCGGCATTGGTGCGCAGCGCGTCGATGGCCTTGAGGCCGATCTCCACGGAGCCAGCCTGGGCGGTCTGCACGGTGGCTTCAACGGTCTTGCCGGCTTCTTCAGCGGCGGTCTTCATCTTGGCGAAGGCTTCCTTGGACTGGGCCGCGCCCTTTTCCGCGAAGTCGCGGAAGGATTCGGAGAGCTTGGAAGGGTCGAATGCAGCCGTTGAAAAAACGTCGTCTTTCTTTACAGTAGCCATGATAACGCTCCTAATATGGGCCCTCCTCCGAGCGCCCTTCGTGAAGGTGAGTGAGGCTTATATAATATAGATTATTGTGCAGTGCAACATAATTGTGCGACGCACAACGCGTTAACCCTGCCAGCCGAAAAACTGGCCGTTCGCTGGACCTGAAACCGGGGTGCCGGTATTAATAAAGCGTTAAAGCAAGAGAGGCGGTCACGCCCGCAAAGCAGGTTGGAACATGCCCGCAGTCCAGTACCCATTCATTGACATCGCCGTGCACCCCCGCGTTCGGGAACGCTTTGCGCGCGGCGAAGCCATGGTAATGTTTTCGGCGGGCATGGATCGTGTTCTCTGGGCCAACGGCGCCGGGGCCAATCTCTTTGGCTATGACATTATTTACGATTTTCTCGACCAGGGGCCGAAGGCCGGCGACGTCTCCTTCCGCCAGATCGAGGCGACGGCACGCGGGCTTGGAGCCATCGGCGACCAGCGCACCTTCCTGATCCGCATGGCCTCCGGCTTCCAGCGCGCCGTGGTCAACGCCGCCGTCGAAATCATCCGCGTGCAGGCGGGCGAGGAAGCTATCCTGTTTTCCTCTCCGGTCTCGGCCAAACCGCTTGCTCCGGCCGAAAGCGCCAGGCGGATGATCGACGGCTTCGACGATCCCGATACGCATATGGCCGTGATCGGCCGCGACGGCGACGTCATCGCCGCGTCCACTGGCTTCGATGCACTTGGCGTAACGCCGCAGACCGCAAGAATGTTAACGACCATGGCGGGCGCGCTGCCGGAACGCTTGATCAAGCGGCCGATCCCGACCGGCCGTGGCTATCTGCCCGCCGCCGTCGGCAAGCTGTCGGAAATCCCCACCTTGCATCTGCTCTTCGTCGTCGAGACCGTGCTCGGTCATCTCGACCCGACGGAAGGACCGGACACATCCGCCGCGCCGGCTGCAATCGCCAAGGTCGAGCCGGAGGCGGAAGAAGCCCGCAACGAGCTTGAAGCCGCAGCGGTCGAACCGACACCTGCTCCCGACACAACCCCTGTTGTGACAGCCGCCTCTCCTTCTGCCGACGTTCTCGATGCCGTAGCAGATATCGAGGAAGTCGAGGATACGCCGGAAGCCGATGATGCGCGCGAGGCGATCCCGGCGCAATCCGATGCCGCGAGCGAGGATCTCGGCCAGCTGGCGACAATGGACGGCGCGACGCAGGAGCAGATCGAAGCTATCGCGTATGCCGACGAACTGACGGATGAAGCCGATGACGTGGTTGCACCAGCCGCCGCCGAAACCCCGGCGGAGCATGAGGAAGCACGCGTCCAGCCAGCTGCTCCCGAAAACGATACAGCGGTGGAGGGCCAATCGGCAGAGTTCGCGTTCAAGCGCAATGGCCGTGCCACCCGCTTTGTCTGGAAGATCGATGCCGAGGGCCGCTTCAGCGAGGTTTCGCGTGAATTCGCCGAAGCCGTCGGCCCAAATGCCGCCAAGGTAACGGGCAAGGCCTTCGCCGACGTCGCCGCGCGTTTCAACCTTGATTCGGACGGCAAGATCGCCGAGCTTCTGGCGCGGCGCGACACATGGTCGGGCCGGACGATCTACTGGCCGGTGGAAAAGACCAGCCTGATGGTGCCGGTCGATCTCGCCGCCTTGCCGACCTATACGCGCAGCCGCGACTTCGACGGCTTCAGGGGCTTCGGCGTCGTCCGTCTCTCGGATGCGATCGAGGATCCGATGAAGCTGGGATCGATGCTGGGTGCGGACGAAGATCAGGCCGCTCCGGCGCCGGACGCCACGGAAGAACCAGCGGCGGCCGAGACGGATGCGACGGCTCCGGTAATTGCCGAAAGAGAGGAAACTGTTCCCGAAGCGGCAGAGGAACCCGCTCCCGCGAATGAAGAACCGCCGGCGCTGACGATTACCGAGACGCCGAACCGCCGCGAAACCGACAAGATCGTCCAGCTTCACGAACGGCGTTCATCTATGCCGGGCGGCCTGTCGCTGAGCGAACAGGCAGCCTTCCGCGAGATCGCCCGCCAGCTCGAACCCTTCGGCAAGCGCAGCGATCAACCCGAAGAAGCCACAGGAACCTCTCCAAAGCCGAATGCGGCGGACGAGATCCTGTCCGATGCGGCCGACGACGACATCGCTGAAGACCAGCCAAAGGATGAAATCGCGCCGGAGACCGACGCCGTCGCGCAATCCGAACCGGACAAACCGGAGCCCCTGGTTGAGGCCGAAAAGCCGGAAGAGCATCTCGATCCGCTGGGTGTCCTGAACACCGCCATCCCGTCGCGCGTTAAAATGCGCAATGGCCTATCGGACGAGATCGTCGATCAACTGCCGCTCGCCATTCTCATCCACGCCGGCGACCGGCTGATCCATGGCAATCCGGAATTCCTGCGGCTGACGGGTTATGAGAGCCTTGCCGACCTCGACCATGTCGGTGGCCTGGATGCGCTGCTGCAGCGCCATGACCTCGAAGGCAAGACCGAGCAGCCGGGCACGATGATGGTGGTGCGCGCCGACGATACGCTGGTGCCGGTCACCGCGCGGCTGCAGTCGATCCGCTGGGAAGACGGCACCGCCCTGATGCTGGCGCTGATGCCGATCGAGAAGAATGATGCCGCATCGTCGGAGCCCGTACCCGAAGAAGCGCGGCCGGAGCGCATGATCGAAAAGCTCGGCAAGTTGCAGGTCGAAATCGAGGAGCTGCAATCGACGCTGGAAACCGCGACGGATGGCGTCGTCATCATCGGCCAGGACGGCGACATCCGCTCGATGAACCGTTCGGCGAGCGCCCTCTTCAACTTTGACGACCAGGAAACCCGCGGTAAACCTTTCGTCATGCTGTTCGCTCATGAAAGCCAGAAGGCCGTACTCGATTACCTTAGCGGGCTCTCGGGCCATGGCGTGGCGAGCGTGTTGAATGACGGCCGCGAGGTCATGGGCCGCGAGGCGTCGGGCGGCTTCGTGCCGTTGTTCATGACCATGGGGCGGCTGAACTCCTCCAACGGCTATTGCGCCGTCATCCGCGATATCACGCAATGGAAACGCACCGAGGAAGAGCTGCGCAACGCCAAGCGCGCGGCGGAAACCGCCAATGCCCACAAGACGGATTTCCTTGCCCGCGTCAGCCATGAAATCCGCACGCCGCTCAACGCCATCATCGGCTTTTCCGACATGATGGCCGGCGAGCGCTTCGGGCCGATCGGTCATTCCCGCTATATCGAATACGCGACCGACATCGGCCGCTCCGGCCGGCATGTGCTCGATATCGTCAACGATCTCCTGGATATCTCCAAGATCGAAGCCGGCGAGATGGACCTGGAATTTGCCTCTGTCGGCCTTAACGAGGCGATTGCCGAGGCCGTATCGCTGGTGCAGCCGCAGGCTAACGGCCAGCGCGTCATCATCCGCACCGCACTGTCGCAAGCCGTGCCGAATGTCGTCGCCGACCTGCGCTCGATCAAGCAGATCGCGCTCAACATCCTGTCGAACGCCATCCGCTTCACGCCGTCCGGCGGCCAGATCGTGGTTTCCACCTCCTATGAGGGGAATGGCAGCGTCGTCATGCGCATCCGCGATACCGGCGTCGGCATGACACGCTCGGAGCTGGAACAGGCAATGAAGCCCTTCCGCCAGGTCTCCACCAATTCCCGCAAACGCGGCGATGGCACCGGCCTCGGCCTGCCGCTGACCAAAGCCATGGTCGACGCCAACCGCGCGACGTTCTCAATCAATTCGTCGCCGAACGAGGGGACCTTGGTGGAAGTCACTTTCCCCTCGCCGCGGGTACTGGCGAATTGATTTCTGATCTGTGAAATTGAGCGACGGGTTGCCGGCAGACGCTTCGACCATTTTGGCACGTAAAATGGCTTAGATAGGCTGGAGAAAGACAGTTTGCCTCTTATCTCATTTCAGGAGGGAATGGGAAAGAGATGCAAAAGGAGGACCCGCAATGGCAAAGAACACGATCTGCCTATGGTACGACAAGGACGCCGAGGCTGCCGCCCACTTCTACGCCGAGACCTTTCCCGACAGCGCGGTAGGCGCCGTCATTCGTGCGCCTGGGAACTATCCCGAGGGCAAGCAGGGAGACGTCCTGGTTGTTGAATTCACCGTTGCGGGTATTCCTTGTATCGGCCTGAACGGCGGCCCGGTATTCAAACACAACGAAGCCTTCTCATTTCAAATCGCGACTGACGACCAGGAAGAGACAGACCGCTACTGGAACGCCATTGTCGGCAATGACGGACGGGAAAGTGAATGTGGCTGGTGCAAAGACAAATGGGGCGTGTCCTGGCAGATCACGCCGCGCGTATTGACCGAAGCGCTCGCGGCCGGCGGCGATCAAGCTAAGCGTGCTTTCGATGCGATGATGACCATGAGGAAAATCGATGTCGGGGTGATCGAAGCGGCGCGGCGCGGCTAAGGCAGACGCGAGATCTTCGGGATTAATTCGTTGTCGAGGAGGGGCCTTGCTGGAAGTGACCTTCCCGGTGCCGCAGGTGCTGGCGAACTGAAGGAGCGCACCGGCCCGTTGTCAGAACCAGAGATCGCGTACACACCGCCCTTTTGAAGGAAGGTCTTCGAACGTATCGAGCCCATCGAAATGATCGATGGGCAGGTCGGAGACGAGATCCGGCGGCGCAAGTCGCAGGTTTACGGCCATTCGCCGGCGGCCATCTTTTTGAAGCCGCAGCCCGCGCCAGCTCAACACGCAGGCGCAGGACGGACAGAACAATATTTCAAGAGACGAATTGTCCCTTCCGGCACGCGTATAGGAGGCGGTCTTCCCGCTGATGGAGATACGCTCGCCCTCGTAGTCGTAGGCCCAAAGCGCGCCATAGCGTCGGCAGAGTGTGCAGTTGCACGCCGTAATCGAGCCAGGATCGCCCTTAAGCGCCCAGCTTGCCTTGCCACAATGACATGAACCGATCAGCATGAGTGCATCTTGCTGCATATTTGAAGACAGTATTCTGCCTCGGTCACCCGACGCCTGCAAGTGGCGCAAGTCGCATATTGTCTCTACGCCGACCTCCGGCCCGATTCATGCCGTGCCGGTGACGTGACTCTTGCTACAGACGGTGGACCACGATACCCCGAGCGCGGCGACGGGGATCACTCCCCGCGAGCCTTCTCAGCCTTGCGCTTGGCGCGCGAATCCGGCTTGCCGGCCGGCGGACTGGCATCGCTCTTGGCGAAATTCGGCTTGCCCGGCTTCTTCACCCAAGGCTTCTTGTCGGAAGCACCCTCGCCTGCCCGTTCCGGCTTGCGGTCGGACTTCCATTTCGGCTTGCTGTCGTCGTGCGGACGAGCAGCCTTGTCGGCGAAGGGCTTCTTACCGTAGCCGCCCTCGCGCTTGACCTGCGAAAAATCCGGGATGCCGGCGAGCGGCTTGACGCGGATGCCGCGTTCCAACGCCTTGTCTGGGCCAATGGCTGCCAGGAAGCGTTCAGCGCCTTCGGCCGAAAACTCGACGAAGGTTTCTTCCGGCTGCATCTTGATCGCACCAATGTCGCGCTTGGTGAGGTTGCCGTTGCGGCAAAGCATCGGGATCAGCCAGCGCGGCTCGGCATTCTGCTTGCGGCCGACCGAGAGCGATACCCAGACACCATCGGTGAAATCGTTGCGGCCAGCGCCGGCGGGCGCTTCGTCATACCGCGTGACCGGAAAGTCGTCGCGGCGGGGCTTTTTGCGTTCACCTTCGGCCGGCACATCCTGCAGGTCTTCGGGTGCGGAATGACCGGTGCGGTATTGACGCAGGAACGCGGCGGCAACCTGTTCGGCGCCATGGCTCTGCAACAGCTGCTGAACCAGCGACTGCTCGTCGTCACGCAGCGGAGCGGTGAAAATCGGATCGGCGAGAAGACGCTCGTCGTCACGCTGGCTGACTTCATCGGCCGATGGCGGCTTTGCCCAGGTGGCGCGAATGCGGGCGGCTTCCAGCAGGCGTTCGGTGCGGCGACGGCCGCTGAGCGGCACGATCAGGGCGCTGACGCCCTTGCGGCCAGCGCGGCCCGTGCGGCCGCTGCGATGCAGAAGCGTTTCCGGGTTGGTCGGTATGTCGGCGTGAATCACCAGATCGAGGCCCGGCAAGTCGATGCCGCGAGCGGCGACGTCGGTGGCGATGCAGACGCGGGCACGACCGTCGCGCATGGCCTGAAGCGCATGCGTGCGCTCGCTCTGGCTAAGCTCGCCGGAGAGCGCAACGACGGAGAAGCCGCGATTGTTGAAGCGTGCCGTCAGATGGTTGACCGCTGCACGCGTCGAGCAGAACACGATCGCATTCTGCGCTTCGTAGTAGCGCAGAACGTTGATGATAGCGTTTTCCCTGTCGCTCGGCACGACCGTCAGCGCACGATAGTCGATATCGACATGCTGCTTGGCTTCCGTGGCGCTGGCGATGCGCACGGCGTCACGCTGATAGTTTTCGGCAAGCTTGGCGATCGAGCGCGGCACGGTCGCCGAGAACATCATCGTCCGCCGTTCGGCAGGCGACGTTTCGAGGATGAATTCGAGGTCTTCGCGGAAGCCGAGATCGAGCATCTCGTCGGCCTCATCCAGCACGACGGCCTTCAGCTTGGAAATATCGAGCGAGTTGCGGCGGATATGGTCGCAAAGACGGCCCGGCGTTCCCACAACGATGTGCGCGCCACGCTCCAGCGCCCGCTTCTCGGTGCGCATGTCCATGCCGCCGACGCAGGAGACGATGGTGGCGCCCGTCAGCTCGTAGAGCCATTCCAGCTCGCGCTGGACCTGCAAGGCAAGTTCGCGGGTCGGCGCGATCGCCAGCGCCAGCGGCGTGCCGGCGCGGCCGAAGCGCTCGGCGCCTTCCAGCAGGGTCGGGGCCAGCGCCAGGCCGAAGGCTACCGTCTTGCCGGAGCCGGTCTGGGCCGACACCAACGCGTCCTTGCCAGCAAGGTCGGGATCGAGCATCGACTTTTGTACCGGCGTCAGCGTTTCGTAACCACGCTTTGCCAAAGCCTGGGCAATCGCAGGAACGATGCCTTCGAATTCGGTCATGTCTTGTCTTTCGGAATTCTTCACGCGCCAGGAGGCACGGATCATCGTGGCCCGCACGTCGCAAGCCTCTTCTTCAGCCGTGCACATACTGGTTCAGCGCGACAATGTACAGAGCGGGCGCATATTTGTGCAGCGCGAACCAAAAAAAGGCAGCGAATCGGGCTGCCTTTAGCCTTCATGGGGTCGAATGAAGGCTTGCGTCAATCAGGGCTGTCATTCGTTCTTCAGCTCCTCAAGCCCGGCAAACAGGTCAAGAGCTTCCGGGTTGGCGAGCGCTTCCTTATTCTTCACCGCCCGGCCGTGAACGACATCGCGGACGGCGAGCTCGACGATCTTGCCGGATTTGGTGCGCGGGATGTCGGTGACGGCAATGATCTTGGCCGGCACATGCCGTGGCGAGGCGCCGGTGCGGATGCGGGTCTTCATCGCCTTGACGAGATCCTCCGTGAGCGCTGTTCCCGCCGCCAGGCGAACGAACAGCACGACCCGCACGTCGTCGTCCCAATCCTGGCCGATGCAGAGCGCTTCCAGAACCTCCGGCATCTGTTCGACCTGATTGTAGATCTCCGCCGTGCCGATGCGCACGCCGCCGGGATTGAGCGTCGCGTCCGAGCGGCCATGGATGATCAGGCCGCCATGTTCCGTCCATTCGGCGAAGTCGCCATGGCACCAGATATTGTCGAAACGCTCGAAATAGGCGGCGTGGTATTTGACGCGGTCGGGATCGTTCCAGAACATCACCGGCATCGAGGGAAAGGCCTTGGCGCAGACCAGCTCGCCCTTTTCGCCGCGCACCGGCTTGCCGTCCTCATTCCAGACATCGACGGCAAGGCCGAGACCGGCTCCCTGGATTTCGCCGCGCCAGACCGGCTGCAAGGGATTGCCGAGCACGAAACAGGAAACAATGTCGGTGCCGCCCGAGATCGAGGCGAGCTGGACATCGTCCTTGATGCCCTCATAGACGAAAGTGAAGCCTTCCGGCGACAGTGGCGAGCCGGTGGAGGTCATCAGCCGCAGGCTGGAGAGGTCATGCGAAGCCTTCGGCGTCAGGCCGCTTTTGCGCACCGCGTCGATATATTTCGCCGAGGTGCCGAACACGGCGAAGCCCTCCTCCTGCGCATAATCGAAGAGGATGTTGCCGTCGGGCGCGAAAGGCGAGCCGTCATAGAGGCAGAGCGTGGCGCCGGCGGCAAGCCCCGTCACCAGCCAGTTCCACATCATCCAGCCGCAGGTGGTGAAATAAAAGACCTTTTCGCCGGGAACGACGCCGCAATGCAGGCGATGCTCCTTGATGAGCTGCAACAGCGCGCCGCCGGTGGAATGGACGATGCATTTCGGCACGCCGGTCGTGCCCGAGGAAAACAGAATGAACAGCGGATGCGCAAACGGCAGGGGCACGAATTCGACAGCCTTCGCCTCGAAAGGCGCAATGAAGGCAGAGAGTGTCTTGGCACCCGGCGTCACCGCCGCGACCGCATCGGCATCGCCGGCATAGGGAATAATGACGGTCGGTGCGCCGAGGCGCTGCGCGATGGTGCTGACCTTTGCCGTCACATCCTGCAATTTGCCATTATACCAATAGCCTGCGCAGGCAATGAAGAGCTTCGGCTCGATCTGGCCGAAGCGGTCGAGAACGCCCTGCTCGCCGAAATCGGGAGAACAGGAAGACCAGATGGCGCCGATCGAGGCGGCGGCCAGCATGCAGGCAATGGTTTCCGGCATGTTCGGCATCATCGCGGCGACACGGTCGCCCTTGCCGATACCGAGGGCGATATAGGCCTGTTGCAGGCGTGACACCGTGGCCGACAACCGATCCCAGGACCAGCGATCGCGCACCTTGTCTTCCCCCCAGAAGACCAGGGCATCGCCATCGCCACTCTTCGACAAAAGGTTCTCGGCGAAGTTCAGCTCGGCATCGGGAAAGAAGCGCGCCTCCAGCATCTGATCGCCATTGATCAGCGCCCTTTCGCCGCGTTTTCCCGTGATGCCACAGAAATCCCACACTGCTGTCCAGAAGGTCTCACGCTCGGTGATGGACCATGTGTGCAGGCTGGAGAAATCGGAGAGCGACAGACCGAAGCGCCGGTTGCATTCCTGCATGAAGGCAAACATCGGGCTGTGCCGGCGAAACTCGTCCGACGGGGTCCAGAGCGGTTGAATGTCGTGCATATGATCTCCCCCTGCTTTTTGGCTTATATACCATGCTGCAGCGCATTATAAAGTCACAGAGTCGTCGACCCTCCCGCTGTACAACGTTTGCATCCGCCGATCATTTCCTATATCCGGCAAACACAGGCATATCAGCGCTATGAGTATGAAAGTCTCCGCGAGATCATGAGCACGTCGAGGAACAAGAAGTGGCGGTTGACGATACGATCGGCCTCGCGCTGGCTGCCGGCCGTCGCGCGCACTTTCGGCATCGTGCTGCTGACCGTCCTCATCGTCTTCGCCGTCTTCAGGGCAACCGCCCCGTTCCTGATCTCCAGCGGGCTGGTGCGCTCCGGCATCGAGAAGGCACTGTCGGACTGGACCGGATATCGCGCCCAGATCGAGGGTGACCCGACGCTGGAGTTCTGGCCGACGCCGCGCGTGACGCTCAATCAGGTCACCATCCGCGAGCCGACGAAGAACGGCAAGGTACTCGGCCATGTCGACAGTCTTTCGGCTGATTTCTCGCTGTTTGCGGCGCTGCGTGGACGCGCGCATTTCCATGAGTTCCATTTCCTGCGGCCGACGCTCTATATCCGCCGCGACGAAACCGGCCTGATCGACTGGACGAATGAAGGGCTGCTGTCCAAGGCGATCGAGCGGGTGGAAACATCCGCCAACCAGGGCATGCCGATGCGGCGGGAGCAGGATGCGGATATCGGCACGCTGACCATCGATGACGGCAGTGTCGAGATGACCGACGAGCGCACCGGCAACATCTACAAGATGAACGGCGTCAACGCTGACATCACCTGGCCACGGCTGTCGCGGCCGATGTCGGCCGTCATCCTGGCGCGGCTCAACGGCCAGGACGTCAAGATCGATTTCAATTCCAGCCAGCCTCTGCTGCTGTTTGCCGGCAAGAGCGTGGATGCAAGGACGAGCTTCTCCTCGCCGCTGATCAACTGGACCTATACCGGCGTCAGCAGCATCTCCGATTTCTCGACGCTCGCCGGAAATCTGGATCTGAGCGTGCCGAACGTGCCCTCATTCCTTGCCTGGAGCGGCGAGCATCTGCCGGCCGCCAATACGCTGCAGAACGTCTCGCTCAACGCCGATATCGTCGCGATCCAGAATGGCCTGCGTTTCAACAATCTGAATTTCAAGGTCAACGATTCCGCCGCGTCCGGCGTCATGGACCTGAGCTATACGACAGCCGGCAAGCCAAAGATTTCCGGCACGCTCGCCTTCGACCAGATGAACCTCAATCCGTTCCTGGCGGCATTCTCCATGCGGCTGGCGGCCGATACCGCCATCGATGCGCTGATCAACGGCAATCCGCTGCAGCGCCTCGACGTGGATATGCGGCTCTCGTCGAACAAGGCCTGGCTCGGTCCCTTCCAATTCGACAATATCGGTGCCAGCCTGCTGGTGGCCGGCGGCAAGGCGAAATTCGACATCGGCGACAGCGGCTTCGAGGGCGGGGATCTGACTGCGCATCTGGAAGTCACGCAAGGCGACTTCGATGGAGGCGGCAAATTGCAGATATCCATCCGCAACGCCGATTTCGGGGGGCTTTTCGCTCGTCTCAAGCTCGTTGGTCCGCTGCCGATGACGACAGGATCGCTGGATCTGGCGCTCAGCACCTCGAAGCCGATCTGGGCCGCCAATCTCGGCGATGTCGCCGGCAAGATGAATTTCACCGCACAGGCGGGCTCCTTCCGGCAATTCAACATCTCCGCCTTCCGCGCGCTTGCCGCCGACAAGGCTTTCTTCCGGATGAGCGATATCGCCGACACGGCCTTCGATTTCGACAGCCTTAATGTCGATGCAAGCTTCGCCAAGGGATCGGCCGAGGTGCATAGCGCCAAGATCACAGGGCGCAACGAGACGGTGACGCTGAACGGCGTCGTTCCCTTCCGCAGCAACGGACTGGCGCTTTCAGGCGCCCTCGAGGCGAGCAACCCGGCTGACACACCGGATCTGCCGATGCTGCCCTTCTTCATCGGGGGCACCTGGCCGGACCCGGTGATCTCCCCGGTCACGACACTGCTGCAGAAACCCGACCAGCCGCAGCAATAAAACCCTCAGCCAGCCGCCGCAGCGTGCTCATCCCTCTGGCGCTGTACCTCGCGGCGCTTGGTGGCGATGGAAGCGCAGATGACGCCAATGGCAACGATGCCGATCAGGATGGTGCAGATCGCGTTGATTTCCGGCGTCACACCAAGCTTGACCTGACTGTAGATCAGCATGGGGAGCGTCTTGGCGCCAGCGCCCGAGGCAAAGGTGGCGATCACCAGGTCGTCGAGCGACAGCGTCAGCGCCAGCACCCAGCCGGAGAACACCGCCGGCGCGATGATCGGCAACGTGATTTCGAAGAAGGTGCGCACTGGCGGCGCGCCGAGATCCAGCGCCGCCTCCTCGATCGAGCGGTCGAAGGTCAGAAGCCTGGATTGCACGACGACGGCGACGAAGCACATGGTCAGCGTCGTATGCGCCATGACGATCGTCCAGAAACCACGGTCGATGCCGGCGGTGACGAAGAATAGCAGCAGCGACAGGCCGGTGATGACATCCGGCATGACCAACGGCGCGTAGATCATGCCGGAAAACAGGATGCGGCCGCGAAAGCGCGTGTAGCGCACCAGCGTCAGCGCCGCCAGCGTGCCGAGCACCGTGGCGACCGTCGCCGAGAAAAGCGCAATGCGCACCGTCAGCCAGGCGGCATTCAGCATGGTATCGTTGCTGAAGAGATGCACATACCATTGCGTCGAGAAGCCGCCCCAAACCGTGACCAGGCGCGAGGAGTTGAAGGAATAGATGACCAGCAGCAGGATCGGCAGATAGAGGAATGCCAGGCCAAGCGTGACCGAGACGATGTTGAAACGGGACCAGCGGATCATGGACTACCTCCCTCTCTCTTCGGCTTTTGCCTGGAAATGCTGGAAGAAGACGATGGGCACCACCAGCACAAGCAGCAGGATGGTTGCCACGGCCGAGGCCAGCGGCCAGTCGGTGTTGCCGTAAAACTCGGTCCACAGCACCTTGCCGATCATCAGCGTTTCGGAACCGCCGAGCAGGTCCGGGATGACGAATTCGCCGACGGCCGGGATGAAGACCAGCATGCAGCCGGCAATCACGCCGGGGATCGACAGCGGGAAGGTGACGCGCCAGAAAGCGCCGATCGCCGTGCAGCCAAGATCCTGCGCCGCCTCGATCAGCGTGCCGTCCATTTTTTCCAGCGCGGAATAGAGCGGCAGCACCATGAAGGGCAGGTAGGAATAGACCATGCCGATATAGACGGCGGTGTTGGTGTTGAGGATCACCAGCGGCTCATGGATGACGCCGAGCCCCATCAGCAGCTGGTTCAGCAGACCGGTGGTGCTGAGGATCGACATCCAGGAGTAGACGCGAATCAGGAAGCTCGTCCAGAACGGCAGGATGACCAGCATCAGCAGCGTCGGGCGGATGGTGCGCGGTGCCTGCGCCATGCCGTAGGCGATGGGATAGGCGATGAGCAGCGTCAGGAATGTCGAGATGCCGGCGATTTTCAGGCTGCCGAGATAGGCATTCATATAGAGCGGATCGCCGGCCAACCATGTGTAGTTGTCGAACGACATACTTTGCAGCTTGTCCCACCAATCGCTGAAACTATCCGACCAATTGAAGGACGGATCATAAGGCGGGATGGACAGCGCCTTCGTCGACAGCGAGATGCGGAAGACGATCAGGAACGGCACGAGGAAGAAGAGCAGCAGCCAGACATAGGGGATGATGATGACGAGGCGCTGGTAGAGGGAGGAACCGAGCGTTTTCATCATCAATCCTTCAGCAGCACGCCGGCGTTTTCGTCGAAGGAGACCCAGACATTCTGGTCGTAGGCGAAGGGCTCTTCCACCACCCGGACCGAATTCAGCGATGAGGCCTTGACCACCTGGCCGTTCTGCAGCTTGACGTGGAAAACTGTCATGTCGCCGAGATAGGCGATATCCCAGATCTCGCCCTCGGCGGCGTTGACCGAGGCATTGGCCGGCGGGCGCGGCGTGATCCTGAGCTTTTCCGGCCGAATGGCGAGACTGGCGCGGCTTCCTTCCGCCGGCGTATCACCGGATGCGGTACGCAGCGTGAAGGCGGGATCGACGGCGATCTCGATGATCCCCGAACGGGCCGAGGTGACATTACCCTCGAGAATATTCACATCGCCGATAAAGTCGGCGACGAAGCGCGAGTTGGGAGCCTCGTAGATCTCTGCCGGCGTCGCTATCTGCGCCACCTTGCCATGGCTCATGACGGCGATGCGGTCGGCCATGGTCATCGCCTCTTCCTGGTCGTGGGTGACGACGACGAAGGTGAGGCCGAGGCTCTGTTGCAGGTCCATCAGTTCGAACTGGGTCTCCTCGCGCAGCTTCTTGTCGAGCGCGCCGAGCGGCTCATCGAGCAGCAGCACCTTCGGGCGCTTGGCGAGCGAGCGGGCAAGCGCCACGCGCTGACGCTGTCCGCCGGAAAGCTGATGGGGCTTGCGCCTGGCGAATTGCTCCAGCTTGACCAGCTTCAGCATCTGCGTCACGCGCTCGGCGATCTCCGCCTTCGGCATGCCATCCTGGCGCAGCCCGAAGGCGATGTTCTTTTCCACACTCATATGTGGGAAGAGCGCATAGGACTGGAACATCATGTTGACGGGGCGGCGATAGGGCGGCGTGCCGGCAAGACTCTGGCCGTCGAGGATGATCTCGCCCGTCGTCGGCTGCTCAAATCCCGCCAGCATGCGCAGCAGCGTGGACTTGCCGCAACCGGAGGCGCCGAGCAGGGCGAAGAATTCGCGGTTGTAGATATCCAGCGAAAGATTATCGACAGCGACGAAATCGCCGAACTTCTTCGTGACGTTCTTGAAGGAAATATAAGGCTTTGCCGAAGGGTCGGTCCACGGAGCAAAGGAACGCCGGATATTACCGAGAGACTTCATCATTTATCCCCAAATGAAAGGCTGGTGCGCCGGCTCTTCCCCATTCCGGCGCGGTCCTGATCTTTACGTTATGCCGTCAGAAAAAGGCCCGGACGTTGCCGTCCGGGCCTGCTTTGAAATTATTGGCCAGTGGTGACCTTCGTCCACAAGCGCGTCGCCACGCGCTGCGCTTTCGGATCCCACGGTTTCAAGGTATAAAGGCTCTTCGTGATCTCTTCCGTCGGATAGACGGACGGATCCTCCAGCACTTCCTTGCTCACGAACTGCTGCGACGCCTTGTTGCCATTCGCGTAAGTCGTGAAGTTGCTGGCCTTGGCGATGACTTCCGGCTTCATCATGTAGTTGATGAATGCGTGCGCTTCGGCGACATGCGGCGCATCGGCCGGGATCGCCATCACGTCGAACCACATCTGGGCGCCCTTTTTCGGGATCGAATAGCTGATGTTGATGCCATTCTTGGCTTCGGCCGCGCGGTTGCGCGCCTGCAGCACGTCGCCAGAGTAGCCAAAGGCCAGGCAGATATCGCCGTTGGCGAGCGCATTGATGTATTCCGACGAATGGAATTTGCGGATATTCGGACGAGCGGCCGTCAGCAGCTCCTCGGCCTTCTTGAGGTCTTCGGCCTTGGTCGAATTCGGATCGAGGCCGAGATAGCGCAGCGCCGCCGGAATGACGTCCGTGGGAGAGTCGAGCACGTAGATACCGCAATCCTTGAACTTGGCGGCAACCTTCGGATCGAAGATCACGTCAATATCCGGCGCCTCGTCGGTGCCGAGGATCTGTTTCACCTTGTCGACATTGTAGCCGACGCCGCTAGTGCCCCACATATAATCGACGGCATATTGGTTGCCGGGATCATAGGCAGCGATCCGCTGCTGCACCGTATCCCACATGTTGGAGATATTCGGCAGCTTCGACTTGTCGAGCTTCTGGAAGACGCCGGCCTTGATCTGGCGCTGCAGGAAGTAGGCGGTCGGCACGACGACGTCATAACCGGTCTTGCCCGCGAGCAGCTTGGTTTCCAGCGTTTCGTTGGCGTCGAAGGTGTCGTAGACGACCTTGATGCCGGTTTCCTTGGTGAAATCGGCCAGGATCGAATCATCGATGTAATCCGACCAGTTGTAGACGTTGACAACCTTGTCTTCCGCCTGGGCAGCCGTCACCAGCGAAACAGCCGCAAAGGCGGTTGCCGCGAGCCGTGCGAACATGGACTTCATGGTCTCTCCTGTTTTGTTCAAGGGCATCCTCGCGACACCCAACCCTCTGTTTTTCCCGCCAGACTAGAAAGGAATCCCAAAGGCCACAAGGGGGAAAAGCAAGCCCCATGAGCTTTCACGGATTTACACGAAATCGGGGATGATGCGGCTCTCCGACCGGAGACGAGCCACGCCGTCTTCAGTGTACGGTTTTCAAACGTAGGTCGGACGGTTGCCCGCGAAGAGATCGGCATGGCTCTTCAGCAGCCGGGCCATGCGGTCGACCACCGTGCGGATCTCGCGGCGATGACGGTCAGTGTCGTTCATGACGATCCATTGTCCGTGACGCAGGGGAGCGATTTCCTCGCCCACCCGCTCCAGCCGAGGCTCCAGGTCGCCGACGAAACAGGGAAGAACGGCGATGCCCGACCCTGAAAGAACCAGATCATGGAGCGACCGCGGCCGAGTGACCGTCACCGCGATCGCCTCGCGCTCGTTCTGATGCGGCCAGCGCAGATAGGCGGAGATCGCGTCCTCTTCCGCAACGGCGATCCAGCGGCGGGGGCCGGCGAAGCGCATGTTGCGCGCCTGATAGGCGGCATAGGCGACATCGCCGGTCTTAATGGCCGCAAGGTTCGTTTCCTCCGGCTCGAAGGCGCGGATACCGATATCGCTCTCGCGATGGGCAAGACTGGCGCGGCGTTCGGCGATTTGCAGATCGATGCGGAAGCCGTCCCGCTCGGAGCAGATCGACGGCATGTTCTGGCTGAGCACCCAGGCGACCCAGGTGCCTGCGGTAATGCGGACGATGGCCGCGCCCTGCGCCTCGCGCTGCCAGCTATCCACCTTGCGGGCGGCCGCCTCCATATCGAGCAGCTGATCGAACAGTTCCTGGCCATCGCCGGTCAGCGCATAACCGGTCTGGCTGCGCTGAAAGAGCGGGCGGCCGATCTGGCTCTCCAGCTCCAGCATACGCCGGCCGATCGTCGCCGGGCTCAATCCGCTCGACGAAACGGCGCCCGTCAGCCCGCCGCCGCGGGCCACATCGAGGAAAAGCTGATAGGCATCCCAGGTCGAATTTTTCATAATTGAAAAACATAAGGCGAAAACGGCTATATATAAAGAAAATTTCTATGTGTAATTGAAGGGATGCCTTTCAACATGGAGAGTTCCCATGCTCGACTGCATCGCTTTAGCCAAAATCTTCGAATTGCAAAACCAGACGCTCCACGAGCAATGGCGCAGGAACGAGGATATGTTCTACCAGGCCTATGGTCATAAAAACTGGGCACTGCTCTCCCGACTTGGAAGAACCCTCGACCATGCATATGCATGGCTTAAAACGAAAAAGGCGGACCGGCCCAATATCGGCCGATCCGCCTGTGATGATGGCGTCAACTACTGCGGTCAGGCAGCGTCCGCCCGCTGATAGCTCATGCCCTTGCCGCTTTCGATCTTGAACTGCTGGATGAGATAGAGCAATGCATCCGCCTCGGAGGCCAGTTCCCGGCTGGCCGCCGTGGTCTCCTCGACCATGCCGGCGTTCTTTTGCGTCATCTGGTCCATGTGGTTGACGGAGGCATTGACCTCCTGCAACGCGCTTGCCTGATCGTGGCTGGCGCGGGCGATCATCTCCACATGCTGGCTGATGGTGACGATCTGGCCGCTGATCTGTGCCAGCACCGAGCCGGCCTGCTGCACGAATTGCGAACCGGAATTGACTTCCTGGGTCGATTTATTGATCAGCCCTTTGATCTCCTTGGCCGCTGCGGCGGAACGCTGGGCCAGTTCGCGTACTTCCATGGCCACGACCGCAAAACCCTTGCCGGCGTCACCGGCGCGAGCGGCCTCGATGCCGGCGTTCAACGCCAGGAGGTTGGTCTGGAAGGCGATCTCGTCGATGACGCCGATGATCTGCTCGATCTTGCGGGACGCATCCTCGATGCGCGTCATGGCGTCGATGGCGTTGCCGACGACGACGGAGCTGTCATCGGCGCTGCGCTTGGCTTCGCGCACGATCGCATCCGCATCCTTGGCGCGCTCGGCGGACGAGCGAACGGTGACGGTGATTTCGTCGACAGCGGCGGCGGTCTGCTCCAGCGAGGCTGCCTGCTGTTCGGTGCGTTTCGACAGGTCCTCGGCGGAGGCCGCCATCTGGTTGCCATTGGTCTGGATCATCTCGACATTGTCGCGCACTTGGCTGATCGTCTGCTGCAGGCGCGACAGCGAGCTATTGAAATCCTGGCGAAGCTGTTCGAGACGGCCGATGAAGGGCGTCTCGATCGTCGAGGAGATATCGCCCTGCGCCAGACGCTCGAGGCCTGCGGCAAGCTCGCTGACGGCAAAGTCGATCTGGCGGTCGAGCTCGCGCTTTTCGGCGTCGTTGCGCTGGCGCTCGTGCTCGGCGGCAGCGCGCTCCTCGTCGCTCTGCTCCTCAATGCGGATTTTCGAAATCGCATTTTCCTTGAAGATTCCGAGCGCGCGGGCCATGTCGCCGATTTCGTCGTGGCGCTTTTCGCCGGAGATCGCGGTCTCCAGCATGCCATCGGCAATGCGGCGCATGGCAGCGGTGATCTGGCCGATCGGACGCTGCAAGGTCAGCACCAGCGCAATGCCGCCGGCGATGGAAAGAATGATACCCAGAATGGTGGCGAGGATCGAGATGTAGTTTGCCTGCTCACGCTCGGTGCCCGCGCTCTGTTTCTGCGTTTCGGCGAAGGCGGTGAGCTGGCCCCAGACCTGATCGAGCTGCTGGCGCGCAGCGGCATATTCCGCAACGCGCTGGGTCGACGTGTTGACCAGCTGGTCGCCGCCGTCCTCGATCGCCTTGAGGGCGGGCCGGATAGCCGCATCGATGCCATCGATGAAATCCATGCCCTTGGCGCTTTGCTTCATCGTGTCCATGGCGCCGCGGAGCTTGAAGACCTCCTGCCGTAGACGAGTGAGATTATCCTTGCTGGTATTGGCCAGGAATTCGCCAAGCACGAGCTGCAGCGAATAGATCGAACCCTGGAGACGCCGGGTATCCTGAAGAACGGAGTTGGTTTGAACAACCTTGGCGTCCATCTCCACGAAGGTCGTCGTCGCCTGGCGCATCATCTGCGTCGCGGCCAACTGGGTATAGGTCGAGGTCTGGCGGAAGCGGGAGAGAAGCCGGGTGATGCCGGCAATCGTATCATCGGTCGGGACATCCGCGCTTTCGGTGAAGGCGGTCAGGTCCTTGATCGTGCCGACAACGGATTGCACGACGCTCTTCTGGTTTTGCGGAAGAGCAAGATTGATCGAGCGTTGCGCCTTGTTCAGATCTGGCAGCCGGTCCTTGAGCAGCTTGACCTTGTCGACAGGGGTTGCAGCCTTGTTGAAATCCTCGGCAACGGCAACGAGCTGATCGCCGCCCTTCAGCAGGCGATCGGCCGACCGCAGCGTCGATGTCGCGGCGGCCTGGTCCTGGCGCATCTGATCTTCCAGTTGCTGCCCGTTGAAATCGACGTTGAAGCGAGCCTTGATCAGCGCCTTCTGAGCATCGTCGATCGCCTTGCGGAAATCGACTTCCTGTTCGTGCAGCGTCCAGAGCTTGGCGACCTCATTCGCCATGGCGGCGGTCTTGGTCGTCGCATCCGTCAGATTGTCACGGCCATCCGCATCTTTGCCGAGCTGGTCGAGCGTCGATGCCAGAACGCCCTGCTGCGATTTGATGTCCTCATATAGCTTGTCACGCTGCTGCTCGTTGGTGATGCGCAGGAAGTCATCCATCGAACCATAGAGATTCTTGAAGCCCGTCAGCGATTGCAGCACGCTGTTGGAGATTTCCATGCGCCCCTGCAGCAGGCCGGAAGCATAGAGCCCGGTGAGGCCGACGGCGGAAATGCTGATGACGAACGGGAGGACGAAGAGGAGAACCTTCGTCTTGATCTTGAAACGGGACAGGATCTTGTCAATGAACATCGTAGCTCGGGCCTCTCACAACTGCTCCCCCCTTGCCGGCGCCTTCACAGCGCTGACCGGATGCATAATCTTCAATCTTGAGATGTTCGCAGACGGGGTCCTGAACGATGTCAGGCGGCAATCATTGCTTCTGCTTCACGTTGTGGAAGCGGCCCCAGAAAATCTGCGCAGATTGTGAGTTTGATAGATTAATTTTCGGATAAGGGGCCGTGGCGGCAATTACACAACGGAAAACGCGGGAAAACGGCTGATAACAGGTCAGCCGAAACAAGACGTAGCGCCTGGGCGCAAGTGCTTCGCCGAGAAAACGGCGAAATCAGCCGATCGGGCCGACGATGTCAGAAGCCGCGTGCCACGAGATAAGCAATGCAGGCAGCCGTGGCGCCGGTTGCAAGCATCAGCAGCCTGACGGCCACCAGCTTGGCGTTGTCCCGGGTTTGAGCAATTGCTATGGCGCGAGCGCGACGTTGTGTTTTGTTCATGAGCCTAAATCCCATTTTCGCACTGACACGATAACCGGCAACAGGCCGTTCCGGCAACAGGCAATGTAGAAAATAAAGATGTAGGAAATGAAAACGCCAAAACCAGAGGTTAGTCGCAATTGCCGCACCTTTCGAACATTTGCCCAAAAAGCGCGGAACTCCGCGGGGTGTAATTTTACTTCAGCAGCTCCGCGATCGCCGGATTGGTCGCCATCTCAGCGGCGGTCTTGCCGGAAGACGACTTGATGGTCTTGTCGGCCCCATTCTTCAACAGCGTCCTGACGATGGCCGCATCTTCTTGTTGTGCCGCCATATGCAACGGCGTCCAGCCATCATAGTCGCCGCGCACGTTGACGTCGGCACCTTTGGAGACCAGGAGATCGATCATGCTGGCCGGGCCGTAATAGGCGGCGGTGTGCAGCGGATACCAGCCTTCGGTCGTCTTCATATCCAGCTTGGCGCCGCAGGCGAGCATCTTCTTGACGACATCGCCCTTCTTGTCGCGGATCGCCAGCGCGAAATTGGTGTCGCCGCCCGTATCCTGGCCGTTCGGATCCAGCTTCTTGCATGCCGCAGACGCGGCATTGGCGTCCAGCGCCGTGACAGCGATGAAGCCAAGAGACAGCATCAAGGCTGCCGCCATGCCAGGAAAAGTTGCGGATCGAAATGTCCAGGTCTTGAACGTCATCATCGCCTCCATCGAATAGTGTCGTCGCTGGAGACGCTCCTTGCCTGCTTCGCGACCCATTGGCAAGGCCGCCTCAAGCCGCCTCGCCGGCAACGTGGCCGGAGGCCCAGGCCCATTGAAAATTATAGCCGCCGAGCCAGCCGGAAACGTCAACGCATTCGCCGATGAAGAAGAGGCCGGGTATGGTTTTCACCTGCATGGTCTTCGAATCAAGACAGGTGGTGTCGATGCCACCGAGCGTGACTTCCGCCGTCCGATAGCCTTCCGAGCCCGAGGGCTTGACCGGCCAGGCCTGGACGGCGGCGGCAAGCTGCTGCAGCCGCTTGTCGCCCTGGTCCGCCATATTGCCCGACATGCCCTCGCCCTCGGCGAAATGCTGCGCCAGCCGTTTCGGCAGGATTTCCGCCAACGCGGTCTGCGCCGATTGCCGGCCGTTAGCGTGCCGCGCTGCCTTCAGCATGACGAAGACATCCACATCGGGTTCGATCGCCACGGTGATCTCGTCTCCTTCCCGCCAATAGGAGGAAATCTGCAGGATCGCCGGACCGCTCAGGCCACGATGGGTGAAGAGCAGGGCCTCGCGGAACGCCGTCTTGCCATGGCGGATTTCGGCGGGCGCGGCTATGCCGGAAAGCGGCGCCAGGCGCTGGAGAAGCTGGGGATCGAGAGTCAGCGGCACAAGGCCGGGGCGGGTCTCGACCAGCGGCAGGCCGAATTGCTCGGCGATACGATAGGCAAAGCCGGTGGCACCCATCTTCGGGATCGATTTGCCGCCAGTCGCCATGACTAGAGAGGCCGCCTCGAAGGCTCCTTCCGAAGTCGCTATGCGATAACCGCCACCCGAGACAGGCTCGATCGCATTGATTTCGGTGCGTAGCCGCAAAACCACACCGGCCGATCGCATCTCGTCGGTCAGCATGCGGATGATGTCCTTGGCGCTGTTGTCGCAGAAAAGCTGGCCGAGCGTCTTTTCATGCCAGGCGATGCCATGGCTCTCGACCATGGCGAGAAAATCCCTGGGCGTGAAGCGCGCCAGGGCTGATTTGGCGAAATGCGGATTGGCGGAAAGGAAATTCTTCGGGCCGGCATGGATATTGGTAAAATTGCAGCGGCCGCCGCCGGAAATGCGGATCTTCTCGCCCGGTGCGGCGGCATGGTCGAGCACCAGCACGGAGCGCCCGCGCCGGCCGGCGCGAATGGCGCACATCATGCCCGCGGCGCCCGCGCCGAGAACGATCACATCATATTTGCCGGCCAAGTTTCATTCCTTCATTCGAATATCGCGCTGCGTGACTATTTTTCCATCATATGGCGAAAGTCGGAGCGCCTCCCCCTCGCCAATTGGCAAACTGCCGTTATGATGCATTCTCCGATCCACGCAAATACGGTGTTTTATGCCTGCGAAAAAGACCCCGCTGAAAGCTTCCAAGCCGGTCTCGAAAGTTGCGACAGTTCCCCCTAGCTTACGATCGGCACGCGGGGTGGCAAATTGGAAGGAAGCAACCCAGTGGCTGCGGGCGCGCGGGATCGAAGACATAGAATGCATCACGCCCGACCTTGCGGGCGTGCCGCGCGGCAAGATGATGCCGACCTCGAAATTTACCTCCAACACCTCGCTCGCCCTGCCCTCGGCGATCTACCGACATACGATTTCCGGAGAATATCCCGAAGAGACCGAAAACTTCCGCTACGAGCCGCGCGACAGCGACCTCAAGCTGGTGCCCGATCTCTCGACGCTTTCCGTCGTGCCCTGGGAAACCGATCCGACGGCGCAGGTGATCTGCGACATCGTCAATTCCGAAGGCGAAGCGGTGTCCTATACGCCGCGCAACCTGCTGAAGCAGATCATGAATCTCTACAAGGAGCGCGGCTGGAAAGCGGTGGTCGCGCCGGAGATCGAATTCTATCTCGTCGCCAAGAACGACGACCCGGACTATCCGCTGCATCCGCCGAAGGGCCGCTCCGGCCGTTCGATCCTCGGCGGCCAGGGCTACTCGATCGCCGGCATCAACGAATTCGACGAGCTGATCGACGATATCTATCATTTCTCCGAGAAACAGGGTCTCGAGATCGACACGCTGATCCATGAAGAGGGTCCGGCGCAGCTCGAAATCAACCTGCGCCATGGCGACCCGATCGAGCTTGCCGACCAGGTGTTCATGTTCAAGCGCACCATTCGCGAGGCGGCGCTGAAACACGGCATCTATGCGACCTTCATGGCCAAACCCATGCAAAGCCAGGCGGGCTCGGCGATGCATATCCACCAGTCGGTGGTCAACATCGAGACTGGCAAGAACGTCTTCACCAATCCGGACGGCAGTCCGTCGCAGGAGTTCTTCCACTTCATCGGCGGCATGCAGCGCTACGTGCCGAATGCACTGGCGATGCTCGCGCCCTACGTGAATTCCTATCGACGGCTGGCGCCGAACATGTCTTGCCCGGTCAACAATGCCTGGGGTTACGACAACCGCACGACCGCTTTCCGCGTGCCGGTCTCCGATCCGCAGGCCCGGCGCGTCGAGAACCGGTTGCCAAGCTCGGACGCCAATCCCTATCTCGCGCTTGCCGCCTCGCTCGCCTCTGGCCTCCTTGGCATCATGAAGAAGGTGGAACCGACGGCACCGACCGAGGATTCGGCCAATGAAGGCTCGATCGACCTCCCCCGTGGCCTTCTCGAAGCCATCGCGCTCCTGGAGGGCGAGCCGGCCTTTTATGAAGTCCTCGGCAAGGAGTTCATCGACATCTATGCCGGCGTCAAGCGCGGCGAGTTCGAGACCTTCATGCAGGTGATCAGCCCCTGGGAGCGGGAATTCCTTCTGCTCAACGTGTGAGGGAGGGTTACCCATGACATCGCAGGACGCATGGCAGAGCCCGATCGCGCCGGGGCTTTCCTGGTATCAGGCAACCGTCGGGCCTCGCCCGACCTATCCGAAGCTCGACGGCTCGCGCCGTGCCGACGTCGCCATCATTGGCGGCGGCTATACCGGCCTGCAAGCCGCCTATAATCTCGCCAAGGGCGGTGTCGATGTCGTGCTGATCGATGCCAACCGCTTCGGCGACGGCGCGTCCGGGCGCAATGGCGGCCAGCTCGGCACCGGCCAGCGCTGGTGGCCGGAGGAGCTGGA
The DNA here is from genome assembly GCF_000799715.1 of Martinezella rhizogenes. Taxonomy (GTDB): domain Bacteria; phylum Pseudomonadota; class Alphaproteobacteria; order Rhizobiales; family Rhizobiaceae; genus Rhizobium; species Rhizobium rhizogenes_C. The sequence continues at coordinate 420,477 of NZ_JUHG01000016.1, forward strand.
AGAGAAGATCGGCTATGAACGCTCGAAAGCGCTGTTCGATCTTGCCGAGGACGCCAAGCGGCATCTGCTCGATTTCGCTACCGAACACGGCATCGACATCGACTTCATGCCCGGCCAGATGAACGTTACGCACAAGCCGAGCTACAAGCGCGCCTATATGGAAAACGCCGAGATCGCCGCGACGCGCTACGGCTATCCGCATGTGAGCTTCATGGACACGGTGGAGACCCAGGAGCGTCTGGGCTCGAAACGCTATCTCTATGGTGTCAGGGATATCGGCACCGGCCACATCCATCCGCTGAAGCTGCTCATCGGCTTGGCGCGCGTGGCTGCGGCCGCCGGCGCTTCACTGTTCGAGATGACGCCGGCAAAGGCTCTGCGTCAATCAGGCGGCAAGACGCTGATCGAGACAGAGAGCGGCACGATCACCGCCGATCGCGTGCTGATCGCCTGCAACGGCTATATCGGCAATCTGGAGCCGGTGACCGCGAGCCACGTCATGCCGATCCGCTCCTTCATCGGCGCCACCGAACCGCTCGACAAATTTCCCGATGTGTTGCCCGGCGGCGAGGCGGTGGCGGATTCGCGCTTTGTGGTGCGTTATTTCCGCAAGTCGAAGGATGGCCGCCTGCTGTTCGGCGGCCGCGAGGCCTATACGGCCGATAATCCGCGCGACATAACGGAGCATATCCGCCGCCAGATCGCCGAAATCTATCCCGCACTCGACAAGATCGACATCACCCATGCCTGGGGCGGATCGGTCGGCATCACCATGCCGCGCCAGCCTTTCGTGCGCGACGTCATGCCCGGCGTGACCTCCATCGGCGGCTATTCCGGACACGGCGTCATGCTGTCAAACTATTGCGGTAAACTCTATGCGAAAACGGTCCTCGGGAACGCCGACGATCTTGCGCTTTTCAGGGCGCTGAACATCCCGCCGTTTCCCGGTGGTGCTCGCATGCGGGCGCCTCTGCTGTTCCTGGCGCTCTCGTGGTTTGCGTTGCGCGACAGGTTTTAGATACGGAACGGATTTCCTCATTTGGCAATCCGGTCTAAAAACCGAGTCTGAATTTTGCGATGCACACTGGCCTTTTTAAATCGATTAGATTAAAAGGGGCCTCAACCAAGACCGATTGAGAGATACCTCATGAGCAGCCAAATCATTCCCGTTGAACCTTTTGACTATGTCGTTTTCGGCGGCAGTGGCGACCTTGCCGAGCGCAAGCTTCTGCCCGCTCTTTATCATCGCCAGATCGAAGGCCAGTTCACCGAACCGACCCGCATTATCGGCGCCTCGCGTAGCGCGCTCTCGAACGAAGAATACCGCAAATTCGCCGACGCCGCCCTCAAGGAACACCTGAAGAAGGGCGAATATGACGAGGCGGAAGTCAAGAAATTCCTCGCCCGGCTGTTCTATGTTCCGGTCGATGCCCGCAGCGATGCCGGCTGGGATCAGCTGAAGAAGATCCTCGACGAGGGCAAAGACCGCGTGCGCGCCTTCTATCTCGCCGTCGCTCCAGGCATTTTCGGCGACATCTCGCAGAAGATCCACGACCACAAGCTGATCACCAAGTCGACCCGCATCGTCGTCGAAAAGCCGATCGGCCGCGACCTCGCTTCGGCCCTGCATCTCAACGACACGATCGGCAAGGTCTTCAAGGAAGAGCAGATCTTCCGCATCGACCACTATCTCGGCAAGGAGACGGTGCAGAACCTGATGGCGCTGCGCTTCGCCAACGCCCTCTACGAGCCGCTGTGGAACGCCAATTACATCGATCACGTCCAGATCACGGTTGCGGAATCGGTCGGTCTCGAAGGCCGTGCCGGCTACTACGACACCGCCGGCGCGCTGCGCGACATGGTACAGAACCACATCCTGCAGCTCCTTTGCCTGACCGCGATGGAAATCCCCTCCTCGATGGATTCCGAAGCCGTCCGCGACGAGAAGCTGAAGGTGCTGCGCGCCCTGAAGCCGATCAATGCCTCTAACGTCGAGCAGGCGACGGTTCGCGGCCAGTACCGCGCCGGCGCATCCGCAGGTGGCCCGGTCAAGGGATACCTCGATGAACTCGAAGGCGGCGTTTCCAACATCGAAACCTTCGTCGCCATCAAAGCCGAGATCGGCAATTGGCGCTGGGCCGGCGTTCCCTTCTACATCCGCACCGGCAAGCGTCTTGCCGGCCGCATGTCGGAGATCGTCATCACCTTCAAGCCGATCCCGCACAATATCTTCGATCAGGCCGCCGGCCGCACCGTCGCCAACCAGCTGATCATCCGCCTGCAGCCGGATGAAGGCGTCAAGCAGTCGCTGATGATCAAGGATCCGGGTCCGGGCGGCATGCGCCTGCGCAACGTCTCGCTCGACATGAGCTTCGCCTCGGCCTTCAACGTCCGCAATCCGGACGCCTATGAACGCCTGCTGATGGACGTCATCCGCTCGAACCAGACGCTGTTCATGCGCCGCGACGAAGTGGAAGCCGCATGGGATTGGGTCGACCCGATCCTCAAGGGTTGGGAAGAAGCCGGCCAACAGGTGCAGGGCTATACCGCCGGCACCTGGGGTCCGAGCCAGGCCATCGCCCTGATCGAGCGCGACGGCCGCACCTGGCATGACGATATCTAGGACGGTGACGATGACAGCGAATATGCATGCTTTCGCCAATGGCGCCGAACTCGCCGGCAAGCTCGCGGACAAGGTGGTCGAGGTTCTCTCGGCCGCCATCACTGCTCGCGGCTCCGCAAGCATCGCGGTCTCCGGCGGCTCGACGCCGAAGGCCTTCTTCCAGACGCTGTCGTCGCGTCCGCTCGACTGGGGCAAGGTAACGATCACCCTCGTCGACGAACGGTTCGTGCCGGCGGACAATCCGCGCTCGAACCACCTGCTCGTCCAGGAAAACCTGCTGAAGGACAAGGCCGCATCGGCGCAGTTCCTTCCGCTCTACCAGGCTGCGGCTTCCGCTGAGGAAGCCGCTGTCATCGCAACGCAAGAGACCAAGGGCGTCGGCCATCCCTTCGATGTCGCCATCCTCGGCATGGGCAATGACGGCCACACGGCCTCGTTCTTTCCAGGCGGCAGCAATCTTGCGACCGCGCTTGATCCGAAGACCCCGCGCGGCATCATCACGATGGAAGCCGAGGGGGCCGGCGAGCCGCGGCTGACATTCACCTTCTCCAGCCTTCAGGATGCCCGATTGCTGGTGCTCCATATCGAGGGAGAGGGCAAGAAGGACGTTCTCGCCAAGGCCGAGGCACCGGGAGAAGAGACCGAAATGCCGATCCGCGCCATGCTGCGCCGGGCCGCTTCTCCGGTCGAGATTTACTGGGCTCCCTGACACGACCGGACGGTCGTCATCGGACCCTGAAAGACACAGCAACGGCTGCTGCGCCACGCGCCCGAAAGGGCGTGCCGGCATAGCAGTGACATTTCAAGCCTGCGCCTGATCCTTTCCCTAGACAAGATCGAAGGCGATCTTTCGGGATCAAGCGCAAGAACAGCCGGAGGCAGATCGACCATGGCCGCTGACGCCCGCATATCCGCGATTACCGCACGTATCGTCGAACGTTCGAAACCAACACGCGAGCTCTACCTGGCTCGCCTGCGCAATGCCGCGACCAAGGGTGCGCAACGCTCCATTCTCGGCTGCGCCAACCTTGCCCACGGCTTCGCAGTCTGTTCCCCCTCCGAGAAGGATGCGCTGGCTGGCGACCGCGTGCCCAATCTCGGAATCATCACCTCCTATAATGACATGCTCTCGGCGCATCAGCCCTTCGAGACCTATCCCGCGATCATCCGCGAGGCCGCGGCGCAAGCCGGTGGCATCGCCCAGGTCGCCGGCGGCGTGCCCGCCATGTGCGACGGCGTCACCCAGGGCCAACCGGGCATGGAGTTGTCGTTGTTCTCGCGCGACCTGATCGCCATGTCGGCGGGCGTCGGCCTGTCGCACAACATGTTCGACGCGGCCGTCTTCCTCGGCGTCTGCGACAAGATCGTGCCCGGCCTCGTCATCGCCGCCCTCTCCTTCGGCCATCTTCCGGCCGTCTTCATTCCGGCGGGACCGATGACCACGGGCCTGCCGAACGACGAGAAGTCGCGCGTGCGCCAGCTCTTCGCCGAAGGCAAAGTCGGCCGCGCCGAGCTGCTGGAAGCGGAATCGAAGTCCTATCATGGCCCTGGCACCTGTACCTTCTACGGCACGGCCAATTCCAACCAGATGCTGATGGAGATCATGGGCTTCCATATGCCCGGCGCCTCCTTCGTCAATCCCGGCACGCCGCTGCGCGAAGCGCTGACCCGCGAGGCCACAAAGCGGGCGCTTGCCATCACCGCCATGGGCAACGAATACACCCCCGCCGGCGAGATGATCGACGAGCGCTCGATCGTCAACGGCGTCGTCGGCCTGCATGCGACCGGCGGCTCGACCAACCACACGATGCACCTCGTCGCCATGGCGCGTGCAGCCGGCATCGTCCTCACCTGGCAGGATATTTCCGAGCTGTCGGATATCATTCCGCTGCTGGCCCGCGTCTATCCGAACGGGCTTGCCGACGTGAACCATTTCCATGCCGCCGGCGGCATGGGCTTCCTGATCAAGGAGCTGCTCAAGAAGGGGATGCTGCACGACGACGTTCGCACCGTCGCCGGCCAGGGGCTTTCCGCCTATTCGATCGAGGTAAAGATCGGCGCCGATGGCGGCGTGGTCCGCGAACCGGCGCCGGAAAAGAGCGGCGATCCGAAGGTGCTGTCGACCATCGACGCACCGTTCCAGGGCAATGGCGGATTGAAGATGCTGCGCGGCAATATCGGCAAGGCGGTGATCAAGATCTCCGCCGTCAAGCCGGAGCGTCACATTGTCGAAGCCCCCGCCGTTATCTTCCACGACCAGCTGGAAATGCAGCAGGCGTTCAAGGACGGCAAGCTCAACCGCGATTTCGTCGCCGTCGTCCGCTTCCAGGGGCCGAAGGCCAACGGCATGCCGGAGTTGCACAAGCTGACGCCGGCGCTTGGCGTGTTGCAGGACCGCGGCTTCCGCGTGGCGCTTCTGACCGACGGACGCATGTCCGGCGCTTCGGGCAAGGTTCCGGCCGCGATCCACGTCACGCCGGAAGCCATCGACGGTGGTCCGATCGCCCGCATCGAAGAGGGTGACATCATCCGTATCGACGCGATTGCCGGCACGCTGGAAGTGCTGGTCGATGCCGCCACGATGGCCGAGCGCACGCCTGTCGTCGCCGACCTCTCTGAGAACGAATTCGGCATGGGCCGCGAGCTCTTCGCCCCCTTCCGCCGTGCCGCGGGCCCGGCCGATCAGGGCGCCAGCGTGTTGTTCCATCACTAGAGCACTATCCCGCTTTCAGGCAGAATCGCCTGAAAGCGGGTAAAATGCCTACAAGGCGTTCGGCGCACTCTTGTCCGTCCATTTGGGTGGAAGCCCCATGCGCGCTCCGATGAAACCGGCAACACCCGGCGACTTTCCGAACACTTTGCACGCCTCGTATTTTGGCGCGCGCCCGACGAGGCCTGCCAGCTTCGCCCCGGATGGAAAGGGCATCGTTCCGAACGGTGTTTTGCCCCTGACGAGCAGCTTGCTGAAATCGCTGCCGAACTTCGCGGCGAGGCTATAGGCGTCCCCCTCCTTGGCAACCGTTCCTGAATCGAAAAACGCGTTCGCACCGCGCCCCCAGATCATCACCGCCTTCTGCGCGCCCTGAGCGTCGATCGCCTCGGCCTCGAGAGACAGGCTGCCCATCCCGATCGGGATGCGCGGAACAGGCACGGGGACACCTGGCAGCAGCACACTTTTCGCCACCGACGCGACCTTCGACGCACCGACCGCCGTCGTGTTCGTGGGCTTGACCTGCGTGACCACCGCGCGAACAGTCAAATCCGCCGGCTCCGACAGGCCGACGATGACGAAGCGTTCGCTCAACCCCGAGCAAAGCGTTCTATCCACGGCATTGGTGACGAGGTTTCGCTGCGCAGGCGTGAAAGCGGCACTTTCGGCCCGCATCGAAAAAGCGGTCGGAATGATCTTCACAGTCTTCGCCGCAAGGATGTCATCCCTATTCACCTTGAGAAGCGATCGCGTCACCATCCCGTCCGATTGTTTCAGGCCATCATAGGACCGCAGGGAACCCGCGCGGTCCAAAGGTGCCGACGCACAGCCGGCAACCAGCAAACTGAGAGACGCGACCGTCGGCCAGACGGCGAGCTGACCCGCTCGACGTGCCCTGGAGGGGCTCGGACCATGCACTGCTGTCGTATCACAATTGAAAATCGGGTTGACTGGCATGGCGTACCGGTTCTCCTCTGCCTGCTTCGGGCATCTCGATGCTGACATTAATTATTACACTAAGTGTAAAAATTAATGTAGGCAACTTTGCGGCAACCATCGAGTGAGAGGGCGGAATTATTTCACCGGAAATGGAAATGGTAAAAACCGGGAGCGAGTCCTGATAGGTTTGTGTGTTGTGACAACTTATGACAAAATATTTCAATGCATGACCCCTCCTCAAAACCGGAAGGCCTGCGCGAGCGAAAACGCCGCTTGACGTTTCAGCGCATCGCGGATGTCGGAATGAAATCCTTTCTCGCAAAAGGCTATCAGGAGACGACCCTCGACGAGATCGCGGCCGCGGCCGGCATTTCCCGGCGAACCTTCTTTTACTATTTCAAAAGCAAGAACGAGATTCTTCTGGCGCATCAGCGCGGCTATATAGAAGCCCTCAAGACGTCGGTCCTGGAGAGCGCATCGGCCGGGCGACCGCTTGAGATCGTGCATCAGGCGCTGCGCAAGCTCATTGAACGTGTCCAGACATCCGAGCTCCTCGCAGTTGCCCGACTGCTGCGACAAAGCGATGCGTTGCGTGTCCGCACGCGCGGCAACTATCTGGGACTTGAACAGGCCGTCTACGAGAGCCTATGCCAGCTGTTTCCAGCCATGGATCGTGACGAACTGCGCCTGATTTCCATGATATCGGTGAGCCCCCTTCGCCTTGCCGTCAACAAATGGCTTCAGGAAGATGGCCAGCACCCGCTGATGGGTTATCTGGAGGAGGCACTCAGGAAATTCCGGGCGGCGATCTGACCGACCGAATACCGCTCGGACACCTCCGGCTGACTTTGCTCAGGCGCGGATATCCAGCACGCGGTCGCGATGCGCCGGATGAGTGCTGTAGACGAAGATCTTGTTCATTTCCTTCTCCGCCAGCAACCGCAGAAAGCGGACCTCTATCGTGTTGTTGGAAAAGATCTTCATCAGCACGCAACCAATCTTGCTGATGCGGGCATCGGGGATATCAAGATAGAATTGCTTCGGCAGATTGAACTGCGTGAGGATCGCCAGGATCGCGCTGGTCTGCGAGATGCGAATGATGTCGCAGCGGCGTGACGCCAGGTTGAGAACACCCTTTTCGGTATATTCGATGCGGGCCGCGTTCCTTGTGTCCTGCATCCTGTACCGCACCTCACGGTCGTACATGAAGGACTCTTCCTTGTTCAAAAAATGCTGGCCTGAATTCGCTGCGCCGCGAGCTGCCATTGCCGTAAATCCCTAGAGTAGCTTACGGATCACACGCTATCAGCGGGTATTTAACAGAAGGTTTGGAAGCGCTAGCCCAAGTTGCATTTATTTTATGTGTTTGATCGGGCTAGCGCAGCTGCACCTTTGGCAAGGTGCCTTATTGCCTACGATAGGCATGGCCTTCGGCATCGAAGAGATGCAGCTTCTGCCTATCGGCCGCAAAGCGCATCTTTTGCCCGCGCTTGACGTCCGCGATACCGGGGATCTTGACGATGATCGGCTCGCCGTCCACCAGACCCTCGATATAGAGCTGCGTGACTTCGCCGAGCGCTTCGACGATCGAGACCTCCCCCTCGAAGAGATAGTTGTCGTCGGTGGCGACCCGCAGGTCTTCCGGGCGAACACCGAAGCTCGCGGTCTTGCCGCGCTCGGAGGCGGCCGTCGGGATGTCGAGGGTGACCGACTTGCCACCCGTCAGCGTCACCGTCGTCTTTTCGCCAGCCTCGGTCACCGTCGCCGGGATGATATTCATGGCCGGCGAACCGATGAACTTCGCGACGAAGAGGTTGGCCGGATGCTCATAAAGTTCAAGCGGCGCTCCCACCTGCTCGACACGGCCGGCCGACAACACGACGATGCGATCGGCAAGCGTCATCGCTTCGACCTGGTCGTGGGTGACGTAGATCATCGTCGTCTCGGGCATGGATTCGCTGAGCTTGGCAATCTCGATGCGGGTCGCGACACGCAAGGCCGCGTCGAGGTTCGACAATGGTTCGTCGAAGAGGAAGACCTTCGGGTTGCGGCAGATCGCGCGGCCGATGGCGACGCGCTGGCGCTGGCCGCCCGAAAGCGCCTTCGGAAGACGCTCGAGATATTGCGTGAGCTGGAGGCTCGCCGCCGCGGCGCGAACGCGGCGATCGATCTCCTTCTTGTTCTCCTTGGCGATCCGCATGCCGAAGGCCATGTTGTCGTAGACCGTCATGTGCGGATAGAGGGCGTAGGACTGGAAGACCATCGCAATGCCGCGCCGGGAGGGCGGCACTTCGTTGACCTTCTGTCCGGCGATGAGCATATCACCGGCGGTGATGCTCTCCAGACCGGCGATCATGCGCAGCAAGGTGGATTTGCCGCATCCAGAGGGTCCGACAAAGACGATGAACTCGCCTTGCTGGATCTCCAGATCGATGCCGTGCAGGACGTGCACGCTTCCGTATGACTTACGGATGTCCTTTAGAACCAGTCCCGTCATCTCTGCCCTCCTCCCAGGCACTCAGGCCAGGCGCGCGAAATAAGCGCCCCAAGCCGGAATATCGATCTTGTTGCCGTAATTGTTGCTTGCAAAACCATGGCCGGTCAGGGCCTGCCAGTTCCCCTCGGGCACGGTCGCGGCCGCTTCCGTCGCGCCCATGTTGAAGACGCAGAGAATGGTCTCGTCGTTAAGGCTGCGCGTATAGATCAGCACGTCGTCCTGCGGCTCCGTGAAAGCAATCTCACCCTTGGCGAAGGCCGGATGCTGTTTGCGGAAGGTGAGGAAACGGCGGTACTGCTCCAGCACCGAATTCTCGTCGCCATGCTGGACACTGACGGCGCGCAGGATGTGTTCCACCGGCACAGGCAGCCAGGGCTTCACCGTCGAAAAGCCGCCCTGCGCCATCTGGCTGTCCCAGACCATCGGCGTGCGGCAACCGTCGCGGCCCTTGAATTCCGGCCAAAACTGGATGCCGTAGGGATCCTGCAGATCCTGATAGGCGAGATCGGCTTCCGTCAGGCCGAGTTCCTCGCCCTGATAAATGCAGACCGAGCCGCGCAAGGTCAGAAGCAGGGCCGCATATTGCTTGGCAAAGGCCTCGCGGTCGGCAACCAGGCCGCCCCAGCGGCTGACATGGCGCACCACATCATGGTTCGAGAATGCCCAGCATGCCCAACCATCCGGCGCGGCGGCGCCGAAATCGTCCATGACCTCTTCGACACGGTCAGGCGACAGTGCATCCGGCGACAGGAATTCGAAGGCGTAGCACATGTGCATCTTGTCATCGCCGGCCGTATATTCGCCGACGATCTCAAGACCACGCTGGCTGTCACCGACTTCGCCGACGGCGGCGATTGCCGGATATTCGTCGAGAACGGTGCGGAAGCGCTTCAGGAACGCCAGGTTCTCCGGGCGGTTCTTGTCGTAAAGATGCTCCTGGAAGTTATAGGGATTGACCGCCGGCGCGGTCGAGGCGTTGCGGCGCGATGGTTCGAGCGCGGGGTTGTCGCGCAGTTCCCTGTCGTGGAAATAGAAATTGATGGTGTCGAGGCGGAAACCGTCGACGCCGCGATCCAGCCAGAAGCGAACGACGTTAAGCAGGCGATCCTGTACCTGCGGGTTATGCAGGTTCATGTCCGGCTGCGAGGTCAGGAAGTTGTGCAGGTAGTACTGCATCCGGGTCGGGTCCCAGGCCCAGGCCGAGCCGCCGAAGATCGACAGCCAGTTGTTGGGCGGCGTGCCATCCGGCTTGGCATCGGCCCAGACATACCAGTCGGCCTTGGGGTTATCCTTGCTGGAACGGCTTTCGACGAACCAGGGATGGCGGTCGGAGCTGTGCGACAACACCAGGTCGATCATCACCTTGATGCCGAGACGATGAGCTTCGCTTGTCATCACATCGAAATCGGCAAGCGTGCCGAAAATCGGATCGACATCCTCGTAGTCGGAGACATCGTAGCCAAAATCGCGCATCGGCGAGGTGAAGAACGGCGAAATCCAGATTGCGTCGACCCCAAGGGCAGCAACATGCGGCAGACGGGCGGCAATGCCCTTGAGGTCGCCGATGCCGTCGCCATTGGAGTCCTGATAGGAGCGCGGATAGATCTGATAGATCACGGCACCACGCCACCAGTCCTTGTCCACGGTCGCAATCGATTGAGAGGCAATGCTCATTCTGTATAGGTCCTGTATGAATACTTTAGCTGAGGTCTTTGATCAGCCCCCCTTCACCGACCCGGAGAGCAGACCGCGCACGAGGTAGCGCTGCAGACCGAAGAAGACGAGGAGCGGGATGAGAATGGTAACGAAGGCCGAGGCCGTCAGGATTTCCCAGTTGCCGCCGCGCGAGCCGAGCAGCGCGTTGAGCGCCGCCGTCAGGACCAGGCGATCCTTGTCGGTGCCGAGGAACACCATGGCGATCAAGAGGTCATTCCAGACCCAGAGGAACTGGAAGATCGCGAAGGAGGCGAGCGCCGGGAAGGACAATGGCAGGATGATCTTGACGAAAATGTCGAAATCGCTGGCGCCGTCGACGCGGGCGGATTCGATGATCTCCTTGGGCAGGCCGGCAATGTAGTTGCGCAGCAGGTAGATGGCGAGCGGCAGGCCGAAGGCGGTATGCGCCATCCAGATGCCGGGATAGGTTTTCGACGACACCCCGAACATCTGGCCGATCTCATTATAAATGCGCAGCAGGGGGATCAGCGACATCTGCAACGGCACGACGATGAGGCCGACCACAAGCGCGATCAGCAGCGCACGGCCGGGAAACTCCATCCAGGCCAGCGCGTAGGCCGCGAAAGCCGCGATCAGGATCGGGATGACCGTCGCCGGAATGGTGACCGTCAGCGAGTTGATGAAGGACTGACCGATGCCCTCGCCCGTCAGGACGTTGCGATAATTGTCCAGGGTGAATTGCGGCGGCGTGGCGATGGTCAGATAGATGCGTTTGCTGCGCGCATCCGCCTCGAATGGCGCATTCTTCTGGTAGCGATAGCTGCCATCGGCATTGACGGTGAGCGTCTCGCCATTGCCGAGGTCGGCGGACGAACCGACCTTGTAGGCCGCCGGCTCCTGTACACGCATACCGAAGGATTCGATCTTGCCGTTGCCGCTATTGCCTTCACCGGCAACGGTGCCGGCGATGACGTAATTGGGGCCGTCCTGCACTGCCTTGTCGGGGCCGGCCAGGCGCACGGCCGCCGTCTGCGATGAGCCGGAGAAAGCCGTCCACCAGCCGGAGACGACGATCTGGTCCCTGTCGCGGAGCGCGGTGACGAAGATGCCAAGCGTCGGCAGCAGCCAGAGAAGAACGATGACGAGCACCGAGAAATGAACGAAGAGGCGGGCGGGGCCGATGCGGCCGAGGTTTCCAAGCATGTCAGCGCCCCTTCATTTCCGCGTTTGCACGACGGATGTTCCAGATCATGATCGGCGTGACCGCTGCCATGATGACGAGCGCGATCACCGCGCTTCGACCGGAATCGCCGCCACCGCGGAACATCCAGTTGAACATCAGATTTGCGAGCACCATCGTGTTCCACTGGCCGTTGGTCATGGTCAGCACGATATCGAACACCTTGAGCACGAGGATGGTGATCGTGGTCCAGACCGTGGCGATCGTGCCCCAGACCTGCGGCACCATAATCTTCCAGAAGATCTGCCAGCCATTGGCGCCGTCGATGACGGCCGCTTCGATGGTTTCCTCCGAAATGCCGCGAAGGGCGGCCGACAGGATGACCATGGCGAAACCGGTCTGAATCCAGATCAGCATGACCATCAGGAAGAAATTGTTCCAGAAGGGGATAGTGATCCAGACTTCCGGCGTGCCGCCGAAAAGCTGCACGACCGCGTTCAGGAGGCCGATCTGCGTGTCGGTGCCGCCGCGATATTCGTAGATGAATTTCCAGATGACCGACGCGCCGACGAAGGAAATCGCCATCGGCATGAAGATGACCGCCTTGGCGATGTTGCCCCACCAGATACGATCGGTCATCACGGCGATCACCAGACCGAAGAAGGTGCACGCAGCCGGCACGACGGCGAGCCAAAGGATATTGTTGAAGATCGACTGGCGGAATTCGTTGTCGTTGAAAGCCCAGACATAATTGGCGCCGCCGACGAATTTGCTGCCGTCAGGACCGTAAAAGGACAGGATAAGGGTCGCAACCACCGGATAGACCAGGTAGACGGCGAGGAGGATGAGTGCGGGCCCGAGGAAAAGCCAGGGACGGATCAGTCCACGGCGACGCAGATTGACCGCGACCCGGTGAACGTCGCCACCCTCTTTTGCCGGGAAAATCAGGTCCAGCAACTTGTTGGAAAACAGAAAATACGCGGCACAGACGGCAACGCCGAATATCATGGCTCCGACCGCCGACAGGATCTGCGAAATCATCTTTCCCTCCCGATTTTTTTTACTTGCTCGAAGCCACCCGCCCGGCGTCGTCGGCACTCCCCAAGGCACCGATCGCGGCAGGACGGGATCAGCATCGCCGGGAAATACCGGCGATGCTTTTCCGCAATGTCAGACTACTTGATGGCGTCCCAAGCCTTCTGGATCTCGTCAGCGGAGTCCTTGGCCGACTTGCCGCCGACGAAGTCCACCATACCGGTCCAGAATGCGCCCGCGCCAATCTTGCCCGGCATCAGGTCGGAACCATCGAAGCGGAAGGTCGTGGCGGTCGTCAGGATCTCACCTTCCTTCTTCAGCGCATCATTGGCGTAGGTAGCCGTGTTGACGCCCTTGTACGGGGTCAGGAATCCGGACTGCGCCATCCAGACTTCCTGGGCGATCGGCGTCTGCAGGAACTGAATGAAGGCGCGCGCGGCCTTCGAGTCCTTGGTGATCGCGGCCAGCGTACCGGCGCCGAGAACCGGCTTGCCAAGTTCCGGGTGCGCCGCATAGGGCGGGAAGTAGAAGAAGTCGGCATCCTGGCCGAGCTTCGTGCCCTCCGGGAAGAAGGAGGGGATGAAGGAGGCCTGCTTGTGCAGGTAGCACTTCGGCGGAACCGCAAAGAGGCCCTTGGGACTATCGCGGAAATCGGTCGAGGCGACAGCAGCGACGCCGCCGCTCACATATTTGGCGTTCTTGGCGAACTTGCCGAATTCGTCGATGGCATTGACGACCTTCGGATCGTTGAACTTCAAGCTGTTGTCGACCCAGCCGTCGTAATCCTGCGGCGATACGGTGCGCAGCATCAGGTCTTCGACCCAGTCGGTCGCCGGCCAGCCGGTGGCGCCGCCCGAACCGAGGCCGACGCACCAGGGGGTGCCGCCGTCCTTGACGATCTGGTCGGAGAGCTTGAAGAGGTCTTCCATGGTGGTGGGGACCTTGTAGCCGGCTTCCTCGAAGTTTTCCGGCACATACCAGACGAGCGACTTCAGGTCGGCCTTGTAGGGAAAGGCGTAGAAGGCGTCCTTGCCGTCCTTGCCCTTGTAGGTACCGTAACCGACCCAGCTGTCGCCGGCGCCGTAGTTTGTCTTGATCCAGGAGGCCAGATCATCGCCAAGCGGCGTCAGATAGCCCTTGCTGGCGAGGTTGGCGAACAGACCCGGCTGCGGCAGGATCGCGACGTTCGGCGGCGAGCCGGCCTGGGTGTCGATGACGATCTGCTGCTCATAGTTTTCCGAGGACGAATATTTGGCGTTCACGCCGGTCGCCTCGGTGAAATAATTCAGAACGCTGGTGAATAGCGCTTCGTCCTCGCCGCGCCACGGACCGAAGATGGTCAGCGTCTCGCCCTTCAGGTCCGCATGAGCGGACTTGAAATCGTCATAACTTTTCCAGTTGAACTTCGCATCCTGGCCAGGCTGGAATTTCAAATCGGCCGACATCGCCGTTCCGGCTGCCAGGGCGGCAACGGCAACGGTCATCAAAAACAACTTCTTCATGTGGTTGTCCTCCCAAATACCAATCCCACGAGCCGAGCACGTCTCGCGTGCTGCGCGCTCATTTCCTCAAAGCGCTTTGGCTACTTATTCATCCCATTGCAGACGACGCGGAGTCAAGCGATTTTGCCGATTTGGCTGCCCTGCACACCATATCTCGCATTGCAGCATGAAATGGATGGCAATATTTCGCTATTTATCTTGTTTCAAATGCGTCTCTTGCTACATAGTTAAAAGCGCTTTGGAAGCCAAGCCGCATGGCAGGAGGGATTTTGGCGCCATGGCGGCGGGGAGATGGAGGAGCCAAACCAAGTGAATCTGAAGCAGCTATCCCAAATGCTCGGCTTATCGCAGACCACGGTCAGCCGCGCGCTGAACGGTTATCCGGAAGTCAACCGCGAAACCCGTGAGCGCGTCCTCAAGGCGGTTCAGGAAACGGGTTATCGGCCCAACAAGGCAGCGCAACGGCTGGCAACCGGCAAGGCAGGCTCCATCGGCCTCGTCATGCCGACCGCGCCCGGCAACCCCACCGACCTGCATTTCGGCGAATTCCTGACCGGGCTTGGCGAAGAAGCGCTGCGGCACGATTTCCATTTCGTCGTGACGCCCGCCGATCCGAACGACGAGGTCGGCGCATTGAAGCGGCTTGCCGTCAGCGGCAATGTCGACGCCCTGTTCGTCAACTATATGCGCGGCCACGATCCCCGTCTCGACATGCTGAAATCGCTCTCCATGCCCTTCCTCGTGCATGGCCGGTCCATCGGCTCGGAACCGGATTATCCCTTCCTCGACATCGACAACGAGGCGGCCTTCTACGATGCCACCAAACTGCTGCTGCAACTCGGCCACAGGCGTTTTGCACTGCTGAACGGTCCGATGTATCTCGACTTTGCCATCCGGCGGAAAAACGGCGTGGACGCCGCCCTTGCCGAGCGCGGGCTGGCGTTGGACGAAGCTTGCGTCAGTCACACGGCAATGACCGACGAGCAGGGCCTACTTATCATGGAGCGCATTCTGCAACTCGACAAGCGTCCGACCGCCATTCTCTGCTCCAGCACCGTGCTGGCGCTAGGCGCAGTACGCGCGATTAACCAAGCGAAACTGAAGCTCGGCGAGGATATCTCGCTGATTGCCCATGACGACGTGCTGACGCTTCTGAAGCCGGAGAATTTTACCGTGCCGCTGACGACCACACGCTCGTCGCTACGCGCCGCCGGCGTACGCATTGCCGAACGACTGATTGCCGGGATCAAGCATACGGAGACATTTCCCGAGCAGGAGCTTTGGAAGGCCGAGCTGATCGTTCGCGCCTCGACCGGCGTGGCGCCGGCCGACTAAGCTAGTTCAGAATTTCGGCGCGCTTTTCCCTGCTGCCCGATGAGCGGCAATGACGGTATTGGCCATCAGCATGGCGATGGTCATCGGCCCGACACCACCCGGAACCGGCGTGATCACGGCGGCAACGTCAGACGCTTCGGCAAAGGCGACATCGCCGACCAGACGGGTCCGGCCCTCGCCGCGCTCAGGGGCGGCAATCCGGTTGATGCCGACATCGATCACCGTCGCGCCCGGCTTGATCCAGTCCGCCTTGACCATCTCAGGACGGCCGACCGCCGCCACCAGAATATCGGCGGTGCGAGCGACCATGGCCAAGTCCTTGGTGCGGGAGTGTGCCGTCGTCACCGTC
>NZ_JUHG01000017.1 GCF_000799715.1 Martinezella rhizogenes
CGCCAATGCGACGGTGACGACGGCACACTCCCGCACCAAGGACTTGGCCATGGTCGCTCGCACCGCCGATATTCTGGTGGCGGCGGTCGGCCGTCCTGAGATGGTCAAGGCGGACTGGATCAAGCCGGGCGCGACGGTGATCGATGTCGGCATCAACCGGATTGCCGCCCCTGAGCGCGGCGAGGGCCGGACCCGTCTGGTCGGCGATGTCGCCTTTGCCGAAGCGTCTGACGTTGCCGCCGTGATCACACCGGTTCCCGGTGGTGTCGGGCCGATGACCATCGCCATGCTGATGGCCAATACCGTCATTGCCGCTCATCGGGCGGCCGGCAAGAGTGCGCCGAAATTCTGAATGTGAATGTCGCCGCATAGGCCGACAAAAAACTTGAGGATCGGCTTGCCACGGAGCGAAAGACGAATATAGTCAGGAAATAAATATTCCATAGAAGAAAATGAGGGAACGGAAATGGCTTTATCTTGGCGTTTCTCCGCCTTGGCGGACCGGCATCGCGCCCTGGGGTCGAAACTCGAGGACTGGAGCGGCATGGGAACCGCCTGGACCTATGAGAAGGACATGTCGGATGAGCATGTCGCCATCCGCACCAAGGCCGGTATCATGGATGTTTCCGGCCTGAAGAAGGTACATCTGGTCGGCCCGCACGCCATCGCCATCCTCGACTCCATCACCACCCGTGACATGTCGAAGATCTATCCCGGCCGCTCGGTCTATGCCGCGATGCTGAACGATCGTGGTTATTTTACCGACGACTGCATCGTCTACCGCACCGGCCCGAATTCCTGGATGCTGGTTCACGGCTCCGGCTCCGGCCACGAGGAACTCGTCAAGCAGGCGGCGGGCCGCAACTGCGCCGTCCTCTTCGATGACGACCTGCATGACCTGTCGCTGCAGGGGCCGGTCGCTGTCGATTATCTTGCCAAATATGTGCCCGGTATCCGCGATCTCAAATACTTCCATCATATGCAGACGACGCTGTTCGGTGCTCCGGTGATGATCTCGCGCACCGGCTATACCGGCGAGCGCGGTTACGAGATTTTCGTGCGCGGCCAGGATGCCCCGATGGTCTGGGACCGCATCGTCGCGGAAGGCAAGGAGATGGGGATTATCCCCTGCTGCTTCAGTGTCCTCGATATGCTGCGCGTCGAAAGCTACCTGCTCTTCTACCCCTACGACAATTCGCAGATGTATCCCTTCGCTGACCAGCCGCCCGGCGACAGCCTCTGGGAACTCGGCCTCGATTTCACCGTCAGCCCCGGCAAGACCGGCTTCCGGGGTGCCGAGGAACATGCCCGCCTCAAGGGCAAGGAACGCTTCAAGATCTTCGGCATGCTGATCGATGCCGACGGCCCGGCCGATCTCGGCGACGAGGTCTTTGCCGACAGCAAAAAAGTCGGCGTCATCACCTGCCCGTGCTACTCGGCGCTGACAAAAAAATCCATGGCGATCGCCCGCCTCGATGTCGACAAGGCTGTGCAGGGCACGAAGCTCGAGGTGCGCGGCAAGACGCTCATGGCGAGCGCGATTGCCCACACGCTGCCCTTCGACGATCCGGAAAAGAAGAAGAGGACGGCCGTGGGTTGAGGAGGCGCGCCTATGCTCGTCGAAGGCATCAAGAGCCGGCCGGTCTATAAAGGCCTCTCGATCCAGCCGCAGGCCCGGCGGCACATCTTTGCGCTCGAAGGCGAGGGGGGCAATGCTCTCCTCGACCAGAAATCCGCACTTGACGATACTGTCCTGTCGCGCAGCGAGATTCTCTATGTCGCTCGCGGCTCGCAGGGCAAGGGTTATGACGAGACCTTGCGCCGGCTTGGCCCTGACATGTTTTTCACGGCGCCGACCATCGCGACGCTGCTCTTTCGCCTGAAAGGATCGCTTGCGACAGCCCATATGGGTACGCGGCTTTATATCGCCGGCACCGAAGGCTTCATCGGCCAGGCGATGATGGTGGCGCTCGATTATGGCATGGATCATGCCTCGATCATCACGGAACATCGCGGTTCGCTGGCGCGCCGCGTGCAATGCGTCCATTGCAAGGGCATCACCGAGGATGTCACCCATAGCCCCTTTGCCTGCAGCCATTGCGGACTTCCACTCTTGGTGCGCGATCACTATTCGCGTCGCCTCGGCGCTTTCCAGGGCGTCAACATCGATGCGGAAGAACCGGGCAGCGGGCCCGATCCAGAGGAGTTGTTCCTGTGAGCGGTGGTACTGAAATTCCCGTCCGCGTGGCAAAGGTGACACCCGTCGCCCATCGCATCAAGCGCTTCCGCTTCGAACGCCTCGATGGCAAGCCGATGCCTTATTTCTCCGGTGGCGCCCATGTCATCGTCTCGATGAATGATGATGGCCATATCAGGCGCAACGCCTATTCGCTGATGTCGCCGCCGCATGATTGCTCGGGCTATGAAGTCAGCGTGCTGCATGTCGAGGATTCGCGCGGTGGCTCCACCTTCATGCATGAGAAGGTGAGCGAAGGCGACGAGCTGAAGGTCAGCTATCCGGTCAACCTCTTCCAGCCGGACTGGCGCGGCCGCAAGCATCTGCTGATCGCCGGCGGCATCGGCATCACGCCCTTCATCGCCATGATGGAGCAGTTTTCCCGCGAGGGCGCCAATTTCGAGCTACATTATGCGGTGCGCTCGCTCGATCGCGGCGCCTACTGCAAGGATCTCGTCGCGCGCTACGGCCCGCATCGGGTGAAAATCTATTGTGATGCGGAAAAAAACTACATTCCGCTCGCCCGCCTGCTCGACAGCCAGCCACTTGGCACACATCTCTATGTCTGCGGCCCCTCGGGCATGATCGACGGGGTGCTGAAAGCAGGGCTTGAGGCCGGCTGGCCGGAGCAAAACCTGCACTCCGAACGCTTCCTGTCCTCGCAACCCGGTAAGCCCTTCGTGATCGAGCTGACGCGCTCCGGCAAGACCGTGCATGTCGGCCATCACGAGAGCATATTGGAAGCGGTCGAGGCAGCCGGCGTCGACGCGCCCTTCCTCTGTCGCGGCGGCGCCTGCGGTCAGTGCGAGACGGCGGTTGCCGTCTGCGAGGGCAAGCTTCTGCACCACGACGTCTATCTGACCGATGAAGAAAAAGCTTCCGGCCGCAAGGTGATGATCTGCGTCTCCCGCTTCGAGGGAAACACGCTGCATCTCGACCTCTAGGCATCGGGCCGAACCCAGGAGAACGGACATGGCAATCGCCTTCAAGCAGGAAACGTTCCGGGACGATTTCAGCTATCGCAACAGTCCGGAGAACATCCGGCGCTTTCCGTTCCCATTCGATCGCGACGAGTACATGTATTCCGTCAACATGGAACCGCATGTGAAAGGGCAGGCGGGCACGATTTATGAAAGCCTGATCGACGTCGACGAGCATTATGTCGCCGAGATGCACGACCGGGCGCTGGTGCTAAAGGAAGATCCGCTGCGTTACCAGGCGCTGCCGCACATGATGTCGGCGCAATGGGATACGCTGGAACTGTTGATGGAGGAACAGGCGGCCGGTTATCCCGAACATTTCACGCTGATCAAGAACGGTGATCAATGGCGCTGGATCAACCGGCCGCTCGGCATCGACGATAGCTTCACCTTTGGCGACGCATCGACGCTGCCCTATGAGCCGTTCGAATACATTACCCGTCAGGCCCAGGGCGATTTCTGCATCGTTGATCAGCGCGATAGCAATCTCTGGATGGATGCCGGCATGGTCACGACGCAGGCCGATTGGTCGCTCGATTTCGACATCGGCATGAATTTCATGGAATGGCACGGGCCGGTGCCGCTCGCCCACCAGATCGGGGTCTTCGACCGTGCGCTGAAGTTCCTGTTGAACCTGCAGCAGGGCAAGCCGACGCGCCGTTTCAACTGGACGATGACGATCAATCCGCGCCTTGACACCAGCCCGGAGAACTATCCGAAATGGGGGCCGGACCGCTTGACGGTGACGCCGCAGAATATCGGCGAGAAGGTGCATCTGCGCGTGGAATTGCAGAGCCTCTGGCGACTGCCGCGCTCGAACGCCATCCTCTTCGTCATCCGCTGCTATCTGATGAACATGGACGAGCTGGTGACCGTACCGAAATGGGCGCGGCGCTTCCCGCGCGTACTGCGCACGCTGCCGCCGGAGCTCATCGACTACAAGGGCCTGACGCGGTTTCGCGAGATGACAATCGACTGGCTTTCGAAATACGACGATGGGGCGCCGACCAGCCCCGGCACCTTCCCGGATTGACGCCAACGGCGCGCCAAACGACCGCATACGATAAAAGTTCGATACAATCGAAAGGGGAATGCTTCATGACAAGAGTTGCCGTCATCGGCGCCGGTCCTTCCGGCTTGGCCCAGTTGCGGGCCTTCCAGTCGGCGGCCCAGAAGGGCGCCGAGATCCCGGAGGTCGTCTGCTACGAAAAGCAGTCCGATTGGGGCGGGCTTTGGAATTACACCTGGCGCACCGGCCTCGACGAATATGGCGAGCCGGTCCACGGCAGCATGTATCGCTATCTTTGGTCGAACGGCCCGAAGGAATGCCTGGAATTTGCCGACTATACGTTCGAGGAGCATTTCGGCAAGCCGATCGCCTCCTATCCGCCGCGCGCCGTGCTCTGGGACTATATCAAGGGTCGCGTCGAGAAGGCCGATGTTCGCAAATGGGCGCGCTTCAGCACGCCGGTTCGCATGGTACGCTTCGACGAGGAGACGAAGAAGTTCACGGTGACGGCACATGATCGTGTCGAGGACCGGATGTATGACGAGGAATTCGACTATGTCGTCGTCGCCAACGGTCACTTCTCGACGCCGAATGTGCCCTATTTCGAGGGCGTGAAGACCTTCAACGGCCGTGTGCTCCACGCCCATGACTTCCGCGATGCGCTGGAATTCAAGGACAAGAACGTGCTGATCGTCGGCCGCAGCTATTCGGCCGAGGATATCGGCTCGCAATGCTGGAAGTACGGCGCGAAATCGGTGACGACGAGCTACCGCTCGAAGCCGATGGGCTTCAAATGGCCTAGCAATTTCGAGGAACGACCGCTGCTGACCAAGCTTGAAAACAAGACGGCGCACTTCATCGATGGATCGAAAAAGGATGTTGACGCGCTGATCCTGTGTACCGGGTACCAGCACCATTTCCCCTTCCTGCCCGACGAACTGCGCCTGAAGACCGCCAACCGCCTCTGGGCCGATCACCTTTACAAGGGGGTGGTCTTCGACACGAACCCGCAGCTTTTCTACATCGGCATGCAGGACCAGTTCTACACCTTCAACATGTTCGACGTGCAGGCCTGGTGGGCGCGCGACGTCATCATGGGCCGCATCAAGTTGCCTTCGGAAGAGGAGCTGAAGGCAAATTTCGACATGTGGCGCGCCCGCGAGGAGACGCTTGAGGATGCCGAGCAGATGATCTGGTATCAGGGCGACTATGTGAAGGAGCTGCTTGCTGAAACCGACTATCCGAGCTTCGACATTGAAGGCACGAACAAGACCTTCATGGAATGGGAACACCATAAAGCCGAGAACGTTATGGGTTTCCGCGACCATGCCTATCGCTCGCTGATGACCGGCAACATGTCGCCGACGCATCATACGCCCTGGGTCAAGGCGCTTGACGATTCCATGGAGGAATATCTGCGCAATTGATGCCCTCCCAAGCGTTGCGTAACCGGCAAGGGCTGCTCATCGCGGCCCTTGCCGGCATGTTTGAGATGAGACGAAGCAATTTGATCCGCAACTCCTTTTTCTTCGGGCATGGTCTTTATGGATTTCCAAACAAGCATTCTCGGCCGCATGAACGGCTTTCTCTATCGCTGCCGCGCGGATGAAAATTATACGATGCTGGAGATGACCAACGGCATCGAACGCGTCTTCGGCTATCCCGCGGACGAGATTATCGGTAACCGGACACGCACATTCACCTCCATCATGTGCGAAGACGACGTGCCGGTCATGGACGAGGTTGTCGGCAGGGCGCTGGAAAGCCGCACCGACTGGACGATGGAATATCGCATTCGCCACAACGAAGGTCATTTCATCTGGGTGACGGAGACCGGTGGCGGCGTATGGGATAAGGCGGGTGAACTGCTTTATCTCGAAGGCAGCATCATCAATATCGAGTCGCTCTATCAACGCATCGACGAGCAGACCGCCGACATGCGGGTGACGGCGTCGAAGACCGGCGAGATATTGCAGTCGCTGCGCTACCTGAAACTGCTCGCCGTCAATGCCGGCATCGAGGCTGCGAGAGCCGGAACGGCGGGGTCGGGTTTCGCGGTGCTAGCGGCGGAAATGCGCACGCTCGCCAACTCCTCGGAAGAGGCGGCGCGAGCAATCTCAAATGCGCAGCGCAAGACGGAGTAAGTAATAACTTACGAACGTGGCCGCGTCTTTTGCGGATCGTAGTGCGATAGCGGCACGATGACGGCCGGCAAACGCTTCTGGTGGCCATCGAGCTTGCCAATTTCTACCTCGGTGCCGATGCCCGCATGTTGAACGTCGATACGGGCGAGCGCGATCGTCTTGCCAAGGATCGGTGAGCGCGTGGCGCTGGTGACGACGCCGACCTGCGCGCGGCCGATATGGACGCAGTCGCCGTGACTGACCGCTTCATTGGCCTGGACGTCGAGCCCGACCATCAGATGGCGCGGGTTTTCCTTGCGACGGATCAGCGCCTCGCGACCGATGAAATCATCCTGCTTGGATTTCAGCGGTACGGTGAAGCCGATGCCGGCCTCGAAGGGATCGGTCTGGTCGGTGAACTCGTGATGAGCAAAGATCAGGCCGGCCTCGATGCGGACCATATCGAGCGCTTCCAGCCCCATCGGCTTTAGCCCATAGGGCTCCCCGGCCTTCCAGACGGCGTCGAAGACGGTGAGGGCATCCTTCGGATGACAGAAGATCTCGTAGCCGAGTTCGCCGGTATAGCCCGTGCGCGAGACGACGACGGGCGCGCCTTCGAAACCGCCGATGCGGCCGACGGCGAAGCGGAACCATTCGAGCTCGCCGATCGTCGGCTGGCGCGGCGCGGTCCAGATGATCTCCTTCAGGATATCGCGGCTTTTCGGGCCCTGGAGGGCGATATTGTGCATCTGGTCGGTCGAGGAGCGGACCCAGGCCTTGAAGCCCTTCTTCTCCGCCTGTTCGCGCAGCCAGATGCCGCTGTAATCATCGCCGCCGATCCAGCGGAAGTTCTTGTCCCCGAGGCGGAAAAGCGTGCCGTCGTCGATCATCCCGCCGTTTTCGTAGCACATGGCGGAATAGACGACCTGGCCGGTCGACAGCTTACGGACGTCGCGCGTCAGGCAATATTGCAGCAATTCCTCGGCATCCGGTCCCGTCACCTCGAACTTGCGAAGCGGCGAGAGGTCGATGACGACTGCCCTTTCTCGGCAGGCCCAATATTCCTCAACCGGCCCCTCCGAGGAAAAGCGGTTCGGCAGCCAAAAGCCGCGATATTCGGTGTAGTCCCGCGTGAGGGCAGAGAGGCGGGGGTGAAACGCGGTTTCGCGCGTCAGTTCGGCGTCGGCGTCTGGGGTCATGCGATAGGCTACCGCTCGTGTGAATTTCTCTTTTCCGGAAAAGGTGCGGACGTGGATATCCGTCGGATCCCAGCCATTTGCCGCGTCGATATCGTCGGGGCAAGAGGAGGAGACGCAGACGAGATCGGTCAGCGCCCGCATCAACACATAGTCGCCCGGTCGCGACCAGGGTTCGTCGAGGTAGAGTTGATTATTGTGGTCGATATTGGTGTTGTAGAAATAGTTGAGTGCTTCCCAGCCTTTGCGACCGGCAATGCCGTATGGCGCCAGCGCCGCGTTGAAATTGTCGGTGCAATTCACATGGCCGGGGTAGCCCATGTCGTCGTAATAGCGCGAATTGCAGGCGGTCGCGAAGGCGTCGTGGCGGCCGACCGTGTCCTGCACGACCTCCACCAGCGGCTCGAAATCGCGGTCGAAGGCTTTCGACGGCAGGCCAGGGGCAGGATAGCTGCGGCCAAGCAGGGTACGGGTGACGGTGGAATCGAGCGCGAGATCAAGCCCCTTGTCCACCTTGCGGGCGGCAAATGCCTGGAAGTCGGTGCATTGCCGGCCATAGACATCGATGATCTGGATGAATTCGCCGGCGCGGACGAAATAGGCGGAGGCGGCGCCAGCCCTGATACGGACATCCTCGATCGGGTCGGCCAAGGGCTCCGGCAGGGCGGAGGCATAATCGCGAATAAGTTGACTGCGCCGGATACTGATCTTGATCGGCGTCACCGTCGCTTGCGCCTCCGGCGACATGGCGTCGCCCGGGGCCGCGACGATCAGCAGGCCTTTCAGCGCGATCGTGAGTTCAGCCGTGCTGCCGGGCGCCGAGGTCTCTCCAAAGAGGCTGACAGCGCCGGCCTTGGCGAGATCGGCACCGCGCCGCTGCAAGGCCGCGCGCGTGCGCTGCGCGCTTTGCTCCTCGGAGGACAGAATGGATTTAAGGCCGTCGGCATTGCCGGTGAATGCCACGCCGAGGCCCGCCGATTGAAAGCGGCCTTTCTCGTCCAGGAAGGATAGCTCGCAGGCCTGTCCGCCCTCGCTGTCGGTCATTGTGACATGGTCTCCAGGCTCGACGCGCACGACCAGCGATCCGCCGCCCCTGCAGCGGTAGCGCTCGGTATTCGGCGGTAGCGCCGGAATGCCGGGATAGTGGATGATACTGGCCGAAACGGGCCGCACTCCGGCAACTGTCGGATGGAGATCTCGCATGCAGCCCTCTCGGGGAATGATGTGCCTTCCGGCACTGGAATCATGCTGACAAAATGCCCTCCGAAAGTAAAGGGATATTGACTAAAAAGAAAATATCTTCACTATCTATAAAGGGCCTAGACTCGGAAATCCGTGCAGGAAACACGGATCTTCAAAACCACCGGCGGGCCTGAAATGCCATGGGAGGCACGTTCAGGGAGACGTACGACAGATACGTCCGGAACAATAAATGGGGAACTGCACCGATGACGGATATTGTGGACGCCAGCGCTCCCGCTGGCACCGAAGGTAAGCTTATACGCGCGCTCGACTGGAAGGGCGCGTTCTGGGTGGCTGCGGGCGTGCCGCCGCTTGTTCTTTTCTCCATCGGCGGTATCGCCGGCACGACGGGCAAGCTCGCCTTCGTCGTCTGGATCATTTCGATGGTCATGGGGTTCCTGCAGTCCTTCACCTACGCGGAAATCGCCGGCATGTTCGCCAACAAGTCCGGCGGCGCCTCGGTCTATGGCGCGACCGCATGGCTGCGCTATTCGAAGTTTATCGCGCCGCTCTCCGTCTGGTGCAACTGGTTTGCCTGGTCGCCGGTACTCTCTCTCGGCTGCGCCATCGCGGCCGGCTATATTCTGAACGCTTTCTACCCGATTCCGGCGGCGGATTCGCAGGCCGTTGTCGCCTGGATCACCGCCCATGCCACCTCCATCGCGGCCGATAGCCCCCGCGTTGCCGAATACATCGCCGCCCATGCCGGCACCGCACCGGCGGATGCCGTTACCGCGCTGCTCAGCGCCGACGGTGTTGCCGCGCTGACGCCGGCAATCCGCAGCTGGTCGCTCGTCAGCTTCAATATTCCCTTCCTTGCGACTGCCAACGTCAACGCCACCTTCTTCATCGGCGGCATCCTGATGCTGATCATCTTCGCGATCCAGCACCGCGGCATCTCGGAAACGGCGAGCGTCCAGAAATGGCTGGCGATCATCGTTCTCGTGCCGCTGCTGATCATCGGTCTCTATCCGATCGTCAGCGGCCAGATCGTCGCTTCCAACGTCACCGGCCTCGTGCCGCCGACAGCCGCCTATGCCGGCTCGGACGGTACCTGGAGCAATGGCGGCTGGACGCTCTTCCTCGGCGGTCTCTATATCGCGGCCTGGTCGACCTACGGCTTCGAAACAGCCGTCTGCTACACGCGCGAGCTCAAGAATCCGAAGACCGACACGTTCAAGGCGATTTTCTATTCCGGCCTCGTCTGCTGCCTGTTCTTCTTCCTCGTGCCCTTCGCCTTCCAGGGTGTTCTTGGTCATGCCGGCATGCTGGCGCCGGGCATCGTTGACGGTACCGGTGTCGCGGAAGCGCTCGGCGGCCTGATCGGCGCCGGCCGCATCGTCACCCAGCTTCTCGTCATCCTGATGATCCTGGCGCTCTTCCTCGCCATCATGACGGCGATGGCCGGTTCGTCCCGCACGCTCTATCAGGGCTCGAAGGACGGCTGGCTACCGAAATATCTCGACCATGTGAACGAGAATGGCGCACCAACGAGGGCGATGTGGACGGACTTCGCCTTCAATCTCTGCCTTCTGGCGATCGCCTCGGATGCGAGCGGCTACTTCTTCGTGCTCGCCGTCTCCAATGTCGGCTACATCATCTTCAACTTCCTGAACCTCAACTCCGGCTGGATCCACCGCATGGACTCCGGCCATATCGAGCGTCCGTGGAAGGCGCCGACCTGGCTGATTGGCCTCAACACCATCCTCGCCTTCGTCAACGCCCTCTTCCTCGGCGCCGGCGCCAAGGTCTGGGGTTACACCAACGCGCTTTGGGTCGGCTTCGCCTTCGCAGCCCTGATCCTGCCGGTCTTCGCCTATCGGCATTATGTGCGAGACGGCGGCAAGTTCCCGGCCGGCGCCATGGACGATCTCGGCCTGGTCGGCCAGGATCTCGGCGTCAAGAAGGCAGGCATTCTGCCCTATCTGGCGATCGCCGGCGGCCTTGCCATCGTGCTATTTGCCAACTGGTTCTTCCAGCTGCCGGCCTAGGGAAGGGATTAGTAATAATGACGATCCCCGCTGTGCTGAGCATGGCGGGGATTTGTCTTGGTCGAGACTAAGGGTGCGGCCTCACTATGCGATATTGTTAGTTCTTGTTAGGATTGCTATAAATAGCCGATGAAAACCGAGCCCATGAGAACCCTCACTATATCCCTTTCTTCTCAGCAGGTGGCGCGTTTGCACGATGCTGTTGAATCCGGAGCCTATGCCTCGAATAGCGAGGTGGTTCGGGATGCCCTGCGTTTATGGGAGCAGCGCGAAGAAATTCGTCTCTTGGAAATCAACCGTCTCAAGAGGGCGTATGACGAAGGCATGGCAAGCGGCGAGGGCCGTGAGGTCGATGCCAAGACCCTTCTAGCGGAGTTGAAGGCGGAAATCCGTCGCGGTGGCTAAATACATTCTGAGCCCCAAGACAGAGGAAGATCTGCGCCAAATATGGCGCACAATCGCACCGGACAATGAACGGGCAGCGGATGCCCTTCTCACGCGGATTTTGGACAACGCCGAGCTTGCGGCAGGACAGCCTCTCATGGGGTCTCCTCGGCCGGAATTGAGTCCCACGGCGCGAATCCTCATTGAGGGGCGTTATGTCGTCATCTACGAGCCGATGACTTACGGGATCTTTATCGTTGCGGTCGTCTATGGGCCGCGCGACGTTGAAAACTGGCTGAGCTGAGACGGCCCGGGGCGTAATTGTCCTAACGAAGGGCAAGTCTGCGTTGCCCTGAAAACTCCACCCTACCGATGCGCGGAAAGCATCGCCTCACGCGAGAGATACCCGACCCTCTCACCGCTCCCTGCCTTGACGTCGAGCCCCTGCAGATCGTCGGCGAGGATCAGCGCCAGGGCGTCATGAAGACTGGCGCTGGGGCCGATGGAGACAGCGGAAACCTCAGTTGCGGGCGGCGCCATGACGCTTGCCACTTCGATCAGGCTCAGCCGCTTGATTGCCCGGTCCGGTCCGAGGAAGCTTTGCACGAAGTCGTTGGCGGGACGGGCGAGGATCGCTTCCGGCGTATCATATTGCAGCAGGCGGCCGTCGCGCATGATGGCGATGCGGTCGCCCATCTTGATCGCCTCGTCGATATCGTGGGTGACGATGACCACGGTCTTGCTGACTTTTTTCAGGATCTGCCGGAATTCGTCCTGCAGCCGCACGCGGGTGATGGGATCGATCGCGCCAAAGGGCTCGTCCATCAGCATGATCTCGGGATCGGCGGCGAGCGCCCGGGCAAAGCCGACCCGCTGCCGCTGTCCGCCGGAAAGCTCGTGCGGCAGGCGGCGGCGCATAATCGCCGGATCGAGTCCGACCAGATCAAGAAGCTCGTCGATGCGGCGGTCTATCCTTGCCTTGTCCCAGCCGAGCAGGCGTGGCACCGTCGCGACATTGCGCTCGATCGTCATGTGCGGGAAGAGCCCGACCTGCTGGATGACATAGCCGATGCTGCGGCGAAGCTGCTTCTGGTCGGTCTCCGCCACATCCCGTCCATTGACCAGCACGCGGCCCCGCGTCGGCGTTTCCAGCCGGTTGATCATGCGCATGGTGGTGGTCTTGCCGCAGCCAGAGGGGCCGATCAGCGCGACGGTCGTGCCTGTTTCGATCTCAAGCTCAAGGGTGTCGACGGCGTGGCGCTCGCTTCCCACGTAGTTCTTGGTGACATGGTCGAGTCGTATCATGGCAATGGCCTTCCGCGGTCATCGTCTTTGAGTGAAAAATCGCTCCAGCCAGCCGAAGGTGAGTTCGGCGAGGATGGCGAGAAGGGCGATCGGCAGCGCGCCGACGAGCAGGCGCGGCATGTTCATGATGGCGATGCCCGCATTGATGAAGTCGCCGAGCCCGCCGCCGCCGATGAAGGAGGCAAGGGCCGCGCCGCCGATCACCTGAATGGCGCTGGTGCGCACGCCGGCAAGGATCGAGGGTACGGAAAGCGGGGCTTCGATCTGCCAGAGGATATCGCGGCGTCCCATGCCCATGCCGCTGGCGGCATCGAGAAGGGCAGGGTCGATTTCGCGGATGCCGGTGATGGTATTGAGCAGGAGCGGCGGCACTGCCAGCACGACCAGGGCGATGACCGAGGGTACCAGCCCGATACCGAGGAAGGGCATGGTGGCCGCGAGGATGGCAAGGCTCGGAATGGAGCGTAGCGAGCCGGCGACGTTTACCGCGACGAAGGCGGCGCGCGGCATTCTGGCGACGAGAAAGCCAAGGGGTATCGCAATGACGAGAGCGATACCGAGCGAGATGACGCACATCAGCATATGGCGGTTGAAGGCGCTGAAGAAAGTGCCGGGATTGCTGGCGATCCAGTGGAAGGCGTCGATCAGGATCATCTCGTCTACCTCCCGCTGCGACGGCGCAGCATCTTTTCGATCGCCGCGAAGAGATAGTCGGTAAAAAGCGCCAGCGCCGAGGTGAGCAGGCCGCCGGCGAGGATCTTTTCCGGGAAACGCTGATCGATGCCCTCGAAGATGATCACGCCGAGGCCCCCGGCATTGATATAGGCCGCAACTGTGGCAATGCCGATGACGGTGACCATGGCGATGCGGATGCCGCCAACGATGAACGGCATGGCGAGTGGCAGCTCGATTTCCCAGATGCGCCGGATGGTTCCATATCCCATGCCATGCGCGGCATCGAGCACGTCGCGGGGGATAGCCTGGAAGCCAAGCCCGATATTGCGGATAAGGATCATCAGCGAATAGGCCGCAAGGCCGGTGATGGCAGGTGCCGCGCCGATGCCGAGGGTCGGAATGAGCAGGGCGAAAAGCGCGAGACTTGGCACAGCGAAGAGGACACCCGTCACGATGACGATGGCGCTGAAGGTGCGGGGCTTGCGCGCCGCCCATATGCCGACGATCAGCGAGATGACCAGCGCGATCCCGACGGATGAAAACACCAGGTAGAGATGTTCCAGCAGGGCTTCGGCCAGCCGATCGATATTCTTCGGAACCCACTTCATCGGCGGGCTCCCTTGCTGGAGCGATGGCGGGTCTGTCGTGGTTTCACCATGACGCTCCCAGGGCTTCGTCGGTATCCCGCGCTCTTGCCGGCATCCGATCGTACGCCGCCATATCCGGCTCCGCGAAAGCGGAGAGACCGAGCGAGGCGAGGATGGCTTGTCCCTCCTCGCTCCGATGCGCGTGAAGAAGCGCATGCTTGAGCGCCAGAATCGTGTCCGACGACAACTGCCGGGAGGCTACGAGCAGCGGGAAGGGTGCGGGCCTGGTCGTCGCGACGATGCGAAGCGGCGCGATCATATCCGGCTCATGCATTTCCAGCAGTTGATAGGCATAGGCATCGATTGCCCCGACATCGATCGTCCCGCCGCGGATCGCTTCCACGACGCCGCGCGGGTTGAGAAGCGGGCCGACCGTGTCGCGCACTTCTTTTGCATGGGGTTGTGTGGCGAGAAATTCTCGCGGTGCATTATAGCCGGACTGCGAATCCCGCACCGTCCAGCCCCATCGTGCCTTTGCAAGATCGGCACTTTTTAAGGCCGAGTCCCTGGCGGCGACGATATGGCTCGCATAGACCGCCCGCCCGCCGGCCCAGCTCGCGAGCGAGATAGGTGCCACGAGCGGTGTCGGCCGCTGCTCGGCGGCAAGCTTCGAGAAGGGGAAGCCGCACATGAAGACGACGCCCATATCCGGCCGCTCCCAGAGCGTGGAAAGAGGTGCGGGAGCAGCATGAGGGATTACCTCAAGCCTGACGCCGGATTGCGCACCGAGCCACGCAAAAAAGCCGTCCCAGAGCCCGGTTATCTTCGGGCTGAGATTATACATTCTCGAGCAGGCTATGGGCGGGGAGGCGGTCCTGGTCATTGCCGGTCACGCAAACCGCAGGCGCTGGCCGATATTCATCCGCTTGGCCTTGTCGACCATGGCGGCACCCAGCGCGACATCGGTCGTGCTGAGGCCACGATGCCAGAAGAGGATGGTTTCGTCGTCGCTTTCGCGGCCGGGCTTGGCGCCGCAAACGATCTGGCCGATTTCGGCATGCAGCGTCTCCGCCGTCACCTTGCCCTCGTCCACATGCCGGCGCAATGCGCCATAGGGCCGGCCGGGGCCGCACTGACCCCAATCGTCGACGACGACCTTGTCCATGATGTCGGTCAGGTCGAATTCCAGCGCGCTCATCGTGCCGTAGGGAACGACGAAGGCGCCCTTCTTGACCCAGGAGGTCTTGAAGAGCGGCGTCGGCTCCGGCAGGCGGCTCGCCTCCACCATGATATCGGCGTCCTTCAGGCAGTCTTCCCAATTGTCCGTGACGATGATCTTCTTGCCGAGGTCCTTTTCCAGCCGGGCTGCAAAGGCGTCGCGGCTTTCCGGGCGACGGGAATGGATGCGGATTTCCTCGAAATCGAAGAGATGGTCGAGCAGGCGGACATTCCAGTAGGACGTGCCGCGCGCGCCGATATGGCCGAGCACCTTACTATCCTTGCGGGCGAGATGGCGTGCGCCAATGGCGGTGACCGCGCCGGTGCGCATATCGGTGATCGCGGTGGCGTCGACGATCGCCTTCGGCACGCCGGTATGCGGATCGAAAAGGTTAAGCACCGCCAGTTCGGACGGCAGGTCCTGTTTGTAGTTGTCGACGAAATCGCCGACCACCTTGACGCCGGCATAGCCGAGCGATTTCACATAGCCGCGCAGCACGTTGAAATGCCCCTTGTCGGAACTTTCGGGCACGAGATGCACACGCGGCTCGATCACCGTCTCACCGCGTCCCTGTGCATCCAGCGCCTTGCTGACGGCATCGAGGATTTCGTCATTGGTCAGCGCCAGTGCCTTGGCATCGATGGCGTTCAGATAGTCGATCCAGATTTCCTGCATTCCCGTTCTCCAGGGATGCCGCCGGTGGCGGTCACGTCGATTGCTGCAAATTGCCGGCGATGGTGCCGGAGGGAGCACGACAGGCCCAAAGCCCGTCGCGCTCCCAGACGATCAGGGAAGCAGGCCTTTTTCCTTCAGGAAGGCTTCTGCCACGTCCTTGGGTTCCTCGTGGTCGTTCTCGACCTTGGCATTGAGGACGCGCATCGTCGCATTGTCGAGATGGGAGCCGAGCGCTTCCAGCACGTCCTTCATCTTCGGATTGGCGTCCAGTGCCTGCTGGCGGACGACGGGGGCGAGGTAATAGGGCGGGAAGAGCCCCTTGTCGTCGTCGAGCGCGACCAGCCCTTTTGCGCCGATCTGCCAGTCAGTGGCGGCGCCGTTGACGACGTCGATATCCTTTTGAGCCAGTGCATCATAGCGCAGGCCGAGCTTGGCGAACTGCTTGAATTCCTTGAATTCCGCGCTGTAGACGCGCTTCAGGCCAGGCAAACCGTCCGCGCGGTCGGGAAATTCTGCGCCGCCGCCGAAGACCAGCGTGCCCGATACCTTGGCAAGGTCGGACAGCGTCTTCAGCTTGTCGGCATCGGCCGTTTCCTGGCGCACGACGATGACATAGCCATTGTTGATGCCCGTCGGTTTCAGCCAGGTGAGGTTGAACTGCTTGGTGTAGAAGTCCTTGACCTCACTATAGACCTTGTCCGGATCCGTGGACATCGTCCCCTTGACGACGGCGGAAAGCGCCGTGCCGGTATATTCGGGATAGAGGTCGATGGCGCCGGTCGTGAGTGCCTGCTGGGCAATCATCGTGCCGCCGAGATTGATCTTGCGCTCGACCTCGAAACCAGCCTTTTCCAGAAGAGCCGCATACATCTCAGCGAGAATATATTGCTCGGTGAAATTCTTGCTGCCGACCTTGATGGGCTCCGCTGCCGCAGCGGGCTGGAAGGCGGCGGTGACCATCACGGCGGCGGCGATGGCGGACAGGATCGACAATTTCATCTTCATTCCCCTCTGGTTAAATGCGGTGGATCAATATTGATATTGCTGCAAAATCAGTTTTGGTCTTTTCAATTCCGGCCCCGTCAGGTGGAGTTCCGGATGAGTTCGGATATGCGTTGAAAGTCCGGCCCCTGGGCGCGATCCTCGCTGAGCGGCGGCACCTGTTCGCGAATTTGCCGGTAAACCTCCCGCGTACCGGTGCCGAGTTCGTTCTCCACGCCGCGCAGCTCCACAGCCTGGGCAGAGGCGATCAGTTCGATGGCGACGAGATAGCGCAGCCGCTCGATGATCGCTTCTGTCTTTGCAAGGACACTCGGCGCCATCGATGCCTGATCCTCAACGCCGTCAGCCACCGGTATGGGCGTGAGCGAGATCGGCGCGGCGAAGTGACGGATTTCCGCTTCGAGCGCTGAGACGGTCTTCTGGACCGTGGCAAACCCGGTGCGGCTCTGGCCGAGCGGCGTCAGGAAGCGCGGCAAGTCCGACATACCGGCCGACATGATCTTCATCGTGCGATAGGCGGTCCCCGCAGCGCAATGCGCCAGCGCCTGACCGAGCCGTTCCCATGCCAGCACGAAGGCTGTCATGTCGAAATTGCCGTGCGACAGCATCAGGCCCTCGTCGATCAGCACGACCGGATTGTCGCCGGAGCTGGCGATCTCGATTTCCGTTATCTGACGCGCCTCGCCGATGGCGTGGAGGAGGGCGCCTGAGACCTGCGGCGCGCAGCGATAGCTCAAGGGGTCCTGCAACCGCCGTGCCGCGCCGTCGGTCAGCAGGGAGCTTCCGGTCAGCAATTCGCGAAGCCGTGCGGCCGCCTCGCGCTGGCCGAAGGCCGGCCGTGCCGCCAGCGCCCGGTCGTCGAAGGCCGTGACATTGGCGCGGAATGCCTCGAAATTCAGGGCGATAGCGGCAAGCGACCAAGTGAACAGCTGCTCGATATCTTCAAGGCAAAGGCAGGCCTTGCCGACGGAAAGGCTGTTGGCGACGACAATCGCGTGCCCGTCCTTCGGCGCAAGCCGTAGCGGCTCGAGCCCGGCTGTCATCAGCGCCTCGCCGGCTGCCATCACAGCGCCGCCGATTTCCGCTTCGCCGTCGCCCAGAAGCGCTCTTCCCATATGTGCCAGCGGCGCAAGGTCGGCCGCCCCGATCGAGCCGAGAGAGGGCACGACCGGATGGAACCCGGCATTCAATGCTTCCACGAGACCCGAAAACACCGGCAGCGACACGCCGGAACCGCCAGCCGCCATTCCGGCGATCCGGACGGCCATCATCGCACGCACGACGTCTCGCGGAAGTGGAGCCCCGACGCCGACGGCCCGTGCCTGTGGCACGCGCAGCTGGAAGGCGACGAGATCGTCGGTCGCCAGACGCGTGTCGACGCCCGCGCCGAGCCCCGTCGTCAAGCCGTATACGGGCACGTCGGATGCTGTGTAGCGATCGACGATGGCGCGTGCGGCAAGGATCTTATGTTCGACATCGGAGGAAATCGTCACCCGGGCATTCCGCCGCGCGATGGCGGCGATATCGCTCACCGTCGGAGCGGCTCCCGTGAAGGAGATGATGTTGCCGGCGGAGGTCATCCCTGCCTGCCCTCCAGAAGAGCGAGCGGCTTTGCCCGTCCCTTGCCGGAGCGGGCTTCCAGCCGGTATTTGTCGCCGGGATAGGAGAGCAGCGCACAGGTGACGACGGCATCGCCGGACCATGTGCGGCGGAAGACTCGCAGGCAAGGCTGATCGGGCTTCATGCCGAGCAGTTTCCTGACCATGGCATCCGGCTTCATCGCCTCGACGAAATGTTCGAATTCGGTGATCGGCGCGACCCGTGTCAGATATTCGTTCGGGGTGATCTCGTTGAAATCATTGGTGAGATAATCGGGCGCGACGACCGGATTGACATAGCGTTCCTCAACCTGGATCGGCTGATTGTCTTCCAGATGCACGATCAGCGTATGCATGACCTCGATGCCCGGCTCCAGATCGAGCGACTGGGCGACGCTGGCGTCCGCCTTGATGCGGTCGGCAATCAGCACCTTGGCGGTATGGCGATGGCCACGGCTGGAAATCTCCTCGGCGATGTTCTTGATCTGCAGCAGGTCGATATCGTGACGCTGTGAGGAAACGAAGGTGCCGAGGCCGGCGGAGCGCGTCAGCACACCTTCGAACATCAGTTCGCGCAGCGCCCGGTTGGCGGTCATGCGGCTGACGCCGAAGGACGAGACCAGCTCGCTTTCGGAAAAGACGCGATCGCCCGGCTTGAGCGTGCCCTCGGCGATCAAGCCCATGATCTTTTCCTTGATACGCAGATAGTGCGGCGCATCGCCCGCTGGTTTGGGTTTCGGTCCAGTCATGCCAACCTCGCAGTTCCATGGTCCAGAACGGTAGCCTCGCGTGCGGGAACCCGGGCGCGAAACCGTATGTCCTGGCCTTCTTGCCAAATATCGAATTCCAGCCGATCGCCGGGAAAGACGACGGCGGTGAAGCGGGCGGCGATGAAGCCGACATCCGCAATTTCGTTCGTACCCAACGTCCGCCCGATCGCGTAGCCCGCGTAGCCGAATGTGCACAGGCCATGCAGGATCGGGCGCGGGAACCCGGCGCGGGCTGCGTAGGCGGGATCGGAATGAAGCGGATTGAGATCGCCGTTCAGCCGGTAGAGCAGGGCCGCGCTTTCCGGCATCGTGATTGCGAAAACTGTATCCGGCGTGCGATCGGGAACGGGCGGTAGCGGTTCTGGCGGCGTTCCCGCCGATCCGCATCCGCCGTCGCCACGACAGGCATTCGTCTGAACGATGGTCGCGATCGGTGTCTCATCCGGCTCAGTAACGATCGTTCGCTCGAAGGTCGCGAACATGCCCTTTTCGGGTCCACGATCCACGACGGAGAGCATGCGGGAGCGTGACAGTAGCGGCTTACCAAGCGGAAGGGGCCGGTGGATCGTCAGGCGGTGTTCCGAGTGAACAAGGCGCTGCCAGTCGACACCGGCATCCTTCATCCAGGGGCCTGCATGCGCAACCACATTCGCCATAGTTGGCACAGGGCGGAGATCGTCTTCCTGAACCCGCCGCAGATGGGCTCGATCAAGTGGTTCTGTTCCATATCCGACGGTGAGCGCATAGAGGATTGCGTCGCGCGCGGTCACCGTCTGCCGGGCCTCGGGGATGGGGAAATCCATGATGGATCGGAGCGATATGGCCATGGTCAGGCGTCGCTCCGTTGGGCGGGCTTACGGGTGCCGCCCGCCAGGCGGATGCCGCCATCGACGGAGAGCAATTCGCCGGTGACGAACTCCGCACCCTCAACGAGCCAGACGACCGCGCCGGCGACGTCTTCGGGCGTCGCAACACGTCCGAGCGGCGCTGTGCCGGAAAAGCGGGCAGCGAGCGCGTCATAGGCGTTGGTTCCGAGCGTCTGGCGCATCCAGCGGGTATCGATGATGCCTGGGCAGACCGCGTTGACGCGGATCTCCGGGCCGCAGGTGCGGGCAAGCGCCATGGTCAGCGCGTTGAGCGCGCCCTTGGAGGCGGTATAGGCAAGCGAAGTGCCGCCGCCGGTAAAGGCGACATTCGAGGAGACGTTGACGATCGCGCCGGCGCCGGTGGCGCGCATGGCCGGGATGGCGGCGCGGCACATCTGGTAGGCGCCGACGACGTTGACGCCGAACACCTTCTGGAAATCCTCCGCCGAGAGGGTTTCGAGATCGAAGGGATCGGATTTGACGGTAACAGCGGCATTGTTGACCAGCGCATCGAGGCGCCCCCAGCGCTTCACGGCCCTGGCGACCATCGCGCGGCAGGCGGCATCGTCCGATACGTCAGCCTGAACGAGTTCGACCTCAGCGCCAAGCGCCTCGCAGGCAGCGGCGGTTTCCTCTGCTTCGTTGCGGCTGCGGCTGTAGTTGACGACGACGCTTGCGCCCTTCTCGGCAAATATGCGGACGCAGGCGGCGCCAACGCCGGTCGCTGATCCCGTGACGATGACGACGGAGCCATCAATCTTCATAGGGGAGCTCCTTCATCGCGGATGGATGGAAGAGGCGCGTGTCCATCTGCCTGAGCTGGTCGGCAATCGCGACGCCCGACGGCAGACGGTTGATGACATGGGCTTTCACATCGATGCCGGGCGCGACTTCCGTCAGCGTCAGTCGGCCATCGATGACGTGAAAAACGGCGCGTTCGGTGATGACGATCTGCTTCTGGCCTTGCGGTGCGGCGGCGGGATCGGAGCTTACCTGCGCCACCTTGTCGACGATCTTGCAGGAACGACCGTCCGTGACAATCGAGAGCTTGCCATCCTCGACCCGGATATCGGCGCCGCCATGCGAGAACGAGCCCATATAAACGACGGTGCCGGCGGTTTGGGAGATATTGGTGAAACCGCCGACGCCGACGATGGACTTGCCGAAGCGGCTGACATTCACCGCGCCACGGACATCGACCTCCGCCATACCGAGGAAAGCGACATCGAGGCCGCCGCCGTCGTAAAAATCGAACTGGGAGGCCTGTGGAATGATGGCGCTCGGATTGACTGCGGCGCCGAAGGAAAGCTCCTCGGCCGGAATGCCGCCGATGACGCCGGATTCGATGGTGACGGTATAGTCGTCATAGGCTTCTTCGCTGGCGATGCGGCCAATCCCAGCTGCAATGCCAATGCCGAGATTGATCGTCGCCTGGCTGTGGCCGAGCAGTTCCTGGAAGGCGCGGCGCTGAATGATCTTGTCGAGAGAAAGCGGCAAAGGCGGCAACTGGCCGGCGGCGGTCCGGAAGCGGCCGGTATAGGCGATATTGTCGGCCTCGCCGAAGCTGACGCCATGCTGGGCGGGATCGTCGCAGACCACCACGTAATCCACCAGCATTCCTGGAATGCGGACATCGGCGGCAGGCAGCGAGCCGCGTTCGGCGATGCGTTTTACCTGAACGATGACGATGCCGCCGGAATTCCGGCCGGCCTGCGCCATTGCGAGAACATCGACGGGAAAGGCTTCGTCCTCCATGGTGATATTGCCGTCCTCGTCGGCGGTCGTACCACGCAGAAGGACGCAATCCAGCGGCATTGAGGGATAGAGCAGCCAGTCGCGGCCGCGCAAGGTGACCCGCTCCACCAGTTCGGTCGTCGTGCTTTCGTTCATCCGACCGCCGCCATGCCGCGGATCCATGAAGGAACCGAGGCCAATATGGGTGATGACACCGGGCTGGCCGCTGGCGATGGCGCGATAGAGCTGGGCGATCACACCCTGCGGCCAGCAATAGGCATCGATCTTTTCCGCCAAAGCCAGTTCGCCGAGCCGGGGAGTGCCGCGCCAGCCGCCGGCGATGACACGCTTGACGAGGCCTTCATATCCGAAATGGCCCATGCCGCGCGCCTTGCGGTCGCCGGCGCTGGCGGCAAACAGGAGTGTGAGGTCGCGGGGAGCGCCCTCCGCCAGATAACGCTCCTCGACGGCGGCGGAAATGGCTTCGGGATGGCAGCATCCTCCAAAAGCAGAGGCGGCGACGGTCATGCCGTCTTTCAAAAGAGCCGCCGCTTCATTCGAAGTGATGATCTGCATAAACGCATCCATTTAAGGGTTGGCTGTATATACAGGCATAGCGAATGAGTGTTTGCAAGGCAATAATCGGTGCTGATTAAAAATTTAGCAGTCGGTCGCGGAAACCGGTGTAGCGTGCTGCCTACCGGAACTCGCGGGCCTAGGTTTTGCCCTTGCATATATCGTTACTAATCAAATCGATGGTTTTTATCAAGTTGTGAGGCTGCGGATTTTCAGGCCCGACAATGCGGCGCGGTGTTCGACGCGCGCTCGCAACGCGAGACATTTAAATGCAGGTTTTTGCATATTAAATGGGCATATCACCAGTCCGGCTAAAATTTTTGCCATCCCAGTTGCGCGGCCATTGGTTTCGTGTAACCTGTATATACAGGTGGAACAGGAATGGGTGAGCCAGGTTGATCACTTTCGAAAATGTGACGAAGCGCTATCACGGCGATGTTGTGGCGGTGAACGAACTGTCGTTCACGGCGCCGACCGGTAAATTGACGGTGCTCGTCG
Source organism: Martinezella rhizogenes (assembly GCF_000799715.1). Lineage (GTDB taxonomy): Bacteria > Pseudomonadota > Alphaproteobacteria > Rhizobiales > Rhizobiaceae > Rhizobium > Rhizobium rhizogenes_C. Next base: position 22,667 of record NZ_JUHG01000017.1, read on the forward strand.
GGCCGTCCGGATGTGGCAAGACGACATCGCTGCGTATGATCAATCGCCTTGTGGCTCCGAGCTCGGGAACGATCCGTCTGGGAGACGAGCCGACGTCGCGGATGGATGAGGCGCTGCTTCGGCGGCGGATCGGCTATGTCATTCAGCATGCCGGTCTCTTCCCGCACCGGACGATCATCGACAATGTCGCGACGACCGCCCGCCTGAACGGCACGCCCAAGAAGCAGGCGCGTGCTATCGCGCTGGAACTGCTCGAGCGCGTCGGTCTCTCGCAGGGTTTTGCGGATCGCTATCCCTGGCAGCTTTCGGGCGGCCAGCAACAGCGCGTCGGCGTGGCGCGCGCGCTCGCTTCCAACCCCAAATTCATGCTGATGGACGAGCCCTTCAGCGCGGTCGATCCCATCGTGCGCACGCAGCTGCAGGACGAGTTCCTGCGTCTTCAGCGAGAAATGGGCAAGACCATCATCATGGTCACCCATGATATCGACGAGGCGCTGAAGCTTGGCGATCAGGTCGCGGTCCTGCGCGTCGGCGGCGAGCTCGCGCAGATCGCGACGCCGCAGGAACTGCTGACGAAACCGGCCGATGCCTTCGTCGCCAATTTCGTTGGCCGCGACCGGGGCTATCGCTTCCTGGGTTTCGTCGGCGCCAATGGTCGGCTGACTGTCAAGGCCGAGCCGACCGTGCGCCTCGGCGATATGCCGGAAGCAGCGCGTGGCGCTGCCAAGGATCGCTGGCTGCTGGTCACCAACGAGCGCGGCGAACCTCTCGGTTGGACGGAACCGGCAAGCCTGCAGGGGCCAATCCGCATGGGCGACCTCAATCTCAGCGGCACGCTCGCCTTGGCTGACGGCTCGCTGCGACAGCTTCTCGACGCGGCTTTGAGCTCGCCCAGCCGCCGCGGCGTCGTCGTCGACGACAAGGGCCAGCTGATGGGCTCCATCGGGGTCGCGGATCTGGTTGCGCTGCTGGATGGATCGGAAGATCCGGCGGCTCCGGTGAAGGGAGCGGACCATGCGATTTGACTGGCTGCTGCGCGAATCCGGGAATATTGCCAACCTGTTCTGGTGGCATGTCGGCCTTTCCGTCATTCCCGTTATCGCCGCCCTCATTCTTTCGCTGCCACTCGGATGGCTGGCGCATAAGAGCGGGCTGTTCAAGTCGGCGATCCTCGGGATCGCGGGCCTGCTCTACACCGTTCCGTCGCTGGCGCTCTTCGTCCTCCTGCCTCTGGTGCTGCACACGAAAATCCTCGATCCGCTCAACGTGGTCGTGGCGTTGACGGTCTATTCGCTGGCCCTGCTGGTACGCACCGTCAGCGATGGCCTGGGTGCGGTGCCCCCGGATACGCTGCAGGCGGCCACCGCTATGGGATACCGGTCGTTCCAGCGATTTTTCATGGTCGAGTTGCCGATTGCCGTGCCTGTTATCGCCGCGGGTTTGCGCGTGGCGCTCGTATCGAATGTCAGTATCGTTTCCGTGGCTGCCTTGATCGGGACGCCGCAGCTCGGGCTGCTGTTTACGCAAGGTCTTCAGCTTCGGTTTGTCACGCCGCTGATCGCCGGCATTGTGCTCTGCCTGCTGCTTGCCGTTGTCCTCGACGGTCTCGTCATCCTGCTCAATCGCTGGCTGACGCCCTGGCGGCCGGGAAAGGTGTGAGCTCATGATCGAATGGTTTCTCAATCCAGCACAGTGGCACGGTTCGGAGGGCATCCCGAATCTTTTGATCCAGCACCTGCAATATAGCTTCATCTCGCTTCTGATCGCGGCGCTCATCGGCCTGCCTGCCGGTCTCTATGTCGGGCATACCGGCAAGGGGACATTCCTGATTGCCGGTCTTGCGAACGCCACGCGCGCCTTGCCGAGCCTCGGCCTGATCGTGCTACTGGTCATCCTCGTCGGGCCTTATTTCAAATCGGACTTGGCCTATCTGGTGCCGAGCATCGCCGTCCTGGTGCTGATTGCGGTGCCACCGATCATGATGGGCGCCTATTCCGGGATCACCTCGGTGGATCCGGCTGCCGTCGATGCGGCCAGGGGCATGGGATACCGGCCGCTCGCCTTGCTGCTTACCGTCGAGCTTCCCTGTGCATTGCCGCTGATCTTTTCAGGCTTCCGCAGTGCCGCCTTGCAGGTGATTTCGACAGCGACAATCGCCGCCTATGTCTCGCTTGGCGGCCTCGGCCGGCTTATCATCGATGGCCGCGCCCAAAACGACTATATGCAGATGGCCGCCGGCGCCGTTCTCGTGGGTGTTCTCGCCCTGATCGTCGACCTGTTCTTCGGCCTCGCATCCAGGATCGCAGTCTCGCCCGGCTTGACGCGCCGGACTGTGAATGGCGCCCCCATCTGGCGCCTGCTTGCCAACAGAAAACAACGGAACAGCTAGGAAGAACGAAGATGATAAAGCGAAACATGCTTGCAATCGGCGCCATTGCCATTTCTGCACTTCTTGCGGTCGCTCCGCTCGCGCGGGCCGAAGACCCCTTGTCCTCGAGCACGCCACGCTCGGATGCGGATACGATCATTGTCGGATCCGCGGACTTCCCGGAAAGCCAGCTCCTTGCCAAGATCTATGCCCTGGCGCTCGCCGCCAAGGGCATGAAGGTGGACACGAAGCTCAATATCGGCAGCCGCGAAGTCTATATGCCGGCGCTGCTCGACGGTTCGATCGACCTTCTTCCTGAATATGCCGGCGCGACGCTGAGCTATCTCGACAAGAACGCGACCGCGCATGCCCCGAAGGATGTCGTCGAGGCGCTCGGCAAGGTGCTGCCGAAGGGCGTGTCGATGCTGACGGCATCCGACGCCCAGGATTCGGACGTACTTGCCGTCACCGAGGAAACCGCCAAGAAATACTCCCTGACGTCGATTGAGGATCTGAAGCCGGTCGCTGGCGAACTCATCCTCGGTGGCCCGCCGGAATGGAAGACCCGCAAGGAAGGCGTCGTCGGCCTGAAGGACGTCTATGGTCTGGTATTCAAGGATTTCAAAACCCTTGACGTCGCTGGCCCGCTGACCCTTTCGGCTCTGACCAACGGTCAGGTCCATGCGGCTGACATGACTTCGACCGATCCGGCGATGAAGGCGAGCAAGCTCGTCGCGCTGAAGGATACGAAGAACCTGTTCCCGGCGCAGAATATCCTGCCGATCATCGCGACCAGCAAGGTCAGCGACAAGGTCACCGCGGCGCTCAACGCCGTTTCTGCCGCGCTGACGACCGAAGACCTGATCGAGATGAACGGTCGTCTCGCCAATCAGGAAAGCTTCGACACCGTTGCCGGCGATTGGCTGACGAAGAACAAGCTGAACTAATCGATATCACGGCGGCCGACCGCAAGTTCGGCCGCCGGCACCTGGACAGAGGAAAGTAGCGAGGCCGCTTGTCTCCGGAAGGGGAAGGCTGGCGTCCGTCCAAGGGAGGGCGGAATGGAACATAGCGATCAATCGTCAAAAGACTCGCCCACCGTCACGCTCGGCACCAAGCCGACCACGATCGAGGAGATCGCGGCGATCGCCGCGGGAGCAAAGGTCGCGCTTTGCGCCGATGCCATAGCCGGCATGAGCAGGGTCCAGCAACATCTTCTCAAAGCGATCAAGAATAACGTGCCCATATATGGCCTGACGACCGGGGTCGGCGATCTCTACACGGTCAAGCTCAAGCCCGAAGACATGTCCCAGATGCAGCTCAATACGCTGCTCAGTCATGCGAGCGGCATGGGCACGCCGCTTGATCCCCCGGCCGTGCGCGCCATCATGGCGACGATGATCAAGGCGCTCTTGCAGGGTTGCAGCGGCGTCAGCGCCGGGCTTGTGGAGACCATGAGCGAGATGCTCAACCGTGGCGTCACCCCCTGGTCGCCTGCGAAAGGTTCGGTCGGCTATCTGATCGCGACGTCGCATATCGGTCTGGTGATTTTCGGTGAGGGACGCGCCTGGTATCAGGGCGAGCTGCTTTCCGGGCGCGAAGCGATGACCCGCGCCGGCATTACTATTAAGGCTCCCGGCCCTCGCGAAGGCCATGCGCTGATCAGCGGCACCTATGAAATTACCGGCATCGGCGCACTCGCCGTCCATCAGGCCGCGCAATTGGTAGCGATTGCCGATGTCGCCGGCGCCATGAGCCTCGAGGCGCTGAAAGGTAACAGCCGGGGCTATGACGAACGCCTGCAGCGGATGCGGCCGCATCCCGGCCAGGTTGCGACAGCCAGCCGGCTGCGCAGCCTGCTGTCGGATAGCGAGGTGCTGGCGAAGCATCGCGATCACCGTCTTCAGGACGCGCTCAGCCTGCGCTGCATTCCGCAGGTCCATGGCAGCGTGCGCGACGCGCTCGCCTATTGCCGCGATGTCCTGACCATCGAGATCAATTCCGTGACCGACAACCCCGTTTTCGTCATCGAAGACGAGGAGCTTGTGCCTCTGCCCGGCGGCAACGGCCATGGCGCGCCGACGGCGCTGGCGCTGGATGTGCTGGCGATCGCTATCGCCCATGTGAGCACCATGTCGCAGGCAAGATCGGACCGCCTGACCAATGGCCATATCAGCGAGCTGCCGCCTTTTCTCATGGGCGCGAGTGGCGCCAATTCCGGCTTCATGATCCCGCCCTATGCGGCGGCGGCCATTGCCGGCGATAATCGCAGCCTTGCGGCTCCCGCTTCGGTCCACACGGTCACCACCTGCGCCAGCCAGGAAGACCATGTGAGCATGGGCGTCTCCGCCGCAATGCAGGCCCGCATGGCGGCCGACAATCTCGCCGATATCCTGACGATCGAACTGATCTGCGCCGCCCAGGGACTGGAATTTCACCGGCCCTTGCGGCCGGGCAGGGGCACGGGCGCGGCCTATGACGCGATCCGGGAAGTCGTTCCGCCGCGCGACAGCGACCGCGCCATGTATCCGGAACTGCAGGCCGTCCGCGACCTTATCGACAACGGCACCATCGCCGGGGCCGTAGACCGTGCCCTCGCAGTCAACATTTAAGAGCTTGGAGACTTCCGTGACCGAAGCAACGCAGGCCGTACGGCCGCTCGATGGGATAAAGGTGCTGGATCTGGCGCGTGTGCTTGCGGGGCCTTTATGCTCCGCCATGCTTGGCGATCTCGGCGCAACCGTGACCAAGATCGAAATCCCCGATCATGGCGACGATTCCCGCGCTTTTTCCCCGCATGTCGGCGGCGAGAGCAGCTATTTCATGCTGGTCAATCGCGGCAAGAAGAGCGTTACGCTCGATCTGAAATCGGATGAGGGCCGCGAACTGCTGCTCGGATTGATCAAGCAGGCCGATATTCTCGTCGAGAATTTCCGGCCGGGTGTCACGGCGCGTTTGGGCATCGACTACGAGGCCGTAAAAGCGCTCAATCCGCGCCTGATCTATGTCAGCATTTCCGGCTTCGGTCAGGACGGGCCGCTTGCGCACCGCGCCGCCTACGATCACGTCGTCCAGGCGATGGGCGGCATCATGACCGTCACCGGCTGGCCGGACGGGCCGCCGACCCGCGTGGGCGATGCGATCGGCGATGTTGTCGCCGGCATCTACGGTTCCTGGGGCGCTCTTGCGGCGCTGCTTCAGCGCGATCGCACCGGCAAGGGGCAACATGTCGATGTCGCCATGCTCGATTCCATCATGTCCCTGCAGATGGTTTCGCTGTCGCAGATCGCCGGCGGCAGAGGCGCACCCGGCCGCGTCGGCAATGCGCATCCGATCAGCGCGCCGATGGATTCCTATCAGGCCGCCGATGGCTATGTTGTCATCGCCGTTGCCAATGACGCGCTCTTTACTCGACTGGCGCGGGCGCTCGGTAACCCGAGCCTGACGGATGATCCTCGCTTCAAGGCGGATGCCGATCGGCAGGGTCATCAGGAGGAATTGCGGTCCGTCATCGAGGCCTGGACAGGCACTCGCTCCGCCGAGGAGGTGACGCAACTGCTCGATGAGGCGGGCGTCCCGGCCGCGCCGATCTACGATCTCGCCCAGGCGCTCGCCACGCCGCATGCGCAGCACCGCCAGCTGTTGCATACCGTGCAGCATCGCAATGCCGGCGAATTCCAGGTGATGCCGCAGCCGGTTCGCTTCAGCGGCATTGCCTCGGGCGGCGATTATGTCGCCCCGGTCCTCGGTCAGCATACGGATGCGGTGTTGAGCGATGAGCTGGGGCTGAACGGTCCCGATATCGAGAATCTCCGGTTGCGGGGGGTCATCTGATCATGGCGCAGGACATCAACGACAAGACCTGGATCCGGCCGAAGGTTGCCGTCCTCGGCGCGGGCACGATGGGTGCCGGCATTGCCGGCGTGTTTGCGGCACAAGGCTATCCCGTCGCCGTCTATTCCCGCAGCGCGGAGACCCTCGACAAGGCGCGGAGCCGGATCGTCGCCATCGCTGGCGAAGCGGCGGTCGAGTATACGACCTCGATCGAGGACTGTGTTGCCGATGCCGACATCGTCAGCGAAAACCTTGCGGAAGACGTTACGCTGAAACAGCGCATCTTCGGCGAGATCGAAGCCATGGCGCCGGTCGACTGCCTTTTGACGACGAATACGTCCAGCGTTCCGATCACCCTGATCGCGGCAGGGCTTGCCCGGCCGGAGCGGGTCGTCGGCATTCACTGGTTCAATCCGCCGGCCGTCATGCCGCTTGTCGAGATCGTGCGCGGCGAGAAAACCTCGGATGAGATCGTCCAACGCGCCCGCGCGCTCTGCGCCGATATCGGCAAGGAAGTGATCGAGGTGAAGACCGATATAGCAGGCTTCGTCGTCAACCGGCTGCAATATGCGATCCTGCGCGAAGCGCTCCATCTCGTTGAAGTGGGTGCCGCCTCGATTGAGGATGTTGACCGGGCGGTCGAAACGACGCTTGCGCCGCGCTGGTCGGCGGCAGGGCCGCTGCGGCTGATGGATCTGGCCGGTCTCGACACGGTCGAGAAAGTGTCGCGCATTCTGATGCCGGCGCTGGATCGCAGCGAAGGCATACCCTCCCTGGTGAGCCGGCTGTGTGAGGAGGGGGCTTTCGGAACGAAGAGCGGTCGCGGCTTTTACGACTGGACGGCTGAAGAGATTGCGGCCGCGATTGCGCGCCGCGACGATACCGTCCGCCTGCTGACGGAAAGGCGCAAGCCATGACATCATCTCTTGTCAAAACCGAGAAGCAAAGCGGCTTTGCCCGCGTCATCCTCGATCGGCCGGCCAAGCGAAACGCACTCAACGTCGAGATGCTGACAGGGCTTGTCGATGCGCTGCGCGACTGCCAGGCGGATCCAGCGGTGCGGGCGATCGTCATCAGCGGCAGCGAGCGCGGCTTTGCCGCAGGCGCCGATATCGGGTCGCTTGCCGCGGCCACTCCCATCGAGCTTTATACCAGCGGTTTCAGCGAGAAATGGGACGAGGTGGCGGCCATCACCAAGCCGCTCATCGCCGCGATCTCAAGCTATGCTCTCGGTGGCGGCCTTGAGCTGGCGCTAATCTGCGACATCGTTGTCGCAGATCGCACAGCGCTGTTCGGCCTTCCGGAAACCGCGATCGGCACCATACCCGGCGCCGGCGGAACCCAGCGCCTCGTGCGCGCCGTCGGCAAGTCGATGGCAATGGAGATGGTTCTGGCCGGGCGAAAGCTCGATGCGGAAGAGGCAAGGGCCTGCGGCCTGATCAGCAGCATCGCCGCTGATGGCGAGAGCGTGGACGATCTAGCCTGCGCGATCGCCGAGCGTATCGCTCAAGCTGCCCCCATCGCGGTCACGATGGCCAAGGCCGCTGTTCTCGAAAGTTTCGAGACTCCGCTGTCCGCTGGCATTCGTTACGAGCGTTCGCTGTCCGCATTGATTGCGGCAAGCGACGACCGGGCGGAGGGGATGCGTGCCTTTGCCGCAAAGGAGCGGCCGCAGTTCAAGGGACGATAGATCGACAGAATAGCACATCGCTGGTGAGGGCCTTGTGATGGAGGATCGTCGTGATGGAATAGGGGTGCGCCTGATCAATCGGGCACGGATCAAGCCGTCGGCATGACCCGTGCCGCAGAAGCCAGGGTCAGGTGATCATCGTTCCAATAGGCGACAATGGGCATCGACTATGCGTTGCACCATCGGGGCGTAATGCGAAAAACCGGGCGTCACCATGTTCGCGATTTTGCCGGCATCATCGAGATGGCGAACCCGCACGATCTGCTTGACGTTCGGGTTGCTTTGAAACTCTTCGATTTCCGAGGCATTCATTGGCCCACCTTGTAGCTTCAAGGAGTGAATAGAGGCCGCCGACAATTGGCCGAAATAGGCTGGATCGGTGGCGCAAATATATCGCTTGGCCGCGACATGATAGCGTACGCAGTCGATGACGAGGCTCGGGAAGAAGCGCTCGAGCACCTGCGCTCCTGCTTCTTCATGATGCTTGTCATGAACGTCGTCCATGGAGAAGGTACCGAACTCGCTGGTGAAGTGGCCGATATCATGCAGCAGTGCCGCCACGATGATGATCTCTTCCTCACCCTGCTGCTCGGCCAGATATGCCCCCTGCAGCATGTGCTCCGCCATGGTGACCGGCTCGCCGAGATATTCCTCGTCGCCCCGGCGTTCAAAAATGTCGCCCAGGAACGCGACGATCGTCTCCGGGCCTAGCGTTTCGTGGTTGGGCTTCGTCATCACGCTGCCTTTCGATTTTGCAGTTCGATGGCGCTGAGTGTCGAAAGAAGACCGTCCTTGTCGGCGTAGCAGCCTTGCAGCCAGCGAGAACCGGCGCCCGAATACCCCTTGCGTGCGTGGAGAACGCGGGTGTTGTCCACAATGAAGGACTCGCCCGGTGCCAGCTTGAAGGTTACCTCCATGGAGGTGTCGTCGATGATCTCGCCGAGCCGCCGATAGGCCGCATAGTAATCCGCCATATCCCCGTAGGGAACGTCGGTGATCGCAGCCGTCGAACGGTTGTTGAACCGAATGCCGACCAGCTCCCCGTCGGGCGCGAGCTCGATCATCGGTCGTCGGGAACGCAGGCAGATGCCGGCGCTGCCGGCATATTCGAACCTTGCGCAGTGACGCGTCAGGAGATCGAAGCCATGCGGGTTTTCCGCACGCAGCCGTTCCGCCGCGCTGAACCCGTCAACGACCATGTTCTCGCCGCCTTCTGCGGAATTTTCCAGGCAATAGAGAATTTGAAGGGTGGGCACGGGATCACGGTACGGATTATCCGTATGGGCCTGGAGGCCAAGGCCGGTATAGGCGAGGTTCGATGGGTTAACTTCGGTGCGGACTTCGAAGTGCCGACCGTAGTTGGTCTCCCTGATATAGCCAAACAGCGATGCCACCTCGAACAGAGCACCGTTTTCCACCGGACCGCCGACGAGTTTGCCAAAACCATAGCGGCGCACGCCATGGAGCCAGTTACCCAAGGCCGCCTGATCTCGGCTGATGGCGCCAAAATCGGCCAATGGGATTGCCGCGCCAAGGCTGGCGTCCCAGGTCTCGATATCCGGTGATGTCCAGCCGGAGACGCGGCTGCGGTCATTGTCATAGCCATGGTCGGCCAACCAGTTCAGATCGAAGGCGATCGTGCGATTCTCGGGTTGGAATGTCAGATGGAGCAATCCCGCTTCGGATTTCACCGCGGAAACGCGGGTATCCACTGGGATGTCGCCAAGTGTTATCAGCCTTTGACCATTACCGGGTGCGCGGGTGGTCTCGTCCCAGGCATTGTCCCGCAACCATACCGCATGAAATCGCTGCTTTGTTCCATTCGGCAGCGCTATCGATATGGCTCTGCCCGCATCGATGATGTCTACTTCAGCTTCCCTTGGCATTTCCCGCTCCTAAGCACAGGTGGATAATGCTCGACATTTGACGGCCAATGTCCCATAAGCACAAACAATGAATATTGGGGATATGACCTAAAATCCGTTATGGCTGAACATCTTCAAACGTTACCGCCCCTTGAATGGATCCGGGTCTTCGAGGCTGCGGCGCGACTGGGCAGTTTTACTGCGGCGGCGAACGAGTTGGGCCTTACGCAGGCAGCCGTAAGCCAGCGCATCAAAAATCTCGAATTGCGGCTGGGGACACAGCTCTTCAACAGGCAGGCACGTGGGGTGATCCTGTCGGTGGAAGGGGAAGCGTGGCTGCCGCAGGTTCAATCCGCCTTCAACCAGCTCTTGCACAGCACGGCGAATTTGTTCGAACTGCCTCGCCGGAAGATAACAATCGCAGCGTCGTCGTCGGTTATCGAGCTTTGGATTGTCCCACGGCTACGGCAAATCGCGCATCTGTTGCCCCATGTTCAGCTGGCGTTCGAAACGATCCAGCTCCAGCCTGATTATGAGCGATCTGAAGCGGATTTCGAGATCCGCTTTGGTGACGGCAACTGGCCGGGGCGAGAGGCGCAACGGCTCTTTGCGGAAGAACTTGCACCCGTTGCGTCACCGTCCCTGGCAAAGGAATCGGCAGAGAATTGGGAGAGGTTGCCGCGTATCGCCGTTTCTGGTCCGCGCGATGGCTGGCGCGACTGGTCCAACATGATGGGTTCTCAGATACAGCCGCTATCGATACTCCGCTTTGACACGTTCGTACAGGCGATGCGGGCAGCGGAATCAGGAGCAGGCGTTCTGCTTGGTTCGCTACCGCTTTGCCTCAGAGCCATACAGACTGGTAGTCTGATGTGCCTAACCGACCAGGTGCTGCGTATGCAAGACGGGTATTGGGTGACTCGCTTGCGTAGTCGCCCAACATTTGCTGAGCGGGGTATCCTGACGGAGATTCTTTGCGCTGGCGCGGGGCAGCAGATGCCATAGCCGAGCCTATGGTAGTTCATTGCGCGATGTAGGTTCGCCTCCGCTGGCACGCACGCCCTCTTGTCGGCAAATCCAGCGTATGAATCACATCGTCGCGCCCAGCTGCCAGGGTACGAACTCGTTGCGGCCGTATCCGAGCAGTTCGGATTTCGAGCGCTTGCCTGAGGCGGTTTCCAGGATGGACTGGAAAATCTCGCGGCCCTTTTCCTCGATCGACACGCCGTCGATGATATCGCCGCAATTGATGTCCATGTCCTCTTCCATCCGCGTGAACAGATCGGAATTGGTGGCGAGCTTGAGGGATGGGGTTGGCTTGCAGCCATAGGCCGATCCGCGGCCGGTGGTGAAGCAGAGCACGTTGGCACCGCCCGCCACCTGGCCCGTCGCCGAGACTGGATCGTAACCGGGCGTATCCATATAGACGAAGCCCTTGCGATCGATGCGCTCAGCATAGCGATAGACGCCCCGCAAGGTGGAGCTGCCGCCCTTGGCGACGGCGCCGAGGGATTTCTCCAGAATGGTCGTGAGCCCACCAGCCTTGTTGCCAGGCGAAGGGTTGTTGTTCAACTCGCCACCCGTTTTGGCGGCATAATCCCGCCACCAGTCGATCAGGTCGACAATCTTCTGGCCGACCTCGGGGCTCTCCGCCCGCCGGGTGAGGAGATGTTCGGCGCCATAGATCTCCGGTGTTTCCGACAGGATCGCGGTGCCGCCATGACGCACGAGAATATCGACGGCAGCTCCTAGCGCGGGATTGGCGGTCAGCCCGGAATAGCCGTCCGAGCCGCCGCATTGCAGTGCCAGCATCAGTTCTGAGGCTGGAACCGTCTCGCGTACCGACCTATTGGCAAACGGCAGCATCTCACGGATCTTCTCCACGCCCATCATCACCGATTTGCGGGTGCCGCCGACCTCCTGGATCGTCAGGCTCTGGAAATGCTCGCCCTCGGCAATGCCGTAGGTCTTCTTCAGGCGCGGGATCTGAAACACCTCGCAGCCAAGCCCGATCAGCAGGATGGCGGAGAAATTGGGATGGCTGGCATAGCCCCATTGGGTTCTTGCCAGCAGATCATATTCCTCGCCCTTGCTGCCCATGCCGCAGCCGGTTCCATGGGTAAAGGGAACGACGCCGTCGACATTGGGATAATCGGCAAGGATGCCGGAGCGCATGATCTCGTCGGCGATGAAGTCGACGACGGTGGCGGAACAGTTCACGGAGCTGAGGATGCCGATATAATTTCGCGTGCCGACGCGGCCGTCGGCTCGCCGGAAGCCCTCGAATGTCGTGGGGCTTTCGCCGGGCAGAAGCCCGCCATCGGGCTTCGCCTCCGAGGCAAAGGCATAGTCGCGCTCGAAATCATGGATCGCGACATTGTGCTCGTGCACCCAGTCGCCCGGCTGAATATCGCTGCTCGCAAAACCAATGATCTGTCCGAATTTGCGGATCGGCTCGCCGGTCCGGATCGCCTGAATGGCGACCTTATGGCCGCGCGGAACGGCTGCCGTGACCGTGACACCGCCGTCGATCACCTTGCCTCGCGACAGGCTTTCGATGGTGATGACGACATTGTCGGCATCATGGAGACGAAGCGTGCGCGGCGCGGCCATATGGTCATACCTCCAGAATGGCTTTGATGACGCCGGCTTCGGGGCGCAGCCATTCGGTGAAGAGCTCAGGCGCGTCGGACAGCGCGCCGCGATGGGTGTTGAGGGCCGCCGTCGGCACGCGGCCTGCCTCCATCTGCTTCACCACTTCGGCGAAATCATCCGGCTGAGCGTTGCGGCTGGCAAACAGCGTGGTCTCGCGCTTGTGGAATTCCGGGTCGGAGAAGGTGATGTCCTGGCGGACGACACTGACAAGGACGTATCGGCCGGCATGGGCCACGAAGCCGAAGCCGCGCTGCATCGCGCCGGCATTGCCGGTGGCGTCGATGACGACATCGAAGAAATCCCCATCCGTCAGGCGCTTGGCCTGTGCCTCCGCATCGTCGTTGGCGAGAAGGGTCCTGTCGGCACCGAGCGCGCTGGTCGTAAAGGCGAGGCGATCCTCGCGCATGTCCATGACGGTCACATCCGCACCGCGCGCCTTGGCAAAGATGATCGCCGACATGCCGATCGGTCCCGAACCGACGACGAGAACGCGATCGCTGGCCTGGATGTTGCCGCGCTTGACGCCATGGGCGCCGATCGCCAGGAATTCGATCATCGCGGCGTCGTCGAGCGAGGCTTTGCCGGCCGAGATGACGTTCTGTTCGGGAACGCACAGATATTCTGACATGCCGCCGTCCTTGTGCACGCCGAGCACAGCGATGTTCTGGCAGGCATTGGTCACGCCGCGACGGCAGGCAACGCATTTTCCGCAGGAGAGGTATGGGACGATGTAGACATTGTCGCCCTTCTTCAGCCGCGCCGATCCCTGTGCGTCCTCGACGATGCCTGAGAGTTCATGGCCCATGACGCGCGGATATTCGAGGAAGGGGTGCTTGCCCTGGAAAATATGGAAATCGGTTCCGCATATGCCGACACGCTTGATGCGAACCAACACCTCGCCATCCGCGGGAACGGGGATATCCCGCTCGATCAGTGACAGCCGGCCCGGCTCGTTGCAGATCAATGCTTTCATCGTTCGCTCCTTGTCCGCAGGGGCCAGCCCGCTCGAACCGCTTCTTGGGATTGCAGGGAGCGCCGACAATGCGGCGCTCCGGTGTTTGTTTTACGTCTTCGGCATCTCGGCCGGAAGTGCCACGCCATTATACTTCTGATAGATCTCGTTGAGCTTGCCGTTGGCAAGGTTCTTGGCGATCCATTCGTTCAGCGTCGCCTTCAGCGCGTCGTCGCCCTTGCGCAGGCCGATGGCGTAAGGATTGGTCTTCAGCACCAGCTTGACCTCCAGCGGATCGCTCGACCGGCGCTGGTTGACGGCCGCCATGATCTGCGGTGAAGATGCCATGATGTTGACCTGGCCGGAAACCAGAGCGGTGATCAGCGTCGCGTCATCGTCGTAGCGCACCATTTCGGCGCCTTGCGCCTCCGTCGTCGCGACCTTGTCGTTGGTCGAGCCGCGCGTCGTGCCAAGGCGCTGGCCGACGACGTCCTGCAGGGTTTTGATGTCTACGCTCTTCGGTGCTGCGACAACGATCTGGATGACGCCATAGGCGTCGGTGAAATCGATGACCTTCTTTCGCTCCTCGTTGACACTGAAGGAAGCCATGACGATGTCGGCCTTGCTGGTCAGCAGGAAGGGCACGCGGTTCGGGCTGGTGACGGACACGATTTCCAGCGGATAGCCGAGATCGGCGGCGAGCAGCTTGGCGGTCTCGACATCGGAGCCGGTCGGTTGCATCGCCGCATCGCTCATGCCGAATGGCGGTGAGCCGAGATCGACGGCGATCAGCAGCTTCTTCCGCGTCTTGATGGTCTCCAGCGTGTCGGCCAGAACCTGGCGGGCGTTGACGCCCAAGAGTGTCGCGCCGGCCAGTGCGGTGGTTATGCCTGCCAGAAAACGTCTACGTTTCATGTTCTCCATCCCTTTGTCCTTCCAACAAAATCTTTTCCCGTTTCAGCCTCAGAGGCCGCTACCTACGAATTCGCGCAATTCGCTCGTCTGCGGATTGTCCAGCATCGCGCCGGGTCCGGTTTCCCAAACCTGGCCCTGATGCATGTAGACGACCTTCGATGCCACCTTGCGGGCAAAGGCCATCTCATGCGTGACGAGGATCATCGTCATCCCGCCACGGGCGAGATCCTCCATGACCTTCAGCACCTCGCCGGTCAGCTGGGGGTCGAGCGCCGATGTCACTTCGTCGAAGAGCATCAGCTTCGGCTTCATCGCCAGGGAGCGGGCAATCGCCACGCGCTGCTGCTGGCCGCCGGAAAGCTGTTCCGGAAAATGTTCTGCCTTGGCTTCCAGGCCGACGCGGCTCAGCACTTCGCGTGCCAGATCGCGGGCGGCGGCCTTGCCGAGCTTTTTCACGCAGGTCGGAGCGAGCATGATGTTCTGCTCGGCCGTCAGATGAGGAAAGAGGTTATAGCTCTGGAAGACGATGCCGACGTCTCGGCGCAGCGCGCTCTTGTCGAGCTTGGGGTCATGAACCGCGTGATCACAGACCTCGATCGTGCCGCTCTCGATGGTCTCGAGCGCGTTGATACAACGCAACGCCGTCGACTTGCCCGATCCGGACTGGCCGATGACGGCGGCAACCTCGCCACGCCCGACCTCGAACGATACGCCATTCAAGACCTTGACGGCGCCGAAGGCCTTGTGGACGTTCGTGACTTTAACGATGGATGACATTGAGCTTCCTCTCGAGGTTGCGGCTCCACAGAGAGAGCGGAAAGCACATGGCGAAGTAAAATACTGCCACCACGATGAAGACGGTGAAGGGTTCGAAGATCGAATTGTTGATGAGCTTGCCGGCCTGCGACAGCTCGACAAAGCCGACGACCGAGGCGAGCGAGGTGTTCTTGACGATCTGCACCAGGAAGCCGACGGTCGGCGGCGTGGCGATGCGCAACGCCTGCGGCAGGATGACCTTGATCATGCGCTGCCAGCGTGACAGGGCGAGACACTCCGCCGCTTCCCATTGGGTCTTCGGCACGGATTCGATGCAGCCGCGCCAGATCTCGCCGAGGAAGCCGGAGGAATAGATGATGAGACCGGCGGCGGCGGCGATGATTGCCGGAACCTGGTCGAAGCCGAGAATGGCGATGCCGAAATAGATGAGGAACAGCAGCACGAGTAGCGGCGTGCCCTGAACGATCTGAATGTAGACCGCCGCCACCGTTCGCAATGCGCCTGAGCTGCTGACGCGCGCCAGCGCGACCAGAAAGCCGAGAAAGCCGCCGCCAAGGAAGGCGATCACCGAAAGGCCCGCCGTCCACATGGCGGCCCAGGCCAGAAACTCCAGATGAACGAAGCTGAATGTTGGCATTGCCGCGTCCTTTAAAGTGCCGTGCCGAGCTTGCGCCGGCGAACAAAGAGACCGAGGCCCAGCAGCCAGAGGGCGATGCGGACGACGAAGGACAGGGCGAGATAGAGGACACCGACGACGATGTAAGTCTCAAAACTGCGGAACGTATCCGACTGGATTCGGTTGGCGACAGCGGTCAGTTCCTCGGCCGAAATCTGCGAGGTGATCGAGGAGGCCAGCATCAGCAGCACATATTGGCTGGTTAGCGCCGGATAGACGCGTTCGATGGCCGGGCGGATGATCACATGCCAGTAGGTCTGCTTGCGCGACAGCCCAAGACACTCCGCCGCTTCGAGCTGCGCCTTGTGGATGGATTGCAGGCCGGCGCGGACGATTTCGCATGTATAGGCACCGACATTGACGACCAGCGCCACGACGGCAGCCATGTTGGCCGAGACGTGGACGCCAAGGGTAGCAATGCCGAAATAGACCAGAAACACCTGCACAAGCAGCGGCGTGTTGCGGATGACTTCGACGTAAGTGGCAATGATGCCGCGAAGCCAGGGGCCGCCGTCGGCGCGGCCGATGGCGCAGAGCGTACCGAGCACGAAGCCGATAACGGTCGAGATGACGGAGAGCTGAAGCGTGAGCCAAACGCCGAGGGCGAACTCCTTCCAGTAAGGAAGGAGGGAGGCAAAATCGAACTGGTAGTTCATACTGTGCCTCCGGATGCCGGGTAGCGTGCCGCTATCCCGCGCAGGATCGGGGCCGCGTGCTGTTCAGGCGTTTCTCCAACCCAGTCGAGAAAGGCGCCAATGCGGCGCTCGACCTTCTGGGCGTGATGCTGCGCGATATCGGCAATGCGGTGATTGAGGAACGGGTTGAGGAAACGATCGAGCGTGGTCGCGACATAGGGCCGTGCCTCGTCGCCCATGCCTTTCAAGGCGAAGCCGCAAACGACCTCGCTCTCATAGAGGGCTTCCAGCTGCGTCCTTATGCCCGGATCGGCAAGGATTCCGCCGACCGTCTGATCATCCGCATGGCCTTCGGTCTGCCAGATCTCAGCGAGATAGGTGTGCCCGAGGTTGAGGATATGCAGCTTCAGGCGCTCGTAGGGTTCGAGGTCATCGGTCAGCACGATCTGCTCGTGCGTGCAGGGCAGACGAACGCCCGGCGCTTGTTTGATCGCCCAGAGGGCATAGGGTTCCGCAACGGCGCCAATCGGTTCGATGGGCTCGGACACGATCCTGTCGACCAGCGTATCGGCAAAAGCGACCTCGCGGTCGAGCCATTCGAAGAATTCGGTCGACAAACCGTTTCGCTTCGCGCTTTCGACGACGACCTGTTTCAGGGCTTGGCCATTGCTTGTCACCAATTCGCAGGGCAGCACCACCAGGGAACGCCCCGACGCCTGCCAGCGACGACAGAGAAGTTCGGCCAGTTTTGCCGGGAATGAGTGCGGAGGGCGATCGCCGGAGGAGAATTCATCTGCGTCTGGATCGGTCCGATAACCGGTGTCGCCGGTGTTGGAGACGACAAAATCCGCCTCCTCGACGAAAAGCCGGGTGATCTCGGCCCAGTCGTTTGTGGCCGACAGGCCACGGTCGACACTTTTCACCCGAACCGTGCGATCGATCGTCTTGCCGCCCGACATGCCACGAATGACGACGGGATAGCCCTCGGGCCGGCCAAATGCGGCGACGCGGCCGCTTCGGCTGCCTGATCCTGAGACCTGAACGACGGTGATGGGGCCGACTTTCTGGCCGGCTTCCGCCGCCTCATGAACGAAGAATGCCGCATGGGCCTGCAGGAAGCGGCTCGTTCCGAATTGGATGATGCGGCCGCTCACGCGCCTATCTTCCCGAAGGAGGCGCAGTCCAGAGATGTGTTCGCAAGATAAATCCCAGACAAGCTTCGATCCTCCCTTCGACTGTCTTTTGCATATATAAAACAGCAGAGGATTCTTGAGTCAACTGTTTTTTATATAAATAATCCGGTCTATATGATACGGATCGATTGCAGCAGGGGATGGTTTGGAATGAAGGGGAATGCAGTCTACAAGGGCGCGTACAACCGCTGCCTGTCCTTTCTCGGTAATGTGGAGGTCGATCAGAAACTGCCGTCGAATTCGGAACTGGCATCGAAACTGGCGGTCAGCCGCACCACGGTGCGCTCAGTCCTGTCATCCCTGACGGATGCCGGAATTCTTCATCTCGATGATGCCGTCCACTCTTTGCGGCGACGGCCGGAGCCCGGTGATTATTTCCCCGAAACGCAGACCATGTCCGCCGCCGCCGCCGTCGAGCGCCGGTTCATGGAATGGATCCTGCAGGGGGATTTTCGCGCCGGGCAGTTGCTCAACAGCGCCGAACTTGCGCGGCAGTTCGGCACCTCGACCACCACCATCCGCGAATATCTCACGCGTTTTCAGCACTTTGGGCTGATCGAGCGACGCCCCAACAGTGCTTGGGTATTTCTTGGCGTTACCCCGAATTTCGCCGAGGAGATCTATGACGTCCGCGAGATGTTCGAGCTGCGCTCGGCCAGGCACCTGCTCCAATTGCCGGATAGCGACCCCTGCTGGAGGGAGTTGCAGGCGATCGAGGCGGAGCATCTTGAGTTGCTGGCGGACATCGATCGGCGCTATCGCGAATTCCCGGCGCTGGATGAACGCCTGCATCGTTGCGTGCATGATGCCTCGAAAAACAGGTACATCATCGAGTTCTACAATGTCGTTTCGGCCTTCTTCCACTACACCTATCAGTGGAATATCGATGACGAAAAGCAACGCAACATCAGGGCGCTCACCCAGCATCTCGATTATATCGCCGCCCTTCGCAGCCGGGATCCGGCGGCGGTGGAAACAAACCTGCTGGCCCATCTGGGCAGTGCCCGCGCAACGCTGCTGCGCTCCATCCAGATGGGGCCGTTCAAGGTTCGGTCCTAGAGCGGTTCAACGCTTCACGGAAGCGCCGAACCGCTCTGTCCCATTGTTTGACGCAATTCCGGACGGAAAACCGCTGCGCACTTTTCCTGGAATTGCTTTAAGGTGTCTGCGCACCTGTTGTGGCCGTGTAGACGCTATAGAGGGACTTGGTGGCGGTGATGAACAGCTGGTTGCGGCGGGGGCCGCCGAAGGTGAGGTTGGAGACCGTCTGCGGCACCTTGATCTTCCCCAGTAATGTTCCGTCGGGCGCGAAGCAATGCACGCCGTCGCCGGCACTGGTCCAGATATTGCCGGCGATATCGACGCGGAAGCCATCGGGAAGACCGATGTCGATGTCGCAGAATACCCGGCTGTTGGCGAGCTTGCGGCCGTCGATCACATCGAAAACACGGATGTGGCGTGGTGCGCTGATGTCATGGCTCGATGCTGAATCGGCGATGTAGAGCTTGGTTTCGTCCGGGGAAAACGCCAGGCCGTTCGGTTGGCCGAAATCGTCGACCACGATCTCCATCTCGCCGGTTTCCGGATCGAGCCGGTAGACGTTGCGCGTCGCCTGCTCGGGTTCGGCCTTGTAGCCCTCGTAATCGGACAGGATGCCGTAGGTCGGATCGGTGAACCAGACCGATCCATCGGAGCGGACGATGACATCGTTGGGCGAATTCAGCCGTTTGCCCTGAAAGCTGTCGGCGAGAACGGTGATCGATCCATCGATCTCGGCGCGAGTGACGCGCCGCGCGCCATGTTCGCAGGAAACGAGCCGCCCCTGGCGATCGCGCGTATTGCCGTTGGTGAAGTTCGAGGGTGCGCGAAAGGTCGAGACGCCACCGTCCGGCACCCAGCGCAGCATGCGCTGGTTCGGAATGTCGCTCCAGATCAGGCATCCGCCGTCGGCAAACCACACAGGGCCTTCCGCCCAGCGGCAGCCGGAATAGAGCTCGTCCAGAGCGGCGCTCTTGACGACGAGATAGCGAAACCGGGGATCGTGTATTTCGTAGAGGGGGGGCTCGTTCTTGGCCATTGCGGTGGTTCCTGTGATGCCTGCTTGGATGTCGAAAAGAGTCTCAGCGCCCGCCGAGCGGCCGCCCGCCGGCCATCAGAATGACGGCGATGATGATGAAGCCGGTAAGGATAAGCCGCGAGCCCGCGCCGAAACCATAGGTGTTCAGCATCGACACGACGAGGAACATGAAGAGCGACGCACCCCAGATGCCCGGCACGTTCGAATCCCCACCCGCCACCGCCGTTCCACCGATGATGACAACGGCAATCGACATCAGCAGATATTCCGAGCCCATGTTAAGGGCGGCGCCGCCGGAAAAGCTGGCGAGGAGATAGCCGCAGATCGAGGCGAGGATGGCGCAGAGGATATAGGTTGCCAGCCGGGTGCCATCGACGGGGATACCGGCCATGCGGGCCGCGAACATGCTCTGACCGATGGCCGAGATCCAGCGGCCATAGATGGTCTTTTCCAGCAGTATCCAGGCAAGCACGGAGAGCAGAAAGGCGACGATGGCGATGTTCGGGATGCCGACGAGGCTCGACACGGTGAAGTCGGCCAGTTGCTCCGGCGGCTTGATGCGCAGGCCGCGATTGCTCCAGATCGCGGTGGATTGCACGATGAAGCTCATCGACAGCGTCGCGATGATCGGCGGGATGCGCAGAAGCTTGATCAGGGCATAGTTGCCGATGCCGATACCGAGGCCGATCAGGATGGAAATCAGAAGGCCGGGCACGATCATGCCGTCTTCGACATTCATCAGCTTCAGCGCTACGGTTCCGGCGAGCGTCATCGTTGCGGGAACGGAGAGGTCGATGTTGCCAGGTCCAAGCGTGATGACGAACATCTGGCCGATGCCGACGATGACGGAAAAGGCTGCGAAGGTGAGTGCTGCCTGCGACAGGCCGAGAGAGCTGGCGCCGCCCGTGAACAGGACGGTCAGGCTCCACACGGCGAGCGTCGCGGCAAAGGACCAGATCCAGGGTTTGCGGTGGAGTGCGCGAAGGGCGTTCATGCGCGGTTCCCCCGCTTTTCAAGACGGTTGAGGAAGAGACGCAGAGCAAGCACGACGATGAGGATGGCGCCTTGCGCTCCGATCTGCCAGTCCGGCGAAATCCGGAGGAAAGACAGGAATGAGCCCGCGAGCGTCAGCGTCAACGCACCGATGACTGCGCCGATCGGCGAGATGCGGCCGCCGGTGAATTCACCGCCGCCGAGGATGACGCCGGCGATCGACAACAGTGTGTAACGCAGCGCAATGTTGGCGTCCGCCGAAGTGGTGAGGCCGACAAGCGCAATGCCCGACAGCACCGCAAAGAGACCGGCGAGCCCATAGGCCGCGGCGCGAAGGACGAGGATCGACCATCCGGCGCGCTGCACCGAGCGCTGGTTGCCGCCGACGCCGCGGATCAGGACGCCGAAGGCGGAGCGCATGACGACGAAATGCGAGACAAGGGCGATGACGACACTGGCGACGATCGCCATCGGGACTAATGGCGGTTTCGAGGTCATCAGCCAGCGCGCCCATGTGGGCGCTTCGCCACCCGGTGCCGGTAACAGCAGCACGGCGAGACCGCTCCAGACGAAGCTCATGCCGAGCGTCACCACGATCGACGGCAGATCCCTGACATAGATGACGACGCCGATGACGGCATAGGCGGCGATGGCCGCCGCGAGGATCAGAATGCCGAGCAAGGGGGAGGATTGCAGGTAGGTTGCTGCCACACAGGCAGCGAAACTGACGAAGGTCCCCATCGACAGATCGAGGTCGTTGACGGACATGATCATCATCTGGGCAATGGTTGCGAGCGCAATCGGTACGGCCAGATTGAACAGGAGATTGAGCCCGATATAGCTCATGGCGCGCGGCTGCAGATAGAAGACTGCGACCAGCAGGACGACGAGTGAAAGTGCCGGAACGAGCAGCCGCACCATACTGGGCGAAATGCGGATCATGCGTCTTCTCCAGAGAACGAGGCTGCCAGCACATTTTCCTCCGTAATGGCATCGCCAACGAGTTCCGAAACGATGGCCCCACTGCGAAACACATAGACGCGGTCGCAAAGCCGGATCTCGTCCATCTCGGTCGAATACCAGATGAATGTCCGCCCGCCGGCCGCTTCGTGATGCAGGATGTTGTAGACCTCCTGCTTGGTGCCGATATCGACGCCGCGCATCGGATCGTCCATCAGCACCAGGGACGATGCCGTCGCCAGCGCGCGAGCAAAGAGAACCTTCTGCTGATTGCCGCCCGAGAGCGACAGGATGCCGTTCGTCATGTCGGGCGTGCGGATTTCGATCCGCTTCTTCCAGTCGCCGCCAAGCCCGTCTTCGCGGGCTCTGTTGACCAGGAATTTCTCCGACAGATCGGTGAGCGAAGCGATGCTGAGGTTCTTCAGGATGCTCCAGAGAGGAAAGGTTCCGTTCAGGCTGCGGTCGCCGGCAACGAAGGCGATGCGTCCGTGTCTTCCCGGCAGCCAGTCGCTGCTGAGCGCTCGATAGAGTTCGAGCAGCATGTCCGTCTGGCCGTGACCACCGAGACCGGCAAGGCCGATCACTTCGCCCTTGTAGGCCGTGAAGGGAAGGCCCTTGCCGCCTCTGGCAGGCAGGGAAAGGATCGGCGATGTGTCGGCGGCTCTAGTCTTGTTGCGGTCGACATCCCGGTCCTTGACCACGCTGCCCATCGCCTGGACGAGGCTGTGGGTCGAAAATTCCTTTGCCGCGCGGTCGGCGACGACCTTGCCGTCTTTCATGACGACGATGCGGTCGGAGGTCGTCAGGATCTCACCGAGAATATGGGAGATCAGCAGCACGGCGCCGCCGGCGTCGACATATTTGCGCACATAGGCCATGAGCTGCGCCGCAAGCCCCGCATCGAGCGACGATGTCGGCTCGTCGAGGATGACCAGCTTGGGCTCGTGTCCGACCGCGCAGAAGACGATGGCGATCTCGACCATCTGCCGCTCGGCAATCGAGAGTTCGCCGACGGTGTGCATCACGTCGATCCCGTGGCCGCTAAAGATCTCGTCAAGCTTGGCGCTGACGATGCCGGCCGCTTGGCTGCGCCAGTTCCATCCGCTGAGGTCGCGATGCACAACCCGCATGTTTTCGACAATAGTGAGGTTCGGCGAAAGGGACAGTTCCTGAAAGACGCAACGGATGCCATGGCCGCGTGCAGCGTTGATGCCGTGTGCGGTCTCGTCGCCATTGTAAGCAATGGCCCCCTCGTGAGGGCTGAGGCTTCCGTTGAGGACGTTGACGATCGTCGATTTGCCTGCACCGTTATGGCCGACCAACCCGATGCATTCACCGGCATTGATGATCAGATCGGTGCCATCCAGCGCCTTGACGGCGCCGAACTGCACCTTGACGCCGCGCGCGGAGACAACCGGCTTTGTCTGTGCATCCTCGTTCATAGGCCTGTTGTCTTTGGCTGCATTCATGGATCGGTCCAGCAAGAATTCCTCATCGACCGGCGCCACTCAAGAGTGGCACCGGTCTTGAATGGCGGCACGCCTTGGCTCACTTGGCCGTGGCGATGACCTTCTGGGCGTCTTCCAGCGAATATTCGACATTGGCCACGCCACCTTGCTGGGTATTGGCGAGGTTGGTTTCGAGATTGTCCTGGTCGATGCGCAGGAACGGGACGACCAGATCCTTCTTCACCGGCTTGCCGTCGAGAATCTGCTGGGCGACCCAGAAGGCGAGGGTCGAGACGCCGGGGGCGATGGAAACCGACATGGTCTCATAGCCGCTTGCGTCCTTTTCCTTTTTCCACCAGGCCAGTTCGTCCTGACGATTGCCCATGACGATCGTTGGTATCGGGCGTTTGGCCGCGGCAAAAGCCTGAGCGGCGCCATAGCCGTCGCCGCCTTGCGTCGCGACCGCCGCGACTTCGGGAAGGCTGGGCAGAACGCCCGCAACGGCGCGCTGGGCGACATCCTGCGCCCAGTCGCCATGCACGGAGCCGACGATCTTGAACTGCGGGTATTTCGCAACGGCTTCGTGAATGCCAGCCGAAATCTCGTCATCGACGGAGACCCCGGCAAGGCCGCGGATTTCCAGGATATTGCCGCCCTTCGGAAGCTTCTTGGCCAGATACTCGACTTCGCTTGCGCCCATGCCCTTGAAGTCGACGGCGATGCGCCAGGCGCAAGGTTCGGTGACGATGCCGTCGAAGGAGACGACGGTGATGCCGGCATCGCAGGCTTCCTTGACGGCGCCGTTGAGAGCCGTTGGCGATGCCGCGTCGATGACGATGGCGTCATAGCCCTGCAGGATCATGTTCTGGATTTGCGCCGCCTGTTCGGTCGCCTGGTTTTCCGCCGTCGTGAATGGATCGGCTGCGGCAACCACGCCGGCTTTCACGGCTTCGCCCGTCACCTTCTGCCAGCTTGTCAGCATGGCCTGACGCCATGAATTGCCGGCATAATTGTTGGACAGGGCAATTTTCTTGGACGATGTGTCTGCAAGTGCGGCAAACGGCGTCGCAACGGTTGCGATCACGACGGATGCCAGAAGTGTCTTGACGATATTCATGTTTTTCCTCCCAAAAAGACCTAAATCTCACTCCCAGGCCATGTTTTTCGAACGCGCTCCTCAACGACGGTCGAAAATAGTATTTGCGCTGAAGGTTCCCCTGTCAGTAAGAATAGGATGTCCGAGATTCTTTCGGTTGTACAGGCGCTTAACGGGACGGATGTTGCGGGATTCCGCATAAAAATTGCGCCTTTCCGCAAGACGAACGATCCTGATCAGCGCTTAATGACTTTCGGATTTCGCGTTCCGCAACTGGCCTGGGGAGAGGTCGGCGCGTTGCCTGGGAGGGCCGCCTTGCATACGTTAGAGCCTCGGTCGGTGTTCGACCATTATCTTAGCATTTCCAGGCTCCTGGCCGGGCAGCTCGATTTTCATTCGGTCATCCGCTCCGTCGCCGCCGAGATCAGCCATGTCATCCCCTACGACCATTTCGATGTCTGCATCATCATGGTGGATGAGAAATATCACATAGCCTATGAGAGCGGGATTGAGACCGATTGGGGCAGGCGCTACCCTGCTCCGGTCAGCGACAGCCCCATCCGCACGCTGCTCTTGGGCGAGGTCGACCATCTGTTGACCGATGACGCCTGCAACGATCCGAGGTTCCACTTCCAAGGTGCTTTTTCACATCCGATCATCAGCCAGTCGCTGAGGGGACGCCTGCATGTTCCTCTGAAGGTGCAGGGAGCCGTGATCGGCGCTCTAAGCTGCTCCAGTCACCAGACCGGATCCTACGGGACACAGGATTTGGTGAATGCACGCGCCATTGCCGATCTGCTGGCTCCGTATTTCTTTGCCATCCGGGCCGCCGAGCAGGCAAAGCGGTCGGCAATCGTCGAGGCGGAGGCGCGGGCCCGGGAGGAGGGGTTGCGGTTGGGCGCGCTGAAGCTGACCGAGGCTCTGGAGACTGAGCGCCAGCGCATCGGCATGGATCTACACGACCAGACCTTGGCTGATCTTACGCGCTTGTCGCGGCGGATGGAGCGGCTGGCGCACACGCCCGATGTCACGGGCGAAGCGCTTGAGCCCCTGTTTCGTGGATTGCAGCAATGCATGCACGACCTTCGTCAGATCATCGAGGAGGCCAAGCCCTCGGTCCTCCAGCTTTTCGGCTTTGCCCAGGCGGTCGAAAATCATCTGGAACGCTCGATCCAGGAAAGCGGTGCGGGCATGGAGTGGAAATTGACCGATGAAACGAACGGCGCCATCGATTGCCTGGAGCAGTCCGTCAGCATCGCCCTGTTCCGCATCGCGCAGGAGGCGATCAACAATGCCGTCCGGCACGCGCAGGCGAACCGCATTCTCGTTCGCCTGGGAGCCACCGGCGGTGCCCTGACCATAGAAATCGATGATGACGGCGTCGGCTTGCCCCACTCCCGCAAACCATCGGGAGGCGGCATCGAGAATATGAAAACCCGGGCACGGCTGATTTCGGCGCGTTTCGCCGCGAAGCCCGCAGGGCCCAAGGGCGGAACCTGTGTGAGCGTCACGCTGGCAGGCCGGCCGCTGGCGGCGGGAGGTGCGGCATGAAGGTGCTGATCATCGAGGACGATCCACTTCATCGCTCTTATCTGAATGAAGCGGTCCGCGCCGCCCTTCCCGAATGCGACACCGTGCTGGAAGCGGAGAACGGCAATGCTGGCGAACGACTGGCGCGCGATTTCAGATCGGCGCACGTCGTCATGGATCTGCAGATGAGCCCACGAAACGGCATCGAGGCGGCCCGCACCATCTGGAAAGAGCGGCCCGAAACGCGGATACTGTTCTGGTCGAACTATTCCGACGAGGCTTATGTTCGCGGTGTGTCGCGGATCGTGCCGCAGGGTGCGGTCTATGGCTATGTGCTGAAGTCGGCCTCGGACGATCGCCTGCGGCTGGCGCTGCGCAGCATCTTCATTGAAAGCCAATGCGTGATCGACCGCGAAGTGCGCGGCATGCAGCAAAAGAGCATTGGAAATGCCAATGCCTTCACCGAGGCCGAATACGAGATCCTCATCGATATCGCGCTCGGCATGACGGATCGAGCCATTGCACAACGGCGCAATCTATCGGTCCGCAGCGTGCAGAACCGGCTGCAGCAGCTCTATGAGAAACTCGATGTTTACCAGTCTATCGGCGGCGAGGCCGATGGTGGGCGATTCAATCTTCGTGCGCGGGCCGTGGCCGTGGCGTTCTTGCGCAAATTGCTGAACCATAGCGCTCTTGAGCGGGCTGAGGCGGATCTGGCCTATTGGCTTGGCCGGCAGAGAGCCTCGGAGCATCCAGATACCGGCCGCTCTCCCCGGAATGGATGAGGATATCCGGTTACAGAAACGCCATGGCAGGTCCGAGGGGACATACCATGGCGATTGCTGATTTGACGATGCTCAGAGTTCTCCTTGACGGCTGCGGGCCATGACGACCGGGAGCAGCAGGTCGCCCCAGTTGCCGTCGCCACCATGATGGCGTGCCGAGCGCACGAGCTCGACCGAGACGCCGGCCTCGACAGCTTTCATGACCGAATGGTTCAGGCGATGCAGATCGTTTGCAAGCATGCGGATCGTGTTCTGCTGATCCGGCGACAGGCTTGACGATTGTTCTTCCGCGCGTTCGCGGACGCGTGCGATGGAAGCCATGGTTTTCCTCCTTAAGTTTCGGGTTATTCTGCGGCCGGACGAAACTGTTCGTGCTCGGTCGATGCTTTCATGGCAGTGGTCGATGAAAGGCCGCCACTGATGGCGAGTGACACGGCATCGAAATAACCGGTGCCGACTTCGCGCTGGTGTTTGGTGGCGGTGTAGCCGTTCTTTTCGGCGGAGAATTCAGCCTGTTGCAGCTCGGAATAGGCCGCCATCTGCCGCTCCTTGTAGCCACGCGCCAGTTCGAACATGCCGAAATTGAGCTGGTGGAAGCCGGCAAGCGTGATGAACTGGAACTTGTAGCCCATGGCGCCGAGCTCGCGCTGGAACTTGGCAATCGTCGCCTCGTCCAGGTTTTTCCGCCAATTGAAGGACGGAGAGCAATTATAGGCAAGAAGCTTGCCCGGATGATGCCTGTGGACGCCCTCGGCAAAGCGCCGCGCCTGTTCGAGGTCGGGCTTCGACGTTTCGCACCAGATGAGATCGCAATGGGGCGCATAGGCGACGGCACGGGCGATGCAAGGCTCGATGCCGTTGCGCACCTGATAGAAGCCTTCGATCGTGCGCCCCGCATCATAGTCGACGAAGGGCCGGTCGCGCTCGTCGATATCCGAGGTCAGCAACTTTGCCGCTTCGGCGTCGGTCCGAGCGATGACCAGCGTCGGCACGCCCATGACGTCGGCCGCCAGCCGGGCGGCATTAAGGTTGCGGATATGCGCCGCGGTCGGGATCAGCACTTTGCCGCCGAGATGGCCGCATTTCTTCTCCGAGGCGAGCTGATCCTCGAAATGAACACCCGCGACGCCGGCTTCGATATAGGCCTTCATGATCTCGAAGGCATTGAGCGGCCCGCCGAAACCTGCCTCCGCATCTGCAACGATCGGGGCGAACCAGTTGTCGACGGAAAGCCCCTTGTCTTCCGAGGTTTCGATCTGGTCGGCGCGCTGCAGCGTGCGGTTGATGCGCTTGGCAAGCTCCGGCCCAGCATTGGCCGGATAGAGCGATTGATCCGGATACATGGCGGACGCCGTGTTGGCATCGGCTGCGACCTGCCAACCAGAGAGATAGATCGCTTTCAAGCCGGCGCGGACCATCTGCATGGCCTGGTTGCCGGAGAGCGCGCCGAGCGCGTTGACGAAGTCCTCGCTGTGCAGAAGCTGCCAGAGCCGGTTCGCGCCCATCTCGGCCAGCGAATAGCGAAGCTCCACGGAACCGCGCAGCCGCTTCACATCCTCGGCGGAATAGGGGCGCTCGATGCCGTCGAAACGACCGGTCGGGATATTGCGGATCAACTTGTCAAATTCTGTCACGATTTCCTCCATACAGAATGCTCGTCGCTGAGTGACGCATTGACAAGATCGACAAAGTGACGGCGAAATGCCAGTCAAACCTTTCAAATGACGCCTGGAAAAGGGTCACGTTGCAAATCCTTGACGAAGACTGCGGGTCACTTTGTCAATTTTTGTAAATATGGTTGGAGCGGAGGAGGCCAGATGGTGGAGAGAAAGATTTTCGCAGGCCCGAAGGTCCGGCGCGTGCGCAACGGGCTCGGCATGACCCAGATCGCCATGGCGGACGCGCTTGAGATTTCGCCGTCCTATCTTAACCTGATCGAGCGCAATCAGCGACCGCTGACCGTGCAACTGCTGCTCAAGCTCAGCGCCGCCTTCAAGATCGATCTTGACGATCTTAGAAGTGAGGCGGGCAATGGTCTCAGCCAGTTGAAGGAGGTTTTCGCCGACCCCCTTCTTGCGGGTGAGCTGCCGGGCGATCAGGAGCTTATCGAGCTGGCCGACATCGCGCCCAATGCGGCAAGCGGTATGGTCAAGCTCTATCGCGCCTATCGCGAGCAGGCCGCGCGCCTGTCCGACCTGATGACATTGACGACGGAGAGTGGAGCAATGCCGCCGATCGGCGGGGCTCGTCTGCCGGCGGACGAGGTTCGCGACGTGTTCGAGAGCCGCTCGGCTTATTTTTCGCGTCTGGAGGCAGCGGCGGAGAATTTTACCGCCAGCCTCTCGCCCGAGCATGATCTGCTCGTCGCTTTGAAGGAGTGGCTGCGCGTCGAACGCGGGATCAGTGTCCGCATCTTGCCTATACACGTCATGCCCGATCTTCGCCGGCGCTTCGACAGGCATTCGATGCGCCTCTTTATATCCGAACGGTTATCGCCCGCCGACCAGGCGCATGAAATCGCCATCGAGGTCGCAACGCTTGCCCTGCAGCATGCGATCAGCGAGGAGCTGCGGGACCTTCCCCTGTCGACGCCGGAGGCAAAGCGCATTGCTCGCTTCGAGCTTGGTCGTCTCGCCGCCCTGGCGCTTGCCATGCCTTATGCGCCCTTTCTCAAGGCTGCCCAGACGGCCAGATACGACATCGACATTCTGTGTGCGCGCTTTTCTGTCTCTTTCACGCAGGCGACGACCCGCCTGACGATGCTGCAACGGCTGGGTGCGTCCGGCGTGCCCTTCTTTCTGATGGAGATCGATTCCGCCGGTCACCGCTTGCGAAAGATCGGCGCGCATGGCTTTCCGAGGTCGGGATTTGGCGGGGGCTGTCCGAAGCTCAATATTCACGCCGCGTTCCTGCAACCGGGCCAGATCCTGTCCGAGACCGTCGAGATGCCAGACGGTTCGACATATCTGACCATCGCGCGCACGCAGGAAGGTCCAAGGACACCATTTGGTGAGCGGGTGAGGCGAACGGCGCTGCTGCTCGGCTGCGATACCGCAGTTGGCGGCAATCTCGTCTATGGGCAGACGGGGTCGCCGGGTCAGCCGCCGGTCCTGATCGGGCCGGCCTGTCGGCTGTGCGAACGCAAGGGCTGCCTTTCCCGTGCCGAACCACCGGTCACTCGACCGCTGGGACTGGATGAAATGACGACGGGTCTGAGCATTTTCGACTTCTGACATCACTGCGGCGAGTGCCGAGCGATATCGTCGAAAAACACATAATTTGCTGGAACAATAGTCAGTAGAATTAGTTGTTGTTCATGGGTGCAAGCCAAGAAACTTGAGGTGGAAAAATGTGGCGCGAGGTCATATTCGTCAGTGCGGTGGCGGCCGGTTGCCTGACCGCTTCAGCTGCGCTTGCCCAGAGCGACAAGCAATTCCTCAGCGATGCGATCAAGGGTGATAATGCCGAAATTGCGCTCGGCCATCTGGCGGTACAGAAGGGAGCGAGCGATGGTGTGCGCTCCTTCGGGCAGATATTGATCAACGATCATGGCCAAGGCAAGAAGGACGCGAGCGCTCTTGCTGCCAATCTTGAGGTCAAGGTGGTAAGTGGTGTCAGCCCCGAAGCGCAAGGCGAGATCGATACTTTGCAGCGCGTGACAGGCGCCGATTTCGACAAGGCGTTCGTCGGGTATATGGTCTCCGAACATGAAAAGGATATCGCCGCCTTCAAGGAGAAGGCGAGCGAGGGCGACAGGCCGGTGTCGGCGCTTGCCAGGAAAACATTGCCGGTGCTGGAAAAGCACTTGCAGCTCGCACGGTCGCTGAACGATTGACTTCGACCAGGCGTGTGAGGGATGGTCGATGAATAGTCCTGCGTTTTTCCTTTACGCCTCCGGATTCCGGCCGTCTGCAGGTTTCCTCCAGCGAGGAGCATCATGACTTCCTATCTGCTTCAGCTTCTGGCATGGCTGGTCTTCATGGCCGTGCTACTTTTTTGGCCTGCCGGCACGCTCGCCTTTCCCGGCGCGTGGGTCATGATCGGCCTGTTTGCGATCGGCA
Source organism: Martinezella rhizogenes (assembly GCF_000799715.1). Taxonomy (GTDB): domain Bacteria; phylum Pseudomonadota; class Alphaproteobacteria; order Rhizobiales; family Rhizobiaceae; genus Rhizobium; species Rhizobium rhizogenes_C. The sequence continues at coordinate 53,177 of NZ_JUHG01000017.1, forward strand.
GTCTCGCCATGGTTTTCTGGCTATCGCGCTATAGTCCGAGCCTGCTGCGAGAGCGCATGGGCTCGCCTTTGCAGCGCGGTCAGAAGATCTGGGATCGTATCTGGCTGAGCTTATTCATCCTGGCCTTCTGCTGCTGGATGGGTTTCATGGGCTGGGATGCGGCCCGCACCGGCTTTACGGCCGTGCCGTTCTGGCTTCAGGTGGCCGGAGCCCTCGGCCTCGTGGCCAATATGCTCGGCACATCATGGACGTTTCATGAAAATGCCTTTGCCGCGCCGTCGGTAAAAATCCAACCGGATCAGAAGGTAATCGATACGGGGCCTTACGCGATCGTGCGCCATCCGATGTATGCCAGCGTGCTACTTCTCTTTCTCGGGGTGCCCTTGCTGCTCGGCTCCTGGTGGGCCCTGCTGTTCTCCGCGCTGCTGATCATCGCGATCGGCTGGCGCGCGGTCCATGAGGAGCGTACCCTGAGATCGGAGTTGAGCGGCTATGACGCTTATGTCGGACGCGTGCGCTATCGGTTCGTTCCATTCATCTGGTAGGAGCGACCGGCGCTGTCGGTCGCAAACGTCTTTTTTACCATCATGGCGCGTCTTAATTGCGTACCCGGAGCCGCTGTTCCCGAAACTGTAGCCGAAGGCCAGTTTGCAATTTTATCTCCCGGAAAAGTGGGCTCAAAGGGCTTTGGATGCGGATTTGAATTTCCTATCCGCAAAAAAATAAGTGCCGCCTGATGCCTATTCGTCGTGAACGGCACGTCATTCCTCGTAACGGAATACATGTGATGAATGCAATTTGTGTTGCGAGCATAATGATTTAAAGTATATTCTCAAAAACTTATATAGTGCCATATGGGTTCTGTCATTGGGGGGGGAGCTATGAGTCAGCCTTCGAAATGGTGGTGGGGACTAATCCCCCTGGCGATTCTTTGGATTCTTGCCACGATCTTTACCGGACAATCCATCAACAGTGATCTTGGCGGCAGGTCCACCTCGGCTTTGGGCACGACCATTGAGAATCCCGCCTTCAGCGTGTCGGGACGTGATGTATCGGTTTCCGGCACTGTATTTTCCCCCGACGAAGCCTTAAAAGTCGCCGGCACCGTGGATCAGGTCTGGGGTGTCCGCAAGGTTTTGGTCGACGCCAAGCAACCTGATATCGCCAAGCCCTTCAACTGGGGCATTTCCCATGAGGGTTCAAGCGTCGTCCTGAGCGGCAACGTGCCGAACCCGACCACGCGCGACAAGATCGTTTCCGCCGCGAAAACGGCCTTCTCGGGCGCCGATATCAAGGACGAGATGCAATATGCCAGCGGCGCGCCCGCCAGCTACGATGGTGGCGTGCTGTTCGGGCTGGCTCAACTGGCCGGCCTTGAAAAAGGCAGCGTCTCCCTATCCGATACGGGTTTCGGGATTTCGGGCACGGCTGCCACGCGCGACGCCTATGACGCGATCACCACCGCGCTCAAGACATTGCCGCAGGGTCTCACGCTTGCAAAGACCGATATCACGGCTCCGGCTCCCGTTGCCGCTCCTGCAGCAACGACGCCGACTCCAGCGGCAACGGCGCCCGCCGTTACACCTGCGCTCGCGCCACCCTCCTTTAGCTTCGATGCCTTGAGGGATGCGGGGAAACTAACGCTTTCAGGCAATTATCCCGACGATGACACACACAGCAAGATCATCGATGCGGCCAAGAGCCTGTTCTCCAGCGATGAGATCAGCGATCAGCTGAAAGCCGCTCCCGGCGCGCCAAATGGGTTTGCAACGGCCGCGCTCGGCGGGCTCAACGCCCTGTCGCGTCTTGCCAAGGGATCGTTCTCGCTTTCCAGCACCGATGCGAAGCTCTCCGGCGAAGCGCTCTATAGTGGCGCGGTGAAGAGCATCCAGGACAGCTTCGCCGCCGCAATACCCGAGGGATTCAAGACAGCGCCTACCGAAATCGCCGTCAGCGCGCCCGCTCCGGCAGTCGATGCCCCGAATTGCCAATCGCTACTCAACACGATCCTAAGCAAATCGAAGATCAACTTCGATACCGGTAAGGCCCGGATCTCGACGGTATCGTCCGGCGTGCTGGACACGATCGTCGCGACGATCGGCCGGTGCTCCGGCAATTCCGTGGAGATTTCGGGTCACACGGATTCGAGCGGAGACGAGGCGGCAAACGTCGCCCTGTCCGAACAGCGCGCCAAGGCGGTCGTCACCTATCTGACGGACGCAGGCGTGTCGGCGAGCCGGTTGACTGCAGTCGGCCTCGGCTCGTCGCGTCCGGTCGCATCGAACGATACTGATGAGGGCAAGGCGCTCAATCGCCGTATCGAATTCTCTGTCAAATAGGGAGGCAGCAATGACCTATCTGTTTTCGACTTATTGGCCTTGGATGCTGCTTGCGCTGGTGCTCGGGGGCATTGTCGGTTTTGCGACTTTCCTGCGGTCCGGCAAGGGCTGGTGGCCGGACGCCTGGCCGGGCTGGTTCAAGCTGCTCAGCCTGCTGTTCCTGGTGGGCCTTGTGGTGGCCATCTTCAAATGGCTTCCCGGATTGCTGGGGCATTACCTGGAAACCGCGCTGCTGTTCGTCGGCAGCTATATTGTCGGCTGCTTCCTCGGTAGCTGGCTGGCAAGCTTTCGCTCGCGCGAGGAGATTGAGACGAGCGAGCCTGCCGTGGCTGTGGAACCCGCACCGGTGCGGGTCACGCCTCCGTCACCTGCACCTGCACCTGCACCTGCACCCGTGCCTACGCCGGCGCCGGCTACGGCTACGGCTCGCGTGGTGACGCCGCCTCCGGTCGTCACGCCTATTCCGACGTCAACGCCCGCTCCGGTGCGGGCAACCGCCTCGGCACCGGTATCCGCCGCTCCCGCAGGCGACCACCTCCATCCCGGCCAGCGCCCGCCAGCCGTCGCGAAAGGGGGGGCCTCCCTGGACGATCTGAAGCTCATTGATGGTGTCGGTCCCGTCAACGAGGGAAAGCTCAACGAGCTGGGCATCTGGACCTTCAAACAGGTTGCGGCCTGGACGCCGGCAAATGCCGAATGGGTCGGCAGCTATATGGCCTTCCCGGGGCGTATTGAGCGTGAGGACTGGATCGGGCAGGCGGCACAACTGGCGAAAGGGCTTGGAACCGACGTCTCGCGCCGGGCCGATCTGGGTGATGCGTCCGCGTCATCGGGCTTTGTTTCGTCGGCGTCGGCCGCTGCTCCCGCCGCCGCCGGTGATCATCCCGGTCAACGCCCGCCGTCCGCCGCGAAAGGGGCCGCCACTCCGGACAATCTGAAGCGCATCTCCGGCATCGGTCATGTCAACGAGGAAAAGCTGAACGAGTTGGGCATCTGGACCTTTGCCCAGATCGCGGCCTGGACAGAGGCAAATGCCGAATGGGTCGGCAGCTATATGGCCTTCCCGGGGCGCATCGAGCGCGAGGACTGGATCGATCAGGCCGCCAAACTGGCAAAGGGGATCGAAACCGAATTCTCGCGCCGGGTCGATCATGGCGACGTGCCCACCTCGTCGTAACAGACTTTCGACAAGCATGCAGATGGCCGCTCAGACCTGACGAGCGGCATGATCCTCCCCCACCGAAATGGGTAATGCTCCGCCGCTGATCGGGCGGCGGAGCAAAGACACTTAGTGCTGGACCTCAGTTCTTGACGGTATCTTCCAGGAAGAAACGGCCGAGCGGGTTCTGATAGAAGTTTTCAATGTTCTTGCGCGAAACGTTGATATAGGGGCTGTAATAGAGGTCGATCCAGTTGACGTCGTCCTTCGCCATCTTCTGCAGATCGATATACATCTGCTCGCGCTTCTTCGGATCGAGCTCCAGGCGAGCCTTGGCGACCAAATCCTTCACCGCTTCGTCTTTGTAATTGGTCGAGTAGTTGTTGTTGGAGTCGTGGCCGAGCACGAAGGTGGTCTTCTGGTCCGGGTCGAGAATGTCGTTGGTCCAGTAGTTGACGGAGATGTCGTAATCGCCGGCGACCGTCATATCCCATTCCTGGCTCGGATCGACTTTTTGCAGGTTGGCGGTGATGCCGGCCTTCTGCAATTGCTGCTGCACCAGCACGGCCGTCTGCTCGTCGACTTCGTCGCCGGCGCGCAGAAGATAGGTCAGCGTCAGGTTGGAAACGCCGGCGCCCGCCAGCATCTTCTTGGCCTTTTCCGGATCGTAGGGGCGCTGCAGGTTGTCGGCATAGTGATAAAGCGCGCCCTTCGGAATGTAGGAATTGGCGACCGTGCCCTGGCCGAAGGTGACGGCATCGACGATCGCCTTCTTGTCGATGGCGAGGTCGAGGGCCTGGCGGACTTCCTTCTTGCCGAGCTCGCCATGCGCGTGGTTGATCAGGAGGTGATCTTCGCGCGTCGAGGCGTCGATGTCGACATTGAGGTTCGGGTCCTTCTTCAGCTCCGCCACGCGAGAGAAAGGAACGAAGATCGCCGTATCGAGCTGACCGGCCTGGACGTTCAGCATGCGGGTATTGTCATCCGGCACGGAGATCCATTCGACACCGTCGAGCTTCACCCGGTCGGCCTGCCAGAAATAAGGGTTCTTCTTGAGGATGATGCGATCGCCGCGCCGCCATTCCTCAACCGAGAACGCGCCGGATCCGATCGGCTTTTCGGCATAGGCGTCGGGGCCGAGCGTCTCCATGCCCTTCTTGGAAATGACGGAGGCGTTCGGCAGCGCCAGTGTCGACAGGAAGGGTGCGGAGGGATGCTTGAGCTTGATCGTCAGCGTGCGCGGGTCGGTCGCAATCGCAGTGTCGATCACCTTGTAGGAGTCGCTCCAGAGCGAAGCCGCGTCGTCACGGATGCGCAGCAGGCTGAAGGCGGCGTCCTCGGCGGTCAGCGGCGAGCCGTCGGAGAATTTCGCGTCGCGGATCTTGAAGACATAGGTCAGGCCGTCCTCGGACGCGGTCCAGCTTTCGGCTAGGCCGGGCTCGAGCTTGGTGCCGGTCTTGTCAACACGGATCAGCACGTCATAGACGTTCGAGAACACCCAGTTATCGATGTTCTGCGCCGTCTTGATCGGATCGAACGTGGTCGAATCCTCGCGGCGGCCGATGGTCAGCACGCCGGCTGCCTCGGCATAGGTTGCGGTGAGGGTGAGGCCGGCGACGATGGCCGCGAGCCCGATTGATTTCCATCTGCTGGTCATAAGATCGTTCCCTTGGTTGTTATGGCATGCGTTTGATTGGCAGGATTTCGGCGACGTTGCTTTCGCCGCGAAGATCGGTGTCGGCAAAGAGCTGCTTGTCCGGATCGATGTCCGGAATGGCGGCGATGAGCGAGGCCGTATAGGGGTGTTTCGGACGCGCGAAGACTTCCTCAGATGGGCCTTCCTCGACGATCTCGCCGCGATACATCACGACAGTGCGTTCGCAGAGATTGCGGACGATGGCGAGATCATGAGCGATGAAGAGTAGGGTCAGGTTCATCTTCCGCGTCAGCTCGCGGAAGAGCTCGATGATCTGCGCCTGGATGGTGACGTCGAGGGCGGCGACGCATTCGTCGGCGATGATGAGTTGGGGATCGACGGCGAGCGCGCGGGCGATGCCGGCGCGCTGGCATTGGCCGCCGCTCATGCTGCGCGGCTTGCGCTTGGCGAATTCGCGCTCCAGCCCGACGAGATCGAGCAATTCGCCGACGCGGGCGGGGATGTCGGCGGATGCGACCTTGCCCTGCACCTTCAGCACTTCGGTGAGCATGTCGCCGATCGTCAGGCGCGGATTGAGCGCATTATAGGGGTCCTGGAATACCATGGCCGCCTCGCGCCGCAGCTTGGTGAGGCCCGCCTTTCTTTGCTGAGCCAGGTCGATGCCATCGAAGGTGATGTGGCCGGAGGAGAGTGGTGTCAGGCCAAGGATGGCGCGGGCAAGCGTGCTCTTGCCGCTGCCGGATTCGCCGACGATCCCGACCGTCTCGCCGGGCATCAGTCGCAGGCTGACGCCCGAGACGGCGTTGACCGTTCTGGCGCCGCTGCCCTTGAAGAGGCCGCCGCCGACATTGAAGCGGACGTGTAGGTCGTCGATTTCGAGGAGGGGTTTAGGGGGCGTATCGGTTTTCACGGCCTTCGCGATGGATACCGTCTCGTCCGGCATCGACGGATGGCTCTTGATCAGGTCGATCGTGTAGGGATGCCGCGGCTGCGACAGGAGCGTCCGTTTCGGACCGTCCTCCAGCAGCTTGCCGCCGCGCATCACGGCGATGCGGTCGCAGGTCTGGGCGACGATGCCGAGATCGTGGGTAATGAGGATGATGGAAAGGCCACGCTTGTCGCGGATGTCCATCAAGAGCTTGAGGATCTGCGCCTGGATGGTGACGTCGAGCGCGGTCGTCGGCTCGTCGGCGATCAGGATCTTCGGGTTGCAAGACAGGGCGACGCCGATCATCGCGCGCTGGCGCATGCCGCCGGAGAATTCGTGCGGATAGCTCTCATATTGCCTGATAGGATCGGGAAAGCCGACCTGGCCGAGGATTTCGATGGCGGCAGCGCGTGCCTCGCGGGCGTTGAGACCCTGATGATAGCGGATGCCCTCGGCGATCTGGTTACCGATCCGCATGACCGGGTCGAGATGGCTCGTCGGGTTCTGGAAGATCATGCCGATCTCGCCGCCGCGCACCTTCAGCATGTCGGCGTCGCTGATTGTCGTCAGATCGCGACCCTCAAGCAGGATGCTGCCGCCTTCGATCTTCAGCAGCGAGGACGGCAGAAGGCGGATCAGCGAGCGGCAGAGCAAGCTCTTGCCGGAGCCGCTTTCGCCGACAAGGCCGAGGATTTCTCCCTTGGCAAGGTCCAGCGAGACTGTATCGAGCAGTGTGCGCTCGCCGTTGTCGAGATGCGCCTTGACGGTGAGATCGCGGACGGAAAGGACGGAGGCGCTCATTCATGCACCCCCAGCAATTCGCCCAGCGCATCGCCAAGCATGCTGAATCCGAAGGCGAGGCAGACGATGGAGAGGCCGGGAAACAACGTGATCCACCAGGCCGTGGTGATGAAGCTTTGGCCCTCGGCGACCATCACACCCCATTCGGCCAGCGGCGGCTGCACCCCGAGGCCGAGATAGCTGACGGCGGCGCCGCTCAGCAGAACGAGCACGGCGTCCGACATGGAAAAGACGATCGAGCCGGCGATGGCATTCGGCAGCAGATGGCGGAACATGATGCGGAAGCGGCTGAAGCCGAGGCTGACGGCGGCAACCGCATAGTCGCTGTTCTTCAGCACCAGCATCTGCGCGCGGATGAGGCGGGCATAGGACACCCAGCCGACCAGCGCCATGGCGATATAGAAGCTGCTCAGCCCCGGCCCGAGAATGGCGATGATCGACAGCATCAGCACGAGGAAGGGGAATGCGAGGATGATGTCGACGAGCCGCATGAAGATCGCATCGATCACGCCGCCGAAGAAGCCGGCGATGGTGCCGATGGTCGTGCCAATCAGGAAGGGGAAGACGACGCCGATCAGCGCGATTTGCAGATCGATGCGTGTGCCCCAAAGGACGCGGGACAGGATATCGCGGCCGAAATTGTCGGTGCCGAAGGGGTGCAGCAGAGATGGCGCCTGCAGGCGGACGTCGGCATTCTGCAGGATCGGATCATAAGGCGCGATCAACGGAGCGCCGAGCGCCGCCAGCAGAAAGAACAGGAGAATGCCGCCGCCGATGACGAGGGTCAGCCGCTTGCCGAGAAGATGGCGCCAAGCGATGGAAGCGGGAATGGTTGCCTGGAGGCTCATATCGTCACCCTCGGATCGGCGGCGACTGTGACGATGTCGGCCAGGAAATTGACGAGCACGGTGGCACAGGCAAAGACCATGGCGACGCCCTGGACCACCATATAATCGCGCGAGAAGATGGCGCGCACCAGTAGTTGGCCCATGCCAGGCAGCGCAAAGACGCTTTCGACGACGACGGTGCCGCCGATTAGCCAACCGATATTGACCGCCAGCAGGTTGATGGTCGGCACCAGCGAATTCGGCACCACATGCCGCCAGAAAACGATGCTCTCCGGCATGCCACGCGCCCGCGCCGCCGTCGCCACATCCGATTTCAGGGATTCGATCATCGCGGCGCGCAGGCTGCGGGTCAGCACCGTCGACAGCGAGAGCGCGATGGTGAGGCTCGGCAGGATAAGATGCAAAAGCTTGTCGCCAAGCGTCTCGCCGTAGCCGGAGACTGGAAGCACGCCGAGATTGACGCTGAAGAAGATGATGAGCATCAGGCCGAGCCAGAAGGGTGGAAAGCCGATACCGAAGGTGGAGACAACGCGCACGATATGGTCGGCCGCGCGGCCATTGTTGCGGGCGGCAATCGCCGCCATCGGCACGGCAATGACGATCGACAGGATGACGCTGGCAACGACCAGCGCCACGGTCGGCTCGATACGGGTGGAAATCAGCTTCAGCACATCGATCTTGTAGAGGATGGACTTGCCCATCTCGCCGTTTGCGAGGTTCTTCAGGAAGTAGAAGTATTGTAGCCAGATCGGCTGATCGAGGCCGTATTGCGCGCGGATATTGGCGAGCGCCGTCGGCGTCGCGCGCGTGCCGAGAATGTTGCGGGCGGGATCGCCGGGAATGAGGCGCACAAGGATAAAGGTGATGACGCTGATGCCGAAAATGACAGGCAGGAATTGCAGCGGGCGGCTGAGAACGAACCTATAGCGATGCATGGTGACGCTCGCTCCCTTGCCTTCTTCGGTCTTTGAACGCTTCCTGTCGCATCATGCCTGCCTATGCCTCGCCAGGAAATCGAGAAGCGCGGGATAATAGTCGCCGGGGTTTTCATAGAAGGGCATGTGGCTCGCGTTCGCAAACACCTTCAACTCCGCGTTGGGAATGGCAAGCTTCATGCGCAGCGCGCAGGCCGGTGTCAGCTCGTCATGTTCGCCGACCGTGATCAGCGTCGGCACGGTCATGCGCGGCAGGTCGGGGATGCGGTTCCAGTCCTTGAGATTGCCGATATAGAGAAATTCGTTCGGCCCCTGCATGGTCGCGTAAGGTCCCATGTTCCAGTCGTCGAGCGAACGGCGTACCGGTGCTGGCCATCCCGGCAGGCGGCAGACATGGCGATAGTTGAGGATCGTCACGGCGGCCACATATTCCGGATGATCGTAGGTGCCTTGCGCTTCATGCTTCTGCATCATCGCCACCGTTTCCGGGCCGAGTGCCGCGCGCAGCCGCTCCAGTTCCAAAATCAGATGCGGCATGTCGGCGACGGTGTCCTCGAGGATCAGCGTCCGAAGGTTTTCCGGATAGGTGAGCGCATAGTCGATCGCCAACCACCCGCCCCAGGAATGGCCAAGCATGTGGACTTTGCCGAGGCCGAGCGCCTTGCGGACGGTTTCGGTTTCCTCGACATAGCGACCGATCGTCCAGAGCGCCGGATCCGTCGGGCGGTCGGACGCGCCGGTTCCGAGCTGGTCGAAGGCAACGACGCGATAACCGTGGTCGACAAGGCAGGAATGCGCCTCGCGCAGATAGTCGCAGGGAAGGCCGGGGCCGCCGTTCAGGCAGAAGACGGTCTCCGCGCCGGAACCGAAGCTATAGGCAACGACCTTATGCCCGTCGACTTCGACTTCCATGCGCTCGTCCGGCTGCATTTCGCGCCACATCAGCTTACTCCGGCAAATATTCTTCTTGCTCAACATTTGGGCATGATTAAATTTTTACCGTAAACCGCGATCCACACCAGCTATAAGAAGTGATAGGGTCGGAGTTTGGATGTAAGCCGGAGTTCTCCATGCTTGACGAAATCGGAACGATCAGACGCCAATTCACAGCGCGTGATACGCTGGATGGACGGATCGACCAGGCTTTTGAAGCGATGCAACAGCTCGGTTTCGAAGCATTGATCTATGATTATACGCCGGTGCCCTTCGATCTCAACGGCGAGATCATGGTTCCTTCGTTTCTGAAGCTGCGCAATATTTCCGATGACATGCTCGAATACTGGTTCGACCGCGGCTATTTCCGCATCGATCCGGTACAGCAGGTGGCGTTGCGCACCTCGGCGCCGTTCTTCTGGAACTACAACGTCGAGGCCAATACGGCGATCAACCGCTATCTGGGGGAGAGCACCGAACCGGTCGCGCGCTACCTCAACGAACGCGACATGTCGACGGGCGTCACCGTGCCGGTGCACATGCCGCGCGGCGACTATGCGACGGTCACCGGCATCCGCTTCGGCGCGAACAAGGATTTCGAGCGCAATGCGCTGCGCTACATCGCCGATTTTGGCCTGCTCGCACATGTCTTTCACGAAAGCGCCTATGCGCTGTTCGATTCAAGCGCGCGCAGTGTCGGCAAGATGCGGCTGACGGAACGGGAGCGGGAGTGCCTGCGCCATTCGGCCGAGGGACTTTCGGCCAAGGAAATTTCCCGCATCATCGACCGCTCTGTGCCGACCGTCGTCATGCATCTGAATTCGGCGGCCAAGAAGCTCGGCGCCAAGAACCGCACGCAGGCAGTGGTGCGCGCCACGCATTACCGGCTTCTGGATAACGTGCCATCCTATAACTTCTGATAGCTGCCGCAGGCCTTGAGGCCGCGTTATGCTTCTCCGTCCTTGCCAAAGAGATGGAGAAACCCGTGGTCGCTGTCGCATCGAAAGAAGCCTTCCTGCCCTTCCGCGAATACCAGACCTGGTATCGCATCACCGGATCGCTCGATAGCGGCAAGCTGCCTCTCGTCGTCGCCCATGGCGGCCCCGGCTGCACGCATGATTATGTTGATAGCTTCAAGGGCATCACAGAGATCGACGGCCGCGCCGTCATTCACTACGATCAACTCGGCAATGGCAACTCCACGCGACTGCCGGAAAAAGGTCCCGATTTCTGGACGCCGGCACTGTTCCTGGAGGAGCTGGATGCGCTGCTGAAGCATCTCGGCATTCAGGATCGCTATGCTTTCCTCGGCCAGTCCTGGGGCGGTATGCTGGGTGCCGAACATGCGGTGCGCCAGCCGAAGGGGCTGAAGGCGCTGGTCATCGCCAATTCGCCGGCGAACATGCACACCTGGGTTTCCGAGGCCAATCGGCTCCGCCGCGAATTGCCTCGGGATGTGCAGGATACGCTTCTGAAACACGAAGAGGCCGGCACCATCACCGATCCTGAATACATCGCGGCCTCCCGCGTCTTCTATGACCGGCATGTCTGCCGCGTCGTTCCCTGGCCGCCGGAAGTGGCGCGCACCTTCGCGATCATGGACGAGGACAATACCGTCTATCGCAACATGAACGGCCCGACGGAATTCCATGTCATTGGCACGATGAAGGACTGGACGATCGAGGAGCGTCTGCCCTTGATCGAAGCGCCGACGCTGCTGATCTCCGGAAAATACGACGAGGCGACGCCAGACGTCGTCAAGCCCTATGTCGACCGCGTCGCCGGCTGCAGATGGGTACTCTTCGACCAGTCCAGCCATATGCCGCATGTCGAGGAAAAGGAGCTTTGCCTGGCAACCGTCTCCGCCTTCCTGTCGGAGCATGACTGACCGCATGATGATGTTCGTCGGCTAAAGGTGGTCGTTCCATGGACGGCGGTCGGATCTCATTCGGAAAAGCCGTATTTGAGACAAACGAATCGGCGAAAGCCCTTCGTCGGGAGCTTTTGGATCAAAGAAATTTCGTGGCGTGCCTGCGCGAAAATTCCTGTTGACCTCAACCTGGGTTGAGGTGTGAGAGTGCATTCATTCGCTAGCGATGGAGGGGCCGATGGCGATCATTCTGGGTGATAGTGATCTGGAAGAGCTGCCGGTCATGCGGCTTGCCATCGAGGCGATCGAGGAGGCAATCCTTGCCCGATCCGCGGGGGATCTGGTTTCGCCGCCGCGGCACAATGTTTCCTTTGACGGGAAAGGAGACCTGATCTTTACGATCGGTGGAACGCTCGATGATGCTTCGATTGCCGGCTTCAGGGTCTATGACACATTCACGGGGCCTCGCCACGAACAGATCGTCGCTGTCTGGTCGACCGAAACGGCGGAGCTTCAGGGCCTCATCATCGGCACCCGACTGGGAGCGATCCGCACCGGCGCGATCGGCGGCATTGCCATTCGCTATATGTCGTCCCCCGATGCCAGGACGGTCGGCATTATCGGCAGCGGCCAGCAAGCACGCACGCAATTGGAAGCGGCGGCGCTTGTTCGCGACCTGACCCATGTCAGGGTCTATAGCCGCAGCGAGCGACGGCGCTATGTTTTCGCACTGGAGATGGAGCAACGCCTGGGCATTCCGGTCGAGCCGGTGGACACGCCGCGTCGCGCGGTGAGCGAAGCCGACATTGTGATCTGCGCCACGACCAGCCTCACCCCGGTGATTGAAGCAAGCTGGCTGAAGCCCGGAGTTCACGTCAATACCGTCGGACCCAAGAGCGTGGACGAACACGAACTGGGCCTGGACGTGGCCGCCGCCGCCGACCTCGTCGCAACCGATTCCCCAGAACAGGTGAGGGCCTATAAGGCGCCGTTCTTCTTGGATGGCTCACCGAGCGCCGAGCGCCTGATCGACTTGGCGGCAATCGTCAGCGGCAAGGTGATCGCCCGCCAGACGCCCGACCAGACGACATTGTTCTGCTCGGCCGGCCTCAGCGGTACCGAGGTGCTGGTGGCGGCGCGCATTCTCGCCGCTTTCAAGGCGAGGGCCGGTGCCAGCTGACGTGGCGCCCTGCTAGGCCTTCACAGGGCCCTGGGCGTGTGGTCTGTCGTGAAGTAATTGTTGCGCCGTTGTTCGAAACATTTCCGCTAGTTGCTTCAGAAGCGGGCCTGTCGGCGCGCTTCTGCGCCAGCATAGGCCGATGCGGCGCTTCGAATTGCCGTCGCTGAATTTCAGGAGACGGATCTGGTCCGACGACATGATCGGGCCGATGGTCGCCAGCGCGGGTAGCAGGGTGATGCCGACGTTTGCGCCGACCATAAGGCGTAGCGTTTCCAGGCTTGTGGCCTGGAAGGAGGATTTCTGTCCGGCGCCGGAGAGCCGGCAGACGTCGAGCGCGTGTTCGCGCAGGCAATGCCCTTCCTCGAGAAGCATCAGATCGTAACGCGAGAGATCTTCCATGCAGATGCTCGCCCTGCCGACCAGCGGGTGCTTCTTCGGCACGGCGAGCAGGAACGGTTCCTCGAACAGGAATTCCACCTGCAGCTGATCGCTCTCGACCGGCATCGCCAGAAGTGCGGCATCAAGCTCGCCGCTCCGCAGGCGCGACAAGAGCACGCCGCTTTTCTCTTCGCTCAGAAGAATTTCCAGTTGTGGAAAGCGTTCATGCACCTGCGGCACCACATGCGGCAGGAAATAGGGGCCGAGCGTCGGGAAGGCACCGAGACGAAGTGTTCCGAGCTCCTGGTTCTGGTTCAGCAGCGCGGCATTCTTCAATTGCTGGACATCGACGAGGATCCGCTTTGCCCGTTCGGCCGCATCCTTGCCGAACGTCGTCAGCATGACGGAGCGCGAGTCGCGCTCCACCAACGGCGTGCCGAGTTCCGCCTCGAGCTTCTTGATCTGCGCCGACAATGTCGGCTGGCTGACCAGGCAGGCCTCGGCCGCGCGGCCGAAATGGCGATATTTGGCCAGCGCGACGAGATATTCCAGTTCTCTGAGTGTCATGGAATGCCTTGCCGCTTAGGCGGCCTTGGCCTCCTCTTCGCTCGGAGCGGAGGTGCGGATGAGGTGGTCGAAAGCAGCGAGCGATGCCTTGGCGCCTTCACCCACGGCAATGACGATCTGCTTGTAGGGAACCGTCGTGCAATCACCGGCGGCAAAGACGCCGGGCAGCGACGTCTGACCGTGATGATCGACGACGATCTCGCCACGGGGAGAAAGCGTGATGGCGCCTTTCAGCCATTCCGTATTGGGCAGTAGGCCGATCTGCACGAAAATGCCGTCCAGAGCCAGCGTGTGCTTCTCGTCCTTGTTGCGGTCCTCGTAGACGAGCCCGATGACTTTGCTGCCATCGCCCAGCACTTCCGTGCTCTTGGCCGACAGGATGATCCGGACGTTGGAAAGGCTGCGCAGCTTGCGCTGCAACACATCGTCGGCGCGCAGCTTGCTGTCGAATTCGATGAGCGTGACGTGCTTGACGATGCCGGCGAGATCGATCGCCGCCTCGACGCCGGAGTTGCCGCCGCCGATCACGGCCACATCCTTGCCCTTGAAGAGAGGACCATCGCAATGCGGGCAATAGGCGACGCCCTTATTGCGATATTGTTCCTCGCCGGGAACGCCCATCTGCCGCCAGCGCGCGCCGGTGGACAGGATCAGCGTGCGGGATTTCAGCGTCGCGCCGCTGGCAAGCTCGACCTCGAACAGGTCGCCCTTCGGCGTCAGTTTTTCAGCCCGCTGCAGGTTCATGATCTCGACGGGGTAGTCCTTCACATGCGCCTCGAGAGCGCTGGCAAAGGCTGGTCCTTCAGTGTGCGGAACCGAAATGAAGTTCTCGATCGCCATGGTATCGAGCACCTGGCCGCCGAAGCGTTCAGCGACGACACCGGTGCGGATGCCCTTGCGAGCGGCATAGATCGCCGACGCGGCGCCAGCAGGGCCACCGCCCACCACCAGCACGTCAAAGGGTTCGAGATCGGCGAGCTTTTCGGCGGTGCGCTTTGCAGCGCCTGTATCGAGCTTGGCGATAATCTGCTCGACTTCCATCCGGCCCTGGCCGAAAATCTCGCCATTCAGATAGACCGTGGGAACCGACATGACCTGCCGGTCCGCAACTTCCTGCGGGAACACGCCGCCGTCGACGGCGACATGGCTGATCTTCGGATTGAGGATCGACATCAGGTTGAGCGCCTGGACGACATCAGGGCAATTCTGGCACGACAGCGAGAAATAGGTTTCGAAGCGGAATTCGCCGTCAAGATCGCGGATCTGGTCCAGGATGGCCTGTTCGACGCGCGGCGGATGTCCGCCGGTCTGCAAAAGGGCGAGGACGAGCGAGGTGAATTCGTGGCCGAGCGGAATGCCGGCGAAACGCAGGTCGATATCATGCCCCGGGCTGGTGAGCGCGAATGAGGGGGCTCGTTCGCCGGCGTCACGCTCCTGGGTGAGGGTGATCTTGTCGGAGAGGCCGGTAATGTCTTCGAGAAGCGCCACCATCTCCTTCGACTTCGCGCTCTCATCGACATTGGCGCGGATCTCTATCGGCCGTACGACTTTTTCCAGATAGGCCTTGAGCTGGCTTTTCAGTGCGTCGTCAAGCATCGATATGTCTCCGGTTCGGAAGGAAAATTGGGACGACCTGTCCGGCGGAACAAAGTCGCCATCAGTCTTAATTGTGCGTGGGAGGCCTTCCCCGTTTTTGGGGAAGGTGTGGCCGAAGCCGAAATCAGATCTTGCCGACGAGGTGCAGCGAAGGAGCCAGGGTCTTATCGCCTTCTTCCCACTTTGCCGGGCAAACTTCGCCGGGATGAGCGCGGACGTACTGGGCAGCCTTGATCCGGCGCAGCAGGTCGGCAGCGTTGCGGCCGATGCCTTCGGCGGTGATTTCCACGGCCTGGACGACGCCGTCGGGGTCGACGACGAAGGTGCCGCGATCGGCAAGGCCTTCGGCTTCACGCATGACGTCGAAGTTACGCGTAACGGTGCCGGTGGGATCGCCGATCATCGCATACTGGATCTTGCCGATGGTTTCGGAGCTGTCGTGCCAGGCCTTATGGGTGAAATGCGTGTCGGTCGAAACGGAATAGACGTCGACGCCAAGACGCTGCAACTCGGCATAGTTATCCGCGACGTCGCCGAGTTCGGTCGGGCAAACGAAAGTGAAATCGGCCGGATAGAAAAAGAAGACCGCCCATTTGCCGGCGATGTCAGCTTCGGTGACCTCGATGAACTTGCCCTGCTTGAAGGCCTGGGCTTTGAACGGCTTAACGGCGGTATTGAGAACGGACATGGTAGCCTTGTGTTGTTTGGACAGGAGGAGTTTCGCGTCGCAACATAGTGCGTGCGCCGCAATAAACAAAATAGATAAATCCGAAAAATTCGATAGGTTTTGTCTATGGATTCGCCATATGCAGCAGAAAATTGTGTGCGGCGGCGGCCCCAGTCGTACTCGCGAAAAGACTTGGGTTGAGCGCTTGGGGCGAGGTTTGGCGGCCGTTGCATCGCAGACCGCTCGCCGAAATCGCCAATGGTGAATGGCTTTCTTCAGATTGACCCTTGCAAACCGTTAAATGCCGCATTATCTGCGGACCATCACCTGTATCGATAGCCTGCCGGGCCGACCTTTCGAGGCCGAGTCGGTGTCTGCTGTCCAGGGTAACAGCGAGGGCGCTCCCCAGTAATGGGTCGAGCGCCCTTTGCTTTTCATCCGTGCATATTCCCTTAAGGCAGAGCAAAGCCTGCGATGCTCACGCCCGGTCGAAAGACCAGCGGTTGACCATATAGGTGCGTGGCGAGGTTCCGAGCATGCGCCGGAACATGGTGGTGAAGGCTGCGGCGCTTTCATAGCCGGCTTCCAACGCGACGTTGGTGACCGGCTGGCCTTCCGCGAGCTGGGGCAGGCAGGCAAAAACGCTCGCCTGCTGCCGCCAGGTGGTAAAGCTGATGCCGGTTTCCTTGCGGAATTGCCGGGTGAAGGTCCGGCGGCTCATTGCCAGCTTCTCGGCCCAGTCATCCAGGCGGGCATTCGGCGCCGGGTTTGCGAGATAGGCGCGGCAGAGTACCGCCAGTCGACGGTCGGAAGGAAAGGGAAGGCCCAGCGGGCGTTCCTCAAGCGTCGAAATCTCTTCGAGCAGGAGGGAAAGGACCAGTGCGGCCTTGCGATTTTCGATCGGCGCCTCCCGCAGCCGGATCGCTTCGAGCAAGAGGCTGCGGGCAAGATCCGTCACTTCGACGACACGAGGCGCTTCGTCGGGTGGTCCAGGATCACGCGGCATCACATAGACCGATTTCATGCTGACATCGCTCAGCATTTCGACGGAGTGTTCCAGGCCGGCCGGAATGAACAAGGCATGGCCGGGCGGCACCATCCACCGGCCGCGGGTCGTCAGGATCAAGATGACACCGGCGAAAACGCAGAGCAATTGCGAGCGACGATGATGATGCCACGGTACGGTATAGCCCTGCCGCGGCTCGGAACTGTGGACGAGGACGTCCGCATTCGATTCCTCCGTCCAGTGCATGTTTTGCTCATGGTTGTTGTCGACGGTTGCCAGCAATTGTTGAGAGAGTTTTTTCATTTTGGCCCGATCGCGAAAGAAGTGGACCAAAACACGAAAGAAGGTCATCCGCAAGCCGTGTAAAAGGCTAGTCAAACAGCACGGCTGAAACGAACCGGCCGGCTCAGGAAGGAATCCTCAATGGTTGCGGAATTTTCGGGCACGCAGGCCCGATTTCAGAAGACGACAATATCGATCGTGATGGCCGTCAGCGGCTGCCATCTCCTGAACGACATCATGCAGTCGCTGCTGACATCGCTCTACCCGATGTTCCGGGAAAACTACGCGCTCGATTTCGTCCAGATCGGGCTCCTGACGATGATGTTCCAGATCACGGCGTCGCTGCTGCAGCCGGTGGTGGGCATCGTCACCGACAAATGGCCGATGCCCTATTCCTTGCCGGTCGGAATGATCAGCACGTTCCTGGGGCTCATCATGCTCGGCTACGCCGGCAGTTTCGGCATGCTGCTGGTTGCCGCCAGCCTCATCGGCTTCGGCTCGGCGGTGTTCCATCCGGAAGCCTCGCGCGTGGCACGGCTGGCGTCCGGCGGACGTCATGGCCTGGCGCAGTCGTTCTTCCAGCTCGGCGGCAATGCCGGCTCGGCCATCGGGCCACTGATCGCCGCCTTCTTCGTGCTCCAGCATGGTCAGAAAAGCGTGGCCTGGCTTTCGATCCTGGCGGTCATCGGCTTTATCGTCCTGAGCTGGGTCGGCACCTGGTACGTCAATCATCGCCGCCAGCATGCAGCACGTCCTGCCGCCAGCCGCGCCTTGCCGATCGCGCGTAACAAGGCGATCTGGGCGCTGGCGATCCTGATCCTGCTGACGGCGACGAAGAACGTCTACATGGCGAGCATATCCAGCTATTTCACCTTCTACGTCATCGACAAGTTCCATCTCGACGTGCGCGACGCGCAGCTGATGCTGTTTCTCTTCCTCGGCTCCGTCGCGACCGGAACGATCCTGGGCGGCACGTTCGGAGACCGTTTCGGAGCGCGCTTCGTGATCTGGTTCTCGATCCTCGGCGTTATCCCATTTGCGCTGCTGATGCCCTATGCGGACTTGTTCTGGACCTGCGTCCTGACGGTGGTGATCGGGCTGGTGCTTGCCTCCGCATTCCCGGCGATCGTCGTTTTTGCTCAAGAGCTGATCCCCGGCCGGGTCGGGCTGATCGGCGGCATTTTCTTCGGCTTCGCTTTCGGGGCGGGCGGGCTGGGTGCCGCGCTCCTCGGCGATTTCGCCGACACGCATGGGATTCCCTTCGTCTATATGATCTGCTCGTATCTGCCGCTGCTGGGCCTGTTCACGATCTTCCTGCCGCGCATACCAAGGCACTGAACTTTAGAGGCGGGGCTTACTGCTCCGCCACACATTCATGCACGCCTAACCTCCGTGCAGAGAGCCAAGTCCAAAATTTTGCCTCCATTTTGAGACTGGTCATCGGGCAGGTCTTCGCCGTAGTCTGTGCCTGCTTCATGCAGGAGGAGGAGACCGTCGAATGAGCATCACCATCAAGGCCCCGGCCGAGGTACATCATCTGAGTGGCCCTCCTTATTTGCCTTTGCCGCTTACGCGCGCCTGATCCCGACCGGGACGGCTAATCTCATCCTTCCTGCCTTGCAATGTCTCATTCTCGACGCCACGGCCGCCAGCGCGATCTGGGCGTGATATCAACCATGTAGGACATGCCATGCCGCTCACCATCGCCCAGCGCCTAGACCGCCTCAAGGTACGTACCGCCGAACTTAGCCATTGGCGCGAACGTGCCATGCGTAGCATCGACAGATGGACCTTCGAGGGCGAAGCTATCGCTATCGGCCAGGCTTGGCCGCATCGCAAGGGCGTGGTGCATTTCGCCTCCTTGCAGGCGACGGTGCCCGCCGACTGGCCGCTGGAGGAGACGCGGCTGCAACTTGATCTCGGCGGTGAGAGTCTGATCACGCTAGTCTTCGGGGATGGGGAAAACGAGAGCTTCGGCCTCGACCCCTATCATCAAGAATTTCCGCTGAAGGGCCGTAGTTTCTCGATTGCGACCGACAGCGTCGCCCGCTTTCCCTTTGGCGAACAGAACCGGCAGCCGAAGCTGAACCGGGCCCGGCTCGCCTGGCTGGACCTTCCCGTGCACCGGCTGCATCTGCTGCTGCGGCAGATTGTCGAGGCCATCGAAGCACTGGCGGAGCATGAGGCCGTGCCGCATATGCTCGACGCCGCCGAGACGGCTCTGCGCAGCCTCGATTGGCCGTCCGCGACCGCTCCCTATGTCTCGCGCACGGCGGACGCCGTTCAGCAGCAGAAGATCTGGGAATTGCCGGAACTTGCCGAAAGCCCGGCGGCTCTGTCGGAGGACGAGCGTGCGACCGTGGTTGCCGCCCATGATGCGCTGCTTGCTCGCCTTAAGGCGTTGCAGGAGCGTTATCCGCAGAATGGCGAGTTGCTGCTGACCGGCCACGCCCATATCGATCTCGCCTGGCTGTGGCCCTATGACGAGACGCGCCGCAAGATGCGCCGCACTTTCCATACCGCTTTGTCGCTGATGGAGCGCTCGCCCGATTTCCGCTTCAACCAGTCGACGGCGCATTATTATGCGCAGATGGAGGCCGATGATCCTGCTCTGTTGACGCGGATCAAGGAGAAGGTCGCCGACGGTACCTGGGAAGTGATCGGCGGCATGTGGGTCGAGCCGGACACGAACATGCCGACGGGCGAAAGCCTGGTACGGCAGATTCTCTACGGCCAGCGCTATTTCGAGAAGACTTTTGGTGCGCGGCACAAGGTCTGCTGGTTGCCGGATTGCTTCGGCTTCTCCGGCGCCCTGCCACAATTGCTGCGCCAGGGCGGTATCGAGAGCTTCTTCACCATCAAGGTCAATTGGAGCGAGACCAACAAGTTTCCCTATGACCTCTTTTGGTGGGAAGGGCTCGACGGCAGCCGCGTGCTCGCGCATGTCTTCGACAATCCCATGGAAGGCTATAACGGTTTCGTGCGGCCGGATTGCTATCTGCCGACGTGGAAGAACTTCCGCGCCAAGACGCTGCATGACACATCGCTGCTGGCGGTTGGTTATGGCGACGGCGGCGGCGGCGTGACGCCGGAGATGGTGGAGCGCGAGGTGCAACTACGCGACTTCCCGGCCATTCCGAAGGCGCGCTGGGGCAAGGTCGCCGATTTCTTCACCAGCGCCCACCGTACGGCCAGGGAAAAGCAGCTGCCGGCCTGGTCGGGCGAGATCTATCTCGAGCTGCACCGCGCGACGCTCACCAGCCAGAGCGGCGTCAAGCGGCTGCATCGCAGGGCCGAGCGGGCGCTGATCACCGCTGAAACCCTGGGCTCGGTCGCTCATCTGGCCGGAGCCGAAGCTCCGCGTAGCCTCGAGGCGGATTGGCGCGTGACGCTGAAGAACGAGTTCCACGATATCCTGCCGGGATCGAGCATCCGGGAGGTCTATCAGGATGCCGAGCGCGAGCTTTCCGAGGTTATCGAGCACGCCAAGGCGGCTCAAAAGCAGGCCATGGATGCTGCCGTGGCGGTCCTGCCGAAGGGCGGTATCGTGGATGCGCTGGTCGTCGCCAATCCGTCGCTGGATGCGCGGCCTCTGCGCGCCACGCTCGCCGATGGCACCGTTCTGTCCACCGGCGATATCATCGCGCCGCTCTCCGTTCAAGTGCTGGATCGTGCCGCGCTAAAGCCGGCTGGCGGCTTGCGCGCCGACGCGAACCGGCTGGAAAACGAGCATCTGGTCGTCGTCCTCGGCGCGGATGGCGCGGTCCACAGCCTCGTGCACAAGGCCACCGGCCGTGAGGCGCTGGCCGAGCCGGCTAACCAGCTCTGGATCTACCCCGTCGACAAGCCGCGCAATTGGGATGCCTGGGATATCGACGCCGATTATCCGGAAAAGGGCGTCCGCCTCGACAGGCCCGAGAGCATCGAGCTTGTCGAAAGCGGCCCGCATCGGGCCGCAATCAAGGTCGTCCATCGCTACCGCGATTCCAGCGTCGTGCAGCATTATGTGCTGAGCGCCAATGCCAGGCGACTGGATATCGAGACCCATAT
Organism: Martinezella rhizogenes; assembly: GCF_000799715.1. GTDB lineage: Bacteria > Pseudomonadota > Alphaproteobacteria > Rhizobiales > Rhizobiaceae > Rhizobium > Rhizobium rhizogenes_C. The sequence goes on from NZ_JUHG01000017.1 coordinate 74,373, forward strand.
CGATTGGCATGATCGTCGCACTTTCTTGCGCGCACTCAATCCGGTCGCGGTGCGGGCTCGCACGGCGACCTTCGAATGCGCTTACGGCGTCGTCAGCCGCCCGACGCACACCAACACGAGCTGGGACGCGGCAATGTTCGAAGCGGTTGCCCATCGCTTCGTCGATCTGAGCGAGCCGGATTTCGGTGTTGCACTGTTGAACGACGCCAAATACGGCCATAGCGCCCGTGGCAACGTGCTTGGCATCAGTCTCGTGCGCGGGCCGATCTATCCTGATCCGCTGGCGGATGAAGGCGAGCAGCAATTTACCTATGCGCTGCTACCGCATGCAGGCGCGTGGCATTCCGGCGGCGTGCGCGAGGAGGCGGACGATCTGAACCAGCCGCTAGTGGTGACCACTGCCGCCAATCTTGCGGGAACGACGCTTGCTCTGGTCACGATAACGGGCACGCCGGTCGCGCTGTCTGCCGTCAAGCCGGCTGAAGAAGGGGATGGGCTTGTGCTGCGCGTCTACGAGCCGGCCGGTCGGCGCGGCGGATTGAACATCAAGCCCACAAGTGGCTGGCATGTCGCCGAGGCGGTCAGTCTGATGGAAGAACCTGCCAAGCGTGACGCCGGCCCGGATATCCTGCCCTTCGAGGTCAGAAGCTGGAAGCTGAAGAAGATGTAACGGCTACGCGTTACTTTTGCCGTTCTTAGGATTTCTGCCGCCGTAGTGCTTTGCTGCGGCAGCAGCATCTGCTTGGTATCAATACTCGCGATCGTGGACGACACCCATGATTTCGCCTCTCCGGGACACGCTCACCAGGAGCTTGTCACCGTCGCGCGTTGCCCTGACCAAAAAACGCTCGCCCACGTCATTGACGTCTCTTACTCTATAACCGCGTCGCTCCAAAAGACGGATGACATCGTTCGGACCGTAGTTGCCGCGCGACTCTCCCCAACGGTTGGACGAGTCGTGATGGCGGTTCCAGGCGTGAAGGAAATTGGCCTCGGTCTGGCCTTCGCCCTGGTCGGAATCGGCGTCCGGTGACTGATCGTTATAGATAACGACTTGAGCGACCGCGGGCGTGATGAGGCCCATCGTCATGACTGCTGTCAAACCCAGCGCGATGAAGGCGATCTTCATTGGCATATCCTTTGTCCATTCCTGACATGTGCAAACTCTTGTTATCGAGATGCCGTTAGCCGGAAGGATGATACGCATCCGTCTTTTGCGTTGTGTTCTCATTTGTTGCGAAATTTACGGACGCGGCGCTCTCCCCTTCGGTCGGGCGAGCAGGCGCGCCGTGTTCTGCCCTATCGAGAAGGCGGAACACCCTCGTTGCGCCCTTATACCAAGGCTCCGAACTGGGCGTTGTGCAGGCGGGCATAGGCGCCGTCGCGGACCAGAAGTTCGGCGTGTGTGCCTTGCTCGACGATGCCGTTCGGTCCCATGACGATGATGCGGTCGGCGTTGCGGATGGTGGCGAGCCGGTGTGCCACTACCAGGGTCGTGCGTCCCGTCGACAGGTCGGCCAGCGCCTGCTGGATGGCATATTCGGTTGCCGTGTCGAGCGCCGAGGTCGCCTCGTCGAGGATCAGGATCGGCGGGTTCTTCAGGAAGATGCGGGCGATGGCGAGGCGCTGCTTTTGGCCGCCGGATAGCTTCACGCCGCGTTCGCCGGTCGGCGTGTCTAGCCCATCCGGCAGGGATAACACGAACTCGTCGAGCGACGCGCGGCGCAGTGCCTCCATGATCTCCTCATCGTTCGCGCCGAGCCGTCCATAGGCGATGTTTTCGCGAATGGTCGATCCGAACAGGAACACATCCTGCTGCACGATGCCGATCTGGCTGCGCAGGGAAGCCTGCGTCATGTCGCGGATGTCGATGCCGTCGATGGTGATGCCGCCGCCAGTTACGTCGTAGAAACGCGGCAGCAGCGAGCAGATGGTCGTCTTGCCCGTTCCAGAAGCGCCGACGAAGGCGACTGTCTCGCCGGGCGCAATCGTCAGGTTCAAGCCCTCGAAGATCACGCCCTGAGCTGAATAGCCGAAGCTGACATCCTTGTAGGCGATATCGCCCTTGAGGTGATCGACCGCAATCGCGTTCGGGCGGTCGGCAAGGTCCGGCTGTGTGTCGATCAACGACAGGAAGCGCTTGAAGCCGGCGATACCCTTGGGGTAGGTTTCGATCACCGAGGTGATCTTGTCGATCGGGCGGAAGAAAACGTTGATCAGAAGCAGGAAGCTGATGAAGCCGCCATAGCTCAGCTCTCCCGATATGACGAACCAGGTTCCGGCCATCATGACGACGAGCTGTACCAGGCGCGTGCTGAAATAACTCAGCGCTATGCTTGCCGTCATATAGGCGTAGCCGTCCAGCTTGGTGGCCTTGTAGTCCTCGTTATGGCCGGCGAAGAGCTGGCTTTCGTAAGCCTCGTTGGCAAAAGCCTTGACCACGCGAATGCCGCCGACGGTTTCCTGCATGCGGGTGTTGAACTCGCCGACCTTGCCGAACAGGCTGCGCGAATTCATGGTCATCTTGGCGCCGTAGCGGCTGACCAGCCAGGTCATGAAGGGCACGATGGTCGTCGTCAGCAGCGCCAGTTTCCAATGCACCGAGAACATCAGCAGGAAGGCGCCGATGAAGGTCATGATGGCGATGAACAGGTCCTCGGGACCATGATGGGCAATCTCGCCCACTTCCTCGAGATCCTTGGTGACGTGGGTGATCAGATGCCCGGTCTTGTTGTTGTCGAAGTAGCGGAAGGAAAGCTTCTGGATGTGCTCGAAGGCCTGGCGGCGCATGTCGGATTCGATCGAGATGCCGAGCGCATGGCCCCAGTAGTTGACGATGGCCGACAGGCCGGTCGACAACGCGTAGACTATCAGCAGTACCACGGTGGTAGCGGCGATCAGTCCCCAGTCACGGCCCGGCAACAGCTGATCGACAAAGAGCTTGACCGCCAGCGGAAAGCCCAGCTCAAGCAGGCCGGCGACCACGGCGCAGCCGAAATCGAGGAAAAACAGCGTCTTGTAACGCGCATAATAGGAGAAGAAGCGACGGAGCATGAATGCCCTCCATGGGCATGGGAGACGATAAGGTTAGACAAGAACGGACCGAACAGCAGTCCACATCCGGCATCGCTGTTCAGCGTTTATGGGTGCCGAAATTTCTCATCTAACGAGCCTCCTTCATGAGTCGCGTCAATTTTATACTCGACGCACCCACCGCTGTCATCCCCTCAGGCAGCCTTCATCGTATCATTCGTCGGTCAAGTGGCTTGGCCGACGAACGGCTTGCGAACGTCACGCGCGTCCGTAGGAAAGCTTTGGATACCAATCCCTTGCCCGACCTTCGGGCGTCATGTCGAGGATCGTCCACAGCGGCATGAGGTCTGGGGCGCCGCGCGGATCCTGACCTGGATCGGCCGTCACCGGACCCATTTCTTCACCCCAGAAATGCCGGATGGTTCCGTCCCGTCGCGTGAAGACATTGACGGCGGCATCGTCGCTGCCGCCCGGGCCGAGTGCGCGATAGTCGCGGCTATACTCACCGGTCGGGTCGGAATAGAGCGGCAAGTTGCGCCAGCCGCGCTCCCGCTTGAAATCCATCAGCCTGTCGATCGGCGACCGCGCCACGATGGCGATGGCCATCCGCTGCTCGATATCGAGGATCTCTCCCTCCAGCGCCGAAAGCATGCATGTGCACATCGGGCAGGGCCGCGTCCGCTCCGGGCCGAACATGAAGCTGTAGACCAGCAGGCTATCCTTGTCGTCGAACAGATCGGCAAAGTCGAGGGGGCCATCGGGGCTGATGAACTGATAGTGCTTCTTCACGATCCCGCCCGGCGGCAGCGCCCGCCGTTGCGCCGCGACGCGCTCGATATGGCGGCGAAGCTCGATTTCCTCGGCGAGCAGCGCGTCACGTGCCTGCCGGTATTCAAGGCTCTCGTTGGGAAATCGCACGCCGTTTCTTTGCGCCAGCTCTGCTGCCGGCACATAACCGTCTTCGTTGATCATGATATCCTCCCTGTGTGATCCGTTACGCTGATGCTGGTCGCACGGCGCCGTCGAATTTCGACAACAGCGCGTAAGGAAAACCCGATTGCCGGTCGAAAGTTCCGGCTTCGGAGGAGGCATATCGCCTGGGAAGATTACTGGGCGGCGGAACGGGCCTCGGTCGCCTCATCCCATTCGATTTCTGGTGTGTTCTCCTCGTCCTCAAGCATCGGCGTGTCCATCACATAGAGATAGCCGTCGAGCATATCGCAGGCGCGCTCGGTGGCGCCGATCTTGGCATCCGTTTCGCCGATCGCCGTAGCGATGGCCTTGATGCGGGCACGCAGCATATGGCCGACGACATCCTTGCCGGGACGTTTGCCAAGGCGATCCAGATGCAGGCGGATGCGGTCGGAATGGCGTTCCAGCTCGCTCTTGCTGAAGTTTGCCTTGCGGATTTCTTCGAGAAGGTTGGCGCGCATATGGGCGACCGGATCGAAGGTTCCCGGTTCGCGCTCGTCCAGAACCATGTCGGTGATCAGCTTCTCGATAGCGACCAGCGCCTGCAGATCGACGGCGTCGGTCAGCTCGACATCGTAGCCGGTATCGTCGAAGACCTTGCGGCGGACGGGGTCCAGAAGCAGCTCATGGGCCTTCTTCAGTCGCCCGAAGGCCTCGGCATCGCCGCCGGAATCGGGATGTGCCCCTTTCGCCCGCTTGCGATAGGCCGTCTTGATCTGCTCGTCGCTCGCATCGCGCCCGACGCCGAGAATGTCGTATGGATCGGTCACTCCAACTCCTGCTGCCGCTCAGCCCCGACCAAAGTCCTGAAGCCCTTATGCCACCGATGTCGCCGGTAGAACATGACTCCGCCGGCCGGCGGGTGATATCCGCCACTTTCTTCCTTCTTTATCATCACCAAGGCAGAGTTTGGACAAAAAGATCAGGCTGTGAGGCGGAAACATGTCTTCTGTGGAAATGATTGCCCATCGCTATCGATGGTTCCAGAAAAGATCTAGCCCCGCTTCCGTTGCCAGAAGCGGGGCTATCGATGACTTGCTCGGGGTTTAGGCGGCCGAGAACGGCACGGCTACGAATGTCTTATCGCCGCCGCGTTCGATCAGCAGCAGGACGGACTTGCGGCCCGCCTTGCCGGCCTCAGCAACCGCGCTCTGAACATCGTGGGCGCTATGGACCGGCTGGTCGTTGACTGAGACGATGACATCGCCGGCCTGGATACCGGCGGCAGCGGCCGACTTATCCGGATTGACGCTGGCGACGACGGCGCCCTGGACGCTGTGGGGCAGCTTCAGCTGCTCGCGCAGATCAGGGGTCAGGTTGGCGAGGCCGACGCCGATGCTCGGCTGGTTGGAGGGTTGGACCTTGCTGTCACCACTGTCGTTGGCGGCCTGCTTGCTGTCGTCATTGCCGCCGATGGTGACATTGACGTCCATGCTCTTGCCATCGCGCCAGACGGTCAGCGAGCGCTTGTCGCCAGGCGAAAGATCGGCGACCAGACGCGACAGATCCTTCGGCGTCTTTACGGCCTCATTATTGACGGCCGTGACGATGTCGCCGGTCTTGATGCCGGCACGAGCGGCCGGAGTGTCGTCGTTGACACCGGCGACCAGGGCGCCCCCTGCCTGCGACAGGCCGACGGCATTGGCGATATCGGAGGTGACCGGCTGAATAGCGACGCCGAGATAGCCGTGATCGATCGAGCCGTTCTTCTCCAGCTTGGCGACGATCGCCTTGGCTTCGTCGGACGGAATGGCGAAACCGACGCCGACGCTGCCGCCGTTCGGCGAATAGATGGCGGTGTTGATACCGACGACGTTGCCCTCGCGGTCGACCAGCGGACCACCGGAATTGCCGTGGTTGATCGGTGCGTCGATCTGGATGAAGTCGTCATAGGGGCCGCTGTGCAGGTCGCGACCACGAGCCGAGACGATGCCGGCGGTGACCGTCGTGCCGATGCCGAACGGGTTACCGATCGCGAGAATCTGATCGCCGAGCTTCAGTCTGTCGGAATCGCCCCAGGCGACGGTGGCGAGCGGCTTGGGAGCCTGGATTTTCAGAACGGCAAGATCGGACTTGGCGTCGGCGCCGAGGAGCTTGGCCGGCAGCTCGGTACCGTCATCGAGCGTCACCTTGATGTCGGTGGCGTTCTGAATGACGTGATTGTTGGTGACGATCACGCCATCCGGGCTGATGACGAAGCCGGAGCCGAGCGCCATGGCGCGTTGGGCCTGTTGCTGCTGCGGTGCCTGCTTCGGGAACGGAATGCCCTGGTTCTCGAAGAACTGGCGGAACTGCTCGTCCATTGGCGAGTTGCTCGTATCCGCGCTGTTGTCGGTCGCCTTCATCGTCGTGGTGACGGTGACGACGGCCGGCTTGTCGGCGTCGACGATTGGCGCGAAGGAGCCGCCGGGCGCGATGATGCCGCTGGGTTCTGCGGCGGAGGCAACGGTGGAAGTGTTGAAGGCGAAGGGCAGGGCGCCAGCGCCGACGATGATGGCCGCGCCGACAATGGCTGCGGTTCGATGTTTGCGAAGAAGAGATGACATGGCAAAAGTCCCTTACGAGATCGTTGGCGATATGGCGTCTTGGGTCCATGTCAGGGACCAGGCGTCGAATGGGTGAACGCCAACTCCTTTCGGGAGCCTCTGCCTCCAGATTTTACTGAGGAATGCAAAGTATAAACAAGAATTGGCGCTGATGAGTAATATGATCCGCCAATTGTGTTTTACAAATTAAATATTGATCATGTTTTTATTGCAAAAATTTAAGAATATTACCGAAATTTAATGCGGTCTCGCCGGAATTTCTCCATCTTGTTGCTCAAGAGGTCTCCGTCTGTGGCCATCGGTTCAATGCTTCCGCACCAAGCGCGGTTAAGCTGTAAATCCCGCGATCGACGCGTTCGAACCAGCCATAGACATTATCTTGCAGGATTTGGGCGGCTTTTGGGGCGTTGGCGCGAATATCCTTCGGACGTTGCAGACCATTCTGGATGGCGGCCGCGCACGCAAGCGCCTGCTGGCGATAGGCGGTCATGATCGGCGAGCGCGTGCTGCCGCCCAAGGCGGGATCGCCCTTGCGCCGCCGATGTTCTTCGACAAGGCGCGAACGCTTGCGGAGATTCTTGCGCGGCATCGGCGCGACCGGACTGACGATGATGTCGACCAGGCCGCTATCGGAGACCGCCAGCATGCCGAAGCCCAGCCGGCGGCAGAGATCGCGAAAGCGGCGGTCGCTCTCCCGCCCCTTGCCCTTTGCCGAGACGCGAGCGGCAATCCAGACCTCGTCGCCAGCCGCAGCTCTGTCGACGGCTTGCAGCACAAGTTCGAGATTGAAGGTCAGCTTCAACTCGCAGATGACGACGACTGGCGGCTCGTCATCGCTGAGCCCGACGAGATCGCAATTGCCGATCTCGCCTTTCACCGTGTAGCCGGCCGTCTCAAGGAAATTCTTGATCGGGAGGTAAAGCGCCGTTTCCAAATCTTGCTCTCTGTCTGGGAATGTCCATGTCGTTTTACCCGATTCGCGAAGCCAGGAAGTCGATAAAGGCGCGGATGCGGGCGGCAAGGTGATCATGGCCGGCATAGACGGCATGGATCATCTCGATGTCCTCCGGATTAAAGTTTTCCAGCACCGGTATAAGCGTGCCGTCCTCGATGTCCGGTTGCACATGGAATTGGCCGACGCGGGCAAGCCCCACGCCCTCCAGACAGAGGCTGCGCACGGTCGGCCCATTGTTGGCCTGGAGATTGCCGAAGACAGGTTTCACGAAGACTGAGCCGGTGTGCGGATCGCGAAACGCCCAGCCCTCGGCGGTCGGCCGAAAATTGAAGGTCAGGCAATTGTGTTGATCGAGATCATCCGGTGTCGCCGGTAGTCCATATCTTGCGATATAGGCCGGGGACGCCACGATGACGCGGCGGCTTTCGAGCAGCTTGCGGGCTTTCAGCGAGCTGTCGCGCAGCAATCCGACGCGAATGGCAACATCGGCGCGCTCGCCGACGATGTCGATGACGCTATCGCTGAGGGAGATGTCGAGTTCGATTTCCGGATAGAGCGCCAGGAATTCCGGAACGATTGGCACGATGCAGCGGACCCCGACGGCAACAGAGGCACTGACGCGCAACCGGCCGCGAGGCACCGCCGCCCCGCCCGCGGCGACCATGCGCTCGGCTTCCTGAATATCGGCGAGGATTGCCTGCGCCCGTTCGAGATAGACCTCGCCTTCCGGCGTCAATTGCAGAGAGCGCGTGGTGCGTACCAGGAGGCGCGTGCCGAGCCGGTCTTCGAGACGCGTGACGAGTTTGCTGACGGCGGAGGGCGACAGGCGCAGTTTCCGCCCGGCGGCCGAGAAGCTGCGAAGCTCGGCCACCTGGACGAAGACATCCATTTCCCCGGCGCGATTATCCACCCTTCGCCTCGCTACTTTGAATTCAATTCATAAGTGTTGATTTTATATAGGTGATTATCGAACGAATGTCTTGAGCCCATATTCCGTCCGAACAAGAACCAAGTGCAGCCGGAGGATTCCGGATGCCTTTTCGATCGGGTCATCTCATGCCACTCGCTCTTTTTGCCTTGACGATCGCGGCCTATGCGATCGGCACCACCGAATTCGTCATCGTCGGCCTGCTGCCGACCGTCGCGAATGATCTTCACATCACCCTGCCGCTTGCCGGCCTCATCGTCAGCGTTTACGCGCTTGGCGTCACCTTTGGCGCGCCGATCCTGACGGCACTCACCGGCCGCATCGAGCGCAAGCCGCTCTTGCTTGGCCTGATGGCGCTCTTCATTGTCGGCAACGGCTTGGCGGCGTTGAGCACCGGCTATGAGTTCCTGCTCGTCGCTCGGGTGCTCTCGGCTTTCGCCCACGGCGTCTTCTTCTCCGTCGGCTCGACCATCGCCGCCGATCTCGTGCCGGAAAACCGTCGTGCCTCGGCGATCGCCATGATGTTCATGGGGCTGACGGTCGCGATCGTCACCGGTGTGCCGCTTGGTACGCTCATCGGCCAGACCTTCGGCTGGCGCGCCACTTTCGCCGCTGTCGCCGTGCTCGGGGTCATCGCCTTTGCCGGCATCGCCCTGTTGCTGCCATCGACTCTGAAAAAGGCACCGCCGGCCGGTATCGGCGAACAGCTTCGCGTGCTTGGAAGCGCCCGCCTGCTGATCGTCTTCGCCATGACGGCGCTGGGCTACGGCGGCACCTTTGTCGCGTTTACTTTCCTCGCTTCGATCCTGCAGGACGTGACCGGCTTTGCCGCCTCCGCCGTCAGCCTGATCCTGGTGCTCTACGGTATCGCCATTGCTATCGGCAATGTCGTCGGTGGACGGCTTGCCAATGGCAATCCGGTCAAGGCGCTGACATGGCTCTTTCTCGCCCAGGCGATCGTGCTCGTGCTCTTCAGCTTTACGGCCGTTTCGCCCTGGCTTGCCATTCCGACGCTCGCCGCCCTCGGCTTCCTGTCCTTCGCCAATGTGCCCGGCCTGCAGCTCTATGTCGTCCAGCTTGCTCGCCAGGTTCGCCCCGCAGCCGTCGATGTTGCCTCGGCGCTCAACATCGCCGCCTTCAATCTCGGCATTGCCGCCGGCGCCTGGATCGGCGGGCTGGTGGTGGAATCCTCGCTCGGTCTCGGCGCCACGCCCTGGGTCGGCGCGATCCTGGTCGTCGCTGCCCTCGTCCTGACCCTGTGGAGCGGCGCGCTCGACCGCCGTTCGGCTCCTGTGGCGCAGACCGTTTCCCGCGCCGCCTGATCATTCTGCAATCGAAAGGAAATCCCATGCATCTCGTCAACGCCAACGGCGCATCGATCCCCGCTCTCGGTTTCGGCACCTTCCGTATGCCGGGCCCAGATACGGAACGTATGGTGTCGCATGTGCTGAAGAACGGCTACCGGCATGTCGACACCGCCCAGATCTACGGCAATGAGTCCGAGGTCGGCGAAGGGATCCTGCGCTCCGGCCTTGCCCGCACCGATCTCTTCCTGACCACCAAGGTCTGGGTTGAGCACTATAAGCACGCGGCCTTTGTTGCTTCGGTCGATGAAAGCCTGAAGAAGCTGAAGACTGATTATGTCGATCTGCTCCTCCTCCATTGGCCGAACGACGCCGTGCCGCTTGCCGAGCAGATTGGTGCCTTGAGCGAGGTTGCCAAGGCCGGCAAGGTCCGCCACATCGGCGTCTCGAATTTCAACCGGGCGCTGATAACCGAGGCGGTAAAGCTCAGCGAGCTGCCGCTCGTCACCAATCAGGTCGAGTATCACCCCTATCTCGACCAGTCACCGGTGATCGACGCCGCCAAGAGTCTCGGCATGTCCATCACGGCCTACTACGCCATGGCGGATGGAAAGGTGCTGAGCGATCCGGTTCTGAGGGCGATCGCCGGTCGGCATGGCAAGTCCATCGCGCAGATCGTCCTGCGCTGGATCGTGCAGCAGGGGCTGATCGCGCTGTCGAAGACGGTCTCGGAGACCCGCGCCAAAGAGAATGCGGCGATCTTCGATTTCGAACTGACGGCGGAGGAGATGGCCGCGATCCATGCGCTTGCAGAGCCCAACGGGCGTATCGTCAGCCCCGATGGCCTCGCGCCGGTCTGGGACGCAGCTGCTTAATTACAAAATCTGGAGAGGGGCCGCGTGTAGCGGCCCCTTTTGTGACTAGGCCTTGAAATCCAGTTCGACCTCGGAAACGTCAACCGATGTCGGCATTAGCGGCTGGCGGACGCGCTGGCCGAAATGCCGTTTGAAACCGAAGACGTTGTTGATCAGGCTCTTGGTGTAGAGGCCGGGGCCGCTCGAATAGATGCGCCAGCCGCCATCGACGGCGATATCGCCCGCCTTGACGCGATCCCAATCGGATGAGGCGTGATAACGGTCGTCGAAAGCGGCATCGCTGCTGCTGAAATAGGTGTTGCGCTGCCGCAGCGATGCGTGGTCGAGCCGGCCGCTGACCGAAATCGGGTTGGCGAGCGCCAGCGCGCTCCACATGCCCTCAGCATCGCTATCCAGGGCCAGCGCCTCGCAGTAACGCAGATGCGCGTGCACATACATCAGCCCGATCTCGCGCCCGAAGAAGGACGAGGATTCGGCACGACGGAACAGTGTCTCCGGTCCGCCGGCATAGGTGGCCGGCTTTTCCATCAATCTCACGCCGTCCGGGAACAGCAGGTTCGCGCTGATCAGCTTCATATGGTCGCGCCGCTGCTCCGGCGTGAACAGGCCGCCCAGCATCGGCTGGGTCATCGCGATCAGCGAAAAATGCAGGCCTGTGCGGGTATCGGCCGGATGCAGCAGCAGCTCGACGCCGTCATGGCTCGGATCGAAGACGCCATAACCGGCAACGATACCGTCGCGCATCAGCAGGCGATTGAAATCGCTGCGCATGGCGGCGGCGGTGTCCTTGAGGCTCTGCGCCTCTTCGTCCCGGCTTGCGAATGTCAGGATCGCGGCATAGCGCACGAGCTGTTCGTAGAGCAGCGAAACGGTCCAGCTGCTGACCATCCAGTCGCGCAAATGCGGATCGGCCGGCTGCAGGCTGTCGTTCCAGTCGCCTTCGCCATAGCGGATTAGGCTGGTGCCGGGGACGAAGCGGCTGCGGACGGTGTCGAGCAGCTTTTCGACATGGTCGGAGATCGTCGCCTTCTCCTCGGTCCGCTGCATGGTGTCGTCGGCTCGCCAGGGAACGGTCTCGGCGAGGAAGGCGATATCGCCCGTCGCCTCGATATAGTCGCACAGCGCCTTCAGCGGCCAGACGACGATATCACCATGGCTCTCGCCGGCGCGGATATTGGCATAGGGCTCCAGCATGAACCATTGCGGCCAGTCGCCCCGGTCGCGATATTGCTCGGAAAAGACGGTGCTGAGAACTTGCTTCACCTCGGCATCGTGTTCATAGGCGAGCAGGAATTCCACCGGCCCCTGGCAGACGTCGCGCGTTCCCCAGGCAGCCCCGGTATATTGCTCGAGGCCGTGCGGCACGCTCAGATGGATGATGGCGTCATGCGCCAGCCAGGGCAACATGACCGCCTGTTCGGTGATATCCGGCCCGCTGCCCTCGATGCGCAGGCCGCGCGTCACATGGCTCCAGAAACGCTGCGCCGGCGCAAGCATGTCCTCAGCGCTGACGCCCGCCTTGTAACGCTCGGCGAGGGCTTCACCCGCCGCGGTGTCGGTCATCGATCCGGTGACGGCAAAGCTGAAGCCTCGCGTCGGGCGCGATTTCAGCGCGATGAAGGGACCGTTGCGTGAGATGCCGTCGCCATAGAGAAGCTCATCGCCGCCGATTGCCTCGAAAGCATCTGGCGTTGAAGTGACGAGATGATAGGCGGCTTGCGGGTAGCGATCCCAAAGCCAGGAGGACTGGGGACGGAAGGATATCTGCTTGGCCGCAGCATCGATTTCGATGTTTGCGACGGCTTCATAGTCGCGCTCGCCGAGCACGATATGGCCGAACACCAGGAAGCGGCAGGCCTTGCCCTCGACCGAGACATTCCACTGCATGGCTGGGTCGTCACCGGAGGCTGCCGCCGTCACGGTGATGGTATGGCCGGCAAGCTTGTAGATCCAGCTGACATCGCTGAGGCCCATGTCGAAGGCGGCGGGCACGCCGAGCAGGCGCCAGCCTTCGCCGAGATCCACGAGGATGCGCAACCCGCTTGCCCGCGTCAGATTGTAGGGATCGCGGGAGATCGAGAACAGCTTGTGAAAGGAGGTATTGCCGATGGTGAGCTGCGCCGCGAAAATGCCCTGCATCCAGCAGGTTGCGCCCAAAGTCTGGTCGTCGAGCAGCATGTTCTGGCCGCTGCGGACGATGGCACCGTGACGGCGCGCCACGCGGCGCTCCTTCTCGCGCAGCACGATATGACGGTTCAGCGATCCCTCCGGTACGAAGAAGGAATAGAGTTGGCCGTCGATCCGCTCCTCCAGCACCCGCTCGGGATAAAGCCGGTCGATGGTCGCGTCATCCAACGGCTCGGTCACGAACAGCGGCGCGTCCTGCACCAGGCTGCGAACCGGTATCTCCGAGGCAATATCGGTCGCCGCCAGTTGGCCGAGCACCTGCGGCAGTGCATCGAGACGCGTAAGGTCGGCATCGCTGGAGGCCAAGGGGTGATCGGCAACGAACAGGCCGAAGAATGTCGTAGTCGCGCCGGCCTTTGGTGCCAGTGTCAACGGCTTCGACTGGATCGCCGGGCAGGCGACCTCGTGCTGCCGGCGCGTGCTCGCCAGGTTTTCGCCGAAACCCGGCACCATCGGCGCATCGCCGCTTGGGGCCGGCACCATCAGCTGGATTGCATCCGTTGCATAGGCGGCCGCGCCATCGAGGCAGCCCTGCGCCAGCCACGGATTGCGTCCGCCGCCTTGCTTGAGATTTTGCCGGTTCATCACGACCGGCCCGAAGGTGGGATGGGCTCCGATGTGATGGTCGATATATTGCGAGGCATAGGCCTCGCTGTTCATCAGGAAACCACGGTCACCGATGCCGACATCCTGGATCAGCACGAGATCGGCCGGAACTGCCTTGTTCGTCGTATTCTCGAGCGAAACCCGCCAGAACCAGGCGGTATCGCCGGGATGGAGCTGTAACCGCACCGTATGCCGGAGACCCGCCGTCTCGCCGCTCCAGCAGAAACTCGTCTCGTCATGGCCGAAGCGCACCGCCGCCTTTGGGCCGACGATTTCGGTGACTTCAGGCTGTGAACCGCCGATGCGCAGATAGAGCCGCCCGATGCCGCCGTAAACAGGCGATCCCAGCACCTGATTGATCATGACGCCGCCTTGCTGGTCGGCAAAATCGATGGCAAACAGCGTGCCGTTCGGCAGGGCCGATGCGGACAGACCGGCGCTATTGGTAAGCGTGGAAAGACCGAGTTCTTCGTGCCGGGGCGTCTGAAAGCTGCGATGGGATTCCGAAGGCATAGTCGGTGTCTCGCTGATTCATGGGTCGGATGGGCGCACTAGATCACAAGGTGCCGTGCGATCATAGAAGGCAATTTGCCCTCCGAGATCGCAATCTTTCGTGACGATGTTCCCGTCTCACCGATGTTGAATCGTACCCGCGACCTGATTGGCCGTGCGCACGACAGAGGAAAGATCGGCATCATCCCAAGCCTCTTTCGACAGGCCCTTGATGCGGAATGTCTTGCTCTCGCCCGGCATCAGGTTGACCAGCATATCGTCGACCTCGGCATTCGGGCTGATCCGGTCGGCAAACAGGCAGAGATCGCGCAGGAAGGTTTGCGCCGTGACCGTGACGGCTATGCCGTCGGCGGTTGGCGCGGCCTCTATCTCGAAACGTGGCTGCGGATATTGCAGCTTCATATCCTTCTCGAAGAACCACCAGGCCTCGGAATCGCCAAGCCGGGCGCGCAGGAATTCACGCTGTGGATCGCCCGGTGTTGCTACATCCTTGGGGATCGATATCTCCGCATTCTCGAAGCGGTCGCAGAGGATCCGCCAGACGGAATGGCGGGCGAGAAGCGTGCCGTTGAAGTCGAAACGCTCGACGGTGAAGGGCACCCGCCAGAACAGGGTGGCATCATTGACGGCGATGGTGGCAAGGCCGTCGCCGCGTGGCTGGATGGTGAGGAGGTGCGGGGCGTAGCTGTTGCGCAGAGCATACCAGAGCGGTTTCTTCCGCCCACCGCCATCGATCGCCGCCCAGGAGGTCACCGGCCAGCAATCGTTGAGCTGCCAGACGATCGCGCCCATGCAGGTGGGGCGATGCGAGCGCATGTGGTCGACGCCGAAGCTGATCGCACGCGCCTGGTTGAGTTGGGTGACGAAGAGCCAGTCATCGAGGTTTTCCGGCGCGGGAAACCACCCCTCCAATCCCTTGAGCAGCTTATCGTTGCCGGTCGTGGCCTTCTGGTGATGCAAAACGCCGGGCGAGGCAGGCGCGCGATTTTTCTCGCGCACGGATGAGGCAAGCGTCCCGTAGGTCGGCGGCGCCTGCCAGCCGAATTCGGAGCAGAAACGCGGGATGTAGTTGCGGTAGGCCTCGTAGCCGACCTCGTTCCAGACATCCCAGATATGCTTGCAGCCATGCTCATCGGCATTCGGCGGGATATCCATCGAGCCGGAATAGGGGCTTCCCGGCCAATAGGGCCGCGTCGGATCGATCTCGGCGACGAGTTTCGGCAGAAGATCGAGATAGTAGCCGGCGCCCCAGGGACGATTGGCGAGCACATCCTGCCAGCCCCAATCGAAATAGCCCCAGATGTTCTCGTTGTTGCCGTTCCAGAGCACCAGCGATGCATAGGGCATCAGCCGGGTGATCGCCTCGCGCGCTTCCGCCTCGATCTCGCTATAGACCGGCTCGTCTTCAGGGTAGGCGGCGCAGGCAAAGAGGAAATCCTGCCAGACCATGATGCCGGCGGCATCGCATTCCTCGTAGAAGGCATCGGTTTCGTAGATACCGCCGCCCCAGACGCGCAGGATATTCATATTGGCGTCGCGGGCCTGGCCAATCCGTTCGCGATAGCGCTCCCGCGTCACGCGCGGCAGGAAGCAATCGTCCGGGATCCAGTTGGCGCCACGGGCAAAGACCGGCACATCATTGACGACAAGAGTGAAGGCGGAGCCGATCTCATCCGGCGTGGTGTCGAGCCGCACCGAGCGGAAGCCGACGCGCCGCTGCCAGCGATCCAGCACCGCGCCATCAGACCCCAGAAGCTGGAGGTCGAGTTCGTAGAGCGGCTGATCGCCAAGTCCATGCGGCCACCAGACTTGCGGATTATCGACCCGGCATTCCACCAGCGTATGCGTTTCGCCCTGCGCAATGCGCACCTCGGATCGCTTGCCGCCGACCGACATCACGAGTGCGGCGCTGTCCATGCCCTCGGCGGCCCATTCGATCTCGACACGCAGGCGGGCGACGCCGTCGCCGCCCTGCAGGGTGATTTCCGGGCGAACGGTGCCGAGACGCGCCTTCGACCAGCTCTCGATGGTGACCGGCTTCCATATGCCGGCGGTGACGACGGTCGGACCCCAGTCCCAGCCGAAATTGCAGGCCATCTTGCGGATGAGATTGCTGGGGCCGGGATAGTTGGCAGGGATGTCGGCGGCGGTACCGAGTGCTGCGCGCACGGCTTCGCCATGGGCATAGGCGGACTCGAAATCGATGATCAGCTCGTTGCGGCCGTCCTTGAGCTTCTCGCGAATGTCGAAACGGTAGCTGCGGTGCATATTGCGTGTCTCGCCGAGCGAGGTGCCGTTCAACTCCAGGCGTGCTGCTGTATCGAGACCAAGGCAGGAGAGATCGACCCGATCCGCGTCATCGCTATCCCAGTCGAAGGCGAGCCGGTAGCGACAGGCCGAGCGGCCGATCCAGTCCTGGGAGATCTCGTTGACATCGAGATAGGGGTCGGTGATCAGCCGGGCGGACAGGAGATCGGTATGCACATTGCCCGGCACCGTGGCCGGGATCGTCGCGGGCAGGGAGGGGGCGGTGGATGGTGCGCGAAGGCGGGAAGCGGTCCAGCCGGTGTCGAGTGCCAGTGTCTTCATGCTTGTCGGTCCGTCATGAAATGGATTGTGTCAAATCTGCCGCGGCTTTGGATGGCTGGATGAACTGCAATCCGGCGTGAAGATGACGGTTCATGTGATAGGCGTAGGCAATGCGGTCGCGCTGCTTCAGCGCGGCGATGATGTCGCAATGGTCGTCATAGGCACTGTCGACAGCGGCGCGGGAGCGTTTTCCCGCTTCCATCAGCCGCTGCAACAATGGCTGCAGAATGCCATAGACTTGTGACACCGTCTGATTGCCGGCAAGGCCCACCAGCGCGGCGTGGAACTTGAAGTCGCATTCGGCGGCGTCCGGAAGGTCCGGCGCTAGCTTCATGGCGTCGTTGATCGCCTCCAGCCGGGCAATGCCAGCATCGTCGATATGTCCGAACAGGAGATCGGAGAGGTTGACCTCGATCAGCCGGCGAAAACCCTGAATATCGAGGAAGTTTTCGGCGGAAATATCGAGCGCGAAGGAGAACTGCTCCATCAGTGCCTGCTGACGCCGGTCCGTGATGACGGCCCCGACCTTCTGCCTGCTTTCGACGATGCCGTATGCCTTCAGCATGCGGATCGCTTCGCGCACAGTGTTGCGGCTGGTATTGAACATTGCCGCCAGCTCGATTTCCGAGGGCAGAGTGTCGCCGAGGCCGAGGTTGCGCTCGCGCATCAGCCGCCGGATCGCATCGACCACCTGGTCCACCGCCGATCCCTTGTCCCCGATCTCTGCGGTTTCCGTCGCCATGCGTCCTCCACTCGAAGAGCATATTGTTGGTCAATAAGTGATGTCAAGCGGGATGGAAGTAGCAATGGAATGGACAATCTAGGATCTGGCATTATGTTGACCAACAAATCAGGGAGATATCACATGGAGAGTTGCTGGCGTTGGTTCGGGCCGAGGGATCTCGTTCCACTCATTCACGCCCGTCAGGGCGGAGCAACAGGTGTCGTCACGGCGCTGCATGAAATCTCCCATTCCCGTACATGGACACCGGAAGAGATTGAGGCACGCAAGGCCCTGGTGGAGGCCGCCGGCATGCGCTGGAGCGTCTGTGAATCGATTCCGATCCCCAGCGCCATCAAGCTCGGCGGCGCAGGTGCCGCCAAGGCGATCGGCGTCTGGAAGGACACGCTGGTCAATCTCGCCCGCTCCGACATCAAGACGATCTGCTACAATTTCATGCCGGTGGTCGACTGGACGCGCACGGATCTGCGTTTCGAGATGCCGACGACGGCGCTGGCACTTCGCTTCGACATGGTGGAATTCGTCGCTTACGACGTCTTCATTCTGCGCCGAAAAGGTGCCGGGACGAGCTATGCGCCGGAGCTTGTGCAACGCGCCGAGAAGCGGCTGAAGGGGCTTTCCGAGGAGGCGGTTCAGCGATTGGAGAGCAATATCATCGCGGGTCTTCCCGGCGGCGAAGACAGCTATGGCCGGGAGGCCATTCGCGGCGAGATCGATTCTTTCGACGGAGTGACGGCGGAGGACCTGCGGGCGAACCTCGAGAGTTTTCTGCGCGAAGTGGTGCCGGTCGCGGCCGAAGTCGGCGCGCGGCTTGCCATTCATCCCGACGACCCGCCGATTTCGCTGTTCGGCCTGCCGCGCGTGGTCTCGACGGCCGAGGATCTGCGCCGCATCGTTGGCAGCGTCGATGATCCCGCCAACGGCCTGACGCTTTGCGTCGGTTCTCTCGGTTCGCGCGCCGACAACGACGTGCTCGCCATCGCCCGCGAATTCGCGCCGCGCATCAATTTTTCCCATCTGCGCGACGTGGCGATCGAGCCAGACGGTTCCTTTGTCGAAGCGTCCCATCTGGAAGGCCGCAGCGACATGTATGCCATCCTGCGCACGCTGCTGGCGGAAGAGGCCCGGCGTCGGGCAGACGGTCGGGTGGACCATCTGATCCCGATGCGCCCCGACCATGGCCATCTGATTGGCGACGATGTCGATAAGCCGACCAATCCCGGCTACTCCCTGATCGGACGTCTGAAGGGATTGGCGGAACTGCATGGCGTCATCCATGCCATCGGCAAGACGGATGAGTTCTCGCGACATTGGCGGCGGTTTTAGCGATTGAGAGATTGATGACTGCCCTTTTGCCATCAAAATGGCAGGCGCAATTTGTTTGGCGGCGAATAGTCAATAAAATGGAGCGGATGGTCGCGTATTTGATGGGCTTTGCTTAAAGTTTAAAATTGCTACAATTTTGATTTTGTTTAACTTTTTTCACTATGACTATCGTGTTCCGTATCCTATCGGCACTGATAGGCGCAAACGGACGGAAGCGCGAGATAATCGGGGCGTTTAGCTGAAACACCAAAGCTGGGCTGCGTGAGAGGACGGCCGATGTCCGCCTATCGGCGCATCCAACCGGGGACTGCTCTCAGCATCTCCGGAACCAAACCAACTCTCGGGCATCAAGCACTCCCGCTATACCCCTGGACCAAGTTCAAGCGAAGCACCTAGCGTGTATCCTAAAACGGTTCTTGACCCTGTCGACGGGCGTTCCATCCAACAGTGGAACTTGGACCAGCCCATCATAGGTCCCGAAGCCCATTTTCGTATAAGGATTTTTGGGATCTCGGGTTCGATTCCTCTAAGACCTTGGGAGTTTTGAAGCCACGAGGTTATCGTACGCGCTTTGTGTTTCGAGAAAAGGCAAGCCTTGTTGCCTTCCCCCATGTTTGCCGACGCTTTTACGACAAGGCGCATTCTTCTGCCAATCGTCAGCCATGATACTCCCGGACAGGGGAAAACGCCGACGGAGCTGCTATTCGCGAGACAATCGCCAGGGGCTTCAGCAGCGGAACTTTAAGTAGATCCGGCCGAGGGCTGGTTTTCCAAACTGGTCGCCGAAAACGCTTGCCTAAGGAGGGTCATGTGTGGCGGGAACACTATTCCATCCAATTCGCGGATCGAGGCGGGCGCTACCCTCACCACATCATTGAAATGTTAGCAGCCAAAAATAAGTGTGATAAAGTGGATACACCTGCCGCTGGCTAAGCAAAAACCGCTATTTCCTAAAAATAGTCCATAGTTTTCTAAAATACCGGCGGCACGAAATATGGTCATCCTCGCCATGGTAACCATTCGGTGCGCTATGGGCAGTCAATTCCTTGAATTTGAAATCTTTGCTCCGAAAGTCGAGGTGGCCCGGACCGCCTTGCAACGGCAATATGCTGACCGCCTAACCGGCGCTGAACTCGATCATCCATTTACCTGCCATGTCCACGTGATGGATTTCGCCGCCGGCATCGAATGTGAGGCGTCGATCATCCGTGACCTGCGTGTAGTGCCATACAGCTAACCCTTACGAATTCGGCAAGGCCGATGCTTCAATCGATCGGGAGAGTCCGCATGAACACTGAAAAGATTGTTATCTTCGACACGACATTGCGTGACGGCGAGCAAAGCCCGGGCATCAACCTCGACGCCAGTGAAAAGGTCGAGATCGCGCTCATGCTCGAAGGGCTGAAGGTCGACGTGATCGAGGCCGGCTTTGCCGTCTCCAGTCCCGGCGAGTTCGATGCGATCAAAGCTGTGGCGCGCGTCGTCAAGGACAGCACGATTTGCAGCCTGAGCCGGGCGGTGGAGCGCGATATCGACCTGACGGCGGAAGCTGTTTCCGGCGCGGCGTCGTCCCGTATCCATATTGTGTTGGCGACCTCGCCCATTCACATGAAATACAAGTTGCAAATGACACCCGAAAACGTGCTTGAGCATGCCGTTCGCGCGGTGCTCCATGCGCGGCGATATTCCGAGGATATAGAGTTTTCCTGCGAGGACGCGAGCCGATCGGAGCCCGAGTTTCTTGCCCGCTTCGTGGAACAGGTGATTAAAGCCGGTGCGACCACGGTCAGCCTGCCGGATACAGTCGGCTACGCGACGCCGTACGAATACGGCAAGCTGTTCACGTATCTTCGCAATACCGTACCGAACGCCGACAAGGCCGTGTTCTCCGCGCATTGTCACAATGATCTGGGCATGGCGGTTTCCAACTCGCTCGAAGCGACCCGGCAGGGCGCACGCCAGATCGAATGCACGATCAACGGTATCGGCGAGCGCGCGGGCAATGCGTCGCTGGAGGAGATCGTCATGGCGCTGCATACCCGCGAGGATTTCTTCCGGTGCCACACGTCGATCGAAACCCGCCGGTTGACGGCGGCATCACGGCTCGTCTCGGAGATCACGGGCTTTGTTGTGCAGCCGAACAAGGCGATCGTTGGCAAGAACGCGTTCTCGCACCAGTCCGGCATTCATCAGGACGGCATGCTGAAGAACCCGTTGACCTACCAGATCATGACGGCCGCGGAGGTCGGCGCCGACGAATATCGGCTGGTGCTGGGCAAAAATTCGGGTCGTAACGGCTTTCGCATGTGCATGCGCGCGCTGGGCGTCGAGTTCGGCTCCGATGCCGATCTTGATCTCGCTTTCTCCCGTTTCAAGGATATCGCCGATCATAAGGCATCGCTTTGCGATGAAGATCTTCTGGCGACGGTTGCGGGTATGAACGCGCTCTCCCAGGAAAAGCGCATCGCATAATTCTGCTTCCAGAACATGGCATTGGGACTGGCTGTGTGTCGGAACCGTATTCGCTCCATGCCTAGGTTGGTCTGGGGACGCGGAGATTAATGTTGCGCAGATCGAAGAATAAAGATCACAGCGGAGAGGCGAGCAAATGACGGTGAATCTTCCGGTCGAGACGACAAGTGATGTTCAGATAATCAAGCCGAAAACGGGATATGAATTCCTGATCGACACACTCAGCACCTGGCATGTGCGTCACTATGCCGGCGTCACGGGGGGAGGGGTCATCCATTTGCTCAAGCATCTCGAGCCGATGCGTATCCCCGATGACTGTGCCGAAACCCCGTTTTTTTTCAATATCGGAGAGTACGTCGCCGGCTTCATTCCTCTTGGATACTATCTCGCGAGCGGGAAGATCAGCGCCGCCATTGCAACGACGGGAGCCGCAACGCGGTTGCTGACCTGCGGTCTGAGTGATGCGAAGCTGCATAATATTCCCGCAATCTATCTCATTCCCCTCAGTCCGGCGGATACGCGACATCGCGCACCGCTGCAGGACACGAGCCCGGAGGGTGCCGGCGTTGTGGCTCAGTTGAAGGCCGAGCTGCCGTCCGGCACATTCGTCCTGGATGATCCAGACCGTATCGAAGAACAACTTGAGCAGGCCCGCAAGCATCTCGATCAGGGCTCCCCCGTCGCACTTCTGATGCCGCCGGAGGCGCTCGGACAAATGGTGCCTGAGCCGGTCTACAAGCCATGGCACGCCGATTATGCCGGTAAGCCTGATGACATCGGCCAAGGGTCGCTTGCCCATTTTCTCGCTGAATTCCCGCGGCAATCGGCTGGGCGTCGGGTGATCGTGCTCGCCGGGGAAGAGGCGACGATGTATCCAAACATGCCTGTCCTCACCACACGTTTGTGCAAAGCGTTACAGGCACCGATCGTCTGGAGCATAAACGGGGCGAATGCGGTGGCGCGCAATAATACCTTCGGTTTCGGCTATCTGGGTTTCGGCGGCAACGATCGCGCGATGCAGCTCTGGAGAAGCCTCGGTCCCGAGGATATTGTCATTACCCTCGGGTTTTGCCCCGACGAGTACACCCTGAATTTCTCCGACATACCTGCCCATACGACATGGAATTTCACCAACCTGACCGCCCCATACGGCAGCGTTGGGGGCGAGTTTCGGCATCGTGTGCGCGGCGAATATTTCGATGTTCGAGGGCCAATCGATCAGGTTTTGGGCGAAGCGATCGGCCGGCTCGAGGATATCAGGCCATCACGGCCCCCGGCGCCCGCTTTTGTCGCCGATCTCAATGATCGCGAAATCATGCCGCCGTGCGCCGGGACAATCGATATTGCCCGATTTTACCAGGAGCTCGATCGTCAATGGCTGCCGGGAAGCATTGCATTCGACGATGTGTGCCTTGCCTACAAAGACCGTCAGTATGTCACACAGCGTCCGCATCCGAACGTCCGCTTTCATTCGCTTTATCGCGGTTCGGCAATGGGCGGGGCATTCGGGACGGCAATCGGTGCGAAGCTTGCGAAACCGGACGCGACTGTCTTTGCTTTCACGGGCGATGGATGCTTCCGGTTGATTGCCGGTTGCCTGGCCGAAGCGCGATCATTGGGGATCGTCCTGTTCGTGCTGGACAACGGCGCACTCGGCATCATGGTGCAGGGCCTGCCCGTGGTCATTCCGGACTATTCTTCATCCCGCTATCACAGCGATCTGCACCGCATAGACTTTGGATCGATGGCGCGGGCATGCGGCTGGGAAAGTCGCAAGCTGATGCCGGATCTGAGCAATCTGGCCGAGATCATGCGCGAAAGCTACAGCCCCGGTCACCCATCCATATTGGTTGAGGTACCCGTCGACGCAGAACAGGTGGTGGGACAAAATCCGCGGGCTAACAATCTTTAGCGCTTACGCGGAGCGCTATGAACACATGAGGTTTGAGCCGAGCAACGGGCTTCCCGCACGTCCGGGCTCGTTTGCGAAACCCAGCGGTAATTTGCCGATGATGGAGAGCGTGACGAATTGTGGGGGTCCTCAATTCGACGCGGCAAATCGGCAGTGTTCTGGGCGTGGCACTGTTCGGTTCGCTGGTCGGTCGTCCCGACGCCTTCGTCGCCGATGCGCATGCGACGCTGATCACTTCAGCATGTCTTCTGTTGGCGGCAGCGGCAGCCATTCCCGCTGCTCGTCTGGTCAACGAAGGGTTTTCACGACGAACATCAGCTTTTCACGCTCGATTGCGTGGCTTAGGGGCATAGGGAACAAATTACCTGCACGGATGTTGGGATGCGGGCGAGCCCTGCTCTGATCCCCAAAAACTGGACCGTTTTTGATTGGAGTTTTCTGCGCTAGATTCCCGGCTGGGAACAGGAGCGGAAGCGATGAAGGCTTCGAACTTTTCGGACGCCCAGAAGGCGTTCATTTTGAAGCAGGGTGACGTTGGTGTGCCGGTGGCCGAGATTTGCTGGAAGGAGGGAATTCGCCAAGCGACCTATTTCAATTGGCGCAAGAAGTACGCGGGCCTGCTCCCCGACGCACCGCTTCGCGGCGCGGAACCAAGATCTCCGCAAGCCGGACTGGCCGCAAGCCATGGACATCGACACTACCATCGTATTGTCGTGCAAATGGCGCCAGTTGCCATGCGGATGGCCATGAAGGTTGATCGCCATTTTGATCTCAGGTGCGCCTATCTAGATCGTACCCCATAGGCGACAAGAAATACGTCAACCGACGCATCGGCGTGGCGTTCAAGATCAGCTTTCGAGCGCGGGTTTCTGTTTCCAGTGAACATAGCTTCGTTCATGGGGATCCAAAGAAGCATGCCAAAAAAATGAGTGGCTGCTAAATAGGGATCGGGAACCTGCAGCAGGCCTCGTGTCGTAAGTTTTTGAAAGCACGACGCCATCGAAGCTTGCATCCGCTCAAAGCCTTTCTGGTACCAGTCTTGACCGAGCTGGGGCATACGATCAGCATTGGCGATAATCAGGCGTCGCAACTTAAGTAGTTCTTCATCCATCAGCATTTTTATTAAAAGTCGAGCAAGCCGCTGTAGACCACCCTCCATAAAGCTAGCCTCAGAAAGCAGCGTTGCTACGAGCTCAATGACGTCGTTGGTTTGGGCGGCCGTTGATTGGACAACTTTGGTAAAAAGCGACTCCTTATCCGTGAAATGCTTATAGACGGTTTGCTTGGAAACCCCCGCGTTGGTGGCAATTTCCTCCATGCTGGTTCCGTCATAACCTTTGGTTATGAACGCCGCCTTGGCCGCCTTTAAAATATCGCGATCCTTGCGCGCAGACCTTGTCTCACCAGTTTCCATGCTGTCTCTCAATGCAGTACTAGACAGTACCGTACCCGTATGGTAGCTCTCGAATACGGTACTAGAAGGACTAGTACGCGTCAACGAAGCGAAAGGTAACACCCGTGAGCAAGATGATCTTCGTGAACCTGCCGGTGCGCGATTTATCCAAATCAACAGCGTTCTATCAGGCGGTTGGAGGCACAATGAATCCACAATTCTCGGATGAGACCGCCTCTTGCATGGTGTTTTCCGAGGCAATTCACGTGATGCTCTTAACGCATGATAAATACAGAACATTCAGTCAACGCCCGATCGCTGACGCGCACCAAACCAGCGCTGCGCTGATCGCTTTGACCGTTGAGGATCGCGCTATGGTCGACGATATCGTAGGCTTGGCCGCCGCCACGGGAGGCGTAGCCGATCCCAATCCGAAGCAAGATCACGGCTTTATGTATGGGCGTAGCTATGAAGACCCGGACGGCAATGTGTGGGAAATCATCTGGATGGCGGCTATGGAATCCTAGCATCAAAGCTCCTGCGCAGCGCCCCGGTTTGCAACTCTCAGGCATGCTGGGGCTGAATGCGCCAAAATCTCACAACTCGCCCGTCGTCGTCATCCCGGCATGGAGCCACTGCGACAACGGGCCGGCCTTAAGACCGATCGGCTCCACTGCCACGCCGTGATCACCAAACCTCGCTGGCTGAGCCCCGCCCGTTACACCATCTAGGTTTCGGAGCTGCTCGATGCTTGCAGCGCTGGATTGCCCGCTCCGGGCACCATGATTTGTACGGTATCCGACAAAACGCCATCTGCCGTTGATTTCATATGCAATTCGTTCAATCTTGATAGGTCTTGGTCTTAGACCATCAAGCCGCAACTATTCGAAAGCTGCCGATCCCGGGCGCTCCCATGAGAACCTCCAGCTTCAAGTTTCCATCAGCCTGGAGGACAGGAACTCGATGAAGCGCTGGGTCTTGGCTGGAATAAGGCGAGTTTCGGTGACGGCATAGATGCTGACCGCCGAGCCCTGCCACTCGGGCAGAATGCGTCGGAGCCGGCCAAAGGCCAAGTCCTCAGCAACGATCTTTTCGGGAAGCAGGGCGATGCCCTGGTGGTTGACCGCCAGGGCTCGGATCATCCCGACGCTGTTGAGCGTGAAGCGGCCGCTAACGGCGACATCGACCTTGTTCATCTCCCCGTGCAAAGTCCACGTGGGGCTCCGCGGCATGCCGATGCATTCATGCTCCGCCAGATCCGCCGGCGTGGCGGGCTCGCCTGACGCTTCGATATAGTCAGGAGACGCATAGAGGTGGCGGGAATGCCGCCCGATCAGGCGAGTGATTAGGCCGGAATCCTCCAGTTTTCCTATACGGATCGCCACATCGAACGGCTCGGTGACCAGATCGACACGGCGTGGGGTCAGGTCGAATTCGAACGTGATGCCGGGATAGTGCCGCGCGAAATCGCCGATAATCGGCGTAAGGTAAAAAGTAGCGAGGTCGACCGGGAGCGAAACCCGCAGGACACCGTTCGGCTGCTCCAACATCTCGCCGAGCTGTTCGTGCGCGAGCCGTGCCTCGTCGACGATTCGCTTGCTTCGCTCATAATAGATCTGACCGGCTTCGGTCAGCTCGATCTTGCGCGTTGTCCGGTGCAGGAGCCTCAGGCCGATCGCCTTTTCCAGCTCGCTGATCCGTCGCGACAAAGTGGAGTTTGGCATGCCGAGAGCCTCGGCGGCCTTCCGAAAGCTCTTGGCTCTGGCGACCTCCACGAACAGCGCCATGTCCTTCAAATGGTTCAATTGGTTGCTCCATAAATGGAAATATGATTTCAATTTTATCGGATTTATCCTGATATCGGAATAGTAGACAAGGGACTCCAACGAATGGAGAACATGTTGAATCCGCTGTTCACCCAGACCTGCACTGGCCGCTACACGCTTCTCAACAACCGGCCGGGTCGTCCGCACGATCAGATCGGCGCCGACGTCACTTCGCGACTGGCCGATCTCGAAGCCTATGGCCAAGTGGCCCTGGCCGATCCGGACTTCGTCGTGCGGCTGAAGGCTAATGCAGCGATGAACGAGGCAGACCACAACACCTTCTTCCGCGGCACCGCACAGGGCTACATCGATTACCCCGTCCTGAGCGCCCGGACCGATATCAGTTCATGACAGGAGATTAGATTGACTCAATCACCACATCCCTCGGCTGCCTCGGATAATAAGGCACCGGCCGAGACCCAAAGCTCAAGCGCGACGGCAAAAAAGAAGGTCCTGGTCGTCGGCGCAACAGGGTTTCTCGGAGCCAAGATTCTCCGCAATCTGACACATGATGCGAGCGTTGCCGTCGTTGCGATGTCGCGTAAGGGCGCACCCTCAAATGAGAGCACCGATGTCGAATGGGTGCGCGGCGACATGATGGATGCAGCGTCGCTGGATCGTGCCTTGCAGGGCGTGGACGTCATCGTCAGCTCGGCTAACAGCTACATGAAGGGAAGCCTCGACACGGATTTCCAGGGCAACAAGAATCTTATAGAGGCGGCAGCAAGAGCCAATGTCAGCCGATTTGTCTTTCTCAGCATCGTCAGCTGCGAGGCTGCTTCAGCAGTGCCGCATTTCCACGCCAAGAAAGTGGCCGAGGATCTGATCAAGGCCTCCGGGGTGCCATATGTATTTGTCCGCGCGCCCTCATTTCTCGATCAGAGCACAGACTATATTGCGCAGGGTGTGAAAGCTGGCCGGTTCCTGGCGATGGGCGATAAGACCACGAGGTGGTCCTATGTGCTGACGGATGATCTTGCCTCATATCTCGCCAAAGCCGCGACGTTTCCAGGCAGTGAGATCAACAACCAAACGATCGATGTCGGCTGGCGCGATGGCCCCAAGAGCCAGCAAGAGATCGCCGATATCGTCTCCGAAATTGCGAAGAGACGTCTTAAGGTTCGGGTTGTGCCGTGGTTGGTTTTCCGCTTGCTCGCTCGCCCGATAAAGCTGTTTTCCGAGCTTGGGTACGATCTGATCCAGATGTTCCTGTTCTTCAGGAAGGGCGTCTATGTTTCGAACATTTCGAAGCAAGAGCATTTCTTCGGCCCCGCGCCTACATCCCGAGATGCGATCACGCGATGGGCGAAAAATCAGGAGTTAATCTCGTGATGCATAGTGGGCCAGCGTTTCAAGAGTAGCGAGATGGGGCGTCTGTCTTTCAGTGGAATGGCTGTAGTTCTCACAAGGCTGTCTTGGATCACCAGCTTTCATGGTCTCGGTTCTCGAAAGCCGTCGTGACGATCTCTTCTGCCTTTGTCTTTTTGCTGCCATTTCAATATCCTTCTGCGGCTCATAAGTCATACCTCATGAAGGATCACTTTGAAGGGGGCAGACCACGTTGCCGGTTCCAGTCAAGCGCTCCCAATTTTGATGTGCAAACTTTGCCTTATCGGCAGCGTCGAGTTCCAGTCCTTCGACAAACCGCCGTGCATCGCCCCCCGGGCGGTATTGATATGGGTAGTCCGTCGAGAACAGGATGCGTTCCACACCGACCGCGTCGATCGCCTGCTGCAAATAGGCTGGACTGAACATGCCGCTGGCCGTCAGGTAAAGATTGTTGCGGACGTAGTCGATGAATGGCCGCTGGAGCTTGGATACCCGATCCAGCATGACAAGCCGCTCGAGATAGAAGAGCACCAGCTCGCCCCAATGGCCGAGGATTACCTGAAGGTTCGGGTAGCGGTCAAAGACGCCTCCCAGGATCAGGCGCACGAACTGCATGCCCGCCTCGAAGTGCCAACCGAGGGCAAACGTGGACAAGGCGAGGTCGACGGGTGCACCGAAGCCTGCATAATAGGCGTCGCGAACGCTGGTCTGCGGGATCTGCGGGTGAATCAGGAGCGGGACATTGAGTTCCGCCGCGCAAGCGAATGTCGGTTCGAAGATCGCATGATCTAGGTTCTTGTCGCCGACCCGACCGAAAAGAACGGCACCCTTGCAGCCGAGTTCCTCGACGGATCGCCGCAGCTCGCGCGCCGCCTCGTCGGGCTGCGCGAAGGATAAAGCCGCCATCGCCTGAAAGCGGGACGGGTTGGCCGAAACAGCGCCGGCCAGAAGATCGTTGGCGCGGCGCGCGAGTTCGATGCCATGATGCCCGAGATTGTTGAGCCCCGGGGTCGTCAAGGAGAGCACTTGAACATCGACGCCGGTCTCGTCCATCAGAGCCAGCCGCTGTTCTCCAAGATCCGCGAGCCGTTCGCCGATGAGACCCGGATTGAGCCCGAGGGTTCCGTCATCCGCGCCGGGTATCGTGTTCCAGGTGTGCTTCACCTCATCGGGAAGGACGTGCTCTTCGATTGCGATGATCTTCATCTTTGAAATCCCTGAATTTGCGCCGTCTAGCGTCCGTGCAGGTTCTGTTATCCACGACGCCAGACGACGCACCACCGTTAGATCGACCTTTCCTCGAAGAAGCTCTTCGCCGCATATAGGCCTTACGAGCCTGACTATCGTTGGTCAGGACTTCGCGGTGAGCAGATCGACGACGGCCTGGCCGACACCATGTGCGGATGCCGGGTTCTGCCCCGTGATCAAGCGGCCGTCGACCACAACCTTCTCCGTCCAGTTCGGCGCCGGCTGGTGCAGCGCGCCTCGCTCCTTGAGGGTCGTCGCCAGCAGATAGGGCACGACCTTGGTATACTTGACCTCAGCCTCTTCCTCGTCGGTGAACGAGGCGACCTTCTTGCCGGCAACGAGATAGCTGCCATCCGAGAGCGTTGCATTTACCAATGCGGCGGGGCCGTGGCAGACCGCCGAGACGATGCCGCCCGCTTCCCAGATCTCGCGGATTACGCGCTGTACGGCTTTGGTGTCGGCGAAATCCCACATCGTACCATGGCCGCCCGCGAAGAAAACCGCCGAATAGCGGGAAGGATCGAGATCTGCGAGGATCTTGGAATCGGCGAGTTCGGCACGGAATTTCTCGTCCTTCCAGAATTTGTCGTTGACCGGATCGGACAGATCGAAGAAGTCGATCGGCGGATGTCCGCCGCGGATCGAGGCGATTTCCGTCGGAATGCCTGCCTCGCGGAAAACTTCGAGCGGATGGGTGAGCTCTACCATCGCAAAGCCGGTGGGCTCGCCGGTATCGCCGCGGATCGGGTGGCTGGTGACCACGCAAAGGACGGGCTTGATGCTATTTGCCATTATGTTGCTCCTTACGAATTGAGCGAGGCCATGTCGACGACGAAGCGATACTTGACGTCGCTCCGCAACATGCGCTCGTGCTCTGCCGGCGCGCTTGCCCAAGTCACGCTATGGCAGCGTGACTTGGGCCGAGATGCGAGCTTGAATCAGACGTTGCCCGGTGCGAAAAGGGCTTCCCAGTGGAAGGGGCCGAGCGGGATGACCTCCCAGCCGATGAGGCCGGCCTTAGCGAGCGGAAAGTCGGCAAGCGCCGCCTTGGCTGCCTCGACGGACTCAGCTTCCGCGATAATGGCGACACCTGGACGGTCCTGTCGGAAGTAGATGTCGCGGATGACGCCATCCTTGTACATCTTCCAGGAGTGCCGAGCTTCATCCAGCATATGCGGCTGGTATTTTTCGAGGCTAGCGCCGGGCTGTGGAACGTCGAGGCAAAGCAGTTTCATGGTGCGTCTCCTTGGTTGAAAAAACACGTCAAGCGGGCTGAAATCGGCGCGCAGTCTCGGCAACGCGCCGCCCTAGATAGGCAGCGGTCGCCAGATCGCTGTTGATGGGAGCGATATCCGCCGCCTGGTCCGTGTTCGACTGGGTCATGACGCCCAGCCAGCTTCCGAGGCGGTTGAGGTCGTCGGCGCTACCGGTGCTGCTGCTGTTACCCGGCATCATATCGAGACCGACCCAGATCATGCCGTGCTGCGCGGCAAACAACGCCATCGAGACGAGCGAGTTCAGCTTGTCGCCGTGCTGGGCTCCGGAGTTGGTGAATCCGGCAGCAATCTTGTTGCGCCACTTCTGCTCCGACCAGGCTGCTTTGGTGGAATCCTCGAAGAACTGCTTGAGCCTGGCGCTGATCATCCCATTGTAAGTCGGTGACCCGAAGATGACGGCGTCGCTCTTCTCCAGCGCTTCCCAGTCTATCGGACCGTCCGCGACGGCGATGAGCTTCGCCTCCGCCCCTTGGACCTCCCGGATGCCGGCGGCAACCGCTTCAGCGGCGCGCGCGGTATGGCCATAACCGCTGTCATATACGATCGATATCAACAATATGCCGTCCTTCCATTGGCGGAATCGCCCGCGATGAGAGGACGACGTGCTTGCGCGATGTCGTTCATGACCGCTTCGGCTGAGACCGCCTCGAAAAATATCGTTTGCTTGATTTGATCCGTATCGTAGAAGTACATTCAGCAGTGGCGATTGTTTTTCACTTGTTTACTTCCCTGAATTCCGCAATCGCCTGATCAAAGCTTCTGAAAAGGGTTCTCTGTGCGCGACAGGTTCGACGGGGTGCAAGTTTTTGTGGAGGCCGTTGAAGCTGGAGGCTTTACAAAGGCAGCCGATCGGCTCTCCCTTTCGCCTTCGGCGGTCGGTAAGGCCATTGCGCGTCTGGAAGAGCGGCTTGGCGTTCGCCTGTTTCAACGAACGACGCGTACGCAGAGCCTGACCGAAGACGGTCAGCAATATTACGAGCGATGTGTGCGTGCCATCGAGGAACTGCGTGCCGGTGAATCCCTGCTGGAATCCGGACGGCGCGAGGTGGTCGGCAAACTGCGCGTATCGCTACCCGTATTGTTCGGCCGCTACTGCGTCGCACCCATCCTGCGTGCCTATGCTCGACAACATCCGAAGCTTGAACTCGAACTCAGCTTCAGTGACCGCCAGGTTGATCTGATTGCCGACGGCTTCGATCTCGCCGTCCGCAACGGTGCGCTCGGCAATGGAACCTCGCTGCGCGCGCGCAAGCTTGTCAGTCAACGCAAGGCGCTATGCGCCGCTCCGGCCTATCTCGCCGCACATGGACAGCCGCATTCCCTTGCTGATTTGGGGGATCGCGACACGCTCGTTTATTGGCGCAACGATTATGCGCTGCCTTGGCGGTTGCCCGATATGTCCGGCAACCTCGTTGACGTGCCTGTCACCTCCCGACTGCGTTTTGACGACCTCGAAGCGATCACCGACGCCGCCATCGAAGGCATGGGGCTTGCTTGGCTACCCTATTGGCTGATCAGCGACCACATACGCGCGGGCGATCTGGTGGAACTCTGGGCGGATAGGCCAAGCGCTACCATCGAATCCTACGCAGTCTGGCCGGCGGCCCAGCATCTGCCGCTGCGATCCCGGCTGGCGATCGATGCACTTGCGAGCGAATTGCCGAAACGGTTCGGGCAGGAGGCCCGTTAGTTCGCCAGACCTTCGACGATATAAGCGTTGGTATGGCCGGAATGCTGCCTGATCGGGCGGATCTTTGCATATTGCGGAGAACTGTACCAAGCCCGCGCCTGCTCCAGGCTGTCGAACGCGATAACCACGAGGCGCGATTTGGGTGTATTCCCCTCGAGCGCATCCATCTGACCGCCACGAACGATGTAACGGCCGCTGAACGGTGCGAAAGTCGATTCCACCTGCTGTGCGTAGGGTTTAACAGCTTCACGATCAGTAACCTCGAATTCCGCGACATAGTAGGCCGGTGCCTTACCCTTTGATGCAAGGCTTTGTGCCGAAAGGTTGTTGACTCCCACACAGGCGATTGCGGTCGCGATCACGGCGGACGAAAGGAAGCGTTTGGCTGCCATATGCATATTCTCCGTTGGTGAAACAGGCTATCTGCGGCATCGCTTACGGCCCTGACAGCCGCAAGCTTTACTGGGGTTTCACGCTAAGGTGCACGGGCACAGTTTCGATTAGTTTCCGCGACAGGATCATCGACTGGGTCGTCGCGACATACTTCTTGAAATGAGGGGATTCTATGTGCGCGCGATAGGCATCCTCGCTGGCGTAGATCTCGAAGAACCGGAGGCTGCTTGGCCGGTCTTTCTCCGCAACCGAGTAGATTGCCAGCACGCCAGGTTCCAGACGGATGGCATCGTCCATTTCCTCCTTCACCGCCAACTTATAGGCATCGAGTTGCGCCGGATCGATCACGAGTTCTGCAATGCGAACCACGGTGCCTTGCTGTTCCTGCGCGTTGACGGCGCTCATCCCAAATCCTCCGATTGTCAAACCGATCAGCAATGACGTTAGAATATAATGTTTGTCCGCCATCATGTGCTCCCACCCGTCAAAGACGGCTTTGATGTTACCTCGCCGCGATGGCACACGACTGCTGAGATGTTCCGTCGAATCCGTCGCTATCAGCGGCGGCCAATTACAACCATCCAATTGCAGGCACATGTTGTTTCGCGACGACAGTTCGCGCCAAGGCAACAATAGGAAGATAGCACCCTGACGTCCGCGGAATTAGCCGTCAGTATTTTGATGAGCTTATGAAGCAGGCTCATCAATGATCTGAAAATCAGGAGAAGGGGCGGCTAATCCGCTGCACTGTCCGCGACCAGACGGACAGACGCCAATTTCCCGGTCAAGCGGAGTAACGCAATGCGTTTACCAGAAGGGAAAATGCAGGGGAGGACTGACGTCGGCTTGGATAATAGAGGTGGAAACCTTCCCAATAGGGCGAAAAGTCCTCGAGAAACCGGTGGAGGCGCCCGGTTTCGAGATGAGGCCTGGCGATATCCTCTGGCACATAGGCGAAACCGAACCCATCAAGGGCCGCCTCAACAACATTGTAAATGGTATTGAAGACAAGCTGGCCGTCCACCCGAACCTTGATTTCGCGACCATTCTCCTCGAATTCCCAGGCATAGAGGCCGCCATAGGTCGGCAAGCGCAGATTGATGCACCGGTGCTGCGTCAGATCCTTGGGATGATTCAGACTATCGCGTGATGCAAAATAGGATTCCGTGGCGACGACCGCGAACCGTACATCGGGGCCAATCCTGACGGAGATCATATCCTTGGCGATCTGCTCGCCGAAACGCACGCCGGCATCGTAGCCGTCGCGGACGATATCCTGCAGGCCATAGTTCACATCCAGCTCGACCTTGATATCCGGATATTGATGCAGGAGGCTTCGAAGCCTAGGCCAGATATAGTACTGAATCTGATAGTCGCCGGCGGTCAGCCGGATGGTTCCGGCCGGCGTCTCGCGGAGCGCGTTCAGTCCATCGAGCGCCGACCCGATCTCATCGAATAGCGGAGAGATGCTGCGCAGCATCCGATCGCCCGCTTCGGTCGGCGAAACGCTGCGCGTCGTCCTCGTCAGGAGCCGCACGCCAAGTCGCGCTTCGAGCTGACGGATCGTGTGGCTGAGCGCCGACTGCGAAACGCCGAACTTGGCGGCGGCCTTTGTGAAGCTGCGCTCCCTTGCAACCATCAGGAATACCATCAGATCATTGATATTCTGGCGTTCCATTGATGATTCCTTCTCATAGACAGGCGCCTATTATAAACGCCCGCCTATGAAATGGTAGCAATCAAGTTCGTAACGGCGATTATGGCCGATCACCTTTGCGTTGAAGCGGCATGCAGATGCTCAGATCGAGGTTCCTACTTCGCGCGGTTTCGCAGAACCTCTCCAACAACCGCCGACGCTGAGAAGGCATTCGGCCAGCCGGCATAGAAGGCCGTGTGAGCGACAACCTCGCCGGCCTCTTCGGCGGTAAGTCCGTTATCCATCGCTCGGTTGAGGTGATAGGTGATCTGGGCGCTCTGACCCGATGCGATCAGCGAACTGACCGTCACAAGGCTGCGGTCTCGCGGTGCAAGACCCGGCCGCTGCCAGAGATCGAGAAACAGCGGATCGGTCGTGAACTGCACCAACCCTGGAGAAATGCCCCCGACATTCCTCTCGACGGCCGTTGCGCGTTGCCGCTCCGCCTCTTCATTGAGCGGCAGCAACTGTGGCGAGGCCACGGGGAGTTGATCGGCCGTGATGCCGCGGTCTTTGAAGACGTCCTTCGTCGCGGCGATTGCCGACATCGCGTTCGACCAGCCGGAGTAGAATGCGAGATGAGTGATGATCTCGGAAACCTCCGTCGGGGTAACGCCGCTATCAAGAGCGACATTCACATAGTGCTTCAGGTCGATTGCTTGATTTCGGGCGATGAGCACGGACAGCGTGACGATGCTGCGGTCTCGCCGAGACAATTGCGGCCGTTGCCACAGATTTCCGATGACGTCTTCCTCAGCATATCGGCCGAGCGCGGGCGATACGGACTGGATATCGCTGACCGACAACGACGAGGCACTTCTTGTCATAGCTCCGCCGCCCGTTCCTTCTTGTGCGAAAACAGGCTCACCCATCGTGAGTGTGATCGCTGTAGCAGCTAAAATTCTCTTCATGATATCTCCTAGCGACTGGTTGCCTGCTGACCCCGCGCCAAAACGCGCGGCCCAGCCAATCAGTTCAGGTATTGGTCATCGGTGACATGTTCCATCCAGCCGCCGGGAACGGCTGGGTCATCCGGGAAGGTGATAGAGATGTGGCGCATACTGGTCGTGGCCGTGGCGCCGTGCCAGTGCTTGACGCCCGCTGCGGTCCAAACGACGTCGCCGGCCCTGATTTCACGCTTGGTGCCGCCATTTTCCTGGATCCAGCCGACCCCATCCGTGACAATCAGAGCTTGCCCGGTAGAGTGGACGTGCCATGCCGTCCGGGCGCCCGGCGAAAAGGTGACGTGCCCTCCGATGGCTCGTTTGTTCTGATCGACTGCGAAGAGCGGTTCGACCACGACCTGCCCGGTGAAATTCTGGGCAGGTCCGACTATGTGGGCGCGCGAACCGTTGGGCGAGACTTCGACGCCCTCGGCAGATGCAGGTTCGACGCCTGCAAGGGCGAGCGGCAATGCCGCTGCGAGTATCTTTTTCTTCATCGTTTCCCTTTCTTGCGCTGGTTTCAAGCAGACGGACATCCCGCCAAGCGTCGGCCGTCAGGTCGACGCAGGACCTCGATGCAGCGGGATTGATGGTGCGGCTATAGTCCGGAGCGACGCAAAATGGCTTCGGGGTAACGAGCGCCCTGGATGACGATGTTGGCCTGCTCGATCTCGTCGAGATCGGACTGATCCAGAGTGACGTTCAACGCGCCGATATTCTCCTCGAAGCGCTCGAGCTTGCGTGTGCCGAACAGAGGGACAATCCAAGGCTTCTGGGCCAGCAGCCAGGCGAGCGCGACCTGCGCCGGTGTCGCGGCGTGCTTCTCACCGATCCTACGGATCAGATCGATCAGCTTTTGGTTGGCAAGACGAGCCTCCTCGGAGAAGCGCGGCGTTTCCGCTCGGATATCGGAACTGTCGAATTTGGTGTTGACGTCGATCTTGCCGGTCAGAAACCCTTTGCCGAGAGGACTGTAAGGCACAAGCCCGATGCCGAGTTCCTCGATCGTCGGGATGATCTCGGCTTCCGGTTCGCGGGTCCACAAGGAATATTCGCTCTGCAGCGCCGCAACCGGCTGCACCGCATGCGCGCGGCGAATGGACTGGGCGCCCGCCTCGGACATGCCGAACCACAGCACCTTGCCTTCGGCGATCAGGTCCTTCACCGTTCCGGCGACATCTTCCATCGGCACGTCTGGATCGACCCGGTGCTGATAGTAGAGATCGATATGGTCGGTGCGTAGACGCTTGAGGCTGCCCTCAATGGCGCGACGGATCTGCGCCGGTTTGCTGTTGACCCCACCGCGATGTTCGCCGGTTTCCTGATCGATGTCCCAGCCGAACTTCGTGGCGATCTTGACCTTGTCCCGGACCGGTGCGAGCGCCTCGCCCACCATCTCCTCGTTGGTCCAGGGGCCGTAAACCTCTGCCGTATCGAAGAAGTCCATGCCGCGCTCGGCCGCGGTCCTGATGAGGGCGATCATCTCCGCACGGTCTGGAAGCTCGCGGGCCTTGCCATAGCCCATGGCGCCCAGTGACAAGGCGGAGACTTCAAGGCCCTGGCCCAGTTTGCGCTTGATCATTTTGGGTATCCTTCTTTGAGGTCGGTCTGGACGGCTGAGCATCGGTCGCGTGGAGCGCGATGCGATCCAGCGTTCGCCGTCAGGCATTTTCCTTGCGCGGCGTGATCCTGACGGTTGCCGCCCGTGCCCGAGCACTGATCATCGGCGCCAGATACTGGCTCTTGCCGTATTTGGTGCGGTAAGCGTCATCGATGCTGTCGTTGATCAGTCCCTCGACCGGCTCGAAAGCGACCTCGCGCGTTACGCCAGCCGCAATGATCCGTCCGGCCTTCTGGTGGACCGCCGCTTGATACCAGCGGGATTTCTGGCCGTGGTAGCCGCGCACATAGAGCGCGCCATCGACCACGACTTCCCAGATCCAGGTCGGGGTGCCATAGGTGGCGCCATCCTCGCGAAACGGCGCAATTTTCAGATCGTCGGCCTGATCGATCTTCGCTAGCTCGTCATGCGACCAGTTCATTGTCGCCCTCTGCTCGTTGTTCAACAGTTGCTGCATCACACGGCGTCAACCATAGTCGCAGCGCGGCTTCTCATTGTTGGAGACTGAATGTAGCGCGCTGGCCGAGCTCTGATTAGGGGCGGCACTTTGCATGAACTTATGAGCGAGGCTAATCAATCCGCGATTTGCCGCGGTTCCTCATTCGGGTTTTGCCGGTGCGGAGGCAGGTCGGTCGGTCTCGTCATCGATCCAGGCGAGGGTCTCCGTCAATATCTCCTTCGATAAGGCGGGATCGACCATAGCGCGTGCCAGGATCGTTGCCCCGACCATCGCGGACCAGCTTGCGATTGCCCGACGCCGACGGTCGGCTTCGGCCGGCCCTTCGGCCTTTTCGCTCATCCAGTCTATCTGCGCGCGCACGCCATCCGTCACCGCCGCACGGGCCTCCGGTGTCTGGCGCAGTGTATCGGCGACCAGCCCGGAAATCGGGCAGCCACCAGCCCTGTTGTCGCGATGGCGCGGTGATAGATACTCCTTCATGTAGTCTGGCAGGGGAAGTGACGCACCATTGCGCTGGCCAAGCGCGTGCGTGAGCGCCTGGACGATGAGGTCATCCTTCGAGCTGAAGTGACCATAGAAGCTGCCATGCGTCAGTCCCGCGGCCTTCATGACTTCTGCGACGCCGACTGCATCAAATCCTTTTTCTCGAAACAGTCGGCTTGCGACCTCCAGGATCCTTTGGCGGTTTTCGGCCATCTGTTCACGGCTGATTTTCATTTTGCGATTTCTCCATGTTTGCCATTGAATTTTTTATGATAGCCATCATTTTAAGACCGTAATTAGGATAAGCATCATAATTATATTGGCACTCATTCGAAAGAGAACAAGACAATGGCTGACACTCCCACCGTCCTCATCACCGGCGCGTCCTCGGGTATTGGAGCGGCATATGCAGAACGTTTCGCCCGACGTGGGCACGATCTCGTACTGGTCGCGCGCAATAAAGCAAGACTGGAGGCTCTCTCGGCACGACTGCACGATGAAACCGGCGTGACGGTCGACATTCTACAGGCCGATGTTACAAATTCCGATGAACTTGCGGTGGTGGAAACGCGTCTGCGCGAGGATCATCGGATCGGAATTCTCGTCAACAATGCCGGTACGAGCCTGGAAGGGGCATTTCCCAATCAGGCTGCGAATGATATCGCCCAATTGATTGCGCTCAATGTGACGGCGGTTGCCCGTCTCGCCAGTGCCGTCACACCGCGGTTCATCGAGGCGGGCTCGGGTGCGATCATCAACGTCTCCTCGGTCGTCGGGCTTGCCCCGGAATTTGGAATGTCCGTCTACGGCGCCACCAAGGCGTTCGTGACGTTTCTCTCGCAGGGGCTCAGCCTCGAACTCGGCCCCAAGGGGATTTACGTGCAGGCAGTTTTGCCGGCTGCGACGCGGACGGAGCTCTGGGAGCTTGTCGGCATCGACGTCAACACGCTTCCGGGCGTGATGGAAGTGGGCGAACTCGTGGACGCAGCCCTGGCAGGCTTCGACAAGCGCGAAGGTATCACCATCCCGCCGCTGCATGATGCCGCCCAATGGGATGCATATCAGGCCGCACGTCAGGCGATGCTCCCGGGCTTTGCACAGGTCCACGCAGCAGAGCGTTATCGCTCCGCCGCCTAACGCCTCCCGCAGAAACGCGCCGTCACCGACACAGGCCGTGCCGCAAAGGCTGGCCGGCCTGTGCCGAGCTTCGGCGCGAAACTCCGAGGCGCGACAGAGAACCTTGAAATCCGGACGAAAGAAAAGAAACGAAATGACTGACAACGCACTTTTTGAACCCTACACACTCGGCGCACTGACGCTTGCAAATCGTATCGTCATGGCCCCCTTGACCCGCAACAGAGCTGGCGCTGGCTTCGTGGCGAGCGAACTCGCGGTGGAATACTATTCTCAGCGCGCGACTGCTGGCCTGATCATATCGGAAGGTGCGCAGATTTCGCAGCAGGGGCAGGGCTATCAGGATACGCCGGGTATCTATACGCAAGCTCAGATCGACGGGTGGCGGAAAGTGACCGACGCGGTGCATGCCAAAGGCGGGCACATCTTTCTGCAGCTCTGGCATGTGGGGCGTGTTTCGCATGTCGATTTGCAGCCGAATGGCCAAGCGCCGGTTGCACCCTCCGCTATCAAGCCCGAGACCAAGGTCTTTGTGAACAATTCGTTCGCTGACGTGTCCGAACCTCGCGCGCTCGAACTTGATGAGATCTCCGGCATCATCGCAGATTTTCGTCGCGCCGCCGCCAACGCAATTGCGGCGGGCTTTGATGGTGTCGAAGTTCACGGCGCCAACGGCTATCTGCTGGAACAGTTTGCCAAGGATGGTTCCAACACGCGTACCGACGCTTACGGCGGCTCGGTCGAAGGTCGGGCGCGGATGATATTGGAGGTCGCTACCGCCGTGGCCGCGGAGGTCGGTGCCCAACGGACGGGCGTGCGGATCTCGCCGGTCAATAGCATCGCATCGAGCGATCCGCAGGCGCAATTCAACTATATCGCCGAGAAATTGGGCCAGCTGGGTGTCGCCTATCTCCATGTTGTCGAAGGTGGGCGAGGAGGGCCGCATGAGGCTGCTGCCTTCAATTACGCAGAGCTTAGGGCCAAATTCGCAAACACCTACATTGCCAACAACGGCTACAACTTGGAACTCGCGACGTCGCGCTTTACGAAGGGCGAGGCTGATCTCTTTTCATTCGGCCGGCCATTCATCGCCAATCCTGATCTTGTCGAGAGGCTGAAGACCACTGCTCCGCTGACGGAGGTAAATCCGGCGACCATTTATGGCGGCGGCGCCGAAGGATATACCGACTATCCCGCCATCGCCGTCTAGCCGCATCTGACGAACCGGCGCCGTGCTGTTGCGCGGCGCCGGTTCAACATGTTTGAGGCGACATCCGTCACCGTGGGGATGCGTTAAAGCGGGAGCTGCGATCTACTAGCCGTGATCGTTATTCTTCCATTTGCATCCCTGCGCTTTAGAATTGCTATTTCATGACGCTGGTCCGCGAGAGTGGCATCGAGGTCGCCGCCGCGATGCTCTGCGCGAACCTGCCCGACATTCCCTCGTAGGCCGTGTTCGTCATGGAGATGACGCTTCTCTTCTTGGCGAAGTCGATACCCCACCAATTGCCATAGGTTCCACCCCAGGAAACCGACCCGCTGCTCCATTGGCTACCGGTAGACGCCGGGTCGATCAGAACGGCACCGAGCCAGGAAAACCCCCACCCCGGACCCATCGCTTGTGCCTCCGCGCCGACTCTCGGCTTCCTTGCCGCTTCACGCAGATCATTGCTCAGGAAACTGCCGGTGCGATAGGCCTCAAGCAGGGTCAGCACATCGCGGGAGCGGCCGGCCATGCCCGCCCCGGCCGACGGC
The DNA here is from genome assembly GCF_000799715.1 of Martinezella rhizogenes. Classification (GTDB taxonomy): domain Bacteria; phylum Pseudomonadota; class Alphaproteobacteria; order Rhizobiales; family Rhizobiaceae; genus Rhizobium; species Rhizobium rhizogenes_C. The sequence continues at coordinate 114,582 of NZ_JUHG01000017.1, forward strand.
CAGGCGGTCGAGTCTCGAATGCGACCTGGATCGAAACGAACGCCCGGCCCCTCGCTGTAACGCTGCGGCAACTCGACGCCGACGGCCATCCGCACCGGCGCCGGTTCGCCGTCGTGATAAGGGACGGCAAGATCCTCATCGGGCCAATGAAACGCCGCACCCAGTTGTAGCGGCTCCGATACCAGGGCGCTGATGGCGTCGCGAAGCGTCATGCCGGTGACGGCCTCGATGACGCCGCCGAGAACATCCGTCGCCACGGAATAGCGCCAGCCTTCGCCAGGCGCCCGGTCCAGCGGTACGCTCGCGACGCGGGCTAGATTTGCGTCGAGTGACCCCCGGCTCTCATCAAGGCCATCCGATACCCCCGCGCGGGCATAAGGTCCATCCGTAGGTTGCTGGGAGCGGTAGTCCAAGCCGGCCGTATGCGACATCAGGTGACTGATCCTGATGTCGGCGATCGAGCTATCGGCGAGACGAGGCGCAAACCCCGGAAGATACTTCGTTACTCTGTCTTCGGGTGACAAACGTCCGGCTTCTATCAACTTCAACATGGCCATGGTTGTGAGGGCCTTCGTCACAGAGGCGAAACGGAAGGGCGTTTCGATCTGCATCTGCCTGCCCGTCTCGCGGTCGGCGTGGCCCGCTGCCCGCTCGTAAACAAGCTTGCCATCTTCGGCGACCAGCACAACGCAACCAGCGATGCGGCCCTCGGCAAGTGCGGCTTCGATCGCAACATCAATCGCGCTCGCCAGGTTATTTGGCAGACTTTGTGTCTTGGGGGTTAAATCTTCGGTCATGGGTCACTCCAGTTTACAAGGATGTTTACTAGATATTTCACCTTGATCGTGAAGTTAAGGCGGGCCATACTTCAAAGGCCATGAAGCAGAACTTAACAATTGGAAGCGACCTTTTCTCGCTGTTGCCCGTGTTTCGCATGGTCGCAACGACAGGCGGCTTTACCGCCGCCTCTGGCCGGCTGGGGATAACGCCGTCGGCGGTGTCGCAGAAAATCCGGCAGATCGAATCTCTTGTCGGAACCCGGCTCTTCGAGCGGACAAGCCGTAGTGTCCGGTTGACCGAGGCCGGTCGCCTCCTCCTACAAAACACGGATCGGGCTTTCAGCGACATCGCGGACGCACTCGACCGGGTCCGGACTGTGGAAAAGCGCCCGGCGGGCAATTTGCGGATCAACCTGTCGCGGTTGGCGGCTCAGGTCTGCATCTTGCCGCGGCTGGCTGCTTTCGTCCGGCACTACCCGGACATCGCGGTCGAACTGACAACGGATGATCGATTGACCGATATCGTTGCCGGCGGTTTCGACGCGGGCATCCGTTTTGCAGATACCCTGGAGATGGATATGATCGCTCGCGCTATCGGTCCAAGTCTCCGCCGCTCCGTGCTGGCCTCGCGCTCCTACGTGGAAGCCGCTGGCATCCCCCAGCATCCCAACGATCTCACAAGCCATCAGCTTATCCGCTACAGGTTTCCGGCGAGCCAGCGATTGGTGCCCTTGACCTTCAATATCGACGGTCAGGTATTCCGTCTTGATCCGTCACCACGACTGGTGTTCGATGACAATCACCACTTCGACTTCGCAGTTCGCTCGGGCCTCGGCATCGCCCAACTTTTTAGAGAGACGGAAATACCTGCCATCGAAGCAGGTGAATTGGTCGAACTCCTGACAGAATTCGAGCCGCGTCCCGTCCAGTTCCAGCTGTATTACCCTTCACGGGCTCAGTCGCCAAAACTTCGGGCATTTATCGACTGGTTTTGTGGCTAGTTCCGGTCATCCTCCAGGCAATATGGTGTCAGGCCCGAGGTCTGTTCGCCCTGCTCATGAGGATACGCAATGTTGAACCGACAGCTCTATACAGACGCAATTGCTGCAACAACTCAATCGCGAAGGTCATTTGAATAGGTTCGCATCACGGCCTATTCTCGCCGCAGGTGGATTTCTACAGTCGCACCGCCGCCCGTTCGGTTCTCAAGCTCGAGATGTCCTCCGTGAGCGATTGCTATGGCCCGTACCACGGAGAGCCCCAGCCCTGTTCCGCCAGTTGCGCGCGAGCGCGATGGATCGCCCCGCCAAAATGGATTGACCGCGACCGCCTGCATATCCTCAGGAAAGCCCGGGCCACGGTCGAGAACGCGGATGACGACGCTTCCATCCGCCAGTTGCTCCGTTTCGCAACGCAGCCGACCACCGCCTGCTGCATAGCGGCAGGCGTTTTCCAAAAGAGCCAGCACAGCCTGACGGATACGGGACGAGTCCGCTGATATCCAGGCCGGCTGAAGATCGGTCTCGACTTGAAACCCGGATGCGTCGACCAGGGGTTTCGCCGATGCAAGAATGGCTTTGACGACTTCGGCAACATCAAGCCTTTGACGCTGCATCACGAGTTTCTGGTCTATTGCCAATGAAAGCGTGCGCAAATCCTCGACAATTCTTGCCAGGCCTTCGACTTGAAGCAAAAGATCGGAAATGGTCTTCCGCCTCATGGGAAACACACCGTCGAGCATGCCCTGCAGCGACCCTCGCAGAATCGTCAGCGGCGTGCGCAGTTCATGCGCGACCGCCATATTGTTGAAACGCAATCTTTCTTCCATCGTCTCAAGACCCGTAGCAAGAGCATTGAAGCTCTCCACAAGGCTGGATACTTCACGGGTGCCATTGAGAGACGCGGCGACCCGCACCGAAAAATCTCCCGTTTCCAGGGCTTTAGCGGCTGAGGTAAGCTCTTCCAGGGGACTTACGATCCGTCGTACCAGATATATCCCGATGATGGCGCATGTCAGAGCGGAAAACAGGCTGGAAATCACTATGGAAAGTTGAATTCTCAGATCCGTCTGCGTTTCGATATGATCGAGCAGAATCTTGAGCGCATCCCTGTCATGAACGGCAGCCTCGTTCAAATCCCTAAAGGCGGCCTCGGCACTCGGCGGCAGGTTATCCGTTGCACCTTGCTCGATATAGGAGGCATACCAGCCGACCCCTAGACCAGTCATGCCGACGCTGAGAACGAGCATGGTTGCAATTACAATCGCGGTGACCGTGGCCAATGAAAAGTTGGAAAATCTAGGCATCTTCACTCGGGATCGAAGAAACGGTAGCCAACTCCGCGTACCGCAGGGAAAAAGCCCTTCTGCCCCATATCCTCCAGCTTGCGCCGAAGATTGGAAATATGCATGTCCACAGTGCGAACCAGGGCATCGCTGTCGGGCAGGCAGGCGTCGAGAATATCGGACCGCGCAAAAGCCCGGCCCGGATGGCGGATCATATGGGCGAGAATTCGGAACTCGCTCAACGTCAGAGACAGTGGTACGCGCTTTCCGTCCTTGTCGATGACGGCGGAGTAGCTGCCGAAATCCACTTCCAAGGCGCGAAACCTTTGGATTGTATCCTGTCGTTCTCCCAGGGTCCGACGCAGAACCGCCCTGACCCGAGCGACGACTTCCTGCGGGTTAAACGGTTTGACGACATAGTCGTCGGCGCCAAGACGCAGGCCGCTCAAGCGGTCGAGGTCATCGGCGACAGCCGTCACCATAATGACAGGCGTAGAACTGGTCTGACGCAGGCGACTCAAAACAGCGAAACCATCGAGTTTCGGGATACGCACATCGAGTAGCACGATATCGGGCTTCAGTTGAGCATGATGCTGAAGGGCGGTTTCGCCATCGCTGGCCCGGACGGTTCGAAAGCCGTCCCGCGACAGATACGCTTCGAGTATTTCCGCGATTGCCGGCTCATCCTCAACGATCAGAACGAGACTGTTGTCCACGCTTATTCCCTGCAATTCTTTCGTCTGCCTCCGTCTCGACGCTGAAGGCAGAACTATTATTGACAATGAGGACGTCTGCAAATTCCAAACCGAGCCGCCACGACAATACCACCGTTTCCGGACAGTATCTTGATCTCGTCTTGACAGTTCCTTGATCGTCCCGCTGCAAACCGTTGGTATCGGAACTTTCGGAGACGTCGGCATGCGACTTGCATTTGATTATTTGAGCTCGGTCCTCGTCGAGGAGCAGCGGCCAGCCGCGCCGAGGGTCGCACGATTCGGCTCAATGAGACGCTTACTGGGCACAACATCCGGAATATGGCCAATAAGATCTCCGCGAGTGAGCATCAAGCAAACGTGGAAGAGAGCGATGCTATTTTCAACGGCGACCGCATTTTTTGGTGTGGCATCCTTATATGCCGCGCTTGAGAGCGCCGGGGCCGCCGCCGCCGAGCAACCGAAATCGATATCGGTGATTGCGTTTCCGAGCCCCCACAACTGGCCGATCTGGGCGGCGCAAGAGAAAGGATATTTCGATCGCAACGGTATCGCGGTGACGCTGACGCCGACGCCGAACTCGGAGTTTCTGATGACCGGCCTTATCGACGGCAGGTTCGACATCGCCATGGCAGGGATCGACAATGTGATCGCTTATATGGAAGGGCAGGGCGAAGCGCCGACAAAAGAGACGCCCGACATCTTTGCCTTCATGGGCGCCGGCAACCACGGCTTTCTGCAGCTCGTAACTGTGCCGGAGGTGAAGAGCTATGCGGATCTCAAGGGAAAGCAGCTCTCCGTTGACGCCGTCACGACCGGCTATGCGTTCGTACTGCGTAAGCTGCTGGAAAAAGGCGGGCTCAAGTTCTCCGATGTGGAATTCGTCAGCGTCGGCGGGTTGCAGGAGCGTTTCCAGGCGCTAATGGAGAAACGGCAGTCAGGCACGCTCCTGATCTCGCCGATGCACGCGGCCGCGCAAGTCAGAGGCTTCAATCTGCTGGCCGATGCCGACGATGTTCTTGGCCGCTATCAGGGCACGGCCTTCTCCGTGCGTCGAAGCTGGGCGAACGACAACGAGGCGGCACTCGTCGGCTATATACGCGCATATCTTACCGCTCTCGACTGGCTCTATGAGCCGGCCAACAAGGCTGAGGCTATCGTAATCCTGCGTCGGAATATGCCGAATATGTCGGAGACGTTTGCCGACGTGACCTACGAAATCCTTCTGCACCCCGAAAAGGGGATCAACCGGACAGGTGACCTCGACATGGCGGGAATAAAAACCGTGCTGGCCTTGCGGAGCGAGTATGGGGAGCCGCGCAAGGTGCTGACGGATGTCGAGAAATACTACGATCTTCAATACCTGGCAAAGGCTGCTGGCCTGCCAAGGCAGCCAACGAACCCGTAGATCGAATTGCAAGAGTGCAAAGCGTCATCGGGCACGGCTGCGGCCGCGAAATCGCGCGTGCCGGCGTCTGTGTCGTTATTTGAACACTATAGAGCTGAAAACAATGGCCATTTTCATGACATCGTCTGATCGACCTTTCAAGCAAAAGTCGCGAATCTGGGCGCTTTGGGCACTCACTGCCGCGTTTATCACTTTCCATCTTGTTGCCGGTCCGATCTTCCCCCTCGGAAGCCTCGCTCTGGCGCTGTTCGCCCAGATGGGAACATTACTGATTGCGTTTGGCGTCATCGGTCGGATCTGGTCGATCGTCTATGTTGGCGGCCTGAAAAATTTGGAGCTTGTGACCGAGGGGCCATATTCGGTCACCCGCAATCCTCTTTATCTCTTTTCCCTGATTACGATCAGCGGCGTCTGCCTGGTGTTTGGAAGCCTGCTCGCCACGGCGATTTTCACGCTGCTCGCCTACATCGTGTTCAGATATACGGCGAAACGGGAAGCACTATACTTGGCGCATCTGTTCGGCGAACAATACGCGGAATATGCCCGTCGCACACCATTGTTCTGGCCGGATGTCTCTATGTTCAAGTGGGGACAGGCCCACGCCATTTCTCGAAAAGCGCTGCTGGCGACGATCCGAGACGCTCTTTTCATTCTGGCCATGATCCCTTTTTCCGAACTAGTCGAATATCTCCGCGAAAGCGGCCTTCTTCCGGTGTCGATTATCGTCCCCTGAAAGCAATCAGGCGGACCGCCACGCTATCTGAGCATCGCATATCAAGGCAGATCGCGGATGTCGCGACGTCTTTCTCTTTCGCCTGGCCGCGCAAGTTTTTGCCCCCAGGTGCCTCCAAAACTCATTCATTGTCCCATCAGGAGTTTCTCATGCCAGTAAATTTTCTGGGTTTTTTCCGTGCTGCTTTGGTTGCGCTAACGGCCGTCTCGGCTGGCTGCGCTAGCACCGATCCGGTGGCCTACCAAGGCATCGCCTCTTCCAGACAACTATCTGTGAACACGCACAACAAGGATGGAAAAGTTCCACTGCTCTATTCCGGTGGCGGTGTGAATTTCAGGGCCTACTCCGCGGTGATCGTCGAGCCTGTCGCAATTTACAGAGATCGCGATCACCAGTTTGGCAATACAAGCGACAAAGACAAGATCGCTCTTGCTTCCTATATGAAAGACACATTCGAAAACCGGTTGAAGTCAAAATACGCGCTGACCTCGATACCAGGTCCTGCCACGCTAAGGCTCAGACTGACATTGACAGGCGCGAAGTCGAACGCGCCGGTTCTCTCCACGGCAGCAAAAATTATGCCCCTCGGGCTGGCGGTCAACAGCGTTCAGGCGGCCCGTGGAAAAGAAGGGACACTCAGCGGCTCCGTCAATTACTCTGTCGAATTATACGACAGCGCCACCAACAAACTGCTCTTGGCCTACGTTTCGAAGCAGTATCCTGGTGCGCTCAATGTGGGAGCAAGCTTGGGACCGCTGGGGGCGTCCAAAGTCGGAATCCAAAAGGGTGCCGATGATCTCATTGTAAAATTGCAGCCCGCAGTGGCCACCTCGCTTCAGTAATTCCGTTCGGCGCTTCTTGCCTCCGCTCGACGTCGGTCCAATTGACAGGCCGCATCGAGCGGATCGTATGATCGGATCGGTGTCAACCATCTGATGGTCGAGATACTATTTCACCCATATGGGGTCACAGGTTGCCAGAACGATATACGCCTCCGGACCGGGGAGATTCAGCCCATGATAGATGATGTTCGCTATCTGATAGTGATCCCGCAACTCATGGATGAAGCTGTAAATGTCAGCATTCGTCTCAGCCGACTCGATCACGGATAGGCCGTGACAAAAAGCTATTGTCTCGTTGCATTGAACGCCTCAACAAATTTCGGGAGCCAAGGTGGCCGGCTTGCCGCCCCGACGTTGAATGGGAGTTGCGGCCGGGATTAGAGTTTTCGGCATATGCCAGCGTTGCACCGTCCCGCGAAGACGACGAGGCTCATGGAAACATGGATCCGCAGCGACCGTTTGTTACAGTAACGGCAAGACGACAGCCGCTCGCAGTCCGGGATTGTTCGGTGACAAGACGATGTCGCCGCCATGATGGCGAACGATCGCTCTTGCAATGGATAGCCCCAGGCCGACCCCGCCCGTTTCTCGATTGCGGGAATGTTCGATCCTGTAGAACGGGGCAAAAACCTGTTCGCATTCGGAGGCTGGAATACCCGGTCCGTCGTCGTCAACCAGTATTGCGATCGACGTCTGAGAGGTTTGAATGCTGACCGAAGCATTGCCGGCGTAGCGCAGAGCGTTCTCGATGAGGTTCCGCACCGCCCGCTTAAGATTATCGGGGCGACAACGATAGCTAATTCTATCGGTCTCCGAGAAGCTCACATCGTGGCCGAGCTCGGCAAGATCGTCGCAAAGGCTGCCGAGAAGCGCTGCAACGTCGATCGTGCGGGTTTCTTCCGACGCGGCTTCGCTGCGCACAAACGAGAGGGTTTCCTCCGTCATCATCTGCATTTCATCGACGGTCGCGAGTATTTTCTGCTGGAGCTCGGGATCTTTCACGAATTCGGCACGCAGGCGCAACGTCGTCAGCGGCGTTCGCAGGTCATGTCCGATGGCGGCAAGCATCCGCGTTCGATCGTCGATGAAGCGGCGTAATCTCAGCTGCATCCGATCAAAGGATTCGTATAGCTGGCGGATGTCGTCCGGCCCTTTGGGCGGAGAAAGCGCAACGATCTCGCCCCTGCCGAGAGCCTCCGCCGATAAGGCAAGATCCCGCAATGGACGCGCAATGCGATTTGCAATTAGAATCCCGATCAGGCTCAGGACCGCAGCCGTGATCCCTATGGAGAGCAGTGACTGCGAGGTCAGCATATCTGGTGGTGTTGGTTTGTAATAAGCGGCATTCAGCCAAGTTCCATCGTTCAGCTGCTTCGCGATTCCCATCCCCTCGCCGTCCGAGAAGTGCAAGAAATGTACGGTGTCGGAATCATTCTGCCAAAGGCTGGATCGGAGCGGCGCCCAGTTCGAAAGCTGAGGGTCTTCGTTGCCAACACGGCTTTTTTCAGCCGCAGCCAGGATGGCGGCGTCGGCGGCGCCATTGTTGGCGATAAGTTCAGCGATGCGCTGGCTGAGATAGGCTTGCGCGACGCGATACCATGCCCCCGCATCCAACTGCGGATTTGTTGCTGAAATCCAGAAACGTGCATAGCCTGTCGAATTCCCGAGCAGCACGTCATGCCGCATCTGGACGGGAAGCTTTTCAAGCACGCTCGACAAGGCGGCCGTTCTGCTGACGAAGTCACCTTCAATTGCCTGCCGTATCGCGGCTTCGCGCTGATTGGACGAAATGAGAAACGCGATGGTTTGCCCGGCCAGCAACGCTGCCAGCACGAAGCCGATAAACTGGCCCGCGAGACTTTTTTTCCACCAGGAGGTCATAGCACCTCGACTTCAACTGCCAGACTGTAGCCGCCGCCCCAATGGGTCTGGATGATGGTGGGATTCTTCGGGTCCGGCTCGATTTTCTTTCGTAGGCGGCTGACCTGATTGTCGATGCTGCGGTCAAAGGGATCGGCTATGCGCCCCACAGTCAGATCAAGCAATTGTTCGCGGGTGAGGACCATGAAAGGATGGTCCAGAAACACTTTCAAAAGCCGGTATTCCGCAGTGCTCAACGCCACGCCGAGGCCGTCGCTGGCTTGCAATTCCCTTCGCTTGGCGTGAAGCCGCCATCCGTTGAAGCGAATAATCTGATCTTTCGGCGTCTCGCGCGCATATGGCACGCTGGAGGTCCGGCGCAACACGGCGCGCACCCGTGCGAGCAACTCGCGTGGGTTGAACGGTTTCACCAGATAGTCGTCCGCTCCCAACTCCAATCCGATGATCCGATCGGTGTCATCCGTCATGGCCGTCAGGAATATGATGGGTAATTCGGCACTGGTACGAATTTGCCGACAGACAGAAAGCCCGTCCTCCCCCGGCATCATGATATCGAGAATGATGAGGTCGGGGGCGCCACGCTCCAGTGACTTTCGCAGCGCCGCGCCGCTATCGGCGACGCTCACCCGATAGCCGTGTTGCGAAAGATAGGCACCCACCAAGTCACGAATATCGCGATGGTCGTCAACGACAATGATGTGAGGCTCATTGTGCATGGCCGGGCGTCTCTATCCCTAGTTGGAAAACAGAACGACTATACTCTTTAGGGCGAGCTCGACATCTGAAAAATTGTATAAAAATGTCTCCGGAACTGCCGGCGCCGCTCAATCGGATACAAATTGATACACACTCCGTGGGATGTTGGCACAACTCTGCGACAGACGGCGCATAGCCTGAGAACATTCGAACTTTGACAAGCAAGTTCGTGCTGCTCCGGGCCAAGGCGTTGTGGATTTCCAGACCACAGGCCCTCCCAATCAAATTTTTTATGAGGGCAATCGTGCCAAATTTAGTTTTGCGGGCCGCTTTCGGAGCCGCCATTATTGCAAGCCTCACGACTTGCAGCGATCAACAGACCGCGCAGCAACGCCAAGCTCCGCCGAAGCCGGCGATTGGTGCACAGACGCTGGAATCCAGGAGCGTTACCCTGGTCGCTGAACTGCCCGGACGGACGAGCGCGTTCCTCATGGCTGAAATTCGGCCGAGAGTGAGCGGGATCGTCCAAAGCCGTAACTTTCAGGAGGGCGGGGAGGTCAAGGCGGGCGACGTTCTCTATGAACTCGATCCCACGCCCTTCGAAGCGACATATCGAAATGCCGATGCCGCACTCAAGCGGGCAAACGGTGCGGTTCCAAGCGCCCGGGGGCGGCTTGATCGCTTCATGAGCCTCAGCAGGCAAAATGCCGTCAGCAAGCAGGATTTCGATGATGCGCAGACGGCACTGGTGCAAGCCGAGGCGGATGTCGCCGCCGCAAATGCAGCGCTGGAAACGGCCCGCATCAATCTCGGATACACGAAGATCCGTGCGCCGATCGACGGCCGGATCGATGCATCGAGCGTTACGCCCGGCGCGCTCGTTACGGCCGATCAAGCACAGGCATTGGCCACGATCCGTCAGTTGAATCTCATCAATGTGGATGTCGTGCAATCCAGCGCCAACATTCTCCGGCTGAGAAAGGCACTTGCGGGCGGCCGGATGAAGACAAATGGCGAATTTGTCACGGTGGAGCTGCTGCTTGAAGACGGGAGCCGCTATCCCAATCCTGGAAAGCTGCAATTTCTCGATTCCTCCGTATCGGCCAGTGCCGGAACCGTGTCCATCCGCGCCATCTTTCCAAACCCCGATAGACTACTGATGCCCGGCATGTACGTTCGTGCCATCGTCGAGGAAGGGGTCATCCAGGACGGGCTTCTGGTGCCGCAACGGGCCGTTTCGCGGAACGCCCGGGGAGAGGCTACCGCCAGGTTTGTAACCCTGGACAGCAAGATAGAGGAGCGCGTTCTGGCGGTCGATCGGACCGTCGGAAACAACTGGCTCGTCAACGCCGGGGTCGCCGCCGGCGACCGCATCGTCATCGACGGGCTGCAGAAAGCGCAGGTCGGCCAAGAGGTCGAGGTGAGTGCTGTCAGCGTCGATGAAAGGACCGGTGAAGTCCACGCCGTCGAAACGCAATCCAATCAGGCGACGGCGGATCGGTCGTCCAGTGACACTTCCGGCACCGCCACACGGTAAGGTAGTACAATGTCTCGCTTTTTTATTGATCGACCAATTTTCGCCTGGGTAATTGCGGTCGCCGTGATGTTGGCGGGTGCGCTGTCGATTGCCAGGCTGTCGGTCTCGCAATATCCCCAGATCGCGCCTACCACGGTGCGGATCACCGCAAACTATCCCGGCGCGGACGCGCAGACCGTCGAGAATTCGGTAACGAAGGTTATCGAGCAGGGAATGACGGGCATCGACAATCTCGATTACATCACCTCCACATCGACCTCGACGGGGCAGGCGTCGATTTCGCTGACATTCACCAGCACGGCGAACCCGGATGTCGCGCAGATGCAGGTGCAGAACAACCTCCAGCTCGTCGAAGCGCGGCTGCCCCAGGTCGTGCAGAACACGGGCATCACCGTCTCCAAGTCGACGTCGAGCTTCTTCCTGGTCGCCTCCTTCGTTTCGACGGACGACCGGCTGACGGCAAACGATCTCGCGGATTACATCGATACGTCGATGAACGATACGCTGCGCCGCATACCGGGGGTGGGCGACACTCAGATTTTCGGTTCGCGCTACGCCATGCGCATCTGGGTCGATCCCGACAAGTTGGCAAAATACGATTTGATCGTAAACGACGTCAGCAATGCCATCCAGGCCCAGAACGCTCAGGTGTCGGCGGGTCAGTTGGGAGCCCTACCGCAGCAGCTGGGACAGCAAATCAATGCCACCGTGACGGCGGGCAGCAGATTGCAGACCAAGGAGCAGTTCGAGGCGATCATTCTCAAAAGCGAGGAAGATGGCGCGCTGGTGCAGCTGAAGGATGTCGCATCTGTGGAGCTGGGCGCCGAGAGCTACACCACAACCGGTATCTACGACACTCATCCCGCCGCCGGCATCGCCTTCAACCTCGCGACCGGAGCCAACGCCATCGATACAGCGGATGCGGTGAAGGGAGCGATCGAGAGGCTGAGCAGCCGCTTTCCCGCGAATGTTCAGGTCGAATATCCCTATGACACGGCGCCTTTCGTCCGGCTCTCGATTGAAGGCGTCATCAAGACGCTGCTCGAAGCCATCGTGCTGGTGTTCATCGTGATGTATGTCTTTCTCCAGAATCTGAGAGCGACACTGATCCCGACGCTCGCCGTGCCCGTCGTGCTGCTGGGGACCTTCGGGATCCTCGCAATATTCGGCTATTCGATCAACACGCTGACGATGTTCGGCATGGTTTTGGCCATCGGGCTCCTGGTGGACGATGCCATCGTTGTTGTCGAGAACGTCGAACGGGTTATGGAAGAGGAGGGCCTCAGCCCCCGCGAAGCCACAATCCGCTCGATGCAGGAAATCAGCGGCGCACTCGTTGGCATCACCACGGTGCTGTCAGCCGTGTTCATTCCGATGGCCTTCTTTTCCGGTTCGGTCGGTGTCATCTATCGCCAATTTTCGGTGACGATCGTGTCGGCGATGGTCCTGTCCGCCTTGGTGGCCCTTATTCTGACGCCGGCGCTGTGCGCGACGATACTGCGCAAGCCGCAAGCCCATGTGCCGAAACGGATTGCCTTCCGCTTGTTCAATCGCGGCTTCGAGCGCAGCACCCGGCTTTACCAAGGCGGTGTCAGCGTTTTGATAAAGCGGATGTCCGTGGCGATAATCCTGTTCGTGGCGGTCTCGGCGGTCACTGGTGTTCTGATGAACCGGCTGCCGACGGCTTTTCTTCCCGAGGAAGATCAAGGCCGCCTCTTTGCCACGATCCAGCTTCCGCCGGGCGCGACAGCCGACAGGACCGGCCGGGTGCTCGACACGGTCATTCAGCATTTCCTGACTGACGAGAAGCAGAATGTGCAGGGCGTGTTTGGCACGATCGGCTTCAACTTCAGCGGTCAGGGACAAAACCTCGCCATCGCCTTTATCGATCTGAAGGATTTCGGGGAGCGAACGACGCCGGAGTCCACGGCGCAAGCCATTGCGGCACGCGCCATGACGGCATTCGGCAATATCCGCGATGCGCGCGTCATCGCTCTCGCACCGCCGGCGGTGCCGGGTTTTGGCAATTCCAATGGGTTCGACTTCTTCATCCGCGATACGGAAAGCGTCGGGCACGATGCCTTAATGGCCGCCCGCAACCAGTTGCTCGGCCTTGCATCCCAGAACGCGCAGCTGACCGGTACCCGCCCCAACGGCCAGGAGGATACGCCTCAATATGCGGTTTCCATCGATCAGGGCCGGGCGAGCGCTCTCGGGCTTAGTCTTGACGATATCAATTCCACGCTGTCGACCGCTTGGGGAGGCACCTATGTCAACGACTTCGTCGATCGTGGGCGCGTGAAACGCGTCTATGTGCAGGCGGATAAGAGTTTCCGGATGCAGCCTTCGGATTTCGACCGCTGGTTCGTGCGCAATAGTCGCGGCGACATGGTGCCCTTCTCGGCCTTTGCCAGCGGACATTGGAACTATGGCTCGCCAAGGCTCGAGCGCTACAACGGCGCATCTGCCGTCCAGATCCAAGGCGCGGCCGCGGCTGGCGCAAGCTCGGGACAGGCAATGAATGAAATCGACCGGTTGATGCAGCAATTGCCTGGCGACTTCTCGCATGAGTGGACAAGCCTTTCGGCGCAGGAACGGCTGTCGGGTGATCAGGCGCTCCAGCTCTACATCATTTCGGTTCTTGTCGTCTTTCTGGCCTTGGCAGCGCTTTATGAAAGCTGGTCCATTCCGTTCGCGGTCATGCTTGCCATCCCCGTGGGCGTATTCGGCGCGCTCGTGGCCGCGACGGTTTTCGGCCAGGCGAACGACGTCTACTTCAAGGTCGGATTGCTAACGACGATAGGGCTCGCCGCCAAGAATGCGATCCTGATCGTCGAGTTTGCCATCGCCCAGCAGAGTGCCGGCAAGCCGCTGATCGAGGCCACTCTTGAAGCTGCGCGGCAAAGGCTGCGTCCGATCCTGATGACGTCCTTTGCCTTCATTCTTGGCGTATTGCCGTTGGCCACCGCCGATGGAGCGGGATCCGGCAGTCAGAACTCGATCGGCATCGGTGTCATGGGCGGCATGATTTCCGCGACCTTCCTCGGAATATTCATCATCCCGGTTCTGTTCGTTGCGGTCCGCCGCATCTTCAAGGGACATTCAACCATCTCGAATCCTGCTGTCGAACAATCGGGCGCGTCCGTAGCGGCAAAGTAGCCTTTGACCGCGCGCGCCCATGCGAAAAAGGAGATAAAGATGCAAAAAGATCATAATCCCGACTACGTCGATCGCTGCGTCGACAAAATTTCCGACATCGGCTCGCGCTGCATTGCGGACCTCGCCGTGATTGGGGTCGTTCTGATTGGATTGATCCTGGCGAGTTCGGTAACAGAGCTGGATGCGGAGTCATCGTCTTACTCCGCAGCACTTCAGCTGGAGCCGGCCGTAGAGTGCGGTCGTACAGCGTTTAAGTACGATTACACGCGCGCTGGTAGGCGTTGGTTGTTAGCTTCAAATGATGGACGCCAACCAGTCAGTATCGCAGGCTCATCGATATAGTGCCGGACAGCATTTTTGCCTGCGATCCAAGAGTTCTGGCGGAGGAGATCGGGTCCAGTAGCGCAGCCGCCTTGTCGAGCAAAGCTTCCGACGTCGTCTGCGTAACAATCTCTTCCCGAAGGTCCAGTATCCAGCTGCTCGTCAATTTTCATTTGCCCAACCCAAAGACAGAACGCGCTTCACTGCTAAAAAGCAGGAAGTTGCTCTTGTACTTGTCGGCCCGCATTGTGGCTGACGCCCCTCAACTCAATAACAGTACTATCGGAAGCGACTTGGAAGGAAATTTTCTATTTTCGAAAATACTTAATAATTGTCCATGATGAAATGATTATTCAATCATATGTTGTATATTAACAGCAATGATGATTGCGTTTGTTCCACGCAGCATCCGAGGCCTTCGACAGGGGCGGGCAAGCTGGCGACGGAACGCTCTGCGGCAGACGAAAGCGCTGGCAACGGTCGCGAATGCCGGTGATGATGTGATCATGGAAGTGGATGCTGATTTGTTCTGAAAAGTGCGCTGGGAGGAGGACCCAATGACGACGATCCATCAGAGGCTGTATCGCGACCGGCTGACGTCCGCGAACGGGGCGGTCACGATGATTCCGTCCGGGGCGAAGGTCGCGATGCCACTGGCTGCCGGTCAGCCACCCGCCATTTTGGCGGCGTTTGCCGAACGGGCCAGGGCGAGAGCCATAGAAGATGTGCGACTCCATTATCTCCTTTGCACTGGCGTCGCGGGAACGAGCGTATTCGATTTCGACCTGCGCGACCGGATCACCCCCATGAGTTACTTTCATGGGGGCGTGGAGCGTGCGCTTGACAAGAGGCGATCGGCGGAGGCGTTGCCTGCCGTCGACTTTGTACCCTGTCATTTCAGCCAGGTGCCGCGCTCAATGGTCGAGCATGTCGGTGTGGACACGTTGATTGCAACCGTCTCGCCGATGGACGCGGATGGCAATTTCAGCCTTGGCGCCAGTACCGACTATGCGCTCACGGTATCGCGAAAGCCTGGAATTCGGCTGATCCTCGAGGTCAATCGCAACATGCCCTATGTGCGGGGCGATTGCATGATCCCCGTGTCAAGCGTGACGGCGCTGGTTGAAAACGATGTCAGCCTGCCGATCTTGCCTGCGGCCCCGCGCAATGAAGTGGATGACGCCATCGGGGCGATCATCGCGGGCCTGGTAGACGATGGTGACTGCCTCCAAATGGGTATTGGCGCTTTACCTGACGCGGTATGCTCTGGGCTTTCAGGGCATCGCCATCTTGGCATTCATACGGAAATGATGACGCCGGGTCTCGCCAGGCTAGTCAAGGCGGGCGTGGTCGATAACAGCCGCAAGCAGACCCATGCCGGGCGGTCGATCTTCACCTTTGCACTTGGAGATCAGGCGCTTTACGACTTCCTGAACGACAACCCGGAGGTTGAGGCCTATCCGGTCGACTATGTGAACAATCCCTTCGTCATCGCGCAGAATGACCGGGTGGTATCGGTCAACGCGACGCTACAGATTGATCTGAACGGCGCATGCAATTCGGAGTTCATGAATGGAAGGCAGTTCAGTGCATCCGGGGGCCAGGTTGATTTCGTGCGCGGCGCCTATGCCTCGCGGGGCGGTCGTTCGATCATCGCCTGTCATTCCACAGCGGCGAAAGGTACGCTCTCGCGCATCGTTCCGGCGCTGACGGGACCGGTGACAACATCGCGCAACGACACGCATATCGTTGTGACTGAGTATGGATGGGCGAACCTCAAGGGCAAGTCCGTGGCCGAGCGAGCAAGGGCGCTGATCGGGCTCGCCCACCCGGATTTTCGTGAGGAGCTGGAGCGAGCAGCCCACGGGGCAGGGCTTTGAACACCGAGCGTTGAGATGAGCTGGACGAAAACGCGAGCGACCACGGCATGATCGCCAGGATCGACCGGACGGACCGTTGCATATTGCCAACCTGCATTATCAGGCGATCGGCAAAAGCGGCCGCCATGCCGATCTGCGTCTGCTCAATGCCGATCAAAGTGATATCGCTGACGTCCGCAAGAATATTGTGAAAATCGTGATAGGTGAGGCAAGGGCATGACGGATAGATTAAAAGGCAAGATTGCAATCATTTCCGGTGGGGCGACGGGTATGGGAGCGGCAGCTTCCCGACTGTTCGCGCAGGAGGGCGCGAAGGTCGCGATCATCGACCGGAATGGCGACGCCGCCGCGCAAACCGTCGAAGACATTCGCGGTGCCGGAGGCGTAGCTGCGCACTGGGTGGCGGATGTCTCTGACGAGGCGGCAGTTGCCGACGCGGTGAAAGGAGCGGAAGCTGCATTCGGCGCGGTCACCGTATTGTTCAATCACGCGGGAACGATTGTCATCAAGCCGTTCCTGGAAACGACGGTTCAGGAGTGGGACTGGCTGCACGCGGTCAATGTCCGCTCCATGTTTCTGATGACGCGGGCAGTGCTGCCGGGAATGATCGCCGCGGGCGGTGGCTCGATCGTTTGCACGTCGTCGATTTCCGCCGTGGCCGCGACGCCGATGGAAGTCCTCTACGACACCACGAAGGGTGCTGTTCATATGTTCGCTCGGGCGATCGGCGTCGAGTTTCGCGACCGCAACATCCGCTGCAATGCGGTGTGCCCGGGTTTCATCAGAACGCCGCATGGTCTGCGGGAGGTTTCCGAGTTGCAGGCTCTGGGCGTCGACGTTTCGGAGGCCGCCATCGCCGCCCAACAGGGCCGCATCGGTGAACCCGAGGATGTGGCGCAGGCCGCGCTCTATCTCGCCAGCGATGAATCCCGCTTTGTCAACGGCGCCCACCTGTTTGTCGACAACGGCTTCACCGCGATTTGACGACCGCAAGTGAGCCCTAATAAAGAGCGAAAGTGGCGCATCCTTGAACACGGAGGTTTGGTCAGATCGCCGAGCTTCCGCGGTGCCTTTAGCGGTCGATTACGAGATCGCTGAGAGGTTTCGAGCAGCAGGGTAGAAAGAAACCCGCGTCGATCTCCCTTTGCCGGATACCGCCGTCGTGCTTCATATCGACGGCTCCGCTTGTGAGCTTCGACTTGCAAGTCCCGCAAATTCCGTTCGCACAGGACGACGGTATTCTTACCCCGGCCTTCTTTGCACAGGAAAGGACAGTCTGGTCGGCGCGAACGTCGACCGATTTACCCTGCTTCGAAAATTGAACGCTGAAAGTCTGTGTCTCGACCGCATCGACGATCGGCGGAGGCGCTTCCTCGATCACCGCGGCATCGAAGCTCTCCTCGTGGTAGTTCTCGGCAGGCACCCCGACTTCCAGGCTGATGCTCTTGGCGGCGCGCATGAACGGAGCAGGCCCACAGCACATCACGACGCGATCCGCGATGTCCGGAACGGCCAGCGAAAGCAGTTCCTTCGATATGCGGCCCGTCATACCGGGCCACGACCGCTCATTTGCGATGTCTTCCGGCAGAAGCAGCAGCCGGAAGCCTTTCGTCCGTTCCGCGAGATGGGAAAGCTCGTTTCGGAAAACGAAGTCCTTCGGTGTCCTCCCGGCATGGACGAAAACGATGTCGATCGGCTCCGCCGCATCCGCGAATTCCCGCGCCATGGACATGACCGGCGTAATGCCTGATCCACCGGAAAGAAATAGATACTTCTTGGCCAACGGTCTTACGAACCGACCAAGAGGCCCTGAGGCCTTGACGACCGTGTTCGGCACGAGGTTGTCGTGCAGCCAGTTCGATATCTTACCTCCGGGAACGCGTTTCACCGTAATGGTGATAGCGTTTGTCCGGAAGGGGGAGGACGAGATGCTGTAACAGCGGCCGTCCGCCTCGTTTTCGAGGCCGAGTTCGAACATGAAATACTGACCGGCGCTGAACGAAAACCGCTTTCGATCCGGCGACACGAATGTGAAGCTCTTCACGTCATGCGTTTCGTCATGGACGTCGATGCAGACGAGCCTGTCGTCGGTTTCCGGGTTCCATGTGTCGGAAATGGCTTTGCTCGCTATTGACAACTGCTCAGTAGCCATGGGCGCGCATCCGTTCGACATACCAGGTGCCGAAATCGTTCAGCGCGACTTCGCTGAACCTGGAATAAGGGCCCGGTTCATAGGCGGGGTCCTGTATGCCGGAATGCGAACGCGCGACGAGATCAGCATCCTGGTTGGTGGTTTCGATCCATACGTGGGTCAATTTATGGAGATCGTAGTCGATGCCCTCGACGGCGTCCTTGTGGACGAGCCACTTCGTCCTCACGAGCGTCGTATCGGCAGACAACGGGATTACGATGGCGGTCACCGCATGGTCGCCCATGAAGTGGTTCCAGCTGTTGTGACCCCAGAGATGCATATCGCCGAGGTCCTTGCGGGTCATGTGTCCGATGAGCTTTGAAGACGCGGCCGTGGCATCCTCGGTCTGGGACTCACCCGCACCGGCGATGATGAGGCGCTGGGTCCGGAAGTTGGTTTCGCAGTTCCTCATATGTTCGATGGCGGCCGAGGGAAAGCCCTCTTCTTCCCATGCCTTCGTGCGGGCCTCATACATCGCGAAATGGGCCTCGGCCTGTTCGCGGTCTTCGGGGCTCAGGCTTTCGGGATCGTAACCGAAGTCGAGATCGACGAAGGAAACGCAGAGTTCAGGATGGTTGGCCGAGCAGTGGTAGCACTCCCGATTGTTCTCGATCGTGAGCTTCCAGTTACCCTTCTCGATAACGTCCATCTGATGCGCGATCTTGGCATTGGGAATATCGTAAGGAGCCAGTCGCTCGAGCATGGCCTGCTCGAGGTCGGCGATATCCTCGGGCGGATTGTCCGAAAGACAGATATAGATCAAGCCGCCAATCGATTTGAAGTTGACCGCCTTCAGGCTTTTGCAGCTCTTGTCGAAATCCTTGCCCATATGCGGGGCGTAGCTCAGTTCGCCTGTGAGTTCGTAGGTCCACTGGTGATACGGACAAACGAGCTTGGAAATAACGGTCGGGCCTGGGTCGAGGATTCTGGAGCCACGATGACGGCAGACGTTCCGAACGACGCGGATTTCGTTGTCGTCGTCCCGCAGAATGATGAGGCTGGTGTTGCCGATATCGATAACGACCGCGTCGCCAGCTTCGGGCACGTCGCATTCTAGGCCAACGTAAATCCAGTGGTTCGCAAAGAAGACGTCTAGGTCCGCCTGGAACACGTCATCCCTGGTGTACAGCCCCGCTGGAAGGGAGTGGCCGTCGGCGCGTTGGTCCAATGAGGCGGTAATCGACGATGGGAATTTGTTGAGCATAATCTCACCTTATCTGATCGGTCGCATGAGATTGCTTGCTGGAGAGCAGCAGTTCAACGGCATAAATAATGAGCGTTGCCATAACCTTATGTAATGCTAAAACCATATGACGAAAACAAGGACATCCAACGGTGGCGCTGAGGCGAAAACTTCCCCCACTTACTGCTCTGACCTCGTTCGAGGCAGCGGCCCGGCTCGCCAGTTTTACCAAGGCGGCCAGTGAGCTTGGTGTTACCCAGGCAGCCATAAGTCGGCAAATCCACCTATTGGAAGAGCTGCTTGGCTTTCCGCTTTTCGTAAGACTTCACAGAAAGATTGAACTGACCGAAAAAGGCAAGACGCTGGCAACGGCTGCGCAGGATGCTTTCGATCTCATTGCGGCGTCCGTTCTGGAGGTCACGAAAGAGGATCACGTCACGGAGCTCACCATCGCTGCTTCCGTGGGATTTTCACATTTCTGGCTGTTGCCGAGAATTTCGGAGTTTTCCAAGCGGCATCCTGAGATCAGTCTGCGCATAGTCAGCCAGGACACGATGCCGAATATCGAGTCGAGTGACTTCGACATGGCGATCCGCTTCGGTAGCGGTATGTGGTCCGACGGCGTGGCCGAGATGCTGTTCGAAGACGAGATTTTTCCGATTTGCAGCCCTGATTTCGCGAATGCCGCTGGCAATATCGAAAACATATCGGATCTGATCGGCCATCCCCTGATTTCAAATGCGACAGATGATCCGACATGGACCGGTTGGAGCGAGTTTCTGGCCGCGTTTTCGGTCGAAATGCCGAAAAAGACACTCGGATTGCGATGCAGCTTCTACACCGAGGCCATCTACGCGGCCCTGAACGGACAGGGTATCGCCCTGGGCTGGAGACATCTTGTCGAGGATCTCCTGCTTCAAGGTCGGTTGGTCCGGGTCACGGAAGCGACGGTAAAGACGCGGAACGCATATTTCGTTGTCATTCCCAAACGGCGTCGCCAGACCGAGGCCGCACGTCACTTTCTTTCATGGCTGTCGGAAATGTCATATCGTCCGTTCAATGGAGCGAAAAGCTTGTCCGAAACCTCGGGCCACCGAGGGTAACCACAATCTTCCGTACTGCGACTATAGATGCCGCAGGACACGGCAAGATTTGCGTGTCTGATCATCATGGTGGGCATAACTCACCAGTGTGGATAATTTTTCAATCAATCATCGAATTCTTTTCAATCGCAAATGTGCTGAGAACATATGACCCTCGATAAGCTTTTACCGTATCTGGGTTCCTCCGAACAAAACAGGGAACTGGCCGACCTGTTGGCGTCTGTCGGATTCGACATCTCTGTGATGCCGGGGCGGGTGCAGCGCGGCGCCGGCACTGGGCATTGCGAGCTAAATTCGTTGGGTATTGAGCTCGCCTTCTATTTTCATACTGACTACAAAAGCAGGTTCGGAGCGCCCAAGAATGATGGCAAAGCGATCTTGTCAGCCATCTTTGCCCACGGCAACGCCAACAAGGTGCGTAAGGCCTATGTCGGTCCTTTCCCTTTCAGCCCCGGCCCAATTCACAACCGTCACGAAGCTTTACGAGGGTTCGGGACGCCTCTCCGGACCGAGGAAGATGACGGCATTGTTGAATGGGACCAATGGATGAAAAGCGGCCTGCAGGTACGTACGGAATACAATGAGGATGGTTCCCTCTTTGTCTGCATGTACTCAGTGCCCTTCATTGACGTTGCGTCCGGAGCCCTCAACCGCTGAACTGGAAAACTCGGGAAAACGCGCTGTTGATAGAAGCGTAAACTCACAAAACGACACGGAGGCCGGCTACCATAAATTGTGCTCCTTCCGCCCGTGACCTCCCTGTTCCGGCATCAATAGCGGGTGACCATGAACAGCTTGTTGTCTCTGACGCCTGCCGATATCCCCGGATAGGTCAAGGGATCATCGTTGGGTCGGCGTGGCACGGTCGATTTCCAATCATAAAAAGTATACTCACCCGAACCGGACCGCTCTTCCTTGCAGCCCAAAATTTTTACAACCCGGTCGTAACTCATGCCGTTGACGATCTTGTCCCTCTGGGTCTCGCCAAACTTACATTTTGATGCAGCAACGGCAAATTCAGTATTTGCAAGGAACAGGGCGCAAGCGCCAACTGCCAGGTAGTTTATATATTTTAGATTCATCCGTTCATTCCGATATGTGATCGATTCTCAGCATCATCCATTACCATTGCGGCGGGCCAAGCGCCTAGTGGCACTACATCGCGCCAGGAAAGCAGTTTCAGCGAGCTTCCGCTTACCGTGATGTAGCTGCCGCGCAAAGGGCGGCGAACGCCACGCCTTACGCCCGGTCGTTCAGACCCATCGCGCCCGGCCGATATGCGGTCACCTATGCGGAGTGCCAATACGGCTTCAGCCAGTTCAACAGCGGGGTCAAGCTTGAGACAGGCGGTGACCATGACTTGCTGTTCAATTACGTCAGCCCGCGCAATCCGGTCGCCGTATCGTCCGAGGCATCCGCCGCAGAACGCGAGGTTATGCAGGAAGTTTTTCCGGAGATTTATACCTCGATACGGTTCACGAAGTTTGGCTCATAGCCGCATCGCCAGTTATGGCGCCTGCTCCCTGATGCCGGATTTCTATGCGCGGTTGGGTGCACTGATTGGCTCCGATCGCCGGCTATATGTCTGAAATCCCTAATGTTAATAACTCCATTGTCATATCTGCGTTGCTCGCTTTGAGCCAATTTATCTTGACTAAATAAATCATATTATATAGCTCCCTGGCATCGCGTGTGGGGATCAATGAACTCGCGTTCTCGGCGAATTCAAGGGGGTATATGTGAAGAAGCGCATTGGACTTCTGTCCTTGCTGGTTGCTGGGGTGTGCGGCCCGGCAGCGGCGCAGGACGCGACTGAGTTGCAGCCGATCGTCGTCAAGGCATCGGGCGGTGAATCCTCTCTACCGGAGGAATATCCGGGCGGACAGGTCGCAAAAGGTGGCCGTGTGGGGATGCTCGGCAACCGCGACGTCATGGACACGCCTTTCAGCACGACGAATTATACGGCCGAGACGATCGAGAACCGGCAAGCAAACACCGTTGCCGACGTGGTTGCGAGCGATCCGTCCGTCAGAAACACGCATGCGACCGGCGGTATGGTCGATTCCTTCTATATCCGCGGCTTCCCGGTCAACGAAGGCAACTTCGGCGAGGTCGCTTTCGACGGTCTCTACGGCGTCGCGCCGACCTATCGCGTCTTCACGGATTATGTGGAGCGAGTGGAGGTACTGAAGGGGCCAAGCGCCCTGATCTACGGCATTTCTCCGAACAGCGGCGTCGGCGGCGCGATTAATATCGTGCCCAAGCGCGCGCCGGATAAAGACCTGACGCGGGTGACCACGGAATATGCCTCCGACCTGCAAGGCGGCACGCACCTCGATTTTGCCCGCCGCTTCGGTGACGAGCGGCAATTCGGCTTGCGCTTCAATGGCAGTGTGCGTGGCGGAAATACCCCGCTCGACGATCAGAAACAGGAAGCCTATGTCGGCGCGCTCGCCCTAGATTACGAGGGGGAGAATTTCCGCGCCAGCGTCGACGTCATCGGCCAGAAACAGCATCTCGATGCGCCGCAGCGGCCCTTCTTCCCGGTGGCGGGGCTTACGCTTCCGAATGCGCCCGACGGCCGGCTGAATATTCAGGAGCCATGGGAATGGTCACGCAGCAGGGATCTCTCCTTGATGACGCGCGCCGAATATGACCTCAGCGATACGGTCACGATTTTTGGTGCGGTCGGGGGAGGACGCTCCCATGTCGCAAGGCTGTTCGGCACGCCAAGTCTTCTGAATTCGAACGGCGATGTCAGCGTCACGCCGCAGAACTTCGTGTTCGACGTCGAGAGAGTAACCGCCGAAACCGGCGTCCGCGCGAAGTTCGATACTGGCCCGGTCTCGCACGCCGTGACCTTGCAGGCCACTTATCTGCGCCAGACCTTGGATCGAGCCTCCGTTTCGGGTACGGCGCAGCGGACCAACATCTACAATCCGGTGCTGCGCCCCGAACAGTATGTGCTAGCGCCGAGTAGCGTCGGGAGGGCATCGGAAAGCACCCTGTCCGGCATTGCACTATCGGATACGCTCTCGATCCTAGACGAACGCGTGCAGTTGACGGTCGGTGGCCGCTTCCAGTCGATCGATTCGAAGAATTTCAATGCAACGGGCGCGGTCACGTCGTCATCCGATGAAACCGCGGTCACGCCGCTCATCGGTCTCGTGGTCAAGCCATGGGAAAACGTATCGCTCTACGCCAATTATATCGAAGGTCTCGGCGTCGGCGACACGGCGCCGGCAAATGCGATCAATGCCGGTGAGACCTTGGCGCCCTATCGAACGAAGCAGTATGAAATCGGCGCAAAGTTCGACCTTGGCAGGGTCATGCTCAGCGCGGCTGTCTTCCAGATCGAGAAACCCTTCGGGCAGCTTGAAAGCCGGGGTTCTGATCTGGTCTTCGTCGCCGGCGGGGACCAGCGTAACCGCGGTCTCGAGATCAATGCCACCGGCGAAGTCACCTCCGACATTAGGCTTCTCGGCGGGGTCGCCTTCATCGACGGCGAACTGACGAAGACCAACAATGCCGCAACCGCCGGCAACACTCCGATCGGCGTCCCCACGATCCAGGCCAATCTCGGCGCCGAATGGGATACGTCGTTCGTGGAAGGGCTGACGCTTGCCGCCAATGTCATCTTCACGGATGAACAGTTTGCCGACACAGCCAACAAGACTGAACTTCCGTCCTGGACAAGGTTCGATCTCGGCGCCCGTTATGCGACCACGATCGAGGATCGGCCTGTGACCTTCCGTGCCTCGGTCGAGAACCTTTTCAACAAGGATTATTGGTCGGGCGTTGCAAGCTTCGGCACAATCTCGCAAGGCGCACCCTTGACCGTGAAGCTGTCGATGACAACCGATTTCTAGGAACCGGGATTTCCTAAATCGCCACCATGATTATCGGCGCGCCTGCTCATCCATGGCAGGCGCGCCGTTTTTGCTTTGGGGTCGGGAAATATGCGGGTCGAACCCGGCGGCCATTGAGCTTTGGAGAAACAGGGATTTCCGTCTGTTTCTCCGATCGTTTATTTATGGCGTTTTTGTCGTCAGGCTGACGCTATAGCCCGGCTTGTAGGCGATGGGCAGAAAACGCCTATGATATTCCGCAAAGGTCGCGTCGGGATCCAGATCGGCGAAAAGATCCGGGTGAAACCACTTCGCCAGCTGCTGAATGGCGACGAATTCATACGGGCTGTTGTAGAACTGGTGCCATATGCCGTGAAAATTGCGGGTCTTTTGCGCCTGGGTCCCGGTATAGGCATCGCGCGTCAAATACCATTCGAGCTTTTTCCGCAGCATCTCGGGATCGGCACCCGGACCGAGTGGAATCCAGTGACCGCCCGGAGCATAGGCTTGCCAATCGGAGCTGCTGACAACGACGTGCTGCGGGTCTGACACAATGACCTGCTCGGGATTGATCTGGCCGAAGGTCGTCGGCAAAAAGTCGCTGCCGATATTGTGACCGCCTGCCACTTCGACATATCTGCCGAAGTTTTCCGCGCCGAAGGACAGGCAGCAATCGTCCGAATAGCCGCCGATACGCTCAACGAACACGCGCGGGCGATCCGGTTTCACCTTGTCGAGCACGTCGGTGACGCGTGCGACTGCTTGCCGGCGGAAGGCAATGATTTCCTCGGCGCGCTCCTTGCGATCCATGATTTCGCCCAGCAAGCGAATAGTCCGCTCTGTGTTTTCGAGCGGATGGTGGCGAAAATCGACATAAAGTACCGGGATGCCCAGGGATGCGAGCTTCTCGACATATTGGGCATCCTCATTGGCACGCATGGCCTCGATGTTGAGGAGAACAACGTCGGGTTTGCGGATGATGGCCGATTCGATGTCGATCAGACTGCCTTCCTGCCCCGAAAAAGTCGGCAGTTTCGCAAGGTCGGGAAAAACCTCGAGATACTGGGCATAGGTTCCCGGATCGGCCTGGATCAGATCATTACGCCAGGCAACGATACGTGACAGCGGGTCCTTGGGCTCCAATGAGGCGATCAGATAGAGTTGCCGGCCCTCCCCGAGCAAGATGCGTTTGACCGGCGCGTTGACCGTCACCCTGCGATTGGCCACGTCGATAACGGTGATCGGTGACTGTCCATCCTGCGCCGTTGCCGGGATATGCCAAAAGGTGAGCAACACCAGCAGGGCTATTGCGCCCTGATATATCGAACGCCGTCTTCTCACGAATAAACCTCTTCTTCGAATGTCTTGCGCGACTTAAGCCATAGAGCCAGAGCAAGGAAAAGCGACAATTTGGAAAGAGCCGTAACCAATGGAAATGCAGCGTCCACCTGAATCTTCAGGTTTAGGTCAAGCACCTCCCAATGGGTGCCACGAGACAGATTTTCCGTGGCGATGAATTGCCTCGCCTCTTACCTGATTTCGAACAGACCGTGTTTCACGCCGTTCGTCCTGTCGTCCTCTATCCCCCGATAGACGGTTTCGGTTGCCGAACAATTCTGGGTCGTCGTGGCCAGCAGGCATAGGGAGAGCAACACTGTTCGCGGTCGGTCCATATGCTTCTCGCCTTTCATTCGGATGCAAAGTGTTTTGCCACGAAATCATCAAATGAAAAATATTTGGCTTCGCCTGTCGGAAAACGTGATCGGCAGTCGTCCTTGGGACAGCCCGTCGATGGGTGCAATCTTCAAACCTGTTCCGAGGAGACGATCATGACCGACACAGAACAATCATCGAAGCCCAATATCCCGGCCAAGGGTGGCCTGGTGGCCTATGTGATGGTGGATGGCGCCGTGAAGGCGGCCGAATTCTACGAGCGCGCCTTCGGAGCCGAGCGTGCCTTTATGTATCCGGCCGATGAGCAGGGCCGGACGATGCATATTCATCTCTATGTCAACGGCAGCTCTCTGATGCTCGGCGATTTCTATCCCGAACATGGCTTTGGAGTGGAAAAGCCGCAGGCTTTCTCGCTGCAACTGCTGGTCGACGACCTCGATCCCTGGTGGAAGCGTGCCGTCGAGGCTGGAGCGGAGGTCGTCATGGAACCGCAGGTGATGTTTTGGGGCGATCGCTGGGGCCAGCTTCGCGATCCCTTCGGCGTCACCTGGGCGATCAACGCACCTGTAAAGGCATAGTCCCTCCTTCCGATCAGTCGGAGAGCAGGGCTCGTGTCAACGGATGCGCCGGATCGGCAAGGCCGTCCAAGATGGTGAAATGGTTGCGGTCCGGCTCGATGACCACAGAGGTTGCCGCGCCGAGACCGGTCCAGATATTGGCAAGCAGGGCGTTCTGACGGACGAATTCGGAGCGTTCCGCGCCACCGACCCAACAGGTGAGCCGGAGATTGTCCATCGGTTCCAGCAGCGCTGGGCTCTCGGCCATGGCTTCCGCAGCATCGATGCGCAGTTGCTGGTTCATGGCTCGCTTCATGATCGGGCGCAGATCGTGCAGGCCCGAGATGGACAGCACATGGCGGATGCGGGGCTGTACGGATGGTGAAAGCGGAGAGATGGTGGTGACCATGCGGGTGGCGAGCTGGCCGCCGGCCGAATGCCCGGTGAGGATCAACGGACCATCGATCATGTCGGCCGCGGCACCAATTGCGGCCGCGATCTCCTTCGCGATGCCGCTGATGCGCATCTCCGGGCAAAGCGTGTAGGAGGGCATGGCGACGGCGTAGCCGCTGGCAACGGCGCCTGCGGCCAGATGTGACGAATAGCTCTTGTCCAGTTGCAGCCAGTAGCCGCCATGGACAAAGACAACCAACCCCTTCGGTTTTTCCGAAGGGAGGAAGAGGTCGAAGCGATTGCGCGGGCTCGGACCGTAGGCAAGGTCGAGCTTGGCTCGCCCGCTGGTAGTCATGCTGTCGCGGAAGGCCTGTGCCGGTTCCACCCAGGCCGCCGGCCAGCGGTCTCCATCAACGACATAGGCACCGTTGGTATAGGCAACGTCCCAATCGGTGATCCTGAAATAGCTCATCGCCCGATCTCCTGGCTCCTGCAAACACCCATCCGCTGTTAGGTCACAGCGGAGCGCACGACAAAGCGCGCTTCCTGCCATGATCCGCTGCTCAGAATATCTTCCAGCACGCCCGCCGCCTGCCAGACATCGCGGTAGCTGACGTAAAGCGGCGTGAAACCGAAGCGCAGGGTCGAAGGCGCGCGGAAATCGCCGATGACGCCGCGCTCGATCAACGCCTGCATCACTTCATAGCCGTTGTCATGGGTGAAGGAGACCTGGCTACCGCGTTGTTCGCTGTCGCGCGTGGTGTCCAGCACGACGCCATATTGGCCGCATTTGGCTTCCACCAGACGGATAAAGAGATCGCTGAGCGCGATGCTCTTCTGACGCAACATGTTTAGATCGACCTCGTCCCAGATGCTAAGCGCGCCTTTCAATGCCCGCAGCGACAGGACCGGCGGCGTGCCGCAAAGGAAGCGCTTGATGCCATCGCCTTCGGCAAAACCCTGCTCGAAGGCGAAAGGCCGGGCATGGCTCCACCAGCCGCTGAGTGGCTGGACGATTGAGCCATGATGGCGGTGCGCGGCATAAATGAAGGCCGGCGCGCCGGGACCGCCATTCAGATATTTATAGGTGCAGCCGACCGCGAAATCGGCATCGCTACCATCAAGATCGACCGGCAACGCGCCGGCGCTGTGGCAGAGATCCCAGATGACCAGCGCGCCGGCCTCGTGAATCCTGCGCGTCAGCGCCGCCATGTCGCGCAGCGCGCCCGTCTTGTAGTTGACGTGGTTGACGAGGACGACGGCTACCTGATCGTCGATCAGGCTCTCGATATCGTCGGCATCCCGGCCTTCGAGGCGAAGCGTCGTGCCCGGCCGCGTGGAAGTGACACCTTCGGCCATATAGAGGTCAGTCGGGAAACTATCGCCTTCGGCAACGATGACGTTACGGTCGGGGCGCATCGCCAAAGCCGCATGCAGGGCCTTGTAGATATTGATTGAAGTGGAGTCGGCAACCACGGTCTGCCCCGGGGCTGCGCCAATTAGCCGGCCGATGCGGTCGCCGAGTTCGAGCGGCAGTTGGAACCAGCCGGCGCTGTTCCAGCTGCGAATGAGGCCGTTGCCCCATTCCTCCATCATCGCCTGCTTGAGTTCCGTGAAGACATCATGCGAGGCGGCGCCAAGAGAGTTGCCGTCGAGATAGATGACGCCGTGGGGCAGGGCGAAGCGGCTGCGAAAGAAGCGCAGCGGATCGGCCTCGTCCATGGCCTCGATGGCGGCGAGATCGGGAAGGCTGTCCATGGTATCGGCCTCTTTATTCGCGAATGGTTTCCCTGGAGGGTGCACCGCCACGGCTGCGGCGGATGCTCGGCAGCGCCAGCATGATGAGCACGAACAGGCCGGTGGCGAGCTTCAGGTTCGATGGCGGCAGGCCGGCGGCAAGGCAGAGCGACACCAGCTGGTAGTAGATGATCGAGCCGACGAAGGGCGCGAGCAGTTGACGCAACACGGATTGCTTGCCGGTGAAAGCCTCGCCGATCATCAGCGCGGCCAGGCCGTTGATGAGGATGCCGATGCCCATGTTGACGTCGGCAAAGCCCTGCGACTGCACCATCAGCGCACCGCTGGTGGCGGAAAAAGCGCTGGCAAGACCGACGCCGCCGATGGTCGCGGCCCAGACGTTGATGCCCTGCGCCTCGGCCATGTCGGGATTGGCGCCGACGGCGCGCATAGCCGTGCCCTTCTCCGTCTTGAAATAGAGGTTGAGGGCAATGAGGACGATAAGAGCAATGACGCCGGCGACGATGATCTTGCTCGCCGGAAAGCCCGGCTGCGTCAACGGCACCCAGTCGAAAACGGTTGGTGCGCCGAAGACCGAGAGGTTCGACTTGCCCATGATGCCGAGATTGATGCTGTAGAGCATGGTCGACATCAGGATGCCGGCGAGCAGTGTATGGATGCGGAAGCGCAGATGGATGAAGGCCGTGCAGCAGCCAGCCGCGAGCCCAACGGCGAAGGCGGCGACGATCGCGAGCGGCGGCGTCACGCCTGCCGCAAGCAAGATGCCGCAGATGCAGCCGCCAAGCGGAAAGGCGCCTTCGCTGGTCAGATCCGGAAAGCTCAGCATGCGGAAAGGGATCATGATGCCGAGCACGACGAAGCTCAAGATAAAGCTCTGCGCCAGCGTCACCGGGATCAGCGAAATGAAACTCGAAACGGTTGTCTGAATGAAATCCATGATATCAGCTCACCAGCAGCATGCGGTCGGTCTTGACGGCGAAATGACCGATCAGCTCGGGCACGGTGATCCGGCGCTTTCCCTCGCCGGTGATCTCGAGATGAACGCGGCCGGCGTCGAGCATGATGATACTGTCGCCGAAATCGACGGCGTGCTGCATGTTGTGCGTCACCATCAGCGTCGTCAGCTTCAGCGCCTCGACGGTGCGCACTGTCGCCTGCATGACGATACCGGCGGTGCGCGGATCAAGTGCCGCCGTATGTTCGTCGAGCAGCAGGACATCCGGTGAACCGCCGACCGCCATGATCAGCGACAGCGATTGCCGCTGGCCGCCGGACAGTAGCTCCACCTTCGTATCCAGCCGGTTTTCCATGCCGAGGCCGAGAACCGACAGCCGTTCCCTATAGGTGGCAAGCCTAGATGCATTGAGACCGGGGCGCAGGGCGCGCTTCTTGCCGCGCAGTTCCGCAAGCAGCATGTTTTCGGCGACCGTCATGCTGGCGGCGGTGCCCTTCATCGGGTCCTGGAAGACGCGGGCGAGGCGTGCCGCGCGCTTGTGCACCGGCGTGCCGGTGACGTCGTCGCCATTGATGATGATCTGGCCGGAATCGAGGCTGAGCGCGCCGGAAATGGCGTTGAGCATGCTGCTCTTGCCGGCACCGTTCGAGCCGATGACCACGCCGAATTCGCCTGATTTGAGCGACAGGGTGAGGCCGTCGAGCGCGACCTTCTCGTCCGGCAGACCCTTGTAGAAAACTTTGCGCGCGGATTTGATGTCCAGCATCCGTGCCTCCCCTGCGGTATAAGCTTGCAAAATGGCGGCGTTGGCCACGCCGCCATATCTGCTGAATTATCAGTCGAAGATGCCGCTTGTCAGTTGACGAAGCAATTGCAATCGGCAAGTCCGGCCGGCACTTCTGCGCCGAAAGCCTTCAGAACCGTCTTGTTGATCAGCGGCGCATGGTCCGCATAGGCCGGGCGCACCGGGGCGATCGTCTTCGGATCCGCGCCCTTCAGGATCTGCGCGGCTATCTTGCCGGCATTTTCGCCGACCTGCTCGTAATTGACCGCGAAGCTTGCCGGTACGATACCGCTGCGAACGGCGGCGTCATCCGAATTGACGATCGGGATTTGCGCCTGACGAGCCGCCGCGGAAACGGCGGTGATCGCCGGCTGCAAGAGGTTGGAGGCGGGCGTGTAGATCACGTCGGCCTTGCCGGCCAGCGATGCGATGCGCTGCTGAATGTCGTTGACGCTGTCGACGCCAACGGGAACTACTTCGAAGCCGGCGGCAGGTGCTGCTTCCTTGACCTTCTCAAGCAGGGCGACGTCGTTGGCTTCGCCCGGATTGTAGGGCAGGCCGAAGCGCTTGGCATTCGGCAGCAGCTTCTTGGTGAAGGTCATGATGGCAGCGATATCCTGCAGGTCGGATGCGCCGGTAATGCCCTCGTCGCCGGCATCCCAGGACGGAACCAGCTTGGCGGCGACCGGGTCGGTCACGGCCGAGAACACGATCGGGATACCCGAGCCTGCCAGCGCCTTTTTGGCGATCTGCGAGACCGGCGTGGTGACGGTGTACATCAGCTTCGGATGATCGGATTGCAGCTTGGCGATCATCTGCGGCACCAGCGAAGCGTCGAAGCTGGTGTTGCTTTCGGTGTAGACGACATCCTTGCCCTCAACGAAACCATTATCGGCCAGTGCCTTCTTGAAGCCGGCGATCGAGGCGTTGAGCTGCGGATGTTCGCCGAAATTGGCGATGGCGATCTTGATCGGCTCGGCGGTCGCAGTCGCGACGCTCGCCATGAAAGCGCTCGCAAGAACGAGCCCGGACAGCCATTTGGACGTGGTTTTGCGCATGATTTCCCTCCCGGATGTTGTGAGCAGCCGCGTTTAATCGGCCTTGTTGCGGCGGATCATAGCGCCTGCCGTGTCTCTGTCAATTTCTGATATATGATATGCACCATCAGAACCTTTGATATATATTTTTACATCAGAGCCATTTTATATATAATTTCAGGACTCGGATGACCGGGACGAACGCCATGCAGGACAAGGACTCATTGACCAAGACGGAAGCGGCCTATTGGCTGCTACGGCGGGATATTCTCAACACGAAGCTCAGGCCCGGCGCGTCGTTGAAGCTCAGTGTCTTGCGGGATGCCTATGGTGTCGGCTGGACCCCTTTGCGCGAGGCACTGTCGCGGCTAGAGGCCGAGAAGCTTGTCACCGCGGTCAGCAATCGCGGCTTTGCCGTCGCGCCGGTGTCGCGCGCGGAACTGGAAGACCTGATGCGGGCGCGCATGGTCGTCGAACTGCCATTGCTGCTGGAATCGATCGCGAAGGGTGGCCCGGACTGGGAATCCGCTGTCGTTACCGCTCACTACCGCCTGTCGCGCTGCAAGATCGTCCCCGATGCCGCTTCCGAGGAGATGGCGGACGAATGGGACGAGAGGCATACGGCCTTTCACGCCGCGCTGATCAGCGCGGCATCATCGAACTGGCTGCAACGCTTCCAAAGCACGATTTCCGACCAGCTCCGCCGCCACCACCGCTTCCTCGGCCTGGCGCCGACGCAGCGCGCTGCCGCAGGCCTGACGGTCGGCTACGAAAAGGCGGTCGCCGCTTTGCGCGACGCGATGGCGATGGAGCATCATACGGCGCTGATGGAAGCGGCGCTCGACCGCGATATCGAACGCGCAAGGGTGCTGATGACCGAGCATATCGGCTATACGCTGCAGGTCTATATTCACTCCGAAGACGAGGCTGGGTAACGCTACGGAACTCTTTTTGAGATTACCCAATCATCAGACCATCAAAGACTTCAACCATCGCATCGCTGATGGCCTTGCCAAGAGCGGCCGCGCTCTTCGACAGCTCTTCCTCATTCATGCCGCGAGCGGCCATCGCCAAAGCAGCGCCTTCTCCCGTCACGATTTCCTGCGCGCGCTGGATCGTCCAAAGAGCGAAGTCGCTGCGATTGCTGATTTCCACGGTTTCCATGATGTCTCCTGATTTGTTCGAGCAGATGCCTTATAGCGAATTTGCAGGACAATGCAGTTCGAAGAGTCGTTATGAGAATGAGCCCGAGATAGTCGAGTGACGCCGCGGTTTGATTTGTTTGTTCGAGCGAAGCCGCACCTGTGAAGGCGGCGGGCTCATCGGCGATGAAGCGCTAGCCCTCGACCGTTTCAAGGCGTGGCGGAAGCTTGTGGAGCGAGCGCGTATAGCAGGCCTGCGGTTTAGTTTTCCTTCGCTAGAGCCAGCCAAGAGCCGTCGCTGCGCGAAGCGCTTCGGCGCGACGGCTGCACCCCAGCTTTCTGAAAAGATTGCCGAGATGGAATTTCACCGTCACCTCGGAAATGTTGAGCGTTTGGGCGATGCGCTTGTTCGACAGTCCACCGGCGATCAGTTGCAGCATCTGCGCTTCGCGCTGTGACAAGCCGCCCTGCAATGCGCGGGCCTGTGGTGAATTCACCGAGGTAGAGAAGATGGAAAGCGCGGTTCGGACATCGGAGAAAGTTTCGATGAAGCTTCGGATGCGCCGGTTTTTCAAAAGAGGCGCCAGGAAGATCCGCTCCTCGGACAATACGCCATTGCATCCAAGCCGAGTCGCGCTTTCGAGCGCGGACAGGATATGCGCGCGCGCTGCGGCATTGTCGCGGCGCTGGTGCGCGGCGTAACTCCGCCACAGCTGCAGCGCCACTTTTTCCCGGTTCGTAACCTGCGGGTTGGCGATAAGAGCATCGATCTGGCGCGAGAGATAGGCGCGGGGCGTCGAAAGGCGTACGGCATCGCGCAACCACGCCATGGCATAGGAAATCTCATCGCGTCGGCTCAGACGTGTCAGTTCCTCGGTCGCACTTTCGACCCAGTTGCGCCCGATCCGCATGCGCACGGCTGAAAGCGTGGCGGCCGCATCGCCCCAGCGATTGGCGTTCTGATAAGCGATGGCGGTGCGGATCTCCATCATCGCGTGAAACTGCAGCCCCTCCGACAGATGGATCCATAGCCCGTCCAGGAAGCCGGGCCGGATCGCCATTGGGAAATGGTCGGCTAAAACCTGCGAGGCGTAGTGAAGTGCGAACTGCATCAGGCTCGGCCAGATCTCCGCGGCGGCGAACTGTTCGAATTCCGTCTGGACAAAATCCAGAAGATCGCGCGAACGCCCCGTTTCATAGGCGATGCAGGCCTCCGCCAGACGCAGCATTCGGAACTCCGCTTCCGCCTCATGTGGAACCTGTTCCAGCTTGCTCCGCGCTTCCCGTGCGGCTTGTCTGGCGAACAGTGCGTCGCCGCTCATCAGGCACAGCACGATCTGATGCAGATGAATGAAGAATTCGAGCAGCGGCTGTCCGCTTAGTTGGCGCAGATAGATCAGGGCGCGGGCGGCTGCGGCCTCCGCCTCGCGAAAGTTGCGGCGGCGGATCTCGAACTCGAGAAGCGCATTGTAGTACGCCGCCCATTTGCCGTGGTCGCCCATCGGATAATCCGCCATGAACTCGCCAAGGCGGGTGATCATCGCATCGCTCGGCGTCAGGTCCTCGGCAATCATCAGATTGAGCCTGAAGGTCCGGGCGGCGAAGGAAAATCGTGATCCGCGCGCCAGGACCTTCAAGGGGTCCAGATAGTCGGAGCCGAGATGCCGGCTCAGGAGATGGCGCACGCGCTGCAATTCGCCCTGCTTCAGAAGCGTTCGTGTGACGGCAAAGAGCACCGTTTCGTTGGTCGCGATCATCTCCTGTGAGAAGCGCAGGACGATATCCCGAAACCTGTTCAGGCTGCTGCGATAGATCAGGTCCCGGCCGTGAGCGCGTTCGAGGATCTGCGCCGCATGGGCCTCGTGCCCGTGGTCGATGAGCAGGGCCATGGCCGCAAGCGATCGTCCCGCCCGCTCGTATGCCGATGCGACCTCTATCACCGCTCCCTCGGTCTCGAATGTCGCCAGTCGTTCGCGCACGGCGATGGCAAGAAGCCGCAAAAGGTCCGGATGTTTTTCCGGGTTCGCCGTCAGAAACGGCGGCAGCATCTCCGTCCAGTCTCCAGTCGGCGCGGGCAAGGAGGCCTCGAGCCAGATCGAGAGAGCAGTCGTCTGCCCGGGCGGCAGATGGCTGAGAAAAGTCTCTCGCAGGTAGTCGATGCACAGCCTTTCATTCGGGGCAGATACCAGGGGCAGAAAGGCAGGCCAACCCGCATATCCGTCGCGCATGAGGCTTGCCTGCTCGCAAGGCAGCTCGCGCAGCTCGCCCTCGGTTAAAGTCATGTCGATCGCATCGAATGTGGCGGAGCGACGGTAGAGGATCTGCCGCGCCAATCCACTGATGCGCTGATCCGGACGGCACGCGATCACGACGGATTGGGCAGTGTCCAGAACCTGAGCGGAAAGCCGTGCCGATCTCGCGGAGACCGGCACATCCCACAAAAGCCATCCGTCCTCGACGTCATCCAGCCGGGGCTGCTGCAATGAGCAGACACGCTTGCCCAACATCTCCGCAACCATACGCAACAGGACGGTTTTTCCAGCGCCGGCGGGCGCGCGCAGGAAGATCACACCCGCGGTTTCATCGGCAATGCGGCAACAGAGATGAGGGCGCGGCAAAAACATGCTCATGATGGTCCGATAGATCACTGTCGCACAAAAACCTATACCATACTGCTAAAAAACTATACCTTTGTGAGGTTGCCTGCAGAGGCGTTGAGGGAAATGCTTGTGTCCCTACGCAGCTGGTCAACAAGGCACCCCTAGCGATGCAGCAACATCCGTTGGTCGCGATCCTCACTCGGATCGGCACGTTCGTGCTGGTCATGATCGCCCTGTCCATCATGATCTTTCTGCTGGCGCGCGTCGTGCCGGGCGATCCCGCGCGCATGGCGCTCGGGCCGGCCGCGACGCAGGAACAGGTCGATACGCTGCGTCTTCAGATGGGCCTCAATCAGCCGATGGTGCTGCAATATCTCGACTATGTGCGCAACGCCCTGCACGGCGATCTCGGAATGTCGCTCGTTTCGCAGCGTCCGGTCACGACCGACCTCGCCCAGACTGTTCCAGCGACCGTGGAGCTGGTGCTCGTCTCCGTGATCTTCATGTTTGTGGTCGCTATTCCGCTGGGCGTCATCACCGCGCATTACCGCGATCGCGCCTGGGATCATATCGGGCGTGTCCTGTCCCTGACCGGGGTAACGATTCCAAGTTTTCTGTTTGCGATCAGCCTGCAATTGCTGGCGGCGCGTTACCTTCCCGGCTGGCCGATCATCGGCAGGATCGATCATACATTGAACTGGCAAGGCGGCCCCACGGGTTTCCTGTTGCTTGACGGGCTGCTGGCGGGACGTTTCGACGTCATGCTGAACGCGCTGCAACACCTGGTGCTGCCGGCCTTCGCGCTGTCCATGGCGGGTATCGGGCAGATCACCCGGATCACCCGCTCGTCGATGATCGAGAACCAGCGCAAGGATCATGTCCTGACGCTGCAAAGCTTCGGCGTGCCGGAACGCGTCATCATCTTTCGCTATTTGCTCAAGCTCTCCTCCATCGCGCCGCTGACGATCATGGGCCTCGAATTCGCGTCGCTGATCGGCAATGCCTTTGTGATCGAAATGGTCTTCGCCTGGGGTGGCTTCGCCTCCTATGGGCTAACAGCAATCCTTCAGAAGGATCTGAATGCGATCACCGCCGTGGTGCTGGTGGCGGGGCTGTTCTTCATCGTTGCGAACCTGATCGTGGACGTCCTGATCTCAGTCATCGACCCGCGCCTGCGCCGCAGGGAGGCACGCTGATGGCCGATATGAATATGCTCGATGCTTCCGATCGGGGACTGAGCGACGGTTATATGATGTGGTATCGCTTCAGCCGCAATCCGGCTGCGGTGATCGGCACGTTGATGCTGATTTCGGTCGCCGTACTGGCGGTTTTCGCGCCGTGGCTGACGCCCTATCCGAAGCATGTGGGTGCGGTCGTCGATTTCCGTGCGCGGCACATGCCGCCGGACCTGACGCATTGGTTCGGCACGGACAAGGCGGGCCGCGATATTTTCTCGCGGACGGTCTTTGGCCTTCGCGTCTCGCTTCTTCTCGTGATTGGCGTGCTTGGCATTTCGGTGCCGATAGGCACCGTGCTCGGCCTGATCGCGGGCTACTTCGGCGGCTGGGTCGAGAAGATCATCACCGGGCTGACAAATGTGATGCTGGCGATGCCGCCTCTGGTGATGGCGCTTGCTGTGTCCAATCTGCTCGAGCCGACGCTGATGAATGCGATGATCGCAATCACGCTTCTGTGGTGGACGTGGCACGCGCGGCTGATCTATTCGGTCTCCAAATCGATTGCCTCCGAAGACTTCATCGAAGCCGCCCGTCTTGCCGGCGCCGGTCCGATGCACATCCTGTTTCGCGAGATCCTGCCGAATTGCGTCGCGGTGATTTCGGTGAAGACGACGCTGGATGCGGCCTTCGTGATCCTGTTCGGCGCGACGCTCAGCTTTCTCGGTTTCGGCGTCAAGCCACCAACACCCGACCTTGGCTCCATGGTCGCCGATGGGCGGCAGTTCATGCCCGATTACTGGTGGGAAGTCCTTTGCCCCGGTGTGGCCGTGCTTTATGTGACGCTCGGGTTCAATCTTCTCGGCGATGGCCTACGCGATATGTTCGATGTGGAGAGCTGAGCCCATGGCCGAACCGCTTCTGAAGGTCGAGGCCCTCAACGTCTCCTTCACCACCTACGGCCGTACCCGGCAGGTCCTGCGTGATGTGGGCTTCACCGTTGCCGCCGGAGAGCGCGTCGCGCTGATCGGGGAAACCGGATCGGGCAAATCGGTAACCGCGAAGGCGATCATCGGCACTCTACCGAAGAATGCGACGATCAGCTCGGGCACGATCGCGGTTGCGGGGCGCAACGTGCTGACCATGCCTCGATCCGAGCGCGAAGCGCTGAAGGGTACGGCGTTCTCGCTGATCATGCAGGACCCGCTTTCGTCCTTCAATCCGGTGTTCAAGATCGGCACGCATCTCGATGACGTCATGCGCTTCGCCGATAAGCGCGATGGCGTGGTTTCGTCTAGGGCGGATCGCCGCCTACGTATCGCGGCGGTGCTGCGTCGGGTTCAGCTTGCCGACGGCGAGCGCGTGATGAACGCCTATCCGTCGGAACTGTCGGGCGGCATGCGTCAGCGCGTATTGATCGGGCTTGCGCTGCTGCATCAGCCGAAGCTCTTGATTGCCGACGAACCCGGCACGGCGCTCGACGTGACCACGCAGGACGAGATCCTGAACCTTATCAACCAGCTGGTCGTCGAGGAGAACATGGCTCTCCTGATGATCACCCACAATCTCGGCGTCGTGCGCAAGGTCGCGGACCGGGTCGTGGTCATGCATCATGGCGATATCGTCGAGGCCGGTCCTTGCACCGAGATTCTGCACAGTCCGAAACAGCCCTACACCAAGGCGCTCCTCGAGGCGGTGCCGCCGCTTTATGGCCGGCGCGTCACCGACCTGCCGCAAAGCGATCGCGCTCCCATCGTCAAGGTCGAGGCGTTGAACAAGATCTATGGCAGGCGTCCCGGCTTCCACGCCGTGCGCGATGTGAACCTGACGCTGCGCGAGGGCGAAATTTTCGGGCTTGCCGGCGAATCCGGCTCGGGCAAAACCTCGGTGGCTCGCATCATCATGGGCCTGTCGCGCCCGACCTCTGGAAGCGTCACCATTGATGCCCCCGCGCCGGGGCATGGCAAACGGTTGACCCAGATCGTCTACCAGAATCCCGGTACCTCGCTCAACCCGAAGCGCACGGTGAAGCAAACACTTGCCCTGCCGCTGAGATCCATCGGCATGGATGGGCCAGCACGCGAGGCGCGGATGAGCGAGTTGATGGGCCTTGTCCGTCTGCCGCAATCCTATCTTGCGAAGTATCCGCACGAACTTTCAGGCGGCCAGAAGCAGCGTGTGGCCATCGCGCGCGCTCTTGCGGCCGAGCCGAAGATCCTGATCCTGGACGAGCCCACCGCCGCCCTCGATGTCTCGGTGCAGAAGACGGTGATCGAGCTGCTCCTGCAATTGCGCCGGGATCTCGGTCTCACCTACCTGATGATCTCGCACGACCTTTCGCTGATGCGGAATTTCTGCTCGCGCATTGCGATCATGCTGCGGGGCGAGATCGTGGAGGAGGGGCCGACGTCCGAGGTCTTTGCCGAGCCGAACCATCCTTACACCCGCGCGCTGATCGCCGCGATCCCCGTCGTCACCGACGAGGAGGAGCGCCAGAAACCCGTCGTGACCCAGGAAGAGCGCATGCGCTTCCTCGTGAAAACCATAGATTGATCGAAGAGGAGCCTGACGTGTATCGCGTTGGAATTGACGTCGGCGGCACCAATACGGACGCTGTCGTACTGAATGGAAAGACTGTGTTGGCGGGGGTCAAGGCCTCGACGACCGAAGACGTGACGTCGGGCGTGATCGAAGCACTCGAAAAGGTGATCGAAGCGTCCGGCATCGACCGGGCGCGGATTGCGGCTGTCATGATCGGTACGACGCATTTTACCAATGCGGTGATCGAGCGGCGTCACATGGACGAAGTCGCGGCGATTCGCCTGAGCCTGCCG
Organism: Martinezella rhizogenes; assembly: GCF_000799715.1. GTDB lineage: Bacteria > Pseudomonadota > Alphaproteobacteria > Rhizobiales > Rhizobiaceae > Rhizobium > Rhizobium rhizogenes_C. The sequence continues at coordinate 154,049 of NZ_JUHG01000017.1, forward strand.
TCGGGGGCCGGCCTGCCGCCGATGGTCGACTGGCCCGACGACCTTCGCGAGATCGTCGGCAATCATGGGTATCAGGTGAAAGGCGGCTATGAATTCGACGGGCGCGAACTCTCGCCACTGGACGAGGACGCCATTGTCCGGATCGCGGGCGACATCCGTGCCAAGGGTCTGAAGGCGGCGGCTGTCACCTGCGTCTTCAGTGGCATCAACGACGCCATGGAACTCCGCGCCAAGGAGATCTTGCAACAGCATTGCCCCGGTCTGCCGGTCGTGATGTCAAAGGATATCGGTCGCCACGGCCTGATCGCCCGCGAGAGCGCGACGATCATGAACGCCAGCCTCCTGTCGCTCGCGGATCGCACCGTGGCGGCATTCGGCAAGGCCCTGGAGACGGCGGGGATACCGTGCCCGTTCTATATTACGCAGAACGACGGCACGCTGATGGCCGCCGATGTCGTGCGCGGTTTCCCGGTCCTGACCTTCGCCTCCGGCCCGACCAACTCGATGCGGGGTGCGGCATTCCTGACCGGTATCAAGGATGCCGTTGTCGTCGATGTCGGCGGCACCACCTCGGATGTCGGCTCGCTTTCGCACGGCTTCCCGCGCCAGGCCTCGACTACGGTCGATATCGGCGGCGTGCGCACGAACTTCCGGATGCCCGATGTGTTCTCGATCGGCTTGGGCGGCGGCTCGCTGGTCGTCAGAGGCGACGCCGGCCTGACCGTGGGACCGAAGTCGGTGGGCTACCGCGTTCGCAAGGAAGCCCTCTGCTTCGGCGGCACGACGCTGACCGCGACCGATATCGCCGTCGCCTCCGGCAAGGCCGATGTGGGTGACAGGGCGCTGGTCGCAAACCTCGACAAGGTACTGGTCGATACGGCCGTCGCGAAGATCAATGCGATGCTCGAAGCCTGCGTCGAGCGCAGCCGCATCTCATCGACGCCCGTGCCGGTGATCGCCGTGGGCGGCGGTTCCATCCTCATGCCCGACCGTATCGGTGAATTGGAGGTGATCCGGCCTGAGAATTTCGCCGTGGCGAATGCCGTCGGCGCCGCTATCGCGCAGATCAGCGGTGAAACGGACCGCGTTTTCTCGCTGATCGACGGACGCACGCGCGAAAGCGCGCTCGCAGAAGCGGAAGCGGAAGCGCGTGAGAAAGCGATCGCTGCGGGGGCGCTTGCCGAGACGCTTGAGGTCATCGAGCGCGAGGACATGCCGCTTGCCTATCTGCCCGGCAACGCCACGCGCATCCACGTCAAAGTCGTCGGAGAAATGGGAGGCGATCATGCCTGAGACGCGCAAGCTGAAATATGACGACGCCGTCCTGCGCATACTGACGCCGGAAGACCTCGATGCGCTGGAGATCGGCGCCGGCATTCTCGGCACCGGCGGTGGCGGCAATCCGTATCAGGGCAAGCTTCTCGCCCTTGAGGCGATGAAGGCCGGTTACGAGATGAAGGTTCTTGCCACCGACAGTATCGAGGCGGATGCGCTATGCATGTCCATCGGCGGCATCGGCGCCCCGGTCGTCGGCGTGGAGCGTATCCGCGAAGGGCGCGAGGGGCTGCGCTGCCTGCGCGCGATGGAAGAGCTGATCCGCACGCCGATCGATGCCATCGTCTGCGAGGAGATCGGCGGTTCGAATGCGATGAACCCGCTGGTCACGGCGGCGCTCGGTGGGCTGCCGGTCCTCGATTGCGACGGCATGGGTCGGGCCTTTCCCGAAATGCAGATGACCACCTTCTCGATCTATGGTCACAGCTCTACGCCCTCGGTGATGTGCGATCTGCACGGGAATGCCGTGATCTTCAGCCATGCGGTGTCCGAGGTCTGGCACGAGCGCATGGCGCGCGCCTGCGTCGTGGCCCAGGGCGGCGGCGCCATGCTCGCGACGGCGCCGATGCAGGCGCACTACGTCCATCAATATGGCATTCAGAAAAGCTACACCAAGGCGATCGCGCTCGGCGAAGCGGTGATCCGCGCGCGCAAAGCGCAGGAAGATCCGATCGCGGCAGTTTGTGCGCTTGAGGGCGGGCGACGCATCTTCAACGGCAAGATCACCGATCTGAAGCGCCATCTGCGTGGCGGCTTTGCCGTGGGCGACATGGAGCTTGCGGGCTTTGACGATTGCATCGGTCAGACGGCGAACGTGGCGATCCAGAACGAATTCCTGATCTTCCGCCGGGACGGCAAGGTCGAGGTCTGCGTGCCCGATCTGATCGTCCTGCTGGATGTCGATACGGGTTATCCAATCACCACCGAAATGCTGCGCTACGGCCAGCGCGTCGCCGTGATCGCCATCCCCTGTCACGAATTGCTGCGCAGTGCGCGCGCGCTCGACGTCGTCGGCCCGGCGGCCTTCGGCTACCGCGACATTACTTACCTGCCGTTGCCTGCTCCTGTGGGGACGGCAGCATAATCACATAATCATAAGCGGGGCAGTTTCAGTTTCCGCATCCAAGAGGAGAACGTGAATGAAAATGGGTTCCAATAGTTTGCGCCTTGCAGCACTGTTCCTCGGCACGGCCATGGCGCTGCCGCTGACGTCGGTTGCGGCCTCGTCGGCCGACAAGGTGTCGATCGCCGTCAATACGATGCAGATCTTCAGCTCGCTCGACCCGGCGAAGGTCACCGACTACACCGGCTACATGGCCATCGTGAACATGTATGACGGTCTGACAACGGTGAGCCCTTCGGGCGATATCGTTCCCCATCTGGCAAAATCTTGGGAAATCTCGCCGGACGGCCTGACCTACACCTTCCATCTGCGTGATGACGCCAAATTCCAGGACGGCACGCTACTCAAGGCCTCGGACTTCGTCTGGTCGATCCGGCGTCTGCTCGGCATCAACAAAGGTCCCTCGAACCTCGTCGTCGGCCTTGTGAAACCCGAAAACATCACCGCGCCCGACGATACCACCGTCGTCATCAAGCTCGACCGTCAGTTCTCGCCCTTCATGGCGGTGACGCCGCTGATGATGGCGCTCAACGAAAAGCTGATCGAGGCCAATACGAAGCCGGAGGACAAATGGGGCGAAGCCTATGTCGGCGAGCATTCGGCGGGCTCGGGGCCTTACAAGCTCGTCAGCTACAACCGTTCGGCCGACATGGTGATCGCGCGTAACTCTGACTATTTCCTCGGCTGGACCAAGGGCACGCCGATCGACGAAGTGCGCTTTATTCAGACGAGCGACGATGCCACGGTGAAGGCCCTGGCCGAGAAAGGTGATCTCGGCCTTTCCTCGCATGGCATGGGCAATGACACCTATGAGACAATCGGCAAGATGCCGAACTACAAGCTGATCCAGACCGGCACGGCCGGCGGCTTCGTCATCAAGCTGAACTCCAAGGTCTATCCGACGGATGATGTCCATGTACGGCGGGCGATCGCCTATGCGACCGACTACAAGACCATTCAGGAGGCGATCTATCCGGGCTTCGACATGACCGGCCCGCTTTCGACCGCATTCAAGGATGCCCATAGCGACGACATCCAGCCGGGTGTCTTCGACCTCGAAAAGGCCAAGGAAGAGCTTGCCAAGTCGAAATATGCTGGCCAGAAGATCACGCTGGTCAACAGCTATGTCGCCTCGCTCGCATTTGAGGCGGACGTGGCGCTGCTGATGCAGGCAAATCTTGAACAGATCGGCATCACCCTCGACATCAAGCCCGAGCCGTGGAACCGCATCGTCGAGCTCTCTTCCAAGCCGGAAACGACGCCTGCGTCCACGCAGGTCAACATCTCGCCCAATTATCCCTCGCCGGATGCGATATTCTACAACCAGTATCACTCCAAGGCTTCAGGCACCTGGATGTCGATGGAATGGCTGCAGAATCCGGAGGTCGATGCGCTGATCGACAAGGCGCGCGCGACCACCGACGTCAAGGAACAGAACGCGGCCTACAAGGAGCTTCAGGCGAAGCTCTTCGATCTGCAGCCGGATGTTTGGGCCGTATCGCCGAACCGCCGTTATGCCGCGAACAAATGCTTGCAGGGTTACGAATTCATCCCGATGCAAAGCTGGGATCTGAACTTCTCGAACTTCCATTGGGACTGCAAGGCGAACTGATCTCCGCATTCCAGACAAGCAGACCCGGCCCCGTTGGGGTCGGGAACGCCATTGCCGAAGGTGACACATGCTTCAGGAATTTTCCGAAGACGACATCGAGCCGCTTGCAACGGGTGCCTGGATTCTGGGGACCGGGGGTGGCGGCAATCCCTATATCTCGACGCTGAATCTCCGCCGTCTTTATGCCGAGGGCCGGCGCGTTCAGGTGATGGACCCGATGGCGCTTGACGACGACGACATGGTTGCCGTCGTCTCGAAGATGGGCGCGCCGCTGGTCAGCCAGGAGCGGCTGGGCGATCCCGTTCATCTTGCCCGCGCGGTCGAGGTTATGGAGGATTACCTCGGCAAGCCTTTCCGCGCGATCATGAGTGTGGAGATCGGCGGTTCGAATGCGCTGTCTTCCTTTCTTGCCGCAGCCATGCTCGGCCGCCCGGTCGTCAACGCCGATGCGATGGGCCGCGCCTATCCGGAGGCGCAGATGACTTCCTTTGCCATCGGCAATCTGCCGATGTTCCCGCTTTCTCTGGTCGATGTGCGCGAAAATGAAGTCATCGTCACCCGCGCGGCGTCGTGGAAATGGATGGAGCGGATCTCGCGCAAGATCTGCACCGAGGTCGGCTCGACAGCCGCCACCTGCAAAGCACCCCGCACCGGCCGGGAGGTCAAGGAATGGGGTATTCACTATACGATCACCAAGGCGACCGAGCTCGGCCGGGCCGTGATCGTGGCGCGTGCGCGCCACGATGATCCGGTGAAAGCGGTTCTCGAACACGAGGGCGGTAAGCAGCTGTTTCGCGGCAAGGTCATCGACGTTGCGCGCGAGACCACCGGCGGCTTCCTGCGAGGACGCACGGTGATCGAAGGCATCGACGCGGACAAGGGTGCGCGTATGGAGCTGGCCTTCCAGAACGAATGGGCGGTCGCTTTCCGCGACGGCGAGCCTGTTGCGATGACGCCGGATCTTCTGTGCCTGCTCGACACGATTTCGGGCGGCGCGATCGGCACGGAATCGGTGCGGTACGGCCAGCGCGTGACGGTCGTGGCTCTGCCTGCCCCGAAACTCCTGACCTCGCCCGCGGGGATCGCCGCGGTCGGCCCTCGTGCTTTCGGTTATGACATTGATTTCAGATCGGTATTCGCATGAAACGCATCGGTATTGACGTTGGCGGCACCAACACGGATGCCGTCTTGATCGACGGCGAAAACATCATCGCCTCGATCAAGGTTCCCACGACGCAGGACGTGATGTCGGGCGTGAAGGCGGCGTTGAGCCATGTGGCGGGGCAAGCGGGAGGAGCTGGCCGTCCCATCGATGCAGTGATGATCGGCACGACGCATTTCACGAATGCCGTGGTCGAGCGCGCGCGCCTGGAGCGCGTCGCGGCGATCCGCATCGCCTTGCCGACCGGCGCGTCGCTGCCGCCGATGTGCGACTGGCCGGAGGATCTGCGTGCTGCGGTCGATCCACTGATCTTCATGGTGCATGGCGGCCACGAATATGACGGCAGCCTGCTGGTGCCGATGATCCCCGATGAGATCCGCGACGCCGCGATGAAGATCCGCGACGCGGGCATTACCTCAATCGCGATCTCCGCCACCTTTTCGCCGCTGACGACCGAATGCGAGGTCAAGGCGGCCGAGATCGTCCGTTCGGTGATCCCGGATGCGAGGATCACGCTGTCGCATACGCTTGGCCGGATCGGATTGCTGGAGCGCGAGAACGTCGCGCTTTTGAATGCGGCGCTGCAATCCCTCGGCAAGACGACCGTGCAGGCTTTTTCGGATGCGCTGCGCGAGGCGGGCTTGGCCGCACCTTTCTATTTGACGCAGAACGACGGCACGGTGGCGCTTGCCGATGTGGCGGCGGCAAACCCGGTTCATAGTTTCGCCTCCGGACCGACGAACTCGATGCGCGGCGCGGCCTTCCTGACCGGGCTCACGGATGCCATGGTCGTCGATGTCGGTGGCACCACCTCGGATATCGGCTGCCTTGTCGGTGGCTTTCCGCGCGAGGCGAACAATATCGTCCATATCGGCGGTGTACGCACGCTGTTCCGCATGCCTGACCTCCTGCCGATCGCTCTTGGTGGCGGAACGATCATCGATCCGGAAACCGGAAAGATCGGCCCGCGCTCGGTCGGCTATCGCATCTTGACTGAAGCCCGCGTCTTTGGCGGCAACACGCTGACCACGTCGGATGTCGCTGTCGCGGCGGGATTGATCGAGATGGGCGACAGGGACCGCGTGAAGAACCTTGATCCGGCCTTCGTCAAGACGAGCCTCGGGCGTATCCGTGATATGGTCGCAGACAGCTTCGATCAGATGAAGACCTCGGCGGAGGATGTGCCACTGATTGCCGTTGGCGGCGGAGCCTTCCTGATCCCGGACAAGATCGCCGGAGCTTCCGAAATTCTTCGCGTCGAAAATGCCGGCGTGGCGAATGCACTGGGTGCCGCGATGGCGCAGGTCTCCGGCGAAGTCGATCAGGTGTTCTCGGGCCTGAGTCGTGACGAGGCGCTTGCAAAAGCGGAGGATGGGGCGCGAGATGCCGCCGTCGCTTCCGGCGCGAGCCGTGCAAGCCTCAAGACCCTCGAGGTCGAGGATATCCCGATCGCCTACCTGCCGGGCGGGGCGCGCCGCGTGCGTGTGCGGGTGATCGGAGACATCGCTTTCAATTAAAGAAAATCGCATGGCCCCGGCAAGGGCGAGTTTTTCATCTGCAATGTGGTGGGCATGACATTGCGTCTCGCGTGGCCTATCTGAAACAGGATCTCGCGAGCGCTGCGCACCGCGTTGTCAATCGCGATCTCGCGCCCTATCACATCAGGACTGGATAACGGCTGAAGGCAGAGCCTTCGTCGCCACCCACGAGAAAATCTACGAGGTCACGCTGTGACGGAGGCAAGAATGAGCGAAGATCCGATCCATATTCCCGTATTCGATGGGCATAACGACATTCTGTCGCGCCTGATGGGCGAGGGGCGTGTGGGCGCGGAGGCGCGCTTCCTGAACGGACAGGAGGGCGTGCACATCGACCTTCCCCGTGCACGGCAGGGCGGTCTCGTCGGCGGACTTTGCGCTGTCTATGTCCCCGGAACCGGCAAGGCGCTGGATGCCAACGGCGATCTGCCACGGGTCGATCGTCAGAGCGCGCTGGATCACACGATCGCGCAGGCCGCTCTCCTGCGCCGGATAGAGGGGCAGTCGGAAGGCGCTTTCACGGTCTGCACGTCGGTCGCGGAAATCCGGACCGCAATCGAATACGGCAGCTTCGCCGCGGTCTTCCATATCGAGGGAATTGAAGCTGTCGGACCGGATCTCGATTTTCTCCATCTGCTTCACGCGGCGGGGTTGCGCACGCTCGGTCCGGTCTGGAGCCGCCCCAACATCTTCGCGCATGGCGTACCCTTCCGTTTCGGTCATGGTCCCGATATCGGACCCGGATTGACCGAAGCCGGTCGCGACCTGATCCGCCTGTGCAACCGGCTGAAGATCATGATCGACCTTTCGCATATGAACGATGCCGGGTTTTGGGATGTCGCGAAAATCTCGGATGCGCCGCTCGTCGCCTCGCATTCGAACGCCTTTGCGATCTGCCCCCATAGCCGCAATGCGACCGACAGGCAGCTCGATGCGATCCGTGAGACAGGCGGCCTCATCGGGCTGAATTTCGGCGTCAAGTTCCTCCACCCCGAGGGCAAGGCCGATGCCGGGACGGATATTTCGGTGATGGTGCGCCACATCGACTATCTGGTTGAACGGGTGGGCATCGATCATGTCGCGCTGGGATCGGATTTCGACGGCACGCTGATCTCGAACAAGATTGGCGACGTCACCGGCCTTCCGCGCCTGCTGAGCGCGCTGCGGCAGGCAGGCTATGATAACGAGGCGCTGACGAAGATCGCGCATCGCAACTGGCTTTCGGTGCTAGAACGCACCTGGGGAGCATGCCACTAGTTTGCCAGTTAGGCCGAAGTGAATGGTGTGGGCGGCGCGCATTGTCCAGAGCAGAAGCAGTTCCTAAGAGAGAGGGTAGCCTGCCTCGTTCTTCAGACCGCGCTTCTGTGCCTTGGTATAGATGTCATGGAATACGGTTTTTCCGTCGTTCACGTCCGCGATCATGCGGGTGACGCCGCCGACGACCACGGAGCGACAGCGCCATGCAGACTGATCGAAGAGCAACATCTCTCATTTCATCGAGTAAAGAACTCGCCATCGAAGTTCGACGAGCTCTCCGCTCCTCCGTCTGCGAACATGCGAGCGAATGAAAACGGGAACACCTTGGTCAACTGATCGGGCGCGGTGAAAAACAACGCGGTGGCCAGGCCATCAGCCGTCATTGCATCGTTTGCGATAGCCCAGGTCGCGATCACGTCCCGGACGGGAACGCCGGTTCGCCCGTCGGTCATGTGGTGGAATGGCTGAACATGCTAGCCGCCCGACCGTCCTGCCTAAATCGCGGGACGGTCGTCTCCATTGCCATCAGTGGCCGGTCATTTTCAACACGGCCTCGGGCAGGCGTTCGCCCTGGACTTCGACCTTGGAAGCTTCGGCGTTGATCTCTGCCAGATCACTAATCGTCAGTTCGAGATCGACCGCGCCGAGGTTTTCCTCAAGGCGGTGCAGCTTCGTCGTACCGGGGATCGGCACGATCCAGGGTTTTTGCGCCAGTAACCACGCGAGCGCGACCTGTGCCGGCGTTGCGCCCTTGCGATCCGCTACATCCTTGATCACGCCAACCAGCGCCATGTTGGCTTTGCGAGCTTCCGGGGAGAAGCGGGGCACGAGATTGCGGAAATCCCCTTGTTCAAACTTTGTGTTCTCATCGATCTTGCCGGTCAGAAAACCGGCACCGAGCGGGCTGAACGGAACGAAACCGATACCGAGCTCCTCCAGCACGGGCAACAGCTCCGCTTCCGGCCCACGCCAGAACAGCGAATACTCGCTCTGAACCGCGGCGACCTGTTGAACGGCATGTGCTCTGCGAATGGTGTTGACGCCGGCCTCCGACAGGCCGAAATGCTTCACCTTTCCTTCTGCGATAAGATCCTTGACGGCGCCCGCGACGTCTTCGATCGGTACATTGAGGTCGACACGGTGCTGGTAGAACAGGTCGATACGATCCGTCTTCAAGCGCTTGAGTGCCGCCTCTGCCACCGCCTTGATGTGCTCCGGACGGCTATTGGTGCCCCCAGAACGTGCGCCGCTCTCCAGATTGATGTCGAAACCGAATTTGGTGGCGATAACAATCTTGTCGCGGATGGGCTTAAGCGCTTCGCCGACCAGTTCCTCGTTGGCAAATGGACCATAAGCCTCGGCCGTGTCGAAAAACGTCACGCCGCGGGCATTCGCATCATGGATGAGCTTGATCATATCGGCTTTTTCGACGCCTGGACCATAGACGCCTGTCATGCCCATGCATCCGAGGCCAAGGGCGGACACTTCGAGACCATTGCTTCCAAGTTTTCGTGTTTTCATGGTTTTCTCCACTTTTCTAACATGGCCGGATGCCAACAATGGCTGCGGCAATTCACGTCAGCGCCACTCTAATGGACGTCACGATGAATGATTATCCGGTTTAATCCGCATGAACTTATAAGAATGGCTAATGATTTCTCGGGAGTTCTATTTTCCGCCCTGCATAGCTGATGAGCGCGCAGACAAGCATATCGCCTTTGTCAGGCGGCACCGGTTGCATACGTGTCGAGAGAAGGGTGTCGGCCCCTACTGCTGTTTATCATTTCAATAGCTCTCGCAATGCGATGGTCTATTCTTTCAATGATCTCCCGATGTGGATGATAGGAATATAGCCTTCGCAAAGGCGAGCGATTAGGTGCTATAATTGGCATATTGCTATTAGCTGGACTAATGAATGGCACACGAAAACTTCAACGATCTTGCTGCGTTTGCTGCCGTCGCCAAAGAACGCAGTTTCACCAAGGCCGCAGCTAAGCTCGGGGTTTCGCAGTCGGCTCTCAGCCAGACGATACGCGCTCTTGAGGAGAGGATTGGACTTCGCCTTCTCACTCGCACGACACGCAGCGTCGCCCCAACCGAAGCCGGCGAGCGCCTGTTGCAGACTGTGGCTCCCAGATTCGAAGAGATCGAAGCCCAGCTCGCAGCGTTGAGCGAGCTGCGCGAAAAGCCCGCCGGAACCGTTCGGATTACGGCGGGCGAACATCCGGCCATTTCCATCCTACAGCCGGCCTTAAAGCGATTTTTGCCGGATCATCCGGACGTCAATGTCGAGATCATCATCGACTATGGCCTGACCGATATCGTCGCCGAAGGGTACGATGCCGGAGTCCGAATGGGCGAGCAGGTCGCCAAAGATATGATTGCCGTACGCATCGGCCCGGAGATGCGGATGGCCGTTGTTGCGTCCCCTGTTTATTTTGAACGCCGTCCACCGCCTGAAACACCACAGGACCTGATGGTGCATAGGTGTATCAATATACGGCTTCCCACCTACGGTGGACTATTCCCGTGGGGTCTCGAGAAAGACGGCCGTGAGGTCAATGTGCGCGGCGAAGGGCAACTCGTGTTCAACAATCTTGGTCTGCGGCTAAGCTCGGCCTTAGACGGCCTCGGGGTGGCCTATATGCCGGAAGACCAGGTGCAGCCCTTTGTCGCGACGGGTCGGCTGATACGCGTTTTGGAAGACTGGTGCCCATATTTTCCAGGTTACCATCTATACTATCCAAGTCGCCGGCATTCGTCACCCGCACTATCGTTGCTGGTGGATGTTCTCCGCTACCGCTCGGCTTGATCCTAAGTTCTTCGGGGTCAGTTACTCCGCCATGTTGTAGGGCAGGGGAAGCGCGGCACGATTACCCGGAAGCGCCTGCCCTAGGCCGTTAAGGCTACCCGCTTGCGGCGCTGCAGCCATTTGACGGTGTAATAGGTGATGAAGATGTACAGGCCGGCGATCGTGACACAGTGCACGAAGAAACCGGCAACCGATTCTTCGAAATTCCACCAATCGAGAGTCACTTCCATGGTGAGCTTGGTGCCAAGGCCCAGTTCGAAAGAGCTCCAGATGCCATGAATGGCGATCGAGACGGCGATAAGCCGCAATGCCCAGGTGCGGAATGGGCTCGGTCTGGAGATGCTGGACAGATTGAGCGCCAAGTCCATGATCATCGGCCAGCGCAAACCGATATGGACGGCGACGATGACGAGCGCCCAGTAAGCCGCCAAGGTATGAATCTGCCTCACGGTGAAGCCGCCATAGGGCGACATGATGCCAGACAGCGCGTTGGAAATGAACACGCTGGTTGCGAGCAAGACCAGCATTGCGACAAGCAGCAGAAACGTCACTGCGATGTTGAACAGTCCGCGCGCCTTGCGACGGGCCTTGGGTATCGTGCCGTACCATCGGCGATTGAAGACATTATGCACAACGACCAGCAGGAACATGGTGGTTCCGGCCAATTCATGGACTATGTTCCCGAGCCACCAGTAGGAGAGACAAAAAAGGAGCAGGCCGGCCGCGATAAGGTCAAAGGTAAGGCGTAGGAGGAAAACGGAATTCAAGGCGCGGTTCCTCACATTATTCGACCGGCGTGCCATCAAATCTCGGGATGCGATAGGCTGTGTATAGGAAATCGCTGTCTGCCTGGCCGCGATGACACGACTGACAGCGAGCGGTGTTCTCGTCCATGTTGACGGACTTGTCCGGCCAGAACCACTGGAACTGCCAGTCGGCAGTGCGGCGGGAATCGTCGTAGTCGGCACCGAACCCTTCGCCCTTTTCCATCACGAAATAGCGATGGAGTTTGTCATCGCGGTAATCGACGAGCACGAAATGGCTGCCCGCCGGGATTGGCCGCTTGTTCTTGACGGCATCGATTGCGTCTTGCGTCGTCATGATATGTTCGGTCACATTACCGCGCCGGACGGTCGTATAATGGACGAGCTGATCGAGGTTTTCGGGAAACTTCACCCGGTTGGTCTCGGCATGCACCTGCCAGCCGACGACGAAGACCGCGCCGGCGACCAGAGTTGCGAACGCCAATGGCTTTGCAAATTTCCACATGAAGAACCTCGCTTCGGAGTTCGTTGATAGCGATGGAGCCGTCCGGTCCCGTTTCCAGGGATCGCGGCGACTGCCGTTGGCGCGCGGCTACTGTCGATACTGTTCGTCCGTGACCTTCTCCAACCACGCGACAGTTTTGCCGTCGAGCGCTTCAACGATGGCGATATGCGACATGCCGTTGGTCGGCGTCGCGCCATGCCAATGCTTGACGCCTGGCGGAATCCAGACGACGTCGCCTGGCCTGATGACCTGCACGGGTTTGCCCCATTCCTGGACGAGACCGAGGCCGGCAGTGACGATAAGCGTCTGTCCCAGAGGGTGCGTGTGCCAGGCGGTGCGAGCGACAGGCTCGAAAGTCACAATGCCGCCGCCGATGCGAGCGGGCGCGGTGCCCTGGAAGCGGGAGTCGACCCGTACCGAGCCAGTGAAGTTATCGGCGGGCCCGACGGTGGAGGGTTGTGACTCTGGATGCGTAACGGTGATCGTTTGGTTGGACTGAGCCGACGCGGACGACGCCAGCACGGCGAGAGAAAGGATTGTCGCGGCAAGGGACTTCATTGGACGGCTCACTTTGAGTTCTCTTGGAAAACGTCATTGGCGACCGCAACAGCGGAGACTGCGCTTGGCCAGCCCGAGTAGAAGGCCATATGCGTGATCGTCTCGACGATCTCGTCCTTGGTCAGGCCGTTCTGGAGGCCAAGCTTGATGTGCGATCTGAGTTGATCCGGACGATTGAGGGCGATCAACGCGGAAATCGTGACAAGGCTCCTATCTCGCTTTGAAAGCCCTGGGCGCTCCCAGATATCGCCGTAAAGTACATTATCCGTGAGTTCAGCCAGTTTTGGCGCCGTCGCTCCCATCAGTTGCTGGGCGCGCGACTGCTGCTGGACAGGGGCCGCATCCGACGCGGCGGTGGGCTGGCTTTGGGCGGTCGCCATGGTGGAAATTCCTCCGGACAGAAGCAGGCTGGTTGCGACGAACAGATGTCTGGTGAGCGTCTTCAATGTGTGACTCCTCGCAAGTGTTGAGGGGAACATGGCGCCCCGGAACAGAACCGGAGCACCACGGTGATCGAGCCGTCATAGACCAGCGTGAACGGGTTTTGTTTGTAGTCGGCTGCGACAGCGTCGGTGTTGCTCATTGTCGGAACTCCTAACATTGCACCTGAGAGAATAAGCGTGGAGGCTCCGAGGAACTCGCGCCGTTTCTTGTTGATGATTTCGTCTGTCAGTTCGAACCCCTTTGTTCCGCTCGAAGCTTTCTTTCGTCAGCGAGGCGGAACAGCCCCCTTATTGATCCAGCTTCTTTTCGGTGAGAAATTTCGAGACCAGATCGGCGATCTCGACATTGTTGAGATCCGACATCAGGAAGTGCGTGTTGCCGCGAATTCCGATCTCCGGAAGATGCACCAAGCGGGCGTCGCCGCCGTGCTTGTTGACCGCATCGACCCAGAGCCGGGCCATGGCGAGCCGCACCCGCCAGTTGTCCTGTCCGCGCTCCTCAGTCGGTTCGACGGAGAAGTTGTCGCCGTAGTAAATGACGATCGGGATGCGCGTGAGTTTCTCGAAATCCGCGCGTGACACAGCTTCCGGAGATAAGGTGCCCGCAGCGCTCGGCATCGCCGGCGGCAGTTCGCTCTCGGGGAAGATAAAACCACTGCCGGGCTCAAAGGCGACGATGGCCTTGACGTTGGTGTTCTTGATCGCAGTCAGCCAGCCCGGCCCGCCGCCCTGCGAATGGGTGAAGAGGATAGCCGGGCCGATCTTGCTGAATAGTGCCGACATTCCGTCCGAGACGACCCCTGCATCATACGGACCGGTATTGGGTGTGACCGACCGGAAGAACTGATCCAGGGCCTCCGGCTTTCGATCGAACTGGACATTGTCGAAGAAGTTTGGCCATTTGCCGAGGCGGAACTGATCGAAGAAGAGCTGGTCGTAGGGCGTCGGCTCGATCGTCGTGGCGACGGTGCTGTTGCCGGCGCGTCCACGACGTGGCTGATCGACCAGATAGACTGGGAAATGCCGGCGCAGGAAGATGTTCTGGAAGCCCTCGCGGCCGTCCGGTGTGGTCTCCCAACTGCGGGCGGATTGATAGGCCCCATGCAGCATGACGATCGGCAGGGTCTTCGGATCCTGCGGCACCTGATAGAAGGCGTAGACATGGTCGCCGTGGAGGGTCTGCCCTTCGGCCGTCGGCGCGTTGTTGTTATAAGCGCCTGGCTTACCAAGCACCGTTCCACCGACGGCAAAGCTCCCTTGCTCCTCGATTGCAAGGGGTGCTTTCTTATCTACCTCGGCCGCCAAGCCAGTCATGTTTGTGCTGACATATGCCGAAGCAGCTAGCATGGCGGCAAGGAATTTCAACGTCCCGCTTTTCATAGATCATCTTCTCGCGCAATTGGTTGCGCAAGAAGGTAGTCTTGATTTGCGATGAGGATTAGAGGGACGAGGGCGATAAGCCTTATTAGAACAACTTATCAATCACAAACTTTTGATAAGTTGTTATGGAATAAATTGATCTGAATTTCCAGGGTCTGCTCGTCATTTCTTTTCTTTCTATTGGGCCTGTGCCGGGCGCTGTTTGTCGGTCCAGGACGGTGGCATCCCGACCTGAGAGGCTGCAAAATCCTTCAGGCCGGGTGACCGGCCAAATTTCTCGCAAGCAGGGTATTTGGGCTTTCCACCGAGGTCGGACTTGATTCTTTGCCCAGACGGGATTTTCGGCAGCCCCTTGAAGGGCGTCTTGCCGGTGACGAGCATCTTGGAAAAATCACCGCCGAAGCTCGCCGCAAGCGAATAGGCGTCCCCAATTTGCGAAACGCGTGCATTCGTCGTCACGAAGTTCGCGCCCTTGGCCCATACCATCGCACCAACTTGCCTGCCGTCCCTTGTGGTTGCCTCGGCCTCTACGGAAAGCCCCCCAAGCCCCATGGGCAGCCTCGGGACGGGAACGGGAACGACAAAGTTGGCTCCGAGCGACGCTACGGTCGACAGACCGGCCACCGTGGCATTGGTCGGCACGATGCGGGTGATGGTTGCGTGAACGACGAGATCCGCATCCTCTTTTCGCTCCACAACCACGAAACGATCGCTGACGCCAACGCAGAGCGCGCGGCTGATTACATTTGCGACTAGAGCTTGGTCTGAAGATTTCTTGATGGACAGTGCAGCAGCACCTGAAACTGCGGTTGGCTCAATGTAGATCGTTTTAGTTGATGCGAGATCGGTTGGAGCGACTTTATAATTTGCCTTCGTCAATCGCCCTTTGTTTGATGTCAAACCGTCGTAGGATGTCAGCGAATTTGCTTGTTCGAGGGGCACAGCGGCGCAGCCACCAAGCGACAACGCAAGGAGAGCGGGCGCAATCAGTCGATAACACGGGTGGATGCCTGCCAGGCCAAGGCGGGAATGCAACATTTCGTTCTCCTGTTGGGTGAGGGAAAGCCAGTGCGGTTACCGCCACTGCGCCGTTTGTGTGATTTTAGGCGTGCCGGTGAACGAGGGCCTGTCTTTCCACAGGCTGTCGCTTGCCATCTTTGCGTATCCGAGGTTGTAAACCGCGCGCATGTAGTTGGTGTTGAATGGGTCGGTCATGTTGTAGGCGACCTGCGTATCGATCGAGGCGACACGGAACCGAATGCCGTTCTTTTGGGCATAGACGTAAGTGGCCACCAGCGCGCTACGTGTCTGTGCCTTGATGAGGGAGGAATTCGCCCTGGCCATGACTGCAAACGTGTTGTTCGTGGTGGTCGAAAATTCGGACATCAGCGCGTTGTTGACGATAATGTACATGTTTAACGTCACGCCCTTGGGCCACTCGACCTTGTCGGAGTTGGCCATCCATCCCTCCGGAATAGTCAGGATCTGGGAGGCCGATCCCCCGTCGGAGTGCATCTCCTCGAACGACTGATCGCCTGATTTTGCTTTGATGAGCACCGCTGGATAAAGGCCGGGGATACTTGCCGACGCGATGATGATGTCCTGGAAGAGTTGTAGCGCATCGGGCCTGCCGCTATCCGCAATGGCGCCCATGTTCCATATCACCGCCCTTTGGGAATCGAGGTTCGAGGTCAAAACAAGCAGGCGCCGTCCCTTGCGATGCTCCGCGGCGATTTTCGCCAATACGTCCCGCGTCAGGCGCCGTTCGACCATTGTCCGAAGTGGCTTCTGCTTCAGGAGGCTCGCGCCCATAAGACCTTGGGGCAGAAAATCGGCATCGATCAACTTCTTGGCGACACCGCTTGTGTACAGATCGACAAGGATGCTGTCATAGGCCGGACCAAGGAAGGCGTAAGGCGCAATCAGCGCACCCGTACTGACGCCGCTGACAATATCAAATTCGGGCCGCTGTCCCCCATCCGACCAGGCGTTCAGCGCCCCGACGCTGAACGCGCCTCCAGCGCCTCCGCCCGACAAAACCAGGTAATTGACTTCCTTGCTTCTCGGAATAGGCAACCACGCATGTGTCTCGGGGAGATTCCGGCTCGTATCCGCATAAATACGGATATCGTTAAACCCCTCGATACCGGCGGTCGCGGCGGCCTTCGGCCCATAGGCAACACGGTCCGGTGCCATGCAGCTCGCAAGAAAAGCCAACATGAAGATGATTATCACACGATGCACAACTATTGCCCCGTTCCGAGCAAGTGTCTGGAAACTACATTAAAGTTTCCGCCGGATGTCCTGTAGACATCGGCCCATGTCTTTTGCCGGATCAATAATATCCAGGCGAAATGCCATAACATAAAGTAGCTTTTGTAATTCACTGGAATCCTCCTTTGGATTCTTATTTGGCGGAATTAACTCAACTTTGTCATTGCCTTGGGGTTTTTATTGATGGTTAAACTGGCCGGACTCGGGGCTGAGCCCGGCCAGTCTACCTCGGGAAAATTGGGGTCAAATTCGCCCGAGATAGGCTATGAAAACCCCAAGTCTCGACAAGACTTAGTGGTGTCCGATTTTTTGAAAAATCGAGTATGTGTCGTTCGTGCCGAGGAGACGCCGTTGCAAATCTTCAGGTCCGCCGATCTTCTTCAAAAGGGCAACCGAACAAGAATTGGCAGGACACCATTGCTTTGTCCGACTTCGATGAGTTCGAAGAGCGGCCAGGGAATGAGAAAAAGACAACCATCCCGAAGGGTTCTGAGAACGTTTCGAGGTCTTATTTCCAATTCGTTCGTGTCTCGCCAAAGGGATGGCTTCGGAAGCAGACGTGGCGTTGAAGCCAGGTAGTCCTGAAAGACTGTTCCAAAACGGTTTCGCAGAAATTTCTCTTCCTGAGCGACGGTTGCCGTGAAGACGGCGAGGGCTGTCGCGACGAAAATGAGCATCGTCAAAATGCTGCCCGTTTGCGCCCCGATACCACCAATCCCTACAAGACTGAAGAAGTAGAGCGGATTGCGCGTTACAGAATATGGTCCATCCATGACCAAGGTGACACTTTTCCGTCCACCCACGTATAGTGTCGACCACATACGCCCCAAGATTGCTACAAATGTTGCGATGATGCCCGCTGAAGCCAAAATCGTATGGACGACGCCATCGGTCGGCCAGGATGACTGGCTGATACAAACGCCGCCCAAATATAAGAATGCAAGACTGCGCAGGGCGTTGATACGGGTGTTCTGAACGGTGGAAAGGGAAAGGCTACTCAATGGCCCGCCTCGAAAGCGAGCAGCTTTCCGAATAAGGCCCGTGGCTTCAACGCCGAAGCGCGGGCCTCGTCCAACTGACCGGGCCACGGCCGCCATCCGAGCCGGGTGCCGACAGAACCGCGAGCACCCGCGACGGCACTGACGAGCGCGAAAATACGTCGCGACACAAGGTCACTGGCGCCCGATACTCCCAGCCCGATCGCTGGGAGAAGAATATAGGACGGCGGGACAGAAAGAGGCCTGCCGATAAACGAGGCGAAGAACAGGCTGCCACGGTCCATTGCTTCCAACAATTTGTAAATCGCCAGGTCGGGATGTTCAACACACGCCCGATGAACTCTCGCGATCGTGCCTGCGAAAACCGCCGGTGTTGGATGCGGCCTCAAACCCTGCGTAGGCCGACAAAGGTTGTCACCGCAAGGCGGCATTGATGGCACAATCCAGGCAAGCCTTGGTCGAATGGCCTTGTGGAAAGTAGGTGAGATTTTGACGGACATGAAGCGCTCCTGATCGCTGAGGTTCGCGTACCAGGATATGCGGAAGACTGATTTCTGTGCTTTAAGACATGTTAAGTTATGCTACTGCGAATATCGGCCTTCGGAATATAAATTCCGGTATTCGACGATGAATCCCATTTTCCCGCCAAAAAATGGAATTACTTTGAGTATTAATTGGCATTCGTCGATAAAAATGTAAAATTTAGGTATTAATAGTACTTATATTTAAGTACCGAATATTTTAATCCGCTTGGTGCCGGCGGTCTGCCTATCGCCAGCGAGCGCTTTTCGACCGAGAACCCCTCCTTTGTCGGTGGAAGCCATCATATATTCAGAGTTAGCCTGTACCGGCGGCAATTGTATCGTCACGCGGAGGCCATGCGGCGATATGTTCTCCAGCAAAAGCGAGCCACCGTGGCCTTTTGCGATTTCATCCGCAATCGAAAGTCCCAGCCCAAAACCGCTGTTGAAATTCTGTGACCGGGCCTCGTCGGCCTTGAAGAAGGGCTCCAGAACTTTGTCTTGGAGCCCTTCTTCAAGGCCGGGGCCGTCGTCGCTTACGATGATTACTGCTCCACCTTGCGGGCCATAGCGTAAGTCGATAGTTACCTTTGTGCCGAACCTTACCGCGTTCTCCACTATATTGGTGATGGCGCGTATGAGCGCTTTTTGCTGGCACAAATATCCAAACCGCTCAGGTCCGCTGTAAATCACGTCATGCCCGAGATCACAAAATTCCGATGTGATCGTCCGCAACAGACTTGAAATATCAACCTTTCGAAGCGGCTCTACTGTCGCAGTGCTGCTTAGATACTGAAGGCTTTCCTCAATCATCGTGGTAAGGTTGTCGATATCCGCCAGCATGGCTTCCCTTGAGGCGGGGTCCTTCGAGCGTTCGACGCGCATTCTCAGTCGCGTCAAAGGCGTCCTTAGATCGTGGCTCACAGCCGTCAGCATCCGTGTGCGATCATCGACCATTTTGCGAATACGTTGACGCATGTTGTTGAGCGACATCGCAAGCGTGCGAAGTTCCTTGGCGCCTTCGGCGGTGAACTGTTCTTCATCGTTACCGTCGAGGCGCAGTTTCCCTGCCGCGTCCGCAAAGCGAACGAGAGGCGATGTAATCATGCGACTTATGTAAAGTACCAAGAGAAGCATCGGCAGCATCAGAACGGCGGCCTTGGCGATGAACTCTACAACTGCGCTGAAAGATGAGGGGGAAATATCGGCACCGGAGAACCCAATGACGAGAGCACGCAACGCGTCAAGACGCACCGCAAGTGTACTGTGTCCCTCGCCATCCGGAGTGTTTTCAAGAACGA
Organism: Martinezella rhizogenes; assembly: GCF_000799715.1. Taxonomy (GTDB): domain Bacteria; phylum Pseudomonadota; class Alphaproteobacteria; order Rhizobiales; family Rhizobiaceae; genus Rhizobium; species Rhizobium rhizogenes_C. The sequence continues at coordinate 173,632 of NZ_JUHG01000017.1, forward strand.
CCGCTTCAAAATCGGCAGGCAGGACGCCCTGAAGCTCATCCGAGATGAGGTGGTCATCCGTTTGACGCGCCCCTTCGCTACTGACATCGCTCCATGGCAGAATCTTCAATTCGAGACCGCTGGAGGCGCTTGCCCTCACCACATTCTCGACTTCGACGTTATTTCTGGCGCTTCTGACCTGATTCACGATCAGCTCGATTTGCGCACCTTTAACCATAAGCATTTTTTCATTATGGAAAATGAATGGCTCAGGTAGAATCGCAATAATACCGATAACGATCAACGGAACAGGAATAGACGCGAACACTATGAACTGGAGCCATATGGACGCTTTGCGGAAGCGATCAATCATGGCTCTGTCGCAACCTCTGGGGTGAAGACATACCCGCCCAGACGCACGGTTTTGATGAATGTCGGCTCCTTGTAATTTGGTTCGATTTTCTGCCGGACACGACTGACATGTACATCGATGCTGCGTTCAATGGGTCCGGCCGCGCCTGCGTGGGTACGGGCAAGTATTTCCTGGCGGTTCATGACTTGTCGAGGGTTCCGGCAGAACACCAGCAGCACATCAAACTCAGCCGTCGTAAGCGACACATGAAAACCGTCAGTGTCCGTCAGTTCGCGGGTGACCGGGTCAATTCGCCAGCCTGCAAATGTCATAGGTTCCTGGGTTGGCTTAACTTGCGTTGAATAGGAAGAGCGCCGGAGAAGCGCTTTTATTCTGGCCAAAAGCTCCCTGGATTTAAACGGTTTCGTGACATAGTCGTCTGCGCCCAATTCCAATCCAACGACCCTGTCTATCTCTTTCGTTCGCGCCGTAAGCATAAGGATGGGGATTGTATCGGACGATCTGATCCTTCTGCATATGCTGAAACCGTCCTCACCTGGCAGCATTCCATCCAGCACTATGAGGTCGAACGCCTTCTTCTTCAGTACACTGTCCATTTCAACGGCCGACCCAACCGCCTCGGCGGCGTAACCCGCCTCCTTGATCAGATCGATCAGCATACTCGCGATATCCCGATCATCCTCGACGACGAGGATTCGGGCTGACGCTTGAGGAAGAACATTGCATGCGACGTTATTCATAGCCCTGGCCATTTGTGTCGGAATTCCGACTTTTAGTTAGCCCGTTTTCTATCGTGGTTGTCAGCAACAATTGTGTTTAATTTTGTTACTGTGGTTCCGCCATGGACGTCTTCGGCTCGCCAGATTGGTGGGAGACGGTCAGCCTCGATCGTCAATTCATGGAACAGGCTCTGGCTCCTGCTGTCTTCCTCGGAAGATCCGCTTGAGACGCAGCAGGAAGTCGTCGACGAAGGTGAAGATCACGGGAATAACGACGAGGCTGAGGACGGTTGATGTCATGAGGCCGCCGATGACGACGATCGCCATCGGCTGACGGAAACTCGCATCGCCACCGCTGAGGCTCAGGGCTACGGGAAGCATGCCGCCGCCCATGGCGATCGTCGTCATCACGATTGGGCGCGCGCGCTTGTGGCAGGCGTCGACCAGGGCGTCGAAGCGCGAGAGACCTGAGCGCCGTGACATGATCGCATATTCGACAAGCAGGATCGAATTCTTCGTCACCACGCCCATCAGCATGAGGAGGCCGATCAAAACAGGCATGGAGAAGCTCGTGCCTGTCAGCACCAGCGGCAGCAAGGTGCCGCCGAGCGATAGTGGAAGCGCCATCAGGATCGTCAGCGGCTGTAAGAAATCATGGAAGAGCAAAACCAGCACGGCGTAGATGCAGAACACGCCGATCCCCATGGCGATGGCGAAACTGTCGAAGAGTTCCGAGCTGCGCTCCAGTTCGCCCTGTTGGACAAGCTTGACTCCGTCTGGAAGGTTCTGAAGGGCGGGCAGTGCCTGCGCCTCGCTATAGACGTCACCAAGAATGCGGCCATTGAGCTCGACCGAGAGTGTGACGTTTCGAGAGCGGTCGATGCGGTTGATCTCCGAAAGGCTGCCGCCGATGCGGATGTCGGCGACCGAGCCGAGATCGACGCTTCCCCTGACGCCGGCAACGCGGAGATTGGCGATGTCATCGATCGTCGTCCGGTTGCTGGGATCGAACCGGACCCGGATCGAAAGCTGCCGCTGAGGCAGGTTGAGCTTGGCGAGCGCGGAGGAATAGTCGCCACTCGTCGCCACGCGAGCTGCGTTGGAAATTGCTTCTGGCGTGACGCCAAGGGCGGCGGCGCTGTCAAGATTCGGAATAATCTGGATTTCCGGTGCCTGCAGGGAGGCACTGGAGGTCACTGCGCCGATGCCTGGGAGCGTGCGCAGTTGCTCTTCGAGTGCGGCGGATGCCTGGGCAAGTGTATTGGGGTCGTCGCTCGCGAGAGCAATGTCCAGTTTGGTGCCATTGCCGCCCGTGCCCACTTCGATCCTGACACCTGGAAGTACGGCGAGCGCCTGGCGGATATCATTTTCGATCTCAGACTGTTTGCGGCTGCGCTCGCCGATCTTCTTCAGATCGACAACGAGCGACGCGGTCGCCGTGTCCATGGTTACGGAGGAATCGATCAAGTCGCGTGATGATGCGCTTCCTACGGCAGTAAACACGCGCGTCACGTCCGGCAGGCTGGAAACGATATCTGACGCGCGCCGCGTCACGGCGTCCGTTTGTCCGAGCGAGCTGCCGGGCTGAAGTGTTAGCGTGACTTGCGTCTGCGCGTCGTCCGATGGCGGCAGGAAACCGGAGCTGAGCATGGTAAGGGTCGAAAGCGACAGACAGAGGAATATGCAGACGCCGAGGATGGTCAGTTTACGATATCGCAAGCAGGTTTTGACGAGGGCTATATAAGCGCGCATGACCCGGCCGTCTCTCACCTCGACGGGATGCCCCTTCATTAGGTAAGCGGCCATCATCGGTGTCAGTAGGCGGGCAACGACCAATGAGGCGAGAACCGCCACCGCGGCTGTTATGCCGAACTGGCGGAAGATCAGGCCGGGAATGCCGCTCATGAAGGCGGTCGGCAGGAAGACCGCGACGAGCGTCAACGTCGTGGCGATGACGGCAAGGCCGATCTCGTCTGCAGCTTCGAGCGCAGCCTCCTTCGGTGACTTGCCCATTTGCAAGTGCCGCGCGATGTTCTCGATCTCGACAATCGCATCGTCGATGAGGATACCGACCACGAGCGAGAGCGCGAGCAGGGTCACCGTGTTGAGGCTGAAATCCGCGAGATACATGATAAGGAAAGTCGGGATGACGGAGAGCGGCAGTGCCACCGCCGAAAGCAGAGTTGCCCGCCAGTCGCGCAAAAAGAGCCAGACCACCACAACCGCGAGCATCGCGCCTTCGTAGAGCATGTGCATGGAACCGTCGTAATTTTCGATGATCGGCCCGACCGTGTTGTAGGCCTCGACGATCTCGACATCGGTATTGGCTGCGATAAAGTCCTTCATGGCCGCTTCGATTGCGGCCGCAACGCCTGTATCCGAAAAGCCGTTCGATCGTTTGACCTCGACAGCGATCACGGGTTCGCCGTCGAGATAGGCGATTGACGAGCGATCCGCAAAACTGTCGGTTACCTTGCCGATCTCGTCCAGCCGCACCAGCTCCCCACTGGGAAGGGGAATTGCGAGCGACTTCAGCTGCCTGATTGAGGAAACCGCGCCGAGAGTGCGTATCCCCTGCTTGCCTCCGCCGATCTCTGCCCGTCCGCCTGACATGTCCGACTGCACGGATTTGAGTTGCGAGGAAACGGTTGCAGCGCTGAGGCCGAGCGCGCTCATGAGCTGAGGGTTAAGGTCGATGTGCACTTCACGCTCGATACCGCCGATGCGGCTGACCTCACCGACACCCGATACGGAGAGCAGAGCCTTCGTCATGTCGTTGTCGACGAACCATGAAAGCTCCGTTTCGTTAAGGCGGGCGGAGCGCACGGCGTAGGTGAGGAGGGTGGAACCCTGCACTGTCACCTTCGTCACGCTGGGTGACTGCATCTCGGATGGCAGCTCGCTGCTCGCGCTGTCGACGGCGTTGCGCACCTCGTTCAGCGCTTCCTCGCTGCCCTTTCCCAACTGAAACGAGACATTGATGGTGACGCTCCCATCCGTGATTGTCGTCGTGATGTGGTCGAGGAGGCTCAGCGAGGCGAGCCTGTCTTCGATCTTGCGCGCAACTTCCGTTTCGAGCTGGGCTGGCGCGGCGCCTTCCAGCGCTGCGCTCACCTGGATCGTCGGCAGGTCCATGTCCGGAAAATTCTGCACCGCTAGCCTGTCAAAGGCGAGCAGACCGCCGACAGTCGACAGGATGAACAGCAGGATGGCGGGAACGGGATTGCGGATTGACCAAGAGGAAAAGTTCATCACGGTTCCCTCTCCAACTGAACGAGCGCGTCTCCCACCACCCGGACGAGGGCCTTGTCCGAAAGGAAGGCGCCGCCCGCCGTCACGATTTCGGTGGAGCGGCCGAGGCCCGAGAGGATTTCCACTTCGCTGCCATTGCGACGACCGGTTTCCACACGAACGCGCGAGGCGCGCTTGCTTGCATCCACGGTGAAGACATAAGCGATACCATCACGCATCACGAGCGCGGTCTCCGGCACGGTGATCGCCGTCGTGGTCTCAAGCTCGATCTGGCCGGCGACGTAAAGGCCGATGGGCGGGCGGGCCTCCGCCGGCAGCGCCACATAGGTGAGCGCCCGCCCGGTATCGGTGCTGACCGTCGGCCCGACAAGCCGAACGATTCCCTTGACGCGTTGGTCGCCGGGGCCGACGATTGCGGCGTTCAGGCCTGCTTTGATGCGGGGCAGATAGCGCGCGGACACTTCCGCCTGCCACTCGACGCGCTGCTGGCGAACCATACGGAACAGCTCCGTACCGGAGGACACGACAGCGCCGAGCTGGGCCGAGCGGGATGTGATCAACCCATCGTCCACGGCCAGAATAGTTGTCTTGGTGAGCTTGATCTTCTGGCTTTCCAATAAGGCTTCGGCGGATTCGACACCCGCGATCGCCGTCTGCTCGCCGATCAGATACTCGCTGATCTTCTCATCCGAAAGCGCGCCGCTTCCCTGGATCTTTCGTGCCCGGTCGGCATTCGCCCTCGCCTTGGCAAGGGCGGCCTCGGCGCTTGCCAGCGCGGCCTCCTGATTACGCAGTTCCGCGCGCACGGATTCGTCGGCAAGCCGGACGAGGGGTTGTCCTTTCGAGACAACCGACCCGACGTCGACAAGGACATCCGTCACACGCAGGCCATCGATTTCCGCGGCGATGACAGCCTCATGCCAGGGCTTCAGCCAGCCGCTGGCCGGTACCGTCTCGGGCCACCGGCGTTCTACCGGCTTTGCCACGGCAACGGTAAGCGCTGCTGCCTCGTTCTGTTGCGCGATCACAGGCTCTGCGATGGAAATAAGATTCACACCCAGGAAAAGGGCAAGAAGAAGAGGTAGCGGTCGCATCAGAGCAGGTTTCCTTTCGACTTTTCCCGAAGAGGTCCTGGGGCCGCCGCCCGCGTCCCAGCCGCCACGGGGTCGTCGAAGGCCGACCACCAGGACACTAGATTGCTGGTCTGGCCGTTACGTGGATAAGTCGCATGCCAGACATTTGCGATCTTCACGTCGGGTCTCTCAAGATCGGCGACGGCAGCGCAGCCCGAGACGATTGGGCAGGCGGCGGCACTGCCGATGGTGACGATTTTACGATAGGCTGCTTTCATCGCTGTACTCACAATCCCGCACTTCGAGCACGGGATGTAGCCGATCGGATGTGAGGTGGGGTCAAAGACCGGTTAAGATTGATTAAGTTTGATGTCGGGTGGGCGCATCGCACTTCCCCGGCCTCAGTCATTAGTCGTGATTCATATTGGGAACAGTTGTGCCGGCCGGCGGCTCCAGACTTTACTCAGCCGGAGTGCCTGTTCGCCGGGGGAGAATGACCACAATGCGGAATTGAAGTCCGGTCCGAGCAATCTGAGGATCGGGATCGGGTTTGCCCGTCACGGTAAACCCGATCCCGATGCAGAGACGAGTACAAGAAACCAGGGCCAACGAAAAAGGATGTCAGCGGCCTTGCGGCGCCTTACTGGGCTCCTAGAATTTGTAACCGACGATCAGCATCGCAGATGGCTGCATGTCGTTCTGAACGATCGGGCTGTCCTTCGCGTCGCCGGTCAGGAAACCGACGCCTGCCTGGCTGCGCACAATCCAGTGTTCCGTCGCCATGTATGTTACCGATGCCTCGATATCGAAACGCTTCAGTCCCGCGCTCGCCTCATATTGCCGCAATCCCGATCTTGCAGACTGCGTTGCGGTTACCCCGAAATAACTCTCCATATGATTGTCATCGGCAAATGTCGCGGAAGCCCCCGCGGAAAGGATGAAACGATCATAGTGATGCGAGACATTTGCTCCGACCTGACCGACCAGGCCGTCGCTGCCCCCAATCGTCTTGTCGACAGAAGCATAGAATTCCACCGGTCCCATTTCATACGAGAGCTGCGCTCCGACTAGTGCACCAGCATCGATGTCACCCAGACCTTTGAGGTGGTCGGAATCATCTTCATCGCGCCCACCTCCCATGTCGTAACCGCCCTTTACCGTGAACTTAAATCCGTTGGACTTCAGCACTTCGACTTCCAGCCCGCTCGGATCGACAGTGACGCGATCACCGAAGGTCGCGGAGATCATGGGAATGGGGGCCACTTGGAACTCGTCCGACCCTTCGAATTTCGGCGCATACATGGCTCCGGCGCCGACCATGACATTCCAGTCGGAAAGCTTCTGGCGTATGCCCCCAAACCGTCCCTTGTCGAAGTTCTCCGTCGGGGGATGGCGGGCTCTTCACCCTCGTAAGGGTCGGCGGCGCGTGCCTGGGTTAGGGGGCAAGCAGCTACCGCGAGTCCAGCAGCGATGGCGACACGCCGCGGATGGCTTAATAAGGACTTGCTCAATGACATTCGAATTGGCTCCTGGGATCCGATAGAGAGTTTTCAACGCGTGCAAAGTGTGAAAGCCCGACGCGCCGGCCTCTCGCGGTCGCACTGTCCCAGACGACGTCGTTAACTTGGGTTTTGTGATGTTAAGAAATATTGCCCAGGTCGATGCCGCTGACCCGTGAGCCTAGAACCGCGCGTCGATGGCCGGGCAATAGCGGGAATGGGCGGATAACGTCCCGCAGCGTCCGGGAAATAGGCGATATCCTCAATACAGACACCGCCCTCTGGCCGTTCGGACCGCCGGGCGCCGTTGACACGATAGTCGAGCACAAATACCGCGCTCCGATCCAAGGCAAAGGAATGTTGTCAATTGAACTCCTGACGCAGCCGCCTTTCGACACGGCGGGGGCGATCGTCCCGAGAAAAATAAACTTTCCCGGCTCTGTCGGAGTTCTCTTCTGTTGGCCGTCCTTGGAGCATCGACCACTTCAACCTGGAGAGACATCGTGGAAAACGCTCAATCGGCTTGGCAGACCGCCGCCATTCTCATCGCCCGCCTGATCTTCGCCGCCGTTTTTCTGATGGCAGTCTCGTTCAAGTTCATGGATATGGGCGCGACCGCCGGCTACATCGCCGCCGTGGGTTTCCCGTTCCCGCTATTCCTCGCCTGGTGCGCGGCGATCCTTGAAGGGCTGCTGGTCATTGCCTTCCTGACCGGCATATTCTTCACACCGGCGGCTATCGTTGCAGCCGTTTATGTCATCTTCCTCGGGTTTTCATTCCACGGCCCGTCGCATTGGGCTGGCAATCAGGCCGAATTCGGCTTCTTCGTCGACCATTTTACGTTCCTTGCCGGCCTGTTCTTTGCCGCCGTGCATGGACCGGGGAGTGTGCTTGCCATCAGGGTCGGCCGGCCGTGAGCGGACGGATTTCATGATCCAATCCGCAAGTCATTGCCAATCAGATGTCGAAGTTCTGTGGCAGGATCACGAGGTCGCGGATCGTCACATTGCGTGGCCGTGTCAGCATGAACAAGACCGCTTCGGCAACTTCAGACGGCTCGATGAGATTGCCGGCTGCCATCGCTTTTTCGAGATTTTCCGGTGGCCAATCCTTCAGGAGCGCCGTCACCACCGGACCGGGCGCGATTGCCCCCACCCTTATTCCATGTTTCGAGACTTGCCGCCGCACCGTGTGGACGAAGGCTTGCACCGCATGCTTCGAGGCTGTGTAGACCGGTTCCCACACCACCGGGACATGACCAGCCACGGAACTTGTCACGATGATATCGCCGGTCTTGCGCTCCACCATATGCGGGAGGACCGCGTGTACGCAGCGAAACACGGCATTGATGTTGAGATTGAGCATCCGGTCAAAGGCATCCGGATCGCCTTCGATAAGATCGCCGCCGATATAAGAGCCTGCATTGGCGTGGAAGACGTCGAGTTGCCCAGCTTTTGAAAGGATCTGCGGCATCATGGTCGCGATGCTGCTTGTGTCGGCCAGATCGATCACCAACGGGATAGCGTTACCGCCAAGTTCCTGGCAAACCGCGTTCAGCCTGTCTTCCGCGCGGTCGATCAGGACGACACGGGCACCGGATTCAACGCAGATCTTGCTGCAGGCAAGGCCAATCCCGGATGCGGCACCAGTGATGGCGACGACTTTTCCCTGGAGTTTGTTGGTCATTTTTCATTCTCCTCCTGACTATTTTAAGGTTGATGTCACCGGGTAAGGTAGCCGCCGTCAACCACGAGCACGGAGCCCGTGACATAGCTTGCGGCCGGCGAGCACAGGAACAGGACGCAGTTGGCGATCTCCTCCGGCTGGCCGTAGCGTCCCATCGGGGTCATCTGCCGCCAGACGGAATCCCATTCCGGAATGGCAAAACCGCCCCGGGTCATGTCGGTGTCGATATAGCCAGGCGCGACCGCGTTCACCCTGATGTTTTCAGCCGCGACCTCGCTGGCCAGGCTCTTCGTCATCATATGCACCGCTGCCTTGGATGCATTGTATGCGACCTGATTCTGCGGAATGTTCGTGACGAATCCCGAGATCGACCCGACGTTCAGAATGACCCCGCCGCCCTGCTCGCGCATCGGCTTCATTGCGGCGCGGCAAAAGCGAAAGGCCTGAATGAGATTGGTGGACATGATCGTGTCCAGCATCTGGTCATTGAAATCCGGTGTATCGCCATGCACGGCGACACCGGCATTGTTGACAAGAATATCGATGCGTCCGTATTTCGCGATCGTATGCTGGATCAGCATGTCTGGCGCGGCCGGGTCCGTGGCGTCGGCGGATACGAAATCATACTCATAGCCGGCATCGTTCAGCAGGGCGTCCGCTTCCGGATTGTCGCGGCGCGCGGTCAGAACGGATTTGGCTCCGGCTTCGCCGAAAAGCTGGGCAATCGCCAATCCGATGCCGCGATTGCCGCCGGTAATGAGGGCAACCTTGTCGTCCAGCCTGAATTGTTTCAGGGTCATCCTAGTCTCCTCCTCTTTATCTCTTAACTGTCTACCAGCTCCTCAGCAGGTTATCGCGCGGTCGGCCGACATTGACCCGGCCAGCGTACTGGAGAGGGCGATGTCAATGTTGCCCTCTCAGCTTGCCTCCTCCGCAAAGCGTTGGCTTTCCTGTGATAGAAAGCGTTGGTGGAGGATACAGGCGGCGCCGAAGGCGGGACCGACTGTTTCCTCTTCGTTCACGTCAATGGATGGCAATGGAAAGCTTGCCTCCTGCGCTAACTGGATATGGTGGGCGACGCGCGCCGCCATCAGCGGATAGAGAGCCGCGACGGAACCGCCAAGGATGATGCGGTCGGCATCGATGACGCGACAGGCCTGGATGAGGCCAAATGCCAGGGCTCTTGCCCATTCCTCCGCAATCGAGACCGCGCCGGGTACACGATCGCGCACATCGGCAAGGAAATGCCCGAATGTCGGGGCAACGATGGCCGGTGTCTTGCGGTACTCCGTCATGATATGTTCCAGGCCCAGAACTTCCTCGAGGCTGCGGCTCGGCTCCGATGCACTGGAGATTCTCAGATGCCCGATCTCGCCCGCCAATCCGTTGGCGCCGCGAAACAGGCTGCCATCGGCAATAATGCCGCCGCCAACCCCGCTTTCCATGACCAGGAACAGCGTCACGCCGGTGTGCTTGTCGTTTCGCCCATAAGAAGCGCCGATAGCAAACGCGTTGCCATCGTTCTCCGCGACGACTGGCACGGAAACGGGCAGGGACTCCCGCACCAATTCGGCAAGCTGGACATTTTCCCAGCGTAGCAAGGGCGCTAGCCGGACAAATCCGTGCTTGTCCATTTGTGCCGGCACGGCAATACCTATGCCTTCGCAGCACTCCAGCCTTGAAGACGGAATGGCCCCCAGCACCATCTGGATCGCCCGCTCGACGGTGGCGGTAACGCCGGCGGATGCGCCGTCGAACGGTTCGACCGTGGTCGAGACAATGTTGCCGCCAAGATCGATCTCGACGGCACTAATATGCTCCACGCCTATTTCTATGCCGAGGAAATAGACGGCACCTGGCACCAACTCGATCATGATTCCCGGCCGCCCCGCATGGGCGTGACCGCCGCGCGACTGTTCACCTTCGCTGACCTCGCGCACCAATCCATCAAGCGTCAGGCCAGCGATGATATGGCCGGAAGAGGAGCGGTTCAGCCCCAGCCTGCGGGCAAGTTCCGCCCGGCTGAGCGGGCCGAACTGATACAACGCACGCAACGCCGCCAGCTCGTTGCGCTGGCGGATTCCCCGTGGCGAACTCGTTGCTACCGCCGGCTCTGTCAAAAATGAACTCCGCTAATTTTTGTGAGGAACGGACGAGTGGTGGTGCAATAAAGGTAAGCGCAAATGTCGATATGCGAGAGCTACGGTTTTCACCACTGCTTCCGCTGATGATATTGCCCTGTCAAGGGCGTGCGTTGGTGGCCCGTCGTCGCACTGCTTCCTGCATCTTGAGATCGATGAAGGCCTTGGCATGCTCGGCAAGCGGCATGTTTTCCGTCCATGTGTCTCGCCAGATGGCGCAGGCAAGCGACAGACCTTCGTCCACGACGGCGCTGGAGAATGACTCGAAGGTGATGTCCTTGTCATAGCCGATATCGAGCAGCGCATCGAACACCAGGTCGAAATTGATGCAACCGTCGCCCAGATAGCCGCGATTGCTCTCGCCGATGTGGAAATAGCCGATCTTGTCACCGGCAAGCCGGATCGCCGCAGCCGGATTGGCCTCCTCGATGTTCATGTGGAACGTATCGAGATGCAGAAACACATGATCGGAACCCGTCGCCTCTATGAAGGCAAGCCCCTGCGCTGTCGTGTTGAGCAGATTTGTCTCAAACCGATTGACGATTTCGAGCACGAGATCCACGTCCGCCGCCTTGGCGATATCAGCCGTCCTGGCAATGGCCTGAACACTGTTCGCGCGGCCGCTTTCGGTCGGCATCCGGCTGTATTTGGTATGGGCGGAATAAAGGATGCCACCGAGCTTGGTGCCGCCGATGTCGCGGACGGCCCTGACCGCATCGGCGAGCATGCGCTCACCGGCCTTGACCGTCTCGGCATCGTCGCTCGAAACGTCGGCACTGAGCGGCAAGCCCATTGTGACGGCAATCTGCAGGTCGAGTGAACGCGCCCGCTTGGCCAATTGGTCGAGGTTGAATTTCTCGGGCCGCAGATAAGCAAACTCGATGAGTTTGTATCCGCACGCGGCCGATTTCTCCATCGCGTCCTCGAGCATGTGTTGCGTGCCGCCGCCCGTCCAGACGAACGAATGGATCCCCAATCTTCCCATGTAATTCTCCTCCCAGAAGAATATCCTATATGTTGCTACACACAACAAAATAGCCGATCGCCTTCGATGTCAAGTCGCTTCATCTGTGTCGGCCTATCGATGTGGAAAATAGTCGATACGCGATCCGATGCAGTTTTCGCCGGGAGAATCGCGCCAGGTGCGGCGTATTCACGTCCGTACCCCGGTGTCAGTTTGGTATTGACACTTTTGGCAAAAGCGCTAATTTGTATTTTTACACAACATATGTAAGGCCAATTGCGCCAGGCGAGGGGTTTGCAGAGCGGAATTGCGGCGATCCTAGATGGTAAAGCCGCAAATTGACGGGAAAATCCTAGACTCTGAGACACATTTCGCGGGTGCTGCCGGATCAAATTGAAGCGTGATTTTTTTCGCATATGCCGTGCCGAAGAGGGAGAGGAGCCCTTGCAGGCGCGAGTGACGCAGGGATGGCAGATTGGGCGGAGCGATATGCTCGCGACCCGATCCGGGGAGGGGCTCTGGCCATGAAGGCTGACTTAAGGATCGTTCCGGACTTTGAAATGGTCATATGCGCACCGGCGGAATCCTTCCGCTGGCACATGCACCATTATCCGTATTTCGGAGCCAAGTGGCACTATCACCCCGAATATGAGCTGCATCTGACACGCAAGAGTTCGGGCGTGATGATGGTTGGCGATTACATCGGTGAGTTCGAGCCAGGCTGCCTGGTTCTGACCGGACCCAACGTCCCGCACAATTGGGTCAGCGATATAGAGCCCGGCGTCTTGATCCAGAACCGCGATATGCTGGTTCAGTTCAGCGCCGAATGGGCCGATCGCGTCACCGGCCTTTGCCCGGAACTCGCCAGCATCCGTCCACTCTATGAAGATGCCGTCTACGGCGTGGAGTTTCTCGGCGCGACGGCCATGGCCGGGCAGCGGCTGCTTGCCCAGATCGGCGGTGCCCATGGCGCGGAGCGCATCGTGCTGTTTATGCAGCTGATGGTCACGCTGGCCCAGAATCCCGGCGATCGCCGCAGGCTATCGAGACTGGCGCCGGCCTCCGCGCATGTGGAACTGCCGCGGGAACTCGATGTCGCCATGCGCTATGTGCTCGAGCACTATAGCGACGATATCGATCTTGCCTCGGTATCCCGGCTGTGCGGGCTGGAGCCGCAGGCATTTTCCCGATTTTTCAAGCGGCAGACCGGCCATACATTTGCGCGCTATGTCATTCTGGCGCGCGTCTATGCGGCCTGCTCGCTGCTGACGCAGACCTATAGGCCAATCACCGACATCTGCTTCGAGGTCGGCTTCAACAACATCGCCAATTTCAACAGGCAGTTCATCAAGGTTTGCGGTCGCACGCCGTCGGACTACCGCCGCAATGCTCACAAGATCGGCACCAAGGCGCGCGCGGATCCGTTCAGGGAGATCCGCGCCTTTTCAGCCGGCATCGGTGCGGTCGGCGAAAAAGTATAGGTCGGTCGCAAAGCACGCGTGGCAGAGGATTTTTACCGATACTAAGTTCGTCAGACGCGCATGGAGGCGGGTCCACAAAAATAAGCTGCGGTATCCGACCATGATAGCGAGATGAAATTCGACCGCCGGGAGGAGCCGGGGCGTTGGATTTTCGAGGCCCCGACTGCTGTCGGGCCTAGCAAGATGCTTGTCGACAACCGTCCGCAAGCACAACGAACACTCTGGGAGGAGAGTTTATGATCGGAAAAAATGGAATTGGACTTGCGGCACTCGCAATCAGTCTCATGGCGACTGTCATGCCCGCAAAGGCTGACTTCTGGTCGGATGCCGGAGCGAAATACAAGGGCGTCGTTCTGCATGGTGTGACCGAGAGCACGCCGCCCTCCAACTACATCAAGGATGTGCTTGCGCCGGAGTTCGAGAAGAAGACCGGGATCAAGGTCGCGATCGAAACCACGTCTTGGGATCAGATGTACGACAAGGCCATCAAGGACATGGAAGCCAAGACCGGCATCTATGACATGGTCTATATCGAACAGGACATCATCTACGCCTATCTGGCCCGCAACTTCCTTGTCGATATCACCAAGTCGCTCAAGGACGACGCGTCGCTGAAGGCGCCCGAATTCGACGAGACGCATTTCACCACCTTCGCCAACTATTTCAAGAATGCCGATGGGGATCTCTTCGGCGTCCCGATGGAAGCCTTCATCAAGATATATCTCTATCGCACCGATCTCTTCAACGACCCGAAGATCAAGGAGGCGTTCAAGAAGGAAACCGGCAAGGACCTCGTCCCGGCGAAAACGCACGAGGAATATACCCAGATCGCGGAATTCTTCACCAAATACGGCAAGGACAACGGCCTTGAGCTTTGGGGCACCACCGCGCAGGCCCACACCGGCCATCCGGCGTCCTGGTATGAATTTTTCGAGTCCGTTGCGCCAACCTTCGGTGTGTTCAATTGGGGCATCGACGCTTCCAAGAACTATGCGGCGAGCGTCGAAAATGGCGGTACGATGAACGGCCCGGAGGCCAAGAAAGCGCTGAAATACTGGCTGCATCTGCGCGATATCGCCCCGCCGGAATCGGCGGCAAGCACATGGACGGAAGTCGGTACGACATTCGCCGCCGGCCGTGTCGCACAGGGCCTGGTCTACGGCGAGAACGCGGCCTGGATCGCCAGCGACGCTGAAAAGTCGAAGGTCGTCGGCAATGTCGGCGTGGCGCTGCCGCCAACGGAACCCGCGGTTCTCGATGAGGTCAAAGGCGGCAAGGGCTATATCGGCTACTATGATGGTGGTGCTTTCGGGCTCCCCGTAACGTCGAAGAACAAGGAGGCGGCACTGCTGTTCCTGCAGTTCATTGGCCAGGATTCAGTCCAGGCCGATTGGGCAGTCGCCGCACCGCGCATCACCAACACGGCAACCTATGACGACCCGAAAATCATCGAAATGGACAAGAAGCTCAACGGCTACTATTCCATGCTGAAGGATGATGGGAAGCTGTTTGCCGGCGCCCCTCCTTACCCCTTCCACGCCCAGGTGCGCGAAGCAACGGCTCCGATCTTCTACAGGATCCTGCTGGGGGAAGTGTCACCCGACGATGGACTTGACCAGATGGCGGCCGCCGCCGAAGCGGAGCTGAAGAACCTCGGCTATCGCAAATAGTCCAACGCAAGTCTGCCCGGGCAGCCGCAAGAGCGGCCGCCCGGGACGCACATTGAGTGCTCCGCGGCGCAAGGTGACACTGCGGCACGAGCATCGACTTCCGGGAGACAAGGTTCATGCGTTCCAACACTGTGGGCTGGTTGATGCTTGCCCCGACGATAGCAATTCTCGCCATATTCGGCATCGCACCCTTCATCTACGTGCTTTATTTGGCGTTTCATCACTGGAACCCGTTCGGCGCCGATCCGTCCATGGCCTATAATGGCGCGAACAATTTCCGCCGGCTTGTCTTCGACCAGGAATTTCTCGGGTCCGTCGCCGTCACCGCCAAGTTTGCATTCTTCGCCGTGCTCAGCGAAATCGCCCTTGGCTATGCTCTTGCCCAACTGTTCATGCGTGAGTTTCCGGGCCGCGGTTTCTTCAGAACAATCCATACGCTGCCGCTCATTGTCGCGCCCATCGTCGTCGGCTCCGTCTGGCGTCTGATGACGACGCCGAGTATCGGCATCATTCCCTATCTGCTCAAGCACTGGCTCGGCTATGATCTGAATATCGGTCGCGATGCCAGCGCTGCCTTTGCGCTGACCGTCATTATGGACATTTGGCATTGGACGCCGCTCGTGACGCTTACCTTGCTCGCCGCGCTGCTCGCCCTGCCCAAGGAGCCGTTCGAACAGGCGCAGATAGACGGCGCCAACCGCTGGCAGATCTTCTGGCACGTCACGCTGCCGATGATCCGGCCCGCAATTCTCGCGACCGTGTTCATCCGTCTGATGGATGCGCTGCGCACCGTCGACGAAGTCTGGATGCTGACATCGGGCGGTCCCGGAGCGGCAACCCGCTATGTCGGCCTGCATATCTGGAAGATCGTGTTTCCCAAGACCGATTACGGCTATGGCGCGGCCATATCGGTGATCGTGCTCTACCTGACGCTGGTCATGTGCTGGCTGCTTTATGTCGCCCTCGTCGCCCGCCGCGAAAAGAAGAGGACATTCTGATGCGCCGACAACGCCCCGTCCTCTACCTGCTGCTCTGGCTGTTTCTCAGCGTATTGACCCTGTTTCCGATCTACTGGTTGTTCGTTATCTCGGTGAAGCCGGCGGTGGATCTCTTCACCACGCCAAGCCTGATCCTCGATACCGTCTACTGGAAGAACTACGTCAACGTGATCAACAATGAGACGTTGCGTGGCTACATGATCAATTCGTTGATCATCTCCACCAGCAATGCGCTTCTGGTCACCGTGCTGGCTTTTCTGGCCTGCTACGCGCTGTCCCGTTTCGATCTTGCCGGCAAGGAGAACATCTTCTTCTGGACGATCACCAACCGCATGGCGCCCGCTGCCGTGTTCCTGCTGCCTTTCTACCTGCTGTTTACCCAGGTTTTCACCTTCGGCGACTGGAAGCTCTACGACACCAAGATCGGGATGATCCTGCTCTATTGCACCTTCAATCTGCCTTTCGCGATCTGGACGCTGCGGCCAACCATCGACGGCATTCCCAAGGAACTCGACGAGGCCGCCACCGTCGACGGCGCCTCGACATGGCAGGTGATCCACGAAGTCGTCTTCCCGCTCGCAAGACCGGGCCTTGCGGTCACATTCATTCTCACCTGGGTATTTGCCTGGAATGAGTTTCTGCTGGCGGCAACCCTCACAAGCTTCAACGCCCGCACCATCACTACCGGCCTTTCGGAGTATGTCACGACCACCGGGACCGAATGGGGCACAATGGCGGCGATTGCGGTCATCACGCTGATCCCGGCCCTCATCATTTTCTCGATGGTCCAGCGCCACATCGTGGCCGGTCTGACCTTCGGCGCGGTCAAGGAGTGAGCGATGCAACATCAAATCGATCCTGACGAAACAGACGATGCACCGGCCGCTGTGGTGGCCGGCAAACAGGAGCGGGTCGGCTTCCTGCCGATCGTCACCAACTGGTTCGACCGTGTGTTTGTCGGCATCTACCTGTTTGTCGCACTTGAACTGCTCTGGATGCGCTTCCTCGAACAATCGATCCCGCTGACGGTCTGCCATGTGCTGGCCGTCGCCTTGGGCGTCCTGATCGTCTGGCGCGGCTGAAGCCGGGTGCCTTCTGAAATCGAGAAATGGAATAGGCCATGAAAGCACTGGTTCTGGAAGAAAAGATGAAACTGTCGCTTAGGGACTTTCCCATTGAGCGCGCAGAGACGCTCGGGCCCCGCGACGTTCGCATCAAACTGCACACAGTCGGCATTTGCGGCTCGGATGTGCATTATTACACCCATGGCGGCACCGGTATCTTCCAGGTGAAGGCACCGATGATCCTCGGTCACGAGGCGTCCGGCACGGTCATCGAGGCCGGGGCCGACGTCACATCGCTGAAAGTCGGCGACCGCGTCTGCATGGAACCGGGCATTCCCGACCCTAACAGCCGTGCCACCCGGATGGGCATGTACAATGTCGATCCGGCCGTGCGTTTCTGGGCAACCCCGCCTATCCACGGAGTGCTGCGGCCAACGGTGGTTCATCCCGCCGACTTCACCTTCAAGCTGCCCGACAATGTTTCCTTCGCCGAAGCGGCGATGGTCGAGCCGCTGGCAGTCGGCGTCCACGCCGCCACCAAGGCACAGGTCAAGCCAGGTGATATCGCGCTGGTGATCGGCGCCGGCCCGATCGGGCTGGTCACCGCGCTCTCGGCGCGGGCGGCCGGTTGCGCACGCGTCTTCGTCAGCGATATCGACGACGCAAAGCTCGAGATCGCCGCAAAACTCGGCGCAGTCGTGCCGATCAACCCGCGGCGCCAGGACCTCCTCAACGAAATTCTCACGGCCACGGATGGCTGGGGCGTGGAAATCCTGTTCGAATGCTCGGGCCACCCTAGGGGTGCCGAAGGCGTGTTCGATCCGCTGGCGCCGGGCGGGCGGGTGGTGTTCATCGGGTCGCAGGTCCACCCGATCCACTACGATGTCGGCAAGGCCATGGTGCGCGAAGCCCGTGTCGAACATGTCTTCCGCTACGCTCATGTCTTTCCGCGCTGCGTGGCCATGCTGTCGTCAGGCGCAATCGACGTCAAGCCGCTCATCACCCGCACGTTTGATTTTGAAGACAGTGTCGGCGCCTTTGAAACCGCTGCATCCGCCCCCCGGGGCGAAGTCAAGATGCAGATCTTATTGCCGCAATAGAGGGATTGGTATGGCTCAGGTCGCCGTCAAGGACGTCATCAAGAAGTATGGAAGTCTTCAGGTCATTCATGGCGTGAACATCGATATAGCAGACGGCGAATTCGTTGTTCTCGTGGGTCCGTCCGGATGTGGCAAGTCGACATTGCTGCGCATGATCGCGGGGCTTGAAACCATCTCCGGCGGCGAGGTCTCGATTGGTGCCAGGGTCGTCAATAACGTGCTGCCCAAGGACCGCGACATCGCCATGGTGTTTCAGAACTATGCGCTCTATCCGCATAAGAACGTCGCCGACAACATGGGCTTTCCGCTGAAGCTGAAGGGTGCTCCCAAAAGCGAAATCGAAGCCAAGGTCAGGAAAGCCGCCGAAATTCTCGATCTCGGCAAGCTGCTGGACCGCTATCCCAAGCAGCTCTCTGGCGGCCAACGCCAGCGCGTCGCGATGGGTCGTGCGATCGTGCGCGATCCACAGGTCTTTCTGTTTGACGAGCCTTTGTCCAATCTCGACGCCAAGCTGCGCGTGACCATGCGCGTCGAGATCAAGGAACTTCACCAGCGGCTGAAGACCACGACGATCTACGTCACCCACGACCAGATCGAGGCGATGACCATGGCCGACAAGATCGTTGTCATGCGCGATGGCCTGGTCGAGCAGATCGGAGCGCCGCTCGACCTTTACGACCACCCCGCCAATGTCTTCGTTGCAGGCTTCATCGGCTCGCCGGCGATGAACTTCGTGCATGGCAAACTGGCAATCGTAAACGACGAGACGGCTTTCGTCAGCGATAAGGGCACCGTCTTGCCGGTGCCAGCAGGGACAGCCCCGCATAGCGAGCCGGTGGTCTACGGCATTCGTCCGGAACATATCGAACATCAGAGTGAAGGCCTGTCGGCAACGATCTCGGTGCTCGAACCGACCGGATCCGAAACGCAAATTTTTGCCCATATCGGGGGCGATCCCCTGAATGCAGTGGTCAAGGACCGGATCGCATTGCGCCCTGGCGAGACTATACCGCTGCTCATCAACCGCGAACGGGTTCACCTCTTCGAGAGGAAGAGTGGCCGGCGTGTCTGATTCCCATAAATGATGGAGTAGTTCGATGTTCTTTGAGAAATTCAGGATGGATGGGCAGGTTGCCGTGGTCACCGGCGGCGGACGTGGCATCGGCCTGGCCTGTGCCGAAGCGTTGGCCGAGGCCGGTGCCAAGGTTGTTATCATTGACCGGGAAGAGGCGATAGCCCAGTCCGGCAAGCAAGCGCTGGCGGCAAAGAGCTATGAAGCCGATATCCTGATCCTCGACGTGACGGATTCGGTTGCCGTCGACAGGGCCGCCGAGGAAGTGTTCGCCAAATACGGCCGGATTGACGTTCTCGTCGCCAATGCCGGCATTGCCCGCTCCGGCACTCCTGCAGAGGACACGCCGGACGAACTCTGGCTGAACGTCAATGACGTCAACTACAACGGTGTGTTCTGGTGCAACCGCGCCTTCGGCCGGCCAATGCTGAAGGCCGGACGCGGCTCGATCATCAATATCGGCTCGATGTCCGGCTACATCATCAATCGCCCGCAAAACCAGACCTATTACAACGCCTCCAAGGCCGCCGTGCACCATCTCACCGCCTCACTGGCGGCGGAATGGGCCGGGCGCGGCGTCCGCGTCAACGCGGTGGCGCCGACCTATATCGAATCCGAGATGACGAAGGTCCTCAATCTCGATCCCGATGTGGTCGAAACCTGGCTGCGCGATACGCCGATGGGCCGGATGGGCCAGCCGCACGAGATCGCCTCGGTGGTGCATTTCCTCGCCTGCGACGCATCTAGCCTGATGACCGGCACGACCGTGAAAGCCGACGCCGGCTTTACGATCTGGTAGGAGAGTAGCGTGGCTTCTCCAAAGCATTGCGCGGGTGTCCCGTCGTAAGAAAGAAGACTTCTTCTTTCGCTCGGGGGTGACAAGGCGGAACATGATCCTATTCTCTAGGAGCAATCATTTTCTTCATTCCGCATTTAGGCATCATCCGATTTCGAAAATATCCCTGGGAGGACATCATGACGCGTGCTGTGGTCATTGGAGCGACAGGCCATGTCGGTACTTATCTCGTGCCGCGACTGGTGGAGGCGGGGCATGAGGTGGTGGCGATCAGCCGCGGCCAGGCGAAACCCTATTCGCCGAACCGGGCATGGGATGATGTCGAGCAGTTGACCATGGATCGTGGCGCGATGGAAAAAGACGGCAGTTTCGGGCCGGCAATCAGAGCGTTAAAAGCCGACATCGTCATCGATATGATCTGCTTCACATTGGATAGCGCCCGGCATCTGACCGAGGCGCTGCTCGGCAATGTCGGTCATTTCCTGCATACGGGCACGATCTGGACACACGGTTATTCCACCGTCGTGCCGACGCTTGAGGAAACGCCGAAGCAGCCGTTCGGCGAATATGGAACCCAGAAAGCGGCCATTGAGGCCTATCTACTGGGAGAGGCGCGCTACAAGGGCTTTCCGGCCACCTTGATCCATCCCGGCCATATTGTCGGACCTGGCTGGGAGCCGCTCAATCCGGCCGGCCATTTCAATCTGGCGGCCTTCTCGACGCTGGCGCGCGGCGAGACACTCGCATTGCCGAATTTCGGGCTGGAAACGGTCCATCACGTGCATGCCGATGATGTCGCCCAGATGTTCATGGGCGCGATTGCCAATTGGCGGGCCTCCACCGGCGAGAGCTTTCACGCAGTCTCGGGCGGTGCGCTGACATTGCGGGGTTACGCCGAAGCCATGTCGCGCTGGTTTGGCCACGAACCGAAGCTGGAATTTCTCGCCTACGACAAATGGGCGGAAGGCCAGACGCCGGAGGATGCGACGGCGACGTGGGAGCATATCGCTCGCAGCCCGAATTGCTCTATCGCCAAGGCCGAGCGTCTCCTTGGCTATACGCCGCGTTATACCTCGCTGCAGGCCGTGCAGGAATCGGTGGCGTGGCTGATGGCGAATGGACGGATCGGGTGACGGCGCCGGCGTCTCGAGACGGTTATCGTCGTAACCAGGCTTCCAGTCCTTTCGCTGCGGCCCGGCCCGTGGCGAAGCAGGCGGTGAGGAGGTAGCCACCGGTCGGCGCCTCCCAGTCGAGCATTTCTCCGGCAGCGAACACGCCGGGAAGCGCCTTCAGCATATATCCGTCGTCGACACCGTCCCAGCGGATGCCGCCGGCGGACGAAATGGCCTCGGCGATGGGCCGCGGCCGTAGCAGCGGGATCGGCAAGGCCTTGATTAGCCGCGATAGCTGTTCCGGATCAGCGAGAGCAGTCGGCGAGGCGAGTTCCCGCAGCAACACCGTCTTGACGCCCTCGATCCCCGCGCCCTTGCGCAGGCGATTGGAGAGGCTGGCCTTTGCATCCTGCCGCGCCAGATCGCGCGACAAGCGTTCCGCCGTTCTACCAGGTGCGAGATCGACCAGCAGTGCGGCCTTGCCTTCGCTCGCGAGCCGGTCGCGCAGGCGGGCGGCATGGGCATAGACGAGGCTGCCTTCGATGCCGTGTTGGGAAATGACGAATTCGCCCGGAAATGTGCCTGCATCCGAGCTTGCCGTTACTGCCTTCAGCGGCGCGCCGGCGAAGCGCTCCTTGAAGATTGCGCTCCAGGCGACATCGAAACCACAATTGGCGGGCTGAAAGTCGCCGATATCGACGCCCTTATCTCGCAGCCAGCTGGTCCAACCAGCGTCCGAACCGAGCCGGGGATAGCTCGCGCCGCCGAGCGCCAGCAGCGCTGCGTCGCAACGCACGATTTTGCGTCCCTTAGGCGTCTCGAAGGCAAAGCCGTCTTCGGCGAAGCCCGACCAGCGGTGCCGCGTCAAAACTCTGACGCCCTGTGCTTCCAGCCTGCCAAGCCAGGCGCGCAGCAGCGGGGAGGCCTTCATGGCTTTCGGAAAGACGCGGCCGGAGGTGCCGGTGAATGTCTCCGTGCCGAGCTCCACCGCCCAGTCCTTGATATTGTCGGGCGTGAAGGCCTCAAGGGCGGGGCGCAGGCGTTCGGAGGCTGGGCCGAACCGATTGGCAAAGCGGGCAAAATCCTCGGAATGGGTGATATTGAGACCGGATTTCCCCGCCAGCAGGAATTTGCGCGCAACCGTTGGCATGCTGTCATAGACGGTGACCTGATGGCCGGAAACAGACAGCACTTCGGCCGCCATCAAGCCGGCCGGCCCGCCACCGATAATCGCGATCTGTCTATCCGTCATGGAGCCGTCCGGCGCTGCTTCGTTTGCGTTGTCTTGAGCCGAGCGGCCGTCGAAAGCAAGGTGGTTTCTGCTCATCGGCGCCGTTCTTCCATGCGGTCGGCGGGCAGGTTTGGACTGGGTTGACCGACGAGTTACGTTGCTTTCGCGAAAGCGCAAATTTATATAACTATGTAGTTACTCAACCCTCCGATTTCTGGGAGGCTGTCAACTTGCGCGCCGATCGGTTACTTGTCGGTGGCGAGAAGGCCGCATCGGCCTTGCCCAATACAGCCGGGAACTTTGATGTCTGAAGCCAAAACCGCAAAGAGCCGATCGAAGAGCGTTGATGTCGAGACCGCCGGACCCGCGATATCGAGCCCGCCTGTCGAGCGGCCACGGCTTCGGGATGCGGAGCGCACCAGCAAGGCGATCCTGGCGGCGGCGACCAAGGAGTTTGCCGAGCGTGGCTATGGCGGCGCCCGTGTCGATGCCATCGCCGAGCGCGCCAAGATCAACAAGCGCATGCTTTACCACTATTTCGGCGGCAAGGACGCGCTCTATGTCGCTGTCCTCGAGGGCAGTTACGTTGCCATCCGTTCGGCGGAATCAAGGCTTGATCTCTCGCGTCGTAGTCCCAGCGAGGGCATGCGGGAGCTGGTTGTTTTCACATGGAAATATTTCCTGGATCATCCGGAATTCCTCGGTATTCTCAGCACGGAAAACATGCAGAAGGCGCGCTTCCTGAAGCGCTCGGCGCGGATTTTCGAGCTGCATTCGCCGCTGGTCGCGGAGATTTCCGGTCTGCTCGACCGTGGCGTTGCCACCGGCGATTTCCGTTCCGGCTGCGATCCCGTCAAGATCTATATGAGCATCGCGGCGCTTGGCTCCTTCTTCCTGACGAA
Source organism: Martinezella rhizogenes (assembly GCF_000799715.1). Lineage (GTDB taxonomy): Bacteria > Pseudomonadota > Alphaproteobacteria > Rhizobiales > Rhizobiaceae > Rhizobium > Rhizobium rhizogenes_C. The sequence goes on from NZ_JUHG01000017.1 coordinate 196,744, forward strand.
CCGCTGGACGCTGTCGACGATTTTTCAGCGCAACCTATCCGAGAAATCGGAAATCGACGCCTGGGGCGAGCATATCATCGAGGTCATCTTCGCCTATCTGCGCCCCTAGGAACGCGCGCCGCCCGATTTGAGCCAATCGCATTATTGCCGCAGCAACCGTCGACGACAGTCGTTGACAGAGCCGTATTGTCGTGTCAATCATGTAACTATATAGTTATTTACGGGAGGAATGACTTATGGCGACAAAGCCGATCGGCATCATCATGCACGGCATTACCGGCCGCATGGGGTACAATCAGCATCTGGTGCGCTCGATCCTGGCGATCCGTGACCAGGGGGGTGTGCTGCTCGCGAACGGCGACAGGTTGATGCCCGAGCCGATCCTTGTCGGCCGCAATGCCGAGAAGATCGCGGAGATTGCGCGCAAGCACGGCGTCGCCAAGACGACCACCGATCTCGACAGCGCCCTTACCGATCCCAACAATACGATCTTCTTCGATGCCGGCTCGACACAGATGCGCGTCTCTTTGCTGGAGCGGGCAATTGCCGCCGGCAAGCATGTCTATTGCGAAAAGCCGATTTCCGAGACTCTCGACGAGGCGCTTTCGGTTGCTGCCTCGGCGGAGCGCCGCGGCGTCAAGAATGGTGTCGTACAGGACAAGCTGTTCCTGCCGGGCTTGCGCAAGATCGCCATGCTGCGCGACAGCGGCTTCTTCGGCAAGATCCTCTCGGTGCGCGGCGAGTTTGGCTACTGGGTTTTCGAAGGCGACTGGGGCATTAAGGCGCAACGGCCGTCCTGGAACTATCGCAAGGCCGAGGGCGGCGGCATGATCCTCGATATGCTGCCGCACTGGCGCTACGTGCTCGACAATCTCTTCGGCGAGGTCAAAGCTGTGAGCTGTTACGGTGCGACCCATATTCCAAGCCGTGTCGATGAAAGCGGCAAGACCTATGTCGCCGATGCCGACGATTCCGCCTATGCCACTTTCGAGCTCGAGGGCGGCATCGTCGCCCATATCAATTCCTCCTGGGCCGTCCGCGTCCGCCGTGACGATCTCGTCACTTTCCAGGTCGATGGTACGCATGGTTCGGCGGTCTGCGGTCTGATGCGCTGCTTCACGCAGCACCGTGTCAATACGCCGAAGCCGGTGTGGAATCCGGATCAGCCGCAGACGATCGATTTCTTCGACACCTGGGACGAGGTGCCGGATACGCAGGTTTTCGACAACGGGTTCAAGGCGCAGTGGGAGGGTTTCCTGCGCCATGTCGCCGAAGATGCGCCATGGAAATTCACGCTTCGTGAAGGCGCCAAGGGCGTTCAGCTTGCCGAGCTTGCTCAGAAGAGCTGGTCGGAGCGCCGCTGGGTCGACGTTCCCGCACTTGCCGCGCGCTAGGAGGTCGAGATCATGACCAAGACTCTTCGTTTGCCCACGGCTGACGGCAAGCTCGCTGATTTCACTGTCACCAATACACCGCTCAGCCCGCCGGAGCGCCCGGCCGGTGGCCATCGTTTTAATCGTGTCGCCTATGCGGCCGCCCATGTGGTCGTCGATCCCCTGGCGGATAACGATCCCTGGCTCGACCGCAATATCGACTGGGAGCGCACGATCGCGTTTCGCGAATATCTCTGGGATCTCGGTCTCGGCGTGGCGGAAGCCATGGACACGGCGCAGCGCGGCATGGGCCTTGACTGGACCGGCGCCAAGGAGCTGATCACCCACGCACAGTCGGCCGCCCGCAATCGCCCGGACGCGCTGATCGCCTATGGCGCCGGCACCGATCATCTCGCTCCCGGCCCCGACGTTACCATCGATGACGTCATCCGCGCCTATGAGGAGCAGGTCGCCTTCGTCGAAGGCCAGGGCGGGCGCATCATCCTGATGGCGAGCCGTGCGCTTGCTGCTGTGGCCAAGGGGCCGGACGATTATATCCGCGTCTATAACCGCATTCTCGGCCAAGTGAAGCAGCCGGTGATGATCCACTGGCTCGGCTCGATGTTCGATCCGGCGCTGGCGGGCTATTGGGGATCGTCGGACGATCTGCGCGCCATGGAAACGGCGGTCGCCATCATCAACGACAACGCTGCCAAGGTCGATGGCGTCAAGATCTCGCTGCTGTCGGCCGAAAAAGAGATCGTCATGCGTCGCCGTCTCGACCCGGCGATCAAGATGTATACCGGAGACGATTTCAACTATGCAGACTTGATCGCCGGCGACAGCCAGGGTTATTCGCATGCGCTGCTCGGCATCTTCGACGCGATTGCGCCGGCGGCAAGTGTGGCCCTCTCCAAGCTCGCTCAGAACGATCTTGATGCTTTCCATCAGATACTGGCGCCGACCGTTCCGCTGTCACGCCATATCTTCAAGGCGCCGACGCGCTTCTACAAGACCGGCGTCGTCTTCCTCGCCTATCTCAATGGCTTTCAGGATCATTTCCAGATGCTGGGCGGCCAGCAGAGCACGCGCTCTGTCGTGCATCTTTCCGAGCTCTTCCGTCTGGCGGATACGGCGCGTGTTCTAAGGGATCCCGATCTTGCCGTGCAACGGATGAGGACGATCCTTGCAACGGTTGGCGTCGCCTAATCGGAAACAGGATCTGGGAGGATCATCTGCATGGCTATATCCGGCCTTTCCATCAATCTTGCGACTGTGCGCCAGCAATATGACATGCGCCAGGCCGTCGATGCCTGCCTGAAGCAGGATATTGTCGCGATCGCACCGTGGCGCGATCAGGTGCACAAGATCGGCCTTTCCGAGGCAGCAAAGATCGTGGCCGACAACCGGCTGCAGGTGACCGGCCTTTGCCGCGGCGGCATGTTTCCGGCCGCCGATGCCGAGGGTTTGAAGGCGGCGATCGATGACAACAAGCGGGCGATCGACGAGGCGGCGGCGTTGAATGCCGATTGCCTCGTGCTTGTCGTTGGCGGCCTGCCGAAGGGGTCAAAAGACATCGGCCAAGCTCGTGCAATGGTGGCGGATGGTATCGCGACAATCCTGCCGCATGCCCGCAGCGCCGGCATTCCGCTGGCGATCGAGCCGCTGCATCCGATGTATGCCGCCGACCGTGCCTGCGTGAACACGCTGGAGCAGGCACTCGACATTTGCGACCTGCTGGGTGAGGGCGTCGGCGTGGCTATCGACGTCTATCACGTCTGGTGGGATCCGAAACTCTACGAACAGATCGCCCGCGCCGGTTCCAATGGCCAGATCCTGGCACACCACATCTGCGACTGGCTGGTGCCGACGACGGATCTCCTGCTCGATCGCGGTATGATGGGCGACGGCGTCATCGACCTGAAGCGCATTCGCGCAGCCATCGAGAAGGCCGGTTATGTCGGAGCGCAGGAAGTGGAAATCTTCTCTGAAGCGAACTGGTGGAAACGGCCCGGGGAAGAGGTTCTCTCCACCTGCGTCGATCGGTTTCGCAGTGTCTGCTGATGCAGGCCGAGAATATCGAAAGACATAAAAATGCCGGGCCACTTCTGGCCCGGCACATGTTGAAGACTTGATTGTTACGGCTTATTCGGCCGAAACGATCTTGCCGGCTTCCCATTTGTAGAGCGAGAAGCTCTGCGAGGTGAGATCGCCGGTTTCGCCGTAGGTGACCTTGCCGATGGCGGTGTCAACCGGCTCGCCACTCTTCAGCGCGGTGCCGACAGCTTCCGCATCGTCGGCGCTACCAGCTTTTTCGATGCCAGCCTTCAAGACCTGCACGGCGGCATAGGCATTCAGCGTGAAGGCTTCGGCCGGAATGTTGCGGGTCTTCAGAGCCGCGACGGCTGCCTGAGAGTCCGAGTTCTTCAGCGCGTCGGAGGCGTTGGTGAAGATCGTACCGGCGGCGGCTTCGTTGCCGATCGCCCAATATTCGCTGTTCGAGAGGCCGTCGCCGCCGATGATCTGCGCAGAAACGGAGATGTCCTTCAGCTGGCGAGCGAGCAGGCCACCTTCCGGATGATAACCACCGAAATAGATGAGATCGACGCCGGCTTGTTTCAGCTTCGCCGTCAGCGCGCTGTAGTCCTTTTCATTGGGGGTCAGCGAGTCGTTGATTACTTCGGTCAGGCCACCGGCATTGAGCGTCGCCTTGAAAGCATCCGCGAGGCCTTTGCCGTAGGCGCCCTTGTCGTTGAGAATCGCGATCTTCTTGTCTTTGAAGTTCTTCAGCACGTAGTTGGCGGCAACGGTCGCCTGCTGGTCATCGCGACCGCAGGTGCGCAGGACGTTGGTCAGGCCACGCTTGGTGAGGTCAGGCGCGGTTGCTGTCGGCGTCACCATCAGGATGCCGTTTTCAGCGAGCGCATCCGAAACCGGAATGGCAACACCCGAGGTTACCGGACCGACGACGAAACGAATGCTGTCGCCGACGAAGCCATTGGCGACGGAGACGCCCTGCTTCGGATCGCCGGCATCGTCACCGAGCTTCAGGACGAGCTTCTGGCCGAGAATGCCACCGCTCTTGTTGATTTCGTCGATGGCGGTCTCCGCGCCATTCTTGACCTGGTCGCCATAAGCGGCGACCGGACCGGTCAGCGGCGCGATCAGGCCGATGGTGATATCGGCATGCGCGAGCGGCGCAAAGGCAAGCGAGGCGATGAAGGTCGCAGCCGTCAATGTCTTCAGACTCATTTTCTCTCTCCTTGGATGGGTACTATGGCCCTTTGAACCCGCCGCAATGGCCTGTCGTCATGCGCGAACTGCCGTGAGGCGTCCTGAAACGAAGACAGGAAGTGACATCGAGGCCGATAAGCGCTTTCGGACATTTTTGACCTCAAAAGCGCTCATAAGGGTAGTTTCTGTAGGAATATTAGCGCGATTCCGCAAGAAAATAACCGTCCCGAAGACAATTTTGACGCGTTTTCGAGAATTCTTATTGAAGGCCAGCCCCCAGGATTTGACGGGTTAGAGCCGTTTCTTAGCCGCCTTCAGTACCGCCGCCGGTGGGTCCCCAGCTTCCGGTCATCAGTGAACTGGGTGACCAACCATCCTCGTGGAATTTCCAGCGCAGCGGCAAGGCGCCCGGACGGCGGACGATGTTGCGCGGTGTGAAGCGCCACAGCCGCTCCGCGCCCTGAAAGGCTGATATCTCCGGCGAATCCAGAATGACCTCCGCCTCGCCGCTGAGTTGCAGTAGCTCGCCATTTTCGAAATCGGCAAAGACCAGCCCTGCTTTCGGATTGAGAACGAAATTGCCGAGCGTGTTGAAGAACAGGTTGCCGCTAAAGTCCGGGATAGTCAGCACGCCGTCCTCGCCGATGCGCACAAAACCCGCTTTGCCGCCGCGATGCGATACGTCCACCTGTCTCCGCCCGCCCTCGCGGTCCACATAGGAGGCAACGAAGAAGGTGTCGGCGCCGGCGATCATCTGCTTTGCCCTGGCGTCGAGTGCAGTCTGATGTATTGCTTGCTGATCCGTCTGTCTGGACGGATTGCGGACCAAGGTGAAATCCCGCAGCTGGATGTATCTGGGACAGTTGCCGTAGGCCTGAGCGACCGTGACGTCGAAGCTATCATTTCCATGCCGACGGATCGTGCCGTTCAGCCGGTTGCGGCGGCGGGTATGAAGCTCGATTCCCAGCATGCCGATGGCGTCGCCATCATCCATGCCCGCGTCGGCGGGGTCGGCCGGATCACGGGCAAGGTCGACACTTAGCGTATGGATATCGGGACTATGCAGAAAGCCGGGACGGCCGGCCCGCAGCGTCGCCCAGGCGTCGCCTTCAGCATCGACGCTGCCGAGCACGATGAAGGGCAGCTGCGGATAGAAGTCGCGGTGCTGGTCAATCAGATGATCGCGCAGCACGCGCTGGCCGAGCTCGCCCATTCGTTCCGCGACGCCTACCGTTTTCTGCAGGGCGATTTCCCCGGCATGCCAGGGAGAGGCACTTTCGGCTATGTCGGTGGTGAACATGATCCGTCCTTTCAACGAGCCTCAAGCCGCGTCGGCAATGCCGACCGGCGTCTTTTGGAAGGGATAAAAGCCCGGCAAAGCTTCGATGCGAGCAAGCCAGGCGGTGACGTTATGATACTGGAAGCGATCGACATTGCCCTCCGGCGCGCGGGCGATGTAGCTATAGAGCGCGACATCGGCGATGGTCGGATGATCGGCCGCGATCCATTGGCGGACGGCAAGCTCCGCGTCGATCAGCGCCAGGATGGCATGGGCGCGGGCGATCACCTCATCCGCATCGAACTTGGCGCCGAAGACGGTGATGAGGCGGGCGGCGCAGGGGCCGTAGGCGATTTGGCCCGAGGCCACCGAAAGCCAGCGCTGCACGGCGGCAGCGCCAATTGCGTCGTCCGGCAGCCAGCTTTTCTCAGCGTATGTCTTGGCAAGATAGACGAGGATGGCGGTGGAGTCCGAGACGATGACACCGTTATCATCCAGTACTGGCACCTGCCCGAAAGGATTGAGCGCCAGGAATGCCGGCGTCTTGTGTTCGCCCTTGGCAAGATCGACCTCGACGATATCGGCATCGACGCCGATCAACGAGAGGAACAGGCGAGCGCGGTGGGAATGACCGGATAGCGGATGGAAATAGAGCTTCATGTTTTAGTCTCCGGGTTGGGGGGTGGTGGACCCGATGCAAACATGATTGTTCCCAGTTGAGAACAGAAGTGCGATAGTGAACAAGAAACTATTCCAGAATACGAAATAATCTCGATCACGGCAGGAGACGCGGTTGGACAGGCTGCAATGCATGAAGGTGCTGGTGAAGGTAGCCGATGCCGGCAGTTTTGCTGCCGCGGCGCGGCAGTTGCACATGAGCCCGCCGGTCGTGACCCGCGCGATCGCCTTTCTGGAAGAGGTGACCGGCGCGCGGCTGTTCCTGCGCTCGACACGTTCGGTGAAGCTGACGGCGCAGGGTCGCCACTATGTCGAGGATTGCCGCCGCATTCTCAGCGATATCGATGAGGCCGAGGCTTCGGCTGGCGGTTCCTATGCGACGCCCACCGGCATGTTGACGGTCACGGCGCCGGTGCTGTTCGGGCAGTATTACATCATGCCCATCGTCACCGCGTTTCTGGCCTTGCATCCCGAGGTCACCGGCCGCGTGCTGTTGTTCGACCGCATCGTCAATCTGGTGGAAGAGGGGATCGATGTTGCCGTGCGTATCGGCCGCCTGCAGGATTCCAGCTACAATGCCGTCAAGGTCGGTACTGTGCGCCGCGTCGTCTGCGGTGCACCCTCCTATTTCGAGCACCATGGCGTCCCGCAGACACCCGCCGATCTCGCCGGCCATACAATCATTGCGAACACCGGATCATCCGCACCGCTCGACTGGCATTTTGGTTCCGAGGGCAAGGTTTCTCCCGCTCTTCATCCACGCCTGTTCTGCAACACGGTCGACGCCTCGATTTCGGCGGCGCTAAGTGGCTGGGGTTTGGCACGCGCGCTTTCCTACCAGGTCGCGAAGCCGGTCGCCGAAGCCAGGCTACGCATCATTCTGGAGGATTTCGAGGAGGAGCCGCTGCCGATCCATGTCATGCATCCCGAAGGCCGGCACGTCTCCGCTAAGACACGCGCCTTTGTCGATTTTGCCGTGGAGCAGTTGCGAGCCGGATCGGCATTTCCTTAGCCGCTGGCAAGGGCCGCGTGCCAAGCTTGCCGATAGTCTTGCAGACCCCGCAACTCGGCCCGGATAGGCTGGCTCGCTGTCGCGGCGGCTGGCCTGATGCCGGTCAGCAACGCGGCGCCCTGGCTGGTGCCGGTCGAGCCGGGCAAAGCGATGACGTCGGATCCCGTCAATGCGGAAAGTGCTGAAAGATAGGCTCGATTGAGGGCGAAGGGACCTTCGACAAAAATCGCCCCCTTGGCGCCGATCAGGCCGAGGCAGGCCTCAGTCATGAGTGCCAGATAGAGGCTGGCGGCGGCGAGGCGTTCCGCCGGGCTTGCTGAGGCATCACCGATCCAGCGCATCGCCTTGCCGGGGAAGGGACCGGAGCCTTCGACCACGTTTGGCAATAGCATGATGCCCTTGTCGCTCACGATTTCCAGCGCCTCTTCGATAGCGTCGGGCAGTACCTGTCCGATCTCGCCCGCGAGAATCTCGAACTCCCGCCCGCCCATGAAGCGCGAGGAGGGCACGGCGCGGCCATAGGCATCGACATTGGCAAGCGCGTCGCGTTTGGGGTCGAGGTGCTCAAGATCGCCGCCGACCGCGAAGCAGATCACCCAGGTGCCGGTCGACACCACGGCGAAGGGCGCCTCGTTCTCCACCAGATGCGGCAGCAGCGAGGCATTGGAATCGTGAATGCCGCAATAGACCGGGACCGATGAATCAACACCGACCTCCGCAGCGATTCTGGGCAGGACAGGCCCGAGAGCGTCAAAGGCGGAGCGGATCGGCGCCATCAGGGGACGAATGCCGAGCGTATCGACCAGCGAGGAATAGGTTCCGGTCGTCGGATTCCAGAGATCCGTGTGGCAGCCGAGCGATGTCGCTTCGTTGGCGGCGACGCCAGTTAGCCGGAAGGCCCAATATTGCGGATAGGTGAGGATCGCGCGGACGCTGGCGAAATCGTCTGGAAACTGGCTCTTCTGATAATGGATCTGCGCGCCGACATTCAGGCCGCCTGAGAGCCTCGGCGAAAAGGTTTCGCTGAACGGCGGCCGCAGGCGTTCGTAGGTTTCTTGCACGGCGTCCGGATAGGCATGCTCATAATCGAGCACCGGCAAGGCAAGGCCGCCATCGGCGGCAAGAAGCACGGCGGAGGCACCATGGGCGGTGATCGATATCGCGTCAAAGCCGGGTGTTTCAGCAAAGCCCTTCAGCGCCTCGAGGACAAAGTCCCATAGCCGCTCGATGTCATAGTGCGGATAGGGGCTGGTCTTCAGCACCGTATTGGTCGTTCGTACAGTGGCAATCTCGGCGCCGCTTTGCGCGTCGAGCATCACGACCTTGGCGTTGGTCTTGCCGATGTCGAGAACGGCGATGCGGCGATAGCTTGGCATAGCGGTCATGGCAGATGGAAGACCGTCACGAGTTCGCTCTGAACGGGCGAATTGTCGGGATTGGTCGCCATGATATCGGCCATATGTGCCCACCACTTTTTCATGACGGGATGGTCGGGAAGGCTCGCCATCGTGTGATCCCTGGGTCGGGTCAGAACGCCGAATAGCGTGTCGGTCTCACGGTCGAGATGGATGGAGTAGTCGCTGGCGCCGGCCTGATGCAGAAGCTCGACCAGTTCCGGCCAGATCTCGTCATGGCGCTTCCTGTATTCGAGCTCCATACCGGGATTGAGCTTCATCTTGAAGGCGTGGCGTTCGAGGGATGCGGTCATTTGGAGCTCATGGTCTTGATACGTTTTGCGACGATCGGCAGCGCGATGGTGATGATCAGCAGCAGGCCGATGAAGATCGACATGACGATGCCGGGCACGTTGAGAAGACCGAGGCCGAAGGTCACCAGACCCATGACGAAGGCTGCGATGACGACGCCGCCGATCGTGCCGGAGCCGCCGAGGATCGATACGCCGCCGAGGACCACCATGGTCACGACTTCCAGTTCCCAGCCGAGCGCGATCGACGGACGCGTCGAGCCGAGGCGCGAGGTGAGGCACACGGCGGCGATGCCGCTCATCAGGCCGGTCAGCAGGAACAGGATGAATTTGACCCGTTCGACCGGGATGCCGGAGAAGCGTGCGGCGAAATCATTATTGCCGATCGTATAGACCTGCCGGCCGAAATTCGTCGCATGCAGCAGGATCGCGAAGAGGATCGCCAGCACGATGAAGAGAACGAATTCGAACGAGAAGACCCAAACGACATAGCCCTGCCCGAAATAGGCGAAGCTGTCGGGATAATTGCCAAAGGCCTGGTCGCCCAGCACGATATAGGAGATGCCGCGAAACAGGCTCATCGTGCCGATGGTGACGACGATCGAGGGCAGTTTCAGCCCGGACACAAGGAAGCCGTTGAAGAGACCGCAGAGCAACCCGACCCCAAGGCCGATGGCAACGAGGCCGACCGTGTCGACGCCGGCCTGTGCGGCAGCGCCCATGGCTGTCGAGGCAAGCGCAATGATGGCGGCAACCGACAGGTCGATTTCGCCGGCGATGACCAGGAGCGCCATGGCAAAGGCGATCATTGCCTTCTCAGTGAAGTTGAAGGTCGCGTCCGAGAGATTATACGGATCGAGGAAGTAGGGTGACGCCAGCGAATTGAAGATGAAGATCGCGATGGCGACGCCGAGCAACAGCACCTCCCAGCTGGCCAGGATCCGTTTGAACGGCGTGCCGAGACGGTCGGGAATGCTGCGTTTTTCCGTGGTTGCTTCTGAAACGATGCTCATGCGGCGACCTCCTTGATCGAGGCTTCCTTCGCCGCCTGATCCCGAAGGATGATGCGGCCGCGATTGCGTTCACGCCGGGCGTTGAAGACCACGGCAAGGATGATGACGGTGCCGGAGATCGCCATCTGCGTAAACGGCGAAATGCCGATGACGGGAAGGGCGTTCTTGATGACGCCGAGGAACAGCGCGCCGAGTACGGTGCCGGCGACCGAGCCGACGCCGCCGGCAATCGAGATGCCGCCGATGACGCAGGCAGCGACGCTGTCGAGCTCGAAGCCATTGGCGATGTCGACATAGGCAACGGCGTAGCGCGACACCCAGAGATAGCCGCAGAGGCCAGCCAGCGCACCAGACAGCACGAAGGCGAGGAAGCGCGTCCAGCCGACATCGATGCCGGCATAGACGGCGGCCACCGGATTGCCGCCGCTGGCATAGGCCGAGCGCCCGAAGCGCGTATAGCGCAGCACGAAATACATCATCAGCACGATGGCGATGCCGATCCAGGCCAGCACGGGCAGGCCGAACATTGGCGTGCGCGGTACGCTGAGGAATTCCGGCGTGAACTGATGCGCGTTGACCCAGGCGCCGCGGGACAGCACAAAGGCCATGCCACGATAGATGGTGAGGGTGCCGAGCGTCACGACGATCGGCGGGATTTCCAGCGCCCAGACGAGATAGCCGTTGATGGCGCCGAGCATCGCGCCCATGACGATGGCGGTGATCACCAGAACGATCAGCGGCAGGTCGGGATAGGCGGCATTCAGCATGGCGACGGCCATGCCGGTGAAGGCGAGATTGGCAGCGACGGAAAGGTCGATCGATTTCGTCAGGATGACGGTCATCTGCGCCAGCGCAAGGATGATCAGGATCGAGGTGTCGTTGAAGATATTGGCGAGATTGCTAGGCTCGGCAAAGCCGGCCGCGCGCGTCGAAAAGCCCGCGATCATCACGATGATGATGGCAAAAAGCAGCGTTTCGCGTCTTTTGAGGATGCGTGGCATCCAACCCTCCCTATGCATTGCCCGTGGCGGCGCGCACCAGCGTTTCCGGTGTCAGCCCGTCGCGGTCGAACAGACCGGCCGAAAGTCCCTCCTTCATCACCAGCACCCGGTCCGACATGCCGAGAATCTCCGGCAGTTCGGAGGAGATCATGATGATGCTGAGGCCCTCGGCCGCCAGTTCGCTGATAAAGCCGTGAACGGCGGCCTTTGAGCCGATGTCGATGCCCTTGGTCGGCTCGTCGAGGATGATGATCTTTGGCTGGGTTGCCAGCCATTTGCCGATCACCACCTTCTGCTGGTTGCCGCCGGACAACGTGCCGACCGGCACGGAAAGGGCTGCGGCGCGCAGATCCAGTCGCTCGGCATATTTGCGGGCGAGTGCGAATTCGTCGGCTGCCTTCAGGAAGCCCTTGCGCGAGGTGCGCCCGAGCGAGGGCAGCGACATGTTCTGATAGATCGGCATCGGCAGCGCCAGGCCGTGGCGGCCGCGCTCCTCCGGGACATAGACGATACCGGCGCGGATGGCGTCCTGCGGCGAGTGGATACGGATGTCCTCGCCGTTCAGCGTCAGCTTGCCGGAGAGCGGCCGGGTGATGCCGAAAAGGGACTGACAGAGCTCGGAGCGGCCAGCGCCGATCAGGCCGTAGACGCCGAGGATTTCGCCACGACGGAGCTTGAAGGAAATGTCGCGGAATTCGGTGCGGTGGCAATAATTCGCAACTTCGAGCACGGTGTCGCCGATGGTGACCGGCACCTTCGGAAATGCATCCTTGACGTCTCGGCCGACCATCATGCGGACGATCTCATCCTGCGGCGTTTCCTTCAGCCGGCCATGACCGACAGCGCGGCCGTCACGAAAGACGACGAAATTGTCGGCGATTTCATAGACTTCATCGAATTTGTGGCTGATGAAGAGGATGGCTTTGCCCTGGGCCTTCAGGTTGCCGACGATGCGGAAGAGATCGTCGATCTCCTTGCGGGAGAGAGCCGCGGTCGGCTCGTCCATGATGACGATGCGGGCCTCGATCGACAGGGCGCGGGCGATCGCCACAAGATGGCGCTGCGCGATGGAAAGGTCCTTCAGGCGGATCGACGGATCGATGGTGCTTTCGAGCGATTCCAGCAGCAGCCTTGCGCGGCTGTTCATCGTCTTCCAGTCGATGGTGCGGAATTTCGTGCGTGGCGCGTGGCCGAGAAAGATGTTTTCGGCAACCGTCAGCTCATCGAAAAGCACGGTTTCCTGGTGAATGGCGGTGACGCCGGCATCGATTGCGGCCTGGGCGTTATGAAACGTGATCGACTTGCCGTCGACGAGGACTTCACCTTCGTTCGGGCGATAGATGCCGGTGAGAATCTTGACAAGCGTCGATTTGCCGGCGCCGTTTTCGCCGATGAGCGCGGTGACCTTGCCGGGATAGAGCGAGATGCTGACGCCGTCGAGCGCCTTCACGCCGGGAAAGATCTGCGAAATGCTGCGCATTTCCAGAATGGCTGTACTGTCCACCATTGGCATACCTGTGGCGGGTCGTTGAAGGACTGTGGTCATCAGCAATATACCGGATAGGGTGAAACCAAGTCCGGCGGCCGAGGCCGCCGGTGCATTGCGAACGAGGCTTCGATCAGAAAACCTTGGAGAACTGATCGATATTCGTAGCGTTGTAGACGAAGGGGTCGGCCATGGCGGCTTCGCTGTCTTCGCCGACCTTGATCTTGCCCATGCGGCCGGCATTGATCTCGCTGCCCGGCTTGCCGGTGGTCTCACCCTTGACGAGGCGATAAGCGATCTGCGTTGCCGAATAGCCGAGGTCGATCGGGTTCCAGATCGCGAATTCCTTCGTCGCGCCCGACTTGATGGCGCCGGCCATTTCGGACGGCAGGCCAAGACCGGTCACGTAGACCTTACCGATCTTGCCGGCGTCCTTGACGGCCTGCGAGGCGGCGAGCACGCCGACGGTCGTCGGAGCGACGATGACCTTGACTTCCGGATGCGAGGTCAGGAGGCCCTGGGCCTCGCGGTAGCTCTTATCCGAGAGGTCGTCGCCGTAGACGGTGGTGACGAGATTGAGGCCTGCGAAGTCCTTCAGCTGCTTTTTCATCTCGCCGATCCAGATGTTCTGGTTGGTCGAGGTGGTGGTGGCCGACAGAATGGCGAAATCGCCCTTGCCGCCATCAAGATGATCCTTGGCGAGCGTCAGGCACATCTTGCCGATCAGCGCGTTGGAGGACGGGTTCAACTGCAGGATGCGGCCTGCCTTTGCGACGCCAGAATCCCAGGAAATGACCTTGATGCCGCGCTGTGTTGCCTTCTTGAGGGCAGGGACGACGGCGTCCGGATCGTTGGCGGAGATGGCGATCGCGTCGACGCCCTGTGCGATCAGCGAGTTGATGACTTCGATCTGGCCTTCGGCCGTCGTCGAGGTCGGGCCGGTGTAGATCACCTGGACGCCGCCGAGTTCCTTGGCGGCTTCCTGTGCGCCCTTGTTGGCCGCTTCGAAGAAGCCGTTGCCGAGCGACTTCACCACGAGGCCGATCTTGATGTCCTTCGCACTGGCCGTGCCGGCCATAAGTGCTGCGGCGAGCGCTACGCCAACCGCCAGTTTCTTTGCAATATTCATGTCTCTTCCTCCCAAAGTTGATAGGCTATGCTCACTCCGCAACAGCCGCGAACCTCACGCGACTGATGGGGAATCCTCCTCTTCGGCCTGCGCCGAAACGCTTGTTATGATCAGGGATACGCCCGCATCCTCGATCATCCTTACGGTTTCCGCCGAAATGCCGTCGTCGGTGATGATGGTTGTCACCTGTTCGAGCGGGCACAGGATCAGGCTGGACCGCTGCTTGAATTTGCTGGAATCGACCATGACAACCATCTCGTCGGCTTGGCGCATCAGCTTCTGCTCGCTCTGGATCAGCAGCGCGTCCGCTTCCATGAGGCCGAGCGGGCCGACGCCCTGCGCGCCGATGAACATGCGACGCGCGTAGAAATTCCGCGTCGTGTCGTTGTCGAAGGGCGACAGGATCAGGCTTTGTTCGCGATAGATCGCGCCGCCCGGAACCGTCACCGTATTTTTTGAATGCTTGACCAGATGTTCGGCGATCGCGAAGGAATTGGTCATCACCTGCAGCCGGAAGCCCGAGATGTAATGCACGAGCTGGAATGTCGTCGTGCCACCATTGATGATGATGGCGTCGCCCGGATTGCACAATTCGGCGGCTTTGCGCGCTATTGCGCGTTTCTTATCGATATTGACGCCTTCCGAAACGCGGAAGGGCCGGCCGGCCAGATTGCCGAGCTGTGGGGGGTGGATGGATTCGGCGCCGCCGCGCACGCGCCGGATCTTTCCCTGCACATGCAGGGCCGCGATATCACGGCGGATCGTCGCTTCGGAGGCCTCGGTCAATTCAGAAATATCCTGAATTGTCACGACAGGTTTTTCCTGTACGGCGCTCAAAATGATGCGATGGCGTTCGCGTTCGTGCATCGGTTCCTCCTTGTTGGGGTTATTCCGTAAATATGGCAGGGTGTCAATCATAAACGATCACAAACTTTCATATTGCATCGCAACACTATCAAATATGATCGTTTTCGATTGACAAAGTGACTCTCTGTGAGCGATATCCTGATCGTAACGGGGCGGCGCCGTGGTTTCGGTGCGCTCGCAAATGATGATTCCATGGGAGGATGACATGACGGCTGAGGTTCGACTTCTGGACAATCGTTGGGATGACGCCTACGCGGCCAAGCTCGACGAGCCGGGCAAGTTGCTCTACCGCTCCAATCTGCTTGGCGCGGATAAGCGTATCACCAATTATGGTGGCGGCAACACGTCGGCCAAGGTCATGGAAACCGACCCGTTGACCGGCGAGAAGGTCAAGATCCTCTGGGTCAAGGGTTCCGGCGGCGACGTCGGCACCATCAAGCTCGACGGTTTCGCTACGCTCTATCAGGACAAGCTCGACAGCCTCAAGGGTATCTACAAGGGTGTTGCCGACGAGGACCGCATGGTCGGCTTCCTGCCGCATTGCACCTACAACCTCAATGGTCGCGCCGCCTCCATCGATACGCCACTGCACGGTTTCGTGCCTTTCACCCATGTCGACCATATGCACCCCGACGCGATCATCGCGATTGCCGCTGCCGAGAATTCCCGCGAGTTGACCCGCGAAATCTTCGGCGACGACATCGGCTGGCTGCCCTGGCGTCGCCCCGGCCTCCAGCTCGGCCTCGATCTCGAAGCCTTCGTCAAGGCGCACCCGAATGCCAAGGGCGTCGTACTCGAAAGCCATGGTCTCTTCACCTGGGCCAACGATGCCAAGGATTGCTACGAGCTGACGCTTGCGATCATCAACAAGGCCATTCAATGGTTTGCTGCAAAGACCGAAGGCAAGACCATCTTCGGTGGTGCCTTGGTCCAGAGCCTGCCTGAAGCAGAGCGCCGCGCGATTGCCGCCAAACTGATGCCGGAAATCCGCGGACGTATCGGCAAGGCGGAGCGCAAGCTTGGTCATTTCGACGATCAGGATGCCGTGCTCGAATTCGTCAATTCGAAGAATCTCCGTCCGCTCGGTGCGCTTGGTACTAGCTGCCCGGACCATTTCCTGCGTACCAAGATCCGCCCGCTGATCGTCGATTTCGATCCGGCCAAGCCGGATGTCGATGCCATTATCGCCGGTCTCGACAAGGCACTGGAAGATTATCGCGCCGATTACGCGCGTTACTATAACGACTGCAAGCACGACAATTCGCCCGCCATGCGCGATCCCAATCCGGTGATCTTCCTGGTGCCGGGCGTCGGCCTGCTGTCCTTTGCCCGCGACAAGGCGACGGCGCGCATTGCCGGCGAGTTTTACGTCAACGCCATCAACGTCATGCGCGGTGCTTCCACCGTCTCCGAATATCAGGGCCTACCAGAGCAGGAAGCTTTCGATATCGAATACTGGTTGCTGGAAGAGGCAAAGCTGCAGCGTATGCCGAAGCCGAAGAGCCTGGCCGGCCGCGTTGCCTTCGTCACCGGCGGTGCCGGCGGCATCGGTCGCGCCACGGCAGCGCGTCTGGTGGATGAGGGCGCCTGCGTCGTGCTGGCGGATATCGATCAGGCGGCGCTTGAGAACACGCAGGCGGATTTCGCCAAGAAATACGGCGCCGACGCGGTGCGCAGCGTCAGGCTCGATGTGACCAAGGAAGAGGGTGTCATTTCCTCCTTCGCCGACGCCTGTGTCGAGTTCGGCGGCATTGACATCCTCGTCTCCAATGCCGGCATTGCTTCCTCCGCGCCGATCGAAAGCACGGAGCTTTCGATGTGGAACCGCAATATCGACATTCTAGCCACCGGCTATTTCCTTGTCTCGCGCGAGGCCTTCCGGCTCTTCCGCCGCCAGAACATCGGCGGCAATGTCGTGTTCGTCGCGTCGAAAAATGGTCTGGCCTCGTCGCCGAACGCCGCCGCCTATTGCACCGCCAAGGCCGCCGAAATCCATCTGGCGCGCTGCCTGGCGCTCGAAGGCGCGGATGCAGGCATTCGGGTCAACACGGTCAATCCCGATGCCGTCCTGCGCGGCTCGAAGATCTGGAACGGCGAATGGCGCGAACAGCGTGCCGCCTCATCGAAGATCGAGGTGGACGATCTGGAGGAACATTACCGCAAGCGCTCCATGCTGAAGCTCAATGTCTTCCCGGAGGATATTGCCGAGGCGATCTATTTCCTGGCTTCGGACCTTTCCGCCAAGTCGACTGGCAATATCATCAACGTCGACGCCGGCAACGCGCAGAGCTTCACGCGCTGATATCATTCGGCTTGCGCCGGCCGGGACGAATGCCGGCGTGAGCCTTCGCTTTTTGGGAGGAAAGAATGACTGATTTTAGAATTGCGCCGGATCTGGTCGCTGCTGAAAATGACAAGCGCGCCGCCGCGTTGACATCCGATTACGAGGCATTGGGCACGACACTTGCCCGTCGCGGTGTCGATATCGAGACCGTCACGAAGAGGGTCTCCGAATTTTTCGTTGCCATTCCCTCCTGGGGCGTCGGCACGGGTGGCACGCGTTTCGCTCGCTTCCCCGGTACGGGCGAACCGCGCGGCATTTTCGACAAGCTCGACGATTGCGCCGTCATCAACCAGTTGACGCGGGCAACGCCGACCGTTTCTCTGCATATCCCCTGGGACAAGGCGGATGCCAGGGAACTGAGGGCAAAGGGCGATGCGCTCGGCCTCGGCTTCGACGCCATGAACTCCAATACTTTCTCCGATGCCCCCGGCCAGGCGCATTCCTACAAATACGGCTCGCTCAGCCATGTCGACGCGGCAACCCGCGCCCAGGCGGTGGAGCACAATCTCGAATGCATCGAGATCGGCAAGGCTATCGGTTCGAAGGCGCTGACCGTCTGGGTCGGCGACGGCTCGAATTTCCCCGGCCAGAGCAATTTCACCAGGGCGTTCGAGCGCTACCTCACCGCCATGGCGGACATTTACAAGGCGCTGCCGGACGACTGGCGGCTGTTTTCCGAACACAAGATGTATGAGCCGGCCTTCTATTCCAGCGTCGTGCAGGACTGGGGCACCAACTACCTGATCGCGCAGACGCTCGGCCCGAAAGCCCAGTGCCTCGTTGATCTCGGTCATCACGCGCCGAATACGAATATCGAGATGATCGTCGCCCGCCTCATCCAGTTCGGCAAGCTCGGCGGCTTCCACTTCAACGATTCCAAATATGGCGACGACGATCTCGACGCCGGTGCGATCGAGCCCTACCGCTTGTTCCTCGTCTTCAACGAATTGATCGACGCGGAGCAACGCGGCGTCAACGACTTCAATCCGGCGCATATGATCGACCAGTCACACAACGTCACCGATCCGATCGAAAGCCTGATTTCCAGCGCCAACGAAATCCGCCGTGCCTACGCCCAGGCGCTGATCGTCGACCGCAAGGCGCTGGCGGGATATCAGGATACCAACGACGCGCTGATGGCGTCCGAAACGCTGAAGCGCGCCTATCGCGCCGATGTCGAGCCGATCCTCGCCGAAGCCCGCCGCCGCACCGGCGGCGCCATCGATCCGGTCGCGGCTTATCGCGCGAGTGGTTATCGGAAGAAAGTTGCGAACGAGCGTCCGGCTTCCGTTGGCGGGAGCGGCGGGATTATCTGAGAGATCTCGTCAGCTGGTTGATCGCGGGTCCGCCCAATTTGCAGCAAGGTGATCACTCAAGGGCATTCTGCTATCGTCTGGCTGACATTTCTCATTTGAAGGACGAGATTGCTGATGGCTGAAATCCCGATCCGGTGTTTTGCTGTCTCCGTGGTGCTTTTACGCCGCGTTGGAGATGAAGCAGAGGTGTTGCTGCTTCGCAGAAATCACACCCTGGTGGGAGAATGGTGTCAGGTTGTCGGGGGCATTGAAGAGGGCGAGAAGGCCTGGGAGGCTGCACTTCGCGAAGTGTGGGAAGAGACCGGCATAAAATGCAGTCGCCTCTACTCGGCCGACATCTGCGAGCAGTTTTACGAATCCGACCGCGATGCCATCAGCATGCTGCCCGTCTTTATTGGTTTCGTGGAAGCCAACTCAGCCGTCACGATAAATCATGAGCATAGCGAATTTCGCTGGGTTTCCTTCGAAGCTGCGTTCGGCATGGTTCCGTTCGCCGGCCAACGCCATGTTCTGAGACACGTACAGGCCGAGTTCGTAGAACGAGAACCAGTCCGGTATCTTCTAATAGAAGCGTAGCTAGAGAGCAACGAGGCTTCCGCCGTAGGTGGTGGGGTTGCAGACAGGTCAAACGCCGGGGAGATTTTCGCCCGATTCAAACGGTCTGGCTGATCAGCCTTCGGTATTCACGTTCCGGCACACCATAGGAGCTTCCTGCAAGGGCCTCCAGGCCGACGCGATCTCTAATCGTGACGAAGCCTCGTTGGGAGAGGACAAGGTGCTTTCCCTCAAGAACGTGCAGGGTCGTCGTGACGCTTTGCCGACGGACGGCAAGCATGACGGCAAGAAAGTCATGGGTAAGGTCGATCTTGTCTCCGTCGGTGCGATCGTGGCACATCAAAAGCCAACGCGCCAAGCGTTGCTCGATCTGGTCTGCCGCGTTCGAAAAGGCGGTATAGGCCGTTTGAATTGATGCAGCCTGGACGTATCTCAAAAACAGATTGCGCATCTCAAGCCGATCACTAGCCGCCGCCATGATGTGGGCGTTCTGGATGCGGTATCCTGCGCCGGCAACCTGCATGAATATCGAGAAGGGTGCTGAGTCGGCCCCTTGAAGGGCAACGGTGGGGGAAAACCCCTCGCGACCGAAGATGCCTATCTCGGCGCTCTTGCCGTCGGGCGCGCGTACAACGACCGATCCGATCCCTGTTTCGAGAAAATAAATATAGTCGCTGATCCTATCAGGCGTTGTGATCATGAAGCGTTTTGGAAGATCAATGCTCTCCAGATGACGCGCAATATGATCGAAATCCTGATCGGAAAGGCACCTTAAAAGCGTATTGCGAATGTCTGATTTTTTAGGTGGGGACATGCTCTCTCCTCGTAAGGGCAAGAGCAATCGGGTCTCCCAGTCGGCCGCGCCATCAAAGTCTGCAGCCGATCAATAATCCTAGTCTCTGATAGTGTTCGATTTATGTTTATCGAAAAAAATGCGCAAGCTGGCGTGGAGTCTCCGCACGATATCGGACATAAAAAATGTCTCGAGACAAGGGCCGCCGCTAGTGTGAAATTCTCGGACGACGTTTGAGCTCGCTTGGTCTAAGCGTCTCGCGAGATTGCAGTCATAAATCGCCATATGCCAGAAAGCAAAGTAACTTAGATGAAAAACCTGCGGTTTCTTGCTGGCATCCTGTAGTAAAAATTTTTGCCGGCGATCGTGTTATGTAGCTTTATGCGCCGAATTCAATTTAATTCAGCCGAATATATGTACTTTTGTCCGGTATAGGACCAAAGTGATTTGAGCCTTTTGGGGGAGGCTCGGAATTATCTCCTTCGTCACCGCAATGGCGAAGGAGATAATTCTACTATGGAGAAGCGATTCGTGCGCTGCTCGACCCCGTACTGTGGGCTCAGTGCGGCGCTATCAGGCAATGAGAGCAACCCGCACTGGGCAAGTCAAAATATCTGAAGTTGGTTTGTGCGGGGCGACAGCCGCGTTCGTGATGCACGTCGTCGATCAGGCGCAAGCTCAACACGAAATTACCGTGATATCCTCCGTCAAACTCAATACCCAAGCGCCACGCCATCCTTGCGATGATCCGAGGCGCCGAGGAGGACGCCGCGTTCGTGATCGATCATGATCGCCTGCGCGCCGCCGATCGGTTCGTCCGCCCATTCGGCGATATGGCCGCGTCGTTCGAGATCCCGCCTGGTTTCTTCCGAAATCGTCGGTTCCAGTGACAGCTTGCCGCCGAAGCAGAAGCTGCGTGGCTGGTCGCTTGCTTGTTGCGGATCGAGATCGCGGTCGAGGATCTGCGTCAGCATGTGGGCATGGCCGGCCGCCTGATATTGCCCGCCCATGACGCCGAAGCTCATACGCACCTTGCCATTCTCCATCAGCATCGCCGGGATGATGGTGTGGAAGGGCAGCTTGCCGGGGCCGATGGCGTTTGGATGACCTTGCTTGACGACGAAGCCCGCGCCGCGGTTCTGCAGCAGCACGCCGGAGCGTGGCGCAAAGATGCCGCTGCCGAAAGGCATGAAGACCGAGTTGATCAGCGAAATCGCATTGCCGTCGCGATCGACGACGGAAACATAAACCGTGTCCCTGTGCGTCGGGCCATCCCACACGGAGGCATCGGCGGCGCGTTCAAGGCTGATCTTCGCACGCATGGCGGCAATCGAGCGGTCCGACAGTAGTTCATCGATATCGAAGGTCAGATAGTCCGGATCGCTGATCAACTGGTCGCGCATGGCGTAACCGGCCTTGGTGGCTTCGGCGTGCAGATGAATACGATCGGCCTCCGAGAGCTTGGGGTCGCGCAGATCAAAGCCGTCGAGGATGCGGGTGATCAACAGCGCCGCAAGGCCCTGGCCGTTCGGTGGGCATTCTACGAGATCGCTGCCGCGGAACTTGCCGGAAATCGGCGTGGTCTCGAATGCCTTATAGTCGGCGAAATCGCTTTCTTCATGCAAGCCGCCGAGCGATTGCAGAACCTGGGTGATCTCCTCGGCCACCTTACCGCGATAGAAGGCGTCGCGACCGTCCCTGGCGACGGCTTTCAGCGTGGCGGCGAGCGCCGGGTTGGTCATGCGTTCGCCGGTCCGTGGCGCGCGGCCATGCGGCAGGAAATAGGCGGCCGAAGCCGCGTGTTTCGCAACGCGGTCGCTGTAGCGGTGCCAGTCGAGCTCGACGCGCGGCGTGATGCAATAGCCCTCTTCGGCCGCCGCGATCGCCGGTGCGAGTACGCGACCCATGTCGAAACGCCCATAAGTGCCAACTAGCCGGCACCAGGCATCGATGGCGCCGGGGATCGTAACCGCGTGCGGGCTATCGTCGGGAATGGCGGTGAAGCCCTTTTCGAGGAAATAGTCGAGCTTTGCCTTTTGCGGCGCGCGACCGGATCCGTTGAGTGCCACCGGCACACCACCGGCGGCACTATAGAGAGCGAAGCAGTCGCCGCCGATGCCGGTCATATGCGGGTCGATGACGGATTGCAGCGCAACCGCGGCAACTGCCGCATCCACAGCGCTGCCGCCCGCGCGAAGGATGTCGACGGCGGCAAGGGTTGCCAGAGGATGCGAGGTCGCAGCCATGCCTCTGTCGGAAACGGCGACCGAACGGCCCGGCTTGAAAAAATCCCGCTGCTGCATCTCTCTCAATGTCCTCTATCTGTCCTATTCGCTTCCGCGAGCGCGCGGCCGCTATATGCCGTTTTACGATGTTTTTTCCGTCATGGAAGCCTTGCCGTGCTCTCCGCGTCCCGGAATTTCGAACAGTGTTGCGCGGAACCGGTCAAGTGCTGCGGCGATGGCGCCGATCAGGCCGGCCTTACTGCCAAGCGGGCTAATGGTGCAGGTCAACGGCACCGGCACGCAGCGCGAAAGATAGAAGATGATCCGCTCGACCAGCTCGAGCCTGGCTCCGACGCTACCGCCGAAAATCACCCTTTCCGGATCGACAATGGCGGCGATGGCGACGAGCGATGTGGCGACGAGACGCGCCACTTCGTCGATCACGATCGCGGCGACCGGGTCATCCTTGCGCTCGAACATGTCGCGCACGCTGAGGCCGGGCGTGCCACCGAGTGCTTCATAACGACCACGGATGGCGATGCTGCCGATCGACGATTCCAGCGCGCCGGCCGCAAAACTGCGGGAATCGAAGGGATCGGCGCCGATCGGCAGCGTGGAGATCTCGCCGGCTGCTCCGCGCGCACCGCGGATGAGGCGGCCTTCGTTGACGATCCCCATGCCGATACCGGTGCCGAGTGCCACGAAGACGAAATTATCGATGCTGCGGCCATCGCCACGCCATTGTTCGCCAAGTGCGCCCAGGTTGACGTCGTTGTCGATGAGGATGTCGTGCCCCAGCCTGTCGCGGAGACTATCCTCAAGGGTCAGCTCGGTCAGGCCGGGAATATTCGGTACCATCGCCAGTCGCCGAGTTTTCGGGTGGATGGCGCCAGGGATGCCGATCGCGCCCATTGCCACGGATTTCGCGGCAATGCCGGATTTTTGCAGCAGTGCTTCATGCATGCGGGCGATCTGCTCGATGACATGTTCGCCGCCACGCGCATCCGTGCTCTCGATGGCCTCTTCGATGATATCGCCTGTAAGGCCGGCCAGCGCCGCGTGGATCTTGGTGCCGCCGACATCGGCGCCGAAGACGAGGGCCTTGCGCGGCTCCAGCTCATAGGTCACCGCACTTCGCCCGACTGCGCCTTGGGTACGGCCAGTGACACGGAGCCAGCCCTCTGCTTCCAGATCACGCACGATCTCGGACATGCTTTGCTTCGAGAGCCCGGTCAGCCGCGCCAGTTCGGCGCGGGATACGGGGGCGGTTTCGAAGATGGCGCGCAATACCGCGCGCGATGTGATCTGCCGGGTATGGGGAATAGAGGTCGATATATCCATTGTCGCCAATTCGTCAATTTTTCGAACAAATTACGGCGATTGAATAAGCCGTCAAGGTCTTTCTTCGCGATTTCTGGCGAAATTTTCTCAAGCGTCGCCTTCGTGCAATATTTTTGGTGAGTTTTCTTTACGAATTTGATGGCTCGGTGCTGTCTACAGTTTTGACACGTCGTGCGGCATGCGGCGTCGGTTGTATTTTCGGGGTAGCCGAGGCGCTGGAATTGAGTATTGTCGATTGGGATGAGGGCCTTGCTTGTGCTGTCGAAGAAGGTCCTGGAGGGGCATCTCGCTCGTAGCGGGCTTGGCAATTATTGAGGAAAATCACCATGACGATTGATATTGACGGTTTCGCCGGACGTCTGAAACGCCGGGAAAATGGCGGTATGATTTCTGCTTGGATCGGCACACCAGACCCATTGCTTGTCAATCACCTGTCGCAGGAGGATTTCGACGCGGTCGTGCTCGATATGCAGCATGGCATGTGGGACATGGCGTCGGCTGCCAATGGTATCGCCCAGGTGCGGCTCGCCGGCAAACCGGCGATCGGGCGCATCCCCGTCGGTGATTTCGCCTCGGCCTCGCGACTTCTGGATGCCGGCGCTTCCGGCATCATCGCGCCGATGATCAATTCCGCCGATGACGCCCGCGCCCTGGTCAAGGCGACGAAATATCCGCCGCTCGGCGAGCGCAGTTGGGGACCGTCGCTCGCCCTCAACCATTTTGGCATTTCACCTGATGATTATCTGCAGCGTGGCAACAGCCTGACCGTCACCATCGCCATGGTGGAGACGCGCATGGCACTTGACGCCATCGACGAGATTCTCACTGTCGATGGTATCGACGGCATTTTCGTCGGGCCGGCTGATCTCTCCATCGCGCTATCAAACGGCGCGCGGCTCGCCCCCGACAGTGCCGCGATCGATCAGGCGATGGGGCATGCGCTCGCGCGCTGCCGCGCCCATGGCAAGCTGATCTGCGCCTTCGGCGGTGATGGCGAACGCGCCGGACAATATTTGAAGCTCGGTCTCGACCTGGTCATCGCCGGCGCCGAAACGGCGCAGCTGCGCACCGGCGCCCGCACCGCCATTGCAGCCGCGCGTAAACTCGCGGCCTCCTGATGGATTGCCGGGACCGGGGCTGCGGATTATCACCGCCGGTCCTGGCTTTGAGGCGCTTAAAGGGCGGATCGTCTCAGTTCAGCACTTTGACGAAGCATGGCTCCATATAGGAGCCGCAATTGTCGCCGCGTGCCTTTGCCGGGGTGATGGTGTTTTGAGCGGCGATAACGACCAACGCCACCGCGATGACCGTCAAAATGGTTTTCGTGTATTTGTCCATAATATTCCCCGGTAGATAGGTGCGGTAAATGCACTTTAAAGTTGATTTTATGTAAGTCAATACCCGCGAGCGCATATGGCTGCCTCAACGTTGCGGAAGATCATTGATCTCGCCCCGTGCCCTACACAACGTAAGAGTTGTGCTTGGTCTCGTTCAATAGCCTGCGTCTCGCGCGGTCGACCACGCGAGACGCAAGTTCATGCCCTGACTTCGAAGACCATGTTGAACGGCGTTTCGGTCGCCTTGCGGAAATGCGAATATCCTGCATCCATGGCGACCTTGCGCAGTTTCAGCTCGCCAGCCTGTGCGCCCAAACCAAGCCCGACTTCCTGTGACAGCGAGGCCGGCGTGCAGATCATCGTCGATGCACCGTAAAAGACTCGGCCGACCGGATTGAGGTTGTCCTTCAGGCAATCATGCGCAAAGGGTTCGACGATCATCCAGGTGCCGTCGTCGGCAAGGCTTTCCTTGACATGTTTGCCGGCCCCGACGGGATCGCCCATATCGTGCAGGCAATCGAACATCGCCACAAGATCGTAGCCGGCGGCCGGGAAGTCCTTTGCTGTCGCCTGCTCGAAGGTGATCCGTCCGTCGACGCCCGCCTCCTTGGCCGCCGCTTTCGCTCGCTCGATGGAGGGAAGGTGATAGTCGAAGCCGAAGAATGTCGAGTTCGGATAGGCTTGCGCCATCAGGATGGTCGAGGCGCCATGGCCACAGCCGACATCGGCGACGGCAGCGCCAGCTTCGAGCTTTTCTTGCATACCACTCAGTGCCGGTATCCATTCCGAGACGAGATGGCTGTTATAACCCGGCCGGAAGAAACGCTCCGTGCCGCGAAACAGGCAGGCGCTGTGCTCATGCCAACCAAGACCGCTGCCGGTCTTGAAAGCATTGGCGATTTTTGGTTCGTCGAGCCACATGGATTGAACGACATCGAAAGCGCCGGTGAAGAAGGCGGGACTGTTTTCCTCCGCAAATACCATCGCCTGTTCGGGTGTCAGGTAGAAGCGTTCGGTCTTGTCGTCGTAGCTGACGTAATCGGCCGCCGCTTGTGCCGACAGCCATTCGCGCAGGTAGCGCTCCCTAACGCCGGTCTTGTCGGCCAATTCCGCCGAGGTCATCGGCGTTCCATCCGCCATGGCCTTGAACAGGCCCAAATGGTCTCCAAGGGTCACCAGTACACCGGAGACCGCCGCGCCAAGATCGCCGACCAAGCGCCCGACCAAAGCATCGAGTTTTTGTACATCAGGTTCACGCACGACATCCTCCTCCCAGAATTGATGCAGCGTTCTGTCCGAATATTCGGACCCCTGAGGATACTCCTGGCCGAGAGGGTAAGCAATGACGTGGCGGAGCGACGCGCTCTTCGCGCCGCCGATCAAGGCGAGGCGTAAGCGATTGAATCAATAGCCATATCTATCAATGACGATGCGATTTGTCAGTCGGCGCGAGCCAACTCTTTTTCCAGAATGGAGAGCAGGCGAGGATCGTCCGCCGTGACGTCAGGCGCGAAGCGGGCGACAACCTTGCCGTCGCGGCCGATCAGGAATTTTTCGAAGTTCCAGACGACGCCGCCATCCTGCCCGGTCTCAAGGCCGTGCTTTGCGAGGCGCTCGCGCATCGGGCCATCGCCGGTGATCTCGACGCCGGAGCCGATCAGGCTGTTGTAGAGCGGATGCCGCTCTGCGCCCGTCACCACGATCTTGGAAAACATCGGGAACTGCACGTCATAGGTCAGGGTGCAGAAGCTCAGGATATCCTCATCAGTGCCCGGCTCTTGGCCCTTGAAGTCGTTGGCCGGGAAACCGGCGATGACAAGGCCGTCACCCCGCTTGTCCTCGTAGAGCTTTTCCAGTCCCTCATACTGCACCGTCAGCCCGCATTTGGAGGCGACGTTGACGACCATGATGACTTTGCCGCTGTAGTCGGCGAGCGTCGTCTCGCTGCCGTCGATCCTCTTTACCGGAATATCGAGTACGCTGTCGGTCATCGCAATCACTCCAAATCATCTTGAAACAGGGGCGGATATCATCCCCTGCTTCCGATGAAGTCAAGGTCAAGATCCGGCTTAAGCGGCCTCGTCCATCCGGACGAGGTGACCATGTGTGACCTCGCGATACCGACGCATCGGCGTGATGTAGCCGACCGGCCGCACCGGGCTTTTCAACTCCTCGACGGCAAGGTTGCGCTTGATGCCGCGCCGGGCCGGATCGGGCACGGGGACGGCCGCCATCAGCTTCTTCGTATAGGAATGCTGCGGGTTTTCGAATACCGAGGCGCGGGGACCTATCTCGACGATCTCTCCAAGATACATCACCGCGACACGATGGCTGACGCGTTCCACCACCGCCATGTCGTGCGAGATGAAGAGATAAGCAAGGTTCAGGCTCTGCTGCAGGTCCATCAGGAGGTTGCAGACCTGCGCCTTGATCGAAACGTCGAGAGCCGAGACGCTTTCGTCGGCGACGATGACCTTCGGGTCGAGCGCGAGCGCGCGGGCAATGCAGATGCGCTGGCGCTGTCCGCCCGAAAACTCATGCGGGTAACGCGACATCATATCCGCCTTCAGCCCGACGCGTTCCAGAAGGTCGGCCGCCTTCTCGCGCCCCTGGGCGCGGGTGCCGAGACGATGTTCGATGAAGGGTTCGGCAACGGCAGAGCCGATCGTCATGCGCGGATTGAGGCTGGCGAAGGGGTCCTGGAAGATCATCTGGATGCTGCGGCGCATGCGGCGCAGATCAAGCGCATCGAGCTTCATCACGTCATAGCCGTCGAGGCGGACTTCGCCGGCGTTGGGATTGATGAGGCGCATGATCGAGCGGCCGGTCGTCGATTTGCCGCAGCCGGATTCGCCGACCAGCGACAGGGTCTCGCCCTGGGCGAGATCGAAGGAAACGTTCTCGACGGCATGGATGGCGCCGGTGATGCGGCCCAGCAGCCCGCCATGAAGATTGAAACGGGTCACAAGGTTTTTCACCTCGAGGATCGGCGTCTTGCGATGATCGACAGTGTCGGCAAGGGCGACCGGTTCGCTGCGCTCGCCGGTTTTGATGTCGACGATCGGGAAGCGCAACGGCCAGGCCTGATCCTTCATCGAGCCGAGGCGCGGTACGGCCGAAAGCAAAGCGCGGGTATAGGGATGCTGGCCGCGATGGAAGATATCGTCGGTGTTGCCGGCCTCCACCGCTTCACCACGATACATGACGATGGTGCGGTCGGAAATCTCGGCGACGACGCCCATGTCGTGGGTGATGAAGAGGACGGACATGCCTTCCTCCTCCTGCAGCACCTTGATGAGATCGAGGATCTGTCCCTGGATCGTCACGTCGAGCGCCGTCGTCGGCTCGTCGGCAATCAGCAGTTTTGGACGCGAGGCCAGCGCCATGGCAATCATGACGCGCTGGCGCATGCCGCCGGAAAACTGATGCGGATATTCGTCGAAGCGCGAGGCGGCATTCGGGATGCGCACTTTTTCGAGCAGGCGGATCGTCTCGGCCTTGGCCTCCGCCTTGGAGATGTCGCCGTGGCAGGTGAGCGCCTCGGAGATCTGCCGGCCGATGGTGAAGATCGGATTGAGGCTGGTCATCGGCTCCTGGAAGATCATGGCGATATCCTTACCACGCACCTTGCGCATCTCATTGTCCGGCAGCGACAGGATCTCCCGGCCATTGAGCTTGACCGAGCCCTCGATGCGGCTGCTACCCTTGGCGAGCAGGCGCATGATCGACAGCGAGGTGACACTCTTGCCGGAGCCGGATTCACCGACGATCGCCACCGTCTCGCCCGGCATGACATCGAAGGAGATGTTCTTCACCACCGGCCGCCATTCGCCATCCGCCAGGAAGGACGTCGTCAGGTTGGAGACGGAGAGGACGGGTTTTACATCGGGATTCGTCGGCTGTGCGGCTGTGGTCGTCATGAGTTCCCCTTTATGATTTTGCGCATCGTATCAGGCATCTGTTTCCGCTCAAGACAGTTTCGGTAATGTGGCGAAAGATGCGGACGGGCGTCCCTCGGCAATCCTTGCGGCTTCCAGCGCTGCGATCTTCTCGTCGATCTCGCGGCGATCGATCATGCCATCAGGGTTTTGCCGCGTCGCCATGGTCTCGGCGAAATAGAGATAACGCTCCTGCGCGACGGCATAGAGCCGTTCGAGCTCGGTCAGCGGATCGGCGCTGTCGTCGACGCGGATGTTCAGCCAGGCATAGTCCTGGTCGCGATGGATCACGAGTGCTGCCGATTGCTTGCCGCGCTTGTCGCCGCCCGCATCCTCGCCGGCGCGCATGGCTTCGAGCAACCGCTCGGCAAGCGGCTTGCCCTTGGTCTTCTTGAAGGTCGAAAGCGTCTCGGCGATCACCTGCGGCCCGGCCAGCATATTGCCGGCAACCGAGACATTCTCGTCTATCAGATGGCCGGCCCAGTCGATGCATTTGGCACCGGTGAAGGCGGCATTGTTGCCCTTGGCATCGATCAGGTGGAACTGGCGCTGCTCGCGGCCCTCGTCGCGGGCGGTCAACGTCGTGATGATCTCCTCCGGCGCATGGCCGGCGGCAAGCATCGCGACCCCGTCAATACCATAGAGCGGACTGACGAAGGCCTGTGTCGCGACCGCGCCGATGCCGCCGCGGATATGCGGCACAAGGCTACCGACCGCGAAGAAGCGGGTGGCGACGGCAATTGCGAGATGGCCGGTTTCAGGCTCGCGGGCAACGATCGACCAGGTCATTGGCTATCTCCCGATTGCGTAGGCTTGCATCAGACGCGGCGTGGCGGCTGCGCGCAAGAGGCCGTCGGTATCCCGCCGCGCTGCGGTCAGCCGTCCGACTGTCCATTCGGGCGCAACCGTCAGCTTGTGGCCCTTCCGGCGCAGAGTATCGAGCACCTCTGGGCTGAAATTCGCCTCGGCCGTGAGGCCGCCCGGCTCGCGCGTGCGGGGGTAGAAGGAGCTTGGGAAATGCGTGCTGTGGAACAGCGGCTTGTCGATCGCCTCCTGCAGGTTCAGGCCGTGATGGACATAGCGCAGGAAGAAGGCCAGCTGCCACTGCTCCTGCTGGTCGCCGCCGGGCGTGCCGAAGGCGAGCGTCGGGCGGCCTTCATGGAGCGCGAGCGACGGCGTCAGCGTCGTGCGCGGCCGCTTGCCAGGGGCGAGCGACGAGGGCAGGCCGGGCTTCAGCCAGAACATCTGCGCGCGTGAATTCAGGCAGAAGCCGAGGCCGGGAATGATCGGCGAGGATTGCAGCCAGCCGCCGGATGGCGTTACCGATACCATATTGCCTTCGCGGTCGATGACGTCGATATGCACGGTGTCACCGCGCTTTTCGGTCAGATGCGACATGGTCGGCTCATAGACCGCGCCGGCTGTGGCTTCCGGCGCCTCCAGCATGGACATGGTAAGATCGTACTGGCTTTCGAAGCCGGCGATCTTGCCCGGGCGCAGGTCGAAGGAAGCTTCAGAAGAGATCAGCTTGCGGCGCTCAGTGGCATAGGCATCCGATAGCAGGACATCGAGCGGCACTTCGGAGAAATTCGGATCGCCATAATAGACTTCTCGGTCGGCGAAGGCGAGTTTCATGGCCTCGGTGACGGTATGGACGTAATCCGCGCCAGCCGGGTCCATGGCGGCGATATCGAAGCCTTTCAGCAGCGACAGTGTCTGCAGGAAGGCCGGTCCCTGGCCCCAGGGGCCGATCTTGGCAACGGTCCAGCCGTGATAATCGTAGGTCAGCGGCTCCTCGATCGTCGCCGACCAGTTGGCCATGTCATCGGCGGTCAGCACGCCCTTGTGCTTGCTGCCGCTGGCATCCATCACTTCGGCCTTGCGGACGTAGGTGTCGATCGCCTCGGCGACGAAGCCGCGATAATAGGCGTCGCGCGCCGCTTCGATTTGTGCCTCGCGGCCACTTTTTGCCTCCGCTTCCGAGACCACCCGCTTCCAGGTTTCGGCCAGCACTGGGTTCCTGAAGTTCGACCAGGGTTCCGGAGCCGAGCCGCCGGGCAGCCAGGTCTCGTGTGAGGTTGGCCATTCCTTGCGATAGAAGTCGGCAAGGCCGGCGATGGTTGCAGCGACACGCGGCAGGACGGGATGGCCGTGCTCGGCATAATGGATCGCCGGCTCGAGAACATCGCGGACGGTGAGCTTACCGTAATCGCGCAGCATCAGCATCCAGCCGTCGAAGGCGCCGGGGATGACGGTGGCGAGCAGGCCGTCGCCGGGGATCAGCGAAAGGCCCTCTTTCGTATAGTGCTCGATCGTCGCGCCGGCGGGGGCGGGGGCTTGGGCGCAGATGACCTCGACCTTGTCCTTCTTCTTCGAATAGATGATCGCCGGCATGTCGCCGCCGGGGCCGCAAAGATGCGGCTCGACGATCTGAAGCACAAAACCGGTCGCGACGGCGGCGTCGAAGGCGTTGCCGCCCTTTTCGAGGATGCTCATGCCGACGGCCGACGCGATCCAGTGTGTGGAGGTGACGACGCCGAAGGTGCCGAGGATTTCCGGGCGTGTCGTGAATGCGGTCATTGCGGATGTCCTTTCAGATGATTCATGCTTCGCGCGGATCGAGCGCATCGCGCAGGCCGTCGCCGAGGAGATTGAAACCGATGACGACGAGAAAGATCGCAGCGCCCGGCCACATGGCCATCCAGGGCGCCTGTTCCAGATAATTCTTCGCGACATTGAGCATCGAGCCCCAGCTCGGTGCGGGTGGTTGCTGGCCGAGACCGAGGAAGGAGAGGCTGGCCTCGGCGATGATGGCGGTCGCGATGGTGAGCGTTGCCTGCACCAGGATCGGAGCGAAGACGTTCGGCAGGATATAGCGGATGATGATGCTGAGATGGCGCAAGCCGATCGAGCGGGCACCTTCGATATACTCCTCCGTCTTCACCGCAAGCACTTGTCCACGCGTCAGGCGCACGAAGACCGGCGTTGCCGAAAATCCGATGGCGATCATCGCATTGGTGAGGCTTGGCCCGAGAAACGCGGCAAGAGCGATCGCGGTGATGAGGAAGGGCATCGCCAGGAAGGCCTCGGTGATGCGCGAGATGATCTGGTCGATCCAGCCGCCGTAGTAGCCGGAGATGAGGCCGAGGGGGACGCCGATTGCCACCGCGATGGCGACGGAAAAGATGCCGGCCATCAGGGACGCCCGCGCGCCCCAGATCATGCGTGAGAGAACGTCGCGGCCGATATCGTCGGTGCCGAACCAATGGGCCGCCGAGGGTGCCTTGCGGATCGCCGACCAGCTTGTGGCAACCGGATCCGGTATAGGCAGGATCGGTGCGAGGATGGCAGCCAGGGTAAAGAACAGGATGATGGATATGCCGACCAGCGCGCCCTTGTTGGCCTTGAATTTGCGCCAGGCGCGGTTCGGCGCGCGCTTGGCCGGGGCGGTGGTAACAGCCGTCTGCACGATCGCGTTCATAGGGCGGCCCTCAGACGCGGGTTGAGGAGGACATAGAGGATATCGGCGATCAGGTTCATGGCGATGAAGCCGAAGGCGGTGCAGAGCACGACGCCCTGGACGACGGCATAGTCGCGGTTGAAGACCGCATCAACGATGAGCTTGCCGAAGCCGGGAATGGTGAAGATCTGCTCGGTGAGCACCGCACCGGCCAAAAGCTCGCCGAAAAGTAGCGCGCTGACGGTGACGATGGGCAGGATGGCATTGCGGAAGGTGTGCTGCAACACGACGACGGCTTCCGACAGGCCCTTGGCGCGGGCGGTGCGGATATAATCGGCGCTAAGCACGCTCAGCATGGAAGAGCGGGTGTGACGCATCAATGTAGCGGCGAGCGCATTGCCGAGCACGAAGGAGGGCATCAGCATGGTCTGGATCGAGCGCCAGGGATCCTCGAAGAAAGGCTGGTAGCCGGAGGCCGGAAGCCAGTGCAGCTTCACCGAAACCAGCAGGATCAGCATGATGCCGAGCCAGAAATTCGGCACGGACAAGCCACAAAGGGCAACGATGTTGGCGAGGTAGTCGACAATGGTGTTCTTCTTCACCGCCGCCAATATGCCCATGGGAATGCCGATAACAAAAGCGAAGATCATCGACATCACGGCGAGCTGTATGGTGACCGGCAGCTTTTCGGCCACCAGCGTCAACACCGGCTGATTGGTGCGTAAAGACGTGCCGAGATCGCCCTTCAGCACACCTTGTAGCCAATAGCCGTATTGATAGATGACGGGATCGTTCAGCCGGTATTTCTCGCGCAGGAATTCGATAACCTGCGGGTCGCGCTCCTCGCCGGCCATGGCAAGGATCGGGTCGCCCGGCAGCAGCTTTTGCAGGGAAAAGACGAAGACGGAAATGATCAGCAGTGTCGGTATGGCGACCAGCAGCCTTTTTCCGATGTAGGTGTACATGAGCCGGATCCTGATCTCGGGAAGGGCCTGCGGGGCGTCTCTCCCGCAGGCCGCTGTCGAACTAGCTGCTCTTCTTCACGCCGACCAAGCGGATCATGCCGTCAGGCGAGGCTAGGAAGCCTGTGACCTTCTTATTGTAGGCCCAGATCCAGGCCTGATGGCCGAGATAGATGATCGGCAGGTCCTCGTTGAGGATCGCTTCGGCCGCATCATATTTCTGCTTGCGCACCGCATCGTCCTGCGACTGGCGGGCTTCCAGCAAGAGCTTGTCGACCTCCGGATTGCTGTATTTGGAATCGTTGAGGCCGGCGCCGGTCGTCACGAACTGCTGGATATTACCGTCCGGATCGGCACGACCGGACCAATCGGAACGGCTGAGCTGATAGTTGCCGGCCGTCTGCGCGTCGAGCAGCGTGGCGAATTCAGTCGACTTCAGCGACACGTCGAAGCCGGCCTCGGCCACCATGGACTGGATGATCTGCATCATCTGCATCGAGACCGGATTGTTGGCGACCGCAAGCTCGACCGGCACGCGATCGTAGCCCGCTTCCTTGATCAGCGCCTTCGCCTTGTCGACGTCGCGGGTCGGAACCGGAATGTCCTTGTCGTACCAGGGGCTGTTTGGCGAGAAGGGCTGGTTGCCGGCAAGGCCGGTGCCGTCATAGACGATCTGCATGGTGGCATCGCGGTCGATCGCCAGCGAGAAAGCCTGGCGCAGGCGCTTGTCCTTGCCGAGCGGATTATCGGCGCGCGGACCATTGCCGACATTGGCGTAGACCCCCAGCCAGCCGGTGCCGATAGCATCGGCATAGACGAGATTGCTGTCGCTCTTGACGGTGCCGGCATCGGAGGCGGCGAGCCGCTCGATCATATCGAGATCGCCCGAGCGCAGGTTTGCGAGGCGAACCGTGGTATCGGGGATCGGCAGGTAGGTCACCTTGTCGATGAAGATATTGTCCTTGTTCCAGTAATCTTGGAATTTCTCCAGCACGATGCGGTCCTGCTGCACGCGCTCGACGAACTTGAACGGACCGGAGCAGACGGGGTGATCGCCGAACTTGGCGCCCGCCGCCTTCGCCGCCGTCGGCGAAACCATCATGCCGGAACGGTCGGAGAGCTGGGCGAGCAGCGTGACGTCGGGTGCCTTCAGCGTGAATGTCACTTCGTATTCGCTGGATGCCTCGACCTTGGCGACGGAGGAAAGTTCGCTCTTGCGGCGCGATTCCGGCATGGTCTGGTAGCGCTGGATATTGTCGACCACGGCCTGCGCGTTGAACGGCGTTTCGTCCTGGAACTTCACACTCTGGCGCAGCTCCATCGTCAGCTGCTTACCGTCCGTGGACCATTTCCAGGACGTCGCAAGCTGCGGCACGAATTTGAGATCCGGCGTCACGTCGACCAGCTTGTCACACAGCGCGGTATAGACGATGCGGCCGACGAAGGTGCGCGACTGTGCCGGGTCCAGCACATCGGCATCGTCCTGAAGGCCGATCTTGAGTTCGACGGCAAAGGCCGGCAGCGCGATCAGCACACCGGCGGCCAGCGATGTCAGAAATTTGGCGATCTTCATCCTGTTCTCCTGTTTATATTTTTGTTTTCAATGCAGTTTTGGCCGGTTTCCCCTCCGGTCGGGCAGTCTCAGCGCAAGCTACGCCCATGGTCAGTCAAGCACCTCGGCCATTTCCTTCCGTTGCGGTTGGGCATCTAGCGAGGTGACGCGGATTAGGCTTTCCTGCAGCATTAGCAGATGCTGGCGCATGGCCTCGGCTGCTTTCATCGGATCGCGCGCCGCGATCGCGTCGATGATCGCCACATGTTGGGCGGAGGAGATCGGCCGCGTGTTGTTAGTACTGCGGGCCAATTCGCGAATGGTTTGCCATGCCTCGTCCTGGCGGACATGGTTGATGACGTCGAAGATCGTCAGGAAGAATTGGTTGCCGGCGCTCTGGGCGATCAGGCGATGCAGCGCGCCATCCCAAAGCTCGCGGCTATCGGCGTCGTCGCTGGCGGCGATCTTCTTCGTCAGCTCGTACATGCGCTCGATATCGTCGGGCTTGGCACGCATGGCGGCGAGCTGGGCGAGTTGCGGCTCGACGCGCAGGCGCACTTCCATGATCTCCATGAGATTGGTGCCGGCAATCATCGATCCGACGTGCTGGCTCCAGTCATCCGGGCGCTGGCCGGCATAGGTGCCGGATCCCTGACGACGCCAGATGCGGCCCTCGGTCTCCAACACTTCGAGCGCGCGGCGGATGGCGCGGCGGCTGACGCCGAACATGTCCGAAAGCGCCCGCTCGGTCGGCAGTTTTCCATCCGGCAGCAGACTGTCCGAGCCCAAAAGCCCCCGGAGCTTCTCCAGGGCATGAGTGGAATTTTCAGGAAGGCCGCTGGCTGCCATGAGGTTAAATGGTCCGAACCAATTTTCGATTGGTTCAATACAAATTCAACTCGGTCGCAGCGTCAAGCTCTTTTTTGTGCAAGTCTGCTCAATGCATAATGTTTGCGCAGCGGCCCGCCGCGTGGACTGCTAGCGGCCGAACGAGCGAGCCGAGAGTGACACCTCGGGTGTGAAGGCAAAATCCTTGTCGAAGGGATAGGTCGGCTTCTGCTTGCGCAGACGTGGCAGGCGCTCGACGAATTGGTCGACCACACCGGGCGAGAGCGCCATCAGGTTCGGATTGGCGATCGGGGCAAGGTCCGGCGAGAGATAGCCGGATTTCACGACGATGATTTTGGCCTGATGCGGATCGAGGCCAAGCCGGGTGAAATCGGCGATGTTGTGATAGGGGCGACGTTTTGCCGACACGACCAGATCGATACCACCGATGGAGACGACGGCTTGCCGGTCAGCGGGGTCGTCGGTTTGCAGCAGGAACTTGATGGTGAATGTGGCCGTCACCGGTTTGCTGCCCTTGGTGTCCAGTGAGGCGCCGACGGTCAGGTCAAGCTTGGCGCCGACGCCAGCGGCATAGCAGGCCTCCGTTGCGGCCTTGTCGGCGATCCCGGCGAAAACGACGCCGGTGGCGCCCTTGGCGATCAGTTCCGCTAGCACCTCGGCGCGGTCGCCGACACCGCCCCCGGTCGGATTGTCACCGGATTCGGCCAGCACCACCGGAGCAGTCGGGCTGGCGATCGCCTTGGCGACG
The DNA here is from genome assembly GCF_000799715.1 of Martinezella rhizogenes. GTDB lineage: Bacteria > Pseudomonadota > Alphaproteobacteria > Rhizobiales > Rhizobiaceae > Rhizobium > Rhizobium rhizogenes_C. The sequence goes on from NZ_JUHG01000017.1 coordinate 232,941, forward strand.
CATTCCTCGATCGAGCCGGTCTCACAACCAAAGACGAAATCCTTGCGCACGTCCCAATAGGCCTGCGCCAGTCGCTTCGCTTCGCGTTCCAGCACGGCTCGATCCGTGCCGGTCATGATGGCGGCGGCGGTGGCGCGCGGTTCGTCGGCCCAGACATAACCGACCATCAGCGACGCATCCCAGACGCCGTCGATGGCATCAATGCCGGGCAGCAGGTCGTAGAGGCTCTTGGCCGGTTCATCGACCGTGCTGGTACGCTCGCCGGGCAGGACGACCGGGATCGGCGCCCAGAGCAGGATCGGCTTCACACCGGTTTTCAGGCTCTCGGTCAGCATCTTGACCGCACGGCGCATGGTTTCCTCGACATCGATATGCGGCGCGGTGCGATAGGTGGAGTACATGTCGAGCGCATCAATGATGCGCTGGGTGACGTTGCCGTGCAGGTCGTAGCTGGCAGACAGCAGGCAATCGTCGCCGACGACGGCGCGGGCCGCCGCGATCCAGTCTCCCTCGGCATCCTCCATGCCTTCGACATACACGGCTCCATGCATGGCAAGGTAAAGCCCGTCGAGCGGCAGTAGCGGCTTCAGCCGCTCAAGGAACTCCGCCTTGAAGGCCTCGTAGGTATGGCGGGCGACCGGGCCGCCGGCGATGGCTCGGGCGTGGATGGTCGGCAGAAATTCGGCGTCGTAGTCCTTCAAGAAGGCGAAGTAAGAGGCTGCTGTCAGCGCCTCGCCGCGTATGATGCGGAAATCCTTTTCTTCGGCCAGGACCGGATTGTACGTGCTGCATTCGGTATGAATGCCACCGACGGCGATACGCATGGGAAACCTCTAATTCGGGTTGGGACCAATCAGGAAATTATGGGCGGCGATGCTGGCGGCGCCCCGCGCCCAGATGTCGCCGTCGACGCGTTGAGTGCGGATCGGCGTCTGGCCGGCATAGCGCGGCAACACATTGGCTTCGATCGCCTGCCGCATGACGGTGCTGAACAGACCGTCGAAATTGCCTTCGACATGGGTAATCAGGACCATGCCGGGATCGTTGAACTGGATCAGGTGTGCGATCGCCAGGCCAAGCGCGCCGCCGGCCCGGTGCAGAATGCGGATAGCAGCGGCATTGCCAACTGATGCCTCTTCTTCCAGCGCGGTCAGTGACGTGCAGGCAAGGCCCTCGGCCTTCGACATCTCCTTGATCGCCTTCATCGAGGCGACCGTGTCGAGGCAGCCGCGTTTGCCGCAGCGGCAGGACGCGCCATCAAGCTCGATGGTGCAATGGGCGATTTCGCCGGCGCCGCCGTGATTGCCGCGATAGAGCTTGCCGCCGATGAAATGGGCGCAACCGATACCGTCGCCAAAAGAGACGACGCTGAAATTCAGGATGTCGCGAGCGCTGCCGAACAGTTTTTCGCTGACGGCCACCGCCTTGGCATCGTTCTCGATGAAGGTCTCGATGCCGGTCTTCTGCCGGATGATCCGGGCAAGCGGCACGTCCTGCCAGCCGAGCAGGGTGGATTGCACGCAATTGGCCTGCTTCTCGTCGACGAAACCGGAGAGCGCAACGCCGAGGCCGGATAATTTGTTGGCCGCATCCGGCTGCCTGGCCAGCAGCTTCGGCAAGGCATCCGCGATCAAGCCGGCGATGATCTCCGGATCACGCGACAGCGGCATAGTCTCGCGCGCAATGATCTTGCCGTTGAGGTCGCTTAGAACCATTGGGGCCGGATCCTCGAGCAGCGAGATACCAACGAAAAAGGCGCCTTCCGGATGCAGGTCGAGCAGGATCGATGGGCGGCCCTGGCCATAGACCGTCTCGGTCTCATGCAGAACGCCAAGGCTGATCAGATCGCGGGCGATGCCGCTCATCGCCGCCTTGCTGAGGCCCATCGACGTGGCGAGCACCGTCCGGCTGAGGGGGCCGGATTCACTGATGACGCGCAGAAGCTGCCGCTGCGAGGAGGTGAGCAATTCGATGTTCCGCTTAGCGTATTTGACCAGTATTTTAGCCTGACAGTAAGTTTAGAAAGTGAACAAAGCAATCATGGTAAATTGCAAAGGTGATTTAAGTCGCTTGTATGATCGATGGATCTTAGGTTTGCAACTTTCGATTGATTTTCCAGAAGAAATTCTCGACCAAAGGCGCCGCCACCAATCTCGGCTCTGGTGATGATACGAAATATTCATCCATATGGTTGACTATCCGGCGCGATTTTGTATATTCAACCACAGGGGTGAATAAATGGACGAAGATGCTCTGTCACGAATTCTGAAGGCTGCCGGCGATACCACCCGGCGACAAATCTTGACGCTGCTTGTTCAGGAGGGAGCGTTGAGAGTGACGGCGCTCGCCGCTCATTTCGAGATGTCCCTGAACTCCGTCTCCAAGCATATCAAGGTGCTGGAGGAGGCAGGTCTCGTCACCCGCAGGACTTTGGGCCGCGAGCATTTCATTGCCGCGGAGCTCGAACCGCTGCAGCTGACGGAGGGCTGGTTCGCGCAACTGAAGTCGATTTGGGAGCTGCGCCTTGCAGCGCTCGACAACCTACTCGTTTCAAAGGATGAAAGAGATGACTGAGCTTGAATTGACAGTGAACCGCAAAATTGCGGCTCCGCGCGAGAAAGTGTTCAATGCTTGGCTTTCGCCGGAAATGCTGGCGAAATTCATGCGAACGCCGATGGATGGAGGCACGGCATCCAGAGTCAAGACCGATCCGGTCAAGGGCGGGCGATTTTCGATCGTCATGATGGCCGCCGAGCGGGAGATCCCGCATGCGGGCACCTACCTCGAGATCGATCCCTATGTACGCCTCTCCTTTACTTGGGAATCGCCATACTCGCTCGATGACAGCGTGGTGACTATCGATCTTGCCGAACTCGGTCCCGATACGACGGAAATCACCCTGAAACAGGTGAAATTCCGTAACGAGGAGGCGAGGCAGGGCCATACGAAGGGCTGGAACGCGATCCTGGATAATCTCGAGCAAAGCATCGCCTGAGATCAATCCGCGGCCGGGCAATCATTCTGCCCGGCCGCGCATTTCCCGTCATTGCCCCGAAATAGCGGCTTGTCAGCCGCATGAGCTTCGCGCAAGTTGCCGAGATGGCGTTTCATTGCAGGGCAGGGACCATGACCGCACCTCTTAACGACGAAGTCTTTTTGCGCCGTTCCTTCGAGGTGGCGGCGCGGGCACGGTTGAACGGCAATCATCCTTTCGGCGCCATTCTGGTCGGACCTGATGGTACCGTGCTGATGGAGCAGGAAAATGCCTACAATCCAACGCAGGACATGACCGGCCACGCCGAGCGCGTGCTGATGACCAGGGCCTCGCAGCAATATTCGCCGGGGTTTCTCGTACAATGCGCGATGTATACCTCCGCCGAGCCCTGCGCCATGTGCGCCGGTGCCGCCTACTGGGCTGGTGTCGGCCGCGTTGTTTATGGTCTCAGTGAAAGCCAGCTCAAGGAGATCACCGGTAACCATCCGGAAAACCCCACGCTTGACCTGCCTTGTCGGGTCGTTTTCGAGGCGGGCCAGCGCAAGGTCGATGTGGTGGGGCCGATGCTGTGCGAAGAGGCAACGGCGCTGCATGACGGCGTGTGGTGATCCCGGTTCTCCACCAGCGCGACATGTTTTCCAAAAACGTGATGCGGTCGGATCATGCACGACCTTGTTAAACGGTTGACATCCGCCGGTGCAAGTATGCAATGCTTATCATAACGAACCAGCAGGCCAACGCCCCTGTAGTTACTTAACCCTCCGACGTTGATCTCACTATTTATCGTTCGCCCATGGCCGTGTTGACGGCCTGTACGCGTTTGCGGTCGGGTGGAACCGTCAGAAAGGAATGTCATGTCCAGCACGGCCGATCGTTCGAGACGTCCGTTGGTCATTGTCTCGATCATGCTGGCGACCTTCATGGTTGCGATCGAAGCAACGATTGTCGCCACCGCCATGCCGCATATCGTCGGCCAGCTTGGCGGATTTACCTACTATAGCTGGGTCTTCTCCGCGTTTCTTCTGGCGCAGTCCACGACAACGGTGATCTACGGCAAGCTATCGGATATTTTCGGCCGCAAACCGATGCTGATCGGCGGCATCCTGATCTTTCTTGTGGGGTCGGCGCTGGCGGGTTTTGCCTGGTCGATGGCCTCGCTGATCGCCTTCCGGCTGCTTCAGGGTCTCGGTGCCGGCGCCATCCAGCCGGTGACGATGACCGTGGTCGGCGATCTCTACAAGCTGGAGGAGCGTGCCAAGGTGCAGGGCGCGCTTGCCAGCGTCTGGGCGGTGTCAGCCGTCATCGGCCCGCTTGCCGGCGGTGTCATCGTCGACAATCTCTCCTGGGCCTGGATCTTCTGGATCAACCTGCCGATCGGCGTGCTGACCATTATCGGCTTCACGTTCTTCCTGCATGAGCAGATCACGCCGCGCGAAGCGAAGATCGACTATCTCGGCACCATCCTGTTTTCGATCGCGATCATCTCGCTGCTGGTGATCCTCACAGAAACCGGCTCCGGCCTCGGCGTCCTCGGTCCGCTTGCAGCCGTCTTCGTCGTTACCGGCGCATTGTTCATCTGGCAGGAGCGGCGAGCGGCGGAGCCGATCATCTCGATCGAACTCTGGGGCCGGCGGCTGATCGCCACCAGCAATGCGGTCACGCTTCTGGCTGGCATGGCGCTGATCGGGCTGACGACCATCCTGCCGATCTATGTGCAGGGAGTGCTTGGCCGCTCTTCGCTGGTGGCGGGCTTCACGTTGACCATGCTGATTGTCGGATGGCCACTCGCTGTGATGCTGTCGAGCCGCTTCTTCCGCACGTTTGGCATCCGCAGGACGCTCCGTGCCGGCAGCTTCATGTTCCCTTTCGGCGCAACTTTTCTTCTGTTTCTGACGCCGGAGAGCAGCCCGGTCCTGGCCGGCGTCGGCTCGTTCCTGATGGGCTTCGGTATGGGCCTCATCAGCCTGACCAGCATCGTCTTGGTGCAGGACAGCGTCGAATGGTCGATGCGCGGCAGCGCCACGGCGTCGATCATCTTTTCGCGCAGCCTCGGCAATACGCTCGGCGCGACCGCTCTGGGGGCCGTACTCAATATCGGCATCGTCCACTTTGGCAGCGGCGATCTGGCGGCCAGACTGCATGAGGTGCTGAACCAACCGACCGGCCTTTCCGATCTCGCCGCCGATCCGGCGATCCGCGGCGTCTTCGACGCGGCGCTGCACTGGAGCTTCTGGGGTGTCGTCGCGCTTGCCGTCCTGGCCTTTGCGACCACCTGGCTCATTCCAGTGGCGCACGATGCCGGCCGCCGGCAGGTGCCGAAGACGGACGCGCAGGAAGCGATGACGCATTAACGAGATAAGAATGAGCGCTCCGGCTCTTGCGGCGGTAGCGCTTCAGAAATCGTAATTGTTGAAGCGCCAGGAATCGAGCAGGTGGTGCGAGGCCTTGAGTGCTGCGTCGGGATCGCGGGCGACGATCGCGTCGAGAATGGCCTTGTGGTAAGGCAAGGCGTGTTTTTGGCCCTCGGCCACTTCGTCATGGCTCGAAAGCGTGCGATTGGCGTAGATCGCGACCGCGATCAGGTCGATGAGCTGTGCATAGACCATGTTGTGCGTGGCAGCGAAGATCGCCGTGTGGAAGCGCAGATCGGCATCGGCATTGATATTGATGTCGCCGATGGTGGAAACCATGTCCTCATAGGCGGAGGTGATGGCGGCGATATCCTCATCGGTGCCGCGGGTGGCGGCCCGTGCCGTCGCTTCCGGCTCCAGCACTCGCCGGAGATCCTTGATCGAGCGCATGATCTCCACCGACGGTCCGGTCTCGTAATACCAGACCATGACGTCGGTATCGAGATGATGCCAGTTGGCGCGCTCCTTAACGCGGGTGCCGACGCGGGTCTTGATTTCCACCAGTCCCTTGCCGGCCAGGCATTTCATCGCCTCGCGGATGACGGTGCGGCTAATGCCGAACTGTTCCACCAGGTCGGGCTCGTTTGGAAGCGTCGCCCCGACCGGGTAACCGCCGCCGACGATGCGGCGGCCGAGTTCATGGACGAAATAACCGAAGACGCCGCGGCGCGGGATCGTGCCGTATTTGCGGACATAGGCATCGAAGGGCGACTGCGTGACGATCAATTTCGAAATCGGGCTCGCCGGAGCAATCGTTGCATCAATGCCATGTTTCATTAGTGGGACTCTCATGTCTGATTGAAAGGCGAGGTGAGTGAAATCGTCAGCTTGTAGTGGTTCTAGCTGGCGTCACGCTGGTGTATCCAGGCTCGCTTGTGGTGGTTCCATAGTTGGCCGGCTTGGGTTTGGCCGTTCTCGTTGCGCCATGTCGTGACGAAAAGTCTACCATGTCTTGCCTGCGCATGCCTACTGGCGCCATGTCGGCTGGATTGTTCGATAAAGGAGTGCGGGAAGGCGCGGCGTCGTGATCAAATTCTGATCCGGCGATCAAGCGAAACGTGATCGCTTCATTGAATGGTGGGACGATTTCAGCCTATCGGAAATGGGTCGAAACCGTTTAGATGGCTCCGCATGCGATGCGGATTCGGAGCAGTTTTAGAATGAATGATATGTCCACGCGCAAGCGGGAGGATGCAGTGCAGCCGTCCGGCTCCCGGCCGCTGTTGATCGCGCTGCTCGTGGCCGGCGCCTTCTTCATGGAAAACCTGGATGGTACCGTCATCGCCACCGCCCTGCCGCAGATGGCCGTGTCCTTCGGTGCCCGGCCGGTCGACCTCAACATCGGCATGAGCGCCTATCTCTTGACGCTCGGCATCTTCATCCCGATCAGCGGTTGGATCAGCGACCGGTTCGGCGCGCGCCTGGTGTTTACCACGGCCGTCGTCATCTTCACGCTCGCCTCCGTTCTTTGCGGCCTTGCCAACGGTGTCGGTTCCTTCGTCGCCATGCGGATCCTGCAAGGTATCGGCGGCGCGATGATGGTGCCGGTCGGCCGTCTGGTGGTCCTCAACAACACGCCGAAGGATCAATTGATCTCGGCGATTGCGACGATCACCTGGCCGGCGCTGGTGGCGCCTATACTGGGGCCGCCGCTCGGCGGCTTCATCACCGACCATGCCAGCTGGCGCTGGATCTTCTATCTCAACCTACCGCTCGGCATAGTGGCGTTCATCTTCGCCCTTATGCTGATCCCGGAAACCAAAAGCGCAGTCAGGCCGCCCTTCGATTGGATCGGCTTTGTCATCAGCGGTTTTGGCCTCGCAAGTCTGATGTACGGGCTGGAGCTTATCGGTCGACCCGATCCGGTCTGGCTGGAGGCCTGGGCCTATGTCATCGCCGGCTCCGTACTGCTAGCCGGAGCCCTATTCCATTTCCGCAGAAGCGAGCATCCGCTGATCGATCTCTCGGGAATGAAGCTGCGGACCTTCGCCGTGACCATCTGGGGCGGTTCGCTGTTCCGCACCGCCATCGGTGCCGTACCCTTCCTGCTGCCGCTGATGTTCCAGGTCGGCTTCGGGCTGAGCGCCTTTCATGCCGGCATGCTGACGCTTGCGGTCTTTGCCGGCAATCTGGCGATGAAGCCAGGTACGACACCGATCCTGCGGCGCTTCGGCTTCAAGCCGGTGCTGATCGTCAACGGCATCCTCAATGCGATCTTTATCGCGGCCTGCGCGTTGTTTTCTCCGGATACGCCGATCTGGTTCATCATTCCCGTGCTGTTCATCGGCGGCATGTGCCGGTCGATGCATTTTACGGCGCTGAACACCATCGCCTTCGCCGACATCCCGCCGCCGCAGATGACTGGCGCGAACACGCTGTTCAGCACAGCGTTTCAACTGACGATGGGAATGGGGATTGCGGTCGGTGCGATCGGCATCCGCATTGGCCAGGTCATCAGCGCGCCGCTTGGCTTGAGCGGGATCACCGCCATCGAATTTCGCCTGGCTTTCCTCATGCTCGGTGTCATCGCACTGCTCGCGGTTCTCGATTGCCTGCCGCTCGATCCGAAAGCTGGGGATAATGTCTCGCGCAAGCCGAAATCGAGCGCGAAAAAGGCCGCTTGATCAAGAACGACCAGCCGAAAAGCAATCGTCCTCCGGCGACTCAATAGGGATAATGGATGAAGTTGTAATGCAGCAGTAAAGCGGGAACTGTGATCAAAAAGAGAAGAAGTATCGCGATACTCGCCGCGCGCAGCGCCTTCGTCCGGCGGGCGCGCTGGCCGGTCCAGTCATATACCATTTGAGCGTCCTCCTGTTCCGTACCTGGTAAAAGGGCAAGAAATGGAGCGTTAGTCAATATTACTAATATGATTGGTCGTTGAACGGTATTTTAAAAGTGTATTCTAATATTAATATATTCATGGGCGGTTTGATTGATTTTCCATTGCATCGAGCCAATTTGCCGAAAGGTCATTTTGTGATGCCAATCGCGGCTATATAACGAACGTGGATGTCCCTGCCGCCGCGCGGGGCGGGAGTTTACTTCTGAAAGAGGAAAGACGTGATGAGCAAGGTGCGTGCCCTGGTATTGGAGCGCCAGCATGAGCTGGCGCTACGTGACATCGACCTGCCACAGGAGGTCGGGCCGGGCGAGGTGAAGATCAAGATCCATACGGTCGGTGTCTGCGGATCGGATGTGCATTATTACACGCATGGCCGCATCGGTCCGTTTATCGTCAATGCGCCGATGGTGCTCGGGCATGAGGCGGCCGGCACGGTGGTCGAGATTGGCCCTGGTGTTTCGCATCTGAAGGTCGGCGACCGTGTCTGCATGGAGCCCGGCATTCCCGATGCCAATTCCAAGGCGAGCCGCCTCGGCATGTACAATGTCGATCCTGCCGTCAGCTTCTGGGCGACGCCGCCGATCCATGGCGTGCTGACGCCCTTCGTCGTGCATCCGGCCAATTATACCTTCAAGCTGCCGGACAATGTCAGCTTTGCCGAGGGCGCGATGGTCGAGCCTTTCGCGGTTGGCATGCAGGCGGCGACCAAGGCGAAGATCACGCCGGGCGATACCGCCGTCGTGCTCGGCGCCGGGCCGATCGGCACCATGGTGGCGATCGCCGCCCTTGCCGGCGGCTGCGCCCGCGCCATTGTTGCCGATCTCGCCCAGCCGAAGCTTGATATCGCCGCGCAGTATCAGGGTGTGATCCCCGTCAACATCCGCGAGAAGAACCTGATCGAGGAGGTCAAGCGCCTGACCGACGATTGGGGCGCCGATGTCGTGTTCGAATGCTCCGGTTCGCCGAAGGCCTGGGAAACCGTGATGGAACTGCCGCGCCCGGGCGGCGTCATCGTTGCCGTCGGCCTGCCGGTCGCTCCGGTCGGTTTCGATGTCTCGACGGCCTCGACGAAGGAAATCCGCATCGAGACCGTCTTCCGTTACGCGCATCAGTATGAGCGCTCGATCGCGCTGATCGCCTCCGGCCGTGTCGACCTGAAGCCGCTGATCTCGGAGACCTTCGCATTCGAGCAGTCGATCGAAGCCTTCGATCGCGCCGTGGAAGCTCGCCCGAGCGACGTCAAGCTGCAGATCGTTCTGGATCAGTAGGAGCTGCTTTCGCCGCCGTCTTGTTTCGGCAAGGCGGCGGTTTGTCTTTTGTTTCGCATCATCCCGTAGACGTCCCCGCAAATGCGATGCTAGCGTAGCGCGAAACAGCAGGGACAAGGCGGTAACGCCGGAAAACGGGAAGGGCCGCGGTGCCGCACGACGTCGCATTGATAGCATTGATTGCCGCCGGTTTTGGCTTTGCCGCCATATTCGGCTATCTCGCCGACCGGCTGCATCTGCCACCACTGGTCGGATACCTCGTCGCCGGTGTCATGATCGGCTCGGCGACGCCGGGCTTTGTCGCCGACATGGCGCTTGCTTCGCAATTGGCCGAAATCGGCGTCATTCTGCTGATGTTCGGTGTCGGCCTGCATTTTTCGGCGGCCGATCTGCTCGCGGTGCGCGGCGTCGCCATTCCCGGGGCGATCGGCCAGATCGCCATCGCCACATTGCTGGGCATCGGTCTCGCATCGCTCTGGGGTTGGGGGATCGGTGCCGGCCTGGTCCTCGGATTGAGCCTCGCCGTCGCCAGCACCGTCGTGCTCCTGAAGGCTCTGGAGGAGCGCAATCTGGTCAGTTCGACCAATGGCCGCGTTACGGTCGGCTGGCTGATCGTTGAGGATCTGGCGATGGTGCTGGCGCTCGTGCTGCTGCCGGCTTTCGCCGGCGCTCTCGGCGGTCATGCCGATTCCGGCGAGCACGCCGCCACCGGGTCGATCTGGCTGACCATCGGCATCACGCTCCTCAAGGTGGCAGCGTTTGCCGCCGTTGCGATCTTCATCGGCCCCAAGGTCGTTCCCTGGCTGCTGACGTCTGTCGCCCGCACCGGCTCGCGCGAGCTTTTCACCCTGTCCGTTCTCGCTATCGCGCTGGGGATCGCCTTCGGGGCGGCGCAGATATTCGGCGTTTCCTTCGCGCTCGGCGCGTTCTTCGCCGGTCTGATCATGAGCGAGTCCCACCTCAGTCACCGGGCCGCGGCCGATTCCCTGCCGTTGCAGAATGCCTTTTCGGTGCTGTTCTTTGTTTCCGTCGGCATGCTTTTCGATCCCTCGGTGTTGGTGCGCGAACCGCTGATGATCATCGGCGTGCTCGCCCTGATCATTCTCGGAAAGGCATTGATTGCATTCTGTGTGGTGGTGTTGCTGCGCTATCCCCTCGGCATGGGCTTTGCTGTTGCTGCCGGACTTGCCCAGATCGGCGAGTTTTCCTTCATTCTGGCAAGTCTTGGCGTCTCCCTAGGTCTTCTGTCACGCGAGGGGCAGGATCTGATCCTTGCCGGTGCCATCCTGTCGATCACGCTCAACCAGCTGGTTTTCGCCGGCGCCGGGAGGCTGGAGGCATGGGTCTTTTCCCGATGGCCGGCCTTCGCGTCCAATTATGGCATGGCGAAACAGGATAGTTTGTATCGTGAACTGGCCGTCATCAGCGAGCAGCGCGAAGAGCGAGACCGGCAGCATCATCTCGAAATCGAGCAGCTGATCGAGACTTTTCCGATGTTCGCCGAGCTCGATCAGGGCGCGCAGGAGGAGCTGCTGCTGCTCTTCCGGCCACGATCGGCATTGCCGGGCGATCGGGTCATACGCACCGGCGACCGGGGCGACAGCATGTTCTTCGTTGCCTCGGGCGCGGTTGAAGTGCAGCTTGAGGACGAGGAAATCCCGCTCGCCGCCGGCTCCTTCTTCGGCGAGATGGCGGTGTTGACCGGCGCGCGCCGCACTGCCGATGTGGTCGCCGTCGATTTCTGTCAGTTCCTCGTTCTGGAGCGTCGCGATTTCAACCTGTTCATGTCCCGCCACCCGCAACTGCGCGCCGCCGTCAGCAGCCTTGCGCAGGAACGGCAGGAGATGAACGTTTCCCGCAACCAGAGGCGGGATCAATCGCGCGACGCCGGCTGATGAATTTCGCCGAGAAGGCCTAGAGCTGTTCAGCGCTTCATGGAATCGCTTCGCCGCTCTATCCTTTTGTTTTGACGCAATTCCGGACGGAAAACTGCTACACACTTTTCCTGGAATTGCTTTAGCGCCGCGTCAGCCAGCTCTTTGAAACGCGGCAGGCCATCGTATAGGCTGGGTCGAAGACATTGCCGACATCGTAGCGCACGACCTGGCCGAGCAGATGGCTGGCGGCCGTCTTGTCGAGGCCATAGTCGGAGCCAAGCCAGCGCAGCATTTCGCTAGTTGCGTGCTGTAGCGCCTGGTCGAGTGGCCGGGCATTGCCGATGGTGAAAATGTCGTCCGCCGTCTCGCCGCGCGGCCAGACGATCGTCTTCTTCTTTTCGACGCTGAGCCGCACCGTGACCTCGAAGGTGGTCTCGATGCCGGTCCCTACGATCTCGCCGTCTCCTTGCACCGCGTGGCAGTCACCGAGGAAGAAAAGGGCGCCGGGCGCGGAGACGGGAAACCAGATCGTCGTGCCGGGTCCGAGCAGGCGATAATCCATATTGCCGCCGTACTCACCGCTGGTTGCGGTCGAAATAGCCTGGCCGAGGGAAGGGGCAACACCGAAGCAGCCGATCATCGGCGACAGCGGCAGCACCAAAGCCTCCAGACCAGCGACCGGCTCGGAAAGCTGGGCCGTCAAAGCCTCGCGATCGATCTGCCAGATTACCCTGTCGCTCGGTGGCAGCGTGCGCACGTCTTCCGGATCGACGACATTGCCGGCAACGACGCTACGGGTAAAACCCGTATCGCGCGTCGGGACCATGCCGAGGATCTCGACCTTGAGCGAATCGCCCGGCTCCGCGCCTTCGACAAAAATCGGACCGTTCATCGGGTTGGGGCCTGGGGCCTGCCGGATATTTCCCCTGTCATAGCCGGCCGCGTCGATCGTCTCGGTGATGACGGTGTCGCCATCGACGATGTACAATGCCGGGAAAAGTGAGCCGAGGACATTGTGATAGGCGGTTGGAGCGAAGCGGTGCGTTGCCATGGGGCGTCAGCCTTATCTGGAGTTCGGTCCCCCTAACCTAGGCTGGGTTTCGCCCCGGTGAAAGGAGCGGAATGGTCGCAGTTCTCACGGTCCGACGAAATATCTCCGGCGCTTGGCCTTATAGCTCCGTTCATCGAACTGGCCGCGTAGCCAATCTTCCGGGTTTGCCTTCAAATATCCGGCATCCGGATCCTGCTTGTTGGCATCGGTGAGCTTCTTGATGACGTAGCGCGCGTAGTGATGGTCAAAAATACGCAGGAACTCGCCAAAATAAATATCGGCGACACGCGTATCGCCGCGGACCACGATCATGTTCTCGTCATTAATGCGCTGCGAGGGCTGGCTGAAATTTGCCGAGCCGCTGACGACGAGCGGATCGTCGCTCAACGGATCGACCAGCATGAATTTATCATGGATGTAATCGTTGGTGTTGAGCGGGTTGTCGCGCTCCGCCAGAAAATTTGCCAGCGCGCCGCTTTCCAGGCGTCCGCCGGCGGCGAAGAGAACGTCGCGGTCGCGGCCGATGATCTCGCCGTCACCGAGATCGTCATCCTTGACGATATAGCGCAGCACGTCATTGTCCTGGGCGATCACCTTGCTGAAGACCTTGTCCAGGTTGAAGGCGAGCGTGATGCAGGAAATCTCCCGCGCCTCGCCCATCCGGTCGGCATACCATTGCAGGGATTCGCTGCTGTCCTTCGCGTCGCGGGCGCTGAAGACCGGTGTGACGCTGTTCGGCTGGGTGCGGCCAGGAGGCAGGGACGTCAGCGCGCGATTTTTCGGTCGCAATTTGGTCGGCGTCAGGTTCTGCGACAGCAGCGTCCAGTATTCGAGATAGGTCTCGGCGATCGTCGGGCTCCAGACGATATGACCGACATTCGAATGGCCGAAGAGGCCGCCGTCGGAAATATTCGTCGATCCCGTCCAGACCGCGATCGGCTTTTCGTCCTCAAGCAGGATGATGAACTTGTTGTGGCGGATGCCCTCGGTCACGGTGCGCGGGATGACCACCTTCATCTCGTCGAGCCGGGCATTGTGGATAACCGCTTCGTTCGCCGCCTTGTAGGTCTTCTCGTCATCGAAGACGATCTTCACGTCTGCGCCAGCTTCCACCGCTTTGGCGAAGGCATTCGCGACCGGCTGATAATGGAACTCATAAAGCGCCGCGCGAAGCCCGAAGCGGTGATCCTCGGCAAGGCCGATGAACTTGATGAGCGCCTCGAAGAGCCCGCGCGATAGCCAGACCATCTCCTCGGCCATGGGATTGTCGGCATTGGGCATGCGGTTGCCGAAACGGCGGGCATAGGCCTGCGAGCCGATCACGCCGCGATTGAAGTAAACGTCATGGCGGGCTTCATCGTTTCTCTTGTCGGGATTGAGCAGATATTCCAGCTCGGTCGCGATTTCGAGGGTGACGGCCGAGGCGGTGTCGAGCTGCAGCATCTTCACCGTGCCGTAGACCGGGACGATCTGGTAGCGGTAGGTGTGATCGGTTTCCGCCGTATAGTCGGCCCATTGGAAGCTCTGCACCGGATGCTCCGCCGTGCTGACGGGCGTCCCCGGCGGCAGACCCTTATCCTTGTCCTTGAAGCGCTTGATGCCGGTCATCCAATAGCGCTCGACGACCGCGTCGTCCTTGAGCTCCTCGCGCTGAATGGCAAATCCCATCAGCCCGGTTTTCTTGGCGTCCTGTCCGGGAACGAAGTCCCACGCCAGGATGACCACATAGGTTCCCGCAATTGCCCGCGCGCGCAAAACCGCACTTACCGCTGTAACCCGCATATCTCATCCCCCAATGGTCCAGTCGCCGGAGGGTCGATGCGCCTTTGAGGATTGGGTACCCCTTAAGGACGCCGAGGCTGCGGGGCGAAAGCCGACCGCAAACCGGGTTCGGACTGCACATCAACTCTCATGCGAAGCGCGACGAAAGAGCAGTACATCTTTTCAGCGAAGATAGTCTTTTACCATAACAACCGGATGAATGCTCGCATCGAAATGGCGGGATATGTTTTGCCGCATCTCGCCTTCCTCGCACATCAGCGGAGGCATCGTTAAAACGTTGCGCGGCAAACTTTCCGCCATACCCTCATATCAAGGAATAAATTTGCCCGGCGCTCCCGGATTCTGGCACGGCACGTTTTGTGCATAAAAACTATCGTCTTTATGATCATCCTCATTGAGGGAGCGTTGGCTCACCCATTTCGATCGAGGGGACATAGATGAAACATACCATCGCAAATCTATTTGCGGCTGCGGCTCTGCTGCTTTCCACCCAGGCCTTTGCCGACACTTTGAAAGTCGGCGTCGTGCCGGGCGTTTACGCCGATTCAGTCGAGGCGCTTGTCCCGGAGGCCAAGGCCAAGGGGCTGGATATCCAGGTGGTCGAATTCAGCGACTGGACGACGCCGAATGTCGCGCTTCAGTCGGGCGATATCGACGTCAATTATTTCCAGCACAAGCCCTTCCTCGATAATGCGATCAAAGAACGCGGCTATGATTTCGTCGGCGTCGGCCAAGGGGTCCTTGCCAACATCGGTCTCTATTCGTTGAAGCATAAGGATTTCGCCAGCATTCCCGAGGGCGGCACGGTCGCCATCGCCAATGATCCCGTCAATCAGGGCCGTGGCCTGTTGCTGTTGCAGAAGGCCGGCCTCATCAAGCTGCGCGACGGTGTCGGCTTCAAAGGCACGCTGGATGACATCACCGACAATCCGAAGAAGCTGACCTTCAAGGAAATCGAAGGTCCGCAGCTTGCACGCGTCACTGGCGATGTCGATCTGGCGCAAGGCTATCCGCATTTCATCGTCGCGGCCAAGGCCTTCGACCCGTCATCCGGCCTGCTTTATTCCGGTGTGGACGACAAGCAGTTTGCGATCGTCTTCACCGCCCGCAAGGACAAAGCCGACAATCCGGCGCTGAAGGAATTCGTCGCCCTCTATCAGAACTCTCCAGCGGTTCGCCAGGCTATCGACAAGGCCTTTGCTTCCAACAGCAAGCTCTACACGTTGCCATGGCTGCAGTAATCGACAACGACATCGCTACCGCCGACCTCTCGTCTCTCCCGCGTGTGGGGCGGATCCCGGTGGTGGTGCAGGAACCTGACACGGAACTCGGGCAACGCCCGGGTTCCGTCGTCTTCGAGGGGATCGGCAAGACCTACATCTCTTCGGCCGGATCGGTGCGGGCGCTGCAGGACATCAGCCTGGATATACCGGCGGGTGCGATCTACGGCATTATCGGGCGCAGCGGTGCCGGCAAATCGAGCCTGCTCAGGACGATCAACCGGCTGGAAAAGCCGACAAGCGGTCGTGTTCTCGTCGATGGAGAAGATATCGGCGGATATAATGAGGATACGCTGGTGGCCTTGCGCCGCCGGGTCGGGATGATCTTCCAGCACTTCAATCTGCTGTCGGCCAAGACCGTCTGGGGCAATGTCGCGCTGCCGCTGATTGTGGCCGGCGTGCCACGCCGCCAGATCGAGGAGCGCGTCGCAGAGGTTCTGGCGCTCGTCGGGCTTGAGGACAAGCGCGACACCTATCCCTCACGCCTGTCCGGCGGCCAGAAGCAGCGTGTCGGCATTGCCCGCGCCCTGGTTCATCACCCGGAGATTCTGCTCTGCGACGAGGCGACATCGGCGCTTGATCCGGAGACGACGCTGTCTATCCTGCAGTTGCTGAAGGATATCAATCGCCGCCTCAACCTCACCATCGTGCTGATCACCCATGAGATGAGCGTCATCCGCGAAATCTGCGATCATGTCGTCGTCCTCGAGCAGGGCGGCATGGTCGAATCCGGTCCGGTCTGGCGCGTCTTTGGCAATCCGCGGCACGACGCCACCCGCGCGCTGTTGCAGCCGTTGCATCGCGACATTCCCGAGGATGTGGCACGGCGCCTGCGGCTGGAGGCCGATCCTGCTCGCCGCGAAGATGCGATCATTGCGCTGTCCTACACGGGCGAGGGCGGATTGGAGCCGGATATTGCCGCCATTGCCACCGCCATCGGTGCGCCGGTGCGGCTGTTGCAAAGTTCGCTCGACCGGATCGACGGCCATGTCCATGGCCGCCTGCTGATCGCTACACGTCGGCCGGAAAGCCAAAGGCTGGCGCGGCTCGACGGCCTTGCGCATGAAACAAGGATATTGGGCTATGTCGACGTTGATGTATGAACGCCTGTGGCGGGCATTGCTCGACACCATAGTCATGGTCGGTGTCTCCGCCGTTTTTGCCCTGGTGATCGGTATTCCGCTGGCGGTGTTCCTGGTGTTGTCGGGGCCGGGCGGCCTCATCCATGCGCCGCGTCTCAACCGGGTGCTGGCGGCACTCATCAACGGGTTCCGCGCCACACCCTTCATCGTGCTTCTGGTCGCCCTGCTGCCGCTGACGCGGTTGCTGACCGGCACCACGATCGGCGTCTGGGCGGCGATCGTGCCCCTGTCGATCAGTGCCACGCCGTTCTTCGCGCGCATTGCCGAAGTCAGCCTGCGCGAGGTCGATGGTGGGTTGATCGAGGCGGCGCAGGCGATCGGTTGCCGTCGCTGGCATATCGTTCGCCATGTGCTCTTGCCGGAAGCGCTGCCCGGTATCGTCGGCGGCTTCACCATCACCATCGTCAGCATGATCGGTGCGTCGGCCATGGCCGGCGCCATCGGTGCCGGCGGTCTTGGCGATATGGCGATCCGCTACGGCTATCAACGTTACGACACGACGGTGATGGCCATGGTCATCGTTGTCCTCATCGCACTCGTCTGCCTCGTGCAGTTTACCGGCGACTATGCCGTTAGCCGCCTGCGGGCACGCTGACGTTTTCTCAGGAGTTTTGCATGACCGACGCCTACCCCACGGGCTCGAACACTATATCCACCGAAACGACGGAGCCGCGCCGGCCGGCACCGCCATGGCCACCACGTCTCATCGAAACCGACGATCAGGCAATCAAAACTGCCGAGGCGCTGGCCGAGAAATTCCGGACAGGGGCGTCCGAGCGTGACCGCGAACGGCGGCTCCCCTGGGAGGAGATTGATCTCTATACGGAAAGCGGCCTTGGCGGCATCACGGTTCCGAACGCCTATGGCGGCGCCGAAGTTTCGCATGTCACGCTCGCCAAGGTCTTCGAGATCCTCTGTGCGGCCGATCCGGCGCTCGGCCAGATCCCGCAGAACCAGTTCGGCGTGCTGTCGCTGTTGCGCGAGATCGGCACGGAAGAGCAGAAGCGCCGCTTCTATGGCGATATTCTCAGGGGTTACCGCATCGGCAATGCCGGACCGGAGCGTGGCCGCAATGCCGTCAATGTCAGCACGACGCGCCTGCGCCAGACGCCTGACGGGCTGCGGCTGACCGGTCGGCGCTTCTATTCGACCGGCGCCATCTTCGCGCACTGGATACCGACACGCGCCGTCGACGATCAGGATCGTCCGGTTCAGGTCTGGGCGCCCTATGACGCTAGCGGCGTCAACGTCATCGACGACTGGTCCTCCTTCGGCCAGCGGACGACAGCCAGCGGCACGGTGGAATTCACTGATGTTGCGATCGGTAGAGAACAGGTCTTTCCCGTCTGGCAGCTTGCCGACCGTCCGGGCATAACCGGGCCGGTCTCGCAGCTCATTCAGGTGGCGATTGATGCCGGCATCGCCCGCGCAGCGATCGAGGACACGGTCGCTTTCGTCAAGGACTATGCGCGCCCGTGGATGGATTCCGGCCTGCAATCGGCAAGTGACGATCCGACCATCATTCACGAGATCGGCCATCTCTATACCGAACTCCACGCCGCGCAGGCATTACTCTACGCCGCCGGCGAAGTGTTGGACGAAGTGGCGCGCGCGCCGATCACCGAGGCATCTAGCGCGCGGGCTTCGGCAGCGGTTGCCGAAGCAAAGATCCTGACGACGGAGATCGCTCTGGAGGCGACCGAGAAGCTGTTCGATCTGGCGGGTTCGGCCGCAACCCGCGCCGGGCACAATCTCGATCGGCATTGGCGCAATGCGCGGGTGCATACGCTGCATGATCCGGTGCGCTGGAAATATCACCTGCTTGGCAATTACCAGCTCAACGGCGTCTTCCCAGCCCGCCATCAGTGGAATTAGGAGCGTCGACATGGCCGACATCAATTCACCCACATCCGTTTCGCCCGCGCCGCCACCAAGCCGCCCCGCCGATATCATCCGTGACGATGCGCAGGCGCTTGAGGTCGCGGCGCGGCTCGCCACCGACTTTGCTGCGAGCGCTTCAGCGCGTGACAGCGAGCGGCTTCTGCCCTGGGCGGAACTCGATCAATACAGCAGCAGCGGCCTCTGGGGTATCACCGTTCCCCGCGAATATGGCGGCGCGGGCGTCTCGGCGAAGACCGTCGCGCAGACGATCGTCACCATCGGTGCCGCAGACGGGTCGCTGTCGCAGATTCCGCAGAACCATTATTACGCGCTGGAGGTACTTCGCGTCGGCGGGAGCGCGGAACAGAAGGCTTTCTTCTACAAGCGTGTGCTGGCCGGCGAGCGGCTGGGCAATGCGCTCGCCGAAATCGGTCAGCGCGATTTTAAGCGCCGCACCCGGCTCGTGCGCGAGCCCGGCGGCTGGTATGTCGAGGGAAAGAAGTTCTACTGCACCGGCGCGATCTACGCCCACTGGATTCCGACCTTGGTCGTTGCCGAGGAGGAGAGTGGACCTGTAACCTATCTCGCCTTCGTTCCCCGGAACGCGCCGGGCGTCACAATCCATGATGATTGGGACGGTTTCGGGCAGCGTGTGACGGGCAGTGGCACGGTATTGTTCGAGCGGGTCAGGATAGAGTCGGAATGGGTCGTTCCGTTCCAGACCTCCTTCGAGCGGCCGACGACCATCGGGCCGTTTGCGCAGATCATGCATGCGGCCATCGATCTCGGTATCGGTTTCGGCGCCTATCAGGAGATGCTGCGCTTCATCCGTGAGCGCGCTCGGCCCTGGTTGGACGCCAAGGTCGATCGTGCCTCCGACGATCCGCTGACGCTGCATCAGGTCGGCAATGTCTGGCTGCGGCTGCGGGCGGCGCAGGCGCTGCTTGATCGTGCAGCCGCTGAGGTCGATGCGGCGCGGGCCGATATGACGGAAGAGAGCGTTGCGCGTGCGTCGATCGCCGTGGCGGAAGCGAAAATCCTGTCGACGAAGGCCGGGCTGCTCGCCGCCAACAAGCTGTTCGAACTGTCCGGCACGTCCTCGACGCTGGCGGAGGACAATCTCGATCGTTACTGGCGCAATGTGCGGACGCACACGCTGCACGATCCGGTCCGCTGGAAGTATCAAGCTGTCGGCAACTACTACCTGAATGGCAAACTGCCGCCGCGTCACGGCGCGATCTAGGTTATCGATGCCATGAAGAAACAGATCCTCCTCAATGCCTTCAACATGAACTCCGTCGGCCATATCAATCATGGCCTCTGGACGCATCCACGCGACCGGTCGGATCAGTACAAGACGCTCGACTATTGGACATCGGTTGCCAGGACGCTGGAACGTGGCCTGTTCGACGGCATATTCCTTGCCGATATTGTCGGCGTCTATGATGTCTATCAGAACTCCGTCGACCTGACGCTGCGCGAATCCATCCAGCTTCCGGTCAACGATCCGCTGCTTCTGGTCTCCGGCATGGCGGCGGTGACGCGGCATCTCGGTTTCGGCATCACCGTCAACCTCAATTCGGAAGTGCCCTATCTCTTCGCCCGCCGCATGTCGACGCTCGATCACCTGACGGGTGGCCGCATCGGCTGGAACATCGTCACCGGCTATCTCGACAGCGCCGCCCGAGCGCTCGGCCAGGATGGGCAGGCGGATCATGACACGCGCTATGATCGCGCCGACGATTATCTGGAGGTGCTCTACAAGCTCTGGGAAGGAAGCTGGGACGACGACGCGGTGCGTGCCGACCGGCAGGCACGGATTTTCGCCGATCCCGCCAAGGTCAGGCCGATCCATCATCGCGGGCCGTTTTATCAGGTTGACGGCTATCATCTTTCCGAACCCTCCATACAGCGGACGCCGATGCTCTATCAGGCCGGCACGTCGGCGCGCGGCCGCCAGTTCGCGGCAAGGCATGCCGAATGCGTCTTCATCACCGCGACCGACAAGAATGCGGCACGGACCACCTCGCGCATACTGAGACAGGCGGTCGTCGACGCGGGACGACGGCCGGAGGACGTGAAGATATTCGTCGGGATTACTGTGATCCCGGATCGCTCGCGGCAGGCGGCACAAGAAAAATACGAGGATTATCTACGCCATGCGAGCCCGGAAGCGGGACTGGCGCATTTCGCGGCCAGCACCGGCATCGATTTTTCCCGCTATGAGCTGGACGATCCGATTGCCTACGGTACCTCCAATGCCATCCAGTCGGCAACGCAGCTCGCGCAGCAGCGCGGCTGGACCAAGCGGCAATTGCTGAAGGAATTGGCCGTCGGCGGCCGCTATCCGGTTATCGTCGGCGACGCTGCGGATATTGCCGACGAGCTCGAAAGCTGGATCACCGAAGGCGAGATCGACGGGTTCAATCTGACGCGAACGGTGACGCCGGAGAGCTACGAGGATTTCATCGACATCGTCGTGCCTGCCTTGCAGGATCGCGGTCTCTACAAGACGGCTTACGGTGAGGGATCACTGCGAAACCGAATCTTCGGCGAGGGCGATCGATTGCCGGCGCGGCACGCGGCTGCGTCGTTTCGCAATGGCCGGTTATAGCGGATGCTTTGGGAAGTGGCGTGAGGGAATGTTGATGGTCGAGGTGTAGCCCGTCACCTGCTTTGCCTGCAATTGCGTCCAGGCAAAGTCGAGGCAACAATGGTTTGCCTTCGTCGCAAACACCGCCGTCATCCAGATTTTGCCATCCGAATCAGATCAGTGCGGCCGATCGACACTAGTGAGACGGAAAATTGATGACGCTCAATGCAAGCGACGTGGGCCTTACCGAGGCGATGAGCCGGTACTTTATAGTGAAAGCAGAAGTGAGGGAATTGAAAGCGCGGCTGGAAACGGCAAGGCGCGAGGCCGGTGAGGATATCAAGACTTTTTACAACCCTCGTTCCAACCTCAATCACGCGATCGATATCCTGCGATCGCATGTGTTGAAAAAGGAAATGGTCTCTCTGATGAAACAGGCGGAGCTCCTCTGCGGGCATTCGGCGCAGCCATAACCACACGCAGGGGATTAGCCCACCAAGCTCGAAATCAATCCATATTCATTGATAGCCTTGTTAAATCAGAAATGCTGATATAAATGAAAGTAATTGATGGGGCACGCAGGAAACGATGAAGCGCGGCTTTCTAACGATCTATGCCGGAGAGAATGCCGCGGCGCTGCGGGCACTTTCCGTGCCCGCGCGCGTGGACATGCTCCGGTTGCTATGCTCCAAGGGCCCGCTGAATGTGAATGAAATCGCGCGGGCCCTGGACCTTCCGCAGTCGACGGTTGCCACCGGGATCATGATCCTGGAAGAGGCCGGACTGGTCGAGACCAAGGCGGCAAAAGCCCGCAAGGGATACCAGAAGATCTGTTCAGCACTTTATGATGAGATTCTTGTCAGCTTCGAGGACATGGCTCCGAAGCACGACGAGGATGTGATCGAGGTGGCGATGCCGATTGGTCTTTACACGAGCTGCGAGACCCATGCGCCGTGTGGCCTCTGTTCGACCGAGGGGGTGATCGGCCTGCTCGATGTTCCCGACTATTTCCTTGATCCCCAGCGCATGCAGGCCGGTTTGCTCTGGTTCGGACGCGGGCATGTGGAGTATAAATTCCCCAACAATGCCAAGATCCTGAACAAGAACGTCAATGCCATCGAGTTCTCGATGGAGCTCTCCTCCGAGGTCCCAGGAACCAATCCCGACTGGCCCTCGGACATCACCATCTGGGTCAATGGCGTCGCCGTCGGCACATGGATGTCGCCGGGCGACTATGGGGACAAGCGCGGTGCTTTCACGCCGAACTGGTGGAAGCTTGAGGGCTCCCAATACGGCAAGCTCAAGACCTGGCGGATATCGAAAAAAGGCACATTCATCGACGGCGTTGCCGCTTCGGATGTCACCATCGATGACCTGGCCATCAGCCAGCATTCCTCGATCCGGCTCAGGATTGGCATCGCCGACGATGCACGCCACACGGGTGGCGTGAACATATTCGGCCGCGGCTTCGGCAATTACGGTCGCGATATCCTCATGCGGATTGATCTCTCGTAAATTCAAATCACAAATTGTGATATATAGCCGGCATTCCTATGGAATGGCCGTCTCTGGTCATTTTCACATAATTCATTGAAATTGCTATTTTTTGTCTAAATTTTCCGCAGTGCAAGATGATTTTTTAGCTTGGACGGCGCATAAATTGGCGTTGACGGCTTGCCAAAAGTGTATCAGCATCTAGGTATAAGAACGAAATATCTGATACATATACGGGAGGATAGCAGTGAAGGCGCAAGTAGTCATCCATCGCGATTTCCGGATTGCCGATATCGACGATCGGCTCTACAGCTCGTTTCTGGAGCATCTGGGCAGGGCGATCTACGGGGGCATCTATGAGCCCGGTCATCCGACCGCGGATGCGGACGGATTTCGCCAGGACGTTATCGAACTGGTTCGCGAACTGAATTCTCCTTACTGCCGCTATCCCGGCGGCAATTTCGTATCCGCCTACAATTGGGAAGACGGGGTAGGCCCGCGTTCGGAACGCCCCGTGCGTCTCGATCTTGCCTGGCGTACCCGCGAGAGCAACCAGATCGGCGTCAACGAGTTCGTCGATTGGTGCAAAAAGGCCAACACCAAGCCGATGCTGGCCGTCAATCTGGGGTCGCGCGGTCTGGATGATGCACGCAACTTCCTGGAATATTGCAATCATCCGGGTGGCACCTATTGGTCGGACCTGCGCCGCAAACATGGCTGGGCCGATCCCCATGGCGTGAAACTGTGGTGCCTCGGCAACGAGATGGACGGTCCATGGCAGGTTGGCCATAAGTCGGCTTACGAATACGGCCGGCTGGCCGACGAGACGGCCAAGGCGATGCGCGGTTTTGACAAGTCGCTGGAGCTGGTCGTCTGCGGTTCGTCCAATTCGGAAATGAAGACCTATCCCGACTGGGAAGCGCAGGTTCTGGAACAGTGCTACGACAGCGCCGACCATATCTCGCTGCATATGTATTTTGCCAATCGTGAGAAGAACACGCTGAATTATCTCGCCAAGGCGGAGAAGCTTGACCGCTATATCGGCACGATCGGCGGCGTGATCGATTACATCAAGGCGAAGAAGCGCTCGAAGAAGACGATCGGTATTTCCTTCGATGAATGGAACGTCTGGTATCATTCGAACCAGCAGGACAAGGACATCCTTGCGCGGGACGAGTGGCCGGATGCGCCGCACCTCCTTGAAGATGTCTATAATTTCGAAGACGTCCTTCAGGTCGGCGGTATTCTGAATACCTTCATCCGCCGGTCCGATCGGGTCCGCATCGCCTGCATCGCCCAGCTCGTGAACGTGATCGCGCCGATCATGACGGAGGATGGCGGTCCCGCCTGGCGGCAGACCATCTATTATCCGCTCTATTTCGCTTCGAAATACGGCCGCGGCTTCGCGCTTCGGCTGGTCACCGACGGTCCGACCTATGACAGCGACGAGGCCGACGACGTGCCTTATCTCGATGTCTCCGCCGTTCATGACGCCACGGGGAATACGGTCACCCTGTTTGCCGTCAACCGCCACCTGGACTCCGCACTCGATCTCGACACCCGGCTGGAAGGTTTCCCCGGCGCGCGCGTCATCGAGCAGTACGAGATGGTTCATGAGAAGCTTGAGGCGGTCAACACGGCGTCTCGGCCCAATGCGGTCGTTCCCGCCAAGACGGGTGACGCAAAGATCGAGGATGGCCGGCTTCGCGCTACGCTGAAGCCACTGTCCTATAACGTGATCCGGCTGTCGGTATGACAGTTGGCTGCCGGGACGCGGTTAACGCGCCCCGGCCTGCAATGACGTTCGGCGTGTCGCGAGGAGGCGATACATGTCGGTACGGTGATCTGTTGCGAGCCGGTTTGGACATCAGGTGTTCAAGGTCCGGCTAACGCAGGGAGTTTGAAAGTCACGGCATGTCGTTTGGCGTGTCGTCCGATGGATAACTAGGGAGGAGATCATGCAGAAGTGGAAGAAGCTTGCTTTCGGTGCCGCGCTGGCCACGTTCGGCCTGGTCGCGGCGGCCAAGGCACAAGATTATGCGACCTTGCCACGCAAGGAGACGCTGATCGTCGAGAATCCGGAAGGGACGATCAAGAATCCCGGTTGGTTCAATATCTGGGTCAATGGCGGCGGCGGTGTTTCAACCGGCCTGCAGCAATTGACGATGGATACGCTCTGGTACATCGACCCTGAACAGGGGCTTGGTGGCTCGGCCTGGGACAATTCGCTCGCCGCCGACAAGCCGCAATATAATGACGATTTCACCCAGATGACGGTCAAGCTACGCAAGGGGCTCTACTGGAGCGACGGCGTCGAATTCACCGCCGATGACGTGGTCTATACGGTGAAGACCCAGATGGACCATCCGGGCATGAACTGGAGCGCTGCCTTTTCCGTGCAGGTCGCCAGTGTCGAGGCTCCGGACCCCTATACTGTTGTCTTTAAGCTCAAGCAGCCGAATTCGCGGTTCCATGCTCTTTTCACCGTGCGGTGGAACGGTGCCTGGATCATGCCGAAACATGTTTTTGAGAAAGTTGCCGACCCGGTTCGCTATGATTTCGCCAATCCGGTCTCGCTCGGCGCCTACAAGCTGAAAAGTTTTGATCCGCAGGGCAAGTGGTACACTTGGGAAAAACGTGACGACTGGCAGCGCACCTCGCTTGCCCGCCTGGGCGAGCCGGGTCCAAAATATGTGAGCTATGTCGATCCGGGTCCGCCCGATAAACGCACCATCGCGCAGCTGGAGCATAATCTCGATATCATCCACGACAACACGCCCGAGGGCATGTTCACGCTGAAAGAGAAGTCCAAGACCGTCGAAAGCTGGTTTCCGGGCTTCCCCTTCGCCCATCCCGATCCGACGCTACCGGCGGTAATCTTCAACACGCAGGATCCGCTGTTTAGTAACGCCGATGTCCGCTGGGCGCTGGCGCTGCTTATCGATATCAAGGCAGTCGACATGGCGAGCTATCGCGGTACCGCCACGCTTTCGGCGCTTGGCGTTCCGCCGACGGCCATTGCCATGAAGGATTATCAGGCGCCGTTGCAGGATTGGCTCAAGGATTTCGAAGTCGATACCGGCAAGCGCAAGATCAAGCCATATGATCCGACGATCGGCCAGCAGGTCGCCGACATGCTGCGCAAGCAGCCCAAATACAAGGATCAGATCCCGACCGATCCGGCCGCGATCAGCACGGCCTTCGGTTATGGCTGGTGGAAGCCAGATCCGCAGGCCGCGGCCGAGCTTCTGGAAAAGGCCGGCTTCAAGAAGGTTGGCGGCAAATGGATGACGCCGGATGGCCAGCCCTTCAAGATCCGCCTGACGGTGGAAGGCGATACGCGTTCGGTCTTTACCCGCGCGGGCACCTTGATCGCCCAGCAATGGGCAGCCTTTGGCATCGATTCCAAGGCCGTACCGACCGTAAATCTCTGGCAGGTCGGCCTCCAGCCCGGCAATTACCAGGTCGCTATTGCCTGGAGTGTCGAAACATGGGGCGGCGATCCGGACCTGTCGTTCTTCCTCGACAGCTGGCATTCGGATTTCGTGGCCAAAAAGGGTGAAAATCAGGCTGCCCGCAACTGGCAGCGCTGGTCCAATCCGGATCTCGACAAGATCATCGAGAATATTCGTCGGGTGAGTGCCGACGATCCGAAGGGTATCGAGCTTGGCAAGGATTATCTGAAGCTTGTCGCTCGCGAAATGCCGACCATTCCGCTGATGTCCTACAACGTCTTCACGTCGATGGATACCACCTACTGGAAAGGCTACCCGACGATCGCCGACCCTTATACCGATCCGGTTCCCAATTGGGCGAATTCCCGGCTGATGATGGTCAAGCTGAAGCCGGCGCAGCCATAAATCCTCCCAACCCTGACGCGGTATCTGCCGCGTCAGGCACCTGTCGCCGGGCGTTAAGCGGGTCCGGCGACCCTTTTTTGAAGAGTGATCAAGCGCAAGCAGCAAGGAAAGCGGCGGCATGGCGTCCTATCCCATTTTCGTATTGAAGCGATTCGGCCAGTTCCTGCTCGTTGTCTTTCTCGGCATTTCCGCAACCTTCTTCATCACCCATATGACCCCGATCGATCCCGTCGAGCAGAGTATCGGCGCCATCCAGCAAATGGGGCAGTCCGATCCCCGCGCCGTCGATCTCATGCGCCAGTCGCTTCGCGAGCTATACGGCATGGAGGGCTCGCTCTGGCAGCAATATGTGCATTTCTGGGCGCGTCTTGCGACCGGCGATCTCGGGCCTTCTCTCTCCGCATTTCCGACGCCGGTCTCGACCATCATCCTGCGGTCCCTTCCGTGGACGATCGGTCTGATGACCGTTGCGACGCTGTTCACCTTCATCCTCGGCAATATGATCGGGGCGCTCGCGGGCTATTACCGCAAGAGCATGGTGCTGAAAGCCGTCAGCCTCGTCTTCATCGCGATGCAGCCGATCCCCTATTACATTCTCGCCTTCGTGCTGATCATCCTGTTCGGCTATCTCTGGCCGATCCTGCCGATCAACGGCGGCTATGAGATGAACACCAATCTGGAGTTCTCCTTCTCACTGGTGCTCGACATCCTGAAGCACTCCATCCTGCCGGCGCTGTCGCTGATCCTTGTCGGCACGGGCGGATGGCTGATCGGCATGCGGGCGCTGGTCTCCAACATTATCACGGAGGATTATGTGACCTTCGCCGAACTTGGTGGCGTGCCGAAGAACCGCATCCTGCGCTCCTACATCGCCCGCAACGCAATGGTGCCGCAGTTCACCGGCCTTGCCATGTCGCTGGGCGCGGTCTTCAACGGCACAGTCATCACGGAGATCGTCTTCGGCTATCCCGGCATCGGCAACCTGCTGATTTCGGCGGTTCATGCCGGTGATTACAGCCTCGTTTTGGGGCTGAGCGCACTGTCCATCGCCGGTGTCGCCGCCGCGGTGTTCATCATCGATATATTGGGTCCGCTGATCG
The DNA here is from genome assembly GCF_000799715.1 of Martinezella rhizogenes. Lineage (GTDB taxonomy): Bacteria > Pseudomonadota > Alphaproteobacteria > Rhizobiales > Rhizobiaceae > Rhizobium > Rhizobium rhizogenes_C. The sequence goes on from NZ_JUHG01000017.1 coordinate 260,520, forward strand.
ACCCGCGCATCAGGGTGGAGTAGGCCATGTTCACGATCGTTCGCGACCTCGCCCGCCAGAATGCGGAATTCCTTTGCGGCCTGCTGCTTTTCGCAGTGATCGTCGCGCTGGTGATCCTGTCTTATTTTTCGCCCTATGCTCCTTCCGACATCTATCTTCTGCCGCCTGACATGCCGCCAGACGGTGACTACTGGCTCGGTACGACGTCTCGGGGGCAGGATGTCTTCTGGCAGCTCACGACCGCTCTCAGGAACACGCTTTATTTCGGCATAGGGGTGGCATTCCTGTCCCGCATCATCTCGCTGGTGGTCGGTCTTGTGGCGGGCTACCTCGGTGGCACCGTCGACCGGGTGCTGATGGCGATCAACGACAGCATCATGGTCATTCCACAGTTTCCGCTGCTGATCCTGTTCTACTTCGTGCTGAAAGACGGAATGACCTGGACCGTGCTCATCGTGGTGATGGCCTCGCTCGGCTGGTCCTACGACGCGCGCCTGATCCGCTCTGTGGCGATCAGCCTCAAGAGCCGGCCGTTTACGACCCAAAGCGTCTATTCCGGCATGAGCATGTACAAGATCCTGGTGCAGGAGCATCTGCCCTATGTACTGCCGATCGTCTTCGCAACGACGATGAACAACATGATCTGGTCGATCGGCATGGAAATCACGCTGTCGGTGCTCGGCTTCACGGATATCGAAACGCCGACCATGGGCATGATGATCTACTGGGCGAACGCGCATTCGGCGCTGATCGCCGGAACATGGTGGTGGGTTGCCGCTCCGGTGGCGGCGATCATCGTGCTGTTCATGGCGCTCTTCCTGCTGTCGATGTCGATGAACGAATACAATGATCCGCGCAGTCGGCTGAACCGGATGGGGGGCTAGATCATGGACGCTGTGGTCGAGGTCAAGAACCTCAAAGCCTACTATAAAGCCTTCCTTTATGGCGTAGACCGCGAGGTGCGCGCCGTCGACGATATCAGCCTGACGATCGGTCGCGGGGAAATTTACGGCGTCGCCGGGGAATCGAGCAGCGGCAAGACGACGCTCATCAAGACCATCGCCGGCGCCATCCGTCCGCCGCTGAGGGTTGTCGAGGGCAGTGTCACCTTTCACTTCAACGGCGGCACACAGGATATCTATGGTATGACTGCGGAGGCACGGGCGGCGCTGAGATGGCGGCATCTGTCCTACATCATGCAGGGCTCGATGAACGTGCTCAATCCCGTGCGGCGCATTCGCCACTCTTTCACGGATTTCGCCTTTCGCCATATGAAGGTGGACAGATCCGCCTTCTTCGAACGGGTCGCCAGCCATCTGCAACGGCTGAAACTCGATCCCCAGCTTCTCGATGCCTATCCTCACGAACTGTCCGGCGGCATGCGCCAGCGCATGACGATCGCGCTTGCCACCATCCTGACGCCGGAGTTCATCATCGCCGACGAGCCGACGACGGCTCTCGATGTCATCGTGCAGCGCGACGTCTTGACGATGATCCGCGAGATCCAGCGCGATATGGGGTCCTCCTTCCTGTTCGTCACCCATGACATGGGCGTCCATGCCGCCGTCTCCGACCGTATCGGCATTGTCTATGCCGGCCGCCTGGTCGAGGAGGCGCCGACCCGCAAGCTCTTCCATATGCCGCTGCACCCCTACACGCAGCATCTGGTCGCGAGCCTTCCGCGCATCGGCGACGCAAGCTCCCGGCCCTCGCTGGAAGGGCGGCCGCCCAATCTCGCCATGCCGCCGGAAGGCTGTCGTTTTCATCCGAGATGTCCGAAGCGCATGGATATTTGCAGCCGCGAGGTGCCGCCGATGGTCAATGTGGAACCCGATCGGCGCGTGGCCTGCTTTGCAGTGACGGGAGAACGGATTTGAACGATCTGCTTTCGCTCTCGCATGTTACCAAGATCTACCGGCAGGGCGGTCTGCTCGGCGGGCGCCATATCACCGCCGTCAAGGACGTCAGCCTGACGCTGGGGCAGGAGCCGGAGATCCTGTCGATCGTCGGCGAATCCGGGTCGGGGAAGTCGACCATTGCGGCGATGATCCTCGGCCAGACGGCGCCAACGGAGGGACGGCTGGATTTCCGGGGCAGCCCCGTCGCGGTTCATGGCAGGGCCGAGCGGCGCGCCTTCATGCGGCAGGTCCAGCCGGTACTGCAAAACCCGTTCGAGGCCTTCAATCCGCTGAAGCGGGTGGATCGCTATCTCTTCGAGACGGCAAGGAGTTTCGCGCCGGACGGCCAGCGACCAAGCCGCGAGGAAATCGAGCGCATGGCGGATAGAGCGCTGCAGCATATCGGTCTGAGCTTGGCCGAGGTGAAAGGCCGGTTTCCCCATGAGCTGTCGGGCGGGCAATTACAGCGCACGGCAATTGCCCGCGCGCTCATACCGCAACCGCGGCTTCTGGTCGCCGACGAGCCGGTCTCGATGGTCGACGCCTCTCTCCGGATGGCGATCGTCAATCTCTTCAGTCAGCTGAAGAAGGATTTTGGCCTGTCGATCATCTACATCACGCATGATCTTGCGACCGCCTATTACATCAGCGACCGCATCGTCATCATGAAGAAGGGCGAGATCGTCGAGCAAGGGCAGGCGCAGACCGTTCTCGACAATCCGCAGCATCCCTATTCTCAGGCGCTCAAGGAAGCGGTGCTGTCCACCACACCGGAAATCTAGCGACCCCCGAAGATTATGCGGAGAGCCGGCGTCTTTTTACCGTGCCACGTCAACGTGATGAACGCCGTGAGGCAATGGAATGCGTCCGACCCGTTCAAGCGCCGGACGATCGCTTTTGACGACGCGGAATACCTCGAGGCCAGCGCCGGTTTCCCGATTTGCCCCGTCGTGACCATGGAAGACGGTGGCGAGAAAATAATCGCCGGCAAGATCGAAGCTTCCGCCCTCTGGCAGGACCCCTTCGAAGGGGTAGTCCGCCACTTTCGCGATGGCGCCGGTTTCCGGATCGAATGTGAGCAACGTCACCGTTGCTTCACGACGGAAGCGTTGCCAACTCGGCAGGAAGGCGGTCGAGCGCATGTTGACGGTGGCGACAAGCCGTCCGTCTGGACTGATTGCGAGCCCTTCAGCGGCCATATCCGTCGAAGCGCCGCCAATGCGTTCATGGCGGGCTTCCTCGCCCGATATGCCGGGATCGGCGAGGCGTACCACGCTGATTGAGGATGGCGTCTCTGGAATCCGGCCTTCAAGATTCGTCGCGGTGAAATCGCGACCCCAGTCGGATGTGAGATAGAAACGGCCATCCGGGGTGAACCGGCCGACGAAGGGATCGGCGCCGACGTCAACGGTATTTCCCCATGGCCGGAGGATCGGTTTGCCATCCTTTTCCGTCACCTCGAAGAAGGCGACGCGGTTCTGCGTATTGATATTGACGGCGATGAACCGTCCGGATGGATGCCAGTGGACGTTGGTCGCGGTTACACCACCACGAGCACCACTGGCTTGCCCGGTAATGCCGTAGTCCCTCAGGTCAAAATTGGCGACCGTGCCGAAGCGTCCTTCTGCATAGGGCACGATCTGCACGAAGCTTGCCTCGGGCGTATTGGAGACGACCGCTAGGCGCGTCGCGTCGGGGCTGACGGATAATCCTTCCGGAAAGTCCGCGACTTCGGCGGTATCGGTAAGACGTGGGGCCGCTTTGTCGGTAAGGTCGATGGCGAGGAGACGCCGTCCCGGCTGAAGATCGCGTATCGTTTCATCGCCGTCCCGGCGCTCGCCGAGGCGCTCGGTGACGAAGGCTACCCGTCCGTCGCGGGTAAGGGCAAGGACCTCCGGCGTTGCGGTGACGGAATTGGAGGCCGGCAAGGTTCCGGTAATAATTTTGCCGTCGGCGATCGAGATGACGGTGAGCAGGTCGCGATGACCGGCCTCCCGTGGCGCGAGGCGACCTGTCGCGTAGCTCTGTCCGACGAAGTCGCCATCGGAAATCGCGGCGATGGTGCCAGCGGAAATGCGCCCGGTGAAATCAGGTAACTCTGTGGCTACCGCCTGAATAGCAGCGGAGTTGAGCAACAGGACGAGTGCATGGCGGGTCAGGAGATTCCGGTACATTCTTGCTCCTTTCTCGGATCGATGAGACAAGAATGCGCGCGATCCTGATTGGCATCAAATCGGAATATCGATTGCTGTAATAAGGAATCCCTATAAGATATCGGGGAATGGATATTCGCGCCCTGGCCTGCTTCGTTGGCGTTGCGGAAGAGTTGCATTTCCGTAGGGCTGCCGAACGGCTGAACATCACCCAGCCGGCGCTCAGCCAGCGTATTCGCGTGCTGGAGGAGGAAATCGGCACGCCGCTGCTGGAGCGGGACCGCCGCCACGTTGCCTTGACGCCGGCGGGAGCAGCCTTTCTGGAGCCGGCGCGGTCCGCGGTCGCGAATGCAAACCTTGCGAAAACCCAGGCGCTTCGCGCCGTGCGTGGCGAACTCGGCCGATTGCGGCTCGGTTTCACCGTCATCGCCTTTTATGGAATGCTGCCCGAAGCCGTTCGCGTCTTCCGTGGCCGTTATCCGGATGTGGCGGTGGAGTTGGTCGAGATGAACTCACCGTCGTTGGAAGCCGCGCTTGTGGCGGGCGACATCGATCTCGGCGTTCTGCACCCACCGCTGGTAATGTCCGAATTGACCACGCGAACATTGCCGGAGCAGCAACTGGTTCTGGCGCTGCCGGCGATGCACCCTTTGGCGCGGCGGAAGATAGTCGCCGTTGCCGATCTTGAAAACGAGCCCTTTCTGATCGCGCCCCGTGCTATCGGGCCCAGCATCTATGATCGCGTCATCGCACTATTCCAAGGCCAAGGTATCAGCCCCCACATCGTCCAGGAGGTGACGCCGATGACGACGCTTACCGGCCTTGTTGCGGCCAGCGTGGGTCTGGGCTTTGTCACCGAAGGCATCGCGACGGTGGCGCGGCCGGGGGTGGTTTTCCGGCCGGTCGAGCCGGAGCCGCCAAGCTTGCCGATCGCCGCTGCCTGGCGCGCGCCGGATCTGTCGATGCCGGGCGAACGTTTCCTCGAAATCGTCGCGGCATTTACCCAAGCTTGAGCGATGTCGGCTGGGGATTGTCGAGCAGTTTCCAGACCTCGTTGCTGTAAGTGACCACGCGGACAGTGATGCGTCGGTGATCAAGCTGGCACAAGCACGTCCGACGCGCCCTGTTTTGGGCGCATCGGACGCATCTTGCGGTCTGGCCTTAGCTATGCGCTTCCGGCATCGCCGAAGAATGGTGCGAGGTGATCAGCCATTTTCCGTTCTCGAAGTCGTAGGTGAAGGTATAGCGGGCCGGAACCTTCGTGCCGTCGGCGAGCGTGAAGGTATAGGTGCCGGTGTCGACGGCCTCGTTGCAGCCGATCTTGATCGTGCGGCTATCGATCTTGCCTTGTGGCTTCTTCTTCAGGAAGTCTACGAAATAGGCTTTGCGCTCTTCCTGCGTCAGGCGGGGCTTGTTGGAGAGCGTCGGCAGGAGAACCGCGTCCGGGGCGTAGTTCTCGACAACCTTTTCCGGGCTAAGCGTTGCGAGCGACGTGTTCCAGCGGTCGAAGAGGCCTTCCACCTGCTTTTCGGTGATCGGCGTGCATTCGGCGGCCATTGCCTGGCCAGCCAGGACAGAAGCGACGGCGGCGACCATGACAAGTTTATACATAAGGGGGTATCTCCAATTTTGACTGTTTTCTCCGGCCTCATCGCCGGTAGCCTGAAGATAAGTCTGGTCAAATGGCGAAACGATCTGCCGGTCGGCGGTGAAATGATATGCCGGTTGGCGTATGTTCATCGGCTTACGGAACGTTTATCTAAGGCAAGATCGGGGCATCAGGCTCCGGCTCATGCCAGAGACCAGAGACAGTGGAAAACCTAGAATCTCCCGTGAGAGAACTGCGTCGGCTCTACAGGGAGTCCGAAGCAAAGGCCGCGCGCCTGAGACTGATCGTCGAGGCGCGAACCATTCTCGACACAATGGACTTCGAGATCGCCGCCCGGCAGGTGCTTGCCCTTGTCTGTTCCTTCTGCGGCGCATCCGCCGCGCGGATCGAGTTTCCCGACGATCCGGCGGTTGAGGCCATTCGGTACGAACGCGGTGCGTCGACACCGTCCTTGGGAATCGTTTTTACCGTCAATCTTGAGGGAAACGATCCCAAAATCTCTCTGTCCCTTGCGCCCGAGATACAGGCACTGACTACTGACGATGACCGGCAACCGCTGAAAATCGTCGCAGACCAGCTTCTGGCGGCTCTCAACGACAAGAGGCGCCGGCGGGAGCGCGAAGCTTTCACGGAGGCGTTGCGGAGCCGGGAAGCCATGCTTGCCCACTTGGTCGGGGAGATGATCGGCGCCCAGGAAAAAGAACGTGCCCGCGTTGCCTATGATCTGCACGACGGTGTCGCCCAGAGCCTCGTCAGCCTGCTTCTCCATCTGCAAGCGGCAACCGCCGGTCAGGATATCGAAGCGCAAACCGCGCGGAAGCTGACCAACTGCATTGATCTTGCCCGTCGCTGCGTCGGCGACATCAGGCTGGCCATCGCCGATCTCAGGCCGGCCGAGCTCGATGATCTGGGTCTTTCAGCGGCGATCCGGGCGAAATTGGATTCGATGCGGATCGAGGATGTCTCCTTCTCGGATCAGCTCGGTGAGACACGGCTGCCGCGTGCCGTCGAGATCGTCCTTTATCGCGTTGCCCAGGAGGCGCTCGCCAACGCCGAAAAGCACGCGGCCTGCAAGCATGTCCGAATTGAGCTTGCCGAAAACGCGCAAGGGATCGTCACGCTGACAGTGTCCGACGATGGGCGCGGCTTTGCAGTGGGTGATCATCGGCCGGAGAGGGGACATGGCGTCGGCCTGCCGGCGATGCGCGAGCGCCTGGCGCTGGTCGGCGGAACTCTGTCGATCGACAGCGCGCCGGGCGCTGGAACCCGGCTGCTGGCGGAAGTGCCGACCGATTTGAACCGGGAATCGTCTCCATGAAGACTGCATCGATCGTCATTGCCGACGACCATGATCTCGCGCGCTCGGGGATTGCCGCTGTCCTTGCGACATCGGAGAGCCTGGACATCGTCGGCCAGGCAAAGAACGGGCTGGAGGCGGTCGAGCTGTGCGATCGCTTGCGCCCCGATCTCATTCTCCTCGATATCCGTATGACGCCGCTCGACGGTCTCGGGGCTGCCGCCGAAATCCGAAAAGTCGCTCCCGATACCAAGATCGTCATGCTCACCATGCATGAGAGCATCGACTACCTCAGTGCGGCGATCAAGGTTGGAGCAAGCGGCTATCTCCTCAAGGATGTCAGCCGCGAGAGCCTGCTGCGCACCATAGACATCGTGCTGGACGGACAGGCGTTTTTCGACACGGATCTGATGCGCAGGATGCTGGCGAGGATAGATCGTGAATCGCCGGCGGAAACGGTCATTGAGAGACTGACGAACCGGGAGCGCGAAATTCTCTGTAGCCTGACCACCGGCGAAACCAACAAGGGTATCGCGCGAACGCTGTCGATTTCGCCGGGGACGGTGAAAGTGCATGTCGAGCGCATCCTGAGCAAGCTTGGGGTTAATGATCGCACGCAAGCGGCGGTTCTGGCGATCCAGGCGGGCCTGCTGCGAAAGGACGAGCTTTGACGACCGGCGACATGACCGACAAGACGGGCCTGTCCCTTCGTTTCCTCGATCAGCCTCTTGCCCGCAAGGGAGTGATCGTGATCGCACTTCCATTGATCTGCCTGCTGATCGCTCTCGGATCGGTGTTCCTGGCCGATCGGGAAAGCCGTCGCGCGGAAGATTATGTGCGCGTGACCTTCGCCATCCAGTCCGACATTCTGGAGCTGCATGCGCTTCTGGCGGAGGGCGCCTCGGGTGTTCGCGGTTATCTCTTGACTGGAGACGCGGCGTTTCTCGCGCCTTTCGAAAAGGCCAATGCCGAACTCCCTAGCGTTTTCGCCGCCATGCGGCCGTTGATAACCGACGCCGAGCAGCGCGCCCGCCTTGACGGCATGGAGCCGCTGGTCTTCCAGAAGCTTGCTGGCCTCAACGACCTGCTGGACAAGGGCCGTGGGAGCAATCAGTCGATCAATGACGACATGCGCCGGACGCTGGTGGACAACAAGGTGGTGCTGGACGAGTTGCGCGCCCGCATTCAGCAGATGCGCGCACGAGAGGATGCTCTTCTTGAAGAGCGGACGAAGCAAGCGGATGCCATCCGTGACAGAGCCCAGTGGATCACGATCATTGGCGCGATTATTGGCCTGGTCGGCTGCGTGGTGGCGATCATTCTGATGTCGAACGGCATCGTCCGACGGGTTGCCTCGCTGCAAAAGACCGCGCGCCTTCTGGCGATGGGACAGCCGGTGACATCAAAAGAAAATGCGCGCGACGAACTTGGCGTGCTGTCGCGAGCGCTTCAGGAGGCAAGCCTACTCCTGAAGGAACGAGAAAGCGCGCTCCGCGAGAGCGAGGAACGCTTCCGCCTCCTCGTCGATGGCGTCCACGATTATGGAATTTTCGGGCTCGACCAACAGGGGCGGGTGGTGAGCTGGAATGCGGGCGCCGAGCGGATCAAGGGCTATACGGCCGACGAGATCATTGGCGAGCATTTCTCGCGATTCTATCCGCAAGAGGTTCGCGATACGCTGCCAAGCCAGGAGCTTGAGCGCGCGCAGGCCGATGGCCGCGTCGAAGACGAGGGGTGGCGGGTGCGCAAGGGCGGCTCGCGTTTCTGGGCCAATGTCGTGGTCACCGCGCTTCGCGACGAGAATGGCAATCCCCGGGGCTTTTCGAAGATTACCCGCGATATCACCGATCGCAAACGCAACGAAGAAGAGCTGCTGGCCGCCCGATATAAGGCTGAGCAAGCGAGCGAAGCCAGAAGCGCCTTTCACTCGCGCTTGAGCCACGAGTTCAGGACGCCCCTCAACTCCATTCTCGGCTTTGCCCAGATTCTGGAAATGGATCTGGAAGAGCCTGAAACGCAGGCAAGCCTGGCGCAGATTCTGAGGGCCGGCCGACATCTGCTCAGCCTGCTTGACGATTTGCTCGACCTGGCTCGCATCGATGCCGGACGGATGGAGCTCTATATCGAAACACTGGATGCCGGCGAGATTGTCGGGGAGGCGGTCGACCTTGCCCGTCCGCTTGCCGCGCCTCGCAAGGTCGGCATTGTCGTCGAGGTCGATCATGCCGCCGGTGCGGCTATCATCGTCGACCGGCGGCGCCTTCTCCAGGTGCTTTTGAACCTTCTATCCAATGCGATAAAGTTCAATCGCGAAGGCGGAATGCTTCGCATTTCCGCCCGGCTAGCGGAAGGCGATATGCTCGCCATCGACATCAGCGATACCGGCTTCGGTATTGCCGAGGATCGGAAGGAAAAGCTGTTTCTGCCCTTCGAGCGCCTGGGTGCCGACAGTTCCGCCACATTGGGAACCGGGTTGGGGCTCTCTTTGTCGCAGCATTTGATGCAGGTGATGGGCGGGAGGCTGGAGCTTAGCTCCACCAGCGTCGATGGTTCGACATTCACCGTCTTTGCACCGGCGGTGCCAGGTTCGGCGGTTGCGGTTCGTCATGCCGTCAGCGGAGCTGTGGATGCTCCCGCTGGCAAGCGCGGATTGGATATCGTGCTCTGTATCGAGGACAATCCCGCCAGCCTGAGCCTGCTGGAAAATGTGCTGTCCCGCCATTGCAACGCCAAGGTCATTCCCGCCATGCTCGGCGATCTCGGATTGTCGCTGGCGCGCGAGCATCGGCCGAATCTCATCCTGCTCGACATCAATCTTCCGGATATCAGTGGCCTGGAGGTATTGAAAAGTCTAAGGGCTGATAGTGATACGCGCGCCATACCGGTGATCGTCATCAGTGCCGATGCGACGGAAGTGACGCGGCAGGGCGCGCTGCAGGAGGGGGCGACACGCTTTCTTGCGAAGCCGCTCGATATAAGACAGTTCCTGCAGACGCTCGACGAGGTTATGGCGCAATGAACCCGCAAATCGATATCGCCGCCGAGGCGAGCGTTCTGGTCATCGATGACGAGGCCGCAAATGTCGCACTTCTGGAGCGCCTGTTGCGCCGTGAAGGGTTCCAGAAGGTGACGACGACCACCGATCCGAGGGACGCCACCCGGCTTTTCAGCGAGGTGAGCCCGGACATCATCCTGCTCGATCTGATGATGCCCCATATCGACGGGTTTGCTCTTCTGAACACCTTTTCCCGGCTGATCGGGCCGACATCCTTTATTCCGATCGTCGTGCTGACGGCCGATATTTCCATCGAAACCCGGCGCAGGGCTCTGTCGCTCGGCGCCAAGGACTTCCTAGTGAAACCGATCGATGCGGTGGAAACTCTTTTGAGAATATTCAATCTGCTCGAAACACGCTTCCTGTTTCGTGCATTGACCGAGTTGACGGGGCAGTCTCCATTCGTCCGGCGTGGGGGCGATCCCGCTAGCCGCTGAGGGAAGAGAGGCTGCAAACGACAAAGGCGCCGATGGTGTCGGCGCCTCATGTTTAGACGTTAAGGCTCGCGGTCTTTAATCGCAGACGCGCATCCGCTCGTAATGGTAGCCGTCGTCATATTCGTTTTGAACTGGACGGCTCTCCGTCCAGCATCTCGGCGGGGGCGGAGGAGGAGCTGCGTAACCATAACCACCGCCACCACCATTGACGATAGCGCCGCCAATCAGGCCGCCAATGAGCCCCGCTGCCACACCGCCGGCGATCGCGCCGCCATTGTGGTGGTGATGACGCCGCGGGCCATCGTTCCAGTCACGGTAACGACCATATTCCTGCGCCTGGGCAAAGCCGGCTGGGGCCAACACGCTGCCGGCGACCGTAGCTGCGAGCAAAACCGTGAGAATTGTCTTCTTCATCATGATCACCTCCGACGCGATGCGTCTTGAAATGCAAATCTTCGACTCGGTTAATCGAGTGTTTCCAGAATGACTCTGTGCACGTGAACATGGCGTGAATACGCCGTTCACCTAAATTCGGTCGGGAGGGTCTTTGTTCCCGAGGGCTGTAATCAGCTTGGAAATGCCTCGTTGAGCTCGGCAACTGCTTCGAGGGAAAGGGGGGACGTCTTGCGGTCTCCCAGCAGGAAGAAGAGCTTGGATGTCTCCTCCAGCTCCTCGTAAGCGTAGACTGCTTCTTCCAATGTCTTGCCCGAAACGATCGGTCCATGATTGGCGAGAAGCATGGCGCGATGGTCACGGGCGGCAAGACGCACGGCGTCGGCCAAGGCTCGGTCCCCCGGCCTGAAATATTTGAGCAGCGGAAGCTTGCCGACTCGCATGACGTGATAGGCGGTCAGCGGCGGCAGCACATTGTCGGTATTGTCATGGCACAGGCAGGACACGGCCACCGAATAAGTGGAATGAAGATGCACCACGGCACGCGCGGAGGGCCGTTGTTCATAAACAGCAAGATGGAAGAAGGCTTCCTTCGAGGGCGGATCGCCGGCCAGAAGCTCGCCCGAGGGAGAAACCTTGGATATCCGGGCAGGATCCAGGAATCCGAGGCTTGAATTGGTGGGCGTCACCAGGATCGAACCATCTTCGAGGCGGACGGAGAGATTGCCGGCGCTGCCATGGGCAAGCTGGCGATTGTAGAGGAGTGCGCCCATGCGGGCGATCTTGTCGCGTAGTTCCGTTTCTTCCGTCATTGTGTCCCTGCCTCGATTGCCTAATGCATCATGGAAAGTGCTGCGGCAAAGAAGTCGTCGCCGCCGAAATTTCCGGACTTCAGGGCAAGCAGCATGTTCCCCTGGGTGTTTCCGACGGTTCTGAGAACGGGAACGCCCGGCGCGATTTCCCGGCCAATCAGGAAAGCGGGAATGCCGAGCCTGTCGACGGCAGCACCGGATGTCTCGCCACCGGCCACGACCAGACGCCGCACGCCGCGAGACACCAGTTCGGCGGCGATGGTCGACGTGGCATGTTCGATGGCATGACCGGAGGCCTCCCGGCCATAACGCGCCTGCACGCGGCCGACGGCTTGCGGATCGGCGCTTGCGGCGATGACCACCGGCCCGGCCGATATCCGGTCGCCCGCCCAGGAGATTGCGTTGGAAAGCTCGTCATGCCCCGAGAGCAGTTTTTCAGGGTCGAGCCGCAGAACCGGCATCGAACGCTCGGCTTCGGCAAGCTGGCGCAAGGTTGCCGTCGAGCAGCTACCGGCGATAATGGCGGCGAGGCCACCGACTGGGCCGATTGCATCCTCGGTTGCCCGCGCCGGATGCGAGATCCTGCCGGAACGCCTGAGCGCTCGCGCAAGGCCAAGGCCTAGCCCGGAAGCGCCTGTGGACAGCGGCGTTTCCAGCGCAACGGTGCCCAGGGTTTCCAGATCGCTTTCAAAAACGGCGTCGGCGATGACAGCTGTCACGCCGGTTTCTCGAAGAGCGGCAAGCCGTGCGCGGACAGCGTCCGGACCACCGGCGACAGTCGTGAGATCGACGAGCCCGACGCTACCGGAGGATTGCCGGGCAAGAACCCGCACGAGGTTGGCGTCGTGCATCGGATTGAGCGGGTGGTCTTTCAACGGGCTCTCGTCGAGCGGAACGCCGTTGACGAAGAGGTGGCCGGCATAGACGGTGCGGCCGGTTTCCGGGAAGGCGGGGGTGACGATCACAGGGTCACCGCCCGCAGCATTACGCAGCGCATCGGTCACCGGGCCGATATTGCCGGCATCGGTGGAATCGAAGGTCGAGCAGATCTTGTAGAGGACATGGATCGCCCCGCGAGCGCGCAGCCAGGCTTCGGCCTTGCTTGCGGCGGAAATAGCATCTTGCGCCGCGACCGAGCGGATCTTGAGGGAGATAACGACCGCATCCACATCCGGCAGCGGCAGATCCGGGTCGGGGATGCCGATCGTCTGTACCGTGCGCAGGCCGTTCTTGGTGAACGTGTTGGCGAGATCCGACGCACCGGTGTAATCGTCGGCAATCGCTCCGAGCAAGAGTGTCATCCCTTTATCCTTTTGAACGGTGCAAACCAGCCGAGGCCGTCGAGCGTATGGTTTCGCGGAATATATTCGCAGCCGATGAAGCCCTCATAGCCGAGCCGGTCGATCTCGGCGAAGAGATATGCGTCGTTCAGCTCCTCGCTGCATGGTTCCTGCCTTGATGGCACGCTCGCGGTCTGGATATGGCCGATGATCGGCATCATCTCGCGCAAGGCGATTGCGACATCGCCATGCATGATCTGCCGATGGTAGATGTCGAACTGAAGCTTGAGATTGGGGCGGGCCAACTCCCCGATCAACAATCGCGCACGATTGAAGTCATTGAGGAAATAGCCCGGCATGTTGCGCCCGTTGATCGGCTCGAGCACGAGGTCCAGCCCTTTTTCGGCAAGCCGTCCGGCGCAATATTCGACGGAACGGCGATAGGCGCGGATAGCCGCTTCGTCGTCGGGCTTGGCCAGGCCGGCCATCAGGTGCAGGCGCTTGACGCCGGTTGCCTCGGCATAGTCGAGCGCTTTCTCCACATTCGACTTCATCTCCTCGAAGCGATCGGGAAGGGCCGCAAGCCCTCGCTCGCCGCCGTTCCAGTCGCCGGGCGGCATGTTGAAAAGCGCTTGGGTCAATCCGTTGCGCTTGAGCCGTTCCGCGATTGCTTCCGGCGCGAATTCATAGGGGAAGAGGTATTCGACGGCGGTAAAACCGGCTTCAGCCGCCGCGTCGAAGCGGTCGAGAAACTGCCACTCGTTGAACATCATCGTCAGGTTGGCCGCAAAGACGGGCATGCTGATTGTCTCCGTTTACTGCTTGCGCGTTTCGTCGCTCATGTGTTCGGCAGAACCGTGCCCGAAAGCTGCGCATAGAGCCGGGCAAGCGAGGCGTCATCGTCGCGTCCCATGCCCGCACCCGATGCGGCAAGATACATCTGTAGCGCGGCGGCGGCGAGCGGGGTCGGATAGCGCTCCGTGCGGGCCATGTCCTGTACGATGCCGAGATCCTTGACGAAAATCTCGATGGCGCTGCGTGGTGAATAGTCTCCTTCGAGAACGTGCGGCACCCGGTTTTCGAACATCCAGGAATTCCCGGCCGAAGCGGTGATCACCTCATAGACCTTGTCGAGATCGAGCCCCTGTTTGGCCGCGAAGGTGATCGCCTCGCAGGCGGCGGCGATATGCACGCCGGCCAGAAGCTGATTGATCATCTTGAAGGCCGCGCCGGTTCCGGCGTCGTCACCCAGCTCGTAGACCTTGCCGGCCATGGCGTCGAGTGCCGGGCGCGCGGCATCGAAGGCCAACTTCGTGCCAGACGCCATGATGGTCAGCTCGCCGCTGGCGGCCTTGACCGCGCCGCCTGAGATCGGCGCGTCGAGATAATGCAGGCCGAGTGCCGTGCAACGCTCCGCCAGATCACGGGCAACCGCCGGATCCATGGTCGCCGACGAGATGAAGACTGCCCCGGGCTTCATGGTGTCTGCGACATCGCCGGCGCCGAAGAGAACGTCCCTGGTCTGCCCGCCGTTGACGACGACGGAGACCACGATATCGGCATCTTTTGCCGCCGCTGCCGGGCTCGCGGCACCCCGTCCGCCCTCGCTGACGAAACGATCGATCGCGGCGGCCGATATGTCGTAGCCGACGACGTCGAGGCCGGCGCGCTTCATGGACCGCGCCATGCCGAGGCCCATGGATCCCAAACCGATCACGGCGGCGACAAGCTGATGTTGCGAGTTTTCAGCGGAGGATGACATGTCGATATCCTTGCAATGTCCTAGGGGTGTGCGGTCCTCCGGCCGTTGGCGCCGGAGGACCTTTCATTCTAGCGATTGACGCTTTTTGCCGGAACGGTCAGCACGGCGATGGATCCGATGACGAGCGCTGCCGCCAGAAAATACATGCCGGCTGAGGTGCTGCCGGTGAGGTCCTTGAGATAGCCAACCAGAAACGGGCCGAGGAAGCCAGCGAGATTGCCGACCGAATTGATCCAGGCGATGCCTGCCGCCGCCCCGGTGCCGGCAAGGAAAGCTGTCGGCAGTGACCAGAACAGGGGTGCGCAGCTGATGGCGCCTGCCGCGGCAAGCGAAAGAGCGATGATCGAAAATGTCGTGCTGGTGCTGGCGGTGGCGGCGATAAAGCCGACCGCGGCGATCAGGGCGGGCACGACAAGGTGCCAGCGGCGTTCGCGATGCCGGTCGGCGGAACGGCCGAGCGCGATCATGACGACGAAGGTACAGATGTAGGGAATGGCCGAGACCAGGCCGATATTGAGGTTTCCGACAACGCCGCTCGCCTTGACGATGGTCGGCATCCAGAAGTTCAGGCCGTATTGTCCGAGGACGAAGCAGAAATAGATCAGGCACATCAGCCAGACGCGGCCGTCGCGCAGGGTGCTTGCAACATCATGCGGGCTTGACGATTTGGCGCGGTCTTCCGCTTCGATATTGGTGGTCAGAATGGCCTTTTCGTCCGCAGTCAGCCATTTGGCATCGCTGATCCTGTCATCGAGATAGAAGAACACCAGCACGCCGAGGAGTATTGCCGGAACGGCCTCGATCAGGAACATCCATTGCCAGCCGGAAAGGCCATGCGTTCCATGGAAACTATCCATGAGGAAGCCGGACAGCGGATTGCCGAAGATGGCCGATACGGGGATCGCCGACATGAAGGTCGTGATGATCTTGGCGCGATGGCGGGCCGGATACCAGGAGGTGAGATAGAGAATAAGGCCCGGGAAGAAGCCGGCTTCGGCAATGCCGAGCAGGAAACGCAGGATATAGAAGATGGTTTCGGACGTAGTCAGCATGAAGGCGGCTGACACGATACCCCAGGTCACCATGATGCGGGCGATCCATACCCGCGCGCCGACCTTGTTCATGATGACGTTGCTCGGGACTTCAAACAGGAAGTAGCCGATGAAGAAGATGCCGGCGCCGATCCCGTAGGCGGCTTCCGACAGGCCGAGTTCGCTCGACATCTGCAACTTGGCAAAGCCGACATTCACGCGGTCGAGATAGGCGACGATGTAGCAAAGCACCAGAAAGGGCACGATTCGCCAAAAGACCTTGCGGTATGCAAGGTCCTCGACCGGATTGCCGGCGCGCTCGCCCTGGGCTGTGGCCTGCGCTTGAAATGTCATGATGTCCTCCTCCGAATGGAAAAGCCGGGGTCCCTCCAGAACCTTCTTCCGGCCGCGCGCCCTAAAATTGGCAGCGCTGCCATTTCTCGTTACTGTATTTTGGCAGCGCTGCCAATGGGAATTTGGCGGCGCTGCCAAAAATCTTGTGTTAAAGGAGCGGGACGTGGAAAATGGCCACGGGAACACGAGCTTCCGTGCGACTATAATGCGGAGCCGCATAGGGGTTTTCAGGGAACATGAACGTCAAACCTCAGCCCACGGTCACGCTTTCAGAGGTTGCCGAAGCGGCCGGGGTGGGCGAGAGCACGGTCTCGCGCGTGCTTCGCAATCACGGCTCGTTTTCCAAGAAGACGCATGATCGCGTCATGGCGGCAGTCGAACGTCTCGGCTACGTGCCCAACCGTATCGCCGGAGCGCTCGCCTCGGCGGGATCGCGCCTCGTCGCCTTCGTCATCCCGTCGCTCTCCAATATCGTGTTTCCGGACGTGCTGCGTGGCGCGGGCGGGGTGCTTGAGGCGAGCCGTTATCAATCGGTCTTCGCCGTGACCGATTATGATCCGGACCGGGAAGAGGCGATGGTCGCGGCCATGCTCGCCTGGCGGCCGTCGGCCGTCATGCTGGCTGGCCTGGAACACAGCGAGGGAACGGCGAAAATGCTGCGCGCGAGCGGTTGCCGTGTCGTGGAACTGCTCGACCTCGATGGTACGGCGCTCGACCTCGCGGTCGGTTTCTCAAACGCCGTGGCGGCGCGCGTGAGTGCGGAATTTATGCTGCGGCGCGGCTATCGCCGCATCGGCTATGTCGGCCATGATCTGGTGCGCGACACGCGTGCGGGCAAGCGTTTCGCAGCCTTCTGCGCCGCGCTGGAAGCAGAAGGCAAGCCGCTTGCGGGCCGCGAAATTCATCCAGGCGCATCCTCGGTCGAGGCCGGCCGGCTCGGGCTCGAAAGGCTGCTTGCGCGTGTGCCGAACCTCGATGCCATCTATTTCTCCAACGACGACATGGCGTTGGGCGGCTATTTCCACTGCATGGCGCGGGGCATTTCCATTCCGTCGCAACTGGCCATTTTCGGTTACAACGGTCTGGATATGGCCAGGGTGACGCCGCAGCCATTGTCGACCATCCGCACTCCGCGCGTGGCGGTAGGGCAGGTCGCCGCTCAACTCGTGCTCGACGACGCGCCTTCGCAAACCATCGATCTCGGTTTTGAACTGATCGAAGGCGAGACCGCCTGACGACAAGCGGATGTAATCCGCGTCGTCCGCAAACCACCTCTGAATATCGACTGAAGTCGACGCGCTCCGTGCGTGCCTCGTGCTGACGCTGAAGGTGCTTATGGAAAGGCGCTGGCGCGGTTGCATCTGCGCGCGCAGATTCTGCCTCTCCCAACGCTTGACAATTCTCAAATTGCATTGCTCAATATGAAAGTCCAGTAAACTGGACACATGTCCATAATATTGGACATTGAAAACAACTATCTGACAGGGGAACGTCATGACCGTCTCACTTCGCGCCAGCCTGCTTTCGCTGGCCACAGCCTTCCTTATTTCTGCAATGCCCGCCGCCGCCCAGCAGGCCAAAAGCAAGCTCGACGAGGTGCTTGCTCGCGGCCATCTCGTCATGGGCACTGGCAGCACCAATGCGCCGTGGCACTTCAAGAGCGCCGATGACAAGCTTCAAGGATTTGACATCGACATGGGCCGCATCGTCGCCAAGGCGCTGTTCGGCGATCCGGACAAGATCGAGTTCGTCAACCAGTCTTCCGACGCGCGTATCCCGAACATCACCACCGACAAGGTCGACCTGACCTGCCAGTTCATGACAGTCACCGGCGAACGCGCGCAGCAGATCGCCTTCACCATCCCCTACTATCGCGAGGGCGTCGGGCTGATGCTGAAGGCCGATGGCAAATACGCGGATTATGCCACGCTCAAGGCCGCCGGTTCGTCCGTCACGATCTCCGTGCTCCAGAACGTCTATGCTGAGGCGATGGTGCATGCCGCCCTGCCGGACGCGACCGTCGACCAGTATGAATCGGTGGATCTGATCTATCAGGCGCTGGAATCCGGCCGCTCCGACGCGGTCGCAACCGACCAGTCATCGCTTGCCTGGTACATGACGCAGAACCCCGGCCGCTACAAGGATGCCGGCTACGGCTGGAACCCGCAGACCTATGCCTGCGGCGTCAAGCGCGGTGACCAGGACTGGCTGAACTTCGTCAACACCGCCCTGCATGAGGCAATGACCGGCGTCGAGTTCGACTTCTATGCCAAGTCCTACAAGACCTGGTTCGGCAAGGATCTGGCACCGCCGCAAATCGGCTTCCCAGTCGAATACAAGTGATATCGTCGAGGACGGAAGGTCGCCTTCCGTCCTTTCCTCACCCTTGATTGCAGGATTGCGCCATGGGTTATACGCTCAATTTCGCCGCCGTCTGGCGCAGCTTCGACCAGCTTCTCGAAGGTCTGCTGCTCAGTCTCGGTCTGGCTTTCATTTCCATCCTGATCGGTGCCTTGATCGGCCTGCTCGTCGCTTTCGCCCTGACGGCGAAAAGCGGCTGGGTCCGGCGGCCCGCCGCACTTTACGTGACGGTCATCCGTAATCTGCCGATCCTTGTGCTGGTTCTCTTTGCCTATTTCGCCTTGCCGCAGATGGGCTTTCGTATCGGTAAGGTCCAGAGTTTCATCGCGGTGCTGTCGATCTATTCGGGTGCCTATCTGGCCGAGGTCTTTCGTGCCGGCCTGCTGTCCATCCCGAAGGGACTGTCGGAAGCTGGCCTTGCCATCGGCCTGACGCCGATGCAGATCCGCGTCTCGATCATCGCGCCTTTGATGTTCCGCAATGTGCTGCCCTCGCTTTCCTCGACGGTGATCTCGCTCTTTAAGGACACCTCGCTTGCGGCGGCCATCGCCGTACCGGAGCTGACCTTCGAGGCACGAAAGATCAATGTCGAAAGCTTTCGCGTCATCGAGACATGGCTCGTCACCTCCGGCCTCTACGTCTTCACCTGTGTCGTGCTGGCCGCGCTGATGCGCGTCGTCGAGCGCCGCCTTGCCGTCCCGAGGTGATGTCATGACCGATTTTACCGCTTTTCTCGATCAGCTCTGGATCGCGCGTCTCGCCATTCTCAAGGGGCTTGGCCTCACGGTGTCCATCTCGCTGCTTGCGATCGTCGTCGGCTCGCTGCTCGGCGTCCTCGTCGGGCTTTGCCTCGTCTATGGCAATCCGGTGCTGCGCTTTTTCGTGCGGGTCTATACGGATTTCGTCCGGGGGACGCCGGTTCTGGTTCTGGTTTTGGCCAGCTACTATGTCCTGTCGACTATCGGCATCGATCTCGGCCCATTCCAGGCCGGTGTTTTCGCGCTCGCAATCTTCTGCTCCTCGCATGTCGGCGAGATCGTGCGCGGCGGGTTGCAGGCGATCCCGAGGGGGCAGACCGAAGCGGCAAAGGCGATCGGGCTCACCTTCCGCCAGACCTTTGCCTATGTGCTCTGGCCGCAGGCGCTGCGCCAGTTCCTGCCAGCCTGGGTGAACACCGCGGCCGAGATGGTCAAGGCCTCGACGCTGCTATCCGTCATCGGCGTCGCCGAGTTGCTGCTGCGCATGCAGGAGATCATCTCGCGCAATTTCATGAGCCTCCAATTCTATTTCTTCGCGGGGCTTTTGTACTTCGTCATCAATTACGGCATCGAGCGTCTCGGCAAATATGTCGAGCGCAAGACCGCCGTTCCGTCGTGAGGGCTCGATCATCATGAGCAAGATACTTCTCGAAATACAGGGGCTGCGCAAGCAATACGGCCCGGTCGAGGTACTGAAGGGCGTCGACTGCACCATGCGGGAGGGCGAGGTCATTTCGATCATCGGCTCCTCTGGCTCGGGCAAGACGACGATGCTCCGCTGCATCAATATGCTCGAGGAATTCCAGGGCGGGCGGATCCTGCTCGAGGGCGAGCCGATCGGCTATGACGACGCCGGTGGCGCGCGCCGGCGCAAGAGCGAAAAGGACATCGCCCGCCAGCGGGCGCTGACCGGCATGGCCTTCCAGCAATTCAATCTCTTCCCGCATATGACGGCTGCCCGCAACGTCATGCTCGGGCTTATCAAGGTCAAGAAGATGCACCGCGACGAGGCTCGCGCGGTTGCCGAGACATGGCTCGAACGGGTGGGCCTGGCATCCCGCGCCGATCATTATCCGGGCCAGCTTTCCGGCGGTCAGCAGCAGCGTGTGGCAATCGCCCGCGCCATTGCCATGACCCCACGGCTAATGCTTTTCGACGAGGTGACTTCGGCGCTCGACCCCGAACTGGTCGGCGAGGTGCTGCAGGTGATCAAGGGACTTGCCGCCGATGGCATGAGCATGCTGCTCGTCACCCATGAGATGCACTTTGCCTACGAGGTCTCGTCGCGGGTCATCTTCATGAATCAGGGCCTTATCGGCGAGGAGGGCGATCCGAAGGAGATGTTCGTCAAGCCGAAGACAGAACGGCTTGCCGAATTCCTGAAGACGTCCAGCTTCAACTGAATGACAGGCGGCCTTGTGCCGCCTGCTGACATATAGAATCCAGAAGAAAAGAGAGAGGTCATATGACTATCAAGCGTTACGGTGCCGGCGAAACCGGAGCCGGCGGGCAAGCCCTGCCTTTTGCCCGCGCGGTCGAAGCCAATGGCTGGCTGCATGTTTCCGGTCAGGTCGCGATGGAGAAAGGCGAGATCGTCGGTGGCGGCATTATCGCGGAAACCCGCAAGGCCATCGAAAACCTGATCGCCATCCTTCACGAAGCCGGCTATGGCATCGAGGATGTGGTTCGCGTCGGTGTATGGCTTGACGATCCCCGCGACTTCTGGAGCTTCAACGGCGTCTATGCGGAGTATTTCGGCAAGAACCCGCCGGCGCGCGCTTGTGTTCAGTCCCGGATGATGGTCGATTGCAAGGTGGAAGTCGATTGCGTCGCCTATCGCGCCGATAGAGGTTGAGTTGTTCGGGCGCGACTGTCACGGTCGCGCCTATTCCCCGGAAATGGAGCATGTTTGATGGCTGAAGGCGCAGACGATATCGTATCGCGACGGACGCGCGGCCTTGATCGTGCCTTTGAAATTCTTGAGTTTCTGCGCACCAGGCGTCAACCGATGCGCCCCAACGAGATCGCCGTCGAGATCGGCGCGCCGCGCTCGTCGATCTATGAACTCGTGAACCTTCTTCTGCGCCACGGCATGCTCGACTACCAGGGCGGTGATGGCCGGGTCTTCCTTGGCCGCAAGCTCTATTTCCTCGGCACGGCCTATGCGGATCAGTTCGATCTGATGCGCGAGTCCGATACCCTGTTGACGCGTCTTGCCGAGGAGACGCGCGAAACGGCGCAGATGTGCATGCTGGAAGGCAACAAATACACCGTCGCGATGATGCGCGAGGGCATCCGTCCGTTCCGTATTTCCTCGAATGTCGGCGAGCTCGTTTCAATTCCGTGGACGGCATCCGGCCGTCTGCTGGTTTCCCACCTGAGCGATGCCGAGATACTCGATTTCATCCCGCCGGAGGACTTCGTCCTGCCGAACGGCAAGCAGCTCGACCCGAGCCGTTTCATCGGTGAAGTTCGCCAGGCATCAATCGACGGCTATTTCACCTTCAACAGCGAGGTGGAAAACTTCACCCATTGCTTTGCCGCGCCGATCAAGCAGGAAGACGGGCGATGTATCGCAACGCTTTGCCTGGTGGCGCCGAAAGAGGATGGCTTGAGAAACCGGGAAAGCTATCTCGATAGCCTTCTTCGCGCCGTGGGCGAGATTTCGGAGCGGTTGGGCTTCAGCGTTTCCGACCGCGCTAACGTCAAGCAGGGCCGCTCGTCCTGAGCAAAAAAGCGCCGAAACTAGGCGCGCCCTACAACATTTCTTTGCAATTCGCCTGCTCTTGGCCACTTTTCGGCAAAAGGGGCGCCGCAATTGTGGTGTGAACTCTCACTTCAGACAAATGTCGAATGGAGAGAGCAATGAGCATGCAGCAAACCAAAGTGCCTGGTGCCGCAGGCGAACTGGCCCGAAAAGTTGGCGTCGGCCTCTTCGTCTGCGGAGTGACGGTTGCGGGACTATATGCGGTTGCTCGCACGGAGGCGGAAACTCCGCTGATGTCGTCGATCGATATTGGCGGGCGCGGCGCGATCGAAGTTGCCGATGCCAGGAATTTTGCGACGGCGAATGATCTTCAGTCGGCCATCGACGCCAGCCCGACCGTGCTGCCAACGCCGATCTTCAGACCGGCTACCGCGAACAAGTCGGCGGCTGCGAAAGCCAGCACGCCGGTCAAGCGCGTTGCAGCCCATGCCAAGGTCACGAGTGTCAAAACTGTAGCCTCCTCGGATGTCACACAGTTCGACCGTTGCATGCCGCAATGCGATACGCGCGATCCGATGATCGTCGGATATTCCGAGGCGGATCAGCCGCCGCAGGATTTGCAGGAGCAGGCGCTTTATGTGCCCGAGCCGCCGGAGCATCGCTCGCCCGTGCAAGGCGTGCGCTATATCCTGGGCCGTGCCGCGGAGGCTCCGGCCTTTGCTGTCAGGAAAGGACGTGATGTGATTGATGGCGTGCGTCAATTCGAGTGGTAAGGCCGCCGGCAAGACGGCCTGATAATCTGGTTCGCTGAAACGATCGGGTCGGAAGCGGTCAGGCTGGCTTTGGCCGCGCGATGTCATTGACGCCGTCGAGGTCCGGCGCTTGACCATAGCTCATATTCTTCATCTGCTGCAGCACGCGTTCCATCTCCTCATCCGGGAGGACCGGCGGTTCTCCGAGTGTCAAGGCCTGCACGTAGAGCCGCGAAAGCGTCTCGACCTCGATGGCAAGCGCCAATGCCGATGGCAGGGTCTTGCCCAGCGAGATCTGGCCATGCTGGCCAAGCAGGCAGGCGAGGCGGTCCTGAAGGGCTTCCAGCGCATTGTCGGAGAGTGCCTGCGTGCCGAATGTCGCGTATTTCGCGCAGCGGATCGTGGTGCCACCGGCAATACCCGTCATGTAGTGGAAACTCGGGATCGTCTTGTGATGGCAGGCGAGCGTTGTCGCGTAGATCGAATGGCAATGCAGCACGACGTTGATGTCGTCGCGCGCGGCGAGGATATCGCGATGAAAGCGCCATTCAGACGACGGGCGACGGCGGCCTTCATAGGTGCCGTCAAAATTCATCTGCACAAGATCGTCGGGTTTCATCTCGTCATAGGGCAGTGAGGTCGGCGTGATCAGAAAGCCGCCGGGATTGCGGATCGAGACATTTCCGGCGGTTCCCTGATTGATGCCGCTCGCATTCATCTTGCGGCAGGTTTCAACCATGGCCTCCCGTTGGCGGCGATCGTCATAGTCCATCATCTTGTCCTCCAGTTTGGGCCGCGCGCAGCCAGCGCTCTCGGTATTCATCAAGGGTGGGGTGTAAAAAGGGTGTTGCCGCTTTCAGGGCCAAAGGGGCTGGCGCCTGCCGTGTCTCATGAGATGCCAGCAGGGCAGCACCCGTTGCCGTTCCATATCGATCGGCGTTGACGAACACGCGGCGGCCGGGATTGAGGGCGGCGATAAGCGCGCTGTAGAGCGGGTCGCGCACGAACGAGCCGTCCAGAACCACCGTCGATGTTTGGACAAGCTGAAGGCATCTGTCCGTCAGAAGGGCGGCGTAGAGCAGGGCGAGCGCATGGCGCAGGTCACCATGGTCGGCAAGCGGACCTGTGAGCCGACCCTTTCGCGATGTTCCCGGAAACAGGCCGTCATCGCTGCCGAAGGAAGGGAGCGCCATGGTGCGCGTCTCGATCAGGCGCGCGAGGCTGTCCTCCGTCGTTGGGCGGTCGTCCTCGCCCGCCACCATCGCGAACTCGCGGCCGCCCATGGTCAGCATGCCGGAAAGGGGTCTCGCTTCCACGTCGGCATTGCAGCAAAGACCGGCGCGCTCGACATCGAAATCAGGACCGGAGCGATCGCTGATCGCCACGATCCAGGTGCCGGTCGAGACGACGGTGACATCGTGCAGGCCGGCCGCCTGATACTGATAGAAGTTCGCCGAGGAGTCATGGATGCCGCACAGGATCGCCGTCGTCGGTTTCACGCCCGTCCGTCTAGAAATCTCAGGCTTGATATCGGCAAGCCTCGACCATGCCGGTCGTAGCGGCGGGATTAGCCGCTCCCAGCTCCTTGCCTCGACCAGCCTCGCCGGTCTGGCGTCTGCCGAGCACCAGAGATGCGATTGCGCCGCCAGGCTTGTCACTTCGGAGGTGGCGACGCCTGAGAGCCGCCAGGCCCAATATTGCGGAATGGCGAGAAAATGCCGCGCTTGTGCAAAGACATCCGGCCAACCGCGCTCCAGCCAAAGCATCTGTCGGGCAAGATGGGCGGCGCCCAGCATGACCGCGCTGCCTCGCTCGCGAAACGATCCCGCGATCTCTCGATATTCCCGATCGATCTCCGCAGGGACCGCCTGCTCGTAGTCGATCATCGGCATGGCCGGCCCGTCGTCATCGACCAGTACCCCGCCAGAGCCATGTGCGGTGCAGACGACGGCGGTTATGTCATGGCGGTTGGCCAATGTGGCGAGCCCATCGAGCAGCCAGGCTTCAATGGCGGCAAGGTCATGATGACGATAGGGCGGACCGTCATGAACGGTATTGGGTGTCGATAATGTCTCGATCAGCCCGCCGGCCTCGTTGGTGACCGAGAGCTTGATGTTCGTCTTGCCGGTATCGAAAACGGCAATGGTTTTCATGGGCGGTCCGCTCGTTTGTTGCGTGGCCCGAAAAAGAAGGTGAGGTACGGATAGACTGTCTGCACGGCCATCACGAGAATGAGGATGAGGCCCCAGATGGCCGTCGTCAGATAGGGGCTGATGCCGAGCTGGTTGAAGCCGGAGGAGATGATCTGCAGGATGGCAAGCGCAATCATCAGCCCGGAGACCTTGCCGAAGCCCCCGAAGGGATCGACGCCGCCCAGCACGGCCGCGAGGATGGTCACGAGCAGGTAGGATTGCGAATAGTCGGCGCTTGCCGAATTGAAGACGGCAAGCGTGACGGCGGCGGCCACGAAGCAGAGTACGCTCGACATGGTATAGACGCCGACCAGAACCCGTCTTGTATCGATCGCGGAAAAACGGGCAGCTTCCATGTTGGAGCCGATCATGGCGCAACTGATGCCGAACGGCGTCTTGCGAAGGATGATGCCGACGATCACGGCGACGACGACCAGCAGGATGAATGTCACCGGTATCCCTGCGATCACCGAATTGCCGGCGACCGAATAGGATTGCGGAAAGCCGGAGAGGGCCTCGCCGCGCGTCATGTAAATGCTGATCCCGTCGATCAGGGACTTTGTGCCGAGCGTGACGAGAATGGGATGGACGCCGGTATAGGCGACGATCGTGCCGGTCACGACGCCGATCACGAGCGCGAGAATGAGGCCGGCCAGAAGTGCCAGAAGAACGACGCCGAGGACTTCGGCCGAAGACGAATCCGCTGTCGTCATGCTGCGCATGATCCAGGCCATCAGCAGGGCGCATTGATTGGTCGTCGCGATGATCGCCAGGTTGAGGCCGCCGGTGATGAGCGGTACGACCATTGCCAGCGAAAGAAGCCCGAGAATGGGCAATTGCACCGCGAAGGAATTCAAGGTGCCCCAGCTCGCAAAGCCAGGGATCGTCAGCGAGAACGCGATGACCAGTGCCAGCAACAGCCCCAGCAAGCCGGGCTTGCCGTCCCGTATCCTCGCGACAAGGGCGGACAGGTTGTCGGTCGGGGAATGGGTCGAGTCAGCCATGGGCCACATCTCCTATCGGATTGAGGCGGCGGCGCTTGCGCGCGCTGATCACCGTGATCGAGGTGGAGATCAGGATCGTCAGGCCGATCACAATCTGGAAGAAGTAGGAGGAGACGCCGAGAAGGTTTAGGCCGTTCTGCAGGATGGCGAGCAGCACGATGCCGAGCAGCACGCCCGGCACCGTGCCGATGCCGCCGGTCAGGCTGGCACCGCCGAGCACGGCGGCCGACAGGACGGAAAGCTCGGTATTGTACATGGCGTTGGGCACGCTTTCGCCGACGCGATGCGCCTGCAACAAGCCGCCGACCGCAGCCATGAAGCCGAGGAACCCGTAGGCGATGAATTGTAGCTTGGCGATATTGACGCCGATGCGGCGGGCGGCCTCCGGATTGCCCCCCATCGTATAAAGCTGCCGTCCGGTTTTCGTCCGGGTCATGAAGAACCAGGTAAACAGCGTTGCCGCCAGCATCACGACGATCGGCAGAGTGATGCGCGTCAGGTCGCCATTCGGCGCCTCGTGCTCCCAGAACACGATGCGCTCGGTCCACCAGTCCGGTAGGGTGTAGATGGATTTCCCTTGTGAGAAATACATCAGCAGCGAGAACGACACGCTCATCATGGCGATGGTCGCGATGATCGAGGTGATGCGGATGAAGTGGATCAGCAGCGCGTTGATGCAGCCGAGCAGGATGCCGACCGATAGACCGAGACCGACGCAGGCGAAGGGCGGCAATCCCGATTGCGTCGCCAGAAGTGCTGTCACATATTGGGCGACCGATGCCGTTGCCGCGAAGGAGATGTCGATGCCGCCGGAGACCAGCACGACGAAAAGCCCCATCGCCATGATCGACTGGACGCTATAGGTCTCCAGCAGGTCGACGACATTGGCCAGAGTGAGGAAACCCGGCGCCGTCGCGCTGAGCGCGATGACGGCGAGGATGATCACCAAGGCGAGCCAGACCTCGGGACGGCGCTGCAGCTTTCTGATGTCCGGCATCTCAGGCATAGATTTTCTCCTCGAACTCATGTTCGCTGGTCTGGCCGGGCACGACCTCGCCAACGATGCGGCCGGCGCGCATGTGCAGGACGCGGTCGCAGGTCGCGTAGACCTCGGCGACTTCATCGGAAATGATCAGGATGCCGACGCCCTGCCGGGCGAGGTCGGCGACGACCTTGTAGATGCCTTGCTTGTTCTTGATGTCGACACCCACCGTCGGACTGTCGAGGATCAGGATCTTGGGCTTTGCCGCCAGCCATTTCGCCAGGACCACGCGCTGCTGATTGCCGCCGGACAATGTTCCGACGGGCCTGTCGAGACCGGGTATCTTGATCGCCAGGCGGTTCACCCATTCGGTGGCAAGCGTGCGACGGCTGCGGTCCGGGATCAGACCCAGCCGCCCACGCAGGCTCTTCAGCACTGCCAGTATGAGGTTATCGCCGATCGATTGGCGGAGAATGACGCCGAGGCTCAGGCGGTCTTCCGAGACATAGGCGATGCCGGCGCGCACGGCATCGCGGTTCGAGCGCAGCGATAGCTTGCGGCCATCAAGCGTCATCGTGCCGCTATCCGGTCGGGTCATGCCGAAAAGGCTGAGCGCAAGTTCGGTTCGCCCGGCGCCCAACAGGCCGGTTATCCCTAGTACTTCGCCCTGCCGGATGGTGAAACTGATGTCCTTGTATTCGCCACGGCGGCTGAGCGAGGAGACCTCGAGCAACGGCTTGCTCGATGACATGTCGCGGGCGACGACGGATTGGAAAATATCGATCCCGGTCATCAGATGCCCGATGCGACGCTGATCGACTTCGGATGCCGGATAGGTCCCCACCTTGCGTCCGTCGCGCATGACCGTGACGCGCTCGGCAATCTCGACGATCTCATCCAGCCGGTGTGAGACGAAGACCACGGCGATGCCATCGGCCTTCAGGCGGGTGACAATGGCGAGCAACCGCTTGACCTCGCTGCGTGTGAGCGATGCCGTCGGCTCGTCCATGAAGATCAGCCGCGCTTCAGCGGCAATGCCACGGCAGATCGCGACGATCTGCCTTTCGGCGACCGACAGGTCGGCGACTGCGGCATCCGGATCGAGATGAAAATCCAGCCGTTTCAATGCCGAAAGCGCGAGCCTCCTCATGCCGGCATAGGAAACGGGCCGAAGATCGCTTTTCAGATGGCTTTCGATGGCGATGTTTTCGGCGACGCTGAGGTTGGGGAACAGCGACAGGTCCTGGAATATGACCTGAATGCCGAGCGCGCGCGCTGAAGACGGAGTGAGTGGCAGAACGGATTTGCCTGATATCTCGATCTCGCCTGATGTCGGTGGATGCACGCCGGCCACCGTCTTGATCAGGGTGGACTTGCCGCAGCCGTTTTCGCCGACCAGGCAATGGATCTCACCCGCCCGGACCTCCCAATCGATATCGTCGAGCGCCAACACGCCGCCGAAGCGCTTGGTGATCTTGCTGAGACGTAAAAATGGATCCTGTGCACTCATCGGAAAGTCCCATGTTCGGCTTGATCATCGCGAGAAGGACACCGGCCGGAGGAGCGTTGAAACCCCTCCGGCGGCGTCGCCTTCTTGGCAAGGCGGGGGCTTAAAGCCCCAGATCTGCCAATCGCTGGATGTTTTCCTTGTCCAGGGACTCGAGCTTTTGTGCCTGGATCAGGCGCTTTTCGGGGAAGACCTTGACGGGTCCGACCTCGACGAGTTCCATGCCGTCGGTGATCTCCTTGCCGGCCGCGAGCAAGGTCGCGAGCTGCACGAAGACTTGGCCCGCGATCAGCGGATTCCAGATATAGCCGCCGCGGATCACGCCGCTTTTGACATATTTGATCCCCTGGCCGGGCGAGAAGCCGCCAACGAGCACGATGGACTTCGCCTTGCCGCGATCGTCCAGCACCTTCGCGGCGCCGATCGGCCCTTGCGATCCGAAGGTCAGGATACCCTTCAGATCGGGATGGGCACGCAGTTGGTCCTGCGTCGTCTTGATCGAGTCATCGAGGCTTTCGGCAACGCCGAAGCGGTCGCCGAGCATCTCCATCTTCGGATATTTCTTCTTCTGGTAGGCAATCGCCGCGTCGGCCCAGGCATTGTGCAGCGGCACGGTCAGCGAGCCGACATAGACGATGTACTTGCCTTCCTCCTTCATCTCCTTGGCGAGCAGATCCATATGCTGTTCGCCGTAGGCCTCGACGGTGGTCAGCTCGAAGTCCCAATCATTGTTCTTCTGGTTGGGGCTTTCATGCGAGATCACCTTGATGCCGGCAGCCTTGGCCTTGCCGAGCACCGGCTCCAGGGCGGCCGCGTCGTTCGGCACCACGCCGATGACGTCCACCTTGCGGGCGATCAGATCCTCGATGGCGCGGACCTGCTGGGCAGCGTCGGCCTGTGTCGGGCCGATCATCCATGCATTCGCCTTGAGGGCCTGGGATTCCTTCTTGATGCCCATCTCCATGGCGTTGAACCACGGGATGCCGCCGATCTTCACTACGATGCCGGCCTGAACCTGCTTTGCCTGCGCCAACGTCAGGTTCGGCAAGCCGAAGACCCCTGCCACGGCTCCGCCGGTCAGCGTGCCGAGTAGACTGCGTCTTGAAATTTCCATGATGTTCTCCTCCTCCGTTTTATTTTCAAGCAGCCGTGCTAGACCGCCCTCCTTCTCGCAGCGTCGAGCCGCGAACCTCCACCGAGCACGCCAGACGCAAAGTTCTGACGGGATCGGCATTCCCTCCCATTCGGCGGGAGAGCTGCTGCCAGGCGGCCGTTGCCATTTCCTCAATTGGCTGACGGACGGTGGTAATTGCGGGTCGAACGAGGCGCATCCATTCGGCCTCGTCGAAACAAGCGAATGCGAGATCGCCGGGCGCGGAAAGACCGAGATCGGTCATCGTCTGATAGGCGATCAGCGCGGTGATATGGTCGAGCGCGAAAAGCGCTTCCGGCTGCTGCTGCGTGAGCATCTCGTGCAGTCGCTGGCGAATGCCTTTCGCCTCAAGCCCGACTTCGAGCATGGAGAGCGCCATGCCACCGGCGGCCGAAGCAGCACCCTCCCAGCGTTCGCGAATATTGCTGATCGACAGCATGCTGCCGGCAACCGTGCAGGAGCGATAGCCTTGCTTCGACAGATGGGCGGCGATTGCGGCGGCCGATTGCGCATTGTTGACGGCGATCAGATCATAGTCCGGGTCGTCCGTCAGACGGTCCACGACGACGATCGGCATATGCATGGACGGGGGTGTCCGATCGCTGAGCGCGCCGTCGCAGGGAATGACGATCAGGCCGGCGGGCCGCCAGGAACGGATGGCGTGTAGGCGTTCTCTTTCCTGCTCCACATCGTTTGCGGCGCTGACGACCAGGAGATCGAAGCCATCCTCTCTGGCGAGTGTTTCGAGCGTCGATACGAAGGTCCCGAACATCGGGTTGGAAAGATCCGGCACAACGACGCCGGCGAGCGAGTGCTTGCCGGAACGCAGCCGGGAGGCGTTGCTGTCTGTGACATAACCGAGTTCGGCAACCACGCTGCGGACGCGTTCGATCAGTTCGGGCGCCACGCTCGGCTTTGCGTTCAAGACGTTCGAAACCGTGGCGGGAGAGACCCCCGCGCGCTCGGCAACTGTCTTGATCGAAACCGGCTGTCTGCGCTTCAACGTACTTTCCCGGCGGTGCCGAGCCTCCCGTAAAACGTTTTATGAAAAGCTAGACTTTCCGTTCGAGCGTGTCAATATTGCTCCGGTTAGCACTTTTTGGGGTGGCTGATCGTGCGGCGTGGAACATGAGGCGTCGTCGGAGATGGAGGAGGAGATACTCAATGAACAAGCTCGGTGTGCATGCGTTCGTCTGGGAAAAAGGCTGGAGCAGGGAGGAGAGCACGCGTGCGATCGCCCGCTCCGCCACGACCGGATACGATCTGATCGAAGTCTCGGCGATGGATATGAACGAGATCGATCCCGCCCATACACGGGCGGAGCTCGACAGGCATGGGTTGGGGTGCACGTTCTCGTTCGGGATGGGCGCAGAGGAGGATATCTCGAGCAACGATCCCGATAAGATGAAGCGGGGCGAAGCCAAGCTGGAGCGCGCGGTGGCGCTTGCCCGCGATCTCGGCGCGACCCATATCGCCGGCATTCTCTATTCCGCTTTCCAGAAATATGCCGTGCCGCCGACCGCAGACGGCGTCAGCCAGTCCGTCGATATCCTTCGCCGCGTCGCGGAGAAGGCGGCGGCCAGCAACGTCATCATGGGGCTGGAAGTGGTCAATCGCTACGAGACCAATGTCCTCAATACGGCGGCTCAAGGCGTGGAAATGTGCAAGCGCATCGGCGCGCCGAACGTCAAGGTTCATCTCGATGTCTATCACATGAACATCGAGGAATCGGATATCTCGCAGGCGATCATCGAGACCGGCGATTACCTCGGTTATTTCCATACGGGCGATTCCCATCGCGGCTATATGGGCTCGGGCTCGATCGATCTGGCGGGTGTATTTCGCGCACTGGTGAAGGCGAACTACAACGGGCCGATCACCTTTGAATCCTTCTCGTCACGCGTCGTCGGCCAGCCGCTCGAGGGGATTTTGGGCATCTGGCGCAACCTGTGGGACGACAGCGAAGATCTGGCGGCTCATGCCCTGATGTACACCAAGGCACAGTTGAAGTCGGCGCAGGAGGCGCAAAACCAGAAGGCACGAAGCCGCTTGCCGGCATAGGCTGGCGCAAGAGGCATTTTCGTTTCTTGCGAGGCCGCGTGTGAATCACGCGGCCTCCTATGCTTAGCCGTGGCAATAAGCCCATTGGGACAGCGCGCTCATGCCCAATCGTTGCATGAGTTCATAGGCAACCCGGCGGTTGATGGGATTGTGCAGCCGGATGACCTTGGAGCCCAAAAAATCCATCTCGGCCTGCTCGAACGGCTTGAGATGGGACGCGTCCATGACCGCCGTCTGATAGAGGTCGTGAAACTCCCGGCGGCAGACATAGGTCTTGTATTTCGTCATGCAGAAAGCCGCGAATGTATCACTGTTCCTGCGCAGAAAATCCGAGACGCCGATGGTCACTTCAGGCCAGGCGGGATTGAAAGTGTCATCGAAAGCGATGATGCCGTGATCCGCCAGAACGTTTTTCGCCAGGCGGCTATCGGCGACCACATGATGGAGCAGATGCCCTCCGTCGATGCTGAAGAAGCGAACCTGGCCGATCTTGTCGGTGATCGCCTGTGGATCGAGCATGGTGCTATCACCGGATATGACGAGTTCCTCGTCAACGGGAATTCCCAGCGATTTGCCATTGTCGAGGAAGCGCTGGTATTGCGCGTCATCTTCTTCGATATCGAAAAGGTCGATGGCCAGTACGTTGCTGTCCGGCGCGCTGAGCTTGCGCAGCAGAAAATAGGAACGGCCGTAGTAGACGCCGATTTCGGCAAGGCCGCCGGACAGGTTCTTTTCCCTTTGTTTCTCTATCAGCGACAGGAAGACCAGGGCGTCTGGCGGATCAATGTAGCCATCGATTTTCTGCAGATCGTGAAACACAAATTTCCGAACGTTCGACTTCAAAATCCAAAACCTCACTAATTTTCGTCATGCATCGCACGGACCGTTGCGTGCCTTTCGACCCACACTGATCGGATGTGAAATGCAGATCTTTTTTTCCAAAGCATTTCTGAAATGCCGTCCGGCACCTCCGGTTGGTTGCAAACCTCCCGAAACTGGGGCGTGCATGCGCCAATGCGAGCGCAGTCAGGGTAGAATTCGGCTTTTCTGTCGCGTTGCGTATCGTGAGTGCGCAGGTTGGACATTGTCGATGGGGAGGGGGGCGCGTAGCGCCAGGCGGCGCCGCGTTTGCTGTCGACACTGACCCTCGTTGCCGCCAGCCTCGGGATTTCGATCATCCCTGAATGCATGGCGCGTCTGGAAGCGAATGGCATCGTTTATTTTCGGATCGAGAAGGCGGCGGGCCTGGTTGCGCCGCTACACCTCGCCTACCGGGACGAAACCCCGTCCGGGGTCGTCAGGCGCTTTATCGAGAGCGTGCAGCAGCATCGGTAACGCGGGCACACCCTATCAACGACCGGCAACTTCGGTGCCTTGGTCAGTATATGTAGCTTCACCCAGCCGCGCCTTCAGCCGGTTTTCCTGACGGCGCTTGGTATAAGCCGTGCTGCGCGCCGCAGTCTCCTGCACGAGGGGATCGTTGCGCATGTCGATGGTGGCGATGGCTTCATCGGTATAGGGAAAGAGATCCTGGCGGCCCCAGGCGCGCCACGCCTTGGCGACGCTCAGGCGCAAGCGGACATAGGTATAGGCATAGGCTACGATGGTGCGCGCGAAGCGCCAGGCATAGCGGGCATAGAAGGGAAACGGATTTTCGCGCGGCATGCCATAGCGCCGCTCATGGCGGTCGATGATGCGGCCAAGCCCGAATTCGGCGAACGCAACACCCTCGCGCCGTGGTCCCTCGCGATAGGCAATCAGATTGTAAAGCGTCGTCAGCCGCATGCCGTTCTTGAGCTGTACCCGGCGCTTGAATATGCGCTCCATATGCTCGAAGTCGTAATAGCGCGCGCTGGCCTCGTGGAAAACGGCGTCGAGTTCGGCGTCGCTCATGCGTGCGTGATGGGTGACGCGGTGATTGAGGTCATATTTGTTGAAGTCGGGGTCCATCCATACGCCCGCATCCTTCATCTTCTTGTGATCCTCGCTGCCGGGCAGCGGGGTGAGGATGTTGAAATACAGGACATCGATCGCAAGCTCTCGCTTGATCAGATCGACATCGCGCAGGATGGATTCCCGGGTATCGGCGGGAAAGCCGATGATGTAGCCGCAGCTGACCACTACGGGATGGCGCTTCCAGTCCAGCACCATTTCGCGATATTCCTCGATGCGGTTCTGGCGTTTCTTGGCCGCCTCGAGATTGTCGGGGTTGATGTTTTCCAGCCCGATGAAGATCAGTCTCACGCCGGCCTTTACCACCTTGTCGATGAAGCCCGGAATGCGATGCGCCATGGTATCGACCTGGATCAGCAGTCGTACCTCCAGCCCCTCCCGCTCGCGCAGCTCGATCAGCCGGTCGCAATAGGCTTCCCAGTTGCGGTTGCGGGCGAAATTATCATCAGTCACGAAAAACTTGGTGACGCCGGCGGCTGCATTCAGGCGGACAATCTTCTCGAGTTCGTCTGCCGTGCGGAAGCGGCTATGACGGCCCTGCACGTTGATGATGGTGCAGAAGGAACATTCGAACGGACAGCCGCGGCCGAGATCGAAGCTCGACCAATGCGTGAAGGAGCGCCGCACGATAGGCCCCGGCAGGATAGGCACCGGCGAACCCGGCAGGACGGGTTCTTTCTTGAGGTGATTGTAAAGCGGCTTCAGCGTGCCGGCCAAGGCATCTTGCAGCACGGCGTCCAGGCGATCGGGTTCTGCCTCGCCAGCGAATTGGCTGACGCCCAGTTCGCGCGCAAGAGCCAGCTCCTCGGCATCTTCGCCGAGCATGGCGACACAGCCGGAAACATGGAAGCCGCCGATGCAGACTGGCACGCCCGCCTGGCGCAGTGGGCGCGCAATGTCCATTGCCCGGGGATACTGGTTGGTCTGCACGCCGACGAGCATGACGATGACCCGCGTTCCCTGAGTCCGATGGCTCTTCAGGATGGCTGGAATGTCGACCCGCGTATTTGTTTCGTCGATGGCATGGACCTGTACATCGGCCCCCGCACCGAACACGCCACGCGACGCTGCATCATCGACCAAGGCCCAGACACAGGCGAGCGAATTGGAGGGAATGGCGGATCGAATCCAGCGGATCGGATAGCCGTTATCATCATACCGCGTGGCCTTGATGAGCCATATGTCTACGCGGCTTATCGATACTGTTGGAGAAAGACTGTCATTCGCCGTTTCGATGAGTGGATGCCCCCGCATGCGATGCCCCCAAATACAGCTACTTCTAATTTAGCTTTATTCGCTCCCATTGCTACGTCAAGGGGATATTAGAAGATCTTGATGTGATGGGCGCCAAAGGGACGCAAATAAGGAGACTATCGGCGAATGTGTGACGCCGGAAGCTCTTTAGGGCTCGGATGACCTGGATGGCCGCAAGGCGGTACTGAGCACTCGGTCATCATTTGAGGGGGCTGGATCTGGGGCGGACCGACACTTGCAACACGCTCTGATCTCTATCAGGGCATCGGCTTGCCCGCCGCGGGCGGCTGTCACCGGATCGGTAATAACTGGAGCGCGGGGCAACCCCGTGCTCCATAGGCAACGGCCCGGCGGCGCGGGCGGAAGCCTATCTGCTTGCTTGACGTTATGCCTGCCTCGCTTTGCGATTGGCATAACGCTTGTCGCGTTCAGCCTTCCGGGCAGCCTCTTCCTCAATCTCGCGGGCGATGCGGTCTTTCTCCGCTGTCTCGCGTGCTTCGATCTCGGCCTTGGCGGCGGCCTCAGCGGCAGCCTGACGCTCAATGGCCTCGGCCTGCAGGCGCTCGCGCTCTTCGAGCTTTGCTCGTTGCTGCTCGGCGTGCCGCTTTTCCCTGGCAGCGGCAACGGCCTGGCGCTCCGCCTGCTTGGCAAGTTTGGCGGGGTCGTTGCTGTCTTTTGCAGCGCGAAAGGCGTTAAGAAGAGCGGCTTTCGCTTCCTTGGCCGCGCCGCGGCGATCGGAAAGTTCGTTGTTTCTGGCGTTTTTCAATGCTCGGTCCTGGTTGTTTGTCTTCTAAGCCGGAGCTCAGATTTTTCCTGCGCGTTTTGCGGCAAGGGCAGTGGCCACTTTCTGCCGCATCTCGGATTCCTTTGCCTCGCGGGCTTCCCGCAGCCGCAGGGTCTTTTCCTGCCGTGCGCGGACAAGCGAGTCAAGTTCGTCGACCGCACTATTGCGCGCAAAGAACTGCGACTGCGCATCACCGAACGCAATTTCCGCCTGCTGGCGAGATTTGCTGTGTTTCTCTGTCATGGTGCGTCCTGGATTTGAGGGCCGCTAAGCGGGCGCCAATAAAAAAGGCCAGGCAACTTGCCTGACCTCGCTGGTATCATGCTCTCAACAGTGCCGGTACATCCGCGGTCAAAGGAAAGCAGATATCAATTCAAGCAGCCTGAAGGTTGCAAGCAGACAGTTTGCCCGACTTGTTGTCGCGCTCAAGTTCGTAGGCGATCTTCTGGCCTTCGACGATTTCGCGCATTCCGGCGCGCTCGACGGCAGAGATGTGAACGAAAGCGTCAGCGCCGCCATCGTCAGGCTGAATGAAGCCGAAGCCCTTGGTGGAATTGAACCATTTAACTGTGCCAGTGGTCATGATGAACCCTTTCATAGCAATATTGAAAAACCGCGACGCCAAAACATCCCGGATGATGATAACGATTTTTGAAAGGAAGGTTCGTTCAGGGCGCGGTGCTAAACGCGCGGTAACCAAAGCTCAGCAAGCAAATATCGACAAGCGCACCCTAGCCTCGCTCATCGCGATTGTCAACTTTTAGTTTTTTCTGTGCTTGATTGCTTTTTATGGTTGTATTTCTTGATCCTGCAATTCGGCTGGGATCGCTGGCCTGTGCCGTGCCCGTTTGCGGCATATCGTACAACGGTGGCGTCGTTTGTATTGCGGATACCACACCCCCCAATATCGTGTCTTGGCTAAGATTGTGGAGGATATGGGAGCGGACCGTTTGCCCATGGGGGGATGATTTTCATGAGAAATGCAGTTCTCCGCTTCAAATTCTCCTGTGCGTGCATTTTGTTCTGCGCAATCGTCCCGTCCAATGGTTTCTCCGAAGATCTACAGCGCTCCCCCGGGCCATTGAGTACGGCTGAGATTGCGCGTGTTGTTCCATCGCCCACGGGAACGGTGAACGCGCTGGATTATGGTCTCGTGAATAATCCCTCCTGCTCGATTGATGCAACGGCCTCATTGAATACAGCCATCGCAGCGGCCGCTGGCAGAAAGCTTGTCCTACCTTCGGGAACCTTTTGCCTGAATACGGCAGCCAGCACCTTAAAAATTACTTCCACCATGGAAATCCAAGGACAAGGCGCAGCAACTATTATCCAGTGGAATGCGCCAAGTGGTTCTCCGGCCGCACCCGTTATCGATGTGCTCGCTTCAGCGCCCGACACCGTTATTGACAACCTGAGCATAGACGCACTGCCGGCAAGAGCGTCCTATACGACACCAACATACTTCGACAGTAACCCTTGGGGCGGCGTTGCATTGGTGATCGAAGCCGATCGATTTCACGGATCGAATCTGCGGATTAGCGAAGGCTATAATAATTGCATTGGCATAGGAGCCATGAAGGGTGACCAGAGCATCGCCGGAAGGCCTGCTTTCGTAACTCTGGACAAAATTTACACGACCAAGTGCGGCTCTGGCAACGCAACGAGCGGTCCTATCCTTGGGCATAATGGAGCGGGAATCGACAATGGAAGTGGCGGTGGTGCAATTATCTCAAACGCGATCGATGTGCAGTCCTATCTCGGCTTCATCGATGACATCGGCGCGCAAGCGTACGGCTCCTGGAGCAATATTTCCTCATTCAATGCAAAGAGCGATCCCCATGGCGGCCCTCACCAATCAGGAATTGGATTTTCAGCTTTTGCCCCGAATTCAACCTATACCAACATCGCTATCTACAACCCTGAAAACTATGGGATATGGAACGATTTCTATGCCGATAATTCTGTGTGGTCGAACGTCCTGATCAAGAATCCCAAGAAATACTGCGTAAACTTCAAGGGTCCTGCGACATTCAATAATTTGCAATGCACAGATCCCAGTGCCGCCGGATTGGCGGCATACCCGGCACTGCTCATTGATACCTCGGGAGCGCCCTGGGTCCGAAGTCTGATCGTAAACAACTTCAGCCTCTCCGGAAAAAATCAAAGCGTTGCCATTCAGGCAACAAGCGAAAACACCAGAAACAACATGACCGGCCTGATAACCGCAGGTCCGTTAAGCGGCGTTACCGCCGCATACCGTATCGACAGTTCGATTACTGGTCTGCAAATTATCAGCAAAGGAAAAAACGGCGTTGGATACGGAAATCCTTTCGCCGCTTACCCATGGGATTTCGCCGGAACGCTGAGAGCGCAAGCATCCATCGCAAATGCTTCATGGAAAAGCTGTGCATATGGAGACAACACCTGTCCCAACGGCGGGAATGTCTATATCGCCGATTTCGCCTCCCCGGAAAAGCGCCTCGGCATGGGATATGATCCGGTCAATGATCTCTTTGTGTTTCAGAGCATAGAAGCAGGCGCTTTAACAAAGCCGCTGGCACTTAATCCGTCCGGCGGCGGCGTCCAAATAGGGCAGCAATCATTGTCCACGAATGCCTCTACTGGGTTCCCCTATATACCGGCGACATCAGGCGCTCCGACAGGCGTACCTACCGCAGTGAAAGGTATGGTGCCCATGCAATACGATACGACCAATCATAAACTCTGGATATATGATGGCGGTTGGAAGAGCGTCACCGTCAATTGAGTTGGATATTTGAAAGCGGGTGCATGCTGAACCGGTCTGGAATTGATCTTCTACCCTGTTCCTGGTTCGCGCCGTGCAGATAGATGCCAAGGTTCAGCCCGGTACACGCCTCCGTGGGTTACGGGCCTTATGGGGCCCATCGGCTGCGGTTTGGTATTGCTGTTAGCGGCGGCGATCGCCTGTCGGAGGAAGTGGCCTTCGCTTTTCTGAGAGATATGGCTGGAGCCTGGGAATTGTTCGCGCCGATCTTGATCCGCTTGCTCGGGGGGCGGCGGGAGAGGGGCGCGCTTGTGCTCGGTTGATTTGGCCGGCTCGTTCCCAGATAGCGGGCGATGGCATCGAAACCCGGTTGAACGGCACGTTTCACTTCGGCCGTGAGCTCGCTTTCCATATCGCAGGCAAGGGCGATTGCCTGCCAATCGATCTTGCCTGCTCTCGTCGGTGGATGCGATCGAAACTGAACAAGACCGATCATGTAGGCCTGGACGTTTTCGAACGTCCGCTGCCGCAGCAGCGGCGCGAGCCGCAACGCGCAGAAATCCGAGATCTTGCGTTGGAAGATCTCGGTTGAGGTGGATTGATTGTGGGGGGCCATTCATGAATTCCTTGCAGGCAATGCGGCGCGAACGCCGGGGTGTGGCCTGCTAAGGCAAGCGGGTTAACGAAACGCAAATATTCGGTTTCCGATAAAAGAAAGAGCGACTTAGTCGTTTGTTGCCAAATAGGAAAGGCCTTTGTGTGCCGGTTTGTGACGCAGCGCGACCTTGGCGGAGGTCGACACTGTCTTCGACACCGCGAAAGCCATCATTCCCGGCCCTTTCTGTCACAGCGGTGTCATGACCCAAGGTTAGCAGGAGCCCTTCCAGCGCGATCGCGCGACAGAGATATGATGGAGAAGGCTCATGAACAGGCGCGAATTTCTGATCACATTTTCCGCTGCCGCAGGCGCCCTGACGATGCCGCGTCTTGCCTTTGCTACCGAAGAGGTGATCAACCTCTATAGCGGCTCGGATCAGAACATTATCGACTTCTGGAGCAACATCGTTCTCCCGGCCTTTGAAAAAGCCCATCCCGGCATTGGTGTCAAAGTCACCGACGCCGGCGACAACAACGGTCTTCGGGCCATCGGCGATCGGGCTCTGGCAGCCCTCCAGACCCAGACAGATCCGCAAGCCGATATATTCGAGGCTTTCAATCCGCGCCTGCCGACCGGCGGCGCAGATGCCGGGCTCTGGGTGAAGCTGTCGGCGGCGAATATTCCTGGATTCGACACGATCAATCCACTCGCCAGGGACAGTGAATTCTCGCTCCCTTATCGGGGATCGCAGGTCCTGCTTGCCTATGACAAGACAAAACTCGATCCGGCGCAGGCGCCGAAGACCTGGGAAGCGCTCGTTGCCTGGATCAAGGCCAATCCGGGACAGTTCATCTACAACCGTCCCGACAAGGGCGGTTCGGGCGGCAATTTCGTCCGCCGCGCGATCCATGAGGTCAATGGCCGCGACCTGAAGAAGTTCACCATCGATAATTATTCGGCTGAGGCCGGCGAAGCGATGCTGAACCCAGCATGGAAACTTCTGTCCGATATCGCCCCGTCTCTCTACGACCATGGTGCCTATACGGCCGGCAACACCCAGTCGATTCAGCTGCTCGCCCAGGGCGTCGTCACGATGACGCCGGTCTGGTCGGATCAGGTTCTGCAGGCGATTTCGCAAGGTGTCCTGCCGGAAACGACAGGTCTCGTGCAGCTCACCGATCTGGCGCTTTGCGGCGACTTTTCCCGTATGACGGTGTTCTCGAACGGTGCCCACAAGGACGCGGCGCTGAAGCTTGCCGCCTTCATGCTGACGAAGGAAATACAGGAAGCCATCATTACCGAGATCGGCGGCTTCCCCGGTGTTTCCTGGGATCATCTTTCGGATGAGCTGCGCCGGAAATATGCCGACGTCATTCCCGCGACCATCCCTACTTTCCCGAGCGGGGACTGGGAAAAGGCCGTGAATGACGGCTGGTATCGTAACGTCGCTCCGAATATCAGCCGCACCTGATGTCCGATCTTGCGGCAAAGACAGCTCCGGCGCGAGCACGCGCGCCGGACATAAATGGCAAGCTTGTGGGACTGGCGCTGGTCGCCGTGCCGGTGCTGCTGGTGGTCTGGCTGATCATCTATCCGATCATCTCGGCGGTGCTGACGACGATTTTTGTCCGGGGCACCGATGGCGAGATCGCCTTTTCCGTCGCCTCCTATCGCTTCTTCTTCACTGACGCCTACAGTCTCGCCAATCTATCTCTGACACTATGGACAACGGCCGTTTGTGGTGTGCTGCTGATTGCGATCGGGTTGCCGATTGCGCTCTACCTGCGCTTTTCACGCGGACGGCTGGCCGCTTACGTGCAGGCTTTGGCGATCTTTCCGATGTTCGTGCCCTCGATCATCCTCTCCTATGCCTTGATCCGCACCATCGGCCCCAATGGCGCTGTCGATCTCATCCTCAATTCCATCGGCCTGCCGAAGCTTCCGACACCCTATCTTACCCCCTGGGGCCCGGTGATCGGTCTCGTATGGGACAACCTGCCGCTGACCGTCTTGATGTTGACTGCTGGTCTCGGCTCCATTTCCAACAGTTCCGTGGAAGCGGCACGCGACGTCGGCGCGTCACCCTTGCGCGTCTTCGTCTCGATTATCCTGCCCCGCATGGGCAATTCGCTCCTAGTGACGGGCTCCTTCGCCGTGCTTGGCATTTTCTCGGCTTTTACGCTGCCTTACATGCTGGGGCGGGCCTCGCCGGAAATGATGGGGCCTTTCATGCAGCGGACCTTCGGCGACAATGATGATCCGTTGAATGCGCTCACCCAGGCTGTCGTAACCTTCGGTTTTTGTCTGGTATTCGGCATCTTCTATGTGCGCTCGATTGCCAAAAACCGGGGAGGGGTTCGATGAGTGCTGCCCAGTCGCAGGCAATCCGCCAGCCGAAAATCTTCCGCATGGACTGGCCCGGCATCGTCTTTGCGGTGGTCCTGACGGTGATTATCGTCCTGCCGCTCCTCGTTGTCGGTGTCTGGGCATTCAGCGAAGTCTGGCGTTATCCCTCTCTTGTCCCGCAACAATTCGGGCTTCGTTTCTGGCACCAGACGCTGTCGCGTGCCGATGTGTGGGATGCCGTTTTTCTCAGCCTGCGGCTGGCGACCACCGTCACGCTTCTTTCAGCAGTCATCTGCCTGCCTGCCGCCTATGCCTTTGCCCGCCTGCGGTTTCCGGGCCGCGACGTCCTTTTCCTGTCTTTCCTCGCCTCGCATGCCTTTCCGAAGTTCGGTCTTCTGGTCGCCATTGCCGGCATATTTCTGAAGCTCGGGCTGATTAGCACCTTCTGGGGCGTCGTGCTGATCCAGCTCGTCGGCACATTGATGCTGATGATCTGGATTCCGGTTGCCGCCTTCCAGAACGTCGACAAGCATATGGAGGAAGCGGCGCGCGATGCCGGGGCAGGGGCCGTGCGCGTCTTCTGGTCGATCACCCTGCCGCAGGCGGCGCCCACGATCGCCGCCGCGTTGCTGCTGACCTTTGTCAGCACTTTCTACGAAACAGAAGGCGCATGGCTGATCGGCGCGCCGGAGATCAAGACCATGCCGGTCTTGATGATCAACTTCATCAACAGCCAGATCGTCGTGCAATACGGGGCCGTTCTGTCGGTAATGCTGTGGGTCCCATCCTTCATTGCCCTGATGTTTGCCCGCCGCGTGGTCGGAACGGGTGCCTTCGCGCGCGGGTTCGGCGCATGAGACGTCGTCCGGTCACAATCAAATGCGGACCTCGGTGGTCCAGAAAAGAGATGACATGGCGCGTCTGACCATAAAGGACGTCTCGAAAAGTTTCGGCTCTTCCTTCGCGGTTCACGATTTTTCGCTGGATGTGGAGGATGGGGAACTCGTCTGCCTGCTTGGTCCGTCCGGTTCGGGGAAATCCACGCTGCTGCGTATGATCGGCGGATTCGAGCGCCCAAGCGGCGGCGCGATCATGATCGACGCCAAGGACGTGACGGCGCTGCCGCCGGAAAAACGGCCGACCGGCATGGTGTTCCAGAGCCACGCTTTGTGGACGCATATGAATGTATTCGACAACATCGCGTTTGGGCTGAAGCTACGCCATTTGCCAAGGGCCGAGATTCGCGAGAAGGTTGAAAGCGCGCTCGGCATGATCGGCCTTCCCGGCTATGGAAAGCGCCTGACGACGCAGCTCTCCGGCGGGCAGCAGCAGCGCGTGGCACTGGCCCGCTCGCTCGTTCTTGAGCCGAAAATCCTCTTGCTCGACGAGCCTTTTGCCAGCCTCGACCAACATTTGCGCGAACGCCTGCGCGAGGAGGTCAAGGAAATCCAGCAGCGTCTCGGCATCACCACGCTTTTCGTCACGCACGGGCAGGATGAGGCTTTGGCGCTGGCCGACCGTATCGTGGTCATGCGCGACGGAAAGACCGAGCAGGTCGCCCCGCCGGCCGAGATCTACCGTGTGCCGCAAACCGAGTTCGTGGCCGGCTTCATCGGCTCGATGAATTTCGTGCGTGGCGCGGTTGCTGGAGGCCGGTTCCAGCATGCGGATTTCCCGCTCGATCTTCCCGTCGAGAATGGGGAGGCTACGCTTGCCTTCCGGCCGGAGGCGCTGTCCCTCGACCGTTCCGAACGTGTGGGTGCACCCATCGTTCACCGCAGCATCGATTTCGGCACGCATCAGATTGTCGACGTCGACTCCGCCGATGGATCGCGGCTGAAGGCGATGACCCCGCCGGAGCAAACCTGGTCCAGGGGGATGCGCGTAGAGGTGAAAGTTGCCGCCCATTTCCTGTTCCGTGATAACAGGCTCGTCTTTCGAACGAGCGCGGAGCTGGAACAGAATGACGGAAGGCGGCTTCACAATGTCTGATCATCGCGGCCTTCGTATCGATCGGGACGGGCATCGCTGTCTCTTGAAGTGGCATCGCGGGCGTCGCTTGGCGGGTGATATCGCCTTTACGCAAGACCGGATCGGCGAGGGCATGGCGCTCGGCGCCAGCATGGAGGTCGACCTGCAGCGCTATGGTGGCGATGGCTTCGTTGTGCTGCATGACGAGGATCTCCATCCGGCCACCACTGGCAAGGGTCCAGTCATCTCCGCCACCCGCGAAGACCTTGGCCATCTGCGCCTTCGCGATGCGGCTGGACAAGAGACGGCTCATCCGATCCTCTCGATCGAAGACCTGGCGGCGCTCATCCGCGATGGCGGTTATTCGTCGGATGCTGTGCTGCAACTGGACATGAAGGTGCCGTCATCCCGCATCCGCGACGATGATATCGCTGCTTTTGCAAAGGCGATTGCTCCCGTTGCGCGGTCCGTCATCCTGTCCGCCGGGGATGCCGAAGCGGTCGAGCGATTGTCGCGAGCCGTTCCCGATATGCCGATCGGCTACGATCCCTGCCATGAAGGTGCCAGCGAGCGATTGCGGGAAAGCCGGGACTTCCAGGGCTTCGTTGCAGCCGCCGTTGCCGCCTCGCCGCGCGCACGGATGATCTATCTCGAACACGATCTAGTCCTGTTTGCCGATGCCGAAGGGTTTGACCTGATCGGGGCATTCCATGCCCAT
Source organism: Martinezella rhizogenes (assembly GCF_000799715.1). Taxonomy (GTDB): domain Bacteria; phylum Pseudomonadota; class Alphaproteobacteria; order Rhizobiales; family Rhizobiaceae; genus Rhizobium; species Rhizobium rhizogenes_C. The sequence goes on from NZ_JUHG01000017.1 coordinate 304,448, forward strand.
GGCCGGCAGGTCGATGCCTACACGATCCGTGTGGCGACCAAGGAAATCCTGCCGAAAGTGATGCGGCTTCTCGCGCTGCGCGTGGATCAGATTACCACTGACGATCCGGTCGGGCTGGAAGTGCTGGTGCTGGCGGCGGGAGAACCCGCCTGGAAATAAAATGGGGCTATATCGGCCCCATTGTCATGTAGTTTATCGGAAGCCGGCGAGCAGCCACGGGTGAATGGCCTTGTTGGCCGCCAGTATGTCGCCGTTGCGGCGAACCGGTCCGCCTTCGAAGGACGTCGTGATCCCGCCAGCCTCCTCCACGAGCAGCACCGACGCGCCGTAGTCGTGTAGCGAAAGCCCGTCCTCGAAGAAGCCGTCGAGGCGGCCGCAAGCGACATAGGCGATGGAAAGCGCCGACGATCCCAGGCGGCGTACGCCGGCCGTATTTGCCATCAAACGCCGCAGCGCTGAGAAATAGACCTCTTCATCCACCGATTTGACTTGTCCCGGAATGGGCAGGCCCGCTCCGATCAGGGTGTTCTGGACGTCGCCATTGTCGATGCAACGGATCTGCTCGCCGTTCAGATAGGCGCCGCCGCCGGCCTCGGCGCTGAAAAGCTCGTCCAGCATGGCGTCGTAAACGACGCCGGCAACCACCTTGCCCTCTTCGACGATCGAAATCGTCAGGCCGAAATGCGGTATCCCCCAGGCATAATTGGTCGTCCCGTCGATTGGATCGATGACGATGACCGGCGCCTCGCTTGCTGCCTCGCGGTCGCCCACCTGCTCTTCTCCTCGGATGGCATAGTCAGGGAAGGCTTTCGCAAGCCTGGACACGATCGCGTGCTCGACCGCGACATCCATTTCAGTTTGATAATCGCGCGGAGCCTTTGCGATAAGATCGTCATCCTTGCGGCGTCGGATGCAATCGCGCGCCAAGTGGCCACCTTCGAGCGCCGCTTCGGCGAGCACATGTATTCTGAAGGAAGCCGAGGGAGACAGATATGCGGTTGAAGAAATATCGGGCATGTGAACTCATGAAACTGAAGATCGGCAAACGCGGGACAATATGCCGGTACTTATGATGTTCATATGACACCGCCGCGCTACGACAGCGCCGCGCGTCAAATATGACGCGCAAAGGGCGCTGTAGCACTTTAAGACTGCTGCATAATTTTGTCCTTAAATCGACTCCGATTTAAGGAATTATGCAGCAGAATCAAATTGCCAAACTGGTGGCGAAGGGAAGAGGCCGATGCGTGACGGTTGCCTGCAGCTACTCCATGGATTCCAAAAGTCCGACGACCGCTTTGCGAACCTGTGGCATGGCCGCGACGAACGCCTTCGCCAGACGCCGACCTTCGGCGGTATGCTGGATGACCGTGACGCTTTCTCTTTCCGCGTCCGTCGGGTTCCTCTCAGCCGCATTGAGAAAGCCTTCAAAGAAATAGGAAACGGGCCTCTGAAGGGCTGTCGCTATTTCGAACAGCTTCGAGGCGCTGACGCGATTGGCGCCGATTTCGTATTTTTGGACTTGTTGAAATGTCACTCCGAGGCATTTCGCGAGAGCTTCCTGGGACATTCGCTGCTCTTTGCGCGCAAGACGAATTTGCTGTCCAACGTAAATATCCACGGGATGGCATCCCGACGCATCGGTCGATGCATTATGACGTTTTCTGCTCGTGACAATGTTGCTCATATTGGCGTCCGATCAGTTCTGCCTCCCCGCGCGCAGGTGGCGAGCATCATCTTCATGGGTATAGCCAGGATAATCTTGTTCTTTTAGATGGATTATATTGTCATACTTGACCATATATTCGTGTGATAATAGTAATTTAAGCATAATGTACCATAAACATATCCACTACTTCAACAATAACAATTTCATGTCTCTAGATATTGTTTAAAATTACTCGAAATGACGAGGGCGCTGCGTGGTTGCCCCGGAAACCGCCGAAACTTGCCATCGCGGCAATATGCAAAACTTGGCATCCGCGCCATCGCCCTCCTCAAACAGGACGAACCTGGATGCCACGATATGCATGGTCACCACGGATGTTCCAGATCATGCCTTGAAGCCGATCGGAACTATCCAGCCAGCCGCCTCGTTTCCTTGGATATCGCAACCGTTTGCGTGCCGCATAAGGAGCATACGAATGCCAAACAGGGTCAAGACGGGCGGAAACAAACCGTTCAAGGAAACCAGCCGCAACGCTGTCGGGCAATCTGTGGAAGCTCAGGCTCAATTGCGCGATGCTGCCAGAGAGTCATCGACGTTTGTGGGACGCGGCGAGACGCTCGGCGTTTACGAATTGGTGCCTATCGCAGCCTTCAATGATCCTAATTGGGACATTGCACCCTCGCGTGGCAAGATGTTGGTTGCGGCGCGGACAACAGGCGATGCGCGTGTCGTGGCAGCCGCCTTTGAAGGCAACTTCATGAACGTCAGATCCATGCCGGGCATGAGCATTGCGACGATGGGAGCAAGTGCGTTCCGAAACGAGAAACTCTACACGGTCATAGAAATCGACAGAGACCGTCGTGATTTAGACCGTGGTGTGATGGAGATCTCTGACACTGGGGAAATTGCTAGTGAGGCCTTAAGGGCCGATTTCGATGCGCGTCGTCATGATGGCAGGTCGCCTGGTGCCGAATCGCTGGCACGGTGGGACAACGAAGGCGGCGCTAGCGCCTGATGGCCGTAACACTCCAAAGGGCATCTTTGTCAGAGATTCCTTATTCCTTCGGGCGAGCACGGAGCCGTCAAAATTGCGCATCATGATGATATAACCAATGGAGCTATGCCATGTCCAAGAAAATGGTCGAAGCAACCGTCAAGAAACGTGGCAGGCGCTTGGCGGTCGGAATAATGAACACGACCCAAGCGCTCGATATGCCTGAAACGAAGGGTATGGAGTTTTCGCATCCTGATGAGAAGCCGGGAGAAACCGAGGTGAGACTTACGCAAAGCGAGCTTGCCGAAGTGGTGAAACCCTGAACGTGCCTATGATGCAGGTATCCGAAATTAGGTACGCTGGGTGGGCAAGCTTAGTGCGGTTCATACATGCCCGCCCGGCGATGGGTGCATTTACGGAGACGCCCCATCTTCAAGGCGCTACGCTATACGAGGGAGCGCGAGATCGCTATGATCCAGCGCTCTTTCCCGCCCTATCGTCTGATCCAGAAACCAGTCCTATACTGATTGCATTTTCGTACGAGGTTTGGACCGCTTCGATGGCCAATTGTGCCGATGCGGTATAACCTTGGCGCAGGGCCTCTAAACTGGGATCGGATCCGGTCGTGCTCGACCAATGCCAGAGTCCGTTGAAACGCGGCCGCGGCTCGAGGAAAACTCTGCCGATCATCCTGTCACCCGAAAATCCCACGAAGTCGTTTTCCGGCGCCAGCTCGAGCGGGCACCAACGATAGGCAGGCACGTCCTCACTCGCGATTGTCATGAATTGATCTTTCACTCTAGGGAAATGTTGGTTGCTCAGTGATGACCGCAATTGGCGGACTGATGTTGATCATATGTGGACGATGGACACTTTCGTTCCCGGTTTGGCGGCAACAGTCGTGAATTCCGCTTCGAGTTGCTTTGCCATCGCCTCGACGATTCCCGTTCCCAGACCGGGCTTCGAGCTCGCCGGATCTGCAGGAACGCCGACGCCATCGTCGCTTACCGACATCGACCACTGCGTCTTGTTCGAGTGATAGTCGACAATGATCTTACCGTTGCGATGGCTGGGGAAGGCGTGCTTGAGAGCATTGATCACCAATTCCGTGACGATCAGGCCGAGGCTGACCGAGACATTGGCTTTCGTCATGCTGTCATCGACATTGACTTCAATAGAAAGCTCGCTCGGATCCTGGATCATCGATGCGCCAAGGCTTTTGCAGAGCTGCTCAAAATATGGCCGGAGCCGAACGTCGCCCAGTCTGGAAGTAGCCAATTGCTGCTGGACGGCAGCGATCGACATTACCCGGCTGTGCGCCGAGTGCAGATGTGTGCGGGTTTCCTCCGATGGCACTTTTCGCGCGCTTTGCATCAGGATGCTGGCAATGATCTGCAGGCTGTTCGCTACCCGGTGTCGGACCTCCTGCAAAAGGATTTCTTTCTCCCGCAAGAGATCATCCTTGAGCTTTTCCGCGAGACGAGCGTCGGTGACATCGGAAACGGAAAGAAGAAGCCGGATATGGTCCGGGTCTCCATAATCGAGTTTCTGCGCGTTCAACACCAGGCGTCGCGATGCCTGACCTTCACGATTGAGGTCCATCTCGTAGGCATGGATATTGGCGGCCCCGGCAGCGGTGGCGTGCAGCAAAGAGGACAATTGCCGCACATTCCATTCTCCATTGCCCAAGCTCGACAGCCGTCGGTTGGGCACCTCGACCGGCTCGATCTGGAATTCGCGGCAGAAAGATTCGCTTACGGCAATCACCGTCAGATCGCCGTCCAGAAGCAATAGCGGCGCGCTCGACGAGGCAACCACCGCCAAGGCAAGATTAAGCGCGCCTTCAGGCGGCAGGGGGGAGAGAGTGGCCATGGTTTGATGTCCTCAGGGGCCGGAGGCTCGCGGTGCGAAAGCCTTCCCCGGTATGGACGTCGTCGTTCAAGACAGCGCCTGCTGTTATGCACGTTTGCGGACAATAGCACGGATCGACGGCGCGGCGATAAGAATTACTTGCACATGCTCGTGATGGTGCGGATCTTTCATAGAATACTATCCTTTACGGACGGGGTGTTGGTTTCCGTCGTTTTGTTTGTCCAGCCGCTTTATGGAACCACGTCCGCGATCGGACGTTTCTGTGTGGCTATATCGGACACTGTCGGCATTTCGCTGGCATTCCCGAATGGGAGGAAAACATGAAAACGCTGTTAATCGCGATCGGCCTTTTGGCCGCAACAACCTTGCCGGCTCTGGCAGCCGAACCCGTTAAGATGGTCGACACCAAAATGGGCAAGGTCATGACTACTGAAAACGGCATGACCCTCTACACCTTCGACAAGGATGCCCAGGGGAAATCAAACTGCGATAAGGATTGCCTCAAAAAATGGCCCGCCTTTCATGCTGCCAACAAGGCCAAGGCAGAGGGTGAGTGGTCTCTGGTCAAGGACGCCAATGGGAAAGAAATGTGGGCCTATGGCGGCAAACCACTTTATACTTTTGCAGGAGATAAAAAGTCCGGCGACATGACCGGCGACGGCGTCGGCCAAGTTTGGCATGTGGCCAAATAGCTGGATCGCGCGCTTTGGAGAGAGGGCGGTGATCCTTGGATCGCCCTCTGTCGCACAGCCAGTAAGAGCAAGGGTATGGATTGGAGGAAGGCATAGCAACATAGCGCGCGGAACATCCAGCCGTCTCCATTGCGGCAAACCGCAATAGGTCCTGATACCGCCTTCATATCAGGTGGCGCATACTGTTACATTCGTTGAGCAAGCTTACCGCTTCAATCTTGAATTCGCGGCCGGGCTTTCGTCTCTGCATTCACACCTTCGGGCGCCGAAGAAAGCATCTCATCCCGGTGTCCGCGAAACGGGCTATAGGCAAAAAGCCCAGATCCAACGTCTGGGGACCTCCGAATGTCACGTCCGAGCAATTTCACATAAACGACGTAAAACAACAGATGTGGGAAAACGTAACCGGCTTCAAGCACGATGGCTAAGAGAGCAGTCCACACAAAGATTTGCGTTACCGAAGTTCCGGTGCCGATATTTATGGCTGCGTAACCCACCATGATAGCAAGTACTATAATGGTGAAGTGAAGGATCGGCACTCTTAGGGCGCACAAAGCGCCGACTACAAATGAAAGAACGAGGCCCCATGCCATCAAACGTTCAACTCCGAGTATCCGATCCAGAATCGGTATTGCTATCAGTATCAGTTATCTCCGCTCGTAGAACAAGCCGGAATCATGGCCTAGCCCAGTAATTCTGGGAAGTTACTGGACTTTCTTGCAATAATAATCCGCGCTACGGAAACTTCGCTATCATAAGGCGAAATAGGCGCTGGATAGACCACACGATAGACGTGAATTACCACGGACGTATGGTGTTCCGGCTTTCGCGGCACCGCTGGATAGCCACAATCTTCAGGAGAGAAACTCGGTGTTCAAGGAGTAATGGCGGGCTTGATACTGGTGTTCGTCGCCTGCTCGGAAGACATCGTCTTTTGGTCTTCCACGCGAATGACATCCCCCGGAACGACTGGATCATTGTCGCCGACGACGATGGTCCGCAAGGTGCCGTCGACGATGCGGTCGATCGTTGTTACGAGCGTGCGCTGGCCGTCATCCGCTGCCATGCTTGCCGCCGCTGCCGGAGCGCGAGCCTGGATATTCTCAAGCAGTCCACGCGTCGTCGTCGTTTTCTCCCGATTGGAGGCAAGGCGATCGCGTACTTCGGTGGCCTCGGTCAATGCCTGTACGCGGTAGCGGTTGCTGGCATCGGCAATATCGCCGTCTGCCTTTGCAATGTCCTGCCGTGCCTTGAGATTGGCGAGCGCAACGTCGAGATTCTGGCTCTGGAGCTGCGCCAGGTTCTGGTTGGCCCCGAGCTCTCGGGACGACACGGTCAGCCCCTGGGAAATCAGTTTGCTGACCGTCCCCACATCCTTGTTGGCGAGCTCGATCTGCTTGGCAAGCGAGACCGCCTTGGAATTCAATGCCTCTATCTGGTTGGTTGCAAGCAGCTTGGCCTGATTGAGGGCGTCGATCTCGGTGCTCAACGACCGCTGGCGTGTGTCGAAGAGATCCTGTTCCTCACGCATCATGCGATCGACCGTTGCGTCACCCGCCCGGGTCATCAACTCCGGCGGAAAGGCGATCGAGGGTTGGGCCTGCGTAACGGCGTCCAGACGCGCCTGTCGGGCAAGAAGGCTGAGGCGCTCGACCTCCAGCGTTCGCAGGTCGCCGCGAGCAACCAGAGCGTCGCGCTGCAGGCCGACAAGATTTGGGTCGATCAACCCGAAGATCCCTCCCGCCATGCTCAGGGCCTGAACGACCGTAAGGCCGGGGCTGTAGCTATATTTTCCCGGCCTGGTCACCAGCCCGGTGAGGAAGAACGGGCGGTACTCTGCCACCTCGACGGACGCATTGGGACGTTTCTGCATGCCGACTTGCGTCTTCAAGCGCTCGCCGATGGATTCGGAGACCTGTTCCAAGGTCATGCCGGCGGCCGGTACTGTCCCGATGATGGGCATCGACAAGTTGCCCGCCGTCGATATGACGAACTCCCCGGTGAGCGGCGCCCACTCGACCGCCGCCCCGGCCATCGGCCGCCATTCGAACACCCGGATCTTCAGTTTGTCCTGGGGGCCGAGAACATAATCGTCTGCCAAGGCATTGGAAATACCCAGTATTTCGAACAGGGCGATCGCAGCCAGAAAGGACAGGCGGCAAGCTGAAGGAAGCCGCCGCCCAGGATAGGCGATATCCGGCGCGCGGCTTGTTAAAACAGCATCTGATCGCATGACGTTTCACTCCTGTCCGCCACCGGTGGCGACCTTCTGCAAATGGCCGACATTGGTGCGCTCAACGATTGATTTGCTGACGAAAGACTTGAACTTTTCAATGAAAACTTCTGTCCTGAATTCGGCGGCACGAGCGACGGCATCGGCCGGATTGAAATCTATCCGATCCAAGCGCTCGACAGCGTCGATCATGGCTTCGGTCGTCTGGGTTTCAAAAAACACACCCGTCTTGTCCGACACCACTGTCTCTGTCGCACCGCCGCGACCGAATGCGATGACGGGCCGTCCGCTCGCCATGGCTTCCACGGGCACGATCCCAAAATCCTCTTCGCCCGGAAAGATAAGCGCCTTGCAGCGCGAATACTGATCTTTCAAAACATCGAATGGCTGGGGGCCCATGATCGTCACGGTGGGGCCGGCTATCCTGCGCAGTCGATCAAGCATCTCGCCGCCGCCGATGACGACGAGCTCCGCCTTCATCTGGTTGAAGGCCTCCACCGCTAGGTCAGGTCGCTTGTAGCTTACCAGTTCGCCCACCATCAGATAGTGGCCGCCGACCTCAGAAGGCGGAATTGGATGAAAGGCGGTGGTATCCACCGGCGGATGAATGATCTCCGAGTCCCGCCGGTAGTAGCTCTTGATCCTTTGAGCAACCGTCGCCGAATTTGCAGCAAAATGATCCACTCGATTGGCCGTCGCAACATCCCAGGTTCTTAAATAGTGCGCGAGCGGCGGCATCATCAGTCGGGTCATCAGGCCCGAACTATCGTAATATTTGTTATACATATTCCATATGTATCGCATCGGCGAATGACAGTAACAAACGTGCAAGGCCGCTGGACTGGGTATTATACCCTTGGAAGGCCCGGACTCGCTGCTGATGACGAGATCGTATTCATTCAGGTCCATCTGCTCCAGCGCCATCGGCATCAAAGGCAGGTATTTCTTGTAGAGCTTCTTTGCGCCGGGAAGCCGGTCGATGAACGTCGTATGGATCTTGTGCTTCCTGATGACGTCGGAAACAGACGATGCATCGTATACGTGTGTGAAGATGTCGGCACACGGATACATCCTGCAAAGGGCTTCCAGAACTTTTTCTCCTCCACGCATTCCAACCAGCCAATAATGTATGATTGCAACGCGCATGAAGTACTCCAGGAACAAAATAATCTAATTACGGACCACGCGCGAGGTATTGCATTGAGTATTAATGTAATGTTTGGCTACGCGCGCTGACCTAAAGTTCGCGATATTGTATTTGATCTGTATTTTGGCGGAAGTGTTTGACCGAAGAGCGGCTTTGATCGGCCGATTTTGCCCATTTGTAAGGTTTGAGATTTTCGTTGTGACGTTCGACGAAGGCACGGATGTCAGCCTCCAGTTCACTGGTCGACGTGCGGACACCAAACTGCAATTGCTTGCGGCTTAATTCGGCAAACCAGCTCTCCACCTGATTGAACCAGGAAGCCGATGTAGGGGTGAAATGCACATGGCAGCGAGGTCGGCGCGACAGCCACGACCGGACCGCCGCGATTTTGTGGGTAGCGTGGTTATCCATGATGATGTGAACATCGAGTTCGGGGGGGACGCTGGCATCGATCTGCTTGAGGAAATCGAGAAATTCGGTCGTCCCGTACCGTTTGTGGTGCTTGCCGATCACGAAGCCGGAAATGAGGTCAAGGGCCGCAAGCAGCGGGGTCGCGCCATGCAGGACATGGGAATGCATCCGCCGCTCAGGCTGGCCTGGCATCATCGGCGCAGCGGATTGCCCACGGTTCTGCGCCCGTCTCCGGCCCTTCTCATCGACGCTGAGCGCCAAGGCGCGGTTTGGTGGTGCCAGATAGAGCCCGACGACATCACAGACCTTGTCGCTGAACAGCGGATCGCTCGACAGTAGAGATGTTTGCGAATGATGTGGCTGTAGCCCGAACGCAGCCCAGATTCGCCGGATCGTTGTGTGCGAAAAGCCTGTTGCCGCCGCCATGGAACGGATTGACCATTGGCCACCGTCCTCGGGTGTCGACTGGAGCGTGAGTCCGATCACAGCGGCGATCTGGTCATCACCAATCGTGCGTGGCCTGCCCGAACGGTCCGCATCAAAGAGCCCCTCGATGCGATCTCGTAGAAAACGCCGTCGCCACTTGCCCACGGTGTTCTCATGAACTCCCAATTCCGTTGCGACCAGCTTGCTGGCGATGCCGTCGGCACAGCGCAGAATGATCCGGCATCGCTCGGACATGGACCGAGCGATGGCCTCTTCCTGGCGAGCCTGCTGCTCCAAATAAGCCCGTTCTTCTTCCGTCAGAACCAACGGCGCCGTAGGCCGCCCAGTCGTGCCCGCCATCGTTATGATCCCCCAAATTAAGTACAGAACAATGATACGAACTTAAGTTCCAGTTGAATATTACTATATTCAAATATATAAAACGACAAATTCAAAATTTAGACTTAATAACACCAACTTTCTTTCTGTATTAACTAGATTAATGGTGTTTCATACACACATATTGCGTCGCAATAAAGACATTGTCAATTTATTTATTATTTGTTAACGTAACTCTACATTCCGATATCAGCGTTGCCTGAGCATATCAGGCGGTATTTCTTTATATCTTTCGAGTATGGAGCAAGCAGATGAGGGAAATTGATCTGAGAAGTGAATTAGACGCATTGGATAGTCTGCGGATGCGACGACGAGCCGGCGTATCCGTCGGTCTGGCGACTTCAAGGAACTCCACCTCTCGTGTCGCGTCGGATTCTATCAAGTATTGCATAGATGGAATTTTGGCCGGGATCGCTCTGATCGTATTGTTGCCGATGATCCTGATGGTGGCGGCCATCCTTCTGGTAACGCAGGGCCGGCCGATCTTCCTGTCCCATCGGCGTGTCGGCAAGAACGGGGTTTTGTTCTCTTGCCTCAAGTTCAGAACGATGGTCACAAACGGTGAGGCAGTGCTCGCCCAACATCTCGACGCCAATCCTGGCGCCAGGGCCGAGTGGAACGCCACGCGGAAGCTCAGGGATGACCCCCGCGTTACGCCGTTCGGCAAGCTCTTGCGCAAGAACAGCGTCGATGAGATCCCGCAGCTCCTGAACGTGCTTCGGGGTGAAATGAGCCTTGTTGGCCCGCGTCCGATCGTTCCGAGCGAGGCCGAGCTCTACGGCGCCTACTTTGCCGACTACATGAAGGTGCGTCCTGGCCTGACCGGTCTCTGGCAGGTGAGCGGACGTAGCGACACCAGCTACAATGCGCGCGTCGAACTCGACGCACGCTACGTGGCGGAGCGGAGTTTGTGGGGCGATATGATGATTATGGCCAGGACCATTCCAGCGGTCCTGTCGTCGAAAGGCAGCTATTGAGCCGTCGCGCCGTTTCATCCGCGACGCCGAAATGACCGGGGAAATACTTAAAATGGTACGCCGTCGATGATCGGGAGTGCCCGGCAGCTATTTGCGGCCGCGGTGCCGCTTGCCGTGACGGTCTGCCAGAACTGAACTTTGTATCTCAGTATCTGTGTCTCAGTATAAGGATAGTCAGTTTTGCAGGACATTTATGTTTCCGAACAATATGCTGAATTGAACCCAACCTGGCACGAGGAGGATTCTCCCTGGAAGGCGCGCCAGATCGAGGAGATCATCAGAAAAAACGGGCTGCGTTTTGACAGCCTTTGCGAAGTCGGCTGCGGCACGGGCGAGATTCTTCTCAATTTATCCCGTGCCTTTCCAAAGGTTCAGTTCTCGGGCTACGAGATTTCTCCCCATGCCTATCAGAGAGCCAAGACGAAAGAGAAAAACAACGTTTCCTTTCATCTAGCGAATGTCGTCGAGGAAAAAGACAGCCACCACGACGTCGTCGTTATTGCCGATGTCATAGAGCATGTAGAAGATTATATTTCCTTCATCAAAGGCCTGCGGCCTTGCGGCCGCTACAAGATCTTCCACATTCCGCTCGACCTTTCCGTGCAGTCGGTGCTGCGCGCATGGCCGATTACGAAGCTCCGCGCCAATGTCGGACATCTGCATTACTTCTTCAAGGACACGGCAATTGCCACGCTCAAGGACTGCGGATACTCGGTCATTGACTATAAATACACGGCAAGTCGTCTGGAACTGCCCAATCAGGCCTTCACCAGCGCATTGGTGCGTCTGCCGCGAAAGCTGCTCTTTTCCATCAATCCGGATTTGGCTGTACGGCTGCTTGGCGGCTACTCGCTCCTCGTTTTGGCAGAGTAGACCTTCATGCCGCTGCTCGAGACGAATGTTGCAGCTCAACACGTAGTGGACCGGAACCCTCGCCCCGGCGATCTTTTCCTTTACCCGCTCGCCGGTGGGTCATCCGATCGGGGTGAGGCGACACCATGAGCATCGAGCCGATTGGCATTGTCGCCATCTTAAGCGGGCTGCTTTGTCTGTTTCTCGGCAACGGGGCCACGATCGTGACGCTGGCGGTAATGGCCGTGCTGGGCTCGGCGGCGGCGTTGTTCCTTGGAGCCGCGAATATCCTGCCGGGCCATGTTCTTCTCGGCTTCCTCATGCTCGGCGTCATCACGCGTGAACGCGTAGCGCAGGCATTCGTTCATGCGTTGCGTCCCGGCGAACCCGGATTTTGGTTTGCGCTTCTGGTGGTCTACGGCGTGATGAGCGCCTATTTCGCGCCGCGTCTCCTGACCGGCGTAACCCAGATCGTGCCGCTTGGAACCACGATCTTCGGCGATACCCGTTCCACCGTGCCGCTGGTGCCGGTGTCGAGCAACTTCACGCAAAGCGTCTATATGATCGGCAACCTCATCTGCTTCGCGATGACGGTTGCGGTCGCCTCAACCTTTCGCGGCTTCCAAGCGGTGCTCGCCGGACTGCTCGCCTATAGCGTCGCCAACACGGTCTTCGCGCTGCTTGACATCGGTACTTACTCGACCGGCACGCAGTCCATTCTCGCTTTCATACGGAATGCACAATATACTCTTCATACCGACGACCAGATCGCCGGCGTGAAGCGTATCGTCGGGTCCTTTACCGAGGCATCCTCTTTTGCCCGCTCGACGCTCGGCGTTTTTGCCTTTACCGGAACACTCTGGCTTTGCGGCCGCCGGCCCTATATTAGCGGCTCGATCGCTGCCGTGTCCCTCGTGCTGGTTGTGATGTCGACGTCGTCGACCGGGCTCGTCGGCGCGCCGGTCATGTTGTTGATCCTCTACGCCACCGCCATATCGGTCAGCGGACGAAAAAATACCCACAGCACCGCCACCGCGGCGATTGTCTTTGTGCCGCTGGTGTCGTTGGCAGTTGGTCTCATGATCGCTATCGACCCGGACATGTCGAAACTTATCTACAATTACATCGACATCGTAGCCCTCGGCAAATCCACGTCCAATTCCGGTATTGAGCGCAATTCCTGGAACATGGTCGCAATCCAGAACATCGTCGACAGCCTGGGACTAGGGGTAGGTCTTGGAACGGTCCGTACCTCCAGTTTCCTGCTGGCCCTTCTTGCGAATGTCGGTATTCCCGGCACGATCTTCTATTTGGCTTTCGCATTTGGAGCGTTGATCAAACAGCGCGGCATTCCGGGAAGTTTTATGGCCGATGCTCGCCTTGCGGCCCGCAACGGCTGTTTGGGTCTGCTGGTCGGCGACATGCTGGTAAGCCCGGTCATCGACCAGGGTCTGTTCTTTTGCATGTTGGCCGCCATGGCTTCGGCCCAACCGGAGCGCGGTACACAGGTGGTGCGCGCTAGCCGCCCGATAGGAGCAACCATATGAGTGCTGCCGCCCTTTTCGCGGTCAATGGCCGCTTCCTTACGCAGAACGCAACGGGGGTGCAGCGTTACGCTTCAAATGTCGTGCGTGCGCTTGATGAGGCGCTCGCCGTGGCGGATGCGCGAGCGGCCATCATCGCTCCGTCGGGAACTCCTAACCCGGGTTTCAGCCATATGCCTCTGGTACAGTCGGGACCTCTTTCGGGCCATCCCTGGGAGCAGATTACTTTACCCGCTCAATGGCCTGGCCGGCTCCTCAACCTTTGCAACACTGCGCCGGCCACCAAGGCCGATCAGATCGTCTGCATCCATGATGCCAACATATTTTCGGCTCCCGAAAGCTATAACCGCGCCTTTAGGATGGTTTACCGAACATTGCAGCCGCTTCTCGTGCGTCGCTCCGCGCGGATAGCCACGGTCTCCCATGCCGCGGCACGCCAGATCGCCCGGCATCTGCCAATCCGGGTCGAGGAGATCGCGGTGCTGCCAAACGGTTATGAACACGCGTTGAGCTGGGATCCCGCACTCGCGGAAACAGCGCCGGGCTTCATTGCCGAAACGTTCGGACAGAGCGATCGCCGGTTCATTCTGGCGCTGGGTTCCAGGGCCCGCCATAAGAATCTGGCGTTGCTCGTCGACGCGGCTCCGGGTCTTGACGAAATCGGCGTGGACATCGTGATCGCCGGCGGAGGGGCTGAGATTTTCGTTCCCGGCGCTCTAAAACAGCGATCGAACGTCCATTTGATCGGTCGTGTGTCGGACCACGATCTGGCTTACCTGCTCGAAAGAGCGCTCTGCCTTGCTTTTCCGTCGCTGACGGAAGGTTTCGGTCTTCCAATCGTCGAAGCCATGGCACGCGGCTGCCCGGTTATCGCCTCGCACAGTGCAAGCATGCCGGAAGTCTGTGGCAACGCCGCGCTGCTTGCCTCGCCCTCCGATCCCGCGGCCTGGGTCCGGCATATCCGTACACTCAAGGAGACCCCGGAACTCGGCAACGAGCTTGTCGGAAGGGGATATGATCAAGTCCGGCATTTTTCCTGGTCGCAAACGGCCGCCGGCTACATGGAGTTGCTCGAACGGCCCGCCGCGCGACCGCAGACCTATAAGCCGGTTGCTGCGAGCGCTCCGCGCACGGCGGTCGTCATCGCCACGCGAGGGCGCCCCGGTATCGTCAACGCCACCGTCCGCCACCTGCTCGCCACGCAAACGTTGAAGCCCGAAGCCGTTATCGTTTCCTGCATTGATCTTGCGGATGCGGGCGATCTGGTCGGGCATTCGGAGGTGACGGTGGTGACAGGTTTGCCGGGCCTGACCACGCAGCGCAATACGGCGCTTTTGAGCCTCCCGGAAGCGACTGAGATCGTTGCCTTCTTCGACGACGATTTCATCGCGGACAAGAATTGGCTTGCCGCGGCCGCAAGAGCATTTCGCGACGATTGCCAGATCGTAGGCTTTACCGGACGAGTCCTCGCCGACGGCGTCAACGGTCCAGGTATCAGTTTCGAAGAGGCATTGCGTCTTGTGGAAGCCGCTTCGCCCAGCGACTGGAGCTGGATAGAACCGTACAGTCCCTACGGCTGCAATATGGCATTCCGGGCGCAAGCCATTGGCGAGACGCGCTTCGACGAGCGCCTTGTCCTCTATGGATGGCTGGAAGATCGCGACTTTGCCGCGGCACTTGCCAGGCGGGGTGGTCGCTTCGTCAAATGCGCGGAAGCTTTCGGCGTGCATATGGGAGTCAAGAATGGTCGCATAAGCGGTGATCGCTTCGGCTATTCGCAGATCGTAAATCCCATCTACATGCTGCGCAAAGGCACGATGACGGGCGCAAAGGTTGCCAACCACATCTTTTGCAACATGGCCATGAACTTCACGCGAGCGGCATGGCCCGAACCCTTCGTCGACAGGCGTGGACGGGTCAGGGGCAATTTGATCGCAATCGCCGACCTTCTTCGAGGTCGCCTGGAACCCGAGCGTGCGGCAAGGCTGACAGCGAAAAACAGCACGGGGCAACTTAAGTCGGAGGTGACGACCAGATGACGCAGAACAATCCGTCTCTTTTAGAGCGTTCGTCCCGGCTTTGGCGGCTCGACGACGCTCCCGCGGATCCTCCCAATGAGGGACCGGTCGCCCTCCTGCGATCGATGTGCTCGCTTGCCTTGCAGCATAAGACCAAACTCATTCTGTGCACGGCCGTCGGTATCGGTCTGGCGGGATACCACGCCCATTCCCTGCCGCGGGTCTATACGGCGACAGCGACCATGCTCCTTGAACCGCGCCGTTCGACATGGGCTTCGGGCCAGGACGCGAGCGCAGCACAGAATCTCGACCTGAACAGGGCGGACAGTGAGCTCCAGATTATCCGGTCAGAGCGCCTGCTCTCAGCGGTATTCGACAATCTGGATTTACAGAACAACCCGGAACTCGGTCCACAGCCCCCCCGCTTGATCGATCTTTTCGTCAGCAATGTACGGCGCATCTTGAACGTGCCGGCGACAGGATCCGGTGCGATAACATCAGAGACCGGCAAAACAGCCCGGTCCGATGGGACGGCTGCGACAAGCAATATCGAAGGCTCCGCCACTGATGCGCGTCAAGCGGCATTCCAGACCTTTGCAAAGAATCTCGACGTGCGCAGGGTCGGTCAATCCTACGTCATGGAAATCAGCTATTCGTCCTCGGATCCGGCGCTTGCCGCCCGTGTCGCGAATGCGGCCGTGTCCGGCTATATCCTGCAGGCGGTCTCTTTCAAGGCGGAAATGGCCCAGGCAGGGACAGAGGTGCTTCAGTGGCGCCTCGATGCCTTGGCTTCGCAGGTCGATGCCGCGACGGATGCCATGAAACAGGGAAAGCTGCCCGCTATTCCAACACCAGACGGCGATGCGCGGATTATCGGCGCAGCGCTGCCGCCGCTGGGCCCATCGGCACCGCGTCCATCGTTGATCACGGCACTTGGAGGCGTTCTCGGCCTGCTTGCCGGTTTCTCCATGATTGCGCTCAATCTTGCGCTCGATCGGAAGGTTCGCAACGCCAAGGACCTGATGCGGGATACGGGGATACCATGTCTCGGAACCTTGCCGGACGCGGCAAGCCGTGTTGACCTCAGGCGAGGCTCGCATAACAGAAGAAGCTCCGTGGTCGTCAACCTGCCTGGCAGTGCTTATGCCGTGGCGATCCGCGATCTCAGGACATCGATTGAGATCGCCTGCTCGGCAATTCGCAACGAGCGAGGCATCGTGATCGCGGTCGCGGGCTGGGAGACGGGCGCCGGAGTGTCGACGCTTTGCTTGAGCCTGGCGCAATTCATCAGCCGGAGCGGTCGGCATACGACACTTTTCAATGCGGAGATGGGGCAGATCGACCTCAGCGACGATGGTCCCGACGCTTTGCCGACAACGTCGCTGGCCGATGCGCTCGTTGCCGACATGCGGCCGGAACAGGTGATCTTCGGGAACGGACGCGGAGACGGTGACGGCATTGCCGTACTCCCTATACATTCCGAAAATGCCCTGACGAATCTCTATGTCGATTTCCGCGACCGGCGTGTCGCGCGGATCGTCGAAGCAGCCCGTGCCAGAGGCGACGTGCTTCTCGGCTTGCCGTCAGTCGGCGGCTCGACGGATGCGCAGGCCCTGGCAATTCACGCCGACGCCGTCCTGATCGTCGCCAGCGCCGGACGGACGACCACAGAACAAGTCAACGATACCTTGCAGCAATTGCGACGCTCCGGCGCCAATGTGATTGGTACTGTGATCAATCGGGCAAGAGCATGACGAGAATGGAAGCACCCAAAATCTCCATCGTCATCACCTGCTGGAATTATGAAGCCTATGTGGCGAACGCGATCCGCAGCGTCGTTTCGCAGGGCCGCGATGATTGCGAGCTCGTCGTCATCGATGACGGCTCGACCGATTCGTCCTGGGACGTCATTCAGGGTGAGGGGGTGACCGCCTATCGCATTGAAAACGGCGGACAACGTGCGGCAGGTCTTTACGGATTGGAGCGAACGCAGGCTCCGTTCGTTCTGTTTCTTGATGCGGACGACGAGCTGGCTCCAGGTTCGCTCGCAACGATCATTTCGAAGCTGGATAGCGACGTTGCCAAGCTTCAATTCTCGCTGACCCGCATCAATGATCAGGGGGCGGTCACTAGCGCCGCGACACCTCTGAAAGAGTTCCGCGAACGCCAGATACTGGCCGATCGCGTGTTGCGCACAGGCGTCTACACCACCCCGCCGACATCTGGAAACGTGTTCAGGCGAGACCTTTGCGAACACCTCCGGGAGATGACCTACGACCGCGCGGTCGACGGAGTGATCCTGTTTGCCGCGCCGTTCATGGGCGATGTCGTAAGCCTGTCTGAGGAACTGGGACGCTACCGCGTCCATGGCCGCAATATTTCCGGACTGGGACGCGCCGTCGATCCGGCATCGCTGCGAGGGGAACTAAACCGCTTTGTCCAGCGGATGAGCCACCTGCGCCGAATTCTGGCGCAGTATGGTCTGGCGGACGAACTGGTTCAGCCTGAGCAGACATATTTCTATCTCGAACGCAGCTTCTATTTGGCTATCGCCGAAGGACGCCGTCCGCCGATTGGACGTCTCTTTGATCTGCTCCGCCAACTCTGGCGGGAATCCTACCCCATGAAGACCAAGGCGACTGTTGCGGCGTTCTGCCTCCTGACCATGGTGCTCCCAAACCGACGCGCGCGCAGCGGGCTCGCCTATCGGCTGAACGGCGGAAAACGCTCAACTATCGGGCTAATTCAGTCGCTGCTGTAACGGCACTGAGCTTGTCACGCGATCGGGCGGGGACGCGATCATCGCCGACGATCAGCCAGTTCGAGCCGCCCGCGCCCGGTGATCAATCGCATGCCGAGGGCAAAGAGCGTCCCGACATAGGCTGCTGCACCCATCGCCACAACGAAGGCCAGCTCCAGGATGTGATTCCAGGACCGCCCCGCCAGTTCTTCTCGCAGCATGAGAACCCACACCGCCATCACGATCGCGGCAAGAGCGATCTTCCATATGTTTTTCAACTGCGTCCAGATTCCAAGCTCCAACAGCCGTCGGACGTCGTTCAAATAGAATCCGAACATGATCGTCGAGAGGACAACGCGCGCCACGCTGGCTCCGCCGGTCGAAAAAAAGTAAAAGCCGATCGAGATCAGAACGATCCTGAAACCCAGATCGATGGCGTTCAGCCTGAAGAGAATATGAGGGCGATCAAGGGCAATGCTGGCCGAGTACAGGGTTTGAAAATAGGGGATAGGGAGCACCGCCAGCGAAAGCATGCTGAGCAGGGGAGCCGCGTCCTTCCATTTCTCTCCGAGCAGCAAATCGGTGACAAGATCCGCTGTCAGCGATATCCCGACGCAGGCCGGCACTGAAATCAGCATTGCGAAACGGGCGGCCTTCAGAAAGGCCAGCCTCATTCGCTGGGGATCCGAATTGATCTGCGAAAAGGCCGCCATCACCGGCTGCAGCGCCGGGCCGATCAGGCTTTGCGTCGGAACCACAGCCACATCACTCGCCACGGCATAACGGCCAAGCGTGGTGCTATCGGTGGCAGCGCCGATCAGAACACGGTCGAATTGCCAATTCAGCGCCGCGACCAGTTGCGCGGAGCTGAACCAGCCGACGAAGCCGGCGAAGTTCGACAGACGCGCCAGCGAGAGCGCCGGCCGGTACGGTGCAAGCACATAGGACATCGCCACGGCCGCTATCGAATTGGTAACGAAGTTGGCGGCAATGGCCCAATAAGCCCCTCCGGAAAAAACGGTGATGATGGCGACGACGAAGGCGCATAGTTTCCCGCAAAATTCCATCAGGAAGGTCTGCTGGAAGCCCATATCCCGGGCGAAATGCACCATCGCCGGACTGTAGAACCCTTTCACGATCGGGCCCAATGCCAACATGGCAATCAGCGGGATCAGTTGTGGGTTGTGATTGAACATCGAAAAGGGCCAGGCGGCGGTCATGACGATGATCGCGATCAATCCGCTCCTCATGACGCTGAGCGTGAAGCCGGTATCCAGATGGCTTTTGTCGATGATGTTCAGCCGGACCAGCGCTTGGGTGACCGGCACCTCGAGGACAGTGTCGACCACGACGACAAGCGACATTGCCAGCGCCGCCAGACCGAAATCCGCGGGGGTCAGGATACGAGCGAGGAACAGGAGCGTGAAGAAATCGATGATGCGCCCGAGGAAGCGTGACACAATGAGCCAGCCGGCTCCTTTGAAGGCTTTGAACGCGAGCATTTTGAACCTAAGCCCCCGCCCATCGTCGTGGTCGCCCAACATTAGGGCCATGCCGTTCCATGGCGAGCCGAAGCTCTTCTGGTTGAGCCTCGACTGAACCGAGAGGTCGAGACAGTTGTCTTGATTTCTCAATCAGATCTGACGCAGGTCGCAGGGTCAGTTGCCGCCGGAAGCCGAAAGATCCTTTGACAGGACCGCAGTTAAGACGCATTGCAGCATTCATAAAACTGTCCTTGGCATACTCATTTATTCAACGATACAAGCGAGCCGAGACCCCCCGCAGTACATGCGCCATTTCGAGCGCGGCAAGCAGCGGCGGTTTGAGGAGTGGGAAGTCGCGCGCAATTGCGCCTTCGCGCCACAGATGCGACTTAACCGACATCAGCTTCTTGGTAAGATCCGTGTTTTGCGGGCGATTGAGCACATGCACCACGTCGGAGCGGCCGAAATCGACCGAGCGAGCGCCGACGCCGAGCGCCACAATATCGATCTGGCTCGGGTTGGTGATCGCTTGCTTGAGGCGCACCCAGGCACAGTCGGCATCGCGCAAAACCTGCGCCCCGCTTTTAATCCGATCGATATATTGCAATGCTCCGGACAGAAGTGGGTTTCCGGTCGCTGGATCGAGCTTTCCATAGCGGATATCGCCGGAATTGGCCTCGATAACGCCGTCGGCATCCTCGCTGAACTGACGAACGGATGGCAGCGCCGGTTCGAACAGACTTTCGATGATCTGCCAATATCGCAGGATCACGGTTTCCACCTTGAACGGACTGTACAGATTCTGCTCGACGACGAGGCCAGTGACCATCGGAAAATGGTCCTCGCTCAGCCCCTTGTAATTGCAGCGTGCAAATTGGATGGTTTCGAAGCGGCGATCGGGAAGGCCGGCAGCCAACAGCCGTTGAGTACTGCCGTAAAGGCCCGTGTCGCAAAGAACGATACGTTTCGCTTGATCCGAAATCTGATCGAGATGGCGAATGAACAGGTCGTTCTGCTTGCGAATGTCCTCCAGCACCATATGGCCGGCGTTCGTATCGAGCAGCGAGAAAAACCGCTTTGGATCGAAAGTTTGTTGCCAGGGCTCTGGCAGTTCGTAGTTTTGCCCACCCAATGCGCGGGCAACATCCGCAAAGCTTCCCCGCTGGAACTCACGAGCGAGTTCGTCCAGCACCGTCGGGCTCCTGGTCATGACCGCCGAACGCGCGGCGACGAGCCTTGAAACCAGAATGTTGTCGCGCTTGAGGTCAAGTGGCAGACCGAGCGCCTGTAGAACCCGCTCGAAAGCCTCCCTGATACCGATTCCGCCCCTTGCGCAGAACAACAGCGCGGTGTCATCGCCAGCTTTTGCCTGCGTGGCATATAGCCAGATGAACAGGCAGAACTCTGCGACGATCGGCCCGAAAACATCCCGGCCGAAGGAGATTTTGTCGTTTGGCGCGGGAATATCCCGGTCGCGCTGCACCAGGCGCTGACGGATTTGCCTGAACGCTTCTGTGGTTGCCCCGTCCGCGCGCGAAGCGTAGCGATCGAGGCGGCTTCTTGGGAGATGAACTGTCTTGATCCCCATCGCATTGGGCACCCGGACATCGGCCATCACATCGTCACCAATGTGCAAAATTTGGGACGGGGAAACAGCCTCGGTTTCAAGTACGACGGAAAACAGTCCGCCATAGCGCTTGCTCGCCTGGGCATCCGCGCTCGAATAGATCCCGTCGATAAGTCCTGGGCCGTGGAAATGGTTGATCAATTCCGCAAGTCGGTCGGCTGAAAGTCCCGTGTCGCTCACTGCGACAATCCGGACGCCGGTCTGTCGATATCGCCTCAACACGGTGGCCAGTGCCGCGTTCGCTGAAAGAGCCGTTTTTTCGACGGCCAATTCTATGGCGAGGCGCTCGTCCGCCAGGTCCTCCGGCAAACCGAGCAATGCGAGCTGGCAGCGTATGATATCGGTCAGGCGCACTTCGCCCGCGCCACCGCCTGTATTGAGCGCGCGGTAAGCAAATTTCTGGGCAAGAAGGCGAGCCCTCGCCAGCTCGCTCTTGCCGATGGTCAGACCCCGCTCTCTCAGGAGATGCGCAAATTGCGCTTCACCCGCGGCAATTCGGGAGCGCTGCGACTTTCCATTGCGCAGCAACAACGTGTCGAACACGTCGGTGGAAATCAGCTCGATTTCGTTGGCGTGCTGATAGAAATCGTCGAGGCTTCGCCGTAGCACTAAACACCCCCTCGGCGTGCACCGATTTAGTCAATTTGTCTATGCGAGATATAATTTCCAATATCGAACTGACTATAATCATGGATCGATATCAATTTGAAGCATAGATTAGCAGCATAGGGCAAAATATATCAAGTACTATTCGATTTATAAAAGAAATCACTTGAATTTTTGTTCCATTTTCCCTCCAATGAAGATTAGATGACACTATAATATGCAAATTATTTGAGAGATATGTTTGAATTCAACTTCCAATGTCTAGAAATATAATCTACGCTTATAAGACGGTTGGAGGTGAGGGCGACTCCATGAACGATGCAGGCCATCAGATCATCATCGACCCCGTCACGGAGGCGGAGCGGTTTGATGCCGTCGTCCTTGGGGCCGGTATTTCAGGGCTGGTGTCCGCGTCAGTTCTCCTGAGGCAGGGCTATGCCCGGATTCTCATTGTTGACGAATATGACCATATTGGCGGAAATCATATCGACTGGTCCTGTGGGGGATACACGTTCGACATCGGCAGCCTGATTTTTCAGGACGACTCTCCTTTGCTCGACCATTTTCCCGAGTTGCTGCCATTATATGTGCCGATCAGTCCGCAATGGGCGCGGCTGAACCCTCAAGGGATGATCACTACCTATCCGATCTCGGTTCGGGATGATATTTTCGGTGCGGGCCTGATAGAGACCGTTCGGATTTTCGCTTCGGTGATCTATGCTCGCCTGTTCCAGCGGAAAATGCGCAACGCAAAAGAGTTCGCGCGCTATTGGATTGGCGCGCGCCTGCTCCACCGTTCCGGCCTGGACTCCTATATGAAGCGCTTCTACGGGGTTGCGACGGATGGGATCGATATTGAGCTCGCCAGGAAGCGAATGCTCTGGATTAGCGAGCATGCGTCTGTTCAGAACCTTATTTCGCGCCTGCTGAAGCCGAAACGGGCAGGTCCGACCAATCGGCAAATGGCGCGTCCCAAGGAAGGGTTTCGATTTCTCTACAAGGCCGCCGCCGACCGGCTGGAAAAAGGCGGAGCCGCGTTTCACTTGGCTGCTGAAATGCTGAGGGTCTATAAGGTCCAAGACCAGTTTCATCTGCAGCTCAAAGACAGAATTGTCGCATGCGACCGCGTCATTTCGACCATTCCCATTCACAGGGCGGAAGAATTGTGCGGGCTCGATTCCGGGCGAAGACTCGAAACAATCACGCTCATCGGCCTTTATTTCAGCTTTTCCGGTGATCGCGGTTTTCGTCAGTCGATCATCTATAATTTCTCCCACGAGGGCGCATGGAAGCGCCTGACGATGTATTCCGACTTCTACGGCCGCGCGGACGGTCGTGAATATTTCACGGCGGAAGTCATCGGCAACCACGCCGGTGGCTCGGTACAGCAGGCCGAAAGCGATTTCAGGGACCATGTCCGCGCCAATGGACTGTTCCAAGGCGATCTCAAGCTGGAGGGAAGCTATGTCCTGGAAGAGGCATATCCGATCTATAGCCGGGGCGCTGCTCAACATGCAGCCGAAGCCATCCGGCAACTCCAGGCATTCGGCCTCGAATCTCTCGGACGCCAGGGCGGGTTCAACTATCAACCGACCGCGCGTGCTTCCACGGTGGAGGCTGAGGCCTCGCTGCGTGAGACGCAAGTTGTATAGGTAGCGTTGTGCAGGGTCGGGAGAGATGAAGAATAGGTGTATGCCGGAGATGATCAGAAGCATCGATGATGCCCAAGATTTTGATGGAATATAGTCTGAAAAGAGTAGGTAATATTCGGGTTTCATTCCGGTATCGAAAGATTTGTATTTGTTGACAGTGATATTGGAGTGCGTTTCATGCGAATTTTGCACATTCTCAATCACACGAATAGGTTGAATGGGCATGTCCACGCGGCGGTGGATCTGGCCTGCGCGCAGGCCAAGCTTGGTCACGACGTTTGCGTCGCGAGCGGTGGCGGCGATTTCGATCGGTTGCTCCACAGGCACGGTGTTACGACAGTGGTGGTTGACCATCAGAGAAAACCGCTCAATCTGCTTAAATCATCGTACGCATTGCGTAGACATGTTCGCACATGGCGGGCGGAGATCGTTCACGCCCATATGATGACAAGCGCCGTGCTGGCGTGGCCGATCTGCAAGGTCGCCGGCATCCCCCTCGTTACCACGGTCCACAACGAGTTCGAGAAAAGCGCGATCCTGATGGGTCTCGGAACGCGCGTGATCGCGGTCAGCGAGGCCGTCGGCGCGTCTATGTTGAAGCGCGGGATACCGGCATCGAAGCTTCGCGTCGTCCTCAATGGCACGATCGGTTCGGCGCGCATCGAAGACCGCAGTCCGTTACCCGTTGTCCTCGGATCTCCGAGCATCTTATTTGTCGGCGGACTGCACCCGCGAAAGGGGCTCCCCGATCTTTTCGAAGCTTTTGGTCTCGCACACGATAAGCACCCCACGGCCAGGCTCTATATCGTCGGGGAGGGGCCGTTCCACGCCGACTATCAAGAGACGGTCGCGAAGATGGACTGCGCGTCAGCCGTCACATTCCTGGGCGCAAAAGAAGATCCTTTCCCCTGGATGGTGGGCGCCGACATTTTCGTATTGCCGTCACATGCCGACCCCGCCCCGCTGGTTCTTTCCGAAGCGCGCGAGGCACGCTGCGCCGTCATCGGGACAAAGGTGGATGGCATTCCGCAATTGCTGGAATATGGCGCGGCTGGAATTCTCGTGCCGCCGCACGACCCACCGGCGCTGGCGGCAGCACTCTGCGGCCTGCTTGAAAACCCCAGCCGCATCGGGGAGTGGCAGGATAAGAGCCAGATACGAATCGAACGCATGACGATCGACCGTGTCGCTCGCGAGACCATGGAGGTCTATGAGGGTGCCCTTGCGCCAAGCTCTAAGGCCGCACAAGCCGCAGCCTAGCTGGCGACGTGACATCGCAACGCACGACAGGATGACAAAGGACAAAAAATGACGACCGCAACATCTCGGCGCAATGTCCTGATCGGGGCCGCCTCGCTCGCTGCTGCCGGCGGCCTACTCTTGACGAACAATCGGCCCTCCGCCGAAGAGGCTCCCGATCCGACCGAAGGTCGCAGCCTGGTCTTCGACGAAGGATTTACGACGCTGGACACGGCCATATGGCATGCGGGTCCCAAGGCGACGACTTTCGATACCGGCTTTTACGGGCGATCCGCCTTCAGCCGGATTGATGGCGAAGAGGGCTTCAATCCCTATGCGATCGTCGACGACCCATCAGCGAGCAATGGCAAGGCGCTTCAAATTTCGGCCCAGTATATTGGACACCAGATGAATGTGCCGAGCTATTACGGCAATAACCTGCCTGAATATCAATGGATTTCCGGCAATATCCAGACCGCCAAGCCCGACGGAACGATCCTCAAAGGGTGGCGGCAGGGCTATTTCGAGGCGCGGATGCGATTTCCCGCCCATCCCTTGAGCTTTCCCGCCTTCTGGTTGATGAACGGCAGGAGCATCCTCTTTCCCAAGACAAGCGTCGAGCTCGATATCGTCGAACAGAAGGGGTGGGAACACGATCTCTACGGCGCATACCTGCATGAGTGGGGCAAGCCGGGTGAGCATCACGAAGGCATCGGCGTCCCGACCAATGTCGACATCACCACAGGATATTTCCGCTATGGCCTGCTCGTCGAGGGAGCCCGCTGCCGTTTCTACTTCGAGCGCAAACAGATCCGTGACCCGAAAACCCAGCAGCCCATCGATTGGACGCTGGGCCGCGCGGCGGAGATGGATGCGGGCGGCGACGTGTTCTGGCCGCTGCTCACGCTCGCCTTGCGGTCGGACGTTCCGTTCCCCAATCCGCTGAAGCCGGAAGACCGGCTAACCCACATGCGGGTCGACTACATGCAGGTTTACGCGTGATATCAGCTAATCTGTCGCGGCGGGGCGCAGTTGCCCCCGCCTAGGAAAACTCCTTCGCAGCGACGCGCAAGGCATCGGCATGCACATCGACAACCCGCTCGGTGTCGAAGCTATCTATGAAGCTTTGTCTGTACTCGGCATGGGACAATTCATCCTGCAGGTTGTCGCAATAATATATCATTGCCTTGACCAGCTCATCGCCACCGCTGACCGGAACGAGAAGTCCCAGGCGCCTGTCCACGAGAATATCACTCGGACCGAACTCACAGTCGGTCGATATGACCGGCAGGCCGAACCTCAAAGCCTCGCATATCGCCAGTGACCAGCCCTCCCAGCGCGATGTCGACACGTAAACGTCACTGGTGGACAATGCCGGCTGTGGATTATCGGGATGATGCTCGATGCTCACCACGTCCTCGAGTTCCAGTCGTCTGATTTGATCGCGCAGTTCCGACTCGCCGGCGCCGTAGCCGACGACCTTCAACTTGACGTTCTTGCGAACCTTGCAGAGCTCGGCAAATGCGTCCAGCAGGATGTCCTGCCCCTTTTGATAGGAAAATCGGCCGACATTCACAAAGGTAACGTAGTTTACTTCGTCGACGGGTTTGCTTTTTAGGGAATCAAACTTTCTGACGGGATTTGGCAGCCAGTATTGCGGGGTCTTGCTGGCAAACATGGCTTTAAATGATTGAAGTTGCTTGGGCGAGGTGCCGAAGACATAGGAGAGGCGCTTGATGAAATAGATCTTCATTAGAAAGAACAGGATCTTGGCTTTCAGGTGGCTCGGCTCCAGTCGTGGATTGCCATGCAGATGCATGGCAAAGTTCCTTCGGATTCCCAGGCAGGCTATCATGCAGATAACCGTCGGCTCGATCTGCGGGACGACGATAAGGCCGTAGTCCCTGCTTTTGAACACGCTCCTCAAGATAGACATCAACTCGCGTCTATTGTGCGCAATTCTATCGATCGTATTGTAGCTTTGCTTTCCGGCTGGCCGGTTTTTGTGCTGAGACGTATAGAGGACGTCGATCTCGAAATCGGCCGCGTATTTCTCCGACAGGGCAGAGCAGATCGTATCGACCACGCGCTCAATGCCCGCGAAAGAGCTTGTACCCGGTTGAATATACAGGATTTTTATGCGTCCGCGAGTGGGTGTTTGTTCTTTCCCGCTCGGCAATTCGGTTTTCATCTGCATGCGCGCGTCCCGTTCCAACTGACAGACCAGCATAGTAGGGTGCAGAGTACAACAATAATAATAAATGGCGAGTGCCTCCAGTATTATTCTGGAAAGAAAAAGTAATATTCGAAACCTGAAATTCGATAAGTATCTCTCCTAGCTGAATAGCCTATAAAATGGATTTTGCTGCTGATTGGAAAATGATGGAAGCCTTGCCGACACCTTGCATCGGGCTTGGGTAGAGGACCGTCTCTCGATGGCCGCTTCAATTCGTTGACGTATGAGTCAATGAATCATTTGAATGGCACCCATGTGCATGGTAATGCCGTTGCGTACCAACCGGAGGCAGAGGCCAGAGAATGAAAAGATTTAGCCTGCTTCTGATAATGGCCATCCTCACGTCATGTGCGAGCCGCCCAGGACCTGATGTATTGGAAACGGTTTCCAAAGCGCCGGTAACGACGAATGCGATTACGGTCTATTCGGCAACGACCCGGCCAAGAAAAGATCCGGCGCAGAATATTTTCACGAATGGACGGTCGATTTCAACGAACTATGCCCAGTTCACGATCTCCATCCCTCCGACCCATAAGAGCGGCCAGATAGAATGGCCCCACCCGAAACCTGACCCGCAGAAGACATTCGCGGTCACTGGACAGGCCGTCCTCGGCCGAGAGAGTTTTTTGAAGGCGCTTCCCGACAAGGGCGGAGAGCGCCGGGTTGTCGTCTTTGTCCACGGGTATAATTACAATTTTCAGGAATCCCTGTTTCGCCTTGCTCAGTTGAGAGCGGATTCAAATCTCCCGGCCGTGCCGATCTTGTTCTCATGGCCGTCGCAAGCGGCGCTGGCAGGCTATATAGCCGATAAGGATTCAGCCACATTTTCACGGGATAACTTGACGCAGCTTCTCATCGATCTCACGCGGGATCGCAGACGCGGCGAAGTTATGGTGTTCGCTCACAGCATGGGTGGCTGGTTGACCACCGAGGCTCTCAGGCAATTGAAGCTGGAAGGCCGCGAGGACGTCCTGGCCAAGCTTGCAGTGGTGCTGGCGGCCCCGGATATAGATGCCGATGTGTTTATCTCGCAGCTGAATGTGATCGGCAAAATGTCTCCTCCTCTGACGGTCCTCGTCTCGCGAGATGATCGCGCGCTGGAAGCCTCGACATTTTTGGGAAGCGGCGTGCCCCGCGTCGGTGCGCTTGATGTCAGGGAAGAATTCGTCCGCGAGGCGGCAGTCAAAGCTGGTGTCCGGCTGATCGACATTTCAGAGCTCAAAGCGTCCGATCCAGGCAATCATGATCGTTTCATCGCCCTGGCGTCGATGAATCCGAATTTTGATGCCGGCACGAATGGAAAAACGAACGCGGTCGGAAAGGCCGGAGCCTTCGTCTTCAATGCCATCGGCGCAACAATATCCAGCCCTTTCCGCCTGGCTAGCCGAGCGGTCAATCCGCAATAAGCTTGATCGCCACATGAATCGGGCGCGGCTGGAACCCAGCCGCGCCCGAGCGTATTTCTGTCCGGAGATCAGACGAGATCGAAGCGATCCGCGTTCATCACCTTCGTCCAGGCCGACACGAAGTCACGCACGAACTTCTCCTGCGTATCGCCCTGGCCATAGACCTCGGCAAGCGCCCGAAGCTGGGAGTTGGAGCCGAAGACGAGGTCGACACGGGTGCCGGTCCACTTGATTTCGTCGGTGGCGCGATCGCGTCCCTCGAACACAAATTTCGAGTCCGGGGAGGCCTTCCACGCCGTGCCCATGTCGAGCAGGTTGACGAAGAAATCGTTGGTCAGCGTTTCAGGGCGCGTGGTGAAAACGCCATGTTGTGACTGTCCGGCATTGGCGTTCAACACGCGCAAGCCGCCGACCAGGACCGTCAATTCGGGCGCAGTCAGCGTCAGCAGCTGTGCCTTGTCGATCAGCAACTCCTCGGGCGAAATGGAATATTCGCCCTTCTGATAGTTGCGGAACCCATCGGCGATTGGCTCCAGAACGGCAAAGGAGTCCACATCGGTCTGCTCCTGCGTCGCGTCGGCGCGACCCGGCGTGAACGGCACTTCGATGTCGTGACCGGCATTCTTCGCAGCCTTTTCGACAGCGGCAGAGCCGGCAAGGACGATCAGGTCCGCGAGCGACACCTTCTTGCCGCCAGAATGGGCATCGTTGAATGCCTTCTGGATGCCCTCAAGTGTTGCGAGCACGGTTGCGAGCTGGGCAGGCTGGTTGACCTCCCAATCCTTCTGTGGCGCAAGACGGATGCGCGCGCCGTTCGCGCCGCCGCGCTTGTCGGAGCCGCGGAAGGTTGAGGCCGAGGCCCAGGCAGTCGAGACCAGCTGCGAGATGGGCAGTCCCGAGGCAAGGATCTTGTCCTTGAGGTCGGCGATGTCCTTGGCGTCGATCAAAGGGTGATCGACAGCCGGGAGCGGATCCTGCCAGATCAATTCCTCGGCCGGAACCTCCGGGCCGAGATAGAGTACGCGAGGACCCATGTCGCGGTGGGTCAGCTTGAACCAGGCGCGGGCAAAGGCATCGGCGAACTGATCCGGATGTTCGAAAAAGCGCCTCGAAATCTTTTCGTAGGCGGGGTCGATGCGCAGGGCAAGGTCCGTGGTCAGCATGGACGGCGCGTGGCGCTTGGACGGGTCATGTGCGTCCGGCACGGTACCGGCGCCGCCGGCATTCTTCGGCGTCCACTGATGCGCGCCGGCCGGGCTCTTCGTCAATTCCCAGTCGAAGCCGAACAGGTTTTCGAAGAAGTTGTTGCTCCATTTCGTCGGTGTCGTGGTCCAGATGACTTCCAGGCCGCTGCCGATTGCGTCGCCGCCCTTGCCGGTTCCGAAGCTGCTTGTCCAGCCAAAGCCTTGTTCCTCGATGCCGGCTCCCTCGGGATCGACACCGACATGCGCGGCATCGCCGGCACCATGGGTCTTGCCGAATGTATGCCCGCCGGCGATGAGGGCGACGGTTTCCTCATCGTTCATGGCCATGCGCGCGAAGGTCTCGCGGATGTCGCGGGCGGCGGCAAGCGGATCGGGGTTGCCGTTCGGGCCTTCCGGATTGACATAGATCAGGCCCATCTGCACGGCGGCGAGAGGCTTTTCGAGATCGCGATCACCGGAGTAACGCTTGTCGGCAAGCCAAGTATCCTCGGCGCCCCAATAGACGTCTTCCGCCGGCTCCCAGACATCGGCGCGGCCACCGGCAAAGCCGAAGGTCTTGAAGCCCATCGATTCAAGGGCGACGTTGCCGGTGAGGATCAGCAGGTCGGCCCAGGAGATCTGGTTGCCGTATTTCTGCTTGATCGGCCAGAGCAGGCGGCGTGCCTTATCGAGGTTCACGTTGTCCGGCCAGCTGTTGAGCGGGGCGAAACGCTGCTGGCCTTCTCCCGCGCCGCCGCGGCCGTCGCCGGTGCGGTATGTGCCAGCGCTGTGCCAGGCCATGCGGATGAAAAGCGGGCCGTAGTGACCGAAGTCGGCCGGCCACCAATCCTGCGAATCGGTCATCAGCGCGAAGAGGTCCTGCTTCAGGGCCTCCAGGTCGAGCTTCTTGAACTCCTCGGCATAGTTGAATGCCGTGCCCATCGGGTTCGACAGGGAGGAATTCTGATGGAGAATCTTGAGGTTCAGCTGGTTCGGCCACCAGTCCCGGTTCGACCGACCGCCATGGGACGTGTGCGTGTGCACGACGGGACATTTGCCCGCGTTGTCGACTTTCGTATCCATAATTCTCTCCCTTGAGATTCTTTGAATTGAGCTGGTCAGAGGAAGACCTTCCTGAGGCGAACGAGCTTGGGGCGTCGGCGTTCTGGATAGTCTGGACATCAACGAAATGCGCACTGTCAGCGACGACTGTATGGGCCGCATGTGACAGTGACGCATCTCATCTCTGCTTTAAGCACTATAGCTAAGCCCCATCATTAATTTAAGTTGGATTTTCTGATCGTCGCGATAAGGTAGGGTTATGACAAATCTAACACTGAAGCAGTTCCGCTATTTCGAGGCTTTGGCACGACAAGGCCATTTCGGACGTGCGGCCGATGCCTGTGCCATCTCTCAGCCCGCTCTGTCGATGCAGATCAAGGAGCTGGAGGAAACGCTGGGCACGGAGCTCTTCGAAAGAGGTGCGCGCCAGGTCCGGCTGACCAGCTTCGGAGAGGCATTTGCACTGCGGGTGCGCGAGATCCTGCGTTCGGTCGACGAACTGGGTGATCTGGCGCGGGCCTCGCAGGACCGGCTGGTGGGGCGGCTGCGGATCGGCATTATCCCGACGGTCGCGCCCTATCTGTTGCCCGCTATCATCGGCAATCTCACCCGCCTGCATGATGGGCTTGAGATCCATGTGCGCGAGACGCTGACCTCGAAGCTGGTTCAGGAGCTGGCGGAGGGCCGGCTCGACACGGCAATTGTCGCTTTGCCGGTCTCCGAGCCGTCGTTGACGGAGGTTGCGTTGTTCTCGGAGAATTTTGTGCTGGTCCGGCCAGGCGAAGATGAGGGCAAGCCAGTGCCCAATCGTGAAGCGCTACGTGAAATGAGGCTGCTGCTGCTCGAGGAGGGGCATTGCTTTCGCGATCAGGCCTTGTCGTTCTGCAATATACACTCGGCGCTGCCGCGGGAATTGATGGACGGCAGCTCCCTGTCGACGCTGGTCCAGATGGTCAGCGCCGGGATTGGCGTCACCTTGATCCCGGAAATGGCCGTGGGCGTGGAGACGCGCTCGGCGTCCGTGTCCGTGGCACGCTTCCAGACTGCCCAGCCCTCGCGAACAATCGGCATGATCTGGCGCAAGACAAACCCCCTGGCCAAGCAATTCCTGCAGATTTCCGAAGTCGTTCGCCAGTCAGCCGATACGATGCGCGCGCAATACAATCCGATATCGCCGACCCAGGAGCCCGGACTTGACGGCCACGGCGTGCGGGCGGCGGGGGGCCTCAATTAATCAGATTTGGCAGCAGGGCACGTACAGGAATATTTTCGCTACATCTAACTCTACTGCGAGATGCAAGGTATAGCTTATTACTAAGATACGTAATGCGATATAATATACAATTTACGCAGAAAGTCGTTTGCCAATGTTATAATTTTATCCGGTATTTGTAAGAATCCATGAAAGATTAATCTTCATCGGTTCGTAGTGGCATCACTTTTTCGTAATTTAAGTGATGGTGGTTCTTGAAGCTGGATTATTTACCCAACCGATTCTTCGCTATATTTCGTGCACTGGGAAGAAACAGGGGCGGCAACGTCGCCATCGTTGTTGCCCTCACCATGGTGCCGATGCTCCTCGCGGTCGGTGCCAGCTTCGACTATATTCGGGCCTATAATGTCCGGCAGAGCATGCAGAGCGATCTTGACGCGGCCCTGATCGCCGCGGTCAAGAATGTCGACGGCGGTAACACGGATGCCCTCAAGCAAAAAGTTTCCGATTGGTTCCATGCTCAGACGGAAAGCAGCTATTCTCTCGGTGATATCGAAATCGATACGACTAACCATCGCATAACGGCGACGGCGAGCGGCACTGTTCCCACGACCCTGATGAAGATCGCCAATATCAATACCGTTCCCGTCAGCGTCGCCAGCGCCGTCAAGGGACCGGCATCGTCCTACCTCAACGTCTACATCGTCATCGACAAATCCCCGTCGATGCTGCTGGCGGCGACGACCGCGGGTCAACAGGCCATGTATAAGGGCATCGGATGTCAGTTCGCCTGCCATACGGGCGATAAGCAAACTGTCGCAGGTGCGAAATACGCCAACAATTACGCCTATAGCACCGCAAAGAACATCAAGCTGCGGGCCGATGTTGCCGTGGATGCCGTTCATGAAGTGATCGACATGATCAATACCAATGACAAGACTCATGAGCGGATCAAGGTCGGGCTGTACAGTCTGGGCGATACAATCACGGAAGTTTTGGCGCCAACCCTGGACACCACTGCCGCTAGTAATCGCGTGGATTCGGACCTTACAAGCGCAACCTCGACGACCTATACCTATTTTGACGTCTCGCTGGCGGCGCTGAAGAATAAAGTCGGAACAGGCGGAGACGGCTCCTCTTCGGCGTCGCCGCTTAAATTGGTGCTGTTGTTGACCGACGGCGTTCAATCGCAGCGCGAATGGGTAACCAGTGGTGCGCAATCTCAGCCGAAGGTGGCACCGCTCAATCCGGATTGGTGCAATTACATAAAAAAACAGTCCGCCACCATGGCGGTTCTTTATACCGAATATCTGCCGATCACCACGGACTGGGGTTACAACGCAACCGTGGGCATGAGCATGGCGAGCGCCAATTGGAAAAGCACTTGGGGTGGCACCATGGAACGCGGTGTGTCCACCAGCATTTCGCGGCTGGACTACATCCCCTATGCGCTATCTGACTGCGCGTCCTCGAAAAGTCTGTTCATGTCTGCGTCGTCTGCGACGGATATTACGGCCGGCCTGTCGGCGCTCTTCACGCAATACCTTGCCTCCGTTCGGCTGACCCAATGATGCGAAGAAGGTCGTTTGCATCGTTCCGCCGCCTCCTTGCCGATCGGAAAGGCGTGGCCGCGATCGAGTTTGCGCTTTTGGCTCTGCCGTTGTTCATGTTGATATTCGCGATCATCGAGATATCGCTGATGTTTTTCGTCAACTCCGCGCTGGATGCATCGGTTCAAAAGATTTCCCGGATGATCCGCACCGGAGAAGTCGCCTCGTCGAAGACCACCCAAGCCGCTTTCAAGGCCAAAATCTGCGACGATATGCTCTTCTCGTTCAGCTGTTCCGCCAATCTTTTGGTCAAGGTCGACATACTCTCCAATCTATCGTCCGCCACCAGTGCCAATCCCATCAACGCCAGCGGCAATCTCGCCGTCACCGAGACCTATAATATCGGCAAGGGCAGCGATTTCGTTCTGGTCCAGGCATTCCTGCCCTGGGATGCCGTCGTCAACTTCTTCACGTTTTCGAGCAACAAGATGGCCGACGGTCGCTATCTGCTCGGATCCTCCGTTCTGTTCCGCAACGAGCCCTTCTGATCATGAAACGGAGCCTGCCCATTTACCGGTTCGTCGAACTCTGTCTTCACCGTCTGACGCGCGATCGGTCCGGCACTTCGGGTGTGGAATTCGCAATCGTCTTGCCAATCCTGCTGCTGCTGCTTGTTGGAACCGTCGATCTCGGCCACGCACTCACGGTCAGCCGGAAGATCGATGAGATCGCTTCCACCACGGGGGATATGATTTCGCAGCAAGGCGCCTGGACGAAATCCGATGTCGCCAATCTTCTTTCCGGTTCCAGCTTCATCCTGCAGCCTTATGATACCACGGGGCTCACGATCACGGTCGCGGTGGATGATATCAGTAAAAGCGGTAACGCGACGGTCAACTGGTCTGCTGCTCTCAATACGTCCGCCCTTAGCTATGGAGCTGCAACACCGATCGATGTGCCCTCGCAGATCAAGGAAGTAGGCGTGCAGGTCGTGCTAACCCGGGTGCAATACACATTGACGACGCCAGTCTCGGCGCTCTTTGCAAGCTTTACCGGAACAAACGGCTATAGTTTCGACCGCCATTTCTTCAATCGGCCGAGAGCCGGGAACACGATCAGCTATAAATAACTTCGCTTCATCCAGCTTTTCAGCCCCCGCGTCAGATCATGCGGCGAGGGCTTTTTCGGCCATCGTCACCCAATAGCTGATTCCATAGGGCAGCACCTCGTCGTTGAAATCGTAAGCTGGATGGTGAAGGCCGGCGGTGTCGCCATTGCCGATGAAGATGAAGGCGCCGGGGCGCGATTCCAGCATGTAGGAAAAGTCCTCCGCTCCCATGCGTGGCGCCACGTTGGCGTCGACGCTGGAAGCGCCCGCAACCGAGCCTGCGACGCCGATCGCGAATTCCGTTTCGTTTTCATGATTGACGGTGACCGGGTAACCACGATGGTAGTTGACCTCCGCCGTTGCGCCATGCGCCATCGCGGTCGCCTGCGCCACTTCCTTGAGGCGTTTTTCGGCGAAGTCGCGCGTTTCGGGCAGAAGCGTGCGCACCGTTCCCGTCAAGGTGACGAAGCTCGGAATGACGTTATGGGCCGTGCCGCCATGGGTCGTGGTCACGGAGATGACCAGCGATTTCAGCGGGTCCATTCCGCGCGAGACGATCGATTGCAGGGCAATCACCACATGGGCGGATGTCAGAACGGGATCGATCGAGAGATGCGGGGCTGCGGCATGGCTGCCATTGCCGTTGATGGTGATCTCGAAACTGTCGGCCGCCGCCATGAGCGATCCCTTGCGGATCGCAAAGCTGCCGACCGGCATGCCGGGCGAATTGTGCATGCCGTAGACTTCGCTGATGCCGAACTTGTCCATCATGCCGTCATCGAGCATGGCCAGCGCGCCAGCGCCTCCTTCTTCGGCAGGCTGGAAGATCACCGCGATCGAGCCTCTGAAGTTGCGGGTTTCCGCCAGATATTGCGCGGCACCCAGAAGCATGGCGGTATGGCCGTCATGGCCGCAGGAATGCGCCTTGCCGGGCACTTTCGACGTCCATGGCTTGCCGCTGGTTTCGGTGATCGGCAGGGCGTCCATGTCGGCACGGAAGCCGATCGTCGGCCCGTCGCCATGTCTGCCCTTGATGATGCCGACCACGCCGGTCTTGCCGAGACCAGTCTCGACGATGTCGCAGCCAAACGCCCTTAATTTCTCCGCGACGAAGCTTGATGTCTCGTGGACATCGTAGAGTAGCTCCGGCGTCTCATGCAAATGGCGCCGCCAGCCGGCGACTTCTTCCTGCATCTCTGCGGCACGGTTCAATATCGGCATCGTCTATCCTCAATCGTCCGGGTCTGTGGGATATGGCGGTATATTGCGCTGCGAAAATCTGATTTTGCAAGCTTCAACTTTCATTCTTGAACGAAAAATAGGCCTGTGCTTAGATGGCTCAAAATTTGAGCATCGCCTTTAACGCGAGTGCTAATAAACGGGAACAATGATAGCAGGCAGCGGCCAAAGAGAGTTTCAGCGCGCATAAATGGTCGGGCCTTAAAAGAATAAAAACTGAGCGATTTCAGGAGGTTATCATTCTGTCGATTTGCGAGGATCCGGTGGCGGTCGTGGATGGCCTACGCCTGAAGCGTTCGGGACAACCAAAGGGCGCGAAAGCCTATATGGTCGTCAAACCATTGGCTCACGCAGCCTCCCGGCCTTTGTCGCCGCGGACCTCTCGTCCTATTCCATCCTGCAATACGACATTCATGCATGCTGCGATATCGGCCTGTGACGGGCCGAGGCCAGGATCATGATTGCGCAAATTCGTGTCCTGACAAGCCGCCTTTCGGTGGATGGGCACTCTCGGAAACAAGCCTTTTCGACGCGGCATTTGGGATATGTCGCGTCGATCACTCAACACACAAGAATCACATAGGGGAAATCAAGATGAAGAGACGCAATATCCTTCTTGCCAGCGTGGTTGCGGCATTCGCCATGGCAGGTTCCACCGCCCATGCGGAACGCGGCGGTGATGGCGAGCTGAAGATCCTGTTCTGGCAGGCTGTTTCAACGCTCAATCCATAT
Source organism: Martinezella rhizogenes (assembly GCF_000799715.1). Classification (GTDB taxonomy): domain Bacteria; phylum Pseudomonadota; class Alphaproteobacteria; order Rhizobiales; family Rhizobiaceae; genus Rhizobium; species Rhizobium rhizogenes_C. The sequence continues at coordinate 340,760 of NZ_JUHG01000017.1, forward strand.
CTCTCCGGCGGTACCAAGGAAGTCTACAGCTCGTCCATGGTCATCGAACCGCTGGCCCGCTACGACGAAACGGGCAAGCTCGTGCCGATGCTGGTGACGGAGATCCCCACTTTGGAAAACGGCGACATTGCGCCGGATATGACGAGCATGGTCTGGAAGCTGAAGCCGGATCTCAAATGGTCTGACGGCACGGATTTCACTGCGGATGACGTGGTCTTCACCTGGAAGTATTGCACGGCGCCGGATGGCGGCTGCGCGCAGAAGGCGCAGTATGAGGGTATCAAGTCGGTGGAAGCCGTCGACCCCCACACCGTCAAGATGACCTTCACCGAGCCGAAATATTACCCCTATGGCGCTTTCGTCGGTGGCCAGTCGCCCATCATCCAGAAGGCGCAGTTCAAGGATTGCGTCGGAGCCGCTGCTCCCGGCTGCACATCCGCCAATTTCGGCCCGATCGGCACCGGCCCCTTCGTCGTCAAGGAGTTCAAGCCGAACGACGTTATTACCTTCACAGCCAACAAGAATTACCGCGATCCGGCCAAGCCTGCCTTCGCCACCGTAACGCTCAAAGGCGGCGGCGATGCGGTCTCCGCGGCCCGCGCGGTGCTTGAAACCGGCGAATACGACTATGCCTGGAACATGCAGGTCGAGCCGGAAATTCTCGCAACCATGGTGGCAGCCGGCAAGGGCGAGCTTGTGACGGCCTTCGGATCACAGGTCGAACGTATCAACCTCAACCATTATGCCGTCGACCCGTCGCTTGGCGAAAAGCGCTCGACCAAGGAAGCCGGCCCGCATCCGTCATTGTCGGACCCGGCCGTTCGCCGCGCATTGTCGATGGCGATCGATCGCGACGTCATCAACGAGGCTGGATATGGCGCGGCCGGCAAGCCGACCTGCAATATCGTGCCAGGCCCGGAGGTTTATGCGTCGACGGCGAACGACTGGTGCCTGAAGCCGGATGTCGATGGCGCAAACAAGCTCCTGGACGAGGCCGGTTGGGTCAAGGGTTCGGACGGCATCCGCGCCAAGAACGGCGTGAAGCTCTCCTTCCTCTACCAGACATCGACCAACTCCGTGCGTCAGGCCACCCAGGCGCTGGTCAAGGACATGTGGGCTCAGATCGGCGTTGCCGCGGAACTGCGCAATGTCAGTGCCTCCGTCTTCTTCGGCGGCGATCCCGCCAGCCCGGATACGTTCCAGAAATTCTATGCCGACGTCGAGATGTACACCAACAACTTCGACGGCACGGACCCGGAAAAATATCTGGCGGAATGGCTGTGCAACCAAATTCCCGCCCCCTCGAACGGTTGGCAGGGGCAGAACATGCCGCGCTACTGCAATCCGGAATATGAGAAGCTTGTCACTGAACTGTCGAAGACGGCCGATCTCGCCAAGCGCGCGGAAATTGCCAAGAAAGCCAATGACATGCTGACGGAGGAGGGCGCTCATATCCCGCTCATCTACCGCGGCCAGGTCTCGGCGCGCTCCGCCACCCTCGAAGGCGTCAGGATCAACGGTTGGGATTCCGAACTTTGGAACGTCGCTGACTGGTCCCGCAAGAAGTAAGACGCAGCGATCGCCGGTTCCGTCTTCTGACGGAGCCGGCGTTTTGCGTCGCCTGAAGGACTGGAGACATTCCGATGTTTAACTTTACCCTGCGACGGCTGTTCTTTGCCGTGCCGACATTGCTTGTTATCAGCTTTGTCATTTTTGCTCTTCTCGACCTCGCGCCCAATAATCCGACCGGCGATCTGCCGCTGACGATCCCGCCGGAGGTCCGCGAACAGATCCGCGCAGCACTTGGTCTCGATCAGCCCTTCCTGATCCGTTATCTCAGATGGTTGCATCAATTCTTCATCAATGAACCGCTGAATATTCTCGAGCAGATCACCGGCTGGCAGTTCGGTGATGGCCATAGACTGCGGGTGCTCTCCTGGGCAACACGCAGCCCGGTGGTCGATCTTGTCGTCCAGCGCATGCCGCAAACATTGTGGGTGGTGGGTCTCTCCTACCTCTTCGGCGTATTGCTGGCGATCCCGATCGGCGTTCTCTCCGCCTACAAACAATATTCGATCTTCGACCAGATCGGCACCTTCATTTCCATGGTTGGTTATTCCGTGCCAACCTTCTTCACCGGCGTGCTGCTGATCGTTGTCTTCAGCTCTTATTTGCACTGGTTTCCATCGGTCTACGACACCAATCTGCGCGTGACGGACTGGTCGAGCTTTGTGGCGCAGATCAAACAGATGTTCCTGCCGGTCATGGTGCTGACGCTTTACAACGTCTCGCATATCAGCCGCTTCGTGCGCGCCTCCATGCTCGACAACCTGCATCAGGATTATGTCCGTACCGCGCGCGCCAAGGGCGTCAAGGAAAAGACCGTGCTTCTGGTGCATGTGCTGCGCAACAGCCTGATACCGGTCGTGACCGTTATCGCGCTGGGCGTGCCGACGATTTTTTCCGGCGCCATCATCACCGAACAGGTCTTTCGGGTGAACGGCCTTGGCCAGCTTTTGATCGTGGCCGTGCAGGGCGGGGATATCCCAATGGTTCAGACCCTGACCTTCATCTTCGCGGTGCTGATCGTTCTCTTCAACCTGATTGCCGACGTGCTTTACGGCATTCTTGACCCGAGGATCCGTTATGACTGACGTAACAGCAATCCCGACGGCGGCCTTGACCGCGCCGCCACGCTCGATCATGGCCGCCACATGGCGGCAATTTCGCGCTCACAGAGGCGGCTTTGCCGGCCTGATCGTCTTCATATTCATCCTGCTGGTCGTCTATGTCGGCCCAATCATCCACAGCGTCGATCCGAACAAGATCGACATTCGCGCCAAGAACCAGGGACCATCCCTCCTTCACCCCTTCGGCACGGACAATCTCGGCCATGACATGCTTGCGCAGGTGATGGCGGGCGGGCGTATTTCTCTGGCGGTCGGTATCACCGCGATGCTGCTGGCGCTTCTGCTCGGAACCTTGGTCGGCGTCCTCTCAGGCTATTTTCGGCGTCTCGACGGACCTCTCATGCGCCTGACGGACCTGTTTCTGGCCCTGCCGCTCCTGCCTCTGTTGCTGGTCATCATCATGCTCTTCCGCGACACGCTCCGTGCCTATTTCGGCCCGGAAACCGGAATTTTCATCCTGATCGTCTTCGTCATCGGCGTCACCAGCTGGATGCATACCGCCCGCATCGTGCGAGGCGACGTCCTGGCGGTGAAACGGCTGGAGTTCGTCATGGCGGCCAGAAGCAGCGGCATGCGGGAATACCGGATCATCCTGAAGCATATCCTGCCGAACGTCATGAGCTCCATCATGGTGTCGGCAACGCTCGGCATTGCCTCCGCGATCATCACCGAATCCGCGCTGAGCTTTCTGGGGCTTGGCTTCCCGTCGGACTTTCCGACATGGGGACGTCTGCTATTTGATGGCGCAAGCTTTCTGCAGCTCACGCCGTCCCGCGTGCTATGGCCCGGCCTTGCCATTTCGCTGACGGTCTTGAGCGTCAACTATCTCGGCGATGCGGTCCGCGATGCGCTCGATCCGCGCATGCTGAAAAGCTGAGGGGAAAAGAGCCTGTAGAGGCTGCACGGCAGCAGCCTCTAGCCCCTCGGCGTCAACAGGGCGTCGAGGATGCCGGCGTTTTCTTCCTGCACGACGATACCCGGATCTTCAGCAACGACGAAGGCCAGGACCTGTTCGATATCGTCGAGATGTTGACGCAATAGCCTGTAGGCCTCGTCCTCGTTACGCGTGCGGATGGCCTCGTAGATGGCGCGGTGTTCTTCCACGACCTCGTCGAAATAGCCTGACTTCGGGTAGGCGCGGCGGCGGACGCGGTCGAGCTGGCCGGTGGCGTTGCGGATCGTGTGCCAGACATTGGGGAAGCCCGCAGCCCTGCTGATCAGCTGATGAAAGGCGTTGTCGACGGAAAAGGCTTCGTCGTAGTCCTGCCGCTTGGCGGCGTCTGCCTGCCGGAACATCAGGAGATCGAAATCCTTTTCGAAGACCGGATCATAGGTCCGGGCGGCGAGGCGGACCATCCGCAGTTCCAGACTGGAGCGGACGATCTGCCCTTCGATGACGCCACGAACGGAGATCTTGCTGATGAAGGTGCCGCCGCTCGGAACGACATTGACCAGTCCCTCCTGGGCGAGCCGCAGCACGGCTTCGCGCATGGGAGTTCGGGAGATACCGAGCTTTGCGCAGGTCTCCTTCTCACTCAGCATGGTTCCCGGCTCGAGCGCCATGGTGATGATGGCGTCACGTATGACGTTGTAGGCCCATTGTGCTTTTGGCTGACCGTTGCCGTCAGGCCGTAACTCAGGCCGCTTGATGCGCGCATTCACCCGAAATGGTCTCCTCTCCCAGATATTTTGGTTTTATCATCCGGCTGGCCCCGGCCTGTTCTTCATACAATGTCTGTAAGCACGCTCTCCAGCGTTTCCAGAAAGATATCGGCGTGTTTGCGCGAAAATGGCAAGGGCGGCCGGATTTTCAGGACGTTTCCGTGGATTCCGGCGGCGCTGATCAGCACGCGGCGAGCTCGAAGCCCATTGACGACGGCGAGCGCCAGCGCTCCATCCGGCGTGCGGCTTTCGCGATCCTTGACGAATTCCAGCCCGAGGAACAGGCCCGCGCCTCGGACATCCCCAATGCAGGCGAACTTCCCTTGCAGCGCCCGCATGCCCGCAAGCATGTGCTCGCCGGTCGTGGCGGCGTTCTCCATCAACTTCTCGTCGCGGATGACATCCAGTACGGCGCTGGCTGCGGCGATCGAGACATGATTGGCGCCGAAGGTGTTGAAGTAGCGGACGTCCTTGCCGAACCGTTCCTGGACCTCGGCCTTCATCACGGCGGCGGCGATCGGCATGCCGTTGCCCATCGGCTTGCCCATCACGGCGATGTCCGGCACGATCCCATGGCGCATGAAGCCCCACATGTGAGAGCCGGTGCGGCCGAAGCCGGGCTGGACCTCATCGGCGATATAAAGCGCGCCGGCCTCATGGACCACGGCGAGCGTCTTTTGCAGGAAGCCCGCCGGATCCGGCAGGATACCGTCCGTCGAAAAGATGCTGTCGGCGATGAAGGCAGCGGGGCGGATGCCGTGGCGGCGCATGAAGGCGATTGCTTTGCTCACGTCCTCGGCAAGCGCGTTCCCCACGTCACGGCCTTCGGCGCGATAGGCGTCCGGCGCTGGAACGGTCATCACATGCGGGCCAAGCGGAACGCCGGCGCCCAGCGACGGTGAAATCTCGGCGGCGGCAGTGGTGACGCCATGATAGGCGTTCTCGGTGATGATGATGCCCGTTCCGCCGGTATGGTGACGGGCCATGCGCAAGGCCAGATCGACCGCCTCGCTGCCGGTGCAGGTATACATCACCCGCTCGATCTCGTCGGGGAAGGTGGCGAGCAACCGCTCGGAATAATCGAGGATGGTGTCGTCCAGATAGCGCGTGTGCGTGTTGAGGATGGCGGCCTGCCGGGCGACGGCTTCCACGACACGCGGATGGCAATGGCCGACCGAGGGTACGTTGTTGTAGACGTCGAGATGCGCCTCACCATCCGCGTCATAGAGCCATACGCCCTCCGCGCGCACCACATGCAGCGGATTGTCGTAGAACAGCCGGTAGGAGGGGCCGAGCAGAGCTTGCCGCCGCTCCACCATCCGGCGTTCGCGTTCGGGCAGGGTGGCCAGTTTCGACGCGTCAAAACCGTTGATCATGACGGGCGCGGTTTTTGCGGTTTCGGGGGGCGTCATGGCTGTCTGTTTCCTTGCTGGCAGGCTGCGGTGAGCCGCGCGACGATTGTTTCGACCGGAATGGCGTCGAGGCGGGCGAGTTGTGCCCAGACTGTCGGGCTGTTGCGGACATAGAAGTCCCGGTTTTCCGGGAAGAGCCCGGCCCGCCACTGCGGAATGGCGAGACGCATGACCATGCGCGTGAGGATGGCGGGATAGATGGCCGCAATCTCCTGTTCTGTCAGGCTGATAAGCGTCGAATATTCCTCGAGGAAATCGCAGATCGCCTCGACCGGGTCCGCGGCGTCGCCCATCTGGTAGGCGGCTCCCACCGCGACATCGAACACTCTGGGCGCATGTACCATGTCGCCGAAATCGATGATGCCGCTGACCGTCTCCGGTGTGTCGGGATCGACGAGGATGTTCTCCATGTTGAAATCATTATGCACCACCTGCGCAGGGAGCGAGGCCATGACGGGCAGGATCTGTTTTTCGAAATTGTCCATTGCCGTTTCCAACCGGCGGCGCTGCTCCGGATCGGAGAAGACCGACAGCAGATCGCGCACGCCGATGGCGTGCTGCATATCCCATGTGATGCGGTGACCGGCCGCCTGATGCGCGAAGCTGGCAAGTGCTATCTGCATACGCGCCAGCAGCGCGCCGACATTGCGGCGCTGTCTTGGAGAATGCGGTGCAGCCTTCTGGGCGATGCCCGGCAGGAAGGTCACCATCCGCACGCCGCGTGTGCCACCGTCCGCGTCGGTCATACGGAAATCCGCTTCGCCATCCAGCGTGCGAATGATGCGCTGCACCGGGATACCGGGATCGACAGCCTCGACATGCAGCAGTGCCTGGCTGTGCATCGAGGTCATGCCGGGATCTTCGGCGGGATTGAGGACCTTGAAGAGATATTCCCGCCCGTCCGGCAACGTTAGCCGATAGTTCGAATCCTTTTCTCCCCACAGCCATTCGACACGGCCGTCCAGCCCATATTTGTCGCGGGCGATGGCTTCGGCTTGATCGGCGGGTATGGCCGCCGCATCCGTTTTCAATTCGGCACCGATACCGGCATCGCGGGTGGAACTGCGTAACATGGGTTTCCTCTGTTTTTGTGTGCTCTGGGTCGGGCGCGGATGCCCCACATCCGCGCCCGACCGGCCTTCCTCTCCACGATCGTGAAAGGGAGGTTTATCTGCTGAAATACCACTACAGCGCGCGGGGCGCCGAAGGGAATTTTTCCGGAAAGGCCGCCTGATAGGCGGCGGCAAGTTTCAGCACGATATCGTCGCGATAGCGTGGGCCGACAAATTGCAGCCCGATCGGCAGGCCGCCCGCGTCGAAGCCGCAGGGAACCGAAACGGCCGGCTGTCCCGTCATGTTGAAGGGATAGGTGAATGGCGACCAATCCGACCAGTCCTTGCCTTCGATACCGCCAGGGAAATCGACACCGGCCTCAATGGCTGTCGTCGGCATGGTCGGCAGCATCAGCGCATCATATGTTTCGTGGAACCGCGCCATCCTCACCTTGAGGTCGGCCCGCACCTGTTCCGCGATCACATAGTCGATCGCGGTCAAAGCGCTGCCCTTGGCGTGAATGCGCAGAAGGCCGGGATCCATCAACTTTTTCTGTTCCTCGGTGGGATTGGCAAGATCCACCGTCCGCGCTTCCGCCGCATACCAGAGGGCCAGCAGCGCGTCCTGCGGATTGGAAAAGCCGGGATCGACCTCCTCGACAATGGCGCCCATCTCGGCCAGGCGGGATGCCGCCCGCTCGATGGCGGCCGCTACCTCCGGCTGGACTTGCGCGTAGCCGAGATTGCGGGTGTAGCCGATCTTCAGCCCCTTGACGTCGGCACCTTGGATGACTTCCCGCCAGTCCGGAACGGGCGTGGGGCAGTAGCCGTACATGGCATCCGGCGTCGGCCCGGTGGTGGCGTTGAGGAACAGCGCCGCATCTTCCACGGTGCGTGTCAGCGGGCCGCGATGGGCGAGTTCGAACAGCGGCGAGGGCGTATCGGACGGTATCCAGCCATAGGTCGGCTTGATGCCGAATACGCCGCAGAAGGATGCGGGAATGCGGATCGATCCGGCACCGTCGGAGCCCTCATGCAGCACGCCCATATTGAGCGCGGCAGCCACCGCCGCACCACCTGATGAGCCACCGGAGGCGCGATCGGTACGCCATGGATTGAGCGTGTTGCCGAATGCGGGGCCGTGGGTGACGCCCTTCCAGCCGAATTCTGGCGAGGCGGTGGTGCCGAGAATGGTGACCCCGGCACCGCGCAGGCGCTTCATGATCAGGAATTCCTTCTCGGAAGGTTCCTTCGAGCCGAGCGCCGAGCCGCGCCGCCATGGAATACCCTTGACGGGCGTCAGCTCCTTGATGGTGGTCGGGGCGCCGTCGATGGGGCTGAGTGGCTCGCCTTTCTGCCAGCGAGCCTCCGATTCCCTGGCGGCCACTAGCGCCATCTCCGGCACGACATAGGCAAAGGCATTGACCGACGGATTGAAGCGCTCGATGCGCTCAAGCGAGGCCTTGGCGGCCTCCACGGGGGAAGCCCGTCCGGATGCGAAAAGCGCTGACAGTTCCGCGGCACTCATTTCGCCGAGATCTGTTTTGACCGATGTATCCATGATTGCCAAATCCCCATCAGGCTCTTGTTTTTTCGACCGCGTCGAGCGCGCGACCGACGGCATTGAACATGTCGTCGATCTGCTCGGCGGTGATGATCAGCGGCGGGCAGAAGCAAAGCGCTTCGCCGATATTGCGCGAGATCACACCCTCTTCCTCAAGGGCCGCCGAAACGGCAGCGGCCGCATCGCCAGGCTTGGCGTCGTCCCACGGCTTGATTTCCAGCGCGCCAATGAGCCCGACGCCGCGCGACGAATGCGCCAATGGGTGTTTTGCAAGCTCCGCAAGCCGGCCGAGGAATTTCTCCTCCAGGCGCGCGGCATTGCCGACCAGATCGCGCTCCTGAATGATCTTCAGATTCTCAAGCCCAACCGCCGTTGCAACCGGATGCCCCGAAGCCGTGAAGCCGTGGCCGAATACGCCGATGCGCTCGGATTCGTCGGCGATCGGCTGATAGAAGGCGTCGTTCATGATGATCGCCGAAAGCGGCATGTAGGAGGACGAGATCTGTTTCGAGACGATCAGTACGTCCGGCTTGATATCGTAGGTCTCGCAGGCAAACATCTTGCCGGTGCGGCCGAAACCGCAGATCACCTCGTCGGCGACCAGCAGGATATCGTATTTCTTCAGGATCGCCTGCACGCCTTCCCAGTAACCGGCAGGGGGAACCAGAACGCCGCCGGCGCCCATGACCGGCTCACCCCAGAAGGCGGCGATGGTTTCGGGACCTTCTTTGAGGATCAGCTCTTCCAGATCGGTGAGGATCCGAGCCGTGAAATCGGCTTCGCTTTCGCCGTCCTTTCCGAAATGCACATAGGACGGGCAGGATGTATGGACCATCCGGTCGAGCGGCAGGTCGAAGCTTTCGTGGTTGCGTGGCAGGCCAGTAATCGATGCGGCCGCGATCGTGACGCCGTGATAGCCCTTGATGCGGCCGATGATCTTCTTCTTGTCCTTGTTGCCGAGCGCATTGGAGCGATACCAGACCATCTTGCAGGCGAGATCGTTGGCTTCGGAGCCGGAGGAGGTGAAGTGAACCTTCGACATCGGTACCGGCGCGATCTTGATGAGCAGTTCGGCAAGATCGATCGAAGGACCATGGGTCTTGTAGGAGAAGGTGTGGTAGTAGGGCAGCTTCTCCATCTGAGCCTTGGCGACTTCCGCCAGGCGCTTCTCGCCGAAGCCGAGCGCCACGGACCACAGGCCGGCCATGCCCTCGATATAGCGTTTTCCATTGTTGTCGGTGACATAGATGCCGTCGCCGGATTCGATCACCAGACCGCCGGTCTTTTCATATTTGCGCAGGTTGACGTTGGGATGCATCTGATAGGCGATGTCCCGGCCTTCGATGGAATTGGACATGATACGCATGTGCAGTGGCTCCTTTGGCTCTTCAGCCGTCCGTTCAAATTCAAGCATGTTTTGACATCATCCGCGATCCCCGGTCCCGACCGGGGATCGCCTCGATCAGGCTCTGGGTGTAGGCATGTTTTGGCGTTGTGAAGATTTCCGCACCGGTGCCAAGTTCGACCACCTGACCCTTCTGCATCACCATGACACGGTCGCAGATTTGCGCGGCGACGCGCAAGTCATGCGTGATGAAAACCAGCGATAGGTCGAGCTCCTTCTTCAGCTTGCCCAGAAGCTCCAGCACCTGCGCCTGGATGGACACGTCGAGCGCGGATACCGCCTCGTCGGCGATGATGATTTCAGGCTCAAGCGCCAACGCCCGCGCGATGCCGATCCGCTGACGTTGGCCACCGGAAAATTCATGTGGGAACCGGTTCGCACCCTTCGGATCAAGACCAACCATCTCCATCAGTTCGGCGGCGCGTGTCAGCGCCTTTTTCTCGTTTTCGCCATAGGCGATCGGACCGTCGGCGATAATCCGCCCGACCTTTTCGCGCGGATTGAGCGACGAGAAGGGGTCCTGGAAGATCATCTGCATGCGTCGGCGCATGGCGCGCAGCTCTGCGCCCTTCAAATGTGCCATGTCCTTGCCGCCGAGCAGAACGCGGCCGCCATCCGGGTCCTGAAGGCGCACGAGACAGCGCCCGACCGATGACTTACCGGAGCCGCTTTCCCCGACAATGCCGAGCGTCTCGCCGCGCCCCAAGGTGAAGGTCACGCCTTTGACCGCATCGACGGATTTAGGTTTCGAAAACAGCCCACCGCCCATGCGATAGATCTTGGTGAGATTTTCGACCGACAATACCGTTTCGCGTTGCGGCTGAGAGACGCTGCCACCGCTCGGCTTCGGGATCGCGGCGATCAGCTTTCTCGTATAGGGATGCCGTGGCGAATACAGCACGTCCTCCGCCGGGCCTTGCTCGACGATACGGCCGAGTTGCATGACGGTGACATAATCGGCGATCTCAGCCACCACGCCGAAATCATGGGTAATGAACATCACCGCCATGTTGCGCTCGGTCTGCAGGCGGCGGATCAGTTGCAATATCTGCGCCTGGGTGGTGACGTCGAGCGCGGTCGTAGGCTCGTCGGCGATCAGCACCTGCGGCTCCAGCGCCAGTGCCATGGCGATCATGACGCGTTGCCGCTGACCGCCGGAGAGCTGGAATGGATAGGAGCCCGCGGCACGCACAGGGTCCGGCAGGCCGACCTCGGTGAGCAGATCGAGCGCTCTCGCCTTGCGCTCCCTGGGGGTCAGCAGCCCATGTGCCTCAAACACCTCTTCGATTTGCGCCGACACCTTCATCAGCGGGTTCAGCGCCGACATCGGCTCCTGGAAGATCATCGCCACGCGCCGGCCGCGGATGCCGTAAAGCTGTTCGGGTTGCAGTTGTAGGAGGTCGACGCCGTCAAGCAGGATGCGTCCTTGAGCGACGCGAACCGTTTCGGGCAGAAGTCCCATCAGCGCGTTGGCCGACATCGACTTGCCGGAACCGCTCTCGCCGACGACGCATAGCATTTCTCCCGGATGCAGCCGGAAGCTGACGCGGTCCACCGCATAGGGCCGGTCCGCGCCTTCCGGCAGCGCGATGCTCAGCCGGTCGATATGCACTACCGGTTCGCCGCGTTCGATGCGGTCCGGATGGATGTCGACGTCGAAAGATATCTCTTCGGTCATCATGCCTTCACTTTCCACGGCGCGCGAGGCGCGGATTGAGGGCATCGTTCAGCCCTTCACCGACGAGGTTGAGGGCGAGCACGGTGAGCAGGATGGCAAGCCCCGGAAAGAAGCTGACCCACCAGGCCTGGCGGATCACCGTGCGGCCGGCGCCGATGATATAGCCCCAGGACATGACGTTGCGGTCACCAAGCCCGAGGAAAGACAGCGAGCTTTCGATGAGGATGGCTGCCGCCACCATCATCGAGGCAAGCACGATGATAGGAGACAGCGTGTTGGGCAAGATCTGCCGCCAGATGATGGTTGCGTGCGTCTGGCCGGAGAGCACTGCTGCCTCGACGAACTCCCGTGATCTGAGCGACATCACCTCGCCGCGCAGCAACCGGGCGACCGGCGGCCAGGACACCACGGCGATCGCCACCACGATCGATGCGATGGATGGCTGGAAGATGGCGACCAGCACGACGGCGAGCGCGAAGCTTGGCACGCTCTGGAAGAATTCAGTAAAGCGCATCAGACAATCGTCCACCCAACCGCCGAAATAGCCGGCGATCGCGCCGATCGGTATGCCGATCAGCAGTGAGACGACGGTCGAGACGAAGCCGACGAGCAGCGAGACCTGCGCGCCATGGGCGAGGCCGGAGGCGAGATCGCGGCCCATCGGATCGGTTCCCAACGGGAACCGATCCATGGTGAAAGGTGCCAGGAAAGGCCGTTGCACCATGGCCCAGGGCGATTTCGGGTAGAGAAATGGAGCGACAATCGAAAGGGCGATAACAGCGAATAGAATAAGGAGACCGATGACGGCGCCCTTGTTGCGGGAGAAGCGTTTCCAGAAATCCTTCATGACGTCACCCGGATACGCGGATCGACGATGCGATAGAGCACATCGGTAATCAGATTGAAGAGAAGCACCATGGCGGCGGAGACGATGAAGACGCCGAGGAGCAGGTTATAGTCGCGCTGCGATAGCGCATCGAACATCAGGCGCCCAATGCCCGGCCAGGCGAAGACGGTCTCGATCAACACCGCGCCGCCCACAAGCTGCCCGGCCTGAAGGCCGGCAAGGGTCACGACCGGGAGGATGGCATTGCGTAGGACATGGCGGCGCTGGATGACGGCGGGGCGCAGTCCCTTGGCCTTTGCCGTCTTGACGAAATCCATGCTGCTCACTTCCAGCATCGAGGCACGCGTCATACGCGCATAGACAGCCATAAAAAACAGCCCGAGCGTCAGGGCAGGCAAGATGAGGTGATAAAGAATATCGAAGGCGCGGGTAAGGCCCGTGTAATCGGCGCCGACTGTCTCGTAACCGAAGCCGGGCAGCCAGCCGAGCTGCACGGAAAACAAAAGCACCGCCATCAGTGCCAGCCAAAAGAGGGGGGTGGCATAGAAGATAAGCGCTACCAGCGAGATGATCGTATCCGACCAACGCCCCTGTCTAGCCGAGGCGACGGCTCCGGCTAGAATGCCGAGCCCCAATGAAATGACGAAGGCGGTGAGGGAGAGAAGAAGCGTCGCCGGAAGGCGATCCGCGATCAGCTGGATAACCGGGAGCTGCTGGCGGTAGGAATAGCCCAGATCGAGCCGCATCACGGATGAGACATAGATCCAGAGCTGTACATAAAGCGGCTGGTCAAGTCCAAAGCGCTCCCGCAATTGTTGCAGGAAGGTGGCATCGGCATCGCCGGCTTCTCCCGCCATGACCACCGCGGGATCACCCGGGGCGGCATGAATGAGGAGGAAGTTCAGAATTGTTATGCAGATCAGGATGACAGCAGCCTTTAGCAATCGTCCTGTCACGAAGCGCACCATAACAGCCCCCTGGTTAGGTTTCCATGCGTTGCGGGAGAGCTGCGCGAGACATATCTCGCGCAGCAATTCACTGCTCGATGTAGGTGTCGCGAAGGGAATCGTTCAAACCCATGCCGGTGGTGATCAGATCCTTGAATTTGCAGTTGTAGATCGTCGGGAAGCTGAGTTCGAGAAGCCAGGCCACGGGCACATCTTCCTGTAGTTTCGCCTGTACCTGATCGTAGAGGACCTTTCGTTTCTCCGCCGGAAACGCAAATGCCGCTTGATCGAGAAGCTTGTCCACATCCGCGTTGCTATAGCCTTCGACATTGTTCCAGGGCGAGCCCTTGGCGATCTGCGCAGACTTGTAATTGCGCTCGACGCCAACCGCCGGATCGCCATTCTGGTAAAGGTAGGTAAATGCCAGGTCGTAATCCCAGTTGCTGACCTTTTGGTTCCAACCCGCCACGTCTGTGGCCTCGATTTCGACCGGGATGCCGACATCCGCAAGGTTCTGCTTCACGGCCTCCGCCCAACGCTGCCAGGTTTCGCCATATGGCAAGGGGAGAAGCCGAAGCGGTTTGCCGTCGTAGCCGATCTCTTTCAGCAGTGCCTTGGACTTGTCAGGATCATAGGGGTATTCCGGGCCGCCTTGCGCATAGAAGGGCAATCCGGACGAGAAGGGCCCGGTCGCAACCTTACCCATCCCATTCCACAGGGCATCGCGCGCGAATCCTCGGTCGAGCGCATACATGATCGCTTGACGGAATTTCGGATTGTCCATGGGGGCGGTACGGTTGTTCAGCCACAACCACGAAAGAGGCGAATAAAACTCCCATCCCTTCTGCGTCACGCAGGTATTGGGAAGGGCGGACACTCTGGGAACGTCGAAATTCTCCACCGATCCGCCGGGCAGGACATCGACCTTTCCCGTCTCGTAGGCAACCGATCTGGATGCTGCGTCCGGGATGATGTGGTAGTAGACTTCGTCAAGATAGGGCTTACCCTTGATGTAATAGTCCTTGTTCTTCTCCAGCTTGATGTAGCTGCCCTTTTTCCATTCAACGAATTTGAACGGCCCCGTCCCGACCGGCTTTTCGTTGGCCGGATTGGTCATGTAGTCCGTGCCCTCATAGATATGTTTTGGGATGATGGGCATTGCGCCGTAATCCATGGCGCGGATGAATGGCTCGAAGGGCTGCTTGAGCTTGAAGACGACCGTCTTGTCATCCGGCGCGGTCACGCTTTCCACGCGGGCCATCGTATTTCGGTGCTTCGCAAGTGTTTTGGGCAGGAAGTCTTTCACAGAAAACAGGACGTCCGCTGACGTCATCGGCTGCCCATCATGGAATTTCACATTATCCTGCAGGTGAAAGGTGTAGGTCAGCCCGTCGGATGAGATTTCCCATGATTTCGCCAATGAAGGCATTGGCCGCAGTTTGTCGTCGTAGCGCAGCAGACTTTCATAGATTTCACCGCCAACAAGTCCGCTTGGACCGTTCGAGACGATGCCGATCATCAGCCCCGGCGGTTCCGGCTGGACGATGAGATTGATCTTGCCGCCTTCGACCGGCGCGGCATAGGCGGCGCTTGCGGTGAGGACCAGGGCGAGGGACATGGAAAGCAGGCGTCGCATGAAGTTCCCCTTATGGATTTTCGTTTGGTGTGCGGACGTTACTTTGCATTGCGGCATCGCTCCGGAAGCCAGATCTGGGCTTTCGGAAGGCGCGGTGCGTATTCAACGGATCGGAGCTTTTTGCGTGTCAGCCGGGGCGAACGACGCTCCGATGGTCAACCAATATACTGGTATATGTTTGCATCAGTGGTCACATTAAGAACGTGCAGAGCTCGGTCTGTCAAGCAGCTCCCGTGGAAATTCCGCATAAGTTTTGAGCGTGCCCGTGGCATGCATATTAATTGATCACATAGGGTGTGAGTGGGCTGGTGAGCGACTGGTATTGCCCAAGAAAGCACCGATTTCAGAGTTGCGATTGGTGGATGCGTCGAGAGAGCCGCCGTCACGGAAAAGGCACTAAGCCTTTGGGTGGGCGTTCAGCCCACCCAATTCATGATCCAATAGACCAGCGCGGAAATCGCGGCGGCGGCAGGCAGTGTCACCACCCATGCGATGACGATATTGCCCGCGAGCCCCCAGCGCACGGCGGAAAGACGCCGGGAGGCGCCGACGCCGATGATGGCTCCGGTGATCGTGTGGGTCGTCGAGACCGGAATGCCAAGCCATGTCGCCGCAAACAAGGTGATCGCGCCGCCGGTCTCGGCGCAGAAACCCTGCATCGGATTGAGCTTGGTGATCTTGGAACCCATCGTATGCACGATCCTCCAGCCGCCGAACAGGGTTCCGAGCGCCATGGCGGATTGGCAGGACAGCACCACCCAGAGCGGCACATGGAATTCCCCGCCGCCGTAGCCCTGGGAATAGAGCAGCACGGCGATGATCCCCATCGTCTTTTGGGCGTCGTTGCCGCCATGGCCGAGCGAATAGAGCGAGGCGGAGACGAATTGCAGCACGCGAAAGGTACTGTCGACGGCAAAGGGCGTCTGCCGGACGAAGATCCAGGTCACGCACAAGATGAGGAGAAGCGCGAGCACGAAGCCCAGCAGCGGCGACAGGACGATGGCGCCCGCCGTTTTCAGCAGGCCAGTCCAGACGATCGCGCTGGTGCCGGTCTTCGCCAGCCCGGCGCCGACCAGGCCGCCGACCAGCGCGTGCGACGAACTCGATGGAATGCCGAATATCCAGGTGACGATATTCCAGACGATGGCGCCCATCAGCGCGGCGAAGATGACCTGCGGCGTCACGATGCCCGGATCGATAATGCCGGTGCCGAGGGTCTCGGCCACATGCAGGCCGAAGAACAGGAAGGCGATGAAATTGAAGAAGGCGGCCCACATCACGGCATATTGCGGCCGCAGGACACGGGTGGAGACGATGGTGGCGATCGAATTGGCCGCATCGTGCAGCCCGTTGAGAAAGTCGAAGAACAGTGCGACGGCAATCAGGCCCGCCAGCAGCGGAAGGGCGAGGGTGGCCTCCATCAGACGTTCTCGATCACGATGCCGCTGATCTCGTTGGCGACGTCCTCGAAGCGGTCGACCACCTTCTCCAGCTCGCCATAGATCTCGCTGCCGATGATATAGGCCATGGGGTTCGACCCGCCATGACGGCGGAAGAGATCCTTGAGACCCTGCTCATGCAACTCGTCGGAACGGCCCTCGACTTTCACCACT
This sequence comes from Martinezella rhizogenes, assembly GCF_000799715.1. GTDB lineage: Bacteria > Pseudomonadota > Alphaproteobacteria > Rhizobiales > Rhizobiaceae > Rhizobium > Rhizobium rhizogenes_C. Next base: position 357,266 of record NZ_JUHG01000017.1, read on the forward strand.
TCTTCGGTGAGCACGCTGAGGCGGGCCGAGTTGGCGCCCATGCGATCGAGCAGCGGGATTGCCTCGGCCACCAGTTTGGCGGCCTGGACGATCGCAGCCCCCATCTCCTGCATTCTGGGATCGAAACTCGTCTGTTCGAACAACCGGATGGTCTTGACCGTCTTGTGCATCATGTCGATGGCATCATCCATCGACATGATCAGGTCCTTGATATCACCCCGATCGAAGGGCGTGATGAAGCTGCGCCGCACGGCGAGCAGCACTTCGCGGGCAATCTCATCGGCTTCGTTCTCGAGCGCGACGATACGCTGGCAATGTTGCTCCGTGTCCTTGCCGGCCAGCAATTCGTTCAAAGCTTCGGCCGCGCCGACGACGGTGCGAGAATGCCGCTCGAAGAGATCAAAGAAGCGATCTTCCCGCGGCATCAATTTACGAAACCAGTTCACTGTCGGCGCTCCAAACATGCGTTGTCATAAATTCGTCATAAATGACGGAGCGTGACATGGAAAGCCGATACGCCTACGAAACGACATTCTCCAACAGCGTCGTCCCAAGGTTTGAACCGTTTATGCGGGCTCTATCCTGTTTCCCTCGCCGTCGAAGAAATGCAGGGCATTGGCGGAAGCGGCAACCACAAGCTCGGCATCGATCGCGATCTGGGATCGTCCGGAAACGCGAAAGACGATGGTCTGGCCATCCGGAAGGATGCCGTAAACATAGCTTTCCGCGCCCACCAGCTCCACCGCCTGGACGCGTACCCTTGCGCTGAAGGCGGCGGCATTTCCAGCTTCGGCCAGATGAAGGTCTTCGGGCCGAATGCCGATGGTCGTGTCGTTGCCGACGGGGCCGGCGCCCGCTGAAAGAGCAAGGCCGCTTTTCTCCGTAATCTTCAGGAGGTTCATCGACGGCGAGCCGATGAAGGTCGCGACGAAGGTCGTGGCCGGGCGCTCGTAGAGTTCGATGGGCGTGCCGACCTGCTCGATCCGGCCGCCATTCAGCACCACCAGCCGGTCGGCCAGCGTCATCGCCTCCATCTGGTCATGCGTGACATAGACGCTGGTGGTCGCCAGCGATCGTTGCAGCCGCTTGATCTCGACGCGCATCTGCACGCGCAGCTTGGCGTCGAGATTGGAGAGGGGCTCGTCGAATAGGAAGGCCGCCGGCTCGCGCACGATGGCGCGGCCCATGGCGACGCGCTGCCGCTGGCCACCGGACAATTGGCGCGGCTTGCGCTCCAGGAATTGCTCTATCTCCAGGGAGCGGGCTGTCTTGTCGATCCGCCGCTCGATCTCGTCCTTCGGCATGTTGCGGTTTTTCAGACCATAGGCGAGGTTCTGGCGCACGGTCATATGCGGATAAAGCGCATAGTTCTGGAAGACCATGGCAATGTCGCGGTCCGATGGTTCCAGCTCATTGACCACGCGATCATTGATCGACACCGTGCCCGATGTGATGCTTTCCAGCCCGGCAATCATGCGCAGAAGCGTGGACTTGCCACAGCCGGAAGGCCCAACCAGCACGACAAGTTCGCCGTCGGCAATATCGAGCGACACGCCCTTGATGACGTCGATGCCGCCGCCATAGGTTTTGCGGACATCCTTGAGGGTGATCCCAGCCATTATTTCTCCGTCTCCACAAGACCTTTGACGAACCAGCGCTGCATCAGCACCACGACGATGATGGGCGGAATGATCGCCAGGATCGCCGTCACCATCACGAAATTCCACGGCGTCGCCGCATCGGCGAAATCCACCATTTTCCTGAGCCCGATGATGATCGTCGACATCTTGGCGTCGTTGGTGACGAGCAGCGGCCACAGATATTGGGTCCAGCCATAGATGAAGAGGATCACGAACAGGGCGGCGATATTGGTCTTCGATAGCGGCAGCAGGATATCGCGCATGAAGCGGAAGGGGCCGGCATTGTCGATGCGGGCGGCTTCCAGCAATTCGCCGGGAACCGTCAGGAAGAATTGCCGGAACAGGAAGGTGGCCGTTGCCGATGCCATCAGCGGCAGGGTCAGGCCGGCATAGGTGTCGATCATGCCGAGATCGACGATGACCTTGTAGGTCGGCAGGATTCGGACTTCCACCGGCAGCATCAGCGTCACGAAGATCATCCAGAAGAACACCATCCGCAGCGGAAAGCGGAAGAAGACGATCGCGAAGGCAGACAGGAAGGAGATCGCGATCTTGCCGACGGCGATGACGATCGCCACGACAAACGTGTTCCAGAGCATGCGCGGCAGGCTGACGCCGACCACCCGCTCGACGCCACCGGAGAGTGCTTCCCCATAGTTCTCGGCGAAATGCCCTCCCGGCAGCAGCGAGATCGGCGGCCTCAGAATCTCGGCCGATGTCATCGTCGAGGCGACGAAGGTGTAATAGATTGGGAAGGCGACGATGATGATGCCGAGGATCAGCATCAGATGGCCGACGAGATTGGCGACGGGACGTTTTTCGATCATCGGCTCGCCTCACGCATAATGCACGCGCTTCTCGACGAAGCGGAATTGGAAGGCCGTGAGCGCGATGACGATCACCATGAGGATCACGGACTGCGCCGCCGAGGAGCCGAGGTTGAGATTGACGAAGCCGTCATTATAGACCTTGTAGACGAGGGTCTCCGTCGCCTTTGCCGGTCCGCCGCCGGTGACGGCATGGATGATGCCGAAGGTGTCGAAGAAGGCGTAGACGGTGTTGACCACCAGCAGGAAGAAGGTCGTTGGCGCCAGCAGCGGAAAGACGATCGTCCAGAAGCGCCGGTTGCCGCGCGCGCCGTCGATGGAGGCAGCTTCGAGCAGCGATTTGGGGATTGCCTGCAGGCCGGCAACGAAGAACAGGAAATTGTAGCTGATCTGCTTCCAGGCGGCGGCAACGATCACCAGCACCATGGCCTGATCGCCGTTCAATAGCGGGTCCCAGGCAAAGCCGTTGCGGCGGAGAATGTAGGCGAGGGTGCCCATCGCTGGATTGAACATAAAGAGCCACAGCATGCCGGCGACGGCGGGCGCGACCGCATAGGGCCATATCAGCAGCGTGCGATAGAGGGTCTGCCCGCGCACCACCTTGTCGGCGGCGGTCGCGAGCGCCAGCGCGACGATCATCGACAGCAGCGCCGTCGATACACTGAAGATCACCGTCACCTGCAGGGAATGCAGATAGGTCTCGTCGGACAGCACCGCGCGGAAATTGGCGAGCCCCACAAAGCTGCTCTTCAGCCCAAAGGGGTCTTCTCGCTGCATCGACTGGTATAGCGCCTGGCTCGCCGGCCAGAAAAAGAAGACCACCGTCAGAATGATCTGCGGAGCGACAAGGAGATAGGGAAGGATCTTGTTGGGAAAGACAACGCGCTGCACAGCGATCTCCTAGGGCAGGGAAATTGCCCGCAGCCATAACAGCTGCGGGCCGGACCGCATCAATGCGTCAATTGCCAATGGCCTGCTGGATGGCGGCGTTGCCACGCTGGACGGCCTTGTCGAGCGCCGTCTTTGCGTCTTCCTTGCCGGCCAGCATTGCCTCGAACTCCTCGTTCATGATGTCGCGCACCTGCGGCAGGTTGACCAGGCGCACGCCCTTGGAGTTGGCGGTCGGCGCCTTGCCGAGCATCTGCAGGATCGGCGTTTCGCGGCCGGGGTTCTTCTCATAGAAGCCGGACTTCTTCGTCTCCTCATAGGCCGCCATCGTCACCGGCAGGTAGCCGGAGACCTGGTGCAGTCGTGACTGGATCTTGGTCTGCGAGAGGAAGTGGAAGAATTCGGCGATACCCTTGTATTCCGTATCACTCTTGCCCCCGAAAACCCAAAGGCTGGCGCCGCCGGGGATGGTATTCTGCGGCCGGCCTTCGCCGTCGTAGTAGGGCAACTGACCGATACCGTAATTCATGCCGCTCTTGACGATGTCGCCGAGACCGCCGGAGGATTCCGTCAGGATGCCGCATTCTCCGGAGGTGAAGAGCTGCTTGGCTTCCGATGTACGGCCGCCATAACGGAAGGTGCCGTCCTTGGCGAGATCGGCGATCGCCTGGAAATGCTTTTCGAAGAGCGGCGTGTTGAATTCGAGCTTGACGTCGGTGCCGCCGAGGCCGTTTTCATTGCTGCCATAGGCGACATTGTTCCAGGCGGCAAAGTTCTCGGTCTGGATCCAGGTGAGCCAGGTGGAGGTGAAGCCACAGGCCGATGCACCGCTCGCCTTGATCTTCCTGGCGGCGTCGAACACCTCCGGCCAGGTCTTCGGCGGGCTTTCGGGGTCGAGCCCGGCCTTCTTGAAGGTGTCCTTGTTATAATAAAGGATCGGCGAGGAGGAGTTGTAGGGGAAGGATAGCATTGTCCCGTCAGGCCTGGAATAGTAGGAGACGATACCGGGCAGATACAGCGACTTGTCGAAGGTATAGCCGCCCTTCTTCAACACATCTGCCGCCGGCATGATCGCGCCTTCGGCCCCCATCATCACGCCGCTGCCGGCATCGAAGACCTGGAGGATTGCCGGAGCCTGCTTGGCGCGGAATGCGGCGATGCCGGCATTCAGCGCTTCCGGATAGGTGCCCTTGAAGACCGGGACGATCTTGTAGTCCTTCTGGCTCTCGTTGAATTCCTTGGCCAGTTGCTCGACGACCTCGTTATTGGCGCCCGACATGGCGTGCCACCATTGCAGCTCGGTCAGCGCAAATGCGTTCGATGTCATGGAAAACGAGACAGTGAGCGCCGCAGCTGAGGCGCAGATAAAACGTATGGACATGTTTCCTCCCAAGTGTCCCAACGGGCGCAGACCGCGCCCGGCCCTATTTCCAGCGGGGATCCTCCTCGATCCCCATCCGGACATTCCATTCGAAAACCGCTGTTTGCAACGAATTCCCCGCGGCAAGAACGATTGGTCCCTTCGTCATTTCTTCGTTCTCTTCAGAAAGAGACAACGACGACTGAATCATCCGAACCATCTATTTATGCTGAGAAATGAGAATATACGACAGTTTTGTGACAATGCGGCTTGTAAAGATTCAAGTCTGCCTGAGTCTCAGTTGCCGCTGCGAGGGTTTCCTTCGGTCTGGCCCTCAAGGCGGTGCCGGCGTTCTCCCCGATTCCAGCTCGCCAGCGGTCGACGCCAAAGCTCCGCGAGAATGATGCCGCTCATGGTCAAGGCTCCGCCGAGGATGAGGCTGGCTGTGAGTTGCTCGGATAGCAGCGGGATCGCCAGGATGGCGGTGATGACCGGCACGAAGTTGAAGAACAGCGATGCGCGCGCTGGGCCGATATGATTGATCCCACGCATCCAGAGCAAGGGTGCCGCAACGGAGGCGGCGGCGCCGGCATAGGCGATCAGCGGCAGGCTGGCTGCACTGATGCCCAGCCCGGGGGATAGGAGATAGATCGGCAGCAGCGAAATGGCGGCGGCGCATGCCTGAAGATAGAGCGATTGCAGCAAGGGCAGGCCGTTCGGCCAGCGCTTGAGAAGAACGGTGTAGAGGGCATAGCAGACGGTTGCCACCAGCATGATAGCGTCGCCGACATTGGGGCCTTGCGTGAACAGGGTCGTAAGTTGCCCATGCGAGGCGACGACCGCAACGCCCAGGAGCGAAACGATCCCACCCGCGATTGCGCCATAGGTCATCCGGTGGCCGAGCAGGATGATCGCCAGAACGAGAGACAGCAGAGGCATCAGCGACTGGATAATGCCGAGATGCATGGCCGAGGTGTAGCGAGCCGCGATGTAGGAGAGATAGGGCAGCCCTGCACCACCGAGGAAGCCCAGGATTAGGAGGCGCCAGCCATGAGTGGCGATTACTGAGCGGTTCATCCAGACCTGCCGGGCGACGAACGGCGTCAGGATCAGGATTGCCAGGACCCACCGGTAGAAGGCAATTTCCGCCGCCGAGATAACACCGGCCGAGGCCTTGGTGACAATGGCGTTGCCACCCCAGATCAATGCCGTGATGAGGAGAAGGATGTAGCTCATCCGCCTTGTCCATTTGGTTCAAGGCCAGCGTAGATCGCGTCGTCTTCTCGGTATATGCTTTAATTGCGACAAAGGATAATGCGAGACTGACAGATGCCCACCATCGCCGTGCCGCCACCTTTGGAGGATCTGCCTTCGGACGTTTACTTCCGGGCCGAGGATTTCGGCCCTGATACCTACATGGCGCCGCACGCGCATGTCTTCGGTCAGTTGAGCTTCGTTTCCTACGGCTCGATGAACATTGATGTGGAAGGCAAGCGCTTTCTGTCGCCGCCACACTATGCCGTCTGGATCCCGCCGCGCTGGAAACACAGCGCCTATAACGAGACGGCGACGGCCTATCGCTCGGTCTATATTTCAGCCCATTGCTCCGGGCGGTTTTCCGATCGGCCCTGCGCGCTGGAACTGAGCCCGATCTTGCGGGCGATCCTTGTCGATTTTGCCGAACGTGACATCCATGTGCCGGAAATCGGTCGCGACCGGCGGCTAGCCGAGGTCCTGCTCGACCAGATCGAGATCGCGCCGCCGCACGACGCCTATCTGCCTCATGCCGCATCAGTCGAAATCCAGTCGATCCTGGATGCGCTTCAGGCCGACCCGGCAAGCGACCTGCCGCTCGCATCCTGGGCGGCGCGGTTCCATATGACGGTCCGCACGCTGGAGCGGCGCTGCCAGCGCGAACTCGGGATTCCGCTCGGGGAATGGCGTCAGCGGATGCGCTTCCTGCGCGCCGTCGAATGGCTCGACAAGGGCCGTACCCTGCAGGCAATCGCCTTCGATCTCGGCTACAGCACACCTTCGGCCTTCATCGCCATGTTCAAACGCCTGTCCGGCAAGACCCCAGAGCAATACCGGGTCGGTCGGTAGGCAAAGTTTTCCTTATGCTTGGTATAATCGCCAAAAGCTTCATTCATGACCTGCCGTTCTCCATGATGCGGCGTCGTTAAGGACAACGGCTTGTTGAGACGAGATTGAGCAATGAAAAGCGAGCAGACCCTGGAAGACCGAGACATATCCATTCAGCGGGCTCAGCCCGTCATTCGCGATGCCGGCGATGGGGATATGGAGGCCATACGCAACATCTATACGCATCATGTTCTCTATGGACTGGCGACGTTCGAGGAGGTGCCGCCGTCAGTTGACGAGCTTCGTTCGCGACGGGCATCCGTACTCGCCATGGGGCTGCCCTATCTCGTTGCCGAATTGAATGGCGGGATTGTCGGCTACAGCTATGCGACCGCCTATCGGCCTCGCCCGGCTTATCGTTTCTCGATCGAGGATTCGGTCTATGTCGCGGATGGTCTCGGCGGCCTAGGTGTCGGCAGCGCGCTTCTTCAGGAGCTCATCGCCCGCTGCGAAAAGGGGCCATGGCGGCAGATGCTGGCTGTCATTGGCAATAGCGGCAATGCGGGCTCCATCGCGTTGCATCGCCGCATGGGGTTCCAGCCCATCGGGACGTTCAAATCCGCTGGCTTCAAGCTCGGCCAGTGGGTCGATACGGTGCTGATGCAACGGGCCTTGGGGGAGGGCGATAAAACAGTGCCGGAGATCGCTTCCGCCATTCGATAAAAACGGATGGTTGCAGACTACTCTTCCTTAACTAGGTCACTTCACTCGGTGTTGGGGTTTTCATGGCATAACCGTTTTAAAGAAGAGGGCGCTATGAAAGAGTTTCCAGTTTCATCGAAAATTATTAAATCCGTCGCTTTCCACCCCGAGGACGGACGTCTTTATATTCGCTTCAAGAACGGCGAGGAGCGCCTGTTTGCCGGCGTTCCGGAAAAGGCCGCTATCGCCATGGTCAAGGCGGCTTCGCCCGGCCAGCATTACATCGAACATATCCGTACGCGTTTCGAGCGCGTCGCCTAACACCTGATGCTGGATGGATCTTCCATCTGGCGGATCAAATAATTGCGCGATCGGAGGCCAGATGGCCTTCGGCGGATAGATGACCGGTGTAAGATTGAAACGGTATTTTTCGAACATCGCGTCAAAAGAACCAGAATACCTTTAGTCCATTAATTTTATAGACAATATTCTAAGCACGGGATTGCCGATGCGTCGCAAGTTTGCACGCAGGCAGGGCCGGTCATTTTTGATCGTTTCCAGTATCGGGGCTTAGAATATGAGGCGTGCAGTCTTTGGAGTTTCGTTAAGAAGCAGCGTCCGCGCGGTCGTCGCTTTGTCCTTCCTTTCTCTGGCCAGCCCCCATGCCTGGGCGGCGTCCGAAGGCGCCAAGCCGGTCGATGGCGGTATCCTCAAGGTTGGCTTGGGGACGGACACCGCGATTATCGATCCGTCGATCACCGGCAGCTCGATTACCGCGGTCATCACCCGCAATATCGTCGACTCGCTCGTCGGCCAGGCCGAGGACAACAGCTTCACGCCCTGGCTGGCCGAGCGCTGGGAGATCAATGGCGACAACACGGTCTATACATTTCATCTGCGGCCAGGCGTGACCTTCAGCGATGGCACACCGCTCGATGCGGCGGCGGTGAAGTATAATTTCGATCGCATCCTGGATCCGAAGACGACCTCGAGCTATGCGAAGTCGTTGCTCGGCCCGATCGACAAGATCGAGGCGCCGAACGCACAGACCGTCGTCGTAAGCTATCGTCAGTCTTTCGCGCCGCTATTGCAGGGACTTAGCCTGCCTTATCTCGGGATCCAGTCCCCGGCCTATCTACAGAAGGCGGCGAGCACCACCAATACTGTTGTCGGCTCCGGGGCCTACGTCCTCGATAGTTTCGTGAAGGGCAATGGCAGCAAGCTGACCCGCCGCGCCGACTACAATTGGGGACCCGGCTATGCCACTCATAAGGGGCCGGCTCATTTCAACGAGATTGATTTCAAATACCTGCCGGAGGCATCGGTTCGTCTCGGCGCTCTGGCAAGCGGGCAAGTCGATGCTATCGACGCAGTCCCGCCCGCCAATTTCCGCTCCGTACAGAGCAATGGCAAATTGCAGGTCGTGACGAAGGAGAATCCGGGCGTAACCAGTGCCTTTCTCCTGAACATCTCGAAAGGTCCCTTCCAGGACGTCAAGGTTCGCCAGGCTTTCCAGAGCGCGGTGAATGTCGCATCGGCCGTGAAGGCGGCTTACTTCGGCACGTTGAAGCCTGCTGATAGTATCCTCGGGCCTTCGACGCTTTATTACGAACCACGCCTTGGCGGCAAATGGGGCTTCGATCTTGCCAAGGCGAACCGCCTGCTCGATGAAGCCGGCTGGAAGGAAAAGGATGCGGACGGAATTCGCAAGAAGGACGGCCAGCGCCTGACGCTTCATTACGTCTACGACAGCGCCCAGGTCGGCGATTCTGATATCACCCTTGCCCAGGCGGCGCAGTATCAGGTGCGTCAGGCAGGCTTCGATCTTCAGCTCGATCCCGTCGACGCCGGTGGCTATACGGCTCGCACGAATGCCAATGATTACGACCTTGTCTCGCTCTACTACGTGCGTGCCGAACCGGACATTCTGCGCACGGTATTTCATTCGGCCTATGCGCCGCCCAATGGTGCGAATTATGCTCGCATCAACAGTCTCGACGAAAAGTTGAGCAAGGCGATCGGCGCAAGCGACGCGGAGCGCAAGCGGCTCTATGCCGAGATCCAGACGGAGATCATCGACCAAGCCTATGCGGTGCCGCGCTATGTCGCCGCCTACCAGCTTGGCGCCTCCAAGAAGCTTCTCGGCATTAGCTGGGCCACCAACGCCAAACCGAATTTTTATGATGCCTGGCTCAACCCGTAACCTGATCCATGCCGTCGCAAGGCGGCTGGGTGTGATCGTCGCCGTGTTGTGGGGCGCGGCGACGATCGCCTTCATCGCTGTCAAGCTCATTCCGGGCGACCCGGTCTCGATCCTCTCCGGCGGCGAGAATATCGTCGATGAGGCCGAGCGGGCGGCTCTGGTCCATCAATATGGGCTGGATCAGCCGCTGGTGCTGCAATATGCGCGCTATATCGGCAATGCGCTGCTCGGCAATTTCGGTGAGAGCTATCAGTACCGGCAGCCCGTCATCGACGTCATAGCGGAGGCGGCTGGCCCGACGCTGCAACTGGCGGGCAGCGCCATCGTCGTCGCGCTCAGCCTGGCGATAACCGTTGCCCTGGCGACGGCGGGCCGCCGACGAGGGCTGGCGGTGACGCTTTCCGGTCTCGAGCTGATCCTGCTGAGCACACCGGTCTACTGGATCGGCATCGTGCTTCTGTCGCTGTTCAGTTTTCAACTGCAATGGTTCCCGGTGACCGGCAATGACGGGTTTGCCTCTCTCGTGCTGCCGGCGATTGCGCTCAGCCTGCCCTTGACTGCGCTCCTGAGCCAAGTCTTGCGGGACGGTCTGGAAGAGGCTCTGTCGCAGCCCTTCGCGTTGACGGTGCGTGCTCGCGGTGTCGGCGAAACCCTCCTGCGGTTTCGCCACGGTCTGCGCCATGCAGCACTCGCCGCTTCCACCTTGACCGGCACCTTGTTTGCCAGCACGCTCGGCGGCTCCATCCTCACCGAAACGGTCTTCGGCCGATCCGGCATCGGCCAGATCACGCTCCAGGCGATCAAGACCCGTGACATGCCGCTGGTGCTGGGGCTGGTGATGCTGTCGGCCTGCGTCTTCGTCATCATCAACCTGCTGGTTGATGCTCTTTACCTGCTGATCGATCCTCGCTTACGGAGAGTGGCACAATGAGCAGTGCTGAACTATTCGATGCGGCGCTACGCCGGCGTCAAGATGGCGGCGCCGGCGCTAATCCCTGGCTGGCTCCCGGCCTGCTTGTTCCGTTTGCCATCGTGGTGGTTCTTGCCGTTGCCATCTGGGAGCCGCAATGGTTCACTGCTTTCGACCCCGAAGCTGTGGATACGGATGCGATATTGATGCCGCCGGATTTGCGGCATTGGTTCGGCACCGACGAGCTCGGGCGCGACCTCTTCTCCCGCGTCGTGCACGGAACATCGCTGTCCCTGGCCATCGGCATCGGCGCCACCATGATCGCCACCCTCGGCGGTATTCTACTTGGCACGGCAGCAGCGCTTGCGCCGAGGGCGGTCAGCCGCATTCTGGTGCGCCTGATCGATATTCTGCTCGCCTTTCCCGAAATACTGTTGGCGCTGCTGGTGATCGCCGTGCTTGGGCGCGGGCCTTTGAACACGCTGCTTGCCGTCGGTTTTTCCAGTGTCGCCTCCTATGCGCGACTGGTCCGCTCGCAGGTGATGCAAGTGAAGCTTTCGGGCTATGTCGAGCATGCCGTTACGCTCGGCGAACATCCCTGGACGATCGTCACCCGGCATATCATCCCGAATACCATCCGCCCGCTGCTGATCCTGGCGACGATCGGGGTCGGGAGTTCCGTCCTCTCCGCATCGGCTCTGAGCTTTCTCGGCCTCGGCGTCGTGCCGCCGGCGCCGGAATGGGGCGCGCTGCTGGCAAATGGCCGTAATTTCCTCGACATCGCCCCCTGGACCAGCCTGTTGCCGGCGACGGTGGTAGCCATCTCCGTAATCTCGATCACCCTTCTCGGCCGCCGGTTGCAGAACCTCTTGTCCAAGGGGGAAGCCCGTTGAACCTGGATAACGCCATCCTGCGGAGCCATTTCACTGTTGTTCCTTCGACCACCACACTTTTGGAGGTGAAAAGGCTCAGCGTAACCTTTCCGACGCCACGTGGCAGGTTTCAGGCGGTGAGGGACGTTTCCTTTCAGATCGCGGCCGGAGAAATCCTGGCACTCGTCGGCGAGTCTGGCTCGGGGAAATCGGTGACGGCGCGCGCGCTCGTCGGGCTTGCCGGTTCCCGGGCCGCCGTTCGGGCGGAGGCGATGACGCTTGTCGGCCATGATGGACAAGCGCTGGATCTTCTGGGTCTATCGGAGCGATCCTGGCGCCAGCTTCGCGGGCGGGAGATTGGCTTTGTCCTGCAGGACGCCTTGGTCTCCCTTGACCCCTTGCGTACGGTCGGTCGTGAGGTTGGCGAACCGATCCTGGCGCATCGTTTGCTGCCTCGATCGCAAGTGGCGGAGCGTGTCGAGGAACTGCTCGGCCGCGCCGGCATCCCCGATCCCAAAATTCGCGCCGCCCAGTATCCGCATGAGCTTTCCGGCGGGCTGCGACAAAGAGCGCTGATCGCCTCGGCGCTGGCCGCGCAGCCGCGCCTGCTGATCGCCGACGAGCCGACCACGGCGCTCGATGTGACGGTGCAGCGGCAGGTCCTTGCGGTTTTCAAGGCGCTGGCGCGCGCCGGTCATGCGGTTCTTATCATTACGCATGATCTCGCGGTTGCCGCACAACTCGCCGACCGCGTGGTCGTGATGCAGGATGGCCAATTGGTGGAAGCCGGTCCGGCACGACAGGTGCTGTCCAAGCCGCTGCATGACTATACGCGCCGCCTGCTCGCCGCCGTGCCAACGGCCGCGACCCGTGGCCGCTGGCTGAGCGCAACCGATGGCGCGCCGATCCCACGGAAGGTTATGGAGGCTGAGGCGCTGCTCTTGGAGATCCGCAATGTCTCGGTGAGCTTCAGGCGACCTGACGGCAGCCGGCTTGAAGCGGTCAAGCAGGTTTCGCTCGACGTTGGCCGGGGTGAAACGCTCGGCATCGTCGGCGAGTCCGGCTCCGGCAAGACGACGCTCGGCAAAGTCGCGTTGGGGCTGCGACAAGCGGCCAACGGCGACGTGCTCTTCGAAGGCAAACCATGGAGCAGGCTTGCCGAAGCCGAGCGGCGGCCCCTGCGCAGCCGCATCCAGACCATTAGTCAGGATCCTCTTGGCTCTTTCGATCCCCGCTTCACCGTGGAGCGCATCATCGACCAGCCTCTGCGGCTGCGAGGCGATCTCGACCGGGCGGCGCGGCGGCGGAGAATAGCGGAACTGATCGAATTGGTTGGCCTGTCGTCGGAGCTTCTTTCGCGCCGGCCGAACACCTTATCCGGCGGCCAGCGGCAGCGTGTGTCCATCGCCCAGGCGCTTGCCGCTGAACCGAAACTGTTGATCTGCGACGAGCCGGTGTCCGCGCTGGATGTCACGACGCAGGCGCAGGTGCTGGATCTGCTGGTCGACCTTCAGGGACGGCTAGGCTTGTCGATGGTCTTCATTTCGCACGATCTTGGCGTGGTGCAGCATATGAGCCATCGCATCGCCGTCATGAAGGACGGCGTGGTTGTCGAAACTGGGCCGGTGGAGCAACTTTTCGATCAGCCGCAACATCTCTATACGCGCGATCTGATTGCCTCTGTGCCCATGCTTTCGGCCTGGGGGAGGGAATAACGACCAGCATGCCGATGAACCTATTCGCGCATGGCATCGCATTTGATATCATTTTCTTCCTCGGATCCTAATGCTTCTCCAGCGCCTCATGCTCGTAAAGCTGATCCATGCTCAACGAGGCGACGGCGGCAAACGGGGTCTGGTTGCGGACGCCGCCGCCGCCGAGGATGACGATTTCGTCACAGAATGAAATGGTACTGCGATGATGGCTGATGACGACGGTCGTGCGGCGACCGGCTCTCGACTTCAGGGTCTCAACGATGGCCGCCTCCGACAATCCGTCCACGGCGTTGGTGGCTTCGTCCAGGATCAGGATATCGGGATCCCGCGCAAGCGCTCTTGCCAAGGCTATTCGTTGTCGCTGGCCCGCCGACAGGCTCGCTCCCCTGTAGCCGACGATCGTTTCGTAGCCGTCGGGCAGCTTTTCGATAAATTCGTGCGCCTCGGCGAGCCTTGCTGCGCGCTCCGCCTCGGCGAGCGAAGCATTTTGTCCATAGGTTATATTTTCCAGGATCGTGCCATCCACAAGCTCCAGGTCCTGGCTGGCAAGCGCAATCCTGCCTCGCCACTGGGCCGGGTCGATCCGGCTTAGCGGCAATCCGTCAATGAGAATGTCGCCGTCGTCGGGCTCGACAAACCGGCAGAGTAGATTGACGATCGTCGTCTTTCCGGCGCCCGATCTGCCGATGATTGCCGTCGAGCAACCCTGGCGGATATCGAAGCTGGCGGAGCGCAGTACCAGGGGCCGGGAGCTGGAGCCCGGATATTTGAAGGTCACCCCGTCGAATTTGATCTGCTGGCGGAGTCCGTGCGCGGGTTCATGTCCCGTCGGCGGTTTCGGCTTGTCGGAGGAGTCCAGCAGCCATCTGACCTCTTCCAGGGAACCGCTCCAGCCTTGTACCTGGCTCCATGCTTGCTGCAAGGCGCGCACATGCGGCTGTAGCCGGTAGAGCAGGACCACGAAAGCGACGATGATCGGAAAGCTTATGCCCCAAAGCCATGCGCTGACGACCACCGCCAGGAAGAGCGCCGAATGCAGCACTTCTGTCAGCGGCGGCAGCGCGCCCTGTCGGGTCTGGAGGACGAAGCCCGCCTTTCGCACGGCATTCGACGCCCCGTCGAATATGGCTTTCTCGCGCTTTTCCTGCCCGAACACGCGGATGAGTCGTCCGGCATGAACGAGATGAAGCATTCTGGTGGCAAGTTCGCTGTTGAAGGAGGTGACATCGCGGCTGGGCAGTTTGAGCCCGGCCGACAGGACCGCATGGGCGATCTGGACAAGGATGAGGCCAACGGCGACACAGAGCGTCATCTGCCATGACAGAAGCAGCAGGAAGGCCAAAAGAATAATGGTGGCCGATGCGTTCACGATGGCCGCAAGCGCCGTCTGTATCGCATCCGACGCCCGCCATGATTCGTTGGAAATGATGTTCAGCAGCCGCCCCGGGCTTTCCTGCAGGAAGAACGGATATCCGATCTTCAAAAGCTGATCGGCGAGCGCGCTTCGGATCGCGTGGCCGGCTTTGCCGTAGATGAAGTTGGTCAGCACGGTATTGGCGAAGGCCAGCACATTCTTCAGGGTGATCAATGCAAGCACGGCGGCCGCGATGACCAGTAATCTTTGCCGATCATCCAGGCTGGACCCCACTTGCTGGAAGGCGGCGGAGAGACCGCCCATTCCGGACGGATCCTTCTGGCCGCCGATGATGCCGAGCATGGGAATAATCAGACCGATGCCTGCGCCCTCCAATACCGCGCTGCCTAGCCCTAAAATGACCACGACCGGAAGCAGACGCATCTGCCGGCCCAATGCGTGGCGCAGTAGCTGCAGGCCCGGCAGGAAGAATTTCAGCATGGCGAATATCACCTCAGCGAACGAGCCGCTTGTTTGATCTGGTTTAGGTCCGGTTGTCGCGGCTGGCCAGTGATCGTGAGGCGCATGAATTCAGCGGCTCCCAGCAAATTCATGAATACGATCGGCCAGTGCGATAGAGAGACTTCGGGGTCGAAGCGAGATCCACCGAACAGCTCTCGCCAGGCCGACCGAAGTGTCCAGCAAAAGTGACGAAACAACCACGGCGCCTTGAACATGTGTTTCAAGCAAAGCCCTCCGTTTCCAAGGCTGTAGCTTCGGTGAAGCCGCTCGATCGCCTCGCGTGTATCTCGCCCATGATAATGGAAAACGGTCATGTCGGGCACATATTCGATCGGGATGCCGAGTTGGAAGGCGCGGACCAGATAATCGGTATCCTCGGCGGACTGCAGGGCAGCGCCGGCGCCGAACCGCTCATCGAAGCGGCCGACGCGCATGGCGACCTCGCGATGCATGGTCATGTTGCAACCCAGTATGAAGCCGCCGGGATGAATGTCAGGGCTGAAAAATGCGCGTTCCGGCGATCGCTTGATCGTGAAGGGCAGATCACGCGCGCTGCCGAGTTCGACGCGGCCGCCCCGAATGACGTATTGCTCGCCGGTCAGATAATACCGCTCCAGGTCTTGCAGATAGCGGTCGTCGATCTCGCAGTCATCGTCGATGAAAATCAGGATCTGGCCGCGCGAGCGCTCCATCCCCGTATTGCGGGCGGCCGCTAGACCACGGCGCGGCTCCGTCACCGGTATGATCGCCATGCTCGACGTCGCGGCGATATGGGCCAGACGCTCGGCGGTATCGTCGGTCGAGCCGTTGTCGACCACCACGAGCTCGCTCGCCATCGCGGCATGCGAGCGACAGGCGACCTCGATCGACTGGATGCAGGCTTCGAGCGCTTCGGCGCGGTTGCGGGTGCAGACGATAAAGCTCGCCACGGGATCGTGCCCTCCGGAAGGGGACGGCGCCTTGGCGGCCTCCTGTGCGTGCTCTCGCACGATGTCGGGGCGTCCCCCGGTCATGCTATGCGAGACCCTGAAGCGGTGGCACTGCTTTGATAGGCACTGACTGCCTATACCGTGCCAGCGCGTCCAGTTGCGTGCTTGCCTCGCTCCAGACGCGGCCGCACCATGGCGCATAGGCACCGGCGCGAAGGCCGTATCGTTCCCGGCGCCGGATAAGATGCCATTTTCCGGTGCGTGTCAGGAATGCGTGCGTCAGTCGTGGTTGCTTCTCGTCAGCGATGAGCTGGTAGAGGAAGTAGAAGAAGCACAAGGCGCCGTCTTCATAGCTTGATGCCGCTGCGTCGGTGCGAGCCTCAATTTTTTCCTCCATGGAGACAAGACAGTCGGCGACGCGGCGAACCGTGTCCGGTGTCACCACCACACCGATGTCATAAAGAGCGTCCGGATCGTCGATCAGCGATTCTCGCAGAAGGTTCTCGGCGGCAATCTTCAGATGGGTAAGGCGCATTTGCCGCTTGTGCTTGTTCGTAACGCTCTCGTCGTGAATGCGGTATGCGACCAGGCTCTCCTCGATCATGGCGGCCGGAAACTCTCGCGTAATCCGCCGGAACAGATCGAAGTCTTCCGCATGCACATAGCTTGCGTCATACATCAGCATGCCTTGCGGGATGACATTGCGATTGTACATCACGGTTGAGTGCATGAAGACGGTGTAGAACATCGACAGTACATGCCAGTTCGCTGAAAGATGGATCGGGTTTTGCGTGCCGCGCACGACACGATTGCCGATGAGCCGGTCGATGCCCGTGCCACTGATCGCAAGCTCGGGCCGCTGCGTGAACAAGGAAACCTGTCGCGAGAGGCGTGTCGAATAGGAAATGTCGTCGGCATCCATCCTGGCGACAAAGTCGCCTTTTGCCAGGGTCATGCCTTCGTTCAGGGTTGCGATAAGACCACGGTTCTCCCGCGAGACGATGCGGACGCGATCATCGGCCTTTTGGTAGCGTTGCAGGATATCCAGCGAGTGATCGGTGGAGCCGTCGTCAATCGCGATGACGTCGAGGCGCTCGTGATCCTGGCGCAGGATGCTTTCGATCGCCGCGGCAAGATAAAGTTCGCCGTTGTAGACGGGCAGTACGACGGAGACCAGTGGAACGGACATTATTCGGCTCGCATGCTTATTGGAGATTGGAGATCTGGGCCACCCACAGTTGCGGATGACGGAGCAAGGATTTGGTCTTTCGAGACCACGTAAGGGAAATAGCGCTTGAGACTGTTGAGCGGCTTTTCAAGAAATGCCCAGGAAACCGAGGCGAGTATCAAGGTGGCCGTGCTGCCGATGACGAAGCGGGCAGGCCCCTGTTCCGAGACATTCATCGGGATCCAGGGCTGAGCCTTGACGATCAAGGACAGGACGATCGGATGGAAAAGGTAGATGCCGTAACTGATGCGTCCGACGGCCATTATGGGTGGCAGTTCGAGCAACCGGCCGAGGGGGCCTCCAAGGCCCGACGAACAGTATCCGACCAGCATGACCATCGGCACGAGCGGAAAAACCTCGCTGCCGATCCAGACTGCCCAGTCGAGCAGCGGTGTCATGGGCTCTGATCTCAGCCAAAGCGCGATGACGGCCACGACTGTCAGCGGCATCCAGCTGACCCGCATCCATTGCGGCCAGGCCTCGGTCCTGCCGCGATAGGCCGCGAGCAGCGCGCCGGCTGCCAGTGCGTCCATCGACGCTGAGGGAAGCAGATCGCGCATGAGCGAGGGCGTTCCCGTCAGCGGCCAACAGAGGCGGTAGGCGATCGAGCATGCAATGACGGCAACGCAGATACGCTCGATCCGGTGACGCGGTGCCAGCAGTATCACCAGCGGCCAGACAATATAGAATTGTTCCTCGATACTGAGGCTCCAGGTGTGGCACAGAACCCAGGGCGTCCACTGATCGCGAATGGCATACCAGTAGTTCGACAGATAAAATGCGTGCCATCTCAGGCTGCCGCGGGCGCCCTCGAGGTTGACGAACCAAATGAAGCCCAGCATCGCGAAATAGGGTGGAAATATACGCAATGCGCGGCGGATATAGAATGATTTCAGCGCGGTGGCCGGCTCATATTGAACGGCGGAGCGCGCGTCCAACAACAGTCGTGTGATCAGGAATCCACTGATTACAAAGAAGAGACGGACACCGAGATGCCCCCAAAAATTTCCGTCGGCCGCGACGAAATGTGCGTAGAGCACCATTGTGACGGCAAAAGTTCTCAGCCCGTCCAATTGGCGGTCGCGTGTATTCGACATAGACACCCCCGGCTCTCAGCCTTTGTCGGACACTCTCCCTGATGGCGCCAACTCCCCGATATTGTTCTTGTCGTTTGCGTCTTACTCGATTTTGTAAGCCCCGCGAGGATCGGTAAAACGCCAAACAATCTTCCGAGCGTTTATGAGCGAATCCGGCCAAACTGTGACAGGCTTCACTCAATTAGCCGAAGGATAATCACATGTTTGAAACATACGAGCATCCTGCAGGCATTCGGAGCTATTTTTGCCCCGCGGCGCCCGGGCGCCGCGGCTGAATGAAATGCCACAACCATAATGCTAAGTCTGAATCTTCTCTGGTCAACCCCACGCGGTAATTTCAACCTGTGCAACATTGTGCCGGAAAAATACCGCAGCTGGTGGTCGCCGACGGTGCGCTTCGTCGCCTGTAACGCCTTTTTCTCTCTTGTCAGCAGATGGCGATGTAGGACTTGCGTGGACCGGCTTGTTTTTCTAAACGCTTTTGGATTGATAAACGCCGGGTTGCGCTATCTATATGGTCCAGCGCGACTTTTAGGAGGAAACGACGTGGTTGATGAAAAACGGCTTATCTCCAAGATCACTTGGAGGCTCATGCCTTTTTTAGGTATTCTCTACCTTATCGCCTATATTGATCGCCAGAATGTCAGCTACGCGAAATTGCAAATGGTTGATGCTCTGGGGATGAGCGAATATGCCTACGGCCTGGGTGCGTCGCTGTTTTTCATCGGCTATTTCCTGTTTGAAGTCCCGAGCAACCTGCTCCTCGACAAGTTCGGCGCGAGCAAATGGTTTGCCCGCATCCTGGTGTCGTGGGGCATCGTCACGGTCGCACTGGCCTATACCCAGAGCCCGACCATGTTCTATATCCTGCGCTTCCTGCTTGGCGCCTGCGAGGCGGGGTTTTTTCCCGGCGTTCTCTATCTTCTGACCCTTTGGTATCCCTCTGCCTATCGCGGCACCATGGTCGGGCTGTTCATGATTTTCAGCGCATTGGCCAATGCAATCGGAGCACCCATCGGTGGCGCGCTGTTGGACTTGAATGGCCTCTATGGTCATGCTGGATGGCAGTGGGTGTTCATCGCCACAGGCTTTCCCGCCATCATTGCCGGCATAGTGACCTTCTTTTATCTGTCCGACCTGCCGGGAAAGGCCACCTTTCTCAGCGATGAGGAAAAGAAGTGGCTCAAGGAACGGCTTGCCACTGAAAATGCGGGCATGGAGCAGAATGCATCCGACGGTTTCCGGGCCTTGATCAATCCGCGCGTTCTGCTGATGGCGCTTTGCTATGTCGGCTTTCCGCTGGCGGCCTACGGCCTCAGCTATTGGCTCCCCACCATCGTCAAGGGCTTCGGGGTCAGCAACACCACGAATGGCTTCCTGAACATCATTCCATGGGTGCTCGTCGCAATCGCCCTCTATGTTGTCCCGTCCATGGCGGATAAGGCTGCTTCCAAGACGCCCTATATCGTCATTCCCGCGTTGACGGGGGCTGTGTGCCTGGTGCTGTCGGCGGTCATTCCAAACCATACGCTTCAGTTCGCGTTCCTCTGCGTTGCCGCTGCCGGTATCTTTGCCGGGCAGCCGGTTTTCTGGAGCCTGCCGTCGCGCTTCCTGCAGGGAGCCGGTGCCGCCGCTGGTCTTGCGGCCATCAACTCCATTGGCAACCTTGGAGGTTTCGTCGCGCAGAACGTCGTTCCGTGGATCAAGGATGTCACCGGAAGCACGATTGCGCCGATGTTCTTCCTTGCGGCCTGCCTTACGGCAGCAGCAGTACTGGTTCTGTTTGTCGGGCGGATGGTGGCCCGCGCATCAACCTCTGGCGATCTGCGAGGTACAGGCACCTCGCGGGTCTGATCGTTCGTAAAAAGGCCCGCCTTCCAATTTGGAAGGCGGGCCTTCAAACCTGACGCGTTGTCGAGGGCGCCTCTTATGAGAGGAACGCCCTCAGCCGAGGGGCGGCCGGGGAATGCCGAGGTGGTCGCGCAGCGTTGTGCCTTCATATTCCGTGCGGAAAAGACCTTTTTCCTGAAGGATCGGCACGACTTCGCGGGTGAAATCCTCAAGGCCGCCGGGGAAGAAGGGCGGCATGACGTTGAAGCCGTCGGCGGCGCCATTCTCGAACCATTGCTGCATACGCTCGGCAATCTCAACCGGCGTTCCAAGCACGATATGATGTCCACGGCCGGCGGCGACCCGCAGCGCCAGTTCTCGGATCGTCAGTTTTTCCCGTCGTGCCAATTCTGTCAGCAACTCAGCGCGGCTGCGCAACTGGTCCGAAATCGGCAGGTCCGGCAGTGGGCCGTCGAGATCGTAGTCGGCAAGGCTGTGGCCGATCCGCTCCTCGAGAAGCGGCATGGCGCTCTTGATGTCCGTCCAGTGGTTCAGGACATCGAGCTTTTCGCGGGCCTCGGCCGTCGTCCTGCCGATCACCGGCAGGAAGCCCGGCATGACCGCCACGCTATCGGGATCGCGTCCGAAGCCCGCAACCTTGCCCTTGAGGCTCTTGTAGAAGGCCTGGGCTTCATCGAGGCTCTGCTGCGCGGTAAAGACGATGTCGGCGGTGCGGGCGGCAAGATCCTGACCCGGTCCGGAGGAACCGGCCTGGATCAGGATCGGATGTCCCTGCGGCGAACGCGGAATGTTGAGCGGCCCCTTGACGGTGTAGTACTTGCCCTTGTGGTCGAGCACGCGCACCTTGGACGGATCGGCATAGACGCCGTTTTCCTTGTCCTTGCGGAAGGCGTCATCGTCCCAGCTATCCCAGAGCCCGCGCACCACATCGACGAACTCCTCGGCCACGGCATAGCGCTCGTCGTGTTCCGGATGGCTCTTGGAGAAATTGGCGGCCGTGCGCGCATAGGAGGTCGTGACGATGTTCCAGGCGGCGCGTCCATGGCTCAGATGATCGATCGAGGCAAAGGCGCGGGCAAGATGATAGGGCTCGCCGTAGGTGGTCGACGCCGTGGCGGCAAGGCCGATCTTGTCGGTGACCATGGCGAGCGAGGCAAGCAGCGTCAACGGCTCGAAGCGGGCGATCATCGATGGGTGCGCGTCGATGGCGCTCGTCAGGCCGTCGGCCAGGAAGAGCATGTCGAACTTTGCCGCTTCCGCCATCTGCGCCACGCGGCGCAGCAGGTCGAAGTTCTCGCTGCCGGCTTCGGCGTCCGGATGGCGCCAGCCGGAGACGTGATGACCGGCTCCCTGCAGGAAAAGGCCGAGATGGATCTTGCGGGTCTTGCTCATGGTTTCATGCCTTGGAATTACGGAAAAGATCAGGTGAGCCGTCGGGCGAGCATGTCGAGGAGCCGATAGAGATCATCCTCGCTCAGCATCGTCCTTGCAAGCTCTGGAACGGCTGAGACAGCCGAATGGTTGCCAGTCGCGCCACGGAATTTGTCGGTGGGATCGGTGACCCCCGGCAGTCCCTTGAACTCGCGGATCAGTCGTTCGCCATTGGTGAGGGTTACATCGACGATCACGAAACGCGTCTTTGGATCGCTGGACAGGCGGGGAGCGGTCTGGTCATGCCGGCGGTGGACCCGGCGGGCAACCGCCATCAGGTCCTCGCGCACCGGCGTTTCGCCGAAATGATCGATCCGGAGCGCTCCATCGATGAGCGCGGTCGCAAAGACATATTCGGCGCTGAAGCGGGCATCGATCCCGGTGGTTGGGTTCGTCACCACCAACGCGGCATCACCGCCCGGCGGGAAGGTGATGGTCGCCGACCCGATCGCGTCCGCGCGCAAGCCTTCCTGATGCAGTTGAATGCCGATTACACCGACGGGATGGCTTGCCGTGCAGCACGGAAAGGCCTTGAGCGTCAGGCCGGGCGAGACGATCTGCCAAGGGGAGCCCCAATTCTCCACCGTGGCCTGCGGGCGCTCTTCGCCAAAGGCGAAGGCGGAGAAGAAGCCGATGGGATTGTCGAGGAAATCCCTGGCGCCGCCGAAACCGGCCTTGGCGAGCCTGGCCGACAACAGGCCGGAGCGTGCGGCCATGCCAGCGTGATAAGGCTTTGCGTCATAACCGAACTGCAGACGTAATCCGCTCGAGTGGGTGGCGGCGAGCCCTAGCGCCACGGCGGTCTCCTCGACCGAATAGCCAAGCACGTGGGCGACAGCCGCCGCAGCAC
Organism: Martinezella rhizogenes; assembly: GCF_000799715.1. Lineage (GTDB taxonomy): Bacteria > Pseudomonadota > Alphaproteobacteria > Rhizobiales > Rhizobiaceae > Rhizobium > Rhizobium rhizogenes_C. Next base: position 379,727 of record NZ_JUHG01000017.1, read on the forward strand.
CGATCGTGCCGAGCGTCGCGGTCGCATGGAAGCCGTTCTCGTAATGCTTGGTGCCGAGCGAGAGCCCGAGGCGCGCCATGGCTTCGAGCCCGACCACATAGCCCGCAATCAATTGCTCGGCGGAAAGCCGAGTTTCCGAAGCAAGCGCCAGAAGGGCCGGCACGATCACCGTCGTTGGATGGCCGCGTACGCTGGAATGCACGTCGTCGTAGTCGAGCACATGTCCAGCGTGGGCATTGATCAGCGCGGCCGTCAGGACATCCGTCCGGCGCTCTTGCCCGATAATCACAGCATTGCCGTTGCCGGGCGACATCTGGTCGAGCAGGATCAGCGTCGTGCGATCGAGCGCGCCGCCAAAGGCGCAGGCGAGCCAGTCGATGATTGCTGTGCGGGCAGCCTCAACGGCGGCTTTGTCCTTTAGAGACTCGGACGAGACGATGGCCTCGGCAAAGGCGGTGGTGAGCGGAAAGACCTTGTCCATAATCGATCCCTTTCAGATGCCTTCGCCGTCTTCCAGAGCGCCACGCGCGCCCGCCAGTCCGTTGACGAAACGGCGGATGCGCGGATTTGCCGACTTCTGGAAAATGTCCTCGGGCGATCCCTTGTCAACGATGAGGCCGTTTTCGGTGAAGACGACGACGTCGCTGATTTCCTCGGCAAACCGCATTTCGTGCGTGACGAGGATGCTGGTCATGCCCTCCTTGACGAGGTCACGGATAACGGCAAGCACTTCGCCGACGGTTTCCGGATCAAGCGCGGAGGTTACCTCGTCAAACAGGACGAGATCCGGCCTCATGGCAAGTGCGCGGGCAATCGCCACGCGCTGCTGCTGACCGCCGGAAAGCTGCCCCGGATACATCTGCGCCTTCTCGGACAGACGCACGCGCGCCAGAAGATCCTTCGCGTGGCGTTCGGCCTCAGACCGATCGACGCCGAGGATGCGGATCGGGGCGAGGGTGATGTTGTCGATGACTGTCAGATGTGGAAACAGATTATACTGCTGGAAAACGATACCGATCTTCTGCCGCAGCTTGATCCGGTCCGCTTCGCTGGTCATCTGGTCGACGCGCGCGCCATTGACGGTGATGCGGCCGGATTGCGGCGTCACCAGCGCGTTGATGCAGCGCAGGATCGTCGACTTGCCGGACCCGGATGGGCCGATGATCGAGACGGTCTCGCCCCGCGCAACCTGGAGGTCGATCCCCTTCAGTACCTCGGTGGGTCCGAAGGACAGGTGCACGTCCGCCAGTTCGACGATCGGATTGGTCGCGGCTTGGCTCATGCCCAGCTCCTCATACTTTCAGGCGGCGCTCAAGGCGGCGCGTCAGGCTGGAAATAGGATAGCAAAGAACGAAGAACGCCGTCATCACCACGATATAGGCAAGCACGGTGAAATCCAGACGGCGAACGGCGGTGCTTGCATCCGTGGCGGCGTGCAGAAGCTCATGCACGCCGACGAGCGAGGCGAGCGCGGTTCCCATGGTGATGGAGGCGAAGAGGTTCATCCAGGGCGGCAACGAACGGCGGGCGCATTGCGGCAGGATGATCCAGCGCAGCGCCTGCAGCCTGGAAAAACCAAGCCCCTTGGCCGCTTCCCATTGCGTGGTGGCGATCGATTGAATAGCCCCGCGCGTGATCTCGGCGACATAGGCGCTGGCCGGGATGGCAAGCCCGATCACCGCCTTCAGCCAGTCGGGGAAGGGCAGGTAGTGGCCGGCCACCACGATCTCGAAGGGGAAGATGTAGGTCGTGGCGAAGATCAGCACGAGATGCGGCGCATTGCGGAACACCTGGACATAGGAGACGACCGGATAGCGGACGATCTTCAAGGGCGCGAGTTCCAGGATGCCGAGGATCACGCCCACCAACGTGCCGCCCGTCATGGCGAGCAGGCTGATCAGGATATTCATGAGAAAGCCGCTGCCGAGATAGGGCAGCCACTCGATAAGCGTCGACAGCAGTGACAGATCGGCAAGCAGCCAGATGACGGCAATAGCGATCAGCGCGCCGAACAACCAGGGTAGCCGGCTGTGCGCCGACGCGGAGAGGATCTTGATGTTGGTCATAATCCCACCCCGAATCCCGGCACGGCCAGGCGCTTTTCGACCCAATGACCGATACGGGCGACCGCCAGGTTGATGGCGCTGAAGAACAGCAGGATGACGATCATCAGCTCGACGACGTTATCGCGCTGCGTCCAGACCATAATTGAGGCGTAGGTGATCTCGCTCACCGCGATAGCATTGCCGACAGTCGTGAGCTTCACCAGATTGATCAGATTGTTGACCAGCGCCGGCAGAGACGCACGGATCGCCAACGGCGCTTCCACGAACCGCAGGATCTCCAGCCTGCTGAAGCCGATGGCGCGGGCCGCCTCTACCGTCTGCTCAGGGACTGCCTCGATGCCGCCGCGAATGGCATCGGCGTGCAGAGCGGCCACATGCAGGCCGACGACAGCGACGACCCAGAAGAAAGGCGAGAGCGGATTGTTCTGCGCGCCGCCAAGGAGATTGGAGACGAGTGTGTTGAGCACCAGGAAGCTGAACATCAGCTGCACCAGCGTCGGCGTGTTGCGGGTGATTTCGATAAACGCTCTTACAGGCACGGATACCAGTTTGCGGCTGGATGTCAGCATGGCCGCAAAGAGGAGACCAAAAGCGAGGCTGAGCGGAATTAGAAGCACAATGAGATAAAGCGTGGTGATAAAACCACCACGCCAGATCTGTGCCTCATAACCGCTGGCGAGGAACTCGTAGTTGAGCCCGATCTTGCCCGTCCAGTCTATGAAGGCCTGAAGAAGGGAATTCCCCATAAGCAGCCTTGCTTCAAGCGACCTAAAGCGTCACTTGCCTTCGCTCTCGAGCTTCTTGTGCTCTTCCTCGAGATAGGAGGTATTGAGCAGCCGGTTGGCCTTCGCGTATTCGAGCAGCTTGCCGTTGGCATGCAGCTCACGGATGACCTTGTCGAGCGCATTGCTCGTATCGGTCTCGCCCTTGCGCAGCCAGATTACCGAATCGGACGGAATGAGCTCGGTCGGGAAGAGGATGGTGTAGTCCTTCCATTCCTCCGGGCGATCCTTGAGGAGAAGGCCGACCGTTGCGCCGACATGCACGGCGGCGACGCAATTGCCGCCCTGCAGTGCCAGCAGCGATTCCGGCTGGCTGGGGAGGGCCTTCACTTCGGCGCCATACTGCTCGATGAGCGGCTGTGTGTAGTTCGAACCCTGGGAAACGCAGACCGCCTTGCCCTTCAGGTCGCTCCAGTCCTTGAGGCCACTGTCCTTGCGGCCAACGGCAGCGCCGCCGCTGCGGTCATAGGGGGTGGGAACGTAGTCGAGAATCTTGGCGCGCTCTTCGGTGTACTGCATGTTGGCGATCAGGATATCCACCTTGCCCTGCTGCAGGAACTGCACCCGGTTCGGCGGCGTCACCGTCACCGTCTCCAGCTTGACGCCGAGCTTGTCGGCCAGCGCCTTGGCGATATCGATATTATAACCCTTCTGCTCCTGGCCAGCCGGATCGATGTAGCCGAATGGCGCGCCGGACAGGATGACGCCGACCGTCAGCGAGCCGCGTCCCTTGATGCGGTCAAGTGTGGCGTCGGCATGGGCGATCGAGCTGAAAAGCGCGCCGATGGAAAGAGCGGCAGCAAAAAGCGTCGTCGAAGTTCGCTTGGCAAAGTTCATGGGTTCTAAACTCCTTCGTTGGCGCGGAAACTAGAGAGGCCGGCCAAGGCGGGCAAGGAATTGCATGCTATTTCTCTCGAATTCTTGGAATGAATTACCCGCTTATTTTCAGATTGATAAGACCGTTTCCTCAACGTTTGCTAGGGCGGATGGAGCTACGCAGGGTAATCAGGCGGTCGAGGGATTGCAGCGTCGTTTCCTGAGCGGCGGTTGCGAGCGCGAGCATCATCGATTCAAGGCAGACGAGGGTCGGGCCGTGGAGCGCGACATGCTCGACCTTGGCGCGGGGAATGATGATCGATGCATCAGCATGCTTTCGCAGCACCGTGTCTTCCTGTCCGAGCAGCATGACGATCGGGATGCCGAGGCGCTGCGCCTCGGTGATGGTCGTCATGCCTTCGCGGTGCGCCCGGCCATAGGCCATCATGATCAGCGCATCGCCTTCTTCCATGGTCAGAAGCTGTTCGGCGAGCGCGATCCCAGTGAGGTTCAATGCATAGGAAGGATAGCCGTTGCGGGAAAAGAGACGGGCGGCATAGGTCGCGAGCACCCCGGAGGCGCCGATGCCGAAAATGCCGATGCGCTTCGCCCCAAGAATGACCGCGATGGCATCCGCCATACCTTGACGATTAGATGGTGCGGAAAGGGCTTCCATGGCATTGCGGTGATCGTTGATGACGAAATCGATGGCGGAATCGACGTTGCTGTTCAGCTCTCGCGTTGTCGTCGCCATCTTTTCGGAAGGTGAATCCGTTTCGCCGATATGGGCCTCCAGCGTGTCCTTGAGGTCGAGCAGCCCTTCGAAGCCCAGCGCCTGGATCGCGCGAATGACCGTCGCGTCGGAGGTGCCGGTCTCGTTGGCGATTTCGAGCGCGGATTTGCCGAGGATGGCGTGGCGATGCTGGTCGATAAAATCGGCGACGCTGAGCAGGCTCGGCGACAGGGAGGCGCGGCGGTTCTTCAGTCGTTCGCCGAAGCGGTCGATCCGGCGCGTCTTCTTCTGGATTCTGGGGGCGGCGTCCATGGCCGGTAAGATACCTTCCTTAGATAATCATATTAAGGAAGGCACATTGTCTTATTCTTACCGATTTTGAAAGTCTTGGGCGCATCACTGTTGCGGCTGCTTTAAGCCGGGACGCCCCGCAACATGCGATTGGACCATCGAAACCATCAGGTTGAGCGCCGCATAGGAATTGGAGATCGCCTCCTCGCGCGGCAGCAGGATGTAGCGCCCCTCGCGGCAGGCTGCGAGGAACTGGCAATAGTCTGGGAGTACCTTGTTCATTGCGGCGATCTCCTCGGCGGGCGTGCCGCCGGTATCCGACCGGTAGGTATCGAAAATGAAATCGGCATCGAGTGCCTGCAGCCGCTCGGCGCTGACCTCGATCCGCCCGCCTTCCGGGATCTTTTCGATGATATCGGGAAACCGGAAACCGGCATCGCGCAGCACGCGTCCGAGGGCGCGGTAAGTATGATAGATGCTGATCTTGCCGTTCTGCGCCTGCAATACCGAGACGGTGATCTTGGACGGATCCACCACCTGTTTCAACTCCTCGATCTGCGCGCGGTAACGCCGGTCGAGAATGGCGAGCCGATCCTGCGTGCCGGTGAGATCGGCGAGGCGCTCGTAGATATGCGGCGCGCTGCCGACGGTGTTGTCGATGACGATGGTCGGCGCGATCTTCTCCAGCTGCTCGACCGGCGTCGTGCGACCGGGTTCGGTGATGATGAGATCGGGTTTCGCCGCGACCACGGCTTCGAGATCGACGGTGACGGCGCCGATATAGCGCATGCCCGAATTGTCGAAATCGATGCCGGTCAGGATCGGGCCGGAGCGCAGATAGGCCTTGCCATCGGTGCCGGTGCGGCCGTGGCTCGCGACCGGGCGTATGCCAAGCTCTATCAGCGGGATGGTGATGTCGAGGTCATGCATGGAGACGATCCGCAGCGGATGCACGGGCACCTCGACCTTGCGGCCGAAATCATCGGTGAAAACGCGCTTCTCGCTATCCTGCGCAAGCAGCGGACCAGCGGTGACGGCGAGCACGAGAAGTGCGGCGGCAAAACGTCTAGACATTACAATCCTCAAAGAAGGTTGCGGCTCTTCCAGAGCAGAAGCAGAAGGACGGGAACGCCGACGATCGCAAGCACGATGCCGGCGGGAAGCTGGAGCGGCGCGAAGGCAAGTCGGCCGATGCTGTCGGCGATCAGCACCAGGGATGCGCCGAACAGCGCGCTGCCGGCGAGAATCGCCGTCTCGCCGCTGCCACGGATCGCCAGTCGCGCCATATGCGGTGCGATGAGGCCGACGAAGCCGAGGCTGCCGACGCAGGACACGCAGGCTGCGGTCAAAAGAACAGGTGCGACGAAGCGCAGGATCGAAAGCCGCCGCAGCGATACGCCAAGCCCGATCGCCAAGGGATCGCCGAGCACGGCGGCGTCAGCTGCTGTTGCGGTCAGGAAAAGGATCGAAGCGCCAAGACCGGCGCAGACAAGCGCGATCGGCACCACATCCCAGGAGACGGCGTTGAGACTGCCGGCTAGCCAGACCATGGCCGTCTGCACGTCGCGAATATCCGAGGTCGTCAGGATCACGGAAAGGGCTGCCGACATCAGCCAGGAAAATCCGATGCCGATCAGCACGAAGCGCATGCGTGTCAGGTCACGCGCGAGCGAGGCGACAAGAAGCGCGCTGAAAAACCCGCCAGCCATGCCGACGAGGGGCCTGAGATAAAGCCCGGCCGACGGCACGAACAGGATCAGCGTGATCACGGAAAGGCTGGCGCCTTCCTTGACCCCAAGCAGACCCGGATCGGCGAGGCCGTTGCGTGTTAGGGATTGCAGGGCGGCCCCCGAAAGCCCGAGCATCGCGCCGCAAAGCACCGCCATGATGATGCGCGGCAGCCGGAAATCGCGAATGATCTGATGGCCTTCGCCGGTCGCGTGGGCCGGATCGAAGAGCACCGTCAGGAGCTCGCGGAAGCCTGCCTCGTGGCTGCCGAGAGGAGCTGTGACCAAGGCCGTCGCAACGACGAAGAGGCAAAGCAAGACAAGCACGATGCAACTGCGCATATGGATACGGCGCGACAGCGGCCCCAGCGTGATGAGATGATAGCCGTTCTGCCGTGCGACGCTCATCGGAAGTACCTTGAGGCGGCGAGAATGAAGAGCGGCGCGCCGATGATGGCGGTCATGATGCCGGTTGCAAGCTCGTGGGGGCTCATCAGCACGCGCGCGGCGATATCGGCGGCCAGCAGCAGGGCCGCTCCGCCGAGTGCTGCAAGCGGCAGGGCAAACCGGAGATCGCCGCCGGAAAGCTGTCGGGCGGCGTTGGGAACCATAAGGCCGATGAAGCCGATCGGGCCGGCGACGGAGACCGAAGCGCCGCAGAGAAGCGCCGTGGCAGCAAGCCCGATCAGTCGGGTGCTCCTGACCGGCACGCCGAGCCCGGTTGCCGCGGCATCGCCAAGCGCCAATGCGTTGAGCCGCGGCGCGATGATGAAGGCCAGCAGCATTCCCATGAGGATGGGCGCAAGCGCCGCTCCGATCAGATCATAACCGATCCCGGCGAGATCGCCGGCAAGCCAGAGCCGCATTTCCTGCAATGTCTCTTCATCGAGGATGAGGATTGCCGAGGTGAGGGAGGAGGCAAGCGCCGAAAGCGCGATGCCGCAAAAGGTGACCTTCAGCATGGTCATTCCGGCGCGTCCGGCGGAGGCGAGCGCAATGACGGCAGCAAAGAGCAGGCCCGCGCCGAGTGCCGCCACCAGCGGGCGGGCGAGGCCATCGGCCAGAAACGGCAGGCTGCTCGTTAGCACAACGGCAAGGCTTGCTCCCGCATTGAGGCCGAGAATATGCGGCTCTCCGAGCGGATTGCGCAGCAGCGATTGCAAGAGCAGGCCGGCGACGCCGAGTGCCGCGCCGACGAGAAGGGCGGCGGCAAGCCGGGCGAGCCTCAGCTTCACCAGGATCTGATGTTCGAAATTGTGGCTGTCGAAGGCGAAGACGGCCTTGAGCAGCGTGGCCGGTGCCACCGGCCGCGCGCCTATGCCGGCATGGATCGAGGCCAGCACGAGAATAACCGCCGCCAGCGTCATGAGGGCGAGAAGGCTGCGCATCGGGCGCGCGCGCCGTGGCATGGAATTGGCTGAAACCGGGATCGCGCTCATCGTTCCCTCTTGGCCGCCTTGGTCGAGGGAAGGAAAAGGGGCAGGCCGGTTTCCGGATGCGCGAGACGGACCACCTCGGTGTTGAAGACATCGCGAATGAGGACGGCGCTGCATTCGCCGGGGTGTTCGGCAACGCCGGCAATCGCGCCGTCCTTCAGGAAGATCAGGCGGTCGGCATATTGAAGCGCGAAATTGAGATCGTGCAGCACGGCGACGATGGTGCGCCCGTGTTCGCGGGTAAGGTGCCGCAGCAGGTCGAGAACTTCCACCTGGTAATGCAGGTCGAGGAAGGTGGTCGGTTCGTCGAGCAGGATGACGGGTGTTTCCTGCGCGAGCGCCATGGCGATCCAGCAGCGCTGACGCTGGCCGCCGGAAAGGCTATCGACCTGCCGGCCGGCGAATTCTAGCGTGTCAGTCACCGTCAGCGCATGCCGGACGGCCTCCTCATCGGCTTCCGTCCATTGCCGAAGGAAACCTTGATGTGGGTAGCGCCCGCGCGCGACGAGATCATAGACGGTCAAGCCTTCCGGCAGCAGCGGGCTTTGCGGCAGAAGACCGAGCTTGCGTGCCACCTCGCGCGTCGGGATGGCGTGCAACGCCTTGCCGTCGAGGTTGACCGTTCCGCCCATCGGCGTCAGGAGCCGTGCCATGACCGACAGCAGCGTCGACTTGCCGGAGCCGTTCGGCCCCACCAGCATGGTCATGGTGGCTTCCGGAATGGACAGCGAAATGCCGTCCAGGATCAGCCGCTTGCCGTAGCCCGCGGAGACGCCTTCGACGGATAGCACGGTCGCAGCCGTCCTGCCCTGTCGTTCCGAAATCTCTTCCTGTCCTTGTGGCATGCACTCTTTCGCGTGGGTTTCCGTCCGAGGGAAAGTATTCTTGAATGTAGTAGTCAAATTTTTTGCGTTGTAAATTCCGGGGATTCCTCGTGTCAACTGGGGGATGGTGGATGGGGAGCCATTCAGGCGCATATGCCTGAAGAGGATAAGGCGCCCTTATCTTACTGAAAAAATAGGTGTTTCCGGAAAGTCTCCTTGAGCAAATGGATGTATTTCTTTATCCGCGCCTGATCGTGTTGCGGTCAGTTGGAAAGAAATCGCCGAATTAAAAGTTGACTACTACATTCAAGAAAAGAATAAGCCGCCAAACTCACGATCACGCGGGTATTCACATCAGGCGTTGGAATTAGACGATATCCGCAAGGATACGGGGGCAGAATGAAGCAGGGGCAGACGGCGGTTACGGGCGCAAAGATCCATCATGTGCGAACGGCCATTTTGATATTAAGCGCCTGCGCGGCCTATCCAGCGATGGCGCAGGATGCCGTGGTGCAGCCGAAAAAATCGGAAACCGTGGCGGCCCAGAAAAATGACAGGGCCGAGGGTGACACGGTTCTGAAGCCGATTACCGTCAAGAGCGGCGGCCAAGACGGCGCGACCAAGGGGTATCAGCCGGTGTCGACCGTCACCGCGACGCGCGCCGACACACCGCTGATCGATATCCCGCAGGCCGTCAATGTCGTCAGCCAGGACGTGTTGAAGGATCAGAAGGCGCAGTCGTTGGACGATGCGCTGTCCAATATCAGCGGCATCAGTCAATCGAACACGCTCGGCGGTACGCAGGATTCCGTTATCCGCCGCGGTTTCGGCGACAATCGCGACGGCTCCATCCTGACCAACGGCCTGAAGACGGCGCTGCCGAGAAGCTTCAATGCCACCACCGATCGGGTTGAAGTGCTGAAGGGGCCGTCCTCGACGCTGTATGGCATTCTCGATCCCGGCGGCATGATCAACGTCGTCACCAAGAAGCCGCAGCAGACATTCAGCGGCGAGATCTACGGCACCGCTTCCAGCTTCGGCGGAGGCTCGACCGGCCTCGACTTCACCGGCCCGATTGAGGGCACGGATTTCGCCTACCGCCTGATCGGCGAATACAAGAATGTCGATTACTGGCGCAATTTCGGCAAGACGAAGGACTGGGTCATTTCGCCGTCGCTCTCCTGGTATGGCGAGGACACCGAGGTCACTGTCTCCTATACGCATGAGGACTACAGCGTTCCCTTCGATCGCGGCACGATCTTCGATCTCAATACCGGCCATGCCGTCAATGTCGATCCGAAAATCCGCTTCGATGAGCCTTACAATATCTCCAAGGGCAGCTCCGACATGGCGACCATCAACGTCAAGCACGAGTTGAATGAAAACTGGAAGCTAAGCCTCGATTACGGCTACAGCTATAACGAATATTCCGACAATCAGGCCCGCGCCATGGCCTATAATGCGGCGACGGGCAACGTCACCCGACGGGCCGACGCGACGCAGGACTCGACAATCTACAATCACGCCGTCCGCGCCGATCTCAGCGGCGACGTCGACATCGGTGGCCTGCGCAACGAATTGCTGTTCGGCACTTCCTACGACTACGCCGATACGCTGCGCACCGATCTCATCCGCTGCGGGCAATCGGTGAATTTCAACATCTACAATCCGGTCTATGGAAAAATGCCGGCTTGCACGACCGTCTCGAAGGCCGATAGCGACCAGACTGAGCAAATCTCCACCGCCTCGGCCTATATCCAGGATTCGCTCCATCTCGACGACCAATGGATCCTCGTCGGCGGCCTTCGCTATCAGTACTACGATCTGATGGCCGGCAAGGGGCGCCCCTTCGTCACCAATACCGACAGCCATGGCGGCAAATGGGTGCCGCGCGGCGGCGTGGTCTACAAGCTGACGCCGGATATCTCCTTCTACGGCAATATCGCCAAGACCTTCCGCCCGCAGTCTTCGATCGCCAGCTATTACGGCAATCTGCCGCCGGAGGAGGGCATCTCCTATGAAATCGGCAGCAAATTCGAGATCGCCGAGGGGCTGACGGCCAATGTCGCGCTCTATACCAGCGACAAGAAGAATGTTGCCTATTCGGAAGTGATCGACGGCGAAACCTACGTCAAGACTGCCGGTCTCGTTCGTGCCCGGGGCGTCGAGGTCGATATCGCCGGTGAAATTACCGACGAACTTAGCATGATCGCCAGCTACGGCTTTACGGATGCCAAGGTCCTTGAGGATCCGACCTACGCCGGCAAACAGCTGGTCAACGTCCCGCGTCACACCGGCTCGTTGTTCTTCGTCTATGATTTCGGCGAGCTCGGCGGCAACGGCAACACGCTGAAGGTCGGCGCGGGCCTTCGTGGCGCCGGCAAGCGGGCGGGCATGAACACCAATGCTTATTTCCTGCCCGGTTATATCGTGGCGGACGCTTTCGCCGCCTATACCTTCCAGATGGAACGGCCGCTGACGCTGCAGCTCAATCTGAAGAACATCTTCAACAAGACCTACTACACCTCGTCGATCGGAACGACCAATCTCGGCAACCAGATCGGCGAACCCTTCAGCGCGGTTCTCTCCGCAAGCGTCAAGTTCTGATTGCTAGCTGAAAGCATGGATGATGGGCGTGTACCCGCTTAAGGAAACCGGGTGCACCCTCATGCCGATGACGATGATGGCGCGGCCGACGACGGGCGAACCTCTTCTTCGGCGTCATTGCGAAAAGTCTGGGCCAAGGCCGGGCGTCCGACGTGATAGCCTTGTGCGTAATCAATGCGCAGCTCTCGCAACAAGGCGAGTTGTTTTTCGGTTTCCACTCCCTCGACCAGGATCTTGGGGCCACGGTTGCGGATGAGGCCGACAATATCTTGAAGCATGGCCCTGCCCCGCACAGTGGCGCTGCCATGGAGGAAGGAGCGGTCGATCTTTACCGTGTCGAAGTCGATGAGGCGCAGCCATGACAGGCCGGCGAAGCCCGTGCCGAAATCGTCGAGCCAGATCCTGATTCCCAGCGTTTTCAGATCGTTGATGCATCTCAGTATGTCGGAATGCATCTCCATTTCGAGACCCTCGGTGATCTCGAAAGCCAGCCTGCTGCCGGAAACCCCGGTCTCGTACAGGATCGCCGCCACACTCGCGGCGAAGCCTGGCATCTTGAGCTGGATCGGAGAAACATTGATGCTTGCGATCTGGACATGATTGTCCGCGAGAAGATCGCGGCAGGCCGTGCGTATCACCCAGCGGCCGAGTTCGAGGATCATGCCGGTACGCTCGGCAATCGGGATGAAGAGGCTCGGAGGGATGATGCTGCCGTCAAGCGTCCTCAGGCGCATGAGCGCTTCAACCACGTCCCGCCGCCTGGACGCGACATCCTCGATGGGCTGGTAGACCAGCGACACCAGATTCTGATGGATTGCGATCTTTAGCAGCGCCGCGATATTTTCGCTTTCATCGCTGCTATTGGGATCGTTCGGGTCGAACAGGCGGGTGCAGTTGCGGCCGCTCGCCTTGGCGCCATAAAGAGCCCGGTCGGCCTCGTGGATGATCTTTTCGAGTTTTGCGCCGCTCTGTTCCCTGGTGAAGGCAGCTCCGACGCTCACGGTCACGACCGACGTGCCATCGCGCCGCTCCTCGTGGAGAAGGCGCAACTGTTCGACGGTGCCGCGGATTCGTTCGGCAAGATAGGCGACCCGTTCCTTCTCGCTGAACTGGGCGAGCACGATGAATTCCTCGCCGCCGTATCGTCCGATCGAGCCACCAAGCGGCGCCACGGCCTCCTTGATCGCCGACGCGATATGAATGAGGCAGCGATCGCCCTCCTGGTGACCATAAAAGTCGTTGTATTTCTTGAAAAAGTCAACATCGACAAGGACCGCCGCGAAGCCACGATTATTGGCCTGCCATTCTTTCCAGTAGGTCCTCAGCCTGTGATCGACAGCCCGGCGATTTTCGAGTCCCGTCAGATAGTCGGTATTCGACATCCGAAGCAGAGCCTCGCCCCGTTCAGTGGCCTCTCTCTGCTGGATCTGTGCTTCCAACGCATTCAGGAAGACATTGTATCGCTCGTGGTTCAACTTCCAGTTCACATAGGATGTGAAGACGAAACACGAGACATAGAATGTGCTGAAGGCCAGGGCATAGATATCCGTCGGCCAGAATGCAGTCAGGGACAGGAGGAACGTCGCCAGGACAGCGCCAGACGCAACCACCGATAGCAAAAATCTGAAGCTGAAGAACAGATTGGCGCCCATCATGAAGATGGCACCGAATATCATGTAATAGGACAGGCTATCCGTGTGGACGGTCCGGATCGCTGGAAATATCCAAACGGCATATCCCAAGACCAGCGCCAGGGCGCTGGTACGGTCGAGCCATGTGATGCCGACTTTCAGGTGTCTCTGGCTTTCGAATATGGCAAGGGCGATCACGCCGACCGCCAAACGGGCCGTGATCGTATAGGTCGCGACATCGGGGATCAGCAAAAGGTCTGTCGTCGAGAATAATATATAAACGATGACCGCGATCCACAGGCCGCTGCGCGCCGCGCGCGTGCGGGCCATCTCGTCATTTCGTCGATAGAGGTCTTGAAGCTCAGCAGGCGACGGCCTCTGCAGTCTCCTATCGAGATCGACTTCTGCCGAATTGGCAAACATGCGCTTCATGCACTGTTCCATTCGCTCGTACTACGCTTCGCAGAGAAATTTTTGGTGCATCTTATCTGCGGATTCCATTGACGCATTCATGCGGCCGCTGATCCGTCCCTGGATTGAGAAGATGCGTTAGACCGGCCATTTTCCCACCTAATAGGCGGTCGTTTTTTATATCCCGTTAAAATCAAGTCGAAAATGCGCGGCGTTAAGCATGTTAAAGAAATCCTATGGTTAATCAAAAGTTTCACATTATGATAGAAATCATTGGAACACCGACCTGTTGAAGAAGTGCTGGTTTCCATAAACGGTAACTTATAATTTACTCATATTTAACAGAGGATAACTCGCATGAACCAACGGAAGATGGATTTCGATGGCCATAGCCTGATTACCCCGGCGGCAATCGCGAACGAACTGGAGCTACCCAAGGGCGACCGTTTCGAAGAGCAATTGATCGTTGGCAAGGGGCAAATCGCCCTGTTGCTCGAACTCGCCCGTCAGCAATTCGAGAAAGACCATAATCCGACCGAAATTATCGATCGGGTGACGCTTTCGCTTCATGAAACCCGCCATTCGCTGCACCCGCGCGTTTGGCAGGAGTTGGTGCCGATCATCCAGAACCACCCGGTTTCCGCAATCTTTCAGGAAGATCCGCTGACCAAGTGGTCCGTCGATAAACCGAGAGGCTATTCGGGCGACGCCACGCTGCTCGACTTCATATATCGGCATGAGAGCATTCTGGACGACGTTGCGAAGGCCACCGAACGTGGTCGGGCGCTTTTCGAGTATACCAGCACTGCTCCGTCCTCGATGGCCAACTGGGATCGCCGGGACATCCTGGCGCGTCATGTGGATGAAGTGGCAGCGGCGAGGGGTCCGGAAACGGAAGTCCTGAGCGTCGCCGCCGGACATCTGCGCGAGGCGGCTCATTCCGTGGCTCTACGCGAAAAGGCGCTCAAGCGCTGGGTTGCCCTCGACCAGGATCCGATCAGCATCGGCACGATCGCCCGCGATTTCCAGGGGACCGCGGTCGAATCCATTAACGGTTCCGTCCGCGACCTGCTGACGGGGCGTTCGCGTCCGGGCCAGTTCGATCTCGTCTATGCCTCGGGCCTGTATGACTATCTGGTCGACAAGGTCGCCATCAAGCTGACGCAGCGTTGCCTGGAAATGCTGAAGCCGAATGGCGTCTTCCTGTTCGCCAACTATTCGTATCCCATTCTGGTCGACGGCTACATCGAAACCTTCATGAATTGGGCGCTCCTGCTCCGTTCGGAAGCCGACATGTGGAAGATCATCCATGCGAGCACGGATGGGCAGGACTACGAAGCGAGCGTGTTCTTCGGGAAGAACCGCAACATCGTCTACGGCGTGCTCAGGAAGCGCAGCTAAACGGACGATGCTGTCTTAGCGTTTCCAATAGCCGACCGGGGGAAGCTCCGGTCGGCTTTTTGCTGGGCGCGCCATTCATTTCGAGGGTAGCCGCAGTTCGGCCCTCAGGCCGTGGTCTTCGCGATTCAGCAGGAACAGGGTGCCGCCATGGGCCTTGACGATACTGCGAGCGATCGACAGTCCGAGACCAAGGCCGCCCGTTTCCGTGCTTCGTGAGGGTTCGAGGCGGACGAAAGCCTCAAATGCATCCTCGATCTCATCGTCCGGTATGCCGGGGCCATCGTCCTCGACCGATATGATCACTTCGCCATCGGCATCGTTAAGGCTAACGGAAGCGGTACCGCCATAGCGAATGGCGTTCTCTATGAGGTTTCTCAAGGCTCTTTTCAGGGCGACCGGCCGGCAGGGATAGGGAAGCGACGGCAAGGCGGTAAGATGCACGTCGCCTTTAGTCAGCCGCAACTCCTCCGCAACCTGCCGAATGAGGTCGGCAAGATCGACCAGGGTGGTGTCTTCCATGCTGACCTCGGCCCGCGTGAAGGCAAGCGTGGTTTCGCAGATGGTCGTCAATTCGTCGATCGTGGCGACGATGTCCTCCCGGACCTCGTCGTTGTCGATGAATTCGGCCTTCAGCCGCAGCGTCGTCAAGGGCGTTCGCAAGTCGTGGCTGATGCTGGCAAACAGGCGCAACCGATCGCGAATGAACTGGCTCAATCTCTGATACATCGTGTTGAATGCCTGGATCGTTGCCGCGACTTCCGACGGACCGCTGACTTTCAGGGGCGAGAATGTCTCCCCACGGCCAAACCGCTCGGATGCGCTTGCCAGCATGCGCAGGGATTTCGTCTGTGAGCGGACGGCGATTGTCACAGCGACGATTGCCGCCAGCGACGACAAAAAGAGAGAGAGGAAGGCAACCGGACTCCAGAAGGTCGGGAGGGCTATGCCATTGTATACGACAAGCCAACGCCCGTCCGGCAGGGGCACCTGCGTGATGACAGTAACGATCCGCGACGGATATGGGAAATCGTCACCCGCTTGCAGCTTCGGATCAGGCTGTTGCCCCGAATTCTCCGGTCCCTTTGCGAAATCAAGACATGGAGCCATGTCCTGCTCGATGGCAGTTCGAGGGGCGTCGGAATGCAGGCCCTGGAGTTGCCGGAGGAGGCGATCGGCAAGGTCCTTTTCAGTCGCGTTCATCTCACGGCTGACCGCAGGGGCCGTTTCGATCCCGGCGCACAATAGCCTCGACCGAAATGCCTCGATAATGCGACCCTGCTCGTTGACCGGGGATGTGGCCAGGAGCTTTGCCAGGGTAGCGGTCACATTCAAGGTCTGGCCATGGACGACCCGCTCGGCAATGCCGTCCTGCTGGCTGTTCAGGATGACGATCAAGGCGACCTGCGCGAGCGTGAGAGCCGCGACCAGCGAGATGATCAGCCGCGCGGCGAAGTTTCGTGGCCATATCCGCCAGCGCAGATGCTTCACGACACCTCCTCGACGGTTCCGGCGAAGGTGTATCCATCTCCCCATACGGTCTTGATGAGCGTCGGCTGCTGGGGATCGTCTTCGATGCGGCGGCGCAAGCGGCTGACGAGATTGTCGATGCTGCGGTCGAAAACCTGCGCGGACCGGCCGGCGGTAATATCGAGCAACTGGTTACGGGTGAGAACGACACCCGGCCGCGAAACGAGGGCGAGCAGCAGACGGAACTCGGCGGTTCCCAGTGCCGCCTCGCTGCCGGATGCATCGACAAGCGATCGCTGCGAGACGTCGAGCGTCCAATTTCCGAAGCGGTAGCGCTTGTGCTCCGGATCCGATGCCACGGATGCGGTGGCATTGGCGCGGCGAAGCAGCGCGCGGATGCGCGCCAGAAGTTCGCGCGGGTTGAAGGGCTTGGTGACGTAGTCGTCCGCGCCGAGCTCCAGGCCGATGATCCTGTCGGTCTCGTCGGACACCGCCGTCAACAGCACGATCGGCACCATACTCGTCTGGCGCAGCGACCTGCACAGGGATAGTCCGTCCTCCCCCGGCATCATGATGTCCAGAACGACCAGGTCGATCGTGGCGGTCCGCAATTGCTGGCGCATCTCCGCCCCGCCGTTCGCCGTGCTGACGCGCAGTCCGTTCTTGGCAAGATACTTGGCCAGGAGGTCGCGGATCTCCTTGTGGTCGTCGACGACGAGGACATGGGGTGTTCGTTGCATTGCTGGTTCCCTTGTTTCCAAAGGCTTCCGCCCGAGGAACGCTTGATACGCGTCTTTGAAGTTTTCGGGACGTTTCCCGCAACATCAAAATTGTAACCAAATGTCACGGCCGCCGGACCGTGACAGAATTGATTACCGAATTGCCCGCTGTTGGCAAACTTTGATGACATCTCTCGGCGATGGTCCGCCCAACTTGATCCGGCTTTCCGGATGCTGGCGTTGGAGCCGTGTCTGCGGACATCGCTCTGACTGTCACATCAAACCTGCCATCCGGCCCCTTGCATTGTTGAATTCGCGATTGGACAGACCTCTTATGAGTATCAAATTTCGCTTTAGCCACTTGCCGTATCTCCGGCCCGCCTGCGCTCCAGTCGTTCACAATAAAATCCCGATCTCGGCGCTGATGCTTCCAGCGCTGCTGTCGATGGGCATCGCGTTGCAGTCGTGCTCCGAGCAATCAAGCACACAAAATCCGATGGGCGCGGTCAAGGTGGAAGTCAGCGCCATGACGTTGCATCCGCAATCGGTGGCGATCACAGCGGAAGTCCCCGGTCGAACGGCGGCTTCCCTGATCGCGGAGGTTCGGCCACAGGTCGGCGGGATCATAAGGGCGCGCAATTTCAAGGAAGGTAGCGAAGTCGCCGCCGGCGATGTGCTCTACGAAATCGATCCGAGTTCCTACCAGGCCTCCTATGACAGCGCCGTTGCCTCCTTGCAGAAGGCGGAGGGTGCAGTGCCGAGCGCCCAGTCGAAAGTGGAGCGCTACAAGGGTTTGACGGCGCAGGATGCAGTCAGCAAGCAGGATCTGGACGACGCGCTGTCCACCCTGGCGCAGGCGAAGGCTGATGTGGCGTCCGCCAAGGCCGCCCTGGAGACGGCGCGTATCAACCTCGATTACACCAAGATCCGCGCCCCGATTTCCGGACGCATCGACGCTTCTTCGGTCACCGTGGGAGCGTTGGTCACCGCCGAGCAGACGACGGCGCTGGCAACCATCAACCAGCTCGATCCGATCAATGTCGATGTGACTCAATCGAGCACGAACCTCCTGGCTTTCCGCCGCGCGGTCGCCGAAGGTCGGTTGAAGACCAGCGGCGACAACGTCTCGGTCAACCTCAAGCTCGAGGACGGATCGCAATATTCCCAGCCCGGGACCTTCGCATTCCTCGAGGCATCCGTGTCTGAAACCGTTGGGACCGTTACCGCTCGCGCGGTCTTCCCCAATCCGGACCGCCTGCTGCTGCCCGGCATGTATGTGCGGGCAACGATCGCCGAGGGTGTCGCCCCGAACAGCTATCTCGTGCCGCAACGCGCCGTCTCGCGCAACACAAAGGGCGAGCCGACGGCCTTCTTCGTCAATGCCGATGGCAAGGTTCAGCAGCGTGTGCTCGTTGTCCAGCGCAGCATCGGCAATAGCTGGCTGGTCAACCAGGGCCTTCAGGATGGCGACCGGGTCGTCGTCGAGGGACTGCAAAGGGTGCGCGACGGCCAGGAAGTGAAGGTTGACGAAGTCACGGTCAATGATGCGACGGGGGAACTCTCGCAGGCATCCTCCAGTGCGTCCGGCCAGCTCAAAGAAGCCGCCAACGCCGCAATTGTGAAGTGAGGTGGTTTGATGTCTCGTTTTTTCATCGACCGGCCGATCTTTGCCTGGGTCATTGCCATCGTCATCATGCTGGCGGGCGCGCTGTCGATCCTGACGCTGTCGATCTCGCAATATCCGCAGATCGCCCCAACGACGGTCAGCATCACCGCCACCTATTCCGGCGCCGACGCCGCAACCGTCGAGAACTCGGTGACCAAGGTCATCGAGCAGGGCATGACCGGTATCGACAATCTCGACTACATGACGTCGACGTCAACCTCGACGGGCCAGGCTTCGATCTCGCTGACCTTCACCAACAAGGCCGATGCCGACATCGCGCAGATGCAGGTGCAGAACAAGCTGCAGCTCGTCACCGCGCAATTGCCGCAAACGGTGCAATCGACGGGTATCGTCGTTTCCAAGTCAACCTCGAACTTCCTGATGGTCGTCGGCTTCGTCTCGACGGACGGCAAGCTCAATTCCAATGACCTCGCCGACTACATCAACAGCACGCTGAATGACACGTTGAAACGTGTTTCCGGCGTTGGGGACACGCAGCTCTTCGGCTCGGGTTATGCCATGCGTATCTGGGTCGACCCGGACAAGCTCGCAAAATACCAACTGATGATAGGCGACGTTACCACGGCGATCGAGGCGCAGAATTCGCAGGTCTCGGCCGGTCAGCTCGGTGCCCTGCCGCAGCGCAAGGGCCAGCAGCTCAACGCGACGGTCACGGCCAAGAGCCGGCTGCAGACGCCGGAGCAGTTCAACAACATCATCCTGAAGAGCCTGCCCGATGGTTCGCTCGTGCGCCTCAACGATGTCGCGACCGCCGAACTCGGCGCCTCGTCCTACACCACCTCGAGCACCTATAACGGCCATCCTTCGGCCGGTCTCGCCGTCATGCTCGCCTCCGGCGCCAACGCCATCAATACCGCCGAGGCCGTGAGGTCGACCATCGAGAGCGTGAAGCAGACGCTGCCGCCGAACGTCGAAATC
>NZ_JUHG01000018.1 GCF_000799715.1 Martinezella rhizogenes
CGAGCTGCCTGAACGCGAGAGCATGGAATTCGACGTTGTGATTGTCGGCGCGGGCCCTGCCGGGCTGTCGGCGGCGATCCGTTTGAAGCAGGTCAATCCGGATTTGAGCGTCGTCGTGCTTGAGAAAGGTGCCGAGGTCGGCGCGCATATTCTGTCGGGCGCCGTCGTCGATCCCATCGGCATCGACCGGTTGCTGCCCGGCTGGCGCGAGGAGGAGGGGCATCCCTTCAAGACCGAGGTGACAGCCGATCACTTCATGTTGCTCGGCCCCGCTGGTTCCATCCGTCTGCCGAACTTTGCCATGCCGCCGCTGATGAACAACCACGGCAATTATATCGTCTCGCTCGGCAACGTCTGTCGCTGGCTCGCCGAAAAGGCCGAGGCCCTTGGCGTCGATATCTATCCCGGCTTTGCCGCAACCGAAGTGCTCTATAATGACGACGGCGCCGTCATCGGTGTTGCCACCGGCGACATGGGCATCGAGAAGAATGGCGAGCCCGGCCCGAACTATACCCGCGGCATGGAGCTGCTCGGCAAATATGTCCTGATCGGCGAAGGCGTGCGCGGTTCGCTCGCCAAACAGCTCATTGCCAAGTTCGACCTGTCGAGGGATCGCGAGCCACAGAAGTTCGGCATCGGCATCAAGGAGCTCTGGCAGGTCAAGCCCGAGAACCACAAACAGGGCCTCGTGCAGCACTCCTTCGGCTGGCCGCTCGGCATGAAGACCGGCGGCGGGTCCTTCCTCTATCATCTCGAGGACAATCTGGTTGCCGTCGGCTTCGTCGTGCACCTCAACTACAAGAACCCCTATCTCTATCCCTTCGAGGAATTCCAGCGCTTCAAGACGCATCCAGCCATTCGCGGCACCTTCGAGGGTGGCAAGCGCATCTCCTACGGCGCTCGCGCCATCACCGAGGGTGGCTACCAGTCGGTGCCGAAACTCTCCTTCCCCGGCGGTGCGCTGATCGGCTGTTCGGCCGGCTTCGTCAATGTGCCGCGCATCAAGGGCAGCCACAATGCCGTGCTCTCGGGCATGCTCGCTGCCGAGAAGATCGCCGATGCGATCGCGGCCGGCCGCGCCAATGACGAAGTGATCGAGATCGAGAACGAATGGCGTTCTGGCGATATCGGCAAGGACCTGAAGCGCGTGCGCAACGTCAAGCCGCTGTGGTCGAAGTTCGGCACGGCGATCGGCGTGGCCCTTGGCGGCCTCGACATGTGGACGAACCAGCTCCTCGGTCTCTCCTTCTTCGGCACGCTGAAGCACGGCAAGACCGATGCCGAGTCGCTGGAGCCGGCGGCCAAGCATAAGCCGATCGCCTATCCGAAACCGGACGGCGTGCTCACCTTCGACCGTCTCTCTTCGGTGTTCCTGTCGAACACCAATCATGAGGAGGACCAGCCGGTTCATCTCAAGGTCAAGGACATGGCCCTGCAGAGGAATTCGGAACACGATATCTTTGCCGGTCCGTCGACCCGCTACTGTCCGGCCGGCGTCTACGAATGGGTGGAGAAGGATGGCGAGGAGACCTATGTCATCAACGCCCAGAACTGCGTCCACTGCAAGACCTGCGACATCAAGGATCCCAACCAGAACATCAACTGGGTTCCCCCGCAGGGCGGCGAGGGACCGGTCTATCCGAATATGTGACGGACATGGAGGAGACCGGGCGGGACATCTACGAGATACGCTTGGCCCGCTCGGACGAACTGCTCCTGCTGGCCGCCATCGAGGTTGATGCTTTCTGGGCACTGCACGATGCCGGCGCGGTTGCCTGCGAACCGACATCCTTGCCGATCGGCGTGCTCCGGCAATCCCTGGAGCAGGATCTGCTGTTCGTTGCAGCCGATGAGGTTGATCAACCATTCGGCTTCCTCGCGGGGATCGCGATGGCCGATACCGTCCATATCGCTGAGATCGATGTCGTGCGGGACTGGCAGAAAAAGGGTGTCGGGCGCCGCTTGATGCAAGCTGTGATCGAGGCTGCGCAGACGCGGAGCGCATCGGGCGTTACCCTGACGACGGATCGCCATGTCCCCTTCAACGCGCCATTCTATGTCTCGCTTGGCTTCCTCATATTGGACGACGGCGAGAGGTCTGCGGAGCTATCGCAGGTCCTGGAAAGGGAGGTCGAGCACGGCGCGGACCCGGCCCGCCGGGTTGCGATGGCGCTATGGCTCTGAGCTATAATGGCGCGGCAATTCTGAGGTTTTCGGCGACGCGTTGAAGTCGTTTGTCGCGCGTCCAAAGATAGGTTCCTGGTGTCAGCATCGCGGCTGCGGCGAGATGGGCATCGACATAACCGATCCCCGCACCCTGCAATTTGTTGGTCCGGATGAAATAAAGGACGTCATCATCCGACGCCTTTGCAATCTGATACAGCCTGCTCAGGCTTCGCATCACAAGATCATATTGCCGCAGATTTCCAAGGCTGATCTCGCCGATGACGAAGGGGTGAATAAGAACTTGTTTCTGCTCCAATAGAGATTGGAGCCGCATGTCGAGCGAGTGAAAATGATCGATCCAGATCGACGTATCGACCAGGATCATTCGACGCCAAACTGACGACGGGGAGGAGCCGTAATATCCGGTTCCGAGCCGCCAAGACGTATCAAGGTTCTGGCGGCTTCGCGTTCCACGAGGGCTTTCAACGCTTCGCGCAGGATCGCCGAGGTCTCGGCCAAACCGGTGACCTCGCGTGCATCCGCGAGCAATTTGTCGTCGATGGCTACCGTGGTCCGCATTGATATGCTCCTTTGGCATCAAAATTAGCATCAGATGATGTCGCTTTCAATGCCGAAGGCTGCCAACGGCAACCTTCCACGCAATCTCTGTGCAGCCTCTTATTTCCGCGACAGCAGTCCCGTCGACAACGCGACACCCAGTCCCGTAACCACTGCCGCTGAAATCTCGGCGACACCGAGCGGCTCGCCCAGCAGCATTCCGCCGCCGAAGGTGGCAAGCACCGGGGTGATGGCGGTGAAGGCGGCGGCTTGTGTGCCGCCAAGGGCCTGGACGGCAAGGCCGTAGGCTAGAGTGGCGGCGAGGCCGGAGAGCAGGCCCTGGCTCACGACCTGCAGACCGATTTCAGGCAGCGGGATGGAGGCGAGAGAGCTGCCGAAGATGAAAGCAAGCACGACATGAATGAGGAACGACCAGACGGCGATGACGGCGCTCGACTGGAAGGCGTTCAGGCCGGAGCGGCGGAAGGCGTGGGTATAGCCGGCCCAGAGCAGAGCGCCGAGCGGCAACAGCGTGAAGCTGATCCAGGAGACATCGGCACCGGAAAGGCTGCGCACCAAAAGGATGACGACGCCGGCGACGATGCCGCCAAGGCCAAGCCAGCGGGTGATATCCGGACGCTCACGAAACAGCAGCAGGCCAATCAGCGCGGCCGCCAGCGGCATCGAGCCACCGAGCAGAATGCCGGCCGATGCGGCGGGCGTGAAGTGAATGGCGAAGGTGGTCAATTGGAAAAACAGCGCGCCGGAGCCGCAGACCATCAGCGCCAGCAGTTTTAGCGGCACGCCTTTCGGCAGCAGGCCGGTGCGCAGCCAGACAGGAGAAAGCACCAGTGCCGGAACACCGTAACGGATCAGACCGAGGTCGACCGTGCTCATCTGCGTTTCAGCGGTGTGGCGAGTGGCCAGGATCCAGTTGGCCCAGATCAGCACTGTGATGATGGCGCCGGCATAGCCGATTGCGGTGGGCATTGTCTTGCGGGAGGAGAAAGCCAAAGTGGTCATCGACGTATCCTTTCTAATCGTCCGGATCATCATCCGGTTGAGGAAAAGATAGCGCCGGAGGCCGGGGCATGTCCTTGCTAGTTATAGCTCTGAAAACATGCTATGGGCAATAATCTGCCAATATAGGCGATTGGATATCTCGAGGATGCTAAAACTGGATAAATTCGATATTGCCATCCTCAACTGCCTGCAGGAGGATGCGCGCGCCACCAATGTGGAGATCGCCGAGAAGGTGAACCTCTCTCCGTCGCCCTGTCTGCGGCGTATCCGCAATCTGGAAAAATCCGGTCTGCTGCGCGGCTACCGCGCCGATATCGACCGGAAGGAGGCGGGGCTCGGCCTGACGGTTTTCGTCGAGCTCAAGGTTGGGCATCACTCGAAGGAAAATTCCGAGGCGCAGCAGGCGGCACTGCTCGCGATCCCCGAGATCGTCGCCTGCCACTTGATTTCAGGAACGGCTGACTTTCTGGCCGAAGTCGTGGTGGAGGATCTGGCTGCCTATGAAAAGGTGATGTCGGAAAAGCTTCTTGTGTTGCCCGGCGTCTCCGACCTGCGCTCGAATTTTGCGATCCGCACTCTCAAGACCAATGGCGCCCTGAAGCTGCGTCCGCCGGTCTGAAACGAAAAAGGGGCCGTCGCCGGCCCCTTCGATGTCGGGATTTCGATTGTCTTCAGAGCATCGTGCCGCTGAGGATCAGCAGCGCGACTGAGAAGTAGATCACCAAGCCGGTCACATCGACCAGCGTTGCAACGGCCGGAGCCGAGGCGCTGGCTGGATCGAGCCGCAGCCTCTGTAGCAGGAACGGCAGCATCGAACCGGCAAGAGAGCCGAAGGTGACGATACCGATCAGCGCGGCGAAGACGGTCAGGCCGACCAGCTGCCAATGCGGGCCGTAGTCGAACAGGCCGATGGTCTGCCAGAGCACGACGCGAGCGAAGCCGACGAGGCCGAGGATGGAGCCGAGCACCATGCCGGTCGGCAGTTCGCGCAGAGCGACGCGCCACCAGTCCGAAAGCTTGAGTTCCCCGAGCGCCAGCGCCCGGATGATCAGCGACGTCGCCTGCGAGCCGGAATTGCCGCCCGAGCTCATGATCAGCGGGATGAACAGCGTCAGCACGACAGCCTTTTCCAACTCGCCTTCGAAATGCTGCATGGCGCTTGCCGTCAGCATTTCGCCGAGGAAGAGGGCGGCGAGCCAACCGGCCCGCTTGCGGATCATGCCGGCGAAGCCGATCTTCATGTAGGGCTGGCCGAGAGCTTCCATACCGCCAAACCTTTGCGCGGCCTCAGTGCTGTCGGCGATCATCGTATCGATGACGTCATCGACCGTGACGATGCCGAGCATGCGACAGTTCTCATCGACAACCGGCAGCGCGAGTAGATCGTGGCGGCGAATCAGGCGGGCGACATCCTCCTGTTTCATCAGCGCGGGCGCGGTGACAGGCGTACCCTTCTGCGCGACCGTCAGGATGCAGGCGTCGGGCTCGCCGGTGATGAGACGACGCAGCGTTACGACATGCAGCAGCGCCTGCGTTTCGTCGTCCAGCACATAGATGGCATAGACGGTCTCGCGGGAACGTTCGACCTGGCGAACATGATCGAGCGTCTGGGCAACCGTCCAGCCGGCGGACGCGCTGACGAATTCCGTCGTCATGATGCCGCCTGCCGTGCGCGGCGGATAGCCCATCAGGCCCTGGATCGCAACACGAACCGGCTCGTCGAGGGTGGCAAACAGCCGGGTGCGCGCGCCACCGTCCAGCTCCAGCAGGATGTCGGCCACGCGGTCGTTGGACATGCCGTGCAGCAGCCGTGCGGCGTCGGCATTGCTCATGACCTCGAGGATGGCGGAGGCGTTGCGCAGTTCCGGCCGGTCGAGGATACGCACGGCGCGCTCCTCCGGCATTTTGGCGAGGATGCGTGCGGCTTCCTTCGCGTCGATCGCATTCAGCTGCTCGACGCGTTCCGCGATGGTGACGGCGCGGTTGTTATTGATAAACGCACGAGCGGCATTGCCGGCTCGCACGGGAAGGCTGTTGATGTTCATGATAGCTCGCCTTTCCAGTCGATCTGCCGTCGCGGCGGATCGTGGCGAGCCGACAGGAGTCGGTTAGTGCACGAAGGCCACTGACGGCAAGGGCAATCGACTACTACTGTCGCTAGGCATCGTAAGATGGCTCCGGTTAATCGGTATGGAAAACGCTGTTCCCCACATGGGGGCAGAAGTCGCCCCGAAGTGGCGAAAAGTCAAGTGGCAGAGACGGTTAATGCCACAATGTCGCAGTAAAAATTCGATTGCGCAGCTAACGGCTTTTGCATTGCAGCAATCACTATTTCAGAAGGACCAAAAATGGCTTGGCCGGGCGGCTTGCACCCGGCCGTGTGAGCGAATGAATGAGCCTCAGAAACCGGCCAGGACGACTTTGCCCCTCATCTTGCCGGTCTCGATCAGTGCGTGCGCTTTCTTCAGGTTGGTCGCGTTGATCGTGCCCAGCGTTTCGGTGAGCGTGGTTCGGATCTTGTCGGCATCGACCAGTTCGGCGACCGTGGTCAACAGCCGGTGCTGCTCGATCATGTCGGCCGTGTTGAAGAGCGGGCGGGCGAACATCATCTCCCAATGGATCGAGATCGCCTTGCGCTTGAAGGGGACGATATCGAGCACTTTCGGATCGTCAATCAGCCCCAAGCGGCCCTGTGGCGCGATGATCTCCACGATCGAGGCGATATGATCGCTGGTGTTGGTGGTCGCGAAGACGAAGGCCGGGGCGCCGATGCCAAGGGCTTCGATCTGTGGGGCCAATGGCTTGGAGTGATCGATCACATGGTGGGCGCCGAGTTCCTTCACCCAAGCCTGGGTTTCCGGCCGAGAGGCGGTGGCAATCACGGTCAGGCCGGTCAGTGCCCGGGCGATTTGGATAGCGATCGAGCCGACGCCGCCGGCTCCGCCGATGATCAGAATGGCGTTGGCCGCACCCGGAACCGGATCCTGAACCTTGAGGCGGTCGAACAAGATCTCGTAAGCGGTGATCGAGGTCAGCGGCAGGGCAGCAGCAGCAGCGAAATCGAGGCTCTTCGGCTTGGCGCCGACAATGCGCTCGTCCACAAGATGAAATTCGGCGTTCGAGCCGCCGCGATTGATGGCACCGGCGTAGAAGACTTCGTCGCCGGGCTTGAACATGGTGACATCGGGACCGACTGCCTTGACGACACCGGCGGCATCCCAGCCGAGCACCTTGTATTCGCCCTCGGCGGGGGCGGCGCTGGCACGGACTTTAATATCGACCGGATTGACGGAGACAGCCTTGATTTCGACCAGGAGATCGCGGCCCTTGGCTTCGGGTGTCGGGAGGTCGATGTCGAGAAGCGACGTTTTGGCGGAAATGGGCTGGGGGATCTTGTAGGCGACGGCACGCATGGCAAACTCCTGTTTTGTTGTACAGGATCCAGATGCGTCTTATGATCCGAATCTACAAGAATGCACAAATTCTGTACGTAGTACCTAAAAGGATACTGTGGATGTCACTACCCCGCGCCAAGCTCGTCGAGAATTTCCCCGGTTGCCCGGTCGAGGCGACGTTGAGCCTGCTCGATGGCAAGTGGAAGGGCGTGATCCTATTCCATCTGATGGAAGGGACGCTGCGCTTCAATGAGATCCGCCGAAAGCTGCCGTCGGTGACGCAGCGCATGCTGACGAAGCAGCTACGGGAACTGGAAGTGTCCGGCCTGGTGTCGCGCACGGTTTTCCCGGTCGTGCCGCCACGCGTCGACTATGCGCTGACGCCGCTTGGCACCAGCCTGGAACCGATCATCAAGGCGATGGCCGTCTGGGGTGAGCAAAATGTCCTATGCCATACCGGCATGCAGCAGGTGCGGCTTTCGCCAGCCTCATGCGCTCCGGCTGTCGCGCTCCAGGGCAACTGAGATCCCGAAGACAACAAGGCCGAGGACGGAGAGCACCGCGCCGACATAACCGGTCGCGGCTGCGGTGAAGCCCCAGGCGATCACCATGCCGCCGAGCCAAGCGCCGAGCGCGTTGGCAATATTGAAGGCGGAATGATTGGATGCAGCGGCGAGCGTCTGCGCGTCGGCCGCGACATCCATCAGCCGCGTCTGCACGGCGGGGCAGGCTGCAAAGCCGCAGCCGATCAGGAAGACGCAGAGACAGAGCATGACCGGATTGGCGGCCGTCAGCGAAAACAGCGTCATGACGATGACGTTGAAGACCATCATCCCGCCGATCGTGCCCTTGATCGACAGATCGCCGAGACGCGAGCCGACGACGTTGCCGACATTCATGCCGATGCCGAAGAGCGCCAGCACGACAGGCACCATGGCTGTTCCCATGCCGGCAACTTGCGTTGTTGTCGTCGCGACATAGCTGAAGACCGAGAACATGCCCCCGAAGCCGACGGCGGCGATGCCGAGCGTCAGCCAGACCTGAATGCGCTTGAGTGCGCCGAGTTCGCGAGTGATGCTGGCGCCTTCCTCAACCCGGTCCTTGGGCAGGAACAGGGCGATCAGCAGCATGGTCGCAAGACCGATGCCGCCGACCATCATGAAGGCCGCCCGCCAGTTCAGGATCTGTCCGAGGAAGGTGGCGATCGGCGTGCCGATCAGGGTGGCGATGGTGAGGCCGAGCATGACCTGGCCGACGGCGCGGACGCGGCGATGAACCGGTACCATCGAGGCGGCGACAAGCGCTGCGACACCAAAATAAGCGCCATGCGGCAGGCCGGTGATGAAACGCAGAGCAGCAAAGCTCTCGAAGGTCGGAGCAAACGCGCTGGAAATATTGCCGGCGGCGAAAATCGCCATCATCAGCAGGAGCAACGTGCGCCGCGCCATCTTGGCGGCGAGAATGGCAATGATCGGCGCGCCGACGACGACGCCGAGCGCATAGGCGCTGATGACATGGCCCGCTTGCGGGGTCGTCACTCCGAACGCGTCGGCGACATTCGGCAACAGGCCCATGATAACGAATTCGCCGGTGCCGATGCCGAAGCTGCCGACCGCCAGGGCCAGCGTGACGAGCGCGATCGCGGCGCGCGACGGTGCCTCGATGACGGTTTGGGAATCGATGACGTCGGCGGTAATATCGCTCACGAAAACTCCAAGGCGGCAATGATGCGGCAGTGCCGCGAAGCAGGCAGCAAAGCCTAGTGTGGGGCTTCGGGCACAGCACAGAAACTGAAAAGATCGGGAAGGCACGAACATGCCTCAGTTGATTATATCAATCAGCGCTGCACGTCTGTCGCGTGCATTTTTTGCAGTGCAGCATATCGCCTCGTGCATACGTGTTCGCGCAGCCTTGCCCATCTGCCGCCTGTCCTGTTGGTCACAAGCGGCACTGATTGCTTGAAATCGCTCCCGTTGGAACCATCTGTGAAGAAGCAGGCGTGGGGGGCAGCTCCTTCCTGGGACTTAATTGGTGAGAAAACCGAGAGTATTGATGAAACTGATCGGCTTTTTCAATCGCGATGGCGGCACGTTCAAAACCACGGACATGGCTGCCTACGAAAAGAAGGCGGAACAGGTTTTCCGCGATGCCGGCCATGATTTCGAGGGCCTCGTGGTGTCGGGTGGCGAGGTGGTGGCGGCGATGGAGCGCGCGGCGCGGCGCGACGATATCGACGGTATTGTTGCCGGCGGCGGTGACGGCACGATTTCGGCCGCGGCCTCGGTCGCCTGGAAAAACGGCGTCGCGCTTGGCGTCATTCCAGCCGGAACCATGAATCTCTTCGCGCGGTCGCTGAAGTTGCCGCTCGATATCTGGCAGGTGCTGGAGGTGCTGGCGACCGGCGAGGTCGAGCAGGTCGATATCGGCAGCGCCAATGGCCGGCCCTTCATCCATCAGTTTTCCGCCGGCCTGCATGCGCGCATGGTGCGTTACCGCAACGCCTATACCTATCGCTCGCGCATCGGCAAGATGTCGGCCAGCACCCGCGCCGCCTTCGGTGTCGTGTTCAATCCGCCGGAATTCGCCGTTGATTTTGAAGCCGAGGGCGTTCGCGAGCACCGGCATGTCTCGGCGATTTCGGTCTCCAACAACCCCTTCGGCGCAAACGCGCTGCTCTATGCCGACGATCTGCGTAGCGGTGAGCTTGGCTTCTACACGGCAAGGCCGTTGCGACCGTTGGGCGTCGCTCGGCTCGCCGTCGATATGCTGCGTGGCCGGTTCCGCGAGAATGCCGATGTCATGGTCATGCATACACGCGAAGTGCACCTGCATTTCCCGAAGCTGCGCAGCCTGGCCAATTGCGTCATGGACGGCGAGCTACTGCCGCTGGAGCGCGATGTCACCCTCAAGCTGCATGCCGGCGAACTGAAGGTAATGATCCGGCAGGGCACGGCCGAGCGCGCTGCGGAGGAAGAGGCGATCCGCAGTGCGGCCGTCTGAAGTTCTTCAGAGGCGCGGCAGATAGGTCCGATAATCGAAATCGGACACGGTGCGCAGATGAAGGATTGCCTCCTTGCGCTTCGTATCGCCATAAAGTGCCTGATACCGCTTTCCGAAAATATCGGCGATGAAGGGGGAGGCGCTGAAGCGCTCGACGGCGGTGAGGAAGTCATGCGTCAGCCGTGGTGCATCGGTCGGTACATGGCTCGGTGTGGTCTCCTGGCCGGGGTCGAGGTCGTTCTCCAGCCCGAGCAGCATGCCACCGAGGATCGCCGCCAGCATCAGATACGGGTTGGCATCGGCGCCGGCGACGCGGTGTTCGATGCGCGCTCCCGGCCCATCCTTTTCGGGGATGCGTATGGCGGTGCCGCGATGGCCGTAGCCCCAGGTGAGGTCCACTGGCGCAAACGAACCTGGCTGGAAGCGGCGATAGGAATTGGCATAGGGCGCGAAGACCAGCTGCGCATCCAATAGCGTCTGCAGAAGACCGGCAGAGATCGATTTCAGTTTCACCGGCTCGCCGCCCGCCGCGTCGAGAATATTGCGACCTTTGCTGTCGATGATGCTGGCATGAACATGCAGCCCGGAGCCGGCATGGTCGGTATAGGGCTTCGCCATGCAGGTCGATTTCAGGCCGTGCTTGCGCGCCGCTTGTTCGGCCACCCGCTTCAGGAGGATGCAATCGTCGGCGGCGGCCAGCGCATCCGGGCGATGCAGCAGATTGACCTCGAACTGGCCGGGGCCGAACTCCGCCGTCGTTGCATCGGCCGGCAGGCCCTGCGCCTTCGCATAGGCGCGCAGAGTTTCAAGATAGTCGCCGAGGAGATCGACGGCATCCATGTCGTAAAGCTGATAGCCGTTCGGCTCGCCGCGATACATCAGCGCCGGCGGCGGCGAGGGGGTGCCGCACTCACGCCAGTCGCCGGCGAGAAGATAGAATTCCAGCTCAGTCGCGACCACGGGCGTCAGTCCGAGCGCCTTGTAGCGTTCGAGGACGGAGGCGAGGATCGCGCGTGGGTCCTGGAAGCTCGGGCTGCCGTCGAGCTCATGCATGGTGGCCAGCACCTGCTTCGATCCCGGCGGCGCCCAGGGCATGTCGGCGAGCGTGCGCGGATCGGCGACGCAGATGCCGTCGGGGTCGCCGATGGTCATCGACAGGCCGGTGATCTCGTCATTGTCATAGCCCCAGATATCCAGCGATTGTGTCGAGGTCGGCAGACGGACCGCGCCGGCCCAGACCTTCTTTTCCGCATCGATGGGGATCTGCTTGCCGCGTAGGCGGCCGTTCATGTCGGCGATCAGCACTTCGATGCGTGCTAGTCCCTTGGTCTCCTTGTCAGCCGCCATGCCCTTGTCATTCCCCGATGCTCACGTCATGGTCGTAAACGATCGAAGCCAGCCTTTCAATCCGATAGGGATTCTGCAAACGATGCCCGACACGTCCAGCCGCTCCAATCTCGCCGCCATCGATGCCGCTCATCATCTCCATCCCTTCGCGGACATGAAGAAGTTGAACGCCGATGGCGCGCGGATCATCCAACGCGGCCAGGGCGTCTACATCTTCGACAGCAACGGCAAGAAATATCTCGACGGCTTTGCCGGGCTCTGGTGCGTTAATATCGGCTATGGGCGAACGGAAATTGCCGATGCCGCCATCCGGCAGATGAACGAACTGCCCTATTACAACACCTTCTTCGGCACGACGACGACGCCTGCGACGCTACTGTCGCAGAAAGTCTGCGCCCATGCCGGCCCGCATTTCAACCATGTCTTCTTCACCAATTCCGGCTCGGAAGCCAACGACACCTGGTTTCGCATGGCGCGCGTCTACTGGAGCGCTATCGGCCAGCCGGCGAAGAAGACCGTTATCGCCCGCAGGAACGGCTACCACGGCTCGACCGTCGCAGGCGCCAGCATGGGCGGCATGAAATACATGCACGAGCAGGGCGACCTGCCGATCCCCGGCGTCGTCCATATTGGACAACCCTATTGGTACGGCGAAGGCGGCGAACTCTCGCCGGAGGAGTTCGGCCTCAAGGTCGCCCGCGAACTGGAAGAAAAGATTGACGAGCTGGGCGAGGATAATGTCGCCGCCTTCATCGCTGAGCCGGTGCAAGGGGCAGGCGGCGTCATCATTCCGCCCGCGACCTATTGGCCGGAAATCGCCCGCATCTGCAAGGTGAGGAACATTCTGCTCGTCTGCGACGAGGTGATCTGCGGCTTCGGAAGGCTGGGCTCCTGGTTCGGCTATCAGCATTTCGATGTCCAGCCCGATCTGGCGCCGATCGCCAAGGGCCTGTCATCGGGCTATCTGCCGATTGGCGGCGTGCTGGTCAGCGACCGCATTGCCGATGTCCTGATCAACGATGTCGGCGAGTTCAATCACGGCTTCACCTATTCCGGCCATCCGGTCTGCGCAGCCGCCGCACTGGAAAATCTCCGGATCATCGAGGACGAGCAGCTGATCGAGCGCGTCCGCGACGATATCGGTCCCTACTTCGCCAAGGTGTGGGGCGGTCTTGCGGACCATGAGATGGTGGGCGAGGCCGTCAGCATCGGGTTGATGGGCGCGCTACAGCTCGCCGCCGACAAATCCACCCGCCGCCGCTTCGAAAAGCCGGATGCGATCGGCTCGGCGGTGCGCAATCATGCCCTGACCAACGGTCTCGTCCTGCGAGCCACCGCCGACCGCATGCTGGCCTCGCCGCCGCTGATCATCAGCCACGATCAGGTGGACGAGATGGTCCGCATCACGCGGCTGGCGCTGGATGCCGTCTGGGCGGAGGTGAGAGCGTAATCAGCTTTCATTCGTGGGGGATGGCGCATCCCATTTGCCCGCTCTGTGCAGGGCAAGCGTCAGCGCTGCGACGTGAATGACCTGGATCATCTTGCCCTCGAGCGCTAGCCCGATGGCCTGCCGGATAGGAATGCGAACAAGGCGAATGCGTTCGGTCGGATCGTCTGCCGGCTTTGCGGTAAGCTCGACATTGCGGGCAAGTACGATGTGGCAAAGGTTGGTGTGAGTGGCCGGATTGGCGGCAAGGCTGCCGACATATTCCCACTCGGTGGCGGATAGGCCGGTCTCTTCCCTCAACTCCCGCGCCGCCGCTTCGACCGGGCTGGTATCGCTTGCGTCCACCGCGCCGCCTGGCAGTTCCAATGCGACGACACCCAGACCGTGGCGATATTGCTGGACCAGATAGATGTTGTCCTCGGCGTCGAGCGCGACCACTTCCACCCAGTCTGGATATTCCAGCACGTAATAGGGCGCAATCTCCACACCCTCCGCCGTGACGCAATTATCGGCCCGGACCTTCAGCCATCGGTCGTGCAGCAAATGGGTGGAGCTTTTGACCTCCCATGGTGGAAGATCGGCGGGGTCAGGCAATACGCTTGTGGGCTTTTCGGTCGGGTCCATGAGTGGTTCCGGCGTTGAGACGACGAGAATCGGCCTATCCGCGTGTCGGGAGCCTATGCTTCCTGATTGTTCCGATCGAAGATCTTGCGGACGATATAATTCGGTGACAGATCGTCACGGTAATAAATGCGCGCGATCATCTCGGCGAGGATCCCGGTCGTGATCATCTGCACCGACGACAGCAAGAGCACGATGCCGACCAGCAGCAGCGGCCTGTTGCCGATATCGTCGCCGAAGATGAATTTGGCGATGAAGAGCCAGAGCAGCACTATTGCGGAGAGCGCTCCGAGGCCGAGGCCGAGGGAGCCGAAGAAATGGCCCGGCCGCGCCTTGTAGCGCATGAAGAACATCACCGACAGCAGGTCGAGAATGACGCGGAAGGTCCGTGAAATCCCGTATTTCGATGTGCCGTGCTGGCGCGCATGGTGGGTAACGGCGACTTCGCCGATGCGCGAGCTCGGCACGACACCGGCGACCCATGCCGGGATGAAGCGGTGCATCTCTCCCATCAGCTTCACTTGCTTGATGATCGTGGCGCGGTAGATTTTCAGGCTGCAGCCATAGTCGTGCAGCTTGACGCCGGTGATGCGGCCGATGAGATAATTGGCGCACCAGGAGGGGATCTTGCGCAGGAGAAGTCCGTCCTGACGGTTCTTGCGCCAGCCGACGAGCAGGTCCAATTGACGACGCTCCAGCTCCTCGACCATCGAAGGGATATCCTTCGGGTCATTCTGCAGGTCGCCGTCCATAGTGGCGATCAGCCGGCCGGTGGCGGCGTCGATGCCGGCCTGCATGGCGGCGGTCTGGCCGAAATTGCGCTGAAGCTCGACGATGCGCAGCGTCAGCCCCTCGCGCCCGAGCGAGCGGCGCGCATTGGCGAGCGTAGCGTCCGTGCTGCCGTCGTCGATCAGGATCAGTTCCCACGGCTTGGTGAAATCCACCATGGCGGAACAGATGCGCTCGATCAGCGGTCCGACGCTTTCTTCCTCGTTAAAGACGGGCACGACCAGCGAAAGCTCAAGGGTGCTTGCCGTGTCGGCCAGGGAGAGGATCGACTCTGCCGTTGTCTGCAACTGTTCTTTCTCCTAAAAGACCGGCAGAACCTGCCGGACGGAGCGAGCGACATGTCCGGCGTCTGCCTCCGCTCGCGTTGGGTGCTCTACTACATGAAGACTCCGATGGTTGCCAGCCGACAGAGCTGGTTTATTCGCAACCGCATGACGCTGCTCACGCTCGCCGTCGTGCTCGCCTATGCCGCCTTCATCGAGTGGTTCTGGGGCTGGAGCTCGATCCTGGCGCAATGGGGCAAAGTCGGCGTCCTGCCCATCCTGCTGGCGCTGGCACTTTTGACCGGCACCTATTTTCTGCGCACCTGGCGCATCTACGATTATTTCCCCAGGGAAACCGGCGGCCATTTCGCGGCACTTTTCCGCGTGACGCAGGTTCACAATCTCCTCAACATCATGATGCCGTTCCGTGCGGGCGAGACCAGCTTCCCCGTGCTGATGCGCTCTGAATTCGGCATACCGCTCGCGCGCAGCACCTCGGCGCTGTTCGTCATGCGGCTGTTCGACCTGCATGCGCTGCTGGCCGCAGCCGGCATCGGCCTTGCGCTTGCCTCGCCCTATCCGGTACTTGCCTGGATAGTCTGGGTCGCCTTCCTGCTTCTGCCGGTCGCCGGCTTTGCCTTGCGCCGGCCGCTGATCCGGTTTGCCGCCAAGGTATTGCCGAAGAAGGCGCAGGGGCTGGTGCATGAGCTGGAACGGGGCTTGCCCGCCAATGCCGGTGCTTTTGCCCGCGCCTGGCTGACGACGGTGGTCAACTGGCTGGTGAAGGTCGCGGTGCTTGCCTGGGCGTTAGGCCTGATGAATGTCACGCCGCTCTCGGCCAGTTTCGGCGGCGCGCTCGGCGGCGAGCTTTCGTCGGTGCTGCCAGCGCATGCGCCCGGCGGCGTCGGCACCTATCCGGCCGGCATCACCGCCGGCGCCATGGCCTTCGGCGCCTCGGGCGCAAAGGCGGCGATCGACAATCTGGCGCAGGCCAGCATCAACGCCCATCTCCTGATCGTGGTCTCGGCCCTGACGGGGACAGCACTTGGCCTGCTCGCCTCCAGGAAGCCCGCCTGATCGAGCCTATCGCCCGGTCTTGCCGGCAAGTTCCGCCAGTCTTTTGCGCAGGAACGCTTGCTCGGGCGCCTGATGGCAAAGCGAGAGCGCGGTTTCGTAAGCTTGTCGCGCCTCGTCGTCGCGGTTGAGCTGGCGCAGGAAATCGGCTCTTGCCGCGTGGGCGAGGTGATATCTAGCCAACCGATCCTCGCCAAGCAGGCCGTCCACGATCCGCAGTCCCGCCGCTGGTCCATCGCACATCGAAACGGCGACGGCCCGATTGAGCTCGACCACCGGCGACGGATGCGCCACTAGCAACAGATCGTAAAGCGCCACGATCCCTCGCCAGTCGGTCTGGTCCGTCGTTGCCGCGCGCGCGTGCTCGGCGGCAATTGCCGCCTGCAGCGCATAGCTGCCGACGCTTTCACCTGCCATCGCCTCGGCCGCGAAGGCCAGTCCCTCGTGGATTTTCGTACCCTCCCAGCGCGCGCGGTCCTGATCGGCAAGCAGAATGAGATCGCCGGAGGCGCTTGCCCGTGCCGACCGCCGCGAATCCTGCAGCAGCGTCATCGCCAGCAGGCCCGCCGCCTCTGGATCGGGCAGAAGTGTCAGCAGCAGACGGCAGAGGCGAATGGCCTCGGTGGCAAGGTCGGCGCGGACGATCGTTGCTCCTGATGAAGCGGAATAGCCCTCGTTGAAGACGAGATAGATGACGTGCAGCACCTGAGCCAACCGCTCCGGCAGCTCCGTCTTTGCCGGGACTTCATAGGGAATATGGGCGGCTCGGATGCGGTTCTTGGCCCGGACGATGCGTTGGGCGACGGTCGGTGCCGGAACGAGAAAGGCGTGGGCGATCTCTTCCGTCGTCAGACCGCAGACCTCGCGCAGCGCCATTGCCATCTGCGCTTCGGCTGGAATGAGCGGATGGCAGCAGGTGAAGACCAGCCGCAGCATATCGTCTTCGATCTCCTGGTTCTCGGTGACTTCCATCATCTCGCCCTCCGGATAGAGGCTGTCGGCAATATCGGCCCTGGAGGCGTCGAAGCGTGTGCGCCGCCGGATGTGGTCTATCGCCCGGAAACGGCCGGCCGAGACCAGCCATGCATAGGGATTGATCGGTATTGTCTCCGGCGTCCACTGCTGCGCCGCCGCCGCGAAGGCATCGTGAAGCGCCTCTTCCGCCCGGTCGAAATCGCCCAACAGACGGATCAGCGTCGCCAGCACACGGCGCGACTGGCTGCGGTAGATTTCGTCAATGATTGCGTTCATGGACACGGCGTCAGCGTTCCTCCGCAAGGTCTCCCCGAAGGGTCAGGATACGCACCGGACGAATCTCGATGGCACCGTAACGCGCCGAGGGAATGTGTTTGGCGATATCCGTTGCGCTATCCAGATCGGGCGCCTCGATGAGGTAGAATCCGGCCAGATGTTCCTTCGTCTCCACGAACGGCCCATCCGTCACCGAAAACGTGTCGCCATGTGGCCGGATGACGATAGATTTGTTTCGGAGTTCCAGCGCATCCGAAACGATGAGGCTGCCGTCCTGCCGCAGGCCTTCATCATAGACGAAATGCTCGCCGATCAGATGGTTCATCTCGCTTTGCGTCAGCCTTCCGTCGATGTCGACGGATGTGTAGATCAGGCATAGAAATCGCATCACTCTCTCCCTTAGCGCCTATTCATTCGGAAACCGTATGTCATAGGCGGCCCTGACTTCGATCATGCCGTATCGGGCGACGGGGAAGGTGGCGGCGATGCGGGTCGCTTCGTCCATATCCTTCGCCTCGATCAGCACGAAGCCGCCGAGATGTTCCTTGATCTCGGCGAAGGGGCCGTCGGTGATGGTGGCCTCGCCCTTGCGAACCCGCACGGTCCTTGCGGTGTCCGGCTCCCGCAAGGCATTGGCGACGATGAGATGCCCGCTGTCGCGCAGCCGTTCGTCACGATCGATGGACTCATGCGTCAGCCGCCGTCCTTCTTCTTCGGTGAGGGTCGCGATCTCGGCGGTGTCGAACCAAACCTGGCAGAGAAATTTCATCGTCGTCTCCTCAAAGTTCGGGGCCGAAGGAATAGATCGGTCGCACTTCGATAGCACCGAGCTTTGCGAGCGGAATGCCCGCCGCGACGCGAATGGCGTCGTTCAGGTCTCTAGCGTCGATCAGGATGAAGCCGCCGAGATATTCCTTAGTTTCGATGAAGGGGCCGTCCGTCACGGACGTTTCGCCGCTGCGGACCCGGACAGTCACCGCAGCACTTGGCGATTGCAGTGCCTCGGCATGGATCATGTGTCCGCTTGCCATCAGATCCCGGTCGTAGCCGAGCGAATCCGAATCGAGCCTGTGCTTTTCCTCTTTCGTCATGGCATCGAGCGTCGTGCCGTCGAACCAGACCTGACAAAGATATTTCATCGCAGTCGTCTCCTCTTCCATTTGCTGACAGCCATAGACGAGCGGGCCGCGCGCAAATCGACATCCCGATCCGCAGCATGACAAAAATTTTGATTGCTGTCGAAAAGGGTCGGTGCCGGTCGACTAGTTCCGTCTTCAACAAAGGAGAGACGGAGATGTATAATCTGGAAGCAGCACTCATCTATCACTGGCACAGGAAGGCATTATCGGAGGAGGAGATACTGCAAATGTCGAATCCTACCGAAGTCGTATTTCGCTCGATGATCGGATTTGCCGTTCTTGCCGTGGTGATCCTATGCTTGAGCTGGGCCGGCGAGCCAAACAGCGAACGGCCGCTAGTTGCGGCCGCTGCTCAGACATATGCGGTATCTGCGCAAGGGCAGTAACGCCCAAGCTCGATCGCTTATTGGAACGCCGTCTCGAAGAAGCTGCGCAGCTTGCGCGAATGCAGCTTTTCCGGCGGCATTTCGGCCAGTTTCTGGATGGCGCGGATGCCGATCTGCAGGTGCTGGTTCACCTGCGTGCGGTAGAAGGCAGTCGCCATGCCCGGTAGTTTCAGCTCGCCATGCAGCGGCTTGTCCGAGACGCAGAGCAGCGTGCCGTAGGGAACGCGGAAGCGAAAGCCGTTGGCGGCGATGGTCGCCGACTCCATGTCCAGCGCGACGGCGCGGGCTTGCGACAGGCGCTTGACCGGTCCGGCCTGATCGCGAAGCTCCCAGTTGCGGTTGTCGATCGTGCCGACCGTGCCGGTGCGCATGATGCGCTTCAGCTCGAAGCCTTCGAAACCGGTGATTTCGGCGACGGCCGCTTCCAGCGCCACCTGCACTTCGGCAAGCGCCGGGATCGGCACCCAGACCGGCAGGTCGTCGTCGAGAACGTGATCTTCGCGCATATAGGCATGTGCCAGCACATAGTCGCCGAGACGCTGGCTGTTGCGCAGGCCGGCGCAATGGCCGAGCATCAGCCAGGCATGCGGGCGCAGCACGGCGACGTGGTCGGTGATCGTCTTGGCGTTGGACGGGCCGACGCCGATATTGATCAGGGTAATGCCGGCATGGCCCTTCTTTTTCAGATGGTAGGCCGGCATCTGCGGCAGCCGTGGCGGGGTCGTATCGCCTTCCGGCTGGCTTGAGCTGGCCGGCGTGGTGATGTTGCCCGGCTCGACGAAGGCCGTATAGCCATCGCCGCCCTTGGCCATCAGGTCGCGCGCCCAGTTGCAGAATTCATCGACATAGAACTGATAGTTCGTGAACAGCACGAAGTTCTGGAAATGCGCAGCGCTGGTTGCCGTATAATGGGAAAGGCGGGCGAGCGAATAGTCGATGCGCTGCGCGGTAAACGGCGCCAGCGGCGAGGGCTCGCCCGGCGGCGGGATATATTCGCCATTGGCGATTTCATCGTCCGTCGTGTTCAGGTCCGGCGTATCGAAGAGGTCGCGCAGCGGGATATCGTCGAAGCCGGCGGCGGATGCTTCCACATAGGCCCCTTCGCCGAAGGCGAAATGCAGCGGGATCGGCGTCGTCGATTCCGACACCACCACCGGCACATTATGGCTGCGCATCAAGAGCGCGAGCTGTTCCTTCAGATAGTGCTTGAAGAGCTGTGGGCGGGTGATCGTGGTCGTATAGACGCCGGGTGCGGTGACATGGCCGTAAGACAGGCGCGAGTCGACATGGCCGAAGCTGGTCGTCTCGATGCTGACTTGCGGGTAGAAGGCGCGGTAGCGCGCCGTGATCGGTCCGCCCTTGGCGAGCTTGGTAAAATTGTCGATCAGGAAGGCTGTATTGCGGTCGTAAAGCTCGGCCAGAGCCTCGACTGCCTTCCCGGGATCGGTAAAGCTCCGTGGCTGAAACGGGCTGGGGGACGAGATTTCGAGGGGCGAAAAGGGAGAGATTCGGTTGCTCATGCGCTATTATATAGTGGCATCTTTAACAAGCAAACGACGTTGCAAGGCACGGCCCCGGATTTTCGCAGCTATTTTTATGCCGTTGCGCGGTTCAGTTCCTGAGAATCGGCCAGAGGTCCCCGACTATTGCACTGTGGTGCAATAGGGGGCTCCCGTCTGCAAGCAAGTGAAGCTTGCGCCGAAATGAGATTGCGCGCCGCTGCGGCCGGTATGCTCGACCGCCATTGAAAAGCTGAACGCAAAGACGGCGGCAAACAGCATGATAACTGCGAAACGCCATGCCATGATGATGGTATTCATGTTCCTGGACCTACCCGTGCCCTATACTGGACACCGTTTTGCCATGGTCAGGCTGAACGGGTGCTGAGATACCGGTTCATCCGGCGTTCAGGAAGATTACCGCGGAAATGGGCCTGGATCGAAGGCGCGCGGAGTGGAAATGGAACGTGCCGTGCCAGTCCGGACGGCGGATGAGAGGGCGTGAAAGCTCCCGCCCTCGCTGAGCCTTGTCGATGATGGGATGGCTTCTAAAGCCTTGTCCATGTCTGCGATTTGCAGAAAACCTTCAGGACGCAGCCTTGCATCTTCAGAGTGCTGCCGCTGGTGGTGCCGGATCCGGCATAGGTCTTGTCGGCAGCGGGGTCGGTGATCTCGCCGGTATAGGTGCCGCCCTTGCCATGCATTTTGCCGATCTGTCGGCCAGCATATTTGCCGGTCTTCAGTGTTACGCAATAGTCGCCGCCGCAGGGCGCGATGGCGGCGGTGTCACCCGCCACGGTCTTCCAATTGCCGACGATCGGCTCGTCCGCGAGGGCAGTGCCCGCGCTAAAGAGTAGTGCGACGGTGATGATGGTGGTGCGGATCATAGCTTTCCTCCCGAAAGTCTCCCGTTCCCATAACCGGGATCGCGGCGAAATTAGCTTACGCGAACGTAAAGGTAAATATCGTTTTCAAGCGTGTTTTCCCATTTGTCTGCCCTGTTCGTCGCACCGAAAAACAGGAAGTCTTATGCCAGCAGCTGTTTTCATGGTGAAGGAAGAGTTTAAATCCAAATCTTAACAATGGGTAAAACTCGCGCAAAAGTCCTTAATTTGCAAGGGAAGCGATGTTTAACAAAATCCCAAATTTACCAAGCATTTGTACTTTGTTTGCATCGAATTAAGCATGCATTTTAGCCGTTTTTTGAAAGCCGTCTGCGATAGTGAAGCCATCAAACGAGCGGGGCAAACCCGCCGACCGGAAGGACCATCAAGCTGCGATAGACGGCAAGGTCCCAACGGAAAACAGGGCAGACGCAACGAGACTGAAACAGGGATAAAACCGATGGCACGCTTCGAAATTCCGATGTCTGAAATGGCCATGATGGGTGGCAACAGCGCCGATGCCCTTTGCGAAATGGGTGTCAATTATGCGACCGGCAGGGGCTGCAAGGCAGACCCGGTTGCCGCCCACAAATGGTTGAATATCGCCGCCATCAAGGGCAGCGACCGCGCCGCCGAGCTTCGCGCCGACGTCGCCGCCACGCTGACCAAGATGCAGCTTGCCGCAGCGCTCCGCGCCGCCCGCGAATGGATAACCATGCACTGAAGCGTGCCACAAAGAATACGACAACAATAACCTCAAAAGAGGGACGACCGGCAGCGAGTGGAAAAGCGCGCCGCCTCGAACAGGGAGACCGCGACCGGCCGGAAACAAGGCCGGCGCGGTTTTTTGTTATTTCCTGATTTAGCCGATGGCCTTCAGCACCCTCGGCAGGGCTTCCGCCAGAAGATCGAGATCTTGGCTGGGGCCGACGCTGATGCGGATGCAGCGGTTGAGCGGCGCCACGCCCGGCATGCGGATGAAGACGCCGTGCTCGATCAGCCCATCGACGATCGCACGCGCATAGGTTCCGTCGCGGCCGCAATCGATGGCGACGAAATTGGTGGCGGAGGCGAGCGGCGAGAGCCCGTTGTCGCGGGCGATCATGCCGATTTGTTCACGGGCCGCGTGGATCTTGCCGACGACTTCGGCGAGATAGGTCTGGTCCTTCAGCGCGGTGAGTGCCGCCGCCGTCGCCAGCCGGTTCATGCCGAAATGATTGCGGATCTTATCGAACGCCAGCACCGTTTCCGGCACGCCGATGGCGTAGCCGACGCGGGCGCCGGCAAGGCCGTAAGCCTTGGAGAAGGTGCGGGTGCGCAACACATTCGGCAGATCGATCAGCGCGGAGATGTCAGGCAAGGAATTGGCCGGCCCGGTCTCGCTATAGGCTTCGTCGAGGATGAGCAGGCAACTTTCCGGCAGGGCGCGGGCGAAGGCGACGATCCTGTCGGCATCCCACCAGCTTCCCATCGGATTGTCTGGGTTGGCGAAGTAGACGAGTGGCGCATTCTCCCGGCGGACCGCGTCCAGCAGTCCGTCAAGATCCTCGCGGTCGTTGACATAGGGCACCGTCACCAGCCGCCCGCCGAAACCGACGACATGGAAATTGAAGGTCGGATAGCCGCCGAGTGAGGTAACGACCGGTGTTCCAGGCTCGATGATCATGCGAGCGATCAGGCCGAGCAGGCTGTCGATGCCTTCGCCGACGGCGATGTTTGCAGGCTTGACGCCGAGATGCGCGGCCAGCGCCTCTTTTAGCGTGAAATTTTCCGGATCGTTGTATTTCCAGATGTCGCCAGCATTCTCGCGCATCGCTTCGATGACGGAGGGAGCGGGACCAAAGCCGTTTTCATTGGCGCCGATACGCGCCCGAACGGTCAGTCCGCGCTGACGTTCGAGAGCTTCTGGGCCGACGAAGGGCACGGTGGAGGGAAGGGCGCTGATCAGCGGGGTGAAGCGCGAAAAGGCGGACATTCTGGCTGGTTTTCCCAAATTCTGTTGCAAGGCGCTGCACAATAAGCGCTTGGCGGGCGGTTGCAAGAGCGGAAGAGGTTGCCTTCAGGCGCGCGCAATTCTCTTGCCGCGCGCGGCCAGTGCCTCGGTGTTGCCGATCATGAAATCGGCGCGGACGACGCGTCTCAACGTTTCCGGCTCGAGCAGATTGATGAAGCGAACGTAGATGCGATTGTCGATCCGGCTGACCTCGGCGCAGGCGATGCGATAGGCGAGACCGAGGATGTTCAGATAGTAGTGCGCCGGCAGCCCGACGGTGGTGCCGACAAAGAAGCTGGCGCCGCCCCGCGAAATGTCGACGATCTCGGCGCTGCGCACGGAAATACCCGTCAGGCATGGGCGCACGGCAATGAGACGCGCTGGACGCTGAACGTTGAATCGTTCCCAGCTTCGTTCGTAGACTTCGGATTTGACTTTCGCCAGATGCGTTGAGCGAAGCATTGTCATTCCCCATTGGAGGCGGCCCGAATTCATCTCGGTACAGCATGAACCTTGCACGGAGGTTTTGCATAAGCGTCAATCGTGCCCGTCGAATTTTAACGAAACGGCGCTTTCGCGGTCGATCGGGCGCCTACTCCTCTCGAATCTGACGTTTTTTGAACCCTTAGCATCATCAGGCGTTCCCTCTTAGACATGACACGAAAGCATGAGGACAGGGATAATGGTTGATATCAGGATTGCTCGCGGGACATGGGTCGTCATTTGTAACGGCGCCAAGGCATTGATGCTGGAGAACGCGGGCGGTGGCCTGCAGCCGGACTTACAAACGCGCGAAACCCTGGAGCAGCCGGGCGCCCCCGATCGGGAGCTCGGCACGGATAAGCCGGGACGCACCCATCAGGCTGGTGGCGTTGGTGGCAGCGCCGTGGAAGAAACGGCATGGCAAGACCAGGCGGAGGAGGAGTTCCTGAAGGGCGTGGCGGGGAAGATCGATGCGCTCGTGCAGAGCAAAGGCATCAAGAGTGTTATCCTCGTAGCACCGCCCCGCGCGCTCGGCATGCTGCGGCCGCAGCTGGGCGCGCAGTCGCAGACGGCCATCGTGGCCGAGCTTGCCAAGGACCTGACGAATTTCCCGGTTGATCAGATCAAGCGCTATCTGGCCGCCTGAGAAAGGCGCGAACGGTTTTTTCTTGGTGTTTCGAGCCACGACCCGCATTCCGGCGCCTTCTTGACAGGGGCTTCCGCTTCAACCATACGAAGACATGGTTAGAGGCGCCGGCCGCTCGC
Source organism: Martinezella rhizogenes (assembly GCF_000799715.1). Taxonomy (GTDB): domain Bacteria; phylum Pseudomonadota; class Alphaproteobacteria; order Rhizobiales; family Rhizobiaceae; genus Rhizobium; species Rhizobium rhizogenes_C. Next base: position 24,084 of record NZ_JUHG01000018.1, read on the forward strand.
GGATGAAAATCCAAGGTGAAGCCCTCGCGAATATGGTCACAGCCATTTGAAGGTGTGCTGACTGACGGTAATGCGAGCCCCGATTTGCAGTCGTAAAAGCATGCCTTAGAAAAGGCTGATACCGTGACGACGATTTATCCGTCCATCGATGAACTGAAGGTGCAAGCTAGGCGCCTGCGCCAGGCCATGGCCGAGCGCGGCAACGACATTGCCCATAGCGCCGCGCTGGAGCTGGTTGCCAAGCAACATGGCCTGCGCGACTGGAATACGCTGTCGGCGCTGGCTGCGAAGCCGAATGACGCCCCTCGTGTGTCATTTGCGGTCGGTTCCGCCGTTCGCGGCCGCTATCTGAACCAGCCCTTCACCGGCAAGATTCTAGCCCTTTCGGAACAGTCCGGCGGGCTCCACAAGGTCACTATCCATTTCGACGAACCGGTGGATGTCGTGACCTTCGAGAGCTTTTCGGCTTTTCGCCGGCGCATCAACGCTCAGATCGATGCCGATGGCATTTCACCGCGCAAGACATCGGACGGCGTGCCGCATCTGGTACTCGACATCTGACCATCCTCTTTTTATCGATGGATCGCGGCCGCCCCTGGTGGCGCGCGATACCGCGTGGATATTGCCATGACCAAACAGTCCGAAAATAATATCTTCCTGACCGGCTGGCTGCCGGGCGTCTTTGCCCGCACGGCCGCGCCGATCATCATGATCACGACCATCAGCGGCCTCTTCGCCGTCGTCGACGCCTATTTCCTTGGTATCTATGTTGGCGCCGACGCGCTGTCTGCGGTCAGCCTGATCTTTCCGGCGCTCATGCTGCTGATCGCCCTGCAATCCCTGGTCTCAAACGGCATGGCGAGCATTTTGGCGCGCCGCTTGGGGGCGGGGAATCGGGTGGGAGCGAGGCAGGTCTTTACCGCGGCCCATGCGCTCGCCTTCGTGGTGGTGATCCTGATCAACCTCCTCTATTGGACGGTCGGCCGGCACGTCATCGTCGCGAGTGCAGCCGGAGACGCCGCAGTTGCCGCCAATGCCAATGCCTTCATGGGGGTCATGGTCGGCTTCGCGCCGGTCAGCTTCCTGCTGTCGTTGCACATTGACGCCCTGCGTTGCGAGGGCAAGATCGGCTTTATGACGCTGGTGACGCTTGCTTCGACACTGCTCAATATCCTTGCCAATTGGCTGCTGATCGCGGTCGCACATTGGGGCGTTGTCGGGTCGGCCAGCGGCTCGATCGCAGCGCAGTTCATCTGCCTGACGATCATTCTCGCCTATCGCTGGCGTCATCCCGCAGCACTCAGACCGGCGATGACGATCGCGATCTCTGAATGGCGTGGAATCCTCGCCTTCGGTGCGCCGATGAGCCTCGGCTTCATCGGGATATCGCTGAGTTCGGCGGCAATCCTCTTCAACCTGTCGATCTGGCATGAGGGCGATTATGTCACGACGGTCGCGGCTTACGGGATCATCACCCGGGTGATGACCTTTACCTACCTGCCACTGCTCGGCCTCAGCATCGCCCTGCAAACCATCTCCGGTCACAATCACGGCGCAGCTCATCCTGCCCGTGTCGGCGGCAGCCTGCAGATCGCCATGGTGTCGGCGCTGATCTATTGTGCGGCGGTGGAACTGGTCGTGGAGTTGCTTGCCCGGCACCTTGGCGCTGTCTTCGTCGGCGATGCGGTCATCGTCGCCGAGGTCGGGCGAATCTTGCCCTGGACGATCGGCGCTTACTTCCTCTATGGGCAGATGATGATGCTCTCGTCCTATTTCCAGTCGATCGGCGATGCGAAGCGGGGTGCGATCTTCGGGCTGTCGCGGCCCTATTTGTTCACGTTGCCGCTGACATTCCTGCTGCCCTTCGTCTTCGGCGAACGTGGAATCTGGATGGTGCCGGTCTTTGCGGAGGCGGGGATGTTCGCGCTTGCATGGCTGGTTCTGTCGCGCAACGCCCGGGATCGCGGCTGGCGATATGGATTGCTGCCGGCGTAACAAAAAAGGCCGCGCTGTCGAGGCGCGGCCTTTTCAATATCCAGGGAGGTTATGCCTTAACTAGCCACTCATGCTCCGGCGCATTGTAGAATTTCCACACGCGCTTCGGACCGGCCATGACGTTGAGATAATAGAGATCATAGCCATGGCATGCGGCGCAGGGGTGATATCCCCTCGGCACCAGTGTCACGTCACCATCTTCCAGCGCCATGGCTTCATCCAGCGACCGGTCGTCCGTATAGACGCGCTGGAAGGCGAAGCCCTGCGGCGGGTTGAGGCGATGATAGTAGGTCTCCTCGAGGAAGCTCTCGTTCGGGAGATTGTCCTGATCGTGCTTGTGCGGCGGATAGGAAGAGGTGTGGCCACCCGGCGTGATCACTTCGACGACCAGCAGGGAATGCGCCGCGCCATCGTCTTCCGGCATGATATTGTTGACGTGGCGGACATTGGTGCCCTGGCCGCGTGTCACAGGCGGATGCGTACCCGGCGGAATGGCGCGGGCCTCATAGGAGCCGCCGCCCGGAGCCGAGCAGACGGCAAGTTCCAGCTCGGTTTCCGCGGTCACCGACCAGCTTGAACCGGCTGGAATATAGAGCGCGTGGGGCGCGCCCTCGAAGGGGCTCATGCGGCCGCCGAGCAGGCCAAAATCCTTGGTGCCCGTCTTGGCGCTTCCCTTGCCGCTGACCCAGACCAGGCAGACTTCGCGATCGCCGGTCTCGGCTGAAGCCGTTTCGCCCGGCTTCAGCCGGTGAAGGTCGAAGCCGACATAGGTCCAGCCAGCGGTTTCGGGCGTGACATGGGTGACGCGGCCATGGGAGCCATCAGGTCTAACCTTGAGATTTGGCATGGGCGTTTTTCCTCTATCCCTTGGGAAAACCTTCGGTTTCCACCGTATAACCTGCAGCCGTCATGACGCGCATCAATTCGGCATGGCCGATCTCGGCCATTTTCTGAGGCGGAGCGTTGCGCGGATCCTGTTCGGCCTCGACGACGAACCAGCCTTCATAGCCGTAACCGGCCAGACGCTGGACGATGGCGCCGAAATCGAGCGAGCCGTCGCCCGGCACCGTAAACGCGCCGAGCGCGACAGCATCGAGGAAGGATTGCCGGCTGCGGTCCAGCCCATCCACGACAGACTTGCGGATATCCTTGACGTGAACGTGGTTGATGCGGGCATGGTGATTGTCGATGGCGCGCAGGACGTCGCCGCCGGCAAATGCGAGGTGACCGGCATCAAGCAGAAGCGGAATGCCTGCACCCGAATAGCGCATGAAGGCGTCGAGTTCCGGCTCGGTTTCCACGACGGCGGCCATGTGATGGTGATAGGAGAGCGGCATGCCCTGATCGGCGCACCATTCGCCGAATTGGGTCAGGCGATGCGCATAGGCCTTCATCTCGTCATCCGACAAGCGCGGCTTGGTGGCGAGCGGCTTGGAGCGGTCGCCCTGGATGGAGCGGCCGACTTCGCCATAGACGATGCAGGGTGCATTGACCGCCTTGAACAGCTCGATCATCGGAGCGATGCGGTCCTTGTTGGCGGCAAGCTCCTCATCGACCAGCGTGCCGGAGAACCAGCCGCCGCAAAGGGTTACGTCGGCGGCGCGCAGGATGGGCAACATCACCTCGGGATCATCCGGGAAGCGGCGGCCCTTTTCCATGCCGATGAACCCGGCGCCGCGCGACTGCCGCAGGCATTCCTCGAGGGACACGTCGTCGCTAAGCTCAGGAAGATCGTCGTTCCACCATGCGATGGGCGACATGCCGAGTTTGGCCTTCATCAATAGTCTCCTTAAAGGCATCGTTTGGAGGAGCAGCAACGCTCCTCCAGAAAAATGACAGAAATCGATCAGCGGATACGCTGGGCGCCGCGTGCTTGTTCATAGGCCGCGCGGGCCTTGTTGACCTGCGGGCGAGGGCTGACCTCGGGAACGGCGACATCCCACCAGTGCCCGCCTTCGCTCGTTGTGATCAGCGGATCGGTATCGATGACGAAGACCGAGGTGCGATCATTCTTTTTCGAGGCTTCGATCGCCTGCTCCAGCTCGGCAATCGAGGCAACCTTGACGGCAATGGCGCCCATGCTTTCCGCATGTGCCCGGAAGTCGATCTCCGGCATTACCTCATAGTAGGAATCCTTCAGCAGATTGTTGAAGTTCGCACCGCCGGTTTCCATTTGCAGTCGGTTGATGCAGCCGTAGCCTCTGTTATCGAGCAGCACGATGTTGAGCTTGAGGCCGAGCATGACCGAGGTGGCGATCTCGGAGTTCAGCATCATGTAGGAGCCGTCGCCGACCATGACGATGACGTCCTTTTCCGGGCAAGCCATCTTGGTGCCAAGGCCGCCGGCGATCTCGTAGCCCATGCAGGAGAAGCCATATTCCATATGGTAGCTGCCGGGAACCGTCGCCGGCCAGAGCTTGTGCAGCTCTCCCGGCAGGCCGCCGGCCGCGCAGACGGAAATGGCATTCTCTCCACCGAGCGTACGAGTTACCGCGCCGATGACCTGGGCGTCGGAGGGAAGGGCGGCATTGGTCGAGGCCAATGCTTTGGCCGCAGCTTCGACCCAGATCTTCTTTTCTTGGGTCGCCTTTTCCAGGAGCGCTGCTGGCGCCCGCCATCCGGCGAGCCCTGCCGAAAGCGCCTTCAGTCCTTCGCGCGCGTCGCAAACCAGCGGCCGTCCGTCATGCTTCGATGCGTCATATGCCGCGATATTGAGGCCGAGGATGGAGAGTTTTTCGTTCTTGAACAGTGCCCAGGAGCCGGTTGTGAAGTCCTGGCAGCGCGTGCCCACAGCGATGATCAGATCCGTGTCTTCGGCAATCGCGTTCGCAGCCGAAGTCCCGGTCACGCCGACAGAGCCGAGCGCCAGCGGATGACGCTCGTCGATTGCCGATTTGCCGGCCTGGCTGACGACGACGGGGACACCGTGTGTCTCTGCAAACTCCGTAAGTTCCTTGGTCGCCCGCGAATAGAGTACACCGCCGCCGGCGATGATGACCGGCTTCTCAGCCTTGCGGATGAGCGCAATCGCCTCGGCGAGTTCGTCCGCATCCGGCTGGGGGCGGCGTGTCGTCCAGATGCGCTCCTCGAAGAAGCTTTCGGGATAGTCGAAGGCTTCCGCCTGCACATCCTGGCAAAGCGAAAGCGTCACGGGGCCGCAATCGAGCGGGTCGGTCAAGACCTGCATGGCGCGCTTCAGCGCGGTGATGATTTGTTCGGGCCGGGTGATGCGATCGAAATAGCGAGAGACCGAACGGAAGGCGTCATTGGCGGACACCGTGCCGTCGCCGAAATCCTCGATCTGCTGCAACACCGGATCGGGCGCGCGATTGGCGAAGACGTCGCCCGGCAGGAAGAGCACGGGAATGCGGTTGACATGCGCGACGCCGGCGGCGGTCACCATATTGAGAGCGCCTGGGCCGATCGAGCTGGTGCAGGCCATGAAGCGCTGTCGGAAGCTCGCCTTGGCATAGGCGATGGCGGCGTGCGCCATGCCTTGCTCATTGTGCGCACGATAGGTCGTCAGCTCGTCGCGCACCTGATAGAGCGCTTCACCGATGCCGGCGACGTTGCCATGGCCGAAGATCGCCCAGACGCCGCCGAAGATCGGCAGCTTCTGACCATCGATCACGGTCATCTGCTTCGTGAGGAAATGTGTGACGGCCTGTGCCATCGTCAATCGGATCGTCTTGCCCATGGGGCGCCTCCCAAATGCTTCTAAACTATTGCAGGCCGCGGGTTTTCAACCACGCCTGGGTCAGTTGCCCGAAGCGGCCGGCCATGTCGGCGATCGCTTCCTCGTCGTTCATGCCGCCCGATAGCCAGGCACGCGCCGCATCGGAAAAGATCGTCCGCCCGACGGCGAAACCCTTGACCGAAGGTGCTGCCAGCGTGGCTTCGAAGCTACGCATCAGTTCTTCCGCCGGTGCCTCCAGGCCAAGCAGCACGATACCGCGGCACCATGGATCATTTTTGGCGATCACGGCATCGATTTTTTTCCAGGCAGCGGTCGAATCCTGTGGTTCCAGCTTCCACCAGTCGGGCTTGATGCCGAGCGCGTAGAGCTCTTCCATCGCGGTTGCGACCGTGTCGTCGGTGAGCGGGCCATTCTTGCCGGCGATGATCTCGACCAGCAGTTCGCGGCCGACCTTGCGGGCGGCTTCGAACAGGGTGCGCAGCTTCTCCTGCTGCTCCGCTTTCAGCTCCTTGGGATCGTCCGGATGATAGAAGCACAGGCATTTGATGCAATGGTTGAGCGGCCATTCGACGAGCTGCGAGCCGATATCCTGGCTGAATTCGAATTTCAGCGGCTTGGAACCCGGCAGTTCGACGGGGCGACCGATCCAGGAAAAATTCTTGGTGGCGGCATCGAAGAAGGCATCACGACCGAAGCGCTCGTCGATCAGCATGCCATAGCCGGAACGACCGCCCGACACCCGCGCTGCCGCTTCGACCGCCAGACGCTTGAAGGCGACGATCTTGTCATGACCGACACCCAGTTCGTCGGCGACGCTGACCAGCTGCGAACGGTGATCGATGGCCAGCGCCATCAGGAGCGGGATGTCGCCGTTGCGGGTCGAGGCCCAATGGATGTGGTTGATCGCCTCGTCCTTGCGCAGCGCCCGGTGCTCGCTGCCCGTCTTCAGGAAGAAGTCGAGTTCGGCCCAGGTCGGATATTCCGGCGAGCACAGCAGACGCGAGACCGCGAAGGCGCCGCAGGCGTTCGCCCAGGTGGCGCAGGTCTTCAGCGGCTCGTTGCGCAGATAGCCGCGCAGGAAGCCGGACATGAAGGCATCGCCGGCACCGAGCACGTTGAACACTTCGATCGGGAATCCCTCGCCGACGATACCGGCTTCAAGGTCATCCGAGATCGGCCCGTCATAGACGATGCAGCCCATGGCGCCGCGCTTGAGCACGATGGTCGCAGGCGATAGACGACGGATTTCCTTCAGCGCGCCGAGCACGTTGTCGACGCCCGAGCCGATCATGATCTCTTCTTCCGTGCCGATGATGAGATCGCAATCCGGCAGTGTCTCCCTCATCTTCGAGGATACGCGATCCGACTTCACATAACGCTCGAAGCCCTCGGCATGGCCGGCGAGGCCCCAGAGGTTCGGGCGATAGTCGATATCGAAGATCACCTTGCGTCCGTTCGCCTTGGCGATGCGGATCGCCTTGCGCTGGGCTGCCTCGGTATTCGGCTTGGAAAAATGCGTGCCGGAGACCAGCACGGCGCGGGAGGACTTGATGAAGTCCTCATCGATGTCGTTTTCGTCGAGCGCCATGTCGGCGCAGTCGGAGCGATAGAAGATCATTGGCGAAACGCCTTCGGCCTCGACCGCCAGCAGCACCAGCGCCGTCAGCCGTTCCTTGTCGGTGGCGATCCCCTGGACATCAACGCCTTCGCGCGCCGTCTGCTCGCGGATGAAGCGGCCCATCTGCTCGTCGCCGACGCGAGTGATGAGACCGGATTTCAGGCCGAGCCGGGCCGTGCCGATGGCAATGTTGGCCGGGCAGCCGCCGACCGATTTGGCGAAGGAGGCGATATCCTCCAGCCGCGAGCCGATCTGCTGGCCGTAAAGATCGACGGAAGAGCGGCCGATGGTGATGACATCGAGTGTCGCCTCCGGCTGAGTGCCAGGATTGTCGTGTGCCATGATGTCCTCCCGTCCAGGCATGATCCGGGAAACTCTTCAGTTTCTCCTTGGGTCATGCGTCATTGAAAGTCCCGGTGTGTCTTCGTTTCGTCCGGGTTGTGGTCGATTTCGCGGCCGTCTCCCGAGACCGTGAATATGGATGTAATGAAACAGTGGTTCCGAAATTTTGTCAATTCGGAATATTTATTCCATTTTAGTTTTCTGAGGTTTTCCTGTCGTCTCTTTCCGCCGTCGCTCGGCAATGGCGACGGGAAAGGCCATGATCAGTGCCATGGACGCCGACAAGGAGCGGAAGCCGGCAAAATCCGCCTCTGCCACTTCGAACCAGTGGGTGGCGCAAGCCGTGAGGGGCGAAAAGGCCGAATCGGTGATGGCGATGACCGGCACGTTCCGCGCGGCAAGGTCCTGCGCCTGCAACAGGCTTTCGGCGGCATAGGGGGAGAAGCTTGCGGCGATCGCCGCATCCTTCTCGGTCGCAAAGCGCGCGATCTCGCCATCGATACCGTTCGGCGAGGCGACGATCTGATGACGGATGTTCAGCTTCGAAAAGGCGTAGGTCAGATGCGCCGTCAGCGGATAGGAGCGACGCTTGGCGATCAGATAGATGGTCTCGGCTGCCGCGAGCACATCCACCGCCTTGGCGAAGGTATCGGTCTCGATGGTGGCGGCAAGCTTGTTGACCGACTGGCTGGCGGCCGAGAGAAAGCCGGAGAGAATGCCGGCCTCTTCATCCTTGATGCCGGATTGCTCGAGCGTGATCAGCCGCTCCTCATAGCTCAGCGTCCGGTCGCGCAGCCGCTCGCGGAAGATGCTCTGCAGGTCGGAAAAGCCTTCATAACCGAGGTGATGCGCGAGGCGCACCAGCGTCGATGGCTGGACTTCGGCGGCAGCGGCAATGCTCGCCGTCGTGCCGAAGGCGATTTCGTCGGGATTGGCAAGCGCGAAGGCGGCGACCTGCGCCAGCCGCTTCGGCATGGAATCCTTGCGCTCTATGATAATGCTGCGCAGGCTTTCGAAATCTCGCGGCACCTTGGTTCGCGTTTCGATGCTGTTATCCATGCCCCGCCTCTCGCCACCATGTCCGTGAATGAAACAAACGTTCCATATTTCGAACGATAACGGATTTTGAAACACTCGGCACGATTATTTTTAAGTATATGAATTTATGCTGTTAAATTACGATTATTCCGACCTTCCGACATAACTACTCAACGGGCCCGCTTGTCAAAACGGTCTAAATATTCCAAAAAATGCGCATGCTTCAGAGGGAAGCTTGTGGAGGAAACGGAAATGAAGCCATTGGGCGTGGGATTGATCGGAACTGGCTATATGGGCAAATGCCATGCGCTGGCCTGGAATGCGGTCAAGACCGTGTTCGGTGACGTCGAGCGGCCGCGCCTCGTGCATCTTGCCGAGGCCAATGCCGATCTGGCGCGGTCGCGCGGCGATGAGTTCGGTTTCGAAAAGGCGACCGCCGACTGGCGCGCGCTGATCGCCGATCCCGAAGTCGATGTCGTCTCCGTCACCACCCCCAATCAATTTCATCCGGAAATGGCGATCGCGGCGCTGGAAGCCGGCAAGCACGTCTGGTGCGAAAAGCCGATGGCGCCGGGCTATGCGGATGCCGAACGCATGCTGAGCGCGGCCAAGGCCTCGGGCAAGGTTGCCATCCTCGGCTACAACTATATCCAGAATCCGGTGATGCGGCATATCAAGCAGCTGATCGGCGAGGGCGCTATCGGCGAGGTCAATCATATCCGCGTCGAGATGGACGAGGATTTCATGGCCGATCCGGAAGGCCTGTTCTACTGGAAGAGCGAACTCACCTCCGGTTACGGCGCGCTCGACGATTTCGCGGTGCATCCGCTGTCGCTGCTCTGGTTCCTGTTCGGCCATGTCGAGGCCGTTATCACCGACATGGCAAAGCCCTACGCCGAACGGCCCCTGAAGGAAGGTGGCCGGCGCACTGTGGAGAATCACGATCTCGCCAATGTGCTGATGCGGCTCGGCGGCGGTATTTCCGCCGTGCTGATGGCGAATCGCTCCGCCTGGGGCCGCAAGGGCCGCATCGCGCTGCAGATCTTCGGCTCGAAGGGCTCGATCACCTACGATCAAGAGCGCATGAACGAATTCGAGCTCTATCAGGCTGATGGCAGGGGCTCTGAACAGGGGTTCCGCAAAGTCCTCGCGGCTCCCGCCCACAAGCCCTATGACCGGTTCATCCCTGCGCCCGGCCACGGCCTCGGTTTCAACGACCTGAAGATCATCGAGTGCCATGAACTGATCCGCGCCATTTCCGGCGATACGGCGTCGGTCATCAGCTTCGCGGACGGCCTGCGCATCGAAAAGTCGGTGCATGCCATGGCGCGTTCCTTCCATGAGCGCCGGTGGGTTGACGTAACAGCTTAAGGGTCTGCCCTAATTTCTGCCCGATCCGAGATGCAAGGTCAGCTGCAATTGACGCTTGCAAGGGTAAGCGTTACCCCTGAAATCCATAGGCGCGACGTCCTATATCAGGACGGCGAGCCGCTATAACTATAATGGAGTAAGGATCGTGACGGGCAGATTGGTCATTGTCGGGGCCGGGCAGGCCGGGTTCGCGCTTGCCGCCAAATTGCGGGCACTCGGAGATCTGAGGCCGATCACCATCGTCGGCGCGGAAGAAAGCCTTCCCTATCAGCGCCCACCGCTGACCAAGAAGTACCTTCTCGGCGAAATGGCCTTCGACCGGCTGCTGTTCAGGCCGGAGCACTGGTATGCCGACAACAATGTCGAGATCCGCCTGTCCACCTGGGTCGAGCAGATCAAGCGCGCCGCAAAGCAGGTTATCATGCAGGACGGCTCCGCGCTCGACTACGAGACGCTGGCGCTGACGACCGGTGCCACGCCGCGCCGGCTGCCGTCCGCTGTCGGCGGCGCCCTCGAGGGCGTTTATGTCGCCCGCGACAAGCGAGATGCCGATCAGCTCGCAGCCGAGATGCGCGCCGGCCGCCGTGTTCTTATCATCGGCGGCGGTTATATCGGCCTTGAAGCGGCGGCTGTCGCCCGCCATCGCGGTCTTGAAGTCACCCTCATCGAAATGGCTGACCGAATCTTGCAGCGTGTCGCTGCCAAGGAGACGGCCGACATCATGCGGGTGATCCACCGGGAACATGACGTCGTCATTCGGGAGAAGACCGGTCTCAAGCAGCTGATCGGCAAGAATGGTCACGTCGTTGCCGCCGAGCTGTCCGACGGCTCCACCATCGATGTCGATTTCGTCATCGTTGGCATCGGCGTCGCCCCGAACGACCGGCTCGCCAAGGAAGCGGGCGTGGAGGTCGGCAACGGTATCATCGTTGATTCGCTTACCCGCACCTCCGATCCCTCGATCTTCGCCGCGGGCGATTGCGCCGAACTCCCTTGGAACGGCGGCCGCATCCGCCTCGAATCGGTCCAGAACGCCGTCGATCAGGCCGAAGCCGCAGCCGCGATCATCGCCGGTGGAAACGCCGCCTACGATCCGAAACCCTGGTTCTGGTCGGATCAATATGACGTTAAGCTCCAGATCGCCGGCTTCAACCTCGGTTACGACGAGACTCTTCTGCGCCCCGGCACCCGCGAAGGATCGGCTTCGGTCTGGTATTTCAGGCAAGGCCATTTCATCGCCGTCGACGCCATCAACGACGCAAGGGCCTATGTGACCGGCAAGAAGCTGCTGGAAACCGGCATCAACCCGGCAAAGTCCGCTCTCGCCGATCCGTCAACAGATCTCAAGCAGCTCCTGGCCTGACAGAGGTCGCAAGCCGACTATCGGGTTCCTCCCCGCAGGACGCACATATTGCCGAATGCAGGGAGAACACGCGTACAGGCGAAAAAGGGCTTGCGTCGATAAATGAATGGCCCTATCAGGGCCGCACCGGAGAGGTGGCCGAGTGGTCGAAGGCGCTCCCCTGCTAAGGGAGTATACCAGTGATGGTATCGTGGGTTCGAATCCCATCTTCTCCGCCATTTTCCTAAAAATGCGACAAGCCGGTACCGCTGAATTCTTCCTTCAGCGGTCGCAAGGTACGCTCTAGGCGTCAGTCGCGACAGGGATCTTTCACAACAGCACCGTCGCCAGCGCATCCACTCCACGTTCGATCTGATGCTCGTCAAGGCTCGCATAGCCGATGATGAAGCCGGCGCGATCGGGCCGGTAGGGTGCATCAGCGGCCGCATAAGTCGGCGTCACGGGATAAAGGCCGATTCCCGCTTGCCGGGCGCGTTCGATCAGCTGGCTTTCCTCGCTTGCGGATTTGGCGTTGCACCAGACGATGACATGCAGGCCGGCATCGGCGCCGACTATCGTGAGGCGGTCGCCGAGTTTGGCGCGCAACGCGGCAAGCAAGGTTGCCCGCCTGGCGGCGTTGCGTCGCCGCGTCCGGCGGATGTGTCGTTCATAGGCGCCGGTCGCAATCAGCGTTGCGGCCGCTTCCTGTTCGAGCTGCGGCGAATGACGATCGGTGAGCCGCTTGGCGGCCGCGAATGCATCGCTCAACTCCTGCGGCACGACCATGTAGCCGATGCGAAGCGTCGGCGACAGCGTCTTGGAGAGAGTGCCCAGGTAGATGACATTGTCCGCCCCGCCCAGCGTCTGAAGCGGTGGGATCGGCGCAATATCGTAACGGTATTCGCCGTCGTAATCGTCCTCCATCACATAGGCACCGCATTGTCGCGACCAGGCGAGCAGTTCGTTGCGGCGTCCGATCGGCATGACTCCGCCGAGCGGGAATTGATGCGAAGGTGTTACAAAGGCCAGCCGCGCGTCGATGGCGGGTAGCAAGGAGGTCTTCAGCCCTTCATGATCCGCCGGGACCGGCACGACGGTCGCGCCGACAGCCGTGAAAACGTTTCGTGCCATCGCATAGCAGGGGTCTTCGATCACCACGGTATCGCCGGGATCGACGAGCAGGCGGGTGCAGAGGTCGAGCCCTTGCTGCGATCCGTTGACGATAATGAGCTGGCCCAGCTCGCAGCGAATGCCGCGTGCCCGCCAGAGATAGGCTTGCAGTGCCGCGCGGAGCGCAAGGCTGCCGCGAGGGTCGTCATAGGCCAAGCGGTCCCGCCGTCGTTTGAGGGTGTCGTCGACCGCCCGTTTCCACAGAAGCGTCGGAAAGTCCGATGCGGCCAGGTCTCCATAGCGAAAATCGGCGATCAGCTTTGATGGATTGTGCGGCGGCGGATGTGGGAGCGCCTGCAACCGTTCGCCATAGGCGGAGAGATGGCGTCTGGTCGTTGCCGTTGAAGCGGCTCGCTCCGGAGGAGATTCGACCGGGCGCAGCATGGCGACGCGGGTACGCGCGCCTTGTCTGCTCTCTATGAAGCCTTCCGACAGCAATTGTTCATAGGCGATCGTGACCGTCGAGCGCGCCACGCCAAGCTCGGTTGCGAGCGAGCGGGTCGAGGGCATGGGCGAGCCGGAGGCATAGATACCGTTTGCGATCTGCGCCTTCAGCTCCTCATAGATGCGGCGCGCGCCGAGCCTGGGCGCTTGGCCGGCTCCATCCTCTGGCTGGTCTTCCATTTATTCTCCAAACTGGCCGTTTATAACATGCCAGTGTGCAGCTATTGCTCCGGAAAACCAAGGATGATTTCCATGTATGTTCCGCCAGCCTTTCGGGAGGACGATCCCACCGAACTTCACGCCATGATGCGCGAAGCGCGCCTCTGCAATTTCATCACTGCAACCGCGGACGGATTGTTCTCGACGCCGTTGCCGCTGTTTCTTGAGCCGGGCGAGGGCGAGCATGGCACGCTCTACGGTCATCTTGCCCGGGCCAATCCGCAATGGAAGACGCCGGCGCTCGGCGAGGCCCTCGCCATCTTCATGGGCCCGGACGCCTATATCAGCCCGTCCTGGTATGCGACCAAGCGGGAGCACGGCAAGGTCGTGCCGACCTGGAACTATGCCGCCGTGCATGCCTATGGGCCGGTGGAGTTCTTCGAGGATGCGGATAGATTGCTTGAAGTCGTGTCGCGCCTGACCAATCTTTACGAACGGCCGCGCGCCGAGCCATGGGCCGTGACGGATGCGCCCGAGCCCTTCATCAAGGCCCAGCTCAGGGGCATTGTCGGGCTGCGCATGCCCATCGGCCGGATCGAAGGCAAACGTAAGATGAGCCAGAATCGCAGCGCGGCGGACCGGGCGGGTGTCGCCGAGGGGCTCGGCGAGAGTGATCGGCCGACGGACCGGATCGTTGCTGGCCTTATTCCCGTGGATGATGATTGAGATTGTTGCTGCCGCCAGTGGTCTCTCAGGGGCCAGTGGTGTCAGCCCACGCGCGGCCGATCGTACAATCGGGCAATCCCCATAAATGCCAGCAAGGCTCCGCTTCCAAGAATGGCGGTGAACGTCAATGCCCAGCTCACGCCGATATTCTCCATCAGCAGGGCGAAGGCGAAGGGCGCGGTCGAGGAGACGATCAGGCGCACCGACATGAGCTGACCCTGGCGGGCGCCGTATCCCTCACTGCCGAAGAGAGCCAGGGGTAATACGCCGCTGACAATGCTGTAAAGCCCGTTACCCATGCCGAACAGTACGGCGAACGCCAATGCTCCGGGGACGGAGGGAGCGGTCAGAAGCAGCAACGCAGCGGATGCCGGCAGCAGTGCGCCGGAGATCATCGCAAGCCTGAGTTGGGGCAGGTTCTTGCCGAACATCATGTTGATGAAGCGGCTTGTAACCTGCGCGGGGCCGAAGAGCGTGCCGACCATGACGCCTACGACGCCAAGCCCCAGCGCCGCGAGAAGCGGCAGCATATGCACGAGAATGGCCGAGCTGACGAAGCTCTGGAGCGCAAAGCCGATCGCCAGGAGAATGAAGCCTCTCCGTCGCGCGGCGAGCGGAAGGCTGCCATCGACGGCTGCTGTTGGCGCCGTGGTGTCGGCGTCGCCCATTCCGTCAGGAGGCCGGGTCCGCCGCGACAACCAGGCGTGGATCGGCAGGCAGATGAAAAGGTTCATCGCCGCGAAGACGGCATACACTTGCTGCCACGACAATACATTGTGAAGGGCCGTGGTGATCGGCCAGAAGATCGTGGAGGCAAAACCGGCGATCAGCGTCAGGTGGACGATGCTGCGCTGCGCGGTGCGAGGCTGTTGCTGCACGAGAAGAGCGAAGGCGGCACCGTATTGCACCAGCGTCGAGGCGATCTCGATGGCGATCAGCGCCGGCACGAAGGCGATGCCGACCGGCGCCAGGGCACAGGCGATCAAAGCGACTGCCGCCGCCAGCGACCCTATCGTCATGATGCGCGCGGCGCCATATCGGTCGATCCAGCGGCCCGCCCATGGCGCGGCCAGGCCGCCGATCAGCAGCGCGCCGGACAGCGCGCCGAAGATCCATTCCGTCGGCCATCCAAAGTCTCGCGCCATGGCGGGCGCGAGAATGCTGAAGCTGTAATAGAGCGTGCCGTAGCCGATGATCTGCGTCAGGCCGAGCGCGGAAATAACGAGCCAGGGTCTTGCGCGCGGCGAACGTGTTGAGGGCTTCGCGGGCGGTCCGTCGAGGCAATCGGTGGAGGCATCCGCGAGATCGCCGGACATCAGTGGTGGGCCTCGGCGACTGCCGCGACCCTGTCGCCACGCTCGTACCAGCCCTTGGATCGGTTCACCACCCAGACGACGGTAAGCATGACCGGCACTTCGATCAGTACGCCGACGACGGTGGCGAGTGCAGCGCCGGAATGGAATCCGAACAGGCTGATCGCGGCGGCGACGGCGAGTTCGAAGAAGTTCGACGCTCCGATCAGCGTGGAAGGACCTGCGACGCAATGCTGCTCGCCGGCAATGCGGTTCAGCAGATAGGCAAGCCCGGCATTGAAATAGACCTGGATCAGGATCGGCACCGCAAGGAGCGCGATGACCAGGGGTTGTGCAACAATCTCTCCGCCCTGGAAGCCGAACAGCAGCACCAGTGTCGCCAGCAGCGCCACGAGTGAGACCGGGCCGAGCCTGGCCAGTAGCCGATCGAGAGCTCCTTGCCCGCCGGAGGCGAGCAATCGGCGGCGCAGGAGCTGTGCGATGATCACTGGAATGACGATGTAGAGCACGACCGACAGGACAAGCGTGCCCCATGGCACGGTGATGGCGGAAAGGCCGAGCAGCAGGCCGACGAGCGGCGCGAAGGCGACGACCATGATGGCGTCGTTGAGCGCTACCTGGCTTAGTGTGAAGTGCGGTTCGCCTTTGGTCAGGTTCGACCAGACGAACACCATGGCGGTGCAAGGCGCGGCGGCAAGGATGATCAGGCCGGCAATATAGCTGTCGATCTGGCCAGCCGGCAGATAGGGCCGGAACAGCCAGCCGATGAACAGCCAGCCGAGCAGTGCCATCGAAAAGGGTTTCACCGCCCAGTTGATGAACAGCGTCACGCCGATGCCGCGCCAATGACGGCCGACTTCGCCAAGGGCGGTGAAGTCGATCTTCAGCAGCATCGGAATGACCATCAGCCAGATCAATACGGCAACGGGCAGGTTGACCCGGGCAATCTCGGCCGCGCCGACGGCCTGGAATGCATCGGGCATGACGTGCCCGAGCGCGATGCCGACGACGATGCAGAGGGCGACCCAGAGAGTAAGATAGCGTTCAAAAATCGACACGATGTCTCCTCACGCCGTCGCGACACGGCGGCCGTGCTCATCGACGATCCGCTCGCCGTCTTCCTTGAAGAATTCGCCGAGTTGAGGCGGCAGCAGATCGAGAACCTCTTCGGATGGCCGGCAGAGCTTCACACCTTTCGGACTGATGACGATCGGCCGGTTGATCAGGATAGGATGCTGCATCATCGCGTCGAGAAGCTGGTCATCCGTCAGGTTCGGATCGCCAAGGCCGAGTTCCGCATAGGGTGTGCCCTTCTCCCGCAGCAGGTCGCGAACGGCTATTCCCATCCGCGCGATGAGCTGTATCAGCATCGCGCGCGATGGCGGCGTCTTCAGGTATTCGATGACATGCGGCTCGATGCCGGCATTGCGGATCAGCGCCACCGTGTTGCGCGAGGTGCCGCAGTCGGGGTTGTGGTAAATGATGACATCCATGATCTATCTCACTTTGCTTTGTTCCGGGGCGAGGTTGAGCCTTCGGATCGGGCGATTTCGTTGAAGATGCAATCTGATTGACCGGCATCACGCATGGGCGGCGTCCTTCTCGGGCTCGCAGCAGGAGGATAGCGCCGCAACAGCCGGACTGCACACATCGGGATGGCCCTGGCAGCAGTCGCGCATGAGGAATTCGATGACGCCGGAGAGCGCTGGATAGACGGCGGTGTAAACGATCGAGCGGCCCTCGCGCCGGGACTCGACCAATCCGGCGTGTTCGAGATGGCTCAGATGGAAGGATATGCGCGAGGAGGAGGCGCCATCCATGGCTTCGCCGATCAAACCGGCTGGCAATCCTTCGGGTCCGGCCGTCACCAGCAGGCGGACGATTCGCAGCCGGGTCTCCTGCGAAAGTGCCGCGAAAGCGTCGAGGGCTTGCTTTTCGTTCATCATCGCCTCAATATCTCAAGAGTAATTGAGATAAAGGTATATCAAGATGATTGGCGATGCCAGACCCCTGGAGATGAATTTTCACGGTGACACCACGCTCGATACACTCCTGATCGCGTTGGAGCCCCATGCCGGGAAAGAGTTGGTGATCGATTATGGCGGGCGGACGATCCGGCCCGGCTATCATGTCACCGAAGTCAAGGCTGGTTCGTTCGTTACGCTCGACTGCGGCGGGAACCCGGATGCCTGGCAGGAGACGATCCTGCAGGTCGAGGACATCGCGCAGGAAGGCGGGGATGGCTATTTGTCGGTCGGCAAATTTCGGGGAATTCTCGACCATGTTGCCCAGCGGGTCAAACTCGATGCCGGCGCGCGGCTCACCTTCGAGGTGGGGCCTCCCGACGCCGCCATGCAGGTTTTCGATGTTGATGGACTGGGTGTTGAGGCTGGCCGTATCGTATTGCGGCTTGTCGCTCGCTCGGCAATCTGCAAGCCAAGGCATCGGGTAAGGCAGGAGGTGGCCACATGCTGTGGTCCCAAGTCGGCTGGCAGAGACTGTTGCGCGGCATGAGGGTCGAGGGGTTGCGCTGAAAGAATACCCATTCCGACCCCATTTTCTATCATGGGCTTCAGCGAGCCTCTTTTGTCATTCCGCTGCAATCTTGTGGGCGAATAATCTGAATTGTCGGTCCCCCATCGAATCGGCCGCAACAGAATCGCGTGCTCGTGAGCATTGGTCCGGGACTTCGGAATGGCATTTGTCCGTTCCCGCCATTGACGGGGATTGCGGCAAATGTCGGAAATGGCGCGCGCGGTGTCGTTGATGTCACGAATTTGCCCCGGATCTGCCATGTTGGCAGCTTGCGCTGTTCCCGTACGCTCATTTAATATTGGCTCGTAAGTGCCGATACATTAAGGGCTTTCTTAACGAAGTCTAAACAAATGTGGCGCCCGTGTTGCTGACTTGTGTCCTTTCGGCAACAGGAATTGTGTAAGGCTCCTGTGAATCCCCCTTTCCGGCAAGATGTAGATTGCGTGACAGTTCGCGTCTTGTATTTTCAAATTCGGAAGCGAGGGCGATTGATCGTCCACTTCTTGAAACAAGAGGATGGGGCAGGGAATACCTTCGGGTAGTTCTCATTCTCGAATGAAACTTTGACTGGAGGTCAATAATGAACATCAAGAGCCTTCTTCTCGGCTCCGCTGCTGCGCTTGCAGCAGTATCCGGTGCTCACGCTGCTGACGCTATTGTCGCTGCTGAGCCTGAGCCGCTTGAATACGTCCGCATCTGCGACGCATACGGCGCTGGCTACTTCTTCATTCCGGGCACCGAAACCTGCCTCAAGATCGGCGGTAAGGTTCGTACGGAAGGTCAGTGGTACGACGCTTACAACCCGAAGAATGTTCGTGGCACGCTCTGGCACACCCGCGCTGAGTTGAACGTCGACACCGCGACCGACACTGAATACGGCCCGCTGAAGACCGAAACCATCATTCGTTGGGATTGGCAGGAAGGCAACTCCACCAACACCAACCTGCTGTGGGCTTACATCAGCCTCGGTGGCTTCACCGTTGGTAAGACCGACTCGCAGTACAACCAGTTCACTGGCTATGCTGGCGACGTCATCAACGACGACGTTGTCTATGACGGCCCGTACGAACTCAACCAGATCACCTACAACTATGACGCCGGCAACGGCTTCACGGCTGTGATCTCGCTTGAAGACAGCAACTCCGGTTCTGGTGCCACTGGCGTCAACGGCGAAGACAGCACGGATCATTACGCTCCGGACGTTGTCGCCGGTCTCGGCTACAAGGCTGGTGCATGGTCCTTCAAGGTTGTCGGTGGTTATGACTCCATCGTTGAAGAAGGCGCCATCAAGGCTCGCGTCGATGCTGACTTCGGCGTTCTCTCGGCCTTCGTCATGGGCGGCTGGAACACCGACGGTGACAAGCTGAACAAGTACGCAAGTGCTGGCAGCAGTGGCATTGCCGGTGATATCGGCTGGGGCGACTGGGCAGTTTGGGGCGGCGTTGGCGTTCCGATCAACGAAAAGCTGAAGTGGAACCTGCAGCTTGCCTACACCGACTCGAAGGTCTTCGCTGCTACCACGAACCTCAAGTTCAACCCGGTCAAGAACCTCCTGATCGAGCCGGAAGTCTCCTACAGCAACTGGGATTCGATCAACGAAGACCAGTGGGCTGGTATCCTCCGCTTCGAGCGTTCTTTCTAATCTGATTTGACTTCGGTCATGATCTGATTTGTCACGAAAGTGACAAAAAGCCCGGCTTTCGAGCCGGGCTTTTTGCGTTTCGGCGATAGCTGATCGGCTTTCGATTTCAGCATAACAGGGATGTCTTTGCTTATTTTATGTATTAGTTTTCTTTAATGTGGCGTATTTTTATAACTTGAGTTCTATTTGAAAGTAATTCCAAGTAGCACGCTGCTGAATCTATCTTTCTTGTGACACTTTTACGACGTGGTTTTTGTGCAACGCAAAATTCGAAACAGGCGTCACATACGCTTATAGTTTGTAACTGATATTGCTCTGCAAAATTCGATCTGTAGGTTCGCAAATCGGAAGCGGGACTTAGTTGTTTCGATTCTCCCGGATCAGGGGTCAACTTTGAACACAAGGTGGGGTGGGGCGCGTCGTTTTTCGGCGTGAATTCTCTTGCCTAATTAATATTGGAACTGGAGTTATTATGAACATCAAGAGCCTTCTTCTCGGCTCCGCTGCTGCGCTGGCAGCAGTTTCCGGTGCTCATGCAGCCGACGCTATCGTCGCTGCCGAGCCCGAGCCGCTTGAATACGTTCGCATCTGCGACGCCTATGGCGCCGGCTATTTCTTCATTCCGGGCACGGAAACCTGCCTCAAGATCGGCGGCATGGTCCGTACCGAAGGCGGCTGGTACAATGCTTACAAGGCCGGCCAGGAAGCAGGTGCTCGTGGCACCTACTGGCATACCCGCGCCGAACTGAGACTTTCTACCGCATCGGACACCGAATACGGTCCGTTGAAGACCAGCACGGTTTATCGTTTCGACTGGAACGACGGTAACTCTACCACCAACAAGCTGCTCTGGGCCAATATCAGCCTCGGCGGCTTCCTCGTTGGTAAGAATGATTCGGTCTACTCGACCTTCCTCGGCTATGCCGGCGACGTCATCAACGACGACGTGATCGAATATGGTATCAACGGTGGCGACGAGCTGAACCAGTTGACCTACAACTATGATGCCGGCAATGGCTTCACCGCCGTCATCTCGCTGGAAGATTCCAATTCCGGCACGGGCGCGACCGGCGCAAACCACGAAGACAGCTCCGACCACTATGCTCCGGACGTTGTTGCAGGTGCTGGCTACAAGGCCGGCTCGTGGCAGTTCCGTGTCGTCGGTGGCTACGACTCCATCGTCGAAGAAGGCGCTGTCAAGGCTCGCGTCGATGCAGACTTCGGCATTCTGACCGCTTTTGTCATGGGTGGCTACAACACCGATGGCAACAAGCTCAACAAGTATGCCGGCGCAGGCGGAGACGGTCTCGGCTGGGGTGACTGGGCTGTCTGGGGCGGCGTTGGCGTTCCGGTCAACGACAAGCTGAAGTGGAACGTGCAGGTTGCTTATGATGACCTGAAGACGCTCTCCGCGACGACGAACGTCAAGTTCAACCCTGTCAAGGACCTGCTGATCGAGCCGGAATTGACCTACACGAACTACGACGCCGCCGACAAGGATACCTGGGCTGGTATCCTTCGCTTCCAGCGTACGTTCTAATTCGGTTCGAAGAACCGGATTTGACATCACTCATATTCTGATCTGACCTCCGATCAGAAGGAACTGGCCCGGTTTTCCCAACCGGGCCTTTTCTGTTCTTGGCTTACGTTTGCTGTCACGCCGAATCAGGTCGCTGCCAGAAAATCCCCGATCGCAGCTGGGATATCCCCGAGGTGCAGGATCGGCGCGTGTCCTTGCCCGAGGGCAGTCTTTGTCGTCGCCCCGAGGTGGCGCCTTGCCATTTCCTTTACCGTGGCAATCGCCAGCAGCCTGGAATTCTCCCCGCGAATCACCATCAGCGGGATGTCTCGGAATGCCTCGAATTGCGTCCAGAGATCCGGGATAGGCGCTTCGAGGTCCAGCGCCTGCATCTGCGCGGCAATTGCAGGGTCATAATCGGCGACGATCTTTCCATCCTTGACCGTGTAGATGGCTCGCGCCATGTCGCGCCAGTCTTCCTCCGAAAGCGCCGTGAAGGCCCGACCGTGATTCTCCCGCAGGATGTCGACGGCTTCGCTCCAGTCGGCGGGCTTCCTGTCACGGTTCAGATAGTCGCGAATATCGCCAAGCCCTTCCTTCTCCAGAACAGGACCGATATCGTTGAGGATGACTGCTTTCAGAAACTCCGGGTGGCTGGCGGCCAGCAGATGCAGAACGAGGCCGCCGCGCGATGTGCCGATGAAAACCGCCTCGGATATGTCGAGCGCTGCACACATGGCAAGCACGTCCTGGGCTTCAACCGCGAGAGTATAATGGCTCTTGTCATCGTCCCAGGCCGACAAGCCGCGCCCGCGGGCATCGAGCGTGATCACCCTGCGCGGCGCGATCGGATCGCGCGACAAAAGCAGGGCCAACTGATGGAAGTCCCGCGAATTGCGAGTCAATCCCGGCAGGCAGATGACGGGCGGCGGGGCGGAAACAGACGAACCGCCACGGCCGTAATCCCGCGCATAGAGCATCAGGCCGTCTGGCGTCGTGACCGTTCTGGCAACAAAACCGCTTTCATCATCGCTGCTCATGGCCAATCCCTCGTGGATGATATTTCAAGGGTGATGTAACGCCATTTTGCTTATCCGGACAATCGGACTTGCGAAAGAGGAGCTCAGCCGCGGCCGTAGATCAGGTCGTGCTCGATATCGGTCTTCTGGCCGAGTCGAGCCTTGTAGACCTGATAGTTCTCCATGACGCGCTGGACATAATTGCGCGTTTCGGGGAAGGGGATGCGTTCGATCCAGTCGACGACATCGTCGATCGACTTGCCACGCGGATCGCCGTAGCGGCTGATCCATTCCGGAACCTTGTTCGGGCCGGCATTGTAGGCAATGAAGGTCAGAATGTAGGAGCCGCCGAAGGCGTCGATCTGCTCGCCGAGATAATGGGCGCCGAGCGTCGCGTTGTAGCCGGCGTCCTGCGTCAGCTTGGCGTCGGAATAGGCCAGACCATGTCGGCCGGCGACTGCCTTGGCTGTCTTCGGCAGAAGCTGAAGCAGGCCACGCGCATTGGCCGAGGAGACGGCTGCCGGATTGAATGCGCTTTCCTGCCGGGCGATGGCATAGGCGAGCGCCTTGCCCGAACCGGTAATATTGGCATTGTCTGGTATGACGCCGATCGGGAAGGCAAGTGCCGCGACATCGATGCCGCGGCCATAGGCAATCTTGCCGACCTGAAGGGAAAGCTGATGATTGCCGGAGCGCTCGGCCCGTGCCGCTAGCATGGCAATCTCGCCGGGGCTATCCAATTGCTTTGCCAGCGCCCGATAGAGAGCCTCAGCCCGCCAGCCATGGCCTGCCGCCTCGAGCCGCGTGATGGCTTGGACAGCCTCGAGGGATTGGAAGAGGCCCCGATCGTTGCTGGTCGGCGAGGGGTAGGCGACGTTCAATGTCCGCCGGCCGAGCTTTTCGGCGGCGAGCTGGCCATAGAAGGTGCTCGGATAGGAGGCCGCCTTGGTATAGAAATCCGCAGCCTTGCCAGGACCGCCGGCTTCAGCCGCACGGCCGAGCCAGTACCAGGCGCGCGACTGGGAGATAGGTCCGTTCGACACCTGCAGGATCTTGCGGAAATGCGTCGAGGCCACGGCACCATCCCGCAGGCCGCGCAACGCGTACCAGCCGGCGTGGAATTCCGCCTCGCCGATATCCTGCGGGCTCTCCGCCGCGCTGACGTCGACGACGCGATAAGCGGCTTTGAAGTTGCCTTGGTCTACCAGGCCACGGCTGACGATGCGCTGTTCGTTCCACCACGCTCCAGCATTGACGAGTGCTGCGCGATCGCGCGGCATCTGCGTCAGGAGATTGGCGGCATCGTCATATTTGTCCTGACGACGCAGGTTTTCGATCCGCATGAAGAGATAGGCGGGGTCCTTGCGCCATTGCGCATCGATATTGGCAAGCAGCGCTCCGGCATTGGCCGATCGATTGTTGACCGCCGCCCAGGCTTTATAGAGCGACTGCGCCTTGCCGAGATCGCCGAAGCGCTTGGCCTGCGCAGTGCGGTCGCGGTAGAGCAGATAATCCATGCGCGCCTTGTGATCGGCCGGCGTCAGCAGGGGGGAGAATTCGGCGAGGATCTTGTCTTCGAAGGGTTTGTCGAGCGCCTCGTCGCGCCAGATCTTGCGGATGAGCTTGGCGGCTTGCGCCGATGCGCCGCGAGAAACCAGTGCGCGCGACAGGATCACGCTGCCTTCCGGCGTCTCCGGCTGCGTATTACCGAAGGCGGCAAGTACTTGATCTGCTGGCGGATTTTCGGTGTAGAGCGCTCGCTCGGAATTGGCGCGTAGGCCACCGAGGCCCGGCCATCCCAGCAGCTCGCGCGCCGCCGCGGCGATTTCGCCGGAGGGAACGCCGGCCTGGCCCGAGGTGGCAATCGCCCAGGTCAGGATATGACGGTCGAGCGTGCCCTGGCCCATGCCATTGCGGACGGCGAGCGCCTGCATCGGGTTCTTGTTGGAAAGGGCGTCGAGGCCTGCCTTGAGGTCGCTGTTGAGCGGCGCGACGGCGGTGCCGCGCGGGATGGCGCCCGTATTCACCGGGTCGGGCACGGTCATCGCCACATCGGTGGTCTTGCGGTGGAGTGTCTGTTCACCGGGAAGCTGTGACGCAAAAGTGCCCCACGCGACCGCCACGCCTACAGCAGTCATGATCACGAGAGGTCTTTTCATCCGGTTACTCACAACAAAAAACAGGTCCCTTCCATTTGCCGAAATTTATATTAACGAAACCTTAGCGTTGGTCCGAATTCCAATCAATTATGATATCGGAAACTGCCCTTCACCATTGAAAGCCTGCTTGTCGCCAGCAAGTCGGCGCTTTATGGTGCGCGGATTCATAACCATGGATTGCGGCTGAAGCGTGAAAGCGCGCCGCCAGGAGACTTGCATGTTCCAGGGGTCCATTCCCGCACTCGTTACGCCCTTCACTGACGCCGGCAAGGTGGATGAGGCGTCTTTCGCTTCCCATGTCGATTGGCAGATCAAAGAGGGTAGCAGCGGGCTCGTTCCTGTCGGCACGACGGGTGAATCGCCGACCCTGTCGCATGATGAGCATAAGCGCGTCGTCGAACTCTCCATTGAAGTTGCGAACAAGCGCGTCCCCGTCATGGCCGGTGCTGGCTCCAACAACACCCGCGAAGCGATCGAGCTTGCCCAGCATGCCGAAAAGGTTGGCGCCAACGCGGTTCTGGTTGTCACCCCTTATTACAACAAGCCGACGCAGAAGGGACTTTACGCCCACTTCTCCGCCATCGCCGAGGCGGTGAAGCTGCCGATCTATATCTACAATATTCCCGGCCGCTCTGTTGTCGACATGACCCCGGAGACCATGGGCGCGCTTGCCAAGGCGTATGCCAACATCGTCGGCGTCAAGGACGCAACCGGCAAGATCGAGCGTGTTTCCGAGCAGCGGATCACCTGCGGCAACAACTTTCGTCAGCTGTCCGGCGAAGATGCGACGGCGCTTGGCTTCAATGCCCATGGCGGCGTCGGCTGCATTTCGGTGACCGCCAATGTGGCGCCGCGCCTTTGCGCCGAATTCCAGGCGGCAACGCTTGCCGGCGACTATGCCAAGGCGCTCGACTATCAGGATCGGCTGATGCCTTTGCACAAGGCGATCTTCCTGGAACCGGGCCTCTGCGGCGCCAAGTACGGTCTCTCCCGTCTCGGCCGGATGAGCCGCAATGTCCGCTCGCCGCTGCTCTCGACGCTGGAGCCGGGCACCGAGGCGGCCATCGACGCCGCCATGCGCCACGCCGGCCTGCTGAACTGACGGCAACGCCGACGCCAGTCCTATTCGAGACCGCTCTCTTCACAAGGAGGGCGGTCTCGCTTATTTAAGGTCTGGAACCTCGGAATTGACGCACGAAAAAGAAGAAGAAAAATCATGGCCCCCAAAGGCAGCCAACGCGTAGTAAAGAAGATTGTCGCGGAGAACCGTAAGGCGCGCTTCAATTACGAGATCATCGATACCTATGAGGCCGGCATCGTGCTGATGGGCACAGAGGTCAAATCCTTGCGCGAAGGCAAGGCCAATATCGCCGAATCCTATGCCTCGGACGAGGACGGCGAGATCTGGCTGATCAATTCCTATCTGCCGGAATATCTGCAGGCGAACCGCTTCAATCACGAGCCGCGCCGCCGCCGCAAGCTGTTGCTCTCGGGCCGCGAGATCGGCCGGCTGCGCTCCGGCATCAATCGCGAAGGCATGACGCTGATCCCGCTGAAGATCTATTTCAACGACAATGGTCGCGCCAAGCTCGAACTGGCACTTGCCAAGGGCAAGAAGCTTCATGACAAGCGTCAATCCGAGAAGGAACGTGACTGGAACCGGCAGAAGGGCCGTATTCTCAAGGACAATCGGTGAGCGGAAAAAGCGGTCGGGCAAAGCCCGAGCAGCCGATCCGGTGAATCGCTTGCAATAACAAGCGGCCTCCAGCTGAACTCAAGATGCTCTAGTGAAGGGCCGGTGGCACAGCGAATACGGAAACGTATCCGCTGCGGATTCACCTACTCCTCGGTATCAGCCGTTGTCGCCGGTGCCGGTTCGGTCGGGCGCGGCGGACGATCGGAGGGATCGCGACCGATTTCAGCCTTCAGTGATACCAAGTCGATGAAGTGGTCGGCCTGGCGACGCAGATCGTCGGCGATCATCGGCGGCTGGGTGGCCATGGTGGAGATGACCGACACCTTGCGGCCGCGACGCTGCAATGCCTCGACCAGGGTAGTGAAATCGCCGTCACCGGAGAAGATCACGAGATGATCGACGGTTTCGGACTGCTCCATGGCGTCGATCGCCAGCTCGATATCCATGTTGCCCTTGATCTTGCGGCGTCCCATGGAGTCGGTAAATTCTTTTGCCGGCTTGGTGACGACCTTGTAGCCATTATAGTCGAGCCAGTCGATCAGCGGGCGGATCGAGGAATACTCCTGATCCTCGATCAGGGCCGTATAATAGTAGGCGCGCAGCAGATATCCGCGCTTTTGGAATGCCTTCAACAGCTTGCGGTAGTCAATGTCGAAACCGAGGCTCTTGGAGGCGGCGTAGAGATTGGCGCCGTCTATAAAAAGGGCAATTTTTTCGCGTGGGTCGAACATCGCTTACATATCCACTGTTATCAAAATGCAATTACTGTACGCAAAATGTAGCCAAAACAATGTCTTGCATGACGCCGGCGAGCAATTCATATTACTTTATGAATCATTCATATAACCAAGATTTAGGGCACGAAATGCGATATTCCAAGCAATCTTAAGTAGAATCCATAATTTGTCTAATGAATTTTAGCGCATTGTGGAGGGATTGGGACCCCTGAAGCAGGAAAAACTTGAATTTGCCTTCGTTTGCTTGTATCGGCGTGCTACTCCGAGACATGATGACGACATCACGACCGCAAAGGACAGGCAATGGCCCGTGTCACAGTAGAAGATTGCATTGATAAAGTTGAGAACCGGTTCGAGCTGGTGCTGCTCGCCAGCCATCGCGCCCGCCTGATTTCGCAGGGCTCCTCGATCACCATCGACCGCGACAATGACAAGAACCCTGTCGTGGCCCTGCGCGAAATCGCCGATGAGACGCTGTCTCCCGATGATTTGAAGGAAGACCTGATCCATTCGTTGCAGAAGCACGTCGAAATCGACGAGCCGGAACCCGATCCGGCAAGCCTGCTGGCCGCCGGCGGAAGCGCTTCGGCTTCGGGCGACGAGGAAGAAGATCAGCCGGAAGCCGTCACGTTCGACCAGATGTCGGAAGAAGAGCTGCTGGCCGGCATCGAAGGCCTTGTTCCGCCAGAAAAAAGCGACGATTACTGATCGTCGAGCTTGATGCTCTAACCAAGAGCGATATGATGAAGTAATGTGTGCGCCGGTCGTATGACTGGCGCGCTTTTGTTTTTGCTGGAGTAGCTTGGGAATGATGCGGCAATACGAGCTTGTTGAGCGTGTGCAGAAATACAAGCCCGATGCCAACGAAGCTCTTCTCAACAAGGCCTATGTCTATGCGATGCAGAAGCATGGACAGCAGAAACGCGCCAGCGGCGACCCCTATATTTCCCATCCCCTCGAAGTCGCGGCCATCCTGACCGACATGCGTCTGGATGAATCGACGATCGCCGTCGCTCTCCTGCACGACACGATCGAAGACACGACAGCGACACGCGCCGAAATCGACGAACTCTTCGGCGAGGATATCGGCCGTCTGGTCGAAGGGCTGACCAAGATCAAGAAGCTCGATCTCGTCACCAAGAAGGCGAAGCAGGCGGAAAACCTGCGCAAACTGCTGCTTGCCATTTCCGACGACGTCCGCGTGCTCCTGGTCAAGCTGGCTGATCGCCTGCACAATATGCGCACACTCGACCATATGTCGCCGGAGAAACGCGCCCGCATCTCCGAAGAGACGATGGAAATCTATGCGCCGCTTGCCGGCCGCATGGGCATGCAGGATATGCGCGAAGAGCTGGAGGAGCTTTCCTTCCGCCACATCAATCCCGAAGCAAATGAAACGGTGACCAAGCGCCTCGAGGAGCTGTCGCGGCGCAACGAAGGCCTGGTGAAGAAGATCGAGGTGGAGCTGCGCGACCTGCTGGTTGCCAACGGCCTTGCCAATGCGATGGTCAAGGGGCGGCAGAAGAAGCCCTATTCGGTCTTCCGCAAGATGCAGTCGAAGTCGCTTTCATTCGAGCAGCTGTCCGATGTCTATGGTTTCCGCCTGCTCGTCGACGATATTCCCTCCTGCTATCGCGCGCTCGGCATCGTGCATACGCGCTGGCGCGTCGTGCCGGGCCGGTTCAAGGATTATATCTCGACGCCGAAGCAGAACGACTATCGCTCGCTGCACACCACCATCGTCGGCCCGTCCAGCCAGCGCATCGAGCTGCAGATCCGCACCAAGCGGATGCATGAAATCGCCGAATTCGGCATTGCCGCCCATGCTCTCTATAAGGACAAGGACGGCAACAACAATGGCGACGGCGAACTGCTGTCGCGTGAAAGCAATGCCTATTCCTGGCTGCGCCACACCATCGAGGCACTGGCCGAAGGCGACAGCCCGGAAGAGTTCCTCGAACATACCAAGCTTGAGCTTTTCCAGGATCAGGTCTTCTGCTTCACGCCGAAGGGCAAGCTGATCGCGTTGCCGCGCGGCGCCACGCCGATCGATTTCGCCTATGCGGTTCACACCAATATCGGCGACACCACCGTCGGCGCCAAGATCAATGGCCGTATCATGCCGCTGGTGACGCGCCTGACCAATGGCGATGAAGTCGAGATCATCCGGTCCGGCGTGCAGGTGCCGCCGGCCGCCTGGGAAGAGATCGTCGTGACCGGCAAGGCGCGCGCCGCCATCCGCCGCGCCACGCGCCTTGCCATCCGCAAGCAATATGCCGGCCTCGGCCATCGTATTCTGGAACGCACCTTCGAGCGCGCCGGCAAGGTCTTTTCGCGCGAGGCACTGAAGCCGGCGCTGCATCGCCTCGGCCAGAAGGATGTCGAGGACGCGATTGCCGCCGTCGGACGCGGAGAGATGTCGTCGCTCGATGTGCTGCGCGCCGTCTATCCCGACCATCAGGACGAGCGCGTGACGGTCAAGCCCGCCGGCGACGAGGGCTGGTTCAATGTCCGCAGCGCCTCCGGCATGATCTTCAAGATCCCCGGCAAGACCAAGGCCGATCTTGCCGCGAGCATCGAGGGTATCGACGCCCTGCCGATCCGCGGTCTGGCGGCGGATGTCGAAGTGCATTTCGCCCCGACCGGCGCCGTGCCCGGCGATCGCATCGTCGGCATCATGGAAAAGGGCAAGGGGATCACCATCTATCCGATCCAGTCGCCGGTGCTGCAGCACTTCGACGACCAGCCGGAGCGCTGGATCGATGTGCGCTGGGATCTGGACGAGGCCAACAAGTCTCGCTTTGGTGCGAGGATCCTGATCAATGCGCTGAACGAACCCGGCACGCTTGCCAAGGTCGCCCAGACGGTTGCCGGCATCGACGTCAATATCCGCGTTCTCAACACCGTGCGCGTTGCCGCCGACTTTACCGAGATGGCTCTCGACGTCGAAGTCTGGGATCTGCGCCAGCTCAACCAGCTTCTGGTGCAACTGAAAGAGCTCGACTGCATCGCCACTGTAAAGCGGCTTTACGAATAATTATCTCTGGCAATGGCGTCCATCCGGCGTGGCTGCATATTTTGTGACCAATTTATGGTCAAATCCGACCGCCATTATGTGAAGCCATGCGATATGCGCATGGCTGTATCGGTTTTACAGCGTTGGTAATTAACCTTTGCAACGCTTATCTTCTGGTCATCGAAGAAACGAAACAGAGATGAGAGAAGACAATGTTTGGTCCTATCAAGAAATTCGCCCGCGCCCTGCGCGTTCCGAGTGCTGAAGAGCGTGAAATGGCTTACCTGAACGGCTCGCACGACCGTTTTGACCTTGAATATCGTCAGCGTCAAGTCGATCGCGGCATGTTCCGCCAGCGTTAATCGCTGACAATACTTTCGAATGGGAAGGGGCGTGACAGTTGCTGCGCCCTTGGAGCATCCCGCTACGAGCGGGTTGAATGCTCCGGATCCAAAAGCTGGAGCGATTGTCGGTGTTCTGAACACCCAACGCTCTGAAGAGCAGGGCAGGGTTGCTGGACAATCAGCATATGAACGCTTTGCCGCTCTTGTCATGACGGCCCTCAGTACACTAGATAAGCCGCATGTTATTTCGACGCCGAAAACCACTGACGTTTAGCGAGAAACTGCGGGAGCATCTTTGGCCCCGTAAGGGTTTTGTCCGCTCGTTCCAATATTTTGGAAAGCGCCTCGTGCGCCTTGCCGCTTCGCCGCATTCGGTGGCGGCGGGCTTTGCGGCGGGCATCGTCGTTTCCTGGACCCCGTTCATCGGCGTGCATTTTGTGATGGCAATCATCATCGCCTATCTCATTGGAGGCAATGTGATTGCGTCCGCGCTCGGCTGCCTGGCGGCCGGCAATCCTATTACCTACCCCTTCATCTGGGCCTTCACCTGGGAAATCGGCCACCTGATCCTGGCGCGCGACAGCGGCGGGCAGGGCGGTGGCGTTGATCTGCCGGCGTTGTGGCACAAGGGCGATCTCTCGCAAATTTGGGACCCGGTCTTGAAGCCGATGCTGATCGGCGGCATTCCGCCGGCCATCGTTTCGGGGGTCATCGTCTATGCCCTGACCTATTACGGGGTGAAGAGCTTCAAGACCCGCCGCAAGGAACGGTTGATGGAGCGCGCCCGCGAGCGCATGTCGCTTGCCGAAAACGCATCGGGTGTCTGACGAGCGCTGATATCGTCGCGGCCGGCTGGAGGGCCTTCTCATGATCATCGGGATCGGCAGCGACCTTATCGACATCCGCCGGGTTGAGAAATCGATCGCGCGCTTCGGCACGCGCTTCACCGAGCGTTGTTTCACCGACATCGAGCGCGCCAAGTCCGAAGGGCGCAAGAACAAGGCCGCCTCCTACGCCAAGCGTTTCGCCGCCAAGGAGGCCTGCTCCAAGGCGCTCGGCACCGGCCTGGCACAAGGCGTTTTCTGGCGCGACATGGGCGTCGTCAACCTGCCAAGCGGCAAACCGACCATGCAATTGACGGGTGGAGCAGCCAGGAGGCTGGCCGCCATGCTGCCGGAAAATCATCGCGCCGTCATTCATTTGACGATAACCGATGATTTTCCTCTCGCTCAAGCGTTTGTGATTATCGAGGCGCTGCCGATTGCCGGCTGAATGACAGCCGTATGTCGCTTTTGATACCCGCGCCATTGCCGCCGTGATATGAAGCGGGTAGAGAGTGCCTGAATGAAAGTGCGCCGGTGGGGTGCGAAAAAGGAATAAGACTGCGTGTCCGAGAAAGCCGAAAAACAGCAGAACGCCCTCTGGGAAAACATCAAGGTTATCGTACAGGCTCTCGTCCTGGCCATGATCATCCGCACGGTGCTATTTCAGCCGTTCACCATTCCGTCCGGCTCGATGATGCCGACGCTTCTTGTCGGAGACTATATCTTCGTCAATAAGTTCGCCTACGGTTATTCGAAATATTCCCTGCCTTTCTCGCCAGACCTGTTCAGCGGCCGTCTCTTCGGCAGCGAACCGAAGCGCGGCGACGTCGTGGTCTTCCGTTTCCCGCCGAACCCGGATGTCGACTATATCAAGCGCGTCATCGGTCTGCCGGGTGACCGCATTCAGGTGAAGAACGACATTCTCTACATCAACGGCCAGGCCGTTCCGCGTGAACCGCATGGCACTTTTGCTTCGGATTACAGCCAGGAGCCCGGCGACAGCATTCCCGTCTACAGCGAGCGTCTGGCGGACTCCGGCAAGGTTTACGATACGCTGGACCTCTCTCCGACATCGCGCGGCGACAACACCCAGGAATATGTCGTTCCGGCTGACCATTACTTCATGATGGGCGATAACCGCGACAATTCCGACGATAGCCGTTTCGACGTCGGCTACGTGCCGGCCGAGAACCTGATCGGCCGCGCCAGCGTCATCTTCTTCTCGCTCGGCCATGACACGTCGTTCCGCGAAATCTGGAAATGGCCGACGAATATGCGTTGGGACCGCCTCTTCAAGGTTGTCGAATGACGAAGACGCCGACGCTCTCTCAGGCGGATCGTATTACGCTTGAAGCCGCGATAGGCCATGCCTTCGTGGAAAAAGAGCGCCTGGACTGGGCTCTGACGCATGCCAGCGCCCGCACGCACAAGGCCGGCAATTACGAGCGGCTGGAATTTCTCGGCGACCGGGTTCTGGGCCTGTGCATCGCCGAGCTCCTGTTCCGGACATTCGGCGCGGCGACCGAGGGTGAGCTTTCGGTCCGCCTCAACCAATTGGTCAGCGCCGAGACCTGTGCGGCGGTCGCCGACGAGATGCAGCTGCATCTCTTCATCCGCACCGGCGCGGATGTGAAGAAGCTGACTGGCAAGCGCATGCTGAACGTGCGCGCCGATGTTGTCGAGAGCCTGATCGCGGCGATCTATCTCGACGGCGGCCTCGAAGTGGCGCGCAAGTTCATTTTGCGCTATTGGGAAGGGCGCGCTATCCGGCCCGATGGCGCCCGACGCGATGCCAAGACGGAATTGCAGGAATGGGCGCATGCGAAATTCGGCGTCACACCCGTTTATAGGGTTGATGACCGCAGCGGACCGGATCATGATCCCCGCTTCACGGTGACGGTGGAAGTGGCGGGAGCCGCGCCCGAAACCGGTATAGAACGCTCCAAGCGCGCCGCCGAGCAGGTGGCCGCGACGCGGATCCTGGAGCGTGAAGGCATATGGCAGCCGCAGTCGGCTCAGAAATGACGGAAAAAATGACCAATCAGGAAGACACGACCGCCGGCGAAGGCGCTGCTGAAAATCGCGGCCCGACGCATTCGGGTTTCGTGGCCCTTATCGGCGCCACCAATGCCGGCAAGTCGACGCTCGTCAACCGGCTCGTTGGCGCCAAGGTGTCGATCGTCAGCCATAAGGTGCAGACGACGCGTGCCATCGTGCGCGGCATCGCCATCCACGATAACGCGCAGATCGTCTTCATGGACACGCCCGGCATCTTCAAGCCGCGCCGCCGTCTCGACCGCGCTATGGTGACGTCGGCCTGGGGCGGGGCCAAGGATGCCGATCTCATCATGCTGCTGATCGACAGCGAGCGCGGCATACGTGGCGATGCCGAAGCCATTCTCGAAGGGCTGAAGGAAGTCTTTCAGCCGAAGATCCTCGTGCTCAACAAGATCGACCGCGTTCGCCATGAAGACCTGCTGGCGCTTGCCGCTGCCGCTAACGAGAAGATCGCCTTCCAGGAAACCTTCATGGTCTCGGCGGTGAACGGCTCCGGTTGCGACGATGTCATGAACTATCTGGCAAAGACCCTGCCGGAGGGGCCATGGTATTATCCGGAAGACCAGATCTCCGACCTGCCGATGCGCCAGCTTGCCGCCGAAATCACCCGCGAAAAGCTGTTTTTGCGCCTGCACCAGGAGCTTCCCTATTCCTCTCATGTCGAGACGGAAAAATGGGAAGAGCGCAAGGATGGCTCGGTTCGCATCGAACAGGTCATCTATGTCGAGCGCGAAAGCCAGAAGAAGATCACCCTCGGCAAATCGGGCGAGGCGATCAAGGCCATCTCCACCGCCTCGCGCAAGGAACTGTCCGCGATCCTGGACCAGCCGGTGCATCTCTTCCTCTTCGTGAAGGTGCGCGAGAACTGGGGCGACGATCCGGAACGCTTCCGCGAAATGGGGCTCGAGTTTCCACGCGGATAGAATAATGTCCCGACGATTGTCTCACCTCGCGACAATCGTCGGACAATGCCAGGGCCGGTAAGGCAATTTTGGGGGTCCTTACCCCTCGCGTATCTCTTCGGTTGGATCTTTCTCAGCAGGCCTTTTGACGAAAGGTGCTTGCAGACCGTCGCGCATTTGATCCTGGCGACCTCATCCGCCTCTTCGTCGTTTAGCTAAACAAGTTATTGAAACATATATCGAAACCCGGGTTTCTCCACCTGGCGGGCGCAGCTGTGACTTGTTGGCAGGCAACAGGTTCACCACGCTCGCGCGAATCGGGGCCGCTCTATCCGCACAAGTGAATGTTCGGCAGGCGGGGACGTTGACACGATCTGGCACATGTCTTTTTAATGGCAGCTAATAGTGTATCAACATAGACTACTATCGCCGTCACTTTTCGACCAGTTTCACCTCTTACTAACCGCAGCGGCAAAAGCGATTGGAGCATGATCACGGGCCCATAGTACCGCGGGGCGAAAAGTGCGAAGCGGATTAGGGCAAGGTCATGTGACTTGAGACCGAGCCAACACGGATGGGGGCATGCCGTCCATTCAACACGGGCCGATGATTGGCGCCGGAGGGATAGATGTGGAAAGTACTACGGGGCGTAGCGTCGTCAGACGCGTGCATGAAGGGGTGTCGCTGATATGACGGTTCAGCGCGCTCTTATTTTGGAAGACAATCTGATCATTGCCATGGAGGCGGAGGAAATCCTTCGCCTTGTCGGGGTCGAGGAGGTGGAAATCGCCTCCAACGTGGAGCAGGCAGTCAACGCCATTCATACCGATCACTATGATTTTGCGATGCTGGATGTGAACCTGGGGGAGTCGATGAGTTTCGGCTTTGCTCGGTTGCTGGTCGAGCGCGGCATCGCCTTCGGTTTCGTCAGCGGCTATTCCGATACGCTCGACTTCCCGGCGGACCTGCGGCATGTGCCGCTGCTCAACAAGCCCTTCGACGAGGCTGCCATGCGGGTGTTCGTCGACAAGCTGTCGTCCGCAAGCAGATCCCTCAAGATGTGACAGCGCCCGCCGTTTGTCCTAAACTCGAATCAAGAGAGACAACGGGACAAACCGGCCGATGCAGTGGCAGGATCATGCGATCATTCTGGGCGTCAAGCGCCTCGGCGAGACCAGCGTCATCGCCGAGGTGATGACGCGTGATCGCGGCCGGCACATGGGGCTGGTGCGCTCCGGCCGATCGCGTTCCATGCAGCCGGTGCTGCAGCCCGGCAATCTGGTCGAGGTGACCTGGCGCGCGCGGCTGCATGAACATCTCGGCGAGTTCCGCATGGAGCCGGTTCGGCTGCGGGCGGCGCGGCTGATGGAGACGGCGACCGCGGTTTATGGCGTGCAGGCCATGGGCGCGTTGCTGCGTCTGCTGCCGGAGCGCGATCCGCATCCCTATCTCTACGACGCGCTCGATGTCATTCTCGAAAACATGCAGAACCCGATGGACGCCGGCGAGCTTTTCGTCCGCTTCGAATTGGCGGTGCTCAACGAACTCGGCTATGGCCTGGATCTGGGCGAATGCGCCGCGACCGGCGTGCGCGAGGATCTTGCTTTCGTGTCGCCAAAGACTGGACGCGCGGTCTGCCGTGCAGCCGGCGCACCCTGGGCCGACAAGATGCTGGCACTGCCGCCTTTCCTTGCCGCTGGAGCCGCCGAGGCTGCGGATGGCGAAAGCCTCGCCGCCGCTTTCCGCCTGACTGGCTTCTTCCTGCATCGTCATGTCTACGAGCCGCGCGGCATCGAGATCGCCGCAGCGCGAGACGGTTTCATTCAGGCGGCGCTGAAAGCGGTGAACGCTGTTTCGCTGAACCGGGCCGACGATCCGCTCGTCATCGCCGCCAAACGCTGAGGCGTTGCCCCCGTTTTAAGTAGCGGAGCAATTATCGCCGCTTGAATGCCCAGCCTTCCGGCCGCTCCTCGATGACCGTCACCACATCGCCGATCTTCACCGTGCCTTCGCCGCGCGGGACGACATTCCAGCCGAAGAGCGGGCCTGGAACGCGCCGATCGGCGGACATGCGGACGCGGCCCATTGCCGGCATCGGGTTCGGAACGTCGCGCGAGCCCGTCTGCTGGTCCTGCGTCGTCATGATGCAGCGGGCACAGGGCTTGACGAGATCGAGGCGAATGCCGCCGATCTCGATCGCCGCCCAGCGGTCCTCCGGCCATTCCTCGTCGCAATCGATGACGATATTCGGGCGGAACCGCTCCATGCCGACCGAGCCCTCGCCATGGGCGGCAAGATTGGCATTCAGCGCCTTCAGCGAGCCGGTGGTGGTGATCAGGATCTGGTAGCCGTCGCTGAATGTGACCGGCGTCCCGTCGCCCGCCCATTCGGGATTGGCAACGCGGTTGGCGAGCCTGTCGAAGAAGACCATTCTGACGTCACGGCCGAGCCAGCTCGACAGCGCCTTGTTCGTTGCGTCGTCGGCGACCGAGGCATTGACGGCGGATTTCCAGACGATGATATCCATGCGGTTATCCGGGTGCGGAGGCGGCACGATGATATCGGCTTGGCCTTCCATCTTCAGCCGCAAATAAGAGGGCGCCGGCTGGATGTCGATGCGGGCAATGTCCTGCAATTCGCGCTGGGTAATGAAATGGCCGGAGGGGTCGACGAGCATCGCCCGGCGGTCACCGGCGAGGCCGAAGGCGTCGATGGCGGCGGACGAAAGGGCGATGCCGCGCGCGCTCTTGAGCGGATAGATGAAGAGATCGCTGACCTGCATGAATAGCCCTCAGATTTCGTCGATGAACATTGCTAGCACGGTCTTCAGCCGGTCATGCCGTGCGCCCGCAAACCTGCCGCCGGTTGCGGTCTGGAACCCATCCGCCAGTTTGAACAGCTTCGTCTCGAAATGATCGATGGCGAAGCGCTTGTCGTCAAGCGGACGTTCGGTGGCGAGCGGGTCGAACGGATCGTAGAGGCCGGAGCCCATGCGCCCGGCGATATAGAAGCAGCGCGCTGCACCCACCATGCCGATCGCATCCAGCCGGTCGGCGTCCTGCAATATCTTCGCTTCCCGCGTTTCCGGCGGCAGATTGGCGGAGAAGCTGTGCGTGGTGATTGCATGCGCGGCGGCGGCGATGTCCTCGTCGGCCCATCCAAGCTCTTTGAGAATGCCGGATGCCTTCTCGGCGGCGAGCCTCGATGCCTGGGCGCGATGCGGCGAGTTCTTTTCCACCGAGACGCAATCATGCAGCAGCACCGCTGCAGCGAGGATACGGGCATTGCCGCCTTCTTCGGCCTGGATGGCCATGGCGTTCCTGAAGACGCGCAGGATATGGGCGATGTCATGCGAGCCGTCGTCGCCATCGGCTGCATGCGGGATAAGATCCGCAGCCAGCGTTTCGAACGGGGCAAACGCCCGCGCCATCCCGTTGTTGTCCATCATCAGTCCCGCCTCGAAATGATCTCTCCTGTTCCTATCGAGTGCGGAGATTCGCCGCAATCACTCCGGCGCCTTCTTGCCCGTCAGGAGCTTCTGATAGAACAGGCCGATGCCGATCAACACCGCGCCGAGGCCGATGAAGGACAGCGCCCGCAGGAAGCCCTCCAGATTTGCCATGTCGATCAGGAAAACCTTGACGACGGCGACGAAGACCAGCGCGGCCGAGGCGATGCGCAGGCTGCGGGCATCGAAGCGCGCGCCGAGCCAGAGGAGGGCGATGCCGATCGCCAGCCAGACGACGGAGTAGGAATAAAGCTCGCCTTGAATGAAGCCATTCCAGAACGGGATATATTCGCCCTGCCAGAAACGCCGCACCGACAGCGTCGCCCAGGCAAAGGTCATGACAGCGCCGGCAACCGCCAGCATCGTCACATAGGGCAGGGGCCGCCTGTTCCGCGCATAGAGCGCCAATCCACCATAGGCGAGCGCTGGCAGCAGATAGCCGAGCAACAGCAGGTTGAAGAAGGGGATCTTGCCCGTGCTTTCGCCGGTGATGAACGGATTGAGCCCGAGCAGATGCAGCGTCAGGATCGAGATGACGGAGAGAACGCCGACGGCCATGCCGCCATAGCGGAAGACGGGGCTCGATGCGCTGAGATCGAGCGCCATCAGCGTTGCCGAGGCGCCGATCGCCAGCAATGTATAGATCGATTGTTCGCCAAGCGTTGGAACGTTTGAATTCAGTACGCCGCCATTCATCGCATGGCGCACGAGGATGGCGATGGTCAGCAGCACCAGCAAGCTCGCCAGTGCCTGAAGCGCATTGCGTAGCCTGAGGCTCGGCGAACGCCTGACCTCGAAGGCGGCCCAGACGGCGAGTGCGGCGGGAATGCCGTAGCCGGCAAGCAGCATGTTGAAGACTGGCGTCGTTCCGAGCTCACCCGGATCGACGATGGTCGGCTGCCAGGCAATGCGCCCCATGGCGATGATCAGCGCCGCGACCATCGTCCATGGCAGCACCAACCATGAGCGGACCCGCCCGGCCAGCAGATAGGCCACGCCCAGCACCGGCAGCAGGATCGTCGGCACGGCGTCATGGGCAAGCGCATGCAGGGCAAAGACGGCAGCGGCAAAGGAGCCGGCCGCGAGAATATTCGTCGGTAGCGCCAGGCTGTCCTTGGTGGAGCGGCGATACTGCCATTCGGCGAGCACCATCAGTATGACGGCGAGCCCAATGCCATAGAGGCCGTGCAGCCAGTCGCGGGTCCAGTTGCCGAAGGTGATGTAGCTGATCACGGCGATCGCCAGCGGCGTGGCCGCCATAATGACGCTCCAGAGCGCCGCAAAGGGCTTCTCGCTCTCGCCGAACCGCTTGAGGAAGAAGGCTCCGATCAGGACGAATACCGCGCCGAGACCGAGACCTTCGTAGACCACCATGTCATAAAGTGCCGGCGAGATGTCCGGGAGGCCCCAATCGGCGGCATTCATCGGTGATGTCAGGACCATGGACATGCCAAGGCCGGCGCCGACGGCCGACAGGATCGCCGCCCAGGCCGCATGCAAGCGGCTGGCTCCGAAGGCTGCAATGGCTGCTACGATCGCCGCAAACAGAAGGGTGGCGTTGGGGAGCGGGTATCCGTTCAACACGCTGTAGCCAAGCAGCGACATGGCGACGGCGATGGCGCCAACAGATGCGGTCAGCGTCATGCCGAGTGGCTCGCGGGCCAGGAACAGGGCCGGATGGCTCACGGGTTGCGAGGCTGGCGACTCTTCTGAATCGGTTGGCTCGGCTAGCACTGGAGGGTCTTCGCCAGGCGCTGCTGCGGCTTCATAACGTCCCGGCCAGATGAAGATCGTACCGGCGATCATCGCCAGCATGGCCAGGGTCACCGGGATGAGTTCGACCTCGGGACTATTGAGAATGTAGAGCAACGCCCAGAAGCTGAGGAAGACGTTGGCCAAGGCGGGCGCGATCTGCCAGTTGCGCAGCCGCGATGCTGTTGCCGTTGCAAGCCAGGTCAGGACGAGATAGCCGAACAACACCCACGGCTTTGGTGCCGTCGAGGCGATCAGGGCCGGAGTGACCATCGAGGCCAGCAGGCCCAGGCCGGCAAGTGCCTGGCCGTGCAGCAGCGACAGGCCGAGCGTGGCAAGAGAGATCAGGGCCAGAAGGAAGAAGGCGGTCGCTGGTCCGATAAAGCCGTAAATACCATGCGCGGCATAGGTCGAGCCAAATAGCGCGACGACGCCCGCGGCTGTCAGCACGCCGGGGATCATCGCATTCTGGAACGTGTTGGCGAGAACCGGCGCGGAGCGGCGGCGGATCACTTCGCCGGCCGCGACAAGGACGAGGCCGAAGAGCGCGGCGAGCGTCAGCCGCACGCCGGGGCTGAGCAGGCCGCTCTCGATCGAGTACTTGACCATGAAGATGCCGCCGAATGCCAGCGCAATACCACCGACCCAGACGGCCCAGCGCGCGCCGATCGTGCTTTCCAGACTCTCGTTGCTGGAGGCGGCGTCATCCCGTGCAAAAGTGGGAGCGGCGGTTTCGTGGATTGGTGCTGTTTCGCCGCCATCGGTCATGGGGGCGGTTTCCACCGCAGGCTCCGCGACCACCGTCTCCGCCAATGGCTGCGCGGCAGCTTCGGTGTATGAATCGGCCACATCGATGGTTTCGGCCGCAATGGCTGATTCGCCGCTTCCCACGGCCAGCACCCGGCCGGCGAGCGCGTTTTGCAGCTCCTGGACGCGGCTTTCGAGCTTTCCAAGCCGTAGATTATAGCTCCGCAGTATAAAAATACCCACGACCACGACTGCGATCAGCAGCAAATCCATGATGTCCCCTCCATGGGCTCTTGGTCGTACATTATACGAAATGAGCCGGGGAGTAAGGGATGGTCGGCCAATTCACCTATGATTCCAGGGGATTACGCGGCAAAGATGGTATATTCGGCTTCGCCAGTGGTTCTATTATTATTAGGTAACGATAATTTATAACTTGGAAACTATTGTTAATACTCATTAACAATTTGTCCTTTACCGGTGCCGCGAACCAGCTTATCAGCAAGATAGTTCAACCGAAATGTATTGCGTACAAACGACGTCGCATGAGGCGACTCCTACCCTAGGAGGTTTGTATGTCCCATGTATCTTCCATATCCAACAGTTCCTATCCTTATCGTGCCACGCTTTCGCGGCTCGATGCGAATGATGATGGCGTCCTGAGCCGTGAGGAACGCGAAGCCGATGAGCGTCCGGGCATCCTCGAAGCCGATTCGAATGCCGACGGCGGCGACGGGACAAGTAGCGCACTGAGCAATCTGATGGCGAAGCTGATGCAAATGCCGAGCGGTGACGCCACGGCGACAAGCAAATCGCTGGAGATGAACAGTGCTTTCGATCTCGACCTTCTGACGCCGATGGATGCCTATAACAGCACCTACGGTCAGTACGACGTGGACAACATGGCAGCCTGATCCGCTTTTGCCAGCGTGATTATAGCGGTTCGCCGGATAGCGGCGAGCCGCTTGCTTGTGATTGAAACTATTCATTTTCCTCCTCCCCGGAACACCCGTCCTCGTGATGCGTTGCATTGATAATGCCAAAAGGGAGGATGTTTCCATGAGAACGATCATTATTGCCGCGACGCTGGCGCTGGCTGCGGCCTTGCCCGCGCTGGCACAGAACAAGCAGACGGCGATTGCCAATTTTGTCGGCGCCGACGGCAAGCAGTCAGGGCGGGCGGTCCTGACCGAGGCGAAGACTGGCGTGCTGATCGAGCTTGACGTCTCCAACCTGCCGGTCAACCGCTGGGTTGCTTTCCATATCCACGAGAATAGCAGTTGCGACCATACGCACGGCTTCGAATCCGCCGGCGGCCATTTCAATCCCTCCAAGGCGGAGCATGGCCTGCTCGCGGCCAATGGTCCGCATGCTGGCGACATGCCCAATCAATATGTCGATCAGGACGGCAAGTTGCGGGCGCAGGTCTTCAACGGCATGGTGTCGCTGGACGGCAAGAACGGCATCCGTGGCCGGACGCTGATGATCCACGCGGACTCCGATGATTACCGCAGCCAGCCCGTCGGCGGCGCTGGCAAGCGGCTGGCCTGCGCGGTCATCCAGTAGTTTTGCCGCCTTAGTGATTCGCGGCATTTGTCCTGATCTTTGCCAAGCACCGGTTGTCTTCCTCATTCGGAGGCCCACCGCCGATATGATTCGAGCGCCTGTCAATTGGGGTTAATGATCAATTAACACCTATCTTTGACCACATCTCCAAATCGGCCTATCCCATCAGGCATTTCAACGAGCGTGCTGCGTCCCACCGAAAGCGCCTGACGGCGTTTACTTCAGGAGATTTGGATGAGTGGTATTTCTTCAGTTGGAAGCAGCATGAGCGCTGCCTCGTACAATCCCCTTGATAAAAACCATGACGGCGTTGTGGACGCCCAGGAGCTGCAGGAAGCGGCGCAATCAGGGCTTCTGTCGGCGAGCGTTCTCGGCGACGAAGACAGCGATGACAGCAGCGATCAGAGCCCGACGGACGCATTCTCCGGCAATCTGGCGTCCATGCTGCTGCAAATGCAGCAGGCAAGCGCCAGCAGCCAGACCGGCACGGACACGTCGAGCGACGACTCGTCTGACCAATCACCGATAGACCAGCTTTTCGCCAGCCTCGATACCAACAAGGACGGCAAGGTTTCGTCCGACGAGTTTGTGGCCGGACGCCCGAAGGATATGAGCGAGAGCGATGCCGCAAACCTGTTCAAGAGCCTGGATACCCAGAGCTCGGGCTCGCTGGACAAGGATCAGTTCGCCGAAGGTCTCGATGTCCTGAAGCCGACCGATCCGTCAGCCGCCGATGTCGTGTCACTGGAGCAGTCCTCCAGCGATAGCAGCGGCGATACTGCCGATCGGAATGCCCTGGAAGTTTTCATCAGCGAGATGCAAGCCTCGATGAATGTCTATCAGAATACCTATGGTCAGTATGACACGGAGCAGACAGGCAGCGTTGCTGCCTGATCGGCTTCCTTGGTTTAGATTTGGAATGGACGGAGATTGCGCAAATGCAGTCTCCGTTTTTAGTTTTTATGTGATGTCGATCTCGGCCAGAAGCGGCAGTACGAAGGGCGCATTGCCGTCGGCATTAGCGCCCCGGCCGATCGCCTTGACGGCATCGACCAGCCGCCCCTTGCGGCCAAGCACCTCATCAGCGATCATAACCAGCCGCGTGTTCGGCGTGGCATAGCGCGATGCGGAGCGCAGGCGACGGACGAGAACCATATCGTCCTCTTCGGGATGAACGGCAAGCGCTGCGATCAGCGCCGCGGCTGGCGACCGCGAGACGCCCATCCAGCAATGGATCAGCAGCGGCGCGGTGCGATCCCAGCTTCTGGCGAAATCGATGATGTCACGGACATGCACCTCTTGCGGCGCGACAAGATCGCCGGTGCCGGCAAAGCTGATATCGTTCATGCCGAGCAACAGATGCCGGTTCGCCTTGATCACGGCCGGCCGGTGAAAGGCCTGTTCCTTGGCCATCAGGCTGATCATTTCGGATGCGCCGTGGCGGACAGCCATTTCCGCGATGCGGGCCAGTGGCGATACGACAATCACGGTCATGCCTCGGCTCTCACGGTAGCGCGCTCGGCCTCGATCGCCTCGAAGCGTTTCAGGAAAAGTCGCTGGGCTTCCACAGCCGGCATGGGCTGGATCGGCAGCATGTCCTGGGTAACGCCGCGCGGCTGGCCAAAGAACTTGCGGGCTTCCTCTGGCGTAAAGCCCGCCAGCAGCGTCGCCTCGAAATAGGCGGAGACCGTGTCGGCCTTCTTGATCTTGTCCTTCAGGCGCGGCGCGCAATGCGGCGGCAGGGCAAAGCGCCGATAGATCGCCGCCTCCAGCCGTTTTTCCACCAGCTTGTAATCGCCGCCGACCACGGATTTGAATGGCGAGATCATGTCACCGATGACGTATTCCGGCGCATCGTGCAGCAGTGCTGCCAGCAGTTCGTCCGGTGTCGTCGGGTTAAGCTGGCGGAAGATCGCCTCGACCAAGAGACTGTGCTGCGCCACCGAAAAGGCGTGATCCCCCGAGGTCTGGCCGTTCCAGCGCGCGACGCGGGCAAGACCATGGGCGATGTCGCCGATCTCGACATCGAGCGGCGAAGGGTCCAGCAGGTCGAGCCTGCGCCCGGACAGCATGCGCTGCCAGGCACGCGGGGTAGCACCCGATGTCATGCCGAAGCCTCATCGGTCTGCGCCGGGAAGGAGAGGCCGGACCAGACAGGAAGCGCAACGGCGACCTCGTGACCATCCGCCAGGATCGGCGTGCCGGCTGCAATGGCTTCGCCGGCACGATCGATGCGGACGATGGCAAGTCCGTTGGCGCCCTCGGTCGAGCCGAGCGTACCGATCGGCTTGCCGCCGGCGGTCAGTTCGGTGCCGGTCGCGGGCAGATCGGCATTGCCGGTGACGATAACCACCCGCCTGCGCGCGGTGCCGCGATGCTGCATGCGAGACACCACTTCCTGGCCGACATAGCATCCCTTGCGGAAGCCGAGACCGCCATTGAGGTCCAGCAGCACGTCATGCGGAAAAGCGTCCTGGAGGGCGAAATCCTGGCCGGAAACGGCGATGCCATTGGCGATGCGCAGCGCCTGGTAAAGCGCTTCCGCATCGTCGCCGTGATGGCCTGATGTCCGCGTCAACGCAATGCCTGCCTTGGCGAAACGGCTATCCTTGGGGCCCTCGGCTGCATTGTCGCCCCAGGCGACGGTCACGCCTTCGATTTCCCCAACGGCGAAGTCGACCGGCGCGCGCAGCCGGTACATGGTGAGCCGTTTCAGCAGCCCATCCCTTTGCGTCGTATCAGTCTCCAGCAGGAAGCCGGACCCGTCCCTGGAGATCATGAAGTCGAACAGGATCTTGCCCTGCGGCGTCAGCAGCGCGCCGGGGCGCGTCTCGTCCGCGCCAAGCGAGACAAGATCGGTGGTGATGAGATTGTGCAGGAAAGGCTCCGCCTCCGCGCCGGTGACGCGAAGAAAGGAGCGGTCTTTCAGGAATACGGCTGGCATGGTCAACCCGCTAGTTTCGCCTATCGCCCAGAGGTAAGGCCTCTGCTCGGGAACCGCAAGTTCCGCGGACGGATCATTCGCCGGAGGTGAAGAATTTCCACTTGCCGTCGGGCGTGATGCCGACGCGATAGAAATTGTAACCGCCGAATTCCAGCATGTCCGAGAAGTCACCGGCGGTGACGATCCGCATCAGGTCGACTTTTTCCGGCGCGGTCAGGGTCTTGATGTCCTTCTCGGCGAAATAGGGCCAGACATACATCTCGTTGGGCGTTCCCTGGCCGACATGGGCGCAGGCGCTCGACAGGATATCGAGGAGGATGGAGAGGATCTCGATGCCGTCGGAATCGCCGGAGAGGTCATGCAGTGTCTTGATCGGGTCTTCGCCCGGATCGTCTGCTGTCACCTGCGTCTGGTTCAGGCCGCCACCGACATTCATCAGCGGACGCAAACGCTCGAGATCACCGGAGGCAGCGGCCTCGACGATGGTCTCGCGCAGCTTGCGCACCGGTTCCGGCACCTTGCTGATATCGTAGATGATCTCCGCCGGCTTGCCGTTATTCGGGGCGTCTGCAGTAGCGGTGCTGTTGCTCGTCTGCCCG
Organism: Martinezella rhizogenes; assembly: GCF_000799715.1. Taxonomy (GTDB): domain Bacteria; phylum Pseudomonadota; class Alphaproteobacteria; order Rhizobiales; family Rhizobiaceae; genus Rhizobium; species Rhizobium rhizogenes_C. The sequence goes on from NZ_JUHG01000018.1 coordinate 68,866, forward strand.
GCCTGGCTCTTGACCAGTGGGTCCGGCATGGGAAGAGCCTTGGAGGGCGCTTCCAGCGCCTGCTCGATCGGCTTGTCATTGTTCTGCTGTACGGGCTTGCTCGCAGCACCCAGTTGAGTAGCGGGTGGGTTTATCAGCGAAAAGGCGAGAGCCGGGAGAGGGGAAGCAAGACTGCCGAAAAACATGGTCGCGGCGGTAAGCGAGGCAATGGAACGTCGAAACTCACTGCCCGGTACGATATGCATAAGGGATCTCTGGCTGTTATTGCAGGGTGCGGTTCGGAGAGAACTCACCAGCAAGCATGCGTTCCCTAAGCGATTCGAGCAAGGCTTCCGCGCCCTGTTCCCCATTAATGCGAATAGTTTCGCGGATGGCATGGGCAATGGCGGCGTCGGCAATGATCTCCGGCTCGATGCCATCAGCCATTCCGTCGGCCCAAGCCTCGTTCTGGTATTCCAGCGCTGCCTGCATTTTTTCGTGGACAATCATGTCGTCGATTTCGTTCAGGCTAGCTTCCATCATTTCTTCCTTAAGACGTTCATGTCCTTACCGCTTGATTAACGACTTTATCAGCCTTTTCCTAAAACGACACGGCTCGGTACGAAAAGGGGTTAATAAATCGTCAATTTCCAAAGCGGGCGGTTATTTCTGTCGCAAGTGTTGCACCTTCGTTACGGTATTGCTCCTCGGCGACAACGGCCAGCGGCGTGCAATTGGTATAAACCGACGCAAAGGATCTGTACCCACGGTTGAACGCGGCGGTCAGTCTTTCCTTGCGTTTCGGCTCATTCTTGGTCTCTGCGTCGAGCAATTGCTGCATGCCGGACCGCCAGCCGTCTTCCGTGGCGGTGCTGCAGAGGTTGCGCAGATAGTTGACCGAACCGAGAATTTCGGCGAGCCGCAAAAGCTGGTCGTCATAGGGCGTCGGCTGCTCGGCCTCGCCACTATTGCCGGGCGCCTGTCCCTGCGGAACGGTCGTCGCCGACTGCGCAAGGGCCGGAAATGCGGCCGCAAGCGCGGCGCAGATCACAAGCGGACGAATGAGGCGACGATGAATCATGTGTTCAATTGATACGGCAAGCATGACGGGAACAAGGCGGGAGCGCCGCTTTCCACCCCGTTATTGTTAAGCATCGTTAACGCCGGAGCCCGGCTGATCTCGTCAGTCGCGGGTTGCGGCGATCCGCTCGGCGCATTCGAGCACGCTTGCCGGAACGGGCAAGGCACGGATCTCCTCCAGCGAGTACCAGCCGATCGCGGCGGCGTCGTCGGCAGCTTCGGGAACCGCCTCCTCGTCCGCTTCGACCTGAAAAACCGACAGGAGGAAATGACTGGTGAGCGTCCCGTCTGCTGCATGGCTCCGAAGGTCGTAAGTCTCGAACAGGCGGGGATTGCGGGCCGATATCCCCGTCTCTTCCTCGAATTCCCGCAACGCCGTTTCCGCCGGCGTTTCGCCGTCCTCGGCCCGCCCGCCCGGAAAAGCATACATATCGGCCGACGGCGGATTGCGGCGCAGCACCAACAGGAAGCGGCCGTCGCGTTCAAGGATGGCGGAGGAGGCGGGGCGGGGGATCGACGTCATGGGTCTTCGGATTCCGAGAAAGATATCAGGCGGTGATGGAAGCTGTCAGTCTCGCAGGATACGACCCTTGTTGCGCGAGATGAAAGCCCTTTTACTCCCGAATAAGAACGACGATTCGAGACCACCGCCCAAGCTGCTGGACATCATCATGACCTACGCCCTCTACGCCTTTGCCGCGCTGGCTGAAATTGCTGGCTGTTTTGCTTTCTGGGCATGGTTGCGGCTGGCAAAGCCGATCTGGTGGCTGGCGCCCGGCCTGGTGTCGCTGGCGCTGTTCGCATGGCTGCTGGCACTGGTGCCGAGCGACGCGGCGGGGCGCACCTACGCGGCCTATGGCGGCGTCTATATCGTCGCCTCCATTCTCTGGCTTTGGCTGGCCGAGGGGCGGTTGCCCGATCGCTGGGATATTTCCGGCGCCGCCGTCTGCCTTGCGGGCGGCGCCATCATTCTCTTCGGCCCACGCGGCTGACCTTCTCCTTGACCCGGCGCTTTCAGGGTGCAAAACAAGCCCTATGTGCGGACGCTTTGCATTGACATCGACGCCGGAATACGTCGGCGAGGCGCTGGGCGTCCTGCTGAGCGAAGGCTTTCCCGCGCGCTACAACATCGCGCCGACACAGCCGATCCTCGTCGTCATCTCGGGCGACCGACAGGAACGAGGCAGCAACCTGCCGGATCGCCGCGCGCTGCTGGTGCGCTGGGGCTTTACGCCCGCCTGGGTGAAGGATCCCAAGGAATTTCCGCTGCTGATCAATGCGCGCGCCGAAACCGCGATCGGCAAGGCCTCATTCCGCGCCGCCATGCGGCATCGTCGCATTCTGATCCCGGCCTCGGGTTTTTACGAATGGCGTCGCCCCGCCAAGGAGAGCGGCGAGAAGTCGCAGCCCTATTGGATACGCCCGCGCGATGGCGGCGTCATCGCCTTTGCCGGCCTGATGGAGACATGGGCGTCGGCCGATGGATCGGAAGTCGATACAGGTGCGATCCTGACGACGGCGGCGAACAGAGCGATGCGTCCCATTCACGATCGCATGCCCGTCGTCATCAAGCCGGAGGATTTTGCCCGCTGGCTCGATTGCAAGACACAGGAACCGCGCGAGGTTCTCGACCTGATGGCACCGGTTCAGGAAGACTTCTTCGAGGCGATCCCGGTTTCGGATCGCGTCAATAAAGTCGCCAATATGGGGCCTGATTTGCAGGAGCCAATAACGATAGAAGCTCCGACCAAGCCGTCGAAGAAGTCGGACCCCGGCGATGGCCAGTTGAACCTCTTCTGAACGGCTTCGTGTCGAGATCGGCGCTGCCACAAGCCGCTGTTAACAGTCGGCTCCCCCTGGCTGGCGAATAAAGTCTGGTCTTAGGCGATCTTCTTTTTCATCGGCTTAGTCTTCAGCATCAGATGTGCTGCCAGAACGGCCTTCAGGCCGAGCGGACGATAAAGCAAGCTGGGATCGATCTTTGCCTGCGGTTGTGCCGCTTCGTCTTTCTTCGTGGTCATGGGTTACTCCTCACCTTGTTCCCGCTGGTGTTTCCTGAATCACCAAACTGCTTTGCTAATGTGTCGTAAATCATGACAAATCAAAGGCGTCTGGCGATCAGCTTTTGTAAACACCGACCATATTTCGCGAGATGAGGGCGAAATTTTCGTATTTTCCTTGTCTACCTAGGGTGTTAATTCTTCATTAACCATATTCTCGCTTTGCGTGAATCGTCGCAGCCAGTCGTCCCATGAGACGAGTAGCGCGTCGAGCCATGCCGGCTTTTTGGTTAGATATGCCGACCGATATCGTCGTTGGAATCGTCGACGTCGGGATCGGCTGGGCCGTTGATGGTGAAGGTGCCGTATTTGCGCGCCCAGGAACGGGCGCCGAGCGGCAGCGACAGCAGGTAGGCAATGACGGTCACGACCATGACATGCCAAGTGTAGCTCATCAGCAGCGCCACATAGACAACGATTGCCAGCATGGCCGGCAGCACGAGATCGCGGCGAATGCCATTACCTCCCGTTTTGCCGGACCAGACGGGCAGGCGGCTGACTAGCAGAAAGCCGATCAGTACGGTGTATGCGGCACCCCAATACGCAAAAGTCCTGGTGGGCTCCACGCCCAGAAAGCCGAGGTAGACCGGCAGCAGTACCAGCATGGCGCCGGCCGGCGCCGGCACGCCGACGAAATATTCCGACTGCCAGGACGCCTTGTGCTCGCGCTCCGCCATGACGTTGAAGCGGGCAAGGCGCAAGCCGGCGGCGATGGTGTAGATCAGGGCTGCGATCCAGCCGAGCGAGCGTGCCTGATCCAAGAGGAAGACATAGACGACAAGCGCCGGCGCGACACCGAAATTGACGATGTCGGCAAGCGAATCCATCTGCGCGCCGAATTTGGACGTGGCCTTCATCAGCCGCGCCACGCGTCCGTCGACGCCATCGAGGAAGGCGGCGACCAGCACGGCAACCACGGCGAGTTCATAGCGGTTTTCGAAAGCGAGACGGATGCCGGTGAGGCCCGCGCAGATCGCCAGAACGGTGATCATGTTCGGCACCATCAGCCGCAATGGAATTTCCCGGAGGCGCGGCCCGCGCGCCTCGTCATTGGGACCATTCGGCTCGAAGGGCGGAAAAGGCGTCTTCATCCTGCTCGGTTCCTTGGGGCTCAGCTACGGCGGCTAACGGTCGGGCCTTTCGGCGAACCGAATTCGGCGATCACGGTTTCGCCTGCAATCGCCCTCTGACCGACCGCGACGCGCGGTTCGGCGCCCGCGGGAAGAAAGACATCGAGACGCGAACCGAAGCGGATCAGGCCGATGCGCTCGCCGGCATCGAGCGGCTCGTTGACATTGACGAAGCAAAGGATGCGGCGGGCAACAAGGCCGGCGATCTGCACGACGCCGATTTCGCCATGCTTCGTTTCGATCGTGAGGCCGTTGCGCTCGTTCTGCTCGCTGGCCTTATCCAGCTCCGCATTGAGGAAGCTGCCCTGGCGGTAGGCGATATTGGTGATGCGGCCGCGCATCGGCGAGCGGTTCACATGGCAATCGAAGACATTCATGAAGATCGACACGCGCAGCATCGGCTCGGTGCCGAGATTGAGCTCGGCCGGCGGCGTGACCATCTGCACGCCGGAAACCTTGCCGTCGGCGGGCGATATGGCCAGATCATCATCCTGCGCCGTCATGCGCTCGGGATCGCGGAAGAAATAGGCGCACCAGAGCGTCAGGATCAGGCCGATCCAGAAGAGTGGCTTGAAGACCCAGCCGAGAACCAGCGATGCAACAAAGAAGCCTGCGACGAAGGGATAGCCTTCCTTGTGCACGGGGACGATTACGTTGCGGACGCTATTCAACAAGCTCATCGATGGCGGGCTCCTGTGACTACCAGTTGACGGTGACTACAGGCAAAAGCCGTCATGGGCAATGGTTTCGCGCAGTCACCCCCAGGCGAAACCGGTGGGATAAGCCTGCCACCGTCGCCGCATTCCGAAACCTATGGTCACGCGCAAGCTGTCGCGACGCTGAAAGGGCCGTCGCAACGGCAAATGAAAAGCCGCCGGAAGATGGTCCGGCGGCTTGTCGATACCAGTTGCTGTGGTCAGCGAAGATCAAAGGCCGAGGGCGGCCCGCAGCTCTTCCCTGGCGGCCTCATATTCGGCCTTGTAGTCCTCATGCGTCGTGATGGTCTGTGCGATCACCGTGCCGGCGATGCGGCCGGCTTCGATGTCGGTGGCGTAGTGGATGCCGCCGACGATACGGTTATGGCCGTATTCCCAGGCGCGGGTCATGATCGCAGCCTTCTTTTCCGGCACCATGTTCGAAAGCACGATGCCCATCAGCGTTCCAAGCGTCGTGTGGCCGGACGGATAGGAGCCGGACTTCGACAGAGGCACGATCGGCTTGACGAGATCGCTGTAGAGATGGGGACGTGGGCGCTTCCAGACATCCTTGGCCGGATCGACGACGGCGCCTTCGGTCTCGACGATGCGGTCGAAAAAGGCCGAGAACTTCGGAAGGTTTTCCTTGGTGAATTTCGGATTGTCGATGGCATCGGAAAAGCGCCAGACGTTTTCCTCGGCATCGGCAACCGCGCGGGCCGCCATGTCCGGAGTGCGGGTCACCTGCAGCGTCAGGATTTCTCCCAGCTCAGCTTTGGTCTGGGCCGAGTCATTGGCCGGTGGTGGGGGCAAAAGGTTCAGGAGATTGATCTCCTTGGCATCTGCAAATGGCTTGGCGTCGTCGGCGAAAACCGGCGCGGCAAGACCAACGGCGAGAAGGAGCGTAAACGTTCTGGCAAGATTGCGCATTCGGGGGGCCTCTTCGAATGAGTGACCGCTCTGGCTATCAAGCGGGCATCTCAGTCTCATGACAGCCGCTTGCTTCAGCGCGCCGGCGCCAGCCGGTTGACGACGCCGAGGTCGTCGTTCTCGCGCACCTGCTTCAGATGCTCTTCCGCCTGCGTTGCCTCGCGCTGGCGGTTCCACATCGAGGCATAGAGGCCGTTCTGTTCCAGAAGGGCGGCATGGGTGCCGCGCTCGGCGATCTCGCCGCTTTTCAGCACGATGATCTCGTCGGCGCCGATGACGGTGGAGAGCCGGTGGGCGATGACCAGCGTCGTACGGTTCTTCGAAACGACATCGAGGGCCGTCTGGATTTCCTGCTCGGTCGTGGTGTCGAGCGCGGAGGTCGCTTCATCGAGGATGAGCACCGGTGGCGCCTTGAGAACGGTGCGGGCAATGGCGACGCGCTGCTTCTCTCCACCGGAAAGCTTCAGGCCGCGCTCGCCGACCTTGGTCTCGAAACCTTCGGGCAACTGGCTGATGAAGTTTCCGATCTGGGCGATCTCGGCTGCTGCCGTCACCTCCGCTTCGCTCGCGCCGGGCCGGCCATAGCGGATGTTGTAGGCGATGGTGTCGTTGAAGAGCACGGTGTCCTGCGGCACCATGCCGATCACCTTGCGCAGGCTCTTCTGCGTCACCGTGCGCAGATCCTGATCGTCGATGGTGATTGTGCCGCTCTGGACGTCGTAGAAGCGGTAGAGCAGACGCGACAGGGTCGATTTGCCGGCGCCCGAGGGGCCGACGACGGCGACCGTCTTGCCGGCCGGCACCTCGAAGGAGATGCCTTTGAGGATCGGCCGGGCGGCGTCATAGGCGAAATGCACATCCTTGAAGGAAATGGCGCCGTGGCCGATGACCAGTTCCTTGGCGTCGGGTGCGTCCGTCACCTCGGGCTTGACTTCCAAAAGGTCGAACATCTCCTCGATGTCGGTCAGACCCTGGCGGATTTCGCGGTAGACGAAGCCGATGAAGTTGAGCGGCACGGAGAGTTGCAGCAGCATGGCGTTGATGAAGACGAAGTCGCCGACCGTCTGATGGCCGTTGAGAACGGCCCAGCCGGAGACCACCATCATGACCGTGGTGCCCAGGCCGAAGATGACGCCCTGGCCGAAGTTCAGCCAGCCCAGCGACGTCCAGACACCGGTCGCGGCCTTCTCGTAACGTGCCATCGACTGGTCGAAACGCTTGGCCTCCATCTCCTCGTTGCCGAAATATTTGACCGTCTCGAAGTTCAGGAGTGAATCGATCGCCTTGGTGTTGGCGTCCGTATCGCTCTCGTTCATCGTCCGGCGAATGGAGATGCGCCAGTCGCTCGCCTTGACGGTGAACCAGATATAGAGCCAGACCGTGACCGCCGTGATGGCGAGATAGGAAAAGCCATAGCCACGCCAGAAGATGATGGCGGTCAGCAGGAACTCGACGAAAGTCGGGAGGGTGTTGAGAATGGTGAAGCGGACGATCGTCTCGATGCCCTTGGTGCCGCGCTCGATGACGCGCGACAGGCCGCCGGTCTTGCGCTCGAGATGAAAGCGAAGCGACAGTTCGTGAATGTGCACGAAGGTCCGGTAGGCGAGCTGACGCACGGCATATTGGCCGACGCTGGCAAACAGCGAGTCGCGGAGCTGGTTGAGGCCAAGCTGGATGAGGCGCGTGACGTTGGTGGCGATGATCAGCGCGATGGCCCCCACCATCAAGGCCGGCAGGATACCCTGCATGTCTAGCTTGCCGTTGAGAGCATCGACGGACCATTTGAAGAAATAGGGAACCAGCAGCAGGAAGAATTTCGAGATCAGCAGGTAGACGGTCGCCCAAACGACCCGCATCTTCAGGTCCATGCGCCCCGTCGGCCACATATAGGGCCAGAGGTTGATGAGCGTATTCAATGGATTGCTGGAATCAGCCGATATGGTCTTCTTGCGGTCTGCCATGTCCGTCTCCGGCGAATATGCGAGGCAACCGGGCAATGGCGCGCAATCGCGCAGCCTGGCTGGAAGGGCCCCGTCAGGTCATGACTGGGCAAAAAGGGGTCGGCCGCACGCTTATACCATTTCGATGTCCGGTAAAAGCAGCGGCCAGGCGTTGATGGCGCCTGGAGCGCCGTGCGTTCATTTTGAACGCACAAAGGTCGCGCCAGCTTTTTGAATCCAGAGCATCTGATCCGCTTACGGGTGATTCACCCGAAAGCGGGATGCTCTGGCCGCATCGCGTCGGTTCTGTTGTGGAAGCTTGCCTCTTACAGATGCTCGCCCGAAAGCCGCTTGCGGTGCAGCTCTTCCGCATTCGGCAATGCGTCCTTCGGCAGGCCGAAGACCTGACCCGGCAGGATGCGGTCCGGATTGTTGATCTTGTCTTCGTTGGCGATATAGATCGTCGTGTAGCGCACGCCGGCGCCATAGATACGGCGGGAGATCTGCCAGAGCGTATCGCCGCGGCGGATGATGACCGCATTGGTGTCCTGCGACAGCGGCGCCTGCTCGATGGTCTTGGGGCCACCGCCATTGGCGGCGGTTTCGGCGCTCGCCGGCGCTGCTATTTTGGGCTTGGTGACGACGGCAATCATCTGCTCGAGATTGGGCAATGCATCGCCGACGGACTTCGGGTCCTTCGACAGGGCCTGCAGGGAAGAAAGTGCCTTGATCGCCGCGTTCGAGGCGTCGGTGGCCGCCTGCTTCAGCGCGGCATCCGCACCGATTGCCGGACGGAATTCCGAAAGGGACTTGAGGGCGATTTCCGTCCCCGAACGGGCGGCGGCGAGCTGTTCGGCATTCGGCTGCTTGCCATCGGTAAACAGGCCCTTCAGCAGCGTGAATGCCTTGCCGGCATCCTCCGTCAGCTTGCCAAGCTCGCTTTCGTCAAGCGGTACCATGGTGGTGGCGGCAGGTTTGCTGCTGTTGCCGGTAGCAGCCGGTGTCTGCGCGGCGACCGTTACCTGATTGCCTGCGGGACGAGAGAAATTGACGCTGGTGCGCACCACCACGTCGCCATTGTCGCCGAGGACGTCGACACGGATCTTGTGGTCGCCGACTGTCAGCGGCATTGTGCCGTCGACGACGAAGTGGCCGTCGGCTCCTGCTGTGATCTCGCCGATCAGCTTGTCGTCGGCATAGGCGCGAACCTTAGCGTTCGGCTTCGTCGTGCCGGCAACGAAAATATGATCGTTCTCGATTTCGACCGCATTGACCATCACATCTGGCTCGGAACTGGACGGAGTAGCGGCATTGTTGCTGGCAGCCGGATTGGCGGAGGCAACGGCGGTATTATCTTGCGGTTTTGCGCCGGCAGCCGTCGTCGCGCCACCAGTTGCGGTTGCTGGCGTGTTGGCGGCTGGCGTCTGTTCACCCGAAGTGACGCGCCCCTGCTTGGCCGACGGCGCGGTGATGATGCGGCTTGCCGCGCCGGGCTTGGAAACCATGGCAAGAAGCTGGCTCTTGTCGTCCTTTGGAACCGAAACGGTGGCGACTTCTTCCGATGTCACGGCCTTACCGTCCTTGCCGGTTACGCGTAGCGCCAGCTCATGGTCGCCGGGCGGCAGCGGGTTGTCGAGCACGGCAACGAAATCGCCGCTCGGCCCGACCTGGGTCGTCGTCACCACCTTGTCGCCGTCGACGATTTCCAGCTTGGAATTGGGTTCGGCCGAGCCGGCAATGACGGTGGAGCCGTCGGGCTCGACACGCAGCACGTCGAAGGAGGGTGTCGCGGGACCGGCTGCGGCCTGCGTCTGCGGCGGGGTCTGGCCCGTCAGCACCGCCAGCGCCTTGTCGATCGCGGTATTGGCATCGGCGATGTTTTCCGGAAGCGACTGGACGAGGGTGAGCGCCTTGCCGGCGCCGTCATGCGCCTTGTCGACCAAGGCGGTAGTCGCGGTGTCCGTCCCTTGGGGGACGGCAAAGGCGACAATCGCCTGCAATGCCGTGATCGCCTTCGTCTTGGCGGCTGCGAAAACATCCTGGCTTGGGCCCTTGCCGTCCTTGAAGAGCGCCTTGAGATCGGTGAGAGAGGCTGTCGCCGTGCCGCTGAGATCGGTGAGCTTCTTGACGGCTTCGGCGGCATTGGTCGTGGTCGTCACGGCGTTCTGCGTTGCTTCGCCGGCCTTTTGTGCCGCGTCGTCAGCTTTTTGCGCGCTCTCCGTAATCGTGTTCTTCACCGCGTCGCTGGCTTGATTGACGGCGTCGCCAATCGGCTTCTTGTCGCCGTTGATGCGCGGCATCACGAAAAAGACCATCAAGAGGGTTGCAACTACCAGCACCAACAGAGCCAGCAAGCCGGCACGGTTCTTCATCATCATTCATCTCCAAGCGGCGGCGTCGTCGCAACTCCTGAAATTGCTAACGATTTCGCATGCTTTTACAAGCTTTCTCAGCCATTTCCGCATGTTCGGGCACAAGTTTTCCTTTGAAAATTCTTGACTGAGCACCTGCAGCATAGTTGTTTGCATTCATGACCGACGATTCTGCGCCAATTCGATCCATTTGCGTCTATTGCGGCTCAAGGCCGGGGCGCGATCCTTCTCACATGGCCGCGGGCCGCGAGCTTGGCAAGCACATCGCCGAGAGCGGGCTGCGCCTCGTCTATGGCGGCGGAACGAAGGGCATCATGGGCGCTGTGGCGAGCGGTGTACTGTCGCATGGCGGCAAGGTCACCGGCATCATTCCGGAGTTCCTGGTCGATATGGAGGCGACGCGCCATTCGCTCGGTCAATTGGATGAGCTCATCATAACCCCGGACATGCATACGCGCAAACACGGCATGTTCGAGCGCGCCGACGCCTTCGTGGCACTGCCGGGCGGCATCGGCACGCTGGAGGAGATCGTCGAGATCATGACCTGGGGTCAGCTCGGCCGTCACGAAAAGCCGATGGTCTTTGCCAATATCAACGGTTTCTGGGATCCGATGATGGAGCTGATCCGCCACATGGCGGAAGAGGGCTTTGTCCATACCTCCCACCGCGTCCAGCCGCTGGTGATCAACAGGATCTCCGACATCATTCCGGCGATCCGCAAGCACGCCGCCGAAACGCTGGGACCGCGCGACGGCGAAGAGGCTGTTATCTCGAAGCTCTGATTAAGGATTTGCTAACCGTTTTTACCGGTTAGCGTGCCCGGCTTTGACGCAGCATCGACCAGCTATAAAGTACCAGCCCTGCCCAGATGAGCGAGAAGGCGGTCATCTGTGTCGTGCCGAAAGGCTCTTTGAACACGAAGACGGCGATGAGGAAGATCATCGTCGGCGCGATATACTGCATGATGCCGATGGTGGAGAGTTTCAGGAGTTTCGCTCCATTGGCGAAGATCATCAGCGGCAGGGCGGTTACCAGGCCGCAACCGAGCAGAAGCGCCGTATCCGAGATGCCCGTGCGGTAGAGATGACCTTCGCCGCGCGCTTCCAGATAGAGGATGTAAAGCGTCGCCGGAATGCAGAGCAGCAGCACCTCCAGAAAGAAGCCCTGATTTGCCCCGACCGGCAGCGTCTTGCGGAAAAAGGCATAGAAGCCCCAGGATAAAGTCAGCGTCAGCGCCACCCAGGGCACGGTGCCGGCCTCGATGGTCAGAATGACCACTGCCGCCGCTGCAAGGCAGATCGCGACGATCTGTAGCGGCGCCAGCTTCTCCTTCAACAGCAGAGCGCCGAGCGCGATACTGAACAGCGGGTTGATGAAATAGCCGAGCGCCGCGTCGAGCGAATGTCCGGCGCTGATCGCCCAGACATAGGTTCCCCAGTTGATGGTCACCAGCGTCGCCGTCAGCGACACCATGGCGACCGTGCGTGGGCTGCTGAGCGCCGCCTTGATATCACCCATACGACCGAGCGCCAGAAGCACGACGCCGGCAACGGGTACGGACCATAAGATACGGTGGGCGACGACTTCCATGGCCGGAATATGCCCCAAGGCCTTCATGTAGAGCGGCAAGACGCCCCAAAAGAGGTAGGCCGTCAACGCAAAGCCGAAGCCGCGCAGGCTGTCCCCGTTCTTCACATCAGGTGCGATCGTATCGGTGGCCATTGGTGTTTCCAGCCCATGTTATTTTCTTTAGGACGGGATTACTCCAAAGTGTCGTGCGGGGCCAATTCATTTCCTTGACTGCATGGTCAAGGTTTTTGATGAGCGGCGGATCACTCCGCCGCTATTCTGCCCGCCATATGCCGGTTCTTCATCAGCTTGTAGATGACGGAATCCATCAGCGCCTGGAACGAGGCGTCGATGATGTTTTCCGAAACGCCGACCGTCCACCAGCGCACGCCGTCGCTATCGGTGGATTCGATCAGGACACGGGTTACGGCTCCCGTACCGCCATTGAGGATACGCACCTTGAAGTCGGCTAGTTCCAGATCGTCGATCTCGTGCTGGTATTTGCCGAAATCCTTGCGTAGCGCTAGGTCGAGCGCGTTGACCGGGCCGTCGCCTTCGGCAACCGACATGATGGTCTGGCCGTCGATGATCATTCTGACCACCGCTTCCGAGACCGTCTTGACCCGTCCGTGGGAATCGAAGCGGCGCTCCACCATGACGCGGAAGCCGTCGACGGCGAAGAAGTCCGGTATGGTGCCGAGCGTGCGGCGGGCGAGGAGCTCGAAGCTGGCATCGGCCCCTTCGTAAGCGTAGCCCGTGGCTTCCCGTTCCTTGACGATCTGGATCAGCCGGTCGAGCCTCGGGTCGTCCTTGCCGACCTCGATGCCGCGCCGCTTCAGCGCATTGATGAAATTCGACTTGCCGCCCTGGTCGGAGACCATCACCTTGCGGAAATTGCCGACGGTTTCCGGCGGCACATGCTCGTAGGTGCGGGGGTCCTTCAGCAGCGCGGAGGCATGGATGCCGGCCTTGGTCGCAAAGGCGGAGGCGCCGACATAGGGTGCCTGATGGTCCGGCGAGCGGTTCAGCAGCTCGTCGAAGGCATGCGAGAGGCGGGTCAGTCCCAGCAGCTTTTCGCCATCGATCGTCGTTTCGAAACGCTCGCTATAGGTTCTCTTCAATGCCAGCGTCGGGATCAGCGTGATCAGGTTGGCATTGCCGCAGCGCTCGCCGATGCCGTTGAGCGTGCCCTGGATCTGCCGCACGCCAGCCTCGACGGCGGCAAGCGAATTGGCAACCGCCTGGCCGGTATCGTTATGAGCATGAATGCCAAGACAGTGCCCCGGAACGCCCTCAGCGATCATAGCCTCGACGATGGCGCGCACCTCCGGCGGCTGCGTGCCGCCATTGGTGTCGCAGAGCACGACCCAGCGCGCTCCGGCCTCATAGGCCGTCTTGGCGCAGGCGAGTGCATAGGTAGGATTGGCCTTGTAACCGTCGAAGAAATGCTCGCAGTCGACCAGCGCTTCCTTGCCCGCGCCGACCGCCGCCTTGACGCTTTCGGCAATGCTTTCGAGGTTTTCCTCGTTGGTGCAGCCGAGCGCGACCTTGACATGATAGTCCCAGCTCTTGGCGACGAAACAGATGGCGTCGGCCTTGGCCTGCAGGAGGGTCGCAAGACCCGGATCGTTGGAGGTGGAAACGCCGGCGCGCTTGGTCATGCCGAAGGCGACGAAGGATGCCGTCTGCGTCCGCTTCTCGTCGAAGAAGGCGGTATCGGTTGGGTTCGCACCGGGATAGCCGCCCTCGACATAATCGAGGCCGAATTCGTCCAGCATGGTGGCGATTGAAATCTTGTCCTCGACCGAAAAGTCGATGCCGGGCGTCTGCTGCCCGTCGCGCAAGGTCGTGTCGAAGAGATAGATTTTTTCGCGTGTCATACTGTTTCCTCCGGCGAGCCGGCTTCCTCTTGCTCAGTCCCTTCCTCTCCCCATCCTCAGCTTGTCGAAGGGACGGGGAGAGGTATCGTTCAGGCTCAGATGTTTCCTGCAAATTTATCCGTGGCGCGGATCAACTGGTCGAGGATACCGGGCTCGGAATAGGCATGCCCCGCGCCTTCGATCAGATGAAAATCCGCTTTCGGCCAGGCCTTGTGCAGCGCCCAGGCATATTTTGCCGGGCAGGGCATGTCGTAGCGGCCATGGACGATGACGCCGGGAATATCCTTGAGTTTATGGGCATCGCGCAGCAGTTGGCCCTCATCCAGCCAGCCGGCATTGACGAAGAAATGGTTCTCGATGCGCGCGAAGGCATGCGCGAATTCCGCGTCTTCGAACGGCGTGCTGGTCGAAGGGTCCGGCAGAAGCGTGATGGTCTCGCCCTCCCAGAGCGACCATGCTTTGGCGGCCTCAAGGCGTGCCGCTTTGTCCTCATGCGTCAGCCGGCGGTGATAGGCGAGCATCATCTCGTGGCGCTCTTCCGGCGGGATCGGCGCTACGAAGCGCTCCCACTTCTCAGGGAACATTTCCGAGACCCCGAACTGATAGTACCAGTCGAGCTCCGCCTTGGTCAGCGTATAGATGCCGCGTACGACCAGCTCCGAGACATGTTGCGGATGGGTTTCGGCATAGGCGAGCGCCAGCGTCGATCCCCAGGAGCCGCCGAACACCAGCCACTTGTCGACACCGGCCATCTCGCGCAGCCGCTCGATATCGGCAACCAGATGCCAGGTCGTGTTGGCTTCCAGCCCCGCATGCGGCGTGGACTTGCCGCAGCCACGCTGGTCGAACAGCGTCACGTCGTAGAGCGCCGGATCGAACAGACGGCGATGGCTCGGCGAGATGCCGCCGCCCGGGCCACCATGCAGGAAGACGGCGGGTTTCGCGCCAGGCGTGCCGACACGTTCCCAATAGATGACGTGTCCATCGCCGACATCGAGATGGCCGGAGGCGTAGGGCTCGATTTCCGGGTAAAGCGTGCGCAACACTTCCGTCATATTTTCAGCCCTTCCGAAGGCCAGACGTCGGTGTCGTGGTCTGGGTGCTGGAAGGAGATGATCCGCTCCTGCTGGGCATAGAAATCCGGGTCCTGAAGGACCGGCTGCTGAAATATGGTTTCGACCCAGGGCAGGCGCGAGGCATGGTTCACCTGGATCTGCGGCGCCAGATCGTCGCGTTCGTCGAAGGCGCCGATGGCGATCTCCACGCCGCCGGGATGGCGATAGGTCAGCGGCGTGCCGCAATTCTTGCAGAAGCCGCGCTCGATGTTGACCGAGGACTGGAAATAGGTTGGCCCGCCACGCGTCCATTCCAGGCCGTCATCCGGCGCTGTCACCAGGGCGGAGAAGAAGCTGCCGAACTGCTTCTGGCACATGCGGCAATGGCAGATCGAGGGGCGGCCGAGTTGACCGTGAATGCGAAACCGCACCGCGCCGCACTGGCATCCTCCGCTTCTGGTGACTTCAGTCATGGCTCTTCTCCTGTGGCCAGGTTTGGGTATCGTGATCGGGATGCTGATGGTTGGACGCGCGGATCGCCTCGGTGCGGTCGGCCTCGTCGCCATCCGGTTCCACCGGCAGCACATCCAGCGCGTGGAACCACGGCATCTTCGCCGCGAGATTCGATTGCGCGACGGGCTTAACCGCCATCGGCTCGTCCAGCGAGCCGAGTGTCACATTGATGGCGTCCGCGCCGGGAATATCATAAAACAACGGTGTGCCGCAGGTGCCGCAAAAACCGCGGCGCACGAGATCGGACGAGTGAAACCACGAGGGCTCGCCGCGCGTCAGCTCGAAATCCGTAAGCTTGGCGCTGCTCAGCGGCAGGGCATAGTTGCCGGAAGCCTTCTGGCACATGCGGCAATGGCAGAGATGCGGATAGCCGAGTTCGGTAGCGACGTGGTAGCGAACCGCGCCGCACTGGCATCCACCACTATATCCCACCGCCATCGTCATTGACCTGTCTCCGTTAGCCATATCGCCGTATCGTGATCCGGATGCTGGTACGACACAAGTTCCAGCACGAAGGGAGCCTGTTCCGCATCCTCGTCCGTCCGGTGGCCCGGCAGCAGATGCAGCCTGTCGACGAAGCCGATCTTGCCTTCCGTGCCGTATTGTACCACTGGCGGCAGCAGCGAGGGATCATCGAATGCGCCCGCCGCGACCGCCACGCCGTCCGGCGCCTCATAGGTCAGCGGCGTGCCGCAATCGCCGCAGAAGCCGCGCTCGACGAAATTCGACGACCGGAATCTCTTCCGCTCTCCCCGCGTCCAGACAAGCTCGGCCCCACGCGTCGAGACCAACGGCGCATAATAGCCGCCGAAGGCCTTCTGACACATCCGGCAATGACAGATCGACGCGTCCTTGAGTTCGCCCCGCACCCGGAAGCGAACCGCACCGCACTGGCATCCGCCGGTGTAGATCGAGACAGTCATGCTTTGTCCTTTCCCGTGACGATAAGGATGTGCATGCAGACATTGTTGATATCCTTCAGGATATCGCCATTCCAAAATCTGAGAACGGTCCAGCCATCCGCTTCAAGACGGCGTGTGCGAACCCGGTCATAGATTTGATCGTGATCATTTGCATGTTGAGAACCGTCGACTTCGACAATGAGTTTTACAGCCGGGCAGGTGAAATCAACGATATAGCCGGCGATGGGCAGTTGGCGGCGGAAACCGAGGCCCATGAGGCGGTGCGCGCGCAGTTCATTCCACAGGCGTAGCTCGGCGTCGGTCATAACTTTGCGCATAGCGCGAGCATGTCTGCGGATCTTCGGCGGGACCGGTGTATGCGGCAAGAGATCCCCCTCTGTCACTTCGTGACATCTCCCCCACAAGGGGGGAGATCGTTTGCGGCGAACGCCCCGCATCCGGTCTTCCTTCGGAAGGATACGGGCGCATCCTTCTGCTGCAAGAGGAGCTGGCTTTATACTGGAGCGGTCGGCAAACACCCCCAATCTCCCCCCTTGTGGGGGAGATGTCACGAAGTGACAGAGGGGGGTATTCACACTCACCGCTTGACCTCCCAGGTCGTGATACGCTCGCCCGTTGCCGGATCCTTGCCATCCTTCAGCTGAATGCCTTCAGCCAGAAGCGTGTCACGGATCTTGTCCGCCTCGGCAAAGTTCCTGGCCTTCAACAGCTCCAATCGTGTGCGAACCCGTGCATCGATCTCCGAGGCCACGGCCTCATCCATCTCCACCTTCTCGGGCAACAGGCCGAGAAGCGCCGCGCTTGCCGCGAACACCGGCAAAACACTTGGATCGGCATTGGCGGTTTGCGCCAGGGCATGCAGCGCCTGGATGGCGACGACGGTGTTGAGATCGTCAGCAAGGGCGGCCAGTACTGCGGCGTCCGGCTTGGCATCGCCGATATCCGCCGCCGGCCACTTGGCAAGAAGCCGCTCGGCCTCTTCAAGCCGCTTCACGGAAAAGTCGATCGGCTCACGGTAGTGCGTCATCAGCATGGCAAGACGCAGCACCGCGCCCGGCCAGGTGCGGCCGCCGAGTTTCTCCGTTTGCAGCAGCTCGTAAATGGTGACGAAATTGCCTTCCGACTTCGACATCTTGCGGCCTTCGACCTGCAGGAAACCGTTGTGCATCCAGACATTCGCCATCACATCCGTGCCGTGAGCGCAACGCGACTGGGCGATCTCGTTCTCATGGTGCGGGAAGATCAGGTCGAGACCGCCGCCATGGATGTCGAAGACGTCGCCGAGATAGCGGCCGCTCATGGCCGAGCACTCGATGTGCCAGCCGGGACGGCCACGGCCCCAGGGGCTTTCCCAGCCGGGCTCGTTCTCGGCGGATAGCTTCCAGAGCACGAAGTCGCCGGGGCTCTTCTTGTGAGCGTCGACGGCGATGCGGATGCCGGCCTGCTGCTCGTCGAGATTGCGCTTCGAGAGCTGGCCGTAATCGGCCATGGACTTGGTATCGAATAACACTTCGCCGGCAGCCTGATAGGCATGGCCTCTGGCGATCAGCTTTTCGATGATCTCGATCATCTCAGCGATATTGTCCGTCGCCCGCGGCTGCACCGTCGGCTCCAGGCAACCGAGCGCGGTCGTATCCTGATAGTATTGCGTCTCGGTCTTCTCTGTGACCAGGCGGATCGCCTCGTTCAGCGGCAGGCCGGGATGATCGCGCAGCGCTCGCGCGTTGATCTTGTCGTCGACGTCGGTGATGTTGCGGGCATAGGTGACGTGGCTTTCGCCATAGACGTGCCTGAGCAGCCGGAAGAGCACGTCGAAGACGATAGCGGGCCGCGCATTGCCGATATGGGCGAAATCATAGACGGTCGGGCCGCAGACATACAAGCGGACATTCTCGCGATCGATCGGCTGGAAGTCGACCTTTTCGCGCGTCAGCGTATTGTACAGCTTCAGTTGTGGCTCGGTACCCATTTCATTCTCCCAAAGGCATAAATCCGAAAAATATCGTCACCGGCAGGCCGGGGCGTTTGTCATCTTGGATTTTGGGAGACGAAAACGGCCAGGCCAGCGAAACGCTAGCGAATAATTTTCCGGCAGATAATGCAGATAACCGTTTTCATGGCAGGCTTTATCGCTCGACTATGGTGATTGGTCAAGGGCCAGGATAGGGCCGTAGCGAGCGATTATTCTGGCATCCGGTAATCGACGAGCTTGTTCTCGCGCACGACGAAGAGCTTGCCGGTTTCGGTGACATCCGGGCCGGCGAGCGGCAGGATGGCCTGGGCTACGTCGCGGGGATGCGGCAGCGTGTCCGGATCTTCGCCCGGCATGGCCTGGGCGCGCATGGCTGTGCGGGTGGCGCCGGGGTCGACGCTGGTGATACGCAGCGGCGTGCTCTGGGTTTCGCCGGCCCAGGTGCGGGCGAGCGCTTCGACGGCGGCCTTGGAGGCGGAGTAGGCGCCCCAGAACGGCCGGCAGCGATGGGCGGCAGCCGATGACAGGATGATGGCGCGGCCGGCGTCGGAGCGCATCAGCAGCGGTTCGACCGAGCGGATCAGCCGCCAGGTGGCGGTGACGTTGACTGTCATCACCTTTTCGAACACCTTGGCCTCGATATGGCCGATCGGCGAGATGACGCCGAGCACGCCGGCATTGGCGACGAGAATATCGAGCTTGCCCCAGCGCTCAAAGATTGACGCGCCGAGCGCATCGATCGCATTCATGTCGGCGAGATCGAAGGGTACGAGCGTCGCGGACCCGCCGACAGCCTTGATGGTGTCGTCGAGCTCCTCTAGGCCGCCCACCGTGCGGGCGCAGGCAATCACATGCGCGCCGGCCTTGGCGAGTTCCAGTGCGGTGAAATAGCCGATACCGCGCGACGCGCCGGTAACGAGGGCGATCTTGTCCTTGAGATTGACGCTCATGCTGCCTGGATCCGAATGCTCTGGGAAAGGAAAGGGGCGAAAAAGCGCCCCTTATCAGCCGTTACCGGGGTCAGCCGTTGCTTGCAAGCATGGAGAGCTTGCGCACATTGCTGGTGCTTTCCCGGTCGAGCAGGCGGGTCGGATAGTCGCCGGTGAAATAGTGGTCGGTGAACTGCGGCTGCGCATTGTCGCGCGGCGCGCCGCCGACGGCACGGTAGAGGCCATCGATCGACAGAAACGCCAGTGAGTCGACGCCGATGAAATCGCCCATCGCCTTCAGGCTGTTATACTGATTGGCGAGCAGCTTTTCGGCGTCCGGCGTATCGATGCCGTAGAAATCCGGATGAAAGATCATCGGGCTGGCAACGCGGATATGCACCTCGCGAGCACCGGCTTCGCGGATCATCTGCACGATCTTTACCGAGGTGGTGCCACGCACGATGGAATCGTCCACCAGAATGACGCGCTTGCCTTCGATGATGGCGCGGTTGGCGGAATGCTTGAGCTTGACGCCGAAAGCGCGGATCTGCTGTGTCGGCTCAATGAAGGTGCGGCCGACATAATGGTTGCGGATGATGCCGAGCTCGAAGGGGATGCCGCTTTCCTGTGCATAGCCGATGGCCGCCGGCGTGCCGCCATCCGGTACCGGGACGACGACGTCGGCCTCGACAGGGGCTTCCTTGGCCAGATTGATGCCCATGTTCCGGCGGGCAACATAGACGTTGCGGCCGCCGACCACGGAATCGGGACGGGCGAAATAGACATATTCGAACAGGCAGAGCCGCTCTGGCTTGGTGACCTCGGGCTTGCGGGCATCGATGGTGATCGAACCGTCCGGCTGGATCTCGCAGATGACGACTTCGCCGTTTTCGATGTCGCGGACATATTTCGCGCCGATGATGTCGAGCGCGCAGGTTTCCGAGCAGAAGATCGGCTTGCCGTCGAGCTCACCCATGACCAGCGGCCGGATGCCGATCGGGTCGCGCGCCGCAATCAATTTGGTGCGCGTCATCGCGAGCATCGAATAGCCGCCTTCCATCTGGCGGATCGCGTCGATGAAGCGGTCGGAGGAGGAGGCCTGCTTGGAGCGGGCGATGAGATGGAGGACAACTTCGGTGTCCGATGTCGACTGACAGATGGCGCCGTCGGCGATCAACTGCCGGCGCATGGTCAGGCCGTTGGTGAAATTACCGTTGTGAGCAATGGCGATGCCGCCGACTTCCAGTTCGGCAAACAGCGGCTGCACGTTGCGCAGGATGGTTTCGCCCGTCGTCGAGTAACGCACATGGCCCATCGACCGGTCGCCGGGCAGGCGGGCCAGCGTCGCGGGATCGGTGTAGTGATCGCCAACGAGACCCATGCGCCGTTCGGAGTGAAAGCGCTGGCCGTCGAAGGAGACGATGCCGGCTGCTTCCTGGCCGCGATGTTGCAAAGCATGCAGGCCGAGCGCCGTCAGCGTCGCCGCGTCCGGATGGCCGAGAATGCCGAATACGCCGCACTCTTCATGCAGCGTATCGCCGTCGATGTCATCCTCGATGGAAAGGGAATGGGTCATGGCTGCAGGACCTTTGCTCTCAACATGGGTGGGTCGGGGCGGCGTCGCGACTGACTGCAAAAATAGCTGAAAATCCGGCCAGAAAGATTATCGGGCCGGATCATCGGTTTTCATGGCGTTCACATGGCGATTATCGCCCGGCGGGTCAAGCCTGTAAACGCTTTGTCAATTATTCGTTTGCGGCGCCGGCGTATCGTCGGACGGCGCGGTATCGTTCGTTGCGCCACCATCCTGCGGCTGCGACTGCTGTTGATTCGGCGAGATCTTGTTGATGATCTCAGCCGGAAGCATCGCCTGAACATTCTCCGGAAGCGCGGATTTCAGTTTTTCGACCATCGAATCGAGGAAAGGCTTCGATTTTGCGTTGTTGACCCAATCAGGACGGGCGGGCGGTGCGACCAGCCAGTTCCAGAAGGCGACGACGACGACCATCAGCAGCAGGCCGCGGGCGGCGCCGAACAGAAAGCCAAGCGTGCGATCCAGCGCGCCGATGCGGCTGTCGATGATGAAGTCGGCAATCCTGATGGTGATGAAGGAAATGATGATCAGTGCGATCAGGAAGATGACGGCGGCGGAAGCGATCGTCGCGATACGCGTATCCGCCGTGTAGCGCAGCGCATAGGGCACGAGCAGCGAATAGAGATAGTAGGCGGCGACGGCCGAGCCGCCCCAACTGACGATCGAGAGAATTTCGCGGGAAAATCCGCGCACCATGGCCAGAACGGCAGAGAACAGGATGACGCCGATAACAATACCGTCGAAAATCGTAATGGGCATGTATAATCCACTCCAAGAC
The DNA here is from genome assembly GCF_000799715.1 of Martinezella rhizogenes. Lineage (GTDB taxonomy): Bacteria > Pseudomonadota > Alphaproteobacteria > Rhizobiales > Rhizobiaceae > Rhizobium > Rhizobium rhizogenes_C. The sequence continues at coordinate 90,265 of NZ_JUHG01000018.1, forward strand.
TTGCCATGCCAAGCATGGCTGCCATCGGCCTCACTATGCGCCTCTCTTACCGTCAAGAACGGCTGAAGTAAGGCTCAGTCCTCGTCTTCCGCACGCTTGAGCGCGCCCTTCGATCCGGCAATGCGCACCACCAGATCCGGCAGGCTGTCGATCTCGCTCCAGCGTCCACCATTGCCTTTCGGCAGGTCGGGGGAGGCAGTCGGGAGAAGCGCTGCAGAAAATCCCAGCTTCTCGGCTTCCTTCAGGCGCTGACCAGTGTGCGCAACCGGCCGGACGGCGCCCGACAGGCTGACTTCGCCGAAATAGACGCAATCGGCGGGAAGGGCAATACCGGCCAGGGAGGAAACCAGTGCAGAAGCGACCGCAAGGTCGGCAGCCGGCTCAGAAATGCGATAACCGCCGGCAATATTGAGATAGACATCGTGCTGGCCGAGCCGCACGCCGCAATGCGCTTCCAGAACCGCGAGAATCATCGACAGTCGTGCCGAATCCCAGCCGACGACGGCGCGCCTCGGTGTTCCGAGCGATGTCGGGGCGACCAGCGCCTGCACTTCGACCAGTATCGGCCGTGTGCCTTCCATGCCGGCAAAGACGGCGGCGCCCGGCGATTTGGAATTGCGCTCGCCGAGGAAAAGTTCGGACGGATTGGCCACCTCGCGCAGGCCCATGTCGGACATTTCGAAGACGCCGATCTCGTCGGTCGGGCCGAAGCGATTCTTCACCGTGCGCAGGATGCGGTAGTGATGGCCGCGATCGCCTTCGAAATAGAGAACGGCGTCGACCATGTGCTCGACGACGCGTGGACCGGCGATCTGGCCGTCCTTGGTGACGTGGCCGACCAGCACCATCGCGGCACCCGTCTGCTTGGCAAAGCGGATCATCGCCTGCACGCCGGTGCGCACCTGCGTCACCGTACCGGGTGCGGATTCGGCAAGCTCGCTCCACAGCGTCTGGATGGAATCGATGATGACGAGATCCGGCCGCTTGCCTTCAGCGAGCGTCGCCAGGATATCCTCGACATTGGTTTCCGCGGCCAGCATCACATCGGTGTCGGCGGCATGCAGCCGCTGGGCGCGAAGGCGAACCTGCGCCACCGCTTCTTCGCCGGAGACGTAAACGATCTTGTGTCCGCGTCGGGCTAGCGCCGCCGCCGCCTGCATCAGCAGCGTCGATTTGCCGATGCCGGGATCGCCGCCGACCAGCACTGCCGAACCGCGCACGAAGCCGCCGCCGGTCGCGCGGTCAAGCTCGGAGATGCCGGTGTAGATGCGCGGCGCTTCCTCGATTTCGCCGGACAGCGCCGTCAGCGTCACCGGCCGACCCTTCTTCGGCACCTTGGCGGGGCCGCCGCCGATGCCGCCCATCGGATCTTCCTCGACGATGGTGTTCCACTCGCCGCAGCCGTCGCATTTTCCCGCCCAGCGATTGTGGATCGTGCCGCAGTTCTGGCAGATGAATTGTGTACGGGCTTTTGCCATCGGATGCTGTTCTCAATGTTCGAATACTTCGCTCTTCGAAGCGAATCGCGACCGGCTGTCAGATAATGTCTTTCGCGGCCTATCAAAACTAATGATTTCCACATCAACGGCCATCGTGTCAGGCTTATGCCAGCTTTTTGATGGATGATGACCGATGTTCGACTATTCGCTTGCACACTGGATCGCATTTCTGTCCGCCGCGACACTGCTGAATTTGTCACCCGGACCGGACATCGCCTTTATTCTTGGCCATACGGTCAGAAGCGGCATACGCTCCGGTTTTGCTGCGCTGTTTGGCATATGGAGCGGCGCATGCGTGCATGTGCTGATGGCGGCCGCGGGCCTGTCGGCAATTCTGGCCGCCTCCGCGATCGCCTTTTCAACGATAAAATGGGTCGGTGCCGCCTATCTGATCTGGCTCGGCATACAGGCGCTGCGCTCGAAAGGCGAGGGCGCCTGGATCAAGGAGACCGGCAAGACACTGCCGTGGAGCCGAATCTATCGGCAAGGTATTCTCGTATCATTGCTCAACCCGAAAGTGGCGATCTTCTTTCTCGCCTTCCTGCCGCAGTTCGTCGTCGAAGGCGCCGGCCCGGTCTGGGCACAACTCCTGCTGCACGGCAGTCTCATCATCGTGGTTGCCGCCTTCATTGAGCCACCGCTTATCCTCCTCGGCGGCCGTCTTACCGAGGCGCTGCGGCGCAATCGAAGCGTCGGCCTGTGGCTGGATCGCGGGCTTGGCGCGCTGTTGGTGGCATTGGGCGTCCGCCTGGCGACCAGCACGCGCTGAGGTCGGCTATTCCTCAACCTCTTCCGAGATATACCGCCGCTCGTACCGGAGCCCCAGGCTCGTCAGCATTTCGTAGCCGATCGTGCCGGCTGAGCGGGCCGCGTCATCGACCAGAATATGACTGCCGAAGAGCTCGACATAGTCGCCGGCGCGAACAAGATTGTCCGGCAGATCGGTGATGTCGAAGATGGTGAGGTCCATGGTGACGCGGCCGGCAACGGGAACCTTGTGGCCGGCGATGAAGCCATGGCCGCCAGGCAGACCGGTCTGGCGCAGCGGCACGCCGCCGCTCGACTGGCTGCGCATATAGCCGTCGGCATAACCAGCGGAAACGATCGCGAGCCGGCTATCGCGTGTCAACTGCAACGCCCGCCCATAGCTCACGGTTTCACCTGATTTCACGAAGCGGGTCTGGATGATCCGGGCTTCGGCGGTCGCGACGGGCCGCATCGGATTGGCGATGCCGGGAACCGCTTCGCCGCCATAGGTGGCGATGCCCGGACGGGTGAGGTCGAAATGATAGTCCGGGCCGAGAAAGATGCCGGCGGAATTGGCGAGGCTGGCCTCGATGCCTTCGAAGGCAGCGCTCACCTTGCGGAAGGATTCCAGCTGCTGCCGGTTCATCGGATTGGTCGGATCGTCGCCACAGGCGAGATGGCTCATCACCAGCACCGGCGCAAAGCTTGCCGGACGGGAGACGTCATCGGCCAGCGCCAGTGCGTCCTCCATCGGTAGGCCGAGCCGATTGAAGCCGGTGTCGACCTGCAGTGCGCAAGGATAGTCACCGTATTCCGACAGCACCGACATCCAGAAGGTGAGCTGCTCTTCCGAGGCAATGACCGGAACGAGGTCGTTTTCGAAGAAGAGCCGCTCCATGCCAGGCCAGATGCCTGAGAGTACGAAGATGCGTGCATCTGGAGCGTAGAGCCGCAAGGTCGCGCCCTCGTCGGCGGTCGCTACGAAGAAATCGCGGGCGCCGGCCAGATAGAGCGCCTCGCCGACATCCTCGATCCCCAGCCCATAGGCATCCGCCTTGACGACGGCAGAGGTCCGGGCGCGTCCGGAGCGGCGCTCCATATCGCGCCAGTTCTCGACAAGGGCGTCGAGATCGACTGTCAGTCGCAGGCCGGCAGCGGCAAAAGCGTCGTTGTCGTCGAAACTATCTGTCATGAAACCGCCTGAACGAAAAATGGCCGGAGGGGAATATTGCTCCGGCCAGAATAGGGATCATCAATGCAAAGAAAAAGTGCTGCTCCGCACATATGTGCCGTGGGCGCCCTTCCTCAATGCTCTTCATAGGGGGAGAAAGATGGGTCGGCGAGGTCGGCGAAGCGTGTGAATTCCGCCTGGAAGGCGAGCTTCACCGTGCCTGTGGGACCGTGGCGCTGCTTGGCGATAATGACGTCGGCCGTGCCCTTTACCTTTTCGAACAGGGCTTCCCATTCGGCGTATTTCGGATCGGCCGGATCGCGCGGTTCGGAGTTCTTGACGTAATATTCCTCGCGGAACACGAACAGCACCACGTCGGCGTCCTGCTCGATCGAGCCGGATTCGCGAAGGTCGGACAGCTGTGGCCGCTTGTCGTCGCGGCTTTCGACCGCGCGCGAAAGCTGGGAAAGTGCCACGATCGGAACGTTCAGTTCCTTGCCGAGCGCTTTCAGGCCGGTGGTGATCTGGGTGATTTCCTGGACGCGATTTTCGTTCGATTTCCCCGAGCCGGTCATCAGCTGAACGTAGTCGACCACGAGAACGTCAAGACCGCGCTGTCGCTTCAGGCGCCGCGCGCGCGCAGACAGCTGGGCGATGGAGATGCCACCGGTCTGGTCGATGAAAAGCGGCACCTTCTGCATCATCATCGAGCAGGCAACCAGTTTTTCGAAATCCGCATCGTTGATGTCGCCGCGGCGGATCTTTGACGAAGAGACTTCCGTCTGCTCGGAGATGATACGGGTGGCGAGCTGTTCGGACGACATTTCCAGCGAATAGAAGCCGACGACGCCGCCGTTCTTCGCCTTGGTGGAGCCGTCCGGCTGCACTTCGCCTTCGAAGGCGGCGGCGATGTTATAGGCGATGTTGGTGGCCAGCGAGGTCTTGCCCATGCCGGGACGGCCGGCGAGGACGATCAAGTCAGAGCGCTGCAGGCCGCCCATCTTGCTGTCGAGCGAGTGAATGCCGGTGGAAATGCCCGATAGGCCTCCATCGCGTTCCTTGGCGACGGCCGCCATGTCGATCGCCAGCGCCACGGCATCGTTGAAGGCCTGGAAGCCGCCATCGTAGCGGCCATTCTCGGCAAGTTCGAACAGCCGGCGTTCGGTATCCTCGATCTGGCTCTGCGGCGGCATGTCGAGAGGCGCGTCATAGGCGATGTTGACCACATCTTCGCCGATGGTGATCAACGCCCGGCGCAGCGCAAGGTCGTAGATGGCGCGGCCGTAGTCCTCGGCATTGATGATCGAGACGGCTTCGGTGGCGAGACGGGCGAGATATTGCGCCACGGTCATATCGCCGACCTTGTCGTCGGCCGGCAGGAAGGTCTTGATCGTCACCGGATTGGCGGTCTTGCCCATGCGGATGATATCGCCCGCCACTTCGTAGATCTTCCGATGTAGCGGCTCATAGAGATGGATGGGCTTCAGGAAGTCGGAGACGCGGTAATAGGCGTCATTGTTGACGAGGATGGCGCCGAGCAGGGCCTGCTCCGCCTCGATATTGTTCGGCGCTTCGCGGTAATGCGCTTCGGCGGGAGCAATGGCGGCAATGTTGCGCGCAGCTTCGTTCATTTTCCGTCTCTTCGTCTCTTGGTGTGCCGAATGGTTTGCGACGTTCCGGTGTCACGGTCAATTGCAGAAGAGCCACAGTGTGACGCGCGAGACGAATTCGTTCGCGCTATTCACGTTGTTCCACTCATCCACAGGGACAAACTCTCCGCAGTAAAAAAGTCTTTGTCGCTGGCTTGCAATGGAGTTGCCGACACGCGAATCACTTATGCAGAATGTCTGACGATGATTTTAACTCAGCCCACGCCAGCATACATCGGTAAACTGGCGGTCGCCCTTGTAAAAATGAAAAAATCCAGCTATTTCCTTGAAATAGGGTAGGTTTTTAATCATGTAAAGTAGCTATATGCCGGGTCATCCACAGCGCCGAGAAATCTTCGACGAGCTTTCCGCCTTCAATCGGAAGCTGAGAGCGGCGTTCGACAGTCTGGTGCGCGAGCATGGCATGACGCTGGCGAGAGCGCGTGTTTTCCATAAGCTTTCCCGGCGCGACGGCATCAACCAGCGGGAACTTGCCGACGAGTTGGAGCTTGAGACCCCGACGCTGGTGCGCATTCTCGACGCCATGGAAGCGCAGACTTTCATCGAGCGCCGCGCGGTGCCGTCGGATCGGCGCGCCAAGCAGATTTTCATGACGGAATCCGGAAAAGTCGTCGCCGCCGAAGTCGAGGCTCTTGCCTCCGGCGTGCGCGCGGATATCCTGCAGGGAATTCCGGAGGAGGATATCGGCATGGCACTCAAGGTCATCCGCGCCATGACCGCGAATTTGCAGCATGTGGGCAAGTCATGAGGTAACGTATGAGCGGTGAGCCGGGCCAGGTCGCGAATGCGAACGCCAACATAGTCGCTCCATCGCCCATGCCCAGCTGGAAGGTCCCGCTCTACATCGCAGCGTCTGTGATGTTCTTCCTGACGCAGGGCCTCGGTCTCAATCTCGCTCTGGCCAACCTCACGCAGATCCAGGGCACGATCGCCGCCACCACCACCGAATCGGCATGGCTGTCGGCCGCCTATATGGCTCCGAACGTCAGTCTCGCCATCGCGCTGGTGAAGATCCGCATGCAGTATGGCGTGCGTAATTTCGCCGAGGTCAGCATTATCGGCTTCGTCGTCGCCTCGCTTCTCAATCTCTTCGTCTCCGACCTGCAATCGGCCATCGTCGTCCGCTTCCTGAGCGGCATTGCCGCGGCACCGCTCTCGACGCTCGGCTTCCTCTATATGCTCGAGGCCTTCGAGCCGGCCAGGAAGATGACGATCGGCGTCAGCCTGGCGATGATGAATACGCTGCTGGCCGCGCCCATCACGCGCCTCGTCTCACCGTCGCTTCTCGACTACGGCGAATGGCGTGGGCTTTATACGCTGGAGATGGCATTGGCGCTGTTGGTGATGCCGATTATCTATCTGCTGCCGCTGACGCCGCCGCCGCGCGTGAAGGTCATCGTCTTCGGGGATATCATCAGCTATCTATTGATCGCCATCGGTTTCGGCTGCCTGGCCGTCGTTCTCTCGGTCGGGCGGCTCTACTGGTGGCTGGAAGTACCCTGGCTCGGTGTGCTGCTGGCGCTCAGCATCGCCAGCCTGACGCTCGCGGCCGTCATCGAACTGCGCCGGGCGACGCCGCTGATCGACGTCCGCTGGCTGCTCAGTCCAGCAATCCTGCATCTGACCGCCATTCTTCTGCTGTTTCGCATCATCTTCGGCGAGCAAAGTGCGATCATCATGACGTTCTACCAGAACGCCGTCGGCCTGCTCTATGATCAGCTCTCGATGCTCTACTGGATCATCCTGGTTTTTTCGATTGTCGGCGGCCTCGTCTGCACGGTGCTGATGCGCTATGGGTTGAGCTGGCAGATCCAGTTTGCAGGGCTTGTCATGATGGCGGCGGGCGCCTTCATGGATGCGCAGGTCACGACACTGACACGGCCCGAGCAGATGTATCTCAGCCAGGCGCTGGTGGCGGCGGGCGCGGCTCTTTTCCTGCCGCCTTCCATGTCCGAGGGCTTCAAGGCCGCCTTTTCGAAAGGTCCGCCTTATCTGGTGACCTTCTTCGTGGTCTTCACCTTCACGCAGAGCATCGGCGGCCTGATCGCCTCGGCCTTCTATGGAACGTTGATCGTTATCCGCGAAAAATTCCATTCTGCCGTGCTGACCGAGCGCGTGTTGTTGACCGACCCGCATGTCGCCCAGCGTGTCAGTCAGCTTTCATCGTCCTACGGCAAGGTGATCGGCGACAGCGCGCTGTTGAAAGGCGAGGGATTGGCGCTGCTTGGCGCACAGGTCAGCCGCGAGGCCAACACGCTCGCCTATGCCGATGCTTTCCTGGTTGCCGGCGTAATCGCCGTCGTATCGCTCGCCGGACTTTCGCTGCATGTATTCTATCGCTTCATCAAGGCACGGCTTGCCGACGATCGGCCGCAGACCGTGGCATCCAACTCCTGAGGATATGAAATAGCTCCATGTCGAGGCTCGTTCGCTCCCCCATCGAAGTCATTGCTGTTCTCGCCGGTGTCGGCGGCATCATGCTGGTGCTTTATGCCTGGCACCTGCCGCCCTTCAAAAGCTCCGTCGAGACGACCGACGATGCTTATGTCAAAGGTTATGTCACCACCATCAGTCCGCAGGTCAGCGGCTATATCACCGAGGTGCCGATCAAGGACTACAAGCTCGTCAAGCAGGGCGAAGTGCTGACCAAGATCGACGACCGCATCTATCAGCAGAAGGTGGCACAGGCGCGCGCGACGCTGGACGGCCAGAAGGCGGCGCTTGCCAATTCGCAGCAGCAGGAGCAGGCCGCCAAGGCCGGCATCGCCTCCAGTCAGGCGCAAATCGACAGCGCCAATGCCGCGCTGAAGCGCGCGCAGCTCTCCTGGGAGCGTGTAACGACGCTGGTTGCCAAGGGCGTGTCCACCACCAGCGATTCCGAGCAGGCGCAGGCGACGCTGCAACAGGCGCAGGCCGCCGTGAACCAGGCGAAGGCCGCCCTTGACGTATCGCAGCAGAACCTGACGACGATCATCGTTAACCGCGCCTCGCTGGAGGCTGGCGTCAGCGGCGCGGAAGCAGCCGTGCAGCTCGCCAATATCGATCTTCAGAACGCGACCATTGTCGCGCCGCAGGACGGCCGGGTAGGGGAAGTCGGCGTGCGCCTTGGCCAATATGTGACCGCTGGAACGCAGCTCATGGGTCTTGTACCCAGGGATATCTGGGTGATTGCCAATTTCAAGGAAACCCAACTCGACGGCATGAAGATCGATCAGCCGGCAACGATTTCCGTCGACGCACTCGGCCACCGCAAGATCAAGGGCCATATCCAGCGCTTCTCGCCGGCGGCGGGCTCGGAATTCGCCGTCATCAAGCCTGACAACGCGACCGGCAATTTCACCAAGGTCGCGCAGCGCATCGGTGTCAGGATCAAGATCGATAAGGATCAGCCGCTCGCGGACGATTTGGCGCCGGGCATGTCGGTTGTCGTCTCGATCGACAAGACGTCTCAGCCGGAAGTGGGCGTCAACGACGACTAGACCCTTTCGACACTCCTTCGAATCTCCTGTCATTTCAAATCAGCAATGGTGTGATTGAAGAGGCTTACCAGGCGGGGCCTGACGGTTGGGCAGCTCCCTATGCCTCCGGGAATTGAAGGAGAACAGGTTCGTGGCTTCGAATAGGCATTCCTACGTCGATTACATCGCTGACACCGATCGATCCTGTGCGATCACCGTCCATCGTGGTGATTGGCGTGCGGCCCCGGAAAATAGCCTTCTGGCAATCGAGCGCGCCATAACAGACGGCTATGACGTTGTGGAAATCGATGTGCGGCGCAGCAGCGACGGCGAATTTTTCCTGCTACACGACGATACGCTCGAACGGATGGCCGGCCTTGATCGGGAGCCCGAGGCGCTGACGTTGCAACAATTGTCCAGCTTGAACCTGCGCAATCGCGATGGCGGGGAGACCAGCCCGCTAACGGATGAAAAGCTGCCGAGCTTGAGGCAAGTCTTCGACCTCACGCGGGACCGCATTTTTATCCATCTCGATATCAAGCAAAAGGAAATCATCCCTGATGTGATCGCTTATGCCCGCGCGGCGGGCGTGGATCAGCAGGTCGATTTCTGGTCGACCGTTAAGACGGCCGAAGACCTGAAATGGGTTTACAAAGAAGTGGTGCCGCACCGGGTCCCTTTCATAGCCAAGACCCGCCTGGAGGAGCCGGATGCTGAAAACCAGCTCGAGCTCGTATTCAAGCTGAAGCCGTTTGTATGCGAGGTTACGTTCGCCCGATTGCAGCAAGTTGCCGAGCTCAAGAACCGGTTCAATGAGGCAGGTATTGCGCTCTGGGCGAACACCCTTGACTCGGTCTCTTGCGCCGGGTTCACCGATACTGCGGCGCTCAAGCATCCGGACGCGATCTGGGGACGTTTGATCGATGCCGGCGTTTCCGCCATTCAGACCGATGAGGCGGAGGCGCTGAGGGCGTATATCGGCACAAGAATATGAGTTTAGCCGTGATCTCGATGATCGCATAATTAAAAAAAAGCCCGGATCGCGAGATCCGGGCTTTCGCATATCCAGCAATGGGCTGGAAATTATGCGTCGTCGTCTTCGGCGTTGCCGTCGGCTTCCGGATCGAAGAAGTCTTCCGGACGCAGAGCGTCTTCGTCGACGCCGTAGATGGCGTCAGCAGAGGTGAGGGTTTCGCCCTTGGTCTGACGTTCGGCTTCTTCAGCGGAGCGGGCAACGTTGAGCTCGACGGTGATTTCGACTTCGGCGTGAAGCCCGATGGCAACGTCGTGCAGGCCAATGGCCTTGATCGGCGTGTTCATGTGAACCTGGCTACGGCCGATGCTGAAGCCTTCAGCGGCGAGGATTTCAACCACGTCACGGGCAGCGACCGAACCGTAGAGCTGGCCGGTTTCGCCAGCCGAGCGAACGACGATGAAGGACTTGCCGCCGAGAACGTCGGCAACCTTCTGTGCTTCGCTCTTGCGCTCGAGGTTACGGGCTTCGAGCGTTGCGCGCTCAGCTTCGAAACGGGTCTTGTTGGCGGCATTGGCGCGCAGGGCCTTGCCGAGCGGCAGCAGGTAGTTACGGGCAAAGCCGTCGCGAACCTTGACCACTTCGCCCATCTGGCCGAGCTTGGAGATACGCTCCAGGAGAATGACGTCCATTGTAGTGTTCCTTTCAGATGTCAGATTTTCGTGTCTGGTTGTTTGGGTATTTCGGCATTCTTGTTCGGGGTCAGCGCGATCGCCTTGCGCGTATCGTAGAGCCCGAGAACGAGGATGATGAAGAGCGGCACTGTCAGCATCACCGATGTCAGGTAGGCGAGGATCAGCACGGGTATGCGCCAGTCCTTGCCACGCGTGTGGTAATGCAGCGACGCGAAGCCGGAAGCGATGAAACCGGCGCCGAAGGCACCGAGCACGGCGGCGCCGATCAAGGCCGGGATGCCGCCGAAGAACATGGCGACGACCGCCGCGAGAAAGACGAAGATCGCGTTGCGGTTCATGCGCAACGCGGAGGGAATGTCCTCGCGCGGGCGCAGGTTGCGGCCGGAGGTCGCGACGATGCGGATGGCCATATAATAGGCGGCAAGCAGCATCATGACCCAGATCATGCCCCAGACGAGGGGAATGGCGTAGAGCATCAGCGACTTCGTCTTCGCGATCACGTCAGGATTGAGCTGAAGCTCCGGCTGCTGCTGGTTCATGGCGGCAGTATAGACATCGACCACCTGGCCGACGAGATCGGCGCTATAGCCCATGACCGCGCCAGCGATGACGATGACAACCGCCGCGAGGCCGCAGAGATGTAGCATGATGTCCGAGAGCGGATACCAGGCCGTCAGATGCTCGGGCCCGCCGAGTTCAGAAGCCGGGCGTGCGAGATTGGCTAGATGACTGAGCCAGGCCGGCACCAGTGCCAAAAGCACGGCGAAGAGCCCGAAGGATGGCGATTGGCCAACAGCGCCGGCAATGCCAGCCGTAATAACGGCGACGATGACGGCAATGTTGCCCCAGCCGAGGCCGACAATGAGAATGGGGAGGGCGGAGAGCGCGCCGAACAGGATGAACAGCAACGGCTGTACCGTCGCGCCATACACGAGTAGGGCGGCGGTCAGACCGGCGAGGGCGCCGATACCAAGCACTTTTGCGTTCAAATTTTTCACGTCGCTGTCCTGCTTCGTATCGAGCAGTTAGAGGATGCTTCCGAACCGCGGTTCTAAAAAGCCGTCCCCAACATGGGGTTTCAAGGTTCCGATCCACGCCCACCGCGGAAGGGAGAAGGGAAGGCACGAATGCCTTCCCTCAAATCATGCAATGTCGTCTCTGATTAAGAGAGGACGTAAGGCAGCAGGCCGAGGAAACGGGCGCGCTTGATCGCCTGGGCGAGTTCGCGCTGCTTCTTCTGGGAAACAGCCGTGATGCGGGACGGAACGATCTTGCCACGCTCGGAAATGTAGCGCTGCAGGAGACGGACGTCCTTGTAGTCTATGCGCGGCGCATTGGCGCCCGAGAACGGGCAGGTCTTGCGGCGGCGATGGAACGGACGGCGGACCGGTGCGGAGGAAACTTCAGACATTGTTCAAAATCCCCTTATACGCGGTCTTCGCGCGGACGGCGCGGACGGTCTTCGCGGTCACCACGATCCGGGCGCGGACCACGATCGCCGAAGCCGCGCTCCGGACGGTCGCCATCGCGGCGCGGACGGTCGTCACGGTCGCGCTTCTGCATCATGGCAGACGGACCTTCTTCGTGCTTTTCAACAGCGATCGTCATGTAACGCAGGACGTCTTCGCTGATGCGCATCTGACGTTCCATTTCCTGGACGGCAGCGGCCGGTGCATCAATGTCCATCAGGGCGTAATGAGCCTTGCGGTTCTTGTTGATGCGATAGGTAAGGGACTTGAGGCCCCAGTTTTCGATACGCCCGACCTTACCGCCGTTAGCTTCGATAACACCCTTGTACTGTTCTACGAGGGCATCGACCTGCTGTGCGGAAATATCCTGTCGGGCAAGGAATACATGTTCATAAAGAGCCATGATAGCTTCGCCTTTCTTGCGTTGATCTGAACCCGGGCTCTAGCGGCTAAGCCTCAACGACTGCTCCTGAGTAGGGATAACCCCAAGCAAGAAAAGCGTTTCCGAGACGGTCGAGAGCGGAGACACGGGAGGCTGGAACGCTTCCGTTCCGACGATTTTCCCTAGAGAAAATCGGCCCTCCGTTCAGCCACCAGCCAGAAGACCGGGTTGCGAACAGGGCGGCTTATACGGATTTTTGCGGGAAAGGCAAGGGGCGAGGGTAAATTGCGCTGTGTGCTCGAGCGTTGCCAATTGAAAACTGCTCGACCTTTTCCGCGGTACTGCAATTTCGCCGTCCTGGCCAGGTGCAAAGGCGCTGGCCAGGACGAGGGATTTACTCTTCTATGGAGAAGTCAACGGTTTGCATCGGCTCGCCATTGACCGAGAATATGATGTTGTAAGTGCCGATGGGCCAACCATTGTTCGGTTTGGTGATCGATGAATCGGCATGATTTTCAATTGCTCCAACGTCGAAGCTTACTTCGTCGATCTTGTAATTCGGCGGAGCTGCGCCGGCGGTATCGACCGCAATCCAGGATACGGTGATCTTCGAGCCTGACTTGACCTCATCCGTCAGGTCCGCCGATACGAATATCTTGTCGGTATCCGGGGCAAAGGTGTCTTCGGATGTCTCGGCGTCCTTGGTTGAGGAGACGACGATGTTTTCGAAGCCGTCAGCCCACGCCATGGACGAGATAGCCGTGGCCGTGCTGAAGGTGATTGCCCAGATTGCATGTTGGACGCGACGCATTCCCAGAACCTCTCTTTTAGGATGTGTTCTGGTCCAATATCAGCTTGAATATAAAGAAGATTTAAACTTGTGATGTCTCTGGTTGATAATAATAGATATCGATATGTTTTCTTTGGTGTGGTGTAATTCGCAAGAAAATATATCTTTTCAGAATATATTATACGAATTTTTCAGATAGAAAATCTGGAATATGTCGGCCGCTGCCGATGAAGAAGCTATAGAAATTCATATTTTGCGCCAGAAATTATCCTATATCGGGTGATCAATGTCACCGAGCGAGCTGCCTATGGCACAAAAGCTCAACCGTCAGAGGCCGAGAAGTGGTTTTATGCGTTGAGGTTCATCAACGTTTTCAAGATGACGGAGCCGCTATCTCGATCGTCTTACCATCCCGAAGCCTGTCGGAGACATACCAGCCGTCCCATTGGGAGAACTGCTCGAATACTCTCTTGTATCCCTTGCTCTCCAGCAGCCTTTGTATCGCTTTTTCCGTCGTCGGATTGTTCTCTACCGATATGAGATCAAATTTGCGGTCGAAGCTGTAGGCGGACAATATATCCAGCTCGCTGCCCTCTGTGTCGATCGACAGATAGTCCACTATGGGCGGCGCCTGATATTTTTCCAGCAGATCATCCAGGGAGATCGTTTCCACCTGAATATGCTTTCCCTGGCTGCGAACATCGGAGAAGTGATCGCCCTTGGAAAAATCGGCAATCGCGCTCAGTTCGGGATCGGATTCATCGGTCGCGATAAACGTGACAATCTCGTTGGATTTCGAAGAGACGCATTTGTGCTCGATAGAGGCCGTTCTGTTGGTCGCCAGATCCGTGTGCCAGATAGGATTGGGCTCCGCCAGAATACCGTTCCATCCCAGCTTTTTTTCGAGCAGCCAAGTATTGCTATTCTTCAGTCCGTTTGTTGCGCCGAACTCTACGAAAAAGCCGCCTCTCTTCTCCGATAGCTCGAAACACACCCACAAATCCTGCATGATCTGGGCTTTGGACCAATTCCGCCTAGATAAGCAATAACTAATAAATCTAATGTCTTCATTTAAGATGATATCTGATATCTGGGGCCGGTTCAGACGAATGGCATTGAATATCGTTTTCTGCATAGACTTATTGCTGTGAAATCTATCGAAAATAGCTGCCATGCTGGAAAAGGTAAGTTTTCTTACATCGAACATTCTGACTATCCAGATGAGAGTATAAGTCAGATTAGACTAAAGTAACTTTACGTATCGATCAATACTTATGCGCGACGATCGTGATGTGAGTAGCTCTCATAGCGTGCGCAACACAAAATCAGGCCGGTGACTACCGTACAAAACCATCGTTGCGCCTCGCCCGAAAACGGACGAGGCGTCTTTCGCTGGGGATTACATCGGCAGCGGATACACCCGATGCACCTTTTCGATCTCCGCCAACACATCTTCCGACAGCGTCACATAGGCGGCGGCGATATCGGTCTCGAGCTGGGCAATCGAGGTTGCGCCGATGATGACGGAGGTCATGAAAGGCTTGGTGAGGCAATAGGCGAGTGCCAGCTTGGACGGGTCGAGATTGTGCTTGGCGGCGATCTCGAGATAGGCCTTGACGGCAGGTTCCTGCAGCGGCTGCAGGCGGCCGCCAATATCGTGGTTGATCGAACCGCGCGAGCCGGCCGGGCGCGCGCCGCCGACATATTTGCCGCTGAGGATGCCGCCGGCGAGCGGCGAATAGGCCAGAAGGCCGACATCTTCATGGTGCGACAGCTCGGCGAGATCAAGATCGAAGTGCCGGTAGAGCAGGTTGTACTCGTTCTGCGTCGAGACGACGCGCGGCAGGTTCTTCTGCTCGGCGATCGTCAGATATTTCTGGATGCCCCAGGTCGTCTCGTTGGAGAGACCGAGGGCGCGGATCTTGCCGGCCTTCACCAGCTCGCCCATCGTCTCCAGGATATCGGTGATGTTGGCGACCACCTTTTCGCGGTCCTGGGTGAAGGGGTTGTAGCGCCAGTTCTGGCGGAAGTGGAAATGGCCGCGGTTCGGCCAATGCACCTGGTAGAGATCGATATAGTCGGTCTTCAGCCGCTTCAGGCTAGCGTCGATCGCCGCGCGGATATTGGCGGCATCCGCGCCCTGGCCGTTGCGCAGATAGTCGCGGCCAGAACCGGCGACCTTGGTGGCAAGCACGACGTCCTTGCGCTTGCCGGTCTTTTCGAACCAGCTGCCGATATACTCTTCGGTGCGGCCTTGAGTCTCCGCGCTGACGGGCGTGGTCGGATACATCTCAGCGGTGTCGAAGAAATTGACGCCCTTTTGCAGGGCATAATCCATCTGCCCGTGCGCCTCGGCTTCGCTGTTCTGCGTGCCCCAGGTCATCGTACCCAGGCAAATCTGCGAAACGGAAATATCGGTGCGGCCTAAATTCTTATACTTCATGGGAAAACCTTGCGGATAACAGGAAATCTCTCTGGGGAGGGTCGAGCGAATTTAGGCTCGAATTGAGCAAGCGCAAGAAGAAAATTGCCCCAGTTCGCAACCGCAAAAGCCGTTGGCTACGGGGCTTGCGCTATTGACTCCACCGCAAACAATGTCATTTGGGAAGCGAAACGACCCCATAGGAAGCCTAATATAATGACTGTAGCTTTCACATTTCCCGGCCAGGGCAGCCAAACTGTCGGCATGGGCAAGGACCTCTCGGACAATTTCGCCGAAGCGCGCGCCGTCTTCGAGGAAGTCGACGAAGCGCTCGGTGAAAAGCTGTCCGACGTCATCTTCAACGGCCCCGAGGACAAGCTGACGCTGACGGCCAATGCTCAGCCAGCGCTGATGGCGGTGTCGATCGCCGTCATCCGTGTTCTTCAATCGCGCGGTTTCGATCTGAAAAGCAAGGTCGCCTACGTGGCTGGCCATTCGCTCGGTGAATATTCCGCTCTCTGTGCCGCCGGCACGTTCTCGCTCGCCGATACGGCGCGGCTGTTGCGCATCCGCGGCAACGCCATGCAGGCGGCGGTTCCGGTCGGCGTCGGCGCCATGGCGGCGATCATCGGTCTGGAACATGCAGATGTCGTCGCTGTCTGCGCGGAAGCCTCCGTCATCGGCGCCTGCCAGATCGCCAACGACAATGGCGGCGGCCAGATCGTCATTTCCGGCGAGAAGGCCCCGGTCGAGAAAGCCGCGGAGCTGGCAACTGCCAAGGGTGCCAAGCGCGCTATCCTGCTACCGGTCTCTGCTCCCTTCCATTCCTCGCTGATGGCGCCCGCCGCCGAAGCGATGCGCGCGGCACTTGCCGATGTTGCGAAATCCAATCCGGTCGTGCCGCTCATCGCCAATGTTCGCGCCGCTCCGGTCACGGATGCCGGCGAAATCGCCAATCTTCTCGTGGAGCAGGTTACGGGCCAGGTGCGCTGGCGCGAGACGGTGGAATGGTTCGCGGCCAATAATGTGACAACATTGTATGAGATCGGTGCCGGCAAGGTGCTGACGGGGCTTGCAAGGCGCATCGACAAATCGGTGAACGGGATCGCGGTGAATTCGGCCGCCGATATCGATACCGCGCTTACAAGCCTGCTTTAGAATATTACGGAACGAGGGACACCACATGCTTGATTTGACCGGCCGCAAGGCCCTGGTAACCGGTGCTTCCGGTGGTATCGGCGAAGAGATCGCAAGGTTGCTGCACAAGCAGGGCGCTATCGTCGGCCTGCACGGCACCCGTGTCGAGAAGCTTGAGGCGCTCGCCGCCGATCTTGGCGACCGCGTCAAGATCTTTCCGGCCAACCTGTCCAATCGCGAAGAGGTCAAGGCGCTCGGCGTCAAGGCGGAAGAGGAACTCGGCGGCGTCGACATTCTGGTCAACAATGCCGGCATCACGAAGGACGGCCTTTTCGTGCGCATGAGCGACGAGGATTGGGACAGCGTGCTGGAGGTCGACCTCACTTCCGTCTTCCTCCTGACGCGGGAATTGACCCATCCGATGATGCGTCGCCGCTATGGCCGCATCATCAACATCACCTCCGTCGTCGGCGTCGTCGGCAATCCTGGCCAGGCCAACTACTGTGCGGCCAAGGCTGGCATGGTCGGCTTTACCAAATCGCTGGCGCAGGAGATTGCGACCCGCAACGTGACAGTCAATTGCGTCGCCCCAGGCTTTATCGAAAGCGCCATGACCGGCAAGCTCAACGACAAGCAGAAGGAAGCGATCATGGGGGCTATTCCCATGAAGCGCATGGGCAACGGCGCCGAAGTCGCATCCGCCGTCGCTTATCTTGCTTCCTCCGAGGCGAGCTATGTCACCGGCCAGACGATCCACGTTAACGGCGGCATGGCGATGATCTGAAATGGAAAAGTCTATTGGCGGGAACTTTCCCTCCAATAGCATGTTGAGCAACGCAGAAGTGGCGATTTTCTGGCTTTGCGACAGACTTAAACCGTGTTAAGCGGGCCATGACTGTGAACAGTCGCCCCGAAAATGTAGAAGGACTGTGCCGCGTATAAGGCGGCCGGGCCGGATCTCAGGGCGGGGTTGAACAGATTTGCCAGCGGCGCCAATAGGGGCGTTGCAGGCTTTGAACAGGGTAGGAATGTCAGACGACATTCTGATCAGGACATAAAGTCGAGGAAACCGACATGAGCGATACCGCAGAACGCGTAAAGAAAATTGTTATTGATCATCTTGGCGTTGACGCCGACAAGGTTGTTGAAGGCGCTAGCTTCATCGACGACCTCGGCGCAGACTCGCTCGACACCGTCGAACTGGTCATGGCCTTTGAAGAAGAATTCGGCGTTGAAATCCCCGACGACGCTGCCGACTCGATCCTGACGGTCGGCGACGCGGTAAAGTTCATTGAAAAGGCCCAGGCCTAATCATTTGCGCTTTTTGATGGGCGGGCTCTTGGAGTCCGCCCTATTTCGTCCGGCAAGGTCGGGCGTTCCATATTTATACGCATGGCATAAGAGGACGGGGGTCTGCAGGCGATGAGACGTGTCGTTATCACGGGTACCGGCATGGTATCTCCTTTGGGCTGTGGCACGGAGGTGTCGTGGTCGCGCTTGATCGCCGGGCACAACGGCGCACGTCTCGTGACGGAATTCGAGGTCGAAGACCTCCCCGCAAAGATTGCTTGCCGCGTTCCGGTCGGTGATGGCAGCGACGGCACATTCAATGCCGACGACTGGATGGAACCCAAGGAACAGCGCAAGGTCGACCCTTTCATCATTTACGGCATGGCGGCCGCCGACATGGCATTGGCCGACGCCGGCTGGCATCCGACCTCGGATGAAGACCAGATCGCGACGGGCGTCATGATCGGCTCGGGCATCGGTGGCCTGGAAGGCATTGTCGAGGCCGGCTATACGCTGCGCGACAAGGGCCCGCGGCGCATTTCGCCCTTCTTCATTCCTGGACGTCTCATCAATCTCGTTTCCGGCCAGGTTTCGATCCGCCACAAGCTGCGCGGTCCGAACCACGCCGTCGTAACCGCCTGTTCGACCGGCGCGCACGCCATTGGCGACGCAGCGCGCCTGATCATGCTCGGCGATGCCGACGTCATGGTTGCCGGCGGCGCCGAAGCGCCGGTCTGTCGTATCTCGCTTGCCGGCTTTGCCGCCTGCAAGGCGTTGTCGACGGACTACAATGATGATCCGCAGAAGGCGTCGCGCCCCTACGACCGCGACCGCGACGGTTTCGTCATGGGCGAGGGCGCCGGCATCGTCGTTCTGGAAGAGCTGGAACACGCCAAGGCGCGCGGCGCCAAGATCTACGCCGAAGTGGTCGGCTACGGTCTTTCCGGCGACGCCTATCACATCACCGCTCCGTCCGCGGACGGCGAGGGCGCGTTCCGCTGCATGACATCGGCCCTGAAGCGCGCCGGTCTGACACCGGCGGATGTCGACTATATCAATGCGCATGGCACCTCGACCATGGCCGACACGATCGAGCTCGGCTCCGTCGAGCGGCTGGTCGGCGACGCCGCGTCCAGGATCTCGATGTCATCGACCAAGTCCGCGACCGGCCATCTTCTCGGGGCTGCCGGCGCAATCGAGGCAATCTTCTCTGTCCTCGCCATTCGCGACAATGTCGCCCCACCGACGCTGAATCTCGACAATCCGGAGCGTGAGACGGCGATCGATCTCGTTCCGCACAAGGCCCGCAAGCGGGAGATCAATGTCGCATTGTCGAATTCCTTCGGATTCGGCGGTACGAATGCGTCGCTTGTCCTGCGGCGCTACGAGGCATAATAACTGCGCCTAAATCCGAAAGGCGGGAGGGCTTTTCGGCAAGGCTATGAGCACCCTTGAATGTTGCCGCGTCCTTCACGCATCTCACCAGATGCTGTTGCGGTAATGTCTGATCGGTCGAAAGCGGAGCTCCATCAGGCTCCGCTTTATCTCCTGAACCTGCTTTTTGCCGCATTGCTTGGCCAAAGAGCAGGCAACGACAAAATGAAGGGATTGCCGGTGAGCGATACTAACCAGAGCAACGGAACTCCGAACGGGCAGAAGGGGCCGATCATCCCGAAATCGGCCAGTGAAGCGCTGCGTCCGGAGCGTGTTCCGGATCCGCCAAAGCGCTCGCGCAAGGCCCGCAGCCAGATGGTGATCTTCCTGAACTTTTTGATGACGCTGGTTGTCTTTGTCATCGCTCTCGCGATCATCGGCGCCTATTACGCCATCTCTGCCTATCAAAGCCCAGGGCCTCTGACGACCAACAGCAATTTCATCGTGCGCAACGGCGCTGGTCTCGCCGAAATCTCCAATCGACTCGAAGCGAACAACATCATCTCCGACGCTCGCATTTTTCGCTATCTGACGACCACCTATCTGCATGATGGCGAGACGTTGCGGTCCGGCGAATACGAGATCAAGGCCGGCGCTTCCATGAAGGACATCATGGAACTGCTGAAATCCGGCAAGTCGATCCTTTATTCGGTGACCCTGCCGGAAGGGCTGACGGTGCGCCAGATATTCAACAAGTTGCAGGCCGATACCGTGCTCGAAGGCGATCTGCCGTCGGCGCTGCCGGCGGAAGGCAGCCTGCGACCCGACACCTATAAATTCACGCGCGGCACCAAGCGGACGGAGATTGTCCAGCAGATGGCGGGGGCGCAGGAGAAGCTCGTCGATCAGATCTGGGAGAAGCGCGATCCGAGCCTGACGCTTGCCAACAAGCAGGAATTCGTGACGCTGGCCTCGATCGTCGAAAAGGAGACCGGTCTGGCGGATGAGCGCGCTCATGTCGCCTCGGTCTTCCTGAACCGCATTGGCAAGGGCATGCGTCTGCAATCCGATCCGACGATCATCTACGGTCTCTTCGGTGGCGATGGAAAGCCGGCTGACCGGCCGATCTTCCAGTCGGACCTGAAGAAAGAGACATCCTACAACACCTATATCATCAAGGGCTTGCCGCCGACGCCGATTGCCAATCCAGGCCGAGATGCATTGGAAGCTGTTGCCAATCCCTGGAAGACGCAGGACCTCTATTTCGTTGCTGACGGCACCGGTGGGCATGTCTTTGCCGCAACGCTGGAAGAGCACAATGCCAATGTCAAGCGCTGGCGCAAGCTCGTTGCGGAGAAGGGTGAAGACCCGAGCGCGATCGCGGTCGATGGTCAGCCGGACGATGGCGCCGCCGCTACCGCCGGTTCCGGCGCTGCTACCGGCACACAGCAGAAAAAGAAGACGAACTGATCCTTGGCCCGCGCCGTGCTTTCAATGGGACGCATGGGCGGACTCACGTTACAATCGTCCGCGATACGCTGATTTTCGGCGGATGGCGGATCATAATCTTCGGAGGCTTGCATGGTGCTGCAGTCCATGACCGGTTTTGCCCGGCGTGAAGGAACGAGCGGGCGCTCTCGCTGGGCATGGGAGCTGCGATCCGTCAATGGCAAAGGCCTCGACGTCCGCTTGCGTCTGCCGCCGGGGCTGGAGCGCCTGGAAATTGATGTGCGCAAGCTGATCACCGACAGGTTTTCACGCGGCAATCTCCAGGTTGGCCTCTCCGTGTCCGTCGATGAAAGCCGGGTCGAAGCCGTCGTCAATCAGGGTGCGCTGGCAACCGTGCTGGCACTTCGCGACCAGCTGACGGGCATCATCGATCCCGCGCCGCTGCGGCTGGACACGCTGCTCGGCATTCGCGGCATCGTGGAGTTCAAGGAAGCCGAGGAGAGCGAAGACGTGCTTACGGCGCGAGATGCCGACATCATGGCGGGCCTCGATGCGGCACTTGGCGATCTCAGCGATATGCGCGGCCAGGAGGGCCGGGCACTCGGTCAGATCCTGCTCGGCCAAGTCGCCACGATAGAGGCACTGACGGCCACGGTGGAGCGCGATCCTTCGCGTTCGCAGCAGGAGATTGCCGCGAAGCTGGCAACGCAGGTCTCCATGCTCCTCGAGGGTGCCGCCAGCCTCGATCGCGACAGACTGCATGCCGAGGCCGCGCTCATCGCTACCAGGGCAGACCTGCGCGAGGAGATCGACCGGCTGAAGGCGCATGTGGCTGCTGCCCGCGACCTCATAGCCAAGGGCGGACCGGTCGGACGCAAGCTTGATTTCCTTGCACAGGAATTTAACCGGGAATCGAATACTATCTGTTCGAAATCGAATGCCGCGGCTGTGACCGCCGCCGGTATCGAATTGAAAGTGGTCATCGACCAGTTCCGCGAACAAGTCCAGAATTTGGAGTAGGCCATGAAGCCGGCGATATCCACTTCCATTCCCATTGCCCGCCGGGGGCTGATGCTGGCCATTTCCTCGCCGTCGGGCGCGGGAAAATCGACCATCGCGCGCACGCTGTTGGACACCGATAAGCACGTCGGTCTTTCCGTCAGCGTCACAACGCGGCAACGCCGGCCGAGCGAGATCGCCGGCGTGCACTATCACTTCGTCTCGCAGCGGGAATTCGAACGGCTTCGCGATTCCGATTCGCTCCTCGAATGGGCCGAGGTGCACGGTAATTTCTACGGCACGCCGCGCGAGCCGGTGGAAACGGCGATGGCCGAGGGCCGCGACATGCTCTTCGACATCGACTGGCAGGGCGCACAGCAGCTTCAGGAGAAGATGCCCGCCGATGTCGTCTCCATCTTCGTGCTGCCGCCGACCATGACGGAACTGCAATCGCGCCTGCACCGTCGCGCCGAGGATTCCGAGGAGGTGATCGCCACGCGGCTTGCCAATTCGCGATCCGAGATCGCTCATTGGCGGGAATATGACTATGTCATCATCAACGACGACCTGAATGCCGCCTTCGACGCCGTTCAGTCGATCGTCAAAGCCGAGCGCCTGCGCCGCGACCGTCGTCACGGCATGTTCGATTTCGTGCGCGGTCTTCTGGAAGAAACGCCGAAGCTCTGATCCCGATCGGAGACTCTGATTAGATCAGAGACAATTCGCCAACCTGCAGAACTCCTCGACGGAGAGCGTTTCGGCGCGTCGCTGCGGGTCGATATTGGCCTTCTGCAGCAGCGTTTCGCCACCGAGCGATTTCAGGCTCTGCCGCAGCATCTTGCGACGCTGGCCGAAGGCGGCCAGTGTTACCTTTTCCAGCTTGTCGACGGCGCAGGGGATCGGGTTTTCCCTAGGCGTCAGATGCACCACCGTTGAGGTCACCTTCGGCGGCGGCGTGAAGGCCTGCGGCGACACGTCGAAGGCCATGTGCGCCTGCGTGCGCCAGCCGCAGAGAACGCCGAGACGGCCGTAGTGATCGTCATCCTCGTCGGCGACGATCCGCTGGCCGACCTCTTTCTGGAACATCAGCGTCAGCGATTGCCAGAAGGGCGGCCAATTGCCCGGCAGTAGCCAGTTCACCAGCAGCTGCGTGCCGACATTATAGGGCAGGTTGGCGATGATCTTCACTGGGCCTTCCGGCACCAGCGCCGCGAAATCCGTCTTCAAGGCATCGCCCTCGATGACCTCCAGCCGGCCGGGATAGTGATCGGCGATTTCGGCCAGCGCCGGCAGGCAGCGCGCGTCACGCTCCACGGCGATGACCTTGGCGGCTCCGAGCGCCAGGATGGCGCGCGTCAGCCCACCCGGTCCGGGTCCGACTTCGAAGACAGTAACGCCTTCCAGCGATCCGGCGGTGCGGGCAACCTTCTGGGTCAGATTGAGGTCGAGCAGAAAATTCTGGCCGAGCGCCTTGCGCGCATCAAGGCCATGGCGCTGGATCACATCGCGAAGCGGGGGCAGGCCGTCGAGTGCAGCCATCAGCGATTGCTTCCCGTTGCGTTGCTAATCTCGTTTCCCAGCTTGAGGGCGGCCACGAGGCTATCCTCCTTGGCGACGCCCTTGCCGGCAATGCCGAAGGCCGTGCCGTGGTCCGGCGAGGTGCGGACAAAGGGAAGACCGAGCGTGACATTGACGGAATCGTCGAAGCCAAGCGCCTTGGCGGGGATCAGAGCCTGATCATGATACATGCAGATGGCAACGTCATAGCGACGGCGCGCATCGTCATGGAACATCGTGTCGGCGGGAAGGGGTCCGAAGGCATCGATGCCCTCGTTACGGAGTACCTTGATCGCTGGGCGGATGATCTCCTCATCCTCTTTGCCGATCGCGCCGCTCTCGCCGGCATGTGGATTGAGACCGGCGATCGCCAGCCGCGGCTTGGCAATGCCAAAGCGGGTTCTGAGGTCGTGATCAGTGATCCGGCAGGTTTCGATGATCAGATCGGCCGTCAACGCTGCCGGCACGTCCTTCAGCGGGATATGAATGGTGACCGGTATGGCCCGCAATTTCGGCCCGGCCAGCATCATCACCGGTATTACCGGCTTGCCGGTCGCACGCGCCGCAAGGTCGGCTAGGAATTCGGTATGGCCGGGAAAGCCGAAGCCGGCATCGTAGAGGACCGATTTCGCGATCGGATTGGTAACGACGGCGGATGTGTCGCCATTCATGCTGAGCGACACCGCCGTTTCGATGGCCGCAATCGTCCCCTTGGCCGTCGCGACATGCGGTTCGCCGGCGACCACGGTCATGCCGGCGGCGATCGGCAGTACCGGCAGTGCTTCGGCAAAGACGCCAATAGCCGTCGATGCGTCGGTTTCCCGCAAGGGGACATCCAGGTTCAATTGCAGGGCGCGCGCCGCAAGGACTTTCGGGTCGCCGAGAAAGAGGAAAGGCGGCAGGGAAAGCTCGCCGCGGCGGAGCCAGGCGGCGAGCGTAATGTCAGGTCCGATGCCTGCTGGGTCCCCTTGCGTCAGCGCGAGGGGGCGGGAAGGGTGCTGCGGCATCGCGGCAATCAGCGATAGAGAATCTGCGCCTTGGAGCGCAGTTCGTCCATATACTTCTTGTCGTTGGCGCTAACGCCCTGTGCACCGGCCTTGCCGATGTCTTCGGCGCGGAAGACGGCGGCGGCGGCAACGTCGTCGTTCACCTGACGCTGCGAGCAGATGGCGACATATTCAACGCCGCGATCGGTGACGACAGGGCTTGTCGTGTTGCCTTGGGCCTTTTCGAGCATTGGCTTCCAGATTTCAGGAAGATCGGGGGCAAGCACGCGACCGAGATCCTGGACGGAAACGTCACGCATGGTCGCGGCAAAGACCTTCGCCTGATCGCAGCCTGGGAACTTGGCTCGCGAGGCTTCAGCCTCGGACTTGCGCTGGTTGAGGATGGCATTTCGTTTCGCGGCCGGGACAACGAAGACGATCTGTTTCAGGAAATATTCCGTGGTGACCGGCTTCGTCTTGTTTTCCGTCATGCGCGTCACGAGGTCGTCGTTCGACAAGCGGTTGGCGTTACCGGAGCCGAAGCGGGCGTTGACGACGCGCGGCCAGCTCATGGAGACGGCGACATAGGATTTGAAGTGATCGACGCCAACACCCATCTTGTCGAGGATCTGGCCAAGCTGCTGCGGCGACATCTTGTTGCTCGCGGCGAAGCGGCCAAAGGCGCTGTCGACGTCTGACGTTGATACCGACATGCGCACGCGGGAGATTTCAGCGCGCTTCAGCGTCTCGTCGACAAGCTGTTCCTGCGCCAGCTTGTTGAGGTCGCCCTTTTGGTGTTGCAATTTGAGGAAGTTGACACGCTTGGCGATATCGCCCGAGGTGATCACCGAGTTGTTGACAACGACCTTCACCTCGCTTGCGGCGAAAGCAACGTCGCTGCTCGGCATGGCGAACGTAGCCATGATCAGCGCCGCGGCTCCGAATAGCACAGCGCGTATCGGTGTCTTTCCAGAGAACATCAATTACCCCTTCCCAAAGGTCCTTATCCGCACTGCGTCACATCGGGACGCCGTTCGCGCAATACGGCAATTTTGCGCCACATGTCTACAACAAGCACGACGAATTGCAAAATCCTTGCGGCGAAACAATGACGGGGAGGAGAGTGCCGGGCGGTTTCAAACAAAAAGGGCCGGCTGGGGTGCCGGCCCTCTTTTTGAGTTTGATGGATCAGAACGTGGCGTCCTGGGTATTGCCGAGATTGACGTCACCGAGCGTGCGGAACGTTATCCTGGCACCGACCGACCAGTTGCTTGCCGATGCATCCGTCGAATCCTTCTTGTTCAGGAAGGAAATGCTGAAGATCGTGCATTCGTCCTCATAGGAGAGTCCGACGCCCTGGCGGGTGATCTCGCTATCGTTGATGTCATAATTCACCGTACCGAACACCGACCAATATTCCTTGAACTTGACCTGGGCGCGCGTCTGGATTTCATCCTGATCCGAGGTGAAGCCATATTGCGGTTGTGCTGCAATATGGGTGTAGGTCGCGGAGGTCTGGAAGACATCGTTGGCGAAGCCGACCGTGGTATCGCCGCGGCGGAACGCGAAATCCTTCTCGTCGAAACGATAGGACTGCGAAAGTGAAATTCCCTGCGGCGTGGTGAGGCCAAACATGGTCACATAGTCGGAGCGGGTGGTTTCAAGTCCCGAATCCGCGCCGACACCGGCAAGATCGCTCTCGGCGAAGGAATTGCGGCCGGCAAGCTGGAAGGATTGGCCGAAGATATGCTGCAACTTGTAACCACTGTCGAAGCTGCCGGTATAGCGCCAACCGACATTGGCGCGTGTGCCGCCTTCAACACGGTCGAAGCCCGAGAACTTGTCACGATCGAACAGATTGGTCGCATCGAAGACAAAGCTCTGAGCGTCCTCATTCGGCAGCTCTCCGGCAAGCTGCTCGTCCGGACGCACATAGAGCTGCGCGATCGGCTCGAACACATGCGTGCTGTTCCTGGTGGTGACGAGGAAGGGATACTTCGCTTCAAGGCCCAACGTCGCCATACCACGCGTGGCATAGTCGCTCGTGTCGTAATTGCCGGAATAAGTGCCAGCTCCAGGCGCATCCATGTCGAGGCCATAGACGTCGCCGCGAAGTGCCGCCAGCGGTGTCAAAACCAGGCCCTGATCCGTGGTGAAGGTACGCTGCCACTGCACCTCGGTGCTCAGGCGCGTATAGTCTCCCGAAAGACCGAGGTAACGGTCATTCAGCCTAGGATCAAGCGGATTATCCCCAAGACTTGCGACATTATCGAGCACGGACGTCTTGTCACGCGACAGGTGCGTGAAGTTCATCGTCGCCGACAGCTCACCGCCATAGACAGACTTCGGGTCGACATAGTGATAGTCGATGCTCGGATAGACGACAGCCTGCTGCTTTTCGGCGGTGCTGTTATCATCAGTGTCCTGGACGTCGTAATAGAAGGCGCGCATATCGAAATAATTGCGCTTGCCGAGACCGGTCAGATAGGCCTGGTTGGTATGGGTGCTCTGGTTGAGGCCATCCAGCCCATAGGTGCGTGAGAAGTTATTGTCGCTCTGCGCCATGACATCCCAGCCGAATGTCCAGCGAGGATTGATCGTGAAATCCGCCTTGGAGGAGATCATGCCGCGAGCCTTGTGCTCGGAATCGCTGGTATTGGCGGTGAATGATTCGGGGTTCATCTGGTTGATGCCGGCGACGCGGAGAACATGCGTGCCGTTTTCAAGACGTTGCCGGAATTCGCCCTCGAGCAGGAGGCCCTGGTTCGTGTAGCCGGTGGCGCTGACCGTCGCGTCCATGCTCGGCGAGATAACGTAATAGTACGGAACCTTCAGACCGAAGCCGAGGTGTTCGGACATGCTCGCCGACGGAAACAGGAAGCCGGACTTGCGCTTAACCGTGTTGTCCGGAACTTCGATCCACGGAATATAGGCGATCGGTTGGCCGAACAGTTCGAAGCGAGCATGCTCGAGGCGGACGGTATGCGTCACGCCGTTCTGCACCACGCGCTGTGCCTTGACCTGCCACAGCGGCGCACGGCCTTTTTCGGAGCAGGACTGACAGGCGGTATAAACGCCCTTCGTCAGAATCAACTGCGTTCCGCCGACACGCTCGCCCTTTTCGGCGGCCATGCGGGTATTGTCCGGCATTTCGATGCGCAGGGCGTTGACGAAACCGTCGGAGAAGCTATCGGTGACATCCATTTTGTCACCGTACATGCGATTGCCGTCTGGGCTGATCAGCTCGACATTGCCGATTGCCGTCATCCGGCCGGACTTTTGATTATATTCAACCTTCTGGGCGACCATTTTGTAGCCGCCATAGTTGATCTGCACGGCACCGGTGGCGGTGACGATCTGGTTGTCCTTGTTATAGACCAATTCGTTGGACGAAAGGATCAGCTTGGAGCCGTCGGGTACATTGACCTTTACAGGAGCGGTCGCAGCACCGGCGCCGCCATTATTGTTGGTGGCCTGGGCGTAAGATACGGCCGGGCTCATGATATACGCGCATGCAGCCGTGCCCGTAACAAGGGCAGCTACAAACTTTCTGATACTCTTGCGGTCGCCCGCCACTAGCCGTCCTCCTGATGAAGCAGGATCGTTGCTCCGAATGCCAAAGCGACGACCACGGGTATCCATGTCGCCACGAAGGGAGGAACCACTCCGCTGCTCCCAAATGCCTTTACAAGCACGGTGACAACATAAAGCACGAAGCCTGAGAGGATTCCACCCAGAATCACGGAGCGCGATTGGTTGAATCTACTGAATTTTAGGGACACGGTTGCTGCGATCAGCGTCATTGCCACCAAAAGGAATGGCTGTGATAGCAGCGAATGAAATTGCGTTTCAAGCGCCTTGGTTGAGATGCCAAAGGACTTAGCAATCTTTATTCGATTAGAAAGATCATAAAAAGCAATGGTTTCCGGCTGCGCCAAGCGCTCGGAGACGAAATCCTGTTTCAGATTCGTACGAACCTGTGTCGTGGTTTTGTGAACGGGAATTTCGCCAGGCGCGCGCTCGACGACACCGTTAAGAAGCCAGTAACCATTTTCCAAGTTAGCCGACTGGGCATCCTGCCTCAGAATGATATTTCCCTGTGAATCGAAGTGGATAAAGACAACGTTCATCAGCGTCGTGCCGTTGTTGAGAACGGCTTTGGCACCGATGATGATGTCGCTTTTGCCATCCGACTGACGCAGCCACGGAATGGAAAGTGTATTGCGATAGGACGGGTCGCCACGCAGATCGGCTTCCATTGTCTCCGCCTGCCGCTGACCCCATGCCGCAACCGGATTGAGGGCAAACATGGTCAGCAAGCCGACGCAGAAGGCGCCGACCACGAAAGGCGTCATGAACTGCCAGACGGAAATGCCGGCCGCGCGTGCGATCACCAGTTCGCGGCGGCGATTGAGCGCGATCAGCACGGTCATGCCGACGAACAGGGCGATGAACGGCACCGTCTGCTGCATGATGAACGGCAACCTGACCGCTGTCATCAGCAGGCCGATGCGGACCGTATACCCCGGAAGGCCAGCGAGCCGGCCAGCGGTCTCGCTGAAGTCGATCAGATACACGAGCGAGGTGACGCCGAGGAAAAACCAGAGCGTCGTGATGATGTAGCGCGTGAAGAAGTAGCGGCCGAGCGTGCTGAAGATCATGCGCCGCTCCCATTCGAGCTGCCGGGTGTCGGGAGGCGCTCCTGGATCTTCTGCCGCCAGCTGCCGAAACGATTGCGGATCGACACCGGCATGGTCATCCTTCGGCTTCTGAACAGCAGGAAGATCGCAATCAGCGTCGCGCCAATGTTGATCGCATAGAGGATGCCGACGAAATAGGGCGCCGTCTCGATCTGGTTGGCCGCGTAAAAATCCGCCCAGCGCAATGCGAAGGCGATAGTGAGCGCCGATACCATGGGATGCAGCCGCGCCTCGCGATGGGATCGCGCATCGCCGGCGATAACCAGGGATATAAGAGCAAAAATGGCCGGGAGTGCCCAATCGGTGAGGCGACGGTGCAATTCGGAGCGGTACCCCGCCGGTTTGGCTTTATAATCCGCATCGTTAGGATCTGGATCGAGCAGGAATCCGAGGCTACGATCGCCGGCGCGAAGGGTCGCCTGACCACGGCTCTGCGTCATGTCGGAAAGATCGAAGGAATAGGAATCGAATTTGATGACGGAGACGTTGCCATCGGATGTCTTGCGGTGGACTTCGCCGTCCTTCATCAGCAGCGATGAACCGCTCGCGTCGACGGCGCCTTCCTTGGCATAATAGATGAGATCGAAAGCGGGATCGCGCGAATCCACCACGAACAGCCCCTTCAGGATTCGCCCCGACATGCGCTGGGTGATCTGCACGTAGAGCCCGTCTTCGATGCGCCGGAAATTCTTCTCCTCGATCACGGTCGAGAGCAGGTCGGCATAGGCTTCCGCGACCATTTGCCGGGCGGCGACGCGGGCCTTCGGTTCCACCATATTATCAACGAGGAAGGAGAAGACGCTGATCGCTATGGCGAGAATCATGATCGGGCGGATGATGATGCTCCGCCTCGCGCCGGCCGCTTCCATGACGGTCAGCTCCGAATCGCTGTTCATCGCGGTTAGGGTCTGCGTGATGCCGATGACCAATGCGAACGGCAAAACGACGGGAATGATGGTAGGCAGAATAAGGGTCGCAAGCGTTGCGAACGAACCAATCGACTGACCGCTATCGGTCACGAGATTGATGCGCTGCAGTACCTGAGTCGTCCATATAATCGCGAGCACCGGCAGCAGGGCTACCAGGAACATCATGCCGACACGCCGTACGATATATGTTTCGAATAACTTCATGCCGGCCCTTAAACGCAACGCTCCATCGGGCGAGCCGGCAGAGATTCATCCTCCTCTACGCTGTTTGCGTTTTTTTGGCGACAACCCACTCGCAAAAAATTCGTTAATTTTCTGAGATTCTTCTGCTGTGTGTTGTTTGGGAGAGGGCCATAAGCGCGGTGAATATGACAAGAGAAGAGAGCCAGCCAAGCACGGCATCCGACAGATAGTGGCTTCCGAAGGCCACTCTGAGGGCTGGTATGAGGATAGAAACGACCGCGATCGGCGGCGCAAGGGCGGTGCGGGCCGGCTGTGGGATGATGAAGATCAGGCAGAACAGCCAGCCGGCGGCGGCAGCTTCGCCGGAAATGAAGGAGCAATTGCTGACGCATTTTCCGGCAAAGGAGCCGGCATGAACGAAATCGAACGTGCCGCCGAAGAGGTCGGTCTGCCGTGGCCGTGGACGGCCCGAAAACGCCTTGAGCCAGAGATTGACGATCAGCACGGGGCCGAGAAGCAGCGAACCGAGTGCGACCTTCAGATTGCGGTCCCGCAACGTCTTGAAGGTTGCGCCGTGCTGCTGCCCGCACTGGATCAGCATCCAACAGAGGACGGCGGCGACGATATAGGGGAGCTGGAAGAATATCTCCCTGAGCAGGCGCATATGCGGATCGTCACCATACGGGAAAATGCCGCAGACCTGACCGAACCTGGCGGGGACGATGCATTGTTCCGGCAGGAAGAATATATTGGCTATGGCGAGATCGATCTGTGGAAAAATCGAAAACAGTCCGAGCAATATCCACCACAAGCAGAAGAGAGCGACGAATGCATCGCCCGCAGTGCGAGGCTGCAGGATCTCGGGAAAACGGTCCTGGCGATCGAAGCTATTGAAATCAATGATCAAGGTGGTGTTCCGGTCAATGATAACGCCGGGCAGGCGGCGGCACAAAAGGCGCACGCCGATAGGCTAGCGACAATAGATGACAAGGATTTGAAGGCGGAAAAAGGCGCTTCTTTTGCTGAATATCTCGCCAAAGCTTGTATTCGATGGGAAAAGCTTGAATGATCTAGGGCTATAATTCCATTTTGTAATATGCATATCCATCGGAGCAGAAATGTCTGTGAAATTCGAGATTTCCTTTGCCAAAACGGTTCGACTCAATGGCGGTCTTGCCATTCTCCTGAAAGACACGGACAGCGAATTGCCGGCGGGGGCCGCAAGCGCCGATCCGGCGAATGTTTTCGCCAAGGCCGCACGCATCGCCCGTTTCACCGCCAAGGGTCTGTCGAGCCTCGATATCGTCGCGCCCGAGGGGTCGCCGGTCGACCGGATCGTTGTCATCGGCACCGGCAAGGCGAAGGAACTCAACGCGCATGACTGGCTGAAGCTCGGCGGCGGCGCCGCGGCGCGGATCCGCAATGTCGACAAGGCCGCGATCTTCATCGATATGCCCGGCGCTGAGGCCGGAGGCAAGGCTGCTGCCGATTTTGCGCTCGGCATGCTGCTACGGGCTTACAGCTTCGACACATACAAGACGAAGAAGAGCGACGACGAGGACAAGAACGGTGCGCAGAAATCCGTGAAGGTCACCATCGTCACCCCGGATGCCGCAGCCGCAAAGAAGCTTTTCGGTGCCTCGGAAGCGATTGCCGGCGGCGTTATCCTCGCTCGCGATCTCGTCAACGAGCCGCCGAACATTCTCGGCCCGGTCGAGTTCGCCGCCAAGGCCAAGGCGCTGGAGAAACTTGGCGTCGAAGTGGAGATATTGACGGAGCGTGAGATGCGCCGGCTCGGCATGGGCGCGCTGCTTGGCGTGGCGCAGGGTTCCGTGCGTCCGCCGCGCCTGGTGATCATGCAATGGAAGGGCGGCAAGGCGAAGGAAAAGCCGGTCGCCTTCATCGGCAAGGGTGTCGTGTTCGACACCGGCGGCATTTCCATCAAGCCCGCCGCCGGCATGGAAGACATGAAGGGCGACATGGGCGGGGCCGCCGCCGTCACCGGCCTGATGCATACGCTTGCTGCCCGTGGCGCCAAGGTCAACGCCATCGGCGTCATCGGCCTGGTCGAAAACATGCCCGATGGCAATGCCCAGCGTCCGGGCGATATCGTCACATCCATGTCCGGCCAGACGATCGAGATCATCAATACGGACGCCGAAGGCCGGCTCGTGCTCTGCGACGCGCTTTGGTACACCAATGACCGCTTCAAGCCGCAGTTCATGATCAATCTGGCGACCTTGACTGGTGCTATCCTGGTGGCACTCGGCAATTTGCAGGCCGGCCTGTTCAGCAATGACGACCAGCTGGCAAACCAGCTCACCGCCGCCGGCCTTGTCACCAACGAACGCCTGTGGCGCATGCCGCTTGGCAAGGACTACGACAAGATGATCGACAGCAAGTTTGCCGACATGAAGAATACCGGCGGCCGCTATGCCGGCTCGATCACCGCCGCCCAGTTCATTAAGCGCTTCGTGCAGGAAACGCCCTGGGCGCATCTCGACATTGCCGGCACGGCGATGGGCTCGACCCTGGACGAGATCAACCAGTCCTGGGGTTCGGGCTTCGGCGTGCGCCTGCTCGACGAACTGGTTCGCGAGAACTACGAATCGTGACCTTCGAGCATGTTTGAGATAGGAGAGGCGGCATGACCGACGTTCTCTTCTACCACCTGACGGAATCGAAGCTCGAAGATGCCCTGCCGCCGCTGATCGACAAGAGTGTCGAGCGCGGCTGGCAGGTCGCCATCCAGACACGCGAGCCGGCCAGGCGCGATGCGCTCGACACCCATCTTTGGATCTATCGCGAAGACAGCTTCCTGCCGCATGGCACGGACGAAAGCGAGATGGCGGACCAGCAGCCTGTCCTCTTGACCGTCTCGCCGGACAATCTGAACAACGCCAGCGTCCGCTTCTTCATCGACGGCGCCGAAGCCGCCGATATCGAGACCTACCAACGCGCCGTCTTTATTTTCGACGGCTACGATCAGGAACAATTGGAAGGCGCCCGCGCGCAGTGGAAGAAGCTGAAGGGCGAGGGGCATAGTCTCACCTATTGGCAGCAGACCCAGGAAGGGCGCTGGGAGAAGAAAGCGTGATGCCTCTCCTTCTCCCCTCGGGGATTAGGTAGGGGCTTAATCGCCGTACACGGCGAGAACCTTTTCGATAAAATCTTTCTTCGATGCCGTATAGGCGGCGCGATTGTCGGCATATTTGCCGGCCAGGTCGATCTTCAGCATTTCATAGGCCAGTGCCACATCGGGATTGGCGCGGAGCCTGTCGCGAAACAGAAGCCACTGATTCCAGTTGGGGCTATTATATTCAACGATATGAACGAGATGCGTGCGCGTCTCGCCCTTGACGCCGCGGCCGAAAATATGATCGTCGGGAACGATATCGGTGCCGGCATAATCGTAGCCGATCTCTTCCATCAGCGGGATGCACGCCAAACCGTCTTCAAAGCGTCTGACGCCGACGGCGATATCGATGATCGGCTTGGCCTTGATCGAAGGGATCGACGTGCTTCCGATATGCTGGATATCGAGAGCGAGATCGCCGAGTGCCCGACGAATGCCAGCTTCCTCCAGCCG
Organism: Martinezella rhizogenes; assembly: GCF_000799715.1. Taxonomy (GTDB): domain Bacteria; phylum Pseudomonadota; class Alphaproteobacteria; order Rhizobiales; family Rhizobiaceae; genus Rhizobium; species Rhizobium rhizogenes_C. The sequence goes on from NZ_JUHG01000018.1 coordinate 123,734, forward strand.
GTAGGCTTCCAGCCATCGGGCATTCGACTCGGCAAGCGTGACACACTTGTTCCCGACGCCTAATCCGAAGCTATCGTCGCCTTCCGAGGACATTCCGATCTCCCTGACAAATGAAGATGCGCCACTCTATAACATGGCGCGCGGCGCATCTCACCGGTCAATGAAGCTCAGTCGTGGAAAGCCTCGACGAACTTGCGCTTGCCAAGCATGAAGGCATCGGCGACGTGGCGTAGCGGTGCGAGGTCGACATCGGATGTGCCGGCTTTGACGATCTCGGCGAAGCGGCGGTAGAGCGAGGGATATTCGGCCTCCGGCGCGGTGAATGTCAGTTCGCCGTTGACGGAAAGCTTCGAGCCGCCTTCGGAGAGCACCATCTGGCCCGCTTCGGTTTCGGCGACGATGTCCCAGCTCTGCTTACCGGTCTGGCGCCAGTCGAATTCGGCATGAACCGGAAGTCCCCGGCCGCTCTTGAACTGCAAATCGGCGGCAATCGGCGAATCGCGGTTTTCGGGAAATTCCAGCACGGCGCCGGTCAGGAAGAGTGGCGGCAGGATGTGGGTGACGATCGACAGTGCGTTGATGCCCGGATCGAAGACACCGAGACCGCCGGCCTGCCAGATCCATTCCTGGTTCGGATGCCAGTGGCGTACATCTTCCTTCCAGATCACATGCGCGCTCTTGATCGTCGTCGCGTCGAGGAAGGTCTTGGCCGCTTCGACGGCGGGTGCGTAGCGCGAATGCCAGCTTGCAAACAGCGAAACGCCCTTTGCCTTTGCGAGCGCCTCAAGATCGGCGACCTCGCTCAGCGTCGCGCCCGGCGGCTTTTCCAGGAAAACATGCTTGCCGGCCTGGAGTGCCTTGTAGGCGGCCTCGTAGCGATATTGCGGCGGCATGCAGAGCGAAACAGCATCGATCTCGGGAACCGCGTCCAGCATGGCCTCGATGGTGGTGAAGGATTGGATGCCTTCGACCGTGCCATGGCGACTTGCCGTGGCAACCAGTTTGAAATCCGCATTGTTGGCGATGGACGGAAGATGCTGGTCGCGGACAATCTTGCCGACGCCGACGATAGCGAGGTTGATGGGGGACATGGGTGTCTCTCGATTAGTATGATTATTGGTATGGTCTTTTATCAGAACGTCGGAGGTGGGCAAGGGCGGGAAAGCGCAAATGCGACGCTGCTTCGACACAGGGCCACGCTCACCCTGCCATCATCACACTTGGAAAACCAGCTTAGGCTCTTGATTGACAGCGTGAAATCGGCACTCTGCCTGTGCGCGGCGAAAGGATCCTGGGAAGAAACTGCCGCGGGGGGAAAAATCATGAAAGCATTGCTCGGCTTCAGCCGGCTCATAGATCATGTCACGGAGGTCATCGGCAAATCGGTCTCCTGGCTCATCCTGGTCGCCGTTTTGGTCAGCGCCGGAAACGCCGTCGTCCGCAAGATGTTCAACATCTCGTCGAATGCCTGGCTGGAAGCGCAGTGGTATCTGTTCGGCGCCGCCTTCATGCTTGCCGCCGCCTATACACTTAGGCAGAACGAGCATATCCGCATCGATATCGTCTACGGTTCCCTGTCGCGACGCGTGCAGCACTGGATCGACCTTCTCGGCCATTGCCTGTTTCTCATGCCCTTCGTGCTTTTGATGATCTATGACCTCGTGCCCTATGTCCGGATGTCCGTCATGTCCGGCGAGGTTTCCTCCAGCGCCGGCGGCCTGGTCATCTGGCCGGGCAAGGCATTGCTGCTGGCGGGCTTCTTTCTGCTGGCGCTGCAGGGTGTCTCCGAGATCATCAAGAAGATCGCCATCATGCGCGGCGATATGGAGGACCCGACACCCTATGTGCCGACCCATGCGCCCCTCGATATCGAGACGCATGCAGGGGAGGTGCGTTGATGATCGAATTCATTGCCGTGAACATGGCTCCGATCATGTTCGCCTCGCTGGTCATCTTCCTGCTGATCGGCTATCCCGTCGCCTTCGCGCTTGCCGCCAACGGCCTGCTGTTCTTCTGGATCGGCGTCGAGCTGGCGCCTTATTCCGGCGGCTCGATCAACCTGTCCTGGCCGTTGCTCAACGCGCTGCCGGATCGGTTCTGGGGCGTGATGTCGAACGACACGCTGCTGGCGATCCCGTTCTTCACCTTCATGGGCATCGTGCTGGAGCGCTCCGGCATGGCCGAGGACCTGCTCGACACGGTCGGCCAGCTCTTCGGGCCGATCCGCGGCGGCCTTGCCTATGCGGTCATCTTCGTCGGCGCGCTTTTGGCCGCCACCACCGGCGTCGTTGCCGCCTCGGTCATCGCCATGGGTCTGATCTCGCTGCCGATCATGCTGCGTTATGGCTATGACCGGCGGGTGGCGTCCGGCGTCATTGCCGCGTCCGGCACGCTGGCGCAGATCATTCCGCCGTCGCTGGTGCTGATCGTGCTGGCCGATCAGCTCGGCCGCTCGGTCGGCGACATGTATGCCGGTGCGCTGATCCCGGGCCTGGTGCTGACCGGCCTCTACATGGGCTACGTGCTGATCATGTCGATTGTCCGGCCCAATTCCATGCCGGCGCTGCCGAAGGAGGCGCGCTCGCTCGGCTCCGGCGTCACCTCGCTCTTCGTCGCGTTGCTGGTCTGCGCCGGCGTTGCCTATGCCGCCCATGTCTACCTGACACCGATCTACGGCGAAAACGCCGACATTCTCGGTGCAACCGTTGGTGTCGCGTTCATCTATGCCATCGCCGTCATCGACAAGACGATGAAGTTCAACCTGATGTCGCGCTTGGCGCAGCAGGTGATCATCGTACTGATCCCGCCCCTGGCGCTGATCTTTCTCGTGCTCGGCACCATCTTCCTCGGCATCGCAACACCGACCGAAGGCGGTGCGATGGGGGCGGTGGGCGCGCTGATCATGGCGGCGGGCAAGGGCCGGTTGAACATGGACGTCATCCGCTCGGCGCTGGCGTCGACGACACGGCTTTCGTCCTTCGTGCTGTTCATCCTGATCGGTTCGCGGGTGTTCTCGCTGACCTTCTACGGCGTCAACGGCCATGTCTGGGTAGAGCATCTGCTGGTGTCGCTGCCGGGTGGCGAAGTCGGCTTCCTGATCGCCGTCAACCTGCTCGTCTTTGTGCTGGCCTTCTTCCTCGATTTCTTCGAGCTGGCCTTCATCATCGTGCCGCTGCTGGCGCCCGCCGCCGACAAGCTCGGCATCGACCTGATCTGGTTCGGCGTCCTGCTCGGCGTCAACATGCAGACGAGCTTCATGCATCCACCCTTCGGCTTCGCGCTGTTCTATCTGCGCTCGGTCGCGGCAAAGGTGCCCTATCTCGACAAGGTGACGGGCAAGAACACGGCGCCGGTGACAACGGGGCAGATCTATTGGGGAGCGGTGCCCTTCGTCGGTATCCAGATCGTGATGGTGGCGTTGACAATCATGTTCCCGCAGATGGTCATGCATTACAAAGGCTCAGGCACGGGCATCGATCCCAACACGATCAAGATCGACGTGCCGGGTTTCGGCACCCCCGGTCAGGACAACGGCGGCGGCCTCGGCCTGCCAGGCTTGCAGCTCCCAGGCAGCAGCTCGCTGGATGATAAGCCTGCCGGTCAGAATGGCGGGCAGGCCAATCCGCCCGCCAATGACCTCAGCCAGCCGCCATCGTTTAAATGAGGGGAGCGCCGCCGCTCTTTATGCCTTCAAAAAGAAAAACCCCGGAGCAACACTCCGGGGTTTTCGTTTGACGGTGGGCGAAGATCAGATCTTCCCGGCGCGCTGCTGCGTCATCATGTAGACGTCGTAGCTGTATTCCGCGACCTGGGCGTAGAGGTAATGCTGGCCGCGAAAGGCCTTGATCGATTCCCAGATCTTCTTGAAAGTCGGGTTCGAGGCTTCCATTTCGGCATAGACCTCGTTCGACTTCTCGAAGCAGGCATTGAGGATTTCCGTGCTGAACGGGCGCAGCTTGGCGCCTTCGGCGACGACGCGCTTGATGGCCGCCGGGTTCAGGTAGTCGTATTTTTGCAGCATGTTGGCATCGGTCGCCTGGGCGGCGGTGCGCAGCAGGGATTGATAGGCCTTCGGCAGGCCATCATAGGCCGTCTTGTTGAACATGACGTGGACCGTCGGGCCGCCTTCCCACCAGCCGGGATAGTAATAGTAGGGCGCGACCTTGTAGAAGCCGAGCTTTTCGTCGTCGTAGGGACCAACCCATTCGGCTGCGTCGATCGTACCCTTTTCCAGCGCCGGATAGATGTCGCCGCCGGCGATCTGCTGCGGCACGACGCCAAGGCGCTCCACCACCTTGCCGGCAAAGCCGCCGATACGCATCTTCAGGCCCTTGAGATCGGCGACCGTATTGATTTCCTTGCGGAACCAGCCGCCCATCTGCACGCCGGTATTGCCGCCGGGAAAACCGATCAGCCCTTGCGTTGCCAGGAATTCGTTGAACAGGTCGATGCCGCCGCCGTGATACTGCCAGGCGTTCATGCCACGGGCATTAAGCGCGAAGGGAACGGCCGCTCCCAACGCCCAAACCGGATCCTTGCCCCAATAATAATAGGAGACGGTATGGCAGGCTTCGACCGTGCCTGCAGAGGCCGCGTCGGCGGCCTGTAGGCCGGGCACGATTTCGCCGGCCGCGAAGACCTGGATCGTGAAATTGCCGTCGGTCGCTTCAGAGACGTATTTCGACAGCACTTCCGCGCCGCCATAGATCGTGTCGAGCGACTTTGGGAATGATGACGTCAGGCGCCAGTTGATTTTCGGAATGCTCTGAGCAATGGCCGGAGCCGCAAGGGCCGCGGCGGCAACCGAGCCCGCACCGGCCACGCCGGCTTTCCTCAGAAATGAACGACGATCCATCTATATTCTCCCCCCAGGATACGAGCGGGCGGGTTGGCCCGCTCTTCGTGATCACGATGCAACTAATCATGTCGCTCGATGCGTTTCAAGCGCACCTGAAGATCTGCAACCGTTGATTTCCGCGGGACCCCGAAAGGATCGAAATCAGGCTTCGTCCGGTTTCATGATCGTCTCGCGGAGGAAACTGTATCCCAGGGCGATACGCGCCGCGAGATCGCTCGAAGCGCCATCGCCGCCATGGCCGCCCGAACCGAATTCGTGGAACAGCGGATGGTGGCCAAGCTCCTCCATCCGTGCCGCGAACCGCCGGGCATGCGAGGGATGAACCCGGTCGTCATTGCTGGAGCTTTCGATATAGATCGGCGGATAGGTGAGGTCCGTAGCCGGCTTCAGATTGTGCAGCGGCGAATAGGAGAGCAGGTAATCCCGGTCCGCCGGGTCGTCGGGATTGCCGTATTCGTCGATCCAGGCTTGCCCGGCGGGGAAGGTGTGGAAGCGGGTCATGTCCAGCACCGGCACCTGGCACCAGATCGCGCCGAAGTCCCTCGGATAGCGCGTCAGCATCGCGCCGGTCAAAAGGCCGCCATTGCTGCCGCCATTGGCCGCGATGCGCGATGGCTTGGTATAGCCGCGCGCGACCAGATCGCGGGCGACTGCTGCAAAGTCGGCAAACGCCCTGTGGCGGCCATGGCCCTTGGCGGAGCGATGCCAGTTCGGGCCAAGCTCACCGCCGCCGCGAATATAGGCCTGCACATAGGCGCCACCCTGTTCCAGCCAGCGGCCGATGACGCCCGAATAATTCGGACTGAGCGAGACGTCGAAGCCGCCGTAACCATACATCAGCACCGGCAGTTCGCCCTCTGTCCACGTCTTCGGCAAGACCAGCCGGTATGGCACCTTCGTGCCGTCTTCGGATGTGCCCTCGAGCAATTCGGAGGTCATGCCGTCGCTGTCGAAATAGGTGGGCGAGCCGGCGGCGCGAGCCAGTTCAAGCGGCTTCTTGCGATTGGAAAGCTCCAGGCGATAGCAGGATGGCGGCTGCAGGAAGCCTTCGCCGTAGACTTGCAGGGTGTCGTCGCCGAGATGCAGCTCGGCATAGAGCGGCTGCAGCGCAACCGTTTCGACATCCGCTGGCAGCGAGATCTCCTGGATCTCCGCATCCGGCTTGGTCAGGTCTAGGACGAAAAGACGGGGCTGCAGATTGTCGGAGACGACAAAGACGCACCATTCGCGCATCAAAAGAAACTGCGATACGGATTGCCGCTCATCAGGCGAAAACAGGATGCGCGTCGCCTCGGCGCTGATATCGCCGGCCTGTCGCGGCAAGGGCTGCAGCGCCAGAGCGCCGGCGGGTATGCGCTCATCGGTCTTGGCGAGCCAGAGGCAATAGGAATAGTTGAACTGGACATCGATTTCCTTCGGCAGATCGATCCGTCGCAGGGAAAAGTCCGGATCCTTGACGAAGACGCTGCAGCTGCCGATCTCATGACCTGTAATGAACAGGCGGATCGGCTTGGCCGCGCCCTTCTTGGTAATGCCGGAGAGCACCGGATCGATGACCACGCAGGACCCGTAGACGTCCGTATCGGCGGTGGCGTAGAGCAGCGGCGCGTTTGCCGGCGCTTGGCCGCGCTTCAGGCGGCGGCCGACGCGAGGCCAACCGGAGCGCGTTGCGGATAGGCGGTCGATCGAGCCGAAATAGGCGATCTCGTCGCGGCTGAGCCAGGTCGCATGGCAACGTGCCGGCGGCGTATCGAAGCCGCCCTCGACGACGCTCTTGGTCTCGCAATCGAACTCCAGCAGCCGCCCGAGATCGGAGCCGCCATCGGAAAGACAGATCAGCACCCGCGTCGGTTCCCAGGGGCAGGTGATCGCGCCGCGCCAGATCCAGAGCTTGTCCTCCAACGCGCAGAAGGCGTCGAGATCGAAGATCGGCTCCCATGGAGCGCCGGGCACCGGGTCCAGGTCGGCCGGAAGTCGCCGCCACACGCCAAGGGGATGATCCGCGCTGCGGTGGAAATCAAACAGCCACTTGCCACGGCGAACCGGCTGGATCAGCCGGTCCTCGCGCTCGATCATCGCCTTGATCGCCGCGCTGTCGGCCTCAAATTCGGGCGTCAGGAGGGAACGTTCCGACTGTGCATTCCTCTCGGCGACGAATTGCAGGGTGAGGGGATCGTCGTCGTGCTCGAGATGGAGATGCATAAGATACCTGATACGCTATTGATGATGTGAATCGCATATAAACAAATCAAAATGCACCCGGAGAAGCAACCGTGCTTCCCCAAGTGCATGCCGTCATACAGATTTCCGGTGTCCGTCCGCCTCAGCGCACCATCTTGATATCGGCCTGAGCGACCAGATCCGAAGTCGGCTTGGGGGCGGCTTTATACTTCAGCGTCACGACCTTGTAGCCCTCTTTTTCCATGCGGGTCAGAAGGGCCGGCAGCATGGTGGCTGTGCGCTGGTGGATGTCGTGCATCAGGACGATGCCACGGCCGCGCTTGCGCAGCTCGTTCATGGTACGCGATGCGACGGCGGCGGGCGACAGGGTGAAATAGTCCTTGCTGTCGACATCCACATCCATGATGACGAGATCACGCATGGTGACGGCCGTGCGCAGGCGCCTGGAATCGGCAAGGTAGGGGAAGCGGAAGAAGGGGACGTCCGTGCCGACGACCTTGGCGACGGCATTCTTGCCACGCATGATCTCGGCCATCGCCATGTCGAAGCTCATAGTGTCGAGATCCGGATGACGAAACGTGTGGCTTCCGATGGTTTCGCCAGCGGCAACGACCTTGAGCGCCGTCTCCGGATGCGCCTGCGCCATCTCGCCGACCATCATGAACGTCGCCTTGACGCCGAACTTGTCGAGTGTTGCGAGAATGCGCTCCGTCTTGCCGGGAGCAGGGCCGTCGTCGAAGCTCAGGATGACTTCCTTGTCGTCGAGCTTCAGGTCGTGCAGCGAGGAAACTTCCAGCGTCCGCCCCGCAAGCGTGTGAGAGCGACCTTTGTCGCTCGTCTCAACGTCGGCGCTCGCCCATTTGGTCGGTTCCATCTCAATGGGGTCGTTGGCCTTCAACGCCTTGTGCTGCTGCTCCTCGGCGGCAAAGCTCGTCTTCAACGACGCCTCGTTCCCTGGCTTCGTGGCGCAACCGCCAAGGGATAGGGACACGGCAAGGCCGGCCAATAGAAGACGGTAGGTCATCGGGAGCGCTCAATATATGTGTTTGAATATTGAGCGTATTTTCCTCGATTATGGTTAATGATCGGTTAGGATCAGTGCCCGAACAGCTCTAGAAACAACCGTTCTAGCCGGCCATCGCGCTTTCATATTCCGAGGAAAGCTCGAGCCATTGCTCCTCGGCGGCGGCAAGCTTCTCCACCGCGTCGGAACGCTGCTTGGCCTTGTCGGCGGCCTTGGCGGGCGCCTTCTCGTAGAGCGCAGGATCTGCAAGTTCCACATCAAGCGCCTGAATCAGTTTCTCCAGCTTGGCCGTCAAGGATTCAATTTCGTTGATCTTTTTCCGAAGTGGCGCGAGCGAGGCACGGCGGTCGGCATTGAGCTTGCGCTGATCCGCCTTGGAGACGGAATCGTCTGTGCCATTCGCCTTGGCCTTATCGTCCCTGGCCTTGGGGCTAGCGATGACGAGGCTGCGATATTCTTCAAGGTCGCCGTCGAAGGTGGAAACCGTGCCGTCGCGCACCAGCCAAAGCTGATCGACAGTCGCCTCGATCAGGTGGCGGTCGTGCGAGATCAGGATGACGGCGCCGGGGTAATCGTTCAGTGCCTGGATCAGCGCGTTGCGGCTGTCGATGTCGAGATGGTTTGTCGGTTCGTCGAGGATCAGCAGGTTCGGCGCATCGAAGGCGGCAAGGCCCATCAGCAGCCGCGCCTTCTCGCCGCCCGAGAGATCCTTGACCGGCGTATCCATCTTCTCCGTCGCAAGCCCCATCTGTGCAACGCGGGCGCGCACCTTCGGCTCCGTCGCATCCGGCATGCGGCGGCGCACATGCTCGACGGCGGTCTGGTTCGGCACGAGGTCGTCGAGCTGATGCTGTGCGAAAAAGCCAATCTTCAGGTTCGGCGCCAGCTTCACGTCGCCGCTATCGGCATCGAGACGGCCGGAGACGAATTTCGCGAAGGTGGATTTGCCGTTGCCGTTCGAGCCGAGGAGCGCAATGCGGTCATCGGCGTCGATGCGCAGGTTGAGGCGCTTCAGGATCGGATTGCCGGGCTCGTAGCCGACAGCACCTCCGGTGACGGCGATGATCGGCGAGGCCGCCTGCTTTTCCGGCTCGGGAAAGCTGAAGCCCATCACATGATCTTCGATGACGGCGGCGACCGTGCCCATGCGTTCCAGCGCCTTGACGCGAGACTGCGCCTGCCGTGCCTTCGTTGCCTTGGCCTTGAAGCGGTCGATGAAGCTCTGCAGGTGCTTGCGCGCCGCATCGTTCTTCACCTTCGCCTTCGTCTGCAGCTCGTCGGCCTCTGCCTTCTGCCGCTCGAACTGGTCGTAGGAGCCGCGATAGAAGGTGAGCTTCTTCTGGTCGAGATGGACGATGGCGTTGACGGCCGTGTTCAAGAGATCGCGGTCATGCGAGATGATGATGACCGTGTGCGGATAGCGGCGGATGTAATCTTCCAGCCAGAGCGTGCCTTCGAGATCGAGATAGTTGGTCGGTTCGTCGAGCAGCAGCAGGTCTGGCTCGGAGAACAGCACGGCCGCAAGCGCCACGCGCATGCGCCAGCCGCCGGAAAAGGAGGAAGCCGGGCGGTGCTGCGCTTCATGGTCGAAGCCGAGACCGGCCAGAATGCTGGCGGCGCGCGCTTCGGCGGAATGGGCGCCGATATCGGCAAGCCGCGTCTGGATGTCGGCGATGCGGTGCGGGTCGGTTGCCGTCTCGGCCTCCGCGAGCAGGGCAGTGCGCTCCTTGTCGGCTTTCAGCACGATCTCGATCAGCGGTTCTTCGGTGCCCGGCGCTTCCTGCGCCACCTGGCCGATGCGGGCGTTGCGCGGGATCGCGACCGAACCGCTTTCAGCGGCGAAATCGCCGGTAATGATCCTGAACAGCGTGGATTTGCCAGCGCCGTTCTTGCCGACAAGCCCGGCTTTCGTGCCCGCCGGAAGCGTCACGTTGGCTTGGTCGATGAGGAGGCGGCCGGCAATGCGGGCGGAAAGGTCGGAAATGGAAATCATGGCGCGGTTTTGGCCGAACTCCGCGCCGAAGGCAAGAGCGCGTAAGCCCTTAGGCGTGCGTGTTGCGTGCTTGCACCGGCAGGTTGGCGCAATCTCGCAGGCGCTCGGTCAACTCGGTCTCGTAAAGCAGCAGATTGCTGAGCGAGGCGTTGAGACAGTCCATGGCGTCGTCGACCTGCGACGCCGTTGCGATCTCGCGGGTGAAATGCTGCTTTTTCCTCAGCCCTTCGGCCAGCTGATTGGCCACGTCGCGCAGCATCTCGGCCGCATCGCTCTCGGATTTCCGGGCGACCAGGCCGCAATGGCTGACGAGGTGATGCTTCAAGCCGATATCATCGAGTTTGGTTTGCGACGGGGTAGGGCCAAGTGCCTCAATCTCGCTGGCGATCCCGCGATCATGACCGTAAAGCGCCTCATGGAAGAGCTGGTAGTTTCGCGGCAGGCTCTTGACCTTGAGCTTCGCCATGTGGTGGCCGATCGTCTCAAGCTCGGTCACCGCCTCGCCATTGTCACTGTCGATGGAATATGTCGAAACACTTGCCTTCGAACTTTTCATGCCTGCTCTCTGATTTGCCACCCGGCTGATATATCTCCCCAATTTGCAGGCTCGCAGGTTAAGGCAACATGAACGAAACGTCTTATCGGTGTGATCTTGCATCAAAATTAGACGGCACGACAATGCACGACTGCAATCGCGGACCAATGGCTCGCCTTTGACTTTACATCCAGTGTCTTCCTTCGCCACGCAGGAAGTAGATCAGGTCGAGTTCCAGCGACGGTTTGCCCAAGGCTGTCAGCGTCATGTGACATTGGCCACGATGATGGGTCTGGTGGTTGAACAACTGTGCGACAGCAGCCCTCAACGGATGGGTAATGGCGCCTGGCCGGGTGACCGGCGAATAGGTGATGTCTGCTGCAAGCTGGGCATCGTCGAGTGTCTCGACCCAATCGATGATACGCTGGTCCTCGGCCTCGCGTGCGGCACGGAGATCGGCGAGAGCGTCATGCGGGATGGCGTTCAGTATCGCTGCGACCTCGCCGGCGCCGGTAAAACGGTGCATCCACATCCGATCCGCTACCAGCAGATGGTTGAGCGTGTTGCGCAAGGAGCCGAAGAAAGCGCCGCGGCTCTCGTGAAATTCCGCATCACTGAGCTGAGCGGCGGCATCGTATAGCAGGGTATTGGCCCAGCGATTGTAGTGGGCGAACATTCCGAAGTGTCTGAGCATATTGGTTCTCCTCCAAGAGCTTTGCTGCAAGCCTAGAATAGAATTGAGCAAATGGGACCGATGGCATCAACGAAATTTGCTGATGGGATTGTCGTTCCTCTGCTGGCCAGGCCGCGAATCGCCTGTCCGGACTGTGACAACGGCGTGAAATTGGCGCGTGCCCCTTGTTTTCAGGCTGTGGGGCGGGTAAAGACCGCCCACTTTTCTCTGAATACAAGGAATTGACCCCATGGCGATTGAACGCACTTTTTCGATGATCAAGCCGGACGCAACCAAGCGTAACCTGACCGGTGCCATCACCAAGATTTTTGAAGACAATGGCCTGCGCGTCATCGCTTCCAAGCGCGTCTGGATGAGCAAGCGCGAAGCCGAAGGCTTCTACGCCGTTCACAAGGAACGTCCTTTCTTCGGCGAGCTCGTTGAAGGCATGACCTCCGGCCCGACCATCGTTCAGGTCCTGGAAGGCGAAGGCGCCATCCTGAAGAACCGCGAAATCATGGGTGCAACCAACCCGGCAAACGCTGCTGAAGGCACGATCCGCAAGATCCATGCCCTGTCGATCGGCGAAAATTCCGTTCACGGCTCCGACGCTCCGGAAACCGCTGCCGTCGAGATCGCCTACTGGTTCTCCGAAACCGAAATCGTTGGCTGAATCAGCCTTTCAGCCGAAGCGCTGAACAGACTGAATTGATTGAGAAAAAGCCGGGACCTTGTGTCTCGGCTTTTTCATGCCGGGCAAGCGGTATCGTGCCCATAATCGGCGCTGCCGTCAGCTTTGAAGACATCCGGATTTTCGGTGTAGACCGGGCCGACCACCAACGGCTTCGTCGGCAGCACGGTCTGGTCGAGATCCGATTTCACCTCGGTCTTGATGGTCTGGATCGTCTTGTCGCTGGCATCGACCAGCCTGATTGAGACGGAATAGGGCCGATCCTTGCGTACGCAGCGCAGATCCGGGCTTTCGAGTGTGATCTTGTCCCAGAACGTAAAGATCTTTTGCCGCACCACCAGGGGATCGCCGCCCGCCGGGTTTTCGAATTCCGCGACAGCCGTCGTGCCCTCCGGGATCGGCGCGATCTTCTTCAGCGTGATCATGTAGGTGGCGCTGGCGACGCGATAGTTGAAGACGAAGAGCCGGCCGCTGAGTTCGGTCGGCCCGCTTTCCGGCTCTCGCTGGCAGCCGGCAAGGGTCAGCCCGGCGATTGCCGTCATCAAAACGATCGTCCCGGTCCTCATGGCGTGCTCTTCTCCTTTTTGCGGCGATAATGCCGGCTCGCCTTGGCGCGGTTGCCGCAGACCGCCATGTCGCACCAGGCCCGGCTCTTGTTCTTGCTGCGGTCGATGAACAGCCAGCCGCAATTGCGGCAGATCTTCATGCGCTCGGGGTCGGACATCGCGATCAGCCGCAGGGTGGAATGCGCCGTCGCGGCATCGAGCCCATCGGGAGAGGCGGCATGTCTCAGTACTTTCGACAGCGCTTCCAGCAAGTCGGCCAGCAGCGCATCGGCACCGCGATCAAGGACGCGCGCGCGAAAATAACGGTCTATCGCTTCGCGGAGCGCGATGAAGTCGGATTTGTTTTCCTGCCTCACCGGCAGGATGTCGCCGAACAGCGCCCGCTCAGCACAGAAATTCGCGGCTGCCTTTGGAAAACTCTCCATCTGCCCCGGCGCCTCGAAGCGGTCGGTGCGTCGTTCGTCGTCATGGCGCAGAATGACGCTGTTGGCGACATCCAGCGCCAGCGCGCCACCGGAAAAACGATGCGGGGTCCAGGAAAAGCTCATGGCGAAATTATAACTGGTAAAATTGCTTTTACCAGTTACTATTTATCAACTGGTCGGAGGATCGATGGCCTATCTCCTGCAGCAATTGGCAAATGCCGTTCCGCTTGCGGCGCTCTATGCCGCGCTGGCCTTCGGCTATGCCATTGCCTTCGGTGTGATGAAGCGGGCTGATATCACCTATGGCGCGCTCTTTGCCTTTGCCGGTCAGATGCTCGTCCTGTTTACCGACGTCGGCTATACGAGGCTCATCCTGATCCTGCCGGCAGCGTTGGCTTTCGGCGCGGCCATCGCCGCCGCCTATACCTTGGGAACCAGCCTTCTCGTCGGCCGCGCCATCATGCTGCCGCTATCGCGCAAGTCGCCGAACACGGTCATCGTTGCGGCTCTCGGCATGATGATCATCCTGATGGAGACGGCGCGGCTCGCTTCCAACACGCGCGGCATCTGGCTGCCGCCCTTCCTCAACGAGATGATCGTGTTCTGGGACAGCGGCGATTTCCGTGTCACGCTCACCAAGATCCAGCTCATCAACACGGCGCTGATGATCCTGATGATCCTCGGTGGAGCCTATGTGCTCAAATATACCGGATGGGGCCGCATCTGGCGGGCGGTGACGGATGATGCGCTGGCCGCCGAGCTTTGCGGCACAAGCGCCAATCGCGTCTTTCTTCTGGCCTATGTCGCCTCCGCCCTGGTCGCCACTGTCTGCGGCCTGCTGGCGACCTCCTATTACGGCACGATGGATTTCGGCGCCGGTCTGATGTTTGGACTGAAGGTGCTGTTGATCGCCGCCGTCGGTGGCTATTCCGATCCGCTGAAGTCGGCGGGCGGCGCGGCGCTGCTCGGCCTGTTCGAGACCCTATGGGGTGCCTATGGCCCGTTCCTGTGGCGTGATTTCGTGATCTTCTCGCTGCTCGTCCTGCTGCTGGTGCTAAGCCGGCGCGAGCGCGTGGTCCCGTAGAGTAATTCCAGGAAAAGTGCACAGCGGTTTTTCGTCCGGAATTGCGCAAAAACGCACTAAGCGCCTATTTGCCGCCGGCCCATTTGTTTCGCGCGGTATCGTCAGCATCCTTGGCTGAAACCCAGTCGCCTTCCGTGCCGTTTTTGGCGTGTTCCTTCTTCCAGAAAGGCGCGGAAGTCTTCAGGAAATCCATGACGAAATTGGCGCCGTCGAAGGCGGCTTGGCGATGCGGGGCGGCGGCGATGACGAGGACGATGTTCTCGCCGGGGGAAATCTTGCCGTAGCGATGAATGGCGGTCAGGCCACGCAGGTCGAAGCGCTCGATGGCGAGCGTCGCGATGCGGGTGATCTCCGCTTCCGCCATGCCGGGATAATGTTCGAGCTCAAGCGCGCTCAGCATCCCGCCTTCGTCCCGGCAGAGCCCGGAAAAGGTGACGACCGCGCCAATATCACGCCGGCCGTTTGTCAGGCGATCGATCTCGGTCTGGAGATCGAAATCCTTACGCTGGACTTTGACGAGCGGCTCGGTTGCCATGACACTCACCCACCCGTCATTGGTGGGAATATACCGATTTCGCGGGCACCGGCGATCGGTTCGTCGTGATCGGCATGTTCCATATTGATGGCGACACGGATTGCATCGGGAAACTGAAGTGCCGTCTCGTATTCCTCGCCCAAGGTCTTCAAATGATTCAGGAGATCGCCAACAGTGATCACATCGGCGGGGAGGGAAATCTCTTCCTCTCCCTTGCCGATCCGCTCCCGCACCCAGGCGAAATAGACGAGCTTCGTCATCATTCTTCATCCACGATATGCTTCACGCCGGCCCGGAAATAATCGTAGCCAGTGTAGATCGTCAGCAGCGCCGCGATCCAGAGCAGGACGATGCCGAGCTCCGTCGTATAGGGTAGCACCTTGTCGCCCGCCGGCCCAGCCAGCAGAAAAGCGATGGCGACGAGCTGTGCGGTCGTCTTCCATTTGGCGATGCGCGTTACCGGCACGCTGACCTTCAGCGCCGCCAGATATTCGCGCAGGCCCGAGACCAGGATCTCGCGGCACAGAATGATGATTGCCGCCCAGAGCGACCAGCCGGCGATGGTACCGTCGGCGGCGACCAGAAGCAGGATTGAGGCGACCAGCAGCTTGTCGGCGATCGGGTCGAGCATGCGGCCGATATTCGAGGTCTGATTCCAGATGCGTGCAAGATAGCCGTCCAGGAAATCGGTGAGCGAGGCGATGACGAAGATCCAGAGCGCTACCCATCGCGCAAAATCGGATCCCTCCAATCTGCCTTCGACGAAGAAGCACAGGACGATCAACGGTACGCAGAGGATGCGGCCATAGGTGAGCAGGTTGGGGATGCTATATGCGCGCGAAGCCATGGAAATCGTTTCGTTTCGGTTGTTTCACTGAACCAAGATGGACTTGTCCTCAGGACGCCATCTCGTTCCAGTCATTTGATTTAGCATGATCTTGTCCAAAAACCGCTCCGCACTTTTTGAGATCATGTCCTAGATGATGGTTTGAGGACCTTACCGTCAATATTGTTTCTGTTTTTTCGTCGCTATTGCGTGGAATTTGCGACGCGCCGTTCCTATTTCGCGGCGTCCTCGTGAAAATGATTATAGACCTGTCGGGCCACGGTTTCGGATATGCCTTCGACCGCCATCAGGTCGGAGAGGGCGGCGCGCGACACGGCCTTGGCTGTGCCGAAGTGCTGGAGCAGCGCCCGCTTGCGCGAAGGGCCGATGCCGCCGATTTCGTCCAGCGGGTTCTTGACCATCTCCTTCTTGCGCCGCGCCCGGTGCGAGCCGATGGCGAAGCGATGCGCCTCGTCGCGCATGCGCTGGATGAAGTAGAGCACGGGATCGCGCGGCGGCAGGGTGAAGCTGTCGCGGGACGGGGCGAAGAAGCGCTCGCGCCCGGCGTCGCGGTCCACGCCCTTGGCGACGCCGATGGCGATCACGCTGTCGGTGATGCCAAGCTCTTCGAGAATGGCTCGTACCGCCGTCATCTGCCCCTGGCCGCCGTCGATGAGGATGACGTCCGGCCAGGCGGGGAAGGGCTGATCCGCGGCTTCGGTGGAGGGGGCTTCCGCGTCGAGGCCGCGGTCCGGCTTACCCTCTTCCTTCAGCAGCCGGGAGAAGCGCCTTGTCATGACTTCGCGCATCATGCCGAAGTCGTCGCCGGGCGTGATATCGGTCGATTTGATGTTGAACTTGCGGTACTGGCCTTTGACGAAGCCTTCCGGCCCGGCCACCACCATGCCGCCGACCGCATTCGTGCCCATGATGTGCGAGTTGTCGTAGATCTCGATGCGTTGCGGCACGTAGGGAAGCTGGAAGGTCTCCTTGAAGCCCACGAGCAACCGCGACTGCGAAGCCGTCTCGGCAAGCTTGCGGCCATGCGCTTCGCGGGCATTGGCGACGACGTGATCGACCAGATCCCGCTTCTCGCCGCGCTGCGGCACCAGGATAGAGACCTTGTGCCCCGCCTTCTCGCTAAGCGCCGCCGCTAGCAGTTCGATCTCCTCGACCGTCTCCGACAGCAGGATCTGTTTCGGCACCGGCTTGTCGTCGTAGAACTGCGCCAGGAAGGAATTCAGCACCTCGGCGCCTGAAAGCGATGGGTCGGCCTTCGGGAAATAGGCGCGGTTGCCCCAGTTCTGACCGGTGCGGAAGAAGAACACCTGAATACAGGAGATGCCGCCCTCGTGATGGATGGCGAAGACATCGGCCTCTTCAACGCCGGCCGGATTGATGCCCTGATGGCTCTGTACATGCGACAGCGCCGCCAGCCGGTCGCGAAAAACGGCGGCGCGCTCGAAATCGAGGTCTTCGGCGGCGGCATTCATCGCCTCCGCCATATGCGCCTTGACGTTCTGGCTCTTGCCGGACAGGAAATCCTTCGCCTCTTGCACCAGCTCGGCATAGCCCTCGTCGCTGATTTCGTGAGTGCAAGGCCCGGAACAGCGCTTGATCTGGTAGAGCAGACAGGGACGGGTACGCGTTTCGAAGACGCTGTCGGCGCAGGTGCGGATCAGGAAGGCGCGCTGCAGGGAATTGATCGTGCGGCCAACGGCGCCGGCCGAGGCGAAGGGGCCGAAATACTCGCCCTTGCGCGCCCGCGCGCCGCGATGCTTGAAAATCGCCGGTGCCCGATGGTTGCCGGTGATGAGTATATAAGGAAAGGATTTATCGTCCCGCAGCAACACATTGAAGCGCGGCCGCAAGCGCTTGATCAGATTCGCTTCCAGCAGCAGCGCTTCTATTTCGGTGCGGGTGGTGACGAACTCCATGTTCGCGGTTTCGCGCACCATGCGGGCGATACGGTTGGAATGCACCCGCCCCATCGCATAATTGGCGACACGCTTCTTTAGGTTGTGTGCCTTGCCGACATAGAGAACGTCGCCGTCTTCGTTGAACATGCGGTAGACGCCGGGATTGTTCGGCAGCCGCTTGACGAATTCGGCGATCAGCTCCGCGCCGGTGAGGCCGGTTTCGTTCTTGCCGCCCTCATTCCAGTCGACGGGCGCGACAGGGGAGGCGCCGGCATCGCCTTCCACCTCGATGTCGTCTTCAATGTCTTCTGATTCGTCATAGAGAATGCCGCCGTCGGGCAGCTTTCGTCCGTTCATTCCATGCTCTCCGCCACATCAGGCGTTTCCCAGGCAAGGTGCTGGCCGCCATCGAGCGCTATCATTTGGCCCGTGATTGAAGGCGTGTCAAAAAGAAAGCGGACGGTGCGGCCGAATTCCTCGAGCCCGGGCGCTGCCTTCAATATGAGCCCGTCGATCTGCGCCTGGAAGTCCTCTTCCGTCTGCCGGACGCTGCGCACCGTCGGGCCGGGGCCAATGGCATTGACGCGGATGCGCGGCGCGAAGCTCTGTGCCATCGTCTGGGTCGCCGTCCAAAGCGCCGCCTTCGACAGTGTATAGGAGTAGAAGCGCGGGTTGAGCGCCCAGACGCGCTGGTCGACTATATTGACGATCAGCCCAGGAATGCCGTCCGGAAGCTGGCGTGCGAAATCGGCTGCGAGGATCGAGGGCGCGCGGACATGCACGGCGAAATGGGCGTCAAAGGCTTCGGCGTCGAATCGGTCGGCGGAATCACCCTGGAAAACCGAGGCATTGTTGACGAGCAAATCCAGCGGTCCGAGCTCCGAAACGACCCTTTTGATCAGCGTCGATGTCTCCGCCGAATTTTGCAGGTCGGCCTTGATCGCAATCGCCTTTTTGCCCTTTTGCCGCAATGTTGCCACGATCTCGGCTGCCTCGGCGAACGATCGGTTGGCGTGCAGCGCCACCGCAAAGCCGTTCGCCGACAAATCCTCGGCCATTGCGCGGCCTATTCTTTTGGATGCACCCGTTATCAGCGCAGTGCGTAGTTTTTCCTGGTTCAAGATGCTGCCTTTTCCTCGCCGTTATCCAACTGAAGCTCATATAGGGCGTCGATACACCATATAAAATGGTGCTTCTGCAAGACAAGCGGCGAAGATGATCTATGTAGAACTTTAGATATATTTGGATAAAAATAAGTATACCCGCTTTAACCATTCGTTATGGTTAACAATTCCTCTGTTGCGCTGAAGCAACATCGAAATTCAGCCACGCCTGTGCCACAATGATATCATAATTTAGCTCTTCGAATTCCTCATTTGCATTCCAATTTCAGTGTCGATCCGGGAGGGACATTTTGTAATTGCTCGTGGCACTCCGAAGTCGACAAAAGTAGACCAGGAACACGAGCCTGAAAGGAGAAAAGTATGCGTACTCTTATTAAGACCCTCATGGTCTCCGCTTTCGCTCTCGGCGGCGTCAATGCAGCTTATGCAGCTGATGCCGTAGAGCAGATTCCGCAGCCGCCTGTTGCACAGGAAGAGGCTCCAGCCGTCAACAACTGGTCTGGTTTCTACATCGGTGGTGCCGGCGACTGGAACAAGGGTCACTTCAGCCGCAACGGCAATGGCTACGGCTTCGGCGGCGAGGCCTTCACCGGTTACAACTGGCAGCAGGGCCAGATCGTATACGGTGTTGAAGCCGACCTTGGTTACGCTGGCATCGACTCGACCCGCAACGGCCTGACTGCCAAGAACGGCGTCAACGGCTCGGTTCGCGGTCGTCTCGGTTACGACTTCAACCCATTCATGCTGTACGGCACGGCCGGTCTGGCAATCGGCCAGAACAAGCTCTCCGACGATACCTCGTCTGACAGCAAGACCGCTGTTGGCTACACGGTTGGTGCAGGTGCTGAAACCTTCATCACTAGCAACGTAACGGCTCGTATCGAATATCGTTACACCGACTACGGCAAGGAAAAGTTCGGCCTCGACTCTGGCAACTTCTCGCGCGGTTACGACGAGCAGAGCGTCAAGGTTGGTGTCGGCGTAAAGTTCTAATAATCTGACAGTAATGTCTGACGAAGAAGCCGGGGTTTTGCCCCGGCTTTTTTCGTTTCAACGTGCTGGCGGCTCCGCGCATTTGTCATGCGGGGAGCTTGACGACAATCAGCCCTGTGGCTTCATCGCCTGATAGTCGGGGAAATGCTTTTCGAACTTGCGTACCCAGGCGATCAGGTCGGCGTGATCGTCTTCCCACTGTCCTTCGAACCGCAGTTGCAGATAGCCGAGCAGGGATGCCAGGGCAAAATGCCCGCCATGCAGTTTCTTGCCGATCTTCGGCGGCTCGGCATTGAGATGGGTGAGGGCGCGGCCGACCTTCGTCCACTGGCGGTCGATCCAGGGCTGATGCTGCTTGTCGGGATCGCGCAGGCGGCGTTCATAGACGATCGACAGCAGGCATTCGTTGGCGCCATCGCAAAGCGCTTCCAGCACCTCGGCTTCAGTGCGCTTGCTATCCTTGGCAGGGTAAAGCTTCTTGCCTTTCCGTCGATGGAAATATTGCATGATGGTGCGGCTGTCGAAGATCGCTTCGCCGTCATCCGTCAATAGCGTCGGGATCTTGCCGAGCGGATTGTTGTCGACCAACGCCGCCGGCCCGGCATTGGTATCGACGCGGATTTCATTGATTTCGATGCCGAGATGCCGGGCGGCCATCCGCACCTTGCTGGAAAAAGGGGAGGTGGGCGAGCAGAGCAGCTTCATGGATTCACCTTGTCATGTGCGGAATAAATTCAGTGCTCGCCGCGCAGCCAGAAGGCGCGTTGCGAGGCGAAGCGGTCCTGCGCCAGCATATCTTTCAGCGCTGGCAGCAGCGCGTGCAGCTCGTCCTTCAGCGTGAAGGGCGGGTTGACGATGATGAGGCCGGAGCCGGTGAGCCCGGTGAAGCCGCGGTCGCTTTTGACCGTCAGCTCGGCGCAGAGCATCTTGGGGATCTCCAATGCCTGAAGCGTCTCGTGGAAGGCCTTGATCGGCGCATCCTTCTTGATCGGATACCAGAGGCAATAGGTGCCGCCGGGAAAACGGCGCCAGGCTTTCCCTAGGCCGTCCGCCAGGCGTTCATATTCGCCATCTTCCTCGAAGGGGGGGTCGACCAGCACGATGCCGCGCTTCTCCTTCGGCGGCAGATGCGCGCCGAGCGCCAGCCAGCCGTCGAGCTCGGTGATGCGCGCATGGTGATCGCCTTCGAACAGCCGGTGCAGCCGCTGGAAGTCCTCGGGGTGCAGCTCCATGGCCGACAGCCGGTCCTGCGGGCGGAACAGCATGCGAGCGAGCTTCGGCGAACCGGGATAGAACTGCAGGCCACCGTCGGGGTTGAGCTCGCGAACGGCGGTCAGGTAGGGTTCCAGTAGATCGGCGAGCTGCGGAACGAGTTCGGCGTCGAGCAGCCTGCCGATACCGTCCTGCCATTCACCGGTCTTCTGCGCTTCCTCCGAAGAGAGGTCGTAGAGCCCGATGCCGGCATGTGTGTCGAGGACACGGAACGCCTTGTCCTTGTTCTGCATGTAGCGGACGAGCCGGGCGAGCACCGCGTGCTTGAGCACATCGGCGAAATTGCCTGCGTGGTAGATATGCCGATAGTTCATTTTCGGTGAAGTCCGTATGAATTGTTGCGATGGGCGAGATTATGCCTTTTGGCCGGACATGGCTTGAAATATACAAATACGATGAACATTGCGACCCCCATTCAAACCAAATCCAAGATAGGCCACACCGCCTGTCCGCACGACTGTCCCTCCACCTGCGCGCTGGAGATCGATCTGACCGAGGATGGCAGGGTCGGTCGAGTGCGCGGCGCGAGGGACCATTCCTATACGGCAGGCGTTATCTGCGCCAAGGTCGCCCGCTATGCCGAGCGGCTCTATCATCCCGATCGGCTGATGAAGCCGTTGCGCCGCGCTGGCGCCAAGGGCGAGGGGCGCTGGCAGGAACTCTCCTGGGACGACGCGCTGGACGAGATCGCCAATGCCTTTGTCAAGGCTGAGGCTAAGGATGGCAGCGAAGCTATCTGGCCTTATTATTATGCCGGCACCATGGGCCTGGTGCAGCGCGATTCCATCAATCGCTTGCGCCATGCCAAGCGCTATTCCGGCTTCTTCTCCTCAATCTGCACCAACCCCGCCTGGACCGGCTTCACCATGGCGACGGGCACGCTGCGTGGCCCGGACCCGCACGAAATGGGCCGTACCGATTGCGTCGTTATCTGGGGCACCAATGCGGTTGCGACCCAGGTCAACGTGATGACCCATGCGGTGAAGTCGCGCAAGGAGCGCGGCGCCAAGATCGTCGTCATCGATATCTACGATAATCCGACGATGAAACAGGCCGACCTGGCGCTGATCGTCAAGCCCGGCACGGATGCGGCGCTTGCCTGCGCCGTCATGCATGTCGCCTTCCGCGACGGTTATGCCGACCGTGCCTATATGGAAAGATATGCGGACGATCCCGCCGGTCTGGAAGCCCATCTGAAGACGAAGACGCCGGAATGGGCGGCAGCGATCACCGGTCTATCCGTGGATGAGATTGAGGCCTTCGCCAAACTCGTCGGCACCACGAAGAAGTCTTATTTCCGTCTCGGCTACGGCTTCACTCGCCAGCGCAATGGGGCGGTGGCCATGCATGCGGCCGCCTCGATCGCCACGGTCCTTGGCTCCTGGCAATATGAGGGTGGCGGCGCCTTCCATTCCAACAGCGATATTTTCCGCATCGACGGGAGCGAGCTGACCGGTCGTTCGATGCTGGACCAAGATGTCCGCATGATCGACCAGTCGCAGATTGGCCGGGTCCTCACCGGTGATGCCGTGGCGCTGCGTCATCGCGGGCCGGTGACGGCGATGCTGATCCAGAACACCAATCCGGTGAACATCGCGCCGGAACAGCGGCTGGTGAAGCGCGGCTTTGCCCGCAACGATCTCTTCGTTGCCGTACATGAGCAATTCATGACCGATACCGCCGAAATGGCCGATATCGTCATTCCCGCCACCATGTTCGTCGAGCATGACGATATCTACCGCGCCGGCGGCCAGAACCACATCCTGCTTGGCCCCAAGCTGGTCGAGCCGCCGTCGACGGTTCGCAGCAATCTCTTTGTCATCGAGGAGCTGGCGAAGCGCCTTGGCGTCGCCGATCGTCCCGGTTTCGGCTTTTCCGCGCGCGAAATGGTCGACCGTATTCTGTCGGATAGCGGCTTGCCCGATTACGATTATTTCCTCGAGCATAAATGGTTCGATCGCCAGCCGGCTTTCGAGGAGGCGCATTTCCTCAACGGCTTTGCCCATCCGGACGGCAAGTTCCGTTTCCGCCCGGACTGGGTCAACCAGCCCGCTCCGAACCGCCCGCCCGAAGCTGTCGGCCTGCTCGGTCCTCATCTGGAGTTGCCGGAGTTTCCGGATCAGGTCGATGTCATCGAAGTCGCCGATCCGGATCATCCCTTCCGTCTCGCCACCTCGCCGGCGCGTAATTTCCTGAATTCGAGCTTTGCCGAAACCAAGACCTCGCGTCAGAAGGAAGGTCGCCCCGAGGTGATGATCAATCCGGCGGACGCCGCGGCACTTGATATTGCCCATGGTGATCTCGTCCAGATCGGCAATGTCCGGGGCGATATCCGCATTCATGCGCGCATCACGACGGAGGTGAAGCCCGGCGTGCTGATCGCCGAGGGGCTGTGGCCGAACAAGGCGCATGTGGACGGTGAGGGGATCAATGTCCTCACCGGCGCCGATCCCGTCGCGCCCTATGGCGGCGCTGCCGTTCACGACAACAAGGTTTGGCTGTGTAAGGATAGGACATGAGCAAATTCGACAAGGCGAAGGTCGAGATCGTCAGCGAGAAGACGCTTTCGGACGGATGGACGCGGGTCAGCAGCTACGACATCGACTACACGGATTCCAAGGGCGAGACACATCGACTGCAGCGGGAGATCTATCATCGCAAGCCGGCCGCCTGTATCCTGCTCTACGATCCCAAGCGCGAGACAGTCGTGCTTGTTCGCCAGTTTCGCCTGCCGGCCCATCTCGCCGGCTTTCCCGCCTGGATCATCGAAGTTCCGGCCGGTCTGCTCGATGGCGATGATCCGGAAGAGGCAATTCGCCGTGAGGCAATGGAGGAAACCGGCTATCGCATCCGCGATGTCCGTTTCCTCTTCAAGATCTTTCCTTCGCCAGGTTCTGTCCCCGAAGTGATCCACCACTTCGCCGCCGTGATCGATGCTTCGGATCGTATCGGCGATGGCGGTGGGCTCGCCGGCGAGCACGAGGATATCGAGGTACTCGAGGTAAAATTGTCTGACGCGCTGGCGATGATCGAAGCCGGCGAAATCTACGATGGCAAGACAGTCATATCGCTGCAATGGGCGGCACTGAACAAGGCAAGTTTGAAGTAGGCTGCCAGAGACGCGCAGGCATTCCCACGGTTAGCGTCGCCGCTTTCATCAGGGTGTCACGAATCGCGACTACCGGGAAGCGTTCGCCGGATAGGTCCGGACCATTGTCATATATTTGAAACGATTGACGCTATTTCAGGAGAAAGCCGATGTGGCTCAGCAATTTCACGCTCGTTCTTCCCAATGAGGTCGTCGATCAGGGCTCCATTCGCATCGAGGACGGCATGATCGCCGAGATCCGCACCGAGCGGGTTGCGAACCCGACCTTCGATGGCGGTGGACGGCTGCTGATGCCGGGCTTTGTCGATCTGCACGGCGATATGATCGAGCGCGAAATCGCGCCGCGGCCGAATGCGACGATGCCGATCGATTTCGGCATCCACGAACTCGACAAGAAGCTTGCCGCGGCCGGCGTCACCACCGCTTATGCCGCAGTCTCCTTCGCCACGGAAAGCGTCTACGGCCATGTGCGCTCGCTGGAGACCACTTCGGCTGTCATCAAGGGCATCAGCAGCCTGCGCGACAACCTGCTCATCGACCATCGCGTCCACGCCCGCTACGAGATCACCAATGTCGGCGCCGCGCCGACGCTGGAGCGATTGCTGGAGGATGGCGTCGTTGACATGGTGTCGCTGACCGACCACACGCCGGGGCAGGGGCAATACAACAATATCGAGGCCTATATCCTCAGCATGTCCGAGCGTCGTTCCATGTCGCGCGAGGCGGCGGAGCAGATGGTGGCCCGCCGTATTGCCATGCGGCAGGATCCGGATATCGAGCGCAAGCTGCACGACATTGTCAGCCTGTCCTTGAAGCACAAGCTGTCGCTGGCATCGCATGATGACGACAGCGCGGAGAAGGTGGCCGAGATGCATGATCTCGGCGTCACGATCAGCGAATTTCCGGTGACGCTGCCGGCCGCCGAAGAAGCGCATCGCCGTGGCCTCTGGACGCTGATGGGTGCCCCGAACGCGCTGCGCGGCCAGTCCATGTCGGGCAATCTGAGCGCTCTCGATGCAGCGAAAGCGGGTCTGCTCGGCATCATCGCCGCCGACTATCATCCTGCCGCCTTCGTGCCGGCGATCTTTAGGATTGCCGAGGTTGCCAGTGGCGGCCTGCCTGCGGCGGTTGCCATGGCAACAGCAAATGCCGCGCGCTCTGCCGGGCTGATGGATCGCGGCGCGATCGCCATCGGCCAGAAAGCCGATCTGGTGGCTGTCGAGCATGGTGCGGTTCACCGCATCCGCGCGACCTTCCGCAACGGCCGCGTCGTCTATAGCGACGGTACGCTGCACCCGCTGATGGCCATGGCCGCGTAAGGGGAAACCCGACTAGATCCGGCTGACATCGCCGAGCAGTGACAAGATCTGCTGGCCGGCGGCAGCCGGTATCTTTGCCGAGGCAATCGCCTTGCCGTTTTCCATCCGCACCTTGCCTTCCGCCAGCAGCCGCAGCGACTGCGGATAGAGCTGATGCTCGATCGTGAGCACACGGGCGGCCAGAGCGTCGGCGGTGTCGTCAGTGAGAACCGGCACGGCCGCCTGACCGATCACCGGGCCTTCATCCATGCCTTCGGTCACGAAATGCACGGTGCAGCCAGCGATCCGCTGGCCTGCGTCGATGGCGCGCTGATGCGTGTGCAGGCCGGGGAAAAGCGGTAGCAGCGAAGGATGGATATTGATGATCCGGCCTTCGTAGCTCTGGATGAAGCGGCCGGTGAGCAGGCGCATATAGCCTGCAAGGCAGATGATGTCGGGCGACAGCGCCTCGAGCTGCGCGAGAATTGCCTCCTCATGCGCGTCCTTGCTGGCGAAATCCTTGCGCACGAAAGCGAATGTAGCGATGCCCTCGGCAGCGGCCTTCGCCAGCCCGCCGGCATCCGCCTTGTCGGAAATGACGGCGACGATTTCGGCCGGGTAATCTGAAGCCGCGGCCGCCTTGACCAGCGCCATCATGTTGGAGCCGCTGCCTGAAATGAAGACGACGACGCGTTTGCGGGCCGAACTCATAGATCCAGCGTACCCTTGTAGACGGTGCCGGCTGCACCTTCGTCGCGGGCGATCATGCGGCCGAGCGTGACGATGGATTCGCCTTCGGCCTCAAGCGACGCCTTGACGGTCGCGACATTCTCGGCGGCGACGACGGCGATCATGCCGATGCCGCAATTGAAGGTGCGCAGCATCTCCTTTGCCTCGACGCCGCCGGTCTTGGCGAGCCACGAGAATACCGGCGGCACCTTGACGGCGGCCAGATCGATCTCGGCGGCAAGATGCTTCGGCAGCACACGAGGAATGTTTTCGGGAAAGCCACCGCCGGTAATGTGGGCGAGCGCCTTGATGGCATGGGTCTCGCGGATCGCCTTCAAAAGCGGCTTCACATAGATACGGGTCGGCGTCAGCAGAGCTTCACCCAGCGCCTTGCCTTCTGCGAAGGGAGCAGGTGCATCCCAGGCGAGGCCGGAGAGATCGACGATCTTGCGCACCAGCGAGAAGCCGTTGGAATGAACGCCGGAGGAGGCGAGGCCGAGAATGACGTCACCTTCGGCAATATCGCCGGAGGGCAGAAGCTGGCCGCGTTCAGCCGCGCCCACGGCGAAACCGGCCAGATCGTAATCGCCATCGGAATACATGCCCGGCATTTCCGCCGTCTCGCCGCCGATCAGTGCGCAGCCTGCCTCGCGGCAGCCTGCCGCAATGCCGCCGACGATCGCCGCACCCTGGTCGGGATCGAGCTTGCCAGTGGCGAAGTAGTCGAGGAAGAACAGTGGTTCGGCGCCCTGGACGACGAGGTCGTTGACGCACATGGCAACGAGGTCGATGCCGACGGTGTCGTGATAATCTGCGTCGATGGCGATTTTCAGCTTGGTGCCGACGCCGTCATTGGCGGCGACCAGCACCGGATCGGTGAAGCCCGCGGCCTTCAGGTCGAAGAGACCGCCGAAGCCGCCGATTTCGCCGTCGGCGCCAGGCCGGCGCGTCGAACGCACGGCGGGCTTGATCTTTTCGACCAGCAGGTTGCCGGCATCGATATCGACGCCCGCGTCGCTATAGGTCAGGCCGTTTTTTCCAGACTGGCTCATGCTTACGCCTCCGATGGCCGCCCTTCAATCGTGACAGGGCCTTGATCGGGTCGCCATTGCATGACGTGGGCCTTTATGCAAGGCGCTAACATAGGCAAACCCTCGATTTTCCCCGCTTCACAGTGCTTGAAGGCCGATTTCCGGTCGCAGGCTTGACCATAATTGCGGCGTCATCCTATGTCCTAAGCGAGCGACAGCAGGGCGGCGAGCAGTGGGGACGACGATGAAGCAACAAGTCAGCGGGACAAGCCTCAAGCGTCAGGTCACCTTCTGGCTGGTCGTGCTTGGCGTCTTCATTGTCTTTCTCTACCTCTTCAGCTCGATCCTTTTGCCCTTCATCGCTGGCATGGCGGTTGCGTATTTTCTCGATCCGGTCGCCGACCGGCTGCAAAGGGTCGGCCTCAGCCGCCTGATGGCAACGATATTGATCCTCGTCGCCTTCGTGCTGTTCTTCGCGCTGGCGCTGACGATCGTCATTCCAATCATCATCAATCAGTTCAATGATTTCGTCCAGCACATACCGGGCTATGTGCAGCAGCTGCAGCAGCTCATCGCCAAGACGCAGACGATGGTGCTGCCCGACTGGATCCGCAACCAGCTCGGCGTTATCAAGGACAATTTCTCCAATATCATGTCGGACGGGCTGAGCTTCGTCGGCGGTCTGTTCGCGCAGATCTGGAGTTCCGGCAAGGCGTTGGTCAACATCATCTCGCTGATGGTCGTCACCCCGGTCGTCGCTTTCTATATGCTGCTCGACTGGGATCGCATGATCGCCAAGGTCGATGCCTGGGTGCCGCGCGATCATGTCGCCACCGTCCGTCAGATTGCCACCGAGATCAATCAATCGATCGCCGGCTTCATCCGTGGCCAGGGCTCGCTCTGCATCATCCTCGGTATCTATTACGGTGTCGGGCTGTCATTGGTCGGTCTGAATTTCGGCCTGTTGATCGGGTTCTTCGCCGGCATGATCAGCTTTATCCCCTATGTCGGCTCCCTGGTCGGCCTGTTCATCGCGGTCAGCGTCGCGCTGGTGCAGTTCTGGCCGGATTACATCTGGGTCGGCCTCACGCTCGCCGTCTTCTTCACCGGCCAGTTCCTGGAAGGCAATGTGCTTCAGCCGAAGCTGGTTGGCGAAAGCGTCGGCCTGCATCCGGTCTGGTTGATGTTCGCTCTTTTTGCCTTCGGCGCGCTCTTCGGTTTCGTCGGTCTGCTAGTTGCCGTTCCGGCCGCGGCGGCGTGCGGTGTGCTTGTTCGCTTCGCCCTTTCGCGGTACCTTCAGAGCGACCTTTATTACGGACACTCGGAAGCCGATAAGGCGCGTAGGGCCAAGGCCGGCAGTCCTGAGAAAAACTAGACATGACCGATGTGAAGAACGCTGATTTGAGGCGCAAGCCCGCCGAACAGCTACCTCTGGCCTTTACCCATGACGCCGCGAGCGGCCGCGACGACCTGCTGGTCGCCGATCCCTTGAACGCGGCGGTGAGGATCGTTGATTCCTGGCCGCACTGGCCGTCGCCGGTGGTCATTCTCGCAGGTCCCGTTGGTTCGGGAAAATCGCATCTTGCCTCCATCTGGTGCGAGAAAAGCGGCGCTGTCCCGATCCATCCGATAATCGGCTCGGATGCGGCCGTCATCGCGGCAAACGGGCCTGTCATCTTCGAGGACGTCGATCGCCTGGGCTTCGACGACACCGAACTTTTCCACGTCATCAACAGCGTCAGGGAAAACGGTACGGGCCTGCTGATGACCAGCAGGCTCTGGCCGATGTCCTGGCCGGTCACGCTGCCCGACCTGCGCTCGCGGCTGAAAGCGGCGACCGTCGTCGAGATCGGCGAGCCGGATGAAGAATTATTGTCGCAGGTGATCGTAAAGCTCTTTGCCGACCGGCAGCTTTATATCGATGACAAACTTGTCCTTTATATCGTCAATCGGATGGAGCGGTCCCTGAATGCCGCGCAGTTGATCGTCGACCGGTTGGACCGGCTGGCGCTTGGCCGCGGCACAAGAATTACACGCATACTGGCCGCTGAAGTCTTGAATGAATTGGGCAATTCCGGCCCGGCAGATTGAGCGAGAGGTGAACTGTCACAGTTCCGTCGTCAAACTGCTATACGTGGCAAGGTCTCAGATGAGGGTAGGTGGAACATGGACTCGGCAGTAACGGAACAGCAGGACGCCAACCAGCAGGCCCCGGAGGCCGCGCCGCCGATCAACGAGCTGCTAAGCAGCCCCGAACGCTTCATCAACCGTGAATTCTCCTGGCTGCAGTTCAACCGCCGCGTCCTCGAGGAAACACTGAACACGGCGCATCCGCTTCTAGAGCGCATCCGCTTCCTCTCCATTTCCGCCGGCAACCTCGATGAATTCTTCATGGTGCGCGTCGCCGGCCTTGAGGGCCAGGTCCGCCAGAAGATCCTCGTGCGTACGCCTGACGGCAAGACGCCCGCCGAGCAGCTCGACGATATCCTGCGCGAGATCGACAATCTGCAGATGGAGCAGCAGGCATCGCTTGCCGTGCTGCAGCAGTACCTCGCCAAGGAAGACATTCTGATCGTCCGCCCACCGGCTCTGTCCGAGACCGACCGGGTGTGGCTCGCCAATGAATTCGAACAGGCGATCTTCCCGGTCCTGACGCCGCTCTCGATCGATCCGGCGCATCCGTTCCCGTTCATTCCGAACCTCGGCTTCTCGATCGCGCTGCAACTGAACAGCATGAACGGCCGCGAGCCGATGACCGCGCTGCTACGCTTGCCGCCGGCGCTCGACCGCTTCGTCCGCCTGCCGGACGCCAGCAACGTCATCCGCTACATCACGCTCGAAGATGTCGTAAACATCTTCATCCAGCGGCTTTATCCCGGCTATGAAGTGCAGGGTTCGGGTACTTTCCGTCTCATCCGAGACAGCGATATCGAAGTCGAGGAAGAAGCCGAAGATCTGGTTCGCTTCTTCGAGACGGCGCTGAAGCGCCGCCGCCGTGGGTCGGTGATCCGTATCGAGACCGATTCGGAGATGCCGCTCGAACTGCGCCAGTTCGTGGTGGAATCGCTGAACGTGCCAGAAAACCGCATCGCCGTTCTGCCGGGCCTGCTGGCACTCAACACCCTGTCCGAGATCTGCAAGGCGCCGCGCGACGATCTGCGTTTCGAGCCCTACAATGCGCGATTTCCTGAGCGCGTCCGCGAACATGCCGGCGATTGCTTCGCCGCCATCCGCGAAAAGGACATGGTGGTCCACCATCCTTACGAATCTTTCGACGTGGTGGTCCAGTTCCTGATTCAGGCTGCGCGCGATCCTGACGTCCTGGCGATAAAGCAGACGCTGTACCGCACCTCCAACGACAGCCCGATCGTGCGTGCGTTGATCGACGCCGCCGATCTCGGCAAGTCGGTGACTGCGCTGGTCGAGCTCAAGGCCCGCTTCGACGAAGAAGCCAACATTCGTTGGGCACGAGATCTGGAGCGTGCCGGTGTGCAGGTCGTCTTTGGCTTTATCGAGCTCAAGACGCATGCGAAGATGTCGATGGTCGTGCGCCGTGAAGACGGCAAGCTGCGCACCTATTGCCACCTCGGCACGGGCAACTACCACCCGGTCACCGCCAAGATTTACACCGATCTGTCCTACTTCACCTGCGACCCGAAGATCGCCCACGACATGGCGAACATCTTCAACTTCATCACCGGCTATGGCGAGCCGGAGCAGAGCACGAAGATCGCCGTTTCGCCCTATACGCTGCGCCCGCGCATCCTCCAGCACATCGAGGAGGAAATCGAGCACGCCAAGAGCGGCAAGCCGGCGGCGATCTGGATGAAGATGAATTCGCTGGTCGACCCCGACATCATCGACGCGCTTTATCGCGCCAGCAACGCCGGCGTCGAGATCGATCTCGTCATACGCGGCATCTGCTGCCTGCGTCCGCAGGTGCCGGGGCTGTCCGAGAATATCCGCGTCAAGTCGATCATCGGCCGCTTCCTCGAGCACAGCCGCATCTTCTGTTTCGGCAATGGCCATGGCCTACCGTCGGACAAGGCGCTCGTCTATATCGGCTCGGCCGACATGATGCCGAGAAACCTCGATCGCCGCGTCGAAACCCTCGTGCCGCTGACCAACAAGACCGTGCATGAGCAGGTTCTTTCACAGATCATGCTGGGCAACATCATTGACAATCAGCAAAGCTACGAGATATTGCCGGACGGTACTTCGAGGCGTACGGAGGTGCGCGCGGGGAAAGAGCCGTTCAACGCGCAGCAGTATTTCATGACCAATCCCAGCCTGTCCGGCCGT
The DNA here is from genome assembly GCF_000799715.1 of Martinezella rhizogenes. Classification (GTDB taxonomy): domain Bacteria; phylum Pseudomonadota; class Alphaproteobacteria; order Rhizobiales; family Rhizobiaceae; genus Rhizobium; species Rhizobium rhizogenes_C. Next base: position 154,902 of record NZ_JUHG01000018.1, read on the forward strand.
GGTGAATCGCTGAAATCCAGTGCGCCGAAACTGATCGCCGGGCTGTTGTCGGGCCGCAAGAAATAAACTGGACCTGCATGGTTGAATCAGAAGCCCAGGGGCGCCTTCCCGGTATAGCCCCGGTCTCCGTTGTCGATATCGGGTCGAACTCCGTTCGTCTTGTCGTCTATGAAGGCCATTCGCGGTCGCCGACCATTCTTTTCAACGAGAAGGTGCTTTGCGGCCTCGGTAAGGGCATAGCCCTGACCGGAAAAATGGACGAGGAGAGCGTCGCGCGCGCTCTCGCGGCCCTACACCGGTTCAAGGCACTCTCCGACCAGGCGCGCGCATCGACCATCTATGTCCTGGCGACGGCCGCCGCCCGTGAGGCGAGCAACGGCCCTGATTTCATCCACAAGGCCGAAACGATCCTGCAGCGGAAAGTACGCGTGCTTTCGGGCGAAGAAGAGGCGCGGTTTTCGGCGCTCGGCATCGTCAGCGGTTTTTTCCATCCGGACGGTATCGCCGGCGATCTCGGTGGCGGTTCGCTCGAATTGATCGATATCAAGGACCGGGAGATCGGCAAGGGCATCACTCTGCCGCTTGGCGGTCTCAGATTGTCGGAATACGCCAATGGCTCGATCGAAAAAGCCCGCAGCTTTGCCCGCAAGCATGTGAAGACGGCGAAGCTGCTTGGCCAGGGCGAGGGGCGGGCCTTCTACGCTGTCGGCGGCACCTGGCGAAACATCGCCAAGCTGCATATGGAAATCCGCAAATATCCGCTGCACATGATGCAGGGCTATGAAGTGCCTCTCGACGAGATGATGCGCTTCCTCGATCAGATCGGCGAAGCCAAGGAAACGCGGGATCCAGCATTCCTGTCGATTTCCAAGCATCGTCGTTTACTGCTGCCCTTCGGCGCGGTGGCAATGCGGGAAGTGCTGGCCGCGATGAAGCCGTCCGTCGTGACATTTTCGGCGCAGGGCGTGCGCGAAGGCTATCTCTATTCACTGCTGACCGAGGCTGAGCGAAACAGCGATCCGCTGCTGACGGCCGCAGGCGAACTTGCCATCCTGCGTGCCCGCTCGCCGGAGCATGCCCGCGAGCTTGCGGAGTGGACCGGCCGCATGATGCCCTTCTTCGGCATCACCGAGACGGAGGAAGAGAGCCGCTATCGCCAGGCCGCGTGCCTGCTTGCCGATATCAGCTGGCGTGCCCATCCCGACTACCGTGGCCTGCAGGCGCTGAACATCATCGCCCATACGTCCTTCGTCGGCATCACCCATGCCGGCCGCGCCTTTATCGCGCTCGCCAATTACTATCGTTTCGAAGGCCTGCACGACGACGGCGCCACCGAGCCGCTGTCGACGATCGCCACGCCACAGCTCATCGAGCGTGCCAAGCTGCTCGGCGGCCTGTTGCGCGTCGTCTATCTGTTTTCGGCCTCGATGCCCGGCATTGTCCGCAACCTGTCGATTCGCCGCTCGTCAAACCCGGATCTGGATCTCGAATTCGTCGTCCCGGCCGAATATCACGACTTCGCCGGCGAACGGCTGGATGGCCGTCTGCAACAGCTTGCCAAGCTGACGAACCGGCGGTTGGCGTTCCGGTTCGAGTGAGTGTTGCCTTCTCCCCGAGGGGAGAAGGCAGGTTTTTACTTCGCGTTCAGGAAATCGCCGACTTCGAGAATGCTGAACTCGTTATCGTCGGCCTTGTCGACGGCGCGGCCGGCCGAGAATGGCAGGTTGTTGTCGTTGCCGATGATGATGTGGGTGGCATCGACGCGGTCGACATTCTCGATGGTGACGAACGGCATGTCGTAGAAGCCGTCACCACCGCCCTGGCGGCGCTTGTGGTCCGGATCTTCGATATGCAACAGGTCGATATAGCCGATCTTGCGGACGGCCTTGCCGACATTGGCGTCGCTGAACTCGATCTTGTAGACGCGTTTCAGCTCGGCGGGAGCCTCGAAGCAATCGGGTTTCGGCTGCTTCGGATCGGTGCAGGCCTTGTCCTTGGTGCCGGCGCCGTTGTCGCGCTCGATCACCAGGGCAGTCTTGTCGTCCAGCATGTTGAAATCGCCGATCGACACGCCCTTGTCGGCGAAAGGATAGAGCCAGCTGCGGCCGGTCCAGCTTTTCGAGGCGGTGTCGAATTCGACGACGCGGATGGCGGTGTGGCCATCAACGCTCTCCATCTGGCCGTCATCCTTGTAGAGCGCGCCTTCCAGGAGGCCATAGAGCTTGCCGCCGTCCTTGGACAAGGCGAGGCCCTCAAAGCCGCCGGAGCGCTTCAGGTTGAAAACCGGCATCTTCAGCGACGGATTGCCAGGAAGTTGTAGCAGGGCGTTGTCGGGAGACATCACTGGCTTGCCGTCGAGCGTGGTTGGGAAGACGTCGATCAGTTGGCCATTCGTGTCGAACTTCAGCAGATAAGGGCCGAATTCCTCGCCGATCCAGAAGCCGTCGGCGACAGGCTGGATTGATTCGATATCGAAATCGGCGCCGGTCAGGTAGCGCGTATTCGAACCTTCGAGAACGATCGGGAAAGGGGCCTTCTTGTTCGGGTCGGAGAGGAACAGGTTCTTGACGACATCGACCTTGCCATTGTCCCAGTCGAACTTGAGCTGATGGAGGAACAGCATGGCGTCGCTGGAATTCTGCTTGGAGCCGAAGCCGTTGTCGGACAGCGTCCAGAAGCTGCCGTCGGGCATGGCCTTGATGCCGGAGAAGCCCTGGATCGGCTGGCCGTCGAAAGGCAGCTTCAGGTCTGTCACGCGGGCGCCGTCCTTACCCGGTACCGTGCCGAGAGCCTCGGTGCGCTTGCGGTCCGGCGTGGTAAACTTGCCGGAGGTCTTCAGGACGTCGGGTGCGTCGGCGGGTGCCGCGACCATGGTATTGGCCGGCAGAATGGCCTGTGAGGTCAGCTTGGCGGGAAACTGCTGTTCATCGGCTTGGGCCGAGGCGGCAATCAGAACAAAAAGTGCCGTGGAAGCGAAAAGAATTCGGGTCATCGTGTCACCTTGTTGGCTTGGATTGGCAAGACAATCCTCGCTTAACAGGCGAGCTGTGTCGGCTAATTAACGCTTGGGTGAAGCTTTGGTGACTGTGCACAACTCATAGGCTGCGGGATGCGGCGCCTGATGAAGACGCACCTATTGCGCACCGCTTAGGGCCTGCGGCAGCGCGCGCCTCTGCATATGCAGGGCAATGACGCCCAGCGTCTGATCGCGGCCGCGAACGGCATGGTCGCCGAGATCTTCCTTGATGATCCCATCGGGAAGCTCCAGCTGTCTTGCAAGGTCGGTCGAGATCAGCACCTGACGTTCCAGCGTCTTGCAGAAGGATTCCAGCCTTGCGGTGGTGTTTACCGTGTCGCCGAAATAGGCGATCTTGTGATGATCGACGCCGATTTCGGCGGTAACGATGGCCCCGCCGTGCAAGGCTGCCCTGAGACGTGGCACCCTACCGTAGGATTTTAGCCATTTCTCGGCGTTTGCCTCGATGTCTGCGAGGATATCGAAAACGCAGCGTACGCAGCGGGCATCCTTTATGCCGCGTTCGAGCGGCCAGGTGATAATGGCCGCATCGCCGATATAGTCGTCGATGGCACCCTTGTGCCGCCGTACCGGCTCTGCGAAGGCGCTGAACAGCGAGCCGAGGAACTCTTGGGCCTTGAGGTCGCCATGCTCTTCGGCAAACGCCGTCGAGCCGACAAGGTCGATGAACAGAAACACGCGCTCTTCCTGCACCGGATTGCGATAACGGCCGGTCAACAGGCTGAGGAAGACGTCGCGACCGAGCAACTCTCGGACGCGTGCGATGAAGATGATGATGGCGGTCACCGCGACGGCGTAGAGGTAGACATCGACCTTTAACAGCGTGACATCCGCCCAGGTGCCGGTTATCAAACCCAAGGATTTCAATAGGGCGCCGCCTACCGCAAAGCCGATAGCGATCAGCGCGAAATCGACAATGAATGCGGAGGCGATGAAGGCCGGCGTGGGCAGGCGATGCATCCAATAGTTCAGGCGCGGCAGGATCATGCGGCGCTCGAAGGCCAGCAGCGGCATCCCGGTGAACAGCGCAAAGGCTGCGCCGATATACATTGGTGAATCCGGGAAAAACATCTTGCCATAGGCAACGCCGCTTCCGGCGACGAAGAGTATCGTCAGGATCCAGTTACGTATTGAAGGCAACGTTCCCATTCGGTCGGCCCACCCAGAGATGACGCATATTGCCAAAAGCGGAGCGTTTCGGCAAAGACTATGCGTCACCAAACATATGATGACGCCAAGCGTTCATTCCAAGAGATTTACGGCGTATTCGTGGTTGCAGCCGGAAAAGAGCGCGCCGCGATTAAAGCGCGACGGTCTCGACCCGCTTTCCGACGAAACGCAAGGCGACCTGACCCTGGATGAGCTGCAGCGCCGTCTCGCCGAAGAGATCACGCCGCCAGCCGGTGAGAGCGGCCACCTCGGCCTTCTCGCCTTCGGCGGCGATCTTGTCCAGGTCTTCACTGTTGGCGATGACCTTCGGGGCGACGCCATGTTTTTCGGCGGTGAGCTTCAGCAGAACCTTCAGCAGTTCGGCGGCGGCGGCCGTGCCTTCCGGAGCCTGTTGGTGACGCGGCGCATGCGGCATGTCGGCTTTGGGCAACTCCAGGGCCTGATTGATCGCTTCCAGAACGGCGGCACCCGAGGCCGAGCGTTCCCAGCCCTTGGGGATGGTGCGCAGCCGGGCGAGCGCTTCCGTATCCTTCGGCTGCTGCTGGGCGATCTCGTAGATGGCGTCGTCCTTCAGCACGCGCGCACGCGGCACGTTGCGGGCACGCGCCTCGCGTTCGCGCCAGGCGGCAACATATTTCAGCACGGCCAGTTCCTGCGGCTTGCGCAGCCGCATCTTCAGCCGTTGCCAGGCGTCATCGGGATGCAGATCGTAGGTCTCGCGCGCTTCGAGGATCGCCATTTCCTCAAGCAGCCAGGAGGCGCGGCCTTCGCGCTCGAGCTGCTCCTTCAGCGAAAGATAGACGTCGCGCAGATGGGTGACGTCGGCGAGCGCATAGTCGAGCTGCTTTTCCGATAGCGGCCGGCGGCTCCAATCGGTGAAGCGCGAGGATTTGTCGATCTGGATATTCTTGATGCGGCTGACCAGCTGGTCGTAGGAAACCGAATCGCCAAAGCCGCAGACCATGGCGGCCACTTGCGTGTCGAAGATCGGATGCGGAATGAGATTGCCGCGATTGAAGATGATTTCGATGTCCTGGCGGGCAGCGTGAAACACCTTCATGACGGCGGAATTGGCCATCAGTTCGAAGAAGGGTTTCAGGTCAAGGCCCTTGGCCAGCGGATCGACCAGCACCTCGGTCGTCGGGCTTGCCATCTGAATCAGGCAAAGCTCCGGCCAGAAGGTCGTCTCGCGCAAGAATTCAGTGTCGATGGTAATGAATTCTGACTTGGCCAGCTCTTTGCAGGCCGCCTCTAACTGGGCGGTAGTTTCGATCATATCAACACATTCATCGGTAAAATAGTTCGTTAATCTTCCTTCTCCTTTCGGCCGGATATGTCAATACGTGGAGAGAGGAAGTATCTCACAGCATTCCGCTTTTCGGAAAAATCGTCGAAAAGGCCACTGCTCTAGGCCACGCGCATATAACTTGTCATGCCTGTCTTCTGATGCTCGATGATATGGCAATGCAGTAGCCAGTCGCCCGGATTGTCGGCGACGAAGCCGAGCTGCACCTTTTCATCCGGCTGAATCAGATAGGTATCGGACACGAAGGGCGGTACTTGCCGCGTCGAGGAGGAGAGCACGGTGAAGCTCATCCCATGCAGATGGATCGGATGGGCATGCGGAGTTACGTTTTCCATGTCGAGGATATAGCTTTTGCCGAGCTTCAGCTCGGCAAGTGGTGCTGTCGGATCGGGCGTATCGCCCGGCCACGGCACCTTGTTGATCGCCCAGAAACTATAGCCGAGCGAGCCGCAGATGCTGTCGGTGGCTGTATCCTCCGCCGTGGCGCTGAGGATGAGCGGGATGTGCTGCGCAGCGCCGATATCGGCCTTCGCGACGGGATTATCCTCCAGAGGCGCCAGATCGCGAACGTCGCGCTTCAGTGAGCTGCCGACCGAGCGTAGCGTCGCCAATACCTTCGGATCGGTGCCCCTGATATCCTCCAGCTTGACGATCGCGCCTTCCTGGTCCGGCATCCGCACGGCCAGTTCCAGGCGCTGGCCGGGGCCGAGTTGCAACAGATCTAGCGGAAAACGCTCGGGCACCGGATTGCCGTCGATGGCGATCACCGTCGCCTGGGCTCCATCCATCCGGAAAGAATAGATGCGCGTGACGTCGGTAATGGCAAGACGCAGGCGCACCAGCCCGCCGGAAGGCGCATCATATTGTGGCTGCTGCTGCCAGTTGGCGGTTCGCACCGTCCCATAGGTGCCGGATTTGGCGGCATCGCGCGGGCGGAACTGGGCGATGAACTGTCCATCGCCGCCGAGCCGCCAGTCACGCAGATTGAGCACCACTTCCGAATCGAACGTCGGGTCCTTCGGATTTTCCACGACGATGACGCCGGTCATGCCGTGGCCCATCTGGATCAGCGTGTTGCAATGCGGATGATACCAGAAAGTGCCGGCATCCGGCGGCGTGAAGGCATAGTCGAAGTGATCGCCGGTATAGACATAGGGCTGCGTCAGGAACGGCACACCATCCATCTTGTTGGGCAGCCGGATGCCATGCCAGTGGATGGTCGTGGGGTCGTCGATGCCGTTGATCAGCCGCGCGGCAAAGGGCTCTCCCTTCCTCATGCGCACGACCGGCGGCTGGCCGGCGTCGCCATAGGTCAACACATCCCTGGTCACGCCGCCATCTGCCAGGCTGACCTGGGTCTTCACGGTCTTCAACACCTGCGGCTCCGCCGCCAGCGCCTTGTCGCTGAACTTGCCAGCGATGCCAAGCCCCACGCCATAGGCACCGGCCACGGCAGAGGCTTTCAGAAGATTGCGGCGGGTGAGAATGGGCATGCGAGGCTCCAGGTACGCGGGACTATGCTCATCTGTTTAAAGTTGAGCGTGGTGTTCAGCAATAGCACTGAGGTAGCCAAACCGCCGCATCAGCTACTGGGGGTGGCGCGGGCCGTTGATGCATGATGTTTGCGGTGATGGAAATCCATCCGGTTTCGTGCTTTCTGGTCCAGAGATAACTGAAGCGAGAGAACTCTTGCATCGCGACGTTCCTGATCGACATCGACAATTCGCCAGAGCAATGCGCAGTGATGCCACCAAGGCTGAGAACACGCTTTGGCAAGCTCTCCGGCGCAGTCAGCTTGAAGGGTTCAAGTTCAAACGACAGGTTCCTGTCGATGGTTACATTTTGGATTTCGTGTGTTTTGAAGCGCGGCTGATCATCGAGGTTGACGGCGCACAACACGCGGAAAGCACAATAGATCGGAAGCGAGACGCGTATTTCTCAAATCAGGGTTTTCGCGTGCTGCGAGTCTGGAACCATGAGGTAATCGAAAATCTTGACGGGATCTGTTTGACAATCCTCGCGGAGCTGAAAAACACTGGAGAATGAACTGGAGAGCAAGGCAGGCTCGGAGCCTATCTCGCCCTTGGCGGGCGAGAAAGCAATTTCACTGGTTTAGGAATTGCGCTACTGTATGCTCAACACGTTCAAGGCTTGAGCGCAATTTCTAAGCCATTGAAATTGCAAGAGCGGGGGTCACGTTCTTGCCTCGGTAAACTGGAAGCTTGCTGCGTCCCTGCCTACCCCCTCTCTTGCAATTTCTAACACTTAGCCTCGCGGCTAAATGTAAGAAATTGCTTTCTCGCCCGCCGGGGGCGAGATAGACCAATGCTTCGAGCCTTGACAAATCAGGCGCACCATGCGCTTTTCCGCCCGATTTTCTCGTCGGCAGGCGAGGGGCTTTTGTCCGTATTCGCCGCCGACCGCCAAGTCCAGGATATACATTATGCATCGCTATCGCAGCCACACATGCGCCGCCCTGCGCAAGTCCGACGTCGGTTCGACTGTCCGCATCTCCGGCTGGGTTCATCGCGTCCGAGATCATGGCGGCGTGCTGTTCATCGACCTGCGCGATCATTACGGCATCACCCAGGTCGTTGCCGACCCGGACTCGCCCGCTTTCAAGCTGGCCGAGACCGTGCGCGGCGAATGGGTCATCCGCATCGACGGCCTGGTGAAGGCTCGCACGGAAGACACCGTCAACAAGACCATGCCGACCGGCGAGATCGAGCTTTACGCGCAGGAGATCGAAGTGCTCTCCGCCGCCAAGGAGCTGCCGCTGCCGATCTTCGGCGAGCCGGACTATCCGGAAGATGTTCGCCTGAAGTATCGCTTCCTCGATCTGCGCCGCGACACGCTGCACAAGAACATCGTTAAGCGCACGCAGGTCATTTCCTCGATGCGCCGCCACATGGGCGAAGTCGGTTTCACCGAATACACCACGCCGATCCTGACGGCTTCGTCACCGGAAGGTGCTCGCGACTTCCTCGTGCCGAGCCGTATCCATCCCGGCACATTCTACGCGCTGCCGCAAGCGCCGCAGCAGTACAAGCAGCTGCTGATGGTTGCCGGTTTCGACCGTTATTTCCAGATCGCGCCGTGCTTCCGTGATGAAGATCCGCGCGCCGACCGTCTGCCGGGCGAATTTTACCAGCTCGACCTCGAAATGAGCTTCGTGACCCAGGAAGACGTCTGGAACACGATGGCACCGCTGATGACCAGCATCTTCGAGGAGTTTGCCGAGGGCAAGCCCGTCACCAAGGAATGGCCGCGCATCCCCTATGACGTCGCGATCCGCAAGTATGGTTCGGACAAGCCGGACCTGCGCAACCCGATCGTCATGGAAGCCGTGACCGAGCATTTTGCCGGCTCCGGCTTCAAGGTCTTCGCGAACATGATCGCGTCGAACCCGAAGGTCGAAGTCTGGGCGATCCCGGCCAAGACCGGCGGCTCGCGCGCATTCTGCGATCGCATGAACGCCTGGGCGCAGAGCCAGGGCCAGCCCGGCCTCGGCTACATCTTCTGGCGCAAGGAAGGTGAAAAGCTCGAGGGCGCCGGCCCGCTCGCCAAGAACATCGGCGAGGAGCGTACCGATGCGATCCGCACCCAGCTCGGCCTCGATGATGGCGACGCCTGCTTCTTCGTCGCGGGCGATCCCGCCAAGTTCTACAAGTTTGCCGGCGAAGCGCGTACCCGCGCCGGCGACGAGCTGAACCTGATCGATCGCGACCGTTTCGAGCTTTGCTGGATCGTCGACTTCCCGTTCTTCGAATGGAGCGAGGAAGAAAAGAAGGTCGACTTCGCTCACAACCCGTTCTCGATGCCGCAGGGTGGTCTTGAGGCGCTGCAGAACCAGGATCCGCTGACGATCAAGGCCTACCAGTACGACGCCGTCTGCAACGGCTTCGAAATCGCCTCAGGCTCGATCCGTAACCAGTCGCCGGAAACCATGGTCGCTGCCTTCGAGAAGGTCGGTCTGAGCCAGGCTGACGTCGAGGAGCGCTTCGGCGGCCTCTACCGTGCCTTCCAGTACGGCGCGCCTCCGCATGGTGGCGCTGCCTTCGGTATCGACCGCATCATCATGCTGCTGGTCGGCGCCAAGAACCTGCGCGAAATCTCGCTGTTCCCGATGAACCAGCAAGCGCAGGATCTATTGATGGGTGCCCCATCTGTGGCGACGCCAACGCAGCTGCGCGAACTGGCGATCCGCCCGGTTCCACCGGTGAAGAAGGACTGAGGCTCCTCGCGAGCTTTGAACATGCAAAACCCGGCGACCGAAATCGCCGGGTTTTTTATTGGTCTTGGGGGAGCTTCAAAGGGAGGCGTAGATCGCATCGCGAAGGTCGATAGTGAACTGCCCCCACATGCCCTCAAGCGCCGTGTTGGTCAGCGCCACGACGGTCAACCCTTTCGCGGGGTCGACGAACCAGCTGTGACCGTAGACGCCGCCCCATTTTATCGTACCGACGGAGAACGGAACATCCGCCGCGACGGGGTTGATGACGACGGACCAGCCGTAGCCAAAGCCAAAGCCGGGTTGTAACGGCTGGAGATGCCCGTTCGCTTGGTCTGTCGTCATCGTCTTTACGGTGTTGGCCGACAATAGCGGAGCGCCGCCCTTACGTACGGTCTCCAGGATGGCGAGCACGTCATCGGCCGTTCCGGCCATGCCGGCGCCGCCGGAGTGGTAGGAGGTTGGGTCGAATATTCGGTCCGGCGCGAACCGAATGAAGCCGTCGAGTATGGGCGCCACGGCTTCGTCTCCCATCCGCTGCGGTTCCGGGGAGCCATTCATATAGGGAGCGGCGAGGCGGCTCGGGTCGCGCACGGAAAAGGCGGTGTCGACAAGACCAAGCGGCCCAGTCACCAGCTCTGCAACCGCCTTGTCGAGGCTGCCGCCAGTTTCCTTTTCAATGATGCCGCCGAGCACATCCATCGCCAGTGAATATTGCCAGCCGTCTCCAGGGGCGAAGCGCAGCGGTGCGCTTGCGAGACGCCTCAGGTTTTCGGCAAGCGCGAGACCCGGTTCACCGAGCCCATCGGACACGCCGGCGCGGTGATAAGGGCCACCTTCTTCCTCGGCGAATGCGTAGCCCATTCCGGAGGTATGCGTCAGCAGGTGGCGGATGCGAATGACCGCTTCGGTCCCGTTCGGCAGGCGAGGCCGGAAATCCGGCAGCCATTTCGTTATCGGATCGTCCAGGCCTATCCGGCCTTGTTCGATAAGCCGCATGGCGGCGATGGCGACGATCGGCTTCGTGATCGAGGCAAGGCGGAAGATAGTGTCTTCCCGCATCGCCGCATTGTTCTCCCGATCCGCCATACCGGCGGCGCGGCGATAGATCTGCTCGCCATTCCGTGAGATCAGAACCACCGCTCCGACCAGTCTCTTATCCGTCAAGGCAGCATCGATTGCGGCGTCGACACCGTCGGCAAGGGAGCCGAAGGACGGCCGCGAGGCGTTTTCAAGGGGAAGACTCATGGTAAGAAACCTTCTATAATCACAATGACCATTCCTGAATAAACCAAGTCGCGAGATATTTCTAGAGTGACCATTGTGAAAAATAGCGAAGAAACGAAAAATTCCTCTCCGAAGAAACGCGGACGCCCGCCGGCCTTCGATCGTGAGACGGTTCTTGCCGCCGCGCGCGATACGTTCTGGAAACATGGCTATGATGGCTCCTCCATCGCGGATCTGACCGCCGCAATGGGCATCACGCCGCAAAGCCTCTATGCGGCCTTCAGTTCGAAGGCGGAGCTCTATCGCGAGACGCTCGAGCAATATCGGCGCATGCCCCGGCCCGAGCCGGGCAATCCGTTTCAGGCGGCGGTGGATACGGTGAGCGCCTTCGAGCGCTTCTTCAGGAATTCCGCCGCGATCTTCACCGCTCCGGAACACCCGAAAGGCTGCATGATTTCGACGGCAGTGCTGAATTGCGCGGAGGAAAACGAGCCGATAGCCCATCATGTCGCGTCGATGCGCTTGCAGACGCTGGATCTGTTTGCCACGCGGATTGAGCGCGGCATTGAAGAGGGCGATATGCGGCCGGATGCCGACGCGCGCTCGCTTGCCCGTTTTCTCGGGGCGATCGTGCAGGGCATGTCCGTTCAGGCACGGGATGGTGCGACCGGGGATGAGCTGCTTGCCCTGATGGCTCACGCTATCAGCGAGCTTCAAAAGTATCGGTTGCCGCGTAACGGCCAATAGAAAACCCGGCGACCGAAATCGCCGGGTTTGATGATTTTCCTGCTGAAAGGCCGATCAATCGTTGGACGAGACCTTGAGGCCGATAACGTTTGGGATCGACTGCGGAGCGCCCATGGCGGCGCCGATGATCATCGGCAGCGGCACCGGCTTGTCCGGGGATGCATTGATGGTCAGGCTCTTCGGATTGTCGAGATAGGCGGTGACGGCGGCGGAAACAGCATTTTGCAGTTCCGGAATGTTGAGCTGCGCCATCATGATCGGCGTCATCGCCTTCAGCGTGTCAGCCAGCTGCTTGCCGGTAACGCCCTGCTGCTTGCCGGCAAATTCCAGCGCGCGCGACGTGATCGAGGCGTCGTCGAAGCGGATCTGGGCGCTGTTGAAGGTGAGCTGCTGCAAAAGGCCGAGCATGGCGAGGCCGGCGGATTGCTGCGCGTCCTGCTGGTTCGGGTTGGAGCGGACGGTCTTCAGCGCTTCCTGCAGCGACTTGGCGAAGGCCGGCGTATAGCCGGAAAGGCTGAGCGCGATGTTGAGCTTGCCGACATCCTTGAAATCAAAGGAGTATTCGGTGATGTCGATTTTGCCCGGAGCAAGCTCCCAGCCGCCCTTCATGGCGATGGTACCATCCAGCTGCTTCAGGTTCAGCTGTTCGATGGCCAGCTTGCTTTGCGGATCGTTCACCGCGCTGAGATCCACGGCGACGCCGTTCACCTTGGCATCGAAGTCAACGCCGGAATTATCCGCACGCTTGGTCATCGTCGCGTCGGCGTTGGAAATTGCGAATACCTTCGTGCCGTCCTTGGTGACGGAAACCGCACCCGCATGGGCGCTCTTGTAGAAGAGCAGCGAGCCAAGATCACCTTTATCCGCATCGGCTGGAAGTTCGACGCCGTCCATCTTCAAGTCGGTGGCATTGATGGTGAGACCATCCTTTGTCGCGGCGACGTCGGGGAAACCGACCTCGTCGATGGTGTAGCCGCCGCCAGCTTCAGCGACACCCGTCATCGTGATGTCGCCGAGTTTGATGCCGTCGGGAGTGCCGGTCGCCTTGAAGCTTGCGCCCTTGAACGTCACCGTCGTGCCGCTGACGTCCACGCTGTCGGCAGCGAGAGACGCGCCTTGCGCGGAGTAGATATTGTTGATCTTTTTGAGGAGGTCGTTGCCGTCAAGCGCGAAGGCGGAGCTGGCGAAAGACAGGATGACGGCGCTGGACAGCATCAGCCGTGTTGTCCGATAGAAAGTCATGGTGGCGTTTCCTCATTGAGCTGTTGTCGGCGGGCGTACAGATTCTGCGTGTACCGCGGCGATATATATTCACCTTTGCCTGAAATTCCAATGACAATGGCGGCTACGAGTGCGGGCATGGGAGTTGTGTGCAACCTTACGCCAGATTGTGCTTGAACTGAGGCGTCATCCACAAGTGCTTTCCACTGATTTCTTGCCGGGAATCGGCTTCTCCGCTAGTCAAGGGCCATGGGAAAAAATCTTCTACCGCCTGGTGGCGGCGACGACGACAGCATCGTTCCGGTCGACCTGAAGGCCGCGCTCGAAGAGCGCTATCTGGCCTATGCCTTGTCGACGATCATGCACCGCGCTCTTCCGGATGTTCGTGACGGCCTGAAGCCGGTTCATCGCCGCATTGTCTACGCGATGAGCGAGATGGGCCTGCGGCCCAACTCGGCCTTCCGCAAATGCGCCAAGATCGTCGGCGAGGTGATGGGTAACTACCACCCGCACGGCGACCAGTCGATCTATGATGCGCTGGCCCGCCTGGCGCAGGATTTCTCGCAGCGCTACACGCTGGTCAACGGCCAGGGCAATTTCGGCAATATCGACGGCGATAGCCCGGCCGCGATGCGCTACACCGAATCCAAGATGACGGCGGTTTCCGAGCTGCTGCTCGAAGGCATCGACCAGGATGCCGTGGACTTCCGCGATACCTATGACGAGTCGAATTCCGAACCGACCGTCCTGCCCGGCGCCTTTCCGAACCTGCTCGCCAACGGCTCCTCCGGTATTGCCGTGGGCATGGCGACCTCGATCCCGTCGCACAACGCCCACGAGCTTTGCGACGCAGCATTGCATCTGATCAAGGATCGCGATGCCACCGTCGAGAAACTGGTGGAACTTTACATTCCCGGCCCGGACTTTCCGACCGGCGGCATCATCATCGACGATCGCCAGAGCATCATCGAGGCTTACAAGACCGGCCGTGGCGGATTTCGCGTCCGCGCCAAATGGGAAATCGAGGATCTCGGTCGTGGTGGTTACCAGATCGTCGTCACGGAAATCCCGTTCCAGGTGCAGAAGTCGCGGTTGATCGAGAAGATCGCCGAACTGCTTCTGGCGCGCAGGTTGCCGCTGCTCGAGGATATTCGCGATGAATCCGCCGAGGACATCCGCGTCGTCCTGATCCCGAAGAGCCGCACCGTCGATGCGACGATCCTGATGGAATCGATGTTCAAGCTGTCGGAGCTGGAAAGCCGCTTCCCGCTCAACATGAACGTCCTCTCCATGGGCCGTATCCCGAAGGTCATGGCACTGAACGAGGTGCTGAAGGAGTGGCTCGACCATCGCCGCGAAGTCTTGCAGCGCCGCTCGCGCTTCCGGCTTGCGGCCATCGAGAAACGCCTGGAAATCCTCGGCGGCTTCCTGATCGCCTACCTCAACATCGACGAGGTGATCGCCATCATCCGCGAGGAGGATGAGCCGAAGCCTGTGATGATGGAGCGGTTCGGGCTGACCGACAATCAGGTCGAAGCTATCCTCAACATGCGGCTGCGCTCCTTGCGCAAGCTCGAGGAGTTTGAAATCCGCAAGGAGTTCGACGGCCTCAGCAAGGAAAAGACCGATATCGAGGCATTGCTTGCCTCCGACGAAAAGCAGTGGCAGACGGTCGCCTGGGAAATCGGCGAGGTGAAGAAGAAGTTTGCCAAGGCGACCGAGATCGGCCGCCGCCGCACGCAATTCGCCGAAGCGCCAGAGGCTGATGATGCCGCGCTCCAGCAGGCGATGATCGAGAAGGAACCGATCACCGTCGTCGTGTCGGAAAAGGGCTGGATTCGTGCACTGAAGGGTCACATCTCCGAGACCGCGACGCTCACCTTCAAGGAAGGCGACGCGCTGAAGGTCGCGTTCCCGGCGCAGACGACGGACAAGATCCTGATCGTCACCACCGGCGGCAAGGCCTATACGCTCGGTGGCGACAAGCTGCCCGGCGGGCGCGGTCATGGCGAGCCGCTGCGCATCATGGTCGACATGGAAAACGACCAGGACGTGCTGACCGCCTTCGTCCACGACCCGCAGCGCAAGCAACTCGTCGCTTCCACCGCCGGCAACGGCTTTATCGTGCTGGAAACGGAACTGGTCGCCAATACCCGCAAGGGCAAGCAGATCATGAACCTCACGACGCCGGACGAGACGAAGCTGCTCGTGCCTGTGTCCGGCGATCATGTTGCCGTCGTCGGCGAGAACCGCAAGCTGGTGGTTTTCCCATTGTCGCAGGTCCCGGAAATGTCGCGCGGCAAGGGCGTACGCCTGCAGCGCTACAAGGACGGCGGTGTCTCGGATATCAAGTGCTTCGCTATCGCTGATGGCCTGACCTGGGAAGACAGCGCCGGCCGCACCTTCACCAAGACGAAAGACGAGCTGGCCGAATGGCTCGGCGATCGTTCCGCCGCCGGCCGCGCGGTGCCGAAGGGCTTCCCCAGGACCGGCAAGTTTTCGGGGTGAGGGACGGTCGGAATAGTTGATGAAACGCCCCGTTGGGGCGTTTCAGGCGACGAACGCCCTGAGCTCAAGCGAAGGGCCGGGTGTGTGTGGCAAGGGTAATCGTCAGTCGCTTAGCGGAACGGAGAAATCTCTGAGGAATTGGGTCGCGCCTGTCTCATCGATTTCTCCGGCTGCGACGCCCAACACGAGGGCGACAATCATTCCATCGTCCGTGTCGATCAGATAGCCGTTGATGTAGAGAAACGTAAAGGCCGCCAGATAGCCCGTTCTTTTATTTCCATCTGAAAAAGGATGGTTCCGAACGAGGCCATACAGGTAGGCCGCCGCAAGAGCGAATAGATCATTTTCGCCATATGCGGCTTTGTTTAGTGGACGTGCGATAGCAGCTTCCAGCGCGTTTTCATCTTTGAGACCCGCTAATCCGCCATGCTCCGCAAGCTGTTCGTGATGCATGATCTCGATCGCTTCGCGCGTCAGCCACTTGTATCCGCTCATTTTGCGAGTTCGCGCAGGGCGGCGCGATATTTTTGCATCCCGAGCCTTGCCGCCCGCAATTGTTCAGCAAGGTCAGCGCGCTCTGGAACCAGTTCGATAGTGCCATTCACTTCACGTATTTCCAGAGCATCGCCGCTTTTCAAGCCGAGTCTTTGAAGAACTTCCTTCGGAATGATCACGCCTTCGGAATTGCCGATCTTGCGGATGACGATGTTCACGCTCGATACTCCTTGTGTAATAACTAAGTTATAACACTAGAAAATCGCCGTCGCAACGCCTCACTCCGCCGCCACCGCTCGTGCCTTGACCCGCGCTTGCCACAGCGAATGCGCTGCAAGCGCCAGGATCAGCACTAGTCCGCCGGCAAGTGTCATGTTGCTCGGCGCTTCGGCGAAGATCAGCCAGACCCAGATCGGCGCGAGGATCGTTTCCAGCAGATAGAACATCGCCACTTCCGGCGCCGAGAGGAAGCGTGTGCCGGTCGCAAGACACCAGAAGGCGAGGGGCATGAGAACCCCGCCGTCAAGCAGGATCCAGCCGGGATGATCGATCGCAATGCTTGCGGGAATGACGTGATAGAGGCCGACGGCGGCCGGAATGATGGCGGAGAGCAGCGAGGCGAAGCCCATGTCCCGCCGCGAGGCACGGCCGATCGTAATGGCGCAGGCGATGGCGAAGGACGCGAAAATCGCGAGTGCGTCGCCGAGAAAATGGCCGCTCTCCATGCCATCTCGCACGATCAGGCTAACACCGAAGATCATGGCGATCATGGTGACGATGGTGGAAAGGGCGGGGCGCTCTTTCAGGAAAATCCAGGAGAGGAGGGCGGCGAACATCGGGTTGAGGGCGATGATGAAGACGACATTGGCCGCCGTCGTGTAATAAATGGCAAGCACGAAGGCGATCGTCGTCAGGCCATAGAGCAGGGCGACGGGAAGTCCGGCCCAGCCCGGCAGGACGCTGCGCAGGGAGCCGGTGAGCCGGCGGATGACGACAAGGGCGATAAGCGACACGATGACGGTCGCAAGGCTACGCGCCGACAGCACCGACCAGGCCTCACCGCTCGAAAGCCGGATCAACGGAATATCCACGGACAGCGCGAGGCCGCCGATCGTGCTCAGCAACAGGCCTTTCCGGTGATCGGAGAGATGGGAGATCATTCAGCGGGAGTGATCTTCGCCGGCATCCGCGGGATCGAAACGCTCCCAGCCGCGTGGCGTCAGATGTTCCTGCGGCTGGAACCGGGTCTTGTAGTCCATCTTGCGCGAGCCCTTGACCCAATAGCCGAGATAGACGTGCGGCAGCCCGAGCGCCTTGGTTCGCCTGATATGATCGAGGATCATGAAAGTGCCGAGCGAGCGATCCTGTTGATCGGGATTGAAATAGGAATAGACCATCGAAAGCCCGTCGCTCATCACGTCGGTCAGGGCGGCTGCCAGCAGCTCGCCCTTCGGTCGTTGCTCCAGTCCCGAACCTTCCTCGCGCCGGCGATATTCGATGATGCGGGTGTTGACGTGGGTGTCCTCCACCATGATCGCATAATCGAGCACGGTCATGTCGGACATGCCGCCCTGCTGATGGCGATAATCGAGATAGCGGCGGAAGAGGGAGTATTGTTCGCTGGACGGCTGGGCCGGAAATTCGGTGGCGATGATATCGCTGTTTGTCGACTGCACGCGTTTCATCGAGCGGCCGGGCTCGAACTCCTGGGCGAGAATGCGAACGGAAATGCAGGCGCGGCAGGCTTCGCAGGCGGGGCGGTAGGCAATGTTCTGCGAGCGGCGAAAACCGCCCTGGGTCAGGATATCATTCATCTCCGCCGCGCGCGGGCCGACGAGATGGGTGAAGACCTTGCGCTCCATCTCACGCGGCAGGTACGGGCAGGTTGCCGGTGCCGTCAGATAAAACTGCGGAGATGGCGTCGACTGCGTATTCATCTGCCGCTGGTTGACCTTTCATTCAGCATTCGACATCGCACAAGCATGGCTCAAGTTTGGAAAACGTCAACCATGTCCTTCGTGTGAGGTCACAGTTTCCTGCCCTATTTTGATGCAAAATGCCTTTCCATGCACAATAAACAGCCCGGATAACCGGGCCGCGAGGATATTTGAGGTAAATATCGTCCTGTTCTACGCGGTTTTGACGATGACCGTGCCGAGCAACAGGTCATGAATCAGGCGGCTGCGCTCGATGAACAGGCCCGCCAGCAGGATGAGCGGCGTCAGGATGGAGTTCAGGATCCAGAACAGGGCCAGATGCACGATGGCGGTCAGGAAATCCATCCGCCGTCCATCGACCCGCACCATGGCGATGCCCACGGCGCGCATACCGAGCGAAGCCTGATGCGGCCCACCGAGCGTCCAGCCGAAATAGAGGCCGGCCACGATGATGAAGAGGGCGGGATAGAGGAAGAAGCCGAGCCCAAGCGTCAGGACCGACACGAAAAACAGAACGACAGCCGCCGGAATGCAGAGCAGGGCGACGATGACGTAGTCGATGATGAACGCGAAAATGCGCCGGCTCAGCACGCCACTATAGGCGCGCCAGTCGTCCGGTGCCGCGTAAAGCGGGCTGGGATTAGAGCTCATTGTTTTCCTCCTTGGGGAAACATTCGCCGAACATATGGTGTAAGGTTCGGCAAATGCAATAAGTCTGTGGTGAGCAATTACCTCTTCGCCAGAAGCTTCGCCACGTCCATGGCGAAATAGGTGAGGATGCCGTCACAGCCGGCGCGCTTGAAGGCGAGCAGCGTTTCCAGCATCACCCGCTCGCCGTCGATCCAGCCATTGGCGGCAGCCGCCTTGATCATCGAATACTCGCCGGAGACCTGATAGGCGAAGGTCGGAAGGCCGAAAGCCTCCTTCAGCCGCCAGCAGATGTCGATATAGGGCAGGCCGGGCTTGACCATCAGCATATCGGCGCCTTCCTCGACATCAAGGGCGGCGTCGCGCACGGCCTCGGTGCCGTTGGCCGGGTCTATATAGTAGGTCTTCTTGTCGCCCTTCAGCAGGCCGCCGGTCGAGATGGCCTCGCGATAGGGGCCATAGAAGGCCGAGCTGAACTTGGTGGCGTAGCTCATGATGCCAACGCCCTGGTGGCCGGCAGCATCGAGCGCCTGGCGGATGGCGCCGATGCGCCCGTCCATCATTTCCGACGGCGCGATGATGTCGGCACCGGCATCCGCCTGGTAGACGGCGGCGCGCATGACCTGTTCGACCGTCTCGTCATTGACGATATCATTGCCGCGCAGAATGCCATCATGGCCATGACTGGTGAAGGGATCGAGCGCGACGTCGGTGATAACTCCGATATTCGGGACGGCTTTCTTGATGGCGGCGGTGGTGAGATTGATGAGGTTGTTCTTTTCCAGGCTGTTCGAGCCGCTCGCGTCGCGCAGTTCCATCTCGATGTTCGGGAAGGTGGCGAGCGCCGGAATGCCGAGATCGGCGGCTTCCCTTGCCGCCTCCACGGCCTTGTCGACGGTCATGCGATTGACGCCGGGCATGGCCGGGATCGGCTCGACGATGCCGCTACCGGGGATGACGAAGATCGGCCAGATCAGGTCGTCGACGGTCAGGCGGTTTTCCTGCACCAGGCGACGCGTCCAGTCGGCCTTGCGGTTGCGCCGCATCCGCCGATGCCCGGTTATCTCGTCAACAAGATGCGTCTTGTCCTGCATGGTCCCGCCGTCCTCTTTGGTCTATCTATCGACTTAATATATAGGCAGCGTACCTACACGCTGTCCCCAGGATAAAAAACCGGGCGAAAGGCCGCAGCCATTATAGCTCTGGCAAGCCCGTAACCTCCTACGTATTGTTCGCGCATGGAACCTGATTCTTCCACCATACCCAAGAACACGCTGACGGACATCCTGTTCGTCGTGTTCCTGCGGCTGATCGCCATCGCCTGTTTCTGGCTCGGCCTGCAATATTGGTCGATGTTGGTCGGCTATTCGCTTGATGGCCAGGCCCGGTTCGATCTGCTCAATCTGCCCTGGAAAGTGGCGAGCGCCGGCCTGGCCGTTGTCTTCCCCGTTGCGGCGCTTGGCCTATGGCTGACGGTCTCCTGGGGGCCGGTCATCTGGGTGCTTGCCGCGGGCGGTCAGGCACTGATGTATGGCCTCTGGCCGCAGATCTTCGGCTCCAACTTATTGATCGTGATCCTGCATGCCTGCGTGGCCGTTCTCTACTGCGCTTTCCGCATTTTGCTATGGCTGGAAAAGCGCCGGCGCCGGCAGCAGGTAATGGTTGATTTACCCTGAGACACTAACCCGCCGTGGTAAGGTGCTGTTAAGCTTGCAGTTTAAGTAGAATTTTATGTGTATTCGATAGGGTCTCACTCAAGGCGGGAAGAAAACGACACCGCCAAACAAACAGTGAGGCCAAGTCATGATGAACACGAAAATCAAGCCGCAGGCAGTCGCAACCGCTCGGGACCAGCAGGTCGAAGACATCCGTGGTCTGTACATGGAATCTCTCCACCTGGTGGAGCGTCTTCACCGCCGTCTCCTCGATGTGATCAAGGATGAGTTCGACCGCCAGGGTCGCGACGACGTCAACGCCGTGCAGGCGCTGCTCCTCTTCAACATCGGCAATTCCGAGCTGACCGCCGGCGAGCTGCGCTCGCGTGGCTTCTATCTCGGCTCCAACGTTTCCTACAACGTCAAGAAGCTGGTCGACCTCGGCTTCATCAACCACCAGCGCTCGCGCATCGACCGTCGCTCGGTCCGCATCAGCCTGACCGAAAGCGGCCAGGACATCGCCGAAACCGTCGCCAAGCTCTACGACCGCCATATCGGCTCGATCGACAAGGTCGGCGGCATCGGCACCGACGAGTTCACCCAGATGAACAAGCTCCTGCAGCGCCTCGATCGCTTCTGGAACGACCAGATTTTGTATCGCCTTTAAGCAATATCAGCGGATTGACCGCGAGACTCTCCAGTCAAAACAAGCCGGATGCGTTCCCTGCGCGTCCGGCTGTGTTTGTTCAAGAGGAGGGATATGTATCCCCTGTTCTGTGGGCTTTTTGCCACGTCCCGTCGCGACCTTGCGGGAGTAGCGCCGTCAGTGACCTCTGCGTCATTGACGCCGGATCAACAGGCGCTATTAACCGCGCTCATCTAGTGGTATTTTAGCAAGTGCGAGATGGCATTTCTTCCGATCCGGCAGACGAACGCAAGTTTCATGCCGGACGACACGAATCAGCCATATTGCTATGACAGCGGAAACGAACGGCAAGCTGCGCCTCAAGCCTTGATTTTCATGCCTGAGCGCTGTGGGCTCGCAATGTTGTGACGGTCCGTGACGAAGTTTTTGTGGTGCTTTGAGGCAACGGATTGATACTGAGCTGCACGACTTGGCGCGAGCCGGGGTATTTGCTGCTTCCTCTCTTGGCTGCGGATGAAATTGATCGCAGCGTTGAACGGTAGGGATATGTCGAAGAAAAACGGAATTGAACCTTTCTCGCGCCGCTCCTTCCTGCGGTCTGCGGCAACTTTTGGCGTGGCCGCCTTGGCCGCTCCTGCTCTTGCCCAGCAGGATCAGACGCCGCTCGACGCGCTGATCAACAACCGCGCCCGCGGCAACTGGGATGACCAGTTCGACGCAAAGGCCGCCGCGCGTACCGCCTCCGCGGTCCAGTCGAACACACCGATCCTCGGGCCTGATTCCGTCCCGAACGTCCAGCAGGCGATCGCCCAGTATCAGAACATCGCCGCCAATGGCGGCTGGCCGCAGATCACTCCCGGCGATCAGAAATTGCAGCTTGGCGTCACCGACGGCGCCGTTCAGGCGCTGCGCCAGCATCTGATGGTAACGGGCGACCTGCCGAGGGAAGCCGGCATTTCCTCCGCTTTCGACTCCTATGTCGATGGCGCCGTGAAGCGCTTCCAGGCCCGCCACGGTCTGCCGCCGGATGGCGTTATCGGTGACTTCACGCTGAAGGCGATGAACATTCCCGCCAACGTTCGTCTGCAGCAGCTGAACACCAACCTCATTCGCCTCCAGACGTTCCCGTCCGATCTGGGCCGCCGTCACGTCATGGTCAACATCCCGGCGACCCGTGTCGAAGCTGTGGAGGACGGTCAGGTGGCGCTGCGTCACGAGGCGATTGTCGGCCGGGAATCTCGGCCGACGCACCTCATCAATTCAAAGATCTACGAGGTCATCCTCAACCCGTACTGGACGGCGCCGCGTTCCATCATCATCAAGGATATCATGCCGCTCATGCGGAAGGATCCGACTTACCTGGCGAAGAACAACATCCGCCTTCTCGACGGCAAGGGCCAGGAAGTTGCGCCTGAGACGATCGACTGGAGTTCGGACAAGGCGCCGAACCTGATGTTCCGTCAGGATCCGGGCAAGACCAACGCCATGGCTTCCACGAAGATCAACTTCTATAATCCCAACAACGAATATATGCACGACACGCCTGAACAGGGCCTGTTCAACAAGCTGATGCGTTTCGATAGCTCGGGCTGTGTGCGCGTTCAGAATGTCCGCGACCTGGCGACTTGGCTGTTGACCGACACTCCGGGCTGGCCGCGCCAGCACATCGAGCAGGTCATCTCTACTCGCGTCAACACGCCGATTAAGCTGGCGACGGAAGTGCCGGTCTATTTCGTCTATATCTCCGCCTGGAGCGCTGCCGACGGTATCGTCCAGTTCCGCGATGACATCTATAATCTCGACGGCAATTCTCAGCTGGCGCTCGACACGACCCAGGGCATGGAGCAGCCGGTTCAATAATCGGCCTTGCTTTGAGGAAATTTGCGATAAGGCCGCGTCTTCGGACGCGGCTTTTTCGTTTGCGGGAGGTGCTCATCGTAGAATGCCCAGCAAATGTCGCTGATCGTATTGCCCTCGGGCAACCCTGACGCTAATACCGTGTCTCCATTGCCGTTCCGGCCCGTTAGGAGCTTTCACGATGACCTCTGCTTCCACCGAACCTTTCTTCAATCGCTCGCTCGCCGATACCGATCCGGAAATCTTTGGCGCAATCGGCAAGGAATTGGGTCGCCAGCGGCACGAGATTGAATTGATCGCCTCGGAAAATATCGTTTCCCGCGCAGTGCTGGAAGCGCAGGGCTCGATCATGACGAACAAATATGCCGAGGGCTATCCGGGCAAGCGCTATTATGGCGGCTGCCAGTATGTCGACATTGCTGAAGAGCTCGCCATCGAGCGCGCCAAGAAGCTGTTCGGCGTCAACTTCGCCAACGTCCAGCCGAACTCCGGTTCGCAGATGAACCAGGCCGTATTCCTGGCGCTGCTGCAGCCGGGCGATACCTTCATGGGCCTCGACCTTAATTCTGGCGGTCACCTGACGCATGGTTCGCCGGTCAACATGTCCGGAAAGTGGTTCAACGTCGTTTCCTACGGCGTGCGCGAAGGCGACAACCTGCTCGACATGGAAGCGGTTCAGCGCAAGGCCGAAGAAACCAAGCCGAAGCTGATCATCGCCGGCGGCACCGCCTATTCCCGTATCTGGGACTGGAAGCGCTTCCGCGAGATCGCCGACAGCGTCGGCGCCTACCTGATGGTCGACATGGCCCACATCGCCGGTCTCGTCGCCGGTGGCCAGCACCCGTCGCCGTTCCCGCATTGCCATGTCGCGACGACCACGACCCACAAGTCGCTGCGCGGCCCGCGCGGCGGCATGATCCTCACCAATGACGAGGATCTGGCGAAGAAGTTCAACTCGGCCGTCTTCCCCGGTCTCCAGGGCGGCCCGCTGATGCACGTCATCGCCGCCAAGGCCGTGGCCCTCGGTGAAGCGCTGCAGCCGGACTTCCAAGACTACGCCGCACAGGTCGTCAAGAACGCCAAGGCGCTCTCCGAAACCTTGATCTCCGGCGGCGTCGACGTCGTTTCCGGCGGCACCGACAACCACCTGATGCTCGTCGACCTGCGCAAGAAGAACGCCACCGGCAAGCGCGCCGAGGCTGCTCTTGGCCGCGCCTATGTCACCTGCAACAAGAACGGCATCCCGTTCGACCCGGAAAAGCCTTTCGTCACCTCCGGCGTCCGTCTCGGCACACCGGCCGGCACGACGCGTGGCTTCAAGGAAGCCGAGTTCCGCGAGATCGGTAATCTCATCATCGAAGTGCTGGATGGCCTGAAGGTCGCCAACTCCGATGAAGGCAATGCTGCTGTCGAGACTGCCGTGCGTGAGAAGGTGATCAAGCTTACCGATCGCTTCCCGATGTACGGCTACATGGGCTAAGGAGAGCGAATGCGCTGCCCCTATTGCGGTTCGGAAGATACCCAGGTCAAGGATTCGCGGCCGGCGGAGGATAATACCTCCATTCGCCGGCGGCGGATCTGTCCGGATTGCGGTGGCCGTTTCACGACCTTCGAGCGCGTGCAATTGCGCGAGCTTATGGTCATCAAGAAGACCGGCCGCAAGGTGCTGTTCGATCGGGACAAGCTGGTGCGCTCCTTCGAGATCGCGCTGCGCAAGCGGCCGGTCGACCGGGATCGGATCGAGCGCGCCGTCTCCGGCATCGTTCGCCGGCTGGAAAGCTCCGGCGAGACGGAAATCAGCTCGGAACAGATCGGCTTGCAGGTGCTGGAAGCGCTGAAGAGCCTCGATGACGTCGCCTTCGTGCGCTATGCTTCCGTCTATCGCGATTTCTCGCATGCGGAGGATTTCGAGAACGTGATTACCGAAATCAACGCCAAGATCGCCCGCGATCCGCTGGACCCCTGACGATGATCCCCCGGCCGGACGACGAGCGTTTCATGGCCGCGGCGATCCGCCTGTCGCGCAGGCATCTCGGGTTGACCTCCACCAACCCGTCCGTCGGTTGCGTGATCGTCAAGGATGGTGCCGTCATCGGCAGCGCTGTGACCGCGATCGGCGGCCGGCCGCATGCCGAGCCGCAGGCTTTGGCCGAAGCCGGCGAAGCGGCGAGGGGGGCAACAGCCTACGTCACGCTCGAACCCTGTTCCCACTACGGCAAGACGCCGCCATGCTCCGAGGCGCTGATCGCCTATGGGGTCGCGCGTGTCGTCATCAGCGTCACCGATCCCGATCTGCGCGTTTCCGGACGCGGTATTGCCATGCTGCGGGACGCGGGGATTGAGGTCGATACCGGCGTTCTCGAGGAGGAGGGCAGGCGCGAGCTTGCCGGCTATCTCATGCGCCAGACGAGAAACCGGCCCTATGTGACTCTCAAGCTTGCCATTTCAGCAGACGGCATGATCGGCAAGACGGGCACGGGGCAGGTACGCATTACCGGCGATGTCGCCCGCGCTCAGGTGCAGGTCCTGCGCGCCGAAAGCGACGCCATCCTGGTCGGCATCGGCACGGCCATCGCCGACGATCCCGAATTGACCTGCCGCTTGCCCGGGCTGGAAAGCCGCTCGCCGCTGCGGATCGTCATAGACGACCAGCTTCAGCTTCCGCTCGGTGGCAAGCTCGTCAAGACGGCGCGGCAATATCCGGTCATCGCTGTCGCCGGTCATCCGCCGGCCTTCGACGAAAATACCGACAAGGTCTTCATGGCCCGTCGCGCTGCGCTCGATGATGCCGGTGTAGAGGTGTTGCAATCCAATTCCGGCGAACCGGGCGAGTTGCTGGAAGCGCTCGGCACGCGCGGCATCTCCTCCCTCCTGGTCGAGGGCGGCGCAAGGACGGCGCAACGCTTTCTCGACGCGGACGTGGTCGATCGCATCCTTCTGTTTCAGGGGCTGGATACGATCGGCGAGGGCGGTATTGAATCGCCGGTCACGAAGACCAATATCCCACCCAGTTTCAGGCATATCCGCGCGAGCCAGTTTGGCGACGATCGCTGCGACGAATTTGAAAGAGGTTTTTGATGTTTACCGGAATTGTCACCGATATCGGCACGGTCGAATCCGTCTCCCCTCTCAAGGAAGGCATCAAGCTGCGTGTTGCCACCAATTACGACCCGGCGACGATCGACATGGGCGCCTCGATCTCCCATTCCGGCATCTGCCTGACCGTGACCGGCCTGCCGGAAGCGGGCAGCAATGGCCGCTGGTTCGAAGTGGAAGCCTGGGAAGAAGCCCTGCGGCTAACCACCATCGGCAAATGGCAGGCCGGCAGCGCCATCAATCTCGAGCGCTCGCTGAAGATCGGCGATGAACTCGGCGGCCATATCGTCTCCGGTCATGTCGACGGCAAGGCGGAAATCCTGTCGGTGACGGAGGAGGGGGACGCTACCCGCTATCGCCTGCGCGCTCCGGAACATCTCGCCAAGTTCGTCGCCCCCAAGGGCTCGATCGCGCTTGACGGCACGTCGCTGACGGTCAACGCCGTCGACGGCACCGATTTCGACGTGCTCCTGATCCGCCACACGCTGGAAGTCACCACCTGGGGCGAGCGCAAGGCCGGAGATTTCGTCAATTTCGAAGTCGACACCATGGCCCGCTATGCCGCGCGGCTGGCGGAATTTCCGGCTGTTCGCGAAGGCTGACGTTCGACCATCTCAGGCGAGCGATTTTTCCATGCGAAAGTTTGGAAGGGTCTGCCCGCGCTTTTCCACGGTTTGAGCGGCGAGGACGATAAATCCCTTTCGTTCGAAGAAAGGTCTGGCGGTGAGGCTGGCTTCGGTGAAAATCCGCCGATGTCCCCGAACCCGGGCGGCGGCCTCCACGGTTTTCAAAAGCAGGCTGGCGACACCCTTGCCCTGATGGTCGGGGTGAACGAACATCATATCCAGGCAACCGTCCGCCTTCAGATCGGTAAAGCCGACGGGCCGCCCCTCGCAGATCGCCAGCCATGTCGGCCTGCCAGCGCGCCACTGCGCCCACACCTCGGGGTCATCGACCTTCGCCCAGGCATCGATCTGCGCGGGATTGTAGTCCTTCGAGGCGACCTCACGGATTGCTCTGACGAAAATATCGATCGTGGCACCGGCGTCGGCGGAACGATATTCCCGCACGGTGAAGCGATATTCTGAGCTCATGGGATGGGCTACCTTCGACGGTTATGGTCGTTCTATTTCCATCGCTCGAGCATGACGTTTATTTTATCCTTGTAGACAGTCTCGCCGATCCGGTGGAACCCGACCTTTTCGGCAACCCGCAGTGAAGGCTCGTTTCCCGGATCGATGATGCAGGTCATGCGCCGGTCGGCAAACGTCTTGTCGGCCCATGCGATCGCGGCCCTGATAGCTTCGGTCGCATAGCCCCTGCCGTGCAATGGTGGCGAGATGGCCCAACCTGTTTCCAGCGTGCCTTCCGTCGTCGGCGTCATGTCGCGATGGGAGTCCAGAAAGCCGGTCTCGCCGACGAAACGGCCGCTCTCGCGCTCCTCGATGGCGAAGAAACCGAAACCGAGATGATGCCACATGCCGGTATAGCGTAACAAACGCGCCCATGTCTGTTCGCGTGTCGGTGGCTCGCCGCCGACGAAGCGCATCAGAGCCTCCTGCTTCCAGAAGTCGGCATAGTCCTCGAATTCCTCCAACCGGTGGGCGCGAAGAATGAGGCGTTCGGTCGTCAATGTCGGTATGCTGGTCATGGCGGGAGCGGTGTCCTTCCTGTCTACCGTTTCTGCATTCATGCTCATGCGTCAGGCTCCCGGTTCGCCATCCCAATAATCCACGGGCGCCCCGTCGCGACCGATGAAGCGGAAGCGTGTTTCATCGGCCCGATTGGTCTTCGCCAGGAATTTGCCGGAATCCGGATATTCGACGATCTCCGTCCGCGCCTTGGTCGAGATGCCAAGATAGATCAGCACGCCCGGACCGGTGTTGATAAGCTGGTGAGCGGTTTCCTGGCCGCCGGCGGGAGCCCCCAGCACATCGCCTTTGGCTACCGCAAAGCGTTCATTGCCGAAGCGATATTCGCCTTCGCCGTCGATGATGACGAAAAGCTCTTCCTCGACATGATGATTGTGAAAGGGACAGCCTGATTTGCCGGGCGGCACTTCGTTGTAGCTGATGCCAAGATCCTTGAGGCCGAGCAGCGCGCCGAAAGAGGCGTCACTGCCGGCAAAAAAATCTCCCTGCTGCCAGTGGTCGAGCTGAAGCTCGCCAATATTGACGGCGTGTCTGGTCTTCTTTGTCATAAGGGCCTCCCTTGCCGGTCGCGAATTATTATCGAAGCGAGTGCGGTGGCGAAAGATGCAATTTCCAGCAAAGCCCGATCTTCCCCAAATCCCGATCAGAATCGAGGCGGATAGCCGAAAAACACTTGCCAAGCGCGGCCCGCCGTGGTTTGACCCGCCGTTATCGGTGCTGCCCGCCCTCTCATTCCGCAGGTGACGTATGTCCAGCTCTACCAATGCCCACATCCTGATCGTGGAAGCCCGCTTCTACGACGATATGGCTGACGCCCTTCTCGATGGCGCCAAGACCGCGCTTGAAGAAGCCGGAGCGACCTATGACATCGTCACCGTGCCCGGCGCGCTGGAAATTCCGGCTGCCATCGCCATGGCGCTCGACGGCGCCGACAATGGCGGCACGGAATATCAGGGCTATGTCGCCCTCGGCATGGTCATTCGCGGCGAGACCTATCATTTCGATATCGTCTCCAACGAATCCTCGCGTGCGCTGATGGATCTGGCCGTCAGCGAATCCCTGGCGATTGGCAACGGCATCCTGACTGTCGAGAACGATGACCAGGCATGGGCGCGTGCGCGCCGTTCGGACAAGGATAAGGGCGGCTTTGCCGCTCGCGCAGCGCTGACGATGATCGCGCTGAAACAAAAGTTGGGTGCATAAGTTCATGAGCAATCAGGATAACGAGCGACCGGCAAAGACCGCGAACCAGCGGGGGGCAGCCCGCCTTGCCGCCGTTCAGGCGCTTTATCAGATGGATGTCGGCGGAACCGGTGTGCTGGAGGTGGTGGCCGAATACGAGGCGCATCGTCTCGGGCAGGAGCTGGATGGCGACACCTATCTGAAGGCCGACGCGTCCTGGTTTCGCTCCATCGTCTCGGGCGTCGTGCGCGAGCAGACCCGTCTCGATCCGCTGATCGGTTCCGCGCTTCAGGACGACTGGGCGCTGTCGCGTCTCGACAGCACCGTGCGCGCCATCCTGCGCGCCGGCACCTTCGAGATTCTCGACCGCAAGGATGTCCCGGTCGCGGTCATCGTTACCGAATATGTCGAGATCGCCCACGCCTTCTTTGATGATGATGAGCCTAAGCTCGTCAACGCCGTGCTTGATCGAATCGCCAAGCAAGTTCGCGGCGAAGCCAAGAAATAAGCAGCGATGTCGGCGCCGTTGATGGCGCCGTCTACTTTCGTTTGCTTCGTTCGCGCCTGATTTCAGCTACGAATGTTCTTTTGAACCGCCATCGGGTGTTTTACCCGCGGGCGGTCTTGACGCGACGTTTTCCCAAACGCAATCTCCGCTATGCACATCTGTCGACCGCCTTGGAGGAGGGAGGTCACCGTTGTCGCAGGCGGCCGGAGGAGGAGTGAACCGCCGGCTTTTTTGGAGGGAAAAAGCGAAATGTCGATTCTTTTTGGTGTTATCGCGTGCGGATTGCTCTCGGTGGTCTATGCCATCTGGACAACCCGGTCGGTGCTCGCCGCCGACCAGGGCAATGCACGCATGCAGGAGATTGCGGGTTATATTCGAGAAGGCGCGCAAGCCTATCTGGCGCGTCAATATAGGACTATCGCCGTTGTCGGCGTCATCGTCTTCATCGCGGCCTGGCTTTTGCTTTCCGCCGAAGCCGCTTTCGGTTTCCTGATTGGTGCTGTTTTGTCGGGCGCTGCCGGTTTCATCGGTATGCATGTCTCCGTGCGGGCCAATGTTCGCACCGCGCAGGCCTCGTCGCACAGCCTGTCGGCTGGTCTCGATATCGCCTTCAAGTCGGGCGCCGTGACCGGCATGCTGGTCGCCGGCCTCGCGCTGCTGGGTGTTTCCATCTATTTCTACGTGCTGACCGGCATTCTCGGCCATGAGCCGGGCTCGCGCGCTGTCGTCGATGCGCTGGTGTCGCTCGGGTTCGGCGCTTCGCTGATTTCGATCTTCGCCCGTCTCGGCGGCGGTATCTTCACCAAGGGTGCGGACGTCGGCGGCGACCTCGTCGGCAAGGTGGAAGCGGGCATTCCCGAGGACGATCCGCGCAATCCCGCGACCATTGCCGATAACGTTGGCGATAACGTTGGCGATTGCGCCGGCATGGCTGCCGACCTCTTCGAAACCTATGCAGTCTCCGTCGTCGCGACCATGGTTCTCGCCTCGATCTTCTTCGCCGGCACGCCGGTCCTTGCTTCCGCCATGGTCTACCCCCTGGCGATCTGCGGCACCTGCATCATCACCTCGATCATCGGCACCTTCTTCGTCAAGCTCGGCGCCAATGGCTCGATCATGGGTGCTCTCTACAAGGGCCTGATCGCCACCGGCCTGCTATCGATCATCGGTCTTGGTGTGGCCACATCGCTGACCATCGGCTGGGGTTCGATCGGTGCTGTCGCAGGTTTCGATATTACCGGAACGAACCTGTTCCTTTGCGGCATCGTCGGGCTGATCGTCACGGCGCTGATCGTCGTGATCACCGAATACTACACCAGCACCAACAAGCGGCCGGTCAACTCCATCGCCCAGGCATCCGTCACCGGTCACGGCACCAACGTCATCCAGGGCCTGGCCGTCTCGCTCGAATCGACGGCGCTGCCGGCAATCGTCATCGTCGGCGGCATTCTCGCGACCTATCAGCTCGGCGGCCTGTTCGGCACGGGCATCGCCGTCACCGCCATGCTCGGCCTTGCCGGCATGATTGTGGCACTCGATGCTTTCGGCCCGGTCACCGACAATGCCGGCGGCATTGCGGAGATGTCGCATCTGCCGCCGGAAGTGCGCAAGTCGACCGATGCGCTGGACGCCGTCGGCAACACTACCAAGGCGGTGACGAAAGGTTACGCCATCGGCTCGGCCGGTCTCGGCGCGCTGGTGCTATTCGCCGCTTATTCGAACGACTTGAAATATTTCGCGGCCCATGGCGATCAGTTTCCCTATTTCGCCGATGTAGGGACGATCTCCTTCGATCTCTCCAACCCCTATGTTGTCGCGGGACTGCTGTTCGGAGGGCTCATCCCCTACCTCTTCGGCGGCATCGCCATGACGGCCGTCGGCCGCGCGGCGGGCGCGATCGTCGAGGAGGTGCGCAAGCAGTTTCGTGAAAAGCCGGGCATCATGCTGGGCACGGAGCGTCCCGATTACGGCCGCGCCGTCGACATTCTGACCAAGGCGGCCATTCGCGAGATGATCATCCCGTCGCTGTTGCCGGTGCTGGCGCCGCTCGTCGTCTATTTCGGCGTGCTGCTGATCTCCGGCTCCAAGGCCTCGGCCTTCGCGGCACTCGGCGCTTCGTTGCTGGGGGTCATCATCAACGGTCTGTTCGTCGCCATTTCCATGACGTCGGGCGGCGGTGCCTGGGACAATGCCAAGAAGAGCTTCGAAGACGGCTTTGTCGACAAGGACGGTACGCGCCATATGAAGGGCTCGGAGGCACATAAGGCATCCGTGACCGGCGATACCGTCGGCGATCCCTATAAGGATACGGCTGGTCCGGCGGTCAATCCGGCGATCAAGATCACCAATATCGTCGCGCTGCTGCTGCTTGCCGTTCTCGCTGGATAGGGGCGAAAGCGGAACCAATGAAAAACCCGCAGGGCTCGCGCCTCGCGGGTTTTTTGATGCGATCTATCCGGCTTATTGACCCGGATTGAGGTTGTTGAGGAAGTTCCTCGCACCGTTGACGCCGTTGCCGCCGCCCTGCAGGATCTGTTGCAGGAAGGTGATGTCGCGGCCGCCGGTCGGTGTCGTACGGCTGATCATGTCGAAGACCCTGCCGTCCTTCAGCGTGTAGTTGGCTTCCTGCTTCACGATGCCATCCTTGTCGAAGTAGATCGCCAGAATGTTCTGGTCGACCAGCTTCGGCTTCATGAAGGCCGCGGCGCGGGTGCGCTTCTGGGATATGTAATAGAAGACTTCGCCGTCGAAGGTCGCCGTCGTCGATGGCGTACCGAGCGAAAGCAGCACTTGCTCGCGGCTCGAGCCGATGGGCACGAGATTGAGCGACTGCTGATCGAAGATGTAGCCGTTGTTCATGACCTCGCTGGTCTTGCAACTCGTAAGCCCCGCGGTCCCGATCACCAGGGCGATGGCGGCACTGCTGATGAAAGTTCTCTCAGACTTGAAATACCGTTTCGTCAACGACATCTCATCTCCCCTAATGAATCAAACCGATGGCCGAACGGCCAATAAGATCTTGCTGTGCACATCATTGTGGCCTTTCCGCGATTGGGAGGGCATCAGCGATGTTGTCCGGCACTCTTCATCACCAATCATGCACAGCGTGACGACGGGTCGGGGCGGGGCCTTGAAGCGGGCACAAACGGCATTGCAATTCGCGCCTGCTTCGGTAAACCAGCTTTTAAGTGGATGCAACAAGGCCAAGCGCGACACGGCGCTCCGAATGGTCAATTCCGGGAATTTTCATGATTTTTGGGCTGTTCCGCAAAAGAAATCACAATCAGATCATCGTCGTCAGACAATATGACGTTCTGACCTCGATGGCGCGCCAGCCGGTTTTCTATACCGACTATGATGTGCCGGACACGGTCATGGGGCGTTTCGAACTGCTGTCGGCGGTGATGATCCTGTTTTTTCGTCGGACGCGCTCGTCCGCGACCAGCGGCCAGGAGCTTGCGCAGGAAATTATCGATGCCTTTTTCGAGGATATCGATTATTCCATCCGCGAACTTGGTATAGGCGACAACAGCGTGCCGAAGCGGATGAAGAAACTGGCGGGCATGTTTTACGGGCGACTCGAAAGCTATGCGGCCGCCATGGACGGCAATGATCGTGACGCGCTGGCCGCGGCGCTTCAGCGCAACATCCATCCCAAGGCAAGTGAGGGAGCTCCCTCCATGCTTGGCCTGGCGGACTGGATGATGACGGCCGAGGCGCATCTGGCGGATGTGGCGGAAGCCGAAATCGCCACCGGTTCGGCAACCCTCCCGCAGCCACGCGGGATCGGCAGAGACGTAGCTTAGGAGACAAGAAAATGAGAAAACCGAACTCCGACGAAACGCCCTTTTCCTATCCGGTAAAAGTCGGCCATATCTCCGCCAATCCAGTGGAGGTTCGTCTCAAAGCCGACAATCGGGAGCTTGCCGGTCTTGCCAAGCTTTGGAATGTGCTCTCCGTGCCGAAACTCGAGGCGGATCTGAAGATCGCCCGATGGAAGCGCGATGGGGTTCGCCTCAAGGGCAATGTGCGCGCCAAGATCGTTCAGGCCTGCGTGGTCACGCTCGAGCCGGTCGAATCGGAAATCAACGAGGAATTCGAGCAAATCTTCGTCCCCGAGGGGTCGAAGTTGGCGCGGATGCCGTCCGTGGATGCCGGGGAAATGGTGCTTGATCCGGATGGTGCGGATCTTCCGGAAACCTTCATCGGCGATACGATCGATGCCGGTGCAGCCGTTGCGGAATTTGCCGCGCTTGGCATCGATCCTTACCCGCGCAAGCCCGGTATCGCGTTTGAAGACCACATCGAAGACACAGGCGAAGATGACAAGAAACCCTCGCCATTCGCTGTCCTAAAAGACTGGAAAAAGGAATAGGCACCCCTGGCAATTGAACACAATTCAGTTGTAACGCGGGGAGAAACCGGTATTTTGACGCCAATTTCGCCAGACCCGGCGGACAAGAAGGACTAGGGACGCGTGATCAGAATTTCTCTTGACCTGATGGGTGGCGATTTCGGCCCAGAGGTTGTTATTCCTGGCGCGGCCAAGGCGCTGGAGAGGCATCCCGATATTACCTTCATCATGTACGGCATGAAGGATCGTTGCGAAGCGATCCTGGGAAAATATCCGAAGCTCCGCGACAAATCCGTTTTCCACGAGTGCGATGTCGCTATCAGCATGGATGAGAAGCCGAGCCAGGCATTGCGCCGCGGCCGCTACGTTTCCAGCATGTGGCGCTCGATCGAGGCGGTGAAGCTGAGCGAAGCTGATGTCGTCGTTTCCGCGGGGAACACCGGCGCGCTGATGGCGATGGCGAAGTTCTGCCTGCGCACCATGGCCAACATCGAACGCCCGGCGATCGCAGCAATCTGGCCGACGCTCAGGGGTGAAAGCATCGTGCTCGACGTCGGCGCTACGATTGGTGCCGATTCGCAGCAATTGCTCGATTTCGCACTGATGGGTGGGGCGATGGCCCGCGCCCTCTTCGAGATCGAACGCCCGACCATCGGTCTCCTGAATGTCGGCGTTGAGGAAATCAAGGGCCAGGAAGACGTCAAGGAAGCCGGTCGCCTGATCCGCGAAGCCAACCTTGAATCGCTCGAATATTCCGGCTTCGTCGAAGGCGACGATATCGGCAAGGGCACGGTCGACGTGGTGGTGACGGAAGGCTTTTCCGGCAATATCGCGCTGAAGGCCGCCGAGGGCACGGCAAAGCAGATCGGCGCTTATCTGCGCGCGGCGATGACACGCACGCTGCTCGCCCGTATCGGCTATCTCTTCGCCAAGGGTGCATTCGACCTGCTGCGCGAGAAACTCGATCCCAGCAAGGTCAATGGCGGCGTCTTCCTCGGCCTCAACGGCATCGTCATCAAGAGCCATGGCAGCGCCAATGCCGAAGCCTTCGCGGCGGCCATCGATGTCGGCTACGATATGGCCAAGAATGGCCTGACACAAAAAATCGAAAATGATCTGAAAAGATATCATGCCAGGCGGCAGCCGCCGATCGGACCTGAAGCGGCATGAGTGACGGGGTATAATAGGAATGATTCGTTCAGTTGTTCGCGGATATGGGTCGGCGCTGCCTAAGCGCGTCATGACCAATCGCGATATGGAGCAAGTCGTAGACACCAGCGATGACTGGATCGTCCAGCGCACCGGTATTCGTCAGCGCTACATCGCCGGTGAAGGCGAAACCACGGCCTCGCTCGGTGAGCAGGCGGCACGGGCAGCACTCATCAGTGCCGGGTTGACGGCTGACGATCTCGACATGATCATCGTCGCCACCTCCACGCCGGATAATACCTTTCCCGCCACGGCGGTGAACATCCAGAACCGGCTCGGCATGCATCATGGCTTCGCCTTCGATGTCCAGGCCGTCTGCTCGGGCTTCGTCTATGCCGTGACCACCGCCGATGCCTATATTCGCGGCGGCGTTGCCAAGCGCGTACTCGTCATCGGCGCCGAAACATTCTCCCGCATTCTCGACTGGACGGACCGCACGACCTGCGTTCTCTTTGGCGACGGCGCGGGCGCTCTGATCCTTGAAGCGGGCGAGGGGACCGGCGCCAATACCGATCGCGGCGTGCTGACGTCAAGCCTGCGCTCCGATGGCGCGCACAAGGACAAGCTCTATGTCGACGGCGGTCCGTCCTCGACGGGCACGGTCGGCGTGCTGCACATGGCCGGCCGCGAGGTATTCAAGCACGCCGTCGGCATGATTACCGATGTCATCGAAGCGACGTTCAAGGCAGCCGAGGTGACGGCCGACGATCTCGACTGGCTGGTGCCGCACCAGGCCAATCGCCGCATCATCGACGGCTCGGCCAAGAAGCTCGGAATTGCTCCCGAAAAGGTTGTGGTGACGGTGGATCTGCACGGCAATACGTCTGCGGCATCGATCCCGTTGGCGCTCGCCGTTGCCGCCGGTGACGGCCGAATCAAGCGCGGTGATCTGGTGATGCTGGAGGCCATGGGCGGCGGTTTTACCTGGGGCGCGGTCCTGCTGCGCTGGTAGGGCAAGTCTCTAAAACCCGATTCCGAACAAGAGCTTGACCGTTTGGTGCAAGGGCAATACTCTCGCGGCTTGGATAATATTACGCAGCAATTTGGGCGGGGAACCATGACGGGCAAGACAGTGACGCGCGCAGACTTGGCGGAGTCGGTATTCCGGAAAGTCGGTCTCTCCCGAACCGAGTCGGCGGAGCTCGTCGAGACGGTGATCGATGAGATTTGTAACGCCATCGTGCGTGGCGAAACTGTAAAACTCTCGTCCTTCGCGACGTTTCAGGTGCGCGACAAGAACGAGCGTATTGGCCGGAATCCAAAGACCGGCGAAGAGGTGCCCATCTCTCCGCGTCGCGTCATGACCTTCAAGGCGTCCAACGTCCTGAAGACGCGTATCTTGAAGGCCCATGCCAGCCGCAAGGCGAAGGCGCGGCCGGTAAATCCTGCTTCCTGATCCCTTCGAAACGGATGTCGGCGTGTCCCCGCGTCGCACGTCGTGCTGTTTTCCAGACCTTTCTCGGTTATTTTCCGGCTTGCTTGTAAAACAGCCGAAGAGATGACTTGAATTTCTCCCGGCAAACCGTTGAAATATGGTGAGTCGTATCGCGATGAGCCGCGGTACCGATATCCGGTTTCGCATAATCCGGCCTGATGGCTTCGGAAACATGCTGTGGGAGTATGACGATGGACAAGAGCCCGGATGCATTTCGCACGATCAGCGAAGTCGCGGAAGACCTTGATCTGCCGCAGCATGTCCTGCGCTTCTGGGAAACCCGTTTTCCGCAGATCAAGCCGATGAAGCGAGGCGGGGGCCGGCGCTACTACCGGCCCGAGGACGTCGACCTGCTGAACGGCATCCGCCATCTGCTCTATGATCACGGCTATACGATCAAGGGTGTCCAGAAGCTCCTCAAAACCAACGGCAATAAATTCGTCATCGCCGTTGGCCATGGCGACCTCGCCAGCGTCGAGGCGCTTGCCGCCGCCGCGCAGGAATCGGCTCCGGCCGAGCCGCGTGTCGGATCCGGCCATCCCGATGAGGATCAGATCGTCGGCCGCGCCAAGGCGCCGATCAGTCGCCGCTTCTTCAACTTCGTGAGCGGCGAAGACGATGCGCCGGATGTTTCCCTCGGCAAGTCGAGCGTCGGCAAGGAAGATCGGGCGCTGCTCCAGGAGACACTCTACGATCTGCTGGAATGCAAACGGTTACTCGACCAGGTGCGCTAAGCGAAGCCATCAGCTTCAAAACTGTCTGATTAATTGCATTTGCGCGGAACGATGGGATTCGCCTGGCTCGGCGCGACGATCGATTTGCCGTCGGCGGAGCGTGGCAGCGTCCAGCAGGCATTCGGATCTTTTTCGTCCGTATTGCCCGCGTCGCTTCTTTCGATGATGGTGCTGCGATAGTTGCCGCTGTTTTCGGCGCCGGGGCTATCGCCCCAACCGCCGCGATCGCCGCCACTGCGGCCGCTGGAGGCGGCCATTGCCGCCGTGGCCGTGCCGACTGTGAGCAAGAATACACTTAAGATTTTGAAAAGCATGGGCATTCCCTCCGAATCATAACTGCTTGAATCGCGTTTGATCGCGACCACCTCCTGATCCCGGCGGGCAATTGTATTTATTTATCGTCGTCTTTCAATACAGCTATGGTGCTCCCCCGGCCGGCGATCACCATCCTTGAAATGCCCCATCCGCGCGCGTATCGTGATGATGGGATCAACGGGAGTGATATTTTTGTCACGTAAGACGATCTATGCGAATGTGACAATTAGGTTGCTATGCTTATTAACTTGCAAGCTCGCAGCGCTGGGTTCAGCTTTGTGGAAGAAGCGTTGCTGCTTCGTTCCCGTTAGGGGGAGATGTCAAGTCGGGCTATGGGGCGGTATGAAATTGTCTACCGTGAAACTCCATCCCCTGATGGATATTCGAATGGAGACACTATGAACATCAAGAGCCTTCTTCTCGGCTCCGCTGCCGCGCTGGCAACGGTGAGCGGCGCCCATGCGGCCGATGCCATCGTCGCGGCCGAACCGGAGCCGCTGGAATATGTCCGCATCTGCGATGCCTATGGCACCGGTTACTTCTTCATACCAGGCACGGAGACCTGCCTGAAGATCGGTGGCAAGGTCCGTACCGAAGGTGAGTGGTACGACGCCTATAATCCGACGAACAAGGTCGGCACGCTCTGGCATGAGCGCGTCGAACTCAATGTCGATACGGCGACGGACACGGAATATGGCCCCCTGAAGACCAACATGATCCTGCGCTGGGAGTGGAACGACGGAGGCGCCACAGCCGATAAGCTGCTGTTTGCGAACATCAGCCTGGCCGGATTCACCGTCGGCAAGCTCGACTCGCAGTATAATCTCTATGCCGGCTATGCTGGCGACGTCATCAATGACGATGCGATCTATGATGGCCCGTACGAACTCAACCAGCTGACCTACAAATATGATACCGGCGCCGGCTTCTCCGCCGTCATCTCACTGGAAGACAGCAACTCAGGATCGGATTCCGATAGCTATGGCGGTGCCTGGGTTACCTCGAAGGCCGATCAATACGCGCCCAACGTCGTTGCCGGTCTGGGTTATACGACCGACACGCTCGGCGTCAAGGTCGTCGGCGGTTATGACTCCATCGTCGAGGAGGGCGCGATCAAGGCCCGCGTCGACGCCAAGTTCGGCGGCGTGGAAGCTTTCCTGATGGGCGGCTGGAACACGGATGGCAAAAAACTCAACCAGTATGCCGGCTCCTATCAGGATGAATCGGCCTGCACGACCTCCGACGGTGTCGTCCATGGGGCGAAGTGCGGATGGGGCGATTGGGCCGTCTGGGGCGGCGTGGGCGTGCCGGTCAACGACAAGCTGAAGTGGAACCTGCAGCTTGCCTATACCGACTCGAAGATCTTCGAGGCGACCACCAACCTCAAATTCAAACCGGTCAAGGACCTGCTCATCGAGCCGGAACTGACCTACATGCACTATGACTTCATCAATGATGACACCGTTGCCGGCATTCTGCGTTTCGAGCGGAATTTCTGATCGGATCAGATCCAGCCGAGCTTCGAGAGTAGAAAAGGGGTCCGGTCGTTGTGCCGGGCCCTTTGTTTTTAGACTCACTTCGGAGGCGCTGGGGCTCAACGGCGCTTAGAGCAATCGCAGGAAAAGTGGGGAGTGGTTTCCGTGCGGAACTGCGTAGAAAAATAACCCAGAGTGCTTCCGTGACGCATTGAAGCGCTCTGGTCGTTGGGGGTGACCGGACCCTTGGTGCCTTCTTATTAACTAATTGGTAATGGAAGGCTTGCCTTTGCTTACCTTTGGCTGTATTTCCGTTTTCAGGAACAACACTTTAAATTGCCGGAGGGGAATATGCGCATACGAGCTACCATGGCGCTCGGTCTTTTCGCCATTTCGACTATTTTGACAAGCTGCCAGACGCCGGAGCAATCTGCAACCAGTGCTGAAATGACCTGCCAATCACAGGGCTTGCGCCCGGGCACGCAGCGCTACAGCCGCTGTGTCGGCGCCACCTATCAGGCCAATCGCTCTCAGGCGCAGCAGGCCGAAAATCAGGCCGCGGCAGGTATTGCCGCCGGCGTCATCGGCGGTGTCCTCGTCGGCGCCGCGGTCAGCGACAATCATCATCGCGGCTATTACGGCCGTCCTTATTACCGTCGCTGCTATCGCTGCTGGTAAGCCGGACACGACAGAATACAGAAACTCCGCCGATGCTGCACCGGCGGAGTTTTTTGTTGGCAAGTTTACTCCAGCCTATAGCGGCCGGGTCATCACCTGGCGGCTGACAAGCTTCAAGCTGTGGTCAGGCTGGATGATATAGGTTTCGTAGACGTCTTCACCCCATTGATTGGTGAAATGATGCGGCAGGCGCGTGCCCGGAGGCGATTGCGTCAGTTTCATTTCCGGCTGTCCGCGATAGGTGATGCTGCCGGGAATTGGCTGCAGGGATTGTTCGGTCGTCGTGCATGCGGCGAGCAGCGGCGCGCATAGCAGAAGAGCAATCAGGGGCTTCATCGCGTAACTTTCCAATTACTTCTTATTCAAAGAAATCCGTCGGGAAGAAAGACGGGAAGGCATCTGTGAGCGCGTCTCGAACTCACTATATAAAGATAATGCCGGAGTGGTCGGCGGCAAGGTTTCTCACGCAGATGTGCTTTGATCCGCCGTCGTTGGAATTCGAAGGAGCTTCACATGCGAACGATCACCAGGTCGATGGCTATTGCTGGTTTCGGCCTATTGCTGGCCGCAAGTGCGGTCATGCCCGCCAGCGCCATCACCATGCCCGCGCTCTCTGTGCCGCAGCAGCAGTCCGACATCATTCAGGTTCACGGACATGGCCACCGGCACAGCCACAACCATTGGCGCGGCGGCCACAAACGTCACGGTTTCGACGGTTATTATGACGATGACTCAGATAGCGGCGTGCTGTTCAAGTCCTTCGTGACCGGCACGCTGTTCTACAGGCAGCACATGCAAGGCTATTACGACAGTCGTGGGCGGGCCTGCGCCAGCCGCTACCAATCCTACCGACCTTCGGACAACACATATCAGCCAAGCCACGGGCCGCGCCGGGAATGCAGGTGAGCGAAAGAGCGAGGATTTTTCTCGCCCAGGCCGCCATTTTTCCACCGAGCTGCGATTTTACCCCTTGCGCTGCCATGGCTGACGGACTAATGCAATCAGGCCTTTTTAGGCAGGTCGGGGCGTAGCGCAGCCCGGTAGCGCACTTGACTGGGGGTCAAGGGGTCGCAGGTTCAAATCCTGTCGCCCCGACCATTTATCTCCTTGAACTCCCAATCAAATTCTCACTGATTTAGCCGCACCAGGATGCGGTTTGTCCCGTCCAGCGGCGGGCCAGGCCTTCGGCTACCAGTTGATCGCCGATGGAGCGGCCGGCGCGCATGGCGATGCGGAATTTGCCGCCATGTTGATCTTCGCCGCGGGCACTGCCGGAGAGTGCGAACGTGCCGTCGTTGAGCAGGGTCTGTAGCCGCAGTTTTGCCGCGGCGCCTTTTTGCCGTTCGCCGCCGCAGCGCGATGGATCGGCATCCGGCACATCGATGTCCGCCAGGCGGATTTTGACCCCGTTCTGCCAGAAGGTATTACCGTCGACGACGCAGTTGGCGCCCGTCGTGCCGCCGCACAGTCCGAATCGGCCGCCACTCTCGCGGGCAGGGGCAGAGGCGAGAACCGGAGCCGCGCGCTCCGTCGGCAAGGAGACGGGGATGGCATTGGGCGGAACAGGCATTGTCGTATCCGGACGCTCGGGGACGACGACCGCCGTCTTGACCTTCGGTCTTGCAGCCGGTGTCGGCGCTGCCTGTACCGCCGCCTCTGTCACCTGCGATACATGCCGGGCGCCAGTGGCGCCAGCATTGGCCAGCAGCGCCGGCATTTCTCGCCGGTGTTCATAGGCGAAAATGCCGGCCACTGCGGCGAGGCCCACCGTGCCCCATAGCCACATCGAATTGCCCGCTTTGGACTGTGGCTTGCGCCGCGTGCGTCGTTTCGCTTTTGCCATGGTGTCATCCCTCAATTGCGGGGGGATTATCGCCGCGATTTCTTACCGATCCGTTGGCTTTTCGATTGTTGGTGCCGGGCATCTGACAAATTGCAATGCCTTCCTTGCCAAGCCCCCGGGCAGGGCGCATAGTTATTTTCGATATCGCCGGTTATAAAGCGGGCTCCGGCGAGTGTGTTGGCGTGCTTCTGCCCGGCGGACGAGGCGGCGCGTATGTTGGAAACCTCCATCCATCCCCAGGATTTACCCCTGTTTTCGGACGATCTGGATCGTTTGGAGAAGGTGCTGGATGCTGTTTGCAAGGATCGTGGGATCGATCATCGCGGCCCGGAAGCCGAACGCCTCGGCGCGCTGATCATCCAGCTCTATCGCCAGGGCGTGAAGGACGACGCGAAGCTTATCGCGCTTGCGCGAGCCTATCTCTGACATTTTCGGCGTTTTCGCCGCCGGTGATTTAATCGATTTAAGCTGATTTCACATAGCAGCAATGATGCATTGTGCCTATTCGAATCCCGTTTATCGCCCTATATTTGCTGCATCGCACAAATAGAGTCGAATTGCTCGATGCCGACCCCTAGGGGACGAAGTGCGGTCGACGCCCGCCAAACAAAATCAACAATGGCGGGCGCGGATAATTTGAAAGGTCTAGGATGAATTTCAAGGTTCCGAGCCGGCTCCGCCGTTTGCTCGTCGATTCCGTCGAGTTGCCACAGCTCAAGTTCCCAGTAACGAGACCGCAGTCGCAACCGACGCGCCAGCGTGTATCGACGCAGCTCGTGCCGCAGAGCCTGACGGAGGTCTTGTGGTTCGGGCGTAATCCGGGCGATCTGCGCATGCTGGAATATGTGCCGCCGGGCGTCGAAGGCCCGATGCCGCTCGTCGTCGTTCTGCACGGCTGTCAA
Source organism: Martinezella rhizogenes (assembly GCF_000799715.1). Classification (GTDB taxonomy): domain Bacteria; phylum Pseudomonadota; class Alphaproteobacteria; order Rhizobiales; family Rhizobiaceae; genus Rhizobium; species Rhizobium rhizogenes_C. The sequence continues at coordinate 196,970 of NZ_JUHG01000018.1, forward strand.
CAGAATGCCGAGGATTTCGACCGCGCCAGCGGTTGGACGGCCTTGGCGCGCAAGCATGGCTTCGCCGTGCTTTATGCCGAGCAGAAGCCCTTCAACAATCCCAATCTCTGTTTCAACTGGTTCCGCCCGAGTTCGGTAACGCGCGATCGTGGCGAACTGGGTTCGATTCGCGAGATGATCGATTTCAGCTGTCGGCTGCACAAGATCGACGACAAGAGGATTTTCGTCATGGGCCTCTCGGCCGGTGGCGCGATGGCGTCGGCGCTGCTTGCCACTTATCCGGAACTGTTCGCCGCCGGCGCCATTATCGGCGGCCTGCCCTTTGGTGCCGCTCGCGATGCCATGTCGGCGCTGGATGTCATGAGAAGGGGCTCCGCGCGTCCCGCCGAAAAATGGGCGGAGCTCGTCCGCGAAGTCTCGCCGGATGCCGCGCGCTTTCCCTCGGTCTCCATCTGGCATGGATCTGACGACGGCACCGTCTCATACGCCAATGCCGAAGCGTCGGTGGCGCAGTGGCTGGCGGTGCATGAGCGTCCGCAGACAAAGGGCCGGTTGCGCCTGTTCGACGGCGGCGAGCGCCGCGAATGGCGTGGCGACCACGGCGACGTGGTGGTGTCACTGGTAACCTTGAATGATTTCGGTCATGGCCTGCCGGTCCGGTCCACGGTCGCGGGCAGGGAGCCGGCCAACGATACCGAGCGCTTCATCCTGTCGGCAGCTATCTCCGCGCCGGAGCAACTCGTTCAAAGCTGGAAGCTAGCGTAAGGCTAGTCGTCGTTGGTGGCATTCAGGTTTTCCGGCCGGGTGCCGCCGTTTTCCGCCCAATGCTTGAAGCGGATACCGGCGCCGCCGTTTCCGTCGCTGCCGTTGGCGAGGAACAGGACGCCACGAGCTTCAAGGGCCAAGCGTAGCGCGACAAGCGATTTGGCGTCCGCTGAACTGACATCCGTTTCCAGCGTTTTAATCGTCGCCAGGGGAAGCTTGCTTTCGGCGGCAAGCGCCTCTGGTGTCAGTCCGAGCATGGCGCGTGCGCCACGGAGTTGCGCTGAAGTGATCATGGTTGAAATTTAGCGCAAAATCCCGAAAATCGGAACTGATTTCGGATGGAATTCACCTGCAGACTTAAATGCGATAGCGTTTTTCGCGCATCCTTCAGGAGGCGCTGCGCAGCAGGAGTTTTTCCTGTCTCCGCAGTGGCGCAGGCGCGCGATAGCCGAGCAGTTCGAAATAGATTTCCTCCGTCGCGTCGGCCATGCCGGCGAGCGTATAGCCATCCTTGCGCTGCCGGGCCTCGACGGTGAAGTTTCCAAGCAATTTCGGGTCGGCAAAGCGCCGCATCGCCATCGCCAGTTCCGAGGGATTGTCGCTGTTGGCGACGATATAGCCGTTGCGGCCGGGCTCGATCACCGTGCGCGCGCCGCCGACATCGGTCAGAAGCAGCGGCTTGCCGCCGGCCGCAGCCTCCAGCATGACATAGGACATCGCCTCGTAACGGCTGGGCATGACGACGACGTCGAAGGCGTCGATGGCGGCGGCGCCGGGGATTGCATCATCGAGATGGGCGCGATCTTCAAGGCCGGCGGCCCTGATCATGCACTGGACCTTGTCAGCCAGTTCGCCGACCCCGATCATCAGCAGATGCGCTCGCGGCAAGTCCCTGGCGATACGGGCAAAGGCCTCGACAAGTCGCTCCGGTGCCTTCTGCCGTGTCAGTCGGCCGACGAAACCGAAGAGCAGGGCGTCCTGCGGTATGCCATAGCGCGCCCGGATGGCGGCGCGTTGTCCTGATGGCGGCGCGCTGACGCCATTGACGACGATGCGCAGGCGGGCCTCCGGAATGCCCAGCGATCGCGCGTGGTCATATTCATCGCGGGACACGCAGATCAGGCGGTCGGACAGCCGGCTGCCGAGCAGCCGCTCGATTCCGCCATAGATCGTCCGGCCCTTGGAACCCAGCGTCGGGTCCATGGTGCGGAAGGCATGCGGCGTGTAGATGACCGGGACATGCGGGCCTGGAAGCCGCAGGCGCGTCAGCGCGCCCGCCTTGGAGCTGTGACCATGGATCAGATGGAACGGTCCGTGCCGTGCAACAACCCGGCGAATGTTCCACCATGCGGCAAGATCCCAAGGGCCCGGCGCGCGCCGCATGGCGAGCGGAATGACGCTATCGAGACCCATGCCCTCCAGCTCCGCGACGAAGGCGGCTTCGGCGCGCAGCGGCGAATAGACCGCCGTCACCGAATGACCCCGGTGCTGCATGGCGCGGCAAAGGTCGAGGAAATGCCGCCCGGAGCCGCCGCCGCTCGGTTCGAGGACTTGCAGCAACGACAGGCGTTTGACGGCGACATTGATGTTCATGGTGTCGCTTCCCTTCGAGACAGGCCAAGCTGATGATGTTGCTCCAGTGCCCCGCAGCCCCAGACGATACCGATCAGCATGTAGAGATGGCGCCAATGGTCGGTGTCGATGACGTTGCCGATGCCGACATGGCCGAGAATGACGATCCAGGCGATCATCAGATAGGGCTGCCAGGGCCGCTCCTTCAAAAGGTTGCGAAAGCCGATATAGATGGTCCAGCAGATCATGCTGACCCAGCAGAAGAAGCCGAGCCAGCCATAGGTGGTCAGCGATTTCAGCCAGATATTGTGTTCGTCCTCGCGAAAGAGGGTGGAGAACACCAGCGGCCCGATGCCGAGCGGCCGTTCCATCGACATCATGAAGCCGAGGCGATGCCGCTCGAAGCGACCGAGATGGCCGCCGTCGTAATCCTGTACGAGCTGCGTGCGGGTCGAGAACAGGTCGCTGACCTGGTGGAATTGCAGCGCGACGATCAGCACGGCGACCATGAGAACGATCGCCGTCAGCGACATCACGAGGATGCGCAGCCGAAAGGCATTGCTGCGGTGCTTCAGCAGCATGCAGAAGATCAGCATCACCGAGGCGAAGCCGAACAGTGCCCAGGCGGCACGCGAGAAGGAGAGAAAGATGCCGAAAGCCAGAACGATGAGGCAGAGCGCCTTGATCGGCGCCTTCTTGAGATCGCCGATCAAGATGCCGTGCATGAGGAAGATGGTCGGTGTCACCAGGTAGGGACCGAAGACATTCGGGTCCTGGAAGGCGCCCATGGCACGGTCGTAGCGAGTGAAAATCCCGAAGCCCGGAACGGCGTGGAAATAGCCGAGGATGCCGAGGCTTGCCGTGATCAGCGCGGCCACGACCCAGGTGTTGAAGATCAGCTTCAGCCGTTTTTCGCTGTCCTCGATGATGGCGGCGTAGAAGACGGCGCTCAGCGCCAGGAAGGTGGAGACCGCGATATAGACCGGCCCGTCGAGATGGTCGCTGGCGCCGAGATCGCGCATCTGCGTCAGCGACAGCATGCCACCGACATTGAAGGCAAGGAAAAGAGCCAGAAGCGGTGCGGTGCTGCGCGAGATTTTCAGCCCAAGAAGAAACCAGACGCCGATGAGAAAGGCGAGCCACAGTTCATAGGGCGCGGGTTCGGCGATGACGAAGCCCGACAGGAACACCCCGAAGGCGACGCAAGCCGTGCCGATCAGCCGGAACGTGGCAAGCTGCGGCCGCTCGACGCGCTGGTATGGGAGGTCGATCGCGGTCAATAGGCGTTTTCCGTGTTCAGAAGACGGAAGGGCGTCAGGAACAGGATCTTTAGATCGAAGAACAGCGACCAGTTCTCGATGTAATAGAGGTCATAGGCCGTGCGGAACTTGATCTTGTCGTCGCTGTCGATCTCGCCGCGCCAGCCGTTGATCTGCGCCCAGCCGGTGACGCCGGGCTTGACGCGATGGCGGGCGAAATAGCCTTCGACCACGTCGGAATAGGTGCGGTTGTGGCTTGCCGCCAGCACGGCATGCGGGCGCGGCCCGACGAGCGACAGGTTGCCGAGCAGCACATTGAAAAGCTGCGGCAGCTCGTCGACCGAGGTCTTGCGGATGAAGCGGCCGACCGGTGTGACGCGAGGATCATTCTTGGTGACCGCGTTGCGGGCCGTCGGATCGCTCATATGCGTGTACATCGAGCGGAACTTGAGGACCTTGATGATCTCGTTGTTGAAGCCGTGACGCTTCTGCATGAAGAAGATCGGCCCCTTCGAGGTCGTCTTCACCGCGATAGCGGCGGCAAGCATGATCGGCCAGAGGAGGAGAAGCGCGAAGACGCTGAAGAAAACATCGAAAATGCGCTTGGCGACACCATCCCAGTCACGGATCGGCTTGTTGAAGATGTCGAGCATCGGCACCGCGCCGACATGCGAATAGGCGCGCGGGCGGAAGCGCAGCTTGTTGGCATGCGCCGCCAGACGGATATCGGCGGGCAGTACCCAGAGCATCTTCAAGAGTTGCAGGATGCGGTCTTCTGCGCTCATCGGCAGCGCGATGATCAACATGTCGACCCGGGTGAGCCGGGCGAATTCGACCAGCTCGGGGACGGTGCCGAGTTTCGGATAGCCTGCGATCATGACCGGAGAGCGCTTCTCGCCGCGATCGTCGAAGATGCCGCAGATGCGGATATCGTTGTCGGGCTGGTGCTCGAGCGCGCGGATCAGTTCCTTGGCCGGCTCGCCGCCGCCGACGATGACCGCGCGCCGCTCCATGATGCCGTTGCGGGCCCAGTGGCGAATGCCATAGGCGAACATCAGGCGCGCGGCGACAAGGAAAACCGCGCCGGCGGCAAGCCAGGTGGCAAGAAGGCGGACAGAATGGATGCCATTGACATCGAAGGTGAGGAGAGCAACGGCGACCACCGCGAATGCGATCACCCACGGCAGCAGGATACGCGGCAGGAAACGGTGCGGCATGCGCAGCACCGGGATTTGATAGGCGTCGGCCACCTGCAGAAAGATGACGGCGAGCGCGCTGAGCGAGATGGTTACGGCTGCCTTTGCCAGGAAGGAATGATCGCCCGGTGCTGTCAGGAAGAGGAGAACCGCAAGCCCGACGGCGAGCAGCGACAGGAACTCGAAGAGCCGGTACTGGCCGATGACGATCGCCGGCGTCTGATTGCCTTCGCGAAACTGCTCGGCGATCTGGCGGGCATAGGCGTTGATGTCGCCGGACAGCTTATCGCCGCCCATTTCCTCGGCGCTACGGGCGCGGATTTCCGAAACCTGCTTGCGAATATGGTCCAAATCAAATTGCTTGGACTTCTCGATGGGGTTCATGGCAATTCATCCGATCGTTACCGGATATCGCCTAGCAGGTATGAGCTAAGAAACGCTTACAACACTTGTTTGTATTCTAACGTTCGGCGTCTGGTCCAAGTATATTGTAATATAGGTTGACAGTATCCCTCGCCATGATCGAGGCTGAAAAAGCCGAGCGGATTGTGCCGATATCGGGCATGACGCGACGAGCCCAATCGGGCTCGGTGAGGGCCTCGGCCATCACGCGCGAAAGATCGTCTGTATCATCGGGAACCGCAAGCGCCGCGCTGTTCTCTCCGAGCGCTTCCGGAATACCGCCGACGCGCGACGCGATCACGGCTTTCTCCGCCGCAAGCGCCTCGAGCACAATATAGGGCATGGCTTCGGCGCGCGAGGGGACGACGACAGTCTGCGACAGGGCAAACGCGTCCTGCACGCGCATGGCGGGCAACAGGCCAATGCGCTGGCCGAGGCCGCGCTCGATCATCATCGTCCGGTATTTGTCCCTGTCCGGCCCGTCACCGATCATCAGCGCGGAGAGGGGGCGGCCGATCCGCCGTTCGGTCTTGGCGAAGGCCTCTACAAACAGGTCGGGACCTTTGAGGTCCCGCAGCATGCCGATATAGACGAAATGGACCGAGTCCGATCGTGTGGGGACGGTCCTGAAGTCACTGTCGCTGATGCCGTTGTAGATCAGGGCCGTGCGCGTGCGCGGCTTGCCGATCTTGCGCTCGTAACTTCGACGTTCGAAATCACAGATGAAGATCAGCCCGTCGGTCAGGAATTCCAACAGCCGCTCCAGGCTATGGACCAGAATGCCCTGCGGCGAGGTGCGCGAGAAATGCAGGCTGCCGCCATGCGCTGTGTAGAGGCGGGCTACGCGATACTTCTTCACCCGCAGGACTGAGCCGATGATGCGCGCAAGCAGGCCGCCCTTGGCGCCATGCCCATGCAGCACATCCGGCCGCAAACTTTTGATTGTCTTGTAGCTCTTCCAGAGCGTCGTCATATCGGACAGGCTGATATGCCGCCGGATCGGCAGGCGCGTCACGCCGAGCGCGAGGAAGGGCCTGACGTCGTCGAACAGCCGGTCCTCATGCGCCCCGCCGGTAAGACTGTCGCAGAGAATACCGACCTGATGTCCCGCCTTGCTCTGCTCCTCCGCCAGATCGCGGATATGGCGGAAGACCCCGCCGACCGGTGACCTGAAGCAATGGAGGATGCGGAGCGGTTTTGTCATCATCGTGAACGGTCAGAACAGCCGTTCGCGGATATAGATCGTATCGCCCGCCAGCACCGGATCCGAGATGCCGACACGACCGGTCATGACATGACCGTTGATCTTGCGGGTCACATCGGCATTGGCCTGGTTGGCGCGGCTGCTGAAGCCGCCAGCGACTGCGATGGCGTTCTGGATCGTCATGCCGGGCACGTAGGAATATTGGCCGGGCTGGCCGACTTCGCCCATGATGTAGACCGAGCGGTAGCGGTCGATATCGATGGTGACATCGGGATCGCGGATATAGCCCTGGCGAAGTTTCTGCGCGATCTGGCCGGAAAGCTGCTGCAGCGTGCGGCCGCGGGCAGGGACCTGGCCGATCAGCGGGAAGGCGATATAGCCGGCCTGGTCGATCGTATAGGTGTTGGTCAGGCCTTCCTGATCGAAGACGGTCACGCGCAGGCGATCGCCGCTATCCAGCATATAGGGCTGGATCGTCGCTTCACTGAAGGCCTTCGGCGCGGGCTGATAGGTGTTGCAGCCGCTGAGCGCGGCGCTCACGGCAGCCATGCCGAATGCCAGGACAATCTTTGGCTTTGTGAAGGGCATTTCGCGCTCACGGATGAGGAAATTCACTGCCGTCGTTATCGATCCGTTAGGGTTAACGGTCGGTAAAGAGCGAAGAAAAATCCGCGTCATTTATTAGTAGTCGCGAAAGTAATACTGAAAAATACTATTAACGCTTGGGTTACTATAGTCGTTTACGATTAAACTTGGCTTTATATTATGGAGTTCTTGTATATGCCCGGCATCAACAACAGCCAGCAGGATGTTGATATTGATCTGGCGCTGCTCTTTCGCGCCATATGGCAGCGACGGCTGCGGGTCATCGTCATTACGCTCGCCGGCGCATGTCTGGCCTTCGCCATCGCCAAGGTCGTCTCTCCGGAATATCGCAGCGAAACCCGCATCCTGATCGAGCAGCGCGCGCCGGCATTCGCGACGACGACGCAGAACAACGACGCGGGCGCGGCTCCCTTGCTGGACGAGCTTAATATCGCCAGCCAGGTGCAGATCCTGCAATCGGCCGATCTCGTCAAGCAGGTGATCACCAATCTGAAGCTTTACGAGCATCCGGAATTTGACGCGGCGACCAGAAGCTCGGCTTTTTCCGACATTCTGGTCATGCTGCACCTGAAGAAGAGCTCGCTCGACAAAGCGCCGGAAGAGCGGATGCTCGATGCCTTCACCAACCGGCTGCAGGTCTATCAGATCAACAGTTCCCGCGTGATCGGCGTCAGCTTCACTTCCCGCGATCCGGATCTGGCGGCCAGCGTTCCGAACGCGATGGCGCAGGTCTATCTGTCGATGCAGAGCGGCGCCAAGCTCGATTCCAATAGCGAGGCGACGCGCTGGCTGGAGCCGGAGATCACCAATCTGCGCGAGAAGGTCAGCGAGGCCGAAAAGAAGGTCGCCGACTACCGCTCCGCCAACGGTCTTCTTCAGACCAGCGACACCAATACGTTCGCGACCCAGCAGCTTGCCGATATTTCCGGTCAGCTGGCACAGGTGCGCGGCGAAAGGGCCAATGCCGAAGCGCGCGCACAGGCCGTACGCGGTGCGCTCGCCTCCGGCCGATCCACCGATGCGCTGACCGACGTCTCGGGCTCGCAGACCATCCAGCGGCTGAAGGCAACGGAATCCGGTCTGGAATCGCAGATTTCGGATCTGTCCACGAGCCTGATGGAGGGGCATCCCCGACTGAAGAGCCTGCGCGCCCAGCTGACCGACATCCGCCAGCAGATCGACCGCGAGACCCAAAAGATTCTCGCCAGCATCGAGAGCGAAGCCAAGGTCGCGCAGTTGCGTGAACAGCAGCTCGTGGGGCAATCGAACACGCTGAAAGCGGATAGCGCCCGGGCAGGGCAGGATGAAGTCGGCCTCAACGCTCTGGTACGGGAAGCGACCGCGCAACGGCAATTGCTGGAAACCTATCTCGCCCGCTATCGCGAGGCCGCATCCCGCGTCAACAAGAATTCAAGCCCGGCGGATGCCCGCGTCGTCTCCCAGGCCGTCGAGCCGGTCGATCCCTATTTCCCGAAGGTTGGACCGATCGTCGTCGTCGCCGCGCTCGCATCCTTTCTCCTGACCTGCATCGTCATCATGCTGATGGAGCTCTTCAGCGGCCGCGCCCTGCGACCCGTTGGCCCGGCGGAGCGCGAGGCTTTGGTTCAGAAAGAAAGCGCTGCTCATCCGCTAACCGCTGCCAACGCACAACAGAGTGCTGTGCCGGCAAGCATGCTCTCCGTCGCTGCCGATCAGGCATTGGCGCGGGATATGGAAGAGGCGGTCGATCTTGGACATTTGCCGCAAGCGGCCGCGGAAGACGAGGAAGATTTCTCCATTCAGTCGGTCGCCGACTATCTGATCGGCCACGACTCCCGCCTCGCCATTGCTATATCGCCGACCGGTGACAATGGCTCCACGGCGACCGTGATGCTGGCACGCACCATCGCCGATGCCGGATGCCGGATCGTGCTGGTCGATATGACGGGAACCGGCTGCCCATCACGGCTGATGGCCGAATCCGACGATCTTTCGGGGGTGACGGACCTGCTCTGCGGTGAGGCCGCCTTCGCCGACACTATTCATCCGGATCGCCTGTCCGACGCCCATCTCGTGCCGCAGGGCACCAGCGATGTCGGTCGCGCCATGCGCGGCGCGGATCGCCTGTCGCTCATCCTCGATGCGCTCGGTTCGGCCTATGACATCGTTCTGGTCGAATGCGGCGCGGCAGATGTCTCCGGCGTCGCCAAACTGACGCGCAGCAAGGATACGGAAATTCTGCTCTCCATGCCGGAGCCTGACGAAAGCCAGTTCATGGCAGCGATGACGGAATTCCAGAAGGCTGGCTACGAGCACATCATCCTGATGTCCGGCTGGCGCGTTGAGCATGGCTCCGACGCCCGCCAGCACGCCGCCTGATCAATCCTTGTCGGCTTCTTCCGTCGAAGAGGCGTTGCTGCCCTGCCGCGAGCGCTGTCGCTGGATCAGCCCATAGAGCCACGGACTGGCCTTGATGGCTGCCTTGGCGCGGGTGATGCTTCTTTGCACGAAAGCCGCGACATGACCGACCGCCGAGACCGGCAGGATCAGGTCGTGCTGCACGGTCTCCACCGGACACCAGGAGCGCTTGTAGCCCTGATCACCGATGCCGAAGTCGAAGAGGGCAACACCCTCGCGATGCAGCCGCTCGATCATCAGCCAGAACAGCAGTTCTCCTGGGCTTGCCTCCGGAACCAGCGTCTCGTCGATCGAGGCGAACTGGCAGATCACGTGATCGCCCTTGCGTGAGAGAGCGGCGATCGCCGGAATGTGCCCCTCATGCTCGCCCTTCAATCGCAGCGCGTGCATCTCGAGCGTGATGTCGACTCCTCCCGCGTCCCGATGCGCCAATAGCCGGTGCAGCGCGGATTGGGTCGGCGCATCCTGGAACACGTCCGGCAGACCCGCCTCCTTGAAGCGAACCGCCTTCTGCCGAAAGAACAGGTCGAGTAGCGCATCCTGTTGATCAGGCCCTGCGATCACATGCTCATAACCGCCCTTGTCATCGAGGATGCGGCTCTGATGTTTGAATTTCTTGCGCCGCCGCTTTGCATTCACCTGCTTCAGCGTCGTTTCAAAGGAGCCGAGGAAGGGCAGTTGAAAGGCGTGGTTCTGATTTTCGACTGATGGCAGCGAGGCGAGGGGGCTTTTGCGGCCGCGCCAGGTGAGCGGCACGTTGCGCAGCAGCATCAAGTCGGCCTTACCCCGCAATATCAGCGCGATCTCCGCCTGTAGCGAGGCCGTCATGCCATTGCCCACGGCTTCCTGAAACTCTGCGGAAAATAGGCCAGTATTGATGTTGCTATGACGTGCGCCGATGAATTCGGCACGGCGCACGCCCTTGGAGCGAATGATCTCCAGCGGCAGGATAAAGGCGGTGCGGCCATTGAAGGAGCCGTGGACGATTGCCAGTCGATGCCCAGAGGTTTCGACCCAGGCCGCGCACCAGTCATAGCTCTGGTGGAGCGAGGCGAGAGCGTCTTGCTCCAACGCTCGCCACTCGGCCTCCAGCGGCGCCATGTTGTCGAAGACCTTGATGTCGATACTGCGACCAGCTGCCGACGGCACGGCAGCGGACCCAATATTCCCGCGCACCGCATTCGTAGCGGGCATGTCGGCGATATCGAATTTCTGCCTCTGCACCTGATGTCTCCAATCGGACGGCATTCGGATACAGTCTTCGCTCAGGCGGCTTATTTTTGATTTAAGGTGACGTCATGCGAAGGATTTCCCGCTCATCACGGTTATCCTCGCGTTAATCCGTGATCGTTTGACCACGCATTTATCGCGGGCGCGGCCCGGCCATCCACTTGATGATCCCCATCGCCGGCAGCACCCAGATGATGCCGCTCACGAAGAAATAGAGGAAATGCATCCAGCCGGGTTGATCGGCCAGCGTGCGCACCGCCACGATCATCGCCACGATTGCATAGATCACGACCAAAAGGACGAGCAGGATCATCCCGACAAATTTGCGCAGGCGAAGGGGCACGGAATGGTTTCTCCTCTTACGACGGCATACCGCGACGGCATGCCGCAAACTCCCAGGACTTGTTTTGCACGCCCCCATCAGGCAAATCAACAGGCGCATTGAAGGGAGACACCATGGCTGTCGCTAATTTGACGTCGGAACAGGCTGTTTTGAACGAAGTGGCCCGTCAGGACCGCAATCGCCGTGCTATCCGCATCTGGCTCGGTTGCGTGCTTCTGGCGCTTTTTGCCCTCGTGCTGGTGGGTGGCGCAACGCGGCTCACCGAATCCGGCCTGTCGATCACAGAATGGCAGCCGATCCATGGCGTCATCCCGCCGCTCAATGCACAGGAATGGCAGGAGGAGTTCGACCTTTACAAGCGCATCCCGCAGTTTCAGCTGTTGAACAGGGATATGACGGTTGACGAGTTCAAGAGCATCTTCTGGTGGGAGTGGGCGCATCGCTTTCTTGCCCGCGCCATGGGCATCATCTTCGGCGTACCCTTGCTGTTCTTCGTGCTCAGCGGCCGTGTCGAGCGCAAGCTATGGTTGCCGCTTGGCGGCATTTTCCTGCTCGGCGGGCTGCAGGGAGCGATCGGCTGGTGGATGGTATCATCAGGCCTGCAAGCGCGTACCGACGTCAGCCAGTATCGTCTCGCCACCCACCTTGTCACCGCCTGTCTGATTTTCGCCGCCTGCATGTGGTTCATGCGAGCGCTGTCGCCGCATTCGAACGAGCCGGCGCCGACGCGCTATTCGGCGAAACTTGCCGGCCTCATCGCTTTCATGGCGCTGTTCCAGATCTATCTCGGCGCGCTCGTTGCCGGCCTCGACGCGGGCATGTCCTACAATACTTGGCCGCTGATGGATGGGGCGGTAGTGCCGGGCGGATTGTTCGTGCAGTCGCCTGGGTGGATCAATTTCTTTGAGAACCCGAAGATGGTGCAATATGTCCATCGCCTCGGCGCCTATGCGCTCTTCGCCGTCGTCGCGATCAACATGATCATTTCACTGCGCGCCGCGGCGGAGACCACTCATGCCCGCCGTTCGGTTGTGCTGTTCGTGCTGGTGCTGATTCAGGCGGTCCTGGGTATTACGACGCTGCTGTTGCAGGTGCCGCTGCATCTGGCGCTCGCCCATCAGGCCGGCGCGCTTGTCGTCTTCGGCTTCGCCATCGCCAACTGGCGCGGTTTTTACGGAGAATATCCGCGCCAGACGGTCATTGCCGTGAGGGACTAAGGCGGATGACCTGCTCGCCCTCTTGTTTCGCAAAGCTTCAGCGCGACGCAATATTGCTGGGCGCAGACGACAGACGCGCCACCACCTGTATGCGTTTGAATTCGCCGCGCTTGAAGGCAGCCAGGAAGCGGGCGTAATCCTTAAAGACCACGCAGCCGTTCGATTCGCCGCGGCCTCCTCTGAGCATGTATGAGTGAGTGAGCAAGCCGTCGCGGCCATAGACGCGGGCGCCGTTCGTGGGTGTCAGGCGCAGCGCCTGAACGCCATGGAACAGACTTTCCCTATATGTCAGGTCATAAGTTTCAGGCGGCGTCGGGCCGGTGTTTTTGCGGTCGACATAGCGGGGATTGTCACGCATGTGGCCGAGGCCGGAATGCGCTTCGAGGCGTTCGCCGCTCGGCAGATAGACGGTTCCAGCCGAGATATCGTAGATGGCGGTGCCTTTGCCGCCGCGCGGGCTGATGGCCGCGAAGGGGTTGAGGAAGGGTTTCGGCCTGGTTTCATCGTCGTCCGTCTTGGCGTAGGCCATCGGACGCGCGGGCGGTGCGGCGACAACCGTGTCGTCACTGCGGGACCTGACAGGCGCAGCCGAGGCGACAACGGGCGCCCTTTCCACTACATGTTCCGGGCGGGAAAGCGGTATCACGCTCGGCAGGTTCGCGGCGACCGGCAAGGTCTCTGCGACAGGCAGATCGGTGTCCTTTGCAGGAAGCGGTACGGCATCGACCTCAGCCGGCGCGCCGGCAAGGGGAGCAGCGGAAGCAATTTCAACCGGCCGCGGGGCGGCGTTTGCCGGCGCGGCCGTCGGCAAGGATGCGGCGGCATATCTGACCTGCATCAGCGATTGCACTGTGCTGGCGAAGTTGAGAGCGATCACCTTGCGCAGATGGTCGATTGCGGCGGGCGACGCCGCTATGACCGGACGGTTGCCCTTGATGCTTGACGCCGAAGCCTGCGCCTGTCGAAACTCGGAGGCCTGCTGCGCAAGGGCGCTTGCAAGCTGTGCCCGCATCGCATCGGCAGCGGTTGCCTTGGGCTGTACGACGACGTCCCTAGTCGCCGTATATCCGGCCCCGCCGATCGGCGCGTCGGCCGGCACGCTGCTTGCGTGACTTGGCTGGTGCATCGGCAAGGTCTGGCTCGCCAGGCGGGCAGGGCGTGTCAGATGGCTTTGCGGCACGATGAAAGCAGATGCCCTCGGCGTGAACGAATCTATCGCCGACATATTCGCGCCAGGCAGGGACAGGACCATCGATTGCGTGGTGATCAGGGTCGCCGCTACCCAGGCGAAAACCACCACCGAGATACCGGTGACGACGGTGCCGGGACTGATCCCGGAGGATTTGTTCCGGCGCAAAGCAGGCCCGGAACGGGAATTGATGTTACCGAACGTCTCGGCCGCAAACGCCATGATACTCTTGATCCAAACTACATACGCACCATGCCGGCTCACAAAGGTATCCGTGCCGGGACGCGTAATCTGCGTCCGGACGCCACTCTGCCGGCTGTCGGAAAGCATGCCGAATTATGGTAACCAATTCCTTTACGCCGGCTCGATCCTGAAAATTGCTTTATGAGCCATGACCGTAGCCGCAGTGTCCCGAAATGGTTGGTGCAGGCCGTAGGGAGTGAATGTGGCGTAAGTATCACACGCAATCATTTTTTTGTTTTGGTGATGAATTAGGTGTGGGCGGAGACAGCTCACTTGTCCGCAAGGCAATCGTCAAAATGCATTCGGCGGCCGGAATGAAATCCCGACCGCCGAAAATTGGAAGTGCCGCTGAGAGGTCTTAGGCGGAGAGCATCAGGTCCATGTTCTGGACCGCGGCACCCGAGGCGCCCTTGCCGAGATTGTCGAGCAGGGCGACGAGATTGACCTGGGTGGTGCCCGGCGTGCCGAACACGAACAGCTTCATCGTATCCTTGCCGGCCAGTTCGACCGCATTGACGCGCGGCAGGGCGCGGCTGTCCGCAAGCGGGACGACCTGTACGATGTCCTGGCCGGCAAAATGCGCGGCAAGCGCGACATGGATGCTGTCCATCGTCGCGCCTTCGGCGAGGTCGTCGAGATACAACGGCACCTGCACGATCATGCCCTGCGGGAACTTGCCGACCGACGGCGAGAAGATCGGCGCGCGATCGAGCAGCCCATGCGTCGTCATTTCCGGCACATGCTTATGGGTCAGCGGCAGACCGTAGAGAAAATGCGGCGCGGTAATCGCATCCGGATGATCGGCATTTTCCATCTGCGCGATCATCTGCTTGCCGCCGCCGGTGTAGCCGGAAACGGCATTGACAGTCACGGGATAGCCGTCCGGCAAGATGCCGGCGTTGCGCAGCGGCCGAATGAGGGCGATAGCGCCGGTCGGATAGCAGCCAGGATTGGCGACGAAACGCGCGCTCGTGATCTTGCCGCCCTGATCCTTGTCCATTTCGGCAAAGCCATAGGCCCAATCCGGATGCACGCGGAAGGCGGTCGAGGTGTCGATGACGCGGACATTGTTGTTGGCCGAGACCATCTTCACCGCTTCCTTCGACGCATCGTCGGGCAGGCAAAGAATGGCGATGTCGGCGCTGTTCAGCATGTCCTCGCGCATTGCGGCATTGCGGCGCTCCGCTTCCGGAATGGACAGAAGCTCGACGTCGCGGCGGTCGGCCATGCGCGTGCGGATCTGCAAGCCCGTGGTGCCGTGTTCGCCATCGATGAAGATCTTCGGTGCCATGTCTTTATTCCTGCTCTTTCAATAGGTTCAGAATGTTTCCGGACTCAGTTTGCCATGAAGTTGATTCAGAATGATAACAGCTGGTCTCAACGACCGTTTGCACGCTTTTCAGCGTGAAGACCGAGCATATACATCGCCACTGTCGCCCCTGCAATGGCGGTGATGTCGGCATGGTCATAGGCCGGTGATACCTCAACGACATCGGCGCCCCTGATATCGAGCTGATGCAGGCGCTGCAGCGTCGACAGGATTTTCGCGCTTGACGGCCCACCGGCCACGGGCGTCCCCGTGCCCGGCGCATAGGCCGGGTCGAGGCAGTCGATATCGAATGTCAGGTAGGTGGGCGCGCCCCTGGTATGGGTGATGATGGTCGACGCGATATCGGCGGCGCTCATATCCTCGACCTCGTGGCCATGGAGAACCCGGATGCCGTAGTTCTCCGGCGCATGGGTGCGTATGCCGATCTGGATTGAGCGGTCGGGATCGATCAGGCCATCGCGGGCGGCGCGGGCAACGAAGGAGCCGTGATCGATGCGCCTGCCATCGTCGAACCAGGTATCCTGATGCGCGTCGAACTGCACCAGCGCCAGCGGGCCATACTTGGCGGCATGCGCTTTGAGCAAAGGCCAGGTGACGAAATGATCACCGCCGAGCGTCAGAAGAAAAGCGCCGCTGTCGAGGATCGTGTTTGCTTGGGCTTCGATCGCCGCCGGCGTCTCCTGGTGATTGCCGTAATCGAGCAAGCAATCGCCATAGTCGATGACGGACATCTCGGCAAAGAGATCGCGGTTGAAGGGGTATTGTGGGTCGTTGTCGAAGATCGCGGAGGCGCGGCGGATTGCCTGCGGCCCGAAGCGCGTTCCCGGCCGATTGGAGGTGGCCGCATCGAAGGGGATGCCCCAGACGACGGCATCGACGCCTTCGAGCGATTTGGTGAAGCGGCGGCGCATGAAGGAGAGCGCGCCGGCGAAAGTCGGGTCGCTGGCGGCGGATGTCAGGCTGGTCGTTGTAAAGGCATGATCGATCGACGTGCTCGGCACGGATTTCTCCTTCGGTTAGGCTGAAAGCACAGGCTAGCTCGACGCGCGCAAGCATCCATGCCTGCAAGGCTTTGCTATTTGCTGGCTGGAGCTGAGCATTGGTAGACCTGCTTGACGCAAGCGATTTTCGGCGTGGAGCATTTGGCTTTTCCGTCGCTGAGGGTGCAGACCGAGCATTGATCGGTGAACTCCTTGCAATCCGGATTGGCCTGTATGAATTCCTTCATGCTTTCCATCTGCGCTTGCTCTTGCGTTGTCGGCTGCGGAGCGTCCGCCGAAAGGGCAGGCGAGATGCCCGATATCACAAGCAGAAATGCCAGGATCAATCCAGCTATCGTCCGTGTCATCCTGAAGCTCCTCCATGGGTGATGCGGGAGTTTGCCATAAAATGCGCGCTTTGCCTGCATGGCGATGTGGCATACGTCAAAAAAGATCAGGAAAAACAAAAAAGGCCGGGCAAAGCCCGGCCTTTCCAAAATCCGATCTCGGATAAGCGATTAACGCTTCGAGAACTGGAACGAACGGCGAGCCTTGGCGCGGCCGTACTTCTTGCGTTCGACGACGCGGCTGTCGCGGGTCAGGAAGCCGCCCTTCTTCAGGACCGGGCGCAGGCCCGGTTCGAAGTAGGTCAGAGCCTTGGACAGGCCGTGACGAACAGCACCGGCCTGGCCGGAAAGACCACCACCGGCAACGGTGGCAATGATGTCGAACTGGCCATCGCGGGCAGCAGCGAAGATCGGCTGGCGCAGAATCATCTGGAGGACCGGACGGGCGAAATAAGCCGTGTAGTCCTTGCCGTTGACGATGATCTTGCCAGAGCCGGCCTTGAGCCAAACGCGGGCAACTGCGTCCTTGCGCTTGCCGGTCGCGTAGGAGCGACCGAGCGAGTCAACCTTGCGGACGTGAACGGGAGCAGCTGCTTCCGATACCGTGCCGAGATCCTTCAGGGAAGAGAGATCAGCCATTATCAGGCGCTCCTTACGTTCTTCTTGTTCAGCTTGGCCACGTCGAGAACGACTGGCTGCTGCGCTTCATGGGGATGGTTGGAGCCGGCGTAGACGCGCAGGTTCTTCATCTGGCGACGGCCGAGCGGGCCGCGGGGAACCATGCGTTCGACAGCCTTTTCGACGACGCGCTCCGGGAAGCGGCCTTCGATGATCTGACGAGCGGTACGCTCCTTGATGCCGCCGGCATAACCGGTGTGCCAGTAGTAAACCTTGTCTTCGTACTTCTTGCCGGTCAGAACGATCTTGTCGGCATTGATAACGATGACGTTGTCGCCGTCGTCGACGTGCGGCGTAAAGGTAGCCTTATGCTTGCCACGCAGACGCATAGCGATGATAGAAGCGAGACGACCAACGACAAGCCCTTCGGCGTCGATGAGAATCCACTTCTTCTCCACCTCTGCAGGCTTCTGGGAGAAGGTTGCCATGTTGTATACTCTCTTTTAGGACCCTGGACCCGAGGGCATCAGGGCGTTTCTTGTTGCTTGGTTTGGCGAGCGAAACGAACGCCAAAAAAGAAAACGGCCCGGAAAGGCTGTGATCTGGGGCGGCTTATAGAGAGAATGTGCAAGAAGGTCAATATGATCGATTTTGACACTTGTAAAAATCACAAAGCAAAATCAGCATGTTACCTATAGGGTATTTATATACCACATACTTTTTGGCCTCAAACCAGCTTCAGAATCAGAACGCCCGCGGCAATGATCGCGCCGGCGATGTAGCGCCAGATGCTCGACCGCTCTTTTAGAATGACCACGGAAATCACCAGCGCAAACAGGATCGAGGTTTCCCGCAGTGCCGCGACGGTGGCGACGGGCGCCTTTGTCATCGCCCATAACGCCAGGCCATAGGATGCGATGGAGCCGGCGCCGCCGATCAGGCCGCGCCACCAATTATAGCGGACATGGGCGGTCACGGCGTTCACGCCGCGCTGCGAGATCGCCCAGGCGAACAGGAGTACCGGCGGCAGAAGCGACATCCATAGCGTATAGGATATGGAGTTGCCCGATAGCCGCGCGCCGATGCCGTCGACATAGGTATAGGTGGCGATCACCACGGAATTGGAAAGCGCGAGCTTGATGGCTGTCCGCCCGCCCTTACGCGCTTCGAAGGCCAGCGTCATGATGCCTGCGCAGATGGTCATGATGCCGAGTACGGCGCCGCCCGACAGGCTCTCCTTGAGGATGAAGCCGCTGGTCGCCGCGATGATCATCGGCGCAACGCCGCGCATCAGGGGGTAGACGAGGCCGATATCGCCGGCGCGATAGGCGGCGGCCACCAGCTGGAAATAGGCGAACTGCAGGATCGCCGACGCGCCGATGAACGGCCACGCGGCGGAGGCTGGCAGCGGCAGAAATGCTAGGAAGGGCAGGGCCGTCGCCGCGCCGCCGGCCGAAACCAATGCCGCATCGAGCGACTTGTCAGTGCCGGCCTTGATGATCGCATTCCAGGTCGCGTGCAGCAGGGCGCCGAAAAGGACAAGAGCGACGACGTCAAGAGACACGGAAACCTCAAGGAAATAGGCGCTAGCGGGCAAAAACTTGATAATTTGTGGTTATCGCGCCGCCATTTGATCCTCAATGCACCAAAAAGCAACAGATAAGCCGGTCCATGGTTTGTCGACCATATTGCCGCGCTATCGATCGGCGGAAAATACGCCGGCTCCGTCGTTTCCTATCCGTTCTATTTTCGATACTCAACTATGAGGTGTTTCTAATGCATGTGGGTATGAAGCGAGAACAAAAATTGGATGTCGAGTGAACGCATTGTGGCGGCCGTCGTCGATGGGTGCTCAAAGCGCTGTGAAAATACCGAAGAGAAATAGCGTTAATCAATTTGGCGATCCGGCTTCGTCCGGTCTCCGTCGTCTGGAGAATGACACGTATGCCGAGGCATGAAAGGCGGTAAGCGGAGATAGATGCGGGCAAAACTCAAGCGCAATAACATATCGGCGCGACGCTGGCTTTTTCTAGAGAAATCAACTAGCATTCTCAACTGAGACAACAAAAAGTAATATTTATTGTAGAATAAGTGATTTTTAACCACGCTCTTTTTTCGCAGTAAATTCATGTGATAGCATATATCGTCCGTTCGCAATCGGGCCTCATTCTGTAACTCATTATAAGATTTCACTAATTCACCTCTGAATGAATAGTGAACAAAAATCGCATTTCATGAGAACACAACCCGCCAACTGGAACGGGCGTGATTGAAAGCGCTTTGGGCGCGACCCCAAAAATCCTATGCGCCAGAAACTATTTTACGTTGCGACAGGCCAGGTATGGCGACAGCGGCCGACCTGATTCGAATCCGGGCGCGGAAACAAATAGAGAGAAAGATTCGGAGCAATCAGATGCTTGCAGGGGTTGCGATTAATCTTATCGGCGATAAAAATTTTTCATCGCCGAAGGAAAATATCGTCGTCGTCGAAGTCGGTTGATGGTCGGCAGGTATAGACGGGGCAATTGGCCCGGTCTTTGGTCGGCATGTAGTCCTGATAGGCATAGTAGCCGGCATTGCAGGCATTGCTATCCGAGACGTAGCGATCGTAGAGCGTCATGTTGCGGACCCTCGTGGATGGATATCGCATGATGACGGCCCGTTCGCGGTTGATGATTGCCCTGGCCTCGGCGCAGGTGAAGGACATTGCATTGTAGCGTGATATCGCCAATGCCGGCGTGGTGGCCGAGGTGATCAGCAAGCCCAGCAGGATGATTTTTTTCATCGGGGCAATCCTCCCTGAAACTGTTATAATCCTTATATATACATCCAAAAGCGAAGCTTTGGCTTCCGGATTTGTGACAAAACACAAGTGTGATCGAATGGGGAGGCTCCGTGATGAACCACGACCGTTATGATGATTCCTATATCGCCGATATCCTTTTGTCCGTGCGCACCATCGCGCTCGTCGGCGCATCACCCAATCCCGAGCGTCCGAGCAACGGCGTCATGGCCTATCTGTTGGCGCGGGGCTATCGCGTCATTCCGGTCAATCCCGGACAGGCCGGCAAGGAGATCCTCGGCCAATGGGTCTTCGGCCATCTATCCGACATCCCGGAGCCGGTGGACATGGTCGATGTCTTTCGCGCGCCGGAATATCTGCGATCGGTGGTCGAGGAGACGATCATGATCGAGCCGCGCCCGCCAGTCATCTGGGGCCAGCTCGGCGTGCGTGACGATGCTGCTGCGGCGAGGGCGGAAGCGGCCGGTGTCAAGGTCATCATGGACCGCTGCCCGGCCATCGAATATCCGCGACTGGTCGCCTGACGCAGGCATAACGCTCATCCACGAGCACTGGCCATTTGTCGCGTGATATCAACGAAAGAGAGCAAGTTTTTCCTGTAAGAGGAAGAGCTTGGAAATCTTCGCGGTTACCTTTCAGATCCGAGGCGCTATGATCCTGTCATCGCGATAATAATGTTGACGGGAGGAAAGATCATGGCGACGAACAATCCGGGTTTCGACACACTGGCGATCCATGCGGGCGCGCAGCCGGACCCGACGACGGGTGCCCGCGCGACGCCGATTTACCAGACCACCTCCTTCGTCTTCCAGGATGCGGATCATGCCGCAGCGCTCTTCGGGCTGCAGCAGTTCGGCAATATCTATACCCGCATCATGAACCCAACCCAGGCGGTGCTGGAGGAGAGGGTGGCGGCCCTCGAAGGCGGCACGGCGGGCCTTGCCGTTGCCTCCGGCCATGCCGCTCAAATGATCGTTTTCCACACTATCATGCAGCCGGGCGACAATTTCGTCGCGGCCAAGCGGCTCTACGGCGGCTCGATCAATCAGTTCGGCCATTCCTTCCAGAATTTCGATTGGCATGTTCGCTGGGCTGATTCCGATGATCCCGCCACGTTCGAAGCACAAATCGACGGACGCACCCGCGCCATCTTCATTGAAAGTCTCGCCAATCCCGGCGGCACTTTCGTGGATATCGCGGCGATCGCGGCGATCGCTCGCAAGCATGGCCTGCCGCTGATCGTCGACAATACCTTGGCAAGCCCCTATCTCATCCGGCCGCTGGAGCATGGCGCCGATATCGTCGTGCATTCCCTGACCAAATTCATCGGCGGTCACGGCAATTCCATGGGCGGCATCATCATCGACGGCGGCACCTTCGACTGGTCCGCGTCGGGCAACTATCCAATGCTGTCGACGCCGAGGCCGGAATATAATGGCATTGTGCTGCACGCGACCTTTGGCAATTTCGCGTTCGCCATCGCCTGCCGGGTCCTTGGCCTGCGTGATCTCGGCCCCGCTATTTCCCCCTTCAACGCCTTCCTGATCCTGACCGGCATCGAAACACTGCCGCTGCGCATGCAGCGCCATTCCGACAATGCGATTACGGTCGCACGCTGGCTGAAGGGGCAGGACAAGGTGGCCTGGGTGAATTATGCCGGCCTGGAGGATCACCCGAACCATGCGCTGCAACAGCGCTATTCGCCGAAGGGCGCGGGCTCCGTCTTCACCTTCGGCCTGAAGGGCGGCTATGAGGCGGGCAAGGGCTTCGTGGAAGCCCTGGAACTCTTCTCCCATCTCGCCAATATCGGCGACACGCGCTCGCTGGTCATCCACCCGGCCTCCACAACGCACAAACAGCTCACCGACGAGCAGAAGATTGGCGCCGGTGCCGGTCCTGACGTCGTGCGGCTGTCGATCGGCATCGAGGATGTGAAGGACATCATCGCCGATCTGGAGCAGGCCCTGGCGAAGGTTTGACGCGCGCCAACCACTTTCTCGGTTTACGGCCTCGTGGAGATCGCAATTTCGTTGCAATTGGTCCGCTACAACTTTAGCGACGAATTGAAACGGTGAGCTCCAGAAAACCATGACCTCAAGATTGCGCGTAGCGGTCCTCTTTGGCGGACAGTCCTCAGAACACGATGTTTCCCTCCTGTCCGCCCGCAACGTCATAAAAGCAATCGATGTCGAGAAATACGAGATCGTGCCGATCGTCATAAGCCGTGATGGACGATGGTTGCTGATCGATCTGGAAGGGAGCTCTCTGCCTGACCCAGTCGCTTATGCTGGTCTTGAAGTCTGCCTGCTGCCGGGCGGCAAGGGCCGGATTCTTGCTGTCAGCGATCCGGCCGGGCCGCGAGAGTTGCCGGCGATAGATATCCTGTTCCCGGTCCTGCACGGTCTCTATGGCGAGGATGGCTCCATCCAGGGCCTCGCCCGTATGATCGGCGTTCCCTTGGTCGGCTGTGGCATCCTTGGATCGGCAACCGCCATCGACAAGGATATCGCCAAGCGCCTGCTGCGCGACGCCGGCCTGCCGGTTGCCCGTTCGATCACCGTCAGACCTGGCGATCACCCTTCGTTTGAAGAGGCGGCGAGCAAGTTGGGATCGCCGATCTTTGTCAAGCCGGTGCGACAGGGCTCTTCCGTCGGCGTCAGCAAGGCGGCGAACGCCGACGAATTTCGAGCAGCGCTCGTCGAAGCGTTCAAGCATGACGACAAGGTTCTGATAGAGGAGTTCGTCAAGGCGCGTGAAATCGAATGCGCCGTCCTGGAGCAGACCGATGGGACGCTGTTTGTTTCCCTGCCGGGCGAGATCGTCACCGGCCAGGACCACAGCTTCTATACCTATGAAGCAAAATATATCGATGAAGATGGCGCCGTGACTCGCGTGCCGGCAGAATTGCCTGCCGATCTGACCCAGCGTCTTCGCGAGCTCTCGCAGGATGCGTTTCGTGCATTGGGCTGCGAAAGTCTCGCGCGTGTCGATTTCTTCGTAAGGCCGGACATGAGCATGGTGGTGAACGAGGTCAACACGATGCCGGGCTTCACCAATATCAGCATGTAT
Source organism: Martinezella rhizogenes (assembly GCF_000799715.1). GTDB lineage: Bacteria > Pseudomonadota > Alphaproteobacteria > Rhizobiales > Rhizobiaceae > Rhizobium > Rhizobium rhizogenes_C. The sequence goes on from NZ_JUHG01000018.1 coordinate 219,740, forward strand.
CCCAAGGCCATGGAAGCGAGCGGGATTTCCTATCCAGTGCTCGTCGACCGGCTGATCGAACACGGGCTTGCAAGAGGCGGGCGATAACCGGATTGTTGTTCTTCAACGTCGCGGAGTTGACCAGATGCGAGACATTACGACAGCCCGTTTCGAGCTCGGCATGAGGGATTTATGACAACATATTTACGATTGGATACCGCCGGCATCGAACCGGAAACGGGCGCGCCGGCCGAGGATCGGGTCATTTCCGGAGCGCCGGAATTTCGCACCTGGAATGCCGAGGAGGCCGATGGCGGGCTCTATGCGGGCATCTGGGAGGCGACGCCGGGCAAATGGAAGATCGTCTATGACGAGTGGGAATATTTCCACATCCTCTCCGGCCATTCGGTGGTAACTGCCGAGAATGGCGAGACTTTTCACCTGCGTGCCGGCGACCGGATGATTCTAAGGCCCGGCTTCAAGGGGACCTGGGAAGTCATTGAAACGACTCGCAAGGACTATGTGATCCGCCTCTGAAAGCGCTTCGGATTCCGTCGCGAAGCCAGTTGAATCAAAACATGAAGACCGGTGTCGAATCAATGCGCGCCGGTCTTTTTCATGCGGTCCTCGGGGCGGCCGTTTCCATTGCCACAGGTTGTGTCACCGGGCTTTCACCAAACTGTCATCAAACTGAAACACTGCGCCTTTAGACGCATCACTGTCGCCAGGAGATTCAGGTGGGCGTTACCAACCGATGGGACACCCCGCGCCAGACTCCTGCTCGCCATCCTTTCATCACTTGAGGAAGTGAGTCTAACATGCTGAACCAGAAATTTCGTTCGCTTTGCCTGACGGCGGGCTTCATCGCTGCCATGTCCGTTTCGGCCTCGGCTGCCGACATCACGGGCGCTGGCTCGAGCTTCATCGCGCCGGTTCTGTCCAAGTGGGCTGAAGGCTATAAGGCCGCGACGAACAATGTCGTCAATTATCAGTCGGTCGGTTCGGGCGCCGGCATCAAGCAGCTCCTCGACAAGACCATCGTGTTCGGCGCTTCGGACAAGCCGATGAGCGACGCTGACCTCGAGAAGAACGGCATTGCCCAGTTCCCGATGATCTCCGGCGGTATCGTCGTTTCCTATAACGTTGAAGGCGTGAAGCCGGGCGAACTCGTTCTCGACGGCAAGACACTGTCCGACATCTTCCTCGGCAAGATCGCCAAGTGGGACGATGCGGCCATCAAGGCCCTCAACCCCGACGTTAAGCTGCCTTCCACGCCGATCTCCGTCGTTTATCGCGCCGACAGCTCGGGCACGACCTTCAACTTCACCGACTACCTGGCGAAGGTTTCGCCGGAGTGGAAGGAAAAGGTTGGTTCGAACACGGCGGTTGAATGGCCGGTCGGCTTCGGCGCCAAGGGTTCCGAAGGTGTTTCCACCACTGTCAACCAGACAGCTGGTTCGATCTCCTACGTTGAATATTCCTACGTCATCGCCAACCACATCGGTTTTGCGAAGATGAAGAATGCTGCCGGCAAGGTTATCGAGCCGAGCCTCGACACATTCAAGGCTGCTGCTTCCAACGCCGATTGGGCCAATGCCAAGAACTTCAACCTGATCATCACCAATCAGCCGGGCGACCAGAGCTGGCCGATTGCAGCTTCGACCTGGGTTCTGCTCTACAAGAAGCCGGCCGATCCTGCTGTCAACGAAGAAGCGCTGAAGTTCTTCAAGTGGTCCTATGAACACGGCCAGAAGGACGCGACCGCCCTGTCCTATCTTGCTATCCCGGAGAGTGTTGCCGCGGTTGTTGAGAAGTCCTGGACGAAGGACTTTGGCGCGAAGTAATTTGTGCTAGCTGAGAAGTTACGGCGGACAGGGTATGCCCCTGTCCGCCTTTCGTGACAGGACAAGGGGAAATCGATGGCTGATGCGACTCAGACGGCTGGCTTCCAGGCACTGGATACCAGCGCCGTCACCAGAAAATTCCGGATACAGGATCGGATTTTCTATTTTATGACGCTTGGCTCGGCTACTCTTGTCGTGCTTCTGCTGCTGGCGATCATCGTCGTTCTTATCATCGATGCCTTGCCAACCTTCCAGGCCTTCGGGTTTTCGTTCCTCTGGGGCACGAAGTGGAGCGCTCCCGTCGATATCTATGGCGCTGTGCCTGCCGTGGTCGGTACGCTGGTGAGTTCGTTCATCGCCATGCTGATCGCCGTTCCCCTGGGCATTGGCATCGCCATCTTCCTCACGGAACTTTGCCCCGGTAGCCTGCGACGTCCGATCAGTACGGCCATCGAGCTTCTGGCCGGTATTCCCTCTATTATCTACGGCATCGTCGGCCTGTTCATTCTCGTGCCGCTGATGCAGACCTATATTCTGCCCTTCCTTATGATGACGATCGGCCAGGTGCCGTTGATCGGCCTGCTGTTCCAGCCGCCGGCGCCGGGCGTCGGCCTGTTGACCGCAAGCCTCGTACTGGCCATCATGATCCTGCCATTTATCACCGCGATCTCCCGCGACGTGTTCGGCACGGTGCCGCCGATGCTGCGTGAATCCGCTTACGGCACGGGCATGACCACATGGGAGGTGGCTCGCCATATCCTGATCCCCTATACGCGTCGCGGCCTCGTCGGCGGCATCATGCTCGCCCTTGGCCGCGCGCTTGGCGAAACCATGGCCGTCACGTTCGTTATCGGCTCGGTGAGCCGCCTGCAATCGTCGATCATCTCGCCGTCCACCACCATTTCCGCCCAGATCGCGAACAATTTCGGCGATGCCGATGGTCTGCAATTGTCGAGCCTAATTGCGCTCGGCCTGCTTCTGTTCGTCCTTTCGTTCTGCGTGCTCGCGGCGGCGAGGTGGATGATCGGCCGCGGCACCGCGCTTTGAGGAAAAAAACCATGGACAATGCAATTCGTCAGAACCTCGTGTCGAGGCGTTATGGGAAGAACCGGGTGATGATGGTCTTGTGCCTCATCGCGGCCATTCTCGGCATATTCTTTCTCAGCGTGATCCTTGGAACCTTGATTTATCGCGGTGTATCGGCGCTCAGCCTCGACGTGTTCACCATGTCGATCCCGGCCCAGGGCTCGCGCGGTGGCCTGATCAACGCGATCTATGGCACGGTACTGGTCACGGGCTGCGCCATCCTGATCGCAGCGCCGATCGGCATTCTCGCCGCCACCTATCTGGTGGAATATGCCAACGGCACCAAGCTTACCGAGGCCGCCAAGTTTCTCAACGATATCTTGCTGTCCGCACCCTCGATCATCATCGGCGTGTTCGTCTACGGCGCCGTGGTCGTACCCATGCACGGCAACTCTGCCATCGCCGGCATCCTCGCGCTGGCGCTGATCGCCCTTCCGGTCGTCAACCGCACGACGCAGGACATGCTGTTGCTGGTGCCAAACGAGCTTCGTGAGGCGACCGCAGCACTCGGCGCGCCGCGCTGGAAGTCGATGACGATGGTGATCTACCGTTCCGCCTGGACCGGCATCCTCACCGGCATCCTGCTGGCCGTTGCCCGTATCAGCGGCGAAACCGCGCCGCTTCTCTTCACGGCTGGCTACAGCAAATTCATGAATGCAAGTCTGACCGGTCCAATCGCCACGCTGCCGGTCGCCATCAATACGCTCGCCGCCGACGCAGGCGAGGATCTGAAACAATTGGCATGGGCCGGCGCGCTGATCATCACCGTTGCCATCCTTGCCCTCAATATCCTTGCCCGTGTCTTGAGTGGACGTCGCCAATGACGCAGCCGCCGAACGATAGGAATGAAACCATGAACATGAGCGACAACAATTTCCAGAGCGTCAACGCGCAGCCGGGGAAGGACGCCGTTTCTCAGTCGGATCTCGGCATGCTCGCGAAACTTGAGGTGAAGAACCTCGATTTTACCTATCAGAACGGCCATCGCGTTCTGAAGGGTGTGAATATGAACATCCGCAAAAATGCGGTCACCGCCTTCATCGGCCCTTCGGGTTGCGGTAAGTCCACGCTGCTGCGCACCTTCAACCGGATGTATGATCTCTATCCGGGCCAGACGGTTGGCGGCGAGATTCTGCTGGACGGTCGCAATATTCTCGCCAAGGACGTCGATCTGAACGATTTGCGCGCCAAGGTCGGCATGGTGTTCCAGAAGCCTACGCCGTTCCCGATGTCGATCTATGAAAACGTCGCTTTCGGCATCCGGCTCTATGAGAAGATTTCCAAGGCCGAAATGGACGCCCGCGTCGAAGCGGCGCTGACGGAAACAGCACTATGGAGCGAAGTGAAGGAAAAGCTGCACCAGAGCGGACTTGGCCTTTCCGGCGGTCAGCAGCAGCGCCTCTGCATTGCCCGCGCCATCGCCTTGCGTCCGGAAGTCCTGCTTCTCGACGAGCCGACCTCAGCTCTTGACCCGATCTCGACCGCCAAGATCGAGGAACTTGTCTCGCAGCTGAAGGGGGAGTTCACCATCGTCATCGTGACGCACAACATGCAGCAGGCCAGCCGTATCTCCGACAGCACCGCCTTCATGTATCTCGGCGACCTGATCGAGTACGGCCCGACCGAGCAGATCTTCCAGGCGCCGAAGGTGAAGCGCACGGAAGACTACATCACCGGCCGTTACGGCTGATATGACAGAAGCGGGCCTCACCGCAGCCGGCAATTTTACGATGGCGCGCCCGCTTGGCGCGCCATTTTGCGTTTTGGGTCGCGGTAGGGGCAGGGTAAAGGGATCACCCCGCCATCCTCTCCTTCACCAGCTCAATTCCAGTCGGTCGAGACCGTGGAAGTGATAGACGTCCTTGACCTCGGGCGTCTTGGCGAGCTTCAGGCCGGGCAGGCGCTGGAACAGGATCGGCAGCACCACGTTCAGCTCCAGCCGCGCCAGCGGCGCGCCGATGCAGAAATGGATGCCGGCGCCGAAGGAGAGGTTCGGTGCTTCATTGCGGTCCGGCTTGAAGGTGAGGGGATCGGAGAATTTCCTGGGGTCCAGATTGGCGGCGGCGAGGATCATCGCCACCTTGTCGCCACGTTGGAACGAAACGCCGTCTATTTCCGCCGGCTCCAGGCACCAGCGGTCGAAGATATGCACCGGCGCGCAGATACGCAGCGTCTCCTCCACGGTGCGCTCTGTCGTCGCCTCGTCCTTGAAAAGCGCCGATGGCGCATAGCCGCTTTCCAGGATGACGCGGACAGAGTTGCCGATCTGGTGCACGGTCGCCTCGTGCCCGGCATTGAGCAGCACGATCGTCGTCGACACCAGCTCGTCCTCGGTCAGGTACTGGCCCTTGTGCTCGGTGGTGATCATATGGGTCAGGAGATCGTCGCGCGGATTGGCGCGGCGCTCGCGGATGACGGATTTCACATAATCGGAGAATTCCTTCGCGGCCTGATCCGCGGCGTCCTCGTCTTCGCGCGTGCGGCCGAACATGTACATGCGGACATAGGCATGCGACCACTTCAGAAGCTGCGGCCCCATCTCCTCCGGAATGCCGATCATCCCGGCGATCATGGTGACGGGGATGATATCGGCAAAGGCCGACAGCAATTCCACTTCGCCCTTCTTCTCGAATTTGTCGATCAGCCGGTTCGCCAGCTCGGCCAGCTCCGGCTTCATCTTCTCGACATGGCGGGAGACGAAGGCGCGGTTGACGAGGGTTCGAAGCCGCGTGTGTTCCGGCGGCTCGATTTCGAGCAGGGAATGCTGCTCGGCCAGATCGAAGTTTTTCAGATGCGCCTGTGGCGCGGCCATGCCGAGCTCTTCGCGGCTGGCGATGTGCAGGATCTGCCGGCCGAATCGGCGGTCGCGCAGCAGCCCGTTCACATGGTCGTAGCCGATGAAATACCATTGCTTCTGCTCTTCCCAGTAGAAGGTGGGACATTCGGCATGCAAGGCGGCGTAGACCGCGTTCGGGTTGCCGTAGAAGGCGGGGTTGCGGCCATCGAGGGAAAGGCGGCGTGCGACGGGATCGATGGAGAAAATGGAGGATATGGTCATGAGAAGAGGATTATCGGAATAAATCGGATGGGAAAAGACCGTTGCATCTGTGCCAACATCGCCGGATTTCATCCTTCCTTCACCTTTTGGTTGGGAAATGCGGTGGAATACTCGTATCGCGTCATCGGGTCTATTGGCATCAGCGGCAGGAAACGCTTCTTCGACATCTATTGAGCATTAGTCCTTTTTGACGTTATCCCTTCGGGCGTCTTGAAGTGCAGGGCGGTGACACTCTATGTAGGGATAAAGAATTTATTCGATTCCCGGCGTTATCGCCGTCGGGGCAAGCTTGGTAAAGGACGCACATGAGAAATCCAGTCGATACAGCTATGGCTCTGGTGCCGATGGTTGTTGAGCAGACCAATCGCGGGGAACGGTCCTACGACATCTATTCCCGCCTGCTGAAGGAGCGCATCATCTTCCTGACCGGCCCGGTGGAAGATCACATGGCGACGCTGGTCTGCGCCCAGCTTCTCTTCCTCGAGGCGGAAAACCCGAAGAAGGAAATCGCGCTCTATATCAATTCGCCGGGTGGTGTCGTGACCGCCGGCATGGCGATCTACGATACGATGCAGTTCATCAAGCCGGCCATTTCGACGCTTTGCATCGGCCAGGCTGCGTCCATGGGATCGCTGCTGCTTGCCGCTGGCGACAAGGACATGCGTTTCGCAACGCCGAATTCCCGCATCATGGTTCACCAGCCGTCGGGCGGTTTCCAGGGGCAGGCTTCGGATATCGAACGCCATGCCCGCGACATCATCAAGATGAAGCGTCGCCTGAACGAAATTTACGTCAAGCATTGCGGCCGGACCTATGAAGAGGTCGAGCAGACGCTCGATCGTGACCATTTCATGTCCTCCGAAGAGGCCAAGGATTGGGGTCTGATCGACAAGGTGCTGACGTCGCGTACCGAAATGGAAGGTGAAGCCGCTACGTGAGTTATCCACGCGGCGGTGACTTCTACGCCACAGTTCTATCCCATTTGTGATCGAATAGGGGTTTAATGTGGAGCGGAACACGGTAATAGTAAGCATTCATGCTATGTAGCGTTTTTATGACATGGCATTCGGCATTCGAAGGGGGATTCGTTGCCACCGCGGCCCGGCAGGTTTGTTGGGCTGCGTTCAGTACCCCGAAGAGCGCCGCGACCTGCTGATGAAACGAGGGGCAGGTCCGGCGGGCGCATTGAGTGGACCGCGATTTCGATTTGGAATCCGCGGCGTGCTGGAAGGAAAAGGATATGAGCAAAGTCAGCGGCAGCAACGGCGGCGACTCCAAGAATACTCTGTATTGTTCATTCTGCGGCAAGAGCCAGCATGAAGTCCGGAAGCTGATTGCCGGACCGACCGTCTTCATCTGCGATGAATGCGTCGAATTGTGCATGGACATCATCCGCGAGGAAAACAAATCCTCGATGGTCAAATCCCGCGACGGCGTGCCGACGCCGCAGGATATCATCAAGGTTCTCGACGAATATGTCATCGGCCAGAGGCAGGCGAAGAAGATTCTGTCGGTGGCGGTGCACAACCACTACAAGCGTCTCGCTCATGCGTCCAAGAACGGCGATGTCGAACTGGCGAAGTCGAACATCATGCTCGTCGGCCCGACCGGCTGCGGCAAGACCTATCTTGCGCAGACGCTGGCCCGCATCATCGACGTGCCCTTCACCATGGCTGATGCCACGACGCTGACCGAAGCCGGTTACGTTGGCGAAGACGTCGAAAACATCATCCTGAAGCTGCTGCAGGCTGCCGACTACAATGTCGAGCGTGCCCAGCGCGGCATCGTCTACATCGACGAAGTCGACAAGATTTCCCGCAAGTCGGACAATCCGTCGATCACCCGCGATGTCTCGGGCGAAGGCGTGCAGCAGGCGCTTCTGAAGATCATGGAAGGCACGGTTGCTTCCGTTCCTCCCCAGGGTGGCCGCAAGCATCCGCAGCAGGAATTCCTGCAGGTTGACACGACGAACATCCTGTTCATCTGCGGCGGCGCTTTTGCCGGTCTCGACAAGATCATCTCCGCCCGCGGCGAAAAGACCTCGATCGGCTTCGGTGCCGCAGTCAAGGGCCCCGATGACCGCCGCGTCGGCGAAGTGCTGCGCGAGCTGGAGCCGGAAGATCTGGTCAAGTTCGGCCTGATCCCGGAATTCATCGGTCGTCTGCCGGTCCTGGCGACGCTGGAAGACCTGGACGAGGACGCGCTGATCCAGATCCTGTCGGAGCCGAAGAACGCGCTCGTCAAGCAGTACCAGCGCCTGTTCGAGATGGAAGACGTCGAATTGAACTTCCACGAGGACGCATTGCGCGAAATCGCCAAGAGGGCGATCGTGCGCAAGACCGGCGCTCGCGGCCTGCGCTCGATCATGGAAAAGATCCTGCTCGACACCATGTTCGATCTGCCGGCGCTGGAAGGTGTCCGCGAAGTGGTCATTTCCGAGGAAGTGGTTCGTGGTTCCGCCCGCCCGCTCTACATCTATGCCGATCGGCAGGATGAAAAGGCCAACGCCACCGCCTGATCGACAGATCTGCGGCTTAAATCCAGGGGCTCGTCGTTGACGGGCCCCTTTCTATTTGAAAAATCGTACAGTTTGCTGATAAAGTCCGGGATAAGCTTATGGGAACGCCGTCCAAACCGGTTGTGAAGAGCGCCCGCCGCAGCCATGATGGCATGATTCCGGAATCGTCGGTGGATTGGGCTTTCGCCCGGCTTTGGTCCTCCGGGGCCGCGTTACCGGCAGTGTTCGAGTAGCCGGGGTCCGGTGTTTGTTGTTGCGTTCCTTCTCGTGAATACGTGTTTCGCTGCCTCACGGCGCACGCGTCCCGCACGACTTGAAATAGATAATGTGAAGCTCCACTTCTAACCCAAGTGAGAGAGCCGGCTAATCCCCTAAAGCCGGTAGAGAGCCCGGGAACGGGACGACGGAAAGGAAATGACATGACTAAGAAAACGTCTGCGGCAAATGAGAGCATTGCCTATCCGGTATTGCCGTTGCGCGACATCGTGGTTTTCCCCCACATGATCGTGCCGCTGTTCGTCGGACGGGAGAAGTCCATCCGCGCGCTGGAAGAGGTCATGGGGTCTGACAAGCAGATCATGCTGCTCACCCAGATCAATGCCAGCGATGACGATCCGGCCCCGGATGCGATCCACAAGGTCGGCACCGTGGCCAACGTACTGCAGCTCCTGAAACTTCCCGACGGCACCGTCAAGGTACTGGTCGAAGGCAAGGCACGCGCGGAGGTCGACACCTATACGGCGCGCGAGGATTTCTACGAAGCCCTCGGCCACGTCTTGCATGAGCCGCAGGAAGATCCGGTCGAACTGGAGGCGTTGAGCCGCTCGGTCGTTTCGGAATTCGAGAGCTATGTGAAGCTCAACAAGAAGATTTCGCCGGAAGTGGTCGGCGCCGCCAGCCAGATCGAAGATTATTCCAAGCTCGCTGACACGGTTGCCTCGCATCTGTCGATCAAGATCACCGAGAAGCAGGAGATGCTGGAAACCACGAGCGTCAAGGGCCGCCTCGAAAAGGCGCTCGGCTTCATGGAAGGCGAGATTTCGGTGCTGCAGGTCGAAAAGCGTATCCGCTCGCGCGTCAAGCGCCAGATGGAGAAGACGCAGCGCGAATACTACCTGAATGAGCAGATGAAGGCGATCCAGAAGGAACTCGGCGACGGCGAGGAAGGCCGCGACGAGATGGCCGAACTGGAAGAGCGCATCTCCAAGACGAAGCTATCCAAGGAAGCCAAGGAAAAGGCCGACGCGGAGCTGAAGAAGCTGCGCCAGATGAGCCCGATGTCGGCGGAAGCCACCGTCGTGCGCAACTATCTCGACTGGCTGCTGGGCATCCCCTGGCACAAGAAGTCGAAGGTCAAGGCCGACCTGCACAATGCCGAGAAGATCCTCGAAGCGGATCATTTCGGCCTGGACAAGGTCAAGGAGCGCATCGTCGAATATCTGGCCGTCCAGGCTCGTGCCGCGAAAATCAAGGGCCCGATCCTGTGCCTCGTCGGCCCTCCGGGCGTCGGCAAGACTTCGCTCGCCCAGTCGATTGCCAAGGCGACCGGCCGTGAGTATGTCCGCATGGCGCTTGGCGGCGTTCGTGACGAAGCCGAGATTCGTGGTCACCGCCGCACCTATATCGGCTCGATGCCCGGCAAGGTCATCCAGTCGATGAAGAAGGCCAAGAAGTCCAACCCGCTCTTCCTGCTCGATGAAATCGACAAGATGGGTATGGATTTTCGTGGCGATCCGTCTTCGGCTCTTTTGGAAGTGCTGGATCCGGCGCAGAACTCGACCTTCATGGACCATTACCTGGAAGTCGAATACGACCTGTCGGATGTAATGTTCATCACGACGGCGAATACGCTGAACATCCCGGCTCCGCTGATGGACCGCATGGAGATCATCCGTATCGCCGGCTACACCGAAGACGAGAAGTGCGAAATCGCCAAGCGGCACCTGCTGCCGAAGGCCATCAAGGAACACGCGTTGCAGCCGCAGGAATTCTCGGTCAGCGACGATGCCCTGATGGCAATCAGCCAGCAGTACACCCGCGAAGCCGGTGTTCGTAACTTCGAACGCGAATTGATGAAGCTCGCCCGCAAGGCGGTCACCGAGATCATCAAGGGCAAGAGCAAGTCCGTCGCGGTCACCGCTGCGAATATCGACCAGTATCTCGGCGTTCCACGCTTCCGCCATGGCGAAGCCGAACGTGAGGATCAGGTCGGTGTCGTCACCGGTCTCGCCTGGACGGAAGTCGGTGGTGAGTTGCTGACGATCGAAGGCGTGCTGATGCCGGGCAAGGGTCGCATGACCGTTACCGGCAATCTGAAGGAAGTGATGAAGGAATCGATTTCAGCGGCGGCCTCCTATGTCCGCTCGCGCGCCGTCGATTTTGGCATCGAGCCGCCGCGCTTCGACAAGAGCGACATTCACGTTCACGTACCGGAAGCGGCAACGCCGAAGGATGGTCCGTCGGCCGGTGTCGCGATGGCAACCGCCATTGTCTCGATCATGACCGGCATCCCGGTTTCCAAGGATGTCGCCATGACGGGGGAAATCACGCTGCGCGGACGTGTCCTGCCGATCGGCGGCTTGAAGGAAAAGCTGCTCGCAGCGCTTCGCGGCGGCATCAAGAAGGTGCTGATTCCGGAAGAAAACGCCAAGGATCTGGCGGAGATTCCGGATAACGTGAAAAACAACATGGAGATCATCCCGGTATCCCGCATGGGCGAGGTGATCAAGCATGCGCTGGTTCGCAGGCCCGAGCCGATCGAATGGGACGGCACCGTCGAAACACCGGTGATTGCAACAGTCGAGGGTGTGGACGATGTCGGTGCGACGATCGCGCATTAAGTGCGGTTTCGCCTGATTTATGACAAATTGACACAAAACCAGAAAAGACCGGCGTTTTTGCCGGTCTTTTTTTGTGAAAAGCTTTTGGCAGTGCTTGCTTTTCCTTGATTTGCAGGGCTTTTGGGGTTGCGGCGGGCCGGAGCATACGTATTCTGCGCCCCGCTAACAGACTAGTCGTTTCATACCAGTAGAAAGGGGTGGAAACATGAATAAGAATGAGCTCGTGTCCGCAGTGGCCGAGAAGGCCGGTATTACGAAGGCCGACGCTGCTTCCGCTGTTGACGCTGTTTTCGATGCCGTGCAGGCTGAACTGAAGAAGGGCGGCGACATTCGTCTCGCAGGTTTCGGTAGCTTCACCGTTTCTCACCGTGCAGCCTCCAAGGGTCGTAACCCGTCGACCGGCGCTGAAGTTGACATCGCGGCTCGCAACGTGCCGAAGTTCACGCCCGGCAAGGGCCTGAAGGACGCTGTTAACAGCTGATTTTGTTTTCACCTGCCGCCAGGCGTTTTCCCTGGGGGTGGAGGATATTGGGGGTCCGAATTTTCGGATCCCCTTTTTTATTTGCAGCTCTCGCTCATAGAAGCGTTCGTCCGCCGTTGACCGCAAATTTCTGACCCGTCAGGAAGTCCGCCTTGTTCGAGGCGAGGAATACCACCATGTGGGCGATGTCCTCCGGCGTCCCGAAATGCCCAAGCGGGGTCTGATCGAGATATCCATCGATCGACTGTTGAGACGCTCCGACATGGCGCTCGACGGGAATCCAGCCGGGAGCGACCAGATTGACCGTGATCCCCTCGGGTGCCAGTTCCCGGGCCCAGGAGCGGGTCATCGAAAGCATGGCGCCTTTTGCCGATGCATAGTTCCCGACATGAGGATTGCCGAGCTCTGCTATTTCCGAGCCGATATTGATAATTCGTCCCGACTTGCGCGCGCGCCAATCCGGCAGCACCGCCTGAAGCAGTTCGAGGGGCGCTTTGACGAAGAACTCGAGCTGATCGAGATAGGTTTGCCAGGATTGCTCCATCAATGGCATGCTCGGCTGCGGACCCGTTGCGTTGTTGACGACCAGGTCGACCGGACCGAGCGCGTCCCTGATTGCATCCAGACCTGCGGTCAGCTGAGCCTTGTCGATCACGCTGAACTTCGCCGCATAGGCATTGCCGCCCCGTTGCAGGATCGCCTCAACCACCGCTTCTGCGCCTGGCGTATCGTTCGCATAATTGACAGCCACGGCCCAGCCGTCCTCCGCCAATCCGCGCGCGATGACCGCGCCAAGACCACGGGACGCGCCCGTTACCAGAGCCACCTTCATTGAATTTTCCTCCTTGATCCCTGTTCGTAGCCGGGTCTGCACCCGGCCACGTGTTGTCTAGATCGTCGTTGCTCTTACCAACGGTGGTGGACGTGCGGAGCGATCAGGCGCTCGTAGATCTCACGCGTAGCGGTCATGACATCGGCCGAGAGTGGCGCGAGGTTGGCGGCGGCGGCATTGGCTTTGGCCTGCTCGGCGTTGCGGGCGCCGGGAATGACAACCGTGACAGCATCGTTCATTAGAATCCAGCGCAGCGCGAAGGCCGCCATGCTGGCGCCGGCCGGGACCAGCTTGCGCACCTCTTCCACCGCCTGCAGGCCGACCTCGAAAGGCACGCCGGCAAAGGTTTCGCCGACATCGAAGGCTTCGCCGTTGCGGTTGAAGTTGCGGTGGTCATCGCTGGCGAAGTGGGTGTCGCGGGTGATCTTGCCGGAGAGCAGGCCGGAGGCGAGCGGCACGCGGGCGATGACGGCGACCTGTTTCCGCTTGGCTTCCTTGAAGAACAGATGGTCAGGGCGCTGGCGGAAGATGTTGTAGATGATCTGGATGCTGACGACGCCTGCATACTCGATCGCCTTCAGCGCTTCCTCGACCTTCTCGACGCTGACGCCGTATCCCTTGATCTTGCCGGCCTTCTGCAATTCGTCGAGACCGGCGAAGACCTCGGGACGATAGAGGACTTCGGTCGGCGGGCAATGCAGTTGCACCAGGTCGAGGCTGTCGACGCCGAGATTCTTCAGGCTGCGGTCGATGAAGCCTTCGAGGTTGGCCTTGGTGTAGCCGTCAGCGACATGCGGGTTCAGCCGACGGCCGGCCTTGCTCGCAACCATCGGGCGCGCGCCGCCACGGGCCTTCAGCACGTCGGCGATGATCTTCTCGGAGCGGCCATCGCCATAGACGTCGGCAGTGTCGATGAAGGTCATGCCGGCGTCGAGTGCTGCGTTCAGTGCGGCGCGGCCATCGGCCTCGCTGACATCTCCCCAGGCGCCGCCGATTTGCCAGGCGCCGAAGCCGACATCCGTGACGGTGAAGGGTGTGCGGCCGAAAGCATGGTGTCTCATGAAAATCTCTCCGTTCGTGCTGAATGTCTAGCGCAGTAGCAGCCGTCTGAAGTCGCGGCAAGCGCGTGAGGATGGCGCAGGATCGCAATCGTGTGACATAGGAATATGACAGCGCTCGGCAATACACGAAAGCATGGGATGACCCGCGCGGCATGGTGTTCATCAGCGTCGTATTTGCCTAAAAGGGATGCCAGATATCTGACATCGACCGGAGCCTATGGCCTCTTTCAGCTTCATCCACGCCGCCGATCTGCATCTCGGCAGTCCTTTCCAGGGGCTGGCCTTGAAGGATGCTGCTGTCGCCTCGATCTTCGTAGAGGCCAGCCGCAAGGCCTTTTCGACGCTGGTGGGGCTGGCAATCGAGAAACAGGTCGATTTCTTCCTCATCGCCGGCGACGTTTACGACGGCGATTGGAAAGACAACAAGATCGGCCTGTTCTTCAATCGCGAAATGGCGCGGCTGGAGCGGGCGGGCATCCCGGTCTATCTACTGCGCGGCAATCACGATGCGGCAAGCGTCATCACCAAGACCATCACTCTGCCGGAGAACGTCCATGAATTCCCGACCAGCAAGCCCGGCTCCGTCAGGCTGGAAGCGCTGCGGGTGGCGCTGCACGGGCAGGGTTTTGCCGAGCGCTCGGCCAATGACAATCTGGCCATAAACTATCCAGCACCCGTATCCGGCTGGTTCAATATCGGCATTCTCCACACATCGCTCACCGGCCGCGAGCCGCATGCGCCCTATGCGCCGTGCTCGGTCGAGGATCTGCGTTCGCGCGGCTACGACTATTGGGCGCTTGGCCATGTCCATGACTATGAAGTGGTGGCAACGGATCCGCTGGTGATCTTTCCCGGCAATCTGCAAGGTCGCAGTATTCGTGAGCGTGGCGCCAAGGGAGCGGTGCTCGTCACCGTCGAGGATGGCCGCATAAGCCACGAACGGCTGATCGTCGACGAGGCGCGGTTTGCGCAGGTCGATATAACGGTCGATCCCGAGGACGATCAGGCCGCGATCCTGCGTCATGTCGAGCAGGCGGTGCAGCCGCTGGCCGATGACATGGCGGGGCGGATGACGGCGCTGCGGGTTCGGCTGTCGGGTATCACGCCGCTGCAGGGCGCCATCGCCGCCAATCGCCAGCAATGGCGTGACGAAGTCGAGGCAGCCTGCCATCGCGTGCATGAGGATATCTGGCTGGAAAAGCTGGAACTGCGGCTGGAGCAGCCCGCAGCGGCGTCTGTCGAGGCCAATGGCACGCTCGATCTCGGGCAATTGCTTTCCGAGCATGCCGGCGACGCGGGCATCGTGGCCGAAGCGGGCCGGCTCGTCGGCGAGATTGCGGTTCGTCTGCCAGGAGGTTTGGGCGCGGCAGAGTTGCCGCTGGACGATACTCTGGAGACCTTGATCGAAGAAGCGCGGCAATTGCTGTTGGCGCGCGGGCAGGGGGCGAGCTGACCCATGCGCTTTAACCGGCTCGACATTCTCCGCTACGGCGCGCTGACCGACCGCACGCTCGATTTTCGCACGGGCGCTCGGCTGCATGTTATCTACGGGCCGAACGAGGCCGGCAAGTCCTCGGCGCTGAGTGCGATTTCCGACCTGCTGTTCGGCTTTCCCACGGCCGCCGAGCAAAGCTTCCTGCACGAGCCGACAACCCTGCGCGTCGGCGCATCGATCGCCACGCGCGATGGAACGACACTCGCCTTTCGTCGGCGTCGCGGGCGCAAAAACACGCTGCTTGCTCCCGACGACAAGGAAACACCGCTTGCCGAAGACGCCCTGGCGCCATTTCTCGGCAATCTGAGCCGTGATGTGTTCGAGCGCGCCTTCGGCCTCGATTCGCTGCGTTTGCGGCAAGGGGCGACGGCGATGCTGCGCAGCGGCGGCGAGATCGGCAGCCTGCTGTTTTCCGCTGCCTCTGGTCTCACCGGCCTCTCTCGCCTGCGCCAGTCGCTGGACGGCGAGGCCGATGGCATCTATGCGCAGCGGCGCTCCAAGGACCGCAGTTTCTATCAGGCGCTGGACCGTCACGACGAGGCGCGCAAGGTCGAACGCGACAACGAGCTCAAATCCGGAGACTGGAAGAAGCTGCTAGCCGAAGCTGCCGAACTCGAAGCCGAGCTGGAGCGCCTTCAGGATCAACGCCGCCAGACGCGACAGGCACTCGATCGGCTGCAGAAGCTGAAGACGCTACAGCCGCTGCTCGCTGAAATTGATGCCGAGCGGGCGGCCCTTGATGACCTTGCCGATCTCACGGCGATACCGGATAGTTTTGCCGATCGGTTGGAGCAGGGCCTGAACGACAAGCGTGCCGCAGAGGAGGAGCTGCGCCGCGCCCAGCAGCTTGCCGCGCGCACCGGTGAAGAGCTGTCGCTGATCCGCATCGACGAAACCGTGTTGCAGATATCGGACGATATCACCCAGCTCTTTGCCGATACCGGCAATTATCGCAGCCAGCGCCAGGATCTGCCGCGCGTCGATCAGGAGCTGGCCGGCTATGAGGCGACGCTTGCGCAACTGAGCCGCCGTCTAGGCTTTGCTGATACGGCGCAGTTGGAAAAGCAGCAACCCAGCGACGCCGATCGCGTCCGCCTCTCCGAGCTGGTGGAGGAGGGAAGGCGGCTGTTGTTGCAGGGCCAGGGAAATGCCGAGCAATTGGACAGCGAGCGCCGACAGCTGACGTCGCTTGAGAAGGATGGTTCTGCAGGCCGCCTGATCGACCCGAGACCCTATGTTGATCAACTCGAAGCATTGACTGGCGATCTCGCCAGCCTTGCCCGCCTTGATGGACTGGAGACGCAGATCAGCCGTATCGAGACGGATCTTCGCGAAACTGCTTCCCGCCTGCGTCCATCGATCGTTGATATCGACGCGCTCTTTGCAGCCCCGCTGCCGGACAGTGCCGAAATTGTCGCGCATCGTGAGACCATCGATGCGGCCCGCACCAGCGTGCGCGAGGCATCCGACAAGGTGCGTGGCTATGATGAGCAATTGGCCGATATCGAACAGGCGCTGGTGGATGCGGAGCGTACTGGCCCGATCGTCACCCGTGAACAGATCACCGGCGCGCGTGAGGCTCGCGATGCCCAATGGCGATCGATCCGCGACGGGTTGACGGATGGAGGCCCAGCTCCGGATGGCAAAGCGATCGCCAGCTTTGCGACAAGCCTCGCAGACGCCGATCGACTGGCCGATGTGGCGCTGAGCGATGCGGATCGTGTCTCGCGCCATGCCGATAATCGCTTGCGTCAGGCGCGGCTGCTTCAGGAACGCGAGGCTGCCGCAAAACGATTGCAACAGCGAGAAGAGACGTCGACAAAGGCACTGGCTGCTTTCGCGGCACTCTTCGATGCATCCGGTGTTTCCGCTCTCGATCCGGCAGCGATGCTGGAATGGCGGCGCGGGATCGAGGCTCTCTTCCGCGAGCGCCGGGCTCTTCGTGATCTGCTGGATGAGCGGAGTGAGGCCGCATTGGCGGAGACGCGTGTCTCGCCGGGGCTGAAGGATATTGCCGAGGCCACCGGTTACAAGAGCGGCCGCCTGCCGCCAGGTGCTATGGCGGAAGGCTTGCGAAAACACCTTCGCCTGCTTTCAGAGCGTTGGAGCGAGAGCCGTACGCGCGAGGGCGAGATTGGTGCCGCGCGGGATCGGCTGACGCGCCTCGGTGAGCAGCAGCAGGATATTGAGCACCGTCAGGCCATTTGGCGCGATGCATTCGGCAAGGCTGTCCTTTTGCTCGGCCTTTCCGCCGATGCGACGCTGGAAATGGCCGCTGCGGCCTTGAAGGCATGGACGGAGCTACCGGATGTTCTGGCGGAGCACGACAATCGTCAGCGTCGCGTCGGCGGCATGCGCCGCGACATGGCCGATTTTGAGCGGCGTCTCGCGACCCTTGCCGCCACCGCTGGATACGAGGTGGATCACCTGCCGCCGGACGCCGCCGCCGAGGCATTGCACGCTCGCGTCAGCGCCGTGCGTGGCGAGCAGAAGAAACACGACCGGCTCGAGGAGGAGCGCCAACGCGCCGAGGCGCAGGCTACCCAGTGCGGCGAAGCGCTTGCGACGGTGATGGCTAGCCTTGCCGATATGGCGGCGGATTTGCCCGAGGACACTGATCTGTTTGCTCTGCTCTCGCGTCTGCGCGATCGCGCCCGTTTGCAGGCGCGGCTGACGGAAAGCCGCGACCGCCTGCGCCAGCAGGCGGAAGGCGATGGCGAAGATGTGATCCGTGCGGAACTTATCGGCTTCGAACGCGTCGCCGCCGGGCTGGAGATCGAACGGCTCTCCGCCGAAGATCAAAGGCAGTTCACCGAGAACGGTGCGCTCGTGGCTCGTCTGGCGGAAAACCAGCGGCAGCGAAGCGCGCTTGAAACCGGTGTCAGCGCTGAATACGCCGTTTTCGAAAAGCTCTCCGCCGAACAGGAAGCCAAGGACCTGGCGCGGCAATGGGTGGTGCTGAAGCTTGCCGCGCAGATGCTGGCAAGCTCGATGGAGGCCTATCGCGAGCAGCAGGCCGATCCGGTCATCACGCGGGCGGGAGAGCTGTTTTCGCTGCTGACCGGCCATGGCTTCACACGGCTGGTCGAGGAGCACGACGATACGGATACGCTGCAATTGCTGGCGGAACGTTTCGGCGGTGAGCGCGTGCCGCTCGCAGGCTTGAGCGAGGGTACCGGCGATCAGCTTTACCTCGCTCTGCGGCTTGCCTTCTTGGAAGACTACTCCTCCCGCAACGAGCCGGCCCCACTCATCGTCGACGATATCTTCCAGACCTTCGACGATGAGCGCGCCAGTGCCGGGCTGAAGGCTCTCGCCGGCACGGCGGAGCGCTTCCAGACCATTCTCTTCACGCATGAGATGAGCGTGGTCGAGATTGCCAAACGGGAGATCGGTGGGGATCTGGATCTGATCCAGCTTTGAGCGCTCGGTGGAATGCCGGCCTTCTCGCTTGGATGACGTCTTCGAATGGCATAGGCTGGCTGGAGGAACCAGGCGCGGTGAGCGCCGTTCGTAGCAGGAGATTAGCCTTGGAAATTAAGCCCAATGGATCGCGCGCCGTGCTCAAGGCACCGGCTGAGTATTTCACTGGCGAGGTGCGCCAGGAGCCTTTGATGCAAGCGCCGGCGCCAGCCCGCGTCCAGGTCGTCAGCGTCAGTTTCGAGCCGGGAGCCCGCACCGCCTGGCACACGCATCCTTTCGGCCAGACACTGGTGGTGACGGCGGGCAAGGGACTTGCGCAGAGCTGGGGCGGCGATATCCGCGAGATCAATGCCGGCGATGTCCTCTGGTTCACGCCTGGCGAAAAGCACTGGCACGGCGCCGGGCCGGAGACCGCGCTCACCCATATCGCCATTCAGGAGACGCAGGACGGCAAGGCCGCGGACTGGATGGAATATGTGACCGAGGAGCAGTATCGCGCATAAGGGCAAAACGACGCGACACGACGGCGATCCGGTGGGATCGCCGTGAATTCACTGTGGAACGTGCAGTTTCGTCGGTATCAGGATCTTGGGGTCCGACTTGTCCCGGCTATAGGCCGGATTGAGGGCGCGGTCCGCGAAGGTCAGCGTCCCGTGCAGCCTGCGCAAATTATCCTTCTCCCGTTCGAAGCGCTTCTTCCGTTCTCCCGATTTGTCCGATCCCCGTGACAGTGATTCATGGTGATAAAGGCAGGCGAACGGCGTCCATATGATGCGGAACCCGGCCTTGTGGGCGCGCAGGCAATAGTCGACATCATTATAGGCGACCGCGAAATTCTCTTCGTCGAATGTGCCGATGGCGCGGGCGCAGTCGCCGGAAATCAGCATGACCGCCCCTGTCACGCAGGTCATGGAGTTGCGGACATGCAGCCTGTTCATCGGGCCGCCGAACTCCCTGGGCTTGCTCATGTACCAATGACCCGCCAGCCCGCCGAAGCCGATGACCACGCCGGCATGCTGGAGCTTGTTGTTTCCAAAGAGAAGCTTGGCGCCGACAATGCCGGTCCCCTCATAGGCGAGGCAAGTCACCATCTCTTGCAGCCAGCCCGGCTCGATGATTTCGACGTCGTTGTTGAGGATCAGATGGTGTTCACCCGTGGCGGCGCCGAGGCCGCGATTGACCGAGCGTGAGAAGTTGAACGGTTCCGGCGAGATCGATGCGGAGAATTGCGGGTAGGTCCGGCGGTAATGGTCGTAAAGATCGAGGACAGCCTGGTCCGAGGAGCCGTTATCGACGACCAGCACTTCGAAATTCGCATAGTCCGTTCGCTCGAAAATATCCTTCAGCACCCTAGAGATCAGGTCGAGGCTGTCCTTGCTGGGAATGATGATCGAAACCTTGGGCCATGAAGCCTCCGGCCGCTCGAACATGACGCGATGGAGGGTATCCGTCAGCGCTTTCTCCACGCGAATAGGCTGTTGCCGGAGCGCGAACCGTTCGAAAAGCGCCTTGCGGGCATTGGTGGTCGCGGCATCCATGAACTTGCGCGAATAGGTGCGTCCGTTGCGCCGCCACCAATAGGCCGGATAGGGCAAGTGCAGGACGGTATCGTCGGGCAGACCCTCCAGATAGCGCAGCAGCAGGTCATAATCCTGCGAGCCGTCATAGCCGGTGCGCAAATAGCCGATCTCCTGAAGCCGGCTGCGGCGATAGATGGAGAAATGGTTGATGTAGTTGACGCCCGTCAGGAGAACGGGATCATAGGCCGGCTTCAACATCAGGCCAGTAGGCCTTAGCGTGTCGTCGACCACCAATTCGTCGGTATAGAGGAAGTTCGCACCCGGATTCTGCTCGAGCGTGTGCCGCACGACCTTGAACGCGTGCGGTGCGATCACATCGTCGTGGTCCAGAAAGGCAACCCATAGGCCCCGAGCCTGAGATAGCCCGGCATTGGTGGCGGCCGCTATGCCGCCGTTCCGGTCATTCAGAACGAACCGGATATTGTCTTTCGGCTTCTGCGTCTCATACCATCGTTGCGTCTCTGCCGCGTTCGATCCGTCATCGCTGAGAATAAGTTCCGCCCCCTCTTCGTTTTGCTCTTCAAAGGATCTGACGAGATCGTCGAGATAACGGGGTGGGGCATTGTAGACGGGCACGACAACGCTGAGCCAGGTGCCGGGAGTGGCGGAAACGGATGGTGAGGGAAGATCGGAGCCCAGCCGATAGCTCGCCTCCGCATATTGTATCGTCCTGCTCGGCGACCGTTTTCCGAAGGCAAGTTTTGGTACTTTCGTCCAGTATTGCGGCAGTTTGCCGAGATCCACGCGCTCGGCTGGCCCATGTGCGCCAAGCAAAGCGGCGATGTGCTTCTCGGCCGATTTTGCCGAGGAAAACGCCTTCACGTCGAAGCTGAGCGTGGTGGGAAAGGTCGCCGGGTCGGCGCGCAGGGCGCAGATGGTGCCGATAGCCCCGACATCCGCCGTGACGATGAACCGACGCCCGGACGTCAGCGTGACCGTATCCTTCTCGCGGAACCCACGACCGCGATTGATATAGAATTTCGGGTCTATGGCCTCGTCGGCGCCGGCGATATGAATGACGACAAGCCTTTTTCTGACAGGCGAAAATCTGACTTCGAAAGCGGGGTCGTCACCAAGCGACTTCCATAGGTTGGAATTTGCTTCCGGCGAAATCTCGCGTTCAAGGTCGTCGTTCGGTAAAATCTTGAGTGTCATTGATACCTGGATATCCTAACGGCCGGCGGCGCAGAGCGTCTCCATGGCCAATTCATGCCATATCGCCAAGCGCATTGAAACGGATCCCCGGAAACGCCGTCGTCGTGCTCTGCCGCATTTTTTCTATGGATTTCATTGTGGCATTGCGCGCAATCAATCGCCGATCCCTATCGCCCACGAGCTGGTCGATCGCCATCAGCCATTCTTCCGCTGTGTTGCCGATGTGAAGCTCCCCGGCGACGGCGCAGCGCGCGAATGTCGGGCAGCGGGAAAATATCGCGGCGGCGCCCAGGCGGCTGATGTCGATCCGCTTGGTGTCCGATCGGCTATCATTGGTCTTGCCGATCAGGAGCGGCGCGAGCGCGATATCAGCGCCATGATCCGTGGTCTTCGCGAGATAGGACGCCCAGGGCAATGGTAGGCCTATGGTCGTTCGCGCCGGGTCGATGTCCTGGCGGCTCCACTGGCGCGCAAGATTGCCCTCGGCAAAAACCTCGAAATGCAAATTCCTGTGCTTGTCCATCGCTGTCTTGACGATCGGCATCAGGAACTCGTGTTCACGGCGATGAACGCCCGTCCCATGATAAACCATTTTCAGCGACGCGGAGGTTTCGTCGGAAATTTCCGACGGTCTCCGGCCTGGAGCCGCCGGCATGGGCGCGAGGATCTCGATCTTTTGGTGTGTATTCGTCAACGTGTCCGCTAGGGTCTCCGTCGATGTCCACAGATGCGTGAGTAACCGATTGACCCGAGGAAGCGGTCGGACGGCGAGATTGAGGAGGGTGATTTTGTAGGGCCAGGTCGCCTCGTCACCGGCAACGACGGCGGGGATATCGTCATCGACGAAATAGGCCACCCCCGCCAGGCTGCCTCGCTTGTCTTCCAGCCAGCGCAATTGCGGCTCCTTGATATAGCGGCAGATGATGACAAAAAGCCCTTCGCTGTCGACGTCCTCCAATCCCTCGTCGAGGCCCTTCATGATGACGGGGATATCGGCAAGAGCCTTGGTTCGCTCGTCCAGATAATAGCTGACACTGGGATTGGGGTATCGCGACAACACGAGAAGCCGCTTTGCAGGGGAAGGCGCTCCAGCAATGGGCGCGGCGGAAAGCCGAGGCCTTGGAAGCAATCCGTAGATGATGTTGCGCAGGATTTGCATGGAGGGTCGACCGGGGGAAATCACGCGAGACGATTTCGCAGGGCCGTCAGCAGGCCGACAACAGCGCCCCAGATGAGGATGGTGGCTGCTAGAACGCCGCCGATCCAGAGCCCGCGCTTGGGGTATTTCGCTTCGTCGGGCAGATTTGGGGCAAGGAACGTGTCGAGATAAAGCAGTTGCTGCTTGCTGACGAACTGTACTTGCTCCAGCGTTTTCATGCTCGCCGCAAACTGCTGTTCGGCCAGGGTCTGCTCCAGCTCTCGCTGAGACATGTCGACCGATACGTCCGCCAGGTTCTGTTCGGATTTGCCTTGTCCGGCCACCTGCCTGTTCAGATCGTCCAATTGCTTTTGTTTGCTTTCGATCTCGCGCTTCAGCACCCGCATCTGCGGCGCGGTGGGCGATACATTGCCGAGCAGCGCATCGTATCTCTGCTGGAGGTTGATTCTGTCTGTCTGCACGGTTGTGATCAGGTTCGTAAAGATCGCCGATGATCCCGCGACGCTGAGGACGCCGGTTTGATTGCGGGCGAGTTGAAGCTGCTCCCGCGTTTTCTGCAATTGGTTTTTCGCATTGTCGAGATTGGTCTGAGCGGTGGTGATGACATCGCGCCAGATGCGGTTGTTGACATCGTTGACCACGACTTCGGAGGCGGCGACCACTTCTTGCAATACCTTCTGCGAGTCAGCAGCCGAAAAGGCTCGGACCTTGACTGTCACGATACCGCTGTTCGCGTCGGTCTTGATGGAGACCATGTCCTCCCAGTAGTCGAGCAGCTTCTCCGTCGAGGCATCCTGCCTGAGCCTCGCCAGTGGATCGATATCCGGGTTTCCATAGAGCTTCTGGAAATTGACCTTGGACTGGAGGGCGGCCACCATGTCCTTGCTGGCAATGAAATTCGTGACGATCTGTGTATCCTGGGCGATCTGCGCCGATGGCAGGCCCGTGACCTTGGTGAGCTGATCCTTGCCAAGTGCCGGCGTCGAGGAGCGGACGGTGAAGCGTGTTTCTGACTGGTATTGATCCACGGCAATACGCGTGAAGTAGAAGACCGAAACAATATTCGGAATGACAACAATCAGAATCGCGGAAGCCAGTATCAGCCGTCCGATAACTTGCTCCAGCGGGCGGGGGCGCAGGCCGACCGCTTTGAAAAGCTGGCTCCGCTTCGATGTCGAGAAACGCAGCTTGCGCGCGGTCACGGACAACTTCGCGGCTACATCGCGGCTGTGCTGGATCGCGCTCAACTGAACAGATTCAGACGTTTTTCCACTATCGTGAGCCATATGGGACCTTGCTGCCACTCCGTCGCATCTTACCTGTTCAATCTGTAATAGGCTTCGATCGCCTGTTCGACCTTGTCGAAAACCATAAGTCTGCCGTCGACGAGTACCATACCCTTATCACAGTGCTTTTTGATCATGCCCATACTATGCGAGATCATGATGATGTCGGAATATTTTCGGCGGCTCTCGAAAGCGGCGCGACAACGCTCCTGAAAGCGGGCATCGCCGACGGAGAGGACCTCGTCGACCAGGTAGCACTCGAATTCGATGGCCATGGAAAGCCCGAAGGCCAATCGCGCGCTCATGCCGGAGGAATAGGTGCGCACCGGCGCATTGATATAGTCGCCCAGCTCCGCGAATTCCTCGACAAAACGGGAGACTCGTCCGACGTCCTCTCCATAGGCCCGGGCGACAAAATGGAGATTTGCCCTGCCCGTCATGAAGGGGTTGAAGCCGCTGGCGAAGCCCAGCGGCCATGATACCCGAACGTCCTTGGTTATCCTGCCGGAATTTGCCAGCATCGTGCCGGCGATCATCCGCATGGTTGTCGACTTTCCCGCGCCGTTCACGCCGAGCAGGCCATAGGAATAGCCCGACATGAATTCGCAGCTCACGCGATCCAGGATTACTTTCTTGCCATTTTGTGTCTTGAAATGTTTCGACACGTTTTTGAAGCGGATCATCGGTCGTCTCTCACTATATCCGGTGATCCTCCACGGATGCCCAAATCAGCGAAAGGGTCATCCAGATAACGGCCAGAGCAAGCAATATCATCAATGGGGTCGTGAACCGATGCGGAAAGATGGCTTCATCCGGAAGCGTTGGACTGACGAAGACGGCGAGATAAAGCGTCTTTCGAAGCGCTTCGGCAAGCACCGTGTCGTAATTCCTTTGAGAAGCCTCATAGAGCTTCTCCGCGATCATCCGGTTTGTGTCCAGCTGCGAGTATTCCAGCAATGCCTTGGCAAGGCTCGCATTTTCCGGACCCGTCAGCTCCAGCTTCATCTTGTCGATCTGATCCTGGAGGCTTTGCTGGGCAAGGGTCAATTGTTGATAGGCCGGCGAACTATCCGCATTTGACTGCCGCATCACGAACAGTCGCGTTTCGAATGCGAGCTTCTGCGCAAGCAGTCCCGTCAGAAGCGTGCTGCTGTTGGTGGCCTGAGTCTCCGGACTGAGAAGTCCGGATTGATGCTGGAACTGGTTGAGCGCGGTCAAGGTGTTGCTATAGGCTTTTCCGCTTTTCTCGACGTCGCCGCGCATGCTCTGCACGATGTCGTCGCGCGCGCGCTGCGAAAGCTGGTTGATCAGCAATTCGCTCTCCTGGATGATAGCCTCGGAAAGCTTGACGGAGTCATCCGGCGTGAATGCGCGCACCTTCAGGGTGATGATGCCCGAGGAGACATCGATATAAGCGCTGACGTGATCCGCCCAATAATCGAGAAATTCCTCGTCGGATTGCGCGGAGCGAAATCGCGATAGAAAATCCGCATCCGGCCGCACAAACATCGATCGGTAGTCGAGTTTCTCGCCAATCCGCTTGAGGATTTCCGTCGAGTGGATAAAGCTCGTGACGACGTAAGCGTCTTGCGAAGCGGAGCGCATGTTGAGAAGGCCCGTGGGCCCGGAACTGTTGTCGGATGATGTACCATCGCCCTTGTCGCCCGAACCGGTGCTGGAAAGCGAGCGAACGGCAAAGCGAGCTTCGGCGACATACTGATCCGAAGCAATGAAGATGTAATAGACCGAGCACACCAGAAACGGCAGAATAACGAACAGCAGGAAGGTGATGAGCCTGATCGGCGGCTTCCCGCCGGTTTGAAGCTCCGGGTCCTGGACACCAGGCGCCGGTATATATTCGATCTCCTGCAGATCATTGCGTTCGCGACGCTCGGGGACCCACCGTCGAAACAGTGACGGCAGGATCTGACGCGCGGGCTTTACCTGCGGATATTGCTGATCGATGGTCTCTTCAATGACTGTTTTGGGCATGTCGGCTTGCACTCATGTTCCGCAATTCCGGCGCGGTTGGTTTCATCGCCTCACGCACATAGTGATCAAAGATCAAATCTTCTTCGAGCATTAGTTCGGCAATATGCAACGAACGCAATCTCCTAGCAACGTCTTCAAGGGCGGTGTGCCTGGAGAGCAGCGGAAGGTCGCCGATCGAAATGCCGAAGAGTTCACCGACCGCGTCTTGAAAATGGATGCTGTTGGTATCGTGTCCGACGACGGTGAAGCGGGAAAGCAGGTCGATCGCCGCGGCGACATCGCCGCGCGTCGACAGTTGCTCCGGCGTGGTTGTGACGAGCTGGCGGGTAACGGGCGAGACCAGAACGTTCGTGACGTTCTGCGGCGCTTTCTTGAGCGCCGATTTAAGAGACGTCTCGCTTTCGAGATCGACCTCGGCGAAGTGTTCCGCCGCGGGCGCCAGGATGATCTTGTCACGGTCGCCAAAGAAGGAGATCTGCGTTTTCGCCATGCGTTTCAGGAGAAAGATACGCAGGGCCATTTCGTAATAAGGGTCGGTCAGCAAGACGATGGCCTTGAAACCCTTGTCAAGAAACTCCTCATAGTTGCGCAACAGCAGGCGTCCGCTGATGTAAATCGACTTGACGGCATTGAGATGAAAGGCTTGTAGCGCCGTTTCGTGGCCGAAGCGCTCCACCGACGACAGCTCGTACTGAAAATGACGGCCGCAGTGATAATCGAACTTGACCATCGGCAGGAGTTGCGTTTCCAGCCGCAAGATTTTCTGCGAGACCAGTTGTGATACCTGCGGTCGACGGTAGACCAGCAATCCCGACTTGGCGTCGTGGATCATGAGGGTACTGCGTTCGGCGAGATCCGGAATGATCTTCGTGTCGAGTTTGAAGCCGACCCGGCCGTTCTCATGGCGACCCGAATCGACGACCGCCTGCTTGATCTGGTCACAGGGCAGAACCATCAGATTGCCGCTGGCATCCGAAACCCTGATATGCGGCAGATCGGAAAAGCCGTCCGGGATGAGATAGCCCTCCAGAACCGTGCCCCGATCATATTCGAGATTAAATAGCACCGATGCCTCCCGGCGTCCCGGCCCGTTCGGTGGGGGGGCCGCGTTGACCTTCAGGAACCATCAAGTTGTCGTCTGTGCCTTCAATCACGTCAAGATCATCCCAAATCCTGGTGTTCAAACCTGCATGCTGGTGCCGTTGTCAGGAAGTAGCAGGCTCCTTGCGCGCCAGGAGAGAGAAGCACGGTCCGCCGGGATGATCGTAATTCTGATCCTTGATCACGATGTCGTTGTATCCAAGCTTTTCCAGCAGCCCCAATATGTCGTCCCGATGCATCCAGAAATGCCGATCCTTCATGCCGCCGCAGAAGGAGGCATTCGAGTTGGCGTGTTGATAGCTGCGCTCATAATAGCGCACGGGAACACCCTCGATCGTTTTCGTTTCGACTTTACCACTGAAGGGACGCCGCCGCGCATCGCCTTTGGGCATCGCCTCGTCGAGGAAAAAATGCGTCCAGATGAAAACTGCCTTGGTGCGGCTTGCCAGCCGTCTCAAGAATTCCCCTGGATCAGCCATATGGTAGAGCACGCCGGAGGCGAGGGCGAAATCATAGACTTCCTCGTGCTCGGCAAGCCAGGCCTGAATGTCGCCCAGCAAGAACGAAGCGCTATTGATATTGAGGACCTGTCTTGTCAGCAGGCATCTCAGAAAACAGAGCCGGTTTGCTTCGATGGCATCGATCCGCGCCGGACGCTGGCGATCCAGCATGTAGGTGTGCATTCCTTCCAGCGGTCCGACCTCAAGAATCTTCTTTCCCTCGATAGAACCGTAGGTTTTCAAAGCCCAGCTGATCCGGTCATCCGTATAGAGATGAAGGTTTCCAGCTTTCAGTTTGAGGGCGGCGGGAAAGGCGCAACTCCAGCCGGGAAGAGCATCGATCGCATTTTGATGATCAGGTTTGCTCTGTTCGTATTGATCGAATATCGCTCCGAGAGCGCTCTCCTGGGTCTTATTCTTGGATCGCTTTGGAAAGCCGAACATTGGCAAAACCTTCATTCTCATCGGTACTTTTTTCGTTCTGGTTTCGAGGAGCCCCCAGACCGCGTCGAACCGGTACCTCGTCGCAGTGTGTGTTGTACCCTGTAATCTCAGATGAATTCGTTCGCTTCCGCCGTGGCTAATCCTGCGAAGAACGATGCCGAAGTTTGACTGATCCCTGGTTGTCATGGTCGCCGTCCATGCGTCTGCCACGGTTTAGAGTTCGCGGCTGCGATAGGCAAGAGCGTGCTTATAAAAAGGGGAAGGGAGTAAGCCCGCTTCATTCAGGTCGACTATAGATGGACTTTGCTTAACGTTATTCCTTAACGAATACTTTTATCATTCAATAAATATTAATTTAAATTTATACAAGTTTGCCGAGATAAATTGCGTTACCCATACTTTCAGCCTATGGCCATAAGGTCGCGCGATCGTTTGTGGCAAAGTGTACTTATGTCATGGCATGCAATTTTTTGGCGGCGTGTGTCTTGAATGGGCTTGTTGAGGGACGTCCGTTATGCTTTTCAAGGCGCCAACGGATTTGTGAATAATGCGCTGCTCCGATCGAGTCGGCTGTGGCGGGGGTATTGATTTTGAGGTTATTCAATTGATTCGCGTAGGCGCGTTGCTAGTTTGCGTAGTTCTGGCGGGATGTAATTCCGTATCGAGCGAGGGGCCGCTGGCCGGTGCCATCGGTGATGACGCCGGACAATCCAGCGCCGAACTCGGACGCAAGAACGCGGCCGTTTTCGATGTGGTCGATATCGATAGCCGTACGGCCCGTCTCGTTTCCGATTATGTTTCCACCGCGCTCAACCGTCGGTTTGGCATCGGCGGCGGTGTCGGGCGGGTGGTTATCGGTGTCGGCGACGCGCTGCGGGTGACCATTTTCGAAGCCGGCTCCGACGGGTTGTTCTCGACGGCGCAGTCGAAGCAGGTGTCGCTGGATATTGTCGTCCAGCCGGATGGAACGGCGGCCATTCCCTATGCGGGGTCCGTCAAATTCGCGGGCAAGACGCTGGAGCAGGCCCGCAAGGCGGTTCTGGCTGCATTGGCAACCAAGGCGGTCGAACCGGATGTTATTGTCACGAGCACAGGCACGGCATCACGTACGGTGACCGTTTCCGGAGCCGTCGGCCGTCCGTCGTTGGTTCCCCTGGACCTCACAAGCGAAAAGATCACGCAGGTGATCGCCAAGGCGGGTGGACCGGTTACGCAGCCTTATGAAACCTCGGTCACGGTGGTTCGCGGCAACAAGATCGGCACCGCCCTTCTGAAGTCGATCGTCGAACACCCTTCCGAGGACATTTACGTTCAGCCTGGCGACCAGGTTTTCCTTGTGCGCGATCCGAGAACCTTTACCCTTCTCGGTTCCGTCAAGGGTGACGGTCGTATCGAGTTCGGCGCCAATGACCTCAATCTTCTCGAGGCTGTCGCCCTGGGGCACGGCGCGGTCGATGAGTCGACCAATGCCCAGGGATTCTTCCTGTTCCGCTATGAGGAGCCGGATATCGTCAGGAGCCTGCTCGGCCCAGCGCGTTTCCAGGCGCTCATGCAAAAGGGAATGGCGGCGGATTCCAAGGGACGTTACCCGATCGTCTATCGATTCGACATGTCGCATCCCGACAGTCTCATCGTTGGGCAAACATTCCCGGTCAAGAGCCGTGACGTCATCTATGTATCGCGTCACCCCTCGGTTGATATCCGGAAGTTCCTGACGCTGGTTGGCTCCCCGCTCGGGATAGCCTCTCAGGGTGCCGCGACGGCGGCTAACCTGGGGCAGTAAGCCCCGAGGGGCGGGGGGGATGCATGGTTCCGCATCCTCCGGCGCCGGCATGATCTCGGCGGATCGTTGTACTGTCGAAAGATCAAAACCTATGGGATCGCGAAGACTTACGGGAGCCGGCAGGTGGCTGCTCGCATTTTCCAAGCGCCGATCTTCGGTCATTCGAAAGCGATTGCCCGCCGATACTTTTTGTCAAAAAGCGTCGTCATTGCTGTCCGTTACTCAACGCAGCATTCCGTACTTGGTCTTTTTACGGGTGACAACTGCAGATAATTATGATGTGAACGTTTATTAGATGAAGATGGCTACTTTACATCCTGGGATAGTTTAAAAAAATAACGCCGAGAGATCATGACGATTGAAATTATCGGACGGGCGAGCATCGCCCCGGGGGCGGGTTCGATTGAGGAGCTGCAGCTCGTTCTCAAGGAAGGACGTTGTACTGTCGGTCGCATCCCTGATGAACGCTGGGATCTTGCGCGTTTCTGGCACCCGGTCGTCGGCACTCAAGGGAAAACCTACAGCTACGCCGCCGGCGTCATGGCGGACATCTATTCTTTCGATCCGGCAGTCTTCGGCCTCTCGCAACGCGAGGCGATGCAGATGGATCCGCAGCAGCGCATCCTTCTGAACCTCGTCTGGCGTGCTCTGGAAGATGCGAACTTGCCTGTGGATGGCTTCGACGGCGAGAGGGTCGGCGTCTATGTTGGGGCATCGTCGCTCGACCATGGCAATCTGACGGCCGAAGATCCGGCGTCCGGCAGCCCCTATTTCATGACCGGCAACACGCTTTCGATCGTTGCCAACCGAATTTCACATATTTTCGGCCTACAGGGGCCAAGCATGACGATCGACACGGCCTGCTCGTCGTCGCTTGTGGCGCTCGATCAGGCGGTGAGGGCGCTGGAATGTGGTGATATCGACACCGCGATCGTTGGTGGCGTCAACCTTCTGCTCCACCCGCTCTCCTTTGTCGGCTTTGCCCAGGCGCGCATGCTGTCGCCGGAAGGTCTCTGCCGGGCCTATGACGACAATGGCCGCGGCTACGTTCGCGCGGAAGGTGGCGCGGTCGTCATTCTGCGCAGGACCGATCGCGCGCTACGTGAAAAGGATCGCAGTTACGCTCGCATTCATGCGGTCGGGGTCAATTCCTCTGGCCGCACGAATGGTATCTCGCTGCCGTCGCGAGAGGCGCAAGCCGCACTGTTACGCTCGATCTATGAAGGGAAGAATATCGACGTCAACCGTGTCGCCTTCATCGAGGGCCACGGCACAGGCACCAAGGTCGGCGATCCCGCCGAAGTCTGGGCGATCGGCGAAGTCATTGGCCGAAACCGGCGGGCGCCCGTGCCTGTCGGCTCGATCAAGTCCAATATCGGCCACACCGAACCTGCCTCAGGCCTCTTCGGCCTGCTGAAGGCAATGATCGCGCTGGAGAACAATTTCCTGCCGGCGTCACTGCATTTCGATCAGCCGAATGAGACTATCGATTTTGAGGGATTGAATGTTCGGGTCAATACATCGGCCATCGAGCTTCTTCCGGCGAAACGCCCGCGCTTCGCCGGCATCAATTCTTTCGGCTTCGGCGGCACGAATGCTCATGTCGTCATCAGCGATCCCGATCCGGTCGCTCCTCCCGAACCGCAGATGCGAGGTGATGGCACGATTTTCGTCGCGAGCGCTCACACAGCCTCGGCGCTTTCGAGACTACTTGAGGACTATAAGAACAGCCTGACCTATGCGGAGCCTAAGGAGGCCCGGCAGATCGTCGCGTCCGCCGTGGCCAATCGTGAGCCCATGCGTCACCGTTTCGCAGCCAAAGCGAAGGATAGCGCTGCGGTGCTTGCGGCGATCGATGCGCATTTGTCCGGCGAGAGTTCCGTTGGTGAAATCGGTGAAGTGCCGAGCCAAGCCGTCAAGATTGCCTTCGTCTTTTCCGGTAACGGATCGCAATGGGCGGGAATGGGCGTCGAGGCCTATCAGGAAAACCGCCATTTCCGGCAATGTTTCCAGTCGTTTAGCGCGCTCTTTGAATATTATCTCGGTGAGAAGCTGACGGATATTCTGGTTTCGGCTGATCTGGCCTTGCGGCTCGCCGACACCAAGATCGCGCAGCCTTTGCTGTTTGCCGTTCAGGCCTCTTTGTCGGATTGCCTGGCGGCACTTGGCGTGAAGCCTGATATTGTCTTCGGCCATTCGGTCGGCGAAATCGCAGCCGCCTATGCGGCCAAGGCGCTGACGGCTGCCGAGGCGGTCGTGATCGTCGCTAAGCGCTCGCTGCATCAGGATCTTCTTGCCGGTGAAGGCAAGATGGCCGCCGTGGTTCTCAATGAAGACGCAACACTCGCCTTCGCCAAGTCTCACGGCCTGGACGATATCTGCATTGCGGCGATCAACGCGCCGAATTCGGTCACGATTTCCGGTCCCGTCCACGAGATCGAGGCATTCAGAGATGCCGCCCGCAAGGCGCATATCGTCGCGCACGTCCTCGACATCAACTATCCTTTCCATCACCCGATCATTGACCGGGCGAAGGACGCCTTCCTGGCGGATTTGCCGGATGTCGCACCGGATGCCGGCACGGGTACTTTCATTTCGTCGGTGACCGGCGAGCTTCATGACGGTCGTCTACTGGATACCCAATATTGGTGGCGCAACGTCCGCGATCCCGTGCTTTTCAAGGTTGCCTGTCAGGCGGCAATCGCGATGGGATGCAACCTGTTCATTGAGATCGCTCCGCGTCCGATCCTGTCGAATTATGTGACGGAGATCGCCAAGCAGGCGTCCGTCCAGGTGGTTACGATACCGACATTGCTGCGCGAGGCGCCTGTCCCCGACCGCGATCCGGTTTCGCAGTCTTTCGCGCGCGCTGTGGCACATGGTGCGCCGGCGCTGCGCTCGCGGGGCAGCGCAACGCGCAATGCCTTCGTTAAGCTGCCGCCCCTGCCATTCGAGCCAGTCGAACTGCGTTCACAGCCGACTACGGATGAGATCGATATTTTTGGCCGTGACGGCAAGAGCCCTTATACTTTGCTCGGCTGGCGCACGGATCCCAACAGTTCCAGCTGGAAGAACCATCTGGACGCGCATCTGTTTGCCGACCTCGCCGAACACGTTGTCGATGGCAAGGCGATCCTGCCGGGCAGCGGTTTCATCGAGATCGCCGTTACCGCGATACAGCAATATTACGAGACCGATGAGGTCGAGATCGGCAATCTCGAGATCCTGCGGCCACTGGAATTGCGCCAAGACCGCATAGCAGAGCTGTCGACCATCCTGTCGCCGGAGACCGGCAACATCGAGATCCGCTCGCGCGAGCGGCTGAGTAATGACGACTGGACCGTCCATGCCGTTGCGCGAGGCCGCAAGCCGATCGATCTCGGCGTGATCGAGGAGCGAGCCCTGCGTGGCTCCGAGGGCCGCAAGTTCGTGCTGACCTCCGAGAAAACCTATGACATGGCGGAGCGTTTCGGCCTGCAATACGGTCCGCATTTCCAGCTTCTGTCGAAGGCCGTCGCTTTCGGCCACGATGTCATCGAAGTGGATCTCAAGCGAGCCGCCGCACCAACCCACCCGTTTGTGACCTATAATCTCAATCCGATGTCGGTCGATGCGGCGTTTCATGGTCTCGTTGCGCTGTTCGAGCAACTGTCCGGTGACGAGGCCGGCGCCCCTTATATTCCAGTCCGTTTCGGCACCGTGCGTGTTTCGGGCAAGGGAAGACCGGTTGCCAAAGCCGTCATAGAGATTGATCGGTTCAGCCGGAACTCGATCAAGGCCCGTTTCCGCATGATGGACGCCGAGGGCTGTCAGATTGCGGTTTTCGACGATTGCCGCTTCCGCCGCACCTACTTGCGTCGTCATACGACGCTTGCCTCCGTAGCATTCCATTATGAGACCGTGCCGTCGGCGATCTTCGGGCGTCGGGCCGGTTCGGACATAACGTTGCCGGATGCTTCGGCACTGCAAGGTCCCGCGAGGACGCATTCGTTCAATAATGCGACGCTATTGCTTGATGCGACGATCTATCGGGCGTGTCACGAGATCGCACTGGCGGTTGCGGGCAAGGGTGGAGCAATTTCGTTTTCTAGCCTTCCCGACGAGCCGGAGTTCCGGTCATTCCTGGTCAACTGCCTCTATATTCTGGAGGATGCCGGTATTGCCTCGGCCGATGACGGCGAGTGGCGCGTACCGCTCGATTTTACCTTGCCGCCGGTAAGCGACGTCTTGCGGGAGCTTTATCGTGAAGACGCCGGCCGTGTTGCCGAAGCCGTTCTCGTCAACAATGCCTATCGCGAGGCGCTGGAGCGTCTCGCCGCCGTCCACAAGCATGTCCTTGGCCAGTCATCGACCAAGGCGACCGTTCATGCGGTTGGCGGCGCAACGTTGAAGCACGTACTTGTTCATGCGCCTCTGAGCGGCAAGCGGCTTTCGATCATCGCAGAAGCGCTGACGGCATCCATGGAGGCCAATCCCGGTATCGTTGGCCATATTCTGGAGGTGGGTTCGACATCCGCGGCGTTCAGCCAACGGCTGGCGGCGATCGCCGCGAAGGCCGGCGCCTGTCTGATCATCGCCGAGCCGCGAGAGCAGGTGCGCCATGCGCTTGAAATCGCCTTCGAGCGGGATGCGCATGTCATCGTTACAGAGCCTGCCAAGCTTGCGGATCAGCCGCTTGCCGACATCATTGTTGCGTCAGGCGATCAAAGCCAGCACCTTCTGTCCCGCGACGAGGGGCTGAAAGCCGCCATCCGCGCAGCTGCGTTGCACAGTGCGCAGCTTTTGTTCGTTGATCGTGCGCCGAGCGCCTTCAACGATTTTGCCTTCGGTCTGTCGGAGGGATGGTTTGCCGGCAGCCAATCGCCGGAGTTCCCCGTGGGCCAGCTCGGCACAGTGCAACAGGTCGAGGATATCTTCGCGGCACTTGGTTTCGGCAAGGCGCAAGCCGAAGAAAAGATCTTTCCGGAAGGCGTGCTGATCACGGCAATGGCCGTGTCTGAACGCCAGATGGTCGACGCCGCCACCTCGCCGGATGTCGATGCGCCGCTGCTCGTTTTATGCGAGTGTGGCGAGAACCCTGTTGGGATCTCCAGCGCGCGGACCACCGTAATCGATGTCGCAACGACGCCTCTGGATCTCGGCGATGTCCTAACGTCGCTCGAACATCATCCGATTCGCATTCTCTACGCGGCGGAGAGACAGGGCGATCGTGATGCGGCCGACTTGTCGCTGGCGCGGCTGCAGACGTTTGCGAAACTGGCGGATGCCTTGGCGCGTCGCGCCGATGGCGACAGGCCACGACTGGTGATTATCGCTCCGGGCGGCTCGCCGCTGGCCGAAGAGCGGATTGATGGCGCCAATTCCGGCCTTTGGGCCTTCGCGCGCGTGCTGCAGAACGAATACGACGTCTTTGATGTGCATCTTCTGGATGCCGAAACGGATGACGAGCGGGCGATCGCGGCCGTGGAGACGATCCTTGTGGCCAAGACCGACAACAGGGAATGGGCGTTGGATCGGGCAACCGGCGAAGTCCGCGAGATTCGCGCTGCCGCTGGTCCCTTTGCCTTGAGCGATATGAGCCGCCGTGACGTCTCGGCAGCGACGATCCGGCAGCACACGAGCGGCCGCCTCGACAGCGTCGTTTGGGAAGAGACGAACCCGCCGGTGCCGTTGGATGGCGAGGTGATTGTCGCCGTCGAAGCCACTGGCCTCAATTTCCGCGATGTCATGTGGGCCATGGGCTTGCTTCCGGAAGAGGCGCTGGAGGATGGGTTTGCCGGCGCCACCATCGGCATGGAATTCGCTGGTCGCGTTTTGGCGACAGGATCCGCCGTCGATGATATCCAGCCGGGCGACAAGGTTATGGGGATCGGCCCCGCTGCGTTTTCGACCCATGTGCGCGTGCGCCGCGATGGCGTTACCAAATTGCCGGAGAAAATGGAGACAGTTGCCGCGGCCACGGTGCCCGTTGCCTTCCTGACCGCCTATTACGCGATGGTCGAGCTCGGGCGTATTCAGCCTGGCGAGACGATCCTGATCCATGGTGCGGCCGGCGGTGTCGGCCTCGCCGCGCTCCAGATCGCCAAGCTCAAGGGTGCCAAGGTGATCGCCACCGCGGGTACGGTCGAGAAGCGCCGTTTCCTGGAGATGCTTGGCGCCGATCATGTGCTCGATTCCCGCTCGTTGGATTTCGTTGCGGGTGTTCGCCGTCTCACACGCGGCGAAGGCGTCGATCTCGTGTTGAACTCGCTGTTTTCCGAGGCGATGGAGCGGAGCATCGAGCTGGTCAAGCCGTTCGGACGTTTCCTGGAGTTGGGCAAGCGTGATTATTACTCCGACCGCAAGATCGGCCTGCGCCCCTTCCGCCGCAACATCAGCTATTTCGGCATCGACGCCGACCAGTTGCTGGTCAGCGCTCCGGCTCTCACAAAGCGGATTTTTGCCGAGATCGGCGAGCTCTTTACCGACGGCAAGCTGACGCCGCTGCCCTATCGAGCCTTTAGCTACGACGAGATCGGCAGCGCTTTCCGGTTGATGCAGAATGCTGGCCATATCGGCAAGATCGTCGTCCGCCCGCCTGTTCTGGGTATCGACCGCGTCTTACCGGCTCCGGCGAAATCGCTGCGGCTCGACCCCGATGGTGTTTTCCTCGTGGCTGGCGGCATCGGCGGTTTCGGTCTTGCCGCCGCCGATTGGCTGGTTTCCAAGGGTGCGCGCCGCATCGCGCTGTGCTCGCGCCGGGGCATGGCTGATGAGGAGACGCTGAAAGCTGTTGGCGAATGGGAAAAGAAGGGTGTAGTCACAACGCTGCACGCCTGCGATATCACCGACGGGGCGGCCGTCGAATCCCTGCTTGGCTTGCTTCGCTCCGAAGGCGCGCTGAGGGGTGTTATCCATGCCGCGATGGTTCTGGATGATGCACTGCTCGCCAACCTGACGCCGGAGCGCAACCAACCCGTCATTGATGTGAAGGTTCGCGGCGCCGGTATTCTCGATCGTTTGACCAGATACGATCATCTCGATCTGTTCCTGTTGTTTTCCTCTGCGACCACCATGCTCGGCAATCCGGGGCAGGCGAATTATGTTGCCGCGAACGGCTACCTCGAAGGTCTGGCGCGTGCGCGCCGCGCCGCCGGATTGCCGGCGCTCGCTGTTGGCTTCGGCGCCATTGCCGACAAGGGTTTCCTGGCCCGCAACGGCGAAGTCAACGACCTCCTGTCCAAGCGTATCGGCAAGGCCGCTTTGAGGGCGCGCACTGCGCTGGAGCAGGTCGAGCGCTACATGCTTGCCGACACCGGCAAGGTCGAGGCCGCCGCCGTCATGATCGCGGAGATCGATTGGAGCGCGGCCCGTATGCTGCCGATCGCCGGCCGGTCGCTGTTCGCGCCGCTGATGCGCCATGCGGCCAACCATCAAACCTTGAACGATGGTGATACGATCGATCTGCGGGAACTGATCAAAGGCAAGTCCGAGGATGAGGCGCAGGCCGCGTTGCATACGGTTGTCGCCTCCGAAATTGCCGCGATCCTGCGCGTGACGGAAGATACGATCACGCCCGACAAGGTGTTAAAGGATATCGGCCTAGACAGTCTGATGGCGATGGAACTCGGCATGAGCTTCCAGCAGAAGACCGGCTTCGACATTCCCTTGAGCGGTGTCGGGGAGGGGACAACGGTCAGTGACGTCGTCAGCCGTTTGTGCGATCGCGTCATGAACCGTAGTGGCGAGGAGGCCGCCAGCTCGGCGGTAGGCGAGGATCAGGTGGTTAGCCGCCTGGTACAGAGCCACTCCCTGCAACCGAAGAAGGCCGCGCAGTCATGACGCAGGATGCCGATGATGATGCTACCGCTGGCGAGCGGAAAAGCAGCCTGCTGGAGCAGATGCGCCGCGTCGGTGAATCCTCTGGGCGCAACCGGGCCGAACGGTTGAACAAGCAGGCGCAGCAGCCGGTACGCCAGGCCACGCGCTTTGAGGACCTGCCGGAATACAAGCGCGTGATGACGCAGAAGATTGCCGGCGAGATGGCGGGTATCGCCAATCCCTTCTATCGCTCGCATGATGTTGCCGCCGGCGCGACGACGCGGATGGGTGGGCGCGAGTTTATCAATTTTGCCTCCTACGACTATCTGGGCACCAATACAGACCCGTCGGTAGCGGCTCGTGCCAAGGAGGCCATCGACCGCTTTGGCATTTCCGCCTCCGCCAGCCGGCTTGTCGCCGGAGAGCGGCCGGTGCATGTCGAGTTGGAGCAGCAACTCGCCAAGGTCTACGGCGTCGATGCCGCCGTCTGTTTCGTCAGTGGTTACCTGACCAATGTCGCCACCATCGGCTGCCTGATGGGCCCGCAGGACCTCGTCATCCATGACGAGTTCATCCATAATAGCGCGCTTGCCGGCATCAAGCTTTCCGGCGCGGCGCGGCGTCTGTTCAAGCACAATGATGCCGAAAATCTTGAAAGCATCCTGAAGACGCTGTCTTCCGATTTTCGCCGCATCCTGGTGATCGTCGAAGGTGTCTACTCCATGGATGGCGATGTCGCCGATCTCCCGGCATTGCTGGAGCTGAAGGCACGCTATGGCTTCTGGCTGATGGTGGACGAGGCGCATGCGCTCGGCATCCTGGGCGCGAACGGCCGCGGCACCTTCGAGCATTTCGGGCTCGATTCGCGCGATGTCGACATCTGGATGGGAACGCTCTCGAAGACGACATCGAGTTGCGGTGGCTATATCGCCGGCAGCAGTGCGCTCGCCGATGTGTTGAAAGCAGAGGCGGGCGGCTTCGTCTACAGTGTCGGCCTTGCCCCGGTTCTGGCGGCGGCGGCTATCGCGGGTCTGCAAATCCTGGAATCGGAACCGGACAGGGCCGCGCGGCTCCGGCGTAACGGCAATCTGTTCCTGGAATGCGCCAGGCAGGCGGGTCTCGATACCGGCCTGAGCCTCGGCTTTTCGGTTGTTCCCGTCATTGTCGGTGATTCGCTACGGGCGGTGCAGCTTTCCAACGATCTGCTGAACGAGGGCATCAATGTTTTGCCCATCATTCATCCGGCCGTGCCCGAAGGCATGGCGCGCCTGCGCTTCTTCATCACCTGCGATCATACCGAAGAGCAAATTCGTCATTCCGTCGCCGTAACTGCCCGAAAACTCAAAGATTTACAGGATCGGAACTTCGGCCTAGGGTCCATCGACATGGACAAGGTGATGCAGTTGTTGCCGACGCGTCAGGCATCCATCAAGCCCTAACCTCAAGGCGATCATTTCATGCATGTTATCGTCACCGGAGGCTCAAGTGGGATCGGTCTGGCGGTAGCCAAGCTCTATGCCACCAGGGGAGATCGCGTTTCCCTGCTCGCCCGTCATTTCGGGCGTCTGGCGCAGGCACGCAACGAACTTACCGCCATCTCCAGCGTCGATCCCTCTCGCATCCAGATCGCCTCCGTCGATGTTGCATCGGCCAGCCAGACCTTGGAAGCCGTCGCGCTCTGCGAACGCGCCTTCGGTCCTTGCGACATCCTCGTCGCCTCGGCGGGGATTGTCGAACCCTGTGCTTTCGACGCGATGTCGGCGGCGGTCTTTGATGAACAGATCGCCACCAATCTCGTCGGAACGGCGAACGTCGTGCGCGCGGTCTACAAGGGCATGAAGGCGCGCCGTGG
Organism: Martinezella rhizogenes; assembly: GCF_000799715.1. Taxonomy (GTDB): domain Bacteria; phylum Pseudomonadota; class Alphaproteobacteria; order Rhizobiales; family Rhizobiaceae; genus Rhizobium; species Rhizobium rhizogenes_C. The sequence continues at coordinate 259,009 of NZ_JUHG01000018.1, forward strand.
CGGCAAGATTATGATGATCTCCTCGGGCGCCGCGCTGATCGGCATTTATGGCTACACCGCCTATTGCGCTTCCAAGTCGGCTCTGGCCGGTTTTGCCGAAGCCTTGTGTGCCGAGGCCGGTGCTTTCGGAGTTCGCATCTCCGTGTGCTTTCCGCCCGATACGCTCACGCCGCAATATCGCCGTGAAATGTCGATGCGGCCCGCCGAGGCGGAGCTTTTGATGGGATCCGTCAAACCCTGGAGCGCCGACGCTGTGGCGACAAAGATCGTCCGTGGCCTCGATCGTGGCAAGGTGCGAATTCACTTCGGATTGTCACTGACGGCACTCGCCTATTTCGGCCCGTTGATAAAACCGCCATTGATGTGGTGGTTTTCCCGCAAAATGAGAAAAATAACTGAGCAAGAACGAGAGGGAACTCTTGTCGATGCGGTCGATGAAGGCTTTGATCACGGGAAATGATCACGGAGTTTGCTCAACCCGCGCGATAATGTGGCGTACTCGGCATAAGGCGCGCAAGAGACGAAAAAATTTGGAAGGGGCCGCGTTCGTTCCGGTGTTAGGAAAGAGCGGCGGTAGTTGGCGAATATTTGGACAATATAGTTTTGAAGCTTCATGATTTTCCGGCTCTTCTGACGGTTGCCTGCTTCGCATTTTCCTGCGTCGTCATATTCCTGACCGACCCCTTTGCGATGCCCGCCGCAACCAACAGGCAGAATCGTACCGAGAGAAGCTTGAGGCGACGGGCCTTTGAATGGGCTGCGAAAATTCCGGTCATCGCTCTCGTCTATGCCGGTTTCTTCGCGATTTCCTGGCGTCCGCTTTACGGCGCGCAGGGCGCGATCAGTTTTTTCGTCATCTTCACCGGTATTTCGCGTGCAAAATTCCAGTTCATCCGTGAACCCCTGGTCTTTTCCGATATCGCTCTGGTGGTCGACGTTTTCAAATACAAGGAAATTTTCTACGCGAGCTCCCTAAACGTCGTCTTCTGGATCATCGCGCTTTCCTATGTGTTCGGCGTCAGCGGCCTTTACATGTATTTCGAGCCGTCGATCCTGCCCGATAGTAACGGCTTCCTGTCGGTTCTCGTGATGCTGGCCGTCGCCTTCGGCCCTTGGCTGGCCTTGTTCAGCCGGATCGTCAGCGATCCGGTCTGTCGTTTCACGCAGAAGGTTCTGGGCAAGGTCGACGTCAAGAAGGATACGGTCAGGTTCGGCACGTTTGAATCCGTCGTCTTTCATTTCGTCATTTGGGTTGGCGTCAAGCGTGAGGCGATCGTCACGCAGTTGTCGGAGCGGCTCATCTCCGCTCTCCACGAGCTGTGGGAACATGGTGACGACGAGCCGCTGATCGTCGTCTGGCAGTCCGAATCCTTCATCGATCTCCGGCATTTCGGTGTGGAGAGCGTCAAGCTGCCCAATCTCGACCGACTACGGGAGCAGGCGGTGCAATGGGGGCGAATGACCAGCGTTTTCGAGGGCGGCTATACGCTGCGCACGGAATTCGCCGTGTTGAGCGGCCTTTTGCCCGAGAATGTCCATATCGACGCGAGCTATCCCTATCTGCGCGCCAGCCACTACAAGGATGTCGTCTGGCCGGCGCGGTTGAAGAAAGTTGGCTGGAAGACGCAGTTTATCCACCCCTATGACAAGACCTTCTTCCTGCGCCACAAGGCCATGCCGCAGCTCGGTTTCGACCGGATGATGATGCTGGACGAATTCGACCACCGGCCCGAGCGTGACGGCCCCTATGTCAGCGATCTCGCGCTGACGAAGAGCGTGATTCGCGCGATCGACGAGGATGGAACGGCGAAAAACTTCATGTTCGTCGCCTCCATGGCGAATCACGGCCCCTGGGAGCCTGGCCGCTGCGGCGACCTGACGGATCCTGTGGATATCTATAGCGAATTGCTGATGCGCGCCGACCATGCGCTCGGCAATCTTGCCCATCATCTCGATCGGCTCGATCGTCCCGTCTGGCTGCTGTTCTATGGCGATCACGCGCCGCTGCTGAAAGCTTTCGCCGATCCCTTTCCGGATCCGCGCACGGACTACATCATCGTTCCGCTCGGGCGCGCTCGGGCACATTCGCAAAAGCCGATGCCGGCGCAGGAAGAAGCGCCCTGGAACCTCATCGGTACCTTGCTGCGCTACGCCGGCCTTAGCACTGAGGTCCCGGAGTGATGGCAAGCGGGCAGGGGGCTGGCGAGCAGGAAACAGCGGCGCGCGTCTTTCTCTTCCTGCAGGGGCCGTCATCGCCGCTTTTCGTCGAAATCGCCAGGCGACTGGAGGCTGCGAGTTGCCGCTGCATCCGCATCAATCTCAATCCCGGCGACTGGATGTTCTGGCATCGCCGCGGCACCTTCAATTATCGCGGCAATTTCTCCGGCTGGCGCGATTATGTCCGCCGACGAATCGAGAAGGACAAGATCACGGACGTGATTCTTCTCGGCGAGGAGCGCCCCTATCATCAGGTAGCGATCGAGGAGGCGCGGCGGCAGGGCGCCGGGATCAATATCGTCGAGATGGGATATTTACGGCCGGATTGGGTGACGCTTGAGCGTGACGGAATGTCGTCCAATTCGCGTTTTCCCGTCGATCCGCAGCATATCCTGCAAGCAGCAGAGGGCCTGCCCGAGCCGGACTGGGCGCGCCGCTTTAGCCACAGTTTCCTCGCCGAAGCGGCCTATGACCTTCTCTACAATCTCCCGAATGCCTTCCTGTGGTTCCTCTATCCCGGTTATCAGCGCCATGCGCTCTATCATCCGCTGAGGGAATATGTGGGCTGGCTTCGCCGCCTGCCGTCGAGCGGGAGGCGCGCGCGGAAGGCCGACCTGACGATCGAAGGCTTGATTGCCGATGGGACGCGATTTTTCGTCTACCCCTTGCAGCTTCAGACGGATTATCAGCTGCGCTCGCATTCTCCCTTCCGTCGGCAACAGGATGCCATAAGGCAGATCATAGGCTCCTTCGCTACGCATGCGGCTCCGGATACACATCTGGTGATCAAGCTTCATCCACTTGATAATGGCCTCGTCGATTGGAAGCGCTATGTCGACGGCGTCTGCGCCTCCCATGCCGTTTCGTCCCGCGTTCACGTCATCGACGGCGGCAATCTCGAAAAATTGATCGCGGCGAGCCTTGGCATGGTGACGGTCAATTCCACGGCGGCACTTTCGGCGCTGCAAGCCGAGAGGCCGGTGAAAACACTGGGAGCGGCCATCTACGATATCGAAGGTCTGACCGATCAGAAGCTGCTGGACCTCTTCTGGGAACATCCCACGGCACCATCGGCCGATATCCGCAGCGCATTCCTGAAATTGCTGGCCGCCTCCATCCAGGTGCGCGGGAATTTCTACTCCCATGCTGGCGCACGCGTGGCGGCGGCTGCGATCGCGGAACGGCTTATGGCCCGGACCGTCAATTTGCCGGGCGCCTATATCGATCCGCCGCCACGGCAAAAGCCGATGAAAATCGATATCACCTAAGCCTCCATTGAGTCGAAGGCCCAATCAGCCTTGGAAAAGCAGCGCGGCGCACTCTCGCATATGTGAGTCGCCGACAAGGCCGCCGATCCTGAAATTGACATAACGGCACCTTACATAGGGAATCGTAGTAAATTGAATGCGTCGATTCGGCGTTGAGACAAAGAACGAACACGCGGTTTGCCGGGAGCAAACGTCATGGATGGCAGTAAGATGGAACGGTTTATGCTGAAGGAGCTGCTGGCGATCATCGCAGCTCTGGTGCTTGTTTCAGCGGTGCTTTTGACGATCGTCATCACGGGCAACTACTGAGCGGCACGCTTCGGCGTGCCGGTGCCATTCGTGCGCAAGACATCGAGGGCACGCTCTCCCAAGTGAGAACAGGCGTCGAACAACTGGCAAGCTAGCTGCCTTGCCTATTCATCTTCTTTTTTTGGAAAAATGGTGGGCGATGACGGACTCGAACCGCCGACATCCTCGGTGTAAACGAGGCGCTCTACCAACTGAGCTAATCGCCCTTCAGCGAAGCGGTGCAATTGCCCGCCGCGTTTCGGTGGCCGTGATCTATGCGGAACGACGAAAAACCGCAAGAGTGTTTGTGAAGATTTTTTGATTTTTTTGCTCGCGCGGTGTCGGCGCGAGTTATCAACAATATGTGTTTTCTCGAAAGCAGGCCGGGTGAGGGCGGGGCATATGGGCTGTTTTTGAAATGCGTGGAGCGCGAACCTGCCATGCTAAATCGATGGAACCGAAGCGCGCTGCCGTTGCCTCTGAAAACAATTCGCGATCTGTCACGGATTTGTATTCAAACCTGCTTGACACCCAAACACGAACCCCGTAGTTAGCCGCTCATCGGACGGCCAAGGCCGCTTTGATGGGTGCGAAAGCATCCGGAACGCTTTGAAATGAATGCGGGTGTAGCTCAGTTGGTTAGAGTGCCGGCCTGTCACGCCGGAGGTCGCGGGTTCGAGCCCCGTCACTCGCGCCATTTCAAAGAATGAATTCCGGGCTTTTGCCAGACCGTCAGGTCAAACAATGCGCGGGTGTAGCTCAGTCGGTTAGAGTGCCGGCCTGTCACGCCGGAGGTCGCGGGTTCGAGCCCCGTCACTCGCGCCATTCGCTTCAAGTAACTACAATCAATCATCTATTTGCTGCGAGTGCGAAAGACCCTTTTCGCCTTTGCGCCGATTTGTCGCGATATCGTTGCAACACATTGATAAGTCCGCTTCGCTAGTGCTTGAAGCGAGACATTCAAAAGGCTTGCGCCCGCGCTCCGGCTGCGCTAACCACGGCTTTGTTGCAACGCTCTTTCGCTTGGCTTGGGCATTTGCTCAGAGGCGCCGCCCCGGCGCTCATGGCAGGCAGGGATGGACATGATGACTGGACTGCTCAGTTCCTATATTCCGATAGCAATTTTCATTGGTATTGCCGTAGTGATCGGCCTGGCGTTGTTGATCACGCCGTTTGCCGTCGCCTTCAAGGCGCCCGATTCGGAAAAGCTCTCGGCCTATGAATGCGGCTTTAACGCATTCGATGACGCCCGCATGAAGTTCGATATCCGGTTCTACCTGGTGTCGATCCTCTTCATCATCTTTGACCTGGAAGTCGCCTTCCTCTTCCCCTGGGCCGTATCCTTCAGTGCGATCGGCTGGTTCGGGTTCTGGTCGATGATGGTGTTCCTTGCGGTGCTGACCATCGGCTTTATTTATGAATGGAAAAAGGGAGCGCTCGAATGGGAGTAGCCCAAAGCAACACGACGCTCGTTGCGCCGCAGCCGAAGGGGATCATCGATCCCGCGACCGGCAAGCCGGTTGGCAGCAACGATCCGTTCTTCGGCGAGATCAACAATGAGCTCGCCGACAAGGGTTTCCTGGTCACCTCCACCGATGAATTGATCAACTGGGCCCGTACCGGCTCGTTGATGTGGATGACCTTCGGTCTCGCCTGCTGCGCCGTCGAAATGATGCAGGTTTCCATGCCGCGTTACGACGTCGAGCGTTTCGGCTTCGCACCGCGCGCCTCGCCGCGCCAGTCGGACGTCATGATCGTCGCCGGCACGCTGACCAACAAGATGGCTCCGGCGCTCCGCAAGGTCTATGACCAGATGCCGGAACCGCGTTACGTCATCTCGATGGGCTCCTGCGCCAATGGCGGCGGCTACTATCACTATTCCTATTCGGTTGTGCGCGGCTGCGACCGCATCGTGCCGATCGATATCTACATACCGGGCTGTCCTCCCACGGCGGAGGCGCTGCTTTACGGCGTGCTTTTGCTGCAGAAGAAAATCCGGCGCACCGGCACGATCGAACGGTAAGGCAGGGGACAAGGTATTATGAGTGAAGCCCTGAACGAGCTTGCCACCTATCTTACGGAAGTTCGCGGCGCCCTGATTTCGCATAGCGAGATCAAGTATGGCGAGCTGAACGTGACGACATCAGCCGAAAACGTGATCGCGCTTTTGACCTTCTTGCGTGATGACGCCAAGTGCGGCTTCGTCAACATGACGGATATTTGCGGCGTCGACTGGCCGCAGCGTCCCGATCGTTTCGACGTCGTCTATCATCTGCTGTCGCCGAAGAAGAATCTGCGCATCCGCATCAAGGTTCCAGTTGGCGAAGATCAGCCTGTTCCGTCGGCCTGCGGCATCTATCCGGGTGCCGACTGGTTTGAGCGTGAGACCTGGGACATGTACGGTGTTCTCTTCACCGGCCATCCGGATCTGCGTCGCATCCTGACCGACTACGGTTTTGAAGGCCACCCGCTGCGCAAGGATTTCCCAACCACCGGCTTCGTTGAAGTTCGTTATGATGACGCCGCCAAGCGCGTCGTCTATGAGCCGGTCGAGCTGAAGCAGGAATTCCGCAACTTTGACTTTCTCTCTCCATGGGAAGGCACGGATTACGTGCTGCCGGGCGACGAGAAAGCAAAGGCATAATTTGATGGTGTGTGGCGGGCTGAGCCTGCCATTCTCGAGAATACCTGGAAACGCGAGCCCGTCGCCATGACAGAACATAACGTCCGCAACTTCAACATCAATTTCGGTCCGCAGCATCCGGCTGCGCACGGCGTTTTGCGTCTTGTCCTTGAGTTGGACGGCGAAATTGTGGAACGCGTCGATCCGCATATCGGCCTGCTGCATCGCGGCACGGAAAAGCTGATCGAAACGAAGACCTATCTGCAGGCCGTTCCTTACTTCGATCGCCTCGACTACGTGGCGCCGATGAACCAGGAACATGCTTTTGCGCTGTCCGTCGAAAAGCTGCTCGGCATCGAAATCCCGATCCGTGGCCAGCTGATCCGCGTGCTCTACTCGGAAATCGGCCGCATCTTGTCGCATCTCTTGAACGTCACGACGCAGGCTATGGACGTTGGTGCGCTGACGCCACCGCTCTGGGGCTTCGAAGAGCGCGAAAAGCTGATGGTGTTCTATGAGCGCGCCTCTGGCTCGCGCATGCACGCCGCCTACATTCGTCCGGGCGGGGTTCACCAGGATCTGCCGGAAAAGCTGGTCCAGGACATCGGCGATTGGTGCGATCCCTTCCTGAAGGCGCTCGACGATATCGACGACCTTCTCACCGGCAACCGCATCTTCAAGCAGCGTAACGTCGATATCGGCGTCGTCTCGCTGGAAGACTGTTGGGCCTGGGGCTTCTCGGGCGTCATGGTCCGCGGCTCCGGGGCAGCCTGGGACCTGCGCCGCTCGCAGCCCTATGAATGCTATTCGGATCTGGAATTCGACATTCCGATCGGCAAGAACGGCGACTGCTACGACCGCTATCTGATTCGCATGATCGAGATGCGCGAATCCGTCCGTATCATGAAGCAGTGCGTCAACCGTCTGCTCGGCGATGCCAAGACCGGTCCGGTCTCTTCGCTCGATGGTAAGGTCGTACCGCCGAAGCGTGGCGAGATGAAGCGTTCGATGGAAGCGCTGATCCACCATTTCAAGCTCTATACTGAAGGTTATCACGTCCCGGCCGGCGAGGTTTATTGCGCCGTCGAAGCGCCGAAGGGCGAGTTCGGCGTCTACCTCATCTCCGACGGTTCGAACAAGCCGTATCGCTGCAAGATTCGCGCCCCGGGTTACGCGCATCTGCAGGCCATGGATTTCATGTGCCGTGGCCATCAGCTTGCCGACGTCGCGGCCGTGCTCGGCTCGCTCGACATCGTGTTCGGTGAGGTGGATCGCTGATGCAGCAATGGCCGGTCATCGTTGCCGCGTTGCTTGTCGCTTCGGGTGCTTCCGCCCAGCAAGTCGGCAAGACGCAGACGTTGCCCAGCATCTCTCTGCAAGGTTCGAATGCCAAAAGCGCGAATGTTGCAAAGGGCGATAATGCAGTCCCGCCGGGCAAGGAATCGACCATGGCCGATCTCGTGTCGCAAGGGTATGAAATCAAGGCCGCTGTGCCGAACGGCGGAAAGTTTGTTGTGTTTATGCAAAAAGACCAGTCGGCCTATGCCTGCGAATTCTTGTCCCTGACAGATACGCGGTGTGGGTCCATAAACTGAGATAAGGCGTGAAAGATGTCCGTTCGTCGACTAGCCGAAGATCAATTCCAGCCAGCCGCATTCGCCTTCAACAAGGAAAATGCGACCTGGGCGGAAAAGACGATCAAGAAATATCCAGAGGGTCGCCAGCAATCCGCGATTATCCCGCTGATGATGCGCGCGCAGGAGCAGGAAGGGTGGGTCACCAGGGCGGCTATCGAGACAATCGCCGACATGCTGGACATGGCCCATATCCGCGCGCTTGAAGTTGCGACTTTCTACACTCAGTTCCAGCTCAACCCGGTCGGCACCAAGGCACATATCCAGGTTTGCGGCACGACGCCCTGCATGTTGCGTGGCGCCGAAGGGCTGGTGAAGGTCTGCAAGAGCAAGATCAACGGCCACGCCTTCGAACGCAATGCCGATGGCACGCTCTCCTGGGAAGAAGTCGAATGTCAGGGCGCCTGCGTCAATGCACCGATGGTCGTGATCGGCAAGGATACCTATGAGGATCTGACGCCTGAACGTCTCGAAGAGATCATCGATGCATTCTCCGCAGGCGAGGGCAGCAAAGTCCCGACCGGCCCGCAGATCGACCGCGTCTTCTCCGCGCCGGAAGGTGGCTTGACGTCGCTGACGACGGAGGCTCCGAAAGCAAAGAGCGCAGGCGGCAAGGCTGCGAGCAGCACTGCTTCGGCCAAGGTCGACGCGGCTCCGATACCGCCATCCGAGGCGGCTCGCGCAAAGAGCACCGACGCTGAAACCAACGCAGCGCTGAAGACGCCGGCAACCGCGCTGGCCGCCGCCGCCAAGAATGCCAAGGCAGCCGAAACGCAGCCGCTTTCAGGCACTGCTGCGGCCAAGCCGGCTGCCAGCAAGACCGAAGGCGCGCAGAAGCCGGCATTGACCGACAAGAACCGTCCGGCCGGTATCGAGAAGCCCGCGACCCCGGACGACTTGAAGTTGATTTCCGGCGTCGGTCCCAAGATCGAAGCCATCCTGCATGAGTTGGGTATTTTCACCTTCGCGCAGGTTGCAAAGTGGAAGAAGGCCGAACGCGAATGGGTCGACGGCTATCTGAATTTCAAGGGCCGCATTGAGCGCGACGACTGGATCAATCAGGCCAAGGCACTCGCTAAGGGTGGCGAAGCGGAATATATCAAGGTCTTCGGCAAGAAGCCGCGGTAAGAGGTGAAGCATGTTACAAGATCAAGATCGCATCTTTACCAATATCTACGGCCACAAGGACAAGTCCCTGAAGGGCGCGATGTCGCGCGGCGCATGGGATGGTACCAAGCAGATCCTCGAAAAGGGCCGTGACTGGATCATCAACGAGATGAAGGCCTCCGGTCTTCGCGGACGTGGCGGCGCAGGCTTCCCGACCGGCCTCAAGTGGTCCTTCATGCCGAAGGAAAACGACGGCCGTCCGCATTACCTCGTCGTCAATGCCGACGAGTCGGAGCCGGGAACCTGCAAGGACCGCGACATCATGCGCCACGATCCGCATACGCTGATCGAAGGCTGCGTCATCGCCGGTTTCGCCATGGGTGCGAACACCGCCTATATCTACGTTCGCGGCGAGTACATGCGCGAGCGCGAGGCGCTGCAGGCGGCGATCGACGAATGCTACGATGCCGGACTTCTCGGTAAAAACAACAAGTTGGGCTGGGATTATGATGTTTACGTTCATCATGGCGCCGGCGCTTACATTTGCGGCGAGGAAACCGCGCTGCTCGAAAGCCTGGAAGGCAAGAAGGGCCAGCCGCGCCTGAAGCCGCCATTCCCGGCCAACATGGGTCTCTACGGCTGCCCGACCACCGTCAACAACGTCGAGTCGATCGCCGTTGCCCCGACGATCCTGCGTCGCGGCGCCAGCTGGTTCTCCTCCTTCGGCCGTCCGAACAATGTCGGCACGAAGCTGTTCATGCTCTCCGGTCACGTCAACCGTCCGTGCACGGTCGAAGAAACGATGGGCATCACCTTCCGCGAGCTGGTCGACAAGCATGGCGGCGGCATTCGCGGTGGCTGGGACAATCTGCTTGCCGTCATTCCCGGCGGCGCGTCGTGCCCGATCGTTCCGGCGGCTGACATCATCGACTGCCCGATGGATTTCGACGGCCTGCGCGAAGTCAAATCGTCCTTCGGCACGGCTGCTGCGATCGTCATGGACAAGTCCACCGACGTCATCAAGGCGATCGCCCGTATCTCGGCCTTCTTCAAGCATGAAAGCTGCGGCCAGTGCACGCCGTGCCGCGAAGGCACCGGCTGGATGTGGCGCGTGCTGGAACGCATGGCCAAGGGCAATGCGCAGAAGCGCGAGATCGACATGCTGTTCCAGGTGACGAAGCAGATCGAAGGCCATACCATCTGTGCGCTCGGCGATGCCGCCGCATGGCCGGTACAGGGCCTGATCCGCAACTTCCGCCCGGAAATTGAAAGACGCATCGACCAGTACACGGCCAATGCGACGAGCCACGGCGCAGTGCTGGAAGCTGCCGAGTAGGGATGACAATGGCGAAGACCACAGATACCAGGCAGGACAGCGGAGCAGCCGATGCATCGGCTGATCTCGGCCGTTTTGCCGCGGATATGCTGCGGAACGCGCCGGTCATGCCGATCCACCCGTTGATGGCGCATCCTGCGGCGGCATTCGCCGCGGCTGCCGCCATTGGATTCGGTTTCACGTCGCAGATCGCCGGCGCGTTCTTCGGTGCGTTGCAGGGCGCGGTCGATGCAACGAGTAAGCGTGCTGCCGCGCCGACCGAAGAAAAGCCGGCGGCAAAGAAGGATGGAGCAGGGGAAGCGAAGCCGGTAAAGGCGTCGCCCGCTGCCAAGCCTGCCGCTGTAAAGCCGGCAGTCGTAAAGAAGGTCGCGCCGAAGACGGCCGCGGTAAAAGCCGCGCCGGCCAAGGCCGCGGTCAAAACCAAAGTCAAGGTTGCCGCCATCGCGGAGCCGGTTGCGGCAAAACCAGCGTCGGCTCCGGCACGTAGCCGCAAGGCTGCCGTGAAGACGGACGACCTGAAGCGGATTTCGGGTATCGGCCCGAAGCTGGAGCAGGTTCTGAACGGACGCGGCATTCTGCGCGTTGCCGATATTGCCGCCTGGAGCGACAGGGATATCGATCGGATCGATGCGGAGCTCGGTTTTGATGGCCGTATCCGCCGTGACGACTGGGTCGGCCAGGCAAGGGCGCTCCAGCCGAAGGGCCGGGGTTAAAGTTTTCTACGGCTGATCCAGCCGTAGAGCATGAATGAGGCGGTGAAGCATGTTGCGGGCGGGGCCTGCGATGTCGCAGCCGGGACGCCGATCTTGCGGGGGCAAGGTTCGGCAAAGGTGATTGTGAGCAAGACCGGTGCCACGCGGCTGAAATGCCGTTCCGGTGGCGAGATGGTGTTGCGGTCATGAAATTGTCTGCGGCCAGGCTCGGCGGCAGACGGGACATAGGACTGAGTGGACGATGGTAAAACTGAAGATTGACGGTAACGAGATCGAAGTCCCGGATCACTACACGCTTATCCAGGCGTGCGAGGAAGCCGGCGCCGAAGTCCCGCGCTTCTGCTTCCATGAACGACTGTCGGTGGCCGGCAATTGCCGCATGTGCCTCGTCGAGGTGAAGGGTGGCCCGCCGAAACCGCAGGCTTCCTGCGCCATGGGCGTGCGCGATATCCGTGGCGGCCCGAATGGCGAGCTTCCGGAAGTCTTTACCAACACGCCGATGGTCAAGAAGGCCCGCGAAGGCGTAATGGAATTCCTGCTGATCAACCATCCGCTGGATTGCCCGATCTGCGACCAGGGCGGCGAATGCGACCTGCAGGACCAGGCCATGGCGTTTGGTATCGACAGCTCGCGCTATCAGGAAGACAAGCGCGCCGTCGAAGACAAGTATATCGGCCCGCTCGTCAGCACCGTGATGAACCGCTGCATCCACTGCACGCGCTGCGTCCGCTTCACGACGGAAGTCGCCGGCATTTCCGAACTCGGCCTGATCGGCCGCGGCGAAGATGCCGAGATCACCACCTATCTCGAGCAGGCGATGACCTCCGAGCTTCAGGGCAACGTCGTCGACCTTTGCCCGGTCGGCGCATTGACCTCGAAGCCCTTCGCCTTTACGGCCCGTCCGTGGGAACTGAGCAAGACCGAATCGATCGACGTCATGGACGCACTCGGCTCGGCCATCCGCGTCGATACCCGCGGCCGCGAAGTCATGCGCGTGCTGCCGCGCGTCAACGAGCAGATCAATGAAGAATGGATCTCCGACAAGACCCGCTTCATCTGGGATGGCCTGAAGACGCAGCGCCTCGATAAGCCTTACGTCCGCAAGGATGGCCGCCTGCAGCCGGCAAGCTGGGGCGATGCTTTTGCCGCCATCAAGTCGGCGGTTGCCGCCACCAGCGGCGACAAGATCGGCGCGATCGCCGGCGATCTTGCTTCGGTCGAAGAGATGTACGCTCTCTCCGAACTGCTGAAATCGCTGGGATCGGAAAATCTCGACTGTCGCCAGGACGGGACGGCGCTTGATCCGTCGCTGGGCCGCGCAAGCTACATCTTCAATCCGAGCATCGAAGGCATCGAAGCCGCCGATGCGCTGCTGATCATCGGCGCAAATCCGCGCTTCGAAGCAGCCGTGATGAATTCGCGCATCCGCAAGCGCTGGCGTCGTGGCAAGTTCCCGATCGGTGTGATCGGCGAACATGGCGACCTGCGTTACCCCGTCGATTATCTCGGTGCCGGTCCGGAGACGCTTGCTGATCTCGTCAGCGGCTCGCATAGCTTCGCCGACGTTCTGAAGACCGCGCAGAAGCCGATGATCATCATCGGCCAGGGCGCGCTCATCCGCAACGATGGTGCAGCAGTGCTGGCGAATGCCGCCAAGCTCGCCGCTGCCGTCGGCGTCGTCAAGGATGACTGGAACGGCTTTGCCGTGCTGCATACGGCGGCGTCCCGCGTCGGCGGCCTCGACCTCGGCTTCGTGCCGGGCGCCAAGGGCGTCAATGCAGCTCAGATGCTTGCCTCGATGGATGTTCTCTTCCTGCTCGGCGCCGACGAGTTGGACTTCAGCCGCAAGGGCTCGAAGTTCACCGTCTACATCGGCTCGCATGGCGATAACGGCGCGCACAATGCCGACGTCATCCTACCGGCGGCCACCTACACCGAAAAGTCGGGCACCTGGGTCAATACCGAGGGCCGCGTCCAAGTCGGCAACCGCGCGGGCTTCGCCCCGGGCGACGCCCGTGAGGACTGGGCTGTCATTCGCGCCCTTTCCGATGTGCTCGGCAAGAAGCTTCCCTTTGATTCGCTGAGAGAATTGCGCGTCAAGCTCTATGCCGCTTTCCCGCATTTCGCCGGTATCGACGAGATCGCCGAAGGCGATAGCGCTCAAATTGTCGCACTTGCGAAAAAAGCCGGCGCGATGGGCAAATCCGCGTTTGCTTCGCCGATCAAAGACTTCTATTTGACGAACCCGATAGCGCGTGCCTCGGCGGTTATGGCCGAGTGCTCCGCATTGGCCCGCAACAATTTCCAGGCTGCGGCAGAGTAAGGGCAGAGGACCATGGATTCATTCGTTTCGACCTATCTCTGGCCGGCGCTGATTATGATTGGTCAGTCCTTGCTGCTGCTGGTCTGCCTGCTGGTCTTTATCGCCTATATCCTTCTTGCCGACCGCAAGATCTGGGCGGCCGTTCAGCTGCGCCGCGGCCCGAACGTCGTTGGCCCCTTTGGCCTGTTCCAGTCCTTTGCCGACCTTTTGAAGTTCATGGTCAAGGAGCCGATCATCCCGGCCGGCGCCAACAAGGCAGTCTTCCTCCTGGCGCCGCTGGTTTCCGTGGTTCTAGCGCTTTCCACCTGGGCCGTCGTGCCGGTGGCGAACGGCTGGGTTATCGCCAACATCAATGTCGGCATTCTCTACATTCTGGCGATCTCGTCGCTCGAAGTGTACGGCATCATCATGGGCGGCTGGGCTTCGAACTCGAAGTATCCGTTCCTCGGCGCGCTGCGTTCGGCCGCGCAGATGGTGTCCTACGAAGTCTCGATCGGCCTGGTCATCGTCACCGTGCTGCTCTGCGTCGGTTCGCTCAACCTGACGGATATCGTCATGTCGCAGCAGACAGGCCTCGGCACCAAGCTCGGTCTGCCTGCCTCGTTCCTCGACTGGCACTGGCTGTCGCTGTTCCCGATGTTCATCGTGTTCTTCATTTCGGCGCTGGCTGAAACGAACCGTCCGCCCTTCGACCTTCCGGAAGCGGAATCGGAACTGGTTGCCGGCTTCATGGTCGAATACGGTTCCGCGCCGTACATGATGTTCATGCTCGGTGAATATGCCGCCGTTGTTCTCATGTGCTCGCTGACCACGATCCTTTTCCTCGGCGGCTGGTTGCCTCCGGTCGATATCTGGATCCTGAGCTGGGTCCCGGGCATCATCTGGTTCATGCTGAAGTCGTGCCTCGTCTTCTTCATGTTCGCGATGGTCAAGGCTTTCGTGCCGCGCTACCGCTACGACCAGCTCATGCGCCTCGGCTGGAAGGTGTTCCTGCCGCTGTCGCTCGCCATGGTCATTATCGTTGCATTCGTGCTGAAGCTGATGGGATGGGCATGATGATGTCGATCCTCGCTTCAAGCAGATTTGGAGGTTGAAGATGGCCGGATTTTCCAATGCCGTCAGCTCGGTGTTCCTCAAGGAATTCGTCGGCGCATTCTTTCTGTCGATGCGTTACTTCTTCAAACAGAAGGCGACGATCAATTACCCCTTCGAAAAGGGACCGGTCAGCGCGCGCTTCCGTGGTGAGCACGCCTTGCGCCGCTATCCGAACGGCGAAGAGCGTTGCATCGCCTGCAAGCTCTGCGAGGCGATCTGTCCTGCCCAGGCTATCACCATCGAAGCCGGGCCGCGCCGCAATGACGGCACCCGCCGTACGGTGCGTTACGACATCGACATGGTGAAGTGCATCTATTGCGGCTTCTGCCAGGAAGCTTGCCCGGTCGACGCTATCGTCGAAGGGCCGAACTTCGAATTTGCCACCGAAACCCGCGAAGAGCTTTATTTCGACAAGGCGCGGCTTTTGGAGAATGGCGACCGCTGGGAACGTGAAATCGCGCGCAACATCGCGATCGACTCGCCGTACCGCTAAGCGGACTTTTGAATATGTCGTGACGGATGGCTGAGATGGTCGCCGTCGCGGTTGAATAGAGACCGGGGCTTTGTGCCGGACATGTGTCCGGTCAAGCCTCATCGGGCAGAGACACTCCCGGCTGCCCGGGGGAAGACGAAAAAGGCACCAACATGGGTCTGCAGGCTCTTTTTTTCTATATCTTCGCCTTCATCGCGGTGGCGTCGGCGTTCATGGTTATCTCGGCGCGGAATCCGGTCCACTCGGTCCTGTTCCTCATCCTGGTCTTCTTTAATGCCGCAGGCCTCTTCCTCCTCCTGGGGGCGGAATTCCTGGCGATGATCCTGCTGGTCGTCTATGTCGGCGCAGTTGCGGTTCTCTTCCTCTTCGTCGTCATGATGCTCGACATCGACTTCTCGGAGCTCAGGGCAGGCATTCTGGAATATGCCCCGATCGGCGCGCTGATCGGCATCATCCTCGCCGCCGAACTGATCGTCGTTGTCGGCGGCAGCGTGATTTCGCCCACTATCGCCAAGACGGTCGCCATGCCGATCCCGGCTTTGACGGAACGGACGAACACCGCCGCGCTCGGCGACGTGCTCTATACCAACTACGTTTATTTCTTCGAGATCGCCGGCCTTGTGCTGCTAGTCGCGATGATCGGCGCCATCGTTCTGACGCTGAGGCATCGCACGCACATCAAGCGTCAGAATATTTCCCAACAGGTCGCCCGCACGCCCGCGACCGCCGTCGAGGTGGTCAAGGTCAAGCCGGGGCAGGGCGTCTGAGGCGAGGCACGAGGGTTAAAGGAACAAGAACATGGTCATCGGACTTTCCCACTACCTCACGGTCAGCGCCATTCTTTTCGTGCTCGGCGTCTTCGGTATCTTCCTGAACCGCAAGAACGTGATCATCATCCTGATGTCGGTTGAGCTCATCCTGCTCGCGGTCAACATCAACATGGTCGCCTTCTCGTCGTTCCTCAACGACATCGTTGGCCAGGTCTTCGCTCTGTTTATTCTGACCGTCGCCGCCGCCGAAGCGGCCATCGGTCTGGCTATTCTCGTCGTCTTCTACCGTAATCGCGGTTCCATCGCCGTCGAAGACGTCAACGTGATGAAGGGCTGATACAGCTATGTTCCTCTATAAGGCTATCGTCTTTCTTCCCCTGATTGGCGCTCTCATCGCCGGCCTGTTCGGCCGCGGCATCGGTGCCAAGGCTTCGGAATACGTCACCACCGGCTTGATGATCGTCGCCGCGATCCTGTCCTGGGTCGCCTTCTTTACAGTGGCGCTCGGCCATGGCGAAGGCCCGATCAAGATCGAAGTCCTGCGCTGGATCCAGTCCGGCGGCATCGACGCGGCCTGGACGCTGCGCATCGACACGCTGACCTCGGTGATGCTGATCGTCGTGAACTCGGTGTCGACCCTCGTTCATGTCTATTCGATCGGATACATGCATCACGATCCGCATCGTCCGCGCTTCTTCGCCTATCTCTCGCTCTTCACCTTCGCCATGCTGATGCTGGTGACCTCCGACAACCTCGCCCAGATGTTCTTCGGCTGGGAAGGCGTCGGTCTCGCCTCCTATCTGCTCATCGGCTTCTGGTTCAAGAAGCCGTCGGCATCCGCCGCTGCGATGAAAGCCTTCATTGTTAACCGCGTCGGCGACTTCGGTTTCGTGCTCGGCATCGCCGGCGTCTTCGTTCTCTTCGGCTCGATCAACTTCGACGTCATCTTCGGCAATGCCCAGGCCTTTGCCGCGGGGCAGGGCGGTCAGCCGGGCGATATCGTGCTGAACCTCTTCGGCATGCATCTTGATCGCGGTCATGCGCTGACCGGCGTCTGCCTGCTGCTGTTCATGGGCGCGATGGGCAAATCGGCGCAGTTCCTGCTGCACACCTGGTTGCCGGACGCCATGGAAGGCCCGACCCCGGTGTCGGCGCTCATCCATGCAGCCACCATGGTCACCGCCGGCGTCTTCCTCGTCGCCCGCATGTCGCCGATCTTCGAACTCTCGCCGGATGCGCTGACCTTCGTCACCATCATCGGCGCGATCACCGCCTTCTTTGCGGCAACCGTCGGCCTCGTGCAGAACGACATCAAGCGCGTCATCGCCTATTCGACCTGTTCGCAGCTTGGCTATATGTTCGTGGCGCTGGGCGTCGGCGCTTACGGCGCCGCCATCTTCCATCTGTTCACGCACGCCTTCTTCAAGGCTTTGCTCTTCCTCTGCGCCGGCTCGGTCATCCACGCCGTCGATGGTGAGCAGGACATGCGTCACATGGGCGGCCTTCGTTCGCACATCAAGAAGACCTACTGGATGATGATCATCGGTACCCTGGCGATCACCGGCGTCGGCATTCCATTCTCGCCGATCGGCTTTGCCGGGTTCTTCTCCAAGGATGCGATCATCGAGGCTTCCTACACGTCGCATAATCCGGCCTCGGGCTTTGCCTTCACGCTGCTGGTTATCGCCGCGCTGTTCACCAGCTTCTATTCCTGGCGCCTGATCTTCATGACCTTCTTCGGCAAGCCCCGCGCTTCGCACGAGGTCATGCATCATGTCCATGAATCGCCGAACGTCATGCTGATCCCGCTTTATCTGCTGGCAATCGGCGCCGTCTTCGCCGGCTGGTATTTCCACGACTACTTCGTCGGCCATGACTACGAGGAATTCTGGAAGCATGCGCTCTTCACGCTGCCGGACAACAAGATCCTCGAAGAGATGGAGCATGCTCCGCATTGGGTCGAGCTCAGCCCGTTCATTGCGATGGTGCTTGGTTTCGTGACCGCCTGGTACATGTACATCAAGTCGCCGGAGACGCCGAAGGCGCTCGCAAAGCAGCATCGCGTGCTCTACGAGTTCCTCTTGAACAAGTGGTACTTCGACGAGCTCTATGACTTCCTCTTCGTTCGTTCCGCTAAGGCGCTCGGTCGCTTCCTGTGGAAGAAGGGCGATGTTGGCGTCATCGATACCTACGGTCCGAACGGTATCGCGGCCCGCGTCTCCGATGTTACCAACCGCGTCGTCCGTCTTCAGACCGGTTACCTCTATCACTATGCCTTCGCGATGCTGCTCGGTATTGCAGCCCTCGTTACCTGGATGATGCTCGGGAGTGCCCTCTGATGACCGATTGGCCTATTCTTTCAACGGTCACCTTCCTGCCGCTGGTCGGCGTTCTCATTCTGCTGTTCATGCGGGATGACGGACCCAATGGCCGCCGCAACATCCTGAACGTGTCGCTGCTGACGACGGTCTTCACCTTCGTCGTCTCACTGTTCATCTGGATCGGTTTCGACAACGCCAATCCGGGCTTCCAGATGATCGAGAAGCACGGCTGGCTCGGTACCGGCATCAGCTATCACCTTGGCGTCGACGGCATCTCCATGCTGTTCGTCATCCTGTCGACCTTCCTGATGCCCTTCTGCGTGCTGGCAAGCTGGCTCTCGGTCGAGAAACGCCTGAAGGACTACATGATCGCCTTCCTCGTCCTCGAGACGATGATGATCGGCGTCTTCGTGTCGCTGGATATCGTGCTGTTCTACGTCTTCTTTGAAGCCGGCCTCATCCCGATGTTCCTGATCATCGGCGTCTGGGGCGGCAAGGATCGCGTCTACGCTAGCTACAAGTTCTTCCTCTATACGCTGCTCGGTTCGGTGCTGATGCTGCTCGCCATCATGGCGATGTACTGGCAGGCCGGCACCACGGACATTCCGGCGCTGCTTGCCTACAAGTTCCCGCCGCATATGCAGACATGGCTATGGCTTGCCTTCTTCGCCTCCTTCGCGGTGAAGATGCCGATGTGGCCAGTCCACACCTGGTTGCCTGATGCCCACGTTCAGGCGCCGACGGCGGGCTCGGTCATCCTGGCCGGTATCCTCCTGAAGCTCGGTGGATACGGTCTCATCCGCTTCTCGCTCGGCATGTTCCCGAACGCGTCTGAATATTTCGCGCCACTCGTCTTCGCCATGTCCGTCATCGCCATCATCTACACCTCGCTAGTGGCGCTGATGCAGGAAGACATCAAGAAGCTGATCGCCTACTCCTCGGTTGCGCACATGGGCTATGTCACCATGGGCATCTTTGCGGCCAACCAGCAGGGCGTGCAGGGCGCGATCTTCCAGATGCTGTCGCATGGCATCGTCTCGGGCGCGCTCTTCCTCTGCGTCGGCGTGATCTATGACCGTACGCATACCCGCGAAATCGCGGCCTATGGCGGCCTGGTCAACAACATGCCGAAATACGCGGTGGCGATGATGATCTTCACCATGGCCAATGTCGGTCTGCCCGGCACTTCCGGTTTCATCGGCGAATTCCTGACCCTGATCGGCGTCTTCCGCGTCAACACCTGGGTTGCGCTGTTTGCCGCCACCGGTGTTATCCTTTCGGCCGCTTACGCGCTTTGGCTTTACCGCCGCGTCATCTTCGGCGCGCTGGAAAAGGAAAACCTGAAGAAGCTGCTGGATCTGTCGCCACGCGAACAGCTGATCCTCTATCCGCTGATCGCACTGACGATCCTCTTCGGCGTCTATCCGGCTCCGATCTTCGATGCGACGGCCGCTTCGGTGGATCTGCTTGTGAACAACTACACCGCAGCCCTGCACGCCGCGCAGAATGTTGCGCTGTCGATGAATTGATGACGGGACTTATTCGACATGACTGCTGACACAATTCTTGCAAGCCTGCATCTTTCCATCCCCGAGCTCATCCTCGCGGTCGGTGCACTTGTGCTGCTCATGATCGGCGTCTTCTCAGGCGAACGGTCTGGTCCCACGGTTACCGGCCTTGCCATCGCGGTTCTCGCGGTGGCCGGTCTCTGGATCATCTTCGTGCCGGGCGAGGGCCTGGCCTACGGCGGTGCCTATCTCGCCGACGGCTTCTCGCGCTTCATGAAGATCGTCGCGCTGGTCGGCTCGATCGTCGCCATGTTCATGAGCATGGGGCAGGCGCGCGAGCAGCAGCTCGATCGCTTCGAGTTCCCGGTGCTCCTCCTGCTGGCGACCCTCGGCATTCTGCTGATGATCTCGGCGCACGACCTGATCTCGCTCTACCTGTCGCTGGAACTGCAGTCACTGGCGCTCTACGTCGTTGCCGCCATCAACCGCGACAACCTCAAGTCGACGGAAGCCGGCCTGAAGTATTTCGTGCTCGGCGCGTTGTCCTCGGGCATGCTGCTCTATGGCATGTCGCTGGTCTACGGATTCACCGGCCATACGACCTTCGATGCGATCGCCACGGCGCTGAGCTCCGAAACCCGTTCTCTCGGCCTTGTCTTCGGTTTGGTCTTCGTCCTTGCCGGTCTGGCCTTCAAGATCTCCGCCGTGCCGTTCCATATGTGGACGCCGGACGTCTATGAAGGTGCTCCGACCCCGGTCACCGCCTTCTTCGCGGCCGCTCCGAAGGTCGCGGCCATGGCGATCTTGGTCCGTCTCGTCATCACCGCCTTCCAGCCGGTGCTTGCTGATTGGCAGCAGATCATCGTCTTCATCTCGATTGCCTCGATGGTGCTTGGCGCTTTCGCGGCGATCGGTCAGCGCAACTTCAAGCGACTGATGGCCTATTCGTCCATCGGTCACATGGGCTATGCGCTGGTCGGCCTCGCGGCCGGCAACCAGACCGGCGTCTCCGGCGTCATGCTCTATATGGTCATCTACATGGTCATGACCCTTGGCGTCTTCGCCATCATCATGGCGATGCGCCGCAAGGACGGCCGTCAGGTCGAGAATGTCGATGATCTCGCCGGCCTTTCGACAACCAACCCGTTCATGGCAACCGTGCTAACGGCGCTGATGTTCTCGCTGGCAGGCATCCCGCCGCTGGCAGGCTTCTTCGGGAAGTACTTCGTCTTCGTTGCTGCCATCCAGGCCCATCTCTATGCGCTTGCTATTATCGGCGTTCTCTCCTCGGTCGTCGGCGCCTACTACTATCTGCGCGTCATCAAGCTGATGTGGTTCGATGAAGCCAAGGACGAGTTCGTCCGCACGGACGGTTCGCTACGTCTGGTCTTCGGCCTCTCGGGTCTCTTCGTTATCACCTACATCTTCTTTGGCGGCGCTATCGGTGGTGCTGCCGACCTTGCCGCCGCGACGCTGTTTTGATGGCGTCTGACATGAATAGCCGGAAGTCGCTCGCCGACTTCCGGCATGATGCCCTCTCAGAGACTGCGTCCACCAATAGCGAATGCCTGGAGCGCGCGCGGGCTGGTGACGCCGGAAATCTCTGGGTAACGGCAGCCCGCCAGACGGGTGGCCGCGGACGCCGTGGACGTCCTTGGGTGTCCGAACCCGGTAATCTCTACGCTTCCCTTCTTCTGATCGATCCCGCCCCCATGGACCGCCTAGGCTCGCTGCCCCTGGCTGTCGCTGTCGGTGTGCACCAGGCGGTGCGCGGCGTGCTGCCCCTGGCGGCGGAGCCCGTCGAGGTCAAATGGCCGAACGACATCCTGATTGGTCGCAAGAAGACCTGTGGCATCCTGATCGAGGGCGAGGCTCTCCCGGACGGACGCTATGCATTGGTGATCGGCATTGGCATCAATGTCGCCGTCATGCCCGACAATCCGATGTATCCGGTCACCTGCCTGCGCGAGCAGGGTTCGATGGTGTCGCCGGAAGAATTGTTTGCACATCTCTATGCCTCAATGGCCGAGGCGCTGGCCGCCTGGAACAGCGGCAAGGGTGTTCGCGAGATAACGGCGCGCTGGCGCGACGTTGCTTGCGGTGTTGGTGAAAAGATCACAGTGAATCTGCCGGATCGTTCGATTTCCGGGCATTTTGCCGGAATTGATGATAATGGCTTGTTGATGCTCGACGCCGGCGGCGGCAAGGTTTTGCCGATCGCGGCGGGCGACGTTTTTTTCAGATCGTAGGTAAAAGATAGATATGGCGAAGCAAGACGAACTGGTGTTTCTGCCTCTCGGCGGCGTCGGCGAGATCGGCATGAACCTCGCCCTTTACGGCTATGGTCCGCCGGAACATCGCCAGTGGATCATGGTCGATTGCGGTGTCACCTTTCCGGGGCCGGACCTGCCGGGCGTCGATCTCGTGCTCCCCGACATCCGCTTCCTCGCCAAGGAACGCAAGAACCTCAAGGGCATCATCATCACGCATGCGCATGAGGATCACTACGGTGCTCTGAGCGATCTCTGGCCGGGCCTGAACGTCCCCGTCTATGCCTCGGGCTTTACCGCCGGTCTGCTGGAAGCCAAGCGCGATTATGAAAAGACGATGGGCCAGATCCCGATCACCCCGTTCAAGGCCGGTGACCGCATCAATGTCGGCCCTTTCAGCATCGAAGGCGTCGCCGTCAACCACTCCATCCCCGAGCCGATGTCGCTGATGATCCGCACACCGGTCGGCAATGTCATCCATACCGGTGACTGGAAGATCGACCACGAGCCGTCGCTCGGGCCGCTGACTGACGAAGCACGCTTCCGCCAGCTTGGCGACGAGGGCGTGCTGGCGCTGATGTGCGATTCCACCAATGCGCTCCGTGATGGCGTGTCGCCGTCGGAAAAGGATGTTTCCGCAAGCCTGCGCAAGATCATCGAGAATGCCGAGGGCAGGGTGGCGATCACCACTTTCTCCTCGAATGTCGGCCGCATTCGCACCATTGCCGAGGCCGCCGAAGCTGCGGGCCGCGAGATTTTGTTGCTCGGCAGTTCGTTGAAGCGCGTGGTCGACGTCTCCCGCGATATCGGCATCATGGAAGGCCTCAAGCCGTTCATCGCCGAGGATGAGTATGGCTATATCCCACGCGACAAGGTCGTTATCATCCTGACAGGCAGCCAGGGCGAGCCCCGCGCCGCCCTTGCCAAGCTCTCACGCGATGAGATGCGCCATGTCGCGCTCGCCGCCGGCGATATCGTCGTCTTTTCCTCGCGCGCCATTCCCGGCAACGAGAAGGCGATCCAGGATATCAAGAACGGCCTTACCGAACAGGGCGTGCATGTGGTGACGGACGCGGAAGCGCTCGTCCACGTATCCGGCCACCCACGCCGTAACGAGCTGCAGAAAATGTACGAATGGACGCGGCCGAAGGTCGTCGTACCGGTGCATGGCGAGCCGACGCATCTGGCGGCGCATAAAGAGCTGGCCGAGCAATCCGGCATCGCCATCGTGCCCAAGGTTCGCAACGGCGACATATTGCGGCTGGCGCCCGGTTCTGTCGAAGTGATCGGCCAGGCACCGCATGGTCGTATCTTCAAGGACGGCATACTGATCGGCGATTTCGACGAGATGGGCATCGGCGAGCGCAAGAAGCTCTCCTATGTCGGCCATGTCGCCGTCAACGTCGTGCTCGATGCCCGCTACGACATCGTCGGCGATCCGGATCTCGTCGCGATCGGCCTGCCGGCCTATGACGATGAGGGTGAGGAGATGGAAGATACGCTTTTCGACGCCGTCGTCAGCGCCATTGAGAGTATTCCCCGCGCACGTCGCAAGGATATCGACATGCTGCAGGAAGCCGCGCGCCGCGCGGTGCGCTCCGCCGCTAACCAAGGCTGGGGCAAGAAGCCTGTCGTGACTGTCTTCGTCACGCGCATGGCGGGCTGACCACGTTTCGATCCGATCAAGGAAGAGAGAACAGCCATGCTCGGACGCATCAATCATATTGCGATTGCCGTTCCTGATATCACCGCCGCCGCCGCCACCTATCGCGAGACGTTGGACGCAAAGGTAACCGAGCCGCAGTCCTTGCCGGAGCATGGGGTCACCGTCGTTTTCGTCGAGTTGCCGAACAGCAAGGTCGAGCTCGTGGAGCCGCTTGGCGATGCCTCTCCGCTGTTGAAATTCCTGGCCAAGCATCCAACTGGCGGCATGCATCACATCTGCTACGAGGTGGACGATATCCTGGCGGCGCGTGATCGCCTGATCGCGGGCGGCGCGCGGGTGCTGGGCGATGGCGAGCCCATGATCGGCGCCCATGGCAAGCCGGTGCTCTTCCTGCACCCCAAGGATTTCTTCGGGACGCTCATCGAGCTCGAGCAAGTGTGACATTAGGGCGCTGGGCCGCGCTTTGAAACGCGCCGGCTTTGGCTCTATAGACTGTTTGTGGATGAGGAGGAGACAGGCTGATTTTAGCCTGTCTTGAGGGAGCATATGGCCCAGCAGATTTTCTCGACTTGCGCCGTCTATTTCGTTGTCTGGTGGATCACGCTTTTCGCCGTCCTGCCGTTTGGCCTGCGCACGCAGGCCGAGGACAATCACGTCATCCTCGGCACGGTCGAAAGTGCCCCGACGAAATTTCGCGGCTGGCGGGTGGTGCTGATCACGACGCTGGTATCCGCCGTGATCTACGGCGCGTGGTATGTCAGCGCCCACTATTTCGGCTTCGGCTTCAACTCTATTCCACCGATCATTCCACGCTACGATGGCTGATGCTCGTCTCCGGAAATTCTTTCGGACATCACCGGACATCATATGTCACTGAATAGCCCGGAAACCGTCATACCCTCGTCATCTGGTTGAGGCAAAGAGGCTGCGCGACAATGGGCGTCCCATCAGGCCGACTGGTTGCGGCCGAGGGGCGTTTCAAAGCTCGATTTTTGAGGAAACCGGGTGGCTGCTTGAGCCGGGAAAGCAAAAAAAAACAAGGCGGTAAGCCTTGTTTTTAAGTATCGCGTGATCCTTATCCGTTGCCGGGGCAGCGACGAGCGCGCCTAAGATCTGATCCTCCCAAGACTTGACCGCGAAACGACAAGAATTTAGCCTCCTTGCCTCTTTTGTGAGCTAAAATTAGCTCAAAGAATGAGCTTTGTCATCTGTTTTTTTGCTTTTTTGTTACAGTCGCGCAGAATTTTTCTGTTGACAGTTTCTCGCCACAAATCCTTATAAACATGCATTTTTTTGAATTCGCAAAAGTGCTTGATGGCGCCCGGCATTTGCGGGTGTTCGCCGGATTCGCGCCTTGCAAATGCGGGTTTCCTTCCTGCCCCGAAGCAGTTATGAACTGCCTCCAGCAGTCAATTTTTTAACGATTCCGCCGGATGCGGAACGTCAAACCATCTGGAATCAACCCATGCGCCTGTCTCGTTACTTCATGCCCATCCTGAAGGAAAATCCCAAGGAGGCGGAAATCGTTTCCCACCGGTTGATGCTGCGCGCCGGCATGATCCGTCAGCAGTCGCAAGGCATCTATTCCTGGTTGCCGTTGGGTAAGCGCGTTCTCGACAAGGTCAACAAGATCATTCGCGAGGAACAGAACCGTTCCGGCGCCATCGAGCTGTCGATGCCGACATTGCAGTCGGCTGAGCTCTGGCAGGAAAGCGGCCGTTACGACGCCTATGGCAAGGAGATGCTTCGCATCAAGGACCGCCAGGATCGGCCGATGCTTTACGGCCCGACCAACGAGGAGATGGTCACCGACATCTTCCGTTCCTACGTCAAGTCCTACAAGGATCTGCCGCTGAACCTCTACCATATCCAGCTGAAGTTCCGCGACGAGATCCGTCCGCGCTTCGGCACCATGCGCTCGCGCGAATTCATGATGAAGGATGCCTATTCCTTCGATCTGACGCAGGAAGGCGCCGTGGTGGCCTACAACAAGATGTTTGCGGCCTACCTGCGCACCTTCGATCGCCTTGGTCTGAGGGCAATTCCGATGCGCGCCGACACCGGGCCGATCGGCGGCGATCTTAGCCATGAGTTCATCATTCTCGCCGATACCGGCGAATCCGAAGTTTTCTGCCACAAGGATTTCGTCAATTTCGATATTCCGCCGGAAGACACCAATTTTGATGATGCCGCCGGTCTGAAGGGGATCTTCGACAAGTGGACGTCGCTTTACGCGGCAACCTCCGAAATGCACGACGAGGCGGCCTTCAACGCTATCCCTGAAGGCGAGCGCCTGTCGGCCCGTGGCATCGAAGTCGGTCATATCTTCTATTTCGGCACGAAATATTCCGAGCCGATGGGTGCGAAAGTGCAGGGTCCCGACGGCAAGGAGCATGCCGTCCACATGGGATCTTACGGTATTGGCCCGACACGCCTTGTTCCCGCCATCATCGAAGCATCGCATGACGAGAACGGAATCATCTGGCCGGCCTCGGTCGCGCCCTTTGATGTCGTCGTGATCAACATGAAGTCCGGTGATCAGGCCTGCGACGCCGCTTGCGAGACGATCTACGCAACGTTGTCCAAGGCCGGCAAGGATGTCCTGCTCGACGATCGGGACGATCGCGCTGGAACGAAGTTTGCGACGGCAGATCTGATCGGTGTGCCCGTGCAGATCATCGTCGGACCGCGTTCGATCGCGAGCGGCGAGGTGGAAGTCAAGGACCGCAAGACTGGCGCCCGCGAGACGATGACCGTCGAAGCGGCGATCAATAAACTGGCAGGCTGATACAGCAATAGGATGAGAAGCGAATGGCGGTAACCGCGGCAGTCGAGCAGCAGGAAAAGTCTTTCACGACTGGTCCGTCATCGCGTCCATTCTCCGGTTTCGAGCGGCTCGTTGCCTGGCGCTACCTGCGCTCCCGGCGCAAGGAGGCATCGATTTCGGTCATCGCCGGCTTCTCGCTGGTTGGCATCATGCTCGGCGTCGCGGCGCTGATCATCGTCATGGCCGTGATGAACGGTTTTCGCGCCGAGCTTTTCAAGCAAATTCTTGGTTTCAACGGCCATGTCGTTGTCCAGCCTGTCGATTCGCCGCTGAATGACTATGCCGCGCTGGCGCAGAAATTCATGACCGTTCCAGGCGTTACCATGGCCTTGCCATTGGTCGAGGGCGAGACGCTCGCCTCCGGTCGCGGCGGTTCCGGCACGGGCGCGCTCGTGCGCGGCATCCGCTCCGAGGACCTGACGAAGCTCAAGACTGTCTCGGACCATATCGTCGAAGGCGACATGGTTGGCTTTGCCGCCGGCCAGGGCGTCATGGTCGGCTCGCGCCTGGCACGGCAACTGGGTCTGGCCGTTGGCGATCAGATCACGCTCACCGCGCCAGACGGCGACGTCACGCCTTTCGGGGTCAATCCGCGCGTCAAGGCCTATACCATATCCGGCCTCTTCGAAGTGGGGATGTCGCAATATGATTCCTCCGTGGTCTTCATGCCGCTTGAGGAAGCGCAGCTCTTTTTCAATGCCGAGGGGATCGTCGAGAAGATAGAGCTTTTCGTCAGCAATCCTGACGATGTCGACGCAATCAGGCCGAAGATTGAGGCGGTTGCGGGCAGGCAGGTCTTTCTGACCGACTGGCGTCAGGTCAACGAAACCTTCTTCTCGGCGCTGCAGGTCGAGCGCAACACCATGTTCATGATCCTGACGCTGATCGTCATCGTCGCGGCGCTCAACATCATTTCAGGCCTGATCATGCTGGTGAAGGACAAGGGAAGCGATATCGCCATCCTGCGCACCATGGGTGCGACATCGGGGGCGATCATGCGCATCTTCTTCATGACGGGGGCGGCGATCGGCGTTGTCGGCACGCTTGCCGGCGTCGCTCTTGGCGTTTTCGTTTGCCTCAACATCGAGTCCATCCGCCAGTTCTTCTCCTGGATATCGGGTACGGTGATCTTCAATCCGGAAGTCTACTTCCTCAGCAAGCTGCCGGCGGAGATGAATTTGAGCGAGACCATTTCCGTGGTCGTGATGGCGCTGACGCTGTCCTTCCTCGCCACGATCTTCCCGGCCTGGCGCGCCTCACGGCTCGATCCGGTGCAGGCGCTACGGTACGAATAAGGAATTCCACATTTGATGAAACGCAACGTCGTTCTCCAGCTCTCGGGCGTGGAGCGTCATTACGGGCAGGGCGAAACCCGGCTGTCGATCCTGAAGAGCGCCGACTTCGCCCTGCACAGCGGCGAGATCGTCGCCCTGGTCGCGCCGTCGGGGACGGGCAAGTCGACGCTCCTACATGTCGCCGGCCTGCTGGAACATCCCGACGCCGGGGAGGTGACGATCAACGGCCATGCCTGCGAAGGACTGTCGGATGAAAAGCGCACGGCGGTCCGCCGCAGCGAGATCGGTTTCGTCTATCAGTTCCATCATTTGCTGCCGGAGTTTTCGGCGCTTGAAAATATCATGATGCCGCAGCTGATTTCCGGCCTGTCGCGGAAGGAGGCGAGCGTTCGCGCCGCCCAGCTTCTCGACTATATGCGCATCGGACACCGCGCCGATCACCGCCCGACCGAACTTTCCGGCGGTGAACAGCAGCGTGTCGCCATCGCCCGCGCCGTTGCCAATGCACCGCTGGTGCTGCTGGCCGATGAGCCGACCGGCAATCTCGATCCCGAAACCGCGCATTACGTCTTCGATGCGCTCGAGGCGTTGGTGCGGCAGTCGGGCCTCGCGGCGCTGATCGCCACGCATAATCACGACCTTGCGGCGCGCATGGACCGTCGCGTTACCATCAATGACGGCAAGGTTGTGGAGTTCTGATCGTCCGTCACGGGACGATCAGCCCACCGCGATAATCCAGCTCGTAAGCCTTGCGCTCGTTCACAAGGATGACTTCGTGGCCGATGAAGTGATCGCAGCCACCGGTGCTGCGGTCGACATAGCGGCCGAGCGGATGGTCGAATTCGAAGCCGCCTAGAAAGCGTTTCTCATCGAGGTAGAGCCGCAGCAGCGACGCCTTGATGATCATCCCCGCGACTGTCCCGTTGATCAGATCGCGTTCGACAATGCGCCCGAAATAATTCATCACCCAGACCGGCTCGTCGTCAAGCCAGATCAGTTCCTGTCCGGCGAAATCCGTGCCGCCGAAATAGCTGTCGAGATAGCGCCAGCGGCCGCGGGTATAGCCGATGTCATGCGAGCCGCTGCGGCAGGACGGCAGTCTCTCGCCATCGCCGACATAGGTTTCGGCCTTCGCCGTGACAATGAAATCATTCAGCTCGGCAAGATCCGGCACGGTTCTCTCCATTCATGGTGAGCGATCAGCATGTCATGCGAGCCATGGTTTGTAAAGAACGTATAGTGAACAAATGGAAGCCATGACCGGGTGCGCCGCATCACTCCCGATTTGGTCCGCCTGCTATTCCATGCCCAGTCGCGCTCAAAAATACTGACGATGAAATTTATTGATGCACCTATTGACTCTCGAACAAAAATAGAACAAATAAGAAACATAACGAGTAAGGAGCGCGTAAATGACCGATATCATTCGAGACGTTGCAGCATTCACCTCCATCGTGATGTTCGTCGCCAGCTTTTCCCTGATCATGATGGCGATGTGAGATTTATCCCCACGGGTGTTGCGATGCGCCCGTGATTCATGAGGATAGCTTCTGGACTTTACCGTCCGCTATGCCGACAATGCAGCCGATTCATTTGGGCATGCGGAAGGGCATAAAATGGCGGATATGGCGAGCAGCGGCGCGACGAGCGCACCGGTCGGTGACACGCCGGAATTCGTACATCTTCGCGTCCATTCCGCCTATTCGCTGCTCGAGGGCGCATTGCCCCTGAAGAAGATCCTTGCCAAGGCGGTCGGCGACAATCAGCCGGCCATCGCAGTCACCGACACTAACAATCTTTTCGTCGCGCTGGAGTTCTCCCAGAAGGCAATGGATGAGGGCTTGCAGCCGATCATCGGCTGCCAGGTGTCGATCGATATGGAGGATGGTGTCGAGGGCGAGAAGCGAGGCCCGCAGCAGGCCTTGGCCAAACTGCCGTCTATCGTATTGCTTGCCGCCACTGATCGCGGTTATGAGCGGCTGGTTGACCTTGTCAGCCGCGCTTATCTCGGTGGCGAAGGCAATCAGGCTGTCCATGTCACCGCCTCCTGGTTGGAGGAGATCGGCACGGAGGGCATGATTGCGCTGACGGGATCGCTCGGCGGTCCGGTCGACATGGCGCTGAAGGAGGGGCATGCGCCCCTGGCGTTGTCACGGCTTCTGGCACTCAAGCGCTTGTTCGGCGACCGGCTTTATGTCGAGCTGCAGCGTCACGGTACCTATGACCGTCGCCACGAACAGAGGATGATCGCGCTCGCCTATGAGCATGAGCTGCCGCTGGTCGCCACCAACGAGGCCTTCTTCCCGACCCGTGACGATTACGATGCCCATGACGCGCTGATGGCCGTTGCTCACAACGCCATCGTTTCGGACGACACCCGGTTCCGCCTGACGCCGGATCATTATCTGAAGAGCCGCGCCGATATGGCGAAGCTGTTTGCCAATCTGCCGGAGGCTCTGGAAAATACCGTCGAGATTGCGCGGCGCTGTTCTTTCGTTCTGAAGACCCGCAAGCCGATCCTGCCGCGCTTCACCGGCGCCACCGACAATGAGGAGGAGGCCGATCGCGCCGAATCGGCGGAGTTGCGCGCACAGGCGGTTGAGGGTCTGGATCAGCGTCTCGCCTCGCTCGGCATGGCGCCGGGCTATGTGGAAAAGGATTATCGGGAGCGGCTGGAATTCGAGCTCAGCGTTATCGAGGGCATGAAATTCCCCGGCTACTTTCTGATCGTTGCGGACTTCATCAAATGGGCCAAGCGGCACGATATTCCGGTCGGGCCGGGCCGTGGTTCGGGCGCGGGATCGCTGGTTGCTTATGCTCTGACGATTACGGACGTCGATCCCTTGCGCTTCTCGCTGCTGTTCGAGCGCTTCCTCAACCCATCGCGCGTGTCGATGCCGGACTTTGACATCGACTTCTGCCAGGATCGCCGTGAAGAGGTGATCCGCTATGTCCAGGCCAAATATGGCCGCGAGCAGGTG
The DNA here is from genome assembly GCF_000799715.1 of Martinezella rhizogenes. Classification (GTDB taxonomy): domain Bacteria; phylum Pseudomonadota; class Alphaproteobacteria; order Rhizobiales; family Rhizobiaceae; genus Rhizobium; species Rhizobium rhizogenes_C. The sequence continues at coordinate 289,744 of NZ_JUHG01000018.1, forward strand.
GCGCAGATCATCACCTTCGGGTCGTTGCAGGCGCGCGCCGCCCTTCGCGACGTCGGTCGCGTGCTGGAAATGCCCTATGGCCAGGTCGACAAGATCTGCAAGCTGGTGCCGAACAACCCCGCCAGTCCGACACCTCTGCACCAGGCGATCAAGGAAGAGCCGCGTCTGCAGGAGGAGGCTGACAAGGAACCGGTCGTCGCCCGCCTGCTCGACATCGCCCAGAAGATCGAGGGCCTCTATCGCCACGCCTCGACACACGCCGCCGGCATCGTTATTGGCGATCGGCCGCTGTCGAAGCTGGTGCCGATGTATCGCGATCCGCGTTCCGACATGCCGGTCACCCAGTTCAATATGAAATGGGTCGAGCAGGCCGGCCTGGTGAAGTTCGACTTTCTCGGCCTGAAGACGCTCACGGTCCTGAAGACAGCTGTCGATTTCGTCGCCAAGCGCGGCATCAGCATCGATCTCGCCGGTATCCCGCTCGATGACAAGAAGACCTACGACATGCTCTCGCGCGGCGAGACGGTCGGCGTGTTCCAGGTGGAAAGTGCGGGCATGCGCAAGGCGCTGATCGGCATGCGCCCGGACTGCATCGAGGATATCATCGCGCTCGTGGCGCTCTATCGTCCCGGTCCGATGGAGAACATCCCGGTTTACAATGCCCGCAAGCATGGTGAGGAAGAGATCGAATCGATCCATCCGACCATCGACTACCTTCTGAAGGAAACCCAGGGCGTCATCGTCTACCAGGAGCAGGTGATGCAGGTCGCCCAGGTGCTCTCTGGTTATTCGCTCGGCGAGGCCGATCTTCTGCGCCGCGCCATGGGTAAGAAGATCAAGGCGGAAATGGACCAGCAGCGCGAGCGTTTCGTCGACGGCGCAGTCAAGAACGGTGTGTCGAAGGGCCAATCGGACGTCATTTTCGATCTGCTGGCCAAGTTCGCCAATTACGGCTTCAACAAATCGCACGCCGCCGCCTATGCCATCGTCTCCTATCAGACAGCCTATATGAAGGCGCATTATCCGGTGGAGTTCCTCGCGGCGTCGATGACGCTCGATATGGCGAACACCGAAAAGGTCAACGACTTCCGCCAGGATGCCAAGCGTCTCGGTATCGAAGTCATCGCGCCGTCGATCCAGACCTCGTTCCGCCGTTTCGAGACGGGCGAGAACCGCATCTATTACGCCTTGGCCGCCCTCAAGGGTGTCGGCGAATCCGCCGTCGACCATATTGTCGAAGTCCGCGGCGACCAGCCTTTCGCCGGTATCGAGGATTTCTGCCTGCGCATCGATCCGAAGCAGATCAACCGCCGTGTGCTGGAAAGCCTGATTTCCGCCGGCGCCTTCGATTGTTTCGAGATCGACCGCGCGCAACTGATCGGCGGGATCGACCGGATCATGGGTTATGCGCAGGTTGCGCAGGAAAACAAGCGCAGCGGCCAGCACGATATGTTCGGAAGTGCCGCTTCGGGGCCTGAGAAGATCTCGTTTTCGCCGTTCACACCCTGGCTCGCCTCGGAACGGCTGCTGCGCGAATTCCAGGTTCTTGGCTTCTATCTGACGGCCCATCCGCTCGACACCTACAAGAGCGTGCTGGACAAGATGCGCGTGCAGAACTTTGCCGACTTCTCGGCGGCGGTGAAGCAGGGGGCCAGCAATGGCCGTCTGGCTGGCACGGTCATCTCCAAACAGGAACGCAAGACGCGCACCGGCAACAAGATGGGCATCTTCGTCTTCTCCGACGCTTCGGGCCAGTTTGAAGCGGTACTGTTCTCAGAAGTGCTCAATCAATATCGCGACGTTCTCGAAGTGGGTAAATCCTTCGTCATAACGGCCCAGGCCGACGAACGGCCGGAAGGCATCAGCCTGCGGCTGCAGACGGCCCAGTCGCTGGAAGAAAAGTCGCTGCAGATGCAGAAGGCGCTGCGCGTTTACGTGCGCGATTCCGGCCCGCTGAAGGCGGTGGCGGCGCATCTCAACGCCAAGGGCGATGGCTTGGTCTCCTTCATCGTCATCAAGGAGGAGGGTAAGCGCGAAGTCGAGGTGGTGCTGCAAGACAAATACCGCATCACGCCGGAGATCGCGGCCGCGCTGCGCACGGCACCCGGCGTCATCGATGTGGAGCTGGTCTAGCCCTTTTTCCCCAGCGCGCCGCTATTGGTGATGGTGATGAAATCGGTGCCGTTGCCGGTTTCAGGGCCTACGCCGGTGTCGGAAATCGTCAGCGACGACCCTGCGGTCAGCAGGTCGCCGATCTCGCGCCTGATGTCGTCCTGTATGGTAATGCGGTTCAGCGCGCGGTCGGCGGCGTCGAGCGATTGCGCCTGCTCTTCACTGGTGATACCAAGCCGTTTTTTTGTAGCCTTGGAGAGATCGTCCTCCAGCGTCACGCCGAACCAGTCCGCCTTGCCGTTGATCCTGTCGATCGCATTTGCAGTGAAGAAATGCGTGCCGAGCGCTTCCTGCGGATCCGTAATGATCGCGGGCGCCTCGAACAGCGGCTTGAAATTCTGGCGAACCATGATGGTGCCGTTCGGCGGCTCGCCCTTGCCGGCGGCGGCATAGACCGCCTTCATCAGCGCCGGGCTGACAAGGCTGCCCGATGTCATGATGTCGTGCGCCTTCTTGAAGTCCCCGATCGCCTGCACGGTCGCCGGTCCAAGCAAGCCGTCAGGCGTGCCGGTCGCAAAGCCCATGTCGTTCAACAGACCCTGTAGATCGCGAACGTTTTCGCGCAGTCCCCGGCGGGTCATCAGGATGCTCAGTGGAGCTTGAGCGACCGGCTGCGCTGCCCGTGCGGCCGGCGGGATCGGCAAGGCGGCTGTATCGGTCGTGGCGACCTGCACCGGTTTCGCCTGTGGGATGAAGACAGCTGTCGTCGGGCGCAGCTCGAGATCGGAGAACAGCACGGAAGCGGGTGCGGCCTCGGGCTGGAACAACATGGCATGTTCGAAAGGCTGCGGCACCAGCGGATGGTCGGCGATGACGACATGCACGCCGCGCTCGGTCATCTGGTAGAGCATCTTGGCAAAAGCCCTGGGCATGCGCACGCAGCCATGTGATGCGGGATAATTCGGCACTGAATTGGATTCGTGCAGCGCGATACCGGACCATGTCAGCCGCTGCATGAAGGGCATCGGCGAGTTCGAATAGAGGTTGGACTCGTGATAGACCTCCTTCTCCAGAATGGAGAAGATGCCGCTCGGTGTCGTGTGGCCACGCTTGCCGGTCGAAACCTTCGACGTCGCCACCACCTTGTCGCCGTCATAGACGGCCAGCGACTGCCGATCCTTCGACACGACGATCTGCAACGTGCGGACGTCGTCCGCCGCAAGGGCAGGGTAAACGAGGGCTGTGGCCGATAACAGGCCAAGTCCGAAAAGAAAACGCCGCTTCATACACATACCAAAACGCAATACTCGTATTGGTGCAGACTAGACTTCGAAGTTTAAGGAAGACTTGAAGACAAGCCGCCTATTCGAAATGCTTTTTCGACGATTCACCACGAAAAGACCTGCCCAATCAGCGCAATTGCGGCAAGATGTGTTTTATGTAATTCTTAAATTACAGAATGTGGAGCCGGATGGGGGTTCGACATGCAAGTGGACGTGATCGAAACGCTGGAAGATCTGCAAGCGTTGAAAGGCAACTGGGATCGGATCTATGAGATCGACCCGGAAGCACACAGCTTTTTGTCCTGGACCTGGATATCGAGCTGGTTTTCTTCACGCAACTTGCCCTGGTTCGTGCTGGCGGCGAAGGAGGAGGCTGACGACACCTATGTCGCTTTCTTCCCGATCCAGCTCGGCACTGGCCTCGATCGAGGCAAGGGCTTCTATAATATCATCGCCATGGGCGGTTCCTACTTCGCTCCCTATACCGGCATTCTTTGTGATGCGGCCCATGCTGACGCATCGGCCCTGGCTTTTGCGGAGCACATCCGCAGCTTTCATTGGCGCAGCCTGCATCTGGACGGTATTGATCGGTCATCCGCGCGGATCGGACTTTTCATTGACCATTTCCCGCCCGAGGATTTTACCGGTGACAGGGTCCGGCACCCCGCGCGCATTCAGAATGCGACGGACCGGGTCGACCCCGAGATCCATCTCCATGTGACGCTACCGGCGGATTTCGAATCCTTCCTCAGCGAAAAACTTCGTCCACGAATACGGCGCAATGTTCGTCTTGGCCTGCGCAAGCTGGATAGCTCAACGGCGCTCCGGGTGACCCATGGCGACAGTGGAACTGCTGGGGACGACTTGGCGGCGTTGCTGGGCCTCTGGAAGAGGCAATGGGGACAGCGCGATCCAGGCCATGCGCACTACGTCCTCGACAATGCCCGGTCGGTTCTGCCGGATTGCGGCGCCGATCTCTTTCTGCCGATCTTGCGGCAGGACGAGACACCGATCGCGGCCTCCGCTATCCTTCTTGACCACCCCAGGAAGAGCCTGATCTGCTTCCTCAGCGCCCGAGACGTGACGATCCGGGATATGTCCCCAGGCTTGATGTTGCACGCCTATACGATCCGCTGGGCGATCGAGAATGGCTTTCGTATCTACGATCTCGGCGCGGGCAATTATGCCCATAAGTATATTTTCGGCTCCGTTAGCCGGCGCATCGAGCACTATCGGATCGACACGAGAACGGAGTGGAATCTGGGCGAGCGGCTCGATCCGCATTGTCTGCCGCTTGTACTTGCCCGCGTCAAAGATCTGCATGCCGCCGGTGATCACAGCGATGCCGAGATCGGCTGCCGGCAGATCCTTGCCGTCGAGCCCACGCATGGCAAGGCATTGGCCCTCTACCGTGACATCATGGCGTCACGGACGCTCTGGCAGGCAATCTGGTCCGACGACGCCGCAGCCGGTGATCAGGGCGCCGTGGACCGTGCTGAGGCGGAAAGGCAATGCCGCGTTTCGATCGCCGAAAATCCCGGAGATTTCGATGCGGTGCATCGGCTGAGCATACTGCTGCTGCTGCGCGGCGAGGCCAGGGAGGCGGAGGCCGAGATCGGGCGGGCACTGGAGCTCCGTCCCGATTCCGCTGCCGTCCATTGCTCCTACGGCAATATCCTTGCCGCGACCCGGAATTTCGAGGCCGCCGTCATCCGCTATGATCGCGCCATCGCCCTGGAGCCGGACCATGCTGTCGCCCACAATAACAAGGGCAACGCATTGCGCCACCTGGGGCGCCCCGACGAGGCACTGGCGAGCTATGATGATGCGATTGCGATCAGGCCGGATTACAAGCAGGCGCTCGCCAATCGCGCCGCACTTTTCGATGAAGAGCCGGACATGCTGCCGCCCCTCTCTCACGTTCCGCGCTTGCCGCCGAATGTGTAGCCGGTCTCGACGGTCTTGTTGCCGAATTTTTCCCTGAGCTTGTCCATTGCCGCCTCGGCTGCCGCGCGGCGGGTCGCCTGTTCGTCGATCAGATCCGGTGGATCGGCGCGGGCGGCGTCGCAGAGATCGGTGACGCCGATGCCGATCAGGCGGAATTTCGTCCCGTCGGTCTCATGTTCGAGCAATCGCAGGCCTGTGCGAAAGATGCGGTCGGCAAGCTGAGTCGGGTCTTCCAGGCGGCGGTTGCGCGTGCGGCTTTTGAAATCCGCCGATTTCAGCTTCAGCACGACGGTGTGCCCTGCGATGTCGCCACGCTTCAGGCGGCGCGACACTTTTTCCGAGAGATCGCGCAGGATCGGCACGAGGTCTTCGTGCCGGGAAATGTCGTCGAAAAAGGTCGTTTCCGCCGATACGCTTTTCGCTTCGTCATTCAGATGCACGGTGCGGTCGTCGATGCCGCGCGACAGGCGGAAAAGCCTTTGACCGATAACGCCATAGCGGCGCATCAGATCGCCTTCCTCCATGGTCTGTAACTGGCCGATGGTGCGGATGCCGTTGCTTTCCAGTGTCGCCGCGAATGCCTTGCCGACGCCCCAGATGGTCGTCACGGGGCGGGGTTCTAGAAACGACAGTGCCTCCTCCCGCCCGATCACTGAAAAACCACGCGGCTTCTGCAGATCGGACGCCACCTTGGCGAGGAACTTGCAATAGGAGAGGCCGACCGAGATGGTGATGCCAATCTCGCTTTCGATGCGCTTGACGAATTTCGCCAGGATCCGCGCCGGCGGGTCATGATGCAGGCGCTGCGTGCCCTCGAGCTCCAGAAATGCCTCGTCGATCGAAAGCGGCTGCACCAGCGGCGTCAGCTCCTGCATCAGCGTTCGCACCTCGCGGCCGACGCGAACATATTTCTCCATGTCGGGGCGGATGACGACCGCCTGCGGACAGGCTTCCAGCGCCTTGAACATCGGCATGGCTGAGCGGACGCCATGGATGCGAGCGATATAGCAGGCGGTGGATACGACACCGCGCTTGCCGCCACCGATAATGACCGGCTTGTCGGCCAGCTCCGGATTGTCACGCTTTTCGATGGAGGCATAAAAGGCGTCGCAATCGATATGCGCCAGCGTCAGGTCGTAGAGTTCACGGTGATACACAAGGCGCGGACTGCCGCAGGCACGGCAACGCGTTCGCTCGCTCAATTGCTCGCTCAAGCAATCGCGGCAAAAACCTGAAATTTTGTCGGGCGCGCTGGTCATGAAACGAGAACAAAAATTGAACATCGCCACCTTATGTTCTAAGCTCGCGAGTCTCAAGGCGGAAAAACGACAAAGGAGGGGATGTTGGATGAATTGAAAGTGCTGCCCCTGACGTCGGATCGCTGGAACGATTTCGAAACGCTCTTCGGGCCGAGCGGCGCCTGCTATGGTTGCTGGTGCACCTATTTCCGCATTCCGACATCCGACCGTAAGACGATGGATGGCAATGCCAAAAAGGCGTTCATGCAGGCGAGGGTCGCCGCCGGTCCGTCGCTCGGCATTCTCGGCTATATCGGTGAACGGCCAGTCGCCTGGGCGCAGGTCGGTCCGCGCTCGGAACTGCCGCAGTGGAACTCCCCGAAAACCGTGTCACGGCCGATCGAGCCGGCCGATGCCGAAGACGCCTCCGTCTGGGCCGTCAGCTGCTTCTTCATGAATTCGCGCGATCGCGGCAAGGGATATAGCCATCGCATGCTGTCGGAGGCGGTGAATTTCGCCAAGGCCTCCGGCGCGCGTATTCTGGAAGGCTGTCCGATCGAACGGACGAAACAGTCGAAATCCGTCGGCCTCTATGTCGGCTCGCTCAGCATATTCGAGGCCGCCGGATTTTCCGAAGTGGCGAAACGAAAGGATGGGCGACCCTTGATGCGCCTCATTCTCTGATGGCGCCGCGGCTGTGGTCAGCGGGCGATATGGGCGTGGATCAATGGCGCGGCTTCAGCCCAGTCGTTCGTCTGGGGAATATCGGCGGCCACGGTTGGAGCCATGCGATGCACGATCGAATCCGGCTTCAGATTGATCAGAAGGCAGCTTTCGACATGGTCGCGAACCGAATGCAGATTATGCGCCATGTCATCCACGAAGGCGACGGGGAGGGGGCGAGCGCCGTGCAGGGTCTGCACGATCGGCCCCTTCGGCTGCAGCGAGGCGATGAGCGGATAGGCAAGGCCGAGCCGGTCGAGAAGGCGGCGGCGCTGGGCCCAGAATTGCGGCGGCATGGCGGTGAGGAACACGACGTCGGCGTCCCTCGAGAAATCGCCGAGGGCCTCGACGACACGGTCGAGCGGCGTCTGCCACTGTTCCTGCGCTTCGAAAAAAGCCTCGATCAGGCGATGGACGTCCTTTTCCTCCAGAGCCGCGCCATTGGTCTTCGAAATGATATTGCCGGTCAACCGGAAAGAACGCGGCAGGAATTCATGGCCCTCGGCATCGAGAAAGACCAGGAAAGGCGCAAAAAAATGCAGCACCACATCATCGACATCGCAGACGACCAGCGGCCGGTCTCCCAGGCGGACATGCGACATATCCAGTTCGATCGGAGCGTCCATCGTCAATATTCTCCCGAGGAGAGGCCGGGCGGTGAAAAATGCGCCGCAGCAGCCATAACAGTCTCCGGCGCCATTCCGCTTGCCTCACTGAAAGCGAGCAAGGTCGGCTCGTGGTTCATCAGGAAATCCAGCATGCCCGCAAGAAAGGCCGGTTCGTTGATGGCGTTGCGCACCTGTGCCGGTTCGACGCCGGTCAGGGCCAGGAAGCGGCCGAACATATCCGGCTCGTTGGCGAGCCAGCCAAGTACCGCGATCGCAGTCTCCTGCGGATCGGCGGCCGCCTTCTTGGAGTTCTTGAAGTTACTTTGCATTTTGAGAGGTAAGTTACCTATTTTTCAACCAAATGCCGCTAATGTCCGATTCAAATATTTTTGGAATCGATTTGTCGCGACCTTATATTTTCAGCAAGTGGATGCAATACCGAATGCAGGGACAGCTCTCCATGCCTAAGCAAGTGATGATTGTAGAAGACAACGAGCTGAATATGAAGCTCTTTCGCGATCTGATCGAGGCGTCAGGCTACACCACGATCCAGACGCGGAACGGCATGGAAGCCCTTGATCTGGCTCGTAAACACCGCCCGGACCTGATCCTGATGGACATCCAGCTTCCCGAAGTTTCGGGGCTGGAAGTGACGAAATGGCTGAAGGAGGATGACGATTTGCACGTCATTCCGGTGATCGCGGTTACCGCCTTTGCGATGAAGGGTGACGAAGAGCGCATCCGCCAGGGCGGCTGCGAAGCCTACGTCTCGAAGCCAATCTCCGTTCCGAAATTCATAGAGACCATCAAGACTTATCTGGGCGACGCCTGAGCGTGGGGAAAGACCGATGACCGCGCGCATCCTGGTAGTTGACGACATCCCCGCCAATGTGAAGCTTCTCGAAGCGCGGCTGCTGGCGGAGTATTTCGAGGTGCTGACCGCCGAGGATGGCTTGAAGGCGCTGGCCATCTGCGACAGCACGCAGGTCGATCTCGTCTTGCTCGACATCATGATGCCCGGCATGGATGGTTTCGACGTCTGCGAGCGGTTGAAGTCCGATCCGCGCACCTCGCATATCCCCGTCGTCATGGTCACCGCGCTGGATCAGCCGACCGACCGCGTGCGTGGGCTGAAAGCCGGTGCCGACGATTTCCTGACCAAGCCGGTGAACGACCTGCAGCTTATCTCGCGCGTCAAAAGCCTGTTGCGCCTGAAGACGCTGAGCGACGAGCTGCGGATGCGCAACGAGACGGCCCGCAATTTCGGCATCGAGGATCTGCTGCGCCTGGGGGATGGCCGCGTTGACGAAACTGGCCAAGTCCTCCTGGTCGATGGCCGGGCCAATTCACAGGAGCGCATCATCCGCGCCCTGAAACCGATCGCCCAGGTGACGGCAACCTCCGATCCGCAGGCCGCCTTGTTCGAGGCTGCGGAAAAGCCGTTCGAGCTCGTCATCGTCAACTCCAATTTCGACGATTACGACCCGTTGCGGCTTTGCTCACAGCTTCGCTCGCTGGAGCGCACGCGCTTCCTGCCGGTGCTGCTGGTGACGGAGCAGGGGGCTGACGAGATGATCGTCCGGGCGCTCGACCTCGGCGTCAATGACTATATCGTCCGGCCCCTGGATCCGAACGAGCTGGTTGCTCGCAGCCTGACGCAGATCCGCCGCAAGCGTTATAATGATCGTTTGCGTGCCAGCATGCAGCACACGATCGAGCTTGCCGTCACCGACGCGCTCACGGGCCTCAACAACAGGCGCTATCTCGACAATCACCTGAAGATCCTGTTCAACCGCTCGCTGGCGCGGGGCCGGCCGCTCTCGATCCTGATCACCGACATCGACCGCTTCAAGCTGGTGAACGATACCCATGGCCATGACGCGGGCGATGAAGTCCTGAAGGAATTTGCCGCTCGTATCCGCTCCACCGTGCGCGGTGCTGACCTGGCCTGCCGTTATGGCGGCGAGGAGTTCGTCGTGGTGATGCCGGATACGCCTCCCGAGGTTGCCGCCGTCGTTGCCGAGCGTCTGCGCGCGGCGGTGGAAACCGTGCCAGTCACGCTGCGGGAAACGGGCGCCGCGCTCAACATCACCGCTTCATTCGGCATTTCGTCCCGCCTGGAAACCATAGAGACGCCCGAGCAGTTGATGAAGCAGGCTGACCTTGCCCTTTATGAAGCCAAGAAGGCAGGCCGCAATCGGGTCGTTGCCGCGGCCGCCTGATCCGAAATGATGCCGTCCCGGATCTGGTACCCTTCAATATCCATGGGCATTTCGGGGTTTTGAACAACAATCAAAAATTTAGAACCATGCTTCCACAATTATATGCACACTAATTTCTGCCGCAGAATAAACGTTATAATTGCTGTATAATCTGACCGAAATGCTTGGCTGCCGGCAATGACCCAATGCCCGATAACGTATTGTACACGATATGCTTGATGGCTCTGAAATCGAACGGGTGAAAAACCATGAGGACGCCACTCATAATATGCCTGTCACCATAGTATGAAATTGTACTTAAATATCTCCCGTTCGAATTTGCTATGTATACGCTAATTATCTCTTCGTTTTTCGGATGTACTCGCTTCGGGATTGTTATCTTTTCTATGGATGAAATTGGGTAAAAGCGGGAATTTTAACCATTCGGCCAGAGCAGAATTTTTTATCATTAAGAATTTGTTGATTTTCTTTTGATTTCGCGCAAATTTAGTCCCGTACAGAGATAACCCGAGAGGGTTTTGAGAATACCCCATGATGCTCAGGTCCGCCGCATCTCCTGGGTCGTGGGGTCGGTCGGCTGGCAGGCAATTTCAAGCGGTTCCTCGTGCCGTTTTGCAGGCTAGCCGGCCCCCAATTTAAAACGCCGCTCTTCCTTTGGGAGGCGGCGTTTTTCTTTGGCCTTAAATATCAGCGAGATGCGTTTTAGGATCCCCTGATCGTCGGCGCCCTCGTGACGTTTTGCACAGGAAAGCGGGTCCGAAAAGAGAAAGGCGCTAACCTTGCGGTTGCGCCTTTTTCTGTAACCAGAAGTTTAGGAAACTTACTTGATCTTCGTTTCCTTGAACTCGACGTGCTTCCTAGCAACCGGGTCGTACTTGGTCTTCGTCATCTTGTCCGTCATCGTACGGCTGTTCTTCGTCGTAACGTAGAAGAAACCGGTGTCGGCCGTCGACAGCAGCTTGATCTTGATAGTGGTAGCCTTGGCCATGGTCGTCCTGCCTTTAAGAAAAATGAAAGCCGTGGACGGCCAGTGCGGAGGTCCACGGCAAATTCTGGCGCGAAACTACAAATCGCGCCCAAAAAGTCAACCCCTCTTGCCCATGAAAAGCAGCCGTATCCCCGAAAGCAGGACATAAAGGCCGAAGAAAAAGGCGATCGCCCAGGCAAAACCACTGGGGCTGGCGATATCCATGGCGGTGCCGACGGTCGGAGGCCCAAGGACCATACCGATCGCATAGCAGAAAACGAACGCGGCATTGGCAGCGACCAGATCAGAGCCCGTCAGGCGCGTTCCGAGGTGGCTGAGGCCTACCGTATACATGCCGGAGACGCAGCCGCCCCAGAACAGCAGGATGACTGCCAGAAGCATCCAGTTCGAGGCCAGCGAGGGCAGCAGAAGCGCGCCGACGAACCCGATCGTCGCCATGATCGACAGCAACGGCCGCTTGTCGTGCATACGGTCGGCAAGCAGCCCAAGCGGGATCTGAAAGATGAAGTTCCCGACGCCCATCACCGTCAGCAGCAGGGCTGCCTGTGATTCGTTGAAGCCCAGGCGAGTGGCATAGCTGGTGAACAAGGATCCGCCGCCGACGGTCACCGCACCGAACACGAAGACGGCAGCCGTGGCTGTCGGCACCAGGAAGATGTAGCGGACGAAATGCAGCTCCGGCTTCTCGTCGACGATCGGGCTCTCGTTGCGGGCGATGAAGATCGGTATGGCCGCGGCGAGAATGATGCAGGCGCCGATGGCAAACGGCATCAGCCCCTCGCTGCCGACCAGCGAGAACAGCAGGGGCCCAGCGGCAAAGCCGAGCGAAAAAACCGTGGAATAAATGCCGAGCACGAAACCTCGCTTGGAGGGTGGGGAAGCGGCATTGATCCAGAATTCCGACAGGATGAACAGGGTCGTCGTCGAGCCGTGAAAGATCAGGCGCAACGGAAACCAGAGCCACAGATTATCAGCGTAGTAAAAGCCGAGGGAACTCAGTGCCGACAGCACGACGGCCCATATCATCGTCTGTGTGACGCCGAAGCGATGGGCGAGCTTCGTGGTGATCAGAGCCGCGATCACCGCGGCGACCCCCATCATCGCCGTGTTCAGGCCGATCAGGCTCGAGGGAATGCCGCGTTTTTCCAGGATGATGCTGAGGAGCGGGAGGCCGAGGCCGATGGCGATGCCGACAGCCGAAACGGACGAAATCGCGGCGACGAGCGAAGGCCAGTGAATTTCTTCGACATGGCCGGCCTTGCCGTTCGTCTGTTCAGTCATGAATTGATCCTTAGAGCATTTGGCGAACGAATCATTCGCGACGCGGGGGGATAGAAAGGCACGGCACGGCCAAATCCAGGTGACGGTTCGGCTCTCATGGGATCGGTCGTACCCTCCAGAATGATCCTTTCGACGCCCGGCATGTTCAGACAAGAAACGCCGCCGATGTCAAGCCGTTGGAGATCAGGCAATTCGCGCGAATCACCAATATGCGATGATTCCATACCGGTCATGACCGACGGCTGTAGCGGCACATGCCGACCCTGGCCGGCCGATAAGGCTGGCGATATCCGTTCGAGCGCGGTGTTCAAGAGCGGTTGTTCCCCTGATCCCATTCATCCGGGCTGTCGTCATGGCCGCCGAAGCCATGCATCCTCAGCGCCCATTGCAGACCGATGACGCCACCCTTGATCGGCTGGATGATGGCCAGCGCGGTGATCACCGTGATCGGCGCCCAAATGGCGAGATGGACCCATACGGGCAGATGAAAAGCCATATCCGTCATCATAAAACCGCCGACCACGACATGGCCGAGCACAAGGATCACCAGATAAGGTGGCAGGTCGTCGGCGCGCTGGTGGAATATTTCCTCGCCGCAGGCGGCGCAGCGGTCGACCGGCTTCAGGAAGGCACGGAAGAGCTTGCCCGTGCCGCAGCGTGGACAGCGGTTCAGTAAGCCGCGCATGATGGAGCGCCCCAGCGGTCGTTCAGCCTCGTCGGGACCGCCATAGCGGATCGTGGAATCGGACGGGCTGCTCGTCATGAACGTTTCCTTCCTGCCGGCAGCAGCCGTCTATCGGCGGCCGCGCGGTGGCCTTGTTCCCGGTGCCTTGCGCGCCGGACTGGTGTTACGGCGCGTCGCCTTGTGGAAGGAGCGCATCGCTGTCGGCATGGCGCGGCCGTCGCTCAACATTTCGAAGCGCAGGGCACCGGCAAGCGGGATCGCTTCCACTAGGCGCACCGTCACGCTGTCGCCGAGGCGAAAGCCGAGCCCGGTCTTTTCACCCGTCAGCGCCTGATGCGCCTCATCATAGATGAAATAGTCGGAGCCGAGCGTGGATATAGGGATGAAACCATCGGCGCCATAGTCGGGCAGGGTGACAAATAGTCCCGACTTGGTGACGCCGCCGACGCGTGCCTCGAATTCCTCGCCGACACGCCCGGCAAGATGATGGGCGATCAGCCGGTCGACTGTTTCGCGCTCGGCCGCCATGGCGCGGCGCTCGAAGGTGGAGATCTCGGCGGCGATATCGTCGAGCACTGCTTCCTCGTCCGGCGTGATGCCGCCCTCGCCGAAGCCGAGCGAGCCGACAAGGGCGCGATGCACGATCAGGTCCGCATAGCGGCGGATCGGCGAGGTGAAATGCGCGTACTTCATCAGGTTCAGGCCGAAATGCCCGATATTGTCGGGGCTGTAGATTGCCTGGCTCTGCGAGCGCAGCACCATCTCGTTGACCATGGTCTGGTGCGGCGTGCCCTCGGCCTTTGCCAGGATGCCGTTGAAGCTGTTGGCGCGGACATTGCCGCCCTTGGCAAGCGTGATGTCGAGTGTAGCGAGAAATTCGCGCAGCACTTCCTGCTTGGCAAGTGTCGGGCCGTCATGGATGCGATAGATGAGCGCCTGCTTCTTTTTCTCCAGCGTCTCGGCGGCGGCGACGTTCGCCTGGATCATCATTTCTTCGATGAGCTTATGGGCGTCGAGACGCGGCGGCACGATGACGCGATCGACCGTGCCATCCGGCTTCAGCTGGATCTTGCGTTCCGGCATGTCGAGTTCGAGCGGCTGACGCCGTTCGCGGCCACGCTGCATGATCTTGTAGGCGTGCCACAGCGGCTTCAGGATGGGCTCCAGCATCGGCCCGGTCTTGTCGTCCGGCTGGCCATCGATCGCCGCCTGCGCCTGCTGATAGGACAGCTTGGCGGCACTCTTCATCATGATGCGATGAAAGGTGTGGCCGGCTTTCCGGCCTTCCTTGGAAAAGACCATCCGCACGGCAAGGGCAGGGCGGTCGACGCCTTCCTTGAGCGAGCAGAGATCGTTGGAGATGCGCTCGGGCAACATCGGCACGACGCGGTCCGGGAAATAGACCGAATTGCCGCGCTTCTGGGCCTCGCGATCCAGCGCCGACTTGGGGCGCACATACCAGGAGACGTCGGCGATGGCGACGGTGATGATCACGCCGTCCGGATTGTCGGGTGACGGGTCCATTTCGGCATAGACGGCGTCATCATGGTCCTTGGCATCGGCCGGATCGATGGTGATCAGCGGCAGGCTGCGCCAATCCTCGCGATGCGACATGGTAGCGGGCTTGGCTGCGTCCGCCTCGGCGGTGACGGCCTGCGGGAAAACATGCGGAATGCCATGTGCATAGATGGCGATCATCGAGATCGCCTTTTCCGATGCGACCGAGCCGACGATCGACAGAACCTTGGCGCGCGGCAGGCCGAAACGGCCGAGACGGGCCACTTCGACCTCGACCAGATCGCCGTCCTTGGCATCGCCGGTATATTCCGGATCGATTACCATTTCCTCGCCGCGCCGCTGGATCGGCATCAGCCGTCCGCCGCCGCCCGGTGTCTCGCGGAAGACACCCATGGACGCGCCCTGGCGCTTGTCGATGACCTTGATGATGCGGGCGGTATAGGCAGGGCCGCCGCGATCGACGGCCGAAAAGATCTTGGCGAGGATGCGGTCACCCATGCCGGCGACGGGCGCCTTGCCCTTGCCGTTGCGGCCGGCTGGCGAAGAAGACTGTTTGATCATCACGGCCGGAGCCACGCCGTTTTCTTCCGGCCACTCGGTCGGGCGGCCGATCAGGCTGCCGTCCTTGTCGCGCGTGGTGATATCGAGAACAGCGATCGGCGGCAGTGCGCCGGGGCGGATGAGCGACTTGCGGCTCTTCTGCACCATGCCGTCCTGTTCAAGCTCGCGCAGGAGGCTCTTGAGTTCGATGCGGGCCTCGCCCTTCAGCCCGAAAGCCTTGGCAAGTTCCCGCTTGGACGCTTGTTGGGGATGATCGGCGATGAAGCGCAGGAGAACCTCGCGCGGCGGCAGGACGCCGTGGATGATCGCCATCATCGGCTCTGCATCGCCGCTGTTTTTCGTCACGCGGCCAACCTTGCCGGAGCGTTGCTCCGGCGATGAATTTCTGCCGCGTGGTTCTCTGCTCACTCTGCACTCTTCTTCGTTGTCTTCGTCTTGGAGGCCGCTTTGGCTTTCGGCTTGGCGGTGGTCTTCGTCGTCTTGCTCGCGGCCGCTGCCGTCTTGGCTTTGGCCTTGGCGGGCGCTCTGGCCGGCTTTCCACCACCGGACTTGCCGGCCTTGGCAACGATCAACGCCAGCGCTTCTTCAACCGTGATAGCCTGCGGATCAGAACCCTTCGGCAGAGTGGCGTTGACCTTGCCCCAGTTGACATAGGGTCCGTATTTGCCATCGCGAACCGTAATCGAGCCGCCGCCATCGGGATGGGCGCCGAGATCCTTCAAGGCCGCCGGCGTGCCGCGTCCTCCGCCTGGTCCCTTGCTCTGCTTTTCAGCAATAACGGTGACGGCGCGGTTGAGGCCGACGGTGAAGACGTCTTCCACTGTCTCGAGATTGGCGTAGCTGCCGTCATGCAGCAGGAACGGCCCGTAACGGCCGATGCCGGATGAGATCATCTTGCCGCTTTCGGGATGCTTGCCGATATCGCGGGGAAGCGAGATCAGCGCCATCGCCTTCTCGTAGTCGATGTCTTCCGGCTTCCAGCCCTTCGGCAGAGAGGCGCGCTTGGCTTCCTTGCCATCGCCACGCTGGATATAGGGTCCGAAACGGCCGGAGCGCAGCGTCAACTCCTCATTGGTCACCGGATCGGTGCCGAGCGCCTTCGGTTCGCTCAAGCCCGAGGATTCGGCTTCAGTGCCGCCATCCGAGGAGAGCTGGCGCGTATAGTTGCATTCCGGATAGTTTGAGCAGCCGACGAAGGCGCCGTATTTGCCGAGCTTCAGCGACAGGTTGCCGGTGCCGCAGACCTGGCAGATGCGCGGGTCGCTGCCGTCTTCACGCTTCGGGAAGACCAGCGGCGCCAGCGCTTCGTTCAGCGCGTCGAGCACGTTGGTGACGCGCAACTCCTTGGTGTCCTCGATCTGGGCGAAGAAGTCGCGCCAGAAGTCGCGCAACACATCCTTCCAGTTCAATTCGCCGGCCGAAATGCGGTCGAGCTTCTCTTCGAGATCGGCCGTGAAGTCGTATTCGACGTACTTGGTGAAGAAGCTTTCGAGGAACGCGGTCACCAGGCGGCCCTTGGCCTGCGGCAACAGCTTGCGCTTGTCGATCGTCACATAGTCGCGGTCGCGCAGCGTCGCCAGCGTTGCCGCATAGGTCGACGGGCGGCCGATGCCGAGCTCTTCCATCTTCTTGATCAGCGATGCCTCAGAATAGCGCGGTGGCGGCTCGGTAAAGTGCTGTGTCGAGTTGATCTTCTGCTTGGCGAGGTTTTCGCGCGCATTGATCTCCGGCAGGCGGCCATCCTCGTCGTCGGCATCGTCGCTCTGCTCGCCGTCTTCCTTCTGGTCCGTATAGGCGGCGATGAAGCCGTCGAAGCGGATCACGGAGCCAACGGCGCGCAGGCCAGCCTTCTGGTCGCCATTGGCGGCGAGGATCTCGACGGTGGTACGTTCGATCTCGGCCGAGGCCATCTGGCTGGCGATGCCACGCTTCCAGACGAGGTCGTAGAGCCGGAGCTGATCGGCATCGAGGTATTTGCGCACACGATCCGGAGTACGGTCGAAATCCGTCGGGCGGATCGCTTCGTGCGCTTCCTGGGCGTTCTTCGCCTTGGTCGAGTAGAGGCGGGCCTTTTCCGGCAGGTAGCGGTTGCCGAACTGATCGGCGATGGCGATCCGCGCCGCGTCGATCGCTTCCGGTGCCATCTGCACACCGTCCGTACGCATATAGGTAATGAGACCGACGGTTTCGCCGCCGATGTCGACACCTTCATAGAGCTTCTGTGCGACCTGCATGGTGCGCGAGGCCGAGAAGCCGAGCTTGGAGGAAGCGGCCTGCTGCAGGGTGGAGGTGGTAAAGGGCGGGCTCGGATTGCGCTTGACCGGCTTTGCCTCGACGGTGTCGACGACATAAGAGGCGCCTTCCAGCAGCGCCTTCAGATTGCCGGCCTCTTCGCCATTGCCGACAGCACGCGGTTGCAGGCGCTTGCCATTGGCAGCCACCAGCCGGGCCTCGAATTCGTCGCCGCGCGGCGTCTTCAGGATTGCCGAGAGATTCCAGTATTCCTCGGAAATAAAGCGCTCGATCTCGGTTTCGCGATCGCAGACGAGGCGCAGCGCCACCGACTGCACGCGACCCGCCGAGCGAGCGCCGGGCAGCTTGCGCCACAGCACCGGCGACAGGTTGAAGCCGACGAGATAGTCGAGGGCGCGGCGGGCGAGATAGGCGTCGACCAACGGCACATCGATGTCGCGTGGGTCGGCCATGGCGTCGAGCACGGCCTTCTTGGTGATGGCATTGAAGACGACGCGCTTGACGGGCTTGCCGTTGATGACACGCTTCTTGTTGAGAAGATCGAGCACATGCCAGGAAATCGCTTCGCCTTCGCGATCCGGGTCGGTCGCGAGAAATAGGGCATCGGAGGTTTTCATCGCATCGGCGATGTCTTTCATCCGCTTTTGCGAAGCGGCGTCAACTTCCCACAGCATCTCGAAGTCCTGATCGGGCAGGACCGAGCCGTCCTTGGCGGGCAGGTCTCGCACATGGCCAAAGGAAGCAAGAACCGTATATCCGGGTCCCAGATATTTGTTGATTGTCTTGGCCTTGGCAGGCGATTCCACCACTACAACGTTCATCATAAATCTCTGAATAAGAGGTCGCGCCGGAAAAAGGCGCGGGAGAAACCGGGTATTTTCGCTCCCCGGCCTTCCGACATGGACAGGGAATTCGTCGCGGTCAAGAGGCGATGTCGATTTTTGCCAACGGCTCGATGCCGCGATCCCTTCCGGATGGCATCTGTATTACATCCCGAAAAAATGTTCGCCGACGCTTCCGGCGGGGGTGCAGCCATCATATCGGGATGATCGGCCATGCTTTCAATCCAGCATTGAGATCGACACCAGCCCGCCCGGATGTCGATGCAGCCGCCCAGCCATGTCCAGTTCGAGAAGCACGGAATGGACCGACGATACCGACAGGCCGGTATGCCGGATAATGTCGTCGATCTCCACGGGCGTCGGTCCGAGCGCGTCGACGATCTGATCGCGGTCGGTATCGTCTGGCGGTGGCGACAACGGCTTGTCGTTCTTTTCGACCGGCGTTTCCGCAAGTTGCGAGCGAAACAGGTCGGGTTCGGCCAATGGCCGCAGCGCTTCGACGATATCCTCCGGACGGGTGACGATCATCGCACCGTCCTTTAGCAAGCCATTGGTGCCCTCGCAGCGCGGATCGAGCGGCGAACCGGGGACAGCAAAGACCAGTCGGCCGAATTCGCCGGAAAGGCGCGCGGTGATCAGCGAACCGGAGCGTGTCGCAGCCTCGACCACGACGAGGCCGAGAGAAATGCCTGATATCAGCCGATTGCGGCGCGGGAAGTCGCGCGCCCGGGGTTCCCAGCCAAACGGCATCTCGCTGACGGCAAGGCCGTCGCCGTCCCATATCTCGTTCAGCAGGCCGACATTTTCAGGCGGGTAGGGCTGGTCGAGCCCACCGGCCATGGCGGCGATTGTGCCGGTCCGAAGGCTGGCGCGGTGCGCGGCCGTATCGATGCCACGGGCGAGGCCCGAGATGATGGCGTAGCCGGCCTCGCCGCAGGTGCGGGCGATCATGGCAGCGAATTTCGCGCCGCTGATCGAGGCATTGCGCGAACCGACGATGCCGATGGCCGGACGAACCGCTGCCGACAGGTTGCCTTTGACAGTCAGAAGCGGCGGCGCCCCGTCGATCTCTTTCAGAGCCTGCGGATAGCCCGGCTCGCCGATGCCGACGAAGCGGGCGCCGAAACGATGCACTGCCTCCAGTTCGCGCAGCGCGTCCTGCTCACTGGCGATGCGGATCACCCGCGTCCCGCCACCGCGTTGCGACAGGTCCGGCAAGGCGGCGAGAGCGGCTTCAGCGGAGCCATAATGATGAATGAGATCGCGAAAGGTCGAGGGGCCGACATTGTCGGAGCGGATGAGCCTGAGCCAGGCGATCCTTTGTTTTTCCGTCAGCGCAATTCCGTTTCGTCCTGCGCTGCCTGCGACCATTACCCCTTCGCTCCGATCTTGGTTTCCGTGCCGGCTGTCAGCCTGATGATATTGGCCCGGTGCTTGTACCAGGAGATAACGGTCATCAGCGCCATGACGGCGGCGATCTTGTCGGCGCCCAGTATCCACAATGCAACCGGAATGACAAGGGTTGCAACCAGTGCGGAAAGAGAAGAGTAGCGGGTAGTGAAGGCGATGACCAGCCAGACGATGGCGAAGATCAAAGCCATGAACGGCGCGAGGCCGAGGAGAATACCCAGGTAGGTCGCAACACCCTTGCCGCCCTTGAAGCCGATCCAGACCGGAAAGATATGGCCGATGAAGGCGGCAAAGCCGGCGAGAATACCTGCGTCCTCGCCGAAGAAGTGCGAGACGATCAGTACTGCCACCGTGCCCTTGAAGGCATCAAGCAGCAGCGTTGCCGCCGCCAGACCTTTGTTACCGGTGCGCAGCACATTGGTTGCGCCGATATTGCCCGAGCCGATATTGCGGACATCGCCGAGACCGGCCATGCGCGTCAGAACCAGGCCGAAGGGAATGGAGCCGAGGAGATAGCCGATAACGGCTGCTGCCAGTGCGGTCGGCAGGGTGAGCTGCCATGTCCAGAATTCCGCCATCACGTCTTATTCCCTATAAGCCCCAGCTTCACCTAGAGACTGTGAACCAGCTTGCCCGCGACATAGGTTGCAACGGCCCGGCCGCTCATTCTTGCGTCTTCGAACGGTGTATTCTTCGAGCGCGACAGAAGCATGTCTTTGGCGACAAGCCAAGGCTCATCGAGATCGATCAAGGCGATATCGGCCTTCGCGCCCGGCTTCAGCGTGCCGGCGTCGAGACCGAAGATCTGCGCCGGCCGCGTCGACAGGGCGTCGATCAGCCGCATCAGGCTGACATGGCCGCTGTGATAGAGCCGAAGCGCTGCGGCGAGCAGTGTTTCCAGCCCGACCGCGCCATCCTCCGCCTCTCCGAACGGCAGGCGCTTCGTGTCCACATCCTGCGGATCGTGCGAGGAGACGATGATGTCGATCGTGCCGTCGGCCAGTGCCTCGATCATCCCCATGCGGTCGTCTTCGGCACGTAGCGGCGGATAGAGTTTGAAGAAGGTGCGATATTCGCCGATGTCGTTTTCGTTCAGCGCCAGATTGTTGATCGAGATGCCGCAGGTGACCTTTGCGCCGCGAGAGCGGGCAAGGCGGATGGCCTCCGCCGATTCCGGCACCGAAATCATCGCTGCGTGGTAGTGGCCGCGGGTCAGGGCAGCGATCCTCAGATCGCGCTCGAGCGGAATGAGCTCGGCTTCCTTCGGAATGCCGGAAAGGCCGAGCCAGCTTGCAAACAGCCCCTCATGCATGACGCCATTGGCGCCAAGATATTTGTCGCGGGTCTCGCAGGAAATGACCGCGCCGAATTCGCGCGCATAGGTCATGATCCGGCGCAGAACCTGCGTGTCGTGGACACCGGAATGCGCGTCGGTAAAGACGACGGCACCGGCTTGGCGCAGGAGGCCGATTTCCGTCATTTCCTCGCCGGCAAGGCCCTTGGTGAGGGCTGCAGCCGGATAGACATTGACGACAGCCGTATCGCGCGCCGTCTTCTTGACGAATTCGACCAGAGCGATGTCGTCGATGACGGGATCGGTGTCCGGCATCATGATGAATGAGGTAACGCCGCCGGCCGCCGCCGCGCGGCTGGCCGAGGCAATGGTCTCGCGATGCTCGCCGCCGGGCTCGCCGACATGCACGCGGGCATCGACCAGGCCGGGAACGGCGACGAGGCCGGTGCAATCCCGCACTTCGGCGCCTTTCGGTGCGGCCTGGCTCTTCGCGTCCTTGCCGGCAGCGACGATGAGGCCGTTTGCGACGATGATCGTGCCGACCTCATCGAGATTGCGCGAGGGGTCGATGATGCGGACGTTCTGGAGGACGATCGAGTTGCTCATGCGCCAGCTCCCTCGGTGCGCGGCCCCTGGTTCTGTGAGATCAGCAGCGTCTCCATGACTGCCATGCGCACAGCGACGCCCATTTCCACCTGCTCGGCGATGACGCTTTGCGGGCCGTCGGCGACTTCCGAGGCAATCTCGACACCACGGTTCATCGGGCCGGGATGCATGACCAGCGCATCCTCCTTGGCGGCCTTCAGCGTCTCTGCGTCGAGCCCATAGAAATGGAAGTATTCGCGCACCGAAGGCACGAAGGCACCGGACATGCGTTCGCGCTGCAAGCGCAGCATCATCACCACATCGGCGTCCTTCAGCCCTTCCTTCATCGAATGGAAGACCTCAACGCCCATATCCGCAATCCCGGCGGGCAGCAGGGTGGCGGGTGCCACGACCCGAACCCGCGCGCCCATGGCATTCAGCAGCAGAATGTTGGAGCGGGCGACGCGCGAATGCAGCACGTCGCCGCAGATCGCCACGATGATGCGCGACAGCTTGCCCTTGGCGCGGCGGATGGTCAGCGCGTCGAGCAGCGCCTGCGTCGGATGCTCGTGCTGGCCGTCGCCGGCGTTGACGACGGAGCAGGAGACCTTCTGTGCCAAGAGCGCGGCGGCGCCGGCGCTGGAATGGCGGATGACCAGCACGTCGGGGCGCATGGCGTTCAGGGTCATCGCCGTGTCGATGAGCGTCTCGCCTTTTTTGACCGAGGAGTTGCCGACCGACATGTTCATCACGTCGGCACCCAGCCGCTTGCCAGCCAATTCGAAAGAGGCTTGCGTGCGGGTCGAGGCTTCGAAAAAGAGATTGATCTGCGTCAGCCCGCGAAGCGTCGATGTCTTCTTCTCGCGCTGGAGGCTGATCTTCACCGCCTCGTCGGCCTTGTCGAGAAGATAGGTGATATCCTGCTCGGTGAGGCCCTTGATGCCGATGAGGTGGCGGTGGGGAAAGAAGACCATGAAGCTGCCCTCTGGATTTCGTCAGGGCGTCTATAAAGAGGGAGTGGCTCAGGGGCAAGCGTGGGCTTTGGATAAGCTCATTTGTTCCCCATGCAATTTGATTCGAATCTCGTTACAGCGCTAATCTCGCGAGACGAAACTTCCGGTTTCCTTTTGCAATCCTCATGCTCTAAAAGCGAAATATGACCCAATCGACCCGGAATGACGATACATTTGCTGAACTGAACCAGCCGAGCCTCTGGTCCGGCATCAATGCTTATCGTTCCGATCCGCTGATCGTCGATCTGACCTCCGGCCTGCCGCGCTCGACGCGCGAGGATCTGGAGCAGATGGGCCGCTACGTCACCTCGCATGAGGCGCAGGAACTGGCGCGCATGGCAAACCAGGGCACACCGCAACTGCGCACCCATGGGCCGCGCGGTGAACGGCTGGACGTGGTCGAATTCCACCCGGCCTGGCATGCGTTGATGCGCCGTTCGATGTCGGCGGGTCTGCATTCTTCTATCTGGGACGCACAGGCCGATCCGGATGCGAAAGGCCAGTCGCACAAGGTTCGCGCAGCACGTTTCTATCTTACGGCGCAGCTCGAATGCGGCCATCTTTGCCCGCTGACCATGACCAGCGCTTCGGTCGCGGCGATGATGGCGTCTCCGGCGGTGCAAAAAGACTGGGCGCCGAAGGTCCTGTCGCGCAAGTATGATTCGTCCAACAAGCCGGCCATGCAGAAGTCCGCCGTCACCATCGGCATGGGCATGACGGAAAAGCAGGGCGGCACGGATGTGCGCGCCAACAAGACGACCGCCGACAAGGTCAGCGACGGTATCTACCGGCTCTCCGGCCACAAATGGTTCATGTCGGCGCCGATGAGCGATGCCTTCATCATGCTGGCGCAGACCAAGGACGGCATGGGCTGCTTCCTGGTGCCGCGACTGCTCGAGGATGGCTCCGCCAACGGCCTGCAATTCCAGCGGCTAAAGGACAAGCTCGGCAATCGCTCGAATGCCTCTTCCGAGGTCGAGTTCAGCGACACTTTCGGCTTCCTGCTCGGTGCCCCCGATGGCGGCATCCGCACCATTCTCGACATGGTGACGCTGACGCGCCTCGATTGCGCCCTTGCCTCCGCCGGCATTATGCGGGCTTCGCTCGCCGAAGCCGTGCATCATACGCGCGGCCGCAGCGTTTTCGGCAAGACGCTGGTGCAGCAGCCGATCATGACGCGCGTACTCGCCGACATGGCGCTCGATGTCGCGGCCGCAACCGCGCTCGCCTTCCGGCTGGCGGAATCCTTTGACAAGGCCAGCACCAGCAGCGAAGACGCCGCCTATGCCCGCGTCATGACGCCGGTTGCCAAATACTGGTGCTGCAAGATCGCGCCCGCGCTGATCTACGAGGCGATGGAGTGCATCGGCGGCAGCGGCTATATCGAGGAACGCCCGATCGCCCGGCATTATCGCGAGGCACCGGTCAATGCGATATGGGAAGGCTCCGGCAATGTCATGGCGCTCGATCTGCTGCGCGTGCTGAACCGGGGCAGGGACCTGTTCGAGACCGTCTTCGCCGGCCTTGCCCGCGATCTCGGTCCGGCGGGCAAGAAGACCATCGACGTGCTCCGGGCCGCCATGGCGCTGTGCGAACAGGACGAGGGCGCTGCCCGCCTGCTGATCGAGCAGATGGCGCTCGCCGCCGGTGCCGCAGAGCTTTATCGACTGGGTGCCGGCAAGATCGCCGACGCCTTCATCGAAACCCGCCTGGCCGGCGGCTGGCGCTCGACCTACGGCATGCTCGATGCGCGGTTCGACGCGAGCTACATCGTCGATCTGCTGTATCCGCCGGCGACTTAGGTGGTGGGGTTGGATTTACAGGGCGACTTGTAAGCCCAGATGTGCGGACATCGGATCGAAGTCTCGATCATCGTGAAGAAGAGTATGGCCTTCTTCGATGCAGAATGTACCGATGATGACGTCTATGGTTTTGCGCACCGTAACTCCCTGCGCACGTAGCAGGCGGTAATTGCGCGCTGCCTTGACGGCGAGTGCGTCATTCAACATCGGTCGAATGGTAAATTGGCGAAGGTTTCGTTCGATCAATGTTGCCTGTCGCTCGCCCCGGGCACCTTGAAGAACCTCGAGAAGGATCAGGTCTCCGACCAGAATATCGGGAGGCCCTGCGGTGAGTATGTTTCGCAAACGAAGCACGGCTTCCGTCTCCGTTGCGCGTAGAAGCGAAATCCAAACGGAGCTGTCGACAACGATCACGTTTGCCGATCTCTGCGCATGTCTTCGAGATCGCCTTCCCAACCAAGTCCGGCAAGGTCATCGAAGGCTTTTTTCTGGCGATGCCAGCGAACGACGCTCCGCAAAGCTTCTTCAACGGTCGCCTTTTTCGTCGACTGTCCTGTTGCAGCCATCGCTTCCGCGATCAATGCGTCGTCAATGTCGATGTTCGTTCGCATTTGCAATCTCGTGTGTATGTCGATAAGAAATCATACACATCAGCGCGCGAAATGTAAACGCGAAAGCAATTATCGAGGTCCCCCATGATCAACCTCCGTTCCGTCCGACCCGATGACATCGACCAGCTCTATGTCATCTCCCTGGTCACAGGCGATGCCGGCAAGGATGCGACGGCGCTCCATCGCGATGGGCGGATGATCGGGCATATTTATTCGGTGCCCTACGCTGTTCTCAGCCCGCAGACCGTCTTTGTTGCGGAGGACGAGGAGGGAGTTTGTGGTTACATCGCCGGCGTCTTCGACACGGCTGCTTTCGAGGAAAGGCTGGAGCGCGAATGGTGGCCGGAACTGCGGGAACGCTATCCGGAGCCAACGGGCGATCCGTCGGCATGGAACGCGGATCAGCAGCGCAGTTATGCAATCCATCATCCAAAGAGAGTGCCCGCCGTTCTCACCGATCCGTTTCCGGCCCATATCCATATGAACCTTTTGCCGCGCACACAGGGGCGGGGCATCGGCAGCGCGCTTCTCGACAAATGGCTGTCGAACACCCGCGACAATGAAGTCAAAGGCGTGCACCTTGGCGCAAGTGCGGGCAATCACAGCGGGATTCGATTCTGGGCGTCACGCGGATTTACGCAGGTGGAATTGCCGACAGCGCTTGCATCGGAGAGCACCGTCTGGTTCGGCCAATATCTCTAATCTGTGGATTCCTCAGTTTAACATGCCGCCATCCCCGTCGCGTCATTGTTCGCTTGTGCTTGGCTTGCTATTCACCGACCGGTGACTGACTGGAGCCGACACGATGCCGAGCGCAAACGCCGTTCTGAGAGAGCCGATCGAAACACCCGTCGAGCCGGAAAAGCGAGTTCGTAATCGCGCCGCCACCGAACAGGCTATCCTCGATGCCGCCAAACGGCTGCTGGCGGAGGAGGGATTCCAGAATTTCGGCATCAATGCGGTCGCCCGCGGCGCCGGCTGCGACAAGCAGCTGATCTACCGCTATTACGGCGGCCTCAACGGCCTGGTGGAGGCGATCGGCACGGATCTCGGAAGCTGGGTGAAGGATCGTATCCCCGACGATACCGGCGGCATGTTCCTGCTGACCTATGGCGACCTGATGGAGCGTCTGGCTCTGCTTTTCCTTGATGCGCTGCGTGCCGATCCGCTGATGCGCCGTATCGTCGCTTGGGAAGTCTCCGAGAACAGCGAACAGGTGCGACGGCTTTCGGAAGCGCGCTCGAAGGCGCTCGGCGGCTGGATCGAGCGCATGCGCGGCTCGCTGCTGCCACCAAAGGGGATCGACGCAGTCGCCGTCAATGCGCTGATCTTCTCGGCCATACAGCATTTGGTTCTCTCCGCCGCCGTTGGTGACCAATGCGCAGGCCTGGCGTTGAAAACAACGAAGGATTGGGAGAAGGCGGCCACGGCGCTGAGGCGCATCGTGCGTGGCGTTTACGGCTGATACTCTGATCGTTCGGGAGATATCCACAGCCTCGCCCGGCTGTTAACCTTAACAATTGGTTTACATTGCGCCGCATCGGTTAACTCGCCACTGTGCGAAGACTGATTGTTAACCAATAAGCGTGCAGCCATGGGGTCCAGACCCGCAAAAATCCCGTTTCTCATCGCGGCGATGATGTTCTTCGCCGTTCTGGCACTAGATATAACGGTGCCGGCAATGGTGTTGAGCGCCATGGCGCTGACGAACTGGCTGGTCCTTTCGTCTGGAACGACGCAATATCAGCGCCGAAGGGGAACCGCATGAAGTGGGTGCTGATCTTCTGGGCCGCGCCTGTCTCGTTCCTCGGGGCGTGGTATTACCTGTCATATTACGATATGAGCTTCGGCATCTTCATGCTCACGCGGCAGATGCATGACCTCGTCTTCCATATCTACGGCAATATTCTGGGCATTCCGCCGGAAACCATTCCGCCGCTGGTGGCCCGTGCCATCGCCTTCGACACCTTGCTGGTTTTCGCGCTCCTCGCTTTCCGCAAGCGCGCCGACATCCTGGCGTGGTGGAAGCGCCGTCAGGAATCGAGGTCTGGAAAAGCCGGCCTGCCGAGAGCCGAGAGCCTGTCCAAGGCTCCCTGAAGAATGAAGCTTGCGGCAGCCGAGTCGATGCGCTCGGCCCGCTTGGCGCGCGAAACGTCCATTTCCAGTAACGCCCGTTCGGCTGCGACCGTCGACAGCCGCTCATCCCAGTAGACGAAGGGCAGGGCGGTCTTGTCGGCCATGCTGCGCACGAAGGCGCGGGTTGCCTGCACACGCGGCCCCGCCGACCCATCCATGTTCATCGGTAGCCCGATGACAAAGGCGGCGACCTTTTCCTTCTCGGCGAAGGCAAGCAGCGTCTGGGCATCCTGGGTGAACTTCACCCGCTTGATCACCGGGCGTGGCGTGGCGAACCGCCGGCCGAGATCGGACATGGCAAGGCCGATCGTCTTGGTGCCGAGATCGAGGCCGGCAATCGCCTGTCGGGGCAGCAGCATCACGGCAAGGTCTTCGATGGTCAGCGTCGTCATAGGCTGTTGTCTCCCCGTCAAAACAAATTGAAGTCCACACCGCTTTTCTTTGTGACGGTTTCGGATATGTCCTAACACCAGTCTTGCATTTCAAATCAAGCATTAAGGAGAAATCCATGAAGATCACTTGGCTCGGCCACTCCGCTTTCCGTCTCGAAACGGCCAAGGCTAAAATCCTTATTGACCCATTCCTCAGCTATAACTCTTCCTTCGCCGCTGCCGGGATCGACCTCAAGGAGGCCACGGCGGGCGTCACGCACATCCTGCTCACCCACGGCCATGCCGACCATGTCGGCGATACGGTTCAGATCGCCAAGGACACTGGCGCCGTCGTTCTCGCCAACGCCGATCTCGCCGCCTGGCTCGGCAGCAAGGGTGTCGAGAAGCTGGAAATGGGCAATACCGGCGGCACAGTCTCCCTGGGCGGCTTCACCGCCACCTTCACCAACGCGCTGCATTCCTCCGCGCAGATCACCGAGGATGGCATGTCGCATGCGCTCGGCAATCCGAACGGCCTGATGCTACATTTCGACGACGAGCCGTCGCTGTTCCACATGGGCGATACCGACATCTTCTCCGACATGGGCCTGATCAACGAGCTGCATCAGCCCGACATCGGCATCGTGCCGATCGGCGACCGCTTCACCATGGGCGGCGCCGTCGCAGCACTCGCCTGCCAGCGCTTCTTCAACTTCAAGACCGCCATTCCCTGCCACTACGGCACCTTCCCGATCATCGACCAGACCCCGGAAAAGTTCATTGCCGGCCTGGAGGGTTCGAAGACGGCGGTCGCGGCGCCCAAGCCGGGCGAGAGCGTTTCCGCATAACGATACCCGTTGCGTATGGCGGACATGGCCTTTATAGCGATAGGAAAAATCCTATCCGGAGAATGCCATGTCCGTCGATCTTGCCACCGTTAAACGCGTCGCCCATCTTGCCCGCATCGCCGTCAATGAAGACGAAGCGCAGCGGATGATGGGCGAGCTGAACGGCATTCTCGGCTTCGTCGAGCAACTCTCCGAAGTGAATGTCGACGGGATCGAGGCCATGACCTCCGTCACGCCGATGGCGATGAAGAAGCGGACGGACGAAGTCACCGACGGCAGCAAGGCCGATGACATCGTCGCCAACGCGCCGATCACCGATCAGAATTTCTTCCTGGTGCCCAAAGTCGTCGAATAGGGGCTCGCTCCGAGCCTGTTCCGACCCGTTGCCCTTTTTAAAGATCTGAAGCGAAACAAGATGAGCGAACTGACCAGCCTGACCATTGCCGAAGCCCGCGACAAGCTGCGCGCCAAGGACATCACCGCCACCGAACTCACCGAGGCCTATCTCTCGACGATCGACGCGGTCAATGCTCAGCTCAACGCCTATATCAAGGTGACGCCGGAAAAGGCGCGCGATATGGCCAAGGCATCCGACGCGCGTCTTGCCGCCGGCAAGGCCGGTGCGCTGGAAGGCATTCCGCTGGGGATCAAGGATCTCTTCGGCACCGAAGGCGTCCACACCCAGGCCTGCAGCCATATTCTCGACGGTTTTGAGCCGCGCTATGAATCGACCGTGACCCAGAACCTCTGGAACGACGGTGCCGTCATGCTCGGCAAGCTCAACATGGATGAGTTCGCCATGGGCTCCTCCAACGAGAGTTCTTACTACGGCCCGGTGATCAACCCCTGGCGCGCTAATGGCTCGAACCAGCAGCTCGTTCCGGGCGGTTCCTCGGGCGGTTCGGCCGCTGCCGTTGCCGCGCACCTCTGCGCCGGTGCTACGGCCACCGACACCGGCGGCTCCATCCGCCAGCCCGCCGCCTTCACGGGCACGGTCGGCATCAAGCCAACCTATGGCCGCTGCTCGCGCTGGGGCATCGTCGCCTTCGCCTCGTCGCTCGACCAGGCCGGCCCGATCGCCCGCGATGTTCGCGACGCCGCCATCCTCCTGAAGTCGATGGCCAGCGTCGACGCCAAGGACACGACCTCGGTCGATCTGCCGGTGCCGGATTACGAAGCTTCGCTCGGCCAGTCGCTGAAGGGCATGAAGATCGGTATTCCGAACGAATATCGCGTTGATGGCATGCCGGACGAGATCGAAACGCTCTGGCAGCAGGGCATTGCCTGGCTGAAGGATGCCGGCGCCGAGATCGTCAACATCTCGCTGCCGCACACGAAATACGCCCTGCCGGCCTATTACATCGTCGCCCCCGCCGAGGCATCGTCGAACCTCGCCCGTTATGATGGCGTGCGTTACGGCCTGCGCGTCGATGGCGAGAACATTGCTGACATGTACGAGAAGACCCGCGCCGCCGGCTTCGGCAACGAGGTCAAGCGCCGCATCATGATCGGCACCTACGTACTCTCCGCCGGCTATTACGACGCCTATTACCTGCGCGCCCAGAAGGTCCGCACACTGATCAAGCGCGACTTCGAGCTTGCCTTCCACGCTGGCGTCGACGCCATCCTGACGCCCGCCACGCCGTCCTCGGCCTTCGGCATCGCCGACGAGGACCTCGCCTCCGATCCGGTCAAGATGTACCTCAATGACATCTTCACGGTGACAGTCAACATGGCCGGTCTCCCCGGCATCGCCGTCCCCGCTGGCCTCGACAAGAAGGGTCTGCCGCTCGGCCTGCAGCTCATCGGCAAGCCGTTCGACGAAGAAACGCTGTTCAAGACGGCGCACGTCATCGAACGGGCCGCCGGCAAGTTCACGCCGACGAAGTGGTGGTAAGCAACCTCATCTTAAGATCTATGACCGTCGCCGACCGTAAAGCGGTCGGCGCGGTTGGATTTGCCGGCTGACCGAGCGGCGACGCGCTGGATGCGAATTTCAAGAACACCAGCATCATAGACGCAGCTCGCAATGAATTCTTTTCCTATCCGCGCGTGCCAATATTCCGCCCGGGCGGGATCATACTTTGGACCGAAATTCGATCATAAATTGCAACGAGCCGCTTGGCCTTATCATTTGCAACCGATTCGGAAGGTCTCTTCATGCTCAAAAAAGTCACGGCGATCCTGCTTCTCAGCGTAGCATTTCCAGCAGTTTCGCTGGCGGCCGACAGTGGGGCCATTCGTGCCATTACCTTGTCCTCGGGTGGCCTTGCCGAGGTCTCTCGATCGGCCGCAGTCGATAGCGACGGCGTAGTCCGGCTCGAGGTGCCGCTCGATCAGGTCGATGACATGCTCAAGAGCCTTGTGGTCAATGGGACAGAGGGCTCGGTGGCTGGCATTTCGCTGGCAGGGCCGCAGCCGTTGCAGGAAACTTTCAAGGGGCTGCCGTTCACGCCGGAAGCGCTCTCATCCGTGCCGTCGCTTCTGACATCGATACAGGGCGCCAGGGTATCGGTAACCAGCGGCGGAAAAACAGTTGAGGGAGACATTCTCGGGATCGAAATCAGGAAGGCCGGCGAGAACGCGACGGTTCACCTGCTGACCGTTCTTGACAAGGATGGCGCGGTGGAGACGCTGGCGCTTGGTGAGGATGCGTCCGTCCGGATTGACGATGCCGACATGAGAGCAAAGGTAGCCAAAGCAGCATCTGCCATTGCCCGCGGCAAGAACGATAGCACCCGCACCATTGATATCAAGGTGAACGGTGCGAAGAGCAGCGGCGATGTCGGTCTAACCTATGTCGTTCCGTCTCCGATCTGGAAAACGGCTTACAAGGTTGTGACCGAGGGAAATGGCAAAGCGCGTTTGCAGGCATGGACCGTGCTGGAAAACGCCAGTGGCGAAGATTGGAAGGGCGTAAAACTGACGTTGACTTCCGCCGAGCCGGTGACGCTGAAGCAGGGCCTGCACCAGCTCTACTGGAGAGAGCGGCAAGAGGTGCCGGTCGACACGGCTTCGAGCAATGTTCCTGATCCCGATAGCGGAGACCTGTCCAACAGGCAGCGTCTGTCATCGGATGTCGAGGAACAAGCAGCGCCCGCGCCTGCCAAGGCAATGATGGGCGGTGTCAACAGAAAGGCAGGGGCGTCGGCATACATGGCTGACGAGCTGGAAAGGCCGGCAGTGCCAATGCAAATGGCCGCAGCCAATCCGACCGCTGCGACCGAAAGCGATATCTCGGCCACTTTTGAGCTTCCAGGGACTTACGATCTGGCAAATGGCGACACCTTATCGGTGCCGATCGTGGATGCGGAACTGGATGCGGATATGGTGGACATGTATCGGGCGGGCAGCGCCTTCCGCAATCCCATCGCCGCCGTGATGCTCAAGAACACCACAGGTGTCAGCATGCCGGCGGGAATTCTCACGCTCTACGATAGCAAGATTGGCTACGTCGGCGATTCCCAGCTATCCGCGCTGCCCAAGGGGGATACGCGCCTCGCCAGTTTTGCAACCGATCGAAAGGTATCGATCAGCGAGCAGCAGACGCCGACCGAGGAGATTGCCTCCCTGAAGGTTTCGGATGGTGTGATGCAAGCAGTCGTTAAATATCGCCAGACGACCACATACACTGTGTCAGGGGCACTTGACGGCGAAAGGACTGTCATCGTCGAGCACCCGATCAAGGACAGCTGGTCATTTTCGTCCGGCGAAAGCTTCGGCAAGACGGCAACACACCAGCGGCTCAAGACGGTTGTTCCGGCGGCTACGGAAAAGACACTGACGGCGGTCGACGAGCAGCTTCAGAGCAACAGTTATGCTCTAGTCGACGCAGAGCCGGACATGCTGCTCGGATGGTCGGCTTCGACCCATGACAAAGAACTTACGGACAAGCTCGCAAATCTTGCAGACGCGCGCAAAAGGCAGGTCGCGATCCAGAACGAACTGGCGAGCCTCGATAGTGAAATCGAGAAAACTATCAATGAGCAGGAGCGGATAAGACGCAATATCGGCGCCGTGCCTGACAATAGTGATCTGAAGAAGCGCTATTTGAAGGCTCTGGCGGATAGCGAGGATCAAATCGCTGCAATGAACGAAAGGCGCGATTCGGTGCAGGAGGAAAGCGATCGTCGAGGCGACCATGTGACGGACATCATCAGGACATTCTGATCGCTCTCGGCGCACTGCCCGTGAGCCGCATCAGCGGGTGAGAGCCGCCCCGATCGGGCGGCTCTCGTGTCTCTATCGATTATTCAGCTGTGCCCTCACCAGCTTCAGCCCCTTCTCCGTGATCCGATAGGGATAGCCGTCGGTAGACCTGATGGCCTTCAGGCGTCTGAGCTTGCGAAAGAGTTCAATCCCGAAATCGGGATAGAGCCAGCCGTCGCGGGTGAAGCAACTCGCGTCCTCGATCTTCTTGGTTTCGGAGCGAATGATTTCAATGCGCCCGCCCTGGGCGAGCAGATGCAGGATGCGCTGTTCTGCGCGGGAAATGTCCATGGTTTTCGAGATCCGGAAAGCGCCATAAGGCGCAACAAAACAATCCGGCGCTCCCTTCAGGGAAGCCGGGGCTTCGTTTTCGGGCCCAGCGCACAAGAAAACTTGCGGGCGGGGCCTTTACCGGGGCTCAGACGAATTGGACATAAAAACTCCATTGACGCGGCATTTTTAAAACAGGTTGTAGCCGCCGGTCAAGTTGCACTCTCGTTGGACATGGGTCGCTATTGTGCACTTGCTTTCATCTGGCCGCTGGCAAAAGCCGCGGGCCGGTGTTTTACTGCTGAAAACATCGGGGGCTCGATGATCCATATTCGCAATGCTCGCGAGGGCGAAACGGAGATATTGACCAATATCGGCCTGCGGTCGTGGCGGAAGGCCATGGGGTCGGTCGGCGGCTCCGAGGCGATGCTGGAAGGCGCCAGCGATGCCTTCTCGAATTTCACCCGCGATGTCTGGCTGACGATTACCGTCGTTGAGTTGAACGGGGAGGTCGCCGGCTGGGCGGCGCGAGAGGCGCTGGACGAGACCATCTCCGATTTCTGGATCGATCCGGATTTTCTCAGGCAAGGGCTCGGCTCGGCATTGCTGGCGCGCATCGAGCAGGATGTTCGCGGGCAGGGGCTGGAAAACGTCGCGTTGCAGACCCATGCCGACAACGGCGAGGCAATCGGCTTCTTCAAGGCCCATGGCTATGCCATCCACTGGCTCTCCGTCGTCTATTCTCTGAAGCTCGATCGCGACCTGCCGACGGTTGGCCTCGCCAAGACGCTGGTTGATGGTAGCGACGGGACATATGGTTCGGGCTTATAGCGCCCGCGCGGTGCCGAAAGTCTTGCGCCGCCCCGCCAATTGCTCTACCTCACAAAGTTCAGAAGAACAGCATTTCAAGAGCTTCCCATGACCCTTGTCGACGTCCGTACGCCAGATCCGAAACGCTTCATCCCCGGTGCCACCGGCGATTGGGAGATTGTTATCGGGATGGAAGTCCATGCCCAGGTGTTGAGCAAATCCAAGCTCTTCTCCGGTGCTTCGACCGAGTTCGGCAAGCCGCAGAATTCCAACGTCTCGCTGGTTGATGCAGCCATGCCTGGCATGCTGCCGGTCATCAACGAGGAATGCGTCAAGCAGGCCGTGCGCACCGGTCTTGGTCTTAAGGCGCAGATCAACAACCGCTCGATCTTCGACCGCAAGAACTATTTCTATCCCGACCTGCCGCAGGGCTATCAGATCTCTCAGTTCAAGGACCCGATTGTCGGCGAGGGCAAGATCGTCATCTCGCTCGGCCCCGATCGTCAGGGCCAATTCGAGGATATTGAGATCGGCATCGAGCGCCTGCATCTGGAACAGGACGCAGGCAAGTCGTTGCACGATCAGCACAACACCATGTCCTATGTCGACCTCAACCGGTCCGGCGTGGCGCTGATGGAAATCGTCTCCAAGCCGGACATGCGCTCGTCGGATGAGGCCAAGGCCTACATGACCAAGCTGCGGACGATCGTGCGCTATCTCGGCACCTGCGACGGCAACATGGACGAAGGCTCGATGCGCGCCGATGTCAACGTTTCCGTGCGCCGTCCGGGCGGCGAGTTCGGTACGCGCTGCGAGATCAAGAACGTCAACTCCATCCGCTTCATCGGCCAGGCGATCGAATCCGAAGCCCGCCGCCAGATCGGCATTCTGGAGGATGGCGGTTCGATCGACCAGGAAACCCGCCTGTTCGATCCGACCAAGGGCGAGACCCGCTCCCTGCGCGCCAAGGAAGACGCGCATGACTATCGCTATTTCCCCGATCCGGACCTGCTGCCGCTCGAATTCGACGATGCCTTCGTCAAGGAGCTTGCGGCGCATCTGCCGGAGCTGCCGGACGACAAGAAGGAGCGCTTCGTACACGAGCTCGGCCTGTCGATCTACGATGCCTCGGTGCTCGTCTCAGAAAAGGCGATCGCCGATTATTTTGAAACCGTTGCGGCTGGTCGTGACGGCAAGATGGCGGCGAACTGGGTGATCAACGACTTGCTGGGCGCCTTGAACAGAACCGGCAAAGATATTGAAGAGACTCCGGTTTCGCCCGCCCAGCTCGGCGCGATCATCGATCTCATCAAGGCCGAAACCATCTCCGGCAAGATCGCCAAGGATGTGTTCGAGATCGTGCTTACCGAAGGCGGCGATCCCACCGAGATTGTCGAAGCCCGAGGGATGAAGCAGGTCACCGACACCGGTGCCATCGAAAAGGCCGTCGACGAGATCATCGCCGCCAATCCGGATCAGGTCGCCAAGGTCAAGGCCAAGCCGACGCTTGCCGGCTGGTTCGTGGGCCAGGTGATGAAGTCGACCGGCGGTAAGGCCAATCCGCAGGCCGTGCAAGCCCTCGTCAAGGCCAAGCTCGGCATCGAAGAGGAATAATCGGGTGTATTTCGTCCGCACCGCCGGCGAGCAGGATCTGGAGAAGGTCCGTGCTCTGCTGCGCGAAACCTGGCATGCGACCTATGATCGGCTCTATGGTGCAGACAAGGTCAGCGAACTGCATGGTTCCTGGCATTCTCTTCAATCCTTGAGGACGCGGCTCGCCAGAAAGAACTCCGAGTTTCTCGTCGCGGACGACGGCAAGAACATCGGCGGCATGGGCTATGCCGCCATGTCGACCGAGCTGACGAAAACCGTGGTGCTCTACATGCTCTATGTCAGCCCGCGCTGCCAGCGTCAGGGCGTCGGCCGCGATATCTTCGCCGAGCTCGAAACCTGCTTTCCGGATGCCGAGGTCATGCGGCTCGAAGTCGATCCGCAAAATGAGCCGGCGATCGCCTTTTACAAGGCGCATGGTTTTGTCGAAGTCGGCCGCACCGAAAACTGCGGAAATGAGCAATCGGGCATTCCGGCGCTGGTGTTCGAGAAGCCTCTCGAAGACCACTGAAAGCTGAGGCAGGTCGATCATGAACGGCGCCAATTTGATCATTCGCGAAGCTCGTGAGTCTGACCTTCCCGCCTTGATCGCTCTCTTCGCCGCCGATGCTGTCGGCGGCCACGGCGATACTACCGATCGCGCCGCCTATGACGACTACCTCCGGGCGTTCCGCACCATCCAGTCCTCGTCCGATCAGACGCTTTATGTTGCCGAACTGGCTGGCGAAGCGGTGGGCACGTTCCAGACGATGATCACGACATCTCTGACCGGGCGCGGCTCCTCCGCGATGATCATCGAAGCCGTGCAGACGCGAGGCGATCTGCGCGGGCAGGGGATTGGTGCTGCCATGATCGAATTCTGCATTGGCGAGGCAAAAGGCCGCGGCATGCGGCTGGTGCAGCTGACATCGAACGCCGTGCGCAAGGATGCCCATCGTTTCTATGAGAGATTGGGCTTCAAGCCGAGCCATCTCGGTTTCAAGATGACTTTGAAATGACCGCTTTTGCCGCTGGAATCACTGGACAAGCAAGCCCAGCGGCGGCATAAGCGAAGAATTGAATTCTGGTATCGCTTGCCCTGTTGTGGGTATCGAGGAAAAGACATGTGGAATTTACTCCTGCAAACCTTCACCTGGTGGAATGGTCAGACGATGGGTACGCGGTTCGCGACCTGGCGGTTCGGCAAGCGTGTCGGCGAGGATGAATTGGGCAATGTCTATTACGAAGGCGGCATGTCGTCCTACGGTCTTCCGAAGCGCTGGGTGATCTACAAGGGTTATGCCGAGGCTTCCGCCATTCCTCCGGGCTGGCACGGCTGGATGCACCACCGCACCGACGTTCCGCCGACCAAGGACAATTACGTCGCCAAGGAATGGCAGATTTCGCATCGCGCCAATCCAACCGGCTCGCCGCAGGCCTATCGCCCGCCAGGTTCGCTCGCCGTTGCCGGCGAACGTCCGCGGGTAACCGGCGACTATGACGCCTGGACGCCGGGCAACTGAGCATAGGAAGCCGGCTCGTCCTTTGGCCACAATTGGCCTATAGGCGCAGAACATGCCGGCTCGTGCTCGGCGCTTTGACCGAGACCAAGCGGAGATTGGCGGATATGACGTTTTTCACGCGGAGCGCTACTTTGCGTGCGATATCGGCGGCAGTTCTTGCTTTAGCGGCGGGAGCCCTGTTGCCGCCGACCGCCGAGGCGGCGCGTATTTCCAATCCCGTTGCCGTCTTCTCCGGCCTCGACAAGATCACCGGTCGCATCACCACCTTTGATGTCTATCTCAACGAGACCGTGCAGTTCGGCGCCCTGCAGGTGACGCCGAAGGCTTGCTATTCGCGCGATGATACCGAGCAGCAGAAGGTCGATGGTTTTGTCGAAGTGGACGAGATCACGCTCGACCGCCGCATCCGCCGTATCTTCACCGGCTGGATGTTTGCCGACAGCCCTGGCCTCAACGCCGTCGAGCATCCGATCTATGACGTCTGGTTGAAAGAGTGCAAGCAGAAGTCGGACGTTCCGCCACCGGATTCGGCCGGCAAGTAACGCGCTTTTTCCAGGCACCGAAAATCTTGTGAGATTCGCCCGCGGAATAGTCCTTCCGCGGGCTATTTCGTCAGCCATTTTCTCCTGGCGACGCGGCAGCCAACCCAACCGGATGTCGATCGGCTTGGTCGCTGAGATCGATGACGATGCGCGTGCCGCCCTTGACCCTTCGCCGCATGGCGTCGGCGCGATCCGGGTGGATTTGCAGCTTCGTGCTTTTATGCAGAGCCTGAAGCCGGGATCGTGAAATGCCGAGTTCCGAGGCAAGCAGGCGGTCCAGGCGCACACTGAAGGAAAGCGTGACCGCAAGCTCGATGTCCAGCACTGTCCAGCCAACCGTTTCGTGCAGCACCTCTTTCTGCACATCGGCATCGGCAAATTCGTCGACGCGCAGAGCTTTGCGCCGCAATGCCTCGAGGTCGAATTCCTGCACCCTGATCCATGAGGGATCGTTGGTTTGCAGCGCCTCCAGAGCGAGAGGGACAAGGCCACGAACATTCTGGCGTTCGAAGAGCGTGCGGTTCCATGTCTTGTCGCAGGCCGCGCATTTGTAGACGAGCCAGGCGTCGAGTTTCTTGCCGTTGGCGTTGAGCCTGATCTTGCCGCTAGATCTGAAGGGCTTGAGTCCTCCGCAGCCGCTGCAGGCGATCGATGGTTGCGGGGCAGTTCGGGGATTGATGGTCCATCGGACCTTGAGAATAGAGCACATACCGTCTTGGTCTTCCGTTCGGAAGTTCACCAAGCTGGCGGCAAGACAAGCCCTTTACGGGCGCGGTGTGGCGATGTTTTGGACGGATGAAGAGCTGAGACAGCAATGGCTGCGCATGGCGCATGTCAACAATGCCAAACCGGTCTCAGGCCACCACCCGGTGAACATGATCATACGCCGGGCAGCTATGAGCCGCCCCACATACGGGGTGAAATTGGATGAGACCGGTATTTACGAAGGCAAAGTGAAACCTCGACGCGCCAACACTCTTCACGTCGAGCGATAGCAGACAAAAGCTTAGAGTTGAAGCCAGTGACATGCCGGTATTTTTGAAGACGCTTAGGAAATTGAGTTTAACTGCCGGAGAAGCTCAAATTGGGCGATTCCATCGCCTTTTCCAGCATCTTTGCGTATTCATCCTTCGGCATGTCGATCGCGCCGAATGTCTTCAGGTGCTCGGTGGTGAACTGCGTATCGAGCAGGGTGAAGCCGCGCTCTCTCAATCGCTCGACCAGATGCACCAGGCAGATTTTCGAGGCGTCCGTGCGGCGTGAGAACATGCTTTCACCGAAGAAAGCCGAACCGAGCGAGACGCCGTAGAGGCCTCCGACCAGTCTGTCGCCTTCCCATGCCTCGACGGAATGGGCGTGGCCGATATGGTG
Source organism: Martinezella rhizogenes (assembly GCF_000799715.1). GTDB lineage: Bacteria > Pseudomonadota > Alphaproteobacteria > Rhizobiales > Rhizobiaceae > Rhizobium > Rhizobium rhizogenes_C. Next base: position 328,390 of record NZ_JUHG01000018.1, read on the forward strand.
AAGTGTGGAATAGAGCGACCGGATCGTCTTGTTGATCCAGGTGCTGGGCCGGCCGTTGGTCTGTTCGGCGCAGGCGGCAATGACGCCATCGAAATCCGTATTGAAGCGGATATCGAAGGGTTTTTGGCGGATGGTCTTCGCCAGGCTTTTCGAAATATGAAAGGCGTCGAGGGGCAGGACGCCGCGCAACTCGGGCTCGACCCAGAAGATTTCCGGATCATCGGCCGATTCGGCCATCGGGAAGAGCCCGATGGAATAGGCGCGCAGCAGAATTTCCGGAGTAATGCCGGGATTTCTGCCGCGCGGCCGTGCCATGGGCGCTTAGACCGTAGTCTTCGCCAGGTAGTCTTCCAGCCAATGGATATCGTAATCGCCGTTGGCGATATCCTGATTGGAAACCAGATCCTGGAACAGTGGCAGGGTGGTCTTGATGCCGTCGACCACGAATTCGTCGAGCGCACGACGCAGGCGCATCATGCATTCGACGCGGGTGCGGCCGTGCACGATCAGCTTGCCGATCAGGCTGTCGTAGTAGGGCGGGATCTTGTAGCCCTGATAGGCGCCCGAATCGATGCGCACCCCGAGACCGCCAGGGGCATGGAAATGCGTGATCGTGCCGGGCGAGGGCACGAAGGTACGCGCGTCCTCGGCGTTGATGCGGCATTCGATGGCATGACCGTGGAAATGCACTTCGTCCTGCGTCACCGAAAGACCGCCGCCCGACGCGACGCGGATCTGTTCGTGCACGAGGTCGATGCCGGTGATCGCTTCCGTGACCGGATGCTCCACCTGCAGGCGGGTGTTCATTTCGATGAAATAGAACTCGCCGTTTTCGTAGAGAAACTCGATCGTGCCGGCGCCACGGTACTTCAGCTTCATCATGGCGTCGGCGCAAATCTGGCCGATCTTCATGCGCTGCTCAACGTTGAGCGCCGGTGAATTGGCTTCTTCCCAGACCTTCTGGTGGCGGCGCTGCAGCGAGCAATCGCGTTCGCCGAGATGGATGGCATTGCCTTCGCCGTCGCCGAACACCTGGACTTCAATGTGGCGCGGCTTGCCGAGGTATTTTTCCATGTAGACGGATTCGTTGCCGAAGGCGGCGGCGGCCTCGGTGCGAGCCGTCGACCAGGCCTCAATGACATCTGCTTCCGTGCGCGCAACCTTCATGCCACGGCCACCGCCGCCGGCGGTTGCCTTGATCAGCACGGGATAGCCGATTTCCTTGGCCGTCTTCAGCGCTTCCGCCTCGGTCTTCACTTCGCCGTCCGAACCGGGAACGACGGGAATGCCGAGCTTCAGCGCTGTGGTCTTGGCGGTGATCTTGTCGCCCATGATACGGATATGGTCCGCAGTTGGGCCGATGAAGGTGATCCCATGCGCATCGAGGATATCGGCGAACTTGGCATTCTCCGACAGGAACCCATAGCCCGGATGCACGGCATCGGCGCTAGTGATCTCGCAGGCGGCAACGATCTGGTGGATGTTGAGATAGCTTTCGCGCGACGGCGGCGGGCCGATGCAGACGCTTTCATCCGCCAGACGCACATGCATCGCGTCGGCATCGGCTGTCGAGTGCACGGCAACGGTGGCGATGCCAAGCTCCTTGCAGGCGCGCAGCACCCGAAGGGCGATCTCTCCGCGATTGGCTATGAGTATCTTCGAAATCATGGGCATGGGCTTACTCGATGACCACCAGGGCTTCGCCGTATTCGACCGGGCTTCCATCCTTGATGAGGATTTCGGTCACCGTTCCGGATTTGGGCGCCGGGATCTGGTTCATCGTCTTCATCGCTTCGATGATGAGCAGCGTCTGGCCTTCCTTGACGACGGAGCCGACCTGGACAAAGTCCGCTGCACCCGGTGCGGACGCCAGATAGACGGTGCCGACCATCGGAGCGCTGATGACGCTATCCGGATTGCGTACCTTGCCGACGGGAGCGGCGGCTACTGCCGGGGCGGCGGCTGCTGCGGCATAGGCCGGGGCTGCGATCGGCGCCTGAACATATTGCGTCGTGCCGGCGCGGGAAACGCGGATGCGCAGATCTTCCTGCTCGACTTCGATCTCGGTCAGATCGGTTTCATTGAGAATATTGGCGAGGTCGCGGATCAGCGCCTGGTCGATACCCGTTTTCTTTTCAGCCATGGATGTTGTGCCCTGTAATTCTTGCTATTGCGTGATGGATTTCAGCGCGTGCAGCGCCAGGATGTAACTGTGAGGCCCGAAACCGCAGATCATGCCCTTGGCAGCGGGCGCGATCATCGATTTGTGCCGGAATTCTTCGCGTGCGTGGATGTTGGAAATATGAACCTCCACCACAGGAATGGAAATCGCCCGGATCGCATCGTGAAGCGCGATCGACGTATGGCCATAGGCCCCGGGATTGATCGCAACGCCAGCGGCGGTATCGCCGGCTTCGTGCATCCAGTCGACCAGCACGCCTTCATGATTGCTCTGGCGGAAATCGATGACGAAGCCCAGGCCTTCGCCCACGGACTTACAATCGGCTTCGATATCCTTGAGTGTCTTGCCGCCATAGATGCCCGGCTCGCGCTTGCCAAGGGCATTCAAATTGGGTCCGTTCAGGACGAAAATGGTTTGCGCCATCAGAGGTTCCGTCAAAGTGCAGCGCAACCTATAGACTCCCGAGGGCCTGTAGGAAAGCCCCCAGATAAGAGGGCGCGCATGTCTGGTGTGGAAACGCCCCGATTTTGGCGATTTTGCGCTCAATCCGGAAGCGTTTCGGTTTCGTAAAGGCCTGCGCCCCTTTCGGAGTGTTGCCTGTCTGGCGACCGAGCGGGGTCGTCAGGCCCCTTGGGTCAGCAGGTGGTCTTGCCGCAACTGCGGACATTGGCGATCTTCTGCTGAATGGCCTCGAGGCCGATGGCGCCAGAGATCGTCTCGTTGCCGATGATATAGGCCGGCGTGCCGGTGACATTGAGATCGGTGGCGAGCTGGTAAGTGGCCTTGACCGAATCGGTGTTGGGGCTCTTGGCCATCTCGGCGCGGATCGCCGCCTCGCTGACGCCGAGCGAGCTTGCGACTTCGATAGCGCTGTCTTCCGAGGCGCGGCCGTCGCTGCCCAGCAGCGCGCGATGGAACGCGGCATATTTCTCAGGCGCCAGCTTGCGGAAAGCATCGGAGACCCTTGATGCTGCAACCGAATCCGGTCCGAGGATCGGGAATTCCTTCAACACGAAGCGCACATTCGTGTCCTGCTTCAGGAGCGTCTCCATATCGCCGAGCGCATGGCGGCAATAGGTGCAATTATAGTCGAAGAACTCAACGACAGTGATGTCGCCCTTCGGATTGCCGATCGAGACATCGCTCTTGGAATTGAAGATGGCGTCCTTGTTCTGGGTAACCGCCTGGCTCGACTGGGCGAGGCGCGCTGCATCTTGCTTCTTCTCAAGTGCGGCCTGCGCATCCAGCAGGACTTCCGGATGCTCGACGAGATATTCCTTGATGAACTCTCCGAACTCCTTCTTCTGCTGATCATCCAGTGCGGCTGCGGGCTGGACGAAGGCGAGCGATGCGGCAATGGCAACCGCCGAAACCGTCAGCAGAGTTTTGGAAAAAAGGGTCATTGGGTCCTCGTTCGAGTCGATGCTAAGACTTCATCTTCGGGCCGACATAGCACCGCCGGGTTAAAATCCGCAAATAGGTATGGGCAATTTACGGTGCATGCTTATTTCCAGAAACAGGAATTTTCACGGCGAAGCCGCAATCGCGGGATTGTGAACGGACCGATATTGCGGCAATTGTCACACGCCAATCCGATACGAAGAGAGAAGTGACCTTGTTTTCCCTATCCAAACGCAGCGATGTCGAACCCTTCCATGCCATGGACGTGCTGGCGGAGGCGACACGGCGGCGGCAGGCGGGGCATGCGGTCATCTCCATGGCCGTCGGACAGCCGTCGCACCCGACACCCCAGGCAGCGCTTCAGGCGGCACGCACAGCACTCGATCATGGCCGCATCGGCTATACCGACGCGCTCGGCACACTGGCGCTGAAGCAGGCGCTGGCCGGCCATTACCGGTCGCGGCATGGGCTGGAGATCGATCCCGCGCGGATCGCCATCACCACCGGTTCGTCGGCCGGTTTCAATCTCGCCTTCCTGACGCTGTTCGACCCGGGAGATAGCGTTGCCATCGCCCGGCCCGGCTATCCGGCCTATCGCAACATCCTGGCCGCCCTCGGGCTCGATGTCGTCGAGGTGCCCGTCACGGCGGAAACGCAATTTACGCTGACGCCGGAAAGCCTGGAGGCTGCACAGACGGCCAGCGGCAAGCGGCTGAAGGGTGTGCTGCTTGCAAGCCCCGCCAATCCCACCGGCACGGTGACGGGCAGGGCGGCGTTGAAGGCGCTCGCCGATTATTGCGCCGATCGCTCGATCGCTTTCATCTCAGACGAGATCTATCACGGCCTAACCTTCGTCGGCGAGGAGACCAGCGCGCTGGAACTGACGAACGAGGCGATCATCATCAACTCCTTCTCGAAATATTATTGCATGACCGGCTGGCGCATCGGCTGGATGGTGCTGCCGGAGCGATTGGTGCGCCCGATCGAGCGTGTCGCCCAAAGCCTCTATATCTCCGCGCCGGAGCTATCGCAGATCGCCGCCACGGCGGCGCTTGGGGCAGGGGCGGAACTCGATGTCTATCGCGAAAGCTATCGCCGCAACCGCGATTTCCTGACGCAGCGCCTGCCTGAAATCGGCTTCTCCATCGCCTCGCCGATGGACGGCGCCTTCTACGCCTATGTCGATGTGAGCAGGTTCACCAACGACAGCATGGCCTTTGCCCGCAAGATGCTGGCCGAAATCAACGTCGCCGCCACGCCCGGCCTCGACTTCGATCCGATCGAGGGACACCGCGCGATGCGCATCTCCTATGCCGGCTCGAATACGGAGATCGAGGAAGCCGTGGAGCGTATGGCCGCCTGGCTGAAATAGAAAAGGCTTATCCCGCTACAGGTAAACACCATGAGTGGCGTTATTGACGGATGATAGCCGCGATGACCCACAACGTCAGTTCACCTGAAGGATACAATTGAGGTGGAATCCGGCGTTCGACAATCGATCCGATTTTCTTGAACATGTCCCCTGTAAAAAAACCACGAGGACGTGTTAGCAATTGCAGCAACAGAAGGTTGTGTCTTGTGTCGATCCTGGAGGAAGCGAATGCAGGTGAATTTCATCAGGTTTGTTGGTCTTGTGGCTGTGATTGCCTACGGACCTTTCGCCAATGCTGGCTCTTTGAAAGAAGACGATTTCAACAAATTCAAGGTTGGCGAGGCCGCCCAGTTTTCTAATCTATCATCGTTCGAAGCTCAGACGGTTTGCTTGCTCCAGCCCTACCAAGATCGGTTGCCCTCAAAAGAGTTGGTAGCCGTGAGGGTGAACAAATATCTTGCTGCGAGCAAATATTCCTCAGACGAAGGGCATTTTGCGTTCGTGCTGATTGGTAAAGAAGCAATCGAGATTGCTTCTTTCAAACGGTCAAAGAATCTCGATGTCTTATCAAAGCACGAAATTTCCTCGTCAATCGAAGAGATATTGCCGAAGGATTTTGTTCCGCATGACTGTGCAAGCGGCCAGTCTGCCGTTTTCATGAAGGTTGGCCTACAGGCAAGAACCTACGTGGTGCTGGGCGAGTTACGCTTGGTTCTCAATCACTGACGCGCTTCGGTAGTTGTCGGCGAAGTCCGAAGTGACCTTCTTCAGTCATGGGAGCCTGTCGTTGACCTGCCTTTGGGAAACAAGTTTTCGCTTGTCCTGCTGATACAAACGAGCGCGGGCGTTCATCATGCAAGAGTATCGCTTACAGTGAATGCCTGTGTGAACAGGATAAACCTCAAATAGAATCCTATATCAATCACTTGCGACTGATTTTGAAGGTATTTCAGGAAACCCTTGAATCAAACTGTGAAGAAGGCGGGACTGAAGGTCGAGGTTGGGTCGGAAAAGAATAATCTGCCGCACCCGCCCGCTGTCTTTCAAAACAAAAAAACCGGCCGTGTCACCACGGCCGGTTTTTTAATTCGTTCCGAACAGCAGAGTTCAGAAGAACCCGCGGCGCTGCCACCAGCCAGCCTTCTTCGGCTTGCCGTCGCTATCGGTGGCCTCGTTCGTGCGGGTGGATTTGACCACCGGCTCGGAGGAGGTGACATTCGATTCGCGGTTGGCGCGAGCCGGCTTGGCTGCTTCGGGCTCGGCCGCTACGACCGGTTCGGCCGGGGTATCGAGATCGACTGCGATTTCGGCAACCGTTTCGGCTTCGACGTCAACCACAGGGGGAGCTTCGACGATCGGGGCTTCCACAGGCGATGCTTCCGCCTTCGGCTTGCGACGGCTGCGGCTCTTGGCAGGCTTCACATCTTCGGTGACGATGGATGCCGTCTCGACAGCGGCCATGGCCGGCTGGCTTTCGACGGCGGTTTCGCCTTCGGCAACGACGGTCTCTGCGACAGTTACCGAGACGTCGTTGTCGCCGTCATCCTCACCGTCAGCATCTTCGTCGGAACCGGATTCTTCGCCGGCAGCCAATTCATTGCCTTCGCCATCACGATTGCGGCGACCACCACGCTTGCCGCGACGGCGACGCTTGCGCTTTTGCTGAGCGTCATCGTCATCGCTGCCGGAAACGGCCGAGACTTCGCTGCTCTCGTTGTTATCGTCCTCGTCGCCTTCGTCTCCATCCTCATCGCCGTCTTCGGCGGAGGTGTCATCGGACTGGGAAGCTGTCTGGGCATCGCTGCCGCGACCACGACGACGGCGGCGACGCTTGCGCTTGCGGTTGCCGTCATTGCTCTCGGAAGACCGGGCAACAGGCTGTTGCTCGACGCTGGCTGCCTTTTCTTCCAGTTCTTCGTCTTCGTCCTCATCGGCCTCGATGACGATATCGTCGTCATCATCCTCCGGAATGGCGGCGAAGTTGAACAGGGTTTCGATCTTCACCGGATTTTCCACCGGCTCGCCACGATCGATCGCGAAATGCTGTGCACCGACGGCATTGTCAGCGCCGATGATGATGGCAACGCCGAAGCGGCTCTCATAGTCGACGATCGTCTGACGCTTGTGGTTGAGCAGGTAAAGCGCGATTTCAGGTGTCGTGCGGACGGTGATGTCGTGCGTCGTGTTCTTGAGCAGATACTCTTCGATGCCGCGCAGAACATGCAGCGCGACTGAGGACTGCGAGCGCACATGGCCGGAGCCGCCGCAATGCGAGCAGACCTGGGTGGTGCTTTCCAGAACCGACGCGCGGATGCGCTGGCGCGACATTTCCAGAAGACCGAAATGCGAGATGCGGCCGACCTGGATACGGGCACGGTCGTTCTTCAGGCATTCCTTCAGCTTCTTCTCGACAGCGCGGTTGTTGCGCTTTTCTTCCATGTCGATGAAGTCGATGACAACAAGGCCGGCAAGGTCGCGCAGGCGAAGCTGGCGGGCCACTTCGTCGGCGGCTTCGAGGTTGGTCTGAAGCGCCGTATCCTCGATCGAATGTTCGCGGGTCGAGCGGCCAGAGTTGACGTCGATCGACACCAGCGCTTCCGTCTGGTTCATGATCAGGTAGCCGCCGGACTTCAGCGTGACCTGCGGCTGCAGCATGCGGTCGAGCTGCGCCTCGATGCCGGAGCGCGAGAAGATCGGGTGGATGTCGCGATAGGGCTGAACCACCTTGGCGTGGCTCGGCATCAGCATCTTCATGAAGTCTTTCGCTTCACGATAGCCTTCCTCGCCGGAGACGATGACTTCGCTGATGTCCTTGTTGTAGAGGTCGCGGATCGAGCGCTTGATCAGGCTGCCTTCTTCATAGACGAGGCAGGGAGCGGTCGACGCGAGCGTCAGCGTACGGACGTTTTCCCACAGGCGCATCAGGTATTCGAAATCGCGCTTAACCTCGACCTTCGTGCGGTTGGCGCCGGCGGTACGCAGGATGACGCCCATGCCCAGCGGCACTTCGAGCATCTTTGCGATTTCCTTGAGGCGCTTACGGTCCTGCGGATTTGTGATCTTGCGGGAGATACCGCCGCCGCGTGCCGTGTTTGGCATCAGAACCGAATAGCGGCCGGCAAGCGAGAGATAGGTGGTGAGAGCAGCACCCTTGTTGCCGCGCTCTTCCTTGGCAACCTGCACCAGCAGGATCTGCCGGCGCTTGATGACTTCCTGAATGCGGTACTGCTTGCGCGGCTTGCGCTGCACGCGGTCCGGAACCTCTTCCATGGCGTCTTCGGCGCCGACGGATTCGATCACTTCCTCTTCATGGTCGTGATCATCATCGTCGTCATCGTCATGACGGCGCTTGGAAACGTCGACGTCTTCGGAGATCGAGTCGGTCTCAACCATCGCGGCCATTGAACCGGACGGGCCTTCCTCGTCTTCGCCGGGGGCGTCGACCTTTGCCTCGGCGACGGGTGCGTCGTCGGCGGGAGCTTCAGCAACCACCTTCTTGCGGCTGCGGCGCGGCTTGGCCTTCTTGACCGGTGCTTCCGCCTCGGCAGCGGGAGCAGTTGCCTCAAGGGCAGGGGCCTCTTCGGTGATGGCCGCCGTGACAGCGTCATCGGCCGCGGCGACTTCGTCCTTCTGAACGATGCCAACGTCAGGCTGATCCTGCTGGGAAAGATCGAGCGCCGTTTCGACATGCTCGACATCGTCGTCGCGGCGATGCTCTTCGGCTTCCGCCCTCAAGAGCGCCTGCCGGTCGGCGAGCGGGATCTGATAGTAATCGGGATGGATTTCGGCAAAGGCCAGGAAGCCGTGCCGGTTGCCGCCGTAATCAACGAAAGCGGCCTGTAGCGAGGGTTCTACCCTGGTTACCTTGGCGAGATAGATGTTGCCGCGGATTTGCTTCTTGTGCTGAGACTCGAAGTCAAATTCTTCTATGCGGTTCCCGCGAACGACAACAACGCGCGTCTCTTCCTCGTGAGACGCGTCGATAAGCATTTTGTCTGCCATGAAAGTTGTGCTCCTCGGCGCCGGCATGCGGGAAGAGCCCGGCCTGTCATTGAGACAAGCCGGATACAATCCACCACTGCTGCACCGAATAATGAAAGTCGCGATTGGTTGTTTTGCGATGACAACAGCCAGACAGCAGCCGGGACGTTAGTTCCCCGGGGTCTGTTCACTTCTTGAGAAAGCTGCTGCGGTAACATCCGTAACCAAGCGAGATCGACAATGCCTTAGACCCAATGTTCGGGTCCGATGAATGTGCTCTCTAAAGAGCGTTTGGTGGCTATCCACCGATGAATTTCCCGCGCAAAACAGGAAATCCAGATATCCAGTATGGGAGCAGAAGCACTGGAGACGGCGGATGACGGCCGCTTATGGCGCCTAGTACTCGAGGCGGCTGCCTTTGCGGCGACTCTATCCCGTCAACACTTCTACCCTAATATGCGTTGTATGTTTTATCTGTCACAATAGCAAGGGGAAAGCCAAGTATGCCATAATATTGATGGATTCGTCGGATGAGGAAGGTGCGGGGACCGCGTTTCCGATTCTTTATGCGGCGCGCCGTCACATCAAAGACTATCGCGCTATCGATGGCTTTCCCGTCCTTTTTGGACTTCAAAAACAACATCGGATTGAATATGGGGCGCGGTGGGCAGTTGTTAAAGGGATCGCGGCGCGGGACGGAGAATGGCGTGAGGGCTTTGCGAACTGCAATAGCGGCTCTCGCCGTGACGGTTCTTTCAATTGTTTCTCCGCTTACGACGGCTGAGGCCGCCGCCGATCCCGTGCTTGCCTATGGTGCCCGCATTGCCGGCGATGACGCCCGTACCCGCATCGTCATCGACATGGACCGCGAGCCGGCGTTCTCCGTCCACTATCTCGACAATCCGGTGCGTGTCGTCATCGATCTTCCGGCAACCGCCTTCGGTTTTCCGGCTGCCGACCTGAAGCCGATCGGTCTTTTCAAGGATATCCGCTACGGCACGATGGATGAGGACAGCGCCCGTATCGTGCTGACGGCAACGAAGCCAGTGAAGCTGGTCATGGCCAAGGTGCAGCCCGACGAAAGCGGCAAGGGGCATCGCCTTGTGCTCGACGCCGAAATGGTGCCCGCCGGCCAATTCGCCGAGCTTGTCAAACAGCAAAGCTGGACCAATGACGATACGGCGAGGGATGTCGGCCCGGTAGTGCCGATGGAAAAGCCCGATCCGAGTACCTTTCTCGTGGCCGTCGATGCAGGTCACGGCGGCATCGACACCGGCGCCACCGCCAGCGACGGTGTCACGCAGGAGAAGGAAATCACGCTCGCCTATGCCAAGCTCCTGGCCGACAAGCTGAACGCCCAGCCCGGCATCAAGGCCTTCCTCACGCGCGACAAGGATGAATATCTGTCGCTGTCGCAACGCGTGACCATCGCCCGGCAGAACCATGCCTCACTCTTTATATCGCTGCATGCCGATACGTTGAAGCAGAAGGATATTCGCGGCGCGACGGTCTATACCATCTCCGACAGGGCCTCCGACAAGCTCGCCGGCGAAGTGGCCGACCGCGAGAACAATTCCGATCAGCTCGCCGGTGCGGAGACGCAAGCCCAGCCCGCCGCGGTCGCCGATATCCTCATGGACCTGACCCGGCGCGAGACGCAGGCTTTTTCCATTTCGCTGGCGCAGGACGTGTTGACCTCCTTCAACGGCCAGATTGCCATGATCAACAATCCGCATCGCCACGCCGGCTTCCGCGTGCTGCAGGCGCCGGACGTGCCCTCTATCCTGCTCGAACTGGGGTTCCTGTCGAACAAGGATGACGAGAAGCTGTTGCTCGACAACGATTGGCGGCAGAAGCTGGTCGGTCAGTTAACCGAAGCCGTCAAACAATACCGCGTTTCGACCGTTGCGAATGGCGGTTAAAGGTATGGACGGCGGCCGCCATTCGTGTCTTCCATGTAACAGCCGCTGCTAATAGGCCGGGATGAAATGGCAAATACCGGTAGTGAGCCCTATTTTGCTCACATTCCCGCCTTTACAGCAAAGTATCGTTCGCCCACGGAGAGCATGCACGGCTTTGTGTTGTTGCCGTCTTGCATTAACACCGTGAGCGTGCAAAACGCCCGTGAATATGCGATGATCTCGCATATGTGCCGCATGAAGAAGAAGCACCGGTAGCATCATATGGTCAGACTGATAGGATATTTCTTTGGACTGGGCTGCATCCTGTTCCTGGGTGTTGCAGCCGCGGCAGCTATTTATCTGAGCGTCGTCTCCAAGGATTTGCCGGACTACGAGGTCCTGGCGAAATACGCGCCGCCGGTAACGACGCGCATCCATGCTGGCAACGGCGCGCTGATGAAGGAATATTCGCGGGAAAACCGGCTGTTTATTCCAATCCAGGCCATTCCCGACCGCCTCAAGGCCGCTTTCCTCTCCGCCGAAGACAAGAATTTCTATAATCATCCTGGCGTCGACGTCGGTGGTCTGATGCGCGCGGTCGCCGTCAACCTGCAGAATATCGGTTCCGGCCGCCGCTTTGTCGGCGCATCGACGATCACACAGCAGGTCGCCAAGAACTTCCTGCTGTCGTCCGACCAGACCTTCGACCGCAAGCTTAAGGAAGCGATCCTGTCCTTCCGCATCGAGCAGGCATACAGCAAGGACAAGATCCTTGAGCTCTATCTCAACGAGATCTATTTCGGGCTCAATTCCTATGGCATAGCCGGTGCCGCACTCACCTATTTCGACAAATCGGTCAATGAACTGACCATCGCCGATTCGGCCTATCTCGCCTCGCTGCCCAAGGGGCCTTCCAACTACAATCCTTTCCGCCATCCCGAAGCTGCGATGACCCGCCGCAACTGGGTCATCGACCGCATGGTCGAGAACGGCTATGTCAGCCAGAGCGATGGTGAAGAGGCCAAGAAGCAGTCCCTCGGCGTCGTGCCGCCGAAGAGCGGACCATCGCTCGCCGCCTCGGATTTCTTTGCCGAGGAAGTTCGCCGGCAGTTGATCGACCAATATGGAGAGAAGGCCCTCTATGAGGGCGGCCTCTCCGTGCGCACCTCGTTTGATCCGCAGATGCAGCTCGAAGCACGCCAGGCGCTGCAGGACGGCCTCATCGACTATGATGAGCGCCGTGGTTTCCATGGCCCTATCAAGCAGATCGCGACATCGCAGGATTGGGGTCCGGAGCTTGCCAAGATTCCGGCTCTGAATGACGTTCCGGAGTGGCGGCTTGCCGTCGTGCTTTCGGTATCCGACCAGACGGTCGATATCGGCTTGCAGCCAAGCGTCGATGCCGCCGGCAGGGTTGCGACCGAGCGCAAGCGTGGCACCATCGCCGCCGCCGATATGCGCTGGGCGTTCCGCCTGGCTGGCAGCGGCAAGACCGCGAAATCGCCGAGCGGCGTGCTGAGCCCCGGCGATGTGATCTTCGCCCAGAAGACCGGCGGCGCGGATTCCAGCACCTATCGCCTGCGTCAGCCGCCGAAAGTGCAGGGCGGCCTCGTCGCGATGGATCCGCATACCGGCCGCGTGCTCGCCATGGTCGGCGGCTTCTCCTATGCGCAATCGGAATTCAACCGTGCCACCCAGGCCAAGCGCCAGCCCGGCTCGTCCTTCAAGCCCTTCGTCTATGCAGCGGCCATGGACAATGGCTACACTCCGGCTTCGGTCATTCTCGATGATCCTCTGCAGATCACTCTTAGCAATGGCGATGTCTGGAAGCCGACAAACTATGAAGGCGAGGGCGGTGGCGCCCATACGCTGCGCTTTGCCATCGAGCATTCTCGCAACCTGATGACCGTGCGTCTTGCCGCCGACATGGGCATGCCGCTCGTCGCCGAATATGCCAATCGCTTCGGCATCTATGATCGCATGAATCCGGTGCTTGCCATGTCGCTCGGCGCCGGCGAAACGACGGTGCTGCGCATGGTTTCGGCCTATTCGGTCATTGCCAACGGCGGCAAGCAGATCAAGCCGACATTGATCGACCGCATTCAGGACCGTTACGGCGCGACCATCTTCAAGCATGAGGAGCGTGTCTGTGAGGCCTGCAATGTCAGCGAATGGAAGAGCCAGGATGAACCTGTGATCGCCGACAACCGCGAGCAGGTGCTTGATCCGATGACGGCCTATCAGGTCACCTCGATGATGCAGGGTGTAATCATTCGTGGCACCGCCGCCGGCAAGATCAAGTTGAATACCGATGTCGCCGGCAAGACCGGTACGACCAACGATGAGAAGGACGCCTGGTTCGTCGGTTATACGCCGAGCCTCGTTGCGGGCCTCTATATCGGCTACGATACGCCGAGCACGCTTGGTCGCGGCGGAACCGGCGGGTCGCTGGCCGCACCGATCTTCAACGAATTCATGCAGGCTGCCACCAAGGATGAGCCACCGCAGAAGTTCCAGGTTCCAGCGGGCATGACGATCACGGCGGTCAATCGCGGGACCGGCATGGCGGCTCAGCCCGGCGATCCGAACGCCATCATGGAAGCCTTCAAGCCCGGCACCGGTCCGGCCACGACCTTCACGGTCATCGGCGGCGGCGATGCTTCGGCGCAGGTTGCGCCCGAGGAGATTCTTAGAACCTCGCCGCAGGCCAATCAGGCGGTCACATCAGGTTCCGGCGGCCTCTTCTGATCCAATCGGATTTGTCCAATGAACATGCCGCGGGGCTTTACAGCCGCGGCATGTGTATCTATGTCACCAGCACTCTTTGAATTGAGCAGCGGTTCACATCGAGCCGCCGAACGAAGAAGCAGGATCATGCGAGCGGAAATCGAGAAAATTGTCGACGAAACCAAGCAGGCCATAAGCCTGCTGAGGAGGCATCTTTGACTGGGATCAGGCGGTAAGACGACTGGACTGGTTGAATAATAAATCAGAGGATCCGAACCTCTGGAACGATGCCACCGAAGCACAGAAGCTGATGCGCGAGCGCCAGCAGCTTGATGACGGCATCAGCGGCGTGCGCGCGCTTGAGCAGCAGCTTGCCGACAATGTCGAGCTGATCGAGCTTGGTGAGGAAGAGGGCGACGCCGGTGTCGTTCGCGAGGCCGAAGACGCTCTCAAGACGTTGAAGACGGAGGCTGCGCGCCGGCAGGTGGAAGCCATGTTGTCGGGCGAAGCTGATTCCAACGACACTTACGTCGAAGTCCATTCCGGCGCCGGCGGCACGGAGAGCCAGGACTGGGCGAACATGCTCTTGCGCATGTATACCCGCTGGGCCGAACGCCAGCGCTTCAAGGTGGAGCTTCTGGAAGTCCATGACGGCGAAGAAGCCGGCATCAAGTCCGCGACGCTTCTGGTCAAGGGCCACAATGCCTATGGCTGGCTGAAGACCGAATCGGGCGTTCACCGCCTGGTGCGCATTTCGCCCTATGACAGCAATGCACGCCGTCACACCTCCTTCTCGTCGATCTGGATCTATCCGGTCGTCGATGATTCGATCCAGATCGATATCAATGAAGGTGACTGCCGCATCGATACCTATCGTTCGTCCGGCGCCGGCGGCCAGCACGTCAACACGACCGATTCGGCCGTGCGTATCACGCACATCCCGACCGGCATCGTCGTCCAATGCCAGCAGGAGCGCTCGCAGCACAAGAACCGCGCCAAGGCGTGGGACATGCTGCGCGCTCGTATGTACGAAGCCGAGTTGATGAAGCGGGAAGAGGCGGCCAATGCCGAAGCCGCGTCGAAGACCGACATCGGCTGGGGCCACCAGATCCGCTCCTACGTCTTGCAGCCCTACCAGCTCGTCAAGGACCTGCGCACGGGTGTCACCAGTACCGCTCCCGACGATGTGCTCGACGGTGATCTCAACGAGTTCATGGAAGCAGCGCTCGCGCACCGCATCAGCGGCGCAGCCGATGCCGTCGTCGACGACGTGGACTGAGGTCAGGATCTGTTTGAATAAAAAGCCCCGGAGACGGGGCTTTTTTTGTGGCAATCCTCAATCCGAAAATTGTTCCGCCAGGATCCTGTCCGACCACGACCTGTCCGGATCGGACAGGATGCGTGCCGTCGTATCTTCGCTCTGCATGATCCGGACGCCGACGACCGATTTGACCTCGGTATTGTCGGCTGCGGCGTTAACCGGGCGCTTTTCCGCTTCGAGCACGGTGATGTCGACCGTCACCTTGTTCGGCAAAAGGGCACCGCGCCAGCGGCGGGGACGGAAGGCGCTGACCGGTGTCATGGCGAGCAGCGGCGCTTCCAGCGGCAGGATGGGACCATGGGCGGAGAGATTATAGGCGGTGGAGCCCGCCGGCGTCGTCACCATCAGCCCGTCACAGATCAGTTCCGGCAGGCGGACGCGGCCGTCGATCTCGACCTTCAGCTTGGCCGTCTGATAGGACTGGCGAAACAGCGACACCTCGTTGATGGCGAGCGCAACGCAACTGCTGCCATCCGCATTGCGCGTGGTCATCTGCAGCGGATGAAAAGCGTTCTCGACGGCTGCTTCGATGCGCTCCTGCAGGTTTTCCGTGCGATAGTCGTTCATCAGGAAACCGATGGAGCCGCGATTCATGCCATAGACGCGCTTGCCGGAGTTCATCGTATTATGCAGTGTCTGCAACATGAAGCCGTCGCCGCCGAGCGCCACGACGATATCGGCATTCGCCTGCGGCGTCTGGCCGTAAAGGCGAATCAGCTCCTGCCGGGCAGCCTGGGCTTCCGGCGCTGTGGAGGCGAGAAAACAAACAGATTGAAAAGCGCGTGACATGCAATGTCCTTTGAACAGTCATACTAGGTAAATGATATTCCCCCTATGCGACAAGACGTTTTGCAAAGACTGGTGAATCCACAAGGGGATGGCCGATCCGCCGGCTCGAGGCCGAATGGCCGTTTTTCCTCTTTACAGGAAATCAAAATCTGCTACTTGGCATGCCGATGTGCCCTTGTAGCTCAGTTGGTAGAGCACCTGATTTGTAATCAGGGGGTCCCGAGTTCGAACCTTGGCGGGGGCACCACTTTTCCCAATGACTGAACATCTCATGAGTTGGCGGCCAGATCGCCCAGTGCGAGAAGGTATTTGCGCCAGCATGATTGGACGGCATGATTGGAAATGTCATCCTTTGGGTATTCATGATGATCGCCAACATGCGATTCTCTTTTTCTAGGTGTGAAAAGATATGACCGGTAAGCCCAAGAAGCCCAAACTCGAACACTCCGAGCTCTCCGGCGAATTCACCGAGGACGGGATGACCGTGCTCGTGGATATCTTCCGTCCGGCAGGCACCCAGCAGGACTGGCGGATGGAAGTGATTACGCCCGACGAGGACCTGATCGAATGGGAAGAGCCGTTTGCGACCGATCGTGAGGCGTTTGACGAGTTCCTGGCGACGGTTGCCCGCGATGGCATCAAGACGTTTTTTGACGACTCCGATCCGGCGGTTCACTAGCCGAGCCTCGTTGGTCTGATAGGGTCTTCGTAAGGCTAATCCGCTGCGAATGCGGGCGTATTTACAACGCCAGAAATGGGCATAAACTTCTCCTTCGACTGCGGACGAGGGAATGGCCATGCGCAAGGCATTCAGGCATATCGTCTTGGGAGTATCGCTCGTCGTGAGCGCGGTGATGGCAACTACGCCGGCGCTGGCCGGCCAGGATTGCTACTGCAAGAACAGCGATGGAAAACAGCATGCGATCGGCGAGGTCGCCTGCATGACCGTGGGTGGCAGGAGCTATCTTGCCCAGTGCGAGATGAACCTCAACGTCACCTCCTGGTCGAAGCTGCAAGAAGGATGTCCGGTCACTCAGCGATCGCTGTGGCAACAATCGGCTTGGCATCCTCAACCGATTGCGGTTCGTTGAACGGGCTCCGGTTTAATGGCAGCGGTAGGCGCGCTCCGAAAGCGCGCCCATGCCTGAACGGGTCATAAGCTCATAGAGAATGCGCCGGCCGAAGGGGTTGTGCAGGCGCACGGCGTCCGATCCCAGAAAATGCGTTTCCGCCCGTTCGAAGGCTCTGAGATGCGGTGCCCGCATGATCGTCGCGCGGTAGAAATCATGAAATTCGCGTCGGCAGACATAGGTCTTGTATTTTGTCATGCAGAAGGCCGAAAAGCCTGCATCGTTGTCACGCAGGAAATCGGCGACGCCGACGGTCACTTCCGGCCAGGCGGGGTTGAAGGTGTCGTCGAAGACGATAACGCCATGATCGGCGACGGTCTCTTTTGCCAGCCGGCTATCGGCCATGATGTTCGACAGTGTGTGTCCGCCATCGATGCTGAAGAAGCGAACCTTGCCGACCTTGTCCAATATATCCTTTGGCAGCAGTTCCGCGCTATCGCTGGCGACAAGCAGGTCCTTGTTGACCGGCAGGCCCAGCCGGTCGCCATGCCTCAGAAACGAGCGATATTGCTCGGACATGCCGTTCGACATTTCGCCGATGTCGAAGAGATCGATGCCGAGCACCTGATCGTCCGGCGAGGTGATCTTTTTCAGGAGAAAATAGGAGCGGCCGAAATAGACGCCGATTTCAGCGACGCCGCCATCCAATCCGAGCTCCCGCTGGCGCTCCAGGATGGAAAGATAAACAAGGGCATCAGGCGGATCGATATATCCTTCAACACTTCGCAACTCGTGGAAGATGAATTTACGGATATTCGATGGGATCATGCACGCCGCGCCCGTTTTCCGATATGTCTTATCAGGACAAGTTTTAGTAAAGCCTAATATTACATAGTCGTATTTCCCGAACGTCAACCCACGGACGAGAAAGCTGCTTCCTAGCCGCCTTGCTTGCGCACCAGCAGCATCGGATCTCCTTCTTCTTCGTCGGATGTCTTGAAGCTGCCATCTGGCTGCATGTCGAAGGAGAGCGAGGAGCCGTCGGTACCCATCAGCACCAGCCCGAAACCTTCCGTGGCCCAAAGGGAGAGCTTGAGATCAGCGATATTGGCCGGGCAGTCGCTGCCCGGTGACATTTTCGATGTGCCGTCCTTGTCTGTCTCGCTGGACAACGTGACATCGCAGATGGCTTTGCCGTCCGGCTGCCGGACCTGCCAGGCGCCGCTCAGGCTTGCCGCGCTCGGGACATGATCGACATCGCCGAGCGCCGGCAGCAGCCACATCGGATCGGCCCCTTCGCTTTCCCAAGGCGAGCCCTCCTCCTCCTGAAGGCGAACCAGCACCTTCTGCGTCGCGTCACTGATGGTGAGCGAGCCGTCGTCGGTGAAATTCCAGGTGCTCGCCCTGGCAAGTGCTGGCAGGGCGGTCGCGCAGGCATCCGCGCCGCTGATAGCATAGCCGCCGGCCGTTTTCCCGGTCTCGAAGGTGAGGCGGCAGCCCTTGGCGCCGCTCTCGGGCGCCAGCAGCCAGGTGCCTGCCTGCGCCTTCACAAGTTCATCATCGGCAGCGCGCGCCGGTTGGCCGGCGGCGAGGATGACGGCGGCGAAAACCGCCGCGAGACCAAAACTACGGATCAAGGCAAATTCTCCCAAAATCTGCTGCGGCGGCGGAGTGCCGCTAGGTTCTCAGATAGGACCGTGCCGCATAAAGGGCGATGGCGGCGGCGTTCGAGACGTTAAGCGACTTGATCGCGCCTGGCATGTCGAGTCGTGCCAGGGCGTTCACGGTTTCCCGTGTCTTCTGGCGTAGTCCTTTGCCCTCCGAACCGAGGACAAGAGCGACTTTCTCGCCCGAAAACGTGCCTTCGAGCGGCGCCGGTCCTTCCGAATCAAGGCCGATGCTGACGAAGCCGAGGCGATGCAGTTCGCCGAGCGCATCGGCGAGATTGGTGATCTGTATATAAGGGATGAGTTCCAGCGCGCCGGAGGCGGATTTCGCCAGTACGCCTGATTCGGTCGGGCTGTGACGCTGCGTGGTGATGACGGCGGCTGCGTCGAAGGCCACGGCCGAGCGCATGATCGCGCCGACATTGTGGGGATCGGTCACCTGGTCGAGCACCAGCAGCAACGGGCTGTCTCTCAGCGCTTCGAGGCGGCGAACGGGCAGGGGGCGGGTCTCCAGCATCACGCCCTGGTGGATTGCTTCAGGGCCTAATACCTTGTCGATGTCCTGCGGCGAGACGATCTCGAACGGAATGCTGAGTGCGTCGACGGGGCCGATCTCGAGCCGTACCAGCGCATTCTGCGTAGCCGACAGCTTGATGTTCTTCCGCTCGGGATTGGCAAGGGCGGCGCGAACCGTATGGAGGCCATAGAGATAGACCTGATCGGGCGCCAGCGCTGGCGGCTTCCAGTCGTCCGCGCCAGGCCGTTTGCGTTTCTGTGGCACAGGCGTCGGGATTTCGCCGCGCTCGCGCTTGGCATCGCGATGCGCGCGCCGCAGTGTGGCGTAATGCGTGTCCTTGGCCGAGTTGTCATCGACGGGGGTTTCAGGGCCGGAATGGCCAAATGTTTTATCTTTGCTCATGCGGCTTTATAGCGACAGCGCCTCGGAGCGCATAGTCCTCTTTCGTCCAGGCGTTTTCCTCAAGACTGAAATTTTTTCGTCATTTTTGGCAATTCCTTGTGTTGACAGACGGAAACGGGCCGGTCATATACGCGGCGCAGATCGAAGCGGTGACGCTGGTCTAGCAAGCTTGGTCGCAAGATCCAGTCGGAATACTGGAGGGATGCCCGAGTGGTTAAAGGGGACGGACTGTAAATCCGTTGGCTCAGCCTACGTTGGTTCAAATCCAACTCCCTCCACCATTCCGGACCGGATCTTGACCACCCGCGGGTATAGCTCAATGGTAGAGCAGCAGCCTTCCAAGCTGAATACGCGGGTTCGATTCCCGCTACCCGCTCCATATTCTCAATCGTTATATGATTCTTCCAATAGGTCTTCTCATCGTCCTCACCGACGACGAAAGGGCCGATATCTGGGCGCCCTCCACGACGGGGTAGCTGTTCAGATCGCGCTACTGCTGCGCCGATCTTGCCCGATCCCACCGATTCGGCGAGACCGGGCAAAATAGAGCTAGAGGTCGGAGGTGTTTGCTAAGATCAAGCAGGAGTGGCTATTTTGCCCATGGCAATGTTGAGCTTCTGCTTTACCTGTTCGACGCTGTCAGCGACGTACAGGAGAAATGGCACACCGTTCGAATTAGGCACTGTTGTAGCGATGATGGTGTATTTCGGTGCTGTGGCGACATACACCACATTAGAGGGGTTCACGTAGATCGTGCCGATACTTGCATCCGCACTTGTCAGCTGAGCTAATGCCATCTCAAATCTCCAAATGAACGACGCGCTATCAATGCATGTTGTATTAGCAAAGTCGATAGTAGAATGTTGCGATGCACTCTTCGATACGACATCCGCGTTATTCAAGGCTGATAGCTCGCGGCCGGCACCAAAATCACATCCACTGATTGATCGCGCCGATCTCATTCGGGTGAAACCGATGCCGCGCCCGGTTATGCCTGTCTGGACGCATCCCGCGCGCTCCATAGGATATTCAGCTATGCATCTTTGGCGTGAGGGGTTGCTTATATTTGAATGAGCGATAGATATTTGTACGCCAACCGAAACGGGGGAATGCACATGGGTATCTTCGACAAGATCAAGAGCGCAATCTGGGGAGAGGCGAAGGCTGCCGAAGCTCCCCCGACCGCGACACCAACCACCGCTGGTACTGCGCCGACATCGGCTCCTTCATCTACGCCGCCTGCCACAAGCGCGCCGGCTTCGACGACAGCGGCTTCCCCTGTGGATATCGCTTCCATCCTCGACGCGGCCGTGAAAAAGAGCGGCCAGAAACTCGATTGGAAACATTCGATCGTGGATCTGATGAAGGCGCTCGGGATGGATGCGAGCCTTACGGAACGTAAGGAGCTTGCGCAGGAGCTGGGCTATGCCGGCGACGCGGGCGATTCCGCCAAGATGAACATCTTCCTGCACAAGGCGCTTCTGAAGAAGCTTTCGGACAATGGCGGCAAGGTGCCGGCCGATCTGCTCGATTGATCGCAGCAGGCTCGTGGCGCCCTGAAGTGAAGGGCGCCATAAGTCGATGTGAGATAGGCGATCGCGTGATCGCGGTTTTTGGCGCCCTTTCCCTGACCGGAGAGGGCGTTTTTCGTTGACGTGGCGTCTTCGGCTCGACCAATGCGGGTGCGATCTTGCTCCCGGCATCTGGAACTATTTCCTTGACATACCTATCTAAGCCGCTGAACCGGCAAATGCTTTTATGTCTTTCCGGATCGGCTGGCGAAACCTTCGCGGCGAATCATTGCCAGGGGCGGCTCACCGCCCACTATCGGCCATACCTAGCCGAGAACAGGGCCTGCAATTAAGTCTTGCGCAAATGCGACGAAAGCCTTAAACGGCGGCACTAAACCGGTTCGCCGGGGTCACTCATTTACGTTCACAGGAAGCATTCAAATGGCAAAGAGTAAGTTTGAGCGCAATAAGCCGCACGTTAACGTCGGCACGATTGGCCACGTTGACCATGGCAAGACGTCTCTGACGGCAGCGATCACGAAGTACTTCGGTGAGTACAAGGCGTATGACCAGATCGACGCCGCACCGGAAGAAAAGGCGCGCGGCATCACGATTTCGACGGCACACGTTGAATATGAGACGCCTGCTCGCCACTACGCGCACGTCGACTGCCCCGGCCACGCTGACTATGTGAAGAACATGATCACCGGTGCCGCCCAGATGGACGGCGCGATCCTGGTTTGCTCGGCCGCCGACGGCCCGATGCCGCAGACGCGCGAACACATCCTGCTCGCCCGCCAGGTTGGCGTACCGGCGATCGTTGTGTTCCTGAACAAGGTCGACCAGGTTGACGACGCCGAGCTTCTGGAGCTCGTCGAGATGGAAGTTCGCGAACTTCTGTCGTCCTACGATTTCCCGGGCGACGACGTCCCGGTCGTCAAGGGTTCGGCTCTTGCCGCGCTCAACGACAGCAACAAGACCATCGGCGAAGACGCGATCCGCGAGCTGATGGCTGCTGTTGACGCCTACATCCCGACG
>NZ_JUHG01000019.1 GCF_000799715.1 Martinezella rhizogenes
GTGATCACGGCGGCAACGTCAGACGCTTCGGCAAAGGCGACATCGCCGACCAGACGGGTCCGGCCCTCGCCGCGCTCAGGGGCGGCAATCCGGTTGATGCCGACATCGATCACCGTCGCGCCCGGCTTGATCCAGTCCGCCTTGACCATCTCAGGACGGCCGACCGCCGCCACCAGAATATCGGCGGTGCGAGCGACCATGGCCAAGTCCTTGGTGCGGGAGTGTGCCGTCGTCACCGTCGCATTGGCGTTGAGCAGCAATTGCGCCATCGGCTTGCCGAACAGATTGGAGCGGCCGATGACGACGGCATTCAGTCCCGACAGGTCCTCGCCATGGACGCGGCGCACCAGAAGCATCGCACCAGCCGGCGTGCAGGAAATCAGGCCGGTTGCCAGATCGCCAGTGGCAAGCTTGCCGGCATTGACCACATGCAGTCCATCGACATCCTTCTCCGGCCGGATCGACTGGATGATCGGCTCCGAGTTCAAATGCTGCGGCAGCGGCAGCTGCACCAGGATGCCGTGGATGGAGGCGTCGTCGTTCAGCGACTGGACGAGACTTGCCAATGCTTCCTGCGTCGTCTCGGCCGGCAGTGTGTGCTGGATGGAGTTGAAGCCGCATTCCTTGGCCATCCTGCTCTTCGAGCTCACATAGCTATGGCTGGCCGGGTCGTCCCCGACGATCACCACCGCAAGACCAGCCTTCGTTCCGGTCTCACTCTCCAAAGCAGACGTCGCCACCTTCACCGCCTCGATCACCGAAGCCGCCACCTGCTTGCCGTCGATCACGGTTGCCGCAGTCATCGCAGTCATCGCAGCCATGGCTTACCCCATCCTCTCGGAGGCATAACTCCCCGGGCTTGCCGGGAAGACGATGGTGCGGTTGCCGTTGAGGAAGGTGCGGTAGTGGATATGTGCATGGATGGCGCGGGCGAGAACCTGGCTCTCCACATCCCGGCCGATCGACACATAATCGTCCGCCGACTGCGCATGGGTGATGCGCGCCGTGTCCTGCTCGATGATCGGACCTTCGTCCAGATCGGCGGTGACATAATGCGCCGTCGCTCCGATCAGTTTTACACCACGCTCATAAGCCTGCTTGTAGGGATTGGCTCCCTTGAAGCTCGGCAGGAAGGAGTGGTGGATATTGATGATCCGGCCGGACATCTTGCTGCACATGGAATCGGACAGGATCTGCATGTAGCGGGCCAGCACGATCAGTTCCGTGCCGGTCTGCTCGACCACATCCATGATCCGGGCTTCCGCCTGCGGCTTGTTGGCCTTGGTCACCGGAATATGGTGGAAGGGGATATCGTGGTTGACCACCACTTTCTGATATTCGAAATGATTAGAGACGACACCGACGATGTCGATCGGCAGCGCGCCGATCTTCCAGCGGTAGAGCAGGTCGTTCAAACAATGGCCGAAGCGCGACACCATCAGCAGCACCTTCATGCGCTTCTGGGTGTCGTGGATCTCGGCCTCCATCTCGAACTTGCCCACGATCGGCTTGAAGCCCTCGACCAGCGCCTCCTGGCCGACGCCCTCTTCGGACACAAAACTGACGCGCATGAAGAACTTGCCGGTATCGAGATCGTCGAACTGGCTGGAGTCGACGATGTTGCAGCCCTGGTCCGCCAGATAGTTGGCGATCGCCGCTACAATCCCGCGTGTCGAGCGGCACGATACCCGTAGAACGTAGTTCTTCATCCCTCTTCCCTCGCAGTCCGGGATCATATATCCGCGTCAGGCCGGAGTTTTAGCCTCCGGCCCATGCGCTTATCCTATGGAATGTCGTGCAACGCTCAGATATCGAGCGTGCTGTCACGTTCCCATTGCGTGAAGTGCGAGCAATAGGAATTCCATTCCTGATGCTTGAGCTTCAGATAGGCGGCGGAGAATTCCGAGCCGATCGCTTCCTTCAGACCCTCGTCCTCGTCATAGGCTCTGAGCGCATCGAGCAGGTTGAGCGGCAGGCGCGGCGCATCTTTCACCAGATGACCCTCGGCATACATATCGATGTCATGATGCGGACCGGGATCGGCCTTGTTGCGGATGCCGTCAAGGCCGGCGGCGATGATGATCGCCTGGAGCAGATAGGGATTGACGGCACCGTCCGGCAGGCGCAGTTCGAAGCGGCCAGGGCCGGGCACGCGCACCATATGGGTGCGGTTGTTGCCGGTCCAGGTCACCGTGTTCGGCGACCAGGTGGCCCCTGAAGTGGTGCGCGGCGCGTTGATGCGCTTGTAGGAATTGACCGTCGGATTGGTGATCGCCGCCAGCGACGAGGCATGCTTCATGATGCCGCCAAGGAACTGCTTGCCTTGCGCCGAGAGACCGAATTCCGCTTCCTTGTCGGCAAAGACGTTGGTCTTGCCGTCATTGCTCCACACCGAGATATGGCAATGGCAGCCATTGCCGGTCAGGCCCTTGAAGGGCTTCGGCATGAAGGTGGCGCGCAGCCCGTGCTTTTCGGCAATCGACTTGACCATGAACTTGAAGAAGGAATGCTTGTCAGCCGTCTTCAGCGCGTCGTCGAATTCCCAGTTCATCTCGAACTGGCCGTTGGCATCCTCGTGGTCGTTCTGATAGGCGCCCCAGCCGAGTTCCAGCATGTAGTCGCAGATCTCGGCGATCACGTCATAGCGACGCATGACGGCCTGCTGGTCGTAGCAGGGCTTTTCGGCGGTGTCGTATTCGTCCGAAATCTTCGAGCCGTCAGCGGTGATCAGGAAGAATTCGGCTTCGACGCCGGTCTTGACCCGCATGCCCTCGGCCTCAGCCGACTTCACGAGCTTTTTCAGCACGTTGCGCGGCGCCTGGGCGACGAGCTTGCCATCCATCCACAAATCGGCGGCAACCCAGGCAACCTCTTTCTTCCAGGGAAGCTGGATGACGGAGGATGGATCCGGCACGGCAAACAGGTCCGGATGGGCGGGCGTCATGTCGAGCCAGGTGGCGAAACCGGCAAAGCCGGCGCCCTCTTCCTGCATCGCGGCAATCGCCTGCGCCGGCACCAGCTTGGCGCGCTGGCCGGAGAAAAGATCCGTATAGCTGATCATGAAATATTTGATGCCTTTGTCTTTGGCAAAAGCAGCAAGGTCCAGTGTCATTCTCGTTCCCCTTTGGATTTCTTAGAGACACTTCGATTTTGATAAGATGCCGCCGGGCTCTTTGACCCGGCGGTGAAAATTCAGTAGCCCCCTTTGCCCGGATACCAGCTCGTGCCGGCAAGCGGGATCTGCGCCATGGCGGCAGCTTCCATCGTCAGCGCGCACAGGTCTTCCGGCTCCAGATTATGAAGGTGGTTCTTGCCGCAGGCACGCGCGATCGTCTGGGCCTCGAGCGTCATGACCTTCAGATAGTTGGCAAGACGACGGCCCGCCGCAACCGGGTCAAGCCGCGCGGCGAGCTCCGGGTCCTGCGTGGTGATGCCGGCCGGGTCCTTGCCTTCGTGCCAGTCGTCATAGGCGCCGGCAGTGGTGCCGAGCTTCTGGTACTCTTCTTCCCAGCGCGGATCATTGTCGCCGATCGCGACCAGCGCCGCCGTGCCGATGGCAACCGCATCGGCGCCAAGCGCCAACGCCTTTGCCACATCAGCGCCGGAGCGAATGCCGCCGGAGATGACCAGCTGCACCTTGCGGTGCATGCCGAGATCCTGCAGCGCCTGAACGGCGGGACGAATGCAGGCGAGCGTCGGCATGCCGACATTTTCGATGAAGACGTCCTGCGTCGCGGCCGTGCCGCCCTGCATGCCGTCGAGAACAACGACATCGGCACCGGCCTTCACGGCCAGAGCCGTATCGTAATAGGGACGCGCACCGCCAACCTTGACGTAAATCGGCTTTTCCCAATCGGTGATTTCGCGCAGTTCCATGATCTTGATTTCAAGATCGTCTGGACCGGTCCAGTCCGGATGACGGCAGGCCGAGCGCTGGTCGATGCCTTTCGGCAGATTGCGCATATGGGCGACGCGATCGGAAATCTTCTGGCCGAGCAGCATGCCGCCGCCGCCGGGCTTGGCGCCCTGCCCGACCACCACTTCGATCGCATCCGCACGACGCAGATCTTTCGGGTTCATGCCGTAGCGCGAGGGAAGATACTGATAGACGAGGGTCTGCGAATGGCCGCGTTCTTCATCGGTCATGCCGCCGTCGCCAGTCGTGGTCGACGTGCCCGCAAGCGTTGCGCCGCGGCCGAGCGCTTCCTTGGCGTTGCCCGACAGCGCGCCGAAGCTCATGCCGGCAATGGTGATCGGGGTTTTGAGCGTAATGGGCTTCTTGGCAAAGCGGCTGCCGAGAACCACCGTCGTATCGCACTTCTCGCGATAGCCTTCGAGCGGATAGCGCGAGATCGATGCACCGAGGAAAAGAAGATCGTCGAAATGCGGCACCTTACGCTTCGTGCCGGCGCCGCGAATGTCGTAGATGCCGGTTGCCGCCGCGCGGCGGATCTCAGCCAGCGTATGGTCGTCGAAGGTGGCGGACTTGCGCGGCGGCGTCAGAGGATTGTGATAGCTCATGATATTCCTTTCGCCTCAGTACGCGTCGGCATTGTCGATGTTGAAATTGTAGAGCTTGCGCGCCGATCCGTAGCGCTTGAACTCTTCCGGCTTGACGCCGCTAACGCCGGCCTTGTCGAGAAGCTCGGAAAGCTTTTCGAGATGCTCCGGGCGCATCTCCTTCTCGATACAGTCCGAACCGAGGCTCTTGACCGAGCCGCGCACGAAAAGCTTGGCTTCGTAGAGGCTGTCGCCCAGCGCATCGCCGGCATCACCGAGCACGACCAGATGCCCCGATTGCCCCATGAAGGCAGACATATGGCCGATATTGCCATGCACGACGATATCGATACCCTTCATCGAGATGCCGCAACGGGACGCCGCATTGCCCTTGATGACCAAGAGGCCGCCCTGGCCGGTCGCACCCGCATACTGGCTCGCATCGCCTTCGATGACAACGGTGCCCGACATCATGTTCTCGGCAACGCCTGGGCCGGCGGAGCCATGGACGGTGACGTTGCCGCCATCGTTCATGCCGGCGCAATAATAGCCGACGGAGCCTTTGACTTCGACCGTCACGGGAGCATCGATACCGACGGCAACCGCATGATGGCCGCGCGGGTTCACGACTTCGAAGGCAGTATCGTTGGCGCCTGCCGCAAGGCCGTGGAGAGCGCTATTGAGGTCACGCAGCGACGTGACGGAAAGATCGAAAACTGGCATTAAAGAACTCTCTCGATTGCGCCGACCCTGATCAGGCAGCCTTTTCGTGATCCCAGAAATAGACGGTGGCCGGTTCCGGCTCCCAGATGCGGGCATCCTCGATGCCGGGCAGATTGACGAGCGCGCGATATTCGGAGCCGAAGGCAACATAACGATCGGTCTCGGCCATGACTGCCGGCTTGCAGGCGATAGGATCACGCACGACGCCGAAGCCGGACTTGGTGCCGACGACGAAGGTGAAGAAACCGTCGAGATCGTCCAGCGCGCCGGTCAATGCCTCGCCCAGATCCTTACCCTTGGCCATCTCGGCTGTCAGATAGGCGGCAGCAACCTCGGTGTCGTTCTGAGTCTCGAAGGTCATGCCCTCGCGCACCAGCTCGCGGCGAAGATTGTTGTGGTTCGACAGCGAGCCATTATGGACCAGGCATTGATCAGAGCCGGTCGAAAAAGGATGAGCACCGAGCGTCGTCACGGCGGATTCGGTTGCCATACGGGTATGACCGATACCGTGCGTTCCAGACATGGAGGCGACGCCGAAACGGGAGACGACGTCCTTCGGAAGGCCCGTCTCCTTATAGATTTCGATGGCGTCGCCGCTGCTCATCACCCGGACATCCGGCCGCAGCGACGCGATCGCGGCGCGGCCCTCGTCGAGCTTGTCCTTCGCAAGCACGATAACGGCATGCGTGCTCTTGACCTCGATCGACACCGGTGCGTCGAGCACCCGTCGGAGGTCCTGCTCGAGGCCGTCGAAATCCTTTGCCGGATGGGCGGACTGGATGGTGATTTTTGCTTTGTTGCCGTTCGCGCCGCCGTAAATCGCGATGCCGGCGCTGTCGGGGCCACGGTCCGTCATCGTCACCAGCATGGACGAGAGAAGCGAGCCGAGCTCCGGCTCCAGGCTTTTATCCTTCAGGAAGAGACCCACAATTCCGCACATGATCAGACCCTCCATTTCGCGTCTGCAAAATGACTAGCAGGTCCAATTTTGGATTTCAACTGGTAAGAATAATATTTTCTTTTAAAGCAAGTCAATCGCTCTTGCCGCGCTGTGGATAGCTGATGATCGACAGATATCGGCTAGGCAGTTTCACCAGCACTTCCGGCCCATGTGGCGCATCGGCGTCGAAGAACAGGCTATCACCCGGCTGCATCGAGAAAAGCTGGTCGCCATGACGATAGACCACCTCGCCTTCCAGCATATAAAGGAACTCCATGCCCTCGTGCTGGAAGGTCGGGAAGACATCGGAATTGGTTGTCAGCGTGATGAGATAGGGCTCGACGATGACGCCGCTCGAATTATTGTCGATGTGGCCGAGCAGATTATATTGATGACCGGCGCGCGTGCCGCGTCGTTCAAGCTCGATGCCTTCCCCGGCTTTGACGAAGACGGCGTTGCGCGGCTCCTCGTAGCGCCGGAAGAAGGCCGTCAGCGGCACGCCGAGCGCACGCGAGAGCGATTGCAGCGTCGTCAGCGATGGCGAGATATTGCCGTTTTCGATCTTCGACAGCATGCCGAGTGAAATCCCGGTAGCGGCCGCAAGATCGGTGACGGTGATGCCGAGCTTCTTACGATAGGCGCGCACCTCATGGCCGATCGCCATTTCCAGATTGTTTTCCTTCGGCTCGCGAACCGCATGTGGGTTCTGCAACAAGGCCGGCCGCGCGCCCTGGGGATGCTCGTCGATCGATGTCTTCTCCGGCTTCGTCTTCATTCACGATCCTTTGCTGCAACGCGTCATCGCAGCCACCCTATCGTCGCAGTGAAATTTTCTCAACCACGACGAAAGTCAGGACTTACGAATATTGCTGGGTGCCGCGCCATAGGCGCTGCGATAGACGCGGGAGAAATGCGCGCCGCTGGAAAAACCGGTGGCAATGGCGATTTCGGAGATCGAAAGCGGGCTCTGTTCCAGCAATCGCCGCGCGTGCTGAAGCCTGATGCGGCGATATTGATCGAGAAAGGTGGAGCCGAGATGCGCCGCAAACAACCGATCGAGATGACGCGGCGTGACGCCGGCGATCCGGGCCATGGCGGTGCGGCCGAGCGGCATCTCGATCGTCTCCTCCATTTTCTCCAGCACGCTCAAAAGGCCGGGATGATGCACCCCGTAGCGCTCGGCAAGCGACCCGCGCTGTGGCGCTGTGGGTTCACCGACCTCAGTATGCAGATACCAGTCGCTGACGCGGCGGGCGAAATCCGGCCCCATGCGCTCGGAAATCAGCGCATGCATCATGTCGAGCGGCGCGATGCCGCCGCCGCAGGTGATGCGATTACCGTCGACGACGAACCGGGCCTGGCGCGGCGAAAGCGCGGGAAAGGCTTCAAGCAGCGCCGGCGCGTGCTCCCAATGGATGGTGAAGTCACGCTCGGCAAGCAGCCCGGCTTCGGCCAGCAGATAGGGGCCGCCGGAAATGCCGCCGATACGCACGCCCTCGCGTGCCAATTGTCGCAAACAGGCGAACACGGCCGGATAATGCCAGTCGCGCGGCGAACCGCCGGCGCAGACGAAGATGGTGCCGAGCCCTGAGCCACGGCCTGGAAGCGGATCGGCCGGCACCGGCACGCCGCCGGAGGACAGAGACAGCACACCGTCCGGCGAGAAGCTTGAGAGACGATAGATCTCCCGCCCCGCCAGCAGATTGGCGGCGCGTAGCGGTTCGGTCGCCGAAGCATAGGACATCAGGGCAAATCCGGGAATCAGGATGAAGCCGATGTGCTGGACGTTTTTCGCATCAATCGATGACATGTCCTTTTTCTATTCATAAAGGTCCTAAATGGGCAAGTGGGTAGCAGCTCTTCTGTCATCATACGGCGGTTCTTTCGGAGCAATTCATGCGCTATTCCGCTTTATCGATTTTCCTCAACGGCCTTCGCGGCAATGCCGGCTGGGCTCCCGCTTGGCGGCAGCCCGAGCCGAAGCCGCATTATGATGTCATTATCGTTGGCGGCGGCGGCCATGGGCTCGCAACGGCCTATTACCTCGCCAAGACCTTCGGCATCACCAATGTCGCCGTCTTGGAAAAGGGTTATCTCGGCTCCGGCAATATCGGCCGAAACACGACGATCATCCGCTCGAACTACCTGCTACAAGGCAATAACCCCTTCTACGAGCTATCGATGAAGCTTTGGGAAGGGCTGGAGCAGGATTTCAATTTTAACGCCATGGTCTCGCAGCGCGGCGTTCTCAATCTTTTCCACTCGGACGCACAGCGCGACGCCTATACACGGCGCGGCAATGCCATGCGGCTGCACGGCGTCGATGCCGAGTTCCTCGACAAGGCGGCGGTGCGACGGAAACTCCCCTTCCTCGATTTCGATAGTGCCCGCTTCCCGATCATGGGCGGCCTGTTCCAGCCGCGCGGCGGCACGGTGCGCCATGATGCCGTCGCCTGGGGCTATGCGCGCGGCGCCGACAGCCGCGGCGTCGACATCATCACCGGCTGCGAAGTGACGGGCATCCGCAGCGAAAACGGCCGCGTTACCGGTGTCGAGACCACCAAGGGCTTCATCGGCTGCGGCAAGCTGGCGCTGGCGGCGGCCGGCAACTCCACCGTCGTCGCCGATATGGCCGGCCTGCGCCTGCCGATCGAAAGCCATGTACTGCAGGCCTTCGTCTCCGAGGGGCTGAAGCCCTTCATCGATACGGTCGTCACCTTCGGCGCCGGCCATTTCTACGTCTCGCAGTCGGACAAGGGCGGCCTCGTCTTCGGCGGCGACATCGACGGCTACAATTCCTATGCCCAGCGCGGCAATCTCGCCACCGTCGAACATGTCGCCGAGGCCGGCGTCGCCCTGATCCCGTCGCTCACCCGCGTGCGCTACCTGCGCTCATGGGGTGGGGTCATGGATATGAGCATGGACGGCTCGCCGATCATCGACCGCACCCATATCGACAATCTCTATCTGAACGCCGGCTGGTGCTACGGCGGCTTCAAGGCGACGCCGGCCTCCGGCTATTGCTACGCCCATCTGATCGCCCGCAACGAGCCGCATGAGACCGCCCGGGAGCTGCGCCTCGACCGTTTCCGGCGCGGCTATCAGCTCGACGAAAAGGGCGTCGGCGCCCAGCCGAACCTGCACTGAGGACATGATGACATGGCAAGCCTGATTACCTGCCCTCACTGCGGCCAGCGTCCCAAGGAGGAGTTCACCATCAAGGGCGATGCGAGCCTCACCCGCCCTGCTCCCGATGCCGGTGCGGATGCTTGGTACGACTATGTCTACCTGCGCGACAACCCGAAGGGTGCCCACAAGGAATATTGGCATCACTCGTCCGGCTGCCGTCGCTGGCTGATCGTCGAGCGCGATACCATCACCCATGCCGTTCATGAGGTCAGCGACGCAGCACTTGCCAAGCTCGGAGGCCAGGCATGAGCAGCTATCGCCTTCCCTCCGGCGGCCGGATTGATCGCTCGAACACCATCAACTTCACCTTCGACGGCAAGGCTCTAAGCGGCCATCCCGGCGACACACTTGCCTCCGCCCTGCTGGCCAACGGCACCCAGCTCGTCGGCCGCAGCTTCAAATACCATCGGCCACGCGGCATCCTGACGGCGGGTGCTGCCGAACCCAACGCGCTGGTGACGACTGGAACCGGCGGCCGGACGGAAGCCAACAGCCGCGCCACGATGATCGATCTCTATGATGGGCTGATCGCACGCAGCCAGAACCGATGGCCTTCGCTCGGCTTCGATGTTGGCGCTGTCAACGGCCTGCTTTCACCCTTCCTCAGCGCCGGCTTCTACTACAAGACCTTCATGTGGCCGGCCGCCTTCTGGGAGAAAGTCTATGAGCCGATAATCCGCAAGGCTGCCGGCCTCGGCAGGGCATCCTATGAGGCCGATCCCGATTCCTATGAGAAATGCTGGGCGCATTGCGACCTGCTGGTGATCGGCGCCGGACCGACGGGCCTTGCCGCAGCGCTCACCGCAGGACGCGCCGGTGCCCGCGTCCTCCTTGCCGACGAGAATTTCGCGCTCGGCGGCAACCTGCTTTGCGAGACCGATTCTGCCCTACAAAGCATTCTTGACGACCTTGCGACGCTGCCGAACGTACAGCTCCTGCCGCGCACCACCGTCATCGGTTGGTACGACGACAACGTCTTCGGCGCGGTCGAACGTGTGCAGAAACATGTGGCAACGCCCGATGCGCGCCGTCCGGTCGAACGGTTCTGGCGCATCATCACCAGGCAGGCGATCCTTGCGACCGGCGCGGAGGAACGCCCTCTTATCTTCGGCGGCAACGATATCCCTGGTGTGATGATGGCCGGCGCCATGCGCAGCTACCTCAACCGCCAGGCCGTCGCCCCCGGCGCCCGCACCGTCGTCTTCACCACCAACCAATCCGGCTACCGCACCGCCGCCGATCTTGAAGCGGCCGGCGTCGAGGTTGCCGCCATCGTCGACAACCGCAGCAGCGGTGAAAGCTGGAGCGGCAAGGCGCCAGTCCTCTCCGGGGGATGCATCATCGACGCGCATGGCAGCAAGCAATTGCGCCGTGTGACCATTGCAACGGCGTCCGGCATGCAGGACATCGAGGCCGATGCGCTGGCCATGTCTGGCGGCTGGAGCCCGATCATTCACCTTGCCTGCCATCGCGGCGCAAGGCCCGTCTGGTCCGATGAGAAAGCCGCCTTCCTGGCGCCGGGACGACAGGACGGCTTGCTGATCGCCGGTTCCGCTGCCGGTCTTGCCACCACCGAAACCTGCCTTGACGATGGTGCGCGCAAAGCCGCCGAAGCGCTGGAAGCGATCGGCTTCGGCAGGATCACGCCGGCTTTCGCTCCAGCTGAGGACGTGTCTTCCGCCGCCACGCCGCTCTGGTATGTCAAAGGCGGCAAGGGCAAGGCTTTCGTCGACTATCAAAACGACGTCAATCTCAAGGATCTCGGCCTTGCCGTGCGCGAAGGCTACGGGCATGTCGAGCTCGCCAAGCGTTACACGACCAATGGCATGGCGACCGATCAGGGCAAGCTCTCCAATATCAACGCCATCGGTATTCTTGCCGAAGCGCGCGGAGTCTCGCCCGGCGAGGTCGGCACCACCACCTTCCGGCCCTTCTACACGCCGGTTTCCTTCGGCGCTCTCACCGGCGCTTCGCGCGGCAAGCATTTCCAGCCGGCCCGCAAATCGCCGCTGCACAACTGGGCGAGCAAGAACGGCGCAATTTTTGTCGAGACTGGCCTCTGGTATCGCTCTTCCTGGTTCCCGCGCCAAGGCGAGACGACATGGCGAGAAAGCGTCGATCGCGAGGTGCTGAACATCCGGAGTAATGCCGGCATTTGCGATGTCTCGACGCTCGGCAAGATCGAGATCTACGGCAAGGATGCAGCAGCCTTCCTCGACCGCATCTACTGCAACGGCTTTGCCAAGCTTGCCGTTGGCAAGGCGCGCTATGGTATCATGCTGCGCGAAGACGGCATGATCTATGACGACGGCACGACCAGCCGGCTCGGCGAAGAGCATTTCTTCATGACGACAACGACGGCACTTGCCGCCGGTGTGCTCACCCATCTCGAATTCTGCGCGCAGACACTCTGGCCCGAGCTCGACGTCTATTTTGCCTCCTCGACCGATCAATGGGCACAGATGGCGGTCGCCGGTCCGAAATCCCGCGCGATCCTTTCCGAGATCGTCGACGAGGATCTGTCGGATACCGCTTTCCCCTTCATGAGCGCCCGCCCGGTCACGCTCTTTGGCGGCAAGCTCGAGGGCCGGCTCTTCCGCATCTCTTTCTCCGGCGAACTC
This sequence comes from Martinezella rhizogenes, assembly GCF_000799715.1. GTDB lineage: Bacteria > Pseudomonadota > Alphaproteobacteria > Rhizobiales > Rhizobiaceae > Rhizobium > Rhizobium rhizogenes_C. The sequence goes on from NZ_JUHG01000019.1 coordinate 11,974, forward strand.
GCTTATGAACTCGCCGTGCCCGCCGGTTATGGCGAATGGGTGGCCGATGCCGTCATGCAGGCCGGCGAAAAGCATGGCATCTGCCCTTACGGCGCGGAAGCGCTCGGCGTCATGCGCATCGAGAAGGGCCATGTCACCCATGCCGAGATCAATGGCACGGTGACACCAGGCGATCTCGGTTTTGGCCGCATGGTCTCGGCGACCAAGGTTGATTTCATCGGCAAGGCCATGCTGGCCCGCGAAGGTCTGCAATCCTCAGACCGTCCCCGCCTCGTTGGCGTCAAGCCGATCAATCCGGCGACAAGCTTCCGCACCGGCGCCCATATCCTGGCGGACGGCGCGGCTGCCACACTCGAAAATGATCAGGGCTATGTGACCTCCAGCGCCTTTTCGCCAAGCCTCGGCCATACGATCGGCCTTGCGCTGGTCAAACGCGGACCAGAGCGTATCGGCGAAAAGGTCATGGTCTGGAATGGTCTGAGAAACGAATTCACCGAGGGGCTGCTTTGCAGCCCGGTCTTCATCGATCCTGAAAACGAGAAGCTCCATGCCTGATCGTCCCGAACACAGACCGGTGCTTGCCGGCAACGCCGTCTTGCAAGGTCCCGGCATCCGCTTGGAACCCCTGCCGGAAGGCTATCTGTTGCATGTCATGGGTGCCATCGATACCGAAAGCCTCGCGGGTCATCTTTCCGCCGTCGGGCTTGAAGCGAGCACGATCCGCTCCGCCGGATACCGGCAATGGTTTATCGCCGGCGACGATGCGCTTCCATCGTCGCGTATCGCTGCCCTTTCCTCGGCCCTGCAGGGAGGCGCCTTCGTCTCCGACCAGAGCCATGGCCGCGTCCGCATCGGCCTCTTCGGCCCACAGGCAGCCGAACTGCTTGCCAAAGGCACAGCCGTCGATCTGCATCCCTCGGCATTTTCGGAAGGCCGTTCGACCGTCACGCTGTTCGGCCATATTACGCTGCAACTGACGCGCATTGGTGCTGACAGTTTCGAGTTGACGGTGCTACGCAGCTTTGCCGAAGCGCTCTGCGAGGAACTCGAAGCCCTGGCGGTTTCGCTCGGTGCCGCGCCTGAGCTTTAATCCGCCGCCTTCAGCTCTCCCCAATAAGGGCATCTATTCCCTTGAGAGTCCGATGTTTTGGCATCGTGCTCCATTGTCTTTTTGCAAATACAACTCAACTGGGTTAGAGCGGTTCATTCCCAACCGAACCTGATCCGGCCGACATACTTATGCATTTCAAGAAGGACATAGCCGCACTCTGCAAGGAAAACGGGCTCCGTCTGACCGGGCCGCGGAAGATCATCATGCAGGTTCTGTCGGCGTCGTCAGATCATCCTGATGCGGTGGAGCTGCATCGGCGTGTCAGCGAGATCGATCCGGGCATTGCGATTGCCACCGTCTATCGCACCGTCAATTTGCTGCAGGAAAAGGGCGTGCTGGAAAAGCATACCTTCGGCGATGGTCGGGCTCGCTTCGAGAGCGCCGATCAGGAGCACCATGACCATCTGATCGATGTCGAAACCGGCGATGTGATCGAATTCCGCTCCGACGAAATCGAGCGGTTGCAGGAAGAGATTGCCCGCCAGCACGGCTTCACCATCGTCAGCCATAAGCTGCAAATCTACGTCAGGCCGATCGACAAGAAGCGCCCGCCCAGGAAGGGCAAGAAAACGGTTTAATAAGCCGCCTCCGAGACATTTCCGCAAAAATCTCCCTATACCATTTCCTGCGCTTCCCTCCGCACCGCCTTGCGAGAGATATAGAAGAAGGCGCCGACGAAAGTGATGGCGAGCAGCAGTACGATCGTTGGCGCTGGCGCACTGTCGATGAAGAAGGACAGATAGACGCCGGAAAATGCCGCCGTCACGGCAATCACCACCGATAGCAGGAGCATGGTGCTGAACCTTCGCGCCAGCAGATAGGCGATGGCACCCGGCGCGATCAGCAGGGAGATGGCGAGAATGATGCCGACCGACTGCAACGTCGCCACGATTGTCAGCGACAGCAGGCAAAGCAGACCATAATGGAGCAGGTTGACCCTCAGGCCAACCGCCCTTGCCTGTGCCGGATCGAAGGCATGCAGCAGCAAGTCGCGCCACTTGACGGCGATGACGGCGGCCGCCAATGCGGCGATGGCCGCAGTCTCCACGATGTCCTGAAATCCGATGCCGAGCATGTCGCCAAAGAGAATATGGTCGAGATGCACCTCGGACTGGATTTTCACATAGAGGACCAGGCCGAAGCCGAACATGCCCGAGAAGACGATGCCCATCACCGTATCCTGCTTGATGCGGCTATTGTCTTTGAGAAAGCCTGTGGCAAGGGCACAGACCATGCCGGCGGCAAAGGCGCCGACCGCCAGGGGAAAGCCGACGATATAGGCGATGACCACGCCCGGGAACACCGCATGGCTCATGGCGTCTCCCATGAGAGCCCAACCCTTGAGCACGAGGAAGCAGGACAGCAGCGCCGTCGGCACTGCAATCAGCACCGAGATGATCAGGGCGTTGACCATAAAGTCGAACTGGAACAGCGCCAGCAGGGTGGATAGAACATTCATGGTGTCACCTCCCGCCCTTCCGCCGCCCTGCGTCGGGCGGCCAGCATGCCGTGCTTGGGCGCGAAAAAGAAGGCGGTGAGGAAGACCAGGGTCTGAAGCACGATGATGATGCCGCCGGTGGCGCCATCGAGGAAATAGCTCGCATAGGCGCCGACGAAGCTCGTCACGGCCCCGATCGCAACCGCAATGACGAGCAGCAGCGGGAAGCGATCCGTCAGCAAATAGGCTGTCGCTCCTGGTGTCACCACCATGCAGATGACGAGAAAGGCGCCGACGGTCTGGAGTGCCGCGACCGTTGAGGCCGAAAGCAGCGTGAAGAACAGGATCTTGAGTGCTGTCGGATTAAGGCCGATCGAACGGGCATGGGTCTCGTCGAAGAAGGTCACCATCAGGTCCTTCCATTTCACCAACAGGATGGCGAGCGAAACGAAGCCGATAATGGCGAGCTGAAGCGTGTCTTCCGGCGTGATGGCGAGGATATTGCCGAGCACGATGGTCTGGATGTTCACCGCCGCGGGCTTGAGCGAAACGACAAACAGACCGAGCCCGAAGAACGAGGAGAAGATCAGCCCGATAATGGCGTCCTCCTTCAGCTTCGTGCGCTGGTTCAGGAACAGCATGGCCGCCGCCGCAAGCCCGCCGGAGAAGAAGGCGCCGATCGAAAAAGGAAGCCCGAGCATATAGGCGCCGGCTACCCCGGGCACGATGGAGTGAGACAACGCATCGCCGATCAGCGACCAGCCCTTCAGCATCAGGAAGCAGGAGAGAAACGCACAGACCGCGCCGACCAGCGCCGAAACCCACATGGCATTGAGCATGTAATTATAGCCGAAGGGTTCGAGAAGCGAGGCCATCAGACACGTTCTCCGTGCTCGTTCGCGGAGACATGTACCGGCGACTTGCCGGCCGGGCCGTTGAGCACGAAATGGCGAAGCACGCCGCCGAAGGCCCTTTCGAGATTCTCCTGCGTGAAGGTCTCGTCGGTCGGCCCATAGGCGAGTACGGTGCCCTTGATGAGCACGGTGCGATCGCAGAACTCCGGCACGGAGCCGAGATTGTGCGTCGAGACCAGCATCACTCGACCATCGTCACGCAACGAACGCAGCAATTTGACAATCGCCTCCTCGGTCTTGACGTCGACGCCGGTGAAAGGCTCGTCAAGCAGGATGACGCGGCTGTCCTGCGCCAGGGCGCGAGCCAGGAAGACGCGTTTCTTCTGGCCGCCGGACAATTCGCCGATCTGACGTTTGCGGAATTCGCTCATGTCGACGCGCGCCAGCGCTCTGGACACCGCTTCATGATCGGCCGCCTTCGCAATCCGCATCATGCCCATATGGCCGTAGCGGCCCATCATGACGACATCCTCGACCAGGACCGGAAAATTCCAGTCGACCTCTTCCGCCTGCGGCACATAGGCGACGAGGTTCTGTCGCAGCGCTTGTTTGACGGGCAGTCCCAAGACCGAAATCTCGCCCTTTGCCAGGCGCACGAAACCCATGATCGCCTTGAAGAGGGTCGATTTACCCGAACCGTTGACGCCAACCAGTGCCGTGATTGTGCCCGTCGGGATCTTGAAGCTGGCGTCGCGCAGTGCGGTATGGCCGTTGCGATAGGTGACGGTGGCATCCTTCACGACAATGCCGCGCCCCGCATCCGCCGGTGCGGGGGAGATACGGGTGACGACCGCGTTCATTGCGACAGACCCTCGGCCAGCCCTTTCGCCACGGTATCGGAGGTGACGCGCAGAAGGTCGACATAGGTCGGCACGGGACCATCGGCATCGCTCAGGGAGTCGACATAGAGCACGCCGCCATAATGCGTGCCGGTCTCGCGCGCGACCTGCCGGGCCGGCTTGTCGGAGATGGTGCTTTCGCTGAAGACCGCGCTGATCTTGTTGGCACGGACCGCATCGACCACCTTGCGCACCTGTTGCGGCGTACCCTGCTGGTCGGCATTGATCGGCCAGAGATAGAGCTCCTTCAGGCCGAAATCGCGGGCAAGGTACGAGAAGGCCCCCTCACTCGAGACCAGCCAGCGCTTGTCTTGCGGGATGGTATCCAGCTTCTCGCGGATCGGCGCGATGGTCGCCTCGATCTTCGCTTTGTAGGCCTCGGCATTGACCTTGTAGATCCCGGCGTTCTTCGGATCGTATTTGACGAAGGCATCGCGGATATTGTCGACATAGACGATCGCGTTTTTCGGCGACATCCAGGCATGCGGATTGGGCTTGCCGTTATAGGGGCCTTCCGTGATGCCCATCGGCTCAACGCCGGTCGAGACCACGACGTCGGGAACGTCCTTCAGGTGCCGATAGAACTTCTGGAACCAGAGCTCGAGATTGAGACCGTTCGAGAAGACAAGCTGGGCGCCCTGCGCCCGCTGGATGTCGCCGGGCGTCGGCTGATATTCATGGATCTCGGCGCCGGGCTTGGTGATCGATTCGACGATCGCGGCATCACCCGCCACATTCTTCGCCATGTCGGCGATGACCGTGAAGGTCGTTACCGCCTTGAACTTCTGATTGGCAGCCTCTTCGGCGGCCGCACCACCGGCCATCAGGCCAAGTGCCGCGAAACCTGCCAATCCCGCAAGGACCCTGCGTCGGGCGCGATCAAACATGAAATTGTCTCTCCTTTTTCTTTACTCGAACCGAGATAGTCGCCTCGTCCCGACAGCCGTCTTGCCTGTCGGCCTTCACAGGCGCGCAAAATGCCATTCGGCAGCAGGCACCCTGTAACCGGTGAAACTTGATCGATCGCTGGAACGGCCCCCGCCTTTCCTCTCGATTGTGAGCCCCACAATAGCCGGCCCTCATTTTGCAAATGCAACTCATTTGCAAGATTATCCGCCGCATCTCACAGATTGATTATTCTGCAATTGCGACTGAATTGCAATAATGATCCGTGAAAACGCGCAAACTTTTTGACGAAACGAACCGAGCGACAGGAAAGAAGTCTATGATTTTCCCGACAGCGGCGCTCAACCGCGTCCTAGAAGCTTGGGGGCGTACAGGCGCTGATGACTTCGCATGGCACCGGTCCGACACACCGGAAACGATGTGGGCGTCGGCTCTCGAAGTAATAGGCGTCTCCCGGCCCGAGGATGCGCCTTTCCTCGTCCACCGTGACCTCGAGCCGACCGGACAGGACGATCCCTCCCTCCTCGCCTTCATGGACGAGCGGCACCTTGCCCGTGTCTGATCCCGGTTGGTAGCATTCCTTCAGGATCTGAAGGCTGCGACCAAACAGGTTGTCACCGATCTGGCGATAGGAGATCGGCCCCTTGCCGATCTCGACAAGCTCCTCGGCCGCATAGAAAGCCCTGCGGGATTTCTCGGGCTCGAATGCGAAGAATTCCGCAAGCCCGATCGGGATGCCGTCGAGAATGCGCTTCAGAGCGCCCACCGATGGATTGGTGGAATTCGACTCGATCAGCGAAATTGTCGAATTCGTCACCCCCGCCCGCTTCGCAAGTTCGCGCTGCGACAGATTGTGCGCCAGGCGCAGATGCCGCAAGCGGTTGCCAATATCGACGGACATGGATTCCTCATGTTTTCGGTTGTTCGATATATGGAAATATCATGTAATTCGTATTCTATTTTTCAATGACTTAGCAAGCAGCAGAAAAGGACTTGTTCAAAAACGGAAAATGCCTGATGTGAATCACCACCTCAATGGAGAGAGCCATGGATCAGATCAGCAAGCCGAACAGCCCCAGCCTCGAAAACTTCTGGATGCCTTTCACCGCAAACCGACAGTTCAAGACGGCTCCCCGCTTGCTGGCCTCGGCGGAGGGCATGTATTACACCGACGTCGACGGCAACAAGGTTCTCGATGGCACGGCCGGTCTCTGGTGCGTCAACGTCGGCCATGGCCGCGAGCGCATCACCCAGGCTGTCGAACGGCAGCTGCGCACCCTGGACTTCGCGCCGACGTTCCAGATGGGGCATCCGATCGCATTCGAATTTGCGGAAAAGCTGGCAGCGATCGCGCCGGGTGGCCCCAACGCCAAGCTCGATCGCGTGTTCTTCACCGGATCCGGCTCTGAATCCGTGGACACCGCCCTCAAGATCGCCATCGCCTATCAGCGGGCGATCGGTCAGGGCACCCGGTCACGCATCATCGGCCGCGAGAAGGGCTATCACGGCGTCGGCTTCGGCGGTATTTCCGTCGGCGGCCTTGTCAACAACCGCCGCGTCTTCCCGCAGATCCCCGCCGACCATATGCGCCACACGCTCGACGTCGAGCGCAATGCCTTCTCCAAGGGCCTCCCGCAACACGGCATCGAGCTAGCCGAGGATCTCGAGCGTCTGGTAGCGCTGCACGGCGCGGAGACGATCGCAGCCGTCATCGTCGAGCCCATGTCCGGCTCGGCCGGCGTCGTCCTGCCGCCGAAGGGCTATCTGGAACGCCTGCGCGCGATTGCCGACAAGCACGGCATCCTTTTGATCTTCGACGAAGTCATCACCGGCTTCGGCCGTCTGGGCACCCCATTTGCGACCGACTATTTCGGCGTCGTGCCCGATCTCGTCACCACCGCCAAGGGCATCACCAACGGCGCAGTCCCGATGGGCGCCGTTTTCGCAAGCCGCAAGGTGCATGATGGCCTAATGACCGGACCGGAAAACCAGATCGAGCTCTTCCACGGCTACACCTATTCCGGCCATCCCGTCGCCTGCGCCGCCGGCATTGCTACCCTGGAAATCTATCAGGAAGAAGGCCTGCTGACCCGCGGCGCCGAGCTCGCCGAGACCTGGCAGGACGCGCTTCACTCGCTGAAGGGCCTGCCCAACGTCCTCGATATCCGCAATCTCGGCGTCGTCGGTGCGATCGAACTTGCGCCGCGCGACGGTGCGCCTGGCACCCGCGCCTACGACGTCTTCGTCGACTGCTTCCAGAAGGGCCTGCTGATCCGGGTCACTGGGGACATCATCGCCCTGTCGCCGCCGCTCATCATCGAAAAGGACGAGATCGGCAAAATCGTCTCGATCCTCGGCGACGCCTTGAAGCGCGTATCCTAAGCCATTCAATCGACCTCTGAGCTGCCCGGCATTTCCAATGCCGGGCGCTTTCGTCTCCGCACAAGACGCGAAAGCCCTTCAGCGGCGGCCCTTTGCCCGGGTTGCCAGCACGTTTCTGATCGAAAAACTCGAATGGATCCGCAGCACGCCCGGCAAGGTCGACAGGATCTCCTTGTGGATCCGCTCAAACTCTCCGGCGCCGGCAACCTCCACCTTCAAAAGATAATCCGATCCGCCCGTCATCAGGAAGCATTCCTGGATTTCCGGGTGCTTCCGAACGGCTGCCTCGAAGCGATTGAGGTGATCCTCGGTCTGCCGCTCCAGCGTGATGTTGATGATCACGGCGATGGCACTCTCGCCTGAAACACTGTCGATGAGCGCTGTGTAACCACGAATCACGCCGGCCTTTTCAAGAAGATTGATACGCCGCAGGCAGGCGGACGGCGATAGCCCCACCTCGACCGCCAGCTTCGCATTGCTCATGCGCGCATTCAGCCGGAGCAGCCGAATGATGTTCCGGTCGATCACATCAATTCCCGACATGCATATTCTTTCAATTTATCGACGATAATTCTGAAAATCATGCATTCATCGAATAATCAAGCAGTAATCAGAGAGAAATTCATCGATCATTTCAATATCCTGCTCCTAATAATAAAGAGGGGTTTTCCATGGATGGCGGCGCGAGAATGAGCCCTGCTCCGGTACGGCAAAGGCAAGCCGGGGCAACGGGCTACCTGACGATCGACCTCGATGCACTGCGCCGGAATTACGAGACGATTGCAACCACAGTGGCGCCGGCAAAGGCCGCCACCGTGGTCAAGGCCGATGCCTACGGGCTAGGTGCGGATCGAGTGGCCCCCGCCTTGTATCGCTCCGGATGCCGCGATTTTTTCGTCGCCCAGTTTGGGGAAGCCGAGGATTTGCGGCTCCACCTTGAAGGCAATGCCCGCATTTACGTGCTGAATGGCCTGCAGCCGGGTGCCGAGGTTGCCTGCGCGGAGGCCGGGATCATTCCAGTGCTGAACTCGATGGAGCAGTACAAGCGCTGGAAATCCGCCGCGCTCGGGCAAGGTCGCACTCTGCCGGCCGTCCTGCAATTCGACACGGGAATGTCGAGGCTGGGAATTCCGCCAGAGGATCGGGCGGCATTTGCCACGGAGCTTGCAACCACCGGCGCCGTCGAGATCCTGTTCATCATGAGCCATCTGGCCTCCGCCGATGAACCGGATAACGGGCAGAACACGGAACAACTCGCTGAGATGCAAAAGATCGCCGCCGAGTTTCCCCAGTTAGGCACCAGCTTCGCCAACTCCGGCGGTGTCTTCCTCGGGCAGGATTATCACGGCATCCTCACCCGTGCCGGCATCGCGGTCTATGGCGGCGCACAGACGGCGGGAAAGTCCAATCCCCTGCAGCCAATCGTTCGGCTCGACGTTGCCGTCGTGCAGACGAGAACCGTGTCGCCAGGAACCCTCATCGGATATGGCGGCACCCATGCAGCAAGGTCGGAAATGCGCCTTGCCACGCTTGCCGCCGGCTATGCGGACGGGCTCCCCCGCTGCCTCGGGGATCGAGGAGCGGTCTATCATGCTGGCGTGCGGTTGCCCATCGTCGGCCGCGTTTCCATGGACAGCATTACGGTCGATGTCACCGCCCTACCACCGGGCACGCTTACCCTTGGCAGCCTCGTGGAGGTGATTGGACCGCACCAGACACTGGAAGACCTTGCCAAATCGGCCGGAACCATCTCGTATGAGATCCTGACCGGCCTCGGCCACCGCTACCACCGCGACTATCTCTGACGTTCCCACCGCCATTTTCGAGGACAGCATGAAAGTCACCATTCTCGGCGCCGGGGTCATCGGCGTCACGACCGCCTATCAGCTTGCCAAGGCGGGACACCAGGTCACGGTCGTCGACCGGCAGGCTGGACCCGCGCTTGAAACCAGTTTCGCCAATGCCGGGGAAGTCTCCTTCGGCTATTGCTCGCCCTGGGCCGCCCCGGGGATACCGCAGAAGGCGCTGAAGTGGCTTTTCATGAAGCACGCACCGCTGATCCTCCGCCCGAAGGTCGATGCGGCAATGCTGTCATGGCTCGTCAAGATGCTGTCGAACTGCACCTCGGAGCGTTACGCGGTCAACAAGAGCCGTATGTTGCGGCTTGCCGACTACAGCCGGATCGCGCTGGCCGACCTCAGGACGGAAACCGGAATTGCCTATGACGAGCGGATGCAGGGCACCTTGCAGCTCTTCAGAACACAGCAGCAGCTCGACGCGTCGGCTAAGGATGTGAAGGCGCTTGCCGCCGACGGCATACCCTATGAGGTTCTCGATCGCGACGGGTGTATCCGAGTCGAGCCTGCTCTCAGCCGCGCACGGGACAAGATCGTCGGCGGCCTCCTGACCCCAAAGGATGAAACTGGCGACTGCTTCAAATTCACCAACGCGCTGGCGGCAAAGGCTGCGGAACTCGGCGTCCAGTTCATCTACGGACGCACGATCAAGGACCTGCAGGTCGAGGGCGGCCAGATACGCGGCATCCTGACCGATCAAGGACCGATAACCTCCGATGCCGTCGTCGTCGCACTGGGCAGCTATTCGCCTCTGCTCCTCAAGCAGGTCGGCATCGGTCTGCCCGTCTATCCCGTGAAGGGCTACTCGCTGACGATCCCGATCGTCGACCCGGCGCTTGCACCGGAATCGACCGTGATGGACGAGACCTACAAGATCGCCATCACCCGTCTCGGCGACCGTATTCGCGTTGGCGGCATGGCGGAAATCTCCGGCTACACCAACGATCTCGGGCTCGCACGCCGCAATACGCTCGAACATTCGGTCATGGATCTGTTTCCCGGCGGCGACGTCAGCAGGGCGGCCTTCTGGTCGGGCCTGCGCCCGATGACACCAGATGGAACCCCGGTCATCGGCGCGACGAAAATCCGCGGCCTCTTCCTCAATACCGGCCACGGCACCCTCGGCTGGACCATGAGCTGCGGCTCGGCGCGGGTGGTCAGCGATCTGGTCAGCGGACGCAAGGCGGATATCGATACCGCCGACCTGTCAGTCGCGCGCTATGGATAATGCTATACGCCTCAAGCCTGAAACGATGTGACATCCACGGGCCACCGAGCAACGGCCATTGCATACGTCACCCGATCCCAATGTCGTCATAATCGCCCGTTGGAACCCAAGCAGGCGAGGCCGAAAACTGTTGCCATCTGGCAACAGGGACGCATGTCATGCGTGCAATTCGAAATTGCAGGCTTGCTTATCTCCGATTCTTGAGTATCATTACCGTCATCCGCAAATCAAACATAGGAGGCGTCAAATGCAAACTACATCCGTATTTACATGCGCCTCTGGCGGAATGTTTGTGATGGCCTTGGTACGCCCAATGCATCATCACACCCTTCGGCGCTAGTAGCCTAGATTCCCTGCCTTTTTGGCGTTTTCCATTGAAACTGACGTGACCGGCTGATCGAGTGGTCGTGCGCATTTTTGCGTCCGCAATCCATCAACTTTGTCACCCGTAAGAGGACCTGGCCGCCTGGAAGGCGCCGGGATGATAACGATGACAGATTCACAATTACTGGTTGCCGACTCCTTGAGCGCGGCAGTGGACGAACTGTGCCAAAAATTCGGTGCCTGGAGGACGGCGCGTGCGCTGTTGTTCGCGGCCTGGAAACGGCATCAGACGCACAATATGGTCTCGGAGCTTTCAAACTACCAACTGCGAGATATCGGCCTTCCTGAGAGGGAGGATATGTTCGAACAGCCTAATTTCCTGTTTCGCAACATCCGACCCTTCGGCTAGATCACCAGCAAAAAGCGGCGTTGGAGCTGGCCTCAAAGCCACTCCGACGCCTTTCTGGCATGGCAAGATCTCAATCAGGCATTTGATGGGGCCAAGGCGAAACTTTCGCGCCGAATAAGTTTGCTCGGGACGACATGGCGCATCGCCATGCCCTTGTCGGCCGCATCGATACGCTCCATCAGCATATCGACGGCGGCCTGCCCCATCTCTTCGACCGGCTGCTCGATCGTTGACAGCGGCGGAGAGGAGAATTCGCAGACCGGTGAACCATCGAACGAGACGATGGAGAAATCGTCGGGAATGTTCAAGCCCATCCGCTGCACGCGGCTGATGAACGAAATGGCCATGTCGTCACTGGTTGCGATCACCGCGGTCGGTCTATTCGCCAACCGCGCAAAGTCGGCAGCCGCCTGAACACCGATCTCGAAGCCCTCTTGGTAATCGAGACGACCGCCCGATCGCGACACCGCTTCTTCGGAGAGCCCCGCGGCACGAAGGGCCTCGATCGTACCGGCATAACGTTCGACGTCATGATAATTCCCCTCCGGACCGGCTATATAGAGGAAGCGTCTATGGCCCAGGCCGATCAACTCCGCCGTCACGTCCCGCATCGCTTCGCGGTCGTTCGTGACGACACTCGGCAAGCCGGCATCGCTCATGTCGAGCAGCATTGAGACGATCGGTAGGCCGGCATTGTCAAGGGACCGCCCGTCGACCTCCGGCAATTTCGACGACAGGATAACGGCACCACGCACAGTACCGCTGAATGCCAGATCCAGAATGTGACGCTCCGACATTTCGTCACGATCAAGGTTGGCGATCATCAGATGGAAGCCGTTCTGGATCAGGGCCTTGTTGATACTTTGCAGAACCTGCGGAATGATCTGGGATACACCGTAATAAAGCGATCCCGGTAGGATGATCATGATGATGTTGGATCTGCCGCTGCGAAGGCCTCGGGCCATGGCATTGGGCGTATAGCCCAGCTGCTTGGCGGCAGCATCGATCTTGGCGCGTGTCTTCTCATTCACCCGGCCCGGATTGGCGAGCGCGCGGCTGACTGTCGAGATGGCAACCCCGGCCAACCGCGCAACATCGGCCATCAGGGGTCCTGATTGCTCCTCCACCGGCATATCCTTGTTATTTTTCAATTTTTTACCTTCTCCCAAACGCCTGCCCTATTGGATGCTACGGCAATCACAGTCAATTGGCAAACGATTGCCAAAAACCACTTGCATAAAAAAACGACTTGGCTACTATCTGAGCACGGCAAACGATTGCCATTTGCAGTGCATTGAAATTATTCGGATAATTTATTGCGGGCCTTGCTTCCGCAAGCGATTTCCCGTGCCTGGAGAACGGATAGCGTCATGACCTCAACCGAACGGCTTCGCTTTGGCGTTGATCTTGTCACCTTCTTCCACCCCGGTTTCTGGGGCGTCGAGGATTATGACGGTATCATCGCCTTGTCCCGCAACGAGCCCCGCGCCTTCTGGGACAAGATTCTCGACAGCGTGCAGGCCTCCGGCGTCACCGGCGTCGAACTGACCTTTTCGCCTTTCAACTGGCAGGACGCGACGAAGACCTATGGGTCTGTCGAAGCCTTCGCCGGCGAATTGTCCAAACGCGGGCTGACGCTGGCGAGCGGCTTCTTCGCCGAACTTGAAGCAGCCGGCGATTTCACCGAGGGCGCGGCGCAGGCCGCCATTATCGACAAAGCCGAGAAATATGCCGAATTCCTGAAGGCCTGCGGCAGCGACATCATGGTCATCGGCGGCCCGCTGCGCCAGACGCTGGGCGCGCAGCCGGTGCGGTTTTTCGATTTCGAGCAGGCGCGCAAGATCGCCGATTTTCTCAATCGCCTCGGCGCGGCCCTTTACGCAAAGGGCGTTCGCCTGGCGATCCACACCGAGGCGCACTCGATCTTTGCATCCGCCCGCGACGTCGATCTGCTGATGCTGCTGACCGACCCGGCCTATGTGCATATGTGCCCGGACACGGCGCATATCATCGTTGCCGGGTCCGATCCGCTCCAGCTCGTCGATCGCCATCATGAGCGCGTCATCATCGCCCACTGGAAGGATGCGCTCGGGCCAATGCCGGCCGACACCCCGATCGATGAGCATATCCATGATCGCCATCGCCCCTATTTCTGCGGCTTCGGCCTTGGCCGCGTCGATTGGCCAGGCTGGATCCGGCTGCTGCGTGATCGCGGCTATCAGGGCTGGGCCATTCTCGAACTTGACGCCGCACCCGATCCGATCAGTGACATCGCAAATGGGCTGACGCTCGTCCGGCAGGCGCTTCTGCCAATCTATCGCTGAATTTTATAACCCTGGAACCAACGGCCCCGCCAAGAGGGCCTTTTGAAGAGGTGGAACAATGAAGAATGAACTGAAACTGCTATTGGCGGGTGCTGCGCTTTTTGCGGCCCTCGCTCCCGCCCATGCCGAAGACAAGCCCAAGGTCGAGGTCATGACCTCCTGGACCTCCGGCGGCGAAGCTGCTGCTCTCGACGTTATCAAGCAGGAATTCGAAAAGCGCGGCGGGGTCTGGACGGATTCCTCCATCGCCGGCTTCGGTGCCGCCGACGCCGCCTTCCAGAACCGCCTGGTCGCGGGCGACCCGCCGACCGCCAAGCAGAGCGTGCTTGGCGTCGCCAACGCCGATTTCGTCAATCAGGGCCTTCTGAGCCCCATCGACGAAGTGGCGAAAGCCGGCAAATGGGCCGATGTGCTGCCGAAGTCGATCCATGATCTGATCTCCTATAGTGGCCAGGTCTATCTTTCCCCGACCGGCGCCCATGGCGAAAGCTGGGTATTCTATTCCAAGGACACCTTCGCCAAGGCCGGCATAAGCGAAGAACCCAAGAGCTGGGACGAATTCTTCGCGGCGCTCGACAAGCTCAAGGCAACCGGCGTGCAGCCGGTCGCCTGGGGCGGCCAATCCTGGCAGGAATCCAAGGTCTTCAACATGATCCTGCTGACCCAGGTCGGCATGGACGGCTTCCTCAAGATCTATGCCGACAAGGACAAGGGTGAAGCCTCCACCGCCGGCGTGAAGAAAACCCTCGATATTCTCGGCAAGCTCCGCGCCTATGTCGATGAAGGTGCACCGGGCCGCAACTGGAACGACGCTACCGCCATGATCATCAGCGGCAAGGCCGGCGTACAGTTCATGGGCGATTGGGCCAAGGGCGAGTTCATCGCCGCCGGCAAGGAGGCAGGCAAGGATTATGGCTGCATGCTCGCCCCGCAATCGCCGGGCATGGTCTATGTCGCCGACTCCTTCTCCTTCCCCAAGCTCACTGATGCGGCTGCCCAGAAGGGTCAGACGCTGCTCGCCGAAGTCGCGATGGACCCGGCCGTGCAGGTCGAATTCTCACTGAAGAAAGGCTCCATACCGATGCGCACCGACGTCGACAAATCAAAGCTCGATGTTTGTGCCCAGAAGGGTCTGGAGCTGATGGGCGCGGGCAAGATCGTGCCGGATCAGGCGCTGATCCTTTCGCCGCAACAGGCCGGCGCGCTCAACGACTTTGTCGACGAGTTCTGGAGCAATCCTTCCGAGGATAGCGCCTCCGGCGCGGAGAAGTTCTTCGCGATCTTTGAATAGAGCCGTGCAGCGGGCTGGTTGGAAAGAAAATTCCGATCGGCCCTGCATCTTCCTTTTGAGAAAGTTTGCTTATGCAAGCCAAGCGCAGACGCTCCCCCGCTGCGACCATCGCGCTCCTGCCGACATGGATCGCAGCGATTTTCATCTATATCGGCACCATGGTCTGGTCGGTCCGGCTGTCGTTCACGGATTCAACAATCTTTCCATCGTCCAACTATGTCGGCTTTGCGCAATATGCCCGGCTGTTTCGGACGTCGAGATGGCTCGCATCCCTGGAAAACGTACTGATTTTCGGCGTGCTTTACGTTGCGGGCTGTCTGGCGTTGGGTTTTGTGCTGGCGGCCTCGCTTGATCGCAAAGTTCGCTTCGAAGCCATGTTCCGCACCATCTTCCTCTATCCCTATGCCATGTCCTTCGTGGTCACCGGCCTCATCTGGCAATGGATGCTGAACCCAACCTTCGGCATTCAGGCAAGCGTGCGGGCGCTGGGCTGGCAGAACTTTGTCTTCGACTGGATCGTCAGCCGCGACATGGCGATTTACACCGTCGTCTTCGCCGGCGTCTGGCAGGGAGCGGGCCTCGTCATGGTCATTGCGCTCTCCGGCATGCGCGGCATCGGCGAGGAACAATGGAAGGCGGCGCAGATCGACGGCATTCCCGTCTGGCGCATCTACCTGTCGATCATCCTGCCGCAGCTGGGGCCGGCGCTTGCGGCATCTGGCATGCTGCTCTCGATGGGCGTCATCAAGACCTATGATCTCGTCGTGGCGCTGACCGGAGGCGGACCGGGCAATGCAACCGAAGTGCCGGCAAAATTCATCATGGACAATCTGTTCGAACGCCAGAATCTCGGTCTCGCGAGCGCAGGCGCCACGGTGCTGGTGCTCTCCGTCGTCATGGCCGTCGCCCCGTTTCGCTATGCGCTTTACATGCGCGCCAAAAGAATGGGAGCGCACTGATGGCAGCCCTTCGTCCAAACGGCCCCAAACCCTCTAGGATGACGGTCGGCCGCATCGGGCTCTATGCGTTCCTGATCGTCTCGGCGCTGTTCTTCCTGCTGCCGCTCTTTACGATGGTGGTCACCTCGTTGAAGACGATGGAGGAGATCCGCCAGGGCCGTATCTTCGCTCTGCCCGGCTCTCTCGATTTCAACGCCTGGAAAACCGCCTGGTCGGGCGCCTGCATGGGCACGCAATGCCTCGGCGTGCGCCTCGGCTTCTGGAACTCGGTGAAAATCACCGTGCCGGCAGTGGCAATTTCCGTCTTCATCGGCGCGATCAACGGCTATGCCCTCTCCTTCTGGCGGCCAAAAGGCTCAGGCTTCCTCTTCGGGCTGCTGATGGCCGGCGGGTTGATCCCCTATCAGATCTTCCTCTATCCGCTGGTGCGATTGCTTGCCAATCTCAGCCTCTATAATTCGGTGGCGGGTGTCGTCCTCGTCCATGTGATCTTTGGCCTACCCTTGGTCACGCTGCTCTTCCGCAATTATTTCGTCGCCATCCCCGAAGAGCTCTGCAAGGCGGCGCGCGTCGACGGTGCCGGCTTCTGGCGGATCTTCCTCGAGATCATGCTGCCCATGTCGATCCCTATGGTCGTCGTCGCCTCCATCTTCCAGTTCACCGGCATCTGGAACGACTTCCTGATCGGGCTGGTCTTTGCCGGGCGGGACAATCTGCCGATGACGGTTCAGCTCAACAATATCGTCAACACCACCATGGGCGAGCGTGCCTACAATGTGAACATGGCCGCCACCATCCTGACCGCCATCGTTCCGCTCGCCATCTATTTCTTTTCCGGCCGCTGGTTCGTGCGCGGCGTGGCCGCTGGCGCAGTGAAGGGATAATTCGATGCAATCCGCTGTTTCCGTCAAGGATCTGAAGATCGCCTATGGCGATCATACCGTGATCGAAAAAATGTCGATCGATATCGCCCCGCGTGAGTTTCTCGTGCTGCTGGGACCGTCGGGCTGTGGAAAATCCACGCTTCTGAACGCCATAGCGGGACTACAGGATATTACCGGCGGCGAGATTTCGATATCCGGCAAGAACGTCACCTGGGAGGAGCCGAAGGATCGCGGCATCGGCATGGTGTTCCAGTCCTATGCGCTTTACCCGCATATGACGGTGAAGAAGAACCTCTCTTTCGGCCTGCGCGTGGCAGGTCTTCCCAAAGCCGAAATAGAGGCGCGCATCGCCCGTACCGCATCGCTTCTTCATCTCGAACAACTGCTCGACCGCCGCCCCTCGGCATTGTCCGGCGGCCAGCGCCAGCGCGTGGCGATCGGTCGTGCCCTGGTGCGCGAAGTCGACGTCTTCCTGTTCGACGAGCCGCTCTCCAACCTTGACGCCAAGCTGCGCAACGAGCTGCGCGTCGAAATCAAGAAGCTGCACCAAAGCCTCGGCAACACCATGATCTATGTGACCCATGATCAGGTGGAGGCGCTGACCCTTGCCGATCGCATCGCTATCATGCGCGACGGCGTGATCCAGCAGCTTGGCAGCCCGTCCGAGATCTATCACCGCCCGACCAATCTTTTCGTCGCCGGCTTCATCGGCGCGCCGGCAATGAACTTCATGGAGGGCGCGATCACGTTCAGGGACGGCGTCCCTGTCTTCGAAAGCAATGGGCTCACCATCGACGTTTCCGACTATCCCTTTCTCGCACCTCCCAAGGCAGGTCCGACCACCCTTGGCGTCCGCCCGGAACATATCGCGCCCGACGGCAGAGCAAAGGGCTGGCCCACCATCCCGGGCGTTGTCTCCGTCGTCGAGCCGATGGGGGCCGATGCGGTGATCTGGTTCGATTGGGCAGGCCAAAGCCTTTCCTATCGGATCATGGGCGATGCGACACTCGATCCGGGCGCGGAGATCGCGCCCGGGCTCGATATCGCCAAAGCCTCTCTCTTCAGCGCGGATGGCGTGCGCCTCTAACACTGCTTTCAGACCATACGGAAATTACTCATGTCTCAGACTATCTATGATGCGCTGGTGATCGGCTCTGGCGCGGCGGGCTCCTTCGCCGCCAAGGAATTGACCGCTCAAGGGCTTTCGGTGCTGCTGCTTGAGGCAGGGCCTGCCGTTTCGCATAGGGATTTCGATCCATCCCGAAAGAAGGAGCCGGCCAGCAGCATCAATATCTGGGAACGCGCACGCGCCACGCTCAAGGGCCAGCCCATCCAGGCGCGCGCCGCCTTCTTTACCGAGCGTTTCAGCCACTTCTTCGTCAACGACCGCAAGAACCCCTACACGACACCAAAGGATGCGCCGTTTCTCTGGATTCGCGGGCGCCAGAGCGGCGGACGCCTGCACAGTTTCGGCCGCGTGTTGCTGCGCTGGACCGACGATGATTTCAAGATCCAGTCGCGAACCGGCAAGGGCGTCGACTGGCCCGTTTCCTATGACGAACTGGCACCCTATTACGCCGAGGTCGAATCCTATCTCGGGCTCTATGGCAATCAGGATCGTGTCGAGACGCTGCCGGATGGCGTCTACGCCCATCCGGCAAAACTGTCGCCGGCCGAAGAGACCTTCAAGACAGAGGTAGAAGGCCGCTGGCCGGAACGAAGCGTCGTCTCCTGGCGCTATATCGCACCGGACGCCGAGCGTACGCCGAAGCCCCTGCGCGAGGCGCTGGCAACCGGCCACCTCACCATCCGTCACGACGCCATCGTTCGCCGCATCACGACCGACGACGAGAGCGGCAAGGCGACCGGCGCGGAATTCATCGACCGTGTCACGGGCAGCATCGAACATGCGCGCGCCGCGCTGGTGGTACTTGCGGCCTCCCCGATCGAAAGCGTGCGGCTGCTTCTCAATTCAGCATCGCCCAGGCATCCCAACGGGCTGGGCAACAGTTCAGGCACGCTCGGTCGCTATTTCATGGATCAGCTACCTTGTCTCGCCTTCGGGTCCTTCCCGAAAGCAAAGGGCTGGGCGGCTGACACTTCCGCGCCAGCCGACCCGTTCTACAATCCCTCGGGCGGCATCTTCATCCCGCGCTTCGGAGCGGGCGACGCGTCTCGCGGGGACTTCGACTATCAAGGCAGCGTCGGCCGCGCGCCGACACCGGAGGACCAGCCCTCTCGGCTCGCCTTCTTCGGCTTTGGCCGGATGCTTCCTCACGCCGACAATCGCATCACGCTCGATATCAGGCGCAAGGACGCCTGGAACATTCCAGTCCCGCATATCCGTTGCATCATGGGTGAGGAAGAACACGCCCTGCTGCGCCGTCAGGAAGAGACGCTGATCGAGACTGTGCGCGGCGTCGGCGGCGAATTGGAATTCATCGGCTCGCCCACCGGACTCAAGGAAATGGGCCGCGGCGCTTTTCCCGATGCCGATGCCTTCAGCCGCTTCATGTTCCGCAAGTGGTTCCGCAAGACCATGTGCATGGGAGCCGCGATCCACGAGACGGGCGGCGCACGGATGGGGACATCCGAAAAGGACTCCGTGCTCAATGCCTACAATCAGAGCTGGGACGTTCCTAATCTGATTGTAACGGATGCATCGGCTTTTCCCGGCAGCGGTATTGCCGGCACGACGCTGACGGTCATGGCGCTAACAATTCGCGCCTGCCGGAACCTCGTGGACAGGTATCGTGCTGGACAATTGTGATTGAGCGGTCAGGGGTGCGATCGATGTAGAAGCTGTGCGGCCAACAAACCTATTCCTGCCGATGCAGCGGTTCGGCATAATCGAGCCACGACGAGGTTGGGTGGTGAACGTCCTGTCCGCTTTCGGACCACAGAAACACGAAAGCGGACGTTCAACCCTCAAAGGCTCAGGTCTCGGAATGTCCTTTGTAGATCTTCAAGTACCCAGGCCAGGCTATTCGTGGTGCCACAATGGTTCGTCTGCTTGCGGCCTCTGGAGCCACCTTTCGCACAAGCGCAAATGCTCCTGGGTCACTGGGAAAGTACTGGGCGGAAGGGCGCGGTTGCGGGCATCCAGCCGCTGCCAGATTAGGTCAATTGGTAGATCCAGAAATACAAGTTGGGCTGTCGCGCCTACTGCCGAAGCTCTTGCTCTGGCTGCATCCCGCTCTGAACGGCTGAAGAAGCCAAACTCCAGAACAACATCCTTCCCGAGCTCCAAGACGCGCGCCGCGACATCGAGCTGAACAGCCTTAACAGCGTCACGCCGTTCGGCGTCATAGCCATCTCGAACAATTCTCGCCATCCAATCGTCGGGTGTCAGCAGCAGCGCCTCTCGCTCGGCCTCGAGCCGACGAGCAAGCGTTGATTTACCCGACCCAGGCAGTCCCATGATCATGAAAAGCGTCGCCATTATCGTAACGTTACCACACTAGAAACTGTGCAAGCAAAGGACCGCTTGTGCCGCAGACCGACCGCTCCGCCAGGATACGCCTATATCGGCACAAGACGCATTGAACGGGCCAGACAATCACGGCGGATGGCGGCAACGTCCGGCACTGATACCGTAAAGCCCCCAAACAAGTTATCTGCCCGCTCGCTGCCAATCACGCGCGGGGCGGTTCTATTTCAGCCGCTCTTTGAGGAACTCGATAAATCGCTGCGTCTTTGCAGGAAGCAATCGGGTCTCGGTTATTGCGAAGACAGATACGGGCGCGCCTTGCCACCCCGGCAGGATGCGTTGCAGCCGTTTGTCCGCCAGTTCATCGGAGACGATTTCCTTCGGCAGCATGGCGATGCCCATGTCCAGCGTGGCAAGGCGGCGGATCATTCCGATATTATTCAGCCGGAACCTGCCGCCAGCGGCAATATCAACCGTTTCCATCTCATTGCCCAGCGTCCAGACCTTGGTGTTCAGCATGCAAAGGCATTGATGCCCGACCAAGTCTGAAGGTTCGCTCGGTTCCCCGTTGCGTTCTAGATAGCGCGGCGAGGCGTAAAGATACGGCGTCAGGCGGGCCAGCGGTCGAGCAATCATGTGGGACGGCTTCGGCTCTCCCATGCGGATCGCCACGTCAAACGGCTCCGCCACCAGATCGACGATGCGCGGCGTCAGATCGAATTCAAAACTGATACCGGGATATCGCTCCGCGAATTCGGCGATCAGCGGCGCCAGATAGGTCGTCGCAAAATCCACCGCCAGGGATACGCGCAGGAAGCCGCTCGGCTGCTCCAGCATCTCTCCGAGTTGCTCGTGCGCCAGCCGTGCTTCCTCAACGATGCGCTTGCAGCGCTCGAAGTAGATCTGGCCAGCCTCCGTCAGTTCGATCCGCCGCGTCGTGCGGTGCAAAAGCCGCAGTCCGATTGCCTTCTCCAGCAGGCTGATCCGGCGGGACAGGGTGGAGTTGGGCACGTTGGTGATTTCGGCGGCCCCGCGAAAGCTCCGCGCTTTAACGACCTCCACGAACAGAGCCATGTCATTCAGAAATTCCACATCATTGCCCCATCATTGGATCAATCATTTCCATTCTAGCCTATTTACCATGATCTATGCAGCAACCATTTGTCATGGGAGACAATCAAGAAGGATATTCTCAAACATGAGCCAGCTCTTCACATCCGTCCGGATCGGCCGGTACGAACTTCCCAATCGCCTCGTCATGGCGCCAATGACGCGCTCGCGTGCCAATGATGACGACGGCGTGCCCAGCGATATCGTGGTCACCTATTACAGCCAGCGGGCAGGTGCCGGGCTGATCATCAGCGAAGGTGTATACCCAGCCGCGACAGGCAAGGGCTATGTCCGCACGCCCGGCATCGAGACCGATGCCCAGGTCGCCGCCTGGAAGCGTGTGACGGACGCTGTCCATGCCCGTGGCGCCCGCATCTTCATGCAGATCATGCATTGCGGCCGCATCTCTCACCCCTCGCTGCTTCCGGGGAATACACAGCCCGTTGCACCATCGGCCATCAAGCCGGCCGGCCAGACCTGGACGGCCACCGGCCAGCACGATTTCGTCACGCCGCGCGAGCTGAGCGTCGCCGAAATCGCCGATGTCGTCGCCGGGTATCGCGCGGCAACCCGCCGGGCGCTCGAAGCCGGTTTCGATGGCGTGGAGCTGCATGCCGCCTCGGGATATCTGCCGGAACAGTTTCTCTCCTCAGGCAGCAACAAGCGCGAAGATCAATATGGTGGTTCAATCGAGAACCGCGCCCGCTTCACCCTCGACGTGTTGAAAGCGATGGTCGAAGAGGCCGGTAGCGACCGGGTCGGCATCAAGATCTCGCCCGAGATGAACTATAACGACATTACCGATGCCACCCCGCAAGAGACCTACACTTATCTCGTCCGGCAGCTGAACAGGTTCAATCTCGCCTATCTGCATGTTTCGCTGTTCGGAACGACGGTCGACTACCATGCCCTGCTGAAGCCGCTTTTCAATGGCGCCTATCTCATGGGCAGCGGGCTCGACCAGGCCAAGGCCGAGGCGGCGCTGGACAAGGGACAAGCCGATGCGACCGTGTTCGGCAGCACATTTCTCGCCAATCCGGACCTGCCTGTCCGTTTCCTCAAGGGTGCGACCCTCAATGCGCCGGACAGGGACACGTTTTTCTCGGCCGGTGAGAAGGGCTACATCGATTATCCCACGCTAGACACGGCTGGCGCCGCCTGACGGGAAAACAGACGATGACGCGCTGTGAAGCGCGTCATCTCACTGCAAGCACCGACCAGCGGATATTGCCGACCGGGAGCGCGGGACCCCAGCGATGCACCCCGACCAGCTGGAAGCTCGCCGCGTCCGACAGGCCGAGATGCGCCAGGATGAGACCGACGATCGACAGCCACATCTCCGTGCCCTGCAGGCCGGGGGCCTCGCTCCGCGCAAAGGCAAAACCCCGCCCAGGCGTATAGTGCCGGAGCGCCGCGCTCAGGAAATGCCGCATAACCTGTGCAATTTCCTCAGCGCGATAGTCCGTCTGCCGGGCGCACAGCATCAGCGGGTGGACGACGTCGAGGACATTGCAGGCATCGAAACGTACTCGCTCGAACCGGCCGTTACGGCGGAGATGGGCCAGCACGGAATCGATTGTTCGCTCGGGATAGGGCAATGGAATACCGAATTGCGCGTAGGTTCCGCGCGTCAGCCGGTAGAAGCCGTTCACCGGCTGCAGCCAGTCGTCGTCGACCGGACCGCTCCAGAGGCCGGTCACCGGATCCGCGCGCGTGGTCAGCCAGCCCATCAGCGTCGCCAGCTCTCCCGGATCGCCGAAAGTGCGGGTGTTGCAATAGTAAGCCGTGCCGAGCGCGTCGACCCAGGCGCCGGAAGACCAGCCCCTGCCGGCCCAGGGCAGATCGTCCAATGCGCGTTGCAACGTGCCGGGATCTAGGCGGGACGCCCAGGCGATCGGATGACGGAAGGCAGCACCGAGGCATTCGAGGGCATAGCCGATACAAAGGATATTGTAGAGATTGTCGCCACCGGGATCGGCCGGCGGATTGTCGCGAACAGCCTGGGTTGTATCTGCATTGAAGCAGAGCCCCGTGCTCGGATCCTGGAGTGTCACAAGCCGGTTGGCCCACTCCTCCCTGGTGAAGGGGTCCGGAACCACGCCGAACATCGCCGCGATCTGGATCGCGTCGCAATCGACGCGAAACGGTGCGTTCCCATTGTTACGCGGATCCAGGTACCACGACGCGCGATCAGGCGTGGGCGCGGCATGGGCGGCAAGAATCCCGGGCCACTCCTTGCCGATCCGATCGTTGAAGGCCTTTATTTCAGCTACCAGAGGGTCCACCGGCGTGGAGGAGCGCGGCCGGCGGCGATCACGGATCAATCGCGCCGGGTTGCCGCCGACGAGCGCGTAATCGGGCACATCGCGCGTAACGACCGCCCCGGCGGCAATGATGCAATGGTTGCCGATCCGGATCCCGTCGGTCACCACGGCATTGGCGCCGATCCAGACATCGTCACCAATCTCGATGCCCTTATAGGAAACGCCCTGCAGGGCGATCGGCTTCTCCGGATCGTCCGCGATATGGTCGAAACCGGCCAGCACGGCGCCGGCGGCAACGCGGACCCAGGACCCCATCCGGACATGACCGATCACGGACGCATTCAAATTGAACGAGCAATGATCACCCGCAATGAGCTGGCCATGGACTCGCACCCCCGCGGCGACAATGCAGCGGTCGCCGAGCGTCAGGCTATCGGGGAAGATGTGCGCCTTGGGCGACAGGAAACAGGCCTCGCCGATCCGCAGCGGCAGGCGCTGCGCAAGTTCGGCGATGAAGGCATCCTGCTCGCGTCGCTGCTCCGCCGTCGCATGATGTTCGAACAGCCAGGGATGAGCATCAAACTCCGCCGTGAGATGTTCTCTCGCCTCTAAGGTCTGGGCAGCGGCCTGCATGGGATCTTTCCTCGAGTTTCGGCGGGCAGTCAGAGAATGGAATGCGCGTCTTTCATCAGGCTGACGGCGCTGTCGCTGATGGAGGCGCTGTTGAACGCCACCGCATCGGCCGCGCGTTTCATCAGCTGGCCGAATTGCTGCGACCCTTTGGGAGGTGGAGAAGGATAGGGACCGACCTTGTCCGCGATGGCATCGATATAGTCCACCGTCGCCCGCTCCACCGGTTGCAGCGTCGGCAGGATCGATGCGCGCAGTGCGGGGCTCATCGGCACGCCCCGTTCCACGCCGAGGATCTTGGCCGCTTCGGGATCGCTGACGAAGAAGTTGATGAAGCGCGCCGCGGCCTCGGGATTCGGAGACTGTGCGTAGATCGACCAGCTGCTCGCCGGCCGGTAGAACTGCCCGGGTTTTGCCCCGGTACCTCCATTCGGAAACATGGTCATTGCCAGTTGCACCGGCGTGGTCGCCTGCATGCCGACGATCTGGTTGGAAAAGGCAAAGCTCGTCGCCGCCTTACCCTGGATCAGCGGCATCAGATTGATGGTCGAATCCGGGCTAAGCGCTGCGACATCGGCCGGCACGCAACCGCCGCGCTGGCGCAACTTATCCCAGTAGGCAAACCATTCGGCCACGTCGTCCTTACCGAAGCCCAGAGCCTGGTCGGCGGTAAACAGGTCGCGGCCGCGCTGGCGCAGCCAGACCTGGAAGGCGTAGCTGTAACCGCTGGCGTCGCAGGAGCCCCAGTAGCGGCGGCGGTTGAGCGCCTTGGTCAGCTCGACCATGCGATCCGCATAATCGTCCCAGCTGGTTTGCGCGTCGGGCGGCGCCACGCCGGCGGCTGTGAAGGCATCCTTGTCATACATCATGGCGAAGGAGTTGAGGGCCTGGGGGATGCCCCAGACCTTGCCGTCGACCGCGCAGAGCTCCAGCATGGCGCGGCTGATCCCGGCGGCATCAATCGGATCGGGCATGAGACCATCGAGGGCGAGCACACAGTCTCGCTTGACGAAATCGGCGAAGCTGTTGGGCTCGAGCTGGAAAATATCCGGCGCACTGCGCCCGACCACTTGCGTTGCAAGTTTCGTGAAGTATTCCGAGTTGCTGACCTCGCCCGCAAGCTCGACGCCGGTGACGCGCTGCTGATAGAGCTTCACCACCTCCTGCGTTCTGCGGGTACGCTCATTGCCACCCCACCAGGCAAGACGCAACCGCGTCGTCTCGGCGTATGCCGCACCGAAGGACGTCATCGCGCCGGCCAAGCCCAAGGCCCCCATCAGCACGGATCTGCGGGTCATCGCAACAGACATGGATTTCCTCCCTCCAAGCCGTTTGGATTTAGTCCAATCGTCCGGGCGACGATATCGCCTTCGATAAGTAACCAAATTGTGCATTATAAGGAGGAAGAATATGTCGGCTGTCAAGACCCGCCGCTTCGAGATGGCGTATCGATTGCGGCGCGCGCTGATAGATCAGGATCACGATCGTCACGCATGTCATGATGCCCCGGCGTCATCCTTCCGTCAGCGTCCGCATCAACGTGGCTTACAGCCGGGATATCGTGCGGCCGGAGCAACGTACGATTTTGCAGATCTCATCGGAAATCCACGTCGGCAAGTACGGATCTTGCACACTCGGAAGGGGCAAAGCCAGCATTCACGCCTCGGAGCTAGTTTGGGCTATTGCACTTTCGGCGATGCTCGCGAAAATCGCGATCGGCATCTAATCCGACGTGATGGGGAAGATCACGGAGGCCCTGAGCCCTTTGCCGCCGGCTCCCTCGCCAAGGCTCAGGGAGCCGCCGAACCGGTCGGCTATCTCCTCGACAATCGGCAGCCCCAGGCCCATTCCCGGCGCCTGCCCGTCGCTTCCACGGGCAAATCGCTGGCGCACGCTCTGCCGTTTGTCCGGCGGGATGCCTGGGCCGTTATCTTCCACGTCGAGGCAAACCGTTCCATCTTGCGTTTCGACGCGTACGGTGACATCGGCGCCGCGTCCGGCATAGGCAACCGCGTTTTCGATGAGATTGCGCAGGAGCTCGCCGATCAGGAGCGGTTCGGCTCGAATGAAGGTGCTGCCTTCTCCCTCAAAGCCAAGATCGACGCCGGCCTCGGCGGCGCCGGGGACATGGTCACCGGTGATCCGCCGTGCGAGCGCGACAACGTCCAGGGCCGTCTGCGACCGGGGCTCGTTCGAAGCAGCCGCCTCGATCTTTGCCATGAGCAGCAGTTGCGCCAGGATGCGCTCCGCATGCGCAACGGCCTCATCGCCCTTGCGCGCGGCATCCCGCGCCTCGTCGAGCGACGTCGCGCGCGCCGACAGCGCAAGCTGGGTGCGGATGATGGCAAGGGGCGTGCGCAGTTGATGGCCGGCATTTCCGGTGAAATGGCGCAAGGCATCAAGCGCCGATTGCAGCCGCACCATGAAGGAATTGACCGTCTCCACCAACCCCTCGACCTCGCTCGGCACCGATTGCCGGATCGGGTGAAGGTCGTCGGGGCTACGCTCCGCGATCGCGTCCCCAAGACGATAGAGCGGCCGAAGCGAAACGGTGACGGCGATCCAGACGATGATGGCAGCGCCGAGAATGAGGATGAGAAGGCGCAAGGCCGAGCGCAGCAGAATGGCCTGCGTCAGCTGCGTGCGGCCGATCGTGGTTTCGGCGACGGTCACCGTGAACGGAACCGAATTGATGCCCGTCGATGCCGAACGCTCAAGCACGGCAAGCCGGATCGGTTCGCCGCCAAACATCTCATCGGCATAGATTGCCGCCTGTCCCTTCATGTCGGCAATCGATGGCAGGTTCTGATAGCCGGTGATGAACCGGCCAGGCGGGCCGTCCACGCGGTAGAAGACGCGGTCCTGGGCCGCCGACGTCAGCATTTCCAGGGCGACATAGGGAATATCCACTTCCAGCGTGCCATCTTCCGTGACCACGACGCGTTCGGCGATGGCGAGCGCCGAGCCGGCGAGAACGCGGTCCGAGACGGTGTTTGCGGTCGTCACCGCCTCGCGATAGGTGTCGGCCAGCGCGACGGCGCCGATAACGACGGTCGCGATCAACAGCCAGGCAAGCAGCCGGCGGCGCAGGGAATAGGCGGACTGTGCCTTCATCCGCCCGCCAGCTTATCGAGATAGTAGCCGATGCCGCGGGCCGTCTTCACCGTCAACCCATGCGGCGCAAGACGCTTGCGCAACCGGCTGACATATTGCTCGATGGCATTGGAGCTCAGATCGTCGTCGAAGGCGGCAAGCGACTGGATGATCGCTTCCTTGGCGACGACCCTGCCGGCGCGCATGAACAGTGTTTCGAGAAGGCTAAGCTCGCGGGCCGGAATATCGATCGGCGCGCCATTGGCCGAGAAGGTGCGCGAATTGAGGTCGAGAGTGACATTGCCGTAGGCAACGATCGACGCGCGAAGTCCCGCCTGCCGTCGCAGGAGCACCCGAACACGCGCCTCGAATTCACTGATGTCGAAGGGCTTGATCATGTAGTCGTCAGCGCCCAGATCGAGGCCGCGCACCTTCTCTTCCTGCGTGCCCCGTGCCGTGAGGATGAGCACGGCCGCCTTATTCTGGCGCGCGCGCATCGCCCGAAGCACATCAAGCCCGTCCATCTCCGGCAGATTGAGATCGAGGATGACCAGATCAAAGGTTTCGGCCGCCGCCGCCGCGTTCGCGGAGGCGCCATCGCCCACCACGTCCACGGCATAACCGGCGCCGCGCAGGATCGCGAACAGCCCTTCGGAAAGCGCCTTATTGTCTTCGACCAGTAATATGCGCAAGACGACTATTCTCCCCCAGCCCACATCCTACCGCATTCCGCCATAGACCGGAATCGATTTGGGGGTAAGACCAGGCTGCAATTCAAGGTGTTACCGTGTTCTTTCCCAAACTGAAACGGCAAGCGACGCTCGCGCGGACGGGCATACGCTTGTGAACGGTGTATCGGTACGGCAATATCGTCTCATGCGGTTTCTTTCTGTCCTTCTTTTCATCTGCCTTGCCCCAAGCCTTGCTGCCGCGGAGCCGGTTGTCTTTCCGGCCTTGTCTGGGAATGAGAATGCGCCCGAGGTCATCGTTTATTCCTCGCTGGACGAGCCCCTGGCGACGCCGATGATCAGGGGTTTTCAGGCGGCCAACCCCGATGTCGCCGTGCGCTACGAGGACATGCTGACGGGGGAGATCTACGACCGGATCGTCAAGGAAACCGACGCCGGCGGCAGGACGGCGGATTTCGCCTTCTCCTCGGCGATGGATCTTCAGGTCAAGCTTAGCAATGACGGATATGCCCAGCGCAGCGATCTGCCCATGAGCGGCCGTTGGCCGGAATGGGCAAACTGGCGCAACACCGCCTATGCGCTGACCTTCGAGCCCGCCGTCTTCGTCTACCACAAGCCAAGCTTCGCCAAGGAGAAGCCTCCCTCGACGCGCGCGGAACTGGTTGACTACCTGAAGCGGCATGGAAACGAGGTCCGTGGCCGGATCGGCACCTACGATATCGAGCGATCGGGGGTCGGCTTTCTGTTCATGGCACGCGACCAGGAGCAATTCGGCGACATCTGGTCGGTCATCCAGGCCATGGGGGCGGCCGGCGTGAAAGTCTATTCGACCAGCACGGCCATTCTCGAGCGCGTATCCGACGGCCGCTTCACGCTCGGCTACAACATCCTCGGCTCCTACGCCGCCAATTGGGCCTCGCGGCACCCCGATGTCGGCATCGTTCTGCCGAGGGACTATACCGTCGTCATGTCGCGCATCGGGCTTGTGCCGCAGGCGGCGGCCTCGCCGGATCTCGGAAAGCGCTACCTGGCATTCTTCATGTCCAAGGAAGGTCAGACGATCATGGCCCGCGAGTTGCAAATACCGGCGGTGAGCCCGGATGTCGCCGGCGCCAACACCGCCAACACGATGCGCGAAATGCTGGGCGGCCAGTTACGACCAGTGCCAGTCAGCCCCGGCCTGATGGTCTATCTCGACCAAGTCAAGCGCGCCCGGCTGATTGCCCGGTGGAACGAAGCCTTACGCCTGCAATAGCCGGCCCCCGGATATCGGGAGGAATCATCGGCGCGGCAGCGTCCGATGTCAGCTAGATGTCAGCTTCCTGTGATGGCTTGCAGCTCTTCATCATTCGTGGAGGCGAATGATCGAAGCGTATGGGAGGAGTATTTCATCCGGACCCGGCGCAATCGGGCCGTTCAATCGCCTGCGCCGCTTAATCGATGAAGCCAATCCCCGTCCGCAAAAAGGATGAACACCGCGCCAATCTCCAAAGAGCGCTCGACGGAGGACTAATCGTGAAACAGTTTTTTCTGGCTTCCATGCTTGCCGGCGCCTTGGCGCTACCTGCTTTCGCGGCGGACTACACCATCATGGCACCGGCCAATCCCGGTGGCGGCTGGGACCAGACCGCCCGCTCCATCCAGTCCGTGATGCAGCAGGAAGGCATCTCCCGCAATGTCCAGGTACAGAACGTGCCGGGTGCCGGCGGCACCATTGGTCTGGCGCAGTTCGCCAGCCAGTCGAACGGCAATCCGAACGCCCTGATCGTCGGCGGCTATGTCATGGTCGGCGCCATTCTGACCAACAAATCGCCGGTGACACTCAAGGACGTGACGCCGATCGCGCGCCTGACCGGCGAATATGAAGCCATCGTTGTCCCGGCCTCCTCACCGCTGAAGACCATGGGCGATCTCGTCGAGATGCTGAAGAAGGATCCGGGTTCGGTTTCCTGGGGCGGCGGTTCGGCCGGCGGCACCGACCACATCGCGGTGGGTCTGATCGCCAAGGCGGCGGGCGTCGATCCGACCAAGATCAACTACATCGCCTTTTCCGGCGGCGGCGAGGCGTTGGCCGCGATCCTCGGCAGCCAGGTGACGGCAGGGATTTCCGGCTACGGAGAATTCGAATCCCAGGTAAAAGCCGGCACGCTGCGTCTTCTGGCCGTGTCGAGCGCAGAGCGCCTCGACGGCATCGATGCGCCGACGATCAAGGAAAGCGGTCTTAACGTCGTCGTCGAAAACTGGCGCATGATCGCGGCAGCACCCGGTCTGACCGACGAGCAGAAGGCGGCCGTGTCGTCCGACGTTGAAAAGCTCGTCAAGTCCGCCGGCTGGCAGGAGCTTCTGAAGACGAAGGGCTGGGAGGACACCTATCTCGCCGGCGACGCCTTCAAGGAACAGCTCGCCAAGGATATTTCCGCGACCGAAGGCGTCCTCAAGGACATCGGGCTCGTTCAATGACCACGGGCAATTCCCCTTCGACACAGACACGCCGCCCGGATCGGGCGGCGCTTGTCATCGCCGTCTTTCTCGCCGCCCTTGCCGGCCTGATCTTCTGGGACAGCTCGCGGCTGGCGAAAATTGCGAGCTATTCGGGCATCGGTCCCGCGACCATTCCCTTTGTGATCGCGTGCGGACTGCTGTTCCTGTCCGCCTGGACCGTATTTGCCGCATTGCGCGCCGATTTTCCCGCGCGGGAACGTCAGGAAGTCGCGCCCGTGGTCTGGATCGTCGGCGGTCTTGCCGCCCAGATGCTGCTATTGAAGCCGCTGGGGTTTTCGATTGCGACCGGTCTGCTCTTTGCCGCGACCGCCGCCGCCTTCGGCAAGCGCAAGCTCTGGATATCGATCCCGCTCGGCATCACGCTCTGTCTCGGGGTCTGGTTGATCTTTTCCGGATTGCTGCAGCTGTCGCTCCCAGCCGGTCCGCTCGAACATCTATTCTGGTGAGGCCCCGACATGAGCACATTTGATTTTCTGTTGCAGGGTCTGATGATCGCGGCCCAGCCGATGAACCTGCTTTATGCTCTGATCGGCGTTACGCTCGGAACGGCTGTCGGCGTGCTTCCCGGCATCGGCCCGGCGCTGACCGTGGCGCTGCTCCTGCCAGTGACCTACAAGCTCGATCCGGCGGGGTCGCTGATCATGTTTGCCGGGATCTATTATGGCGGCATGTATGGCGGCTCGACGACCTCCATCCTGCTCAACACACCCGGCGAAAGCGCCTCGATCGTCACCGCGCTCGAGGGCAACAAGATGGCGCGGGCCGGGCGCGGCGGGCCGGCGCTCGCGACCGCTGCCATCGGCTCCTTCGTTGCCGGCCTGATCGCCACCCTGGGGCTCGCCTTCATTGCGCCCGTCATCGTCAAGCTGGCGCTGGTCTTCGGTCCGCGCGAATATTTCGCGCTGATGGTGCTGGCTTTCGTGACGGTGTCTTCGGCCTTCGGCGATTCCACCTTGCGCGGACTGACATCGCTGTTCATCGGCTTTGCACTCGCCATTATCGGCATCGACCAGCTCACCGGCCAGGCGCGCATGAGTTTCGGTGTTCCGGATCTGCTTGACGGCGTCGAAGTGACGACGCTTGCCGTCGCCATGTTCGCCATCGGCGAATCCCTCTACATCGCCGCGCAAGGCAATCGCGGACCCGACAAGGTCGAGGCGGTCAAGGGCTCCGTCTGGATGACGGCCCAGGATTGGGCACGGTCCTGGAAGGCCTGGCTGCGCGGAACGCTGATCGGCTTCCCGATCGGCGCCATGCCGGCGGGCGGCGCCGAAATCGGCACCTTCCTGTCCTATGCAGCCGAAAAGCGCCTGACCAAATATCCGGAGGAATTCGGCAAGGGTGCGATTGAAGGCGTGGCTGGCCCGGAAGCTGCCAACAACGCATCGGCCGCTGGAACGCTCGTTCCGCTTCTGACCCTCGGCCTACCGACGACGGCGACGGCGGCGATCATGCTTGCCGGCTTCCAGCAATATGGCCTGCAACCCGGCCCACTGCTGTTCGTGACCAACCCGCAGCTCGTCTGGGGCCTGATCGCCAGCCTGCTGATCGCCAACTTCATGCTGCTGGTGCTCAACCTGCCGCTGGTCGGACTTTGGGTGAAGCTCCTCACCATTCCCAAACCATGGCTTTATGCGGGCATCCTGCTGTTTGCCACGCTCGGAACGATCGGCGCCAATCCATCGGTCTTCGAACTCGGCATGCTGCTCGCCTTCGGCGTTCTTGGCTATGTCATGCGGATTTTCGGCTATCCGATCGCGCCGGTCGTGGTGGGCCTGATCCTTGGACCGCTGGCCGAACAGCAGCTTCGGCGAGCCCTAGCCATCAGCCAGGGCGATGTCACAGTGCTGTTCACCTCGCCGATCTCGGCGGTATTGCTGCTGATCGCCGCTGCGGCGCTGGTCGTGCCGTTGATCCTGAGGGCTCGCGGGCGCGGTGAAACCTTGTCGCAGCTTGCCGCCAACGAGGATTAACGCCTCTCACAGAATCATCAAAGAGAGGCCCGGTTAACCGGGCCTTTTCTGTTTGCATGGCTGAGATGTTCTATTGTGCATTGTGAAGGCGGATATGGAGGGCCATTTGAGGCCTATCGAATTTAGTAGAAAGTGAACAAATCCAATGTCCGTCTCCAGAAAAGCGCGTAACTTCTTCAGCGATGCCATCGCCATCTTCAGTGCGGCATCAGCTTCCGCCGCTGCGGTCGAAGGCAGCCGCCGCCCGCGCGACCGCGATCTCTATACGCTTGGTATCGACCCGGCGAACTTTCGCGACGTAAAGCGCGGCTGAACCGAAAGAATCGGCGGCGACATCAGTATCGGGTTAAACGCGAACTCTCCCCTTTTCAGTTCGCCGGGGCAGATCGCGAAAATGGCCGCCAGCCAAGTTGATGCAGCGTTGTCAGGTCCTCGTGATCGCGCAGGTGGACTTCAATTACAAATTGATACTTTAGTAATATAAAGCAAGACAAAGAGCCCACTTTGCGCACCGATCGAAAGATAAAGCACATAAAAGTGGTCTTTCATCTTTTTTTCAACCATTCGCTTTAGACTCAAGATCTTCGTTTCTGAACATGCAGGGTTCCATGAAGATCTTTTCGCGCTTCGGTATTACAAAGACAATCACCCTGACGACGGTCTTGATCCTGATCGCGGCGCTCGCCGCGGTGTCCTGGGTCATTTCCAACGGCATTGCCAGCCGTATTCAACAACAGGCAATCGCCAGCCAAAACACCAGCCTGCGCACCGCGGCCACTATCGTCGAGCGCGACCTGCCGGGTACCAGGGTAAGCTGGGGCAAGGATGGCAATGTCGAGCGCATCGTCACCGACGCGATACCAAAGGAATTCGCCGATCACAGCATGATCGACGCTATCGGCCGCATGACCGGCCAGACGGCGACGCTTTTCGCCTGGGATCCGGAGAACAAGGATTTCTGGCGCCGCACGACCAACATCGTCAAGGCGGACGGCAACCGCGCCGTCGGCACCGCGCTCGGCCAGCAGGGCGCCGTCTATCCTTTTGCCACCAAGGGCGAAGCCTATCGTGGCGAGGCCGTTATCCTCAACGTCCCTTACTATACCATCTATCAGCCGATCTTCTCGCCCAAGGGTGATGTCATCGGTATTCTCTATGCGGGTGTCCGTGCCGCGGAAATCAACGGCATTGCTAGCGAAATGGTCTATGCCATAGGCACCACGGCGTTGATCGTCCTGGTCATCGCGGCGGGCCTCATTGCTCTTTTCGTTCGCCAGATCGTCGGTGCCCTTCCCCGCCTGACCGCCGTGGCCAACAGCCTTGCGACCGGCCATCTTGAAACAGTCGTCCCGCATCAGGACCTGAAGAACGAGATCGGGGCGCTCGCTCGCTCCATCAATGTCTTCCGCGAAAGCGCCGTGCAGAAGATCGAGATCGAACGCACAGCCGCGGAAGCCGTCACCGAGCGCGAACGTGAACGCCAGGAGCGCGACGCCGCAAAGGCCGAGGACACCCGCGCCGTTCAGCAGGCTGTCGACGTACTCGCCGGCTGTCTGCACCAATTGAGCAACGGCGATCTGACAGTCCGCATCGAGCAGCCTTTCGCCGGCAATCTCGACGTCCTCCGAATGGACTTCAACAACTCAATCGAGAAGCTCTCCTCCACGCTGGCCGAATTGCGCAACGAAACCGCCGGTATCGAGGCAAGCTCTGCCGAAATGCGTGCTGCGACCGACGATTTGTCGAAGCGTACCGAGCAACAGGCTTCCTCGCTGGAAGAGACCTCGGCGGCACTTGAGGAAATCACCACGACCGTGCGCGCCTCCTCCTCCAAGGCCGACGAAGCGGCAGACATGGCCCGCCGCGCGCAGATCAGCACCGAAAGCTCAAGCAAGATCGTTTCCGATGCCGTCGAGGCCATGGGGCGCATTGAGCAGGCGTCGAACGAAATCAGCAAGATCATCAACGTCATCGATGAGATCGCATTCCAGACCAACCTGCTGGCGCTGAATGCCGGTGTTGAGGCGGCGCGTGCCGGCGAAGCCGGCAAAGGCTTTGCGGTCGTGGCACAGGAAGTCCGCGAACTGGCCCAGCGCTCCGCAAGCGCCGCCAAGGACATCAAGGTGCTGATCAGCAAGTCGGGTCAGGCCGTTGCCGGCGGTGTGTCGCTGGTCCGCGAGACCGGCAAGGCGCTTAGCGAAATTTCCCAGCAGGTCAATCACATCAACGGCCATATCGCGGCGATAGCCACGGGCGCCCGCGAACAGTCGTCTGGCCTTGGCGAGATCAACAGCGCCGTCAACCAGATGGACCAGTTCACCCAGAAGAACGCGGCAATGGTCGAAGAGGCGACCGCTGTCACGCATCGCCTCGCCGACAGCGCCCGTGCTCTGGCTGACATGATCGGCCAATTCCGCATGGCCGATCAGGGCGGACACGTCCCGGCGGCTTTCATGGCACCCCCCGTTCCGACCTATGCCCCGGTCCGCCGCTCGGCGCCGCCGAACACGCGTGCCACGGCACCGCGTCCGGCGGAAACTTCCGCACGTCCGGTCGCCTCGCCGGCCCGCAGGATGGTTGGCAATCTCGCCAGGGCCTTCAACGGTGGATCGAGCGCACCGGCTGCAAACTCCAGCGCCGACAATTGGGAAGAATTCTGATCTTCAGCTGACTGGGTGCGCGACGGTCTCAAGCTGTCACGGTGCACGCCGAAAAGCGTGCACCGTAATCGCCTCGACAAATAGGCTTGCTCCGCATGAAGGCTTCGTCATTCCTTCACCGCGCCCGTCATCGACGAAACGTAGTAGTCGACGAAGAAGGAATAGAGAAGGACGACCGGCAGCGAACCGAATAGCGCGCCGGCCATCAGCGAACCCCATTCGAAGACATCGCCGCGCACCAGTTCCGTCAGAACGCCGACCGGAATGGTCTTGTTTTCCGAGGACTGGATGAAGGTGAGCGCATATATGAACTCGTTCCAGGAGAGCGTGAAAGCGAAGATGCCCGCCGATATCAGCCCGGGCACGGCGAGCGGGAGGATGATCTTCATAAGGATCTGCCACCGGCTGGCGCCATCGACCAGCGCGCTTTCTTCCAGCTCGAAGGGTATCGACCTGAAATAGCCCATCAGCAGCCAGGTGCAGAACGGGATGAGGAACGTCGGATAGGTGAAAATCAGAGCCAGCCTGGAATCGTAGATCCCGAGCTTGAAGACGATAAAGGCCAGGGGAATGAAAAGGATCGACGGCGGAACGAGGTAGGCCAGGAAGATCAGCAGCCCGATCGAACGTGAGCCGGTGAAACGGATGCGCTCGATGGCATAGGCGCCGAAGACGGAGGCGAGCAGTGACAGCGCCGTCGACCCGACAGCCACCAGTATCGTGTTCCAGAGCCAACCCGGATAGGAGGTCTCGAAGAACAGATATTTGATGTGATCGAGTGTCGGTTCGACGACCCAGAAGGGGCTGTAATTGTCGTAGTCGGTCAACTGCGCGTTCGGCTTGATCGCCGTTATGGCCATCCAATAGAAGGGAAACAGCAGCACGAAGACGAATACCGCCATCGGCAGATAGAGCATGACGATGCGCCGGGGCAGGCGGTTGAGATAGCTCATGCCTTCGACATTGTCGGTCAGGACCGGAGTGGCGGTGTTGATTTTGGTGTTCATGGCGTTCTCCCGATCTCAGTCCTGTCCGCCCTGCTGCCATTTGCGGCGCTGCAGACCGAAGAAGCTGAACATGATGGCGGCAAGCAGGAAGGGGATCATTGCGACCGCGATCGCCGCGCCCTCGCCGAGCTGACCGCCGGGAATGCCGCGCTGGAAGGAAAGCGTCGCCATCAGATGCGTCGCGTTGACCGGCCCCCCCTTGGTCAGCACATAGATGAGCTGGAAATCTGTAAAGGTGAACAGCACCGAGAACGTCATCACCACGGCAATGATCGGCGTCAGCATCGGCAGCGTCACATGACGGAAACGCTGCCAGCTTGTGGCGCCATCCAGGGATGCCGCCTCCTGAAGCGAAACAGGAATCGTCTGCAGGCCGGCAAGCAGCGAAATCGCCACGAAGGGAATGCCGCGCCAGACATTGGCGACGATGACCGAGATGCGCGCATTGATCGGATTGCCAAGGAAATTGATCGGGCTGTCGATCAGGCCCATCTTCATCAAAGACCATGAGATAATGGAAAACTGGGCATCGTAGATCCACCAGAATGCCAATCCCGACAGCACCGTCGGAACAACCCAGGGCAGAAGCACGATCGCCCGGAAGAACGACTTGAACGGCAGATGCTGGTTGAGAAGCAGCGCCAGCCAAAGGCCGAGCACGAATTTCAGGATGGAAGCCACGAAGGTGTAGAGCAGCGTATTGAACACCGACAGCCAGAAGACGGAATCATGGGACAGGAATTCGTAGTTTTCCAATCCGACGAAATTGCCCGTGCGCCCGATCCGCGTGTCGGTGAAACCGAGCCAGACCCCAAGTCCGAGCGGATAGGTCAGAAAACAGACCAGAAAAATGGCGGCCGGCAACATGAAGAGGAAGCCGAGCATGTTGTTGTTTCGCATGAGCGATCTGATCGGACTGCGCGTCGTATCCCCGGATGTTACGGTCGACATGATATTATCTCCTGATGGGCGGTCGCAGCATGCCGTCGCCGGCATGCTGCAGGTCTTCGCGCGGGATCAAACCCTGTAGTAACGGTTCGCCCGGCGCTCAGCTTCCTTCATCGCATCCTCCGGAGTCATCTGGCCGGTCACGGCGGCGGCGAACATGTCGACGAGCACATAATCGGCCATCACGCCTGCCGATGCATAGCCCAGGGGACCGGCATAGCCGTTCGGGCGCAGCGTTTCCGACGCGCGGGCATAGGGCGCATGCACCGGGTCGGCGGTCCAGACTGGGTTGTTGGCAAAGGCCTTCAAGGGTTGGCAGCAATAGGCGCTTGATCCCTGGATCCAGGCGTTCATCTGGTCGCCTTCCATCATGAACTTGATATAGGCCTTGGCGGCTTCCGGATATTTGGTATGGCTGAAGAGAAGCAACGAGCTCGTCTGGTGCAGCTCGACGCTCTTGCCGATGGGGCCGATCGGGAAGTTGGTGGTCCGGATATCGGCCGCGATCTCGGCGAGTTTCGGATCTTTCTTCGCCGCATAATAGACCGACACGCCGTTTGCGATCAGCGACACCTGCCCGGCAAGGAAGGCCCGGTTGTTGTTGATGTCCTGCCAGCTTTCCGTGCCGGGGATGAAGGTGGCGTAAAGGTCCTTCGCATAATGAATGGCCGCCAGCGTCTCGGGGCTGTTGATCGTCACCTTGCCGCTTTCATCCACCATCTTGCCGCCATGACTCCAAAGCAGCCAATGGGCGTAGTTGTTGCCGTCGCCGACGGCCTTGCCGTGCGGGAATCCGGCGGGTGTGCCCTTGGCCTTCATTGCCTTGCAAAGCTCGAGAAAGCCGGCGGTGTCCTTGGGGAATTCGCTGAAGCCCGCAGCCTTAACGTGGCTGTCGCGATAGACGACGGCATTGCCGATCGCCGTCAACGGCATGGCGATGAACTTATCGCCGCGAGTTGCATAGCCGCGCACGCCGTCATACCAGCCGCCGTACTTGTTGCCGAGATAGGTGGCAAGTTCCGTCAGGTCGACCAGCTTGTCGGGGTACTGGTGAGCATCGTCGAACCAGCACATCACCATGTCGGGGCCGGAACCGACATTGGCCGCGACAGCCGCCTTCGGCCGGATGTCCTCCCAGCTCTCCTTGTCGACGCGAACCTCGACGCCCGTCGCCTCCGTGAACTTCTTGGTATTGGCGATCCAGGCATCCTCGTCTCCCTTGACGAAGGGCGTCCAGCGAAGAAGCCTGAGACTGGCGCCCTTTTCGGGCGTGTAGGCGGGTTCGGCCTGGGCGAATGCCGGGCGCATGCCGAACGGCGAAAGGCCGGCGATACCGGCTGCTGCC
Organism: Martinezella rhizogenes; assembly: GCF_000799715.1. Classification (GTDB taxonomy): domain Bacteria; phylum Pseudomonadota; class Alphaproteobacteria; order Rhizobiales; family Rhizobiaceae; genus Rhizobium; species Rhizobium rhizogenes_C. Next base: position 50,490 of record NZ_JUHG01000019.1, read on the forward strand.
GCCGATGCGGCAAGAAAGTCACGTCTCTTGAATGTCATGATATTCTCCTCCTTTGAAAACGGGAGCAAATCCCCCGACGCCCACCTTCCCGCTTGGTGAACGACGACCATCGCATCCGAGCCTGCCGGATGCTTCCGCATCGACGGACAAGCGGGAAGACTCCTCTTCTTCCCCCTCACCGTTGAAGCGGCATCAGATACTCAATCGCTGCCCGCCTTCGGCGTCGAAGAGATGGACGTGCGGCACATCGATGGCAATGCGCAGCGTATCGCCGGGTCGGGCATCGATCCGCTCCCGGAAGATGCAGTTGACGTCGCTGCCGCCAAACCGGACAATCATCTGCGTCTCGTAGCCGGTCGGCTCAATCACCGTGATTTCCGCCGGCAGACCGTTGGGGTCGAGCGCAATATATTCCGGACGCAGCCCATAGACGAGGTCACGACCCTTCGCGCCGGCAGGCGGGTTCGCGACCGGCAGGATGGTTCCGTCCGAGGCGATGAACTGGCTGCCGTTCTCTGGATTGAGCCGGCCCTTGATCATGTTCATCGCCGGCGAACCAATGAAACCCGCGACAAAAAGATTGGCAGGCGTGTCGTAGAGATCGAGCGGCTTTCCCACCTGCTCCACGACACCATCATGCATGACGACGATCTTGTCTGCCATCGTCATGGCCTCGATCTGATCATGCGTGACGTAGACGGTCGTGGTGCCGAGGCGTTGATGGAGTTCCTTGATCTCCGCGCGCATGGCAACTCGGAGCTTGGCATCAAGGTTGGAGAGCGGTTCGTCGAAGAGGAATACCTGCGGATCGCGCACGATCGCCCGGCCCATGGCGACACGCTGGCGCTGACCACCCGAGAGCTGACGCGGATAGCGGTCGAGAAGCTTGGTAAGGCCCAGGATTTCCGCGGCCTTGTTGACCCGCTGATCCATGTCGGCTTTCGGCGAGCGTTTGAGCATCAGCGAGAAAGCCATGTTCTGCGCCACCGACATATGCGGATAGAGCGCATAGTTCTGAAATACCATCGCTATGTCGCGGTCGCCCGGCGGGATGCCGTTGACGGCACGATTGCCGATCCGGATTTCGCCGGCGGAAATATTCTCGAGCCCGGCCAGCATTCTCAGAAGCGTGGATTTTCCGCATCCGGACGGCCCGACCAGGATCACGAACTCCCCGTCCGCAATCTCGATATTCACGCCCTTGATGACCGGGAACGCCCCGAATGATTTCCTGACATCGACAAACTCGACACCTGCCATAAAAGTCCCTCCCCGAACCTGTTCCCTATTTTGGCCCCCTTCTGCCGATCGTCCCCTCCTCCGGGATATTCACCGCCAGAACGTTCGCCAAGTCCACTTCAACATTCTATCCCCTGCCGACGAGCGGCATCTTCGTCGCCATCACCGTCATGGTCAGGACATTTGCCTCCAGCGGCAGGCCCGCCATGTAGACGACTGCGCGAGCAATATGCTCCGCGGAAATCGTCGGTTCGCTGGCGATTTCCCCGTTCGCCTGCAGAACGCCCGAACTCATCCTCGCGGTCATGTCGGTTGCGGCATTGCCGATATCGATCTGGCCGCAGGCGATATCGTATGGCCGGCCGTCGAGCGCGGTCGATTTCGTAAGGCCGGTGATCGCATGCTTGGTCGCCGTATAGGGCGCGGAATTCGGCCTCGGCGTCGTCGCCGAGATCGATCCATTGTTGATGATACGGCCGCCGCGAGGCTCCTGCGATTTCATCAGCCTGAAAGCCTGCTGCGTGCACAGAAAGGCGCCGGTAAGATTGGCCGCGACCACGCCGCTCCATTGCTCGAAGGTGACGTCTTCCAGCGGGATCGCCGGAGCGCCGCTGCCGGCATTGTTGACGAGAAGATCGAGGCGGCCAAACTCGGCTTTGATCTTGCCGAAAAGGTCAGCGACCTGCTCGGCGGCGCCGATATCGCAGGCGATCGCCCGTATCGCACCGCCGGTCTCGGCGGCAAGTTCGCTGACGGCTTTTTCCAGAACATCGCTGCGGCGGCCGGTGATGACAACGGCATAACCCTCCGCGCTCAGCGCCCTGGCGATGCTGCGGCCGATGCCGGTGCCCCCGCCGGTGACGAGGGCGACCTGGGTTCTCTGTGCGGCTGCGGATTGCGGCATCTCAGATTTTCCCTCCAAGCTCATCATCGATATGGATCCTGATGATCTCATCGAAATTGGTTTCCGCCCTGAAGCCGAGGGCCGTCGCGCGCTGCGCATCGAAATCCGTCGCCCATCCGGAAACGATCGAACGGATGACGGGATCGCTCTCGCGACGAATGAGTTTGACCGCTTTTTCGCCCGCGACGCGGCGCAGAGCCTCGATCTCCTCGCCGACAAGCGCGGACAGGCCGGGCATGGTGAGATTTCGGCGCGGCCCGATCCTGCTGCTGTCGATCCGCGCGGCATAGATGAAGAAGCCGACTGCGGAGCGCGGGCTGGCAAACCAGTGCCGGACGCTCTCATCCACCGGCAGCACGGCTTCCTGATGGACAAGAGGCTCGCGCAGGATATTCGAGAAGAAGCCGGAGGCCGCCTTGTTGGGCTTGCCGGGCCGGATGCAGATCGTCGGCAGGCGAATGCCGATGCCGTCGAAGATCCCTCGCCTCGAATAATCGGAAAGCAGGAGTTCGCAGATCGCCTTCTGCGTACCGTAACTCGTCAGAGGCGTCGTGAAAAAATCGTCGCCGATCTTGTCCGGAAAGGGCTGCCCAAAAACAGCGATGGACGAAGCAAAGATGACGCGGGGATTGTAGGGCTCCTTCTGCCCCTCGTGCCGGATGGCTTCGAACAGCGAGCGCGTGCCATCGAGATTGGTGCTGTAGCCCTTGTCGAAATCCGCCTCGGCCTCGCCGGAGACGATCGCCGCGAGATGGAAGATCAGATCCGGCCGCATGCCGGAAAGCCTGACCGCGCTAGCCGCATCGGAGAGATCGACCGTCAGCACGGCGGAGATGGATGCAAGTGCCGCCGGCACCGGCGGCGCAATAACATCGACAAGCGTCAATTTGTCGATCCCGCGGCCGAGCACTTCCGCTTCCAGCCCGATCTTTTCCACCAGCTTGCGGCCGATCATGCCGGCCGCTCCGATAACCATCACATGCATATCAGTCAGATCTCCTCATGCTCGCTAGCTCGAGCCGCCTTGTCGGTGGCCAGCAGAATTTTGGTCGTTTCGTAAATGCGTGTCAGATGATGCTGGAACGCCGCAATGACGGCCTCCCGGTCATGCCGCGTAAGGGCCTCAAAAATGGATAGATGATCGCTGTAGCTCGCTTCGATGGCACCCGGCTTGGACATGGCGTTGCGCCGATAATGCATCATGTAGGTGTATAGATCGGTGACGAAAGCGGCGAGGAGCGGGTTCCCGCAGGCGCGATAGATCGCGACATGAAATTCGCGGTCGCAAATCAGGAAACGCATGGCATCGTCCCCACCGAGACGCTGCGCTTCCAAGAGCGCCTGCAGCTTTGCCAGCGACGCGTCGTCGATCCGGTCGGCGGCATCGCCGACCACCTTGAGTTCGATATGGAGACGCGCTGCGTGAACCGATTCCAGATCGTAGCTGTCGATGGCGTTGGGAGAGGCGATCGTCACCGTAATGTGGCTGAGATCGACCTTGCAGACGCGGCTGCGGCTGCCATGCGAAACCTCGATAATGCCCTGCCCAGCAAGCGTCTGGATAGCGCCGCGCACCGTTTCGCGGCTGACATGGAGAACATTGGCCAGTTCGCGTTCGCCCGGCAATTCGTCGCCCGGCCGCAACATGTTGGTGGCGATCAGCACCATCAGCTTTTCGGCGATGACGTCACGCGCCGTCCGGCGGGCGAGGCTCCGCGCGATATTCGGTACCTCCATTAAAATAGGACTTTCGTCCATCGCGCCCTCCGGTCCACTGGTTGGTCCAGCAGATCAGTTTATTAAGGGTTGTGAAGTGAAATCCGTCAAGACGATTTCGTCGCCGCAGCGCAACAGAAATTGGGGAAATTCCCCTGCACTGCCGCAATCTGAGCGGGAATGAGGGTGGCGTGGCGCCGCTCTTTGATGAGGCTGATCTATGCCTTGCTTCTTTAAATTAAGGTCAGCCCGTCGACCATGATCGATGCTTGTGCCGATTTGACTTTAGTTTTCATCCGCCGGTTTCAGCAACTTGATGTAGTTCGCCTCCGTCACGCTATCTATCGGAAACATACACTCGACCCTCAGTTCCTGCGTCATAATCGTCTGTGCGGTGCCTACGGTTGTGACGAGCGAGAAAAAGCTCAGGACCTGGCCACTGGTAACAAATGACAGCGGGATGACGGGTGCGCTGCCGGTGGCCATGGATAGTTTCCAGGCGTCATCCACGTCCGGATATGCCAGAAGAGCGTCGATAAGCGCCTTGGTGCGGGCATCAATAAAACGGCCAACGGATTCTCTGAACACGCGCGCCAGCAAGCTCCGAGCGGTTTCCTCCCAATTCGGGATAAACGGCCGCAGGCCTTGCGGATCAAACATCAAGTGGAGGAGATTGCGCGGCTTCTCGCGAGCCGAGACATCAATAAACAGATTGAAGAAGCGCGACGTCGCGTCATTGCTCATGAGAACATTCCAGTAGCGATCCATCACGACCGCTGGAAAAGGCTCATGCTGTGCGAGCATGCGCTTGAGGGCATCCGTGACGCCTTTGACTTCAAGATCCTCGATGCCGCAGTCAGCGTAGATTGGGGCATAGCCAGCTGCCAGCAACAATGCATTACGCTCGCGGAACGGCACATCCAGGGCATCCGCGAGATGGAGAAGATTGTGACGGCCGGGGGTGCTTCGGCCGCTTTCGATGAAGCTGATCTGACGTTGCGAGATGCCCGTATCAAGCGATAGGTCAAGCTGGCTTTTTCCGCGCATGCCGCGCCAGGCTCGCAACTGAGGTCCAAGTTCGTTGGGCACTCTGCCCAAATGACTGTGCTCAGGTCTCATACTGTAACAATCTCCCCTGAACGCTGCCGATCGGCGGCGGGAGTGAGCACCCGCCGCCGCCGATACAGATCAAAACGCAACGGGACCGACGGACCCGAACCAGTGGCGTACCTTGTCAGGCTCTTTCTCGTCCATGTAAAAGAAATGGGTCATGACCGGCCGGATAACAGGCTTGGAATGGTCGTTGGGTGTCATTGTCACCGTCCCGTGAAACACTTTGAGCGAGCCGCCGTCCCAATATTCCGCGACATCGTGCAGAGCAGTAAAGCCGGTATCGATGAAGGCACGCAGGTTCTCGCGAATGACCTCGCGCCCCTTCCAGCTAGCGACACCCAGATGGCAGGTGGCATCCCTTGCGAAGCAATCAAAGCCTTTGCCAAAGGTCTTGTCATCGATCTCCTTCCAGAAGGCCAACAACCATTCCGGCGCTTCACTTTTGGTGAAAGTCATAGACGTCATTACCAGTCTCCTCAGCCGACCTCCCGAGTAACGCGCTTGTGGGTAAGCTGCGATCAAGGCCGGCGTTTTCGTTATAAGGATTGGATGCTCCTCCTGCGGGAAGACGGCCTCTGATTACCCTTGCAGCGGCGTCCCCTCAATTACACGCGATGTAATGGCAAAGCGGATAGCCAGGATGCCGGAGATCAACCCGGTCGTGGTTCGCGGGACAATGGCCGAATTGCGTCAAACGGGATGTGCGACGGGCCGGACCGGCTTGTTGAACACGCGTTGAGCTCCGAGGGAGCTCGGTTTTCGCATCCGCGCCAGTCGGTTGTCGACTATACTATATATGGCTGATCACCGCAGCGAATAGCCGAGTGGCTGTGAACGCCAGTCACAATAGCTGTGTCAGATTCGGGATATCAGACCCGGTTGTAATCGTCGCTGAGCCGGATGATGTCGTTCTCGTCGAGGAGCTCGCCATATTGGATCTCGATGAAAACCAGCGGTGTATCGCCGGTGCATGATGCCCGGTGCGTTGCCTTGAGCGGAATATCAACCGTGTGCCCGAGTTGCAGAGAGTGTTCGGTTCCGTCGATCTCGGCAATGCCATGTCCCGAAACGGCGGTCCAACGCTCCGAGCGATGGTTGTGATACTGCAGCGACAGCCGCTCGCCGGGGTTCACGACAATGCGTTTGACGACGTGGCGATCACCGATATCGAGCACATGCCATGTGCCCCAGGGGCGCTGATCGTTGTCACCTACCTTATAAAGACTTCCAGATTCCAATGAAATTTCCTTTGCAAAAAGTCGATCGGCCGCAATGTAGTCGAAAAGTATGGGTGGGCTTCATTCAACCTTGAGGGCGCTTACGATAGTGACCCGCTATGCGAGGCCGTGCCGTGCCGTGGTGCCGACTCGTGATCATCCGCGCACCAAAGCAGTGAACAATGCCCGGAAGCTTGTACCGGGCATTGTTCATTTCTGATTGATGGTTAAGTGGTCACAAGGCCGGGATGCTCGGAAGACCTGGGAGGCCACCAAGAAGGCCACCGAGGGAACCGACGACAAGCCCTGGTGTCAGGGCGATACCGGTGTAGGCCCCTGCTACAAGTGCCGCAGCACCTTGGCCAAGAAGGGCGCCGCCTACGATGAAGTCGTGATAGGCGTCATCAAAAGTTACGCCGCCGGAGACCGCATCGATTTCATCGCTGCTTAGGGAACGGAGGGTCATTTCAGACATGATAGTTTCCTTTAAGCTAGGGTTGAATTGCAATACAGATGATCATTGTAGTTGTATTGCCGCGTTGTTATTGCCCAGTATATCCATAGAGTCAATATATTTAATTTAACAGAATGTAATATTAAAGATAAACATAAAAGATATACTATCAAATCATTGTGGGACAACGATTTAATTTACAAAAATGTTGAATTGTTCTTCGATGTATACTATTAATTATAACGGTTGGTATTATCAATACACATCTCGCCAATGCGGTACGAAAAGCGAAAAGGGCGCCATGGTTTATCTTGCGTTGAAGATTTCGCTCAATACACGCAAAGAGATCATCGATGATGGGCTCGCAATCTCAACAGTAGCAAACCCACGGCTGGCGGGCAGACATGAGTGAAGGTCCCTCTTTGTTCCGTCGCGAGTCATTGGAAGCCAGGGATCTTGCCTGGCTTGGCCAGCCGACTGTCCTGAGGAGCATACCCACCACAGCCGTGGCGATCGTGTCAGCGGTTATTGCCGTTGCCATTGTCCTGCTCCTGGTGTTCGGCAACTACACGAGACGGGTGCGTGTCTCCGGTGTGATGCTCCCGACAGAAGGGCTGACACGCATCGCGGCCCCTGGTTCGGGATGGCTTACCCAACAATTCGTCAAGGACGGTGAAAGAGTGCTCAGCGGCGCACCGCTCTATGTGGTGAGTTTTGACAGCACGACATCGCTCGGCAACACGCAAGATGTCATCAACCAGCTGTTGAGGACGAAGCGCGACGAGCTTCGCGCTGAGATCGATCGACGGGAAAAGATGGTGGTCAAGGAAAAGGACAGCCTCCAGAACCAACAGGAGAATCTGACACGAGAGATAAAACAGGCCGACTACCAGATCGACCTTGCCGAGCAGTTCACGAAGACGCTCCTTGACTATGCCGAGAGTCAAAAGAATCTGATGACACAAGGGATTTCAATCTCACAACAATTTGAGAGCCGCCTGCAATCTTATATGATTCAAAAAGTTAACCTGGAAAGTTTGAGAAAGCAGCGCATTGAACTCGACTCGGAATTGAGCAAGGTTCACGATCAACTGGCAAGCTTCGAACTACGGTCAGCTTCCGAAATCGGAGAATGGAGCCGCCAGCTTGTCGATATCGAGCGTCAGATCGCCGATGGCGAATCCCGCCGCGCCATTCAGATCACGGCGCCGCGGAGTGGCGTAATTACCTCGGTCATCACGCAAGTCGGACAAACTGTGTCCACCGGCACACCCCTCCTTACGATCATGCCCGACGATGCGGAGCTAGAGGCCCAATTGCTGGCTCCGAGCGATGCCATCGGCTTCCTGCATGAGGGCGAAAAGGTGCTGCTGCGCTACGCCGCTTTCCCCTATCAGAAGTTCGGCCAATATGCCGGCGTGGTTTCCCAGATATCACGCGCACCTCTCAGGCAGGACGAGATGAAGCTGCTGGTCGATGGCGGCGCCGCAGTGCCCTCCTCGACGGGGGTCTATCGCGTTACCGTGCGCCCAGCATCTCCCGTCGTGACAACTTACGCCCGCAAGGTGCCGCTGCAGGCGGGGATGCAGGTCGAGGCACATATCCTCGTCGAGACACGCCCTCTCTACCAGTGGGTGTTCGAGCCACTCTATGGCCTTTCGGAAATGCTGACTTCTAGCGGGACAAAACAATGATGCGTTCGGATCTTGCAAGGCGCGTGCTTGGTGGTGGCACCAGCCGCACGCCAGTCATCATCCAGGCCGAGGCGGCCGAATGCGGCCTCGCTTGCATGGCCATGATGGCCAGCCATTACGGACACGTCCTGGACCTGCCGGCCATGCGGCGGCGTTTCGCCGCGTCCTTGAAAGGAATGACGCTTCGGGACCTCCTGAAGGTCGGCACTGGCCTCGAACTGGCAACCCGCGCCGTTCGTCTGGAGCTCTCGGATCTGGGACAATTGCGGCTGCCATGCGTCCTGCATTGGGATCATAATCATTTTGTCGTTCTTACGCGTGTCGGGGTGCGCGGCGTCACCATTCACGACCCGGCGACCGGCCGCCGGACGATCCCGTTTCCTGAAGTTTCCAAGCACTTCACCGGCGTTGCGCTCGAGGCATGGCCGACCGAGCGTTTCACGGTGAAGAACGAGCGCGAGCGGGTTCACATCACCGAGATAATCAAGCGCACCTCGGGTCTGGGCCGGGCGGCGGTCCAGATCCTTGCAATCTCGGTGCTGCTGGAGATCATCACCATTGCCATGCCGATTGGCTTCCAGCTGGTGATCGACGAAGTCGTCGTTGCCGCAGATTATGATCTCCTGACCCTGATTGCGCTCGCCTTCGGCCTGCTTTTGATCCTGCAAGTCCTAGCGGGCTTCGTCCGGTCGTGGTCGACGATGCTGATCGGCTCGAGCCTCATCCTGCAATGGAAGGCGAGCCTGTTCGATCACTTAATGCGGCTGCCGCTCAGCTATTTTGAGAAACGGCACGTTGGAGATGTCGTTTCGCGTTTCGGCTCGCTCGACTCGATTCGCCAGACGCTGACGACGAACGCGATTACGGCGCTGCTCGATGGAGTAATGTCGGTCGCTCTGGTCGTCATGATGTGGCTCTACGGTGGTTGGTTGGTGGCGATCGCTCTCGCGGCCGTAGGCCTCTATGCCCTGGTCAGGTTTCTGACCTACACGCCTTATCGGGGCTTGTCGGAAGAGGCGATCGTCTATTCGGCCCAGGAGAATTCCCATTTCATGGAAAGCGTACGTGGTATGGCAAGTCTCAAGGTTCTTAACCTTGAGGAGCGCCGCCGCGGTGTCTGGATCAACCATCTGGTTGACCGGATCAACGCCAATCTGCGCTTACAGAAATTCGACACCGTCTTTCAAAGCGCCAGCCGGCTGCTCTTCGGCATCGACCGCATCCTGATTATTTATTTCGGAACCCACTGGATCCTCGACGGCGACATGTCGGTCGGCGTGCTGATGGCGTTCCTCGCATACAAGGATCAGTTCACGTCACGCATGGACAGCTTTATTTCCACGGCACTGCAACTGCGCATGCTTTCCCTGCACGGAGAACGCATTGCCGATATAGCACTTGCAAAACCAGAGGAAGTCATGCGAGCCACCGCTACGGTGGAGCCAGAACAGCCTCCCGTGGAGACCGGCCGGCTGGAGGTCAAGAGTATCAGCTTCCGTTATGCCGATAACGAACCGGAGGTGCTGTCACGGATCAGCCTGACAATCAACGCTGGCGAATGTGTCGGGATCGCGGGTCCGTCGGGAGCTGGCAAGACGACCTTGCTCAAGATCTTGGCGGGCCTGATATTGCCGAACGAGGGACAAGTCAGGATCGACGGGAGAGCGTTGTCGGCGGTGGGATTGGCAGCTTATCGGGACACGGTCGGTTGCGTCCTCCAGGACGACCGGCTTTTCGCCGGCTCGATCGCCGAGAATATCTGCGGATTCGATCCGGTGCCCAACCTGCCTGGGGTCCGGCAATGTGCGATGCTGGCCTCAATTCACGATGAAATTCTCAAGATGCCCATGGGGTATGAAACATTTGTCGGCGACATGGGCAGCACCCTGTCGGGCGGCCAGCGGCAGCGCATAGTCTTGGCGAGAGCTCTTTATCGGCGACCGTCCGTGCTGCTTCTCGATGAAGCGACCAGTCATCTCGATCCGGAAAACGAGGCCGCCATCAACACCGCGGTTCGTCGTCTTTCCATCACGCGTGTCATTATCGCACATCGGCCATCGACCCTTGCCATGGCCGACCGCGTGATTGATATCCGCAGTCTTACGGGTAATCGGGAAGATGCCACAACAAAACTTCAAGCTGAAACCTGATCAGCCATCGGGTGACGGATATTAAGCGCGCCGGGTTGATCGGAGGCCTGTCGGTTTAAGTCATGCGGCCATGGCCGATAGGCCAGCCTATTGCCCCTCAGCTCCAACTGGCGGGATGTTTTCAATGGCGGGCTCAATTCCGGCTTCCGTCAGTCGCGCGGAATATTTCATCGGCACATATTGGGCCGATTGACACTGAAAGCTGCGACAGGTCGTTCAGTTTGCATCATCGTGTTTACGGGCATTGCGAAGCTCGGATGAGGGGCTGAAGCCGTATGCGCTCTTGTAGAGAGCTGAAAATCTTCCCGGATTGGAAAACTGAAGGCTCATGGCAAGATCTGTGATGCTCTCGGCTAGTCCACCCTTGAGCGCCCCGTGCGCTGCCGCAAGCCGATAGTGACATAATATGGCTATCGGGCTGTCGCCACGGTAGGTGTGAAACATGCGCTGTAGTGCTCGCGAACTGCAGCCCGCGGCATTCGCAAGATCTTCCAGCGTGACCTGGTTGTGCAAATTATTCCGCATGAACGCTTCCGCTTTCAAAAGCTGCCGCGGCGCCTCCTTCAACATACCTTGATTGAAGGCATCAGTCAGATTATGCGGCAGCTTGGCAAAGAGCTTGATCAACGCCAGTTCCTTGTAGGCTCGGGCAAGCATTGCTCTTTCTGCGGGATTGGCAGCCTTCAGGTCTTCTTCGGCCTGTCGAAGCGTCTGGTAGAGACCATGCGCATCGCCTTTACGAAAGCTAGTCGGAGGTATGGAAAACTCCTGAACATAAGGTTTGCCTGTCAGCTCTTCGAAATGCCGCTGCAGTTCCGATTCGGGAATCTGGAATACCAGCCAGGAACTATGGGGCTTGATACGGAGTTGCCTTCCCACCCGGCCTTTGATGCTTGCGACCTGGTCGGCGGAAATGCGGGATGTTTGGCGCGTACGCCTGTCGTAGATTTCGACCTCTCCCGCCAATACGAAAGCGATGCAGACGCGAGGTATGTCATGCGTGACCATTCCTTCAAGTCCACTGGAATGGGCCGCATAGACGATCGATGTCGACTGGAGAGGCTGCCTATCGATCTGGAATGCGTAATCCCCACTCTCTTCCGCAGGCACAGTCCACTTCCAACTACCCCCCAACGCATCGAGATGACGGATGATTGCCTCGCGGGAAAAGGCCTCGAAACTACCGATGTATTGGTCAATAACTTTTTGCGACATTACCGTTTAATCATTTAATGCTTTAGGTTGCAGAAATTGCGTTGAAGCATACAGACTTCATCTAGGGTCTATTTTTCCAAGAGAAGGTGTCAGCCTTCCCAAACGCCTCTGCCGCTCAACGCAATTGGCGGATATCATTAATAAATTAGTGCTCGTCTTTGAGAGTTCTAGGACGGATAATGATAACGCTATATAGATTGCGCCATTGTTTCTCGTGTTTAACTATCGGTCAGCATGACCGTAGGACGAAAAAACTATCCTAGAAGTTGTATCTGTAAATGAGCATTGAAACACGAACTTCCGTACAGGCGACTGCCCAGAAAGCAGCTTGACCGCCAAGGATCTAATCCTGCTACCTGGCATTTACTTAAGGACCCTCCTCTATTTGCCTGGGATTTGAGACGACGGACGAGCAGCATCCGCATGCTCAAGAGTTCGATGCCGGCTCTATCGGGCATGTCGACCATCGCCAGATACAGCAACGATATTCACCGCCTGCAAGCCATGGCGACGTGGAAAACTGGGGCTGGAATACTTGCCTGACGTCGGCATCTCTCAATGCGTCAGCGCGCGTTCAATACAATCAATTAATGTCTGGCTCTCGAAAGGTTTGCCTAGAAAAGCGACGGCACCTGCAGCGATCACCCGCTTGCTTATGTGCTCGTCCGGAAAAGCGGTGATAAATATGACGGGTGTTGTAATCCCGAACTCGCGCAGAATTTGAAATAGTTCCACGCCACCGATCCCATCCATCTGCACATCCGTGACGAGACAATCCATGCTGCAATCCCGTGCTGCGGCAAGGTAGGATTCAGCGGACGCAAATGTGCGTACATTCAGCCCGTAAGATCGAATGAGGTTCTCCGTCGCGTCACGCACGGATCTGTCATCATCGACGATAGCGATGAGCTTTGACTGAGACAAACGACTTCCTCTCTGAGCCCCACATCACGCGCCGCGCCCTTTCATGACCTTAAAATGCGCTTTCGGGAGACAGAACGGAACCATACAGAGGTTTAGGTCGAGGCATTATCTTTGAGGCTTGGACGCAGCAGTTCGTATATTTTGACCAGTTCAGCCAATGTCCGCACTCCCATCTTTTCCATCAGGTGACCGCGGTGGAGTTTGACGGTGATCTCGCTGACTCCGAGCTTGCCGGCGATCTGCTTGTTCATGAGGCCGGAGGTGACCATGGCGATGACTTCGCGCTCGCGCGCTGTCAGGGTTTCGTAGCGCGCCTTCCAGGCCGACACCGCCCCTGCGGCGACCCGACGTTCGCGATCAAGCGCCAGTGCGTTTGATACCGCGTCGAGCATGTCCTGGTCGCGGAAGGGCTTGATCAGAAAATCCAGTGCTCCGGCTTTCATCGCCCGGACGGACATCGGCACGTCGCCATGGCCGGTCATGAAAATGATCGGGATGGTATTGCCAAGCTTGGAAAGCTGATTTTGGAAATCCAGCCCGCTCACGCCGGGCAAGCGAATATCCAGCACAAGACAACTCTCGCCAGTCGTGACGGGTCCTCGAGCCAGGAATTCGGATGGCGAGCCATAGAGCTCGACCTGCATGCCAACCGACCGAAAAAGACTGCTGAGCGCATCGCGCAAGGAGGCGTCGTCATCGATGACGAAAACCATCGATGGTGGGGTTTCAGTCATCACGCAGCCCTCTCTTGAACCGGGACGGTAAACTCAAAGCTCGTGCCGTGGACCGGATCCGAGCTTGCGCTCACGCGCCCGCCATGGGCGCTGACGATGGACCGGCAGATCGACAGGCCCATGCCCATGCCGTTGGACTTTGTCGTGTAGAATGCATTGAACAGATTGGCGGCCTCTTCGGACGCAAATCCGGGTCCGGTATCGTTGACCCTTATGCGTACGACTTCATGATCGCCAGACGACGTCACGGAAAGTTCGCGCTTACCAAGCCGACGCCCACTCATTGCCTGAATGGCGTTGAGAACCAGATTTATGGTAACCTGCTGAAGCTGCACTGGATCGCCAAGAACGGCAGGTAAGTCATTTGCAAGTTCGAGACGCAACCTTATGCGGTGGTTTGTCATCTCGCGCTGAACCAGTGCCATGGTCTCCTCAATGACGTTGTTAAGATCGACCGGCACTGTTTGCGAACCGGTTTTGCTTGATAGTGCGCGCAGATGCCGGATCACGTCGCTGGCCCGTCGGGCATCGGCGATCATCCGCCGCATTGAAGCTTCGACTTCACCGAGATCGGGTTCGGCGCGCTTAAGCCAGCGCAAACCAGCCTCGCCATTTGTAACGACGGCGGCGAGCGGCTGATTGACCTCATGGGCGATCGATGCCGTGAGTTCGCCAAGCGTTGCCACGCGCGTTACATGCGCCAACTCGGCCTGCGCCGCATGAAGTCCATTTTCTGCTTCGCGCCGGTCAGTTACATCCATGATGCTGATCAACACCAGATCGAGCGCCGGACGATCCGCCGGCATCGCGACATTGTAAAGTACGGTGTGGCGGCCACCATCCATGTCGTTCATTGTGACTTCGGATTCGTATGTCTGCCTGCCCATCCAGATGGCATCCAGCAGGCTCCAGAGCGAACTCTCCATCTCGTTGCCAATCAGGGCAGGCAGTGCCGATTTGAAGGCATCGATGCTTTTGGCGTTGAACATTGTCAGCGTGGTATTGTTGGCATTGGTCAACGTCATCAGCTTCACAGCCTTATGAACAAAATCAGGCTCTGACTTTGCTGCCGCAGCGATACTCGGAAAGCCGTCCATTTTCAGACGGTCGATTGCCATCTTGATAGCTGTGAAATCCATTTCGAGGATTGCAACGCCCGTCGCCAGAAAGATGGTCCGATAACGCTGCTCGCTCTCGCCAAGCACGGTGATCGTCGCCTTCACCCTCAAAGCAAGGAATGTGGTGATTCCGATTGCTGCGAGGCTAACACAGCAGCGCCCAAGGGGCTCCGAGGTAAAATCAATGCCATGGGAAATCAGATAGCTCAGCACGGTCAGTCCCATGCAGGCAGCTCCGGTCAGCAACAGTCCGGTTCGGCTGGTGAAATTAAGCGACAGCAGCACAACACCTACGTAGAGAACCGCGATGGCGATGTCATAGTTGGTCAATGTGTCGAGAAGGAATATCGCAATAGCGATGAGCATTGCGGCGACTTGCAGAAATCGTGACATGCCGTTCCCCGAGCGGAGCAATTGAACCAGCATATTAGCTCAGCCGGTTGGCCACCAACAATATCGAGTCATCACCCATCCGACATCGGACTTCCAGCGTAGCGTCGTGCTGCCGGTGAAGAAGTATGCGGCCCGCTGCATAGTTGCCGATGCGTTTAGAACACACTTGGAGTGCCGCCGACCCTATACTCAAGTATAGGCTGACCTAAACGAACATCCGATATCTCGATGGGGATGACGTGTCATAGCCTTGGTCATCGAAATTTGACCGCACCGGGAAAATTCCCACGACAGGCGACCGCATAAACCGAGACATGTCGCCTCGCCGGTCGGAGAGTTACCCCGCCAAAATGGCCAAATCCGATAGCGCATGTTGATCCTGCAAACCAGCAGACACGGGAGAGTCCGCCGGCACGTCAGTGGCATGCGTTGACCCAAGGACATGCAAGTCCATTCGAAAGGGAGATAGAAATGGCAGTATTCAGTCGTCGTGATGCTCTTGTCACACTCACCGCCGGTGGTCTTGTCGCCGCGGCATCGCCTGCGGCATTCGCCCAGGAACTGACGCAGCCACGCCACGGGAGCGTTGGCGGGGATGATCCGGGCCCGCGCAACATGGAGCGCGATCGTCAGAATCCGGATATCCTCAATCAGCCGGTGACTGATGCCGGCACCTTGCCCAATTTGCGGTTCTCGTTTGCCGATGCGCCGACCAAGGAATATCCGGCGGGCTGGACGCGCCAGATCACGGTTCGCGAGCTTGGGATTTCAAAGTCCATTGCCGGCGTTGACATGCGGTTGAACGCTGGCGGCGTGCGCGAGATGCACTGGCACAAGGAAGCCGAATGGGCATTCATGCTCTATGGCAATGCCCGCGTCACCGCGGTTGATTCCGACGGCAAGAATTTTGTCGGCGACGTTGGTCCAGGAGATCTTTGGTACTTCCCGTCCGGAACGCCCCATTCTATCCAGGGGCTTGGACCGGATGGCTGCGAGTTCCTTCTTGTCTTTGACGACGGAGGGTTCGATGAAGACAGTACGTTCCTTGCGAGCGACTGGTTCAAGCACATACCCAAAAACATACTTGCCAAGAATTTCGGCGTTGACGCCAAAAGCTTCGACAACCTGCCGGCGCCCAGCGAACGCTACATTTTCAATCTTCCCGTCCCTGGCAACTTGAACAGCGATAAAATAGCCGGCGCGGTCTCCGTCCCGGTCAGCCTTACCCACCGGATGGCCGCCCAGGATCCGATCAAAAGCAGCGGCGGCACCGTGCGGATCACCGACTCGAAGAACTTTCCCGCATCCAAGACCATCGCGGCGGCACTCGTTGAAATTCAGCCGGGCGGCATAAGAGAACTGCACTGGCACCCCAATACCGACGAATGGCAATACTACATCGAGGGTAGCGGACGCATGGGCGTTTTTGCGGCGAACGGGCACGCTCGCACCTTCGATTTTACGGCCGGAGACGTCGGCTACGTCCCGTTCGCAATGGGGCACTACATCGAAAACACCGGCGACAAGCCGCTCAAGTTTTTGGAAATGTTCAAGAGCGATCACTATGCCGATATCTCTCTCAATCAATGGCTGGCGCTGACGCCACCGGAGCTGGTTTCCGGGCATCTGAACTTCGACAAGGCAACGATGGCGGCCTTGAAAGAGGAAAAGCAGCCTGTGGTAAGTGGCGCCTGAACCGCCATTGCGCCGCTGTTTCCGGACGGCGCTTGTCGCCATTCGGAAACAGCGAACCGGCCAATGTGATTAACGTCTGACGCGGGTTTTGACCGCGCGAGGAAAATCCCGTGTACGAAGAAACAATCGACAAGCTTTCCGAAATAGGCAGCGCCAAATCCGTCGCCGTTCGGCGCAGTCCACTTGCGTTCATTGTCGGCTCCGCAATGGCCGGCGCTTATATCGGCTTTGGTGATATCATCATGTTCACCGCGGGCGCGCATGCCGATCCTGCCTGGGCTCATCTTGTCATGGGAGCCGTTTTTGCCTCGGCATTGACGATCGTCATCTTTGCCGGTTCCGAACTCTTCACCGGAACGGCAATATATATGCCGCTGGCGCTTCTAAGCAGACGGACAAGCATCACGGATACACTTGCCGTATGGGTCGTTTGCTGGCTTGGCAATCTTGCTGGAGCAATCATCCTCGCCCTGCTTTTCAAACTCGGCGGCGGCGGTGTATTGCTCGGCGATGGGAATGCCACATTTATCGCAGCTGTGGCTGCGAAAATGAACGCGCCATCCGGCGAATTGTTCGCACGGGGGCTGATTTGCAACTGGCTGGTTTGCCTGGCTATCTGGATGTCCTATCGCACCCAGAATGATACTGCCAAAGCCATTCTTATTTTCTGGCCCATCATGATCTTCGTTGCCGCCGGCTTTGAACACAGCGTGGCCAATATGTTCGCGTTTGCGCTGGCCCTGATGAGTGATCACCCCGCGACGATCACACTATACGGAGCAGTGCACAATCTGACATTCGTCACGCTGGGAAACCTGGCAGGCGGCGGATTGATGATTGCTTTGGGATACTGGGTGCAAAGTTCCGCATCGGGGCCGAAAGAAGCTGTATCGCCCGAAAGGTCGCATCCATCAACGCTGATATCCACCACAACAACAAAAAGCCGCCTGCCCGCTAACCGTGGATAATCAACTCCAGGACCATCGACCTTCAGGGTCCCCAAACAGCTTGATCTCAGTTCGGCATGGGGTCTGACATAAAGGATCCGATTGCCGATCTGTTCAATTTCCCCACCCGAAACACAACCGGTCGATCGTCTCACCAAAAGTCGTCTTCGTCTTCTTCAGGAAGGATAGACCCAATAAAATGGTTGAGAACGACGATGATGACGAAAAGTAGGGAGATGCAGCTTACAAGAGCCATGCTGTACCCTCAGAGTGCCATCAGAGCCCAGCCGACTGCGCGCCAAGGTGGCTTGATATCCATTGCCACGGAGATGTGGGACGACGACGCCACCGTGCAGTGCAACATCGGCGGCAATTCGGCTTGGACATTTCCGGAGATTACAAACTGTTGAATTTTGTATTCGATCGATGGACCAGTGCCACCAAGTGACTTCGCCGGCTACCGACATCAAAACATATTGTGCAGCGAACATGCATGTCATGCAAATGGCCGCGCGGCTGTGGCGTTAGCAAAGATGGAAATAACTTCCACTCGATGATGTGTCTGGCGATCAATAGAAAAAGACCCGGCAGGGAACCGGGTCTTCCTCTTCTCTGATCGGAGGTCAATCAAATCAGATTAGAAGCTGCGCTCGAAGCGGAGGATGCCAGCCCACTGGTCTTCGTTGATCGAATCCCAGTTGGTGTAGGTTACTTCCGGCTCGACCAGGAGGTTCTTAACCGGGTTCCACTTGACGTTCGTGGTCGCGGAGAAGATCTTCGAGTCGGTGTAGGCAACCTGCGCGTTCCACTTCAGCTTTTCGTTGATCGGAGCGCTTACGCCGCCCCAAACCGCCCAATCGCCCCAGCCGATATCAGCAGCGTCGCCTCCACCGTTCGAGCCAGCGTACTTATTCAGCTTGCTGCCATCGGTGTTGTAGCCACCCATGACGAAAGCCGAGAAAACGCCAAAGTCAGCGTCGACGCGAGCCTTGATGGCGCCTTCTTCAACGATGGAGTCATAACCACCGACGACCTTGAAGGCCCATGCGCCCAACTTGAAGCCAGCACCGGCGACAACGTCCGGAGCATAATGATCGGAGCTGTCTTCGCCGTTAGCGCCCGTGGCATCAGAACCGGAGTTGGTGTCTTCCAGCGAGATCACCGCCGTGAAGCCGTTGCCGGCGTCATAGTTGTAAGTGATCTGGTTGAGTTCGTACGGGCCGTCGTAGACAACGTCGTCGTTGATGACGTCGCCGGCGTAACCGGTGAAGACGTTGAACTGCGAGTCTTCCTTACCGACGGTGAAGCCGCCGAGGCTGATGCTGCCATGCAAGAAATTGGTAGACGTCGAAGCACCTTCCTGCCAATCCCAACGCAGCTCGGCGTTGGTCTTCAGCGGGCCGTACTCGGTGTCCGTAGCTGTCTGCAGCTGCAGCTCAGCACGAGTGTGCCAGAGCGTGCCACGAACGTCGTTCGGGTTGTAGGCGTTACCCCATGCACCTTCCGTACGAACCTTACCGCCGATCTTGAGGCAGGTTTCGGTGCCCGGAATGAAGAAGTAGCCAGCACCGTATGCGTCGCAGATGCGGACGTATTCAAGCGGCTCCGGCTCAGCAGCAACGATAGCGTCGGCAGCCTGAGCACCGGATACTGCTACAAGCGCAGCAGCGGAGCCGAGAAGAAGGCTCTTAATGTTCATTCTAATTCCAATCCGTTAAGTCGAACTGGGAAATGGCGCACGAACGAAGTCCGCCGTGTTTCAATCCCATCTCGAACGTTTCCCCATTTAGAAGCCATCCGACTTCTCTCGAATGAGCTACCAAGAACGGAGAAAGGTGAGAATGACCGGAGTACACATAAGTTAAAATCTTGTCATTGAGTCAATTGTTCTGTTGTACAAAGGCAACATCATCATTTATTTGGAAAATAACTGGAAACATTCGGAAATAAACCACATCAAACGATTGTAGAATGCAAGTTTACTCAATTATATCTCCGATTATCACTTGAATTGCCATTATATTACTATCAAATAAGCATACACTACTATTAATACGCTAATTGTCTTTTGGGGAATCTATTTAGACTCGGCTCTCCGCCGAATTATTCGGGACAGGCCAGAGCATGACGTTCCGCGTGATGCTGATCGAATTGGGGGAAGCCATGGCCGTTCGGGGATCAGCCAAAAAGTTTGCAACAAGGGGGCGGAAGCGGAGGGCGATCAAAACCGAAGTGCTGGCGTTGACATATTACAGCAAGCCCCGAGATCCTTATCCCAGCGCAATTACAGCTTGCGGAGCGGTGGATGCAGGAATGCGGGCATAGGCGCATGATCGACGCTGGCGGCTAGATAAAGCCGGGCGGTGTCCAGTGCCTCCCGGATCGTGACGTCCATGTCGAGATAGCGGTATGTCCCGAGCCGGCCGACAAAGGTGACGGAACTCTCCTGTAAGGCTCGCTCGACATAGAGGGCAAGCTGCTCCTTTTCCTCTATCAAGCGGATCGGATAGTAGGGGACGTCGTCCGGGCCGCAGGCCCTGGAAAATTCGCGATAGCAGACCGAGCCGGCATGGTCTTCCCACGGGGAGAAATGCTTGTGCTCCGTCACGCGCGTATAGGGCACGGAGATATCCCCGTAGTTCATGACCGCGCACCCCTGATAGTCTCCCTCATGGGTAAAGCGCTCAAAATCCAGCGTGCGGTATCCCAGGCGGCCATGTTCATAGTCGAAATAGCCGTCGAGCGGGCCGGAATAGAATATGTGGTCGAAGTCCTTGCCGAGACCGCCGTGAAATCTCGTTTCCAGATGGACTTCTATATTCGTGTGATCGAGAATTCGCCCGACCATGTCGGTATAGCCGTTTTCCGGCATGCCCTGGTATTTGTGGAAGAAATAGTTGTCGTCGTAGTTGAAGCGGACTGGAAGCCGTTTCAGGATGGAGGCTGGAAGCTCGGTCGGCGAACACCCCCATTGCTTCTGGGTATATCCCTTGAGGAATGCTTCATAAAGATCCTTGCCGACGAAGCGCAGTGCCTGTTCCTCGAAGGTCTTCGGATCCGTTATGCTTTTGTCGGCCCGTTCCTCGATGAAAGCACGCGCCTCGTCCGGCCTGAACGTCTTGGCGAAAAACTGATTGATCGTGTGAAGATTGATGGGCAGGGAATAGACCTGTCCCGAACTCGTCGTTTTGACGCGGTTCTTGTAGGGCAGGAACGTCTGGAAGCGGTTCACATAATCCCAGACGTCCCTGTCGTCCGTGTGGAAAATATGCGGCCCGTAGACATGCACCATGACGCCCGTCGCCGGATCGCGCTCGGTATGGCAATTCCCGGCAATATGACTTCGCGTGTCGAAGACATCGACCTCGTGACCCGCGCTGGCGAGTTCACGTCCGATAACCGCGCCAGAAAGCCCGGCGCCGACCACGGCAATCTTCTTGATCCGCGGCATCCCGATCAGTTCTTTCCGGTTGCGCGTGCTGTTGAGTCCGTGGCCTTTCGCGTCCATAGCCGGCTGTCGTGCGCGACGGGCGCATAATCGTGCCATTCGACCAGCTTGTCGCGGTAGGCCTGCCGGTAAACCCGATCGTCGGAAAACGCGATATTGTCCTCAACAAGATCCAACCCGATATCGTAATAGATATCGAGATTGCTCAAGTCCGGCACCGGGGTTTCACCGCGTTCGGATTCGGCCTGCATTTGCCAGAAAAGCTCTTCGAGGCGGCGGGCAAGCGCCGGAATGTCGCGCAAGGCGGAAGTCTCTCGTTTGACCTGCAAGGATTCGCGGATCTCCCTCAGGCTTCTGGGGTTGTTCGCAAAACCGATTGCTTTTTCGATGTAGGTCTGCGGGTCCGGGCAGATCAGCTCCGGCACGCCGGCGGCGGCAACGATGCTGTGGCAGAAGCGTGCCGCAAAGCTTTTGCCTGGAAACGTAAGGACAGGCAGCCCCATGGTCAGGGCATCCGCTGCGGTCGAATGCGCTCCATAGGGAAACGTGTCAAGGAAAAGATCGGCGAGCGCGATCCGGGCGAGATGCTTCGCATTCGGTGCCTTGGGCGCAAAAATAAGACGTTCCGGCGCAACACCGGCATTCTCCGCCAACTGACGCAGGCGCTGATCCACATCGTCGCCTCCGGTGAGCAGCCAAAGCACGCTGCCGGGCGTCGCAACGAGAATTGTCATCCAGTACGCAAAGGTGTCCTGCGTGATCTTCTGCATGCCGTTGAAGCAGGCAAAGACGAAAACGTCTTCCGGCAGACCGGCTTCCGCGCGCGATGGCCTTTCGGCAATCACCCTCTTGCGGTCGATTGGCTGGTTGCAGGCAATCCGGAGCACTTTTTCCGAATAATAGATCTCGTTCTCGGGTGGGATGATATGTTCGTCCGCGATGATATAATGATGGAATGGGCTGCCCATGGTGCCCGGATAGCCGCAAAAATTGACGATGACCGGTGCTGGCCGATAGGCGAAGATTTTCGTTCGCGCATGCTTGGTGTAACCGTTGACATCGACAAGAATATCGATGTCGTCGTCGGCGATCTGCCTTGCAGCTTCCGCATCGCTAAGCGCGGCGATATCGCGCCAGCAATCGACGACGGCCTTCATGCGCGACTGCGTAGCATCCCTTTCCACGGGCTCACCACAATAATAGGCGTAGATTTCAATGCTCCGCTTGTCATGCAGCTCCAGCATTTCCCTGAGCGCAAACCCGACCGCGTGGTCGCGCAGATCCGAGGAAACATAGCCAACGCGGAGGCGCTGGCCGGTTCCCGTTTTCTGCTTTGGCGCCTTGCGTATAAAACCGCTGGTATCCGGACGTCCGACGAAAGACTTATTGTACCGATAGGCTTTGGCGAGCTGGAACAACGGATCGTCAGAAAAGCAGGCAAGCGTCAGCGGCGACATGGCATCGAGCAATTGGCGCGTCGAGACATGATCCGACGAGACGAGTGTTGGCCATTTGCACTGGCGCTGGCGCAGTGCGCTCCAATGTTGCCCGGCTTCTGTCTTGTCAGGCCGCAATTCCATTGCTTGCCACAAAGTGGTTTCCGCATCCTCCAGCAGGCCTGCATTTTCCATGACGCGGCCGATGTGCTGAAGCGCCAGGAGGCGATGTGTCAGCCGATCGGGCGTGCTGTCCGCGGTCAATTCCACGAAACTGCGCCATTGCAGAATTGCCTGTGTGGCGATGCCGCTGTCTTCCAGCGCCCGTCCCAGATTGATGTGGGCCGGCCCAAAGCGGGGATCGAGTTTCAGGCACGCGCGCAACGCATGAATCGATCCCGCGACATCGCCCAATTGCCTGAGAGTCACGGAATAATTGAAATAGACGAGATGCAGGAAAGGATGGGACTCGTTGAAGGCGATCCAGACTTTGTAGACCTCCGCCGCCTCGAGTTTTTGTCCGGCAACGCTTCGACTTTCGGCGAACTGGAACAAATCCGCAAAGGAAAGGCGCTGCGTGCGCGCGAGCTCCAAAATTCCGGCAAGAGACGGAACAGGAGTTGGAGCTGATACATCATTGGTGACCATGGACATCCCACGAATTGACGGCCGGCATTGCAACCGTTTGCGAAACGATCGCCAGTCATTAACTGTGCTAGCTTGCTTTAAGCATGTCACGCGCCCGCCTTCCGAAATCAGCGGGAGGTCCCGCAACCATCAACAGATTTCGTGTGGCCTGGGCTGATGCCGGGAAGAGCTGCACAATCCTCGCGATGACCGGCACGCTCGGCGCCACATGTTCGCATTGCCACCAAGTGCCATCCGGCTTCGTTGCGATCGCAATCTGGTCGGAGACAAAGATCAGCCACTCACATAATGCGAAATGACCGCCGCGATCTGGTCCGAATTCAAATACCCCATCTGGGATCTCATCAGCGTACCCAATTGCTCGCTCGACAGGTTCGCAATGTCTTGCGTCGACAATCCCGCCACACCGGTTGAACTGAACGACGCGATATCGTCGGTCGAGAAGGTTGCCAGCTCCGCCGTGGTCAGTGCCGCAACTTGCGCCGACGTCAAGCCACTGACCTGGCTCGAGGTCAAAGCCTCGGCTTGCTCCGTCGTCAGGGTGGCGATGACGCTCGTCGTCAACCCCGCGATCGCGCTCGAATTCAAGAGGATGATTTCATCGGTCGAGAAGAGGGCGAGGTCGTCCGCGTCAAGCGCGGCAAGCTGTACAGCATTCAGGGCACTGATCTGCGACGTGGACAGGGCCGCGATTTGATCGGTGCTCATGGCCGCCACTTGGCTGTAACTCAGCGAAGCGACCTGGTTTGTGGTCAATGTGGCGATCTGATCGGTGGACAGCGCGGTGATAAAAGCCGTTGATAATCCCGATATGGAGTTCGAGCTGATCGCCGCGAGTTCTGCGGTCGAGAAGGTTCCCAGATCTTCCGTGCTCAGGCCGGCGAGACCGGCCGAACTCAAGGCGGCAATCTGCGTGGTGGAGAGCACTTCGATCTGCTCGATGCTCAGGGCTGCGACCTGCGCGCTGCTCAGACCGGCAAGGCTTGCCGTGCCCAAAGCGGCGATCTCAGCCGTGGAGAGCGACGCGATAAAGGCCGTGGGCAATCCCGTTATGGCGCTCGAACTGATCGCCGCGATGTCGGTGGCTGAGAAGGTATCCAGATCCGCCGTGGTCAGACCCGCGACACCGAGCGACGTCAAGGCGGCAATCTGAGCGGTGGAAAGTGCTTCAATCTGCTCGACGCTCAGGGCATCGACCTGGACACTGCCCAGACCAGCAATGCCGGCCGTGCTCAGTGCCGCGATTTGCGCGGTCGACAAGGCGGCGATATCGGCGGTGCTGAGCACGGCAACCTGCTTGGAACCGAGCGCCCCGACCTGAGCCGTCGTCAGGGCTTCCACCTGATCGGTGCTCAGCGTGGCGATCTGCGTGGTGGTCAGTCCGGAAACGCCGGAGGCGCTCAAGGCCGCGATCTGAGCCGTCGAAAAGCCTGCTATCGTCGCCGTCGACAATCCCGATATGGCGCTGGAACTGATCGCCGCCATGTCGGCGGTTGAGAACGTCCCGATATCGTCCGTTCCCAGGGCCACAATCTGCTTGGAACTGAGAGCGCCGACCTGGGCGGTCGTCAAGGCTTCCACCTGGTCGGTGCTCAGCGAGGCAATCTGCTCGGTGGTCAGACCCGCGATGCCGGCTGTGCTCAGGGCCACGATCTGCGCGGTCGTCAGGGCAACTATCGTCGCCGTCGACAATCCCGATATGGCTGTCGAGCTGATCGCCGCGATATCGGCGGTCGAAAAGGCGTCAAGATCGTCAGTCCCCAGGGCCGCAATCTGCTTGGAACTGAGAGCACCGATCTGGGTCGTCGTCAGAGCCTCGGCCTGGCCGGTACTCAATGCGACAACCTGCTCGGTGGTCAGACCTGTAATGCCGGCCGTGCTCAGTGCTGCGATTTGCGCGGTCGACAGAGCCGCGATATCGGCGCTCGTCAAGACAGCGACCTGCTTGGAACCGAGCGCGCCGACCTGAGCCGTCGTCAATGCCTCGAGCTGATCCGTACTCAAAGCCGCTATCTGCGCGGTGGAAAGGCCCGCAATGCCGGCTGTGCCGAGCGCCGCGATCTGCGCCGTCGAAAAGGCCGCTAGCGTGTCCGTGGACAATCCCGTTATCGCGCTCGAGCTGATCGCCGCAATATCGGCGGTCGAGAAAGTCTCGAGATCGTCCGTTCCCAGGGCTACAATCTGGGTTGAGCTCAGCACCGCAACCTGGGGCGTCGTCAGGGCCTCCGCCTGGTCGACACTCAACGCAGTAATCTGCTCGGTGGTCAGACCTGTAATGCCGGCCGTGCTCAAAGCCGCGATCTGCGCAGTCGACAGGGTCGCGATATCGGCGGTCGTCAAGACAGCGATCTGCTTGGAGCCAAGCGCGCCGACCTGAGCCGTCGTCAGGGCCTCGAGCTGGCCGGTGCTTAAAGCCGCTATCTGCGTGGTGGAAAGACCTGAAATGCCGGCCGTGCCGAGCGCTGCGATCTGCGCCGTCGAAAAGGCCGCTAGCGTGTCCGTGGACAATCCCGTTATCGCGCTCGAACTGATCGCCGCGATATCGGCGGTCGAGAAAGTCTCAAGATCGTCCGCTCCAAAGGCGGCAATCTGGGTTGAACTCAGCACCGCGACCTGAAGCGTCGTCAGGGCCTCGGCCTGGTCGGTGCTCAATGCGGAAATCTGCGCCGTGGTCAGACCCGCTATGCCAATCGTGCTCAGGACCACCATCTGTGCGGTTGACAGGGCCGCGATATCGGCGGTCGTCAAGGCGGCAACCTGCTTGGAACCAAGCGCGCCGACCTGAGCCGTCGTCAGGGCAGCAACCTGAGCTGTGCCCAGGGTCCCTATCTGCGAAGCAGTCAGGCCCATAATGCCGGACGTGCTCAGCGCGGTGACCTGCGCGGTGGAAAGGGACGCGACGGCACCTGTGCTCAGGGCGGCGATCTGCACAGAACCAAGTACGGCAACCTGCCTGGTCAGCAAGGCATCCACCTGAGCGGTGTTCAGGGCGGCGATCTGTTTGGTGGAAAGGCCGGTAATCCCGGCGGTACTCAGGGCCGCGATCTGCCCAGTCGAAAGAGCGGCTATGACAGCCGTGGACAGTCCCGATACGGCACTCGAACCGATCGCCGCGATATCCGCGGTCGAGAAGGTCGCTATGTCGTCCGTATCCAGCGCCGCAAGCTGCGTAGAACTGAGCGCGGCGACCTGGATCGTCGTGAATGCCTCGGCCTGAGCGGTGCTCAGGGCAACGATCTGTTTGGTGGAAAGGCCGGTGATGCTGGACGTGCTCAGGGCCGCAATCTGGGCCGTCGAAAGGGCTGCTATGACAGCCGTGGACAATCCCGATACGGCACTCGAATTGAACGCCGCAATGTCCTTGGTCGAGAAGGTCGCTATGTCCCCCGTATCCAGCGCAGCAAGCTGCGTGGAATTGAGAGCCGCGATCTGAGCCGTGGTCAACGCTTCAAGCTGGCTGGAGCTCAGGGCGGCGATCTGGCTGGTCGTCAGGCCTGCTATGCCACCCGTGCTCAGGGCCGCGATCTGATCCGTCGAGAGCGCTGCTATGACAGCAGTGGATAGTCCCGATATGACACTCGAACCGATTGCCGCGATATCCTTGGTCGAGAAGGTCGCTATGTCGTCCGTGCTCAAAGCTCCGGCTTGTTTGGACGTGAGGGCGGCAACCTGAGCGACCGTCAATGCCTCGGCCTGGCCGGTGCTCAGGGCGGCGACCTGCTTGGTGGAAAGACCGGCAATGCCGGACGAGCTCAGGGCGGCGATCTGATCCGTCGAAAGGGCGGTGAGAAGAGCAGTGCTCAGGGACGCGACCTGCGTCGAGTTCAGCGCCGCAACCTGCTTGGTCAGTAACGCGTCGATTTGACCGGTGCTCAGGGCATTGATCTGTTCGGTCGTCAGACCTGCAATGCCGGCCGTGCTCAGGGCAGCGACCTGATCCGTCGAAAGGGTTGCCATGGCAGCCGTGGACAATCCCGATATGGCGCTCGAGCCGATCGCCGCGATATCCTTGGTCGAGAAAGTCGCTAAATCATCCATCTCCAGAGCGGCAATCTGGGTCGAGCTCAACGCCGCGACCTGGGTCGTCGTCAATGCCTCGGCTTGCGCTGTGCTCAGGGCGGCGATCTGGTCGGTGGTCAGGCCCGCGATACCCGATGCGCTCAGGGCAGCAACCTGCGCAGTGGACAGGGCGGCGACAACAGCGGTGCTCAGGACGGCGATCTGGTTTGAACTGAGCGCCGCAACCCGAGCGGTGGTCACGGCAGCAATTTGCGCCGTGCTCAGGGCCGCAATCTGGCTGGTCGTCAGACCCGCAACGCCGGACGCGCTCAAGGCGGCGATCTGATCTGTCGAGAGGGCCGCAACAGCAGCCGTGCTCAGGCCCGACATGGCCGTACTGGTGATCGCCGCGATATCGGCGGTCGAGAAAGTGGCGATGTCATCGGCTCCCAGGGTATTAATCTGGGCTGAACTCAGCACTGCGACCTGGGTCGCCGTCAACGCCTCGGCCTGCACCGTGCTGAGAGCATAAATCTGGCTGGTGGTCAGACCCGCGACACCAGACGCGCTCAGGGCAGCAATCTGCGCGGTGGAAAGAGATGCGATAATATCCGTGCCCAGGGCCGCGACTTGCGTTGAACTCAGGACCGCGATCTGCTTGGTGAGCAAGGTGGCAATTTGAGCGCTGCTCAAAGCGTCGATCTGGGTGGTGGTCAAGCCTGCTATCCCAGCCGTGCCCAGGGCAGAAAGCTGATCCGTTGAGAGAACGGCAATGACAGCCGTGCTCAAGCCCGATATCGCTTTGCTGCTGATCGCCGCGATATCGGCGGTCGAGAACGTCGCTAGATCATCCGTCTCCAGAGCGGCAATCTGCGTTGAACTCAGCGCTGCGACCTGGGCCGTCGTCAATGCCTCCGCCTGCGCCGTGCTCAGGGTATCGACCTGATCGGAGGTCAGACCCGCAATGCCGGCCGTGCTCAGGGCCGCGATCTGAGCGGTGGAAAGGGATGCGATAACATCCGTTTCCAGAGCCGCGACTTGCTTTGAACTCAGCACGGCAACCCGGGCGGTGGTCAAAGCGGCGATTTGCGCCGTGCTCAACGAGGCGATCTGGTCGGTCGTCAAACCCACAACGCCGGCGGAGCTCAAGGCTGCGATCTGAGCGGTCGAGAGGGCGGTGACAACAGCCGTGCTCAGTCCCGAGATGGCCTTACCGGTGATCGCCGCGATATCGGCGGTCGAGAAAATGGCGATGTCATCCGTCCCGAACGCGGAAAGCTGAGTTGAACTCAGCGCCGCGGCCTGGGTCGTCGACAATACCGCAACCTGCGCTGTTTTCAGGGCGTCGATCTGATCGGTGGTCAGACCTGTAATGCCGGCCGTGCTCAGGGCCGCGATCTGCGCGGTGGAAAGGGATGCGATAACATTCGTGCCCAGAGCCGCAACCTGCGTTGCCTTGAGCACCGCAACTCTTGACGTGCTCAAGGCTGCAAGCTGACTGCTGCTCAGGGTGGCGACCTGGCTGGTCGTCAATCCAGTGATTGCGCTCGTGCTCAGGACCGCAATCTGCGCGGTGGAAAGTTCCGCGACGACGCTCGGGCTCAGGCCCGCTATGGCTTTACTGGTGATCGCCGCGATATCGGCAGTCGAGAAGGCCGCCAGGTCATCCGTCCCCAAGGCAGAAAGCTGTGTCGAGCCGAGTACGGCAACCTGGGTCGTCGTCAGGGCCCTAGCTTGGCCGGTGCTCAAGGATGCAATTTGGCTGGTCGTCAGCCCAGTGATCGCGCTTGTGCTCAGGGCAGCGATCTGATCCGTCGACAGAGCCGCCATAAGGCTCGCGCTCAAGCCCGACATGGCTTTGCTGGTGATCACCGCGATATCGTCGGTCGAGAAGGTGGCGATGTCATCCGTCCCCAGGGCCGCAATCTGCGTTGAGCTCAGCACTTTCACCTGCAAGGTCGACAGTGCCTCGGTCTGCGCCGTGCTCAGGGCATCGACCTGACTGGTCGTCAGGCCGGCGATAGCGCCCGTGCTCAGGGCCGCAACCTGCGCGGTGGAAAGCATCGCGATGTCGTCCGTGCTCATGACCGCAATTTGCGACGCTTTAAGAGCGCCGAGCTGGGTCGTCGTCAAAACGGCAATCTGTGCTGTGCTCAAAGAGGCGACCTGGCCGGTCGTCAGGCCAGCGATCATGCGCGTGGTCAGGGCCGCAATCTGGTCCGTCGACAGGGCCGCGATCTGCGCGGTCGTCAGACCGACGACCGTGCTCGTGCCCAAGGCCACAATCTGATCCGTCGACAGGGCTGCGATAACAGCCGTGCTCAGTCCCGCTATGGCTTTACTGGTGAACGCCGCCATATCGGCGGTCGAGAAGGTGGCAATGTCATCCGCGCCTAGAACGGCAGCCTGGGTTGAACTCAGCACCTTCACCTGAGAAGCGGACAGTGCCTCGGCCTGCCCTGTGGAAAGGGCGGCGATCTGGTCGGTCGTCAGGCCTGTAATGCCGACGGTGCTCAGAGCGGTAATCTGCGCCGTGGAAAGGGATGAAATAATATCCGTCCCCAGAACCGCAATCTGCTTGGAACTCAGCGCCACGATCTGGGTCGTCTTCAAGGCCTCGGCCTGCGCCGTGCTCAAGGAGACAATCTGATCGGTCGTCAAACCCGCAATGCCGGCCTTGCTCAGCGCGGCGATCTGATCGGTCGAGAGGGCGTCTATAAGCCCCGTGCTCAAGCCCGCTATGGCTTTGCTGGTGAGCGCCGCCATATCGGCGGTCGAGAAAGTGACGATATCATCCGTTCCGAGCGCCGCAATCTGGGTTGAGCTCAACACTGCGACTTGGGTTGCCGTCAATGCCTCGGCCTGCGCCGTGCTCAAGGCAGCAATCTGATTGGTCGTCAGGCCCGTAATGCTGGCGGTGCTCAGGGCGGCAACCTGCACGGTCAAAAGCGCCGCAATATCATTCGTGCCCATCACCGCGATTTGCGATGCCTTGAGCGCCCCGAGCTGGGTCGTCGTCAGGGCGGCAATCTGCGCTGTGTTCAGGGCGACAATCTGGCTGGTCGTCAGGGCGGCAATCGCGGCCTTGCTGAGGGCGGCAACCTGCGCGGTCGAAAGCGCCGTGATGTCATTCGTGTCCATGACCGCGATTTGCGATGCTTTAAGAGCGCCGAGCTGGCTCGTCGTCAAGGCGGCAATCTGCGCTGTGCTCAGGGCGACAATCTGACCGGTCGTCAGGCCCGCAACACCGGATGTGCTCAAGGCAGCGATCTGTTCCGTCGAGAGCGTCGCTACAAGGCTCGTGCTCAAGCCCGGTATGACTTTGCCGGTGATCGCCGCCATATCATCGGTTGAGAAGGTGGCTATATCATCCGTCCCGAGTGCGGCGATCTGGATTGAGCTCAGGACCTTCACCTGGGAAGCGGACAATGCCTCGGCTTGCGCTGTGCTCAAGGCGACAATCTGGGTCGTCGTCAGGCTCGCGACCGCAGTCGTGCTGAGCGCGGCAATCTGCGCGGTGGAAAACGCCGCGATGTCGTTCGTATCCATGACGGCGATTTGCGATGCCTTGAGGGCGGCGACCTGGGTCGTCGTCAAGGCGGCAATCTGCGATGTGCTCAGGACGGCGAGCTGGGTGGTCGTCAGGCCCGCAATACCGGAAGCGCTCAAGGCGGCGAGCTGACCCGTCGAGAGGACTGCAATGGCGGATGTGGACAGACCTGATACGGCTTTATTGGTGATCGCCGCCATATCGCCGGTCGAGAAAGTGGCGATGTCCGCCGTGCTCAAAGCCGCGAGTTGCAACGAACCAAGGGCGCCGACTTGAGACGAGCTCAAAGCCTCTGCCTGGTCCGTCGTCAAGGCACTGATCTGCGTGGTGGTGATCGCCGCGATCTGGAGCGAGCTCAGACCCTCGATGTCGGACGCCGTCAGAACCGCCAACTGGTCCATGGTCAAACCAACGATGGCACTTTGTGAAATAGCATTTAACTGCTGGGTGCTGAGGACTTCGACATCTTCCGTGTCCAAAGCGGCAATTTGAGCCGACGAAAGCACGTTGATCTGTTTTGTGGAAAGCGACGCCACGTCTTCCGTCGTCCAGGCCGCGACCGCGGCGGTGGAAAGCGACCTGATCTGACTGATGCTCAGGGAAGAAACGATCGAAGTCATGTGTGAAAACTCTTGCGTTAGCTAATACAAAAAAATCCAGCGCCTCGACGGCCGGCATCGCCCGTCTGGCCAGGCTCTGAAAGAACTAACGATATTAAAATTCACCGCCCGGCAAAGAACAGCATAGTCAAATTGGCTTGCCCGAACCTGTGGTTGGCACATTGAGCCGCACTGGATTTGGCGGCCATCAGGCATCGCAAAGCTAACAATCCCCGGAGGTGCCTTGGACATAAGACAGCGGCCGAGATGCAGCGACCGCCAATTCGCGACGCGCATAGGCAGCGTAAAGATACCGACCAACGAGCTCGCTGAACTCCGCTGGCTTCACACCCCGGACCCCTAACGCACCCAATGTGACGATGCGCCGTCGGCGGTCGATCTTGCTATAGATCGCACGCCAATTTTTCTGAGGCACGGCGGCGTCTTGGTGGAGCCAGAGGCGCAGGGCGAAGCGGCTCGACGCATAGACCGCGTAATCGGCGATTTCCGTCCAGGCAATGGGCCTGTCCAACCGCGAAGAGATCAATCCATCCGGGTTCAGCACCATGAGCGGTCTTGCCGCGCTCCGATAGAGAAAAGCTGCATAGATGGCGCATGCCGTGGCGCCCGTGCCGGTGACGGCGGCCATCATCAGCTGCCCGAATTTGTCGTAACCGAGACCAGCCTGTGCGGAAAATACGACGACCGACAAACCAAATGCACCGAAGATTCCCGCCACGATCCCCATCGTCCAGATCATCGGCTTGACGTTGTCATAGACAACGGTCTCCCCGGCGACATCGGCGACGACCTGTTCAAGCGCTTCGCGACGAATGGCGCGCACTTCGCGCGCGTCATCGATGAAATCCTGGCTCAAACGGCGGCACAAGCCTGTCCAATCCGGAAACAGCTCATGCACGAAGGATCGGACGCCCTGCTCCGGCCGGCGTGTTGCCCTTCTCAGAAGATCTTCGTCAACGTCTACACCCAAGGCCGATATGCGCCGGATCGTCGGTGGATGGCTGTCCGTCGGGTGCGGTTGCCGGTCTTCAAGGAGCGGAACGGGATCGGCCCATCCTTCCGTGCGGACAAGCTCCGTCGTCTGCGCAACGAGATCGTGCAAAACATCATTATGGGCGGCATGATCGGATTCTGAATGGGCCTTGCCGAGAACGTGGCTGATGGCAGGAGCAATGACACCCGTGCGGATCAGCGCCGAGGCGGCGTCTGCCGGCGTACCGAGCAGACTGCCCATGCGATCGGCTTCGAATTCTCGCAGTCGGCTCCAGTGCCAGACCGCGTGATCGAACCGCTGGATAGCATGAAAGCCGAGCCTGACCGCGGGATACAAAACGAAACGACCACCATCGACTCGTTTCAGTGCCGTCAGCGCGCGCCAGAAGCCTGCGTAAATCGGGGAAAAACGCTGGCTATAGCTGGTGTCCTCGCCGGAAAAATGCGCAAATTCATGGCCGATGATGGTTGTGATTTCGGGCCGGTCGAGCAGATCGAGATAAGGCGCGGGCAGATAGAGCGACCGTCCGGTCAGCAGCCTGTCTTCCGGCCACAGATGCACTTGGCTTTCGGTAACAAAAAAGCCTTCGGTAAGGCCGACGATGATCGTATCGGGCAGCAAGGCGTTTTGCCGATCGGCCAGGCTACGGGCGAAACGCCAAAGTTCCGGCGCCTCCGCTTCGCCAATGGCTCGTCCCGAGACGTCAAGCGGCTCGGGCGTGAACAGCGCAAAGACGTCCCGCAGTCCGCGCACCGCCATGAAGGCGCTATAGACCGCCACGACAGCCAGAACCACCGCGGCGGCGAAGAGTTTGGCGCTTCCCGCCGTCAACTCCGCCCATAGGCCAATGCTGATCGCCTCGAACAATATCGCCGAGCTCACACCAATACAAAACCCGATCACCAGCATTGCCAGAATGAACGGCAGAACAGATCCCAGACGTTGAAAGCTCCTGATCAACTGGCGTTGAGAGCGCCGCGCCCGCAGCCCGCTCAGTGTCGCGGTGATGAGACCGGCGCCGCCGCCCATGAATGCAAGAACCGCTCCGCCGATCGTCACCCAGACAAGTGGCTGGCGAATCCGGGAAATCTCAAGATCCTCGTCGGTTTGAGAAAGGGCGCGCTCGATCCGCGAAATGGCAACCTGGGCGGAGAGGTGGATAGGCCCGCCATCTCCCTGGAAGGTAAGATTGGCATTCGGATCGGTTGCCGTGACTTCCTTTACCTGGGCAAGGGTCGTCGAGAGTTCGGCCGAAGAGCGACCCGCGCTTTCAAGGGTCTCGGCCGCACGCTGTGCCTGCCAGAGCCCCAAGGCGACCAGCGCGATGGGCACAAGAAGAACCCATACGATCAAAACCAGGCTCGCGCGGATATCAGTCCTGCGGTTGCCGCTGGTTTGGGTCACATTCATCTCGTGTGATGCTCCATGCCAATTCGCAGCGTCGAAAGCCTTGCCGCGAGGTTTTCTACCATAGCGGTATCGACTTCCCCACCGAAAACATCAGCGTTCAGAGCGTAAACGGCATCAAGGTTGCGCCTCAGCCCTACGGCGGCGAAATCGCCGCCGTGCTATCCGCCTTGAAAGCCGGTCCGTGTTTATTTCCACGCCGAAAGCGAGAATGGAGCGACCTCCTGCCCGCCGAGCACAAATTCCCGCTCTCCGGGAATTGTCCACGCATTCGGCCCGTAATTGAAGGCGAATGTCACATTGCCGGCCCGGCGAAGACGGATGAAATCAGGCAGCACCGCGGTTTGCAGGTCGAGGCTGGTGGCGAGGTGGGACATCAGGTTGCCGAGAAGCGCGCCGTCCGCCCAGCAGGCCAGGTAGACATATCTTCCCTTCGACACCAAAGCGGGACTGCCGTCTTCAAAGGTCGATACGACATTCGTATCCGACTGCGTCTCGAGATGTTCCCGCCATCTCGTCGCCTGGCCGTTGACCAGACCAACCAGCGAAGCACTCAAGCCCGGACGCAGGGAGGCAACCTGCGTGATCCTGACGCCGGTGAGTTCACCGATCGGTCCGGGCGGAAGATTGGCTGGAATGCGGAAGTTGCGGTCCCGCGATCCGGTCCGTGGACCGAAAAGCACGGTCCCGTCCGCCTGCTCGAATGCAGCCAGTGCCGCATCCGATACGTGCATCAGGCAGGGGACGAGAACCAGCTTGTAGCCCTTCAGGGAATGACCCGGACGGACGAAATCGACGTCGAGCCCGAGCTTCCTGACAGCCTCGTACCAGCGGAAGGCAAGCTCTTCATAACGGAAATCCTTGCCCTGCGGCTGGATGACGGCGGACCAGTAGCTTTCGTAGTCGTAGACGATAGCCACAGGTGCCTGAACCGCTGCCGGTAATGATCCGACGGCATCGATCTCACGCCCGACGATCTCGGCTTCCTTGCCGCCCGGCGAAAGTTCGTCGAGCCCCGGCAGGTTCAGGCCGGCATGCATCTGCTCCTGCGCGAACGGCGCCTGGCGCCAGCGGAAATAGCTGACAACCTCGGCTCCGTGAGCGAGACCTTCCCAGCTCCACAGGCGCACCATCCCCGGCTTGGGGACCGGGTTCCACGGCGCCCAGTTCACAGGCCCCGGCTGCTGCTCCATGATCCAGAACCGGCCATTGCCGACGCCACGATAGAGATCGTGATGAAAGGCGGCGATATCGGGGTGGGATGTCTCCGCCCAGCGCACGCGCTCTTCCTCGCTGAAGGGAAACTTCTCCACGAAGCCGATCGGATAGGAATCCCAGGAGGCAAGATCCAGGTTCTCGGCGACTTTCCAATGATCGAAATCGTTGACGAAGCCCATGAAATTATGGGTGATCCAGCGGTTCGGGGAGTGTTTCCGGATGATGTCGCATTGCATGCGGTCGTAAGCTGCGATCTGGTCGGAATGGAAGCGCCAGAAGTCGAGCCGGACGGCGGGGTTCGTTTCCGTCACCGTCAGGTTCGGCAGCACGACGTCCTCGAAGCTCTGGACTTCCATCGACCAGAAGACGCTGCCCCAGGCTTCGTTCAATTGCTGTGCTGACTGGTAGCGGAGGCGAAGCCAGCGGCGAAACGCCTTCAGATCCTCGGCACCCCAGGAGAGGCTGGTGTCGTGGCATCCGTACTCGTTATCCGTCTGCCAGCCGACGAGACCGGGGTGCTCGCCATATCGCTTCGCGATCGTCTCGACGATGCGTTCAGATTCCTTCCACCAGACGTCCGAGGAGAAGGTATAATGACGGCGCGAGCCGAAGCCCCGCACCCTGCCCTGCTCGTCCACCGGAGCGATCTCCGGATATTCGTCCATCAGCCATTTCGGCGGCGTTGCGGTCGGCGTGCCGAGCACGACTTTCAGGCCGGCGGCCGCCAGCGTGTCGATCGCCCGGTCGAGCCAGCCGAAATCGAAAGAGCCGCGCGTCGGCTCGAGGCGCGACCAGGCGAACTCGCCGATCCGCACATAAGAGATGCCAAGCGCCCGCATGCGATGCGCGTCTTTTTCCCACCAGCTCTCGGGCCAATGTTCCGGATAATAGCAAACGCCAAGCATTATTTCGTCAGATCTCCGTTGAGAATGGCGTTACCGGCATCGTCGAACAGATGGCAGGCAGCCGCTGGAATATGGATGGAGAAATCGTCGCCGGGCTTCGCCTGCGCCAGACCGTCCGCCTTCACCGCAATCTCGGTGCCATCGGTAAGGCCGATATAGAACATGGTTTCCGAACCGAGATATTCGGCGAGACGCACCTTGCCCTGAAGCGTTGCGTCACCGCCTTCGCTGCGATCGAGGTGCTCGGGGCGGATGCCGAGGGTAACCGACTGGCCTTCCTTCACCGAACCGCCTTTCAGCGTGATCGACTGGCCGCCGGGAAGATCGACCTTCACGCCGCCATCAACCGGTGACGCCTTGGTCTTGAGGAAATTCATCTTCGGCGATCCGATGAAGCCGGCGACGAAGATGTTCTTCGGCCGATGGTAAAGCTCCAGCGGCGATCCGACCTGCTCCACCAATCCGCCCTGCAACACGACGATCTTATCAGCCATGGTCATCGCCTCGACCTGGTCGTGGGTGACGTAGATCATCGTCGTGCGGATATCCTGATGCAGCTTGCTGATCTCCGTGCGCATCTGGACCCGGAGCGAGGCATCGAGATTGGACAACGGCTCGTCGAAGAGAAACACCTGCGGATTGCGCACGATGGCGCGGCCGATGGCGACGCGCTGGCGCTGACCGCCCGAAAGCTGGGACGGCTTGCGGTCGAGCATGGACTTCAACTGCAGCATCTCGGCGGCAGCATCGGTGCGGCGGGCAACCTCAGCCTTGGAATGGCCGGTCATGCGCAGGCCGAAGCCGATATTTTCCGCCACCGTCATGTGCGGGTAGAGAGCATAACTCTGAAACACCATGGCGACCCCGCGCTCGGCGGGACCGACCCTGGTCATGTCATTGCCGCCGATCTTGAGTTCCCCGGAGGAAATATCCTCAAGCCCCGCGATCATGCGCAAAAGGGTGGACTTGCCGCAACCGGACGGTCCGACGAAGACGCAGAACTCGCCGTCTTCGATCGCCAGATCGACGCCCTTGATGACGCTGGCAGCACCAAACTGCTTCGTCACGCGGTTAAGCGTTACATTCCCCATGAGACTTAGTCTCCCGTCACTGGTTCGAATTCAAGAAGAAGCCCGCTCTCGGGCCGAAGCATTGGCAGCGGCAAGCCGACGCGCCGAAGCGTGTCGAGGCTGAAGGTCATCTCGCCGTTCAAAAACCGCTGTTGGCCGTCCGATATCCGGATGAACTCGGGCTCGGCCGGATGGAACGCTTTCACACGCCATTTGCCTGTGCCCTCACCGCTCAACGGCAGGCGAACCGGTGCGGGCTGCTCGCCGACCATTTGCGGACCCTGCGCAACGAAAGCCACGATACGGCTCTCGTCCGCAGCGCCCCAGACATAGCGACCATCAAGGGGCGGCAGGCGGAACTGCTTGCCGGGCGCATGAAGGAGCGAGCGCAAGCTCTTGTGGAGCGCGATCCAGCCTTCGAGCTCCTGCTTCTCCTCGGCGTCGAGGGTCAGCGGGTTCAGCTCGACACCCAGATGATAGGCAAGTGCTACGAGCGCCCGGAAAGAAAGCGTCAACCTGCGGCCGGTCTGGTGGTTCGGCGATGCGGCGATGTGCGCGCCGAGAAGCTCCGGCGGAACGAACTGCGAGGCCCCATGCTGTATATCAAGCCGTTCGAAGGCGTCGGTGCAATCGGAGGTCCAGACGCGATGCGTGTGCCGGAGGACGCCGTAATCGATGCGCCCGCCGCCCGATGCGCAGCTTTCGATCTCGACGGCCGGAAACGCCTGCCGGATCCTGTCCATCAGGGCATAGACCGCCCGCGTCTGCTGCGCCGTCCGAGCACGACCATCCGCGCCGCCGGCATGAGTCAGGTCGCGGTTCATGTCCCATTTGATATAGGCGATCGCATGCTGGGAAAGTACGGCTTCCATGCATCTGAAGAGATAATCGCTGACCTCCGGCCGCGTCAGGTCGAGCACCAGCTGGTTTCTCGACAGAAGCAGCGGACGCCCTTCGACCTGGAGCGCCCAGTCGGGATGGGCACGAAACAACTCGGATTCGGGATTCACATTCTCTGGCTCGAACCAGAGACCAAATTCCATGCCGAGCGATGTCACATGATCGACCAGCGGCTTCAGTCCATTTGGATATTTCCGCTCGTCGATGAACCAGTCGCCGAGGCTGGTGGTATCGTCGTCGCGCTTGCCGAACCAGCCGTCGTCGAGGACGAAGCGCTCGATGCCGATGGCCGCCGCCGCATCCGCCTGAGCCTTCAGGGAGTCCATGCGGTGATCGAAGTAATTGCCTTCCCAGGTGTTCAGCGTCACCGGCCGGGGCTTCATCTCGCCGCCCGGCCAGGCAATCACGCTTTCTCGCACAAAGGCATGGAACGCTTCGCTGTCAGGACCGGCAAAGGCCGTCGGACTGCTGTAGGTTTCACCGGTTGCCAGGCGTATTTCGCCCGGCTCGAACAGCTCGCCGAGATGCACCAGCCGGCGCCCGTCATCGAGCGTATCGATCGCCATCAGGTGGTTGCCGCTCCAGCCGAGATGGAAGCCCATCCGCTCGCCGCCACATTCAAGGAATGCGAAGGGGAATCGATCATGCGAGGTGCGCCCGCGGCGGCTTTCCTGCATCCAGAGCCCGTCGGCAATTGTCGTGTGGCGCGTCTGGAATTCCCGGCCCCACATGCCCGTAAAGGTGGTAAGCTCCGCCGGGCCGGCGGGCATCAGAAAGCTCGCCGCCATGCATCGATCGAGGGTATAATCGCCGGAACCGAGATTGGTCAGCGACGTCGAAACCGACAGCACCTCGGCAGGACTGCCTTCGAGGCGTATCTGCAAGCCGATCTCCGCGACGGCGTCCTCGGCTTTCAGAACGACACCGGAATCGATTTCCTCGACCTGCCAATTCTGGAACTCCAGAGTAAATGCACGCCCGTCACGGTGCCCTGAGATCGCCGGCCAGCCGAAAAAGCCGAGCCCGCCAACAGGCAGCAGCACATTCGACGGCACGGCGATATCCATGCCGTTGACACGGCTCGAACGCGGCACATCAGGCCAGAATTCGGGGGCGAGCGCCCCACGGCCAAAGCCGAGGATCTCGGGCATGCCGCGCTCCGGCAGGCCGAGCGCCAGCGACACCGCGCCGGCTTTGACAATAACAGTCTTGCTCATCCCTTGGTCGCTCCGAGAGTGAGGCCTGCAATAAAGTGCCTCTGCATGAAGAAGAACATCAAAACCGGCGGCATCGCGGCGACGATGGATCCCGCCGACACCAGATGCCAGGCGGCAACCCACTGCCCGTTGAGGGAATTAAGGCCGGCGGTAACAGGCATGGCGCTCTGTCCCTGCACGAGCACGGTCGCCCAGAAATAGTCGTTCCAGACGAAAGTGAAGATCAGCACCGACAATGCCGCGATCGCCGGACGCATCAGCGGCAGTACGATATGAACGAAGATCCGCCATTCGGAGACGCCCTCGACCCGCGCCGATTCGATCAGCGCAAAGGGCAAGCCCTTGATGAAATTGCGCATGAACAAGGTGCAGAAGCCCGTCTGGAAGGCGACGTGGAACAGGACCAACCCGGTTACCGTATCATAGAGCCCCATCTTCAGCGTCATGTCGCGCACCGGAACCATCAGGATCTGGAACGGAATGAAATTGCCGGCAACGAAGATGAAGAACAACGCCAGGCTTCCCTTGAAGCGATAGACGGCGAGTGCGAAACCGCAAAGGCACGACAGCCCGACCGCA
The DNA here is from genome assembly GCF_000799715.1 of Martinezella rhizogenes. GTDB lineage: Bacteria > Pseudomonadota > Alphaproteobacteria > Rhizobiales > Rhizobiaceae > Rhizobium > Rhizobium rhizogenes_C. The sequence goes on from NZ_JUHG01000019.1 coordinate 89,994, forward strand.
CCGATGACCGTCGGGATGGTGATCTTGAACGAGTTCAGGATGTAGTGGCCGATCGGCGAATCCCGGAAGACGGCGGTGTAGTTCTCGACGCCCGCAAAGCCCGAGGGAATACCGAAATAATTGCCGGCCGCCAGATCGCCCGATGGCCGGATCGACGTCACCGCGACGCCGATCAGCGGCAGCAGCCAGATGATGAGCGCGATCGGCAGGATGATCTGATAGGTCGTGGACACCCATGGGCCGGATTTCTGGACAGGTGTTGGAAACATCAGGAGTTCCTTTCCTGTCTCAGCATGCGGATGAGAAAGAAGGTGATGAAGATCATCATGATCAGGAAGAGCACGACGGCGATGGCGGCGCCGTATCCCATCCGGAATCCGTATTCCGACAGGGCTTCCTCATACATGTAGTAGGAGAGAACGCGGCTCGACCCGTAGGGGCCGCCGGCCGTCATGACGGAGACGAGGTCGAAGGAGCGAAGCGCGCCGATGACCGTCACCACCACCGCGATGAAGGTGGCGGGCCGCAGTTGCGGCAGGACGATATTCCAGAACAGGTGCCAACCCTTGGCGCCGTCCATGCGCCCGGCTTCGATCTGTTCCGAATTGATGTTGTTGAGGCCCGTCAGGTAGAGGATCATGCAATAGGCGATCTGCGGCCAGAGACCGGCAGCGATGATGCCGTAGGTGACCAGACGCTCATCCGCCAGCACGGCGATCTGCGTCCCGGTCAAAGCTTCCGTCAGGACGGAGAACAGCCCAAAATTAGGCGCATAAAACCAGGTGAAGATCAGGCCGACGACGACCTGGCTGATCACGAAGGGGAAGAAGAACAGCGATTTGTAGATACGGATGCCGGCAACGGTCTGGTTCAGGAACAAGGCCGCGGCCAATCCCGCCGGAACCGCCAGTAGATAGAGGACGAGCCAGATGATGTTGTTTTCCAGCGACGTGTAGAAGGCGTCGTCGGAGAAAAGCTCGACGTAATTTCCAGGACCGATCCAGGTTTTTGCCCCCAGACCATCCCAGTCGTGAAAGCTGATCCATACCGACTGGAAGACCGGTAGGATCACATAGACCAGGAACATCAGGGCGCCCGGCGCGAGAAAGAGCCAGGGTGCTAAGGTCCGCTGATTGCGTTTCCAGAACCCTGGTAGAGCGGTGCTGCTCGTGCCCACTGTCTGCTCCTATGCAAATGCGAGTAAGAACGCTGCCGGGCGTCATGGACGTCCGGCAGCGGGTCATTGTTGGAATGGACTACTTGTAGGCGCGGGCGCGCACCTTATCGAGGCGTGCCAGGATCGCGTCGATCTTGTCGGGCTTGACCATGAACTCCTGGAAGCCTTCCATGCCGGCCTTCGCCATGTCGGCCGGCGCATCGCGATCGTAGAACTGCGAGAGAGCCTGGGCCTTCGACAGCATCTCAAAGCCCGCCTTCAGGAACTTGTCATCCGGTGTGGCCGACTGGTTGTTGACCGGCAGCTGGCCGAGTGTCGCATTCATTTTCGTCTGGGCTTCCGGGGAGGCCAGATAGGCGAGGAACTTCTTGGCATCTTCCTTGTTCTTCGCGCCCGACGGAATGTGGAAGGTGTCGAGCGGCGCTTCCTCGGCGGCGGGCAGGCCAGACGTGATTTCCGGGAACGGCAGGAAGCCGATCTGGTCTTCCTTCAGCCCGCCATCCTTCATCGGAGCGACGGCGAAATTGCCCATGAGATACATGGCCGCCTTGCCCTGGACGAATTGCGGCATGGCGTCCTGCCAGTCGAGTGCTGCGTGGTTCTGAAGGAAGTAGCCCGGCTTGACCAGCTCAGCCCACTTGGCGAACACGGCCTTCACCTTCGGATCGGTATAGGGCACCTTGCCGGAGGTCAGATCCATGTGGAACTGGTAGCCGTTGACGCGCAGATCGAGATAATCGAACCAGCCGGCGGTTGGCCACAAGGCCTTGCTGCCGATCGTAAACGGGGTGATGCCGGCGCTTTTCAGCTTGGCGCAGGCAGCGACCAGCTCGTCCCAGGTCTTCGGCGGCGTAATGCCCTTATCCTTGAAGATGTCGGCTCGGTAATAGATGCCCCACTGATAGTAGGTGTAGGGAACGCCCCACTTCTTTCCGTCGATCGTCATCGACGCGGCGGCCGCCTTCAGCTGGTCGCTCAGCCCGTTTGCGGCCCAGACGTCACTGACGTCTTCAAAAAGACCAGCCTTGACGAAAGGCTCCATGCGGTTGCCGGCATACCAGGCGACGACATCGGGAGCGTCAGCCGTCAGAAAGTTACGGATCGCGGACTTGTAGCCTTCGTGGTCGAAATTGTTCCACTTGACCTTGATATCAGGGTTCTTCGTCTGGAAATCCGCAATCAGCTCTTCCATCGCCTTTTTCGGCACGGGGTCCGACTGGTCGGAATTGAGAACGATTTCGCCGGCGCATGCCGCCGACGCGACCAGCATGTAGCTCAATGCAATCGAGCCGATATTTTTAAAAAGGGTCACGTATATCCTCCACTGACCTGTTACGGCGCGGGGCGCCGGCCAACACATCGCCCCCAATGCGCGGCGGTTGATATTCATCATCCAAATTCGTAGACCTCTACCGCGATATTAAAGATCGCTTCCGGTTTTCTAAGATCGCGACTGTAGTGGAGAGTCTCACAATGCTGATCGAAGACGAGTCAGTTCCAGTTCACGATGGCCCGACGCGCCATCCTCTCGTCGTCTTCGGCGATCATCGCTTCTGCGCCGGGGAGCGATTGGACGTGCGGCGCATGAGTGGTCCGCACATGCACAGCCAGGTGGAGCTCAACTATGTCCTCGACGGACGCGTCACCTATTGGTTCGACGGACGCAGGCTGCAAGTCTCGGAGGGACAGCTCTGCCTCTTCTGGGGGATGATCCCGCATCAGGTCGTCGACGTCACCGAGCCCACGACCTTCGTCTGCCTCTATGTCCCGATGTCGGTGCTCGTCAATCTGCACAGCATGGGCAGCTTTCGCGACGCCGTGTTCCGGGGCGGGTTGATAGAGGCACTGAACGTCAGAGCACACGACCGCGACATTTTTCTGCGGTGGCGGGAAGAACTGCTGTCCGGCGATCCGGAGCTGGAGCAAATCGTGCGCGACGAACTCGTCGCCCGCATCAGGCGAATTGCGCGAGAGGGCTGGCAGGATTTGCGCGAACAGGGTTCGGCAATCGGGGCATCGCGCAATCAGGACCCGGATCGCCTGCCGAGGGTGGAAAAGATGCTCCGCTTCATCGCCGAACGCGCATTGGGCGAGATATCGGCCGTCGACGTCGGATCGGCTGCCGGACTGCATCCGAATTACGCCATGTCGATCTTCAAAAAAACCGTGGGCCTTACCGTCAATCAGGCGATCACGCGTCATCGGCTCGACACCGCCCAGTCGCTGCTGATCTCCAGCGACCTGCCGGTGGCGGCGGTCGCATTCGAATCCGGATTTGGCTCGCTGTCGCGCTTTTACGAAGCCTTCGAGGAGCGCTTTTCCACGACGCCGGCCAAATATCGCAGCGGTTTCGGTCTGGTGACGGCGAAATCGATTTCAGCGGCCTAGCATCGCCGCCCGCAGCCAAATGGATCGGGTACAGTGTCTATTCCGGCTTGCCGAGGTTTTTCGCGAACAACCATTCGCCGGTCGCGTCCTTTTCCACCCGCTTATTGCCTCGATAGAAGATCGGCTTGCCCGTCTTCTTGTCGATCGAATAGCGGCTGGGCGTCAGCTTGGACTTTTCCTGCCCGCGCGTGGCGGCAGCCAGGGCTTCCTTGAATTTACCGGCCTTGTAGAGAGCCATAAATTCCGCGTCATCCATTGCAGTCGTCTCCGTGGGCTTTTTAGGAACCCGTCATATCGAGATAGCCCATGCCGGACCTTTCAAGCCAATTACCAAGCGAATTTGTTCCAGGCTACCATAAAAGTCACCTCGCTCAAGATACATGCCCAAAAGGCCATGCTGGCGTGGCAACAAACCGAGGCAGTGGCAAAAAGCCTCTCGGCTCGCAATGGGGCCGAGAGGCTTTTTGAGATTATCCCTGCCGAAACAGTGATTGCGAGCCCGCAAGATCACTCCTTCATCATCGAACCGATGGAGAAAGCCAGGATCGACGAGACAAGCATCAACGCCCCAACGATAAACATCGGAAGTTCGTAGAGACCTGTCGCGTCCTTGACGAGACCCGTGATGTAGGGCGCGGCGAAGCCGGCGACATTGCCGATGGTGTTGATAAGCGCGATACCGGCCGCTGCTCCCGCGCCCGACAGGAACCGGGCGGGGATAGCCCAAAAATTCGGGAGCGCGGAGAAGATCGCGCAGGCCGTCACGGTGATGACGGCAATGGTTGCCTCCGGCGAGGACATGAACAAGGCCATCGGAATGCTGAGTGCGCCGAGGAGCGCGGGAATACCGATGTGCCAGGCCCGCACCCCGCGCTTCGATGCATCGCGGCTCCAGAAGAACAGGGCTATTGCCGCGGGCAGATAGGGGATTGCCGTGATCAGTCCCTTGTCGAATACATCATACTTGGTGCCGAACTTCGCCTCGAAGCCGGCGATAATGGTCGGCAGGAAGAAGGCGAGTGCATAGAGACCGTAAATCAGCCCGAAATAGATCAGCGACAAAACCCATACGCGACCATCCGTGAGCGCCTTGCCGGCCATCCGTCCATGGCCGCCGGCCTTTGCTCTTTCTTCCTTGGCCAGCTCGCCGTTAAGCCAGTTCTTTTCGTTCTGGTCGAGCCAGCTTGCGTCATTCGGCGTGTCGGGCAGATAGAACCAGGTAACAATGCCCACAAGGATGGCGGGGACGGCGACGCCGAAGAACATGACGCGCCAACCCTCGAGGCCGAAGACACCATGTGCCTGGATGAGCAGCGAAGCGAGCGGAGCGCCAACGACGATCGTCAGCGGCTGGGCCAGGTAGAACAGCGCCAGGATCTTCGCGCGATGGCGCGCAGGCACCCACATGCTGAGAAAAAGGATGGCGCCGGGGAAGAAACCCGCTTCTGCGACGCCCAACAGGAAACGCAGGAAGTAGAGGCCATTTATGCTGCTGACCCAGGTGAAGAGCAGCGAAACAATGCCCCAGCTCACCATGATGCGCGCAAGCCAGCGCCGTGCGCCGTATTTATGAAGCGCCAGATTGCTGGGGACCTCGAGCACGATGTAGCCGAAGAAGAAGATACCGGCGGCAAATCCGAACTGGGCAGCCGTAAGCCCCAGATCATTCGTCATGCCGTTGGGTCCCGCAAAGGAAATCGCCGTGCGATCGAGAAAATTGATGAAGAACATCAACCCGATGAACGGCACCAGCCGCCACGAGATTTTCTTGATGGCAGACCGCTCCGTATCCGTCGCTACGGTGTTGGCTGTATTGAGTATGTCCAAGTTCCCCTCCCCTGGGTCACGAATAAGCGTTTTGCGTTAGAGACTGCATGGCGTCGTGCCGCAGCCTGCGAAAAGCTCACCCGATGTTGCTTTCGAAAAGATCGGGACAAACAAGGTCCCCTCCCGCCCGATCTCGTGAAGACACCGACTTTAAGAGTGGCTGGACAAGCGATGCAATCGATTTAATATCGAAGATGCGTGAGAAAAACTCACAGGTTAGCGGCATGATTCGAGGATATAGGCTTGGGGCAACGGAGACCGTCACTGACAGCATTGAGAGCTTTCGAAGCGACCGTGCGTCACCGCAGCATGACACTTGCGGCCGATGAGCTGTTCGTAACGCATGGTGCAATCAGCAGACACATCAAGGCTTTGGAGGAATTGCTCGGCGTGATGCTTCTCAGTCGGAGTGTCAAGTCGACAGATCCTACGCCCGAGGGGGCTCAACTGGCTGAGGGCCTCGGCGCGGCATTCCGTCTGATCCAAACGAGTGTTGAAAGCGTCAAACCCGGACCATTGACGCTTTCCTGCTCATCATCGATCATGATGCGCTGGATTATCCCGCATATATCCCTCTTTCATCAGCGCCACCCGCAAATCGAGCTCCAGTTCAACATGAACTACGATCGCATCGATTTCATGCGTGATAAGATCAGCGTGGCGATCCGCAGCAGCACGATCGAGGCGCCGCCCAACGCCATCATCCATGAGCTTGCGGCGGAATGGATCGGGCCCGTGTGCTCGCCCGAATATCTTCAATCGTTCCCGGTCAATAAACCGACCGAACTCGCCGACACGGCATTGCTTTCAACAAACACGCGGCTGGACGCCTGGCAGGACTGGCTTTTGGCCTCGGGTCACGATTTTGACATGCCGCAAATCCGCAATAATTTCGACCACTTTTACCTGCTGATCGAGGCGGCGGCATGTGGCCTTGGTTTCGCGGTCGTGCCCAAGATGCTGGTGCTGAACGATCTCTCATCCGGAAGACTGGTCGCCCCCTTCGGCTTCGTCCAGGGACCGCGACGACTGGTGCTCTGGGTCTCGCCGCATGCCGCGGCACGCCCGGACACATTGGCGCTCAAGCGCTGGCTGATCGAGCAGATTCCCGCCAGTCTTGAACAGGATCGCGATCGATCTTTTCGAAGTCTGCCATTGTCCGGGAGATAAATCGGCGATCTCTCGCCGAGGCAACTCGTCACATGTTTCGCCGGCAAGCGGGCCAGCGCTTTATTTAAGAAGCTTTCCGAATTAAATTTAAGGTGCTGTTAAGATTTATTTAAACGCCTTAACCTAAAAATCATACTCGCAGAAAGCCCTTTCTCCCTTTTCAATCCTCTGAATTTGCATAGAAATGTCGATCCTCCATACGTTCAGTCTAAAGAGCGGCCGCCTCGTGGAATTGACATTCAGTTCCGGGGCACGCAGGCGCAATATTGTCGCATCGGGCAGCAAGAACAGGCAGGCAAAGTCTCGTATCCTGACTTTGGCTGGCGTCCTCACGATTGCCTATCTTGCCATATGCGGAAAGCTCGTCTATTTCGACTCTCGGCCGGCGGTCGATACCGCTAACATCCCGTCTGGTCCGGTGATTGCATGGCGTCCCGACATCGTTGATCGCAACGGCGAGCTTCTGGCGACCGATATACGCACGGTGTCGATGTTTGCCGAGCCGTTTCACATCGTCGATGTCGACGAGGCGGTTGAGAAGCTTTCGGCACTATTCCCTGATATCGATAAAAAGGCGCTTTATCAAAAGCTCTCGGACAAGCGATCCCACTTCGCATGGTTGCGCCGCCAGTTGACGCCGAAACAACAGAGCGAGGTTTTGAGCCTCGGAATTCCTGCAATCGGTTTCCGTCCGGAGGTCAAGCGTTTCTATCCGGGGGGACGGACCGCTGCCCATGTCCTGGGCTATGTCGACATAGACAACCACGGCGTCGCCGGCATCGAAAAGTATCTCGATGGACAGGGGCTTTCGGACCTCACCTCCGCCGGCATGACGAGCCGCGACAGCCTGCAGCCTGTCCATCTGTCGATCGATCTTCGTGTCCAGAACATCGTCCATGATGTCGTGTCGGATGCGATCGGCCAATATCAGGCTCAGTCGGCCGGTGCGGTTATCCTCGATATCCATACCGGCGAGGTGCTGGCCATGGCATCGGCTCCCGATTTCGATCCGAATGACCCGCAGGCGGACGTCAAGGGCTGGTTAAATCGCATGTCCGACGGCACCGACGAAATGGGCTCGGTGTTCAAAACGTTCTCGATCGCGATGGCCATCGACACCGGCACGGTCAAACTGACCGACACGTTCGATGCCAGTGCACCCCTGCACTACGGCGGCTTCACCATCCACGATGACCGTGACGTTCCGCGACGCGCGCTGTCGGTCCCCGAAATCTTCCGCTACTCGTCCAACATCGGCACCGCCAAGATCATGGACAAGGTCGGCATGGACATCCAGAAGGCCTATCTGACCCGCTTCGGCTTGCTCTCGAGGATGCAGACGGAGCTACCAGAGGTGAAGGCTCCGAGCCAGCCGAAAGTGTGGAAGAAGATCAACTCGATCACCATCGCCTTCGGCCATGGCGTCGCCACCACGCCGATGCAGACGGCAGTTGCCGGAGCTGCCCTCATCGACGGCGGTGAGCTGATCGAGCCCACCTTCCTGCCACGGACACAGGAAGAAGCCGAGAAGACCGAAAAGATGATCGTCAAAAAGAGCACCAGCGACGTCATCAGATATCTGTTCAAGCTGAACGGCGAACAGGGCACCGGCAAGACTGCCGATGTCCCTGGCTTCCACGTCGGCGGCAAGACAGGCACGGCGAACAAGGTGATCAACGGCGTCTATTCACACAAGCTGAGCTTCAATTCCTTCCTCGCCGCTTTTCCGATGGAAAACCCTAGATATGTGGTGCTGTCCTTCATCGACCAGCCGCTGACGGGCCTGCACAATCTGAACCTCGCCGCCGAAACCGCGGCACCCATGGTTCACGACATCGTCAGTCGCGCTGCGCCTTTGCTCGGTGTCGAGCCGAATTTTGGGCAGAATCTGCTGACGGCTTATTGAGCCTGTAAGAGGTATGCGCCGCAGCCCCAAAGTGCCTTGGGGGTGCGGGTCTCTTGAGGAAATGCCCCGGTTCCGAACCCGATATCGAGCACCACTCTTGGATGCCTGCCGGCCCTTCGCGCGCCACATTGCCACGGCGGCTTCACTGATATAATAACTTGAGTATATGAAGAAGGATTAACGCCTACGGCGAAGCTGAAAGCTGGGGACGATGTTTCAGCCACGGATGCAAAACAGGATTGGCGGTTTTTCCGTTGTCGGCGGTGTCCATCGGCGCCAATGGAACGGCATCGTCGCCGATGTCTGGAACGTCAATTGCGAGGCCCGCGCCGGTGGCTATTATATCGCCGAGGATCCACGCCTCTTCATCCTGCTCGACCAACGTGGTTCCGGCACGAACGGCATCAGGCTTTCGCCGCGCGCCCAGAGCCGGCCGCAGGACAATGATCACGAGAGAATGTCCTACATTCCCGCCGGCATGGAACTTTGGGCGGATCTTGCCGGTATCGATTTCGTACGCCATCTCGATATTCATTTCGATGCCGAGATCATCGGACGAAGGTTGATGGAGGATATCGATCCGTCGCGCCTCGACCATCCGCGCCTGCATTTCTCCGATCCACGGCTGATGGCGCTTGCCGAGCTGATCGCGACCGAATGCGAAAATCCGGAACCGCTGCACGATCTCTATGGCGATGGTCTGACGCTTTCGCTGCTGATCAATGTGCTGCAGCTGCGCGGTCCGCAACCGCGCCGGCGCAGCGAACTCGCCGCCTGGCAATTGCGGCGCGCGGTCGATTACATCGAGGAAAATTGCTTGCGCACGATCCGGCTGGAGGAACTGGCATCGCTGACCGGCCTGTCGCAATCGCATTTCAGCCACGCCTTCAAGGCCTCGACTGGTCTTCCGCCGCATCAATGGCAGACTAGGGCGAGGCTCGAGCGAGCCAAACAGTTGCTGCTGAAAGGCGACACGCCGCTCACCAATGTCGCCGTCGAGACCGGCTTTGCCGATCAGGCGCATTTCACCCGCGTCTTCCGCAAGAATGTCGGCACCACCCCGGCCAGCTGGAAGAGAAGCCAGATTGCCTAAATGCCACACCCCGCGAGCAATTGCCGACATCGCGGAGAATTGCCCAAAAATATTCAATTTCCCCAGGATCAGACAAGCCGCGCCAATAAATATGAGTTAATTGCTCATCTTATTTGATAGGCCGGCCACTTGGTCGAGCCGACAGGGCGCGAAGTTGAGACTGATGACGGACATGCAGGGATTGAGCAAAGACGGATCGATGTGGCGGCTGATGGCAGGCGTGGCCATCGCGACGATACTATCCAGCACGCAGGTTGTGGCGCAGGAGAGCCCGACGGTGTTGCAGCCGCTGGTCATCCAGGGCGGGCAGACAGACAGCGAAACGAACGGCACAGCGCCGGTCAAGGGCTATGTCGCCAAGCAAACGACGTCAGGATCGAAAGCCGACACGCCGATTACGGAGGTGCCGCAGTCGGTATCCGTCATCGGCCGGCAGGAAATGCAGGATCGCGGCATCACCAACAAGGTCGACGAGGCGCTGCGCTACACGCCGGGCGTCACCACGCAGCCCTTCGGCAATGACGGCGATACCGACTGGTTTTATATTCGCGGCTTCGACGCGACACAGACCGGCGTCTTCATGAACGGCCTGACGCTCTACAGCTATGGCTTCGGCGGCTTCCAGATCGATCCCTTCATGCTTGAGCGTGTGGAAGTGTTGAAAGGCCCCTCCTCCGTGCTCTACGGCGGATCCAATCCCGGCGGTCTCGTCAACATGGTGCGCAAGGAGCCAACTGACGATCCCTCCTATTACACCGAGATCGGCATCAACAATCTCGGGAACGCCTTCGTCGGCTTCGACTTTTCCGACAAGCTCTCGGCCGACGGCGTCTATCGCTACCGGCTGACCGGCAAGATCGCCGGCGGCGATACCTATAGCGACGGCACCCATGATCTGCGTGGCTTCATCATGCCGCAGATCACCGTCTCTCCGGACGAGTCCACGAAGCTCACCGTCTATGGCATGCTCAGCGGCCTCGATGAGGTGCATACCGGCAACGGCTTCTTCCCCTATGTCGGCACTGTGGTCGACGCACCCTTCGGCAAGATCAAGCGCGATGCCTTCTATGGCGAACGCAGCATCGACAATCTGAAATACGCCCAGCAGATGGTCGGCTATGAATTCTCGCACGACTTCGACGGCGGCTGGACCGTGTCGCAGAATGCGCGCTACGGCCACCTCTACAAGCGCGAGGAAGGTCCGTATCTGAACGGCTATGTGGACGGCAATCCGCTCGATCCGTCCTATGACGATCCGAATTATATGCTGAGCCGCATCGGCTTCTTCGAGCGCTCGAAGGTCGACACCTTTTCGGTCGACACCCGCGCGGAGAACAAGTTCGACACCGGCCCCGTCAGCCATGATTTCCTGATCGGCACCGATTATTCGATCTACCGGCTCGACCAGGTCCAGGCTTGCTGCGGCTCCAACCCGATCAGTGCCACCAACCCGGTTTACGGCACGGCTCAGGGTGCAAACTTCGTCTACCTCGATCAGGTGCTGACGCAACAGCAGCTCGGCGTCTACGCGCAGGACCAGATGCGCTTCGGCGGCGGCTGGCTGCTGACGCTCAATGGCCGCTATGACTTCGTCGACACCAATTCAGACGCAACGGTCGGCACCACCTATAGCTCGAACGAAAATGCGCCAAGCGGCCGCGCGGGCCTGGCCTACGAATTCTCCAACGGCATCACCCCCTATGTCAGCGCCGGCACCTTCTTCAGACCCCTGGTCGGCACCAGCGTCACCGGCGGCGGCCTGACACCGGAGAAGGGCGAGCAGTATGAGGCCGGCATCAAATATGAGCCCGACTTCATCGACGGCCTGTTCACGGCATCGGTGTTCCAGATCGACCGCAAGAACATGGCGCTGACCGACCCCGCCACTTTCCTGCAGCGGCAGATCGGCGAGGTTCGCTCACGCGGCATCGAATTCGAGGGCAAGGTCAATCTCGACGACAACTGGAAACTGCTCGGTTCCTACTCCTACACCGATCTCGAAATCACCAAGGACATCGATTCCTCCGTCGTCGGCAATTCGCCCTACCTCGTGCCGAACTCCACCGCCGCACTCTGGCTCGACTACGCCTTCACCAGCGACGCGCTTGACGGTCTGAGCATCGGTGGCGGCGTGCGCTATCAGGGAAAATCCTGGGCAGACGAAGCCAACACCCTGCGCGTGCCTTCCGCGACGCTCTTCGACGTCGGCATCCGCTACGAGAAAAAGGGCTGGGGCGCTTCCCTCAACGTCGCCAACCTTTTCGACAAGACCTATGTCGCGGGTTGCGCCGGGGAAAATGTCTGCGGCTACGGCGAGGCGCGGACCATTACCTTCAAGCTCAGCAAGAAGTGGTAAGTTGAGAATAAGAGTATACTTTAAATCTCGACTATGGCAGAGAACCGAGGATCGCCCGACCGCGATCCTCGTCCTCGTTTGAAACACAAAGGCGATGCAAAAGGAGGCCACCCAATGATGCATGCAAGAGATTTCACCGCCTCTGGCGTCGCCACCCATGCCGATGCCGGGCGGCTGCTCGATCAACTCTGCGAGCATCTGGCGGAGCATGTGACGGTGACGCGAAGCACTGAAGGCGCGCGGCTAGAAACCGTCATCGGCAGCGCCGATATCGCCGTGTCGGAAAGCCGCCTCGATATCAAGCTGCGCTGCCCGACCGCCGCCAAGCTCTTTACCATCCGAAGCATGGTCGCCGAACGGCTTTTTGCATCATCCGGCGAGACGCTCGATCTCACCTGGGCCGACGGGCCACAGGCCGCCGTCATTCCCGATTTCCGCGAGATCACCGTTGTCCGCGCGAGCAACATCACCCCGCATATGCGCCGCGTCACCGTCGCGACCGAGGACGCCAAACACTTTCTCGACGGCGGCCTGCATGTGCGCCTACTGATCCCGCCAAAGGACCGCGCACCGGTCTGGCCGCATACCGAACCGGACGGCCGCATCCATTGGCCTCGGGGCGACGACGCGCTGACCATCCGTGCCTACACGATCCGCAACATCGATCTTGCGAGCGGTGAGATGGATATCGATTTCGTGCTGCATGACGGCGACAATATTCCCGGCGCATCATGGGCCTTGAACGCACGCCCCGGCGACCGGGCAGGTCTCATCGGTCCCGGCGGCGGTAGCGTGCCCGCTGCCCGAAAGCTCATTCTCGCCGGCGACGAAACCGCCCTGCCCGCCATCGCCCGTATTGCAGCCACAGTGCCCACTGAAACCGAACTGCGGATTTTCCTTGAAGTGGCGGACAGGCACGAGGAACAATTACTGCCTTCGTCCGCATCGCTGGATGTCACATGGCTTCATCGCAACCAGGCAGCGACGGGAGCCACCGGCGCGCTGGAACGTATCTTGCGCGATCTCGTGCCCGCCTCCAATCCCGAAACCTTCGTCTGGGTCGCTTGCGAACAGGCCGAAGCCCGCGCCATCCGCAACTTCATGAAAACCGAGATGGCCGCCGACCGCTCCCGCTTCAGCGTCGCCGCCTATTGGCAGCGATGAGCGCCTGAGAGGAAGAGGATAGAGATCCTATTGCCAAAGCCTTCGCGCTCCCAAAATGCCCGACCGCGCGAATTAGCTTCGATGACCGCGAGGTACGGCTGCGTTGCTCATCGAGAGCGTCTAGCTAGACAATCAATAGAAATCGGTTGTGCAAAGTTTGAGTTGACCACTTTCAATGGCGAGGCGACATTCGCAACCGGTAGCAAGCTGGAGGAAAAGCGATGGACGAGGCAGACCGTTGGCGCCATATGGCAAGTGCACCGAAAGACGGTAGTCGGATTCTGGTCACGATCCGACCATCTGAGCAGGGGCCGGCGGAAGTTGACCTCGCATATTGGTCAAATGGCGATCAGTTTGCGGGAGAAGGGTGGCGTGCGTCCGATTCCTCGCCCGGGCAGATCATTGAATATGCCGAACCGGAATTGAAATGTTGGATGCCGATGCCCTCGGCTAACCTCCGTCGCGCCTCGATGCCTCCGCCATGGGAAGGCGACGATGACAAGAACCTTGACGGGTCAGGCATTTAAGAACTCGCGCCTACCTCGCCGAAACGGAAGCTCTCTCGCGAACTTACAATCGCAAGACGGCATACCCATATAGGCTGGAAATCGCTTTTCTGCCCAAGGACAGGAGAACCAATGTTCCGCGCAATTCCACGTTTCGCTCAGGTCGCAGCCATCGTCGTCCTCGCCGCCGCCACATCCATTGTGAGCTTTGACGATGCCGATGCGCGTCGCGCCGGCTCCAGCGGGTTCGGTAGCCGCGGCATGCGAACCTTCGACACACCGGCCGTAACGCGGACAGCCCCGACACAGGCCGCGCCGATCGAACGGACGATGACGCCCCAGCAGCCGACCGCAGCGCAACCCGGGATCGGTGCTACTGCTGCGCAGCCGCGTCGCGGCCTCTTTGGCGGCTTCGGCGGGTCGATGATCGGCGGATTGATCGCCGGCGGTCTTCTCGGCATGCTCATCGGCCATGGCTTTGGCGGCGGCTTCGGCTTCCTCGGCCTGCTGTTGCAAGCCGCGCTGATCTTCATGGCCATCCGCTTCGCCATGCGGTTTTTCGCAACCCGCCAACAAACGCAACAAGCCACGGCCGGACCATCGGCAGGCGGACCAAATGCGTCGTTCAATATGAACGCCTCGCGACCCTCCTCCTTTACCATCCCGACGATAGGCGGCGGGGCAGCAGCTGCGTCGCAGAAAAAACCGGCTCAAGCCAATGACGAGATCGGGCTACAGCAAGCCGATCTCGACCGCTTCGAACATCTTCTGACGGAAGTCCAGTCCGCTTACGGCTCCGAGGATTACGCCACCCTGCGCCGGCTCACCACGCCGGAAGCGATGTCCTATCTTGCCGAGGAGCTTGGCGAGAACGCCACCAAGGGCGTCCGCAACAGCGTCACCGACGTTCGCCTGCTGCAGGGCGACATTGCTGAGGCATGGCGCGAGGACAATGTCGAATACGCCACCCTGGCCATGCGCTATTCAAGCGTCGACGCACTGCTCGATCGCAAGACCGGCAGGCTCGTCGACGGCGACGACCACAATGCCTCGGAAACCACCGAGATCTGGACGTTCGTGCGTAAGCCGGGTTCGGACTGGTTGCTTTCCGCTATCCAGGGAACGGAACTCCACCACGCTTGAGAATTCACCGGCCAGCCCGACGCCTCCCCTGCGTCTGGCTGGCCGGCAAAGGTTTCGTGGAGCAGACGGATCCGAACGCCATAGACAACTTATTCAGCGCATACCGCCCGCTTCAGCAGCCTCTCCGCAGCCACCCGTAGGCATTCTTCGAAGGCCGTGAAATCGAGGAAAAGCCTGTCTGGCTCGACCTCCTGCGTGATGATCGTTCCACCGCGGCTATCGATGCCGCCGTCCAGCATCAGATTGTCGGCCATATCGAAATTCTCGAGCGCCATTCCGTCCGTGCCTCGATAGCGCCCGTCATCACCGAGATACAGGGAATCACCGTAGAAACGGCTTACCCGTTCGAAATGGCTCTTCGTGCTGTTGGAAAAGGCAAAGGCCGGACAGCCGCGGGCGCACATGAAACCCAGTTCGAAGGCTGTGCCGACATCGGCGGCGACACCCCGGAAGGGGGTCAGATTGGCGATGATCAGGTCGGCGCCCAGCATCATGCTTTCATTGATGGCGCTGATCGCGAGACCGCGCTGCCGCTTCGTTTCGGTTTCCGGAACGATCAGGTCGCCCGGTGACACCGGCGTGAAGCCGAAGCTGCGCGCCAAGGCGATCTTGCGGTCGAGGATGTCCCGTGCGTTCGGAAGAAAAACCTCCGGGCCTGCCAAATATGCTCTCACTATATTGCCTTTTTGTTGGGATGTACGGTCCCGGATTATCGAGCCTGCGAAAATCCGCAATGATCCTGGTAACGGTATCGGTCCGTAATTACGACAGCCGCTGCGCAACCACGGCGGCCCAATAATCAATGCCATAGGCGATGGCATCGTCATTGAAGTTGTAGGCCGGATTGTGCAGATCGGCGCTGTCGCCGTTACCGAGCCAGATCATCGCGCCAGGCCGTTTTTCGAGCATGTAGGAAAAATCCTCCGAGCCCATGGTCATTGGCCAATTGCCGTCGACGCGCTCCGCGCCGACGACGCTTTCAGCAGCAGCGATGGCGACCGAGGTCTTCTCGATGTCGTTGACGGTCACCGGATATCCCGGGCGCCAATCGATCTCGGCCTCGGCGTCGTAGAGTGCCGCCGTCGCCTTGACCATGTCGCGGAACCGTTTTTCGACCGCACGGCGCGTTGCCGGCAGCATCGTGCGGATCGTGCCGCCGATCTCGACCGAAGGTGGAATGACGTTCAGCGCCTTCCGGTCGCCGCCGCTGATAAAGGTGATGGACACCACGACGGAATCGAGCGGATCGATGAAGCGCGATGCGATCGACTGGAGTGCTACGACCATATGCGAGGCGGCAAGCACGGGATCGCGGGCAAGATGCGGCGTGGCCGCATGACCGCCGAGCCCCGTCATGGTGATGACGAAACGATCGCCCGCGGCCATCATCGGGCCGCTGCGGATGGCGAACGAGCCGACATCGAGCCCCGGCTGATTGTGCATGCCGTAGACCTCCTCAATGTCGAAGCGCTCAAGCAAGCCCTCCTCCAGCATCACGCGGCCGCCGCCGCCGCCCTCTTCCGCCGGCTGAAAGACGAGAACGATCTTGCCGGCGAAATCCCGCTCCGTGGCAAAGCGCTTGGCGGCGCCGAGAAGGATGGCGGTGTGGCCGTCATGCCCGCAGGCATGCATCATGTTCGGCACCTTCGACGCATAGGGCAGGTTCGTCTGCTCCGACATCGGCAACGCGTCCATGTCGCAGCGAAACGCGATGGTTTTTCCAGCACCTTTGTTGCCTGAAATCACCGCCACGACGCCCGACGTAGCAATTCCGGTCACCACTTCGTCACAGCCGAATTCGCGCAGCTTCTCCGCCACCTTCGCCGAGGTGCGCGGCAGGTCGAACAGAATCTCTGGATGCTGATGGATGTCGCGACGCCATGTCTTGGCTTCGTCCGCGATGATGCGCGATGCTTCGGACGGTTTCATGAGAAGTCTCCTTCAAAATGGCTAGGTATCAGCGCTTGGGTCGCGGATAACGGGCGAAATGGATCAAGATCAGACATAGCGCCGCACAGCATGGGCGTACAGTCATCTTGAGTGGATACCGGTATTTCGGCCCAAGAAAACGGAGCTGGCGACGCGATCGAGGATGCGGTTGCCCGGCACTGAGCCGGCGAAAGGCGCAACCTGCCTTCCTTGCGATTCACAAAATCCGTAGCCATGGCGATTGTCGTTCCAGCGAAGCGGCAATGGGCGTATATTCCCGCTTCGGCTGCAAGCAATGTTGCGGCCGATATGGGTCAAGTATTTGTGGGGTATGGGTAATGCAATTCTCATCGCAGGCAGTTGCCGACTCGCATGACGAGCGCGGCGGCACCTGGCCGACACGGCGAAGCAAGATCCTCGACTGGTTGATCCAGGACACGCGCGAGGAACGTTTCATCGACAATATTCTCGTGGATCTCTGCGAAAGATTGCGCGCCGCCGGCGTCCCCGTCGGAAGGGCGACGCTGCATTTCAGGACGCTTCATCCGCAATGGCTTGGCGCGCGAATCCTGTGGCGCACGGGGCTGGAAGAGGCTGATATCACCACGTTCAGCTATGGCGTCGAAAAGACGCCGCAGTTCCTGTCAAGCCCGATGAACGAGATCTTCAATGGCGCGATCGAGGTCCGCCAGCAACTCGAGCAGCCAGGCCCGGATGGCTTCGCCTATGCCCTCTACGACGAAATGCGGGCCGAGGGGCTGACGGACTATATTGCCTGGCCGATCTATCACACGCTCGGCAAGCGCCACATCGCCACCTTCGCCTCCGATGCGCCGGGCGGCTTCACCGAAGAGCACGTCGCCTTCCTGAAGGACCTACTGCCGGCCCTGACACTGGTGACAGAGATCAGGCTGAAGAACATATTGGCACGCACACTGCTGAATACTTATGTCGGACCGCATGCCAGCGAACAGATCCTCGCCGGCGCGACCACCCGCGGCAGCGGCGCCACCGTCGGCGCTGCCATCCTCATCTGCGATCTGCGCGACTTCACGACGATTTCTGACATGTGGCCGCGCGACGATGTCATCGAGCTTCTGAACGGTTATTTCGACGCGATGTCGGAACCGATCGAAAAATACGGCGGCGAGATTCTCAAATTCATGGGCGACGGGCTGCTGGCGATCTTCCCGCTCAGCAATCCCGATGCCTGCGCCAATCTTCTCCAGGCGATCAACGAGGCGGCGGCAGCGGTCGCCGCGCTGAACGAGGAAAATAGCCGGATTGGTCGCGAAGTGCTGCGCTATGGCGTCGGCGTCCATGTCGGCGACGTCATGTATGGCAATATCGGCTCCCGAACCCGCCTCGATTTCACCGTGATCGGACCAGCCGTGAACATCGCCTCGCGGCTGGAAACACTGACCAAGGAAGTCAAGCGGCCCGTTCTCCTCTCCAAGGCATTCGTCGACATGGCAGGCTGCGGAAGCGAGATGGAAAGCCTCGGCGCCTTTCCCCTCAAGGGCCTTGGCGAGCGAGTCGAGGTCTTTGCCCTCACACCAGCGGCAAACCGCGGCGGAACGCAGGATTGATAGGACCGCCAGACGTCCGTCGTCTTCAATCTTGCGTCATCGATAACCAGATCATGGCCGTAATAAAGCCCGTCGCAAAACGTGAAGAGCCGGCGGGGATGACGCCGCTTGCGGAGATCCTTATATTATCATCGGGATAAGTGCGATGGCCGCCTTATTTTTGTGGGATCTTTCTGCGACGACAAACGTTAGTAAGAGCTGACTGTAAACGGCTCGATCAAAAGGGTGCCTGACACCCGGAATACTCTGACAAGGAGAAAACAGATGAAAAAAATACTCACCCTGGCATTTTCAGCAGCATCTTTGATCGTCGCCGGCGCGGCCGTGACACGCGCGGCTGACTTGGCACCCTCCTATCAGGAGCAGGAACAGGACCAGCGCAACGGCGTGAAGATCGGCTATCTCACTTGCGAGATCGGTGGCGGCGTCGGCTATGTGCTCGGCTCGGCCAAGGAAGTCGATTGCACCTTCCACTCGACCGTTGGCAAGGAGCGCATCGATCATTATAGCGGCGCCATCCGCAAGATGGGCGTCGACCTCGGCTTCACCACCCGCAGCAAGCTCGTCTGGGCCGTGTTCGCGCCGACTGCCGGCTATCACCATGGTTCGCTGAGCGGCCTTTATCAGGGTGCAACCGCCGAGGCGACGCTTGGCGTCGGCATCGGCACCAACATCCTGGTCGGCGGCACTTCCGGCTCGATCCACCTTCAGACGGTGAGCGTGACCGGCCAGCTCGGCCTCAACGTCGCCGCCACCGGCACCTCGGTGACGCTGACCTCCGTGGATTGATATCTGTCGCCGTCCTAGGGCGGCAACGGACCACAACTATTCGAACCAATGGCCGCCTCCACACCCGGGGGCGGCCATTGTGTTTGAATTCCCCTTGATTTTGTCGGCCTTCATCCCTAAAAAGGTCATAAGTGACCCTTTTTAGGAGGCTGCGATGTCAACCGTTAGCTTGAAGGACGCAAAGGCGTCGTTCTCTCATGTGATCGACCAGGCCGCCGGCGGCGAGTTTGTAACGATCACACGCCACGGCCGTCCTGCCGCTGTTCTTGTCAGCGTGGGAGCAGCGGAGGCCGCAAGAAAGGCACTCCGGAAGGATAGACCCAGCCTGATCCAGTATCTAAAGACCTTCCCGGCCGATCTCGGCGATGACGACGATGTTTTCGCGCGCAACCCCGCCCCCTCTCGCGAGGTTGATTTGTGAGCTTTCTTCTCGATACCAACGCCATTTCCATGTTCTCACCGTCTAAGGCGAGTGCATCAGGCGCTTTTGCCGATTGGGTTGGCGAGCAAGACCAACTGGACGCGATCTATCTTTCAGCTTTGACGATCCATGAAATCGAAAAGGGCATCCGCCTGTTGGACGCAAAAGGTGCAAAGGCAAAAGCGTCGGGAATTCACATCTGGCTGCAAGGCCTGATCGCTGGATATGGTGACCATATCTTGCCGGTCGATAACCTCGTCGCTCTTGAATCCGGCAGGCTGGAAGCGAAAGCGATCACCGCCGGACATAGTCCAGGTGCCGCCGATGCAATCATTGCGGGGACGGCAAGCGTTCATGAGTTCACCATCATCACTGCGAACCTAAAGCACTTCCTGCCATTCGGTATTCCGGTCAAGTCACCGGATCACGTTGCCGGTTAGCAGAAGAAACCAAACCGCCGGGCGAAAGCCTCAAAGCTGCTGCCAAGCGACATAAGGCACAAACGCAAGCCGCCGCCTATCGTTGCTCCGTCAGAAATTGCGACAAGCGCTTGAGCCCCTCGCGCAGGATCGCCTCGCTATTTGCGTAGCCGATGCGCAGATAGCCCTCCATGTCCATGGCACTGCCGGGCGTCAGCAAGACGCCCGTCCGTTCGAGCAGCTTGATACAAAAGTCTTCGGACGACAGCGGCAGATGATATTTGAGAAGCGCCGTCGTGCCGGACTTCGGCTTGACCCAGGAGATCGACGGCTCGCTGTCGACCCATTCGGACAGGATAGCGAGGTTGGTCCGGGTGATGGCCTGGCTTCTGGCAAGAATCTTGTCGCGGTTCTCAAACGCAATGGCCGCAAAATGATCGTCCAGCATGCCGACGCTGATCGTATTGTAGTCGCGGTGGACTGACACGGCATGGATAAGCTCGCTCGGTGCGACGATCCAGCCGAGCCTCAGGCCCGCCAGCGAATAGGTCTTGGACATGCTGCCGGTGCTGATCCCCTTTTCATAGAGATCCGCAATCGAGACGGTCATGCCCTCTCCCTGCTGATCGGTACCGCGATAGACCTCGTCGCAGAGTATCCATGCCCCAGAGATGCGCGCGATTTCGACGATCTTTTCGAGATAGGCGCGATCCATCAGGGCGCCCGTCGGATTGTTCGGGTTGTTGAGGACGATCAGTTTCGTGTCCGGCGTTGCCATCAGCCGCAATTCCTGGAGATCCGGGAGGAAACCGTTCGCCTCGGTGAGCTTGAGGATCTGCAGGTCAGCGCCGTAACTTTCCGGAATGGAGTAGTGCTGCTGATAGGTCGGCAACACGGAAATGACCCTGTCGCCCGGCTCGACCAGGGTCTCATGCACCAAGGCATTGGCGCCGATCGCGCCATGGGTCACGACGACATTCTCGACGGCCTGCTTTTCATAGAGGCCGGCAATCAGCCGTCTCAACCGATCGCTGCCCTCGATCGCGCCATAAGTCAGCTTGAGCGGCAGGAGTTCCGACAGGATCGTGTCCGTCTTTCCCGCCATCTCCAGCAGTTCGGCCACGGTCAGCGACTCGACGCAGGTCTCGGCGAGGTTCCATTCGCATATCGTCTCATAACGGTTCATCCATATTTCGACGCCGAAATCGCGGATCTTCATGCCCTGCTCCCTCACTCACATCTGGCGGATCACGCGCGCAACGCACCCTTCGCGATCCTGCCTTGCAGACACGTCGAAAGGCTGTTGAACGGCGACAGCAATTGGAATAGAAAGACATTATGAGCAATATATTGCACAGTCAAGAACGTGGCGATGTTCTCGCCCATGTTTCCGGAAACTTGCGCCGCCTGCGAAAATCAGCCGGCCTCAGCCAGACGGCGCTTGCCGAGGCATCCGGCATTAGCCGGCGCATGATCATCGCGGTGGAAGCAGGCGATGCCAATATCAGCCTGTCCAGTCTCGACAAGCTGGCGGCGGCCCTTGGCGTGGATTTCGTCGATTTGGTGCGTGACCCGACGCGCGCATCGCGTGCCGACATCAACCAGGTGACATGGCGCGGCAAAGGCGGGGAAAGTCTGGCCGTACTCCTGGGCTCGGCCCCGGCCTCCCTCGAAGCCCAGATGTGGCTCTGGGCGCTCGGACCAGGCGACCGCTACGATGCCGAACCGGACCCGCAGGGATGGCATGAAATGATCTATGTCACCGAAGGCGTGCTGCGCCTCGAACTCTCCGGCGAAGCCCACGACTACAAGGCCGGGACTTTTGCCGTTTACAGCACCGCCCAGGATTATGCCTACATCAACCCGAGCAAAACGCCGGTCCGCTTTGTGCGAAACGTAGTCTCGTGATCTTTTTCTGAGCGCTCGGCCAGCTCCAAGGGAGCTTTACCTACGCCGTCATCTCCAGCTTCGCCACGGCATCCTTCAGCCCGACGCCACTGATGCCGGTCATCCGCATGGCGATAACAAGTTCGATAATCTGGTCGGCCGCCGCCGCGATGGGCAATCCGCCTTCGCGAATGTTGGAGACACAGTTGCGACGGGAATCGGGCGTATCCGATCGGGGAGAATAAGTGACGTACGCCCCGAGGCTATCGGCGGCGGACAGGCCTGGGCGTTCGCCGATCAACATGATCGCAGTCTTGGCCGCAAGCGTCTCGCCGATCGGATCGGACAGGGCGACACGCGCCTGGCTGGCAATAACGACGGGCGCCAGCGAGAACCCATGCCGCCGCAGCCTATCGGCAAGTGCCCCAACCACCGCAGCGGCATTGATATCAACGGCGCTGGCGGAAAGGCCATCGGCAACGATGATGACGGCATCAAACGCTTCGTCGCGAGACCGGATCGCCTCCAGCTGCGCCAGCGATGTCGTCGACAACTTGCGGCCGAGATCGGGCCGGCGCACGTATTGGCTCCGGTCCCCGGCAAGGCTCTCGACCACGACGGCATCGAGCTGCAGATCCAGCAACTGCCGTTGCAGACCTTCCTGATCGACCGACGACCAGACTGCTTCGCGAGCCCGCGCATGGTCAAGCAGAAAGGCTTGCGCCGCCTTTGTCGGCGCACCCGCGCCGAAGCGACCGAGCGCGACACGCGCATCCGTCATGTCCTTGAGATCGGCAATGCTTGCGGCGCGTGCGTTGATGACGGAATTGGCCATGTCAGGCTCCAACAAGGGTTGAACTGGAAAAATAGTCGGTCAGCATTGCCGGCGCACCGACCAGGGCGCCCGCCCTATCGGTCAGGCCGATCTCGCAAAGCCAGCGTTCGAACTCCGGCGCCGGCGCACGGTTCAGCGTTTCACGGCAATAGATGGCGTCGTGATGGGCAAGGGACTGATAGTTGAGCATGATGTCGTCGGCGCCCGGCACCGTGATGACGAAATTCACGTTGGCGGCGCACAGCAGCGTCAGGAGCGTATCCATATCCTCCTGATCGGCGTCAGCATGGTTGGTGTAGCAGACGTCCACCCCCATCGGCAGACCGAGAAGCTTGCCGCAGAAATGATCCTCGAGCCCCGCCCGGATGATCTGCTTGCCGTTAAAGAGATATTCCGGCCCGATGAAGCCGACGACCGTGTTGACGAGCATCGGATCAAATTCACGGGCAACCGCATAGGCGCGCACTTCCATCGTCTGCTGGTCGACGCCGAAGTGCGCATCGGCGGACAGGGCCGCCCCCTGCCCGGTCTCGAAATACATGACATTGGCGCCGGGCATGCCGCGCTTCAGCGAACGACCGGCCTGATAGGCTTCCTTCAGAAGCGATAGATCGATGCCGAAGCCCGCATTCGCCTTTTGTGAGCCGGCGACCGACTGGAAGACGAGATCGACCGGAGCTCCCGCCTCGATGGCCCTGATCGCCGTCGTCACATGCCCGAGACAGCATGTCTGCGTCGGAATCGCCAGCCGCTCGCGCAACTCGTCAAGCAGGGAGACGATGCGGATATAGTCCGCGACGCTGTCGGTCGCCGGATTGACGCCGATCACCGCGTCGCCCGACCCCATCAGCAATCCGTCTATGGCGGAGGCGGCGATCCCCCGGCTGTCGTCGGTCGGATGGTTCGGCTGGTTGCGCGTCGACAGCCGTCCGCGCAGGCCGATCGTGTTGCGGAAGCGGGTGACCACCTCGCGCTTGGCCGCGACCGAAATCAGATCCTGCAGCCGCATGATCTTCGAGACCGCAGCCACCATTTCCGGCGTTACGCCATAGGTGATCGCTTCGAGCGCGCGCTGCCCGGTCTCGGGCTTCAAGAGCCATTCACGGAATTCGCCGACCGTAAGAGACGAAATCGGCGCAAAGGCCGCCGCATCGTGGCGCGCGGCGATCAGCGCGGAGACTTCGTCATCGTCGGATGAGATCACTTCCTCGGCGAGAAACGCTTTCAGCGGCAGGTCCGCCAGCGCCATCTGCGCGGCCAGACGCTCGACCGGGCCCGAGGCCGCGATGCCGGCAAGCTGGTCGCCGGAGCGCTCCGGCGTTGCCTTGGCAAGAAGATCCTTCAAACCACCAAAGCGAAAGACCGTATTCTCGATCGTTGTCGTAAAAGACATGGGAGGCAAATCTATCAGTTGAGGAGAGCCATGGCTTCGTCACGAAGCTTGGACCCTCCGAGTGGATCGTCAGTTCGGTCCCCTCCCAACCGGCGATGCAGCCTCCCGTGCCGCGCCCCACCGATATCTATGCTATGTCATCATACGGCCAGAGGCCGATTTCAACTACAATGTCTGCATGACCGGACGCGAGCAAGCCGTATTATCGCAACCGCCGCTGAAACGCCGCAGTTCAGCAAGTTCTAAAAATCGCGCGAATGACCCGGCATTGACCACCAGATCCGAGAAACCCGATCATACGCTGCTCAGCAGCAGGCTCGTCTCGCTGTTAGCAACGCCATCGATCATCCGCACTTCGCGCAGAACGCGATCAAAATCCGCAAGGCTCGCTGCCCGGATATTGGCGACGAGATCCCAGTTGCCGTTGGTCGTATGCAGGGCGGAAATTTCCGTCAGACCGCGCAGCCTGCGAATGACCTGCGTCGTCGACTTGCCGACAACCTCGATCATCATCACCGCATGCACGGCGCTCAGATCGTAATCCTCTCTCACCCGCACGGTAAATCCGAGCAGCGTTCCCGTCTCGATCAAACGGTCCAGCCTATTCTGCACGGTGCCGCGCGCAACGCCGAGCGCATCCGAAAGCTTGGTCAGGGAGGTCCGTCCGTCCGCGCGAAGATGGCCGATGATGCGGCGATCGAGATCATCGGGTGAATATTTCGCGACAATCATGCTTCTCGCTCCAGCCTGATAAATTTGTGCAACCCAACTGCAAAAATTGTACAATCGGCTGCCGGAATTAGCACAATTTTGCGCTTTCGGACAACACCTGGGAACGCTAGCCTCTCTCCAGCAGCCCAGCGCCAGAGGAATTCGTGATGTCGTCACCCCTTCCATCGGAAAAAGCCTTCGTTCCCTTCGTCAGCGTCGAGAACATGATGCGGCTCGTCCATCATATCGGGCTGGAGACCCTGCTCGCCGAGCTCACCGACGTCATCGAGGCGGACTTCCGTCGCTGGGAGCTGTTCGACAAGACGCCGCGTGTCGCCTCCCATTCGCGCGAGGGCGTGATCGAGCTGATGCCGACCTCGGATGGCGAGATCTACAGCTTCAAATATGTGAACGGCCATCCGAAGAACATGGCGCGGGGCCTGCAGACCGTCACCGCCTTCGGCCTGCTCGCGGAAGTCTCGACCGGCTATCCTGTGCTGTTGACGGAAATGACGCTGCTGACCGCACTTCGCACCGCCGCCACCTCGGCCATGGCGGCACGACATCTGGCGCCGAAGGGTGCTCGCACCATGGCGATGATCGGCAATGGCGCACAGGCGGAATTTCAGGCACTTGCCATGAAAGCCGTGTGCGGCATCGACCACATCAGGCTCTTCGATATCGATCCGCTGGCGACGGCGAAGATGGTGCGCAACCTCTCAGACAGCGGATTGACGGTCACCGCCTGCGTCTCATCGCAATCCGCGATCGAAGGCGCTGACATCATCACCACCTGCACCGCCGACAAGCAATGTGCGACGATCCTCACCGACAACATGATCGGCGCCGGCATTCATATCAACGCGATCGGCGGCGACTGCCCCGGCAAGACCGAACTGCATCGCGATATCCTGCTGCGCGCCGACACCTTCGTCGAATATCCGCCACAGACACGCATCGAGGGCGAGATCCAGCAGATGGAGCCGGATTACCCCGTCACGGAATTGTGGAAGGTCGTCACCGGGCAGGCGGCGGGGCGTCGCGACGTCAGCCAGATTACCCTCTTCGACAGCGTCGGCTTCGCGATCGAGGATTTTTCCGCGCTCCGCTATGTCCGCGACCGGCTCAAGGGCACGGGCTTCTACCAGGACCTCGATATCATCGCCGACCCCGACGATCCGCGCGATCTCTTCGGCATGCTGCAGCGGGCGAAATAGGCATCAACCCCGATAATGTGGTGCTTCCGCATCGAGCGTGCGCTTGATGGCCTCAAGATGGAGACGAGCGGATTCCGGATCACCCTCCCGCATCTGCCTGTAGGCCGCCTCCGCGATGGCCGGATCAACCGCAACAACCTGTCTTCCAGTCGACAGGGCAAGCGTCTGAACCTGGCAAGCCCGCTCGAGATAATAGAGATCATCCCAGGCCTCGGCTATATTGGGAGCAAGCACCATGACCCCATGATGCTTCATGAAGACGATGTCCGCATCCCCGATCGTTGAAGCGATACGGTCGCCTTCCCGCTCGTCCAGCGCCAGACCATTGTAATTCCTGTCAAACGCCGTCCGGCCATAGAATTTCAGTGCCGTCTGCCCGGCAAAGATCAGCGGCTCTCCTTCTGTCATCGAGAGCGCGGTGGCATAGGGCATATGCGTGTGGAAGGCGACTTTGGCGCGCGGGACGTTCTTGTGGATGCGGGCGTGGATATAGAACGCCGTCGCTTCCGGCTGACCGGTTCCTGAGACGACATTGCCGTGGAAGTCGCAAACCAGCAGCATGGATGCCGTCAGCTCCCGAAAGGCATAGCCATAAGGATTGACGAGGAACAGGTCGTCATATCCCGGCACGACCGCGGAGAAATGATTGCAGATGCCTTCCTCCAACCCATGTCTGGCAGCCATGCGGAAACAGGCTGCAAGATCGACGCGCGCCTGCCAGACTTCCTCGGAGTCGAGGGTCGGCTGATTTGGCCCTCCGGCACCGGGAGCGGTCTGGGTCTTGAGTGAATGCGCCATGGATAATCCTTCGATGAGACCGTCGTATTTCAAGTTGGGTTGACCGGTATTGATCCGTTGTCGTTGCTTCTTGTCAATGCAAACGCCCTCATCATCGAACTTGAAACAGCCACATTGCAGCGATATCGATTTTTCATCTCGAATGATTGAGTTGGCTGTCCGTGCTCCAAGAGAAGCACAAAGGATGATATCGCATTTTAATCGCCACCGAATTTTCGATGCCGCTCTTCATCTCATAATCCCAAAACTAATGCAGCCGGGTTCGCCTGGTCGCTTATGGACCACATGAAGAACACGCCTGAATTGAAGATGCCTATCGGATGCAGCCACGAAGGATTGCTCAGGGTCATCGCCGATCAGACTGATTGACGGCAATTCCATTGCCGCGCATCCACACCTTTAGGAGCAAGCCGCATCGCTGGCTTGAAACACGCTTATGAATAGACCACAGTCCCGTAGCATCCCCTCGAAAAAATCGGCAAATACCGATTTCCGTGGATCTGCCAACAAGGCCCAAAACGCAAACCGACGCTACCAGCATTATATCGCGCTTGCTCGCGAAAAGGCCCTGACGGGAGATTGCATCGAAGCCGAAAACTATTATCAGCATGCAGAACATTATTTCCGCAGCGCCGCAGCGCTCGCCCCGTCCGCACAGAAGGTAGACCAACCACAATGAATGCTACGTCCACCTTTGAGAACGCTGGCGACAAGGCTTGGCTCAAGGTTCTTTCGAAATATCGCAATCCACATGCCGGGCGCAGTACCTTCGAACTTGCGGTGACCGCCGTTCCGTTCGTCATCCTTTGGGCCGGCGCATGGGCGGCTGTTCATTATGGTCTCTGGTACGGCCTGATCCTGGTGGTCCCCGCCGCCGCATTTCTGTTGCGGCTGTTCGCGATCCAGCATGATTGCGGTCACGGCTCTTTTTTCGCACGCCGCCGCATCGATGACTGGACTGGACGCGCGATCGGGGTGCTGACCCTGACGCCCTATGATTATTGGCGCCGGGCGCATGCGCAGCATCACGCCTCCGCCGGCAATCTCGATGAGCGCGGCATCGGCGATATCACCACCCTCACCGTTGCCGAATACAATGCACAGTCCTGGTGGGGACGGCTAGGCTACAGGCTTTACCGGCACCCGCTGGTCCTGTTCGGCATCGGCCCCGTCTGGGTCTTCCTGTTGAAGCAGCGGCTACCCTTCGGCATGATGCGCTCAGGCCCCGTTCCGTGGATATCGACCATGGCCACCAATCTCGCCGTCGCCGTCGTCGCGGCGTTGCTTATCTGGGCGGTCGGCGTCGTTCCATTTCTGCTGGTCCATCTTCCGATCGTCCTGTTGGCGGGCGCCGCCGGTGTCTGGCTCTTCTACATCCAGCACCAGTTCGAGGAAACGCATTGGTCGAAGCCGCCGGAGTGGAAGTTTCAACACGCCGCCATGCACGGCGCATCCCACTACGACCTGCCGCTGGTGCTGAGATGGCTTACCGGTAATATCGGCATTCATCATGTGCATCACCTGTCGAGCCGGGTGCCGTACTACCGCCTTCCCGAAGTGCTGCGCGACCATCCCGAGTTGGGAAATGTCAGCCGCATCACGCTTATGGACAGCCTGCGCTGCGTCAAACTTGTCCTTTGGGACGAAAAAACCAACCGGCTCGTTTCCTTCCGCGAGGCAAAACGCCAAAGCTCGGTTTGAATGGCCGGTCTCTAGCGCCATCGGATCTTTCGCAGTCACATTCGTGCCTGCGAAAACCACCGATCGCCGCTCAAATATTGAGCAACTGCCATCAAGCGTGGGCAATCAAGGCTCAACTGGCGGACCGCCCTCATAAAAATCAATAGCTTGTAAATTGGCACACCCCTTGCTTCTGAAATAGCTGAGTTGGTGGCTAGGGTTCCGGCGCTTTGAAAAGCGTGCTGGTCCGAGAGCTGCCGCCGGTTGGGGGAGAAATCCCACCGGATGCACGGCGGGACAAAAGCCCGGGAGACCTCGTAAGCCAAGGGATTGGCGGCGCGATGGTCTTTGCCGATCCCTTTTTGATGAAAAAGCAAAAAGGGGAATTTCAATGCAGACTTTTTCGAAGCTTCTTTCCATCACCGCCTTGACCGCCTCGCTGATGCTGGGCGCCGGTTCTTCCGCCGATGCAGCGCAGAAGACGGAGTTCAAGGTTGCCTGGTCGATCTATGTCGGCTGGATGCCCTGGGGCTATGCCGCCGATCACGGTATCGTCAAGAAATGGGCCGACAAATACGGTATCAAGATCGACGTCACCCAGTTCAACGACTACGTTGAGTCGATGAACCAGTATACGGCCGGTGCCTTCGATGCCGTGACGCTCACCAACATGGATGGCCTTTCCATTCCGGCCGCCGGCGGCGTCGATACCACCGCCGTCATCGTCGGTGACTTTTCGAACGGCAATGACGCCGTCATCCTCAAGGACAAGGCAAGCCTTTCCGACATCAAGGGCCAGACCATCAATCTGGTAGAATATTCCGTCTCGCACTACCTGCTTGCCCGCGCACTGGAAAGCATCAAGCTC
Organism: Martinezella rhizogenes; assembly: GCF_000799715.1. GTDB lineage: Bacteria > Pseudomonadota > Alphaproteobacteria > Rhizobiales > Rhizobiaceae > Rhizobium > Rhizobium rhizogenes_C. The sequence continues at coordinate 119,260 of NZ_JUHG01000019.1, forward strand.
AGCGAACGCGACGTGAAGGTCGTCAATACCTCCGACGCCGACATGGTCGCCGCCTACAAAACGCCGGACGTCTCCGCTGTCGTCACCTGGAACCCGCTGGTCTCCACCATCCTCGAGGACCCCACCGCCGAGAAGGTGTTCGATAGCTCACAGGTGCCCGGCGAAATCATCGACCTGATGGTCGCCAATACCAACGTGCTCAAGGACAATCCGAACTTCGGCAAGGCGCTGGCCGGCATCTGGTATGAGACGGCGGCACTGATGAAGGCGGACACGGCGGACGGCAAAGCCGCTCGCGAGACGATGGGATCGGCGTCCGGCACCGACCTCAAGGGCTTTGAAGCGCAGATCGCCGCGACCAAGCTCTTCGACAAACCCACTGACGCCGTTACCTTCACCGCGTCCCCAAGCCTTCCGAAGACGATGGATCTGGTGCGTAACTTCCTGTTCCAGAAGGGTCTCCTCGGCAGCGGCGCAGCGTCGGCTGACGTCATCGGCATCGAAATGCCGGATGGCAAGGTTCTCGGCGACAGCGGCAACGTCAAGCTGCGCTTCACCGAGACCTACATGAAGGCCGCCGCTGACGGCGCGCTCTGAGCGAAGTTCGACCGGCGGCGCGGGGAAACCGCGCCGCGTCATCCCTTCATCAGCGGAGCTTTCCTCATGCGCTGGATCAACACCAAGCCGAGCCGGGGCGCGCAATTTGCCCTGATGCTGCTACCTTTCGTCCTGATCGTCGTCGCCTATGTCTTCGGATCGACGGCGCGGCTGGCTGAAAACGCCAATGACAAGCTGCTGCCCAATCTCTCCGGCTTCGTCCAGGCGATCGATCGCATGGCCTTCATCGCCGATCAGCGCACCGGCGAGTACCTGCTCTGGTCGGACACCTGGGCAAGCCTGATCCGGCTTTTCGCGGGCCTCGGCATCTCCACGCTGACGGCGCTTTTGATCGGCATGCTTATCGGCATGCTGCCTTATCTCAGGGCGCTGCTCGCCCCCTTCGTCGCCGTCATTTCCATGGTGCCGCCGCTGGCGCTGCTGCCGATCCTCTTCATCGTCATGGGTCTCGGTGAGACCTCGAAGATCGCCCTCATCGTGATCGGCGTCGCGCCGACGATGATCCGCGACCTCGCGCTAAAGGCGCTGGAATTGCCGCGCGAGCAGATCGTCAAAGCCGAAACGCTTGGCGGCTCCTCCTGGCAGATCGCCCTGCGCGTCGTGCTGCCGCAGATCCTGCCGCGGCTGATCACCTGCCTCAGGCTGCAGCTCGGACCCGCCTGGCTGTTCCTGATCGCGGCCGAAGCAATCTCGTCGGATTCCGGTCTCGGCTACCGCATCTTCCTCGTCCGCCGCTATCTCTCGATGGATATCATCTTTCCCTATGTCGTCTGGATCACGCTGCTTGCCGTGCTCACGAACTACATCCTCGATCGCATCCGCATCGCCGTCTTTCCCTGGTCGGAACTGGAGAAGCGGGCATGAGCGAGCTCAGGATCGAAAACGTCTGGAAGGAATATGGCGACCAGATCGTGCTCGAAGACGTGTCGCTGACCGTCGCCTCACGCGCCTTCGTCGCCCTTGTCGGCCCCTCCGGCTGCGGCAAGTCGACATTCCTGCGCATGCTGCTGGGTCAAGAACAGCCGACCAGGGGCCAAATCTTGCTCGACGGCGAGCTTCTACCGGCGGAGCCTGGTCCTGATCGCGGTGTCGTCTTCCAGCGCTACTCCGTCTTTCCGCATCTGACCGTGCTCGGCAATGTGTTGCTCGGCAAGGAATTCTCCGGCGCACGCCACAAGGCCAAGCTCTTCGGCGCAGCACGGCGGAGCGCGATTGCCGAGGCGCGGCAGCTGATTGGCGAAGTCGGCCTTGCCGGCGCGGAGGACAAATATCCGGCCCAGCTTTCCGGCGGTATGCAGCAGCGTCTGGCGCTTGCCCAGGCGCTGATCATGAAACCGAAGGTGTTGCTGCTCGACGAACCCTTCGGCGCGCTCGATCCGGGCATTCGCGCCGAGATCCATACGCTGATGAAACGACTCTGGCATGAAACGCAGATGACCGTCGTCATGGTCACCCATGACATGCGCGAGGCCTTCACGCTTGCAAGCCGGGTCATCGCCTTCGAACGCCGCCGCGATCGTCCAGAAGAGAAGGAACGCTACGGCGCGACCATCACCAAGGACATTTCCATCTGGCCGCCGCGCCTAGCAGGCACGCCATCGATTTTCAGCCCCGACCGGGACGGCCCGGTTGTTTCCCTGGGGCATCGCCGGGACGACCTGGCTTCGTCGGGAGAAACCCAGCCATGACACATGTCAGACGTTTGCCGGAAGACATAGCCGCCAACCGCGCGCGCTACGAAGAGCATCAAAGAAAAGGGCTCGAATTCGCGCCCAAGGCACTGCCGGAGGCAAGCCCGTTGCCGGCGCCGGAAATCGCGCCCGACAAGATCGTCCACCGCGAAGTGATCCCGGGTGGCTGGTACTGGTCGGCCCATATCAGGAAGAGCGAAGTGTTCCGTGTCAGCCTCGATCATGGCTTCTCAACGGTTTCCCTCGTCGCCTGGAGTGCTGCAGACACCAGCGAGCGGCTGAACCTGCCCGATACGGTGAAGATGCAGTGGACCACCGCTCTCGGCAAGGGCCGGGTAATCTTCTCCGATATGGGCCGGGTGATGTTCTCGGTGACGGAGGACTCCTCCGGCGCCCATGACGGGCTGATGGGCGGCTCGACCTTTGCGTCAAACGCGGCGAAATATGGGGACGGCACGCGCAACACCCGCGACAACCTGATCCTGCTTGCGACCAAGGCCGGGCTCGACAAACGCGACATTCCGTCAGTGCTGGCGCTCTTTGCCCCTGTTCGCGTCGACCCGGACGGTGCGTTCCTGTGGAAGCCGGAACTGCTGTGCGGGCACGACTATGTCGAGCTGCGCGCCGAGATGGATATGATCGTCGGCTTCTCCAACTGCCCGCACCCGCTCGATCCGGACCCCACCTATCGGCCGAACCCGGTGACCGTCACCCGCATCGCGGCAACCTTACCTTCCGCCGACGATCTTTGCCGGACCGCGACCGCCGAGGCGGTCCGCGGTTTTGAAAACAACGCGCTGGCGACGATGTGAGAGGGAGCAAGACCATGACTGATTTCATCCAGACAGCTCCGGGCCGCACACTCGAAAACACCACGCAGGATCACTTCATTGCCGCCGAGGCGCCATTCTCGACCGTGATCCGGAGAGGCCAGACGGTTCGCATCGAGGACACATACGGCCAGCAGGCGATCGACACACTGTTCTACAACGCCACGGATGTCTCCGAGCGCTATTCCAACCAGGATACGATGCGCGAACAGAGCGCGGCCTATATCTCCACCGGTACGAAGGTCATCTCGAATGAAGGCCGGGTGATGCTGACCATGACCGCCGACAGTTGCGGGCAGCACGATACCTCGGCCGGCGCCTGCTCCTGCGAGAGCAACACGGTGCGCTTCGGTTACGACACCAGATATCTCCATGCCTGCCGGGACAATTTCGTTCTCGAAGTCTCCAAGCATGGCATGAGCAAGCGCGATGTCGTCCCCAACATCAACTTCTTCATGAACGTTCCCATCGAGCCGAGCGGCGAGATGACGATCGTCGATGGGATTTCCGCGCCGGGCGACTATGTCGAGCTGAAGGCCGAGATGGACGTGCTGCTCGTCATCTCCAATTGCCCGCAGATCAACAATCCCTGCAACGGTTTCGATCCGACGCCCGTCCGGGTGCTGGTCTGGGATAGCGAGGCCTGACATGTTCAAGAAGGTTCTCATCGCAAACCGGGGCGAAATCGCCGTCCGGATTATCAAGACATTGCAGCGCATGGGCATCGCCTCCGTTGCCGTCTATTCCGATGCCGACCGCTTTTCCAAGGCGGTGCTGATGGCGGACGAGACGGTAAGGCTCGGCCCGGCGCCCGCCTCCGAAAGCTACCTCAACGTCGATGCCGTCATCGCTGCCTGCAAGGTGACCGGCGCCGAGGCCGTGCATCCGGGCTACGGCTTCCTTTCGGAAAACATCGGCTTCGCCGAGCGGCTGGCCCAAGAGGGCATCGCCTTCATCGGCCCGACGCCCGACAACATCGCCGCTTTCGGGCTCAAGCACACGGCCCGCGAACTGGCACGCGAAAGCGGCGTGCCGCTGCTGCCCGGCAGTGGACTGCTGGAGACGAGCGACGCCGCACTCACGGCCGCTGCCGACATCGGCTATCCGGTGATGCTGAAATCGACGGCCGGTGGCGGTGGCATCGGCATGCAGCTCTGCGACACCCCCGAAAGCCTGACGGCGGTCTTCGAGAGCGTGCAGCGTACCGCCCGCGCGAGCTTCGGCGATGCGCGCGTCTATCTCGAACGCTTCGTCGCTAAGGCCCGCCATGTCGAAGTGCAGATCTTCGGCGATGGCAAAGGCCGGGTGATCGCGCTTGGCGAACGCGACTGCTCGTTGCAGCGCCGGAACCAGAAGGTGATTGAGGAGACCCCGGCGCCGGGATTGTCGGACGCGGTTCGGGCCAGCCTGCATGCGGCAGCCGTCGCTCTCGGTATCTCAGCCCACTACCAGTCGGCGGGAACGGTCGAATTCATCTACGATCCGGCACGCGAGGAGTTCTACTTCCTCGAGGTCAACACCCGTCTGCAGGTCGAACATCCGGTGACCGAAGCCGTCTTCGGCATCGATCTGGTCGAATGGATGATCCGCCAGGCCGCCGGCGAAGACGTGCTCACCGGCAAGGAGACTCTCGTTCCCAAGGGTGCCGCCATCGAGGCGCGCATCTATGCCGAGATGCCGCATGCGGGGTTCAGGCCGAGCGCCGGACTGCTGACCGAGGTCGTCTTTCCGGAAAACGTGCGTGTCGACGGCTGGATCGAGACGGGCACGGAGGTCAGCCCTTATTACGACCCGATGCTCGCCAAGCTGATCGTCAAGGCCGAGGATCGCGCCAGTGCGATCGAGGCGCTCGGCAAAGCGCTCGAAGGCAGCGCGATTTCCGGGATCGAGACCAATCTCGATTATCTGAAGGCGATCGCGGCATCGGATCTGCTGGCGAGCGGCAATGTGGCGACGACGGCGCTCAAGGATCTCATCTTTGTGCCCGATGTCGTCGAGGTGATCGCGCCGGGCGCTCAGTCGAGCCTGCAGGAATTGCCGGGGCGACTGGGCCTCTGGCATGTCGGGGTGCCGCCAAGCGGTCCGATGGACGAGCGATCTTTCCGCCACGCCAACCGGCTGGTCGGAAATGCCGACGAGACGGCGGCGCTCGAACTCACCGTCTCCGGCCCGATGCTGAAATTCTTCTCGGATGTGACGGTCGCACTTTCCGGCGCAAACATGCCGATGACGCTCGACGGTACGCCGGTTCAGCACGACACGGCAATCCTCGTCAAGGCGGGCCAGACGCTTGCAATCGCGGCGATCGCCGGCGCCGGCCAGCGCGCCTATCTCGCCGTCGCCGGCGGATTTTCTGCACCGGAGGTGCTTGGCTCGCGCGCAACCTTCGGCCTGGGGCAATTCGGCGGCCATGCGACGGGCACCGTTCGCGCCGGACATGTGCTGCGGCTTGCTCGCGCACCGCAGCCGATATCAAAGCCGGCTAATGAACCCGCTCAGCTCACGCGCGGCTGGGAAGTCGGCGTACTCTATGGTCCGCATGGCGCTCCCGATTTCTTTCTTGAGGAAGATATCGAAACGCTGTTTGCGACCGAGTACGAGGTTCATTTCAACAGCGCCCGCACCGGCGTACGCCTGATCGGCCCCGCGCCGAAATGGGCGCGCACCGATGGCGGCGAGGCGGGGCTTCATCCTTCCAACCTGCACGACAATGCCTATGCGGTCGGCGCAATCGACTTTACCGGCGACATGCCGATCATTCTCGGTCCCGACGGCCCGAGCCTCGGCGGCTTCGTCTGCCCGGCGGTGATTGCGCGCGACGAACAGTGGAAGATGGGCCAGTTCAAACCGGGTGACAAGATCCGCTTCCATGCGGTGAAACGCGCCGAGGACCCGATCGCCGGGCCGGTGGTCAAGCGCATCGGCGTTGACGCCGGTGCCGCGATCATCGCAAGCAGCGAGACGGGGCCGGTCCCCGTGGTCTATCGCCGCCAGGGCGACGATAATCTGCTGGTCGAATACGGCCCGATGCAGCTCGACATCGCTCTCCGTCTGCGCGTGCATCTCCTGATGCAGGCGATCAAGGACGCGAAGCTTCCGGGGTTGGTCGATCTTACGCCCGGCATACGGTCGCTGCAGATCCACTATGACGGAACCGGTCTTACCCGCACGCGCCTTCTCGGCCTTTTGAGCGAGATCGAGGCTTCCCTGCCGCCGGCGCAGGCGGTGAAGGTCCCGAGCCGGATCGTGCATCTGCCGCTTTCCTGGAATGATCCAGACGCCGAGCTTGCAATGCGCAAATATCAGGAGCTCGTCCGCCCCAATGCGCCCTGGTGCCCGTCGAATATAGAGTTCATCCGCCGCATCAACGGACTTGCCGACGAACAGGCGGTGCGCAACGTTGTCTTCGACGCCAGCTATCTCGTCCTTGGGCTAGGCGACGTCTATCTCGGCGCGCCGGTCGCCACACCGATGGATCCCCGACATCGGCTGGTGACGACGAAGTACAATCCGGCCCGGACATGGACGCCGGAAAACGCCGTCGGCATCGGCGGCGCCTATATGTGCATCTACGGCATGGAAGGCCCCGGCGGCTACCAGCTCTTCGGCCGGACGATCCAGGTCTGGAACACTTGGCGCCAGACGCCGGTCTTTTCCAAGGAAAAGCCCTGGCTGCTCGACTTCTTCGACCAGATCCGCTTCTTCCCGGTCAGCCACGATGAACTGACCGAGGCGCGCGCCGCCTTCCCGCATGGCGGCTATCCGATCCGCATCGAGGAGAGCGAATTCTCCTATGCGGCCTACGAGGCGGACCTTGCCGCCAACGCCGAAGCCATCGGCGCCTTCAAGGCTAGGCAGCAATCAGCTTTCGAAGCCGAACGCCAGCGCTGGAAGGATCTCGGCCTCGACAGCTTCGTCGTCGACGAGGGCACAGGCCCCGGGCTCGGGGGCGATATTCCCGAAGGCTGCTTCGGCGTCGAAAGCGCCGTACCCGGCAACGTCTGGAAGATCCTCGTCGAAGAGGGCCAGCCGGTCGCTGCCGGCGAGACGCTCGCCATTATCGAATCCATGAAGATGGAAATCAATGTGACCGCCCATGCCGCAGGCCGCGTCCGCGATCTGCGCGCAGGCCCCGGCCGCAACGTCAAAGCCGGCGATGTCCTCGTCGTGCTGGAGGAAATCTGATGCTCCCTGCCATTCTCGATCTCGCTTCGCTCCAAACCGCCTATGCATCCGGCTTGTCGCCCCTTGATCTCGTCGAGGAGGTGATCATCCGCCGCAAGGCTTCCGACGATCCGGCGATCTTCATTACGCCGACCCCGGACGATGATCTGCGCGCCGCCGCCAGGGAGCTGATGGCCCACGCGCCCGATCCCAACAGCCTGCCGCTCTGGGGTATCCCCTTCGCGGTCAAGGACAATATCGACGTGGCGGGCCTGCCGACGACCGCCGCCTGCCCGGCTTTCGCCTATCATCCGGACGAGGATGCAACTGTGGTGGCACGGCTGAGGGCGGCCGGCGCGCTGGTGATCGGCAAGACCAATCTCGATCAGTTCGCCACCGGCCTCAACGGCACGCGCTCGCCGCATGGCGCGCCGCGCTCGGTCTTCGACAAGGATTATGTGTCGGGCGGCTCGAGCTCCGGCTCGGCCATCGCAACAGCCTCCGGCCTGGCGAGCTTCGCGCTTGGGACCGACACCGCCGGTTCCGGCCGCGTACCGGCGGCCTTCAACAATCTCGTGGGCATCAAGCCGACGCCTGGGCTGGTGCCAAATATCGGCGTAGTGCCGGCATGCCGCAGTGTCGACGTCGTCACCATTTTTGCGGCGACCGTCGGAGACGGCGTCGCGATCCGCAAGGTGATGGAGGGCTATGACGCCGCCGATCCGTTTTCCCGCAAGGCAGCTCCCGCCCGCCTGCCCGCTTCGGGGCTGCGGATCGGTGTGCTCGACGGAGCCGAGCGGGAATTCTTCGGCAACGAGCAAGTCGAAGCCCTCTATGATGCCGCGATTGAAAGGGCGCGCACCCTTGGCACCACCATCGTTCCCTTCGACTATGTGCCATTCCGGCAGGCAGCTGAACTGCTCTACAACGGCCCTTGGGTCGCCGAACGACTGGCGGCGGTGAAGGATTTTCTCGCCACCAATGCCGGCGATTTCGACCCAACGGTGCGCACCATCATCGAAGGCGCGAAGGCCTATGACGCGGTCGACGCCTTCGAAGGCCGATACAAGCTCGAAGCGCTGCGCCAGAAGACCAGGCAGGAGTGGGAGAAGGCGGATATCCTGATGCTGCCGACCTCGCCGACCACCTATACGGTCGAGGAAATGATTGCCGATCCGATCACGAAGAACGGCCATTTCGGCCGATACACCAACTTCGTCAATCTGCTCGATTGCGCGGCAATCGCCATTCCGGCCGGCTTCGACGCGGACGGCCACCTGCCGGCCGGCGTGACGCTGATCGGCCCGGCCTTTACCGACGACGCCCTCGCCCCCTTCGCCGACGCCATGCACCGGGCGCTCAATGCAGGGATGGGCATGGACCGCGTAGCCGCAATCCCCGAGGCAAGCCGTGTGCCACAAGCCGATGACGGCTCGGTGCCGATCGTCGTCGTCGGGGCGCATCTGAGCGGCATGCCGCTCAACCACGAACTCACCTCTTCCGGCGGATACCAGCTGAAGGCCTGCCGGACGGCGGGCGACTACCGTCTCTTTGCACTGCCGGGAACTGTCCCGCCCAAACCCGGGCTGGTACGTGAGCCGGGCTTTTCCGGCGGGGGCGTGGAGGTCGAGGTCTGGGCGGTGTCACCCGAAGCCTTCGGCCGCTTCGTCCAGAAAATCCCCGCGCCGCTCGGCATCGGCAAGGTCTTACTGGATGACGGCACCGCTGTGTCGGGCTTTCTCTGTGAAGCCCATGCCGTTTTGGACGCGGTGGATATCACCGACTTCGGCGGCTGGCGGCACTATGTCCGTGCCAAGACCGAGACAGTCTCTTGAGAAAGGATCTACGGGATGAAGGCATTCCTGGTGAAGACATTGCATGTCATCCTTGATGGGGTGATCGCCCGAACGCTTGCCATCGGGGCTCCTCGTTCGCGAGATAACAGTTCCTCATCCGACGACTAGAGACAGGGCATCGCCTTTTTGGATCGCCCTCAAAGGACAGGCGTTACGGCACTGTGCAGATCGGTGTCGGCCGCGGTGGCGGCGCCGGATGATCCATTTTGTACTGAGCAATGATCGGCTCCAGGGTTTCTTTCGACCAGAACTTCGGAGCGCCGATTTCTTTCAAGCAGGACTGATTCCAATATAATCCCGCCGTCGATGGCGAACGACCGCCCGCCACCGCTTTGGCGACGGCATTTATATCGGCTGACTCAGGATAGATGTAGAGCGTCGTCCGATTGCCCTTCACCATGGAGAGGATCTGGCTGGCGTCCGATGCCGTCCAACTGGTGCAGCCGTCGCTGCGCCCGCCGGCATATTCCACCAGCTTTCCAAGCGGGACATATCCATCGCTGTTTGCGTAGGGGCTCTGCGGATCTTTCTTCAGGCAGATGCCCGCCACCACCGCGGCCGCGTGCCCGCCGATGGCGCGCTGTCGCGCATTTGCCGTTTCGCCCTCACCGTCAAACTGGATGAACGAGCGAAGCAAGGCCGCATCTTTTGTCCCTGGGACGCGGTAGTAGCCCTTGAACGTCGTCTTCGTTTCGTCCGTCATATAGGCACCGCCGGCCGTCAGGTTCGAATCCATCGCGTTACCGAAGTTCCGGGCGCACTGTCTTCCATTGGCAAAATCAACAACGCCCTTCAAATCGCGGCCGCTGCCATGCCCGGACGAAATGACACGAAACGTCTGCGTGGCTTCACAGACGGTGTAAAAGCGGCCGCCCGATTTGCCGTCACCCAGATCGTTCGGGCGCGTCGCGTCCATCGCAAAGTAGCAGGGATTTTTGACCGAGCCTTCGCTCACCTTTCGCATGTAAAGCGCGCGAGCCCTCCGCAAGACCGGCTGCGCGATTTGGCCGTCGCTTTCACCGACATGAGCCCTTAGCCATGACGGAATATCCGATGGTCGGTCAGCGGCAGATAATTTCGGCGATGCCAAGGAGACAAGGGCGACCGCGCAGAGGCTGAGTACCTTAACAACACCTAGAAAGGCATATCTCGACCGCACCGAATCAGATCTCCTATTGAAACGTTCCGCACTTCTACATCCTGCCATGGGCCGAAGCCAACGGCCGCGCAGACGAACCAAGCATCATCGAACGACGCTGGCGGCAGATGGTCGCTGGTGCGCCGAAAAACTCGATTAACTTCGGAGAATAATACACTTATAAGGAGTGACAAAAGTTCGGATGAAAACAACTTTAAGGGAATGGTGGGGTCACAGCGGAAATCGGGATCGGCAGGCACCGAATTCCGGAATATCTGTTTTCCCCCGTCGTTGAAATCTGATCCGAGGCGATACGCGAGCGCTAAGCATACCAAGAGAAAAAGGGGCAAAATGAAAAAGCTTATGATTTTGATGGCCATCACTATGGCGGCTCTTTCCACGTCGGCGAAAGCAGCATCGGTCACGAGGTATGACTATGATAGAAATCGATTGAGCGATCCCGCAACTCTCAACTGGAACATCGAGCAATGCAGCCATCTCGGCATCAATCCGGACGTGCAAGAGAAACTTGCGAAGCTCATGGGCGTTTCAGAAATCAATGTCCGCCGTGAGTTTTGCCGCCGGATGCTCACCGCTTACGTGAAGGGTGCCATCCCCTATGGCGACTACCTACAATTCACCGAAAATGGCGGTATGCCTCCAAGCATTTTGAGGGCTTTGAAGATCACGGGTTCGGCTCCCCGGAAGCCCCAGGGCGGAGAACAAGGTGACATCGTTCTTCCGCTTTTCGCGAAAATGGATTCCGGCGAGACGTTCAAAGGCCACACGAGAGCATCGCACGGCGACGGCCAGTTCTCGGTCAAGTCGTCGCGGCGGTCGGCAAAATGTTCCGGTACCTACGACCTGAGGGATCGCCGCCCGACGGTTACTCTTTCGATCAAATGCTCGGATGGTCGCACCGGGCAAGCCGTCGTCACGAGAGCGCCGGACCTCATGTCAGCATGGGGGAAGGTAAAGCTGTCCGATGGAAGCAGCGGTCGGCTGGTTGTCGGCACGGTTCGGAAACAACCCTAACAGAGGCGTTGTTGCAGCGATCCCAGATCGGATATATGCGGCCTGGGATCGCACGCTCGTGGAAGAACAGCACTCCTCCTCATCCATCTCCGGCTATGCAAAACCATTTGCGGTGAAGACGAAACTAGAAAAAGGATGCCGCGAGCTCGGGCGGACCTTCGAGCGCATGCCCCATGAATTCAAGAGCCCCCAGAAGCTTTTCCCGGCCGATCGGACCACCAAGGCAGACACGAACCGCTTCCGACGCCTGCCCCTCGACCGTGAAGGCATCGCTGGCAACAACGCCAATGCCGGAGGAGCGCATATGGCTGCCGAAGGTCGACCGCGTCCAGCCGTTCGTTAGCGGCAGCCATATGTTGAAACTGATGGGATCGCCACGATAACTACCCGCCGGCAGAATGGCTGCGACCATTTCCTGGCGTGCCGTTGCCTCCTTACGGATGAAACGCAGGATCGCATCGGCCGTGCCATCCTCTATCCAACGAGTCGCAAGGGCCATGTTGAGCGGCGACGCCATGACATTGTTGGCACGCATGGCGCTGACAAAGGGCCAAATCGCCTTTGTGTCCGGCGCAACGACATAGGCCAGCCGAAGACCGGCGCCGATGCATTTCGCCAGGCCGCCGATATGCCATGTGAGGTCCGGAGCCATTGCCGCGAATGGCGGTGGCCCATGCAGCGGAATGAAGCCATAGGCGTCGTCCTCGATGATCGGCACATGATACTTGCGCGCCACCGCGCAGATCTCTTCGCGCCGACGCTCTGGAATCGTCAGGGTCAGCGGATTCTGCAGGGTGGGATTGAGATAAAGGCCCTTGGGTTTCAATCTCTCGCAGGCTTCGGCAAAGGCGTCCGGCAAAATACCGTCAAGGTCCATCGGCAAACCCGAAAGACTGAGACGCAGTTGTGCCGCAATCGAGCGGATGCCGGGATAGGTGATGCTTTCCGACAGAATGGTTTCGCCGGGCTTCGCCAGCAGGCCGCAAATCGCCAGCAGTGCTGGGTGAGCGCCAGGCGTCACGAAAATACGTTCCTGCGAAGGGACAAGGCCACGACGGCTGAGCCAAGCGGCGGCGGCTTCCTTGTCCATGCCCGAGCCGCCAAATCCCTGATAACGCAAAAGCGGAACAAGGCTGGAAGCGACCGCCGAGATGCCCTCGCGCATCCGCGCGATCAAATCGGGTTCCGTCGGCTCTGGTGGCATATTCATGGAGAGATCGATGGCGGACGCACGTCGCGGGTCGGGCGCCGTATCCAACGCAAAGCCGCGTCGCTCCCTATCGACGCCACCCGTCACAAAAGTGCCGCGGCCGACATGCGAATCCACCAGTCCACGCTTCTGTGCTTCGACATAGCCGCGCGCGACCGTGGTGAAATCGATATCCAGATGCTTGGCCAACTCGCGCTGTGGCGGCAGACGGTCCCCAATGACGAGATGGCCACTGCGCAAATCCATCTCGATGAGGTCGGCAATGGCCATGTAGCGAGGGCTGTTGCTGCGGCTCAGATCGGGTCGCCAGTCTTTCATCGTGATTTCGCCATGTCGTTCGTCGTCCACATTGACTGTATATTGTCGCAGCCATGCTCTGTCACGAAAAATGTCTCACCCTTCAGCGAAATGACACTTGCGGCACGCCAGCAGTGCGATCCTTGCGGAACTGATTGATTGCATATTGCATGTATTCATTTTGAACTTTCATGCATTCTATTTTTGCACTGAACTGCCCAGAAAATTGGCCTCCAAAGTTTTCTAACGATAATTGATCGGATAATTGAATGCATATTTGTGATATTTGATTGCCAATTGTGCAGAATCAATCTGGCACGCGGCTTGCTATTGAATGGACGCTCCCCGGATGGGGATCAGATTTCAACCAAGGAGCCATCCATGCCCGCAGTGACCAAACCAGCCAATCAAAAAGGCGAGTTTCTTGTCGATTACGAGGAAAAGGTATTCGAGGACGTACAGGCCGGCGAAGGTGAAAAAGCCCTCGTCACATTCCATACCGTCGCCTTTGAAGGTTCGATCGGATTTGTCAACCTGCTGCAGGCGACGCGCCTGAAGCGGAAGGGTTTCGAGACCTCGATCCTTCTCTATGGCCCTGGCGTGACGCTCGGCGTCCAGCGCGGCTTTCCGACACTCGGCTCGGAGGCATTTCCGGGCCATCTGAACTTCAACAACCAGATCGTCAAGTTCATGGAAGAAGGCGGCAAAGTCTACGCCTGCCGTTTTGCTCTTCAGGCGCTCTACGGCCATGGCGAAGGCGCGTTGATCCCCGGCATCAAGCCGATCAGCCCGCTCGACGTGCTCGACCTAATCCTCATCCATCGCCGCGACGGCGCCTTCATCCTCGACACCTGGACGCTCTGACGACCCATGAGGCGGAGTCCCTCCTCCGCCTCTTTCAATCAATGGAAGGATTTCGTCATGGAGAAAAAATCCATCGTCCGGGCCGCCGCCGCACAGATCGCACCGGATCTCGCCTCGCGCGAGAAGACGCTGGCACGCGTGCTGGAGACCATTCGCGAAGCCGCGTCCAAAGGCGCTGAACTCATCGTCTTTCCCGAGACCTTCGTCCCCTGGTATCCTTATTTCTCCTTCGTGCTGCCGCCGGTTTCGTCCGGCCGTGAGCACCTTCGCCTCTATGAGGAAGCCGTCACCGTTCCGAGTGCGGCGACAGAGGCAGTTGCCGCCGCGGCGCGCGACCATGGCATCGTCGTGGCGCTCGGCGTCAACGAGCGCGACCATGGCTCGCTCTACAACACACAGCTACTGTTCGACGCCGACGGCAAACTCATCCTGAAACGTCGAAAGATTACTCCGACGTTCCATGAACGGATGATCTGGGGTCAGGGCGATGCTTCGGGCCTGAAGGTCGTCGATAGCGCCATTGGCCGGCTCGGCGCGCTCGCCTGCTGGGAGCACTACAACCCGCTGGCCCGCTACGCTCTCATGGCGCAGCACGAGGAAATCCACATCGCCCAGTTCCCGGGCTCGATGGTGGGCCCGATCTTCGCCGAGCAGATGGAGGTAACGATCCGCCATCACGCGCTCGAAAGCGGCTGTTTCGTCGTCAATGCCACCGGATGGCTGACGGATGAGCAGATCGTTTCGATTACACCCGATCAAAGCCTGCAAAAGGCGCTGCGCGGCGGCTGCATGACGGCAATCATCTCACCCGAGGGCAAGCATCTCGCCCCGCCGATTACAGAGGGTGAAGGCATCCTGATTGCCGATCTCGACATGAGTCTGATCGTCAAGCGCAAGCGGATGATGGACTCGGTTGGCCACTATGCCCGCCCCGAGCTGCTGCATCTCGTCATCGATACCAGCGAGACCCACCCGATGGTCACCTCAAAACACTCTCTCGAAACAGCCGAAACAAGGATCAAGACCGATGGAGAACCAGACACGTCTTCCGACCGAGACCCTGATCAACGAGTTGCAGTCCTTCGGAGCCCGGCTCGTTGATCCGAAGGCAGGGCATGAAAGCCGCCGTGGCGGCGCTGGTCCTTCCGACCACAAGGCGCTGACGATCGACGGCATGACGGTCATGGTGCCGGTGCACACCGCGCCTGCCTTCGAAAGCCCCTATCTGATCGAGAAACCAGACGAGAGCGGTAAAAGCCGCATCAGCCGCGATGGCCGCGTGCTCGGCGAAGTCTCCTTCCCATTGCGCCCGCGCTTTTACGAGCGATCGACGGCGCAGGGTGTCCCCTATTCGCAGATCGCCGTGCTGCATGGCCGCGACGTGCTGGCGACCACGGTTCTTCAGACCTGCATCCGTTATCAGAGCCGCGCCAAGACCTGTCAGTTCTGCGCGATCGGCCAGTCGCTGGCGGCGGGCCGCACTGTCGCCCACAAGACGCCGGAACAGCTTGCCGAGGTGGCGAAAGCAGCCGTCGAGCTCGACGGGGTCAAGCATATGGTGATGACGACGGGAACACCGAAGGGCGACGATCGGGGAGCCGCGGTGCTCACCGAAAGTGCGCGCGCCATCAAGGCGGCCGTCGCTCTGCCGATCCAGGCGCAGTGCGAGCCGCCGGAAGACGACATCTGGTTTTCGCGCATGAAGGACGCTGGCGTCGATGCGCTCGGCATGCATCTCGAGGTCGTCACGCCGGAAATCCGCGCCCGTGTCATGCCGGGCAAGGCGCAGGTGCCGATCGAGAAATACATGCGCTCCTTCAAGGCGGCGGTGGGCGTCTTCGGCCGGGGTCAGGTCTCGACCTATATTCTCGCCGGTCTTGGCGACACGCGCGAAGCCATTCTCGACATCTGCGAAAAACTGGTCGCCATCGGGGTCTATCCTTTCGTCGTACCCTTTGTTCCGATCTCCGGCACACCACTTGAAAGCCATCCGGCCCCGAAACCGGACTTCATGCATTCGATCCTCGGACCACTCTCGAAGATGCTGGTGGACAGCGGTCTGAAGGCCGTCGACATCAAGGCTGGCTGCGGCAAATGCGGCGCCTGCTCGGCCCTTTCCACCTATGAAAGGACGCTGACGAAATGATCATCGAACCCTTTGCGCCCTATAGCGCCAATGAATTCCAGGTGAAGTTCGCCACCTCCGACTGGGAGCGGCGCCAAGCCCACGCGCTTCGCCGCGCCGTCTTCTGCGAGGAGCAGGGCATCTTCGAAGGCGACGACCGCGACGCAATCGATGATCATGCGATCCCGATCGTGGCGCTGTCGATGATGGGGGTCGCCGCCGACAGATTGGTCGGCACGGTGCGCATCCATCAGCCAGAGCCCGGCATCTGGTGGGGTTCGCGGCTCGCGGTGCATGAGGATTTCCGCAAGATCGGCGCGCTCGGCGCGACGCTGATCAAGCTCGCCGTTTCCTCGGCCAATGCGATGGGCTGCCACACCTTCCTTGCCAATGTGCAGGCGCAGAACGGCCTGCTCTTTCGCCGGCTGCATTGGGAGGTGATCGAGGAATTCGAGATCTACGGCAGACCGCATCTTCGGATGAAAGCGGACCTTGCCTTTTACCCGCCCTGCCCAACGCCGGAAGCTGGCCTCGTTGCCTTGTCGAAAAGAGCCGCGTAATGGCCGAGGCGATCGATATCAAGGCACTGGCAGCCAGGCTGACTACCTCGAGCAGCATCGCTGCTAAGGCGGATATCGGCACCGTTGCCGCTAGTCTCGGACTTGCCGGCCAGCCGGTTGCAGTCGGCGACGATTGCGCCGCTCTTCCCGACGGTGACGGTTATCTACTTTTTGCCATCGAGGGCTTCATCAACGAATTCGTCGCCGCCGATCCCTGGTTTGCCGGCTGGTGCGGGGTGATGGTCAACATCTCCGATGTCGTCGCCATGGGCGGCCGGCCGATCGCCGTCGTCGATGCCGTCTGGGCCAATGGCGAGGTGGAAGCCGCACCCGTACTCGAAGGCATGCGAGCGGCCGCCAGGACCTTCGGCGTACCCATCGTCGGCGGCCATACGAACATCCGCACCGATCGCAGCCAGCTTTCAGTCGCCATCCTCGGACGAGCGAAAAAGCTTCTCACCAGCTTCGACGCGAAACCGGGCGACGTCCTGATCGCCGCCATCGATCATCGCGGCCGCTATCGCGAGCCCTTCAACAACTGGGAAGCGGCAACGGATGCGCCCTCGGCGCGGCTGCGCCGCGACCTCGAAATCCTGCCCGAGATCGCCGAGGCCGGGTTGGCGCTCGCGGCCAAGGACATCAGTCAGGGCGGCATCATCGGCACGGCAATCATGCTGGCCGAGTGTTCTGGAGTCGGCATCGAGATCGACGTATCCGCCATTCCACTACCTGAGGGTGTTGCGCTCGACCGTTGGCTCGCCACCTTCCCGAGCTTCGGCTATCTCATCTCCGTTTCCCCGGAGAAAGCAGGCGACGTCATTCGCCGCTTTGCTGCCCGCAATATCAGCGCTGCCGCGATCGGCGGGATCGTCGCCGGAAGCGCGGTCGCAATCACCGACGGGATCGAGCGCGCCGTGATCCGTGACCATGCCGAGACGCCGCTTCTCCGGCTTGGCAGACGGGAGGACGCAGCATGAGCGGTTCGCTTCGCATCGCCATGCTTTCGCACTCCACCAATCCGCGTGGTGGCGTCGTACATGCCATGCAGCTTTCCGAGGCGCTGACGGCACTCGGCCATGAGGTGGTGCTGCACGCGCCAGATGCGAGAGGTTCCGGCTTTTTCCGCACGCCCGCCTGCCGCGCTGTCTGCATTCCGGTCGAACCGGCACCAGTGGATATGACCGCCATGGTCGAGCAGCGGATCGGCGATTACGTCAGCTATTTCGAAGGCCCGGCGGCGCGCGAGTTCGATATTTTCCACGCTCATGACGGCATTTCCGGCAATGCCTTGGCCACGTTGAAGGAGCGTGGCCTGATCTCCGCCTTTGCGCGCACCGTCCACCACATCGATCAGTTCTCCGACGCACGGCTGGCGGAATTGCAGGACCGCTCCATCGACAAGGCCGATCTCTTCTTCACCGTCAGCAGCCTGTGGCAAAAGATACTGAGAGACAAGTGTGGGGTGGATGCCGCGATCGTTGGCAACGGCGTGGACACCGTACGTTTTTCCCCGGCATGGAACGGCGAGCAGGCGGCGCTCCGCGATAGCTTGAAGCTCACGAGCAGTCCGATCTTTCTCAGCGTCGGCGGCATCGAGGCGCGCAAGAACACGCTCGGCATTCTCGAGGCCTTCCGGCAGGTCCGTGCCATCCGGCCAGATGCACAGTTGGTCATTGCCGGTGGCGCTTCCCTGCTCGATCATCGTGGCTATCAGGAGGAGTTCCATTTGGCACTCGCGGGCCTCGGCAGCCACCATGGCGCGGCCGTTCATGTCATCGGCCCGATTGCCGATGCGGACATGCCCAATCTCTACCGGATGGCCGACGCCCTGGTCTTTCCGTCCATCAAAGAAGGGTATGGCCTCGTCGTACTGGAAGCGATGGCAAGCGGCGTGCCCGTGGTTGTCTCCTCAATCGCACCTTTCACCGAATATCTGGGTCCTGAAGATGCGATCTGGTGCGATCCGCATCACCCGGCCTCGATTGCCGAGGGCATGGCGCTGGCGCTTATCGCGCCGGTGCGGGAGCGCGTTATTCCGCGGGGTCTCGAGGTTGCTGCCCGCCACGGCTGGCAACGGACGGCTGCCGCGCATATCGACCCATATCAACGCCTACTGGAGGCCGCCCATGCCTGAGATGCGTTTTGTCATTGCCTGGCCGGATGGCCGCAAGGAAAGCTGCTATTCGCCATCGCTCGTCATCACGGATTTTTTCACTGAGGGAGAAACCTATGCGCTCTCCGATTTCCTTGCGCGCAGCCGCAAGGCACTGACGATCGCCAGCGACCGGGTAGAAGCGAAATACGGTCATCCCTGTTCGCTCGCACTTGGGCAGCTAGCCCGCATCGAACAAGCCGCCCTCCCCTTTTTAACCGCCACGGCTGCCACCGTGTACTGCGAAACCTTCATCCTGTGAAAGGAACTCCCATGGCCAATCAAATCCTGAAGCCCCATTACAGCTGCGTTGTCATCGGCGGCGGCCAGGCCGGACTTTCGGCCAGTCATTACCTGAAAGCTCACGGACTCGACCATGTCGTCTTCGAAAAGAAAACTGTTGCCCATAAATGGAAGAACGAACGCTGGGACGCCTTCTGCCTGGTAACGCCCAACTGGCAATGCCAACTGCCGGATCATCCGTATGATGGCGCAGACCCGCATGGCTTCATGGTCAAGGATGAAATCCTGGCCTATGTCGACCGTTTCGTCGCCAAGGTCGATGCACCGGTTTTCGAACGGACCACCGTGACCGCTCTCGAACGCGATGGTGATCTCTTTCGCATCGAGACCTCCGCCGGAACGGTCACCTCCGATAGCGTGGTGATCGCCACCAGCCTCTACGCTGATCCAGCCATTCCCCGTGCCGCCGAGCGGTTGCCGGACGATATCCTGCAAATGCATACCGCCGCCTATCGCAATCCCGGGCAATTGCCGGAAGGCGGCGTCATCGTCGTCGGTTCCGGCCAGTCCGGTTGCCAGATCGCCGAGGACCTGCATCTGGCCGGCCGCAAGGTCCATCTCGTTACCGGCAATGCACCCCGCTGCGCCCGCTTCTATCGTGGCCGCGACGTGGTGGACTGGCTGTCCGATATCGGCCAGTACGATATTACCGTCGAAAAGGACGGCATGAACAAGAAGAAGCACGACACCAACCACTACCTCACCGGGCGGGATGGTGGGCGCGACATCGATCTGCGCAAATTCGCGCTGGAAGGAATGTCGCTCTATGGCCGCATGAAGGGTGTCGCCGGTGGAAAAATGCTGTTCGAACCGAGCCTGAGAACCAATCTCGACGGTGCCGACCGGGTCTATAACGGCATCAACGCACTGATCGACCGCCACATCGCCAAAAAGGGCATCGATGCGCCCGCCGGCAACCCCTATGTGCCGCTTTGGGAACCGGAGACCGAACCGGCGGATCTCGATCTCAAGGCCGAAGGTGTTACCGCCGTCATCTGGGCAACGGGTTTCAGCCCGGATTGGTCCTTCATCGGCCTGCCAATCTTTGACGGCAATGCCTATCCGGTCCACCGCCGCGGCGTCACCGCCGTCGATGGTGTCTACGTGCTCGGCCTTCCCTGGTTGTGGACCTGGGGCTCGGGCCGCTTCCTGAGTGTCGGCAAGGATGCCGAACATGTCGTTGGGCATCTCGCAGCGCGGCTTTCGGCGCAGACATCGTCTCCCAAACAAGCGGTCAACGCCTGATCATGAGCGCAGCCCTTCTCGATTTCCCAACATCCGGACCTTCCGTGCGCGACCTCATGGAGCGAGCGCTTGATCCGCATATTCTTATCGGCATGCCCCATTTGAACGGCTCGGGGCTGTCGGAGACCTGGTTGATGAAGGAACTCGGCCATCGCCACTGGCTGATGCTTGCGCGTCATCTCGGCTTGGACACCGCGGATTTCAGAACGGCCGATGGAGAGGAAGCCTACGCCGCGATCTGTGCGACGTCGCTCACGGCGGCACGCTTCAACGCCGTGCGAGCGAACGACATTCTGACCATCCATTCGACAATGTCCGCAGTCTCCCGGACGCAGACATCGACTCGACACGAATTGTCCGTTGATGACCGAAGCATTGGCACGGTCGAACTAATCTCGACTTTCGTTCACAGAACGATCAAAGGCAACAATCACTCCATCGCGCGGGTGACATTGCGCGAGCCACAAGCACAGTGGTTCGAATTAAGCCTTCTGGCCCAAAATGCCGCGAGTATCCGGAATGGACGGTTGAGCAGGCATTTCGGGCTTCCCGTCCTTGCCGACAAGCCGATCCGAACCTTTAAATTCGCTCCCAGCATCTCACAGGAGTTCAACGGTGCGGGACTATTTTACTTTGCCGAATTTCAGGCACTCGCCGATCGCGCCCTGGAGAATTGGTTTCCCGCCAAGGGGCCAGTCATACGAAAAGAGGTCTTCTTCCTTGGCAACATCGAGAAAAATGAAAGCATTTTTTTCGATCTCATTGATTGTTCGGAGGAAAAAAGAACGGTGTTTGGGCAATTGCGACGCGAAGACGGGAAAGTGATTGCGAAAATATTTGGTACGTGGAGGGTTCTGTGCTGATGCCAGCCATTGGTACAACGACCATCTAGGGGCCAGGCGCGCTCGCGCTTGCCTTTGCGGGTGTGTTTTTCCATGACACCGCAAATTTCATGAGAACGGCAGCCGCTTGCGCGGACAGAAAGGCTATCACGGAAATCAACGCGATATAGAGAAGGATATAAGCGAAAGGCGGGATCTGCACGCTGCGGAGAAGGTGGCCATAGATCTCGGTAAAGCCCCGGTGGCACATGTAGACGGGATAGGACAGGTAGCCGAGAAAAATGCAATGCCGCTGAAATCTCGCGGGGACTTCGAGCATCGTGCCTGCGAAAACGATGAGCGGAGAGATCAGAATGCAAAACGGCAGCGCGAATTTCAGCGAGTCCGTGGGCAGGAAAAGCAGTCCGAAAATCGCGGCAATCGGAAGGACGGCGAAATAGGTGTTAACGGTGCGTCCGATCCCATGGAAACTTCTGAGCCTGTAAATAATCATCCCGACCGTGAACGAAAAGAAAACGCGAGCCAAGCCACCGTCGACAGACCGCCATTCCCAGCCAAGGTCAAGCGACCTATGCACGAAGACCGAGCCAAGGAGCATTGCCAGTGAAGCAACGGCGATGACGGCGAGGCTTCGCGTTTTCAATCTGAACAGCACGAGTGCAAATATGAGGTTTGCCAGCAGTTCCCAGAACAGCGACCAGGCAGGTCCGTTCAGCGGATAGAGCGGCCAAAGATCGGCGGCCGACCTCGTCACGAAACTGGGTGAGGGTAACATGAATGCGGTCGATATCAGGCTCGCCAACAGATCCGCGCGGCTTTCCCCGGACGATTGCCAATGTAAGAGCAATTGGACAAGGCCGTAGAAACTGCCAATCAGGAAAAGCGGATAAAGACGCAAATATCGCGCTTTCATGAATGCCAGGACAGTCATGCCGCTTGCAAGCTTTTCGCCATAGGCCCGGGCAATGACAAATCCGCTGAGAACGAAGAAGAAGTCGACCGCGACATAGGCCGAGGGAGCATATGGCCTCTGAAGGTGATAAACGACGACCGCGAACGCAGCCAGACCGCGCATCGCATCCAGGGAGGCGTATCTATGTCTTGTCTCATCAGCCGGCATTGGTCGACGTCCCGTTGAGTGACTGGATTGCGAGCTTTATCCCTCCGCCCTCGCGCCAAAGAACTGCTTCTGCAAGCCGTGATTGAGCAGGCGCACCCGCGAGAGATTGCGGAGCAGTCGGTGAGGGCGGCAAAGGACGAATGTGCTCAGGAAATGCGTCCTGAGCAGACTGGGCGATTTGCTGTGAGCGCCGCTGTGTCCTACTCGATAGATCGCGCCTCGAAAGGGCAGCGCCTCGAGCGGACTACCCGCCTCGGCAAGTGCCTTGCCAACGCGGACATGGCTGCCCATCATCGATTTCATGTGGTCGATATCGGCATCCTCGAACCTTGCGGGAAGGCGGTAAAGATCCGAACGCACGATCAAGGATGTGCCGCAGAAATTTGAAAAATCGTTCTGGTGCAGAAGCAGGCGACCGCCCTCGCTCCAGATGTAACCTTTCTCGATTTTCCAGCCGTTTGCATTGGGATGCTTGGCGACAAAGGCGACAATATTCGCACTGACGAAGTCGTCGTCATCGACAATCATAAAGAACCGCGTGTCACGAGCAGAGAGCATTCCGCTCAGCACACGGCGGCCTTTATCCAGGCGGAATGCGTCATAGGCTTTTTCACGATCCGGACCATTCAGATCGTAAAGTTGGTTTGGTGGAAAGGTAACCCTTTCGACCGAAAATTGCGGCGGCAGATCGGGGAGGTCCGCACCCTCGTTGGCTACGATAACGGCGCGCCAATCGCTATTTGATTGGCCTGCAATCGACGCGATCGTTTGCGATAGCCTACTCTTTAGGGAAGCCCAGTCGTTCGAATTTTCCTGGTGCCTAACTGGGATGATGAATGTGATCAGCGTCATTGTGTTTCCTCTTTTTGAGAGTCGAAATCGCAATCGCGGAATTGAGAAAATGTCGGGAAACGCTGCCGCTTTCGGTCTGCGGTTCCCGATCGCAACTACCGCATTTCTGTTCGGTGGCCTCGCAGCGTCGTTCGCACGAGGAAGAGGATTCTTTCCCTGCACAATAGGAATATGAGACCTGAGTATGTGATGCCGCCGACCAAAATCTCGGTGACCAGTCGCCACACCGGCGGCCAGTCACCCAACACCGTCGACGCCGCCAGCACGACGACAAGCATGCCGAGATAGGCCGCCGTCGGTCTCAGAAACTGGACAAAATACTCCCCGATGCTCAATCCGATCAGCCGGGAAACCATCCACAGCGTTACGGGCCACATCAGCAACACCTCGAGCATCAGCGCAAAGACAATGGTGGCAACACCGTATTTATAAAGGAGAAGGACCGTCAGGATCGTAACGATATTGCGGGCCAGTTGATAGTAAAACCACCAGTCCGATCGTCCCTGGCTTGTGATCAGAGACGCCTGGACAACGCCGATGCTGCTCATCAGTCCGATAACGCAAAAGAAACGGACCGGCCAGATGGCTGTGGCCCAATGCGGTCCGAAGATCAGCGGGATGGCGTCGCCAGCCACCGTTGCAAGTCCCATGAACGCCGGAAAGGAAATGAGCGAGCAGCCGAAGGTCGTCATCAGAAACGCGTCGCGGACCTTGTTCTGGTCGTGCTGCAGGGAAGAGAGAAGAACGTGGGTGACCGAGGTCAAGCCGCCGGCGACAACGTTGTTGAGCATTTCAAACAGCCGTCTCGCGAAATTATAAATACCGAGTGCCGCGGGGCTAACCAACGTCCCAATGATCAATTGGTCCAGATTCATGGTTTGCAGGAACCGGTTCCCTGAAGCAAAGATGCCGTAATGCAGCAGTTCACGTAGACTGCTAAGCTTGATCCGGACGCCGGGTAGCCAGCCTGCGCCCCAGAAAGCTGCGGCACAAGCTGCCGCCGGCGCCGCGATCTGCGCGATCGCCAGTGCCCACAGGCCGAAGCCGGCCAGTATCAGCGACAGACAGATGATGGCGGAAACAACGGTGGAAATCGCCGTGCGCGTTGCCACCAAATGAAAGGACATCGTCCTTCCGATCAGGGCATTCGGAACGATGATCATCATGTCGAAGAAGATCTTCAATCCGATAATCATCAAGAGGCCGACGATTTCATCATGCCCCAGTGAATGCGCAAGTAGCGGAGACAAGACGAACAACACACCATAGAGAAGTGCCGCCGAAAAAAACGATAGCCAGAAAACCGTATCGAGATGACTTCGTCTAATGGACTTTTGCTGGATCAGCGCTTCGCCAAAGGCGGTTGGCCCAAGGCCCGCGGCAAAACTCACAATGCTGAAAGCCAGCGCCACAAGGCCGAAATCCTGTGGCTGTAGAAATCGCGATGTGACGATGAAAACCAGACCGTTGAGCACGGTCGGTATCAAGGTGTCCAGCGCCGACCAGAATGCCCCTCTCAGCGCAGCTCTCGATCGGTTTTCACTTAAATGCTCAAAAACGATATCGTCCGCTTCGGAAGCCAGCAATCACGTACTCCGTCTGAGTGATTTGACATGCCCTATGACGCCAGCGTCTCCTTTGGCGTCCGTGAATTGCATATTTGGCCTGTCATCCGATGCGAACTGAAAGGCGAACTTGATGCTCATCTAGGCTACCCCCCGATTTTGTCCAGGGAAAGACAAATATTGCATTGCAGCATGACATTCTGATCTAATTGACGTGCATGTCGAATTGCCGGGATAATTCCACCGGCGTCTGTTCACTCCCGATGGCTGCAAGCACCACTTTCCCCTGAAAAGCTGGGTTGCGGCTCCGATGCGGTCGTCTCGCCATGCATTCTTCTGTTTCCGGCATTTAGGCCAAGGTTTAGCAGGAGTTCCCTTCTTCCTCGCGGGTCCGGCATCCCCGGACCAGCCCTAGTCCGATGACACGGCCTAAAAAAGACGGAGAAAAATTGACAAATGGAATCTCCGGACTAAGTGACCCCTAGTTACTGGGGTCCATCATTTGTTTCCGACCATGGCATGATTTTGAGCTGTTGTTGTTCCGGCCCGTGATGAACGGTTGTGGCTTCACGGAATATTTTTGCGAATAAAACGGGGCGCTTACGGCGTCGAGCAGTGGGATTTGAGCACAATATGACCAGCATCACCGGGCGGCTCTTCAAGGGAAGCATGTGGTTGAGCCTGTCGCGGGCGATTGTGAACGGGCTGGCGATGCTGAGCACGTTCGTCTTGGCGCGGTACCTGGCACCCTCTGATTTCGGTGTCGTCGCGTTGGGGATGACGATCCTGTTGATCGTCACTACCGTCACCGAATTTTCGCTTGCCGAGGCACTTATCCGGCACGAAAAGCCCGAGGAATCGCATTTCAGCGCCGCCTGGACACTCAACGCCGCCCGGGGATTGCTCCTCTGCCTCTTGTTTGCGGTCTGCGCCTACCCGGCCTCCAAACTGTTCGATGAGCCAAGGCTGTTCGGCGTCATGCTTGCGCTGGGCTTGAGCATGCTGATGGGCGGCTTGACCAACCCGCGCCGGATTATGTTGCAGCGCGATTTGATCTTCTGGCAGGAATTCGTCCTCAGCGTCTCGCAAAAGTTCACGGGCTTCGTCGCTGCCGTGGCAATCGCCGTCATCTATCACAGCTATTGGGCGCTGGTGATCGGGACGCTGGTGAGCCAGGCTACGAACGTCATCGTCTCCTATCTCGTACTGCCGTTCTGGCCCAGGATCACATTCCGGCACATGCGGGAATTCTTCTCCTTCTCCGCGTGGCTCACGGCCGGCCAAATCGTCAGCACGCTCAACTGGCGTTTTGATTATCTGCTGGTCGGCAAGATGCTCGGCGGGGTCGCGCTCGGCTATTATTCCGTCGGCAGCAACCTGGCCATGATGCCCACGCGCGAAGCGACCGCGCCGCTTACCCAGACGATCTACCCCGCCTTCTCCAGCATTCGCGACGATCCGTCACGTCTCGCCGCTGCCTATCAGCGTGTGCAGGCGCTGGTCGCCGCGGTCGCACTTCCCGCCGGTATCGGGGTTGCGGTGGTCGCCGATCCACTGGTCAGGCTCGCGCTGGGTGAGAAATGGGTGCCGATCGTCTTCATCATCCAGTCGCTCGCCGCGGTTTTCGCGCTCCAGACATTGGGTTCGCTGGTGCAGCCGCTCGGCATGGCAAAGGGTGAGACACGGGTGCTGTTCATCCGCGACAGCCAGATGCTGTGTATCCGGGTTCCGATCATGATCGCCGGCCTGATTTTCTATGGGCTTCCGGGGGTCATCCTTGGCCGCGTTTTCACCGGATTGTTCAGCACATTTATCAACATGATGCTGGTGCGGCGCTTCATCGGCGTCACGGTGTTGAAGCAGCTGTCGGTGAACCTGCGCGCGCTCATAAGCGTCGCCGTTATGGCGGCGGGGGTTTCTCTTGCCGCCGGCCATCTGACCTACACAACTGACAAGGTCATGCTCACGCTGGACTTGGTGATCCTGATTGCGCTGGGTGGTTTTCTGTACTGCGGATCAAGCTTGTTGCTCTGGATATCGATGCAGCGACCGGCCGGCCCCGAAACGGAGGTCCGGAATATCCTTGGCAAGATCCTTCCAAAATTTCGTCTCGCTTGAAGAATGCGCCGCAAATTTCCTGCCGCGTAGTTTGCAATACCAGTAAAGGGGAATGGGGAATGACGTCACAATCAAATCTGGTCCTGATCGCAAAATTGCAGGACATGATTCACGATTGCCTGAAGGACTATGTCACCAAAGACGAGCCCGTGGCGATTCTTGACTTTCCTGATATCCGCAACTGCGGCGACTCGGCCATCTGGTTGGGGGAAATGGCTTATCTCAAGGATAGGCACGGTAAGCGGCCGGCCTATGTTTCGCGGGTAAACGATTTCTCGCCCGATGATCTTGAACGCGTCATGCCGACGGGACCGATCTTCATCCATGGCGGCGGCAATTTCGGCGACATCTGGCCCGCGCATCAGGATTTCCGCGAGCGCGTGCTCGAGCGGTTCCCCAATCGTCAAGTCATCCAGTTTCCCCAGTCGATCCATTATAATTCGCAGGCCCGCCTGGACGAGAGCGCGCGGATCATCGGACGCCACAAGAACTTCGTGTTGCTGGTCCGCGATGAGGAATCGAAAGAATTCGCGCACAAGCACTTCGATTGCATTGTGCGCCTCTGCCCGGACATGGCCTTCTCCATCGGCGCGCTCCCGCCTGCGGCGTCCGAATTCCCCGTGCTTGGAATGCTGCGGACGGATCTCGAAAAAGCTGGCAATGCCGATCTCTCGGCCTTTCCCGACATTCCGATGGAAGACTGGACAACCGAATCCGCCAGGCGCGTGCGCCTTTCCAAGGCATTTGGCGCGGCGGGAGCGTTCCTGGCGCTCAAGCCCGCGGAGGCGCGGCTACGTAAGCTCGATGCGGCCGCGCACAACCGCTTCCAGCGCGGTATTCGGCAGATTTCGCGCGGGCGCGCGATCGTGACCGATCGCCTGCATGTGCACATATGCTCGCTGCTGCTCGGACGACCACATGCTGTCCTCGACAACAGCTATGGCAAGATCCGGCGATTCATGGCGGCATTTTCTGGCGGAACCGACCTGTCCTACAAGGCGGAGTCGCTTGCCGATGGGATCGCTTGGGCGCGGCAGCAGGCCAGCCGAGGCAATGCCGGATAACCGGCTGGGGATGGAAACATGCCTCTTGGGCAACTCTAGTAAAGGGGCGAAATTCGCCCCTTTATTGCTCCGGCGAACGGACATCGGAGCATAATCCAGCGCGACATGAATGCAGCTATAAACGGTATGGCTTCGTGATTTCATAAGCCATCTCCGTTCAAGGCCCAGGGAGCATATCAGTTTTTCCCTTGAGCGTGGTCCAGCCGCGGGGGTTCACTCCAAGGTCCGATCAATGCTTAAAGAAAGACACTTTGTTCGTGTCCGATCCTGCCAGGGCATCGCCCGCCGACATAGTGTCAACTTTCGAAGGACCGGATTTCATGAGGCATTTTCCGCTCTGGCTAATCAGCCTGCTTGTCGCCTGCTTGATCTCGCTTGCACCGTCCGCGCGCGCGCAGGGATTTGTTCGTGCGGACCATCAGCAAATCGTGGACGGCAAGGGTAATCCCCTGATCTTGCGCGGGCTGGGCCTGGGAGGTTGGATGGTCCAGGAGGGTTATATGATGGGCCTATCCAATCTGAAGGCGCAGCATATCATTCGCGGCCGCATTTCCCGGATCATCGGTGAGAAAAAGACCGAGCAGTTCTATCAGTCCTGGCGCGACAACGCCGTGACGAAAGCCGACATCGACGCGATGGCCAAGTGGGGCTTCAACAGCGTGCGCCTACCGATGCATTGGAACCTGTTCATGAAGGACACGCCCGGCAGCACCGCCACGGGCAGGATCGTCTGGAACGAAGAGGGCTTTCGGCGTGTCGATGCGCTGATCGCCTGGCTGAAAGCCAACAACATGTTCCTGATCCTCGACATGCACGCTACTCCGGGTGGCCAGGGTCATGACATTGCTATTTCCGATCGCGATCCGGACAAGCCCTCCCTCTGGGACAGTCGCGACAATCAGGAGAAAATGATCGCACTTTGGAGCGAGATTGCCCGGCGCTACAAGGATGAGCCGACCATTGCGGGTTACGATCTGCTCAACGAGCCAAACTGGGGTTTTCAGGACAAGAACGATAAAGGTGGCTGCCGCGAAACCGGCAACGAGCCGCTGCGCGATCTCTATGAACGCACCATCCGCGCCATACGGGCGATCGATACCAATCATATGCTGATCATCGAGGGCAATTGCTGGGGCAATAATTACCTCGGTATATTGCCGATAGCCGATCGCAACACGGCGCTGAGCTTCCACAAATACTGGACCCCCACCACGCAGGAGTCGATCGAGCCATTCCTGAAATTGCGGGAACAATACGACATGCCGCTATGGAACGGCGAGTCCGGCGAGAACAACAATGATTGGTACGCGCGCGCCGTCGCACTGCAGGAAAGGAACGGTATCGGCTGGTCGTGGTGGCCGTTAAAAAAGATCGGCGCGGGCAATCCCCTCGAAATCAAGGCTGGAGCAGACTACCGCCGCCTGTCTGCTTATCTTCGTGGGGAAGGCAAGAGGCCTCCGGCCAAGGTGGCCTTCGCCGGTCTCATGCAACTGGCAGCCGACAACCGTTTCGACAGAAATATCTATCATCAAGACGTGGTTGACGCCCTGTTGGGGGCCACGGATCGCCATGAGAAGATACCGTCCGGATCACAATAATTGCAATTGGCTGCCGCCCTACCCGTTGCGCAGCGATAGGTCCCGCTATTCCCGTGTTCGCCTTTTCGCGGAGGACGTCGTCTTTCCGTGTGAACGCACCTCGGGAAGAGCGAGAGGCAGGTCAGGCCGCCTTGAGCGAACGCCTGCCAATACGGTTCAGCACCTTCCGGCCGAGTTTCTGGCCCGGACCTTCGATCCTCGTAAATCCGATATAAGCAAGCGCATAGGCAAGCGGAATCAATGTCGAAAAGACGATGAAGAAGCGGGTTGATGCCGATATGTCGTCGCCCAGTTCCCGGATGACAAACGCGGCAATGGGCTGCAACAGAATGAGGTGGATGAGGTAGACGCCGAAGGAAAGTTCACCGAGCCAGTGAAAAAAACTGTTGCCGAGAAAGCGTGAAATCCAGCCGCCGAAGCGTCCGAGCAGGCCCGGAAACAGCTGGTGATGCACGAGAGCGAAGAAGCCGATCACCAGTAGAATACGGACGCCGATCTTTACGGGCGTCATATCCCCGCCGATGGGGATCATGACCAGAGCTACGGCCAGCAGCGCATTCATGATGCTCTGCCGGCCACTGGCGAACAGGCCGCTGGCCAGCAGCATGCCGCAGAGGAATACGTGCATCTTCAGCGGCAAAAACGACGGCATGGGGAAATTCACATGCGCGGCTCCGATCAATTTCGAAAAGACGAACGCCCCCGCCGCGACGAGGATGGCGCCCGGAAGCCATCCGATTTTTCTCAAAAGCAGCATGACAAAGGGGAACACGGCGTAAAACTGCATTTCCAGCCCCAGGCTCCAATCCGGCAGAGGCGTGCGGAACGCATATCCGGGAAAGAGCCCGAAGGCGAAGCTCACATGCATCAGCAGATTGCTCACCGTGCCATCCAGATAGCGCTCCGGCAACTGCGGGCCGTGCGCCAGAAAATTATCGATGGTCATGCGGCTTTCATAAATCATCGGGCCGAGAAGAAGCCCTACACAGAGCAGGACATAGTAGAGCGGTGCGATGCGAAAGAACCGCTTCAGCCAGAAATTTGCCCAGGTCGATGGCTTTTCCCATGGATTAGCGTCTTCGCGCAGCTGGTAGTGAAAGACCATCAAAAAGCCGGATAGCATGATGAACAGGTCAACACCCAAATCCGGCGACGACAAGATCGGAAGATGCCAGCCCGTCAATATCAGGCTGTGGCCGACGAGAACCCAGAGGGCGGCCAGGCCGCGAAGTCCATCCAGGCACTCGATCCGCTTGCTCTCAATGATCATCCGGTGTCCCTTTTGGCTGAGGCGGAGCGTCGCAAGCTACCTCAATATGCTGCGTCGCACAACACGCAGTCGTCATCCGTGAAGAACAAGGATTAGCCGATTGCCGGCATTGGGTTTGATGTTTCGAATGCCGAATTTCTCCGCCCATAATCTCACGGCCTGATGAGAGACGACGATACCTCGCGCTGCCAGCATATCCTCGACCATGCGCAGGCTGAGCAGAAACCCGAAATAGAGCCATGCGGCATGGGCAATCGCCTCCGCCAGATTCCACATCGTCGATGCCAGGTTGACGTTACAGTGCCTTTGCGCGGTCTTCTCAACCACCGGATCCGATTCCCTGCCTGCTTCTCGGTCAACTTGCAACAGATACCGAATGGGCCAGCCGGAGTATTGGCACAGGCCTCGTGAAGCATGCCCTCGAACGGTGTGTGCACGCTGCTGCGCTGATCGGCGGGCGGGCATTGATGGTCAATGCCGTTGATAAGGAGGCCGCTGAATTTTGGCAACGGCGAGGTTTCGCACCGTCCAAGGACGACCCCTTGATCCTGTTCCGCCCGATCACCGGTATTGCTGCTTCACTGGCGCTGGCCAAGCATGGGCAAAGATTGCCGAGCTTTGGTTGAATGAAATTGCGAAAGCAATTATCAGATGTGCTGCGCAACAACAATTATGGAACAGGCATGCCGAGACGGTCCGCACTCGTTCGATATCGGCCTGGACAACAACGGCTCTTGCTTGCCGCCTATATCCGAAATGGGCGCGAAAATTGTCCCATCCCGAACCCCCAGACACTCATAAAGAATTAGACATTATAGTACTCTGCCCAATGCCCGTAAAAGTGGTCGAGGTTGCAAAATACCTTCCCACTTGAGGTATTTGAACCTCTGATTCCGTTATCCTGATGGATTAGACGAAGTGCTCAACAAAGGCCCACACATGGCGGTCTTGAACATACTCGGACTGTCGGGCGCTAACTTGAATTGGCTAAGCTTCTAATTTAATAGGACAACCGTGCGGAAACACAATATTATTCAACTAGCACTTCGTCCGCACGAATCCGACATGCCGGATACGAGCGGCAATCTACCCCGACGCAGCTAAACCTTTGCCAGCTCGCACCGGCAAAAGCGTGAGACTGGTTGCAGTGTTTGTCCCGATCGAAAGCATGCCGCGTGCATCGATGAGCAGCGCTCTATAATGATCGCTACGCCACTGCCTGCGCTCCGGTGATTTCGACCAGCGAACCACACATGAACGCCGCCTCATCGGACGCTAGGAACGCGACCAGCGCGGCAACCTCGTCAGGCTTGCCGATGCGACCGAACGGAACCATCTTGTCGAGATCGGCAATCGTACGGCCCGACCGTTTGACGCCGGCTTCGAGCATCGGCGTATGGATTTCGCCTGGACAGACGGCGTTCACGCGGATCTTGTCCGGCGCGTAGTCACGCGCGAGATTTTGCGTGAAGGCAGCTACGGCGGCTTTGGTCGTGCTGTAGGCAATGTGGTTCGGCGCCGGATAGAGACCCCACTGCGAGGCTGTGTTGACGATTGCGCCGCCGCCGGCAGCGATCATATGCGGTAGCGTCGCCCTGCAGAGATGGAACATCGAGTCGAGGTTTACGGTGAAGCTAACATCCCAGTCCTCATCCGACAGTGACAGCAGATTTCCACGACGATTGATGCCAGCATTGTTGACAAGAACGTCGATCCGCTCGTTGAGAGCGAAAGCCTTCTGGACCAGAGCGAAGCAGGAGTCCTTCTTTGAGATATCAGCGGCGATCACCGTTGCCGCACCGCCCTCCGCTTCGATGCTCTTCACGACCTCCCGAGCGGCCTCTTCGTTAACGTCGGTGACCACGACCAAAGCGCCTTCGGACGCCAGGCGGCGTGCGATCGCCGACCCGATACCCCCACCTGCACCCGTGACGATCGCAACTTTGTTCTCGAACCGCTTCATGGTGTTCTCCCCTTTATCTGATGTAGCTTCCGCCGTTGACGTCGAGCGTCGCACCGTTGAGCGACGCCTGTCCCGGCCGTAGAATGAATGCGACGAGTTCGGCGACTTCGCTCGGTTCGGCCATCTCGCCGATCGGAATGTCCGATACGGCCGCTGCTTTTCCGTGCGCGGCGATGAACTCCTCCGCCATGTCGGTGCGCACCCATCCGGGTGCGATCGCAACCGCAGTCACACCATCGGCGCCGAAGCTGCGGGCGATCGACTTTGTCAGATTGACGAGTGCCGCTTTTGTGGAGCCGTACGGCAGGGCGTCGGCCGTGTATCCACGTTGACCTGCCCGGCTTGCCATGTTGACGATCCGCCCACCGCCGTTCGCCTTGAAGTGGCCGATGGCTTCCTTGCAGAGATCTGCGGCGGCGAAGAAGTTGATCTGAAACTCCCGCTGCCATGCAGCCTTCCAGTCCGCAGCGGATACGTCGATCGAAATCTCGGTGCGGATCCCCGCATTGTTTACGAGCGCATGGATCCGTCCCGCCAGTGCCAAGGATTTCTCCCAGAGTTTGAACGGGCCTTCATCGGATGACAGATCACCCTGAACGATCCAACCCTCTCCGCCAATTGCGGAGAGCAACGCCTCGGTGCCTGACTTGTCGCGACCGTAATGGATAATTGGCCGGGCGCCTTCAGCGGCAAGCTGTTTGACGATGGCTGCGCCAATGCCTCCCGAGGCACCGGTTACGAGTATAGTTTGCCCTTCGAGTGCTTTCGTCATTCCTCACCTCATTTCAGGAGGCCGACCTGCGGTCCCCAAGTATCCGATAGTGCAAAACCCGTTTTGAAGGGGTCGTCCTTCTCAACACGCAGTTCGGTGCGACCATAGACGTAACCTCGTCCGGTGATACGCGGAAGGACGGCCTTTCGCCCGCCAATCTCGGTCTCCCCAATCGCTTCGGCAATGAACTCGCCACCGATGATCGATCTGGAGGTGCGCGCATCGCCCACCGTGACGAGACCCCGTGCGTGAAGAGTTGCGAGGTTTGCCGAGCTTCCCGTGCCACACGGAGAGCGGTCGATGCGTCCCGGCTGGAGCGTAGTGCAGGTTCGTACAGCGCCATCCGGCTCGTTGTCGCGGAACATGACGTAGGCGATCTCGTCGACACCTGGGAGCGTCGGATGCGATACCTTTACCTGCTCGACGAGGAGCCGCTTGAGTTCGATCCCGGCCTCGGCGAGCGTTCGAGCATTGTCTGGCGCAATGCTCAGACCGACTTGGCCGACATCCACCAAGGCATAGTAGACGCCGCCAAAAGCGATATCTGCCTTGATGCGACCCCACTCTGGAGTGTCGATTTCGTGGTCCAGCAGCTCTGCAAAACTCGGCACGTTGTCGAGGCTGACAGCGACGCAACGACCATTCTCGCAGCGGGCGCGGGCAACGATCAGCCCGGCCGGCGTGTCCAGCCTGAGGGTTGTCTCCGGTTTGACCATGGGCACGCGGCCACTCTCGAGAAGAGCAGTCACGACGCAGATGCAATTGCTGCCCGACATGGGATGGGCGCGATCTGCCTGGAGTACAATGAAGCCGGCGTCGGCGTCCGACCGCGTCGGAGCGACGAGCAGGTTCACCGACATGGCGACGTTTGCACGCGGTTCGAACGTGACGAACCGACGGAGACTGTCGTCGACATTGTTGATGTGGTTCATCTTGTCCAGCATGGTCGCTCCGGGGACCTCCGGAGCGCCGCCAACGAGGACATGGCCAAGCTCCCCCTGGCAATGAACCAAGAGAAGATCGAGGTGCTTCTCAAAATCCATGCTCGCGGGCCTCACTTGATGTACCAGCCCCAGGGCTTGTCGGTCACATACTTGGTGATCTGCTTGGTCTCGAGGTAGTTGTCCAGACCCCAGCGTCCGAGTTCACGACCAATGCCCGATTCCTTATAGCCGCCCCACGGCGCTTCGGTGAATGTGGGCTGCGAGCAGTTGATCCAGACGATGCCGGCACGGAAAGCGGCCGCAACGCGTTCGGCGCGGGCGTCGTTCTTCGACATAACCGCCGCTCCGAGGCCGAAACGGGAATCGTTTGAAAGCTCGATCGCCTCCTCTTCGGTCTTGAACGGCTTGACGCAGACTACGGGGCCGAAGATCTCCTCGATCCAGGCGTCGCTATCGAGCGGCACGTCGGTCAGGATCGTCGGCTGCAGATAGTAGCCCTTGTCGAAACCTTCCGGACGTTCGCCGCCGCAGGCGACGGTGGCTCCTGCCTTCCGTGCGCCTTCGATCGCGGTGACGACGTTTTCGTACTGCTTTTTGGATACCAACGGCCCAAGAAGGACCCCTTCGTCGAGCCCATTGCCGATCTTGATCTTTTTCGTCTCCTCGACCAGACGGGCCATGAAGCGATTGTAGATCGAGTCCTGGACCAGAACGCGCGAAGTACCGGAGCAGACCTGTCCCTGGTTCCAGAAGATACCGAACATGACCCATTCGACCGCGTCGTCGATATCCGCGTCCTCGAAGACCACGAACGGCGACTTGCCGCCGAGTTCGAGGCTAATGCGCTTGATATCGCGTGCGGCGGCCGCCATGATCTTCGAGCCTACCGGGCCAGATCCGGTGAAGGCCAGCTTGTCCACGCCCTTGTGATCTATGATGGCCTGCCCGGCGACAGAACCGATACCCGTCAGGACGTTCAGGACGCCCGGAGGAAGCCCGGCCTCGTCCGCGACGGCCGCAAGTTCAAGCGCCGTCAGCGAGGTTAGTTCGGAAGGTTTCAGGACAATCGTGCAGCCTGCCGCGAGTGCGGGCGCCACCTTCCAGGCGGCCATCAGGAGCGGAAAGTTCCACGGGATGATCGCGCCTGCGACGCCGACCGGTTCCTTGACCGCCTTCGAGGTGAAGCGGTCGTCCGGAAGCGGAACGATCTCTTCAGGATCGTTGTCGAGCTGTTCGGCCAGACCCGCGTAGAAGTCGAAGCAGCCGGCCGCGTCCGCGATGTCCCAGTCAGCCTCGGGAAACGGCTTTCCATTGTCGAGGACTTCGAGCTTGGCGATCTCAGCCTGCCGGGCGCGGATACCTTCCGCGATCGCACGGAGATACTTGGCGCGCTGCACTCCCGTGAGCTTTGGCCAGCCGTCCTTGTCGAAAGCCCGGCGCGCAGCCTTGACGGCGATATCGACGTCTTCGGCAGTGGCCGAGGCGATCGTCTGGATGACTTCCTCTGTCGCCGGGTTAGTCACGGTGGAAGAGCCGCCCATGACGGGCTTGACCCACTTGCCGTCGATGTAGAGTTCGGTTCGCATTGTCGTTTCCCTTGCCTTCGTTGGTCGCCCCCGGTTCAGAACCGGTCGGCGCGATAGGGTTTCATGTCTACGGGCGGCGTCGCGCCCGTAAGGAGATCGGCCATCAGGCGGGCTGTGGTTGCCCCGTAGGTCAGGCCAAGATGCCCGTGACCCGTGGCGTACCAGACGTTGCTTCTCTTGGCCGACCGGCCCATGACCGGCACGGTGTCGGGCGTCGCCGGGCGGTGGCCCATCCATTCAGAACTCTGCTCGACCTGCAGATCAGGAAGCGCTTCCCTTGCACGCTTCACCAGCACCTTCGCGCGACGGTAGTCGGGGGCGGCGTCGAGCCCCGCCATCTCGACCGTGCCGCCGACACGGATGCCGCCTGCGGTCGGCGTCACCATGAAGGCGCGCGCGGGCCAGATGAGAGAGTGACGCATGGAGACGCCGGGCGCCTGGATTTGAGTATGATAGCCCCGCTCCGTCTCGAGCGGGATCGGCTCGCCCAACATGGCGGAAAGACGCCCGGTAAAGGCGCCCGCGGCAAGGACCACCCTGCCCGCCTGAAGCTTTCGTCCGTCCTTCAAGCGCACGGCGCTGACGCCACCGCTGTCGTGTTCGAAACCCACGACCTCGCCGGTCTGCACCGAACCACCAAGCCTCTTGAACTGGTCCGCAAGCGCGACGACGAGTTCGTAGGGATTGGCGATGGAGCGGTTGTCCGGGAAGAGCACGGCCTTGCCGATCTTCGCGGTGATGGCGGGTTCGAGGTCGCGAATGGCGTTGCCTCCCAGAACTTCGTAGCGGAAGCCGAAGCGGTCGAGAATTTCGATATGTTCGTGATCGGCCTTGAACTCGGCCTCGTCGGTGTAGACGCTGAGGCATCCCTCGGCGGAGATCATGTGCTGGAGCCCGGTCTCGGCGAGTAGCGCATCCAGGTCTTCGTAGACGCGACGACATAGGACCGCGCCAGCCGCCTCCAGCTCGCGAAGCTTCGAAGGGCGGCTGGCGGAAATGAAGCGCAGGAACCAGGGGATGAGCCTCGGCACGTAGGAGGGACGAACGCGGACCGGCCCTTCGGGATCCAGCATCCATCCCGGCATCTGCGCCCAGATCCCGGGACGGGACGCGGGCATGAACTCAGTCACGGCGATGCTCGCCATGTTGCCATAGGACGCGCCGGTCCCAGGCTTGTTGCGATCCAGGAGCACGACTGTCTCGCCACGACGCTGTAGCTGGTAGGCGATTGCAGCGCCGATGATCCCGGCGCCGACGACGATGGTTTGAGACACTTCAGCTCCTCGTTCTTGGGAGACGGCCGGAGTTCGACCCCGGCCGTCTGCATCTGTTACCAGTTCAGGATCGGCTGCATCGCAGCCTTGAATTCGGCTTTCTCTTCAGCTGTCAGCTCTCCGAGAGGAGCTCGGGTGTTCCCGACCGGAAGCCCCTGCAGCTCGCAGCCGTACTTCACCTTCTGCACGAACTTCCCACTCTCGAGGATGTTCATCGCGCGGTAGAGGACGATCATCTTCTCCCGCGCGGCCTTCAGGTCGCCCGAACGGAAGGTACGGTCGAGGTCCACGCAGGCCTTCGCCATGCAGTTGGCCGGTCCGCAGATCCATGAGTCGGCGCCCCAGAACATGAAGTCGAGAGCGATGTCGTCCGAACCGGACACGAGGTCGATGCGGCCATTGTAACGCGCATGGATGTCGATCGCGCGCTGGAGCGATCCCGAGCTTTCCTTGATCCCGAGCACGCGCAAATCGTCCGCGAGCGCATCCAGAATGTCGAAACCGATCTCGACGCCATCCTTGTAGGGGTAGCTGTAGAGCACGAGGTTGATGTCCGTTTCCTTCAACACCGTCTGGAAGTGCGCGAGTAGCTCGTCCTGCGTCGGGCGCGTGTAGAACGGCGTCGCCAGCAAGACCGTGTCGTAGCCGATTTCCCTGGCCTTCAACGTGTTCTCAATGACTTCGCGGGTGGCGGGTGCGTTGGTCCCAGCGATTAGGATTTCGCCTTCGTTCGCGAAGTCCTTGACAAACTTGAGCACCTCGAGACGCTCGTCGTTTGAGAGCGCGGAGTATTCGCCAGTCGAGCCCATCGGAACCCAGCCCGTGACGCCAGCGGCGCGGAGCGCCGTCAGGTGCTTTTCGTAGGCCTTGAAATCGACCTTCCCATTCGCGTCGAATGGAGTGATGAGAGCGGGCATGACGCCGGAAAGTTTCATGGAATTTTTCTCCTGTAGCGGACTGCTAGATTGCGAGCTTCTTGAGAATGCGTCCCTCGACAAGCGTGACTGCTCGGGTCAGCGGGAAAGCGATGACGAAGTAGATGAGGGCAACCACGGTCAGCACTTCGACCGGCCGGGCCGTATTGTTGGAAATGTTCTGACCGACGAACATGAGGTCGGCCATGCCGACCGCCGAGACCAGCGCGCTCTCCTTGAAAAGGCTGACGCAATTCGACAGAAGTGTCGGGATCGCGCGCAGAACGGCTTGAGGAAGAATGACGCTGGTCACCTGAACTCTCGGGGGCAGACCGAGGGCCACGCATGCATCCCTCTGCTCCGGCCCGATCGACTTCAGGCTGGCGCGAAACGTCTCGCTGGTGATCGCTCCCATGTAGAGCGTCAAGGTGATGACGCCGGAAGCGAAGTTCGAGAGTTCGACGCCCAGGATCAGAGGAAGGCAGAAGAAGATCCAGAAAAGCTGGATAAGCACGGGCGTGCCGCGAAAGAACTCGACGTAGGTCCCCGAGATCAGGCGAAGAACGGTGCTGCGCGATGTGCGTGCCAGGCCCACGAGGAAGCCCAGCGTGCATCCCAGTACGATGCAGACAGCTGTGAGCTGCAACGTCGTCATGAGCCCGAGAAGAAGCGCATGTTCGAACCTTGCGAGGACGGAGAAATCAAGCGACATCTGGACCTCCTAGCTTGCAAGCTGTTGGCGGCGGCGTTCGAGCAGGCCGACGATCTGGGTTACGGGGAACGAAACGGCGAAGTAGATGAGAGCCACGACGGTGAAGGTTTCGATCGGACGATATGTCTCCGTGGCGAGCGATTTCGCCTCGTACATGAGGTCGGCGATCGCAACGATGGCGACGAGCGCGCTCTGCTGGAAGATGACGATGCCGTTCGTCAGAAGCACCGGGACGGAGGCCCG
Source organism: Martinezella rhizogenes (assembly GCF_000799715.1). GTDB lineage: Bacteria > Pseudomonadota > Alphaproteobacteria > Rhizobiales > Rhizobiaceae > Rhizobium > Rhizobium rhizogenes_C. The sequence continues at coordinate 158,185 of NZ_JUHG01000019.1, forward strand.
GAAGGCGGTCGGAAACACGATATAGAGAACGCGTTGCCAAGGATTGAGCCCTAGCGCGATCCCGGCGTCGAGCTGCTCTCTGGGAACCGCCTGGATCGATGCACGGTAAGCCTCTGCGTTGAAGGCCGTGAGGTTCAGGCCGAGCGCCATCACCCCCATCGTTATCGGATCGAGAAAGACGTCGAACAGCATCGGCACGCAGTAGAAAATCCAGACGATCTGGACGATCGCGGGCGTACACCGGAAGAACTCGACGAAGAGCATGAATGGTATGCGCAGGAGCCGGTACGGGCTCATCAGCAGCAGGGCCAGGCCGAAGCCCGCGATGATGCCGATGACGTTCGCCGCGACCGTTAGCTCGAGCGAGACCACCAGTCCCCGCAAAAGCGGCGCAAAGGAGATGGAGTTGAAGTCGAACGTGTAGTTCATCACCACCTCCTATTGCTTGATGTGGAAAACGCGGTCGATGAATTCCTTGGTGCGCTCCTCCTTCGGAGAACCGAGCACCTGTTCGGGCGGACCGTCCTCCACGACGACGCCGCCAGCGCAGAAGATCACGCGGGAAGCGATGTTCTTGGCGAACCACATGTCATGCGTGACGATCATCATCGGCATGTTCTGCGAGGCGAGCTGCATGATCACCTGCTCGACTTCGCTGACAAGTTCCGGGTCGAGCGCGGACGTCACCTCGTCGAACAACATCAGCTTCGGATCGAGCATCAAGGCACGCGCAATGGCGACGCGCTGCTTCTGGCCGCCCGATAGCTGGGCCGGGTAAGCCTTCGCTTTCGCGCCCAAGCCGAACCGTTCGAGGAGCGCTTGCGCACGGGCCTGCGCCGACGCCTTCGGTTCGCCGCGGACCTTGCACGGTGCGAGCATCAAGTTTTGAATGACGCTGAGATGCGGGAACAGCGTATAGTGCTGGAACACCATGCCAATCGAACGACGAACGTTCGTATTGATCAAGGTCTTCTTGCCGCGCCCTTCCGACGAGATGTACGGCTTGCCGTCGAAACTGATCGAACCGCTGTCGATCTGTTCGAGGCCCATCATGACGCGAAGAAGCGTGCTCTTGCCGCCGCCGCTCGGACCGATCACGACGACGCGGTCGCCGGGTTTCATTTCGATATCGATGCCCTTGAGCACCTGGATTGCACCGTCGCCGTAGCTCTTGTGCAAGGCCTGCATTTTGACGAGAGGTAGACTGAAAGACATGGTCATGGCCGATCTCGGTTTACATCGAGTGCGGGACAGCGCCGACTTTTAGGCGTCGGCGCTGCTGGCGATGTTAGTTCGAGCCCTTGAGGACCTGATCGACCGCCTTCTTGATCAGCTCGTCGACGTGGCCTGTCGCGACCTTCTCTTCGAGGAAGATATTGACCACTTCGACGTCGGAAGCCGCCATGTTGTGCGGCAGGCCGAAGGACACGCCCTGCTTTGCGAGCGCCGGCGTCGGGCTGAGCGCGACCGCCCAATCCGGATTTGCCTGCGTGAGAAGAAGATTGGTGTCGGAGGCGTCGACGAGGATGTCTGCGCGCTTGGACGTCAGCGCCAGCCGCGTCTCGTCGTTGCCCGGCAGGCGCATGATCGTGGCAGTCTTGACCGCGGCCGAGATGGCCTTGTCCTGTGCCGTTCCCGACATGACGGCGAGCGTGACGCCAGCCTTGTCGATATCGGCGACGGACGTAGCGCCCTGCGGAATCTTCGGGTTGTTCTTGTTGTAGGCGAGAGAGATCTGGTACTCCATCGCCGGGATCGAGAACTGGACGGCCATGGCGCGCGCCGGAGTCCGGTTGAGCGCCAGGGAGACGTCCCACTTGCCTGCCTGCAGACCCGCGACAATGTTGTCCCAAGTTGTATCGACGAACTCCGGCTTGACTTTGAGAGCGTCGGCGAACTCGCGGCAAAGGTCGGCGTAGAAGCCCGAGTATTCGCCGGTCGCAGGATCACGCATGATGTATGGCGGGGCGACGGCCGCGCCACATTTCAGAACGCCTGCCTTCTGAACGCCCTGCCAGTAACCTTCGGCGGTCTGGGCATGAACGAACGTGGCAGACATGCCTGCCAAAAGGGCGAGCGCAGGCAGCGCCCGCATGGCGGACGTGATCAACTTCGAGAGCATCGGCTTTCCTCTATTTTGCTATGCGCGGGGTGCGCGGTTCCACTCGTCGGCTATGGCCGTTTCTATTGTTTCTGTCGGCTGCGTGTCGACTGAAGAAAATATGTCAACAGCGTGTCGACAAAGTCAAGCGGAAAAATTACATTGCTGTGACAGGGTTTTTCTGGCCCAATGCCGCCCGAACGATAGAAAGGTATCTAAGTGTCTGAAGAACTGGAGACGAAGCGGGTCCGGGGAACCGGGTCCCGAAGCGTGTATGAGAGTCTGAGGAACGAGATCCTCTCGCTGGCTCTCCCGCCGGGGCAGCTCCTTGACGAGACGACGTTGGCCGAGCGATTCAACATGTCCCGCGCTCCGGTTCGCGAAGCATTGATCCGGCTGGGCTCGGATGAATTGGTCGTCACCCTCGCAAACCGCAGCACGATCGTCGCTCCGATCGAGGTGGCGACGTTTCCCAAATACGTGGAAGCGCTCGATATCGCACAACGGATGAACACGCGTCTGGCGGCAGCACTACGGACAGATGCAGATCTCAAGGTCATAGCCAAACGCGACAAGGCGTTCGCGGCAGCGGTCAAGACCGGAAATCACCTCTCCATGTCGGAAGCCAACAAGGAGTTCCACATGGCGATCGCCTATGCCGGCAAGAACCAGTACCTCACCTCCTTCTACGAGAAGCTTCTTTCCCAGGGCCAGCGCATGCTTCACCTGCATTTCGAATACCTTGAGAGGACCCACGAGGGCTATCTCCTGACGGACGAACATAACCAGATGTTCGAGGCGATCCGCGATCGTAACATCGATTTGGCAGATGAGCTGGCGCATGCTCACACAAGGCAGTTCCAGGACAATTTCATCAATTTCATGCGTGAGAACTACACGACCGATGTCACGCTCGGCTCGCGGCGGGCGGCGGAGTAAGCGGTGTCGAAGAAGACTATAGGGTTCGTCGGGACCGGCACGATCACCGAAGCGATGGTACGCGGCCTGCTGGCCGAACCCGCCTACGTTTCAACAATCCATGTTTCTCCACGGAATGCGGAGATTGCGACAAGGCTCGCAGCCGATTTCAGGTCCATCGTGATCGCGCCGGACAACCAAGCCGTGATCGACAGCTCTGACATGGTATGTCTGGCGATACGTCCGCAGATCGCCGAGGATGTCATTCGAGCGCTGAAATTCAGGCCCAACCAATCTGTACTCAGCGTGATCGCAGCGACCGATCGCGGCACCCTACAGGAATGGATCCAGACGGATGTTCATCTTATCCAGGCTATTCCTCTGCCGTTCGTCGCGAACCGGCAGGGCGTCACGGCGATCTATCCTCCCGATGCTGAAGTGGCGGATCTGTTCGACACGCTTGGCCGGGCCGTTCAATGCGCTTCGAATAAGGAATACGATCTCCTCGCGGCGGCAAGCGCGCTGATGTCGACCTACTTCGGCTTCATGGCGTTCTCGGCAGGGTGGCTGGAGGCGAACGGCCTCGAAAGATCCAAGGGGCAGGTATATCTGTCGGCGCTGTTTCACAGTCTTGCCCAACGTGCCGATCGTCCGGACGTGAGCTCGTTTGAGGAACTGAGCACGGGATTCGCGACCGTGGGCGGTCTGAACGAACAGGTTCTGTCGCACTTCGGGGATAACGGCGGCGGCGAAGCTCTTAAGTCCGCCCTCGATTCAGTTCTTGCCCGCATCGAAGGCCCCAGCTCCCGCTAGCAGTGTCTCGACAGCGGTGATGGAACTAGAATGTTGGGGGCGTGCAGGCGCTGATCACCTCGCATGGGACAGGCCCGACGCAGCGGAAGCGGTGCGGGCGGCGGCTCTCGAAATAGTAGGCGTCGCCTGGCCCAAGGATTCGACGTTCGTCGTCGACGGTGACCTCTAGCCTTCCGGATAGCACGACGCCGCGCTCCTCGCCTTCATGGACGAGAGGGACTGTGTTGCATGGGTCAGATTTTGGGTGAGATAACCCTACCCGCGAAATTTTTCATGCAACGCGCTTGAACTTTGGACGGCCAAGTTCCGTCATCCGGTTGAGAACACGAACGCCGATCTTTGCTTCTGTCTGTTGATTGTAGAAGTTCCGCGCCTTGAGCCTCAGTCCGATCACAGTCTTCCATCGGCCCATCTGGGTCTCGATCCGGCTGCGTTGAGTGTAGCCGGTGGATTTCTGCCAGGCTGTCAGGCCATTGGTTTCGATTTCGGCGACATGGCGGTCGCGTACCGTTGGGTCAAGTGCCGATTGCGGGCCTTGACCGGCGCACCACCACACGGATCAGCTTTGAGGGCAGCGCAGCCAATAGCGTTTGAAGGCGGACGGCCCACTGTCGTAGGAAGGAGGCTCACCCCATGTGTTCTTCGGGCTTTCGACAAGCGTATCATCGTCGATCGGAACAAGCGTAACCGGCAACGCTGCTGACAACGCCGTTTGGCGATACCAGCCGATGGCAGTCTGTTGAAGGCGTTTGGCGACTGCGTCGCCTTCCGCGGCAGGTGGAATGCGCAAACGCTCTGGATGTTCTTTAACCTCGACCATTGGATCGTGGAGCGCTACTCGCATGAGCTCGCCGTCACCGGCGAGCCGTAACTCGAACTCATCCTGCGAAGCCGGTACGGGGCGGTCGTGCTCTGAAGCCATGTCGGTGACATGGGCAGTCAGGATCGGCAGAGGCTGATGGTTCGCTTGCATGTCGACACGACGGATTTGGCACAGTTCGGCGACGGTCTTGTCTCGTACCTTGGATTTGGCGAGTTCGTCGACCAAGGTCCAACTCCCCTGCATCTTGCTGACAAATGGAACAGATCCATCGGAACTGTAGGACAAAAACCCAGCTTGCTTAGCCATTGTCTTTACGATCGTGTTCACGATCTGGATATTCTGCGCACTTCTCGCACCGTCCTTGGGCTCACCAGGACACCGCACCCAGTAGCTTGCGCTTGATGGAACCGCTGGGTTCTGAAAACCAATGACATCTTCATTCAACGGAAAAGCCACACCTTGCTGAACACTCCTCTGCATGACCAAGCCACGCTGAAGTTTCGCAAGATCTGCATCCGGAGAATTGTCAAGGCCGAGAGCCCGCATCTCGTCTTGAACACTGGCGATCCAATAAAACGCTGCCCCGACAGATAGCCGCAATTCAAACCGCCTGGAGCCTTCCCTGCCGATCCGACCTTCAAAGATCGGATAAGCCGGATCCGTCTGCTTGATGCTAACCCGGTTGAACGAGCACCACTGCTTTAGTTTGTCCGCGGGTATATCGCCCGCAAAAGCCTCCGACGACAACATGGTCCAGTCGCCGGGCAGGATCTTGATGAGAGTTTGCGGGTTCAGATCCGCCCCAAGCCGAATGCCCGCATCAGCGCGTCTGTGGCGGATTGTACTCTTTCGCCGACGGTTCCCGGGCCAGCCTTTATTGGCGAGGCGGGTGCGTTCTGCGCCCGTAGCGACGATGATCCGATCGCGAAGCAAACAAGTCCAACCAGGACGCCAAGCGTGATGCGCCCCTGCTTCCGATCATAAGATTTGCAACTAGCTTTCGGCGACATGTCTCAATCCATCATTGCAATGATGGCGAGTGATAGCTCCCGGGCATTAATAGTTCAGCCTACTCGCTCGTCAAATTCGAATAACTTTCCGAGTGCGGCAATCGGCACTCTTGAAGAGATCTGAACCGACGACCCGTTGTTGCAAGGGGCCATCCGTCTAATTTTCCTCAGGAGCGGCCATCAGCTTTGCCTAGATGGAATGACCGCTTTGGGGCCGACGGCAGACTGTCCGCGATGAAATGAAAACGCGCGGATAGCGGACTTTTCCTAAGCCAAAAAGTCCGCTATCCGGAGATCCAGAAGATTAGGCGGGAGTAGACGCGCTCCGCGTTGATTTGAACTGTTGAGCGCTTCCCGCACGCATTCGACACAGAAGCGGGTGGTCTCCGTCGTGCCGTATCTGTCCCCGACTTACGCCTTGGCGGCGTTCTGCGCGGCCTCGAAGACTTCGCGTGCGGACGTCGTACCCGCTACGTGCTCAGTATCCTCGGCTCCGAGGTCCATCCATCCCGCGTTCACGGCCTCAAACATTTCTTCGGCAGGTCCGGTGCGGCCCTTCGGGATGCCGAACTGCTCGAACGCTTCCGCCCACCCTGCACGCGGGACTGCAAAGGCTTTCACGTCGAGTTTCAGGACTTCACCCAATTGCGCCGCGACTTCATCCGCGCTGACCATCGAACCAAGCTCGATGACGCGCTGTCCTGACCAGGCTGGCCCGGTCAAAAGGGTTGCGACCTCCGCACCGATGTCGTTCGTCGCGACCATGGTCGATTTCCGATCTGTCGGATTATAGTAGACCGGTAGCATACCACCTTGGGCGACGTGCAAGCCGTAGAGGAAGTTTTCGAAGAATCCGCCTGCGCGCACAAATGCGGTTGGCGATATCAGGTCGCGAAACCCTTGCTCCAGAAGTGATAGCGCCGTGATCATCCCGAGCCCGCTAGTCCTGTTCGCACCCATCGATGAAAGCGCTACCACTCGCGGCGGCGCTGCCTTGGTGAGTGCTGCGACATAGTTCGCAATCACGCCCTTTGCTTCTTTGTAGTCAGATGAAGGCGCCCATACAGAAGGCAACATAACAAACGCGCCTTCAACGCCTTTGAGCGCCTGCTCGATGGCTTCCGAGTCATTCCAATCGCCGTCCACCAGCTCCACGCCTTGGGCCGCCCAATTAGCCGCCTTTTCGCGATCGCGGACGAGCGCGCGTACCTTCTTGCCTTGTGCCAACAGATGTTCTGCGGTGGCACCGCCGACTTTTCCGGTAATTCCCATCACCAAAAACATGCGTTTTCTCCTGATATTTAGGGACAGATCAATGCCCCCTGTTGCTTCAATGGATGAGCGGTAAAATGGCCCGGATACGGGGATCGCGCAGATAGAGGCCGCCCCAAGTCATCGCGCCCAGAGCCAAGGAAATGATTTGCGGCGGCGACCCCAACTCACCGATGCGAACATGGGCGCAGATCGCGCCTCCCAGAAAGCCAGTCACCAGGATCGCACCGAGGACGGTGGTGGCCGGAATGGCGTAGAGGATGGCGCAGGCGAGTATGATCGGACCCACGACGCGGGTCAGGTCCATCGCGAACCCGGTTTCCTGCAACATGCTCGCGATCTGTGCCGGCGCGAAAAGCTGAATAGTCCCATCCGCCACCAGAGCGGCAACGACAAACGCGCTCATTATCCGGCCAGCCCACAGGGCGCGCTGCAAGGTCATGGTTTCAGGCAACTGATGCAGATTCATAGTTTTTGACACTTGTCGTTCTCCGATGAGATCATCTGATTTCGAAGGCTACTGTGTCTCTTGGATATGATAAACATCCAGGAATAGAACCAACTGCTCTCTCCAAGGCGAACAATACCGAGGCACGAAAATGCAGAATCTCGAACCCATCCTGATTTTCATAACGGTCGCGGAAATGGGGAGCTTCACCCGAGCAGCCGATAGCCTAGGCATACAAAAGGGGAGGGCCTCAACGGCGGTCCGGAAGCTGGAAGAAGATGTCGGTGTCAGGCTCCTGCACCGGACGACGCGCAGCGTGCAGTTGACGGAAGATGGACGCGCATTTCATGCCCGTGCCCGCAATCTGCTTGCTGAGGTCGATGACCTACACTCGATGTTCGCAGGCGATAGCGTAGCACTTCGCGGGCGTTTACGGGTCGATCTTCCGACCGAGGTGGCGCGCACAACGATCGTGCCGGCGCTGCCGGACTTCATGGCGGCTCACCCCGAACTGGAGCTGGAGATATCGAGTACGGATCGGCAAGTTGATCTGGTTCAAGAAGGGTTCGACTGTGTATTACGCCTTGGACCCATCAGGGACGAGACGCTGATTGCGCGCCCGCTGGGCCTGCTGCGCATGGTCAACGCTGCCAGTCCCGCCTATCTGGCGCGCTATGGCGTCCCTCGATCGCTAGAAGATCTCCAGCGCCAGGGGCATCGGACAATTCATTTTTCGACGATGCTAGGCGCAAGACCCTATGGATGGGAATATCCGGACGGCGACAGCTACGCGACGCTTCAGTTGCCAGGCGCGCTACACGTCAACAGCGCGCAGACCTACGACGCCGCTGCCCTCGCCGGCCTTGGCCTGATTCAGGCACCGCTCATAGGGATTGGCCAATATTTTGAGAGTGGAGCGCTTGTGGAGATCATACCCGATTTTCGTCGCCGTGCGATCCCGGTGTCCCTCGTCGTAGCACATCGGAGCAACCTGTCGCGCCGAGTCCGGGCATTCATGAAATGGATCGAAGATGTGCTGACGCCGTATCTGGAATAGAAGGCCGTTTTCGGGACGACTCACTTTGCTCGGGAACGGCGAGGATGAGGGCGCGAAGCCGCCGTTGAGCTTTAACCCCAATCGGCACTGGGCACTGTGCCGGACGGACTTCTTGGTCTTGATGGGATGTGAACCTACGACCACATCGTTTCAATCACTGCAATAACGGCGATTTTGAAATGACCGATCCGTCGAGAAAATCATACCTCGCGCAGCCTTGCGGCCCCCGGACGTTGCGAGAATAACCAACCAGACCTCAACTTTTCCCGGAGACCATAAGGCACAGGATCGTAAACATGACCTGCGCGGCAATCTGTGCCGTGTTTGTTGTCGTATCATATTGAGGTGCGACCTCGACGACGTCGCCACCGACGAAATTAATGCCCTGCAGCCCTCGCAACAATCGCAGCACATCGGCCGGTAAGAGCCCGCCGACTTCGGGAGTGCCGGTTCCAGGCGCAAATCCGGGATCCACACTGTCTATGTCGAATGACAGGTAGGTCGGTCCATCGCCGACGATCTGACGGGCTTTCTCGATCACGGCGGCCATTCCCACGTCCGCCACCTCCTCAGCGTGAATCATGGTCATTCCGCTGTCATAGGAAAATTCCCAGAGATACTCTGCCCCTCCGCGGATGCCGATCTGGATGGTGCGCTCCGGATCCAGAACGCCATCGAGAACGGCCAGCCTGAACGGGCCGCCGTGCTGGAACTTTGCGCCCTCATAGGGACCTGCCGTGTCGCAATGCGCGTCGATATGGATCATGCCGACAGGCCGCTTCTCTCCCACCGCCTTGAGGATGGATGCACTGATCGAATGATCTCCGCCGACGGAAAGTGGTCGGACACCGGCGCCAACAAGCCGTTTGTAGAAGGTTTCGATATCCTGATGACACAGCGCCAGATCAAACCGGCTCTTCATCGGGACATCGCCGATGTCGGCGATCTGAGCCATGGAGAACGGCGCGCATTTGAGCACATGGTCGTAAGGCCCGATACGCTCGATGGTTCTGACCGCGCGCGGCCCGAAGCGGCTACCATTTCGGTTGGTCACACCGAGGTCCATGGGAACCCCGAGCAGAGCGATGTCGATACCACCGAAATCCGGCAGGTCCTGCGCATCTGGACGGCACGGCGCGTCCAGAAACGTCGGGATGCCGGCAAAAGGCCATTTTCGGCGATCGCTTCCTTTGAACTGGCCGCGGGCGACTGCTGCAAAGGCCGGATCGAAGATATCACCGCCGGCGGCGTCGGCATATTTCATTCTCAACGCTTCGAGTTTTGCGGGGTCGGTCATCGGAATACCTTTCGTAATGGAGGGATGGGCCGCGTCGAGATAGGCGTTGGCAATTGTGCGCATGCGTTCGCGCGACATCGGCGCGCCGTGGCCGCCATAGGCAACGGAAATATCGAGATCCCGCAGCCGGTGCATAGTCTTCCGGTAGGCAGATTTGTCGCAGCCGGGCAGATCGTCGACCAATGTGCCGTCATAGATTGCATCGCCGCTGAAAAAGATGCCTGACGCTTCGTCAAGCAAACCAATCGATCCGGGGGAATGCCCCGGCAGGTGCAAGACCTTGTATGAAGGACCACCGATATCAATGGTGTCGCTCTCGCCAAGAACCCTGCCGAGCGGAGCCGGGCGGATCTCGTAGGCGCCCTGGTCGAAAGATGGCACCGGCTTTTGTTCCACAGCTTGGGGCAACTCACGAAACAGATGTGCCAGCGTGACAGCATCCTCCATTCCCGCGAAACCGTCAGCCTCGGCGGCAGGGCCGAGCCGATGTTCGAACTCGTGGAACGAGCCGATATGGTCCGCATGGACATGGGTCGCTAGCCCAATGACCGGCTTTCCGGTCTCGATATTGAGGAAGGGACGCAGCGGAGCGAGGCCCATTCCAAAATCAATGATCAGATCAGTATCCTTGCCGATGACATGGAAAAGGTTGGCCCGGAAAAACCGGTGCACATGCGGTTCCCAGATGCGCCGGATCCCATCGGTGAGTTGTTCTGCACAAAACCAGTGTGTTCGTTCGGTCATTTTTTGCCGATCAATGGAGGAGATTGCTGAGAAAGCGTTTTGTCCGCTCATGCGAAGGCGAGCCGAACAATGTGTCGGGCGCTCCTTTCTCAATGACCCTGCCCTCGTCCATGAAAACGACTTCGCTTGCGACCTGACGCGCAAATCCCATCTCATGGGTGACGCAGATCATCGTCATCCCGTCTTCGGCGAGCCCAACCATCGTATCGAGCACCTCCTTGACCATTTCCGGGTCGAGCGCCGACGTGGGCTCGTCGAACAACATGATGCCCGGCGTCATGCAAAGCGCACGGGCAATGGCAACGCGTTGCTGCTGACCACCGGAAAGTTCGCCCGGGTAACGATGGGCCTTTTCGGGGATGCGCACGCGTTCCAGAAAAGCCATCGCAATGTCCACCGCTTCCGACACCGGGCGCTTGCGGACCCAGCGCTGCGCCAGCGTGCAATTTTGAAGAACGGTCAGATGGGGAAAGAGATTGAAGTGTTGGAACACCATCCCGACATCCCGGCGCACATGGTCTATTTTCGAAGTATCGTCAGTCAGTTCGACCCCGTTGACGATGATCCTGCCGCTCTGGTGTGTTTCCAGACGGTTGATGCATCGGATCAGTGTCGATTTCCCGGACCCTGACGGGCCGCATATAACAACTCGCTCCCCCTGCCCAACCGCCAGCGAGACATCGTGCAGGACATGATAAGTGCCGTAAGATTTGTTGACGTTCGACAGTTCGACAGCCGACGGCCGTTGCGCATCGGGCGACAGGAATGCCTCGATCATGGGTGTTCCTCGCTAGGCGTAAGGGGAATGATGAGCGGCTTCTAGCGGTGGCCTTTCGAGAGGGCACGCTCGATGCGGGACTGAAGAACGGTCAAGACCGAGACCATTGCCATGTAGTAGACGAGTGCCGCGCCGTACCATTCGAGGAAGCGGAAGCTCGTTGCGATGGCGAACTGCGTGATCGTCATCAGTTCTTTTAGGGAAATCACGGTTGCAAGGGACGTAGCCTTCAAAAGCGATATGAATTCGTTGACCAATGCAGGCATGGCAATCCGCAGGGCCTGGGGTAGCGTAACCAGCAAGAAGATCTGCCAGTTATGCAAGCCGAGTGCTGCGGCGCCCTCCTTCTGGCCTTTGCCCACAGCATTGAAAGCACTCCGCAGGATCTCAGAGAGATAGGCGATCTGGATGAGCGTCAGGGCAAGGAACGCCGCAAAGAAAGGCGTGAACCAGCCACCCCGGAAGATTGGTGATATTTGCGGTAGTCCGTTCCAGACGAAGAGCAGGATCAACAGGGCCGGAGCACCACGAAACAGCCAGACGTAAGCCCCAATGAAAAAGCGCAACAGCTTACTTTTGGAACCGGCAGCGGAACCGAACGCCATCCCCAGCATCAGCGAAACGCCCATGACCAAGAGGGAGAGCACAACCGTCAGCATAGCCCCTTTCGCAAGGGGCCAGCCGAAGAGGGCGGAGAGGAAGAGGTTAAAATCGAACATTGCACCGCCCCTAGTCGTGAGCGACGTCCGTCGATGTTTCCGGCAGGCCCCATTTGACAAGCAAAGTCTTCATTTCCCCGCTTGCCTGCAGCGCCTCGATTGCTTCCTTGACGAGCTTTCGGTCACCGGCGCTCTTGCGCAGGTAGATCCCGTATGTCTCGCTCTCGTCATACGTATAGGCGATCTTCAGCCTGTCGGGCATCTGCAGCATGCGGAACGCGGCCGTGGTGTCCTGCGTGATAGTGCCTGCAGCCCGCCCGACCAGTATCTGTTCGATGACGCCCGACGCGGACGGGTAGGTTTGGACCACGGCCTCCGGCTTGCCGTCCTTGACGAACTTTGCATTGAGGTCGGCCATCGTTTTTTCATAGGTCGTGCCGGCCTCGATCGCTATGACCTTGCCGTTCATATCTTCGGGCGCCTTCGAGTTCTCGTCGTTCTTTGGCACGAGCAGAACGACATGCGACCCGAAATAGGGTACGCCATCGTATTTCTCGAGGCGGGCCGGCGTGATCATGATGCCGCTTGCGACCAGATCGCAACGGCCGCTATCGAGAGAGGGCAGCAGTCCCTTGAAATCGCCGACAACAAATTCAGCCTTCGCGCCCCACTGTTTGGCAATCGCATTGACGACATCGATCTCGAAGCCGACGAGATCGGTGTCACCGGGGTTCTTGTAATATTGCATTGGCGGGAAGTCTCCGGCTGTGCAGACTTTGACCGTTCCGCTCGAAGCGAAGTCCGGTTTGGCGCCATCCGCCAGGGCGTGTCCTGTCGCTCCCAAAGCAACGAGGCCACCGGAGACCAATCTGGCCGCCCATTTCAATCGCTTATCCATGTCTGAGTTCCCTCTTTTTTTGGGGTCTCTTCTGAGATCCATTGCTCATAGCACCACGGAACATTTCAGCAGACAATCTAAATTTTCTGAGATAAAATAAGCAGGAAATCTAAACGAATATTGGACCCCAGACGCGCTTAATGCTACAGGAGACGGACGAATGTCCTTGCCACCGTTGAACGCCCTTCGCGTTTTCGAAAGCGTCGCCCGGCTAGGCCACCTTGGTGCGGCAGCGGCTGAATTGCATGTAACGCCCGGCGCAATCAGCCAGCAGCTTCGCACCCTCCAGGACGTTCTTGATGTGCCCCTGTTCGAAAAGCGCGGCCGCCAACTTGTCCTCACTGAATATGGTGCCATCCTGCAACGCTCCGCCCGGCAGGCAATGCATGCCTTGACGACCGGTGTTCAGGAAGTTGCCGCGCAAAAATCGCATGACGCAGGCAAAAGTACGCTGACGATCTCCATTCCGCAGGTGCACGGAGTCGCCTGGCTGGCCACCCGGCTGTTCGAGTTCATGGCGGAGAACCGAAACATCACCCTGAATGTGATAACCGCCACTCGCGCCAGCGACGTGAACTGGCGTAAGGCTGACATCGCGGTCGTCTACGGAGCGCCGCCATGGTCGGGCTTCTGGTGGCATCTGCTTCACGGCATCCACATGACGCCAGTGTGCAGCCCACAATTATTGCGCGGCCCGCATGCGATCCGACAAATCGGCGATCTTGCCTATCATCGCCTTCTGCACGAGGACGACGGTTCGCAATGGAAGAGATATCAGTCAGCAGCCGGCGTAACCCAAATTGGCCACTCCGAGGTTTATTTCGACGACTTCGGGATCGTGCTACAGGCGGCGCGCGATGGCTACGGGGTTGCGCTGAGCGACGATATCGTATCTGCGCGCGATCTTGACGAAGGACGGCTCGTCCAACCGCTACCCCTCACGGTCCCCGCACTTCAAAACTATTACTGCCTCTGCACGGAATCGAAACGTGAACGAGCGGACGTGGGCCATTTTATCGACTGGCTAGTCGCAGAAGCCGCGAAAGCCACCGACTTGAGCAAGCGGCGCGCTTTCCTGCCTTAGAATGTCACCGCCGCGGGCTTCCAAAGTGGACGCCAAGCTCCTGCGCAATTCTTATCGGCTGAAGCGGATTTCTGGGATCTACTGTCCGCGGTTGCGACGACATGGTGAGATTGGCATCAGCAATTCGAATAGCCAGCATTGGCGTGATCTGCCCGACCTGAGAGATAGGTGACGTTTTGTACCGGAGACATCGACCTCCACCTCCGATGCTCATCAATGCGTAGGAGCCGGCTCTGCTTCAGACGCTTCCTGCTTGTGGTGGTCCGCAGCCAACAGCATGTAGACCGCAGGCACCACGAAGAGCGTGAACAGCGTGCCGATGGCCAGCCCTGTGGCGATCACCAGACCCATATTGTAGCGGGAAGCAGCGCCTGCGCCGGTGGCCAGGATCAGCGGTATCACACCCAGAACCATGGCGCCCGTCGTCATCAAGATCGGACGCAGTCGGATGCCGCAAGCGCCCTCGATCGCCTCGCGCTTGGATTTCCCCTGAGCCTGCAACGTGTTCGCCACCTCGACGATCAGGATGCCGTGCTTGCTGATCAGCCCCATCAGCGTCACCAACCCGACCTGCGTGTAGATGTTCATCGTCGCGCCACCGATGCCAAGGCTGATGAAGGCGAGCGCGCCTGCGATCGACATCGGCACCGAGACGAGAATGATGAACGGGTCTCGGAAGCTGTTGAACTGAGCCGACAGCGCCAGAAAGACGATGATCAATGCAAGGGCGAAGGTGGTGGCCATGCCACTGGATTCCTGCACGAACTGGCGGGACTGACCGCCATAATCCACCGAGTAGCCTTGCGGCAATGTGCGCGCCGCGATTGACTTCAAAGTATCAAGCGCATCGCCGACGGCGACGCCCGGTGCCGGCACGCCCGAGATGGTGGCGGAGTTCAACTGCTGGAAATGCGCTACTGAGCGCGGGGTCGCCTGCAGTTTCGCCGTAGCGATCGCCGAAAGCGGGATCTTCGCGCCGTTCACATTCGCGATCGGATAATTCATGATCTGATCGATGGTCTGACGCGAACGTTGCTCCACCTGCGGGATAACCTGGTAAGAGCGGTTGTCGATACTGAAGTAATTAACGTAGCCGCCGCCCAGCATGGAGGAGAGCGCCGCACCGACGGTGTTCATGGATAGCCCAAGCGCCGATGCCTTGCTGCGGTCGATCTGGATCGAATATTGCGGATTATCGACGTAGAGATCCTTTGTCAGGAAGATGAACTGACCGGATTTCTGCGCTTCCTGCAGGAAGGTGCTGGACACTTCGTTGAGTTGCTCGAAGCCGCTGGTGCTGCCGATGGCGAATTGCACCGGCAAGCCGCTGGCACCAGGCAGCGGCGGAATCTGGAAGACCACCGCTTGTCCGCCGGCGATCTTTCCCAGGTCGGCCTGTACCAGTGGCTGCAGTTGATCGGCCGTTCTAGTGCGCTGGTCCCAAGGCTTCAGCACCATGCCTTCAAACGACGTGCCTGGCACTTCAACCTGCAGGGTCTTGTCGGTTTCAGGGAAACTGCGGAAGATCTTGGTGACCTGGTCGGAACTGAGCAGCTTCTGTTGAAGCGTTGCGTTGGGCGCGTTGGTCACTTGGGCCGCCAGAAATCCCTGGTCCTCATTGGGAGCAAGCTCGGTCTTGGCGCTTGTGTAGAGGAAATAGATGCTGCCGAGGACGATCGCGGCGAATACCAGCGCTACCGGTATGGTGTTCAAACTGCCGTGCAGCATGCGCACATAGGGTCGATGAATTTCCGAGAAGCGACGGTCGATGAAATCGGAGACTCGCTCTTCCCAGCCACTTCGGTCGGTCAGGTGCGGCTTCAGAATGCGCGAGCACATCATCGGCGTCAGAGTCAGTGCGATGATCATTGAGACCGTCACGGCGCCGACCAGCGTGAAAGCGAATTCCGTAAAAAGAGCACCGGTCAGACCGCCCTGGAATCCGATCGGCACATAGACCGCGATCAGCACGACGGTCATGGCCAGGATCGGCCCGACCAATTCATGCGCGGCGTCCAGCGCCGCCCGCATCGGCGTCGCACCTTCCTCGATGTGGCGGTTGACGTTCTCCACCACGATGATGGCGTCGTCGACCACAAGGCCGATTGCCAGCACCAGGGCGAGCAGGGTCAGGAGGTTTATCGAGAAGCCGAAGATCAGCATCATCGCGAAGGTGCCGACCAGCGATAGCGGTATGGCGACGATGGGAATGGCGACCGAACGCGGCGAACCAAGAAATGCGAACACCACGAAAATGACGATGCCCAGAGCCTCGAGCAGGCTTTTCACGACCTCGTTGATCGACGTGGTGACGAAGACGCTAGAGTCGTAGACGATGTAACCCTCAAGCCCCTGCGGAAGCTGTTCCTGGATGCTCGGAAACACCGCACGCACGCCTGCGATCACATCGAGCAGATTGGCGGTCGGCGCGATCTGGATACCCATGAACACGCCATCCTGCCCATCGAATCCGATCTGGACATCGGGGTTCTGAGATCCGAGCGCGACAGTGGCGACGTCCTTCAGGCGAACGATCGAAGTGCCGATCTGCCTGACCACCATTTCGTTGAATTCCTCGACCGAATGCAGGTCGGTCCGTGCGGTGAGCACCGTCTGCGTCATCTGACCGCGCGTCGTGCCGATGCCGGAGATATAGTTGTTGGCTGCAAGTGCGGTGCCCACATCGCCAGCCGTCAGCCCGTAGGCGGCGAGCTTGTCCGGCTGCAGCCACGCTCTCAACGCAAAGGTTCGCGCGCCAAGGATTTCGGCCGTCTGCACGCCGTTGACCGCCTGCAATTTAGGCTGAACAACGCGCGTCAGGTAGTCGGTGATCTGGTTACTTGCCAAGACATCGCTGCGGAAGCCGATATACATCGCATCGATCGACTGGCCAATGGAGACCGACATGATCGGCTGCTGCGTGCCCGTCGGCAGCTGATTGAGAACAGAGGATACCTTGGCGTTGATTTCCGTCATTGCCGCGTCGGCGCTATAATTGAGGCGCAGGTTGACGGTGATGGTCGACGTGCCGCTGGTGCTCGTCGAGGTCATGTAATCGATGCCGTTAGCCTGGGCGATGGCGTTTTCAAGCGGCGTCGTGATGAAGCCGGCGATCACGTCGGGTGCGGCGCCGGGATAGGTGGTCGTCACAGTAACGACGGCATTCTGGGTCTGTGGATATTGGCGCACGGTCAGCGTACGGAACGACTGATAGCCGATGACGATAATCAGCGCGCTCACCACCAGGGCGAGAACAGGGCGCCGGATGAAGATGTCGGTGATATTCATCGTCACGCCTCAGTTGGGATTTGCGGGTTCTGCATTGGGATCGTTCGACGGCTGCACGTCGTTGTTGATAATGACGGGTGAGCCGTTGTTCAGTTTGAGCTGCCCGGAGGTCACCACGACATCACCCGCGTTCACCCCCTTGGTCACCGCGATCTGATCCCCGCGCGCCTGCCCTGTGCTGACGAATTTCTGGTTGGCGACGAGCTGCGGCTTGCCATCTGGTCCTTTACCCTTGTCAGTCACGATATAGACAACATTGCCGTAGGGATTGATGGTGACGGCGGTCTGCGGCAAGGAGATATAGTTTTGCGGATCGCCGACAACGACAGACACATTGCCGAACATGCCGGGCAAAAGTTTGCGACCGGGATTGGCGAAGGTCGCTCGAATGGTGATATTGCGGCTCTGGCTGTCGACCAGCGGGCTAATTGCCGTGATCTTGCCGTCGAAGATCTGGTTGCCGTAGGCGTCGACCGTTGCCGTCACCGTCTGGCCGACTTTCAGCTGCGACAACGCCCGTTGCGGCATTGAGAAGTCAAACTGGATGGGATCGAGCGACTGCAAGGTTACAACTGCCGTTCCGGCCGCCAGATATTCACCGAGGCTGACGAGCCTGATGCCGAGATGCCCATCGAACGGCGCACGGATGGAATATTGATCGATTAACGCCTGTTGCGACGCGGCCTGCGCCTGCGCGGATTTCAAGTTGGCGAGATCGCTGTCGACCTGGCTTTGCGCGATCGTATTGGCCTTAATCAGCTTGGAATCGCGGTCATAAGCGATCTGGGCATTCGCCGCCGACGCCTGGTATTGCTGCAGGGTCGCGATCTGCTGATCGGCCAGCAGCTGTACAATCAGATCGCCCTTCTTGACGTCCTGACCATCCTCGAAGCCAATCTTCTGGACGATGCCCTGGACCTGCGCCGAAAGGTTGGCGCCCTGGACGGCATTGAAGCTGCCGATGGATTGCAGCGTCGTCTGCCACGGGCTCATCGCCGCCGGAATTGTCGAGACGGTCTGCGGCGGCGCCTTGAGGTTAGCCAGGTAGGCCGCGATCATGCGGTTCTTGAATGCCTGAAAGCCGAAAATCCCGCCCAGGATCAGGCCTATGACGATCAGCATGATCACCATGCGTTTTATCATGATTGCAAACTCTACTCTTCAGGAACGGAAGGGGAGAAGATCTGATTGGCGTCGGCTCTGGTGCGTCTCGCGGGCGTGGTCGCGAGTACACCGCCCGCCGTATTCAGAGCCTGTAGGACAGTCGATAATGATAGGGATCGGCGGGGCCGAGTGGGCAAAAGCTTGTGCGTTGAAAGACACCGCAGAACAACACCTCCCGCCCACTGAAGGCGACGTTGCATCCACGATGCTCGAATCAGGTCGTGTCGATGTCGATGTCGATGTCGATGTCGATGTCGATGTCGATGTCGATGTCGATGTCGACCATCCTCACGCAAATCGGACAAGTCAAACCTCATCAGCAGGCCTCCGTTTCCGATCGAGCACGATTTGTCTCGGTCATATTCAGGATAACTGATTTATTATGTCGCGACCATATCGAGGGGCCACGAAACTATCTCCAGCGAGGTCAACCTTTGTTGACCTCAGTTGTTGCAGGTCACTTCGTCCGAAATGCCATGGTTGCCGTCCAATTCAGGGCAAAATGGATAATCGGCGACACTAAGTACATGCGGCGAATTTGCTCATTTTGAAAACGTCTTCCGGGCACTTCGCTGAAAATCCAGATACCAGGCAACAGGACAAGCGTCTAAAGACATCCAGCGATGTCGCGCTGTCTCATCATTGATCGAACGATGTGTGTCAGCGAAGTCATGCATACGCGCATGTGACGGCGCGGCATTGTAAACTTATCGGCCTAGATTGGAGGAGTGGCATTGAGGTCTGTCATCAGGCTGCCTAAAGATGGGCGAGCTGGCTCCACATCTGGATCGCCGCTCCCCGCAGTTGGCGATGGTGAGCGGATGAAACGTCGTGGCGGGGAATGTGAAACAGGTTGGCGATCGGATCGTGGATGGAGACGAAGCGCTGGAGATGTCTCGCTGACTTGAAGCGCTTCATGATCTTCTCCCGCCTTCGAACCGGCTGATGGGAATTCTCCGCCCGATTGTTCAACCCTTTGTGGGAGCGATGCTCTACACCCGGCATGATCTCTCGCTTTGCTGCGCCGTAGGATCGCAGCTTGTCGGTGATCATCACCCGCGGCGAACTGCCTTGCCCTTTCAGAAGCTTTCGCATCAAACGCTTTGCGGCTTTGGCATTGCTGTGACGTTGCACCAGAACGTCAAGAACGAAACCATCCTGATCGACGGCGCGCCAGAGCCAGTGTTTCTTGCCGGCAATCGTGATGACGACCTCGTCAAGGTGCCATTTGTCGCCGAGTTTACCGGCCGAGCGCCGGCGGATGTCGTTTGCGAAATGCCGACCGAATTTCTCGGCCCAAAGTTTCACGGTCTGGTGAGAAACGATGATGCCACGCGCTGCCAGCATATCCTCGATCATTCGTAGACTGAGCGGAAACCGGAAATAAAGCCAGACCGCATGAGCAGTCACTTCCGCTGGAAAACGATGACGGCGATAGAGCGGATCACGAGCAAGGATGGTCATAAAAAATCATCGCAGATCAATCTCGACCGCAAGTTAACGTTACAGTGCCAGCTACCGGTGTCCGGCGAAAACGACGCTCGCGTCACTGACGGTCGCAACATGGGAATAGGCGGCTTGGCTGGCAGCGGTCGCATCCGCGCGCATGATCGCGGTCACAATGATCTCATGCTCACTGAATGACTTGGCAAGGCGACCCGGTAGCCGAAACTGCGCGCGACGGAAGGGAGCCAGCCTGGCGCGGGTCTGCGTCACCAGCTCGAAAATATGATCGTTGTGAGCGCCGCGATAGAGTTGGCTGTGGAACTCGGTGTTGTAGGTGGCGTAGTCCTCCTCGGCGCCAGTGCGTACGAGTTGCGCCGACGCACGATGGTCGAGCTCCAGGGTGCGGCGCTCATCAACCGTCATTCGCTCGGCGGACAGGCGCGCGCAGATTGCCTCAAGCTCGGCCATCGCCTCGAACATCGAATGCAAATAGGTGCCGCTGACGTTCGTTACCACGGCGCTGCGGTTCGGCTCGCGTCCGACCAGGCCCATGGCGCCAAGCTCGCGCAACGCCTCCCGCACCGGCGTGCGCGACACCTCGAAACGGCCCGCCAACGATATTTCGTCGAGCTTCTCCCCCGGCAGAAGCGCGCCTGTTACAATCATGTCCGCAATGGAGCGCACCATCTGCTCGACGGTCGTTCCGGCTCTGATCACTTCTCTGCGCTTGACCTGCTTCAACGGGGCGAATCTGCCTTTCAATCTTGCATACAGATTTATGCCGGCGACCCTCAAAGTCAATCTTTGAATTATATCTATGTTTTCAAATGATATTTATCCCCCGCTACATCGATTTTGAAACGAGAATACGGCTTAGTATCCCTTTCTGTGGATTAAAAAATAAGCAACTGTCTTCGCAAAGCTAATTTTACGGCATTAATGTGCATACACTTTCTACATTCCCTTTCCGTCCCGCAATTTAATTCATAAAAATCAATATATTATAATCTGGCATGGTGATTGCATACACTTTTCTGTAACCCTTATTACGAACCGGCTTCCGCCCCAAGGAGCATGCCCATGACCAGCCTCCTTTCCATGAATCGCCGCAATTTTCTCCGCACCTCCGCAGCCGGCGCTCTTGTCAGCACCGTCCCGGGCCTCCTGTCCTCCCGCGCCTTTGCCCAGAGCGCGCTCACCGTCGGCTTCATCTATGTCGGACCCAAGGACGATTATGGCTATAACCAGTCCCATGCCGAGGGTGCGGCTGTCGTCAAGAAGATCTCCGGCGTGACTGTCGTCGAGGAAGAGAATGTTCCCGAGACTGTCGATGTCCAGAAGACCATGGAATCGATGATCAATCTCGATGGAGCATCACTGCTTTTCCCGACATCCTTCGGCTATTTCGATCCCCATATGCTCGCAATGGCTGCGAAATATCCCGATGTGCAGTTCCGCCATTGCGGCGGTCTCTGGCAGGCCGGCAAGCATCCGGCAAATACCGGCTCCTATTTCGGCTATATCTTCCAAGGCCAGTATCTGAACGGCGTCACGGCCGGCTATGCCACGAAGAGCAAGAAGATCGGCTTCGTCGCCGCCAAGCCCATCCCGCAGGTTCTGCAGAACATCAACGCGTTCCTCCTCGGCGCCCGCTCGGTCGATCCCGCCATCACCTGCCAGGTGATCTTCACGGGCGAGTGGTCGCTGGCCGTCAAGGAAGCCGAGGCCACCAACGCACTCATCGATCAGGGTGCGGATGTCATCACCTGCCATGTTGACAGCCCGAAAGTGGTGGTCGAGACCGCCGCCGGCCGCGGCGCTTTCGTCTGCGGTTATCATGCAAACCAGAGCCCGCTTGCGCCGGCCAAATATCTGACGGGCGCCGAGTGGGCCTGGGGGAATGTTTATGCGGACTTCGTCAAGAAGGCACAGGCAGGCGAAAAGCCCAGCAATTTCGTGCGCGGCGGCCTGAAGGACGACTTCGTCAAGATGAGCCCGCTTGGCCCCGGCGTTTCCGATGAATCCCGCAAGAAATTCGAGGCGACGCTGGCCCAGATGAAGGCCGGCAGCTTCTCGGTCTTCAAGGGCGCGCTCAAGGACAACAAGGGCAATGTCGTCATCGCGGCGGACAAGAGCTACGCCGAAGATGCAATCGAGCTCGAGAGCATGAGCTATCTGGTCGAGGGTGTCGTCGGATCAACAGCCTGATCGCAAGGGGAGACGCGTCATGACGGTCAAAATTGACGACCCCACCCTGTTTATTCCCGCCGAAAGGCGGGCACTCTTACGCCCGGCGCTCGAGTGGATTGCGCGAAGGGCCGAGCCGGTGGTGATCACGCTCGGCGCCATACTGGCGGGCACGGCGCTCTTCTCCCTGTTCATTCTTGCAGTCGGAAAATCGCCGACCGACCTCTATCGCCTCATGTATACCGGCGGCTTTGGCAGCTGGTTTTCCATCCAGAACAGCCTGAGCCGCGCCTCTCCGCTGTTGCTGACGGCACTCTGTGTCGCGCTGCCGGCAAGGCTCGGCCTTATCATCATCGGTGGCGAAGGCGCTGTCGTGCTCGGCGGCGTGGCGGCGGCGGCGATCGCACTGCCGATCGTCGGCCTGTTGCCGCCTATCATCACCCTTCCCGTCATGGCGCTGGCTGCCATGGTGATCGGTGGTATCTGGATCGGCCTTTCCGGCTTCCTGCGCCACTATCGCGGCGTCAACGAAACCATCTCGTCCCTTCTGCTCGCCTATATCGCCATTGCCTTGATGAACCAGTTCGTCGAAGGGCCGTTGCGCGATCCAGCAAGCCTCAACAAACCCTCCACGAGACCACTACCGCACGAGTACATGCTTGGCAGCATCCCCGGCATGGATGTTCATTGGGGCCTCGTCATCGGTATCTTCGCCTGCATCGCCTCCTGGATCCTCATCGAGATGACCAGCTACGGATTTGCCGCGCGCATTGCCGGCGGCAACGTCCGCGCCGCGCAGATCCAGGGCTTGCCCGTCGGACGTCTCATTACCGGTTTCACCGCGATCGCCGGCAGCTTCGCGGGACTGGCCGGCATGATCGAAGTCGCCGCCGTCCAGGGCGGCGCCAATGCGTCGCTCGCCGCCGGTTATGGCTATACCGGTATCCTCGTCGCATTCCTCGCCCGGCACAATCCGTTGGCGATCATCCCGGTCGCCATTCTGCTCGGCGGCATCAATGCCTCCGGAGGGCTCATCCAGCGCCGCATGGGCCTGCCAGACGCAACCGTCCTGGTCCTGCAGGGCACGCTCTTCATCGTCATCCTCTTCTGCGAAACCCTCTACGGCCGCTTCAAGATCTTCAATCCCGACCGCTGGAAAAGGAGCGCATGATGGACGACACTGCCATCGGTCTTTGGGGCGTGCCCCTTGCCATTTTTGCAGGCGCGATCCGCGTTTCGACCCCTTTCATCTTCGTCAGTCTCGGCGAGACGATCACCGAGCGTTCCGGCCGCATCAATCTCGGGCTCGAAGGCACGCTCGTCTTCGGCGCTATGACCGCCTATGCCATCGCGGTCCTCAGCGGCTCGGCCTGGCTCGGCGTTCTCGCTGCCATGGCGACCGGCGCGATCTTCGGCGCGGTGCACGGCTGGATATGCAAGTGGCCGAAGGTCAACGACATCGCCATCGGCATCGCGATGATGCAGTTCGGCCTCGGCCTTGCCTTCTTCCTCGGCAAGCCCTTCATCCAGCCCGTTGCGCCGCATCTGCCGGCAATTCCCTTCGGCTTCTGGTCGAGCCTGCCGCCTGTAGAGGCCGCCCTCAATATCAATATCCTCTTCATCCTCGGGGCAGCAATTGCCGTCATATTGTGGTGGGCACTGAAGAACACCAGGATCGGCCTCGTGCTGCGTGTCGTCGGCGACAGCACGGACGCGGCGCGCGCGATGGGCATCAATCCCGATCGCGTCCGACTGCTGGCAACGGCCGTCGGCGGTTCGCTGGCGGCAATCGGCGGCGCCTATCTCTCGCTCTATTATCCGGGCTCCTGGAACGAGCGCATCTCCTCGGGACAGGGCCTGATGGCCGTGGCGCTGGTGATCTTCGCTCGCTGGAATCCGATCGGCTGCTTCGTGGCGGCACTTCTCTTCGGCGGTGCCGGCGCGCTCGGCCCGGCTTTGCAATCGGTCGGCGTGACGCAAGGATATTATCTCTTCTACGCCGCTCCCTATGTGTTGACGCTCGTCATCATGATCATCACCTCCTCGCCCACGCGCGCACTCGCCGGTGCTCCCGGCGCACTCTCGCTCACCAAATAGGGAGACCAGCCATGAACCATCCCGCGACCGCCTCAACAGACCAGACGCTGGCTTATATAGATGCCGATCCCTATGCCTGGCCCTATAACGGCGCCTTGCGACCCGACAATACCGCCCTGATCATCATCGACATGCAGACGGATTTCTGCGGGCCGGGCGGTTATGTCGACCACATGGGCTACGATCTCTCGCTGGTGCGCGCGCCGATCGAGCCGATCAAGAAGGTCTTGGCCGCCATGCGCGCCAAGGGCTATCACATCATCCACACTCGCGAGGGCCATCGCCCGGATCTTGCCGACCTTCCGGCTAACAAGCGGTGGCGGTCGCAGCGCATCAATGCCGGCATCGGCGATCTCGGCCCTTGCGGCCGCATTCTCGTGCGTGGCGAACCGGGCTGGGATATCATCGACGAGCTGAAGCCGATCGAGGGTGAGACGATCATCGACAAGCCGGGCAAAGGTTCTTTCTGCGCCACCGATCTGGAACTCATCCTCAATCAGAAGCGCATCGAAAACATCATCCTGACCGGCATCACCACCGATGTCTGCGTCCACACCACCATGCGCGAAGCCAACGACCGCGGCTTCGAATGCCTGCTGCTCGAAGACTGTTGCGGCGCGACCGACTATGGCAATCACCTGGCCGCCATCAAGATGGTGAAGATGCAGGGCGGCGTCTTCGGTTCCGTCTCCAATTCCGCGGTTCTGGTTGAGGCCCTGCCCTGATGCCCTCAATGCGTGCCCACGTCTATCGTATCGCCGCCGACGGACCGGACGATGTCTCCGGCCTCGAAGCACTTTTTGCCGACGGCGTGTCCGCGAAGAATGTTGTGGCCGTGCTTGGGAAGACCGAGGGCAATGGCTGCGTCAACGACTTCACCCGCGGCTACGCCACCCGCAGCTTTGAAGCCCTGTTTCAAAAACACGGCGTCGAAGGTGTCTCGCTTGTCATGTCGGGCGGCACGGAAGGCGCGCTTTCCCCGCACTGGACAGTCTTCACTCGTGAAACGGTCGATGCCGTGGCCGGCCGCGCGCTTGCGATCGGCGTTGCCCGCACCCCCCATTTACCACCTCACCATCTCGGTCGGCGCGAACAGGTGCTGCTCGTCGCGGACGGTGTACGCAAGGCGATGCGCGATGCCGGCATCGATGATCCGAGGGATGTGCATTTTGTTCAGATCAAATGCCCGCTACTAACGCTACACCGCATCACCGAAGCGGAAGCCGAGGGCAACTCGCTCGCCACCCGCGACACATTGAAATCCATGAGCTTGTCGCGCGGTGCCTCTGCACTCGGCGTTGCCGTTGCCCTTGGCGAAGTGGATGCGCAGGAGATCGCCAATGCCGACATCTGCAGCCGTTACGAACTCTTTTCGCATTGCGCCTCCAGCTCGGCCGGCGTCGAGCTGACCGATCATGAAATCATAGTGCTCGGTATGAGCGACAGATGGTCCGGGCCGCTTGAAATCGACCACACCCTCATGCGTGACGCCATAGACGCAACGTCCGTACGTGAAGCATTCCGGCGTCTGCCACAGCCAAGCCGCCTCGCCGCTGTTCTCGCCAAGGCGGAGCCTGATCCCTCCGGCAAGGTCGGCGGCAAGCGTCATACGATGCTCGATGATTCCGATATCTCGGGCACTCGCCATGCACGAGCCTTTGTCGGTGGGGTTCTCGCCGGCGTCTTCGGCATCACGGATCTCTACGTCTCGGGCGGCGCCGAACATCAGGGACCGGCCGGCGGCGGCCCCGTCGCCATCATCGTCGAAAAGGAGCATTGAAGTGAGCATAGTCCGCGATACTCCCCTACCCCAGGCGGGCAAGGCCGTCGGCGTCGAAACGCTCGACATGACCATGCGTTTCGGCAGCTTCACAGCACTCGACCATGTCTCGGTCAAGATTCCGGCTGGCAGCTTCCATGCCCTATTGGGCGAAAACGGCGCGGGCAAATCGACCCTGGTCAAATGCATCATGGGCTTCTATCACCAGACATCCGGCTCGCTGTCGGTCGACGGCCGCGAAGCGACGATCGCCTCGCCGAAGGATGCCGCCGCCTATGGGCTCGGCATGGTCTATCAACATTTTACGCTGGTGCCGTCGCTGACCGGCGCCGAAAACCTCGTCATCAGCCGCACGGAAGTCCCCGCCGTCATCAACTGGCCCAGGGAGCGCAAGGCACTCGCAGCCTTCATGGAGCGCATGCCCTTCCAGATTCCGCTGGACCGGCCGGTCAGCCAACTGGCGGCCGGCGAAAAGCAGAAGCTGGAGATTATCAAGCAGCTCTATCTCGGCCGCAGCTTCCTCGTTCTCGACGAGCCGACTTCGGTGCTGACGCCGGCCGAAGCCGACGAGATGCTTGGTCTCGTTCGTGGGATGACCGAGCGCGGCGAGCTCACCGTATTGATGATTTCGCACAAGTTCCACGAAGTAACCAAGTTCGCCGACGCGGTATCGATCCTGCGTCGCGGCAAGCTCATCGGCAGTGGCAAGGTGGGGGAATTGTCGACCGCCGAGATGGCCGAGATGATGATCGGTGATGTCAAGCTTGCCGAACTCGATACCCGTATTCCCGTCACAGACGCGGCGAAGCCGGTGCTGCGGATCGAACGGGTCAAGGCACCTGATCGCTCCGGGCTGAAGACCATAGAGATCGATAGTCTGACGGTGCATGCCGGCGAGATCGTCGGCATTGCCGGCATATCCGGTAATGGCCAGAAGGAACTCGCCGAGATCCTTGCCGGTCAGCGACCGACGCAGGCAGGTTCCGTCACCGTCAAGGGCGCCGCCTATGGCGCCACGCGACCGGAGACGCGCCGTAACAATGTCCGCTTCATTCCCGAGGAGCCGCTGCAGAATGCCTGCGCGCCGCGCATGAGCGTCAGCGAAAATCTGGCCTTCCGCACCTTCGATCTCAAGGAAAGCGGTGCGGATGCGATCTGGCTCAACAGGAACAAGATCAAGAAGGGCGCAACTGCGCTGATCGCCGATTTCAAAGTCAAGACTGCTTCGCAGTCCTCTCCGATCGCCGCCCTGTCCGGCGGCAATGTCCAGCGCGCCGTGCTCGCGCGAGAGCTGACGGGCGAGGTCGATCTGCTGATCGTCTCCAACCCCTGTTTCGGCCTCGATTTTTCCGCCGTCGCCGAAATCCGGGCCCGCATCATGCGAGCCCGCAATGCGGGGGCTGCCGTGCTGCTGCTGTCGGAGGATCTGGATGAGTTGATGGAAATGTCCGACCGGATCATGGTGATCTCCGAGGGCAAGCTCGTCTATGAGACTGCGGCCCGAAGCGCCGATATTTCGGTGATCGGCGCGCATATGGCGGGGCATCACTGATGAGAGAGATTTCAGCCCAACCCTTCGCCTTCCCCCTGCAACGCGATGCGGTCGCGCTTGTCGTTATCGACATGCAGCGCGATTTCGCCGAGCCGGGCGGCTTTGGCGCTAGCCTTGGCAATGATGTCAGCCGCATCACCAGGATTGTTCCGGATGTGAAGCGGCTGATCGACGGCTTTCGCAAGGCAGGCCTGCCGGTCATCCACACGATGGAATGCCACAGGCCGGATCTCTCGGATTTGCCTCCTGCCAAGCGCGACCGTGGCAATCCCACTCTCAGGATCGGTGACGAAGGCCCGATGGGGCGAATTCTTGTTGCCGGTGAACCCGGCACGGCAATCCTGCCGGAGTTGGCGCCGATCGACGGCGAGATCGTTATCGAAAAGCCGGGCAAAGGCGCCTTCTACGCCACCGAACTTGGCGATATCCTTAGGGATAGGGGCATACGACAGCTCGTCTTTGCGGGCGTGACCACGGAGGTCTGTGTCCAGACCACCATGCGCGAGGCGAACGACCGCGGCTATGAATGCCTACTCGCCGAAGAAGCAACCGAGAGCTATTTCCCCGAGTTCAAGGAGGCTGCCATCGCGATGATCCGTGCTCAAGGCGCGATCGTCGGCTGGACAGCGCATGTCGATGACATTCTGGAGGCTATCAATCATGCCTAGAACCACGCGAGAAATGCTGACGGCGGGTGGCTGGAAAGATCTGGCCTTTGGTCCCTTTCGCAGGGATGTCACCATTCATTGGATCCAGCCTTTCGAAGACGATCAGCCCGGCGTCGCCCTTTTGAAATACGAAGCCGGCGCTTCCGTGCCTCGCCACAGGCATGAAGGGCTGGAGACCATTCTCGTGCTCGAGGGCATACAATCGGATGAAGCCGGCGACTACGCCAAGGGCTGCTATATCGTGAATGCTGTGGGTACCGAGCATTCGGTTTGGAGTGACACAGGCTGCGTCGTGCTGATCCAATGGGCCCGGCCCGTCAGAATATTGGAGGAACAAGCGTGACCGGTCCGGCTCTCGATATTTCGTCCCTGCATGCGTTCTACGCAAACGGCGGCTCGGCGACTGCGATTATAGAGGCTGTGTTTGCGCGTATTGCCGCGGTAAACGATCCCGGAATCTTCCTGCATCTTGCCGGCAAAGAGGACTTGTTGGAACAGTCGGCGGCTCTCGGATCCTTTGATCCGGTGGCAAAACCGCTCTGGGGCGTGCCTTTCGCCGTCAAGGACAATATCGACGTCGCAGGGATGCCGACCAGCGCCGCGTGCCCCGATTTTTCCTACATGCCCAAAGCAGATGCAACGGTCGTTCGGTTGTTAAAGTTCGCTGGAGCGCTGGTGATAGGCAAGACCAACCTCGACCAGTTTGCAACGGGTCTTGTCGGTGTGCGCACCCCCTATCCTGTGCCACGCAATGCCATCGACCCCGATTTGGTGCCCGGCGGATCGAGTTCGGGCTCTGCCGTCGCGACGGCACAAGGCATCGTGAGCTTTGCACTCGGCACCGACACCGCAGGTTCCGGGCGCATTCCCGCGGGCCTTAACAATATCGTCGGCCTGAAACCAAGTCTTGGCGCATTGTCGACCACCGGCGTCATTCCCGCTTGCCGCACGCTGGATTGCGTCTCTATCTTCGCTCTGACGGTGAATGATGCATGGCGGGTCTTCGAGGTCGTGGCACGCCATGACGTCACGGACGCTTATTCGAGAACCGTTTCAGCTGATGGTTTTGGCCGAACGCCACCGACCCTAACCATTGGTGTGCCGGCAAAGGCGGACCGGCTCTTTTTCGGCGACGCCATCATGGAAGCGGCCTACGACGACGCCTTGCGTATGTTGATGGAATTGGGCCATCGCCTGGTGGAGGTCCCCTTCGGCGATTTTTACCGGGTGGCAAACCTGCTTTACGAAGGCGCCTGGGTCGCGGAGCGCTATGCGGCGGTGAAGGATTTCTTCGACACCAAAGAGGCAAGCTTTCATGCCATCACGCGCAAGATTTATGGGGGCGCCAAGCAGCTTTCGGCCACAGATGCCTTCAAAGGCCTCTATGCGCTGCAAGCCCTGAAACAGAAGGTTACGCCGATGATCGCTTCGGTCGATCTCTTCTGCGTACCGACCGCCCCAACGCATTATACGCGCGCGGACCTTGAGGCCGAACCGATCCGCGAGAACTCGCGTCTCGGTACCTATACGAATTTTGTCAATCTGCTTGATCTGTGCGGCATCGCCGTGCCGACGGGCATACGCAGCGATGGTCGTCCAGCCAGCGTTACCCTGTTGGCACCTTGGGGACGCGATGGTCTCACAGCTTCGCTTGCTTGTGACATTCACAGGGCCAGCGGCTTGACGCTTGGCGCCACCGGCTGGCTACAGCCGACGGCGAAAGACACGACCGCCGTTGACGAGGTCGAGCTGATTGATATCGTAGTCGTCGGTGCCCATCTCTCCGGCATGCCGCTGAACGCACAGTTGCTCGCCCTTGCTGGCCGCCTTCTGCGGACAGCACGAACATCGGATTGCTACCGGCTTTATGCCCTACCGGGGCAGATGCCAACCAAGCCCGGACTCATCCGTGTCGCACCAGCAACAGGCGGTGAAATCGATGTCGAGATCTGGCAATTGACGCCGGCTGCTTTCGGCCAATTCGTCGCCGCCATCCCGCCGCCGCTCAGCATAGGTACCCTCTTCTTATCCGATGGTACTTCGGCCAAGGGATTTCTGGTCGAAGCCGCCGCCATCGCTGACGCGACAGATATTACGCATTATGGCGGATGGCGCAGTTATGTTGCGGCAACGACGTAGAGCCGGCGAGGAATACATTCGATTTCGCTGCCTCTCTCGGCGGGCACAGAAACTTATCCCCTCTAAGAGGTGAAGAATTTTCGCATATTGAGCATGCAACCGTGACGGTGTGTGACCTCCGAGCTCTTGATAGGAATCGAATCGTCGGCTTCTCAAGCTTCTTGGCACTAAACTATAGAAAAATCTGACCTTAGGCGTTCGCACCAATTTTCCGGCTTGCTGGGGAAACGAAGTGTTGTCGCTTCGAAGATGGCCGCGCAGCGAAAGAGGGCGCGCGTGAACCCAGCAACCCATACTTCTCATGCCGAGATGTTCATCGGTTCCATGAATGATCGGGTCGATATCCAAGAGGGATCGGATGGGTGGCCGTCCTACCGCATGGAATAGGCATGGTCTGCGTGCTTCAGTCAGGTGCTGAGCCATCCTGGCACAAAAGTATGTGCGTGCCGTCATCGCTGCCCAGTTGATCGGGTGGCCTCTTCAGCAACGCCTGTAGCGCGGCCCGTAAGTCGTCATCATCAACGCTCTCAACCACGGCGCCGTGACGCAGCAAAGCATGGGCAAGCAAAGCGTCGCCGGCCTCTGCGGCGCGCCCTAGCGGCCCGCCATGGCTGCTATGGGCGGGCACGATACCGAGTCTCGCCAGCGCATCCAGCATGGCTTCGAGTTGTCCGGTCCAGACGGCGCTCGGGCTGTGTTCGATCCACTCGTCGAAAGATGTCCAGATCTGGTCCTGCTCATTGTCACTGCCGACCCGGACGCCTTGCTCGCCGAGCCAGCGCAAGGCATCGACGGCTCCTGAGCGCATCGCCGCACTGGTGACACTGTCGATGGCGACCTGTGGTGGCGGGTTCTCGTCCATTGGCTGGTGCGGGTTTGCGCCATGTGCGATCAAAGCGCGCATGATGTCTACGTGGTTGCCAAAGGCGGCGCCGGCGAGGGCTTCCTGCACCTGATCCCGGTCCCATTGCGGCAGAAACCGCTCGATCATCGCCATGTTGCCGCTGGCACCGGCCTGGCCTGGTAGAGAGAAGTAGCCTTCGTAATAGGCACCGCCCTTGCAGATGCCCATAAGGTCGGCTCTGTTCAGAAACTCTTTCTCGTAGGTTCGCTTGGTCACACCCTCCAGCAGCACGCCGAGGATGTGTGGTGCCTGCGCGACGATGGCCTTAGGCAGCCATTCCCCACGCGGGCAGGATATCCCGCAGATTTTGTATGCCTTGGCGAAGCTTGCGTCGTCGTCATGGAATAGCGCGGCTTGCATGACGCCCCGGGGCTCCTTGGCACGTTGCGCTTCCTCGTAATCCCAAGCTTGCTGGCGCTGGCGCTGCCAATCGTCGAGAAAGCCCGAGGCCACGCTCATGCCGATTATCCCTATCGCCAGCACTTGCAGCCAGAAGAACCAAGAACGCGGGAACGGGCGCTTCCATGGTTTGTCCAGCACGGCATAGACGATGAGCATAATCGCGCCCATGGGACAGGCGACCATGGCCAGTTCCAAGACCGCGACTGCCGCGGAGTAGCCGCCCTGGCCGCTAACAAGCGCAAGAAACAGCAACGGCCCAAACAGGCAGAGGGCCGCCGCCATGAGCAACAGGACCAGCAATGGATGCATCGCTTTTGAACTTATTGCCTCGCTATCCATGCTTTGTCCTAGGGATGCCTTCCGCTTCGGTTGTCCAGTGCGCCTAGCAACGAGCTTAAATCGATCAATCGATTGGCAATCAAGTGACCGACCCCATCAGCCCGCTCCCAGCAAGCGCCCTCCAGAAAAATACGCCATTGGCGCTCAGCGACCTGGCTCCAGACGACGACATCGATGGGACCGTACGGCAGACAGGCTTCCAAGCTCATCCACATTGCTCTCGTAGCACTGTAGCCAGCATCGCGAATGAATCGAAGGTTTCAAACCGCTTGTCCGGGAACCCCAAATTGATCGCATGAAACTCCCGATCCCGTCGGTCGAAAACGAACTGTGCCAGGTTCCCAGCATGGCCGAGACCAACAACTTCGGCCCGTTCCAGACCCAGATTCTCAAGGTCAAAGTTGAAACTGCCCGGGGTCATGATCGGCGATGATGACCTTAAACAGGTTACAAATTTGCCTGCAAAGTCATGCACTTGTTTCGTTTCGACTGGGGGCAATCTTTGACGCTGATTCACAGGTAGCGATCTCTAACCGCGCTGGACGAACAAGAACACAGCGATAATTGTCAACAGGAAAAGTCCTGCCCCGGCCGCTGCAATACAAAAGAGAGTGAGCCATGTCCGCGCATTGCGGAGGCTTGGCCGCTGACCGTTGGCCATCCTGGTGATGAGATGCGCACAGGCTCCGAGGACAACCGGCGTGGTTCCCCCGATCATCATCGCCATTGTTCCTTCTTGGGCGGAGGTTCGCCAGATCATGCCGAACAGGAAAATACCGGCAATCGTTCCCGCGATCAGTGAACCAAGAATGAGAAGAACTCGCATAGTGTGCCTTTCGACTTACACAGGAGATGCCGGTATTATGTGCTGTTTGATAGGACTTCGGGGCTTATGGCAACGGTTCTGGAAGCAGATCATGATGGATAAGGAGTAACCGATTGCTTCGTAGTCAAATTCGGGAGGCAAACCAACGATAGCGCTGAGGGGATCGTGTTTTCCGCGCGTTCTCAGTGTGTTGGATCGTCGACGGTGATTTCTTCGAAATCCACGATGCCTGCTTTTAGGTTGGGCAGGATGGCCAGCACCTCGCCAGCCACTGTCTGCACGATCGAGTTTCCGAACGGTACATCGGGCTGACCGTCGGGCTTTGCAACCTGGCCCCGTGCCGGGCTCAGGATCAAACTATCGGAATCCCGGTCTGATGACGTCCACTCCTTCGAGCGGATGCGCGTACCGGCAGGGTAATTGACCACGCCCAGGCGCAGGTCGGTAGCGAGCACCGCCTCGCTAAAGCCCGCGAAGTGGCGATCGCGGTCCACGGCTATCCGGGCGCCCTGCAGAGGCAGGCCACGTACTGTTGTCATCGTCTTGGGCGCGAGAAAAATGGTCCAGCCACGGGAGGAGCCTGCATGTGCCAGCAGTTTCGCGCCGGCGGGGATTTCCCGGCTTTCCAGGCGATTGGCGGCGCCGAGCGTGCAGGAATCGAAGGTGATCTTGCCTGCTTCGACTTTGAACGCCAACGGCTCTCCTGTCCCACAGAGCCAGCCATCGACGCGCTGATCGGAGGCCAGTGTCACCTCCATCGAGGTGGCCGCATAAGTATCTGTATCGCCATCCAGATAGAGGTTGCGGCGGAGGCTCGCCGCGATGACGCCATTGACCAGAGTCGGAACAGGAAAGCGGGCGGAATCGAAGGCTTCCGCCTCACCCGGCATCATGCTGTGTAACCGGGTTCCCGCCGGCATGGCGACGCCCGCCACCACGGCTGGCTTTTCCAGCGTGATATTCCGTGCTGCCTCGTCCCGCTTGATATCCGCATCCACGAGATAGGCTCGATAGAGAAAAGACAGGGCGAATGTCGACGCCAAAGCGAGCAACACCATGAGGGGCAGGGTGAACCACAAGCGTGCCCGAAACGCCCTTCGTGCGCCGCGCCAGACACTGAGTAGTGCCAGCCACGCTACGAGGATAAGCGCTGTATGACCGAGACCAGCAGCAGAACGGAGATGGAGGCGGGGATCAGTGCAATTGGGATCATATCGGGGCCGTGACGGCTTCCTGTGCTTTGTGAAACAAACAGGCGCTTGTTGGATATTTGTCGCGTCTTCTCGGTAAACTACCTCGGAGCCGTTCGTCATCAAAAGATTTTTGGCGAGGTCGGTTGGGGAAGCTTTTATCTGGTATTGTCACGTTAACCGGGCTGCGGTTGCCTGGCTGACGGGTTGGGCGTAAATTTCGGCGATGCAGACACGAGATATCAGCTTCAAGCGTCACCGTTTTCCGCCACAGATCGTGGCTCACGCGGTCTGGCTTTATCTGCGGTTCAACCTTAGTCTGCGTGAAGTTGAGGAAATGCTGCTCGAGCGTGGAATCGACGTATCCTATGAGACAGTCCGCCGCTGGATCGCCAAGTTCGGACCCCAGATTGCACGCA
Organism: Martinezella rhizogenes; assembly: GCF_000799715.1. Lineage (GTDB taxonomy): Bacteria > Pseudomonadota > Alphaproteobacteria > Rhizobiales > Rhizobiaceae > Rhizobium > Rhizobium rhizogenes_C. The sequence continues at coordinate 192,488 of NZ_JUHG01000019.1, forward strand.
ACTTGCGGCGGCGGCAGGTGCCCCCCGGCGATATTTGGTATCTGGACGAAGTTGTCGTGAAATGCGCTGGAGAGAAATTCTGGCTCTGGCGTGCGGTCGATCAGCATGGCACCGTTCTCGAAGAGATATTGCAGAACCGGCGTGATAAAAGGGCGGCAAAGCGCCTGCTGGTGACGTTAATGAAGCGCTATGGCTTTGCTCCCAAACGGATCATCACCGATAAACTGCGCTCCTACGGCGCGGCAAAGGCGGACGTGGCACCCGGCCTTGACCATTGGTCGCACAAGGGCCTCAATAATCGGGCTGAAAATAGCCATCTGCCGTTTCGAAAACGGGAACGAACCATGCAAGGCCACCGGTCACCAGGCACGTTGCAACGATTCGTCTCCATGCACTCAGCGACCCGCAATTGCTTTTCAGTTCCGCCCCGTCGCCGCGCCGCGCAAACAATTCGCTACCATCGGCTCGAAGCTTTCGATGCATGGAAAATTGCGGCCTGTGTCGCCTGAATATCCACGAACCGCAGAACTTTCCAGCCAGAGAAACTTAACGTGACAACACCAGATTGGATGCTAGCCCTATCGCCTTGATAGGAATCGAACCGAGAACCTCAGTCGATACTATAATATCGATGTGAAATAGACGTGCGGTTTCAGAGACTTGGATAGCTTGTCGTCGGTAAGCATAATTATGGAACTTACGCCCCGACCAACTGAGAGGTGCGAACGTTGTATTCCATACGAAACTCACCGCGTTAGCACAGCGCCTGTCTTCGTATGAATACATGAACTACCTCTTTAGTAGTCCAAGTTTTCGTCTGCATCCCCAATGGGTCAAATTACGGCGGAATCCAACAGTAAGAAGTTGGTCGTGGCAAAATTGGTCGCCGGCGCCGTTCTCGGATGTGGAGAGCGTGGGATTTCGCCCTCTCCCGCAAACGCCCTCTGATTGGCGAGAGGATGGCGGCTCTGAAAAGCTCGAGATAGTCTTACTAATTCGGCGGGTAACAGATTTCTCCGCCTTTCCGAAGCAAGCATACTGCTGGTCATAGATCTAGGATCGGCCATCGCCGCATCGAGCGGCGCTGGCCGAATGCCAGGGGACGCAAGCCCTTCTCCCCCAATCGTTCTGCCGTTACAGCCGTCAGGGCGACTGTGGGACGCCTGCCGAACCGATTAAGCGCTTACAAACCGAATTTTGTGAAAGTAATCGAAGGATAGACATCCGGCATGACGCTCCTCATAAGGTCACGCTCGGCGGGTGTGGCTTCTGATCCCACCACGCGCGGGTCGCTGCGCGTTCCTGCCAGCCGCATGTACCCTGCGTCAACAATCTGACCCTGGCCAATCGTGATGGAACTTTCACCCCCCAATGGCCGAACATAGCTGAATGTTCTACCGAAGAGGCCGTCATTGTCACCTCCCGCCTCAATAGTCGTATTTCCATAGCGGCACGATGCGTATGTGATGGCGTAGCGACCAGGGGCAACGGGCACGAACCATCTCTCATATTTTTGCGCGGTCGCGGAGAACAACTGGCCAAGGGACAGTTTATTTGGATTTTGCAAACGATATGCGACCGCAGAACCAACGGACAGAGGCGGTTCCGTCTCGTCTGGCTTTCCCGCATTGATCTTACGCAGAGTAATGTAACCGCCACAATTCATTTCGCCTAACAGCGGGGAATCCACCATTCGCACGAGAAGGAGCGAGCCCTTCTTCTTTTTATTTGCGAGAATCTGGGCGGACCCCTCATGTTGCTGGGCAGCAACTTTGGCCGGGTCCGGGGTCCCGGCGCAACCGGCCAATAGGCCTGTCATCAGGCCGAGTCCGACAACGGCAAGGAATTTTGCGTTCATTCTGAAATCCTTGGAGATTGCTATCATATTTGGCTTCGGACCATTCCCAGTGCCGAACAGGTCGAGACATTTTTCGGAAATAGCTTATCTGTAGAGAACATTGCGCAAGCGATCCTGCAAATTACGGGTGGATTGGTCCGTAAAGCTGGTTTCCGAGATGCTGATACGGACCACATCTTCGGCCACCTGCTTGATGCTCGCTTGTGAAAATCCAGCAAGCCGCTCTTTGTGATCGATGCCGACGTAGCGCCAGAAAAGACCACTAAGCCACATCACAGATCCGACCGCTTCGATGTACCCCGAACGAAATTCCCAGCGACCGGGATTCTGCGATATATCGACCACCACCTGCGCTACCGGCGGAGGCAATCCGTTGGACCGCATGGGCAAAGACGAGTAGTCCCGGTTGGCGGCCTTGTAGATAAGAGGATCCTGAGCATTCTGCCATTTGTCGTACTCGGCATCAGCAATCCATGCCTGGACAAAATGAGGCGATCCGACAAATGGTACCACCCATTGCTCCCAATCGATCGCAGCACCCGGAGTTTTTTCTTCTATTTCGACATAACAAAGCTCAGCATCCGCTACGACGCCATAGTGAAAAACGAGACTTGAGGTTTCGATCTGACTAAGTCGTTCAGTATTTCTGACAGTGGTCAGGAGCTTTTTGAGTGGAAGAGAGGATCCGTGGCTTTGGAATTTCTCATCGAGCTTCAAATTCTGCAACACGTCGAGAATTGTTTCCAATGCGTCGATGGCCTTCAACGCACCGCACAAAAGTTCGCCTACCTCAATTTTTGCCTTCTCCGTGATGACAGTCGTTTGTCCACGACAAGGAGCCAAGGTAAAAATCAGCTTTAGCTTTTCCGTTTGTAGCTTGCCAAATTCAAGTTCGCTGGCAACAGATTTACACTCCCCGATTTTACTTCTCAAGACGATCCTATCCGCTTAATGCAACTCTAGTATTCCGACGCGTCCGGCTTGTATGTCAGGCTCTTTCAACGGCAATATCGATTGCTCGGTCGATCATTTCTGGTTTAATCATCGGCACAAAATTTAGTCGCTTTCCCTTCTGAAATATCTGCTGGTAATCAATCAAGGTATTAAAATCCCCCAGGTAAGCAAGGGCACCTAGGTGCATAAGCTGAGGTAACCCTGTTGACGGTGGAGGGGCAGTGAGCGACCTGATCGCTGCCAGATTGTCTTGTGACCGCCACCAAATGATTGCCTCTTTGCTAATGTCTTCGATTTCCTTCAGGCCAATCTCCAGCGATCTTTTTTCAAGGCGCGTTTGTAAAAGAATCTCGTGAGAAGCTCGTTCGCCGACTATTGCACCGATTATTCGCGACATATCTTTTGAACCCGCTGAAAGGCTCAATCCCATCTTTTGCTCAGACGGAAGCTGGCGGATCTGAACAACCGCACGAAGCTCGCTATCGCCGTCATCTAAGGATAAGATCGCGTCATCTGAGCGACTTTCACGATGCGCTTTCCAATCGAGCGCTTTGAATTTTTCAAGTGCTTTTGTTTCCAATACGTTCATGACTTACAAACCAGGTGCGGTAATTTGATAAATAGGGATGCCATTCGGATAGCCTTGGTCCCGTAACGGCACGCCCGGACGTAAACCAAGTCCTCGCGCCAAATCGCCAGAGGGCACTGCATCCCCGCTCGAAATCTGAGGATAAATTGAGGCTTGGTTGGAGGTATTCGGGCCGTTTCCTGTCTTAATCTCGATAATCCCACCGACCTGGGCTTCGCCAGGTCGACGGTAGACGATGTCCGGCTTACAGACAGTCGCTCCACAAGAGCTTTGAAAAGTAACGTCATTTTGCACATCGTACCCCTGAGTACGTAGCTGATCTGTAATATCATCCACATACCCTTGGTGGTATGCCCGCTGCTGGCTAATAGATACATCTGGGCGACCTGCAGGATTGGAGACTTGCGTCTTGAATCCATCAAATGTGTAATACCTTCCGCCGCTATCCTTGTATACCGATAGCCCGTCCAGATCAGTACCCGCCACAGTGTAGGTACCTCCGTTAGGCCCCGCAATAGTACCATCAGCGTTGCGGGTATAGCCAGAGGGCAGTGGCACGCGTGGATTGCCGATGCCCTCGTCAACCTGACCGCTTTTCACGCCAGCACCCGCGAGCCTGCCATAGGCAGCCTCCAGCGCCGCTTGGCTGCCAAAGTAAGCTAATCCGCCCTTGAGTTTGCAGCTGCTACCAGGATTACGTTCACAATAGTCCGCCGTTGCGTAGGCATATGCGATATCAGTCTGCAGCTGGCTTTGGCCAATAAGCTCGATCTGCTGATAGGCAAGGGCCAAGTCTGCAGCCGCTCTGGAATATTTCAGCAGCTCGACATAATCACTACCGAGTGTCTGGTTCGAATCTTTGAGAGACGCGACGATGGCTTCAACACAAGCCTTTGTCAGGCATGCAACTAGCTGATTTTCCTGCGTGACATTCAGGTCACGATATTCATCAACAATTTTCTCGACACAATCCTGATCGCCATTGCAGCTTCTTAATTTGGAGATCTGCTCCTCGCGCTGTGCATGCGTCAGGTAATTGTACTGATAGTTTGCAGCTCCGTAGGACCCTCCTTCTCCACCGCCAACTACGCTACCAACAGCCGAACTGAGGCTCGTTCCGATCATAGTGGCAAGAGTCTGCTTATCCTGATCTGACAGGGTGCTGTCCTTCAACATGCCCTTGACAAGATCAGCAATCGCAGGGGCCATCAGGGTTGTTGCAGCGCCTCCGAGCGCGCCTTTGATCGCTCCTTCCCAGCCGTTGACGCCACCGAGGATACCGCCGCCGATCGCGTGCAACAGCGCCCGGCCCTGGCCACCTTCAGCCCAAAGATCGCGTTCGGCCTGAGTTTTAGCGTTGTCATACAGGTTGGTAGCAATATCCCCGACCAGCCCAGCCATTGTCGCTTGAGCAGCCTGTAGATCCGCCTGTGTCTTGTACTGATCGCGCAGGATGTGCTCGAGATCCGGCAGACCAGGCAGCGAGGTGTTGGTGTTATCGGTATCCCGACGGATCGTACCAATATCCTGCGTCTGGTGCGCCGGATCAGTAATGGTGATCGGGATGTTCCCGCCGATGGCCGAGAGCGCCTGACCTGTTTTATTCTCGCTAGCCTTCACCGGCGGCGTCGGCATGATGCCGCTAGTACCGATCGAGCCGCCATAGGTATCGGCCTTCCAGGTCGAATGCGTATCGATATCCGCGACCGTCAGCGTGCCGGTCGAGAAATTGTTGAGTGCCGCGCCGGCCTCACTGGTGATCAAGCCACCGACAAGGCTGGTGTGGCCGCTGACATTAATGTCGAGACCTCCTGCCCCGGCGTGAATGCCCGACTGCTCGGTGACAAGGGCCGCATCGCCCTTGGCCTTCTGCGTCACGCCGGAAACACTGGTCGAACCGAAGCCGGTCGAGGCCGATAGGCTGAGCTGGTCGGCCTTGGCCTTCGCCGTATCCACCTGGCTTTCGATTGTCAGGTTCTTGACGTCGGCGGTGACCGAGTTGCCGGTGATCGTCGCGCCACGCAGCGTCAGGTCATTGGTGACGATGGTGATGTCACCGGTGCCGTTGACATGGGTGTTGGTGTGGCTGAGACCGCTCGTGTCGGCACTGCCCTTGCCGTAGCCGGCATTGGCCACCAATCCCAGATCTCCGGTGCCCTTGCCCTTGCCCCCAAAGGTCGCGCCGACCCCGACGCCAACGCTCCAGGAGGAGTTACTGCTCGAGGTGTCCGTCGTGCCCGTGGCGGCGTTGAGATTGATGTTGCCATTCTTGGCCGACAGGAAGATATCGCCGGTCAGCGGATCGCCCGAAACGGTCGGTATGCCATTCTTGTCGTAGCCGGCGAGGATCTGTGCTCCATCGCTGGTGATGGAGCCATTTTCGGCTTCCATCGAGATCGAGCGGCCAGCGCGGATATCGGTGACCACTGGCGTCGAGGACGAGGAGGACCAGCTGTTTTCCTGATGGCTGGCGCCGACCGTCAGCGAGACATTGACGCCGATATCACCAGACTTCTGATACTGATCGTAGACGCCCTGCAGGTCCTTGAAGCCCTGATAGAAGCCAAGGCCGGCAATGGCCGTGTTGGTCACAGCATTGACGCCGCCGCTATCCGACAGGCGCTCGGCCGAGTTCATGATGCTCTGGGCGGCCTTGCCGACCTGGCTCGACACGGTGAGCGTCACACCGGCAAAGCTCTTCTCATGCGCCTCCTGGTAATTGGTGACGTCATTGGCCGAGAGCAAATTGATATCGTTGCCGGCGAAGAGATTGACGTCACGCTCGGCCGAAGCGCTGGTCGCCTGCAGGTTGACGTCGTGACCCGCCGAGATGTTGAGATCGCGGCCGGCAGACAACACCGACATGGCATTGGTATCGGACTGCTGCGCCGTACTGTCCTTGGTCGACTGCGCACCGATGCCCAGCGAGAAACCGCCCCCTCCTGCGGAGAAGGCGAGACCAAAGCCGGATTTCTTCTGCTGCTCGGATTGCGACGCGCTTTCCGCGCCTGGCGTGACATTGACGTCGCGAGCGGCCGACAGGTTAATGTCGCGATCGGCCGTGACCGTGGAGCCCATGATATTAAGGTCGGTCGCCCGTGCGGTCAGGTTGACGTCCTGGCCAGCCGAAAGCGTCGAGCCGACATTATCCGTCGAAGACTGCTGGCCTTGTTTTTCGTTTTTGCCAACGAGCGAGATGAAGCCGCCGCCGGAGCCCACGAACAGGCCGGAATCCTTGCGCTGGCTGTCAGACTGGTGGTTCTCCTGTGCGCCGATGATGGAAACGCTCTCGCCGGAGATATTCAGCGAACCATCGGCATTGACCTTCGAGCCGACGATGGCGGCCGCCTTGCCGGCATCGAGGTTAACGTCGCCCGAGGCTGAGAGCTGGGAGCCGACCGTCGTTTCGTTGTAGCCGTCATAGCTCGAGCTGCCGCTGCGCAGGAACCCCTTGCGCTTGGCGCTATCGTGTTCGGTCTCGGTGTCCTTGCCGGCGGTGACAATGAGATTGCCGCCCGTCTGGATGTTGAGATCGGAAGTATGTGTAGCATCGCCGGCCGTCACCTTGGACGCCGAGACAGTGGTATCGCCGCCGGAGATGATCGTCACACCATCCTTGCCCGAGAGGGACGAACCTGCCGCTGTCGTAGTTTCGAGATGACCGGAGGCGTTCTCCTTGGTCGATCCGAGGAAACCGCTCTTCTTGCTGGAACTTTTGACGTCGAGGGTTGCACTGTCGGTCGCCTCAGCGATCGTGACGTTGTTCTTCGCCTGTAGGCCGAGCATGCCGTCGGCTGTCATCGTCGAGCCGATGACGTTGATGTCGTTGTTGGACTTGGCGACCAGATCGCCACCGGCGGTAATGGTGGAGCCATTATGCGTCAGCGACGACGAGGAATTCTTGCCGAAGGTCGAGTTCGACTGGTTCTGCGAGGTGGTGACGTTGATGTCGCCGTTCGAGGTCAGGCCGACATCGCCCTTGGCCGACAGATCGGAGCCAGAGATCAGGACGCCGGTATTGCCATTGACTTGCAGACTGCCGCCGGCGGACAGCTGTGAAGCCTGCTGATCGGTGCCTGTGGTCTCGGTGTAGCCATCGTTCGTCTTGCGGGCGACGTCGGTCGAGACGATGTTGACGGCGCCGCTCGTGGCCTTGACGTTGAGATCGCCGCCGGCCTTGGCGGAGGAACCGATGACATTGACGTCGTTGTTAGCGGCAATGGCAAGATTACCGCCGGCGGTTACCCGTGCACCTGTTGCGTTCTGCTGACCGCCATTATCAACCTTGACCGCAGTGAGGTTGACATTGTTGCCGGAGAGCTGAGCTGAGCCGCCAGCCTTGACGCTGGCACCCTGGAGATTGAGATCGCTGTTATTGGCCGCCAGCTGGATATTGCCACCGGCCGACACGCCAGCATTGGGGTTGACCAGATTCTGTCCGCCGATGGTCATCGTCTGGGCGGCGAGCGTGATGCCATTCGAGGCTGTGAGATTGGCGTTTCCACCAGCATAGAAGGTGCCGGTCGACTTGATCGAGCTCGCAGCGATGTTGAGGCCGCCTGCGGCAGCGACCGCGCCGGAATTGTTGAGGTCACCGACATTCAGATTGACCGTGTTGCCGGCAATCATTGCGCCAGCGCCAGATCCAGCCTTGGCCCGGTCGGCCGCCGACAGGTAGACGACCGGCGCCAGCACCTGGACGCCGTTGACCGTCTGGGCCTGATAGATGACCATCGACTGTTTGAGATTGGCGGCTTGTTCAGGCGTTGGTGCCTGACCGAAGGCAAGTCCGTTGGCCTCGGCATAGGCAGCACCATTATCGAGCAGGGTCTTCATCTGCTCGATGGCGCTGTTACCGGGGATGAAGGAGCCGTTGCCAAGGCCATCGCCGACCAGCTGGCGCAATTGCGTGTCGACGAGCTGATTGTCGAAATAAGCGTCCCCGAGGAAGGGAATGCCGTTCTCCGGATTATAGCCGGCGCGGTTGATGAAATAGCTCGAGCCATAGAACTTCGAGACGTCGAGGAAGGCCGCGCGGGTCTCGAAGATGAACGCCTGTCCCGGGACCGTACCGCCGACGCCACCGGATTGCGGCTTGGCGAGTGCAGCCAGTTGCGCGACATTCGCAGCGGAGATCTGAGTGAGATTGCCAAGCGCTGCGGTCAGACCGCCACCGGCGGTAAGCGCGCCATTGCCGGCCACATTGGAGAGCGCACTATTCACCGTGAACAGGGCGCCGCCCGCGGTCATGCCGTTCAGGGCAGACAGCGGATCGCTGGAGGTCGCGGGCGACGTCACCGCGGCTTGGCCGGCGATTGAACCGGCAGCAGACGTGTTGTTGACCGTGGTATAGTTGAGGTTGAGGCTGCCAGCCGCCTTAACGATGCCGGCCGCGCCGCCGATGACCGTCGTACCCGACACGATCGAGGTGCCGTTGGCGATATCGCGAGACGGATCGGCCGTGCCATCGGCATTGTAAGCCGTGCAGGCGCTCTGGGCGTTGCAGGTCAGCGTCGTGGTTCGATTGAGGACAACACCTTCGTTGGTGAACGTCGATCCCTTGAGAGTCGCATCGCCACCCGCTTCGATCCTGCTATAGGAATTGGTGAGGTTGGTAGCATCGACGGTGAGATTGCCGCCGGCACGGATCACCGCTTCTGGGCTGAGCGCGCTGGTGAACTGATCCTCGTAAACCGACTGGCTAAGATTGCTGGTCGGATCCCAGGTATAGGTGGTACTGGCGTCGGTGCCGTTTCTGACGACTTCATCGACAATGAAATACTTCGATGGGTTGCTGGCATCGAGCACCGGATTGCCATTCGCGTCGACCGGAACTCGGGCTTTGATCCAGTCATAAATCGGCCGAACCAGAACCGGGCCGTTCGCCGAAGTCCAGGTCCAGGCGTGATAGCTGGTGCCGTCGGCAAGGGTGGCTTCAGACCACAGCAACGGCTGGTAGTCCTGCCATGCCGGCGGATCGATACCGGGGTAAAGCTGGAAAATGTTCTGGTCGCTGGTTTCCAGATAGGCGAATGGCTTGCCAGCGACGTCTGGATTGAGCACGAAGGTGCCAACGACACCGCCGGAGGATACAAGTACGCCGGTTGTCCATGTCGGCGTTGTCGACCGCTCGTTGGTCAGATTGGACGTCAGGATCGAGATATCACCACCAGCCTGGATCAGCCCGGAGATATTGGTGGTCGCCTGATTGCGTTGGGTAAGCGTGCTGCCTGCGATCGTCAGGTCGTTGCCTGCGAGAATAGCACCCTGATTGTTCGTCAGCGTGCCCGCGACCAGAAATTTGGCATCATTGCCGGCATAGAGCAGGCCGGTCGGCGTATTGGTAAGATCACCGCTGGTGTTGATGGTCAGGTTATTGCCGGCAGCGAGCTGTCCTGAATTGGACAGCGTCGGCAGGGTCAGCGTCAGGTCGTGGGCGGCGAGCAGCGTCGTGGCATCGCTCGCGGTCAGACCGGCGGCGGTGATGGCGATGTCGCCGGAGCCGCCTGCGTTGGTGACCGTATTGACTTGCGCGCCGGTCAGATCGGCCTGGCCGCTGAGATTGAGTGCCAGGCCGCCGAGGATCAAGCTGCTGCCCGTCAAGTTGGCGGAAGTGGCCGTGACGGCAAGAGTGCCGCCGACCGCCAGCTTGGCGCCGCGCGTTCCGGAAAGATCGATTGTGCCGGTGTCGATGGTGAGGTTGCCGGTGACATTACTATTGTTGGTATAGCTGATGCTGCCCGGAGCGGTCAGTGATGCGTCGGCAAGGCTCTGCAGCAGTGCGTAGCTGATATCGCCGCTTACCGTGGCAGAGAGGTTGCCGCCGGACAGCAGCGCATTGCTGGCGGTGATATCGCCGTTTGAGGCCGTGAGCGTCATCGTGCCGGCCTGGGCATTACCCTGTGCCAGCATCAGTGCGCCGGTGGTGGAGGCACGGGTCGCAGCGAAATCGACGCCCGAAACCAGGCTGCCAGCGGTGATCGACTGACCTTGCAGGTTGACGTTGCCCGCAGCCATGGATTGGCCGGCCAGAGCGATCGACCCGCCGGCCGTCATCGTCAGGTTCTGATGTGCAACCGCGTTGACGGGAGTCGTATTGCCGATGTTACCGCTCGCGTTGGCAACGATGTTGCCAGCCGCCAGCAGATTGGCGGCATTCAGATTCCCGGCGGTGGCTTTCAGGGTGAGCGCGCCGGTCGAACCGAGCACAACACTGCCGTCGGCAGACTGGTTTGTGGCGGTAAAATCGACACCCGAGACAAGGCCACCTGCCGTAATGGACGAGCCCGTGATTGCGACGTTGCCGGCGGCCAGAAGCGTACCGCTGATATCCGAGGCGGCATTGACGATGACGTCACCATGACCGGTGACGTTGGACGCCGTGAACGATCCAGCTGTCACGTTGAGGTCGCCAGCGACCAGCAGCGGGCCGGCCGTGGCGCTGGTGGCGTTGACGGTCAAGTCGCCCGTCGAACCGATAATGATAGCGCCGGTGGAGGATCGCGCCATGGCGGCGAAATCAACCCCTGTCACGACCTGGCTGGTCGAAACCGCACCGCCCGACAGCGAAATATCGTTGGCTCCGAGGATCTGGCTGGTTACGGTCAGGCTGTTGCTACCCGAAAGCGAGATATCCTTGTGCCCGGTGACACTGCCGAGGCTGAGATCCGCCGCCGCGGCCATGATCGTACCAGCGGCGAGCAAGGCATTGCCCGATAGGTCGTCGGAAGCCTGCAGGGTCAGATCACCAGCCGTGCCAAGCGTGATACTGCCGCCATTGGCTTCCGTCGCTGCGAAATCGAGGCCGCTGACGATCTGATTGGCAGAGACCGTGCCGCCGGAGAGCGAAACATCGCCTGCTCCCAGAACCTGGCCAGTAGCCGTCAGGCTGGAGCTGCCGGACAGGGTGATGGCCTGGTGACCGGTGACATTGCCGACGTTCAGATCCGCAGCTGTGGCGGAGATGGCTCCGGCCGCGAGCAGCGTATTGGCTGACAGGCTGCTCGACGCCTGCAGGGTCATATCACCGGTGCTACCGATGACGAGATTGCCGCTGTTGGCAGCGGTTGCAGCAAAATCGACGCCGGAGACGATGGCGCCGGCCTGAATGGCGGCACCCGAGATCAGCACATTGCTGGCGCCGAGGATCTGGCCAGAAACATTGGTCGCAGCATTGATGGTGAGCCCGCCATGCGAGGTGACGTTCTGAGCCGCCAGCGATGCGGCATTCACCGTGAGATCGCTATTGGATTGAATGCTTCCGGAACTCATACTGCCGGTCGCACTCGTATTGAGGCTTCCAGCCGACAGCAGGTTACCGGTAGCAATATTGCCGCCCGTTGCTGTCAGGCTGAGATCGCCTGTACTATTGGCAGCGCTCGCAATCGCGATATCGCCGGAACTGGTCGAAAGCGTCGCCGCACCATTGCCTGCCGTCACACTGCCGGCGGCAATACCGCCGCCCGAACTCATCCGCACCATCGTGCCGCTGTTGACGTCACCTGAGACGCTCAAGAGGCCTGTGCCGCTTGCAAGCACGATATCGCTGTCGGCCGCGACCGACTGCAGGGTGATACCCTGGTTAGCCTGGACGGCGACCTTCTGCTTGGAGGTCATCTTGGCCGCCGTCACCTTCTGCTTCGAGGTGATGGTCACACCCTGGCTGCCCGAGGCATTGCCGATCGAGATCTTGCCGTCAGCCGACAATGAGAGCTCCCCGGCATTGGCGGCCATGTCGCCGCTCATCTTGACGCCGGCGCCCTTCTCGGTGACGACGATCTTGATGCGGTCGGCCTGCATGGCGCCGAGCGCTGAGCCATCGATGGCGTATTCCGGCGTGCCGGAGGTGGCGGTCAGCGCCGTCGCCTCGCCGGTTGCATAGTCGTATTTGCTCGCACCGCCGGTCAGCCGCAGGGTCTTGCCGTAGATCGGCGCATTGACGTGGATATTGCGGGCAACGACGTCGAACAGGTCGACGGCACCGGGAGCGGCCGCAAGATTTGCCCCTGCCCCTTCGAAGGTGACATCGCCACCATTGACGGTGAAGCCGGTGAGCCGGCCATCGCTGCCGATATCAGGGACACCTGTGGTCAGCGTGGCGCGCGGCGTGTTGATGAAACCACAGCCCGTGCAGGTGATACCGTTAGGATTGGCGATGATGACGTCGGCCCTGCCGCCGAACACTTCGGTGGGGCCGTTGAGCGCCGAGCGGTTACCGCTGGTGACTTCATTGAGGATGACAGACGCCGGCCCGGAACTCTTCAGGTTCGGATTTCCGGGTGTCACACCGCCGAGATTGGAGGTGCCGACTTCGCCATTGAAGTTGTTGAGAATCAGCCCAGGCGTGCCGACGTTAAAATTGTCGTACTTGTTGTGTGAGAGGCCAGTTCCGTTCGGCGTAACGATATCGACGAGCGGCACGCCATTCGGAGCAGCGCCAACGCCTGGCTGGTTGGCGGCGGGTGCTGATCCGGCAGCGGAGACGGTCTGGGCGTTGGCGATTACCGGTTGCAATATCAGGAGGCCGCTCAAGAACATGGCGAGCGATCGTCCCGCGATCAGACGCAAGCGCCGCGAGATTGGCGCCGAATACTTCCCACTGGCTGAGATCTTGATATGATCAGTCATGGTCACCACTTCACCGATGTACTGACGAACAGCAGTCCGGCGTCGTGCCGATCGACCGTGCCGCCGAATATGTCCGAATAGCCGATATCGAAATTGACATGGCCGCCGACGAGCTTGGCACCCACCGTCCAGCCAAACATGTCTCCACCATCGATGCGATAGCGCGCCTGGGACGCAATTCGCCCGTAGTCGAGGCCGATATAGGGCCGGAATTCACCGAAGATCCTGGCAAGCTCTGCGTTGTCGGCGAAAGGCTGCGTGCGCCAGACCAGATCGTTGCGGACGAAGAAGCCGTTATTGCCGTAAAGCATGGTCTCGCGCGTTCCGCGCACGGTGGAATAACCGCCAATGGAGAATTGCTCGGCTCCGAACAGGTTGTCGGGGGAGTATTGTCCGGTCACGATCGAATTGACTTCGAAGCGCTGGTCGGCAAGCTCGAACGGCCGCGTCATGGTGATCGTGCCGGTGAACTTGGAGAAGCGAGGATCGCCGTCGCCGGCCGAGGGAGCGCCTGGAGCGACCGCATCGAAGAGGTTCAGCCCCTGGCTGTAGGAGAGGTCAAAGACCCAAAGTCCTCCCAGCATGCGGCGGGAATGCGATAGGCCGAGATCGCCGACCGTATATTTGCGACTGCCGACTTCTATTCTGTTGCCAAGCAGGAAGTTGTTGGTTTCCTTGTAGGTCAAGCCAGTGTTCAGCGTCGTGATCGAATCCTTGTCACGGAAGATCACGCGGTCGGCGCCAACACCCAGTTGTTTGGAATTGCCCGACGTGTCCAGCGGCCCGAAATTCCCAGGAACCGAGCTTTCATATTCATACCAGGAGCCGTTGAGCGAGAGTGTCCAATAACCATAGGGCGCGCTGACATTGCCGGAATAGCTGTTGCTTTTGCCCAGGCCATCGTCCCGCCAAGGGTAATCCGGGCCGCTATGCTCGTATGAAAAATTCCATTGATCGTTGATGCCGAAAAGATTGTCATAGCCGACCGTGGCCGAGGACTTGGAGTATCCCGTCTGTTCCTGGCCAAGATTGCTGTTGCCGAAGGAGAGATGCCAGGGATGGTCCGGCTTGTTCTCGATATTGAGGATCGAGGTGCCGTCCGTCTTTCCCGGCAGCATGGCCGTCTTGGCATTGTTGGACGACAGGCGGTTGATCTGGTCGAGACCCTGCTCGATATCGCGCAGATTGACGATATGGTCCTTCATGCCCGGAAAGGCCGTTGCCAGCACGCCGGAGCCGGGGGCCGGTTTACCGTTGATGTAGATGTCGGACAGCGTGCCTTCGACCGCCACCAGCCGCAGCACCTTGGTTTTGGCGATGTCCTGGGCCGGCACGTAGACGCGCGAGCTGACAAATCCTTTATCGAGATAGAGGTGTGTCAGATCGCGCAGCAGACCGTTGATCTCGCCGACGCCGACGCAACGGTTCGCGTGAGGCTCGGTGACCTTGTTGATGGCAGACGCTGGGAACTGCCTGACACCTTCAATCTCGACATGGGTGATGGCGAAGCACGGACCGGCCTTCTGGCCGCCGGGCGCTGCTGGTTGCCGGGCCTCGGCCTGCGCCGGCTTCGGGGTCATCCGCCCCAAAGTCTCCAGACGCTGCTGCTCGGCCTCCTGCGCCTGTCGGCGTGCGAAGTCGTCATTGGGCGTCTGGGCTGCTGCAGGCGATATGGCAAAAGTTGCCGCCAACAAGGCGCTGGCGGTCAAAACAAGAGTGTGGCGAAGAGCAGCCGGGCGCCGGGCTGACGTCATAAGTGTATCTGCCTTCGCGTCAGTTGGAGGCAGGCTTCTGCAGCGCGTCCAGCGCCGCCGACAGACCCTTCAGCGAGAATTTGATGTTGACCTTCTGGCCATTCATCATCTGAACATGACCAACCCCATCCGCAGCTTTCGAGAGTGCCGCCACCATCTTCGCATCCAGCTTCTGCTGCGACCAGCAACCGGCCTGATTGCAGTTGCGGTAGGCCAGCTGAACCACCGGCTTGTCGCCGGCATCGATGCTCAAGCCTGCCGGCAGGTACATGTTGAGTGGCACAAGAGTGGTCAGCACGAGATCGCTTGCCGCCGGCTTCCCGCCCTTCTGTGTGGGAGAGAGCGTTGCCGGCGCCTTGGCGATCGCAAACGTCAGCACATTGACGTCCTGGTCGCCCTGCTTCACCGTCGCGATCTGCGCGACTTCGCAGTTCGTTGTCGCCGAACCGTCAGCTGCCTTGCCATCGACACAGCGGTAGTACCAGTCGTCAAATTTTTGCACACGAGCTTGCGGCGCAGGCGGTTGCTGTGCGTCGGCCGTCGCAGCAGGGCTTTGCTGAGTCCCCGTATTGGCGGGTGCTGCCGGTTGTTCCTGCGCAATGCCGAACGACGCGTATAGCGTTGATGAGACGAACACTACGGATGCGAGAGTGTTGACGGAAAACGCGTTAGACAAAGCCTTATACGTCATGCAAACCTTCCTGAAGCAAAGCCTCTCGATTGAGCAAAGAGACCCAGCTCGTCGACAGATCATCAAGTTTTTGAAACAACACTCGGCATTACGTGGCCACTCATTGGCCTGGAGCGTTACATAGCAGAACCTAAACTACGCATGCAAAAGTAGTGTGTGCACCGCACCAACACACGCTCGTTTTTGGTGAAGCGTGCTCATTCTGCAACAAAAATGCTTGTGATTTATGTCACCGTTGTCTCGCGCTGTGCCCGCCGTCAAATCTCACCGAAATTTCGGGCTGGCTTTAACACTCAGGATGTCGAGTTTCACAACGTTCTGACTCGCATTTCCATTTGACGTTGATCCATCCAGGCGCCGTGAACCCGTTTATGAATCTGCTACTTCGATATCGAAGTAGGGTCACGACGAAATGCAAAACTGGGTGAGATCGCGACGCAAATGAACACTCAGCATCTCCAAGCGTCAGATCGTGCGGCTTCTGACCAGGCAACTGGACGGCTTTGTCGCCGAGGATGCGGCGGTGCTGCGTTCCGGTCTTGTGTCGTCACATTATGTGACGGTTGACGACACCGGTGCTCGATATTCCCATAATCCGCATTACCCCGCAAAGAGGTCGGAAAGGCCCCTGCCCTTCTAGGCTTGATCTAATATCAGTGGCCTTGAAGGGAGCCGAACCGATGACCCTCGAGGCTAATTCGTACCAGTTCGTTAAAAAGATGAAGCACTGGAGCGAGTTGATCGTCTTAGTGAACAGTCGGGTTGGCTGAACCTTCAGGCTCTCAATGCATCAACGACGATCTTGAAAGCGGGTGAGTTCTGCCGACGGCTTGGATAATACAGATAGTAGCCGGGAAACATCGGTGACCAGTCGTCGAGGATCTGGACAAGTCGGCCGGAAGCGATTTCGGCGACGACGAGGCTTTCCGGCACATAAGCGATACCGTAGCCGCTGACCGCCGCGTCAATCATCGCGTAGGACGTGTTGAATGTCAGTTGTCCGTCGACGCGCACCCGGACCTCTCCACCATTCTTCTCGAACTCCCATACATAAAGCCCGCCGGCCCGCGCCTGCCGATGGTTGATGCAGTCATGACCAACAAGGTCCCGAGGCGTTTTTGGAGTTGTCCGCTTCTTTAGATATTCGGGAGAGGCGACCGCGATCAACCGCCAGTCGGGGCCGATGCGCACCGCGATCATATCCTTGTCCACGCTCTCGCCGAGGCGCACGCCCGCGTCGAACTTCTCCTCGACGATATTCCTGAAGCCGTTATCGCTGTTTAGCTCAATTTTGATGTCAGGATACTGATTGAGCACAGGGCGCAGTTTTGGCCAGACGACACTCTCTAGCGCATGATCCGAAAGAGTGATCCTAACAGACCCCGTAGGCTTGTCCCGGATTTCCATCAGTTCGTCGATCTCGGTTTCGATCTCTTCGATGCGCGGCGCAAGCGAGCGGATCAGTCGCTCTCCGGCCTCTGTTGGGGCAACGCTGCGGGTGGTTCGGGTCAGAAGGCGCAGCCCCATCCGGGCTTCCAGCTTCTTGATCGTGTGACTGATCGTCGACTGCGATGTCCCGAGCTTCGCAGCTGCCTTTGTAAAGCTCCGCTCTTCCGCAACCGCCAGAAACCAAAGCATGTCGTTGAGATCTTCGCGCTTCATCGCCGCCTCTTAGCATCATCAATTGATGTCATAGGTCGATAAGTCCAAGAGGATTGCAATAGCTAATCTTTGAACTTCGGTCGACATATATTGCCACCATGACACAACAAGCTCTCAGACGAACTGAATTTCAGGATGACGAAACGAAACCAAACCCGGTGGCAGTCAACGGGTCGGCTATGCCGAACGCAGCCTGGGGCGCGGTCGTCTCGATGGCCTTGTGCGTTGCTGTCCTGATCGCATCGGAGTTCATGCCGGTCAGCCTTTTGTCGCCGATCGCCACCGAACTGGGCGTTTCCGAAGGGCGAGCGGGACAGGCGATCTCCATCTCTGGTATCTTTGCCGTCCTCACAAGCCTCTTCGTGGCCGGACTGACACGGCAGCTGGACCGGCGGTTGGTACTCGCGTCCTTCTCATTGATCCTCGTGGTCTCCGGAACGATCGTCACATTCGCGCCGAACTATATCGTGCTGATGATCGGGCGCGCCATGCTGGGCATCGCCATCGGCGGCTTCTGGTCCATGTCGACCTCGATCGTCATGCGCCTGGTTCCCGAGGACTCTGTACCCAAGGGTCTGGCAATGCTGAACGCGGGCAATGCTATCGCGGCGACCATCTCAGCGCCGCTGGGAAGTCTGCTCGGTAGCTACATCGGATGGCGAGGCGCCTTCTTTGCCGTCGTTCCGCTCGCCCTTCTGGCGCTCGTCTGGCAGTGGATCAGCCTGCCGTCTCTATCGCCGCGTCGCGACGAAGGATCGCCCAATGTCTTCCGGCTGCTTCTGCGCCCGCAGGTCGCGATCGGCATGGCCTCGATCATGCTCCTCTTTATGGGCCAGTTCGCGTTGTTTACCTATCTGCGACCATTTCTGGAAACAGTGACGGCGGTTTCGATATCGAAGCTCTCCCTGCTGCTCTTGTTGATGGGCCTGGCAGGTGTCGCAGGGACATACCTTGTCAGCCATCTGCTTCGGAAGCGCCTGTTCAGCATCCTCGCAGGAATTCCACTGATCATGGCCATGATCGCGTTGGGCCTGATCGCGTTCGGATCGTCTTCGACCCTCACTGCCATCCTTCTTATCGGCTGGGGTCTGTTCGGCACGGCCGCCCCGGTCGGCTGGGGCACGTGGCTAAGCCGAACCATGCCTGACGATGCTGAGGCGGGAGGCGGACTTCAGGTGGCAACGATCCAACTCGCCATCACACTGGGTGCTTCTCTCGGTGGCGTCCTGTTCGATGGTGCGGGCTGGTGGACCACTTTCCTATTCGCCGCTGTCCTGCTCGCTGGTTCAGCCCTTCTCGCCGGCGCGGCATGGCGGTCAACACGCAGCTGAACACCAGCAAACGTTCCATCCAAATCATATTTCATCGCAGCGCCTTCTCAGGAGACATGCAAATGACCGACACAAAGACCCCAGACGACACACACACCTCGAACACCGGCATCGATCGTCGAAATCTGCTCAAGATGACAGGTGCCGGCGTAGCGGCGCTCGGAGCGATGTCCATTTTCGATGCCACCATTGTAAAGGCTCAAGACATGTCCAACGGGGCAGCGAACTTCTATACGAGTGACAAGGTGACCCTGCACAAAGTCACCTTCAAGACCCAGTACCAAACATCTGTCGCCGGCAACCTCTACCTCCCAAAGGATCTCGACAGGACAAGAAAGACCCCGGCTATTGTCGTCGGTCACCCGATGGGTGCGGTGAAGGAGCAAAGTGCAAACCTCTATGCCACCAAAATGGCGGAACAGGGCTTTGTCGCCATGTCCATCGATCTTCCGTTCTGGGGAGAAAGCGAAGGGCAATCCCGAAATCTTGTT
The DNA here is from genome assembly GCF_000799715.1 of Martinezella rhizogenes. Taxonomy (GTDB): domain Bacteria; phylum Pseudomonadota; class Alphaproteobacteria; order Rhizobiales; family Rhizobiaceae; genus Rhizobium; species Rhizobium rhizogenes_C. Next base: position 211,445 of record NZ_JUHG01000019.1, read on the forward strand.
TCACCCGAAGCCTATGCCGAGGCCTTCAGCGCCGGCGTCGATTTCCTCGGCTCAAGTTCTTTCGTCGATCGCCAGAACATCGGCGCGATCGGTGTCTGCGGTAGCGGTAGCTTCGTCATCAGCGCCGCCAAGATCGACCCGCGCATCAAGGCAGTCGCCACGGTCAGCATGTACGATATGGGTTCGGCGTTCCGCAACGCGCTCAACCACTCCCAAAGCGTCGAACAACGCAAGCAGTTCATCGCGACAGCTGCCGAACAGCGCTGGGCAGAGGCCGGCGGCGCGGATATCCAGTATATCGGCGGCACCACGCTTGAACTGACAGCCGACACTGATCCCATCCAGCGCGAGTTCTACGACTTCTACCGGACGCCGCGTGGGGAATTCACACCCGCGGGCGTTACCAGGCGGACGACGACAAAGCCGACGCTGACCAGCAGCGTCAAGTTCATGAATTTCTATCCGTTCAACGACATCGAGACCATCTCCCCGCGACCGATGCTGTTCATCTCGGGCGACCAGGCCCACTCGAGGGAATTCAGCCAGGACGCCTATAATCGGGCCTCGGAGCCGAAAGAACTCGTCTGGGTCAAGGGTGCCGGCCATGTTGATCTTTATGACCGCGTCGATCTCATCCCCTTCGACAAGCTGAAGAGTTTCTTCGACCAGCACCTCGTCTAAAGCCAAGAGGCCGAACGTCAACCGAGGCTTCTCGGCTTCATCCCCACCTCGTCTCGGCTGATGTGTGTCCGACATTCAGCCGAGACGCGCGGGACGAGCCCATCCCAAGTCCAGCGGTCTGTTTAGCGGCAAAGCCAAATCGGCCTCTCTTATGGACGGCGGACCGAGCAAACGGGCGTGATGCCCTTTCACGATCTATTCAAAGGGTGAAGCCTATGAGACTGTTTCGCTGGTCCGGCTTGGTGGTCGCGCCCCTCGCACTCGTCCTGACGGGCTTTTTTGTCGTTGAGACCGAGCTGTCACCGACCTTAGCACTTGCGGCATCCAACTCGGTGACGTTTCCACCGCTCGAACAGCTCGAGCATTACACCACGGTTCGACGCGGGATCACGCGCGAGCATATGCTGACAAGCCCGGCCGCTCTCTCGGCGCTTAAAGCCGGTCAACCTGTTCCGACAGGCACGCATATGGTTCTCGTCGATTATCAAAGCGACGTCCTGACGCGCTACCTCGTGGCACAGAAGGTTGGAGCCGGCGCGGATCAATGGGAATACCAGTGGTTCTGGCCGGACCGTACAGTCAAGGCGGATGAGAATGTCGCCCGTTGCTACTCCTGCCACCGATCGCGTCAGTCCGAGCAGTTCATGTTCACCCTGAGCGGCGCTATTTCCGATGATGATCCGCTGTGAGGGAGATGAGGAACTGCAATGCTCAGGTTAGCTAGGGATCGTCTGCTTCTTCCTGCCGGCATGGCGGGCTTGATCATTTTGGCCCTCGCCTACTGGTGGCTAGACAACGCTCCGCATGAAATCTTTGGCACAGCGATGTTCGGGCTCCTCGCTTGGCACCTGATCATGAACAGGCGCTGGTTCCTGAAGCTCCGCGGCCGCGGCGGCCGTTACGATGCCCACCGATGGCTGGTCCTCGTGACACATGCCTGGCTTGGGATAACCATGGCGGTGCTGGTCGTGACCAGCGTGTTGATCTCACGCTCGGTCCTGAACTTCGCCCAGTTCACCGACAATGTCAGCATCATCGAACTCCACTGGTTCTCGGCGTACTGGGTCGCAATCATCATTGCCGTTCATGCCGGCACCCACTGGACGCGTGTGATGACGGTGGCAGCGAACGTCTTCGGGCTCTCTCCGTCAGTGATCGGAACCGTGGTATTACGGCTGATTGCCGGGTTGCTCCTTGGCTTTGGCGCCTGGAGCTTTGCTGTTCTTGGCGTATCGACCAGGCTGATGTTCGGGTACAGCCTGGAATTCTGGGACTTTACCAAGGCGGTGTCGCCGTTTTTCGCGCACTGGGCAGCTGTAATGGCGGGCGGGACAGTGCTTTCCCACTACGCCATGGTCTCTCTGAGATCGGTCGATAAGTTTCGTACGCCCACAACGAAAGGTCAAACATGAAGCGGATTCATGACGCAACCTTTATCGCAGCTATTCTAACGCTTAACCTTGGAGGATCCGCCTTGGCGCAGGACCGCATTCTGATTTCGTCCGGCTGGGGTAATGTCACCGCCGAACTGGCTGACAACGCAGCCGCTCGCGCCCTTGCCGGGATGCTGCCGTTGACGATCGAAATGGATGATCATCTTCGTCAGGAAAAGACAGGCGATCTGCCGGCCGCGTTGCCGACCGCTCCTCGTCAGCTCGAATTCTCTGCCGGTACGCTTGGCCTGTGGAGCTCGGGCGACTTCGTCATCTATTACCGTGACGGCCGCGTGCCGCAGCCGGGGATCGTGATCTTGGGTCAGGTCCAAGGCGATGTCTCGATCTTCGACCGGCCCGGTAACGTCACTATCAAAGTCGGAAAGGCTCGCTGACCAATCCCCGGAGGTATGGCTGCGATTGGGCCTCCAATGCTTGTTTTATCGCCCTGTCTCCGGCGCTCACGCTGACATCAATTGCTCGCGAACTCAAGAGCGAGTTGCTGCTCTTGAAGGGTATAGAACCCGCGGCCTCCTAAGAGGCAGTAAAATATCTTTATATTTTTTAATTATAACAACTACTTAAGGCGCCGGAAAGCGATATGCAGAATTATGGAACTTTTCGGCCGGATTCCAGAATGCGTCTTACCATTCAGCGCATAACAATTTACGCCCGAACAAGAAGGGGCCGCCTGCCACTGGGAGTGAACAAGCGACCAAATCATTTTATCTGTAAAATCTGAACCGCGTTGGAGACGCTGGCCGCAGGAGATGTTGAAAGGCTCCTCTAAGGCGTAAGAACAAGGTCCAATGCTTCTGCCGCAGCAAATGCGCGAGCATCCGGCCAATCTTTATCGAATGCTACGGGCGAGATACGAGCTGGAGCGCCTACCGCAAGTGAAAACGGCGGAACATCGTCGAGCACAACGCTTCCAGCACCTATGCGAGCCCAATCCCCAATTTTAACATTCCCGAGTATTTTGGCGCCTGCGCCGACGAACGTCCCGCGGCCTACCTTTGGGTGCCTGTCACCTCGCTGCTTGCCTGTTCCTCCAAGAGTGACATTGTGAAACAGAGTCACATCATCGCCAACGACCGCAGTTTCTCCGACCACAATGCCGGTGGCGTGATCTAGAAGTATTCCTTTCCCAAACAAAGCGCCCGGATGGATGTCAACCCCAACTGTGACCGACATACGTTGTTGTAATGCCGAGGCGATTGGATGACGGCCGTCAAGCCAAAGCTGGTGCGCAACACGATGAAGCGATAGAGCGGCAAACCCTTTCAGAAACAAGAATGGTGTCAGCAGGTCCTTGGTCGCGGGGTCGTTGGCACGTATCGCTACGAGGTCAGCACAGGCAGCTATTTCGATCTCTTCATGATTCACAAGAATGGTCGATACCAAATCACGGAAGGCAGCAAATTGAAGGTCGTCACTCGCAAAAATCGAAGAAAGCCGGATCGACAATGCGGAACGGAAGCTATCCGCCTCCAGCACTGTACGGTGCAATGTGCGGGCAAGAGTGGGTTCGGCAGCGGCCCATGCAGCCGCGGACCGCTGGATGTCAGCCCAATTGGAATCGATCCCAATATTTGTTGAACGCAAATATTCTCCTTGATGGGGCAGACTGATTGTCGATGGTTTGGGGGGCGCCATTGCGATAATCCTTCTCCAGAAGTCCAACTCGCAAGAAAGGGGACAGGCAACCCAACCTGATCAGTGTCTGGAACGCCTTTCGAATATTGTAGGATTGAGCACTAAGAGGCCGGAGCACATGATCAAGGCTATCCCGACGATCGTGAACGTGTCAGGCAAGTCTGCAAAAAACACAAAGCTCCAGAATGCCGCGAATATGAGATAGGAGTAGTCGAACGCTGCTATCGTCGCCGGCGGCCCAGACTGGTATGCTTTCGCCAGCCCGATCCCGATTCCCACGATCAGAAGCGCAAGTAAGCTGGTAACGCCCCATTCTCGTGGTCCCATCGAAATCCAGTTGCCAATCAGAAACCGGTAGAGCGATTGTGACGCTGGCGATAAATTCAAAAGCAGGAGCCCCGCCGTCGCTGCCCCACCGACGATCAGAAGCGCATAGTTCAGAGCCAAAGCAAGAACGATCGGTCGCTCGTTGGCACACTTCGAACGCGTTATAACCGCGGCCAGAGCGTAAAAGATCGCTGCCGCCACTGGGATCATTGCCGCCGGTGAGAACGCATCACCACCTGGTCGAATGATGAAGAGTACACCGACAAAACCCAGAATTATTGCAATCCAGCGGCCTCGGCCCACCGACTCACCAATCAGAACTGCCGAAAACAAGGTGATGAACAGCGGTCCGGTGTAAAGCGAGGCCGCGATTGTAGAGAGACTGAGGACAGGTACACCAGCATAGATCGCGATGTACATCAGGACCAGCAGCAGGCTACGCAACATCGTCCATCCAAAGGAGATCGGGCGAATGTCATGAAGTGGCCCCGCAAAGGCCACCCCACTAATCATTGGAATCGCAATCAGCGAGCGCACGACAAACACCTGCCATAGTGGCATCTGCGAACTGACGGATTTCACAATCGCATCGGCAAAGGCCATAGCAAAGACAGTGATAACAATCACCAAAACTGCAAGCACGGGCTGGTCCGCTCGACCCGAGACAGGCAGGGACTTGCTGATCTCAACCAACGCGACCGGCCTCTCTTTCTATTTTTAAGCTGCAATTAGAACAAAGTTCTCTTTTCCGTACTGATTCACAAACGAAAAATTATACGGCTATATTGAATTGAAGCTCACAGATGAACGGCGGGGATTGTGAAACGTAAATTACCTCCTCTGGCATCCCTTGCTACCGCTGCGGCGATAGCCCAAGAGCGGACATTCACTGCCGCTGCCGAGAAACTGCACGTCACACCGTCGGCGATCAGTCACCAAATTCGTGGCCTGGAAGACTGGCTGGGATTTGCTCTGTTCCGAAGAGACGTGCGATCTGTTCGGATAACCGAAGAGGGAGCTGCCTACCTCGAGAAAGTGTTGGCGATACTCAACAGCCTCGAAAGCATTACGCTCGAGGCCATGGAGCAAGCAGGAAAACAAAAGCTGCTTCGTATCCAGACCACAGATTCGCTCGCAAGCCGATGGCTTGTTAACCGGCTTCCCGGCTTTCAGGCGAACCATCCAAACCTGTCAGTTAGGATCCTGACTCGAGAATATACAGAGGGATATCACTCTAGCGATGCCGATATTGCCATCTTGTATGGTCGCGGCGATTGGCCGAATTTCATAAGCAATCTCATCCTCCCGGAGGCTATAGTGCCGGTGTGTAGTCCCGAGCTTCTTCGTGACGATCCGGTGGAAACACTACGTGGCAACAGTTTGCTTCACGACGATAACCTGGGAACGACCTGGGAAGACTGGTTAGCGTTTGCTGGCATTGAGATGCCTCTCATCAACAACTCACAGCATGTGCATGGACTGCATTTCAACCATTCGCATTTGGCACTACAGGCTGCGGAACAGGGAGCTGGCATCGTTTTGGCAAGCGTGCCTCTGATCATGGATGCGCTTCTTAGCAAGAAACTAGTTGCTCCATTTGAACAGCAGTTGGAGACCGGCTTTGGCTATCATCTCGTTCAAAGTGTTGATGTAGACCAGCAAAGGAGGAGCCGAACGCTTGTCGAATGGCTCATGGCTCTTCGCGAGGGAAAGTAATGCATCCTCCGTTTCGGCATCCGGGCCGGTCGGTGTGGCGTTCCGGATCATAAGCGCCGCATGTCGTAGCATTACCTGCAGATCGGCCCGGGGCAGATAAGCATTTGTCTCCCGCCATTCCTTCATGATTCGGCAGGATAAAGCGGTCTATCACGAGATATCCGATATCGGTTCCCAATCGCGCCACCGATTATTGCCGTGATGAGAGTTGCGGGAATGCCGATTGCGTTGCCCATCGCAGCAACGCCCACGCCTCCAATCATAATTCCCGCCATTGCTCCTAGAGGGCGCTGGTGCACGGATCAAATTTCAATAGTTCCCGCCTATGTAGCTTCGATCGAAAACAGCTTGATTGATCATCCATGCCACACAAACATAACGCTGCTCGCCGTCATCACATCGGCAAAATGAAGTTCAAGGTGACGAACTGGGCCGAGTATGATGCGGGTCTGCGCCAACGTGGCAGTCTGACCCTTTGGGTGACGTCGGAGGCTGTTGATGGTTGGGCAGCGCCACGACGCAAGACAAGAGGAGGCCCGTCGCGTTATTCCGATCTGGCGATTGAGACCGCCCTGACCCTGGGGCTCGTATTCGGCTTGCGGCTGCGCCAGGCGGAGGGCTTTCTGACGTCCGTGCTGCGGCTGATGGGACTGGATCTCGGCGTTCCCGATCAGCGTCAGCCGCTCCCGAGAAGGCTTGCCTTCGTTGGCCGACAGAAAGCGTTCGATCTCGGCTTTCCAGGCGCCGGTCTTCGGCAATGGTTGCCGTTCTCGCTCATAAGAGAAGTCGGTCTCATCAGAGCGCAATATCTTGCGGACCGTATTGCGGGACACATGCAGCTCCCAGACGATCTTCTTCACCGACCAGCCCTGCACATGGAAGGCTCGACGAACACGCGCAATCGTATCCACTCGCGTCAACTCCCCCTCCGTCCGCCATCAAAAGACGGATGGTCAGACGAAACAGGAGGGGGGGCAAAATTGGACGCCGGTCACCCCGCCAGTGGGGTCAAAATTCCACGCCGAAACACAGCACCAAAAGCGGACTACAGCGCCCGCTCGAACAGTTGAACAAGATGGCCGCCAGGGTCGCGAAGGGTCAGTACGCGACCATGCGATCCCATATCGCGGAATTCCAACACCTCCACGCCGCTTGCGGCGAGCTTTTGCCTTCGATCATCCATGTCATCGATCTCGAAGACCGGAATTGCGCCCAACGGACTGTCCTGCGGTCCAGCGGGATATTCCTCGATCGCCCCAATGGCAAAGTTCGTGCCGCCGGCGGTAAACTGCACCCAGCGACTACCGTCGGCGAATTTTACCTCCAGCCCCAACTGGTACTCGTAGAAATCCCTGGTCGCCGCGATATCCCCTGCCACCAGCCACGTATTCTGCAGACGCTTTACAGGCATCGTCCCTCCCGCTTCAGTAGACTGTCCAGCCGGCATCCGCGACGATACAGGCTCCGTTGATATAGGCGGCACCCTCCGAGGCCAGAAACACGGCAACGGGCGCGATGTCGTCCCCCGTCGCCTGCGGTGGTCGGGTCGGCAAACCCTTCGTTCTCAGCTCCCATCCCGATGGAGACGGCTCGCTGCCTGATGCAATATTGGTCTTCACCGATCCCGGTGCAATGCCGTTGCAGCGTATGCCGCGATCACCATAGGCCGCCGCCACCGAACGGGTAAGACCAAGAACACCGTGCTTCGTGGCCGTATAGGCAAATCCCGCCCTGCCCCCTTGGAAACTTGCGATGGAGCAGGTGTTGACGAAAACGCCGGCGCCGCGTTGTAACATGCCAGGCAGCGCGGCACGGGTAACCAGGAACGGGCCGGTGAGATTGACATCAAGCACATGCTGCCAAAGTGCATCGTCGGTCTCGTCGACGGGCGCCATACGGTCGAGTACACCGGCATTGTTGCAGATTACCGCCGGCGGACCGAAACGAGCTTCCACCGCCGCCAGCATACCGGCGATTGGTTCCGGTTTACTGACATCCGCAACATGGGTTGCAAAGCTGTCGGGTGCGCCGATGATCGCCGCCGTCTCCTCCAGCCTTTCGGCACTGAGGTCGGCGGCGAAGACCCGGGCGCCGGCCGTCACGAAGGCCCGCGCCATCGCCCGGCCGATGCCGGATCCGGCGCCAGTGATGATTGCCACTTTCCCATCCAGACGCGTCATGAAGTCTTGCTCCCTATTCAATTGATCATGCGCCGTAAAAACTGCCGGCGCGATAGACCAGTCCGGGGCGGCCGGGCTGTACGCGAGCGGCAACCACCGAGCCGATGAAAATGGTGTGGCTTCCCCAATCGAGGGTTCCGGCCGTGCGGCAATCGAAGACTGCAAGCGCATCGGCAAGCACCGGCGCGCCGGTCCGCATATTCTGCCAATCGCCGAGATCGAAGCGTCTTTCGCCACGAATGCCGTCGCGCCCGGCAAAGCGGCTGGCGACCTCGCTCTGTTCGGCCGCCAGCACATTGACGCAGAAGAAGCCGCTCTCGCAGATCGCCGTGTACCCGTCGGAACTGCGGTTGATGCAGGCAAGCAGCGTCGAGGGTTCGGCGGAAAGTGAACAGACGGCGGTCGCCGTCAAACCACGCTTTCCGTCCTTCGAGAGCGTGGTGACGACAGTGACGCCGGCGGCGAATTCGCGCATGGCAGCACGAAAATCGTCCGCGGCCACGGGCGGGTCGATACAGGTATTTGCCACCGATCCGAATGACATGTTCATTTCTCCTCTCCCAGATAGGCACTGCGCACGCGGGGATGGTTGAGCAAATCCTCACCCGAGCCGGAAAGCGTGACCTCGCCGGTATCCAACACGAAGGCATGATCGGCAATCTCGAGCGCGCGGTAGGCATTCTGCTCCACCAGCAGCACCGTCACACCCTGCCGATTGATGCTCTGCACCGCATCCAGAACGGTATCGACGATCTGCGGCGCAAGGCCCATCGTCGGCTCGTCCAGCAGCAGCACGCCGGGCTTGGTCATCATGGCGCGTCCCATCGCGACCATCTGCTGCTCCCCGCCCGACAGCGTGCCGGCAAGCTGGCGCCGCCGCTCGGCAAGGCGCGGGAAAAGCTCGAATATCTCGTCCAGATCCTGCTTGCGCCCCGTCTTGTCCTTGCGCGCGAAGCCACCGATCTCGAGGTTTTCAAACACCGTCATTCGCCCAAACAGGCGCCGCCCTTCCGGGACCTGCGCAAGACCTTCGCGCACCCGCAAATGTGGCGGGAGCGCCGTGATGTCCTCCCCCTCGAGGAATACGGCGCCGGATCGCACGTCCCGCAAGCCGCAAAGCGCATTGAGGATCGTGGTCTTGCCGGCGCCGTTCGCGCCGACGATGGTGGCGATGGTACCGGATGCGACCCGGAAGCTCGCGTCGCGCACCGCGGCGATCTCACCATAGGCGACGGTAAGGTTTCTGACTTCGAGGGATTTCATTCGACGGCCACCTTCCTGTCCGCTTGCGGTGCCCGGACACGGCGACTGCCGAGATAGGCGGCGATTACCCGCTCGTCGGCCTGGATTTCCGATGGCGTCCCTTCCGTCAGGACTGTGCCGCGATCGATGACGGTGATGCGTTCGGCAACCGCCATCACCACCTTCATGTGATGCTCGATCAGGATGACGGTGATACCGAGCCGGCTTCGGATCCGTTCGATAAGCTCCACGAGTGCGACACCTTCCGCCGGGTTCATGCCCGCCGCCGGCTCATCGAGCATCAGAAGACGCGGACCGGCAACGATGGCCCGGGCAATTTCCAGCCGCCGCTGGTCGCCATAGGAGAGATGCCGGGCAAGCTCGTTCGCCCTGTTTTCGATGCCCGTGAAGGAGAGGATTTCGTGGGCCTTCTCCCTCGCCTCGCGCTCCTCCCTGCGATACCGGGGCGTGCCGACAACAGCCTGCCATATTGGGCATGACAGCCGGCGATGCAGCCCGACCAGAACATTGTCCACCGCCGTCATATCCGGAAACAGCCGGACGTTCTGATAGGTGCGGGCAATGCCGTATCGCGCCACACGATGGGCGGGAAGGCCATCGATCCGCTCGCCGGCGAGATGGATGGTTCCGGCGGTAGGCTTGACGAAGGCGGTGATGCAGTTGAACAACGAGGTCTTGCCCGCGCCGTTCGGTCCGATGATGGCATGGATGCTACCGGCGGCAATGCTCAGATGAACATTGTTGACCGCATGCAGGCCGCCAAAGCTCTTGTAGAGGCCATCGACTTCCAGAAGGTTTGCCGTATCAACCATGGGAGGCCCCCTTTCCGGCGGAAGCGACCTTGACCGGCCACAGTCCCTCGGCACGGACATGCATCATCACGACGAGCGCCAGACCGTAGAAGAGGTAGCGGAACTCGCCGAACTCACGCAGCAGTTCCGGCAGGCCGATCAGCACGGCCGCGCCGACCAGAACGCCGGGCAGGCTGCCGAGCCCACCGATGACGAGGATCGCCAGTACATTGATCGACACCAGAAGCTGAAACGAGGACGGGAAGACAGAACCAATCAGCACCGCGAAGACGGCGCCTGCCGCCCCGGCAAAGGCCGCGCCGACGGTATAGGCAACCAGCTTCGAAGCGACCGGATCGATCCCGAGCGCCTGCGCGACATCCTCATCCTCGCGTATGGCAAGCCAGGCCCTGCCGATGCGCGAGCGCTGAAGCCGCCAGGAGATGAAGGCGACCACGGCCGCAAGCGCCAGCGCCAGATAGTAAAGCTCGGTGGGTTGGTTCAGCACGATGTCGCCAAGCATGGGCCGCTTGATACCGATCATGCCTTGCGAACCGCCAAGGATCGGCGCCAGGGCGTCGGAGAGGACGAGAACCCGGACGATTTCACCAAGGCCGAGGGTGGCCATGGCCAGATAGTCACCGCGCACGCGCAGCACCGGCAGACCGAAGAGAAAGCCGGCCGTGGCGGCTAAGCCGATCGCAATCGGTATGGCCAGCCAGAAGGAGATGTCGGCGATCGCCAGCGGCCCATCGGAGCAGAGCAGCGCGATCGTGTAGGCGCCGACCGCAAAGAAGGCGACGAAGCCGAGATCGACAAGGCCGGCAAGCCCGAGCTCGACATTCAGTCCCATGCCCATCAGCATGTAGAGCGCGACCAGCATGGCAATCTGCGCCACGAAATCGCTGGTGATCATCGGCAGCAGCAGAACAGCGACCAAAAGTGCTGCAAGCCCAAGCCGCGAATGTCCGTTGCGCTGAGATGTGGGCCGCCGGGATTTCGTGCAGGAGATTAGCGCTGCCGCAGCGATGAGGATGCCACAGGCCAGCGGATTGAGCCCCATGGAACCGAATGCCGCGCGAGCGAGCGAGGTACCGCCCGGAAGATTTTGTATCGTGGCAACAAGAACGTCGCGAAACAGACCGGCGATGAGCGCCGTTGCGAGGCCCGTCAGGATCGCGCGGCGCAGATTTATGCTCAGCTGGGCAAGTCCTGCTCCGGCAAGGGCGAAGACCAGAGAACCCGCCAGGATGACCGCAAAGGACTGCCATGACGCTCTCGCGAAACCGAAGCTCATGGCATTGAGCAGCATCGGACTGGCGGCCACGAGGATCGTGCGGATATTGGTCGTCGCGACCAGGACCAGCATGAGAATGAGGCAGATGGCGGCGATGAGACCGGCGACAGCGCCCCAAGCAAATTTGGGCGCTTTGGATAGGCCGATTTCGTCCGCGGCCCTAGCGCCGCAATAGCCGGCAACGCATGCCGTGACCGCGAGCACGATCTGCGAGAGGGTAAGCATGCCTTCGACGATGAAGCGCTTGTCCATGAGGACATAGGCGCCGATTAGCGCAAAAGCCACGGCAGAAAGACCGGCGAGTACGCCGATGCGCAAGGCTTCTCGCGCCGCGCTCCGGCGTTTGCGCACAAGCCTGTAGGATGAGGTGACGACGTTGAAGGACATGAGTCAGGCCCTCTTTGCGGCAAGCCGCTCGCCAAGCAGACCCTGCGGCCTGAAGATGAGAATGAGCACCAGCATGCCGTAGCCGATCACATCCTTGAGCTGGTAAGGCGCGGGCAGGCCATATCCCTCCAGCAGGAGAGCGGGCCCGAGCGCCTCGGCAAGCCCGAGAACCAGACCGCCGAGCATGGCGCCGCCAAGATTGCCGATGCCGCCTAGTATCGCTGCGGCAAAGCCCTTGATGCCGAGGGAGAAGCCGATGAAGACGGTGATCTGCTTGAAGACCAGCGCGTAGAGGACGCCGGCGACACCGGCCATCGCACCGCCGATGGCGAAGGTGAAGACGATGGTGCGGGAGACATCGATCCCCACCAGGGCGGCTGCGTCACGATCTTCGGAAACCGCACGCATTGCCTTGCCGAGGGGAGTGAGGCGAACCACGGCCGCCAGACCGGCAAGCGCGATCGCCGCGAAGACAAAGGCCACGATCTGCGGAATGGGGATGACGATGCCGGCAAGATTGACCGTTCCCTCCATCCAGCCGAAGGACGGATAGGCACGGTTGCGGGTGCCGAACAACCCGCGAGCGCCATATTGCAGCACGAAGGACAGGCCGATCGCGCAGATCAGCGGCGCAAGCGAGCGGACGTGCAGAAACGGCCGGTAGGCAATGCGCTCGATGGTCATGGACACCGCCGCCCCGGTTCCCATGGCGACCGCCAGGACGATGGGCAACGCCAGCAGCGGAGCGGCACTGGTCAGGCCGGCATCCGCCAGTGCCAGCGCCGCGAACAGACCAGCAAAGGAGCCAATCATCATCACGTCGCCATGCGCGAAGTTGATCATCCTCAATATCCCGTAGACCATGGTGTAGCCAAGCGCGATCAGGGCATAGACGCTGCCGATCGTCAGCCCGAAGACCACGAAAGAGACGAAATTAGTGAGAGAGTAGGTGCCGGCGGTAACTCCGCCGGCAAGCCCCACCAGGACGACCACCGCCACGGCGATACGGATAGCGAGCATTAGATGATCGACCCAGATCGATCGGCGCAGCCATTCCGATATCCCGTCGCTGATCGTCGCCGAAACAGCGCGCGCGTTCATGGATACATCCGCTTGGGATTTTCGCCGGGCGCGAAGGACGAGGCATCGTCGCTGACGAATTGCCACACGGCATAGGTTGCAGCGCTGCAATCGCCATAGGCATTGCATGAGAGCATGCCGGTCAGCCCAGGTACGTTCTTCGAGGCCATCATGGCGTCGAGCAGCGCCTTGCGGCCGATGTAGAGATTGCCCTCGGCATCGGTCTTCGCCGCCGTCTTGATCGCGTCCAGCGTCAACAATGTTGCGTCATAACCATAGGCGCTGAAGCCGCCGGTGGGCGCTTCGCCGTACTCATCCTTGAATTTCTTCACGAAGACCGGAAACCGTTCCGAGAAGAGTTCGGTCGACGGTCCCACAAGGCGAAAGCCGACGATATCCTTGCCCGCCGCCTCGATGACATTGGCGCTGAACACACCTTCGCCACCGATCACCGTCGTCTTGGCAAGATCCGGCACTTCCGGGAGCTGGCGCAGAATGAAGCCGATGCTGGAGGTGAAGACCGGGGTGAAGATCAGGTCGGGCTTCTTGGTGGAAATACGTGTCAGTACTGGACGCATGTCAGAGTCGGTCGGCGAGATTGCTTCGCTGGCGACGACGGTTCCGCCCTTGGCAACAAAATCCTTTTCGAAGGCCTTCACGAGCTGTTCGGTATAGGGGCTGCCGTCATGGATCGTGGCGACCGTCTTCAAACCGAGCTTCGAGACGGCGTAGTCGACGGTAAAGGAGGCGCTCAGAAGGTCGTTTGGCACGACGCGCAGGAAGCCCTTGAACTCAGTCGGGCGATCCGCCGCGGTCAATGCGGGAGCGGTGGCACCGATACCGACGCTCGGGATCCCGGCATTGGCGAGGATCGGAAGGCCAGCTCGCGCGCCGCTCGAGCAGGTCGGACCGACGACAGCGACGATCTGCTTATTGCCAGCAAGCTTGGTGGCGGCGGTCTGCCCACCCTCGGCGGTGCATTGTGCATCCTCACCGAGAAGCTTCACCGGGAAATCCAGCACCTTGCCGCCCTGATCCGCGATGGCGATTTCCGCTCCGCGCAACTCGTCGATACCCTGGTTGGTGTCGCCGCCCGATTGCGACGTGTAGCCCCCGATCAGGATGGGATCGCCCTTGGCGATTTTTACGACGCCGATATCGTCGGTCACGGGTCCCAGCGTTTCGGCGGAAGATGAAGATACAATGGTCGTCATGAGCAGTGTCGTAAGTGACACCGCTGCTGCGAATTCTTTCAACATGTCGTTTCCCTCTGGTTCGATTGTCCCCGTGAGCGTCGTTGCGTTCACGTCATCTGCTGAAATTCCCTGTCTGTCCTTCCGAGACGCTTTCCTTCCCTATGCGGTCTGTCGTCGGCTTCTATCGGCCGATCCTGTCGAGCGGACCCAGCTCCTTTTCGACCAGCGGCAGCACTTCGGCACCGAAGCGCTCCAGCGAGCGACGCGCGCGGGCGACCGGCATGTCGCCGAACTGGAAGAAGCAATTGTAATGGCTGGGCCAGAGCGTCCTGATTTCGGCGATCAGCCTTTCAGCGACATAATGGGCGTCGCCGATCAGCAGATTGTCGCGGAAGACCTCAAGTGGCGGCTCGTCCGGAAAGGGTGCGGCAACCACATGCGAGCCATCCAGGGTCAATACGTTGCTGCGCAATCCATGCACCAGCCTCCCCACCCAGCGGGCACGTTCGGCCGCCTCCAGTGCCTCTTCCTTGCTATCGGTCACATGAACATATTGTTGCAGGGCAACCGGCATCGACCGGCCATCCAGACCACCAGCCACCCAGGCTTCCCGCACTTTCTCGGTAATGCCGGGGAGCGCCTGCGATCCACGCCAGCCGGCTGTGACGAACGGGATCCCGCCCCATTTTGCGAGCGCCTTCAGGATCGGCGGATGCGGCGAGGTGCAATAGACCGGCGGCATCGGCCGTTGCTGGGGCCTTACCGTGAAGACGGCTTCCGGCACATTGACGTGGCGGCCCTTCAGCGCCGCGCGACCTTCTGTCAGCGCCTGCTCGACGATACTCCAGTATTCGAGGAAGATATCAGTCTTTTCCGTCACCTCTGCGCCATAGCGCTCGAATTCATAAGCCTGGTATCCGGTACCGACGCCAAGAACGGCCCGGCCACCGCTCAACTGGTCGAGAAGCGCAATCTCCTGCGCCACGCGCATCGGATGGTAAAGCGGCAGCACGACAACACCGGCGCCGAGCTTGATGCGGCTGGTGATCCCCGCCATGTGCGCGGCGACCATCAGCGGCGAAACGCTGATCGAATAGTTGGTGAAATGATGCTCCGCAAACCAGGCAATCTCGAAGCCGATATCCTCGGCGAGCCGGACCATGGTGCGCGTGTCCTCGATGATGCCGCCGATCCCTCCCGGATTGTCGCGAAGGCTCATGAGGTTGAAAATGCCGAAATGCATGTTGAGTGCCCTGCTTTGATTGGGAAAATGGATCAAGCGATGAAGTAGCCACCGCTGATGGCGACGGTTTCGCCGACCATGTACCGGTTCTTCCCCGAGAGGAGGAAAACGATGACATCGGCGATATCTTCAGGCTCGGCGGCGCGACCGATGGCGGTCTGGGCCGCAAGCTCCGGCAGAAAGCCCGCCGCGCGCGCCTTTTCCGTCGCGATGCCGGCGGGTGCCACGCCGTTGATGAGGATATTGTCCGGCGCGCAGGCCTCGCCGAGGCTCTTGGTCAGGCTGACCACCGCCGCCTTCATCGCCGCGTAGTGTGCATTTTTCGGATGGGATTTGAGGGCGTCGATGGAGGCGACATTGACGATGCGCCCGCCGCCATTTTCCTTCATATGCGCGATGACGGCGACGGATACGGCGTAGAGGCCACGCACATTGACCGAGAAGCTGAAATCCCAATCCTCGTCGCTGATGTCGAGGATCGGCCGCCTTGGATAGACGCCGGCGCAATTGCACAGGCCATGAACGCGGCCCGCTCTGGCGACGACATCGCCGACAAGTGCGGCCGCGCTGGCGCGGGTGGTGATGTCGCCGATGATCGCGAATGCCGCACCGCCGGAAGCCTCAATCTCGGCAACTACCGCGTCGGCCGCCTTCGGATCGATATCGATGATCGCGACGCGCACGCCTTCCGCCGCAAGCCCGAGCGAGACGGCCTTGCCGAGCCCGCTGCCACCACCCGTTACAATCATGGTCTGGTTCTTCATGATACCCCGCTTGGCCGGCCTCACCTTGCCGGTTTCGAATGTCGATGCGGGACTGTCTCCGGTCTTTGGATAATCAGCAAACGATCTCTTCTCATGACCCGATAAGCGCAGACGCTATGACAAAGCAGACTGAAGCTGTACTGTCGTGCACATTAGATAAGCTAATTTGTGGGCCGATCGATCCATGCCTATCATTTGGGCTATCTGGCGAATGCCGGAGAAAATCAAATGCCGTCCGCGCCGAGACGCAGGACGGGGCTAGGGAAAGAGACAAAAACATGGTCAAGCTCGGCCTCTTTAACCTGATGGGGCTTTACGACAGGAACACATCGCCGGCCTCCGTGGTGAAGACGACGGTCGACGCGGTAAAAATGGCCGAGGATTTCGGCTTCGATGTCGCATGGTTTGCCGAGCACCATTTCACCAATCATTCGATCTGCCCGTCCTCCATGCTCATGGTTGCCCATTGCGCCGCCGAGACCAAGCAGATCCGGCTGGCGCCCGCCGTGCTCGCGCTGCCTTTCTACGATCCGCTGCGGCTGGTGCAGGAGG
This sequence comes from Martinezella rhizogenes, assembly GCF_000799715.1. GTDB lineage: Bacteria > Pseudomonadota > Alphaproteobacteria > Rhizobiales > Rhizobiaceae > Rhizobium > Rhizobium rhizogenes_C. The sequence continues at coordinate 228,011 of NZ_JUHG01000019.1, forward strand.
CCGCCTTCACTGACCTCCTGACGCATGGCCGGCTCGTACTCGGACTGGGTTGCGGCTACCAACCGCACGAATTCGAGCGGTTTCGCGTGCAGCCGCAAGAGCGGCATTCGATCATGCTGGAAGCCTGGACGATCCTCGAACAGGGGCTGACCGCCGGCGTCGTCGAATTCAGCGGCAGGCACTTCTCCATCCCTCGCACCGAACTCTCCATGCGTCCCTTCGGCCTTGCCATGCCGGACGTCTTCGTCGCCACCAGCCACCCCGATCCGATCGCGCGCATGGTGCGAGGCAATCACACGCCGTTCATGAGCTTCGGTCATCGCGGCCTGAGCGCAGCGCGGAGTTTCAAAGACAGGATCGCCACAAGCTGGGCCGACGCCGGAGGCAACCCCGACACCATGCCGCTCGCCGTGCAGCGTTATGTCTACGTCACCGAGGACCGCGACGATGCGCGCCATGCAGCCCAGTGCGTGCGCGATCTCGCCCGCGCGGCCGTGCCGCTTTCGACGGCCGACCCCAAGCGTGACGGCCCCTTCCTACGCCTGATGCCCCTCAACGACGAGCCACCGCTTGACGATTTCCTCGACAACGCCGTCATCGGACCGGCAAGCTATTGCGCGGAAAAGCTCGCCGGGGAAATCAAGGCTCTCAAGCCGACACACCTCTCCTGCTTCATGGGCTTTGCCGGCATCGGGCGCCGGGAAACGCTCGCCTCCATTGAGCGCTTCGGCTGCGAGGTTATCCCCCAGCTCGAGGGCCTCGTGGACCTGCGCAACACGACGTTAAGGGATGCCGCATGAACGAACGCCCCTTTGGAACCAACGTGCTGGGAGAGGCGATCGCGATCGCCACGAATGATCTGGTGCCGACTGCACCGCAGGACTGCCAGCCATCCGGAGGTTCGGGGCGCCGCATGAATCGACTGCCGCCGCTCAACCTGTTTCGCGTCTTCGAGGCCGCCGCGCGTCACGGCAGCTTCACGGCCGCCGCAGACGAGCTCTGCGTAACCCAATCGGCCGTCAGCCAGCAGATTCGCCAGATCGAGGATCTTTTGGATGTGCGGCTATTTCGCCGCTTGCCGCGCCGGGTCGAGCTGACACGCGAGGGCACCCAGCTTGCAAGCGCCGTGCATGAATCGCTTGCGCTGCTCGCCCGGGCCTGCGAGCGGATCGTCGATCCGATGGCGCCGACGGTATTGTGCATCAACGCGCCGCCAGCAATCGCCTCGCGTTGGCTGGTGCCACGCCTGAAGCGTTTCATGCAACTCAATCCGCGGATCAAAGTCACGCTGCTTGCCTCCAACGACACGGTGAATTTCGACCGTCAGGACATCGACGTTGCCATTCGCTGGGGGCACGGCGATTGGCAGGGGGCAAGGGTGGAGCGGCTCGGCCGCGACAAGCTGTTCCCGGTCTGCAGCCCATCTGTTCTCCGCGAGGGTCATCCGATCGTCAACCCTGGCGACCTTGCTCACCACACCCTCCTGCAGAACATGAATTCCAGCCTCTGGGCGACGTGGTTCGCCGCTGCCGGTGTGGCCCGTATCAATTTCGATGAAACGCTCTATTTCAACGACGCCGGACTGTTGCTGGATGCCGCGGTGCAAGGCCAGGGTATCGCTCTGGCAAACCACATGCTTGTGGAGAACGACCTGAAGACCGGCCGGCTGATCCGCCCTTTCAACATCGAGATCGAGAGCGGGGAAGGCTATCATCTCCTGACGAGCCCGGATTTCTCGGAAAAAGCTGCCGTCGCAGAGTTCCGTCAATGGATCCGCACCGAGGGCATCGAAAGCGGGTGAGACCACACCGATCGTGCCACAACCCTGTTCATGCTGATCGAGGGCGCGATCTCCCTCACCCATATGAGACAAGGCAAGGCAGCGATCGCCAACGCGCCGAAGGCGGCGGCTGATATTCGGGCATCAGCGGGGCCGCCTCAATGAGTGCAATTCTCATCGGCCTTGCGCTTGGAAAAAGGCGAGCGTCCACCTCGTCCATACTGTTCGCGCTGGCGACGGGCGCGATCATCGCCGCTTATGCGACTGTCGATTCCATCGGGGTGAGACACACCGGGCAAAACAGTGCTTACACGGCTTGGGTACTTGTTCTCTATGGGGCATTCCTGCCGGCCAACGCTACCCGGTGCCGTCTTCGGCTCGAGCATATGACAAGATCTTTTTCTTGCGGTTGACCCTCAATGGACAATCATCTCCGCGGCTTTCTCGGCGATCATGATGACCGGCGAATTTGTGTTGCCCGAAACAATATTCGGCATGATGGAAGCGTCAACGACCCTTAGTCCGCCAATGCCATGTACACGCAGCCGAGCGTCGACAACCGCGCTTTCGTCGCTCCCCATTTTGCAAGTGCCGACAGGGTGAAAAATCGTCGTCGCAATGTCGCCAGCCCTTCGGATCAGTTCTTCATCGCTCTGGAACTCCGTACCTGGCAGCATTTCCTTTGGTGCGAAGGCTGAGATCGAGCTTGTCTGCATCAAGCGGCGGGCATGGCGGATCGACCTGGCCGCAACGATGCGATCTCGGCTCGCCGATAGATAATTCGGCTTTATCTCCGGTGTAGCCAAGGCGTTCGGACCAGTCATATGGACCGTTCCCCTGCTCTCCGGACGGAGGTTGCAAACGGACACTGTCACGGCCGGATAGCGATGCAGCGGCTCGCCCAGCCTGTCGGCGCTGAGGGGCTGGACGTGATATTCAAGGTCTGCCGTCGCCAGGGATGGATCGCTCTTTGCAAAGATGCCGAGCTGGCTGGGCGCCATGGAGAGCGGGCCGGAGCGGCGAAGGGCGTATTCAAGCCCCATGCCTGCGCGGGCAAAAAGGCTATGGTAGAGCTGGTTGAGCGTCTTTGCGCCCTCGATACGGAAGACCGTACGGATCTGTAGATGATCCTGCAAATTCTCGCCGACGCCGGGCAGCGAATGAGCCACGTCGATGCCGGCGGCCTGCAATACGCCAGGCCTGCCTATCCCCGAGATTTCCAGTATCTTTGGCGAGTTGATCGCCCCGGCCGAGAGAATGATGTCTCGCCCGGCACGCGCGGCATGAAGCCTGCCATTCATTCGAAACCGAACGCCGGTGGCCCGGTGGCCATCCAACTGGAGTTTTTCCGTCTCCGCACCGGTCAGCACCCTGAGATTGGGCCTTTTCATTGCCGGGCGCAGGAAGGCCTTGGTGGTGTTCCAGCGCACTCCGCCGCGCTGGTTGACCTCAAAATAGCCCGAACCCTCATTGTCTCCCCCGTTGAAATCATCCGTCTTCGGGATGCCAAGTTCCGCCGCTGCCTCCCGGAACGCATCGAGGATCGGCCAGGAGAGGCGCTGTCGCTCGACACGCCATTCTCCGCCTTCCCCATGCATGGCCGATTTGCCTCGGTAATTGTCTTCCGACTTGAGAAAATACGGCAGCACATCGTCCCAGCCCCATCCGGCGTTGCCCGCCTGCCGCCATCCATCGTAGTCGGCAGCTTGCCCGCGCATGTAGATCATCCCGTTGATCGAGGAGCAGCCACCGAGCAGCTTTCCCCGCGGATAAGGAAGGGATCGGCCGTTGAGCCCGGGCTCGGCGGCGGTCTTCATCATCCAATCCACCCGCGGATTGCCCATGCAGAAGAGGTAACCGATCGGGATATGCACCCAGTGATATCGGTCGCTGCCACCCGCCTCAAGCAACAGCACGCGGTTGGCGGGATTTGCGGAGAGGCGATTGGCCAGCACACACCCGGCCGACCCCGCTCCGACGACGATGAAATCATAAGACCCTGCATCGACGGCGTCTTCGTTTGAAAATCCGTTCATGCGACTGCTCCCGACATCCGCGGTTCAGCCGCCAAGCGCCGCCAGATCGGTGCCATCGCCTCGGCAATATCGCGGTAGAGCCCATAACGCCGTTTATAGTGACCTTCCAGATGTGGGTTGGGAGTGTATTTTCGCTCCATTCGAACCATCGCTGCCGCACCCTCGGCAAAGTCGTTGAAGATTCCGGCGCCTGTTCCTGCCGTGATGGCAGCCCCGAGCGCCCCGGTTTCGCGTGATCGTGCGATCGACACCGGCAGTCCCAGCACATCGGCGAATATTTGCGGCCAGATCAGGCTACGGGAACCACCGCCGGAAAGAACCGCTTCGTCGAAAAAAGCCCCTGCCTTGCGCATCGTCTCGATATGCTGGCGATGACCGAAGGCAACGCCTTCAAGAACCGCGCGGACGAGGTGACCCTTCGTGTGCCAACCGGCAACGCCATAGAACCCAGCGCGCGCATTGCCATTCTGCTGGGCGCCATAGAGAAAGGGATGATAGAGCGGATCGTCCGCCGCCGGCTCGATGGCAGCGGCAAGCTCGCCGCAGAGATCGAAGGGCGAGCGCCCGTCTGACGGAACGTCGGAAAAGAATTCTCGCACCAGCCATTCGAGGTTTGCCGCTGAGGTGGCACTCGACTCGATCGCCATGTACCGTTCCCGGTCGAAGGTGGAGGACATGAAAACCGGCCCGCTCAGATGCGGCTTGTCGATGATAACCTGGTTAATGCTCCAGGTTCCGGCGATGATCGAGGCCGCGCCCGTCCGGGTGACGCCGGAGCCGACGGCGGAGGCCACGACATCAAACAGGCCGCCGACGACCGGCGTTCCTGCGTCAAGCCCGGTCTGAGCGGCGGCCTCTTCCGTGACATATCCCGCGATATCGGAGCTTTCGATCAGCGGCGGCAAGAGCTCGATGCAATCGCTGAGACCATAGGCCTCCATCAACGTTCGATCGTAGCGGCGATCGGCGACATGGAGCAAGCCGCAGCCGGTCATGTCGGACACCTCGCTGACGCGAGCACCGGTCAAGCGGTTGACGATGAAATCCTTGCACAGGAAAATCGTGCCGATCTTGGCGAAGGTCTCCGGCTGGTGCCGTTTCAGCCAGGCGAGCAAGGTCGGCGTCTGCGATGGCCACGGCCGCTGTTGACCGATGGGATAGGTGATGTCGCCAACGCCTTGCGCCTGCCATTCCTCGACGAGAGCAGCTGCTCGCGTATCCAGAGATTGAATACCGAGCAACGGCTGACCGTCGCGATCCAGCGCGTAAAGACCATTTCCATGACCGGCGCAGCCAACGGCGACAATGTCCCCGGGCCGGATTCCCGCCTGTTCGATGCAGATGCGGATGACCTTGCGGGCATTCGCCCAGAGTTCGTCAAGTCCGCGTTCGACATGCCCGGGGCACGGCATCCGGCTGTGACCCTCTGCCGCCGCCGCCGCGATTTCGTTGCCCTCGCGATCGAAAATCACCGCCTTGATGACGGTGTTGCCGGCATCGAGCCCCAATAGATAATCTGCCATGCCGAACCCCTCCCAAGGCTTCCGTCTTTATTGTCAGCCGCGCTGATAGAGCGCGAAAGCATCCTCGCCGCCGGCGTCGTCATGTATGATCGCCATCAATCCGCGCACGACAGCGCCTGGATTGGCATGCTGATAGATATTGCGCCCATAGACCATGCCCATGGCACCCTGCCGCATCAAGGCCGCGGATTTGTCGAAGACGGCGCGAAGGTCTTCCTTGCCGCCGCCGCGGACCAGAACCGGGCAGCGGGCCGCCTCGACAACCCTGTGAAAATCCTCTGCATTGCTTGTCGGGTCCGCCTTGACGATATCCGCCCCCATCTCTCGGGCAAGCCGTGTCAACGTCACGATCTTGTCCGCATCGCCATCGACCATGTAGCCACCGGCCTTGTCGACCGGCTGCATCACCAGCGGTTCGATCATCAGCGGCAGGCCATATTTGTCACAATCCGCGCGCACGCGGGCAATGTTCTGCACGCACTGACGAAAGAGGTCGGGCTCGTCGGGAAGCATGAAGAGATTGACGACGACGCAGGCCGCATCCATCTCGATCGCGCCGATCAGCGGCTCGGCTTCGTTCTGGAGCACAGCCCACATGTCCCGGTGACGCGTACGATTATACGGGTTTCCCATGTCGATGCGCATCACCAGCGCCGGCTTGCCCTTGCCAATGGCATTCTGCAGCAGGTCGGCCTGGCCGTAGTTCATCTGGATCGCATCGGGTGCCGCCTCCACCAGGGTCTTGACGACGGCCGGCATATCTTCGAGGCCGCTGAGGAAGGACGGCTCGTTGCAGACACCGTGATCGATGGCCACATCCAGGCAGCGGCCGCCGTTGAACAGCCGGTTCATCCGGACTTTGCTGTTGCTTCGCATTCCATGCTCCTTTGTTCGTTCCGTTCGGAAAGGGTGTTTTCGGTAACGCCATGGCGTTCGCGCAAAAGGGTAAGAAAACGGTCGCGCTCGACCCCACGCTGCGCTGGCGTCCAGGCTTTCTGCTCCGCCAGAAGATCGAGCACCGCGTCCATCATCCGCTGGGAGAGATTGCCTGATATCGCAAGCGTGGTGCGCCTCAGCAGCAGATCATCGAGATGTTCCGCCGCTTCGTTGCGGATGAGAAAGAGCAGTTCGCGCTCCGAGTAGTCCGGATGCGGCATGGGCCTATCTGGCGCCATCGCAATGAAACCGGCGAACGCTTCCGCTTGCGTGCCGTAACGGCCGAAAAGTGTCGCCATCCGGCTACCTGGAATTCCTTTCTCCGCAGCCACCTGAGCAATCCAGGCAGCGCGATCCAGGGGAAATCTCCGCCCGCCGCCGATCGCCCGATCGGCTGTCGAAATACGGCGTTCTTTGCCAAGCCGCTCGAGAGCGAGATCGGCCGCGAGTTCGCCGAACGATCGAAAAGTCGTCCATTTGCCGCCGATCATGCACAGCACCGACGGACCACCATCGTCGGCGTCCACGACCGTGCAGAAATGATCGCGCGGGATGCGGCCGGTAAAGCTGTCCGTGCTGGCTGGCAGCGGACGCACGCCCGAAAATTGGAAGCTGATCTCTTCCGGCCGGATCTGGATGCCGGGAAGGACGAATGACAGGGACTGCAATATGTAGTCCCGTTCATCCGCTTCGCAGCGCACGGTATCGGGGTCGTCGATGCGGATATCGGTGGAGCCAACCAGAACCTTACCCAGATAAGGAAATAGAATGCAGATCCGGCCGTCCTCGTTCTCGTAGTAGATCATGTGGCCGGCCAGCGCTTCGTAAAGCGCCGCGTTGTCGATGATGAGATGGGATCCTTTGGTTCCACCCATCAGTGGTGCCGTCCGCGTGTCCGGCGTAGAGAGCGTGCCGTTGGTAATGTCGATCCATCCGCCAGTTGCGTTGATGATGAGTGTGGGCTCGATCGTCACTGACGAGCCGGTGATAGTGTCGTGCACGAGATATCGGCCTTTACCGGCCGCGCGGATATCGGCGTAGTTCAGCGCCCACGCCTGCGGCCCTGCAGATAGCCCGTCATCCAGCAATTCGATGCCCAGGCGCTCCGGATAGCTGACCCAGGCGTCGTAATAGGTGGCCGAACTCTTGATGTCGGGATTGAGCGCCGGCCACTTGCTGAGCGTCGCCCGCCGCCCGCGAAACTGGTGATGCGGCATCATGGCCCGCTTGCGTGTCAGGAAATCGTAGATGCTGAGCCCTGCCTTGATCGCGACGGCGCCACGGCGGCTGGGCCGGCGGGTCAACCCCAGGAAGCGAACGATACCGTTGCCAAGCCCGGAAAAAATATCGAAGACCGGCACCGTGGTCGGCAGAGGGGCGACGTAGTGCGGGGCGTTTCGCAGCAACCGGTCACGCTCGGCAAGAGACTCCTGTACCAGCTTGAACTCGCCGTTCTCGAGGTAGCGAAGGCCGCCATGCACCATGCGCGACAACGCGGCGCTCGCGCCGGAGCAATAGTCGTGCTTCTCGACGAGAAGCACGTTCAGCCCCTGCAGCGCCAGCTCCCGGAAGACACTGATGCCGTTGATCCCGCCGCCGATGACACACACGTCCACCTTCGGGCTCCGGCGAAGCCCGTCTAACGTCTCTTCACGATTCATGATGGCGACCCGTTACCTGTTCATGTCAGTCAGTTTCGCTGAAATGGCTGCGTCGATGGCTGATCGATCATCCGCATCCAGCCGGATGGTTCCGGCCCGGGCATTGTCGAGCGCCTGCGCGGGATTGCGCGCACCGCAAAGAGCAAAGGTGACGCCGGGCCTGGAAAGCGTCCAGGCAATGACGGTCTGAGCGATGCTGGCCTTGTGCTTATCGGCAACCGGTCGGATGGCGGACGCAAAAGCCAACACCTTTTCGCGGTTGGAAACGGAGAAGCGCGGATTACCCAGCCGTTGATCGTCGCCGGAAAAGACCCGGTCGGGTCCGATCGCACCAGACAAAAGGCCGAGCGCAAGCGAGGAATAGCTTAGTGTCGAAATGCCGTTCGCTCGGGTCAATGGCAGCAGATCGGTCTCGATCTCCCGGTCGATCATGCTGAAACGTTCCTGGATAGCATCCAGGCCGCCAGTTGAAATATAGGCTTCAAGTTCCGGCACTCCGACATTACTGGCGCCGATCGCCCGTATCTTGCCCGATGCCTTCAGATCTTCCAGCGCCCGCATCGTCTCCTCGACCGGGGTCGTCGGATCCTGCCAATGGGTGATGTAGAGATCGATATAGTCGGTGCCGAGGCGCCGCAGGCTTTCCTCGATTTCGTGGAAGATCGCATCGCGGCCAAGATAGCGGTGAACCGGTCTGCCATCCTGATCGAAGAAATGTCTGCCCTTGTCGGTGTGCCATACGAGGCCACATTTGGTGGCGATAACAGCCTTGTCGCGGCGGCCCGCCAGCGCCTTGCCGACGATCTCCTCTGAGCGGCCGAGCCCGTAGGCCGGTGCGGTATCGATCAGCGTGACGCCGGCACCCAGCGATGCCTGGATCGCGGCGATCGATTCCGCCTCGTCCGTGCCGCCCCACATCCAGCCGCCGATCGCCCATGTTCCAAGGCCGACCGCCGAGGCGGCGACGCCTGACCTGCCTATCTCTCGTATCAACTGTTGCCCGCTCATGCGCGTCGTCCTTCGCCGTTTGCGAGCGCCAGAACACGCGCCCCCGTTGCCTCGTCGGTGACCAGCGTATCGAGATGATGCCCACGCATGACGCTGAGGATAGGCCCGGCCTTGTTCGGCCCGCTTGCCACACCGATTTTCGTCGGAATGGAAGCAAACTCCGAAAGGGTCAGCGAGACCAGCGATCGGTTGAGGCTATAGTCGCAAACCCTGCCCCGGTCATCGAGCAGATGGGCAAGCAGTTCGCATGAGGCGCCAGAGCGTTCGATTGCCGCGCGGTCAGTACTCGAAGAGGGGTGCAGGTCGTAATAGCTGGAATCGTCGGAGAGAATGGAGCCAATGCCGACGATCGCCACCTTGGCCTCGCGCGCCCGTTTGAAGACGTCGGCGACAGAGCGCATGTTGATCAGCATTCCGCGCTCGGCCGCGCTATCGGCAAAAAGCGGCGCGTGGATCTGGAACGAGCGGCCGCCGAGACGGTCGGCCATCATCGTCGAGACATGGTTCACGTCCGTATAGTGCTTGCCCTGAACGCAGCCCGTCGCCGGAATGACTTCGATGTCGAAACGATGCGGCGGCTGAAGACCGGCAACGACCGCACTGACGCCCTTGCCACCAGTGATGCAGATCGTATCGCCATCGGCAATCTCCTCCAGCAGCAGGCGTGCCGCCGCCTCGCCAACCGCCTGCAACGCAGTCTGCGGGTTGTCGGATACGGTCGGCACGACGATGGCCCGGCTGATGCCGCCAAGCGCCAGAAGCTGCTCTTCCATGTCGACAAGCGGCTCGACCGGGGACTTAATCTTGATCTCGACCAGGCCGAGTTGCCGGCCGCGCTTGATCAGCCGGTTTACGGTGGCATGCGAGATGCCGAGCTGATCGGCGATCTGCGCCTGTGTCAGACCCTCGAGGAAGTGCAACACGAGAGCCTGGTGCATCTGGCGTGCGATAACGATTTCCTCGCGGGGCGCAGAGGCAAATTTGGGCTTTGCAATCGGCATGTCAGGCAGCCTTCCGCTTGTGCAGGAAATGGTCGATGGAGACGGCGGCAAGCAGAATGCAGCCTTTGATCATGTCCTGCCAATAGACAGAGATGTCGAGTAGGATCAGCGAGCTTGTCACGACCGACAAAAGAGCAATGCCAAGGATCGCACCGAGGATGGTCCCGGAACCGCCGCTCAGGGACGCCCCGCCGATGACGGCCGCTGCGATGATGTTGAGCTCCATTCCGACGCCGAATGTGGGCGTCGCCGCACCGAAGCGCGACATATAGATGACACCCGCAACGCCCGACAGCGTGGTGCAAAGCACGGTGACCCAGAACTTGACCTGGTTGGTCTTGATCCCGGAGTAGAGCGCCGCCTTCTCATTGCTGCCGGTATAGAAAACCCTCCGGAACGCCGTCGCACGGCGCAGCAGGAAGTCGAAGATGGCGACGATCGCCACGAAGATCAGGATGACATAGGGCACTCCGTAGAACGTGCCTTGTCCGATGGCCTTGAAGGACGGTGGCAGCGTAAACAGCGAAAGCGGCGTCCCTTTGGTAATGATCAGGCATATGCCGCGCACGATGACCATCGCGGCAAGCGACGTGATGAAGTGGTTGAGGCCGATCACCGTGACGAAAAAGCCCATGACGCAACCGATCAGGGCACTGGCAAGAATGCCGATCAGCGATGCGCTCCATGGATCCACTCCCATCAGGAACAGCGACCCGGACAGGACCATCGAGAAGCAGACGACCGACCCGACCGAGAGGTCGATACCCCCCACGATCAGAAGGATCGTCATGCCGACAACGACGATGCCCTCCACCGAGAACGACATCAGCATGGCCCTGAAATTGCCAAGCGTGAGAAAGTGCGGAGAGGCAAAACTCATGAGGACGCAGAGTGCGAGAATAATCGCAATCAGCCCCGCTTCCCGCATCGTTCCCAGCCTCCTCCAGGAGGAAGGACGCCCTTTCCCCACCGCCAATGCTTGATCTGTCATTGCCTGGTCTCCCGTCCCTGCTTGTTCTTCAGACGGCATGTTCTGATGCCTTCGATGTGGTGTGCTGCCTCGACGCGATGCCGGATGCGAGCCTCATAATGGATTCTTCCGTCATCGCCTCGCCTTCGAGTTCGCCGGCCACCATGCCTTCGCGGATGACGATCGCCCGGTCGCAGAGACCGAGGAGCTCCGGCAGTTCCGACGTGATGACGACGATACCGATCCCGGAACGGGCAAGGTCACGCAGCAGGCGATGAATCTCGGATTTCGCGCCGACGTCGATGCCCCGCGTCGGTTCATCCATGAGGATCACTTTCGGGTCGACCGCCAGTTGCTTGGCGATGGCGACCTTCTGCTGATTGCCGCCCGAGAGCGACGAGACCGGCATGTCTATGCCGCCCATGCGAACGCCGAGCCGGCGCGCAAGATCATGCGCGCGCTCAGCCTCCGCCTTCGTATTCAAGAGCCCGAAGGGGCCGGTCAGCGACTTAAGGTCGAGAGCCGCTATGTTCTGTGCGATCGACAGATCGAGAAACACGCCGGACCCCTTGCGATCTTCCGACAGGTAAACGACACCCGCTCGCACCGAGTCTGCATAGGATGACGCATGGAGGGCATTGCCGAGCAGTCGAACCTCGCCTTCCGTGGTTTGGCACAGCCCGCAAATGCCCTCCGCGATCTCGGTCCGGCCGGAACCGATCAGACCGCCGATCCCGAGAATTTCGCCTTTGCGCAATTCGAAGCTGATATCCTGAAAACGCTTGCCGTCGCCGAGATTGCGGACGGAAAGGATGGCTTCGCCGGTGCGCTCGACCACGGGCTGCTTTTCCGGATAGAGTTGCGTAATCTCGCGTCCGACCATGCGGCGCACCACATCCTCCGCCGTTATATCGGACACTTGTTCGGTCGAAACATAGCGCCCGTCACGAAAGATGGTGACGCGGTCGCAGAGGCTGAAGATCTCCGCCATGCGATGGCTGATATAGACGATGGATATTCCATGGGCCTTCAGGTCGTTAATGATGCCGAAGAGCACCTGGGCTTCCGCTTCGGTCAACGCCGCTGTCGGCTCGTCAAAAATGAGAATACGGCAGTCGAGCGTCAGCGCCTTGGCGATCTCGACCAACTGCTGGCTGGAAATCGGCAGATCGTCGACCTTCTGGCGGACGTCGATGGGAGCAAGACGGTTCATCACCGCCTGCGCTTCCCGCTCCAGTCTGGAAAAATTCATCAGGGGTGACCGGCGCCGGTTGGTTGTCGCCATGAACATGTTCTCGGCAACCGTCGCATCTGGGCAAAGCGCGATTTCTTGGTGGACGAGACCTATGCCCAGCGATTGGGCAAAGGCGGGAGACGTAATCTTCACGAGCGCGCCATTGATGAGGATTTCTCCCTCATTCGGCTGCAGCACGCCAGCGATAATATTCATGAGTGTCGACTTGCCTGCGCCGTTTTCACCACAGAGCGCATGCACCTCGCCCTTTTCAAGGGTGAATGCCACATCCGTCAGCGCCTTGATGGCACCGAAGTGTTTGCTGACATTGCGTATCTCCAAGACCGGCGCCTGCACCATAAGATCCTCTCCCTTATCCGCCTCGCATCGGCTGTCCGGGATCTCCTCATCCCGGACAGCCGCTTCGCGAGGCTTACTCCTCAATGCCCTTCGTGCCACGGCGCTTCAGATACTTGTCCCAATAGAAATCATCGGCATTGGCCACCGTCACGATCGACAGACCATTGTCGACGAAGGGAATGCTCATCGGGTTGAAGCCTGAGCGCTTGGCATCGTTCATCGGGTCGATCAGCTCCGGATGCTTGGCAAACCACAGCATCATGAAGCCCATGTAACCCTGCATGCCCTGGTTCGGATTGATCGAGCCGAACACTTCGCCGGCCTTGATCATGTCGAGGATGTTGGCGTTGACGTCGGCGCACATGACGAGGATCTTGCCGCCGCTTTCCTTGTTGGCCTGGGCCGCACCGATCGCCGAATTTGCCTCCGGCATGAACACGGCATTGAGGTTCGGATGCGCCTGCACCAGGCTCATGAGACCTTGATAGGCCTTGTTCGGGTCCTGGTTCGACGCGGCCCGTCCGACGAGCTTCATGCCAGGATACTTTGTTTCCATACGAGCGATGAAAGCGGCGATGCGCTTGTCATGGTTATCCTGCCCCGGATTTTCCAGCACCGCGTATTCGCCCTTGCCGCCAAGCTTTTCGGCGATCGCATCGGCAGCATAGGCGCCTTCGCGATTATTGTCCGAGGTGATGAAGGAGATGCGCTTGGAGAGCGGCGAGTCCGCGGCGAATGTGACGACTGCCGTGCCCTGATCGATCGCCCGATTGATGGGTTCAATGAAGGGGTCGGAGTTCATCGGATGAACGAGAATACCCGCCGGATTCTGGGCAAGCGCCTGATCGAAAGTAGCAATCTGCTTGTTGACGTCATATTCCGGCGTACCGGTGTAGGCGGTTTCGCAGCCGAGCTGTTTGCCGGCCTGCTTAAACATCTCGTAGACCGGGAACCAGTATTCGACACCCGAAACCATGACGTTCATGACGTATTTCTCACCCGGCTTGCAGCGAAACGGGTTTTCCGTTTCAGCCGCTGACGCAGCCGTGCTCAACGTCGCGACAGCCAAAACAGCCATCGCTGTCGTGCCCAGAAAATTGCGCAAAGTTCCTCCTCGAGGCTGACGCCCCTCCCAAAAAGCCGATGGCGCACATTGCGCCTTGTTCATGAAACCGGACTTCCTCCTCGAACCCCGGTGATTGCAGTTAGCCTCGGGAAAGACGATATGTCAATATAATTCACATTCTGAAATATATTTCACAACAAAGGGTCAGCCGGAGGCCGAAGAGGTCCGTCCACCCCTGGATTGCGAACAATCATCTTCGGCTTGCCTTCCTCGATGATCGGTCATGCTCAAGAGACAACCCGCAGACCGGACAGTGATCTATCGCCATTCTCGGTCGCGTCAGCCAGGCGCTTGGCGAGGCTGCCATGCTTATCGACGCACGCTCGATCTCCACGGCGATAGCGGCGGAGTAGTAATCCCCGCCGCCGCATCGCACCGAAAAACACCCCCGCGAAGTCGCCTGCTTCAAGCAGAACAATGCGCGCCAAGTAGATTTTTCGACTTTTCGACAAAACGGAGCGATTCTGCTCTCATTTCACGCGCCAGAATAGAACACTATCATGTTGATAGATTTGATCTTGAAATTTAGCCTGCTCGCTACGGGCTGGTTCTCGTCTCTAGCGAAGATGCGGCTTTCCAAGAAATCCTCGCGGAGAAGCACGCGCTTCATCGCGTTCACTTAGATCATTCGGCCGAATAGGGGTATTTATGAAGGCACTTGGCCTTGGCACATTGAGCGTCAAATTTGGTCGCCGCGTGGCACTTGGCGCGGCATTCGGCATTGCCGCCACACTGCTTGCAGGACAGGCCGCAGCCGAGGGCAAGATCAGGATTGCACAGCAGTTCGGCATTTCCTACCTGATCCTGGACGTCGTTCGCGACCAGAAACTAATCGAAAAACATGGCAAGGAAGCTGGCGTCGATATCGAGGTGGAGTGGGCGAGCATTTCCGGTGCGACCGCGATGAACGAGGCGCTTCTGGCCAACAATCTCGATATCGTATCGGCAGGCGTACCTCCGGCCTTGACGATGTGGGATCGCACCAAGGGTAACGTTAAGCTGGTGGCAGCTCTCGGCTCGTTGCCGAACTATCTGCTGACGACCAATCCTAATGTTCACACGCTAAAGGATTTCAGCGACAAGGACCGGATCGCTGTGCCTGCCGCCGGTGTCGGCTTCCAGTCGCGGACGTTGCAGATCGAGGCTGCCAAGCTCTTTGGAGCTGACAACTTCCAGAAGCTCGACCAGATTTCCGTTAGCCTTCCCCACCCCGACGCGACCGCCTCGCTGATTTCCGGTGGCACCGAGGTGAACTCGCATTTTTCCTCCGCGCCCTTCTATTATCAGGCGCTGCAGGGCAACAAGGCCGTGCACAAGGTCATCAGTTCCTATGACATTCTGGGCGGGCCGGCGACCTTCAACGTGCTTTACACCAGCACGGCCTTCCACGACGAAAATCCGAAAACCTATGCCGCCTTCTACGCCGCGTTACGCGAAGCTGCAGATTGGATCAACGCAAACAAGCAGAAGGCGGCAGAAACCTTTATCCGTCAGCAGGGTTCCAAGCTCTCGCCTCAACTGGTTCTCGACATCATCAACGATCCCGAGAATTCCTTCACGATCGTCCCGCAGAACACTTTCGTTTACGCGGCGGAGCTTCACAAGCTGGGTGTGCTGAAGAACAACGCCGGCTCCTGGAAGGACTATTTCTTCCCCGAGGCATACGGCGAAAACGGCAGCTGATATCGCATCACAACCTTCACGGCTCAGGACTGGATGCGATGCAAACCGGTTCTGGGCCGTCAACCTGATGGAATAGAGAATGGACGGCATATCTGCACCCGTTCGGGAGAACGGTGTTCCGCCCCTTCTTTCGGTCGAGGGCGTCACCCTGGAATACCAGGCGCCCGGTCGGGTGGTGCGCGCAACGCAAAATGTCAGTTTCGATGTCTGGGAGGCCGACCGCTTCATTCTTCTCGGCGCCTCGGGCTGCGGCAAGTCGACCTTGCTGAAAGCCGTGGGCGGCTTCATTGCGCCTCGGCAGGGCCGCATCCTCCTGGACGGGCGCCCGGTGAACGGACCCGGCCCTGACCGCGTTGTGGTCTTCCAGGAATTCGACCAGTTGCCGCCATGGAAGACGGTTCGCGAGAACGTGGCCTTCCCGGTGCGTGTTTCAGGCCGCCTCAGCCGCAAGGAGGCTGCCGAACGCGCCGACCACTATATCGAGAAAGTCGGCCTGAGCCCTTTTGCAGACGCCTATCCGAACACGCTGTCCGGCGGCATGAAGCAAAGAGTGGCCATTGCCCGCGCACTTGCCATGGAACCGCGAGTGCTGCTGATGGATGAACCCTTTGCCGCACTCGATGCCCTCACCCGGCGCAAGATGCAGGAAGAGTTGCTGGCGCTTTGGGAAGAGGTTCGCTTCACCCTGCTCTTCGTGACCCATTCCATCGAGGAAGCACTTGTGGTGGGCAATCGCATCGCGCTTCTGTCGCCCCATCCCGGTCGGATGCGGGCCGAGATCAACGCCCATGAATGGGATCTGCATAGCGGCGGAAGCCCGCAGTTCCAGGCGGCGGCCAACCGCATTCACCGCCTTCTTTTCGAGGAAGCCGAAGCCGTTGATGGAGCCGAGGCATGACGGACGTCGTGAGCATGGATGCAAGGAACGGCAACCGAGTTTCGCCGCCGGTCCGGCCGGAATACGAGCTGCCAATCGAGCCGCTTGCGGAAGCGAAACACGAAGAGACACTCTCGCTGCATCAGCGCCTCTGGCAGTATACCTGGTTGCGCAAGAGCCTGATCCTGATTTGTCTTGCCTTGCTCTGGGAAATTGCCGCCCGGCTGCAAGGAAACGAGTTGTTGCTGCCGCCGTTCTCCGCCGCCATCAAGGCGCTCGTTGAGGATATTTCAAGTGGCATCATTCCTGCCCGCGCGCTCAACTCCCTCGATGTGCTGGTCAAGGGCTATGCGGCAGGCGTCGTTCTGGCCTTCGTGCTGACATCGCTGGCCGTATCGACCCAGATCGGCCGCGACCTCCTGTCCACCCTCACCTCGATGCTCAATCCCCTGCCGCCGATCGCCTTGCTGCCGCTGGCGCTCCTGTGGTTCGGGCTGGGGCAAGGGAGCCTTGTCTTCGTGCTGATCCATTCCGTGCTATGGCCGCTGGCCCTCAATATGTATACCGGCTTCACCGGCGTGCCGGAAACCTTGCGAATGGCCGGCCGCAATTACGGCCTGCGGGGGCTGCGCTATGTGCTTCTGATCCTGGTGCCGGCCGCGCTGCCGTCCATCATCGCCGGGCTCAAGATCGGCTGGGCCTTTGCCTGGCGTACCCTGATCGCGGCTGAGCTTGTCTTCGGCGCCTCTTCCGGCAAGGGCGGGCTCGGCTGGTATATCTTCCAGAACCGCAACGAACTCTACACCGACCGGGTTTTTGCCGGCCTGATCATGGTCATCCTGTTCGGGCTTTTGGTCGAAAACGTGCTGTTCCGTCAGCTGGAGAACCGAACCGTGGCGAAATGGGGAATGACGCGCTAGCGCGGCCGAGGACATGCAGGAATGACAGCAGAACAGAAGTACGTGGTCGGGATTACCGACCACATGATCGGTTCGCCCGATCTCGAGGCCGAGATCCTTGGCGGCGATGTCGAGATCGACTTCTTCGACAGCAGGGACGAAGCATCTTTCTCCGCCGAACGCCTTTCAAGGCTCGACGCCTTGATGGTGTGGGGTGCGCGGCTCGGAGCCCAAAGCATAGCGCACCTGACCCGCTGCAGGGGCGTCATTCGCTATGGCGTCGGCTATGAGAAGATCGATCTGGTCGCGCTGGCCAGAGCCGGCATCCCGTTCGCCAACAATCCTGATTACGGCACGGAGGAGGTCGCCGATCATGCACTGGCCATGATGCTGTCCTTGCACCGGCGGCTCTTCGAGCATGACGCGCGCGCCCGCACCTATACGTCCGGCTGGCAGGTCCACAGCCTCAAACCACTTCCCCGCTCGAACCGGGCAACGGTCGGTGTCATCGGCGTTGGCCGGATCGGCACGGCGGTCATCAACCGGCTGAAGCCCTTCGGCTTTCATATCCTCGGCTACGATCCCGGCCAGCCGCCCGGGCACGAAAAGGCAGTCGGCTACGAGCGTGCGGAACGACTGGACGACCTTCTTGCGCGCTCGGACATCGTTACGCTCCACTGCCCGGCCAACGCGGAAACGCGCGGTATGTTGAACGGTGATGGCCTTGGCCGTCTCAAGCCCGGAGCGATTGTCGTCAATACGGCGCGCGGTGAATTGATCGACGATCTTGATGCGCTCGAAAGGGCGCTGCGGAGCGGCCATCTCGCCGCTGCTGCCATAGATACTCTGGTCGAGGAGCCGCCCGGCGATCATCCTTTGCTGAAAGCCTGGCGCGAGCGAGAGGACTGGCTCGCAGGACGTTTGGTGATCACGCCGCACAATGCCTTCTACTCCGATCATGCAGCCATCGAGATGCGCCGGAACGCGGCAAAGACGGTCAGGATATTGCTCGATGAAGGAAGACTTCGAAATCAGGTGACAGATAGATCATGAGCAGCCATTCCGAGTTTCTCTGGTATATTCCCAACGACGTGAAGGCCGGTCATCGCGGTGGCGCGGCTGATCCTGATCACAACAGCCTGGAGACGCTGACGACTCAGGCCAAGGCTCTTGAACAGCATGGCTGGAAAGGCGCCCTGATCAGCACTGGCTGGGACCGGCCCGACACGTCCACCATCGCAACGGCACTTGTTGCCTGGACCACAACCTTTGAGCCTCTGATTGCGGTTCGCCCTGGCTATTAGAAACCAGCGAATTTCGCCTCTTCAGCGGCGACACTCGATCAGCTGAGCGGCGCGCTCCACGCATGGTCGATTAATTTACACCAGATCTTCGGCGATAATGAAGGTAAGCGGCGTCTTGACCCCACGTGCCATTCGCACTGCAGGTGGTTGGTGAATTGACCGGAATATCCGCAGATTTCCTGCAATCCGTTAACAGCCAATTCGCTATTTCTTGCCGAGATGAAGTGCAACGGCCATATAGGTGCCATGACGCTTGATTCGAAGATATTCGTTGGCCTTAAATCAACTCGCAAGAGGCCTGCTCCGCAAAGCGAACCCACCGGTCCCAGATGCCAATGGGACGGCTGCGAAAAGAATGGTCCGCATCGCGCCCCGGTAGGACGGGATGCGGAGGGCCTGTATCTGTTCTTCTGTCTTGAACACGTGAAGGAATATAATAAGGGGTACAATTTCGCGGCGGATCAATCTGACAAGGACATTGCCCGCTATCAGAGGGAAGCAGCCGTAGGCGGCCGTCCGACCTGGGGGACCACCGTTAATCAGGCTCCCGAAATACCGATGCCGTCCACTGTCCGTTCCGGTTCTGCGCAGACATTGAATGCCCGCAAAACCGCCGCGCAGCGCAAGGCGCAAAAGGCCGATTTGCAGATGCGCAAACTCAAGGTGCTGGAAGCCAAGGCATTTGAGACACTCGGTCTTTCGCCGGACGCGACGCCGGAGGACATCAAAAGCCGCTATAAGGAAAGGCTCAAAATGCACCATCCGGATGCCAACCAAGGCGACCGCACTTCCGAGGACGAGCTTCGAGCATCGATCGAAGCGCATAAGATCCTCAAGCTGAACGGATTCTGCTGAAAGGTTTCTACCATCGGGTTACGTGAAGCTGCAGTTCCTTGAGGGACCGGATGGCATCCGCCTGATGTCAGAGCTTGAATGCGCTGTCGTGCACCGAACCCGGAAGGTTCTGTTGCAAAATTTGAGGTATCCGCGCGGCTGGACGATTTCTGCGTCTGCTCAGATCGCAGCGACAAGGGTTTCGAACTGTTTGGCGATCGACAAGCTGGCAGTGTGAGCGTCTTGCAGCTGGCGCTTGCGCAGCATGTGGATCATCTCGATGCCAGACAATGTTGCGACTGCGGATCTGAAAGACTTGAAGCCGAGCATCGGTCTGACGCATCGCTTTATCCGCCGATGGTCCTGCTCGATGCGGTTGTTCAGATACTGACTTTGTCGGATGCGGACGGGTTCAAGCCGGCGGCGCGATCGATCCTGAAGGCGGCTGACGGTGTCGCAGGAAATGATCGCTTCCCGGTTGGTCTGGCTGCCGTCGATAACAACGCGTTCCGGCCGGCCATGCCGAGCGAACGCCCTTTTGAAGACGCTTTTGGCGGCAGATAGGTCACGATGCTCGCTGAGCCAGAACTCGACCGTGCATCCGTTGCAGTCGATCGCCCGATAGAGATATGTCCAACGACCGCGAACCTTGATATACGTCTCGTCGGCATGCCATTTGCCGGTGACGACGCGCTTGCGCCGGTTGAACCGCTCCGCCAGCAGGGGCGCAAAGTGCACGACCCAGCGGTGGATCGTCGAATGATCGACGCTGATGCCCCGCTCGGCCATTATTTCCTTCAGGTCGCGTAGGCTCAGGCCATAAGTCAGATACCAACGCACGCACAACAAGATCATAGACTGCTCGAAATGCCGACCTTTAAACATTGCCAATCTCCGGAACATTACCGGAGATCAATGCCACGTCGATCCTAACGAATGGGATTTGCAACATAACCTCGAGCATGCGCCGACATCGCCTGCCGTCATCGAGACCTTCCTCAAGACACATGCTGACGTCGCCGCCGGCGTCCGCCAACAGCTTGAGAAAGATGCCGCAATGCTCGGCGGCCTGAGACTGCTGCCGGAGCGCTTTATCGTCATTGAGCAGGCTATGGGCGTCGCCCGCTCACACGGCGGTGCCGCCGAGGTGCATTTGTCTGATTTTGTCGAGCGTGTGAAAGCGGCCGGACTCATTGCCGAGGCATTGGATAGGCACAGAATCACCGGCGCCACAGTCGCCGCACCGCGCACTGCTTAGGGCAAGCTCTCGGCGAAAGCGCCCTGCCGCGTTGCCGTTCCCGACTATCTGCAAAGCTTGAGAACTTCTTGATCGCGTAAGCTCGAATACACGTTGACGCCGCTCGGACATTCTCTGTCAGAAACCGCTAGACACCTCGCCGATTGGGCCGCAGCCCATCAAGGGGTCATTGCCGTCAACCGCCTTCACTACGACGCCCGCCAGATTTGATTCAACCACGCCGACTATAACTATATCGATGCCCCAACCATTCGATGCCTTCCCCGTTGGCCAAGGTGAAATATTGATCCTTGCTATCAGAATCCGGCCCATCGAACCGTGTCACCTGACGCATTCGCATGAGGGTCCCAGCACTTCCGCCGTCGCTCCATGCGGCAATCGGGAAGAAATCCAAGTCGATCGTTTTACCGTCACCAGCATTCCTGCTCCAAGCCGGCATCAGGCCGACCGGATCACGTGTATCGAACGAGACATATTGCCATCGGGCCTCAACGCGGTCGAACGTAAGGAGATCGGTCCTTTTCACGGCCCGTCGCGAAATATCGTCCGCTGGGCGGATGATTTCCTGAAGGAGTGAACCCATCATGAGGCGTTCGGCGACAAGCCCTCTCGATGCCTCGGGCTCGGCGCCCGGTTTGGTCCAGCGGGTTTCGGTCAGATCCCAAAGGCCGACCCGCCTCGCAAGGGTCTCGCCTTCGGATCCCAGCTCGTTCAGTTCCACCCCGTTGGTTGCTTCGGCGCTCGAAGCGATGGCAGCGGCGCCTGCTACTGCGGCACCGAAGAACGCTGTCGTCTTCATGAAATCTCGACGGTACATGGTTCACCTTTTCCGTTGTTCGATCAAAGAGAGAAGTCGACGACGATCTTACCGAAGGCTCCCCGATTGAGGTGCTCCAGAGCCGACTGGAGATCCGATAGGCCGTAGCGGGCGTCGATGATGGGCTTGATCTGCAATTCGTCGATCGCCCTCACAAGCTCTTCCTGGGCGCGTTGATGACCGACGGCAATACCCTGAATGACAGGACCCGTCAGAAGGAGCGGGCCAACGGAAGCCGACAGCTGCCCGCCTTCCAAAACGCCGATCATCGATATGCGGCCGCCCGGCGCGACGGCTTCGAGAGCCTTTGCGAGGTGAGGGCCGCCAACAATTTCGAGAACATGGTCGACGCCGCGGTCCGACGTGATATCGTAGACTTTACCGACCCAGTCCTCGCGAGTTCGGTTGATCACGAAATCGGTAAGGCCAAGCGCCTTCGCCCGTTCGAGCTTCTCGTCGCTTCCGGAAACGAGGATCACGGTCGCACCTTTTGCCTTGGCGATCTGCGCGCCGAAGATCGCGACACCGCCCGTTCCCTCAATCAGGACGGTCTGGCCCTTCTCGACCCGGCCGAGTTCGACGAGCGAGTACCAGGCGGTGAGACCCGCGCAAGGAAGCGTGCTGGCCTCGACCTCGTCGAGTGATGATGGGCCTTTCGTCAGCCATGCCGCCGGAAAAGAGACGTATTCGCTCAAGACACCCGGATAGTGACCGCCAAGGGATTGGTAGTTTGGATGTCGACCGGACCCGAGAGGACGACCATCTTTCCAGTCCGGAAAGAATGTCGAGATCACCCGATTTCCGACCGCGAACTTTTCAACTGACTTGCCCACCTCGACAACCCTACCCGACATGTCTGAGCCTACGGTGATCGGCAAGTTGAACTCGCCCATGCGCCCGGCAATAACGTCCTGGTCGCGATAATTGAGTGCGACCGCATTGACCCTGACGAGCACCTCGTCAGCCCCAACTATTGGGACTGGTACTTGTTCAAGGCTCAGTCCGTCTTGGTTGAAGGCTGATAGTTCCCAACGCTTCATGAGGTTTTGCATGGATTTAATCCTTCCGATTTTTGATGATTAGAAGGTATCACCTCGGACAGCGCACCAGTTGCGCCATTTTTGCTCGACTATGGTGCGTAAGATGCTACAATGATTTATGACGATTTCCATGAGCGACATCCCTGTTTTCGTCTGTGCCGTCGATACCGGAGGGTTTTCCGAAGCCGGGCGACGGCTGAACCTGTCACGCTCCTCGGTCGGAAGAGCGGTTGCCCGCCTCGAAGCAGGTCTCAAGGTCAGGCTGTTCGACCGAACCACCCGTCATCAGAACGTCACGGCGGACGGACAGCTCTTTTACGAGCACTGCCAGCGGGCGATGGCCGAACTTCGTGCCGTCGAGGCCGCGCTGGATTCGGGATCGAGCGCGCCGCGGGGCAAGCTTCGGGTGTCTATGCCTGTTCTCTTCGGTCGAATGTGTGTCGCTCCCATCCTCACCAGACTTGCAGGAGAAAACCCCGACCTGGAACTGGAACTCAGCTTCAGCGATCGTAAAGTCGATCTCCTGGAGGACGGCTTTGACCTCGCCGTACGCAACGGTTCGCCCGGCAATGCCGCGGGCATGCGCATCCGTCGGGTCGGCCATGAGGAGACAATGCTCTATGCCGCGCCGACCTACCTCGAAAGGCAAGGCGTTCCGAAAACCATCTCAGAGCTCGACGCCCATGACACGGTCACGTATTCCCGCGCGGGACGGGTGCAGTCCTGGACGCTCGAGGTCGAAGGTATCGTCCATGAATTCAATCCTGTCTCCCGGCTCCGGTTTGACGACATCGACGCGATAGCAGACGCCGCGACAAATGGTTTCGGACTGGCGTGGCTGCCGTACTGGCTCGTCAGGAAACGGGTCGAGACCGGAGAGCTCGTGCCTGTGATGCGGCAGATGCCTCCGCATGTGTCCGAGGTCTGGGCTTTGTGGCCGGATGGCGCCCACCTGCCAACTCGGGTGCGGGCGGCCATAGATGCAATCGTAACGGAACTGCCGAAGCAAGCATCATCTTCGAACGGCGCTGGGAGGGATGATACATGTGTGTAAAAGTATGTGCAGGAATGGTTGGAAATCTCCCAGCCTTCCATACCGTAAAGGCATAAGATGGACCGGCTTTCCGAGCTCGAGGCGTTCCTTGCGGTCGTCGAGACGGGCGGCTTTACGGCAGCCGCCCGCAGAACCGGCAGGTCACAGCCGGCAGTCAGCAAAGCAATCGGTGCGCTCGAAAACCGTCTGGGCGTCGCACTCTTCAATCGCAGCACCCGAAACGTCACCTTGACGGATCAGGGACAAAGATACTTCGACAGGATGAAGCCCTTGCTCGAGGAGATCGACGACGCCAATCGCGAGGTCATAGGCAGCGCGGTCGACATGTCGGGGTCGATACGCATTGCTGTCCCCACCACCCTCGGTCGACTTCATATCCTGCCAATCATTCCGGATCTGCTGTCCAGATTTCCCAAGCTCGAAGTGGATCTGGTTCTATCGGATCTCATGCGGGACATGGTCGAGGATCGGGTCGATTTGGTGATAAGAGTGGGGCTTGTCGAAGAGCCCGATGCCGTCGTCAGACGGGTGGCAAAGACTCCTCTCGTATGCGTCGGATCTCGTCAGTATTTCGGAAAGCATGGTATTCCCACAAAGCCTGCCGAGCTTGCAGATCACAACTGCCTCGTCTACCGCGGCTTCAAGGAGTCGGCGAATTGGCCATTCGTCGGTCCAGAAGGTCACTTCAGCGTCGCAGTGCGCGGCAACCTCACCTCCAACAGCATCGAGACGATCCGTGCGGGTGTGCTTGCAGGCGTCGGGATCGGCATGTTCACCAAGGCATCCCTCGTCGAAGAGCTCTCGCATCCTGACGTGGTGACGATCCTCGGCGAATATGTCCAGGGCACAAGGGACATCAGCTTCGTCTGGCCGAAGCGTCGGCTGGTTTCTGCGCGGGTTCGGCACGTGACCGACTTCCTCGCTGCATCGCTCGAAGGGCGGATCTAGCGGCATTTTAACGCCTCGGTGACCTTCGGTAACAAGCGCCGTAGTGTGAGGCCCACACTTTAAGCTCGCTGCTATTTATTCCAATATCGCATCATTTTCATTCCATTCGTCCGTATTATCGTCATTTTCGACATGCGCTACAAACAGTGATCGTCGCAATTCATCGAGAACACGATCATGAACATTTCACTTGAAGGTCGCAAAGCAGTCGTCACCGGATCCACCGCCGGCATTGGTCGGGCGATCGCAGAGGGCTTGGCGCGGGCCGGCGCATCCGTTGTTATCAATGGCCGCAGCGAGGCGCGGGTCTCGACAGCGGTGGCTGAAGTCAAGGCGCTCTTCCCAGGCATCGAGATCACCGGCGTGGTTGCGGATCTGGCCACCAAGGAAGGCAGCGCGGTTCTTGCAGCCCAATCGCCCGATGCCGACATTCTTATCAACAACGCAGGCACAGCCAATCCCAAACCCTTCTCCGATATTACCGATGAAGACTGGCTAGGTTTGTTTCAGCTCAACGTCATGAGTGGCGTTCGTGCAGCGCGCCATTACCTGCCGAGGATGACCGCGCGCGGCTGGGGGCGTGTTGTGTTCATCAGCAGCGAGTCCGCACTCGCAATCCCAAAGGATATGATCGACTACGGCATGACCAAGACGGCGCAGTTGGCGATCTCGCGAGGTTTGGCTGAGACGGTTGCGGGGACGGGCGTGACGGTCAATTCGGTGCTTCCTGGTCCGACGAACTCTGAAATCATGTCGAACTGGATGGCGGGAACGGCTCGGGAACAGGGCATCACCCAGGAAGAGGCGGAACAGCAATTCCTGAAGGCCATGCGCCCGACAACGCTCATCAATCGGTTCACGAGCACGGAGGAGGTGGCCAACATGGTCGTCTACCTATGCTCGGAGCAAGCATCCGGCACAACCGGGTCCGCCATGCGCGTTGACGGCGGTGTGCTTAGACAGATCGCATAGCTCATTCAGACAAACACACTCAAGGAAGCTTATCATGACAACGGCACAGAACGAGCTGAAGCGTTCGCAATCACCTTCATATGATCTCACTGGAAAACGTGTGGTCGTCGTCGGTGGCAAAACAGGGATAGGGCTCGGCATCGCTCAGGCCGCTCACGCGGCGGGAGCGAGCGTAACGGTCGCCAGTCGGCGCTCGGATTCCGCAGCAGACCATCCAGAGCTGGCGCCCTTCGAGCAGCTAGTGCTCGACATGAGCGATGAGGACGCCGTTCGGGCTTCTTTCGATGCTATTGGCAATCTGGATCATTTGCTTGTCGCTGCGGGGCCGACCGATGGCAGCTGGGGTGCATTCATGGACGAAGACATGCGAGGGGCGCGCAGCTACGGCAATAGCAAGTTTCTCGGCTCCTGGGCATGTGCGCGCTATGCTGCACCAAAACTTTCCTCTAACGGGTCGATCACCTTTATGACCGGAGGGATCGCGGCTCGTTCGAAGATCGGCATGACGAGCGTCACATCGACTTTTGCCGCAGTAGAGGCACTCGCGCGCTCGCTGGCGCTTGAACTTGGCCCGATCAGGGTAAACGCCATTCGGCCTGGGTTCATCGATACCGACCTTTGGAACTTCCTTTCCGCGACAGACGCCGCTGATGTCCGCGAAAAGGTGCGCGCCAATTTCCCAGCGCGCCGGATCGGTCAACCGGCCGACGTGGGGCACGCTGCGGTGTTTTTGATGACCAACCCCTACGTTACAGGCACTGTGCTTGAGGTCTCTGGCGGAGAGCAGCTCGTCGATTGGCAGTTCTGAGCGGTCCCTTGCCGTTTTCACATTCCAAAACCGAGACGGTTATCACGGCGCATCATACTCGTACCCCCTTCGTCACCCCATCAAGATCAACGATTTGCCCGGAAGCCGGTTGCCGGCTTCGAGATCGCTGATCAGGGCAATCGCCTCGGATAGGGGGACGGTGCGGCTGATCGGTAATGTGAACTGGCCGGTGGTGGCCAGTTCAACGATCTTTTGCAGGATGGATGTGCTTAGCACGCCCCTGACAAAGCTGTGTCTCGATGAGATCAGCGATCTGATCAAGTTGCCGAAGGTCGGATCGATGTCCACCGCGATGCCTGAGCGCTTGGTCAGGAAATCCTCTTGCCTTGACGTCAGGCCGCCATGGCAGTCGAAGACGACGTCGAAGGCGCCCTTCAGGTCGTCGGGCAAGGCTTGAGTGTAATCCAGTACCCCCGCTAGGCCCATATCAGCGAAACCGGTGAGAGACGAAGGCCCCACGCGCGCGGTGATGACGGCCCCGGAGGCCTTGGCGATGGCGATCGCCGCCTGTCCGACACCACCAGAGGCGCCATTGATGAAGACCGACTGTCCTGACTTCAGCTGACCGCCGTCCATCAGCGCGCGCCAGGCGGTCACGCCGACGGTGGGCAGAGTGGCGGCGGCGGCAAAGGACAGAGCGGCTGGCTTGTGAATGATCAGATCAGAGGTGGTGATCGCCGTTTCGGCAAAAGCGCCAGGCTTCATCATCGGCACCTGCCCCAGCACTTCGTCTCCGTGGGTAAAGCCGGCCACGCCGGGGCCGATCCCTTCGACGACGCCGGCGAAGTCCATGCCCATCGCCCGCGGGAAGCGTCGGCCCATCATCAACTTCATGAAGCCCTGGCGTAGCTTCCAGTCGAGCGGATTGATTGAAGCAGCCATGACGCGTATCAGAATTTCGCCCTTGCCGGGGGCTGGGAGTTCGTAGGCTTCGAGGCGCATCACCTCGGGTCCGCCGTATCGATGATATTGAATGCGCTGCATTTCTTTCTCCTGGTGCATGAGTTCGAAGGCAGTCTCAAAAATTGACTTACTCCAGATAGGAGACTACATGTAACGGAGCAAGAACGCATATTTTCAGGACCAGGTCATATGGATATGCCCACACCGCCGGACGCTGCCTCTGCCGATTGCCGTGGGGTCAGCGAGATTCTCAACCGGGTCGGGGATAAATGGACGATGCAGGTGGTCGTCGCGCTTCGCGATCAGCCGCGGCGTTTCAACGACCTCAGGCGTCAGGTTGCCGGTATCTCTCAGCAGATGCTGACGCGCACTTTGAAGCTCCTCGAGCGCGACGGGATGGTCAAGCGCACGGTTTGTGCCACCACGCCGCCGCAGGTGGAATATGCGTTGAGCGAACTCGGACGATCACTGTCGGAGCCCGTGCGGGAACTGGCACAATGGGCGGTCGCGCACCTTGCAACCATTCATGACAACCGCCTGCGCTACGACACCAACCGCTGAGACCCGCACGCCCTAAGTCCGTCGCCTGGATTGAGGATTGAGATGCGGCACTCTTTGCCGCTCATACAGACGGGGCGACGAGGGCCTTCTCCAGAAACGCACTTTGGACCACCTCCATGAATGCGCGTACCTTGGCACCGATCAGGCGGCGTGAGCTCTGCAGCGCCCAGATTTCCACGGAAGGACCGGCTTGCGTTCCCCAATAGGCAAGCCTGCCAGCCTCGATGTCTTCGGCAACAAGAAGCTTCGGCAGCACGGCTGCACCAGCGCCCGCCAGGACCGCATCGCGGACCATCAGCAGCGAAGAGAGGCGGAGAACGGGGGCCGGCCGCAAGACGATGTCAGCGTCCGTACCGGACTTCATCCGCCAGACCGTCCCGGGAGGTGTCGCGGACAGTAGAACGGCCCTCACGGCAGCTTCGTCGCCATCCATCCCAGGAGAGGGGCGCTTCATGCCGGTCGGCGCCACGATCAGGCGTTCATCGTTGAGGAAACGGCGGCCGACGAGGCGTTCGTCCGGCGACGGGTCGATCCGGATGATCAGATCGTAACCATCCTCGACCGGATCGACCTTGCGGTCCTCGGCAACGATTTCGAGCTGGACCTCCGGATAGGCGAGGGCAAAGCGCACGCCGATCCGGGGCAGCGCCACATGCGCGAAGACGACTGGCGCGCTCACCCGCAGCCTGCCTTTCGGCGTCGATGCGCCAAGCACGACAGCCTCACCGGCCTCAGTGATTTCGCTCAGCAGCCCGTGCGTGCGCTCATGCAGCGCCCGTCCCTCATCCGTCAATCGCAGGTTCTGGGACCCGCGGTCGATGAGCCGCACGCCGAGGCTCTCTTCGAGTTCGGCGACCCGCCGCGACAGCGTGGCTTTGGAGCGGCCGGAGACGCGGGCAGCGCGGCCGAACCCGCCGTGGGCAGCAACGAGGTCGAAATCGGACAAAGCCTGAAGATCCATTTGTGGTGTTCCGAATTTGAGACAGACGATCTCGATATTGGCATCTTCTCAGTGACAGTGAAACGGCTATTTTCTTCCTCAGCAGATGCAACCCGCAGCAACAAAGGAGATTTCGACATGACCATTCTCGTGACAGGCAGCACAGGCACCATCGGGGCGCAGGTCCTGGCTCATCTTCACACTCGCAACGTCGACGTCCGTGCCCTGACGCGCTCGCCGGAGACGGCCCAGCTTCCCGCTGGCGTGAGGGCGGTTCGCGGTGACCTCGCCGATCCGGATTCGGTGCGCGCGGCGCTGCAAGGCGTCAGCACCCTGTTCGTGCTCGCCCCGAATGTCGCCGATGAACTGACACAGGCGATGCTGACGCTGACGGTCGCCCGCGAGGCCGGCATCAAAGGCATCGTCTACCTCTCGGTCTTCGGCGGCGACGCCTATGCCGACGTGCCGCATTTTGCCGGCAAGTACACGGTAGAACGCATGATCGAGGCGCTCGACTTGCCCGCGACGGTTCTCCGCCCCACCTACTTCATCCAGAACGATCTCCGTCAGAAGGACGGACTTCTCAAGGCCGGCGTCTATGGCTCGCCGATCGGCGCGAAAGGCGTCTCGATGGTCGATATCCGAGACACCGGCGAGGCCGCCGCGATCGAACTGGTTCGCCGTGAACAGGCCGCGACGCCGCTCGGCCGCGAGACCTACGACTTGGTCGGTCCCGACAGCCTGACCGGCGAAGGGATCGCCGGCCTCTGGAGCGAAGCCCTTGGCCGCGCGATCCTTTATGGCGGCGACGATCTCGTCGTCATGGAGCAGCGCATGAAGACCATGCTGCCCGCCTGGCACGCGCTTGACCTGCGCCTGATGTTCAGCCGCTATCAGACGGAGGGCGCGGTGGCAACCGCCGCCGACATCACCCGCCTGACCAGGCTCCTCGGTCGCGCGCCACGCTCCTATGCGGCCTTTGCCAGGGATGCCGCCGCCCAGTGGGCGAAGGGCTGAGCCCGCACTTTACCCTTCCCCCCAAACGAAGGAGACCTGCCATGATGACGATCCACCCCCTCTCGCCTCAAGATGCTCCCGCGGCGGCCGCGATGCGACAAGCCGCCTCGGCCCATAAGGGCGAGGCACTTGGGCCGGAGGCGCGGCCGATGTTCGACGCCATGTTTGCCGCAACGCCCGGGGCGGCGGATGTCCGGGTCGAGGCCGCGACGGTCGGCGAGATTGACGGCTTCTGGCTCCGAGTGTCAAACGCACGACCGGGCGCACGCATCCTCTATCTCCACGGCGGCGGCTATGTGCTCGGCTCGGCCCAGGCGCTGACCCATTTCGCGGGCCAGATCGCCGCACGCGCCGGCGCCGATGCGTTCGTACCAGACTATCGGCTGGCGCCCGAGCATCCGTTCCCGGCCGCGATCGACGATGCGGTCGCCGCCTATCGCGGTCTTGTCGCGGAGCGAGCGGAAGGGATCGTGGTCGTTGGCGATTCGGCGGGTGGCGGTCTGACGCTGGCGCTGTTGTCGGTCCTTGCCGCCGACAAAACGAAGGGCATGGTGCAGCCGGTCGGCGCAGCAGTGATGTCGCCCTGGACCGACTTGGCGCTCACCGGCGACAGCTTCGAGACAAGGGCGGAGGCGGACCCGATCTTCACGCGCGGCGTCCTCCAAGGCTTCGCAGACCTGTATCTTCAGGGCCAGGATGCCGCCAACCCCAAGGCATCACCGCTTTACGCTCAACTCAACGGACTGCCGCCCATCCGCATCGATGTCGGCGACAACGAAGTGCTGCTCTCCGACGCCATCCGCTACACTGAGCGGGCGCTAGCGGCGGGCGTGGAAATTACGCTGTCTGTTTGGGAGGGCATGCCGCACGTGTTCCAATCCTCCCTCGGCCAGTTTCTCGCGGCCGAACGGTCCGTGAACGCCATCGGTGATTTCCTCCGCCAGCGGCTCGATGCCCTGGCCGACGACACCGTCCCCTCCAACCCATTCGAAGGAGCTTGATCATGACACGCGTATTGTTTGTAGGCCAGAAGCCGGACACCGTCGACTTCTCCGATCCCTCCCTGCCGCCGGGGTTCGATGCCGAAAAAATCCAGGCGGGCATCGACATTGCGGAGACGACCATGACGGAGCGCGGTTGGGAGGGCGACATCTGCATGATCGCTCCCGATGACAGTGGCGTCGCAATATTGGCCGCGCAACTGGCCAGGGTGGACTACGATTGCGTCGTGATCGGTGGCGGCCTGCGCCTCCCGCCCAAGGGGTTGCTGTTCTTCGAGATGGTCGTAAACGCGATCCACCAGGGCGCACCAAAGGCGGCGATCGCATTCAACACCCGTCCCCAGGATACGGCGGAGGCCGCGGCGCGGTGGATCGGCGAACGCCATCGGTGATTTCCTTCGCCACCCCCTCATCGAGGCATCCCAGCACAACTTCGGAGATCTGATATGAAAATTCTAGTATTAGGCGCGACCGGTGCCACCGGCCGGCTGATTGTCGGCAAGGCCGTCGCAAAGGGATACGAGGTCGTTGCCCTCGTTCGCTCCAAGGCAAAGGCAGCGGACCTCGCCGGCGCCGAATTGATCGAAGGCGATGCCCGCGATCCCGCCGCGCTGACCCGCGCCATCGCCGGCTGTGATGCCGTCGTCAGTTCGCTGGGCACCGCCATGAGCCCGTTCCGGGAGGTGACCCTGCTCTCGACGGCGACGCGCGCGCTGGTTGGCGTTATGGAGCAACAGAACATCCGTCGTCTCGTGTGCATCACTGGGCTGGGCGCCGGCGACAGCCGCGGCCATGGCGGTTTCTTCTTCGATAGGCTGTTCCTGCCCCTGATGCTGCGGAAGGTCTATGAAGACAAGAATCGCCAGGAAGATGCGATCCGCGCCAGCACACTCGACTGGATCATCGTCCGGCCGACGGTGCTCAACGACAAGCCGGCGCGAGGCCACGTCAAGGCGTTGACTGACCTGTCCCGCGTCCATGGCGGGACCATCGCCCGATCCGATGTCGCCGAGTTCGTCGTCCAGCAGCTCACCACCGATACGTGGCTGCGGAAAGCGCCGCTGATTACGTGGTAGGATGTCCTAGGCCGATCGATCGTCGCGGTACCGGGCAGACGAGCAAGACCGATCGCTTCTGCCGCCCCTCACGATCGAGCATCAGCTTTTGGAGGTGAGCCGAAAGCGGACCTGAAAGCATGGCCGAATGCACTCTGCGACGTATAGCCAACCTTGCGTGCGATGCTGGCGACAGTCTCATCACCCCGTGTCAACGCCGCACGAGCGATGGTGAGACGCCACGCCCGCACGTAGGCGAGTGGCGGCTGTCCCACCCGGCGCGTGAACTCCGCAGAAAAGGCAGCTCGCGACATACCGGCGACGCCGGCGAGCTGGGCCACCGTCCAAGGCTGCGCGACGTCTCCATGAATGACGCGAAGTACTCGACCGAGCCGAGAATCCGACAGAGCGCCTAGCCACCCGATCTCCACCTGCCCGATACTGCCGGCGTAGGCCCGGATCGCCTCCACCAGCAACACATCAGCGAGCCGGGCACTTACGATTTCGCTACCGATGATATCGCGCTCGCCCTCGTCATTCATCAACCCAAGGATCGTCGCCATCGCTCCAGATGCGGCAGAGGATCGGGGAACGAACAGGAAATCCGGAAGCATGTCGAGCAAGAAGTCCGCATTCCCGGGATCGAACGTGACGGTTCCCCCGATTGCAATCGTCTCGTCACCGCCCAGACGCGCAACATCGCCGCCGGCGCCGTAGAATGTTTGGCCGTCGAGGGGCGGAACCTCCGGATCGCTGGCGACCGTATAGGTCGTGCGCCCCAACAAGCAGACATCCCCCGCGCACATGAGCTGAGGCGATCGCCCGGGCAGCAGTATCCAGCTGGTTCCCCGCAGCAGCGCCACGAACTTGAGCCGGTCTATAGCCGGAAATGTGAGAGCCCATCGTCCTGCGGCCTCCAGCCGGGTGCGGCGGGTCACCCTCGCGCCTAGAACGTTGAGGACATCCGACAGGGGGTCAGTCACAGCTTTAGACGATCGCGATAAATCCATGGACATTCGAGCATAGCTCATCTTGAACCCAGTGCCTATCTTCTTCGATGACATCAATGAAGGAGAATGGCTATGGGCATCGAAGGCAAGGTTGTCGCCATCACAGGCGCAAGCAGCGGGATCGGTCGCGCGACGGCGAAACTGTTGGCAGAACAAGGGGCTTTTGTCGTGTTAGGCGCACGCCGCGAGGAGGCGCTCGCAGCCATCGTGGACGAGATCACCGCTGCAGGCGGCAAGGCCGTGCATCGGGCGACAGACGTCCGCCAGCGGGGCGATCTTGAAGCGCTTGTCGCATTGGCAATTGAGCATGGCGGCAAGCTCGACGTCATTGTGAACAATGCCGGGATCGGTCCAATATCCCGTTTCGATGCGCTGCGCGTCGAGGACTGGGACGCCATGATCGACGTCAATCTGCGTGGCACGCTCTACGGCATCGCTGCGGCATTGCCCGTCTTCCAGCGTCAACAGTCGGGCCATGTCATCAACATCGTCTCGACCGCGGGCATCAAAGTCCTGCCCACCATGGGTGTGTATTCCGCGACCAAGAACGCAGTGCGAACCATCAGCGAAGCCTTGAGGCAGGAAGCAGGACCGCATCTGAGGGTCACCGAGATTTCGCCGGGGATGATCTCGACCGATTTTGCTAGCTCGATAACCGATCCCGCCGTGAAGTCGGCAATTCAAGAACGCGCTTCCAAGGTAGCCATCCCACCGGCTTCGATCGCACGCGGCATTGCCTACGCGATCGAGCAGCCGGCCGATGTGGACGTCGGCAGCATCGTCATACGACCGACAGCCCAGGATTGAACGGCTAGCTTCGGGTGTCTCTTCGGCCTGGTCAACAGCCGTCTCTGGTCGTCGGCGGAATGGCAGCTAGCTGGTGACCCCCCACCTCCTGGCGGACTGAGAGCAATCGGCGCAAACATGCCGCCTCTCCAATCCTTGCGATGTCTGCTTTCAAGGCCCCGCCAAGGTAGCTTCTATGACCAATTTGGAGGGCGCGTTGCGGATCGGCCGGTACCGACCTCTTAGTTGTCGGCACTGCGGTTCTGAATGCTGTCATTGAGTGAATTAGTATCTCGGACTATAGTTGCCCTAAACATGGATGGCCGTTCGTAGATCTGAATCTTCGCGGCAAATCGGTCGGAGGTTATCTGCATGGAGCATTTGCCAGAGATAGCTTTGGCCTTTGGTGCCTTTGCACTCGGGATGTTTAGCCCTGGTCCGAATATTCTCTCCGTTGTCGGCCACATTGCGTATGCCGTAGCCTTCTCGACAAGGCGAGTCGTCGCACTTTATGATCGTGCGCGCAGATGGATTGACGCGGGACTAGGGGTGTTTTTCGCCTTTGCGGGGATCAAATTGCTTACAAGCCGAACCTGATCGATCCGCACAGCTCGAACAACAAGAGTGGACGATACGGCTTACAACCATCATCGAGCTCGAGTGCCTTTCGCGCAAAAACCGACTGTCAGCATTCCACCCCATTTCGGTCGTAGCACCGACCAAAGCTGAAAGGCTGCTTTCGGTAGTCGCCAAGGCTGCGCGAACGACAGAAATGAGGGCGCAGAGCGGTCGTTGAACACATTAGAAGCCTATCTCCTGAATTGGCTCAACAACTGACGGCAAGTGGCGCTCTTGAAGGGATCTGAACCAACGACCTGTCAATTGGTTTCCAATCAAGGTTTTATGTGGTTTTTTAAAACATGCCGCATTCGCAACGCAACGGGAATCGAGATTAGGATCATATTTGCGCTCCAAGGACTAACGCGGAAATTGTCCTATTCCCTTGCGTGAGGCTGTATCAATCGCCTGATCGTGTGACTACTGACGGATATCGCCAAGCACCGCCACCGGACCTACCCGAAAGAATTATCGACGTCGTGGCCTGTTGCGAGACCGACCGCCAGTTCATACACTCTCTGATCCACCGCAGAAGGAGCAGCAGATGCAGATCGACCTCGCGGGCAAGACCGCTCTGATTACTGGATCTACCGAAGGCATCGGCTACGCGATCGCTCGCCAGCTCGCGAGGGCTGGCGCCGACGTGGTGATCAACGGACGGTCTCAAGAAAAGACCGCAAAGGCCGCCGAACGCCTGAAAGGCGAAGGTGCCGTGGGCACCGTAGCCGCCGTCGCAGCCGATGTCGCGACCGCTGAAGGGTGTAGCGCTCTCGTCGCCAAAGTGCCTCATGTCGATATCCTGATCAACAATGCCGGTATCTTCCAGCCGCTCGACTTCTTCGAGGCGAATGACGAGGTGTGGGATCGCCACTGGCAGGTCAACGTCATGTCGGCCGTCAGGCTGTCGCGTGCCTACCTACCGGGCATGCAGAACGTCGGCTGGGGCCGTGTTATCTTCATCGCGTCGGAATCCGGCTTTAACATTCCGGTGGAGATGATTCACTACGGCGTTAGCAAGACCGCCGATATCGCGGTTGCCCGTGGGCTCGCCAAGCGCATGGCTGGCACGGGCGTTACGGTCAACTCGGTCCTCCCCGGCCCAACACTGTCCGAAGGCGTCGAGGCGATGCTTGCCGAAGAGCGTGCAAAGACCGGCAAGCCGATCGAGGAGGTCGCGGCGGACTTCGTTAAGAAGCATCGCGGCAGTTCGATCATCCAACGAGCTGCAAGCGTCGAGGAAATCGCCAATCTCGTAACCTATTTGGCCTCGCCTTTGGCATCCGCCACGACTGGAGCTTCCATGCGCGTGGATGGAGGACTGATCGACACGCTCTGAGGTCATCCCTCGCCTGCTAGTCGTTCATACGGCGGAGCCATCCGGTCGTCTTCTCGACCACGGCCACCACCGGCTCGTAGACGGGTGCAGTGATCGAGGGGCCGGAAGCAGAATGGCAGGTCAGGCGCTTGAGCCTGAGAACGAGAAGTTCAAAAAAATCTGGCCGAGCAGATGGTGGGGCCTGGTTCAAAGAGGCAAGTGGCGAACGGCTGTCCGGAAGCATTTTATAAGGGATTGGGTCGATAGAGGAGAAACAAGGATGGGCCGATATGAACACCGAAATTGGCTGGTGCGGGTTTGCGCTTAATGAACACAAAGGATCGCACCCATGAGCCAACGTATTTCTGATTTCGACGCGGGTCTTATGATGACCCTTGACGCCATGCTGAAGGACAAAAACGTTACGCATGCCGCAGCCCGGCTGAACATAACGCAGTCGGCCTTGTCGGCACGTCTGACCAGATTGCGCCAGCTTTTGAACGATCCGCTGTTCATCCCGGCGGCATCGGGGCGTGGAATGATCGCGACGCCGCATGCGGCGGCTCTGGAGCCTGAACTGGCGCGGCTGCTCGAACGGTTCAACGACTTCGTCAATACCGCCCATCTCTTCGATCCTGCGACGAGCAAACGGATCTTCCGCATCGCTGCGACCGATAATCCTGCCGCGATCCTGGCTCCCGATCTCATTCCTCTGTTTCAGGCCCGCGCGCCGCTCGCCAAAATCGCCTTCACACTGCCGGACAAGGCAAGGATTGCCGAACATCTGGAGAAAGGAGAGGTCGATCTGTTCGTGGGTGCCGCAGAAGACGCCGCAGCCGATCTGATCGGTCAGACCTTGTTCCAGGAAGAGTTCGTCACGGCGCAGCGACGCGGCCATCCGCGCGGATCGAAGGAGATAACCTTGGACGCGTTCTGCGACGCGAACCACCTTTTGATCTCGACCAGTGGCGGCCATTTCTCCGGCATGATCGACGACGCGCTTGCTGAAGTTGGACGTGAGCGTCGCGTTTCGGTTTCGATCCAGAGCTACGCCCTTGCACCCCTGGTGCTGTCCAGCACGGATTGCATCTGCACCCTGCCCAGGCGATTCCTGCAGAGGTTCGAGGACACGCTCGACCTGTTTGCGCCGCCGCTTCCCCTATCGATTTTCAGCATGAATGTTTTCTGGCATCCGAGGATGCGAACCGATCCAGCACATATGTGGCTTCGGAAGCTGGTCATGGAAATTGCCAAGGCGACGATCCGGTAACATCAGGGCCGACGCAGATTTGCATCGGCCCTGATGATCGCTTGTCAGAATTTCTGCAGCAGCGAGTCGCTGACCTTATCCGCCTTCGGATCGAAAAGCGTGTCGAGACGCGAGTTCAGTATCCAGACATCGTCGCCGACCCGTGTCGGGGCGGTTGGCATAGACGCCGTGCTTTTGACTTCATGGGCGATCTTTGCGGTTTTCCAGTTGTCCGTCGAGATGAGTTCGATGGTCTTGTCGGCGCCAAGATTGACGGCGACGAACAGGTGTTTCCCGTCAAACAAACTGAATCCGTCGGCGCCCTTGATTGGCTCGGGAAGCTTCACCTTCTGGACGTCGGCCGGATCGGAGACGCTGACCTTGAACAGATCGCCGGAATTGTATTTGCCAACCAGGAGATAGCCACCCTCGTGATAGGCGATGCCGTTGAGATTGAAGCCATCCGCGTCCTTAAACAGAGGGTTCTGGGCGAAGATGCTCGCCTTGCCCTTTGTGTCGATCTTGTAGACGATCGGGGCGAAGCTGTCGGTGACGAAGGCGTTTCCGTCTTCGTCCAGCGCCAGATCGTTGGCGAAATGCGGGCCTTCGCTGAGGGCACCGAGATCGTAGTAGGCAAGGCGCTTTCCCGTGGTCGCGTCGTACTTGGCGACGCCTGCAAGCTTGCCTTGGGTCGAGGTCGTGGTTCGGGATCCAGCGCCCGGATCCGAGTTAGCAGCCCAGAGCGTATTGCGGGCGTCGTCAACGAGGATGCCGACCGTGGAGACAAGCTTTTCGTCGGTGACAAACGGCTTATATTCGCCATCGGGTGAAACTGTGCCGATCGTGCCATGCGTGACCGATCCGACGAAAAAGCGGTTCTGCCTGGCTGACCAGCTCATGCTTTCGGCATAGTTCTTGTCCGCAGTAAACCGGATCTCGCTTTTGCCGGAGAGCGGCGACGCGCTTCCTGCAAAGGCAGTGGAGGAGGTCAAGAGAATGACGGCGACGACGCCGGTGAGACGCGTACGAGAGATCATGATGTGCTCCTTTCGATCTTCGATATGCCTGGTCTAGCGGGTCGCCCCAAGTCGCTGAAATCGCTTCTCTCGATCACACCAATCGACTGAATTCATACCTTTGGACACTGTTGTTGCCGCCGCTTGCTGAAACGAAAAAGCCGCTTGAAAGCGGCTTCTGACAGGGAGCAGGGCTTCTATTCGGGCGCATAAGCCTCCCGGAAGAAGGCCGAGATGGCGCGAAATGCCCGCATCCGGTTCTTCTCCAGAAGCACCATATGGGTCGCCTCGCCGATCTCGATCCAGAGGCGGTTCGGCGCCGAGGTCAGTTCCTGAAAATAGGCCAGCGCAAGATCGATCGGCACATCGATGTCCCACTCGCCATGCAGCAGAAGCACCGGGACCTGAATGTCCGATGGTTTGTAGTAAGGTTTGCCTGCGCGCCAGTAGTCCCTGATATCCTGGATCGGACCATTGGTCGCTCGCAGCTTGCCGGGTTCCCTGGCTTCGCTCCATGCGTCGTCCGCCAGCGTCGCCGTCGCCCATTGTTCGAACCATTCATCCGGAATGATCGTTGCGCGCGCATGTTCGGGTGCGGTGCCGAGCCAGCGCTGAAGGGTATTCATGACTGGCACCAACCGATAGGCGGCCAGCTCGCCGCCCATATCCAGGGGGATCGGCCTTTCGCTTAGCCATTGCGGGGCGAGAACAGCCAGCTTCAAGACCTTGTCAGGGTTGACGGCGGTGTAGGCTCCGGTCACGGTGCCGCCCCAGGACATTGCGAACACGTTTACCTTGGCAATGCCACGACGACGCAGAACGAAGTCCACCGCCGAGCCGAAATCCCGAACGCCGACGTCGGTGCCTATCAGGGGTGGATTGAGAGCCGGGTCGATCTCCATAACCTGCGGGCGGGAGGACTTGCCGTAGCCGCGGACATCGACCGTGAAGACGTCGAACCCCTCGGAAGCGAGATAGTCCATGAATGAGAACCCGCCGAGCGGAACGTCGTAGAGGCTGCCCGAAGAATAGGTGGCACCATGCACCATGACGATGGTCGTTTCCGGCGCAAAACGGCTCATCCCGGCGGGGCGCTTATTGCGGACATGGAGTTCGATGCCGGGCGTGTCGCTTGGTATACGGTGCTCTTCGACCGCGATGGCGTCGATGTTTATGCGGTTGGTCATGTCGTCCTCAAATATAGGCCCAGGAGAATCCATCCGGCGTCCGTGCGACATAGCCGGCGGAAGAGGCTGGAAAGTGCGTGGCGAGGTACAAGGCACGGGTATCTGCAAGATGGGTCAGCATCGACAGTCGCGAGGCCGTAGCCTGATCGTGGAATTCGCAGAACACCGTATTGAGATCGGGATGGCGGACCTGAACGGGACTGTGCAGGATGTCGCCGCCGAAGATCGCGGTCTCTCCGCCCGACGTCACCGCAATCGACATATGTCCGATGCTATGGCCGGGCGTCGCGATGAAGTCGAATATATCGAGGTAGCGTCCCCCGCCAGGCTCGATAAAGTCGACAAGCCCCGCGTCGATCACCGGCGCGATGCTGTCTTCATAGACGCCGGAACTCGGGATATTGGCTTCGTTGTGGCTTGCCGGACTCGCATAGTATTCGCACTCGGCGCGTGGGAACACGTAACGGGCGTTCGGGAATGTCGGCACCCACTTGCCCTTTTCGAGACGGGTGTTCCACCCGCTATGATCGACGTGAAGGTGGGTGTTGAAGACGAAATCGACCTTCTCCGGATCGACGCCCGCAACGCGAAGTCGCTCGATGAACGGAATGGACTGCCGATCAAAGATCGGATTTCTGGACCGTTCCTTGTCATTTCCTGAACCCGTATCGACAAGGATCAGATGGTCCGGCGTCCGGACCACCCATGTATGGATACTGAGCCGTAGTCTCTTGCCACCGTCTTCGACTTCATCCCGCAGGCTGGGATCCGCCGCGATCCGCTCGGCAGCCTTTTCCTTCGGATAGAGGAACGAGACCGGGACATTGCTGAGTTGCTGTTCCTCGACTTTGCTTATCGTAACGTCGCCGATGCGATGTGTCTTGCTTTCGCTGCTCATGACAATCCTTCGTGCTCGAGGCTTCTGGCCGCCGAACATAGGAAGTTTGTGCGGGCGCAAGGAATCGAACTGAACCATAGGTGCGATCGACAGGATCGATTGGTCGAAGGACGAAAGATCGGGCATTTCTGGGCGGTGCTGCCCGACTATGGCGGCGACCTCATTCAGGGATGACGATGATGAACCTGTATTTCCACGCCACACCGAACTCCATGAAAGTCGCGGTGCTGCTGCATGAGCTGAACCTGCCTTTTGAAGTCAACCCGATCGATATTTTCAAGGGGGAACAGCATTCGCCGGAGTTTCGCGCGGTCAACCCGAACGGCAAGGTTCCCGCCCTCGTCGATGACGGCGTCACTGTTTTCGATTCTCATGCGATCCTGCTCTACCTTGCAGAAAAGTACGGGCGTTTCATTCCCACCGGCCTGTCGAGAAAAGCCGAAATGCTATCCTGGCTTCAACTGGTCGCAACCGGCCTGTCTCCCTACTCGGGACAAGCGATCCACTTCCTGCACTATGCGCCCGAAGCCCTCCCCTATGCGAAAAACCGCTATCTGAAGGAGGTCGAGCGCACGTATGAGGTACTCGACAAGCGGCTTGAGATTTCCGATTGGCTGGCTGGCGACGACTACACCGTTGCGGACATGGCGCTCTGGGGTTGGGCAGCGTCGGCGAGCTATATATACGGAGATAAGGGCCTGGACGATTTTCCCACGGTCAAGCGTTTCATGACGACGATGTCGGAACGCCCGGCAGTTCAGAAGGCCCTTGCGTTGAAAGCGGAGTACACCTTCAAAGCCGTGCTGGATGAGGAAACGAGGAAAGCACTTTTCCCTCAGAACACCGGTCATTGAAGGTCCCGGACGCACCGTGTCGAATGTAGCAAGAATGTGCTCCCGGACCCAATTCGGGTCGCGCATCACTGCCCGGGGAAGGCTAGGATCTAGTCTTAATATTAATTGCATTTTGCAAGCAAATGATTGACATTGTAAACAATGTCCCGCGCACCACGGTGACGCCAAGCTATTATCTAGATCGCCACTTCGGCCACAAAGGATGTGAGATGACCGCAACTCTCTTTCTCGCGACCGTGCTTTTCTGGGGTTCGGGCGCCATCGTGACATCCCTCCAGGCAAGTGCTTCGGCTCCCGAGTTGTCGGTGGCGATCCGCATGTTTCTCGTCGGGATAGGCATGCTTGGATTTTCGATCGCCACCGGCAAACCGGTCACAATTGCCCGTGGCGACCGCCTTTGGGTGATGATGCAAGGCATATTGTTTTTCGGGCTTGCTTTTATCGCCTTCTACAAGGCGACGAAGGGTATCCCGAGTGGGATCGCAGCGCTGGTGCTGTCGAGTTCTTCGCTGTTTGCGGCCGTTTCCAGCCGTTTGCTGTTGAATCTGCGGATAAGCCGCCGCGCGACAATTGGCATAGTGTGTGGTCTCCTGGGTCTTGGCATCGTGGCTGCTCCACAGATTTTTGCATTACATCTCAATCCGCAAACTATGACGGGCTTTATCTGGGCAGGTATCGCGGCGATGGCAACAGGTGCGGGAACGGCAATTGCTGCGCGTAATCAGCGGCGCGGCGTGCCGATCCCGGTGCTTATGGGGTGGGGGGCGCTATGTGGATGCGGCTTCGGGTTCGCCTGGGCTGTGGCTGTCGGCACATCTCTCACAATACCTATAACTGTTGGCTATCTGGCACAGCTTGCCTATCTGGCGATTGTCGCATCCTGTGTTACGTTTCTCATGTATTTTACGCTTATTGAAAAGGTCGGCCCTGCGCGAGCCGCCTATGCGCTAACGGTCGTTCCGATTGTTGCCATCACGATCTCCGCTCTATTCGAAGGCCTGCATGTCGATACTCGTCTCGCCTTCGGCGGTGCGACAATCCTCCTTGGCAATATCCTCGTGCTCAACGCCTGAAGCCGAGCAATCGATCACGCGGTCTGCGATCGGAAGCCTATCAGTCGGTGGAGGGCGCCGCGAGTTGCGATCACACACTGCCTTTCAGCGGCCGCATCCGCTCGTCGGAAAAAAACGCCAGCTGAGCGACGGACGCGCCCATTTTCTCGCGAAAATTGCCTCCGAAAAAATCGAATGCATAAAGTTTATGCATGTTTAAATTACTTGCAAATAGCAATTGATTTCCTATCAAGTCTATGTTGTAATTTTATCATAAGAGGTAAATCGCATCGCGATTGCCCGTAAAACTAGAATCTAGGGAGATGTCCGAACCGCAACAACTCTGGAAGGCATATGTTCATGTATATGTCCACGACACCGATCGAATCCGAAGTCGTCTTCTCTGGTCGCCGCTCGGCCACCTACCGCGATGCGCTCCACCTCTTTCCCGAAGCCTGGCTTGACGATATTGCCGCGATGCGCAGCTTCCTGCAGCCCATCGACGGCCGGCGCGTCCTGGAGATCGGCGCCGGCAATGGTCATTTCAGCCGCGCGATTGCCGAAGATGTCGGCCCTACCGGCTTGTTGGTCGCAACCGATCCGTCCACTGAGCAGCTTGAGGATCTCGAAATCGAAAGCGGCGGCCGGATTAAAGTATTCGGTCAGGCGGCTCATGCGCTCGACCTGCCTATCCGCGATTTCGACATGGCTTGGACGCGCGGCGCCGTGCACCATATTTCAGACAAGACGGCCGCCTGGAAGGCTATCGCGACCCATGTCAGGCCCGGCGGCAAGCTGGTGATTGCCGACATCTTCGCCGGAACGCGGCTTGCCGCATATTTCGACGATTTCATTGCGCTCAGTTGCTGTACCGGCCACGAGGTCTCCTTCCTTTCGCGGGAGTTTGCAACGAGCCTGTGTGCTCTGACCGGATGGGACAAACCTCAATTTACCGATGTCACCACCCGCTGGCGCTTCGAC
Source organism: Martinezella rhizogenes (assembly GCF_000799715.1). Classification (GTDB taxonomy): domain Bacteria; phylum Pseudomonadota; class Alphaproteobacteria; order Rhizobiales; family Rhizobiaceae; genus Rhizobium; species Rhizobium rhizogenes_C. Next base: position 270,604 of record NZ_JUHG01000019.1, read on the forward strand.
ACCAAGGCAGATCTCGGACATTTTCTGCGATTGCTGTTTTCTGCAACCGAGATTTTCACCGACGAGGACTGCCTTGTGGCGGCGGAGCGCCATCTTGAGGTCGTTTCCGACGGCAACGGCATCGCCCTGCTTTGGCCAATGACCGTGATGGAAACGACGCGACTGCCAACCGCAAACTAATCATCGATGGCCGATGACAGGCGCGCTTGACGCGAGACGGACAAATCCGGCCGCGGCATGACTTGGCATGTGCGAATTTTCGGAGATCGCCTATGACATTTACCCCGGCAAACTGTGGATCCACGGCCCCTCCACACGCGGCCCCTTTCGATCCAGATACCGGTCCATTGGTTCCGGACGCCCAGAAAATCAGCGTGGGCGCCGCTGTCCATAAAGTTGGTTATAATGGCCGGCCTGGTGCGTTTGCGGATGTTGCCTGCGAGATGGCGTTCCCAACCGCCGATCGCATCGCCATGCCGAGCCTGGAGACCACGATCGCCAGCCTTGTCCGCGGCGAAGTCGACCGGATCCTCCTGCCATGCGAAAACAGCCTGGTTGGGCGCGTGCCTGACGTGCACAAGATCGTGCCCGACAGTGGTTTGCATATCGTCGGCGAGCATTTTCAACGCGTCGAGCATTGTCTGATGGCGCCTGCGGGGGCTACGCTCGCGAGTATCCGACGGGTCCGTTCGCATCCTGTGGCACTTGGTCAAGTCAGCCGGCTTATTGCGGCGCTCGATCTCGAGGCCATTGCCGCTCCGACGACATCGCACGCCGCCGAGCTGGTGGCGTCTCGCGAAGATCCGAGCGAGGCGGCAATTGCTTCAGATCTCGCCGCCAACCTCTACGGGCTGAATATTCTCAAACGCAATGTCGAAGACGATCCGCATAATACCACGCGGTTCTATGTGCTGTCCGCCGAACCTCAGGCGGTCGAGCACACAACACAGCTTCTGACGACAATCGTTTTCCGTACCCAGAACCGGCCGGGCTGCCTCTATCACGCCATCGCCGGATTTGCCGACAATGGCATCAACATGACCAAGATCGAAAGCTATCTTGTCGGTGGTCAGTTCGTGCCGTCCCGCTTCCTTTGCGAGTTCGAGGGCGATCCCGCCATGCCAGAGGTGGCCGATGCGCTCGATATTCTCGCTCGTCATGCCCGCGAGCTCGTTGTTCTCGGCACATTTCCAATGGCCAGCCGCCATCTGCGCAACCGAAGCGAGGAAGATCTCCATTGGGGGACCCAGCCTCCGGCTGCCTTTCGATGGTCCAATAGCCAACAGGAGAGCCTGCGATGACAGCCATGATCGGCCATAGCGGACCCCAAAGCGATCTCGCCGATACGGCGATCGCGAAATTGAAGCTGCATTTTGGCGATCGGCTGACAACGGCGGCGGCGGTGCGAGATCAGCATGGCCGTGACGTGAGCTGGCATCCCTCCTATCCGCCGGACGCGGTCGTCTTTCCGGAGACGGCCGATGAGGTATCGCGCATCGTAGCGACCTGCCACGCCCTCGACGTGCCGGTGATACCGTTTGGAACCGGCACCTCCTGCGAAGGACATGTCGCCGCCCTCATGGGCGGAATATGTATCGATCTCTCACGGCTCGATCGAATTTTGATGGTTCAGCCGGAGGACATGACCGCGACCGTCGAGGCAGGAGCGACCCGCAAGCGCCTCAATGCCGAATTGCGTGACACCGGCTTGTTCTTCCCCGTTGATCCCGGCGCAGACGCCTCGCTTGGCGGGATGGCCTCAACGCGCGCCTCCGGCACGAATGCCATGCGTTATGGCACGATGAAAGACAATGTCATTTCACTCGGCGTTGTTCTGCCCAATGGCGATCGGATCCGCACCGCAAGCCACGCGCGCAAGTCGGCTGCAGGATATGACCTGACACGGCTCTGGGTGGGATCCGAAGGCACACTCGGCATCGTGACCGACGTGACCGTCAAGCTGCATCCAATTCCTGACCACGTCGTTGCGATTTCGGCAAGTTTCGCAACGTTGGAACAGGCTGTCGGTTTCGTCCTTGTTGCGACCAGGCTCACCGATACCCTAGCACGGATCGAACTGCTCGACGAACTGCAGGTCGAGGCCGTCAATAGCTATTCAAAACTCTCTTTGCCGGTCGAACCCACACTTTTTATCGAACTGCACGGCAGTCGCGGGGCAGTCGAGGCGGCTTTGCCTTTCATAGAGGAGGAGGCACATGCCGCCGGAGCGAGCCGGTTTGATACGGCCGTGTCGGCGGAGGCCAGAGGCAAACTTTGGCAGGCACGCCATGATATCTGGTGGGCCAACCTTGCGCTGCGCCCGGGCGCAAGTGCTCTCCCCACGGATAGCTGCGTGCCGATATCGCGGCTCGTCGAGGCCATACTGGCCGCCAAGGCCGACGTGCGGGATCTTGGCCTTCTAGCACCGATCTGCGGCCATGTCGGTGACGGCAATTTTCATCTTTGCGTGCTTTTCGATCCCACTGACCTCGATGAGCGTCAACGCGTCGAGGTACTAACCAAACGCCTGTCTGCCCGAGCCATTGCCCTGGAAGGGACGTCGACCGGCGAGCACGGCATCGGTCATGGCAAAATAGCCGCGCTCGTCGCCGAGCATGGTCCGGCCATCCGGGTGATGGCCGCGATCAAACGCGCGATCGATCCTCACAACATCATGAATCCAGGCAAGATTTTCAATCTCGCCGAAGCGCCGCCTTTCAATTGAGCGACATCCATAGAGCAGGGAGGAAATAGAACATTCATGTCCAACCAGCATGGCCCGGCCTCGATCGCCGATTTCAGAATTGCAGCGCAGCGCGCCTTGCCGAAAATGGTCTTTGATTTCTTCGACGGCGGCGCCGGCTCGGAGCTGACGCTGCTTGAAAACCGCGCAGCGCTCGACCGTATCCGTCTCGTCGGTTCAGCGCCGGTCGATGTCAGTCTTCGCTCGGCTGCCATCACGCTCTTCGGCAAGCCGCTCGCAATGCCAGTCATTATCGGGCCAACCGGGCTTGCAGGCGCAGCCTGGCCCGCAGGCGACCGGGCGCTGGCCCGGGCCGCCTGGCGAGCGGGTATTCCCTTTGTTATGAGTTCGGCGGCCAGCGCGACCATGGAAGCCGTGGCAGCCGCCAGCGACGGCAGGAAGTGGTTTCAGCTTTACCTGTTCCGTAACCGCGACGTAAGCCTCAGACTGCTCAAGCACGCCGAGGCGCTGGGCTTCGAAGCGATTGAGATCACCGTAGACAACGCCATTCCCGGCAGGCGGTTGCGCGATGCCCGCAATGGCTTTTCGCTACCCTTCCACTGGACGCCGAGAAAACTCCTGAGCCTGCTTGCTCATCCGTCGTGGGCATTGCGAATGGCTCGTGCCGGCACTCCGCGATTAGAGATCATGGCAGCCGAGTTCAACCTCAAATCCGCGGGAACGATCGCAGAGGTGATGGAGCAACAGCTAGACCCGACCGTCTCTTGGGACGACATCGCCTTCATTCGCGATCGCTGGAAGGGGCCGTTGATCCTCAAGGGGTTGCTTAATCCACAGCAGGGGATCCGGGCAGCGGAACTTGGGCTTGACGGTATCGTGGTCAGCAATCACGGCGGCCGACAACTCGATGGAGCAGTCGCGAGTATCGATATCCTGCCGGAATTCGTGAGCGTCGTCGGGCGCAAGCTCGCGATTTTGGTCGACAGCGGCTTTCGCAGCGGCACCGATGTTGCCAAGGCGCTGGCGCTCGGGGCAACTGCCGTGCAACTCGGACGTGCGACACTCTACGCGTTGGCAAGTGGCGGTGAGGAGGCCGTTTTCCGGGCTCTCGGCATCATTGCCGCCGAACTCGACGTGGCCCAGGCAATGATGGGTGCACCCACCATTGCCGATCTACAACCTTCCAGGCTTCGATTTTCCCCACTTCTGACGCGGCCTGAGCAAGTTCCGGTCCGCGAATCCACATCGCCGCGGTCGCAGTCGCCCTTTGCCGCCTGACCCGCCATCACAAAGCGCTTACCAGGAGATTGTCCGATGAACCGCAGAACCGCTTTATTGCATGCCCTGGCCCTGTCGGCCTTTCTGCTGCCTTTGGCCACCACTGTCGCCATGGCAGCAGACAAGACGGTGGCGCTGACCTATATCGTCGAGCACCCCGCCATCGATGCCGCGCGCAAAGGAATTATCGATGCGCTGGCGGATGCCGGCTTTGTCGATGGCAAGACCATCACGCTCGACGTTGCAAGCGCGCAAGGCAGCATGCCGACGCAAACGCAAATCGCCAAGACGTTTGCCGGTAAATCGCCGGACCTGATCGTCGCCATTTCGACGCCGTCGGCTCAGGCCTGCCAGGCCGCGGCGAAGGGGGCAATCCCGATCGTGTTTTCCGCTGTAACGGATCCTGTTGAAGCGAAATTGGTCAAAAGCTTTTCGCAGCCGGACGGCACGCTCACCGGCACCAGCGATAAGCAACCCCTGAACCTGACCTTTGAGTTGATCCGCAAACTCACACCAACAGCAACGAAAGTCGGGGTCCTCTATAATGCTGGCGAGGCGAATTCCGTCGCACAGGTGGCAGATATGAAGGTCGAGGCGGCAAAACTCGGCATGAATATCGTCGAAGCGACAGCCGCGCAGTCGGCAGCCGTGCCGGATGCCGCGCGCAGCCTCGTCGGCAAGGTCGACGTCATCCTGCTCCCGACCGACAGTACGGTGGTTTCGGCCGTCGAAAGCGTGGTCAAGGTCGGCGTCGACGCGAAGATCCCGGTCTACGCCAGCGACACCAATTCCGTCGAGCGCGGAGCGATGGCTGCGCTTGGATTTAATTATTACAAACTGGGCCGGCTGACCGGCGAGATTGCCGCAAAGGTCCTGAATGGCGCAAAGCCCGCCGACATCCCCGTCGGCACGCTCGACACCGAGGATCTTTACCTGAACAGCACATCGGCGAAGAAAATGGGCGTAAGCTTGTCCGAGACGGTGATGCAGGCGGCCGCAAAGGTGATCACCCAATGAGCCTCATCGCCCTTTCCGGAGCCTGTGAGGCAGGCCTGTTGTTTGGCCTCGTTGCCCTTGGTGTCTATCTCTCGTTCCGAGTGCTCGACTTTCCGGATCTGACCGTCGACGGTAGCTTCCCGCTCGGCGCATCGGTCGCGGCTTCGGCGATCATGGCCGGCGTGCCGCCCATCGTCGCAACGCTCTTCGGATTTGCCGCAGGTGCACTTGCGGGGTTCGTGACGGCGTTCCTGTCGGTCCGGTTGAAGATCATGAACCTGCTCGCCGGAATCCTGACCATGGTTGCACTGTTTTCGATCAACCTTCGCGTCATGGGCAAACCGAATATATCGCTCTATGGCACCGACACGATATTCTCCTGGATTAATGGGATCGCGGCCCTTGGGGTCTGGGCCAACACGGTGCTGCTTTTCTGCATCGTATTGGCCGCAAAGGTTTCGGTCGATTGGTTCCTTGCCACCCAGGTCGGGCTAGCTGTGCGCGCGACCGGCGCCAATCCGAGGATGGCCGAGGCGCAGGCCGTCGACAATGGCGGCATGGTCATGCTCGGCATGGCGTTCGCCAACGGCCTCGTCGGCCTTGCCGGGGCGCTTTATGCCGAAAGCCAGGGCGTTGCCGATGTCTCGATGGGGATCGGCACGATCGTCTCCGGTCTTGCCGCCGTGATCATCGGCGAGACGGTCGTCGGCGCCGGATCGGTCGCGCGGGCGACGCTCGGCTGTATTCTCGGTGCATTGATCTACCGGCTTGTCATCGCGCTGGCGCTAGATGGCGGCATGATCGGGATCCAGGCGCAGGATCTCAACCTGGTGACCGCCGTTGTGGTCGCCGTCGCCGTGATGGTTTCAAAAACCCGGCTAAAGAAGCTGCCTTCAATCAGGCGCACCCGTGTGCCGGCGGAGCCATCGAAAGCAGAAGGAAAAGCCTCATGATGTTGAATCTCGACACGATCTCCGTCACATTCAATCCCGGGACGGCTCTCGAAGTGACCGCGCTGCGCGGCGTATCGCTAGCCATTCCCCAGGGACAGTTCGTGACCGTGATCGGCAGCAATGGTGCCGGAAAGTCGACGCTGCTTTCGGCTATCGCCGGCGCAATTTTGGCCGATAGGGGCCGGATCGTCATTGATGGTCTCGAGGTTACACGGCTTCCTACCCAGGTACGAGCACGATTCATCGGCCGCGTATTCCAGGACCCACGGATCGGAACTTGTGAGGCCCTTACCGTCGAGGAAAATCTTGCGCTCGCTTCCGCGCGCGCCGGGCGGCGTGGATTGTCCCTCGCGCTCGGCGGGCGGAGTGGACGCGGGCGGTTTGAGGAACAGCTCGCCGGTCTTGGTCTCGGACTTGAAACGAAGCTCAGGGCGCGGATTGGCACGCTTTCCGGCGGTCAGCGGCAGGCGGTAAGCCTGTTGATGGCGACATTGCTGCCAATGAAGCTACTTCTTCTCGACGAACATACAGCGGCGCTTGATCCTAAGGCGGCGTCGCGCATCCTGGCGCTTTCGGCAGAGATCAGCGAACGTCAGCATCTCACCACGCTGATGGTCACGCATAGCATGCGCCATGCCCTGGACTATGGCCAGCGCACCATCATGATGAGTGGTGGACGCATCGTGCTGGATGTCGCAGGCGATGAACGGACCAGCTACGACGTGCCCGACCTCATCGCCCTATTCGGAGCGGTCAGTGGCGGCGAGATAGCCGAGGACAGGCTATTGCTCGCTTGATTGTTGTCTGCACCGCCGCCGCTTGTCTTCGGAACCGTGTTGGAATATATCTGCGAAATGCAATTAAAAGACAATCAACGTGAAAGCGGATCTGTGGAGGAGCGCGAGGATGGGAAGGCTGTCAAGCCATCGTTTCGGCTTGACCGCTGGATACCCTACCGCATGTTCCTCGTGGCAAGCAGCACCGCGGAGTTGCTCGCTTCCTACTATGGGCCGCGCTATGGGCTTTCCCAGGCCTCCTGGCGAATTCTCGCCATTGCCGGCGGCCGACCCGGCCTCTCAAGCAAGGAAATTTGCCATGCCGGCGCGCTCGATCAGTTCGCCGTCAGTCGTGGCATCGCGCAGCTGGTAACGCTCGGCTATGCCCAGCGCAAAGCCGGCGTAGGAGACCGTCGGTTCTCGGCTGTCGAATTGACGCCCGAGGGTTACAAGCTGCTGGAGGAGATCGTCGTCATCGGTCAGGCGATGGAAGCACGAATCCTCGAGAGCCTGTCGGACGCCGAGCGCGAAAGCCTCCACTCAATGCTCGATCGGATCGAAGATGCATGTGCCGGCGCAGTCGCTCGTGGCTGGCAGGCAGTTGCTGGTGATACCAATTCGGCAAGGTTGTCTCCGGAATTCACTTCGTCAGAGTAGGCACAGCAGAACTTTTGTCGCGATCCGCCCGGCGAACGGCATTCTTTTTTGGTGCGCCTTTCTGCGCTAATGACGACTACCATCCGATATCCCAAGGTCGCGGTTTGCCATGAAAAATGACCACGCGAGCGTCTGCTGGGATGGAGCCATTCCCGCTTTCATCATCATGAAGCGCTTGCCGCACATGCGATTTCCAGGAGACAACTTGGCCAGGCAATAGATCCTGCCAGCGGCCGGCTCCATCGAGCCAGAAGCGCTCCAGAAATGCTTGGTCGCCGCCTTTGTGGTAGATATCCATCCAATGCCGTGGTCGACCGATCCATTCGGCCCAGATCCGCTCGCGAGCCGCTTCCGGCAGATACATGATTGATGATTGCAAGCCCTCCGGACGATAGATGTCGCGCATCATGGCGAGCCCATTGACGGAAGCGATATCGACAAGGCTCCCGACAATTGAGGTGTCCAGATCCATGAAGAGAATGTCGCCGGACACGTCCGGGCGGAATAGCTCCATCTTCGACCACCAGCCCGGCCAATCATAGATCAGCGGCAAAGTCCGAACGCCTTCGACCTTAATGTCGGAAAGACAACGGAAGTCTGCATCGGGAAGGTGCTTCACCACCTGCGTGCGTAAGCGTAAAACATGATCGGCCTTGTATTCGCCACCAGATCGCAGGACACAAAAGACGGAAATCACGTTGCTCTGGCCTCACTCGATACATCTGCTTTGACGAACAAAATCCGTCAGAACATATGGACCATTGCCGAAAGTGTCATCGGGAAATCGTAATTTTGACGGTCTGTGGACGATAAGACGCAGCTATATCGGCCTTGATAAAGAAGAGCCTTGCGTCGCCGACACAAACCATATCGTCTGTCTCAACGATCCATAGCAACGTGAGCGTGAATACCCTTCGAAAATGATTGGAACTATGCCAGACTGCAAAATGGTTGCAGGATTGGTAGGCATGCCCAAAAAGTTAGTAATTGCGCTCGGATTGTCGTTGATTGGCATATGGTTGAGCGCGGACATCGCCAATGCGGCGATACATATTCCGAAGGGATGCACGCCCGATGTCTTCCTGACGATATCAGGCAAAATCGGCAGGACGACGAACAGCGGCAACAACGCCTATGAGATGTCTGAACGCGAGTTTCTCGCTCTGCCGGCATCGACGGTGACGACATCGACGCCGTGGACTCCCAAAAGCGACTTCATCGGTCCTCTATTGAGCAAGGTATTGAGCGAGGCCGGCGCGGCGGGAAAGACGTTGCGCCTTACGGCGCTCGATGACTTCAGTGTAGAGGTGGATGCTGCCTATCTGGAGAAGTACGGCACGATCCTTGCGACTAGCAAGGACGGTATCCGCCTGACGGTCAGGGATTTCGGACCGATCTTCGTCATGCATCCTCGCGATAGTTTCAGGGAGGAACTGGACACGCCAGCTGCGTCGTCATATCTGGTCTGGCAGCTATGCGGGATAGAGGTGGAATGAGATTATTCCATCTGGCTTGGTTCAGCATTCCCGCAGCAATCGCAGCCATATGTATTGGCGTCGTGGCGTACAATTGGAGCGCCATAAGAGCGGAATACGTGCTTTGGGATTCCACCAACGCCAGGAACCCGTTATATTTCTACAAGCCGACCGCGCAGGCTCTAAGGGAGCTTGAAGCCGTCAGGCTGGATTTGAAGATGATTGCCGACGGATCTGCCGTCGAACCGCATGAGCTCTCATTTGACATCGATGTCTTTACATCCGGCATCGACATCATACTGCGGCCGTCCGATCTGAACGACGGGTATAGGAAGCTTCCTGGCTTTTCCGAGGATGGAGCCGCTCTGGCCAAATTCGCGGCAGATGTCCTGCCGGCGATTAAGCCCGGTCTATCATCGGCGGATGCTCAGGCGTTGTTGCCCAAACTGGAAGATATATCCGATACTTTGGATAGGATATCAAAAGCGGCCTGGGATCAGGATAGCGACCTGAAGGAAAAGTCCTTCGAGACCATCCAGGCAGGGCACGTAATCATTCTCGTGATTGCGGGATTACTGGTTTGCGCAATTCTGTCCTTTGTTATCATTTCGATATTTTACTGGTGGGCGATCATGGCGAAGACGCGCGCCTTAGCGGAAGCGGAAGCGGCGGTCGCCGACAAGGTCAGCTTCCTCGCGATGGTCAGCCACGAACTCAGAACTCCGCTTCAGGTCATCGTCTCGGCCCTGGATGTGCTGGAACGACCTCAAGATACGAAAACCCGAAGCGAGCTGACCGCGCGCATCCGCCGGGCGGCGAACAGTCTGGCTGTCCAGCTTCGCGACATGCTGACGCTGGCTCGCGCTCAAACCGGATATATCGAGCTGCAACCGGGCGTGTTCGAGGCGGGAGAACTCGTTCGGGAGGTGGTGGAAACCTATCAGGCTGCGGCGAAAGCCAAGCAGCTAGAACTACGTCACATGGCGCCCGATGATGCCGTTTTCGTAGTCGCGGATAGCGAGCGCATTGCGCAGTTGCTGCATAATCTCGTTTCAAATGCGGTCAAATATACGCCGAGCGGCTATGTTCAGGTTGATCTCGCGCCATTCGATGAGACGGCGGGCGAATTGGCATTGCGTGTGACGGATACCGGACCCGGATTGCCGCCACGGGTCATCGAGAACAGCATCGGTAAGGGGCTGTTCAGCCTTGGCAGCGGGCGAGGTATCGGTTTGTCGGTTGTCCAGACTTTGTTGCGGCAGCTTGGCGCGCGCATGGCAATCAGCAGCCCGTCAGAAGGCGGCAGCATATTCGAGCTTGCAATCCCCGCGGTCCCGGCGGCTGAAAGTTCATACGAGACGTCCGATGCGCGGAAGCGGGTGCTCGTCGTTGACGATCATCCTGACCTTTTGAAAGGCCTTTCGGGTGTGCTTGAAGATCTTGGATTTGTGGCCGACATGGCTCCCTCCGGCATGACGGCGCTGAACTTCCTGGCGGCGCACGCCTATTCAGTCATCTTCATTGATCTCGACATGCCGATCATGACCGGATCGGCGCTGGCGGCGCGAATCCGCAAGACGGACTTGCGCCACAAGACCAAGCTTGTCGCAATGTCAGCCGCACATCATGGCCCCAAGCACGATCTGTCTCTCTTTGATGCGGTCGTGAACAAACCGATACGCCGCCAACAATTGTTGACGATCATGCAGTTTTGAAGCTCGAGTTCAAAGCGGCAAGAAGGATTGGCATGCTTGCCGGTTTGGTGAAGAATTTCAAATTGTGCCGTGCCAGAGCCGCGGCGATATTCTCTTCGTCGGCATTTCCGGTTCTGATCTGCCCGGTCAGGATGATGATCGGGCAAAGGGCATTGCGGGCGCGAATGTTCTCGACGAGCTCAAGCGCGGTCTGGCGCCGTGCGTCTCGTTCGATGATCCAGTCGAGCACATAGGCATCGAAATCGGCATGGTCTTGCAAGGCTTGAGGATCGTTAAAGGCGACCGCATCGAGGCCTGCCATCTCCATGTAATGCACGATGGTTTCGGCGGTATCGGCGTGGTCGTCGAGAATGGCGACCCGACGGCGAGAGACGGTCGGTTCGATCAGCAGACGGGTGACCGCGTGCGCCGGTATCATCGATCTGGCGTCTGTGGGCATGACACGCCATGCGCCATCGATCTCGGCGGCAACCAGTGTTCCCGGAGGCACCTGCCCAACGACATCTCCCAGCCGAATCCGGCAGGGCACGATATGGTTGTCGATGACAATGGAAGCGTCAAGCAGCGCATCCGCATTATTAAGCGTGATGAGCTCTTCCAGCGTTTCGTTGAAATGCTCGGCGACGCGCTTCAATTCTTCGAGCGACCACGAGGCATTCGCCGTCAGACGGCGATTTGCGGAAGAATAGGAAAGTCCGAGGATTTCGGAAACGGTGACCGCAAAACGATACTTTGGGATGCCATGTCGGGTTAGCAGTGCCGCGATGCATTGCGCGGCAAGGCCAGCTTCGCCTTCGGGATGATCTGAGCGTATTTCGGATATACTTCCACTACTTTCGCTTAATTCGCTCAACTCTTTAAATTCCAATCTTGTCAATATGCGTAATACGCGTATACGTGGAGTCAACTCGCGCGTTATGGTCGGGTCCAGGGGTCTTTTACCGCTTTAGATGCGATTTGTCGCAATTATATGTGGGGGATTACAAGAATGCCAGGGCGACACGTCAAGGGGCTGGCGTGTTGCCGAGGGTGCCATGAGATAAATGGATAAGTCGAAGGGCTCGTATGTTAGGGATCTGGTGCCGCTTTAGTCCAATCAATAATGGCTTGAGGGAAGGATCGTCCGATGGTTGAGAAGAAAGAAAAAACTCTACGTTGAAATAAAGGGGCGCGCCTTCGAGGAAGCGGTGTCGCCGATCGAGAGCGATTTTGAATTACGTGTCAGTGTCCCGCAATTATATTATTTACGTTTACCCAGTCGAAGCGCGGAGATGCTGATATGACTGAACCACAAAAAGAAACGGGTCGCCGTCGTTTATCGAGAAACGAGAAAATAAGGCGCGTTCTGTATTTTTTGATATTCTATATTGTTTGTTTTATTATTGCTTCTCCATTCGATAGTGAATGGGTATCAGCTGTATTCATATGTCTAGTTGTTGGCGTCGGTATTGGTGAGCTCAATGGTATAAGTATATTTAATTTTCTGTCGCGACGCCGTGATCAGGATAATCACAACATGAAATAGAGGGTATCTGAATGTTACTTTCAGGGTCAAACGACGTATCTGGAAATTTCAATAATGGATCCGATTCGTCGCATGGTTTCAATGATCCAAATACTCTGGGTAGTGTAGGGAATTTTACGTCCGGTATCTCTGCGGCATTGACCGGATTGAACAATTATTTCGACAGACTTGCTAAAAATCTGCCTGATCTTGAGATGGAGATCGGTTCTTATTCAACAGTCATGTCGCGATCCGCAATGGCTATCGGCATCTTAGGTGGCTACCTAGATTATAGATCCTTCAAGGCAGTGGGCTATAGTGAGAACCAAAGCCGTGCGTTGGCATCGGGATCTTTTTTAGCAAGTGCGGGCGCCGGCTATGTGGTTGGAGCAATTGTCGGCGCGATTGTGGGAGAAACTGCAGCAGCGCTGTTTGCCGGGCCGATCATAGTCGGAGCTGCATCATTCTTAGTCGGCTATGGTATCAGTTATGAAGTTCATAGCTGGTTTCCTGGAACGCCGCTCGTGGCTCCAGTTCAATCTCCGATATCGGTCGTGGCGCCGGCACCGGTTGCCGCTAATGGTGTGACGGGTACGCCCTTTGTCCCCACCATCACTTCACCTCCTGTGCCCGGCAGAATTTTGACCCCGGATGATCTTGCTCCTAGTGCATTTGGAAGAACAGGTTACGGCGGCTCGCAGTCAACCGGCGGTGCTAGTGGCGGTGGTGCTAGCGGCGGCGGCCACTACGACGGCGATCCCGATGCAGAGGGCGATGGATCCGGAAACAATTCAGCTGGTGGCCCATCGGGTAGAGGCGGGACACATTCAAGTGGCAATGGCACGCATTCTGGAGCGACAAGCACCGGTAACCGGGGAGTAAATGGTGGTTCGCCGTATGGCGACAGCCCATCAAGCAGCGAAACTGAGCCACGCGACTATGTGAGTATTGTAACGGGAAAAAGTTATTCATTGAGCGACGTCAAGAATAACGTCGACGGTATTAGAGATAGTATGAAGGCTTACGATGCCGCCCATCCCGATGCCGATGCCGATGCCGATCCTGATGCTGATCCGGATGGCAATCCAGTCCTTCTTGATCTTTCTGGCAACGGCCTGAATGTCAACACGCTCGCCAGCTCGTCTCAGTTTGTGAATGTCAACGGCGACGGCTACCAGCACCGGACGGCTTGGGCAGGCAATGGCACCGGCGTCCTGGTGTTCGACGGCGACGGCGACGGCAAGATTAGCAGCTCGAAGGAATTCGAGTTCACGCAATGGGATTCGACGGCGACGGGCGATCTCGAAGCGATCAAGGATGTTTTCGATACAAACGGCAACGGCCAGCTCGATGCCGGCGATGCGCAGTGGTCGAAGTTCAAGGTCAGTGTCAGCGGCCAGCTCGTATCGCTGGCATCGCTTGGCATCACCTCGATCGACCTGACGCCGAAGGGCAGCGGCCAGACCTTCAGCGACAGCTCAGCGATTACCGGCACCACAACCTATACCAAGTCCGATGGCACCACCGGGGTGGTCGGCGACGCAGTTCTTGCCAGTGATTCCAACGGCTATATCGTCAAGTCGACAGTTGTCACCAATACCGACCAGTCGAAGACGAACACCATACAGGCCTATAATGCCGATGGCAGCCTGGCTTTCCAGGATCTGGTGACCACCAGCGCTGACGGCAACAGCGTCACGACCAAGTTCGACGATGACGGCAACGGTACCTACGATCGCTCGCAGACCGATGTGACGACGGTCGCCTCAACGGGCGTCCGCACCCGTATTGTCTCGAACTTCAATGCTGACGGCTCGCTTCTCAACAGCACGACGACGGTGACGAGCGCCGATCACCTGACGATAACAACGACCGTCGATCAGGACGGCGACGGCCAGGGAGATCAGAGCCAGAGTTTCGTGACGAATGCCGACGGTTCGACGGCCACCACAACGAAGACACTGAGCGCGTCCGGCGCTGTGTTGAGCCAGGTGTTGGTGCAGTCGAGCGTCGACGGACTTACGAAGACGACCAAGACGGATGTCAATGGTGACGGCATCTATGATGATGTCGCTTCCGACATCACCCTTGTTGCCAGCGATGGTTCGCGCACCAGGGCGGTGAAGGATAGCAGCGCCAACGGTACGCTTCTGTCGAACATTACGACCGCTACCAGTGCCGACCGCCACACCAGGACCGTCACCAGCGATCTCGATGGCAATGGCACGGTGGATAAGCGCGACCAGACGCTAACCACGATTGCCGCCAACGGCGATGTGACCACCGTGGTCACGACGACCAATGGCGATAACTCGGCGCGCAGTAAAGCTACGACGGTTGCCGCGGCGAGCGGCTTGTCGACCACGGTATCGACGGATGTGACAGGCGACGGCATCGCAGATTTCGCTCATTCCGATGTGACGACGATCGGCTCCGATGGTTCGCGCACGGAAACGGTGCAGCAGACGAGCGCCAGCGGCGTGCTGCTATCGAAGAGTGTCACGACGACCAGCGCCGACGGCAAGACGAAGACGATCTCGGCCGATACCAATGGCGATGGCGCGGCGGACGCGCTGACGACCATTACGGTTGCGAGCGACGGCACGATCACCGAGACCGACAGCACTCTCAATCCCAACGGAACGCTTGTCGGAAAAGTGCTGACGACGACGAGCGCGGATGGTCTGTCCAAGACGGTGAGCAAGGACGTCAATGGAGACGGCACCTACGATACCGTGACGACGGATGCGATCGTCGCCGCAACGGCCGGCGGCAGAACCGAAACCGTTACGACCAAGAGCGCAAGCGGTGCGGTCATCAGCAAGACGGTGACGACGACATCGGCCGACAGCCTGACACAGACCGTGCAGACGGATGTCAATGGCGACGGCACGTTCGATCAGACTTCTTCCGACGTCATCGTACTCGGCTCCACCGGCACGCGTCAGGAAACCGTCGCAACGAAGAGCAGCAACGGTACGCTGGAAAGCCAGACCGTTACGCTGGTCAGCGCCGACCGCAAGACCACCACAGTCACCACCGACGGCAATGGGGATGGGCACACCGATAGCACAAGCGTGCAGGTCGTTGCCTCCAGTGGCAGCCAGACCACGACGACGACCGCAACAAGCGCCGATGGCGTCCTGCATGCGAAGACGGCCGTCACTGTCAGCGCCGATGGCCTGACCACGACCACGGCCGACGACGTCAACGGTGATGGCGTCAACGACGTGACCACCGTCGATCAGACGGTCATCAATGCCGATGGCAGCCGCACGGAGACCGTGACGGACAAGAGCAATACCGGCGTCCTGCTCGACAAGGTGACGACAGTGACCTCCGGCAATGGTCTGTCGACAACGATCCAGAAGGATCTCAACGGCGACGGCGTCTTCGACACCAAGACGACAAAGGTAACGACGCTCAACAGCGACGGATCGACCTTGATCACCACGACTGATTACGCGGGGACAACCGCGATCGATCAGACCAAGGTCACGACGAGTGCCAACGGCCTCGTCACCAAGACGGAGTATAATTACGACGGCAACACCACACGCGACCGGGTTGCGACATCGACGAAGACGCTCAACGCCGATGGTTCGACGTCCGAGGTCGACACGGTGACCACCAGCGCCGGTGCATTGCTGTCGAAGACGACGAACACCGCGACCGCCGATGGCAAGACCACCACCAGCCAGGTCGATATCGACGGTGACGGCATACTCGATATCAAGGCCACGACGGCCATCGATGCGACAGGCCAGACGACGAAGACGGTGGCGATCTACAAAGCCGGCACGACGACGCTGAGCAACCGCGCCGTCACAGTGACGTCCGCCAACGGCCTGTCGACGAAGACGAGTTCGGATCTCAATGGCGACGGAGTGTATGAGCAGGTCGTTTCGGACGCCACGACGCTGTTTGCCAGCGGCGACCGCAGAGAGGCTGTCGCCCGATCCAGCAATACCGCACCGATCGAGCAATCAAGCGTCACGACATCCGCCAATGGATTGGCCAAGACAACGGTCGTTTCCAACGATGTAGCTGGTGCGGCTGCCCGCAACGAGATCTATCGCCTTTATCGGGCTATTTTGGGCCGCGATCCCGACGCCACCGGTTTTGCCACCTTTACGGCGGACTTCAATTCCGGAACATCGACAGTTCAGATTGCCACCACTCTGCTTGGCTCTCCCGAATTCGCGCAGAAATACGGCACGCTCACCGATCTCCAATTTGCCAATCTGATGTACCAGAATGCCCTTGGACGGGCGCCGGAAGCGGGTGCCGCCGAGGCATGGGTGAGTGCGATAGCGGCTGGGACCACGCGAGCGTCGCTTGCCCAGCAGGCCGCTGATTCACCGGAAGGGCTAGCGCATACAGCGAGCGGGGCTCAGACGTGGGCGCTTAGCAATCCAGATGTCGTTCTCTCCGAGGTCAGGAGGACCAGATACCTCACGACGCTCAACGCGGATGGTTCCACGACCGAGGACGTCACCAACACAGGGCTGGTTGCGAACAAGACGACTACAACGACAAGCGCCGACAAGAAGATCACCACGGTAACGTTCGACATCGACGGCAATGGCGTGGTGGACCAGAAGTCGGTGACGACCCGCAACGACGATGGTAGCGTGCGGCTGGCCTTGTCTGATCTCACGAGTACGGGTGCGATCTCTCATACAAAAACGATCATCACGAGTGCCGATGGCCTTAGCCAGACCACCAACTACGATACCGATGGGAATGGTGTCACCAACAAGAGCATTCTGGACACCGTGGTGCTCAACGCGGACGGCAGCAAGATCGTCGTAGAGCGTATCGACGTTGCCGATAGCAATGGCAATTTGGTCCGTAAGGCGACGACCGAGACGGATACCTCCGCCGACGGACTGTCCGTTGTCACAAAGTGGGATCAGACCGGCTCCGGCACGTTTACCAAGAGCCAGGCAGACGTCACAGTGCTCAATGCCGATGGATCTAAGACGGAGACCGTGAGCTATCTCACGGGGACGACGCTTACCAGCCGATACCTGACCAAGACCAGCGCCAATGGCCTGTCGATCACCACACAGTCGGATCTGACAGGTTCCGGCACCTATGGTGAGACTTCGACCGACGTGTCTGCGATCAATGCCGATGGCACCAAGACACGCACTGTGTCCAGCACCAAGGCCGATGGCACGGTGATCTCCAAGTTCGTGACGACGACGAACGCCGATGGCGAGATCGTCTCGACCAGCGAGCAACGCACGGGGCTTGCGACACAGACCGTCAGCGACACGATCGAGATCCTGGCCGACGGCGCAACCCGCGAGACCATCGCCACGACGGACGCCTCGGCCAAGCTGATTGACAAGACGATCACACTCACCAGCGCTGACAAGCAGACAGTGACGATCGACCGCGATGCCAATGGCGATGGCGTTGTCGATCAGCACCAGCAGTCGGTGACAGCGGATTCCGGCGTCGTAACGCTGACCGTCACCGACTACAAGGCCACCGGCGTCAAGGCGGACAGCTCGACCACGACGACGACGGCCAATGGCCTGCAGACCACGACGGACTGGGATCTCGATGGAAATGGGACGCTCGATCGCCACCGCGTCGAGGTCGATACCAACAATGCCGATGGCAGCCGGACGAGCGTTATCTCCGACACGGATCTGCCCACGGCGAAGCTGGCGACGAAGACGACGATCCAGCAGTCGTCGGACGGCATGGTACGTACGACCTCGAAGGATGTTGACGGCGACGGCACAGTCGACCAGGTGGAAACGCTGACGGCGGATACGACCGCCGCAACGGTGTCAATTGTGACCAACAACGCCACGGCACAGAAAGCGACCTATCTGCTCGCTGGCAAGGTCTATTGGAAGCAGGCGATCGCTGCCAAGGTCGAGACGGACAGTTCCGCCGACGGTCATACCAAGACGGTCAAATACGACTACGACGGCAACAGCACGTTCGAAGTGGTCATGCAGTCGCAGCTTCAGGTCGATGGCTCGTCGGTGACGACCGTCACGGAAACCAACGCCAGCGGTGCCGTCATCGCTAAAGGCACGATCACGGCTAGCACAGATGGGCTGATCACAACGCTCAGCAAAGACTCCACCAATGACGGCGTGATCGACCATACGGAGACCTCCGTCACGCATGCGGACGGTTCGGTTACGCTAACGAAGGTCGATCTCAATGCCAGTAGTGTTGTCACGCAGACGGTTGTCGATACGGTCTCGGCGATGGGCAGCCTGACGCTGCGGGTTACCAGCGACGGTCAGGGACGCAAGACGTCGCAAGTTGCGATCTCCAGTGACGGGACCTCCGTCACCACGACCTATGATGGCCCCAGCGGTCAGACGCTCAGCGTCGTCAATGCCAACAAGGCGGGCATCGTCACCAGTGCTATCCTCTATGATCCGCTGAACGCCAATCCTTGGACGCGCGTCGAGCAGTCTTTCGATGCGACTGGCAAGAAGACGCTTGAGAAGCAGTTCAATGACGATGGCACGCGAGTAGAAATCACCTTCTACACGGCGACCGGCTCCCAACAGCATGTCGATTACTTCAACGGTGCTGGAGTGAAATCCAACGCTGTCGACTACGACGTGACCAATTCAAACGACTGGACACGCGTGGAATACAGCTACGATGTGAGCGGGACTGGGAAAATGACCCAGGAGATCATCTACCATGATGATCAATCAAGGAACGTCTACAGCTATGATGTGGCGAATACCCAGGGTTGGTCGACCTACGTCCAGGTTTATAATGCCGCTGGACAGCTTTATCATGTCGAACAAGACAATGATGACGGTACCAAATCGGCTACCTCGTATTACACTCCGACGGGCGCTCAGCAGCATATCGACTATTATAATGCCGCTGGGCAATGGACAGGCACTATCGACTTCGATGTGACCAACGCGCAGTCGTGGAGCCGGCTTGACAATAATCTCGATCCGGCAAGCAGCCAGGTGGTATCTCAGACGGTCTACTACGACGATGGTACCCGCGGCGTAAACTATTGGGATCGGTCCAATGCTCAGTCATGGTCGACGATCAACGAGATGTATAACACCGCCGGGCAAATGACCAACCGCAATGTCAACTACGATGACGGCAGCAAGGTGCTCTATGCCTACGACGTGACGAATGCACAGCCTTGGTCTTCTCTTGCCAATGTCTACACGACCGCTGGTCAACTCATCGAGGAGAATGTCTATAGTGACGCTGCCGGTAGCCTGACGAGAACCACGCACGATGTGAACAATAATCAAGGCTGGACAACACTCGTTCAGAACTTCGTGAACAACGTCATTCACACCGCCACCTCGTATAATGACGACGGAAGCTACACGAATTACCAATATGACAGTTCGGGTAACAACACCGCCTGGGAGCGCTATGCGTATCAAGGCGGTGGAGGCCAGACCAATCTGGTGATGGTCGATCAATGGCCTGCGCCGCATTATGGACATGGCCCGGTGCTGCTGGATCTGAATGGCGATAATCATATAGACTTGCGACCGCTCGATCTCACAACCTTGGCGACCGGCTCGTCTGTCACCTTTGACTGGAATGGCGACGGGGCCCGCGACGGAACAGCCTGGGTCGGTCCCCAGGACGGCTTCCTGGCCATTGATCTCGCTAGCGGCGGTCAGGCTGGCGCGGACGGCGTCATCGATCAATCGAAGGAACTGGCATTTTCCGAATGGGCAACGCCGGACCAAGTGACGGCGAACGGTGGATCTGTGTCCGACCTCGATGGCCTGCGGTTGGTGTTCGACAGCAACCACGACAACGTGCTCGACGCCAGTGATGACCGCTGGAGCGAGTTCCGTGTCTGGCGCGACGCCAACCAGAACGGCGTCACCGACACCGGTGAACTCGAGACCATGTCGGAAGCCGGCATCAAGCTGATCAACCTGCTGCCTTCGACGGATGGAAGCCAATCCTTCTCCGATGGGTCTTCCATCACCGGAACAAGCTCGTACCAGATGACCGATGGCACCACCAAATATCTTGCCGCGGATGCAACGCTCGTGTCGCAGCCGGCAATTCCGCAGCAGAATGCAGCGTGACTATTGTTCGATCGAAACCGACATGCCGGCCAAGGCAGGTTTGGCATGTCGATCAATAATCCTCAATTCCTCGGTGTCGGCTCCTGGTTGGTTGCAATCCAGGAGCCAGCCGTGTCGCTACCAAGCAAATGAGATCAGAATGAAAAACTATCAGACGATTTTTGCAGCAGTTTCCATGGCCATTATTTCGATGCCGGCGAGTGCCGCACCCGTCACGACCAAGGGCGGTTATGAGTACGACAAAAATATGCTGAGCGATCCTGCGGCTCTTAACTGGAACATCGAGCAATGTAGCCATAACGGCATCGCTCAGAATGCTCAGGAGAAGCTCGCGAAGCTAATGAACGTTGAGCCATCCGATGTTCGTCACGAATACTGCCGCCGTATCCTCACCGCCTATGCCAAGGGAGCCATCCCCTACGACGATTATGTTCAGTTCGCTCAAAGTCACGTTATGAGCGCGAGCATTGCAAAGGCTCTGCGGATCGCGGGTTCGCGTCCGACAAAGCCGCAGAACCAGCGCGATAAACTTTCCGGCTTTCACTAAATGGCCTGCTGCAAAGGAATTGATATGCTTAAGTCATTGACCCTCCCCTTGATCCTGTTGGGTGCCGGTGTGGCATTGTCAGGTTGTGTAACGAGCAACGCCGATGGAATTCGACAGATTAAAAACCATCGATTTGCAGTGAGTGGTGAACGCACCGAGATAGGGCGTGATTGGAGCCTAAACCCTGATTGCACTTTACGGGGAAATCCTTCCGTTCGGGTGTTGCAAGCGCCCAAGCACGGTAAGCTTGCGATCGTAAGGGAGGATGTTTTTCCCTACTGGAAGAACGGAAAGTGCAATTCAAAAAAAGTTGTCGGTAATGCGCAGTATTATACGTCCGACAGAGGGTTTACCGGCACCGATAGTGCCACTACTCGGCACTCCTACGCAAATGGCTTCGTCCAGGATGTGACGGCCGAAATCAAGGTCGTCAAGTGACGCTGATCGATCGGTGATGCGACTCGTATCTCCGTGAGATCTAGCAGCTATCCATCCGGCAAATCGGTCTCTGACCAGGTATAAGGAAAACTGAAGTATGAGAATTCCGGCTCTGGCTTTTGCTTCCGCCCTCATCGCCATATCGACGTCCGGATGTGCAACCACCTCTGCAGACGGCGTGGCGGCTGTGAGCCATGATAAGATTGCAAAAAGTGGCCAGCGCGACCGCGTTGGCCACGCTTGGCACATCAACCCAGATTGCAGTGTAACGCGCCGCCCGACCGTTCGCGTGGTTGAGCCGCCGGCGCATGGCAAGTTGGCGCTCATTGAGGAACAGGAGGTGTTAGACGAGGCGAAAGGTCGATTTGCCAAATGCAACTCGTTGAAGCTGTCCATGATTGGCTATTATTACCAATCGACTTCGGCCTACATCGGAGCCGATCGGTTTGTAGTCCGTGTTTCGTTCGGAAACGGGAGCGTCAAAGATAGTATTATCAACATTCAGGTCCAGAAATAGCTCCGCGGCGCCGCGATTAACGTAGTCGAGCCGACCATATGGACCAAACAATCACTATTTCCCCAGATCCGCCTCCGCTCTCTTCCGAGGACGCAGCAAAACGTCCGGATAGCGGTTTGGCGGCGATCGCGGCGATTGCTGGCTACTTCCGCATCGCCTCCAATCCCGATGTCCTCGCCCGCGATCTTGCACTGTCAAAGGCGTCCAGACGCAATGATCTCCTACGCGCAGCGAAGCTCGTCGGATTGAAGGCAAAGCACGTCGAGATCCAGAGCGACGCTCGTCTTACGACGCTTCCCACGCCCGCTATCGCCTGCCTGACCGACGGCAACTTCGCCGTCTTCGGCGGAGTAACCCCGGACGGGACCTATCGGGTTATCGATCCGGTCGATTTCTCCAGCCGCAATCTCGGTGCCCATGAGCTGCTCGCCGAGACGGCCGGGCATTTCATCCTGTTGCAGCGGCGTCTGTCCGGCCCTGGCGGATTCAGCGGCAATTTCGGGTTTCGATGGTTTCTGCCGTCGATCTGGCGCTATCGCCATGCCTTCGGTCATGTCCTGCTTGCCTCGCTGATCGTGCAGATCTTCGCGCTCGTCACGCCGCTGTTCTTCCAGGTGGTGGTCGACAAGGTTTTGGCCCATCGCAGCTATTCGACGCTGATCGTCCTGGTGGTCGGCCTTGCCGCCGTCGGCCTGTTCGATGTGGTGCTGCAATATCTTCGAACCTACGCGTTGTCGCATACGACCAACCGCATCGATGTCGAGCTCGGACGGCGGCTGTTCCGGCATATGCTGAACCTGCCGCTCTCCTATTTCGAGACGCGGGCAACGGGCCAGACGATCGCCCGCGTTCGGGAGTTGGAAACGATCCGCAATTTCCTGACAGGGCAAGGGCTGTTCTCCGGCCTCGACCTGATCTTTACCGTCGTCTTCATCTTCGTGCTGTTTTCCTATTCCTCGAAGCTTGCCTGGATCGTCGTCGCATCGATCCCCTTCTATCTGGCGATCGGCTTTCTGGTGCGGCCGTTTCTGAAGGAGAAGATCGACGAGAAGTTCGAACGGGGCGCCTATAGCCAGCAGCTACTCGTCGAGACCGTCGTCGGCGTCCAGACGCTGAAGGCTTCTGCCGTCGAGCCGGTCGTCGCAGCGCAATGGGAAGAGCGGCTGGCCGGCTACGTGCAATCCTCCTTTGCCACGACCATGCTGGCCGCCAAGGGCCAGAACGCCATCCAGTATGTCAACAAGATCACGTCTGCGGCACTGCTGTTGTTCGGCGCCCAGGCGGTCATCAATGGCGAACTGACAGTGGGAGCGCTGGTAGCCTTCAACATGATTGCCGGCCAGGTCTCACAGCCGATCCTGCGCCTGTCGCAGCTCTGGCAGGATTTCCAGCAGGTACAAGTGTCGGTGGCCCGCCTCGCCGACATTCTCAATGCTCCACCGGAGCCACGCCCAGAAGTCTCCGTCAGCCTGCCGAAGCCGCGCGGCGCTATCGCCTTCAAGGGTGTGAACTTCCGCTACACCGCCGATGGCCCAGAAGTGCTGCGCGATATCTCCCTGTCGGTCCGGCCGGGCGAGGTGATCGGCATCGTTGGGCCATCCGGCTCCGGCAAATCCACCCTCACCAAGCTGGTCCAGCGCTTTTATAGTCCGAACCGCGGCCAGGTCTTCGTCGATGGACAGGATATAGCCCAGGTCGATCCCGCCTGGGTGCGGTCCAATATCGGCGTCGTGCTGCAGGAGAACATGCTGTTCAACCGGACGATCCACGACAACATCTGTCTGGTCAATCCGTCCATGTCACGCGCCGCCGCCATTCAGATGGCCCGCCTGTCGGGGGCGGAGGAGTTCATCGCCAAGCTACCGAAAGGCTACGATACGCTGATTGAGGAACGCGGAGCCAACCTTTCGGGTGGCCAGCGTCAACGATTGGCGATCGCGCGTGCGCTGGCGACCAATCCGCCGATGCTGATCCTCGACGAGGCGACCAGCGCGCTGGACTACGAGAGCGAGCGCATCATCCTCGCCAACATGCGCGAGATCGTCAAAGGCAGGACGGTTATCATCATCGCCCACCGCCTGGCGACCGTCAGGCATTGCGACCGCATCATCGGCATGAAGGATGGCCGTATCGTCGAAGAAGGCACGCATGACACCCTGCTTGCCCGCCCGAACGGCCTCTATGCCCATCTCTGGCAATTGCAGTCTGGGCTCAACCAGCCATGAACCAGGTGGTCAAGCCCCCGAAACGTCCAGGCAGGCCGCAACGGCGCACGAAGGTCGAGAACGAATTCCTGCCGGCGGCTCTGGAGATCCTCGAGACGCCGGCTTCTCCGATCCGCACGGCCTTCATCTGGTTCATCGCCGTCGTGGTCGGCAGTACGCTGCTGTGGAGCTATCTCGGCACCTTTGACATCGTTTCGACGGCACAGGGCAAGATCCAGCCGACGGGACGCGTCAAGGTCATCCAGTCGATCGAGGTCGGCAAGACCAGGTCCATTCCGGTCACCAACGGCTCGCACGTCAAGGCCGGCGACATTGTCGTTCAGCTCGACGATACCGAGTTTAAGTCGGATGAAGAAGCCATCGTGGTCAATCTCCAGGCCTACCGGGGCGAGATGATCCGTCGCAAGGCAGTTCTGGCAACCGTCGAGCAGTGGCGAAACCATGGCATATGGGCAATCGGGAAGGCAATTTCTGAAGCTCCGCTGGCCTTCGCAGGCGATACGCCGGTCAGCATCCGCGACCGGGAGCAATCTATTTATCGAGCCGACCTGTCGCAGCTTGCGTCCAGCATTACCAATCTTGCCGCACAGCACACTCAGCAGCAGGCAACCGTCGCCCGACTGCAGCAGACCATGACGGCGCAGAAGAGGCTGGTCGACACTCTCAACGAGCGGGTTGCCATCCGCTCGGCTCTGGTGGATCAGTCGGCCGGTTCTAAGTCCGGTGTCATCGATGCGCAGGAGACGAGCCAGAAGGAAGAGGCGACGCTTGCCGAAGAAACTGGCCAGCTCGAAGAGGCCAAGGCTTCGCTTTCTGTGACATCAAGCGATGGCGAGAAGACGGTTCAAACCTTTGTGGCAGACAATGTCCAGAAGGCCGGCGATGCATCGCGTCAGGCCGACGAACTCGACCGGCAATTTGTCAAGGCACGCAATCGGCGAGAAGCCATGACGATCGCCACCCCGATCGATGGCACGGTGCAATCGTCCTCGATCAATACCGTCGGGCAAGTCGTGACGACTGGCGTCGAGCTCATGCGCATCGTGCCAGAGAATTCGGCGCTGGAGATCGAAGCCTATCTCCCGAACAGCGATATCGGCTTCGTATCGATCGGACAGACCGCGGTGGTCAAGGTCGAGGCGTTTCCATTCACGCGTTACGGCGTGGTCCATGGCCGTGTGACGGCGGTTGCGACTGACGCTATCCCTGAACCGGATGCCAATCAGCTCGAGGGTGATCCGACAAAGCAGCTGCAGGCGACCGTGCCGACGACGAATGTACAGCGGGTTCAGAACCTGGTCTTCCCCGTAACCATCAAGCTCGATAACAGCACTATGAATGTCGACGGCCATTCGGTCCCGCTGTCTGCGGGGATGGCGGCCACCGCCGAGATCAAGACCGGCAAACGCCGGATCCTGGAATATCTGTTCTCGCCCATCGTCGAGGTCACCTCGCAGTCTATGCAGGAGCGATGAGGTGCTTTTAAAGAGGTACGTCACCAAGATGTTTGACCAAGACAGCATTTTGCTCGAGAGCTTCGTTGTGGACGCAAAGGTGCCGCGGAAAACGGAATTCGCCTACGACACGGGTAGGCTGTTATGGCTAGCCTTTATGGCGCAAGTCATTGCGGCCGCTATTGCAGGTAGCGCATTTCTACCCGATAGGCCTGGGCACCCACACCTGAGCGCAATTTTCTGTTGGCCACTTGCAGCCCTTATCAGCCTTCTTGGGCTCGCCTTGTTAATCAAGGCAACTCGAGGCAAGCCGGGGCTCATCATATCGCCGGACGGGATCTACACCGAAACCTATTTCGACGAAACAATACCTTGGCGATCTGTCCGCAATATCCGCAGATATCAGCGTAAACGTACCGATCAAGTGTATGTCGATCTGGATCCAATTGTGGCACGAACCTTGACGAGGCGTGGATTTGTGCGCTGGCTACCTAGAGCTTTGCAAGGGCAAGCAACCCCAGCCGTCATTTCCTTGAAGCTGCTTCGGGCTGATCCAGACTGGATCTATAATCGGTGCCTTGAATTTCTGGCTAAGGATCGTGAGGAGCAATCACTGGCGGACGACGACCACGCTGTAGCCTCCCAGGCCGACCAGTATGTAGAACCGGTCTTCAGCTTGAAGGGGCACCCGCTCTTCACCTACGGCCTCACCGCCATTCTGATCGTTGTCTATGTCGCGGAGCTTAAATTCGGTGTTGTTCCGCCAAACGAGGGTGCACCAAGCACCCAGACGCTATTAGTGCTCGGTGGGACGTTCCGTCAAAGGATCCTGCTGTATGGTGAGTGGTGGAGATTGGTGACGGCTGCCTTGCTCCATGGCAGTATAATGCATCTCATCTTCAATTGCTTTGCGCTTTGGCGGGCTGGTATCCTGCTGGAACGGCTCATCGGTTGGCGCTGGTTTGCCGGGCTCTTTTGCATCAGTGCCATTGGTGGGTCCGTGGCGTCGCTTTTGATCAACCCTTCCAACATGGTTGGCGTGGGCGCCTCCGGTGGCATCATCGGCCTGTTTGCAGCGGTGGTCGTTGCAAGCTTTCATTTCCCGTCCGGTCCATTGCCATCCATCCTGCGGATAGGAGCAATCCAAATCCTGGTACCCTCATTGCTGCCGTTCCTCGCCCAGACGGCCGATGGCATGCAGATCGACTACGCCGCTCATCTGGGGGGAGCACTCGCCGGCGGAGCGGTTTCTCTGGCCCTGCTTAAGGTTTGGCCACGCCAGCGGTTTCATCCTCGTTTGGGCACGGCGGCTCTCGTTGGCAGCATTGCATTCGCTGTCGTCGCACTCGGTTCGATTTGGCCCGTCAGCCAGCTCCGCGCTGGCTATATCGCGGATCCATTCGTGCAATATTTTCAGGGGCAATATCAGCTGGCGGCTGACGACTTCGCAGCAAGGGTAACGCTGAACCCGGAAGCGGCTCCCTATTATCATCTATGGCGCTTCCTCGCCCAGACACGGGGTAATGATAGTCGGGCAGCAACTGACCTTGGTGTCGAGGCAGGCAAGCTGGATGAAGGCAAATGGCCTTATCCAGTCTATCAGCTTTTCCTTGGAGAGCTGAAACCGGAAGAAGTTACCGCAAAGGCTACCAATAGCGACAGTCTTTGTGAGGCTATATTCTATATCGGTGAATGGCATCTCTTACGCGGGGAGCCTGTTGAGGCAACTCAAAAGTTCAAAGCCGCCCTCTTATCCTGCCCGAGCACTTTCATGGAGTATAAGGGCGCAGGGGGTGAGTTAGGTCGGCTTGAAAGACAAAAGACCTGAGGATCGGACGACGGGTTGGCGAGTTACGCCGTGATTCGATTGAAGGATGATCTGCGCGGCTGTTTGCATGTACCGATGGTTCGTTTGTCGCCGCATCGCTAATCGGTATTGACGGTCAATGCCGTTGATGAGGAGGCCACTGAATTTTGGCGGCGCGGTTTCTCGCCCTTGAGGGATGCCCGCTTGATCCTGATCCGCTCAATGCCGATATTGCTGCTTGGCTGGCGATAGCCAAGCATGAGCAAAGTTTGTCGAATGCGCGGTTGAATTAAATTATGCGTAAGCAATCATAGATTGTGCTTCGTAACTAGAAATTATGGAACTTTTATCTCTATTCCACCGGCGGCGACCTTGCGCCAACGTCGTTCGGTTCTGTCGCGTCCGCCAGGGTCAGTCGACCAGATGCCTACGGTGTGTCGTTAGATGGGCCGGCTCTTCCTATGTCGCAGCGACGCCGCGTCTCCTGACAAGCAGGATCAATGCGGCAATAAACAGCGTGCTTGCAATAAAAAGGAAAGCGGCTGCCGCGATTGCCGGGCTGATATTGTCCCGGATCGTCGAGAACATCTGCCGCGCCAGCGTCCGCTGGTTCGGTCCTGCCACGAAGAGGGTCAACACGACCTCATCAAGCGAGGTTGCGAAGGCGAGGACGGCGCCTGACAATACGCCGGGCATGGCAAGTGGCAAGGTGACCCGGCGAAACACCACCGAGGGAGATGCACCAAGACTTGCGGCTGCAAGTTCCACCTTCCGGTCTATGCCGGACAGCGACCCGGTCACGCTGACGATCACGAACGGGATGGAAACAACCGTATGGGCGATGATGACCGCAAGATAGGTGTTTGCCAGACCGATGTGGGCAATCAGGATCTGCATGCCAATCCCGAGAACGACAGCGGGCACCACCATGGGCAGCATGAACAGCGTGCGGACCAACCCGCCAATCAACGGCCAGCGGCGACGCAACCCTAGGGAGGCAAGGACCCCGAGAACGGTGGCCAGAATTGTTGTTCCCGCGCCGATGATCAGGCTGTTGATAATGCCGCGCTGCCATGCCGGCGCCGTGAGCAGTTCGACGAACCAGCGAAGCGAGAACGACGGGATGGGATAGATCAGGAGCGCGCTGGAGGTGAAGGCCAGCGGCAGAATGACGAGAAGCGGGATGACTAGAAACGCGGCCATCAGGCAAGCGAAAAGGAGCTGGACGATCTTTGCCGGCATCAGACGTTCCTTTCCCGCGGCGCAACAAGGCGATCGTAGACCGCATAAAGAACGATGGTGACGGCCAGAAGGACGATGCCAAGTGCGCTCGCCATTCCCCAGTTGCCGGAATTCGAGGCGTGGAAGGCGATGAAGGAGCTGATCATCTGGTCCCCGGCTCCGCCGATCAGCGCCGGCGTGATGTAGTAGCCGATCGCCGACATGAAAACGAGAAGTGAGCCGGCGGCAATACCATTGAAACTCAGGGGGAGCAGGACGCGCAGGAAGGCTCTGATCGGATGGGCGCCGAGGGAAGCCGCCGCAGGCATGAGGTTCCGGGGAATTGTCAGCAGCACGCTATAGATCGGCAGAACCATCAGCGGCAACAGCACATGGGTCATCGCGATGATCACACCGCTGCGGTTGAAGATCAGCGAGAGGGGGGAGGAAATGATGCCGAGTGACATCAGCGCATCGTTGATGAGACCCTTTTCCTGCAGAAGAATGAACCACGCGGCGGTGCGCACCAGCAGAGATGTCCACAGGGGCAGCAGCACCGCCGCCAGCAGCACCTGCTTTTTCCAGCCGGTGGCAATGGTGATCAGCAGCGCAAAGGGATAACCCAGCATCAGGCAGCAGGCCGTCACGACAGCGCAGATCCAGAAGGTTCGTGCAAAGACGGCCCGATTGATCGTATGCTCGGGGGGCTGGGAAATGATATCGCCAGCGTCATTGCGCATCAGATCCACGGATGCGAGGAGATAGCGATCCGTCGTCGGAGAAAGGGCGTCGGTAATTGCCTTCCAGTATTGCGGCTGGCCCCATTTCCTGTCGAGCGCGATAAGATCGATCGGACCATCCCTCTGTTCCCCTGCGGCCTTGATCGTCTTGCTCATCAGTGTCCGAAAGCCGGGCTGCGCACTGTTGAGCCGCCGGACCATGTCCCCCATCGCCTGGTCGTCAGTGACGCTGCGAAGATCGGTGACGAATGCCAGCTGCAAGGTGGTGTCCGGTGCCGATTTTCCGTCCCAGTCCGCTGCAACTAGCGCGGTTCGGGGTAGAAGGCGCAGCACGGCGTTGTCGGAGACCGACTGCGTGAGGACCATGACAATCGGCCATAGGAAAAACAGGCAGATAAACAGCAAAAGCGGCAGGACCAAAAGCACGGGACCGCATCTGCGCAAGACACTTCCGGCCCTCATGCGCGGATCACCTTGCAGTCGTCCGGGCTGAAGGATGCCGTGACTTTCGCACCTCTCGCCGGCTCCGTGGACTTGCGATCCAGACGCGCAACATAGGACGCGCCGTTGGCCCCGGTCAGCTGGATCCGCAAATGGTCTCCCTGATACACGCAGTCGGCGACAGTGGCGTCCATGTGGTTACAGGAACCGTCCCGTTCGCTGCCGTCGCCAAGCACGATGCGCTCGGGTCTCAGCGAAGCCGAAACGGCGGCGCCGGGTACCTTGTCGCTAGCCGCGGCAATCCGGATCGTGCTTCCGTCCGCCGTCCGGATAGCCGTCGAGCCGTCATCGGACGCCGTGACGACGCCTTCGATCAGGTTGGTCTCTCCAATGAACTCGGCGACGAAGCGGGTCTGCGGTTCATCATAGATCTGCCGGGGCGTGCCAATCTGCTCGATCTTGCCCTTGTTGAAAACGGCAATACGATCCGACATCGTCAAGGCTTCACCCTGATCGTGGGTTACGAAGACGATGGTCAGGCCGAGGCTTTGATGCAGGGCGCGGATATCGAGCTGCATCTGCTCGCGAAGGTTCTTGTCGAGAGCGCCGAGCGGCTCGTCCATCAGCAGAACCCGGGGTTCGAACACCAATGCACGCGCCAGCGCGACACGCTGTTGCTGGCCGCCGGAGAGTTGCGAAGGTTTGCGGTCGATCAAGGCCGAAAGCTGCACCATGTCGAGTGCCCGTTTGACCCTGTCGGTGATCTCGGCCTTGGGTACGCCGCGCATCTGAAGCGGGAAGGCGACATTCAATCCGACCGTCATATGCGGAAACAGCGCGTAGTTTTGGAAGACGACGCCCATGTCACGCTTGTGCGAGGGAAGATCGTTCACACGGTAGCCATCGACGAAGATCTCGCCCTCGGTGGCCGTCTCGAAGCCTGCAAGCATCATCAGCAAGGTCGTCTTGCCGGAACCGGAAGGCCCCAGAAGGCTAACGAACTCACCCTTTTCTATGTCCAGCCGCAGCTTGTCGACGACGCACAAAGGGCCGTAATATTTACTGACGCCATCGAAGCGTATGCGCAACTCAGCCAAGATTCGTTTCCTCTTTCGCATGGATGGTCATGGCTGCATGCTCAGGGACGGCATGCGCATGACTTCGTCATGTCAATCGCATCGACGGGAGACCGACTGTCGGTCCCCCGCGCTGCTTGGCGGAGGTTTATTACTGGGCGAGCCAGGCGTTGAAGCGCGCGGTCAGGGCCTCGGAGTTGTCGATCCAGAAATCAACATTCAGAGCTACCGCATCCTTCATATTCTGCGGGTTTGTCGGCAGGTTTGCGTCGACTTCAGGCGGAATGGTGGCGGCGGCCTTCATGTTGGGGATGCCGTAATCGACCAAAAGCGGAAGTTTGGCCTGATTTTCGGCCTGGCTTGCGAAGGCGATGAAATCCTGCGCCGCATCCTTGTTTTCCGAACCCTTCAGGATGACCCAGCTGTCGATGGCATACATGCTTTGCGGCCAGACGATCTTGAAGTGCTTGCCTTCAGCCTTGTTGATGCCGGTCACGCGACCGTTGTAGATGGATGTGAGCGTAACTTCGCCCGATGCCAGATACTGCACCGGCTGGGCACCGGCTTCCCACCAGACGATGTTCGACTTCAGCTCGTCGAGTTTCTTGAAAGCGCGATTGACACCCTCTTCCGTCGACAGCACGTCATAGAGTTCTGCAGGCTTCACACGATCGGCCAGAAGCGCGAATTCGAGATTGTATTTCGCACCCTTGCGCAGTGAGCGTTTGCCGGGAAACTTCTTCATATCCCAGAAATCGGCCCAGTTCTTCGGGCCATCCTTGATCTTGTCACCGTCATATCCCATGGCCAGCGACCAGTAGATCACGCCCGCACCGCATTCGCTGGCGGCGCCGGGAAGGAATTCGTCCTTCACGCCCATCTTGTCCCAGTCAAGCTTCTCGAAAAGGCCATCGGCGCAGCCAAGCGCCAGTTCTTCCGCTTCGACCTGCACGACATCCCAGTTCGGAGCGCCGGCTTTCATTTTCGCCTGAAGCACGCCGTAGCCGCCGTCCCAGCTTTCGTCGACGAACGGTTTGCCGGTCTTCGCTGCGAACGGCTTGAAATAGATGTCGCTCTGTGCCGCCTGCGCGACGCCGCCCCAGCCCACGATCGTCAGATCCCGAGCGGATGCTTGGCCCGCCAGGAATGTCACTGATCCCAGCGCCAGCGCACCGAGGAAAGCCGTTTTGAATGCACTTTTCATTGCGTTCCCCTTTAGATTTCGCCCCGGACTATTATCCTGAAGCGTGCTGATCCTGCTTTTGCCCGTCCGTCCGTTTCCTCCAGAAATGATGCGGTTTGCCCGCATCTCTTGTGTTGATTAGACGTGTTGCCCGCCGTTGATGTGTATCTCCGCTCCGTTGATGTAGCTGGAGTTGTCGGAACAGAGAAAATAGATGGTCTGCGCGACCTCGCGGGTCGTGCCGAGGCGTCCCAACGGCACTTCCGCATCGACAAACGCTGCGGTGCCCGGAGACAGAATGGCCGTATCGATCTCACCAGGCGCGATGGCATTTGCCCGGATACCACGCGGGCCGAACTCATGCGCCAGTTCTCGCGTCAGGGCGGCCAGGCCCGCTTTCGAGGCGGCGTAGGCCACACCGGCAAAGGGATGGACCCTGGAGCCGACGATGGACGTGACGCTGACGATCGACCCCTTTGCCGCTTCCAGCTCCGGCATCAGTTCGCGTGCCAGAAGGGCAGTCGAAACGAGGTTGACGTTCAGCACCTGTGTCCATGTCTCGGCGTCCGTATCGGCAACGCCAAGTCGAGACCCGCCCAGTCCCTTCGGAGAAATTCCGGCATTGTTGACGAGAGCCGCAAGCTTCCCCTCCGGTAGCAGCGAGCGTACGACCTTAGCCAGATCCGCGATGCTGGAGAGGTCGCTGAGGTCGGCCTGAATGTGACTTTCCCGCGCTGAAGGCCACCGGCATTCCTCCGAAAAGGCCTGACGCGAAACGGTCAGAATGCGCCAGCCCTTTTCCTGAAAGAGCTTCACGGTCGCATGGCCTATTCCGCGGCTTGCGCCGGTCAGAAGCATATAGGGAACTGCCATGCGATAACTCCAAAGGTATGAGAGATCAGGCAATATATCGGTATATTATGTTGCCATCGACCTGTGACAAGTTGTTTTTCGCAAGCGCGAAGCGAATCTTTTCGAAACCGAAATTCCGCTGAAATGTGCGCCAATAACGCTACTTGATTGCTCTGAAGTAGGGCAATTCGCCTAAAAATGGTACTCCGCAACGGCCGCTCATGTCGATCCATGGGCTTTGTTGCCTCGATCACTACATCGCGCCGGGGAAGCCAATGCAGAACGGCTATGCCGAGAATTTCAACGGTTGGATGCGCGACGAGTTGCTCAACAAGACCCTGTTCTTCGGTCTCGATCAAACAACGCACGCTCAGAAGGCTGCTATTTTGGCAGGTTGATCAAACAGATCAGTCAAGCGTTGATTGCTCGTTCGAACTCAAGGCCAAAAAGAACGGGGTGCCGATGGAGGCACCCCAGTTCCAATTCACATCAAAACTGGATCGGTTAGCTACGCCGCTCTCTCTTCTGCGGCATTCGGCCTCCACTTGATAAGCCGGCCTTCCAGAACATCGAGAATTCGATCGATGACAAGCACGAACATGGCCAGGATAATGATACCGGCAAACACACCGACCGCGTCGAAATTGCCTTCCGCTTGCGCGATCAGGTAACCGAGCCCTGCAGAGGAGCCGAGATATTCACCAATGATGGCGCCGACCACCGCGAAGCCGACGGACGTGCGAAGGGAGGACAAAATCCAGCTGGCCGCTGCCGGGAAATAGACGTGCCGCAACAGATCGGAATGTTTGGCCCCAAGGATTTTTGAATTTGCCAGGACCACCGGATTAACTTCGCGCACACCCTGCATCGCGTTGAAGAAAGTGATGAAGAAGACCAGCGTGACGGCGAGCGCCACCTTGGACCAGAGACCGAGGCCCAGCCAGAGGACGAAGATAGGCGCGAGAACGACGCGAGGAATGGCGTTGAGTGCCTTGATGAACGGATCGAGGATCCGGGCGGCGCTACGGCTGAGACCAAGCCAGACACCGGCGGCTACACCAAGACCCGTGCCGATGATGTAGCCGAGTACTGTCTCGGTCAGTGTAATGGAAACGTGCCGATAGAAGCTGGGGTCAACGATCCAGGTGACGATTTGGTTGAAGATGTCGAGCGGAGCGGGAAAGAAGAAGACATCGATGAAGCCGGCGGTCACGCCGAGCTGCCAGCCGCCGAGGATAAAAACCAGCATGCCGAGCTGGATAATGCGTTCAGTCACGACGTTCATAGCTTTTCTCCACTTCGCCGCGCAGGGAAGCCCAGATATTGCGATACAGATCCATAAAGCGTGGATCGAGTTTGATCTCAGCCACGTCTCGTGGCCGTTCTAGATCGACCGGGAAACATTCGATGACCCGCGAACGAGGGCCAGCGGCCAGAATGGCGACGCGGTCTCCCAGCGCGATTGCCTCTTCAAGGTCGTGCGTGATCATGACCACGGCGCGACGTTCTTCCTGCCAAAGGCGCAGCAGTTCGTTCTGCATGAGATGCCGCGTATGGATGTCGAGAGCCGAGAACGGTTCGTCCATTAGGATCACCTTCGGACCGGCAATGAGCGCTTGCGCCATCTGGACACGTTTGCGCTGGCCGCCGGACAGTTGGTGCGGATAACGGTGTTCGAAGCCCTTGAGCCCGACCTTGGCAAGCCAGCTCATGGAACGCTCGCGGCGCTCGGCGGCTGCAACACCCCTGAACATCAGGCCGAGTTCGACATTCTCGATGGATGTCTTCCACGGGAGCAGCGCGTCCTGCTGGAAGAGATAGCCGATCTCGTTCTGGACGCCCTTTACCGGCGTACCGTCGATCGTCACCGTTCCGCTCGCGGGTTTCAGAAGCCCTGCGATCGCATTCAAAATGGTGCTCTTGCCGCAACCAGTTGGGCCGACGATGGTGAGAAACTCGCCATCGGCAACCGCCAGATTGACGTCCTGCACCGCGACATAGGAACCAAACGACATTGTCACGGCGTCGATCGATACCATCGACTTTGCGTTTTGCTGTCCCGTCGGGATAGGCATAGGTGTTACGACAGCCAAAGACATGGCCTCCTCCTAGGATCAGTTGATGGTCTTATCCGTCACCTTGTCCACGAAAGCGTTCGTGTAGGTTTTGGAAAGATCGATTGTCGCGGCAGCAACTTTTTCGTTGAAACTCTTGAGAACGGCCAACGGCGTCTGCGTGTCGGTCTCGCTGAATTTGCCGTCCACCGAGAAGATCGGTTTGGCATTCTGGACGGCCTTCACATAGGTGTCCCGGTCGCCGGAGATGAATTCTTTCGGCAGTTTTTCGACGATCTCTTCAGCGCTATGTGTGTTCATCCAGGCCAGTGCCTTAACGGTCGCGTTCGTGACCTTCTGGATGGTTTCCGGGTTCTCATCGATATAGGCCTGCGTCGCATAAAGGACGGAGGTCGGGTAGATTCCCCCGTAAATTTCCTTAGCACCCTCGTCACTGCGAGCGTCGATCAAAATCTTGCCGACACCCTTGGCTTCGATAAAGGTTACCGCTGGATCGTAGTTGACCAACAGATCAACTTTCCCTTGCTCGAGCGCCGCGACTGCGGCCGCGCCTGAGCCAACGCCGATCAACGAGATGTCGTCGGCCGAGAGATTGTTGCGCCGCAGATAGTAGCGGACGAAGAAGTCCGAGGATGAACCCGGTGAGGTGATGCCAATTTTCGCGCCCTTGATTGTCTCGGGTTTAGCCGGATCGAAGGTTGTGCCCTTGCCGCCAGCCAGAACCAGGCCCGAATTGCGCGCAAGCTGGACAAAGCCGACGACGGCCTTGTTCTGCGACTGCATCTGGATCGTATGATCGTAGAAGCCGACGGCGATATCCGTCGAGCCGGCGACAAGCGCCTGCAGCGTCTTGGAACCGCCGGATGCGAAGTTTTCGACGGTCACCTCAAGACCTTCCTTCTCGTAGAGACCGAGGCCAGCCGCGACCGGGAAGGGCAGGTTGTTGAGGTTGTAGGACCCGACGCTGATGCGGACAGGCTCCGCAAAAACCGAACCGGCAAAAGCGACCGTTGCCGCAAGGGCGAGCAAAAGTTTACGCATGTGTATTCCTCCCTGATGCGTGGCGCCCTCCCGGCAACCACTTTCGATTATGCGGCGCAAACCATTTGCGCGATAGGTTTTGCAAAGACCTGGCCCTCGAAGAGGCGCCGGGCCGTCCGCAGGATTCCGGCAACTGTCTTGCCGTCGCGGGTATCCAGTTTCACTTCCAAACGACCGCTTGGATGTTCCAGAACGAGAACGACCGGTGGCTTGCGGTCGCCGATCAGCCGCGAGGCGACGGTTCCGTCGCTGATGCAGGCCGTGGCGATGCCGACCGCACCGGTCGTTGCGAGAGATGGATGGCACTGATGCGGCATGAAATAGCGCACGCGAAGATCACCGCCCTTGTCGGGCCTGGAGATCAGAACCGGCTTTGGCGTAACCTGATTGCTGACGTCACCCATACCCATGCGCCGGCCGGCTTCGAGCCTCAGAGTTTCGAGCCGTTCGAGCAATGCACCGTTGGCATTGAGCTCGGCAGCAGGTTCGTTGCCCGTCGCGCCGAGAGCGGTGGCTTCCAGCAACATCATCGGCATAGCGCAGTCAATGCAGGTGACATCGATACCGTCAATGCTGTCGCGCGGGTTGCCGGTGGGAAAAAGCATGCCTGTGCGTGCCCCGGCAGCATCCATGAAGGTCAGCGCAATTGGCGCAGCATTGCCGGGCACGCCGTCGATCGAAGCATCTCCCATGTAGGCAACGCTGCCATCAGGGGTCGGAACCTCGGCTTCAATCAATTTGCCAGTATTAACGTTGTGAATGCGCACGCGGGTTAACCCCGTTGCCGCCTTGACCAGGCCAGCCTCGATCGCGAACGGCCCGACGGCCGCCAGCATATTTCCGCAGTTGGGCGAGGTATCGACGAATTGCTGATCGATGCGGACCTGAGCGAACAGATAATCCACATCGGCATCGGACACTGTTGCTGGACCAACGATGGCGACCTTGCTGGTGACCGGATTGCCGCCACCGATTCCATCGATCTGCAACGGGTGACCGGATCCCATAACCGAAAGCAGGATCTGATCGCGCTGACGCGCATCCGACGGAAGGTCGGATGCGAGAAAAAACGGTCCTTTGGAGGTGCCGCCTCGCATCAGAACACAGGGGATGGAAATCAGGTCGTTCATGGTTGTGTCCACATACTGATGCGATTTAAATATCAATCAGCTTCTTTGTTGCAGTAAGCGGCAAAACGATTGATATGTGAAATGCGAATATCAGAGGGAATGATGCGCTATGAGCATTAATTGCGAGATATTGGATTTGCGCGCGTTTTTGTCGGTCGTCGAACTGGAGAATTTCCATCGCTCTGCCGAAGCGCTTAATCTTTCCCAGCCGGCACTCAGCCGGCGGATTCAGAAGCTCGAGTTGGCAATCGGGGCGCCCTTGCTCGAGCGCACGACGCGTCATGTCTCGACAACCGCCCTTGGCGCGGAACTGATCCCGCTGGTGCGACGAATGCTCGAAGAGTTCGACACGTCGCTGTTTGCGGTGCGCGATGTCGGGTCCCAGCGCAGTGGCCTTGTGACGATCGCATGCCTACCGACGGCTGCTTTCTATTTTTTGCCGACCGTCATCAAGCAGTTCAGCGCCGAGTATCCCAATATTCGGTTTCGCATTCTCGATTTGCCGGCCACCGACGGTCTGCAGGCAGTCGCCCGCGGTGAGGTCGAGTTCGGCATCAATATCATGGGCTTTTCAGATCCAGACCTTGTCTTCGACCGGCTCATCGAAGATCCATTCGTGCTGGCGGCACGCAAGGATCATCCACTGGCGGCCAAGAGCGAACTCGAATGGGACGATCTGGCGCCCTATCAACTGATCACGGTTCATCGGTCCAGCGGCAATCGTACGCTTCTTGATGCAGCATTGGCGAAATCGAACCTGAAACTGCGCTGGTCCTATGAAGTCACGCATCTTTCGACATCGCTTGGTCTGGTGGAAGCCGGGCTTGGAATTTCGGTTCTGCCGAAACTCGCTACACCGCAGGAAGAGCACCCGTTCCTCGTCACGAGACCTATTCGTAATCCTCAAATCTCGCGAACGATCGGCATTGTGCGCCGTCGCGGTGGGACGCTTTCGCCAGCAGCCGAGCGCTTCATGACAATGTTGATTGGGACGTGGGCCGAAGGAAACTGAGCAACTAAAGAGCTGCCGCGACAGTATTCCAATTACGTTACAGTCAAATGTTCTCTTTTTCCGCAGCGAGAACGCCTTGAAGAAACCGTTCGACATGGAGCGCCACCTGAGACGGATCTTCCCAGTGCGGATTGTGGCCAAAACCGCCCATGAGGACAGATTTTACATCGGACAATGCACTTGCAAGCGCAAGACGATGGTCCGCACCGAAGAGCGTATCCTCACTGCCGGCAAGGCACAGGACCGGCACGGAAATCCGGCTCGCCGTCTGCGTCACGTCAAGCCGGGAAAATCCGCCAAGGATGCCCTTCCAGATGCTCGACGGGATCGCCGCCGCCTGCATGATGTTAGAAACGGAGCTTCTGAATGCGGCAGTTGCCGTTTGCCATTGGTCTCCTTCGTTCCCCGCGGAAGTCGGCGCAGACTTGCCAATCCCAGAACTTGAAGCCTGACTATCCGTTGAGCATTCGGCATGGGTCCGCCCCCTGAGCCTCAGAAGGACGTTGAAATTCGATCCACACACCAATGCCGAACAGTTACAGAATCGGGCCTTCGTTAAACACTCACGCGTCGCCCTTCCTTGTCGGCCGACTTTCGGTCTGAACCGTGCTTTTCAATGATAGCCTTTGCATCCTCCACGGATATGCGGTGCTTTTTGGCAAAGGGAATCGGCTCGTAAGGCTGCTGTGCTGCCACAGCGCTTGTTTTCTTGTCAGACATGGAAGTCTCCGATCTTGTTGGCTGCAGCGGAGTGCTGAAGCCTGTTGGATTGAATGGGATAGTCAGCGTACAAACTTGGCTGAATGCTCTTGCGGCATCGCCGCAAATCGCCGCCTCGGCGTTTTTCTTATCTGAGTCTGAGGGGCGTT
>NZ_JUHG01000020.1 GCF_000799715.1 Martinezella rhizogenes
CTTATGAGCCAAAGAAACAGAGTGTATTCTCTTGTTCAAAACGTGACCGTCGAAGTCTATTCAAAGGACAAGTATCGCTACCTGTCCCGCAAGCTCCGCCGCCCACGTTTCTCTTTCTTCTCATCTTCAATTGTCAAAGAACAGACCAGTAAAACCAGTCAAAACCTTTTCCCATCGACCCCAGGTAAACCCAGAACCTCCAATCAGCATCGCAGCCAATTCTTTAGGAAACACCAGAGCGAAAGACTTCGTCGCTAGCAGCGCCGCCGCCCTCGTTCAGTGAGTGGGCTTATAAACCCACCCCCAGAACCAAGTCAACACTGGATTTTTAAAAAAACCAGAAAAAGAACAAGTGATTGATTCTTATGATAGTTTTATGAAGCCTGCCGAAGCCGGCTCAGAATAGGCCCCAAAAACCCCGATAACACCATCAAACTGCGCTGGAGCGATGACATTACATGTAGGGGATCGCGTCGTATGACAATGAGCGGCCCTTGATCCCCACCCGGTCAACACCAGATAAGGCCGACCTTGTCATTGAAACCGGGGCTTCCAAAGCACCGGAACAGTCCACAGACCAGATGCGCCTCATTTGACTCGCCCGTCATAAATATGCACATCTTCGCCCCCAGCTACACGGCTCGCATGAAGGAACCGGATCTCGATTGGCATGATGACGGACAAGATGATGCTCCGATCGCTCGGAAACGAGCCGCCAATCCTGGCCGATGGCAGGCGGGCGCCGGACCGGCGCGAGGTTTCTCTCCGCTGGCTTTCGGGCACCTTCCTTACCGGCATCACCTCCAGCATATTGATGGGCGTCGCGCTGTTTGCAGCACTCGACGGACGCCAGCAACTCGCCATCCCTGCCGAAGCCTACGCGACATCGGACAGCGGAAATCACGATAGTACAGAGGATCAGGTCGTTCGCGGCGGGCGCCTCGTGTCGACCGCGATCGCGTCAAAGCCGTCCGACCGGAGCATCCTGGAGGTCTCGACCGTGGTGCGCGACGGTGACAAGGAAGTGGTGCGCCGCCAGCCCTTCGCGCATGTGAAGATCGCGCTTGCCACCAACCGCGTCGCCACCGAAAACTATCCGGCCTTCGATCCACTCGCGATCTTTTCCGCCGACGAGAACATTCCGCCGCCGGCCAATCGCACCGGCGCCATCTACGGTTCCGACGTCGAATCCGAAGTCAGCCTGAAGACCGTGCCCTTCCCGGCCAAGGATATGCCATTCCCGCTTGCCGGCTCGATGTCGCTTGACGAGGTCGAGGAGAATGTTCGTTCCAACGGCTCGGTGCTCACCGACGGCAATACCCAGCTTTCGGCACTCTATTATATCGATCCGCGCCGTTTTGCGACCGATGACACCGATGTCGACCTGACCGCCGGGCTTGCCGCCCGCATTGTCGAGGAAAACATGTCGGTCTCCGCCCCCGAGGCAGTCACGCCGCAGACACAGGAATTTGCCGACGACATCATCCCGGTCCGAGAAAACACGAAGATCGCAACGGCGCTCGTCAGTGCCGGCTATCTCAAGGCGGACGCGGATGACATCACGGCGAAGATCGTGCCGTTGTTCGGCGCTTCCAATCTTTCCGGCGGCGACGTGCTGCGCATCGGCATTCTGCAGAAGGGCGAGCAGGCAAGGATCATCCGCGCCAGCATCTATCGCGGTACCAAGCATATCCTGACCATCGCCGAGAACGACCATGGCGATTTCGTTGCCGGCAGCGAGCCGCCGATGCTCGATGCCATCGCCACCGCCTTCGACAATGACGCGCCCGTGGTTGCCGCCGGCCGCGACCTGCCGAGCGTCTATGACGGCATCTATCGCGCCGCCCTCTCCTACGGCATGTCCAGGGAAATGGTGGCGCAGGTCGTCAAGCTGCTCGCCAGCAACGTCGATTTCCAGGCGCAGTTGAAGCCCACGGATTCGCTGGAAGCCTTCTTCTCCGTCACCGACGCAAACGGCCAGGCGACGGCCGATTCAGAACTGCTCTACGTCAACGCCAAATTCGGCGACACGGTCACCCGCTTCTATCGCTTCGAGGATCCGGACGATCATTCGATCGACTACTTCGATGAAAGCGGCAAGAGCATCCGGCAGTTCCTGCTGCGCAATCCCGTGCCGACCGGTATATTCAAATCGGGCTTCGGCATGCGGCGCCATCCGATCCTCGGCTTCGCGCGCATGCATACCGGTGTCGACTGGGCAGCCCCTCGTGGCACGCCGATCATCTCCGCCGGCAACGGCATCGTCGAAAAGGCCGGCTGGGATTCCGGCGGCTTTGGCAATCAGACGTTGATCCGCCATGCCAATGGCTACGTCTCCTCCTACAACCATCAGAGCGCCATCGCCAAGGGCGTGGTTCCCGGCGCCAAGGTGGTACAGGGTCAAGTCATCGGCTTCATCGGATCGACGGGTCTCGCCACCGGGCCGCATCTGCATTACGAGCTGATCGTCAACGGCACCAAGGTCGATCCCCTACGCATCCGCCTTCCCGGCGGCAAGACGCTGGGCGGCGATGCGCTCGCAAAATTCCAGGACGAACGCAAGCGTATCGACACGCTTCTAAGCGACGAAAAGTCGAAGCAGGTTGCAAGCAAGGACTAGCGCAGGGCGCTCTTGAGTGACCAACCAACAACCATGGATTTCATTCCTGGTTGAGCGCCAGCCGGACGATCAGTTCGGCGATGAGGTCTTCCACGGATTTATGGGCGGTGTCGACAACGAGCGGGCGCGTGCCCCAGTCGTCATAATGCCGGTTGACGGTCTTGTCCCATGTCGGCTTTACCAGTCCTTCGACATCCGTCATGCGCGTTTCAACACGCCGGCGATGCTCGGCTTTATCCGAACAAATGACTTCCACTTCGACAGCACGCACGTCGACTCGCTTTGCGACCGACAGCCAGGCGTCACGCGTGATACGGATGGAATTGACCGAATCCGCGACGACCGTCTGTCCCAGCCTGAGATTGTCCCCGGCGACACCATAGGCAATCATATAACCGGCCGGGCCTTCATCCGCTTTCAGAACATCGGAATTTCGCAACGCCTGCTCGATCGTATCGACCCGGACATACATAGCCTTCAACTGTTTCGCCAAGGCCTGCGCAGTCGTGGTTTTACCGCTGCCCGGCAAGCCGCCGAAGATAATGAGCATGATGTCCCTCCCCGAGCGAATCTCCAACGCCGATGTCAGCTTTACCGAAGAGTCTCGCGGCGGCAAGGCGATTACGACACATGTCTCGGACGAAAAATGGCGGCCCGAGAGCCGCCATTGATAGAGTCACACAAAACCAAGCCGCTTACGCGGCTTCGCTGACCGCCCCACGCAGGCGGAACA
The DNA here is from genome assembly GCF_000799715.1 of Martinezella rhizogenes. Taxonomy (GTDB): domain Bacteria; phylum Pseudomonadota; class Alphaproteobacteria; order Rhizobiales; family Rhizobiaceae; genus Rhizobium; species Rhizobium rhizogenes_C. Next base: position 3,354 of record NZ_JUHG01000020.1, read on the forward strand.
GCAACCTGTCGGAACCACTGGTGACGAGCACGCGCGACCCATCCGGCAACTGGCCGGAGAGGATCTGCTCGGCGAGCGGATCCTGAACGTATTTCTGAATCACGCGCTTCAGCGGCCTTGCGCCGTAGACCGGATCGTAACCCTTGTTGGCGAGCCAGTTGCGAGCATCCTGGTCCAGTTCGAGCGCAATCTTGCGTTCGGACAAAAGCTTCAGCAGCCGCTCCAGCTGGATATCGACGATCGCCCCCATCTCTTCGCGCTTCAGGCGATGGAACAGGATGATTTCGTCGACGCGGTTCAGGAATTCCGGCCGGAAATGCGCCCGCACCACATCCATCACCTGCTCGCGCACCTCTTCGCTGTCTTCACCTTCCTTCAGCTGGGTCAGGTATTCGGCACCTAGGTTCGAGGTCATGATGATCATGGTGTTGCGGAAATCGACGGTGCGGCCCTGTCCGTCGGTCAAGCGCCCGTCGTCCAGAACCTGGAGCAGGACGTTGAAGACATCGGGGTGCGCCTTCTCGATCTCGTCGAACAGCACCACCTGATAGGGCCGGCGGCGAACGGCCTCCGTCAGCGCGCCGCCTTCCTCATAGCCGACATAGCCGGGAGGAGCGCCGATCAGCCGAGCAACGGAGTGCTTCTCCATATATTCCGACATGTCCATGCGTACCATGGCCGTATCATCATCGAAGAGGAAACGGGCAAGCGCCTTGGTGAGCTCCGTTTTGCCGACGCCGGTCGGGCCGAGGAAGATGAACGAGCCGATCGGCCGGTTCGGATCCTGCAGGCCGGCGCGCGAACGGCGAACGGCGCGCGACACCGCCTGGACGGCATCACCCTGACCGACAACCCACTTCGCCAGCTCGTCTTCCATCCGCAGCAGCTTGTCGCGCTCGCCTTCCAGCATCTTGTCGACGGGAATCCCGGTCCAGCGGGAAACGATATGGGCGATGTTGTCGGCGGTGACCACTTCCTGCACCATGGTGTCGCGACCGCCATCCTGCTCTTCGGCGGTCTGGAGATCCTTTTCCAGATCGGGGATCACGCCATAGGCAAGCTCGCCGGCGCGCTGGAACTCACCCTTGCGTTGGGCAATGGCCAATTCGTTGCGGGCCTCATCAAGCTTTTTCTTCAGGTCGGCGGCAAGACCCAGCTTCTGCTTTTCAGCCTGCCAGCGTGCGGTCAGCGCATCGGCCTCTTCTTCCAGCGAGGTCAGCTCGGTCTCCAGCCGCTTCAGCCGGTCGGCCGAGGCCTGGTCGGTTTCCTTCTTCAGCGCTTCGCGCTCGATCTTCAGCTGGATGATGCGACGATCGAGTTCGTCGAGTTCTTCCGGCTTCGAATCCACCTGCATGCGCAGACGCGCGGCGGCCTCGTCCATCAGGTCGATGGCCTTGTCCGGCAGAAAGCGGTCGGTGATGTAGCGGTTCGACAGGGTTGCGGCGGCCACCAGGGCGGCATCGGCGATGCGGACCTTGTGGTGCTGCTCGTATTTTTCCTTCAGGCCGCGCAGGATCGAGATCGTGTCCTCGACCGTCGGCTCCTCGACCATGACGGGCTGGAAGCGGCGGGCAAGCGCCGGGTCCTTCTCGACATGCTTGCGGTATTCGTCAAGCGTGGTCGCGCCGACGCAATGCAGCTCGCCACGGGCAAGCGCGGGCTTCAAAAGGTTGGACGCATCCATAGCGCCATCGGCCTTGCCGGCGCCAACAAGCGTGTGCATCTCGTCGATGAACAGGATGATCTCGCCGTTTTCCGACTGGACTTCGTTGAGCACAGCCTTCAGCCGCTCTTCGAACTCGCCGCGAAACTTCGCGCCGGCGATCAGGGCACCCATGTCGAGCGCCATCAGCTTCTTGTCCTTTAGCGATTCCGGTACATCGCCGTTGACGATCCGCAACGCCAGCCCCTCGACGATGGCCGTCTTGCCGACGCCCGGCTCGCCGATCAGCACGGGGTTGTTCTTCGTGCGGCGGGAGAGGACCTGGATGGTGCGACGGATTTCGTCGTCGCGACCGATCACGGGATCGAGCCTGCCTTCGCGGGCCTCGGCGGTGAGGTCGCGGGCATATTTCTTCAGGGAATCGAAGCCCTGTTCCGCATTGGCGGAATCAGCGGTACGGCCCTTGCGGATATCGTTGATGACCTGATTGAGCCCGGCTGGCGTCACGCCCGCTTTCTTCAGCGTTGCCGAAGTCGATGCGGAAGACTCGATCGCCAATGCCTGCAGCAGGCGCTCGACCGTGACGAAGCTGTCGCCGGCCTTCTTTGAAGCCTCTTCGGCAGTGGTGAAGACCTTGGCAAGTGGCTGCGAGAGATAGACCTGGCCATCGCCACCGGACACTTTCGGCAGCTTGGCAAGGGCGGCATCATTGGCGAGACGCGCAGCCTTGGCATCGCCGCCGGCACGCTCGATCAACGAAGACGCCATGCCCTGGTCGTCGTCCAGAAGCACCTTCAACACATGCTCGGGCGTGAATTGCTGATTTCCTTGCGACAAGGCATTGGTCTGCGCGGACTGTAAAAAGCCACGCACGCGCTCGGAGTATTTTTCAATATTCATTTGTAGACCTCCATGAATCGCTCTGCCCAGACTGGCACAGACCGATGTTTGAGATTGAGCCCCCTGAAAAGGCAGACCCCGCCCGCCGCCGATTGAGATTTGCGGCGAGGCAACAGGGGAGAATATGGGAGGGGATTTGAAAAGTTTAAAGGGCAGCAGAAACGAAAAAACCCCGGCGCATACCGGGGTTTTTTGCAGACATATGGCCGGATCGCCTCTACGGCGGCGACCTGCACATCTGAACCGTCCTTACTCCGTGCCAGCGTCCACCAGTGCGGGGGCCTCGCTCGGAGCACCTTCGCCTTCGCCCTGACCTTCAGCGTCGGCACTGCGGCGCGGCTGGCGGCGAGGACGATTGCCGGCATTGCGGCGGCGGGGCTGGCGTTCGCCGGCAGCGACGGGCGTTTCTTCCTCGATCGCAACTTCGGCCGGAATGCCTTCGATCACCGGCTGCGGGCCGGTGCCGTCGATAACCTCGGGCTCAGGCGCGGCAACCACGGCTGGAGCAGGAGCACGGACGCGCACCGGAGGCGGAGCCATCTGCGGCTGATCGTCCATGTCGTTGTCGTTCGCATCCATGTCATCCATGTCGCGGTCGGAATTGTCACGGTCATTGGGGTTTTGCTGTTCGTCGCGCTGAAAACGTTCCTGCATCTGCGCCTGAGCGCTGGCAATGATCCGATTGTAATGTTCAGCGTGCTGAAGATAGTTTTCCGCCATGACGCGGTCGCCGGAGCTGTGCGCATCGCGGGCGAGAGTCGAATACTTCTCGGCGATATGCTGCGCGGTTCCGCGGATTTTCACATCGGGACCGGAGCTGTCGTAAGTCCTGGTCAGCGGGTTCGAGCCCTTGCGGTTGAAATTGTTATTATTGTTGTTGTTGTTTCCGCCGCCGCCGCCGTTGTTGTTACCACGCCCCCGACCGCGCTTATTCTGCTGTCCTGGCCTCATAGATCCTTCACCTGAATTTTCTTAGTTGGGATGAAATTATACACGGCACCTGCCGCCGTGGCTGGAAACCTCCAAGCCAGGGCCTGCGTGCCGCAAGCAAACTGCGCCTTTAGCGCCGGTCTGCCGCTCGACTACGTCAGATTAACTGATCACGCATTGGGTTATCTTCAACCTTTGACACTCTTATCAGAGAGCGGATCCCCGAGGCTGTCCAAGACAGGCGAATCGTCTCGCCTATTCCCAGCCGCCCAACGCGTGAGCGCAACCTATATTGCTTCCTCAGGAAATCCAAGCCTTTTCTTTGCGATAACAACAAGGTCACACGGACCTGCTGCAAATTGTCGCGTTAATGGTGATATTGAAACACGAGCACCCGGTCGTTGTGTCCATAGTCCCGGGCCGCTTCGATAAGGAAAAATCCTGCTCCTTCAAAAACCGAAGTCACCGTCTTGCGCTGATCATAACCGATCTCCACGCCGACAACACCATCTCGGTGTAGAAACCGCGCCGCATCCTTTGCGATTGCTCTGTAGGCATCCAGCCCATCAAGGCCGCCATCGAGAGCTGCCGGAGGATCGAAATTCTTTACTTCTGGAGCGAGAGTGGAAATGACACTGGACTCAATATAGGGCGGATTTGAGACAATAACGTGAAATTGACCGTGGATGGCCTCAAACCAGCTTCCTTGTATGGTGTCAAACCGTGCGGCCAAACCATTGCGCACTGCATTCGTCCGCGCCGTCTCCAAAGCCTCGCCGGAAATATCGGAACCGATGCCCATCGCCTGCGGGCATTCATGGAGCAGTGCGAGACAGATAGCCCCGGTGCCTGTTCCCATATCCAATATATGGATCGTCTCGTGTTCCGTTGCAAGGCGTCGCGCGTGCGGCAGCAGCGTATCGACGAGGATCTCCGTGTCGGGACGTGGCTCCAGCGTCGCGCGCGATAGCGTCATGGGCAGGCCGTAAAACTCCCGCTCGCCGAGAATGCGATGCACCGGCTCGTGATTAAGCCGGCGTGAGATCCCCGCCCGCGCCGCCTCCACGCGATCCGGTGCCACCACCTCGGCGCCGCGCGAGACCAGCTCCGTCGATGACAAATGAAGAAGACCGCCGACAAGGATGCGGGCCTCGGTTGCGGGATCATCGAGATCGGCCTCGATGAAGCGGGCGCGCACCTCCTGGAACAGTCCAGCGACGGTTGCTCCCGGCCCGGCGCTCATGCCTGTTCGCCGAGCTGGGCGAGTTGGCTCGCCTGGTAATCCGCGCGAAGCGCATCGACCACTTCATCGATCTCGCCTTCCATCATCCGGTCGAGTTTGTAGAGCGTCAGGTTGATGCGATGGTCGGTGACGCGCCCCTGCGGGAAATTATAGGTGCGGATGCGCTCGGAGCGGTCGCCGGAGCCGACCTGGCTCTTGCGGTCGGCGGAGCGTTCGTTGTCGGCGCGCTGGCGCTCCATGTCGAACAGACGCGAACGCAGCACCTGCATCGCCTTGGCGCGGTTCTGATGCTGCGACTTTTCAGAGCTCGTCACCACGATCCCCGAAGGAAGATGGGTGATACGCACGGCCGAGTCCGTCGTATTGACATGCTGGCCGCCGGCGCCGGAGGAGCGCATGGTGTCGATGCGGATATCCTCGGCGCGAACTTCGATATCGATTTCCTCGGCTTCCGGCAAAACGGCGACGGTTGCCGCCGATGTGTGGATGCGCCCGCCCGCCTCGGTTGCCGGCACGCGTTGAACACGATGCACGCCGGACTCGAATTTCAGCCGCGAGAACACCCCCTTGCCGGTGATCGTCGCAATGACTTCCTTGTAGCCGCCGGCTTCGCCGTCGCTGGCCGAAAGGATTTCGACTTTCCAGCCGTTGTTCGCGGCGAAGCGCTCATACATGCGGAAGAGATCGCCGCCGAAAAGGGCGGCCTCGGAGCCGCCCGTACCGGCGCGAATTTCCAGGATCGCACTCTTCTCGTCGGCGGCATCCTTCGGCAGCAGCAGGATCTGGATGTCCTGCTCCAGCACCTCGATCCGCTCCTTGACCTCGGGCAATTCCATGTCGGCGAGATCGCGCATTTCGCGATCGACCGACTTGTCGGCAAGCATGGCTTCCAGATCCGAAGCCTCGGCGATCGCCTTCTCATAGTCGCGGATCTTGGCGACCACCGGTTGTAATTCGGAATATTCGGAAGCAAGCTTCACATAGACATCCGCCGCCGGACCGGCGGACATACGCGCTTCGATCTCGCCGAAACGGCGTTCCAATTCGCGCATTTTTTCAATGGGAAGGTTTGCCACCCCACACTCCAATTCTTCTTATTCGTTCTGTCTACAATGGAATATTGTGGCTCTCGGCGAAACCGGCAAGGATCTCTCGCATTGAGGCCGTCGGACGCTTGTCGTCCAGCGCCTCTTCCATGACCTTCGACAAGGCCTGCAGGTCGAGACCCAGTAGCATCGCCTTGACCGGACCGATGGAGGCCGGAGACATCGACACCGAGCGGAAGCCCAGCCCCAGAAGCGCCATCGCCGAAATCGTCTTGCCGGCGAGTTCGCCGCAGAGTGTCACCGGCGTCTTGTTGCGCTCGCCGGCGCGCACGATGTCGCGCAGGATGCGCAGGAATGGACGTCCGAGCGGATCGAAACGGTCCGCCACGCGCGCATTGCCACGATCGACCGCCATCGAGAACTGGAAAAGATCGTTGGAGCCGACCGAGACGAAATCGACCGCCGCCATCAGCTCGTCGAGCTGCCAGAGCAGCGCCGGCACTTCCAGCATGGCGCCGAACTGTAGCTTGCGCGGCAGACCATGGCCGAAGCGCGACAGATGCTGCACTTCCTTCTGCACGAGTTCGCGCACCGCTTCGATCTCGGAGACCTCCGTGACCATCGGCACCATCATCTTCAATTCGCTATCGGCCGCCGCTTTCAGCATGGCGCGCAACTGCGTACGGAGCAAGCCGGGCCGGTCGAGCGACAGGCGAATTGCGCGCCAGCCGAGCGCCGGGTTCTCTTCCTCATGGGCGCGGAAATAAGGCACGACCTTGTCGCCGCCGATATCGAGCGTCCTAAAAGTGACGATGCGCCCGCCCGCCTGCTTCAGCACGCTGCGATAGAAGGCTTCCTGCTCTTCCGCCTTCGGCATGGTCGAGGCGATCATGAATTGTAGTTCGGTGCGGAACAGGCCGATGCCTTCCGCGCCGGATTCGGCAAGCTGCGGCAGATCGACCAGCAGACCGGCATTCATCAACAGCGAAATGCGCTGCCCGTCCTTGGTGACCGGCTCGACCGAACGCAGGGCCCGGAACTGCTCCTGCCGGCGGGCGCGAAAACGCACCTTTTCTTCATAGGAACGCAGGTGATCGGCCATCGGCCGCAGATGCACATGGCCGCCATCGCCATCAATGATGACGGAATCACCGTTTTCGGCGAGAGCCACGACGCCCGCTGCCTGGCCGACGACCGGAATACCCATGGCGCGGGCGACGATGACGACGTGGCTGGTGACCGCGCCCTCTTCCAGCACCAGGCCGCGAATATTGGCACGGGGATAGTCGAGCAGCTCGGCGGCGCCCATGGCGCGCGCGAAGATCACCGCATCGCTCGGGAAGCCGTCGGCCGCCGTACGGCCGGAATAGCCGGTGAGCTGTCGGAGAAGCCGGTTGGCCAGATCCTCGAAATCATGCATGCGCTCGCGCAGGTAAGGATCGGTCAGGCGCATCATCCGCGCCTTGGTATCGCTCTGCACCTTTTCGACCGCGGCTTCCGCGGTCAGGCCGTTGCGGATCGCCTCTTCCAGCTTGCGCACCCAGCCCTGGTCGTGGGCGAACATGCGGTAGGTTTCCAGAACCTCGCGGTGCTCGCCCTCCATGGAAACGTCGCGGCGCGACAGCATGTCGTCGATGGAGATACGCAGCGAACCGAGCGCCTCCGCCAGCCGGCCGATTTCCTTGTCGGTATCCTCGTTCAGCAGATTGGTGACGACGATGCGCGGCTCGTGCAGCACGACATAGCCGAGACCGATGCCTTCGTTGTAGCTATCGCCGTCGATGGTGACCGAGCGGGTAAGATCGAGTTCGAGGCCCGGCTTTGTGATCTTCTTCAGCTCGCCGGTGGCGATCATCTCGGCCAGCACCATCGCCGTCGTCTCGAGCGCTTCCAGCTCTTCTTCGCGATAGTTGCGGCTCGCCTTGTTCTGCACGACGAGAACGCCGAGCGAGCGGCCCGTGCGCAGGATCGGCACGCCGAGGAAGGAGTGGTAGACCTCTTCACCGGTTTCCGGCAGGTAGCGGAAAGCGGGATGCGATTGCGCGTCGGAGAGATTGAGCGGCTGGGCGGAAGCGGCGATCGTGCCGACCAGGCCCTGGCCCATCTTCAGTTGCGAAAGGTGGACGGCTTCCTTGTTCAGACCTTCGGTGGCGTAGAGTTCGAGCACGCCGTCGGCGCGCAGCACGTAGACCGAGCAGACTTCGGCGACCATATTGCTGGCGATCTGGCGGACGATCCGGTCAAGACGCTCCTGCGGCTCCAGCGGCTCCGCCATCAATTCGCGCAGCCGCTTGAGCAGAACGCGTGGACCGCCGGATAGGTCTCTCATTGCGTCTCTAGCTCCCGAAATCAAGATATTGCCGCCAGTCTTGCCCATGTCAGGGCCGGCCGAAACTCACCTCCGTCACGGTCCGTCGTCAGCAGTTCTGAATCAACTCTTATCCAGACCGTAGCAGGAATGCAAAGTCCTGACTGCCAGTTCCGCATAAGGACCGTCGATCAGGATCGAAATCTTGATTTCCGACGTCGTAATAGCCTTGATGTTGATGCCTTTTTCGGCAAGTGCCTGGAAAGCGGTCGCGGCAACGCCAGCATGCGAGCGCATGCCGATGCCGATGACGGAAACCTTGACCAGACCTGATTCGTTTTGGACGACGTCGTAGCCGATCTTGTCCTTGTTCTCGCCGAGAACGCGCAGCGCCTTTTCGACATCGCCCGAGGGAACCGTGAAGGTCATGTCGGTCTTGGAACCGTCCTCGGAAATGTTCTGGACGATCATGTCGACGTTGATATGGCTTTCGGCCAGAGGCCCGAAGATCGCGGCGGAGACGCCCGGCCGGTCGGCAAGACGGCGCAGCGAGATCTGGGCTTCATCCTTGGCATAGGCAATGCCGGTGACTACTTCCTGTTCCACGATTTCTTCCTCGTCACAAATCAGCGTTCCGGGCGGGTTCAACAGATCGCCCATGCCCGGTGCATCGGGATCTTCAAATGAGGAACGCACGAAGGTGCGGACCTTAAAAACCATGGCCAGCTCGACGGAGCGCACCTGCAGCACCTTGGCACCGAGCGAGGCCATTTCGAGCATTTCTTCGAAGGCGATCTTCTTCAGACGCCGTGCCTTCGGCTCGATGCGCGGATCGGTCGTGTAGACGCCGTCGACATCGGTATAGATATCGCAGCGATCGGCCTTGACGGCGGCGGCGATCGCCACGGCAGAAGTATCCGAGCCGCCGCGACCGAGTGTCGAGAGGCGATTGTCCGGGCCAAGGCCCTGGAAGCCGGCGACGACAGCCACCTGGCCTTCTCCCATGCGGCGGATGATTTCCGTGCCTTCAATCTCGAGGATGCGCGCCGCGCCATGGGCGTTGTCGGTCCGGATCGGGATCTGCCAGCCCTGCCAGGAGCGCGCATTGATGCCCATCGCCTGCAGCGCGATCGCCAGGAGCCCGGAGGTCACCTGCTCGCCGGAAGCGACGATGGCGTCATATTCGCGCGCGTCATAGATGGAATGATTGGCGCCGGCGACCTTCGGCATGTTCTGCACCCAGCCGACCAGCTCGTTGGTCTTGCCGGACATGGCGGAAACGACGACCGCGACCTCATGGCCCGCGTCGACTTCACGTTTCACATGGCGTGCGACATTCTTGATACGGTCCAGATCCGCGACGGACGTTCCGCCGAATTTCATCACGATGCGTGCCATGTGCCTCTACCAGTACCAGCGCCGGGCGGCCGAAACGCGATGAGCCCGGCATGCTAAATAGCCTTCCGCTGCATGAGCCGGAAAAGCCTAATCTCAATGGGGGCGTCTCTTAGCGAGTTTGGCAGGCGGGTGCAATAGCATGGCGCGGCGTAATAGTTTTCTTTAATACTCCACTTTGATCCTCGACCAGAGCCTGTCGAGGATCGCGCCCTCCTTCCGACGATTTGCCGTGTTGACGAAAGTTGCGACAAGAAGACCATCCGTCATGACGACCTCAAAGTCGCCCGACCCTTGACATCGGCTTGCGATCGTCCGACTTCACATCTACCGAAGTGCCACCCAGACCAAGGAGCGGAACCATGAGCGAAGCGGCGAAAAGCACGATCGACCAGAGCGAAGTGGATCGCTTTTCCGCCATGGCGGCGGAATGGTGGAGCCCGACCGGCAAGTTCAAGCCGCTGCACAAGTTCAATCCGGTGCGGCTTGCCTATATCCGCGACCATGCCTGCGAGAATTTCGGCCGCGATCCGAAGAGCGCCCGGCCGCTGGAAGGCCTGCGTGTACTCGATATCGGCTGCGGCGGCGGATTGCTGTCGGAGCCGATGGCGCGCATGGGCGCCTCGGTCGTCGGTGCCGATCCTTCAGAAAAGAACATCGGCATCGCCTCGACCCATGCGAAAGCCTCCGGCGTTCCCGTCGACTATCGCGCCGTGACCGCCGAGCAACTGGCCGAAGCCGGCGAGACCTTCGATATCGTACTCAACATGGAAGTGGTCGAGCATGTCGCCGACGTCGAGTTCTTCATCACGACCTGCGCCAGGATGGTGCGCCCCGGCGGCCTGATGTACGTCGCCACCATCAACCGCACGATGAAGGCAGCGGCGCTCGCCATCTTCGCCGCCGAAAACGTCCTGCGCTGGCTGCCGCGCGGCACGCATCAATATGAAAAGCTCGTCCGTCCCGAAGAGATCGAAAAGCCGCTCGCCGCCGACGGCCTCGATATCATCGCCCGCACCGGCGTCTTCTACTCGCCGCTGCAGGACCGATGGAACCTGTCGAAGGACATGGATGTGAATTACATGCTGCTGGCGAAGCGGGGTTGAGGAAAGCCTCCTCGCATCAGTTGATATCGTCCGGCAAGACCGGAATTGCCGCGATCTCGATGCCTTCCTCGACCAGGGCTTGCGCCTCGTCGGGCGTCGCCTTGCCGATGATCCCGCGAGCGTCTGCCTCGCCATAGTGGATCTTGCGAGCCTCTTCCGGGAACTTCGCGCCGACATCCTCGGCGTTTGCCTTGATGCTGTCGACCGCCTCCTTGAGCTTGATCATCGCCTCCTTGCGGGCAGCGTCCATGGCAAGCGTCTGCAACTCATCCTTCTTGCGCGCGGTGGAAACCGACGGCGCCATCAGGAGTTTGGAGATCGCACCCGAATTGCAGACGGGGCAGGTCAGGAAACCGCTTGCGACCTGCCGGTCGAAATCGGCGCTTTCCGAAAACCAGCCCTCGAACTCATGGGCCTTATCACAGCTGAGCGAATAACGGATCAAGCAGCGACGCCTCCAGCCGCCGGCGTCGCGATCTTCTCCAGCGAGAACTCACGCGCATTCTTAAGATTGGGGATCTTGTCATGGGCGGATTTGACCGCCGCGACATCGATGTCGGCGACGAGGACCGCCTCGCCCGTACCGCCGGCCGACGCCAGCACCTTGCCCCATGGGTCGATGATCATCGAATGACCAAAGGTCTCGCGGCCATCCTCGTGAACGCCTGCCTGGGCGGCGGCAATGATGAACATGCCGTTCTCGATGGCCCGCGCCCGGAGCAAAATCTCCCAATGCGCCTCACCGGTCTGCCGGGTGAAGGCGGCCGGCACCGTCATCACCTCGGCACCGGCAACGGCCTGGGCGCGGAAGAGCTGCGGAAAGCGCACGTCGTAGCAGATAGAGAACCCAAGCTCAGCGAAAGGCAGCGACACGATGCGCGCCTCCGAGCCGGGCCGATAGACCGCGCTCTCGCGCCAGCTCTCGCCATTGTCGAGATCGACGTCGAACATGTGGATCTTGTCGTACCGGCTGATGAGCTTGCCGTCCGGCCCGAAGAGGAAGCCGCGATTGGCGATCTTGCCATCATCAAGCGGGATCGCCGTCGAGCCGACATGCACATGGATGCCGAGTTCCTTGGCGAGGTCCGACGCCGTCTTGACGATGATGTCATTGGCCTCGTCGCGCAGCACGGCGCGCAAACCCGGCCGGTCCTTCTGCACGGCGCCGGTCATTTCCGGCGTCTGCACATAGACGGCGCCCTGGGCCGCTGCCTCGCGAACCAGCCGCGCCATATCGGCGGCGTTCTTCACCGGATCGACACCGGAACACATCTGAATGGCGGCGGCTTTGAAGGTCATCATTGTCTCCGAGTGTAATCCGGTTCAGGCGGCCAGCAACGGGTCGAGCTTGCCGGCCCGATCGAGCGCATGGATATCGTCGCATCCGCCGACATGCTCGCCATTGATGAAAATCTGCGGGAAAGTCGAGTGGCCCTTGGCCTTCTCGATCATCTCCTGGCGCAGCTCGGGCGAATAGGTGGCGTTATGTTCGACATAGTCGACGCCCTTGGTTTCGAGCAGGGATTTTGCCCGGGCACAATAGCCGCAGAACTCGCGCGTATAGATGACAACGGATGCCATGACCCACTCCGGAAAATTACAGGTTATCTGTCATATAAGCTCGCCGACAGCCCTTGCAAAGGTCAAAACCGTCACATCCGAGGCACCGGCTTTTTTCAACGCCCGTGTTGCAGCCGCCACCGTCGCGCCAGTCGTATAAACGTCGTCGATCAGCACGACGCGACGGTCGAGAATATCGATGGCGCGGCCTTCGGGAATGGCGAAAGCGCCGCGCACATTGTCCTGCCGCGCCTTCGCGCCGAGACCGACCTGTTGGCTCGTTCGCTTGGTGCGCAGCAATGTCGCCGCCAGCAGCGGCTTGCCGGAGAGCCGGGCGAGATGCCGTGCCAGTTCCGCCGCCTGATTGTATTTGCGAGAAAAAAGCCGTGCCCGATGCAGCGGCACCGGAATGATCGCATCGCAGGCGGCAACCATGCCGTCGCTGGCCCGCAGCATCCAGCCCGCCATCATCGGCGCCAGATCGGTGCGGTCGCGATATTTCAAGCTAAGCACGAGATCGCGGACCACACCATCGTGAATAGCCGCCGAGCGCAGCCGGTCGAAGACGGGCGGATCGGCAATCGCTTCCGCGCTCAAGATCCCCGAACCGAGATCGTGGGTAAACGGGCTGCCCAACACTTCGCAATAGGGCCGCTCGACGAAGCGGACGCCCGACCAGCAGGTCGGGCAAAGGCTGCGATGCGCGCCCGTCGAGGCGCCGCAGCCGGGACAGGCGGGCGGATAGACGAGATCGGCGAGCGCCAGCCACGGTTTTGCCAAGCCGGCCCGCAATCTCGACAGCGTGATTTCGTCCCCGATGATGCCCATGCGCCCCACAATGCCTATATGATTGACACTAGCTTTTTCCCACGGGCTTTGCGAAGGGAAAACATGCGTGGCCGCAAGGCTGCGCCGATGAGATCAGATTGCAGGAAACCGCCATGGACATCGTGTTCGACCAATCGCTGCTCGCCACCCGCAGACATCGGGCGCTGAAACAGGGAGACACGAAAGCCGCCTTCCTGCTGGAGATCGCCGCCCGCGAATTGGCGGAACGGCTCTCCGTCATCGAGCGGCATTTCGATGAGGCGATCGAGCTGCATGGCGCGACCGGCATTGCGGCGCGTGAGGCGCTCGCAACCGGCAAGATCGGCCACATCAGGCGCATCGAGAGCGAGGCCGGCTTTGCCGCTCCCGGCGAGGAACTGATCAACGCGCCGCTGGAGGAACTGCCGCTGGCGGCTGAATCCGTTAACCTCGTGCTGTCGCCGCTCAGCCTGCACGTCACCAACGACACGCCCGGCGTCTTCATCCAGGTGCGCCGCGCGCTGAAGGCTGATGGCCTGTTCCTGGCCGCAATCCCCGGCCTGGGCACACTGCAGGAGCTGCGCGACGTGCTGCTTGCCACCGAGATCGAGCTTACCGGCGGTGCTAGCCCCCGCGTCATCCCCTTTGCGGAAGTCCGCGATGTCGGCGGCCTGCTGCAGCGCGCCGGCTTCACCCTGCCGGTGATCGATGCGGAGAACTACACGGTGCGCTACGACAATCTCTTTGCGCTGATGCGCGACCTGCGCGCCATGGGCATGACCAATCCGCTTGCCGACCGTAGCCGCAAGCCGCTGAGCCGCGCCTTCTTCCTGCGCGCGGCCGAGCTTTATGCCGAGCGCTATTCCGATCCCGATGGGAGAATAAGGGCGACTTTCACGATCATCTATGCATCCGGCTGGACGCCACATGAAAGCCAGCAGAAGCCGCTACAGCCGGGCTCAGCCAAGGCGCGGCTCGCCGATGCCCTGAAGGTCGAGGAGCATAAGCTCAAGCAATAGATGGATCGACGGAGCTGGATCTGACCGCCCGGACACGCGACATCAGTTCGTCGGCGTTGCCGGGCCGCTAAGCGTGGTGGAAACGGTGTTGAATATGTTTGTCAGGCTGCCGGCGAAAGCGCCGTAACCGCTGATGATCGCCACCGACATAAGAGCGGCGATCAAGCCATATTCGATGACCGTAGCACCGGTCTTGTCATTAAAAAAACGCCGAACGGAACGCATACGTTTCAAGCTCCTAGCATTTGAAAACGAGCGAATCCGGCGCGTTCATGCACCCGATAGGCTTAAACCTCTATAGTGGTCAGCAGCCGCCATCGGCGCCATAGCCTTGGACGATGCAGACCGAACCGGGCTCCTGCTGCAGCACGCTGCGGCGGATGGTATAATGCTTACCGTCTTCCGTCTGCCGAATGGAGCCAGTCGTCATGGTGTCGAGGTCGGGCGCGCTGGCAAGCACGTTGGACTTGGACTTGTCGGACAGCATTGGCGTCAGGATAAGCGACAGCGCGACCGCCGCTGTTCCAAACAGCAAAGCGATATTCAACGCGCCCGTCCTACGCGATGTGGAATAAGACTGCTCTTTTTCCTGAACAGCTTTCCAGAAATCGTCGTCCATGATGTCAAGCCTTCTTTAACGCAAACAACAACTGCTTGATCGCGATCATTGAATGCCAGAAGGTCATAAACGATCCCTTAATATCCACAGGCGAATTAATGAGACGTAAAATTTCGAGACAACTCTGATTCGGGCTATAGGATTGATATTAAATGGCTAATTTTCGTTAACCATGCTTGTCATGCGTCATCGCGAGGCGCGTTAAAGGTGCGCGCGGCAGGTCCAAAAGAGAGCCGGCGCAGCATCAAACGTCAACTCTCCCCAGCGGCAACACGCATAAGAGTAAATAAAATCAGAATACACCGATAAATTGATGTTGATCTTTGCTCGCCATGATGCAACGTATAGCGCAAATATTGTTATCATAAGTTGTAGCGGAGCTAACATATGGTGGGGCTATTTAAAGTTGTCGGCGGCCTCGTTATAGCCCTTGCGATCGTGATGGCCGTCTGGATGCTTGCTATTGGAGGCATTGGTGGCTTTGCCGCCGGGCTGGTCGCGGCTCTATTATACGCATTTTGCGGTGCCGTGATTTTTGCCTTTGGCGTGATGCTCGAACATCTGGAGGCCATCCACCGGAATTCAATCAGACAGTCGGAAATGCTGACGGAGTTGCTCCAGGGAGGCTCAAATGCACGTCTGTCTGGCAGAGATGGAGCAGCAAACAGTCTCGATCATCTCTCGAAGTCGAACTTCCGCTTCAAGGAAATCTGAACCTACAGCAGATCCTGCAGAAACGGGATCAACGGCTCGTCGGCCGGCGGCATCGGGTAGTCGCGCAGGGCCTGCGGCCGCACCCATTTGATCGCCTGGCCTTCGCGGCCGTGCGGGATGCCCTCGTAACGCCGGCAAATGTAAAGCGGCATCAACAGATGGAAGGTCTCGTAGGTGTGGCTGGCAAAGGTCAGCGGCGCGAGGCAAGCGATCTTCGTCTGGATGCCGAGCTCTTCCTCAAGCTCGCGCACCAGCGTCTCCTCCGGTGTCTCGCCAGGTTCGACCTTGCCGCCGGGAAACTCCCAGAGGCCGGCAAGCGATTTGCCTTCCGGCCGTTGTGCCAGAAGAATGCGGCCATCGGTGTCGATCAGCGCACAGGCGGTGACGAGAATGATCTTCCGGCCGGCTTCGCTCATGCTTCCCCCGGGGACCGCCAGTAACAATAACGATAGGCCTCGCGGAAACCGAAACGAGCATAAAGCGCCAGTGCCGGGTCGTTGGTGGCGCCAACCTGAAGCCAGGCCGTCCGGGCGCTGCGCATGCGCGCCCAGCGCAGCGCCGATGTCAGGATCTCGACACCCAATCCCTTGCGCCGATGCTCGGCCGAAACAGACACCGACATGATGCCGGCAAGATCATTGTCCTGCACGCAGAGTGTCGTCGCCACCGGACCGGCATCGTCATTCTCGATGACGAAAAGACCCGAGGGCGGCTTGATGCCGCTCACCACTTCCGCCAGGGCAGGCTTGAGCGCGGGATCGGCGCGATCGACCAGAAGGCTGGCATCGACATAGCGGCCGACATCGTGGCTCGGCAGATGGTCAAGCGCGTCCGGCAGCTCGAGATCGACGAGATCGGCGATCATGACGATGGTCTCCTCGAACCGCGTCCAGCCCTTGCTCTGCAACAGCTCGATCAGCATCGGCGAGGCCAGCGGCGTTTCGCGCACCACCATCAGCCGACCATAGGCTTCGAACTTGCGCTGCGCCTTCGTCAGCCGGATTTCCAGATCGCGATGGTCGGAGGGATCGAGCGGCACGACGCAATTCAGCCGCTTCGACGGATGACCCGCCGTCAGCCGTACCTGCCAGCTGCCGTCATACTGCACGGACGAGGCAGGCCAGGCCCGGAAACCAACGGCTTCGAGCCTGCGCACCAAAGGCAGTTTGTTCATAGAGGACAGCGCATGCATCAGTTCAATATCAGCTCCGGTAGTCGCCATTGATGGCAACATATTCCTTGGTGAGGTCGCAGGTCCAGACCGTTGCACGGCCATTGCCGAGCCCGAGGTCGACTTTCACGGGAATATCCTGCCGCTTCATCACGTTGGAAGCGGCCTCCTCGGAATAGGTGGCGTCGCGCTCGCCGTCGACGGCAACGCGGACATCGCCGAACCAGATGGCAAGCTTGTCGCGGTCAGCCACTTCACCGGCCTTGCCGACAGCCATGACGATACGACCCCAATTGGCGTCCTCGCCGGCGGCGGCCGTCTTGACCAGTGGCGAATTGGCGATCGAGAGCGCGATGCGCTTGGCGCTGGCATCACTCTCGGCGCCGGTGACCGTGATCTCCAACATCTTGGTGGCGCCCTCGCCGTCGCGGACGACCTGGATGGCGAGGTCCTTGAGGAGCTCGTTCAGCGCCGCGCGGAAACCGGCAAGCTTCGGATCGTCGGCGCGCTCGATATGCGCCTGGCCGTCGGCAGCGGCAGCGCCTGTGGCAAACAGCATCAGCGTGTCCGAGGTCGACGTATCGCTGTCGATGGTCATCGAATTGAAGCTCGGGCCGACGCCGTCGGAGAGCAGAGCCTGCAGGGCGGAAGCGGAAATGTCGGCGTCGGTGACGACGAAGGACAGCATCGTCGCCATGTCGGGCGCGATCATGCCGGCGCCCTTGGCGATGCCGTTGATGGTGACCTTGACGCCGCCGATCTCGGTGCTGCGGGTCGCGACCTTCGGATAGGTATCCGTGGTCATGATCGCCTTGGCAGCTTCGAACCAAAAGTCGCCGGTTGCGTCCTTCGCCATGGTGTCGAGCACGCCGGCAAACTTGGTCGCGTCGAGCGGCTCGCCGATGACGCCGGTCGAGGCGAGGTAAACTTCGTTCTCGTCGCAGCCGACGGCGGCAGCCGCCGACTTGGCGGTGAGCTCGGTCGCCTGGCGACCCTTGAGGCCGGTAAAGGCATTGGCATTGCCAGAATTGACGACGACGGCGCGGGCGATGCCATGGGCCAGGTTCGAGCGACAGAAATCGACGGGAGCCGACGGGCACTTCGAGCGGGTGAAGACACCGGCAACCGTGGCCGGCTTGTCGAACACCATGAGCAGGACATCGGTCCGGTTCTTGTACTTGATACCGGCGGACGCCGTGATCATGCGCACGCCGCGCAAAGCCGGCATGGCAGTAAAGGATTTGGGAGCAAGCGGAGAGACGGAACCGGACATGAGGCCACCTGATAATGAAGGGCCCGGAAAAACCGGGCCCAGATGGTTGTGACTGCGACTGCTTACTGCTGCGGCTGGGCGTCAGGCGCAATGGCGTCGTCCGCCGGTGCTGCATCCTGCTGCTTCTGCGCGTCTTCATAGGCCTTGCTGAGCGCCGGGTCACTGATGACGACCTTCGATTCCTGCTTGGCCTTGTTCAGAAGCTCAAGATACTTGTCGCGCATGACGAGCTGACGAACCTGATCCTTCACCTGGTCGAACGGCGGAGGAGGAGCAACGCGCTTGTCTTCAACCTTGATGACGTGCCAGCCGAAATCGCTCTTGACCGGGGTCTTGGTGTAGGTGCCAACCGGCAGCGCGAAGGCTGCGTCTTCGAATTCCTTGACCATGCGGCCATGGGCGAAATAGCCGAGATCACCGCCATCGGCCTTGTTCGGGTCGGTGGACTTTTCCTTGGCGAGCGTGGCGAAATCCTTGCCGGCGTCGAGTTCCTTGATGATCGCCTTGGCTTCGTCCTCGGTCTTCACCAGGATGTGGCGGGCATGAACTTCTTCCTGCTTCGGCAGGGCGGCGACTTCCTTGTCGTAGCGAGCCTTGACTTCATCGTCGGTGATGGCGTCGGCCACATGAGCCTTGAAGTAGGCATTGTGCAGCTCGCGGTCACGTAGATAGGCCATATGCGACTGGAAGTCCGGCGTCTGGTCGAGCTTTTCTGCGGCGGCGTCCTTGGCGAGCAGCTTGACGTCGATCGAAGCCGAAAGCGCGGCAACCTTCTTCTGGTCGTCCGGAAGCTGGCCGAGCTGCGGATCGAGGTTGGCGATCGCAAGATTGAGTTCGGACTGATGGATTTCGACATCGCCGACCTTGGCGACAACCGGATCCTTCGCATCATCGGCAAAGGCCGGCGCATGCAAGGTAACGAATGTTGCGAAAGCAACCGCGGCAAGTTTATTATAGTTCAGCATAAAATAACCTTTCGGTGGTCTCGACCGGCTCGAAGCTGTGAATCCGGCAGGAAAAAAGCCTTCAGCAGGAGAATGTGGCCTTTCTGTATCGGCCAATTCCCGTTGACATCAATCGACCCCCCTCTTATCTGTCACGCAACCTCGCGTCCAGAACAGTTTCCGGGCGTTTTGTGCTGTACTCCCGATTTTTTCGGAGATGAATAAAGCAGAAAACGACAGGATGAAATCTCAGAAAGGACCAGTCACATGGTCAGCCTAGGTGGAATTGCCCGCAAGTTGTTTGGCTCGTCCAACGACCGCCGGGTCAAGTCGTTCCAGCCGAATGTCGTTGCGATCAACGCGCTCGAAGAGCAGATGCGCGCTTTGTCCGACGAAGCTTTGGCCGCCAAGACGGTCGAGTTCCGCCAGCAGCTCGCCGACGGCAAGACGCTCGACGATCTCCTCGTTCCGGCCTTCGCCGTGGCGCGCGAAGCCTCGCGGCGTGTCCTCGGCATGCGACCTTTTGACGTACAGCTCGTCGGCGGTATGATCCTGCATTCCAACGCCATCGCCGAGATGAAGACCGGCGAAGGCAAGACCCTGGTCGGAACCCTGCCGGTCTATCTGAACGCCCTTGCCGGCAAGGGCGTGCATGTCGTCACCGTCAACGACTACCTGGCACAGCGCGATAGCGCCACCATGGGCCGCCTCTACGAATTCCTCGGCATGCGCACCGGCGTCATCGTCCACGGCCTGTCGGATGACGAACGCCGTGAGGCCTATGCCTGCGACGTCACCTACGCCACCAACAACGAACTCGGCTTCGACTATCTGCGCGACAACATGAAATATGATCGCGGCCAGATGGTGCAGCGTGGTCACAATTTCGCGATCGTCGACGAAGTGGACTCGATCCTGGTCGACGAAGCGCGCACGCCGCTGATCATTTCCGGCCCGCTCGACGACCGCTCCGATCTCTACACCACCATCGACGCCTTCATTCCGGGCCTGACGAAGGACGACTACGAGATCGATGAAAAGCAGCGCTCGGCCAACTTCTCCGAAGACGGCACCGAGAAGCTTGAAACCATGCTGCGCGATGCCGGCCTCTTGAAGGGTGAATCGCTCTACGACGTCGAAAACGTCGCGATCGTTCACCACATCAATAACGCGCTCAAGGCCCACAAGCTGTTCCAGCGCGACAAGGACTACATCGTCCGCAACGACGAAGTCGTCATCATCGACGAATTCACCGGCCGCATGATGCCGGGCAGGCGTTATTCGGACGGCCAGCATCAGGCGTTGGAAGCCAAGGAACGGGTTCAGATCCAGCCGGAAAACCAGACGCTGGCGCAGATCACCTTCCAGAACTATTTCCGCATGTACGGCAAGCTCGCCGGCATGACCGGCACGGCCTCGACGGAAGCCGAAGAATTCGGCAACATCTACGGCCTCGAAGTGGTCGAAGTGCCGACCAACCTGCCGATCCAGCGTATCGACGAGGACGACGAGGTCTATCGTACGCATGAAGAGAAGTTCAAGGCGATCATTGCCGAGATCCTGGAGGCGCATAAGCGCGACCAGCCGGTGCTCGTCGGCACCACCTCGATCGAAAAGTCGGAACTTCTCGCTGAGTTGATGCGCAAGCAGGGCTTCAACAATTTCCAGGTCCTGAACGCCCGCTACCATGAGCAGGAAGCCTATATCGTCGCCCAGGCCGGCGTTCCCGGTGCCGTGACGATCGCCACCAACATGGCCGGTCGCGGCACCGACATCCAGCTCGGCGGCAACCTCGAAATGCGCGTCGAGCGCGACCTGCATGACGTGGAGCCCGGCCCCGAGCGTGACGCGGCGATCGCCAGGATTGCCGAGGAAATCCAGGTACTCAAGCAGCGCTCGATCGCCGCCGGCGGTCTCTATGTTATTGCCAGCGAACGCCATGAAAGCCGCCGCATCGACAACCAGCTGCGCGGCCGTTCCGGCCGTCAGGGCGACCCGGGCCGCTCGAAATTCTACCTGTCGCTCCAGGACGACCTGATGCGCATCTTCGGCTCCGACCGCATGGACGGCATGCTGCAGAAGCTCGGTCTCAAGGAAGGCGAAGCCATCGTCCATCCCTGGATCAACAAGGCCCTGGAACGCGCTCAGAAGAAGGTCGAAGCCCGTAACTTCGACATCCGCAAGAACGTTCTGAAGTATGACGACGTGCTGAACGATCAGCGCAAGGTCATCTTCGAGCAGCGCGTCGAGCTGATGGATGCGACCGATCTCACGGAGACCGTCGGCGACATGCGTCACGACGTCATCGAGGATCTGGTCGCCAAGCATATTCCGGAGCGCGCCTATGCCGAACAGTGGGATGCAGACGGCCTGAAGACCGCCGTCGCCAACTTCTTCGACCTGGACCTGCCGATCGACGCTTGGGTCAAGGAAGAAGGCATTGCCGAGGACGACATTCGCGCCCGCCTGACGGAAGTCGCTGAAAAGGCTGCCACTGAAAAGGCCGAGCGCTTCGGCCCCGAGATCATGACCTATGTCGAGCGCTCCATCGTGCTGCAGACACTGGACAATCTCTGGCGCGAGCACATCGTCAACCTCGATCACCTGCGCTCCGTCATCGGCTTCCGCGGCTACGCCCAGCGCGATCCGCTGCAGGAATACAAGGCCGAAGCCTTCGAGCTGTTCCAGGCCCTGTTGAACAATCTTCGCCAGGCCGTCACCGCGCAGCTTTCGCGCGTCGAGCTGGTGCAGCAGCCGGCCGAGCCGCAGCCCCCCGCGATGCACGGGAGCCATATCGACGCCACCACCGGCCAAGACGAGTTCGCGCCGCTCACTATGATCAACGAAACCGTCGTCTCTCCGGAAAATCGCGACCCGCAGAACCCGACGACCTGGGGCCGCATCGGCCGCAACGAGGCCTGCCCCTGCGGCTCCGGCAAGAAGTACAAGCATTGCCACGGAGCATTCGAGAACAACGAAGTGGTTTGAGATTTCGCAATCTCTCAGCACAATCAAAATGCCGCCTTCAGGGCGGCATTTTTTTGCGCATTCCTCGCCCGAAACTCCCGAACAATGAACCGCGAGACTAGCTATTCTGCGGATGCGCCAAAGCGTTTCAGCAGGAAATCGATCATGCTGCGCAGCTTCGCGGTCGGCCGACGATCCACGGCATATAGCAGGTACATCGGCGAGGCGACGGGCGTCCATTCGGGCAGAACCTGCACAAGCCGGCCTCTGGCGAGATCATCAGCAAGCATGACTTCCGGCTGAAGAACGATGCCCGCTCCGTTCAGGGCCGCCACGCGCAGCGCATCGCCATTGTCGGCGGACAATCGCCCGCTCACGTCCGACCGCCACTCGCCATCCGGGCCGAACAGGTGCCACTGGTCCCGGTGGCGCCAATAGGAGAGGCCGAGACAGTCATGCGCGGGGAGATCCCTGGGGTGCATCGGTGTACCCCGGCGCTCCAGATAGGTCGCGGACGCAGCCATTATTCTTCGATATGGCTGTAGAGGACGCGCCACCAGATCGGCCTCGGCAACCGCGCCTATCCTGATTGCAAGTTCACATCCTTCTCGCGACAAGTCGGGCGTCCCATTGTCCAGCATGAGGTCCACGCTGACGGCGGGATACATGGCGAGATAATCGGAAAGCGCCGGCATCAGACGATGACTTCCGAAGGTAACGGGAGAGACGATGCGCAGGAGACCACGAGGCTCGGCCTGCAATTCGCTTGCGCTTGCGTCAGCCAGCTGCACGTCGGCCAACACTTGCTTGCAGCGCTCGTAATACAAACGACCGATTTCAGTTAGCTGCTGCCGCCGGGTGGTCCGGTGCAGCAGGCGGGCTCCCAAGCTTGCCTCTATTGCCCGGATTTGCTTGCCCGCCATGGTCGGCGACACGCCGGCGGCGTCCGCCGCGGCGCTAAAGCTGCCATGTTCAACCACCCGCACGAACATGGTCATGCCGGATAATTTATCCATATTATAAACCCAGTGGTTCTAAATGAATGAACATAGAACACGTTTATCAGAGGCAGGCTAGCGGTCATAGTTCCCTTGCCTCAGCCATCTCAGTTCGAGAAGGCAGTGAAACAGGAGCTCTCCAATGCCGACAATTCACCTCGAAATGCATCCAGGCCGAACGCTCGAACAAAAGCGTGATTTCGTCCGCAAGGTCACTCAGATTACCGCTGAAACGCTTGCCTGCCCGACGGACAGTGTGGATGTACTGATCAGCGAGATTTCTCGCGAACACTGGGCCAAGGGTGGCCGGCTCGTATCGGATAAGGATGCGCCCCAAAAAATCGCACGATGACGCGATGATCGTCCGCAGCACCAGCTACAAAGGCATTGTCACCGATGTTTGAAAGAAACGACGCCGTTTGAGGCTTCATGATCCGACAGCGATGAATAGAATGCCGCCGCCTGGCGGCATTCAGGAAATCTGATCGCGTCCAAGCAGCAACCTCATAGGTAAGCCATTGCGCTCAGACAGCGGAATGTGGATCGTCGCTGTATGGATAGATCGGATAGCCGGAACCGATAACCTCCCGCACGCGATCAAACCAGGCGGCAAGCGCCGGATAGTCGGTGAGACCGAAGCCGCAATCCTCTGCCCGGTGGCCATAGGCGTAGACCGCGATATCCGCGATCGAAAACTTCTTGCCGACAAGAAACGGCGTCTTTGTGAGGCCACGCTCCAGCGCGGCGAGAGCACGGGTTCCGGCTGCGCGTTTGGCGGCGACCATGGCCTGATTTATCTCAAGCCGTCCCGTCAGCGTCCAGAAGCGTAGCGTCCCGATGACCGGTTCGACGTGATATTGCTCGAAGAACAGCCACTGCATGACCTTGGCGCGTTGATAGCGGTCCACCGGAAGAAACGGCGTGCCGTCGGCGAGATAGGCAAGGATTGCGTTTGATTCAGCGATCGTCCGCCCGTCCTCCAGCTCCAGAACGGGAATGCCACCTGCGGGGTTAAGATCGAGAAAAGCATCGGTACGACCCCCGCCCTCAAAAATCGACACCAAGCGACTATGGTACGGAATATTCAGCAGCCCAAACAGTACCCTGACCTTCCAGCCGTTCTGCGATGGCAAGTAATCGTAAAGCGTGAGCATCCGGTCCTCCATTCGTGGCCTGTCGACTCTGCACGCCGGCGCGCCACAGGCCACCCGATTCTTGCGCGACCATAGAAAGGGTGGCAGGCATGCCGATGCGCCGATCGCTGCTACCGCCAGATGGCGCATTTGGTGAACACATCGCCGCCCTGTGCCCGCCATTTCATTTTTACCTGCCGGGAGAACCGATTCTTAACCCTCCTCTGCCAAAACTATCGCGAGGTTGAGCTCATATTTAAAGTATTGCGTAACGATCATGACGGTCTTTCAAACAGCAGAGAGAATGCTGCCGTCCGGGCTGCGGATCGTGCTGTCTCCTTATTTGCGCAAACTCGCCCCTCTCTTCACCGGCACTGACGAAAAATCCATCTCTCAACGCATGGCGCTCATTGCCTTTGCCATCCGCATCGCCGGCGCCGCCCTCGCCTTTGTTTCGCAGATCGCGCTTGCCCGCATGATGGGCCGCTTCGAATACGGCATCTTCGTCTTCGTCTGGGTGTTGATGATCCTCTTCGGCAACCTCGCCTGCCTCGGCTTTCCGACCGCGATCATCCGTTTCCTGCCGCAGTATGACGCGAGCGGCAATCATGACGCCATTCGCGGGCTGAACCGGACCGCGCGCCTCTTCGTGCTCTCCGTTGCCGGCGGGCTGGCGCTGGTCGGCATGGCGGCACTCTATGCCTGCAGCGGCATGATGGAGAGCTATTATGTGATGCCGATTTTCCTCGGCCTCATCGCCGTGCCGATGATCGCGCTCGGTGACGTGCTTGATGGTACGGCGCGTGCCAATCACTGGCCGGTCATGGCGCTGAGCCCGACCTTCCTCATCCGCCCAACGCTGATCCTACTCTTCATGCTGGCCGCGATCCTCACTGGCGCCGCGCATGATGCGGTCACTGCCATGGCAGCCGCGCTCGCGGCGGCATTCGTCACCGTGCTCTGCCAATATCTCGCCGTCACCTTCCGCCTGCGCCGTCATTATCCGAATGGACCGAAAGCCATCGAGTTCAACGCCTGGCTCGCCGTCGCCTTCCCGGTCTTCCTGGTCGAGGGCGTCGGCTATCTGCTGACCAATTCCGATGTCGTGGTGGTCGGCATCTTCCTTGATCCCGGCGAAGTCGCCGTCTATTTCGCCGCCGCCAAGATCATGGCGCTGGTGCATTTCGTCTATTTCGCCGTCAAGGCCGCCATCGGCCCGCGCTTTGCCGCCATCATCGCCGAGAATGACCGTACCAAGCTTGCAGCCTACGCGACCGAGGCCACGCGCTGGACCTTCTTTCCGGCGCTGGCCCTCGGCCTTGTTGTATTGACCGCAGGGCAATTCCTGCTCTCGCTCTTCGGCGCCGCCTTTATCGAGGGCCAGGTGGTCATCGCCATTCTCCTTGCCGGCGTACTCGTGAGGGCATTGGTCGGCCCAGCGGAGATACTATTGATGATGGCGGACCGACAGATGCTCTGCGTCTATCTCTATGCCGCAGCGCTCGTCGCCAATATCGGCCTCAACCTCCTGCTCATTCCGCATTTCGGGATCGAAGGTGCAGCCATCGCCACGGCGAGCGCCATGGCCATCGAAGCCGTGCTGCTGCACATTGCCGTGCGTCGCACACTCGGCATCGTGCTTTTCGCCCTCATCCGCGGACCGACAACACCAGCAACCAGCGGAGCACTCTGACCATGGCACGCGCTCCCTTCACCGAAAGCACTGACAGCCAAGTCAATGCGCTCACGCATACGCTTGCGGCGCTGCATTTCGAACCGCCCAAGGCCGAGGCCCGTGTGGAAGTCGGCCGAACCGGCCGCGAACTCTGCCTCTATCCCGGCAAGCTCGGCTATGAGCTGCAGGACGAGCTGGATTTCCTTTCCAACCGCGCGATGGAGCCGAATGTCTTCTTCTCCGGCCGCTTCCTGGCGCCGGCCATGCCGCGCCTCGAGGATCGGCATATCCGCCTTGCACTAATGCGCGACCAGAGCGGCGCCCGCAGCCGCATGCGCCTGCTGATGCCCTTCACCGTCGACAAGCCGGGTTTTGCCATCGGCCCGTCGATCATCCGCGTCTGGTCGAATTCCTTCGGACCGCTCGGCACGCCGCTGGTGGATGCCGAGGAGGCCGGCGAAACACTCGACAATCTCTTCGAGGCGCTGATCCAGCGCGAGTTGCAACTACCGACGATGCTGGTGCTGCCGGATATCCGGCTGAACGGCCGTTTCGCACAGATGGCAAAGGCCGTCGCCATCGGCCGCAACCTGCCGCTGACCGTCGCCAACCCCTATCAGCGGCCGATGCTCCACAGCAGCGACGATGCGCTCGCCTATCTCAAGCGGACGATCTCGAACGCGCACCTGCGTGAAATGCGTCGCCAGTGGCGCCTGCTGGAAAGCCATGGCGAGGTCGTCTACTCCGTCGCCCGCCAGCCGCGCGAAATCCATCAGCGCATGGAGGAATTCCTCGCGCTGGAGGCGAGCGGCTGGAAGGGCAAGAAGCGCAGCGCGTTGGTGACCGATCGTCACCACGCAGCCTTTGCCCGCGAAGCAGTCTCCAACCTCGCCGCTGTCGACGCCGTGCGTATTCACACCATCGACCTCAACGGTCGGGCAATCGCCTCGATGATCGTGCTGATGATGGGCGGCGAAGCCTATACTTGGAAGACCGCCTATAATGAGGACTACGCCCGCTTCTCACCGGGCAAGCTGTTGCTGGGCGAGCTCACGGAATGGCATCTCGACGACGCCAATATCGTTCGCTCCGATTCCTGCGCAGCACCAGACCATCCCGTCATGAGCCGCTTCTGGCAGGAGCGCGAGGACATGGGCACGCTGATCATCGGCCTGACCCAGAACGGCGACCGCGACGTGCGGCAGGTGGCGGCGCAGCTGCATATGTATCGCAGCACTCGCAACATGGCGAAGCTGCTGCGCCAGAAGATTCTCTCGCTGACGAAGCGCTAGCAATTCCAGGAAAAATGCGGCAAGCAGTTTTCCGTCCGGAATTACGAAAATAAGCTAGTCCTTCGTATCAACGGCCTCGGCGGCGGCGCGGTCGCGCAGCAAGCGGCGGATCACCTTGCCGGAGGTCGTCAGCGGCAATTCGTCGACGAATTCGATCTCGCGCGGATATTCATGCATGGAGAGCCGCGTCTTCACCCAGTTGCGAATGTCCGTGGCCAGCGCCTCGCTCGGCGCGTGGCCCTGCACCAGCACCAGATAGGCCTTGACGATTTCCGTGCGGACCGCATCCGGCTTGCCGACGGCGGCCGCCAGCTGCACGGCCGGATGACCGCCGAGACAATCCTCGATCTCGCTAGGGCCGATACGATAGCCGGAGGAGGTGATGACATCATCATCGCGGCCGATGAAAGAGACATAGCCGTCCGCGTCCTGCCGGCCGAGATCGCCGGTCAGCATCCAGTCGCCGGCAAATTTCGCCTGCGTCGCCTTTTCATCCTGCCAATAGCCGAGAAACATCACCGGATCGGGTCGCTGGATGGCGATCTGGCCGATCTCGCCCATCGGCATCTCCCGGCCCTCGGCATCGACGATCGCAACGCGATGGCCGGGCACGGGCTTGCCGGTCGCGCCACCACGGCTGACATCGAATGCAGCGCTGGAGGACAGAACGAAATTGCACTCGGTCTGGCCGAAGAATTCGTTGACGGTGACGCCGAGCGCGGACCGCGCCCATTCATAGGTCTCGCGTCCGAGCGCCTCTCCAGCCGAACCAATAGTGCGCAGCTTCAGGTCATAAAGCGCTTGGGGATTGTCGATCGATTTCAGCAGCCGCAGCGCCGTCGGCGGAATGAAGGCATTGCGCACGCCCATCTCGGCCATGATGCGGAAAGCCGTATACGCATCGAATTTCTGCGCCGGCGAGGAGACGACGGGCACGCCGAGCATCAGGCTTGGCAACAGCGCGTTCAGAAGACCGCCCGCCCAGGCCCAGTCCGACGGCGTCCAGAGCTTGTCGCCCGGCTGCGGAAAACCCTCGTGAGCAAACTGCATGCCGGGAATATGCCCCGGCAGAACACGGTGACCATGCAGCGCGCCCTTGGGCGGCCCGGTCGTGCCGGAGGTGAAAATCATCAGCGCCGGATCGTCCGGCCCGGTATCGGCGACCTCGAAAAGCGGCGGATGCGCGGCGATGAGATCGGCAAAGCCGGCCACCCCCTCCTCGCCGCCATCGATGCTGATCACATGAACCAGTTCCGGCAGGCGGTCGCGGATCGGCCGCAGCCGTTCGAGGCCGAACCGATTGGTGACGATCACCGAGGCACCCGAAACCTTCAGCCGATATTCCAGTGCCTCCGCACCAAACAGCAGCGCCAGCGGCAGGGCAATCCCGCCCATCTTATAAATCGCCACATGCGCGACAACCGTCTCGAAGCTTTGCGGCAAGAGCAGCGCCACCCGGTCGCCGCGCTCAACACCAAGCATCGTCAGGGCGTTGGCGAAGGCGGCGGAGCGTTCGCGCAGCTCACCATAGGTCAGGGTGAGATGACGGCCGTCGGGGCTGAAATGTTCGAGGCAGATCCGCTCCGGCTCCCGCTCGGCCCAATCGTCGCAGACCGCGCGCCCGATGTTGAATTTCGCCGGAATCTCCCAGCGAAAATCACGATAAAGGGCCTCATAGGTGTCGCGCGGGGGCAGTTTCATGCGGAATTCCGGAAAAATGTTGCAGCGCAGCTAACACTTCCCGAGCGGGCTATTCAAGAAAACAATTGGGATAGCCCAACTTCCACCGAACGCAACTGCCCGCCTAACGCACAAGCGACCAGCCGGTCTTCGTGCCGTCGCGGTGAAACAATAGCCAGAACTTGCCATAGATATTCGCCTCCGGCACGAAGCCGACATCGAAGCGGCTATCGTTGGAATTGTCACGATTGTCGCCCATGACGAAATAGTATCCCTCGGGCACGATGTATTCATCGGTGTTGTCCCCTCGCGAATTCGGTGAGAGATCGAGCGTCCGGTAACGGGCGCCATTGTCCAGCACCTCACCGAAGACGGGAAGCACGCCCGGTTCCATGCTGTAAGTCGATGTGATCGTGCCCTCGGCATCGCGCGGCACGGCCTGTCCATTGATGAAGAGGATTCCGCCCTTCATCTGGATGTGATCGCCGGGCAATCCGATGACGCGCTTCACATAGTCGACCTCCGGCGTCGGAGGATAGGCAAAAAGGACGACGTCGCCTCGCTCGGGCTTCGCACCGAACATTTTCAGCGGAATCCAATCGGCCCGGTACGGGAAGGAATAGCGGCCATAGCCGTAATTGAATTTCGTCACGAAGGCATAATCGCCCGGCGTCAGCGTCGGCATCATCGAGCCGGAAGGGATCGTGAACGGCTGGGCGACGAAGGAGCGGATGAGGAGCACGACGACGATCGGCAACAGCCAGAAAAACAGGAAAATATTGTACCAGCGGGAGAACCAGCGATATTGCCAATCGGCTGTTCCTCTTCGCGCCAGCAAATAGCCGTGGATGCAGCCGAGCAGATGGAAGCACCCCGCCGCTACCGCCGCAGCCGCCATCAGGGTCAATTGCGGCAGCGCAAAGACTGCGAAAAACACCGCCAGATTGGAGAGCAGGAGATAGGCAACGGCCAGGCGTCCCTTGCCGAGATAGGCCATGACCATGGCTGGCCCAAGGACCAGGCCGATGATCCCAGCGGCAAGGGGGCGGCGATCTCGGAAGAATCGGATGAAACGCATGGAAGCTCTCCGGCTGCTCGGGCGGATATCGTTACACAACCAGCACCTGCATTTGAATGCCCTTATATGACAATCCCCAGGGCTGCACTATCTTCGTTGAGCGCGAGCGCTGGGCTTATCGCGAATTATTGAGTTAATCGGCGACATCAAGCTCTGCTAGTCTGCGTTTGATACTTTCATCCGCCCTGCTTCCCGCATGGGCGGAGCCTCTCGGATATCCGGAACAGGATGGAGACGATCGATGGAATATGTAAAGTTTGGCAAAACCGGTCTTGAAGTGTCCCGCATCTGTCTGGGCTGCATGACCTATGGCGCCCCCGACAAGGGCACGCACGCCTGGTCGCTGAAGGAAGAGGAAAGCCGTCCGCTGCTGCGACAGGCGATCGAGGCCGGCATCAATTTCCTCGATACGGCGAACACCTATTCCAACGGCTCGTCGGAGGAGATCGTCGGCCGCGCCATCAAGGATTTTTCCCGCCGCGAAGACATCGTGCTCGCAACAAAGGTGTTCAACCGCATGCGTCCCGGCCCGAACGGCGCCGGCCTGTCGCGCAAGGCGATCTTCGATGAGATCGACAACAGCCTGCGCCGCCTCGGCACCGACTATGTCGACCTCTACCAGATCCACCGCTGGGACTATACGACGCCGATCGAGGAAACGCTGGAAGCGCTGCACGATGTCGTCAAGGCCGGCAAAGCCCGCTATATCGGCGCCTCCTCGATGTATGCCTGGCAGTTCGCCAAGGCGATCTACACCTCGCGCCTCAATGGCTGGACCGAATTCGTCAGCATGCAGGATCACCTGAACCTGCTTTATCGCGAGGAGGAGCGCGAAATGCTGCCTTTTTGCGAAGACCAGAAGATCGCCGTTATCCCCTGGAGTCCGCTGGCCCGTGGCCGCCTCACCCGCGACTGGGATGAGGCGACGGCGCGCACGGAAACCGATGAATTCGGCAAGACCCTCTACACCCAGGCGCTCGAATCCGACCGCAAGGTCGTCGAGGCCGTCGGCGTGATCGCCAAGGCTCGCGGCATTGCCCGCGCCCAGGTCGCCACCGCCTGGATCCTGCAGAAAAGCGCCGTCACCGCCCCGATCGTCGGCGCCTCCAAGCCCGGCCACATCGCCGACGCCATCGCCTCGCTGGCCGTCAAACTGACGCCGGAAGAGATCGAAGCGCTGGAATCGCCCTATGTTCCGCATGGAGTTGCTGGGTTTAAGTGAGCATTTTGAATGCTGGTCAGGCACGGCTGCGGTTGCGGCAACGATGTGCCTGACCACTCACCCCAACCCTCTTCTCGTCAATGCGGGGAGAGGGGGTTATCGCATTCAGTCAGTGTGTCATGAGTGAATGGGAGAGAAGAGCAAACGCCGAGCGGTCCCCTCGCCCCGCCTGCGGGGAGAGGGCTAGGGTGAGGGGCGGTCCCAATCTCCGAAGCCAATTGAGCCCGCCGCAAATCGCGCAAACGTTATTTCACGCCCCGGTCACAGTTGAGCCATAACAGGTTAAGGCTCCCTGCCCCCGAGGATCCTTCCCATGACCACCATGCCCTTCGAAGCGCGGCGTTTTCAGTCCACCGCGGCCTATTACCTACGCTATCGCATCCCCTATCCGGACACCCTGATCGCTCGCGTCGCCGAGCGCAGTGGCCTGAAAACAGGCGGCCATGTGCTTGATCTCGGCTGCGGCCCTGGCCAACTCGGCATCGCCTTCGCGCGGCTCGAGGGTGCCACTGTCACCGCCATGGACCCCGAGCCGGAAATGCTCGCCGCCGCTGAAACCGGCGCGAAGGAAGCCGGCGTCGAGATTACGGTCCGCCAAGGATCTTCCTATGATCTCGGGCCTGATATCGGCAAACTGCGTCTCTGCATCATGGGCCGTTCCTTCCACTGGATGGATCGCCCGGCGACGCTCGCAGCACTCGACAAGCTGATCGAGCCTGATGGCGCGGTCGTGCTGTTCCATGACAAGACGATCGTGGCGAGCCCGGACTGGCGCGGTATCGTCGACAAGCTGGCGGAGACTTTTTCGCCGGAGCGCCACGAGGAACGGCTGCTGCGCAAGGGCAAGACATGGGCGCCGCATGAAACCATGCTGTTTGCCTCGCCTTTCCGCAATCTCGAGCGCATCGGTATCATCAGGGACTATGAGCGCGACATCGAGGATATCGTCGGCCGGGTCTTCTCGATGTCCTCCACCTCGCCGCAGGCGCTTGGCGATAAACTGGCGGACTTCGAGGCAGCACTCCGGGCCGAACTGCTGGAAGTCGCTCCCGACGGCAAGATCACCGAGATCGTCGAGGCCAACGGACTTCTCGCCTTCCGCGATTAAAGCAATTCCAGGAAAAGTGCGAAGCGGTTTTCCGTCCGGAATTGCGTAAAAGCAAAGAGATAGAACGGTTCCGCGATTCCATGAAACGCGGAACCGTTCTAGACCAACATCATTCCTTGCCGCTCTCCGGCGTGGGCGTCAGTTCCTGCCGGGTGGCGGCGAGGAACTCCTGCGATAGATCGGGATTATCCATTGCCCGTGCCAGGATGACGGCGCCGACCATGGCCGAAAGGCTGACAAGCGCCTTGCGGCGGCGCTCCTCCGGCGTTTCGCCAGGCGTGATCTCCTCGAGGATCGCCGCCATGCCCATCAGGCCACCAGTAAAGGTCGACTGCATTTTCGGGCCGTGACGGCTGACCTCCTGCGTCAACGCCGCGAAGACGCAGCCGGTCGCATGCTCCACGACATTGCGATGCGACAGATAATGCGTAAGCAGCGCATCCAGCGGCTCACCCGGCGCATCGTCGACCACTTCCTTCCAGCGCTCCAGCGAGCGGGATACCACCGCCTTGCTGGCCTCGCAGGCCAGTTCGTCCTTCGATTCGAAATGGCCGTAGAAACCGCCATGCGTCAGCCCGGCCGCCTTCATGATGTCGGCGACACCAATGCCGTCAAAACCCTTTTCACGAAAAAGCTCCCCCGCCACCGCGAGGATCTTCTCACGGTTTTCGGCGAATTTTTCCCGGCTCACTCTCATCAAAAAACTCCATCAGAGCTTCAATAAATCTTGATTGACAATTTATATGATGGCCATCATGAATGTGCAACAAATATGATCCCTATCATCTAAACGTCATTGCACAATCGTTCAAGCCGGGAGAAGGGCATTGCGGTACAAGCGAACATGACATCGCCATCCCTTTCGGCAGCTGCCGACCTTTCCCGATCCTGACCGCCGAAACACGAAACCCCACTGGAACGCATCCCATGGTCTCCACAGTCCTCGCCTCGACGCTGGCCCGCCGCAACATCCATTACGGATGGGTCGTCGTCGGCGCCACCTTCCTCACCATGCTCGTCACCGCAGGCGCCATGGGTGCCCCCGGCGTGCTCATCAAGCCGCTGCAAGACGAGTTCGGCTGGAGCACCTCGTCCATTTCCTCCGCGCTCGCCGTCCGGCTCGTGCTGTTCGGCCTCATGGGTCCCTTCGCCGCCGCCTTCATGAATTATTTCGGCGTCCGCAAGGTCATCGTCTTCGCGCTCGCCACCATCAGCGTCGGCTTCATCGGCTCGCTATTCATGACCGAGGTCTGGCAGCTACTGCTCTGCTGGGGGATCATCGTCGGCTTCGGCACTGGCCTCACCGCCATGGTGCTCGCCGCCACGGTCTCGACGCGCTGGTTCACCAAGCATCGCGGCCTTGTCATCGGCATGCTCTCGGCAAGCTCCGCCACCGGCCAGCTCGTCTTCCTGCCACTGATGGCCGAGCTGACGACGCGCTACGGCTGGCGCGCCACCGTCATCTTCGTCTGCGGCATGATCGTCGTCGCAGCCCTGGTCGTGCTGCTTTTGATGCGCGACCGGCCGTCGGACATCAACCTGCCGCTCGTCGGCGAGATCCACGTCACGCCACCGCCACCCGCCACGAAGAACCTGAAGGCGGCGCTCGCCTCGCCGATCACCATTCTGAAGGAAGCATCCACAAGCTCGACCTTCTGGATCCTGGCCGCCACCTTCTTCATCTGCGGACTCTCCACCAACGGCCTGGTCCAGACGCATTTCGTCACGCTCTGCGGCGATTTCGGCATCGTGCCGGTGGCCGCCGCCAGCGTGCTTGCCGTCATGGGCATCTTCGATTTCTTCGGCACCATCGGCTCCGGCTGGCTCTCCGACCGCTTCGACAATCGCTGGCTGCTCTTCTGGTATTACGGCCTGCGCGGCCTGTCGCTGGTCTATCTGCCCTTTAGCGACTTCACCTTCTACGGCCTGTCGATCTTCGCCGTCTTCTACGGCCTCGACTGGATCGCCACCGTGCCGCCGACCGTCAAGATCGCCGCCGACCGTTTCGGCCGCGAGAAGGCCGGCCTCGTCTTCGGCTGGGTCTTTGCCGCCCACCAGATGGGCGCCGCCACCGCCGCCTATGGCGCCGGCCTGACCCGCACCGAACTCAACACCTACCTCCCCGCCTTCTTCGTCGCCGGCGCCTTCTGTGTGCTTGCCGCGATCCTGGCGCTGACGATCAGCAAGTCCGGCTCGACGGACAAGGCCCCGGCAATGGCGCACTGAGGCAAACAGGAAAAAAACCATGGCGACAATTGATCGCCATGGGCTGAACCGCAACCCTGCGGAAACACTCGCAATAACTCACCCACCCGACTTGCGCGCTCGGGCGATCACATGCTAGACACCCGCCTCGTCAGGATCCGTTGCCCCATTGGCGGAATTGGTAGACGCGCTCGACTCAAAATCGAGTTTCGAAAGAAGTGCTGGTTCGACTCCGGCATGGGGCACCACCATCCGGCGGAACAGCCAAATTTCACCCAACAAAAAACCCGCACAGAGCGGGCCTTCCGATTCGAACGTTTAATTGGCTGAACAGGTCTTTCAGGCCGCCGCCACCTTTAAAGCGTAATCAAAGCGGGCGCTGCGGGCGTGTCGGCCGTTCCCGCTCTATACGCAAAGCTTTAAGAAGTGCCGCCTTCTCCAGCCGTTGGTCGACCTTGCCTGTGGTGATCTCGCGAAACACCGTGTCGGTCTTTTCACTGATCTTGCACTTGAAACCCTTGCGAGTTTTCAAGGTTGGAGCGATATGGATTGGCATTATCTGCATCCTCCGTTTGTGCTGTTGGTCAGTTGGGCAGGGGCTCTCACCGCTAGCATCATGATGGCGCCTGCCGTCATCACCGGCAATTCTCACGTATCGTTGCCTGCCAGGAATGAAAGAAGACGATTTCACTTTTTCGTGAAACGCGGAAACCGTTTCCTATGAAAGTCACCATACCATAGTTTATTGGCAATATTTTACTTTAATTTCAGATTAACTTTTATATCAGCGTAACGCATTGAACATGCATGCGGAACCCGCCCCGCGTCAAAATGACCGCAGCTTTCGGAGATGAAGGAGCAAAGCGCTCCCTCAAGGCGTGGCCGTGATCTCGCGAATGGAAAACCCGCCATTGCTGGCGGGCTTTCCCTATTGCTGAGCAGGCGCCGTCGCAGGCGGCGTTGACGTTGCCGGTGGCTGGGTGGTTGTGGTCTGAGACGACGGAGCTGTTGCTTCCGTCGAGCGTGTATGAGGCCAGAAATTCCACGCCAGCGCGGCTACGACGACCGCTGCCAGGATAACGATCCACGATGCCCAAGGAGGGCGACGTGAAAGCGGCGGCGTTCCGAGGTCCGAATTTGGTCTGTTGAGATCATTGCTCATAGCGATACTCCTCCGCATGATAAACCCCTGGCTGCAACAAAGGTTCCAGAGCGCGGAAAAGTACATGTGGAAAGAGATATCAACCACGTAGCGGACGCCGCCCTTCCGGGCGAGCCAGAAGAATTCAATGAATCGTTGGAAGATTAGAGATTATCATAAGAGCAATTCCAGCAAAAATAACCGATGTCTCAATGAAGAAAATTGCGTACTGCCGCCCGGTGAAAAATAAATTAAACCGTCTCATCCAAATTCTCCTTGAGGATTATTTTAATTATTTCCCATCCATAACATGGATTACACAGAAATATTTAATTTCTTTGGAAAATTCATCGTGTAGACGGATATTTACTGAACGCGAAAGGTGTAAAAACCTTCACCGGAATACCACCACTGACGCGAAACATAAGAAAACACTAAATAAAACACGCCGCCGCCGATCACCCCAGCTTCACGAAAAATTTTGACTTTGTGCTCCCCGCCGAAGCCCGCGGCCATTTACAGCCACAATCCTCGTCCCTAAAGGTGTGCAACGCAGCAAAAAGGGGATATTATGCTACGTAGACTCTACGATTGGACCATGTCTCTGGCCGGCCGCAAATCGGCGGAAGTCTGGTTGGCCGTTATCGCGTTCGTCGAAAGCTCCGTCTTTCTTGTCCCCGCGGATGTCCTGTTCCTGCCCATGTCGCTCGCAAAGCCCGAACGGGCCTGGCGCTATGCGCTGACGGCGACCGTCGCCTCCGTGCTCGGCGGTATCGCCGGCTGGGCGCTCGGCTACTATGCCTTCGAGACCATCGCCAAGCCGATCCTGGAATTCTACGGCAAGCTCGACGCCTTCAACCAGATGAGCGCCGGCATTACCTATGAATGGATCCTGCTGCTACTGGTCACCTCGGGCCTTGCGCATCTGCCGCCGATCAAGGTGGTGACGATCCTCTCCGGCGTTGCCCATATCGATCTCGGTCTCTTCATCATCTCGGCGATCGTCGCGCGTGGCGCACGTTTCTTCTTCCTCGCCTTCCTGCTGCGCCGCTACGGCGAATCGATCCGGCATTTCATCGAAAAGCGCCTCGGCCAGATCACCATGGCCGCCGCCGGCGTTCTCATCGCCCTCTACGGCATCTTCCACTATGTCCTGGCGAACTGACCACGGAGCTTCCGCATGTCCCAGACTTTGACTTCTCGCGCCGGCCTTGGCTATTCAGCGCTGCTTGCGATCGGCATGATCATTGTCGTCGGCTCGGCCCTCGGTTTCCAGCATATCGGCGGTTATATTCCCTGCGCGCTCTGCCTGGAGCAACGCCAGCCCTATTATTACGGCATTCCCATCGCGATCGCCGCCGCCCTGACGGCCGCCCTCCGCCTGCCCTCCTGGATCACGCGCGCGCTGCTGGCCATTGCCAGTCTGATGATGGTGGTCGGCGGCGGCATCGGCGTCTACCACGCCGGTGTCGAATGGCACTTCTGGGCGGGTCCCACGACCTGCTCTACCTCGGCCAGCAGCATGACACAGAATGCCGGCGACCTCCTGAACGAGCTCAGCACCATCAAGGGCCCGTCCTGCACGGAAGCAGCCCTGCGCGTCCTCGGCATCTCAATGGCAGGCTGGAACGTCGTCGCCAGCGTGATCCTCGCGGCAATCGCTTTTGTGGGTGCGAAGAAGGCTGGTTGATCTTAGACAGAGGTCGCAATTTCTCGTCTGCCGCACCTCTGATACCGCACTCTCTACGAACTCGGTCGCCACTGGAGACTGCCCCTTAAGGCTGCAGTTCCGTATCCCAGTAGAGATAGTCGAGCCAGCTATCGTGCAGATAGTTCGGCGGGAACAGCCGGCCATTATTGTGCAGGTCCTGCACGGTCGGCTGATACGGCTTCTGCGCCGGGAACATGCCCGCCTGCTTCGGCAGCTTGCTGCCCTTGCGCAGATTGCACGGCGAGCAGGCTGCCACGACGTTCTGCCAGGTCGTCTCGCCACCATGGGCGCGCGGGATGACATGGTCGAAGGTCAGGTCGTCGTGGGTGCCGCAATACTGGCACTCGAACCGGTCGCGCAGAAAGACGTTGAACCGGGTAAAGGCCGGGTTGCGGGACGGCTGAACGTACGTCTTCAGGCAGACAACGCTCGGCAGCCGCATCGAGAAGCTCGGCGACGATACGCACTGATCGTATTCAGCAATGATATTCACACGGTCAAGGAAAACCGCCTTGATCGCGTCCTGCCAGGACCAGAGCGACAAGGGGTAATAACTTAGCGGTCTATAGTCAGCGTTCAACACGAGCGCCGGCAAGGACTGCGGGGAGACTGCAATCGTCAAGGAACCCTCCTGATCGATTCGGCATCTGCACCTGTATATTAGGCCGGTTGTTACAGGATTGTGAAGTCCAATAAATTCAGTGCAAAGAGGCGAATCTATGAGACCCACCGATTAATCGATAGGCAGCGCGTCGCGCCGGGTCCTGACGGCATAATAAGCCCAGAAAAGCCGGGCCGCCACCGAACGCCAGGGCGACCAAACCGCGGCTTCCCGGGCCAAAAGCTTCGGCAAGGGCCTGATCTCATGGCCGAACGCCATGCCGACGGCCGCCTGCAGGGCGACATCGCCGACCGGAAACACATCTGCGTGACCGCCGCAGAACATCAGGTAGACCTCCGCCGTCCATGGGCCTATTCCCTTGATCGACGTCAGCTCGGACAGTGCCTTTTCCGGATGCTCAGTGCTCAATGAATGCAGATCGATTCGGCCTTCGACAACCGCATCGGCAACCCGCGCCAGCGTATCCGCCTTGATTCGCGACAGGCCGAAAACCCGCCAGGCATCCGGCTCCAGCCCGGCATAGGCCTCGGCCGTCACCCGGCCGAGCCTCGCCATCATCCGTCCCCAGATCGCATCGGCGCTTGCTCGCGACACAACCTGCGAGACGATGATATGGGCCAGCCCCTCGAAGCCCGGCTCACGCAGGCGCAGCGGCACGGGGCCGGCTTCCAGGATAATCTGCCGGAGGCGCGGATCGAGCTCGACCAGCGCCGCCAGCCCTTCCCTGATATCGTCTTCATCGCGAATGATATGCATGGCGTCTCATGGTCCGGGATTAAAATTCGTGGCAGAAGAAAGCATGATCGCGATTCCCCGTCAAAAGCCGAGATTCCGCTTCGCGCCGAGCCCGAACGGCCCGCTACATCTCGGTCATGCGCTGTCGGGGATCCTCAATCACGACATGGCGACCAAGGCCG
Organism: Martinezella rhizogenes; assembly: GCF_000799715.1. Classification (GTDB taxonomy): domain Bacteria; phylum Pseudomonadota; class Alphaproteobacteria; order Rhizobiales; family Rhizobiaceae; genus Rhizobium; species Rhizobium rhizogenes_C. The sequence continues at coordinate 41,801 of NZ_JUHG01000020.1, forward strand.
GCGGCGAATTTCTCCTGCGCATCGAGGACATAGATCAGGCCCGCTGTACACCCGATTTCGAAGCGGGGATTTTGACCGACCTCGCCTGGCTCGGCCTTTCGTGGGAAGAACCGGTGCGCCGGCAGTCCGAGCATTTCCCCGCCTACCAGAGCGCCCTGCAGTCGCTGATCGACCGCGACCTCGTCTATCCCGCCTTTTTGACGCGCGGTGAGGTGAAGGCACGGGTCGCGGCGGGCGAAACCAGCGGCAAGCCCTGGCCGCGCGATCCGGACGGCACGCCGCTCTATCCGCCTGACGATCGCGAGCGTGGCGACGATGAGAGGCGACGGTTGCTGGATGCCGGCCTCAAGCATGCCTGGCGGCTCGACATGGAAAAGGCAGTAGCCGAGGTCGGCCGGCCACTCCATTGGCACGAAAGCGGCGATGGCGACACGGGCGACATCCTTGCCGATCCCGCCGCCTGGGGCGATGTGGTGCTGTCGCGCTCCGATGCGCCGTCGAGCTATCACCTCTCCGTGGTCGTTGATGACGCGGCGCAGGGCATCACCCATGTGGTGCGCGGCCTCGACCTCTTCCACGCCACCTCGATCCACCGCCTGTTGCAGACCCTGCTCGGCCTGCCGGAGCCGCTCTACCACCATCACCGGCTGATTCTCGGCGACGACGGCCGGAAACTGTCGAAGAGCCAGGGCGATACCGGCATTGCCGAATGGCGCGAAAAGGGCTTGTCACCGGCGCAGCTTCGCCGACGCATCGGCCTCTGATTGCTGCTTCACGGCCTCTTGCTTGTCTGTATGCGGGATGGCTGCCACCTTGCCGAAAAGCAGGCGCCGCACCTTGAATTTCATCAGCGCCGCGTTGATCTCCGCGCCCATGATGAAGATCACCGCCAGCATATAGAGGAAGATGAGGACGATCATCACCGAGGCGAGGCCCGCATAGGTGGCGGTGTAGTTGGCGAAGGTCGAGAGATAATAGGCAAACAGCAGCGCCCCGATCGACCAGAAGACCAGGGTCAGGAACACGCCGGGAATGACGTCGAACAATCGCCGCCGCCCCGCCGCCAGCCACAGATGCAGGATCAGCAGCCCCGCCACCAGCAGGAAGATGGTCCCGTAGATCCGCCAGCTGAAAACGACGTCGAGGATATCGGCAAGCGCCGGCAGCCATTGCCGGGTATAATTCAACGCCAGTGGCACGGCGACCAGGAGGATGCTCAGCAGCGCAAAGATCAGAACCGCGATCAGCACATAGCCGAGGCTGGCGAGACGGTTGAAATACCATGGCCGCGTTTCCGGCACGCGATAGGCACGGTTGAGCGAGATGCGCAGCGCCTCGACACCGTTGGAGGCGAAATAGGCGGCGGCCAGCACGGAGATCGTCAGCAACCCGCCGCGCGGAATGGTCAGCACCTGCACCACCTGATCGGCCACCGGCTTGGCGATCGCCTCCGGCCAGGTGTCGAAGATCAGGTGCACCGCGGTCGAGGAAAACTGGCTGGCGCCAAGGAAGCTTGCAAGTGCCGTGCCGAAGATCAAAAACGGGAAAACCGCCAGCAGCGTCGAGAGCGCAACATGGCTCGCCATGGCGAACCCATCGTCCTCGACGAAATGGAACACTGCATCGTAGACGACCTTGTAAAGCGCACGCACGAATGTCGGCATTCCATCTCCGCTTGAGCCCGGTTCTCGTCCGCCGGTTGTCGATTGTATCGGGCTCCTGAATATGGGAAACGACTCCCACTTTGTACAGGAATCATTCCATGGCCGATCAACGCACCATCATCGTGACGGGTTGCTCTTCCGGCATCGGCGCCTATTGCGCCCGGGCGCTGAAGGCCGATGGTTGGCGCGTTTTCGCCACCGTGCGCAAGGAGACGGATCGCACGTCCCTCGAAGCCGACGGCATCGAGACCCTGCTGATGGACTACACTCGGCCGGACACGATCTCGGCGCTGGTCGCGACCGTGCGTGAACGCACCGGTGACCGCGTCGACGCCCTGTTCAACAACGGTGCCTACGGCCAGCCGGGCGCTGTCGAAGACCTCTCCACGGATGTGCTGCGCGAACAGTTCGAGACAAATTTCTTCGGCTGGCATGAGCTGACGCGGCAGGTGATCCCGCTCATGCGTGCCCAAGGCCAGGGCCGCATCGTCAATTGTTCTTCCATCCTCGGCCTCATTCCTTATCGCTTCCGCGGCGCCTACACGGCCTCGAAATTCGCGCTTGAAGGCCTGACGATCACGCTCAGGATGGAGCTGCAGGATAGCGGCATCCATGTCAGCCTGATCGAGCCCGGCCCGATCGCCACGCGCTTCACCGCCAATGCGCTCGCCAAGATCGAGGAACATATCGATCTCAAACATTCGACCCATTCCGTCGAATACCGGCGGCAACTGGCGCGACTGAATGGCACAGGTCCGGTCAACAAGCATAAATTGGGACCCGAAGCGGTCTATGACGTGTTAAAATCCGCCTTGAATGCGAAAAATCCGCGTCCGCACTATCTCGTGACCACCCCTGCCAAGCAGGGCGTTCTTCTGAAAAGGCTGTTGCCGGCCAACCTTTTCTATCGTCTGATGCGCCGGCTGGATTGAAAGAGGGGGACGGAGGAGCCATGTCCACATTTACCTATATCGCCGCTATCATTGCCATGGGCCTCGTCGTGCTCGTCCTCATTCGCGGCCTGTTCAACATGATGAAGGGTGACAACCCCAATCTCTCCAACCGGCTGATGCAGCTTCGCGTGCTGCTGCAGGCGGTCGCCGTCATCCTGATCATGCTGACGCTGTGGCTGACCGGCGGCGGCCGTCCGGCCTGATTACGGGATCAAGATGGTCAAGCTCAACAAGATCTACACCAAGACCGGCGACGACGGCACCACCGGCCTCGTCTCCGGCCCGCGCCGGCTGAAGCACGATCTGCGCGTCGAATCCTACGGCACGATCGACGAAACCAATTCCGCGATCGGCGTTGCCCGGCTGCACACAGTCGGTATGCCCGAGCTCGACGCCATGCTGATGCGTATTCAAAACGACCTGTTCGATCTCGGCGCCGATCTCTCGGCGCCGGAAACGGATGAACCGCTTCCCTACGAGCCGCTCCGGATCATCGACAATCAGGTGTCGCGCATCGAACAGGATATCGACGCTCTCAATGCCGGTCTCGAACCGCTGAACTCCTTCGTCCTGCCCGCCGGCAGCCCCGCCTCCGCGCATCTCCACCTCGCCCGCACCATCGCGCGGCGCGCCGAACGGCTGATGGTGGCCCTGTCGCGCACCGAAAGCGAGCGTGTCAGCCCGGCCGCATTGAAATACGTCAACCGCCTCTCGGACTTCCTGTTTGTCGCCGCGCGCCATGCGAACGATCGCGGCCGCGCCGATGTCCTCTGGGTTCCCGGCAAGAATCGATAGCAAGACAAATCATGTCCGGCGACAGGCGATTGTATTGACGTTAACGTAAACGTTATTTACATCCCTAAAGCAATTTGCCTGTCTGCGGCATGGAAGCGTTGTATTTGGAGGAAAAACGCGTATCCATGTCGCCATTCGACAAACGGAGCGGCGCGGAACAGGCCATGGTCTGGAGCGCAGTGTTGAAGGAAGGATTCCATGAAGATTCTGGTCCCCGTGAAGCGGGTAGTTGATTACAACGTCAAGATTCGGGTCAAGCCGGATGGTACCGGCGTTGAGCTTGCCAACGTCAAGATGTCGATGAACCCATTCGACGAGATCTCGGTCGAGGAAGCGCTGCGGCTGAAGGAGGCTGGCAAGGCTGAAGAAGTCGTGGTCGTCTCGATCGGGCCTGCCAAGGCTGAAGAGACGCTGCGCACCGCACTTGCCATGGGCGCCGACCGGGCGATCCTGGTCGAGACCGATGATGCCGTCGAGCCGCTGGCGGTCGCCAAGATTCTCAAGGGTGTCGCAGACGCCGAACAGCCCGGCCTGATCATCGTCGGCAAACAGGCGATCGACGACGATTCGAACCAGACCGGCCAGATGCTGGCAGCCCTCCTCGGCTCGGCACAGGCGACCTTCGCTTCGAAGATCGAGATCGGTGACGGCAAGGCAACCGTGACCCGCGAAGTCGACGGCGGCCTGCAGACCATCGAGATCAAGCTTCCGGCTGTTGTCACGACAGACCTTCGCCTCAACGAGCCGCGCTATGCCTCGCTGCCGAACATCATGAAGGCGAAGAAGAAGCCGCTCGACAAGAAGTCGCCGGCCGACTTCGGCGTCTCGACCGAGCCGCGCCTGAAAGTGCTGAAGACGGAAGAGCCATCCGGCCGCAAGGCGGGTATCAAGGTGGGTTCGGTCGCCGAGCTCGTCGAGAAGCTGAAGACCGAAGCCGGCGTGCTCTAGGATAGGAAAGGGAGACAATCATCATGGCCATTCTTCTTCTGGCTGACCACGACAATCAAAGCCTTTCCGACCAGACCGCCAAGACGCTGACGGCTGCCGCCAAGATCGGTGGCGACGTGCATATCCTCGTCGCAGGCAAGGGCGCCAAGGCTGCCGCCGATGCCGCTGCAAAGCTTGCCGGCGTCTCCAAGGTGCTGCTAGCTGAAAGCGACGAGCTTGCCAACAACCTCGCCGAGCCGCTGGCCGATCTGATCGTGTCGCTGGCCGCCGGCTACGACACCATCATCACGGCTGCCACCTCGGTCGGCAAGAACGTGTTGCCGCGTGTCGCAGCCCTCCTCGACGTCGCCCAGATCTCTGAGATCACCGACGTCGTCTCCGCCGATACCTTCAAGCGCCCGATCTATGCCGGCAACGCCATCCAGACGGTGCAGTCGAGCGATGCAAAGCGGGTGATCACCGTTCGCACGGCGTCCTTCGCATCGGCCCCAGAAGGCGGTTCGGCTGCCGTCGAGGCGATCGCGGCCGTTGCCAATCCCGGCCTCTCCAGCTTCGTCAGTGATGCGCTGTCCTCATCCGACCGTCCGGAACTGACCTCGGCGAAGATCATCATCTCGGGTGGCCGCGCACTTGGCTCTGCCGAGAAATTCCGCGAGGTCATCCTTCCCGTCGCTGACAAGCTCGGTGCCGCCGTCGGCGCAAGCCGTGCTGCGGTCGATGCCGGCTATGCGCCGAACGACTGGCAGGTTGGTCAGACCGGCAAGGTGGTGGCGCCGCAGCTCTACATCGCGGTCGGCATTTCCGGCGCCATCCAACACCTGGCCGGCATGAAGGACTCAAAGGTCATCGTCGCCATCAACAAGGACGAAGAGGCCCCGATCTTCCAGATCGCCGACTATGGCCTCGTCGCCGATCTCTTCGAGGCACTGCCGGAACTCGAAAAGGCGCTCTGATCGCGCTCCTCTTCTCTTTCGCAGTTGCGAAAGACTGGAAAATTGTCCTTTATGGGTCTATCAATCTTGCCGGGCTAGAAATAGTCCGGCAAATTTATGACGAAGAGCATGGCGCGCCGCCAAGAACGCGCCGCCCGGGGGAGTTGGCAATGAGTTCGCTGAAGACGATTGGTGTTATCGGAGCGGGCCAGATGGGCTGCGGCATTGCCCACGTATCCGCCATGGCCGGTTATAAGGTGCACATCTACGATCTGTCGCAGGAACGCATCGAGAGCGGCCTTGCCACCATCAATGGCAACCTTGCCCGTCAGGTCTCCTCCGGCAAGATGACCGACGAGGAGCGCAAGGCGGCGCTATCCCTGATATCAGGCTCTTCCGACCTCAATGACCTCGCCCAGGTCGACCTCGCCATCGAGGCCGCGACCGAAGACGAAAGCGTCAAGCGCAAGATCTATGCCCAGATTTGTCCGATCCTGAAGCCCGAGGCGATGCTCGCGACCAACACCTCGTCGCTGTCGATCACCCGGCTCGCCTCCGCAACCGACCGGCCGGAACGCTTCATGGGCATCCACTTCATGAACCCGGTACCGGTGATGAAGCTGGTCGAACTGGTGCGCGGCATCGCCACCGAGGAAACGACCTTCTCCGCCGCCAAGGAATATGTCAGCTCGCTGGACAAGACGATCACGGTGGCCGAAGACTTCCCGGCCTTCATCGTCAACCGCATCCTGCTGCCGATGATCAACGAGGCGATCTACACGCTTTACGAAGGCGTCGGCACCGTCGATGCCATCGACACGGCCATGAAGCTCGGCGCCAATCATCCGATGGGCCCTTTGCAACTTGCCGATTTCATCGGCCTCGACACCTGCCTGTCGATCATGCAGGTTCTACATGACGGCCTGGCGGACTCGAAATACCGCCCCTGCCCGTTGCTGGTGAAATATGTCGAAGCCGGCTGGCTCGGCCGCAAATCCGGCCGCGGTTTCTACGACTATCGCGGCGAAGTGCCGGTTCCGACGCGGTAGCTTTTACGGTGGCCTCGGGGCCGACCCTCTTGGTTCGACGCCCTACCGCCGCCGCTACGCTCTGGCGCCAGCGCACCTCACCATGAGGGCGGAACAAAGCCACCCGCCAACCGAACGGATGGCATTGAAAATGGTGGAAATTTCATCAAGCGTAGTAGGTTAGCCCTCACCCTGAGGTGGGAGCGCAGCGACCCTCGAAGGGCGAGGGCGGATGATCGAGCAACGAGACCGCTCAAATCCCCACCGCTGCCTTGATGAGATTCTTCGCATCGTCGCTGTCCCATGCCGCAGGACCATTCATGGCCGAGACCAGGCAGCCCTTGCCGTCGATCAGCAGCGTCACCGGCAGGCCGAAGGCCAAGCCCTGTTTCTTCAGCGCATTGAAGACGCCCATGGTGCTGTCACGGTAATAGCCGAGCTTGTCGATGCCGTAATCGGTGCGGAACGCTTTCGGCTTCTCATCGTCGCCGGTGTCGATATTGACCGCGACGACCTCGAATTTGTCGTTGCCCATGCTCTTTTCCAGCGCGTTCAACGCCGGCATTTCCTCGCGGCAGGGCACGCACCACGTCGCCCAGACGTTGAGCAGCAGCGTCTTGCCGGAGAAATTGGCGATCGACAGCGGCTGGCCGTCCGCTCCCTTGAAGGAAACGTCGTGCAGGGAGATCGGCGTCTGCGGCGCGGCCATGGCGGCGACCTGCCCCTTGGTGAAGGGCGTCAGGGCCGCGGCGCGTTCCTTGGCCGTTTCGCATTGTCCGGAGGAGGCCGTTTCACCAATACCATTGCCATACCCCGCCTCCTTCACGTATACCGCTGCCGCACCGGCGACGACCCCGGCGACGGCGGCAAGCAGGACAAGTTTCACGGACGGCAGACCAAACGGCTTCTTCGCTGTCATTACATTCTCCAGGTAGGCATCTCATGGCTGACGGCACGGACACCAAATCCTCCAACCAGATGTGGGGCGGACGTTTCGCCTCCGGCCCCGCGGCCATCATGGAGGAGATAAATGCATCGATCGGTTTCGACAAGAAGCTGTTTGCGCAGGATATCCGTGGCTCCATCGCCCATGCCACCATGCTCGCCCATCAAGGCATCATTTCAACCGAGGATAAAGACAAGATCGTTCACGGCCTGAACACGATCCTGTCAGAGATCCAAGCCGGTAATTTCGAATTCTCCCGCAGCCTCGAAGACATCCATATGAACGTCGAGTCGCGGCTCGCAGCCCTGGTCGGCCCCGCCGCCGGCAGACTGCACACGGCCCGTTCGCGCAACGACCAGGTGGCGCTCGATTTCCGCCTCTGGGTCAAGGAAGAGCTGCAGAAATGCGAGCAGGCGCTGACCGGCCTGATCGCCGCTTTCCTTGATCGCGCCGAAGAGCACGCCGACACCGTCATGCCCGGCTTCACGCATATGCAGACGGCGCAGCCCGTCACCTTTGGCCATCATTGCATGGCCTATGTCGAGATGTTCGGCCGCGACCGTTCGCGCGTGCGCCATGCCATCGAGCACATGGACGAATCGCCGATCGGCGCTGCCGCGCTTGCCGGCACCGGCTTCCCGATCGACCGTCACATGACGGCCAAGGCGCTGGGCTTCCGCGAACCGACCCGCAACTCGATCGACACCGTCTCCGACCGTGACTTCGCCATCGAATTCCTGTCGATCGCCGCCATCGCCGGCATGCACCTGTCGCGACTCGCCGAAGAAATCGTCATCTGGTCGACGCCGCAATTCGGCTTTGTGCGCCTGTCGGACGCCTTCTCCACCGGCTCCTCGATCATGCCGCAGAAGAAGAACCCGGACGCGGCCGAGCTGGTGCGCGCCAAGACCGGCCGCATCAACGGCTCGCTGGTCGCACTTCTGACCATCATGAAGGGCTTGCCGCTCGCCTATTCCAAGGACATGCAGGAAGACAAGGAACAGGTCTTCGATGCCGCCGAAAGCCTGGAGCTGGCGATTGCCGCCATGACCGGCATGGTGCGCGACATGACCATCAATGCCGCCCGCATGAAGGCCGCTGCCGGTTCCGGCTATTCAACCGCCACCGACCTTGCAGACTGGCTGGTGCGCGAGGCGGGCCTGCCCTTCCGCGACGCCCACCATGTCACCGGCCGCGCCGTGGCGCTTGCCGAGAGTAAGTCCTGCGATCTTGCCGATCTGTCGCTGGCAGAGCTGCAGGCGATCCATCCCGATATCACCGACAAGATTTTCAGTGTCCTGACCGTCGAAGCCTCGGTCGCCAGCCGCAAGAGCTTCGGCGGCACGGCGCCGTCGGAAGTGCGCAAGCAAATCGCCTTCTGGCGCGCCCGCAACTGAGACAATCGCCGAAAACCACACTCTAACAATCAGGGTGCACAAGGCGCGGAAACTTCGCTATGAAGGATTGCTTCCGCGTTTGCCGCCCAAGAGGATTTCGATGCAGATCAACATGCCGCATATCATCCGCCTGACCGTCGTCCTTTCGGTCATCGGCCTTGCCGTCGTCGGATGTGGCCGCAAGGGCGATCTCGATCCGCCGAGCGCCGGCGCGACCAAGGGCGGCGACGTCTCCAAGCCGACGAAGCAGCCGGGCACCGAGGACAAGAAGTTCCTCCTCGATCCGCTTCTCTGAGCAGGCTGAAACCGTGAACCATTTCCAGTACCGCGACGGCATTCTCTACGCGGAGGACGTTCCCGTTCCCGAGATCGTCAAGGCGGTCGGAACGCCTTTCTACGTCTATTCGACGGCGACGCTCGAGCGGCACTATCGTGTCTTCTCCGAGGCCTTCAGCGATGTCGACGCCATGGTCTGCTACGCCATGAAGGCCAATTCCAACCAGGCGGTGCTGAAGACGCTCGGCCGCCTCGGCGCCGGCGTCGACGTCGTCTCCGTCGGCGAGTTGCAGCGCGCGCTTGCCGCCGGCATCCCGGCAAACCGCATCATGTTCTCCGGCGTCGGCAAGACCGCCCAGGAAATGGATGTCGCGCTCGAAGCCGGCATCTATTGTTTCAACGTCGAATCCGAGCCGGAACTGGAAGTGCTGAACCAGCGCGCCGTCCGCGCCGGCAAGATCGCCCCCGTTTCCTTCCGTATCAATCCCGACGTCGATGCCCGCACCCATGCGAAGATCTCGACCGGCAAGAAGGAAAACAAGTTCGGCATCTCCTGGGAGCGCGCCCGCGCCGTCTATGCTCGCGCCGCCAATCTGCCAGGCATCGACGCCACCGGCATCGACATGCATATCGGCAGCCAGATCACCGAGCTGCAGCCCTTCGAGGATGCCTTCAAGCTGCTGCGCGAACTCGTCGAGACGCTGCGCGGCGACGGCCATGACATCCACCATGTCGACATCGGCGGCGGCCTCGGCATTCCTTACCGCGACGACAACACACCGCCGCCGCTGCCGGATGCCTATGCCCATATCGTCAAGAACCAGCTGCGCAGCCTGAACTGCAAGATCGTCACCGAGCCCGGCCGCCTGATCGTCGGCAATGCCGGCATCCTGGTGACGGAAGTCATCTATGTGAAGGACGGCGGCAACAAGAGCTTCGTCATCGTCGACGCCGCCATGAACGACCTGATCCGGCCGACGCTCTATGAGGCCTATCACGAAATCCGCCCCGTCGAGATCACCGCCGCCAATGCCCCGCGCATCAAGGCCGATATCGTCGGCCCGGTCTGCGAGACCGGCGACTATCTGGCGCTCGACCGCGAAATGGCGATGCCGAAGCCCGGCGATCTCCTGGCCGTCAGCTCCGGCGGAGCCTATGGCGCGGTCCAGGCCGGCACCTATAACAGCCGGCTTCTGGTGCCCGAAGTGCTCGTCAAGGGCGGCGATTTCCACGTCATTCGTCCGCGCCGGACCTATGAGGAGCTGATCGGCCTCGATTCTATTCCCGTCTGGCTCGACTAAAGAACTTGATCACGTTTAAGCGAAATCCGATGAAAAAGTGGCCTTTGCCGCCGCTTGCTCTCGTCTTCGCCACAAAGAATGTTATCTTTCCATAACGGGTGTCTCGCCGGGCGCCCTAGGCTTGGGCGTGTGGGACGCCCCACCATCTCCAATGGGCAGAGTGCCATCAACGCCAGATCGGGGAGAAAACCGGACCGATGACCAGCCCAAGCAACCCCAGGAAGGGCGCTTTCGCCAGCCGTCCGGCGCTGGCACGGCTGGTTGCGGTCAAACGTCTCTTCGCACGGCTGGTGCTGGTGTCCGAGCAGATCCTGCCGTTATTGCTGCTGCCGCTGTCGATCCTTGCCCTTTTCCTCTCGGCCGCCTGGTTCGGCATCTTCCGCATCGCGCCGGACATGCTGCGGCTCGCCCTGCTAGCCGCTTTAGCGATCGCCTTTGCCGCCGCCTGCATCCCCTTCCGCCGCCTGCGCTGGCCAACCGTCGGTGAAGCCGACCGGATGCTGGAGGAGCGCAACGGTCTCCCGCACCAGCCGGTCACCGTGCAGGAAGACGAGCCGGCTTTCGACACGCCCTTTGCCCGTGCACTGTGGCGGGAGCATCAGACCCGCATGGCAGCGCGCATAGCCGCCCTGGATGCCGGCCTGCCGCGCCCGGATATCGCCCGCTATGACCGCTTTGCGCTCCGCACCATTCCGGCGCTGCTGTTGGTGACGGCGTTCAGCTTCTCCATGTCCAACAGCGGCGGCTCACTGAGTGATGCCTTCATCGCCCCGGCCGTCACATCGAACAATCCGGATGTCCGTGTCGACGCCTGGGTGACACCGCCCTACTATACCGGCGAAGCGCCGGTCTATCTGACCGGCAATGCCGGCGACAGCGTCAACGTCCCGCAATTCTCCGAGCTCACCGTGCGCGTCACCGGCGCCTCCACGGATGAAAAAGTGCTGTTCCAGGCCGCCGGCAGCGACACCAGCGCCGAAATGCCCGAACAGGTAGCGGACGCCGGCAAGCAGGCGACGGCGAACGGCAACCCAGCCATCCCCGCCGCCGCCCAGCCCGTCACCGCCAATGTCTCGCCGCCCGTGGCTGGCACGGAAGCGATGGTCGCCCGTACCCATGTGCAGAAACTTGAAAAAGGCGGCAAGCTGACGGTCAACGGCAAGTCCTGGTCCTTCAACGTGGTCACCGACAAACCGCCGGAAATCACCTTCGACGGCATCCCGCACGCCACCACCAACGGCTCGCTCGAAATCGGCTTCAAGGTGAAGGACGACTATGGCGTCGAGGAAGCGCGTGCCGAGATCGCGCCCGTCGATGTCGATCCGCAGGCCAAGCCGCTCTATGGCCTGCCGGAATACAAGCTGGAAATCTCGCGTCGCGACCGCCGAGATGGCAAGGGGCTGGCAAGTCGCGATCTAACGCAGGATCCGCTTGCCGGCAAGCAGGTGCGCATCACCCTCGTCGCGCGCGACGGCGCTGGCCAGACGGGGCGCAGCGCGCCCTATGAGATGACCCTGCCTTCGCGCAATTTCGGCCAGCCGCTCGCCGCAGCCGTTGCCGAGGAGCGCCAGGTTTTCGCGCTCGACACCCGCAAGATGCCGGAGGCGATCGAGCTCAACAAGTCGCTGACGATCCGCCCCGACGAGACGATCCCCGATCTCGGCAACTACCTGCTGATCGAATCGGCGCTGACACGCATGAAGCTCGCCAGCGGCGATGCCGCGCTGAAGGATACCGCCGATTATCTCTGGCAGATCGCGCTCGGCATGGAAGACGCTCAACTGACCGACGCGGAGAAGGCGCTCCGCGACGCCCAGCAGAAGCTCTCCGACGCCCTGCAGCGCAATGCGCCGGACGCGGAAATCAAGAAATTGATGGACGAGCTGCGCAAGGCGATGAACAGCTATATGAAGGAGCTCGCCGAACGCATGAAGAACATGCCGGCGCAGCCCAACCAGAAGTCCGCCAATATCCTGCGCCAGCAGGATCTGCAGCGGATGATGGACCAGATCGAGAATCTCGCCCGCTCCGGCAACCGTCAGGCGGCGCAGCAGATGCTGTCAGAGCTGCAGCAGATGATGAACAACCTCCAGGCCGGCCGGCCGCAGCGCGACCAGAACCAGCAGCAGGGCCAGGCAAACGACAAGATGCGCCAGCAGATGGACAAGCTCGGCCGCATCCTGCGCGACCAGCAGAAGCTGATGGAGCAGACCTTCAAGCTCGACCAGACCATGCGCGACCGCATGCAGCGCGGCGATCCCAACGAGGATGGCGACGACGCGCTGAACCAGCCCATGCCGGGCCTGGACGATCTGCAGCAACCGGACATGGGCCAGCAGGATCAGGGCCAGCAGGATCAACAGCAGGGCAAGAACCAGCAGCGGCAGCAACCGCAGGGCCAGCAGCAGGGTCAGAAGCAACAGGGCGACAACCAGACCGACGGCATGACCGCCGACCAGTTGCGCGACGCGCTGAAGCAATTGCGCCAGCAGCAGGATGATCTCGGCAAACAGCTCGGCGAGCTGCAAAAGGAACTCGGCTCCATGGGCATGAAGCCGAACCAGAATTATGGCAAGGCGCAGCAGGAGATGAAGGGCGCCACCGGCGAGCTCGGCAAGGGCAATGGCGAAGGCGCTGTTCAAAACCAGGGCCGCGCTCTTGAAGCGCTGCGCAAGGGCACGCGCGACATGATGAACCAGCTCATGGCGCAGATGCAACAGCAGGGGCAAGGCCAGGGCCAGCAGCAGGGACAACCCGGCCAGGGCAACCAGAACGGCCGCGATCCGCTCGGCCGGCTGCGCGATGGCCCTTACCCATTTAACGATACGAACGAGAACAAAATACCGAAAATCATTGATGCGCAACGCGCCCGTGAAATTCTCGACGCCATCCGCGAGCGTCTGAGCAACAATCCGTCACTGTCCGACGAACGGAACTACCTGGAACGCCTGCTCGATATGGGGCAGTAGGGCAAAATCCGTCGCGATGGCACATCCTTGGGAATCAAGGGCGTCACCACCGCTAGAAGGACTAGAAATGAACAACGAGCAGGTTCGGGAATTGCAATCCATCGTCCTGGGGAGCCCGTTGATTTCTTCGCTTCTTGGCAATTGGGGTAAAATTGCGCTTCCGGATTGCTGGCTTGTGGCTGGCGCTGTTACCCAGACTGTTTGGAACCACGCTTTCGGTTTTCCATTCATGCATGGCATCAACGACATCGACATCGTCTATTTTGACGCCAATGATCTTTCCGAAAATGCCGAAGCAGAACAGGCCGCTCGAATTAAAAAGGTCTTTTCCGACCTACCTGTCTGGATCGATGTAAAAAATGAGGCCAGGGTTCACCTCTGGTATGAGGCGAAGTTCGGATATCCGATTGAGCCATATACTTCGGCATCGCATGCCATCACCACGTTTCCGACAACAGCAACGGCCGTCGGCCTGCAGTCTGACGACAACAGTTTAGAATTCTATGCGCCCTTTGGGCTCTCCGATCTGCTTGGTGGAATTGTCCGTCCGAACAAAAGGCAGATCACTCGCGATATATATATGCAGAAAGCCAATCGATGGATCACCGTATGGCCAAAGCTTACGGTGGTAGGCTGGGACGATTGAATCCTTGATTTACTCGGACAAGGAGGAAGATATGCCGCTAAATGATTTCGGAAGTGTCGGAGACGACTACCGGAGATATTCGGACGGCATACGCGGCAGAATACGACACGAACTGGTGTTCGAAGTCGTGGCCGGACTGACAACGGCTGGCGGAACCGTGCTGGACATGGGATGTGGCGACGGTGAAATATCCGTGCGTCTATGCGAAGCCGGTTTCAATGTCCTTGGCGTCGATGCATCGCCCGAAATGCTGCGTCGGGCAAATGTGCGTAAGGCCCAATTGCGGGAACGAGCCCGTAAACGGCTTGATTTTGCGGTTGGCGATATCGAAAACTTCGAGCCAGGACGGACGTTCGATGCCGTCTGTTGTCATGGCGTGTTTATGTACTTGGACGACAGCAGCGCTGCCATTCAAAAATTGTCAGAGCATGTGACCCGTGGTGGCGTGCTCAGTATTCTGACCAAGAACGCACTCTCCAGTGGTTTTCGCGAAGCGCTCCGAGGAGACTATATGCTCGCACGGCAGTTGATCGAGACTGGCGCGGCCAGCAGCATCGGCAACCTTGGCATTAGCACGCGCGGTGACGATCCTTCGGCGATTGTTGATCTCATGAAGCGGTGCGGTTTTGACGACTGCCAGTGGAGGGGGATCCGCATCTTCTCAGATCATCTCGATGCGAACAGCTTTGACGATAATCTGGCTGATGCACTCATCGCGTTGGAGCAGGCAGCTTCGATGCGCGACCCGTACAGGGTAATGGCCCGGCTGTTTCACGCAACAGGCCGAAAGGTCCAGTAGGTTTTCCACTGAGATGGTCAAGAGCGGAACGCAGCCATTGCCGCCGCGCCGTTCTGCTCACCCGCCAATCTCTGAGCATGACCCTTGAACTGGTCGTTCTTAAGGGTGGTGTTTCGACCCACGCCGCAAATGACTCCAGTAGGCCTACCTCACCTCCGCCGATCCGGTGAAGGCTCCTTCTTGCCATTGCCAATTAAGCAGCCAAAGCGCGTGCAACCGCCTTGCGGATATCCGGCAGAGCAAAAGGTTTGGAGACGACGTCGACGATCTTTTCCATGAGGTCATCGGCACGCTCGCGCTGTTCGGCATAGCCGGTCATCAGCAGGATCTTCATGCCGGGGCAAGTCGAGGCCGCCTGGTGCGCCAGCTCGATGCCGTCCATCACCGGCATGCGGATATCGGAGAGCAGCAGGTCGTAGACGCCCTGCTTCAGTTTTTCCAGACCTTCGGCGCCGTCGGCCGCCTCTTCGGTCTCGTGGCCATCCAGGCGCAGGGCCCGGGCGACAAAGGTGCGAAGAGAGTCCTCGTCTTCCGTGATCAGAATTCTTGCCATGGTCTATGCTCCGTGGTCCGTCATGTTCCGAGAACGAAATCACCAGAATTCCGTTTGCGATCGGTAAACAACGAAGGTGCGATCCTGTCCCGTGGTTAACGGTTCGTCATCGCTGGAGCATATTGGGACGGTTTGCCGGAGCGCCGGATTAACCCAGAATCGGCGCCCGATGCGCTATAGCTATTCGTCGGCATCGCCGGTAACAACACCCACGAAGGGCAGCTCGCGGAAGGCATAGGCGACGTCCATGCCGTAGCCGACAACGAAATAGTCGGGGCATTCGAAGCCGACATAATCGGCCTCCAGCTCTTCCTGACGCTTGACGCTCTTGTCGAGCAGCACGGCGAGCGAGACGTGGCGGGCCCCGCGCTCATAGAGCAGTTCCTTGGCGAAACGCAGGGTCCGGCCGGATTCGAGGATATCGTCGACCAGCAGCACGTCACGATCCCTGACGTCGCTGTCGATGTCCTTGACGATACGGACGCCCTGGGACGTCGTGCCCGCGCCATAGCTCGACAGCGTGATGAATTCGACTTCCGGTGCAAGCCCGGTGTCATGAAGCGCGCGCAACAGGTCGGCGGCGAAGATGAACGAGCCCTTGAGAATAGCGATGACGAGCAGGTCCTTCGTCGGACCGCTGGCGATCTGCTGTGCCAAAACCTTGTTACGCTCGGCGATCTGCTCGGCGGTGAAAAGCGGCTCGATATTCTTCCCGCGTACGACAGGCATTGATTGGCATGCTCCATGGCTGTGCTGCGGCACTTGTCCGCTGATCAAGCCCTAGCCCGTAGCACAATCACGACGGCCGACACACCCCCTAAGGCATGAAGGAAAGTCGAACATCCGGCGTTTTTCCACCGGGATGCTGCAATCTGGTGGAAAAGCCGCGACTCTCGCGCGGCCCGATACGGTTCGCGAGCGGATTCACCACGACGCTCGTCAGCAACTGATTACCGGAGAAGATGTCGGCGCGCACTGGCGGCACGGTGAGCGTGGCGCCGGTCTGGTTCTCGATAATGCCATTGACGGTGAGCACCCGCATGCCGTTCTCGTCGCGCGGCGTCAGCGTCACATGGGTAAATTGCAGCGGCTCGGCCGTTGCCGGTGCCGGCGTGCCGGACAATCCGGAGAAGCCGCCGGCAAGGCCGAAAACCAAAAGGGCCAGTGCCGCGATCAACGCCACGAAGCTGCGTCGCGATGCTCGCTGCAGCCATCCCTCGGCAAGGCGGAAGCCGCTGATTGCACGAACGAGAATGCCGCTCGGCGCCGGCTTGAGCTGCAACCGCGCGCGGGTAGTCCTGTCAAAGTTGTTATTGGCGCGGCCGGGAATGACGGTCACGAACTCGGCGTCGACAATATCCGGCTTCGGCCCGAAGCGATGCGCCGGCTGTAAAACCGATCCACGATCGGGCGGAAGCAGGTCATAGACCAGCCCCGCCTGCTGCCGACGGTGGCGAAAAGCACCCATGACGACCTCCCTTTCCGGTGATCCACATGGTTTCCACGCCCATCTGAATTCTGGGCATTGAAACGAATCCCGCCCAGTCGTAAATTTTAATGGTTAATGCTTCGCAAAGACCGCCATGAATGGGCCGCCTTTCCAGCAAAATTTACCGTCCGTTAACGCTATTGGTTAACAAGTCGCCTGATTGAACACTGCGGAAGACTGGACTGCCCGTTGATCCATTTTGAGAACGTCGGTTTGCGCTATGGCATGGGTCCGGAAATCCTCCGCGACCTGAGCTTCGACATTCCGAAAAAATCGTTCCAGTTCCTGACAGGCCCCTCGGGCGCCGGCAAGACGACCTTGCTGCGCCTGCTGTTCATGTCGTTGCAGCCGACCCGCGGGCTGATCCGCATGTTCGACCGCGAGATTTCCTCGATCCCGCGCAACGAACTGCCGCTGCTGCGCCGCCGCGTCGGCATCGTCTTCCAGGATTTCCGCCTGCTCGATCATCTGACGACCTATGAGAATGTCGCCCTGCCCCTGCGTGTGCGTGGCAAGGACGAAAGCTCCTATCGCAACGATGTGCTGGAACTGTTGAAATGGGTCGGCCTCGGCGAGCGCATCAACGTGCTGCCGCCGGTGTTGTCGGGCGGCGAAAAGCAGCGCGCCGCCATTGCCCGCGCGCTGATCGACCGACCAGAGATCCTGCTTGCCGACGAACCGACCGGCAATGTCGATCCGCCGATGGCGCGGCGCCTGCTCAACCTGTTCCTCGAACTCAATCGCCTCGGGACGGCCGTCGTCATCGCCACGCACGACCTGACGCTGATGGATCAGGTTGAAGCCCGGCGCATGATCCTGTCGGGGGGGCATCTCGATATCTATGACTGAGCCCACACCCCGCAGGAGCCCTGCCAATGCAAGGGCTGCCGGCAACACGCAAAGACCCACCGCCGCGCCGCCCGAAAAGAGACGGCCGGAGATGCGCGTGCGCCCAACCGGGCCGATCGTGCCTTCCTCCAACATCCAGGGCAATGCCCTGATCGTCGTCATCGCCATCATGGCTTTCCTCGCCTGCCTGACGCTCGGCGCCGTCAGCATGGTGCGTTCGACCGCGGCAAGCTGGGAGAGCCAGATTGCCCGCGAGATCACCATCCAGATCAAGCCGGACGACAATCTCGACATGGACAAGGCGCTTGCCAGCGCCCGCGATATCGCGCTGGGCTTCGTCGGCACCAAAAGCGGCCAGATCGTCGATGAAGCAGCAACCGCCCGCCTGCTCGAACCCTGGCTCGGCTCAGGCCTCGACTTTAAGGAACTGCCCATCCCGCGCCTGGTGATCATCACCATCGACGAGACGCATCCGCCGGATTTCGAGGCGATGCGCAGCCTCCTCAAGGGCGAGATTCCCCAAGCGACGCTGGACGACCATCGCACCTGGGTCGACCGGCTGGTCTCCATGGCGCACACTACCGTCCTCATCGGCACCGGCGTGCTGCTGCTAGTGTTCACCGCCATGGTGCTGACCGTGGTCTTTGCTACCCGCGGCGCGCTCTCGGGCAATCGCCATATCGTCGAGGTGCTGCATTTCGTCGGCGCCGAGAGCACCTTCGTTGCGACCGAGTTCCAGAAGCATTTTCTGAAGATCAGCCTGAAAGGGTCAGCAGCCGGCAGCGCGCTGGCTGCCCTGTTCTTCGCCATCGCCGGCCTCCTGCAAAGAAGCACGATCGCCACGCCACAGACCGACCAGGCAACCGCCCTCTTCGGGACGTTCTCGGTCGGAACACTCGGCTATCTCGGCATTCTCGCGACCATGCTCATCATCGCTTTGCTCACCACGGTCACGGCGCGCTTCACGGTCATGCGCACGATTGACGAGATTGATTTGGTCCGCTCCGACCCCGGAAGGACCGAAAATGTACAGAACTGACGGTTTGCTAACTATTTTTTATGATTCCATGGCCCGTTCCTTGCCGCATTTGGCGTATAATGACGAATCATGAGCATGGACCTGACGACTCGCAAGGCTGTGAGTTCTCAATCGTTGTGGGAGCGCTTCCACAGCGACAGGCCCGTGCGGCGTAGTTTTTTTCGCCGTTTTCTGCGTTGGGGCGGCTTCGCCTTTGTCTTTTTCGTCGCCATCGTTTTCGGCGGTTTCCTGCATTTTGCCGATTCGATCACCACGCTGAAGCCGCCGCTGGAGCCGAAGGCGGATGCGATCATCGTCCTGACCGGCGGCTACCAGCGCATAGACCAGGCCGTGGAGCTGTTGCGCACCGGCGCCGGCAACCGGCTTTTGATCTCCGGCGCGCATCCGACGACGACGCCGTCGCAAATCCGCAAGCTGACGCAGAGCCCCGCCAACCTCTTCAATTGCTGCGTCGATATCGGCTATGACGCCATCGACACTATCGGCAATGCCCGCGAGGCGGCGAAATGGATCCACGCCAGGGGCTACAAAAGCATATTGGTGGTGACCAACAATTATCATATGCCGCGCAGCCTGGCTGAGTTGAAATATGTCGACCCGGGTACGGACTACATTCCCTACCCGGTGGTCAATTCCGACCTCAAGACCAAGAACTGGTTCACGGACCCCAATGCGCTGCGCACCATGATCTATGAATATGCCAAGGTTCTTCTCGCCGGCGCCCGCAATATCACGGGCCTGGGGCGCCCGCTCGGCCTGCGCTCGCAGGAACTCGGCGATGATCCGGACTGAGATGTCGGGTGACAACGCGGGCCGACTTTTTATTGACGACGTAATCGTGTAGGCAAGGCTTCGGATGCTGGCGCAAGCCGGCGTATTGGGAAAGCCTTGATGATCACCCTGCGTTCGATCCTGTTCAATATCGCCTTCTATGCCAACTTGATCATTCGCATGATCGTGCTCACGCCGATTTATTTCCTGATGCCGCGCAAGGCAGCCTATGCAATCCCCAAAGCCTGGGCAAAATCCAGCGTTTGGCTGATGAAAAAGATCGTCGGCACCACCTTCGAGATCGAAGGTTTGGAGAACATCCCCAAGGGAAGCTTTATCTTTGCGCCAAAACACCAGTCCTTCTGGGATACCTTCGCGCTGCTGCCCTATCTCGACGATCCGGTCTATATTCTGAAGCGCGAGCTGATGTGGATTCCGCTCTTCGGCTGGTATGCGAAGAAGCAGCGCATGATCCCCGTCGATCGCAGCGCCCGTGGCAAGGTGATGTTCGACGTGATGAAACGCACGCGGGAGGAACTGTCCACGGGCCGCCAGCTGATCATCTATCCCGAGGGAACCCGCCGCCCACCGGGCGCCGAACCGGTCTATAAATACGGCATCGCCCGCATGTATCGCGACCTGGATATCCCGGTCGTCGCGGTCGCCATGCATCCCGGCCTGTTCTGGCCGCGCCGCACTTTCCGCAAATATCCGGGCCACTTCAAGGTCCGCATCCTGCCGCCGATCCAGCCGGGCATGGACCCGGACGCGTTTTTTGAGCGGCTGATGCAGGAAACGGAGAAGGCAAGTGACGAGCTGTTGGTGGAAACCATCGCTAGCAACCCCGATCTGCCCGTGCCGCCGACAGCCGCAAAGCGCCTGGCGGAGATCGATAAGGCCAAGGTGGCGGCAGCGGTTTAGAGCAACTCCAGGAAAAGTGCGTAGCGGTTTTCCGTCCGGAATTGCGTAGAAACAATAAGCTAGGACGCTTCCCGCATCCGTTCGATCTCGTCGGTAACCTGCTCCAGCCATTGGTCGCGAATGCCCATCTCACGCAGATGCGCCAGCGTATTGAAAACATAGGCATCGTTCGGACCGGACTGGCCGACCGCCGATTCGACGATATGGGCCGCATCGATGGCGTCCAGCCCGCCGGCATATTGCCTGTGGTCTCGGTCGACAATATAGGCGACGGCGGTGACCCGCCGGCCATCGGCGAGGCGAATGGGCAACGTCCTTTCCAGATAGACATGGGTGACCAACTCGCGCTCGCGCAGATAGGTCAGCACCTCGTCCCATTCGGTAGCGGCCACGCGAAACGCCATGCCGCGGCAGGACCCGCCGCGATCGAGGCCCAGCACGAGGCCGGGGCTCGCCTCCGTGCCGCGATGAACCCAGGAATGGACGCAAAGGGAGCGGCGATAGCCGAAAATCAGCGCCTCCGATTTCTCGACATGGCTAAACCCCGGATTCCACATGAGCGATCCGTAGCCAAATACCCAAAATTCGTCCATATCCAACGCCAAATCATTGTGACCACATCAGTTCAACCATTGGAGAACAACATGGCAGCGTCAAGCCAGAGCGTCACATCCAGCACAGGCAAACGCATTTGGTTCGCCGCGCTGGGACTAATCGTGATCCTCGCCGGCCTTTACGCCGGCGGTTGGTACTACGCGACCACCATGGTCAAGGCGAACGTTCTCAAGGCGCTCGGCCAGCAGAATACCGCCGGTCTCTCGGGCGAATGCACGAACATGACTTTCAGCGGCTTTCCCTTCTCGATCGACCTCTCCTGCGCCAAGGTGAATGTCGATAATCAAGAAAAGGGTGTTTCCGCCGCCTTCGACAATCTCCAGGCTTCGGCACCGGTCTATCAGCCGAACCATATCGGCTGGACGCTGAAATCGCCGGCGGAATTACGCACCACGCAAGGCCTGACCGCCTCGGCTGAATGGACCGACCTGCAATCGAACCTCGTTGCCAAGGGCCGGGGCATCGAGCAGAGCCAGACCGTCATAGACGGGCTGAAGGCCAGCATCGTCTCCTCCTCCACCGGCCAGAGCGCCGATGTCACCGCCGCTCATACAGAGATGCATGCGCGCCAGAACGGCGGCGATCTGGAACTGGCGATCGGCATCGAAAACGCCAACGCCACCATCAAGGATTTCCCGCAGGTGCTGCCAACGGCCTCGACAAGCGCCAATATCACGCTCACCGGCAAGGCCGGCATGCTCGACGGCAGCGGCGGCAATGATCTCCACGGTGCCGCCGGCGTGCTGCACCAGGCCGTCATCGACATCGGCGACGGCCGCGTCATGACCCTCTCCGGGCCTTTCAACTTTGATGATCAGGGCCTGCTGTCCGGCCAGTTCAAGCTGGAGATCAATCAGATCGGCCCTTGGGGCGATAGCCTGAAGGCAACGATCCCCGCCGCCAAGAATATCGTCAACACCGCCACCAAGCTGCTCAAGGCGCTCGCCAGCGGCGGCGACAAGGTCTCCGTCGACCTCACCGCCGATCGCGGTCGCCTCTCCCTCAGCGGCTTCATCCCGCTCGGGAAGATCCCGCCGATTTGACCTCGGCTCCGCCCTTCTCTTGAAGAGACCAGTTAAAGGTGCTATTTAAAGCACTCATAAAGGAACCTTCGAGGGTACGATGACAAATGTAATTCTCGCTGAAGTGACCGCTAGCGTATCGGAACTGAAAAAGAACCCGATGGGAACCGTGGCAGCCGGCGAAGGGGCGACGGTTGCAATTCTCAACAGGAATGCGCCCGCATTCTATTGTGTCCCGGCTCGCCTCTATGAAGCGATGCTGGACCGTCTTGAGGATATCGAACTCAACGCCATCGCTGACGCGCGTGCAGGCGAGCGTGTCATCAAGGTCACGCTGGATGACCTATGAGCTCGGCTTTCTGGATGCCGCTTTAAAAGAGTGGCGAAAGCTCGACGCCAATACGCGAGAGCAATTTAAGAAGAAGCTTGCCGAGCGCTGCGAAAACCCGCGTGTACCGTCCGCCAAGCTTTTCGGAAGCAAAGATCGATATAAAATCAAATTGCGTGGCGTCGGCTATCGCCTTGTCTATGAAGTTCGCGACGAGCAGCTCGTGGTCATCGTCGTGGCTGTCGGTAAGAGAGATCGCAGCGAAGTCTACAAAGCCGCAGACAGGCGTTGAGCCTTAATCTGCGGCGATGCCTCACTTACCCTCATCCAGCAGGAATCTTACTTCTTCGTATCCAGCGCATGACGACCGAAGTCCGGAGTGTCGACGTCCTGACCGGCCTCGACGATCGAGCGGCGGACGGCGCGGGTGCGGCTGAAAAGTTCGAAGATCTTGTCGCCCTCGCCCCAACGGATCGCCCGCTGCAGGGAAGCCAGATCTTCCGAGAAGCGCGACAGCATTTCCAGAATGGCATCGCGATTGTGCAGGCAGACATCGCGCCACATGGTCGGATCGGAGGCGGCCAATCGCGTGAAGTCGCGGAAGCCGGAGGCGGAATATTTGATCACTTCCGATTCCGTCACCGTCTCCAGATCGTCGGCCGTGCCGACGATGTTATAGGCAATCAGATGCGGCAGGTGCGAGACGATCGCCAGCACCTTGTCGTGATGTTCCGGGTCCATTTCGTCGACACGCGAACCGAGAGTCTCCCAGAAATCACGGAGCTTCTTGAGGGCCGCCTCGTCGGTGCCTGGGATCGGCGTGAAGATGCACCAGCGCCCCTCGAACAGACCGGCAAAGCCCGCATCCGGTCCCGACTTTTCCGTGCCCGCCAGCGGGTGGCCGGGAATGAAATGCACGTTATCGGGCATATGCGGCTGCATCTGCGCGATGACGGAGGCCTTGGTCGAGCCGACGTCGGTGACGATGGCACCGGGCTTCAGATGCGCGGCAATCTCCTTGGCGACGCTTTCGGAGGCACCGACCGGTACAGAGACGATGACGAGATCGGCGTCCTTGACCGCTTCGGCCGACGACGACGTATAGCGATCGCCGAGCTTTAGCTCCTCGGCGCGCTTCAGCGTCTCGGCGCTGCGTGTCGAGATCACCACGTCCTTGGCAAGGCCGAGGCGCTTGATGTCATAGGCGATCGAGGAGCCGATCAGGCCGATGCCGATCAACGCGATCCGGTCGAACTGGACGCTGCTCATGCCTTGCGCCCCATAAATTCGGTCAGCGTGTCGATGACGCCGAGATTGGCCTCTTCCGTACCGATGCTGATGCGCAGCGAATTCGGGAAGCCGTAAGACCGCACCGCGCGCACGATGTAGCCACGGCTGGTCAGGAAATCGTCGGCCTCGGTGGCGCGCTTGCCCTCGACATCGGGGAAATGGATAAGAACGAAATTGGCGACCGACGGCGTCACCTTGAGGCCGATCGATTCCAGCGCTTCCGTCACCTTGCCGATCCACAGCGTGTTGAACGCCACGGCCTTTTCCGTGAAGGCCTGATCGCGAACGGCGGCAGCGCCAGCGGCAATAGCGCCGGCATTCATGTTGAACGGGCCGCGCACGCGGTTCAGCGCATCGATGATGTCGGCAGGCGCGTAGACCCAGCCGACGCGTAGCGCTGCCAGACCGTAGACCTTCGAGAAGGTGCGGGTCATGACGACGTTCGGGTTCGCGGAAACAAGCTCAAGGCCGGCCTCATAGTCGTTGCGGCGGACATATTCGGCATAGGCGGCGTCGAGCACGAGGATAACATGCTTCGGCAAGCTCGCCTGCAAGCGACGAATTTCGCTGACCGGGACATAGGTGCCGGTCGGATTGCCCGGATTGGCAATGAACACCATCCTGGTCTTCCCGGTGACAGCGGCGAGGATCGCATCGACGTCGACCGTGCAGTCCTTTTCCTTCACCGTGACCGGCGTCGCGCCCGCAGCCATGATCTGGATCTTGTAGACCAGGAAACCATGCTCGGTGATAACAGCTTCATCGCCCACGCCGAGATAAACATGGCAGATGAGGCCGAGCAGCTCGTCGGAACCATTGCCGCAAAGGATATTGGCCGGGTTCAGCCCATGCACGTCGGCGATCGCCTGGCGCAATTCCTTGGCCTGTCCGTCCGGATAGCGCTCCAGATTCGTCGCCGTTTCCCGAAAAGCCTCGATGGCCTTGGGGCTGGCGCCCAGCGGCGTCTCGTTCGAGGAGAGCTTGAACACCCGTGCCACGCCCGGCGCATGTTCCTTGCCCGGCACATAGGCGGCGATATCGAGAATGCCGGGACGCGGGACGGGCTTGCTCATTTCCATGCTCATGGGATCGACCTTGGGAAGGGCCGGAAAGTTCCGGCTTTAAACACCCCGTCGCATTAATGCGGATTGACGAATTTGTCGAGTGTTT
Organism: Martinezella rhizogenes; assembly: GCF_000799715.1. GTDB lineage: Bacteria > Pseudomonadota > Alphaproteobacteria > Rhizobiales > Rhizobiaceae > Rhizobium > Rhizobium rhizogenes_C. Next base: position 66,502 of record NZ_JUHG01000020.1, read on the forward strand.
GCGAGCTGGCAAGGGACGCTACACGCCGTCGCGTGTCGTCGGTATGCCCCGCGGCGCCAGCACCGGCACGAAGACACGGCGCGAGGCGCGCACGGCAACCGGCAGGCCCTGATAGAGCCGCTTCTGCGCCTCGACGATGATCACGCCGGAAAAGGCAGGCCACAACGTGCGTCCCACCCGTTCGAAGGCGCGCCGGAGGCTGAGGACGGTGCGCAGCTTGGAGGGCGGAAAGAGCAATGCCTCGGCGGTCGCTCCCGGCGTGAAATTGGTCTCGCGCAACAGTGAGGTGAGCTGGCCGCGCGAATAGGGCCGGCCGGAGCCGAAGGGCGTATGCTCCATGCGCGCCCAGACACCCCTGCGGTTCGGCACGACGATGACAAGCCGGCCGCCCGGCGCCAGCACCCGCCAAAGCTCTTTCAGCGTCTCGCGCGGGCTCTCGGCGAATTCCAGCGAATGCGCCATCAGCACCCGGTCGATCGAGCTATCCGGCAGTGGCAGTTCCTCGTCGAAAATCAGCGCCGTCGAGGACGCCGAATCCATCGGCCAGTTCACCGCCCCCTGCCCCGCCGGCATGAAGGCGAAAGTCCGCTCGGTGTCGGCGCGGAAACGGTCGAGATAGGGAACGGCATAGCCGAGGCCGACGAGGCGCTCTTCCGGCAGGCGCGCCCAGATCGAGGACAGCGCCATGGCGATAGACTGCTCGGCCAAGCGACCGAGCTCGGAATGATAGAATTGGCGGAGGTCGACGATATCGGCGTGCATTGCCTCAAATGTTATCAGCCGCCCGTTGGACTTCAAGGCCGAACCGCCTACATTCCGAATCAACCCTGTAAAACGAGGATGATTTTGACCATGAAACCCTTGGAATTAGAGGTATTTATCTGCCGCTCCGATAATTTTGGCGTCCTGGTCCATGACCCCGAAACCGGCTATACGGCATCGATCGACGCACCCGAAGCGGCCCCTATTCTGGCGGCGGCCAAGCGTCGCGGCTGGACGATCACCCATATCCTGACCACCCATCACCACACCGACCATGTCGACGCCAATCTGGTGCTGAAGGAGCAATTCGGCTGCGAGATCATCGGGCCGATCAATGAGGCCATAGCCATTCCCGGTCTCGACCGCGCCTTCGGCGACGGCGACACCTTCGAGTTCGGCAACCACACCGTCGATGTCATCGAGACACCAGGTCATACCGCCGGCCATATCTGTTACCATTTCGTCGACGACAAGCTGCTGTTTGCCGCCGACACACTGTTCGCGCTCGGCTGCGGCCGGCTGTTCGAACGCCCGGCGACGGACATGTGGTCGTCGCTGCAGAAGCTCGCGGTGCTGCCGGACGAGACGGCGATCTATTTCGGCCACGAATATACACTGTCCAATGCCCGCTTCGCGCTGACGATCGACCCCGACAATGAGCGGCTGAAAACCCGGGTCGCCGATATCGAGGCGCTGCGAGCCGAAGGCAAGTTCACCATTCCGACAACGCTGGCCCTGGAGAAGGAAACCAATCCCTTCCTGCGCGCCGCCGATCCCTCGATCCGCCGGCATCTCCTGATGGAGAGCCGCAGCAATGAAGAAGTCTTTACCGAGATCCGCAAGCGCAAGGACAATTTCTGATGCGGCCGCAAGAGATCATCGAGACACTGTCCATGCAACGGCATCCGGAAGGCGGCTGGTACGTACAGACATTCCGTGACGATCACGGCGGTGCGCGCGGCCATTCCACCGCGATCTATTACCTGCTGGAAGCGGGCGAACGTTCGCATTGGCATAGGGTGCATGATGCGGCCGAGGTCTGGCACTATTATGCCGGCGCGCCTCTGGCCCTGCATCGCTCCGCCGACGGCAAGCAGAGCGAGACGATCGTCCTCGGTATCGACCTGCTGAAAGGCGAGCGCCCGCAGGCGATCATTCCGGCCGACTGCTGGCAGTCAGCCGAAAGCCTCGGCGACTTCAGCCTGGTCGGCTGCACGGTCGCGCCGGGTTTTGAATTTTCCAGTTTCGAAATGGCGCCTCCGGATTGGAAACCCGGGGCGGTGAGCTGAACATTTTACCATTCATCGACGCGCTAAGCGGCCGAAGGCCGCTGCGTGCACCTGCCGCCTTGAAAAACCTTCGCACTGTGTCAGCTTTACACCGGGAGAGAGACTATTGATTCATTCGGAGGAGGTTTTCTGGTGCGTTTGTTATTTCCCTTACTCGTCGTGGCAGGCTGCGTCGTGAGTGTCCCCGCCTTAGCCCTTGATGCCCCCGCTACACCGCCGGCGGATCGGCCACTAAAAGACTTCGTCACATCGGTAGAAAAGGACGGATCGATCACCTTCCGCCTCTATGCTCCCGCCGCCAAGGCCATTTCCGTCGTCCTCGGCTCGCGTGATCCAATCGCGCTACAGCGGAGCGACGATGGCGTATGGACCGCCAAAACCGAGCCGCTGAAAGCCAATCTCTATGAATATTATTTCAACATCGACGGCTTCCGCAGCATCGACACCGGCACCAATGCGCCCAAGCCGCAGCGGCAGGTGAATACCAGCCTCATTCTGGTGCCCGGCGGCATCCTCGACACCCGAAACGTTGCACATGGCGACCTCAGGCTGGTGACGCTGCATTCCAAGGCACTCAATTCCGAACGGCAGATGTATGTCTACACGCCGCCCGGTTACACCGATGCGTCAAAACCGCTGCCGGTCGTCTATCTCTATCACGGCTTCGGCGACACGGTGGCCTCCTGGGTGGAGCAGGGCCGGGCACCGCAGATCCTCGACAATCTGCTGGCGGAGAAAAAGATCCAGCCGATGATCGTCGTCATCCCGGACACGGAAACCGATATTCCGGACGCGATCGCCGAGAATTTCCCTGGCGCCGACCGCCGCAAGAATTTCTATCCGATCAATGCCGACGCGGCCGACCGGGAGCTGACGCAGGATCTTATCCCCTACATGAAGAAGCACTATCGGGTGCGCGACAATGCCGATGGACGCGCGGTCGTGGGCCTGTCGCAGGGCGGATATCAGGCGCTTGTCTCCGGCCTCTCGCATCTCGGCACCTTCGGCTGGGTGGCAACTTTCAGTGGGGTCTCAACCACCACCGTGCCGAACAAGGCGGTCGATGCCGCGCTGAACGATCCGACCAAGATCAACAAGGCGCTGCGCGGCTTCACGGTGACCGTCGGATCGAGAGACCAGGTCACCGGCAAGGATATTGCCGGCCTCAAGGCAATCCTGGACGAAAAGAAGATTGCCCATGACTACCATGAATATCCGGACCTCCAGCATGAGATGGATGTCTGGCGGCCATCGCTGGTGGCGTTTCTGGAGAAGGTCTTCAAGAAATAACAGACAGGCTTCGGGCGCGTGAACTACGCCCGCTCCACCGCTTCCGCCTGCGCCGCACCACCATCATTGCGGCGCAGGATCATCCGGTGCGCAGCCAGAACCGCGCCGCCGGTGACCAGCAGGCAGGCAAGCGCGATGCCCCAGCTCGGTTCGGCAAAGCCGAAAAGCGTCAGGATCAGTGTCGACAGCAGCGGTGCTGCATAGCTCGCAGCGCCGAGAATCTGGATATCACCGTTCTTGACGCCATAATCCCAGGCATAGAAGGCGGCCCCCACCGGGAATAGCCCGAGCCCGAGCACCGCTGTCCACTGCGATGCCGTTTCAGGCCAGATCGTGTCTTCAAGTCCGAGATGGCAGAGCAGAGACAGCGCTGAGGTGGCCATGCAAAAGATGGTGACGACATCGGTCGAGACCGCCTCGAACCGGCGCGTGATCAGCGAATAGCCGGACCAGGTGAAGGCGCAGAGGAAGGCGGCGCCATAGCCGATGGCATAGGCGCCCTCGAAATGAAACCCGTTGCGGCCGACGATCAGTACCGTGCCGGCAAGCCCCATCAGCGCACCGACAATGTGATACCAGCTCAGCCGCTCGCCTGGCAAAAGCGCCGAGCCGACGACGAGCAAGAGGGGCCAGAGATTGGCGATCAGTCCGGCCTCGACCGGAGGCGCCTGACGCAATGCCGTGAAATAGAGAAAATGATAGCCGAACAGCCCGGCAATGCCGGTAACCCACACCTTGGCCGGCTGGCTCAGCAGTTGCAGGCGCTCAGGCTTCAGCGCGAGAACGACGATGCCTGGGATGCTGCCGATAGCGAAACAGATGGCGAGCAGCTGAAACGGCGGCATCTTGCCGGACGCGACCGTCAGCAGCGCCAGAAACGACCACATCGCGATGGCCGCAAACCCCGTCAATGTCGCGCGAAACGTCAACCCTGCCCCCGGTCCGTCGCCGCGGGCGTCTCCGCCGCGAAAATCCGCTTAGCTGCCGTATTTCACGGCGGTGATCGTCACCGTCCCATATTGCGTGGGTATGCGGACGTAGACGGGAGCATATACATTCATGACATCGGCCTTGGCAAACCAGATCTCCATGGCATCGCTCTTGGCAAGATAGAGATAGTCCTTGCGCGTCGACTTGTAGCCGCTCTTCGGCGTGAAGCGGACGCCGCAGGCGATCGTCTTGCCCTTGAAACCCTCCGTCGAGAACGGATGCGATCCCTTCGGCGACAGTTTCAGATCCATCCGCATCTCGCCGTCGAAGACAGACAAAGTCTGATTGCAGAGATTGAGGCTAGGGGTGATTGGAAAGATCATGCCAGAAATCGGATCGAGCACCGATTTCAAATCGCTGGCGCTGATGGGAACCCAGGTCGATGGCCGATTCGGCTCCGGCGTGATCGTGTTCGAGGTGACATTGCCGTCCGTATAGGCGACGTCATAGGTGCGCTCCCGTTTGCCGCTTTTGTAGTAGAGCGTGTAATGCGTCGCCTGCAGCTTGTTATCACTGACCACGCCGCTCACATCGGTTCTCGCATCGATCGAGGTAACGAGATCGGCAAGACCCGATGAGGTGATATCCCCCCGGATGGTGAACTGCTTGTCCTTGACCTCGGTCTTGAAATCCGCCCTGGCGATCGGAAGGCCGGCGAGCGAGACGCGGTATTGGGTTTCATGCCGCAGGGGATCGGCCGACGCCGCCAAGGGCATCGATGCCATCAGCGCCGAAACAAAAAGCCACTTCCGAACATGAACCATCACCGAAGCCTTCAATAAAGAACAGGCAGGATATATAGACACTTTATGTGCCCACTGCGACCGCCAGAAAACAGCAGCTTTTTGACGGAATTGCGGGAAAGCTCAAGGTTTGGCTTGACGCGGACGGCTGCTCTGACTATAGAACCGCAACTTTCCAATTATGGCCTGTTGGATTGCGTGCCGGGTTTTGCCCGGAACGACTTTTCAGCGGCCAAGAAAAACAAAAGTAGGTGTTCCATGTCCCGCATGTGCGAATTGACCGGCAAGGCCGTCCTCGTGGGCAACAATGTCAGCCACGCCAACAACAAGACCAAGCGTCGGTTCCTTCCGAACCTTTGCCAGGTTACGTTGATCTCTGACGTTCTTGGCCAGCGTTATCGTCTGCGCGTTTCCGCTGCTGGCCTCCGTTCGGTCGAGCATCGTGGCGGCCTCGACGCTTTCCTTCTGAAGGCCAGCGAAAATGAACTCAGCCAGCGTGCCCGCTTGCTGCGTCGCCAGATTGTCAAGAAGACCGCCGAAGCCGCTGCTGCTACTGTAGCTGCCTAAGCTTCTGTACGTCTGACTATCATACGGGCTGAGAGGCTTGCACGGATCATCTCCGGGCAAGCCTTTTCCCATGTCCGGTTTTCACGCCAACTGGTGGCATCTCCCAGGATAAAAAAATGCTTATGAAATCGCGTTACACCCTGATCTACGTTCTGCTGATGACGCTCGTCGTCGTCGCGTCGAACATCCTCGTGCAGTATCCGCTGCAGGCAACGTTCGCCGGCATCAATCTTGCCGACATCCTGACCTGGGGCGCCTTCACCTATCCCGTCGCCTTCCTGATCACGGACCTGACCAATCGCCAGTTCGGCCCGAAGGCCGCGCGCAAGGTGGTGTTTGCCGGCTTCGTCGTCGGTGTCGCGCTCTCCTTCGTCACCGCCCAGCCACGTATCGCGATCGCTTCCGGCTCGGCCTATCTCGCCGGCCAGCTTCTTGACATCTCCGTATTCAACCGCCTGCGCCGCATGGCCTGGTGGCGCGCGCCGCTGTTCGGCTCGCTGATCGGCTCCTTGCTCGACACGCTGATCTTCTTCTCCTTCGCCTTCGCGCCCTTCTTCGTCTTCTTCGGCCCGAACGATCCCTTCGCCATCGACTGGGCTCCGATCCTCGGCGTGTTTTCCACCTCGGCCCCGCGCTGGATCTCCTGGGCAATCGGCGATTTCTCGGTGAAGGTGACGGTCGGCCTCGTCATGCTGCTGCCCTACGGTGCGCTGATGAGCACGCTGAAGCCGGCCTCGCAGGCGCCGACCGCCTAGGCAACGGCCATGACCAATAGATGTAAGCCCGCGGCAAGCCGCAGGCTTTTTCATTTCTGGCTGATGAGGCTCCCATCCCGAAGCCGGAACTCCAGCATCAGACTTCGCTGCAGGATCGAATGATTGTCGTCGGAGACCATGATCAAATGCGTCGTGCCGTCGGCCGCGCGGAAGGCATCCAGCCCTTCCATATTGTCGATCTGGTAGCTGGAATTGGCCTCGAAGATGATCGTGCCGTCCACGACCGCTCCCGGCCTGATATCCGCCCCAGCGATGCGGCGGATGCGCATGCCGATACCCCGCGCCAGACTGAAGCGCCGCTCCAAAAGCAGCAGATCGCCATCCGGCAGGAACACGCCGTCGCTGGCGTCGAAATCATCGTAGTGGCGCACGGTGAAGCGGCCCTTCAATGGCCCTTCCAGGACCGCCGCCAGCATATTGCCCTGTTCGTCCAGACTGTCTTCCGCGACAACAACCGTAGCTCCCGAAAGCGGGATCGAGGACGGCGCGATCATCAAGGCTTCCAGACTGCGGTTGCCGCGCAATTTCTTTCTCGGGATGAGAATCGGAATGGTGCCGTCGGGCGGCGAGGTCTCGAAGCCCGGATCGGGATAGGCGTCGACCCGATGATACTGCTCATAGCTGACGAGCACATGGTCGCCCTTGAGCGCCAGCCCCTCCGCATCCATCGCGCTCTTGCCGGTATCCGTCTCACCAAGGCGATCGAGCATCGGCATGATGCGGGCATCGGCGATACCATTCAGCCTTCCCTCCCCGTCACGCTCGATGGTTCCGGTCAGCCAGTGGCCAGTATCCAGCACCGAGACGAAATGGTGCTGATCAGAACGGAAGCGGATGGCGGACATGGCGCCGAGAAGCGGATTGCTGGAACTAAGCTCCAGACCACCCAGGAATTCGAGCGCGCCGAATCGTGTCTGTTCGGAACCGGGCTTGAAAGCCGAGATCGCCGTCGCATGGATCTCCGCCGGCCCGCCTTCCGGCGCGTCCACGGCGGCACAGCCGGCGAGCAGCAGCATAAGCATGGTCGCGCGGCAGAAGCATTTCATGGGCTCTCACGGGGCCTGCGGGATCAGGAAGGTAGTCGGCAAGAGCACCGGCCGAACGGCCGGTGCTAGAGACAAGCCTAATGTGTTCAGCTTGCGCGGCGCATGCGCGAGCGCGGCTGGCTCGCCTGATCCTCGAACAGCGAAGCAAGCTGCTCGGTCATGGCGCCAGCCAGCTCGTCGGCGTCGACGATGGTCACGGCGCGGCGATAGTAGCGCGTGACGTCATGGCCAATGCCAATCGCCAGCAGCTCCACCGGCGAGCGTGTCTCGATCTGCTCGATGACAGCGCGCAGGTGCCGTTCCAGATAGTTGCCCGGATTGACCGACAGCGTCGAATCGTCGACCGGCGCACCATCCGAAATCATCATCAGGATACGGCGCTGCTCGCGGCGGCCAAGTAGGCGGTTATGCGCCCAGATCAGCGCCTCGCCGTCGATATTTTCCTTGAGCAGGCCTTCACGCATCATCAGGCCAAGATTGACGCGCGACCGGCGATAAGGCTCGTCGGCGGATTTGTAGATGATATGGCGCAGGTCGTTGAGGCGGCCCGGCGTCTGCGGCTTGCCGCTGGCGAGCCACTTTTCACGCGCCTGTCCACCCTTCCAGGCCTTGGTGGTGAAGCCGAGGATCTCGACCTTGACGCCGCAGCGCTCCAGCGTGCGCGCCAGAATATCGGCGCAGGAGGCGGCAACCGTGATCGGCCGGCCACGCATCGAACCGGAATTGTCGATCAGCAATGTCACGACCGTATCGCGGAACTGCGTGTCGCGCTCCATCTTGAAGGACAGCGCCTGCATCGGGTCGATGATCAGGCGGGTCAACCGTGCCGGATCGAGATAGCCCTCTTCCAGGTCGAAGTCCCAGGAACGGTTCTGCTGCGCCATCAGCCGGCGCTGCAAGCGGTTGGCGAGCCGCCCGACCGCACCCTGCAAGTGTGCGAGCTGCTTGTCGAGGAAAGCGCGCAGGCGCTCGAGTTCCGCCACGTCGCAGAGTTCCTGCGCCATCGTGGTCTCGTCGTATTCCTCGGTGAAGACGTGGTAGTCGACCTTTTCGTTGAAGTCGGCAAAGGGCGTGTTCGGACGGCGGGTTTCGCCCGGCGTCTCCGAATCCTCCTCACCCTCTTCGCTCATGTCGTCGTCGGAGATTTCGGCGCCGTCCATCTCGCCGTCGTCCATCTGCTCGTCGGAGGCTTCGCTGTCCTCGGCGGGCGCGGAATCGGAGCCATCGTCGCTCTCGACATCCTGATCGTCCTGATCCTCGCCGCTCGGCTTATCTTCTTCGGTGGACTCCTCGTCGGAATCCGGCTCCATCTCCTGGTCGCCGTACTCCTCGGCCATCTCCATGGCCGTCAGCATGTTGCGGACGACACGAGCAAAGCTCTGCTGGTCGTTGATGCTGGAGGTGAGATTGTCGAGTTCGCCGCCGGTCTTTTCCTCGATGAAGGACCGCCAGAGATCGAGAACCTTGCCAGCGCTTTCCGGAGGCTTCTGACCGGTCAGCTTTTCGCGCACGATCATCGCCATGGCTTCGCCGATGGGCGCGTCTTCCTGCCGCTCGATGCCGGAGAAGTTCGCCTTGGCGTATTTTTCCGAATTCATCGAGTTGATATTGGAGGCCATGCCGCTCATCCGCAGCGAACCGATCGATTCCACGCGCGCCTGCTCGACCGCATCGAAGATCGAGCGGGCATCGGCGCCCTGAGGCGCCATGACGGCATGTACGCGGGCATCGTGACAGGCAAGCCTCAGCGCCATCGAATCGCCGAGACCGCGCGTCACCGCCAGCTCATGCGCTGTTGGTCGCTTCGAAAGCTCTGGCAGACGGATGCGCTCGCCCGTCATTCCCGGACGCTCGTTGGCGAAGGCGACCTCGACCTCGGCATCGCCGGCGATCGAGCGCACACAGCCGGTAATCGCCCGACGCAACGGCTCCATGTCCACCGGACCATTCGGCTTCGCTTTGGAATTGTCTCCCCGACCTGCCATGACTTGTCGATTCTTCCCTAGGCTTCGAGCACAATGTTGGCAGCGCTTTCCTTCAGCTCGACGCCGAAGGAACGCTGATATTGCTCGGCGACCAGCGGCCGCTCCAGCTCATCGCACTTGTTGAGGAAGGTAACGCGGAAGGCAAAGGCGATATCGCCGAAGATTTCCGCATTTTCCGCCCAAGTGATGACCGTACGCGGACTCATGACGGTCGACAGATCGCCGTTCATGAAGGCAGCACGGGTGAGATCGGCGACGCGAACCATCTTCGATACCGTGTCGCGGCCCTTGTCGGTGCGGAAGGACTTCACCTTCGCGAGCACGATGTTGACCTCATTCTCGTGCGGCAGGTAATTCAGCGTCGTGACGATCGACCAACGGTCCATCTGCGCCTGGTTGATCTGCTGCGTGCCGTGATAAAGGCCGGTCGTGTCGCCGAGACCAATGGTGTTGGCGGTCGCAAACAGACGGAAGGCCGGGTGCGGACGAATGACACGGCTCTGGTCGAGCAGCGTCAGGCGGCCGGAGGATTCCAGCACGCGCTGGATGACGAACATCACGTCCGGGCGGCCGGCATCGTACTCGTCAAAGACGAGCGCGACATTGTGCTGGTAGGCCCAGGGCAGGATACCGTCCTTGAATTCGGTGATCTGCAACCCGTCCTTGACGACGATGGCATCCTTGCCGACCAGGTCGATACGGCTGACATGGCTGTCGAGGTTGATACGCACGCAAGGCCAGTTGAGGCGGGCGGCAACCTGCTCGATATGCGAGGACTTGCCGGTGCCGTGGTAGCCCGAGATCATCACGCGGCGGTTATGGGCAAACCCGGCGAGAATGGCGAGCGTCGTCTCGCGGTCGAACAGATAATCGGTGTCGAGATCAGGCACATAGGCGCCGCCCTTGCTGTAGGCCGGAACGCGAATATCTGAATCGATGCCAAAGACGTCACGAACCGAAACGGTGGTGTCGGGAATCTCGGAAATATCAAGGTCAATCTTGCTCATCATGTCTCCAAGGCGGGTGACTGTCACCCAGCCATATCAATCTCAGCCATTTGCATCATGACGCCGCAGTTTATTATCCGCATCCGTCTGGTCGGAACGTCGGCGATACTTCTCCGGGACTGAAGCGAAACCTCGACGCGATAAAATGATCGCTTGCGAGCATTCTTGAACAGAGTCCCGGACAAGAAACGCCGCGTCCGGAAAGTCGGCCAAGGTGCCAGCCAAATGCGCACCCTGCCGCAGTTGCCCACGGCTTCAGCCGATTTGGACCATACCTGATTGAAGACGGAGAGCAAGGACAGGAATTAACAAAAACCGTTCTGTTTCAATAATTGATAAGCCTGGATGACCGCGCGGAAACGCTCCTCCGACCCACGGTCGCCGCCATTGGCATCCGGATGGTGTTTTTTCACCAGTTCCTTGTAGCGGCTCTTGATTTCCACCGAGGTCGCGTTGGCGCTGAGACCCATCGTGTCGAAGGCCTTTGACTCCAGCGTCTTCAGTTTGCGCTGCTGCTCGGGGAAGCGCGGACCGCTACCACGGCCGTCGCCGTCCTTGACGAAGCCGAAAGGATCACGAACCCGGGTATAGGCACCGGAGCGGACCTCCGATTGCAAGGGGCTGTTCTTCGCCGCCTTGTTGACGCCGACGGTCCAGGTTGGGCGATGACCGGTGATCGCTTCCTTCTGGTAACGCGCGATCTCACTGTCCGAAAGGCCGGAGAAATAATTATAGCCCTTATTGTAGTCCTTGACGTGCTCGAAGCAGAACAAAAAGAACTGCCCTTCCGCATTGCGCCCGACCGGAGCGCGATGCGTACCCTTTTTGTCGCAGCCGTCCCACTGGCACGTCGGCGGAGCCTGCTCGGGCTCCGGCTCGCGTTTGCGGCGGGTTCGAATGCGATCGAAATATTTTGAATCAAGTTTCATGACGCCCTAATTATGAGGCCTTGGCTACCCCACAACAAGAATTGACAAATGGGAATGTTATAGGCTTTGTGGGAACCTTTTTCGCGAACGAGGACATGGCGGGAATATGGAAACGACGCTTCAATCCCGCATTGAAAAAAAGCTCACCGACGCCTTCGCGCCCGAGCGTCTTGCGGTCATCAACGAAAGCCACATGCACGCCGGCCACCAGCCCGACATGACCGGAACCGGCGAAACTCATATAAGAGTTCGAATCGTCTCCGCCAAGTTCGCCGGCATGCCGCGCCTTGCCCGCCATAGGGCGATCAACGAGCTATTGAAGCCGGAACTGGATGCGGGGCTGCACGCACTCGCCGTGGAGCCGGCAGCACCCGGAGAAGCGGTGCGGTGGTAACTCGGCTGCGGCCGACCACCGATAGCCCAGCGCCTAGCGGCACGTATTAAGCGCCGACAAAATCAAATTAAGCGCCGACAAAATCAAAAAGTGGCGCCATATTGCCGGCATCTGCCGCTCGAAGAGCGAGGATATATGCGTTTCGACGCTCATTATCAGCCTGCAGATCCGTACCGCTCGCCCACGAGATCGCCGGATGTCTGAAATAGTCCTGAAGGAAAATATCAGCCGCTATCCGGGCATGTCGACCGTTTCCGTTCGGGAACGGATGTATCTGCACCATCCTGTGATGAAAGCGGGCAGCAGCTTCCTTCGGCGGGAAAACAGAGTGCTCTGCCCAGTAACGCGCATCCCCCAGGAGATTGTGAACCTGGACAGAGATCTGAAGAGGATCGATGCCGATATTTTTCTCGGTGAGACGATAGGTCCCCGCCCACATCCAAACGTCGCCAAACAGTCTCTTATGCAGCACCCTCACAAACTCGTCCGTCAAGATGTCGCCCGCACGCCGTCGCCCGACCCATCGAAGACCAGCCGTGATATTTGCGCTTTCAAGCTCATCGAGTTGAAGACGAGTGGTAATGTGCTTGAACATAAGTCCTTCGATATCGTCTGCGTCAAGCGGCGTCGCTCCCTCAGGCTCCTGAAACATCAATCAGCCGCCCAGAGATCCGAAGGCCTTTTTTCCGCGATTTCCTTGGCCAGGCTCTCGATCTCGTCATTGAGAACATCCGAAGGCAAAGCCTGTTTCTCCAGAGCCATATGGGCGTTTGTCCGGCGGATCATCGACCGCGCCCTCAGTCGTGCCTGATCCAGGATCATCTCCTCGACCGAGCCTTTCAGCACGATGCCATAGACGAAACGCGCCCCCATCGCTTCCGCGAGTTTTTCCATCTGCCCGATAGAAATCGCCTTCGAGCGTTCATTCTGTTCTGCTTGATAAATCGCGCTACGACCCACCGCCAACCGATCGGCAAGCTGCAGCACGGACATTCCCAGCGCTTTCCTGACAGTCGTTATCCAGCCTTCCGGCGGCACGCTGTTCGAGCGCTGGCTCGCAGCCGCGTCAACCAGCCGGACATATTGCTTCACCACTGTTTTCTTGATGCTCATTGGCCCGCTGCCGATCGCCAGAATGTCCATCGATAGCTACACAATTATGGCTATTTTGTCCAGCTATAAGACTACAAAAACAAAGATTATATATAGGGATAGCTATACATAATTAACTTGGATGCGCAGATACGACTTGAAACGAGGTGTTTTTGCCTGTCGGAGACGATCGATTCTGATCGCCGAACCTACTGCGGCTTGCTCTCTTCCGTCTCGGCGGGGCGGATGCGGAGCTTGGTGATGCGGTTCTTTTCCCGCTTCATGACGATGAAGCGCTTGCCGTAGAAGGTGAAAGCCTGGCGCTCTTCGGGGATGGTCATCGATTCGTGGATGACCAGGCCGGCGATCGTCGTCGCTTCTCCGTCCGGCAAATGCCAGTCGAGGGCGCGGTTCAGGTCGCGGATTGGCACGACGCCGTCGACGACGATCGAGCCGTCCGCCTCCTGGCGCACGCCCTGGATATCGAGATCGTGCTCGTCGGCGATGTCGCCGACAATCTCTTCCAGAATATCTTCCAGCGTGACGATCCCCTGCACCTCGCCATATTCGTCGACGACGACGGCGAAATGCTGCTTGCGGCGCAGGAAGGCATTCAACTGGTCTTCGAGATTGGTGCTGTCGGGCACGAACCAGGGCTTCTGGGCGATCTTGACGATATCCAGGTTCTCCGGCTCGGCATTCCGCTCGGCCAGTGCCCTCAGCAGGTCCTTGGCATGCACCACGCCAATGATGTTGTCGATCGTACCGCGCCAGAGCGGCATACGCGTATAGGGGCTGTCGAGAATGGCGCGCACCACGACATCGGGCGGATCGTCGGCATTGATGGCGCGCATCGCCATGCGGTGGACCATGATGTCGGAGAGCTCCAGCTCGCCGAGGTCGAGCACGCCGCCAAGACGGTCTCGGTCGGCCTTGACCACCGACCCCTCGCGATGCAGCAGGTCGACGGCGCCGCGCAGCTCCTCGTGCGCCGACAGCATCGACACCTCCTTGGAGAGATTGATGCCGAAGATGCCGAGAATCTGCCGGACGATGGCGTTGACGAAGCTCGATACCGGCCCGACGACAGCGACGAAGAGGCGCACCGTGCCGGCGACGTTCAGCGCAAAACGATCCGGCGCCGAAATCGCCCAGCTTTTCGGCAGCACTTCCGAGAAGATGACGAGGATGACGGTCATCGCCAGCGTCGCCAGCGCCACGCCGGAATTGCCGAACAGACCGAGAAACACGCTGGTCGCCAACGACGACGCCAGAATATTGGCAAGGTTATTGCCGATCAGCAGCGCACCGATCAGGCGGTCGCGGCGCTCGATCAGCTTGCGCACGATCCCCGCCCGCTCGTCGCCATTCGCCTCCAGCGTGTGAATGCGACTGCGCGAAGCCGCCGTCAGCGCGGTTTCGGAACCGGAGAAAAACGCCGACAGCAGCACGAGAGCGACGATCGAAACGATCTCGGGCCAGTATTCCCATAAAATCGCCAGCGTGCCCTCGACCATCATCACGGATGTTTTTCCTTGAGGAAACTCAGAACTTCGGAGGAAGGCACATCATCGGCCACGAAGGATTGGCCGACGCCGCGCGTGAGAATGAAGGTGAGCTGGCCGCTCTTGACCTTCTTGTCCTGCGCGATCGCGTCCATCAGCACTTCGGCCGGCGGCAGCTCGCCCGGAATATCGCCCATCCGCGTCGGCAGGCCGACCGCCTTCAGATGCGTCTCGACACGCTTGGCGTCATCAGGGCTTGCCAGATTGAGGCGCGAGGAAAACTCATGCGCCAGCACCATGCCGATCGACACCCCCTCGCCATGCACCAGCCGTCGGCTGTCATAGGTGGTGGCCGCCTCCAGGGCATGGCCGAAAGTATGACCGAGATTGAGCAGGGCTCGCGGACCGTTTTCACGCTCGTCGGCCACGACGACATCGGATTTCGCCTGGCAGCTCGCGGCAATCGCCTCGATGCGAGCGGCACCACCGGAAAATACGTCCCGCCAATTGGCCTCCAGCCAGGCGAAGAAATCCGGCTTGTCGATCAGGCCGTACTTGGCGACTTCTGCGTAACCGGCGCGGAATTCGCGTTGGCTGAGCGTGTTCAATACGTCGGTATCGGCAAGCACCAGATCCGGCTGATGGAAGACGCCGACAAGATTCTTGCCGTGACGGGTGTTGATGCCGGTCTTGCCGCCAACGGAGGAATCCACCTGCGACAGCAGCGAGGTCGGCACCTGCACGAAACGAACGCCACGGCGCACAATGCCGGCGGCAAAGCCGGAGAGATCGCCGATGACGCCGCCGCCGAGCGCGATAACGACGTCGTTGCGCTCGATACGCGCGGTGAGCACGGCATCGCAGACGGTCATCAGGTGTTCGAAGCTCTTGGTCTTCTCACCGGCCGGCAATACCAGGCTGGACGACTGAATACCTGCCGCCTGCAGACTCGCCGTCAGCGCATCGAGATAGATCGGCGCGACGTTTTCGTCGGTGATAACGGCCGCCTTGCGACCCTTCAGCCTCGCCGCAATCTCCGCGCCGGCTCGGGCGATCAGGCCCGGCCCGATCAAAATGTCATAGGCGCGCTCGCCAAGCGGCACGCGGACGAGGCGTTCCGCGGATGTCATCGCATTCATGGTGTTTCGCTTTCCTGTCTCCCCTCGGCGATCGCTGCAAGGACTTCCTTGACCATGATATCCTTGTTCACATCGCGGGATAAAACCACAAGGTCGGCCTCCGCATAGATCGGATAGCGCGCGGTCATCAGTCTTTCGAGGGTCTGTTTCGGATTCTCGGTTTTGAGCAGCGGCCGCGTCTCGCGCTTGCTGACGCGCTCCCATAGCACGTCGAGATCGGCCTTCAGCCAGACCGACACGCCGCTGCGTTTGACATGCCGGCGCGTGCGTTCGTTGATGAAGGCACCGCCGCCCGTGGAGACGACGCGCGGCCCACCCTTGAGCAGCCGCTTGATCACCCGCATCTCCAGCGCCCGGAACTCTTCCTCGCCGTATGCGGCGAACAATTCCGCGATCGTCATGCGCGATACGCGCTCGATCTCGATATCGGTATCGACAAAGGGGATGCCGAGCTGGTTCGCGACCAGCCGGCCGATCGAAGATTTTCCGGCCCCCATCAGCCCGACGAGGACAAGATTACGCGTGCCCAGCGCGGCGCGCGCCCTGTCTCTGAGGCTTTCCGTAAGGGTCAGGACTTGTTCACTCATTGGCCCATTCACAATTTGTTTGGAAACGGTATCGTCAAATGCGCCTGTAGCGTCAAGACGCAGCATCGTAAACATGCCAGCATTATCCTTCGGCTAACGCTTGCTGCCTATGATTATAACCGATTGCCGGACCAATGACTGGGACGAGGAGAGTTTTTAAATGCCGACCCTGTTTCGCTTCCTCGTCATCTGCGCGGTGATCGCCGGATCGGTGTATGGGGCAATGTGGGCTCTGGTTCTCTTCGTCGACCCGCAGCCGCGCGACGTGACGATCCGCATTCCGTCGGAACGCGTCAACCCGCCGGTGACCGGTTCGGTGAAACCATGAGGGCTGAGGTCATGGTGAAGGATCTGAGCCGCGTTCATATGGAAGCCTTTCTGGAAATGATGAGCGCGGAACGTGGTGCTGCGGTCAACACACTGCAATCCTATGAACGCGATCTCGACGACCTCCATTCCTTTCTGTCCGAGCGCAGCGTCCGCCTGACCGAGGCCGGATCGAACGATCTCGGCGCCTATCTCTCCGGCCTCTCACGCCAGGGCTTCAAGCCGTCGTCACAGGCGCGCCGGCTTTCGGCCATGCGCCAGTTCTACAAGTTCCTCTATGCCGAAGGTCTGCGCACGGACGATCCGACCGGCATCCTCGACGCGCCGAAGAAAGGCCGCGCTTTACCGAAAACCATGGGGGTCGAAGAGGTGACCCGCCTTCTCACCCAGGCGGAAAAGGAAGCCGCCGAAGAAGGTCCCGATCAATTGCAGCGCCTGCGCATGCTCGTTCTCCTCGAACTGCTCTATGCCACCGGCATGCGCGTCAGCGAACTCGTTACCCTGCCGGCCAAGGTGCTGGATCAGGAAGGGCGCTTCCTGATGATCCGAGGCAAGGGAAACAAGGAGCGGCTGGTGCCGCTGTCGCAATCAGCCATTGCGGCGCTGAAAACCTATGGCAAGTTGCAGGCGCAAGTGGCGGCAAGCGCCAAGCAGCCGGCACCGGAAAGCGCCTGGCTCTTCCCCGCAGCCTCCAAGCAGGGCTATCTGCCGCGGCAGGTCTTCGCGCGCGACCTGAAGGATCTCGCCATCCGCGCCGGGCTGACGCCAT
Organism: Martinezella rhizogenes; assembly: GCF_000799715.1. GTDB lineage: Bacteria > Pseudomonadota > Alphaproteobacteria > Rhizobiales > Rhizobiaceae > Rhizobium > Rhizobium rhizogenes_C. Next base: position 83,699 of record NZ_JUHG01000020.1, read on the forward strand.
CGCTGATCTCGCCGCATGTCATGCGCCATGCCTTCGCCAGCCACCTACTTGCCAACGGTGCGGATTTGCGCGTGGTGCAAGAACTTCTCGGCCATTCCGACATTTCGACGACACAAATCTACACACATGTGCTGGAAGAACGCCTTCACCAGCTGGTGCAAACGCATCACCCCCTTGCCAAACAGGGCAAAAAACAGGAATAGGACCGGCACATAGATTATACGGGCCGGCTCTCGTCACAGGCAAAAGGATCGGAAACGCACCTCATGCACAATTATCTCGACTTCGAAAAACCCATCTCGGACCTCGAAGGCAAGATTCACGAGCTCAAGAAGCTCGCGAGCGAAGATGAGAGCATCGACACTTCGGACGAAGTGGGCCGGCTCGAGATTCGCGTTCGTGAGTCGATGGCCGACATCTATTCCAAACTCAACGCCTGGCAAAAGACGCAGGTCGCCCGCCATCCGCAGCGCCCGCATTTCGTCGACTACGCCAAGGCGCTGTTTACGGAATTCACGCCGCTGGCCGGTGATCGCAAATTTGCCGAGGATGCCGCCATCCAGGCGGGCTTCGCCCGCTTCCGCGGCCAGCCCATCGCCATCATCGGCCAGGAAAAGGGCAACGACACCAAGTCGCGCCTGAAGCATAATTTCGGCAGCGCCCGCCCCGAGGGCTACCGCAAGGCGATCCGTATCCTGGAGATGGCTGACCGTTTCCAGCTTCCGGTGATCACGCTCGTCGATACGGCGGGCGCCTATCCCGGCGTCGGCGCCGAAGAGCGCGGCCAGGCGGAAGCGATTGCCCGCTCCACGGAAATGTGCCTTGGCCTCAAGGTGCCGATCATCTCCCTCGTCATCGGCGAAGGCGGCTCGGGCGGCGCCATCGCGATCGCCGTCGGCAACCGCGTCTATATGCTCGAGCATTCGATCTACAGCGTGATTTCGCCCGAAGGTGCTGCCTCGATCCTCTGGCGCGATTCGACCCGCGCCAAGGAAGCCGCCACCAACATGAAGATCACCGCCGAAGACCTCAAGGGACTTGGGATCATCGACGGCATCATCCCCGAGCCGCTCGGCGGCGCGCATCGCGACCCGCAGATGGTGATCGCGGCTGCCGGTGACGTGATTTTCAACGCGCTCGGCGAGCTCTCCAGCCGTTCGGGCGAACAGTTGCGAAGCGACCGCCGGCAGAAATTCCTCAATATGGGTCGCAATCTCTAACTTTGGTTTGAGACCTGTAATCGCTCGGAGCGGGAATGAGGCCAAATCTTGGCCACATTCTTGTTATCGAACCATTCATGGCAAAGAAAAGCTTGCGGGTGCGCCGCAGGCGCGGCATAGGCTGGTAAGGAATTATCAAGTATAAGCCGTCTATGCTTCCGTTTCATGTTTCGAAGGGGCGGCGAAACAGATCGTACGGCCGCTCTTCGCATCTATGGGCTAAGTCAGAATGCGCATCCGTCACCTTGCCTATATGTCCCTGATGGCGCTGGCTCTCGCCGGCTGCAACGACGCGCTCGATACCGCGTCGATCGATCTGTCGAAGGTGAAAAACAAGGTCGAGCAGCCGCTGCCCAGCCGTATCCTTGCCGACATGACGAAAAAGGGCATGGACCGCAATTCGCCGATCATGATCCGTATCTTCAAGGAAGAAGGTACGATGGAGATCCTCAAGGCGAACCAGAGCAATCGCTTCGAGGTGATCGCCAGCTACAGCATCTGCGCCTGGTCCGGCCGTCTCGGCCCGAAGGTCAAGGAAGGCGACCGGCAGGCTCCGGAAGGCTTCTACAATCTGACGCCGGCCAACCTCAATCCGAATTCGAAATACTATCTCGCCATCAACACCGGCTTCCCGAACCGCTATGACGCCGCCAATGGCCGCAGCGGCGCCAACCTGATGATCCATGGCGCCTGCTCATCGTCGGGCTGCTATTCGATGACCGACCAGCAGGTGCTCGAAATCTACGCCTTCGCGCGCGACGCCTTCAAGGGCGGCCAGAAGTCGATCCAGCTGGAAGCCTTCCCCTTCCGCATGACGGCGGAAAACATGTGGAAGCACCGGCTCAGCCCCAATATCGATTTCTGGAAGATGCTGAAGGTCGGCTACGACAACTTCGAAGTCACCAAGCGGCCGCCGGAAGTGGAAGTCTGCGAAAAGAAATATGTCTTCAACCAGCAGGCCGGCGAGCCGTTCAACGCCGGCGGCAAATGCCCTGTGATGACGACACCGCCCGCCTTGCAGGTCGCGCTTGCCACCTACGACAAGCAATATCAGGCCGACTATGCTTCAGCCACGAAGAAATATGATGACGTAGCCTGGTACGACCCGACCGAGGCAGAGCGCAAGGCTGTCGTCGCCAAGCAACGCAAGGGCCGCGACCTCGCCTATGCCCCGACCGGCACGGCGCTCGCCGCCGGCAAGATGATGAAGGTCGCCGATCTGGAGACGATGATGTCGAACCAGTCGTCCCAGCAGATCGCCCGCGGCGGCACCACCGCTAATCCGACGACGGCCAGCATCCGCATGGCAACGGCCGCTCCGGCTCCAGTGGATCCGGTCGCACAGCAGCCGGCTCAGACCGGCGATATCGCTGTCGCTTCCAACATTCCCACGAATGTGCCGATCCCGATGGCGAACCCCATGAACCCCATGGTCAGCGCGCCGCTTGCCTACGCGCCGCCCCCACCGGTGGAAACCGCGCAGACCGACACGGCCAAGAAGCCGCCCTTCTGGAAGTTCTGGGCCAAGGGTGAATAGCCTGGACGACGGGGTCTACGACCTGCGTGGGCTGAAGTGCCCGCTCCCCGTCCTGAAGACAGAAAAGCGCCTGCGCGGCATGTCGTCTGGGACCATATTGACGGTCGAGACCAGCGATCCCTTGGCAATCATCGACATCCCGCATTTCTGCAACGAAAACGGCCATGCCCTGCTGACAAGCGAAAAGACCGGCAACGGCCATCGCTTCACCATCCGCAAAACGTAGCCTTATCCCGAAATCAGAACCGCATGCCTGGAACGGCCAGCGGATTATCCTGAAGTGCTGCCCGATCCGGCGTATCGATGCTCGGTTTGCTCAGGAAAGCGTCGAACAGGCCCTTCACGAAATCCTCCGGCAGATCTTTGGTGATGACCACCATGCGCGTGCGCCGGTCGTTCGGATCAGGCCAGGCGGGCAAACGCACCGGCGGATGGAAGATGTTCTGCACGCCATGCAACACCACGGGACGCTCCGGCCTGTCCGACACGGAAACAATCGCCTTCATGCGCAAAAGCTTCTCGCCATGCGCGGACCGCAGCAGATCGATGAACATTTCCAGCGCGACCGGATCGATCGGCTGCGTTTCGACAATCGAGAAGGATTTGATCGAGTCGTCGTGGCGGTTCACATCATGGGCATGCTGATGCCGGTGGCCGTGATGATGTCCATGGTGATGATGGTGCCCATCTCCATCATGGTGATGGTCGTGATCGTGCCCATGGTCGTGGTGATGATCGTCGTCCGTCTCCAGCTCGTCGTGCAGCCAGCGGCCGACATCGGCGATCTTCGAGGCGGGATCGTAGAGGCCATTGACGAGAATGGCCGCGCGGCCGGCCTCGTCGCTGTCGGCCTTCAGCATGTGTGCCCGCGGATTGAGTGTCCTTAGCCGGCTTTCCAAAGCACCGGCGGGAGCAGCGCCCTCGATGCCGGTCTTGGAGACGATCAGCCGGTCAGCAACCGCCACCTGCTTGCGCGCTTCCTCATGATTGTCGAGCGTCTGCAAGCCGTTGACGGCGTCGACGACAGTGATCACGCCGTCCAGATCGAAATTGTTGGCAATGACCGGGTTGCCCATGATCGACTGCATCACCGGCGCCGGGTCGGCAAGGCCTGTCGTCTCGATGACGACGCGCTTCAGCGGCCGGATGCGGCCGGTCTGCATGGCGTCCATCAGGTTCGCCAGCGTATCCACCAGCTCGCCGCGCACCGTGCAGCAAAGGCAGCCATCGGAGAGCTCGATAATGGCATCGCCGGAACTTTCGACCAGAAGATGGTCGATGCCGACATCGCCGAACTCATTGATGATGACGGCCGCGTCGCGCATCTCTGGATCCTTGAGGATGCGGTTCAGAAGCGTCGATTTACCGGCTCCGAGAAAACCGGTCAGGATCGATACCGGCACTCTCTGCTGCGGAATGCTCATGGTTCAAGTCCGATCAGAACGTGGGACGCGGCAACGGGACAGGTATGCCCACGGCATTGCCGGAGGCGGCGATCTTGTCGCCCTTTGTAGTCTTGTCGCCCTTGGCCGTCAGATCGCCCTTGTCGCCCTTGCTGGCGGTCGCGGCGTCCTGTCCGCCGATCAGGCCGGCATAAACGAAGTTCGGCTCATGATCCATTTCGTGAAGATAGGGCGAGCTTACCTTCATGCGGCCGGCTTCGTCGCGCGTTTCGCTGCGGATCTTCGCGCCCTTGGCGCTGCAGATTTCGGCTGTGAGGTCAGCGACCTGATCCTGACCCGGCCCATAGGGCCTGAGGCTTGCCAGCGTATCCTTGCCGGAAAACTGGTTCTGGAAGCCCTTTTCCAGGAAATTGGCGGAATCATCGGCGCGCGCCGCCAGGCTGTCGGTGCCGAGCACGACGGAAATCAGCGTACGGCCGTTGCGGGTGGCAGAGGCGATCTGGTTGAAGCCGGCAGCGCAGATGAAGCCGGTCTTCATGCCGTCGGCACCGTCGTAGCGGCCAATGAGCATGTTGATGTTCGGCACCTGCTTGACGCCGTTGGTGAAGCCTTCGAGCGAGAAATAGCCGGCATATTGCGGAAACTCGCGTCTGAGCGCGACGCTCAGAACGGCAAGGTCACGCGCGGTCGTATATTGGCCCTGGCCGGGCAGGCCATTGGGATTGATGAAGTGCGTGTCGAGCATCCCGAGACGGGCGGCTTCCGCATTCATCCGCGCCACGAAGCCCTGCTGCGAACCGCCGATCGTCTCGGAAACGGCCATGGCGAGGTCGTTGGCGGACTTGATCAGCATCATCTTCAAGGCATTGTCGAGCGTCATCTTCTGGCCCGGCTTGAAGTACATCTTCGCCGGCGGCTGCGCGGAGGCAAGCTTGGACATGACGACCGGCGTATCGAGCGAGACCTGTCCGGACTGGATGGCGCGGAAGGTGACGTAAGCCGTCATCAGCTTGGTCAGCGAGGCCGGATACCACTTGCTGAAGGCTTCCTGATGATCGAGCACGCGGCCGGTATTGGCGTCGACAAGGACGTGCGGATTGGCGCCAGCCACCCCGGCTGTCGACAGGAAAAGCATGGATGCGGCGGCGGCCATGGGAACAAGCCGCAAGGCGGCATACAAACGATTCTGCTTCGTCGGCACGATCTATCCTTCAGAAGTCCGAAATTCTCTCGAAAGCTCCGCCTATTTAACCTATATGGCTAGGAGAAGGCAAAGGCGATCGACGAGTTTATTTACCCGGAGGGCCATGCATTCGCCTAGGGCGAAACGGGTGCTCCAGTTCCATGAATTCAGACCATCTTACTCTTTTTTGACAGAAAAGTGGATGGTCTTGGATCACAGCCTTTTGATCATGCGCAACGCTTTGAAATAGGCGATGCGATGGTGAAACGTGTTTGCCAGACCGAATGCCGAACCCGAATCCGATATTGAGCAGCAGGAAAGTCAATATGCCGATCTTGAACAGAGCCGCCGAACTCCAGGATGAAGTGACCGAATGGCGCCGCCATATCCACACCAACCCGGAACTCCTCTACGCGGTGGAAAAGACCGCCGCCTTCGTCGCCGAGAAGCTCAAGTCCTTCGGCGTCGATGAGGTCGTCACCGGCATCGGCCGCACCGGCGTCGTCGGCCTCATCCGTGGCCGGGGTCCGGGCCGCACCGTCGGCCTGCGCGCCGACATGGATGCGCTGCCGCTCACCGAAATTTCCGGCAAGCCCTGGGCCTCGACCACGCCCGGCAAGATGCATGCCTGCGGCCATGACGGCCACACCGCCATGCTGCTGGGAGCCGCGAAATATCTCGCCGAGACCCGCAATTTCAGCGGCAATGTCGCCGTGATCTTCCAGCCCGCCGAAGAAGGCGGCGCCGGCGGCGACGCCATGGTCAAGGACGGCATGATGGAGCGCTTCGAGATCGCCGAGGTCTACGGCATGCATAACCTGCCTGGGCTGCCGGTCGGCCAGTTCGCCATCCGCAAGGGCCCGATCATGGCGGCGACCGACGAATTCACCGTCACCATCAAGGGCCGCGGCGGCCATGCAGCCATGCCGCACAAGACCATCGACCCGATCGCCATCGGCGCCCAGATCGTCACCAACCTGCAGCTGATCGCCTCGCGCAGTGCCGATCCGCTGAAGTCCGTGGTCGTCACCGTCACCAAGTTCAATGCCGGCAACGCCTATAACGTCATTCCCGACAATGCCGGCTTTGCAGGCACGGTCCGCACCCTCGATCCGGCGATCCGCGATCTCGCCGAGCGACGCTTCAAGCAGATCGTCGCCGGCATTGCCGCCAGCCACGACGCCGAGGCCGATATCCAGTTCCAGCGCAACTATCCGGTGACATTCAACCACGCCGACGAGACCGAGTACGCGCTTGCCGCTGCCCAGGATATCGCTGGCACGGCCAATGTCGTCCCTGATGTCGATCCGATGATGGGCGGCGAGGATTTCTCCTACATGCTGAACGCCCGCCCCGGCGCCTTCATCTTCGTCGGCAACGGCGACACGGCGGGCCTGCACAACGCCGCCTACGACTTCAACGACGAAGCCATCGCCCACGGCGTCTCCTACTGGGTCCGCCTCGCGGAACAGCGCTTGAACGCCTGAGGCACTACCGCCATTTGCCATGCGCCTGACCGGGGCGCATGGCAGCACAAAAGCGAATTGTCCCTAGGACGTAAAAGGGCTTGGCTTCACGCCTTTGCTTTTGTATGGATCATCCCAAGTGGTCTCGTAGCTCAGCAGGATAGAGCACCAGATTCCTAATCTGGGGGTCACGCGTTCGAATCGCGTCGAGATCACCACTATTTTCTTCCTGAAACGACCAGAGCAGTCTTTGCGCCCATGCCGCCATCAGGCTATCCTTCATCCATGACACGGGTGATGGTGATCGGCAATGCGGGCGGCGGGAAGTCGACGATGTGCAGGGCGTTGAGCGCTGTGCAAACACTCCCCTATTACGCAATCGACAAGATCCAATGGAAACCGAATTGGGTTCAGGCGTCTCAGTCTGAATTTACCGCCTCCCACGAAGCCTAGCTTTCGCAAGAGCGGTGGCTGATCGACGGCTACGGGTCGTGGGAGTCCGTTCAACGTCGCATGGATATCGCTGATACGATCGTGTTCGTGGATCATCCGATCTGGGTTCACTACTGGTGGGCCAGCAAGCGCCAGATGAAGTCGCTTTTCCTTGGCCGTCCGGACGGACCGGAGGGATGCCCAATGTTTCCGGTGACCATTCGTCTCTTTAAAATGATGTGGCGGCTGCATCGGGACATGCGGCCGAAGCTGCTTGACGCCATCGAAGCGCATCGCGGGCACGCCCGGATCATCCATATTCGATCGCCAAGACAGCTTGCCGCCTTCGCCGCCAATCCAAGCTAGGCGACCATCGAGCTTCGAAAGACCTAGGCCAGAGCCTCTTCAGCGGCGAACACCATCTCCAGCTCCATCTGCACCGCGCGCATGAACAGGCCGGCCTGATGACCGATCTCGTCCTCGGCGACGCCCTGTCCCCTGAGCCCGGCTGCAAATCCAGCCATTTCCGACCGCCAAAAGCGATTTGCCGCCTCTCCATGCAATTGCTGCAGGGCTTCGGCACAGCGTCTTACGTCTGCGGTGCGTCTGTCGGCCGGGAACTGTAGAAGCGTCATACCATCTCCGTCATTGCGGTTCGAATCACATAGCAATGCCGGTACCATCGCCGCCAGTTCTTCATAAAACGTGAACCATCTCACGAGATTCTATTCAACAGCCGGTGGGAGCGATCGGCATTATCGTTTCGAACAAGGAGGAGAGATGGCAGAGCACCAAGAGTCGTCAGGCTCCCTTGTCCTGATCGAGCCAAGCCTGCTGAACTTGTCCGGCTTCGAGGACGCCTTGGCAAAGGGATGGTCACCCGACCCCAGGCGCCAGCAGGACAAGGCCTATGTCGAAGCCGAACTCGATATGCTCAGAAACGATAGGGCGGGTTTCCTGGCCCGCTTCACATCCGGCGATGTCGTTGCGACATCAGTATCCAGCCGAGAGCCTCAACGCATCATTCTCCGGCCATTCTGGATCTGGGATGGAGAATTTTGCGGCTACATCACACTTCGTCATCTACCGGGAACAAGCCAATTGCCGCTTCATCTGCCGGGCCATGTGGGTTACTCGATCGTCCCGTGGAAGCAGGGCAGAGGCTACGCCACGCAAGCGCTTCGCCTCTTGCTGCCCATTGCAGCCCAGGCCGGCTTTAAAAGAATAAGCATCATCTGCAACGAAGATAACCTTGCCTCGAGGCGGGTCATCGAGAAATTAGGCGGCGTGCTCCACCGCACCGGTTCCGATCCGTCGGATGACCCGGATACGACCAAGCTGTTCTTTTGGCTGGCAACGACGAGCAGCGTATGAACCTATTTTTCGTGCGCGCCGTTCCCCCCGCGCTCTTCACCCCACCACGATCCTGTTCCTCACCAGCCTCACTCCCCGCATCGCCTCCGCCACCGCACTGGCCCGCTTCACCTCGTCCAGTGTCGCCACCGTTCCGGCAAGACGGATTTCCTGGCCAACGGCGGTGACCGTGACGTCGGAGGCGTCAAGACCGCCTGCAACGGCGAGTGCATTGGCGACCTCGCATTCCAGCGCCGAACGCATCGCGTATTCGCTTTCCATCACCGGTGCGATGCCATGAAATGTAGCCGCCTTGAAAACCATTCCTTGCCTGTCTCCCGCCGTTTCGCCGACATGAAACGTGGCATTCGGCAAATGGTTCACCAGATGCCTGTAAATTATCATTAGAATCAGTAATCTCCGGAGTAGTGGACTGGAGCAGACGTTCGCCGCGATGGCTGCGGACTTGCCGCTCTCCGCGATCCCCTGTAGAGCCATGGGCGACGACAGCAAGATGCGGATACTTGGAAATGACAACCGGGAGCAAGGCGCCACACCGCCTGACGATATTGGGTTCGACCGGCTCGATCGGCCAGAACACGCTCGATGTCATTGCCCAATTGGGCGGACGAGACGCCTTCGAGATCACCGCGATCACCGGACACGACAATATCGATCTGCTGGCAAGCCAAGCGAAAGCCTGCGGCGCAGCACTTGCCGTCACCGCCAATGAAGACCACTACCAGGCGCTGAAGCAAGCCCTTGCCGGTACCGGCATCGCAGTCGCCGCCGGCCGGAACGCGTTGATCGAGGCCGCCTCCATTCCCTCGGACTGGGTGATGGCGGCGATCGTCGGCACGGCAGGCCTTGCGCCGACGCTCGAAGCCGCGCGCCGGGGCGCCGATATCGCGCTTGCCAACAAGGAATGCCTGGTCTCCGCCGGCGATCTCTTTGTGCGTGCTGTTTCGGAAGGTGGCGGACGGCTGATCCCGGTCGACAGCGAACACAGCGCGATTTTTCAGACGCTGGAGGACGACCAGCAGCACGCGGTCGAGCGCATCATCCTCACGGCCTCCGGTGGCCCCTTCCGCACATGGTCGCGCGAGCAGATGGCCAATGTCACGGCCGCGACGGCGCGCGCGCATCCGAACTGGTCCATGGGCCTGAAGATCTCCATCGGCAGCGCCTCGATGTTCAACAAGGCGCTTGAGATGATTGAGGCCAAGCACCTCTTCAACGTCCGCCCGGACCAGATCGAGGTCGTGGTCCATCCGCAATCCGTCATCCACTCTATGGTCGGCTATACCGACGGTTCGGTGCTGGCGCAGCTCGGCTGTCCGGACATGCGCACGGCCATCGGCTATGCACTGACCTATCCGACGCGGCCGAAGCTCAATGTCGACCGTCTGGACTTTACCAAGCTGGCGCGGCTGGATTTCGAGGCGCCCGACGAGGTTCGCTTTCCCGCATTGCGGTTGGCGCGCACCGCGCTGGAACGCGGCGGCCTGCAGGGCGCGATCATGAACGCCGCCGAGGAAATCGCTTTCCAGGCCTTCGTGGATGGCCGTATCGGCTTCCTGGAAATGGCCGACATTGCCGAAGCCGTCATGGACCAGATGATGGCCACCGGAGCCGCCGAGACGATGGATGCGGTCTTTGCCGCCGATGAGGAGGCGCGACGGCGCGCAGGCGTCCTTGTGGCGCAAAGGGAAAAGGCTGCGTAGACAGCGGCCGTTTCCCATTAAATGTAAGCGATGGCTTACGCCACAGCCCTTGCCAGCGCGCAGCGTGACCAGAGTGCGTGCAGCGCTCCAACCAGGTGCTCGATATCGGCGTCGGAATGCAGCGGCGTCGGCGTGATGCGCAGGCGCTCGGTCTTCTTCGGCACGGTCGGATAATTGATCGGCTGAACATAGACACCGTTGTCGAGCAAGAGGTCGGAGATCCACTTGCACTTGGCGGCGTCACCGACCAGAACCGGCACGACATGGCTCGGGTTCGGCATATGCGGGATACCGGCGGCGTCGAGCTGGGCGCGCAGCCGGCGGACACGGTCCTGATGACGGGCGCGTTCGAACTGGCTGACCTTCAGATGCTGGATTGAGGCGACGGCGCCAGCGGCAAGCGATGGCGGCAGCGATGTCGTGAAGATGAAGCCGGAGGAGAAGGAGCGGATGTAGTCGCACAATGCCGTCGACGCGGCGATGTAGCCGCCCATGACGCCGAACGCCTTGCCGAGTGTGCCTTCAATGACCGTCAGCCGATCCATCAAGCCTTCGCGCTCGGCAATGCCGCCGCCACGCGGGCCATACATGCCGACGGCATGCACTTCATCGAGATAGGTCATGGCGCCATACTTGTCGGCGAGATCGCAGATTTCCTTGATCGGAGCGATGTCGCCATCCATCGAATAGACGCTCTCGAAAGCGATCAGCTTCGGCGCCTTCGGATCGGCGGCCTTGAGCTTGGCTTCGAGATCATGCAGGTCGTTATGCTTCCAGATGACCTTGTCGCATTTCGCGTGACGGATGCCCTCGATCATCGACGCATGGTTCAGCGCGTCGGAGAAGACGATCAGGCCGGGAATGCGCGCGCCGAGCGTGCCGAGCGTCGCCCAGTTGGAAATATAGCCGGAGGTGAAGATCAGCGCGGCTTCCTTGCCGTGCAGATCGGCGAGCTCCTGCTCGAGCATGACATGGTAGTGGTTGGTGCCAGAAATATTCCGGGTGCCTCCCGCACCCGCGCCACAGTGATCGATCGCCTCTTTCATCGCTTCGATCACTTTCGGATGCTGGCCCATACCGAGATAGTCGTTGGAGCACCAGACGGTCACGTCCTGCGGGCCGTTGGGCGTATGCCGCGTCGCGCGCGGAAAGCTGCCGCGATGACGCTCCAGATCGGCGAACACACGGTAGCGGCCTTCCTTGTGCAGCCCGTCCAGCTCGCCCTTAAAAAATGCTTCGAAATCCATCATCTGCTCCAGAACCATGCAACCGTTTTTCCTGAATGCCGGTCCGCACGTCAACCCCTGCGCACTGCTTTCACGCCCCACTGCGGCAAATCGCCCATAATTTTGAACAATTCTAGACAAGAATAGATAATCACGACGAATTGACAATTAAACTCACGCCGCCAACGGGAATAACCGGAGCGATGACCAAGCCGCCGCTCCGGCATTTTTCACGGCAATTTACGCCGCCGCCACCGCGCGCTTGGCCATGACCTTGACCAGATTGGCACGGTATTCGGCCGTGGCATGCAGGTCGGACATCAGCGCCGACGAATCGACGGTTGCATTGGCGACCGCGTCCGGCGACCAGTTCGCCGCGAGCGCCTGCTCCATGCCGCCATGGCGGAACACGCCGTCCGCACCCGCGCCAGTAACCGCGACCCGAGCACCGCCCGCACCCTTGGCGACGAAGACACCGGTCATGGCGTAGCGCGAGGCCGGATTGGGGAATTTGGCGTAGCCCGCCCTCTCCGGTGCCTCGAAGGTGATGGCGGTGATCAGCTCGCCGTCTTCCAATGCCGTCTCGAACAGGCCGGTGAAGAAATCATCGGCGGTAATCTGCCGCTTGTCGGTGACGATGGTGGCGTTGAGCGCCAGCATGGCCGAGGGATAATCCGCCGCCGGATCGTTGTTGGCGACCGAACCGCCGATCGTCCCCATATGGCGAACATGCGGATCGCCGATCATGCCGGCAAGATCCGGGAGCGCCGGACAGACCGCACGGATCGCCGCCGACGAGGCGACCTCCGCATGCGTGGTCGCCGCTCCGATCGTGACCCTGCGGCCATCGACGCGGATGCCCTTCAGCGATGGAATATGCCGGAGATCGACAAGATCGGTCGGCGAGGCCAGCCGCTGCTTCATGGTGGCGATCAGCGTCATGCCGCCGGAGACGTATTTGCCCTCATCGGCGCCCGACAGAAACTTGACGGCTTCGTCGACCGAGGAGGCGCGGTGATAGTTGGTTGCATACATGGCTTTCTCCTCCTCTTCTCAGGCCACGGCCCGAGCGGCTTCCCAAACCTTCAGCGGCGTGGCCGGCATGGTAAGCGCGTTGTTACCGATCGCATCGGTGATGGCATTGATCACCGCCGGCGGCGAACCGATGGCGCCCGCCTCGCCGCAGCCCTTCAGGCCCAAAGGATTGCTCGGGCTCGGCGTGCATTGATGCGAAATATCGAAGGACGGCAGGTCGTCGGCGCGCGGCATGGTGTAGTCCATGAAGCTCGCCGTCAGCAGCTGGCCGTTCTCGTCATAGTGCACGCCCTCGAGCAAGGCCTGGCCGATCCCCTGCGCAATGCCGCCATGCACCTGGCCCTCGACGATCATCGGATTGATGATATTGCCGAAATCGTCGGCGGCGACGAACTGGATGATCTCGGTCTTGCCGGTTTCCGGATCGACCTCGACTTCGCAGATGTAGCAGCCGGCTGGGAAGGTGAAATTGGCAGGATCGTAGAAGGCGGTTTCCTTCAGGCCCGGCTCCATGCCGGAAGGCAGGTTATGCGCGGTATAGGCGGCCAGAGCCACCTGGAACCAGGGCAGCGATTTGTCCGTGCCGGCAACTTTGACATTGCCGTCCTCGATGACGATATCGCTTTCATCGGCCTCCATCAGATGGGCCGCAATTTTCTTCGCCTTGGCCTCCACCTTGTCGAGCGCCTTGACCACGGCGGACATGCCGACGGCGCCGGAGCGCGAGCCATAGGTGCCCATGCCCATCTGCACCTTGTCGGTGTCGCCGTGAACGATCGAGATACTGTCGATCGGCACGCCGAGCCGGTCGGCGACGAGCTGCGCGAAAGTGGTTTCATGCCCCTGGCCATGGCTGTGCGAGCCGGTGAGCACCTCGATGGTGCCGACCGCGTTGACGCGAACCTCGGCCGATTCCCAGAGGCCGACGCCAGCGCCGAGCGCACCGACCGCTTGCGACGGCGCAAGGCCACAGGCCTCGATATAGCAGCTCATGCCGATGCCGCGCTTCATGCCGCGCGACGCCGCTTCCGCCTTGCGGGCCGGAAAGCCGTTCCAGTCCGCCTGCTGCATGGAGGCATTCAGCGACGCCTCGTAGTCGCCGGCGTCATAATTCATGATCACCTGCGTCTGATAGGGGAAAGAGCGGATGAAATTGGCGCGTCGCAGTTCCGCCGGCGAAATGCCAAGCTCGCGCGCCGCCGTTTCCATGGTGCGCTCGAGAAGATAGGTCGCTTCCGGACGCCCCGCGCCGCGATAGGCGTCGACCGGCACCGTATTGGTATAGACGGTGCGGACATTGGCGTGGATCGCCGGGATCGCATATTGGCCGGACAGCAGCGTCGCGTAGAGATAGGTCGGCACGCAGGATGAAAACAGCGACATATAGGCGCCGAGATTGGCGATGGTGTCGACCTTCAACCCGATGATACGGTTCTCGGCATCAAAGGCCATCTTCACCTTGGAAACATGGTCGCGGCCGTGAGCATCTGTAAGGAAAGCCTCGGTGCGGTCGGACGTCCACTTGACCGGCACGCCGGTTTTCTTCGAGGCCCAGAGACAGACGATCTCCTCCGGATAGATATAGATTTTCGAGCCAAAGCCGCCGCCGACATCAGGCGCGATCACCCGCAGCTTGTTTTCTGGCGCGACATTATAGAAGGCGCTCATCACCAGCCGTGCCACATGCGGGTTCTGGCTGGTGGTGTAGCAGGTATAGTGATCCTCGGCGGCATCGTAGATGCCAAGCGTGGCGCGCGGCTCCATCGCATTCGGCGACAGCCGGTTGTTATGGATCTCGATCTCGGTGACATGCGCCGCCGCGGCGATCGCACTGTCGGTCGCGGCGCCATCGCCGATCTCCCAATCGAAGATCAGGTTGCCTGCCGCCTCTGGATGAATCTGCGGCGCATCGGGCTTCAGCGCCTCGATCGCCTCAACGACGGCGGGAAGCTCATCGTAATCCACCACCACGGCCTCGGCCGCGTCGCGGGCCTCGCCCAGACTGTCGGCAACCACGATGGCGACGGCATCGCCGACATAGCGTACGGTATCGACCGCCAGGGGCCGCCATGCACCCATCTTCATCGGCGAGCCATCCTTGGAATGGATCATCCAACCGCAGATCAGGTTGCCGATTCCGTCGGCAAGCAATTGCTTACCGTCCAGCACACCGATCACCCCTGGCATGGCCAGTGCAGCCGCAGTGTCGAGGCCGGCAATCTTCGCATGCGCATGCGGGCTGCGGACGAAATAGGCGTACTTCATACCCGGCGTCACCATGTCGTCGGTATAGCGCCCCTTGCCCGTCAGAAATCGTTTGTCTTCCTTGCGCGTAACGCGCGCACCAATGCCTTCAACGCCCATGATATCCTCCCATTGGGGTTCCGGGCCTAGCAATCCGCCAAGATAACAGCCGTTGGCGTTCGCCAGACAGTCTCGGTGAAATCTTACTCGGCCGCCTGCTTGGCGGCGTGCATTTCGGCATTGGCGGCAAGGACCGCCTGGACGATATTGTGATAGCCGGTGCAACGACAAATATTGCCTTCCAGCTCGGCCCGCACGGTCTTTTCATCGAGCGAACCGCCGTGACGATTGATCATGTCGACCGCCGTCATCACCATGCCCGGCGTACAGAAGCCGCATTGCAGGCCGTGATGTTCCTTGAAGGCGGCCTGAACGGGATGCAACTCGCCATTGGCGGCCAGACCCTCGATGGTGGTGATCGCCGAGCCGGACGCCTGCACGGCGAGGATCGAACAGCTCTTGACCGATTTTCCGTCCATATGAACCACACAGGCGCCGCACTGGCTGGTGTCGCAGCCGACATGGGTTCCCGTCAGGCCAAGCTTTTCCCGGATGAAATGGACAAGCAGCGTGCGCTCCTCGCACTCGCCGCCGACCGTTCGGCCGTTCACCGTCAAAGTCACCTTTGCCATATTTTCCTCCACGCCTCTCCTCCAGAGGCAATTGCCATCATTTGACTTTTTTGAAGTACGATCAACCTCTACTTTAGAAAGATCGTGGATTTTCTCTTCACGTAATTTATTTCACTTACCTATTGTAGATTTATATATTTTAGCATTAAAGAAAATAAAGATAGCCAATGGACAATCATATTTTACGCGATATTTCTTCGTAGCTGCAGGACTGTAAGGACAGCCCATCGTGGTGGAGCTGAAGAATGGGACGGCGTTGGCCGGGGGTACCGGCTTAACTAACGTTGGAGAGAGTGAATGAAGAAAGTTCTTATGCTCGCATTGATCGGCTTGTCGATCGCAAGCTGCACCCCGACTGAACAGGGCGCCGGCATCGGCGCGGCATCCGGCGCCATTATCGGCGGTGCAGTCACCGGCAACGTCCGCGGCGCAGCCGTCGGCGCCGCGATCGGCGGCGTTTCCGGCGCTGTCATCGGCAGCGTTTCCGAACAGCCGGGCCAGTGCTACTACCGCGACCGCTATGGCCGTCGTTACATCGATAATTGCCCACGCGGCGGTTATCGCGATGGTGGCGGCTATCGGGATGGTGGTGGTTACCGTGGCGGTTACAACAGCGACTACTGATCAATTACAGATCGAGATAGCGAAGCCCCGGATCTTGCGTCCGGGGCTTTTTCTTGTCGATCGCCGGCAAAATTCGATCTCGATTTCCATGTCGGGCCGAAAGCGCGGAGTGCGAAATAACGGCCATCCCCCACTCCGTGGAAACAATCGCAACTGCCCTAAGTCCCGGACGAAAATCCGGGATTCTTCATTTTCCCATCCGCCTTTTACAGGTTTTCGAGTCTAAAAAAGGTACACCTGACGAAGTTTTGTCTCTATGGTGCCCCCGCGTTAACCCCGGGGAAACACCAAACTGAGTAAGTTCTCATATAACCGTAAAGCGGCGTATGCGTAGAAGAACTGACCCGAGAAAGAGTATTGCGTATCGGCGAGCAGGCACCGTAATGGCGGTTGCGGCGACGCTTGCGCTCGCCCCGCTCGGCATCAAAAATGCCTTTGCTTTCAAATTGTTCGGCATGACCCTCTGGGGCGAGGACGAGACAAAGGATCAGGTTTCCGATCCCGTCCGTTACACGGTCGATCTGAAGACCGACAATATCGACAAGGACCTCAAGGAATCCCTGACCGACAGCTCGATGCTGGTCGCCGACAAGAAGAAGCCGGTTTCCGGCGACCTCGGCGTCGTCATCAAGGCACGCGACGATCGCGACCGGCTGATCGCCACCCTTTACGAAAAAGCCCGTTACGGCGCGGTGGTCACCGTCACCGTCGACGGCACCAATCTGGACGCGCTGCCGCCGAACCCGACCTTCAGCCGCTCGAAGCCCGTAGCCATCACCGTCAGCATCGATCCCGGCCCGCTCTTCAAACTCGGCAAGGTCAACCTGCTCGGCGACGCAGCCAGCCGCAACGCTGTGCAATACGGGCTTGTGCCCGGCGATGGCGCGGGATCGCTGACCATCATCAAGGCCGGCGACAAGATCGTCGCCGATTTCAAGAACGAGGGCCATCCGCTCGCCAGGCTGACCAGACGCGATGTCGTCGCAGATCACGCGAGCCGCACCGTCGAGGTGACACTGAGGGTCGACAGTGGC
Organism: Martinezella rhizogenes; assembly: GCF_000799715.1. Lineage (GTDB taxonomy): Bacteria > Pseudomonadota > Alphaproteobacteria > Rhizobiales > Rhizobiaceae > Rhizobium > Rhizobium rhizogenes_C. Next base: position 100,872 of record NZ_JUHG01000020.1, read on the forward strand.
CCCATCGCACCCGTCGGTAATGTCGGCGTCACCGGCCAGAAGTCAGTCGATCCGGATTTCATCAAGCGCTATGCCCGCATCAATGAGGGCAGGCCCTATTCCCCGGAAGAGCTGAAGAAGGCCTCCGACCGCCTGCGCAAGCTTGGCGTCTTTTCCAGCATCACCATCCGCGAGGCCGACAGACTGGCGCCGGACGGCAGCATTCCCATGACCATCGAAGTGTCGGAAGGCAAGCAACGCTATTTTGGCGTCGGCGCGCAATATTCCACCATCGACGGCTTCGGCCTGCAGGGCTATTGGGGTCACCGCAACCTGACCGGCCGGGCGGACTCGCTACGCATCGAGGGATCGGTCTCCCGGCTCGGCGAAACCACCGATGTCGGCCAGCTCGACTATAGCGCCGGCATTACCTACGTCCGGCCCGCGACCCTCTATCCCTCGGCAACCTTCACCGCTGGCCTGAAGATGCAGAGCCTACATCCGGACGCCTACGATGCCGATACCGCCACCGCGAGCGCCGGCCTTGCCTACGAGCTGTCCGATCAGGACACCGTCTCCGCCGGTGGTGAAGTGTCCTATGAACAAGACAGCACGGACGCCTATGGCGATCAAAACTATCTGACGGTGGCGATCCCGCTCGAATATATCAGGGACACCCGCGACAACAAGCTGGACCCGACCGAGGGCTACCGCGCCTCGATTAGCGCCAAGCCGAGCTATGAAGCCATGGGCGGCACGGTGTTCAGTTCCTTCGAGGGTTCGATTTCCGGTTATCAGGGCGTCGGCGCCAACAACAATGTCGTCTTCGCCGGCAAGCTTTCCCTTGGCTCGCTCCTCGGCGCCAACAGCATCGAGGACATTCCGGCGACCCGGCGATTCTATGCCGGCGGCGGCGGCTCAGTGCGCGGCTACGCCTACCAGGAAATCTCGCCCTATAACTCCAATGGCGATGCGCTCGGCGGCCGCTCCTATGGCACGGCCTCCTTCGAAGCCCGCATCAAGATTACCGACACGATCGGCATCGTGCCCTTCGTCGACATGGGTAGCGTCACCGACAGCAGTTTTCCCGACTTTTCCGATCTTCGCATTGGCGCGGGCGTCGGTGTGCGCTACGCTACGCCCTTCGGCCCAATCAGGCTCGATGTCGCCGTTCCCCTGAAGAAATATCCCGACGGCACGGCATACGGCATCTATGCCGGCATCGGCCAATCCTTCTGACCAGCCGTATGATCGGAGATCAGTTCAGCACGCGGTTACAAAAGTGAGGTTACTGTCGCTCTCATGAGCATGTTGATTCGAATTCTCGGGAGATTGTTGCGCTTCGTCGGCTATGCGGTCGTGGCAGTTCTCGTGCTGGCCATTGCCGCCGTGCTCGTCGTCGGCTTTGTGCCCGGCGCAACCGGCTATGCCGTGAACCGGGTGGCAGAACTCGTCTCTACACCGGACCGCACCATCACGATTGCCCAGCCCTCGGGACTTCTGACCGGCAGCCTCAGGGTCGGCGCAATCACCGTTGCCGATACCAAGGGCACCGTCGCCAAGGTGCAGAACCTCGCCATCGACTGGTCGCCGCTCTCGCTGCTGACGGGCACCTTCCATGCCGACCGCGTTGCCGCAGATGTCGTGGACGTCCAGCGCCTGCCGGTATCGACGGTGAAAGCCGAACCCCAGGCTGCGACCAGCGAAAGCAGCGGTTTCTCGCTGCCCATCGCTGTCGATATCGGCGCCATCGCCCTGCCGGACCTGCGCATCGGCCAAGCCATTGCCGGCCAGGATTTCGCCCTTGCGGCCAATGGCAGCGTCAAGGCGAACAACAGCAGCGTCGATCTCATCCTCGATGCCAATCGCCAGGACGTTCCCGATGCCAAGCTCTCGACCAATATCTCCTTCGCGCCGGCCGAAAACCGGCTGAACCTGAAGGCCGAAATCGCAGAGCCTCGGGATGGCCTGCTCGCTGGACTGTTGCATCTGCCGGGCGGCCCCGCGATCAATATCAAACTCTCCGGCGAGGGTCCGCTATCGAACTGGGCCGGCAAGCTTCAGGCGGCGCTGGACGGCAAGCCGACAGTATCGATCGACGGCCATCACGCCATGTCTGCCGATGGGCTGCACCATATCGACGTCAAGGGCGGCGGCGACGTCGATTCTCTGCTGCCACCGACCTTGCGCCCGCTATTTGCCGGCCAGACGACGATCGACCTTTCCGCAACCTTCGACGGCAAGGGCAAGATCGACATCCAGACCGGCAATCTCGCTACCGGCAGCGTCGTCATTGCCGCCTCCGGCACGCTCGATCCCTCGGGAAACAACAGTCTCAACGCCAACCTGCTCGGCACCTCCGGACCAGTCGATTTCCGCTGGCCGATGGAAAACGGCGAGTTGCGGGCGATGATCTCGCGCGTCGATGTCGCGCTGACAGGCGCCTCGCAAGCGGTAAAGATCGATGCCAAGGCCACGCTCGACAGCGCCAGCGCGCCGCAAGGCCAGATCGGCCAGATAAACCTCAGCGCCACAAGCGACGCTTTCAATCTGACCAGCGGCTCCGGTCCGCTGCAGCTTCGCCTCGTTGTCGGCCAAACGGCATTCGTCAGTCCGGATCTCAACCGCCTGATCCGCGCGCCGATTTCGCTGACCGCGCCGTTGCAGATCTCGCCCGACACGATCGGCTTCAACAACACGACATTGGAAAGCGCCAGCATCGGCGGCACCGTCAACGGCAAATATACGCTGTCGTCGAAGGCGCTGACCGGCAACTTCAAGCTCTTCGCCCTGCCCGCCGTGCTGCCGGACGGTGTGTCGAACAAGTTCGAGGGAACGATCTCGCTGGAGGGCCAGGTCGCCGGCACCGTGCCGACGAAGATCAACCTCTCCAATCTGGCGCTGAAATCGAATGTCGGCGAAATCAACGGCAATGCCACGCTCGACGGCCAGACTCTGGCCTCGAACCTGACGGGCAAGCTGCTCGACCTTTCCAAGCTGATCCCGAATGCCGAGGGCCAGGCGGACATCGGGCTGAAGACCAAGGGACCGCTGACAGCACTCGGCGTCGACGCGACGGTGAAGGCCGTCAACGTCAAGCTCGCTGGGCGATTGCTGGATACGCTCGATGTCGCTTTGACCGGCACCGCCGATCCGAATGCCCCGCAGGCGAACGTAGAGGCGAACGGCGCCATCGACGGCAAACCGATCAGCATCACCGCTAACGCTACCTCGCAAGATGGCCGCACCAGTATCCCGGCGCTTGCCGTCGAGATCGGCCCCAACAGACTGCAGGGCAAGCTGGATTTCTCTTCGAGTTTCGAACCATCGGGCGCGCTGACTTTCGATCTTCCCGATCTCAGCCTCATCGCCGCCCTCGCCGGGCAAAAGGCCGCCGGCGACCTGAAGGGTACGCTCGATCTCTCCAATGCCAATGGCAAGATCGGCCTGAAGGTCAATGCCACCGGCGGCGGCATTCGCCGCGACGATCTCGTCATCGACAAACCGGCCATCGCCCTCACTGTCGATGACCTGAAAGCCTTTTCCGCCAATGGCAGCATCCGCGCCGGCGCCATCGCCTCCGGCGCCAATCGCATCGCCGATCTCGGGCTGACCTTCACGCAACAGGGCAGCCGCACCGTCTTCGATCTCAAGTCGACCTATGACAACGCGCCGCTCACCACCGGCGGCAATGTCGAGACCGGCGGCGGCCAGACGGTCGTCAGCCTCGACAACTTCGCCGGTGCGCCACGCACCATTCCGGTGAAGCTGGCCTCGCCCACCAAGATCACCATCAAGGACGGCACGGTCACGCTGAATGGGCTTACCATCCAGACCGGTGGTGGCTCCGTCGTCGTCGATGGCACTGCGGGCCAGGCGCTCAACATCAATGCCAAGATCGCCAGCCTGCCCGCCAGCCTCGCCAATGTCTTCGCCCCGATGCTTGCCGCCGAGGGCACGATCTCCGGCACGGTAACCGCCACCGGCAAGCCGGCGGCACCCGTCGTCCGGTTTCAGACCGATTGGTCGGGGGCTGCGACCAGCCAGACGAAATCGGCCGGGCTAGGCCCACTCGGCATCAAGGCAAACGGCCAGTTCGCCGACAACGTCGTCACCATCGACACCAATCTCACCGGCCAGAGCGGTCTCGCGCTCAACGGCGGCGGCACGGTCGCTGTCGCCGGCAGCAAGGCGCTGGCGATAAAAGTCACAGGAAACCTGCCTTTCGACGCGCTGGCCGGCCAGCTCGCGGCACAGGGCCTGGTCATGACCGGCACGGCCAGGATCGACCTGCAGATCGGCGGCACGACAGCCGCACCCGCCGTTACCGGCACGATCATCACCGACGGCAGTAAGCTCGTCGATGTCCGCCGCAATCTCACCCTTAACGGCCTTGCCGTCACCGTCACCCTCGACGGCAGGCAGGCCACGATCTCGCGCCTCAACGGCAATCTCGCCAGCGGCGGCAGCGTCTCGGCGAGCGGCACGGTCGGCATCGTCCAGGACGGCGGCTTTCCCGCCGATATCCAGTTGAAATTCAACAACGCCACCTATGTTGACGGCACATTGGTGACAGCGACCGTCAACGGCGCGCTCGGTATCAAGGGGCCGCTGATGACCGCACCGGTGCTGACCGGCAATCTGAAGCTCAGCAAGGCATCGATCACCGTGCCGGAAAAGCTGCCGGCCTCGCTTTCAGAAATCAACATCAAGCACAAGAACGCACCGGCCGCGGTCACCGCCCAGTTCAAGGGTCAGAAACCGCAGGCTCCGAGCAGCAAATCCACCAGCCTGGGCATCGAACTGCAACTCGATGCGCCGTCGCAGATTTTCGTGCGCGGCCGTGGCATCGACGCGGAACTAGGCGGCAGTATTACCGTTCGCGGCACGGCGGCAAATCCCGTCGTCTCCGGCGGCTTCACCATGCGGCGCGGCCGCCTGACCATCCTCAGCCGCCGTCTGGATTTCACCGACACCAGCAAGATCACCTTCGGCGGCGACCTGACGCCCGCACTCAACATGGAAGCGACCTCGTCGGTAAACTCCACCACCATCACCGTGGATGTCACGGGTCTGGCCACCGACCCGCAGATCGCCTTCTCCTCCTCGCCTGCCCTGCCGCAGGACGAGGTGATGGCGCAGCTGATTTTCGGCCAATCCATGTCGAAGCTCTCGGCGATGCAGATCGCCCAGCTCGCCGATGCCGCCAGCCAGCTTGCCGGCGGCCGCTCTACCTCGCTGTTCGACGGCCTGCGCAGCCATCTCGGCGTCGATGATCTCGACATCTCGACCGATGCGAACGGCCAGGCGCAGGTCGGCGCCGGCAAGTACCTGAACAAGCGCACCTATATCGAACTACAGCAAGGTGCCGCCAACAACACCAAGGCGATCATCAATCTCGATGTCGGGCGCGGGGTGAAGCTGCGGGGTGCCGCCGGCTCGAATGGCGCGGGCGAAGCCGGTATCGTCTACGAGCACGAATATTAAGGCGACATGGCCGGGACGCCTCTTAGCACCCCGGCCGTCGATTATAGCTTCCCGAAATCTTGCTCGAGATATCAGCCGCCAATGGCGGCGCGATGCGCGTCGGCGAATTCGGCAAGGCTCGTAAACACAAAATCGACCGTCGGAATATTGGGCGGAATCGGCGTCGCTCCGCCGCCAGGCTGTCCGGAACGCCGGTCGATCCAGGCGCGGGCGAGGCCCGCCTTCGCCGCCGGCACATGGTCGTGATGGAGGCTCTGTGCGACGTGAAGCACCTCTGAAGGCGCGATGCCGAGATCACCCTGCAGATGGTCGAGCAGATAAGTGAAATTGCGCGGATCGGGCTTATAGGACCCGACATCCTCTGCGGTATAGACGGCGTCGAAATTCACGCCCAGTTTCCGGTTGCTGGCAGCAAAACTGGTGCGATCGACATTCGACAGGATGATGAGCTTGTAGTGTTTCTTGAGATAGCCAAGCGCCTTAGCTGAATCAGGAAAGGGCGGCCAATCGGAGACGGAGCCGCCGAAGCGCTCATGCAGATCCGGAGAGACATGCGCACCCAGCACCTTTGCGATGCGCGCATGCATCGCCGCGAGCAGGGTCGAATAACGCAGGGACGGCGTTTGCAGCTCCTGCTCCGTTTCCAGCCGGCCGAACAGTTCGAGTGTCTCATTGCGGCTTATGGTTAGCCGGCCTTCGCTCAAGAGCGGCTGAAGTGCGTTCCAGATGCCGGTTTCCCAATCGATGAGCGTGCCGTAGCAATCGAAAGTGAGAGCCTTGAAATCAGTCAGTTTGGTCAAGCGGGCCTCCTGAAGCCAGATGTTTGTCTGGCGGAATTTCGCAGAAATCGGAGCCCTTGTGATGCGGCGAAGCTCCGAATGACTTGACCGAACCTCCGATCCTTAGTCCGGAACGGACCTGCTATCCGCATCGGCATTGCGGAAGGCCGATGGGGTCAGGCCGAATCTCTGCTTGAACTGCCGGTTAAAGGACGAGGCGTTTCGATAGCCGAGATCATAGGCGATTTCCGAAATCGGCAGCGATGTGTTGACGAGCAGATCGACGGCGCGATCGAAGAGCTTCCGCAACTGGTATTGCCTCGGCGATTGACCGACCGTTTCCCGAAAAAGCGCATGGAACTGGCTTTGCCCAAGGCCGACCTTGCGCGCCATGTTTGTCACGCTGGTTTGCCCAAGGAGATCTCCAAACGCACCGGCTGCGTCAAGAACACGCTGCTCGGCCAGACTCCGGGGTGGAGCTACCGTCACCTGCTCCTGCCGGACAAGCTGCAACCCGCTCAACGCCAGATGGGCGACATCCCGGGCGCGACGCCCATCCGCCTCGACCTCGCGGCCAAGCTGGTTGAAGACCCGCCAGAGCCACGGCTCGATCCTGACCGTCAAAGCCGACGGGCCGCATAAGACGGACGGAACAAGCGCATCGGGAAGAGACCCGAGCTCCACATCCATGACCATGAGGCTGCAATCCGCGCTCGGCGTGAAATTGTGCATGCGGTCCTGCGGGATGATCGCCAGACTATGGCTTGAGACGACATCGGCCCGCCCTTCGATATCGACCAGCATGGAACCACGCATGGGAAACAGAATCTGGCTATAGTCGTGACGATGACGATCCGGGCCGGCATATTGCCGAATCTCAAGATTGATTGACATGTTGACCTCGGGGCAAGCCGCTCCATCTGACCCATTGTGCGCGCGGGCATCGTTCTCGGTAACTATGCCCCAGAACAGACTACCAGACCACCGCTGTGGCCTCGTATTCAAAATCCCATCTTGCTCGTTTTCAGCAAGATATTAGACTCCGTCGTGTTGATACCATTGATGAGCCGGATGCGGCGCAGCGTTTCGTCGAAGGAGGCAAGGTCGCGGTCTTCGAGTTCCGCGATGAAATCCCACTTGCCGTTGGTGCTGTGCAGCGCTCTCACCTGCGGCAGGCCGCGAAGCTGATCGGCAACCTTGTCCGCCAGCTTGCCGAGCACTTCGATCAGCACGATGGCGCGGACGCCGGCAGCCCGGGTTTCGTGGCCGGTTCGGATGGTGAAGGCGGTGATGGTACCGTTGTCGACCAGCCGTTCGATGCGGGCGGCCACCGTCGCGCGTGAAGCACCGGTCTCTGCCGCAAGTGAGGAGACGGAAGTACGGGCATTGTGACGCAATGCACTCAGGAGGTCGCGGTCGAGATCATCCATGGACTTATCATTCTGCTAAGTTGAACTGTTCAATCTGTCGAGATCTACTCACTTTTCGACAATTTTCCATCTTTTTGCTGTCGCCTCCCTGGCGAATAATGCGAATCAACAGCCCCTAACCCTTTGGAGCGCCGCCCAATGAGCGTAGAATCCACATCCGTCACCCTGATCGGCGTTCCGCTTGAGGAAGGCTCAGGTCGCCGCGGCGCCAGCATGGGCCCGACAGCCCTGCGTATCGCCGGCATCGAGACGATGCTGACCGAGCTCGGCCATCGCGTCACCGACAGCGGCGATCTGCATCCCGCCCCCGCCGCCGACCTGCCGGACGATCCGAAGGCGCATCATCTGAAGATCGTCGGCGCCTTCACCCGCGCGCTCGAAGCCAAGGTCTATGACGTCGCCTCGTCCGGCGGATTCCCGCTGATCCTCGGCGGCGACCACAGCCTCTCCATGGGTAGCGTCTCCGGCATGGCGCGCCATGCGGCAGAGGTCGGCCGGCCGCTGTTCGTGCTCTGGCTGGACGCGCATTCGGACTTCAATTCGCCGGCGACATCGCCGTCAGGCAATATTCACGGCATGCCTGTCGCCTACTTCTGCGGCCAGGCGGAGATCGCCAATGTGCTGCCGGCCGGGCGGCCGCTGGTCGATCCGAAGAAGGTCTTCCAGGTCGGCATCCGCTCCGTCGATCCGCACGAGCGTGAGCAGATCCGCGAGCACGGCGTCAACGTCTTCGACATGCGCTCGCTCGACGAACAGGGCGTGGCCGCGATCATGCGCCGGGTGCTCGACACCGTCAGCGCCGCCAACGGTCTGCTGCATGTTAGCTTCGACGTCGATTTTATCGACCCGGACATCGCGCCGGGCGTCGGAACGACGGTGCCGGGCGGCGCGACCTATCGCGAAGCCCATCTGATCATGGAAATGCTGTCCGACAGCGGCCTCGTCTCGGCGCTCGATCTGGTCGAGCTCAATCCCTTCCTCGACGATCGCGGCAAGAGCGCCCGCGTCCTGGTGGAGATGGCGGCAAGCCTGTTCGGCCGGCGCATCTTCGACCGCCCGACAAGGGCCGCATAGTTCTGGGGGAAGTTACCATGAGCGCACCAGCCGATCTGATTGCCACCGAGCAGCGTCTCGGCGCCCATAACTACAAGCCGCTCGACGTCGTGCTCACCCGCGGCGAAGGCGTCTATGTCTGGGATACCGACGGCAAGCGCTATCTCGATTGCCTCTCAGCCTATTCGGCGGTCAACCAGGGTCATTGCCACCCGAAGATCCGCGAGGCGATGATCGAGCAGGCCGGCAAATTGACGCTCACCTCCCGCGCCTTCCGCAACGATCAGCTCGCCTATCTCTATGAGGAGCTGGCGGCACTCACCGGCTCCCACAAGATCCTGCCGATGAACTCCGGCGCCGAGGCCGTCGAGACCGCGATCAAGGCGGTGCGCAAATGGGGCTATGAGGTCAAGGGCGTGCCGGAAAACCAGGCGGAGATCATCGTCTTCGCCGACAATTTCCACGGCCGGACGCTGAGCATCATCAGCTTCTCGACCGATCCGGATGCCCGCGCTGGCTTCGGCCCCTATACGCCGGGTTTCCGCGTCGTGCCCTTCGGCGACGCCGATGCCTTCTCCGCCGCGATCAACAGCAACACCGTTGCGGCGCTGATCGAGCCGATCCAGGGCGAAGCCGGCGTCATCATACCGCCTGCCGGTTATTTCACCCGTTTGCGCGAACTTTGCACTGCCAACAACATCACGCTCATCCTGGACGAGATCCAGACCGGCCTCGGCCGCACCGGCAAACTGCTGGCCGAGGAGCATGAAGGCATCGAGGCCGACGTGACGCTGATCGGCAAGGCTTTGTCGGGCGGCTACTATCCGGTTTCGGCGGTCCTCTCCAACTCCGAGGTGCTCGGCGTGCTGAAACCCGGACAGCATGGCTCCACCTTTGGCGGCAATCCGCTCGCCTGCGCCATTGCCCGCGCGGCTCTGCGTGTCCTGACCGAAGAGGGTATGATCGAGAACGCCGCCGTCATGGGGGATTATTTCCTCGAGGGCCTGCGCTCGATCCGCTCCAACATCGTCAAGAACGTGCGCGGACGCGGCCTGATGCTGGCGGTGGAACTGGTACCGGAAGCCGGCGGCGCGCGGCAATATTGCTATCAGCTCAAGGATCTCGGCCTGCTCGCCAAGGACACCCACGACCACACGATCCGCCTCGCCCCGCCGCTGGTCATCACCCGAGGCCAAGTCGACTGGGCGCTGGAGCAGATCGAAAAGGTCCTGGCACGCTGAGCTCAACCTTTAGAAGAAACTAAACTACGCCAGAGCTGAAATCTCTTCCATAGGTTTAGGTTTGAGCAACATTCTTGCGCTATCGTCTCGAATAGAGCGCCGGATTTGGCGCCATGCGTCAACGGGAAGAATGTTCATGGCCACGATCAATTCCACCAGCTTCAGCGGCGATACGCTGGAGATCATTGCCTTCCGGCTTCACGATCAGGAATTCTGCGTCAAGACCACCACGATCCGCGAGATCCGCGGCTGGGCGCCGTCGACGCCGATCCCGCATGCACCGGCAGATGTGATCGGCGTCATGAACCTGCGCGGCTCAGTCATCCCAATTATCGATCTCGCCTACAAGCTGGGCATGGAGAGCACGGTCGCCAATGAACGCAGCGCCATCGTCGTGGCGGAAGTCCATAACATGGTCATCGGCATGCTGGTCGATCGCGTCTCCGACATTCTGACGATTGCCGCCGATCAGGTCCAGCCCGTCCCCGAAGTCACCGCTTCCTTCGACCGCGCCTATTGCGAAGGCATCATCGCCACTGAAAACGGCATGATCTGCTTCCTGAACCTTGCCAAGATGTTCAAGGAAAGCGAAGCCGAAGAACTCGCCGCCTGAGCGCCTGCTTTTCATTTCAGTCCCCACGAAAAAGCCGCCCCGGTCATCCGGGACGGCTTTTTTCATGCAAGTAGCGTGCCGGTTTCAGCCAAACAGCGCAAACGTGCTTCTGATCGTCACCCAGACGCCCCAAAGCAGCGGGATGCCGACGATCGCCCAGGCGATCAGCGCCTTGCCGTCGAACCCGCCCTTGCCGATGCCGAAGGAGCCCGTCGGACCAGCATTGGCGGCTGCGGTCTTTGCCTGCAGCGCGCCCACTTCCTCATCCGACATGAACCACTTGTCCGCAAGCGGCCTTACCAGCGAGTTGGCGATCAGCCCCAGCGCCAGCATGCCGGCGAGGATATACATGGTGAAGGTATAAAGCTGCGCGCCTTCGACGCCGGCAGCCTTCTGTGCCTCACGGATGTAGTTGACCACCACCGGACCAACGATCCCGGCTGTCGCCCAGGCCGTCAACAGCCGGCCATGGATGGCACCGACAAACTGCGTGCCGAAGATATCGGCGAGATAGGCCGGGATGGTGGCAAAGCCGCCGCCATACATCGAGAGAATGATGCAGAGGGCGCCGACGAACAGGACCTTGCTATGAATACCCGCCGCCCAGGGGGCAAGCAGGTAAAGCGCAATGCCGATGAGGAAGAAGCAGTAATAGGTGTTCTTGCGTCCGATCTTGTCAGAGAGCGATGCCCAGAAGAAGCGCCCGCCGATATTGAAGAGCGACAGCAGACCGGCAAAGCCCGCGGCAATCGCTGCGATGGCCACGACCTGTTCCTTGCTGAGATCGCCGAACTTTATATCCGGCAGGCCGATCAGCGCGCCACCGAAGATTTCCTGCAGCATCGGCGAAGCCATGCCGATGACGCCGATGCCAGCCGAAACGTTGAGGCACAGCACCGCCCAGATCAGCCAGAACTGCTTGGTCTTGTGGGCGTCGCGCAGATGCACATGCTTGGTCGTGATCATCGTGCTCTTGGCAGCGGGCGGCGTCCATCCTTCCGGACGCCAGCCGGCCGGCGGCAGCCGGTAGCCGAAGGCACCGCCCATCATGAAGACGAAATAGATCGCCGCCATGACGATGAATGTCTGCCAGACACCAACCGAACCGTCGACGCGGAAGTGGGTCATCAGCAGGTTCGCGAGCGGCGCGCCGATCATTGCCCCACCGCCGAAGCCCATGATCGCCATGCCCGTCGCCATGCCGCGCCGGTCGGGAAACCATTTGATCAGCGTCGAGACCGGCGAGATATAGCCAAGGCCAAGCCCGATACCGCCGATCACACCGGCACCGATCCACATCAGCCAGAGCTGGTGGAAGATGACGCCGACAGCGGCAAGCAGGATGCCGCCGCACCAGCAGCACGCCGAGACGACACCGGCCTTGCGTGGGCCAGCCCGTTCCAGCCAGCCGCCCCAGATGGCGGCAGACGAACCGAGCAGCACGAAAAACAGCGTATAGATCCAGCCGAGATCGCTGACGCGCCAGTCGCAGCTTGTCGTGACCAAAGCGGAAAGGAGATTGAGGCTGGCGCACTCAGCCGAAGGCGGCGTCGTTGTGCCGAGCGCCTTCGACAGCGGCAACCAGAAGACGCTGAAGCCATAGGCCATGCCGATGCAAAGATGGATCGCCAGGGCGGCCGGCGGCACCAGCCACCGGTTGAAGCCAGGTCTGGCGATGATGCGCTCGCGATCGAGCAGTCCCGGTGCCACCGCACCCCTTGAAATATCCGTTTCCGCAGTCGCCATGAACAACCCTCCTTGTTTCAAAGACCCGCATTCCCCATTATGTCTGCCTTGTACAGCAGCTACGGACGGATTTCCCTCTCCATCCAATAGTTTTTTAAAATCAAAGACAAAGGCCGGATCAGTCTTGCTTGGCCGGCTCCGGTCTGTGGATCAGCGTGGAGGCCTCGATGACGAGAGGGCTTAAGCCGCTGTCTCCATGATCGATGATCTCGAAAAGCTGCCGCCGCATGCGCGGTTCCCAGAATTTGTTGATATGCGTGGCAACACCCTGCGCCGATTCATGCGCCGGTTGCGTCTTGAAGAAGGTGGCGATCTGGTTGGCCATATAAACCAGCTTCGTGGCGGTCTTGCCTTGATGTGTTTCGTCAGGCGACATCGGCGATGCTCCCTGGGGTAATGCGCTGCGGATGGGTGAAAATCTCGAAATCGTCGCCGCGCACCAGCGCCACCAGCGTCATGCCAGCCTCCTCGGCCGTGCGAATGGCAAGTGCGGTCGGCGCGGAAATCGCGACCAGAACTGAACTACCCAGGATCGCCGCCTTCTGCACCATCTCGACCGACAGCCGGCTGGTAACCGCAACGACGCCATCCGCGCCCCTGTGGCCGGAGCGAATGACGGCGCCGCAAAGCTTGTCCAGCGCATTGTGCCGCCCGACATCCTCGCGCACGGCGATCAGCCCTTTCCCCGGAATATAAAAGCCGGCACCGTGCACGGCGCGGGTCTCGCGATGCAATGGCTGGGCGTCGTTCAGAAGCGCGATGGCACGAACGATATCCTCATGCGACAGCGTCAGTGCGACGTTCGAGACATCCGGCACCTTGCGCACCGCCTGCTCGATCGATTCGATACCGCAGAGGCCGCACCCAACCGGCCCGGCCATATGCCGCCGCCGGACACGCAGCGCATCCGCGACGTCATCGACCAGCATGACCTGCACATCGATCCCCTGCTCATCCTCGACAGGCTCGACAGCGGCGATCTGACCGATATCGGTGATGATGCCCTCGGTCAGGCTGAACCCGATAGCGAAATCCTCGAGATCGTCAGGCGTTCCCATCATCACCGCATGCGAAGAGCCGCCATAGGAAAAGGCGATCGGCACCTCTTCCGGCACGATGCGCGAGCCGGAGCGGACGACGCCGTTGCGGCGCGCGGTTTCAGGGACGGTGGTGGTGGGTTTGAAGGAGGTCATTGACTGGCGGGGCGTGAAATACCCCCCTCTGTCACTCCGTGACATCTCCCCCACAAGGGGGGAGATTGGTAACCCGTTGCACCAACGTCACGAAACCATTGACCTCTTAATTCGCAGAGAACTCGAGCGATGAGTATGGCGAAGTGACCGCCGCCAACAATCTCCCCCCTTGTGGGGGAGATGTCACGATAGTGACAGAGGGGGGTATCTCTCCGCATACTCATCACGCTCAGATTCACTCCGCAGCCTCCATTTTCCCGACAATCCGGCGAGACTGCCGTGCCTGTTCGTCATAGTCGATCTGCCATTGCGACGGGCCGTTCGATGGCGAGACCTGGACGGCCGTCACCTTATATTCCGGGCAATTGGTTGCCCAGTCGGAATAGTCGGTCGTGATGACGTTTGCCTGCGTATCGGGATGATGGAAGGTCGTATAGACGACGCCCGGCGCGACGCGGTCGGTGATCAGCGCTCTGAGCGTCGTATCGCCGGAGCGGCTGGCAAGCTTGATCCAGTCGCCCTCGCGAATGCCGCGCTGCTCGGCATCGTGCGGATGCATCTCCAGCCGGTCCTCGGAATGCCACATGACGTTCTCGGTACGCCGCGTCTGCGCGCCGACATTGTATTGGCTGAGGATGCGGCCGGTCGTCAGCAGCAGCGGGAAGCGCGGGCCGGTGCGTTCGTCGGTGGCGACATATTCGGTGCGGATGAACTTGCCCTTGCCGCGCACGAAACCATCGACATGCATGATCGGCGAACCCAACGGCGTCTTCTCGTTGCAGGGCCACTGCACCGAGCCCATCTTCTCCAGATAGTCGTAGGAGACCAGAGCGAAGCTCGGCGTCGTCGCGGCGATCTCGTCCATAATTTCGGACGGATGCGTGTAGGTCCAGCCGAGCCCCATGGCCTGCGCCATCTTCTGCGTCACTTCCCAGTCGGCATAGCCGTTGCGCGGGCTCATCACCTTGCGCACGCGGTTGATACGGCGCTCGGCATTGGTGAAGGTGCCGTCCTTTTCGAGGAAGGTCGAGCCGGGCAGGAAGACATGGGCGTAGTTGGCCGTCTCGTTGAGGAAGAGATCGTGGACGATGACGCATTCCATCGCCGCAAGGCCGGCGGCGACATGCTTGGTGTCCGGATCGGACTGCAGGATATCCTCGCCCTGGATGTAGAGGCCCTTGAACGTGCCATCGACAGCGGCGTCGAGCATGTTGGGAATGCGCAGGCCCGGTTCGTTGTTGAGTTTCACGCCCCAGAGTTTTTCGAAGATGTCGCGGGTCGCATCGTCGGAGATGTGGCGATAGCCCGGCAGTTCGTGCGGGAAGGAACCCATGTCGCAGGAGCCCTGGACGTTGTTCTGGCCGCGCAGCGGGTTCACGCCGACACCGGGACGGCCGATATTGCCGGTCGCCATCGCAAGATTGGCGATCGCCATGACCGTGGTCGAGCCCTGGCTGTGCTCGGTGACGCCGAGGCCGTAGTAGATCGCGCCATTGCCGCCCTTGGCGAAGAGACGGGCAGCGCCCCGCACGAGATCGGCAGGAACGTTGGTGTATTTTTCCGTTTCTTCCGGGCTATGCTGCGGCTCGGCAACGAAAGCGGCCCAATCCTCGAATTCCGACCAGTCGCAACGCTCGCGGATGAACTTTTCGTCGAACAGGCCTTCGGTGACGATGACATGGGCAAGCGCCGTCAGCAGGGCGACATTGGTGCCCGGCTTGAGCGGCAGGTGATAGCTCGCCTCGACATGCGGCGTACGCACCAGATCGATGCGGCGCGGATCGATAACGATCAGCTTGGCACCCTGGCGCAGCCGCTTCTTCAGGCGCGAGCCGAAGACCGGATGGCCATCGGTCGGATTGGCGCCGATGACGATGACGACGTCGGAATGCTCGACACTGTCGAAGTTCTGCGTGCCGGCCGAGGTGCCGAAAGCCTGGCCGAGGCCGTAGCCGGTCGGCGAGTGGCAAACGCGGGCGCAGGTATCGACATTGTTATTGCCGAAGCCGGCACGTATCAGCTTCTGCACCAGGAAGGTCTCTTCGTTGGTGCAGCGCGACGAGGTGATGCCGCCAACGGATTCGCGGCCATACTGATACTGGATACGACGGATTTCCGTGGCGACATGCGCGAACGCCTCATCCCAGGTGACTTCGCGCCAGGGGTCGGTGATCTTTTCACGAACCATCGGGTTGAGAATGCGGTCCTTGTGGGTCGAATAGCCGTAGGCGAAGCGGCCCTTGACGCAGGAATGGCCGCGATTGGCCTGACCGTCCTTCCACGGCACCATGCGCACCAGTTCCTCGCCGCGCATCTCCGCCTTGAAGGAACAGCCGACGCCGCAATAGGCGCAGGTGGTAACGACGGAATGCTCGGGTTGGCCGATCGCGATCACCGATTTCTCCGTCAGCGTCGCAGTCGGACAGGCCTGGACGCAAGCGCCGCAGGAAACGCATTCCGAATCGATGAAATGCTCGTGCATGCCAGGCGACACGCGCGAGCCGAAACCCCGGCCCTCGATGGTCAGCGCAAAGGTGCCCTGCACCTCTTCGCAGGCGCGCACGCAGCGCGAGCAGACGATGCATTTCGAAGGGTCATAGGTGAAATAGGGATTGGACTCGTCCTTCGGCATCCATTTCAGATTGATGTCGCCGCTATTGCGCGCCTTGACGTGATTGTCGCCCTCATAGCCATAGCGCACATCGCGCAGGCCAACCGCGCCGGCCATGTCCTGCAGCTCGCAGTCACCATTGGCGGCGCAGGTCAGACAGTCGAGCGGATGGTCGGAGATATAAAGCTCCATCACGCCGCGACGGATATCCTTCAGCCGGTTGGTCTGCGTGTGCACGACCATGCCCGGCGAAACCGGCGTCGTGCAGGACGAAGGCGTGCCGTTGCGGCCTTCGATCTCGACAAGACAGAGACGACAGGAGCCGAAAGCATCGACCATGTCGGTGGCGCAGAGCTTCGGCACCTGAATGCCCGCTTCCATCGAGGCGCGCATGATCGACGTGCCCTCGGGCACGGTGATCGGACGGCCGTCGACGGTCAGCGTCACCATTGTTTCGGAGCGGGAGGCGGGCGTGCCGTAGTCGATTTCTGGAACGAGGGACATGGATCTTACTCCGCCGCTTCAATCAAAGGGACCGGAGCGAAATCCTCCGGAAAATGCGTCATCGCGCTCATGACCGGATAGGGCGTGAAGCCCCCAAGCGCACAGAGCGAACCGAACTTCATCGTGTTGCAGAGATCGGCAAGCAGGGCCCGGTTTTTCTCGGGCTCGATGCCCCGGGCGATCTTGTCGGCCGTCTCCACGCCGCGCGTCGAACCGATGCGGCAGGGCGTGCACTTGCCGCAGCTCTCGACCGCACAGAACTCCATGGCAAAACGCGCCTGCTTTAGCATGTCGGCGCTGTCGTCGAAGACGACGATGCCGGCATGGCCAATCAGCCCGTCCTTGGCCGCGAAGGATTCATAGTCGAAAGGCGTATCGAACAAGGCGCGCGGGAAATAGGCCCCAAGCGGACCACCGACCTGCACGGCCTTCACCGGCCGTCCCGTCACTGTCCCGCCGCCGATCCTGTCGATGATATCCCCAAGCGACAAGCCGAAGGCCGTCTCGTAGAGGCCGCCATATTTCACATTTCCCGCAATCTGCAGCGGGATGGTGCCGCGCGAGCGGCCCATGCCGAAGTCCCGATAGAAGGCAGCGCCCTTGTCCATGATCACAGGCACGGAGGCGAGCGAGATGACGTTGTTGATGACGGTCGGACAGTCGAACAGGCCCTTATGGGCCGGCAGCGGCGGCTTGGCGCGCACGATGCCGCGCTTGCCTTCCAGGCTGTTGAGCAGCGCCGTTTCCTCGCCGCAGACATAGGCGCCGGCGCCGGTGCGGATCTCAATATCGAAGGCCTTACCGGAGCCGAGAACGGAAGCACCGAGAATGCCGGCCTTGCGCGCTACTTCGACGGCCTCAGTCATCGCGGCGATCGCATGCGGATATTCCGAGCGCGCATAGACGAAACCCTTGGTCGCTCCGGTCGCAAGCCCTGATATCGCCATGCCCTCGATCAAGACGAAGGGATCGCCCTCCATAATCATTCGGTCGGCGAAGGTACCGCTGTCGCCCTCGTCGGCATTGCAGACGATGTATTTGCGCGCACCCGGCGCATCCAGAACGGTCTTCCATTTGATGCCGGTCGGGAAACCCGCGCCGCCGCGACCGCGCAGGCCGGAATCGGTAACATCCTTGACGATGTCGGCCGCTGCCATGCCGACGGCACGGCGCAGACCCTTGAGACCGCCATGGGCTTCGTAGTCTTCCAATGAAAGGGGATCGGTGATGCCGCAGCGGGCGAAAGTCAGGCGGGTCTGCTCTTTGAGGAATGGGAGGCTTTCGACCTCCCCAAGACAGAGCGGATGAGCTTTGCCTTCAATCAGCCCGGCATCGAAGATACCAGGCACGTCCTTGGCCTTCACCGGCCCGTAGCCGATGCGCTTGCCGTCGATCTCGACCTCGACCAATGGCTCGAGCCAGAACATGCCGCGCGAGCCGTTGCGCACGATCCGCGCATCCAGACCACGGCTAGCAATCTCGCTGGCGATAGCCTTGGCTACCTTCTCGGCGCCGAGCGAAAGAGCAGCAGCATCGCGTGGAACGCAAATCTTCACCGTCATTGCCGCGCCTCCCTTACGAGCTCTTCCGCGCCCTCGTCGTCCAGCCGGCCATGCAGCTCGCCATCTAGCATCGCCGCCGGCGCGCAGGCGCAGAGCCCGAGACAGTAGACCGGCTCCAGCGTCACGCTGCCATCGAGCGTCGTCTGATGAAAATCGATGCCGAGCAGCTGCTTGACGCGCTCCGCCAACTGATCGCCGCCCATCGACTGACAGGCTTCGGCGCGACAGAGTTTCAGGACATGGCGGCCGGCGGGATGATCCCGATAGTCATGATAGAAGGTCATGACGCCATGCACTTCGGCGCGCGAGAGGTTCAAAGCCTTGGCGATCAGCGGCAGCGTATCCTGCGGCACATAGCCGAACTCTTCCTGGATCCCATGCAGGATCGGCAGGAGCGGACCTTCCATCGATTTCATGGTGTCGATAATGACGCCGGCACGGACCGCGATTGCGTCCGAGCCAAGATGCAAACTCATAAGCAGCCCTCCCAGGCTTCTCCTCCGTAGACCCACGTCAACGCAGGCCTACGTCCGGAGAGTCGCAGGGAAGAAGCGAGGGATCAATAAGGCAGTCTCGTCAGACGATAGAAAATTCCTATCGACTTTTATCACTATCCGCGAGCAATCGCGCCTCATGCAATAAAGCCGAGACGAGTGGAGTAAACGGCTCGCGATGGGTGGCGACCAGGCCGACGAGATGTTCGGCATCCGGCTCGGTAATCGGGATCTTGTGAATATCGGCGGGAAAACCGAAGGAATCGGCGATATTCTTCGGCATAATGCTCGCCCAGCGCCCGGTCTGGACATGGGAGAACAGGACGATCATCGAATTAGATTCCAACGTCGGCCGTGCCGTCGCGCCGGCTTCGGCGAGATGCCGGTTGATAATCCGGCGGTTCTGCATGTCGGCGGTCAATAGACAAAGCCGAAGATTGCCGACTTCCTTCCAGGTCACGCTTGCGCGCTCGGAGTGCGGACTGCCAGCCGCCGTGATCAGATGGTAGCGCTCGGCATAAAGCGGCACGCTGGTGACACGCCCAAGCGGCTCGTTTTCGAGATAGGTGATGCCTGCATCGATCTCGAGATTTTCCAGCAGGCTTAGTACCTGCAGCGAATTGCGCGAGATGATGGAGAAGGTGACATCGGGATGCCGCTCCTGAAACGGGGTGGTGATCTTCGACACCATGGCCAGCGCCGTCGGAATGGCCGCGATGCGGATATGGCCGGCCAGGCCCTTGTGCGCCGCCCGCATTTCCTCGCGCATCGTCCTGGTATCGCCGACGATCCGTCGCGCCCATTCCAGCACCCGCTGCCCTTCCGGGGTCAACCCCTGGAAGCGCGAGCCGCGACTGACGAGCATGACCCCGAGCTGATCCTCCAGCTGCCGGATTGCCGCCGACAAAGTCGGCTGCGTCACGCCGCATTCCTCCGCGGCACGGCCGAAATGCTTCTGGTTGGCAAGCGCGATAAAAAATTCCAGCTTGTCGATCATTCAACTCTCCCGAATGGAAGAGTTAAACGGGCAGAGATGTGAGCGCAACATTGGAAAAGGAAGAGACATCCCGCAGCCGCAACAGACGTCCGCTTTCAGGATCACATCGCCGGATTTTCATTCACGGATGAGGCTCGGGAAACCCATGACGCTCCGAAAGTGCGGCAAGGATCTTATCCTTGTCGGATACGAAAGCTCTGCCCTCAAACACACCGGTTTGATATTGCGACGTTTCACCGTCCGCCAGCACCAGCAGCGGCAAGGACTGATGTTCCTCTCCCACCAATGCGATGACGGGAAGCCTTGGCCGCGGCCAGGCAATCCGCTCGACATCAAGCCGTTGCGCCAGCGCGGGAAAGGCTGCCAGGACACCTTCCATCAAGGCACAATGCCAGCAATAGAAGCGCCGGCCAGGATAGGCTGGGTCTTCAAAATCGGGACGCAATAAAAAGAGTCTGTCGCGGGTCATCGTCGGCTCCGTCTTTTTCGAACCACGCACGAACGATGGAAGCTCAAGCCAATCCGCACGATTCGGAAACCATCGCCCATGACAACAACCGCTCTATAGACGGCATTAGCGATCGGCAAGCATAGCCTCGATGCATCCTCAGCAATCACCCTTGCAAAAGAACTCCCGCAACGATTCAACCACGTCGCAAATCTCCGAACCGGCAACAGCGTAATAAACGAGCCGACCCTCGCGGCGCGTTTCGACCAGTTTCTCCAGCCGCAGCCGCGCCAGATGCTGCGACACCACCGCCTGCTGCAAACCGAGAATCGCCTCGATCTCCATCACGGTCTTTTCCTGCTTGGCCAGTATGAAGAGAATGATCAGCCGCGTCTCATGCGACAGAGCCTTCAACAGAACACTCGCCCTTCGGGCCTTCGCGTTCCATTCTTCAACATTATGCTCCGCAATACCGCCAGGCGGTGGAGACAACGACATAGGATAGCCTCTGGCGACAATTTTACATGCAGATATGCGTATAATATTATGAATGGGAGCTGGTTCAAAAGATGGTGGAATACCAAAAAAGGTCCGTTTTATCAGCAGATAAGCTGTCCACCATTGATCTCGACCACCTGTCCGGTGATGTAGCCGGATAAGGTCGGCGCCGCCAGGAAGAGATAGGCCGGCGCGCAATCCTCCGCAGTGCCCAGACGCTGCAGCGGGATCGATCTGCGGGTCTGCTCAAGCTTCTCCTTCGAGGAGTAGCGCTCGTGGAAATCGGTGGCGATGGTTCCCGGCGACACGCAATTCACCCGAATGCCGTCCGGCGCCAGTTCCCGCGCCAGAGCCTTCGAATAGGTAGCGACGAAGGCTTTGGAGGCGGAATAGATCGCCGATCCAGGGCTGCCGCCGGTGAGCGCCGAGATCGATACCGTATTGACGATCGCCGCCTGGCCCGCCGCCCGCAGCAGCGGCAGCAGCGCCCTTGTCACCTCCACGACGGAGGTCTGATTGAGCTGGACGATCCGGCCATATTGCTCGTCAGTCAATTCGCCGGCGGGAAAGCGGCCGAGCATGGTGCCGGCATTGTTGACCAGCACGTCGACACGGTCGAACACACCGGCGGTCGCGGCAGCAAAATCCTTCGTGCCGTTTTCGCCGCTAAAGTCGCCCGGCACCAGAAAAGCGCGGCGGTCGAGTTCAGCCTCCAGCAGAAAATCCGGCAGCTCCCGATTGCCGTCGCGCCCGACATGAACGAGCACCCGCGCGCTGCAATCGAGAAACTGCCGCGCCACTTCCAGCCCGATGCCACGGCCGGCGCCGGTGATCACGACGTTGCGATTTTCGAATAGCTTCGGATGAAACATGATGCCCCCTCAAAACGCAGATTCCGCGCCTCGGCAATTGCGGAATTTTCACTTTATCATATGATGATGAAAAAACGAAAGAAAGGGAGCGCCGATCATGTTCTTGTCCGGACGGCAGACGGAGATTCTGGAAATCGCCAAGGCTGAGGGACGCGTGCTGGTGGAGGAACTGGCACAGCATTTTTCCGTGACGCCGCAGACCATCCGCAAGGACTTGAATGATCTCTGCGACGGCCGCGTTCTATCGCGCGTCCACGGTGGCGCGATCTTTCCAGGCGGCACGGAAAACGTCAAATACGAGGCGCGCCGCTCCATCGCCGCTCCGGAAAAGCAGGCGATCGGCCGCGCCGCCGCCGGGCTCATTCCCAACAATAGCTCACTTTTCATCAATATCGGCACCACCACGGAAGCGGTCGGCGAGGCGCTTCTCGGCCATCACGAATTGATGGTAATCACCAACAATATCAATGTCGCCAACAAGTTACGGATTTTCCCATCGATCGAGGTCGTCATTGCCGGCGGCGTCGTGCGCGGCTCGGATGGCGGCATCGTCGGCGAAGCGGCGGTCGATTTCATTCGGCAATTCAAGGTGGACTATGCCGTCATCGGCACCTCCGCCATCGATTCCGACGGCGCGCTTCTGGATTTCGATTTCCGCGAAGTGAAAGTGGCGCAGGCAATCATCGCCAATGCCCGCCATGTCATCCTGGTCGCCGACAGCACCAAGTTCGAGCGCACCGCACCGGTGCGCATCGGCCACCTGTCTCAGGTCCACACCTTCGTCACCGACGAATGCCGCGTCGAATCCGTGCGTATAGCCGCCGCCGAACACGGCGTTCGCTTGGTCGAAACCGAGCGCCGACAGAGTTGATCTCGCGCAAAGCCCGTCAAGAAACGTTCGTTTGACATTCGTATTGATTTCGCTTTAGATGGATTGATTTTCGAATTATCCATCTTTCAAGATGGCGGACGCTTTGCGGAGGGGCGCGTGAGCGAGCAAATCCACGACATTTTCGTCATTGGCGGCGGCATCAACGGCTGCGGCATCGCCCGTGACGCCGTCGGGCGCGGCTACAAGGTTGCGCTTGCCGAGATGAACGATTTCGCCTCCGGCACATCGTCCGGCGCCACTAAGCTGATCCATGGCGGCCTGCGCTATCTCGAACATTACGAATTCCGCCTGGTGCGCGAATCGCTGATGGAGCGCGAAGTGCTTTGGGCGATGGCGCCGCACATCATCTGGCCGATGCGTTTCGTCCTGCCCTATCACAAGGGCGGCATCCGTCCTGCCTGGCTCATCCGCCTCGGCCTTTTCCTTTACGACCATCTCGGCGGCCGCAAGCTCTTGCCGGCGACAGCGACGCTCGACATGAAGACCGACCAGGCGGGCAAGCCGCTGAAGTCGCTGTTCACCAAGGCCTTCGAATATTCCGACGGCTGGGTGGATGACGCCCGCATGGTGGTGCTCAACGCCCGTGATGCCGCCGACCGTGGCGCCATGATCATGCCGCGCACCAAGGTCACCTCTGCCCGCCGCGATGGCACCATCTGGACGATCGAAACGCAGGATACCGTCACCGGCGAGAAGCATGTCTTCAAGTCGCGCATGCTGATCAACGCCGCCGGCCCCTGGGTCGACCATGTTCTCTCCGACGCCTTCGGCAACAACCAGGCGCACAATGTCCGCCTGGTGCAGGGCAGCCACATCGTCGTTCGCAAGAAGTTCGACGATCCGCGCGCCTACTTCTTCCAGAATCCGGATAACCGCATCATCTTCGCCATCCCCTATGAGCAGGACTTCACCCTGATCGGCACCACGGATCGCGACTATAAGGACGATCCGAAGGATGTGAGGATTTCCGAAGAGGAAACCGCCTATCTCTGCAATGCCGCCAGCGAATATTTCAAGGAGCCGGTTCGCCCCGAGGATATCGTCTGGACCTATTCCGCCGTACGCCCGCTCTATGACGACGGCGCCACCAAGGCGCAGGAGGCAACCCGCGACTATGTGCTGAAAGTCGAGGGCGCCGAAGGTCAGGCGCCGCTGCTCAACGTCTTCGGCGGCAAACTCACCACCTATCGCCGCCTGAGCGAACATGCGCTGGAAAAGATCGGCGAAGCCATCGGTCTCAAGGGCACGCCATGGACGGCCAAGAGCTCACTCCCCGGCGGCGATTTCCCGGCCAAGGGTTATGAAGCCGAGGTCGTCAAGCTGAAAGCGCGTTATCCTTTCCTCGCCGATCCGCATGCGCGGCGGCTGGTGCGCCGCTACGGCACCCGCGCCATCATGATCCTCGGCAACGCCAAGGCCCTGACCGATCTCGGCCGCAATTTCGGCAGCGATCTCTACGAGGCGGAAGTGCGCTACCTGATGGCGCATGAATGGGCCTATACCGCCGCGGATGTTCTCTGGCGCCGTTCGAAGAAGGGCCTTTACCTCTCGAAGGACCAGGCGGCCGCGCTGGACGATTATATGGCCGGCACGCGCGTCCACGCATAAGGCCCTTGCGTTCCGCCTTAATCTTCGGGATCGAGCAGCCTCGGCCCCGGCCCCTCCTCGGCCAACACGTCAAAGGGATTGCGCAGCGGACAGCTCTGCAGCGAAAGACAGCCGCAGCCGATGCAGCCGTCGAGCTGGTCGCGCAGACCCTGCAGCCGCCTGATCCGCGCATCCAGATCGCTTTTCCATTGCGCCGATAGATTTCTCCAGTCGGCGCCGGTCGGCGTCCGGCTTTGCGGCAGTGTATCGAGGGCTGCCTGGATCTCTGCAAGCGGGATTCCCACGCGTTGAGCCACCTTAATGACCGCCACCCGGCGTAGCACCTCGCGGGCATAGCGCCGCTGGTTACCTCGGCTGCGATGGCTCTCGATCAGCCCTTTCGCCTCGTAGAAATGCAGCGCCGAGACCGCGACGCCGCTGCGCGCCGCCACCTCGCCCACCGTCAGCAATCTGGAAAATGCATCGGAGTTTATTTTTTCCATGACAGGCTATTGACCTCAACTTTACTTGAGGTTTTATAGCTCTTGCTCCGAAGCGCGTAAAGCAGGAGCAACTGCATGACTGAACCCACCCGCCTGGCAATCCTCTACGGCAGCACCCGCAAGGGCCGGCTATGCGACCGTGTGGTCAATTGGCTCGTCCGCGAGCTGGCGAACTATCCGCTCGTCGATGTCGATATCATCGATCCACTCGATTTCGGCCTGCCGGTTCACCACGACGGCGAGCACCCGGCGGTGGCGGCCCTTGCCGCACGTCTCTCGGATGCCGATGCCTTCATCGTCGTCACGCCGGAATACAATCACAGCTTCACGGCCTCGCTGAAATTCGTGCTCGATCTCGTCTACGAGCCATGGCAGGGCAAGCCGGTCGCCTTTGTTTCCTATGGCGGTATTTCCGGCGGGCTGCGCGCGGTCGAGCAGTTGCGGCTGGTCTTTGCCGAACTGCATGCGGTCACCGTGCGCGACACCGTCAGCTTCGCCAATCCCTGGGGTCGGTTCGCCGAAGACGGCTCACTGGAAAACCCGATCGAGGCCCGCCAATCGCTGGTACGGATGATGGCGAGGCTGCATTGGTGGAGCGCGGCATTGAACCCTGCGCGGGAGACCCGCCCCTATCGCTCGGTCGCCGCCTAAGCCTTCATCGATAGCGAACACCGCTCTTCCGTTTCTGGCAGGTACGGAAGACCGGTTCGGCGCTCGGGCCTGCTCCGCATGCGCCCGGGCGTCCTTCTCCTCTTCCGCCGATTGACCCACACCCTTGCCGACGCCGCCTTGATGGCCTAACCCAATATCCAGGTGGTTCCAGAGGGAAGAGGATGGAACAAAAGACACGGCTCGGAGGAGCGGATTTCATGCGCGCCATGGCGTGCCTGATGGTGCTTGCTCATCATCTCGTGCTGCGGATGGATTTCAGTTACCTTCCCGATGCCTTGGCCCTGCCACTCATTCTGGCGCGCTTCGGCAATTACGGCGTCTCGGTCTTCTTCGTTCTCAGCGGTTTTCTGCTGTCGCGGCCCTTCTGGCTTGCGCTGGATGGCGGCCTGCCGCCGCCTTCGTTGACAATCTACGGCATGCGCCGCGCCGCCCGCATCCTGCCGGGCTTCTGGCTCGCCCTGACCGTCAGCTTCATCTTGAGTTTCACGATCTATAATTTTCCGCTCGATGGCGAGCTGGCCGGACGCTATGTCGCCGGCTTCTTTCTGATGAGCCAATGGCACTGGCGCACCTTCTTTCCGGTCGAGGGCGACGGACCGCTTTGGTCTATCCCCTTCGAGACGACCTGCTATGTGCTGCTGCCGATCGCTTTCCTGTTGTTGTTCAGCCCGGCCCTGAGACTGCGCGCGGCACTATCAGCCCGCATCTTCTGGCTCGGCGTCATCGCCCTGGCGCTTCTCTGCCAATGGCTGATCGTCACCCATATCCCGATCGAGACCGTCGGGCGCGGCTGGCAATACGGCTTCCAGGGTGGCGCAAAGGAATGGATGCCGCGCTATAACCCGATCGGCTTTTTCGCGGTCTTTGCCATCGGCACGCTGGCGGCGGGCATCCAGACCATGATCCCCAGGAGGCGCTCGCTGGTCTACGACACCGTCGCCATGCTTGCCATAATGGTCGGTGCGGCTGAAGTCTGGATGTCGGTCGGCGACAGCTGGGAAGGTTACGGCTGGCTGGGCATTCCCTACCGCTTTCCAGTCTTTCCGCTCGCTATCGGCGCCGCCCTGTGTCTCCTGCCGCAATCGGTTGCCCTCCGCCACGTTCTCGACAATCGCCTCAGCCGCTATATCGCCACCGTCTCCTTCGGCGTCTATATCTGGCAAGATATCGTCTTGCTGTTGATGAAGAAACTAGCCCCCTGGAGCTTCGGCACGGGCTCCGATGACGTGTTCGGCGGATGGTTCACCTCGAGCCTGGTCGCGACCGTCATCATCTTCGCAATCGGCACCCTCAGCTATGTCTTCCTGGAGCGCCCCGTCATGCGCTGGGCTCGCACCCGCGAGCAATCGGCAAGCAAGACCGTCCAAGCCTGACAAAAAGGCCGCCCAACGGACACCGCTGGACGGCAAAAAGCTCGACTAGGGTTGCCGAGCATCCTGTCAGATACGCGTGGCATTCAGACGCTCCTCATCGAGAACGACGCCGAGACCCGGTGCCTCACCAAGATCCAGCCAGCCATCCTGATGCTTGAGCGGCGACGCCATCGGATAGTCGCGGCGGGCCTCGCTCCATTCCGGATTGTCGTAGGGATATTCGAGCCAGGCCACATCGCCGACGCCGGCGCTTAGATGCGCGTTCGCCAGCACGCCGATACCGTTCGTCCAGGAGTGCGGGGTGAATTGCACGCCGGCCTCGCGCGCCTGATAGGCCAGCCGCCGGCAGCCGGTGATGCCGCCGACCAGCGCCACGTCGGGCTGGACGACATCGAAAGCGCGTTCCTCGATGATATCGCGGAATTCATAAAGCTCGCGCGTCATCTCACCGCCGGCAATGCGCAGCGATGTCGCCTGCTTCAGCTCCTTCATGCCCTTGCGGTCGGAGCGGTGCAGCGGCTCTTCCATCCAGTAGACGCCGAGCCGTTCCAGCTCCCTTGCCACCGTCAGCGCGTCCTTGAAGGTCCAGGACAGCGTCGTGTCCCACGGCATGCGCCAACCCTGATTGCAGTCGACCATCAGCTCCAGCCGGTCGCCGACCCGTGCGCGGACCGCCTCCAGCGCCTTCACATCGTCACGCCAGCCGCAACGACCGCCGGACGATGAAGAGAAGCGCACCTTCATCGCCGGAAATCCCTCAGCGATATAGCGCTCGGCCTGGTCCGCCATTGCGGCCGGCTCGCGAAGCACGCCGGAGGACGCATAGAGCCGCACGCGACTGGCGCGGCCGCCAAGCATGCGCCAGACCGGCTCGCCGGTGATCTTGCCGGAGAGATCCCACAGCGCCAGATCCATCGGCCAGCAGCGGCCATAGTGGAAATTGATATGCGACAGGACTTCGTAATGGCGTTCCAGATGCCGTGGGTCCTCGCCGATGAACAGATCCTCATGACCCTCGAAACCCTTCATCAGGTCGCCGGAGCCAACGCCTTCGCGGCCTTCATCGTCGCGGACGCGGACGATCGTCGCATCGAAATTCCGGCGCGGCCGGCCGTCCCAGCTCGCCTTGAACGGCGGATCGAGCGGCAACCGGTGATGGCTGATCTCGATGGAAACGATCTTGCTCATGATAGTGCCTCCCCGTAAATCTCAGCCGAACTGCTGCCAGATGGTCTTGTAGTCGCAATATTTGTCGATCGCATGCACCGAGCGATCGCGACCGAAACCGGATTGCTTGAAGCCGCCGAAAGGCGTGGCGAAGTTCGACATGTCATAGGTGTTGATCCACACCGTACCCGCATGGATCGCCTCGGAAAAGCGATGGGCACGGTCCATATCCCTGGTGAAGACGGCGCCGGCGAGACCATAGATCGTGTCGTTGGCGATCTTCAGCGCCTGTTCCTCGGTATCGAAGGGAATGGCGGCGAGCACCGGCCCAAAAATCTCCTGCCGTGCCAGGCTCATATCATTGGTCACGTCGACGAAAACGCCGGGCGAGACATAATAGCCGCCCGTTTCGCTGAGTACGCGCTCGGCCCCGAAGGCGCGGCGTGCACCCTCTTTTTCGCCGGCGGCGATCATCGCAAGCACCTTGTTCATATGCTCTTCCTCGATCAGCGCGCCGATCTGGGCGGTAGGGTCGAGCGGATGCTTCAGCGCGATGTCGGAGCGCGTCACCGCCTCAATCTTTGTGATCAGCTTGTCTTGCACGGAACGCTGCACGATCAACCGCGTCGAGGCATGGCAGGTCTCGCCGGAATTATAGAAACAGCCCCAGGCGACGGCACTTGCGGCCGCATCGAGATCGGCATCCTCGAAGACGACCAGCGGCGACTTGCCACCGAGCTCCAGCGCCACGCGTTTCACGTTCGATTGCGCCGCATAGCCCATGATCAACTTGCCGACCTCGGTCGAGCCTGTGAAGGCGATCATGTCGACATCCATGTGCAGCGCCAGCGGCTTGCCCGTCTCCTCGCCATAGCCGGTGACGACGTTGAGAACACCGGCAGGCAAGCCCGCTTCGAAGCCAAGCTCGGCAAGGCGGATCGCCGAGAGCGAGGATTGCTCCGCCGGCTTCAACACCACGGAATTGCCGGCAGCGATAGACGGCCCCAGCTTCCAGGCATCGATGATCATCGGATAGTTCCACGGCGTGATTGCGCCGACGACACCGAGCGGCACCTTGCGCACCAGGGCGCGGGCGTTCGGCCCGGTCGGCGCGATCTCGTCATAGATCTTGTCGATCATCTCGCCGTAAAACTGGATGCCGTCCGCACAGAGGCGAACATCGACGGTGAGCGACGCCATGACAGGTTTGCCGACATCCAGCGTCTCCAGCATGGCGAGCTCCTCGCCATGGGCGCGGATGAGTTCGGCCCATTTCAGCATGATCCTCTTCTTTTCCAGCGGCTCCTTCTTGCGCCAGACACCACTTTCGAAGGCCGCCCGGGCGGCAGCGACCGCCGCATCGATATCGTCGGCATTGCCGCGCGCCAGCTCTGCGCCGGGCTTGCCATCCATCGGGCGGATGCGGGTGAAAGTCTCGCCAGAGGAGGAGGCACGATAGGCGCCGCCGATGAAGTGCCGTCCCTCGAGCTTCAGGCCAGAGAGAACATTCTCCCAATAGTCGCGCGTATAATCCCTGGTCATCTCAAATTCCTTTCGGCAGCGCCATGACGGCGGCGGCGAAGCGGTCGATATCCGTTTCCGTCACATCGCGGACGGTCGAGCGCCGCATCGGCTGGTTTTCCGGAGCGCGCATTTCCTGCGCCAGATCGGCCGCATCGAAGGGCTTGAAGCCGGCCGGCAGGGCGCGGACGATGCCGCAGCGATCCATCCAGTCGGAGACGAAGGCGGGCAGCGCGGCGGCACTTTCAAGACCGCAGGCTTTCGCCGAAGCATTGAACTCATCCGTATCCGCCTCGACCAGCCATGGCAGCGTCGCCTCGAAGCCGAGCGCGGTCGCCAGCCCATGGTGAACCGGCGCGAGACCCGCCAGCGCATGGCTGATATTATGGGCGATCGCCGTGCCGCAATTGTCGATGGCGATGCCGGCAAAGCAGGAGCCGAGCAACACATCGCCGCGCGCATCGAGATTACCGGGCTCCTTCACCGCCGTCTCCAGCGAGCTGGTGATCAGCCGCAGCGCCTGATGTGCGTAGAACTGCGCGCCGCGATGGGTGTTGCGGTTGGTCGCTGCCTCGAAGGCATGAATGAAGGCGTCGAGGCCGCACCAGGCGGTAAGGCTGGCCGGCAGCGTCGTGGTGAGAGCTGGATCGAGGATGACGAGATCGGCCTTGGTTTCTGGCCCCCAGATCCACAGCTTCTTGCCCTCCGGGCCGGCGAAGATGTTGGTGGCCGAAGTCTCCGAGCCGGTGCCGGCGGTGGTCGGCACCATGATCTTCTTCAACGGCGTCTTCGGTAGCGGATTGACCGCGAGCGCATAGAACATCGGGTCGACGCCCGAAGCGGCACAGCAGGCGACGATCTTGGCGATATCCAGGGCCGAGCCGCCGCCGACACCGATCACCATATCCGCCCCCTTGGCCACCTCCATCGCCGCGCGGAGATGCGCGAGCTTCGGCTCGCCGGAGAAGTTAGAGAAAACCTCTGTCGAGATCCCCGCCCCGGCCAGATCGGCCTTGATCCTATCCGCGAGGCCCGATTGCGCCAAAAATGCATCGATCACCAGAAGCGTGGCAGCGACGCCATCGAAGGATTTGACGGCGGTCGCAAGGCCAGCGAGCGCGCCGTCACCGAAACGGATGTCAGGAATGGCGGAAATGGAGAAGGACACGGCGGATCACCCAGAAAAATGCGGTCGATGACGATGTCCTCATCCTGCATCACAATTTCAGCTCTTCAAATCCGGGCATTTATCGGGGATATTGATGATCTGAAGTTATGGAGAGACGATGCTCGAGAAGATACCGCTGGAAGCCTTCCGCGTGTTCGATGCCGCAGCCCGCGCGATGAACTTTTCCCGCGCCGGCCGCGAGCTGAACATCACCCAGGCCGCCGTCAGCCGGCGCATCAAGGGGCTGGAGGATCACCTTGGGGCGGCCCTCTTCACGCGGCGCGGCCGGAACCTGGCGCTGACGCCGGAGGGCGAGCGGCTGTTTCAGCGTGTGCGGGCAACGCTCGAATATCTTGAAGAGAGCCTGGAGCCATTTCGGGCCGGCAGCGGCGAAATCATTTCCATCGCCGCCAGTGGCTCGATCTCGCATCTCTGGCTCGGGAAGAGGCTCAGGGATTTCGGCAAGGAAAGCCCCGGCATTTCCGTGCGCCTGCTGACGACGGACGTGCATTCGGAACTGGCGTCGGAAACCAATGATCTCATCATCATCTACTCCACCGGCGAACACCCCCGCTGGAGCCTGACGCCGCTGATGAAGGAAGTGCTGGTGCCGGTCGCCTCGCCGGACTACCTCGCAAGCCGTGGCCTCGATCCGCGGGCGCTGACATCGTCCGATATCGCCGGGCTCGATCTGATCGACTATGAGCGCGCCAACGCCCACTGGATCAGCTTTCGCCAATGGTTCGGCCGCATCGGCGATCCGTTGAAGAGCAAGCTGCCCCGCCCAAGGCTATCCTTCTCCACCTATATCATGGCGGTCGAGGCCGCCTTGCGCGGCGAGGGCATCGCACTCGGCAGCCTCGGGCTTATCGAAGAATATCTGCACTCCGGCGCACTGGTCACGATCGGCAACGACCAGGTCGAAAGCGGTTTCGGCTACTATCTCGGCGCACCGCGCTTCCGCACTCTCTCACCCGAGGCCGGACAGCTGCACAGGCACCTGCTGGCAAACCTACTGCATAATTCCTTAAATCGGAATCGATTTGAGGATAAAATTATGCAGCAGATTTAAAGTGTTACAGCGACCTTTGCGCGTCACATGTGACGCGCGGCGCTGTAGCCTCGACGGAGCAACAAAAAAGCGGCCGAGAAAGGCCGCTTTCGTTCGAAACCGCAGGCTGAACTGCTGGATCAATCGTTCTGGATCGATCCGCGCAGATGCGACAATTCCATGATGAAATGCTCAAGGCGGGATTTGTGCTCGTGATGCTCGGCATCCTCGAGTTCGGCCTTGGCGATATTGATGCGGCGCGTCAGTTCGTCGTTGCTGAGGTCCTCGACCGGGATCGCGGATTCGGCAAGCAGCGTACAGCCGGTCGGCAGAATGTCGGCGAAACCGCCGAACACGACGTAATCCTGCTTCTTGCCCGAAGCCGAATGCACCTTGACGACGCCTGGCTTGATCGTGGTCATGGTCGGCGCATGGTGAGCCATGACGGTCATCTCGCCTTCGCTGGCAGGGATGACGACATCGATAACCTGCTCCGACAGAAGCAGACGCTCCGGAGACACCAGTTCGAAATTGAAATTGTCAGCCATGACCGGTCACTTCTCGATTGTCTTCATTTCAAGGCAACGGCGCACGCAAAACCGCGCGCCGTTGGATTGGCCTTATCAGGCAGCCAGCTTCTTGGCCTTTTCGATCGCTTCCTCGATCGAGCCGACCATGTAGAAAGCAGCTTCCGGCAGGTGATCGTAATCGCCGTTGACCAGGCCCTTGAAGCCCTTGATCGTGT
This sequence comes from Martinezella rhizogenes, assembly GCF_000799715.1. Taxonomy (GTDB): domain Bacteria; phylum Pseudomonadota; class Alphaproteobacteria; order Rhizobiales; family Rhizobiaceae; genus Rhizobium; species Rhizobium rhizogenes_C. The sequence goes on from NZ_JUHG01000020.1 coordinate 133,058, forward strand.
CTTCGAGAGCGACGAGCTTGCCCGGCGCACCGGTGAAGATTTCGGCCACGAAGAACGGCTGCGACAGGAAGCGTTCGATCTTGCGGGCGCGGGCAACGGACAGCTTGTCTTCTTCCGACAGTTCGTCCATGCCCAAGATCGCGATGATGTCCTGGAGAGACTTGTAACGCTGCAGGGTCGACTGAACCTTACGAGCGATTTCATAGTGCTCTTCGCCGACGACCAGCGGGTCGAGCATGCGCGAGGTGGAGTCGAGCGGGTCGACGGCCGGGTAGATGCCCTTTTCAGCGATCGAGCGCGACAGAACCGTCGTTGCGTCCAAGTGGGCGAACGAGGTAGCAGGCGCCGGGTCGGTCAAGTCGTCGGCCGGAACGTAAATGGCCTGAACCGAGGTGATCGAACCCTTGGTCGTCGTGGTGATGCGTTCCTGCATCTGGCCCATGTCGGTTGCGAGCGTCGGCTGATAGCCCACGGCCGAAGGAATACGGCCGAGCAGAGCCGACACTTCCGAACCTGCCTGGGTGAAGCGGAAGATATTGTCGACGAAGAACAGAACGTCCTGGCCTTCATCGCGGAAGTTTTCGGCAACCGTCAGACCGGTCAGGGCGACGCGAGCGCGGGCGCCCGGCGGTTCGTTCATCTGGCCGTAAACCAGCGCAGCCTTGGAGCCTTCGCCGCCGCCATGCTTGTTGACGCCGGATTCGATCATTTCGTGGTAAAGGTCGTTGCCTTCGCGGGTACGTTCACCCACGCCTGCGAACACCGAGTAACCACCGTGCGCCTTGGCGACGTTGTTGATCAGTTCCATGATGAGAACGGTCTTGCCGACGCCAGCGCCGCCGAACAGGCCGATCTTGCCGCCCTTTGCGTAAGGTGCGAGCAGGTCGACGACCTTGATGCCAGTGACCAGGATCTGGCCTTCGGTGGACTGCTCGACGTAAGACGGAGCTTCCTGGTGGATCGAGCGCTTGGTAGCGGTGATCAGCGGACCGGCTTCGTCAACCGGTTCACCGATGACGTTCATGATGCGGCCCAGCGTTTCGTAACCAACCGGAACCGAGATCGGCGCGCCAGTGTCGGAAACGGTCTGGCCGCGAACCAGACCTTCGGTGGAGTCCATGGCAATCGTGCGGACCGAGTTTTCGCCGAGGTGCTGCGCGACTTCCAGAACAAGGCGATTGCCGTTGTTGCTGGTTTCGAGAGCATTCAGGATCTTCGGCAGATCGCCATCGAAATGAACGTCAACGACGGCGCCGATAACCTGCGTAACCTTGCCGACCGAAACTGCGGCCTTAGCTGCGTCAGCCATAATCTTACCTCTTTCCTAGCCTCAGAGCGCTTCCGCGCCCGAAATGATTTCAATCAATTCCTTGGTGATCTGCGCCTGACGCTGACGGTTGTAACTCAGCGTCAGCTTATTGATCATATCACCAGCATTGCGCGTCGCATTGTCCATGGCGCTCATCTTGGAGCCCATTTCGCCGGCGACGTTCTCAAGGAGCGCGCGGAAAATCTGGACCGAGATGTTACGCGGGATCAGGTCCGCGAGGATCGAAGCCGCATCCGGCTCGTATTCATAAACAGCGCCCTTGTGGGCGGCATCTTCTTCGACAACGGCCGGAGCCGAAGCCGGGATAAGCTGTAGTCCCGTCGGAACCTGGCTGATTACCGACTTGAACTCGGAATAGAACAGCGTGCAGACGTCGAACTCGCCAGCCTCGAACATCTCGATGATGCGCTTGCCGAGAGCATCGGCATTTTCGAAGCCCACGCGCTTGACGTCGCGCAATTCCTTGCGCTCGACGATCAACGAAGCGAACTCGCGACGCAGGATATCGTAGCCCTTCTTGCCGACGGTGAAGATCTTCACGGTCTTGCCTTCGGCGAGCAGCTTGCGAACGTGATCGCGGGCAAAGCGTGCGATCTGCGAATTGAAGCCGCCGCAAAGGCCGCGTTCAGCCGTGCAGACCACCAGCAGATGCACATCGCTCTTGCCGGTGCCGGTCATCAGGAGCGGCGCACCGTCAGCATCGCTGACGGCAGCCGTGATGTTGGCAAGAACGGCGCCCATGCGCTGCGAATAGGGCCGTGCGGCCTCAGCCGCCTCCTGGGCACGCCGAAGCTTCGCCGCGGCGACCATTTTCATCGCCTTGGTGATCTTCTGCGTCGCCTTGACGGAGGCGATCCGGTTTTTCAGATCCTTTAGTGAAGGCATCCGGTATCCGTCCTAGAAGTGAGGTCCGATCAGGCGAAAGACTTGGCGTAGCTGTCGAGAGCAGCCGTAAGCTTGCCCTTGGTCGCGTCGCTGATGGCCTTTTCGGTGCGGATCGTATCGAGGAGCTCCTTGCCTTCCGAGCGGAGGTAGGAAAGCAGACCCTGCTCGAACTTGCCGATCTGCGGAACGGCGATCTTGTCGAGGTAGCCGTTGACGCCGGCGAAGATCACCGCAACCTGCTCTTCCACCTTCAGCGGCGAGAACTGCGGCTGCTTCAGGAGTTCGGTCAGGCGTGCACCACGGTTCAGCAGGCGCTGCGTTGCGGCATCGAGATCCGAGCCGAACTGAGCAAAGGCGGCCATTTCGCGATACTGGGCAAGTTCGCCCTTGATCGAGCCGGCAACCTGCTTCATCGCCTTGATCTGCGCGGACGAACCGACGCGCGAAACCGACAGACCGACGTTAACGGCCGGACGGATGCCCTGATAGAACAGGTCGGTTTCGAGGAAGATCTGGCCGTCGGTGATCGAGATCACGTTGGTCGGAATGAAGGCCGAAACGTCGTTGCCCTGCGTTTCGATGACCGGCAGAGCGGTCAGCGAACCGGCGCCCAATTCGTCGTTCATCTTGGCAGCGCGCTCGAGGAGACGCGAATGCAGGTAGAAAACGTCGCCCGGATAAGCTTCGCGGCCCGGCGGGCGGCGCAGCAGCAGCGACATCTGGCGGTAGGAAACGGCCTGCTTCGACAGATCGTCATAGCCGATCAGCGCGTGCATGCCGTTGTCGCGGAAATATTCGCCCATGGCGCAACCGGCGAACGGTGCCAGGAACTGCATCGGAGCCGGATCGGACGCCGTTGCGGCAACGATGATCGAATACTTCAGTGCGCCGCGCTCTTCGAGCACCTTGACGAACTGAGCAACGGTCGAACGCTTCTGGCCGATGGCGACGTAGACGCAGTACAGCTTTTCGCTGTCTGGGCCGACATCGTGGATGGCCTTCTGGTTCAGGATCGTGTCGAGAATGATGGCGGTCTTGCCGGTCTGGCGGTCACCGATGACCAGCTCGCGCTGGCCGCGGCCGACCGGGATCAGCGCATCGATGGCCTTGAGGCCGGTCGACATCGGCTCATGAACCGACTTGCGCGGGATGATGCCCGGAGCCTTGACGTCGACGCGCGAACGGCGGGTCGCGTTGATCGGGCCTTTGCCGTCGATCGGGTTGCCGAGCGCGTCAACGACGCGGCCGAGCAGTTCCGGACCAACCGGAACGTCGACGATCGAGCCGGTACGCTTGACGGTGTCGCCTTCCTTGATGTCGCGGTCGGAGCCGAAGATGACCACGCCGACATTGTCGGATTCGAGGTTCAGGGCCATCCCACGGATGCCGCCGGGGAACTCGACCATTTCGCCGGCCTGGACATTGTCTAGACCGTAGACACGGGCGATACCGTCACCGACGGAAAGAACCTGGCCGACTTCGGAGACTTCGGCTTCTTGGCCGAAATTTTTAATCTGATCTTTCAGAATTGCGGAAATTTCCGCGGCGCGGATATCCATCAGCCGACCTCTTTCAATGCAAGCTTAAGGGTAGAGAGCTTGGTGCGAAGGGACGTATCGATCTGACGCGAACCGACCTTAACGATCAGACCACCCAGGATCGACGGATCGACCGTGACGGCAATCGTCACGTCCTTACCGGTAACGCCCTTCAGCGCCTCCTTCAATTCATTTTCCTGCGCCTTTGTCAGCGCATGAGCCGAGGTGATCTCGGCGGAAACTTCACCGCGATGCTGCGCGGCAATAATACGGAAAGCCTTGATCATGCCCGGCAGCGCAAAAAGGCGCCGGTTCTTTGCCACGACTTTGAGGAAATTGGTAAAATAGGCGCCGAAGCCTGCCTTGGCCGCCAGAGCCTGAACCGCGCCAACCTGCTCTTCGGCCGAAAAGACCGGGCTGGAGATGAAACGCTTCAGATCACCGCTGTCATCCAGCATGGCTTGAAACCGATCGAGATCGGCGGTCACTGCCGGAACAGCGCCCTCCTCAAGGGCTAGCTCGAACAATGACGAGGCATATCGCTCTGCAACACCAGAAATATGCTGGGATGTGTCTGCCACGGGCACAAAATTCCCTGATTTCAACCCAAGAATTAGGCTTCCGGGGCACGGAAGCCACATGCTCTTGAATTCGTTTTGATTTCCCCCAGAAATCAACAGGAGCTTCCTCCTGCCGCATCCGAAATTCGGGGTTCGTCTAACATAGGATATTGAGACTCGCAACACGCGTATTGGCCGAATACGCCATTCGAGTGAATTTATGATGGCAAAAGTTCAGAAGCATGGGGATAGCGCAGCTAATAACGGCTAGCGCATGCCCGATTTTGGCTCAAATATAACCAAAGCCGTATAGAAGCGGTAGAGCGGCCATTGCCGCCTGAACAACCACAAGCAGCAGATTGAGCCATGCACTTCCCCGGTCGGACATGATCGAGAGAATCCGGCCGAAGGCGGCGATCGCAAAGGACGCGCCCAACGCCAGATAGATCATCGGCTGGGCGAGCAATATCGCAACCACCCCGAAGCCGAGGTAGAAACCGCCGGCCGAGCGGGCCTCGGCATAGGCCTCCGTTCGCCCCTCGCGCACCTGCAGCCGAAGAAAGCGATAGGTGTAGCCCGGCGCGAACATCACAACGAGACCAATGAAGGCCGTGAAAGCCGCCGAGCAATAGGCAAGCCGCTCGCCCAGATCAGTCGGAAAATAGAACTCCATCGATCGTCCCCAAATCAGCCCAAATCAAATCAACCATATGAACAGATCGACATATGGCATGATCCGGCGGAACAGGGGAAGACGTGGCGGCGACGCTGTGGACAGGAATCACAAGAAGCTCTGCGGATCGATATCCAGTTGCACATGCACCGACCCGCGCTCCTTTGGCGCCTGCGCCAGCATGGCCCTGAGAAATCCCTGCATGTCGGAATTGCGCTTGCCGTGCACAAGCAGGCGGAAGCGATGGCGGCCACGCACCAGAGCGAGCGGCGCTTCCGCCGGCCCGAGGACGGAGATGCCCTGCACCTGCGGTGCGGCGCTGCGCATGCCGCGCGCGTGGGTCTCGGCGTCCTGGCGCGTTTCGGCCGAGACGATGATCGAGGCAAGCCGCCCGAAAGGTGGCAGCACCGCCCTCTCCCGCTCGGAAATCTCGCGCTCGTAGAAGGCGCTGGCGTCGCCGGAAACGATCGCCTGCATGACCGGGTGCTGCGGCTGGTAGGTCTGCAGCAGGCCGTGGCTCTTGAGGCCGGTTCGCCCGGCGCGGCCGGTCACCTGCGACAGGAGCTGGAATGTCCGCTCGGCGGCGCGCGGATCGCCATTGGCAAGGCCGAGATCGGCATCGACGATGCCGACCAGCGTCATCAGCGGGAAATTATGTCCCTTGGCGACGAGCTGCGTGCCGATGACGATATCCGCCTCGCCCTTGGCGATGGCGTCTAGCTCCAGCCGCAGCCGTTTGACGCCGCCCATGATATCGGAGGACAGCACGATCGTCCGCGCATCGGGAAAATGCCGTTCCACCTCTTCGGCAATGCGTTCGACGCCTGGCCCGCAGGCGACGAGATGGTCGAGCGTGCCGCATTCCGGGCATGCTTCCGGCGTCCGCTCGGCATAGCCGCATTGATGGCACTGGAGCTGACCACGAAACCGGTGCTCCACCAGCCAGCTTGAACATTGTGGGCACTGGAAACGATGGCCGCAGACCCGGCAGAGCGTCAACGGCGCATAGCCGCGCCTGTTGAGGAACAGCAGCGATTGCTGCCCCTTCTCCACCGTCTTGCCGATCGCCCGGATCAACAATGGCGACAGAAAGCCGCCGCGCTCCGGCGCGTGCCGGCGCATATCAACCAGATGCAGGTCCGGCATTGCCGCGTCGCCAAAGCGCGTCGGCAGATGGATGGTGCTGTAGCGCCCGCTCTGGCCGTTGACCTGGCTCTCGACCGAGGGCGTCGCCGAGACCAGGACGACCGGGAAATCGGCGATGCGGCCGCGCACCACCGCCATGTCGCGAGCGTTATAATAGACGCGATCTTCCTGCTTGTAGGCGGGATCATGTTCCTCATCGACGATGATCAGGCCGAGATCCTCGAAGGGCAGGAACAGCGCCGAGCGCGCGCCGGCAACAACGCGAACCTCGCCGGTCACCGCCTGCCGCCAGACCTTTTCGCGCGTGCGCGGCGCCAGATCAGAATGCCATTCGGCCGGCTTGGCGCCGAAACGATCCTGGAACCGCTCCAGGAAACTCGCCGTCAGCGCGATTTCCGGCAACAGGATCAGCACCTGCTTGCCACGCTTCAGCGTCTCGGCGATCGCCTCGAAATAGACCTCGGTCTTGCCCGAGCCGGTAACGCCATCGATGAGCGAGACGGAGAATTCCTGTTTACGCACCTCGGCCAGGATCTCATCGGCCGCTTCGCGCTGCGGGCCTTCGAGCCGCGAGGCGGCGTAATCCGGATCCGGCTTGGCAACGAGGGGCGGTGGCGGCAGGAACACGGTTTCGAAGACGCCCTGCGTGATCAGCCCGTCGATGACGCTTGTCGAAACGCCCGCGGCATGCGCGAGGCCCGTGCGCGTCCAGGAGAGACCGTCATTCGCCATCTCCATCACCCGCGCGCGCGCCGGCGTCAGCCGCTCCGGCACGCCACCGGCAAAGCGCAGGCCCTCGACCATCGGCTCGGGATCGAAGGCAGCCGGGACCCTCAGCGCCATGCGAGCAACAAGGCCGGGCGGCGATAGCGTATAGGCCGCGACCCAGTCGATGAAATCGCGCATCTCCTTGGCAAGCGGTGGGCAATCGAAGACACGGCTGATCGGCCGGAGCTTCTTCGGATCGACACCACCTTCGTCGCCACCATCCCAGACGACGCCGATTACCTGCCTCGGCCCAAGCGGCACCTGCACGACCGAGCCGGGCTCGACCGCCATGCCTTCCGGCACCGCATAGGAATAAGGTTTCGGCGCCGGCATCGGCACCAGAACCGGGACCGTACGGGTCATCACTGCTTTAGCGGGCGCAGCCTCGAACAGCGCACCGAACAGATCGGAAGAATCTTTACTCATTGCGCCAGACCATGCCCCGAGCGGCGGCAAAAGAAAACCCGGGAGTGGTTCCTGACTGCTCGCAAAATGCGGGCGGTCCGCAAGCTACCCTGAATATCAGGGCCCTATGTAGCAATGCCACCAATGACCGCTATTGGCCCTAAGCGGACCAAATGGGCGGCGCTTCTCTAATCAACGGGCGCTTACGGTCCGCTGGTTTCGTTATTTCTTCTTCTCTTGATCGTGATGCCACTTGATGGCGAAGAACATCCCCGTGCCTAACACGAGAAGCTTGAGCGGAAAGAAGACTATAGGGAACCAATCCCACATTTCAGATATTTCCAGGCTATTAATTGACATTATCTATCGTGAGGGAGCACTACCTCAAAACTGCTGCATACAATATCAGCCATGTTGACGCAGATGAGATCATAACATTCCCATCACACGGCATGAGTGGGCTTGCCCCATGTTTCCGGACAGGTTGTTTTACCTAACAAGCTGGTGATCGCTTCTGGCGCAAAGTTGCCATAAATGCCCCGTCCCGGTTAGTGACATCCTGCTACCTAATTCCGTGAATATCAGAGATTTCGCGATGCTGCAGAAAGCCTGCCATCTCCCCTAATCCGGAGAGCAGGATGATAGAAATTGTCATTGTTGAAAATTGCATCGGCAACAGACGCAGGCGCGCACAAGCGCTCATAGAGATCAAAAGCCGGCCGGTACCGATCCGCATAAAGCTGACGTGTGGCCTCCGCTCCGCCCAAGTGCGCGGCATCGCGATCTATGCCCCGTTGCTCAGAGACACGTTCCGAGGTTTCGACGAAGATCGCCAAGTCCCATCCGTCGCGCAGCTCGGACCGCTGCAGAAAGGTGCCATCCACGATGAGGATGGCGTCCGCCGAAGCGAATTGCGGGGCTTGTTCGACGGGCTGGTCGCTATCGAGGTCGAAGGACGCCGTGCGGTACCAGCCATCACCGTCAGGCCCCAGGGGACTGAGAAGCAGCGCATCGATGGCGGGAAGGTCGCGCGCATCATAATAATAGCCCTCGGCCGATTGCCGCCCGCGTGCATAGCGTTCCACCCTTGGCCTGTGGAAGCCGTCGATCGATGTGCGAATAACGTCCCTGCCTTTGACCGAGAGACAACTGGCCAATTCGTTCGCCAGCGTTGTCTTACCGGATGCCGTCCTCCCGTCGATCGCAACGCGAACGGGCCTCGCCGATTCGGCGTTTGCGATCATGGCGGCGAGGTCATTCAACAAGGTTGCCCTCAATGAGGACGTCTCATCGCTGACAACAGCGCTCATGCGGAATGTTCCCTGACCTCGGCCACCATATCCGCAGACGCAACCGGCGCGCTGAGCGGCGCAAACCTCGCATCACCATCACGAGCCAGATCGAAGACCGTGTGCTTCTCCAGCGCCTTGGTGACCTCATTGACGTCGCCGTCGAGGTGCTCGGCCGGGATCAGATTGCCGATCAGGAAGTCGAAGCGGTCGCCGCGCTTGTTGAGAAGTTCGTGGAACACCGTCATGTCGCGCAGCTCCGTCGACCATTTGGCGAACCAGTAGAACAGTCCGGAATTGCGCGCCGTCAGATGCACCGGCAGGATCGGCAGATTGTATTTGCGCGCAAGGCCCACGGCCGAGGTCTTCCAGGGTCGCTCGTTCAGTCTGCCGTTTGCCCAATAGGCGATGCGGCCGGACGGGAAGAGCACGGTGACTTTGCCCTCGGCAACGGCGCGATTGGTCAGCTGCAAGGTCTCGCGCGTCTTCAGTTTGCTCTTGTATTCGTCGCGCCATTCGACCGGGATGATCATCTCGGAAAAGCGCGGATTGACCCGCACCGCATCGCGATTGGCAAACACCATCATGTCGGGCCGGCGCGACTTCAGGAGATCGAAGACGGCGACACCATCGGCAATGCCGGTCGGATGGTTGCTGACGAGGATGAACCCACCCGAAGCGGGTATGCGCTCGGCATGGGTCACGCCGATATCGAGCTTCAGCAGATCGCTCATATATTCAAAGCACTGGAAGCCCGGCAGCTTGGCGACGTCATCGGCGAATTCGATCGCCTTGTTGTAGCGCAGCAGCGTATAAAGAAACGGCCGCATCACCGGCCAGAGCGGGTTGCGAACGATCTTCTGGCCGCGCTCGGCAATCAGCGTATCGACGATATGTCCGGGCTGGCCCTGGGACACCAAAGCGATCGCTTCTGCAAGTTGTCCCAATGCAGTTATCGAACCGCGACGTGCCATGAAATGCCCTGGATGGTTGGGTTGTACTCTATCGCAATCGAATATGATCGAAGCATGACAAGCGCCTCGCGCATAACCACTTAAATCCGATTTGATTTAAGGAGCAGCTTATACGCAGTTGAAAAGGACTACTGTGTTCTTTCCGCACGCAAAGGAAGCGCGGCGCAGTAGGATTGTTAGCGATTCCATAACCTTCCCCACTTCAAAGTGGCAGAATGATTTTGGAATTCAAGGGGTTTTCCACTGAACGAGTTGTTGATCATAGCCGACCCCAAGTTGATGGACGAGCGCAGCCGCTGGTTGGAGGTGCTTGGTCAGGAACGGCGGCTTTCCGCCCACACGCTGGATGCCTATGAGCGCGACACCCGGCAATTCCTGACCTTTCTCACCGGGCATCTTGGTGGTCCGGCAAGCATCAAGGATATCCAAGCGCTGCGGCCCGCCGATTTCCGCGGTTTTCTCGCCGCGCGCCGCAAGGATGGCGCCGGCGCGCGTTCACTCGGGCGCAATCTCGCCGGCCTTCGTTCGCTGCTGCGCTATCTCGAAAAGAAAGGCCTGGTGAATGCCGCGGGTGCGGCCGCGGTCCGCTCGCCGAAGCAGCCGAAATCGCTGCCGAAACCGCTGTCGGACACCCAGGCCATCACCGTCGTCAGCGACGAGGCGCAGATGCATGATGAACCCTGGATCGCCGCGCGCGACGCGGCGGTGCTGACCCTGCTCTATGGCTGCGGCCTGCGCATCTCCGAGGCGCTGGACATGACGCCGGACGATATCCGCCCCGGCGCGACGGCGCTGCGTATCACCGGCAAGGGCAACAAGACACGGCTGGTGCCGCTGTTGCCCATCGTCGTCGAGGCGGTCGAGAGATACCGCGCGATCTGCCCCTATCATCTCGGCGCCGGCTCCCCCCTCTTCCGTGGCGCGCGCGGCGGAAAACTGCAGGCCGGCATCATCCAGCGCGGCATGCAGAAGCTGCGCAGCGCCTTCGGCCTGCCGGACACGGCGACGCCGCATGCGCTGCGCCATTCTTTCGCCACGCACCTGCTTGCAGGTGGCGGCGATCTGCGCACGATCCAGGAGCTGCTCGGCCATGCCAGCCTATCGACGACGCAGGTCTATACCGGTGTCGATTCCTCCCGTCTGCTGGAAGTCTACGATCGGGCTCATCCACGCGCGTAACAAAGCGTTAACCCCTCGCGTTAAGGGAATATGCGCTTCGGGCGGATAGAGCAGAGACCAGTTTCGGCATGATCCTGTCCGGACGCTGCTTCGTGGCTTTCGGGATCATATGTTCTGCTTTTTTTGGAAGGTTGGGATGATATCTGCTCTCGGGATCAAGACGGCGCGGCTGACGGCACCGAGGCCTGGTGATATTCTCCTCTGGCTGGCGACGGCGTTTCCGGTGATGCTGGTGATCGCGCTGATCGTTGCGGCGTTGTCGTCAATGCCGGCGCATGCCGACGAAACCGCGTCGGACAGCTGCGGCGGCAAGAACCTCATGACCGACCTGCAGAAGAGCGATCCCGCGAAATATGCCTCTATCCTTGCCGATGGCGACAAGGTGGCGAACGGCAAAGGCATCTTCTGGAAAATCGAAAAACCCGGCCTGAAGCCCTCCTGGCTGCTCGGCACCATGCATGTCAGCGACACGCGCGTAACGACCATGCCGAAGGGTGCTGCCGAGGCCAGCGCCGCGGCCGATACGATCATCGTCGAATCCGATGAAATCCTCGACGATAAGAAAGCAGCGGCCGCCCTCTTCATCAATCCGTCGCTGACCATGCTGCCGAACGGCGGAACCATCGGCCAGCATCTCTCGCCCGAGGACAATACGCGGCTGGAAGCGGCTCTGAAACAGCGCGGCGTGCCGCTTGTCGCGGTCTCCCACATGCAGCCCTGGCTGATTTCAAGTTCTTTCCAGATGACCGGCTGCGAAATCCGCCGCAAGGCGTCCGGCGTGAAATTCCTCGATCAGAAACTTGCCGCCGATGCCACTGCGGCCGGCAAACAGGTCAAGGGTCTGGAGACGCTCGCCGAACAGGCCAAGGCGATGAGCGACCTGCCGATCGAGCTGCACCTGAAATCGCTGATGCAGACGCTGGAGCTCGGCGACAGGATCAACGACATCAACGAAACGATGACCGACCTCTACCTCGCCGGCAATGTCGGCGCGATCATGCCGATGCTGAAGACCATCGACCCGGACCAGAATCTGTCCGACGACGACGCCGGCACCTTCGAGCAGCGCATCGTGCTCGACCGCAACAAGGTGATGGCCGAACGCGCGGCCCCGATCCTCACCAATGGCAACGTTTTCATGGCTGTCGGCGCGCTCCACCTGGCCGGCGACAAGGGATTGGTGGCGCTGCTGCGCAAGCAGGGCTTTACGGTGACTGCGGTCGACTGAGCGCGCCCATTCGTTTGCCAAAATCGATCAGCATCGTCCGGACAATCAGCCGGTGGAATGGTGCAATCACGGCGAGATAGATCTTACCGAGCAGGATGTTCCGCTTCACCAGCGTCGTCGCATCGACGAGCCGGCGTCCCTCACCATCATCCCGCACATCAATCACGACGCGAAAATTGAGATGCTTGTCATCGAATCCGAGAACGATCTGGTTGTCCGATTTGCTGACAACCGGGAAGAAACCGACCATCTCCGCCCCGCCCGGTGCACGATACTCGGAGGATTTCAGGCCGAAAACGCCAGTCACTGCGTCGCGCAGCCTGAGCAATGACCGCACCCAGAGCGGAAAATGGTCGAGTATCATGCCCGCAGCAGCGATCGCCGTGAAATCCGATGTCGGAACTTGCAGCTCAAAACAATCCGCCCAATCCGCACCCGGCAATGCGGGGTGTGGCATACGTGGTTCAATCATTATTGGCTTTGTCGACATCGTCTCATCCGCTGCCTCAGTTGCCACAACCTAGCACGATCGACACACAGCAAGGCACACAAACAGCAGCTGCGGCAATTCGCCAGGCCAACCGGCAAAGGAAAGCGGCGGCCGTCATCACAGCCGCCGCTCACATCAAAACAGACGTCTTCTTACAATTTACATATGGATCGGCTTGAAGAAGGTCGCGAGTGCGGCTTCCTTCACGGCTTCCGACATGGTCGGGTGCGCGTGGCAGGTGCGGCCGAGATCTTCCGAGGAGCCGCCGAATTCCATCAACACGGTGATCTCGTGGATCATCTCGCCGGCACCGAAGCCGACGATATGGCCGCCGAGAACGCGGTCGGTTTCCTTGTCTGCCAAGATCTTGACGAAGCCGTCCGTCGCCAGCATGGCGCGAGCACGGCCGTTGGCGGTGAAGGGGAACTTGCCGACCTTGTAGGCGATGCCCGCCGCCTTCAGCTCTTCCTCGGTCTTGCCGACGGAGGCGACTTCCGGCTGCGTGTAGACGACGCTCGGAATAACATCGTAATTCACATGGCCCGCCTGGCCGGCGAGGATTTCGGCGAGCGCTACGCCCTCGTCTTCCGCCTTGTGCGCCAGCATCGGACCCTTCACCACGTCGCCGATGGCATAGATGCCGGCAACATTGGTCTTGAAGTGGCCATCGATTTCGACGCGGCCGCGATTGTCGAGCGCAACGCCGGCTTCTTCGAGGCCGAGGCCCGCCGTGTAAGGCTTACGGCCGGTGGAAACCAGCACGACATCGGCGTCGAGCACGACCTTGTCGCCGCCCTTGACGGGCTCGAAAGTGACCTTTGCGCCCTTGCCGGACTTTTCGACGCCGACAACCTTGGCGCCGAGATGGAAGGTGATGCCCTGCTTGGCGAGCATGCGCTGGAACTGCTTGGAGACTTCGCCATCCATGCCGCCGAGGATGTTGTCGAGATATTCGACCACCGTGACCTTGGAGCCGAGACGCGACCAGACCGAGCCGAGTTCGAGGCCGATGACACCGCCGCCGACCACGATCAGGTTTTCCGGCACCTTGTCGAGCGCGATACCGCCGGTGGACGAGATGATGACCTTCTCATCGATTTCGAGCGGCACGCCCGGAATGCCGGCAACGTCGGAGCCGGTGGCAATGACGATGTTCTTGCCCTCGATCTCGGTCACCGTGCCGTCTTCGGCCGTGACGGAAACCTTGCCGGCGGACACGATCTTGCCGGTGCCCTGGAAGGTATCGATCTTGTTCTTCTTGAAGAGGAAGGCGACGCCGTCGACGTTCGACTTCACGGTCGCATCCTTGTGCGCCATCATCTTCGGAAGGTTGAGCGTCGGCGCCGCGACTTCGACACCGAGCGCATCCATGCCATGGCCGGCATGATGGAACACTTCGGACGCGTGCAGCAGCGCCTTGGACGGAATGCAGCCGACATTGAGGCAGGTGCCGCCATAGGTGGCACGCTTTTCAATGACCGCGACCGTGAGGCCAAGTTGTGCAGCCTTGACGGCGCAGACATAGCCACCGGGGCCGGTTCCGATAATGATCACATCGTAGGACATGGCTTAATTTCCTTGTTTTGTATCTCTAGAGCGTCATGACACTCTAATTATTTGATTAAGCATGATCTTATCCGAAAACCGCTGCGCAGTTTTCGGGATCATGCTCGAGTTAATCTGCCGCCCGCGCCATGGCGAGGCGGATGCCGAAGCCGACAAGTGCGGCGCCGGTGATGCGGTTGAACCATTTGCCGCTGGCGATGAAACGTTCGCGGATCGGCTTGACGGTGAAGAAGACGGAGACGCCGGCAAACCAGGCGACCAGCGCCGTCGCCATGCCGATGCCATAGCTGAACTGGATCAGCGCCGGCGTATCGTGATGCACGAGCGTCGAAAACAGCGACAGGAAAAACAGCACCGGCTTCGGATTGAGCGCATTGGTGATGAAGCCCGTCGCCAGGCAACGCCAGACGGACACCGGCTTGCGGTCCTCGTCGGTGATCTCGATTTCCTTGACGTTGAAACCCGGCTCGCGGAAGGACTTGATGCCGAGATAGACGAGATAGAGCACACCGGCCCACTTGATCGCGCTGAACAGCATCAGCGATTGCGAGACGATCAGGCCGAGGCCAAGGATGGTGTAGCTGATGTGGAAGAGCAGCGAGAAGCCCATGCCGAGACCGGTCATCATCGCCGCGCGGCGGCCATGCACGATGCTCTGGCGCAGGATCACCGCAAAGTCGGCGCCCGGAACGACGATGAAGATCGAAAATACGGCCATCAGGCCGAGGAATTCCCAAACATACTGCATAGTATCCGCCTTCTCCGCTTACCGGCCGCCGCTCACATTGAGGATTGAGCCCGTTATATAGGATGCCTGGGAGCCCAACAGGTAGAGGACCGCGTCGGCAACTTCATCCGCTGTGCCGGCCCGCTGCATCGGAATGGTCGGGCTCAAGTCACGCACGCGGTCCGGCAACCCGCCGGAGGCATGGATATCCGTGTCGATGATGCCGGGGCGCACCGCATTGACGCGGATGCCTTCGGTCACGACTTCGCGCGCCAGCCCGATCGTAAAGGTGTCTATCGCGCCCTTGGAGGCGGCGTAATCGACATACTGGCCGGCCGAGCCGAGGATCGCCGCCATCGACGATATATTGACGATCGCTCCGCCCTTGCCGCCGTGACGGATCGACATGCGACGCACGGCCTGCCCGGCACAGAGGATCGAGCCGGTGATGTTGATGCGGAACATGCGCTCAAGCCGCTCGGGCGTCATTTCGTCCACGCGCTGCGGCACATCGACGATACCGGCATTGTTGACGAGGCCGTCCAGCCGGCCGAAATGCTGATCAACGGCAGAAAAGATCGACTGGATGTCAGTCGCCACGCCGACATCGCCGGCAACCGCGATCGCCTCGCCGCCGGCATCGCGGATCGCCGCGACCACCGTCTCCGCAGCCACCTTGTTGGAGGCATAGTTGACGGCAACGGCCCAGCCTTGCCGGGCAGCGGCTATCGAAACCGCGGCACCGATGCCGCGGCTGCCGCCGGTGACGAGAAGAACGGGAGACTTGTCGGTCATTCGTCGCATCCTTTCAGCGTCAGGACATCCCAGGGAGCGACGGTCGCCTTGCCTTTGCCCCAGATGATCGATTGCCGGATCGAGGGTCCGAGCGCCGGCAGAAACAGCCGCGCCGCGGCACCTGCGCCCTCCATCGGCAGTACACTGATGTCGCCCTTCATATCCGAGGCATAGACCATGCCCTGCCAGACGGTGCAGGCGCGCAGATCGGCGCCCGTCACATCGCCTTCCGGGCAATTAAACATGATCGTGCCATTGGCGTGCGGCCCATCGTCCGAGCGCATGATCACGCCCTCCGCCACGATCGACGTGTTACGGACGGCGAACTTGAATTTATTGCTGACGGCCGCCGCCGGGCCTGCCGGCTCGAAACGCAGCTCATAGGCATCGTCCATGTCGCCATAGACAGCCTTTTCCTGCACGCATTCGCCGGCGTGCGCCAGCGTTGGGATCGCCATGAACACCATCATCGCCCAGTGCAGGGGGACTAATCTTGCCATTACTCGCCCCCCGGTTCGCGCTGGCCGTCGGCATTTTCGGTCACCCCGAAATCCGTGAACAGCACGAGGGGACGGCCATTGGCATCGAGCCCCCAGAAGACGGGATAGAAACCGTCGCCCCAACCGCTCCAGAAGACCGCGACATTGCCGCGTTTGCCGGCCAGCGGCCGATGCATGACATATTTGTCGTCGTTCACCTTGATCTCAGGCGCCAGGATATCGTCGTAATAATTGATGTCGGCAGAGGATTTCTCGGCGCGGACCTGCTGCTCCCGCTCCTGGATCAGGGCATAGGTGTCGGCATCCATGTAGCAGCCGAGACCGGCATCGACCGGATAGCCGAAGAACTCGTCGCCCTTCAGCGATTTGATATCCTGGCCGGCAATCACCGCCAGCTCCCAGCGCACCGGCTTGCCCGGACCAAACCGCAGGCTGGCGGCGGCAATGCGGCTAAAGGCTTGATAGAGTGTCACGGGATAGTTGCCGGGCGGAACGGTCCTGACGAAGGCCGGACGGTCCGGTCCGACCAGCGGATCGCTGGCAACGATGCGGCCCGAGGTCAGTTCGACATCGCCCATTTGGAAGGGGGTGATCGACCTTGAGGCAAGATCGGCGTTGCTGAGCGACGCCAGATCGAGATTGCTGCTGAGCTTTGCCGCGTCGAGGTCATCGGCGACGGCGGGCGATGGCAACCATGCGGCGACGGCACACAAAAGTCCGCGCATCGTCCGCATGGGCCATGTCCACATGAGCCAGCGCTCCCTTAGAGATCGAGAACGAGACGTTCCGGATCTTCCAGGCTTTCCTTGACGCGCACGAGGAAGGTCACGGCTTCCTTGCCGTCGACCATGCGGTGGTCATAGGAGAGCGCCAGATACATCATCGGGCGGATGACGACCTGACCGCCGATGGCGACCGGACGTTCCTGGATCTTGTGCATGCCGAGAATGCCCGACTGCGGCGCATTCAGGATCGGCGAGGACATCAGCGAACCGTAGACACCACCATTGGTGATGGTGAAGGTGCCGCCCTGCATGTCAGCCATCGACAGCGTGCCGTCGCGGGCAGCTTTCGCCAGACGGCCAAGCTCCTTCTCGACCTCGGCAATCGACATCTGGTCGGCATCGCGGATGACGGGAACGACCAGGCCCTTGTCGGTGCCGACAGCCATGCCGATGTGGCAGTAGTTCTTGTAGACGATGTCGGTGCCGTCGATCTCGGCATTGACGGCCGGGAGTTCCTTCAGCGCATGCGTGACGGCCTTGGTGAAGAAGCCCATGAAGCCGAGCTTCACGCCGTGCTTCTTCTCGAAGATGTCCTTGTACTTGTTGCGCAGGTCCATGACGGCCTTCATGTCCACCTCGTTATAAGTGGTGAGCATGGCGGCCGTGTTCTGCGCATCCTTGAGGCGGCGCGCGATCGTCTGGCGCAGGCGGGTCATCTTGACGCGCTCTTCGCGACCGGCGTCCTCGACCGTCGTCGGCGCGCGCGCGGCAACCGGAGCGGCCGGGACTGCGGCAGGCGCCGAAGCGGCCTTGGCAACGGCAGCGATCACATCGCCCTTCAGGACCTGGCCACGCTTGCCACTGCCATCGACCTGATCGGCGGAAACATTGCTTTCGGCAAGCAGCTTGGCGGCGGCAGGTGCCGGCGGCATGGCGGACGCCGGAGCGGAAACGGTAGGTGCGGCAACCGGGGCAGTAGCAGCAGCCGGAGCGGGTGCAGCAGCAGCGGCCGGAGCAGCGGCAGCACCATTGCCAGCCGAGATCTGGCCGAGCAGCGCGCCGAGACCGACAGTCTCACCGGCCTGGGCGACGATTTCGGACAGCGTGCCGGCAATCGGCGAGGGAACTTCGATCGTCACCTTGTCGGTTTCCAGCTCGACAATCGGCTCATCGACCTTGATGGCGTCGCCAACCTTCTTGAACCAGGTGCCGACGGTCGCTTCGCTGACGGACTCGCCGAGGGTAGGAACGCGGATTTCAGTGGCCATTGTTCAGATCCTGATTTTTCGTCTTATGAGTTAGATAGAATTTCCGGCGACAGATGGCCGGGGAATGATCGAGAGTATCGGCATTTCCGATGTCGATGACGCGCATGCCGAAGACGCTGTCGGCTCAAAGGCGGCGTGTTGCTGCATGGCGGCCATCTCCTCCCCTGTGGCGTCATGCGGAAAGCCGGAGCGCGATGGCACAAGTTTCAAATGAAAATAGGCCATCGCGCAACCCCTTGCTTAACCGCCGAGCGCATCCTCGAGGAATGCCGCCAGCTGCGACAGGTGCTTGGACATCAGGCCCGTCGCCGGAGAGGCGGCGGCCGGACGGCCAGTGTAGCGGACCCGCTGGTACTTGGCATCGATATGGGCGAGCACCCATTCCAGATAAGGATCGATGAAGGACCACGCGCCCATGTTCTTCGGCTCTTCCTGGCACCAGACCATCTCCGCATTGCGGAAGCGGCTGAGCTCGTTGATCAGCGCCTTGGCTGGGAACGGATAGAGCTGTTCGATGCGCAGCAGGTAGATATCGTCGATGCCGCGCTTTTCGCGCTCTTCCAGCAGGTCGTAATAGACCTTGCCCGAGCAGATGACGACGCGACGGATTTTGTTGTCCTTCTGCAGCTTGATCGGGCCGTCCTTTATCACTTCCGCATCGTCCCAAAGCAGGCGATGGAAGGAGGATTCTCCCGCCATCTCCGCCAGGCTCGACACGGCGCGCTTGTGACGCAGCAGCGACTTCGGCGTCATCAGGATCAGCGGCTTGCGGAAGTCGCGCTTCAGCTGACGGCGCAGGATGTGGAAGTAGTTAGCCGGCGTCGTAACATTGGCGACCTGCATGTTGTCTTCGGCGCAAAGCTGCAGGAAGCGTTCGAGGCGGGCCGAGGAGTGTTCCGGACCCTGGCCTTCATAGCCGTGCGGCAGCAGGCAGACGAGGCCGGACATGCGCAGCCACTTGCGTTCGCCAGACGAGATGAACTGGTCGAAGATGACCTGCGCACCGTTGGCGAAGTCGCCGAACTGGGCTTCCCAGAGCGTCAGCGCATTCGGACGGGCCAGCGAATAGCCGTATTCGAAACCGAGAACCGCTTCTTCCGACAGCATCGAGTTGATGACTTCGTAGCGGGCCTGGGTCGGCGACAGGTTGGCGAGCGGAATATAGCGCTCTTCGGTTTCCTGATCGTAGAGAACCGAATGACGCTGCGAGAACGTACCGCGCTCGCAATCCTGGCCAGAAAGACGGATCTTGTGGCCTTCGACAACAAGCGCGCCGAAAGCAAGCGCCTCCGCCATGGCCCAGTCGATGCCTTCGCCGGTCTTCACCATGTTGGCGCGGTTTTCCATGAAACGCTGGATGGTGCGGTGCGCATGGAAGCCGTCCGGAATTTCCGACAGCTTGCGACCAATCTCCTTCAGCGTCTTCATCGGTACGGCGGTCTTGCCGCGGCGCTGTTCGTCGGCATTGTCGGCCGCATGCAGACCCGACCACTCGCCGTCCAGCCAGTCGGCCTTGTTCGGCTTGTAATGCTGGCCGGCCTCGAACTCCTGCTCGAGATGGGCGCGCCAGTCGGCCTTCATCTTTTCGACTTCGCCGTCGGTCAGCACTCCCTCGGCAACCAGCCGCTCGGAATAGAGCTGCAGGACCGTCTTGTGGGCGCGGATGACTTTATACATGTTTGGCTGCGTGAAGGAGGGCTCGTCGCCTTCATTGTGGCCATAGCGGCGGTAGCAGAACAGGTCGAGAACGACAGGCTTGTGGAACTTCATGCGGAATTCGGTGGCGATCTTGGCCGCATAAACAACGGCTTCCGGATCGTCGCCATTCACATGGAAGATCGGCGCTTCGATCATCTTCGCAACGTCGGACGGATAGGGCGACGAGCGCGAGAAGGCCGGATTGGTGGTGAAGCCGATCTGGTTGTTGATGATGACATGCATCGTGCCGGCGACGCGGTGGCCGCGCAGGCCCGACAGGCCGAGGATTTCGGCAACCACGCCCTGGCCGGCAAAAGCGGCGTCGCCGTGGATCAGCAACGGCACGACCTTGGCGCGCTCGGACAGCGGAATGATGTCGCCATCCCAGAGGGTGGCGCCCATATCCTGCTTGGCGCGGGCCTTGCCCATGACGACGGGATTGACGATTTCCAGATGCGACGGATTGGCCGTCAGCGAAACATGCACCTTGTTGCCGTCAAAATCGCGGTCCGAGGAGGCGCCGAGATGGTACTTGACGTCGCCAGAGCCTTCGACTTCGTCAGGCGCGTAGGAGCCGCCCTTGAACTCGTGGAAGATCGCCCGGTGCGGTTTGCCCATGACCTGGGACAGCACGTTCAGGCGGCCGCGATGAGCCATGCCGAACAGAGCTTCCCTGAGGCCGAGCTGGCTGCCGCTCTTCAGGATCTGTTCCAGAGCCGGGATCAGCGATTCACCGCCGTCGAGGCCGAAACGCTTGGTGCCCTTGAACTTGACGTCAAGGAACTGCTCGTAGCCCTCGGCTTCGATGACCTTCTGCAGGATCGCCTTCTTGCGTTCCGGATTGAAAGCAATGCCCTTGTCGACGCCTTCGATACGTTCCTGGATCCACGCCTTTTCTTCCGGATTGGAGATATGCATGAATTCGACGCCGAGCGTCGAACAGTAGGTGCGCTCGAGGATCTCGATCATTTCGCGCACGCTCGCATATTCGAGGCCGAGCACGTTATCGATGAAGATCTTCCGGTCGAGGTCGGCCTCGGTGAAGCCGTAAGCTTCCGGCGACAGTTCCTTGTAGTCTTCGACCGCGGCGGCGATGCCGAGCGGGTCGAGCTTGGCGTGCAGATGGCCGCGCATGCGATAGGCGCGGATCATCATGATGGCGCGGACGGAATCGCGCGTCGCCTGCAGGATATCTGCGGTGTCGGCCGGCTTGCCCTGGGCTTCGGCCTTGGCCTTCACCTTGGTCTCAATGACCTTTTCGACAATGCCCCAATTGCCGTCGAGCGCTGAGACAAGCTCGCCATTGGCCGGGATCGGCCAGTTCTTGCGCTGCCACGAGGCGCCCTTGGCCGCCCGCTTCACATCGTCGGGACTGTCATCCAGCGCCTTGAAGAAGGACCGCCATTCGTCGGACACCGACGATGCGTCTTCCTCGTAGCGCGCGTAAAGCTGCTCGATATAAGCAGCGTTCGCGCCATCCAGGAACGAAGTGATCTGAAATTGCTCGTTGGCTTCTTGCCTTGCCATGGTGATATGCGGACGCCTTCGTCCGCCTCCCGACTTGTTTGCATTGCCGGCTTATGGACATCCGGCGACCGTATTTCGTCCACGGCCGCTTGGACCGCACATCTGCACTTACGAATTGGAGGGCCGGACGGGATGGGCGATTGCCGCTCCCCGTCCGGGTCTTGCTATAGGTAGGTTCAGCCCTTCAGGACTTCCACCAGCGTCTTGCCGAGACGCGCCGGCGACGGCGACACGCGAATGCCTGCCGCTTCCATCGCCGCAATCTTGTCTTCCGCGCCGCCCTTGCCGCCGGAGATCACAGCACCTGCATGGCCCATGGTGCGGCCGGGAGGTGCCGTGCGGCCAGCGATAAAGCCGACCATCGGCTTCTTGCGGCCCTTCTTGGCTTCGTCCTTGAGGAACTGCGCGGCTTCTTCTTCAGCCGAACCGCCGATTTCGCCGATCATGATGATCGACTTGGTTTCGTCGTCGGCGAGGAACATCTCGAGGATATCGATGAATTCCGTGCCCTTGACCGGGTCGCCGCCGATGCCGACAGCCGTCGTCTGGCCGAGGCCTTCATTGGTGGTCTGGAACACGGCTTCATAAGTGAGCGTGCCCGAACGCGAGAGAACGCCGACCGAGCCCTTCTTGAAGATGGAGCCCGGCATGATGCCGATCTTGCATTCGTTCGGCGTCATGACGCCGGGGCAGTTCGGTCCGATCAGGCGGGACTTCGACTTGTCGAGGCGATCCTTGACCTTGACCATGTCGGCAACCGGAATGCCTTCCGTGATGCAGACGATCAGCGGGATTTCCGCGTCGATCGCTTCGAGGATCGCAGCGGCAGCCCCTGCCGGCGGAACGTAGATGACCGAAGCATTGGCGCCGGTGGCGTCCTTGCCTTCAGCGACCGACTTGAAGATCGGCAGCTTTTCGCCTTCCTTGCCGGTCCAGGTTTCGCCACCCTTGGAAGGATGGATACCGCCGACCATCTTCGTGCCGTGATAGGCTAGCGCCTGCTCGGTGTGGAAGGTGCCGGTCTTGCCGGTCAGGCCCTGAACGAGAACCTTGGTGTCTCTGTTGATGAGAATGGACATCTTGCCTCAGGCTCCCTTGACTGCCTTGACGATCTTCTGGGCGGCATCGTCCAGGTCATCGGCAGAGATGACATCGAGATCGGATTCATTGATGATCTTCTTGCCGAGCTCGACGTTGGTGCCTTCGAGGCGAACAACGAGCGGAACCTTCAGGCCGACTTCCTTGACGGCTGCGAGCACGCCTTCGGCAATGACATCACACTTCATGATGCCGCCGAAGATGTTGACCAGAATACCCTGGACGGCCGGATCGGCGGTGATGATCTTGAAGGCCGCGGTGACCTTTTCCTTCGTGGCGCCACCGCCGACATCGAGGAAGTTCGCCGGCTCAGCGCCGTAGAGCTTGATGATGTCCATGGTTGCCATGGCAAGGCCGGCACCGTTGACCATGCAGCCGATGTTGCCATCGAGGGCAACGTAAGCCAGGTCGTATTCGTGAGCCTGGATTTCCTTCTCGTCTTCTTCCGACTTGTCGCGCAGCGCGCGGATGTCTTCATGACGGAACAGCGCGTTGCCGTCGAAGGAGACCTTGGCGTCGAGAACGCGCAGGCGGCCGTTGGTCATGACGATCAGCGGGTTGACTTCGAGCAGGGCCATGTCCTTCTCGACGAAGGCCTTGTAGAGGATCGGGAACAGCTTGGCGCCGTCTTCGCGGGCAGCCCCTTCGAGCTTCAGCGCGTCGGAAATGGCGGTCGAGTCAGCAGCGGTCACACCAGCAGCCGGATCGATGGCAACGGTGATGATCTTTTCCGGCGTGTCGTGCGCGACAGTCTCGATGTCCATGCCGCCTTCGGTCGATACGACGAAGGCAACCCGACCGACCGAACGATCGACCAGGATCGAGAGGTAAAGTTCGCGATCGATGTCGGCGCCGTCTTCGATGTAGAGGCGGTTGACCTGCTTGCCGGCCGGGCCGGTCTGCTTGGTCACCAGCGTATTGCCGAGCATGTCCTTGGAATTGGCAACGACGTCCTCGATCGACTTGGCGAGGCGAACGCCGCCCTTGGCGTCGGGGCCGAGTTCCTTGAACTTGCCCTTGCCGCGACCGCCGGCATGGATCTGGCTCTTGACGACGTAAAGCGGGCCTGGAAGCTGCTTTGCGGCGGCTTCGGCTTCCTCGGCGGAGAAGATGGCAACGCCGTCCGCGACGGGTGCGCCAAAGGTCTTCAGCAGAGCCTTGGCCTGATATTCATGAATGTTCATGGGTTTATCCCTGTTATAACGCGGAAATTACTTCAGCGACGGCGCGATGGCGATGCAGGCTTCGCAAAGGCCGGCGACGGATGCGACCGACTTGTCGAAGGCTTCCTTCTCGGCCTTGTTCAGGTCGATCTCGATGATGCGCTCGATGCCGCCGGCGCCGATGACCGTGGGAACGCCGACATACATGTCCTTGACGCCATACTGGCCATCGAGATGGGCAGCGCAGGGCAGGACGCGCTTCTTGTCCTTGAGGTAGGATTCAGCCATTGCGATGGCGGAAGCAGCCGGAGCGTAGTAGGCCGAGCCGGTCTTCAGCAGGCCGACGATTTCGGCGCCGCCGTCACGGGTGCGCTGAATGATCTCTTCCAGGCGCTCGGCGGTGAGCCAGCCCATGGTGACCAGGTCCGTCAGCGGAATGCCGGCAACCGTGGAGTAGCGGGCGAGCGGTACCATCGAGTCGCCATGGCCACCGAGAACGAAAGCGGTGACGTCTTCGACGGAAACGTTGAATTCCTTGGCAAGGAAGAGGCGGAAGCGCGAGCTATCGAGCACGCCGGCCATGCCGACGACCTTGTTGGCCGGGAGACCCGAGAACTTCTGCAGCGCCCAGACCATGGCGTCGAGCGGGTTGGTGATGCAGATCACGAAAGCGTTCGGGGCATACTTCTTGATGCCGGCGCCGACCTGCTCCATGACCTTGAGGTTGATGCCGAGAAGATCGTCGCGGCTCATGCCCGGCTTGCGGGCGACGCCGGCGGTAACGATGCAGACGTCAGCACCTTCGATCGCGGAATAATCACTGGCGCCAGTCAGGTTGGCGTCGAAGCCTTCAACCGGCGAAGACTGGGCAATATCGAGACCCTTGCCCTGGGGAATGCCGTCCGCGATGTCGAACAGGACGATGTCGCCCAGTTCCTTCAGGCCGGCGAGATGCGCCAGCGTGCCACCAATCATGCCAGAACCAATAAGTGCGATCTTGTTGCGCGCCATTTCGGGGTATCCTTTGCGATCAAAATCCGTGGCGGGACGCCCACAAGGCATCCACCATTGCCGCCAATCGCATAGACCCAACAGCCGAAATTGGCAATTGATTATTTTGAGAGCAGGGATTTCAATCGGTTAGATCGATAATGTCTTACGTAAACGTAAGACATTCTGTCACCAATCTGTTACTCGGCAGCCCGTTTTGCGGGAGTCTGAGCGAGATATTCGGCGCTGCGCATCTCGAAAAGACGCGATGCGGTGCGGTCGAATTCGAACCCTTCCGTGCCGCGCCTTTCGACCAGCAGATCCTCCGGCATCGCCGCCGCCGAAATGTAAAGCCGAATGGCGTGATCGTAAAGCGTGTCGATGAGGATGATGAAGCGCTTGGTCTGGTTGCGTTTTTCCGGTCCAAGCTGCGGCACGCGATCAAGAAAGATCGTGTCGAACCGCTTGGCGATCGCCAGGAAGTCGGCAGCACCCAGCGGCGCGTCGCAGAGATCGGCGAAGGAAAAACGCGCCATGCGATCGGCGGCAAGCGGCACATGGATGGACCGCCCCTTCATCGGGATGTCCACGGGCTGCGCCTTGCGGCCATGCAGCGCCTGCACCCAGGATGCCTCCATCGCCATGTCGGTCCGCTCGTCGATCGGGATCAGATAGACCGGCTGGCTGTTCAGCTTCTCCATCCGGTAGTCGGTCGGCGAATCCAGCGTGACGACCTCGACATGGCGTTTCAGCAGATCGATGAAGGGCAGGAACAGGCCGCGATTGAGGCCGTCGCGATAAAGATTGTCGGGCTCGACATTCGAGGTGGCGACCAGCACGCAGCCGAGCGAGAACAGCTCGGAAAACAGCCGCGACAGGATCATCGCATCGGCAATGTCGGTCACGGTGAATTCGTCGAAGCACAGCAGCTCGGCCTCGCGATAGAGGTCGGCCGCGACCGGCAGCACCGGATCGGCCTGCTTGGTCTCACCATTCTTGAATTTCAGCCGGTGAGCGGCGATGCGATTGTGCACATCGGCCATGAACTCATGGAAATGCGCCCGGCGCTTCTTCTTGGCAGGCGCCATGGCGAAGAACATGTCCATCAGCATGGTCTTGCCGCGCCCGACACTGCCATGGATGTAGAGACCGCGAACGATCTCGACCGGCTTCTTGCGCGCGAACATCCAGCCAAGAGCGCTCGATTTGATTGCCGGACGCTTCTGCTTGAGGTTGGCAAGCACGCGGTCCAGGGATTTCGCCACATCCATCTGCGCCGAATCCACCTGAAGCGATCCAGAGGCCGTCAGCGCCTTCAGCTGCTCGCCGACGCTGATGGAATAATCGGGCATGGGCTGCATGGGGAAATATCCACCTGTGCAAAGGGGAACCGGCCCGAACGGCCGACCCCTTCAAAAGAGCTTTATCGGCTAAGGCTGAGCGGCTGACCGGACGCTGTCGAACCATCGTAGCGCGAATCGGCCGTCTTGTAGACCGACCCGATCTGGGTGCCATCGCGGTTCTTGAGGATGACCTGCTTGCCGGACACTTCCCAGGAGCCCATCGACGTCAGCTCGCCCGCACAACCGCGCGTGCCGCCGCGCGACCCGCCGCCGAGATTGGTGAGCGTCAGGAACATGTCGCAGCTCGCACCGCCGTTGCTGACTTTCCAGCTGCCGACCATTGATTCCTTGGTCACATCCTGCGCGGATGCGGCCATTGCCTGCTGTTGCTGCTGATTGGCCGCGTTCGGCGCATTCGACGGCGCCGCAGGAAACTGCGAACCATCGCTGCCATTCGTCGGCGGTAGCTGGCTGGACTGGACGGAAGGAACAGGCTGGGCCTGCAAGGGTGGCGGCCGCGAATAGGACGTATCGTCGTTGTTGTATGCTGTGCGCTGGCAACCGGCAAGCGACAGACCTATCGCCGCAGCCGTCACTGCATATCTCAATTGCATCATCATACTCCTAATCGTCCACCGCCGACATTGGGAAACTGGCGCTTATCAAATTGGAACTAGCGTATTTCACTTTGGTTAATCAAGTCGATACAGGCATAAATCGCCGGACGCCATAGCTGTGCAAGAATCCGGTGATTTCAAGGCTTAGCGCGCCAAACCTCATCCCGATAGAAGTCATCGGCGAATTCCTGCATCCTTTTATCGCGCTTCCATGATGGCGGAGCCGCCTTGAAATGCCGCAACGAGGCACAAGCGAGACCGTTAAAAAACCGCGAGCCGCAACCGTTTTCGGCAGCGGCTCCCGTCATCATGCGCTCTAATCCTCATCGTCCAATGCGATGAACGAACGATCGCCGGCGGTCAGACCCGCCGCTCGACCATCATCTTCTTGATCTCAGCAATCGCCTTGGCCGGGTTCAGGCCCTTCGGGCAGGTCTGGGCGCAGTTCATGATCGTGTGGCAGCGATAGAGGCGGAAAGGGTCCTCGAGATTGTCGAGGCGCTCGCCCGTTGCCTCGTCGCGGCTGTCGATCAGCCAGCGGTAGGCCTGCAGGAGAACAGCCGGACCGAGATAGCGGTCGCCGTTCCACCAGTAGCTCGGACAGGAGGTCGAGCAGCAGGCGCAGAGGATGCATTCATAGAGGCCGTCGAGCTTCAGGCGATCCTCATGGCTCTGCTTCCATTCCTTGGCCGGCGGCGGTGACACGGTCTTGAGCCAGGGCTCGATCGAGCGATGCTGGGCATAGAAATTCGTCAGATCCGGCACCAGGTCCTTGACCACGGGCAGATGCGGCAGCGGATAGATCTTCACCGTGCCCTTGATCTCGTCCAGACCCTTGGTGCAGGCAAGCGTGTTGGTGCCGTCGATGTTCATCGCGCAGGAACCGCAGATACCCTCGCGACAGGAACGGCGCAGCGTCAGCGTCGGGTCGATGTTGTTCTTGATGTAGAGCAGTCCGTCGAGCACCATCGGGCCGCAATCGTCGACATCGATGTAATAGGTGTCGATCGACGGGTTCAGACCGTCATCCGGGCTCCAGCGATAGACGCGGAATTCGCGGGTGTTCTTGGCGCCCGCCGGCTTCGGCCAGACCTTGCCTTCACGCATCTGAGAGTTCTTGGGGAGAGTGAGTTCAACCATGGTCAGTTCCTCTCAGATCAATAGACGCGTGCCTTGGGCTCGATCTTGTGCGGATCAATGCCTTCGGCGATCAGTTCGGTATGGACGGGACGATAGTCGAGCTTGACGTCGCCGGCGTCGTTGACCCAGGCAAGCGTATGCTTGCGCCAGTTCTCGTCGTCGCGGCCGGCGAACTTGCCCTCGGTATAGTCCTCGCGGGCATGCGAGCCGCGGCTTTCCTTGCGGGCTTCGGCGCCGTAGATCGTCGCGATGGCGTTGGTCATCAGATTGTGCAGTTCCAGCGTCTCGACGAGATCGGAATTCCAGATCAGCGAACGGTCGGTGACCTTAACATCGGACAGTTCCTTCCAGATCTCCGAAATGCGGCGGCAGCCGGATTCCAGCGATTCCTGCGTGCGGAAAACGGCGGCGTCTTCCTGCATGGCGCGCTGCATTTTCTCGCGCAATACCGCCGTCGGCGTGCTGCCGCTGGCATGACGCAGGCGGTCGAACCGATCCATGATCTTGTCGCAGGCAGCAACATTGACCGGCGGCACCGGGCTGACGCGGTCGATGACTTCGCCGGCACGAATGGCAGCGGCACGGCCAAAGACCACAAGGTCGATCAACGAATTGGAGCCGAGACGGTTGGCGCCGTGCACCGAGGCGCAGCCGGCTTCGCCGACAGCCATCAGACCCGGCAACACGCGCTCGGGATTGTTGCTGTCGGCATTCAGCACTTCGCCCCAATAGTTCGTCGGAATGCCGCCCATGTTGTAATGGACGGTCGGCAGAACCGGGATCGGCTCGCGGGTCACGTCGACGCCGGCGAAAATGCGCGCGCTCTCGGAAATGCCCGGCAGGCGCTCATGCAGCACGGCCGGATCGAGATGGTCGAGATGCAGGAAAATGTGGTCCTTATTCTTGCCGACCCCGCGACCCTCGCGGATTTCGAGCGTCATGCAGCGAGAAACCACGTCACGCGAGGCAAGGTCCTTCGCCGAAGGAGCATAACGCTCCATGAAGCGCTCGCCTTCGGAGTTGACGAGATAGCCGCCTTCGCCGCGCGCGCCTTCGGTGATCAGACATCCCGAACCGTAAATGCCTGTGGGATGGAACTGCACGAATTCCATGTCCTCCAGCGGCAGTCCAGCGCGGGCCACCATGCCGCCGCCGTCGCCGGTGCAGGTATGGGCCGAAGTCGCGGAGAAATAGGCGCGGCCGTAACCACCGGTCGCCAGCACCACCATCTTGGCGGCGAAGCGATGGATCGTGCCATCATCGAGACACCAGGCAACGACGCCGGTGCAGCGGCTGCCATCGTCGGACATGATGAGGTCGAGCGCGAAATACTCGATGAAGAATTCGGCATTATTGCGCAGCGACTGGCCGTAGAGCGTGTGCAGGATGGCGTGGCCGGTACGGTCGGCGGCGGCGCAGGTGCGCTGCACCGGTGGTCCCTCGCCGAAATTCTGCATGTGGCCGCCGAACGGGCGCTGATAAATCTTGCCTTCCTCGTTGCGCGAGAAGGGCACGCCGTAATGCTCAAGCTCGTAGACCGCCTTCGGCGCCTCCATGACCATGTATTGCATCGCGTCGACGTCGCCGAGCCAGTCGGAACCCTTGACGGTGTCGTAGAGATGCCACTGCCAGCTGTCTGGCGTCATGTTCTGCAGCGAGGCGGCAATGCCGCCCTGGGCTGCGACGGTATGTGAACGGGTCGGGAAGACCTTGGTGATGCAGGCGGTGCGGAAGCCCTGCTCGGCCATGCCGAGCGTGGCGCGCAGGCCAGCGCCGCCGGCGCCGACGACGATCACGTCATAGGAGTGATCGACATACTTGTAGGCTTTGCCATTCTGAGCAGGCCCATTCTGAGCAGATGAGTTCGGTGCCATGATGCAATTATCCTACGAACGCGATCTTCAGAATGGCGAAGAGACAGAGCCCCGCCATGATGATCGTGAAGAATGTGTTGAGCATGAGAAGGATGATCTTGGTGATCTCGGTGTGGACATAGTCCTCGATGACGACCTGCATGCCGAGCCTCATGTGGATGAGGCCGGAGATCAGCATAAGGCCCATGATGACGGCGACGAAGGGGTTCGACAGCGCGTGCACGACCTCCGCATAGGGAGCGCCGGCATAGACCAGCAGGAAAATGACGAAGAAAATGAAGAGCGGGACGTTGGCGACGGCAGTCAGGCGCTGACGCCAGAAATGATCGGTGCCTTCCTTGGCGGAGCCGAGACCGCGAACTTTGCCCAAAGGGGTGCGCATATCCATAAGAAATATCCTTTAAAGCGTGATCCCGAACCGAAGGACCGCAAGGCGGCTTCGGACAGGATCATGCCAGTCAAACCAGCCGGATGGCGATGCCGATAATCCAGACCAGCGCGGTCAGACAGAGCGAACCGATGAGCGTCGCCTTGGCCAGCTTGGTCGAGAATTCCTTACCGAAGCCATAGCCGAGATCCCACATGAAATGGCGAAGACCGCCGAGCATGTGGTGGAGCAACGCCCAGGTATAGCCGAACAGCACGAACCGACCGATGATCGTGCCCATGATCCAGTTGACCAGTTCGAAAGAGCCCTGGCCCGTCGCCGCGGCGATCAGCCACCAGGCAACCAACAGCGTGCCGAAATAGAGCGCGCAGCCGGTGATGCGGTGAACGATCGACATGATCATGGTGGGAATAGGCTTGTAGATTTGCAGATGCGGCGACAAGGGCCGGTTTTGTGTGACGTTCGCCATCAGAACCTCGCGGCGTTACGATACGCTTCTATCTCCGGATGTTTCCGGGGCAACGCACACGCGCGGGAAAATCCTGTGTGCGTTGCATCAATTGCGACCATTAATCACGGAAAGGCACGGCGACAAGCACAATTGCTGTCTGCCTCGAATTTAATCGATTCGGATCGTTCGACATCTTTGGCGCGTGCGCCGAAACAATGTCCCCCGATTGGCGCTTCGATATGATTTTTCCACCCGTCGAGTGGACTTAACCCTGCTCTTGCGGCATTCTGTTCTTCATATTTTATTAAGGATTTGGCGGGCGAGGAAAACGCATGCGGCAGCATATTTTCAAGGCAACGACGCTCGTTTTGGCGGCAACTGCCGTTCTTTCGTCGGTATCGGCTTCAGCGGGTGACTATCACTGGAAACATCGGCCGTTCCACCGTTCTGGCCCCCTCCGGTTGCATGAAATCTCCTGGTCGCAGCGCACGCAACAGCCGCAGCCGGACAGAATCGTCCTCATGGACCGGCGATATGCAGCGGATATCGGCACTTATGCCGGAACCGCGGATATCTACCAGGCCAATGACGGGACCTATGTCCTCGGCTACGGCGGCTATGATCCATATCCGGGCAAACCCGCGACACAGCTAAAGCCGCGCGCCAAGGTGATCGACGTCAAGCTTGCCGGCAATGCCTGCTCCCATGAAGCCGGCGTCTGCGTGATTCGTCCCTGACGGTCGTTAGCCGGCGAGAAATCGCCAGACCGTCGTCTTCTTGACTTCGCTGTCCTCCAGCGCCCGCGTCACCGGCACCTGATAGCTGGCCTGGACCTCCAGGCGATCCCTGGGCAGATAAGCCCTGCCGGGATCACCGACAAGAACCAGAAGGCCCTCCTCCGCCAACCGCCTAAACCAGGGGATCAGACGATCGGCGAAATCGCGATCGTAAAAGACATCACCGGCAAGAACAACATCGGCATCGATCGCCTGGCCCACGAGATTGTCGCCGGTGAAATCGAGCAGGACGCCGTTTTCCATGGCGTTCAATCGCACCGCCGTTTCCGCCCAGGGGTCGATATCGGCTGCGAGCACGCGGCTTGCGCCCGCAAGCTTCGCCGCAATCGCCACCAGCCCCGAACCGCTGGCGAAATCGACAACCCGCTTGCCGGCGACCGTGTCGGGATGGTCGAGAATATAACGCGCAAGCCCCTGCCCGCCGGCCCAGGCAAAAGCCCAGAAGGGTGGCGGCAGGCCGATCTCCTCGAGCTCCTCCTCCGTCTTCAGCCAGAGATCATGGGCTTCGCTGGCCAGATGCAGCCGGATTTCCGGCACATGCGGCGGCGCCATGACACTGGTGTTTGCACGGATGAATGTCTCCGGATCGGTCTTCAAGCTGCCCTCGGGTCGGGAGTGTCAAACGGGCGGATTGTCGAGCTCGCCCATGCGGCAGACTTCGAGATATTCTTCGTCCGTCACCGGCTGCACGGAAAGCCGCATCGAGGTGACGAGCGACATCTGCGACAGCTTCGGATTGGCTTTGATATCCTTCAGCGTTACCGGCTTCGGCATATCGCGCACGGCGCGGATATCGACGCAATCCCAGCGCGGATCGTCCTTGGCTGTCGCATCGGGATGCGACAGCGCGCAGACCTCGACGATACCGACAATCTCCAGCCCGTCATTGGAGTGATAGAAGAAACCCTTGTCGCCGATCTGCATCGTCCGCATGTTGTTGCGGGCAAGATAGTTGCGAACGCCAGTCCAGGCCGTGCCCTCGCTCCCGGCATCCTTCTGCGCCTGCCAGGACCAGGAGGACGGCTCGGATTTATACAGCCAATGCGCCATGCCTCATGCCTCCGGATTGTTGAAGACCCAGTTAAACGGCTTGACCTCGACACTCTCGAACAGGCCGGCCTTGGCATAGGGATCGGAATCGGCAATCGCCTTCGCCGCCTCGATCGTGTCAGCATTGACGATGACCAGGCTGCCATTCGGCTTGCCATCCGCATCAAGGAACGGACCCGCCATCTTCAGCGTACCCTCGGCATTGAGCTTGTTCAGATGCTCGACATGAGCGGGACGCGTGTCCATCCGGACATTCAGGTGACCAGGCTTGTCCTTGCAGACAAAGGCAAACAGCATTGTTTTATTCTCCTATGGAAATCAGCAGACTATCGAGGATGATGGATAAAGCCTCGCCCGCTGCGGGTCATCTTGTTTCTGCGCGAAGCGGATTGATGATGTCGAGCCCCCAAAAGTCAGCCTCATTATGCGTGACAATTACGCAATCATTCGCGATCGCGACGGAGGCAATCAACATGTCCATCGGGGCACGTTGCCGGCCCGCCGCCCGTCCTTCCGCCATGAGTTGCGCCCATATCAAGGCGGCATCCTCCCCGAAAGGAAGTACACGTCCGGCAAAATACGCCAGTGGTCCTTGTACGCCAAGAAACCAGGTTTCGAGATCAGCGCGTTTACGCCCCAACGGCATGATCAGAATACCGCGCTGAATTTCAGCGATCGTCGATGCCCCGATGAAAAGATCGTCATCTATTTGAGCTTGAAGCCACCTGACGAGATCGGGTGACGGCTCTGGTTTG
This sequence comes from Martinezella rhizogenes, assembly GCF_000799715.1. Taxonomy (GTDB): domain Bacteria; phylum Pseudomonadota; class Alphaproteobacteria; order Rhizobiales; family Rhizobiaceae; genus Rhizobium; species Rhizobium rhizogenes_C. The sequence continues at coordinate 165,995 of NZ_JUHG01000020.1, forward strand.
ATCGTATTGCTGATAATATTTGTATCAAGCAAATAACGGGTCAAAGATCGATCTCGCGCGCTTCGCTACCAACCCGTTCGAGATCAATATCCGCTCCGACGAGAGGCGAGCTACGCAGCCAGGCATAGACACCGCCCTTCCTTGGCGGTTCTCCCGAGACGGTTTTGGTCATGACATCACGGATGTGGGCTGCTTCCGCTCCCCCTTCCGCCAAACGTCGCGCCAGCGAGCGGATGAGAGCACGGTCACCATCAAGCCCCAGCACCTCGAAACGGGCCAAGCCACGCTCTTCGAGGCGGGAACGATAATTCTGAATCGCGCGTTTTTGTGAGCTGCCCATCGCGGTCTCCGGTTATATCCAGTAATATATCCAGTGCTCCGCCTATATTCAAGCTATTCCGTCGTGATCGGCCGTGTCATCAATTGCTCTATGGCGGTCGGGATATCCAGTTTTCCGTCAATGATCGCCGAAACGGCTTCGGTGATCGGCATGTCGACTCCAAGCCCCTGCGCCAGCTTCGCGGCGATCGAGGCAGCATAGGCGCCTTCGACCAGCTCTCCATGCGCGGGATCGACCGTCTGGCCCTGGCCGAGCGCGATACCGAAGCGCAGATTGCGGGACTGATGGCTGGTCGCGGTCAGCACGAGGTCGCCGAGGCCGGAAAGCCCGCGCACGGTCTCCGCCTTGCCGCCCTTGGCAAAGACGAAGCGCGACATCTCGGCAAGGCCGCGACTGATCAATGCGGCGCGCGCCGAATCACCGATCCCGCGTCCTTCGACAATGCCGCAGGCGATCGCGAGCACATTCTTCAGCGCGCCACCGAGCTGCACGCCGACCCGGTCGGAAGAGGCATAGAGACGGAAGGTGGGGCCGGAAATCGCCTGCGCCAGCCGTTCCGCCACTGCCATATCGGCCGCCGCGATCGCCATTGCCGTCGGCAGACCCTTGGCGATATCGGCGGCGAAGCCCGGTCCGGAGAGAACGGCGATGGCATGGTGCGGCAATTCGCGTTCCAGCATGTCGGTCAAAAGATCGCCGGAGACTTTGTCTATGCCCTTGGCGCAGGTGACGACGACGGCGTCAGGCGCGAGATAGGGGCCATAATGACGCGCCGCATCGGCCTGCGCCTGCGATGGCATGGCGAACAGCACGATGCCCGCATCCGAAATCGAGTCCGGCTCGGCGGAGAATTGCAGCGAATCCGGCAGTTCGATGCCGGGCAATGCCGTGTCATTCATCCGGTCGGTATTAAGATCGGCCATCAGCGCGGCCTTGCGCCCGACCAGCGTCACCTGGCTCTTGGCCGTCAAGGCGATGACGGCGGCGAGCGCCGTGCCGAAAGCACCGGCGCCGATGACAGCGATCCGTTCCTTGCCGCTCATGCCTTCGCTCCTCGTTTGCCATGACCCAGAAGCGTTTCCGCCTTCTGATCGAGCGGCCAGCGCGAGCGCGGCTGCACATCGAGACCGTCAGGTGCGGCACCCGTCGCCATGCGCTCCAGCCCGGCCCAGGCGATCATCACCGCATTGTCGGTGCAGAGACTCAGCGGCGGCGCGATGAAGCGGAAGCCGTTGAGATCGCAAAGCTCCTGCAGCGTGCGGCGTAGCTCGAGATTGGCGGCGACGCCACCGGCAACCACCAGCGCCGGCTTTTCCGCCGTTTTCGGAAATTCATTCTTGAAACGCTGCAGGCCGCGCCCGATCCGGTCTTTCAACGTGCGTGAGACCGCCTTCTGGAAGGAGGCGCAGATATCGGCAATGTCCTGCTCGCTCACCGGCGCGATCGTCGTCGCCGCCAGCCGCACGGCCGTCTTGAGGCCGGAGAAGGAAAAGTCCAGCCGTGCCTCACCCACCAGAGGCCGCGGAAGGTCGAACCGGTCCGGATTGCCGTTCTTCGCCGCCGCCTCGACGGCCGGACCGCCGGGATAGGGCAGGCCGAGCAGCTTTGCGGTCTTGTCGAAGGCTTCGCCCAGCGCGTCGTCGATGGTCGTGCCCCAGCGCTCATACTGACCGACGCCACGCACCAGGATCAATTGTGTGTGACCGCCAGAGACCAGCAGCATCAGATAGGGGAAGGCGAGGCTATCCGTCAGCCTTGCCGTCAAGGCGTGACCTTCGAGATGGTTGATGGCATAGAGCGGCTTGCCGGTTGCCCTGGATATCGCCTTGCCAGTCATCAGCCCGACGAGCAGGCCGCCGATCAGGCCGGGGCCGGAGGTGGCAGCGATAGCATCGACATCGGCCAGCGACACATTGGCGCGCTTCAGGGCCTCGTCGATCAGTGTATCCAGCGCCTCGACATGGGCGCGCGCAGCAATCTCGGGCACGACGCCGCCATAGGCGCTATGCTCGTCCAGCTGGCTCAAAACAACGTCTGAGCGTACGATGGCGGTGCCGTCATCCTGGCGCTCGACAATGGCCGCGGCGGTTTCGTCGCAGCTTGTTTCGATGCCGAGAATACGAAGAAAGGACGCCATGGAAGTCGTTCGATGCCTGTTGGTCGATTGCGATAAAGCGGAAATATGGTTACGGGAACTGTCGGTAACAACGGATCAAAGCGGATGCAAACAAAACCTTTCCGGATCGGCACGCGCGGCAGCCCGCTAGCATTGGCGCAGGCGCGCGAGGCCCGCGACCGCCTGATGGCGGCGCACGGCCTGCCGGAAGAAATGTTCGAGATCGTCGCCCTGACCACCAAGGGCGACCGCATCGCCGATCGTGCGCTGGCGGAAATCGGCGGCAAGGGCCTGTTCACGGAAGAGCTGGAAGAGAAACTGACCTCGGGCGAACTCGACTTCGCCGTGCATTCGGCCAAAGACATGGCAACGAAGCTGCCGGACGGACTGGCGCTCACCGCCTACCTGCCGCGCGAGGATATTCGCGATTCCGTCATCGGCCGCACGGCGCCGAAGTTGATCGAGCTGCCGCATGGCGCCACCGTCGGCTCCGCGTCGCTGCGCCGCCAGGCGCTGATCCGCCGCCTGCGCCCCGATATCAACGTCATCACCTTTCGTGGCTCGGTCCAGACCCGGCTGCGCAAGCTGGAAGAAGGCCAGGCGGACGCAACGCTTCTGGCCGTTGCCGGCCTGAAACGGCTCGGCAGGGTAGATGTGATCACCGACATCCTTGATCCCGACGCATTCCCGCCGGCACCGGCACAAGGCGCGATCGGCATTGAAAGCCGCATCGGCGACAACAGGATGAACGACCTGCTCACCGCCATCAATGACGGCCCCACCTTCGACACCGTCTCCTGCGAACGCGGCTTCCTGGCAGCGCTCGACGGCTCCTGCCGCACGCCGATCGCCGGCTATGCCGTCTGCGAAGGGGACCATATCCGCTTCTTTGGCATGATCCTGACGCCCGACGGCCAACAAGTGCATACCACCACCATCGAAGGCCACCGCCGGGACGCCGAGGCGCTCGGCACCAATGCCGGCCAAGCTATCCGCACTGAAGCCGGCAGCACCTTCTTCGAAGACTGGACCTGATCGCCCATGCGCGTCATCGTCACCCGCCCCCAGCATTCGGGTGAACGCACCGTCCAACGGCTGACGGAGATGGGACACGAGACACTGTCGCTGCCGCTGTCGGAGCCAGTACACGATGTCGATGCGGCCCGGCAGGCGCTGTCGGAAACGCAAGACGCTATTGCCGTCACCAGCGCCGAGGCGATCCGCGCCCTCGCCGCGCTCGACCAAAATCTGGCGCCTCACCTCGGCCGGCCTCTCTTTGCGGTCGGCAAGGCGACGGCGAAAGAGGCAGGGAACCTCGGCTTCACCCACGTTCTTGCCTCCGAAGGCGGTGGCATTGAACTCGCGGAGCTGATTGCCCACAACCGGACCAGCATGCAACAGCCCCTGCTCTATCTCGCCGGCTCGCCGCGCGCCGCCGGCTTTGAAACCAGATCGATGGAGTTGAATATCCCCCTGCGGACGGTGGAATGCTACCACATGCTAGATATCACCCCCGACGGCACCACACTTCGCAAGCTTTTTATCGAGACCCGCGCCGACGCCGTGCTGCTCTATTCTCGCCAGACAGCACACCGTTTTTTCAGCCTGTCCTTCCTGCGGCAACATCCGGACGCCCTTGCCTCGACAAGGTTTCTCTGCCTCAGCGAAGCGATTGCGGATGCTGTCCCGGCTTTGTTGCGCGCCCATGTGGAGATTACCGCCATGCCGGATGAAGACAGTCTTCTGGCGCTTCTGACGACGGAGTAGGGCCTCAATTTTGATCTAAGCTCTTTCCATATTCGACTTGTCTGTCTAACCTCGCTGCAGCGCATGAAAAGAGGACCTCATGGTATCGCGAAAAACGCCAAACCATTCGAAGCCCAACGACGAGCCGGTCACGATCGACCTGGAAGCAGAGAAGTCCGTGCAAGCCCCGGCTTCCACGGACATGACGGAACACAATCACAGCGAACCCGGCCACAACGAACCCGGCACTTCGTCCGCCAATGAGGTGGAAGTGACGCCCGAGACCGAGCAGGAGTCGCAGCACTCCGAGGCCGGCGAGCCTGTCACGGAAGAATCGGAAGAGAAGCTCAAAGCGGCGCTTGATCAGGAAGCCGAATCCTATTCTTTCCGTAGCGAACAGCCCGCCGCACCCCAGCGACAGCAAGGATCGACTTCGGGCCTGATCGCCGCCGGCATTGTCGGCGGCTTGATTTCCCTCATCTGCGCCGGCGCCATCCAGTATGCCGGCCTCCTCCCCGGCGGCAGGGCGGCGAAGGATACGTCCGCCGATATCGCCGCGCTCACCGCCGAAATCGACGGGTTGAAGCAGACTGTTTCCAATCTCGCCGCCGCGCCCGCGGCAGCGCCTGATACGACGCTGACCGCCCGCATCGCAGCCCTGGAAACGGCCAGCGTCAACAACACGGCAACCGGCGGATCATCCGGAGCAAGCAGCGGCGATGCCGGTCAGAAGATCGCAGCACTGAGCGCCGAGGTGGGCCAGTTGAAGACGAGCCTCGACCAGGCGACGCAAAATCGGGCCTCGGCCGATGCCGATGTCAGCAAGCGTCTCGATGACGCCGAGAAGAAGCTGAGCGAGCCGAGCCAGGAAAGCGCCGTCGCCCGTGCGATTGCGGCTGCGGCACTGAAGGCGGCGATCGATCGTGGCGGCCCCTTCCAGCCGGAACTCGACACCTTCGCCAATGTCGCTCCGGACGATCCCGCCGTCGCCGATCTCAAGAATTTCGCCCAGACGGGCATTCCGTCCCGCGCCGATCTCATTCGTCAGGTTTCCGGCGTCACGACGGCGATCGTCGCCACGACGCAACAGGACGACCCGAACCAGAGCTGGAGCGACCGGCTGATGACGGGCGCCAAATCCCTGGTGCAGGTGCGCCCGGTCGGCAACGTCTCCGGCGACAGCGTCGATGCCGTCGCCGCGCGCTTTGAGGACAAGGTGAAGAATGGCGACCTGCCCGGCGCCATCACCGAATGGAACAGCCTGCCGGATGCCGCAAAATCGGCTTCCGCCGCCTTCAAACAGTCACTGGATGCCCGCATCCGCGTGGAAGATCTGGTCAGCGACGCATTGTCCAAGGCAATCGCCAACACCGGAAAACAGAACTGAGGACGGAGCGCGAGAATGATCAGACTGCTTATCTTCGCCGTTTTCGTCCTGGCTCTCGCCTATGGTTTTTCCTGGCTGGCGGATCGCCCCGGCGATCTTTCGCTCGTCTGGGGAGGTCAGCTTTACCAGACCAAGCTGATCGTTGCCGCCGGCATCCTGATCGCGCTGGTGGCCGCCGTCATGCTTGTATGGTGGTTTATCCGGCTGATCTGGAACTCTCCGCATTCCGTCACCCGCTATTTCCGCGCCCGCAAGCGTGACCGCGGCTATCAGGCGCTGTCGACGGGGCTGATAGCCGCCGGCGCCGGCAATGCGCTGCTCGCCCGCAAGATGGCGGCGCGCACGCGCGGCCTGATCCGCGCCGACCAGGAACCGCTGATCAACCTGCTCGAGGCACAAGCCGCGCTGATCGAAGGCAAGCATGACGAAGCGCGCCAGAAATTCGAGTTGATGGCCAACGACCCGGAAACCCGGGAACTCGGCCTGCGCGGCCTCTATCTCGAAGCCAAGCGTCTTGGCGCCAATGAGGCGGCGCGGCAATATGCCGAAAAGGCCGCCGATCAGGCCCCCTACCTGCCCTGGGCGGCGCAGGCGACGCTGGAATATCGCAGCCAGGCCGGCAACTGGGACGATGCCATCAAGCTTCTCGACCAGCAGAAGGTCGCCCATGTCGTCGACAAGGAGACCGCCAACCGCCAGCGCGCCGTGCTCCTGACCGCGCGCGCCAACGACAAGCTCGAAAGCGACCCGGTCGGTGCCCGCGACGATGCACTCGCGGCGCTGAAACTGTCCGCCGATTTCGTCCCCGCCGCGCTGACGGCGGCCAAGGCATTGTTCCGCGAAGACAAAGTGCGCAAGGCCGCCTCCGTGCTCGAACAGGTCTGGAAGGCAAAACCGCATCCGGAGATCGGCAAGGCCTATGTCCGCGCCCGCAGCGGCGACAGCGTCACCGACCGCCTGAAGCGCGCCGAGCGGCTGGAAGCGATCCGCCCGAACAATGTCGAGGCGCTGCTCCTCACCGCGAAGGCCGCGCTCGACTCCCGTGATTTCGCCAAGGCCCGCGCCAAGGCCGAGGCGGCGGCCCGCATCGACGCCCGTGAGGGCGCCTTCCTGTTGCTGGCCGATATCGAGGAAGCGGAGACCGGCGATCAGGGCCGCGTCCGCCACTGGATGGCGCAGGCGCTCCGCGCGCCGCGCGATCCAGCCTGGGTGGCCGACGGTTTCGTCTCCGACAAATGGCTGCCGCTGTCGCCCATCACCGGCCGGCTCGACGCCTTCGAATGGAAGGCGCCCTTCGGCCAGATCGAGGGACCGCTGGAAGAAGGCACCACCGTTTCGGTTGACGCCGCGCTAAAGTCGCTACCGCCGATGCGGGAAACTGCGCCCGCAACCGCTACCGCGAAGCCGACCTCACCAATAGTTGCATCGCCCACCAACAGCACCTCTGTTATAGAACTGGAACCGATCGTGGCGAAACCGGCAACGGCAGCCACCGAAATCGAGCCGGCGAACGAGGCGGACCCAAGGCCCTTCTTCGGCGGTGCGCCGGATGATCCGGGTGTGAAAGATCTAAAACTTGAACCGGAACCCAAGACACGGCTCAAGTTGTTCTAGGGCATGATCTGGAGGAGCGCGCTGCGCTTCCGGACAAGGTCGTGCTCAGTTGCTTTAAGAATGGAACCGAATGTTTGAACGCTTTCAGGAATTTTTCCAGAATCTGACCAAGGACCACCCTAAATCCGGTTTTGCCCCCGACGACCCGCGCATCGCGGTTGCGGCTCTTTGCATCCAGGTGATGGAAGCAGACGGCAAGATCGAGGACAGCGAAAAAAAGCGGCTGCGCAAGCTGTTGAAGGAGCAATACGGTCTCGGTGGTCGCCAGCTCGACGCGCTGATCGCCGCCGGCCAGGAGGCCGAGAGCGAGGCAGTTGACTATTACCGCTTCACCTCCGACCTGAAGCGTCATCTCAATAGCGAACAGCGCCTCGAACTCCTTGGCATCCTCTGGGACATCGTCTACGCCGATGGTGAGCGCAGCGAGATGGAGGACCACGCGATCTGGCGGATCGCCGATCTCATGGGCATTTCCGATCGCGAGCGTATCGTGAAGCGGCAGGAGGCGGCGGCCCGCGCGCCGGGCCACGCGATGGAGACAGGCGATGATGATTGAGGCGCCTCGGCGCGGCCAACATCGCCGCCCCGTACTGATCGTGTTGCACCAGGAGCGCTCCAGCCCCGGCCGCGTCGGTCAGATGCTTCTCGAAAAAGGCTACGATCTCGACGTCCGCCGCCCGGTGCTCGGTGAAGGGCTGCCGACGACGCTGGAGGGCCATGCGGGCGCTGTGGTCTTCGGTGGGCCAATGAGCGCTAATGATCCCGAGGATTTCGTCAAGGCTGAGATCGATTGGCTCGACGTCCCGCTCAGGGAAAACCGCCCCTATCTCGGCATCTGTCTCGGCGCGCAGATGCTCGCCCGCCATCTCGGCGCCAAGGTGAAGGCGCGCGACGACGGCAAGACGGAAATCGGCTGGTATCCGTTGCAGCCGACGGAAAGAGGCCGGCTTCTGATACGGCGCTGGCCGCAGATGGTCTATCATTTCCACCGCGAAGGCTTCGACCTGCCGCACGGTGCCGAGCTGCTGGCAACTGGCGAGACCTATCCCAACCAGGCGTACCGCTATGGCGCCAACGCCTGGGGCCTGCAATTTCACGCAGAGCTTACCCGCGCCATGATGCAGCGCTGGGTCGTTCACGGCGAACACCGCTTCTGCATGCCGAACGCCCAGCAGGGGCGCGAGCATCTGGAAGGCCGCATGATTTTCGACGCAGCCCTGAAAGCCTGGCTCTCCGAATTCCTCGACATGGTGTTCGAGGGCAAGCAGGCGATGGCAGCTTGAGCTGCCAGATAATTCAGCTCTGCTTCCAATATTGGTATGTATCGGCTGATTGCCTGACGCACTGACACGGCATACCGCCTTAGCTGTGTGCTCACGCCACTTGCGGCGCGCCCTCGCGGTCCGGTGCGTTGAGGCTGTCGATCCGGCGCAACTGCGGAAAACCCGTCGCCCAGATGATCGCAACCGCCAGCGTGCCGATGCCGCCGATGACGACGGCGGGGATGGCGCCGAAATAATGCGCCATGGTGCCGGCGCGGAATTCGCCAAGCTCGTTCGAGGCGCCGACAAAGACCATGTTGACGGCGTTGACACGGCCGCGCACATGATCCGGCGTCCAGAGCGTGATCAGCGTTTCGCGGACATAGACCGAGATCAGGTCGGACGCGCCCATGATCGCAAGGGCTACGATCGATAGCCAGGGCGTATGCGAGATGCCGAAGATCAGCGTTCCCACACCAAACATGGCGACACCGATGAACATGCAGATCCCGGCCCGGTGCCGGATAGGATAGGTCGCCAGAAACAGGCCCATGGCGATGGCGCCGAAGCTGGGTGCTGCGCGCAAGAGGCCGAGCCCCCAGGGGCCGAGCGTCAGAATATCGCGGGCATAAATCGGCATCAGCGCCACCGCGCCACCGAGCAGCACGGCGAAAAGATCGAGCGAGACCGCGCCGAGCACCACCTTTTCCGACCAGATGAAGCGGAAGCCGGCGAGGATTTCAATGAGGCTCTTCGCTTCATGCGCGACGCGTTGATGCGGCTTCGGGATCAGGAAGGTGAGCATCGAGCCGGCGGCAAAGAAGAAGACGGCAACCGTATAGGAGACGCTGGGACCAAGGCCATAGAGCAGGCCGCCGGCAACCGGGCCGAGAATGGCGGCAGCGTCCCAGGACATGGAATTCCAGGTCACGGCATTCGACAGGTCTTCCGGCGGAATGAGATTGGGGGCGAGCGACTGCAATGCCGGCGACATGAAGGCGCGCTCGATGCCGAAAACGGCAAGAATCAGGAAGACCAGCAGCGGCGCGAAAGTGCCGGTGACGGTCAGGAACAGCAGCGCGGCCGTGCAGATCGTGGCGACGAGAATGCAGATGGCGGCGATCATGCGCCTGTTATAACGGTCGGCGACGGTGCCGGTCACCAGGATCAGCAGCAGCGCCGGCAGGAACTGCACCAGGCCGATCAGGCCGAGATAGATTGCATTGCCTGTATGGTCATACATCTGCCAGCCGACGGAAACGCTGACCACTTGCGTGGCGAACGCGGTCAGAAAACGGGCAAAGAAGAAATAGGTGTAGGCGATATGCCGGAACGCGGCAAATCTGTCTCCGCTGGCAACCAACGACATGTGTGAGACTTTCCGACCGGAGCAATGGCGCAGAACGCGCCCGCTCGGCCTGTTAGGCATGATTCAGCCTGTGTCAAAGCATGGGGCTTGCCCGTTTAGTCGCCAATGTCTACATGTCTGTCAACCGCGAAATGGAGACGGATATGCTCGCCTTATTTCAAACCATTGATCTGGCTTTGAATCTTTATACCTGGGTGCTGATCGCCAGCGCCATCTTCTCTTGGCTCTATGCTTTCAACGTCATCAATTCGAGCAATCAGTTCGTCAATTCGGTCGGAAGCTTTCTCTATGCGGTCACCGAGCCGGCGCTGCGCCCGATCCGGCGCATCCTGCCCAATCTCGGCGGCATCGACATTTCGCCGATCATCCTGCTTCTGCTCATCTTCTTCGTCCGCTCGCTGATGTGGAATTCGCTGTACCCGCTCTTCGTTCGGTGAACGGCGCCTGGCAGGCTTTTGCCGATCATGTCAGGCTATCGGTCCGGCTCACGCCCAATGGCGGGCGTGACGCGGTCGACGGCATCGAGACCGGCGCTGACGGCGAGGCCTATCTGAAAGCACGCGTTTCCGCGGTGCCGGAAAAGGGCAAGGCCAACAAGGCGCTGATCGCGCTGCTGGCCAAGAGGCTCCGTGTCCCCAAATCCTCCCTCAGCCTGGTCAGCGGCGACACCGCACGTAAAAAAATCCTCCGGATCGATGGCGACCCGGAGGATTTGATAGGCAGGCTGAACGCTATGGCGAAGGACTGATCACTTCGCCTTCTTGGCGCGCTCGATGGCTTCGAGAATGAGCTCACCAGCTTCCTTGGAGCCGCCCCAGCCATAGATCTTCACCCATTTGCCGGGCTCCAGATCCTTGTAGTGCGCGAAGAAATGCTCGATCTGCTTCAGCGTGATCTCCGGCAGGTCGGTATGTTCCTTGACCTTTTCGTAGCGTAGCGTCAGCTTCGGCGAGGGAACGGCAATGATCTTTTCGTCCTTGCCGGAATTGTCTTCCATCTTCAGCACGCCGATCGGGCGAACATTGATGACGCAGCCCGGCACCAGCGGACGGGTGCTGGCAATCAGCACGTCGATCGGGTCGCCGTCTTCGGAAAGCGTATGGGGAACAAAGCCGTAATTACCCGGATAGGTCATCGGCGTGTAGAGGAAACGGTCGACGACCAGCGTACCGGCCTCCTTGTCCATTTCATACTTGATCGGGTGACCGCCGACCGGAACTTCAACGATCACGTTGACGTCTTCGGGCGGGTTCTTGCCAATGGAAATCGCGTCGATGCGCATGCGTGTCCCCTAAATAATAAGGATGGTTACCGCAAGCCAGATAATCGGAATCATTCCGCAACGCAACAATGCATTGGTAGAGTGCGGGATTTTAATCGGGGATCGCAGCTGGTGCAACGCGGCTCGCTCAGGGCCAGACGAAGCCGATCTTCTTGATCTGCTTACGGTCGAAGGTCTCGATGCCCTCGCAGAAATCGGCGCCACCCTGGCCGCGATAGAAGCGGTCGGCATTCTCGTTTTCCTCGAGGCACCAGACGACCAGGCCCTTGCAGCCGAGCGACTTCAACAGCCGCCGCGCCTCGCCGAACAGCAGCCGGCCAAGACCGATGCCCTGATATTCCGGACGAAGATAGAGCTCGTAGATCTCACCTTCCTGCGGCAGCGCGCGGGCGCGATTGAGGCCCAGCGTGGCATAGCCGGCAATCTCGCCGGCAACATCGAGAACAAGAAGCGTGGCCGGGCCACTGGTCGCCTTGCGCCACCAGCTCTCGCCACGGCGCTCGATCATCTGGCTCAGCGCGCGATGCGGAATGATACCGGAATAGGTATACTGCCACGACTGGCGGTGCACCTCCGATATGGCCCGGGCATCATGCGGTTCGGCCCGCCGAACATCAATCGACAACGTCTTCATAACGTTTACTCTGGTCTCGCCAGCCCAAATTAACCATCCTCATTTACGAAGACGGCCGACTTGCCCACAGCCTTTATCCGTGGACGACTGCTGAAAATTAACGCCTTTTTAACCTTTGCCACAAGGGTCCAAAAATCGAACACACAAAATAAAACCCCGGCACAATGGCCGGGGTTGAGTGGTTCGAAGCGATACAGGCGCTCTCTTATGCGGAACGCGCCTTTTCCATGCGCTTGCGCTCGTTCGGGTCGAGATACATCTTGCGCAGGCGAATCGACTTCGGCGTGACTTCCATCAGCTCGTCGTCCTGGATCCAGGAGAGGGCGCGATCGAGCGTCATGCGGATCGGCGGCGTCAGCTTGACGGCCTCGTCCTTGTTGACCGAGCGGATGTTGGTCAATTGCTTGCCCTTGAGGACGTTGACTTCAAGGTCGTTGTCGCGTGTGTGGATGCCGATAATCATGCCGGCATAAACCTTTTCACCCGGATCGATGATCATCGGGCCACGGTCTTCCAGGTTGAACATCGCGTAGGCGACGGCTTCGCCGGAAGCGTTGGAGAGCAGGACGCCGTTCGAGCGGCCGCCGATCGCGCCCTTGAAGGGCTGATAATCATGGAACAGACGGTTCATGATGGCGGTGCCGCGCGTATCCGTCAGCAGTTCCGACTGATAGCCGATGAGACCGCGGGTCGGCGCGAAGAACTTCAGGCGCAGGCGATTGCCGCCGGACGGACGAAGCTCGACCATTTCGGCCTTGCGCTCCGACATCTTCTGCACGACGACACCGGAATGCTCTTCATCGACGTCGATGACGACTTCTTCGATCGGCTCCAGCATCTGGCCGGTGGCTTCGTCCTTGTGCATGACGACGCGCGGACGCGACACGGCAAGCTCGAAGCCTTCACGACGCATGGTTTCGATCAGCACGGCGAGCTGCAATTCGCCACGGCCGGAAACGTAGAACGAATCCTTGCCTTCGGCTTCTTCAATCTTCAGCGCGACGTTGCCTTCGGCTTCCTTGAACAGGCGATCACGAATGACGCGCGAAGTAACCTTGTCGCCTTCGGTGCCAGCCAGCGGGCTGTCATTGACGATAAAGGACATGGTGACGGTCGGCGGATCAATCGGCTGGGCGTGCAGCGCCTCGGTGACGGACGGATCGCAGAACGTGTCGGCGACCGTACCCTTGGACAGGCCGGCGATGGCGACGATATCGCCTGCATGGGCTTCATCGATAGGCGTGCGCTCAATGCCGCGGAAGGCGAGGATCTTGGAAATGCGGCCGGTTTCGATCGGCTTGCCGTCCTGGCCCAGAACCTTGACGGCCTGGTTCGGCTTGATCGAGCCGGAATGAATGCGGCCAGTGATGAGGCGACCGAGGAAGGGGTTGGCTTCGAGAAGCGTACCGATCATGCGGAACGCGCCATCTTCTTCGCCGACACTCGGCTCCGGCACATGCTTCAGCACGAGATCGAGAAGCGGGCCAAGGCCATCCTCAGTGGGGCCTTCCGGCGAATAGTTCATCCAGCCGGCGCGGCCCGAGCCGTAAAGGATCGGGAAATCGAGCTGCTCGTCGGTGGCGTCCAGTGCTGCGAAGAGATCGAAGACTTCGTTGATGACTTCTTCGTGGCGAGCGTCCGGACGGTCGATCTTGTTGATCGCAACGATCGGGCGAAGGCCAACCTTCAGCGCCTTGCCGACCACGAACTTGGTCTGCGGCATCGGGCCTTCCGAGGAGTCGACCAGCACGATGGCGCCATCGACCATCGACAGGATGCGCTCGACTTCACCGCCGAAGTCGGCGTGGCCTGGCGTGTCGACGATGTTGACGCGAACACCCTTCCAGACGACGGAGGTCGCCTTGGCGAGAATGGTGATACCACGCTCTTTTTCCAGATCGTTGGAATCCATCATGCGCTCAACGGTGCGCTGGTTCTCGCGGAAGGAGCCGGACTGCTTCAGAAGCTCGTCAACGAGGGTGGTTTTCCCATGGTCAACGTGCGCGATGATCGCGATGTTGCGGAGTTTCATAATGTTATATCTCTGGGGCTGGGGCGCACTATAAAGTAAACACGCCAATTACGTTTGGCGCGCTCTTACCCTTTTTTTCGCGTTTGCGAAAGGGGGGAGGCGAGAAAGCTCGTAGCAAGCCCGCCGTCCCATCTTCTCAACATCTGGATACTGTCGCCCGGACCTTAAAGTCCGGCAACAAGGATCAAGCCGCCAGCCCCTTCTTCTTCAGCATCGCATCCGGGCTCGGCAGCTTGCCCCGGAAAGCCTTGTAGCCGTCTTCCGGGTCGATCGAGCCGCCGACGGAATAGATGTTGGCCTTGAGTTTTTCGGCCATCTGCGCATTGAAAGCGTCGCCGGTTTCCTCGAAGGCGGAGAAGGCGTCGGCATCCAGCACTTCCGACCACATGTAGGAATAATAGCCAGCCGAATAGCCGTCGCCGGAAAACACATGCTGGAAGTGCGGCGTGGCGTGGCGCATGACGATCGATTTCGGCATGCCGATCTCCGAGAGCACCTCGGCCTGCACCGCCATCGGGTCTTCGACGGCATCCCGCGTGTGGAAGGCCATGTCGACCAGTGCCGACGAGGTGAATTCCACCGTGTTGAAGCCGGCATTGAAGGTGCGGGCGGCGAGAACCTTGTCTAGCAGCGCCTGCGGGATCGGTGCGCCGGTCTCGTAATGCACGGCATATTGCTTGAGGATTGCTGGCACGGTCAGCCAATGTTCGTAAAGCTGCGACGGCAGTTCGACGAAATCGCGGGACACGCCGGTGCCGGCAACCGAGGGATAGGTGACGTTGGAGAGCATGCCGTGCAACGCATGGCCGAATTCGTGGAACAGCGTACGAGCGTCGTCCAGCGACAAGAGCGCCGGCTTGCCTTCGGCGGGCTTGGCGAAATTGCAGACGTTGTAAATGATCGGCAGCTCGCCGACATCGCCGTTCGGCAGCGGCAATTTATGCTGCGACTGGAACGAGCTCATCCAGGCGCCGGAGCGCTTCGAGCTACGGGCGAAATAATCGCCGAGGAACAGGGCGACCAGCCTGTCGGAACGATCGCGGATTTCGAAAACACGGACATCGGGATGATAGGCGGGAACGCCCTTCTGCTCGACGGCGTGGATGCCGAACAGGCGACCGGCAACATCGAAGCAGGCGGCGATGATTTTTTCGAGCTGCAGATAGGGCTTCAGCTCCGCCTCGGAAAAATCGAATTTCCGCGTCCGGATCTTCTCGGAATAATGCCGCCAGTCCCAGGGCATGACCTCGTGATTGCGGCCCTCCTGCGAAATCAGTGCGGCGATATCGGCCTCTTCCTCGCCGGCGCGCGCCGCAGCCTTTGCCCAGACCGCCTTCAAGAGATCGTTCACCGCCTCCGGCGTCTTCGCCATGGTGTTGTCGAGCTTGAGCTCGGCAAAATTGGCGTAGCCGAGCAGCTTGGCCTTCTCGGCCCGGAGCGCCAGCGTCTCGCGGATGATCTTGCGATTATCAGTCTCGCCGCCATTTTCGCCGCGCGCCACCCATGCCTTGAAGGCCTGTTCGCGCAGATCACGGCATTCGGAGGCCGTCAGGAACGGCTCGATGATCGAGCGCGACAGGGTGACGGCATATTTGCCCTCTTCGCCGCGTTCCCGGGCCGCCGCCGCCATCGCGTCCTTGAGATAATCGGGAAGGCCGGCAAGATCGGCGTCTTCGGAAAGGATCAGCGCCCAGCTCTTTTCATCGCCAAGGACATTCTGCCCGAACTGCGCGCCAAGGCCCGCCAGCGTCTCGTTGATCGTCGCAAGCCGCTCCTGCTCGACCTTCGGCAGCTTGGCGCCCGACTTGACGAAACCCTTCCAGTGCCGTTCCAGCACGCGGGTCTCTTCCAGCGTCAGGCCGAGATCGTCACGCCCTTCCCATAGCGCATCGATACGGGCGAAAAGTGCCGCATTCATACCGATCTTCGAATAATGCCGCGATATCTTCGGCGCGATCTGGCGCTCCAGGGTCTGGATCACCTCATTCGTATGGGCACCGGCCTTGTTCCAGAACAGCGCGGAAACCCGCGACAACGCGTCGCCGGCAATCTCGAGTGCGGTGACGGTATTGGCGAAGGTCGGCGCCTCGCCATTATTGGCGATCGCTTCGATCTCCGTCTCATGGGAAGCAAGAGCCGCGTCAAAGGCAGGCGCGAAATCGGCGTCTTTTACCGCGTCGAAACGTGGCAGGCCTTGATGCCCGGTCCATTCGACGAGCGCGGGATTGACGGCTTGGGAAGACATGCGAGGCATCCTTTCGGCAGACTTCAGATCGAAGCAGGATATAAGGCCCGCTCCGCCGGATTGGTATGGCGGAGACGGAACAAAGATTGAGAAATGGTCAGGCCTTGCGCCATCCGAGCAGGCCGGGCGTCGCATGCCACAGCGCTTGCGCAGCGAACCCCATGAAGAGCACGCCGGAGCAACGTACGATCAGCCGCTCGTGAGCGCGATAGAAACGTCGGACGACGCCCGCGCCGATGATGCCGATCAGGATGAGGTCGGCGGTGATGAAGCCGGCGAGAGAGACTGTAACGAGCAAGGGAAGCGCGCTGAACGTCAACGCCCCGGCAGACCCCGCCACCAGCGCGGTAAAGGTCGCGAGCGCCACCGGGTATCCCTTCGGATTGGTCACACCGAAAATCAGGCCGCGACGGAATGGCCGGTCGACATTGAGCAGCGTCTTGCCATCCGCTCTCGGCTTGGCGGTCACCGCATTCCAGCCGATCCAGGCGAGATAAAAACCGCAAAGCAATCCAAGCAGATCGAAGACGAAGGTGCCGAGAGTCTTTGCGCCAACGATTGCAACCAATGCGAGCGAAGACCAGATAAGATCTCCGACGAGATGGCCGCTCATGAAGAAGGCCACGGCCTTGCGCCCCTGCCCAGCACCGATGCCGAGCAAAGCCAGAAAGGCCGGACCGGGAATCAGCACATAAAACAACGCCGCCAGAAAGGCGCCGACGATAAGTGATTGCGTCATATTGAAAGTTCCCGATGGCAATCGTGACAGAGTAACGACACGCCTATCCGGGTCAAGCCAATCAACTCGCGCTGAGACTAAAGAATCCATTGAATTTGAGGGGCATTATCACTAAGAATTTACCGGGGTCTAAAAACAAGCGTAGGTAGGGAAGCGCTTATGAGCAGCAGGATAGATACGGATTCGCTTGCCTTTCTGGTAGCGGATTGCGCCCGGTTGATGCGAGCGGCTTTCGAACGACGCATTTTGGTCGCGGGACTTGGCCTGACGGCGGGCGAGGCACGCACGCTGATTCAGGTGGCCGCGGTTAACGGCAGCCGTCAGCTTGACATCGCCTGTCGCATGGGACTGGAGCCGATGACCGTCAGCGCCTTTCTCGACAAGTTGCAGGCACGCGGCCTGATTGAGCGACAGCCTGATCCTCTCGACCGCCGCGCCAAGCGCATCGTGTTGTCGGAAGCCGCCGACGCCAAGCTGAAACAGCTCGGCCGGGAGATCGGCGCGGTGGAGCGCGATGCGGTGCAAGGCTTCAATCACGGTGTGCAGGACGAGCTGCATCTTGCGCTTCGCGCCTTCCGCAGCAATCTGCAGAATGCGGACGTGCCGGTCGAGATGGAACGCGAATTGAGGCCGGCGGAGTAAATCCGGGCCGTCGCAAAGCCGGAAAAGAAAAGCCCGCCTCCGACGATCGGAAGCGGGCTATAACTGTTGAAAATCTGCTTACTTGGACAGATTGCGCTTGGCGAGCGTACGCAGGCGCAGTGCGTTGAGCTTGATGAAGCCCGCCGCGTCCTTCTGGTCATAGGCGCCCTGATCGTCCTCGAAGGTGACCAGCTTGTCGGAATAGAGCGACTTCGGGCTTTCGCGGCCGATGGTCATGACATTGCCCTTGTAGAGCTTCAGCGTCACTTCACCTTCGACATGCTCCTGGCTCTTGTCGATCAGGGCCTGCAGCATTTCGCGCTCCGGCGAATACCAGAAGCCGTAATAGATCAGCTCCGCATATCGCGGCATCAGCTCATCCTTCAGGTGAGCGGCGCCACGATCGAGCGTGATCGATTCGATGGCACGGTGAGCGGCGAGCAGGATCGTGCCGCCGGGGGTCTCGTAGACGCCACGCGACTTCATACCGACGAAACGGTTCTCGACGAGATCGAGGCGGCCGATGCCGTTGTCGCGGCCGTAATCATTGAGTTTTGCCAGCAGCGTCGCCGGGCTCAGGCGCTCACCATTGATCGAGACGGCATCACCCTTCTCGAAACCGACCTTGATGACGGTCGCCTTGTCGGGAGCGGCTTCCGGCGAGATCGTGCGCATATGCACGTATTCCGGCGCTTCCTGCGACGGATCTTCCAGAACCTTGCCCTCAGACGAGGAGTGCAGAAGGTTCGCGTCGACAGAGAAGGGCGCTTCGCCCTTCTTGTCCTTGGCGACCGGGATCTGATGCTTCTCGGCGAATTCGAGCAGGTCTGTGCGGCTCTTGAACGTCCAGTCGCGCCACGGCGCGATGATCTTGATGTCCGGGTTCAGCGCATAGGCCGACAGTTCGAAACGAACCTGGTCGTTGCCCTTGCCGGTGGCGCCATGGGCAATCGCATCGGCGCCGGTCTTCCGGGCGATCTCGATTAGGTGCTTGGAGATCAGCGGACGGGCGATCGACGTGCCGAGAAGGTAGACACCTTCATAGACGGCGTTGGCACGGAACATCGGAAAGACGAAATCGCGCACGAATTCTTCGCGCACATCCTCGATATAGATTTCCTTGATGCCAAGCAATTCGGCCTTCTTGCGCGCCGGCTCCAGCTCTTCGCCCTGGCCGAGATCGGCGGTGAAGGTGACGACTTCGGCGCCAAGCTCCGTCTGCAGCCACTTCAGGATAATCGAGGTGTCGAGACCGCCCGAATAGGCGAGAACGACTTTCTTCACGTCTTTATGTGATGCCATGGTAATGAGATCCGTTTCAATGCGAGCCTGCGGAGAGGCCCGCAAACCCTGTGTCGCGGCACTTTTAGCGAGATTATCGCAAGGTGCAAGGGGAAGTGCGATAGCGGGAAGGCAAAGAAACCTATTGCTTGAGATACTTCTCATGTCTCTCAGCAAGGAACGCATCGAAGTCGAATTCCTCGGGCTCCCCGGACGCTTCACCCTCTTTAATGGCCGCCTCGATTGCTTCAATCTCAATCCGATGACGCAAATGCGTGAGCGCCGCATTAACGAACTCATCCAATGAGGTAAAGTGGCCGAGGCTGATCTGCTCGCCGATGAACGCGTCCATCTGCTCGTCGATCTCCACGGACACATGCTTTGTCACGGGTGCGACCTCCGGTCGTTTGACTTGGTTCCCGAAAGTACCATATTCGGCGGCGAACGAACAATGCCTGGGGAGGACCCTGCCCGTGACTGATATTCAAGACATTTTCAAAAAATCCAATGTTGCCGTCATCACCGGCGGCGCCTCCGGCATCGGCCTTGCCGTGGCGAAATATTTCGCAAACCTCGGCATGAGCGTCGCCATTGCCGATCTTGGCGGCGACCGGCTTGCCGATGCGCGCGCCGAGCTCGAAGCCATCGCCGGCGAAGAGCATGTGATGGCGGTCGAGACGGACGTGGCCCAGAAAGAGGCGCTCGAAGCCCTCGAGCGCGCCGTCCTGCAACGCTTCGGCCGAGTGCATGTGCTGATGAACAATGCCGGCATCGGGCCGGAAACCTCGATCTTCAGCCCGCAGGCCGGCTGGGACGCTATTCTCGGCGTCAATCTGCTTGCCGTCATCAACGGCACGCGCGTCTTCGGTCCGGGGATGTTGGCCCACGGCGAGCCCGGCCTGATCATCAACACCGGCTCGAAGCAAGGCATCACCACGCCGCCCGGCAACCCCGCCTATAATGTTTCCAAGGCCGGCGTGAAGGTCTTTACCGAAGCCTTGCAGCATGAGCTGCGTAACACCGAAGGTGCGAAGATCTCCGCGCATCTGCTGATCCCCGGCTTCGTCTTCACCGGCCTCACCCAAGGCGACCGCAGGGAAAAGCCGGCTGCCGCATGGACGGCGGAGCAGACGGTCGATTTCATGGTGGAGAGCCTGAAGCGTGGTGATTTCTACATCCTCTGCCCGGACAATGACGTGGCCCGGCCGACCGACGAGCGCCGCATGCTCTGGGCCGCCGGCGATATCGTCGAAAACCGCCCGCCGCTGTCACGTTGGCATCCGGATTATGCCGACAAGTTCAAGGCATTCCTGGAAAAGAAGGATTGATTTGCAAATCGCCGAAAGCCGGATAGAAAACGCTGATCCCCTATCCGGCTTTCGGAGCTGCCCAATGGATTTCCTGCCCAACCCGTCGACCCTTCTCGCCTTTACCGCCGCGACCCTGCTTCTCGCGATGACCCCCGGCCCGGACATGACGCTCTCGATCAGCCGCGCCTTGGCGCAGGGAAAAAGGGCGGCCCTCTTCGTCGTCCTCGGCACCACCCTCGGCGTCGTCGTCCACACATGCCTGGTGGCCTTCGGCATCTCGGCGCTGATCACGGCATCGCCGGTTGCCTTCACCATGCTGAAAACCGGTGGCGCCGCCTATCTTTTGTGGCTGGCGATCCAGGCGATCCGCTTCGGCTCCAGCCTGTCGGTCATGCAGGTCGATGCCGCCAGGAGAACGCCGCTCTCCAACATCGCCAACGGCTTCTGGGTCAATCTGCTCAAC
This sequence comes from Martinezella rhizogenes, assembly GCF_000799715.1. Taxonomy (GTDB): domain Bacteria; phylum Pseudomonadota; class Alphaproteobacteria; order Rhizobiales; family Rhizobiaceae; genus Rhizobium; species Rhizobium rhizogenes_C. The sequence continues at coordinate 186,457 of NZ_JUHG01000020.1, forward strand.
CCGAAGGTCATCATCTTCTTCATGACCTTCCTGCCGCAGTTCGTCACGGCGGGCGACCCGGCCGTCACGCACAAGCTGCTATTCCTGGGATTCTTCTTCATTATCGTCGGCGTGCCGGTGAACATCATCGTCGTTCTTGCCGCCGACAAGCTGTCGTCATGGCTGCAGAACAATCGCGGCGTCCTGCGCGGCCTCGACTATACCTTCGCCGGCGTCTTTTCGATCTTCGCGGCGAAGATCTTCCTCACTCAGGCCCGTTGAGCGCCCGCCCGGCAAAGCGGCCGGCGATCCACCAATAGACGGTGGCGCTGGCGGCTCCGAGAAACGCAAAGCAGACGACGATAGTGATCAGATTGAGGGTCTGCGGTCGCTCCACGCTGCCCGAAATCAAGACAGACGCCATCGCCGACAACAAGGCGCCATAAATCGCATAGCCGTACCAGCGACGCATGCCGCGCCATTCGAAAACCGGAATGACGACGAGCGACGGCAGGATGCTGACGATCATCGCAAGCTTGGTCAAGGCGACGGTGAGCGCGAACAGCTCGGGAGCGGCCGCCCCCGGCATCGTCCATGCGCTGACGCAGGCCAGCACGAAACCCATCATCACGCAGGCGCCGAGATAGCCCCACAGGAGCCGCAGCGGCCTGCGTAGACCAAGCAGCATCGATCTCAATCCTCGCCGTGATTGGCGATCATCATGGCCTCAAAAGCCAGCCGCTCGGTCTTGCGCATGCGCTCCGAATCCGACTTCAACTGGCCGCAGGCGGCGAGAATGTCGCGGCCGCGCGGCGTGCGGATCGGCGAGGCATAACCAGCCGCGTTGATGAAGTCGGCGAATTTCTCGATCTGCTCCCAGTCCGAACACTGGTAGTTCGTGCCCGGCCAGGGATTGAAGGGGATCAGGTTGATCTTCGACGGAATGCCCTTCAGCAGCTGGATCAGCCCCTTGGCATCCTCGAGACTGTCGTTGACGCCCTTCAGCATCACATATTCGAAAGTGATGCGCCGTGCGTTCGAAAGGCCGGGATAAGCACGGCAGGCGTCCATCAATTCCTTCAGCGGATATTTCTTGTTGATCGGCACCAGCATGTCGCGCAGGTCATCGCGCACGGCATGCAGCGAGATTGCCAGCATGACGCCGATCTCGTCGCCAGTACGGTAGATTTCCGGCACGACGCCGGAGGTGGACAGCGTGATGCGCCGCTTCGACAGCGACAGGCCGTCACCATCGGAGGCGATCAGCAGCGCGGTCTTGACGCTTTCGAAATTGTAGAGTGGTTCGCCCATGCCCATCATGACCATGTTGCTGACCTTGCGGCCTTCCGCCGGCATGATCGTGCCCTGCGGCGCTTCGCGATCCGGAAAATCGGCGAGCCGGTCGCGCGCGAGCAGCAACTGCGACAGGATCTCTTCCGCCGTCAGGTTGCGCACCAGGCGCTGCGTGCCGGTGTGACAGAAGGAGCAGGTAAGCGTACAGCCGACCTGGCTGGAAACACAGAGCGTGCCGCGGCCCTCTTCCGGAATATAGACGGTTTCGACCTCAACGGGACGGCCGGCGCCGCGCGGGGGGAAGCGCAGCAGCCACTTGCGGGTGCCGTCGTTGGAGACCTGCTCCTCGACGATCTCCGGACGGGCGATGGTGAAATGCGTCTTCAGCATTTCGCGCATGTCCTTGGAGACATTCGCCATGGCGTCAAAATCGGAAACGCCGCGCACATAGATCCAGTTCCAGAGCTGGCTGACGCGCATCTTCACCTGCTTGTCGGCGACGCCCTTCTCCTTGAGAGCCGCCCCCATCTCCTCGCGCGTCAGGCCGATCAGCGACGGTTTCGGCGAAAGCTCGACCGGCTGCGACACGGGCATCGGCTTGAGCTTGGATGGGGTCATGACATCGATGGCGGACATAGGATCATTCCAACAGTTGACATCGGCGATGCCGCAAAAGCTGCGGATGCGGGCAAGGCACGGAAATCAGAGGGTTCATGTGGTGGCGGAACAGGAAACTGCCGCACACCTGCTGTTAGCGCGGCCTTTAGCATTAATTTCTGCCCGCGTCATCCCTCTCCCTCAAAAGCAAAGGCCGGCCATTACGGGCCGGCCTTGTCGTCTCGGTCGTGGCAGCATAGCGATCACATTGACGTGATCCACTGGCCATCGATCTTATTTGCAGTTTTCGATCTGCTTGAGCGCCGCGGTAACGCCCTTCAGCGAATAGGTGTAGGAGGTGTTGGTGCCCTTCTTCGAGGTCGCCGTGACCTTCAGCGAATGGCCAGACTTCAGCGCGGCAACCAGTGCCGGTTCCTGCGCGGCGTTCTCGACCCAGGCAGCCTTGTCCTTGGTGAACATCACGAAGGTCTTGTTGTCGATAACGACGTCGACCTTGGAGCTGTCCTTGAGCGGGTAGCCCATCATCGCCTGCGGTTCGTAGGAGATGTTCTGGCCCGGACGCTGGGAAACGATGAAGAAATTGTCGCCATGATCGATGCCGCTGGTCGGGGCCTTGGCCGTCGGCACGGAGAGAACATAGCAGACCTTGCCGGCGCCGGACTGGTAGGAATAGGCGCCCCAGGCATCGAATTGCTGGATGCGCGTCGGCGCCATCGGTGCTGCTGCCGGCGCCTGTGCGGGCGCCTGCTTCTTGGTCTGCGCGGAGGCAATGCCGGTGCCGGCCAGAACGAGCGAGAGGGCGATTGCGAAGCTTTTTACAAACATGGTTTCCTGCCGATTTCTTGCGGTCCAGAGCTCGAGGCGATTTGAGTACGCACGCCTGCCTATGCTCATGAGCTGCCCTATTTTGACTTTATTCAGGTTACCAAACCGTCAACGGAGCCTTAAGTGCCCCAGTCTGTGCCATTTCAATTCAAGCGCCGCGCCAGGCCTGAAACGCATCAGGAAGAATTGGAAAACCCGGATGGCGGAGCACCATCCTACGGGATGGAGTTATGACAGAAAGATTCAGGCAAGAATTTGACCTCTCTAAAATCAGGAGAGCCTGATAAAGGTCTGGAAACCCGGCGGGATTTACGCCGCTTCCGGCTGGGCGGGACTCAAGCCGTCTTCGCCGTCTCGGCCTCGCTGGCCAAGGCCCGGTCGGCGGCGTCATAATGTTCCTGCCGGATATGTCCCTTGATCATGCTGAAAGCGAGCGTCAGGACCGCGACATCATCCGAAAAACCGATGACCGCGAAAAAATCCGGGATGATATCGACCGGCATGACGAAATAGCCGAGAGCGGCCAGCAGGACACCGCGAACACGCGTCGGCGTCTGCGTATCGAGCGCGCAGTAGAAAGCCGCGACGACATCGCGGGAAAACGGAATATACCGCGCAGCCTTGCGCAAGGTCGGCCAAAACTTGCCGCGCACCGACTTCTCCTGTCGATCTTGGGTCTCTTCGTCACCAGGCATCAGGATCTCCCCATACTTGATGTCATCCATTCCACGCACTCCATCGAAGCCCTTGTTTCCGGGCGCATAAACATATGGTGATCGCTCCTCGCGATTCAATCGATCCGTCGTGCCGCCGCCTTTTCCATCGCCTTGGCCAGCTTGACATCGTGATCGGTCAGGCCATTGGCGTCATGGGTCGTCAGTTTCACGTCGACGCGCGAATAGACATTGAACCATTCCGGATGATGATTGAATTTCTCCGCCGCCAGTGCCGCCTCGGTCATGAAACCGAAAGCCTCAACGAAATTGCGGAATTTGTAGCTCTTCGAAATCGACAGACGGTCCGCCGCCAAGGTCCAGCCGTCAAGGCCAGCGACGGTTTCATCGATTGCGCCGGGTTCCAGCTTTTCGTATTTCATGACAAGGTCACTCCTCTCGATCGATTGAAGGATATCATGGACCGCTTCAGAATTCTGTTCGTTTGCGCCGGCAATATCTGTCGCTCACCGCTTGCCGAGGGCATTTTTCGGCATCTTGCGACTGAGGCCAGTCGCGGCTCCGCTTTCGAGGTCGATTCAGCCGGCACCGGCGGCTGGCATCAGGGCGAAAGGCCGGACCGCCGCTCGATCGCCGCGGCCGCCGGCCACGGGATCGACATTTCCGGCCAGCGCGCACGCCGCATCAAGGCCGCCGACTTCGATCGGTTCGACCTGATCCTGGCAATGGATCAAGACAATTTGAAGAATTTGCAGAAAATCGCGCCTGCCGATGCGCTCGGCAGGCTACATCTCTTCAATACCCTGGCGCTGGGCGGCAACAAGGATATCCCCGACCCCTACTATGGCGGCCACGAGGATTTCGAGGCGGTCTACACCATGCTCTTGGCTGGCTGCAACGCACTGCTTCCCACACTGGGGAAAGCGCTGCGGGCCTCATGAAGCGGGAAGACCTCTTCGGTGAGATAGGGACCCCCACCGACCGATTCGCGCGACGATAGCAGCACGAAGCGGCCCACCGTGAACGGCGAGGTGTGGAAGTCGCCACGGCCGGAAAGATAGTGCACGACATCGTCAACGCGCGAGGATTTCAGCCGGGCGAGCGTCACATGCGGCGTGAACTTGCGAGGATCCGGCGGCAGGCCGATGCGCTGGCAAATGCGCTCGATCTCGCCTTGCAGGGCGTACATGTCAGGCGTCTGCGTGACGCCGGCCCAGACCGAATGTGGTTTCTTGGAACCGAAGGAGCCGATACCTTCCAGCCGAAGCTGGAATTCCGGCCGGTCGATCCGGTCCAGGCGGTCGACGATCTCATCCGCCGTGCGCCCATCGACATCGCCGATGAAACGAAGGGTGATGTGATAATTTTCAACGTCGATCCACCTGGCGCCGGGAAGACCGCCGCGCAACAACGAAAGGCTCATGGCCGCGTTGCGCGGAATTTCGAGGGCGGTAAAAAGTCTCGGCATTTCGAGCACTCCCCGAATCTCTTGCAGGTACAAGCAGGGAATCACGCAATTGCAGCCGGTGCAAGCATCTATTTCGCAGCTGCGGCAATCGTCCCTATGAAATTGGCAGCGACGGGCTCGAAGCCCTGCACCATCACATCGACCCCTTTTGAGGTCGGATGCATGCCATCGGCCAATTGCAAATCCGCATGCGTCGCGACGCCATCGAGAAAAAACGGATAGAGCGTCAGCTGATATTTATCAGCGAGTCGCTGGTAGATCGGATTGAATTTCGCCGCATAGTCCGGCCCCATATTCGGCGGCGCCAGCATGCCGGCGAGCAAGACGGGAATGTTGCGCTCCTTCAGCCTGGCGATGATGGCGTCCAGGTTTTTTTCCGTCTGCTCCGGCGGAATGCCACGTAGCGCGTCATTGGCCCCGAGTTCAAGGATCACGCCGTCGGTTCCATCCGGCACCGACCAGTCGATGCGCGATAGCCCACCCGACGTCGTGTCGCCGGACACGCCGGCATCGGCGACCGTCACGTCCAGCCCCTTTGCCTTCAGCGCCGCCTCCAGCTTGACCGGAAATCCGTCGCCCGGCGGCAGCTGGTAGCCGGCCATCAGGCTGTCGCCGAAACCGACCAATTGGATGGTCCGCGCCTCGGCCGCGCTCGCCACGCCAAACAAGAGGCCGGCAACAATGACAGCGAAGTGAAACGCGGTGGCTTTAAAACTCATGATCCATTCCCTAAATTCGCTGCGCGGGCCAAATCGCGCCCGCCATGGTCTCAGATGTATATAGGGCGTCCCGCATTGGCAAAAACCATCATCGAGCTGAAGAAGGCGGATTTGACGCTCGGCAATGCCGCCGCCTCCGTCCATGTGCTGAAAGGCATCGATCTTACCGTTGCGGAAGGCGAGTCCGTCGGTATCGTCGGCCCTTCCGGCTCCGGCAAGTCGACGCTGCTGATGGTGCTGGCCGGCCTTGAAAAGCTCGATAGCGGCGAATTATTGATCCGCGACACGCCCTTGCATAGCCTGAGCGAAGATCGCGTCGCCGATTTCCGCGGCCGCAATATCGGCATCGTCTTTCAGTCGTTCCATCTCATCGCCAACATGACAGCGCTGGAAAACGTCGCCGTGCCGCTGGAGCTCGCCAATGTCCGCGACGCCTTCGACATCGCCCGGCGCGAATTGCAGGCCGTCGGCCTCGGCGAGCGGCTGAGCCATTATCCCGGCCAGCTTTCGGGCGGCGAACAGCAGCGCGTGGCGATTGCCCGCGCGCTCGCCCCCTCGCCGGCCTTGCTGATCGCCGACGAGCCAACCGGCAATCTCGACACCGATACCGGACGGCAAATCTCCGACCTGCTATTCGCCCAGCAGGCCGAGCGCGGCACGACGCTGTTGCTCGTCACTCACGATCCGGCACTTGCTGCCCGCTGCTCCCGCCAGATCCGTGTCCGCTCCGGCGAGATAGAGGGCGACAGCGCCCGTGCGCGAACCGGCCAGGCGGCAATAGCATGACGGCGGCAGGCGCACGCTTCACACTTGCCTTCCGCCTGGCGCTGCGCGAATTGCGCGGCGGTCTCGGCGGCTTCTATATCTTTCTCGCCTGCATCGCGCTCGGCACCGGCGCCATTGCCGCCGTCAACTCCGTCTCGCAGTCGATCACCGATGCGATCTCGACCCAGGGCCAGTCACTGCTTGCCGGCGACGTCCGCTTCGAGCTCAACAACCGCGAGGCAAAGCCGGACGAACTGGCCTATCTCGAAAGCCTCGGCCAGCTCTCCCGATCCACCGGCCTGCGCTCCATGGCCCGCCTGCCAGATGGCTCTGACCAGGCACTGGTCCAGGTCAAGGCGGTCGATGGCGCCTATCCACTCTATGGTACCTTCGAGGCCGATCCGGACCAGCCGCTATCAACGCTGCTTGCCGCCAAGGACGGGACCTATGGCGCCGTCCTCGCCCCCCTGCTTCTGGAACGGCTGAACCTCAAGATCGGCAGCCAGCTTCTGCTCGGCAATACGAAGCTTCGGATCACCGGCACGGTGAAGACGGAGCCGGACGCGGTCTCCGAAGGTTTCGGTTTCGCCCCGCGGCTCCTCACCAGCCGCGAGGCCTTGCAAGCTTCCGGGCTGATCACCACCGGCAGCCTTGTCGAACAGGTCTACAAGATCCGCATGGACGATCCCGTAAGCGGCCTGCGCGATATCACCACCCGCGCCAATGCCGCTTTCCCGCAGGCCGGCTGGTCGGTCCAGACCAGCAACCGGGCCGCCCCGGCGCTTGCGGACAACATTACCCGTTTCTCGCAATTCCTGACGCTGGTCGGCCTCACCGCCCTGATCGTTGGCGGTGTCGGCGTTGCCAATGCCGTGCGCGCCTTCCTCGACGCCAAGCGCACCACTATTGCCACCTTCAAGTGCCTCGGCGCACCAGCCTTCGTCGTGGTGATGATCTATCTGATCCAGATCGCCCTGATCGCGCTTGCCGGCGTCGCCATCGGTCTCGTGTTCGGCGCCATCGCGCCAATGCTGGCCTCACAATTCATGGCCGAATTCCTGCCGATCTCCACCGCGCCGCAACTCTATCCCGGCCCGCTAGCGATGGCGGCTCTCTTCGGCCTGCTGACAACGCTCGCCTTCGCCATTCCGCCGCTCGGCCACGCCCGCGAAGTGCCGGCGACCGCGCTTTTCCGAGAGCAAGGTTTCGAGGCACGCCGCCTACCCGGCTGGCCCTATCTGCTGACTGCCGGCCTGCTGATGGCGGCACTGGCAGCCCTTGCGATCTACACCGCCTACGACCGCCGAATCGCCATCGTCTTCATCGTCTCGATCGCGGCCGCCTTCGTCGTGCTCCGCGCCGTCGCCGCGCTGCTGTCATGGCTCGCCCGCCGCAGCCCGCGCGTGCACTCGCCGGCCCTGCGGCTGGCGATCGGCAACATCCATCGGCCGGGCGCGCTGACCACCTCCGTCGTCCTGTCGCTCGGCCTTGGCCTGGCGTTGCTGGTGACGTTGACGCTGATCGACGGCAACATGCGCCAGGAACTGACCGGACGCATGAGCGAACAGGCACCGAACTTCTTCTTCGTCGACATCCAGGGCTCGGAGCTCGACGGCTTCCGTAAGGTCGTGCAGGCCCAGGCACCCGAGGGCAAGCTCGTCGAAGTGCCGATGCTGCGCGGCCGCATCGTCGCCTTCAACGGTGAAGACGTCACCAAGATGACCGTGCCGCCCGCCGGTCAATGGGTGCTGCGCGGGGACCGCGGCATCACCTACGCCGAAACCATGCCGGAGAACGCCGCCCTCACGGAGGGACAATGGTGGGGCAAGGACTATAGCGGCGAACCGCTGGTCTCCTTCTCCGATGAAGAGGGCAAGGCGCTCGGCTTGAAGCTCGGCGACAAGCTGACCGTCAACGTGCTCGGCCGCAACGTGACGGCCAAGATCGCCAGTTTTCGCAAGATCCAGTGGCAATCGCTGTCGATCAACTTCGTCATGATCTTCTCGCCCAACACCTTCAAGGGCGCGCCGCATGCCTGGCTCGCGACCCTGACCGATCCTTCCGCCACCTCGGCGCAGGAAGCCGCGATCCTGAAAAACGTCACCAACACCTATCCGACAATCACCAGCGTCCGCGTCAAGGATGCGCTCGATATCGTCAACACGCTGGTAGGCCAGCTCGCCACAGCCATCCGCGCCGCGGCCTCCGTCGCGCTGATCGCCTCGGTGCTGGTGCTTGCCGGCGCGCTGGCGGCGGGAAACCGCGCACGCACGCACGACGCGGTGGTGCTGAAGACACTCGGCGCCACGCGGGCGATGCTGATCCGCGCCTTCAGCTACGAATATCTGATCCTCGGAGCCGCTACCGCCGTCTTCGCCCTCCTCGCCGGCTCGACGGCCGCTTGGTATGTTGTCTCCCGCATCATGAAACTGCCGTCTACCTTCCTGCCGGATGTCGCCTTTTCGACCCTCGTCATCGCCCTGCTACTGACAGTCGGTATCGGCCTTATTGGCACCTGGCGCGTGCTCGGCCAGAAGGCGGCGCCCGTTCTGCGCGAGTTATGAACCCCGATCGGGCCGCGCCTGCTTGCCGCGAAACGGCCCGATATTACATCGATTTAACCCTGCGCCAGCCGCTTGGGCCTTGTGCAAAGGCCCTGAAAGCCTCATATTCTTCGCAGGCATGCTGGAGCTCCGCAGCGGCGCCTGGGACGAAATCGCCCGACACCGTAATCATATCGGAGCTTGAAAGAGGAAAACATGGCTGACTTTCGCAATTACCAAAACCGGACGCCGCAAGCAGGCGCGCAGACCGGTGCGATGATAGATGAGGGCCTTCGAGCCTACATGCTCAAGGTCTACAACCTGATGGCGCTGGGTCTGGCGATCACGGGTCTGGCCGCCTATTTCGCATTTTCGCTCTCCTTCTCCGGCGGACAGCTCACGGCCTTCGGCCAGGCGATCTACGCAAGCCCGCTGAAATGGGTCGTGATCTTAGCGCCGTTGGCGATGGTGTTCTTCCTGAGCTTCAGGATCAACCGCATGAGCGTGGCCGCCGCGACGGCGACCTTCTGGGTCTACGCCGCGCTGGTGGGCCTGTCGCTGTCGTCGATCTTCATCATCTACACCGGCCAGAGCGTCGTGCAGACCTTCTTCGTGACCGCCGCCTCCTTCGGCGCGCTGTCGCTCTACGGCTACACGACCAAGCGTGATCTGTCGGCGATGGGTTCATTCCTGATGATGGGCCTCTTCGGCGTGATCATCGCCTCGCTGGTCAACATCTTCCTGGCTTCGTCCGCCCTGCAGTTCGCCATCTCGGTGATCGGCGTGCTGATCTTCGCGGGCCTGACCGCCTACGATACGCAGCGGATCAAGAGCATGTATTATGAAGCCGACGATGTTGCCGTTGCCGGCCGCAAGGCGATCATGGGCGCCCTGTCGCTCTACCTCGACTTCATCAACCTCTTCATGTTCCTGCTGCAGTTCATGGGCAACCGCCGATAATTGCGGCGACAGGAATGATCCTTTGAAAAGGCGGCTTCGGCCGCCTTTTCTGTTTGCCTTGCCGCTGCGCACGCGATTTTATATCTACGTCTCCAAACCGCAGATCAGGCAATAGACCCAAATGTCCTTCCGCCTTCGCCAGGCCGCTCCGAACGACCTCCCCCGCATCACCGCGATCTATCGCGACGCTGTTCTCAACGGCACGGCGAGCTATGAGATCGTCCCGCCGGACGAGGCGGAGATGGCGAGCCGCTTCCAGGCGATCCGGGACAAGGCCTATCCCTATATCGCCGCGGAGGACGAGAGCGGCGAGCTTCTCGGCTATGCCTATGCGTCGGCCTTCCGCACGCGGCCAGCCTATCGCTGGATGGTGGAGGATTCGATCTATCTGGCCCCGGAAGCCCGTGGTCGCGGCCTCGGCAAACTGCTGCTGGCAAATCTGGTGGAGACTTGCGAAGCTCTCGGCTTTCGCCAGATGATCGCCGTCATCGGCGGTGCCGCACCCGCCTCCATCGCCCTTCACCGCGCCGCCGGTTTCACGGAGACGGGCCTGCTGAAAGGCACGGGCTACAAGCACGGTCGCTGGCTGGACACCATGCTAATGCAGAAGGCGCTCGGCGACGGCGCGGAAACGGACCCCGATCCCTCGGCCTATCCGGGGACGATGTTCAGCGAGTGAGGCTGTCTCCCCTTCTCCCTCGGAGAAGAGCCAACTGCGATCGGATGCGATCCCGCAACATTTCCCAACATTAAAACAGCCACCGCAACATTCGATGCGCTATTTTGGCTGCGATAACGTTCCCCTAACCGCCGATTTCCCGACTTGTTCAGAGAATCATTTTCCCTCGCATTGAGGCAGGGTCGCACGTCGCGGCTCGTGGGCATCGCATTGGCACGTATGAATTATAGAAGGACATATATATGAAATATCTGCTCATTCCCGCCCTGCTCGCATTGGCCTCGACCTCGGCGGTTGCCGCTGATCTGACCGAGGAGCCTGTTGCCGTTGCCGCTCCGGCTCCTGTCTTCACCTGGTCCGGCCCCTATCTCGGTGTCCACGGCGGTGGCGCGATCACCAAGGGCAGCTTCAAGTTCAACAGCGGAAGCCAGTCCGAAGACTTCAAGGGCGGCTTTTTCGGCAACTTCTTCGGATATAACTATCAGTTCGACAAGGTCGTCATCGGCATCGACGGCAATATCGACTACAACTGGAACAACAAGGCCGTTGCCAATGCGTCCAGCGTCGGCACCGATTGGTCTGGTGCGGTTCGCGGACGGGTCGGCTATGCTTTTGACAACCTGCTGATCTACGGCGCGGCCGGATGGACCGCCGCTCGCGGCTTCGCCGACGTTCCCGGTTCGGGCGACGGCAAGGTCATCTTCAACGGCTGGACGGCCGGCACCGGTGTCGACTATGCCTTCACCAACAACATCTTCGCCCGCGCGGAATACCGCTATAGCGATTTCGGCAGCAAGGAATTGCAGGGCGTGAAGAGCGATCTTACCGAACAGTCGATAAACCTGGGCGTCGGCTTGAAGTTCTAATTTTGGCGCGATCAAGCTTCAGGCAAAGCCCCACTCATCAGTGGGGCTTTTCATGTGTCCCGAGCCGCCGATTGCAGCCCAAACTGCCCGAGATGATGGAAATTACTTCTCCACCAGCTTCAGCTGCTTGTCGAAAATCTTCAGCACCTGGCTCAGCTCATGGCCGCGCTTCAGGATCATACCGTTGGTGTTCACCACGCTAAAGGCACCCTGCTTGGCGGCGAGCTTCGGATTTTTCTCGATGCGGAAAAGCGGCAGTTCTCCGGAGCGCTTGAAGACGGAAAAGACCGCCTTGTCCCCGAGATGGTCGATGGCATAGTCGCGCCACTCGCCCTCGCCGACCATGCGGCCGTAGATCCACAGAATCGCGTCAAGCTCCCTGCGATGGAAGGTTACCGGCAGCGGATCCCTGCTCTGTTTGTATTCCCTGAGATCGACGACGACGGGAGAATTGGTGTCGACGGAACGGCGTTCGCCGTGTCGCAAATCCGGCTGATCAGTCATCAATCCCCCAGGGGCTGGTCATGACAAGAGGATGACAGTTTGCCTCAGCCGCACCAAATTGCAAGACCAGCGGCCACTCACAATTTTTTGCACCCGGAAAAAGCATCTCCGCGCCGCCGTATTTCAGTCAAAACGACGCCCCATTTTCCGGAACTATGGTAACCGTTTGGCGCCGCCGCGCCAAACGGCCCGGCCGGGGGCGCATCGACCGAACCCCAGCCCCGAATGCGTCCTCGCCGGGCACCGCACCTTGTTCCGACCTGCTAAAGCAATTCCAGGAAAAGTGCGTAGCGGTTTTCCGTCCGGAATTGTGTAGAAACACTAAACTAGAAAAGAATTCTTCGGCCCTGGCCGAAAGCGATCAGCCGTCGGAGCCGATCGTCAGCACGGTGGCGCCGATGATCGCCGCCGGATCGCCCGAGGGCGTGGAGGATTGCAGCAGAACCGCCATGCCGCGCCGGCCCGCCTTGTCCAGGACATTCGCGGGCAGCACCACGCTCATCTCCTTGCCATCCCACATGCCGACGGTTTCGACATCCGAAACCGCATGCAGATAGGCGATCTGCTGACCGTTGTTTTCACCACCCTTCGGCGAAACAAGCTGTTCCTTGTCGAAATAGGCAACGACCACATTCGCCTTGCCCTGGCCGGCGCCGATCTTGATCTCCAGCTCATCGCCCTTCATTGCGGCATTCACCGCGACCGTCAGGCCCTTGCCCTGATGCTGGAAGCCGTCGAGCTTGACATTGATGCCATCGAAGTCGGCACCACTCATATGGTCTCGTCCATTGATGATCGCCTGCGGTGTATAGACTCCACTGCGGCCCATCGTCCGCGCATAGGCATATTGGCGCGCCGTATTGTCCTTGGACGCCATCGTGTCGTTCCAGCCGAGATAGTTCCAGTAGTCGACATGGTAGGCAAGCGCCACGACGTCACCCTGCCGGATCAGCTTTCGAAACGCGGCATCCGCCGGCGGGCAGGAGGAACAGCCTTGGGACGTAAAAAGCTCGACAACCCCCTTGATCTTGGCAAGCTCCTGCGCATGCAGCGAACTCGCGAGCGCGATGCCTGCCAGAAGTGAAACCGAAAATCGAAGGCGCATGCCGTTATACCTCTTTCTCAGACGCTGAATGCCAAAGCCAAGACAGCACCCTGAAATCGCCTGCCGCTTTCCAGGGTATCCGTAAAGCTCTCATCAAGCCTGATAAATCTGAAACAAGAGATAATAGCTAAGCGCGATGACTAAAAGTCACGAAGGGGTGAGGGCAGGGCCCAAGGCCACCACAGCGAACACATCAGCGTGAAAAACAAGACGCCGCCGGGAAACTTACCCCCCGGCGGCGTCTAAAGATGGCTTTAACGCCGATCAGGCAGCGAGATCGCGCAGAACCGTCTGCAGGATGCCGCCATTGTTGACGTAGACGACCTCATCCAGCGTATCGATACGGCAGATGATCGGGATGTCGCGGACCGTGCCGTCGCCATAGGTAACCTTGGCAATCTTGCGCTCGCGCGGCTTGATGTGCTCCAGGCCCTCGATCGTGACGACTTCATCGCCCTTGAGGTCGAGGGTGGCCCAGGTTGTGCCGTCCTCGAAGACGAAGGGGATGACGCCCATGCCGACCAGGTTCGAGCGGTGGATACGCTCGAAGGACTGGGCGACGACGGCGCGCACGCCGAGCAGGTTGGTGCCCTTGGCAGCCCAGTCGCGCGACGAGCCGTTGCCGTATTCGACACCGGCGAAGATCACGAGCGGAACGCCCTCGGCCTTGTACTGCATGGCCGCATCGTAAATCGACATCTCTTCCTTGGACGGATAGTGGATGGTGTAGCCACCTTCCTTGCCGTTCGGGCCGAGCATATGGTTGCGGATGCGGATGTTGGCAAAGGTGCCGCGCATCATCACTTCATGATTGCCGCGACGCGTGCCGTACTGGTTGAAGTCGGCAACGCCGACGCCATGACCGATGAGGTAAGCACCAGCCGGCGAGGCAGCCTTGATCGAACCGGCCGGAGAAATGTGGTCGGTGGTGATCTTGTCGCCGAAGAGGCCGAGAACGCGGGCGCCCTTGATGTCGGAGATGCCGGCGCCGGTCTTGCCCATGCCCACGAAGTAAGGTGGGTTCTGCACGTAGGTCGAGTTATCGTCCCAGGCATAGGTCTGGCCCGGAGGAATCTGCACGGCCTGCCAGTTGGCATCGCCCTTGAAGACGTCGGCGTACTTGGATTCGTAGAGTTCGCGGGTGACGTATTTCAGGATGAATTCCTGGATCTCATGCGAGGTCGGCCAGATGTCCTTGAGGAACACCGGCTTGCCGTCCTGGTCTTCGCCGATCGGTTCGCTGGTCAGGTCGAGCTGCACCGTGCCGGCGAGCGCATAGGCGACGACGAGCGGCGGCGAGGCCAGGTAGTTGGCCTGGACGTCAGGCGAGATGCGGCCTTCGAAGTTGCGGTTGCCGGAGAGAACGCCGGAAACGATCAGGCCCTTGTCGTTGATCGTCTTCGAGATCGGCGCCGGCAGCGGGCCGGAATTGCCGATGCAGGTGGTGCAGCCGAAGCCGACCAGGTTGAAGCCGAGCTTGTCGAGATCGGCCTGCAGGCCGGACTTGGCGAGATATTCGCCGACGACCTGAGATCCAGGCGCGAGCGAGGTCTTGACCCACGGCTTGCTCTTCAGGCCCTTGGCGACGGCGTTGCGGGCGAGAAGACCGGCAGCGATCAGCACCGACGGGTTCGAGGTGTTGGTGCACGACGTGATGGCGGCGATCGCCACGTCACCATGACCGAGATCGAAATCCGTGCCTTCGACCGCATAACGGTTCGAAAGCTGGCCGGGCTTCTTGTATTCGGTGTCCAGCGAGCCGGCGAAACCGGAGGCGATGTTTTCCAGGGGAATACGGCCTTCCGGACGCTTCGGGCCAGCCATGGCCGGCACGACGTCGCTAAGCTCGAGTTCCAGCGTATCGGTGAATACGAGGTCGGCGCCGTCGTTGTCGCGCCACATGCCCTGCGCCTTCGAATAGGCTTCGACCAGTGCGATACGATCCTTCGCGCGGCCCGACATGTCGAGATAGTTCAAGGTTTCCTTGTCGACCGGGAAGAAGCCGCAGGTCGCGCCGTATTCCGGACCCATGTTGCCGATGGTAGCACGGTCGGCGAGCGGCAGCGCGTCGAGGCCGGGGCCGAAGAATTCGACGAACTTGGAAACAACGCCCTTCTTGCGCAGCATCTGCACGACGGTCAGCACGAGGTCGGTCGCGGTGACGCCTTCCTTGAGCTTGCCGGTGAGCCTGAAGCCGATGACTTCCGGCAGCAGCATGGAGACCGGCTGGCCGAGCATGGCGGCTTCAGCTTCGATACCGCCGACGCCCCAGCCGAGAACGCCGAGACCATTGATCATGGTCGTGTGCGAATCGGTGCCGACGCAGGTGTCGGGATAGGCGATCGTCTCGCCGTCCTCTTCCTTCGTCCAGACGGTCTGGCCGAGATATTCGAGGTTGACCTGATGACAGATGCCGGTGCCGGGGGGGACAACGCGGAAGTTCTTGAACGCCTGCTGGCCCCACTTCAGGAAGCGGTAGCGCTCGCCGTTGCGCTCGTATTCCAGCTCGACGTTGCGGGCAAAGGCCTGCGGCGTGCCGAATTCGTCGACGATGACGGAGTGGTCGATGACGAGGTCGACGGGAACGAGCGGGTTGATCTTTTCAGGATCGCCACCGAGCGACACCATCGCGTCACGCATGGCGGCGAGATCGACCACGGCCGGAACGCCGGTGAAGTCCTGCATCAGCACGCGCGCCGGGCGATAGGCGATTTCGTTCTCGACGGTGCCCTTGTTGACGAGCCACTCGGCAACGCCAAGGATGTGTTCCTTGGTGACCGTCTGCCCGTCTTCGAAGCGCAGCAGGTTTTCCAGCAGCACCTTCATCGAATAGGGAAGCTTGGCAACGCCGGGCAGACCATTGGCCTCGGCCTTGGGCAGGCTGAAATAGACATAGTCTTTTCCGCCCACGGTCAGCGTGGACCGACAATTGAAACTGTCAAGAGATTTAGACACGAGATACCCCGTTTCTGATAGCCAACACAGTCGTGCGAACGCCTATGCACTTTAATGCACATCAGGATGCGGGTACGGCCATTTCCGCTGTCCGCACGTAAGGCAAAACACCTTATGTTCGGCGCAAGGATGAAATTCACGCCGACCGCTGGCGTGGTTGCCGGTCTTATAGATAATTTCGTAAAGACTTGCCAGAGTGGCCGAGCGCAAAATTTGAGATTTTTTTCGCACTGCGACAACGAAAACGGGGAAAGCCTGAGCTGATGCATCTAAGCGCTGAAAACCTGGCCGCAAGGCGGGGCGAGGACCTGATTTTCGCGAACGTTTCCTTTGACTTGGGCGGCGGCGAGGCCCTGATCCTGACGGGCCGAAACGGCTCGGGGAAATCAACACTTTTGCGTGTCGTCGCCGGCCTCCTGCGACCGGAAAAAGGCCGGGTGATTCTCACGGCTTCACAAGGAGAATCGGATCGTCAGCCAGGGGAAGCCAGCCATTATCTCGGCCATCGCAATGCGATGAAATCCGAACTTACGGTTGCGGAGAACCTGACATTCTGGAAGGAGTTTCTAGGCGACATCGAGGGCGGCGCCGGTCTTGCCATCGAAGATGCGGCCGAAGCCGTCGGTCTTGCCGATATCACCCACCTCCCCTTCGGCTACCTCTCCGCCGGCCAGCAACGGCGGATCGCCTTCGCCAAGCTGCTGGTCGCCTATCGCCCGATCTGGATCCTCGACGAACCCACGGCGGCGCTGGATACGGCAGCGGACCGGCTGCTTGCGGAGCTGATATCCTCGCATCAGACGGCGGGCGGGATCGTGCTTGCGGCGACGCATCAGCCGCTGGGACTTGCGAATGCGCGGGAGATGCGGATGACGGCGTTTGCCGGGGTGAATGAAGGGGTTTGGGGATGACCATACGTCCCACCTGGCCCCTCATCCGTCCTTTCTCGGTTTCGCGAAGCGTAACCGCTCAAGTCCACCTTCTCCCCGTTTCACGGGGCGAAGGGGCTTGGTTGGCTCCATCGTCCCCTCTTCCCGCCTGCGGGGAGAGGGCTAGGGTGAGGGGCAAAGCCGCGACCTCCGTCGATAATAAAATCAAGGAGTTCGCCGCATGACCGCCCTCTTCCTCCGCGACCTCAAACTCTCGGTCCGCGCCGGCGGTGGCGCGCTCATCGGCATTCTCTTCTTCCTGACAGTCGTCGCCGTCATTCCCTTCGGCGTCGGCCCCGACCTCAAGCTGCTGTCGCGCATCGGCCCGGCCATCGTCTGGATCGGCGCGCTGCTCTCCGCCCTGCTTGGCCTCGACCGCCTGTTCCAGGCCGAGCGCGACGATGGCTCCCTCGATCTGCTGGTGATGCAGGAAACGCCGCTGGTGCTGACGGTACTGACCAAATGCGCCGCCCATTGGGTGGCGACCGGCCTGCCGCTGGTGATCGCCTCGCCGCTGCTCGGTCTCTTCATGAATATGAACGAAACGGCGATCGGCGCGACGGCCCTGACCCTCCTCGTTGGCACACCGGCGATCACCTTCATCGGCGCGGTCGGCGCTGCCGTTGCCGTCGCCTTGCCGCGCGGCGGCTTGCTGGTGTCGATCCTGGTGCTGCCGCTTGCCATTCCCGTGCTGATCTTCGGCGTCAGCGCCACCTATGCCGCCGTCGAAGGTCCGCAGCCCTTCCTGCCGCCGTTCCTGATCCTGATAGCGCTCACCTTGTTCTTCGCCGTGCTCGGCCCGGCGGCGGCGGCAATCGCGTTGCGCAACACGACGGATTGATCGATCTCAGGCGATCCGGTCGATTGCCGTCAAAAGCATATCGGGTTAAACAAATCGCATGAGCGATATCAGCCCTGCGATCAGCCGATTTTCCGACCTCGCCAATCCGACCCGGTTTCTGGCGTTGTCGGCGCGTCTGATCCCGTGGCTGGCGGCGATCACCGCCATCCTCTTCGTGATCGGCCTCTATCTTTCGTTTTCGACCGAAGGCGATTACCAGCAGGGCGATACCGTCCGCATCATGTATATCCATGTACCGGCCGCCTGGTTGTCGATGATGTGCTACACGATCATGAGCCTGTCGGCGATCGGCACGCTGGTCTGGCGTCATCCACTCGCCGATGTCTCGGCCAGGGCCGCAGCCCTCCTCGGCGCAGCCTTTACCCTCATTGCGCTCGTTACCGGCTCGCTCTGGGGCAAGCCGATGTGGGGCACCTATTGGGTCTGGGACGCCCGGCTGACCTCTGTTTTCATTCTCTTCCTGATGTATCTCGGCCTGATCGCGCTGAACCGCGCCATGGACGATCCGTCGAAGGCTGCACGCGTCACCGCCGTGCTGATCCTCGTCGGCTTCATCAACATTCCGATCATCAAGTTCTCGGTCGACTGGTGGAACACGCTGCATCAGTCGGAAAGCCTCATGCGCATGGACGGCCCCGCCATCGATGCGGAATTTCTCTGGCCGCTCTTCACCATGGCGCTTGCCTTCACGCTGCTGTTCTTCACGCTGCACCTGATGGCGATCCGTAACGAGATCTGGCGACGCCGCATCGCCGCGCAGCGCCGTATCGCCGCGCGCATGGCCGCCCGCGAGGATTAGCATGACCCATCCCTTCTACGTCTACGGCTCCTACGGCTTCGCCGCCGCCATGATCGTTGCCGTCATCGCCTGGACATGGATCGACGGCCGTCTGCGCCGCAAGGAAATGGCAGTGCTCGAAGCCTCCGGCATCCGCCGCCGGTCACAAAGCGCGCCGAAGGACAAGGCGCAATGAGCATCGAAACCGGGAAAAGCGGCGAGCCGAAATCGGGCGGCACCGCGCGCTATCTGATGGCGCTCATTCCGCTTGTCGTCTTTGCCTGCATTGCGCTCGCCGTGGGCAAGGTGATGTATGATCAGGAAGTCCACGGCACCGATATTTCCGCCATCCCTTCCGCCCTGATCGGCACGAAAGCACCGGCACTGGCGATGGCGCCGCTTGACGGCTCCAATCTGCCGCCGCTGACCGACAGCGCCATCAAGGGCAAGCTGACGCTCGTCAACGTCTTCGCCTCCTGGTGCATCCCCTGCCGCGAGGAACATCCCGTCCTGAAGCAGCTCGCCCAGGATGGCCGCCTGAACATCGTCGCCATCAACTACAAGGACACCAGCGAAAACGCCCTGCGTTTCCTCGGCGAGCTGGGCAATCCCTATACTGCCATCGGCATCGATCCGAATGGCTCGGCCGCGATCGACTGGGGCGTCTACGGCATCCCCGAATCCTACCTCGTCGCCCCCGACGGCACGATCCTCTACAAGCAGGTCGGACCTTTCACGGCCACCAGCCTGAAGGAAGGGCTGTATCCGGCCATGGAAAAGGCGCTGGGGAAGCCGGGGGCGTAACCACCCGCCCTAGTGGTTCGAGGCTCCAGCCCTACGGGCCTCCGCACCTCACCATGAGGGCTGATCTTCGCTGCTGATATACAACGGGGGCACGCCCCACCTCATGGTGAGGTGCCTTGTTGCCGAAGCGATAGCGTAGGGAACAAGGCCTCGAACCACGAGGTGGCCACAAGGCCAGCTTCAAAATCCTCTTAAAGCCCGCCCTGCCAGGTCTTGATCGCGTCGATCGGCCAAACCAGCATGATGACATTCAGCGTGAGATTGTCGCGGATGAGCCAGCCGGTCAAAAGCTCGAAGAAGATGGCGATCACGATGGTCAGCGCCACCGGCGCCCGCCAGGCAAACAGGAAGCCGACGACCATGAACACCGCGTCCATCGCCGAGTTCAAAATGCTGTCGCCGACATAATTGAGTGAGATCGTCGCGGCACGGTAGCGGTCGATGATAATGGGCGAGTTCTCGAGCAGCTCCCAGCCGGATTCGATCAGCATGGCGACGAACAGGCGCATGGAAAGCGGCTTGCGGCGCATGATCAGATGGGTCAGCCCGAAGAACAGGAAGCCGTGGATGATATGCGACGGCGTGTACCAGTCGGCCATGTGCTGCGAATTGCCGCTGGAATTGACCGCGGGTTCGAAGAGCTTGACATAGCCGCAGGTGCAGATCGGCACCCGGCCCATCATATATTCCGCGACGATCTGCACGAGCAGGACCAGGCCGCAGGCGATGAACCAGAAACTCTGCCGCTGGTAACGATTCTCGGTCTCGGAGAGCGTGGCCATCATTCGGTCTCCGCCGGCGGTTCGATCGTGTGCTTCATGATCAGCGGCATCTGCGACAGCGTGAAGAGGATGGTGATCGGCATCGTGCCCCAGACCTTGAAGTTCACCCAGAGATTGTCCGCTGCCTTGACGTCGGGCAGGTAGTACCAATTCGACAAGCGCCAGACGACTTCGTTGAGCACGGCAAGAACCAGGAAGAAGAGCCCCCAGCGAAGCGTGAGCTTGCGCCAGCCTTCGGCGTCGAGCTGGAAAGCAGCATTGAAGACATAGCCGAGCAGCGACTTGCCGAAGGCGAGGCCGCCGAGCAGCACCACGCCGAACAGGGC
This sequence comes from Martinezella rhizogenes, assembly GCF_000799715.1. Lineage (GTDB taxonomy): Bacteria > Pseudomonadota > Alphaproteobacteria > Rhizobiales > Rhizobiaceae > Rhizobium > Rhizobium rhizogenes_C. The sequence goes on from NZ_JUHG01000020.1 coordinate 206,891, forward strand.
GTTGACGATGGTCGGCTTCATCTTGATGAAGATTTCGCTCTGCAAATAGATGCCGAGCGCCCCGAAGATGAGGACGACGATCCCGGAGACGAAGGGCATCAGCGGCAGATGGCCGAGCATGATCTTCGAGACGATGAGAGACAGCGCCGTCGCCACCATGAACAGCCCCGTCGCAACGAAGAGCGGACCGCCAAGAGCGGATAACGCCGGAAACTGCTGCACCAGCCATTCGCCGCGCAGATTGGCGAAGAAGAACACCAGCAACGGCCCGAGTTCCAGCACCAGCTTCAACAGCGGATGATGCTTGTCGGCGGCACTTGGGGCGAGGTCACGGTCACTGGTCGTCATTGCGGCACTTTCATTATCGTCGAGTTTGGTCTTGTCGCTCATTGGCCGTTTCCGGGATTGATCCCGGCAATAGCCTGGGCGAATTCCTCGGCCTCGAAGGGCTCGAGATCGTCTACACCTTCGCCGACACCGATGAAATAGACGGGCAGCTTATGCTTGGCCGAAATCGCCACCAGAATGCCGCCGCGCGCCGTGCCGTCAAGCTTGGTCATGATCAGGCCGTTCACACCTGCGACGTTGCGGAAAATCTCCACCTGATTCAGCGCGTTCTGACCGGTGGTCGCATCCAGCGTCTGCAACACGGTATGCGGCGCATCCGGATCGAGCTTGCCGAGCACGCGGACGATCTTTTCCAGCTCCGCCATCAGCTCCGTCTTGTTCTGCAGCCGGCCGGCGGTGTCGATGATCAGCACATCGCTCTTGTTGGCCTTGGCCTGCTGGAAGGCATCGAAGGCAAGGCCGGCGGCGTCGGCCCCGAGCTTGGTGCCGATGAATTCCGATTTGGTGCGGTCGGCCCAGATCTTCAGCTGCTCGATGGCGGCGGCGCGGAACGTATCGCCGGCGGCGACCATAACCTTGAGCCCGGCGCCCGACAGCTTCGACGCCAGCTTGCCGATGGTCGTCGTCTTGCCGGTGCCGTTGACGCCGACGACGAGGATGACATGCGGCTTGTGGCTGAGATCGAGCTGCAACGGCTTGGCGACTGGCTTCAGCACCTTGGCGATTTCCTGCGCCATGATCCGGCTGACATCCTCACCGGTCACGTCCTTGCCGTAGCGCTCCGAGGCCAGCGTGTCGGTCACCCGCATCGCCGTCTCGACGCCGAGATCGGCCTGGATCAACAGATCCTCCAGTTCCTGCAGCGTCTGATCATCGAGCTTGCGCTTGGTAAACAGTGCCGTGATCTGGCCGGTAAGCTGCGAAGAGGTCCGCGCAAGACCGGCGCGCAGGCGCTGGAACCAGGAGAGTTTTTGCTTGGGCGCTTCGGGAGCTACTTCCGGGATACTGGAGGCGGTGGCAAAGCCTTTTGGGAGGATAGGGGTGGTTTCGGTATCTTTCGACGAGAGGTCCGAGCTTGGCGGAGCCTCGTCACCCCCCTCTGTCCTGTCGGACATCTCCCCCACAAGGGGGGAGATCGGTTCGGAAATGACCTCCTCTGCCACAATGTCCGCCACGGAGTCGGCAGGTTGTTCCGATAGGGCGGCAACTTCTTCGTCTGCGGCTGGCTCGGAAGTCTCCGGCACTTGCGCGGCCGAAACGTCTACCGGCTCGTCAAATTCTTGTTTTTGTTCCAGAGATTCTTGTTCTTGCTCAGAAGGCCCGGCATCCTCCAACCGATCTCCCCCCTCGTGGTGGGGTCCGGAGGACGGGTCGAGACCCGTGGCTCGACCCAACGGTCCCGAAGGGACAGAGGGGGGCTCGACAGGTTCGGCGACCTCGGACGCAACAGAAGCGTCCATCACAGGCTCTTCCGGCGCGGGAACAACCTCCACAACGTCCGGTGCAACAACCTCCGGCGCTTTTTCTTCCGCCGGCTTTTCACGGCCGAAGGTGAAGACTTTTTTGATGAAACTAAGCGCCATGAAAATTCCGTGGGGTCAGGCCGCGTCGGCGGCCGCAAGTTGCATGTCGAGGTGCTTGCCATTGTGGCTGGTGATTGCCACCTGCACAAGGTCGCGCGGCTGAAGGCCGGGTGCTGCGACAAGCGTGAAGTTTTCCGTATGCGCCAGGCCGTTGTTTTCGACAAGCAGCCATTGCCGCGTGCCGACCATACTGTCGAGATGGGCCTGATGCAGCCTTTGTCCAGCCATGCGGAGGCGAGCGGCCCGTTCCCTGATCAGCGCCCGGTCGAGCTGCGGCATGCGTGCCGCCGGTGTGCCGGGGCGTGGGCTATAGGGAAAGACGTGCAGATGCGCGATGCCAGCCTCTTCCGCCAGGCTGACGGCATTTTCGAACATCTCGTCCGTTTCGGTCGGGAAACCGGCAATCATATCGGCGCCAAAGCTCATCTCCGGCCGCAGACGCCGGACATCCTCGATGAAACGAATGGCATCGGCGCGCGAATGCCGCCGCTTCATCCGCTTCAGGATCATGTCGTCACCATGCTGCAGCGACAGGTGCAGATGCGGCATGAAGCGCGGCTCGTCGGCGATCAGGTCCATCAGATGCGCGTCCGCCTCGATGCTGTCGATCGACGACAGCCGCAGACGGCGGATCTCGGGGATCTGCTTCAGAAGCGTCTTCGCCAGAAGGCCGAGCGTCGGCTCGCCCGGCAAATCGCCGCCATAGCTGGTCGCATCGACGCCGGTCAGCACGATCTCGCGATAACCGCTTTCGACCAGATTGCGCGCCTGGCTCACCACCGCGCCCATTGGCACGGAGCGGGAATTGCCGCGGCCATAGGGGATGATGCAGAAGGTGCAGCGATGGTCGCAGCCGTTCTGCACCTGGATGAAGGCGCGCACATGCCCGTCGATATGCTTGACCATCTGCGGCGCGGTGTGGCGCACGCTCATGATATCGTTGACCCGCAGCTTCTCTTCCGCCGAAACGCCGAAATCCGGCAGCGAGCGATAGGATGCGCTTGTCAGCTTCTCTTCATTGCCGAGCACGGCGTCGACTTCGGCCATGTCGGCGAAAGTCTGCTTCTCCGTCTGCGCGGCGCAGCCGGTGACGATGATGCGGGCATGCGGATTGTCGCGGCGCGCGCGACGGATCGCCTGGCGCGCCTGGCGCACGGCCTCGCCGGTGACGGCACAGGTATTGACCAGAATGGCGTTGTTGAGCCCGGCTTTCTCCGCCTCGCCCCTCATCACTTCGGATTCGTAGGTGTTGAGACGGCAGCCGAAGGTAATGACCTCGACCCCGCTCACCGCGCCAGAGCCCCCTGCTCTTGAGCGCGCGTGAAGCTGCCGGTCACCGGATCGACCGAGCCAGACCATTCCCATTCTGCCGGCCCGGTCATGACGACATGGTCGTCACTCTCCCGCCATTCGATAGTGAGCTGGCCAGAAGCCGGAGCGGATGCGACGTCGATTGTCACCTTGCGGCCGGTGCGGCCGGTGCGGGCGGCGCTGACCGCAGACGAACAGGCGGCGGAACCACAGGCAAGCGTCAATCCGGCACTGCGCTCCCAGGTGCGGGTGCGCAGCGAAGTCGGCGAGAGCACCTGCGCCAGCGTGATATTGGCGCGCTCGGGAAACATCGGATGGTTTTCGAGCAACGGGCCGAAGCGGGCGAGATCGTAGGACATCGGGTCCTTGTCGACCCAGAAGATCGCATGCGGATTGCCCATCGACATCACCGAAGGCGAATGCAGGACAGGATTGTCGATCGGCCCGATCTGCAGCTCGATGCGGCGCGTATCGGCAAACTCCTCGGCCAGCGGGATCTTGTCCCAGTCGAACACCGGCCTGCCCATGTCAACGGAAATCGTGCCGTCCTCATGCTCGACGGCATTCAGAATGCCGGCAACGGTCTGGAAGGTGAACACCTTCTTGCCGGTTTCAGCGGCAAGCGCCTGAACGACACAGCGCGTGCCGTTGCCGCAGGCCTGCGCCTTGGTACCATCGGAATTGAGAATATCGATCCAGGCGTCGGTACCCTCCGCCTTCGGGTCGTGGATCGCCATGATCTGGTCGAACTGGGTCGCCGGATCGGCATTGAGCGCGATCGCGGCCGCCGCCGTCACCACATCTTTCCGGCCGCGCATGTCGACAACCAGGATCTTGTTGCCAAGCCCGTTCATCCGCGCGAATTCGACCGTATTGCTCATGCTGGTATGTCCGTCAGTGTTTTCGAGCTGTATATGGCGGAAATGTGGGGGAATTACCAGTGGGGTGATGGTCTCTGGCCTTGGAGGCATCCTTTGGCTTCACTTCGCTTTGGTGGCGGTTGAAGCCGGTCTTTACCTGATCTTGATCACAATCCCGCCGCATGATGACCATCGCAATTTATTTCAATAAAAATTCGATCCAATGTCGGATTGTTGAAATATCGTTCGTCCTAGGGTCGTCCAATTCATCAATTCGAAAGGATGATAACCATGCCAAATACCATACGCCTGCATCGCGTCCTGGCGACCAGCCCGGAGAAGATCTATCGCGCATTCATCGAGGCGGACGCGCTCGCCAAGTGGCTTCCGCCCAATGGCTTTGCCTGCACCGTGCATAGCCTGGAGCCGACAGTCGGCGGTACGTTCAAAATGTCATTCCGCAACTTCACCACAGGCAAAAGCCACGCCTTCGGCGGTGAATTTCACGAACTCGTTCCCGGCGAGCGGGTGCGCTACACGGACAAATTCGACGACCCCAACCTGCCCGGCGAAATGGAGGTGACCGTGATCTTGAAAAAGGTCCTGGTCGGAACCGAGGTGAACATCACTCAGGCGGGTGTGCCGGACGTCATCCCGCCGGAAGCCTGCTATCTCGGCTGGCAGGAGTCGCTGCGAAACCTGGCAAAGCTCGTGGAGCCTGACATCAACGAATGATGCATGACGGGCAAACAAGGGCTCTTGCAATCGGATCGCGTTGACGATCGTCGCGATCCGATTTGTCCGTGTGTTGTCTCTCAGACAACCGGCACGTCGAACACTTCCCCAGCTCTCAACGGCCGAAACCGATCCGGCTCCACGCCCTGCTCTTTCAGCGCCGCATCCAGCGCCCGCACCGGGGCATCCATGGCCTCATCTGTCAGCTGGAAGGTAGCGAAATGGTGACCGGCGACATGTGCTGCGTTGCAGAGCGTCATGCCGCGAACCGCCTCCGCCGGGTTCTGGTGCTGGCCGCGCATGAACCAGCGCGGCTCATAGGCGCCGAAGGGCAGGATGGCGAGGCGGAAGCCGCCGTGCTTTTGCCGAACCGCCTCATAATTGATACCGCCATGAAAGCCGGTATCGCCGACATGGTAGATCTTGCCCGCCGGCGTGGTGATGACGAAGGCGGCCCAGAGCGCCATGCGTCGATCGTTTGCCCCGCGCGCCGACCAGTGATGGCAGGGCTCGGCATCGATCGTCACCCTGTCGCTGATGGCGAGATGGTCGCCCCAGTCCATGGTGGCAATCTTCGCGCCGGGAACGCCGCGTTTGATGATCATGTCGTTGCCAAGCGGCGTGACGATATCAGGCGCATGGACCTCGTGCAGCCGCTTCAGCGTCGCCATATCGAGATGGTCGTAGTGATTGTGCGAGACCAGCACGAGATCGATCGGCGGCAGATCCTCGAAATGGATGCCGGGCGGCACCACGCGTTTCGGCCCCGCGAAGGTGAAAGGGCTCGCCCGCTCCGACCACACCGGGTCGGTCAGGATATTCAGCCCCGCCACCTGGATCAGCATCGAGGCATGGCCGACCATGGTCACGCGCAACGCGTCGCCGAAAACATGCCTGTCGGGTTTTGCCGGAGGAAAGGCGCTGACGACCGGATTGGGCCAGCGCGCCCGTCCGCCGCCGAGCTTCCATTTCATGACGTCGAGAAGGTTCCCCGGCTCGACGCCTTCGGGATTGAAAAACCGCAAGCCGTCATAATGGTCGGAAACGGGACCTTGGTAATAGGGGTTCTGCTTTTTGCCGGAGCCGGATGCGTCTGTCATGGCGTACCAGCCTCCTTTATCGTCGACACGCCGGCCTTTGCCAACCATTCGCCGCTCTCCGCCGCGGTCAATTCGCTTTCGATCACGACATTCGCCGGCATCGCAAAGAGCTGCGGCGTAAAGAAACTCGTATCCCAGAGCGGGGCGCCGGCAACAGCGGGCGAGAGAAGGATGACCTGCTTGCCGTCGATACGCGGAATGCTGTCGACGGGGGCCTCGCCCGCAATAGCAGCGTGACTTGTCGGGGCGCCATAGTGCCACCAGGCCTCGTCCGTCCCGTCCTCCACCAACGTCACGCACCGCGCCATGTCGACGATGAACCTGTTGGGCACGCGTCCGCCTGGCAGGGTTTCGCCCAGAGCGGCCTGGATCAGCGTGAAGAGGTGGCAGCAATTGGCAATGTTCTCATAGCGCAGCCGGAAGCCCCTTCGGCTCGGCTGGTGCAGGATGATCAGCTCATCGCTGCTGCAGAGAAACATCTGGCGCACCCAGGCAGCGCCCGGCGTATGATCCTGCAAATCCTGAAGCTGCCGCATGAGGCCAGCATTTTCCCGCGCCAGCCTGCGCTCATCAGGCATCATGGCAAGATGCGAGACGACCGATTGGCCAACAAGCTGAAAAGCCTCCAGCAATTGCTGCTGCCGGGGGCTCAAGGGCTTGCGACTTGCAAACCCGCGATGAACCTGCGGCAACCAGGCAAGATAAAGCTCCCATACGGCCGGACCGCTACGCTCCGGCGAGCCACCCGTCTCGGCGATGGTGCCCAGCATATTCGCCAGGATCGCCGCGCCAGGAGGCGGCAGGCCGCGCAGCTCGCGCGCCGCCCGCGACACGATCTTCGGCTGCGCCTTGGCACCCGCATAAAAGGCCTGCGCCGCCTCATTGAAGCGCGCATCGACACGACCACCGCTGTAGACGCGGCAGGCGGTCAGGAGATTGGTCAGGGCTGAATCGTTCATTCGCGTCTGTCTCGGGGAATCACATCATCGCGGCAGGTGGATACAACAATAGCGAACTGTGCCATCAGCGAAATCCCATTCGCGGCCCTGGCTGGTCACATTGGCGGGCTGTGGCATTTTTGCCCTTTGGCTTGACTTTGCCGCCCGTTTCCTGTTTATCCCGGCTCATCTGCGACGAGCACAAGCCTCCGAGCCACCGACCGGGACCCTTAAAGGTATAAAGAGATCCCGGAGGTCAACACCCGACAGCGCGTTGCGCCCTCGGGTGCTTTTTGGCTTTGCGTCTTGTTTTCGTCATGGAAAAGCACGACGTTTTCGGGCGATGACCCGCGCATGTCCCTTTCGAGGCGAAGCCGAGAAAGATAAGGCATAGGCGCAAATCAAAAGCCCCGAGCGATCGATAAGGAAGAAACGATGTTTGAAAACCTCCAGGACCGTCTTGGTTCCATTCTGAATGGACTGACAGGCCGCGGCGCGCTCTCGGAAGCTGATGTTTCCGCAGCACTGCGCGAGGTTCGCCGCGCGCTGCTCGAAGCCGACGTGGCACTGGATGTCGTACGCTCCTTTACCGACCGCGTCCGCGAAAAGGCCGTCGGCGCCGGGATCCTGAAATCGATCAAGCCCGGCCAGATGGTCGTCAAGATCGTTCATGACGAGCTGATCGAGATGCTCGGCGGCGAGGGCGTCGGCATCGACCTCAACGCGCCGGCCCCGGTCGTCGTCATGATGGTCGGTCTGCAGGGCTCGGGCAAGACCACCACGTCGGCGAAGATCGCCCACCGCCTGACCAGCCGCGACCGCAAGAAGGTCCTGATGGCCTCGCTCGACACGCGCCGTCCGGCAGCGCAGGAGCAATTGCGCCAGCTCGGCGTCCAGGCCGGCATCGACACGCTGCCGGTCATTGCCGGTCAGTCGCCGACCGATATCGCCGCCCGCGCCGTGCAGGCTGCCAAGCTCGGCGGCCATGACGTCGTCATCCTCGACACCGCCGGCCGCACGCATATCGACGAGCCGCTCATGGTCGAGATGGCGGATATCAAGAAGAAATCCAATCCGCACGAAATCCTGCTGGTCGCCGATAGCCTGACCGGTCAGGATGCCGTCAACCTCGCCCGCAATTTCGACGACCGCGTTGGGATCACCGGCCTGGTACTGACCCGCATGGACGGCGACGGCCGCGGCGGTGCAGCGCTTTCGATGCGCGCCGTCACCGGCAAGCCGATCAAGCTGATCGGTGTTGGCGAAAAGATGGGCGAGCTGGAAGAATTCCATCCCCGCCGCATCGCCGACCGCATCCTCGGCATGGGCGACATCGTCTCGCTGGTCGAAAAGGCCGCAGAAAATATCGACGCCGAGAAGGCGGCCGCCATGGCCGCCAAGATGGCCAAGGGCAAGTTCGACCTGAACGACCTGGCCGACCAGCTCGGCCAGATGCAGAAGATGGGCGGCATGGGCGGGATCATGGGGATGATGCCCGGCATGTCCGGCATGAAGGACAAGATGGCCGCCGCCGGCCTCGACGATCGCCTGTTCAAGCGCCAGATCGCCATCATCTCCTCGATGACCAAGGCGGAACGCGCCAATCCCGATCTCCTCAAGCACTCCCGCAAGAAGCGCATCGCTAGCGGCTCTGGCACCGACGCCTCCGACATCAACAAGCTTCTGAAGATGCACCGCCAGATGGCGGACATGATGAAGATGATGGGCGGCAAGGGCAAAGGCGGCATGATGAAGCAGATGATGGGCGGCCTTGCCGGCAAGATGGGCCTCGGCGGCGGCCTAGGGGGTATGGGCGGCGGCATGCCCGACCTGTCGAACATGGACCCCAAGCAGCTGGAAGCCCTGCAGAAGCAGGCCGAAGCCGCCGGTCTCGGCCGTCCCGGCGGCATGCCCGGCCTCGGTGGTGGTGGATTGCCAGGCCTGGGCGGCGCCAAGCTGCCGGGCCTCGGCGGTGGTTTCCCAGGATTGCCCGGTTTGCCGAAGAAGAAGTGAGAAGGATCGTTGACCCCCATGATTGATCCAGACATCAAGGCCCAATTGGGCAACTACCGCCAGTCGATCGACAATATCGATGCCGCACTGGTGCATATGCTGGCCGAACGCTTCCGCTGCACCAAAGAGGTCGGCGTGCTGAAGGCCAAGTACAATTTGCCGCCGGCGGACCCGGCGCGCGAGGAATTCCAGATCGAACGCCTGCGCCTCCTGGCAAGGGACGCCAATCTGGACCCGGATTTCGCCGAGAAGTTCCTGAACTTCGTCATCAAGGAAGTCATCCGGCATCACGAACAGATCGCTGCTGATCTCAGCAACGTCAAATAACCACGCCGCCCCAAAAAGCGGTTACAAAAAGCCTAAGGAGTAAGAAACATGGCACTGAAAATTCGTCTCGCCCGCGGTGGTTCCAAGAAGCGCCCGTACTACCACGTTGTTATCGCCGACGCCCGTTCGCCGCGCGATGGCCGCTTCCTGGAAAAGGTCGGTTCCTGGAACCCGATGCTTGCCAAGGACGATGCCAAGCGCGTTGAACTCGACGCCGACCGCATCAAGCATTGGATCGACCACGGCGCTCAGCCGACCGACCGCGTTCTGCGCTTCCTGGCCGAAGCCGGCGTTGCCACGCGCGAAGTCAAGAGCAACCCGGAAAAGGCAAAGCCGGGCAAGCGCGCCCAGGAACGCGCCGCTGAAAAGGCACAGAAGGTTGCTGACGCCGCCGCTGCTACTGCTGAATAATCAGCCCTAACGACGATCTGAAGCGGGTGGCATGGCGACATGCCGCCCGTTTTTTGTTTCCTATTCCTGCGCGTTCATCTTATGAGAGAACGCAATCGATCCTCCGGCAGTCGGCAACGAGACCATGACGAAACTTGAAAACCCGGTATTGATGGCAACCATCGGCGCCGCGCAGGGCCTGCGGGGCGAAGTGCGCGTCCGCGCCTTTACCTCCGACCCCACGGCGCTTGGCGACTACGGCCATCTGCACAGCATGGACGGCCGCAGCTTCGAGGTGCTGGAAATCCGCGAGGCCAAGAACGTGGTGATCGTCCGCTTTCGCGGCGTCAACGATCGCGACGCCGCCGAGGCACTGAACGGGCTGGAACTTTATGTCGAACGCGACAACCTGCCGGATGACGAGCTGGAGGACGACGAGTTCTTCTATGCCGATCTCGAGGGCCTGGAAGCGGTCGATGACAAGGGCACTGGCTATGGCACGGTTAGCGGCGTCTACGATTTCGGCGCAGGTGATCTGCTGGAACTGAAGGGGCCGGGCAAGCGCCCGGTGTTGATCCCCTTTTCCGAGGCCGCCGTGCTGGAAATCGATCTCGAAGGCGGCAAGATCCTGATCGATCCCATGGCCGCCGGCCTGATCGACAGCCCTGACGATTTCACCGGCAAGCCGCCGAAACCGCCCGGCAAGACGAAGAAGTAACCACCAATTGGAAGTGATTGCGCCATGAGTTTCCGGGCGACCATCCTGACGCTCTATCCCGAGATGTTTCCCGGCCACCTCGGCGCGTCCCTTGCCGGCAAGGCGATGGAGCGCGGGCAATGGGCGCTGGACGCTGTGCAGATTCGCGATTTCGCCACCGACAAGCACCGCACCGTCGATGATACGCCGGCCGGCGGCGGCGCCGGCATGGTGTTGAAGCCGGATGTGCTTGCCCGCGCCATCGACCATGTGTCCGAAAACGACAATCGCCCGCGCCTGCTGATGAGCCCGCGCGGCAAGCCGCTGACGCAGAAGCGCGTGCGCGAACTTGCCGCCGGCGACGGCGTCATCATCGTCTGCGGCCGCTTCGAGGGCGTCGACCAGCGGGTGATCGACGGCCGCGATCTCGAAGAGGTCTCGATCGGCGACTACATCCTTTCCGGCGGCGAACCGGCGGCGCTGATCCTGCTCGACGCCATCGTCCGTATCCTGCCCGGCGTCATGGGTAACGATCTCTCAGGTCAGCACGAGAGCTTCGAGGGCGACCTGCTGGAGCATCCGCACTATACCCGCCCCCAGGTCTGGGAAGAGCGCGAAATCCCCGCCGTCCTGACCTCCGGCAACCACGGCGCCATCGCCAAATGGCAAAGGCAGGAAGCCGAGAAGCTGACGAAAGAGCGCAGGCCGGATTTGCTGGAGAAGCAGCCAGCGAAGTAGCGGCGATAAACTGGACTGCCGATCCGACACCACTTGATGCCGCCGTGATCAGGTCTTGTTTGCGTCTTCGATCATCCACGCGACCACCACATCGATGGAACTGGATTTTCGATAACGAGGCCATACCAAATAGAAATTTGACGGCCCAGGCAGCGATCCCTCCAGGAACCGGATGAGGCGGCCTTCCTCCAGATCCCGCTGAACGAAATCCCTGTTTGCCAGAACGATGCCCTGTCCGGCGATCGCGGCCTCGATCGCATGCGATGTCTGGCTGAAGCTGATCCCCTTGAAGGAGCTCTGCTCGAGCTGGCCGACATGTTTTTCGATGAACTCCGGCCAGAAGTTATGGGCATCGTGCAGAAGCGTGAAGTCCGCAAGTTCCTCCGAGGTCTTTGGTGACCGCCGATCGGCCAGTAGCATGGGGCTCCCGACGGCGATGATCTCCTGTTCGAACAACAGCTCGCTTGCCAGACCCGGCCCGAACGGTGGCCGGCCATAGCGCACGGCAAGGTCCACACCGTCCGACTGGAAACTCGACATGCGCTCGGTCGCGAGGATGTGGAGGTCGAGGTCCGGATGTCTGGTCGTGAAGTCGGGCAGGCGCGGGATGAGCCATTTCGAGGCGAATGTAGGCGTCGTGCTGATCGTAAGGCGGACCGGTTGCGGTTTCAGCTCACCCGTTGCTCTCGCGATGATTTCGAAGGCGCGCCTGATATCCGCGATGTAACGTCGTCCCTCCCCGGTCAGCGCCAGCGTCCGCGGCAAACGCTCGAACAACTTCACGCCGAGTTCGGCTTCCAGCCCCCGGACCTGCTGCGCGACCGCCCCCTGCGTGACGCCGATCTCTTCGGCCGCCGCGCGGAAATTCAGATGCCGCGCGGCAACCTCGAAAGCTTTGAGGGCGTTGAGCGACGGAAGATAACCGGGAACATTGCTCATACGATAGTTTTTCTACTGATAAATGATAATGGAACTGCTTCGTGATCGCGAGCGAAAGATGTTATTCTGATCTCCATAAGCGGGCAATTTATGCCACTGGCCCGCGAAAAGCGAGGACGAGAGATGTCAGTAGAAAAAGTAGCTGTTATCACGGCCGGAGGAAGCGGCATGGGAGCGGAGAGCGCCCGGCGTCTGGCCGCCGACGGGTTCAAGGTCGCCATCCTCTCATCCTCCGGCAAGGGTGAAGCACTCGCCGCCGAGCTTGGCGGCATCGGCGTCACCGGTTCCAATCAATCCAACGACGATCTCAAGCGCCTGATCGACACGACGGTGGAAAAATGGGGGCGCGTCGATGTCCTGGTCAACAGCGCCGGACATGGCCCGCGAGCGCCCATCCTCGACATCACCGACGAGCAATGGCACACGGGATTGGACGTTTACCTGATGAACGTCATTCGGTCGGTACGACTTGTCACCCCGATCATGCAGAAGCAGAAGTCCGGCGCAATCGTCAACATCTCCACCGCCTGGGCTTTCGAGCCGTCTTCAATGTTCCCGACATCGGCCGTCTTCCGCGCCGGCCTCGCCGCCTACACCAAGATTTTCGCCGATACCTATGCCGCCGACAATATCCGCATGAACAATGTGCTGCCCGGCTGGATCGACAGCCTTCCGAAGGCGGACGAGCGCCGCGATGCCGTGCCGATGAAGCGCTACGGCACGAGTGCTGAAATCGCGGCGACCGTCGCCTTTCTGGCATCGGAGGGCGCGGGCTATATCACCGGCCAGAATCTGAAAGTCGACGGCGGCCTGACCAGATCGGTGTAATCCCATGAGGAACCTTGCCTACATAGCCTTCGTTCTTCTGGATCTCGTCTGGGGAGCAACTTCATATTGGTGAAGTAAGCCGCCGCGTCCCCTAAGACGTCATCGGCAACGATCTCTCAGGCCTGCAAGATAGCTTCGAAGGCGGCCTGTTGGGGGCACCCACGCTACATGCGGCCGCAGGTCTGGGAAATTCCCAAAATCTCGGCGGTGCCCACATGGGCCAGTTCACCGGTGATAACGTCCGGCGACGCCCTATTCATCCACTGAAAGTGCCATCCCATGCTTGATGGTTTTGAGCGCTATCAGGCTTTTGTACTTGCGCACTAGCTCTCCCTGATCTGTCATCATCCGCTCGATAAAGGCGTTGTATTCATCAATATCCCGCACCGTTACCGACAAAACGAAGTCAGCGTCGCCGGTGACGTACCAGCATGATTGGACTTCCGGTGCCTGGACAAGCCAACGTTGGAACGCTTCAAGATTGTGGCGATACTCGTTTTGTATTTCGATCTCGACCAGAATTCTAAGGCTCCGACGGACGGCGGCGGGACTGACGACAGCGACGATCCGGTCGATCACGCCCTCGCGTTTGAGCTTGCTGATACGCCGTTCAACCGCGGAAGGCGAAAGATTGACGGCTTGCGCGATAGCTTTTGCGGGTAGGTCAGCATTGCCCTGCAGGATCAGCAGAATCTCGCGGTCTTTCTCATCCACGCGCATTTCTCCCGAACATATAGCCTTCGATGCGGAAGAACAGCGCATCTACCGTGAAGATCGATGATTTTCCGCGTCAATCAGATTTATCATTGCCCCCATGACAAAACAATCTCAGCTATCCTCTTCGAATATTGTCGATGCCAGACGTCGGATCGATCCGATCTTCCTGAACTCGGCATTGCTCACCGACGCTACACTCGGCCTGACGCTCGCCGTCAAGGATGAAACAGATAATCCAATCCGTTGCTTCAAAGGCAGGGGCACCGGTTATTACCTGGCGCACACAAGCGCGGAGAAAGGACCACTGGTCACAGCGTCGGCAGGCAACTTTGGCCAAGGGCTCGCCTGCGGCGCGGCAAAATTGAACCGCGAGTTGACCGTATTCGCCAGCCTTTCCGCAAACCCGTTGAAGATCGAGGCTATGCGCAGGCTCGGGGCGGGAGTCATTCTGTTTGGGGATGACTTCGACGCAGCGAAAGCAAGAGCGCGGGAACACGCCTTAGAAAGCGGGGCAACGTTCGTGGAGGATGGTGCAAACGCCAGCATCGCGGAAGGTGCCGGAACAATCGCGGCCGAACTCACTGAGGCATTCGGCAATATCGATGCGGTTTTTGTGCCTCTCGGAAATGGCGCCCTGGCAGCGGGGATCGGCTGCTGGTTCAAGACGGCATCGCCCGGAACCAAAGTCATTGCCGTCGCCGCGAAAGGCGCTCCTTGCATGCAGCTTTCATGGCTGGCAGGCAGGCCCGTTCCGACAGATAAGGCGACGACGATCGCGGATGGGATCGCTGTGCGCGATCCGGTTCCGGTTGCCGTCGATTGGCTGGCGACGACGATCGATGACATCGTGCTTGTCGACGATGCCTGTATCATCGATGCCATGCGGTTCGCGCATTCCAGGTGGAATCGGCTCGTTGAACCGGCAGGCGCAGCGGGATTGGCAGGTGTTTTGGCAACGGCCACGACCATGCAGGGGGCTCGGGTTGCAACGATATTGTGCGGAGGAAATCTTACGCCAGAACAAATTGCCCAGTGGCTGCCAAAAGCCGATGCGGGATTTGTCCCGTAGACTATCGAATGACCGCTGAGAACTCTTGCGAGCCGACGGTTTTCAGATGCTAATGACATCATGGACATGTCTCATGTATCGGAGCGAAGATGCCTGGCAGAACCGGAAAAAGCTTTCTCGAATTCCACGATCTGCCACCAGACCTCATTCTTTCGCTGCTCGACCGCGCCAATGTCCTGGCCGGTGCCTGGGCCGATCGGCGCATGCCGCGGAGCCTGGAAGGCAGGCATGTCGCACTGATTGCCGACAACGGCGGATGGAGGAATACCACGGCTTTCAGCCTCGGCGTGCAGGCGATGGGCGGCATCTGCGTGCAGGCGCCGATCAGCTTCAACGCGCGGGAGGAGACCGCCGATCTCGCCGGCTATCTCGATAATTGGTTCGATGTTCTGATTGTCCGCACAAAGCTGCTGACAGCCCTGCGTGAGCTGGCGGCAACCGCCGAAACACCCGTCGTCAATGCCCGGACCAAATCGAACCACCCGTGCGAAACGCTGGGCGACCTCGCTTACGTCAAGAGCAGAAGAGGCCGCGTTGACGGACTCAAGGTCGTCGGCGTCGCGCCTGACGCCAATATCCTGCGATCATGGGTCGAGGCTTCGCTCGCCTTGCCGATCAAGGTCACGCAGATCTATCCGGAGAAATGGCACGTCCACGACAGGGATCTTTCGAACGCGAACTTCAGCACCAGCACGGACATGGAGGAACTGCTGGACGCCGACGTGATCGTCACGGACTGTTGGCCTGATGATACCGCGCAAGCCGAGCTACGGGACTACCGGGTATCGGCCGCCATCCTTGATCAGTGCCGCCCCGACACGATCTTCCTCCCCTGCCCGCCCGTCGCCAGGGGACAGGAGGTCACCACGGACGCGATGACCCATCGGGCGTACCAGAGCAAAGCGGCCAAGGCCTTTCTCCTGCATGCACAGAACGCGCTGCTGGAATGGATCGTGGCTTGAGGTTTTTGACACAAACACTAAATTCGACGTAGACAGCCATCGCTTAGTATTTAAGTTGCCCAGACGCCGCTCACACAGCGAAACGCCTAAAAAGCTGCCTCATGCGCATGAAATTCCCCCGCCAAGGGGTGACAAACCCACGGCAATAGGGTATGTGCGCGGCCGGTATGGGAAATTTCCCATCAACCACCAAAGAAAAGCAGACGCATTCGCCCCTGCCTTTACAGGCATATATCCGAGGCGAGGCCGCAAGGTCCGACCAGGGATAGAGCACTCAGGGCGCTCTGGCTGTTGAAGCAACAACGAAGGTTGATAACATGAACATTATTCAGCAGTTGGAAGCCGAACAGGCCGCCAAGATCGAAGCCAAGCGCACGCTCCCCGACTTTTCCGCTGGCGACACCGTTCGCGTCAACGTGAAGGTCACGGAAGGCACCCGTACTCGCGTCCAGGCCTATGAAGGCGTCTGCATCGCCCGCTCCGGCGGCGGTCTGCAGGAAAACTTCACGGTCCGCAAGATCTCCTACGGCGAAGGCGTCGAGCGCGTATTCCCGGTTTACTCGCCGATGATCGAAAGCGTCGAAATAGTTCGCCGTGGTAAGGTCCGTCGCGCCAAGCTCTATTACCTGCGCGACCGCCGCGGCAAGGCCGCCCGTATCGTTGAAAACACCGGCACCCGCGCCCGCAAGCTCAACGACGCCGAGCGTCAGGCCCTTCTCGCGGAAAAGGCTCGTATCGAAGCCGAAAAGGTTGCCGCAGCCCAGGCTCTCGCAGCCGAGAAGGCAGCAGCTGAAGCCGCCGAAGCAAAGGCAGCAGCCGAAGCCGCCGCTGCAGCGGAAGCAGCAGCAGCCGCTGAACCGGCAGCAGAATAAATCTCGATCCTTTCGGATTGTGGACATCAAGGCGGCCTTCGGGCCGCCTTTTTCGTTTGGGGCAACCAAGGGCAGCTGGGCGCGAAGAGAAATTCCCCATAAGCCACCAGCTTTGGAGCGGCTTTTCTGTTTTTATCGTGACGACCGTGGCAATAGCCTTGCCATCGGCTTTAAAAATATGACAATTTTCCAACACGCTATAAGGGGAATTTCCATGGCATTCCGTCGTTCGTTTCTTCTGGGCCTCACGGCCCTGGTGCTAGCACCTTTCGCCTCCTTCGCCGCCGACCTGCCGAACTTGAACGGCAAGACCGTCGTCGTCGTCACCGAGAATGCCTATCCGCCGCTGCAATTCGTCGACCCCAAAACCAGCAGGGCCATCGGCTGGGAATATGACGCGATGAACGAGATCGCCAAGCGGCTGAACTTCAAGGTCGAATACCAGAACACGAGCTGGGATGCGATGATCCAGGCCGTCTCCCAGGGCCAGTACAACATCGGCATGACAGGCATCACCATCAAGGAAGACCGCAAGGAGAAGGTCGACTTCTCCGATCCCTACATGCGCTCGCAGCAATTCATGCTGGTGCGCGGCGACGAAAAGCGCTTCACCGACGCCAAGAGCTTCTCCGCCTTCAAGGACGGCCTGGTCGGCGCGCAGCCGGGCACGACCCCCTTCTACACCGCCGTCTACGAAGTGCTTGACGGCAATGAGCAGAACCCACGCATCAAACTGTTCGAAACCTTCGGCGCCACCGTGCAGGCGCTGAAGACCGGCGACGTCGACGTGGTTCTGACCGACGGCACCGCCGGCAAGGGCTATGTCGACACCTCGAATGGCGGATTGAAGCTGATCGGCGGCCCGCTCGGCACCGAAGATTTCGGCTTCATCTTCCCGAAGGGTTCCGATCTTGTTGTCCCGATCAATGCCGCCATCGCCAGCCTGAAGGCTGACGGCACCTTCGAGACGCTGAACAAGAAGTGGTTCCTCGACTACAAGATGGGCCAGTAAGCCGGATGCAATCTGAAATCGGAAGCCCGCTCTGATGGCCCTGCAAGCAGGCCCGAGCGGGAACCATGGCAAGGACGACTTTCCCTGGTGGTTGGTCGTCCTTATTCTCATCGGCATTGCCACTGCAATCGCCATCGTCACCAGCGGCCTCTACGCCCAAGTCTTTACGACCATTGTTCAGGGCATCGGCACCACCATCTTCGTCACGCTCGTCGCCTTCTCGCTGGCGATGGCACTCGGTCTTGGCATTGCGCTGCTGGGCATCTCCGACAGCGTGATCCTGCGCCAGATCGCCCGCTTCTATGTCGAGGTCATTCGCGGCATCCCGATCCTGGTGTTGCTGTCCTATATCGCCTTCGTCGGCGCCCCCGCCTTCGTCGCGCTCTATAACACCGTCACCTCTCCTCTCATCTCCGCCGGTTGGACCGAACCTCTCGTGGTGCGCGATGTGCCGTTGATGTGGCGGGCGATCGCGGCGCTGATGATCGCCTATGCCTCCTTCATCGCCGAGATTTTTCGCGCCGGCATCCAGTCTGTCGATCCCGGCCAGATCGAGGCGGCAAAGGCGCTCGGCCTGTCACGCTACCGGCGCTTCCGTCATGTCGTCGCGCCGCAGGCCTTTCGCGTCATCTTCCCGCCGCTCTCCAACGATTTCATTGCGATGGTGAAGGACAGTTCGCTGGTCTCGGTGCTCGGCGTCGCCGACATCACCCAGTTCGCCAAGATCTATTCGTCCGGCTCCTTCCGCTACTTTGAAAGTTACTCGATCCTCGCCTATATTTACCTGATCCTGACGATCGGCCTGTCGCTGGTACTGCGCAAGTTCGAGAAGCGGATGCGGGAACGGCATGTGCGCTGACGTGGAGCGTCATCACAATCCTCTACGGCCAAACGTCAGCATTGCCGAGACATCGGAAAATTGATATGAGCAACGCCATGACTAGGATCATGAGCAAAGACGGACAATTCGTCACGATTTTTGTGCTGCAGGACCACAAGCGCCTGCCGGCACGATTCTTTGCGATGATTTCGGGCGCGCTCAACAGCCGACTTCGCTGATCAAGCCCAAGGCCGGCGGTCCTGAGCCGTCAACCCCCATTTCGACCCCCGTTTCGACAATGCCAATATGGATCTGTAGCCATGAGCGCTCCACGTACCCTTTACGATAAAATCTGGGATGACCATCTCGTCGACAGCCAGGCCGACGGCACCTGTCTTCTCTACATCGACCGTCACCTCGTTCATGAAGTGACGTCGCCGCAGGCGTTCGAAGGCCTGCGCATGACCGGCCGCAAGGTCCGTGCCCCGGAAAAGACGCTTGCCGTCGTCGACCACAACGTTCCGACCTCGCCCGATCGCCATCTCGGCATCAAGAACGAGGAAAGTCGTATCCAGGTCGAGGCGCTCGCCACCAATGCCGCCGAATTCGGTGTCGAATATTATTCGGCAAGCGACAAGCGCCAGGGCATCGTTCACATCATCGGCCCGGAACAGGGCTTCACCCTGCCTGGCATGACCATCGTCTGCGGCGACAGCCACACCTCGACCCACGGCGCCTTCGGCTCGCTGGCGCATGGCATCGGCACGTCCGAAGTGGAACACGTTCTGGCGACCCAGACGCTGATCCAGAAGAAGGCGAAGAACATGCTGGTGCGCGTCGACGGCCAGCTGCCGGCCGGCGTCACCGCCAAGGACATCATCCTTGCCATCATCGGCGAAATCGGCACAGCCGGCGGCACCGGCTACGTCATCGAATATGCCGGTGAAGCCATCCGCGCGTTGTCGATGGAAGGCCGCATGACGATCTGCAACATGTCGATCGAAGGCGGCGCCCGCGCCGGCCTCATCGCCCCCGACGAAACCACCTTCGAATATATCAAGGGCAAGCCGCGCTCGCCGACGGGCGAAGCGCTTGAACAGGCGATCGCCTACTGGAAGACGCTGCAGACAGATGAAGGCGCTCACTACGACCGCGTCGTCGTACTCGACGCCGCCGCCCTGCCGCCGATCGTTTCCTGGGGCTCCTCGCCGGAAGACGTCGTCTCCATCCAGGGCATCGTTCCGAACCCGGACGAGATCCAGGACGAGAACAAGCGCACCTCCAAGTGGCGCGCGCTCGACTATATGGGCCTGAAGCCGGGCACGCCGATGACCGAGATCAACATCGACCGCGTCTTTATCGGCTCCTGCACCAACGGCCGCATCGAAGACCTGCGCGCCGTCGCAAAGGTCGTCGAAGGCAAGACTGTTGCCTCGACCGTCGATGCGATGATCGTTCCGGGCTCCGGTCTGGTCAAGGAGCAGGCGGAAGCCGAAGGCCTCGACAAGATCTTCAAGGCAGCCGGCTTTGACTGGCGCGAACCGGGCTGTTCGATGTGTCTTGCCATGAACGACGACCGCCTGAAGCCGGGCGAACGTTGCGCCTCGACCTCGAACCGTAACTTTGAAGGCCGCCAGGGCTTCAAGGGCCGCACCCATCTGGTCTCGCCGGCCATGGCAGCGGCAGCGGCAATCGCCGGCCACTTCGTCGATATCCGCGAATGGAACTGATCGGCTTCAGCTGATTGAATGCAAAAAGGCGGCCTCCGGGCCGCCTTTTTCGTTTGCCTTATGCCGCCCCTATTGCTTCGACGTGAGTGTCGAGGGTTCAGCGAGCGCTGGTCTCTCAGCCGACAGAGCCAGCTGCGCCCGCTGACTGAGCCAGACGCTGCCAAGCACGATGACGATACCGAATATCTGTATCGGGCTGAGCTGCTGGCCCAGTACCCACCAGCCGAGGATCACGGCGGTCGTCGGGCTGAGGAAGCCGAGCGGCGAGATGGCGGACGGCTCCAGCCGCGACAGGCCGCGAAACCAGAGAATATAGGTGAGTGCCGCGCCGATCAGGCCGAGATAGGCAAAGCCCAGAATATTGGCGCCCGTCAGATGCGGAAGCTGCGGCTCAAGCATCAGGGCGAAGGGCAGCAATAGCAGGCCGCCGGCCGTCAGCTGCCATGCGGTGAAGGTGAGTGGGGAGACAGGCGGCCGCCAGCGGCGGCTGAGCACCGTGCCCGCCGCCATGGAGAAAGCGCCGCCAATGCCCGCCAGGATGCCGATCGAATCGAGCGTTGCCTGCGGCGTCAAAATGAGGAGCGCGACACCGACAATACCGGCAATCGCCGCGACAACGGAAAGACCACGGATCGGCGAACCGAGCAGCAGGCGCGCGAGTACGATGACGATCAGCGGCTGGACCGCGCCGACGGTGGCCGCCACCCCGCCCGGCAGCCGATAGGCCGAGATGAACAGCATCCACCAGAAAATCGAGAAATTCAGCGCCCCAAGAACGAGCGACCTCACCCACCAGATGCCATGCGGCAACCGCCGCACGATGACAAGCAGCAGCAACCCCGCCGGCAAGGCACGCAGCATGGCGACCGTCAGCGGATAGCCGGCCGGCAGGAGTTCGGTCGTTACCAGATAGGTGCTCCCCCAGATCGCCGGCGCGATCGCGGTCAGCAGCAGGTCGGAATTGCGGGTCATGGCACGAGCCTTAAATTTATCTTGATCTCAAGATAACTGAAAATACCTTGACGTCAAGATAGTTCCGTGGCGATGTCTGCGCATGGATCGCATCGACAAAATTCTCGCTCAATGGCACCGGGAACGGCCCGACCTTGACGTCGCCCCGATGGGCCTGATCGGCCGCATCGGAAACCTTGCCCACCACCTTGGTCGCGAGATGGGCAAGACCTTTGCACAGTTTGATCTGAACAGGGCGAATTTCGACGTTCTGGCGACCCTGCGCCGCTCCGGCGCGCCTTACTCCCTCTCCCCCAACGACCTGATCGCCACCATGATGGTGACCTCCGGCACGATGACCAACCGCATCGATCAACTGGAAAAAGCCGGCCTCGTTGCCCGCAGCCCCAATCCCGATGACGGCCGGAGCTTTCTGGTGTCGTTGACCGAAAAAGGCTTTGCATTGATCGACGCTGCGGTGACTGCCCATGTCGAGACGCAGGCCCGGCTGGTGTCGAGCCTCACGGAAGAGGAGAAGGACGCCCTGAATAACTTGCTTGGAAAGTATTTAGCCGGCTTTGAAGCTTCGCTAGCAACTCCAGATCGATAGATGAAAAGCGGAAGGTGTCACTTCCGCTTGAATTCCAGACGATCAAACCACCGCTGTCAGCAGCCACCATCCTGACCAGATCCGTGCCGGATTCTAAACCTCTCGGCGGACGCGCTTCAGCGCATCGGTGACACTGATATCTCCGAGATAGCCGCCGGCCGACTGTGCCGACCTTCCGTCTTCCATGGCATGCGCGAACACCACGGCCGGATCGTCTTCAAGCTGCCGATAGAGCCGCGCCAGATTGGGATAGTCTTCGCGATCGACCACATCATGATAGTCGGTCCATCTGCCGATACCGATGAAATAGGCGTCGGCCAGGGTCTTATGGTCACCCAATAGCCATTGCTTGTCACCCAGCATCGCCTCGAGATCGGCATGCGCCTTGCGCACCTTGAAGCGGCCATAGTCTGTCAATGCCGCTTTTGCAGCCTCTTCGCCGCCATGTTCGTAGACATACCAAAGCGGGCCGAAGGAGGTAAAAAACGCGGTATTGAGAAAGGCCAGCATCCGGTTGAGCCTGTCGAATTCCGGTGTGCCCTGCGCAAATGCCAATCCGGTCTCGATGCCGCCGACACCCAGATGATTGAGAATGGCTATGCTCTCGGTCAGCACGGCGCCCTCGCCTGTGATCAAGGCGGGCGTTTCGCCGACGGGATTGATGAAGCGGTAGTCACCGCTCATGAAGTCATCCTTGACCATCTCGATGCGGGACAGTCGGTAGGGCTTGCCCAGCCATTCGAGCGCGACGATCGATCCGAAGGAGCATCCCGAAGGGACGCCGTAGAAAAGTACCGGTTCCATATTTCATCTCCTGTAGCGAGGCCAAACCTCGATATCGGAGATATGGATTTGTAGACTTTGATTGAGTAGGCTGGTAAATTCGAACCAAAAGTCTCTATTTATGGACATTGCTGATGGCGCTCAACCTCAATGATCTGCAGATCTTTGTTCAGGCAGTCGACAGTGGCGGCTTCGCTGCCGCGGCGCGGCGGTTGGGCATGCCGAAATCGACGATCAGCAAACGCGTCGCCGCGCTGGAGACCAATCTCGAGACACGTCTGCTGCACCGGACGTCTCGCAGCTTCATGCTCACCGATCCGGGACGCGACTTCTATGAACACGCGCTCGCGGCATTGATAGAGGCCGAAGCCGCCGAGAGCGCGGTGCGTCAGCGCCATGTGGAGCCCAGCGGCATCGTCAGGATCACGGCGTCGGTTCCCGCTGCCCAATTCTTCCTGGCCGATCATCTCCCTGCCCTTGCCGCGGCTTACCCGAAACTCACATTGCAGATCCATGCAACCGATCGTTTCGTCGATCTGGTTCAGGAAGGTTTCGATATTGCCGTGCGCAATCATTTTGCGCCGCTGCCGGATTCGGAGCTGCTGCAAAGACAGGTTTCGATGGACGATCTGATCCTGGTGGCGGCACCCGGCTATCTCGATAAACATGGACGTCCCGCCGATCCGCATGAGCTGAAAAATCACGACGGTTTGCTTGTCTCCCAAACGGCGAAGGCCTGGCGTCTCCAGCACGTCGATAAGGGCGCGATCAGCGTATCGCCGCGCTGCCGTTTCGTCGCCGATGAGACGCTGGTGCTGCTACGAGCGGCGGTCGCTGGCCTCGGCATCGCCTGTTTGCCGCAAGCCAGCTGCAAGACGGCAATGGATCTCGGACAGGTCATTCGCCTGCTGCCTGTTTGGACGGCGGGCACGGTCGCCACCTCGATCCTGACCACACACCGGCGCGGACAACTGCCGGGGGTTCGCGCCGTCGTCGAGTTTCTGGCAAAGGGATTGCAGGCCGAGCGGCCGGCGACGAACAACATGCTGGAAACCACTTCATGAAACGACGAAAGCCCGGAGCTGACGCCCCGGGCCTCTGAAAACAAACAGAAATCGAACCCTATGGCCCGTTCAGAACGTCGCCGTCAGCGGATCAGGGCCGATACGTCCGCCAGCCGAATCCAGCTTGGCAATCTCCGCCAGATCCTCGGCATCGAGCTTGAAGTCGAACACCTTGAGGTTTTCCTCGATACGGCTCGGGGTCACTGATTTCGGGATGACGATCAGGCCGTTGTCGATGTGCCAACGGATGATCACCTGGGCTGGCGTGCGGCCGTGCTTGGCGGCGACCTTGCCGATCACGGCGTTGGTCAAGAGCTTACCCTGGCCGAGCGGGCTCCAGGACTCCGTCTTGATGCCGAGCTTGTCATGCACCTCGCGCAGTGCCTTCTGCTGGAAGGTCGGATGCAGCTCGATCTGGTTCAGCACCGGCGTCACGCCGGTTTCGCCGATGATGCGGTCGAGATGCTCCTTGGCGAAGTTGGAAACGCCGATCGAGCGGGCACGGCCCTCTTCCTTGAGACGCAGGAAAGCCTTCCAGGTATCGGCGTAGCGGTCGCGGCGCGGCGCCGGCCAGTGGATGAGATAGAGATCGACATAGTCGGTGCCGAGCCGCTTCAGGCTCTCGTCGAAAGCCTTCAAGGTCGTATCGAACCCCTGGGCTTCGTTCCAGAGCTTGGTGGTGAGGAAGATGTCCTTGCGGGCGACGCCGGACTGGCGCATGCCCTCGCCGACGCCGTCTTCATTCTCATAGATGGCGGCGGTGTCGACATGACGATAGCCAGCCTTCAATGCGGTGCTGACGGCCGAGGGCGCGACGTTTTCCGGCGTCTGCCAGACACCGAGGCCGACCTGCGGAATGGAATTGCCGTCGTTGAAAGTGATTGTCGATTGATTGGTCACAATATCTCTCCAAAATGACTTGGGCGTGGATGGAGTGACGGCGCGAACGAACCCGAACGACAAGCCTGGGATTTCCCCGCGCACCGCAACCGATGCGCCCTCCGGAAACCTATATAAGGCGAGACTGCCCGATTATCACCCCGGCATGACCATCAAAGGACGCGAACTGTCGTGCCCTTCCGCAAAAAGCCGATGATGCGCCGCATGTCCCTGAGATCGACGGCGATACAGCCGGCGGTGGGCTCATAGCCGGGCTTGATCAGATGGAAGAAAATGGCCGAGCCCCGATGGCGCCGGCGCGAACCTATGTTCCAGTCGAGCACCAGGCAGATGTCATAGAGCCCGTCGTGCCGCCGCATCTCCTCATGGCTCGGTTTGAACGGCGCCTTGACGAGCCTATTGTAATTGGCGTCCTCCGGCTCGTCGCACCAGAGCATATCCTTGTGGATGCGCCGCATCGGCAAGGGGGTACGCAGGAAGCGGACATGATCGCCCCGCGTGAAGCCATAAAGCAGCTTCATGGACGCAATCGGCGTCGCCCCATCACCCTCGCGCTTCAGCGTGCTGCGCCCGGAACGGCCGATCGCCGCCCTGATCGTCAGCGGCCCGAACTGCACCAACGCACGCGTCGGCTTTCCCGGCGCGGGGCGAACGACGATTGCAGAAGCGGTCCGCCTACCGCCTACCCTTGTCTTTTCCAATTTTCTCACAAGTTTTTGCTTTGCGCGTGATTTGATTTGAAATCATAGCAGTTTCAACTGGACGACCAAGCCTGAGCCGCCTCCCGACTTGCTAAAAACGCAATTTGGCGTAGGACTTGGGAGGCAAACGAACGAGGACCGGAACGGCATGACCGCACGCACCATTCTACTGGTGGATGATGATAACGACCTGCGCGAAATGTTGGTCGAGCAATTGTCGCTTTACGAGGAATTCACGGTTCTGCAGGAAGTGAACGCCGGCAAGGGCGTACAGACCGCGCGCGCCACACCCGTGGATCTCCTGATCATGGATGTCGGCCTGCCCGATATGGATGGCCGCGAAGCCGTGAAGCTCCTGCGCAAGAACGGCTTCAAGTCGCCGATCATCATGCTGACCGGCCATGACACCGATTCCGACACCATCCTTGGCCTCGAAGCCGGCGCCAACGATTATGTCACCAAGCCGTTCCGCTTCGCCGTGCTGCTCGCCCGCATCCGCGCGCAGCTGCGTCAGCACGAACAGAGCGAGGACGCGACCTTCACCGTCGGCCGCTATCTCTTCAAGCCGAGCCAGAAACTCCTGACCACGGAAGACGGCCAGAAGATCCGCTTGACCGAGAAGGAAGCGGCAATCATCCGCTATCTCTATCGCGCCGACCAGAAGGTCGTCACCCGCGATATCCTTCTTGAAGAGGTCTGGGGCTATAATTCCGGCGTCACCACCCACACGCTCGAAACCCATGTCTACCGCCTGCGCCAGAAGATTGAGCGCGATCCCTCCAACGCTGAAATTCTGGTGACGGAAAACGGCGGCTACAAGATTATTCCATAGGCATTCAACATGGCGCTGACCGACGATATCCGCCTGCTGTCGCAACTGCCGCTGTTCCACGGCATGGGCGAAGAGCCGTTGCGGCTGATCGCCTTCGGCGCCGACCGTCGCCATGTCTCGCCGGGCCAGACCCTGTTTAGGGAGAAATCCCCGGCCGAATGCGCCTACGTCGTCGCCAAGGGCAGCTTCGAGCTCACCACCGTCGATGCCTCCGGACAGTCGAACGTCGAAGCCACGGTGCAGGCCGGCACCATGCTCTCCGAGCTGGCGCTGGTCACCCTCGTGGAGCGCAAATACACAGCCGTGGCGCTGGAGGAATCCGATGTCATGCGTATCACGCGGGCGCTGTTTCACCGGCTGATCGAGGAATATCCCGACGCCGGCCTGCTGATCCAGAATCGCATCCGAGAAAGTTTCGCTGCCCTCGCCAGGCAAACGGCAGCGCTGCTCGGGCGCTTTTCCTGAGACTCCGGCCTTGGCGGCTGCCGAGGCCGACCCTCGTGGTTCGAGGCTCCGGCCCCTTCGACAGGCTCAGGAGCCTGCGCACCTCACCATGAGGGCGGGGCGAGCTACATCCTTATCATCAGGGCCGATGGTCTCGCCCAGCCGCGAGATTCTCACCACCTCATCCTGAGGAGCGGAGGCCGAAGGCTGGAGCCTCGAAGGATCGAGGTGGCCCCAATGTCTCAAAGATTGAAATGCGCGGTCACCGGAACATGGTCGGATGGGCGATCCCAGCCGCGTGCGGCCTTCAGGATATCGATGCGCTGCAGCAGCGGGCCGAGGTCGGAGGACGACCAGATGTGGTCGAGGCGTCGGCCACGATCGGCCGCTTCCCAATCCTTGGCGCGGTAGCTCCACCATGTATAAAGCTTCTCGCTCTCCGGCACATTCTGGCGCATCAGATCGAGCCAGGCGCCGCGCTTCATGACCTCAAGCAGGCCATCGGTCTCGACCGGCGTATGGCTGACGATCTTCAGCAGCTGCTTGTGTGACCAGACGTCGTGCTCGAACGGCGCAATGTTGAGATCGCCGACGAGAATGGCGGACGTATTCTGCTCGGCATTGGCATGCAGGCGCTTCATCTCCTCGATGAAGTCGAGCTTGTGGCCGAACTTCGGATTGATCGTCCGGTCGGGCTCGTCGCCACCAGCCGGAACGTAGAAATTATGCACCCGCACGCGCCGACCGCCGCGCTCAAAGATCGCCGAGATATGCCGACTGTCACCGACATTGCAATAATCCTGCCGATGATCCTCGGTCAGCGGAAACCGCGAGGCGATGGCGACGCCATGATAGCCCTTCTGACCGTGGACGATGATGTGCTCATAGCCGAGCGCCCGCAGCGGCGCATAGGGAAAGAGCTCATTCGGAACCTTGGTTTCCTGCAGGCAGAGAATATCGGGCCGGGACTGCATCAGGAATTGCTCGACGATCGGCATGCGCAACCGCACCGAGTTGATGTTCCAGGTCGCTATCGAAAATCCCATGCCAAGCCCTTTCCTTAGAGCAATTCCAGGAAAAGTGCGCAGCGGTTTTCCGTCCGGGATTGCGTCAAAACAGACAGCTAGAGTAGTTCAGCGATTCCGTGAAACGCTCTAGTCAGGATAAGGCTTTAGACCGGCTTTGAGTGAAAGGAAAGCGCCATTCGGCGCTTCCCCTGTTGCCGAAGTCAGAGACGGCGATCAGCGCGTGTAGTCGATGCGGAAGACGCTGTCGTCGAACGAGACATTGGTCTTCACATTGTTGATGATGACATCGGTGGTCTTGCCCTGGGGGTCGATCACCGTCCACTGACGCAGGTCGTAGGTCTTGGAATCGAAGATCATCGCGATGGTCGAATCACCGAAGACGGTGCGGTTGCCGAGCGTGATCTTGGTGAGATCCGATTGCGCCTCGACATTGCGCACCATGTCGGCGGAAAGATCGATCTTGTTGGCAAGCAGCAGGCTCAGCGGCGTCTTCGACAGCTGATACATGTTCTTCGTCCGCGTCTGGTCGTTGATGACCTGGACGTTGTTGCCGTCGCAGATGACGCGCATGCGCGACGGCGGGTCGTAGTTGAAGCGCATCTTGCCGGGACGCTGGATGAAGAAGCTGCCACTCATCTGGTCGCCGCGCGGCCCGATCTGCAGGAAGCCGCCCTTCATGCTCTTGATCGACGAGAAGTGATCAGCGATCTGCTGCGCCACGCCGGGATTGAGGGACGCGGCCTGCGCCTGCGCGAAGACGGCGACAGGCGCCACGCTTGCCGCCCCCGCGGCCACGACAGCGCCAAGGAAATGGCGGCGGGTCAGGGTCACGCGGGACGAGGGCAGCGCATCGGTCTTTTTCATCGAATTCTCCTTCATGCTTTGTCCATGGCGCGCAAAATCGGCGTCTTCATGGCGCAGCGGCCCATGCTCGGTTGTGGGCCGCAATCAAATTTCCCTGAACATAGCCGGGATATACGACGGGAAAAGAGGCCCATGGCCTCAGCGATCCAGAATATCCGCCTTGGTAGGAACGAGAATTTCGCGCTTGCCGGCATGGTTGGCCGGGCCGATCACGCCTTCTTCCTCCATGCGCTCGATCAGCGAGGCGGCACGGTTGTAGCCGATGCCGAGGCGTCGCTGGATGTAGGAGGTCGAGGCCTTGCCGTCGCTAAGAACGATCGCAACCGCCTGATCGTAAGGGTCGTCCGAATCGGCAAGATTGGCCGTGCCCGCCGGGCCGTGACCGTCTTCGTCGTCCTCGTCGTCGGCGGTGATCGCCTCGAGATATTGCGGCGACCCTTGCGTCTTCAGATAGGAGACGATGTCCTCGACCTCGCCATCGGCGACGAACGGGCCGTGAACGCGCTGGATGCGCCCGCCACCTGCCATATAGAGCATGTCACCCATGCCGAGGAGCTGTTCGGCACCCTGCTCGCCAAGGATCGTGCGGCTGTCGATCTTCGAGGTCACCTGGAAGGAGATACGCGTCGGGAAGTTCGCCTTGATCGTGCCGGTGATGACGTCGACGGAGGGCCGCTGCGTCGCCATGATGACGTGGATGCCGGCGGCGCGCGCCATCTGCGCCAGGCGCTGCACCGCGCCTTCGATATCCTTGCCGGCGACCATCATCAGGTCGGCCATTTCGTCGATGATGACGACGATATAGGGCATGGGCTTCAGGTCGAATTCCTCGGTCTCATAGATCGCCTCGCCGGTCTGCCGGTCAAAACCGGTCTGGACGGTACGGCTGATCGCTTCGCCCTTGGCGACGGCCTGCTCGACGCGGGTGTTGAAGCCGTCGATGTTTCGCACGCCGATCTTCGACATCTTCTTGTAGCGCTCTTCCATCTCTCGGACGGTCCATTTCAGCGCGACGACGGCCTTCTTCGGATCGGTAACGACCGGGGAAAGCAGATGCGGGATGCCGTCATAGACGGACAGTTCCAGCATCTTCGGGTCGATCATGATCAGGCGGCATTGTTCCGGCGTCAGCCGGTAGAGCAGCGACAGGATCATCGTATTGATGGCAACGGATTTGCCCGAGCCGGTCGTGCCGGCGACGAGCAGATGCGGCATCTTGGCAAGATCGGCGATGACGGGCTCGCCGCCGATGGTTTTGCCAAGCGCCATGGCAAGCCTGGCCTTGGACGTCTCAAAATCACGGCTGGCGATAAGCTCGCGCAGATAGACGGTTTCGCGCGTGGAATTCGGCAATTCGATGCCGATGGCATTGCGGCCGGGAACGACGGCGACGCGAGCGGCAATCGCGCTCATCGAGCGGGCGATATCGTCGGCAAGGCCGATGACACGCGAGGATTTGATGCCGGGCGCCGGCTCCAGTTCGTAAAGCGTGACCACCGGGCCGGGACGGACGTGGATAATCTCGCCCTTGACGCCGAAGTCCTCAAGCACGCCTTCCAGCATGCGGGCATTCTGCTCCAGTGCATCGGAGGATAGCGTCGCATCCCGAACGATGGTCTTCGGCTCGGCAAGCAGGTGCACGGCGGGAAGCTGAAAGCCGTAGGAGCGGATGAAGGAGGTCTGTGCTTCGCGCTCTGCGCGCGCGCCGGGCTTCGGCCGCGGGGCGGCTGGAATGACACGCGGGCCGGCCTGGCCGCCCAGGCCCTTTGACGAAGCGGCGCGCAACGCCCACTCGTCTTCCTCGTCATCCGGCAGGATGCCCGCCGGACGTGGCGGATCGCGCTCGTAGGACGCATCATCATCCTCGTCGTCGTCGTCGCCCATGCTGATCGACGGCGGGGATACCACGCGGCGCGGGGTGGGGCCGCCATCGAGCGACGGCTCGACGCGCTCGCCCCGGACAACCGGCGCCTTGGCGCGCGCCGGCTCGTTCAGCGTGCCGAATTCGTCATCGTTAAAGTCGTAGGGCGCATCGAAGGCATGGTCGCGGCGCTTGCGCGGACCCATGCCGAACAGGCGCCGAAGGCGGGCCTGCGCATTGTACCAGGAATGCATGAGCGCACCGAAGGCCAGGAAGCCGCCGCGGTCGTCATCCTCATCATCCTCGCCGACACTGCGGGCGCGGCTCTGTGTTTCCTCGTAATCCTCTTCGCTCTCCTCGTCTTCCGGAAGACTGCGGCCGACCAGGCCGGCGGCAAACAGCATGAGCCAGGCAGCCGGGATGGCGAGAACCGTGCCGAACACGGCGGCGAAGACGCCGCTCGGATAGGTGCCGATGAAAAGGGCCGGGAAGCGCAGGAGAATATCACCGATGACGCCGCCGATACCATTGGGGATCGGCCAGGTCGGAGGGGCGGGGAAGCAGGCGATGGAACCGGCGGCAACGATGGAACCGCCGACCCAGGCACCGAGACGGGCCGGCAGACGATGGATCTTGCGGTTGGAAATCAGCGCGAAAGCCCAGGCAACGACCGGCAGCATCACCACGACGCAGGCAAGGCCGAGCGCCTGCATCAGGATGTCGGCGAAGGCGGCACCCGGAAAACCCAATATATTGGTCGGCGCGTTGCTCGTTGCATAGGAATAGCTGGGGTCCATGACGTTCCAGGTGGCGAGCGCAGCGACCGCGAGCGCCAGCAGGAACAGCAGCGCGAAGCCGATAAGACCCCTCACCTGCCGCCAAACCACCCCCGAAAGCGAGAAACGGTCGGGGGGACCGCCCAGCGCTGCCGAATTGCTTCTGCCCATGATATCCAGCCCGTTCGTTGTCGAAAGCACGCGCGAATCGGCGTCATGCCCACTCACCCAGTACGTCACCTCTACCTAATCAGAGGAGGGTTAATGGCATGTTAACCATGCATGCAGCGGCGGGCTTATCCGCAAATTTATGGCTGTGCGGCGAAGGCTGACCGGCACAAAAAAAGGCCCGAACCAAGGTCCGGGCCAAGAGCGACTTATTTTTGATGAAATAGGCCGCGACGGGAAGTTCAGCGGCGCCGGGATTTACCCGCCGCCGCAAGCTCTTGGATTAGGAGTTGTGGTAAGCAGCTTCGCCGTGGGACGCGAGGTCGAGACCTTCGCGTTCGGCTTCCGGCGCTACACGCAGGCCGATGATGATGTCCACGACCTTGTAGAGGATGGCCGAACCGATGCCGGACCACAGGATGGTGGTGACGACTGCGGTGAGCTGAACCATGAGCTGGCTGCTCATCGTGACGCCTTCAGCATAGCCGATGCCGCCGAGCGATGCGCTGGCGAAAATACCGGTCGCCAGAGCGCCGAAAATACCGCCGATGCAATGTACGCCGAAAACGTCAGCCGTGTCGTCGTAGCCGAACTTGTTCTTCACCACGGAGACGAAGAAGTAGCACAGCGGCGAAACGATCAGGCCCATGACGACCGCGCCCATCGGGCCGGCAATACCGGCGGCAGGCGTGATGGCAACGAGACCGGCAACCATGCCAGAAGCGCCGCCGAGCATGGAGGCTTTACCACGGGTGAAGGTTTCAACAACCGACCAGGAGATGATGGCGGCTGCCGTCGCGACGAAGGTATTGACGGTGGCGAGCATCGCGCCGCCGGAAGCTTCGAGGTTCGAACCGGCATTGAAGCCGAACCAGCCGACCCAGAGCATGGAAGCGCCGACCATGGTCAGCGTCATGGAATGCGGAGCCATCATGTCCTTGCCGAAACCGACGCGCTTGCCGACGAGGATGGCGCCGACAAGACCGGCGATACCGGCATTGATGTGAACGACCGTGCCGCCTGCGAAATCAAGCGCGCCCATCTTGAACAGCATGCCGTTGGAGTCCCAGACCATGTGCGCGATCGGGAAATAGACGAATGTCGCCCAGAGCGCGCAGAAGAGAACGGATGCGCCGAACTTGATGCGCTCGGCAAAGGCGCCGATGATCAGGGCAGGCGTGATGGCCGCGAAGGTCATCTGGAACAGCATGAAGATGAATTCCGGAATGACGACGCCCTTGGAGAAGGTTGCCGCCGTCGTCGATGTCGAGACACCGGACAGGAACATCTTGGCGGTGCCGCCCCAATACGGGCTGGTGCCGCCGCCGAAGGCGAAGGAATAGCCGTAGAATACCCAGAGAAGCATGACGACCGCGCCGATCATCGTGCACTGCATCAGTACGGACAGCATGTTCTTCGAACGAACGAGGCCGCCGTAGAACAGAGCAAGGCCCGGCACGAGCATGAAGAGGACGAGAATGGTGGAGATGAACATGAAGGCCGTGTCGCCCTTGTCCGGAACTGGCGCCGCGGCAGCAGCGGTCGTTGCGTCCTGCGCGAAAGCGATCGCCGGCGCAAGCAGGGCCGCAGAAAGCGTACCCACCCGTGCCAGAGTGGAGGAAAGCTTAGAAAACGTCATTGCAAATAACTCCCTGATCGGCCGTGTCTTACAGCGCTTCTGAATCGGTTTCGCCCGTACGGATGCGCACGGCATGGTCAATCGAAAACACAAAAATCTTGCCGTCGCCGATTTGGCCGGTCTTGGCGGACGATGCGATGGCCTCGACAGCCTTGTCGACGATTTCGGTTGCGACCGCGACCTCGATCTTCAATTTCGGCAGGAAGCTGACGGCATATTCCGTGCCGCGGTAGATTTCGGTATGCCCCTTCTGGCGCCCGTAACCCTTCACTTCGGTCACAGTCAGGCCCTGGATGCCGACAGCCGTGAGGGCCTCACGGACCTCATCGAGCTTGAACGGCTTGATAATGGCCATCACAATTTTCATCTGGTTTCCCATCCTTTGTTTACCCTCGGCACGGAGCCGACTCTCCTTGCCGCCGACATATTTCAGCAGCGACCGGAGATACACATTCAAAGGACGTGCCAGATTCGTGACACAATTATAACCCATTGATATATAAGGTAATTACTTTAGGAACCTAATAAAGCGGCAGTTCGCGGCGCAGTTGTCGCCCAAATAAAGTGCAATTTTATAATTTTGCACTTTATTTAATCATTTGCCTTTTTACGAATCAGCCCCTCCTGCGCCACCGACGCAATCAGGACACCATCCCGCGTAAAAAGACTGCCGCGGGTGAAGCCGCGCGCTCCCGAGGCGCTGGGGCTGTCCTGGCTATAGAGCAACCAGTCGTCGAGCTTGCACGGGTGGTGAAACCACATGGCATGGTCGAGGCTCGCGACCTGCAGGCGCGGATCGAACACCGAGGTTCCATGCACATGCAATGCCGCGTCGAGCAGCGTCATGTCCGAGAGATAGGCGAGCACCGCATTCTGATAGAGTCGGTCATCCGGCACCGGTCCGGTCAGGCGCACCCAGATATCCTGCCGTTGGCTCGGCCGCGAGCGGGAAAAATAATCCTCTATGGAGACGGGCCGGATTTCGATCGCGCGCTTACGCTCCCAATAGCGGCGCACAGTCTCCGGCGCGTTGGCGATAAAACGCTCCTTGATCTGCTCTTCGTCCATCAGTTCTTCCGGAGCCGGCACCTTCGGCATTTCGCTCTGATGTTCGAAACCGGGCTCGTCGATCTGGAAGGAGGCCGTCAGCGCGAAGATCGCCTTGCCATGCTGGATCGCCAGCACGCGGCGCGTGTTGAAGCTCGAGCCGTCGCGCAGCCGGTCGACCTGATAAAGGATAGGGACGGCGGGATCGCCGGGAAGCATGAAATAGGCATGCAGGGAATGGGCAAAACGGTCGTCCGCCACCGTCCGCTGCGCCGCCATCAGCGCCTGGCCGATGACCTGGCCGCCGAAGACACGCTGCCAGCCGACCTGCGGGCTGTTGCCGCGAAACAGGTTCATCTCGATCGTTTCCAGATCCAGCGTCGCGAGCATGACTTGCATGGCGGTCGGTTTCTCGTTCTCACGCGACATTTTGAATGAACTCCAACGGTAGGAACCACGAACGGGATGTTCTATATAGAACAGGACGTGAGAGTAGGACACAGGGAAGCGCTATGTTGGACATGCTGGTAGTGGGTGGCGGTTATGTGGGTCTGGCCGCCGCAGTCGCCGTCAAGCAGGCAGCCCCCCATCTCGACGTCATGGTCGTCGAGGCAGCCTCTGAAGCCGCCTGGAAGAAGGACACCCGCGCCTCGGCGATCATCGCCGCCGCCTCGAAGATGCTGGAGGTCTTCGGTGTCTGGGACGAGATCGAACCGGAAGCACAGCCGATTACCCGCATGATCGTCACCGATTCGCGCACCAGCGATCCCGTGCGCCCGGTGTTCCTCACTTTCGACGGCGAAGTGACGGAAGGTCAGCCCTTCGCACACATGATCCCGAATGTCGCCATGGTCGGCGCCCTGCGCGGCGCCTGCGAGCGCCTCGGCATCACGATCCGCCACGGCGTCAGCGCAACGGACTTCAAGACGGAAGACGCCGGTGTGACGCTGACACTCTCGGACGGCAGCGTGCTGGAAACGCGGCTGCTGGTCGCCTGCGACGGCGTGCGCTCGAAACTGCGCGACATGGCCGGCATCAAGACGGTGAACTGGAACTACGGCCAGTCCGGCATCGTCGTCACCGTTGAGCACGAACGACCGCACAATGGCTGCGCGGAAGAACATTTCCTGCCCTCCGGCCCCTTCGCCATCCTGCCCTTGAAGAACAACCGTTCCTCGCTCGTCTGGACCGAGCGCACCGCCGACGCCGACCGGCTGGTCGCCTCCGACGACCTGCTGTTCGAGGAGGAACTGGAGCGCCGCTTCGGCCACAAGCTCGGCGCACTGCGCACGGTCGGCGACCGCCGCGCCTTCCCGCTCGGCCTGACCCTTGCCCGCGCCTTCGTCGCGCCGCGCTTCGCGCTCGCCGGCGACGCGGCCCATGGCATCCATCCGATCTCCGGCCAGGGCCTCAATCTCGGCTTCAAGGATGTGGCGGCTCTCGCTGAGACCCTGGTCGAAGCCGACCGGCTCGGCCTCGATATCGGCTCGATCAACATTCTCGAGCGCTACCAGACCTGGCGGCGCTTCGACACCTTCCGCATGGGGGTCACCACCGATGTGCTGAACCGGCTGTTTTCCAACGACATCACCCCCGTGCGCGTCGCCCGCGATTTCGGCCTCGGCCTCGTCGATCGCCTGCCGAAGCTGAAATCCTTCTTCATCAGCCAGGCCGCCGGCACGGAAGCCAAGGACAATCCGCGGCTGCTGGCGGGCGAGGCGATCTGAACGGTTAGAGCCGAAGAAGAGCATGCTTCTGTAGGAACACGCCGCCAATCGACTCGACGATCGCTCAACCGTTTCTGGCTTTCCGACCACGCGCGCTCGGTTTTGCCGGAACGCTCTTTCCATGCTCGCTCCACCAGGCAGTCAGCGCTTCCATCGTAGGGCCGAGTCCCCGTGCCTTCTGCGTGATCTCATATTCGACGCGTGGAGGAACTTCCGCAAAGACCGTGCGCGACACAAGTCCGTCCGCTTCGAGCTCGCGAAGCTGTGCCGTCAGCATGTGTTGAGTGATGCCGGGAATAGCCTTTCGCAGCTCTCCAAACCTGTACATCCGCTGATTGAGCAGCCACATGATTTCGAGCTTCCACTTGCCGGAAAGCAGAGCGAAGGCGCGCCGCATTTCCTCATGCATATTGACTTCTTCATCGGCCATAGTCTGCTTTTCCATACTAACAGCAAGTAATTCATCCTACTTGCAAATATCGATCTTAGACGACATTTTCCATTCATGCACCAAGGAGAGCTGTAAAAAGCCTCCAGCATCAAACGATATACTCAACGGATGAGAATGTTGCTGGGCGACCAGCGACAAGGATGAAATCATGACTGAATATTACGCTTACTGGATCAGCACGGCACTATTGTCCCTGCTTTATCTGACTTCAGCCTTCATGTACGCGACCAGGGCAGACTGGGTTCGCCGGGTTCTAGCAGAGCTCGGGTACAATGCTGCCTTTCTCGTGCCGTTCATGATCGTCGTAAAGGTTCTCGGTCCACTCGCAATCCTTTCACGCATCAGTGTGCCGCTCAGCGATCTCGCTTATGCCGGCATTTTCTATCATCTGCTGCTGTCCGGCCTCGCAAATCTCGGTGCTCGCAAGCCCACCGGCGCTCTGCCCGCGGCAATTGGCCTGGCCCTCCTCGTAATCTCGTTCGTTACGCAGAATGACGCCCGAGATGTGCCGTCCCCTTATGTCCACGCCGCGATGCGTTGAGACAGCGACAATCACAAGCCTCAACCAAATGGAGATGAATATGGGTCGACTCGATGGAAAAGTCGCGATCGTCACGGGCGCAAGCCGTGGCATAGGCCGCGCCACCGCGAAACTTTTTGCGGCCGAAGGGGCAAAGGTTGCTGTCCTTTCGCGCACAGCCGAAGGCGTCGAACATGTCGTTGCGGACATCCTTGAAGCAGGCGGCACCGCGCTCGGTGTTGTCTGCGACGTTGGCGAGGCGGATCAGATTAAGGCTGCGGCCGACAAGATCGTGGCCGCCTACGGTCGCATCGACATTCTCATGAACAATGCATTCGATGGCTCTGCTGTCCTGTCTTCGGTCATCGACCTATCAGTGGAGCAACTACAGCGGAACTTCGACACAGGACCGATCGCGTATCTACGCTTCATGCAGGCCTGCTACCCTCACCTCAAGAAAAGCGGAGAGGGCCGGATCATCAATTTCGGCTCCATGGCTGGCACCCTCGGGCTCGCTGGCTACGGCCCGTACAACATGGCGAAGGAGGCCGTGCGTGCCCTTACTCGTACCGCGGCGCGCGAATGGGGCGTTGACAACATCACGGTGAACAATGTTCTGCCGATAGCGGATACATGGGGAGCGGCGGCAAAGGATATTCCTGCGCCGACCAACGCGCTCGCCCGTTTCGGCTCCCCGGAAGATGACATCGCTCCGGTCGTCCTGTTTCTCGCCAGCAAGGACTCGCGGTTTATCACGGGATACAGCCTTACACCCGACGGCGGCGCAATCATCGACACCGCTCGCTGATCCTCAGCAGCAGAAGAGGCGTAGCGTAGGCCGCGCCTCTTCAGTCATTCCGGTCACATGTTCATTCCCAGAGAGAGCTGGCCTCAATCCTCGATGCGCCGCGCCTCCGAGATCAGCATGATCGGAATGCCGTCGCGGATCGGATAGGCGAGCCGGGCTTTTTCCGAGACCAGCTCGTTCTTCTCGCGGTCATAGCTCAGCGACCCCTTGGTGAGCGGGCAGACGAGCAGGTCGAGCAGTTTCGGATCGACCTTGCTGACAGTGATGTCCATCGCAGATCCTATTGCAGCACGGAATCGGTGTCGCCGAAGCGGGCGAGCACGATTTCGATGATGGCGATGAAGGTCTCCGCCCTGGTCTTCAGGTCGGGCGCCTCCAGAAGCGCCTGCTTCTCGGCGGGCTCGAAGGGCGCCATCATCGCCAGCGAATTCACCAAAGTCATATTGCTGGCGCGCTCGACGCTCTGCCAGTCCGCCTCCAGCTTGTTGGCATCGAGATAGGCGTGGAAGGCTGACAGCAGCGCGGCGCGATCGACGCTATGCTCTTCGTCAGCCGACTTGAGATCGGCCATAAAGGGGGCGATGCGGAAGGTGCGGTAGGGCTGGTGACCGGTGGTGACCTCATCCATCAGCCGGAAGCGGCAGATGCCGGTGAGCGAGGTGATATAACGGCCATCGCCGGTCTCGGCGAAGGAGGTGATGCGCCCGAGGCAGCCGACATGCGAAAGATTGGGAGTTTCCGACGGTTCGCCGAGCGCCGGCTGCACGATGCCGACCAGCCGGTTGCCGGCGATGGCGGCGTCGAACATGGCGAGATAGCGCGGCTCGAAGATGTTGAGCGGCAATTGCCCGGTGGGCAGAAGCAAGGCGCCCGAGAGAGGAAAAATGACCACCGATTCCGGCAGGTCGCTCGGTTTCAGGTATCTGGCATTACCGACTTGCATGATTTCCGTCCCGCTACATCACTCTGCCGCGTATCCCTTGAGATACGCAGGAACGATATTCGGCGGCGATTGCTCCATCCCACGCCGCACCACAGAACAATGTGGCCTCCTCTCGCGAAAACACAAGAGCCTTTCCGGGCAAAAGGCCGAAGCGTTTCGCTTTCCCATTCAATCGCCGAGGCAAGCAAGGGCTCCCGGGAGAATGCCCTCGCTCAAACCACGCGTCAGGAAAACAGGATCGAGGACAGCTTGCGCCGCGCGGCGATCGTCGCCGGGTCCTTCGGCCCCCAGACTTCGAAGAATTCCAGCAATTGCCGGCGCGCGCCGTCATCATCGAAGGCACGGTCGCGGCGCATGACCGTCAAAAGATGCTCGGCAGCCTCGTCGTGCTTACCCTCGACATTACGGATCTTGGCAAGCTTGACGCGCTGCTCATGATTGTCGGGATTGGCCGCCAGCTCCTGCTCCAGCGCCACGGGATCGCCGAGCTTGCGGGCTTCCTCGATCTGATCGAGCTTTTTCACCACGGCCTGGATACCGGCATCGTTGGCGAGCGTTTCCGGCAGATCCGTCAACGCCTCGCGGGCGCGCTGGCTCTGGCCGGCGGCGATCATGCATTCGGCCATGCCGGCAAGCGCCTTGGCATTTTCCGGATCGGCCTGCAGCACCGCGCCGAACAGCTCGGCGGCGCCATTGATATCACCTCCGGCGAGAAGACCGGCTGCCTCTTCCAGGACCGCTGCGATCTCGGCTGCCGGATCGCCCTCGCCACCAGCCGGACCGCCGAGGCGGTCGATGAACTCACGGACCTGACTCTCGGGCACAGCGCCCATGAAGCCATCGGCCGGACGGCCGTCGACGAAGGCAATGACCGCCGGGATCGACTGGATGCCGAGCTGGCCGGCAACGGAGGGATGATCGTCGATGTTCATCTTGACCAGCTTGACGCGGCCGTTGGCCTCATTGATCACCTTTTCCAGCACCGGCGTCAGTTGCTTGCACGGTCCGCACCAGGGCGCCCAGAAATCCACCAGCACCGGCTGGTTGCGCGATTCCTCGATAACGTCCTTGGCGAAATTCGCTGTCGTGGTGTCCTTGATCGGCGAAGCGCCGCCCGACGCGACAGGTGCAGCACCAAAGGAAGCAGAGGCCGACATCTGGCCACCGAAGGACGCATTATAGGGATTGTTCGAACCGCTCATAGATGTCTCCCGCCTGCCGGCATTCCGGACTTTTAAAACATGAGCCCCAAAAACGGGGCGTCGCTTTGGATCAGATCCTGCTCAATGAAATAGCCATAGCGACAGCACACTTCGAAGATATGTCATATCGCTCGCATTGTAGCGCTAAAATCGTGCGTTAGCCCGTCACTTTCAAGACTAGCGGCATATGACCCGTCGCTTCCATGAAACGCAGCAGGTCGCCGCCGGCAATCGACGTCGTCGCATCGTTCGACAAGGGATGGCAATTGACGATGTCGTGCGCCATCAATTCGGCATCGAGCACGAAGGTGACATTGCCACCCGTGTCGTTGATCGCGCCGAATGCCGTCACCGAACCCGGAATGACGCCGAGGTATTCCATGAGCTTTTCCGGCTTGCCGAAAGAGACCTTGCTGGCGGCGCCGATCAGCGTGTGCACCGTCTTCAGATCGACCGTCGCGTTCTCCTCGACGGTCAGAAGGAAGAAATTATCCTTCTTGTCCTTCACGAAGAGGTTTTTCGTATGCCCGCCGGGAATCTCGTCGCGCAGCGATACCGATTCGGCAACGGTAAACACCGGCGCATGATCCCTCGTGCTATGGGAAATGCCCAACCCGTCCAGAAAACGGAAAAGATCGTCGCGGGTTTTCGGGCTGTTCTCAGTCATGGCGTCTCGCAAAGAAAATTTGACGCGCTCCTGATACGTCGCCCACAATTCCTTTGCAATCTTTGAGATGGCAAAGCCCGGCGTTTCCGGCCTTTCCGGTAGGCATTGAAAAAAACCGCGAATTTTTCTTCGCGACCCCGTCATTTCCCTGTTGCATTTAAAAAACGATTGGGCCATATAGCGCCCGTCGCCGCAAGACGACGCCGAACGGTCCAACACACTACCCCGGACTGTTGTGGATATGAGCGGGTGTAGCTCAGGGGTAGAGCACAACCTTGCCAAGGTTGGGGTCGAGGGTTCGAATCCCTTCGCCCGCTCCATTTTTCTTCAAGATGACAATTCGTTGGATGATGACCGCCTTTCGGCGGTCGTGTCGTCTCTGTTACGGCCAGCATCCACGCTTGGCGTAAATGTGTCGTGGAACAATAGCACAACGACCGCCGACCCTGACGTCGCCTGACGCCAGGGCCATCGCTGTTAAACCCGCTCAGGCCTCGTCGTAACCAACGATACCCTTGATTTCCGTAAACTCATGCAGGCCGAACTTGCCGTATTCGCGGCCGTTTCCGGACTGCTTGTAGCCGCCGAAGGGTGCCATTCCGTCCCAAGCCGCGTTGTTGAGCCGGACAGTGCCCGCGCGCAGCCGTCCGGCAAGCGCCCGCGCCTCCCGTGGATCGCCCTGGATATAGGCGGCAAGGCCATAGGGCGTGTCATTGGCGATCGCCACGGCCTCATCCTCAGTCTCATAGCCGATGATCGACAGCACCGGCCCGAAGATCTCCTCGCGGGCGATGGTCATGGAATTGGTTACGCGCGTAAACACTGTCGGGCGCACGTAGTAACCTGCGTTGAGATGCGACGGCCGTCCAAGTCCACCCGCCACCAGTTCCGCGCCCTCTTCGATCCCCTTGGCGATCAGCGCCTGGATCTTTTCGAACTGGAGAGCACTGACGACCGGCCCGAGTGCCGTGCGCGGATCCGAGGGAGCACCGACGACCAGCGATGCCGCCTCGCGTGCGGCGATCGCACCAGCCTCGTCGATATGCTCCGCCGGCACCAGCATGCGCGTCGGCGCATTGCAGGACTGGCCGGAATTGTTGAAGCAGCGGCGCACGCCACCGCTAACCGCTGCCTCCAGATCGGCGCTGCGCAGCACGATATTCGGGGACTTGCCGCCGAGCTCCTGATGGACGCGCTTGACGGTCGGGGCGGCGGCCTGCGCAACCGCAATGCCGGCGCGGGTCGAGCCCGTGAAGGACACCATGTCGATATCCGGGTGGCTCGACAGCACCGCACCGACGGTTGGGCCATCGCCCTGCACGAGGTTGAAGACGCCCTTGGGGACGCCTGCCTCGTCAAGAATCTCTGCGAAGATGATGGCGTTGAACGGCGCGATCTCGGAGGGCTTCAGCACCATGGTGCAGCCCGCCGCCAGCGCCGGCGCGACCTTGCAGGCGATCTGGTTCATCGGCCAGTTCCAGGGCGTGATCATGCCGACGACGCCGATCGGCTCGTGCACGATCCGGGTGGAGCCCTGCATATAGTCGAACTGGAAAGCCTCGAAGGCTTCGATCGTCTTTTCGAAATGGGCAATGCCGATACCGGCCTGGTCCGACCGCGCCATGGCGAGCGGCGCGCCCATCTCCCGGGAAATGATGTCGCCGATCTCGTCGTTGCGGCGTCTCAGGATCTCGAGAATGCGCTTCAGCAGCGACAGCCGCTCGTCCCGCGTCGTGCGCGAGAAGCTGTCGAAGGCGGCGCGGGCGGCCTTGATGGCTTTTTCGGCATCGGCGGCCGAACCCAAGGCGATCGTTCCCATGGACTGCTCGGTCGCCGGATCGATGACCTCGAGCGTCCGCAGCACCTCGGGATCGACCCATTTGCCGTCGATATAGAATTTGTGGGCGTGTTCCATGCCTGTCTCCATCGCTTTTCGTATTTCCCGGATCGATTAGCAGAATAGCGAGCCAATCCCGAGGTCGCTGCCGCATATTGTCCGTTGCCGGCAGAAGATTCCACCGTTACAGGACCACGCGGTTCATTATTCTCTGGCAGATCCTGTTGAATTCAGAGGGCTTGCAGGAGCGACGTGTGGCTCAACGTTTCCGGGTCTCAAATCAGTCTCAATTGACGTTCAGGTCTTGATATCCAAGCTGCGGACAGATCACGGTAGAGCCTGCATGAAACGACAAACAATCCTGCTGCTCGCGATGCTGTCGCTCCTGCCCGTCCCGGCTCTCGCCCATCCGCATATCTTCGTCGACGCAAAGTTCGAGGTTGTCGCCGCGCCCGACGGCTCGATCAGCGAACTGCGCAACATCTGGCACTTTGACGAGGTGTTTTCCTCCTCGGTCGTCATGGATTTCGACAAGGGCGACAATCAGACCCTGAATGCGAGCGAACTCAAGGCGGTCGGCAAGACGGTCAGGGATTCGCTTGCGCAGTACAATTATTATACGAACGTCACCAGCAACGGCAAAGCGGTGCCGATGGCCAAGCCTGATGCGGTCCAGGCCGATTACAAGGACGGGGCGCTAACCCTGACCTTTTCGCTGAGAC
This sequence comes from Martinezella rhizogenes, assembly GCF_000799715.1. Taxonomy (GTDB): domain Bacteria; phylum Pseudomonadota; class Alphaproteobacteria; order Rhizobiales; family Rhizobiaceae; genus Rhizobium; species Rhizobium rhizogenes_C. Next base: position 249,425 of record NZ_JUHG01000020.1, read on the forward strand.
CCGAGCAGAAGACCTTCCTCAAGGGAACCACGTCCTTCGGGATCTATGACAAGACGCTCTACACAGCGGTCGACTTCGCCACCGACGACGATATGACCATATCGGGGCCGGCCTCCGGCCGTTGCAAGCGCAAGGTTATCAGGCCCAATCCCAAGGAAGTCATGGCGGAGAACCAGGCGGCGCTGACCAGCATGTTCTTCAGCGATCCCAAGGGAACGGACTACTCGCTGCTCGTCGCGACAAGGCTGGAAGTCCAGTGTTGATCCCATGCGAAGGACCGGGGAATGCCGTCACGATGAAAAAACGATAGCGCCGTGTTTGGCGCCGATTTTTTCAGGCTCATGAAATGTTGCGCCGCTATTCTCGCCCGTACCTTCGCAATCGCGACGCCGGAAAGGATCAATTCGTCCATAACCGGTTGCTTTTGAACTTTTGCTGTTTTGGGAACCGTAAGCTGCGCTAACAATGCCGCAGCGGCACCCAGGGATCGGATGTTGTCAGAGTGTTGGTAGTTGAGACATCTTTCTCCGCCCGGTTGCTGGCGCTGACCAGGATTGGTCTGGTGACCATATGTGCAATCGGCGCGTTTCCCGCATCATCCATGGCGCAGGAAGTCACAAAGTCCACCTCCAGCACCTGGGTCGTGACGCTCGGCGCCACGGTGGAATACGGCCCCACTTATGAAGGTTCGAAGCATTATTCCTTTAGCGCCATGCCGTCTTTCGACTTTTACCGCCTTGGTGATACCCCTGAATACAGCGCCCCGGACGACAATTTCGACTATACGCTCTTCGACCTCGGTAGCCTTGAAATCGGTCCAGTGGTCGGCTTGAGGGATGACCGCCTGGATCTCAACAATCTGCATCTGCAGAGCGAGCGCAGGGTGCGCTGGAATTTCGACGCCGGCGGCTTCGCACAATATTGGCTGATGGAAAATCAACTCCGGCTGCGGACGGAAGTGCGCCAGTCCCTTTGGGGCGGCGACGGCCTGGTCGCCGATCTCTCGCTCGATTGGTTTCAGCCGGTTGGCGACAAGCTGGTCCTGTCCGCCGGGCCTCGCCTGTCGCTGGCGAACTCCACCTATATGCGCAGCAATTTTGGCATCTCTGCGGGTCAAGCCGCGAGAAACGGCCACGTCAGCGCCTTCGACGCCAACGGCGGCCTGAAATCGGTCGGCTTCACGGTGGCCGCGACCTATACGATCACGCCCGCATGGAGCGTGCAGGTCTATGAGAAATATAACCGCCTGGTGGGCGACGCCGCCGACAGCCCAATCACCTCGCAGTTCGGCTCACCCAACCAGAATATGATCGGCTTTACCCTCAACAGAACCTTCAACATCGATTTTTGAGGCACTGTGCGCTTCATGATCGGCGATGTAGTTCCGCGTCAGCGGCAGCACGTCGTTGCGCTTGGTGATCTGGATCTGGAAGACGACGAGATCCTCGTAGCGGAAAGCGGCTTCGGCGGTCGAAAGATAATACTCCCACATGCGACAGAAGCGCTCGTCATAGAGCTTCGCCACCTCATCCCAATGCGCCATGAAACGCTCACGCCAGCTTTCGAGCGTGTAGGCATAATGGAGGCGCAGCACCTCGACGTCGGTGATCGACAATCCCGCCGCCTCGATCTCGGGCACGATCTCCGAAAGTGCCGGAATGTAGCCGCCGGGGAAGATGTATTTGTCGAGCCAGGGCGTGGTGAAGCCGGGTGTCGCCGAGCAGCCGATGGTGTGGAGGACCATGACGCCGTCGTCCTCCAGCAGCTCGGCGCATTTGCGGAAGAAGGTCCGGTAGGATGACAGGCCGACATGCTCGAACATGCCGACGGAGACGATCCTGTCGAAGCGGCCCGTCAGGCTGCGATAGTCCCTGAGTGCGAATTGTACTTCCGCCGGCGTTCCACCGAGGCTGGCCGGCACCCGTTTCGAGGCATAATCATGCTGCTCTTCCGACAGGGTGACACCAAGCACGTAGCCGCCCGGCGCCTGCTCGGCCAGATGCAGCGCAAGGCCGCCCCAGCCGCAGCCGATGTCGAGAATGCTGTTGTCGGGTTCGATCGACAGCTTGGCGGCGAGATGCCGCTTCTTGGCCAGTTGCGCCTCTTCAAGCGATTGATCGGCATGCTCGAAATAGGCGCAGGAATATTGCCGGTCCGCGTCCAGGAAAAGTTCGTAGAGGCGGCCGTCGAGATCGTAGTGATGCGCGACATTGGTCTTCGAGCGTCTCGGCAGGTTGCGATGACGGAAAATCCGCAGCTTCGTGCGGATATGATCGATGAGGCGGGCGATCAGCGGATGCGTGCTGTTCTGCGCCTCCCGCAGCATCATCGCTACGAAATCGTAGAGCGAGCCATGTTCGACGAGAAAGCGGCCATCCATGTAAAGCTCGCCGAGCCTTGCATCGGCATCGATCAGGAAAGCCCATTGCGCGCGATTGTCGGTAAAGCGGACACACACGAGCTCGCCGGTGCCATCGCCGAATGTCAGCGCTCGACCGCCCGCCGTCATCACGATCAGCGATCCCCGCGATACGATGCTCGAGAGCGCTCGCTTCAGGCTCCAATCCGCAAGGCTGGATGCCATTGTATTTTGACGATGGTCTTCCGCTGGCAATCCGGACATTATCGATCCTCATTGCTGTGGGGGCGCAGCGAACCGCGCTTCGTGTGCCAGTCGTCCGCGCTCGTCGCCTCGCCGGAAGCGCCCGCGATCAGCCAGACACCCGTCAAGATCAAGCCGCTGCCGATCACCTGCAGTGCGACGACCGGCTCCCCGAAGACGAACCAGCCGGTGGCGATGATCAGCACGTAGCTGACGCCGGAAAGCGGGAAGGCCCGACTGAGGTCGAGTTCGGAAAGCACGTTCATCCAGATGAAAAAGCAGCCGATCTCGACGGCGATCGCCGCCAGGATCCAATGCGAACCGAGCGCCTGCCATAACCAGCCGACCCCGCTCGCATCGCCCAATTGCTCGGCGCCGTGCTTGATGAAGAACTGGAACAGCGTGTTCAACACCGGCACGGCAAGCCAGGATAGACGCATCGACGACATCACTGGCCCGCCTCGTCTGTGGAAAGCAGTGGCGAAACCAGCCGCAATATCTTCTGGAGAACAGGATTGCGATGCCGGAAGAACATCGTGTTGGCCGTCAGCTTGCTGCCAAGCCGCACCTTGTTTTCATAATAGGCCTGGCCGCTCTGATAGCGGCCGATCCCGTGTTCGAGGCAATAGCGCAGATTGGTGAACCAGCTCAGGAAATAGAGATTGTACGGCCGCCCCGCCTCGCCATCCATGCAGAAAAACTTGTCGATGGCGATGTGTTCGTCATGCACGATCAGATTGGCGGCCAGCAGCCTGTCTTCGAGGAAATAGAAGGCACAGAAGGAGTGGCCGCGCATGCGGGCGAGGATGCCCTCGAAATAGTCCGGCGTGAGCTCCTCGAACTGCCATTCGCTGCGATTGCGCGTGTCGTGATAGAGCGCCATGACCTCCGGCAGGAAATCGCCGAAATCCGTCCGCATTTCGACCCTGACCTGCTCGAAGGATTTCAGCTTGCGGCGCATGTCCTTGCGGGTGCCGGAGGAAAGCCTGGCGAGATATTCGTCGATCGTCTTGAAATCCACGTCGAGCCAGGCGGTCGGCAAGCCACCGATCGAGGCATAGCCGCGGCCTGAGAGCAGGCCGCCGAATTCGGCAGTGACCGGCGCTGGAATGTCCTTGATGCCCATCAGCGAGCATTCTTCCGTTGCTGCAAGCTCCTCGAAGAACGACAACAACTCGGCAAACAGCACCGCGCGACGCTCTAGCGGCACATCGGGATGAAAGCCGACCGTGCCTGTTTCCGTGCAGGGAGAACCAAGGCAGGCGAGGCGCAGCGTCAGGAAGCCCGGGAAGCGCCGCCGCGCGCGGCGCACGGCCTTGCGGAGCCGGCCGTCCTCCAATGTCGTGTCCAGCGCATACGGACAGAGGAAAACCGGCATGGCGGCACTGACCCGTCCGTCCTCGACGATGGTGATGTAGCGCCAGTCGAAACCGTCGAAACCGGCCCCCTCGATGGCCAGCAGGCAGTCGTAGTCCTCGACCTGACCGCGAAAGCAGGCATTCCAGGCATCGCGGCCGACGGCGCGGATGCTGAAATGCACCTCGGCGACAGGATCCCGGTCCGGCGCGGGCAAATATCTAGGCAAGGGCTTGAGCATGGCTGGCCTCGAAAAAGTCGGCGGTGAAGTCCGCCACCTGCCGATGCTGACGGTCGACATGGATCATGTGGTAACTGTCCTTGATCCATCTGAGCTCGTGCGGACCGCCGATGTGATCGGAAATGTAACGCGCATGTTTGGGGCTGCTGAGGTCGTCGTCCTCGGCATGCAGGATCAGGGTCGGCGTCTTCATCTGCGGCAGCCGACCGCGCAGGGTCTTGCCCAGCCGATGCATTTCGACCAGCCCCTTGCCGGGGAATGTTTCGAGAACGCCTTCCCCGGCCATAGTCCCGATCAGCCGACGCATGCGCTCGTCCTTGATCCCGAGGGATGCGGTCTCGCGGAAATTGAGACGATCGAGAAAAGGAATGCGCGACAACCAGCTGATCTGCGAGGACAAAAGCGGATAATAGAAGGGGACATCCCAGCCGTCATAATGAAAGCAGGGAGAATAGATCGCCACGGCACGGATCGTTTCCGGCTGGCGTTCGGCCGCCAGCATCGAAAGCTTGCCGCCAACGCAGATACCGGCCGCAAAGACCTGCTGCGTTCTCTCGGCAAGCACCGACGATGCCTGCACGACGCTGTCCAGCCAGTCCTCCCATCGCGAGCGCCGCAGCGTGCCGGCATCCACCCCATGGCCGGCCAGAAGCGGTGCATAGACGCTATAGCCTTTGCGATTGAGCTGGCGGGCAACCAGCTTCATCTCGGCCGGAGCCCCTGTCAGCCCGTGGATCAGGAGGACGCCTTTTCCATTGGTGCCCTCCAGATAAAAGCTCAGCCCGTCAGCTTTCATGAGAAAGCTCCGACTGCCGGTTCTCCTTGGCCATGAAGCCAAGCGCATGGCAGGTGCTGATCACATGCGTACCAGCCTTTTCCTGCTCGTCCTTGATCTGCTCGTGCAGCGTCGGCAGTTTCGTCCAGTGCGTCTTCGGGCGGTAATGATGTTCGGCATGATAGCCATTGCCGAACCACAGCCAGTTGTAGAACGGCTTGTGGCTGGAAACGCCCCAGGCGATCGGCTCATCCGGGTCGCCGTGCAGATGCTCGTAGTAGCCGTTCAGCGACGACAGGCAGTTGCCCAGATAATAGAAGGGCACGAAGAACAGCACCGCCTTCCAGTCATAGATCAACGCCAGCGCGGCGAGACCGAGGAAGAAGAACAGCTCGAACCGGCCCCACTTCGCATCGAAGGGACGGCGACGGGCGATGGCCTTGTGGATGTCACCGAGGCTATCGCGGAAAAAGCTCAGGAAGGTGTAGGACCACACATTCTCCGGCTCGCCGTTGCGGCCGTGACGATAGATCGACAACATGTCGATCGTCTCGCCCTTGTCGTCCGGCCGGTCACTGTTGCCGGAGTGATGGCGCATATGCACCCAATGATAATAGGTCTGCGAGAAACCGATCGCGACCGATTCCAGCAGGCTGAAGGCATAGTTCATCCAGCGCGGCTTGAAGTAGGGCGTGTGGATGAAATTATGGGATATGCTGTTGATGTTCCACGAGATCGACACGGCATAGAGGCAGCCGAGAACAGCCGAAAGCCATAGCGGTCGGCTTTCGAAACCGACGATCAGGTAGACGTCGAAGGCGAGATGCGCCACGGCGGCCAGAACCGGCGCCGCGTCCCATCTGGTATGAGCAAAGATTTTCATAGTCCGGTTACTCCCACACAGGCCACGCCGGCGGTCACCAGGAACACGCCCATCGCGTGGCGGAGATTGATGTTTTCCTTGAAGATCACGCCCCCGGCGAGCACGACGACGACATAGCTCAGCGCCATCAGCGGAAAGGCGATGGTGAGGGGAACGCGTTCGAGCACGGCGGTCCAGGCGAATAGCTCGACCGCCCAGAAGAGGATGCCGAGCCATGTGACCGGCTTTGTCAACGCGACAAGCAATGCGCTTTCGTTCGCCGATTGTTTGAAGCAGACCTCGCGCGCCGTTTCCGCCAGCACGCAGAATAGGATGAGACCAAGCATCGGAAGGGTCAGGCTGCCGCTCATGCCATGTACTCCGCCAGCACTTCGAGCAGCGCGTGATTTGCGGCGCTGTTGATGTTTCTGGTCGTCTCGACCTTCGGCCGGATGCGCGGCTGATCGATGAAGATCTCGGCCCGCTTCATCAGCTTGGTGCGAAGATCGCCGGCATAGCTTGGCGCGGAATAGTCGCCGATGACATCCGCGCCGATGATACGATGCCGGCTACCGATTTCGCTGATCAGCGCCAGGAGATAGGGCAGCCGCATGCGGCCCTGATCCCAGTTGGTGACCGCATCATCGGCGGCAAGCACATCCTTGTCGATCGTCAGGTAAACCGCCTCGGTACGAATCCGGCTCAGCATCCGGTCGATGAAATTGTCCTCGCCGATCTCGGCGATGGATTTCCAGTGCAGCGCGCCCTTGTCCTGCCGGTAGCTGGCGCCGCTTCCGTAATCGGCCAGCACCCGGCTCGGCGGATGTTCGTAAGGGTAGAGTTCCAGCTTGCCTTCACCGAGCCAGTGCAGATTGGCGCCCTTGCGCTCGGGGCTGCGGAGATCCCGGCTGCAAACGCCGATGGTGATGACCTTCTGGATGTTGCGATGGGCAAGAGCGCTGTTGACCCAGGACCCGCAATGCATGCCGCCTTCGAAGGTGACCCAGTCCGGATGATTATCGAAATGAATGAGCGTCGTCGCAACAGGCTGTCGTTCCAGAGCTCCATCGAGAAGCAGGGCTGTCACATGATGAAAATCGCCCGAGCCCATGAAGCAGAGCTGAGGATCCTTGCCGAGCGTGGGGGTGCTCTTGGCAATATCGCGGGCGAGTTCGGCAAGCGCATTCTGCTTGCCCCAGAGCCGGACTGCTTTTCCGGCTCCCTTGTCGAAATACTGGTGCGCGCCGGCAAGCTTGCAGGCGCGCACGAAATCCGGTTGCAGCTCCAAAGCATCATCGAGATGAAGAAGAAGGAGCTGCACCGTCTTATCTCCGGACCGCGCGCGTCAAAAGCTGATCGAGCAGGGAAAGCGCCAGATCAATCTCCTCGCGGGTGATGAGCAGGTTGGGCGCGAAGGTAATGACGTTCTTGTGGTAGCCGCCGACGTCCAGCACGAGGCCGTACATCTTGGCGCCGACCTGAAGATCGCCCTTCATGCCTTCATCGCAAAGCCAGTCCATCGTCGCCTTGTCCGGCGTGTAGCTGTCGTCCTTGCAGATCTCCATCCTGAGCGCGAGGCCAAGCCCGTCGACTTCGCCGACGATCACATGACGCTTCTGCAACTGTTTCAGCCCGTCGAGGAAATAGGCGCCCTTGGCCATGATGGCGGTGCCGAAATCCTCCTCTTCCAACATTTTCATCGCTTCGAGAGCCACGGCGGTCCCCATCGGATTGCTGGCGAAAGTGGAATGCGTCGAGCCGGGCGGGAAGATGGTCGGGTTGATCATTTCTTCCCGTGCCCAGACGCCTGAAAGTGGGTTGAGCCCGTTGGTGATCGCCTTGCCAAAGACGAGAATGTCGGGCGAGACGCCGAAATGCTCGATCGACCAGAGCTTGCCGGTGCGGTAGACGCCCATCTGGATTTCGTCGACGACAAGCAGAATACCGTGTTCGTCCAGCACCTTCTTCAGCTCGGCGAAGAAGTTCATCGGCGGAATGACATAGCCGCCCGTGCCCTGGATCGGCTCGATATAGAAGGCGGCATATTCCGACTTGCCGGCCTTCGGATCCCAGACGCCGTTATATTCGCTCTCGAACAGCCGGGCGAATTTCTGGACGCAGTAATGCCCATACTCTTCCTTCGACATGCCCTTCGGGCCGCGGAAGTGATAGGGGAACTCGACGAACTGTGCCCGGTCGCCGAAATGGCCGTAGCGACGGCGATAGCGGTAGCTCGAGGTGATCGCCGAAGCGCCGAGGGTACGGCCGTGATAGCCGCCCTCGAAGGCGAACATCAGGCTCTTGCCGCCGGTGTAATTGCGCACCAGCTTCAGCGAATCTTCAACCGCCTGCGAGCCGCCGACGTTGAAGTGAACGCGGCCCTTGTGCCCAAACTTGCGCTCGGCATCCTGAGCAATCATCGCCGCCAGCTCCACCTTTTCGCGGTGCAGATACTGCGAGGCGACCTGCGGCAGCCGGTCGAGCTGGCGATGGGCGGCGTTGTTCAGGCGCTCATTGCGATAGCCGAAATTGACGGCCGAATACCACATCTGCAGATCGAGGAACGGCGTCCCAGTCCGGTCGTAGACGAAGGAGCCTTCGCATTCTTCGAAGAATTTCGGTTTTGCCGTGTAGTGGACGGTATCGCCGTGGGAGCAATAGGCCTCCTCGAGGATACGCAATTCCTCTTCGGATTTGATCGGCAATTGCGTCTCGCCACTGAAGGCTTCGGCTACATTGGTTTTCATAAGATGCCTCTTGGTCTTGTTCATGCGGTCTTTGAATGCAGCAGCGCGCGCTGTCCGCGCTGTCCGCGCGTGACGCCGGGAAGAACGGCTTTCATCTTTGGAAGCAGGTCGGTGAAGGTTTCGAAGGCGACATGGGGAATGCCGCGGTCTTCGCAGTAGTCGATGAGCTTGGCCTTCGCGAAGACGAGATCGACCTTGTCGGAAACGCAGAAATCGCTTCGTCCATCGCCGATATAGATCTGCAGATCGGGGTTCTTGACGACCCGGCACTTGCAGACGCCGGACCCGGACATGCAGCCGTTTGCCGTCGGCGACGGGAAGAGGGAATAGGATTCGCGACCATCGGCGAAGCAATAGGTCAGCACGTTGGCGACGATCGCCATGTCGTCGATGCCATGGCGCGTAAGGATACGACGAATGAAGTAGTCGACACCGTCGCTGACGATGGTAACGGGCAGATCACTGCTACGGCAATAGGACAGGAATTCTTCAAAGCCGGGATCGATGGACGCGGTGTCCAGCAGGGCGTCGAGATCCTGCCGGCTCGCCTGGAGCAGAGCGATCTGGCGGCGCATGCACTCGCCCGACCCCATCAGCCCCTGTTTCCACTGGCGCTCTATGTCTTCCCACTCTGGATCGGCGAAACGGGATAACACCATATCCGTCGCGTCTTCGATGGAGATGGTCCCATCAAAATCGCAAAACACCTGCATGAACCGCCCTTTCGCCTTGTCCTTGGGTTGTGTTTAACAACCGTGGATGAGCCAGGCATGAGGGGAGAATGATGCGAAGATGAAATCGTGGTAAAGTTGACTCTATTCCACCTTAGGCAATCGCAGGTCGACACGCAGGCCCGAGCCCCAGCGCGGCGTCGATAACTCTATCGCGGCGGCGAGCCGGTCCGCCGTATCGGCGACGATGGCCAGGCCAAGCCCCGCGCCTTCGGTGTGCAGCGTATCGAGCCGATAGAAACGCTGGAAGACGGCCTCGCGTTCGTCGGGCGGAATACCCGGCCCGCTATCGCTGATCGATATCAGCCAGAGCCCGCTTCCAGCCGCGATCATGACCTCGATCCTGCCGGCGACCGGTGTGTATTTGATAGCGTTGTCCAGGAGGTTGCTGACCGTCATGCGCAGCAGCGATTCATCCGTCTTGACCTGCGCCGCCTCGTCACCCTCGAGCACGACATCGAGCTGCCGGCTGTTGATGATGTTGCCGAACTCCGCCAGCACCGACGCCACCATATGATAGAGCGGCACCGGCGTTGGGTTGAGGGGATGATGGCTGACCCTTGCCAGTCGCAGCAATTGCTCGATCAGATGGATGGCGCGGTTGTTGCTGGCCACGAGATCGGCGACGATCGCCTGCCGCTCCTGCTCGCTGTCGCTGCTGCCCAGCATCTGCAGCAACAGCTTCACGCTGGCCTGCGGGGTGCGCAGTTGATGTGCCGCCAGATCGGAGAAGCGCCGCTCGAGCGTCAGGGAATGGCCGAGCTTCTCGAGAAGCTGGTTGATCGAGCGGCCGAGCGGCAAAAGGTCCCGTGGCAGGCCTTCGACAGGGATAGCCGAGAGATCGTCCGGCGATCGGGTGCGGATCTGGCGCACCAGCCCGTGGATCGTCCGAAGGCCACTATTGATGCCGAGCCAGATGAGAAAGCCGATGACCGGCACCAGCACCAGCAGCGGAAAGAAGAGGTTGAGGAGGATGTTGGAAACCAGCGTTTCGCGAAGGGCGATCTTTTCGCCGACCTCCATCACGATCGTCGAATTCGGTATCGGCAGCGAATAGACGCGCCACTCCTCGCCGCGATAGGTGATGGTGGTGAAGCCGACCTTCTGCTGCGGCACGTCCGACAGGAACGCCGTGCTGCTGTAGAAACGGATATTGCCGTCGTCCCAGGCGCGGAACATATGCGCATCGGCGTAATCATCAGCGTCCTCGTTGAAGGCGAGCTGATTGTCCATGTTGAAGTCGATGTCGTCGACCTGCCTCGGAGCGCGATCGGGCGACCTCTCCAGAGGGTGACGCAGCAAGCTCCACAGCACATTTGCGTCATTGATCAACTGGGCATCGTAGATATTGTCGATTTCGCGCGTCGCACTGTTAAACGCGAAAGCGGCAATCACCCCGATCGTTATCACCACGACCGGCGCTATTCTTAGGAAGAGTTTACGGGTGAGCGTGGAATTGTTCATCGCTCGATCATGTAACCAACGCCACGGATCGACTTGATGAAATCGCTGCCGAGCTTCTTGCGCAGATTGTAGATCGTCACCTCGATCGTGTTGCTCTCGACCGTGCTTTCGGCATCGTAAAGCGCATATTCGATATCGTTCTTGGTCACATATCGGCCGCTGCGCTCCATCAGAAGCTTCAGAAGATGAAACTCCTTGGCCGTGGTGTGAACCTGGACATCACCTTTGCGGGCAACCATCGCCGAAGGGTCGACCTCGATATCGCCACAGCGGATGACGCTCTCGACTCGTCCGTCACGACGGCGGATCAGCGCGCGCATGCGGGCAAGCAGCTCATCGAGATCGAACGGCTTGACCAGATAATCATCGGCGCCCTCGTCGAGCCCCTCGACCTTCTGGCGCACGGCATCAAGCGCCGTCAGCAGCAGGACCGGCACCGAATTGCCCCTCTGCCGGATGCCTCTCAAGACCTCCATGCCGCTGAGCCGGGGCAGGTTGATATCAAGCACGATTGCCGCGAAATCCGAATGCCGGGCAGCTTCGAGACCGGACTCGCCATCGCGCATCCAGTCGACGCCGTAAGCATGTTTCTCCAGGGCCTTCTTCAGGGATGACCCGAGGATATTATCGTCTTCAACTAGCAGAACACGCACGGTCGATCTCACTTCGCCGATGGGAATTATGCAACCGATGTGAACCGCAATTGGAGCGGCCGTGTGGCAAAGCCGTCGAGCCGACCGTGTTCCCCACGGTATCTCAACGTAAAGCTCCGACCAGGTAATCGACGAAATGCGCGATCTCCGGCTGATCTCCCTGCGGTTTCAATATGCCGATCTCCCGGTAAAAGGTCCTGTCAGCCAGCGACACCAGGCGGACCGATGGCGGAAGAGGCAGATTCCCCTCGGTCATCGGCAACAGCGCCACGCCAAGTCCCTGTCCCACCAAGGCCACCATCGCGGAGATGTCATCGATCTCCACCGATTCCCTGGCAGTAATTGACAAGGATCGCAGGAACCGTTCGACCTGCCGGCCGCCGAACGAGCTGCGCTCATAGCGAATGAACGGTTGCTCCTGCAGCAAGGCCAGCCAGTCGTCGCCTTCGATCCAGCTCGGGACCGCCAGCACATACGGCTCACGCATCAAGGGTTGCCAAACGAAATCCTTCGGTATGCCGAAAGAGGGCTTGATGATCACGGTGAGGTCCAGTTCTCCTGTATCGAGCAGATCGAGCAAATGAAGGGAAATCCCCGGCACGATATGAATATGATGTTTCGGAAATCGATCGCGAAACAGCACAAGTGCGCGGGCAAGAACGGTTGACTGGACGGAGGCGATGGCACCGATTCTGAGGCGCCCGCCCCTATTCTCATCCGATGGATCGGCGATCGCATCAAACTTCGCGATAATGTCTTTCGCCCGCTCGAGCGTTCTCAGCCCGGCGGCATTCAGCGTGGCCGAGCGGCCTGTCCGCTCGAACAGCTGGACACCGAGCTTTTCCTCCAGCCGCTTCATCTGGCCGCTGACCGCCGCCTGCGTCAGTCCGATCCAATCGCCGGCGGCGGCAAAGGTTCCGAAGCGGGCGACCGCCACCAGCGTTTTGAGTTCCGGAATCACGATTGATAATTTTTCCTGTTTCTCACGATAATTATATATCGTTTTTCATAAGAATAAATGTTTCTTATAAATCGCGGCATTGGATTTCACCCCATGGAGATGAACGATGACTGCAACACCCCTTCACCCTTTCCATCTTGCCTTCCCCGTCAATGACCTCGCGGCCGCGCGTACCTTCTATGGCGGCCTTCTCGGCTGTTCGGAGGGCAGAAGCTCTCCCGACTGGATCGATTTCAACTTTTATGGTCATCAGGTCGTCGCCCATCTGGCCCCTCGGGAAACCGGTGAAGTCGCAGCAAACGCGGTCGACGGTCACGGCGTTCCGGTACGCCATTTCGGTGTCGTTCTGTCGATGGAAGAATGGGAAGCCGCGGCGGAGAGGCTGACCAAGGCGAACATCGACTTCGTCATCAAGCCCTATATCCGTTTCCGGGGCGAACCCGGCGAACAGGCAACCATGTTCTTCAAGGACCCGAGCGGCAATGCCGTCGAGTTGAAGGCGTTTGCCGACATCAACAGCCTGTTTGCCAAATAGGGCTAGGCGCGGCGACGCAACGTCCGCATCGCCGCCGCCAGCACATCGAAAATCCTTGGGTCGGTCGATTGCGCGACGTTGAAACGCAGGAAGCTGCCGGCCGTGTCCATCAGGCTGAAAGCATTGCCGGGCGCGAGGATGACGCCCTCGGCAAGGCAGGCGCGGGCGAGATCGGCCGCCTCGATCCCCTCCGGCAACCGGCACCAGAGAAACATGCCCGCCTGCGGCCTCAGCCAGGGGATAATGCCGATCGCCTCCAGGCGCGAGGCGGTTTCGCCCATCGCCTTGGCAAGCCGGGTCCGAAGCCCCTCCATATGCTTGCGGTAATTGCCGTCCTTCAACGCTGAAAACAACAGTTCCGCCGAAAGCTGGCCGCAGCTGAAGCTGGTGGCCACCTTCAGGTCGACAAGGCCGTCGATCCAGTCCGGCCGCGCGGCGATGAAACCGCAACGCACCGACGCCGACAGGGTCTTGGAGAAGCTGCCAATGTGGATCACCCGGTCAAGCCCGTCATAGGCGGCAAGGCGCGGCGCCGACGTCTGCTCGAAATCGGCAAAGATATCGTCCTCGACGATAATCAGGTCGGAAGCATCCGCGAGCTTCAGCAGGCGATGCGCCGTTACCGGCGACAAGGTCGCGCCCGTCGGATTGTGGACTGCGGAATTGGTGATGTAGAGGCGCGGCCTGTGCTTTTCGAGCGCCTCGCCGAACAGCGCAATATCAGGCCCTGTCGGCGTGAAGGGTACGCCGACGACATTGGCTCGATGGGCGCGCAGCAGGGCGTGGAAATTGAAATAGCAGGGATCGTCGACCAATACGGTGTCGCCGGGCTCGAGCAGGAACCGGCAGATGAGGTCGATCGCCTGCGTGCCGGACTCCGTCAGCATGATCTGATCGGGCGAGGCGGCAATGCCGTGTTCGGCCATGCGCCGTGCCAGAAGCTGGCGCAAGGGCGGCAAGCCGAGCTGCGTTCCGTAATCGGTGAGAACACCGCCTTCGGCGCGCGCCAGGCTGCGCATCGCCCGGCGCAGCGCCGCCTGCGGCATCCAGGAGGGCGGAAGCCAGCCACAGCCGGGCTTCAGCACATCCTCACCCACCTCCAGCGATTGCCGTGAAATCCAGAGCGGATCGACGTCGCGGTCAAGCCTCGGGCCAATTTCGGAGAGAGAAAGCGGCGCAAGCGGTCCGCAGACATAAAAGCCGGAACCAGGCCGCGAGCGGATCACGCCCTCGGCCGCCAGCCGCTCATAGGCCTCGACCACGGTGGAAACCGACACCTGCATTGTCTTGGCAAAGCTGCGCACCGAAGGAAGCCGCGCGCCGGGCGCCAGGCTCCGCGCGGCGATACGCTCCGAAATCGCCGCCATCACGCCCTCGATGCGGGTGCCGCCGCTCCCGCTCGCCGCAATTAAGTCGCTCATCCGTACCATACCTCATACCATAACAGTTCATACCAATTGTACTGCACCGTCTCTGGAATAACCAGCCGAGTTCGTTGATATCGCGGACGACAACCAGGAGCATGAGCATGGACAAGACGACGAGTGGCTGGATCTATGGACTGACGGGCGTGCTGATCTTCAGCGCCTCGCTGCCGGCAACGCGGGTGGCGGTGATGGATTTCGATCCCGTCTTCCTGACCGTCGCCCGCGCCGCGATCGCCGGCATCCTGTCGCTCTGCCTGCTGTTCGCCTTTCGGGAGAAGCGCCCCGTTCGAGGCGATCTCCTCTCCCTGATCATCGTCGCAATCGGCTGCGTCGTCGGCTTTCCGCTGCTGACGGCTCTAGCGCTCAAGCATGTCACCTCGGCCCATTCGATCGTCTTCATCGGATTGCTACCGCTGGCGACGGCCATCTTCGGCGTCTTGCGCGGCGGCGAGCGGCCACGGCTGGCCTTCTGGATATTTTCGGTGATTGGCAGCGCCATCGTCTGCGGCTATGCGCTCGCGCAGGGTATCTCCGCCTCGCCGGTCGGCGACCTCTTGATGCTTGCGGCAATCCTGGTCTGCGGCCTCGGCTATGCCGAAGGCGCAGTGCTGTCGCGCCGGCTGGGCGGCTGGCAGGTGATTTGCTGGGCGCTGGTGCTGTCGCTGCCGGCCATGATTGCACTTTCTCTCTTCACCATGCCGCAGACCGTCGACAACATCGGCGAGCCGGCCTGGATCGGCCTGATCTACGTCTCGCTCTTCAGCATGCTGATCGGCTTCATTTTCTGGTATCGCGGGCTGGCGCAAGGCGGCATCGCCGCTGTCGGGCAACTGCAGCTGCTCCAGCCCTTCTTCGGCCTGGCGCTTGCCGCCACGCTGCTGAAGGAGAGCGTCAGCTGGTCCATGTTTGTCGTGACCATTGGCGTCGTCGCCTGCGTGGTGGGCGCGAAGAAATTCGCGCGATAGAGCACGCATACGGAAGCGCGAGGAGCGGCCTTGCGCAACTAGACTGATCGGTCTATTATAATCCGATTAGTCTAACCAGGAGCAAACCATGGTCACTCCACTCATACCGCCATTCACCCGCGAAACCGCCATCGCCAAAGTCCGCATGGCCGAGGATGGCTGGAACAGCCGTGATCCGGAGCGCGTCTCGAAGGTCTATACCGAAGACAGCCAATGGCGGAACCGCGCCGAATTTCCGCGCGGCCGCAAGGAAATCGTCGAGTTCCTCGCCCGCAAATGGGCGAGAGAAATCGACTACCGGCTGATCAAGGAATTATGGGCCTTCGACGGCAACCGCATCGCCGTGCGCTTTGCCTATGAATGGCACGACGACAGCGGCCACTGGTTCCGCTCCTATGGCAACGAGAATTGGGAATTCGACGCCGACGGCCTGATGCAGCGCCGCTTCGCCTCGATCAACGACATGCCGATCAAGCAGGAAGACCGGAAATTCCACTGGCCGCTCGGCCGCCGCCCCGACGAGCATCCCGGTCTGTCCGATCTCGGCCTCTGAGGCGGGTCATGACACGCACTGTCTTTGAAAAATCGGATGCTATTGCCCTCGTCGCCGAAGTCTTTCGCGAACTCGGCTATGAGGGCGCGTCGATGAGCAGCATCACGGCCCGCACCAAGCTGTCGAAAGGCAGCCTCTATCACTTCTTCCCCGGCGGCAAGGAGGAGATGGCGGCGGAAATCATGGCCAATATCGATGCCTGGTTCGTCACGCACATGTTCAGGCCGCTCGAGGAGGACGAACCCCGCGCTGCCATTGCCCAAATGTGGGAAACCACCAACACCTATTTCCGCTCCGGCCGCCGCATCTGCCTCATCGGCGCCTTCGCGCTCGATGAAACACGCGATCGTTTCGCGGGTGCGATAAAGGGCTATTTCAAACGCTGGATCGAAGCGCTCGCCGGTGCTCTGATGAGAGCCGGTGTCGGGGCCGCTGAGGCACACGCACTCGCGGAAGAGACGATCGTGGGCATCCAGGGCGCATTGATGCTTGCGCGAGCGCTCGGCGACGACGGCGTTTTCGGGAGGACATTGGAGCGGTTGAGAGAGCAGGTGGAGGCTAGACTTCGCGCCCGCCGATAAATCCCGCGGGCGCTCATCATCTTAAAATCTTAAGCAATCATCCACAAAAGCATGGCAGCATCAATCATCTTTGATTTGCAACTGTCCAAGCTCCTGTGCTCATCAGAAAACGGGAGCGCCGAGGAGATGGATAGAGATGCTGCAACAAACCAACGACACTGACGATGCGCTGATCGACCGACTGCAACGGTCGGCCTTCGACTATTTCATGCTGCACACCAATCCGGAAAACGGGCTGGTGGCGGACACCTCGATCAAGACGAGCCATTGCAGCATTGCCGCGGTCGGCTTCGCGCTATCGAGCTATCCGGTCGCTGTCGAACGCGGCTGGATCAGCCGCGCGGACGCGGCAAGGCGTGTACTGACCGCGCTCAATTTCTTCGCCGAGAGCCAGCAGGGCGAGGAGCGCGGCGCCACCGGCCATCGCGGCTTCTATTATCACTTCCTCTACATGGAGACCGGCAATCGCGCCTGGAACAGCGAGCTCTCGACCATCGACACCGGCCTTCTTTTGATCGGCGTCTTGACGGCGGCCGCCTATTTTAATGGCTCCAGCCAGGCTGAGAAGGACATTCGCGCGCAGGCGACGTTCCTCTATGAACGTTGCGACTGGCATTGGGCGCTGAACAAAGGCCAGACAATCAGCATGGGCTGGAAGCCGAGCAGCGGTTTCCTGCGCTGGCGCTATCAGGGCTATGACGAGGCGATCTTCCTCTATGTGCTGGCGCTCGCCTCACCCACGCACCCCATGCCCTCGTCCAGCTACGACGCCTTCGCCTCGACCTACACCTGGATGATGTTCAAGGACACACCGTTTCTCTATGCGGGACCGCTGTTCATCCATCTGTTCTCGCATGCCTGGATCGACTTTCGCGGTATCAGCGACCGGCATATCGCCGACAAGGAAATCGATTATTTCCGCAATACGCAGACAGCAATCGCCGTTCAGCGCGATTACACCGACCGCAACCCCGGCCATTTCGTCGGCTACAACAAGGACATCTGGGGCCTGTCAGCCTGCGACGGCCCGAACCCGACCGGCACCAAGCATAGCCGGCGCTACAGCCCGAAAGTTCTGGGCTATGCAGCACGCGGCGCCCCGCTCGGTCCCGATGACGGCACGATCGCGCCCTGGGGGCCGCTCTCCTGCCTGCCCTTCGACCGCCAGGCAGCACTCGACGGCACCAGGGCACTGCTATCAACCTATCCGAACCTGCTCCTGGACGGCCGCTTTCCCGGCGGCTTCAATCCGAGCGTCAAGGGCTCCGGTCCGGAAGGCTGGGTCGACGACCGCTCCGTCGCCATCGACCAGGGCCTGCTCGTGATGATGATCGAGAACGAACGCAGCGGGATGATCTGGAACCTGATGCGCCAATCGCCGATCCTGCGCCGCGGCCTGGACCGCGCCGGCTTCACCGGCGGCTGGCTGGACGAAAAACAGGCAAAGCCCGCGATTGCCTGAGCGCTCTAAAGCGCTCCAATCGCGGCGATCACATCGTCTTCGATGGAAATCCCGTTTGCCAGCGCTTCGCGCCGCGCGGTCTGGCCGCGACGTCCGGGCAGGCGGACATTGGGGTCGCTGGTGATCTCGCTCGCGAGCAAGGCCAGCCGCTTTGCCGTGTCGGCGGCGCTCATCGCGGCCGGATTGATGGCGATGATCGTGTGGCCGAGCCCGGGCGGCGGGCCTTTGTCGTCGAAGAGCGACGAGGCTTCGAAGGCGTAATTGGCGCCGGTTAGGCCAGCCGACAGAATCTCCACCATCAACGCCAGTGCAGCGCCTTTCGCCTCGCCGGCGGGGATCATCGTGCCGGCCAGCGCCTCCTCGGCATCGGTGGTCGGCTTGCCGTCGCGGTCGAAGGCCCAGTCGTCCGGGATCGCCACGCCCTTCTGGCGCGCGGCCATGACCTTGCCGCGCGCCACCCTAGACAGTGCCAGATCGATGACGATGGGATCGGCATCCGGCAAAGGTGCGGCAAAGGCGATCGGATTGGTGCCGAAGACCGGCGTCTTGCCGCCCCAGGGCGCCATCGAGGCCGGCGCATTGGCAACCATCAGCGCCACCAGCCCCTGATCAGCGAAGCGCTCGACCGTCAGCCCCATGACGCCGGCATGATGCGAGCGGCTGATGGCGGCAAGCGCAATCCCCTGTTCACGGGCGACGGTGGAAAGCTCGGCAACGGCGAGATCGAGCGCCGGATAGGCATAGCCGTTGCCGGCATCGATGCGCAGCACGGCGGGATAAGGACGCGTGAGTTGCGGCTTGGCGAAACCATCCGTCTTGCCGGCCTTCGCCTGTAAAGCATAAGCCGGCACGCGGCGCAGGCCATGGCCACCCTGCCCGGCGGCCTCCGCCGCAACAAGCGCGATGGCGACCGAGCGGGCATTCTCCGGGCTGACCCGATTTCGCAGCAAGGCCTCCACAACCAGCGTTTCGGCTTCGGCTAGCGACAGATGCATGATGAGAGACCTTGGAATGAATGAGGAGGGCAAGATATTCCTACGCCCTGACCGTCCCTATCGCAATGCAACAATGACCGGCTTCGCCCCGCGCGACGACGAACCTGCCGGCGGGCGCCGTCGCCCGACTGCGGAAATCATAAGAGCGACATCCGGTGGACAGAGAAAAACTTGCATGGCCATGGCGCTTTCGACCATTATAGAGCAAAGCGCCGGCCGATATCGCGGCCGCGGACAGAAGCAGGATCGTCTCATGAAGCCCATTTTCGTTCAGCTCCAATGCGCCCCCGGCAAGACCTACGAGGTCGCCGACGCCATCTACCAGACGGAGCTGGTCTCGGAACTCTATTCCACCAGCGGCGACTACGACCTGCTGCTGAAGGTCTATATCAAGGACGAGCAGGAGATCGGCAAGTTCATCAACGACAACATCGCCAATATCCCCGGCATCGTCCGCTCGCTGACGACGCTAACATTCAGGGCGTTCTAAAGGGCCCAGAAGATGGACGGGCATCGCTGTAACGTCATGGCCAATCAGCGGGATTCCGCGCCTAAACACAGGCGATCAGCTTGACAGAAGAATAGCGGTTCGCACATACCTGCAGGGCCTGTTCTAATAGGGATATTGACGTTTGTAGGCGCAGGGGAGCAAGTTCCAAACACCTGTCGCTCTCAAGGGACATAGGGAAGCAAGACTGTGATCTACGAGATCAGAATTTACGACTGCCTGCCCGGCCGATTGCCCGCGCTGCTCAAACGCTTTGCCGAACATACGCTGGCAATATGGGACAAGCACGGCATCAAGCAGGCGGGTTTCTTCACCACGATCGTGGACGAAAACAGCCAGCGTCTCACCTATCTCATCGCCTGGGAATCGCTAGCCGATCGCGAGGTGAAATGGAAAGCTTTCACCACTGATCCTGCATGGCTTAAGGCCCGCGACGAGTCTGAGCGCGACGGGCAAATCCTCTCCAATATCTCTAACCAGCTGTTGTCACCGACCGCCTTTTCGGCGGTACAATAAGACACCACCGATCCCGCTTGCCGCCAGTTGGAATTCCACCCGATTTGGTCATTTGCGGAAGCGATGAAGAACGGCGGCTCTTGGGTTATCGCCAACGAACCGCCGGAATGATATTAACCCTCTTGCCCGAAACCGCTTGGCATTTCGCCCGCGATTAAGGTCTTTTTAACCGTCCGCTGAGCAGCGTTGCGTGCTGATCAACGGATGGCGCTTTCGTGCGCCTGATCGCCGCAGTGGTGCGCGGAGCAAGGATCGAGGGCGAGATCGATGACATCAGATATTCAGGCACAGAAGCCGGGCGGACCGCTGATTGTGCATGTCGTGCGCCAGTTCCTGCCCAACAAGGGCGGGCTGGAAGATGTGGTCGCCAATCTCTGCCGGCAGCTGATCGGCCGTGGCTATCGCGTCCGCGTCGTGACCTGCAACAGCCTGTTTTCCGATCCCGCCCGCGAGCTGGCGTCGAGCGAAACCATCGACGGCATCGAGATCGTCCGCATCCCCTGGTCCGGCTCCAGCCGCTACCCGCTGGCGCCGAAGGTGTTCAAGCATATCGCCGACGCCGACCTCATCCATGTCCATGCCGTCGATTTCTTCTTCGACGCGCTCGCCTGGGGCAAGCTGCTTCATGGCCGTCCGATGGTCGCCACCACCCATGGCGGCTTCTTCCACACGCCGAAATTCGCAGCCATCAAGAAGCTCTGGTTCAACACCGCGACCCGGCTCTCGGCGCTTGCCTATGCCGAGCTGATCTGTTGCAGCCAGTCGGACGAACGGCTGTTTTCGAGCATTGCCGGACGCCGGACCCGCCTGATCGAGAACGGCGCCGACGTCGCCAAATTCGCCAATTGCGCCGCACTCGAAGCCCGTCGCCGCATCGTCACCATCGGCCGTTTCTCCGTCAACAAGCGGCTCGACCGCATGCTTGATGTCATGACGAAGCTTGCCGCCCGCGATCCGGACTGGCATCTCGACATCATCGGCGCCGCCTCCGATCTCGACCAGCCGACGCTGGAACAGGAAATTGCCGCCCGCGATCTCGGCCACCATGTGACGCTGCATGTGTCGATCGACAACAGCGCAATCCGCAATATCATCGCCCGCGCCTCTCTCTTCGCTTCCGCCTCGGAGTATGAGGGTTTCGGCCTGGTAGCGATCGAGGCGATGAGCGCCGGCCTGCTGCCGGTGCTGCACACGAACGACGCCTATGTCGCGCTGGCCGAGACACATCCGGCGCTGATGCTCTCCGACTTCTCAGATCCGCAAGCTGCCGCCGATACCCTAACCGCTGCTTTCGAGCGCCTTGAGACCGACGGCCTCAGCTTGCGCGAGGAGTTGATCCGCGATGCTCGCGCCTATGCATGGGACGAAGTCGCACAGCGCTATGTGGACGCCTATGCAGACGCGATGACCCCGAGGGGCGAACGGCATCAACCGTTGCGCCAGCGCGGCCAGGTGGCATAACCCTCGAGAATTCCCATGAGCCAGGCGCGCTTGTAGCGCGCCGCATCGGCATTGAACCGGACGAGCGCCGCCAGCCAGCCGCCGATGGGCCGCAACAGTCGATAACCCACATAAACGAGCGGAAAGCGCTGCTTGCGCATCAGTGCGCCGAAACCGCGCCCATATTTGCGTGCCCGCTCGACCTGTCGCGGACCATATTCGTCGGTGACCTGATCGTGGTGGACGATCAATTCCGGAAAGAACATCAGCCGCTTGCCTGTCGCCAGCGCCCGCAGCAGAAAATCCGCCTCCTCGCCGCTCTGGAACGGCGTGTCCGAGCCGACCCCGAGGTTTTCGTCAAAGCCGCCGATGTCGGCCAGCGCCGCGCGGCGGACGAAGATGCCGTTTGAGTTGCCGCACTTCAGATAATTCCAGCGCGTCACCGCAAGCGGGACCTCGCCCGTCGGGCTGACGGAAGCCACGCCGCCGGCGTCAAGCGTGCGGCCGGTGACGATGATAAGCTCCGGATGCGCGGCGAACAGCCGCTCGGCCATCTCGAGTGTATCCGGCTCGTACCAGCAATCATCATCGGGAAAGCAGACATAGTCGCCGCCTGCAGCCGCCATTCCATTGTTGCGCGCCCGCGAAAGCCCCTTGGCCGAGCGGATATGCCGGATGGTGAAAAGGGGTGAAAACCGCCCGACCAGCTGGGATAGCCTGTCGTCCGGGTTCTGATCGACGAGGATGACTTCGAAATCCCCGTATCGCTGATTCCTCAACGACAGGAACAGCCGTTCCAGCTGGTCGAAGCGATCGATCGTACAGACGATAAGGCTGAACAATGAAGTTCCTCTGGGCAAGCGGCAAAGCAGCCAATATCAGGGAAATTGAATATTAGCTGAAGTAAAAACAAAATTTACATTAGGAATAGACGGTAAATATTAAGGCATATGAAATAGAGCAGAGGCTATCTCCATGAAGAGCCGAATAGTCTCGGCCACATTCTGCGACTATGAGAACGGTAATCTTCATGACGAAGAGCATCATGGCGAATTCGGCGTTGAACGCGGTGGCGGGGCTGACCCTGCTCGCGACCGGCTTTGCCTGCTCGATCGTCGCCGCCCGCCTGCTCGGCCCCGAGGCCAACGGCATCATTGCTTTTTCGCTGTGGCTGACGACAACGGGCGCACTCATCGCCGAGCTTGGCGCCGGTGTCACGCTGCTGCGCATCCTGCCGCAGCTGAAGGGACGGGGCTATTCGACAGAGGAACGACTAGGCTTTGCCGCCTATCTCTTGCAGCCGACGATCCTCGCAACCGTAATCCTGCTCGTCGGCTACACCGCCTATTACTGGGATACGGAGCGACTGCATTGGGCCGGCGACGCATCCGCCGTCATCGCCATCACCGGCGCGTTTTTCGTTCTTCAGTCGCTCGGCGCCTATAGCAAGAATTACCTGATTGGCGAACAGCAGCTCGGCACCTTCCTGCGCATCACCCTGACAAGCTCGGCGCTACAGCTTGTCACTGTGCTGTTAGGCGCGATCTTCTTCGGCGTCAGCGGTGCGCTTGCCGGCTATGCCATCGGCCAGCTGCCGATGTTCTTCGCGACCCTGAAGATCGCCATCGCCCGCCGCAACAGCTGCGGCGTTGGCCTCGGCGCGCTCGTCAGTTCCTCGCTCATTCTCTCAATCGAACTCATCAACAGCTCGATCTTCCTCAACCGCATCGAGCTGCTTTTCCTTCAGCATTACTGGGGCATCGAAGCGGTCGGTTTCTATGCCGTCGGCCTGTCGCTCGCCAATCTCGCGCTGCAGCTTCCGGTGCAGTTGAGCGGCAGCCTGTTGCCCTATTATTCCGAACAAATGCACGCGCAGCCATCCGGCAAGCTGCCGATCCGCGTCTTCGAGGGCGTGGCGCGCAGCATTGCCTATATCACCCTGCCGATGAGCTTTGGCCTTGCGGCGATCGCGCCCGAGCTGGTGGTGACAATCTTCGGCAAGCCCTTCGGCCCCAGCGGCGGCATGGTGGCGCTCTTGTCGCTGACGGCCGTACCTTACGTCTTCATGCAGATCTGCACGCAATATCTCTATTCGATCGACCGCACGCGCGAACGCACGATCATCGGCGGCGTCGCCAGCGTCATCATGGTCGTCGGCTGCTTCATCGCCGTGCCTCTCTATGGCGGCGAGGGCGCCGCCCTGGTGCGGCTTCTGGCTTTCACCGCCATGGGCCTGCTGATGGTACGCCTGATGGAATTCGAAGGCTCGACGCGCGGCATGTTCGTCAGCCTCGCCAAGATCACTGCCGCCGCCATGCTCTGCGCGGCTGCTGCCTATGGCTTTCTTCATGTCCTGCCGGGCATTCCGGGCCTTGCCGGCGCCATCATCGCCGGCGCGCTGGTCTACGGCCTTGCACTCCGGCTCCTGAATGCCGTGCCGACGGAGGATATCGCCGTTATGCAGCAGATTGCCGCGCGCCTGCCACGGCGCGCCCATCCGATAGCCGCTCACGCACTGGCGCTACTGGCGCCGCGCCGAATGTGAGGAGACGATCATGGCTGGTTGGGGAGCCGCCGAATACGTGGACACAGTCAAAGAGATCACGGCCGCCGCCGTGCCGGTGACCTTCGCCGGCACCGTCGGCCTGTTCATGCCCGCCGCCGCGCCGCCCAGCCGCACGGCCGTCCTGTTCCTCAGCCCCTGGGGCTTCGAGGAAATGTGCACCCGCAAGTTCTGGCGCATCCTCGCCGAGGATTTTGCCAAGGCCGGCATCGCCAGCCTGCGCTTCGACTATGCCGGAACCGGTGACGCGCTCGACGTTGCCGATCAGGAGCAAGGATTGGCGCTCTGGGAAGATACAGCACTGACTGCCGCCGCAACGCTACGGTCGCTGTCGGGCTGCGAACGGCTCATCCTGGTGAGCCAGGGGCTCGGAAGCGTGGTTGCCCTTGATATTGCCGAGCGGCTCACCGCCGTAGACGGCATTGCTCTTCTCGCACCAACCATTTCCGGCCGCGCCTATCTGCGCGAATTGACCATCTGGTCGAAAATGATCGACGAGAGCATGGGGCTCGACGAGGCACAGCGCCAGACCGAAGGCGTCACCGTCGCCAGCCTGCGCATGCCGGACGCCATTGCCGCCGCGGTCAAGACACTCAACCTGATGACGCGCGACCATATCAGCGCGCCGGACTGCCTTGTCCTGACCCGGCCCGGCCGGCCGGGCGATGCCGACTTCGCGACCCATCTCGGGACTCTCGGACCACGCATCGAACAAGCCGCCTATGACGGTTATGACGAGCTGCTGTCGAACCCAACCATCGCCGCCATGCCGCTCGACGCCGGCCGCAAGATTCTGGATTGGGTAGAGTCGATCGCAACGAAGCCCGTCACGACGACACGCAAGATTGTCCACGCACCGCGCGCCGAAGCGCTTGAGGGCGACGGCTTTCGCGAGACGCCTCTGCGCTTCGGCGAAGGGGATCGCCTCTTCGGCATTCTCTGCGAACCCATGGGCGAGCGGACAGGCGCGACCGCGCTGCTCCTGACCACAGCCTACGACCGGCACGCCGGCTGGGGCCGGACGTCGGTCACCATGGCGCGCGCGCTCGCCCGCGACGGCATCGCCTCACTGCGATTTGACACCGCCAACGTCGCCGACAGCCCACCCCTGCCAGACGCTCCCGACCAGGTGCTCTATTCACGCGACCAGCACCTGGATGTCAGCACCGCGCTCGACCTGCTGGAGACCAGAGATCTGCTGCCGGCCTTTGCCGTTGGCCGCTGCAGCGGCGGCTATCTCGCCTTCCAGACCGCCATTCGCGATGACAGATGCCATGGCCTGATCACCGTCAACCCCTACGCCTTCTTCTGGGATGAAACCCAGTCGGTCGACGAAGGCCTGCGCTTCGTGCCGCGCTCGCTGGAGACCTATGGCCACAAATTCCTGCAACTGGAAACGTTGAAGCGGCTCTATGGCGGCCAGATCGACGCCAAAAGTGCCGCACGCAACATCGTCACGGCGCTGGCGCGACGCGCCGTCCGGCTTGGTCGCCCCCTGCTGGGCGTCCTGCCCTTCTTCGCCGGCGAGCACGAAATCGTCATGGGTGGTTTCCGCACACTTGCCAAGCGTCGGGTCGACATATCGCTGATCTACAGCGCCCACGATATCGGCCTCGATCATTTCCACGAGCACTTCGGCGAGGACGCCTCAGCACTCAGGAACTTCCCCGACATCCGCCTCACCATCATCCCCGGCGCCGACCACAATCTGACGCCGCCCTATGCGCGCAAGGTGTATTTGCGGGAGGTGAGGGAGATGGGATTGAGGCTGGGCAGGCGGTGAAGCCATCTCGCCCCTGGCGGGCGAGAAAGCAATTTCATTGGTTTAGGAATTGCGGCACAGGAAGGTTCACATACTCAAAACCCGGCGCAATTTCTAAGCCATTGAAATTGCAAGAGAGGGGGTCTTTTCTTGCTCATGCTACTTCCGGCAGGAAAGTGCGTCCCTGCCTACCCCCGCCCTTGCAAAATCTAGCACTTAGCCTTGCGGCTAAATGCTGATTTTGCTTTCCCGCCCGCAAGGGGCGGGATAGCCAAAACACTCGCAACATCCGGCACTTGCTGTATACTCGCCGCATGAGGCTCCTGATCGTCGAAGACAACCGCGAACTGGCGTCCTGGCTCGGCAAGGCGCTGCGTCAGGCGCAATACGCGGTCGACATCGCCCATGACGGCGAGGACGCCGAACATATGCTGAAAGTGGCAAGCTATGCTGTCGTCATCCTCGATCTGTCCCTGCCGAAAATCGACGGGTTGACGCTCTTGAAGCGGCTGCGCCAGGGCGGCAACAAGGTGCCGGTCATCATCCTCACGGCCAATGCCAGCCTGGACGGCCGGATCACCGGGCTCGACAGCGGTGCCGACGACTATCTCGCCAAGCCCTTTGAAATCGCCGAGCTGGAAGCCCGCATCCGCGCCGCCGTCCGCCGCGGCCATGATCGCGCCGCCCCCGAAATCGCCGTCGGCGACCTGGTGTTTGATGGCGGCACGCGGCAATTCTCTCTCGGCGGCGAGACGCTGGCACTGACACCGCGCGAACATGCCGTGCTCGAACATCTGGTCATGAAGGTCGGCACGACGGTGACCAAGACCGCGCTCTCGGAAAGCGTCTTCGGCTTCGACGATCTCGCCGATACCAGCGCCATCGAAATCTATGTGCACCGCGTTCGCAAGAAGCTCGAAGGCAGTGCCGTGCAGATCGCCACGCTGCGCGGCCTCGGTTATCTCCTTCGCCATGCGCAATGATGAAAGCCTCCCGCAAGAAAGACGCCTCAGCCGCGCTATCGCGGGGCTGACCACCAGCCTGCGGGCGCAATTGTTCGCCTGGGTGGTGCTGACGCTGATCGGAGCGATCTGCGTCAATCTTTACCTTAGCTACCGGTCGGCGAATGCCACCGCCGATCTCGTCACCGATCACACGCTGCTCGCCTCGGCCCGCGTCATTGCAGAGGCCGTGCATGTCGACCCCAGCGGCACCGTGCAGGTCGACATTCCGCCAGCGGCCCTTGAAATGTTCGATACAGGCTACGGCGATCGCGTCTTCTATCAGGTGGTGACCGCCTGGGGGAACCTCATCGCCGGTTATCCCGACCTGCCGCAGCCAAAAAGGCAGCAGACCGGCGAGAACACGACTTTTCGCGCCGACAAGGTGCGGCTGATGCTGCTGAACCAGCCGATCGTCGGGCTCGGCGCCGACAGCACAATCTCTGTCATCGTCGCGGTCACCCACAACAGCCAGTACGCCATACGTCGCAGGCTATGGCTGTCGGACTTCACCAAGCAGCTCGTGCTGGTGCTGATCGCCGGCCTGGTGACGATCATCGGCCTGCAGCGGGGTCTGGCGCCGGTGCTGCGGCTGCGCGACGCGGTGCGCGAACGTGGCCGCGAGCGGCTGGATCCACTGGAACCCGACATGGTGCAGAGCGAGTTACGGCCACTGGTCCACGCCCTCAATGACCATATGGAGCGGGTGCAGAACCAGATGGCGGCGCAACGCCGCTTCGTCTCCAACGCCGCCCATCAGCTGCGCACACCGCTAGCACTGATCTCGACACAGGCAAGCGTCGCCGCGCGCGAGAGCGATAATGCCAAGCGCGACGAGGCGCTGCAAGCACTACGCTCCAGCACCAAGCAGGTAACACGGCTGGCAAGCCAGCTTCTCACTTTGTCACGGGCCGAACCAGGCAGCCGCAGGCCGCGCAGCGATACGATAGACCTCGCCGCCACCGCCCGGCGCGTGCTGGAAAACCTCGCCGAGGAAGCGCTGCGACACAATATCGATCTCGGGCTGGAAGCTGGCAGCACACCGATCCATGTCGAGGGCGACGGCATGATGCTGCGCGAGATGCTGGTCAATCTCGTCGACAATGCGCTGCGCTATACTCCGGCGAACGGCCGGGTCACGGTCGGCGTCGCCCGCGATGGCGACGACGCCGTGTTGACGGTGGAAGACAATGGCCCAGGCATTCCGGAAGCCGAACGCGCCCAGGTGTTCGAGCGCTTCTATCGCATCATCGGCACGGAACCGGAGGGCAGCGGCCTTGGGCTTGCCATCGTCCGCGAAGTGGTCGACGGCGCCGGTGGTACCGTCACCCTTGGCGACGCGACCGAGGGCGGCCTGCTGGTGACCGTAAAGCTGCCGGCGGTCTGATTGGTTCCAAACCACCGGCAGCCGGAAAGAATACTATCCAGCCGCTCGAAGCTGAACCTCACCCTTGTTCAGGAAGAACGTCTTGTCGAACAGGGCCAGATCCAGGGGATTGGGCAGGCGGACATCATCCAGATCGGGATAGGCTTTCACTGATGCTTCGTAGGACCGGTCGATCTGCGAGATGAAGACGATGATCAGCCCTTTCTCGCGCGCAAAAGCCTTCAACGCCCGGACCTGAACCATCAATTCAGGTTTCTGCCGGTTCTGGTCGAGTATCTGCAGATAGTCGACGACCACCAGGGTCCCCTTCGGCACCGACACCAGCTTCTCCATGATATAGTCGGCGCTGATTGCGTCGGACGTGTCGAATTCGAACAAATCCTTGAAATGATCGAACTCCGCGCCGATCGCCTCAAAGCGACCTTGAATATCCCTTTCGGTATATTCCAACGTGAAGAAGATACCCCGATTGCCGGACTTCATCGCCTCGACGGCAAGCCTGATGCTCATCAGGGTCTTGCCGTGGCGCGGACGAGCGCCGAGAAGCACCAGGTCACCGAGCTTCAACCGGGAAAATATCTCACCGGCGGGTGTGGTCTCATCCGTACGGGTTGCGAGCAGGCTCCAGCCGCGAAAGCCTTCCTCGGCGGCGATCCGATCGAGTGCCTGATGCAGTGGGATATTCTGCTCGCGTGACAACAGTCGCGCCTTGCGTTTCAGTAAAAAAAGTGGGGCGGAAAGCCTCATCTCAAAAACCTCCTATTGCGAGCTGCGATCGCAATCCCTCCTTATGCTTGGCGCTCGAACAGTCGGTTCGATGGTTGGTCAGCCCCGCATGAATAATACTTTCCCGATCGGAGGGGGGAGGCATGGGCCTTGCCTGAAACGGAGCATAGCCTGATTCGCACCCGAGGAAAATCGCTCGTACCAAGCCTCAAAACACAAAAGGCCGGGCGAAACGCCCGGCCTTTGCCTTGGGAGGTGCCGGAAGTCCGGCTGGCTTATTGCACGTCCATGCTCTGTTGCGGACGCCAGCGGGTGATGCGGTTTTCGACCAGGGTCATCACGTATTCCGCGCCGAGCGTCACCACCATCACCAGGATGATCGCGGCATAGAGGCCGGCGGCATCGTAGGTGCCTTTGGCGATCGAGATCAGGTAGCCGATACCGGCCAGCGAACCGACGAATTCGCCGACGATCGCGCCGATGATGGCGAACGAGAAGGAGACGTGCAGGCTCGCAAAGATCCAGCTCATCGCCGACGGCAGGATCACGTTGCGGGTGACCTTCCAGTTCGAGGCGCCGAGGATGCGGGCATTGGCGATCATGTTGCGGTCGGCTTCGCGCACGCCCTGGAAGGCGTTGGCGAACACCACGAAGAACACCATGATGAAGGCCAAAGCCACCTTGGAGGCGAGGCCGAGACCCATGATCATCACGAAGATCGGCGCCAACACGACGCGCGGGATCGAGTTGATCGCCTTGATGTAGATCGACAGGATGTCGGAGGCCAGCCTGTTGCGGCCGAGCGCCACGCCGACCAGCACGCCGGTCACAGAACCGATGACGAAGCCGATCAGCGCTTCTTCCATGGTGACGCCGAGGTGATACCAGAGCGAACCGTTTTCGGTGCCTTCGGTGACCCATTCGTAGAGCCTGTAGCCGATGGCGGTCGGGCTCGAATAGAAAAAGGGGTCGATCCAGTGCAGATCCGAGGCAAGCTGCCAGACGCCGAGGATCGCCACGAGGATTGCGACCTGCCAGAAGACGACGACATATTTGCGCCGGGTGATCGCCTTCAGTGCCGCCGCTTCGATTTCCACATCCGAGGTGCCGGCGCGGAAGATCGGCGCATTGCCTGTTTCAAGGGCTGTATTTGCCATGATCAATCCTCCCCTTATGCCGCTTGCGCAGCGCGGCGATAGCTGGTCTCGACCTCTTCGCGAAGGTCGTCCCAGATCGTCTTGCAATAATCGATGAAGGTCTGCTCGTAGCGGATCTCCGAGACGACGCGTGGACGCGGCAGGTCAATCTTGTAGACCGACTTCACTGTCGCCGGTCCCGCCGTCAGCACATAGACCTTGTCGGCCAGCGCCACGGCCTCTTCGAGGTCGTGCGTCACGAACACCACCGACGCCTGACGCTCGGCCCAGAGCTTCAGCAGTTCCTCGTGCATCACCGTGCGGGTCTGCACGTCGAGCGCCGAGAATGGTTCGTCCATCAGCAGGATTTCCGGCTCGTTGATGAAGGTCTGCGCCAGCGAAACGCGCTTGCGCATGCCGCCGGAGAGCTGGTGCGGATAGTGATGCAGGAATTTCGTCAGGCCGACGCGGGCGAGCCAGTCCTTGGCGGTCTTCTCGGCTTCCGCCTTCGACTTGCCGCGAAACAGCGGACCGGACATGACATTGTCGATGACGTTCTTCCAGGGGAAGAGCGCATCCGTCTGGAAGACGAAGCCGACGCGCGGATCGATGCCGTCGACCGGACCGCCCATCAGGCGAACTTCGCCGGCGCTTGGCTTGGCAAGGCCGGTGACAAGGTTAAGCGTGGTCGACTTGCCGCAGCCGGTCGGGCCAACGACGGCGACGAATTCGCCGCGCTCGACGGTCATGTTGAAATCGCGCAGTGCCGTCAGCGATTTTCCGGTCGGTGAGACGAAACGGCGGCTGACATTGATGAGCTCGATCGCCGGTGCCCGGCGTCCATCCTGTTGCATGGTGCTGATCCTGACGCGTGCCTTCGGGCGTGCACGCAAAGCCCGTGAGATACCGCCTCCGGTTCCAGCCGGAGGCGGCGCGGTGAATGCTTACTTGACGTTCTTGACGAACTCGGTCGTGTAGGTCTTCGACAGGTCGATCGTCTTGCCCTTGACGTTCTTCGAGAACTGAGAGAGCACGGCGAGAACCGTCTTCGGACCGTCTTCCGGCATCACGCCATCCGGCGTGAACATTTCCTTGCCGGCGTCCAGAGCCTTGATGTAGCCGTCCTTGTCGCCGACGTAGAAATCCTTCGGCATCTTGTCGGCAATCTCGGCGGCGGAATGGGTGTTGATGAAGCGCAGCGTCTTGACGAAGGCGTTGGCAAGCTTCTGCACGTCTTCCTTGTGACCATCGACCCAGGCCGCGTCCATGTAGAGCGAGGCGGCCGGATAGGTCCCGCCCAAAGCCTCTTCCGTGCCCTTGAGCGTACGCAGGTCGACGAGGATCTTGGCCTCGCCGGTCTTCAGCATGCGTGAAATCGTCGGCTCGGTGGTCATGCCGGCCTGAATGGCGTCCTGCTGCATGGCGGCGATGAAGGTCTGGCCGGCACCGACTGGAACCGTAGAGATATCAGACGGTGCTAGGCCGGCCTTGGACGCCATATAGAGCGTCAGGAAGTTGGTGGACGAACCGAGACCAGTGACCCCGAGGCTCTTGCCTTTCAGGTCCGCGAAGGACTTGAGTTCCGGGTGCTTGGTCGAGACCAGCTCGACTTCGCCGGGCGCCTGGCTGAACTGCACGACGGACTGGATGAACTTGCCCTTGGCCTGCAGGTCGACGCAATGATCGTAGAAGCCAACGACACCCTGGACGGCGCCGGCAAGCAGCTGGTTTTCGGCGTCCACGCCGGCGGATTCGTTCAGAAGCTCGACCTCGAGACCTTCATCCTTGAAGTAGCCGAGGGATTCGGCGAGCTTGGCTGGCAGATAGATCTGTTTTTCGTAGCCGCCCACCATGATCGAAATCTTGTCGGCGGCATGCGCCGCTGTCGCGCCTAGGGACGCGGCTGACATGACGAGGGAAAGGGCTACGGTATGAAAAAGCGTGCGCGATGAACGCATGGATATCTCCTCCTGTTAGATGCCTGCGTCATATCGTAATCGCACGGCATGCGCTTCCTCCACGAAGCCGGGCAACGCTAGCGCAGGTAACCTTTCAGTCAGCTTTCAGTGGGAAATCCCGCAAGACGACATTCGCGATTTTATGTTGCCGCCGCCCTGCCCGAATTCAAACGAAAACTCATCATACGTCATACCCTTGGCGAAACGCTCTTGGCGCCTATCTAAGTTAGCCATCGCCGCGAAAAGGACGCACTATGAAAGCAATAGCCGCAGCGCTCATTTTGTCGACGGTCGTCTCGATCGGCTCGGCTCAGGCTATTTCCCGCTACAATTCGCTCGGCCAGAGCTGTGCATCCGTGCAACAGATCGTTTCGAGAGAGGGGGCGGTATTGCTGCGTTATCCTTCAAGAAGCGGCAATGTCATCCTTTACGACCGTTATGTGGCGGGCGATGGCCAGTGCGGTATGGGCAGTTTTGCGGCGCGCGTGAGCGTGCCGACCAAGGATAACCCGCTATGCCCCGTTTACAATTGCAGATCGTCTTCCGTCTTCAATCCACATTGATGCCACGCTTCCTTCCTACCGTTTACTCAAACGGCCAATAACGGACAAACCTTCGCCATCAAGGACTTTTAGTTGAATTTCGCCACCATTTAATACACACTGAGCGGGCAGATTGGGGACAAGTTCCTTGCCTCCTCCCCGGGCATCTGCAAGGTGCGTCCGCTGGGTCCCCGTTCACATGAGGAGATTATACAGTGAGTGCAAAAGTACCAAATCCGATTGACGCTTATGTCGGTTCACGCGTGCGCATGCGTCGGCTTATGCTTGGCATGAGCCAGGAACGGCTCGCCGATCAGATCGGCGTCACGTTTCAGCAGGTACAAAAATACGAGAAAGGCACCAATCGCATCGGCGCCAGCCGGCTGCAGGCGATTGCGAACGTTCTGGCTGTGCCGGTCGCCTTCTTCTTCCAGCAAGACAATACGCAACCGCTGGCAACGGACGGCCTCGGCGCCATCAGCGGTCTTGAGGATCTCTCCGACTTCCTGACGTCCAAGGAGGGCCTGAGCCTCAACAAGGCCTTCATGAAAATCAACGATCCGAGCGTTCGCCAATCCGTGCTGATGCTCATCAAGTCGCTGGGCAACACCTCCGAGCCGGCACTTGTGCGTGCACCGCAGGCAGCCGAAATCCCGTTCGGCCTGCGGAACTGATCGCCGCGCCTCACCCGCCCCAACGGTGAGGCACGGATCGCGATTGCGAAATGCGCAATCGAAACGACACTGGAGCACCTGCATCCGCTCGAAGGCACAAGGATCGCTCCAGTTTCTCTATCTAGAACGTCCCTCTGCTTACGGGTTTTCTACCTGAAAGCAGGGATACGCTAGTGATTGCGATAAAGCTGCAGTCATCGTAATGTAGGATTCTAGATCGTGAATGACACCCCGTGGCCACCGACGACAAAGGTGGTTACAGGCGATACCGGAATGGCGTTTGCCATGCCGGGAAGCTGCCGGGTGCAGTTGGGGATGCATGAATTTCAGGCTACTGACATTCGGAGATCTGCGTCTGGTCGACGGGACAGGTTCAACTGTGCCTTTTCCGGAAAAAGGCTTGCTGTCCACCTGCTTCCTGCTGACGGGCTCCTCGCCGCGCAAGTCCCGCACGGAACTTGCTGAATTCCTGTGGGGCGACATTCCCCTGGACAAGGCGCTTGCCAATCTGCGGCAGACGCTATCGCGCGTCAAAAGCCGTCAAGATGAGCTTGGGATCGAACTGCTTCTGATCGAGCCGGCAACCGTAACCGTGAATATCGGCGCATTCACCAGCGATCTCGCCCTCTTGAACGCCGTCTCCCAGACCGATCCCCACGCAGCGCTGGAGGAATTGCTGCAACTCGGCCGCTGGGATTTTCTCGCCCGCACCGAAGTCATTGGCGGTCCTGCGCGCATGTGGTTGCGCGCGCAGCGCGACCGCGTCAGAACGCGGATGCTGACGACGCTCCGCGACGCCATCGCCGCCATGAGCGAGGATGCAGACACCACCGTCGTCAGGGAAGCCGCGCTGCGTCTTTTCGAGGCCTATCCCGAGGATGAGGCCGTCTACCAGATCCTCGGGCAAACCTATGCCGGCGAACCCCAACTTGAAAACGCGCGCAACGTTTTCGAGAGCCACAGGAAGCACCAAAGGGGCGAACTGCCGGTCGATCCAGACCCGCAGGCGCTCGGAGTTGCGCGACGGATGTTCGAACGCCAGCGTGCCGTTGCGCCACAAGCCCGACAGGAGGCAAGACCACGGGCTGAAGTCGTACCGCCGGCGCCGCGCGGCCCCCCGAGGCTCACCTTACTGCCTCCGGTGAACCTCGCAAGGCACCACCAGACGGCCATCTTTCTCTCCTCGATGCTGCTGGAAGACATCACTGTCGGCCTTTGCGTGCTGAAGACCGTAACGATGGTGGCGCATTACACGGCGGAAAAGATCGCGCTCGATCTGGACCGGGGCGCAACGCTGGAAAAGCACGACATCAACTACGTGCTGGACACAAGGCTCAGCTTCGATGGCAGTACATACTGGCTTTTCACGCAACTGATCTATGCCGGCAACGACGAAGTCATATGGTCGGAACGCTTCAGCATGCAAGCCCAGGATTTGCCGCGCCAGCATCGCGAAATCACCCAGCGCATCGTGGCGTCCATCGCAAGCTCCATCGAACGCACCGAATTTACCCGCGACTATTTTGAGCGCAACCCCGAAGCCTACCATCAGTATCTGCTCGGCCAGCGATATCTGAAAAATCTTGACCTGCCGGCCATCCGCCGTGCCCGCAAGGCCTTTCAAACAGCACTGAAGGAAAATCCTGATTTCTCGCCAGCGCTCAGCGGCATGGCTCGCACCTTTCATCTCGAATGGGTATTGACCGCGCGTGGCGATATGGATCTGTTGAAGCGCGTCGAAGAGGAGGCTGGCAAAGCGATCGCCGCGGGCCAGGATCTCGCCAACGGCTACCGCGAATTCGGCGCCGCGAAGCTTTACCAGGGCAATTTCGACGAAAGCCTCAGTGCCTTCGAACTCGCCGAGACCATCAGCCCGCACTATGCTGATGTCATCATCGACTATGCGGATGCGCTGGTTCACGCCGCCCAGCCGGCCAAGGGGCTGGAGAAGATAGAGCGCGCCATCAAGCTCAATCCGTTGTGTCCGGACGTTTATTACTGGGCGGCCGCCGGTGCCAACTTCTTTTTGGAACAATATGAGCAGGCCACGTCCTATATTAATCACATGGCCGATCCTGCGCCGGCGGCGCGGCTGGCCGCTGCAGTAGCCGCCATGGCCG
The DNA here is from genome assembly GCF_000799715.1 of Martinezella rhizogenes. Taxonomy (GTDB): domain Bacteria; phylum Pseudomonadota; class Alphaproteobacteria; order Rhizobiales; family Rhizobiaceae; genus Rhizobium; species Rhizobium rhizogenes_C. Next base: position 284,668 of record NZ_JUHG01000020.1, read on the forward strand.
GCGACACACGCAAGGCGAAACGTCTCGTGCGCAAGGTCAAGGAAACCTATCCGGAATTTGAGATCGACAAGTGGCTCTCCATTGTGCCCATGCGCGAACAATGGCAGAAAGAACATTACAGGGAAGGGCTACGACGCGCAGGCTTCAAGTAGGTGCTGGCGAAAAACTGCTTACGATTTTTCTTCACCTTATTCTTAATTATCGATCAAAAAGGAGATTTAGACATGGCAAATTTCGTAGTGATCGGTGTCCCAGGCGATCCACAACTTTACCTCGCCGACCTCAAGGCCGGTACCGTCACGCCATTGTCGCCACAGGCAGGCAGCACGCTCGGCGCCGCCGACCAGTTGCGCAATGCTGGGGCGACCATTGTCAAGGGCGTCAATCTGGCCGTTGCCGTTGGTGGTGCCGAGAAGGCTGCAAGCGGCCTGTTCGACGGCTGACATTCCTGTGACGGCAGACCCGTCCCCGTCTCCTGCCGAATTCCTGCCGTGCAACACCGGTGGGCGGGATTTCGCAACAGCCTTGCCGTATTCGGACCGCGTCTGCCCAGCCGAGGAGACTTTTCGACGGATCGAGCCCTGCCTGGCGACCCACGGCGTCACTCGCCTTGGACGCCTGACGGGGCTCGACAAGATCGGCATTCCCGTCTGGCAGGCGGTCAGCCCAAACGCCCGTTCGATCGTCATCAACAATGGCAAGGGCATCACCGATCTCGACGCCAAGGTCTCGGCGGCCATGGAGGCACTGGAGCGAACTGTTGCCGGCGCACCTGCCCTAGCAACTGTCATCACCAGCCGCCGGCGGTTGCTGACCGAAGGGCATCACGCCGATCCGCTGCTCCCGCTCGTCGCGAAGGCACAGGCCGATATCGATGACGACGAGGAGATTGCCTGGGCCGAGGGCTATGATCTCATTGCCGGCAGGCCCGCCTGGCTTCCCTTCAACGCAGTGACGCTCGACCGCACCATCCGCGATCCGCGCTTCTGGCAATCCTCCGACGGCCTCGCCTCCGGCAACAATCTCACCGAAGCCATCCTGCACGGTCTGCTCGAACGTATCGAGCGCGATGCCGAGGTGCTCTGGGAGATTTCCGAGCCAAAGCTGCGCATGGCTGCCTGCATCGATCCGGCCTCGTTTGCCGATCCAGTGCTGGACGGGTTGGTCGCCAAGATCACCTCCGCGGACCTCAGTCTCCGGCTCTTTGATGTCACCAGCGATATCGGCATACCCGTTATCGTCGCCCTTCTCGGCCCGGCGGAAATCAACCAGGCAAGACGCGTCCGCTACCTTGATGTGACGATCGGCAGCGGTGCCCATCCGTCACCGGTGCGGGCCGCGATTCGTGCCGTGACGGAGGCGGCGCAATCGCGCCTCACCTTCATCAGCGGCGCTCGGGACGACATTCGCCCCGACAATTTCAGCCGCGAGTTGCCGGAAGGCATCCGTCGCTGCTTTGACGCTGAGCCGAAGTCGACGGCAAGACCGGATGAGGACCTGCCCCGCAGCGCCGAGGCTCTGCTGCATCTGACCGTGGAGCGGCTGCGCCAGGCCGGCATCAACTCCGCCATCGCGGTTTCGCTTGGCGACCCCTTGCTTCCCTTTGCCGTCGCCAAGCTCGTGGTGCCGCAGCTGGAAAATCCGGCCGGGGACCGCAAGCGCCGCTTCGGCTATCGCGCCATCTCGAAGACGTTGCAACTGCTATGAAGATCCTGTTTGTCGGCCCGACGCTTCCCGATGCCGCCGAGATCGCCGGTCCGGGCATTGCGCTGCGTCCGCCGGCGCAAAAAGGCGATATCGTCAAAGCCGTCGAGGGCGGCGCCAACGCCATCGGATTGATCGACGGTTTTTTCGAAAATGTCGCGCCCGTCTGGCACAAGGAAATCCTCTTTGCTTTGTCGAAGGGCGTTCGCGTCTATGGCGCCGCCAGCATGGGAGCGCTGCGCGCCGCCGAATGCGCCGCCTTCGGCATGGTCGGCATCGGCCGCATCTTCGAGGCCTATGCCTGCGGGGCGCTTGCCGATGATTCCGCCGTTGCGCAGATCCACGCGCCCGCCGAACTTGGGTACCGCCCGCTGAGCGAACCGCTGGTCAATGTGCAGGCGACGCTGCAAGCGCTTGCCGGGATCGGCGCAATCAGCGGGAGCGAGCAAGCGGCGCTGCAGGCATGCGCCGAGACCATGTTCTTCAAATCGCTCACCTATCGCTCGATGACGGAGACGGCCGACCTGCCGGACCCGGCGCGGCGGCCGGCAATTGCCGATCTTCTGCGCGCCAATGCCGTCAATCAAAAGCGCATCGACGCACTGCAATTGCTGCACATCCTTGCCGACTGTACCGACGAGCGGCGGCAACCGCCGCGCGACTGGATTTTTCAGGCCAACAGCCTATGGAACTCCGCCTTTCACCATCTTGAAATTGCATTGTAATTTCGCCCCGCAATCTCGCCTCGTGTCACGCTGTATGTCACGCGCCAAGGCCCGGAACATACGGTAGGGTCTCCTCATGTTCCTGGCGGCGGGTATCGTGTCCACCGGGAACAGGGGGCAAAAGGGGCATAAAATGACGGCAATACTTCCTATTGAAATGCCAAGCCAGGATTCAGACTCGCTGAAGGAACTGGCATCTATCGCACGACTGATCACCTATGCGCGCCAAAGCGCCAAGAGCATGGAGGCAGAGTTCCCGGTCTGGTGCCTGGATCTCGCACTCGGCGCCGTGTTGCAGGAAATGTACACAAACGGCTTGCAGATGCCGCTTTTTGACGAGGGCATGGACAAGGCGAACATGGCCGTTGCGCATTAAGCGCTTTCGAATTTCTGTCTTTGGGGGCGGAGACAATGCCGGCATGGTCCAGAACCTTGCCGGCATTGATGTTTTGGACCCGGAAACGTGAAACCTGTCAATTTTTCTGATGCGGCTGGACGCCGGCGACGAAGATCGCGATGCAGTGCCGCAAATGCCGCAGGCGCGTTTCGCGGTCCGGCCAGTCGTTCGTTTTGCCGGGAAGCGTGATCATCGCGCCGAAGATCATGTTCATCAGCATGCGCGCGCCACTTCTGGCATCGGCAATTTCAATCAGGCCGCGCTGTTGCTGCACGTCGAGCCAGTCGGCCAGCATTTGTCGCGTCTGCTCAGCTCCTTGCGTGCGTAGCAGTGTCGCAATCTCGGGAAATTGCTGCGCCTCGCTCATAACGAAATGAATGAAGGCCTCACGGTCACGTTCGGCCGCTTCATCGATATCGATCATGAAAATCTGTTCGAGCGCCTCGGTGAGCGGCAAATTTTCCTTGGGGTCGCGCGGCAGGGCCAGCATCGAGGCACGGTGCTCAGCCATGAGCGCCATGAAAAGCTCTATCTTGCTCGAAAACAATCGGTAGAGGGTCTGTTTCGAAATCTTGCATCGCGCGGCCACGAGATCCGTGGTCGTGCCGCCGTAACCGAGCTCATGAAATGTCGCGCGGGCCGCCGCGATGATCTCCGCCCGCCTCGCATCGTCGCTCACCGTTTTCGGACGGCCGCGTTTGCGGGGAACAGCAGCCTGCTCCGCATCGCTCGCCCTTGCTTTCATCCGCACTTCCATCTTAACCTAAAAAAGCCAAATAAGATTGACATTTACGGTGGTACAAATATTTTCCGTACTACTTGGTACTGTAAATAAGGCAATGGGAAATAGCAACGTGGGAAAGCTCGTCTCTTCTACCCCTGTATCCGCACATCCGGCGCGAATCGGACGTTTTCCGGGCGTCCGGATCTCGCTCCTCGTCGCAGGGGTCGCCACCACGATGCTGCTGGCCGGCTGCAATGAGCAGAAGGCTGCCCAGGGCAATGCCCCAGCCGTCAAGACCGAAGTCAGCGCCATGACGCTGCATCCGCAATCGGTGGCGATTACCGCCGAACTGCCCGGCCGCACCAGCGCCTACCTGATTGCCGAGGTCCGGCCGCAGGTCGGCGGCATCATTCGCAGCCGCAATTTCAAGGAAGGCAGCGAAGTCGCCGCCGGCGACGTGCTCTACGAAATAGATCCAGCCTCCTATCAAGCCTCCTATGACAGCGCCACCGCCGCTTTGCAGAAGGCTGAGGGCGCCGTGCCAAGCGCCCAGTCGAAAGTGGATCGCTACAAGAGCTTGACGGCCCAGGACGCGGTCAGCAAACAGAATCTGGACGACGCGCTGTCAACCCTGGCGCAGGCGAAGGCCGATGTGGCATCCGCCAAGGCGGCGCTGGAGACGGCGCGCATCAACCTCGACTACACCAAGATGCGTGCGCCGATCGCCGGCCGCGTCGATGCCTCGGCCGTGACCGTCGGTGCGCTTGTCACAGCCGACCAGACGACGGCGCTCACCACCATCCGCCAGCTCGATCCGATCAATGTCGACGTCACGCAGTCGAGCACGAACCTGCTCGAATTCCGTCGCGCCATCGCGGACGGTCGGTTGAAGACCAGCGGCGACAACGTCTCCGTCCACCTGATGCTCGAAGACGCCACCCAGTACAAGGAAACCGGCAAGCTCGAATTCGCGGAAGCCGCAGTGGCAGAAACCGTCGGCACCATCACCGTGCGCGCCGTCTTCCCCAATCCGGATCGGATATTGTTGCCCGGCATGTATGTTCGCGCCACCATCCAGGAGGGCGTCGCCGAAAACAGCTTCCTCGTGCCGCAGCGTGCCGTCACCCGCAACACCAAGGGCGAACCGATAGCGATGTTCGTGACCGCCGAGAACAAGGTGCAGCAGCGGGTGCTGAAGGTGCAGCGAAGCATCGGCAATAGCTGGCTGGTGAACGAGGGCATGAAGGATGGCGATCGCGTGATCGTCGAAGGCAGCCAGCGCGTACGCGACGGCCAGGATGTCAACGCCACCGCCGTGACCATCGACGACGCGACCGGTGAGGTGAAGCAGGCCGCCGGCGATGGCAAGCCCGCCGAGCAGGCTGGGCTGGAAAAGACCGATACCAAAGCCGCCTCCGGCGCCCAGAAGTGAGATAAGCGATGTCGCGTTTTTTCATCGACCGGCCGATCTTTGCCTGGGTCATTGCCATCGTCATCATGCTGGCGGGCGCGCTGTCGATCCTGACGCTGTCGATCTCGCAATATCCGCAGATCGCCCC
>NZ_JUHG01000001.1 GCF_000799715.1 Martinezella rhizogenes
CTGGTCGATCCCGCTTGCCGTCATGCTGTCGGTGCCGATCGGCATCTTCGGCGCGCTGCTTGCCGCCACCATCTTCGGCCAGTCGAACGACGTCTATTTCAAGGTCGGCCTGCTGACGACCATAGGACTAGCGGCCAAGAACGCCATCCTGATCGTCGAGTTCGCCATCGAGCAGCAGAACAGCGGCAAGAGCCTGATCGACGCGACACTGGAGGCATCCCGCCAGCGTCTGCGGCCGATCCTGATGACCTCGCTTGCCTTCATCCTCGGCGTCATGCCGCTGGCGATCGCCAATGGCGCGGGCTCGGGCAGCCAGAACTCGATCGGCATCGGCGTCATGGGCGGCATGATCTCGGCGACCGTCCTCGGCGTCTTCTTCATCCCGCTGCTCTTCGTCTCCGTAAGGCGCGTCTTCAAGGGCAAGGCGCTGGCGACGGCGGACGCGAAACTCGATCCGGAAAGCTGAGGGCGACCTCGGCTTTTCGCCTCTTTCAGTCATCATTTTCACAGAAAAGGGATTTCATGTCAGTCCTTCATTCGACGCAGCATGCGCGCCCAGTGCGCCGGACATCGAAGTTTATTCCATTGGCAGTGGTACTCTGCTGCACGACGATCCTCACGAGCTGCGTTGTCGGACCGGATTATGAAAAGCCGAATGTCGCCTTGCCAAGCCATTGGAGCGGGCAGGCATCGCCGAAGAATGCGTCCTCGACCAATCTCACGGAATGGTGGAAGCAGTTTCGTGATCCGACCTTGAACGCGTTGATCGAAGAGGCCGTTCAGACGAACCTCGATGTTGCGACGGCCAAGGCGAAGATACGGGAGGCGCGGGCGACCTATCGCGAGCAGAAGGGCACGCTTCTCCCGACCGTCGAAGGCACTGCCTCTGCGACGCGTAATCGGGTTGCTGCTTCCGATGGCGCTGCTGCCAGCGTTTACAATGAATTCCAGCCGGGATTTGATGCGAGTTGGGAACTCGACCTGTTCGGCGGCAACAAGCGCTCCGCGGAAGCCGCGCGCTATGGCGTCGATGCCGCCGAGGAGGATCTGCGCGACACGCTGGTCACGCTGGTGGGCGACGTCACCACCTATTACGTGCAGGCACGCGAATATCAGGCGCTGCGGGATCTGGCCAAGAGGACGGCGGTGTCTCAACGAAAGACGGCGGCTCTGACCCAGGAGGAATTCGCGGCTGGAACGGTGACCGGCGTCGACGCGGCCAATGCCAATGGCGAGGCGAGCAGCACGGAAGCCGACATCCCGACCTATCAAATATCCTATGCGCAGTCGGTTCATAAGCTCGCGGTGCTGCTTGGAAAACCGCCGGCGGCACTGGACGAGTGCTTGAAGGCGACGGCTCCGATTCCGCAACCTCCTCTCAAGGTTGCCACGGGCATTCCCGCCAACATACTGACATCGCGGCCAGACGTTCGGCTCGCCGAGCGCCAGCTTGCGCAATACACCGCGAAAATCGGCGTGGCCGAGGCAAACCGCTACCCGTCGATCTCTCTCACCGGCAGCATAACGTCGTCGGCAACCGATATCGCCGATCTCGGCCGCAAATCGAGCATCGGCTGGGCCTTCGGGCCGACGCTGACCGTGCCGATCTTTCAGGGCGGCCAGCTGAAGGCCTCGGTCGATGTCGCCAAAGCCGAGCGTGATCAATATTACATCGCCTACCAGGCGGCTGTTCTGACCGCCATGCAGGATGTCGAGAATGCCATCGTCTCGCTGACACAGGAGAAGATCAAGAACGCCAAACTCGCTTCTTCGGCCTCCTCCTATCGCACGGCCGCGGACCTTTCGCGCCAGCTGAACAAGGCCGGCGCCACGGATTTCCTCAATGTTCTGGATGCCGAACGTTCGCTTTACAGCGCGGAAAGCTCTCTTATCCAGAGCAAGGCGGCGATCGCAACGGACTACATTTCCCTCCACAAGGCTCTTGGCGGCGGATGGAATGGCGAGATCGACAGTTCGAAACCCGCCGTGGTTGACACCGGCAGCCCAATCCGGGTTCGGTCATCCTCCTAGAATGCCTTGTCATCTGGATTTCGTGTCATCGCTGACTGTGCGATGAAATCGACCAGGGTTCTGATGTTGTGGGACGGGCTGCTGCTGGCCGGCCATAGAAGGCGCAGTACGCCCGCTTCCCTGACGCAATCTTGCAACAGTGGCACCAGCCGGCCGTTTGCGATTTGGGTGGAGACTGACATTGATGGAACGCAGGCGATGCCGACGCCTTGCTCCGCCAATTCTATCCTGGCCTCGACCGTATTGACGACCGCCGTCACCGGGAGATCGAGTTCCATATCTGCGCCATTCTCGGCAAGAGGCCATGTGTCGATCCTGCCGGTTTCCGGATGCCGGCGGTGCAGGCAGAGGTGTTGCAGCAGATCCTCGGGGCGCTGCGGAATGCCGTGCGCCGCGAGATAGGCGGGGGAAGCCACGATCGTATGCCGAAAGCGCCCGACCGTGCGGCTCATCAGCCGGGAATCGCGCACCTCTCCAGTGCGGATCACGAGGTCGTAGCCTTCATCGATGACATCGACCAATCGGTCGGTCAGGTCGAGTTCCAGCCGCGCCTGCGGATAGATCTGCATGAAGCGGGCAAAGGCCGGCATGAATGTCACTGCCCATGTTGGCAGGCTGACACGCATCGTGCCACGCACGACCATCCGGGCCTGCTGCATCTCCTGGGTGGCAAGCTCCATTTCCGCAAGGATGCGGTGGCATCGCTCAAGGAAGATCGATCCTTCCGGCGTCAGGCTGACGCTATGGGTGCTTCGGTGAAAGAGGCGCACACCAAGACGTTCTTCAAGCCGGGCGATGGATTTGCCGATAGCCGAGGCGGAAAGACCGAGCTGCCGGCCGGTTTCCACGAAGCTGCGCGTTTCGGCCACCCGAACGAATACCTTCAGTCCACTGAAATTTTCCATGGCTCAGAACTCCGTTGCGGACAGAATAGTCCGCACGGACCGGAAAGCCAACGCCTTTCGCTGATACGCACAAAGGCGATAATCGCTTTATGATTCAATTTATTATCCAGAGATTCTTGAGTATGCGTCAAGAGATATCACGCCGTTTTCGTCCGCTCCTTAAGCGGTGGAGCTTGCGTCATGCATAGGGCGAGCGGGTGGAATATCGCATTGGCGCTGGTCGCCGGCGCCGTGCTGGCCGTCATGATCGACTGGAATAGTTTGCTTGCGCGCCATAGCTCGCCGCTTTTCGCTTCGTGGACCGCGCATGGCATTGGTGTCCTGGCAAGCCTTGCTCTTGTGACGCTTCTGCCTGTTCGAACGGCCGCTGCACAGGCGCCACTGGAGGGCCGATGGCCGCTCTGGTCATATCTTGGCGGTATTCCGGGCGCCTTCACCGTGTTGCTGGCCGCTGTCACGGTCAACAGCGTCCTCGGGCTTGCGGGAACGCTGGCGCTCATGCTGATCGGTCAGATGGTGTTTGGCATCGCGGCGGATACCTTCGGGATACTGGGACTGCGGCGCACCTTGCCGGACCGCCGCGACATATGCGCTATCGTACTGGTGCTGTGCGGAAGCATCGTCATCATTCTGGCGCGGAGCTGAGCGATGCTTTTATTTGTCTCGCTTGCCCTGCTCAACGGCGTTCTTATCGGCACGAGCCGCGCGATCAACGGACACCTCGGCAAGAAGGTCGGGCCGCTCAGGACATCGCTTTGGAACCATGCCGTCGGTTTCATTTTCCTCTCGCTGCTGATCGGCCTGTTCTACAGGAGCGATCTTGCCGTGGGGACGGGCGTGCCGGCGAATGCTTGGCTCGGAGGCGTGTTGGGCGTTATCTTCGTCGCGTTGAACAGCCATATCATTCCGAGGCTGGGCGCGAGCAAGACCACCAGCCTTGTGGTGGCCGCGCAGATGCTGGCAAGCGTTGCCATCGACAGTTTCGGCAAGCCGGTTTCCAGTGCGACGGTCGTTATCCTGGCAGGTGCCGCCTTGATCATTATCGGGGTTTGGTTGTCCGCATCTTCCGCGAAGAAGAATGCGTGGCGCGAACCGGCGCAAGATGCTGTGCCGGATCATGAGGACACTCGTCGCGTTGTTCCGTGATAGCTGAACCGATCCGCGGGAATGTTCTGGGGCTGCTCGCGTTTCCGTTTGAAATCTATGGCGCGCTGCCTGATGCGACATTGTGATCGCTGCTCGGTTGACGTTACTGTGTGTTGCACAGTGAGCCTATTTCCCGAGGACAGTCCATGAGTTCCAGCCCGAACCCGATGCCGACCGAAGCGGGCATTTTGCAATTCATGGAGATTTGCGATTCCTTCTATCCGCCGGATGCGGTAACGGCCTCCATTGAGCAGCAGCGAGAGTGGTATGATGCGCTGTGTCGCCAATTCGACCGCCCGCTGCCCGATGGCATGCGCGCGGAGGATGAATTACTGATGGGCAGGATCCCGGTCCGGCGCTATCGGCCGGGGACGGTGCGAACCTCGACATGCCTGCTCTATCTTCACGGCGGTGGCTTCGTGGTCGGTTCGCTCGAGAGCCATAACGCCATCTGCGCCGAGATCGCCGACGATGCCGGTGCCGAACTGATATCCGTTGATTATCGTCTGGCACCGGAACATCGCTGGCCGGCGCAGACGGATGATTGTTTCGCTGTCCTCAAGCACCTGATCGCCGAGGGAAAGACCGTCGTGCTGATCGGCGACAGCGCCGGCGGCAATCTGGTGGCGGGGCTGGCGGTTCGGGCAAAGGGTGAAGGGCTTTCCGGCATTACCGGGCAAGTCCTGATCTATCCGGCGCTTGGCGGTGATCTCGTCTCTGGCTCGTATGTGGAGATGGCCAACGCGCCGGGACTGACGACAGCGGATGTCAACTATTATCGCGAGGTGTTGCAGGCACCGGCTGGCGACCCTGTCGCGGGGGCTCTTGCCCAATCCTCTTTCGCCGGCCTGCCGCCGACATTCATCACCGTCGCCTATTTTGACCCGCTGCGTGACGACGGCCGTAACTACGCGGCAAAGCTGGCGCAGGCAGGCGTCGAAGTCTGGTTTCGCGAAGAGCCGCAGATGGTGCATGCCTGGCTGCGCGCGCGCCATATGAGCGACGGCGCGCGCACTGGCTTTCGCGCCATATGCGACGCCGTCAGCCGGTTTGCCGGATCGAACTGATCACATCAGATCGCGTGGAATACGCTTTTCCTCGAAGACCTTCTTGAACACTTGCGTCTCGCCTTCGAAAGCGATGACGGAGGCGCTGATGACCCAATCTGTCGCTGTGCAGGAGATCGTCGACGTCGATAGCGTGCGGACGAACCATCCCGGCCGCTGCATGTCGCATGTCCAGGTCGAGGTGCCGCTCATCGACAGCGGATCATTTGGCGTGATGGACCAGACTTCGTCGCGCAACTGGCGCGTGGAAAGACCGGTGCCCGGATGTTCGAAAAGACCGGTATCCTCGCGGATTTCATAATGGGTCTTGTTAGCGGCGAGATCGCGCAGGACCTGGCGCTTGGTCAATCCCGGCGCGTGTTCGACGTATTTCGGCAACGGGTCGGGATTATCGGGCTGCTTGATATCGATGACCTCATGCGCGCCAAGCTTCGGCAGAGCGAGACCTAGCGAGGCGATGTCGATGGTCAGGCCCGGATCTTCCGGCGACGGCAGGACCATCGGCCAGTAAGCCGTCGACAGCGACAGGCGGATGCGATGCCCCTTACGGAAACGATAGCCGCAGGCATCCAGCGTCAGCGTCACCGTCGTGCGCTCGCCCTTTTGCAGAGGCGTCGGTTCAGCATTGCCGTCGCGATGGGCAAGATTGAGCACGCCGAAGGAGACGCGCGTCGCCATACCGTCCGGATGCACGTCGACGAGCCGGGCGCAAAGATTAGCGATCTCGGCATCGCAGCGCAGTGAGAGCGTGATGACCGGACGTCCGAGATAGTCATGGTCGACGTTCAGCGGCGCGGTCTGGAAGGTCAGCGAGCCAGCATCGTCACCTCGCTGATCGAGCGCCATTTCGGCGTCCGGCTTCAGCGTGAACCATTCGCCCGAGGCCGTGCCGGTATCGAGCGGCGAACGCAGGTAGACTGGGTGTTCCGGTGCATGCGGGATCGGCATGCCCTCCATCAGCGTGCCGAACTGCTCGACATAGAAGCATTGCATCTCCGGCTCTTGCCATTCGCGCTTGGCGATCCAGAAACCCGGATCGAAATCGCGGCGCGGTGCCGGCTTGATGGCGTCGAGAATATAGGCGCGCACCGGTGGGCTGCTTTCCGCGCCGTTCTGTTCGCCGCGCAGCCAGCGGTTCCACCAGGCGATCGCCTCGCCGTGGAAATCGGTGCGCGGCTTCGGCCAGGCAAAATGCGGATACTTGTGCACCCACGGACCGATCAGCGCCTTCGCCGTGTCGCCGAGGCCTTCGACCGCCTTCAGCGGCGTGTTGCGATAGCCGTCCGCCCAGCCGGCGATGACGAGGGCAGGCACATCGAATTCGGCGAAACTCTCGCAGATCGAGCCATGCCGCCAGTAGTCGTCACGGCGCTGGTGCTGAAGCCATTCCTCCATGAAGAAAGGCTCGTTTTCCAGGCGCTCCAGCCACATCTCCCGCCAGCGGTCGCCGACGATCTCTGGGTCGGGCGAGCGGGATTGATAGGCGAGCATGGTCGCGGCCCAGGAGAGCTGCGCCGAGAGATGGCAGCCGTCTTTGTAGTGGATGTCGTCATTGTAGCGATCGACCGTGGAGGCGATCGATATTACGGCTTTAAGTGCCGGCGGCTTCAGGGCCGCGACTTGCAGGCAGTTAAAACCACCCCAGGAAATACCCATCATGCCGACCGAACCGTTCGACCATGGCTGTGCCGCGATCCAGGCAATCAGCTCGCAGGCGTTGGCAAGCTCAAGCTCGGTATATTCGCCATCGATGACACCGTCAGATTCACCGGAGCCACGAATATCGACTCTGACGCCGGCGATCCCGGCAGCTGCGAACACCGGATAGGTCGATTCATCGCGAGGGCTTGTCCCGTCACGCTTGCGGTAAGGCAGGAACTCGAACACGGCGGGAACCGGATCGCTGTCCACATTGTCAGGCATCCAGATGCGCGCTGCCAGCCGTGTGCCGTCTTTGAGGGTGATCCAGTGATTTTCGATGGTGGTAAAGCTGCGGTCGGCCATGATCATATATCCCGAAGACGTTTAAGCATCAAACCATACACGGCTGCCAATGTAGCCGTTGGACATATCATTGCCGATGTCGTCGACATATCCCTTCAGCCTCTTCGTGGCTGCCATGATGTAATCGTTGAAGACAGGCAGGATCAGGCCACCGTCATCCCGCACCATCAGAGCCAGTTGGCGATAAAGCGCTTTGCGTTTTGCCTCGTCGAGTTCTGACCTTGCCTGCAGCACCATCTTGTCAAAGTCGGGGCGCTTGAAGCGCGTGTCGTTCCACTCGGCGGTCGATAGATAGGAGGTGGAATAGCGCGAATCCTGTGTCGGACGGCCACCCCAGAAAGAGGCGCAGAAAGGCTGCTTGTTCCAGACGTTGGTCCAGTAGCCGTCTTCCGGTTCGCGCTTGACGTCAAGTGTGATGCCGGCCTTGCGCGCACTCTCCTGGAACAGGATCGCCGCATCCACGGCGCCCGGAAAGGCTGCATCGGATGTGAGCAACTGAACTGGGCGATCATGACCCGATTTCTTGAAGTGGAAGGCAGCCTTGTCCGGGTCATACGGGCGCTGCTCGATATCGGTCGGCGCGAGGGCGTAGTTGGAATTGACCGGATAGTCGTTGCCGATCGTTCCATAGCCACCCAGCACCTTGTCGAGAATCGACTGCCGGTCGATGGCATATTTCAGCGCAAGCCGAAGATCGCCGTTGTCGAAAGGCGCCGTGTCGCAATGCATCAGAAAGCTGTAGAAACCCTTGCCGGCATTCCGGACGATATCGACATTCGGTGCTCGCTTCAGCATCGGGACCGTCTTCGGATCGACATTGTTGACGAAATGAACCTGACCGGAGGCAAGGGCGGCAATGCGGGCGGTGTTGTCGTTGATGACAAGTATTTCCACGCTGCCGACAAAGCCGCGGTCGGAGCGCCAATCCTCTGGATTCTTCTCAAAGGTGGCGCGAACGCCGGGTTCAAAGCTTTTCAAAATGTAAGGACCTGTGCCGACAGCGGCCGCTGGCTTGTCAACGCCACCCTTCGGCTGGATGATCAGGTGGTAGTCGGTCAGAAGGAGCGGCAGGTCCGCATTGCCCTCCGAGAGCGTCAGGACAAGATCGCCCGCCTTTTCCTCAATGCCGGTGATCGAGGCCATCAGCCCGAGAGCGCCTGACTGCGAATTTTTGTCCGCATGCCGCTTCAGAGTCGCGACGATGTCGGCGACGGTCATCTTGCTGCCGTCGTGAAACTGCACGTCGTTTCGGATCTTGAAAGTCCAGACGGATGCGTCCGCTGATGGCGTCCAGGAAGACGCCAATGACGGCAAGGGCGCGCCGGTCTTAGGATCGGGCTCGATAAGCGTATCGCCCCAGAGCCGGCCAATGACGAACAATACGGATGCGCTGTAAGTCGCTGGATCGAGCGCGTCGCTGGTGGCGCCCCCCTTGAGGCCGAGCTTAAGATGACCGCCACGTTTCGTTTCCTGAGCGCGCGCGTCACGCGGCATCAAGAGGCCCGAGGTGAAGCTCGGCAAAGCACCGAGGGCGACGGCGCCGCCGAGAAAGCGGCGGCGGCCGATTTTCAGATCCGAAAATTGATCCTTTTGATGCGTCATTGCTGTTCCCTTTTTCAATTTTGTGAAAGAGAACGTAAAGGTCGGCCTAGCTCAAGCAATTTCGCGACTTGACGCATTTTTAAGCGAGTTTACGCTGAGACGGTCAAGACGGAGCTACCCTATGTCTCACCTAGTCGAAAACCTGAAGATTGCATGTGCCACGCAGCGTTCCATTTCGCATGTATGCCGTGCAATTGATATTAATCGGCAGCAGTTCAATCGATACATCAACGGCGAAACGAGGCCGTCTGCGCATAACATGGCTCGTATTGCCGCCCATTTTGATCTCGATGCAGCGGATTTTCTTCTCGCCCCCAAGCTTTTTCGCGTCCGGCTTCGCGGCCCGTCCGCCGGGCTCAATGAAGGTTCCGAGCTTTTCAAGGCGTTTCCCGGAAATCTTCATGCCTTGAGACGCCATATTGGCTATTTCCAGACCTATCATCGCTCACCATCTTGGCCAGGGATGGTCGTATGTTCGTGCAGTCGCCTTACTGAGCAGGGTGGGTTGGTGCGCGTCAAGTCAATGGAGCGGCTTCGGGATCCTGGAAACGGCATCCAACAGTTTTCAAAATATGTGGGTTTGGCGGCGTTTTACAGGAACCGAATCTTCATTACGGAGCGTGTTATCGGTCCGAATTCCATGTTGTCGCAGACGATTCTCCTGCCATTCGATGAGTACCAGCGCGTCTATCTACGCGGAACAACAATGGGAATTTCCTGGCGAAGGGAAAACCTCCCCTATGCTTCGCGGATGATCTGGCGACATGTCGGTGTCGAGCCGGACCTGCGTGAACTTCTTGCCCGCTGTGGGCCTCTGCCGCTGTCGTCGCGCCAACTGCCGCCGACGGTGCGCTCGTTTCTCGCCGATCCGTCTGCGGAAGTATATGCGATGCCGGCAGAGTATTGATGGCACCGATGATCGAAACGAGGCTCTCGATCCGGACTAGTGTTTGGTCTCCGAATGAAATGATGCGAGCCGATTTAAAAGCTTGACGGGTCCTTTATCCAGGCGTCGCAGATTGCCTGATAGGGCGTTTGCCATAGAATGCCCTAGAGATGAAAACGGATGTAGATTCCAGCCAGCATACCCACCTTGACGATCTGTTTCGCCAAGACGCGAAGATCAATTTGGACAGCGACGCAGCCGTTTCCGATGCTGTTTCAACTTTCTATAGCAGTCTTCAAGGCTCTCCGGTCGATTGCGATCCAAAGTCTATATGGGGGTACCTTCTTGTTCATGCGGACTGGGTGGACGTTTCCGGCAATCACCAAAGTATGATTGTTGGGCGCAATGCCAGCACGCCAGCTCGCGAACTCAGCGAACGCCTTGTGCGCTGAGTCTTCTATTGGCATGAAAGCGAGCAAATACTGAGCCACTGGGGCTTGAGATGCCGAGTCATCAATTTCCGGCGCTTTCCATCTTCCGCGTCGTCAGCACCTTTTCCAGCCAGCCGATCTCCATTTCCGGCACCGACTTCAAGAGCAGATCCGTGTAGTCATCGAAAGGCGGCGACAGCACCTTGGATTTCGGCCCGAAGCGCACGAGCTTGCCGCGATGCATGACCGCGACGCTATCGGCGATGGCGCGCACGATGGCGATATCGTGGGTGATGAAGATGTAAGAGAGGTGGGCTTCCGCCTGCAATCTCAGAAGCAGATTGAGGATGCCTTCGGCGACGAGTGGATCGAGCGCCGAGGTGGGTTCGTCGCAGAGGATGAGCTCGGGCTTGGCCGCAAGGGCTCGGGCAATCGCGACGCGCTGTTTCTGGCCGCCGGAAAGTTCGGCCGGATAGCGGTCGATGAAGCCCTTGCTCATCTCGATCTGCTCCAGCAATTCCTTCACCCGTGCCGTCTTCGCCGCACCGCGCAGGCCATAATAGAAGGTGAGGGGGCGGCCGATGATATCGCGCACGGTCTGGCGCGGGTTCATGGCGGTGTCGGCCATCTGGTAGATCAGCTGGATACGCCGCAACTCGTCGCGCGAGCGGTTCTTCAGGATCGGTGTCAGCGGCTTGCCATCGAAGGAAATCCCGCCATCGCTGGGCGGCAGCAGCCCGGTGATGACGCGGGCAAGCGTCGACTTGCCGGAGCCGGATTCGCCGACGATCGCCAGCGTCTGGCCTTTCGGCACATGAAGAGAAACGTCGTGCAACACCTTGAAGCCATTCGAGTATTGGGCACTGACATTTTCGACCTTCAGAAGCGTGTCGGATTGATCTTTCGCCTCTTCCCGTGCCGTCTGGCGAACATTGACGAGGGCGCGGGTATAGTCTTCCCGTGGCGCCTCGATGATCTGCTGCACGGCGCCGTACTCGACCGTCTTGCCATAGCGCAACACCATGATGTCGTCGGAGATCTGCGCGACAACGGCAAGGTCGTGGGTAATGTAGAGCGCCGCCGTATGGGTTTCCTCGATGGCATGCTTGATCGCCGCCAGCACATCGATCTGGGTCGTCACGTCGAGCGCTGTCGTCGGTTCGTCGAAGACGATCAGCTCGGGGTTGGAGCAAAGCGCCATCGCCGTCATGGCGCGCTGAAGCTGGCCGCCGGAGACCTGATGCGGAAAACGGTCGCCGAAGGTCTCCGGATTGGGCAGGCCGAGGACCTGGAAGAGGTAGAGTGCCCGTTTCTTCGCCTCGTCCTTCGTCATCAGCCCGTGCTTGACGGAGGCTTCGATCACCTGTTCGCCGAGCTTGTGGGCGGGGTTGAACGCGGCCGCAGCCGATTGCGCGACGTAGCAGACGCGGGCGCCACGGATCTTGCGGATGCCTGACTTCCCCAAGGGGAGAATATCGACGCCGTCGAGCAGCACTTGGCCGCCGGTAATTTCTGCCCCACCGCGGCCATAGGCCAGCGCTGAGAGTCCGATGGTCGATTTGCCGGCGCCGGATTCGCCGATCAGGCCGAGCACCTTGCCCTTTTGCAGGTCGAAGGAGACGCCATCGACGATGGTAACGCGTTTGGGCGGCTCGCCGGGCGGATAGCTGGTCGCTTCAATCTTGAGATCGCGAACGGAAAGTAGCTCAGGCATCGCCACGTCCTCCCTTGAGGCTGGAGGTGCGCTTCAAGAGCCAGTCGACCACCAGATTGACACAGACTGCCAGCGCCGCGATCGCGGAGCCCGGCACGAGAGCGGCGGAGATGCCGAAGATGATGCCGTCCTTGTTGTCCTTGACCATGCCGCCCCAATCGGCTGACGGCGGCTGGATGCCGAGCCCGAGGAAGGACAGCGTCGACAGGAACAGGATCGAGAAGGCAAAGCGCAGGCCGAATTCCGCCAGCAAGGGTGAGAGCGTATTCGGCAGGATCTCGCGGAAGATGATCCAGATCTTGCCTTCGCCGCGCAGCTTGGCGGCCTCGACGAATTCCATCACTGCGACATCAAGCGCCACGGCACGACCGAGGCGATAGACGCGGGTGGAATCGAGGATCGCCATGACGAGGATGAGCACGATCAGGTTCTGTGGCAAGACCGCCAGTACCACGAGCGCGAAGATCAGCGTCGGTATCGACATCATCAGGTCGTTGAAGCGGGAGAAGATCGTGTCGATCCATCCACGCGAGACGGCGGCGGTAAAGCTGAGGATGATGCCGAGCGAGAACGAGATGATCGTTGCGGCGAGCGCCACGAACAATGTGGTGCGGGCGCCATAGATCAGCCGCGAGAGGATATCGCGGCCGAGATTGTCGAGGCCGAAGAAATACTGCGCGTCGGCCACCTGCCAGACATTGCCGACAACTTCTGTCTCGCCATAGGGCGCGATCCAGGGGGCGAAGATTGCACAGATGAAGGCGAGCAGAATGCCTGCCATTCCGACCCAGGCGGTGATGGGGATGTCTCTCAATCTCATCGTGGATGCCTCAGGCGTGGGTTGGCGACGATCGCCAGGATATCTGCGATCATATTGAGCAGGATGTAGACGGCGGCGAAGATCAACCCGCAGGCCTGAACGACCGGCATGTCGCGGACGGTGACCGCATCGACCATGTACTGGCCCATGCCGGGATAGACGAAGACGACTTCGACCACGACGACGCCGACGACGAGATAGGCAAGGTTCAGTGCCACAACGTTGATGATCGGCGCCAGCGCATTGGGTGCCGCATGTTTGACGATGGCGCGATAGGCACTAAGGCCCTTCAGTTCCGCCGTTTCCATATAGGCCGACGACATCACCGAGAGGATCGCGGCCCGCGTCATACGCATCATATGAGCAAGGACGACGAGCACCAAAGTCGCCGTCGGCAGGGCGATGGCCTTCAGCCGATCGAGGAAGTCCATGCCGTCATAGACGGTCGCGGGGAAGGTCGCGATCCCGAATTTCACGCCGAAAAACAGGATGAGCAGATAGCCGATAAAAAACTCAGGCAACGAGATCGCCGCCAGCGAGATCACGTTGATGATCTTGTCGGGCAAGCGGTTGCGGAAATGCACGGCGAGCATGCCAAGTCCGACGGCGAGCGGCACGGAAATCAGCGCTGCGAAGGCGGCAAGAAAGAGCGAATTGCCGAGACGCTTGCCGATCTGCTCGCTGACGGAGTTCTTGCTGGCCCAGGAGGTACCAAAATCGCCATGAACGGCGTTGCCGAGCCATTCCACATAGCGTGTCGTGATCGGCCGGTTGAGACCGAGATCGGCACGGATGTTGGCAACGGCCTGTGGCGTCGCCGATTGGCCGAGATAAGTGGTCGCGAAGTCGCCCGGCAAAGCTTCAAGGCCGCCGAAGATCAGGATCGATACGGCGAAAAGCAGGACGAGGCTGAGCACGCAGCGCTCGACAATGAGGGACAACAGCGGAAACCGCTGTTTGAACCTCAATCCAGGCAGCACTGTGCTGGGTGGTGTGTTGGACATGGCTGATGCCTCGCGCTGAAACGTCAGGAGGATCGCGGAGGGGTTCCGCGATCCCGGTTCCGTTAGAGATGAGGGCGTTTCCGCCCGGCTTCGGGCATCAGGCGTCCAGCCAGACGCGGGTCGCGACGTAGCCGTTCGACATGTCGTTGCCGATATCGTGAACGTAGCCCTTCACCTGCTTGGTGGAGGCGTTCACGAAGTCGTTGAACATCGGCAGGATAACGCCGCCTTCGTCACGGACCATCATCGCCATGGAGCGATACATCTCCTTGCGCTTGGTCTCGTCGAGTTCCGAGCGGGCCTCAAGCAGAAGCTTGTCGAAGTCCGGACGCAGGAAGCGCGTGTCGTTCCAGTCGGCCTTAGAGAGATAGGCGGTGGAATACATCTGGTCCTGTGTCGGGCGGCCACCCCAGTAGGACGTGGAGAACGGCTGGACGTTCCAGACGTTGGTCCAGTAGCCATCGCCCGGCTCGCGCTTGACCTCGATATTGATCCCAGCCTTCTTGCAGCTTTCCTGATAGAGGACGGCAGCGTCGACGGCGCCCGGGAAGGCGACTTCCGAGGTGCGCAGCAGGACGGAGCCGCTGTGGCCGGACTTCTTGTAATGGAAGGAAGCCTTGTCGGGATCGTAGGCGCGCTGCTCGATGCCTTCTGGGAACAGGGCATAGGTGCTGTTGATCGGGAAGTCGTTGCCGACCTTGCCGTAGCCGCCGAGGATCTTCTTGACCATGGTCTCGCGGTCCATGGCGTATTTCAGCGCCAGGCGAAGGTCATTATTGTCGAACGGTGCCGTGTTGCAATGCATGATGAACACGTAATGGCCACGGCCCGCGGTCGCCAGGATCTCGACATTCGGCGCGCGCTTCAACAGGTCGACCGTCTTCGGGTCGACGCGGTTGATGTAATGCACCTGACCCGACGACAGCGCTGCGATACGCGCGGTCGCGTCGTTCATGCCGATGATCTCGATCGAGTCGACATAACCGCGATCCTTGCGCCAGTCGTCCTTGTTCTTCTCCAGCGTGGCGCGCACGCCGGCCTCGAAAGTGAGGAGCTTGTAGGGACCGGTGCCGATCGAGGCAAAGGGATCGTCGTTGCCGCCGTTGGGCTGGATAACCAGATGGTAATCGGTCAGAAGCAACGGCATGTCGGCGTTGCCTTCGGTCAGCGTCAGGACGAGGTTGTCGCCATCGGCCTTGATCTCCTTGATCGACTTCATGACGCCGAGGGCGCCCGATTCCGATTTGCTGTCGGTATGGCGCTTCAGGGTGGCGACGACGTCGTCGATCGTCAGGTCCTTGCCGTTGTGGAACTTCACGCCCTTGCGGATCTTGAAGGTCCAGGTGACGGCATCCTTCGACGGCTCCCAGGATTCGGCAAGCGACGGCACGGCGGCGCCGGTGAGCGGGTCGGATTCGACCAGCATATCGCCCCAGCAACGGCCGATACAGAACATGAACTGCGAGAGGAATTTCGCCGGGTCCTTGCTGTCGGTGGCGGCACCGCCTTCAAGGCCAAGTTTCAGATGGCCGCCGTGCTTCGGCTCGGCTGCCATTGCACTTTCGGTAAAGAGCGCGTCGGCAAGTGCCAATGTCATGCCGGCGGCCATGGCGCGTCCCATGAATTCGCGACGGCTGAGCCCACCCGAGGTCATGCGGCTTGCGAGATGTTTCGTGTAATCGTTCATTCCCCAGTTCCTTCTTTTTGATGCGTTGATAAAATTCTCGGGCTGGGCTTCGAGAAGCGGTTTCCTCTTCCGCCTGAAGCTTGGTTGCCCGCGATCATGCAGGAAAATCACACGGTTGCTACCGTTTTCTCATTTCCCTTTCCAGATAGGGGCTCGCTTCTCCGCGAAAGCCCTTGCTCCTTCCAACTGGTCCTCGCTCGAATAAAGGGCATCGACGGTCGCAAACTGCCTTTTTGTGATTTTATTCATGGCAGTCTGGAACGTCGTTCCCTCAGCTTCGCGAACGATTTCCTTGATGGCGGCGTAAACAAGTGGCGGGCCGCTTTCCAAAAGGCGGGCAAGTTCCCACGCCCGATCCACCAGCTTGTCCGCAGCGACAATCTCATTGACGAAGCCCCAGCGATGCGCCTCAGCGACATCAAGCCAGCGGCCGGTCAGGAGCATGTCCATCGCGATGTGGTAAGGGATTCGCTTCGGCAATTTGATCGACGCGGCATCCGCGACCGTTCCCGAGCGGATTTCGGGAAGCGCGAACGTCGCATGTTCGACGGCAACGATCAGGTCGCAGGAAAGGGCGATCTCCAGCCCGCCGCCGCAACAGATGCCGTTGACGGCGCAGATCACCGGTTTGTTGAGATCGCGAAGTTCCTGCAGGCCACCGAAACCGCCGACGCCGTAATCGCCGTCGACCGCATCGCCTGCGGCGGCCGCCTTCAAATCCCAGCCGGCGGAAAAGAATTTTTCGCCCGCACCGGAGATGATCGCCACGCGCAGCTCGGGGTCGTCACGGAAATCGCGGAAAATCTGGCCCATCTCACGGCTGGTCGCAAGGTCGATGGCGTTCGCCTTCGGCCGGTCGATAATGACCTCCAGGATACCGTTGTCGCGTCGAACGCGAATGGGGCTGTGCAACTTACGCTACCTCCTTCGCCGGATGAGGGCGTCTGCGGCAACGACGCCACGATTGTCCGGCAAAACCATCAATGGATTAATGTCTAGTTCTTCAAGCCGCGCGGCGTGTTTTACGACATATTCTGCCGTTGATACGACGGCATCGACAACTAAATCGAGGTTGCCTTTCGCGCCGCCGCGATACCCTTCGACCAGTTTTTTGACTTTCAGCCGCGAAATGGCGGCGAGAACGTCCGTTCTCGTCACTGGAAGAGCCAAAATGACGGAATCTTCAAGCAATTCAACTAGGATTCCGCCCGCACCGACCGTCAACGCCAGTCCGAGGGCGGGGTCACGCACGGCCCCGACGATCAGCTCGACGACCGGACGCTCGATCATCCGCTCGACTAGGTAACCGGAGGCGACATGCGCCATTCCTTGAGCCGCGCTTCGTACGGCCTCCATATCCTTAAGGTTGAGCATGACGGCGCCGGCCTCGGACTTGTGTTCGACGCTCAGAGCCTTCAGAGCGACGGGAAAGCCGAGGCGTTCTGCCTGCTCGGCAGCCTCGCCCGGACTGGCTGCCGTCGCGCCGGTGGGAACGGTAAGACCAAAGGCGGATAACTCCGCCTTGGCTGCCGCCTCGCTCAAGGTTTCGATCTCGCCTCCGACCAAGGCAACGTCGAGCAGCGGCAGCGGCGGTTGAGCGCACCAGGCCGCCCCGATCTGGCTTGCAATTTCGGCCGCAGCAATGGTTTCGCTGATACCGCAAAGGGGTACAATACCGTCTTCGATCAGCTGCAAGGCGATAGCTTCCGGCATGTTTTCCGGCAGCGTCGCCAGGATTCCAGCGCGTGCGCCGGTCCGTTTCGCGGCCGCGGAGATGGCGGCAACCGTCGTCATCCAGTCCGCTCCGTCGCAACGGTCGTCCCGCGGGAAATCGAGGACGATCAGATTGAGCGCGTAATCGCCTTCGAACATGGCGGTGAAGGCCTCCGTCATAAGGGCAAAGTCGCCCCAGACGAAGGTGTGGTAGTCGAGAGGATTGGAGAGAGTGACCATCTCGCCGAGGCTGCGCCGCAGGGCAGGTAGTTGCTCCGGCTTCAGGGCGCGAAAGTCCACGGCCCGATCGGTCGCGGCATCAGCCATCAGCGAGGCCTCGCCGCCGGAGCAGCTCATCGAGGAGATCGCATTGCTTGTCAGTGGGCCGGCAACATGCAGAAGCTTTAGCGTTTCGATCAGTTCCGGCAGCGTGGCGACCCGGCCGATGCCGAGACGGGCGAGAACCGCATCGGCGACGGCGTCACTGCCGGCAAGCGAGGCCGTATGCGAGACGGCGGCGCGCTGTGCCTGTTCGGACTTGCCGACTTTCAGCGCGACAACGGGCTTGCGCAGTTCGCGGGCACGCATGGCAAGTTTTTGCAGCGCCTGAACGTTGCCGAAGCCTTCGATATGCAAACCAATCGCCGTGACGCGGGGATCCTCAAGGACGGCGAGAGCCAAATCCGATAGTCCGATCTGCGCCTGGTTGCCTGCCGTCATCAGGTAGCTGATGGGCAGGCCGCGCTTCTGCATGCTGAGATTGATGGCGATATTGGAGGATTGGGTGAGAATGGCGACGCCGCGCTCGACGCGCACCATTCCATGCTGGTCGGGCCAGAGCAGGGCGCCGTCCAGCCCGTTGATCACGCCATAACAGTTCGGCCCGACGATCGGCATGTCCCCGGCGGCCTCGACCAATGCCTCCTGTAGCGTGATACCATCAGCCAGTTCGGCAACTGCTTCGCTGAAGCCCGAGGCATAGCAGACGGCGCCACCGGCGCCTCTGGCTGACAGCGCGCGGACGATATCGACGGTCAGCATCCGGTTGACGCCGACGAAGGAGGCGTCCGGTGCTGCGGGCAACTCCTCCACCGATCGATAGCAGCGGCGACCAAGAACACTTTCCAGCGTCGGGTGTACCGGCCAGATGTCGCCGGAAAATCCCATCCGGTCGCATTGTTCGATGACCCGGCGCGCCTCGCGACCGCCGAAGACGGCGATTGTTTGCGGTCTGATCAGGCGGTCGAGCGAGCGTTGGGTCATCCGGTCAGGCTCCGAATGGCCGCAAGAGATCGCGGCTGATGATATGCCGCTGGATTTCCGATGTCCCGTCCCAGATGCGCTCGACACGCGCATCGCGCCAAAAGCGGGCCAGCGGCAGGTCGTCCATCAGCCCCATGCCGCCGAAGATCTGGATTGCTTCGTCTGTGACTCGAGCAAGCATTTCCGAGGCATAGAGCTTGGCCGAGGCGACTTCGCGATTGGCGGAATGCCCCGCGTCGAGCCGCCAGGCGGCGGACAGCGTCAAAAGATCGGCGGCGTCGATCTCGGTGATCATGTCGGCAAGCTTGAACGACACGCCCTGATTGGCGCCGATCGGCCGGCCGAACTGCTTGCGTTCCGCCGCATAGGGCAGGGCCATGTCGAAGACACGGCGAGCCCGTCCGACGCAGGTGGCCGCCACCGTCAGGCGCGTTCCATACAGCCATTCATTGGCGATATCGAAGCCGCGATGCACTTCGCCAAGCATCTGGGATTTGGGAAGACGGCAATCCGTGAAATTCAGGCTGGAGTTGTGATAGCCGCGATGGGATAGCGATTCATAGCCTTTGAGGATCTCAAAGCCCGGTGTGCCGCGATCGATCAGAAAGGCCGTGATCTTCTTCTTGATGCCCTTCGGCGTCTCTTCTTCGCCGGTGGCGGCAAAGACGATGACGAAATCGGCGACATCTGCATGGGAGATGAAATGCTTGGTGCCGTTGAGGATAAAGTCGCTGCCGTCCTGTCTTGCAGCGCATTTCATGCCGCGCATGTCCGAGCCGGCATCGGGTTCGGTAATGGCGAGAGCATCGACCTTCTCGCCACGCACGGCTGGCAGCAGATATCGCTCGCGCTGCTCGCCTTCACAGGCCATCAGAATGCCGGAAGGACGCCCGAAAAAGACGGTCAGCGCCATCGAGCCACGGCCGAGCTCGCGCTCGACGAGGGTAAAGGTGGTGTGGTCGAGCCCTGCGCCGCCGACCTCTTCGGGAAAGTTGCAGGCATAGAAGCCGAGATCGATGCATTTGCGCCGGATCTCCTCGGCGAGCTCCGGCGGCACGATGCCGGTGCGATCAACCTCGTTCTCATGCGGATAAATTTCCGTCTCGACGAAGCCCCGGACTGTCTTGACGATCATTTCCTGTTCTTCGTTGAGCCCGAAATTCATTTTCGCTTCCTCCTAGCGTTTTTGTCCGACATGGCGCCCGATGCCGTCCGGCAGGGGCAGCTTCGTATGTGCCTGGGCGATCTGTTTTATTTTGCCCAGCACCTCCTCCGGTGCGGGAGCGGCTTTACCTGCCTTGGCGTCGACATGCAGCAGCATATGTTCGGCTGTGGCAATGACATCACCGGTTACCGTGTCGTGGATCGTGTGGAACAGATGCAGCCGCTTCTCATCGGCGGACAGGAGCTGGCAGGTCGAATGGATTGCCTGGCCGAGCTTGGCTTCGCCGATGTGGCGGATATGGGTTTCGACCGTGTAGTAGCTGTGGCCGCGCTCAACATAGTCAAAGCCGACGCCGATCAGGCGCAGCAGCGCATCGGAAGTATCGCCGAACACCTGTAGATAGCGATGTTCGGTCATGTGGCCGTTATAGTCGACCCAGGCGGGGCTCACCTTGGTTTCGATAAGACGCAGCGGTCCTGCCAGGTCGTGAAGTTTTCTTTCGCTGCCGCCGGCTGCCCAGAGACTTTGCTCGAAATCCTTGAGCAGCTTGCCGGCGCCCCAGCCCTTGCCGCCATGACTGCCCTTCAATGTCTGGAGGATGCCGACGAGATTTTCGTCGCGGATTCGTTCCAGTTCGCGCATCGACAATCCGGCGGCCTGCTCGTCCGACTGCTGGCCGATCTTTTCGACCAGCGCATCGTCGAGATCGACGACATCCATCAGCTTGGTCCAGTTCCATTGCAGCGCCGGGCCGAATTGAGCCAGGAAGTGCCGCATGCCAGCTTCGCCACCGGCGATGCGGTAGGTCTGGAACAAGCCCATCTGCGCCCAGCGCAGGCCGAAGGAGTAGCGGATGACATCATCCAGCGTTTCGACGGTGCAGATATCATCCTTGATCAGCCAGAGCGCCTCGCGCCACAGGGCTTCCAGCAGGCGATCGCCGACGAAAGCTTCGATCTCCTTGGCGATATGGACGCCCTTCATGCCGATCGGCGGCAGCCGGTCCATAGCCGCCTTGATCGTTTCCTTCGACGTCTTCTCGCCGCCGACGATTTCGACCAGCGGCAGCAGGTAGACCGGATTATAGGGATGGGCGACGAAGAGACGTTCGGGGTGCCGCATGTCGCGCTGGAGATCAGTCGGCAAGAGGCCGGAGGTCGAGGAGCCGATCAGCGCGTCGGGCCTTGCCGCCGCATCGATCTGCGTCAGCACCTTGCGCTTGAGATCGAGCCGCTCGGGAACGCTCTCCTGAATCCAGTCCGCGCCGGCGACCGCTTCTTCCAGCGTCTCGCGGAAGGTGAGCTTGCCGCGCGCGGGAAGCGGCGCGCCGGTCAGCATCGCATAGGCCCTTTCGGCGTTCGCCAGGACTTCGCCGACGATGCGGGTTGCTTCCGGATGCGGGTCGAAGACATCGACATCGATGCCTGCCAGCAGAAAACGGGCGATCCATCCGCCGCCGATGACGCCGCCGCCAATGCAGGCTGCCTTGTTGATCTTGGTCATTTCGGCCTCAGCGCTTCGTCAGTTTCAGTTTCTTGCGAACGTCTTCAGGGCCGATAATGCGCGCGCCCATGCCTTCGATGACCTGCACTGCCTTTTCGACGAGCTGGGCATTGATCGCGAGCAGGCCCTTGCCGGCGTAGAGATTGTCTTCAAGGCCGACGCGGACGTTGCCGCCGGCAAGGACGGCCGCGGCCGGATAGGCCATGGCGTTGCGACCGATGGAAAAGGCCGAGAAGGTCCAGCTCGATGGAACGTTATTGACCATCGCCATAAAGGTGTTGAGGTCATCGGGTGCCCCCCAGGGGATGCCCATGCAGAGCTGGATGAGGACCGGGTCCTCAATAAGACCCTCCTCGGCAAGCTGTTTGGCAAACCAGAGATGACCGGTATCGAAGGCTTCGATCTCGGGGCGAACGCCGAGATCGGTCATCTTCTTCGTCATGGCCCGCAGCATCGACGGCGTATTGGTCATGACATAGTCGCCGAGGCTGAAGTTCATCGTGCCGCAATCGAGTGTGCAGATTTCCGGCAGGCATTCGGCAACGTGGCTGACGCGCTCCGTGGCGCCGGCCATGTCGGTACCTCTGACGTTCAGGGGCAAGGGGTTTTCGACATCCCCGAAGATCAGATCGCCGCCCATGCCGGCGGTCAGGTTGAGCACGACATCGACATCGGCGGAACGGATGCGGTCGGTCACTTCCCTGTAGAGATCGTTGCGGCGGCTGGCCGCACCCGTTTCGGGATCGCGGACATGGCAGTGAACAACTGCCGCACCGGCCTTTGCGGCATCGATCGCGGATTCGGCTATCTGCTTGGGAGTGATCGGGACATGGCTGGATTTCGAAACGGTGTCGCCGGAACCGGTGACGGCGCAGGTGATGAAGACATCGCGGTTCATTGCAAGAGGCATTTTGTTCTCCCTCGTATTGAGGACATTACGCGGCAAGCGATGGCTTCATGCTTTGCATTTCCAGAAACTAACGATACATTATCGGAAATACGAGAAATCCCCATGCTCACGCCATCCGATACGCCGCTCGACATCGACCTGCTGGTGCTTCCCGAAACAAACTTGATCCTGATCGCGTCAGTGATCGAACCTCTGCGCGGTGCCAACCGCATTTCCGGCAGCGAGCTCTATCGCTGGCGGCTGTTTACGTTGGACGGTTCGCCGGTCGAGACGACCAGTCTGATTCCGGTTCCGGCCTCCGGCAACTTCCGCCCGTCAAACGACACGGCGCCGCTCTTCGTGCTCGCAAGCTACAATTGGCGGCGCAGTGCCACGTCGGCGCTGAAGATGCAATTGTCGCAGACGGCGCGCCACCGTTCGATGATCGCCGGCATCGAATCAGGAAGTTGGCTGCTGGCCGAGGCGAGCCTTCTCGACAATGTGTCGGCGGCTGTTCATTGGGAGGATTCGGAGGATTTCGCGCTGGCCTATCCGCAGGTGCTTGCCGTCAAGGACCGTTTCGTCATCGACGGCAAGCGCATCACCACGGCCGGCTCGATGCCGACGATCGACCTGATGCTGGAAATCATCCGGCGGCGGCAGGGCTATTCGCTGGCGCTCGAAGTCAGCCGGCTTTTCATCTACGAGCCGGCGACCGTCTATGGCGCCATGGAGCTGTCGCCGTCGACAGCCGGCTTGCGTCTGCGCGATCCGCGCGTTGCCCAGGCCGTGCGGCTGATGGAGGAGCATATCGAGCAGCCGCTGGTCCTGACACGCCTGGCGCGGCGCATCGGGGTCAGCGCCCGCCATCTCCAGGCGCTGTTTCAGGATGATTTCGGCGCTCCGCCGCATGTGCATTATCTGGCGCTTCGGCTCAATGCGGCACGGCGCAAGGTGATCGAGACCAAGGCATCGTTTGCGGAGATTGCCGCGGCGACCGGTTTCAATTCAGCCTCGGCCTTTTCCCGCAGCTATCGTGCCAGTTTTTCGGAAAGTCCGTCGGGCACGCGTCAGCGCTTGCGCGGGCGCTCTACGGCTGCAGCAGCGCCGACATAGGCTGAAAGGCTTCGCGCACCATCTCCGCCAGCTCCCGGATCGCCTCGCTGGAATGATAGGGGTTACGGCGAAGCACGACGCGGGAGGAATCGACCGGTGGAAATCCATCGTCGCTCGTCAGTTCCCGGCAACCATGCGGAATGTTGCTTCGCGAGAGCGTCGTGACGGCAAGCCCGGCGGATACGGCATTTTTCAGGCCGGAACTGGTATCGGCGACGAAGGCAATGCGATAGCGCCGGCCCTGCTGCTCCAGGGAGCGCAAGGCAAAGTCACGGCACCATGTCGAGTCGCGATAGATCGCGATGGGCAGCGGCACCGCTTCATGCAAGCGGTGCACCAACGAGGTCACCCAGACTGTCGGGTCGATGCAGAGCACCTCGCCGGTGGTCTGATCGCTCCAGTCGAAGACGACGGCGAGATCGAGTTCGTCTTTCTCGAGGGCGGCGAGATTGTGCGCGGTATAGTCGCAGGAAACGGTGACTTCGACGGCGGGGTGCCGAATAGCGAAGGCGGCAAGCGCCGCCGGCAGGATGGTCTGGCTGTATTCCTCCGGAATGCCGATCCGGACAGGCCCGTCCAGCGGCTTGGTGCGGATAGTGGCTGCCGCCTCGGTTAGCAGGTCGATCACGCGTTGCGCATAGGGAAGCAATTGATTACCTGCCCGGGTCAGGATGACCCCGCGCGCGCTTCTGTCGAACAACGCTTCGCCGATGGTTTCCTCGAGGCGCTTGATCTGGGCGCTGACGGCCGATTGCGTGCGGCCGATGCGCTGGGCGGCAGCGGAAAAATTCGATGTCTCGGTGATAACGAGAAAGGTCCGGAGCAGATCGCTTTCGATGGGTTCGCGCATGGCGGCTCACAAATTTTTCTGATGGCTACTATCTCTACTATTCGTTTGTCTGATGTCAAATATCGGCGCAGACAGATGACATTCAACCCGATGCTTCATTCGTTGAGTCCTGTTAGATGACCATTCAGAATCCTGCTCGAACCTTCTCCTCAAATGAGTATGAGAAGGGTATTATTCTTGTGGCCGTGGCAACGCTTGCGTGGAGTTGCAGCGGCATCTATGCGCGTCTTCTGACGACGGACTTGTGGACGGCAATCGCCTGGCGGTCGCTGTTTGGCGGCATGTTCCTCTTGATCCCAAGCTTCTTTCTCGAGGGCGGGTTTTCACGGCGCCAGTGGAGTTCGATTTTTCATCCCGCCGGATTGGCGATGATTGCCTGCCAGACCATCAGTCAGGCCTGCTTTATCGGTGCGCTCTACATGACCACGGTCGCAAACGTGACCATGATCTATGCAACGGCGCCGTTCATCGCCGCCTTTCTCAGCTGGACGATACTGAAGGAGCGGGTGGCGAAGCGGACGTTGATTGCCGGCGGCGTTTGCCTCGTCGGGGTGGCGGTTATCGTCGCTTCCTCGATTGGGGGCGGTACCGGCGTCGGCGATCTCCTTGCACTCGGCATGACGGTCACCTTCGCTCTTATCATCGTCATCCCGCGCATCGACCGCAGCGTGCCGATCCTGCCGTCAAGCGTCGTCAGCGGGTTCCTGACATTCGTGCTCTTCCTGCCCTTCGCCTCGACAGCCTCGCTCGACACCTATAATTGGCTGCTGTTGGCGGCATTTGGAGCGACGAATTTCGCACTCGCCTTTGTCCTTTTCCTTTTCGGTTCGAGGCGAATGCCTGCGGCCGATGCGGCCCTCATCAGCTCGATGGAGATCGTGCTCACCCCGTTCTGGGTCTGGCTCTTCTTTTCCGAGAAGCCGCCGGTGGCCACTTTTGTGGGCGGTGTGATCATCCTTGCGACGATCGTGTGGCATACCGCTGTCGATCTCAGACATGGCCGCCGCGTCCGGGCGCAGGTCTAGAAGGTCGTAACCGTCGGTTTCTGCTCCCGAGACGATGACAGGCTTTTGCTTCAAGTCACAGTCGATCGCGGGGCCGCCACCGAGGCGCGCTGGATCAGGCTGGTCTTGACGATCGTGCGTTCGACCGGCGTCTCCCCGCCGTTCAGCCGCGAAATGAGCCTTTCGGCTGCCTTCTTCCCCATTTCATAGACAGGCTGATCGACGACGGTGATCGGTGGAGCGGTGACCGTCGTCCAGTCCGCATCTAGGAAGGAAATCATCGATATATCCCTGGGGATGGAAAGGTTCAGGGACTGTAGAGAACGGAACACCCTGAGCCCGACGAGGCTATCGGACGCCAGCAGAGCCGTCGGCGGACTTTCTTCCGCCAGCAAGCGCTTCACGACGGCATCCGTCCGCTGCTGATCCGTGGCGCCGAGCCGGACGTAGTGCTCTGGGTCCTTCAATCCGGCGTCAATCTGCGCGCTCAAGAAGCCTTCCACGCGCTCGCGCACGGCGGAGTTGGATATCTGCCGGCTGTCCGTGAACGGATCGGCACCGGTGTCCATGGCGGATATATAGGCGATGCGGCGATGTCCTGCCTCAAGCAAATGTCGCGTTGCGTTCATGGCGGCGTCGCGGTCGTCGCCGGTCACCGAGTCGACCCCAAGCTCCGGAATGCTTCTGTCGAACAGGACGAGCGGAACGCCGACGCGGCGAATATCTTTCAGATGCTCCATCCGGTCGCATCGCGCCGGCGTAACGATCAGGCCATCAACGCGCTTGCCGATAAGCAGGTCGACCGCCGATTTCTCGGCGTCGAGCTCTTCGCCTGAATTGGCGATGATGACGTTGAAGCCTGCCACGCGGGCAGCATCGCTGATGCCCCGGACGGCAAGGCTGAAAAAGGCGTTTTCGATATCGCCGACGATGACGCCGATGATGCCGGATTTCCCCGTCGTCATGCTGCGGGCAAGCTCATTCGGTCTGTATTCAAGCTCTGTGGCCGCAGCCATGACCTGAGCACGGATCTTGTCGCTGACCACGCCGTAGCCGCCGAGAACACGGGCCGCCGTGGCTTTCGAAACCTTGGCCGCTTTTGCGACGTCGGCGACGGTGATGGAGCGTTTGGATGGGCTGGGGTTTTCCATGCGACGACGGTTACAAGAGTTGTTGACGGAAGGTCAATCTCAAGTTAACAAATAACCATTGAGACCGGTCTCTTTGTAGATGATACCGGTCTCTTGTGCAAATCTTTCCTTCGGCGATATCAGATGAAGGAAGGATGATCACGCATAAAAATGCCAATAAGAGCACCTTCAGAGCGGAGAATGAACATGAGCAAATCTGGCATATTCGCAGCAGCCATCGCTCCCTTGCGAGCTGGCGTCCTGGCCTATCTTCTTGCAGTCGGTATCGGGTCCGCATCCGCGGCCGACAATCCCTACAATCTCATCGACCCGCAGACCATCAGCGTCGGGACAATGGGCGATGCGAAGCCCTACACGTTCGCCACGGCCGACGGCCAGTTCACCGGCTTCGACATTGAATTGTTCCTGAATGTCGTATCGCGCATGGGCTTTGCGAAGGACAAGGTGACCTTCACCGGTCAGGAGTTCTCGGCCCTGATGCCGTCCGTCGCCAATGAGCGCTTCGACGTGGCGGTCGCCGCGATCGGAACCACCGAGGCGCGCAAGAAGACGGTCGATTTCTCCGATGGTTATATCGCCGGATATCTCTCCGTTTTGACGCCGGAACCCGGCATCAAGGATGCCGATACGCTTAAGGGCAAGCGTCTCGGTGTGGTGCAGGGCACCTTGCAGGAAATCTACGCCACCAAAAACTTCGTTGGGGCGGATCTCGTAAAGTTCCCCGACAACAACTCGGCGGTGGCCGCACTCAACAACGGCACGGTCGACGCTCATTTCCTCGATTACGAAGCAGCCAAACAATATGGCGAGCGCTATCCGGCGCTGAAGATCGCCGTGAACATCCCGTCCTTCGATGCGCCCGCGGGCTTCGTGATCAAAAAGGGAAATGATGCCTTCCGCACTGCGTTGAACACCGCGCTTCACGCCGCTATGCAGGATGGCACCTGGAAGACGCTTTATGAAAAGTGGTTTCCGGGTTCGCCGATGCCAGACCAATATCTACCCAAGAAGTAACGCTTCGAGCCGCCCGCGCTTGCCGGGCGGCTCCTTCATGGCATTGCTGATGTGCGGCCAAGCAGCCGCGTCGGCATGTCCCGCAAGAATTCATGGGGAATGGAATGGATTGGCTTGAAAATCTCCGCCGCAGCTTCCTGGATTGGGATGCCATGGCGGAAGTGCTGCCGAGCATGATCACTGTCGGCCTGAAGAATACGTTGATCCTGGCTGCTGCCTCGACGGTGCTCGGCGTCATCATCGGAATGATCCTGGCCGTGATGGGCATCTCGCAGTCACGCTGGCTGCGCCTGCCGGCGCGGATTTACACCGATATCTTTCGAGGTCTGCCGGCGATCGTGACGATCCTGATCATCGGCCAGGGTTTTGCCCGCGTCGGGCGCGAACTGTTCGGCCCCTCACCGTTTCCACTCGGTATCATCGCGCTCAGTCTGATTGCCGGCGCCTATATCGGCGAGATCTTCCGTTCCGGCATCCAAAGCGTCGAGCGCGGCCAGATGGAGGCCTGCCGTGCGCTTAGCATGAGTTATGGGCAGGGGATGCGATTGATTGTTATCCCGCAAGGCGTGCGGCGCGTCCTGCCGGCGCTCGTCAATCAGTTCATCGGCAACGTCAAGGATTCGAGCCTCGTCTATTTCCTAGGGTTGCTTGCCTCGGAGCGTGAGATTTTCCGCGTCGGGCAGGATCAGGCCGTGGTGACGGGAAACCTGTCGCCCTTGCTGCTTGCTGGCGTGTTTTATCTCGTCATCACCGTGCCGCTCACCCATTTCGTCAACTATATCGACACGAGACTGCGGCTTGGAAAACAAGGGCGTGGCGCGGGGGCTGCAAGCGGTCTTGTCGAGGTGGGTGAATTGCAGGCTGCTTCCAATACCACCATTGGCAGTGAACCACGTTTCAAGGCAGGCGCGCTCAAGGTCCACGATCTCAGCATGGCCTATGGTGATCTCGATGTGCTGAAGGGTGTCGATCTCGATATCGCTCCGGGGACGGTGACTTGCATCATCGGCCCGTCCGGTTCCGGCAAGTCCACGCTTCTGCGGTGCCTGAACCGTTTGGTCGAACCAAAGCGCGGCGACATCCTGCTTGATGGCGAAAGCATTCTGGTGATGAAGCCGGAAAGCCTGCGCCGTCGTGTCGGTATGGTATTCCAGCACTTCAACCTCTTTCCCGATCACACAGCGCTCGAAAACGTCATGCTGTCGCTGACGAAGATCAAGAAGATACCCCGAGCCGAAGCGCGTAGGATTGCCGAAGCACGCCTCACCGAGGTCGGTCTTGCCGAACGCAAGGATCATCGGCCGGCTGGCCTGTCGGGTGGGCAACAGCAACGTGTTGCGATCGCCCGCGCGCTGGCGATGGATCCCGAGGTCATCCTGTTCGACGAGGTGACGAGCGCGCTCGATCCCGAACTGGTCAAGGGTGTTCTCGACCTGATGGCGAACCTTGGACGGCAGGGCATGACGATGGCCGTCGTGACCCACGAAATGGGATTTGCCCGCAGGGTTGCCGATCAGGTCGTATTCATGGATGAAGGCCGCATCATCGAAGCGGGTTCGCCGCAGCAAATTTTCGACAGTCCGCAAAGCGAGCGGCTGAAGCGCTTCCTGGCCGAGGTTCTCTGATGCCTGTCGCCACGGTATAGGCCATGGATTTCTCACTACCAAACAACGTCAATAGATAAGGTTATCCAACATGCATGCTTCCACTCAGCCTTCGAAGGTCATCGTCGTTGGCGGCGGGATTTTCGGGGTCTCGACAGCGCTTCATCTGGCGCGGCTCGGTGTTCGCACCATCATCATCAATGATGGCCCGCTGGCGAACGGCGCCTCCGGCCGTTCGCTCGCCTGGCTCAATTCGGCGCGAAAGCGCTCAAACGCCTATCATAGGCTGCGCATGGCCGGCATCGACCGTTACCGGACGCTCGCCGCCAAATATCCGGAAGCACAGTGGCTTCGTTTCGATGGCGGGTTGACCTGGGATGCGGATGGCGGCGGCAATGAGATTGCCGAGGTCTTCGAATATGAGCGCAACCTCGGTTACCACACTCTACTGCTCACCCCCTCGAAGATTGCCGAGACGACGCCGGGCGTCGATGCCAGCACAGTGACGCCGCAGGGCGCCAAGTTCAATCCGGGCGAGGGCTGGGTTGATCTGCCGTCGCTGATCGGTGTTCTTGCCAAGGAGTTCAAGGCGCTAGGCGGCGAGATCGTCACCGACGCCGGACGTGCGACCGTCAATGTCGAAGGCGGGCGGGCTCGCGGCGTGACGACATCGAACGGTGTCCGCTGGGACGCCGACGCCGTTTTGCTTGCGGCCGGTGGTGCCGTTCCCGCGATCGTCGCCGAGGCTGGTCAGCATATTGCCGACGGAACGCCGATTGCGCTTCTCGTCAGAACGAAACCGATCAGGCATCCGCTGAAAGCAGTCCTGAACACGCCGCGCGTTGCCGTTCGGCCGACGCCGGACGGTGGTTTTGCACTCGATTCCGCCTGGTCGGAGGAGGAAGTGGGCGTGAATGCAGACGGAAGCTACGAGATCAAGCCCTCGACGCTCGATGGCCTTCTTCGAGAGGCGTCGAAGGTGCTCGAGGGCAATCCGGCGCTCGAACTGGCGGATTATGGTGTCGGCCCGAAACCCATTCCGGGTGATGGCGACCCGGTGTTTGGAGAGCTACAGACTATCCCCGGCTACTTCGTCGCCTTTAGCCACAGCGGCGCCACGCTCGGCCTGATTGCCGGCGAATTGCTCGCCGATGAGATCGCCACCGGAAAACGTCATCCACTGCTGGCCAATTTCCGGCCGGAGCGTTTTTCCAAATAGTTCGCGTGAGGCGGTCTGGCCCCGCTGTTTCGGCGGGGGCTTTGCTCAGTGGATCGAGCCGAGCAGCACGGGGCTCGAGGCGAGGTTGTCGACCAGGACCGTCATGGCGTAGCAGGCGACAAGCAATTGCGCCGAAAAGGTCAGCACCGGCCTCCAGTCCTTGGCGGCCGGAGCCCGCTTGTAGGACAAGGTCGAGCTGCTCCTGGTTTCAAGCGGGATGTTCTCGAAGGTCTTTGCTCCGAACACCAGCAAGCAGAGAATGTTGAAAATGATGAATTGGCGCGCGCCCGCGCCGATGATGCAAAACATTCCGTTGCAGCCAAAACAGCCGGCCCAAAGATAGAGGCGTCCCTGCTTGCCGAGGTAGCGCCTGACACCCGTCAGCCCATTCAGCAATTGGTCCGGATCGCTCGATCCTGCATTGCGGGTTTGTTTCACATTTGGTCTCCTTGCCCGAATCTGGGGCAGATACAAGGAAACCAGTTTTCGCCTGTCACATGTGTTGCATTGTATTGCGGCGTATTTTTTTAGTTTGCTGCGGATAGACCGCTGCGGCGTCGCGCTTGCCGATAATCAAATGATCCAAGTGCATCCGGAGCCCTCGCTGTATGGGCGATCCCGTCGCAACAAAATGTAACAAGACATAACATTGCATTACATCGGAATTGCTATGATAGGGCCGTATTCGAATATGAGGTCGTAGATGCTAGCTGATTCCCTTTCATCCGATCGCCCGACGGACGTGCTGATTTGTCTCGACAATCCACAGGCCGCCACGAGCATCGGGTCGGTCCTGTCGGCACGCGGCCTCTCGGTCGCAGCAATCTCGATGTCGGGAATGCAGAGCGAGTTCGAGCCGAACGGTTACCGGGTGGTGATAACGCATACGGCGATGATCGGCCAGGTGCGGAACCGATTGAAACTGCCGATCGTCAATGTCGAGGCCTTCATCTTCGAGCGTCTGGACGGTTCTGATGCCGGCTCGCCAAAGCGGTTTGATGGCGCCGCCTTCGTGAAGCGCGTTCTGTCGGTCATGAGCGACGCCGAAAAACGCGCGCCACGCTAATGCGCACCGGACGCGACCATGTGGAAGCATCCGAAGGCATTTCCGGTCAAACCCTGGCGGAACTGAGAAACGCCTTGGTCTGGTTTCTGGAAGTCTCTGTCGCCGTAGTTTTCGGCCTGTCGGGCCTTTTGAAGATATCGAAACCGATCGAATATCTCGACAGTCTGGGCATGGATTCCGTGATGGCTCTTCCCGAATGGGCCGTTCGTACCGTAGGCACCGTCGAATTGCTGTCGGCAAGCGCCTTGTTGGTGCCGGCCATGCTTGGCGTGCTCGTCAGCCTCGCACCTCTCGCCATCACCGCACTTCTGGCCGCGCAGGCGTTTGCCATCATCCTTGAGCTTTCGCTCGCCCAGGGCGATTTCGCGCTGACCATGAACATCGTCTTGCTTGGCTGTCTTGCGGTGGTTGCCTGGCATCGCCTCCAAGCCGTTCGGTAACGGCTTGGGCTTTCACAGGCGCTGCTGGGTGGCCTTGTCGAAGAAGTGGACATTCGGCGATTTGAAGGAAAGCTGTACCTTCTGGTTCGGAGCCAGCTCCGCGCGCTCCCGCATGACCCATGTCAGCTCCTTGCCTTCCACCTCCAGCGCCACATGGGTCTCGGAGCCTGTGGGCTCAATGACGGTGACGGTTGCCGGCACGCCGCCGTCGGCCGCAAAGGAAATGTCTTCGGGACGAATGCCGATGAGGATGTCCTTGTTCTCTGCCTGGGCAGGAGCGTCGAGGAGTTCGACCGGCGTGCCGCTTGGCAACAACAGGGTCGGCTTCGGGCCGCCGGTGAGCCTGCCTTCGAGGAAATTCATCGCGGGGGATCCGAGGAAGCCAGCGACGAAGACATTTCTCGGTCGGTCGTAAAGTTCGAGCGGCGTTCCGATCTGCTCGACCTTGCCGCCCTGCAACACCACGATCTTGTCGGCCATCGTCATTGCCTCGATCTGGTCGTGGGTGACATAGACGATGGTGGTTTTCAGCCGCTGATGCAGCGCCTTGATCTCGGCCCGCATCTTGACGCGCAATTTTGCATCGAGATTGGACAGTGGTTCGTCGAAGAGGAAGACCTTGGGATCGCGCACGATGGCGCGTCCCATGGCGACACGCTGGCGCTGGCCGCCGGAAAGCTGGGCGGGCTTGCGGCCGAGCAAAGGCTGAAGCCCGAGGATCTGCGCGGCCTCACCAACCTTCCGCTCGATCTCGGGACGCTTCGCGCCGGCGAGTTCGAGCGCGAAGCCCATATTCTGGGCGACGGTCATCTGCGGATAAAGCGCATAGTTCTGGAAGACCATCGCGATGTCGCGATCCTTCGGTTGCAGGTTGTTGACAACCCGCCCGCCGATCGAGATTTCGCCGCCGGTGATTTCCTCCAGCCCCGCGATCATCCGCAGAAGCGTCGACTTGCCACAGCCCGATGGCCCGACGAGAATGACGAATTCGCCGTCCGATATGTCGACATCGACGCCGTGGATGATATCCACCGCTCCGTAGGACTTCTTGACGTTCTTGATGGTCAGTCCGGACATGAAATTCCTCCCTGTGAGGCCCGATCAGTTCTTTTTGCGGATGCGAAGGGCTTGGTATGGCTTGCCCGGCAGTTCGACGCCAAAGGCGGCGTCCGGCTTGCCGCCGCGTACGATCGCGCCGTGCCGCGTGGGATGCGGGATCGGAGCGTCCACCTTCCTTGCGGGGGTAACGGTCATCTCCCAGGTGTCGATGATGTCGACGTCGTAATCCGTGCCGTCCTTGGGCAGCCCTGTCGACCAGATGACGGGCTGATGTTCGCCGAGATAGATGTAGCTGACATCGCCATCCCGAGCCCCCGAGACGCGCGTCCAGGGCCACTCGCCGTTCGCCCCAAGCGGCTCGAGCCCACCGACGGCATCCAGTTCCAGCAAGTCACGCAAAAAGCCGATACGCTTCCATGCCTCGCCGCGCAGTTCCCCACCCTTTGCCCACCAGATGAGATCCTGCGGATGCGAGTAGGTTTCGCCGTGGCCGGCATAGCCGCCGCGCATCATCGTCAGCCAGAAGCGATGAACCAGCTCCTGCGCCGTCAGATTGCCCCAGGACTGGATGATGTCGCCTTCATATTCCGGTTCGTCGTTGACGACAGGCTTGCCATAGGCGTCGCGCCACTCCTGGGTCCGCTTGACGTCCCAGTTCTGGATGCAGGTATGGGTGACCCAGGGCTTGCGATGATCGAAGTTCATCGTCTGCTCGCCATTGTGGATCGATTTCAGATGGCCGTAGGGATCGTTCTCCTCAAGGATATGGAAATAGCGGTCCCATTGCGCCATCGGCTTGGTGTCGAGGAGGAAGTCATATTCGTTGGCGAGCGCCCACCAGACGTTCCGGTAGGCGGCAAGCCGAGCCGCGAGATATTCGACATAGCGGAAGTCCTGCTCGGCGGACATGTCGGCATAGCCCCAGCGGTCATAGGGATGGAACATGATGATATCGGCTTCGATGCCGAGCGCGCAAAGGGCCGCAACCTGCTTTTCGAAATGCCGGAAAAGGACGGGGTTTGGACGGTCGAAGTCCTCCTTGCCGTCGGCACCCTTCTCGAAACAGGGATAAAGCGGCTCGTTGACGTTGTAGGGGTAGTCCTTTGGAAACAACCCCATACGGATCTTGTTGAAACGTGCATTCTTCAGCGTTTCGAGTGTCTGCTCCTGCATTTCCAGCGGCTGATGCGTCCAGGCATAGCAAGTCGTCCCGAAGGAGAGGAATGGCTTGCCGTCGGCATGGGCGAAATGAAACTTGTTGCGCACGCGCACCGGCCCGTGATTGCCCTCGGACGGTTTGGTGGCGGTCAATGAGCCGATCTTGCCGTCGAGTTCCACGGTTTTCGAACGCGTCCTGAAGGACCATTCGCCTTCATTGTCGGGCATGAAGCGGACGCGATAGACGCCGTCGCCATCATAAAAGCCAGGCACGCGGACCTCGCGGCTATTTTGGCTGAAAACGGCATCGAATGCCACGTCGAGATAGGGATTGCCGCCCGAAGGGCCGTTGAAGGCCGCCTCGAAGACGCCCCATTTTTCGACGGTTGCACTGGACATGATGTTCTCCTCGAAAGACTTTGGAAGTAGGGGCTCAGCCCTTGACGGCGCCGGAGGTGAGGCCGGAGACGAAATATCGCTGGAAGATGAGGTAGACGAGCGTTGCCGGCAGCACGGTCATGACGATCGCGGCGTTGAGCTGTCCGTAATCGTTGGAAAATTGCCCCTGGAAGGACATCAACCCGAGCGGCAGCGTCCACATATGCTGGTCCTGAAGCAACACGAGCGCCATGGCGAATTCGTTCCAGGTGGAGACGAAATCCAGGATCAGCAGCGCGGCGAGCACCGGCAGGCAGACTGGCAGGAAGATCCGGCGGAAGATAGTGAAGTGGCTTGCACCATCGATCAGGGCGGCTTCGGAGAGTTCCTTCGGAATGCCCTTGAAGAAGCCGTGCAGGATGAAGACCTGATAGGGCACGCCGAAAGCGATATAGGGCAGGATGACGCCGGGATAGGTATCGATCAGCCCTAGCGAATTGACGAGTGTGAACAACGGCGCCAGCATGACCTGAAAGGGGATCATCGTGCCGAACACGACGAGAAGCAGCAATGCCTTGCCGGTCTTCAACGGTATCTTGGCGAGCGCATAGGCCGCCATCGCCGAAAGCGCCAGCCCCAGCGGAACCTTGATGACGGTGATGATGGCGCTGTTGAAGAATGCGTTGGCGAAATTTCCGCGGTTCCAGGCGTTGCTGTAATTCTCAAGGGCCAGATGGACAGGCGGCATGAAGGCGCCGGTGCTGGTAACATCGGCCTTCGTCTTCAGCGACGTGAAGACGATGAACACGAAGGGCGCGACCCAGATCAGCGCGACGACGATGAGTGCGATCCAGAGCCCGATCAGGATCGGATCTCGCCTTGGTTTTCCGATGGCGGTCGTATCGAAGGCAACGGTCATGGTTTCGGCTGACGGCGCTGTCATTGCTCGGCCTCCTCATGCTTTTGCGTCCATCGCAGGTAGGGGACGACAATGGCGATGGTGATCAACAGCAGGACGACCGAGATTGCAGCGCCGCGGCCGAAGTCGAAGATCTGCATCGCCTGGGTGAAGGCCCAAAGCGCCAGCATCTGCGTGGATTGCGCTGGTCCGCCGCCGGTGAGGCCATAGACGATGTCGAAGGCCTTGAGCGACGAAATGATCGACAGCACGAGTACGATCGTGATGGTCGTGCGAAGGGCAGGGAAGGTGACGTGCTTGAAGACGGCCCAGCGTCCAGCACCGTCGATCCGGGCGGCTTCGACCAGTGACTGCGAAACATTCTGCAGCCCGGCGAGAAAGAGGACCATGGAAAAGCCGACCGACTGCCAGAGATAGGCGACGAAGACGGAATAGAGTGCGATGTTTCGGTCACCGAGCCAGTCCTTGATCCAGGTCTGGAGGCCCATGGATGTCAGTATCTCGCTGAAGAGACCGAAGAATGGATCGTACATCCATTTCCACATCGTCGCGACGGCGATCGGCGCGATGATGACCGGAAGGTAGAATATGGCGCGGAACGTGTTGCGGCCGAAGAGCTTCTGATTGAGGCTCAATGCCAGGAGAAGCCCCACCATTGGCGGGAACACCAGGCACATGACGGTCCAGATGACCGTATTCTTAAAGGCGACCCAGAAGACCGGATCGCGCGTGAAGATGTATTGATAGTTCGCAAGGCCGACGAAGGGGCGCTGAGGATCGAGCCCGTTCCACTTCTGGAAGCTCAATATCGCGACATTGACCATCGGGTACAGAGCGAAGATCGCGTAGATCGCTATCGCCGGGGCGAGCAACAGGAATGCCTGCGCGCGGGGATCATGTGTTCGGTTTCGCAATGACATTCTCATCTGCTCCGGGCGGCAGGCGGCTGGCGCGTGGACGTTCGGGTCGAGCAACGACCGGCCCCGGCGGACAATCGGGACCGGTCAGCGTCCTGGGAGGGCCTAGGTCCGGCCTGCGATGAAGGTCTGCAACTGCTTGGCGGCATCCGCCGGTTCGATGTTCCCGGACGCAACGTCATTGATCACGCGGAAATATTCGGTCGTCACGTCAAGCGGAA
Organism: Martinezella rhizogenes; assembly: GCF_000799715.1. Taxonomy (GTDB): domain Bacteria; phylum Pseudomonadota; class Alphaproteobacteria; order Rhizobiales; family Rhizobiaceae; genus Rhizobium; species Rhizobium rhizogenes_C. Next base: position 35,947 of record NZ_JUHG01000001.1, read on the forward strand.
ACGCCTGGTCGCCGTTCATGTAGACCTTGCCGTAGGTCTTGAAGATATCCAGCCATTTGGCTTCAAGCGGCTTCTGATCGGTGTATTGGACATTCTTGTTGACCGAGATCGAGCTGATCTGCCCGATCAGATCCTGCTGGACCTTGGTCGACAGGAAGTAATCCAGAAATTTCGCGGCAAGATCAGGATCTTTGCTCTTTGTGCTCACGTAGTTGTATTCGGCAAAGCCGTAGAGGCGGTTCGTGTTCGTCGGGAACGGGAAAATCCCGTAATCGTCGAGGTTTGCACCGCTGCCGCTCAACTGGCCGACAAGCCAATCCCCTTCCAGCATCATCGCCGCGCGCCCTGCGACGAACAGACTGTAGGACTGCTGATTGCTGATGCCCATAAAGGGCTGAAGCGTATAGTCCTTCGTCCACTTGGCGAACTCGGTGAAGGCGTCCGTCGCGCAGGGCTCTTTCGTCCAGTCAAGCTTCATCGCCATCAGCGCGTCGTGCTTGTCGGCACCGCACTTGGTCTCGAGGATGACGTCCATCAGCCGCATGACGTGCCAATTGACGGAACCGCCGAAGGTGAAGGCCGGAATTCCGGCAGTCTTCAGCTTCTCGGCATCCGCAAGGAAATCCTCGTAGGTTTTCGGCTCCTCGGTGATGCCAGCCTGCTGGAACAGCTTCTTGTTGTAGTAGACTGCTTCACCCTTGAAGGTGAAGGGGACGCCATGCTTGCCGCCTGGATAAAGGTCGGCGAAGGCCGCCGCCGAGGGGAGCAACTCATCGCTCCATTTGTACTGCGTATAATACTTGTCCAGCGGCAGTGACAGGCCGGCTTTGACATATTCGCCGCCGAGACCAAGCCCGGCCCAGCTGAAATAGATATCGGGACCCTTGCTGGAACCCGCGGCCACGCGAAGAGCGGTCTTGTGTTCATCAACGCCACGCTGGACAATCTCGATATGCGTTCCGGGATTGGCGGCTTCGAAATCCGTCGCCACCTTCTTCAGCGCGGTATTGGCGCCCCCATTATCGAAATTGAGTGTCCACAGCGTCAGGTCCTGCGCTTTGGCGCCGGTCGCCGCCAGGGCCGCCGCGGCAATTGCGACTACGCCAAAACCTCTCGCATATTTGGAATTGATAAGCATTTTTCCGTCCTCCTCTGAAGAATGCTGAGGGCGGTTTTGGCAAATCACCAGATACATGTCAACTGGTATGATGAGCTCATCATCATTAAGGCGAGAAGAAAGCGTGGAAGCACGCGACGACGACGGTTGCCGAGGCGGCACCAGGATCGATATGGCCCAGAGCCCGCTCGCCAAGCCTGGAGGAGCGCCCTTTCGTGGCTATCATATTCTTCGTTGCTTCCATACCGGCTTGCGCCGCGACCAGCGCTGCGGAAAGGCATTCTTCGAGCGGCAGTCCCTGTTTCCGCGCGGCCTGGCAGGCGGTGGCCGCCGGTGCCCAGGCGTCGACCATGGTCTTCTCCCCGACCTCGGCCTTGCCGCGATCCTGGATCCCCTTGGCAATTGCCGCGAACGCAGCGACGATGTCGTCGGCGGTGAGTGACGGCTTGCCCTTGACCGCCGCGCCCGCGCGCATCAGGCCGGTTGCGTAAAGTGGGCCTGAGGAGGCGCCGACCGCATTCAGGAAAGCCTTGGCTGCCGTGTTGAAGACGAGGGTGGGGTCCGTCGTTGCCGGATTCAGTTCGGCCGTCGCCTTCGCAGCCGCGGAAAAGCCAAGTTCCATGGCGATCCCGTGATCGGCATCGCCGATCACGCCGTCAAGCTCGCAAAGCCGGTCCCTTTCGCGCGTCATTGCCTCCGCGATAAGGGCGATGAGAGATGTCAGATTGTCGGCCGTGATCGTCGTCATCAGAGCGCCTCTCCGGACCGGAACATTGCGCAATCGCAAGGGTGATCGATCAGTCGCTGCAATTCGTCATCCAGATGCATCAGGGTGATCGAGGCGCCGGCCATTTCCAGTGACGTGCAATAGTTCCCAACCAGTGACAGATGGATTTCCACGCCCAGTGCATCGAGCGTCATCTTGACCTTGCGCATGATGATGTAGAGTTCCATCAGCGGCGTCGATCCAAGCGAATTGATCAGCACGGCAACGCGGTCGCCCCGCTTGGGGTTCATCTCGCCGAGTATCCTGTCGAGCAATTCCGTGGTTACCTGATCGGCGGGTTTCAGCGGGCCACGGGCAACGCCGGGCTCGCCGTGAATGCCCATGCCGATCTCCATCTCGTCGTCGCCAAGCTGGAAGTTCGGCTTCAGCGTTTGCGGCAGGGAGCAGGGTGCAAGCGCGACACCCATTGTATAGGTCCGGTCATTCGCCCATTGCGCGACCCGCTCCACCTCGTCCAGGCTGTACATCAGATCGCAGGCAGCACCGGCGGCCTTGAAGACAAAGACATTGCCGGCGACGCCGCGCCGGCGGTCCCGTTGGTCGATGGGGGCGGAGGCGACGTCATCGGTCGTCAACACGGTACGGACCTCGATGTCATCCATGGTGAGCATCTCGGCCGCCATGTCGAAATTCATGACATCGCCGGCATAATTGCCATAGGCGAACAGGACGCCGGCACCATTGTTGACTGCCTTGGCGCACTCGATAATTGGATCCGGCGGCGGCGAGGCAAAGACATTTCCGACCGCGGCCGCATCCGCGAGCCCCTTGCCGACGAAACCCAGGAAGCTCGGCTCGTGGCCGGAACCGCCGCCGATGACGAGGCCGACCTTGCCCGCGCGCGGGCCATGCTTTGCCACGATTGACCGTGGCGATCCTTCAATGGCGCGAAGGTGGTTGGGATGGGCCGCCAGCACGCCGGCCAGCATTTCGTCCACGGCCGCCGCGCCGTCATTGATAAGCTTCTTCGTCTTCACGCCAGTCCTCCCGATCATTGCGATTCTGAAGACTAAGATGCGCGTCTCGCGGGCTAGGTCAATCCGCCAAAGCGATAGAACTGATGGCATAGGGTCCGAGAGTGAGGACGTCGCCCGGAAGCTGAATAGCCAGGCGCAAGCCACCGAGTTCGACTTGCTTCGGCATGGGCGTAACATTCACCAGCAGCAATTGCGATGCCTCATGCGCTGGCGCGGCGATGAAAGCGAGGACAGCCGCCGGATCGGATGAGACGCATTCCTGCCATGGACTACCGGCGAGGCGAGCCAGCAGGGCAACCGTGTTGAAGATCGGGCGTCTGCCGCCGGCTGGAGACGGTTCATCTTTGCCGGCGATCACGCCGAATGACCCCGTCAGTGCTGAAAGCGTCAAGCATTCCAAGCCGGCGTCAAGCACCTTGGCCGCATAGCCGAGCGCGAAAGCTTCGGCGAAACGGCCATTGTGTCGGGGATCCGTGTTTGCCATCGCAATACGGCGCCCGTCGGGATTGTCCATGGTCCGGCTGCCATAGGGGTTCTGGCGCATGGGAATGGTGGAAGGTCCGATGCGGTAAGGCTTGTCGCCATAGATGGCGCGCACCGAGCGTGTGATGAATGGCAAGGCCTCCAGCGTCTGCATGATGCTCAGATCGTCGGCGGCATGCACGATCGGGTTCGTGCAGTGGGAAATGAAGTCGAGCTGTTCGGGTGGAACACGCTTACGGTTGAGTTCGGTGAAATAGCTGAGCATGCCGCCGCCGAGCCGAACGCCCGGAAAGGCAGCGTGGGCCGCTGCATAAACCTCCTCAAGCGGCGGGCATTCAGGCCATTGGCTGCCGGGAGGTGTCGATTGCCTGTCCACGGAAGGGGAAATGACAATCGCGTCCGGCCAGAACCCGGCCACCTGCATCCAGATCGCGCATTCCATCGCTTCCGCGAGCGGCGATCGCTTGCAGGGCAGGGCTATTTCCAGGGTCGAAGTGCCGGCATTGAGCTGGGCAATGGCGTTGAATGCCCTGAACGCATCGGCGCCATGACCGGCATTCGGATCGAAATGAAACAGCAGTTCCTGTGGCCCGGTCTCCGCCAGGACATCGCGGGCCTCAAGCGTCGCTTGGGCCTCCTCGGGCGTGATCACGAGGCCGATCGCCGGCATTGTCCCGCTCTTCGTCCCCTCCGAGATCGTGACGGCTTGGCTGTTCGGCGAGATCGATGCGGGAGCGTTCAGTGTCTCTCGTTTGTCCTCGATGTCGAGAACGACGCGTTGCCGGACGGATTTTCCGGCCGGTATTTGATAGGGCCAGGGCAAAGCGAGAGGGCGGACATAGGTCTTGTAGGAGGCATCCGACCAGTTGCGCTGATCCTCCATCTCGAAGGTATCGCCTTCCATCCGGCATTCCGCCGTGACCTGCGGCATGACGCTGTGGGTGATCGCGCGCATATCCTTGAAGGGCTGCCATGGCTCGATGAGATCGGGGAATTGGGTATCGTCGCGATGGCCGTCGACATGCTCCACCGAGACCGGTGTGCCGGCCACACCAACGATCGGATGCAGGATGCAGAAGCCGCAGCGATTGGTTTCGAAGCCCGTTTTGGATACTGCTTCTGCGTCGAAGATCACGGCGCCTCCGGCTTCAGCGGAGATCTGCACGCGGATTTCAAGCGTTGTATCGTCGGGGCCGGTGCAATGCGCGATGTAGCCTACGGAAAAGGCTTCATTGCCCTGATTGATCTTCAGGTTTGATATTCTGGGAGCATAGGTGCCCCAATCGCGGTCGCGCACCAGATAGGATACGGCGCGCAGCACTTCGGTTCCATCATAGGTGATCGTGCGGAGATTGCCGTCCTTGAAGTCGACGGCGAGCCGACCAGCAGTCAGTCGCACCGGCGGGACTTCGGCCTCGCTCGTGCCATAAAGCTGAAAAGCGTCGACCTCGGCCGTCATCGCAGCATCGCTCCGATGTCGACTGTCCTCCCATTGGCTGCACTCTCATAAGCTGCTTCGACAAGGGCGAAGGTCTTCAGATTATCCGCGCCGGAGGTCGAGGTTTCGCTGCCTGATGAGAGACGGTCCGTCCAGTGTTGCTGGATCGCCAGCACGCTTTCCTGGATGTTGTGCCAGGGGCGGGAGGCCCAGGAGAGCAACTGCGGCGAGGCATCGGAGATGGTCGTGCCGTTCGGGCCGGTCACCTCCAGACGATAGCCTTGCGAGAGCCGGATCGTTCCTTGGGTGCCGTCGATCTCGATCAGCGTTTCGGGAAAGGGTTCCGTGCCGAGCTTGGTCGCATAGCTGACGTCGACGATCGATGTCGCGCCGTTCTCGTGGTCGAGCAGGATGGTCGCGACATCCTCGCCCTTGATCTTCGGATTGACCCGTTTGGTGCGCGCGCTGAGTGTCGCGACGTCGCCAAGAATGAAGCGGGCGATATCTAGCGTGTGGATGCCGAGATCCTCGATGATGAAGCGCTCGCCTTCCGCAAGATAAGGCTGGCCGGAAAAGACATCGAAACCGGAGCGAAACGAGAAGCGGCCCCAGAAGGGCTCGCCGATGGCCCCAGATTGCAGCACGCTCTTCACCGCCTGTATCGGCGTCTGCCAGCGGAAATTCTCATGCACCATCAGGGGGATGCCGGCGTTTTCGCAAGTGCGGACCATCGCCTTGGCATCGCTCAAGGATTTTGCAAACGGCTTCTGGCAGATGGCCGGGGCTTTGTGGGCCGCTGCCATGTCCACCAGTGCACGGTGGCTTTGAACCGTTGTGGCAATATCGACGAAATCGAAGCCGCCATCGGCGAAAAGAGCAGCCGCATCGCTGTAACGGCGCTCAATGCCGAACTGATCGCCGACGATTTTCAGCCGCTCCGGATCGCGATCGCAGATCGCGACGATATCCGCGCCCTCGACGTCTTTCCACGCATGCATCTGATTGACCGCGAAGAAGCCGCAGCCGATGAGCGCACCCTTGAATTCCGTCATGTTCAGCCTGCCTTTGCCATTTGCATGAGCGTCACGCGCTGTTGCAGGCGGCGCTGCGCCTGGTCGACGACCACGGCGATGATGATGACGAGCCCCTTGATGACCATCTGCCAGAAGGACGAGACGCCCATCATCACCAGCCCGTCGGACAGGATGCCGATGACGAAGGCGCCGATGATCGTACCACCGATCGTTCCGCGTCCACCCGACATCGAGGTGCCGCCGAGGACGGCCGCCGCGATGGCGTTGAGCTCGAAGCTCTCGCCGGTCGCTGGGTGCGCAGCCATCAGTTCCGACGAAATGATGATGCCGACGATGGCCGCGCACAGCCCTGAGAACATATAGACGAAGATCTTCACAACATCGACGCGGATGCCCGACATGCGTGCAGCGCGCTCATTGCCGCCGACGGCGAAGATGTGGCGGCCGATCGGCGTCGAGCGGGAGACATAGGCGGCGATCAGCGCCAGAAAGATGAGGATCCAGATGGAGACGGGCAGGCCGAGCAACCTGCCAGCGCCGAAGACGTCGAAGCCGGTCGTGTCGAATTCCGGCCTGCCGACCAGGTTCGGAAAGGTCTGTCCGTCCGAGGACAGCAGCGCCAGACCTCGGGCGACGTAGAGCGTCCCAAGTGTCGCGATAAAGGGCGCAACGTTGAGCTTGGTGATGAGCAGCCCGTTGATGAGCCCGATCAACAGCCCGACGGCGAGTGTGATCAGGATGATCTCGTATATGTTGAAGTAGACGGTGTACCCGATCGGCAATGCAACGCCGTTGAGGATGAGGGCGCCCGCCACCATGCCACACAGGCCGACGATCGAGCCGACCGAAAGGTCGATGCCGCCAGTGATGATGACGAAGGTCATGCCCATCGCCAGGAAGGCGTTGAGCGCCACATGCTTCGACATCAGGATCATGTTGGCGGTCGATGTGAAGTTCGGCGCGAAGATGGCGAAGAAGATGATGACGGCAAAGAGCGCGATGAAGGTTCTGAGCTTCATCAACGTCAGCAGCGCAGAGCCGTTCGACCGCTTGGCCGCAAAAGAAGTAGAGGTATCTGCCGTCATGACGCGAGTTCCCTTGTATGTCCGTGTCCCTTGGCCGAAGCGGCGATGATGGCTTCTTCCGTGGCGTCGCTCCTGTCGAAGACGGCGACCAGCTTGCCGTTGCTCAAGACGGCGATGCGGTCGGAAAGCGCCATGACTTCTTCAAGGTCCGATGTCGAAAACAGGATTGCCAGGCCCTTGCCGGCGAGCCTGCGCATGGTGCGGAAGACATCGGCCTTGGCACCGACGTCGATGCCCCGGCTCGGCTCGTCCATCAGAAGAACCTTGGGGTCGGTCATCAGCGCCTTGCCGATGACGACCTTCTGCTGGTTGCCGCCGGACATCGATGTCACCTCGAAATCCGGATTGGGGGCCTTGATCGACAGGTCGCGGATCATGTCGTGCGTGGCCTGCTTTTCGGCGCCGGCGTCGATATGAAAGAAGCGGGCGAAGCGCCCGAGGCTTGCGAGCGTCAGGTTGCTGGCGATGGAGAGTACCTGCACCAGCCCCTCGCGCTGCCGGTCCTCCGGTATCAACGCCAGGCCACGCCGGATCCGGCGGGTGGTATCGCGTTCGCGAACCTCGACGCCGTCGATGAAGATCTTGCCCGTCGAGTGCATGTGCCGGCCCATCACGCATTCGAAGAACTCGCTGCGGCCCGCACCCATCAGACCGTAAATGCCGAGGATCTCGCCGGCGCGAACCGAGAGCGAGACATGGTCAACGGCAAGGCCGCCGGTCGAGCGCGGCAGGCTGATCTCTTCGGCGCGGAAGGCTTCCTTGCCGATCGTATGGCTCTCGCCCTTGGCAAAGTCCTTGGCATCCGATCCGATCATCGACCGGACGATCCATTTCGTGTCTATATCGCGAACCATCGCCTGGCCGGTGATCTGCCCATCGCGAAGGACAGTGATGTAATCGCCGATCCGCATCAGCTCTTCCAGCCGATGCGAGATATAGACGATGGCGACGCCCTGCGCCTTCAGCTCGGCGATCACCTTGAAGAGAATGTCAACTTCCGCCGCAGACAGCGCCGATGTCGGCTCATCCATGATCAGGATGCGGGCGTTGAGCGAGATGGCCTTGGCGATTTCGACAAGCTGCTGTTGCCCGATCGGCAGATCCTCGATCATGGTCTCGGCGTTGATGCCTGCGTCCAGTCTCTTGAGGAATTCATTGGCCTTGACGATCTGCGCCTTGTGGTCGATGCCGAAGATGCCGCGCGTAATCTCGCGCGTCGCAAAAATGTTTTCGGCCACCGACATGTTGGCGAAGAGATTGAGCTCCTGGAAAATCATGCCGATGCCGCAAGCCTGTGCGTCGGCCGGGCTATCAAAATGAACGGCTTCGCCTTCGAGGACGATGCGGCCGAGGGTGGGCCGTTCGACGCCGGCGATGATCTTCATCAGCGTCGACTTGCCGGCACCGTTTTCACCGACGAGCACGTTGACCGCGCCGCGCCGCAGTTCGAGATTGGCGCGCTTGACCGCGACAATGCCGGAATAGACCTTCGATACGTCTTCGAGGCGAAGGATGATGTCGTCCTCTATCGTGTCGCCCATGCTCATTGCCCCAACGCCAGTGCAGAGGGGGTGATCAGCGGCAATTGGCCGGATGCGGGCAGCGGATATGCGCCGGTCACCGTGACCGTCTTGCCCACAAGGCCATCGCGTGGCAGAGCCGCGAGGAAGGATGTGTTTGCCTTCTCGTTAAACGCCTTGCCGAACTGTGCCCATTCGATCTGGTTTCGGAATTCATTGAAGTCGAGGAAACCCAGCGCGTCGCGCAGCGCCGTGCCGCGAATTGCCGGGCCTATCTGCACCTTCGCGTCGGCCTTGCCGTCGCCGTCCACATCGACGTCGAGGGTCCCAGCGCGCGAAGTCGTATCCGCGGCGACGGTCTTGCCGCTGAGTTTGACTGCATAGGTCCAGGGCGACGAATTCTGTTTGCGCGGATTTCCATATTTTGCGCCAGCCTCATCCGGGTTGGATGCGACTGCCTGCAACACCGTCTTGAAGTCGCCCGCGCGCTTTTCAAGGTCGGGAAGCACTTGCGACTGCCAGATCGCATCGACCTTGGTCGCGGGATCGAAAGCGGTCTTTGCCGCCTCCGCCGCTTTTTCCTCTGGCGTCGGTGTTTTAATGATCTTGCAGCCAGGCAGCGCTGCGACCAGCATGACGGCCACGACCGCGCCTCTGATCCTCAACATGCAATGCACCTCTATCTCACAGGAAACATATCCGGAGAGCGTGGGTTTTCCACGCTCTCCTTGGTGCTCGGTCCGCCGTTACTTCTTCAGTGCGAAGGTCTCAAGCTTGTCGGCATTATCCGCATTGATGAGGACGCAATCCATTAATTGCTTCTCGTCCTTCGGCACCGTCTTGTTCTTGATGTAGGCGTCGGCCTGTTCGACCGCGATCTGGGCCTGGGCATAGGCCGGCTGCATCACAGTCGCCTTGATGCCGCCCGCCTTGATCGAGTCGCGGACGTCGTTGGAGCCGTCGAAGCCGACGACGATCACGTCCTTGCGGCCGGCTGCCTGAAGGGCGGCGATTGCGCCCATCGCCATGGTGTCGTTGCCCGAGATCACGCCCTTGATGTCGGGGTTTGCCTGCAGGATGGTTTCCATCTTGGCGTAGGCTTCAGTCTGGCTCCAGTTCGCCGACTGTTTGGCGACCAGCTTCAGGTCCGGATAGTCGTCGATGACGTCGTGATAGCCCTGCGAACGGATGCCGGCATTGGTGTCGGCTTCGCGGCCCACGAGCTCGGCATAATTGCCCTTCTCGCCCATCAGCTTGACGAATTCCTGCGCGCCGAGCTGAGCGCCCTGGTAGTTGTTGGAAACGATCTGCGCGACGGCGATGCCGGTGACATTGATTTCGCGGTCGATCAGGAAGGAGGGGATGCCGGCATCCTTGGCCTTCTTGATGGCGGCAACCGTCGCATCGGCGCCGGCATTGTCGAGAATGATGGCTTTGGCGCCACGGCCGATCGCCGTGTCGATGACCTCGGACTGCTTGTTGGCGTCATCGTCATGCGACATGACGAGCGTTTCGTAGCCCAGCTCCTTCGCCTTGGCTTCGGCGCCGACGGCTTCGGCCTTGAAGAAGGGGTTGTCATGGGCTGGCGTAATGATGGCAATCAGGTCCGCCGAGAAGGCAGGCATTGCCGTTCCCAATGCCAGAACGCCGGCAAAGGCGGCAAGAGTCAATTTACGTGTTAGTTTCATGGTTTCCTCCCAGTTATGAAGCAGGCCCTGTTCCCAGCAGGGCAGAAAAGGGAGGGCGAGCCCTCCCAGGATCTCCTCAGGTAATGCGCTGGATGCTGTCTGCGATCTCTTGCGGTTCGAAGACCTTTTTCCAATCGTCACGCATCAGCGCCGGAATGCCGAATTCGATGGCCTTGTTGCAGGCGTCCGAAAACACACCGTCGACTTCCTTGAAGATGACGGCGCCGAGAACGTTCATGTGGCCCAGCAGGAAGTCGCGGGCGGCTTCTTCCGGAACGCCGCGCGCAACGCATTCGTCCATGGCCTGGCGCATCACCACCAGCAGCGAGGCGCAAACGGTTTCCGACAGGCCCGGCTCGAGCATCGCCATCTGTTCGACGGTGACCCGGTGCGACCGCATGACGGGCGCCCAGATGACCTTGGCGATCTCCTCGCCAAGCGCATAGGCGCTTTCCGGTCCCTGCATCAGGGCCGAAACGATATGCTGCTTGGCGAACAGGCCACCGAAGTGATCCTTCTTCGCCTGCATGTCAGTTTCGTCATTGAAAATAGGCGGATGGCAGGGATGGGTCACAAAATAGGTGAGGTCGTCGCGCTTCGGGAGATGACCCGCGAAGGGGGCTGCCGCATCGAGCGCCACGACCATCGTTCCCGGCTTCAATTTGTCGACGATTCCAGCGGCAACCTTGCCGATGGCGGTATCCGGAACCGCAAGAATAACGACGTCTGCGCCGTTGAGTGCCTCATCCACCGGCACGCAGGACAGATCGAGATCGTTCTTCAATCGCGCCTTGCCGGCATCACTGACCTCGACATGACGGACGTCGAAGCGCGAATCTTTCAGGTTCTTGGCGAGCCGATATCCCATTTTTCCGCCGGCGCCGAAAAGAGCAATTACAGTCATGTTTTCTACCTCGTCCATTTTGAAATCGTGGTATCGCAAGTGGTATGATGAGTCAATGATCATTCCATCAATCAAGCGGCGACTTGAGCGTCTCGCTACGCTTTTCTTCCGTCGCGAATTTGAGAGAAATAAGCATCGGTACCGACTTGCCCGCCCTTCAGCGCGATCTGCAGCCCGTTGGTTGGCGCATAGCCGCCATGGGCAAGGCAAAGTGGCGATCCCGGCGTTTGGGGCAGGGGCAGCAGCGTTGTCAGTGCCTCGACGCGCAGCTCCTTCAGAGCATGGCTCGACGTGTCGCCGCCGGCGATGACCGCGCGAGGGAGCCTCTCTTCCTCGACGATGCGGCGCAGAATGATGCCGAGAGCCTGTCCGAGCCGATGCCGGGCGCCGGGAACGCGGTCGATATCGCCTCCACGATCGGCCGAGGGACCGAGCGCCGTATGCAGGATGACGCTGCGGCCCGCCTTCAAGCTGGCGATGCCGGTGTTAATCGCATCTTCAATCGCGCGATCGGCGCTTTCACCGACCAGTGCGAGGGGATCGACATCGACGCCGTCGAAGTTGTCGGCCATAGCGCGTCGTATCTGTCGTTCGGTCGTCGGGGAAACGCTACCGGACACCACCGCGAGGCGTCCAACCTTTCCCGGCAAGGCAAAATCCGGTCGTTCGCCGATCAGACCTTTGTCGCGCCATGCATTGAGTAGCGCATATTCCACGCCGGAGGAGCCGGCGACGAAGAAGCCGTTGTCAGCCTTCAGACGCCAAAGCTGCTTTCCCGCAGCGGCCTGCGTTTCTTGACTATCGACATCCATGAACAGAATGCCGGAAGCCTTGGCGGCGCATGCGTCAAGCTGCTGGTCGGCATCATCAGCCGATAGAGACACCAGATCGGCGAGGCTAACGGGCAGGGATGTCTGTTTGCCGAGGTGTAGCGCCAGATCGGCTTCATCCATCGGCGTGACCGGATGGCGGCTCATCACCGGATGGCGGTCGATGCGGAAGACCTGGCCCTGATAGGCCGCAAAAAGGTGGCCGAAGGCGGTGTAACGCTTGAGCTGCGGCGCGCCCACCACCACCGGCACGAAGGGCTGCTCAAACAGCTCCTTGCCGATCTCGATTGCCTTGCCGATATTGCCGATCCGCGGGCTGGAATCGAAGGTGGAGCAAACCTTGTAATGACAGATCGCCGCCCCAAGGTCCTTCAGCCATTCGAATGTTGGGGTGAGATGCCGCTGCATCCATTCCGGGGTTTCGCTGCGGCTTGTGCCCGCGATGCCGATCGCCCGGCATTCCTTGAAGCGATCCAACATCTCTGTGCTGGGAATGCCCAGGAAGAGCACAGTCGGAACGCCGTTCGATGCCAGGGCTTCCATCACGTCGGTGGAGCCGGTGAAATCATCGCCGTAATAGCTGAGAAGAAGATCGTCCATAGTCCCTATGCACCCTTGCCGTCACTGAACTTTGCAATTGATGCGGCGAGCTCCGGGTGGTCCTTGGCATAGTCTTCGAGCGGGATATCGGCGACGGCCGCCTCCCAGGCCTGCTGGACCGCGCGCACACCGGCCGCCGGTCCGGACGGATGGCTGACTATGCCGCCGCCGCAGAGATAGAGCAGATCCGTGGTCCGTCCGGTTCGCTGATAGGTTTCCGGTGCCTGACCACCCCACTGGCCGGAACCGGCGACGGGAAGGGGACAATCGGATGGATCGAACAGCGGTGTGCTGACGGCCTTGAAGGACTCGACGAAACTTTCGTCCGGTTCCCAATATTTGACGCGGATGCCGTTGATCTGGAACTGATCGACGCCGAGCAGCCGCCAGAATTGCTGATAGACCTTAAAATCCATACCGGCGCCCGGATGGCGCGTCAGCACGTCCCAGCCGTTGCGATGGGCATGCAGCACCAGGCCCGAGCGCTTGCGAAGGAAGCTCATGCCGCCGAAGCCGATGGAATTGATGTTGACGACGGCGCAATTGCCGCCGGCCTTCAGCACGAGATCATGGTTGCGCATCATCTCATCGGGATCGGCATGCGAAATGCCGAAGGCATACATCACCTTCTTGCCGGTCTTTTGCTCGTGATCAAGGATCAGCGGCATGATTGCCTCGACACGCTCCTTGAGGGGCGAGTAGGCGGGACTCATGAGCTTTTCGTCGTCCTTGATGAAATCGACGCCGGAGCTGATGAGTTCGCCGACCAGTTCGGCTGTCTCGATAGGACGAAGGCCGAGCGCTGGCTTGACGATCGTGCCGATGATCGGGCGTCCCTCGACCCCGGTCAGGCGCTTGCTGCCGGCAACACCGAATTGCGGGCCGGGATGAGCACTGCCAAAAGCCTCCGGCAGCTTCATGTCGGCGATGCGGATGCCCGTCATGCCCTTGATCGAAAAGACGCCACCGATCGCGATTGTCATCAGAGCCGAGAGGTCGGTACCGATTGCATCGAGCGGAAAGGCGATATCGACATCGGCGCGGCGAAGCGGGCCATGAGCCTCGGCGACCTCAGGCCAGGTCGGTCGGTCGGCATCCTCAAGCTGGCGGATGCTCAGGACCCTGGCCGCCACCCGCGACTTCAACTCTTCCGTCTCGCCGGGAACCGGCACGAACGTGCCCGTCGACTGGTCGCTGGCGATCTTGTCGGCCATCGCCTCGATGCTGCCGGGCGTTTCGATGCGATAGGTGATGGTTATGCTCATGAAGTGCCGGCTGCTCCTCTCGCCAACGATTTTGTCGTGGCGTCAACTTGTGATGTGGTATAATGAGTATTCCAACTTGTGCAACGATTTTTTTGTTCAGGAGCGGTTAGCCGTTCTGAACGGGCTTTCTTGACGCTATCTGACATTGCATAAGAGAGGAAAGCCTTGAGCCAGCGAGATGTCATGAGCCAACCAATCGAACAGATCGTCCGTCGAAAGCTGTCTGACGAAGTATTCGACCGGCTAGAGCGGTTGATTACTTCGGGAGAACTCAAACCGGGCGATGAAATGCCATCGGAGCGCGTGCTCATGGAGCGCTTCGGCGTCGGACGCCCGGCGATCCGCGAGGCGATGCAGTCCCTCGCCAATATGGGTTTGGTGAACATCTCTCATGGTGAACGGGCGAAGGTCCTTCAGCTCACCGCGAAATCGATTTTCCAACAGGTGGATCTGACCGCGAAGATCATGCTGTCCCAATCTTCGGACTCTCTCGAGCATCTGAAGAGCGCGCGTATATTCTTCGAACGCGGCATGGCGCGCGAGGCTGCTCAGCGCGCGACTGAAAAAGACATCACGGATCTCAAGGATATCATCGAACGCCAGCGCCAGTCCCTGGGACATGCCGAAGAGTTTATTTCGGCTGACATGCAGTTTCACACGCGGATCGCGCAGATTTCCGGAAACCCGATCTTTGCTGCCGTCAGCGAGGCGATGCTCGCCTGGCTCAAGACCTATCATACCGAGATGCTCATCTGGACGGGCAAGGAGAAATTCACGCTCGTCGAGCACGAGGAGATATTGGAGCAGCTTTCCGCTCAAAATGCCGACGGCGCCGAAGCGGCGGTGATGAAGCACCTGGAGAGGTCGCGGGCACTTTACAGCAAATAACGAGTGCTTCTTCCTTTCGCGCTGCGCCCTTGTCCGACGCTCGTTTTTCAGCGCCGGTTCATTTTCATATCATACCTCGTGAGTCCGGCTGCCCAGACATCGGAGAAAGAGGCGTGTGATGGTTAGATTCATTCATCGGAACATGGCGCTCGTCGTGGCGCCGATCATGACGGCAATTGCCATCGTGTCGTACAATGTGCTGAGCCTTTTGATGAGGCATCACCACACAGCAAAGCATGACATCGACCACGTTGTCGGCGCACTCTTTGTCTTTGGCGCCTTCTACGCCGTGATTCGTTACATGCAGGCTTTGCCTGACGAAGACGAATAGAATTCAAAAGATCACCGGAGCGGGGCCTCATCACAATCGGCTGAAGCTGTTGCCCGATCTTCGGCTTCCATTCCAGCATGAGGTTGGGGCAGATATGCCATGGATGCAGCCCCAGTGATTATCAACGGTGCTGACTTGCAGCATGGACTGTCGCACCGTTCAGCCCGCGCGGCCTGAACGAAGAATCGAGGATGTTGATACGTGGCTGATGTTTGTACGCAAGGTGTGGATACGGGTTTTGTTGCCCTGGGCTATGCCAAGATCGCGCTGCTTGGCGTTGTGCAGGGTCTGACCGAGCTGCTGCCGGTTTCCTCAACCGCCCATATGCGGCTTGTCCCGGCCCTGCTCGGTTGGCAGGACCCTGGCTCGGCATTCTCGGCGGCGATGCAGCTGGCGGCGCTTGCCGCGATCATCTCCTATTTCTGGAGCGACGTTCGCTACGTCACCTTTGGATCGGTCGACGCGATCCGGCAGAGGGATTGGCGTTCGCCCGCGATACGGCTTGCTATTGCCATTATCATCGCGACGATCCCGATCGGTATCGCCGGCTTGCTGCTGTCGTCGTCCCTGAACGCTTGCGGCACCTCGCTTCGCAGCCTCTGGGTTATCGGCATCGCCTGCCTCGTCATGGGCCTTCTCTTGGCGGCAGCGGAACTTTACAGCCGGCACAGAAAAGATATGGAGCAAATGACCCTCCTCGATGCGCTGTTTGTCGGCGTCACCCAGGTCGGAGCCCTCATCCCCGGCGTATCGCGGTCGGGCTCGACGCTGACCGGAGCGCTGTTCCTTGGCCTGAAGCGCGACGAGGCCGCCCGGTTCTCCTTTCTCCTTGGACTGCCGGCAATCGCCTTGGCCGGTCTGAAAGAACTGCTGACACTGTATAAGGCGCATATTCCGATGGAGGCATGGTCGGTGCTGATCGTCGGGCTGATCGTCGGCTGCATCTCTTCCTTCGTGGCGATCTGGGGACTGATGCGCTTCCTGGAGCGGTTCTCCACCTGGCCCTTCGTGATCTATCGCGTCGTGCTGGGCTTAGTCATTCTCTTTGGCGTGGTTGCCTTGGGTTGGAGCTAGGCGGTCTTTTTTGCGCTGTTCGATCTATCCATCACCTGCTATGTGCCCGCACAGACGAGACATAGCGACGGGACCAGGACGATGGAAGTAAGAGACAGCAACGGAACATTACTCGTGGACGGCGACAATGTGACCCTGATCAAGGATCTGAAGGTCAAGGGGACGTCCGTGACCTTGAAGCGCGGGACGCTGATCAAGGGCATTCGGCTGACCGGCAACGAGGATGAGATTGAATGCCGGGCTGAAAAGATCAAGGACCTGGTTCTCAGGACCGAGTTTCTGAAGAAGGCCTGATGTGGCGTCATTGCCGTTTTCATAGAAACGGCAATGACTTGCAGATGACGCTATCCGAAGACCAACCCGCCATCCACGATAAGGTTCTGGCCGGTGACTGCCCGTGCCCAAGGGCTTGCGAAGAAGAGCACGGCATCCGCGGCCTCTTCTGGCGTCGTCACGCGGCGGAGCGGCGTATTTGCGGCAATAAGATCGAATACGGCTTCCGGCGTGGCGCTGCTGGCATCGGTGGTGCGAAGCAGGCCGCCTGATACCATGTTGACCGTGATGCCCTGCGGCCCAAGTTCGGCGGCGGCCGTTCGTGTCAGCGAGAGCAGGGCGGCCTTGGCGGCTGTGTAATCATGATAGGGAACGACCGGGTTCTGGAAGAGGTTCGTGCCGATGGTGACGATCCGCCCGAAGCCAGCTTTTGCCATCGAGGGCCGTGCCGCCTGGATGAGATTGAGCGCGCCTTGCAGGGCTGTGTCTAGCTTGGCGCTCATTGCCTTCCAGCTCAATTCGTCGAGCTTCGAACGGGCATCGCCGTTGAAGCTGAAATCGGCCAGTGCATTGTGCGCGATCGTCGTCGGTGCGCCGAAATGCGCAGTGACGTCCTCAATAAGCCTTTTCGTTTCGTCCAGACTGCGGACATCCGCCTGGAACGCTTGGGCATGGTCGCCGATCCGGCTGGCAAGCGCCTCGGCGGATTCGCGGCTGGCGCGATAATTGATGGCGACCTTTGCACCTTCGCGGGCAAAGGCAGCCGCGATCGCCGCGCCGAAGCCACGGCCGGCGCCGGAGACAATGACGATTTGCTGGTTAAGAGGCAGACTCATTTCGACTGTCCTTCTGTGGCTGGCCATAGTTCATGAAAGTGCTGAATCGGCCCATGACCACTGCCGACCGAGAGCGTCCCGGCCGCGGCAACCGCGCCGGCGAGGTAATGCTTGGCGATGGCGACGGCTTCTGTCAGCGTCGCGCCCTTGGCGATCTCCGCGGCCAGGGCGCTGGACAAGGTGCAGCCGGTTCCATGTGTATTCTTGGTCGGAACGCGGCTGGCTTCGAACCATGTCAGGCCCTCCGGACTTGCCAGCACATCCGGGCTTTCGTCGCCGTCGAGATGCCCGCCCTTGATCAGAACGGCGAGCGGCCCGAGTTTCGCCAGCGCCTGTGCCTGCCGCGCCATTGTCTCTCGGTTGTCGGCGACAGGTTCGTGCAGCAGGGCCGCCGCCTCCGGCAAGTTGGGCGTCAGCAGTGTCGCGAGCGGAAGAAGCCGCTGGGTCAGGACATCAACAGCGTCGGCGGCGAGCAGCGCCGCACCGCCCTTGGCGATCATCACCGGATCGAGAATGATCGGAACGTCTCGATGCGGGGCGAGCGCGTCGGCGACGGCTTCCGCGATGGCAGCGTTGGCGATCATGCCGATCTTGACAGCATCAACGCGAACATCGGCGAAGATCGCCTCGATCTGATCGGCGACGAATTGCGGCGGTACGGGATGGACGCCGGAAACACCTTGCGTATTCTGGGCCGTCAACGCGGTCAGCACCGCCATCCCATAGACACCTCGCGCCGAAAATGCCTTCAGGTCGGCCTGGATACCGGCGCCGCCGGAGGGGTCGGAACCGGCGATAGAGAGTACGCTGCGGATCATTGGCGTGCCTCCCTGATAGCTCTCGCGATTTCGGCGGCTGCGGCCTGCGGGTCCTGTGTGCCGCAAATGGCGGAAACAACGGCGATGCCGTCAGCACCTGCCAAGAGGGCGTCAGCCGCATGCACGGCCTTCAAGCCGCCAATCGCAACGGACGGAACGGGGCAGAGTTCGATCATGCGCGCGAGGCCAGCAAAGCCGATCGGTTGCTTGTGGTCAGGCTTTGTCGGCGTCGCGAAGACCGGCCCGATCCCGGCGTAGTCAACGAGGGCGGGGTCAATGGCGGCAGCAAGTGCCTCGGTTTCCACCGAGAGGCCGAGGATCATTTCCGGGCCGATCAGGCGGCGGGCGGTGCGGGCGTCCATATCATCCTGGCCAATATGCAAGCCGTCGGCTGCGATCGCGATTGCCGCCTCGACATTGTCATTGACGATAAGGCGCGCGCTCGTGCCCGCCAGCGCCTGCTTCAGCGCGAGGCCGGTTTCGATCATGCTTGCGGTCGAAGCGTGCTTGTCGCGCAGTTGCACGACGGTTGCGCCGCCGGCGACTGCGGCGCGGGCGGTTTCCACCATGCCGATACCGGCGCAGAGCACCGGATCGAGGACGAGGTAAAGGGAGAGATCGAAGTGCTTCATAGCGAGATGCCCCTTGCTTCGTTGTCGATCGCTTTCTCATCGAGCGCGGCCAGCGCATCGAGAAAGCGCCATGAAAACGAACCGGGTCCGTCAGCGTCGCGGCCCGCGCGTTCGCCCGCCACGGCGAAGACGGCCAGCGCCGCGACCGCGGCATCAAGCGGCTGATCCGGTCTTGTCGCCGCGAAGGCGCCAATGAGGCACGTCAGCGCGCAGCCGAGTGCGGTCACTTGCGGCATGAGCGGGGAACCGCCCTCTATTCGGCTGGCCTTGTTTCCGTCGGTAACGAAATCCGTGACACCGGTGACCGCAACAACCGAGCGATGTTTTTGGGCGAGCAGACCGGCTGCTTCCTCTGCCAGTTCGACGGGATCACGGCTGTCGACGCCCTGGCCTCGGCTGGTGCCGCCGGCAAGTGCTATGATTTCCGAGGCATTGCCGCGGATGATCGTCGGCCGCAGTTCCAGCAACTGAGCGACCGCCCTGCGCCTGAAGGAGGTGGCATAGTGCGCCACGGGGTCGAGAACCCAGGGCTTGCCGGCCTTATTTGCCGCCTGGGCGGCAGATGCCATGCCGGCCAGCCAGCCGCCGGAGAGCGTGCCGATATTGATCGTCAACGCGCCGGAGATCGCGGCAAACTCGCCGGCCTCTTCCTCGGCATGCACCATCGCGGGAGAAGCGCCGGCGGCGAGCATCACGTTGGCGGCGATGTTCATCGCGACGAAGTTGGTGATGCATTGCACCAGCGGAGGATTTGCCCGCATGGCTGTCAACAGGCTGCCTGGAGTGGTGTGGTTTTGCATGTCGCGCCTTTCAGGTGGGGCGAGACGCAAAGGGGACGCGACGCAACATGCCGGGACCCCGAGCGACTCCCTCCGCCAGCATGATCTGGTTCAGGTTCGAAGGGTGCTTCTCAGCCCGTCATCGACGGACGCCCCTGTCTCTCAATCGATATCTTTTTCGCAGAGAAAGACTGATCTGTCACCAGCAAATCGCAGATCGGCCCACGGTCGAGGGGAGGCCGAACGGACCGACTGTCCCTCATATGCCCCGCAACCCATGCGCCGTTTGCATGGGTGCACTGAAGTCTTGTCTATACAATCAACGAGGGTTTCGCACTATATCACTCTCATCGAAGCGGATGGAGCGCCAAGCACGGCAGCTCAGCTTCGAATACCCTAGGAAAGGGGATCATCATGAACGTAGCACGCTCTTTTAATAACTGGCTCAAGTATCGTCAGACGGTCGCCGAACTGGGCCGTATGTCCACGCGCGAACTGCATGACCTCGGTATCGGCCGCAGCGAAATCCGCAACGTCGCCCGTGCGGCCGTTGTTCGCTAACAGCGCAAACCGCTGATCTACAGTCAAAATTCTGCCAGCGCCTGCTTCTTCCCGAGCGGGCGCTTTTATTTTGCCCGCTCAGCGGGCAGAGCTCGGCCTTCTCGGGTAAAGGGCTTGCTCGCCAATAGCCTCCCGCTTTTCGCATAACGCATAGCTGCCCTGCAAATAAATGCCTATGAAGTAAGCAGATCTAGTGTATAGTCATATTTATCGAAGTGATGCACCTCCTCCCGCAGAGCTTCGATGATGCGGGCGCCCTTATCCTCCTCCCAAGGTCGCCTGCGGGAACGGCAGCACTCCTCCTCCCAGCTGCTGTTCGGTTCTTTTCGAAAAGCCTGCCGCACCTCCTCCCGCGGCAGGCTTTTTCGTTTTGGGTCGAGCCGAACTCCCCTCGACTGCCTAGTCTGAAGGCCAGTCAGATCGTGACGCGCAAATCCTGACATCAATATGATCCTACCCTCTCGCAAAATTTGATCACGCCCCCTATGTGCGGAATAGAGAACGCGCTAGATCGGTCGGTACGTCGCAATTGTATCCGCCGAAAATCAGGAGTTTGAGCATGACCGATTCTGCCGAATACACGCCGCCGAAGATCTGGGTCTGGAACAAGGCGAACGGAGGCCAGTTTGCCAATATCAACCGTCCGATCGCCGGGCCGACGCACGAGAAGGAATTGCCGGTCGGCCGCCACCCCCTGCAGCTCTATTCGCTGGGAACGCCGAACGGGGTGAAGGTCACGATCTTGCTCGAGGAGTTGCTGGCTCTCGGCCACAGCGGCGCCGAGTATGATGCCTGGCTGATCAAGATCGGCGACGGCGACCAGTTCGGAAGCGGTTTCGTCGACGTCAATCCTAACTCCAAGATTCCGGCGCTGCTGGATCGTAGCGGCCCGACCCCGATCCGGGTCTTCGAATCCGGTTCAATCCTGACCTATCTCGCCGAAAAATTCGGGGCGTTCCTGCCGACCGAACAGCCGGCGCGCGCCGAATGCCTGTCCTGGCTGTTCTGGCAGATGGGAAGTGCTCCTTATCTCGGCGGCGGCTTTGGCCACTTCTATGCCTATGCGCCAACGAAGATCGAATATGCGATCGACCGCTTCGCCATGGAAGTGAAGCGCGAGCTCGACGTTCTCGACCGCCGTCTCGCCGAAAGCGAATATCTGGGTGGAAAGGACTATACGATCGCCGATATCGCCGTCTGGCCCTGGTATGGCGGCCTGGTGAAGGGCTGGCAGTATGGCGCCGCCGAGTTCCTTCAGGTGCAGGATTACAAAAATGTCCAGCGTTGGGCGGAAACGATCTTTGCACGGCCGGCCGTGAAGCGCGGTCGCAAGGTCAATCGCCTGTCTGGCGATCCCGCCGACCAATTGCATGAGCGCCACGACGCCAGCGATTTCGACACCAAGACCCAGGACAAGCTTACGGCCGCTGGCTAAGCAACCTACTCATTCGTGCTAGAGCCCGTCGCCATCATGGCGGCGGGCTTTTCGTATCCGCCGAGGCCTATCCGATCGGCACGTCAGCCTCGCTCCATCTTGTTTGGCCTAATGTCTCATGGACATTGATGCGCTCATCCGACGTGCGTCGACGAAAGACCGCAAGGGGAATGCCGCGCATGCAAAAGAGTTTTGACGATCGCGTCTCCGGCCCCGCCTTGAGCAGCCAGTTAGACAATGATCGTGATGCGCTTCTCGCTTGCCTGGTTTCCGGCGGAGACGAAAGGCTGGATTGTGAACCTGTCACTGGCCTCAACATGTATGGCCACGGCCCATCGCCACGGCCGCTGGACCTGGCCTTCGGTTCTTCGACAGCATCGACCATTTCCGCGCCTGCCTTTACGGCAGTCGGCGCCTATCATGCGGCGCTTCTCCGGGAGATGGAGGCGCATGCCGCCGCAGACATCTATGCGCGGGAGATTGCGAGAGTCCGGAGGGAACTGCTGCGCCTGCTTGGTCTGGACGACGGCTTGGGGCTTTCTAGCGCGGATGCCGTCATGGCCACGTCCGGCACCGATCTTCATCTTTTCGTCGCCGCGCTGCTGGCGCGAGAGAACGAACGAACCTTGATGACCATAACGCTGATGGGCAACGAGACCGGCAGCGGGGTCATGGCCGCCGCCGCCGGCCGGCACTTTATGAGCCGCGTCGGCAATAATTGCCCGGTTGCCAAGGGTGAGGAGCTCAGCCCCGGACAGGCCACACGCAACACCACCGTCGCGGTGCGTAACGCCGATGGCACCTTGCGCCGCGACGACGAGGTCGAAAGTGAGTTGAGGGGCCTGATCGAACTTGCCCGCGCCGCTGGTCTCAGATGCCTTCTGGTCGTGACGGATGTCTCCAAGACCAGTCTGCTGGCGCCGGGTCTGGATACGGTGTTCCGCCTGAAAGCGCGTTTCGGCGCCATGCTCGACATCATGATCGATGCCTGCCAGTTCCGCGTCTCCGCCACCACGATCCGCGCCTATCTCGCCCATGACTTCCTTGTGGCGCTGACGGGATCGAAGTTCCTGGCCGGGCCGGTCTTCAGCGGCGCTCTGTTGTGCCCGCCACGATGGTCGGCTCGCCTGAAACAGCGGCCCTTGCCGGCGGCGCTTGCCGATTATTGCGCGCAAGCGGATTGGCCAGAGGGCTGGGTGGCCAGGGACGGATTGCCGCATCGTGCCAATTTTGGCCTGCTGCTGCGATGGAAGGCTGCGTTGTTCGAACTGGAGCGTTTTCTCAGGGTGCCCGAGGAAAAGGTGGCGGCTGTCCTGTCCGCCTTTGCCGAGGCGGTGCAGGCTCGGTTGGAGCAGGACAGTGCCTTTGAACAGCTCGATACGCGAGCCATGGATCGAAATCGTTTGGGGGATCGGCCGCGCGGATCGCGTTGGGACGAAATCCCGTCGATTTTTTCATTCTACCTCAGCAATCCCTATCGCGGCGGCATCCTGCCGGCGACGGTGACCGCCGCGGTCTATCAGGATCTGGCGGTCGAACAGAGCGACCTTGCGCCGGTGCGCCTTGGCCAGCCTGTGCGCTGCGCCGATTTCGGCGATATGCCGGCAAGCGCCTTGAGAATTTGCCTGAGCGCGCCATTGATCGTGCGCGCTTGCGAGAGCGCGCAAGCGCTGGAGAGCCTGATTGATCAGGCCATGGCGGTGCTGGACCGGACGGCCTTCGTGGCGGCGCAATTGGCACCGCGGACGGATGCAATCCGCGCGTCGAGCGCCTAAGCGGCGGCCCTATGCTCGTCTCTCGCCGTCGTCCAGACCTCGCGTGCCGCATCGACGTTTATCGCCGCGATGGCTATGCCGACGATAAGGTCCGGCCAGGCGGAATGCCAAAGGAACGCCGTCACGAGGCCAGCCGCGATGATGGCGATATTGGCGAGCGCATCGTTGCGGGCGGAGAGAAAGGCGGCGCGGGTCAGGCTGCCACTGTGCTCACGGAAGCGAACCAGCATCATGGCGCAGGAGAGATTGACGACGAGCGCTCCGAGGCCAGTCAAAGATAATGCCAGCGGTTCCGGAGCAACCGGATCCATGAATTTATGCCAGGCGGTCCAGATGGTCGCCAGTCCGGGAATAAGCAGGATTGCGGCAAGCGCCATGCCGATGCGGGCGCGATTGCGAACACTCCAGCCGAGCGCCATCAGGATCAGAAGACTGACCGAGGCGTCTTCCAGGAAATCGACGCTGTCGGCAAAGAGCGCTACAGAACCTATGGATAGTGCTACCGCAAACTCGACGCCGAAATAGCCGAGATTCAGCAGCGCAACACGTTTGACCGTGTTGCGGAGAGCAATGTCAGTCATATTTCCTCCAGTCTCCTCACCGCCAGGCGATCAAAAGCTGCCGAGCGTCCCTTACGCTTATTAGCCGTCAGATATCCGGTTGAACAGATGGGTACATCAAAGATAATCGCTGGCTATCTTTCCGCCTTGCCTAGTCCTCACTGTCAAAGCCGGTAAATTCGCTCCTGACGATGCCGTGGCGCTGAAGCTTGTCGTAGAAGGTCTTGCGCGGGATGCCGAGGGCTTCGATCGTCCGGCGGACATCGCCGCCGTTTTGAGCAAGGGTTTCGCGGATGAGATCGGCCTCGTAGCGTTCGACGCGGATGGGCAGGGGCAGCACTGTATCGACGGCTGGGGCTTCGCCCGGCTTTGAACCTGCCGCTGATTCCAGACCAAGGACGAAGCGTTCCGCGAAGTGCGAAAGCTCGCGAACATTGCCCGGCCAGTCATGGTGGTGCAAATGACGGCGAACGGCGGTGGAGATGGCGGGCACATCGCGCTTGAAACGGCTGGCGGCGCGCTCGGCGAAGTAGCCGAAAAGCAACGGGATGTCGTCACGCCGGTCGCGCAGCGGCGGGATGGAGATTGTAACGACGTTGAGGCGGTAATAAAGGTCCTCGCGAAAGTCGCCGCGCTGGCGCGGATCGCTAAGATCGATCTTGGCGGCGGCGACGACGCGAAGATCGACAGGGCGCACCTCGTTGGTCCCGAGCGGCGTGACTTCCCGCATCTCCAGCACGCGCAGCAACTGCACCTGTATGGCCGGCGGCATGCTTTCGATTTCGTCGAGAAACAACGTGCCGGCGCTTGCATGTTCGATGCGGCCGATGCGCTTCTTCTGCGCGCCCGTGAAGGCGCCGGGCTCGTGGCCAAAAAGCTCGCTTTCGATGACGGTCTCCGGCAGGGCGCCGCAATTGAGCGCGACGAAATTGCCCTTCGCCCGCCGGCTCCAGCGATGCAGCAGGCTCGCGACCACTTCCTTGCCGCTGCCGGTCTCGCCGGTGACCAGCACATCGACGTCGGTATCGGCGATCTGCCGTAGGGTGTGGCGCAGCCGCTCCATCGCGGATGTCTGGCCGATCAGCGGCAAATCGCCCTGCGCCTGTTCGGCGGCAATGCGCAGCGCGCGGTTTTCCAGGACGAGCCGGCGCTTTTCCGCCGCGCGCCGCACGCTTTGCACCAGCCGGTCGGTGGCGAAGGGTTTGGCGATAAAATCATAGGCGCCGTCCTGGATCGCCTTGACGGCCATCGGAATATCGCCATGGCCGGTAACCAGGATGACCGGCAGGTCCGCGTCCCGCGCCTTGATGTGATCGAAGAGCTGCTGCCCATCCATTTGTGGCATGCGGATGTCGGAAACGACGACGCCGGGAAAGTCGGCTTCCAATGCTCCGAGCGCGTCCGGTGCCGCCGAAAAGGCGGAGACGGAAAAGCCGGCAAGCTCAAGCGTCTGCTTCGTCGCTTTCAACAAATCCTTGTCATCGTCGATGAGGAAGACCGGGGACGCGTCGTTCATGAAATCGCCTTGCGCAGATGGATGATGAAACGGGTGCCGCTCCCACCGCTTTCAACCTCGATGCGGCCGCCATAATCGGCGACAATATCCTTAGAGATGACGAGACCAAGGCCGAGGCCCTGTTCCTTCGAGGTGTTGAACGGCGTGAACAGTGAATCAAGGATCGCCGATGGAATGCCGGGGCCGTTGTCGGAGACGGTGACCTCGACGCCCTCGGCTGTTTCCCGCGCAGTGACCTCGACCCTGGGCCGGTCGCGACCCTCCAATGCTTCGAGAGCATTCTGGAAGAGATTGATCAGCACCTGTTCGAGCCGGATGCGCGTGCCGACGACCGTGAGCCCAGCTGGCGGAAGATCGATCGCCAAGGCATCGAGCCGGCCGGCGAAACGGCTTCTGAGCAGGATCACGGCGCCCTCGATGACGCTCCTGAGCTCCACAGGTTTTGGCGCGCTCCGCCCCTTGCGGGCAAAGGCTTTCAGCTCTTCGGTGATCGTGCCGATCCGCTCGGTCAGGGCGGCGATGGAGGTCAGATTTTCCTTTACCGGCGCGATCTGCTTTCGATCCAGAAAGATATGGGCGTTGTCCGCATAGGCGCGGATGGTGGCGACCGGCTGGTTGATTTCGTGAGCGACGCCGGCGGCGACCTGGCCGAGAATGGCCAGACGGTTGGCCTGCACAAGCTCCTGCTGCACGATCTGCAGCTTCGCTTCCGTCGTGCGGTGATCGGAAATTTCCGCCTCCAGCCGGTCGCGGGCTTGGCTCAGATCTTCGGTGCGCTCCAGAACACGCCGTTCCAGCTCCTCGCGTGCCACTCGGCCGACAGCGATCTGCATTGCCGAGACATGGCGGCGCCTTAGCAGGAAGGCGGCGATTGCCAGGATCGGCACCAGCACGGTCAGGGCCAGGAAGCGTGTCTCGCGGACGGCGGAAGCAATCGCCTGATCCGTCGGGATGAGATAATCCAGCCGCCAGGGTGTCGATGGAACCGGTATTGTCAGCCGCAGATATTCCGCTGCACTGCTGCCCGGCAAGACCGCGCGGACGATCGACACCTCCGGGCCAATAGGTTCCGGGCGCGCGATCGGCAAGGGTGCCAGAGGCGCGCCGCCAAATTGCAGGCTCTTACGAATGGCGGCGAGACTGTCGGGTGCCAGTGGCGACGTCGTCATGAATCGCCACGAAGGAATACTGGTGATCAGCACGACGCCGTGTTCGTCGGTGACATAGGCCGGGCGGCCGGCTTCACGCCAATCCGTTTCGAGTTGGTCGAATTCCATCTTGACGACCACGACACCCAGGGCAGAATCGGCAGCGCCGACGCGACGGGAAATATAAAGGCCGGGGCGATTGCTGACCGTGCCGAGCGCGAAATGTTCGGCCGTTCCCGTCTCCATCGCCCGGCGGAAGTAATCGCGGAAGGAATAGTCGTTACCGACGAAGCTCAGCGGTTCACGCCAATTGCTCGATGCAATCGCTATACCGTCCTTGCCGGTAACATAGAGCACCGCGGCGCTGGTGCCGGACACCAGCGTTTCCAGCTTGCGGTCAAGCGTGGTGACGGCATCGTCCCGGCCGGTCGCGAGCGCGTCGCGCACCTGCTGATCTTCGGCCAGGAGAAGCGGCAGGGCGCGGGGGCGCTCAAGGACAGCCCGCAACAGCGCGACCTTGAGATTGGCATCGGTGTGTCCCTGAACCTGCAAAGCTTCGATTGCGGTCATCCGGCCATAGAAGCTTGCGCCGTAGAGAGCGGCGGCGATGATGGCCGCGCAGAAAGCCACAAAGACGAACCAGACACGCCGGGAACGCCGGCCCAGTTGCTCTGGGGTTGTAAATCGTTCCGTGGTCGGCCGCTGCAGCATCCGCACATTGTGCATGATTTCGCGCGCGCTGCAATTCATCTTGTGCGGATTTTCGCACATGCTTGCTGACTTGGTTGGGATTGCCCAGGAAAAGCCATTTTTAAATCAAGACGTTGCCTCGTTCCATGCGATCTGGCACGCACGTTGCAAAGGGTGATCAAACAGTCGGAGGCTGTTGAGGTTTAGTCTTGCCCGGAGGGCCGAGGGATCGGTTGGGCACAACGGAGGACATCATGATTGCTCCCATCGCAGCCGACGCCGGAACGCGCGGCAAACTCCCCTTCTACCGGCACCTCTATGTGCAGGTTCTCACTGCCATCGCCGCCGGCATCCTGCTCGGCCACTACTATCCTCAGCTCGGCACGTCGCTGCAGCCGCTCGGTGATGCCTTCATCAAGCTGGTGCGCATGGTCATTGCGCCGGTCATCTTCCTGACGGTGACGACCGGTATCGCCGGCATGTCGGACCTGAAGAAGTTCGGTCGCGTCGTCGGCAAGGCGTTCATCTACTTCCTGACCTTCTCGACGCTGGCGCTGATCGTCGGTCTTATCGTCTCGAATGTCGTGCAGCCGGGCGCCGGCATGCATATCAATCCGGCAACGCTGGACACGAAGGCGGTCAGCAACTACGCCGCGCAGGCCCATGACGCCTCCGTCGTCGGCTTCCTGATGAACATCATTCCTGACACTATCGTCGGCGCCTTCGCCAAGGGCGATATTCTCCAGGTGTTGTTCTTCTCGGTCGTTTTCGGCATCGCGCTCGGCGCGGTTGGTGATCGCGGCCGCCCGGTGGTCGACTTCCTGCAGGCACTGACCACGCCGATCTTCCGCATGGTCTCGATCCTGATGAAGTTCGCACCGATCGGCGCCTTCGGCGCCATGGCCTTCACCATCGGCAAGTACGGTATTGGCACGATCGCCAACCTGGCTTTCCTGATCGGTACCTTCTATGCCACGTCGCTGTTCTTTGTTCTGGTCGTGCTCGGCGCCGTCGCCCGCTATAACGGCTTCTCGATCCTGGCGCTGATCCGCTACATCAAGGAAGAGCTGCTGCTGGTCCTCGGCACCTCGTCTTCGGAGGCCGCATTGCCTGGCCTGATGAACAAGATGGAACGTGCCGGCTGCAAGCGCTCCGTCGTCGGTCTCGTCATTCCGACGGGCTATTCCTTCAACCTCGACGGCACCAACATCTACATGACCCTGGCGGCGCTCTTCATCGCCCAGGCGACCGATACGTCGCTGTCCCTAGGCGACCAGATCCTGTTGCTGCTGGTGGCGATGCTGAGCTCGAAAGGTGCCGCGGGCATCACCGGCGCCGGCTTCATCACGCTGGCCGCCACGCTCGCCGTCGTGCCTTCGGTTCCGATCGCCGGCATGGCGCTGATCCTCGGCATCGACCGTTTCATGTCGGAATGCCGCGCGCTCACCAACTTCGTCGGGAACGCTGTCGCGACGATCGTTGTTGCGCGCTGGGAGAACGAACTCGACCAGACGAAATTCGCCGCCGCCATGGCCGGGAAACTGACCGGGGAAGTCGAGGCGCCCTCGCTGCAGGCTGCTGAGTAACAATATTATCGGCAATTTGAAGAAACACGAAACGGCCTCCCACTGATGGGAGGCCGTTTCAGTTTTGGCATTCTCCATCATCCGCCCATCGGGAAAGATGGACGAGTATAAACTGTGAATGCAAATATCCGCGACACATCCGGAACCGATCGTCGCTTCGTCTGTTGTGGTAGCAGGCCCTCGGGCGAGGGTGCTGCGATCAGCGGGAAAACGGGCGCCGCCCGATGCTGATCCTGTCAACGATTAGGACACGGCGTCCGCTGATGGAGGAACCAATGAAAGTCCGTGACGCCATGACGCACGATGTGCGCATCACCAACCTCGACGAGACAATCCTGAGCGCCGCGCAGACGATGGCGGATCTTGATGCCGGCATTCTGCCTGTCGCCGATCATGACCGCCTTGTCGGTATGATCACCGATCGCGATATCGCTATCCGTGGCATTGCCATGGGCATGGGTCCGGATGCGAAGGTCCGCGATGTGATGACATCAGACGTCAAATATTGCTTCGATGATCAGGAGATCGACGACGTCTGCCGTAACGTGGGTGATATCCAGGTGCGCCGTCTGCCGGTGCTGGATCACGACAAGCGGCTGGTTGGTATCCTCTCGCTCGGCGATATAGCCGTGGCCCATAAAAACGGGTTCGCCGCGGAGGCGCTGAGCGGCATTTCGCGCCGTGGCGGGGAACATAGCCAGACGGCGTGAACGTCGTTATGCGATGAATAGGCAGATCGCCGGGCGGGGCTCATGCAGTCCGGCGATGAAGAAAATTGTATGCCTGTTCCCAACGCCGCACCCGTCCAATTTGCACGCGTGCAATTGCCGCATGAAACCGCTCAGTCATCAACAGTCTGCGTCATGAAACTGTCATGACAGCGGCTCAGAGCATGATGCTGACAAAAGCAGATTTGAGTGGAATCGCGTGCGGAGCAGGAGAGCGGCGTGTCGCAGAAAGTCTTTGTGAGCGCGCGAGAAGCAGCGGACCATATAGGGATCCCCCGTCCCGTCGTTTCTCGCCCAATCACGCCGGATGCAGGCGAGGCTTTCGATCGGCAGACAAAGTCATCAAGTCGCTCGCAAGGCTTTCTTGCCGAGCTTGCCTCTCATGCGGATGCGCTGTTTCATGGTCCGATCTACGAGCAATATGCTGCGGTCTGTTATCGGAAGCATCCGGAGTTAGATGTGCCCGAAGTGCTTGTCGTCACCAGCCGCGAGAGCGGGCGCTGGATCGTGCCGAAAGGCTGGCCGATAAAAGGCAAGAAGCCGCATGAAGTTGCCGCCATCGAAGCTTTCGAGGAAGCCGGCGTGCGCGGCAAGATCAAGAAGAAGAGGTTCGGCTACTTCACCTATCTGAAGCAGCTTCCCGACGACAGCCGCGTTCCCTGCATCGTGCAGCTACACCTGCTCGAGGTCGAAAAGACGTTTGAGAATTTTCCGGAGCGGGGCCAGCGCCTCAGCGAATGGGTTTCCTTCACCGAGGCGGCCAGCCGTGTGCGCGAACCGGAACTCAAGAGCTTGCTACTGACAGCCGACCGAAAGATGCGGCGGCCGAAGGCGAAAGAGAAGAAGTAGATCCGTCAGCCGGCCTGCGCTCGACCGCTCATTGCCAGTCTGAGCGGGATGCGCGTCGCGGCCACTGCCGGCAATGCACCGCCGATGGCGCCGATGATCAGGGACAGCCAGACCGCCTTCATCACCAGCGGAAGGGACAGCACCAGCTGAAATCCAATCCGCGTGCGGTCAGGGCTTACGGTCGACGCCGTCCAGCCATTGAGGACGAGATAGGAAAAGCCGACGCCAGCCAGGCAGCCGAGGCAGGTCAAGGCCATCGCCTCAATCCATGTCGCGGCAAAGGCCGCGCGCCGGCTGAAGCCGATGGCGCGGACAGTGGCGATCTCCGTACTGCGATCCGACACGGAGCTGAACATGGTCGTCATCGCGCCGACCACGGCGCCGGCAGCCATGGTGATCGTCAGTGGCCAGCCGAGCAGAAGGATCAACTTGGACGTCCGTTCGGCAAGTCCCGCGAAATAATCCTGCTCCGACCGTAGCGTCAGCCCGATCTGCGGCGTAGCGGTCGCTATGGATCGCAGCGTTGACAGTGCCTCCGGTGTAGTGAGCTTGATCCTGACGCTCTGAACCAGATTGGGCCGGTTGAACAGCGTCCGCACCACGCCGATATCCGCCAGCATTTCAGATTCGAAGACGGAGCCGCCGGCATCGAAGATACCGACAACGGTCCATTTCGATGTGCCGAAGGTGAGCTGCGCGCCGATCTCCAGCCCCTCGTAATCAAGGCTCAGCCGCCGACCGACGACAATCTCGCCGGCGCCGGGATTGAACATCCGGCCGCGAACGATGCTGACGTTGGGACGCACGCTCAGACCGAACGGTCCAATGCCGCGCAGCGACAATGTTGAAAGCAATCCGCCGGCCGTCTCCGGCACCTCCACGGGTACGACCATTTCCGGCGACATAATGGAAGCGCCGGTAGCATCGACAGCGATGCCGGTGGAGCCATCGAGATAATGAAGCTGGGAAGGTTCTATCCGGCTGCCGAGTTCCGTCGCTGCTCCCTTGCCAAGGGCAATGGCGATGTCCTTGGAACCAGCTTGCAGCAGCGATGTCTGGAAGCCGTTGGACATCGCCAGAAAACCGAGCAGAACCGTGACGACCATCGCCACGGAAAACACCAGCGACAGGGAAATCCATATCCGCCGGCGGAGCGATTTCAGATTGGACAAAGTGAGGGCCAGGGATTGGCGGAAGATCGTGCTCATGGTCTCATCTTTCTTTCAAAGCCGCGTTTGGCGGCACCCGCATGGCGTTGAAGGCTGGCGCGACGCCTGTCGCCAGCGCCAGCAGGGCGGCGAGGGCGATCGCCTCGACAATGATCGGGGGCGTGAGCGTCAGGTCCGGCACGATGGTGCGCAGCGGCTCTCGCAGAAACAGGATGGCTGCAAAGGCAAGGCCGAGAGCAAGGCTGAGTCCCACGGCAAACAGAGTGAAGGTTTCAGCGAGTACATTGCCGAGAATGAAGAGCCTGGAGAAGCCGAGGACCTTCAGCACGCCGATTTCCTTCGTCCGTTCGCGGATGGCGAAGAACATGGTGTTGGCGACGATCATCAGGATGGTCACGAAGGCGACGCCAACCACCAGCCCCACGATGGTTGCGACATCGGCGAATTGCGCGATGAAGGCCTTCATGAATTCGGCCTCCGTGCGCGTCCGGGTCTCGTAGGCGGAATTGGCAAATAGGGTGTCGACGGACTTGATGACCTCATCAGTGCAAACGCCCTTTTTTGGCAGGATGCGGAAGCCGGTCACGGTGTCGCGGTCCATGGCGCGCTCTGCGTTGATGTAGTCGTACCGCGCCATCACGAAATGCGTATCGGCGGATTGCTTGCCGTCCAATATGCCGACGATGGTGAATTCGAAGTCGGAGCTGCCATCGGTCTTGACGAAACTCGACGTGTTCAGCGTAATCGTCTGCCCGAGCGTCCAGCCTTCCTGGGAAGCGATGCTGCGGCCCACAATGGCACCGTTGCGGACCTCTCCGAAACGGGCAATGGCGTCCGTGGGAATATCGTATTCATCACCGAGGAAGGCAGCGAAGCTACGCGGTTCCACTGCCGTCAGGCCCAGGAAATTCGTCGGCGTCCGGTAGGTCGCGCGGCTGCGCGCCATGTAGGTCGCCTCAGCGATATCGGGTAGCGTCCGGATCTTGCCGTAGTAGCTGATCGGTAACGGTAGGGCATCGCCGACCTTGTTAGTGACGATCAGCCGTTCCGAATCCACCGCGCCGCCGAGAAAGCCGTGTTCGAAGCTTGTCAGGACGAGATAGATGAAGAAGGCGAGGGCGATGCTTGTGATCAACAGGAGGCTGCGCGTCGGTTTGCGCGCCATGGTGCGGCGAAGGAGAGTGAAGCGGTTCATGGTGCTCACGCGGCCTCCCGTTCGACGAACTGGCCCTTGTCCAGGCGCAGCACGCGCTTGGCGGAGCGTGCTGCCATGTCGTCGTGGGTGACCATGACGATGGTCTTGCCGAGCTCCGCGTTGAGGATGCGCAGCATGGTGAGCACCTCTTCGGCGGAAGAGCGATCGAGATCGCCGGTCGGCTCATCGCAGAGCAACAGTTTCGGATCGCTTGCGAGTGCCCGGGCGATCCCGACTCGTTGTTGCTGGCCGCCCGAAAGCTCCGAGGGCAAATGCTTGCGTCGGTCGGTAAGGCCGACAAGCGACAGGATCGTCTCGACGCGCTCTCGACGCTGGCGTGCGGTCAGGCTGGTCAGCAGCAGAGGAAGCTCGATATTCTGCGCCGCCGTCAGCATTGGCATCAGATTGTAGAACTGAAACACGAAGCCGACATTGACGCCGCGCCATTTTGTCAGCGCGCTTTCGCTCATCCGGCTGATGCGCGCATGTCCGAAATTGATGTCGCCGCCATCGGGACGATCAATGCCGCCGATGAGGTTCAGAAGCGTCGATTTTCCGGAGCCGGACGGGCCGACGATCGCGACGAAATCGCCAGCGCCGATGGTCATGGTCAGATCCGAAAAGATCGTCACGGCGTTCTTGCCGATCCGGTAGTCCTTGCGCACATTGTCGATCACAATCCCATCGTCTGGCGCGGATGTGCTGTTGTCCATCTCAAAGTCCTCCTTCATTTGCGGTTGCCTGTAGTTCTGGAGCGTCCAGAGTGACCTTCGCCGCCATGTTCGGCAGCACGCGCGCGGGCGGCGTCAGGAATTCCAGCCGGGCGGTCACCGTGCCCTTCTGCATTGAGGCTGCCGGCACGATCGTCCGCACACGCATCCTGAATTTTCGGTCGGGAAAGGCGTCGAGAACGGCGACCGCCGTCTGGCCGGGCTCGATCCGCGCGGCATTGGACTGTGCGATATCGACATCGATCGTCAGGGAGTTCGGGTCGAGAAGGATGGCGATCCCGTCTCGTGGCCCGCCGCCATCCGTGCCGGAGGCAACCATATCGCCGAGGCCGACGAGCCGGGTGACGATCACACCGTCGAACGGAGCGACAATCCGGTGGAGCGCGAGATTTCTTTCCTGTTTCTCCACCTGTAGCCCGGCGGTCTCGGCCGCCTGCCGTGCAACATCGAGATCGCTGGTCAACTGCACGACGGAGAGGCTGTCGTCATCAAGGCTGCTCACCGCCTTAGCACCGCGCTCGACAAGCAATTTGGTGCGCTCCAGGGTCTTGCGAGCCTGCGCTAGCGAAACCTCGACCCGGCGTGCCGCAGCGGCTGCGCCTGCGGCCTGGGATCTGGCGATCCTGAGTTCGATCTCGTCCGTTGTCGTATCCAGCTGTGCGATAACTTGCCCGGCGGCGAAATGGTCGCCGACATCCAGCGGCAGAGCGACCACCTTGCCGCCAATCTCCGGCCGCAGGGTGATCATCTTCTCGGCCACGACATAGCCAGAGCCGATCACGGTCTGAGGCGGCGGTGTCTGCGGCAATCGGACGGGGAGCTTGTCTTGCGCTATAGCGTCAGTTTCGCTTGTCGGCCGGGAAATGGCTGCCGTTGTCGTATGCCTCCAGAGGTTCTCGGCAAGGGGAAGCGATATGTAAGCCGCTGTCGCGAGTGCTGCGACCAAACCGATCAGAGCCACCCCACGCATTGGGAATTGGCGGTTCGCGGCTGTATCGGTGAGTGGGGTGCCGTCGCGCTCGATCGACAGCGACCGAAGCCGGTTCGCGATATTCGCTTCTGCATTCATGAGGGGTCTCCAGACGTTGACGGCGTGATTTTCCGCCGCCGGAACGTCTGACGCGACCTTGATCGTGATTTAGGACGTCGCAGAACGCGATCTAGATCGCCGGATGCCGCGAGTCAGGCCATAGTGGCGACAATTATGGTTGCCCCGGGGAAAGGGTCTCATGCTATTCGTGCCGTTGCCGTTCGTCGTTGCTCTCCTGCTGCTTCTGCTATTTCTAGCGGTGGTTCGGCGGGATGATGAGCTTGCCGCGAACCGGCCATTTCTTCTCCTGCTGCTGCTCTGTGCCGTGCAATCGGTCCTGGTCGGGCTGCGTCTGGGTTATGGCGTGCAGTGGATTGGCTATCTGGCGCTGGTGATCCCAACGGTCATGCCGCCGCTGGTCTATGCTGGCGTGCGCAGACTGGGCGTGGACAGTCGGAGGCGCTGGCCCGCCCTCCTGGGCTTCTATAGCTTTCCGCCCGTTGTCATCGCCGTGTTGGCCATTATCCGGCCCGAGGCCATCGACATCGCGATGATCCTCATTCAAATCGCCTATGCCTTGGCCTTGCTCTGGCTTGTTCGCCCTGGTCCCGATGCACTGGGTCTGGCGTCATTCGAGGCGGCGCGACCGGCTCATCGAGCGCTTGTCTTCGCCGCCGGCGCGCTGTGTTTCTCGGCCTTGATCGACGCGCTGGTGCTGTTTGATTTCGGCTGGACCCATGGTGCGCATGTTGGCCTGATCGTCAGCATCGCCAATGTCGTCGGCCTGCTTGTCCTCGGCACTGCGGCAGCTTCGGCCAGCCGGAATTCCACCGACGCCGAAATGTCGGACATCCCACCTGTGCTTGACGCGGCCGAAGACAAGGATACCGTCGCCCGCATCCACGAGCTGATGCGGGAGAAGAAACTCTATCGCGACGCCAATCTCAATCTCGAGCGGCTGGCCCGCAAAGCGGGGATACCGTCGCGCCGTATCTCGGGAGCGATCAACCGGGCCACGGCCAAGAACGTCTCTCAATATGTCAACGATTACCGGATTGCCGAAGCCTGCCGACTACTGGCCGAAACGGATCAATCGGTGACCGAGATCATGCTTGAGGCTGGTTTCCAGACCAAATCGAATTTCAATCGCGAGTTTCGCAGGGTCACCGATATGACACCTGTCGCCTGGCGTGAGAAGTGCGCTTATTCCGCGACGGCCTAACGGCGGATCTACTGTCTCGCCCTGTATCCAAGGCTGCGGCTGATATCGCCGGCCGCTTTGCGCAGCATCGATAGAAGCGCCTCGCGCCGCTCGATGTAGCGGCTGGTCAGCGTGCCCAGATTGAGGGCGGCAACGACATTGCCGGTGGCGTCGAAAATCGGCGTGGCAATGCCGGTTGAACCTGTGACGAATTCCTGGTCGTTGACCGCGTATCCATTCCGCCGCACTTTGACGAGGATATCCCGGATCTCCTCCACATCGGTGATCGTATAGGGCGTGTAGGACAGGAACTGCACGCGGGAGAGATAATCTTCCAACGTCTGCTGCGGCGCGTGGGCGAGAAGAACACGGCCCATGGCCGTGCAATAGGCGACGATGGCGGCATCCAAATTCACGTCATAGCGTATGGGCTGGCGGCTCACGCTTTTTGCCAGCCGGCGGATGTCGCAATGGGCGTTCATGGCGCTGAGCAGCACGGTCTCGCCGGATTCGTCGCGCAAGCGCTCCATGAACGGCATCGCCTTGACCACCAGCGGCTCTTCATGGCGCCGGAAAGGGAAGCCGTGCCGGCCCGCCTCGACCAGCATGTAGCGCCCGGAGGAATCCTGCACGAGATGGCCGCGCGCGGCGAGCGTCTGGAGCAATCCATGCGCGCTGCTTTTTGGCAGGGCCAGGTCGCGGACGATCTGCGACAGCGCAACGGCTTCCCGCCGTCCCGCCATATATTCAAGAATGTCGAGGACACGTCCGGCGCTCTTCACTTCCGAGTTCATATATGTGAACGACCTTCCCGTTGTTGGTCTGGCGATCGGCCTGTAACAGTTGTGCCGAGAAAAGCGACAACCGGCAAGGCGGGTGCGGTGATGAGCGAGACGAAAAAGCAAGCAGAGGTCAGTGAACCCTGGCTCTGGCCGGACGAAGTCTGGCGGAGCCGCGTCGACAAGGTGCGCGCCGGGCGGTCGTTGCGGCCGGCCAAATGGAAGAATGGCGCCCGCATGGCGGTGGCCTTGTCCTTTGACGCCGACCACGAGACGTTCGAATTGCGCAATGGAGGCATTTCGATCGGCCGGATGAGCCAGGGGCAGTATGGCCCTCGTTCAGGCATGCCGCGCATTCTCAAGCTACTGGAGAAATACGCCGTTCCGGCCTCGGTCTTCATGCCGGCGGTGTCGGCGATGATCAATGCTGATGAAGCGCGCGCCGTCGTGGCCTCGGGCCATGAGCTCGGCATGCATAGCTGGATACACGAATTCAATTCGCGCCTGGACGAAGTGACGGAACGCGATCTTGCGCTGCGCGCCGCCGATGTGCTGGAGCGTATTTCCGGTGTTCG
This sequence comes from Martinezella rhizogenes, assembly GCF_000799715.1. Taxonomy (GTDB): domain Bacteria; phylum Pseudomonadota; class Alphaproteobacteria; order Rhizobiales; family Rhizobiaceae; genus Rhizobium; species Rhizobium rhizogenes_C. Next base: position 72,834 of record NZ_JUHG01000001.1, read on the forward strand.
ACCGGTCGGAATGCGCACGGCTTCCTGGGACTTCAGTCCATATACGCTGAAGATCGCCCGCGAGATGAAGCTACTTTACGATTCGTCGCTGATGGCGGATGACGAGCCCTATGAGCTGCTCGAAGACGGCGAGCCGACGGGCATCGTCGAAATCCCGGTAGAGTGGATCCGCGACGACGCTCCCTATGTGGCGATGGACCGCATGACCGGCGCGCGACCCTATGGCGGCCCGTCGATGGTTCTCGATATTTTCCAGCGCGAGCTGGAGGTGGCCTATGAGGAGGGCGGGCTATTCCAGCTTACGCTTCATCCGCATCACATCGGTCATCGCTCGCGTATCTTCATTCTGGAAGAGATCATTCGCCAGGCGCAGGCCAAAGGGGACGTATGGTTTGCCACCCATGCGGAGCTTGCCGCCTATTGCGCTTCGGAAGCCGGGCTGAAGACATTGCACCAATAAAAGATTGGCGCCCGGCGGGGCGTGACGACGTTTTTGAATTTCAAAGGGGGTAGTAGATTATGCATTTCAAGTTCTTATCCGCAGTGGCTCTTGCCGTAAGCCTTCTGGCAACGGCCGCCTATGCGCAATCGGCGAAGGATATGCTGACGATCGACCTGCCGAATGATGCGGCCACGCTCGATCCGCATCTTCAATGGGACACGGACAGCTACAGCGTCTATCGCAATATCTTCGACAATCTCATCACCCGCGATACAGCGGGCGCGATCGTGCCGCAGATCGCGACGTCCTGGAAATATCTCGACGACAAGACCCTCGAATTCCAGATCCGCGACGATGTGACCTTTCAGGATGGCAGCAAGCTGACGGCCGAGGATGTTGCCTATAGCGTCAACCGCATCATCGATCCGGCTCTGAAGAGCCCGCAATTGTCGCAGTTCAACCAGATCATCAAGGCCGAGGCGACCAGCCCAACTATGGTGAAGATGACGACGAAGTCGCCCTATCCGGCGCTGATTGCCCAGCTCGTCAAACTGTCGATCGTGCCGAAGGCCTATGTCGAGAAGGTAGGAGCTCAGGAGTTCAATCTGAAGCCGATGGGCAGCGGTCCTTACAGGCTGGTGCAGTGGCAGAAGGGCGTGCAGACCGAGCTTCAGGCGAACGATCGCTACTGGCGTGCAAAGCCGCCCTTCGAACATGTGGTCTTCCGCGCCGTGCCCGACGTCTCCACCCGCATCGCTGATCTCAAGACCGGCAAGGCCGATCTCGTTCGCGATCTTCCATCCGATCAGGCGATCGCGCTGAAGAGCAGCGAGGAGGCGCAGGTGTTGTCGGTTCCGACCGAGCGCGTCGGCTACATCTACATCAACGCCCAGGCTGGTGCGACGCAGGATGTCCGCGTGCGTCAGGCGATTGCCTACGCCATCGACCGCCAGACCCTGATCGATGCTCTGCTGCAGGGCTTCGGTTCCCCGGTCAACGTCGTCGGCGCCAAACCGATCTTCGGTTACACCGAGAGGGTGGAAGGCTACCCCTTCGATCCGGATAAGGCGCGCGCCTTGGTCGAGGAAGCGGGTGCCGAAGGAGCGAAGATCGAGTTTCTGACCTCGCCCTCCTATGATCGATCGATGGTGGAAGCCATCCAGCAGATGCTGAACGATGTAGGACTCGATACGACGATCACCTCGCTCGATCAGGCGACATTCTTGAAGCGTCGCCAAGGGGATGCCAAGGATGCTGGCAGCGTGGCTTTCGGCCGCTGGTCCTGCGCCTGCCAGGATGCGGATGGCATCATTTTCCCGCTGTTTCGCACCGGCAGCAGTTGGGCGAAATATAGCAATCCAGAGTTCGACGCTCTCGTCGACGATGCCAGGTCGACGCTCGACAGTGACAGGCGGCTGGAGGACTATCGGAAGGCCTATGAGATCCTGAAGCAGGACGTGCCCGGCATCGGGCTTTATCAGGGCGATGCCGTCTACGGCGCCAGCAAGAATCTGAAGTGGCAGCCGAGCCCTAACGAGGCGATGTTCGTCATGGATATGAACTGGCAGCAATAAGCCGGCAGATTGTGGATTTGGTCGGTGACTGGGGCCTGCCTTTCTGTATCAATAGGCTAGACGTGTCCGGCGATTCTGATCCGCCGGACACCATGTCCTCCCGCCTTTGACCTTTCGTTCGGATGGCTTTCATGACCCTTGCAATTTCCCCCGATGATATCGACCATGCAGCGCTGCTTTCTGAATTGCAGCGCTGGGTGGAGATCGAAACCCACACGCCGGATGCCGATGCCGTGAACCGGCTGGCCGATCGCGTCGAGGCGATTGCCAAGCAAGCCGGTCTCGTGACCGAGCGGACGCCCGGAACGATGGGCTTTGGCGATATTCTGGCGGTGCGTTCTCCGCGCCCCGCCGGCAGCAACCAGAAGAGCACGCTCATCCTGGCCCATCTGGACACTGTTCACGCGGCCGGCACGATCAAGAACCAGCTGCCCTGGCGGCAGGAGGGTGATCGTCTCTACGGGCCTGGTATCTACGATATGAAGTCCGGCGCCCTGATGGCGCTGGAGGCGATGAAGCTCGCGGTCCGCCATGGCTCCGGCCCGAAACTTCCCGTCGATCTGTTGTTTATGCCGGATGAAGAAGTCGGCAGCCTCAGTTCACGCGCACTCATCGAGGCCTATAGCCGTAGTGCGGGCTATGCCCTTGTGGTCGAGCCTGCCCGTGACGGGGGCAAGATCGTCGTCGCGCGCAAGGGTGTGGCCATGTACGATATCATCGTCCGTGGTCGCGCCTCTCACGCCGGCACCCGGCCGCAGGATGGCCGCAGCGCCGTCCGCGCTGCCGCACGGCTGGTGCTGGAACTCGAGGCCCTTAATGACACGGCGCGTGGCGTCACGGTGACTGTCGGCACCATCCACGGCGGCACCGGGCGCAATACCGTTCCGGCGGAATGCCAGATGCAGGTCGACGTGCGTGTGCCTGATGAGGGGACGGCTACGGAAATCCTCGGCAGGATCGAGGCCCTGAAGCCGGTCGATCCGGATATCACGCTCGAAATCAGCGGTGGTCTCAACAGGCCGCCATTCCCGCAATCCGAAGGCGGCAAGCGGCTTTTCGACCATACTGCAGGGATTGCCGCCGAACTTGGAATCAAGCTCGAAGGTGTCAGCACCGGCGGCGGTTCGGACGGTAATTTCACCGCGGCTCTCGGCGTCGCCACGCTGGACGGGCTAGGTGCTGATGGAGCCGGCGCGCATACGTTTGACGAGTATATCTTCGTCAGCAGCATCGCGCCGAGGACAGCATTGCTTGCCAATCTCATGCTGACGCTCGACGGCAAAGAATGATGCCTGGCGGCGGGTGAGGCTTGCATTGACGGTGACTTAGGTCGTGAACCTGTGCGCGGCACCTTCGACCGGATTGGCCCAGACCATGGAGCCCGGCGCGAACGGTGTCTCGCCTTCCGCGCGTACGACCATCTCCCCCATATCGGTGATATCGAGATGGATGATCGCTTCGGCGCCGAGGCGTTCGACATGGCGGACCTTGCCCTGCCACCGGCCATCGGTTTCCGACAATTTGATATGCTCGGGCCGGATCCCGTAAGTCTGGCATCCGAAACGTTCGGCGATCTCGCCGCTGTAGAGGTTCATTCTGGGGCTGCCGATGAAGCCGGCGACGAACGGGGTGGCCGGGTGGCGATAGAGCTCCATCGGACTGCCGACCTGTTCGATCGCGCCGCCCTTCAAGACGACAATCTTGTCGGCCATGGTCATGGCTTCGACCTGATCATGGGTGACGTAGATCATCGTCGTCTTCAGGCGGGCATGAAGTTCCGATATCTCCAGCCGCATCTGGGCTCTGAGCGATGCATCGAGATTGGAGAGCGGTTCATCGAACAGGAAGACCTTGAGGTCGCGCACGATGGCGCGGCCGATGGCGACGCGCTGCCGCTGGCCGCCGGAGAGCTGCTTCGGCTTGCGATCTAGCAATTGAGAGAGCTGGAGCGTGTCGGCGGCCGCGCGCACCTTAGCCTCGATCTCCGCTTTCGGGCGGCGGGCGAGCGATAGCCCGAAGCCGATATTCTCCGCGACGGTCATATGTGGATAGAGTGCGTAGCTCTGGAACACCATGGCGATGCCACGTTCGAAAGGTTCGGCATGGGTGACATCCTTGCCGCCGATGGTAAGCGTGCCCGAGGTCGATTCCTCCAGCCCGGCGATGATGCGCAGCAAGGTCGACTTACCGCAGCCGGATGGTCCAACGAAGACGACGAATTCACCGGAGCGCACCTCGAGATCGATCCCCTTGATGACTTCGAGCGCACCAAAACTCTTGCGGACCTGTTTCAGAGTGAGTTCAGCCATTCTGCTAACCTTTCACGGCGCCGGCCGTCATGCCCGCCACGATCTGCTTGTTGAAGAAGATGAAGACGGTCAGGGGAGGGATCGTGACCAGAAGGATGTTCATGAAGAGCAGGTTGTACTGGCTCGTATACATGCTCTGGAAATTATAGAGCGTGAGCTGCACGGTGACGTTCTCCTTGCCCGGCAAGTAATAGAGCGGGTTGGTGAAGTCGTTGAAGATCGCGATCGACTGCACGACGATGTTGGTGACCGTCACCGGCTTCAGGAGCGGCAGGATGACCCGAAAGAAGATCTGCCATGGCTTGGCGCCGTCGATCCGCGCGGCTTCATCTAGATCGCGGGGGATTGTCGCAATGAACGACCTGAAAAGAAGGGTCGAGAAGGAGAGGTTGTAGGCAACCTGAATGAGGATCATTCCGCTGATGGTCTTGAACAGGCCAAGCTCCTGCAGCAGCCCGATGGTCGGCACCACTGCGGGCGGCATCATCAAACCCATGAACAGAGCGACAGAAGCAACTGTATTCCAATGGGTTTTTCGCCGCTGCATCACGTAGCCAACCATCGCCGACAGCAGGATCAGGATCGTCACGGAGACGACGGTGATCAGCGTCGAATTGAAATAGGCGAGAAGGAGCTGATAATCACGCGCCTTGAACACCGCGACCAGATTGTCCCAGAGCAGCCAATGTTCCGGCAGACCGAAACTCAGCCGGGAAGCCTCGGATTTCGATTTTGCCGCTTGCAGCAGGACGAAGACGAAGGGCAGCACGAAGATCACCATGGCGACAGCCAACGAAAGCAGCCCGACGATGTAAGGCCGTATCTTTCTCATTCTTCGACCTCGCGCCGGTTGAACCATAGGGTGAGGGGCAGGATGATGACGGCAATCAGCGCAAACAGGATGACGTTGCCGGCGGTCGACAGGCCGTAGAAACCGGCTTGGTATTGCTTGTAGATGACCGAGGCGATGACGTCGGACGAAAAGCCGGGGCCGCCGCGGGTCATCGACCATATGAGGTCAAAGGATCTGAGGCCGCCGATCAGGGACAGAGTGACGACCGTGACCGTGGCCGGGCGCACCAGCGGCAGTGTGATGCGCCGAAATTGCTGGAACCGCGTGGCCCCGTCGATACGGGCCGCCTCGTAGTAGTCGGGACTGATCGCGGCGAGACCGGCGATGAAGATCAGGGTCGCCAGACCCACGCCCTTCCACAGGTCGACGAGCGCCACGGAAAAGAGAGCCAGCGCCGGATTGGTGAGCCATCCGGGTCCGGGGATGCCAAGCGTTTCAAGCGCGACATTTATGATGCCCCTGGTGGGATGCATCATCACCGTGAAGGTAATGCCGATGCCGATGGTCGAGACCAGAACGGGGAAGAAGACCAGCGTGCGCAGAAAACCGCGCGCGAAGATATTGCCTGTCAGCAGCACGGCCAGCAGAAGGCCGCAGACGGTTTTCAGCCCCGATGTCGTCACGGCATAGAGCAGCGTGTTCACGAGCCCCTGGACGAGGAACGGCTCGGAAAAGAACTGCCGGAAGTTCTCCAGGCCAATGAATTCCGCCGTTACGAGATCCCAGCGCGTCAGGCTGAACCACAGGGACGAGACCGTGGGGGCCAGAAACAGCACGCCATAGATGATGGCGGCCGGGATGAAGAACCACAGCGGGTAGGGCGATTTGTGCGAGCGCGGGCGTGTCTCAGTCATGGCTCCCTCTTCGATCGGGTGGAACCCCGCCAGCGAAGGGCGAGGTCGATTGTCCCGAAAGACGCGCTACCAGTTGGGAATGCCGAGCTGCTTTGCCTGCTTGCGCACATCGTCGTCATAGAGCGCGGCGGCGTCGGCCGGCTGACGGATGCCGGAGCCGACTTCGACGGTAATCTGCTCCAGCGACGGCCCCTTGATTGGTGAGGAGAACTCCAATGCCGGCGTCGTCATGCCTTTCGTTTCGAAATAGGGAAGCATGTCCCTGACCGAAGGCGGCACGTCGGCGGGCAGGGGGCAACCATCGATGAGAGAAGGCCCCTGAACGGTGTTGGTGGCCATCATGATCTTGCAGCCCTCGACGCTTCCGACGAAGTCCGCGAATTTCTTGGCCTCGTCGATATGCTTGCTGCCGGTGGGAATATAGAGCGCCGCCGGCATCCAGATCGTCAGGCCATTCTTTGACGGATCGTCTCCCGGCTGGGCAAAAAAGCCGACGTCATCGAGATTGTCGGAATAATCCTGCTTGAGGGCGCCGATCGCGAAGGTCAGCATCGGATAATGCGCGGCTTCGCCTGTCGCCACCATCCGGAGCCCATCATCGTAGCTGGCGGCGCCGAAATCGTCATTCATCAGACCGGCGTCGTGGATTTCCTTCAGGTGCTCGAAACCTTTCATTGCTGCGGGTGTCGTGGCGTATTTGATCTTGTTGTTCGTGTAGTCCTCCGCGAAATTCGGTACAGCGGCGTTGAGGCTGTAATAGTCCGCCAGAACGAAGAGTTGCGAGGTCCAGGTATCGCGATAGGTCTGCGCGACAGCCACCTTACCGGCCGCCTTCACCTTGGCGTTGTTGGCCATGAACTCGGCCCAGGTTTTGGGAACGGATAGGCCGAGTTCCTGATAGATCTTCCTGTTATAGAAGATACCGCCGCCCTGGGCTGTGCCGAAAGGAACGCCATAGACCTTGCCGTCGGCACGCACGACCGCCTTGAAGCTCTCATTCACGTTCGCTTGCGACGGCAGGCTGCTCAGATCGACCAATGTCTGCGCGGGCTTGATGGCCTGCATCAGCGAGCCGGAATTGTAGAGGAATACATCGGACATCTCGCCCGTTGCAAGGCGCGTCTTGATGATGTTATCTCCCTCGCCGCCGCCCGGCCGCTGTTCGATGTCGATCGAGACGTCGGGGGCCTTCTTCTCATAGGCCGTCACCAGCGCGTCGGCGGCCGCGACCGTGTCGGGGCTGTTGTCGATCAGAAATGAGAGTTTAGTTTCCGCCTGCGACGGGCCGGCCGCGATCAATGCGGCAAGCGCCGACGCGGTCGCAAAAATGACTCCAATACGCTTTGTCATGACGCTCCTCCTCCGAACGAATAGACATTGAACGATTATGCAATTTCACCGCGTGGGAAGCGTGAAGACGATCTCATGCGTTCCCGGATCGACAGTCGTCTCCCCAACGACTGGCTTTCCATCGACCGACGGGTTCTGGTGTCGACGCCCCGGTCGGAACCGTCCGACGCACCCTTTCGGCAATGTCAGCCGATAGGTCACCTTGTCGCCGCTCAGCTCCCACGCGGCTTCGATGCGACCCTGAGGCACGTCATGATGGGCGGTAACGGGCGAGAGCGACGGGATAGGCGCCGGATCGATGATGACTTCGGCAAACCCCGGTGCGCGTGGGCTCGGCGAAATGCCGGCGACGCTTTCGAACAGCCATTGGCAGACGGCGCCATAGGCATAGTGATTGTAGCTGTTCATGTCCGGGTCGTAGATGGTGCCGTCGGGCGCCAGCGCGTCCCAGCGCTCCCAGATCGTCGTTGCGCCCTGCGCGACCTGATAGAGCCAGCCGGGGACCTCCTGTTGAAGGAAGACCTTCTCGGCGAGATCATCCAGGCCGAGCTTCGTCAGGGCCGGCAGCAGGGCGGGCGTGCCGATGAAGCCAGTTCCGATCTTGTAATCGGCGTCGATGACCACCTGCCGGAAATGCCGCTTGGCTGCATCCTGGTGCTCGGCGGGGATCAGATCGTAGAGAAATGCCAGCGCATAGGACGTCTGGTCGTTATGCGCGAGACGTCCGGATGGAGTGATGAATTCGTGCGCGAAGGCTTCCCTGATCTTTTTGGCGCGCGTCTTCATGCGCTCCTCGAGCCCGTGATCGCCAACGACGGCTGCGATCTTCGCCAGAAGGTCGCTCGAAATGAAGTGGTAAAGTGTTGCCGCGCAATCGTCACCGATGGTCGGGCGGGGCTTGCGATTGTCGCCGATCGGTTGCAGCCAGTCGCCGAAGGTAAAGCCGCGGTCGCCCCAGTGGGACGGTGGTCTCACGATTGGGCCGTCCGAGATCGACCAGACGAAATCGACCCAGCGCACCATGGCATCCAGGCACTCCGAGAGAATCTCGCGGTCGGCATAATGAGTGTAGAGCACCCAGGGGATGACGACGATCGCATCGCCCCAGCCGGTCGAGCCGGCAAAGCCCGGAAAGTGCTCCGGATGCAGGCGCGTCGGATCCGGCGAAAAATGAGAAACCGCTCCATCCGGGCGTTGATCGGCCATGACATCGCGCAGATATTTTCTGAGGAAGGACTGGCTGTCCGTCAGCCAGCATGCCGTTGCGGCAAATACCTGGGCGTCGCCGGTCCAGCCGAGGCGCTCGTCGCGCTGCGGGCAATCGGTCGGCACCTCGATGAAGTTGGCGCGTTGCGACCAGATGGTGTTCTGGACAAGCCGGTTGACGAGCGCATTGCCCGAGGCGAAGCCGCCGGCAAGGATGGGGACCGAGGAGATCGGAACCGAGGAGATCGCGACGATTTCCGCGTCGCCCTTGATCGCTACCCGGGCATAGCGAAAGCCCTGGAAGGTGAAATGCGGCGCGTAGGTTTCATCGCCGCCGCCGCGCAGCGTGTAGATCGTGTGCGCCGGGGCGGTTCGGTAATTGCGGTTGTCGAAATAGCGGTCAGGCCCCAGAACCTCGGAATGCTCGACTTGCACCTCCGCGCCGGCCGTGCCGCGAACCGTGTATCGCACGTAGCCGCCGACATTCTGGCCAAAGTCATGGATCGTCCGGCCCTCTGCATCGCTCCAGCTTTCGATCGGAGCGATCGGCTGCAACTCTTTCACCGGCGCGGTTTCATGGGCGACCAGCAGCGTCTTGTCGAAGGACAGCTTCTCCGTCGCGTGGGTCTCGGAAAGCGCTTCCTCACGAGCATCGTAGATCTCGCCAAAATAGATGCCGGATTGTTGGATCGGCAGCAGACCGCTTCGCCAGCTCGTGTCCGTGGAAAGAACGACGCCGGCCGGACCGATCAGGTCCACGATCGCCGCCGTCCTGTCGCCCCAGCAATTGGGTACGGCCTTCCACATCAGCGGCGAGCGATACCATCCGTCGGCAAGCCAGATCTCGATGCGGTTCTCGCCGGATTTCAGGAGGTTAGACACGTCGTAGCGCTGATAGGCAATGCGATCGTCATAATTGGTCCAGCCCGGCGTCAGTAGGTCGTCGCCGACGCGCTTGCCATTGATGAAGCAGCGATAAAGGCCGAGCGCCGAGACGAAAAGCTCGATCGGTCCGAACGGTCCGTCGAGATTGAAGGTCTTGGCGATGAAGCTTGCAGCCGTACCCTGACCTTGGTCCGACAGCGGCGCGATCATCTCGCCCGCCCAGTTGCGCGAAACCCTGCTGCCTCGAATGGCGGATGGCTGAAAGTTCATCAAATCCTCCCATTTGTGTAGAACGTTCTCCGTATAACGTTCTACATTTTTTGCCGATGTGCAATAGAAAATTTCCAACCGTTCTGTCATGGTGAGGAACACGCGCGTCGTGCGACTCGCGGCTTCAGTCTGGGAATTTGATGTCAGTCGATAGTAGAAAACCGCCGGAACGGGCCGATCGGGTGACGATCCGAACGGTCGCGGCACATGCGGGCGTGTCGGTCGCCGCCGTCTCCAAGGTGATGCGCAATGCCTATGGCGTCAGCGACAATCTTCGCGCCAGGGTAACCGTGTCGATCGAGGAATTGGGGTATCGTCCATCACGGGCGGCGCGAGGGTTGCGCGGACGAACCTTCACGATTGGGCTGCTCCTCGTCGATATCCGCAACCCGTTTCTTCCGGAGGTCATCGCTGGCGTCAATGCCGTCCTGGCGCCTTCGCACTATCAGGCCATGATCGGCGTCGGCGAAGCCCGGATGCAGCTGGAGACGTCGCTGATCGAATCGATGATCGACTACAAGATGGACGGCCTTATCCTCGTCGCGCCCCGCTTGCCGTCCGAGATCATTGCGAAATTTGCCGCGCAGATTCCAATCGTCACCGTCGGCTATCATGATCCGACGGCGGATGGTTTCGATACGATCAACGCCGACGATCAGCGGGGGGCGGAGATTGCCGTCGAATCGCTTCTGGAATGCGGCTATCGCGACATCGAGATGATAAGCCAGCTGGCACGCGAGGGTCATAAGGTTTCCGTCGTCCGACAGCGTGAAATAGGCTACCGGCGCGCCATGCAGCGTGCCGGCTTCGGCTCCTCGGCGCCGATCACCAATATTCCAATCGAATCCCCCAGGCGCGAGGAGACCATCCGCAAGTTCCTGGCACGCAGTGACAGGCCACGCGCCATTTTCTGCTGGAGCGATATCGATGCCATCGTGGTGATAAGCATGGCGGTGGAAATGGGCGTGCGCGTGCCGGAGGATCTGGCGGTCGTGGGCTACGACAATTCATCCATCGCCGCACTCGGCCTCGTCAATCTCGCCAGCATTGACCAATCCGGCCGGGAGCTTGGCCAGACAGCCACCCGGACACTCTTGTCGCGTATTGAAGGTCGCCACGAGGCGATGCACATCCTGCAGACGCCGTCGCTGGTGACCAGGCGAAGCCTGATGGGATGAGGTCGCGGGTGTCCCCGATCCCAGGATCATGGTGCGTAGCGGCTGACCTCGATCCCGGAGCCGACTGGCAGCAGTACGCTCGTGATTCCGGCCTTGGCGCGGATGGCCCGGCCATAGGCCTGCACATCCTCGTTTCCGGGGCGGATCATGTTATCGGCGATGATGATCGCGCCCGGATTGAGCTTGGGGTAGAAGGCCTCCAGGCAGGGCACGTAGAGATCCTTCCAGAGATCAACCAGTACGAAATCGACGCCGACCGCCAGTTCGGAGATCATCTCCACGGCATCACCGACCTTGAAGTCGATATGGTTGGCAAGTCCGGCCTTCGTCGCCTTGTCGTGGGCATAGCCGGACTTGTAATCATGCAATTCCATCGTGATCAGTCGTCCGCCGGTTGCGCGAGCGGCTTCCGCCAACCAGATGCCGGAATAGCCGAAGGAGGTGCCGAGTTCGAGGATGTTCGGCGCCTTCAGGCTCTTGGCGATGATGTTGAGCAGGCGGCCGGTTTCCGGTCCGACGGCGCGCATCCGGCGATCCTGGCCGCCGTCGCGGCCGCCCGGTGGCATGTCGCGCGGCTTGCTCTGCTCTTCCCGGATCAGCTCGTGATATTCATCGAGCACCGCCAGTATTTTGTCGTCCATATCCAATCCTCCATCCAGCCGCAGCCTGCAGCGCGCACGATAGGAGCGAATTCTGTGGTCGTCGAGGCTACCTGGCAGCCGGTTCGGTTCGCGTCACTCTAACGTGATCGATCAAATCGCTCCGTCGACGATCACCATGGGGCTGCCGCGGGAACATGTCTCGACGCGGGCATCGATCTTGTAGATATCGCGCAGCATTCCGGTGGTGATGACCTCAGGTGTCGCACCGCTGGCTGCCATTTTGCCCTGCGCGATCACGATGGTGTTTTCGCAGTAGCGGAGCGCATGGTTGAGATCGTGGAGCGCGATCAGGACGATCATGCCGTCCCGCTTGGCGAGATCGGTAATGAAGCCCAGGACTTCGATTTGCCGGTGAAGGTCGAGCGCCGAGGTCGGTTCGTCCATCAACAGGATTTCCGGCCGGCGAATGAGCGCCTGTGCGAGCGAGACGAGCTGGCGCTGCCCGCCGGAAAGCTCGCCGAGGCCACGAAAGGCCAGGTCTTCGATGTGCAATGCCTTCAGGATGGCATCGATCTCCGCAAGCTCGTCGTCGGCGACCCGCCAGCCGCTGCCTTGCTTTGCCGAAAGCAGGACCGATTCGTAGACGGTCAGGACGGCATTGGCGCCGGTGTCCTGCGGCATGTAGCAGATCGAGCGCGAACCCCGTGCCGCACCGGACAGCTCAACCAGTCCCGGCCCCTTGATCAGGCCGGCGATGCGCTTGAACAGCGTCGACTTGCCGGCAGCGTTCGGGCCAATGATCGCAGTGACGCTGCCGCCCTTGAGGTCGCTCAAGGTCACATCGGAAAGTACTTTCGCCTTCCCGTAGGAGGCTCCGAGGTTATCGAGTGCCAAGGCTACCATGAGCGCCTCCTGCTGCCGAAGATCAGGATGAAGAAGAAGGGAACACCGACCAGCGCGGTGATCACTCCGATGGGCAGGATCGCGCCGGGGATGATGATCTTGCTAAGGACCGAGGTTGCCGACAGCAGAAGGGCGCCGCAGACGATCGAAGCTGGCAGGAAGAAGCGCTGATCCTCGCCGACGATCATGCGGGCCATGTGCGGGCCGACGAGGCCGACGAAGCCGATCGTGCCGACGAAGGATACGGGGATTGCAGCGAGCAGGCTGACGAGCATCATCGTCCTCAGGCGCAGCGCGCGTACATTGACACCCATGCTCGCGGCCTTGTCTTCGCCGAGGCGAAGCGCTGTCAGCGCCCATGCGTCCCGCATGAACAGTGGCACGATGACGACTAGCATGCCGGCGATGATGGCTACCTTGGGCCAGGTCGCCTTGGTGAAGCTTCCCATCGTCCAGAAGACGATTGCCGAAAGCGCTTGCTCCGAGGCCAGATATTCGAGCAGCGACAGAGCTGCATTGAAGGTGAACACCAGGGCGATGCCAAGCAGGACGATCGTCTCGACGCTCACTCCGCGCATGGTCGAGGCGAAGTGGATGAACATTGCGGCCGCCATCGCCATGATGAAGGCGTTGATCGGCACCATATAAGCAACCGCTCCGGGATAGAGCGCGACGCCGCCGACAAGGGCGAGGGCTGCGCCGAAGCTTGCCGCCGCCGAAATGCCGAGCGTGAACGGGCTTGCCAGAGGATTGGCGAGGATCGTCTGCATCTCGGCGCCGGCGACTGATAGCGACGCGCCGACGACGACCGCCATCAGCGCAATCGGCATGCGGATATCCCAAATGACGACACGCAATTGAATGGCGGCGCTGGCAGGATCGAAGATCGCGGATAGAACCTGCCGCAGGGTATAATTTGCCGGCCCAAGCGCCATGTCGAGGGCGATGCTCATACAGAGGGCGAGGCCGAGGAGCGCCAGGATGACGAGGCGGCGGAAGACGCGGGAGCGATATTGCTCGCCTCCGGTCACGATTGCTTGAAACGTCCCAACGGACATGACGGCTTGTCCTTCGGCAAAATACGAGAAGCCGGCTCCCGGCCGAGATCGACCAAATTACCGGCACCAGGCACGAGCGATCGCTCGACGAAAACTGAGACCGTCTATGCTTTTATGAGTAAAGCAGTCAAGTTCATTCTGGCGATGATCGAGTGTGCGATCAGAAATCGGCAACCTTGCCCCAGACCGAGCCGTTCAGTCGGTCCGGATAGTAGGGTTTCGGATCGACGATCGGCTCTGCGCCCGTGACAAGGTCGGCGATAAGATGACCAGCTCCAGGGCCGATCCCGAATCCGTGGCCACTGAAGCCTGCCGCCAGAATCAGCCCGGGCAGGCTCGGCACTTCGCCGATCGCCGGAACGCCGTCGGGTGTGCTGTCGATATAGCCGGCCCAGGTGGCCGTGACTGGCGTTTGGGCAAGCGCCGGGAGCAGAGCTCGCGCCCGCTCCAGGGTCGCTTCGATCTGTTGGCGATCCGGACGGGGATCAAGAATGCGGTTGCGCTCCATCGGCGTCGGCCGATCGAGCCGCCAGCGTGACAGGCTCTCATGGCCGCCCCTCATGCCTTCAAACCCACCGGGCGCGAGGCTACGGCGACGCTTGATGAACATTGGCACGAAATGGCGCGCGAAACGGAGCTGCTGCAAGGTCGGATCGACGCGGGCGCGACCGCTGATGGCAAGCGTATAGCCGCCGTCCCTCCTGCGCGTGGCGGAGACTGCGGCGGTATGCAGCGCTGCCGGCAAGCCTTTGGCACCGGGGCCGACCGAGAGGATCGAGGAGCGGATCGCGGCTTGTGGGAAGCGGATGCCGAGTTGCCGGCAAAAGGACGACGCCCAGGCGCCGCCGGCCATCACAACGGTTCGGGTGCGGATCGTGCCGGCTTCGGTAATGACCCCACTGACACAGCCGCCTTCGACCTCCAGGCCGCGGGCGGCACACATCTGATGGACACTGCCGCCGAGCGCCATGATGGCGCGGGCCACCACGGGGGCTGCGCGTGATGGATCGGCGGTACCGTCCGTTGGCGAGAAGACCCCGCCTCTCCATCGCTGACCGGTCGCCACTCCGAATTCGCTTGCCTTTTTGCCATCGAGCATATGGGTGGTGACGCCGACGCCTCTGGCAAAATCGCCCCAGCGTGCCCAGCCGGCAAGTTCCGCGTCGTCATTGCTCAGATAGAGCAGGCCGCAGCGGCGAAAGCCGGTATCCTCGCCGCTGTCCTTGCCGAAATCCTCCCAAAGGGCCAGGCTCTTGGTGGAGATCGGCAGCTCTCTGGCGTCCCTGTTCTGCTGTCGGCACCATCCCCAGTTCCGGCTGGATTGTTCGGCACCGATCCGGCCCTTTTCGATAAGGGCGACTTTCAGGCCGCGCCGTGCCAGATAATAGGCCGCAAAGACGCCGACGATACCACCGCCGATCACGACCGCATCCGCCTCCTCGGGCAGAACAGGTGTGGTTTCGATGTGCAGAAGGGGGGCGGGCATGGCTTTCTCCGGGTTTCAGGCCAGCATTCTAGCCGAGCTTTCGCCACGCAAATGCTGCAGATCGCCACCAGACAGCATTTCCTTTGGTCGCATGTATCGCTCACGAATACTTGTGCTAAGATATGGATATTGCGTAATTATATCGAGATAATTGAATTCGATTCCGCTTGCTAAGCCGGGCGTTCCGCATAAAATGCCAAAGATTATTTCGCAGGCGGCGTGCCGCTACAGGCAAACTGGAGTGCGCCGATGAAGCTCGATCGGATCGACATCAAGATTCTCTATGAATTGCAGAAGAACGGCCGCATCACCAATGTCGAGTTGGCCGAACTCGTCAATCTCTCGCCCAGCCCCTGTCTGATGCGGGTGAAGAAGCTGCAGTCGGAAGGCTATATCGCCGGCTATTCGGCCCAGATCAACATCGCCAAGCTCGGGCAGACGCTCACCGTCTTCACCGAAGTCACGCTCAAGAACCATCGTCAGATCGATTTCGCGCGGTTTCTCGCGGCGGTCGAAAAGGTGGATTCGGTCGTGGAATGTCATCTCGTTTCGGGCGGCTACGACTATCTGGTGAAGTTCGTCACCGCCGGCATTGCCGAGTACCAGACGACGATGGAACGGCTGATCGATATGGAGATCGGCATCGACAAATATTTCAGCTTCGTCGTGCTGAAATCGCCAATCGTCAAGGCGCATATGCCACTGACCAGCCTGTTCCCGGTCTGAGGTTTTTCCTTACTACGATATGCGAAACGCCCGTCAGCGTTTCGCGAAAGCCCGCATCAGCTCGGGATCCTGTTCCAGGCCGTCCAGCCAGCCTGTGTCGAGCTTCGGCACGGAGGAGAAGAGCAGCTTGGAATAGGGATGCTTGGCCCCGCCGGCGAGATCGGCGGATGCGAGTTGTTCGATCTTCTCTCCGCCATACATGACGATGATCTCGTCGCAGATCGCCTGCACGGTCGACAGATCATGACTGATGAAAACGTAGGAGAGGCTGAGCTCTCGCTGTAGTTCCTTGAGAAGATCGATGATGGCGGCGGCAACGACCGTGTCGAGGGCCGAGGTGATTTCGTCGCACAGAATGAGCTTCGGCTCGGCCGCAAGCGCGCGGGCAAGGTTGATGCGCTGCTTCTGACCGCCGGACAGTTCCGGAGGGCGGCGGTGCTTGGTGGCTCTTGGCAGATGAACCATGTCGAGGAGCTGGTCGATCCGCGCCTCGCGCTGCTTGCCGCCGAGATTGCGATAGAAGGAGAGGGGCCGTCCGAGAATCTCGCCGATGGACTTGGCCGGGTTGAGGGCCGTATCGGCGAATTGGAAGACGATCTGCAGCTTGCGCAGCTCTTCGCGCTGGCGCTGGCGGGCATCGGCGGCAAGCTGCTTGCCGTCAAAGATGATATCGCCGGAAACTGGCGGCAAGATCCCAGCAATGGCGCGGGCGAGCGTCGATTTTCCGCAGCCGGACTCGCCGATAACGCCGAGATTGCGGCCCGCTTCGAGCCTGAGGCTCACCGATTTGAGGGCCGTTGCCAGAGGCAGGCCATCCGGCTGGATCTGCCCATAGCCCGCCACGATGTTAGTAACCTCGAGGAGGGCTGGGGTCTTATGGGACCCGGTCGGTGCGGGGGAGGCGTAGAGCTTGGGTTCGAAAGCGCCGAGCAACTGGCGCGTATAGGGATGGGAGGGGGCCGTAAGGATCTGTTCGGTTTTGCCGATCTCCTGGATCTCTCCGCCCTTCAGGACGACAATACGGTCGGCCACCTGGGCTACGACCGCGAGGTCGTGCGACACGTAGACGCCAGCAATGCCGCCCTTTTTCATCACCGATTTGAAGGCCCGGAGAACCTCGATCTGCGTCGTCACGTCGAGCGCGGTCGTCGGCTCGTCGAAGATCACCAGCTTCGGATCGCCGATCAGTGCCATCGCAGCCGAAAGGCGCTGTAGCTGACCGCCGGACACCTGGTGCGGGTAGCGCGAACCGATCGTCTCCGGATTCGGCAGGCTCAGCGCCTTGAAGAGCTCGACGGCACGCACTTTTGCCTCTTCTGCGGGCATGAGATCATGAATGCGGGTGATTTCGATCACCTGCTCCATGATGGTTTGTGCCGGGTTGAAGGCGGCCGCTGCACTTTGCGGGATATAGGCGACTTCGGTGCCGCGAATGCGAGCTCTCGCCTTTTCCGGCAGGCTTGCCATGTCCTTGCCGGCAATCAGGACCTCGCCACCACTGATCCGGCATCCCGGCCGCGCGTGACCCATCAGGGTGAGCGCGATTGTCGTCTTGCCCGAACCGCTTTCGCCGATCAGGGCGACGATCTCGCCGTCTTCGATATCGAAGCTGACGCCACGGATGATCTCGACCACGCGGCCGGAATCGGTTTTGGCCTCGACCTTCAGGTCGCGAATTTCGACGAGCTTGGCCATCAATTGCTCCGGTCTCGGATTTTCTGGGGCAGGTTGTCGATCAGCAGGTTGACGCTGATCGTCAGGCTGGCGATCGCGATGCTCGGGAAGATCACCGCCGGCGCGCCGAAGGGCAGGCCGCCGATGTTTTCACGCACCAGCGCGCCCCAGTCCGCGTTCGGCGGCTGGACGCCGAGGCCGAGGAAGGAGAGGCCCGACAGGAGCAGCACGATGAAAACGAAGCGCAAGCCGAGGTCGGCCATGACAGGCCCGAGGATATTGGGCAGGATTTCGGAGCGGATGAGGTAAAGCGCGCCTTCGCCACGAGCGCGGGCGACTGTGATGAAATCCATGGTGTTGATGTTGACCGCGAGCGCCCGCGAGAAGCGGTAAGCCCCCGGCGTGTAGATGACGGCGAGCGTCATGATCAGCACCGGGATCGAGGATCCGACACCGGCCACGACCACGAGGCCGAACAGCTTGCTCGGGATGGAGTTCAGCGCATCGAGAAAGCGGCTGAGCACGCTGTCGAACCAGCCGCCGGTCACCGCCGCGATCATGCCGAGCGCGACGCCGGTGAAACAGGAGATACAGACGGCCGCAAGCGAGATGCCGACGGTATAGCGCGCGCCCATCAGGATGCGGGAGAAAATGTCCCGGCCGAGATAGTCGGTGCCCAGCCAGAACTTCGTCGAGATCGGCCCGAAATAGTCGAAGTCGACGATATCGCCGATCGGATAGGGGATCAGCAGCGGCGCGAAGATGGCGATAAGCGCCCAGGCGAGAATGACGCCAAGGCCGATCATGCCGATGACATTAAAGCGGAAGCCGAGCTTGCGGGGAGTGAACGCGGTAAGGGCCATGGTCAGCGCAGCCTCGGATTGGACATGATGGCGATAATGTCGGCGATGGTGATCAGGAGCAGATAGACCAGACAGAAAATCATCGCGCAGGTCTGGATCAGCGGCAGGTCGCGGGTGGCGACGGCGTCCACCATCAGCTTGGCGATGCCTGGATAGTTGAAGATGGTTTCGACGATGATCACGCCGCCAAGCAGGTAGGAGAGCGAAAGCGCCACCGCGTTGACGATCGGCCCGAGCGCGTTCGGAAGCGCATGCTTCAGCACCATGCGTCGTCGCGAGGCGCCTTTGAGCAAGGCCATTTCCACGTAGGGCGTGTTCAGCGTCTCGATAACGGCCGCGCGGGTCATGCGGATCATCTGTGCGGAGATGACGAAGCTCAACGTTATGACCGGCATCGCGAAGACGCGCAGCATCTGTGAGAAGGAGTGGATCTCGTTGGCGAAGGCAAGTGCCGGCAGCCATTTCAGGTAGACGGCGAAAATCAGCACGGCTGAGGTCGCGACCATGAATTCGGGCACGGAGATGACGCCGATCGAGATCACCGTGACGATGCGATCAAAGAGCGAGCCGCGCAGCATGGCCGCGGTAATGCCGAGCGTGAGCGCGATCGGCACGGAAAACAACGCGGTGGCGGCTGCAAGCTTCAGCGAGTTTCCGAGCCGGGAGCCGATTAGGTTCGCGATCGGCATGTTGTTGGCGTAGGAAGTGCCGAGATCACCGGTGGCAAGGCCGGCGAGCCAGCGCACGAAACGCAGGATTGCCGGATCGTTGAGATGCATCGCGGCGCGCAGGCCCGCGACCGCCTCGGGCGTTGCGGCTTGGCCCAGCAAGATCTGGGCGACGTCGCCCGGCAGCATTTCGGTCGCGGCAAACACCGTGAAGGACACGATGAGCAGCGTGATCAAGGCCACGATCACACGGCCGAGCACGAGAGAAAGAACGTGGCGGTTCATATCAGATCCCCATCGTGAGAACGGATGTGCCGAGCATACGGCAATGTACCCGACAAGTGGCGTCGAGACACCACTGGTCGGGCACGAAGGTAGGGATCAAGCGTCAAGCCAGACATATTCCGCGAAGGCATAGCCCATCATGCCGCCGAGCGGGCTTGGTTCCAGCCCGTGCAGCTTCGAGGAGATCGCGTCGACGTTGGAAATATAGGCCGGGATGGCGGTGCCTGCATCTTCGGCGATCATTACCTGCATGTCGCCGTAGATCGCCTTGCGCTTGGCCTGGTCGAGAGAGCCGCGCGCTTCCAGCATCATGCTGTCGAACTTCCCGGACTTGAACTGGCTTTCGTTCCAGGGAGCGTCGGAAGAATAGAGCAGCGAGAAGAGAATGTCCGGCGTCGGACGCGGGTTGATATTGCCGAAATGCATCGGCGCTTTCAGCCAGTAGTTCGACCAGTAGCCGTCGGACGGCACGCGCTGGACATCGAACTTCATGCCGATTTCCGCGCCGGCCTGCTGGAGCACCATTGCCATGTCGATGGACGAGGTGGCGGCGTCGGAGGCAACGACCGGAACGGACTGGCCGAACAGACCCGACTTCTGGAGATGGAACTTGGCCTTGTCCGGATCGTAGGCCTTCGGCTTCAGATCGGCATTGTGATAGATGTTGGACGGCGGCACCGGCTGGTCGTTGCCGATTTCGGCAAGGCCGCGCAATGCCGACTTCTGGATGATCTCGCGGTTCAGCAGGTACTTGACGCCGGTCACGAAGTCCTTGGTATTGCCGGGGCTCATGTCCAGACGCATGTTGAGGTCGGTGTAGTTGCCGGAGGTGGTCTTCGACAGTGCCACGCGCGGCTGGCCGTCCAGAAGGCGCATGGAGCGCGGGTTGATGGAGGCCGCGAGCTGGATGTCGCCGGACAGCAGCGCGTTGACGCGCGCCGAATCGTCCGAAATCGCGAAGAACTCGAAGGAGTCGAGGTGCGGACCACCCTGCTTCCAGTAGTTCTTGTTCTTGGTGGCGACGGAACGAACGCCCGGTTCGAAGACTTCGCAGACGAAGGCACCCGTGCCATTGGCCTTGCTGAAATCGGTCGTACCGTCGGCAAGGATCATGAAATGATGCATGGCCAGGATCGTCGGCAAATCGGCATTCGGATTGGCAAGGGTGATCTCGACGGTCAGCGGATCGACGGCCTTGATACCTGTCATCTGCTTGGCGATTGCATTGACCTTCGAGCCGACAGCCGGGTCGAGATGGCGGTTCAAGGAATAGACGACGTCGGCCGAGGAAAGGCTCTTGCCGTTATGGAAGGTCACGCCCTTGCGCAGTTTGACGGTCCAGACCTTGGCATCGGCGCTTTCGATACTTTCGGCGAGTTCCATCTGCGTGACGCCGGCCTTGTCGAGGAAGGAGAGGCGATTGTAGAAGGCGCAGCAGCGGACATAGTCCGTCGACAGCGACGCCTTGGCCGGATCGAGCGTGTCGGCGGTCGACGACGACCAGCCGGCCGCTTTCAGCGCGCCGCCGGAGACCGGGGTCGCTGCGAAGGCTGCGGAAGCGCGACCGAAGATCGCGCCGCCTGCAACGGCCGCAACACCGCCGGCGAGCAGCATCTGCAAAAGATCGCGGCGGGTGGCGCCACGGCGAATGGCATTTTCGACCATGGCATCGTCTGCGCTGGTCCAGTTCGTGATCTTGTCGTTCATTGCGTTCCCCTTGTTGTTAAGGTCGATTTGACGTCCCGTCTTTTCCTGCGGGATCAATACTTGGATGTCGTTCAGGCGGCCTTGATTGCCTCCACCGTGTCGGCGAGCCCTGCCATGGAGGTGAAATGGTAGTCGGGCTTGGTGAACTCCTTGGGCTCGATCGTGCCGCCATAGCCGTTCTGGGCGTGGCGGCGCTGGATCCAGCAATTGGTCAAGCCGAGCTGCCGCGAAATGCCGATATCGTGATACTGGCTCTGTGCGACATGCAGGATGTCGTCCTTCGAAGCGCCTTCCTTGCCGACAGAGGCGAAGACCTGCTCGAAGAAGGCTGGATCGGGCTTTTCCGTGCCGGTATCGTCGGCGGTGAATGCGGCATAAAACGGGTTGCCGAGTTCCCGGGAGAAATGCTCGAACGCCCAGCGGCGGGCATTGGTCATGGCGATCAGCTTGTAGCGCTTGGACAGGCGCTTGAGGGCTTCGGCGCTATCGGGAAAGCCCTTCCAGTCTCTGCAGGAATCGCGCAAGCGTTCGCCATATATCTGCTCTGCCGGCAGACCGAGCTTCGGGGCGATGGCGAGATAGACGCGAACCAAATCGTCGGGAAATAATCCGGCGTCGCCGGAATAGCGTTCAGCGCGATAAAGCGCGAGCGCTTCTTCGCCGTCCACGGAAACACTTGTTTCCTTGGCGATTGCGGCGAGACAATCCTTGATGCCGCCTTCGAAATCGATCAGGGTTCCGACGACGTCGAAGGTGAAATATTTAAAATCCGCTAAGCTCTTTACCAAGTGTCTGTCCTCGATGGAATGCGACCAATTCCGGTCGCCTCGGCTGAATGCAGAAGAAAATGCTGTTCCCATACTGCCGAGGATTTTCTTGTATCTCCCGAAAATCCCGGTTTTTCGGGCTTTGGGTACCTTCAGCCATTTCAGTTTCGCAGTTAAGGCTCGCCGGATTCTCTGAATGGAAGAGCCGTGGCGGCACAAAATTGCGAATATGGCCGCAAAGCGGTATTTCGCTCATCCCGTCCAACGGCCGATGTGAAGCACGCCGGCCGATGAGGAAATGTCCCACGTGCGTTCAGACGAGCGCCGCGCGAACATCCGGGTCTTCCAGCGTCTGGTCGAGCGTCTTGGCGGTGCGTTCGACGATCGCGTCGATTTCCGCATCGGTGCAGCAAAGCGGCGGCGCATAGCCGAGAACGCCGTTGCCAAAGGCGCGGATGACGAGCCCATTGTTCCAGGCACGATCGAAGATCCGTCGGGACGGGTCGGCAGCAGCCGGCAGCGGCGTCTTGCGCTCCTTGTCGACCACCAGTTCGATCGCGGCAAGCATGCCGCGCCCGCGCACGTCGCCGACCAGCGGATGCGAAGAGAGCGATTGAAGACCGGCCATCAGCCGCGCACCCGCCTTGACGCCGTTTTCCAACAGGCCGTTCTCATAAAGGCGCAGCACCTCGAGGCCGACCGCGGCGCTGACGGGATGGGCGGAATAGGTATAGCCGTGGCCGATCGCGGCCGCGCCGGCGCCATCGGCAATCGTCTGGTAGACCTTTTCCGACAGGAAAACGGCACCCATCGGCACATAGCCGGAGGTCAGGCCCTTGGCGGTCGTCATCAGGTCGGGGACGATGCCTTCGTCCGAACAGGCAAACAGCGGACCGGTGCGACCAAAGCCGGTGATGACCTCGTCGGCAACGAACAGAATATCGAGTTCGGTACAGACGTCGCGCATCGCCTTCATCCAGCCGGACGGCGGAACCAGCACGCCGCCCGAGCCCTGGATCGGCTCGACATAGAAAGCGGCCACGCGCTCGGCACCGATCTCCTCGACCTTGGCGCGCAGCGCCTTGACCGAAGCGGCGATGATCGCCTGCGGATCGGTGCCGACGGGGTTGCGATAGGCGTAATGTGTCGGAATCTTGTGCTGCCAGTCGAGCGGCATGCCGAAGCCGGCATGGAAGACCGGAAGCGCCGTCAGGCCCGCGCCGACGGTGGATGAGCCGTGATAGCCCTGCTCCAGCGAGATGAACTGGTCCTTCGCCGGCGTGCCCAGTGAATGATAGTAGTAGCGGATGAAGCGAACCGTGCTGTCAACGGCGTCGGAACCGCCAAGCGTAAAGTAGACATGGTTGAGATCGCCGGGCGTCCGCTCGGCGAGTTCGGCCGCAAGCCGGATGGCCGGTTCGGAACCAAGGCTGAAATAGCCGGTGGCATAGGGTAGTTCGCGCATCTGGCGGGCAGCGGCCTCGACAATGCTTTCATGGCCGTACCCCGCATTGACGCACCAGAGGCCGGCAAAGCCGTCAAGCATCTGGTGGCCAGAGGCATCGGTGACGGTTGCGCCTTTGGCGGATTTCAGCACGCGGACGCCGGCCTGCTCATGGCCGCGATAGGAGGCGACTGGGTGAATGAGGTGGGCACGATCGAGTTCGACGAGGGAATTGCTCAGCATAATGTCTCTCTTCAGCCTAAAGCCTGGCTGGCCAGGGCAAATGTGTGAACGCTGGGAACGGGTGAGGAAGCGGACGAAGGCGTACGTCGCATGGAGATGCCGCCGCCGACATGGACAAGACCATGCTCGAGAAGGAAGGAGGCAAGGCCGGTTTCAGCGCCGGTGTCGACGCGCATGAAGACCCCGGGCCGGGCCGCAAACAGGAAAGCGAGCAAATCCTTCGCCGCGCCGGTCGTTTCCGCGATTACCGGTCCGCAGAGTTCGCCGCGTCCAAAGTGGCGCCAAGCGCCATAACCATGAATGACGCCGGCCTCACGCAAGACCGCGACCCGGCCCGACCGGAACAGGCTCTGGATGAGCTTGCTGCGATCCGCGGGATAGGCGATACGGTCAAGGGCTACGATCTCATCGAGATCGGCCTTTGTCGCCCATTCAACCGTCTCAGGCGCTGTGCAAACGCCAAGCGTTCCCTGATGCTGGACGATCGTGCCAGTCTTCCGGAAGCCGAGACTCTCGTAAAGCGGCAGGCCATCGGCGGTCGCTACCAGCCGGCACTCCCGTTCGCCGACGATATCGAGAGCCGCCTGCATGATGCGCCGGCCAATGCCGCGTCCGCGTATCGATTCATCGACGATCACCATATTGATGGTCGCGATCTCCGCGCCATAGGGGGTGACGAAGATCGTCCCAACGACTTTTTCGTTCTCGACGGCCACGAGGCCGTTGCTGAGCTCCAGCAGCATCTGCCACTCTTCCAGCCGATGTGGCCAGCCCGCCTGACGTGACAGCGCCAGTGCCGATTGAAGGTGAGATTGGTCGAGGGGGCGAAGGTCGATCGCGGTTGCCTGCACAGGCTGTGTCTCCCATCCGTTGCTTTTCTTTTTGATAGACCCGCAACGGAAGAAGATCGTCCCGACGAAAGCATTGCGGCAATATCTTCCACCGTTCGCCGGCACGCCCGCCGCATCTTATGCCGGCCCATCTGAGGCGATGGGTGCTTTGAGCCCCTTTTTGCCCGGTTATCGGCAACACTGAAGAGGCAAGTGCGCAACTCTCTGCCAAAGCGGCGCAAGGATACAAAACTTTCTGCTTCCCGACGACGCAAATGCGGTGAACCGATGGAGAAAGGCTGCCTATGATGTCTTCATATCATCAAGCGCCTGCGCGGCACCCTGCAAGGATCCAAGACATGACGACGTTTCGGCCGAAATACATCACCTTCGATTGCTATGGCACCTTGACGAATTTCCAGATGGCCGAGGCTGCCCAGAAGATCTATGGCGAACAGCTTGATCAACCGCGCATGGCACAGTTCATCAAGAATTTCGCCGCCTACCGGCTGGACGAGATTCTCGGAGACTGGAAACCCTACAATGAAGTGATCCATAACTCCGTAGAGCGCACCTGCCGCAAGAACGGTGTGACCTTCCGCGACGAGGATGCCCGCTCGATCTATGACACCGTGCCGAGCTGGGGTCCGCATGCGGATGTTCCGGCTGGACTTGCCAAGGTGGCCAAGGAAATCCCGCTGGTGATCCTGTCCAATGCCATGAACGAGCAGATCATGCACAATGTCGAAAAGCTCGGCGCGCCGTTCCACGCCGTTTTCACCGCGCAGCAGGCCAACGCCTACAAGCCGCGCTTCCAGGCGTTCGAATATATGTTCGACATGCTCGGCTGCAACCCGGAAGACGTGCTGCATTGCTCATCGTCCTTCCGTTACGACCTGATGTCGGCCCATGATCTCGGCATCAAGCACAAGGTCTGGGTCAATCGAGGTCACGAGCCCGCCAACCCCTACTATGAATATACCGAGATCAAGGATATTTCCGGCCTGCCCGGCGTTGTCGGGCTCTGACGGGAGGCGGCCATGCAATTCAAGTCCTACTGGCACGACACCGCCCCGCGCTTTGAAAAGCAGAGCGCAGCACCACTCGAAGGTCACTACGACGTCGCGGTGATCGGCGGCGGCTTTACCGGGTTGGGCGCGGCACTAGAGCTCGCCACGGCCGGCGCCAAGGTGGTCGTGCTGGAGGCAGGCACGGTCGGCTCCGGCGCGTCCGGCCGCAATGGCGGCCATCTCAACAACGGCCTCGCTCACAGCTTCGTCTCCGCCAAGGCCGAACTCGGGGTCGAGCGGGCAAAGGCGCTTTATCGCGCCTTCGACGATGCCGTCGATACGGTCGAACGGATCGTTACTGAGGAGGCGATCGATTGCAATTTCCGGCGCGCCGGAAAGCTGAAGCTCGCGTCCAAGCCGGCGCATTTCGAGGGGATCGCCAGGAATTTCGAGGCGGTCAATCGCGAGATCGATCCGGACACCGCGCTGTTGACGGCTGACGATCTCAAAAGGGAAGTCGGATCTACCGCGTTTCATGGCGCGATGCTCTCCAAGAAGAGCGCCATGATGCATATGGGCCGCTATGCGGTCGGCCTTGCGGAGGCTGCGGTTCGTCATGGAGCCACGATCTTCGAGAACGCCGCTGTCACCGACAGGAAAGTGAATGGCGGCCGGCATGAATTGACGACCCCGCGCGGCAAGCTTTCGGCCGACAACGTCTTCCTGGCGACAGGCGCCTATACGCCCAGCATTTTCAGCTATTTCCGCCGGCGTATTATCTCCGTCGGCAGCTTCATCATCGCCACGCGGCCGCTGACCGAGACCGAGGTCGCCGCGACCATGCCCGGCAATCGCACCTGCGTCACCTCGCTCAATATCGGCAATTATTTCCGGCTTGCGCCGGACAATCGCCTCATATTCGGCGGCCGGGCACGCTTTTCCGCGACGTCGGATCAGCGTTCCGACGGCAAGAGCGGCGAAATCCTGCGCGCCGGCCTTGCCGAGATCTTTCCGCATCTGGCCAAGGTCGAGATCGACTATTGCTGGGGCGGTCTGGTCGACATGACCAAGGACCGTTTCCCGCGTGCCGGCTATGTCGATGGGCTGTGGTACGCGATGGGCTATTCCGGCCATGGCGCGCAGATGGCCACCCATATGGGCATGATGATCGCCGATGCCATCCTGGGCAAGACGGATCGCAATCCGCTCAAGGATCTCGCCTGGCCAGCCGTGCCGGGGCATTTCGGCAAGCCCTGGTTCCTGCCGCTGGTCGGCGCCTACTACAAGACGCTCGACCGCTTTCAATAGTCGGAGATTTCAAGAATCATGCCTTTTAAGGGATGCGGGCAATGACCTTGATCTCGAAGTCGAAGCCAGCAAGCCAGTTCACGCCGATCGCGGTCCAGTTCGGATAGGGTGGCTCGCTGAAAATCGTCTGCTTGACGGCCATGATTGTCGGAAACTGGTTTTCGGGATCGGTATGGAACGTCGTTACGTCGACGATATCATCGAGCGTGCAGCCAGCGGCATCCAGCGTTGCCTTGAGGTTTTCGAAGGCCAACTGGACCTGGCGTTCGAAGTCGGGTTCGGGTGTTCCATCGGAACGGCTGCCGACTTGCCCCGACACGAACAGAAGGTCTCCGGACCGAATGGCAGCGGAATAGCCGTGCTCTTCATAAAGGGCATGCCGGTTGGCAGGGAAGATTGCTTCACGTTTGGTCATTCCTGATCTTTCTTCATCGACGTTGATGGCCGACAGATAAGCGCAGCACGAACTGTGAGCTTCACAGGCCGTCGCATCATCTGATATACGGTACGTATGTGAAATAGCCATATACGGCCCGTATGTCAAATTGATATACGCAGTGTATATGAAATTGAGGGTGAGATGGCGAAGCGACGTGTCGATACGATGGAGGAGAACCGTGCCAAGCTGATTGCGGCCGCGCGAAAGGCCTTTGCCGAAAAAGGATACTCGGCTGCCTCGATGGATGAGCTGACCGCCGAAGTCGGCCTGACGCGGGGCGCGCTCTACCATAATTTCGGTGACAAGCGCGGGCTTTTGGCGGCGGTTGTCGATCAGATCGACTCGGAAATGGCGTCACGCGCCCAAGAGATCGGCGTTCTCGCGGGTGATGATTGGAAGGGGCTGCTTGCCGAAGGCGCGGCCTATATCGAGATGGCGCTTGTTCCGGAGGTGCAACGCATCGTTTTGCTCGACGGACCTGCGGTGTTGGGTGATCCGTCAAAATGGCCCAGTCAAAGCAGCTGTCTTCAGGCAACCAAGCGGACAGTGGAGCGCCTTATCGCCCAGGAGATCCTCAAGCCGGTCGACGCGGAGGCCGCCGCCCGGCTTCTCAGCGGCGTGGCGCTCAATGCCGCTCTCTGGGTCGCTGCCAGCGACGATCCGCAGCATGTTCTGCCTAGGGCTGTCGAGACCTTCCAAGCCTTGGCTTCGGGCCTTCTTATGAAGGCATGAATTCGTGACGGCAAGGAAGCCGCCACGGTGCCCGTTCTGCAAGTTAGTTAGGGCGCGGCTTTCGCCGGCACCCTTCTTTGCTCATATGTCAGGCAAGCCCGCCGATGTGGAAGGTCTTGATTTCGAGATATTCGTCGATGCCGAGTTGTGAGCCTTCTCGTCCAAGCCCGGATTGCTTGACGCCGCCGAACGGGGCGACCTCGGTCGAAATGGCGCCTGTGTTCAGTCCAACCATGCCGAATTCCAGTGCTTCGCCGACCGCCCAGGAGCGCTTGAGGCTTTCGGTATAGAAATAGGCGGCCAGTCCGAATGGCGTGCCGTTGGCAATGGCGATCGCCTCGTCGTCGGTCTTGAAGCGAAAGAGTGGTGCGACGGGGCCGAACGTCTCTTCGCTGGCGAGCAGCATGTCCGTGGTCGCACCCGAGAGCACGACCGGGGCGGCATATTGGCGGCCTTCCGGCAGGTTTGAAGCCTTGGCAATGATCTTTGCGCCCTTTTCGACGGCATCGCTGACATGGCGCTCGATCTTGTCGATGGCGGCCGCGTTGATCATCGGGCCGATATCGACGCCGGCCTGGGTACCCGGGCCGACCTTCATGGCGGAGACGCGGGCGGAAAGTTTTTCGGCAAAGGCGTCATAGACCTTGTCCTGCACCAGGATGCGGTTGGAGCAGACGCAGGTCTGACCACCATTGCGGAATTTGGAGGCGATGGCGCCTTCGACGGCTAGATCGAGATCCGCATCATCGAAAACGATAAATGGCGCGTTGCCGCCGAGCTCTAGGCTGAGCCGCTTGATGTTGTCGGCAGCGCCGCGCATCAGGAGCGCGCCGACGCGGGTCGAGCCGGTGAAGGAGATCTTGCGCACCACCTCATTGTGCATCAGCTCATTGCCGATTTCGGTCGGCATGCCGGTGACGATGTTGATGACGCCGGCGGGGATGCCGGCGCGTTCGGCGAGAACGCCAAGCGCCAGCGCCGAATAGGGCGTGAAGTCGGAGGGCTTGATGACGACGGTGCAGCCGGCTGCAAGCGCCGGCGCCACCTTGCGGGTGATCATCGCATTCGGGAAATTCCAGGGCGTGATGATGCCGCAGACGCCGACCGGCTGCTTGAGGACGACGATGCGGCGGTCGCGGGTCGGCGAGGGGATGGTCGTGCCGTTGATGCGGCGAGCTTCCTCGGCAAACCATTTGACGAAGGAGGCGCCGTAGCGGATTTCGCCACATGCCTCTGCAAGCGGTTTGCCCTGTTCGGTCGTCAGGATCAGGCCGAGATCGTCGCAATTCTCGATCATCAGATCGTACCAGGCTTCGAGCAGCAGAGCGCGCTCGGCATGGGTCTTCTCGCGCCAGGCCGGGAAGGCGGCGTTGGCGGCGTCGATGGCGGCACGGGTTTCAGCTCCGTCCATATCGGGAACGGTGCCCATCACGGCCTGCGTCGCCGGGTCGATGACGTCGACGGTCTTGCCGGAGGCGGCATCGCGCCAAGTTCCACCGATCAGGCCCTGCTGGCGAAACAGGCTCTTGTCCTTGAGGTCCATTATTGTCGCTTCCTTGTCGTTCAGGCGAGTGTGTTCAGCACAGCATAGGTGATTGCGTCGGTCTTGTCCTTGCCGGGAACCGTACCGACACCGGCCTCGGTCGCGGCGGAGATGGCATGCATGATCGCGGCCGCGGCTGCCTTTTCGCCGAGATGATCGAGCATCATGGCGGCCGACCAGATCGCGGCGATCGGATTGGCGATGCCGAGATGGGCGATATCGGGGGCGGAGCCGTGTACCGGCTCGAACATCGACGGTGCGCTGCGGTCGGGGTTGAGATTGGCGGAGGCGGCAAAGCCGAGGCCGCCCTGGATGGCGGCACCAAGGTCGGTCAGGATATCGCCGAACAGATTGGAGGCGACGATGACGTCAAGGCTTTCCGGCGCCATCACCATGCGTGCCGCCATGGCATCGATGTGATAGTTCGTGACGCTGACATCGGGATATTCGGCGGCCAGCCGCGCGGTCATCTCGTCCCAGAAGACCATGGAATATTTCTGCGCATTCGACTTGGTGACGGAGGCAAGCTTACCGCGCCGCACGCGGGCCTGTTCGAAGCCGAAGCGCAGGATGCGCTCGACGCCGGCTCTGGTGAAGATCGAGGTTTCGACGGCGACCTCGTTTGCTGTGCCCTGATGCACGCGCCCGCCAGCGCCGGAATATTCGCCCTCGGTGTTCTCGCGAATGCAGACGATGTCGAAGTCGCGAGCCTTCAGCGGTCCCTCGACTCCCGGCAGCAGCCGATGCGGCCGGATATTGGCATATTGTTCGAAGGCCTTGCGGATCGGCAGCAGCAGGCCGTGAAGCGAAACGGAATCGGGAACTTCTGCCGGCCAGCCGACCGCGCCGAGCAGGATGGCGTCGAAACCGCGCAGTGTCGCAATGCCGTCCGCCGGCATCATCGCGCCCGTTTCCTTGTAGTAGGCGCAGGACCAGGGGAAACTGGTCGGCTGAAGCCCGAAGCCCGCCTTGGCTGCGACTTTCTCCAGCACCTGCCATGCGGCGGCGATAACGTCCTTGCCGATGCCGTCGCCGGGGATAAGAGCGATTTTATAGGTCTTCATGTCAGGTCCTCAAATGTTGATCAGCACGGACTTGCTGCGGCGATTGGCGAGATAGGCGTCGCGGCCGAGGTCCTTGCCGATGCCGGAGCTCTTGTAGCCGCCGGTCGGCAGAATATGGTCGCGCGAGCGCCCGTAGCGGTTGACCCATATGGTCCCCGCCTGGAGCTGGCGCGTGACGCGAACGGCGCGAGAAAGATCGCGCGTGAACAGCCCCGCTGCAAGCCCATAAGTCGGATGATCGGCAAGCAATAGCGCTTCCTCCTCCGTCTCGAAGGTCTGTAGCGTCAGCACCGGCCCGAAAATCTCCTCGGTGACGGCGGGCGATGCCTGATCTACACCGGCAAGCAACGTTGGAGCATAGAAATAACCCGGCCGGTCGAGCCGCGAGCCGCCGGTCAGGCATTCTGCACCGGCATCGATTGCCGCTTGCACAAGGCTGTCGATGCGCCCGATCTGGCGCTCCGAGATGATCGGCGAATATTGGCTGTTCTCGTCCCAGGTCGGGCCGGGCTTGATATTGCGCATATATGTCAGGATAGCTTTCGCCAAAGGTTCGGCGATCGAGCGCTCGGCGATCAGCCGCGAACCCGCGACGCAGGCCTGCCCGGCATTGGAGAGAATGTTGCGGGCAATCGCCTCGGCGGCCAGATCGAGGTCGGCGTCGGCAAAGACGACCTGCGGGCTCTTGCCGCCCAGTTCCAGCGTCATCGGCTTTACGCCGGTGCGGGCAATATTCTCCATGATCGCCGAACCGGCTCCGGTGGAGCCGGTGAAGCTGATCTTGCCGATACCGGGGTGGCCGGTGATGGCAGCACCCGTGGTCGGACCGTCGCCAAGGACGATATTGATCAGGCCGGCCGGAATCCCGGCACGCACCGACAGCTCCGCCATATAGAGGGTCGAAAACGGCGTCATCTCGGAGGGTTTGAGCACGATGGCATTGCCGGCCGCGAGCGCGGGGCCGATCTTCCAGCCGGCCATGGAAATCGGGAAGTTCCAGGGCGTAATTGCGCCGACGACGCCATAGGGTTCGGTCATGATCATGCCGAGGCTGTTGCCATCGGTCGGCACGAGGTCGCTGCCTTCCTTGTCGGCGAATTCGGCGAAGAAGCGGATCTGCTCGGCGGTGATCGCGACGTCGCCGGCAACTAGGTGCCCGATGGGGCGGGTCGAAGATACGGCTTCCAGGCGCGCCAGGTTCACGGCTTCCTCTTCCATGAGGTCGGCCCACCGCACCAGGGCCTTCGTCCGTTCGCGCGGCCGAAGGGTCGCCCAGCCACTCGTCTTCAGCGCCTTGTTCGCGGCTTCGACGGCCTGATCGACGACATCCCTCCCGGCGATCGGGCAATCCGCAAAGGCAGCACCATCCGAAGGGCGGCGCATGGCCATTTCGCCGCTTGCGGCCACATAGCGGCCGTCGATGAAATGTCCGCTTGGAAGTTCGAGCGAATCTGGGTCGAAACTGAGGGTCATGGCTGTTCCTTGCCGCCGGGTCGCCCAAGCCTATCGTTTATGCTCTGGCAGTTTCAATCGAGTGCTCTCGCTGTTGCGACGGAATATCCCGTTTGCCGCCACCGTTTCAGTGCAAGATTCGGCGCGTCAGAGAACGGCGCGCAGCGTGACGAGGAAGGGCTGCACAAACCGCGAGGCGGGCCGGGCGTCGTTGGTCGCCGCCACCATCTGCATGGCAAGCCTAGGTTCGAAGGGGCGAGCGACCAGCCCCTCGAAGCCGTGCCACGCCACCAGCCCGTCGACCAGGGCAATGCCGAGGCCCTCGCGCACCAAAGGCACCGCGCCAACGGAGGAAGCGATCTGGATGGCAACGTTGCGATGTCGGCCGCAGCTCGCAAAGGCGTCGTCCATCGCCGCGCCGATGTCCGCATGCGAGCCGTAGGAGATCAGCGGCAAACCCTCTAGATCGGCAGGACCAACACTCGCCTTCGATGCCAGCGGATCATCGGCCCGCATCACGGCGACGATCGGGATATCGCCGAGGATTTCGCTTCGAACGGTCGGGGCTTCGATCACCGACAGGGTGACGGCGAGGTCGATGTCACCGAGAAGCAGTGCTTCGGCGATCTCGCGTTTCGGCAGGGCATGGAGATGAACCTTCACCTCCGGGTGTTTGTCGCGAAACCGCAAGAGCGCCTTCGGCAGTACCGAGTAGGTAACTGCTAGGCTGATCCCGAGCCGCAGCAGGCCAATCTTCCGGGCGCCGATGTCCCTGGCTAGTGACTTCAGGGCTTCGATTTCGCGAAACACCCTGTCGGCATCGGCAAACAGCAGATTTGCCTCCATGGTCGGCACCAGCCGCCCGGCGATGCGGTCGAATAGCGTATAGCCGAGCTGGTCTTCCAGATGATGCAGGAACTTGCTGGCCGCCGGCTGCGAGATCCCAAGCGAATTCGCTGCCGCCGTCAGCGTGCCGTCGCGCATGATCGCCCGGAAGATTTCTAGCTGGCGTGGGTTCATCGATCTGCCTTCAGGTTATGGATGTCATAACCAATCGTTGCAAACTGTCAAACGCCGTAGCGTTCTCGCATGTCGGCGAAGATGGCGCGCATCTCTTCGCCGATCCCGTCATCCGATTCCCGTTGGTGGGA
Source organism: Martinezella rhizogenes (assembly GCF_000799715.1). Classification (GTDB taxonomy): domain Bacteria; phylum Pseudomonadota; class Alphaproteobacteria; order Rhizobiales; family Rhizobiaceae; genus Rhizobium; species Rhizobium rhizogenes_C. The sequence goes on from NZ_JUHG01000001.1 coordinate 105,710, forward strand.
CGCGACAGCATCGAAGATCCTGTGCTTCAGGAAAAAGCGCCAACCGACGGGGATTCCAGCGAGAAACGCTGTTAGCAAGGTGTAGCGTTCCTCCGTCCAGACCGCTTCGAAGACGATCCGCTCGGCAGAATAGGTGACGGGGTCGGCTCTGGATGGTCGGCGCGCCCGCAGCACTGCCGTCGCCTCGCGATCGACCTCACCATTCGACAACACCACGCCATAGTCGCGACGCGCGCTTTCAAGCGAGACGGCGCCGCGACGCACGTCCTGGGCGACGCTTTCGACCGGCCGCTGGAATGGGTCGCCATAGCCGCCGGCCCCTGGGCCGACGACGCGGATCACGTCTCCCGGATTGCAATGCACGATGTCCGTATTGCCGAGTGAAATCTCGTCGTCCTTACCGGGGTTGCAGAGAAAGCGCGAAACCATGCCGGCATGGCCGCCATCGAGACCCCAGGAACCCATGATGGAACGATTGCGGTTGCGCGCCGTCACGACGGTTTCCGGCGCCGAGACCTGAAACTCCATCACCGCCGACAGGCCGCCGCGATAGCGGCCGGGTGCGCCGGTGTCGGTTTCCAGCCCGTAGCGCAGAAAGCGGATCGGCACCTCCGCTTCACTGATTTCGATCGGGGTGTTGCGCAGGAAGCCGGTGGCGCCGCCGGCGCCGTCACTTCCGTCGCTGAGCGGGGCTCCTCCGCCACCGCCGCCGACCGGGCCGATCGAGGCCATGACCGGCCGGCCGTTTCTGGCACTGGTCTTGATGTTCATGATGGCATTGCCGCCGGGGGATGCGGCCGGCATCAGCTCGGGAAGAGCCCTGGCGAAGGCGCCGACCGTGACGATCTGGGTCATGGCGCAGGTGAGGGAACGCATGCCGACGGCGGCGGGACGCTGGCAGTTGACGATACTGCCCTCTGGGAGCACCGCCCGCGCTGGCCGAAGCGTTCCGGCGTTGAGCAGGAGGGAGTTATCGAGCGTGTACAAGACATAGGTGAGGCCGACCATCACCAGTGGATGACGCTCGCGGCCGCCGGTGGGCATGTTGAGCGACGACCCCAGTTGCGGATCGCTGCCGGTATAGTCGAGTTCGATCTCGTCATCGCGGATGCGCAGCGTCAGGGCCACCCGGCAGGGTTTGCCGCCGACCGAATCCTCGTCGGCGTAATCCGCGAAGAAATAGTCTCCATCGGGCACGCGCCGGAGAATGGCGCGCGTCTGCTCCTCGGCATAGTCGAGGATCTGGCCGACCCCGTCGATGAAATCCTCAAGGCCGAAGCGTGAGATGATTTCCTTTAGCTTGCGCTCGCCGATATTGACGGCGGCGATCTGGGCGTGGAGGTCGCCGATATTCTGGTCCGGCAGACGAACATTGGCGCGGATGGTGCGCAGCACGAAATCGTTCAGCGCGCCGTTCTCGACGAGCTTGACCGGCGGAATGCGCAAGCCTTCCTGCTCGATTTCGGTGAGCGAGCGCGACAGCGAGGCGGGGACGGCGCCGCCGACATCGGTGTTGTGGATATGGCCGACGACGAAGCAGGCGATCTCGCCGCCACGAAACGCCGGCTTCCAAATGTGGATATCGGGCGAATGGGTCGCGACGAAGCCGTTATAGGGATCATTGGTGATGTAGATATCACCCTCGGCATAATCATCGAACATGGCAAGGAGCGGGCTGTAATCAATGCCGCTATACCAGGGTGCTCCGAACTGGCGCGGACTTGCAAAGGCAAGCCCCTCGCGCGTCACCACCTGACAGGAAAAATCCTCGGTTTCCTTGACGAAAGCGGAATGCGCGGTACGCATCAGCGTGAACGCCATGGCGTCGGCGGCTGCCGCGCAGAAGTTGGCGAGCACCTTCAGATTTCTGCGATCGATCGCCATGTCAGGCCTCCACGCGGGTAATGACGAGATTGCCGAAGCTGTCGACATCGACGATGAAATCCGGCGGAACTACCGTCGTGGTATCGTCCTGGGCGATAATTACCGGCCCGGCCAGGCGATGACCCGCGCCAAGATCGCTGCGATGGTAGACGGCGGTCGTCGTCGGTCGGCCATCGAACCAGGCTTCGACCGAAAAACGCGGCCGGGCCGGTTGCAGGGCAGGGCTGAGTTGGGTCAGCAACGGTTTCGGCGTCGCGCCCGATATGGTCAGGCGAAGGTTGACCATCTGCACTGGCGCCGCCGATGCCGCATGGCCGAAAAGCCGTTCATGCTCCGCATGGAAGGCATTCGCGATGGCATCGGTATCGACCTCTTCGAGCCAATTGCCCTCCAGTGCGACTTCGATCTCGTAGGACTGGCCCTGATAGCGCATGTCGGCGAACACCCGGACGAGTGCCGGGCCGGAGAAGCCCTGCTTTTGCCGCAGCCAGTGCTCGGCTTCGGCTTTCAGTTCGCGATAGGGCGCAGCGACGCTTGCCATTGCCTCCGGTGTGACGTCGCAATAGACCGTGCGGATGAAGTCGTTCTTCAGGTCGGCGATCAGGCCGCCGAGCGCCGATACGACGCCGGGCGTCGGCGGAACCACCACGCCCTTCATGTCGAGTTCACGCGCCAGGAAGCAGGCGAGCATGGCGCCGGCACCGCCGAAGGCGAAAAGGTGGAATTCGCGCGGGTCTATCCCGAAGCGGGAAATCAAGCCGCTGACCTCGGCATACATGCCCGAGATGGAGATATCGATGATATCGCCCGCCGTCGCTTCGATCGTGCCGCCGAGCGTTGTCGCAAGCGGAGCGATCGCCGCGCGGGCGGCGGCGACATCGACCTGGACTGCCCCATAGCCGAGCGGCATGTGGCCGAGCAGGTTGCAGGCAGCCACTGCATCGGTGACCGTCGGCCTGGCGCCACCGCGCCCATAGCACGCGGGTCCCGGCGTCGAGCCGGCGCTGTAAGGTCCAACCTGGAGCATGCCCAAGGCATCCGCCCAGGCGATCGAGCCACCGCCCTGTCCAACCGAACTTACCGAGACCGAGGGAATGTGGATCTGGAAATCTCCGATCAGCTCGCCGACGCCATATTGCGGCAGGCCGTCGACGATGACGGCGACATCGGCGCTGGTGCCGCCAATGTCGAGGCTGAGGATGCGGTCGAAGCCACTTGCCTTGGCGAGGTACCCCGCGCCGATCACCCCGGATGCCGTTCCGGAGAGGATCATCTGCACGCAATCGTTCCGCGCCTGGTCGATGCCCATCACGCCGCCATTGCTCTTGGTGATCAGGAGCGGGCAGGCAAGCCCCTCCTGTCGCAGAACGCTTTCGAAACGGTTGAGATAACGGGAAACGCGCGGCTGCACATAGCCGCTGATCACCGCCGTGATGGTGCGCTCATATTCGCGTATGATCGGCCAGGTTTGCGCGGAGGAGAAGACCGGCAAGTCCGGAGCGAACCTTTCGATCATCGCCTTGACGGCAAGTTCGTTCGCAGGGTTACGATAGGCATTGAGGAAGGCGATGACGATGCCCTTACAGCCGGCAGCTTCAGCCGCACGTACGATCCTCTCGATGTCGTCTTTCTGGGGCGCGGTGACGATATCACCGGTCGCGATGGTTCGTTCGTCGATACCGAACACGCGGTCACGCGCAATCAACGGCTCGGGCCGCACCGAATAGAGATTGTGGATCTGCGGGATCTTCAGGCGTGCGATCTGCAGCACGTCCTCGAAATTGCGCGTGGTGAATAGCGCGAGGTCGTGGCCGTTGCGCTGGATGACCGTGTTGACGCCGACGGTCGTCCCATGGGTGAAATAGCTGACCTTGGCGGGGTCGAGGCCGTCGCGGGTCTTGAGCGTCGAAAGACCCGCGGTGATCTCCGCTCCCGGCTCGTCCGGACGGGAGAAGACCTTGAGCGTGGTGATACGCCCGTCGGCCTCGTCGAACACCGCAAAATCGGTGAAGGAGCCGCCGACGTCGACCCCGATGCGATAGCTCATGTGCTGCTTCCTTGTGCTGTCGCTACCCAGGATGGCGCAAGAGAGCCGTGACCGCCAAGAACAAAAGGCATGGAACCCATAACTCTTGGTTATGGAGTTTAATCGCTTTTCCGGATGCTCATATAATATTCTGGATGCGGAACCGGCTCGAAGCCGGCTTTTGCATAGACCGCATGAGCGTCGCGTGTCGCCAGCATCCAGGAGCTCACGGTTTTCAGCTCTGGATGGGTGCGGATCGCCTGCGCGAGAAAGGTCGCGAGCCCTTGGCCGCGGTGTTCCGGCAAGGTGAAGACATCGCGCAGATAGGCGAAGACGGCGAGGTCGGTGACAACGCGGGCGAAGGTGGCAAGCTCGCCATTCGGCGCGTAGATCGCGACCGGCAGGGAGCCGGCGAGCGCCCGTTCGAAAAGGGCGCGCTCGAGGCCGCGCGCCCAGTAGGATTCTTCCGCAAGATAGTGATGGATTCGATCGACATCGAGCCGAGCACGATCCGTGCTGAGCGTGTAGCCGTTATGTTCGGCCTCAAAGACCGGTAGGTCCGCAAGGCTCGTCATCAGGTCACCGTCAGATAGATTTTGCGGACGGTTTCTATCGTCCGCCAGACGCCCTTGAAACCTGGCTTCATGACAAAGCTGTCGCCGGCGCGATAGGTAACCGGCGTGCCGCCTTCCTCGGTCAATTCGATGACGCCTTGAAGGATATGGCAGAACTCAAAAGTTTCGCCCTTGATCGAGCGGGTTTCGCCCGGTGTTGCTTCCCAGACACCCGTATTGATCATCCCGTCGCGGGTGTTGTCCTGCGCCCAGGTCTTGAAGGAGGGATCTCCCGAGATCAGCCGTTCCGGCATGGCCTTGGATTGTTTCGGCTCGAATGACGGCGTGGGGTCGATGGTTTTCAGCAGGGACATGGGATTCCTTTCGCGATGATGTTCAGTAGCCGCGGCTGCGGTCGACAAGACCGATCGGGTCAAGTCCGGCCTCGTGACGGCGAATATTGGCGATGACGGTGTTTGCGGCCGTTTCCGGCTGGGTGGCGCTGGCGACGTGCGGCGTCAGGATGATCCTGGGATGGCGCCAGAGCGGGTGTTCGGCCGGTAGTGGCTCCGGATCGGTGACGTCGAGAACCGCACCACTGAGGTGGCCATTGTCGAGCGCATCGATGAGCGCTGTCGCGTCGAGCTGCTGACCGCGACCGGCATGCACGAGGCCGGCGCCTTGCGGCAGGGCCTTGAAGAGATCGGCGTTCAGTATGCCGCGCGTTTCCGGCGTCAGCGGCAAGAGGCAGACGAGAATATCGACCTCCGCCAGGAACTCCGGCAATTGGTCCGTGCCGTGATAGCAGGCGACGCCTTCAACGGCACGCGGCGAGCGGCTCCATCCGCGAAGCGGGAAGCCGAATGGGCGCAGGCGCTCGAGGACGGCAAGGCCGAGATTGCCGAGGCCGAGCACACCGATACACCGGTCGGGTGCCTGGCGGACCGGCCGGGAGGCCCAATTTTCCGACCTCTGCTGCTCAAGATAGCCCGGCAGGTCACGATGCAGCGCAAGGACGCCGAGCGTCACATATTCCTGCATCATCCGGACGATGCCATCCTCGACCATGCGAACGAGTTTCACCTTCTCAGGCAACGTTGCAAGCGGAAACTGGTCGACGCCGGCGCCGATCGAGAACAGGATTTCCAGATTTTGATAGCGGTCGAGATCGGCCGGCGCCGTCCAGGTGATCAGATATTTGACCGTTTCCGGATCGACGTTGGCCGCATCGGAGATGAAGGGGAGGGAGGGCAGTTCGCGCGCAAAGGCGGCGGCGAAGATCTTCGCCCGTTCCGCATCGGAATTGAATAGAAAAGCCATGGGTTCTCTCGCGCTTGCTTTGCGTATGTTGCCGGGTTTGCAACGGCAGGATACGCCGAAGTGGGGCCGGTCGACCGCATGTCGATCCGATTTTCTCTATTCAGACGGTGCTGGCCACTCGAGCCGTCATCACAGCATTCCAGGCTTTCCGAGGTCGGTACCGTCGATCATGCGTTCATAGCGGAATGGGGCGGGATTGACCGAGGGCTTGTCGCCGCGAATGAGATCGGCGGCAAGCACGCCGGCTCCAGGGCCGATCCCGAAACCGTGGCCGCTATAACCCGCCGAAACGAACAGGCCGGGCTGCGACGCAATAGCGGAAATCACCGGTATGGCATCCGGGGTGGAATCCACGATGCCGCCCCAGCTTTGCGCCGGGCGGATGCCGGCAAGGGCCGGATAGGTCGATACCAGCCGGTCGATGCCGCGCTTGACGAGATGAGCGTCCGGCTGCGGATCGAGCGTGCGGATGCGTTCGAAGGGCGAGACACCATCCGCCTTCCAGCGAATGATTGCTTCCGGCCCCTCGAGGAATTGACGGCTGAGGGCAAAGGTCAGGCCCTTTCGCCTTATCTGAAATGTGCGCCAGAATTCGCGGGCCTGCAGCAGGCCGTAGGGCGTAATCTGCAACTGGCCGAGACCGCTCAGGCCGACGGTATAGCCGCCATCGAGCCGGCGGCGCATGGTTACCTCCTCCATCGCAATGCCACCTTCCGTCACGGCGGCCGCGGCGGTGGTGTAGAACGAGGTGGATTTGACGCTTGCCTGCAGGAAGCGAATGCCGTGATGCCTAAGGAACATGCCGCTCCAGGCGCCGCCGGCAACGAGGACGGCGGCGGCGCGGATACTGCCCTTTTCCGTAACGATACCGCTGACGCGTCCGGCTTCCGTTTCCAACTCGCGGGCCGCGCAATTCTGGAGGATGACGACACCGAGCCGCTGGGCGCCGCGCGCCAGGGCCGGTACGGCAAGCTCGGGTTCTGCTCGCCCGTCGGTCGGGGAATAGACGCCACCGTTCCAGCGACGGCTGTTGCCGGGAAGCATCGCGGCGCATTCGTTCCCCGTCAGCATTCGCGTGTCGACACCGTAGCTTCTGGCGATGACACCCCATCGTTCCCAGGTGTCGATGCTGGCTTTCTGCGTAGACGCATAGATGAGACCGGTGCGACGAAAGCCGGTTTCCTCGCCGAGTTCCGAATTGAGGTTTTCCCATCGGCGCAGGGCAAGCTGCGCGAGCGGTAGTTCCCGCGGATCGCGGTTCTGCTGGCGGCACCAGCCCCAGTTGCGGCTCGATTGTTCACCGGCAATCACGCCCTTTTCGATAAGGACGACGGACGTGCCGCGCCTGGCGAGTTCGTAAGCCGCCGCAACGCCGGCCATGCCGCCGCCGAGCACGATGACATCGGCCGATTTCGGAAGGTCCTGGTTACTGGTGACGCGGCCGACGGGAGGAGACATCGATGGATCTCTGAAACAAGTGGAGGAAGCAGTATCTCTGGAGCGAGAGACTTTCTCAAGAATAAGGCAGAGCCTGTCGTCTGCCTGCCGAAAGCTCGACGGCTTTGGTGGATTCTTCCAAATTTACCGGGATATCAAGCGTATTCTGTTGCGCGAGCGCCGTTACAACCGAAGCGAGGGCATCGTCGCCCGCGGAATTTCAAGAGTCTATTCATCCAATCGCCCGGCGTGCGTGCGGGGCTCATCGAGGAACGCGTTTGCCAGGAGGGGAGGCAGTCATGGCAAGATCGAGGTCGATCCAACTGGATTCCTTCGAACTGACCATCGGTGAGATCAATGACGCCGATCTCGATGCCCTGCATGCGCTGTCCCTGTCGGTCGGCTGGCCGCATCGCGCCGAGGATTGGCAGATCGTTCGCGATATGGGGCGGGGCATCGTGGCGCATGATGCCATTGGTCGCGTCCTGGGCTCGGCCATGTGGTTCGATTTCGCGCCCGACTTCGCGACCTTCGGCATGGTGATCACCTCTCCGAGATTACAGGCGCTCGGAACCGGCCGCTGGATGATGGAGCATGTCATCGCGCGGACCGGTTCGCGGGCGCTCGGCCTCAGCGCGACCCGTTCCGCCAAACGGCTCTATGACTCGCTTGGCTTCCAAACCGAGAGGATTGTCTATCAATGCAACGGCGAGGCGGTCTCTCCGCCCGTGGCGCCGTTACCGCCGGGCACGTTATTGCGATCGGTCGATGAAACTGATCTCGCGGAGATCGCGGCTTTGGATCTGGCGGCCTATGGGGCGGATCGCACGCCCATTCTCGCGCGCCTTCTCAGCGTCTCGAAGGGTGTGGCACTCGTCCGGAGTGGCCGAATAATTGCTTTTTCGTTGTGCCGTCGCTTTGGGCGCGGTCATGTGATCGGCCCGGTGGTGGCGTCAAGCGACGAAGAGGCAATCGCCGTGACGCGTCCGCATATCGCGGATCATGCCGGCAGTTTCCTGCGGATTGACACCCGCCAGCAGAGCGGCACCTTCCCACGTTTCATCATGCAATCGGGATTGTCGATCTACGATACCGTTACCAGCATGTCGCTGCGTCGCTCCTGGTTGCGCGGTGACGGCGGCCCGCCCCGCGACGGCTTGCCGCTGACCTATGGATTGGCAAGCCAGGCGCTCGGATAGCATTCACTCGCCGGGGCTTCGCCATCAGGACGATCCTCTCCCTTTCGCCGCGTGCCATGGAAGTGCGCGCGGCGAAGGCAAGGAAGCCGGAATGGCTGCGTCCGGACATGCCGATGAACCGAAAAATCCGGCTCTCGAACCGGATGGATTATAGCGACAAACTTCGGCACTTGTTTGCTAAGCATCCATGACTATATTGGCCGTGCGCTCGGCCGCGTCTGTTTAGGCCGAGATTGCTCATGGCTGCATAGCTGCCTTCACCCGGCATTTGGCTTGCCGGTGGACTTTGGAAGGAGAAATTCATGTCCATTACCCCCAACAACCTCAATAGTTCGAAAGCTTCCGTGGTTCCTCATTCTGAAATCGGTACCGCCGTCAGGCGTTCCCGCGAGGCCATTGGCTATACGATCGCCGATCTGTCGGAGACCTGCGGCCTTACCCAAGACGAGATTTCCGAGATCGAGCTTGGTGCTGATGCAGATCCGGCAAAACTTCGGCGGCTCGCCGCTGCATTGCAGGTTGCGCCATCGACCTTTCTGGTCATGTGAAGACGGGGCGCACCCGTTCGGGTGCGCCACCCCACGATCGTTGCACGCTTTCCACAACTAGGCCATGTATTTCAAATGCCTGTAATTGGTGATTGAAATGCGTTGTCAGATTGCGTTGCCCCGTCGTGTCAGCTCCGACTTCATCTGGTCGAGAAGATTGCCGATCATCTGTTTGAGTTCATCAGTTGCCATGCTTTCCGGGTAGGAAATGGCGACGCCGATGATCTCGCCGCTCTCGGGATCGCGCAACGCAATGCCTTGAGAGGAAACGCCGTGCAGTGTTTCGTTGGAGGCGGAGGAGCGTCCTGTCGCCCGGATTTTCTGGATGCGTTTGAGAAGGGCATCGTGGTCGAGTGGACTGTTCGGCGATACGAAGGGCAGGGGATCCGGTAAACGGTGGCGCCATTCCCGATCGCTCAGCAATGCCAGCATGGCGCGACCGCTTGATGTCGCATGCAACGGCATGCGGTGGCCTGGCACCGCCGCGATCGCCAGTGGGCTGGAGCCGCGAACGATCCTGAGAGCGACTATCTGTGTGCCGTCGAACACGGAGATGTATCCCGTATGCCCCCCGATCCTGCAGATGTCTTCCAGGCGTTTCTGGACCATATCCAGAAAAGCATGATTGGCGCGACAGATCTGTCCGAGTTCGAAGAGCCGGAGGCCCGGAGAATAGAGTCTGCCTGTCGGTTCAAACTCCAGGATTCCACTCTCGCGCAAGGTGCGCATGACGCGCGAGACCGTCGCCTTCGGGCGCCCAACTCTCCGCGTCAGTTCTGCCTGTGTCAACGCCGGTTCTTCCGGTGAGAAGCAAGCCAGAATAGCGACGGCATCCTCAAGGGAACTCATTTTGACAGTCCTCAATGATGGCGGCCAAGTGTTCCAGTATTGGAACACGATGTCAAATATGAAACCGACGCTGGACACCACAACCAGAAAGTTTTATAAATATGCAAATCTAGAGAGAAGCCTAACAATTCGACACATACCAACGGAATGACTTTTATTGGTATTATGTCTGTCAAAAAATGCCGGACGGCCCTAATTGGGCCATGAGAATTGCTTTAGTGTGACTGGAATTATTAGTGAAGCACTGTATCGCGGCTGTGCAGGTCCGCTAGGGAGCGGGTTTGGTACGCAATTGTTAGGACATATTGGCATGCGGCAGAATAATAAGAGCCTTCGCGCCGACCTCGATATCGGCGGCACTTTTAGAGATTCTATCCCACTCGATGTCTCCCAATTTGCGATCCATACCCAGCCATGTTTGGCAATGTCAAAAGATCCATTGTTTGGTGGCTTGGAGGATGCTGGAACTGCAACCTCCGATCGCGATAATGTTGCTCATGGCGCGACGATCGAGAAAAAAATAGAGAAGATCGGCCGGGTAACCGCCAAACGTTTTCGAGAAATGCTCGAAAACGGCGTCGATTCGGCAGACGGCAGCCTTCCAGGCTTTGCGCCAGTCCAGATCGCGATCCGAAGTGGCGGCGGATACCTCGTTGTTGATAATGTCGAGAAAGCCGTCGGATGTCTTACGGATCTCTGGCCGGCTCGCAGCAAGGGCCAGGCTTTTGAGGAGGCGCTTCAGGCTTGCATCGATGGCATCAACCATCGGGTTTCATCGGAAAGCGTCCGGCAAGCCTTCATCAATGCCGCCAATGAGGCAGGCATCCGCATTCTCCTTTAACATGTCCGATCCCTGCCGCTTTCGATGGATCGCGCAGGCGTTCGCTGCGCGGCATGGGGGATGAGTTTTCCGGGAAAGTAGCCGAGATTGTTCTGCTTGCCGGCTTCTCAATGTTTGCCGGGCAAGCGAAGGACGGGTGATGTCGTCCTTTCAGGTGGTGGAGGTCCGACCACCGCTCCGAGCAAATAGCCGAACCTCCTGCCATCGCAATTTGGCGGTTGCGACAGCGGCCCAGATGTGTACCGCTTGCCGCGGTCAGTCCATGCGGGAAACGACAGCAGAAGTCTGATTGCGTCCGGAGGCTCAAATCCACGGTGGGGGCGAACGACCGGAGACGGTTTGTGCACGCCGAGACGCCATTCATCCGTAAAATCCGACATCGCGCCGAAATGGCTTCAGGGCTGTCGGTCTGGCTTCGACATGTGGGTCAGCATCGCCTCTCCGGTCGAATCAATGACAAGCAGAGCAGACGCATTGGAGTTTCAACGGATTTGTTCGTTGGAAGGTGCGGCGGCTTGGGTGATTAAGGGGAGGCTCAACGACCCAATTGAGTGGTCCGCCCCGTTGAGCCTCCGGCTGCCACAAATCTCAATCCGTAACAGCAGGACAAACCTGACGATTGTGGCAGAACCGGTCTATTTGAAAAACGACAGCACGGGCCCGATGACGTCAGCACCTAAGCCCATGATTGTGGATAGCAGTAAGGGGGAAGGTTTTTGTGCCGGACGAAGACGCCCGCTGCTTTGCTGACGCAAAACTGCCTGACGTCGAATCGGAGCCGACATATCGGCCTCTCGCATCAGCGAACAAAACGCGCGCATCGGCGCGAATATGGTCAGCTCTAAAAGGATAGTTCGCAATATTTTTCAATACGAATTACGACATACTTATACATGGAATGCTTACATATCGGAAATATATATGCGAATGTTCGTATTTACACATGTAATCAAGTCTATATTATGGCTGCGACGTCAACTTGCTGAAGTTGCATGTTAATCCATGATTTGCCTTGAGGAGAATTTTGAATGCATAAGCTACTCGGATCCACCGCTTTCCTTTTCGCGTTTGGTTTGGCGAGTGCGAGTTACGCAGCAGATCTCTCGGTTGAGACGCCGCCGGTGGCGCCAATCGAGCAGCCCGTATTCACCTGGACAGGCTTCTATGCCGGTGTGAACGGCGGCGGCGGCTTCGGCGTCCATGATGATTATGGTTTGCATTCCGGTGGCACCTTTCTTGGCAAGTTCGGTAAGCTTGAAGGGTCCGGCTTTTTCGGTGGTGGCCAGATCGGCTACAACTACCAGGTGGATCCGAACTGGGTGGTTGGCCTCGAAGCCGATTTCCAGGGCGCCAATATTAACGATTCACTTAGCAATGATGGTGCGCGTGGATCATCGAAGATCAACTGGTTCGGCACCGTTCGTCCGCGCGTCGGTTACGCCTATGACACCACCTTGTTCTATGCCACCGGCGGTCTCGCCTATGGGCATATCGACTACAAAGGATCGCTGGCTGGTGTCGGCAGCTTTGATGAAGACAAAACCAAGGTTGGTTGGGTACTCGGCGCCGGCGTCGAGCACGCCTTCACGGATCACGTGACCGCGAAGCTGGAATATCAATACATCGACTTTGGGAAATTCAATGCTGGGGGAGATAACCTGTGGAGCAAGGCAACCCCTGATTTCCACAGCATCCGCGTGGGGTTGAACTATAAATTCTGACAAGTGGCTCGTCTTAGTCTCAGAGAGAGGACAGTAACATGGCGTTGATTAATATTGGTCTCATCAATAATGGTACAACTACCATCGACAGCAGTAATGCTGGCACCGCTTCCGATACCATTGCACTCGGTCTGGTCTCCAACGGCACGGTGATTGTCGATGGTGTCGATGTCACCATCACCAACGTGATCGGCGGCGGTATCGTCTCGAACACGACAATCCAGGCGATCAACGGCGCCCACGTGCTCGTCAACAGCGACCTTGCAGGTGTATCGGCCGGCTCGACCTTCGTTTACCAGCCCGGAGCAAATTCCAGCGTCGAAGTTCAAACGGGCCTGCTTACCATCGGTCTGCTGAACGGCGTCACCGTTGACTTCGCCAACGCCAACGGCACCGGCACCTTCATCTATAATTCCGGCGGGATCAATCTGAACCTTTCGACGCCGCCGAATGTCATCAATGTTCAGGTCGGTGACAAGATCGAGGTTGTCGGAACGACCGCCGTCTCGCAAACGGGCAATACCGTTACCTTCACCACGCCTGGGCTCCTTGGTATCCCCACCACGGTCGCCTCCTACACGATCCCCGCTGGCGTCACCTATACCTACGACGACGCCACCGACACGCTGACCTTCACGAGCTGCTTCCTGCGCGGCACGCTCATCCGGACGCCGGAAGGCGATATACCGGTCGAGGAATTGCGCGTCGGCGATCTCGTGATCACTCACAAGGGTGTTGCGGATATCAGATGGGTCGGCCGCCGCCGGCTTGATCCGAAGGCGATCGACAAGCCGCGCGATACGCTGCCGGTCCGCATGAAGGCAGGCTCGATCGCGGAGAATATTCCGGAACGAGACCTCTTCATTTCTCCGGATCACTGCATGTTCCTGGAGGGGTCGCTGATTCCGGCAAAGTTCCTCGTCAACGGAACGACCGTCACCCAGGAGACGGCGCTCGACCCGTTCGAATATTACCACATCGAGCTGGAGCAACACAGCGTCGTCCTGGCGGAAGGCGCCCAGACCGAAACCTACCTCGATCTTGGCGGACGTCTGTCCTTCCTTGAGCCTGGCGTTCTGCGCTTTGGCGCATTTGGGACCGGGGCATCGCGGAACTGGAACGACTGGTGCTATCCGCCGGTCTACGCCGGAGCCGTCCTCGAAAAGGCCCGTCATGCTCTCAGCGTACGCGCCGAGGAACTGGGCTACATCGTCGAAGATGCAAAGGCTTCCTAAGCCTCAACTTGAGCCATAGGGCGGACGGCTTTAGCCGTCCGCTTCAAAAAAAATGAACCGGGAGGCGGTGATTCGGGCATTCAATCCTTCGTACAATAGGCGAAGCTTTGTTTCGCGCGGCATCCCGCCTGTTTCTTTTGTTGCGGGGCTTGGGAGTGGTGAATGCGTTATGAAGGTGCTGTGTCGCCCTATTCGCTTGATGCTGGTGGCATTGAGGAAAAATTATTAGTTGAAAAATTTGCCGGCAAAACCGTCTTTTACGACGGAGTATTCAAAGGCGATTATAGCCTTGCCATCGTCAATCGCAATTTCGCTCGCGCGCTGATTGATCTCGGCGTGAACCTGGTCTGCCACACGCCCGAAGAGGATTGGCAAACCGACGCCCGCCTCGTTGCCGCGCCTGACATCATGAGTCATATGCGCGAGGATTATCCCGCGAACGAAAAGTTTGACATCCATCTGAGAAATACCTGGCCACCAGCAACCCACGACATGGTTGGGCGTATCAATGTCTACGGCCCCTTCGCCTGGGAAGAGCTCGAATTCCCACAATATCTCGTGGACAGATTCAATCGCGATCTCGATCTCGTTATGGTGACGGCAAACTTCATCAAAGAGGGCTTTGCGCGCTCCGGCGTGACAATTCCGATCGAGGTCGTCGGGGCAGGTTGTGATCATATATCCAAATCCATCGATCATTCGCTGTCACCATTGCCGGAAAATGGGCGCAAACGTATCCTTCATGTTTCGTCCTGCTTCCCGCGCAAGGGCATTGATGTCCTGATCGAGGCGTTTCTGCGCAGCTTCCGGTCGGACGATGCGGTGGAATTGGTGATCAAGACCTTTCCGAACCCGGACACCATACTTTCATCCGTGCTTGCGGAGAGGCAAGACAGGTTAGCCGGCGCGCCTCCGATCACGGTTATCGATCAATATTATGATGAAGCCCAACTGCAGGCCCTTTATCGCTCTGCCGCCATGGTGGTTGCGCCCAGTCGGGGCGAGGGTTTCGCTTTGCCTCTGGCCGAGGCCATGCTGCTGAATATTCCCGTGGTGACGACCAATTACAGCGGTCAGCTTGATTTTTGTCGTCCCGATACCGCCTGGTTGGTCGATTTCCATATGTCCGCATCGAGGGCCCATGTGGCTGGCTCCTATAGTCTTTGGGCCGAGCCGTCGGTGGATCATCTGGGCGCACAGATGCGTGCCGTGCTCGATCATCCCGACGAGGCGCGCATGCGCTGCCAGCAGGCACAGAAGCTGCTGGCTGCTCATTTCACCTGGCGTTCGGTGGCGGTTCGCGCCCTTGCCGCCTTGGCCAAGCCGCCTGTCGTTGCCGCCGAGTCCAAAGGTGACTGGACCATCGATCTCGTTTCCTCATGGCAACAGCAATGCGGCATTGCCACCTATTCGCAGCATCTCTATTCGCAGCCTGCCTTTTCGAACAGGATCGACCACGTCTTTGCCCGGCGGATCATGAACGACGATCTGCCGGAACAATCGCCTGAAGAAGCCGATACCTCGCATCGCAGCATGTCCCGGCTCTGGGGCTACGATCTCTCCTCGCTGAAGCGTCTCGCCGGAAAGCTGGAACATGGACGGGCGGACGTATTGTGGATGCAGCATCATCCCGGCCATTTCTCCACGCCGGATATGGAACTGTTGGCGCAGGTGCTGCCATCAACCAGGTATCGGTTGCGCGTTCTCACGATGCACAGCGTGAAAGAGGCGCTTCGCGGCGGCTCGTTGCGGTGGACGAAAGCTTTTGACGTCGTCTTCGTGCATTCGGCGGAAGACGCCGCGACACTGTCCGCGGCGGGGCATCCGAACGCAATCGTGATCCCGCATGGTGTCCTTGTCGAGCCGGAGGGCGCGCCTAAGCCGGACCCGTCGCAGTTCACCATTGGCTCTTTCGGTTTCCTGATGCCACATAAGAATATCGATCGCCTGGTGCTCGCTTTCGCGGAAGCTCGGACCTACGATCCAAGATTGCGGCTGAAGTTGTTGAACTGCATGGTTCTAAATGATGAATCGCGTGCCGCGCGTGCCGCGATCGAGAACCTGATCGAGTATCTGGGTCTTTCGGAATATGTGACCGCACGTTTCGACTTCGTGCCCGAAGAGGAGTTGCGTCGCGAACTCATGACCTGCGACTTGCTTTCCTTCCTTTATGGCCACTCCACCGAAACGGCGACAGGGGCCGCGCGCATCGCGATGAGTGTGAATCGTCCGCTATTGTGCTCCCGCTCGCCGGTCCTGCGCGATATGTGGCCGATCAGCCATGTCATTAAAAGTACGGAGATTGAGTGCATCGCCGAGGCGCTGCTCAGTCTCGCCCAGAACCCGCTGTTGCTGCGAATGCGTGACAACGAACGCATTCAAGCGGCGCAATGGTATTCCTACCCGCGCACGGCTGCGCGGCATGTTATCGCGATCGAACAAATGTTAGGGGGCAATATTGACCGTCGCCGAGTTGCATAGACAACAACCCGTGAATGTTGTTCCGAAGGACATATTCACTTTGCCAGCCGAATCCTTTGTCGATGCCTGGGCATCGGCATTGGACTTGACGGACACCGATTTGACGCCGGATGACAGACTGTCCTTTGCGAACGCCATTCGCGGTGGAACCAACCGGCTGCGCATCGTCGATGCAATGAAGGCGCGCCGTTCTGTCCCGTCGGCGCTCAACGAACGATCCGGCATTCAGGCGATTCGTCGCGAGCCGGATCACTTCGCCATATTGGAGAATTTCACGCGGTTCGCGCCGGAGGACGATCCGACCTTCCTCCGCTATGCCTTTTCGCGGATATGTGGTCGCGAGCCGACATCGGCCGAGCGTCTTGGGCTGGAATTCGATCTCAGGCGCGGCGTGGTCACGCGGGCGGCGGTGGTGAAAAAGATCGTTGCCCTCGCACGCCGGGATGGCCAAACGGCTTTCTGGGACACGCTGCTGCCCGGAGATGAAAGCAACGCTCACGAAGGCTCCGATCCGTCCAATGCGCGCCTTTCACCAGCGGGCCTGCTGGTGAACATGGAGGGGCAGGCGACGGCAATCTTTGTGCGTGAAGTCGAGAATGTCGGCTGGATGATTGCTCCCGATCATCTTCGCCAGCCGCTTGAAATCAATGACGGGAACTGGAAGGTGCATCCCGGCTGGCTGCTGACTGGCCCCAAGCGCAGTTTTGCGGAGGGAAGCTGGCTGCTGGATCTTGATCTGATCCAGGCAGAGAATGCCAAGCTGGATGTTGAAATCGTTGCAAACTCCGGCTTGGATTTCCTGCAAAGTATCACGCTGACGGGCTCGTTTTCGGGAACCTTGTGCGTCGCCATTCGGCGGGAGCATCGGTTCATCGAGTTGCGTATACGCGTCCACGAACGCAGCCCGGAGGATTCCTGGCTACGTCCCCGCAACATCTCCATGCGGCAGGCGCCATGAGACGAGAGCTTCGTATCGCATCGACACTCCTGCGCGTCGGCCATGTGGCAGAGACCGAGATACAGGCCAATGCATTGGCTGAGGCAGATGCCGCTCGCGACCGGCGCGACTGGGAGAATGCGGCATTTTATTATCATGAGGCGCTGCAGCAGGATCCGACGCGGATAGGCCTGTTCGTACAACTCGGGCATGCCTATAAGGAACTCGGGGACTTTGACGCGGCGCTGGAAGCCTACGGGCAGTTCCTCGACAAGGAGCCGCATGATGCCGACATCCATCTGCAGCTTGGCCATCTTCACAACCGGATGAATGACCCCAGAGCCGCGCTCGAATGGTACAATCGTGCGCGTGCATTGGCTCCGAATGATCCCGAAATCGCGCGGCATGTCGATGCAGCAAGCCTGCGTCTGTCCCGTTACGGCATAGAGCTCCGGCGCCAAAAGGCCCTGGATTTCGTGCAGTCTGGACAATGGCAGCAGGCGCGCGAGCAGTTGCGGAGGTTGGTCGCGGTCGACGGAGAAGTCGACCTGATCGCCGTCTATGCGAATGTGACCAAGGAGGCCGGTGATTTCGAGGAGGCTCTACAGCTCTACGAAGCCTATCGTGCTTATGCCAAGGCCAATCATCCGACATCGCTTGGTGACGTTGATATTCAACTTGGGCATCTTTACAAGGCCAAGCGCGACGTGGGCTCTGCCTTGCAACACTACATTCGCGCCCGTGACGCGGAATTCCAACTATATGGCTACGTCGCGTCCGATTCCATCTGCGAGCGCGAAATCCGTTCGTGCATGGGTGAAATCTACACCTGCTTCTGGCAGGCGGACTGATAGGGCGGACCGACACATGGCCGACTGAAGTCGGCCATGTGTACCTTGCTTAGCCGTGGTCGTGATCCCGGATCGCGGTGAGCAGGAGCCAGCCGAGCAAGTAGGCGAGGCTTGTGGCCAGGAATACGATCAGGATATTCTTGAGAGCCAGCGGCAACTCGGCTTCGTCGGGCAAATGTGGTGGCACGACAACCTCCAGATAAAGCTGCTGTCGTCGCGCGTCGGCCCTTGCCACTTCGAGCGAATCGAGGGCTGAGACCATTGCTTTATTGGCAAATTCCCGCATGAGGACCAGGCTCTCATAATCCGCGATCCGCGGCGCAATGGAGCTATCGCTACCAACCATTTTGCTACGTTCCGACTCGATTTGTTGCTCGAGTGCGGCGATCTGGCTCGTTACGAACGGCACCGCGTTGCTGTCCGGAGCGGTCTTGCGCATCTCGGCGAGGCGCGCCCGCGCGTTGGCCAGCTGGACGGATAATTGGCTGATGAGTTCGACCATTGAGGTGGAAGTGGCGTTCGGATCGATCATCAGCTCCTTGTTGCGGAAGGTTGTGATTTTTTTCTGCGCATCGATGACCTGCTGTTCCGCTTCCTTCACTTCGTTATCGGCAAATCGGACGGCGTCGCCGCGGGCGCGATCGTTCATGCGCAGCAGCAGACCGCCACCAAGCGTAAGCAGCGTATTGTTCAAATCGTAGGCGTCTTGCGCATGGAAGGCGGTGGTGCGCAATACCGTGATGCCGGTCGTGTCGTTGTGGATGACTTCGACACGATCCGAATAATACTGGTAGAGTTCCTCTTCGCTATTGTTTTCCCAGAAACGCGGATAGCGCATCAGCCGGTCGGCCTGCGGACTTCCGAAAATCGCGCGCACGGGCATCTGTTCGCCAAGTTCCTTCAGCGCATCGCGCGAACGCAAGTATTCCTGAACGGAGAAAGTGTCGTCCTGCGAACGCGTTATGCCGCTGTTTTGCAGCAGGGAGCCAAAGGCACTTGAAGATGGCGGTGCGGCCATACGCACCACGAATGAAGCTTCCGATACGAAGATCGGCGCTGCGAAGAATGCATAATAGATGCTGACCGCCAGCGTGGGAAGCAGGACGATCAGCAGGAACATGTATCGCCGCTTGGATCGCTTTCGCCGCTTGCCGACTTTCGCCGGCTCAAAAGCCGGCGGCGTGGTCCGGTAAGCGAACGGCCGCGGGCGCTGCTTTTCATCGGGCATCTTGCCCTCGGCCTCGGGGTTCAGGAGAGCCATGGCAGCACCTTTCTAGTTGATTGTTTACTAATACGCCCGGACTTCCGCGCGTTATGTACCGTAATTGTCCAAAGCTGACGCAAAGAAGATTGAGCGGAGAACCTTGGCCGGTATCGTGGAACAACCCGCCGATAACGCACGGGTGAAGAAAAGGAGTCTTCCGCATGGACCCGATATATGGTGAAGCTCATGGCCGCGGGCAGTTCATCACGGGATTGAAGATTCAGGCCCGTGTTCTCGGTGCCATGATCATGCGTGAGGTGGTAACGCGTTACGGGCGCGAGAATATCGGTTTTCTCTGGCTGATGCTGGAGCCGATGATCCTTACGGGCGGCGTCATGATTATGTGGACGCTCCTGAGGCACGAAGCCCACGGGCTCACGGTCGTCGCCTTTGTTCTCAGTGGTTACATGCCGCTGACCCTCTGGCGTCATGTGACGGGTCATGCGGTCTCGTGTCTGCGCCAGAACCTGCCACTGATGTATCATCGCCAGATCCGCCTGGCTGATGCACTCATTTCCCGCGCGCTTCTGGAAATCGGTGGCACTACGACGGCGCTGATCGTCGTCTACATTGTGGTTCGACTGGCGGGGTTCATGCCACCCTACGAAAATCTCGGGATGCTCCTGGCGGGTTGGCTGTTCATGGCATGGTTCTCCTTTGCCGTCGGACTGATTTTTGCCGCTGGCTCGGAAAGATTCGAATTCGTGGAAAAGTTTGTGCAGCCGTTGCAATATCTCACGCTGCCAATCTCGGGCATGTTTTTCATGGTGGCGTGGCTGCCGAGTGGGGCGCAGAAGCTGGCGCTGTATGTTCCGCTCGTTCACTGCTTCGAAATGTTCCGTGCTGGCGTGTTCGGCGATACGGTGAAATCCTTTTATGATGTCGGCTATCTCGTTAAGAGCTGCCTGTTCACCACTGCCGTGGGCCTCTTTCTCGTCAACTGGGCACGTCGTCATGTGAAGTTCGAATAGAACGTCGTTGGTCATATGCCTGGTGGGTTCACTGCTTGGCATAATATTGCACCTGGTTCTGGAATTCGAACGAACGCAGTAGCGTGTCTCGTAGCTCCTTGCGGTTAGCGAGGGCGTAGTGGTTGAGAAAGGTCAGGGCCGATTCCGGCTCGCGACCGAGGATCCAACGAAAAGCCGCGACAACGTCGTTCGATTCGACGGGGTCGCCAAAATGGTTGTGTGCGGGGCTTTGGATTTTCGCAAACAAATAGGGCAGCGCGCCGTGCAGGATATCGAGCCCGAACCGCTGCAGGTTCGGGTTCGATAGGGCGGTCTTGGAAAAAGCATCCATGAGACCGGAATAGTTGGTGAGTGTCGACACAAGGTCGCACGAGCGCGACAGACCGTCAAAGCCGCCATTGGCGTGGAAGATTGCCGCCGTTTCTATCCAGACCTCCGCTGCATAATGCATCGGCGCCGGCCCATAGAGAGCCGTGTCGTCGGAGTAGATGGAAACTGGCGGTGTCAATACTCGGCTGTTTTTGATGCGTACGAGGCAGAAGTCGATCAGCATGCGGCAGATCGGATAGCGCATCTGCCACCGGCAGAAGTCCGTCATATAGGTGTTGCTGTCGATAAGGGTCCCGCGGTAGTCGGCCGTAGGCGGGACGTCGAGAAAGATCACTTCCGTATCCGGCAATTCCGCGTTTAGGAACTCGCAGAATTTCTGCATGGCGTCGGTTGCAAGCTGCCAAAATTCGCGACTTCCAAAAGGCACGATCTTGAAAAGGCTGAACGCTTCGAGCTGCTGATGTGAACCGGCCTCGAGCAATTCATAGGGGACGGTCAGTACGCTGTTCTTGTAGCGCATGATCGAGGCCCGCGACGCGCGGGAGAAGTCCACGACAAGCGTTTGCGGACCGGCTTCCTTCAGCCTTTCGCGAAAACCCTTCTTTGCCTCGTACAGCAATTTCTTTTTGATCGGCTCGGGCCACTGCTCGATACCCTTGATGCTGACCTTTCTGTGATCCATGAAGCTGGCAACGTTTATCCCATAGCAGAAGAAACCGAGCCTGCTTTCCGGAAAGGCATACTTCACAAATTCCTCGCTGGGACATGAGCCATAATAGGCGATGACGCTCATGCGATTGACCAGTTCATTGAATACTCCCCCTTATCAAGCATTGCCCGTCCGGCTTCCCCGACGAAGCCGGACGGAGATGTTGGTTAGAGCGCAGCCTCCTTCACACGGCCTCCTTGGCCTTCGATTTGATCGCCCTCACAGGCTGCTCAAACGCTTTCGCTTCCGAGGACCTTGCCGATTTCATCATTAGTTCTACGCCGGAGGACAGGAGGCGATCACGCACCTGGCCGAGACGATCTTGATGAATGGCCAGAATATTTCCGACCTTGCCGACCGAGAAATCCATGTCGAGTTCAGCGGCGGTCTCTACCTGGATCACCTGATCCTGGTCGCTATTCCAGATGCTGTAGCCCAGTTCAGATAGACGCCGGTGGATGGAGCCGGGCGTTGTTTTCGACAGGACGGCGAGCATGTCGCGGTTGATCTCCATCAACAGCGTCGGTTTGTGTGCAGCGAAAGTGCGTTTTGCGCCCTCGAGGAAAAGGCCTTCGGCACCTTCGATGTCCACTTTCATCGCGTCTGGTCGCATGTCGCCGACGACGCGATCGAGCGTTTCAACCTCGACCGTCCGTCCGAATTTCGCATCCTGGTTGTCGGCAACCAACCGTGTCGCTCCGGCATTGCTGGTGTCCTCGGCATTGTTGAGCCGCATTTCTCCCGGCAAATCGGCAAGGGCTTGCTGCCGGACACTGACGCGGTCGGCGAAGCCATTCTCCTGGATGGAGCGGTTGAAGAGGTCCCAAAGTTTCGGCAGCGGCTCGAAGGCAAGTATCTTGCCTCTGAATGTGGGGCGAGATGCCACGGAGAGCGAGTAATAGCCGACGTTGCCGCCAACATCGATGAATTGCCCGTCATCCGGCACGATTGCCTTGACCAAGTCGATGTCGAACTTCTCATATTCGCCACTCAAGATCCCGAAGGAAATGTGGTACTGCCTCAGGTCCAAATACAATTTGAAATTGTATTTGGTCTCGAAGAGTACGACGATCGATTTCGGAATGAAATTGTTGAAAAGCAGCTCGCCATGGCGATTGTGAAATTCGGACGAGGAAAGGAATCGCTTGCGATGCTCCTCCAGCGGAATGTCGGTGAGCTGCAGGAGATTCTTGCCAATGGCATCCCTTTCGTCTTCGTTGAGCGGACGACCAAGGATGAATTTGTAGCAGTTCTCAATATCGTAGTAGCTGGTCACGTTGCTGGCCCTTCCTCCTGCTGGAGACATGAAATTGTTCCGTTCCCTTGTGATGCGGATATCGCCTTTTGCTGAATCCACGTTACTGTTCATGACAACGCTCCCATCGGCATAGCCAAGGAGCGCTGCGGTGCACGTTGCGCGGAATAGCGGTGTGCCGCCACGTCGCTTTCGATCAGGGTTTCGAGATCCCCGAAGTGCATATCCCATCGGTTTGCAGCGCTTATTCTGGTCCGACGCAGTGGCGATGCCGTGATCGCATCCACTGCCGCGCGCCAGCTAAGGCCGTCGAGGGGGTCTAGGAAGGTCGCTTCATCGATACCCGCGGCCTCGCGATGCGACGTGATATTGGAGGCAATGACCGGCGTGCGCAGTGCGAGCGCTTCGGTGATCGGCATGCCGTATCCTTCGGCGAAGGACGGCGCGAGCAAGGCGGCGGCGCCAGAGATGAGCCGAGCCAGTGCCGCGTCTTCCAGCCCCGGCACCTCGATCACGAGCCCCGGCAAGGCAGGGCAGCGTTCGAGCATCGCAAGGACATGGCTGTTCTCCCACCCTCTCTTGCCGACGATCACCAGGCGAGGTGCTTTGGGGCCGTCGCGCTCGGCCAGATGTTGCCAGAGGCGGAGCAGCAATATGTGGTTCTTGCGCGGCTCGATGGTGCCGACCGTGACAAAATAGGGATTCTGAGGGCGCTGGATGTCTTGCGACGCATTCAGGAAGCACTGCTCGACACCCGGCGGCAGCACGGCAATCGAAGGCAGCTTCCGATTGCTCTCCTGAGCGTAGGTGCGAAGAGCTCGGGCGGTAACCTGCGAATTGCAGAGGACGAGCGCGGCATGCTGCAACACGGTGTCCATCCTGCGGCGATGCCGTTCGGGCTCCTCAGGCCGGACAAATTCTGGATGGGACAGCGGAATGAGGTCATGCACATAGAATATGCCATTGCGACCCGTTTCCTTGAGCCAGGAAAAAGCGGAGGTCCGCTCGAGCCGGCTATGGGACACATGCACGAACGACGCGTCGCGCGGTACCGCCGGGCCATGGGAAAAGTGGCTGGCGACCGCATGCGCAAGCTTCCGCAGCTTCTGCGAATGCGCGCCGCCGTCCTTCGTCGCTGCTGTCGGTTGCCAGGGAATTTTGCCATCGATCGCCGCGAAGATTTTTTCCAGAAGCGCTGCCTGGGAAGACGAGATTTCGGTTGTGGCCCAGCGCCCGTTGAGGGTGGAGATCAGGCCATCTGCCCGATCGGTTCCAACTGATATCGCTCCATGATAGCCGGTCTCGATGAACGATGGAGATTGCGAGAGCTGGATAGCATCCGATGGGATAGCTTGTTTTTTGCGGCGCTCGTTGAGCCAGAGCGCGTAGTGCAGTTCGTAGCGATCAATACCGGTCGGCGTCGGGCAATGCGCCCGCTCCATGAGCCGGGAAATATCCATGACAACAGAGTTCATCGCAGCCTTCTTATTCCAGACATGTGGATCATATGCGCCAGCCAGCGGCGCTTTGAGGGGTCCGGCGCCGTGCCCTGGCGGGCGCGGTACAATTCGGCAATGACATCTTCCACCTCGCAAGGCAGATCAGCGATATTCGACCAATAATGCGGGTAGAGGATGAGGGCGCCGGCCACGAGCGCGTCGAGGCTCAAGGTTCGTTTGCGTCGGAGCGAGACGACGGCGTCGTTGGTCAGGCCCCAGCCGGCGTAGAAAGGTAGCCCGTAGCACCACACCGGCCGTTCCCGCAGGAGGGCTTCGAAGCCGATCTGCGAGGTCGCGACATGGACTTCATCGGCTGCGTGAAGCAGGCCGTTCAGATCGACATTACCGACGACAAGGTCGGCGATGTCGTGTGATGGCCGGTTTCGGGCCGGATGCATGAAGGGCTCGGCAAGAAGGTCCGGATGCTGTTTGTAGACAATGAATGCATCGCCGCGGGCGCGCCGGACGGCGTTCAGAAGTTCGGCATCGGAATCGTGGCTCGCCATGCCAAGCCGCAGCGAGGCATCGTTTGGCACCTGTCCGGCGACGAGGACAACGGCTCGTCCCTTGGCTTGCTCGCGGTAATCGGGTGAGAGCTGCGCCGGCAAATTATATTTGGTTATGCCCATCGAGACGATGGTTTGACGGAGCCTTTTTGCGCGTTCGAGGAGCACGCTGTCGAATTCCGTGGTGCTCAGCATCATTTCAAGCCTGCTTGGCTTGGAGGCATCGAAATAGATGCCCTCGGCATCGAAGCAAAGCGAGGAGGGCGGAACGAGCGACGTTCCGAGCCCGGCGGAGCGGATGAACCCGTCTTCCACCCGGATGATCGACCGCCTGCCCCCCTGTTTCCATAGGGTGCTTTCCTCCGGCGGAGCGCTGTTGCCCCACAAAACGATCTTGTCCGCCGCCTGGATCTGGGCGACCGTGGGTCTGTTCGCGAATTGGACCTGGGAGCAGGGGCTTGTCAGGTAGCGACGCAGGACCGAGCGCTTGTGCAGAGAGAAATTGACGCAAAGGTAGCGACCGGAGAGTGAGGACGCGCGGCGACGCCATTCCAGCAATCGTTCGACAGCCTGTTCCGCCACGATTGGCTGGCGTGTAACCGGATCGACGTAGAGTGAATATTGAAGAAGCATGGCGTCGGCGAGCTCGTCGATGCCGACGCGACGTGTTCGGCGCGCGCGCGCCGTAACCGCGACAAGGCTGTCGGCGCGGTCCTGCGTCAGGCCCCATCCCGCGTAAGCAGGCATGCCGAATGTCACGACGGTCATGCCGCGCAGCAGCGCGTCCAGGCCGAGCTGGCTCGAGACGGTCCAGACTTCGTCCACGATATCCAGAACAGAATGAGGAGAAATGGCGCTGTCGACGAACTGAACACGGCTTTCGCGCGCATACGAGGCCAGATAGCCTTTCGCACGGCCAGCCACGACATCGGGGTGGCTTTTGATAATGATATCCGCGTTGCTCTCGGCGCGCGCGGCACCCAACATCCTGAGAAAGGTTTCGGCATTGGCACCCGAGCCGGCAATGGAGCGGTCACCGACGACCTGATCTACAAGCAGGATGCGCTTGCGACGGGTAGGGCGAAGCGAGACGTTTCCCTCGGGCAAATGATTGTATTTGGAAAGCCGCTCATGGACGATCCATTCACGCAGTTTTTTGGCTCGCGCCAGATCGGCGCCCGGCGTGCCGTCTTGCAGCAATGTTTCAAGCCGGGACGGCGCATGAGCCGAGAAATGAATGCCGAGATCATCCGCGATCAGGGAAACGGAGGGGGCACCGGCCTTGCCGAGGCCGACAGAGCGCAGGAAACCGTCTTCCAGGGTCCAGTAGGGAAGTTTGCGCATGTGAGCGTAGCGGCGAGCGAGGCGAGCAAGCGGCTTGTCACCCCAGCCAACCACGCCGTCGGCCTCTCGCCCGATACGCTCGATCGGCTGAAGCGACGCGGAGAGAGTGGAGCCGATCAGCGGGAAACGCCAGCGTGTCGGAAGGAACGCTAGAAGCTGTGCATCCGTCGGCGGCAACCAGACCGCGCGCTCATTCGGCTCCGCCGGTATTGGCCGCTGCTCGTTGGGAAAGAGTGTGAAATCCGAAAACATTTGCAATCTCCCGATCTCACTTCACGATCTGCTGCGACCGCCGAAATCCGGCTGTTCCAGCAGTGTTGTGTTGTCCGGGCGCAGAAAAGCGATCGTCTTGGCCCGAGCGGTGGAGGGAAGTTGCAGGCGAATGCGCTGCACGACGCGCTCGGCGGTGTCTCCGACATGGGCGCGGAGATAGAAACTGCCGTTAATAAGGCTCTGGCGATACATGTGGCGAACGAATTGCTGCACCCGTTCCTTCTGCGGAGCGATCGGATTTTGCCAGAAGTCGTCTATCGACCTGGCGGACAACGCATCATTCTTGGGCAGGGTTGCAAGTCCCTCGGCACCATAGAAGGTGTCGCCGAGTGCGAGGAGCGGTTTTCCATGGTTGAGCGCAAGAAGGCCGGATGTGCTGTTGACGGTGATCAGGCCGAGTGAATGACGGATGAGAAGGCCGATCGATCCGTCGTCGAGCACCTGCACGCGCTCCTCACATTTGCTGAGCAGGGCCAATTGCTTCACGAAGGGCCGATAGCTCTTGTGTCCGCGATCCATGGGGTGAATTTTGAAGACCAGTTGATGCGTCGGGTCCGCACAGCGCGCGAAGGATCTGATCGTCTCGGTGATCAGCCGTTCCATCGTCCAGCCGCGACCATGGCTCAGAAGCTGCTGGTCATCATGGACCTGCAGCGCGACGACGAAGTAGTGGCTTTCCTGATTCTCGATCAGGTCGATCGTCAGGTGGTTGTTTCTGGGGTAGTAGCGCAGTTTGCGATAGAAATTGCGCGCCCAAAGGATCACTTCCGACGATATTGCCCGGTCGCG
Organism: Martinezella rhizogenes; assembly: GCF_000799715.1. Taxonomy (GTDB): domain Bacteria; phylum Pseudomonadota; class Alphaproteobacteria; order Rhizobiales; family Rhizobiaceae; genus Rhizobium; species Rhizobium rhizogenes_C. The sequence continues at coordinate 132,533 of NZ_JUHG01000001.1, forward strand.
GTGATGCTCGTTGCCGAAGAAGAATGGTGCTCCCACCGCTTTCGCCAGGTAATAGGCGATACCTTCCATCGCCATTGACCGAAACAGATTGCCCCGCATCAATTCCGCGGGCTCCAGTTGCGTTTCCGGATCTGCGGCCGCGGGTGTGTTGATGCGTAACGGCGAGCGGGCATTGTTGCCGCCCCACTCGCAGGAAATGAAATGGGGGCGGGCATAGCCTTCTTCAAAACAAAGTACGGGCACGCCCAGCTGCCCCGCGACGTTGATAGCCGTCCGATGATACGGGCGGCAGTCACCGAAGAGCACAATGACCAGTGGCGCGTCCCTCTTGATGAAGGCTTGCAGCCAATCTGCCCAGGCATCGGTCGTGCCGCAGAAATTCACTGTGCCCTTGCCATGGGAAAAGACCCAATCGCCGCCATTGAAGTTGACCTTCAGCGTGTCATAGCCCCCCGCCCCGAGAGCTCTTGCGAGAGTATCGAAGAATGGGCCGACCGGCCCCTGCAGAAGGAGAACGAGGGATTTCGAAGCGGACGCGTCGCCACCGGGCGCTTGGGAGTGATTGGCCGCCCTGAAGTTCATGTGATCGCGCAGGTTTACAAAGTTGCTGCCGCGATCCGAGATTCCTCCGAGCTTTCCCATTCCGAATTCCTTGAACAGCAATGAAGGAGTAGCGGCTAAGTGACTGACATTTATTGCTGCGACATTTTACCCACGCCATACTGATCGCGCCGCCAAAGTATTAATTACGACAGAACGTCATCTATTTGAATTTATAAGGAGAAAAACTCAGTTTACCGCGAAATATATTTGACTTTAGAAGGATATATGGGAATCTGTCGCGTAAATGCGTGTCTCTCTTGGTGTTGTACAGCCGTGAGACATGATGATTTGGCTCGTTCGAGATGGGAGGCTCTCTGACGTCTTGATGATGACTCCGGAAAACTACAGAGATGTACCCATTATTCTCCGAGAGAGAGATTTGACGGCCCTCAAATGACCCGCATCGAGAACAACAGAGAGTTCACCGATTTCGTCACTCTGGTAACCGTGCGTTCGTCCGCTACGGTCTCCGGCGGAGATTTGAGCTGGTGGAGCGCGTTTACACGTCGGCTCCGGCCGCATTTTCTGCTGCTTCTGCTGGTCGTTATTCCCGGATTGCTCGGCGCCGCCTACTACGCTTTTATCTGTTCCAATCAGTATGTATCCGAAACGCAGTTCGTTGTTCGTAGTCCCAATCGGAATGCGGCGGGGCTGCTCAGTGGCTTCCTGCAGAGCACCGGCTTCGTGCGGGCGCAGGACGACAGTTATATTGTCAGCGAATTCATGATGTCGCGCGCCGCCGTGGCTGAACTCGTCGCGAAGAACGGTTTAGAGGATATCATGTCTCGCCCCGAGGGCGACTTTTTGAACCGGTATCCGCTGCCGTGGACCGAGGCGAACAATGAGGAGCTATTCCAGCACTACAAGAATTTCGTCAAGGTCGATACGAATAGCGGCAGTGGTGTGACGACCTTGGAGGTTCACGCCTTCCGGGCCGAGGACTCCTTCAATCTTGCGAATGCCCTGGTCCAGCATGCCGAAGAACTCATCAATCGCCTTAACGACCGGGCGCGAGGGGATGCCATCCGCTACACGCAGGTCGAGCTGAACGACAGTCAGGACAGATTGCAGGCCACGCAAAAAAACCTGACTGATTTCCGCAATCGGGAAACGCTTATCGATCCCACCAAGCAGTCGGCCGCGGCGCTCGACTTGATCGCGCGGCTCTCCGACGATGTGGCCGACAGCAAGGCGCGACTGGCGGCACTTGATGACCAGGCGCCCCAGAGCCCACAGGGGGAGGCATTGCGGGCACGGGTGACCGCGATGGAACGTCAGGTCAGCGACGAGCGGGCGCGGGTCGTGGGTAGCGACAGTTCGATGGCGCCGCGTATTGCGCAGTATGAGCAGCTTCTGCTGGAAAGGGAAATGGCGGCCAAGATGCTGGCTTCAGCCACCACCTCGCTGGAAAATGCCAAGATCGATGCGCAGCGCCAGCAGCTCTATCTCGAGCGCATTTCCAATCCAAACCTGCCCGATCATCCGCTCTATCCGAAACGTATCATGTCGTTTCTGATGTTCCTCGCGATATGCGGCGCCATCTATGTGATCGTGCGGTTCTTTGTCTCCCAAGTTCTGGAGCATGCGGCATCGCAATGAACAGTATCCCGTCCAGCCTCGCCGAATTCGCAACACCGAAGGAACCGGCTCAGAACGGTGTTTCAACGCAGCCGGAAGGGATCGTCGGCGTGTTCGACGTCGTCAAGGAATACGATGTTCATGGCCGCATGCGTCGCGTGCTGGATGGCATCAGCTTCCAGATTTCGCGCGGGGAGAAGATCGCGGTGCTCGGCCACAACGGCGCCGGCAAGTCCACGCTCGTGCGTTTGATTGCTGGGATCGAGGAACCTACCTCCGGTAAGATCGTGCGCAGCATGTCCATGTCCTGGCCCATCGCGCTCAGTGGCGGTTTCGGCGGGTCGATGACGGGCTACGACTGCATGCGGTTCTTATCGCGCGTCTACGATAAGCCATTCGATGAAATCCGGGACGTGGTGGAGGATTTCAGCGATCTCGGCAAATATCTGCGCATGCCGCTCAAAACCTATTCGTCGGGCATGCGCGCACGGCTGGCCTTCGGCATGTCGCTGGCCATTGATTTTGACTGCTATCTCATCGACGAGGTGATGGCTGTCGGCGACAAGCGGTTTCAGACCCGCTCCTTCGAAGAGCTTTTCGTCAAGCGGAAGGACCGCTCGATGATCGTCGTCGGACATAACTTAAATGTGATCGGCGATATCTGCACCTCGGCCCTGGTTTTGAAGAACGGTCGCGGCCGTGTTTTCGATGATGTCGAGTATGCTTTTCGTATTTATTCGACATTGTGACCGATTCGTTTTGGGATCATCGATCTCGAAATGCCGGTTCCGCCTGTAAATCGTCTCAAAATGGCACAGTATCCTTAGAAGCCGGTCGTTCGCCAGCTATAGGATCAAGCTTGCCATCCAGGTGGATTTAAACGGCGCATGATCCACCTGGGAACTCATTCAAGTAAACTATACTAAATTAGCATAATGGAAATTAATTCCGTATATAGATGGTTGCTCAAGGCACGCACTCTTGCAGGGAGCGATTCTACCGATGCTTTTATGCCTTCTCGCCGCGACTGTTTTCGTCTGGGTTTGATCTTGCATTTTAGCGATTCGTTCTGCAACCTAGGACGGTTATTCGAGATATGAGCAAAAGCTCTGACGGCCGTTTTTTGTCCTATGTCGTCTTAACCAAAAATTCACGTCCTGCGGGAGAAGCCCAATGGCGTAAATATGTATAACATTGTCATTATCTGTACTGTTCGGGAGAAATATGCTGTGCTAATTTAACAGCGCTTAATGTAATTTAAGCTGAATGATTATGCCGCGTTAGGACGACTGAAGGAGTGCGCCTATGGTCTCACCCTTAAAGGGAATCCGCGAAATCTGGCCTAAATGAAAATCGAGTGCTTGCAATTGTTGGGATGCAACTTTAGATTTTGAGTAGGGTGGCAGATGACCATGTTGGGAAGAGTTGTCGAGCAATGCGTGGGCACCTTTGAGGTGTATTCTCGTGATGCGATTGTTCGCAATCTCGACGTTTTAGAACCGAATTGGAAATGGACGGTGCCGTCGGATCCCGGCGGAGATTATTCCTTCAAGTTCAGCAAGCAGCCTCTTCAGTCCGCGTCCATCGTCAGCGCTGAGCATTCTGGTAGCCTGGAGGGGGTTGCCAAACATGATATGCCTCGTGTCAGCATCGTCTTTGTGCTCGCGGGAGAGGTTGAGGCGCACGACAGGCGGACGCGTAGGTCGGTACGCATTTCCGCCAATAATGTTGCAAGTATCACTGACCGGATGGGAAAGCGGCTTGAGATAAAGCCGCGGAGCTCCTGGTTGATGTTCCAGGTTCCGGAAGCGGTGCTGCGTCAACATTTCGAGGAATTGACCGGCAGGCCCTATGTGCAGGAATTTGCTCTGTCTCCGGTCAGTTTTCGACAGGGTGGAGCGCAGGGGCTGTACCAGACGCTTCGCCAGGCTGAGAAGGATCTTATGTCGGCTCGTCCGGCGGAGCGGGTCATGCTCGCGAAAGCCTATAATGAGCTGGTGCTGGTCAAGCTTTTCGCGAAGCTGCCGCACAATCTATCCGACGCATTCGGTCGTGGTGCATTGGAAACAGCACCCCGGCAGCTTCTGAGAGCGGAAGCGTTCATGCGCGACAATCTGCACAATTCGGTCATGCTGGAAGATCTTGCCAATGCTGCAAGCTGCAGCCCGCGGGCGCTTCAGCGCATGTTCCGGACTTATCGGGGCGACACTCCGATGGGGATATTGTGCAATTATCGGCTTGCCGCCGCGCATGGCGCTATTAAGGGCGGGCAGGCTGAGAGTATAACGGATCTTGCGATGAGTCTTCAGTTCTCGAATCCGGGGCGATTCTCTGTTCTGTACAAGCACGCGTATGGTTTCAGCCCCTCGTCGATCCTCCGTTTTACCCGGGAGCGGAGCGACGAGGCCGGGATGGCATGATGCGCGTGCGGATCAGCATGAATTATAACTACCTCTGTGCCGCTCGGGATAGGTAATGCAGCTAAAAGTTGGAATTTTTTGTGTTCTGGCCTGTTTTTTGACGGGTTGTGGATTGCCTGAATCGGGTCCAAAAACCTCACGGATCCTGGAAGAAGCGGCCCGGGGGGCGGCGCCGCCATTTGCATTGGTCGACGTCAGCTCGCCGTCGATGGTACGGAATGTGGATCGCCCGCGACCGAGCCTTGCCGCCAAATTTGGTGAGGGGCCTCGTGATCCCGGTTTGCGCATCGCCGTGGGAGACGTGGTTTCCGTCAGTCTCTGGGAAGCGCCGCCCGGCAGCCTGTTCGGCACCGCCGCCAGCAGCTCCGGCCAGCAACAGGCTTCCGGCAGTTCCGTGACCATTCCGCCCCAGGTCGTGAGCAGCGACCGGACCATCGGTATTCCCTATGTGGGTCGCATTAATGCGGCTGGCCGCACGCCGGCGCAGGTCGAGAACTTGGTGATTGCCGGCCTTGCCGGCAAGGCCGTCCAGCCACAGGCGCTGGTGACGGTGCAGCAGAGCACGGCCAATACAGTCACCGTTACCGGTGAAGTCGCCGGCGGTGCGCGTGTGACGCTTTCACCGGCAGGAGACCGTATATTGGACGTAATTGCCACTGCCGGCGGATTGCGCGCGGGCGTCAATGAGAGCGTCGTTTATCTGACGAGACGAGGGGCAACGGTTGCTCTTCCCTTCGAGGCGATCGTTCAGTCGCCGCGCGAGAATATACGGCTGCGTCCGGAGGACGTCGTGACGGTGGTGCGTGAACCAAGGACCTTTACGATTCTTGGCGCGACTGGACAAAACGGGGAAGTGCCCTTCAGCTCGCAACGCGTCACCATGGCTAACGCGGTGGCGCGCGCGGGCGGGCTCCAGGACAACCGAGCCGATGTATCTGGCGTGTTCCTGCTTCGCTACGAACCGTCTGATATTGCGCGTCGCATTGTTCCTCCGAGCAATCCGATTCTGCGCAGAGGCGGGCCGGTGCCGATTGTTTATCGGTTCAATCTTAAGAATGCGACGACATTGCTGGCGATGCAGGATTTCGAGATTCAGCCGCGCGATATCGTCTACGTTTCCAATGCGGGCTCCGTCGATGTGCAGAAGTTCATGGGCTTGTTCCAGGGGCTCACCTCGCAGGCGCTATCGGCTACATCCGTTGGCATATCCGCCGCAGCGGCGAATTGATAAAATTAGTATGTTTGCTGGTTTGTGAATGAAGGACATCGAGATGCGAACACGAGCAGAAAGGGGCCGTTACTATGATGTCGGGCTTGCGGACTGTTCTGCGTGCCGGTTGGTCGCGGAGAGCTGACATGAGTACGTCACCGCTGCTTCACCTTCATGAACTTATGGCCTTCGATCGGCATCAAGCGGAGACGGCCATTCTTCAGCGCGTGACAAGCACCTATCTCGGCGATCATACGGCTTTGGTGCGTGTCCTCGGGCGTTACAAGCTTTATGTGGACACGCGCGACAGAGGGTTCGGTTCGCACATCCTGCTTGATGGCTTCTGGGAGATCTGGCTCACGCTGTTCTGCGCCCGCAACGTCAAACGCGGCATGACCGCCGTCGATGTCGGTGCGAATTTTGGATATTATTCCGTGCTTCTGGCTGAGCTGGTCGGCGATGAGGGTCAGCTTATCTCAGTGGAGCCCAATCCCCACGCGGCGGATTTCCTGAATCGTAGCGTCGATCTGAACGGTCTGTCCAGGCGAACGAAGATCGAGACCGTTGCCCTCGGTGGTGCGAACGAGGGTGAGGCGTCACTCTATGTTCCCCACAACGAACCGAAGAATGCGTCGATCGTTTCGAATGATTTTGCTTTGCGTTCAGAGAATGGCAGGGTGATCAAGGTTCCGGTCACCACGCTCGACCAGCTTTGCGCTACGTATGAGCGGATCGATTTCATCAAGATCGATGCAGAGGGGGCGGAGGAGGCCATATTTGAGGGGATGAGCGAGACGATCGCCCGTCACAAGCCGATTATCGTCGTTGAGTTTAACGCCGGCCGCTATGGCGATGCGGGCGGCTTTCTTGATCGGTTGGCCGCTATCTACGGATCGCTCCGTCGTCTCGATTTCAGTGGCGAATCGCTGCCGGTCACGCGCGACCAGCTTCTGACTGTGTATGGGGGCGACGATGCGCTTCTCGTCCTTTCCCGCGACAAGCCGGACTAACGCCGCTGTCCAAGCAAGTAATGAGTAATGATGGTGGGAGAGACGAGTGAGTCAGACGATTCTTTACGACGGTCTCAACCTTTCGCTCAAGAAAGGCACGGGTGTCGCCACCTATACCCGGAGCCTGATGTCGACGGCACGGGCTCTCGGCTATCAGACTGGCGTCGTCCATGGCATTCAGGGAAATATTCCGCGCGATCCGATGTTGCGCGAAGTCATCCTGTTCGATGACAGCAGCGAACGCTCGACCGGACCGCTCTTCATTACCAAGCGCTGGTTACGGCGGCGCATTGCCGCCCCGTTCGGCGTGAAGCCTGTTCCCATTCCGCTAAACGGCACGGTTATTCTCAAATCGCTTCAGGCACAACTTGGCGATTCCGGATTGCTCTACGCCTCGAACGACCTTTTCAATCTCGCGCGACATCATTTCAAGCGCTATGGCAACAATCTCGCCTTGAGCTTCGAAAACCAGCCGGATCTCCTGCATTGTACCTATCCAATGCCGATCGCCGCGAAGAAAGCGTTGAATGTCTACACGATCCACGATCTCGTGCCGTTGCGACTGCCTTATCTGACCGAGGACGACAAACGCTATCACTACAGGATGCTGCGGTCCCTGGCGCGTCGCGCGGACCATATCATCACGGTCTCCGAAACCTCCCGCGCCGATATCATCAAGGTGCTGGGTGTGGACGAAAAGCGCGTCAGCAATACCTACCAGGCCGTCCAGGTGCCGGATGCTCTCCGCGCGAAGCCGGACGATGTGGTGGCCGACGAGATCGCTGGCATCTTCCATCTGGACTGGAAGGGATACTTCCTGTTTTTTGGCGCCTTCGAACCGAAAAAGAATATTGCGCGCCTGATTGAGGCTTACCTCGCCAGCAAGACGGATCTGCCATTGATTATTGTCGGAGCACCTGGCTGGAAAGGTGATGCAACGCAAGAATTGATCGACGACGAGCGTTTTCGTTTCTTTCGGCGCGCCGACGATCGGATCATTCCACAACGCCAGATCCAGCGTTTCGATTTCGTCTCTTATCCGTTGCTCATCAGCCTGATCAGGGGCGCGCGGGCTGTGCTTTTCCCCTCGCTCTACGAGGGTTTCGGATTGCCGGTGCTCGAATCCATGCAGTTGGGAACCCCTGTTCTCAGTTCGACGGAAGGGTCGATTCCGGAGATCGCCGGCAAGGCTGCCTTGCTCGTCGACCCGTACAATACGGATGACATGCGCAAGGCGATATCGAGCCTCGCGCAGGATGACGGGCTTTGCTCGCATTTCACCGAGGTTGGTCCGAAGCAGGCGGCTCGTTTTTCCGCGGACCGGTACCATCAAAGGGTTGGCGAACTCTATGACACTCTCTTTCATGGATAGATCGGGGAGGATGCTTGCATGACGATCCTCTTTGCCTTCGGCATGCCAGGCGTGATGTCGTCGTGGGGCGTTGCGGCGCTTCATGCAGCGGCGCGCGAGGCATTTGGTGATTATGCGGTCATTTCGACCGATAAGGTGGAGGATCTCAGGCAGTATGTGCAAAATCGGACGAAGGCGCATGCCGTCCTCGTTTCACAGTTTCCCGAGGCGAAGCTGTCGGAGCTGATCCTGCGGGTAAACTTGCCCTTCATGCTGTTCCTCGAAGATCCGGTTGATGCTGTTTCCTATCTCGCGCGTTCCACCGGGCAACAGGATGTCGGACTGATCAGGGCCGTCTCGGCAAGCCTTGCCTGCCTCGAGCCCATCGCACACGCTTCCAACGCGCTAATCATGCGCCGCAACGACGCCGGCGGGCGGAGCGGTATCGATATGCTGCTGAAGAGAATAGACGAACATTTCAATATCGATCTCGTGCCCGATCAGATCGCCAATGCCTTGCTGCACCTTGGCATGACGGCGCCGGGTAAAAAATTGCTGGTAACACCACCGAAGTTGGAGGAAGCAGCGGCGACGGTTATTGCCGGGTATGCGCCACCGCAGAAGGACGGATCCGAACTCAGCGAATCTCTGCAACAGGTGATCGAGAAGGTTCTCCTTCCGCTGGAGATCGGGCGTGGCGATAATTCCGGGCAGTCTATTTCCTGGCCGCGAGAGACGTTCTTTTCGGGTGACAAGCCCGGGGAAAGCCTTGAGGATTCGGTCGATCTCACCGGCGGCGCTCGGTGCATCATCTATGGCCCTTACTTTCATCTTCCCGCGGGCCGTTGGAACGCCAAGCTGGCCTTCGATATCGATGAGGACTGCTATGGTCAGATCTTCACCATAGAGGTCCATTCCGGAGAAACGCTCGGCAAGCTCCGGATTTGCCCGGAGGGGACAGGCTCTTTTGAGGCGACCATGCGCGTTGACATCGTCGAACCGCAAATCGGCATCGAAGTCCGGTTCATGATGGACAGCGGTGCCATCGAGGGCCGTCTTTCCGGTTGGAGCATCGAATGGTTGCGCGCGGCATAGCCTATTTGCACCCGGCGCCCGCCCTGCTTCATTGCTCAACATTTCCCTCGGCTGGATTTTTGTAAACCAATGTTTCTTGCAGGAAATTTTGCGCGTCTTGCCTGTGAAAAGTCTTCTTTTGGATGGGAGTTGGTATAAAACTTAGCAAAAATGGAACCGTGCCCATGTCACTGACTGCCGCGCCTGATGTCCTTATCGTTGACGACGACCACGAAATTCGCGCGCTCCTCAGTCGCTATCTGGAGGAGCAGGGTTTCCGTGTCTCGACGGCAAGCGATTTGCGCGGCTGCAACGACGCTCTCAATCGGCGCCCCCCGGATTTGCTCGTTCTCGATGTCATGCTGCCTGACGGATCGGGCCTTGATCTCTGCCGTGATCTCAGAAACCGCCGGCCCCGCGTGCCTGTCATTCTCCTGACCGCTTTGAAGGAGGATATCGACCGGATCCTGGGGCTTGAGATCGGCGCCGACGACTATCTTGGCAAGCCGTTCAATCCGCGAGAGCTGGCGGCGCGCATTCGGGCCGTTCTTCGCCGGGTAAACGAAGATTTGTCTCCGGAGCCGGAACAGCGGCGTTATCATTTCGCTGAGATGACCCTGGACCCGCAGCTCCGCCGCGTCACCAAGGACAACGGTGAGATCATTGGGTTGACGGGTGCCGAATTCGATCTGCTCAAGGCTTTTCTCGAAAGATCCGGCCGGCTGCTGTCCCGCGACCAGTTGCTGGACCTGACGCAGGGGCGGGATCGCGATCCGGCGGATCGTTCGATTGACGTATTGATGAGCCGGTTGCGCCGTAAGCTGGGCGAAACTGTTGACGATCCGGTCTTCAGGACGATCCGCAATAGCGGATATCAGCTCGTTGTTCCGGTGACGGCGGTCAAGGGCGATCCATGAAATCGCTGGGCGCTCGTCTGGCGCTTCTCCTGCTGACGGCCATTGTTCTGGTCGTCATCACGTCGTCTTTCGTGGCGAGCCTTGTGATGCGCGGCCCTCGACCGGACATGACGATGGAGCCGGTGGCGCGCCAATTGTCGATCCTTGCGACATTTGCGGAGCAAGATCGTGCGGCCGCGGTGTCTTCTGGCCTGGTGATTGCCGCTCTTCCGGCGGATGGGCCTCGCGATGAGCCGCTTTCCAGATTTCTGATGGACGCGCTGGATCGCGTTTCGGCAGCGCGATATGCAACCATAACCCGACCGCCGGCGGGGGAGGCGATTGCTTCTCTCAAGCTTTCCGATGGCAATTGGATGGTGATGCCGATGCCGGAATTCGGTCCGCCACCCGGAGGCTGGATGATTCTGGTAGGATGGCTCGGCCTCATCATCACGGGGAGCGTGCTGGTATCCATCTTCGCCGCCTCGAAGATCATGAAACCGCTGCGCATGCTGGAGCGCGCCGTGGCCGAGATCGGCCCGGACGGAACGCTTCCGCATGTGCCGGAAACCGGACCGGGCGAAATTCGCGTTACCGCGCAGGCCTTGAACGGATTATCCGCTCGAGTGAAGGCTGCGACGGAAAGCCGGATGCGGCTGGTGGCCGCCGCCGGGCATGATCTTCGAACCCCCATGACACGCATGCGGCTACGCGCCGAATTCATCAAGGACGATGAAGACCGGCGCAAATGGCTCGCCGATCTGGAGGAACTCGATACGATTGCCGATAGCGCCATAGGGCTGGTTCGCGAGGAGATATCCAGCGATGGCCTTCAATGCGTGAGGCTCGATGCGATCGTGGCGGATATCGTGGAGGAACTTGCCGCAATCGGCATGAACATCGAGAGCGGAGAGTTGCAGCCGGCGTCGATCTCCGCCGGCCTCCTGGCGGTCACCAGAGCTTTGCGCAATCTCCTCATCAATGCCGCAACGCATGGTGAATCGGCAATCGTCACTGTCGCCCATTTTGGCGACAAAGCCGTCGTCAGAATTGTCGATACCGGCCCGGGCATTCCCGAGGAGCGCTTGAATCAGGTGTTCGAACCTTTCTTCCGCATCGATATTGCCCGCCAAAGATCCTTTCCGGGGGCAGGTCTCGGAATGGCCATCGCCAAGGAGATCATCTCTAGGTTCGATGGCGAGATCGTCGTGCGCAATCGGCATCCTCGCGGCTTGGAACAATTGATTACCTTCAAGAGTCCCGGCCAGAGAATCAGCGGCAGACCTGCATCCTGACGGGTTGTTCGTCGCTGCCACCATCCGCGAGGGTGCAAAGTTGCCGCTATGTGGGATCTCGATCGCAATTTAGCGCTATGACGAATAGTGTGCTTGTCAGAAGTCTGGAAAACTGGCTGATTGCGACGCACAATAACGTCGCAAATCTTATTAAATAAGGGCTGCTGGAGAAATGTCGGGACAATAAAATCCCCGAAAATGCCTCTTTTCAGCAATGTTCGGAAATGTTCAGGCCGCCGTCTCATGTAGAATTGTTTCTGGTCGGAAGCTTTGCTCGAGCAAGCTTTTGACCGCCCCCGCATACCGGCTTCGCCATGACGCCCCCCAACACGGATGGCGAAGCCGGATTACCTCTCAATCCCGTATTCCTGGTTCCGGATGGATCAGTCTCTTGACAGGGCTGCGACCGGATCGAGCCTGGAAGCATTGCGGGCAGGCAGATAGCCGAAGGTGAGGCCGATCATGCATGAGCATGTGAAGGCAAGGGCAATCGAACTTACCGAATAGACCAGGGTGAAGTTGGAACTAAGCCGGTTGAAGGCAAAGCCGAAGCCGAGTGCTAAGGCGATACCAAGCCCGCCACCCAGCAGGCAGACCAGGACGGCTTCGATCAGGAACTGCTGCAAGATATCCTGTCGCCGCGCGCCAACCGCCATGCGAACCCCGATCTCCGCGATACGCTCGGACACCGAGACCAGCATGATATTCATGACGCCGATGCCGCCGACCAGCAGCGAAATGACGGCAATCGCGGAGACGAGCAAGGTCATTGTCCGGATCGTGCTGGTGATCGCCTGGCGGATATCGTCGGTGTTGAGAATGAAGAAGTCCCTGGCCTTGTGACGGCGCTCCAAAAATTGCGTTACCGCCGCTTCGGCGGTCGTGCTTTCGGTATCGTCGCTGACGCGCACGGTGATGCTGCGCAGCGACATGTCGCCCAGGAACCTTGCCTGCACGCTGGTATAGGGAAGATAGATCGAGAGATTATCGCTGGAGCCGAAACCTCCCTGCTGCGAGGCAATGACGCCGATAACCCGCACCGGTACCTTACCGAGGAAGATCGTCTGCCCCAACGGATCGACATCTTTGTCTTCAAAAAGCGTCGTGGCCGTGTTCTGGTCGATGACCACGTCTTGCGCCATTCGATGGACGCTGTCGCCGTCGAACAGGCGGCCGGCGACGAGCTTTGAACCCTTGACCGAGAAATAGGCGTCGCCGACACCGTTGATCAGTGCGTTGGCCTCCGTCGAACCGAACCGCGCGGTACTGCTGGTCGAGACCGTCGGTGTCACGGCGGCGACATAGGTAAGCTCGGCCAAGGCATCCGCGTCGCTGACCATCAGGGTCTTGATGCGTCCGGAGCGCATGTCCCCGAAGCTCTTTCCGGGAAAGATCTCCAGCGTATTGGTGCCGAGATTGTTAATGTTCGACAATACCTTGCGCTGGGATCCTTCACCGAGCGCGATGACGCAGACCACCGAGGCGATACCGATGATGATGCCGAGCATGGTGAGGAAGGTGCGTAGCCGATGGGCTTTCAGCGCCAGGACCGCCATGAGGAAGGCCTCGGTCAGGCGGCCGCCCAGCTCGCGCCATCCGGCCTTGCCTGCAGCCGTTTTGGGCGAGGAGCGGTGAGCGCAAGGATTTCCGTCGGATGAGCGCCTGTCGGCGATGATATCCCCGTCGGAAATCTCGATAATGCGGTCGGCGCGGGCCGCGACTTGCATATCGTGGGTGACGATGATGACCGTATGGCCTTCGGCATGCAGCTCGGCGAGGATGCGCAGCACCTCTTCGCCGCTCTCTCGATCGAGCGCGCCGGTCGGCTCGTCTGCCAGAATGACTTGGCCATTGTTCATCAGGGCGCGCGCAATGGAAACACGCTGCTGCTGGCCGCCGGAAAGCTGACCCGGCCGGTGTCCCGATCTTTCGGCCATGCCGAGGCGATGAAGAAGAGTGGCGGCGCGCTCGGCGCGCGCCTCGCCGGGTTGCCCCGCATAGATCGCCGGCACTTCGACATTGCCGAGCGCCGTCAATTCCGAAAGCAGATGATAGCGCTGGAAGATGAAGCCGAAATGCTCACGCCGAAGCTGCGAAAGCGCATCGCTGTCGAGGAGATGCGTTTCAGACCCGGCGATGGCATAGGTGCCGTTGGTCGGGCGGTCGAGCAGACCGATGATATTCATCAGCGTCGACTTGCCGGAGCCGGAGGGGCCGACAATGGCCACCATTTCGCCTTCGGCAATCGACAGATCGATGTCCTTCAGTACCGCGATGGTGCGATCACCGGACTGATATTCGCGGCGGACGTTTTTCAATTCTATGAGAGGAGATGACACGGCTCAGAACCCCATCGGCGGTGGGCCGCCACCCATGCTGCTTTTCGTCACCGTTGCGCTTGCCTCGCCGATCACGACGCGGTCACCTTCCGAAAGGCCGGACAGAACCTCGGCGGTGACATTGTTGTTGAGCCCGATGACGACTGTTCGCGCCGCCTGCTTGCCGTCGGCGCCAACCACCTGCACGCCATAGGAGCCATCGGTGGCTTTCGCGCCGAGCGCGGAGGAAGGAATGGTCAGCGCATTTTTGGCGGCACCAAGCACAATATGGACTTCGGCCGACATATAGGTGCGGAAATGGTTGTCCTGGTTCGGCACGGCGAAGACGCCGTTGTAATAGATCGCGGAGGACGAGGAAGATGACGTCGAGCTGCTGCTGGAGGAGGAAGTGGTGGTGCTCGAAGATGTGACGCTGCTATCGCTGGTGATCGATTCAGGTGCCGGCTCGATCGATTGCAGTACGGCATCGTAGCGGGTGGCGGGGTCGCCGAGGATGGTAAAATAGACCGGCTGGCCCATCTTGACCTTGACGACGTCGGCTTCCGAGATTTCTGTGCGGACGACCATCGTATCGAGCTCGCCGAGAATGACGATCGTCGGCGCTGATTGAGCCGCGTTGACGGTCTGGCCCTGCTGGTTGACGATGGCAAGCACGGTGCCATCCATCGGTGCGGTGATGTGGGTGTAGGATAAATTGGCCCGCGCCGTCTCCACCGCAACCTCCGCTGCTATGATCTGCGCATCGAGAGCCGCGATCTGGGCGGTGATCTTCTTGACGCTGGCTGTCGCCGTATCGAGGTCGGCCTTGGAGCCGGCCTGGCTGCGAAAGATGGTCTGCTGCCGCGTCAGCGTCAGTTGCGCATTCTCGAGATCGGCTTCGCTTTCCTGGCGCTGCGCCTTGACATTGGCAAGCGAAGCCTGGGCGGTCTTCAGATCGTTGCTCTGTGTCGTGGAGTCGATCTCGGCAATCAACGTGTCCTTCTGGACCTTGTCGCCAAGCTTGACATTCAGCGCCGTGATCCGCCCGGAAACCTGCGCCCCGACGGCGACGAGCTTGTTCGGCTTGAATGTACCCGACGCGAGTACCGCTTCCTCGACATCGCCGCGGGTAACCGGTGCCGTGATGGCGGAGGAGGTCTGCTCTGGGAAGATTGCGTTATGAAACAGGAATGCGCCGGTGCAGACAAGCAGAGTCGTAGCGGCCAGAACCAGCAGGCCTGGACGTCGAAACCGCTTGTGTCGCGAGGGGCTCAATGGCAGCGCGCGCAACACGGTTTCGCGCGCCTGCTCCAGTTCAGTTCGTGTCGATATCCGGTTCGGGGAATTCAGCATGTCATCATCTGTTTGCGGTCAAGTTGGGAGTTGTCGATCCGGCTGATCCATTCTCCGGGGAGGCGCTGGTTGTCTCCGGTGAGAGATAACCTTGCATGAATTGGTCCGAGGACGCCGGGCGGGGCGTCCTCGGACCTGTCGGCCCTTTGCGGTGGGCCGCTCCTTCCACCCGATGAGGATCGGATAACCGCGTCCGGTGTGGGGCGATCCTCAGTGGGTGGAGGCGGAGGTGGAATGATTTGGTCGAGATTTGCTTCGCCCTAGTGGAAACCGTGGGGGCCTGGACCTGGAGCCGGACCGCGATCGAGCGATCGTTCAGCATCTTCGAGCTTGGCGAACTGGTCCGGGGTCAGAACGTTGTGAAGCGCCGTCGCCTTGTCCTTCAGGACACGCGCCTTGGCGGCGCGGTCCAGCGCGCGATCGGCGGCCTCTTCGCCGAACAGTTCACCGGGCTTCCCGGCGTCATTGTCGGCATTTGCCGGCTTTGCTCCGTCGGCAGGCGGTGGCCCCATCGGCTCATGTTTCGGCGGAGCGAAGAAATCAGTTAGAGCGCCGGTATAGTCCCTCCAGGCATCCAGCTGGGCGGAATGGATGCCGATCAATGTCTCCAGTGCGGACAGCTTGGCTGCAAGCTCGAGCGCGGGGTCGGGCCGATGAAAATCACTGGGCATTCCATGAGGTGGCGGGAAGGGCATGCCTCTCCCGAATGCCATCACGTGCTCATCCATCTGAGGGCCACCGCAAGAGCCAGGGCACGGCGGTCCTTGCGGCGCCATGGCTTCGGGCATGGGGTGGTTGATCTCGACGCCGGCGAGGGGCTGGTCGATGGGCGTGATTGCGGGCTCGGCGGCAAGAACTGGGGTGCTCATGCCGCCGATGGCGGTCATCAATACAGTCGCGACGATACGCAGTTGCCTCATGATCAGTGCCTTTAGTCTGGTTCAATTCACTGAAGCTAATCTAGTGAGGCTAGGTGGCTGCAATGCGTCTCCGTGTTTCTGAATGTTTCCGCGGACGGTGACTATTGCGAACGAAGTTTGCAGGAAGCCCTCCTGCCACAATTGATTACAAATTTTTCCGTAGCTCGTTCGCGCTACCCAAGCCTCCACCACAGTGATCGTCGGGAATCGTCAAATGATTCCCGACGAGAAAATGTTGCCGGAGGCGACATCGGTAACGAAACAGGCTTGAACATCACTATCGATGCGGATGAAGATCGGCTGGAGAGCCGTTGGAAATAAACAGGGATAACGATCACGAAACCGGGGTATTGAAATGACATTCGATGGGGAAAAGCTGAGCGCGCTCCGCAAGAAGTATGGCGAGAACCACGGCGGCGAGCTGTTCGATGCCAAGTTCCGCAAGGTCGCCGACAAGATCTTCTCGAAAAGCGGAACGCGGCTTGCGCCCTATGCGGGCGTGCCGACCTTCCTTTCGGCGCCCTACATGCCGGTCGATGCCGAAAATCCGGAGTTTGGGAACCTGCAGGTCGCGATCCTGGGCGTGCCGATGGACCTTGGCGTCACCAACCGGCCCGGCTCCCGCTTTGGGCCGCGCGCTCTGCGCACGATCGAGCGTATCGGCCCCTATAATCATGTCCTTGGCTGTGCACCCGTTTTTGATCTCAGGGTTGCCGACATCGGCGATGTTCCATTTCAGAGCCGCTATCGCCTCGAACTCAGCCATGACGATATCGAGAAACGTATCAATCAGATCATCGACGCGGGCGTGATCCCACTTTCGGTCGGCGGCGACCATTCCATCACTCATCCGATCATGAAGGCCGTCGGCAAGAGAACGCCGGTCGGCATGATCCATATCGATGCCCATTGCGATACCGGCGGATCGTTCGACCAGACGAAATTTCATCATGGTGGCCCCTTCAGAAATGCTGTTCTCGACGGCGTGCTCGACCCGACGCGAACGATCCAGATCGGGATCCGAGGCTCGGCGGAGTATCTTTGGGAGTTTTCCTATGAGTCCGGGATGACAGTCATTCATGCGGAGGAGGTGACAGGCCTTGGCATCCCAGCAATCATCGAAAAGGCGAAGAAGATTGTCGGCGATGGTCCGACCTATCTCTCCTTCGACATCGACAGCCTTGATCCGAGCTTTGCACCCGGCACGGGAACGCCTGAGATCGGCGGGCTCACGACCCGCGAAGTGCTCGAACTCATTCGCGGCCTGAAGGGTATCAATCTTGTTGGTGGTGATGTTGTCGAGGTGGCGCCGCAATATGATGCGACCACCAACACCGCCCACGCCGGTGCGCAGGTGCTGTTCGAGATTCTGAGCCTGATGGTCTTCAGTCCTTCGATAAAATAGGGCCGGCGGCCGATAGTTTGATGTCGAGCGGAGTGACGACAGGGCTGCGGAGGAGATTCCGCTGCCTATTCTGCTCGTACCTTCCGATAAAGCGGTTGAGAAGGCGATCGATATCGGTGTAGCAATCGGTTTCAAAAGGATAATCGATATGCCCGCCGCAGAACCAAATTCTCTCATCGCACGTCTTTCCCCGCCGCCCATCCCATCCGTCGTTGCCTGGAGCCGTGAATATTCCGGCGACCGAGGGCCACTGATTGATCTGTCGCAGGCCGTGCCAGGATACCCCGCGCATCCAGAGATGCTCCGGCTTCTTGGGGAGGCGGCCTCGTTGCAGGCGATGACCGGATATGGGCCGATCGAGGGGGAAGAGGTGTTGCGGGACGTCTATGCGCGGCATGTGAGCGAGGTTTACCGCGCACCTGTCCAGACGGAAAATGTCCACATCACCTCTGGCTGCAATCAGGCGTTCATGTCCACGGCAATCGCGCTTGCCGGGGCAGGCGATACCGTGGCACTGACGAACCCCTTCTATTTCAATCACGAGACAACCCTGTCGATGCTCGGCATCAAGCGCGCACTGGTGAAATGTGATGCGGCGAACGGCTTCCTTCCGGATATCGCCTCTGCTGAACAGGCGCTTGCCGCCGGCGCACGGGTGCTGGCGGTCGTCACGCCCAACAATCCGACCGGCGCCGTCTATCCGCCGGCGCTGCTGCGTGAGCTTTTCCTGCTCTGCCGGAAATACGGTGCATGGCTGATTATCGATGAAACCTATCGCGACTTCCTTGCCGAGGGCTACGGACCGCCGCATGCGCTCTTGTCCGAGCCGGGCTGGGAAGACACGCTCGTCCTGCTCTACAGCTTCTCCAAATCCTTCTGCATTCCCGGCCACAGGCTGGGCGCGGTAACGGCGGGGCCAAAGCTTCTCGCTGAGATCACCAAGGTCATGGACAACATGCAGATCTGCGCGCCGCGTTCCGCGCAGCATGCCGTGGCCGCGGCGCTGCCCATCCTCGCCGACTGGCGGGCCAGCAACCGGCTGGAGATTGCCCGCCGCGCGGACGCGCTGAAGAGCACCATGTCGGAATTGCCCGGCTGGGATATCGCCGCGATCGGCGCTTATTTTGCCTTCATCCGCCATCCCTTTGCCGAACAATCGTCCGCATCGGTCGCCGAGAGGCTGGCGAAGCAGGTGGGGATTATCTCGATCCCCGGAAGCTATTTCGGCGAGGGGCAGGAAGGTTACCTGCGCCTAGCCTTCGCCAACGCCGATGTTGCCTCCATCGGTCTGCTGGGCGAACGCCTGCGGTGATGCAGGCTATACCTTCGCAAACCGATTGACAGGCATTGAGAGCCCGAGATTTTCCCGGAGGGTCGAGCCCTCGTATTCCTCGCGGAAAAGCCCACGACGGCGTAATTCCGGCAGGACGAGCGTGACGAAGTCGTCAAGGCTTGCCGGCAAGGTCGGGAACATCAGGATGAAACCGTCGGCGGCGCGCGTCTCGAACCATTCCTCCATGAAGTCGGCGATCTGCGTTGGTGTGCCGGTGATGCCGTTGCCTGTGTGTTTCTCGGCATAGTGGCGGATGAGTTCTCCGACGGTGCGGCCGCTCTTGACGAAGTCGACGAGCTCGTCGAAGAGCGCTCGCGAGCCCTTGGGTGCTGCGGGCAGCCGGTCCATTGGAAAGGGCTGATCCAGCGGCACGCCGCGTAGATCCGCCTCGAGGAACTCGGAGAGCATCAACCGGCCGACATCCGGATGCATCTTGTCGATCAGATAGTTGACCTTCGCTTGCGCCTCGGCCTCGGTCTCGCCGACATTGATGACGACGCCGGGCATGATCTTCAGATCGTCCGGATCGCGACCATAGGCTGGCATGCGTTTCTTGACATTGTCGTAGAAGGCCCGGTTGCGGTCGATGTTGGAGGCGAGGCTGAAGACGATCTCGGCGGTGCGGGCCGCCATGTCCATCCCTGGCTCCGATCCGCCAGCCTGCGCAATGATCGGCCGTCCTTGTGGCGAGCGGGCGATGTTGAGCGGGCCGCGCACCTGGAAATGCTTGCCCTTGTGGTTCAGCGTGTGATGCTTCGTCTTGTCGTAATAGATGCCGCTTTCCCGGTCGAGCAGCAGGGCACCCTCCTCGAAACTGTCCCAGAGGCCGAAGACGACGTCGACGAATTCATTGCCGCGTTCATAGCGTAGGGCATGCGGGTCCAGTCCCTCGCGGTTGAAATTGTAGCCCGTTTCGTCATGATCGGAGGTAACGACATTCCAACAGGCCCGGCCGCCGCTCAGGTGATCGATCGAGGCGAAGAGGCGGGCGACATTGTAGGGCTCGTAATAGCTCGTCGAAACGGTTGCGACGAGACCGAGATTCTGGGTGGTGACCGACAGGGCCGAGAGCAGCGACAGCGGCTCGAAGCGGTTCATCTTTGTCGGAATGCGCGCAAGGGCATCGGGATCACCAACGGCCGCGGCCGGCGAATCCGCCATGAACATGAAATCGAATTTTGCCGCCTCGGAGCGTCTTGCTACATCAAGAAGATGGCGGAAGTCATTGGCGCCGTTGACATCGCTCTCGGGATGAAGCCAGGACGCCGGATGGAAACCGAATGTGTAGACAAAGGTGCCGAGCTTCATCTTGTCGGTGCGTGCCATGAAATGCTTCCAATCTCGATCATTGATGCCTGCGCAAATTATCGCCACGCACGTTTTTTCATCAATATCGCTGGAGCTATCTTCCGTTTTAGTTTTTCTAAAACGTCACGACGGAGCGGAGATCCGTGCCTGCTGACGGGAAATGGCAACGACCCAGTCGCGAAACGCGCCGCCATGGGGTTTCTGAAGAGCGGATCTATCCCAGGCCAGGAAATAGCTTTCGCGAAGCGGGATGCGGATATCGACGGGAATGACGAGCGTTTGGGCCTCCAGCTCATCGGCGATCATCGACATCTGCGCGAGAACGACACCCCGTTTGTTGATGGCTGCGTCGATTGCGCTGCTCGACAGGGTGAAGGACAGTCCGGGTGCCGTTTCCTTGAGCGATATGCCCACTTTCGCGGCGAATTCCGTCCAACTGGGATAGGGCGTGAAATGCCGCTCCCATTCGACATGCAGCAACGGATACGAGATAAGCTCTGGAACTGAGGGTTCATGGCTCTGTATCAGCGACGGCGAGCAGGCGGGGACAACCCAGTCGCGGAACAGTTCGGCATAGTGTTCATGCTGCAGCACGTCCGACCCGTAGCTGATGCGGAAGTCGATCTCATCGAAGCCCATGCGGGGTTCCTTGTCGCGACCGATAATCCTCACATGGGCGTCGGGATGGAGAGCCTGCCAATCGAAAATCCGCCGGCCGATCCATTTGTTGACGACGGAAGACAGCGCGCTGAGCACCAGGGCGTTCTCGTTGCGTGCCCGCTCAAGCATCTGTTCGGCGATCGCGAACTGCTCGAAACCCCTAGATATCTCCTGGTGGTAGAGCCTGCCCCATACTGTCAGCTCGGCGGTGCGGCCGTTGCGCTCCAAAAGTGTGACGCCGAGAAAGCTCTCGATCTTGCGGACCTGCTGGCTGATCGCGCCGGGGGAGACCTTCAATTCCAGGGCCGCAGCCGTGACGCTGCCACAGCGGCCGACAGCTTCGAAGGCCTGAAGTCCCTTGAGCGGAATGGTCTTGAAGGGGCGCTTTTCGGTCACGTCGCGCTTCTCCGGGCCATGTGGTCAGATGCGTCCTTCTCAGCCGGCTGAAAGTCTCCGGCGAATTGAAAGCGGTCGCCGGGATGCGTGATCTCGACATAGGTGACCGTGTGGCCATTCTGCCATGTCTGGCGGATGAGCGTGAGGCAAGCTTCGCCGCGTTCGGTTTCAAGCAGGCGCGCTGTCGCAGCATCGGCCGAAACCGCGCGAATAATATGCCGGGCTTTCGACCACGGAACCTGCTCCAGCAGCCACTTGGCCGGCGGCACGGAGGCAAAGGTCTCGTCTCTGGCGAGCGGCACTGCGTCGAGCATGATGATCCGCCGCTCGATGGCGTTGGGTTTGCCATCGACCAGATGCAGGCATTGAAGCCGCAGAATTTCCGCACCCGCCGGCTCGCGCAGCAGCGCGGCGTCGGACGCATCCAGCTTTTCGACCCTGCGCATCAGCATCCGATAGTCATGTTGATATCCGGCAAGCTCTGCCTCTGTGCTGATGTCCTGGATGTCCATCACCGTGCGGTCGATCTGTTGCGTGGCGACGAAGGAACCAGCCTTGCGGCGGCGCACGATCATGCCGCGCTCCGCCAGAGCCGACAGCGCCTTGTTGACCGTCATCCGCGAGCATCGATATTCCGCGGCGAGTTCGTGCTCGATAGGGATGCGCTGGCCGGGCTGCCAGTCGCCGCTCATGATCCTCGTCTCGATATCCCGGAAGATTCTCTGATGAATTGAGACCAACACTTAACCTCGATCCAGCGACGCGTTCAAATCCGGAAGCCTGCATCCGCTGCTTCCAACTTGGCCGTCCGGCACAATTTTTGCGTTCCTAGAGTTTTACATTGACAGTGTAGGCCTGCCTATATCTATTTGTATAGACAAAAGCGGGTCATAGAAGCCCGCTCAGTGGGAATACACTGGGGAACTTAGACCCTTCCGCTGGAAGGGCAAAAAAACTGGAGAGAAGACCATGAAGAAAAATTCATTGCTCAAGGGGCTGGTCGGCGCCGCGTTCCTGTTCGGAGCGACGCTTTCCGCGCATGCGGCCGACACGCTCGCAGCCGTCAAGGCGGCTGGAACCCTGAAGGTGGGGACCGAAACGGCCTTTGCGCCGTTCGACTTTATCGATGCTGGCGAACATGCCGGTTTGAACGTCGACCTTTTCGTCGAGATCGGCAAGGAACTCGGCGTTAAGATCGAATGGGTGGCGCTTCCCTGGGACGGCGTTTTCCCCGCTCTCGAGGCCGGCAAGTTCGACATCGTCGCAGGCCCGGCGACGATCACCAAGAAGCGCATGGAGCGCTATCGCTTTACGCCGCCGATCGCCGAAGCCACCATCGCCATCCTCAAGAAGGCCGGCGACACGACGATCAGCAAGCCGGAGGATATCGCCGGCAAGAAGATCGGCGTCGGCAAGGCGACCTCGCAACTCGACCAGCTCAAGGAATTTTCCGATACGCTGCCGACGAAGGCGGAAATCCGCGAGTATCCGGCCTTCACAGAATCCTACGCGGATCTGGCTGCTGGCCGTATCGCCGGCGTTGCCAACTCGCTGCCGAATATCGCCTTTGTCGCCAAGCAGCGTGAAGGCACCTTCGAAGTCGTGCTGCCGCCCTTCGGTAAGAAGTCCTATTTCGGCTTCATCGGCCTGAAAGATGCCGATCATGCACGGTTGATGGACGCTGTCGACGCAGCACTCCTGAAGATCAAGGCCGATGGTCGCATGGCCGCGCTGCAGAAGAAGTGGTTCGGTGCGAGCTTCGATACCCCGGATTCGATCAAGGACCCGGCATTCTGATAGACCTGTCAGCAATCGATCATGCCTCGGCTTTTGCCGGGGCGTGATCCGCGACGGTCAAGTGGGCAACATCCGAACATATGTCCTTCAAACTCTTTGAATTGCTGCTGCAGGCGTCGATCTACACTGTGGCGATCAGCGTCGTGTCGATCCTGATCGGCTTTGCGATCGCGATCCTGCTGTCGGGAATGCTCCTGTCGCAGCGGCGGCACCTCATCCTGCCTGCCCAGATTTTCATCAGCTTTTTCCGAGGCGTGCCGCTGCTCGTGCAACTGCTCTTGATCTACAATCTGCTGCCGGTCATCGGCATCAATGTCCCGAGCATCGTCGCGGCCATCATCGGCTTGTCGCTGTGCACGGCGGCCTATCAGGCGGAGAATCTGCGCGGCGGCTTTGCCAGCGTTCCCACCGGCCTGGTGGAATCCGCCGAGATGGTCGGCCTGTCGCCGAGCCAGATTTTTCGACGCATCAAGGTTCCGATTGCCCTGCGGCTTACCTTTCCGGCGCTCGTCAACGAAGCGATCCTCATTCTCAAGGCGTCGTCTCTGGTCTCCGTCGTCGGCATCGTCGAATTAACGCGCATGGCGCAGGATCTCGCCGGCAGCACCTTCCTGCCGTTGCAGCTTTTCGCGTCCGCCGGTCTCATCTATCTGGCGATCAACTGGATCGTCGCGCTTGCCGGTGGCCTGATCGAGCGCCGCCTTCCGGGAGTGCCGCGATGAGCTTCGACATCAATGTCCTCCTCGATCAATGGCCGGCCATCGTCAGCGGCGCCGGCGTCACGATCATGATCTGGATTTTGGGCACGATCGCCGCCGCTATCATCGGCTTTCTGGTGGCTGTAGGGCGGCAATATGGCGGGCTGTTGCTCGACAAGGCGCTTGGCTTCGTCGTCGCGATCCTGCGCGGCACGCCCTTCCTGATTCAGATCTTCCTGGTCTATTATGGCGGTCCCTTCGTGGGCCTGTCGCTCGATCCGCTGCCGGCTGGGCTGATCGGCATCTCGATCTATGGCGCCGCCTATTTCAGCGAAATCTTCCGCTCCGGTTTCCAGGCTGTGCCACGGGGCCATATCGAGGCCGGCGAGTGCGTCGGCCTGACCCAGGGCCAGATTGTCAGGCGCATTCTGTTGCCGGAAATGACCATGCTGGTGCTGCCGCCGTCGCTGAACATGGCGATCATCCTGATGAAGGAAACGGCAGTGCTGTCGATCATCACGGTACCGGAATTGACGGCGACGCTGAGTGCCATCGGTTCGCAACAATATGCCTTCGTCGAGGCGCTCTCCATGCTCGCGCTCTTCTACTGGGTGCTTGTCGAACTCACCGGTTGGCTTGGCAATCTCGCCGAAACGAAACTCTCCAGATTCAGGTTTTTCAACGCATGAGCGTTCCCGCGATAGCAGTCAAAAATCTCGTCAAGAAGTTCGGGGACAGTACCGTCCTGCACGGTATCGACGTCGAGATCGCACAAGGCCAGGTCTCCTGCCTGATTGGTCCGTCCGGCTCTGGCAAGAGCACGCTTCTACGCTGCATGGCCTTTCTCGAGGAGGCGACGCGGGGTACGATTACGATCAACGGCGAGGTGCTTGGGTTCAGCGAGAGTGTTCAAGGCGTGCGCGAGCGCATTCCGGCCGCCACCAACCGATCGATCCGCGCCCAGATCGGCATGGTCTTCCAGCAGTTCAATCTCTGGCCGCATATGACGGCGCTTGGCAATGTCAGCGAGGCGTTGAAGACGGTGCACAAGATGAGCCGCAAGGCGGCCGAGGATGTGGCGATGGCACAGCTCGTCAAGGTCGGGCTGGAAGCGCGGGCGGGGCACTATCCCTCGCAGCTTTCCGGCGGACAGCAGCAGCGCGTTGCCATTGCGCGAGCCCTGGCGCTCAAGCCGAAGATCATGCTGTTTGACGAGCCGACCTCCTCGCTCGACCCGGAACTGACGGGCGAAGTGCTGAACGTCATGCGAGACCTGGCGGCCGAGGGGATGACCATGGTGGTCGTTTCCCACGAAATCGGCTTTGCCGCGACCGTGGGCCAGCAGATCATCTTTCTCGATCACGGCAAGGTGCTGTTTACCGGCAAGCCGAAAGACGTTTTCAAGAAGCCCAGAAATCCGCGCCTCGAACAGTTCCTGGACACCTATCTCGATCGTGGCGCGTCGATGCTTCTTTAGGCATTACAAATCATTACAGGGAGAGGCTACGATACCGGTTCGCTTGGATCGGGGCTGGCTGTGGCTGCACCGACGATCTCTTTGGCAAGGAAACTTGGCCGGGCCGCGGTGCCTCACGACAGTATTCAAGCTCGATACCAAGCAGCGTCACGGCCTCGGCGAGTTCCTTTTCCGCGTCGGAGAAGGGCAGCGTCAAGCCTTGCTCTCTCGCACGGCTGTATATTTCAGCTGCAGTGATGACGCGCTCGGCATGATAACGGCATTCGGGCGTCAGTTCGACGAACTTCAGAGCGAGCCGGACATTGGCGGCAACCTGAAGGGTGAAGGCCGCTGCCGAAAAATCCACAACGGCGCCGGGCGGATGGGCCTGATCGAGATATATCTTCCAATCTTTGCTCATTTCGACCTCTTTCGCATCAAGCTGGTTCGGAATGGAGTTGAAAGGGCAGGCGATGCCATTGCAGCTGTCGCGCGATACCGTTCCCTGTCCCGCTTACTCAACGCCCTGTTTGCGACCGCTGCGCCGCAGGCGCGCGGATTGTCCAAGATGCCCATGACAAATTGTCCCGTTTTCATCGGCGTCAAAGCACAATGAGGAATACTCGTCCTCATCCACCTGCTCCGATCCATCCGCTACCTTGGAGATAGTAGTAACCGCTGGCCGAAGCCTCTTTCAATCATGCTCTTTGCCACTTGGGCTTCAGTCGGGTTCGTCTTCAGACCTTGGTCTGATGTGCGGCGGGCCGAAGGTCCTGTTTGGGGCTTGCAAAAGCCCAAAATATGCATTTTAGCCAAGACAACGGTTGACGCTTGTGCCGGGCAAGCGATCTGATGTCGTTGCGAGGCCGCTGCTTCAGATGCAATGAACAGCGAATCGTTCCCGACCGCCGGATGCGTCTCAAGGAGTGCTTGGAAACCCCTCATGTCTTTCAGCCAAAAATCGATCGCCGTTCTTCTCGGCACCTTGTTTACGCTGGTGCTTACCGCAACCCCTTATCGCATCGAGATTCAGGGAACGTCGATTGCGTTCGTGGCTCAGAGCGCGGACGCAAAAAACGGTGGCAACGGGAACGGAGGAGGCAACGGCGGCGGTAACGGAAATGGGGGCGGCAATGGCAATGGCGGCGGCAATAGCGGCAATGGGAGTGGGAACGGCAGCAGTAGCAACGGTAAGAATTCGAGCGGAAGAAATACCAAACAAGATCAGGATGATACTGACAATTCTTCCAGTTCGAGCGATACCTCGATGGAAGTTGAGCACACCGACGGCATGAGCGAAGCCATCCAAAACGGGCGGTATGTCATGAAGGATTCAAAGGGACGCACCATCATCAATCGCGGCGCGACTGCGGCCGACCAGAAGCGACTGAAATCCTTGCTTCACTAGCCGTTTCTTTCAAGCGCATCGCGAAACGCCATTGCCGCTTCCGTGCGGTTTGTGACGCCCAGCTTCGTGAAGATCTGGGTCATATGATGCTTGACTGTCTTCTCGTGGAGATCGAGCTTGAGACCGATCTGCTTGTTGCTGAGTCCTGTTGCCACGAGCTGAAGCACTTCGCTTTCCCTGTCCGTTAGTTCGCGGATAAGATCTGCCTTTCCGGGTGCATTGCCTTGGCCGGAGATCAGGCGGGCGGAAAGGGTCGGCGCAACGTAGCTTTCACCCGAGGCCACCGTGCGGAGGATCTCTGCCAGTGTTCTTGATCCGACGCCCTTGAGCACGTATCCCTTCGCGCCGTTTCTGAGCGCCGTCGTCACATCGTCGCTTGCTTCGGAGACAGTCAGCATCACGATCTTCTGGTCCGGCACGCGCTCAAGGATCGACGGGATCGCTTCCAGACCACCGCCGGGCATGGAGATATCCATCAGCAGAACATCCGGACGCGCCTCGGCGGCTATTCGCACGGCATCGTCCTTCGTGCTGCCTTCGCCCACGATCGAAAAACCGCCGATCTCGGCAAGGCTGCGAATGACGCCTTCCCGGAACAGCGGATGGTCGTCGATGACCGCTAGGCTGATTGCTGTCGTCATGTCTGTTCCATTTCCATCGCGCTCAGCGACATCCGCACGATCGTTCCGTCCTTCGACGAACTAAGTTCGAACGCGCCACCAAGGCTTTCCACTCTTTCCCTGAGGCCTGCCAAACCGAGGCTGCTCTCAGGAATATATGCCGGATCGAAACCCGGCCCATCATCTGATACCGCAATCGTGACGTGTTTGCCATCGGTGCCCTGGTCAACTCGCTGTGCCGCGCCGTCGCCGTGACGATAACCATTGTTCAGCGCCTCTTGAACGAAGCGGTATATGCAGATCTTGGCGGAGGTCGACAGCTCCTGCGCCATGTCGGACAAAGACAGGCCGACCACGGTTCCCGTTCGCTGTTCGTGGGCGCGAACCGCGCGTTGCAACAACTCCGAGAGGTTCGCCGTCTCGATCTGCGGCAGGATAAGCCCGCTGCAAATGCTTCTGATCTCCGTCATGGCATCGTCGAGGCTCGATTTGATTGCGGCGAGTGCCTGCTCTCGCTCCTGCCCCGGCGCGGCCGGATTTACCAAGGCCTCGCTGTCCAATCGCAACGACGCATAGGCAACGAGCTGCGCGGGGCCGTCGTGCAGATCGGCGCCGATGCGCCGGAGGTAGCTTTCGTTGAGGGCGGCGGCACGTTGCGAAGCCCTTTGAACGCGGGTGCGCAGGATTTCGTTCTGCTGCAGGAGAGCCGAAAGCTCGCCGATGCGCGCCTTGAGCGCGCCGCGCTGGCTTTCGATCGTCCGGCTTCCGCGAAGGACGATCATCGAAAGGATAAGAAAGAAGGCCAGAGTGAAGCCGCCGACGGCCAACCAGCTTCGAAAGCGCGCCTGGTTCAAGCTGCGCTGGAAATCATACGCTACTTCATGGAATTCCGAGACCGCGACGACATTGCCCGACCAAGGTTGGAGGACCGGATTGTAGATCTCCAGGAGCGGCTTACCACTGGTTTGCTCGGCAACGCTCCCCACGTCGTCGCGCTGATTGAACTGCGCCGTCATCGTTCCGGAAAAGGCCGCCTTCAGATCATCGCTCAGCGGGAACTGCTTTCCCATCAGGTTCTTGTCGTTGGAGTAGAGAACGGTGCCGTCGCTGCGCCAGAGGCGAAAGGACATCAGGCGGCTGCCGAGCGCACCTTCGCCAAGTGTTTCGTCCAGCGCGCGCGTCACCGTATCGTCCAGCACCTTGGTCGTCTGCATATCCGGGAGAAGCGGCGCGATGACGCTGTCGACATAAAGAGCGGTGCTGGCGGCGGAGTTGCGCGTGACGGCATCCTCGATGAGGCTGGTGACAACGGCGCCGACGACAAGCATGGCGCAGGCGGCGACGAGGCCGCCGATCAGCAGGAATTGCCGTGCCAGGGATTGGGAGTTCCAGCCGGCGATCAAGCGAACCGGCGACAGCAGTGATTTGAGATTTGTCTGCATGTCTGGCTACTTTCAGCGATGATCATCCAAATGCCGGCGGATCCCAGGATTGATGCAAATTCCCATCGATCGCCCTTCTGGACTTTCGGCCTTCGGCAATCAGGCTAAGGTCTGATCCCCAGAGGCATTGGTCCGTCCCCCGTGGAAACTTCCATTTCCAGCAATATTATGGCGGGCAGCATGAATGCTCGTCCCGCGCCGTAGTTGTACAGCGTTGGCAGAGCATAATCTGGAATGAGAGGAATACGCAGATGAAATTCAGTTCAGCTTTTGGAACGACTGTTGTTGCCTTGGCATTGTCTGTCGCTCCGGTAGCCGGCGGCGCCCTCGGCTTTGCAAACATGGCCTATGCCAAGGGCGGCAACGGCAATGGAGGCGGCAATGGAAATGGCGGGAGCCACAGCAGCAGCAATTCCAGCCATGGAACGTCAAGTGCCGCGCAATCGGACGACAGCGATGATACTGATGGAAGCGTCGGGAACCCGAAACGCACGGGGCATTCCTCAAAGTCCGCGTCTACAAACAGGAAACTCGAAAAGACGAACTCCACGAAAGTGAAGACGGCAGCGGCAGAGCTTGGCAGCCTCAATTCCCTGAAGCGGAACTATCACGCCTATATGAATTCCAAGGATCCGAAGATGGCGGCCATTAGGGCCTATGTCATGGATTATGCCGAGTTCGAACTCCAGAACGGAACCAATGCCGTGCCGACGGACCCGGCGCTCAGTGACGAGGCGCTGCGTTCGGCTCTGGCTCAATCGTCGAAGACAGGTGTCGTGACCAACAAGACGCTGGCGGAAGCCAAGGGTATTCTGGGCGTTGGCCCTGCCGTCGGGAAAATAGATCAGGTGCGCGACGCGTTGGAGCAATCCACAGTCACAACGACGCCTGCGAACTGAACGTCTTTATGGAAAAGCAGAGCCGGCAATCGCTGAACCGCGATTGCCGGCTTTTCTGTATCAGGCGGCCTGGGGCACCTTAGAGGGGCGGGTGACTTCCGCGCGGCGGGTGCCGGACAACGGCAGGCGCGGCCTTCAGGATCGTGCGCTTTTCCTCCGGGTCGAGCGAGTTGTTCTCGCCGCAGGTGCCCATGACGATCAGCCCGTTGACGCCGTCGTTGACGAGAGCGTCCTGAACGCCCTTCCATCCAGTCGTCATCGCTTGATCCTCATTGAAAAGCTGACGGCCCTATATACAAATTGTCGACAAAGCTCACGAAGCGGGCTAGAAAAAGTTTCGGGAAGGGCAGGTGGTCTTGCTAGCGCCTGCTAAAACGACATACGAAGATGCTGGTTGCGAAGGGTATCCGAATGCAGGGCGATGTGGAAAATGTGCGCGCGCGCGGATCAGGCACGCAAAGCGTCTACGCTGCGCTGCGCCGGGAAATCCTGTCGATGGCGCTTGAGCCTGGCAGCCCGCTCGATGAGGTGCGGCTGTCGGAGCGCTTCAAGATGTCGAGAACGCCCATCCGCGAGGCGCTGTTGCGGCTCGTGGGTGAGGGGCTGGCAACGACCTTGCCGAATAGGAACACCATAGTTGCGATCATCGATTTTGCGGGTCTGCCCACCTATTTCGAGGCCCTTACGCTGATGTATCGCGTCACCACGCGCGGCGCGGCCGAACGGCGGGATGCCGGGATCATGAAGACCATCCGTGCCCATCAGCAGGATTTTGCTGACGCCGTCATTGCCCGCGATGCCTATGCGATGATCGAGGCGAACCGCGAGTTTCATGTCGCGATCGCCGAATTGGCCGGCAATTCCTACTACACGAGTTTTTTCGCCCGGCTGCTCGACGAAGGCCGGCGCATCCTTCGTCTCTATTACTCGACATTCGATGATCGCCTGCCGCGCCAATATGTCGATGAGCATGAGGAGATGATCGCCGCGATCGAAGCGGGCGATGTCGACCGTGCCGACCGGTTGGCGATCGATCACGCCGCGCAGATCGTTCGGCAGATCCAGGACTATATTGCCCGCAACCTGGACCGGCCGGTGGCGATCCCGTTGTCCTGAAATCTCCCGACGAAAACACTTTTATCTCCGCCTCTCGATCGAATGGATTGGAAAACCGCATGTCTTGGCAGCATCCCGTACCCCGCATCACTCAGGATGAGAGAAAGCTTCGTCTCGCAAAGCTCCGTCAGTCTATCGAGGCCGAAGGCTTGGGCGGCATGCTTCTGGGGCCAACCGAGAGCCTGCGCTATTTTACGGGACTGGTCTGGCATTTGAGCGAACGGTTTCTCGGCGCGCTGGTAACCCCGACCGAGCTCTATTACATCGTTCCGGGCTTCGAGCGCAGCCGCGTCGAGACGCTCCCGCATTTGCCCGGAAATATCCTGGTCTGGCAGGAAGAGGAAAGCAGCGTCGCGCTGATTTCCAGTCTTGTCGGCGGTTCCGGCACGTTGGCTCTCGATGATGACTTACCGCTTTTCTTCTATCACGCGCTGGCGGCGGAAATCGGCGTCGAAAGGCTGACGGATGGCGGCCGGCTGACCCGCGATCTGCGCCGGATCAAATCGCCGGCGGAAATCGCGCTCATTCGATATGTGATGAATCTGACGCTCGACGTCCATAAGCAAGCACATGCGCTTCTAAAGTCGGGGATCAAGGCATCCGAGGTGGTCGATTTCATCGACCGGCGGCATCGCGATGTAGGGGCCGATGGCAGCTCGACCTTCTGCATCGTTTCCTTCGGCACGGCGACCTCGCTTCCGCATGGGGCGGATGGCGACCAGACCCTTGCTGATGGCGATGTCATTCTGGTCGACACCGGCTGCCGGCTCGACGGCTATCATTCGGACATCACCCGAACCTATACCCTGGAGAGCGGCCACAAGGAATTCGAACAGGCTTGGGCGATCGAGCGCGAGGCACAACAGGCCGTATTCGACGCGGCAAAGTTGGGGGCGGCATGTTCTAGCCTCGATGATGCAGCCCGCGCGGTGCTCGCGAAGCATTCTCTCGGTCCGGACTATAGTCTGCCGGGATTGCCACACCGCGCCGGTCATGGCCTCGGCCTGGAGATCCACGAAGAGCCCTATATCGTCCGTGGCAACGCGACGCCGCTCGCAGCCGGCATGGTTTTCTCCAACGAGCCGATGATCGTCTTTCCGGAAAGGTTCGGTATCCGGCTGGAGGACCACATCTATATGACGGAATCCGGGCCGTGCTGGTTCACTAAGCCGGCGAAGGGGCCGACCGAACCCTTTGCCGATTGAGGAGCCCTTAACTCCGGGCGCGCTGAGCAAGGTATCCCCTAGCTCACGCCGCCCGTTTGCCGTCTTCGTCGAACACATGCAGATGCTGCGCCGGGAACGATACGTTCACTTGCGGACCGGCGCTCAGTGCCTCGCGATTAAGCGTGAACACCTTGAACGGCAGGCCGTGCAGCGACAGGTGAAGAATGATGCCGAAGCCGGTCGGTTCGATCAGCTCTACATTGGCGCTGAGATCGGCACCATCCGTTGACAAAACCACATGCTCGGGCCGAATTCCAACTGTCGCCTTGGCGCCGACCGGCAGGTTCAGCGGAGCCGGCAGCGGGACAATGGTTCCATCCTTCAGCCTCATGCCGTCGGTGTCGTAGGTGGCGTCGAGAAAGTTCATCCCCGGCGAGCCAATGAAGCCGGCAACGAAGAGGTTGGCGGGGCGGTCGTAAAGTTCAAGCGGACTGCCGACCTGCTGCACCACCCCGCCATGCATGGCGACGATCCGGTCCGCCAGCGTCATTGCCTCGATCTGGTCGTGCGTCACGTAGATCGAGGTCGCTTTCAGGTCGCCATGCAATTTCTTGATCTCGGCCCGCATCTGCTCGCGCAGGCGCGCATCGAGGTTCGACAGCGGCTCGTCGAACAGAAAGGCCTTTGGTTGGCGCACGATGGCGCGCCCCATGGCGACGCGCTGACGCTGGCCACCCGAAAGTGCTTTCGGGCGACGTTCGAGTAGAGGATCGAGGCCGAGCTTCGACGCGGCGGCGGCGACGATGCTCGTAATCTTGTCCTTTGCGACTTTGCGAAGCTTGAGGCTGTAGCTCATATTGCCGGCGACGTTCATGTGCGGATAGAGCGCATAGGACTGAAACACCATGGCGATGTCGCGGTCCTTCGGATGCAGCTCGTTGACGCGCTTGCCGGCAATGCGAACCTCGCCGCCGCTGATGTCCTCGAGACCGGCAATCATCCGGAGCAGCGTGGACTTGCCGCAACCCGATGGACCGACGAGAACGACGAATTCGCCATCCTTGATCTGGAGATCGATGTCGTGCAGCACCTGCACATGCCCATAGGCTTTTCTGACGTTCTGAATATCGATCGATGCCATTTGACTAACCCTTGACCGCGCCGGCCGTCAGGCCCTGCACGAGATAACGCTGAATAAGCAGGAAGAAGAGGCAGGCCGGAATGAGCGCCATGACGCCCGCCGCCATCATCTGCCCGAAATCCACGGAAAATTTCGAAACGAAGGTGAGAAGCCCGACGGGGAAGGTCGCGGCCTGATTGCCGTTGATGAGCATCAGGGCGAAGAGCAGTTCGCTCCAGGCGGCCGTGAAGACGAAACCGAGCGTCGCGGCGATGCCGGGTAGCGTCAGCGGTAGGATGATCTGCCGGAACGCGGTGAACTGTGTCGCGCCGTCGATCATCGCTGCCTCTTCCAGATCCTTCGGAATGCCGTCGAAGAAGGACTGCATCAGAAAGGTAGCAAAAGGCACGTTAAAGGCCGTGTAGACGATGACGAGGCCCGTCAGGCTGTTGGTCAGATGCAGCGGCGTCAGAATCTTGAAGATCGGCGCCACCAGCATGACCAACGGGAACATCTGCGTCAGCAGCATCAAGGCCACGATCCAGTATTTGGTGCGGAAATTGAAGCGCGAGAGCGCATAGCCGGAGAGCGATGCACAGATGGTCACCGCAATCGCCGTCGATCCGGAGACGATCAGGCTATTCTTGAAGAACGTCGGGAAGTCGCTGTGTTGCAGCACGAAAGCATAGTGCTCCCATGTCGTGCGCGACGGCCACATACGCACGCCTTCCGTATAAAGCAGGTCGTTCGGGGTGAGCGAGACCTTGAACAGCCAGAAGAGCGGGAAGAGCGCGAAGATGACGTAGCAGAGGATAGCCAGGCGATGCGCGATGGTGGGGAGGATTGATCGTCTCATGGCTCAATCCTTGTTCAGCAGGGTCTGCCGCAGCAGGATGATCAGCATGGAGTAGGCGAGCAGCAGGACCAGCAGCACCAGCGCGATGGCAGAGGCATAGCCGAAATCCAGTCGCTTGAAGGCCTGGGTGAAGATGTAGCTTGCGACGATCTGGGTACGATCGGCCGGTCCGCCTCCGGTCATGACCACGATCAGATCGGCGAAGTTCGAGACCCAGACCGTGCGCAGCAAGACCGTGATGGCGATGGTCGGCGCGAGAAAGGGGAGCGTGATCGAACCGAAGCGCTGGAACCAGCCGGCACCGTCGATGGAGGCTGCCTCATAGAGATCGCGCGGGATCGCCTGGAGGGCAGCCAGCAGCGTGATCGCAAAGAAGGGAATGCCCCACCAGACATTGGCGACGATCGGTCCCCACATTGCATATTGCGGATCGGAGAGGATGTTGCGGGGCTCGCTCATCAAGCCGAGATCGAAGAGCCAATGCGGGATTGGCCCGATCACCGGATTGAACAACCATGCCCAGTTGAGGCCGGCCAGGAAGGAGGGAACCGCCCAGGGCAGAAACACCAAAGCCTGCACCAGTGCCCGGCCGAAAAACGGCTTGTCCAACAGCAGCGCCAGGATCAGCCCGAAGACGAATTGCAGGAGAACCGAGGCGCCGGTCCACCAGAGCGTATTCTTTAGCGCGCCATAAAAGGCGGCGTCCTTGGAGAGCTCACGGAAATGCTCCAGGCCGATAAAGCCGCCGGAAAACGGATTGAGTAGCTGGATATCGCGAAACGCATAGGAAATGCCGATCGTCAGCGGCACCAGCATGACGGCGATAATGAGGATGAGTGCAGGGGCGCTGTAAAGATAAGGTTCCGCAGCATCGGCAAGACGCTTCAGCCACGGCCTGCGGTCGCGACGCCTGTCGGCGGTCATGGTCATAAGTCAGTTCCCATTCGCGGCGTTCGGGCGCCGTCTGTGTCGTGTGCGGAAAAACGGCGGCGGATTGCTCCGCCGCCGGGGATGGTCTTATTTCTTGGCAAGGAACTTCTGCTGCGCCTTGGTCAGGTAGTCGGCCCATTGGTCGGCCAGATCCTTCGCCGAGATATCGCCGATCAGCGCCTGCTGCGAGGTCTTGATGGCGAGCGAATCTTTGAAGAAGGCGAATTCCTCGAGATAGGTCGGCATCACGGTCGGCACCGTGTTCTTGTCAGCCAGTTCCTCGAACCAGCCCTTGAACTGATCGGTCGCATAGAAGGGATCCTTCTCGGCCGAGGTATAGGCCGGCAGGGCGCCGATCTTCTTGTTCCATTCGAGGTTGCCTTCCTTGCCTTCAAGTGTTGCTATCAGTTTCCAGGACAAATCCTTGTTCTGACTGGTAGAAAACATCGACCAACCGGCATAACCGATGGTCGGGAAAGACTTGCCGTCCGGTCCCTTCGGGAGCGGCATGACGCCGAAATCGTCCTTGCTCATACGCTCGGCGATCGCGATCAGGGCATCCGGGTCCTGGTCGAGGAAGGCGCAGGTGCCGGAATAGAAGCCGGCGACGACTTCATTGAAGCCCCAGTTGACGCTATCCTTCGGCGCCAATCCCTTCTTGTAGAGATCGACCATCCATTCGATGCCCTTCGCCCAGCCGGCGCTGTTCATCGTGGAGGTGCCATCGACGGTGAAATACTTGTTGTCGCCGGCCATGGAGGCGGCGAAAATCATCCAGCCGTTCAGGCCGCCGGGGCCGCCGCGCATGCAGTAGCCGTATTTTCCAGGCAACTTGGCGACCGCCTCGGAGGCCTTGACGAACTCATCCATCGTCTTCGGTGGTTCGCTGACGCCAGCTTCCCTCAGCAGCTTCTTGTTGTAGAACATGGCGCGAAGATAGAAGCCGTAGGGCAGCATATAGGCGGTGTTCTTCACGTCGCGGCCAAGCTCGAGGGCACGCGGCGTCAGTTCCTTGGTGTTGTCCCATTTGGCGAGATAGGGCTCGAGGCTTTCGAGCATGCCGTTATTGCCGTAGAGCGACAGCCAGGTATCCGGCATTTCCATCACGTCAGGCGTATCGCCGGCTGAAACCATGGTCGCGAACTTCTGGAAGGCTTCGTTCCAGGGCAGCGAGATGATATCGACCTTCGTGCCCGGATTGGCCGCCTCGAACTTGCCGACGATGGACTTCAGCGTCTCGGTGCGTTCAGGGCTGGTGATGACTTCGACGAGTTTCAGGGTCGTGTCGGCAAAGGCCGTGCCTGCCATCATTGCGGTAAAGAGTGCTGCTGTTATCAGTCTTTTCATGCTCAGTTCCCCCTTTTTAGGTTTTTCTCTTCAGGTTGCAGGCTTTACGAGGCAGCGGCGATCGCTTGCTCGATATCTCTCCACAGCGCCTCGGTTCCCTCGAGACCGACATGGAGACGTACGGACCTCGGGTTGATACCAAAGGTATGCGCGGAATTCGGTTGTGCCTTCTGCTGAAGCACGACTTCGCCCGGTACGATCAGGCTTTCGTGCCCACCCCAGCTCACACCCAGTTTGAAGAGCTTGAGGCTATCGGCGAAGGCCCTGATATCGACGCCTTCGCGGAAGATGAAGGAAAACAGACCCGAGGTGCCATTGAGACCGGCGGGCAGGCGGTTGGCGAGGCCCGGATGGCAGACCTGCTCGACAGCGTCGAGTTCCTGCAGCCGGCGCGCGATCGTGATGGCCGCGGTTTCATGGGCCTGCATGCGGATCGGCAGGGTGCGAAGGCCACGGATCAAGAGCCAGGCATCGAACGGCGACAGCTTGCCGCCGAGATAGGGATAGGCTTCGGCCTTCAGTCGCGCGATCATCTCTTTCGAGCCGGCAACCACGCCGGCGACGACGTCGCTGTGACCGCCCAGATATTTGGAAGCGGAGTGGATGACGAGATCGACGCCGAGCGTCAGCGGCCGCTGGAAATAGGGCGTGGCCCAACTGTTATCGATCATCGAGACGACGCCATGCCGTTTTGCAAGCGCGGCCAGCGCGCCAACATCATGGGCTTCCATCACCCAGCTTGTCGGGCTTTCCATATAAAAGACCTTAGCGCCCGGGAGCGCCTTGGCGACGGCTTCCTCGTCGCGGCCATCGACATAGGTCACCTCGACCTTCATCCGCTTCAGGATGGTGCCGAAGAGGCGGAAGGCATCGGGATAGATATGCTTGACCGCAACGATCCGGTCGCCCGGTTCGACGAAGCTCAATACGGCAGACGAAATCGCGGCCATGCCGCTTGCAAAGCCGAGCGCATCTTCGGCGCCCTCAAGTTTCGCCAGCATTTCCTCGAACATGCGCACGGTCGGATTGAGGCCGCGCGTATAGATCGGCCGTATCTTCTCGCCGCGATAGCAGGAGATCATCTCGTCGTAGCTGGAAAAGGTGAAAAGCGATGTCTGGAAAATCGGCGGCACGACGGCTTCTGCAAAATTGCCTTCGTCATGGGCCGTAATCAGAGAAGCGAGTTCGAACGGCTCTAGCCCGTCAGTCATTTGGACATTTCCTTGATGTCTTCCTCGACGACGTCGAGAATTTTCAGTGTTTCGGCGCGTGCCGCCTCGGGATCCTGGGCGACGATCGCGTTGAACAGGGTGCGGTGAAAGGGAAAGGACCGGCGGGCGAAATCCTGCCGGTCGAAAGGGTGCGTCCAGAAGCGTTCGAAGGTTCCACGCATCTGTTCGAGAAGCTGTTTGAACAGCGGATTGTGGCTGGCGTCGTAGACGGCAAGATGAAACGCGAGATCCTCCGGACCGGAGGTGCCCTTGGCGATATGGACGCGCTCCATCTCGTTGAGTTTTACCTCGATGATCGCGATATCGCTGGCCGTGCGCTTCCTGGCGGCGACCATTCCGGCCTCGCACTCGATGCCCCGGCGAACCTCAAGGGTCTGCAGCAGCACATCACGCAGATGCGTGGTGTCGAGCGACAAAGGCATATGGATGGTCGACTTGGAAACCGGCTTCAGCAGATAGGTGCCGCTGCCCTTGCGGGTTTCCATTACGCCCAGGGCCTGGAAATGCGTGAGCACCTCCCGGATCGTCGAGCGGCCCACCGAGAGGGCGGCCATCAACTCACGCTCGGTCGGGAGCCGTTCACCGGCCTTCAGTTCCGACGACTCGATGAAATCGGACAGCGCGTCGATCACTTGCTGCATCCGGTCGATCGAGGGGAGTGGGGTAAGCATCGCCTTGGTCATCATGGCAGTCAAATTGGTCTGACATCTGCTGTCAGGTCAATCTCTTTTCCTGTCCGTCACCCTCTTTTTTTGGGGGTGCTTTGGTCAAGGCTGTGGCGTCATCTCTCTTCAAGAGCGGGAAAAGCCCTGATAGAAGAAGCCTGATTGAGTCCCGGATTGGAAAAGAATGGCTGCGCGAGATCGATATTCACGAAAGCTGGAATGCTCGAAGTGCGGCCATGCCGGCTTCGCGGAAGTTTCCGAAAGCGACGATCGCTCTGGATTCAGCCGAGATTTCAGGATCGACGAAATGCCGCGCGGCTTTTCCACGGAACGGCCATCGGCCGATCCGCGCAAGCACATGATTCGTTGCAGCTGCGGCACCGTCTTCCGCTTCGAGCAGAAAACCGTCTATGCGCCTGGCGGCGAACCCCGACGATAAAGCAGGGAAAGAGCAGCGTCTCGGCCAGCACAATCGTCACAAAAGAAAAAAAGGCCCCGCGAAAGCGAGGCCAAGCTTATGCTGCTCCGGGGAAATCGGAAGCAGCGCGGCGTGGTTTAGCTCCGGTGCTTCGCGGCGACTAGGTCATATTACGTCATATCGGTACGGCTGGCGGAAAAAGCTCTCAGGGAAATCAATTTTTTCCAAATCCAACATCGCTCTTTGCGGCCGCAATCTTCTCCAGAAGGCAAAGAAAGCCGATTGCATTGCCTCTTTTCGGCAAATCTCAGGTGCAGCGAGCAACATGTTGGCTCGCTTATAAAGTGCGTGCATGTTCAGCTAACGTTCATTTAGCGGAAGGCAAATAGGTAATCGCCGCAACGCCTTGCGGCTGGTTGAGGCTCGACTACTGATAAAGCTCACGAGGCCGGTGGTCGGGCCTCTCACGTTCCAAAAGAACATGGATGTTCGCATGCGGCTGTTTCAAGCTTTGATTGACTGGATCGTTAGGCGTCGCCGGCAGCGGGCGGATCGCGAGGCTATTCAGTATTCCGCTGACGACCCATGGGTCCTTCAGCAGATCGAGGAATTCGAGCGGGAACTGAAGAAGAAGTAAGCCCGCCCTTGGTGGGACCTCGCCATGAACCGCGCTTCAGCCACTTGTCGAGCCCACATTCTGGGCATGCTTTCAATCCGCCGGTGCCAGCGCTTTATTGCCTAGATCAGAATAGAGTCCGGCCATGATCGCAAGGCCTTCGCGGGCGATGTTGATCGGCAGATGCTCGTTGGCGGCATGTTGCAGGCAGCCAGGATAGGAATGCGGTATCCAGATCGTGGGAAGGCCGAGCAAATCGGAGAAGATATTGTTCGGCAGTGAGCCGCCGAGATTGGGGAGAATCGCCGGTGGCCTACCGAGCGTCTTTTCGATCGAGGCCGCAACCATGCGTACCCAGGGATGATCCGGGTCAAGACGGCTGGCGAGAAAGGTCGCATCGGTCGGGTCTTTTACCTTCACGCGTTCGAAGCCCGCATCCCGCAGAGCGACCCTTACGGCCGGAATCACAGCCTTCGGATCGACGCCGACCGGAAAGCGAAGCTGGACGCGAGCGCGGGCGCGTGGGGGAATGGCGTAGAGCGGCTGGGCAAGATTGCCGCATTCCATCTCCATGATATCGAAAGAACTCCAGGCGAACACTTTTTCTTCGGGAGTAAGGCCCGGCTCGCCCCACCATTCCTCGACCGCCGGATCGCCGGCTGTCGGTACGATCTTGCACTCCTTGAGCGCGGTGCGGACATTGTCCGGAATACGTCCCGGTGTCATCTCCGGCACCTTGATGCGGCCCGCGCGGTCGACCAGCGCTGTTATGGCGTGGCACAACTCTATACCCGGATTGGAAAGGATACCGCCCCAGTTTCCCGAGTGCTGAAAATTCTCGCGGGCTTCGATCTCCAACTCAAAGGACATGCCGCCGCGCGCGCCGAGAAAAATCGTCGGCCGCTCGAGCGCAAGGCGAGGGCCATCGGAAGCGATGAAGACATCTGCCTTCAGGTCCTCCCGATGGACCACACAAACCTCTTCCAGGCCCAACGAACCGGATTCCTCGCCCATCTCGATCAGGTATTTCAAGTTGAAGCCGAGCGAGCCGCGCACCGCAAGCAGGGCCTCGATCGCCATGATGTTGACGGCGTGCTGCCCCTTGTTGTCCGCAGTGCCGCGGCCATACCATCGGCCGTCCTTCTCCGTCGTGGCGAAAGGCGATAGGCCTTCATGCCACTGCTCATCGAGACCAGCGACGACATCGCCGTGGCCATATTGCAGGATCGTCGTGAAGCCGGGATCCTCGATCCGCTCGGCAAGGAGGAAAGGACCGGGTGCAAGCTCGTTCTCAAGGATGCGCGTCTTGAAACCGAGACGCTCGAACAACGGCTGCATCTCTTCGGTGATGTAGCGCCAAAGATCCGGCCTGTTGGCCGCCACACGGCTCGCGGATGGAATGGCCACCCACCGACGAAGTGTTTCTTCGAACACGCCGCTAAGCAGGAAACCCACGGCCTCCTCAATCGCGGCATCGCGGGAAGCGGAGAGGGTAACGGACATATGTGGACCTTTCGGAACAAAAACGGATGACGAGGCAGACGGTCAGGCCGTCTTTCGTCTCTCCGGCAAAGACGGCTTGATAGTGGTGCCGGCAAGATCGAGATCGAAATGGCAGCGGAACATCCCGCCCGTCGGCGTGTGGCGCTGCGGCGGCGCAGTGCCACGACAGATGTCCTTGGCGAAGGGACAGCGTGTGTTGAACCGACATCCCGCCGGCGGGTGAGCGGGATTCGGCAGCTCGCCGGCGATCGGATGAAGCGACCGGTCGCTGACATCGAGATCCGGCGCCGCGTCGATCAGCAAGCGGGTATAGGGGTGGTGCGGCGTGGTGAAGAGCTCTTCCGAACCTGCTTCTTCGACCAGCTCTCCGAGATACATGACGCCGATGCGATCGGCCATGATGCGGACAACGGAAAGATTATGGGTGATGAACAGGCTCGTTAGATGAAGATTAGCCTGCAAGTCACGAAGAAGGTTGAGGATTTGTGCTTGCACGGAGACATCAAGCGCGCTTGTCGGTTCATCCAGAATAAGGAATTCCGGTTCTCCGGCCAAAGCGCGGGCAATCGAGATGCGCTGGCGCTGACCGCCCGAAAACTCCTGCGGATACTTCTCGCCGTCGACGCTCGAGAGCCCGACCTGTTGCAGGAGTTCATCGACGCGGGTGCGAATGGCGCTCCGGCCATGTCGGAGTTTGTGCACGACGATCGGCTCAGCGATGATATCGGCAATCTTCCAACGCCCATTGAGGGAGGAGTAAGGATCCTGGAAGATCATTTGCAGGCGCGGTTTTGCGCCGTTTGCGGAGCGGAAATCGATCGTGCCATCCGTTGGCTTCATTAGGCCGGAGACAAGCCGCGCCAGCGTCGACTTCCCGCAACCGCTTTCGCCGACAAGTCCCATTGTTTCGCCGCGATGGATGGTGAGGCTGACCTCGCTCACGGCCTTGGTGCCCTCTTGGCCGGGACTTTTCTTCAGGCGTTCGAAAACGCCCTGCTGGCGTCGGTAGACCTTGCTCAGGCGATCGAGAACCAGAAACTCCGGGGTATTCATTGGACAACCTGCCTTTCCAGTGGGTGGAAACAGGAATAGGCGCTGCTGCCATCGCTCGACAGGGAAGGCACCCCCGCGCGACAGTCCGCCTCCGCCTTGAAACAGCGTGGATGGAAGGCGCAGCCGGCCGGAACCGCGCCAAGACCGGGCATCGCGCCGGGGATCTGATCAAGCCGGATAGCACCGCCCGCCGCCGGCATCGGCGTCGCATTGATCAGTCCGCGCGTATAGGGATGGCGCGGTGAATGGAAGAGTTCGGCCACCGGGCCTATTTCCGCAATACGGCCCGCATAGAAGACGGCGACGCGATCCGCCATCTTGGCGACGACGCCGAGATCATGGGTGATCAGCAGCATGCTGCCCTTGCTTTCGCGATGCAGGTCACGCAGCAATTGCAGGATATGCGCCTGCACCGAGACATCGAGCGCCGTCGTCGGCTCATCGGCGATCACAAGGGCCGGATCGGCGCAGAGCGCGAGCGCGATCACCACGCGCTGCCGCATCCCACCCGAGAGCTGATGCGGATAGCGTTTGAAATTCAATTGGGGGTCAGGCAGGCCCACCCTATCCAACCATTCAAGTGCTTTCGCCTTGGCCCTGTCGTTGCCGATCGTCGCATGCGAACGGATCGTATCACAAAGCTGGCGACCGATCGGGATGACGGGGTTGAGGCTGGTCATCGGGTCCTGAAAGACGAAACCGATGCGGCCACCGCGAATATTGCGGAGCGCCTTGCCGCTCAATTGATCGATCCGCTGCCCCTGCAGCGTGATGGTACCGCCCGTTCTTTTCAGCGGCGGAACGAGCAGATCGATGATCGCGGCACCTGTGATCGATTTGCCGGCGCCGGATTCCCCGACAATGCCGAGCACCTCGCCGGGCGCGACTGAAAAGGAGACATTATCGAGCGCGGTAATCTCGTTGCCGTCCCGATTGATCTTGACGGTGAGATCGCGAACATCCAGCAGCGGCGTGTCGATCATGAGCGACCTCTCAGGCGCGGATTATAGACGTCGCGCAGATGGTCTCCGAGGATATTGACGGAGACGACGAAGAAAACGAGGAACAGGCACGGCCAGACGGATATCCACCATTCACCCGATTGCAGGAAATTGTTGCCGTTGCGGATCAGCGTGCCGAGCGAGGGAGTGATGATCGGAATGCCGATCCCAAGGAAGCTCAGGGTCGCCTCGGTGATGATGGCGATGCCGAGGTTGATCGTTGCGATGACCAGCACCGGCGCCATGACATTGGGCAGGATGTGCAGCAGAATGATACTGAAATTGCTCCTGCCGGTGATCCTTGCGGCGGAAACGTAATCCTGATCC
Organism: Martinezella rhizogenes; assembly: GCF_000799715.1. Taxonomy (GTDB): domain Bacteria; phylum Pseudomonadota; class Alphaproteobacteria; order Rhizobiales; family Rhizobiaceae; genus Rhizobium; species Rhizobium rhizogenes_C. The sequence continues at coordinate 175,333 of NZ_JUHG01000001.1, forward strand.
CTCTCCACCATCACGGAAGAGCGGATAGTGCGGGCATACTGGACCCAGAAGGCGATGCCGATGGACAACACGATGATGGCGATCGCCGTGAAGACATCGCGGTCCTGGCCGAGCACCGCGCGTGCCGCGCCATCGATGATCATGGCCAGCAGCAGGGCCGGATAGGCAAGCTGCACGTCCGCCGCCCGCATGATGAAGGCATCGACCTTGCCGCCCGCAAAGCCCGCGATCAGACCAAGGCCACCGCCGACGACAAGCCCGATCAGCACGGAAAGGATGCCGACGATGATGGAGGTGCGCAGGCCATAGGCAATTGCGGTCAGAAGATTGCGGCCCTGGTCATCGGTTCCGAGCGGAAAGGCGGGGTTGCCATCCGGCGTCCAGACCGGCGGCGTGAAGGAATCCATCACCGACATGCCCTCGAACTCGAAGGGATTGACGGAAAACAGCGGGACGACGAAGGCATAGGCGAAAAGGGCGAGGATGATGGCGGCGCAGAAGGTCGGCCCCGGAGAAGTGCGCATGGCGCGCAGCAGCGCACTGCGTCTTTTGGGGGTGACTGGGGTGTTCACGACGGACATCAGGATTGCCTCCTCAGTACGCGCGGATCGATCAGCGGATAACAGAGTTCGACGGCGAGATTGATGATCATGAACACGACGCCGACAAAGATCAGATAGACCGCGATCACGGGAATATCGGCGGACTGGATCGATTGCAGGAAAAGCGAGCCGAGGCCGGGCCAGGCAAAGACATTTTCCGTGACCACCGAAAAGGCGATGATGTTGCCGAGTTGCAAACCAAGCATGGTGATGACCGGCAACAGCGTGTTCTTGATGGCATAGACATACCAGATGCGTGCTTCCGAAAGGCCGCGCGCCCGTGCAAACCGGATGTGCTCGCTCTGGCCGACCTCCATGAGCTGCGTGCGCAGGATGCGAATGACGAAGGCGACCTGGAAGGTGGCGAGCGTTGTCGCGGGAAGGATGACGGCGCGCCAGCCCGAGGTGGTCAGAAGCCCGGTCGTCCAGAAACCGAGATCGACCGTCGTGCCGCGACCGAAGGAGGGAAACAGACCGAACCGGACTGCGAAAATCGCGATCAGCACGATCCCCACCACGAAATTAGGCAGGGTGATGCCGGCAGTCGACACGACCATGATCAGCCGTCCAAGGACAGACTTAGGATGAACGCCGCAATAGATACCGGCGGGTATGCCGACGGCCAGCGTGATCAGCAGGCTGACGACGGCAAGCTCCATGGTCGCCGGCAGCCGTTCGGCAATCAGATGGGCAACGGGATCCTGCGTGCGATAGGAGAGACCGAAATCGCCCCGCAGGAAATTGCCGATGAAATGCAGGAAGCGTACCGGCAGCGGCTGGTCGAGACCGAGCCGGGCAATGAGATCCGCTCGCTCGGCCACGGTCGAATCCGCGCTCAGCAGCGCCGCCAGCGGATCGCCGATATTGGCGACCAGCAGGAAGGCGATGAAGCTGATCACCAGCAGGACGATAATGGTCTGGGCGACCCGAGAGGCGGCATAGGCAAACAATGCGGATCCCCCTCAGCAGCAGCTATCACCAAGTTTGTCGAGGAAGACGACGCAACGCTCGAGCTCGTCGGTAGCGATCGATTCATCCGGTTGATGCGCGTCGGCGATGTCGCCCGGGCCGATAACCACCGAAGGGATGCCGGCATTCTGGAAGATGCCGGCCTCGGTTCCGTAGGGCACGTAGTGCGGCTCCGTGCGGCCGAGAAGCGCGAGCAACTCTGCTTCAAGCGCGGCATCACCGGTTGGCTTTAGCCCCGGTATGCGCGCCTGCACTTCGAAACTGATGCCGCATGCCGGATCGATGGCTTTCATCGCCGGTTCAAGCGATGCGGCGAAACGCTTCATCCGCTCCAGAACGGCCATGTCGCTTTCGCCGGGGATGATGCGCATCTCCCAGAAGAAGTCGCAATTTTCGGAGACGATGTTGCCGTGCAGGCCGCCCTTGATGACATTCACCTGGGTGGTGGAATAGGGCGGATCAAAGCCCTCGAACTGCGGGCCGTTGCGCATATCCTCGCGGATACGATTGATCTCCAAAATCACTTCGGCCGCGATCATGACCGCGTTGACGTACCGATCGGGCTGCGATGAATGGCCGGGCTTGCCCTTGACGCGCGTCCAGCCGATCAGCCCGCCCTTGTGTGCGGATATTAGGCCCATGTTCGTGGGTTCGCCGATCACCGCCAGCCTTGGCTTCAATCCGCTGGCTCCGATCCACTCCGCCATCGATCCGACGCCGGTGCAGCCGACTTCCTCGTCATAGGAGAAGGCGAGATGAATCGGCTTCTTAAGCGGCTTGGCGATAAGGCCCGGCAGTGCCTCGAGACAGCAGGCGAGAAAGCCCTTCATGTCCGTCGCGCCGCGACCGATTACGCGGTCGGCTTTCTTTCGCAAGGTCCAGGGATCGGCGCTCCAGGCTTGGCCCTCTACCGGCACCACGTCCGTGTGACCGCTGAAGATAATGCCACCCGGTTCCTCCGGCCCGATGCTGACCAGAAGATTGGCTTTGTCGCCTTCCGGACTGGCAAATCGGCGGACGCGCCCACCGAAAGGAGCAGTCTGCGTCTCGATATAGTCGAGCAGGGCTAGATTGGAGGCCGCGCTGACGGTCGGGAAGGACACCAGTTTCGCAAGTTGGCCGGTAATATCAGCAGCAAGAGTCATCATTTCACCGTGAAATAGCGCAGCGGATAGGCAAGGTCGGCGGGCTGCACGACAGCGATGTTGTTCTTCACGCCCCAGAGAATGTTCAGCTGGTGGAGCGGAATGAACGCCACGTCGTCCTTGATGATTTTGAAAGCCTGCTGGATGAGACCCTTGCGTTTTTCCTGATCCTTCTCCCTGGCAATCTCGCCGATCAGGCGATCCACATCGGGATTGGAGTAGCCGCCGATATTGAAGGCACCACGTCCGCTTTTCGGGTCGCGCGTGGCCGCGATCGAGGTCAGGAAGAGTTGCGCGTCATAGGTCGCTGGCGAATAGCCGAGCAACGCCAGGCTGGTATTGTATTCCGGCGGATTGATCTGTGTCGCCCAACGACTGGTGGCCTGCGCACGGGGCTCGACCTTGATGCCGATCTTCGCTAGTGAGCCGGCAATGGCAATGCAAGTGGCTTCGTCGTTCATGAAGCGATCGTTGGTGCAGTCGAGCGTTACAGAGAAGCCTTTGTCATAGCCGGCTTCCTTCATGAGCCCCTTGGCCTTGTCGAGATCCGGTTTCACCGGCTCCCCGATTGCCGGATCAAAGCCGTTGACCTCGCGCCCGATCGGCAGGCCGACGGGTACGGAGAAATTGCGCATGATGCGCTTCTTGATCGCCTCCGTATCGATCGAAAGCTGCATCGCCTGGCGAACCCGGACATCCTGGAAAGGATTCTTGTCCTTCTGGCTGCCGAAGATCAGAGCGTTGCGCGCTACGTCTGGCTGCAGGTAGATCGTGCGCAGATCCGGCCCCGCCTGAACACGAAGGCCATCGGTCTTGCCGACCCGGTCGGCGTCCTGCGGCGGAAGGCCGTCGATCATATCGACCTCGCCGGATATCAGCGCCGAGACGCGGGTGGAGGGGTTGGGAATGACGAAGAAGGTGGCACTATCGACATTGCCGCTTCTCTTGTCCCACCAGCCAGGATTGGCCGCGAAAACGGTTTTCACACCGGGGTCGCGCGCCTTGATGACATAGGGGCCCGTGCCATTGGTGTTACGGTTGGCGAAGGTTTCCGTGGTGTTGTTGGCGCTTCCCGGCTGCACCGCGCCGTTCGCCTCGGCCCATTTCTTGTCCATGATCAGCCAGTTGACGATCTCGTTCGGCAGGATCGGATCGGCGGCGACAGTCTTCAGGCGGATCTTATGGTCGTCGATCTTTTCGATCGAGGCGATGGAGGCAAGGTTGGCCTTGACGCCGCCGGCCTTGGCGCGCGTGAGCGAGAAGACCACGTCATCGGCGCCAAAATCATCGCCATTGGAAAATTTCACGCCCTGCCGAAGTGTGAACTCCCAGGTCGTGTCATCAACCTGCGACCAAGCCGTTGCAAGAGCCGGTTGCAGCGAAAGATCGGGGCCTCGGCGTACCAGCGGCTCGTAGACGTTGCTGAGCACCGCGAAAATCAGTGTGTTGGAGACCGCGTGAGGATCGAGCGTATAGGCATCGAGAGGGCCGGCAAACTTGAAATCCGCCGCCTGTGCGGCACTCGCGACAGAGATAAAGGCGGCGCTGGCAATAAACAATTTTCTTCTGAATGCACGAAACGACAGGGACATCTAAGCCTCCAGGAATCTGCCTCGGGAAGTGGCCGCCAAGTTTCACGTGGATGGCGGAAAATACTTTAAATCTAAAATATATTTGTCCGCGGAATTCCTCGGAGTCAATTCCATGTTTTCGTTCCCGGTGATTTTTCTGAGGATTGAGCGCCCGTTCCTTGGGCGTCGATCAAAAATTAGGCACGATCATATGAGATGCAAGTGATTTTGAAAGCTGATTTTCCCGCGCGCCATGCGTTCGTTAGAGGGGCGGATGTTGCGAGCATTTGCTTTTGAAACGTTGCTATAAGGCCTGGACCATTGCGAATGGCGAAGGCTCTTGCGAGGATTGCGAATGTTGACACGCCGATCGATACTGACAGCACTCGGTGCCGCAGCCCTTTCCGGTAAGGTACTGGCTGCCCCCGCGCCCGTTCCTGCCACCGCTTCGCTCCCGCTTTGGCCCGGACCACCGCCCGGCGGCGGCGGCCCGGTCGGTCCGACCTCGGAAAATGCCTGGGGAGCGCTCACCGATATCGCGATCCCGTCCATCCACGTCTACACGCCGACGCGTCCAAACGGAGATGCCGTGCTAGTCGCGGCGGGGGGCGGCTACAAGCGGATCGAAGAGGGCCAGGAAGGACTCCCGGCGGTTTCATGGCTGAACGATCGGAGTATCACGGCCTTCGTCTTGCGCTATCGGCTTCCAGGCGAGGGATGGACCAACGGTCCTTTCGCACCGCTGCAGGACGCCCAGCGCGCCATCCGCCTCATTCGAGCCAATGCGAAGAGCTTTCGCGTCAATCCGAAAAGGCTCGGCCTTCTCGGTTTCTCGGCGGGCGGTCATCTGTTCGGCCTCGCGGCGACCTGGTCGGCTGTTGCTTCCTATCCCGCCGTCGATAAAAGTGATGCTCTTTCGGCGCGCCCGGATTTTGCGGCCTTGATCTATCCGGTGATCACGCTGGAGCCGCCCTACGATCGCACGTCGACCCGGCGCATCTTCGTCGGAGACCACCCGAGCCCCGAGATGAGTGCGATGTGGTCGGTCCAAACGCATGTTGTCCGCGATTGCCCGCCAATGTTTCTCGTTCAGGCGGAGAATGATCCGGTTTCCAATCCGGCCAACACGCTGATCATGCAGGCCGCGTGCGAACGAGCCGACGTGCCTGTCGAACTGCACCGTCTCGCAAGCGGCGGGCATGGGTTCGCCATGGGCAAGAAAGGAACGCCTTCCGGCGAATGGCCGGACTTCTTTGACACATGGCTGCGCAAGACTCTCCGAAGCTAACGGGCGAGACTATTGTCCATGCGTTGCTCCTCAGGCCGATGGATGAAGCAGGCGCGCCCGTGGACGGCTGAAGGTTTGCAGACCGTTTTTCCAGCCGGCGATCGGAAGGCGGACTTCGCGGATGGCGGAAAGCGGATCGGCGGCATCGAGTATGACGATGTCCGCCGACGCTCCCTGCTGGAGAGCATATTCGCGGCGCATGAGCCGGGCGGCATTGCCGGTGACCATATCAAATGCGGTGGCGATGTCTTCATTGCGTGAAAGCTGTGCCGCATTGGCAAAGAGATTGGCCATACGGCCGAGCGACGCATCGCCGTATGGCGTAAACGGATTGAGCACATTGTTGGTTGCGGCCGTCACCGTGACGCCATGGGCGGCGAGAAAGAGTGCGGGAGCTATTCCGCGCGGCACGAGATGATCCCGGTCCCGGCCAAGCAGAAACATGTCGGTCGCCGGAAGAACCGTCACGGCGATGCCAGCGTCGGCGAGGCGCGTGGCGACCTCGACGACCTCGTTTCTTGGCATTGCGGACAGCTTGGTGACATGGCCTATTGATACGCGCCCGCCATAGCCGTGCCGCTGTGTTTCGGCGATGACGGCCGGAATGGCCGAGTTCGCCGGATTGAGATCGAAATCCAGATGGAAATCGACATCGACGCCATGGCGCTCGGCGAGATCGAAAATCCCCCGGATATGTGCCTGCGGGTCGGGATCGGTATAAGGGCAGCCGCCGATCAGATCGGCGCCGTTGCTGAGCGCCCGATCCAGCATCGATGCCGTCTCCGGCTCGTTGGTCAGTCCTTCCTGCGCGAAAGCGCAGATCTGGATATCGATTGCCCAGCGATAATCGTGTCTGATCTGCTGGATGGCCTCGAACGACCGAAAGCCGGCGCGCGGATCGACTTCCACGAAGGTCCGCATCGCCGTCGTGCCGTTGACGATGGCGCTTTGCACGACACGCGCGGCTCGCGCATAGACATCCTCGACCGTGAAGGCGGATTTGGCCTTGGCGGTCTCGCGCACGGCCTCTTCCAGCGTGCCTTCGCAGATAAGGCAACGATCGAGAATGCATGCCTTGTCGAGGTGGATATGGCTGTCGATGAAGCCGCCGAATGCGAAGCAGCCGCACATGTCCTCGCGCGGCGCCTCGGAAACCACACCGGTTTCAAGCGCGGCGATCCTGCCATCCTTGATGCCGATGTCGAGCGACTGATCGCGGCCGGCGATACGCACGTTCGAAATCACCAGATCAAGCATTATGACACCTTTTCAATCATCTATGAGGAAGTTTGAATTCTAAAAATGAGGCATGTCACGCCCGAATGACGGCACTGTTCCTGGCGACGAGCCGGCCGGACTTATAGACCGAGCGCTCCCTGGGAATAGAGACGACCGCTTCGGGTACATGCTCCGCCTTCAATGTAACAAAATCCGCCTTCGCGCCGATCTTCAATCCATAGCCGTCGAGACGCAACGCCTTGGCGCCGCTGTCGGTAACGACGTCGAAGGCTGCCTTCAATTCATCGTCGGTATAAAAGCCCGAGCGATAGCCGATCATCATCGCGCGACCCAGCATGTCGCCATCGCCATAGGGCCACCAGGAATCCCGAATATTGTCGCTGCCGCTGAAGACCGTGACGCCCGCCGCGCGAAGCAGGGCGACCGGCGGGAAGGCATGATTGCCGGGTGCGTTGGTCATGATGGAAACGCCGCTGGCCGCGATGATCTCGGCGGCGCGCTTGGCTGCATCTACGGGGAGATCACCCAGCCCATAGGCATGGCTGATGGCGACATGTCCGTTCATGGATAGGGCGCGCGTGCGGGCGCAGATTTGTTCGATGGTGAAAAGGCCGAGTGTACCGCCGTCGTGAAGGTGGATATCGACATCGACGCCGTGCTTTTCGGCAATGCCGAAGACGACATTCAGATGCCCCTCCACATCGCGGTCGAAGCTGGCCGGGTCGAGTCCGCCGACGAGATCGGCACCCATCGATATGGCCTCGTCCATCAATTGCGGCGTACCGGCGCTTTTCAGGATGCCACTCTGCGGGAAGGCGACAAGCTGGATGTCGATATAGTCGCGATAGTCCTCGCGGACGGCGAGAATGGTTTCCAGCGATTTCAGCCCGACCGATCCGTCGACCATGACATGGCTGCGCATCTCAGTGCTGCCATTGGCGATGCAGAGATCCAGCTGATGGCGGGCGCGCGCATCCATGGGGGCAGCCTGTGCCATGTTCTGCGCCTGGAATGCGACGCGCTCATGCACATCGAAGCCGTTGGTGCAGGGCTTGTGCGGTATCCAGGCATCGCCGAAAAAGCTGGTGTCGAGATGGATATGACCTTCGACGAAGCCGGGTACAACGAGCGCGCCGCCAAGATCGACGCTTTCGGCAAGCGGGGCTTCCGCACTTGATGGCTCGATCGAGATGATACGGCCGCCGGATACGCCGATGTCCTTGAGGGAGCCATCGGCGAGCTTTGCTCGGGTGAAAAGGGTTTCAATCGGGCTCAAATCTATCTCCATGGCATGTGATGAGGAGGAAATCCCGAGACGCGAACCATTGGTCGGCCTATTGCTCGAAGGCTTCTCTCAGGCCGACGCTCTTGCGCTCGCGCAGATCGAGATCGGCTTCAATATGGGAAATATGGTGGAGCATCAGATGGCAGGCCGTCTCGATGTCCTTGCGCTCGATGGCGGCGATGACATCGCCATGCTCCGCATGACCGCAGCTCGACACGCTCGATTGGCCATAAAGCGCGATCACCAGGGATGAACGGGCGACGAGTTCTTCCATGAAGCGCTGCATGATCAGGTTGCCGGAGATCGAGGCAAGCATGAGATGAAAGTCGCCGGAGGCCTTGATCTCGGCGCGGCGCGCGGTCTGTCCACGCTCCGCCATGAGCCGGCCTTCTTCGAGCAGAAGCTGCTTCAGGTATTGAATCTGCGAGGGCGTGATCCGTTCGGCCGCTTCCTTAAGAATGCCCGGCTCCACCAGACGGCGGGCGGCGAAGATCTGCCGGGCTTCCTCGGGCGAGGGATAGGCAACGAATGCGCCGCGGTTCTTCTCGACGCTGACAAGCCCTTCATAGGACAGGGCCTGCAGGGCGGCACGCGCCAGCGTTCGGCTGACATTGAACAGATTGCCGACATCGCTCTCGGAGAGCTTCGTGCCGGGAGAAAGCCTGCGCTCGACGATCGCCTCACGAATGGCGTCGCGGATCTGCTGCGCGCCGGTTTCAGTGGAATCGCTGGTCGTCTGGAGCGCGTCGGCTGTGGAGTTCATGAGATGGGATACCTGACAATCGACGGAATGATATCCGCGTTCATCGCAAAAGTTAAACGGAATTTGTCGCAAAAGGAAAGCATAATTGTATACGATCTAGTGCACATATTGCAGACAAAAGCCTATTTCATGTGCAAACACCCGTTTGCCTTATATAAGGCAACTTGTTCAAGCGGCGCCGAAACTCCATGATTCACAAAAGGTTAGCCCCGCGCAACGGACTTGGCACGCCAGATGCATCGTCCTTCCCAAACAGAGGGAGATACGATGTCGAAAGCGGCAGAGATCGATATAGCATCCGTTTCGAAGGTCTATGGCACGACGACCGCGGTCCACGCCATAAGCCTGAAGATACCGGCCGGCTCCTATTGCTGCTTTCTAGGCCCTTCCGGCTGCGGCAAGACCTCCACGCTCCGCATGATTGCCGGGCATGAGAGCATTTCGTTGGGTGATATCCGGCTCGGGAACGTCGTCGTCACCGATTTTCCGCCGGCCAAGCGCGGCACGGCGATGATGTTCCAGTCCTACGCGCTCTTTCCGCATCTCGACCTCATCGACAACGTCGCTTTCAGCCTGAAGATGAAGGGCGTGGACAAGGACGAGCGCCGCGCCAAGGCGCTTGAGATGCTGAAGCTGATGCAGATGGAAGCCTATGCCACGCGACGTCCGGCACAGCTTTCCGGCGGCCAGCAGCAGCGTGTGGCGCTTGCCCGCGCGCTGATCACCGATCCCGAGGCGTTGCTGCTGGACGAGCCGCTGTCGGCGCTCGATCCGTTCCTGAAGATCCGCATGCGCGCGGAGCTGAAGAAGCTGCAAAAGACGCTTGGCATCACCTTCGTGCATGTCACGCACAGTCAGGAAGAAGCGATGGCGCTCGCCGATATCATGGTCATCATGAATGACGGCAAGATCGAGCAGGCGGCAGCACCACGCGAAGTTTTCGAGCGTCCGGCAACGGCCTTCGTCGCCCGCTTCATGGGAGACCACAACGTGCTCTCCGGCCGGGTGACATCCAGCGAGGACGGCGTGCTGACATTGACCGTACCGGAAGGGCAGAGTTTTTCCGTGCGCGGCACCGGCAGGGAAGTCGGTGAGGCCATTGATATCGGCATCCGCACCGATCGCGTACGCCTTGCGGCGACATCCGACAAAGGGCTCGGTTTCAACGGCATCGTTTCCAACGTCGAATATCGGGGTGCCTCGGTGAAGATCACCGTCATCGGCGCGGGCAGCGACGACTTCACGGTTATCGCAAGCGACAGCGATTACTTCGTCAAACTCGTATCAGTCGGCGATGCGGTGTCTCTGAGCTGGGCTCTGGGAGACGCCGTCCTTCTCGGCCGTGTTTCCGCATGAATCTTTAACACCACACATCAAAAAAGGGGAACTGACATGACGACTGAGAAGAAGACAACCAAGGCAGCAAAGGGCATCTCCCGCCGCTCACTGCTGAAGACCGGAGCCGCCGCCGCTGGCGCCATCGCCGGCTCCGGCCTGATCACCGGCTTTCCGACCGTCTGGGCGCAAACGAAGATCACGCTCCGCCAGTTCGGCACCGGCGTTTCGAACATCAACGCGATCGCCGAGAAGTGCAAGGCCGATCTCGGCATCACGCTGGAGATGACGGCGACCGATTCCGACGCCGCCGCCCAGCGCGCGGTCACCCAGCCGAACAGCTACGACATCGCCGACATCGAGTACTGGATCGCCAAGAAGGTGTTCCCGTCCGGCGTCCTGCAGCCGATGGACGTCAAGAAGCTGAAATATTATGACAAGATCGTGCCGCTGTTCATCAACGGCAAGCTGAAGCCGGACAGCGTTATCGCCCAGGGCACGGCGCCGCACACGGTCGGATTCGTCGAAGCACAGGGCTCGAAGAAGTTCGCCAAGGAGCCGACGCAGTGGATGACGATGGTTCCGACCATCTACAACGCCGATACGCTCGGCATTCGTCCCGACCTCACCGGCCGTCCGATCACCAGCTGGGCCGACATTCTCGATCCGGCCTTCAAGGGCAAGACCGCCATCCTCAACATCCCGTCGATCGGCATTATGGATGCCGCGATGATCATGGAAGCCACCGGCAAGATCAAATATGCCGACAAGGGCAACATGACGAAGGCGGAAATCGACAAGACGATCGACTTCCTGATCAAGACCAAGGGCGAGGGCCAGTTCCGCGCCTTCTGGAAGTCCTTCGACGAAAGCGTCAACCTGATGGCGTCTGGAGAAGTCGTCATCCAGTCGATGTGGTCGCCGGCCGTCGCTGCCGTCCGCTCGAAGGGCATCGCCTGCACCTTCCAGCCGCTGAAGGAAGGCTATCGCGCCTGGGGCGGCGGTCTCGGTCTTGCCTCGCACCTTAAGGGCGCGCAGCTCGACGCCGCCTATGAATACATCAATTGGTACACCTCCGGCTGGGTTGGCGGCTACCTCAACCGCCAGGGCTACTATTCCGCCTGCATGGATACCGCCAAGGGCTTCATGTCGGCCGACGAATGGGGCTACTGGATCGAAGGCAAGCCGGCGCAGGGCGATATCCTGTCTCCGGAAGGCAAAGTCATGGAGAAGGCCGGCGCCGTTCGCGACGGTGGCTCCTTCGAAGCCCGCATGGGTGCTGTCGCTTGCTGGAACTCGGTGATGGACGAAGACCGCTACATGGTCCGCCGCTGGAACGAGTTCATCGCTGCCTAATCGGTATCGCCTCTATCCATCAAATCCTCTCCCCGCCCAAGTGGGGGGAGGAAGCCGCTAACGGAGAAACCGGACCATGGCGACGATCGCTTCATCAGAAACGGACCAGGCAACAGCAAAATCAGGGCGTGGCTTTCGCGTGCCCCTGGGGCTCGTGTCCTATCTTCAGGCGGCACCGCTGTTTCTGATTCTTGGCTTCTTCTTCCTGCTGCCGATCGCGATGATCGGTGTCGTCAGCTTCTGGGACTATGATTTCGCGAGCCTCTATCCCGCTTTCCTGACCACGAACTATACCGACACGCTGGGTTCATGGGTTACCTGGAAAACCTATCTCAACACATTGAAATTCACCGCGATTGTCTGGTCATTAACACTGTTCATCGGCTTCTGGGTCGCCTATTTTCTTGCCTTCCACATCCGCCGCACGTCGATGCAGATGATCCTCTTTCTCGTTTGCACCGTGCCGTTCATGACGTCGAACATCATCCGCATGATCTCCTGGATTCCGGTGCTCGGACGCAACGGTCTCGTCAATTCGACGCTGATCGAGATGGGTCTCATTCCAAAGCCGATCGAATGGCTGCTCTATTCGGACTTCGCTGTCGTTCTGGCGATGGTGCATCTCTATACGCTGTTCATGGTGACGCCGATCTTTAACACGCTGATGCGCATCGACCGCTCGCTGTTTGAAGCGGCGCGCGATGCTGGCGCCAGCGGGTGGCAGGTTCTCTGGAATGTAGTGATCCCGCTTGCCAAGCCCGGCATCGCGATCGGCTCGATCTTCGTCGTCACCCTGGTCATGGCGGATTTCTCCACCGTGCAGGTCATGTCCGGCGGACAGAGCGCCTCGATCGCGCTGCTGATGAAAAACCAGATGTCGCTGTTGCAATATCCTGCGGCCGCCGCCAACGCCGTCGTGCTGCTGGTCCTCGTTCTCCTGATGGTCTCCGCTATCCTGCGGGTCGTCGATATCCGCAAGGAGCTTTGAGATGAACCACGAGAAACGCGGCCTGGAATTCTACGTCCTGGCGATCTTTTTCATTGTCTTCGTGCTGTTTCTTTATGGTCCACTTTCGGCAATCGTCATCCTTTCGTTCCAAGGGCCTGACGGTGGCCTGACCTTCCCGCTGAACGGCGTCTCAGTGCATTGGTTTGCAAACCTATTCGAGAAACAGGCGGTCGGCGATTTCGGCGCCTCGTTCCAGCGGTCCTTCATCCTTGGCCTGATGGTCATGGTTGTCACGGTCGTCGTTTCACTGCTGGCGGGCCTGGCCTTTCGCCGCCGCTTCCGCGGATCGTCGCTACTGTTCTACGCGACCGTTGCCAGCCTCGTGGTGCCGTCCATCATCATTTCGCTCGGCATCGGTGTCGTCTTCCAGCAGGGCGGCCTGCCTCCGGCCTGGTATTCCTCGGCCTTCGGCGCTCACTTGACCTGGACGTTGCCCTTCGGAGTGCTGATCATGTTCGCCGTCTTCAACCGTTTCTCGCCGGCCTATGAGGAAGCTGCGCGCGATCTGGGTGCCAGCTCATGGCAGACCTTTCGCCACGTCGTGCTACCGATGATCGCGCCGAGCCTGATCGGCGTCGGCCTGTTCGGCTTCACGCTGTCCTATGACGAGTTCGCGCGCACCTTGATGACCTCGGGCACCTACAACACGCTTCCCCTGGAAATCTATGGGATGACCACCAACGTCACCACGCCGGTGCTCTATGCGCTCGGAACGGTGACGACACTCTTCTCCTTCACCATCATTCTGGTGGCGCTCGGTATCATGACCATGCTCGGTCGCCGGCAGGCCAAGAAAAGCTGAGAACATGCGCTTATTGCTGATCAATCCAAACACCACCGCATCGATGACGGAAAAGGCGGCGGTTGCCGCACGCGCCGTCGCGGCCACTGGGACGGACATCATTGCTGCCACGTCACAGATGGGGCCGCCTTCCATCGAGGGATATTATGACGGCGCTCTTGCCGTCCCTGGCTTGCTGAGCGAACTCAAGGAACAACGTACGGCGGGCTACGATGCAGCTATCATCGCCTGTTTTGACGATACGGGACTGGAAGCGGCGCGTGCCTTTTCGGATGTGCCAGTTCTTGGGCTCTGCGAATCCGCCGTCGTGACGGCCGGCTTTCTCGCCCAGCGCTTTACGGTCGTGACGACGCTGGAGCGCTCCCGTGTGCTGATCGATAATCTTGTCCAACGCTATGGCATGGGCGGGCGGGCGAAGGTGCGGGCGTCTGATATCGCGGTGCTGGAGCTTGAGGATGCCGCATCGGGCGCCATCGGCAAGCTACGGGCGGAAATCGACCGGGCGCTCACTGAAGACGGAGCGGAGGCGATTGTACTCGGCTGTGCCGGCATGACCGATCTGGCGCGCGAGCTGCAGCAGATCTACGGCGTGCCGGTGATCGACGGCGTTGCGGCGGCGGTCAAACAGGCCGAGGCGCTGGTGTCTCTGGGCCTTACCACCAGCAAGCGCGGCTCCTACGCCGCGCCGCTGCCCAAGTCCTTTATCGGCGCGATGAGCGCTTTCTCGCCGGCTTGAACCCTATTTGACAGGGAGCACTTCACTCCTGACGACGCACCACGCCGACTTTCGCAAGCACCTCGTTGGGGATCCCATAACGCTGGATGACATCGCGGCCGTTTTTCAGGCCGCAGATTTCAAGCTGAATGAAGAAGGCCCAGACGGCGTCTGCAGCCTTGTTCACTAGGCTTTCGCGTTCTGTTGCGCTGTGACGTTCCGGGCTCCACGCCTGCAATTCCGCCAGCGCGGTTTCCACCTTCAACCCGTGGCGTCCAAGAGAACTGGCGCGCTCGGCCATCAGTTCATATTCGAGAACGTTGAAACCGCTATCGGTTGAATGAAACTGCCTGAGAGATTGCGGTGGGCGAACGCTCATCGGAATTATCCTCAGCCTTAGCGGGCCGGTGAACCAACGATCTGAAAATATCCCCAGGCAGCGGCGAACACCGCAAGCACGACAATGACGACAAGCAATTTGCGCAGCCCGGGACGCGGTGCCTTGGGCGGCGGCTTCGGCTTTCGAAACTTGATGACGTTGTCGTTCATGGGTCCTCGGCTATCGAATATGTTCCAATGCCTAATTCGCCCGAATCCCTTTGAGGATCAAGAGAGTTTCCCGGCAATTCAACGTGTATCAAACATGCCGTCGACTGGCGACTTTTGATCAGGAATCTCACGTTCGCCTCGTGTGCATGCTTTGCAACTTATTTCCTCACTTGGGCGCAGGAAGAGAAAGTCGTTTCTTATAATATAAGCAATCTATGTATTTTATAGACTATTGAAGCGGTGCTGTAGCGCCGATGCGATAATCGGATGACCCCACATGTCCTATCTCCTGAGCCTTCTCGACAAAAGCCCCATCGAAGCCGGTAAGAATGCCACGGATGCGCTGCGGGCAACCGCCAAGCTGGCCATCCGCGCCGAAGAGCTTGGCTATCACCGTTTCTGGGTGGCCGAGCATCATAATATGGCGAACCTGGCGAGTTCCGCACCCGAGGCTTTGATTGCCTATCTGCTTGCCAAGACATCGAAGATCCGCATCGGTTCCGGCGGCGTGATGCTGCAGCATTACAGCGCCTACAAGGTGGCGGAGACCTTCAATCTCCTGTCTTCGCTGGCGCCCGGCCGCGTCGATCTTGGCGTCGGCAAGGCGCCGGGCGGCTTTCCGCTATCCACACGGGCATTGCAGATAGCGGTCGACCCGGCGCGGAAGCCAAATTTTGCCGACCAGCTTGCCGACATCAACAGCTATCTTTCGACCGAACCCCAGGCGGATGCGGCCATCGCGACACCGCTCCCCTCGATTGCGCCCGATCGCTTTCTGCTGGGCGCTTCCGTGGAGAGTGCGGAGCTGGCGGCAGAGAAGGGCTGGGAGCTGGTCTTTGCCGGTCATCTGAACGGTGATCCAGAGAACCTGCGCAAGACCTTCGAGGTCTATGAGAAGGCCAGCGGTGGCAAGAGTCCGATCCTGGCACTGGCGGCCTTTGCCGCGGAGAGCGAGGAGCAGGCGCGCGAGCGTGTCGGCGATCTGCGCATCGTCAAGCTTTTCCTTCCGAACGGCCAGACCGTCAATGTCGGCAATGAGGAGCAGGCGGCCGAATTCGCCCGCCAGGCCGGCGTCAGGGACTACCGGACCGAAGAGAAGGTGCCGAGCGTGCTGCACGGCACGGCACAACAGATCCGCAAGGAACTTGACGAGCTGCATCGCCGCTACGGCGTCAAGGAATTCATTCTCGACACACCGGCACTGCCGGCCGCCGAGCGTCTCGCCTCCATCGAGCTGCTCGCCAAGGAGCGGCTATCGCTCGCCGCCTGACATTTGCTTTGAAAAGGACTGATCCCATGGCTCAGAAACACGTCACATTTGGCATCATGCTGCAAGGCCCCGGCGGCCACATGAACGCCTGGAAACATCCGAGCGGCCCGGCCGACGCCAGTGTCAACTTCGGTTTTTTCGTCGATACGGCGCGCAAGGCGGAGGAGGCGGGCATCGCTTTCGCCTTCGTTGCCGACGGGCTTTATATCAACGAGCAGTCGATCCCGCATTTCCTCAACCGTTTCGAACCGATCACGATCCTGTCGGCGCTTGCCGCCTCGACCTCGAAGATCGGGTTGGTCGGCACGCTCTCGACCTCGTACAGCGATCCCTTCACCGTCGCCCGGCAATTCGCCTCGATCGACCTGATCAGCGGCGGCAGGGCCGGCTGGAATGCGGTGACGTCGCCGCTCGAAGGGTCTGGCCGTAACTACAGCCGCGAACATCCCGAACATGAGCTGCGCTACGAGATTGCCGAGGAGTATATCGACGCGATCAAGGGGCTTTGGGACTCCTGGGATGACGATGCCTTTGTCCGCGACCGTGAGACCGGCGTCTATGCCGACAAGACCAAGATGCATCGCCTCGATCATAAGGGTCGTTTCTTCCGCATCGAGGGGCCGCTGAATATCGGCCGTTCCAAGCAGGGCCAGCCGGTCGTCTTCCAGGCGGGCGCCTCGGATTCGGGCATCCGGCTCGCCGGTAAGCATGCCGACGCCGTCTTCACCAATGGCGGGCCGATCAAGGATGCACAGGTCTTTTACCGCCAGCTCAAGGATAGTGTGATTGCACAGGGTCGCAGCGCTGCGGAAGTGGGCATCTATCCGGGCATCGGGCCGATCGTCGGCGCGACGAAGGAAGAGGCGGAAGCGAAGTATCAGGCGATCCGCAATCTCGTCACCATAGAGGAGGCGCTGCTCTATCTCGGCCGCTTCTTCGATCATCATGATTTCAGCGTCTATCCGCTGGATGAGCCGTTCCCCGACCTTGGCGATATCGGCCGCAATAATTTCCGAGCTACTACCGACCGCATCAAGAAGACCGCGCTCGAGAAGGGGCTGACACTGCGCCAGGTCGCGCTGGATTCCGCAACGCCGCGCACCGCCTTCATCGGCACGGCGGAGCATATCGCCGACGAGATCATCCGCTGGGTGGATCAGGATGCCGCTGATGGCTTCATCCTCGGCTTCCCGGTGATCGCCGAAGGCTTCGACGACTTCGCCAAGCATGTCCTGCCGATCCTCACTGAGCGCGGCTATTTCGATCCGGTGCTGAAGGGCTCGACGCTGCGGGATCATCTGGGGCTGCCCTATCGCGAAAGCCGCTATGCGGGCGCGAAAGACGAAGCAGAACAGGGAAGGGCGATCCGCGCCTGAGGCGCGGACGATCAAGCCATGAACGTCATTTCCCAGCACCATCGACCGGCGGATGACATCGAAAAGGGGATCGCCTCCTTTATCGACGAGATCATCGAGCTTCGCCATGATCTGCACCGCTATCCGGAACTTGCCTTCCAGGAACTGCGGACCAGCAAGATCGTCGCCTCTCTCCTTACCTCCTGGGGTTACGAGGTGACGACTGGTGTCGGTGGCACCGGCGTCGTCGCTACCCTTCGGGGCGGCGACGGCGAAAAACGCATCGGCATCCGGGCGGATATGGACGCCCTGCCGATAGAGGAGGCGACGGATCTTCCCTATGCCAGCGATAATCCGGGTGTCATGCATGCCTGCGGCCATGACGGGCATACATCGATCCTGCTGGCAGCGGCACGCTATCTCGGCGAGACCCGGCATTTCTCCGGCGTGCTGACGCTGATCTTCCAGCCAGCCGAGGAGATCGGCGCCGGTGCGCGCAAGATGATCGCCGACGGGCTTTTCGAACGCTTTCCGGTCGACGCCGTCTTCGGCCTGCACAATTGGCCAGGCGTGCCAACAGGCCAATTCGGTTTCGTCGCCGGCCCGGCCATGGCTTCGGTGGACCAGGCCGTGATCCGCATCGTCGGCAAGGGCGGCCATGGGGCCGAGCCGCACAAATCGGTCGATCCGATCCTGGCGTCTGCGTCCTTCATCACAGCGCTGCAGAGTGTGGTGTCGCGCAATGTCGACCCTCAGGACATGGCGGTCGCCACCGTCGGTTCGATCCATGCCGGCTCGGCATCGAACGTGATCCCGGAAAGCGTCGAGCTGAAGTTGACCATGCGCGCCTTCAACGAGACGGTCCGCCAGCAATTGCAGGAGCGTATTCCGGCTCTTGCCCGCGCCCAGGCCGAAAGCTTCGGCGCGCAGGCGGATGTGAACTACCGCCTCGGCTTTCCGGCCCTCATCAACCATCGCGACGAGACGGCTTTTGCTCGCTCGGTCGCACTGGAGGCCTTCGGTGAGGCGCAGGTCGCCGAGGATTTTCGGCCGCGCACGGCAAGCGAGGATTTCGCCTTCATGCTGCTGGAGCAACCGGGCAGCTACCTCTTCGTCGGCAATGGCGACAGCGCCCCTCTGCACAGCGCCCATTACAATTTCGACGACACGATCATCGCGCCCGCCGCCCGTTACTGGGTGCGGCTGGTCGAAACCTTTCTTTCATGATGACGATAACAGGACGGATGAGATGAGTGACAGCTTTCTCTACACGACCCCTCTCGACCCACGCGCCAAGCCGCTGATCGATGAGCTAATCCATGAATATGACAGCCGCTACGGCAATTATTTCAGTGCCGAAGGCGCGGCGGCCGAGCTTAATCGCTATCCGCCAGAGTATTTTGCGCCGCCGAATGGCAATTTCGTGCTCCTGATCCGCGACGGCGAAACCATCGGCGGCGGTGCCTTCAAGCGCTACGACGAGCGCACTGCCGAGTTCAAGCGCATCTGGACCCGTCACGATCTGCGCCGGCAGGGACTGGCGCGCAAGGTTCTGGTCGAGCTGGAATCGCAGGCGGCCCGTCAGGGCTATTCCCGCATTTATCTCACCACCGGCTTTCGCCAGCCGGAGGCCGTCGGTCTCTATCTCGGCTACGGCTACACCGCGCTTTTCGATCAGACCGTCGATCCGGAAATCCACAAGACGCTGCCCTTCGAGAAGGATGTCAGCCATCTGGCAGAACCGGAACTGCGCGTGGCCGGCGGCAACAGGTGAAAGCGGCAACAGACCGATAATCCATAAAAGGGAAATATCATGGCACTGACGACAGATTTCGCCGGGATCGATCCCGGCAGCCGGATCGCCGATCAAAAGCAGGATCATTCTCGCTACCGGATCGTGCCGGCGCGTCATCCCGCCCGGTTGGCGGGGACCATTTTTGCTGCTGTCGTCATCGCCACCGTGCTTTATTCCACCTTCACCAATCCGCGCTGGGGTTGGGACGTCTTTGCCGAATGGTTCTTCGCCGAGCCAGTTCTCGTCGGCCTCGGCAGGACGCTGCTCTTGACGGTGCTGGCCGCCATTTCCGGCTCCATACTCGGTACGGCACTGGCGCTTGCTCGCGTCTCCAAGTCGCCGCTGCTGTCGGGCCTCTCCTGGGGCTACATCTGGCTGTTGCGCTCGATCCCAATGATCGTATTGCTGTTGGTGCTGAACAATCTCGGTTATCTCTATGAGACTATCAAGATCGGCATCCCCTTCACCGATGTGGTCTTTCTCGACTATCCGACGGTGCAGTTGCTGACACCTTTCGCCGCCGCCTTCCTGGGGCTGACGCTCAATCAGTCGGCCTTCTTCGCCGAGATCGTGCGCGGCGGCATTCTCTCCGTGGATCAAGGGCAATTGGAGGCGGCCTCCGCGCTTGGCTTGTCGCGCCGCCGCCAGGCTTTCCGTATCGTCTTGCCGCAGGCCATGCGCTCGATCCTGCCGACCGGCTTCAACGAGATCATCGGATTGGCGAAGAGCACGTCAATGGTCTACGTGCTCGCCCTGCCGGAACTCTTCTACACCGTCCAGGTCATCTATCGCCGCAACCTCGAAGTCATCCCGCTGCTGATGGTCGCGACCGTCTGGTATCTGATCATCATGACGGTACTGTCGATCGCGCAATACTATATCGAACGCTATTTCTCCAAAGGCGCATTGCGCAATCCGACGCCGCTCCCGTTCCAGGCCTTCTTCACCAGCTTCCGGCGCCCGCTGCCCGCGCTTGAGGCAACGACCGATATCGCGCGCAAAACCGGCTTCAGCGATGTCGCAAGCCTCAGAGCGTCCGGCGGTGCCGTTCGAATTCACGGCATTTCTAAGAGCTTCGGCGCGCTGAAGGTGCTCGATAATGTCGAGCTAAACCTGCCGCCCGGCAGCGTCACCGCCATCCTCGGCCCCTCCGGCTCCGGCAAGTCGACGCTGTTGCGCGCTATCAACCATCTGGAGCGAGTCGACAGTGGGTTCATC
Source organism: Martinezella rhizogenes (assembly GCF_000799715.1). GTDB lineage: Bacteria > Pseudomonadota > Alphaproteobacteria > Rhizobiales > Rhizobiaceae > Rhizobium > Rhizobium rhizogenes_C. The sequence continues at coordinate 195,599 of NZ_JUHG01000001.1, forward strand.
TCCATCGACGGCAGCTTTATCGGCTATAGCCAAAAGGGCGACACGCTCTATGAGCTGAAGGAGAAGGACATTCTCAAAAGCCGCGCCGATATCGGCATGGTCTTCCAGAGCTTCAATCTCTTTCCCCATCTGACCGTGCTCGAAAACCTTATCGAGGCACCGATCCAGGTCCGTGGCGTCAGCCGCGAGGAAGCCGTGCAACTGGCGCAGGAACTGCTCGCCCGCGTCGGCCTCAGCGACAAGATCAACGCCTATCCGCGCCAATTGTCCGGCGGCCAGCAGCAGCGCGTCGCCATCGCCCGCGCATTGGCGCTCCGCCCCAAGGTGCTGCTCTTCGACGAGCCGACCTCGGCGCTCGATCCGGAACTGGTCGGCGAAGTGCTCGACGTCATCAAGGAGCTGGCCCGCACCGGCACGACGCTCGTCATCGTCACTCACGAGGTCGGCTTTGCCCGTGAGGTCGCCGACACGGTGGTCTTCATCGAAGGCGGCCACATTCTCGAGGTCGGCCCACCATCCAGAATCTTCAATGACGCCGAACATCCGCGCACCCGCGAGTTCCTGGCAAAAGTTCTCTAGCGAAAACCGGCCCCACTTCGCGAAAGGAAGAAAGCATGCGCAACCACAACCCTGGAATGAAAAGAAGGTAAGCTACATGACTGTCTTCAAGAAAACGACATCCCTGGTGGCCGGCGTGATTGCCGTGGCCGTTCTTGGGCTCGGCTCCGCCTATGCGGCGGAAAAGTTCAATCTCAGCCCTGATACATCGAATCGGATCCGTACCGAAAAAGACGAGACCGCGATCAAGGCGATCGCGCCGGGCTTCAAGTTCGTCAGTCCCGGCAAGTTCACCGTGGCTATCAGCCCGTGGGATCCGCCGGTCGCGACCTATGCCACGGACGCCAAGACCGTGGTCGGCACCGATCCTGAAATTGCGCAGTTGGTCGCGGATTCGCTCGGACTGCAGCTGGACCTTGTCCCGGTTGCCTGGGAGGATTGGCCGCTCGGCGTCTCCTCCGGCAAATATGATGCCGTGATCAGCAATGTGACCGTCACCGAGGAGCGCAAGCTGAAGTTCGATTTCTCCACATACCGCAAGGATGTTCTCGGCTTCTACGTCAAGGCCGACAGCAAGATCACCGCGATCAAGGAGCCGAAGGACGTCGCCGGCCTGAAGGTCATCACCGGCGCCGGCACCAACCAGGAGAAGATCATCCTGGAGTGGGATCGGCAGAATGTCGCCGCTGGTCTGAAGCCGGTTGAGGTACAGTATTACGACGATCGCGCCGCCGCCAACCTGGCGATCCAGTCCGGCCGTGCTGATGTCGAATTCAACCCGAATGCCACGCTTGCCTACAGCGCTTCCATCAAGGGCAGCACCAAGCTGGTCGGCACGGTCAGCGGCGGCTGGCCGCTGACGGCCGAGATCGCGGTGACGACGCGCAAGGGAGCCGGTCTTGCCGATGCGGTCACCATCGCGCTCAACGACCTGATCAAGGACGGCAAATACGGCGAGGTGCTGAAGCACTGGAGCCTTACCTCTGAGGCCATCGACAAGTCTCAGACCAACCCGCCCGGTCTGCCAAAGAGCGGTTCCTGATCGGTTCTGACACAACTAGCGGCCGGCTCCGCGAAAGTGTGAGCCGGCTATTCATGAAGACGGGATATGGAGACTTTCATGACAGGCATACCGGCCATCCGGGCATGTTCATTCGTTCTGATGATGACGGCGCTGACATCTGTCGGCGTGGCCCATGCCAATGATCTGAGTTTCGACCTGAGCCCGGAGCAGCCGGGCCGCATTCGTGTCGAGCAAGATGCGAAGGCCATCGCCGCCATTCCCAAGGGCTTCAAGTTCGTGACGCCAGGCACCCTTACGGTCGCCGTCGCGCCTGGCGGTCCGCCGCTCGCCACCTATGCGACGGATGCCAGGACCGTGGTCGGCGCCGATCCGGATATCGCCACCGCCATCGCTGGCAGCCTCGGGCTGAAGCTCGAGCTCGTGCCGGTCGCCTGGATCGATTGGCCGTTGGGCCTCACCTCGGGCAAATATGATGCCGTTATCTCCAATGTCGGCGTCACCGAACAGCGCAAGGAGAAGTTCGATTTCTCCACCTACCGTCAGGGCCTGCACGGCATCTATGTCAAGTCGGACAGCAAGATCGGGCCGATTAAGGAGCCAAAGGATGCGGCGGGTCTTCGCTTCATCGTCGGTGCCGGCACCAATCAGGAGCGCATCCTGCTCGAATGGAGCAAGGAGAATGTCGCCGCCGGGCTGAAGCCGCTGGAGCTGCAATATTACGACGATGATGCCGCGAGCCTGCTGGCGCTGGCGTCGGGCCGCGCTGACGTGATCGTCCAGCCGCATGCGCAGCTCGTCTACATCGCTGCCCGCGACAAGAACATCAGGAGCGTCGGCACGCTGAGCGCCGGCTGGCCGGATCGCTCGGATGTAGCCGTCACCACACGCAAGGGAAGCGGTCTCGCCGATGCCCTGACAGTCGCCACCAACGATCTCATCGCCACCGGCACCTACGGCAAGATCCTCGACCACTGGCATCTGGCGGAGGAAGCCTTGCCGAAGTCGGAAACCAATCCGCCCGGCTTGCCGAAATACTGATCGCCAGAAGGCGTAAATGGGAGTGATGACATGAGCGGCCGCAAGATCTCGATTAACCATATCGGTTTCCTGACCCCCGGCAATTATCCCGACGATGATCCGCTGGCGGGATTGGAGCAGACGCTGCAACAGCTGCGGTATGGTGAGGAACTAGGCTTCGACAGCGCCTGGGTCCGGCAGCGGCATCTGGAGCCCGGTATTTCGTCGGGCAGCGCCTTCCTGGCGGCGGCAACTCAGCGCACCAGCCGCATCCAGCTGGGAACGGCGGTCATTCCTATCGGCTATGAAAGCCCTTATAGACTGGCCGAGGACCTCGCCACTGTCGATGTCCTGTCGCGTGGACGGCTGAATATTGGGGTCAGCGCCGGCCGGCCGCTGCATGCCGACCTCATCGCACCACTGGTTTTCGACGGTGATTGGGAGAGCAACGATTTCTCCCATGATCGCGTCTTGCGTTTTGCCGACAATCTGCGCGGCACTCCTCTCGGTGACGACCAGACCTTCATCAAGACGCCCTTCGGCCCGATCCGCCCGCGCCTACAACCCTATGCCAAGGGGCTAATCGACAGGATCTGGTATGGCGGTGGATCGCAGCGCTCGGCCGAATGGGCCGGCCGCAATGGCTTCAACCTGCTGACCGGCAATGTGATAACGGGCGAGGGAACCGATGACTTCCTCGTTGCCCAATCGCGGCTGATCGAGACCTATCGTGCAGCCGCCGGAACCCGGGGCCGTGTCGCGCTGGGGCGCGTCATCGTGCCGTTCGACAGTGCCGATGCCGCCACGCGTCGCCGATATCAGGACTATGCCGCCGGCCGCAATGAGCGGACGCTGACGCCACAAGGCGAGCGGAGGACCCTGTTTGCCCGTGACATCATTGGTACCTCGGAGGAGATTTTGGAGCAGCTTTTCGCCGATCCGATCCTGCCCAAGGTCAGCGAGTTGCGGCTGGAGCTGCCTTATGAGTTCGAGCACGAGCAATACCGCCAGATCCTCCATGACTTCGTCACGCGGATTGCGCCGAAACTGGGCTGGTCAGGCGCGGGTTGGGCTGCATCTGGCAAAGACGAAAAACGCTACGCCTGAGCAAGACGCTCCCCCGAGGTTCTCGTTCCGGCATGTTCACGACGGGCCAGGGTCGAGTCGCCCTGCCTCAGTTTTCTTCTGCCTGGCCTCTCGCAGATGCTTGTAGACGGTCGCTCGCGAGATTCCGAGCAACCGCGCCAGATAAGGCACGAGATTGCGGATGGCGAAATAACCCTCCTGTTCCAGCGCTTCCACCAGACCGACGTGATCTTCCTTCGCAAGCGCCGATGCCGCTAGCCCGCGCTCGGCGAGGAAGCCGGCGATCGCGGCGTTGACCGTCTCCTGCCAATCCGATTGAAAAAGCGCTGCCGGCTGTGCGCCATTCCCTTGAAAAGCCGTCAGCAGGCTGAGCGCCTCGCGCGCTGATTCCATCGGATCGATATCGAAATTGATGCAGAGCAACCCGATGGGGAACCCGTCCTGCCCACGCAGGACCGAGGTGACGGATTTGAGCCGCCGCCCGTCGAAATTGGTTTTCCGATAGGGGCCGATCACATCGTCGTCGAGCGAGCCTATGTCCTTGAGGTCGGTCAGTGACGAACCGCCGATCTGCCGCCGCGAAATATTGTTGGCGATATAGGCGATTTTTTCCGTCTTCAGGTCGTGAATAACGACTTCAGCATGCGGCTTGAGCAGTATTGCGATCGCCTCCGCGACCGGAACGTAACGCGACAGTTCTTCGGTCAGTGCTGGCACGGCAATCGCAGCCTTCTTTGACATGGCCTCGCATTCCTATCCTCGGCGGAAATGACAAATTCTCTGTATTTGACAAAATGTCAACATACTTTTACCCTGACTTTCCCGAATGCAAAACGCGCATGAGCGCGTGATTGTCTATGCTGGAGACACCAATCATGCCGGTACTGCCCGATTTCAAGCTCGAGACCTATTTCTCGAAATGGGAATTCACGGCGCGCTATCACATGACGGCGTCCGATGTGCAGAGCATGACGATGGCCGAGCTTCTGGCGATGGGCTCGGAAGAGCAGCGGGCGGCGTTCCAAAACCTATGGCTCGGCTATACCGAAACCTTCGGCGACCCGGCGCTACGGGAAATTATCGCCGGCCTTTATGAAGGGATGCAAAGCGCGGATGTTCTCTGCTTTGCCGGCGCGGGCGAGGGGATCTACATCGCCATGCATGTGCTGCTCGAAAAGGGCGATCATGCGATCGTCGTGACACCGAACTACCAGTCGGCCGAGACGGTCCCACTCAGCATCTGCGAGGTCTCCGGGGTGGCGCTCGATCCCGCTGATGGTTGGTCGCTGGACATTGACGCGGTGCGGGCGGCGGTCCGGCCGAACACCAAGCTGATCTCCATCAATTTCCCCCACAATCCGACCGGCAAGGTCCTCGAAAGAGGCCGCTTCGACGCTCTGGTGGGTCTATGCCGTCAGCATGGCATCTGGCTCTTCAGCGACGAGGTCTATCGCGGTCTCAGCGTCGACGGCAAACCGCAATTGCCCGCGGTTGCCGATGTCTACGAGCGTGGTCTTTCGCTCGCGGTAATGTCCAAGGCCTACGGGCTCCCCGGCCTGCGCATCGGCTGGATCGCTTGCCAGGATCGCACCGTTCTTTCGCGGATGGAGCGAATGAAGCACTATATTTCGATCTGCAACTCCGCTCCGAGCGAAAGCCTGGCAAAGATCGCATTGCTGAATGGCGGGCGGATACTTGAACGCAACAACCGACTGATCACCGCCAACCTCGGCAAGCTGAAGGCGCTCTTCAACGAATTCGAGGACCTGTTCGAATGGTACACGCCCGACGGCGGATGTGTCGGCTATCCGCGCTACAAGGGCGCTGATGGAGTGGAGAATTTCGCGCGCGATCTCGTGGAGAGCGCCGGCGTGCTGCTGCTGCCGGCCAGTCTTTATCGCTCCGAGCTCAACCCGACGCCCGACAATCGGTTCCGCATCGGCTTCGGCCGCGCCAATATCGAAGAAGGGATCGCTGCGATGCGGTCCTATCTGCTGAGGAACCATCGCTAAGACATCCCCGGAACGCAATTCGAGCGAAGTCAGATCATGGCATTTTCGAAGCCAAGGCCATTCAAAAGCCACAAAGCTGCCGAGGCTGGCAATGGTACAGACAAGTTTAAATTTCGTCTTCGCCACCCGTTGGGCAGCACGTCTGTGACAGCAGTTTCTCCATATTGAGGGGCTGTGCTTCCCGACACGGGTTTCCCCCAGGACCTGAATGAGAAGGTTCGCCGCGACCAAAGCAGAATTGCGAGGTTCAATGCGATGCACTCCATCCCAGACTGTGCTTCCGTTTCCATCATCATCTCGAACTACAATTACGCACGCTTCCTCCGCCGCGCTGTCGGCAGCGCACTGGAGCAGGATTACGACAATGTGGAAGTTATCGTCGTCGACGATGCGTCCACCGATGACTCAGCCGATGTCATTACCTCCTACGGATCACGCATCAAGGCGCGCCTGAAAGAGGCCAATGGCGGGCACGGCGCGGCGTTCAATACCGGTTTTGCCGCAAGCAGCGGTGAGATCGTCCTTTTTCTCGATGCCGACGACTATCTATACCCGAATGCGGTGTCCGAAATCGTCGATGCCTGGGAGGACGACACGGTCCAGGCGCAATTCCGATTGCACCTCGTCGATGAGGATCAGCAGGTAAAGGATGTCTTTCCGCCCCCTGAGCTACCGTTCGATTCCGGCGACGTCACTTCGAAACTGCTGCATAGTGGGCGCTATCAGACCACTGTTACCAGCGGCCTGGCCTTCAGGCGCGCGGTTCTGGAAACGGTGATGCCGGTTCCGGAAACGGATTTCCGGCAGGGTGCCGATGGCTATCTAGTCACCGTTGCGCCTCTCCACGGAAAGGTAACGTCGATCGAGACCTGTCTCGGCGCCTACCGCATTCATGGCGCCAATCATTCCGTCTTCGCCGAGAAGCTCGGTCAGCGCGCGCGCTGGCGCATGGAGCATGATTTTCACCGAATGGATGCCCTGTCGGATCGGGCCGCTGAAGTCGGCCTGACCGTACCACAGGATGTCAATCTTCATGACCCTGTCCATCTGGAAGAGCGCCTGGCATCGCTCTGCATAGACAGTTCAAGGCATCCCATGGTCAGCGATTCCAGATTTACCCTAGGAACCGCCGGTGCCGTGGCCAGTCTGGAAATGAATGCATCGCTCAGACGCCGCGCAATGCTGGCGGCATGGTTCCTGTCCGTCGGCGTCCTTCCCCGGCGCATGGCGAAGGCGATCCTGTCGTGGAAGCTCGTCGCCTCATCAAGGCCCGCCTTCCTGCTGCGCATTTCGAAAACCATCCGCCATGCGGTTGGGTAGACCAGAGATAGCGGTGCGCTTGCGCCGCTATCTCGCCACGGCCCTGGCGATCCGTTCCTCGTTCAAGTTCCGATAGCTGGCGCCGGGGTGCGGCGCTTGCAATCGAGGCCCCTTGCCACCGAGCTTTTCCCGCAAGGTTCCCTGACGATAATCCGTCTTATAGACGCCGCGCTTTTGCAGTTCCGGCACGAGCAGGTCGACAGCGTCCTCGAAGCTCTCCGGTGTGACGGCGTAGGCGAGATTGAAGCCGTCCACATCCGTATCCTCGACCCACTCCTGCAGGAGATCGGCGACTGTTTGCGGCGAACCGACGAAGACCGGACCGAAGCCGCCGATGCCAACCCAATCCGCCATCTCGCGCACGGTCCAGACCTTGTCGGGGTCGATGGTGGTGAAGGTTTCGACGGCGGATTGCACGGCGTTGGTATAGCGATGCCTGAGCGGTTCGTCGGGCGAGAACTGACCGAAATCGATGCCCGTCCAACCGGAAATCAACGCCTGCGCGCCTTCGTAGGAGACGTACTTTCGGTATTCGTCGAACTTCTTTTTCGCCTCAGCATCGGTCTCGCCGAGGATCACAGTCTGCAGGTTGAAGGCTAAGATCTCGCGCGGATTGCGGCCGGCTTTGGCTGCCGCCTCGCGGACATTGGCGACATAACGCTTCAGCACCGGCTTCGATGGCGCAGCGACGAAGATGCATTCGGCATGCGCGCCGGCGAAATCCTTGCCACGGCTTGAGGCGCCAGCCTGATAGAGCACCGGCGTCCGCTGCGGCGACGGCTCGCTCAGATGAATGCCCGGCACGGTGAACTGCTTGCCGGAGTGATGGATCGGATGAACCTTTTCCGGATGGGTGAAGATGCCGGCCTCGCGATCGCGCACCACGGCATCGTCCTCCCAGCTGCCTTCCCAGAGCTTGTAGCAGACCTCGAGATATTCCTCGGCGAGATCATAGCGATCGTCATGCTTCGTCTGTGCCGCCTGGCCGACATTCAGCGCGCCACTGTTCAGATAGGAGGTGACGATGTTCCAGCCGACGCGACCTTTGGTCAGGTGGTCGAGCGTCGAGATGCGGCGGGCGAAGGTATAGGGATGCTCGAAGGACAGCGACGCCGTCAGTCCAAAGCCGAGATGCTCGGTGACATAGGCCATGGTTGGAATGAGCTGCAGGGGATCGTTGACCGGTACTTGTGCCGAATGGCGAAGGGCCGCATCGACATTGCCGTTCAGCACATCGTAGACGCCGAGCACATCGGCGATGAACAGACCGTCGAACTTGCCACGTTCCAGCGTCTTGGCGAGATGGACCCAGTAGTCGAGATCCTTGTACTTCCACGACTGATCGCGCGGATGCCGCCAGAGGCCGGGCGACTGGTGACCGACACAGTTCATATCGAAGGCGTTCAGCCTGATTTCGCGGCTCATTTTCAGCTCCTTGTGGGGTCGGAGGTAGGCAGGATGTCAGGAGTTGGCGCGGCCGAGGCCGTAGGTCAGGGCGAGCGCTCCGACGAGCACGGCGCCCTTGACGAAATCCTGGGTGTAATAGGGGGCGTTCAGCATGGTCAGCCCGTTGAGCAGTACGCCGACGAAGACCGCGCCGACGAGCGTACCGAGGACATTCGGACGGCGCAGGCCCAATACGGCAAAGCCGATCAGCGAGGCGGCGACTGCGTCCATCAACAGCGACCCACCGGAAGAGACATCGCCGCGGCCGACGCGCGCGGCAATGACGATGCCGCCGAGCGAAGCGAGCGTGCCAGATATGACATAGGCCAGCGTCTTCAGCCGTGTCGTGGAGGCGCCTGCTAGCCGCGTCGCCACCTCGTTGCCGCCGGTGGCAAACAGCAGGCGGCCAATGCGGGTCCGCTCTGTCAATACGAAGAGCACTAACGCCACTAGGATCATCAGAACGACGGAAACCGGCACGATGCCGAACAGGCTGTAGCGTCCGATCAGCAGAAATTGCGGATCGTAGCTGCCGGCGGCCTTGGAACCATCGGGCAGGATCAGTCCGGAGGAGATCGAGCGGCCGGCGGTCGGGATGAGCTGTAGGCCGGAGAGCAGGAACATCATCGACAGCGTCGCCAGCAGGTCCGGCACGCGCAGCCGGACAATGATGAAGGCATTGATCAGCCCGATCGCGGCGCCGAAGGCGAGCACCAGCGGTACGGTGGTATAGACATCGAGCTGCCAGACGATCATCGCATAACTTGCGGCCATGACGCTTGAGGCGGCGACCGCGCCGATAGAGAGATCGAAGCCTCCGACGGCAAGCGTCACCGTGACACCCGCGCCAAGGATGGCGACGACGGAGACCGCCTGCAGGATGCTCATGAGGTTGTTGATGTTGATGAAGGCCGGCTGGGCGGCGGTGAAGCCGATGATAAGTGCCACTAGCAGGATGAAGACCGCGCCGGAACGCAGGATGGTGCTGGCGCTGGTGAGCCAGCCGATTATCGGATGGGCGATTGCCGCCGTCTCGGTCCGTTCCGCCGGCTGTGGGAAGCTCTCATTGTCAACGGATGTCATGCGGGGATGTCCTCAAGGGCGTCTGGGGTTGTCGCGCTGGCGACAGGGCTCAGGCTATGCCGGTCGATCACGAGAATGCGGTCGGCCACTTCGTAGGCTTCCTCCGGGTCGGAGGTGGCAATCAGCGTGGCGCGATCGCTGCGGCTGCGTATGGCCTGGATGATGTCGTGCCGGGCGCCGACATCGACGCCCTGAAAGGGTTCATCGAGTAGCAGCAACCGGCTCTGCTCCGCTTCCCAGCGCGCCAAAACCACCTTCTGCTGGTTGCCGCCCGAGAGCGTCCAGACGGAGGCGAGGGGACCCGGGGCCTTGATCCGCAGACGGTCAATCGCCTTTTCCGCCTCCTGCCGCTCGCGATTGCCGAAGAGGAGACCATTGGGGTACCAGCGGCTGAGATGCGGCAGGCTGATGGTGGCGGCGACCGAATTGCCGGGCCAGGCGGCAGGCATCAGCGAAGAGCGGTGACGGTCCTCCGCTGCCATGGCGACACCAGCGGCGATGGCCTGCGCCGGATTTTTTGGCCGATAAGGCTTGCCGTCGAGGTGCATCTCGCCTTCGGCAAGCTGGTTGAGGCCGAAGATTGCCGAGAGCAGGCGGCTCTTGCCCGCGCCGAGCACACCGGTAATGGCGACGACCTCACCCTCCCTAAGCGAGAGATCGAATGGAATGGCGTTCGGCACCAGGCGTGCATTGCGTATTTCGAAGACCGGCTTCCCGCCGATATCGCGTGCGCCCGGCCGCGCCGATTCCAGTTTACGGCCGATCATGGTCTCGATGGCGGCGGGAAAATCGATCGGGCGCGTGAAGGAGCCGACAACGCGGCCACCGCGCATGACCAGTGCACGATCGGCGATCGCATCAAGATCCGCCGTACGATGGGAGATATAGAGGATAGCCAGCCCCTGGCTTTTCAACCGCAGCAAAATATCGAACAGCCGACGGCTTTCCTGCCCCGAAAGGCTTGCTGTGGGTTCATCGAGGATCAGCAGGTCGGCTTGATCGGCCAGTGCACGCGCAACCGCCACCAATTGCCGATCTGCTGCCGGCAGGTCGCCGAAGTCCCGGTCGAGTGGCAGGGAAAAGCCCGCGACGTCCAATATGGCTTGCGCTCTGGCGCGGATGCCGGCGCGCGAAACGAAGAACGGCATCCGGCGATCCGCGTAGCGCGGTAGCAGCAATGCGTCCGCCACCGTGAGACCGGGAGCGCCGACAAGGTCGGTCGACTGATGGACGGTGACAACACCGGCTTTGGTCGCCTCTGCGGGGGTCGCCGGCGCGAAGCCATGTCCCTTGAACCGGATATTGCCTCCGTCAGCGGCCAGCGAGCCAGCCAGTATCTTCACCAGCGTCGATTTGCCGGCGCCGTTTGCGCCCATCAAGGCGACAATCTCACCGCGATCGATGGACAGCGTCGCATCGGCAAGCGCACGCGTCGAACCAAAGTTGCGCGTCAGATTTTCGACTTGGAGCAGGGGCATGCAGTCTTTCCGGTTTCACCCGATAATGCCCCGGGGCGCCACCGAACTTCCAGGCACGCCATTTCCGGGACAAAGCCGAAGATGGAACAAAGAATCTCCGGAAGCGGCAAAATTCAGATCATTTACTCTACTAAAAACATAGAGATTATTTCTAATAGATTGACGCGTCGCCGGGAACACGTTGCCCATCAGACGATGCTTTCGATCGACCAAAGGAACACGACGATGAAATCTCTCGCACGGCTCGCTCTGTCTGCTGCCGTCATTCCATTCGTCTTCTTGCAGCCGGCCCATGCCGATGGCATCGCTGGCGCACCGGCCCCCTTCGACAAGGGCGGCGTCAAGCTGGCGCTGATCAGCTATATCTCCGCCGGTGACTTCTTCCAGGCCTATCAGGCGGGCGCGGAAGCGCAGGCCAAGGCGCTCGGCATCGATCTGCGCGTGTTCCCCGGCCGCCAGGATGCAGCCGAACAGCGCGAGCAGATCCTCCAGGCCGTCAATCTTGGCGTCAGCGGCATCGTCATCGATCATGGCCTGCCGGAATCGCTTGGTGACGTCGTGCAGCAGGCGCTCGACAAGGGCATCAAGGTCGTCGCCTTCGACGTCAACCTCAACAATCCGAAGATCCCGCAAGTCGAGCAGAGCGACCATGAGCTGGCGCAGCAGGCGCTCGATCAGGTGGTGAAGGACAACGGCAAGAGCTTTGCTGCCGGCTATGTCTATGTGGCAGGATTCGCGCCACTCGACCGTCGCAACGAGGTCTGGGACAAGTTCAAGGCCGCCAATCCCGGTGTCGTCGAAAAGGCGCGCTTCGGCAATGTCAGCGACACGACCGCCACCAGCACCGCCGATCAGGCCAAGGCCGTATTGACCGCCAATCCGGATATCAAGGTGGTGTTCGCGCCCTATGACGAATTCGCTCGCGGCGTGAAGCTTGCCGCGGGCGACCTCGGCATCTCCGACAAGATCAAGATCTATTCCGCCGACGTTTCGACGGCCGATATCCAGGAAATCGTCGAGCCGGGTAGCCCCTGGGTCGCGACGGCCGCCACCAATCCCGCCGTCGTCGGCGCGGTTTCCATCCGTGCGGCAGCCCTGCAGATTGCCGGACAGGATGTTCCGCACCAGATCACCGTCAAGCCGACGCTCCTGACGCAGGAAAGCCTGCGCGCGGCCGGCGTGAAGACCATCGAGGATCTGGCTACCAAGATTCCGGCCTTCAGCACCAGCGACGCGGTAACGGCAAGCTGGATTCCAGCCAAGCTGTTCTAAGCACGGCAACAGGACTTATGCGGCGGGTCATTTTCGGTTCCGCCGCATCCATCACTTCAAGCGATCGATGGATCGGGAGTTCCCACATGAGCAAATCCAATGTCGTCTTCGCCACCAGCCATGGCACCGGACGGGACGCACTATTTTCAACCGCAACGGAGATTTCCGCCGATTTCGCCAAGCGTGCGGCCGAACTCGATCGCGAAGGGCTGCCGCCGCTGAAGGAGATCATCCGGCTCAAGAACTCCGGCCTCCTCAACGCGCTGCATGCGCCGCAGATCGGCGGCGGCGGACTGAACTGGGTCGACGCGCTGAAGCTGGTGCGCATCATCTCGCGCGGCGAAAGCTCGCTCGGCCAGCTTCTCGGCTACCACTTCGTCAATAGCCAATATATCTATTGGGCGCTCGACGATGCCGAACGCGCTCATGCGCTCGGCGCCGAGACAGTGGCGAAGAATTACTATTGGGGTGCCGCCGTCAATCCGCGTGATCCGGGCCTCGAGCTTACGCGGCGTGGCAGCGCCTATGTGCTCAACGGCCGCAAGTCCTTCTCGACGGCGGCCCATATCTCCGACTACATCAACGCCAATGCAGCACTTGACGGCAAGGTCGCCAGCTTCGCCGTGCCGACCAATCGGCCGGGCTATATCGCCAATGACGATTGGGACAATATCGGCCAGCGGCTGTCCGACAGCGGCACCGTCGAGTTTCGCGATTTCCCTGTTTATGAAGAGGACTTCATCGCGCCGCCCGCCGCACCGGATGCACCGCCGCCGGTGTTGTCGACCTTCAACACCCCGCTGATCCAGCTCGTCTTCGTCAATTTCTATCTCGGCACGGCCGAAGGTGCGCTCGAAGCCGCACTCGACTATGTACGCACGACGACGCGGCCCTGGATCACCTCCGGCGTCGAGAGGGCTTCCGATGATCCTTATATTCTTGAGCGGGTCGGAGAGTTCGCTGCGGCGCTGAAAGCTTCGGCCGCCCTTGCCGACAGCGCTGCCGAAGCCGTCCAGGCGGCTCTTTCTCGGGGCTGGGATGTCACAGCTCGGGAACGTGGTGAAGCGGCGGCGGAAGCCTATGCGGCAAAGGTGCATGCCACCAATGTTTCGCTCGACATCACCTCGCGTGTCTTCGAACTGACCGGCGCCCGGTCCACCGCGTCGAGCTACCGGTTCGACCGCTTCTGGCGCAACGTCCGCACCCACACGCTGCACGATCCAGTGTTCTACAAGGCCAAGGAGGTCGGTGAGTTCGTCTTGAATGGCAAGATCCCGACCGTCAGCCTCTATAGCTGATCAGCATCCTCCCAAGATGCATGAAGAAAGGCCCGTTCCGGTTTCCGGAGCGGGCCTTTTCGTTGGGAGCTTAGAAGAAATTCCAGGAAAAGTGCGTAGCGGTTTTCCGTCCGGAATTGCGTAAAAACAAAAGGCTAGAGCGCACCGTTCTTCGGCGGTGTCACGCCGTTCAGGTGATAATTGCCGACCACATGATATTTCCAGCGCACGGGATCGTGCAGCGTGTGAGTGCGCGCATTGCGCCAATGGCGATCGAGATTGAGACCGACGCGGACGGACGACGTACCGGCGAGCTCGAACAGTGTGTTCGATGCCTCCAGCGCAATCTCCGTCGTCAACACCTTGGCGGTCGCAACAGCAAGCGTCGCCGCCACCACATTCGCTTCGCTCGGGTCGATCTGGGCGATGTCGACCTTCCGTCCGGCGCGTTCGACGACAGCCGTGGCCGCCTCGAGGCGAATGGCGATCTGCCCGACCTTCGCGATAGTCAGTGGATCGTCGGAGGCACGCTCGACACCGCTATTCATCCAGGGACGTGCGTTCGTCTTCACGAATTCGACCGTCTCTGCAAAGGCGGCGCGGGCGATACCGAGATCGATGCCGGCATGAATAATCTGCCCGACGGAACCAATCGTTGTGGGACGTTCGAAGCCCTTGTGATGGGAGACGACCGCGTCGGCTCGCACATAGACATTGTTGAGGATCGTGGTGCCGCTGCCGGTTGTCCGCTGGCCGAAGCCATCCCAATCGTCGACGATCTCAATACCCTCGGTGCTGCGAGGCACGAAGGACATGGTCAGCCGCTCCTCATCGTCCAGCGCGAATACCGTGATCCAATCGGCGAAGATGACGCCGGTTGAATAATATTTGCGGCCATTGATCCTGTAGCCAAGCCCCTCGCGGGTAATGCGGGTATTGTAGTGGCCGACGGTCTTGGTCCCCTTTTCGGACAGGGCATTGCCAAAGCGGTCGCCCGCAAGCGCCCGACCGAAGAAGAAGCGCTTCTGCTCCTCGCTGCCGTCCACTCGCAGGGCTTCCAGAATATAGAAATGATTTTGCGGTATCTGCCCGATCGAACCGTCGGCTTCGGCGAGAATGGCAGTCACCTCGGCCAGGATCGCGTTGGAGACATCGAGCCCGCCATATTCGGAGGGGACGGTGATCGAAAGCAGGCCAGATTGCGATAGCGCGTCGAGCTCGGCATGCGGCAGCAGCCGGTCGATATCGCGGCTGGAGGCGGATTCGGCGAATTGTTTCGCCAGCACGCGCGCCGTCGCGATCGCCTCTTCCTCGCTCGCCAGTCGGACTGCCACGGGGCGAATTCGATCCGTCTGTTGCACCGCTAGATCCATCTGAGCTCTCCTAATTTCAGCGGCCTATGGGTGCAGGATGTCAGCGCCGAAGATAAGGGCGTAAATTCTATAGATATACTGCATTATGAAAAGTTTTTCGGCCGACAGCGCCGAGAATCATCTGCACGCATTGACGGCGGTGGATTGCTGAAAAATGGCTCGTAGCGTTGGCAGCTGGAGAGCAAACGATGTTTGCCCTCCAGTTACAATTTAAGGCAAGCGATAGGCGATGACATAGTCGCCGGGCTTGGTGCCGACCGAACCATGACCGCCCGCCACCATGAGGACATATTGCTTGTCGCCAGCCGTATACGTCATTGGCGTCGACTGGCCGCCGGCCGGCAGACGGGCCTCCCAGAGCTGTCGTCCGGTCGTGACGTCATAGGCGCGCAGATAATTGTCGACTGCGGCCCCTAAGAAGGCGACGCCGCCCTTGGTGACGATCGGCCCGCCGATGCCGGGCACACCGACCTTGAAGGGCAGTGGCAGCGGCGTCATGTCATGCACCGTGCCGTTCTTGTGCTTGTAGGCGATCTTGCCGGTCTTGAGATCGGCGCCGGCGACATAGCCCCATGGCGGTGCCTGGCAGGGAATGCCGAGCGGTCCGAGGAACGGACCCATAAAGACCCCGTACGGCGCGCCATCGTTCCGGTTCAGGCCCTGTTCGCTGCCTTTCTGGTCCTGACCTCTCGGCGGAATATCCGCGCGGGGAACGAGCCTCGAGGTGAAGGCGAGGTAGGTCGGCATGCCGAACATGATCTGGCGCTCGGGGTCGACGGCGACACTGCCCCAGTTGAAGGTGCCGAAATTGCCGGGATAGATGATCGAGCCTTCAAGCGACGGTGGCGTATAGCGGCCCTCATATTTGTAGCGGTGGAAGGCGATGCGGCAAGCGAGCTGATCGAACAGCGAGACGCCCCACATGTCCTTTTCCTGCAGCGGCGGCGGCGAGAAGGTGAGGTCCGAGATCGGCTGCGTCGGAGCGGTGTGATCCTCGGGGATGGCGCCGCCCGGAGCCGGTATCTCCTTGAAGGGGATGAGCGGCTCGCCGGTACGCCTATCGAGCACATAGATGTCGCCCTGCTTGGTGGAGGCGACGAGTGCCGGCACCACCGAACCATCCGATTTGGTCATGTCGAAGAGCACGGGCTGGGCCGGCACGTCCATGTCCCAGAGATCATGGTGCACGAATTGCTGTACCCATTTGAGCTGGCCGGTGTTGATATCCAGCGCCACCACGGAGGAGGAGAAGCGCTCGACATTCGCGCTGCGGCCCATGCCCAGCTGATCGGGAACCTGGTTGCCGAGCGGGATATAGATCAGGCCCAGCGCCTCATCGACGCTCGATACCGACCAGCTGTTCGGCGAATTGGTGGTGTATGTCTGTCCTGCCGGCAGGGGCGTGGTTTGATCCGGGTTACCGGAGTCCCAGTTCCAGACACGCGCGCCGGTCTTGATATCGAAAGCGCGAATGACGCCGGATTGCTCCTGGGTGGAGTAATTGTCGTTGACGGCCCCGCCGACGATAATCTTGCCCGCCACGGCGACAGGCGGCGAGGTCGAGTAGTAGTAGCCGGCCGGATTATACTTCATCCCGGTTTCGAGATGGAGCACGCCCTGATCGGCGAAGCTCGTGCAGACCTTGCCATCGGCCGCGTCCAGCGCGATCAGCCGCGCGTCTGAGGTCGGCAGGTAGACGCGGTCGGCGCAGGGCGCACCGGCTGCGGCGGCCTGATCATGATAGTATGTGACCCCTCGGCATGTCTGATGCTGGCGATCCGGGTTCATTCCGGAATTGGAGTCAAACCGCCATTTTTCCTTGCCGCTGACCGCATCGAGCGCGATCGCCAGATTATGCGGCGTGCACAGGTAAAGCGTATCACCCACCTTGAGCGGCGTCACCTGATAGGTCGTCTCGCCGATATCGTCGGGGCGCTTCACGTCACCGGTTTGATATCGCCAGACCTCCTGCAGGTTGGCGACATTCTGGACATTGATCTGGTCGAGCGGCGAGTAGCGCTGGCCGTAAGGCGTGCGGCCATATTGGTGCCATTCGCCATTCGGCACATCGCCGCCCATGGGTGCGTTGGCCGCGACAGTGGTCGGCAGATCTCCGGAAAGATCGTGCGGATCGGTGGTCATCGAGTAACCGGCGACGACGATAGCCGCAAGCAGAGGTATCGCAAGCGGCCAGGGACTGGAGGCATATTGCACGCCGTCGAGGCTGCGGAAGCCGAGCGGGCGCCGGATCCAAGGCGTCAACAGCCAAAGACCGATCAGAATGACCAGGCCGCCGCGCGGGCCGAGCTGCCACCAATCGAAACCAACTTCCCAGATCGCCCAGCCAAGTGCCGCCAGTACAAAGATCGCATAGAGCCAAAGAGCGGCAGCCTTGCGCATGAACAGCAATATCGCTGTCAGGAGGAATATGACGCCGGCAAAGAGATAAAAGAAACTGCCGCCAAGCAGGACGAGCCACAGCCCGCCGCCGCCGAGCGCCAGTCCGATAAGCGCCAGAACTAACGATGTGATTCCGATGGCCATGATCTACTCCAGTCTATCCGCCGAATTGACAGTGATTGATCGAGGGTAAGCGGCAACGATTGATCATGATCCCTGTCGGGATCGAATGTCCGGCGTAGCCGAAGGTCGCAAGGCAATGAAGGCGTTGATTCGAGTGTGACGGCCCTCAGCGATTTCGAATCGATCCATCGAATTCCCCAAAACGGAGTTTGAACGCCACGAGTGCAGAAATGTTCCATCCCAGCGGGTAATTCAAGCGCGACGAGCCACGCTCGAATCTATTAACAGACGTAGTTAAATTTTTAACAACTTTTGCGAATACTAATGGAAGCAGAGGCAGGATCAAGGGGTTCTGCGTCACTGCTGGAGGAAACGCGATGAATTTGAAGATCGTCACCGCTCAGTCGGAAGTGGAAACCGATGATACCGGAACCTATCCGGACGGTCTGGTCGAGGAAAATCGTGTTGACCTGTCTTTGAGCCGCGAAAGACTGCACCGCAGATCCCATGAGCGCGACTACGGCGCTGGCAAACGAACCGCGCCGCTTCCGGTCGGCCTGGTATAGAAAGATACGCGAGGGAACTCCGCCGCCTGCGCGCATAAGTCCGGCAAAGTCTCTTCGTCATATATACAGCGGCATCATCTTGCGCCAGGCGCCCGCCCGATGGGCACGTCCATCCCAGATATGCAGGTGATGATCGATCCGTTTGTCGGCCAGAAGCCGGCTGAGATGACGATTGTTGTCGAGAAATGGATCGGCGTCGCCGATGACAAGCACGATGTCGATCTCGCGCAGCTTCCGCAGCCGCCATTCGCAGGTAAGGCCTGGTAGAAAATGCGTCGGAGTGTGGAAATAGACCGCATCATCGTAATAGCCGTCGAACAGATCTCCAAAGGATTCGACCTTCATCGTCAGATCGTAGCGGCCGGAAAAGGCGACGAGCTTGCGAAAGAGGTGAGGGTGACGAAAGACGAGGCTGGCGGCCTGGAATGCGCCAAGGCTGCAGCCGTGCACGATGATGCAATCATTAGGATTTTTCTCTGCCATCAGCGGCAGCACTTCGTGCAGGATATAGTCCTCGAAGGCAGCGTGCCGGCGAATGCGTTCAGCCGGATGGCGTTGGAACCCATAGAAGGTCTCGGTAGCCAGGCCCTCGATACAGTAGAGCTGCAGATCTCCGGCTTCCAGTTTGTCGGCAAGGCTGGCGACGATGCCCAGCTGTTCATATTCCCAGAACCGCCCATCCCGAGTCGGAAACATCAGCACCTTGGCGCCGGCGTGACCAAACACCAGCAGTTCCATCTCTCGATGCAGTCGCTGGCTGTGCCAGCGCAGATATTCGCGGTTCATGGCACCTTGAAAAATTGCCCCACCTTTTCGCGGAGATGCAGGCTTTGCTCAGCGCTGTCAGGATAATCGAAATGGCCGGCCTCGAGAATGAAGATTTCATTAAATTTCGGCGACGCGTTTGCCACGGCGAACTGACAGGGCGGCGCCACAGCCGGATCGAAGAGGGCGGGCGCAATGAGCATAGGCACCTTGATGCGGGTCGCCGCGCTTGCCGCATCGAACAGGCGCAAGCTCTCGAGCATGCTTCCGTGTTCTTTTTGGTAAGCCTGGACGGAATCGGCGCTGCCGACCGTCGGCAAACTCAGCCATAAGGGCCGGTGCCCGAAGGTCGGGACGACCAGGTGCCCGCGATCGATCCGGTCATCGAACGGGATCGCCAGCGCCCCGATGCCGCCGCCGAAGCTGATGCCGCTATAGCCGATATGCCCCGCGAGCCACGGATAGAGATCGACAAGCGTCGAGACGGCAATACACAGATCATCGACGCAGCCGCCGATAATATAGCGATCGGGCTTGTCGATATCGTAGAGCACATGCCCGGCCGGGTCCGACGGTATCGGCGGACGGGCGCTGCGAGACAGGCCGCGACAGCAGGGAAACAATATGGCCGTCTCTTTCACCGGCAGATCGAAGTCGGGCAGATCCCTCCCACCATAGCCATGGCCAACGACAAGGCCGCGCCGCACCTGTCCCTTGCGAGGAAGCAGCAGCCAGCCACCGATCGGAAACGAGCCGGTCGACGAATAGGTGATGTCGAAAACATGCCAGTCGGGATGATGGGTCTTGCTGCGGCGAAGCTGCGGCTGCGGGTCGACGGCGATCGCACGACGATACCGCTCCTTCCAGAAATCATCAAAGCCCGGCGGCGCCTTCGGCGGCTTGATGGCAAGAAGCTGCTCAAGCTGCATGCCGTAGGTGGGGTCGAAGGCAAAAGGATGGGTTATCGGAACGCTCATGCGACGGTTGTCTCGTGAAAGGGCAGGCGGTGCAAGGCCGAAGCTGCACCCCTCCGGTTTCTACGCCGCCGTCGTATTGGCCAGCGCCTCGGTATTTCCCGTCGTGCCGCTTGATGTCTCGAAGTCGAAGAATTTCTGCGTAACGAGGGCGGCCGCTCCCCGCGCCCAGGAATTGTCCTCCCAGTCCGGAAGCAGAGGTGGCGATGTGCGAAAAGTGTGGGCGGCCAGGGTCGACCTCAGTGGTCCTAAAAACCCCTCACCAAACGACACAGCTTCACCGCCGACGACGATCACTTCGGGATCGGTGACATTGACGAGGTTTGCCAGGGCCTTTCCGATCCCGACGCCCGCTTCCCTAAGAATATTACCAACGGCTGGCTCACCCTCTTCAATCGCCTTAAGCATCTCCGGTAAGCCACCGCTATCGTTGCGATTTGTCGATTCACGCCATGTCCTCAGCATCGACGTCTGAGAATGATAGGCCATGAGACAGCCGCGCTTACCGCATTCGCAAACACGGCCATTTTCTTCATGCAGCGTATGGCCGAACTTACCGGCGGCGCCATTGGCGCCGCGATAGAGCTTGCCCTCGATGATCAGCGCACAGCTGATGCCGACGCCGATGGCAAGCACGGCCATATTGCGATGCTGCCGCCCCACGCCGAAGAGCTGCTGGGCGATGGCATAGGCGTTCGTGTCGTCCTCCAGCCAGACAGGCACCTTGACCTTCTGCGCCAATATCGAGGCGAGGGGAACGTTGTTCCAGTTGAAGCGATGGCTGCGCACGCAGGTTGCCTGATCATTGCCGATGACGCCGGGCATGGAAATTCCGATGCCCGCGAGCTGTGCACTTGGCCGGGCGGCATATTGCACGAGCAAGGGAACCGCCGCGGCAAGTGTTTTCGCGACGTTTTCCGGATCATGGTCTGCGAGCGTCAGCCGCATCGATCCGAGGGGGTTGGTGGCAAGGTCGGTGATAACGCATTCGACCGAGCCAACCATTAGTTTAAAACCAATCGCCAACCCATTGGTATAATTGATTTCGACAGGGATAGGGCGACGCCCTGAGAACCCCGCTACGGCCTTGCCTTCGGTGACATGGCCCTCCTCTATCAGGTCGGCGATGACGAAGGTCACGGCTGCCGGGCTGAGGCCGGTAATCGTCGCGATCTCCGCGCGGCTCCTCGGTCCCTCCTGCCTCAACAGGTTGAGAATGAGCCGCCGGTTCATGGCGCGCGAAGTGCTTTGGTCGCCTTTCAGCTTCACGGTTTCTCTTTCTTAATTTTGTAAATTAATTATTGCGTCTGTTTCAGACTTATGCATAACTTCACCCGTCGATCAACATCCGGCCGTGTGCAAGCACGAAGAAGTCAGAAAAAGGGACTCACAGCTTCACGAACCCAAATATCCGGGCAGCACATTCGCTGCCTCGGCGGGTTTATTGCGGCCATGCGTCCGGAGGTAAACGGAAAACGCTCGGAGGGCGTCCCGCTGGCTCATCGGCTGAGGGTGGAGACAGGCGTTAAAACGGGAGGAATTCACATGACTTTCAATTTGCTTGGAAGGCCGTCGAGCCGACGCACCTTTTTAATGGGGGCAGGGGCGGTTTCCGCCACGGCTCTGGCAGGCTTTCCCATGCCGGCGATTGCGCAGGCGCAGGATATCAATATCATTTCCGACGAGAACAATGCCGACGCGCTGGCGATCCTGCGCAAGATCGGCGATGACTTCGGTAAGCAGGCCGGCGTCAAGGTCGTGATCAACAATATGGACCACGAGGCTCATAAGACCGCGATCCGCAACTATCTGGTCGCCGGCGCGCCGGATATCTGCTTCTGGTTTTCCGGAAACCGCATGCGGGCCTTCGTCAAGCGTGGCCTTTTCGACGACATTTCCGATCTCTTTGAGAAAGAGAAATACAAGGATGTCCTCGGCCCGACGGCAGGTTCCGTCACCGTCGACGGCAAGCAATATGGCCTGCCGACCGGCGGCACGCTCTGGGGCATGTTCTATCGCAAGGATGTCTTTGGCCAACTCGGCGCAACGGCGCCGGCGAACTGGGATGACTTCCTGGCATACGGCGCCAAATGCAAAAGCGCGAACCTGACGCCGATCGCCATGGGTACCAAGGAATTGTGGCCAGCGGCCGGCTGGTTTGACCAGATGAACCTGCGCATCAACGGCCTCGACAAGCATATGGCGCTGATGAACGGCGAGATGAGCTATCTCGATCCGGCGCTGAAGCCCGTCTTCGACCAGTGGGAAACATTGATCAAGCAGGGCTTCTTCACACCGGACAATACCTCCTTCGGCTGGCAGGAGGCGGGCGCGCTTCTGGCACAGAAAAAGGCGGGGATGATGAACCTCGGTGCCTTCGTCCGCTACGCCTTCCCGAAAGAGGATCTCGAACAGCTTGCTTTCGCGCCGTTCCCGACGATCGACCCGAAGGTCGGCCGTTTCGAGGAGTTTTCGCTGAATTCGGTTCATATTCCGGCAAACGCGAAGAACAAGCAGGGCGCGCGCGAGTTCCTGGCCTACTTCTACCGCCCGGAAAATCTCGGCCCCTATCTGGAACCCGGCGGCAACGTCCCGCCGCGCAATGACCTGCCGCCGAGCAAGGACCCGCTGGTCAACGCCGCCGTCGATGTACTGAAGACGCTGCAGGGCACCTCGCAATATTACGACCGCGACAGCGATCCCGACATGGCGCAAGCCGGCCTCTCCGGCTTCCAGGAATTCATGGCGAAGCCGGAACGGCGCAACGCCATCCTGCAGCGGCTCGAAGGTACGCGCAAGCGTATCTACAAGCTCTAGCTTTTCCTCCCAGCGACCGAGAGGCGGGGCCGCGGCTCCGCCTCCCCATATCGATAGAGGATAAAATGACGACATTTTGGCGCTACCATCGCTGGTGGCTCACCCCGACTTTGCTGATTTTACCGGCCGCCATTCTCTTTTCCGTCGTGATCCTGTGGTCGGCGATCGAGAGTATCTGGATCAGCTTTCACGATTGGGATGGCTTCAGCCCGATGGTCTGGATCGGCCTCGGCAATTACGCCGAGCTGTTCAACGACCCTCAATTCTACGTTTCCCTGAAGAACAATGTCATCTGGCTGGTCATGTTCATGGCAGCACCACCCTTGGGGCTGGCGATCGCGCTTCTCGTCAACCAGAAGATCCGCGGCATGCGGCTGATGAAGTCTCTATTCTTCATCCCGCTGGTGCTGGCCTCCGTTGCCGTCGGCGTCGTTTTCACCTGGGTTTATACTCCGCAACTGGGGCTGCTCGCCCTGATCTTCGGCTTCTTCGGTGCGACGGCACCGGCGCTGCTCTCCAATGAGCATCTCGTGACCTTCGCGATCGTCATCGCCGCCCTCTGGCCACAGATCGCCTTCTGCATGGTTCTCTACCTCGCCGGCCTCAACAATCTCAGCGAAGAGCTGATCGGCGCGGGCAGGGTGGATGGGGCGAGGGGCTGGAACATGCTGCGGCATATCGTTCTGCCGCAGCTGACACAGGTCACCTTCATCGCCATTGCCGTCACAGTCGTAGGGGCTCTCCGGTCCTTCGACATGGTCTCGGTCATGACCCAGGGCGGACCGTTCGGCTCCTCCGAAGTGCTCGCCTATCAGATGTTCGAACAATCGATCTTCTCCTACCGCTTCGGCTATGGCGCAGCGATCGCTTCGGTTCTGTTCGTGATCATGGCGGTGTTCATCGTCTGGTACCTCACGCGGATCATCCGCATCGAAGAAAGAGGGGCCTGATGTATCCGCGCCCGATCCCCGAAGATGCCATCTGGCAGCGCCGCTTCTATTTCACCGCCGTCCTCGCCATCCTGATCCTGTGGCTGTGCCCGCTGTTTGCCGTCATCCTCACCTCGTTCCGCTCGACGCAGGACGTCATGGGCGGCAATCTCTGGGGCTGGCCGACGCAGTTCGGCCTGATCGACAACTACACCTCCGTCTTCACCCAGACGCCGATGGCGCGCTATTTCCTCAACAGTTTGATGATCACCATTCCCTCGGTCATCGGTGTGCTGATCATGAGCACGCTCGCCGGTTTCGTTCTGGCGCGCTACCGCTTTCGCGGCAATATGCTGGTTTTCGCGCTCTTCGTCGGCGGCAATTTCCTGCCCTATCAAATCATGATGATACCGGTGCGCGATCTGATGGTGCGGATCGGCCTTTATGACACACCGGCAGCGCTGATCATCTTCCATATCGCCTTTCAGACCGGCTTTGCGACGCTGTTCATGCGCAACTTCATCGCAGCCTTGCCGGATGAATTGTTCCAGGCGGCAAGGGCGGAGGGAGCGTCGCCGTTTCAGACGCTCGTGCATGTGGTGATCCCGCTGGTTCGCCCGGCGCTGGCAGCACTTGCGATCCTGATCTTCACCTTCGTCTGGAACGACTATTTCTGGGCGGTGGTGCTGACGGTGAGCGATACGGTCAAGCCGGTGACCGCCGGGCTTGCCAATCTGCGCGGCGAATGGGTCTCCGCCTGGAACCTGATCTCGGCCGGCACGATTATCGTCGCTGTGCCGCCCGTCATCATGTTCTTCCTGATGCAGCGGCACTTTATCGCCGGGCTCACCATGGGGGCGGTGAAGGGATGATGATCTTGTCCGACGCAATCGCCCATCTCGCCCTTTGTGCCAATCCTTTCTTTGCGAGCCGAAAAGCATGACCAGTCTCGAACTTCGACACGTCAACAAGAATTACGGCGCCTATCATGCATTGCGCGGTATCGATCTTTCCGTCGAGCAGGGCGAGTTTATCGTCATGGTCGGCCCCTCCGGCTGTGGCAAGTCCACGCTGCTGAAGTCGATCGCCGGTCTTGAAACGATCTCCTCCGGCCAGATCATGATCAACGGCCGCGATGTCACTACGGCGGAACCGGGTGATCGCGGCATCGCCATGGTGTTCCAGTCCTACGCGCTCTATCCGCATATGACAGTCGGCGAAAACATGGGTTTCGGCCTGCGCATGGCCAAGCGGCCGAAGGCAGAGATCGACGCGGCCGTGGCGCGCGCCGCCAAGATTCTCAGGATCACCGACCAGCTCGACAAGCGACCGAAGCAGCTTTCCGGCGGCCAGCGCCAGCGCGTCGCCATCGGCCGTGCCATTACCCGATCACCGGAAGTCTTTCTGTTCGACGAGCCTCTATCCAACCTCGACGCCGCGCTGCGGACCCAGATGCGCGTCGAGCTGAGCGGCCTGCATGCCGAACTCGGCGCGACCATGGTCTATGTCACGCACGACCAGGTCGAGGCGATGACGATGGCAAGCCGGATCGTGGTTCTCAATCGCGGCATCATTGAGCAGGTTGGTTCGCCGCTGGAACTCTACCGCAACCCGGACAATCTCTTCGTCGCCGGCTTTCTCGGTGCGCCGCGAATGAATTTCTTTCCGGTGACGGTCGATCAGGTCTCTGGAAACAGCGTTACCGTCTCTGCTCCGGGCCTTGCACCGATCGCTGTGGATCTGGCAGCCGGCGCCTCGGTCCAGAAGGGCGCGCCCCTTATCCTCGGAATCCGGCCGGAAAACATCGCCGTTTCGGACGCTGCATCCGCAGGTGCTGCGATCTCCGGCCAGGTTCGTCTCGTCGAGCATCTCGGACGAGAGACCATCCTCTATGTCGATGCCGGAGAGCTGCAATGCGTCAGCTCCGAAAGCGGCACCGGCAACATCACCGTGCAAATCGGCCATGTCACCGGCGTAGCCGCCGACGCACCGATCAGCCTGCGCATCGATCCGCGCGAGGTCTACCTGTTTTCTGCCAATGACGAGCGGACCATCACCGTCCGCAAGCCAATTCTCGACAAATGATCCTTCAGGAGCCTGATACCGTGTCAGTCAATACCAGCACCAAAGACCTTTCCGTATGGCGCACCATCAAGACCGACAGGTTTCTCGTCGGCACGCCGCATTATCCGGAACATGTCGATGAAAGCTATTGGGAGCGTGATGCCAAACGCATGGCCGAAGCCGGCTTCAATGTCGTGCGTCTCGGCGAATTCGCCTGGCATATCTTCGAGCCGAAGCTCGGAACCTTCGACTTCGATCTCTTCGATCGCGCCATCGCGATCCTGGCGCGTCACGGCATCAGCACCATCATGTGCACGCCGACGGCCACACCGCCGCGCTGGCTGACGGTTGCCCATCCGGAAGTCCTCCGTGTCGACGGCAACGGCCGGACGATGAGCCATGGTTCACGCCAACATGCCGATACGGCAAGCCCGGTTTTCCGCGAGCACAGCAAGCGTATCACCAAGGCTATGGCTGAACACTATCGCGACAATCCCGATGTCATCGGCTGGCAGACGGACAACGAGCTCAACACCAGCATGCCGGAATCCTTCTCTGCCGCCACGCTGAAGGAATTTCAGTCCTATCTTGCAGATAAATACGACACGATCGACAAGCTCAATTTCGCCTGGGGCGGCGATTTCTGGGCGACTGCCTATGACGATTTCGGCCAGGTCGTGCTTCCCATCGATTTCGGCCCGACCTTCCCGAGCCCGGGACATGTGCAGGACTACCACCGCTTCCTGGCCTTCTCGACGGCACGGTTCCAGCATGATCAGGTGGAAATCCTGCGGGCGACCAAGGCCGACTGGTTCATCTTCCACAATCTCGGTGGCTTGCGCGATATCGACTTTCGCGGCCAATTCTCCACCGATCTCGATTTCGTCGGCTATGATATCTATCCGATGCTCTATGACGAGTTCCAGCGCATCGGCAACCACGCCAAGGTGCAGGCGCTGCATCTCGACATCTGCCGCGGCTTCTCGGGCAATTACATCATCCCCGAACAGCAATCCGGCTTCGGCAGCCAACCCGGCTTCTGCACGCTGACGCCGGAGCCCGGCGAGATGCGCCGCATGGCAATGTCCTCGGTCGCACGCGGCGCCGATGGCTTGATGTTCTTCCGCTGGCGGCCGGCGCATTTCGGTGCTGAAATCTACTGGATGGGTATTATCGACCACGACGACGTGCCGCGTCATCGCTATGACGAGGCAAAGCGGTTTGCCATCGAGATGACGGCGCTGAAGAACAAGATCCTCGGCACTCATGTCCGCATGGATGTCGGCATTGCCGGCTCCGATTTCGACAACCAGGAGGCGCACAAGACCTATTCGATCGGCCTGCCAAGCCCGCAGGACGACGCCGTGCTGCTGCACCAATATTGCTACGACCGCGGCATCGCCTGCGGCTTTATCCATCCCGAAGACGATCTTTCGCGGCTAAAGCTGCTCTATGTCCCGCATTGGGTGATGTGGAAGGATGGCTGGACCGAGCGGCTGGAGGCATTTGCGCGGGGCGGGGGCACCGTGATTATCGGCGCGCGTACCGGCACGCGCGATGAAAACAACCACGTCATCCGCGAGGCCGCGCCGGGTTCGTCGCTGACGCGACTGACCGGCGTCACGGTCGAGGATTTCGGACGGCTGGCGGCACCTGGTGCCAATGGTCTCTTCGATGTCATGTCGCGCTCCGGCGGATTGGTGATGCCCCCCAACCGCCCTGCCGAATCCCATAACCGCGTTCGCCGTTTCACGATCGGCAACCGCGAGCTGGAAGGTGCTCACTTCTATGAGAACCTGGCAGTTGCCGACGATGTCGAGATAGTGGCGACCTGGTCGAACCGCTATGCCGAAGGCGTGCCGATGGCAACGTCGCGCCGCGTCGGCAAGGGCAGGGTGCTCTATCTCGGCACGTACCTGACAGCCGAGCTGACGGCAGCACTGTCCGACCGCACCTTCGCGGATGCAGGCGTCGAACCGTTGATTGCCAATCTGCCGGATGGCGTCGAAGTGACGATGCGCCAGAACGATGAAAGGCATCTTCTGTTTATTCAGAACTACACGGACCAGCACGCGGAACTGATCAGCGTCCCGCGCGGCGTCAATCTCCTCGACGACGGCAAATCGGTGACCGGTGCACTGTCGCTCGAAGCCTATGGTTGCGCGATCGTCGAGTTGAGCTGACAAGGAGCCGGCGAAGCGAGCGGCTGGTTCGTGGAGCCTGCCGCTCGCTTCGTGACGTCATAAGCATTTAGCTATCGGCAAAGGCCTTCAGCGTGTCGCCGGTGAGCCGATAGCGTATCCATTCGTCCTGCGGCTCGGCGCCGATGGAACGATAGACGCGGATGGCCGGTTCGTTCCAGTCGAGCACGCTCCATTCGAACCGGCCGCAACCTTTCTCGACCGCGAGCTTTGCCAGATATTTCAGCAGGGCCTTGCCCGCGCCCGATCCCCGCTTTTGCGGGGTGACGTAAAGATCCTCGAGATAGAGGCCATTGCGGGCAAGCCAGGTGGAATAGGTATAGAACCACACCGCGAAACCCACCGGCTCGCCATCGACCTCGCAAATGGCTGCATGGGTCACGGATTGAGGACCAAACAAGGATTGCTCAATGGAGGCCGTCGTCGCCTCGACCTCGTGAGCCGCCTTTTCATATTCCGCCAGTTCGCGAATAAATCGCAGGATGAGCTCTGAATCGGATAGCTGCGCCGGGCGTATTGTTATCGTCATTTTCGTTCATCTATCAGTTCGTGAATATAGTGAATTGCGTCTAAGTCTTCCGACTGCTGAAGGCAAGCCCGTGAGGCTGGGGCCGGAGAGGGCCGTCCAACATCGAGATGACCACCGTGCGCCAAACTCATTATCTTGTGGAAGGCGGCCAGAGCATGCCGCAATACTGACGTGTTACCCACTAGGATCGCTATGTTCACGCGAATCGCACTAATGTCGGTTCCAACAAACGGCAGTTGACTGCGACTGAGATTGATTCAATGGAGACCTTCATGACCGATATCCACACGCCGCTTTCCGGAGTGATACCGAGGATTTCCGTCGTCGGTGTTGGAGGCGGTGGCGGCAACGCAATCAACAATATGATCGCAGAAGAGCTTCAGGGCGTTGAATTCATTGCGGCAAACACGGATGCACAGGCGCTCGCGACCTCGAAGGCCGCTCGGCGCATTCAGCTCGGTACTCAGGTGACTGAAGGTCTCGGCGCGGGCTCCTTGCCAGAAATCGGACGAGCGGCCGCTGAGGAATCCATTGATGAAATCATGGACCACCTCCGGGGCACACACATGTGCTTCATCACAGCCGGAATGGGTGGTGGCACCGGCACCGGCGCTGCCCCGATCATTGCTCAGGCGGCACGACAGGCGGGGATCCTTACGGTGGGCGTCGTCACCAAGCCCTTTACGTTTGAAGGCAATCGACGCATGCGCACTGCCGACGAGGGCATCGAGCGGCTTCGCGAAAGTGCCGACACTGTTATCGTCATTCCAAATCAGAACCTGTTTCGCATTGCGGATGCCACGACCACCTTCGCGAATGCTTTTGTGACTGCGGACCGGGTCCTGTTTGCAGGCGTCAGCTGCATCACGGATCTGATCGTCAAGGAAGGTCTGATCAACCTCGACTTCGCCGACGTCAAATCCGTCATGCGTGGAATGGGTCGAGCCATGATGGGAACGGGCGAGGCGACTGGACCGGGTCGTGCGCTGAGGGCCGCAGAGGCCGCCGTTGCCAACCCGCTTCTTGACGACATGAGCATGAAGGGCGCGCGGGGCGTGCTGATCTCCATTTCGGGCGGGATGGACATGACACTGTTCGAGGTCGATGAGGCCGCCAGCCGCATACGCGACGAAGTCTTCGATGATGCCGATATCGTTGTCGGCGCGATCTTTGACAGAAGCCTCGATGGCGTGTTCAGGGTATCGGTCGTTGCAACGGGTCTGGACGGGTTCTCGGGGTCCGGCAGTCTGTTGGGAGGCGTGAATGACCAAGCCGCTCAGTAGAGATTATTATCGCCTGCGTCCCAGTCGCTTATAACGCGGGGACTGCAACATTCCTATTTTGCAGAAGCAGGACACTTCAACTTTGTGGCTACAGCAAATTGTTTCATAAGGTTTATTATGGAACTAAAACCGACATCCGAAAAGCCAATGCAATCTGAAGCTGCCACAACAGCTTCAGCGTTTCGTCTCAATCCGTAGTTGATAACGGTACAGTGCCCGAGGCACAGCACTGAGAAGCCAAGCACGGTGTCATAGGCTGGCGATGATCTCGACCTTGCCTTCAACGACATGCTGCATTCGCGGCGCTTCAGGTTCCGTGATCTGCTGGATCAAACCTTCGACCAGACTGCGGCCGACCACGACCATATCGACGGTGTGAGCGGCCAGCGGAACCGAGAGATAGCGACATATGTGCGTGCTGTCGCGCACAACGATGTGGAAGTCGCGTCCGACGACAAGGCCCTTTCTGCGTGTCGCGCTGAGCGCGCCGAGCAGGCCAAGCTCGTTCGCACAGACAAGACCAGTGGGCGGGTCCGGCAGATCGAGCAGACGAGAAATCCAGCCTTCGCTGGCTTCCATGGTGAAATCTTCCTGGCCTATCAATTGTAGATCGATTGGTAGGCCCGCTTCTTCGGTCGCCTTGGTGTAACCTGTCATGCGCGCCGCGCTGTATTGATCATCGCGGGCAAGGAGTTGCAACGCGACCCGCCGGCAACCCCGCGCGACAAGCATTCGGGTCGCCTCAAACGCGATACCCTCATTGTTCACGTCGACGAAGGAATAATCGAGCGCGCTGCCGCTGCGGCCGAAGGCGATGAACGGAATCTTCCGCTCAAGAAGAAAGGGAATGCGCGGATCCTCCGAGACCATGCGCGTAATTATGATCCCGTCCGTGCCGCCGGTGTGGATAAGAGTGCTGAGGTTTTCCTGAGGATCCTCTTCCGGTGTGGTGGAGAAGACGGACAGATTAAAGCCTCTTTCGCGCGCGGCAAGTGTCATGCCCTCGATCAAGGGAAGCTTTGCGATGTCTGATAAATAGTCCCTTGTTTCCATGGGCAGAATGGCGGTGAGCGTACGGGTGAGGCCCATGCGCAACGCGCGACCGTGCAGATTGGGGACGTAACCGGCGGCGTTTGCTGCCGCCTTTACGCGCTGGATGGTATCAGGATGCACCTCCGGCCCATCTTTCAGCGCGCGAGAGACCGTGGTTACCGAGAGACCGAGTTCCGTAGCGATCTGCCTCAGATTGGGTCGCGAATTGAATGCCATGTCGCCAGTCAGTCTCTCATCGTTCGGCCTTTCGAACATACTGCCTCTTCCAATACGAAAATGGAAGCGGGACCGGGGTCGATCAGATTCCGCTTGACGAAATGCCTCAATCTAGCAATCGTAACGTTACGATTGGCAAATTTGGCGGAAAAAGAACCGAAAGCTATCGTCCAGAGGTGAACAAAGGAGACTGATGATGCTTCGCATGCTGCGTCTAACCGTGGCCATTATTGCCATGAGCGCCACCGGTTCGCTGGCCGCGCAAACACTGACCATTACGACAGCCGGTGGCGACTACGGCGCTGCCATGAAGAAGGCGATGTGGGGACCCGCAGCGGCCGAGCTGGGTTTCGATGTCCGAGAAGAAACTCAAAGCGATGGTTTCGCTGCCCTCAAGATGCAGGTTACATCCGGCGCGGTGACAACCGACATCATCCATCTCGGATCGCCTGAGGGCGCGCAGGCTGCCGCTCAAGGTTTGCTTGAGCTATTGGATTACTCCATCATTGATCCGAACTCTGTGCCAGCCGGTGCCGAGTCCGCCTATTGCTATCCTTTTAGCTCCTATGGCACGGTGATGGCCTGGAACACCAAAACTCTCGGCAACAAGCCGCCAAAGACATGGGCCGAGTTCTGGGACGTGAAGGCTTTTCCCGGAACGCGGGCGCTTCGCGCAAATGCGCAGGACCTTATTGAAATCGCCCTGCTTTCCGAAGGGGTTGCTCCCGGCGAGATTTACAACGTGCTCAGTACACCCGATGGCCTGAAGCGAGCTATCGCTCGCCTGGCCCAGTTGAAGCCGAATGTCTCGGTGTGGTGGACTTCTGGCGCCCAGTCGGCTCAACTCCTGAAGGATGGCGAAGCGGACCTCGTCGTCACCTGGAACGGTCGTGCCCAGAGCGTCAAGGCCGATGGTGGTGCTGCTGATTACAGCTTCAAGGGCTCCGTCATTGGAACTGATTGCCTCGCTGTTCCGAAAGGCTCTGCAAACAAGGCGGCTGCAATGAAGCTGATTGCTGCGATGACCACACCGGAACGCGGCGCCAAGCTGACCGATTTCCTTGCCTATGGCCCAATCAACCCGAAGGCTTACCAGGGAAATCTCATCCCGGCTGATCGCCTTCAGCTTCTGGCGACTGCACCCGGCAATGTCGGGACCTCCGTCTTCTCGAAAGCGGACTGGTGGGTAAAGAACGGCGATGCAGCCCAGGCCGCATTCGATGAGATGATGAACCGCTGACTATCTCCTGGAGCCGCTGTCAAAATGGCAATTACCTCGCTTCCCATATCGATCGAGCGTGTTCGAAAAACCTTCGGTAACTATGTCGCACTGAGCGATGTTTCGCTGGATATTTCCGCTGGCGAATTCCTGACGCTTCTGGGCCCGTCCGGATCGGGGAAGACAACCCTCCTGATGGCATTGGCGGGTTTTGTCCGTCCCGACAGCGGCTCCCTGATCATCGGCGGTCGGGATGTTACCCGACTGTCTCCTGACAAACGCGACATTGGCATCGTTTTTCAGAATTATGCGCTCTTTCCCCATATGAGCGTACTGGCCAACGTCGCCTATCCACTCCTCTTGCGGCGGGTCCCGAAAGCCAAGGCGCAAGACCGTGCTCTGGCAGCCCTCGCCCGCGTGAAGCTTGAGGGCTTCAGTGATCGGAACATCGCCGCGCTCTCGGGTGGCCAGCGGCAACGCGTGGCGTTGGCACGCGCAATCGTTTTTGAACCTCGCGTCATGCTGATGGACGAGCCGCTGTCTGCACTCGACAAGAACTTGCGAGAGCATATGCAGTTCGAAATTCGGCGACTGCATGACGATCTGGGTATCACCACGATCTACGTCACGCATGATCAGCGCGAAGCGCTGACCATGTCGGATCGCATCGCCGTCATGGATGCGGGGGAAATACAGCAAATCTCGACTCCCTTCGACATCTATCACCACCCAAGAAACCGGTTTGTGGCGGAGTTCATGGGTGAAGCCAACATACTTCCTGCGTCCAGCCTGACGCGCATCGAGGGGTCGGTAGACCCTGCCCTAGGGCTGGCAATGATCCGCGCGGAAAGCTTCTATCTGGATGCGGGCGAGCTCGGCGCCGATGCGATCGCCATTAGCGGCGCACTGACCGCCAAGGCATTTCGCGGCGAAAACTGGCTGCTCAATCTTCGAACCGCATCCGGCACTGAGGTTATATTGAGCGTGCCGGCGACCCGTGCCGGAATTTGCGCCGGGATGGAAACCGGCAAATTGGTGACCGCCTATGCCGCAGCCGCAGCCGTTCATGCCTTGCCCGAAGGGATGGTCGGATGAGCACCGCCGCCTACCTGAGGGACGCCAGGCGCGAGCGTCAATTCTATCTTGCTTTGGCGCTGCCAGCACTGCTCTTGATTGGCCTTGCGGCTATCGTTCCGGTTCTGTGGATTCTGCGTCAGTCCTTCCTGACCATCGGCGGTTCGTTCTCGACCATCAACTACGAAAAGGTTCTATTCAGCAGCCTCACCTGGTCCGCGCTGGGAACCACGCTCGCTCTATCCGGCACGACGCTGCTCATCTGCATGATCCTGGGAATCCCCCTGGCGCTGACGCTCGCAAGCACCAGCAAGCGGATCGCAAACAGGGTGCTGATCCTGATCATGTTGCCGCTGTGGACTTCAATCCTGGTGCGGACCTATGGCTGGCTGGTGCTCCTGCGCAAGGATGGACTTGTAAATTCAACCCTGAAAAGCCTGGGCTTGATCGACGCTCCGATGCCGCTGGTCTACAACTTCAACGGGACTCTGATCGGCATGGTTCACTACATGTTACCGCTCTTTGTCTTGCCGGTTTACGCGGCAATGCGTGACATTGACGGCAATGTGATCCGCGCGGCGGCAAGCATGGGTGCAAGCCTCTGGCATTGCGTGAGAACGGTGATCCTTCCCCTTTCTGCTGGCGGAATCCTATCCGGTTCAACGATTGTGTTTATCTACACTCTCGGCTTCTTCATCACACCGGCGGTTCTCGGCGGAGGGAAGGTCAATCCGATATCGATCCGCATCGACCGGACATTATCCACCTTTCAGGACTGGGGGTCTGCAAGCGCTCTCGGCATACTCCTTCTGATTCTGGTCCTGCTGACTGGTGGCATGCTTTACGTCACACGCTGGTATCTGACGCGGGATACATCCCATGCTTGATGCCTATCAGGACAAAAGGTTCAGCAGAATCCTGCTGTGGATCTATTCAGCCATCGTGCTCATCTTCCTTATGCTGCCGACCCTCATCGTTGTGCCGCTGTCATTTTCCTCTTCCGATTTGCTGGAGTTTCCGCCCAGGGCCTGGTCGATGCGCTGGTATGAAGCCTTCTTTTCCTCACCTGCGTGGATGGCAGGGCTTCGCACCAGCCTGCTTCTCGGCGTCTCGACGGCGGCGATTGCTGTGCCTGTCAGTTTCCTCGCCTGCTTCGCCCTGAACAGGATTGGGGGGCGCCGCGCCGCCGCCATTTACGGTCTGCTGCTATCGCCTTCGGTGACGCCGGGCATTCTGCTTGCAATAGGACTTTTCTTCGTTCTTGCGAAGCTCGGCCTCCTCGGCACCCTTTTGGGGGTCCTTGCGGGCCATGTGGTCCTGGCCATACCCGTGGCCGTCATTGTTCTCCATCCCGCACTGGAGAGGTTCGACTGGGCTCAGGCACAGGCAGCCCGCAGTCTGGGTGCCGGCTGGTTCCGGACTATGATCGGGATCATTCTGCCCCAGCTCGGGCTGAGCCTTGCGACAGCAGGATTGATGGCCTTCCTCACCTCCCTCGACGAGGTGGTGATTTCCGTTTTTGTGGCGAACGGGCCCAACAGTACCTTGCCGAAGCTGATGTTTATTTCTCTCCGGGATCAAATCGACCCTACCATCGCGGCTATTTCCACACTCTGGACCGTGCTGATCTCGGCAATAGTCCTGTTCCTCAACTTGCGCGAACGCGATCAGACAGCCTGAAAGAGCCTCTATGACATATACATCAATCGGCGCAGTGATCCCGAAAACGGATATGGCCATCATTACGGGCTCCGCCAATTGGGGTCTCGCCTTTCCCGAAGATGTGGGAATGCCGGGCGTTAGCGTTCTGGCGCGCGATCTTTCCTTCGACACGCCTTATGGCGCTTCGGACAACTGGAAGCTCCTGGAATTCGACGCCAGCATCACGCCGGAAGGCCGAGCCAGACGGCTGCTTTGCATGTATTCCCACGGCAACCCGCGGGATCAAATCGACCATTCCTGCCACCGCCGCGCATTCTGGGTGTTGATGGAATCCGGCGTACGGTATGTGCTCGCCTGTTCGACCATCGGTGCGGTGAACAAGGCCATCCAGCCGGGCGACATGGTCATCCCGGCCGATATAATCGAGCTGACCCAGACCCCCTACTCGCTTCTGCCCGGTCGTCAGCGTTTCGATTGCTCCGGCAAGCAGATCGTTTGCCCGCATGGCGCGAAAATCCTTGCTGAAACCGCAAGTGCAATCTGGCCGACGTCATGCCGTGTGCATGGACTAGACCAAGGGCTGGCGGCTGCACATGCGTATGGCCCTCGCCTTACCACGCCCGCGGAAGCTCTTGCGTTCCGCACCGTGGGAGCCGATGTCATCAATCATTCGATAGCACCGGAGGCGACCTTGTCACGCGAAATCGGCGCCTGTTTCGTGCCCTGCGCCTTCGTGACCGCTGGCTTCAACGACTATATGGATCGCAGCCGAGGCACCTTGCTCCAGGAGGATGTCTTGCCAAGTCTTTCCATGCTTGCCTCCCGCGTTGCACTGCAAGCCGCCGCCCGGATCCCGATAGAGTCTCCATGCGGCTGCCAGACACTCAAGTCGCCGCAGCCAGAGGCTCGCTATCTGCGCTACTGACAATCATTGGCGTTTTGGCGCTGCCCATCCGCAGTCCGCCACTCTCATTGGCGACTGTTGCCCCGGCAGCGCTCGTCTCTAAACTACAAGCCTCCAGCCCCCGAGGCCACTGTCTGGCCTAAAGGAAGTGGACCAGCGTCAACACCAACAGCGGCGGCCAACGATGTCGCCTTCAAGAGTGTGCGTTTCGGGATCCGATAACCCATGTTTCAACTCCTCAGTTATGCCTCATACTTATAGAGGGCTGCGCGGTTGAACGGGTCGATCTTGAGATCGGCAATGGCGCGGCGTGCTTCGCCACGCCAGCCGCTGGCCGCTTCGCAGCGGCTGTCGATCAGCATCGAGGCCCGTGTGGTAGCGTCGTAAGGCTTCCATTCCGGCATACGGGTGTTGTTGGGATTGCCGGTCCGCGCGAAGCTCAAGAACGCCGACATCATGTTCATCGCCGCTTCCATTGCATGATCGCCCGGTCCGGTCATCTCGCCGGCCTCGTTCACCGTGCCGAAGGCGAAGGGGATATCGACTGCGTGCGGTGAACCGAGCACGCCGCCCTCCCAGGGAATCGTCCAGGTGAAGTTGTACATGTAGACTGGTGCCTGGCCAGCCGCTCCCGACTTCATCTCGGCTGCGGCTGCGGCTGCGGCTGCGGCGGTGAGCGGACGGCGGAACTGGACGTCGGACGCAACGGCAACGAGGATCTCCGACGGGGTCATGTCGGGCGCATCCTTGCGGTAGCTGGCCATAATCGTGTCGATCTTGGAGTCATTGATCTTGAACACAGAGCGCATGCGGCTCCGCATCTGTTCTTCGGTGAGTTTGAAATTGCGCATATCGCTCTGGAAAAACAGACTGGCTTCGGTCTTCGTGCTGCCCAGCAGCAATGGTACGCTGGCATGCATCGCCAGGCCCTCTGGCGCCATCGGCCGGGTGACGATGTGCTTGCCGTCGATCACCGGCCGGACGCCTTCAAACGATGAGGCTACGGCACGGTTGCGGGCATCGAGGACGGTCTGCATCGGGATCTGCTGTATCACTGCGAGGTTCTTCGGGTCGACCCCGAGCTCCTTGACGAAGGCATTTGCATAGGGCTGCATGTCCGCCGCAGGAGCCACATTGAGGCCGGCTGCCCCACTCATGCTGATGGCGCGATGGAACAGGCCCTTCGCCTTCGGCATGGCCAGCAGGATCATGATCTTCGATCCACCCCCGGATTGGCCAAAGACGATTACGCTGCCCGGGTCGCCGCCAAAAACAGCGATGTTGTCGCTTACCCATTCCAAGGCAGCAACGATATCGAGGTTGCCGGCATTGGCGGCGTCGCCGAAGTTGATGGGATCGAGATGAGAAAGGTTGGTGTATCCGAAGGCGTTGAGGCGGCGGTTGATCGTCACCACGACAACGTCGCCGTAACGGGCGAGATTGCTGCCGTTCGGTCGCCTGCGCGTAACCCGTCACGAAGCAGAGCAGCACTGCAATTCCCAGGCACTTCATGTGCTACCTCTTTCAGAAGATGACGTTGCCGGTCACTTGACGGCCGCGCATTCGCGAATAGTGCGAAATGTGTCGAGCGCTTTCGGGATGGAGCCGCATGGCATACCGAGAACGGTGGAGCATCTGCATCAGGCGCCAAGACTGTCTTCACGGATGCAGTTTCACTCGGAGATTGGACTCTGACGGATCAGGGCGGGCAAACATATTCCATCGACCGGCCTGTCCTCCGGACTTCGAAATCTTGGTATCGCAATAATTACAGGTACGACCAGCGAGCTCCCCGGCTGGCATGAAATATGCTTGTCATAAAGCTTGTTGCACCGTTCGACGAGGGGAAGGCCGATCATGACGCGACAGGCGAATGGTATGATGGATGTGCGTCTGATGCGCACGCTCCTGACCCTGCTGACGGAATGCAGCGTTTCGAAAACCGCCGATATCCTGGGCCAGGCGCAGCCGACAGTGAGCCTGACGTTGAAACGGCTGCGGGAAATGCTGGACGATCCGCTTTTGGTCAGGTCCGGAGGCGCGCTAGTGCCAACAGAGCGAGGTCTCGCCCTGAAGGAGACGTTGCGCGATATCCTCGGCCAGATCAACGCGCACCTCTCTCCTGATGCCACTTTCGACCCGAACAGTGCGACGCGAAACTTCCGCATCATCGCAGATAATTGCCTCGGAGCCGTGTTTCTGCCGCAGCTCGTCGGCAAAATCGCACAAAAGGCACCCAATGTTCGCGTCGATGCGTCTCACATGCCGAGCTATGATGAACTCATCAGCCAGCTTGCGGACGGATCTATCGATGCGGTCATCGGCAACTGGCCGCATCCGCCGGAGTATTTGCGGATGTCGCCCCTACTGACCACCGATATCGTCTGTGTCGTACGTCCAAGCCATCGGCTGGCAAGTCAATGCGAGCCAATCACGATGGGTGAGTTCCTGAAAGAGAAGCATCTTTCTCCGACCTCAGATAAGCGAGCCCAACTTAGTCCGATCGACGGACGGCTGATCGAACTCGGCCTCAAGCGTAATATCGCCGTGTCGGTGCCCGAATATGCGATCACACCTTATGTACTGACGCAATCGGACATCGTCTTCACGACGGGGCGGATTTTTGCCGAGCAAATCGCTCAGGCTTTTCCACTCGTCGTTCTGGAGGCGCCGCGCGAACTTGGACAGATGCAGTTCTACATGCTCTGGCATGAATGCAAGCACCAGTCGCCTGACCATGTCTGGTTGCGACAGATGATCAAATCTGTTGCGGCCGACGTTCGCGCTTGTGATGCGACAGCGCCTGTACCGATCAAATTTCTCCCACTCCAGGCGTCAGCCTATAACTAAGGCTGTTGCGCCTGTTTGGTGACGTCGGCCTCGTGAAAAACTGGCAAAACGCAATATAGTCTATTTGAGTTGCGTAATAGGTTTTCGCGATGAAACAGCCCACACTGGTGCCGGTTTAACAGCAACCAGATGAGGGCATGATGGCAGGTTCAGGAATTACCCGGCGTGAAGCGCTTGCAGGGATCGCCGCTGGCGCGGCAGCAGGGATGTTCGGTTCATTGAGCAGTGCCCGAGCCGCCGTTTCCGAGATGGTATGGGCGACCTGGGATTCCAACGGGCATCCTGAATACATCGCCGCATTTGAAGCGCAGACCGGCGTCAAGGTTAAGCTGTCCTATCTTTCCAGCGAGGACGCGCAATTCGCGGCGCTGAAAACCGGCACGGCTTCCGACTGGGACATGATCAACCCGTCGCTGAATGGAAGCTGGCGCTACATCAAGGCGGGACTGCTCGAAGAAATCGACGTGGCCAAGATCGCCAACGCCGCCAAGATGTACGATGTCTTCAAGACGACGCCCAAGGTTCTGGATGCCTCGGGCAAGCAGTTCGCGGTTCCCTATCTCTGGGGTCTCAACCCGATCGTCTACCGCAAGGACAAGTTCGACAGCGAGCCTGACTACACGACACTGTTCAACGAGAAGTACAAGGGCCAGCTTGCGATGCGCGACTATGCGCTGGAATCCATCGCCATCGCCGGTCTGGTCGCCGGCGTGCCGCGCGACAAGGTCTTCGTCATGGAGACCAAGGAGCTGGCGGAAGCCAAAAAGCTGCTGGTCGCGCAGAAGCCGCTGTTGCGCACCTATTGGCAGACGATCGGCGATCTCACCAATCTGTTTGCCACGGGCGAGGTTTCCTGCGCATTTTCGTGGCGGGTTCCCTATGATGCACTGAAGGACAAGCTGGCGATGGGGATGGCCAAGCCGAAAGCGGGTATCATGGGCTGGTGCGACTGCTTTGCCATGCCGGCGACGCTGTCTGCTGAAAAGAGCGAGATCGGATACAAGTTCATCGATTATCTGCTCGGGGCGGAATTCGCGACCCAGATCGCTAAAATCGGCAACTATGCGACCACATCCTCGATCATCCGCGACGAATTGTCGAAAGAGCAGCAGGAGGCGATCTTCATCGACGACATGGATGTGATGAAGTCGTTCATGTGGCCGGTCGCTCCGGAGAATTATTCCGAGTGGCTGAAGATCTGGAATGAAGTCAAGGCAAGCTGATCATGGTGAATACGCCTGACAGGGCGCCAGATCTCTCCGGATCGGGATTGTTGCTATCCGCCCGTGGCCTGACCAAGAACTATGGTGGGCAGCGCGTGGTCGATGGCATCGATCTCGATATTCCGGAAAGGGCGTTCACGACCTTCCTTGGTCCTTCCGGCTGCGGCAAAACGACAATTCTGCGGATGATTGCTGGCTTCGAAACGCCGGACGCGGGATCGATCGTGCTCGACGGCCGGTCGCTGTCCGGGGTTCCGCCGGAGCGCCGGCCGGTCAATACGGTGTTCCAGAGCTACGCCTTGTTTCCGCACCTGACGGTGTTCGACAACGTTGCATTCTCGCTGACCCTGCGTCGCCAGAGCAATGTCGATGTAGCAGCCCGCGTAAAAAGGGCTCTGGATGCCGTGCATATGACCGAGTTCGGCGACCGATATCCCCACCAGCTCTCGGGTGGCCAGCAGCAGCGGATTGCGGTGGCGCGCGCTATCATCGCCGAGCCGCATCTCCTTCTGCTGGACGAACCCCTTTCCGCGTTGGACAAAAAGATGCGCGGGCATTTGCAAATCGAACTGAAGGATTTGCAGCGACGTCTCGGTATCGCCTTCGTCTACGTCACCCACGATCAGGAGGAGGCCTTTGCGCTCTCCGACATCGTCGTCGTCATGAACAAGGGACGCATCGTTCAAAAGGCTGCGCCGCTGACAATCTATGCCCGCCCTGCCAACGCTTTCGTTGCTGACTTCATCGGAGCCGCGACCCTCATTCCAGGCGAAATCATCGATGGCGATGGGGCCACCGGATTGGC
Organism: Martinezella rhizogenes; assembly: GCF_000799715.1. Taxonomy (GTDB): domain Bacteria; phylum Pseudomonadota; class Alphaproteobacteria; order Rhizobiales; family Rhizobiaceae; genus Rhizobium; species Rhizobium rhizogenes_C. The sequence continues at coordinate 236,202 of NZ_JUHG01000001.1, forward strand.
TGCGATCAATACGGCCGTCGGTATCGTGCAATGCCCGGCAGTGGAGGGATTGGCGAAAGGAGATAAGGCGGTACTCGCCATTCGGCCGGAACATGTCCGTATTGGCACGGACGGCCTGAGCGCGACGATCCGGCATGTGGTGTTCAAAGGGGATCGTTACCTTGTCGAGGCCGAAGTTAACGGCTTCATCTTGCAGTTCCTAGCGGATAATCCGCTGACGCCTGGAACGAATATGGGGCTTGTTGTCGATCGGGAACGCGCCTTTATCACGAGGATCGACTGATGGTTCCGGTTTTTCACCGGGCACAGCTCGCGGTGCCCGTCGCATGTATTTTGATCCTGGGGTGCATTTTACCGCTTACTGTGCTCATGGTTTTCAGCGTCTTCGAGGTGGATCTCGATGCGTTCACGCTCGTTCCGGCTTTTTCCGGACAGAGCTGGGTTCAGATGTTCACCAATCCGGTTTTCGCCTTTCTGATAGGTAAGGCGGTCGTCTCCGGCGCGGGCACGGCGGTGCTGGCAGCATTTGTTGGATACCCGATCGCCGTTTCGATGACGCGCCTTCCCGTTCTCTGGAAGGGGGTCGGCAGCATCGTCCTTCTGACGCCGCTCTATACCGGCGAGATCGTCCGGATTTATGCCTGGCGGGTCGTTCTCGGCTCCGAAGGCCTGATTAACGCAGCTTTGGAATGGTTTGGCGTGATCGATGAGCCTTTGAAATTTCTGTTGTTTTCGCCGTTCACGACGCATCTCGTGCTTCTCTACAACAATTTGCCATTCATGGTGCTGGCAATCTGGATATCGGCTGAACTGATTGACAAACAGTTGATCGAAGCCGCACGGGATCTCGGGGCTCGCCCGATAGATACGTTCGTCAAGGTCATCTTGCCTTTGACGACGCCCGGACTGGCTGTCGGCATCTTCACGGTCTTTGCGCTCGCCGCCGGCGACATGATGACGCCGAGCCTTCTAGGCGGGACGTCGGGCGCGACCCCGATGGCTATGATCGACAACCTGTTCGGGACCGCGTTCGACTGGCCGCTGGCCTCCGCACTGTCCCTCAGCCTTCTTGTTGTTCTGTTCGCCTTTGCCACCGGGTTTGTGACCATCCTTCTTCGGTTTGATGGTGCGCGGGCGGTCCTTCAACGGGGGACACGATGAGCCGCCTAGTCGTTTTCACGCTCGGTCTTGCTGTGTGTTTTTTCTATCTGCCAATCGTGGTTCTCGGAATTTTTTCCTTCAACGCCGCGAGCACGATGGCTTTCCCGCTAAGCGGTTTCACCCTCTCCTGGTATGCCGATCTTTTCGGAAACGAAGCGTTTCTGGGCGGCTTCATCACCAGTTTTCTGATTGCGCAGCCCGTCGGCTTGCTGGGCGCGCTGATCGGAATGATGGCAGCGTTAGCCGTAACGTCGCCACGCATGAAGTTGCGGGCCGCATTCGCCATACTCGTTCTCGTTCCCTTTCTGGTGCCGAAGACGGTGCTTTCCATTGCGCAGGCCATGCTCATGAGTTGGGTGGGACTGGGACGCGGGGCAACGGCGCTCATCCTGGCGCAGACCTTGGTCGTCATTCCCTTCACCACAACCATCCTTGCCGCCGTGATGGTCCGGCTCGACCCTCGGCTTGAGGAAGCGGCACGGGATCTCGGCGCCACCCCATGGCAGAGTTTCCGGCGTGTTCTGCTGCCGCAGTTGAGCGTCGCCCTGAGTGCCGCCTATTCCATCGGGGTTATCCTGTCGCTGGCCGATCTCACCATATCCATGTTCTTGGCCGGCCGCACGCAGCCCCTGTCGCTGATCGTCGCGTCGGAATTCCGGCGCGAGCTGAAGCCCGACCTCAATGCCATGCAGGTGTCCGTCCTCGTGTTGACGGCCTTGATTGTGGCGCTGACCGAAATCAATCGCCGACGCCGCCTGCGCGGACGGTTGGCCCATGTACGAGATGACCTATGATGATTGCCCCGATCGACACACCACGCATGACGCTTGACGACCTGAAGCATGCAGCGCTTGCCGATCTTGCGGTGCTCGGCTATCCGAGCGCTCCGTGGCTCGGTGATCTGCCCAGACAAGACGCGGCTGATATCGCCGATGCGATCATTGTCGGCGGCGGCCAGTCCGGCGTCACGATCGCTGCCGCCCTGAAGTGGGACGGACTGCGTCGTGTCCGTGTTCTGGACAGCGGTGCGCCGGGTGCCGAGGGGCCATGGCTGACCTTTGCGCGCATGGAAGAATTGCGGACCCCAAAAACCCAGGTCGGCAACGAATTCAACGTCGTCAACCTGTCTGTCCGCCGCTGGTTTGAAACACGCTACGGGCAGCAGGCCTGGACCGATCTTTCCCGTATTCCACGAACGGACTGGAAGGCCTATCTCGACTGGTATGCCGACGTCTTCGAGATCGCCATCACCAATCATTGCGAGGTCGTGGACGTCTCCCCGGATGGCGACCTGATCGCCGTTACCACGATTATTGGCGGCAAAATTGAAAAATCCCTGGCGCGCACCGTGGTGCTTGCCACCGGCTACGATGGCGCAGGCGCATGGCGTGTTCCGCCTTTCGTCTCTGCCGCGCTCGCGCCCGAAAAATTCGATCACACGAACGGCCCGGTCGATTTCGACGCGTTGAAGGGATTGCGCGTCGGCGTACTCGGCCATGGTGCCTCTGCGTTCGACAATGCGATCAAGGCGCTGGAAGCCGGTGCTGCATCCGTCGATCTCTGCTTTCGCCGTGCGCGCCTGCCGCGCACCAATCCTCACCGCGCGGTCGAAACGCCCGGCATGATGACGCATTATCCTGACCTCTCCGAGACCACACGCTGGGATATCGCCCGGTTCTTTCGCAGTGCCGATCAGCCGCCGCCGGTTCGCAGTTTCGAAACTGCGACGCGCCTTGAAAATTTCACGCTTCGTCCCGCAACACCATGGCTGGAGGTCTCTCAACAGCCTGATTCGATCCGTGTCACGACCCCCGACGGCGTTCTGGAGTTCGATCACCTCCTTCTTGCGACAGGCATGGATGTCGATCTGACCGTCAGGCCCGAACTTAAAACCATTCATAACAAGGTTGCCCTTTGGGGCGAGCGCTACACGCCGCAGGACGGCAGCGCGGATGCCCGGCTTGCACGGTTTCCCTACCTCGATAGCTTCTATGGATTCATCCCAAAAGATCCGGATGAGACGTGGGTTAGCCGGGTGTTTGCCTTCAACAGCAGCAGCTTCGTCAGTCACGGTCCGCACTCCACCTCGATCAGCGGGCACAAGCATGCCGTGCCACGGCTCGTGCGCGGTGTCCTGCGCCGGCTGCTGCTTGATCGGGAAGCGGTCATCCTGTCGGAACTCAAGTCCTATGTCTCACCGGATCTGCCGATCCCCGACGATTTCGAGATGCTCCTGGCCGAAGCCAATCGGCAATCGGTAAGCTCGCCCGAGACCGGCAAGTCGGCCATTCGGGGTGGCGCATGACGCATTCCTTTTACTGGGCCGATTATTCGACCACCGATTTTGCGTGCCGCGATCTAAGCGAGACCGTCGTCATCCTGCCGATCGCGGCTGTCGAGCAGCATGGGCCTCATCTTCCCGTGCAGGTAGACGCGGCGATCAATGCGGCCATCCTCGATCGGATGGTGCCCCTGCTTGACACTAATACGGACGTCCTCATCCTGCCGGCGCTTAGCGTCGGCAAGTCGGATGAGCACCTGGCCTATCCGGGAACGCTGACCATATCTGCGCAAACTCTGCGGCTTATATGGCTCGATATTGCCAGAAGCGTGAAGCGGGCCGGTGCCCGCAAGATGATCCTGTTCAATTCGCATGGCGGGCAAATCTCGCTGATGGAGATGACCTGCCGTGATATCCGTGTCGAACTCGATATGCTCGCGGTCGCCTGCTCCTGGTTTCGGATTGCGCCGGTCGACGATCTGTTTTCGTCCGCGGAGATCGTTCACGGCATTCACGGCGGAGATATCGAAACCAGCATGATGCTGGCCATCGCGCCGCAACTGGTTGCCATGGACAAGGCCGAAAATTTCGTGCCGCTGACCGTCGAAATCGAGCAGTCCGGCAGCCCGTTGACCGCGGAAGGCGCGGTCGGCTTCGGTTGGCAGGCGCAGGATCTTCATCCCGCAGGCGTCAGCGGAAATGCCGCCAATGCCGATGCCGTCAAAGGCGCGCTGGTGCTTGACCGGGCCGCCACGGGGTTGATGCGCCTGATCGAGGCGACGCACAATTTCGACATGAACAGACTCACTTCTGAAACCCGCTTTTCGACCAGGAGATAACCATGCTGGCACTCCGCGACATCGAAACTCTTCGGATGCGCATGGCGGACGGTGTCCATCTGGCGGCAGACGTCTATCGTCCCGTTGGTCGGGAGCGCTATCCCGTTCTGGTCATGCGCCTGCCCTACGGGCGAAAGGTCGCCTCGACGGTCGTTCTTGCCCATCCCGCATGGTATGCAGCGCACGGTTATGTCGTTCTGGTGCAGGATGTTCGCGGCCGGGGAGATTCTGAAGGGGGCTTCAGGATTCTCGAAGACGATGTCGCAGACGGCGCGCAGACGCTTTCACTGGCGGCCGATCTTGCCGGTGGCAACGGTATGGTGGCAAGCTATGGCTTCAGCTACCACGGCATGAATCAGTTCCTGGCCCTTGCCGGCGCTCGAAAATACGGCGGGAAGGTGCCCGATGCGATGGCAATCGCCATGGCGGCGTTCGATGTGCGCAACCACTGGGCCTTCGAGGGCGACGGGTTCCGGCTGCAGTCCAATCAGATGTGGGCGTGCCAGATGGCCGTCGAAAATGCCCGGCTGGCCGGCGATCTCGATGCCGCCCATATGTTGCATGCCGCTTTGCCTTCTCTGCATTCCGGCGCGATTTCGGCACGGCCGGAGGTTCTGGAGCAGGCATCGCGATACACCCATTACCATGACTGGCTGGCCGACGATCCGTCCTATTGGCGGGCAAGATCGCCGCAATCGCTGCTTGAGGGCGTGACGCTCGACGTTCCCGTCCTGCATGTCGGCGGATGGAACGACATTATGCTTGATGGCACCTTCGCTGCCTTTAAGGCATTTTCCGCGGGCGGCAATCTGCAGCGGCTCTCCATCGGACCATGGTCGCATATCCCCTGGGGCCGACGGGTCGGGGCACTGGATGCCGGAGCTGGCGCGGCAGACGGTATCGACCGCGAGATCATTGCATTTTTCGACGAGGCTCTTAAGGGCTGCGAAAATCCTTACCCGAAGATCCGGCTCTTTGATGTGGTCAAAAAGACATGGGCCGGGTTCGAAAGCCTGCCGACAGCCGAGACGCTGGTGCTTCATCTAGCATCGGACGGCCGGGCGGCCGCGACGAGCATCGATGGAACGCTTGCGGAGGAGCCGGGGCTTGCGAGTGCCGATTATCTCGTCCACGATCCATGGCGGCCGACCCCGAGCGTCGGGCTGCATCTCGGCACGCCTCCTGATTTCACCGACCGGGCGGCGATCGACGACAGGGCCGATGTGCTTGTCTACACCTCCGATCCACTCGACCGGCCGCTCCTTTTGATCGGAGCCACAAAAGTAGACCTCTTCGTTACCGCCGACAGGCCGAGTTTCGACCTGGATTGCACCTTGAGCACGCTCGTCCCCAACGGAACGGCTATCAGCGTGACGTCGGGACATAAAACCGTAAAGGCGGACGGCGGAGGATCGCCAGTTTCCGTCACCCTGCGGCCTATGCATATGACGGTGCCGGCGGGGCATTGCCTGCGTCTGTCCGTACAGGCGGCGTCGTTCCCCGCTTTTCCCGTCAATCCAGGCACCGGGGCGCGGCCCCAGGACTCAGCCGTAACGGATCGGCTGGTCACGACCCTCGTGCTCCGGTCAGGCGATGGCTACCCTTCCGCCCTGCGATTGCCCGTGATGGAGCCCCATGGCGTAGAGGAGAACGGACATGAGCATTGATCACGAAAGCCTTCTCAGATTGACCTTCGAGATTGCGCACCGGTCGAAAGCGCATGGCAATATGCCCTTCGACGCGCTGCTGGCCAGTCCTGGCGGTGAAATTCTCCTTGAGGAAGAAAACGGATACTTTCCCGACCTCGATGCAACGGCCCATCCAGAGCGCCTGCTGGCGACGCGTGCCTCGAAGCTCTATCGCGAGCCGTTTCTGGCGGAGCGTACGCTGTACAGCTCGGCGGAATCCTGCGCCATTTACTGGATTGGTATCGGCAGGGTCGTTTATGGCCCTTCCGAACATCGGCTGAAGGCCATGACAGGGGATCACCCGGACAACCCGACAATGGATCTGCCATGCCGCATGTGTTTTCGGCGGGCCAGAAAAGCATCGAGGTCATCGGGCCCTTGATTGAGACGGAAGCCGAGGCTGTTCACCGGGACGCCTGGCAACCAACCGTGTGAATGCAAGCGGGCATTCCGTTCTCAACAAGGTCAGACATGAGCCGCCGGTTTCAAGGAGGATTTAGATCCATGGTTCCAAAAGAAAGCACCTCGGAAGAGCTGGAAACTCTGCTGGCCGACATGCCGGCATGGGGTTCAGAATTTTCGCGTACATTCGCCAACCACGCGCCCATGGTCCTCGTCGCGTTGGACCGGATCGGCGGTGGGCCGACTCAGCTTCGGCGGTTCTTCCATCACTACAGGGACGCCAAGCAACTTCTGCCCTTCGCCAAGCCACTGAAGCGCTTGGATGGCAAAAGCTGGAAGGCCGCCATCGGAATGCGTGAGCGCGAACCCGATCTGCGCGTTTTTTTTGCCGACGAGGTGACGCGGCTCGGGATACATGATGCTCTGGAGCTTTATCTTCCCGATCTCGCAGACGGCATTGCCGCGAGTGCCTTTCACGCTCTGATGCGAGCAGCCTACGGGGTGCTTCGCGCCGACGAGACCGATGTCGCCATTGCGCTCGCCTACTGGGCCGCCACCTATCTGCCGCTTCCGGAGTCGCGGAGAACGTCACCGATTACGCGCGACCCGGCCAAAGTCTTGGCCCTGACCGCTGCGATCAAGCCATTGCATGGCATGAAACTTCACGACCTTCTCTGGCAGAACATGCGCGATGCCGGCAACGTGCCTGAATTTGCGCCCGTCGTCGATTGGCTCGACATTGGGCCGGATACGATGGAAAAGATGGCGGCGACTGCGCTCGCCATATTTGCCGCGACCCAGCATTTCGCCGCCTTGCACATCATCACAGGGCTGCACTGGATCCGTCTCCTTGAGCCGTATTGCGATGAGGCGACCCTCCATCGGATATTGCGGGTGTTCTGGCAGGGGATCGCCGCGCTGATGGGCGAGCTCGGGTTTCCCGAGATGCCGCACACAGCAGTGGTCGATCGCTGGCGTCATATTCAGGTGCCGGATTGGCCCGCGATGCATGCGATCGCAGCGCAAAGCTACGACGAGCACGATATCAGCCTCGCCTTCTCCGCCAGCGAGGAAATGAAAATTTATGGAGATCCACTCTATCGCGTCGTGGTCGCGCGCCGCCTCGGACTGATCGGAGACTACACGAAATGAGCCTGGAAGCGCCAATAACAGGTGACTGCATTATTGAAGCCGGGACCGTGCTGTGCGGACTTTCGGCCGATGGCACCATGTCCATGCGCCACGATGTCGGCATCCGCGTCGCTGCCGGCATGATTGCGCAGATCGGGCCGCTTGCCGCCGTTGGCTATGGCAACGATCATCTTGCCCGCTTCGGATCTCCCGACATGGTCGCCATGCCGGGGCTGGTCAACAGCCACCACCATTTCGGGATCACGCCCCTGATGCAGGGTGTGCCCTTCGCGCCTCTGGAATTATGGCTGCCGCAGTTCCGGGCGATGCGGCAGATCGATGTCCGGCTCGATACGCTCTATTCAGCGATCGAGATGTTGGAAAGCGGAACGACGATGGTGCAGCATATCAACAGCGGATTTGCGGGCGCACCGGAGACCTGGATGGTGACGGCAAACGCTACGCTGGAGGCCTATAGCGAGATAGGCATGCGAGCCGGATTTTCCTTCATGATCCGCGACCGCAATATCCTGACCTATGACGAAGACGCTAAGGTGCTGGCCGCCCTTCCAGAAGCCGTTCGCAGCTGGATTGCTCCCAAACTCGACGCGTCGAACATCCCCATCGCAGACCTTATGGCGTTTTACCGAGCGCTTAGGGAAAGCTGGCTCGATGCACGGCCGGATCATGTGCGCATCAATCTTGCCCCCGCTAATCTGCACTGGTGCACTGACGAATGCCTCCAGGCGATTTTCGAGACGGCGAGGGAGACCGACGCGCAAGTCCATATGCATCTTATGGAAACCGAACGGCAATCGCGCTTTGCCCAGAATAAATTTGGCCATAGCGCGGTCCAGCATTTGAAGGCACTTGGATGCCTCGGGCCAAACGTCACCCTCGGGCACGGCAACTGGATGAACCGCGAGGATCTCGACACCTTGGCCGATTGCGGCTGCAATATATGCCACAATGCCTCATCCGGCCTGCGACTCGGCAGCGGCATTGCCCCCGTCAACGAGATGCGCCGTCGTGGCATAGCGATGGCGCTCGGCATAGACCAGTCGAACATCGCCGACGATCGCGACATGACGCTCGAAATGAAGCTGGTCTGGGCACTACACCGCGAAACTGGTCTGTGGAATGACCGTCCCGATGCCGGCGCCGTGCTGCAGATGGCGACGGAATATGGCGCCAGAACCATCGGCTTCGGCGGCTTTACCGGTCGGCTAGAACAAGGTCACCAGGCCGATATCGTGCTGATGGACCGCCGCAAGATTGGACGACCGCATGTGAACTCCCGGACGTCCGTGGCGGAGAGCGTTCTGCACCGCGGCGGACGGCATGCCATCACGCAGGTGTTTGTCGGCGGCCGACTCGTCGTCAATGACGGAAAGGTTGTCACGATCGACAGGGATGCGGTTCTTGCGGAAATCGGCGAGCGGCTGGAACGGCCCGACACGCAAGGTGAAAGGGAAGCCTGGAGTATGATCGGTGTCCTTCTTCCCCATATTGAGGCGTATCACCGGAAGTTCACACCGACAGCGGGATATCGCCCCTATCGTTATAACGCGATGGCGGACGACGAGTAGAGGCGACCTTGTGCATAAAGGCAGATTCTCGGAGAATATACAGAGGCCTCGAGAAGGCTCAGCGCATCGCCAAGAATACAACTTGCCCTGTCCTGCATATGGCATGATACCGTTCCGTATGCGTCCGGCGAATGGGGCTTATGATTTCGTCTCGTCTGCCATAATGCGCTCAATCTTTTCCGGATCGTATTGCTCGTCGATGACGAACTGTCTAACACCGCCGCACTAGGTACGGATGTTGGCGACGCAACGTTGCCGTTATTGGTCGATCGCTTGAGCGATGGCAGGTGGCCGTTGCTATCGACTACTGCATGCCAAATTAATAGGCACTGATCCCAGCATCCGTCGCCTTGAAGGGTTTCGAACACGCGTTCGATTTCAGACATCAGCGCGTAAGCCACTACTCAGCAATGTGGTTCAGCTGTCGGCGTCATAGGAAGCTCAGTAAAAAGGTCACCCACGTCAGGAAGTCTTCTTATTCGCTCGGAAGGAGTTATGAAGCACACCCTCCATCATGTTCAAAAGGCTTTTGAGTTCCGGCTCCCGCACCAGAGCTGCTGCCTCGTATGGCGGATGCCAGGCGATCGAACGCTGGCCCTTTTCTGGAAATTCAGCATAAACGCCCGTTACATCGAGAAGATGGACTTGCACAAGCGATGGCACCCTTTCGCCGGAATCCAGCGACTTGAGATAGGTGTAGTAACCAAAAGGCTTCTTCTTGGCCTTTCCCCTGATGCCCGCCTCCTCCCAGGCCTCCTGCTCAGCGACCTGATGGGCCAGCTTTCTGTCCATCGGCCATCCCTTGGGTATGACCCATCTGCCGCTGTCGCGTGAGGTGATCAGCAGGACTTCAATGTCGTCGCCTGATGGCTGCCTCCTATAGCAGAGCGCAGCATACTGCTCGATCGTTCGCCCGCTGAAAAGCTTCGTGGCCTCGCTCGCCAATTGTCCCAGATATGTCTTGCTCTTCTTCCCAGACATTGGTTCCCATGACATCGATTATGCAGGTTCCTCATCCCGCGTGGCGATAATTCGTCCTATATCGGCAGGCAAGGGTCACCCTCCCCGCACCGAGCCACGCCAGACCAAATCAGCATGCAGTTTCAGCGATTGGCCGTCGGGCGCATTCTTTCGCCCTTCCACCAGCCATGTGACGGCCTCACGCGCGATTGTGCCGACCGGCTGCGCAAATGTCGTCAAATGGTATGACGTCCACGATGCCTGCTCGATGTCGTCGAAGCCGACGATACAGAGCTGATCCGGGATCGACAAAGAAAACTGGTGGCGCGCTGCGTCCATGAACCCGCATGCGAGCAGATCGGTCGCGCAAAACACCGCATCGGGCCTTTCCTTCCTGGTCAGCATCCGCTGTGCAACAATCTTGCCGGCCTCATATCCAGTCCAGCCATATCGCTCTACGATCACGTCCAGTCCGTGCTCCCTGGCCGCGGCGATGAAGCCTTGTTCCCGCGCCATCAGGCTCGGCGTTCCCGCTTCCGAATTTGCGAATGCGAGCCGGGTGCAGCCGGCGCGCAGGAAGGCAGACACAACACGACCCGCCGCGTCGCGATCATCGAGATTGATGCGCAGAGGCCCCGGCTGATCATCATCCCGATTGATCAGAACGAGCCGTTGGCCGTTTCGCAAGCAGAGTTGGGTGATGGATTTGTCCGGCAAGCCGGACAGGATAATCGAGGCATCGGCCCGATATCGTATGGCCTGGCGCAGCGCCCGGTCGACACTCCCGTCGGAACGATCGGTATTGATCAACATGGCCACCTTGCCGGCAGCCTGCAAGTGCTGTGTCAGCTCTCGCAGCAATGCGGAGCGATAAGGCGTGGCGACCTCCGATACGATGAGGCTGACAATGCCGCTTTCATTGCGCATCAAACCACGGGCAAGATGGTTGACATGATAGCCGAGTTCTTCGGCCGCCTCCATGACTCGACGTCTCGTCGCCTCGGAGACACTCGCTCCCGGCGTGAAGGTGCGGGAAACGGCCGAACGCGAAACGCCCGCTTTCCTGGCGACCTCATCGGCGCTCACAAAGACCTTATCTGACACAACCTGCCCTCAACATCCGATCGCATTTGCGCATGATTTGCAATCGTGTGCAAGTTTTGTGAAGCAACATATGTGACAGTTTTATGACATTAGTGGTTGACACGGATAACTAGCTCATGCAGCATTTGCACACGCTTGCAAAAGCGGATGGCGTGGAGGCGTCGTCGTCACCAGGAGGACACTATGCGATCAATTAAATTGGCTGCGGCATTGCTTGCCGCGGGGGTATCTTTTGCTGCCTATTCCGCTCATGCCGCAGGCGATCTCAACGTCATCTGCTCGGCTGATCCCGAGGTCTGCGATCTGATGAAGGGATTGTTCGAGAAACAGTCCGACATCAAGGTCAACATGGTCCGGCTCTCGGCGGGCGAAACCTACGCCAAGATCCGCGCCGAGGCGCGCAACCCGAAGACGGATATCTGGTGGGCCGGTACAGGCGATCCTCATCTGCAGGCCGCGACCGAAGGCCTGACCCAGGAATATAAATCCCCACTCTTCGACCAGCTTCAGGATTGGGCGAAGAAGCAGGCCGAAAGCGCAAATTACCGGACGGTCGGCGTCTACGCCGGCGCGCTCGGCTGGGGCTACAATACCGCGATCTTGCAGAAGAAGGGCCTGAAGGAGCCGAAGTGCTGGGCCGATCTGCTCGACCCTTCCTACAAGGGAGAGATCCAGATCGCAAATCCGAACTCCTCGGGTACGTCCTACAACACACTGGCGACGCTGGTGCAGATCATGGGCGAAGACAAGGCCTTCGATTATCTGTCGAAACTCAACGCCAACATCTCGCAATACACCAAATCGGGGTCGGCACCGGTGAAGGCCGCCGCGCGCGGTGAGGCCACGATCGGCGTCGTCTTCATGCATGACGCCGTCGCACAGACGGTCGAAGGTTTCCCGATCAAGGCTGTCGCGCCTTGTGAAGGCACCGGCTACGAGATCGGCTCGATGTCGATCGTCAAGGGCGCCAGAAACCTTGAGAACGCCAAGAAATGGTACGACTGGGCGCTCAGCGCCGATGCACAGTCGCACATGAAGGATGCGAAATCCTACCAGCTACCTTCGAACAAATCGGCGGAGATCCCGAAGGAGGCGCCGAAGTTCGAGGACATCAAGCTCATCGACTACGATTTCAAGAAGTATGGCGACCCCATGGTTCGCAAGGCTCTTCTTGGACGTTGGGACAAGGAAATCGGCGCAAAGGCGAATTGACGCCCTGTTTCGACCATTTGCGCGGCCGGAGCGAAACTCCTCCGGCCGGCGTCAATTCCAACAGACATAGAACGGGACGCGGAATCCAACCATGATCAAAAGCAATCGCCGGCTGGATATCGTGCTTCTCCTCGGCATAGCCGCCCCGATACTACTCCCATGGTATCGGATAGAAGGCAGCTTCTTCGGCTTTGGCTGGCTTTCCAGCTTTCCGGGCGATCCCTCCACAGCGCCCGGACTATTGGAAATCGCCCAGCACGGCCGATGGTGGCTCGCGGCAGCCGTCGTGCTGCTTCTGCTTGGCGGCGTCGCGCGCTTCCTTTCCAATCCACTGCACCGCGGTGCGCTGCTTGCCTGGGCGGGAGGCCTTGGTATTTTCTTTCTGACGCTGCAGGGCCTGGCAATCGTCGCCTCCGGCTGGAGCTGGACGATCAGTGAAACGCTGTTCGGCGCCCTTGCGGATGGGCAGCCGCCGATGGGCGCGGGCGCCGTCCTCACCGGCGTCGTCTTCGTCCTGCTGTTCTCCTTTGGCCTTGCCGAACGCGGCGTCATGAAGGGCGATGCCTTCGTCGTCAGCGCGATTGCCATGCTGATCATCCTGGTCGCGATCTTCGTTTTCTACCCGGTCGGCAGCATGTTCGTTGGCGCCTTCCAGGCTTTCGATGGATCGTTCAACCCGGATGGCTTCATTACCAACATTCAGGATCCCTCGGTATGGAGCTTGAGTTGCCTCGTTGGCGGTGACCGCTGCGGCGTCGCCTGGCGTACGCTCTGGCTCGCGATCATGACGGCCAGCGGCGCAACCCTGCTGGGTCTTTGCTTTGCGTTGGTTGCGACGCGGACCCGTTTTCCGTTCAAGAAGGGGCTGCGGCTCCTGACGATCCTTCCCATCATCACGCCGCCCTTCGTTGTCGGCCTTGCCCTCACCTTGCTTTTCGGACGTGCCGGTGTCGTCACGCAAACCCTCGCCTCTGTCTTCGGAACGGAGCCTGGCCGTTGGCTCTACGGCCTGACCGGCATCTGGATTGCCCAGGTCCTGTCCTTCACTCCGATCTCCTTCCTTGTCCTGATCGGCGTCGTAGAGGGTGTCAGCCCATCCATGGAGGAGGCATCGCAAACACTCAGGGCCGATCGCTGGCGCACGTTCTGGCGCATTTCCCTGCCCTTGATGAAGCCCGGCCTCGCAAACGCCTTCCTGATCGCCTTCATCGAGAGCATGGCCGACTTCGGCAATCCCATGGTCCTTGGCGGCAGCCATGGCGTGCTGTCGACGGAGATATTCTTTGCCGTCGTCGGCTCGCAGAACGATCCGTCGCGGGCAGCCGTCCTGGCCATGATCCTGCTGTTCTTCACCATGTCGGCCTTCATTGCCCAACGTTTCTGGCTGGCGGGCAAGAGCTTCGCAACTGTCACCGGCAAGGGTGATTCCGGTGCCCATATCGCCCTGCCCCGCGGCCTGTCCGTCGCAGTCCATGCGATCGTCATCCCCTGGATGCTCTTCACCATCATCGTCTACACGATGATCCTCTTCGGCGGGTTCGTGCGGACCTGGGGTCTGGATAACAGCTTGACGATCCAGCATTACGTCAAGGCATTCTCGATCGGCTGGCGTGATGACGGCGGTCTCGCCTGGACAGGCGTTGCCTGGAATTCCTTCTGGACGACAATGGAAATCGCCTTGATCTCCGCGCCGCTGACGGCAGCCGTTGGCCTGCTCACCGCCTATCTGATCGTCCGCCAGAAATTCGTCGGCCGCAATCTTTTCGAGTTTGCGCTGATGATGAGCTTTGCCATCCCCGGCACCGTTATCGGCATCAGCTACATCATGGCCTTCAATCTGCCGCCGCTGGAGATGACGGGAACGGCGCTGATCCTGGTTGCCTGCTTCGTCTTTCGGAACATGCCCGTCGGCGTGCGCGGTGGCGTCGCGGCCATGAGCCAGCTCGACAAAAGCCTGGATGAAGCATCGCTGACGCTTGGCGCGGACAGTTTCCGGACGATCCGGAAGGTGATCCTACCGTTGTTGCGACCGGCGATCACCGCTGCGCTGGTCTATTCATTCGTGCGGGCAATTACCTCGATCAGCGCGGTCATCTTCCTGGTCAGCGCGCAATACAACATGTCGACCGCTTATATCGTGGGCCTTGTCGAAAACGGCGAATACGGCGTTGCCATCGCCTACTCCTCCGCGCTCATCGTCGTGATGATCGCCATTATCGCAAGCTTCCAGCTTCTGGTCGGCGAGCGGCGTCTGCGGCGCGAGAACCGCGTCGCGACCACAGCGACCGCCGTATCGTCCGCACCTATCCGTCAGGAGAAAACCGCATGAACATGAACTCCCCCGGTTCCGTTGTCTTTGAGAACGTCGCCAAGACCTTCGGGGCATTCACCGCCATACCGGACCTGTCCCTGACCATCGAGCCGGGTACTCTCGTGACGCTGCTTGGTCCTTCGGGTTGCGGCAAGACGACGACGCTACGCATGCTCGCAGGCCTCGAACATCCCTCCGCCGGCCGCATCCTGATCGGCGGCAAGGACGTGACGATGTTGCCGGCCAACGAGCGCGATGTGTCGATGGTCTTTCAGTCCTACGCGCTCTTTCCGCATATGACGGCGTTGGACAATGTCGCCTACGGGCTGGAATCCTCGGGCATCAAGCGCAAGGAGGCGCGCGAGCGGGCCGAAGACGGGCTCAAGCTCGTGGGCCTTGCCGGAATGGGGCAGCGCCTTCCTGCCGAGCTATCCGGCGGCCAGCAGCAGCGCGTCGCGGTCGCCCGCGCGCTTGTGCTGGAACCGCAAGTGCTGCTTCTCGACGAGCCGCTCTCCAACCTTGACGCCCGCCTGCGCCGGCGTGTCCGCACCGAAATCCGCGAGTTGCAGCAACGCCTCGGCTTCACCGCAGTCTACGTTACCCATGATCAGGACGAGGCTCTCGCCGTTTCCGATCGCATCATCATCATGAAGGAAGGCAAGGTTGCCCAGCAAGGCACACCGCGGGAGCTGTATGACGCGCCGGCATCCGCCTTCATCGCGGATTTCATGGGTGAGGCCAATGTCGTGCCCTGCGACATCATCGGCATCGAAGACGGCCGCGCCACCATCAATATCGAGGGCCTCGAGCATCGCGTGCCCGGCCGCAATCTCCGCACGGGTCCGGCGCAACTGGCGATCCGCCCCAATGCCGTAACCTTGGCTCCCTACGCACCGGAAAGCTCGTTTAACGGCCGGATCACCCACGCCGCCTATCTCGGCGATCATGTGGAATATGAAGTCAAAATCAGCGGCGGCACGCTGTTCGTCGTCGATCCCGCGGTGGAAACGCCGTTTGAGCCTTCGACCGAAGTTGCAATCCGCTTCAAGGATCGCGGGATCGCCATCATCGGTGGTTGAGAGCCGCCATTTCTAAAGAGGAACTTGCATGACAGAGCATGTTGTCGCCGGCCTGAAAGCGCGTCTTGCGCGGGCGGAAGAGGTTGGACGCGAAGCGGGAGCGCTAGCGATCGATTATTTCAACCGCCGCGAAACGCTGATCATCGAAACCAAACGTGACCTGCAGGATGTGGTGTCGATCGCCGACCGGGATGTCGAAAACCTCATTCGCAGCCGGTTTCACGAGACCTATCCCAACGACGGCATTCTGGGCGAGGAATATGGGCTGGAGACCGGTACGTCCGGCTTCACCTGGGTCATCGATCCCATCGATGGCACAAGCCCCTTCGTCAATGGCATGCCAAACTGGTGCGTTTCCATCGCATTGCTGCATGACGGTGTCCCCGTCATTGGCGTCATATCCGCGCCGTGCCACAATGAACTCTATGCCGCAGCCCTCGGCATGGGCGCGACCCTGAACGGCAAGAGGCTGACGCTGGACGCCGCTCGCAACATTCGCAATGCAGTGACAGGCATTGGCGCCAACAACTACGTCACACCTGCCTTTGTTGGGAAAATGGTCGAAAATTTGCTGGAAGCGGGCGGCAACTTCATCCGCAACGGGTCTGGCGCCCTGATGCTGGCCTATGTCGCCGCCGGCCGTCTCGTCGGCTACTACGAACCCTATATGCATGCCTGGGATTGCATGGCCGGATATTGCCTCGTGAAGGAGGCCGGCGGCTGGTACCACCCCTTCCCAACCGAAGGCGAAAGATTGACCAAGGGATCGGCCGTTCTGGCCGCAGCACCCGGCGCGATCGATGATCTGCGCCGGATTGCCGGTCTGTGAAAACTATCATCGATAGAGAATTGCGTGTGCGAAGTTTGAGTTGACCGTTTTCAATGGCGAGGCGACACTCGCAATCGGCAGCAAGGTAGGAGGAAAAACGATGGACGAGCCAGACCGCTGGCGCCACATGGCAAGCGCGCCGAGAGATGGCAGTCGAATCCTCGTCACGATCCGCCCGTCCGAACAAGGGCCGGCAGGAGTTGACCTTGCATATTGGTCGAATGGCGATCAGTTTGGCGTAGAAGGCTGGCGTGCCGCTGACTCTTCGCCGGGCTGCATCATCGAATATGCCGAGCCTGAATTGAAGTGCTGGATGCCCATGCCCTCGGCCAATCTCACTCGGACTTCGATGCCCTCCCCCTGGCAGGGCGACGACGCCCAGCAGCTCGACGGGTCAGGGATTTAAGAAATCGCTTCGCCAAGTTGCGAAGATTCGATATGCGGCCGACAGCAGAATTCAGTTGAGCAACTCGCTGAAGCCGGCCTGTTGAATTCTATGCGAAACTTGCCCCGTTTGCCATTTCACATAGCCCGCAACTGGGTTCAGAATAGTGAAGCACTTCATAGGCCTGTCTCCGACTAGCAGGGTCAGCGCCAAGCGGAAAGACGAGTCAAATCACGGTGGAGTTCAACAGCCTCAGGTCTTGGTGAGTGCGTTCATTGTGTTTCCGAACTAGTGCCAGAGTTGGTGCCGACACATTGCTATCAGCGATTGGCCGAGGCCTCCATATCGTTCTTTCGGGGCGGTGCAATACGTCAGCTGCGCCCCGCGCCCGGGCGGACGGCCTGGACGTGCTGGTTCGCCGTTGAGCCGGGCAAAAATACAGCCAGCGATCAATGCCGGACCTCGCCTAAAGAAGCGCCAACCCCATCCTGGCGATACTCATCGTGACGACGACGGGCCAGGGTGGCGCTTTCCAAACGGTGAGCAACAGGAACCCGGTCGTGGCCAAAGCAAAGTCGTAGGGCCGCATGACTGCACTCGTCCAAACCGGACTATAGAGGGCAGCCGCCCAGAATGGCAGTGCACCAAGCAGCCGCTAAGAAAAACCGCAACAAGTGCTATTCCCGCACCAGCTAATCCATTTGGTTCAGGCCCCACGACCGCCCCGAGATAAGCGGCGAAAGTGAACAGCGGGCCTGGCATTGCCTGGGTAATCCCATAGCCGGCCAGGAAAGCATCGACGCTGACCCAGCCGGGATCGACGACTTCCGCCTGCAGCAAAGGCAGGACAACGTGGCCACCGCCGAAGACAAGCGCGCCAGAGCGGTAAAACGCGTCGAACAGCGAGGTGCCCGGTAATCCTGAGGACGCAACAAGCGGTAAAAGCGCAAGCAGGGCGAAAAATGCGACGAGGCTCATAACGCCGACCCACCGCGGCACTCTGAATGCAAGTTCGCTTGTGCCGACAGTCTCACCGCTTCGACAGAACATCAAGCCGGACGGCCCCCGCCGAGGACGATCGCCGCGACCTGCCCAATGGCGTTGGATACGAAGATTACGGTCAGCATCGCCGCCAGAGCGATAGCGGCTCGTTGCCGGTCCGGCGTCAGGCTACGTGCCATACCCCAGACCGCCTGAGCGACGACAGCGACGGCTACGATCTTGAGACCATTGAGCAAGCCTGCGCCGACCGGCCCAATGAATGCTGTGGCCGTCATGGCTAAGACGACCAGCAGAAAGGCAGAGGGAAGCGTGAATGCCGTCCAGGCCGCGAGCGCCCCCAGAGGTCCTGCTCGCAGAAGGCCCAGAGCAAACCCAACCTGGCGGGAAGCTGGACCTGGCAGGAACTGACAGAGAGCAACCAGATCAGCATATCCGGCCTCGTCGATCCATTTCCGACGTGTGACCAACTCGTCGCGGAAGTATCCCAAATGCGCGATCGGGACCCCAAAAGACGTGACGTCAAGCTTCAGGAAGGCAAAAAAGGCCTCACTAGCGGTCCCTTGTGGTTGCCCAGCAACAAGATCAAGGGTTGTCTCAGTCGCGGGCTTCACAACAGTTCCTTTCATAGTTCGCGCCCTCATCAAATCTTGCTGTTATCCTGACCTTGCGTGACACTTTCATGAAGGCGGCGTCAACGTTAGGCCCCGCTCTCTGGTTCACCGATGCGATCCGCCTTAGAGAGACGTAAACCTATTAGTATCTGCGATCTGAACAGCTTGAGGTCAATGAAGGGGCGTCCTAACCGGAGCTCTTGAAAGGGACCGAACCATCGACAGGGTGATCATCGGAGAAAAACCCGCTGTTATTTCGCTACTATCCGAAAGTCGAGCCGCAAGAATTTGCCGAACCGAATGCTATTGGATCGCAAGAACGGCAATTGATGCTGCCAGCGAAGGCAGCATGACCACGACGCCGATCTTCATGAATGCCCAGGCTCCGATCTGTAGACCCTCGCGGCGAAGCGCGGTCAGCCAGAGTATCGTCGCGAGCGACCCGGTGACGGAGAGATTAGGCCCGAGATCGATGCCGATCAGCACGGCGCCAGCAATCTTATCCGAGACTTGCGCCAACTGGATCGCGCTTCCGGCAACAAGCCCGGCTGGCAGATTGTTGACAAGGTTGGAGACCAGAGCGGCCAACGCCCCGGCACCAGCAGCAGTCCACGTTGGAGAAGACGAAGCATTGTCGGAAATGGACTGTGCGAGAGTGTCGATCAGACCCGTGCGGTTCAATGCCTCGACCACGACAAACAGTCCGGCGACGAGTGGCCACACACTCCACGACACACCTTTCAACGTCCCGGCGGGACTTTGCCGCGTGACGATCAGGACAACCGCAGTTGCCGCGCAACCGGCAAGGAATGTCGGAAGCCCGAGATCGAAATGCAGGGCCGATGCGCCAAGCAGAATGACGGCCGTCCCACACAATGCAAAACCAGCAAGCTTCGCGCTGCGCGACAATGGTACAGTCTGCACATCGGAGGCAACGCTGTCGGCCACGATGGTGAAGCGCTGCGTCCAGTACAACGCAAGGAACGTCACGACGATAGAGACGATCGAGGGCAGGCCAAAGGTTGCAAGCCATCGTGACAGCGGCGGCATGTCCCCACCCCCGAAAATCACCAGATTGGCTGGATTGGAGATGGGGAGGACAAAGCTCGCTGCGTTGGCGATGAAAGCGCAGATGAGCAGATAGGGCATCGGGTCCCGCACCTTCGCCGTCCGGCAGGCGGCATAGACCGCAGGCGTCAGCACCACTGCCGTCGCGTCGTTCGACAGAAACACGGTGACAACGATCCCGACGCCATAGATCAGGACGAACAGGCGCTTCGGCGACCCCTTGGCGTGGGTGGTCGCAATAGAAGCCAACCAGTCAAACAGCCCCTCCTGACGCGCGAGCTCGGAGAGCAACATCATGCCGATCAGAAAGAGATAGACGTCCATACCCTTCGCAACGCCCGTCAAGGCATCGGTCGGACCGATCAGACCGAGGACTACAAGCGAAACCGCGCCGACAACCGCCCAGATGGCTTCCGGCCAGGCGAAGGGCCTGGTGATCACCCCGAGTGCGGTTAGCCCGGCTATGCCCCAGGTCATGGTCAGTGCGTTCATCGTATTTCCAAACTGAGTTTCGGAGTGCATTCCACCTTATCGCCATCAGCGATTGGCCGCGGCATCCATATCGTTCTTTTGCGGCGGCGCAATACTATCTCTGCCGATCAGGAAGGCGGCCACAGCTAACACGGCAACGCCACCATGGACCCAGTATGCAAGTCCATAGCCGCCGATGTCCGTCAGGCAACCGGCGACGATATTGCTGAGCGACGCTCCGACGCCCTGTACGGTCATCACGGCGGCGAGGCCAACGTTGAACCGTCCGGTACCGGCAGGAATGCGTTCCGCAGCGATCGGGATTGCGATGACGATTAGGCCGGTACAGATGCCATCGAGAATCTGTACAGGGAAGATGACGGCAAAATCCGTAAACGATCCAGAATATTGAAGTTGTTCGCTTCATCCGGCCGGTGAGTTGGTGTTCTGAGGATGGCGCCCTTCCCTTCGACGGCTTTCCGTTACGTGCATCCGCGATAAAGTTCGATCGACGACGCGTGCGCACCGATCATCCCGCGCACCTTGCCGGCCATCGGCCGGTTGTTCTTCTCCGCGTCCCAGACCGCGCGGAAGCGCTCCACTGTTTCGCGCGCCGTGTCGAGCACCAGCTTTTCGGACAGCTCCGCCTTTGCGGCAAGATGCGCGAGCTCGTCCATCGACAACGCCGTTATCTTCTTTGTGCGCGAGAAATTCAGCGCCGCCGTGTCTTCGCCCTCGATATAAGGGATCGTCGATGGCAAGTCATAAGCGGGGGGAACGCGCTGGTGTTCGCCTATCGGGATAGATGATCGACCAGTTCTTCAGGTGCATGTCGCCGTTACCGATCAGGGTACTGAACACGAGCCGCCGGATGAACTCGGCGACATCGGCCGCACCCGTCTCGATACCCAGCACGTGGCCGATCATGCGGTAATTGCCTTTGTCGTATTTATGGTCGGGAAACACGCCGAATAACTGCGCGAAATCCTCGATATGAACCGGTCCGTCCGGCATGCGATCAAAACGGCTGATCGCCAGCGCCTGCCCCTGCAACTCGCCGATGCCTTGCGGCAGACCGCTGACGGCATCGAGATCGACCAGCTGGATCTCGGGTACATTCATGCCCATCATGCCGGCGATCGTCATCATCGCGAACTCGTTCTCGGGCGCGCCGCTATATTGCTGCGACGGTAGCTTCACGAGCCATGAGCCGCCGGCGTCGATACTACAACGAGGATCGTCCTCACTCGGCAATCGGATATAACGTCCCGATTGCCATGCATAATCCCGGTGGCGCAACCAGCCCGTCATCGTGAAAAAAGCCCGGAACCTCCAATGTCCGGCGATCCAAACTTCGGTCTCAGAGCAAACTCATTGGCAAGTTCGATCTGTCTCATCTGGAAGCCAGATTCACCGAACGTGGTCAATCCGGTCATCTCACCAGTCAAAGGTTAAAGGTGTCGATGAATTGAGGCTTCGGCCAAACGTGAACATCGCTGCGCTCACGGGAAACGAGTGAAGAAGCGTTACCTCGTCATGCCCACTTCGGCCGGGGCACGGAATTTAGCAGCGATTTCGTGTAGTCGTGCTTCGGGCACTCGAATAGCATCTCCGTATTGCTTTCCTCCACGACCCTGCCTTGCTGCATCACCAGTATCCGGTCGGCGAACTCGCGTACAATTAGCAGGTCATGCGTGATGAAGACGTAGGAAAGGCTCAGCCTGCTGCGAAGATCGGCCAGCAGTGCGATGACCTGCATCTGGATCGACACGTCGAGCGCGGAGACCGCCTCGTCGCAGACGATCAATTCCGGTTCGCTGGCCAGCGCGCGGGCAATCGCGATCCGCTGGCGCTGCCCCCCGGAAAACTGGTGCGGATGACGGTCGGCGTGCTCCGCTTTCAGACCGACAAGTTCCAAGAGTTCCACGACCCTGTCGTTCCAGCGCCGCCGGGGCAGGATGTCTCGATGGATGGCCCAGGGCTCCGAGATGATCGAGCGCACGTTCATGCGTGGGTTCATCGAGCCAAACGGATCTTGAAACACCATCTGTACCCGACGACGGAAGCCATTCAGGGCCTTTCCCTCCAGCTTGAAGATGTCCTCTCCGGCAAACAGCGCCTTGCCGGAGGTCGGATCGTTCAGCCGAAGCAGCATGCGCGCGATACTGGACTTGCCTGAACCGGATTCTCCCACAATGCCTACCGTCTCTCCACGGCGGACAGTAAAACTGACGTCGTCGACGGCCCGGAATTCCCGTTTGGGCGAGAAAGGCCCGGAACCGAGCATATAATGCTTGCTCAGGTGTTCGATCTGCAACAGGATTTCACCCTTGAGCTCGGTGCGCTGTTTCGGCGACGAACCGGCATGCGGCATGGCCGACATCAGCCGGCGCGTGTAGGCATGACCCGGATTGATGAAAATGTCCTGCGCAGGACCGCTCTCGACCACCTTGCCGCCACTCATAACGATGATCCGGTCCGCCATGGCCGCCGCAACCTCAAGATCGTGGGTGATCATGATCAGCGCCATGCCGGTTTCGCGCTGCAGGTCCCGTAACAATTCGAGGATCTGCGACTGGACGCTCACATCCAGCGCCGTGGTCGGCTCGTCGGCGATCAAAATATCCGGTTTCAGCGCAATTGCCATCGCGATCATTACACGCTGGCGCTGGCCGCCGGAAAACTGGTGCGGATAATAGTCGATCCGCCTTTCCGCATCCGGAATACCAACGCGTTCCAGCAGGTGGACGACCTTGTCTCGCACAGGACCGTCTCCGACGCCACCATGACTTTCGAAGACTTCGGCGATCTGTCGCCCTACGGTGTAGACAGGGTTTAGATAGGCCAGCGGATCCTGAAAGATCATGGCGATGCGTCGCCCATTCAACTGGCGCCGCCCCTCTTCGTCGAGCCGGGACAGATCGGTTCCGTCGAAAATCAGCGAGCCGGAAACGATGTCGCCCGGCGGGCAGTCGATAAGGCCCATGACGGTCCCAGTACTGACGCTCTTGCCGGAGCCGCTTTCACCGAGAATCACCAGGGTTTCCCCCGGGCAGACATCGAAGGACACGCCATCGACGGCACGAACCGGGTCGCCTTCAGACAGGAAATCGACCGTCAGGTTGTCGATCTTAAGAATGGGCTTGTCCGACGGGGTCATCGCGGGGCCTTTCGCAGCGATTGCAGGCGCCAGCGCTGCAACGGATCGGCAACAGTCCGTGCCCAACTGGCGAGAATATTGAGAGAAAGGGTCGTCAGCAGGATGGCGAGACCTGGCCAGAAGGCAATCCACCACGCTGATGCCAAATAGCCGCGGCCATTCGCAACCATGGCGCCCCAGGTGAAGTCCGGGGGCTGAATGCCGAGTCCGAGAAAGCTCAAGGAAGATTCCGCCAGGATGACTGTGGCGAAATCGATAGCCGCTATCGTCACCAATGTCGGCAGCACGAGCGGCGCTATGTGCCGGAAGAGGATGCGCCCGGTGCCGGCGCCCATGGAGCGCGCCGCGCTGACGAACATTCGCTCACGCAATTCCAGCACCTCGGCTCGCGCCGTGCGGACGAAGATCGGCATACGCGTGATTGCCAGGACGATGACCAGGTCCGTCATGCTGGGGCCGAGCGTGTAAAGCACGATCAGCGCCAGAAGCAGCGACGGGAAACTCATGATCACGTCGGCCAGACGCAGAATGACATGGCTGTACCAGCGCTCGGAATATCCAGCAATCAGCCCGAGGATGCCGCCCGCGACCATGGAGCAGAAAACGGCGGCGGCGGCGATGCCGAGCGTATTCCGCGCCCCGACGATCAGCCGTGCCAGAATGGGCCGCCCAAGTGTATCGGCACCGAGGATGTATATGAAACCATGCTCCAAGGAAAACGGCGCCAGATTGCGCTGCCGCAGCCCGAGCTTGCCGGCGAGATCACCCACCAGAAGCGGCCCGACCAGAACGCAAGCGACGAGCACCAGCAGGAAGAGCGCCGCGCACAGCGCCAGCTTGTCGCGCGCAAGATAAATGGCCAGCTGCCGGAGGCTGCCGGGCGACTTCACGGATACCACCGTCACATCGGCCATGGTCCGCTCCTTCAATACCGGATGCGCGGATCGAGCGTGACATACAGCAGGTCGATCGCGATGTTGACGATGAAGATGGCGATGGCGGTGACGAGGATCGTCGACTGCACGACGGCGAAATCTCGCTGGATGATGGAATCGATCATCAGCTTGCCTATGCCCGGCCAGCCGAAAATGGTTTCGACGACAACGGCCCCGTTTATCAGTCCTGTGGCCAGATCCCCCGCCACCGTGATGACCGGAAGCAACGAATTCCTCAGGGCGTGACCGAAGATGATCTTGCCGCGCTTCATGCCTTTTGCATGAGCCGTCTTGATGTAGGGCGCGGCGAGCGCGGAGATCATTGTGCCGCGGACCACCTGCACCAGAAGACCGAAAGGGCGTAGCATCAGCACAGCGATCGGCATAATCCAATGCAGGCCAGTACCCGTGCCAGACGTGGGTAACAACCCGAGCCCAACCGCAAAGACGAGAATCCCAACGATCGCGATCCAGAAATCCGGCGTGCTGGCACCGGCCAGCGACACAAGGCCGGCGATACGGTCAAACAAGCTGCGGGGCCGGGCAGCCGCCAAAGCTCCCACGACGATGGCGAGCACCGTTGCGAGCGTCATTGCGACGAAAGCGAGTTTCAACGTGGCCGGAAAGGCTTCGAGCGCTATTTCGATGGCGGACCGGTTCTGGCGTAGCGACTGACCGAAATCCATCGACAGCAGATTCTGCAGGTATTGCAGGAACTGTATGTGAATGGGCTGATCCAGACCGTTCAGCCGCGCGAAGGCTTCTCGCGCCTCAAGGCTGGAATCGAGCGGCAGATAGAGCGCCGACGGATCACCGGTCAGGCGTGTGAGGAAGAAGACGAGTGTCAGCAGACCGATCAGCGATATTATGCTATGATACGCCCGCCGGCCGATATAGCCGAACATCATGCGGAACCTCTGGTTTTACCTGGAGTTCAAACGAGCGCGGAAAGGCTCTTCCACGCTCGCCGGCATATTGCGGCTCAGTTCTTGAGGCCGATATTTGCAAGCGGAATCTCGCTGTTGGTCGTTATGTCCGGTTTCCAGTCAAGACGCGTGCCGACACGGGTGTATCCGATCATGTGGAACATCGGGATGTCGAGGGCCAGTTCGTCATGCACCTTCCTGAAAATCGCCTTGAACCTGGCCGTGCGGTCCCCTCCAGTGGCCGACATGGCACCGGCGATCTCCTTGTCGAGCGCAGCATCGCTTACCGTGGAATAGCTGCCTTTCGAGGTATAGAAGATCGGAATGGTGAATGCAGCGTCGCCCTTGTTGTTGTCGTGCATCATCTGCAGCAGGTTCGGACCACGGCCTTCCGGAAACGGCTTCTGCAGGTAACGCAGCCAATCGTTCACATCCAGCATGGTGAGCTTCACATTCAGGCCGACGTCCTGCCACATGGCCATCATGGCTTCCATGGCTTCCGTGCCGTTCGGATAGATGCCGTTGCGGCCGATCAGCTCGATTTCAGTTTCTACGGGGACGCCGGCTGCCTTTGCCTCGGCAACAAGCGCGCGTGCCTTCTCGGCATCAAAAGTCCAGGGCGCGAGCTTGTCGTCGTGTCCGTTGATGCCGACGACAACCATTTGCGAGGCACGTTTGGTGTCGTCTCCGAAGAGCTGCGCAAGACCTTCCCAGTCGATCGCAAGGTTAAGCGCCTTGCGAATACGGACATCGTCAAGCGGAGCAAACCCGGCATCGATGCGCATCGCAGTCGTTTCCGAATTAAGATAGGCGAAATCCGTTTCCGGATTGGTCGCGTCCTGGATCGCGATGGACGGCGTCAGGTCGGCCTCGCCGGTTTCGACCATCGCTGCACGAATCGAGGATTCCGGACGCCAGACATAGCTGGCCTTGGTGATGGCCGGCTTCTTGCCCCAATAACCATCGAAACTGTCCAGTACAACCGTCTGGGGCGTGAAGCTCGCAAGTCTGAAGGGGCCGGTGCCGATCGGATCGTTGACCGCCTTGTCTGCTGGCGTGTTCGGGGAGACGACCATGACCACACTGAGCAGCGTCGGCAGAATCGGCTGCGGCGTATCCGACTTGATCTCGACCGTCAGGTCGTCGACCGCCGCCACTGTGAGTTTGGCGGCGCCGAATTTGGCGATATTGCTGCAGGTTACCTTGCCGCCGGTCATGCGCTCGATCGAGAACTTGACAGCTTTGGCGTTGAAGGCGACACCATCCTGGAACTTCACGCCTTCGCGCAGCTTAAGCCTCCATGTATTCGGATCGGTCTGCGTCCATTCAGTCGCTAGGCTGGGCGCGGCCTGACCGCTTGCCGGATCGATGACCGTAAGTGGCTCGACAACGTTGCGGCTCAGGATCTGGCCGACATTGGTGATGATGGTGCCGCATGGCTCAAGGTTCGCCGGCTGCTCCGGCAGGACGATATTGATTTCGGAGGTGTTTTGCGCCGTGGCATGCCCGGCGAAACCGGCTATAGCCATCGCGCCTGCGACGAAACGAATAGACTTTATTGCCATTTGCACTCCTCCCAAAGTGAAACGATGATGATCAAGTCATGATTGTGTCAGCGGCACCGATCTTCGGGCGCCCGCCCCGTGCTCACATCAGCCGCGCGCGCAGCATTTCACGCTCCTCGCCCGAGTAGCGAGGGGCCGATATCGACCATCGACCTTGATGATGGAGACGACGTCGCTCGCCTTGCGATGGCGAAGCGCCGCAAAGGGAAGAAGACCGTAATGAAGAACACTTTCCATCGTCTCCTCCCACGCTGAAAGCCATCGAAGAAAATTCATATTATGACTTTCACGATGAGTCAACCGGCCTCATCCTTTTTCAGCGCAGCTTCTCACAACGTTAAAGAGCGGTAGCGCTTGATGCCCGTGACAAGATGGCGCCGCATCGCCTCGCGCGCGCGATCGGGATCGCGGGCGAGGATAGCCTGCGCTATCTCTCGATGCTCGTCGAGAATGGGAGCGTCCCTGTTGGGCAGAGGGTCCACTCCACCCATGACCGTACGGAACTTCACGCGCGGAATCATGCGCCGCCCGACATGTTCGAGGAACGTGCGAAAGCGGGCGTTATTGGTCGCCGTGGCAATGGCCATATGGAACTGGAAATCGGCCTCGTCCGTCGGTTTTCCTTCCGCAACGAGACGCGAAAAACGTTGGACCTGCTCCTGAATTTCAGCCTCTTGCGCCGGAGAGCTGCGCGCCGCCGCAAGGCCGGCCGCCTCCACTTCGATGCCGATGCGAAGCTCCAGCTCTTCGATAATGTCAGAGATTTTGTCCGTTTCGCCCGTGAATAACCGAAGTCCCGCATCGCCCTGCCGCGGACCGATCACGAAGACGCCCGAGCCCTGCCTGGGCTCGACGAGACCATCTGCACGTAATGCCGCCATCGCTTCACGCACTACGGTCCGGCTCACACCGAACTTATCGACCAACGCAGGCTCTGTAGGCAACTTGTCTCCGGACGCATAATAGCCTGCATCAATCTGCGCTCGAAGTGCGTCTTCAACCCCTGCCGACAAAGATCTGCGGCCACGCGGACGTTTCAGTTCAGACATCTGCCCTCCTACAATCATCCGGAATTCATCGTATGATGATAGCATATACCTAAGCGTATTGCGAACGATTAACCAGAACAACGGCGCGGCGTTCGATGGCATGGGGCTTGCCCGGCTTCCCATAGGCTGATTCGGCATCGAATGCGGGGTCTGACTCATTCTCGATGATGTTTTGGATTCCACTGGCCTGGTTTCTGAAGGAGAATCAGCGCCATGCGAGCCCATTTTCGGCTTTCCGATCTGATCCCTGCCAAGTTGAACGTGGAGGCAGTGCATCACAGACCCGACGTGATCGTCGTCGTCACATATGGTAAGTCCCGAGATTGCAGGTGTCCCGAATGCGGTACGACCTCCCATCGTGTTCATAGTCGCTACCCTCGGATGATTTCCGATCTGCCGTGTGCGGGTCGAAGGATCGAATTGCACCTGACCGTCCGACGCTTCGTCTGTAGTGCCGACCATTGCCGCCGAAAGATTTTCGCCGAGCGTTTCGGTGATGACATAGTCCGCCCCATGGCCCGCCGGACAGCACGTCTGGACACCTTGATCGCCATCTCGCTCTTGCATTGGGTGGTCGTCCGGCAGCACGGTTCGTAGATCGTCTCGGGTTTCCGGTTAGCAATGACACGCTGCTTCGAACCGTTCGCCGGTATGATCGCCTGCCGCCAACGCCGCCGAGCGTTATCGGCATCGCACGATCATCTGCGACCTTGAGCGGCGAAAGGCGATCGTCTTGCTGCCCGACCGGGAACCGGCGACTGCCAAGACCTGGTCCAGCAGCCCCAGATCGAGATCGTCGCACGAGACCGCGGCGGCAGATATGCGCAGGCCGCCACACAGGCCCTGCCACATGCCGATCAAGTCGCCGACCGCTGCATCTGATGGAGAACGCTAGCCACGCCTTTCTCGACGCTGTGCGCAAGTCGATGCGGCAGGTCCGCACGGCAGTCGGCACAGCAAGCGTAAATCCTAAGCTTCTGACTGCCGCCGAGCGCTTGCAATACGAGGGATATCTGCGACGTGAAGAGGCAAACGCTGTCATTCGTGGGCTCGTCGGCGAAGGCGTGCCCATCAAGGAAATCGTGCGCAGAACCGGGCACAGCCGGAAGCTGGTTCGCAGCGTTGTTCGTGGTCAACGGACCGACATCTTCCGAGTCCAGCAAACTTCGCTGGAACCACACCTGCCGTGGCTTGAAGCATAATGGGATGCCGGATCACGAAACGGCGCTGAACTGTGGCGGCAGCTTCGACTGGCTGGGTTTGGCGGAGGTCTCCGTGTTGTCACGGAATGGGCAACACGACGAAGGCAGGCCGAAAAGGCTGAGAACGGGCTCGGCCACGCGCCGGGCGCACGCACCATCGCCCGCCTGATGACCCTTGAACGCAACAATTTGACCAAGGCTCAAACGATGACGGTTGCCGCAATCGAGGAGCAATTGCCGGACCTTGTCGAGGCCAGGGATGTCGTCGAGAGCTTTTACGATTGCTGCGCTGCAAGTTGAAAGATGATCTGCAGGCTTGGATCGACCGCGCAGCAAGAAGCTTGGTCGCCTCATTCGCAAACGGCGTTATCCGCGACAGAGCAGCAGTTCAGAATGCAATAACTTCAGTGTGGTCGAACGGCCAGACAGAGGGCCAGATCACTAAGTTGAAACTCATCAAGCGCCAGACGTACGGGCGCGGGAAACTCGATTTGCTTGAGGCACGTATCGTCGGAGCACCCTGATGTCATCGAGATTGCGTCAGCCCCCAATTTCACTCTACAAGGGGGTTCAATGGCTCTCCCTTGTAACGTAATCGCGCCAACCACCGTATGCGCTGATGTCCGGCTGAGCTTCTGTTGCGGCTGTCTCGCACAGGAACCCGGTGACCATCGAACCATCGTTGAGTGAAACCTTGCCGACGCCAAGCGGTGCCGGAATGCGCCCGACGAAATCGCCAAAGCCGGCAACCGGCAGCGCCCAGACCTCGACAGCAATGGATGCACCATCTTTGGCGACGCGAATAAGGCCGGGTTTCGGGGGCACGGTGCCCGTTAGCGCGAACAGGCGGTAGTCTTCTGTGGTCCCAGCTGTCCGCCGAAAGAAGCCGCCCCGCTCTTTCAGTTCACCGTTGAGCGGCATGCCGGACAGATGCGCGCCGACGACGGCGATCTCCCGATAATCATCGGGCAATGCCGGCTCTTCGGCATCCGGATAGGAATTTTCGAACTTTGCGAGGTTGAGGCCGGTCGCCTTGTGAAAGGCTGCCGCGATACCGGCGGCACGCGCCTCCTCGAACCCAGGCGCGAGGAAGGTTACGCCGAGCGGCAGGCCATCCTCGCGAAAACCATTCGGCACAGCGATGCCACACAGGCCCATCAGATTGACGAAGTTGGTGTAGATGCCAAGGTTGCTATTGAGCTGGATCGGATTCGCGGCGATCTCTTCCTTGGTGTAGATCGTTGGCGTCGTTGGCACCATCATCACGGCAATGTCCTGCCAGACGGCACGCGTATCGCGCTTCAGTTCGGCGATGTGGTGGATCGCAGCGAAGGTGTCCACCGCGGAGAAATTGCCGGATCGAGATAGTATCTGGCGGGTGACGGGGTGGATCGCCTCGCCATGTTTGGCAAGCACGGTGTCGAGGCTGAGCGCCCGCTCGGAAATCCAGGGTCCCTCATAGAGAATGCGCTGGGCGTCTTCGAACGGCGTAAAATCGATTTCGACCTTTTCGCCGCCCATGGCGATCAGCCGCGCGATCGCTTCGTTGAACAGACGTTCGGCTTCCGTATCGCCGAAGAAGCGGAGCGCGGCACCGGCCGGCACGCCGAAGCGAAAATGCGGTGGTGGAGCGACCGGGGTCAGTGGCACCGCATCGGCTTCCGGCTTGGAGAACGGGTAGGATGAATCGTAGCCGGCGATGAGATCGAGCACCTTCATGCCGTCTTCGACCGTCAGCGAAAAGACCGAAAGCGTCTCGATGGTCTTGACGCAGCCGCCACCGGAGACACAGGCGTTGCTGACAAGCCCCGGCGTCGGCTTGATACCAACGATATTGTTGAAGCCGGCCGGGACGCGGCCAGAGCCGGCGGCATCGTTGGCGATCGAGAAGCTGCAAAGCCCGGCGGCGACCGAGACGCCGGAACCGGAGCTCGAACCACCGGAGATGAAGCGGTCGTCGAACACCGACGAGCAGGCGCCATAGGGCGAGCGCATACCGACAAGACCGATACCGAACTGGTCCATGTTGGTCTTGCCGATCAGAAGCGCGCCGGCATCGAAGATGCGATCGAGCGCCTGGCCGCTGGAGGTTGCGATATAGGCGCCTTCCTTCAGCGCATTGGTGGTCGGCAGGCCGATGATGTCGTTGCAGTCCTTCACCGAAAAAGGAATGCCCCAGAGCGGACGTTCGTCATAACCCTGCGCTTCCAGTTCCTTGGCGGCGTCGAGTGCCGTCTCCCGCGAAACAAGGTGAATCCAGACGTGGTCTTCGCCACGGGCGGCAATGCGATCGTATATCGCATTGATAACGCGGGTTGGCGTCAACGCGCCGCTGGCATAGCCCTTCGTCAGGGCAATGAGATCAAGGCTGCCGGTTGCATCGGACCAAGGCATTGCGGACATGATGTGCTCCTAAAGACTGCTGAGGGCCGAATGAATGTCGGCTGACGTGGCGACCGTGCCGAAAAGGCCGTTGCCGAAGGTGGTGATACGAAGTTGGGCGTCGTGGCGCGCTTGCGAGGTGCCCTTGCAGGCATCGGCAACAGCCAGGCATTCGAAACCCATATCGTTCGCCCCGCGCTGGGTCGCGTGCACAAGACCTTCGGTCGGCAGCCCGGTGACGAGAAGATTGCGGATGCCGCGTTGGCGCAACGTCTCTTCGAGGCCGGTGCCGAAGAAGGCATTGTCGCCGGCGCAATCGACGACGATGGCGTCCGGCGGCGGCACAAGGCGCGCGCTTAACGTCCAATCGGCACTGCCGCGTTCGGGAATGGGATCGCCAAGCAAGCGCCTGCGAGCGGCGATCGGATTTTCATCAGGACCGTAGCCACGACGGGCAGCGACAATCGTCACCCCAAGGGCCGACGCGGCCTCGAGCAGGCGGAGCGCCACCGACAGTTCGGCACCGGCGTCCAGCGTGACAACCGGCGCCTCTTGGAAGCCGAGCAGCAGCAATGCGGTATCGGTGGCCGACCAATTGCCGTCAAACGGCCAAAGATATGGCTTGGCGGCGATCGGCTCGAAGGATGCCTTGCTCATCTCAACCATCTGCCTTCTCCAGCATGTCGCAAAACGCCGCGCGGTTGGAAACACCGCCCCATCGCCCGCCGTAGGCCTTCAGGATTTCGAGAGTCGCCTCGTGATTGCGACTTTCGACGGCTGCCGTGCAATCTTCGAGCAAGACGCACTCGATGCCGTGCTCATAACCATCGCGAACAGTCGACTGGACGCAGCAATCGGAAGTCACGCCCGCGACCACCAACCGCGATATGCCGCGTCTTTCCAGTTCAGCGGCAAGTTCCGTGCGGTGGAAAGACGATTTTCCCGGCTTGTTGATGACGAGTTCGTCTGGCTGTGGCGCCAGTTCCGGGATGATCTGCCAACCGGGCTCCCCGTGAACGAGGATGCGACCGTTCTTGCCGCTGTCGCCGATGCCGAGGCCGTGGACACGCGTCCGCCACTGCTTGTTGGCATGAAGATCGGAAAGATCGCCAATATGTCCTTCGCGTGTATGAATGACGGCGATGCCGGCGGCGCGTGCCGCATACAGGGCTTCGCTGATCGGGCCGATCACGGCGCGGGTATTGGTGACATCCTCCCCAAGCTGGTCGATCCAGCCCCCAGGGGCGCAGAAATCCACCTGCATATCGATAATGATCAGCGCCATGCGCGCCTTGTCGACCGGGCCGCCGAGCGGCCAGAAGTCCTGGTTCTCCGTGGTGCTCACAGTGTCACTCCGGTTTCCGGGTCGAAGAAGAGGACGAGCGAAGGATCGACGGTGAAGGCGACGGCGTCGCCGCGCGAGATTCGGTGACTGCTGTCGACCAATGCCTTGAGTTTGGGTGCGGTCTTCATCAGATCGCGTTCGTCCTCCACCATGTTTGCGTGACCGATCGCGATACCGTGGCCGTCCATATGAAGAAGCAGCGTGGCGCCAAGGTCTTCGACGAAGCTCGCTTCGGCGGCCAGTATTCCCGTCGCTCCTGGCTGTTGCGCGACTTTCAGATGCTCCGGCCGAATGCCGAGAATGACCTTCCCACCGATACACGGCGACAAGCGCTCGCCGGAAATACCCAGCGGCAACATGAAATCACCGCAGGAGACGGCCGGGCGGCCGTCCTGAGAGACCACTGCCGCCTCCATGAAGTTGATCGGCGGCGAGCCGATGAAGCTCGCGACGAACATGTTGGCCGGGTTGTCGTAAAGCCGACGCGGCGTATCAAGCTGCTGGATCGTGCCCTTGTTCATGACCGCGACACGGTCGCCCATCGTCATAGCCTCGACCTGATCATGGGTGACGTAAACGGTAGTGACCGCCGTCATCCGCTGGAGACGGGATATTTCCGCCCGCATCTGGCCGCGTAGGCGCGCGTCGAGGTTCGAAAGCGGCTCATCCATCAAAAATGCGTTGGGCGAGCGCACAAGGGCGCGTCCCATTGCGACGCGTTGGCGCTGACCGCCGGAAAGCCTTGCTGGCTTGCGGTCCATGAACTCTGTCAATTCCAGGAGATCAGCCGTTTCCCGAACCTTTTTCGCGATGACGTCGGCCTTGACGCCGCGTACCTTGAGACCAAAGGCGATGTTTTCGGCGACCGTCAGGTGCGGGTAGAGCGCATAGGACTGGAAGACCATGGCAATGTCGCGGTCTCGCGGCGCCTGATCATTGGCGACGGTGTCGTTGATCCGAAGCGTCCCGCCGGAAATATCCTCTAGCCCTGCAATCATGCGTAGGGCCGTTGTCTTGCCACACCCCGATGGGCCAACAAGCACGATGAACTCGCCGTCCTTGATGTTGAGGTTGAAATTGATCAGCGCGGCGGCCTTGCCGCCCGGGTAGGTTTTCGAAACGTTTTCGAACGAAATCTGGGCCATGCTGTCAGTCCTACTGTACGCCGTTTGTCGCGCCCTGAACGAAATAGCGGTTCATGAACAGCGCCATCAGGACAATCGGGATCGTTGAAAAATGAGCGAGCGCCCCGAGCGTCCCCCAGGTGATATCCTTGGTGCCATAGGCGGTCAGCAAGGCGACCGAGATCGGCTTGGAATCAAGCGTGGTCAGGAACATGGGATGCAGGAAGTCGTTCCACGAAAACATCATGCAGAACAAGGCGCATGCGATGACGCCGGAGCGAACGGCGGGCACCGCGACCTTCAGGAAAGCGCCCATCTGCGTGCAGCCATCGGTGAGTGCCGCCTCTTCCATATCCGGCGGCAATGCCTTGAAGTAAGAGAACATCATCCATGTCACGAAGGCGCAGTTGAGCATTGTGTTGAAGACGATGACGGCCCACCATGTGCCCAGAAGCCCGATGTCGCGCATCAGCAGATAGAACGGGATCAGCGCTGCGATCGCCGGGATCATGCGGATCGCCAGAAAGAAATAGGCGAATCCGGCCGAGAAGCGGGACCTCGAGCGGGCAAGCGCGTAGCCGGCGGGAACGCCGAGAATCAGCGACAGCACCGTGGTGCCGATGCTGATCACCAGCGATGAGCGCACCAGGGAGACCACGTCGAAGATAGCGAAAGCCTGCCGGAATTGGTCGAGTGTGGGCTCGAACGAAAGGCGTGGCGGCACCGAGAAAATTTGGTTCGATGGCTTGTAGGCCGTCGAGATCAACCAGAAGACCGGCAGGAGAAAAGTGACCGCGATGATAAGGATTGTCGTTCTTTCGAGAGCGACGCGGCGCGTTGAAACCTTAGCCATTGATCTACTTTCCGTTGATCCGAACGTCGGCTCGCCGAACCACCAAAAGCAGCATCGTGGCGATAAGCGCAATGAACAGAAGCGTGACGTTACCGACCGCCGAGGCGAATCCGACATTGAAAAACTGCAGGCCCTCCTTCACCCCGAGCAGCATCAGCGTGTTGGTGGCATCATTCGGACCGCCGCCAGTCGTCACGAAAACCGAGTCGAACACGCGGAAAGCGTCCATGGTTCGCAGCGTCAATGCTAGGAACACCGAAGGCAGCATCAGCGGTAGGATGAGCATGCGAAACCGCTGCCAAGCAGTCGCGCCATCTACCCGTCCCGCCTCCAAGACATCGCCCGGCAGCGCCTTCAGTCCGGCGAGCAAGATCAGCGTCATCAGCGGCGTCCACTCCCAGCAATCAATCAGGATGAGCATCCAGAGCGCCGTGCCGGCATCCGTCAGCAGACCGGTCCGAGGCCCGATACCCGCTTCCGAGAGAAAGAAGCCGATGATGCCGTAATCCGCGCCGAGCATTGCCTTGAAGATCAGGCCGACGACGAGCGGTGTGATCGTGGAGGGAATGAGAAGGAAAGCGAGCACAGTGCGATTGAAGCGGCTGTCGCGCCAAAGAAGCAGGGCTAGCGCGAAGCCGAGCACCAGTTGCAGCCCGACGCTGAAGAAGGTGAACTGGAACGTGTTCAGGATCGCCTTGCGAGTCGTGGCATCTGAAAAGATATCGATGTAGTTCTGCAGGCCCACGAACTGGGTGCGTGCGGGCCGCAGAAGATTGTACTTGTAGAAGCTGTAGCCGATGCCCTGTGCGAGCGGCCAGAGGCCGACGACCGCCACGTACAGAACGGCCGGCGTGGCCATGAAGAACAGGAAAAACCTGCGACGATTGGCGAAGTTATAGTGCATGGTCGGACTGCGGCTCATTCAAGAAAAGGCCTTTACGTGGCGTCTCATTCCCACCGGATAAGACCGGCTCGGACAAGCAGGTCAAGACAAAGCGCCCGGCTCTCGCACGCCGCTGGTTGATTGCGGCGCGCGAGACGATATCAGAACAGCTTCTTGGCGGCTTCCTGCGCCTTACCAAGGGCGTCCTGCGGCGTCGCGGCGCCCGCGAGCACGGAGTTGACCGCGGTTCCAAGCAGGTCCTGGATCTCGGGATACTCAGGAATACGCGGGCGGAATTCGCCGTTGCCGTGCTCGTAGGTCTCTGCGATCACGGGCAGGAAGTCGTACTTCGCGAGGAGATCCGGATCGGTCATCTGGCTCTTGCGCATAAAGCCACCAGCACCCATCATATTGAATTCCTTGTGGATCTTCTTGCTGGTAATCCACTTGATGAACGTCCAGGCAGCTTCCTGCTTGGCTGTGTCGATATCGGCGTTGATCGCGAGGCCCCAGCCGCCGACGCCATACTGCGGCGTCATGCCCTTGGCGACGGGCGCAACAGCTATGCCGACCTTGCCGACGACGTTGGACACTTTCGGATCGGAATAGGCGGCGGCGCCGACCGACCAGGTTTGCATGAACGTCGCCATACCCTGGCGGAAGCTTTCTTCGCGTCCACCCCAGTCGTACTCTATGGCACCGGGCGGTGCGGCTTTCGTGAACAGTTCCTTGTAGACGGCCAGGCTCTTGATGTTTGCTTCCGAGTTCAACGCCGGCTGGCCGTCCTTGTCGACGATCGAGCCGCCGAGCTGGTTGTTGTATTGCATCCAGTCCTGCGCCACAGCCGGACCCTTCTGGCCGTTCGCGACGAAGCCGTAGATCTTTTTGGATGGATCGTTGAGCTTCTTGGCGTCTTCCACCAGCTCTTCCATGCTGGCCGGTGGCTTGAGGCCTGCCGCATCAAGCACGTCCTTGCGATAGGCCAGCACGTTGGCGTAGGCGGCGAAGGGGAAAGCGACATACTTCCCCTTGTATTGACCGAGCGATTCCAGCGCGACGGGATAGATGTCGTCGAGATCAAGCTCAGCGGCATCGCGCTTCACCCAATCCGTCAGGTCGACGGAGTATTTGTTCTCCGCGTATGCGCCGGCCCAGACCACGTCCATGGTCACGAGGTCGTAACCCTTGGTGTCGCCGATGAAGTCGGCGGTGGTCTTGGTCAGGAGCGTACCGTAGTCCATGATCTCGACCTTGAGATCGGCGCCGGTTTCCTCCTTGAACTTGGGAGCAAGCTCGGTGAGCACTTTTGAGAAGCCGTCGTTCATCGAGGCGATAGTCAGGGTTACGCCATCGAGCGACTTCGCCTGCGCGTAAGCCGTCGTCGCCGTCAGCGCCAGGAAGGCTGCGGCCACCACATGCCCTGTCGATTTCAGCGTGAATGATGAAGAAACTTTCGCCATGACTGCCTACCCTTCCCGTTCTGGAGTTGATTGAAAATCAGACTATCCTGACGCTTGCTCAAGTCAAACAAAAATACACAAAAATAACATTTACTTCGCGCATTTGCATGATTTGCCTAATGGATCTGCATTGTGCCTAAAGGCTAGTCGCGGTGCTGTTGGTTTTTTCGGCATAAGGATACTAATTGTTTATCCTCCTGTTTTATTTGACCGTTTCCAAACAATTACATCTGATAAAACCCGGATGTCTTCGGGCGGCAGTTAACCCGGCATTGGATGAACCCTACAAAGGCCTCCCCCACCATGAATGCTTGCGCGGGATGCAAAATAACATATTCAAACACTTTACAACTTTTCGATGTTCGGTAGGCTGTGAAAAACACCGGAGTCTTGTCAACATGCCACAGACGCCACCAACCAGAAGCGTTGCATCCGAATTGCCGAGGCACGACCCCCCGGATACATCAGGCCTTACGCGCCTGGAGACACAGGTCCGGCGTGATCTCGACAGCATCGAGGCGTCACCACGTGCCTGGGTGCCGGAACGACGTGACGTTTTCGACAATGTAATTGCCGACGTCGTCATCGTCGGCGCGGGCTTGTCGGGGCTATCGCTGGCTTTCGGATTGAAGCGGCAGGGCATCGAGCGTGTTCATCTGATCGACGCGGCGCCACCCGGCCTTGAAGGGCCGTGGTTGACGACCGCGCGAATGCGGACCCTGCGTTCGCCGAAGACACTCAGCGGTCCGGATCTCGGCATACCGAGTCTGACCTACCGCGCCTGGCATGAAGCCGTTGAGGGGCAAGAAAGCTGGGAACGGCTCGACAAGATCGATCGCCAGGCCTGGATGGCATATCTCGCATGGTTTCGTTCAATCATCGGGCTCTCGATCGAGAACCATACCCGCTTGCTGTCGATCTCGCAGGAAAAAGACCATCTCCGTCTTCATGTCGAGAGAAATGGTCAAGGCTCCAGCATCGCGTGCCGCAAGGTGGTGCTGGCGACCGGGCTGGAAGGCGCCGGTGGGCTGAGCGTGCCACCTGGCGTCGGTGCGCTGTCGCGCGCGCGGTGGACACATAGCGGCGAACTGATCGACCCCAGCATTTTGTCGGGAAAACGCGTCGGCGTCATCGGTGGCGCCGCTTCGAGCTTCGATTGGGCCGTGACGGCGCTGGAAGCCGGAGCTGCCAGCGTCACCTTGCTAGCCCGCTCCCCCACGCTTCCGCGCACGGAAATTCTCGACTGGTCTAATTTCCCGGGCTTCCTGAACCATTTCGCGGATCTGGATGACCAAACGCGCTATCGCTTCACACGACGCATGTTCGCTTTCAAGACGCCGCCGACAAACGAGATGTACGAGCGTGCCATGGCGTTTCCTCAGTGCCGGCTGGCCACGGGAGCCGAAATCCGCTCCATGTGCATGGCAGGCGACGACATCACTGTAACAACGACTGCTGGTGAATTCGTCTTCGATCACCTATTGCTTGGAACGGGTTACTCCGTAGACTTATCGCGCCGACCCGAACTTGCGAGGCATATCGATCAGATCGCCACTTGGGCGGATCGCTTTGTTCCCGCGGTGGGCGAGGAGGATGCCGACCTTCTGGCCTACCCCTATCTGGGATCCACCTTCGAGTTGATGGAAAAAACGCCTGGTGCCTTACCAATGCTCGCCAACATCCACGTGTTCAACAGCGCCGCGGTGCCCAGTCTGGGACCGATCTGTAACGGCATCACAGGCTTGAAATCGGGTGTGCCGAAGCTTGTTTCCGGCATCTGCCGTGGACTGTTCATGCCCGAGGTGGAGCATTTCTACCGCTCGCTCGACAGCTACGACACGACGCATTTCCAGCCGGACCGCGTCTAGCCGCGAAACGTCGCGATCCTACGCGATCAACCCGACGCGTCGAGCGGCCACCACCTTGTAGAGCCTGTCACCCGTATGGCGGTACTCCTCGAACGCGGAGAAGACCAGCGAATGATCGTGCTCGTCGTTAGATGCGACAGCTGCTGCCGCGATCTCCTGGTCATCGGGAAGTGGCAGCGCGCTCCACGCAGCGATCACATCGGGCGATGGTGGAAGTGGCATGCCGATCTTGGTGTAGAGCGCCAGGACGACTTCCCAGAAGTGCACGGCAAGCTGCTGCGGTTCATCGACATACGGGCTGACCAGCCGCAACCAGTGGCAGCCAGTCACCGCATGCAGGGCCTCGAAACTCATCGAGGCTGAGTAGAGCAGAAGAGAAGCAGGACGAATCTGCTCCAGAAAATCCGGGCCTGCGACGAGACGACCGAGACGATCTTGAAACGCGGGCAACTTTCCCATCGCCTCTATCCACTTCCATAGCAGATGAGTGGGCGCCTCAACGTCCCGAAACGCTGCTTCCTCGCGCATGGCGAGAAGGTGGGCGAGTGGATCGGTCACCGTCGCGATACGATCGGAGGAGATGCCTTCATAGGCGAGATAGGTGGCTGCCCAATAGCCGAGTGCGTTCGCGACTTCACTGTCGTCGGCGCGCAGAAGCGAATAGGCAAGGCGCATCAACCCGTGGGTTGCGGATGCCGCGACACCGGGGGCGAGGATCGGAACATAGCGGCGAACCGCGGCCGGCCCACCGATTTGACTGATGATGCCGGCGAAGAAAAGCCGCAGGTCCGCTTCGCGTTCGCGGTCGCCAAGCGCGTCTTTCCAGCTTGCCTCGTCGAGCGGCGACACTGCGGGAGTTGGAAAGGGCACGGCGTGAACACGGATATAGTGATCTGCATACTCTTCAAGTCGTGCGGACGACGCGCCAAGCCGCGCCATGGCCTCAAGGACCATTGGAAGGTGATTGGCTAGACAGACCGGAAATTCACCGCTCCGCCGGCCAATCTGCGCAATCAACGACGCAACCGCGCGCCTATCGGCAGGACTCTGGAATGCTGGAATATTTGCAAGCTGCGGCATCGCGGATCCTGTCGCACCAACTCCCGTCACCGGGCGTCTTCGGTTTGAATTTTAAAGATATAAACAATATCAAACATAATGTAACAAATATCAACCGATATTCCGGCTTAACGTGGCAGCCAGCCACGGATAATGACAGGGGCCACTCCACTTCACCGCCAATCGTGTGGGCGTTGCGGTCACGAGGCTAGAGTGTGGACGAAGGAGCGCTGGTTCTTATCGGGCGACGATGATCTCGACGCCTGCCTTCTTCAAGGCGCTATCGAGTGCACCCGTCGGCGCCTCGTCGCAAATCAGGGTGTTGAACTCGCCAAGACCGGCGACCAGCACCAGCGACATGCGATCGAACTTCGTCGAATCGCAGAGCACGACCCTTCGGGAAGCACGCGTGAGATAGACGCGCTTCATGTCCGTTTCCTCGAATGAATAGTCGAAAATTCCATCCGCGGTGAGCCCCGATACCCCCACGAAGGCGATGTCGAACCACAGCGTTTCGAACTGGCCGACCGCGGAAGGCCCGCTGGTCGACATTTCCTCGCTGCGTATCTTGCCGCCGGCAAGATAGGTTTCCACGCCCCTGCTAGAAAGTTGACCGGCGCTGCGAATACTGTTGGTGAAAATCTTGGCCTGGGCGCGCGGGGCGAATGCCTCGGCGACAAAATAGGTGGTGGTTCCCACATCCAGCGCAATGCTGCGCGCCCCGTTCGCCAGCTCTGCGGCGACCGCGGCAATCCGTCGCTTGAGAGAGACGTTGCGGGCAAGACGAGCGTCGAAAGCTGGCTCTTCCCCGTCGAAATTGTCGGTCACGGCAATTGTCGGCGCGCGATCCGGCTTGACGGCGCCGCCATGCGTGCGGATCAGCCTGCCGTCCTTCTCCAGCTCGACGAGATCGCGCCTCACCGTCATCTCGGACACGGCCAACTGCTGGGCGAGATCACTGACCGTCACGGACCCGGCCCGACTGATCTCGCTGACGATCGCCGCCTGCCTGACCTGCGCAAGGAATTTCGGACGTTCATTCGGTTTCGAAGCGGACTGCTCGCTCGTCATCTGGCCCTTGTCTCGTTCTCGTTCTCACCAGCTGTCTGAGCGCCTCGGGACCGCCCCTTCAAACATGGTATGTTCGAATCAAACATACAACAGCGATTCAGGATACGCCTGAGCTTGCATTGATGTACAGACGCACATTTCTCACGCCTGTGGGGAAAGCGCATGTTCAGTCCCCAAAAGCTCTCGGAGAAGAAACAGATTGTCGATGACACGCGCCAGGGGGGCGTTTTCCGCGTGGCCAGCATTTTCGCCGGTACTGAGGAACACGGCGTAGAGACCGGCTGCATGCGCCGAGCGAACGCCCGTGCTGCTGTCTTCGACCGCGACCACGGTTTCGGGCACCAGATCAAGCCGCTCGGCGGCCATACGGTAGGGCACAGGCGAAGGCTTACCCTCGCTGACGTCATCGAGGCTGATAGAGAAGTCGATACAGGAGCTTACCCCGAGCGCCTCGAGATTGGCGTCTACAATCGCTCGACATGAATTGGAAACGCAGACCTGCGGTATTCCGAGAAGATGAAGGTCGCGGACAATGTCCACGGCCCCGGGGATGGCGACGAGAGAGTGCCGGCCGGCGACGTAATGGCGATTGATTGCAGCGATCCAATCGGCCTCCTGAAGTGTTGGCGGCAGCCTGTCGCGCAGCATGAGCCATACATTCCCCATATGGATTCCGCGAAACGCCATGTCGGGCAGATCACGAAGATCAGTGCCGAACTCCAACGAGGCCGCGACCAGTGCACGATGGTGCAGAGGCTCGCTGTCGACCAGCGTGCCATCTATATCCCAAGCGACGGCTGAAAATCGCGTCCGCGTCATGAACGGCGCTTCCAAGTCGGCGCAACGCGCTCATAAAGCTCGCGATAGCGGTGATAACCGGCCTCGTAAGTGGCAATGTTTTCGGCTTCTGGCCCCAGAACCTCGGAGAAGGTGACGAAACGGGTGACGCTACGCCAGTCACTTTCGAGACCCACGCCGACCGCCGCAGCCCAGGCCGCGCCGATGCAGGAGCCGGGATGGCCGGAAAGCCGCTGCAACGGTGCATTGAGCACATCCGCCACGATCTGCATCCAGACAGTGCTTTGGGATCCACCATCCGACACTAGGAAACGCTTCGGTTCGTGGCCCATGTCGACCAGCACCTCGACATGATGGCGGATCGCGTAGGCATAGGATTCGAGCAGCGCCCGCCATATATGGCCAATGTCGTGGGACAGTGTCAGGCCCTCAATCACGCCCCGCGCCGCCGGATCATGAATCGGCGTCTTCTCGCCGAGAAGATACGGTAGGATCGTCAGGCCGTCGGCGCCGGCCGGCTTGCTACCGGCAAGCACGTCGAGATGCTGGTGAATGCTACGCCCAGCCGCCAGTGCCGCCGCCCGTTCTCCACCGGCAAAGGTTTCGGCGAACCAGTTCAGCACCGAGCCGCCGGTCGACATGCAACCGTTCGGCATGTAGAGCCCGGGCACGAGATGATAGTCGAGAAAGAGCCGTGGATCCGGCTTGACGACGTCGGTCGCCGTCAGAATATCCACCGCACCGCCGAATTTCAGTAGCACGTCGCCCGCATCGATCACGCCGGCGCCGAGGGCGGACGCAATCATGTCCGCCGCGCCGCCGACAACCGGCGTGCCGACGGCGAGCTTTGTCTCGGCCGATCCGCGGGCATCCACATGCCCCATGATTTCCGAGGAGGCACGCTTTGGCGGAACAACGTCCCGGTTGATATGCGCCAGGAGCACCAGTTCGTCGTCAATGGCATCAGTCGCGACGTTGACGAAACCGGCCTCCAGCGCCCAGTTCTGCTCCACCGCGCGCATGCCGGTCAGCCGGTAATTAATATAGTCGTAGGAGCCGAACACAGTTGCGACCCGGGCAAACACATCCGGCTCGTTCTTTTCGATCCAGCGCAGCTTGGCTGTAACGAGTTGCTGATTGATGCCGTTGCCTGCCCTGGCTAGAAAGTCGGCTTCATCCCATTCCGCCCGCAGGTCCTCGACCTCGGCGCCGCAGCGGCCGTCGCTTTGCTGAATGCTCGGCCGAAGGACGGCACCTTCCCTGTCGAGAAGAACAACGGCGGGCAGCATGCCCGTCACCCCGATGCCCGTGATGTCGGATGCGGCGAGACCGGAAACCTCCAAAAGCTCGGTGATGATGGCGCAGGCATTCGCCCACCAATCCTGAGGATTTTCCTCGGCCCAGCCGGCCTGGGGCGAGGAAAGTGTGACCGGCCGTGACGCCATGGCAAGGATCCGATCCGGTAGGCCGATGAGAATCCCGATGGTGGACGTCGTGCCGATATCCAGCCCAATGACCGCAGTCATGATAACTTCCTGTATTAGCGTAACGATTCCACGACATCCATGAAGCGCTTGACGCGGCTTGCGTCAACGGCGTTCCACGTATTGCCATCGACTTTGAAGTGGGTGCCGATCACACAGCCCTGCGCCATGGAAAAGATGTCGCGGATGTTGTCGATATTGACGCCGGTATTGGCGAAAACAGGCACATCCTTGACGGCTTCGCAAACCTCGCGCAGGTCTGACTGATTGGCCGGCTGCCCGGTGATCGGGCCGGAAACCAGGATCGCGTCGGCAACCGACGAGAACACCGCGCTCTTGGCACGCAACGCGATCGGGCGCTGATCGAGCGAGTGGGCGAACTCGGCGTTGATGTTAAACAACATCTTCATGTCACTACGGCCGAGATTGGCGCGAAGACGGGCAGCGCTGGCGCAATCCGGCTGCCAGAGACCCATGTCGGATGCGAACAGGCCGGTGAAGATTTCGCGCACGAAGCTTGCGCCTGTCACCGCGCCGATCGCGACGCTCGACAGCGGATCCCAGAGATAGTTGACGCCGAAAGGCACCTTCAGCGAAGGCTTTGTGGCCTGCACGATGGCGGTCATCGCCGCGATGCTCTCCGGCGATCCCTTGAAGACGTAAGGGCGATCGTTCTCGTTTCCGAACATGATCGCATCGACACCGCTGGCCTGAAGCTTCTCGACGTCGGAGGCAACGTCATCGATCAGCTTCTGAAGTCCGCCATCGGCGTTGTAAAGCGGCGAACCAGGAAGGGCGCCGATATGGGCCATCGCTATGACAGCCTTCTTGCGATCTCCAAAACATTCAAAAACCATTATCAAATCCTTCGGCGGCACCATGTTGTACCGCCCGATTTCCATGGGCGGCCTCTGTTATGTCCGATAGACCCCACAGGCGCGGGAGCTTCGAGCACGGACCGACCGGCATTTTGCATCCGAGCCGGGCCCGTCATCTGCCCGGAACATAAACAGCCAAACGAACTTAATCAAACAAAAAAAACATTTGCGAAGTTAGATTTTGTTGGATACGTTTTCAAAAAATGACAATAAGGAGCAGCCATGCAACAACCCGTTTTCCCCGAGCTTGAGGGGCGTCGCGCCTTTCTGACCGGCGGTGCTACCGGCATCGGTTTTGCGATCGCAAGGGCGCTGGCGGCGCAGGGTGTGACCATCGCGATTGCCGATATCGACTTCGCCGCGGCAGAACGGGCGGCGCAATCCATCGGCGGCGGTTCGGTGGCTGTCGAGATCGATGTTCGTCAGCGCGTATCCGTCGAAGCCGCGTTCGCTAAGGCGGTCTCGTTGATCGGAGGCTGCGAGATCGTCATTGCCAATGCCGGCGTCTCCACAATGCAGAAGGCGCTGGAACTGACTGACGAGGAATGGGATTTCAACTTCGACGTCAACACCCGCGGCATTTTCCTCACCAACCAGATCGCCGGGCGCCATCTGGTGGCACAGGGAAGCGGCTGCATC
Organism: Martinezella rhizogenes; assembly: GCF_000799715.1. Taxonomy (GTDB): domain Bacteria; phylum Pseudomonadota; class Alphaproteobacteria; order Rhizobiales; family Rhizobiaceae; genus Rhizobium; species Rhizobium rhizogenes_C. Next base: position 281,006 of record NZ_JUHG01000001.1, read on the forward strand.
GTCAACACGGCATCGCTCGCCGCAAAGGTCGGAGCGCCGCTACTGGCACACTATTCGGCCAGCAAGTTTGCGGTGCTGGGATGGACGCAGGCCTTCGCGCGCGAGTTGGCGCCGACCGGCATTCGGGTGAATGCGGTGTGCCCCGGCTTCGTCAAGACTGGCATGCAAAGCCGCGAAATCGAATGGGAGGCGAGTTTGCGCGGCATCAGCGCCGAACAGGTGTTCAATGAATATGTAGGGCAGACGCCGTTGGGGCGCATCGAAACGCCGGAGGATGTCGCCGACGTGGTGGTCTTCCTGTGCTCGAACAGCGCCCGCTTCATGACCGGTCAAGGCATAAACGTGACCGGCGGCGTCTACATGACCTGACCGGCATCGGGGTCCGTGGGCGCCCCGGGCCTACATTCCTTACAGAATCAGACGAGAATCGACGAATGGTTTGCCTCCTGAAAAGTGATTCTTCTTGAGGTATCAGAAGGACGTTGAAATTCGATCCACGCACCAATGCCGAACAGTTACAGAATCGGGCCTTCGTTAAACACTCACGCGTCGCCCTTCCTTGTCGGCCGACTTTCGGTCTGAACCGTGCTTTTCAATGATAGCCTTTGCATCCTCCACGGATATGCGGTGCTTTTTGGCAAAGGGAATCGGCTCGTAAGGCTGCTGTGCTGCCACAGCGCTTGTTTTCTTGTCAGACATGGAAGTCTCCGATCTTGTTGGCTGCAGCGGAGTGCTGAAGCCTGTTGGATTGAATGGGATAGTCAGCGTACAAACTTGGCTGAATGCTCTTGCGGCATCGCCGCAAATCGCCGCCTCGGCGTTTTTCTTATCTGAGTCTGAGGGGCGTTTATTTTCGATGACGAAGAAGGTTGGGCAAGGGACGTCATCAATCGATGCAGCCACCCCCAACCCACATGGCAGCCCCTTGAAAGAACGGGTATCTGAGGCGTGATGTCCGTTCAGTATTTATTCTTCCGGACAATCTTGTTGCCCCGCGGCCCGGTAAGCACCGGCGTTCTGCCGCGGTTTTCCTCAAGCAAGTTACGCCAACGTTCCAGTCGATCGGCGGCCAACGCGCCGGTGGCAACGGCCGCCTGTACGGCACAGCCCGGCTCGTGAGCGTGCGTGCAATCGCGAAATCGGCAAAGCGGAGCCAGATCGGTGATTTCGCTAAACAAGGTATCGATGCCGTCGGTAACATCACTCACATAGAGCGTTCTAATTCCGGGCGTATCGATGACCCAACCGCCGCCGGCAATCGCATGCAGGGATCGCGCCGTTGTGGTGTGCCTGCCCTTCGCATCATGTTCGCGGATGTCTCCGGTCTTTTGTAGGGTTTCAGACCCCGCCCCAGCCAAGGTGTTCACCAGCGTCGATTTTCCGACGCCGGAGGATCCCACCAGCGCCACGGTTTGCCCGGCGCCGCACCAAGGCTTCAGCGCGAGAATTGCGTCTGCCGACCGCGCATTCAAAATAACGACCGGCAAACCGCGCTGTAACGCCATGGCTTGCTGCTGAAATGTGTCGGCATCGGCGACGGTGTCGGCCTTGGTCAGCACCACCACCGAAGTGGTCCCCGCCTGGTTGGCCATGATGAGGTAGCGTTCCAGTCTTGCAGGGTTGAA
>NZ_JUHG01000002.1 GCF_000799715.1 Martinezella rhizogenes
CTGGAGGCATCCCGCCAGCGTCTGCGGCCGATCCTGATGACCTCGCTTGCCTTCATCCTCGGCGTCATGCCGCTGGCGATCGCCAATGGCGCCGGCTCCGGCAGCCAGAACTCGATCGGCATCGGCGTCATGGGCGGCATGATCTCGGCCACCGTCCTCGGCGTCTTCTTCATCCCGCTGCTCTTCGTCTCCGTAAGGCGCGTCTTCAAGGGCAAGGTGGGAACGACTGGCACCGCGACGCCAGAGACCGCCCAATCCTGACGCGCGGCAAACCGACGGACTATCCGCCCGGCCCACATACCGTCATAAACACCAGGGGCTCCGACCATATCGCCGGAGCCCCTGGTGTTTTGGTCTGGATATGAACGATCACAAGGCAGCAGCATATGCGCGCTCGAGGGCCAAAGCTGGCAGATCAAGCCGTAGCCATAGCCGGCTCAGGTCGATGAGGAAACGGCCGAAGACACCGGCTCCTGCTTCGCAGACCATCTCGCATGCAGTTTCGCCAGCATCAGATAGATGATCGGCGTCGTATAAAGCGTCAGGATCTGTGAAACGACCAGGCCGCCGACGATGGTGATCCCCAAGGGACGGCGCAGCTCCGCGCCGGGGCCGGTGGCGATGATCAGCGGGATGGCGCCCATGAGGGCTGCGAGCGTCGTCATCAGGATCGGGCGGAAGCGTTGCATGCAAGCCTGATAAATCGCTTCCTCAGAGGGTAGGCCAAGCTTGCGCTCACCCTGCAACGCGAAATCCACCATCATGATGCCGTTCTTCTTGACGAGGCCGATCAACAGAATGATGCCGATGAAGGCGATAATCGTCAGCTCCGTGCCGCTGATGATCAGCGCCAGCAGCGCGCCGAGACCGGCCGACGGCAACGTCGAGATGATCGTCAGTGGATGCGCCAGGCTCTCGTAGAGAATGCCAAGGACGATGTAGACCGTCAGCAGCGCCGCCAGAAGCAGCAGCGGCTGACTGCCCGAGGACTGCGTGACGCTGGCGGCATCGCCGGCGAAATCCGCGTGCAGCTCGTCGGGCAGATGCATCTCGAGCACCGCCGTCTGAATGGCATCGTTCGCCACTTGCAGCACGCTGTTGAGCGCCAGATTGTAAGAAATCGTCACGGAGGGATATTGCCCCTGATGATTGACCACCAGCGGCGCCAGCGTCCGGTCGATCGACGCTACGGCGCTCAGCGGGACCTGTGTGCCATCCGAGGCGGGCACATAGAGCTTGGAGATATCGTTGGGATCGCGGGCATAGTCCGGATTGGCCTCCAGCACGACACGATACTGGTTGCGCTGGGTGTAGATCGTCGAAACCTGCCGCTGTGCGAAGGCATTGTTGAGCGCCGCGTCGATCGACTGGATGCTGACGCCAAGCCGCGAGGCCTCGCTGCGGTTGATGTTGACCGTCGCCTGCAGACCGTTTGGCTGCCGGTCGGTGGCGACATCGGTCAGCTGCGGCAGGGCCTGCATGCGCGTGAGCACTTTCGGCGCCCATTCCACCAGCTCATCGTAATTCGCCCCCCAGATGGTGAACTGATATTGCGACTGCGACTGGCGCCCACCGGCGCGGATATCGCCCGGTGAAAACAGAAAGGTGCTGAGACCGGGAATGGTCATCAGCTGCTTGCGCAGTCGGTCGATCACCTCGGCGGTCGACACGCGCTCCGATTCCGGCTTCAGCGAAATGAACAGCTGTCCGCGATTGATCGAACTGGAAAATCCGCCGCCGCCGACGGATGAGCCGACGCCGGAGACGGCCGGATCCTTGCCGACGATATCGGCGGCCTGCAGCTGCAGCTTGACCATGGCCGGATAGGAGATATCGGTCGCCGCCTGTGTACCGCCCTGAATGAAGCCGGTATCGTCCTGCGGAATGAAACCCTTCGGCACCTTGACGTAGAGATAGGCCGACATGACGACGCAGGCGAGGATAATGAGGACGGAGAGGACGCGATGATGCAGCACCGCCTTCAGCGTCCGGCCATAGAAATTGGTGATCGCGCCGAGCGTTCCCTCGACGATCCGGGCAAACAGGCCGCGCTCAGCCTCGATGTCATGCGCACGCAGGCGATGGCCGCAGATCATCGGCGTCAGCGTCAGCGACACCAGTGTGGAGACGACGATGGTGAAACCGAGCGTCAGCGAAAAGGTCTGGAAAAATCGCCCGACGATGCCACCCATGAAGAACAGCGGAATGAAGGCGGCGAGTAGCGACAGGCTGATCGAGACGACGGTAAAGCCGATCTGCTTGGCTCCTTCCAGCGCCGCCCGCATCGGCTTCATGCCGGCTTCGAGATTGGCGTAGATGTTTTCGATCATCACGATGGCATCGTCGACGACGAAACCGACGGAGACCGCCAGCGCCATCAGCGACAGATTGTCGATCGACAATCCGAACAGCCACATGGCGGCAAAGGTGCCGCACAGCGACAATGGTACGGTGACCCCGGCCGCGAACGTCGGCGTGGCACGCCGCAGGAAGATGAAGACCACACTCATCACCAGGCAGACGGTGGCAAGCAGCGTCCATTGCATGTCGGTGACGCTGGCATGGATCGTTGTGGTGCGATCGGAGAGAACGGCGATATGGACACCGGCCGGGATCAGGCGCTGCAGCTCCGGGATCAGCGCCTTGACGCCATCGACCGTGGCGATGACGTTGGCGTCCGCTTCCTTGGTGATGTTGAGCAGCACCGCGGGCTTGCCGTTAAACCAGGCATCGGAGCGGCTGTTGCGCACGCCCGGCTCGACCGTTGCGATATCGGAGAGGCGCACGGCGGTACCGTTGGCGCTGCTCACGACGAGGCGGCCATAGGCCTCCGGCGTCCGCAACTGGCTGTTCAGGTCGATGGAGAAGGCAGCGTTGCTGCCGTCGATCGAGCCGGCTGGGCCGAGCACGCTGGCATTGACGATCGCCGTGCGGACGGCATCAAGCGACAGACCCATGGCCGAGAGACGGTCGGGATCGAGCCTGACGCGAACCGCCGGCTGATCGGCGCCGCTGACCGACACCTGCCCGACACCGTCGACTTGCGATATGCGCTGTACGGCGATCGTGTCGGCCGCGTCATAGATCGCGCTGGCCGGCACATTGTCCGATGTCAGCGCCAGGATCAGGACAGGAGCCGCGGCCGGATTGATCTTGCGGAAAGAGGGCAACGTCGGCAGATCGCCGGGCAGATCAGTCGCCGCCGCATTCAGTGCCGCCTGCACATCCTGCGCCGCGCCATCGACGCTGCGCGACAGATCGAATTGCGCGACGATGCTGCTCGAGCCGAGCGAACTGACCGAGGTCAGCTGCGTGATGCCGGCGATGGTGCCGAGATGCCGCTCGAGCGGTGCCGCGACGCTCGCCGCCATGCTGGCGGGGTCGGCGCCAGGACGGCTAGCCGAAATGACGATCGTCGGCAGATCGACGGTCGGCAGGCTTGCCACCGGCAGGAAGCGATAGGAAACGATGCCGAGGATCACCAGCCCGATCGCCAGAAGCGTCGTGCCGACAGGACGTTTGATGAACGGCTCGGAGAGGTTCATGTCTCGCCACCCACGACTTCGTCCAGCTCCGGAGCCGGCGTGCCCGTCGGTCGGCCGACGATGCGGGCACGCAGGTTCTCGAAGGCGAGATAGATCACCGGCGTCGTATAGAGCGTCAGGAGCTGGGAGAGCACCAGGCCGCCGATGATGGTGATGCCGAGGGGGATGCGCAGCTCCGCACCCGTGCCTTGCGCCAGCGCCAGCGGCAGTGCGCCGAAGAGCGCGGCCAGCGTCGTCATCATGATCGGGCGGAAACGCAGGATCGAAGCTTTCAGGATCGCCTCGCGCGGCGGCAGCCCCTCCTTGCGCTCGGCCTCCAGCGCGAAATCGATCATCATGATCGCGTTCTTCTTGACGATGCCCATCAGGAGCACGATGCCGATCAGCGCGATGATCGACAGGTCCTGACCGAAGAGCATCAGTGCCAGCAGCGCGCCGACGCCCGCCGACGGCAGGGTCGACAGGATCGTTATCGGATGCACGGCACTTTCATAGAGAAGGCCGAGGACAATATAGATGGTCACGACAGCCGCGAGAATCAGCCAGGGCTCGCCGGCCAGCGACGAAGCGAACTCCTCGGCATCGCCGGAATAGCTGCGCTGGATGGTATCAGGCATGCCGATATCCTGTTCGGCCGTCTGAACTTCGGCCACGGCGTCGCTGAGCGAGGCGCCCTTGGCAAGATCAAAGCTGATGGTTACGGCCGGAAACTGTTCGTCATGGCTGATGACCAGCGGCGCCGTCGTGAATGTCGCCGTGGTGAAGGCATTGAGCGGCACCTGTGTGTCGCTGGTCCCGGCGACATAGAGCTTGTCGAGCGATTTCGGGTCCGATTGATATTGCGGCGCTGCCTCCAGGATGACGCGATACTGGTTGGCCTGGCCATAGATCGTGGCGATCTGCCTCTGGCCAAAAGCGTCGTTCAGCGTATCGCTGACGGCCTGCATCGAGACGCCGAGGCGCGAGGCTGTCTCGCGATCGACATCGACGAAGATACGACCGCCGCCCATCTCGACTTCCGAGGCGACGTCGATCAGCTTCGGGCTTTGTTGCAGCCGCTGCGCCAATTTTCCGGCCCAGTCGACCACGGTCGCCGTATCCGTGGCGGTCAGCGTATATTGATAGGGCGCGCGGCTGGCGCGCGTGCTGATCGAAATATCCCGCACGCTCTGGAAGGTGACGTGGATGCCGGGCAGATCGGCCACCTCGTCGCGCATCCGGTCGATGATGTCAGCAGCCGAGGAGTTTCGCTGGCTCCTCGGCTTCAGCACAAGGCTGATATTGCCGGTGTTGAGGGTCAGGTTGCTGGCGCCGGCGCCGATGACGGAGACGACGCCCGTCACGTCCGGGTCCTTGCGCAGCCGGTCGGACACCGTCGCCTGGACCTGCTTCATGGCTTCGAAGGAGGTTGTCGGCTCCGTCTCGACGACAGCGGTGATCAGACCGGTATCCTGCGCCGGCAGGAAGCCCTTGGGAATGACGACGTAAAGCGCGATGGTGGCGACGAGCGTCACCATCGTGATGAGCAGCATCATGGCGCTACGGTCGACCGCCCAGACGAGACTGCGGCGATAGCCTTCGATCAACCACTCCATGAAGCGGTCGGCGCCGGCCAGGATACCGCGGCGATGCTCTCTGGGTTTGCGCAGGATGCGAGCACACATCATCGGCGTCAACGTCAGCGAAATCACCGCCGACACCACCACGGCGATGGTCAGCGTCAACGCGAATTCGCGGAACATGCGCCCGACGATGCCGGTCATGAACAGCAGCGGAATGAAGACGGCGACCAGCGAGACGGTCAGCGAGATGATGGTGAAGCCGATTTCGCCGGCACCCTTCAGCGCCGCCTGCATCGGGCTTTCGCCCTCCTCGATATGGCGGGCGATGTTCTCGATCATCACGATGGCGTCGTCGACGACGAAGCCGGTGCCAATGGTCAGCGCCATCAGCGAGAGATTGTCGAGGCTGAAGCCGGCGAACCACATGACGCCGAAGGTCGCAATCAGCGATAGCGGCAGGGCGACGCCGGCAATGAAGGTCGCCGTCGCCGTCCGCAGGAACAGGAGAACGACGAGGATAACGAGACCGATGCTGACGACGAGCGTCCATTGCACATCATGGATCGAGGCGCGGATGGTCTCCGTGCGGTCGTTGACGATGTCGAGCGAGATGCCGGCCGGCATCGCCTGCTTGAGCTTCGGGAGTTGCTTTAGGACGCTTTCGACCGTCTGGATGACGTTGGCGCCCGGCTGGCGCATGATATCCAGAATGACGGCGGGCTGGCCCTGATACCAGGCGCCGACGCGCGTATTCTCCAGCCCCTCGACGACGGTCGCGACGTCCTTCAATTGCACCGGTGCATTGTTGCGATAGGCGACGATGACGGATTTGTAGATATTGGGATCGATGATCTGGTCGTTGGCGGCGAGCGTGAAGCTCTGATTCGTGCCGTCGAGAGCGCCCTTGGCACCGGCGACGCTGGCGTTGGTGATCGCCGTGCGCAGATCCTCCAGCGCCAAACCATAGGAGGCAAGGCGCGGCAGGTCCGCCTGGATGCGAATGGCGGGCTTGACGCCGCCCTGGATGCTGACGTCGCCGACACCGGAGACCTCGCTCAGCCGCTGCGCCATCATCGTGTCGGCGAAATCGCTGAGTTCACGGATCGAATAGCTGTTGGAGCGCAGCGCGAGCGTCACGATCGGCGTATCGGCCGGGTTCACCTTCGAATAGGTCGGCGGATAGGGCAATGTGCGCGGCAGGGTCGAGCCGGCGGCATTGATCGCCGCCTGCACGTCCTGCGCCGCCCCGTCGATGTCACGGCCGAGATCGAATTGCAGGGTGATCTGGCTGATGCCGAAGGCGCTCGAAGACGTCATCGACGCCAGCGATGGGATCTGACCGAGCGGCCGCTCCAGCGGCGCGGTCACCAATGCCGCCATCGTATCGGGATCGGCTCCGGGAAGCTGCGTCGTCACCTGGATCGTCGGAAAATCCACCTGCGGCAACGGCGCGACCGGCAGGAAGAGAAAGCCGAGAATACCACCCAGCAGGACGGCCACCCCGAGAAGCGAGGTGGCGACCGGCCGGGAGATGAAGAGCGACGAGACGTTCATTGCTGCGGCGCTGGCGTGGCGGTTGAATTGGTGGAGGCGGCAGCACCGCCATCCGCATTGGGGGCGGGATTGGCACCGTTGCCGCCGTCGGCGTTCTGTTTGCGATGGCTGCCATTGCCATCGCCCTGACCATTGTGCTGGCGATGCGGCCGCTGGCCGTCATTGGCCGCGTTGCCGTCGGCCTGCGTCGGATTTGCGGCGACGGGCTGCCCATTCGTATCAGGTGTCGTCGCATCCGGAGCGGTGCCGGCGGAAATCTGGACCTTCGAACCATCCTGCAGGCGGGCAAAGCCCGTCGTCACCACCTTGTCGCCGGCGGCGACGCCATCGGCAATGACGGCCAGAGAATCGTCCTGCTGACGCACCTTCACCGGCTTCATCGCGACCGACTGATCCTGTTTGATGATATAGACGAACGTGCCGTTCGGTCCACGTTGGACGGCGGCGGTCGGGATGACCGTGACGCCCTTCAGGGTCTCGACCAGCAGGCGGGCATTGATGAAGGCGCCCGGCCAAAGCGCGAGCTTGTCGTTCGGAAAATTGGCTTTCAGCTTCACCGTGCCCGTGGTGGGATCGACCTGGTTGTCCACCACCGCCAGCGTGCCCTTATCAACCACCGTCTGGCCGTCGCTCGCCATCGCCTGGACGGAAAGCGCACCGGCCGCATTTGCCGCGTTGACGCGGGCGAGTTGCTGTTGCGGAATGGAGAAGAGGACGGAAATCGGCCTGATCTGCGACAGCGTGACGATACCCGTCGTATCGGACGAACTGACGAGATTGCCGATGTCGACATTGCGGATGCCGGTGCGACCGTCGATCGGCGCCTTGATCGTCGTATAATCGAGCGTCGCCTGCGCGCTTTCGATGGCGGCCTGATCGACCTGGATCTGCGCTGTATATTGGGCCACCAGGGATAGCTGGGTATCCACTTGCTGTTGCGTGCCAGAAGCGCTCTTCACCATGAGCTGATAACGGGCAAGGTCACGCTGGGCGCCGGCGAGCAAGGCTTCGTCCTGCGCCTTCTTGGCAACCGCCTGATCGCGCTGTGCCTTGTAGACAGCATCGTCGATGCGGGCGATGACATCGCCTTTTCTGATGTCCTGACCTTCGTCGAAATCGATCTCGACGATCTTCCCGTTGACCTGCGCGCGCACCGTCACCGTGTTCAGCGCCTTCACCGAGCCGACGCCGTCGATATAAACCGGCACGTCAGTGGCCGTCGCATCCGCCGCCAGCACCGGAACAGGACCGCTGAACTGCGAAAGGCCGCCACGCCGCCCGCCACCGCCCTGGCGTTGACCGGAGCCCTGCCCCTGACCACTCCGGCGTTCGCCCTGGGCCTGCTCACCGGGCGCAGCTGCTCCTTGAATGCCAAGCAGGCGCTCCGCACCGCCGAGCCAGCGATCCCGCGTCGCGTAGGCGCCATAAGCCACGGCGCCAATCACAGCTACCGATATCAGGACCCGAAATGTCCGAGCCATCAATACACCTTCCTTCAGGGCGCCCGGCTTTCAAACAATCCGCCGACGCAATATGAGCGCGACTTTAGCTTGCATCGCCCCACTTAGGAATTTGGTTAGGCCATTAAATTTTGTCCATTTTCGCGTGGCTTAGCTTAACAAACTGTCACATTGAACAAAAACCAGGGTTGTGGTTGCAAAACGACGGCCGACAGCGCACGTCTCCGCTGTCCTCTCTGAAATTCGGTCCTTTTCGACCTAAAGCACCCCCCAGCCGCGATAGCGCCCGCGCCCGGTCATTTCGCGCACGCCAAGTTCAGCCACGAGGTTGAGAGCGCCGCGGGAGGTGACCCCGGCATGGCGGGCGATCATCTTGGCGGAAACGATCGGCCGCGAAAGCACGATCTCTATGACATCGGGCAGGCTGCTGTTCGACCTGCGATCCTTCAGCCGCCGCTCCATCTGCAGCTTGGCGAGCGACAGGCGATCGAGCTCCTTCAGCCCCGCATCGGCCGAAAGCGCCATGGCCTCGAGAAATGCCATCAGACGCGTAGTGCGATCCGGCGCGCGACGGCGTTCGTGGCGAACGGATTTCAGGCCGACATTCAGGCAGAGAAGATGCGATACGACCTTGCCGCGGCTGCGCAGATAAGCGCTGACGAGCAGGCTGCCCAGCCAATGCTGCCGCCGCAGCGGCTCGATCCGCTCCCAGGCATCGAAGAGTATGGCGGCACCCAGGGCGGGCGGCAGAAGATCGGCCTGACGGATGATGGCACGCCAGCTCTCCAAGCGCTCGCCTTCATCCCAGTCCTCATCATGAACCAGCCCCAGCGGATCGTCCACGGTCTCGGGCCGCGCATCCGGAATCTCTCCGTTCAGCACCTGGTCGGAACGGGCGATCACCGCATCGATCTCGGCAAAGTCCACGCCGAAATCATCTTCGTCCTCGTCAACCTCTTCCGTTTCCGCCCCCGAGATTGCGGTGGATGTGGGACGCGACGTGGCGGTTTCCTCGATCTCGCCGACATCGCCGCGCAGCGTCGAGAGACCGGCAGCCTCCAACCCCCAGGAAGGCTCAGCATTCCATAGCCGGCGGCGGACGCGCAGTACGGCATGGGCAATGGTCAGCTCATGCGTCGGCGTGCGCGCATCCATACGCGCATCATGCAGCACCAGATCCTCGACATGCACCAGCTCGCCGCCGACCCAGAGCGCGCCGACCGCATCGAAAAAATGCCCGCGCTCCCGGAAACCGTCGGCGACCACATGCCGCAAGACCCGCTCATCCAGCCGCGCCAACATATCCTCCGCTTTGGTCATCGCAGGCAGAAGTGTGGTCAACGGTAGGGCGGAAAGATCATATCGCATTGGAATCACATGATTGCTTCGATCTTGCGGAACTTATCACCGCTCGCTGCATCGGGCTAGAAAGCACCCCCTTTCAACTGTGGACAGGATTTCCTATTTTTCTCCTTGACCTTCCAGTAACAGGAAGGTTCATAAACCTATCCGACGCTCACTTCCGGGCACTGGAGTTTTCCATGGCATTGCATGACGAACATGATCACAGCCATCACGGCCATGATCACCAACACGGCGAACAGCAGGATACGGTGATCCGCGATCCCATCTGCGGCATGATTGTCGACCCAAAGGCCGGCAAGCCCTCGCTCGACTATAACGGCCGCACGTTCCATTTCTGCTGTGATGGTTGCCGGAAGAAATTCGAGGCGGCACCGGAAAACTATCTGGCCGCCAAGGATCCCGTCTGCGGCATGGATGTGGATCGCGCCAGCGCGCGGCATTTCCTGAAGCATGAAGGGGAGAAATTCTATTTCTGCTCCGCCGGTTGCAAAGCGAAGTTCGAGGCCGATCCCACCGCCTATCGCGACGGAAACAGGCCAGCGCCGAAGCCGATCCCGAAGGGCACGCTCTATACCTGCCCGATGCATCCCGAGGTCATCAGCGACCATTCGGGCGATTGCCCGAAATGCGGCATGGCGCTGGAGCCGATGGGCATCCCCGCGACCGATGAAGGCCCGAACCCGGAGCTTGTCGATTTTACCCGCCGCCTCTGGATCAGCGCCGCGCTGTCGCTGCCCCTTTTGATCCTCAGTATGGGACCGATGCTTGGCCTGCCGTTGCGCGACTGGATCGGAGAGCCCACCGCCACATGGATCGAGCTTGCCCTGGCGTCACCGGTCGTGCTCTGGGCCGCCCTGCCCTTCTTCCGCCGCGCCTGGAATTCGCTGGTCAACCGCAGCCCCAACATGTGGACGCTGATCGGCCTCGGCGTCGGCACGGCCTATCTCTACAGCCTGGTCGCCACATTGGCGCCCGGCCTGTTCCCGATGGGCTTTCACGGCCACGGTCAGGCCATACCCGTCTATTTCGAGGCGGCCTCGGTCATCGTCGCGCTGGTCTTCGTCGGCCAGGTGCTGGAGCTGAAGGCACGCGAGCGCACCGGCTCGGCGATCCGCGCCCTGCTCGACCTCGCCCCCAAGACCGCGCGGCGCATCGGCGCCGACGGCAGCGAGACCGATATGCCCGTCGATCAGATCCAGTCCGGCGACCGGCTGCGCGTGCGCCCCGGCGAGCGCGTGCCGGTGGACGGCTCAGTTGTCGACGGCCAATCGACCATCGACGAATCGATGATCACGGGCGAACCGCTGCCGGTCGAAAAGACCAAGGGCGATGCACTGACCGGCGGAACGATCAACAGGAACGGCACGCTGATCATGCTGGCCGAAAAAGTCGGCGCGGACACGACGCTGTCGCGCATCGTCGAGCTGGTCGCCAAGGCGCAGCGATCGCGCGCGCCGATCCAGACGATGGTCGACCGCGTGTCTGCCGTCTTCGTGCCCACCGTCGTGGCCGTTGCCATCATCGCCTTCGCCGTCTGGGCGTTTGTCGGGCCAGAGCCACGGCTGGCGCATGCGCTGCTCGCCGCCATCGCCGTGCTGATCATCGCCTGCCCCTGCGCGCTCGGGCTTGCAACGCCGATGTCGATCATGATCGCCACCGGTCGGGGGGCGCAAGAAGGCGTGCTGGTGCGTGACGCCGTGGCGCTGGAGCGCTTCGCCAAGGTCGATACCCTGATCGTCGACAAGACCGGTACGCTGACGGAAGGCAGGCCCAACCTCACCGATATCGTCACCGCCCAAGGCGGTATCGACGAAGCCCGCCTGCTGTCGTTTGCCGCCAGTCTGGAGCGCGGCTCCGAACACCCGCTGGCAGAGGCCATCGTCGCCGGCGCCGAGGAGCGTGGCGCGACTTTTGTCGACATAACGAGCTTTGCCGCGAAAACCGGCAAGGGCGTGGAAGGCCACGCCGGCGACACGGCGATCGCGCTCGGCAATGCCGCGATGATGACCGATCTCGGCGTTGCGATCGATGATTTGAAGACAGAGACGGAGCGTCTGCGCGGCGAAGGCAAGACCGTGATGTTTATCGCCTTCGATGGTCAATTGGCCGGCCTCATCGCCGTCGCCGACCGCATCAAGCCGACGACGTCAGCCGCGATCAAGGCGCTGCACGACAGCGGGTTGAAGATCATCATGGCAACGGGCGACAATGCCCAAACTGCCAAGTCTGTTGCTGCAAGTCTCGGCATCGACGATATCCGCGCCGACCTGTTGCCCGAAGGCAAGAAGGCGATGATCGACGAGTTGCGGGCCAAGGGCCGCGTCGTTGCCATGGCCGGCGACGGCATCAACGACGCGCCGGCGCTCGCCGCCGCCGATGTCGGCATCGCCATGGGCACCGGCGCCGATGTCGCCATGGAAAGCGCCGGGATCACCTTAGTGAAAGGCGATCTCAACGGCATCGTCCGGGCGCGGCATCTCTCGGAAGCAACGATCCGCAACATCAAGCAGAACCTAGCCTTCGCCTTCGGCTATAATGCGCTTGGCGTGCCGCTTGCCGCCGGCGTGCTCTATCCGGTCTTCGGCCTGCTGCTGTCGCCGATGATCGCGGCTGCGGCCATGAGCCTGTCCTCGGTCTCGGTCATCGCCAATGCGCTGCGGCTGCGGCTGGCAAAATAGGAGAGTTCAGATGAATATCGGCGAAGCATCCGGCCGCTCCGGCCTGCCGGCCAAGACCATCCGCTACTACGAGGATATCGGCCTCATCCGCCCCGACCGCAGCGTCAACGGCTACCGCGATTACGGCGCCGACGACGTGCACAAACTGCGCTTCCTGCACCGCTCCCGCAGCCTCGGCTTCTCCGTCGACGAATGCCGGCAATTGCTGGCCCTCTACGAAGACAAGAGCCGCGCCAGCGCCGACGTCAAGGACATCGCCTCGTCAAAACTCACCGAAATCGACCGCAAAATCCGCGAGCTCACCGAACTGCGGCGCACGCTGGAGCATCTGGTGCATGCCTGCCATGGGAACGCGCGGCCGGATTGCCCGATCTTGGAGGAGTTGTCGGAGGGGTGAGGATATATTTCGGTAGGTCAGGCAAACGCGTCGATGCCGGAATGACGTGCCTGGCCCCTCACCCCAGCCCTCTCCCCGCAAGCGGGGCGAGGGAGTTTCTCACTCCTCTAGCAACCTTCAAACCAGATGATCAGGTGCATTATTTTGCCCGATCGTCCCTTCTCCTCACATGAGCGGGGAGAAGGCTAGGATGAGGGGCCATGCCCGCAGGTGCGGCATCGGCAGGCGTGCCTGACCTACCTCCTACACACCCCAATCACCCAACCCTCTCCACCGCAATCGCCGTCGCCTCGCCGCCGCCGATGCAGAGCGCCGCGACGCCGCGTTTTGCCCCTTGCCGCTCCAATGCATGCAGCAGTGTCACGATCAGCCGTGCGCCCGTGGCACCGATCGGATGGCCGAGCGCGCAGGCGCCGCCGTTGATGTTGAGGCGGTCGCGGGCGATGCCGAGGTCCTTGGCGGCGGCCATGGCGACGACGGCGAAGGCCTCGTTGATCTCGAAGAGATCGACATCGCCGACCTTCCAGCCGGTCTTTTCCAGCACCTTGCGGATCGCCGGGATCGGCGCTGTCGTGTACCAGGCGGGCTCCTGGGAATGGGTGGCGTGCGCCTTGATTTCGGCGAGGATCGGCAGACCTTCGCGCTCGGCAGTCGAACGCCGGGTCAGGATCAGGGCGGCCGCGCCATCGGCATTGGCCGAGGCGCTCGCGGCGGTGATCGTGCCATCCTTGCGGAACGCCGGCTTCAGCGTCGGGATCTTTTCCGGCGAGACTTTTTGCGGATGCTCGTCCTTGCCGATCGTCACCGGGCCACCCTTGGCCGCGACGGAAATCGGGGTGATCTCGGCCTCGAAAGCCCCGGTTTCGATCGCCTTGCGGGCACGAGTCAACGTCTCCACGGCATAGGCATCCTGATCGTCGCGGCTGAACTGATAGGCTTCGACCGCCAGCTCGCCGAAATCGCCCATCGAACGGCCCTTCTCGTAGGCGTCTTCCAGACCGTCGAGCATCATATGGTCGAAGATGCGGTCATGGCCCATGCGGTAGCCGCCGCGCGCCTTGGCTAGCAGATAGGGAGCATTCGACATCGACTCCATACCACCGGAGACCGCGATGGAGGCCGAGCCAGCCAGGATCAAATCATGCGCCAGCATGGTCGCCTTCATGCCCGACCCGCAGACCTTGTTGATGGTCGTTGCGCCCACCGCATCCGGCAATCCCGCGCCACGCGCCGCCTGCCGCGCCGGCGCCTGCCCCTGTCCTGCCGGCAACACGCAGCCGAACAGCACCTCGTCTATCCTTTCCGCAGCCAGACCGGCGCGCTTGAGGGCGGCGCGGATGACATGAGCGCCAAGCTCCGGCGCCTGCAAGGATGACAGCTCCCCCTGGAAGCGGCCAAGCGGCGTGCGCGTGGCGGCGACGATGACGACGGGATCGATTGCGGACATGATGGCTCCTCCCAGTCTGCAACTTCAGAATCGAAACTATAGCTAGCACGTTAGATGATGTCCGTCATGTAAATATAACGGAAATATCCTTCTGGAAAGATGGTTGTGCCGTTACAACAATCCAAACGTCGTCGAGGTGATTGTTCTCAACACCGACATGCCCTATGGATATCCTCATCTCAAAAAATGGATATCCCATGCCTCTCTACATCAAGGACGATGCCATCGACCGGCTGGCACGGCGCTATCAGGCGCTGACGAAAAGTACGACCAAAACCGAAGCGGTGCGGCTGGCATTGCAGAAGGCGCTGGACGAGGAATTGACCAAGCCGGCCCTTGCCGACATCGCCGTCGCCTTCTGCCGCAACCTCAAGCAAAAAGCCGCCACCAGAGCCGCCGACGGCAGCACGGCGGGAGGCGCCTGATGCTGATCGACACCTCGGTATTGACGGCAATGATGACAGATGAAGAGGAAGCCCGTCGCTTCGCCGTCCGCATGCAGTCAGCGACTGCGCGCATGACCTCGCCGATGGCGGCGGCACGGGCGGCGATCGACGTCGCAACCCATCTCGGCCTGACGGCGGTCGAGGCCGGTAACGCTGTCCATACTTTTCTGCAATTGATGAACATCCAGCTTCTGGCCATCCCTCCGCGCGCCGCTTTTCTGGCGCTTGAGGCATATGACCACTTCGGCGAGGGCCGCCATCCGGCGGCGCTCAGCCTTGACGATTGCATGACCTATGCCTGCGCCCGCTATTATCGTCAGCCGCTATTGTCGAAAGGCGACCAATTCAGCCGGACCGATATCGACGTGGCCTAGAGCGTTTCAACGCTTCACTGAAGCGCAGAAACACTCTAGGCCTTTGTTTGTACGCAATTCCGAGCGGAAAACCGCAGCACACTTTTCCTGAAATTGCTCTAAGTCTCCCGATGCCCTATTGCCGTTACGGGCAAAGCGAGGCTGACCCTGCGCTAAACGAGTTCGAGCGCGCCCCCACGGAGTTCGGTGCCGCGGCGCATTGCAGCCGGGACATTGAATCCCCTGCCCGGATCGGGCCGGTCACCGAGGGATCGGTGTTGATCGTGCCGTCGGGCAGAATCGCGTCCTTCGAGTGGTCGATATTGCCGACATCGGCCTGAACGGCGTCTACTTTGAGCCTCTTCGGGTGATGCTTGTGCACCGGTTCCGCCCAGGCAGTGCTGGACATGCCAATGACGAGAGCCGAAATAGCGAGAGTTTTGAGCAGCATGAGACTGCCTCCTGTAGGGGTTGAAGCTCCATCTATATGGGGCCAGACGAACTGATTTACAGCGGTGGGCAAACCAAATATCGCAAGGGTTTGAAAGACCCCATCACGCCTTGATCTTGTGCCGCGACACCTCCGCGCCGGCATCCCGCGGCAGGCTGAGGAAACGCAACGACGAGACGGCGCCGATCAGGGCGACGACAAGGAAGGCCCAGCGGAAATCAATGGCGGAAAGTGCGACGCCGCCATGAATGGTGCGCGAGAGATTGAGCACGGCTGCGGCAACGGCAACACCGAGCAACAGCGAGACCTGCTGCAGCATGCTCGAGAGCGTCGAGGCGGAACTGCGCTGCGCTGCATGGATATCGGCGAAACCCAGCGTGTTCAACGCGGTGAAGTTCATCGAGCGCGACAGGCCGGCGGCAAGCAGAAGAATATAAGTCGCCCAATCGGGCGTCGCTGGCGACAACAGCGCAAAGCTGCCGATGCTGATCGACGAGATCAGGCCATTGATGACAAGCACGTTGCGGAAACCAAAGGCTTTCAACGTCTGCGTGGTGATCGCCTTCATGCCGAGATTGCCGGCGAAATAGAAAAGCAGGTAGGTGCCGGCGTCGATCGCGCTCAGGCCAAACCCCACCTGGAAGAGCAACGGCAGCAGAAAGGGCGTGGCGTTGATTGCCAGGCGGCTCGCCGTGCCGGCCGAAAGCGTCGACATGGCGAAGGTCTGGACCTTGAAGGCGGAGAGATCGAGCAGCGGCGCGTCAACCCGCATGAAATGCCGGGTGGCGATGACGGAAAACACCGCGCCGGCGGCAATCAGCCCGACGCTGACCGGCAGGCCCGTCGTGCCCTGCACGACGAATTCGAGACCGGCGAGCAGAAACGTCAGCCCCGCCGCCGACTGGAAGAAGCCGACGAGGTCTAGCCTTGGGACCTTCTCCTCGCGCTGGTCCGGTACGAAGCGCAGGACAAGGCCGAGCCCGATGATGCCGATCGGGATGTTGATCAGGAAGTTCCAGTGCCAGCTCAGATAGGTGGTGATGAAACTGCCAAGGATTGGACCGATGACAGGCGCCGTCAGCGCAGGCCAGGTGATCATCGACATGGCGTGCACGAGATCGGACTTGCGGGCGTTGCGCAGCACGATGATACGGCCGACCGGCGTCATCAGCGCGCTGCCGATACCCTGGACGGCACGGGCGATGACGAATTCCGTAAGGTTGCCGGAGAGACCGCAGAACAGCGAGGCAACGGTGAAAAGCGTAATGGATGCCAGGAACACGCGACGAGCGCCGTAGCGATCCCCCGCCCAGCCTGCCAGCGGCACGAAGGCCGCCATGGTGAGCAGATAGACCGTGATGCCGATGCTCATCGACACCGGTTCGACGCCGAAGGTCGTCGCCATCTGCGGCAATGACGTCGTGACAATGGTACCGTCCAGTATCTGCATGAAGAAGGCGACGGCGACGACGAAGGCAATAATGCGGGATTGCCGGCCGAAACTTTCCTCGGAAGGCTGCTCTGTGGTCTGAACGGCGGTCATGGCATGGGATTTCGGAGATGGTGTTATGGATAGCCGGGCGTGCCCGACAGCAATCATATGATCAATGCATACGCCCGTTGCCGCCCGTTGCAAAGCCGCAATCGAACCTCAAAGATATTAAAAGGACGTCCGGCCTCATAAGAAAGGCGGTGGGGAGCCGGCGACCTCAGTCGTCGGAATATCGCTGCTCGCGCCAGGGATCGCCGAACATGTGATAACCGTTCTCCTCCCAGAATCCGGCCTTGTCGGCCGCGATCAGCTCGATGCGGGTCAGCCATTTGGCGCTCTTCCAGAAATAGAGATGCGGCACGACAAGCCGCATCGGTCCGCCATGCTCGCGCGTCAAAGGCTGGCCCTCCCAGGTGGTGGCAAGGATCGCATCTTCGGCGGCAAAATCGGCGAGCGGCAGGTTGGTCGTATAACCGTCATAGCTGGTCAGCATGACATAATGCGCCTCTGCCTTCGGCATGGCGAGATCCAGCAGGTCGCGAGTGGAAACGCCTTCCCAGCGATTGTCATAGCGCGACCATGTCGTGACGCAGTGGATGTCGCTGACCTTGCTGCTCTGTTCGATCGCCTGGAAGGCCGTCCAATCGAGGCTGAGCGGCGTTTCCACCAATCCGCGCACATCAAGCCGCCAGCTCGAAAGCGACACCTTCGGCTGCTCTCCGAGATCGAGCACCGGCCAGTTCTTGACCAGATGCTGCCCCGGCGGCAAACGCTCCGTTTCCGGCCGGCTGATCCGCCCGGTCAAAAACTTGCCCTCGGCGGCCCAGCGGCGCTTGGAGGTGGTGAGCTTGCTGTCGGCTGGGATCTGATCGTCGCTCATGGGTGCATCCCTTTTGCTGAGAGGCAATAGGATAATGGAGGCTGGCGGGTGTCAAGCGGACGGTTGGTGCTTGGATGCGAACTAGACCTCGTGAAGCTCGATCACAAATAGCTGCGCCACTCCTGAAATCGAATGCCGCGTTCCCGTGGCTTCCTCGACAAGCAAACAATCGCCCGCCGAAAGCATCCGATCACCAATATCGAGATGCCCGCGATGGCAGAGAACCAGCGCCATCTCGCTATCGAGAGTAAGTTCGCCAGGACCATCAATACCTATGCGCCGCACCGAATGCGTGAAGCTCCCCCGCCGCGTCATCACATTCAGATCCGTGATGGTGCCATCCACCAGCGTCGCCGAGGTCGGCGCATCCGCCGCAAAGGGCAGTGGATCGCTGTCCTGCGTCAGGAGTACGGGCTGGCGTCCCTCGATGAAGAGCGTCATGCCCTCGCCTTCGAGAATCGATAGCGTGCGATCAATGCCGGAGAAGACCGAGAACGGCCCATCCGTGGCGACCGTCGCCATGCTGACGCGCCAATCGAAATCGGCAAGCCCCGCGCCGTCCGGCGAAACGGTGATCTCAACCGTTTCGCCGCCGCCGTTTTTCCAGGGCATGCGTTTGTAGCTGTCGTGGCGGAGGATTGTGAACTTCTGAGCTGCCATGTGTTCGAGTCCAATCATTGCAATTCTGGCAAAAGTAAACTAAGTTTAGTGGACTAAGTCTGCTTGGAGGCTATTTTGGAAACCGTCAACATACACGAGGCAAAAACACACTTGTCGCGGCTGATCGAGAAGGCCGCCAAAGGCGAAGCGTTCATTATTGCCAAGGCGGGCAAACCGATGGTCAAGGTCGTGCCGATCGAAGAGGCCGAAACGCCAAAGAAACGGCGCATCGGCTTCATGAAAGGCGAGATCGTGGTTCCCGCAGATTTCGACACCATGATGGCTGATGAAATCGAGGAGATGTTCTACGGCAAGCCAAACGACGTTACCGACAAATGAGATTTCTCCTCGATACGCATATCCTCATCTGGGCGGCGGGTGATATCGCGCTTCTCTCGCAGGAAGTGAGAGCGCTCATCGACGACGACGAAAACGAGCTCCTCTTCAGCCCGGCGAGTATTTGGGAAGTCGCGATTAAGCACGGTTCCGGCAGAAGCGACTTTCATATAGACCCATTTCGGTTGCGTCATAAACTGATGGAAAACGGCTACCTAGAACTGCCAATCACCAGCGAGCATACAATCGCAATTGCGGGGCTTCCCCTCCTTCACAAAGATCCTTTCGATCGTATTTTGATAGCTCAGGCTATTGTTGAAGGCATTCCATTGATTACCGTCGACGAAACCATCTTGCGTTACCCCGGCCTCAATCGGAAATATTAAGGCCGGGGGGCGTCTCATCAGTTCCCCAGGATGCCCGGCAGGCGCAGGCCCTTCTCCTTGGCGCAATCGATCGCGATATCGTAGCCCGCATCGGCGTGGCGCATGACGCCGGTGGCTGGGTCGTTCCATAGCACGCGTTCGATCCGCCGTGCCGCGTCGTCGGTGCCATCGGCGCAAATGACCATGCCGGAGTGCTGCGAGAAGCCCATGCCGACGCCGCCGCCGTGATGCAGCGACACCCAGGTGGCGCCGGACGCGGTGTTGAGCAGGGCGTTCAGCAGCGGCCAGTCGGAAACGGCGTCCGAGCCGTCCTTCATCGCTTCCGTCTCGCGGTTCGGCGAGGCGACGGAGCCGGAATCGAGGTGATCGCGGCCGATGACGACAGGAGCCTTCAGCTCGCCGTTCCTGACCATTTCGTTGAAGGCAAGGCCGAGACGTTCACGATCGCCGAGGCCGACCCAGCAAATGCGTGCCGGCAGGCCCTGGAAGGCGATGCGCTCGCGCGCCATGTCCAGCCAGTTGTGCAGATGGGTGTTGCCGGGGGTGAGTTCCTTCACCTTGGCGTCGGTCTTGTAGATATCCTCCGGGTCACCCGAGAGCGCCGCCCAACGGAAGGGGCCGATACCGCGGCAGAACAGCGGGCGGATATAGGCCGGCACGAAGCCGGGGAAGGCAAAGGCGTTTTCCAGACCCTCGTCCTTGGCAACCTGGCGGATATTATTGCCATAGTCGAGCGTCGGTACGCCGGCATCCCAGAAGGCGACCATGGCCTCGACATGCACCTTCATCGAGGCGCGGGCGGCGGTTTCAACAGCCTTCGGATCGCTCTCGCGCTTTGCCTTGGCTTCGGCCACCGTCCAGCCGAGCGGCAGATAGCCGTTCAGCGGATCATGCGCAGAGGTCTGGTCGGTGACGATGTCGGGGCGCGGGCCGCCGGCCTTCATGCGCTTCACCAGCTCCGGGAAGATCTCGGCGGCGTTGCCGAGCAGGCCGACCGACTTCGCCTCGCCGGCCTTGGTCCAGCGGTCGATCATCTCGAGCGCTTCGTCGAGCGTCGTTGCCTTCTCATCGACATAGCGGGTGCGCAGGCGGAAATCGATGCGGGTCTCGTCGCTTTCGACGGCGAGGCAGCAGGCGCCGGCCATGACGGCCGCCAGCGGCTGCGCGCCGCCCATGCCGCCGAGCCCGCCGGTCAGTATCCACTTGCCCTTGAGGCTGCCGTTATAATGCTGACGGCCAGCTTCTACGAAAGTTTCATAAGTGCCCTGCACGATGCCCTGCGTGCCGATATAGATCCACGAGCCGGCGGTCATCTGGCCGTACATGGCAAGACCCTTCTTATCCAGCTCGTTGAAGTGATCCCAGGTCGCCCAATGCGGTACGAGGTTGGAATTGGCGATCAGCACGCGCGGCGCATCCTTATGGGTGCGGAACACGCCGACCGGCTTGCCGGATTGCACCAGCAGCGTTTCTTCCTCGGTCAAGGTCTTCAGCGTCGCGACGATGCGGTCGAAGTCCTCCCAGGTGCGGGCGGCGCGGCCGATGCCGCCATAGACGACCAGTTCGTTCGGATTTTCCGCGACGTCAGGATCGAGATTGTTCATCAGCATCCGCAGCGGCGCTTCGGTCATCCAGCTCTTGGCGTTGAGTTCTGGGCCATGAGGCGCGCGGATTTCGCGGATGTTATGGCGTGGATTGGTCATGTCATATCTCCAGGGAAGGCAGAATATCGGCGGATACGGATGCATTGAGTGCGCCGGAAGCGACAAGGTCGCTGGCGGCCTTCAGGTCATTCGCCATGTAGCGGTCTTCATCGAGCGTCGGCACGACGGAGCGGATGGTGGCGATGGCAAGGGTGAGTTCGGGGCTGGTGGTCAGTGGCGCGCGAAACTCGACGCCCTGCGCCGCCGTCAGCGCCTCGATGCCGACGATGCTGAAAAGATTGTCAGTCATCTGCAGGAGGCGACGCGCCCCATGGCAGGCCATGGAAACATGGTCTTCCTGATTGGCAGACGTCGGCGTCGAATCGACCGAGGCCGGATGCGACATCTGCTTGTTTTCCGACATCAGCGCCGCCGAGGTGACTTCAGCGATCATCAGGCCGGAATTCAGGCCGGGCTTCTTGGCGAGGAAGGCCGGCAGGCCATAGCTCAGTGCCGGATCGACCAGAAGCGCGATACGACGCTGCGAAATCGCGCCGATCTCGCAGACGGCAATGGCGATCTGGTCGGCCGCGAAGGCCACCGGCTCAGCATGGAAATTGCCGCCGGACACGACCGAATTGTCGGAAAGCACGAGCGGATTGTCGGTGACGGCATTCGCCTCGATTTCAAGCGTGCGGCTGACCGAACGCAGCAGATCGAGGCAGGCGCCGTCGACCTGCGGCTGGCAACGGATGCAATAGGGGTCCTGCACCCGTTCGTCACCTTCGATATGGCTTTCGCGAATGACCGATCCGGCCAGCAGGCCGCGAAGGGCGGCGGCGGTGTCGATCTGGCCCTGATGGCCACGCAGCGTATGAATGTCGGGATGAAACGGCGCGGAAGAGCCCATGGCAGCGTCCGTCGACATGGCGCCGGTGATCAAGGCAGCCTGCGCGGCGCGATGGGCACGGAACAGGCCAGCCAGAGCAAGAGCGGTCGATACCTGCGTGCCGTTGATCAGCGCCAGGCCTTCCTTGGCGGCGAGCACGACCGGCGTCAGCCCGGCCTTTTCGAGCGCCACGGCACCGTCAAGCCGTTCATCGGCATAGAAGGCCTCGCCATGGCCCATCATCACGGCCGTCATATGCGCAAGCGGCGCGAGATCGCCGGAAGCACCGACGGAACCCTTCTCGGGGATAACCGGCACGACGCCCTTGGCGAGCATCGCCTCGATCAGCCGCACCAGCTCCAGGCGCACGCCCGAAGCACCACGGCCGAGCGAAACCAGCTTCAGCGACATGAACAGGCGAACGACATTCTCCGGCAGCGGCTGGCCGACGCCGCAGCAATGCGAAAGGATGAGATTGCGCTGAAGCGTGGCGACATCGGCGCTGTCGATCTTGATCGAGGCCAGTTTGCCGAAGCCGGTATTGATGCCATAGACCGGCGCATTGCCAGCGGCGATTTCGGCAATACGGGCGGCGGCCTTGAGGATACCTGCATCGAAGGAAGCATCGAGCTTGGCCGGCTCACCGGTCCAGTAGATCTCGGCCAGCTGCTTCAGCGAAACAGAACCTGGATGAAGAGTGATGGTCATCGATCGAACCTTTCGCCCTTGAAGACGTTGCCCTTGAAAACATGGGCATGCAATGGATTGAAGCCGATGCGGTAGACAAGCTCGGCGGGGCTTTCGATATCCCAGATGGCGAAATCGGCCGACTTGCCGGCTTCCAGCGTACCGGTTTCGGCCAGAAGGCCAAGCGCACGGGCACCTTCGCGGGTGGCGCCCGCGATGCATTCCTCGACCGTCAGGCTGAAAAGGGTCGCGGCCATGTTCATGGTCAACAACATCGAGGTCAGCGGCGAAGTACCGGGATTGCAATCGGTGGCGATGGCGATTTTGACACCGGCCTCGCGCAACGCCTTGACCGGCGGCTTCTGCTTTTCATGAATGGCGTAGAAAGCGCCGGGCAAAAGGACAGCCACCGTGCCGGCCTCAGCCATCGCCTTCACACCGTCCTCATCGAGATATTCGACATGATCGGCCGAGAGCGCACCATAGGAGGCGGCAAGTTTGGCGCCGCCGAGATTGGAAAGCTGTTCGGCATGCAATTTCACCGGAATACCGAGTGACTTGGCAAGATCGAAGACGCGGGCGATTTCCGCCGTGGAGAAGGCGATCCCCTCGCAGAAGCCATCGACGGCGTCGACGAGACCTTCGGCATGCGCCAGTTCCAGCCCCGGCAGCACGACATCGGTAATATAGTCGCCGTTGCGGCCCTTATAGTCGGCCGGCGTCGCATGTGCTGCGAGATAGGAAGTGACGACGCGGACCGGACGAACCTTTTCCAGCCCGCGAGCGGCCTGTAACATCTTCAGTTCGGATTCGATGCTAAGACCATAGCCGGACTTCACCTCGATCGTGGTGACGCCCTCGGCCAGCAGCGTATCGAGGCGTGGCAGGGCGGTTTCAATGAGCCCATCGACAGAAAGAGCCCGGGTCGCGTTGACCGAGGAGACGATGCCGCCGCCGGCTCGCGCGATTTCCTCGTAACTTGCGCCTTGCAGCCGCATTTCGAACTCGCGGGCGCGGTTGCCGCCGTGGATGATATGCGTATGGCAATCGACAAGACCGGGGGTGACCCAGCGTCCCTCAAGATCAATGCTTTCGGCATTGCCAGTGTCAGGAAAATCGCTTTCGCTACCGGCAAAAACGATGCGGCCATCCCTGGTCAGGATCGCGCCCTTCTCGACAATGCCGAGCCCCGGCCCATCCTCTTTCAAGGTGGCCAGGCGAGCATTGCGCCAAAGGCGGCTCTTGCCGTCGGACTTTACGCTATCTTCGGAAAATTTGTTCCCACGCATCAGCTTTACGCCTTTCCTCATGGGTTCATAATGTATATACATAATAAAAAGCCTGACAAGAGGGATTTTGGACTCGGCATCCAAAAGGAAAGGGTTGGACCATGACGAAACTGCACGCTCGCTCGGCACTGCTTCATGATGGCTGGCAGCAAAATGTCCGGATAACCCTGGACGCCGGCCGCGTTACCGGCATCGAAGTAGGCGTTGCGGCCGAGGCCGGCGACGAGCGGCATGAGGTTCTCGTGCCCGCCATGCCGAACCTGCATAGCCACGCCTTCCAGCGCGCCATGGCCGGCCTTGCCGAGGTCCGCGGCCCGGCGAATGACAGCTTCTGGAGCTGGCGCACCGTCATGTACAAATTCGCGCTGTCGATGACCCCCGATCATGTCGAGGCGGTGGCCGCCCAGCTTTATATGGAAATGCTGGAAGCCGGATTTTCCCGCGTCGGCGAATTTCATTATCTGCACCACGATAAGGACGGCGGCCCCTATGCCAATATCGCCGAGATGGCGGAGCGCATCGGTGCTGCCAGCGCCGAGACCGGCATCGGGCTGACGCTGCTCCCCGTCTTTTACGCCCATTCCGGCTTCGGCGGTGCTGCCCCCATCGACGGCCAGCGCCGCTTCATCAATTCGCTCGACCGCTTCGAAGCGCTGATGGCCGGCTGCCGGACGATCGTCGACCAATTGCCCGGAGCCGAACTCGGCCTTGCGCCGCATAGCCTGCGCGCAGCCACGCCGGAAGAGCTGGAAAAACTCGTGCCGCTCGCCGGCGACGGGCCGATCCATATCCATGTCGCCGAACAGATGAAGGAGGTCGAGGATTGTGTCGCCTGGTCCGGTGCGCGGCCGGTCGAATGGCTGCTCGATCACGCCCCGGTCGACGGACGCTGGTGCCTGATCCATGCGACCCACATGACCGACGACGAGACCCGACGGATGGCGAAAAGCGGCGCGATCGCCGGTCTCTGCCCGATCACGGAAGCCAATCTCGGCGACGGCGCCTTTTCCGCGCCGCTGTTCCTGGAGGAGGGCGGACGCTATGGCATCGGCTCGGATTCCAATATCCTGATCTCGGTTCCGCAAGAGCTGCGCCAGCTCGAATATTCGCAGCGCCTGGCGCTCCGAGCCCGCAATGTCGTCGCCACATCGGGTGGATCAACGGCGCGCGCGCTGTTCGACCATGCGCTTGCAGGCGGCGGTGTGGCATTGAAGGCGCCGGCCGGGCTCGCCGTGGGTCACTATGCCGATCTGGTCTCGCTCGACGTCAGCGCCGTGCCCTATCTCTCCGGCGACCAAGTCCTCGATCAATGGATGTTTGCCGGCGGCGTCACCCTCGACTGCGTCTGGACACAGGGCCGCAAACGGGTCGAAGGCGGCCGTCACGGCAAGCGGAAGGCAATCTCGGCACGGTTCCGTGCTGCCATGTCCGAACTAATCGGTTGAAAAGAACTTTTCCTGACGGCGATTGACGCCTAAATAGATCAGGCGGCGAATATCCAGGTCCTACGAGGGAATGATCGGCGGCATGACCACAGGCAAAGAGGCGACCCTGCATCAACGTATCCTCAGCGATATCGAGGGCCGAATCGTCTCCGGCGATTGGCCACCTGGCCATCGCATTCCCTTTGAGCTGGCGCTGGCCGAACACTATGACTGTTCGCGCATGACGGTGAACAAGGCGCTGACGCAGCTGGCCCGGGCCGGGCTGATCGAGCGGCGCAAGCGTTCCGGAAGCTTCGTCACCCAGCCGCGTGCACAATCGGCGGTGCTGGAAATTCACGACATCAAATCGGAAGTCCAGTCGTTGAACCTGCCCTATTCTCACAAGGTCGTAAAACACACCAGGCGCAAGGGTCGTCCAGAGGATGCACGGCGGCTGGAGTTTGCCGGCTCAGTATCGGCGCTCGAAGTCATCTGCGTCCACTATGGCGGCCGCCGGCCCTTCTGCCTGGAGGATCGCGTCATCAATCTAGATGCGGTTCCCGAGGCCGGTCGAGCCGATTTCGATGAATTGCCGCCGGGGCCATGGCTGCTGAACCAGGTGCCGTGGAGCACGGCCGAGCATCAGATCCGCGCCATTGCGGCGGACAGCGAGGCGGCCGCAAGCCTTGATATCACCAGGGGTACCGCCTGCCTCGTCGTCGAGCGGCGCACCTGGAGCGGTCTCGGCCCGATCACCCACGTTCGTCTTACCTATCCCGGCGATCGTCACTCGCTGGTGGCGCGCTTCGCGCCCTCGAGCTGAACGCTGCCGCCGGGAGTATTGACGCCGCCGGGCTCGGTCTGCATCGGAATGAGACTTCCGGATTGACGGGGCGGTTGCGCGGGATTGACCAGCAGGATGCTGAGCGCGATCAGAACCAGCACCAGAATGAGGGTAAGGCCGATCAAAAATGGGCGAATCGCTGTCATTTTGGTCCTCCAATTTCCCACGCCTAAAATAGTACCACGGCGGGAAGGGCATTTTGAGGCAATAGGCCTGTTTTGCGACCTAAACTCTCTACGAAATCTTAAAATTTAAACCATAACCCCGGATTTCCGGGATTTTTCAAGGGCAATACGGCAATGACCGTGACAATCCAAACCACCCTCACCTGGCGAGACATCGCCGATGTCGCAGCCGGCGAAACGCTTGTTTTGGGCGATGCCGCCTGGGCTCGGATCGAGCATGCCAGCCGCATCGTCGAAGCCATCGTCGAACGCGGCGTGCGCGCCTATGGCATCAATACCGGCGTCGGCGCCCTCTCGGACACGGTGGTCGACCGGGCCTCGCAAAGCCGGCTGTCGCGCAACATTATCCTCAGCCATGCCTGCGGCGTCGGCAGTCTGCTGGAGCCGCGCGAGGTGCGCGCCATCATCGCCGCCCAGATCGCCAATTTCGCCCATGGCTATTCCGGCGTAAGGCGGGAGATCGTCGCGCATCTGCTCGCCTTTCTGGAACGGGATTGCGTGCCGGATGTTCCGTCGAAAGGTTCGGCCGGCTATCTGACGCACAATGCCCATACGGCGCTGGTGCTGATCGGCGAGGGATCGGCCCGGATCGGCGGCAAGCCCATGTCCGGCCGCGAGGCACTGGCGGCGATCGGCCTCGAGCCGCTGGTGCTCGGTGCCAAGGAAGGCCTGAGCCTCGTCAACGGCACGGCCTGCGCCACCGGCCTCTTCAGTCTGGCACTTGCCCGAACCCAGCGACTGCTCGCCTGGGCCGACGCCACAGCGGCAATGACACTGGAGGCCGCCGGCGGACAGATAGCGGCCTTTGACGAGACCGTACTGGATCTGCGCCAGTCGCCCGGCATCGCAACCGTCGGCACATCCCTGCGGGCGCGGCTTCAGGGCAGCGGACTGATTGCCGCCGCCGTCGGCCGGCGCACGCAGGATGCGCTGAGCCTGCGCGCCATCCCGCATGCCCATGGCGCGGCGCGCGACGTCTTCGATTTCGTTGCCGACGTCGCCGACCGGGAGCTGGCTTCCGTCACCGACAATCCCGCCGTCTCGGGCACGCCGGAAGAGCCGGACGTCTCCTCGGAAGCCCATGCCGTTGCGCCGGCGCTCGGTCAGGCCGCCGACAGTCTGGCAATTGCCCTGGCGCAGATCGCCTCCATCAGCGAACGCCGCATGGACCGGCTGGTCAATCCGCTCGTCAGCGGCCTGCCGCCATTTCTCGCCAGCGACGCCGGCAGCCATTCCGGCTTCATGATCGCGCAATATACCGCGGCGGCGCTGGTCAACGACAACCGCCGGCTCGCCGCGCCCGCCAGCCTCGACGGCGGCCTGACCTCGGGCCTGCAGGAGGATTTCCTCGCGCATCCGACGGCGGCCGCCAACAAGCTGCTCGCCATTCTCGACAATGCCGATCATATCCTCGCCATTGAATTGATGGCGGCGGCGCAGGCCCATGACTTCCTCGAAGCAACAGCCAACCGCGCACCTGGCACCGACGCGATCCATCGGCTGGTGCGATCGCATGTCGCCCACTATCACGACGACCGGCCACTGAACCGCGACATCGAGGCGGTGCGGTGGCTCCTATCCGAGCGCGATCCGCCATCCGCGTAAGCCTTACGGATACCCTCGCGCCAGAACACACCTCTCTCACGCTTGTTTGATTGGCGGGGCTACGGGGCGGTCGATAGGATCACATTGTTGCAATCGGGCATGGCCACATGCCAGCAACTTTGCCGGCCGATTTCGGTCGCCGTATCGAAAACCCACCGATTAGCGAATGTCTCAAGGAGACTATCCATGGACCGCAAGCTTCTGACGAAGGGCGCATTGACGCTCGCCGCCGGTGCCATCGCAACGCTCGTAGCACTGCAGGAGGCCAACGCCGCCGAACGCGTCCGCGTGCGCGGCACGATCGAGAGCCTCGATGGCGATACGCTCAAGGTCAAGTCCCACGAGGGCAAGGATATCGCTGTCACGCTGAAATCCGGCTGGAACGTCGCCGGCGTCGTCAAGGCTTCGGCCGCCGACATCAAGCCCGGCGATTTCGTCGGTATTGCCAATGAGCCGACCGCCAGCGGCGTCGCCGGCGCCATCGAAGTCGTGATCTTTCCGGCCGCGATGAAGGGCACGGGCGAGGGCGACCGCCCATGGGATTCGAAGCCGAACAGTTCGATGACCAACGCCACGGTTGCCAATGCCGTCACATCGGTCAACGGCCCGACGCTGACCCTCACCTACAAGGGCGGCGAGAAGAAGATCAACATTCCGGACGGCACTCCGGTCGTAACGCTGACGTCAGCCACCAAGGGCGATCTGAAAGCCGGCGCCGCCGTCTTCATTACCGCCGAAGCATCCGACGACGGCAAAGTTACCGCCGACCGCATCGCCGTCGGCCTCAACGGCACCGTTCCGCCGATGTAAAAAATGGCGCCCTGGGCGCCATTTTCATAGTCAATATCCAATCAGGAAATATGCTTCCTACTCGGCCGCCTGCGCGTGCGGCCGGTGGCCGATCCCTTCATCCTTGTCGTCCTCATCCGGCTTCGGCTGTTTCCAGGCGATCAGGCGATAGAACATCGGGATGAAGAAGGTGGCGAGGAAGGTTGCCGCCAGCATGCCGCCGATGACGCCGGTGCCGATGGCATGGCGGCTGGCGGAGCCGGCGCCGGTGCTGATCGCCAGCGGCACGACGCCGAGGATGAAGGCGAGCGAGGTCATGACGATCGGACGGAAACGCAGGCGCGCTGCTTCCAGTGCAGCCTCGGCGGCACTCATGCCGTCCTTGCGTTTCATCACCGCGAACTCGACGATCAGGATGGCGTTCTTCGCCGCCAGGCCGATGAGCGTCACCATGCCGATCTGGAAATAGACGTCGTTGGTGAGCCCGCGCAGATAGGTGGCGAGCAGCGCGCCGAACAGCGCGAAGGGGATCGCGGTGAGGACGGCGAGCGGCAAGCTCCATTTTTCATACTGCGCGGCGAGGATGAGGAACACCATGATGACGCCGAAGATCATCGCCTGCGTGCCCGCGCCGCCGGTTTCCAGTTCCTGATAGGCAGAGCCCGTCCAGGCGATCTGGAAGCCTTCCGGCAGGGTTTCCGCCGCCACCTGCTGCATCGCCTTGATCGCGTCGCCGGAGGTATAGCCGGGCGCCGGATTGCCGGTGACCTTGGCGGCATTGAAGGCGTTGTAGCGCTCGAGCTGGTCCGGCCCGATGGTGCGCGTTACCTTGATCAGCGTGTCGAGCGGGATCATCTTGCCGCTGTCGGAGCGCACGAAGACCTGGCGCAGATCGTCGGGCGATTCGCGGAACGGCGCTTCCGATTGCAGGTTGACCTGATAGTTGCGCCCATAAAGCGTGAAGTCGTTGACATAGAGGCTGCCGAAGGTCGCCTGCATGGCATCGAAGACCGAGTTGATCGGCACGCCGAGCGCCTTGGCCTTCTCCCGGTCGAGGTCGGCGCGGAATTGCGGCACGTTGGTGTCAAGGGTCGTGCGTACGCCAGCCAGCTCCGGCCGCTTGGACGCAGCCGCGACGAGCTTCTGTGCTTCCTCCGAAAGTCCCGCAACACCCTTGCCGGAACGGTCCTGCACATAGACTTCGAAACCGCCCGTCGTCGAAAGGCCCTGGATCGGCGGCGGATTGAAGGCGAGCACCATGGCGTCCTTGATGCCCATGTTGGCGCCGATCAGGGGGCCAGCCATATTGCGGGCATCGAGCTCGGGCGTCTTGCGCTCGCTCCAGTCCTTCAGAGTCACGAAGGCGACGCCGGCGCTGCTCTTCAGACCGCCTGAGAGCAGGTCGAAGCCGGCAACGGCGAAGACGTTCTCGACGCCGGGAAGCTTCTCGGTATTGACCAGCGCCTGATCCATGACAGCCTGCGTGCGCGTCAGCGAGGCCGCCGGCGGCAGGATGGCGATCTGGAACAGCGAGCCCTGGTCTTCGTCCGGCACCAGCGATCCCGGCAGCGTATAGAAGAGATAACCGGTCGCCCCGATCAGGCCGGCGACCAGCACGCAGCCGAGCACCATGCGCTTCAGGAAGAAGGCGACGCCAGCCGTGTAGCCCTGCGTCAGCCGGTCGAAGGCGCGATTGAAGATGCGGAAGGGCAGCACCGGCTCGTGATGGCCGGGCTTCAGGATCAGCGCGCAAAGCGCCGGCGTCAGCGTCAGTGCCACGATGCCCGAGATGGTGACCGAGATCGCGATGGTGACGGCGAACTGCTTGTACATCTGGCCGGCGAGCCCGCCCATGAACGAGACCGGGATGAACACGGCACAGAGCACCAGCACGATCGCGATGACCGGGCCGGTCACCTCGCCCATCGCCTTGATCGCCGCCTGCTTCGGCGACAGTTTCTCCGTCGTCATCAGGCGCTCGACGTTTTCGAGCACGACGATAGCGTCGTCCACCACGATACCGATCGCCAGCACCAGGCCGAACAGCGTCAGAAGATTGATTGAGAAGCCGAGCACATACATGCCGGCGAAGGTGCCGATGATCGAGATCGGCACGGCAATGACCGGGATCAGCGTCGCGCGCCAGTTCTGCAGGAAGACGAAGACGACGATGATGACCAGCAGAATCGCTTCGAGGAAGGTGTGGAGCACCTCCTCGATCGACACCTGGATGAACTTGGTCGTGTCATAGGGGATCTGGTAGGCGACACCCTGCGGGAAGGACTTTTGCAGCTCATCCAGACGCCCCTTGAGCGCCGCCATCGTGTTCAGCGCGTTGGCGCCCGGCTGGAGATAGACCGCGATCGGGATGGCCGGCGTGCCGTTGAGGCTGCTTTGGACCGAGTAGCTCTTGGTGCCGAGCTCGATGCGCGCCACGTCCTTCAGCCGCAGTGTCGCGGCATTGGCATCCGAACGCAGGATGATGTCGCCGAAGGCGTCGATATCGGCCAGGCGTCCCTGCGTCGTCACCGTATAGGTGAAGGGCTGGGCGGTGTTGCTCGGCTGGTCGCCGAACCGGCCGGCGGCAAACTGCGAATTCTGCTCCTGGATGGCAGCCGAAACATCGCTCGGCGTCAGATTGTACTGCGCCAGCTTGTCCGGTCGGAGCCAGATACGCATGGAATAATCGATGTCGCCGAGCAGGTTGACGTCGCCGACACCGGGAATGCGCTTGAGATCGTCGATGACGTTGAGCAACGCGTAATTGCCGACGAAGGCGCGGTCGTAGCGGCTGTCGGTCGAATACATCGCCACGAAGCCGAGGATCGAGGTCGAACGCTTGGTGACGACGACGCCGAGGCGGGTCACGTCCTGTGGCAAGGTGGTGACGGCGCGCTGCACGCGGTTGTTGACGTTGATCGCCGCCTGGTCCGGATCGGTGCCGAGCGCGAAGGTGACCGTGATCTGCATCGCGCCGCTATTGGAGTTCGATGACTGCATGTAGAGCATGTTTTCGACGCCGTTGATCTGCTGCTCCAGCGGAGCGGCAACGGTCTGGGCGACGGTCTCGGCGCTGGCGCCGGGATAGGTGGCGGTGACGACCACCTGCGGTGGCGTCAGCTCCGGATATTGCGCGATCGGCAGGATGCGGATGCAGACAGCGCCCGCAAGCAGGATGACGATCGAGATCACCGCCGCGAAAACGGGGCGATCGATGAAGAATCTATTTCCCAACATCAGTTCTGCACTACCTTGTTCGCGTCGCTGGGCGCAGCGGCTGCCGCCGCCTGCACGGGCGCGCCGGGACGCACTTTGATGATGCCTTCGACGATCAGCCTGTCGCCGGCGTGAAGGCCAGACAGGACGAGCCAGTTGCCGCCGATCTTCTGGCCAAGCGTCACCGGATTGACATGCGCCTTGCCGTCCTTGTCGATCGTGTAGACGAACTGCCCCTGGGGGCTCTGCATCAGCGCCACTTCCGGAACGGTGATGGCATTGTCGAGCGAGACACCGGTGACTGTGGCACGCACGAACTGGCCAGGCAGCAGCCGGCGAGCGGGATTGTCGACCACGGCGCGGGCTTGCAGCGTGCCGGTCGAAGCGTCGATCGTGGAGGAGGTGAAGTCGACGACGCCGTCATGGTCATAGGACGTACCATCGCCGAAGGAGATCTTCACGCCGAGGTTGGGCGCTTCGCCCTTGGCCTTCTTGAGATCGATCAGCCGGCGCACTTCGGCGGCCTGCGTATCCGAGAAGGAGAAATTGACATAGACCGGGTCGAGCTGGGTGATGCTGGTGAGCAGGCCCGTGTCGCCCGTCGTGCCGATCAGGCTACCTTCGGAGACCTGCTCCAGCGTGGTAATGCCGCCGACCGGCGCCGTGACCTTGGTATAGTCCAGATTGAGCTGCGCGGTCTGCACCTGCGCACGAGCCGAGGCGACGGCGGCATCCGCCAACTGGCGCGTCGAAATCGCGTCGTCGCGCGCCTTCTGCGTGACGGCATTCTGGTCGAACAGGTTGATGTTGCGCTTTTCCTCGCGCTGCGCCTGATTTAGCTGCGCGTCGGCCTGCTGCAACTGCGCCTGAGCCTGCGCAAGCACCGCCTCAAAGGACGCGGGGTCGATCAGGAACAGCACGTCGCCGGCCTTGACCTCGGCGCCTTCGACAAAGTTCCTTTTCAACAGGATACCACCGACGCGCGCGCGCACATCGACTTGCCTATAAGCGGAGATGCGCGCAGCATATTCATAGGTGAGCTGCACGGTCTCGGGCTTGACGTCGACCACGGTCACCTGTGGCGGCGGCATCTGGCCCGCCTGCTGGGCAAGGGAGGAGTATGCGCCAAGGAAGAGGACACCGGCTGCGAGAAAGCTGCCGCGCAAAAAGGAGCGGGAATGCGCCGTCATAAAAAATCACCACGAGTTTTGACATTTTTATTGCGCCGCAGCATACAAACATACATGAATGGTTGTAAACATCAAATCGACGTGACCAATGGCATGAGGTCCGGGACGACGCTCAAATTCCCGGACAATATCATGTGAAATCAATCGCATGAGGCGGAGTGAAATAAATCCATTTCGCCTCCTGCAAAAGTGGGAAGACCGAATGCGCAGGACCAAAGAAGATGCAGCCAAGACCAGGGAGGAGGTTTTGGCCGCCGCCGCCGAGGTTTTCTTCGAAAACGGCGTCAGCGGCTCCAGCCTCGACAAGATCGCCAAACGCGCCGGCGTGACGCGCGGCGCGATCTACTGGCATTTCAAGGACAAGGCCGAGGTGCTGACGGCGCTGCACAGCGAAATCCGCCTGCCGCAGGAGGAACTCGTCGACCACGCCCTGGAGCATGGTCATGACGACCCCTTGAGCTTGATCGAACAGGCCTCCATCGAGGTGGTGCA
The DNA here is from genome assembly GCF_000799715.1 of Martinezella rhizogenes. Taxonomy (GTDB): domain Bacteria; phylum Pseudomonadota; class Alphaproteobacteria; order Rhizobiales; family Rhizobiaceae; genus Rhizobium; species Rhizobium rhizogenes_C. The sequence goes on from NZ_JUHG01000002.1 coordinate 33,266, forward strand.
TATCCTGGCAAACGACGAGCAGCAGCAGCGTATCTTCGCCATCATGATTCTCGGCTGCGAATTCACCGAGGCCCCTTCCGAGACTGCCCAACGCATCATCACCGCCAATGCCGAAATGTACGACAAACTGCAGAAGCTGATCGACATGGCCGACCGGCAGGGCAAGCTCGCGTCGGGCTGGACCGTCGACACCGCCGCCCGCGCCTTCCAATGCTGCATGAACGGGCTCTTTGCCGAATGGCTCCGCTCGGGAAAGTCGTTTCCGGTGATAGACGTCGGCGAGAGGCTGGTGCACAGCATGATCGGGTCGATGCGGCGAGAAGCCGACTGAGCCCGGCAAGGTCCACCCAGCTCGTAATCATTCCCGCATTAGAGCTGGGCTTCGATAGCGGCCTTGTCGATAACCGACCAAACCTGCCAAATCTTCTCGCTGCGAAACTCATAAAATACGTTCTCGGTGAAGAACACTCTCTTCCCGTTTACAGGCAGACCAAGGAACTTTCCCCTTGGCCTGCAGTCGAATTCCAGCCGGCTCGCTATATGGGGCGGATCGGAAATCAGCAGTCGGATGACGAACTGAAGGTCTGGGATTTCAAAAAAGTCTCGCTCCAGCATCTCGCGATAGCCCGAGATCCCGATACGTCGACCATTGTGTGAGGCGTCGTCATCAACGAACTGGCCCAGCTTTGGCCAGTCCTGTGCATTCAGACAGGCAATGTAGCCTCGGTAGATCTCGGAGAGGTCGGTTTTGACCATGGCGATTGCTCCCGTGCTTTTACGATAGGGTAACACGGGCGTGTGGGATCGGCGAAACAGTGCTCGCCGCATGCCGCGCCGCGCCCGCCAGCGAAATGTCCGACTTGATCTCCCGCGTCGACATCGACGTTACTGTATGGCGCACGCCGGGTAGCCGGTTCAACTCCTGGCGCAGCAGCCGGTCGAGGGCGGCCATGTCGGTTGCCAGGATATGCAGAAGATAATCGGCCTCGCCCGTCGTCGCATGACAGCGCGTGATCAGCGGATGGCTGCGCACGGCCGCTTCGAAAGCATCGAAACGCTCGACATCGATCGACACCTGCACGAAAGCTTCGAGGCCAAAGCCGAGTTGCGCCGGATCGAGAAGCGTCCGGTAACCCCTGATCACGCCTCCCTCCTCCAGTGCCTTTACCCGTTTCCAGCATGGCGTCTTGCTGAGGCCGACCAGATCGGCAAGGGCGGCAAAGGATAGGCGGGCGTCGGCCTCCAGGGCGGCGATGATCTTGTGGTCGAGCGCGTCCAGATCCATCGTTCTCTCCATGACCTCAATAAGTGTCTTTTGTACTCCTAATTACAAATTTTGGATGACAAATAGGAACAATGTTCAAGCAAAAACTTCGTATCCTTCTGGAAGGCAAACATGCTTTGCGGCCGCAGGCCGGGATAAAGGGAACGAAGATGCGGAAAGAAGACTATTACGCGCGCATCGAGGCGCCAGACATGCGCGACTACGGCGTCTACCTGCAATGCGACAAGCTGCTCGCCTGTCAAAAGCCGTTGAGCGGCATGGTCAACGGCGACGAATTGCAGTTCCAGATCGTCCATCAGGTGGAGGAACTCTGGATGAAGCTCATTGCCTACACGCTGGTCGACGTCATCGCCTTCATGGAGGAACACGATACCCATCGCGTCGTAACGCTGATGGGCCGCGTGCATCGCCTGATGCGGATGATGACGGTACAGCTCGACCTGCTCGAAACCATGTCGCCCAGGGAATATCAGCAGGTCCGCCTGCAGCTCGGCAATGGCAGCGGCCAGGAATCGCCCGGCTTCAAGTTCCTGCTGCATATGCCGCCGGACATCTGGCGGGCTTTCAAGGCCCATTATCTTGACGCGCCAGGGCTGACCATCGAGGATATTTATGATGGGAAATACGATCACGGCGACAGCTATGTCGTGGCGGAAGCGCTGGTCGAATTCGACGAGCTGTTCCAGAAATTCCGCGCCAACCACATTTATCTGATCCAGCGCTCGATCGGGCTCGGCTCGAAATCCCTGAAGGGCCGGCCGGTCGACCTGCTGCAGGCAGGCGCCCGTCACCGCTTCTTCCCCGAGCTCTGGGATATTCGCGCCGACATGACCGACCGTTGGGGCAGCCAGTATGGCGTGGTGCGGGATTCCATTTCCAAGCACGACGCCGCCGAATAGGGGTCAGTCGCCCGCGATCAGCCGCCGTGCTGCATCGCGCGGCGGAAGGCTTCCAGCGTCTCGGCGCTGACATGATGTTCGATGCCCTCGGCGTCGATCCGCGCCGTTTCGGCGCTGACGCCAAGCCAGCGCAGGAAGGCTTCGACCGTCTGATGGCGCGCGCGAATGTCCTGGGCTATCCGGTTGCCCGCATCCGTCAGGAAAACGCCGCGATAGGGCCGCCGCGATACGAGCCCGTCCTCGCAAAGCCGCGCCAGCATCTTGGCGACGGTCGGCTGCGATACGCCGAGCCTTGCCGCGATATCCACCTGCCGCGCCTCGTTGCCGTCATCGATGAGATCGGCGATCAGCTCGACATAATCCTCCACGAGAGCGCCACGCGTGGCCTCCCTCGTATGCCGGAAACCTTCGGAATGCGTCTCCGCATCCAGCAATGGTTCATCTCGTTGGATCGGCGGTCTTCTTATCGGCAATAGGTTCTGCTCCCCTTGAGTCCCGGCAAACTCGCTTTCATCTTTATAGCACCGGCTTCAATCTTGAAAGCCTTGGCATAAACGGATGCTGCCCACCCGCCTTCGCGGCTCGAGGCGTTTCTCCGCTGCGCCAGAATTTCGTGCGCCCAGTTACCCGCTCACCACGTTTGCTGCAACTGCCGAGCCGATTTTGCCGAATCCGGCGGTGGAGAACTCCCTTCCCCTCATGCCGCGATGACGGTCACCGCAGCGTGCATACAGGCTTTATCAGCCCAAAACCACGAGGCAGCATCGCCCAATATAATGCCGAATCTATGAAATATAGCCTATTGCATAATGTTGATATCCAGCATATTTCTTTAGATAGGCCATAGCTCAATCCCCCGGAGCCCCGTTGTATGACGCAGATTCAAGACACTGCCGCGCCGCGCGCATGGAAATTCGCCAGCCCGGATGAGGACGCCCGTCCAAGCCTTCCCGAAGTCAACGCCACCGTTCATGTCCCGCATACCGGCACCTGGATCCGGCGGCTGCTCGCCTTCATGGGGCCTGGCTACATGGTCTCCGTCGGCTATATGGATCCGGGCAACTGGGCGACCGATCTCGCCGGCGGTGCCCAATTCGGCTACACGCTGCTTTCCGTCATCATGCTGTCGAACCTGATGGCGATCCTGCTGCAGGCGCTTTCCGCCCGGCTCGGCATCGCCACCGGCCGCGATCTGGCGCAGGCCTGTCGCGATCACTACCCGAGGCCGGTCAATCTGGCCCTGTGGTTTGCCTGCGAACTTGCCATCATCGCCTGCGACCTCGCCGAAGTCATCGGCACGGCCATCGCGCTGCAACTGCTCTTCGGCATTCCGCTGATCGGCGGCGCGCTGATCACCGCGCTCGACGCCTTCTTGCTGCTGCTTCTGATGAACAAGGGCTTCCGCTTCCTCGAAGCCTTCGTCATCGCGTTGCTGATCGTCATCTCCGTCTGTTTCGCCGTCCAGATCATCGCGGCCGCGCCGCCGGTCGCCGCCATCCTTCACGGCTTCATCCCTTCGCCGCAGATCATCACCAATCACGAGATGCTCTACATCGCCATGGGCATCATCGGCGCCACCGTCATGCCGCATAATCTCTATCTGCACTCCTCAATCGTACAGACCCGCGCCTATAAGCGCGATGACGAAGGCCGTCGCGACGCCATCAAATGGGCGACCACCGATAGCACCATCGCCCTGATGCTGGCGCTCTTCGTCAACGCTGCGATCCTGATCGTCGCCGCGGCCGCTTTCAACACCAGCGGGCATGCCGATGTTGCCGAGATCGGCCAGGCCTACGAGCTGCTGTCGCCGCTCCTCGGCCTCGGCATCGCCTCGACCCTGTTCGCCGTCGCCCTGCTTGCCTCCGGCCTCAATTCCACCGTGACGGCGACGCTTGCCGGCCAGATCGTCATGGAAGGTTTCCTGCGCCTGCGTATTCCGCACTGGGCAAGACGGCTTTTGACCCGCGGCCTCGCAATTATTCCAGTTATTTTTGTTACCGCGTTTTATGGTGAAAAAGGCACTGCCGACCTGCTGGTGCTGAGCCAGGTCGTCCTCTCCATGCAGCTGCCCTTCGCGGTCATCCCGCTGGTCCAATTCGTCACGGATCCCAAGAAAATGGGCAAATTCGTCGTGCCCAGGAGCATTGCCATCCTCTCCTGGCTGGTCGCCGCAATCATCCTCGCGCTGAACTTCAAGCTGCTTTACGACACCATCTTCGGTTGACGAATCATCCGCAAAGCGCGAATCTCCCCCTGTGGACGATCACGGCAATTAACAGACTCGTAATATTTGCCTAGATTTCGCCATGATTTGCCCTAGTTTGGGCCCACCGCAGTCTGCAGGGTTCCTCACTTCATGGCCGAAAGTCCATTGCGCGTCCATTTTCCTGCAGAGGCTGCGATTCAGGCGCAGCCTCATCATGAATTTCACGTTCCCTTTCTGCCGCGCTCTGCCCATCTTCGCCATCTGATCGCCATCGGCATTGCCGGCACGGCGTCCTTCGGCCTTCTCGCCACCGTTCTCTATCCGCTGCTGGCCCGCCACACGATCGAGCAGGCTGTGCCGATGCAAACTGCCCAGCTCGTCCGCTCGCAGCCGGCAATGCCCAAAGCCAACCGGCTTGCCACGAAACAGCGTTTCGACGGCGCCCGCTTTGCGCAGGTGGCGGAAAAGACCTCAAGCGGCGAAACCCGCATCTTCACCTATCATCGCACCACGCTGGTCTTCAAAGCCGAGGACACCGAGCCATCCGGCGGCGTTGCCACGGCGATCAACGCAGCCTATGACGGCGATATGCGGTCCGAGACCGCCTTGTTCTCGCCGCCAGCGCTCACCGAAATCCGCCATGGCATCTATCCACAGACCAATCACTACGACTCTGTCCGGCGCTCGCGCTTCCCGATCCGGGGCGTGCCGTTGAATGTCAGCGTGTCGAGAGCGACTGCGGGCGAATCCGGACGCGAGTTCAAGAGACTGGTTTCCATGCCCAAGGACCGGCAGGACCTGCAGGACATCCTCGCCTCCGCGGGTCTCGATGGAGATGCCGGCGACGAGCTGCAACGGGCGCTGGAAACCGACACGGTTTCGCCCGGCGACAGCCTGGAACTGCTTTTGGAGAAAAAGACCGCCGATGCGCGACCGAAGCTGATCATGGCCCGCCTCAGCGGTGGCAAGAACCCAGAGCGAATCGTCGCCCGCGACGACGCCGACGGTTTCGTGCCGATGACCGACGACCGGTTGTTCTCGACGCTCTACAGCGAGAGCCAGGCCGACGCGCCGTCCTCTTCGGAAGTCGCCGCCGTCGATCTCAAGGGCGTCGACGATGACAATGAGTCGACAATCGACGCCAAGCTGGAGAAGGCCGGGCTTTCCGAGGCAAGTGCTGCCCAGCTGATCAAGCTCGCCAAGGCCAACGGCATTTCCCTGACCGGCGGCGACAACGCACCCGACAGCGTCGACCTTTTGTCCCGTAAGGCGGACAACGGCAAGAACGAGCTGATGTTCATCGAATTCCATACCAATGGCGATACGCACCGCTACTATCTGCACAAGGGAAGCGGCGAAGGCCCCTCGGAATTCTACGACGAGGGCGGCCATTCCGTCGCCAAGGTACTGAACCATCGTCCCGTACCCAATGGGAAACTCGGCGACGGTTTTGCCTGGCGCATCCATCCTATCCTGGGCGTCAAGAAATTCCACAACGGCGTCGACTTCCGCGCGCCGATGGGCAGCCCGATCATGGCTGGCGGCGACGGCGTCGTCGAGAAGATTTCCTGGGAAACGGGCTACGGCAAATATGTCCGCATTCGCCATGACGGCGGCTACGAGACCACCTATGCCCATATTTCCGCGACGCCATCCGATCTGCATGTTGGCGAGCGCGTCACCCAGGGCCAGGTCATCGCCTATGTCGGCTCGACCGGTTATTCCACCGGTCCGCATCTCTACTACGAACTGCGCGTCAATGGCCGCTACGAGAACCCGCTGACCGCCCAGCTCCCGGCCGGCACCAATCTCACCGGCAAGTCGCTCGACAATCTGCGCTCGCAGGTCAGCCACGTCGACAACATCATGAGCTATCTCGACGTCCCGACAGAGCGCGATCCTCCGCCACCCCCACCCTTCTTCGGCTTTGGGCGCGGCCCAGGACCAGGTCCTGGCGGCAACTTCGGCAGCCCTTAACGGCGATCATTTGCTGGCACATTGTTGGCAAATAGGCTATCTACTGACTATCTAACTAGGTAGAAGCCATGAGTAAGCAAAACAGACAATTGCCGAAAAGCGAGAAGGCCGGAATTCACCAGGGCGGTCGATGGAGCCTTGAGACCGCGAAGGCGCGGTTTAGCGAGGTCGTCCGGCATGCCCGCGACGATGGTCCGCAGCGGGTGAGCGTGCGCGGGCGTGAAGCTGTCGTCATCATGAGCGTCGAGGACTACGACCGCTTGATGCCAGCCAAGCCCAAATTGCCTCTTGTTGAATTCATGGAAAGCCTTAGCCTTTCTGAGCTCGATGCGGAACGCGAGAGCGACACCGGCAGGGATGTCGAGCTTTGATCGGCTGGTTGCTCGATACGAACGTCGTTTCGTCTCTGCTCAACCGAAATGGCGCGCCCTCCGTCAAGGATTGGGCTCGCTCCCAGCCGGAGGAGAGCTTGTTCATCAGCATCCTGACGATCGCCGAATACGATAAAGGCATCTACAACCTGCCGGACGATCATCCCGACCGTTCCCGTCATCTGGCATCCCGCGATGCCTTGCTGGAGCGTTTCGCCGACCGAATTTTACCGGTCAGCAATCCGGTTATTCGGCGATGGGGCATGATGTCCGGGACGATCAAGCGCCAGACGAAGCATTTTCCCTCTGTGATCGACACGATGCTGGCTGCTACCGCCATGGAATTCGACTTGTTTTTTACCACGCGCAACATTGCCGACGTGAACCACACAGGTGCGGCACTTTTCAATCCGTGGAGTGACGATCCGTCGAATTTCCCCATAGCCAAGGGCAAGTGGCTGTAGAAAGCCGCGGGCCACCGCATCGTCATGCGCGAGGCGCCCCGAAAGGATGATCAGGCGCAGAACATCGCCCGCGCCCGACCATCCCTGGCCCTCCAGCCTACAGAAGCTTCTCCAGTGTGATCGGCAATTCGCGGATGCGCTTGCCGGTCGCGTGGAAGACTGCGTTGGCAATGGCCGGCGCGACGCCGACAATCGCCAGTTCACCGACCGCCTTGCCACCGAGTACTGAGGCGTGCGGGTCGGGAATGCCGACATTGATCACCTCGATATCCGGGATGTCAGCATTGGTCGGCACGAGGTAATCGCCGAGATTGTTGTTGATGACGCGCGCGTAACGCTCATCGACAATACCCTCTTCGAGCAGCGCCTGGCCGATGCCCATGATGATGCCGCCCTTCCATTGGCTTTCGGCGAGCTTCGGATTGTAGAGCCGGCCTGAATCGAGCGCCGAGACGACGCGCGAGACGCGTACCGTGCCGAAATCCTCGTCGACCCGCACTTCGATGAAATGCGCGCACCAGCTATGCAGCGAATACTCGCCCTCCGTCGGTGATCGCATGGTCGCGATGGTCGAGAAGTTGCGGTAGATATCCGCCTTGCTCTGCTTGTCGTCCGGCAAGGTGTTGCGCAGCACCTCGATCTTGTCGCGGCCGATCTGCCGCAACAGGTCGGCAACGGCGATGCCGTCGCCGCCATCGCGGGGCGGCAGGATGCGGCCTTCCGAAACGGTCAGCGTATTGGCCTGCAGATCACGCAGAGGCGAATTGGGATCGTTGATCGCCAGACCCACCAGCTCGTCGCGAGCGGCAATCGCCGCCTTGTACACGGCCCCGGTCAGCAGATTGGCGAGCTGTGAACCGCCGGCGACAGGCGCGCGCGGCAGCGCGGAATCGCCGAGCTTGACACGAATCTGCTCGATCGGAATGCCGAGCGTTTCCGCCGCCGTTTGCGCCAGGATCGTGTAGGTGCCCTGCCCCATGTCGATGCCGCTGCTCGCCACCTCCGCCGATCCGTCGGCAAGGATCCGCACAAGTGCCTCGCCCGGCGTGCGGCGCACCGGATAGGTACCGGCCCCGACGCCCCAGCCGATCAGCTGCTTGCCGTCACGCATCGAGCGCGGCGCATGCGAGCGCTTCGCCCAGCCGAACGCCTTAGCGCCGGCCTCGAAAGCCTCGCGCAATTGCCGCGTCGACCAGGGCTTGTCCGCCTCCTGATCCCGCTCGGCATAGTTCAGCAGCCGGATTTCCAGCGGATCCATACCGAGTTCGTGGGCAAGCTCATCCATGGCGCTTTCGATGCCGAAGGCGCTCGGGTTTTCGCCGGGAGCGCGCAGCGCGCCGGGCTTGACCGTATTCACCCGCACGATGTTCTGCCGCGACGAGAGATTGGGCGTCGCATACATGATCGCGGTAACGACACCCAAGGGCTCAACGGCCACGTCACCCATCGACGTCTCATTGGCACCGGTCTGGACAATGGAGGTGAGCTTGCCGTCCTTCGTGGCGCCAAGCGCGATCGTCTGGCGCGTGCCCGGGCGTCCACCGAAAGAGGTGAAAGTCTGCGGCCGGGTGATGACCAGCTTCACCGGGCGGCCAAGCAGCTTCGCTGCCATGACGCCGATCGCGCCGTGCGGCAAGGCAAACGCCTTGGAGCCGAAGCCGCCGCCGATATAGGGCGAGATCATCCGCACATTCTCGAAGGGCACGCCGAACCATTCGGCATAGGTGCGCGCCATGCCGTCGACCCATTGGCTCGGCTCCCACAGGGTCAGCTGATCGCCATCCCACTTGGCGATCAGCCCGTGCGGCTCGATCGGCACGTTGTATTCACGCGGCGTTTTGTATTCCGCTTCGATCCGCACAGGCGCGGCCGCAAGCGCTGCGGCGGCATCTCCCCATCCCCTCGTCATCGGATCGACCGGGGAGCCCTCGCCACCCTTCGGATCCTCAAGGCTATAGACAGCCTGAGTTTCCTCATACGTCACCTTCACCAGTGCCGCCGCCGCCGTTGCCTGCTCGAAGGTCTCGGCAACGACGATGGCGATATGCTGGCCGCTATAAGTGATCTCGCGGGTCAATGCCCGGTACGGGCCTTCCGGACCGGGCGTATCGAGCCAGGTGGTCGGCGAGTTCAGATCCGGCATGGTGTCCGGCGTCAGAATGAGCTGAACGCCAGGCGCCTTTTCCGCCGCTGAAATATCGATGTCGACGATACGGCCGGCGGCGATCGTGCTCTGCACCATCACCGCATGGGTGAGCCCCTCAAGGTCGCGCTCGACCGCATAGTCGGCCTCCCCCTTGATCTTTGCGGTGCCGTCGAGACGGGACAGACGTCCGCCGAGGGCGCCATCAGCCGCGCCGTGTTTTCTGGTTTCCATGATGGTCATGCTATCTCTCCCATCGTCAGGATGGCGCGCTCGACGACACGCGGCGCAAGTTCGATCTTGTAACGGTTGGCGCCGTGATCGACGGCACCTTCGACGGCAAGCTGGCTGACGCGCTTGACGGTGGCCGGATCGAGCACCTGCCCCTTCAGCGCATCCTCGACGGCACGCGCACGCCAAGGCTTCGTGGCGATACCACCAAGCGCCACCCTGATATCGCGGATCGTCCTGCCATCCGCCTCCAGGTCCAGCCCGACGGCTGCGCTCGCCGCCGCGAATTCATAGGACTGACGGTCGCGGACCTTCAGATAGGTCGAGCGACGCGCGACGGCGGATACCGGGATTGCAATCGCGGTGATCATTTCTCCCGGTGTAATCGCATGTTCCCGTTCGGGCGTCGTGCCCGGCAGGAGGAAGAAATCATCGATCGCCACCTGGCGGTCTCCAAGATGCACGATCGCGTCAAAGGCCACCAAAGCAACGGCGAGATCGCCGGGATTGGTGGCGATGCAGGCCTCGCTGGTGCCGAGAACAGCGTGATTGCGCGTCACGCCGCCGATCGCCGAACAGCCGGAACCGGGCGCGCGCTTGTTGCAGGCCGAGAAGGTCGCCGGATCGCGGAAATAAGGACAGCGCGTACGCTGCATCAGATTGCCGCCGATCGTCGCCATGTTGCGGATCTGCGCCGAGGCCGCCAGCGACAGCGCCTCGGAGATCGCCGGGAACTGCGCCTTGATATTCGCGTCGTCGGCAACGCGGCTCATCTTCGCCAGCGCACCGATGGTGACCCCATGATCGGAAAAGGCAATGGTGTCGAGGCCGGAAAGATGGGTGATATCCACCACGGTGCCGGGCTCGGCAATGCCGCATTTGGCAAGGTCGAGCAGCGTGGTGCCGCCGGCAAGCAATGCGGCAGCGGAAGAGGCGCTGGCCTGCCGGGCTTCATCGATGGAGCCGGCGCGGAGATAGGAAAACTCTTTCATCGGGCGGCCTCCGCGGCTTCGCGCACGGCGGCAACGATATGCGGATAGGCGCCGCACCGACAGAGATTGCCGGCCATATATTCGCGGATTTCACCGTCGGAGCCAGCGTGGCCCTCGCGGATGCAGGCAACCGCCGACATGATCTGCCCCGGTGTGCAGTAACCACACTGGAAGGCATCATGCTCGAGAAAAGCGGCCTGGACCGGATGCAGGTCGCCGTTTTCGGCCACCAGACCCTCGATCGTCGTCACCTTGCGGCCTTCGGCCTGGGCGGCCAGCGTCAGGCAGGAAAGCACGCGCTCGCCGTCGACATGGACGGTGCAGGCGCCGCATTGGCCCTGGTCGCAGCCTTTCTTGGTGCCGTTGAGACAGAGATGCTCGCGAAGGGCATCGAGAAGCGTCACGCGTGGATCGAGCGAAAGCTCGTGCTCGCGCCCATTGATATCGAGATGGACAATCGTCATCAGGTCACTCCCTGTTCGGGTCATCATGTTGCAATTGACAATCGCCTGAATGGACCGATCATGACATCCGCTCTTGACGTCGGTCGAGCCGGCTCCAGATCATCAGACAATAGCGCTTTAGCCGGCGCATGCGGCTTGGGTGGAACGCCTTGGATTAGGCCGCGCTTTCACCGTTCCAATCCTTTCATCGGACGGCAATGGCGTCTTGGCCCTTTATGCGATAACAATCCTCTGCTACTCCAGATTAAACGGAGGCGCCTCCGTTTGTTATCCTAGAGACTTGTCCGATGTCGTCAAGTCGCAATCCGCATGGAGCGAGAATTGGCGTCCAAACCATCGACAGAGCTGAAAGACGACACGCCGCCAGCCGGCAAAATCCTGCGCGCGGATGCGCGGCGCAATCGTGACAAGCTCATCGAAACCGCTGCCGAGGCTTTCGCCCATCACGGCACCGCCACCTCGCTCGAAGACATCGCGCGGCGCGCGGGCGTTGGTGTCGGCACGCTCTATCGCCATTTTCCGACCCGCGAACATCTGGTCGAGGCGGTCTACCGCCACGAGGTCGCAGCACTCTGCGACGCGGCCGGGGAGCTTTCGCGCGAGCTTACACCCGATCGGGTATTGGAGGAATGGATGCACCGCTTCGTCGGCTACATCGCCACCAAGCGCGGCATGGGCGACAGCCTGCGCATCCTGCTCAACAGCAATTCCGAACGCTTCGCCGACAGCTACGGCAAGATCCCGATCGTGCTCGCCAGCCTGATCGCACGGGCGGTGGCCGACGGCTCGATCCGCGCCGATGTCGACAGCACGGATGTGCTGCATGCGCTCTCGGGCACCTATTCCATGCCCAACTCCCCCGAATGGCACGACCGCTCCCGCCGCCTCGTCGGTCTGTTGATGGATGGTCTGCGCTGGGGTGCGCCGAGGGCCTGAAAATCCACGGAAGTGTTCCTATATCCTTTTGAAGGCCGATGGTCAGGCAACCAAGGAGCCCATCATGTCCGAAAAACCGGTCAAAATCCCCGGCCCCGATCACCCCATCACGATCGAGGACAAGCATGCGCATGTTACCGTTACAGTCGCCGGCAAGGTCATCGCCGATACGCGGGAAGCGCTGTCGCTGAAGGAAGCCTCCTATCCGGTGGTCCTTTACATCCCACGCAAGGATGTCGACATGTCGGCCCTCGGGAGAACCGAACATACGACCTATTGTCCCTATAAGGGCAATTGCTCCTATTACAGCATTCCCGTCGGCGGCGAACGTTCGGTGAATGCGATCTGGACCTACGAAAATCCCTATCCTTCCGTCGGCCGGATCAAAGGCTACATGGCTTTCTACCCCGATCGCGTCGATGCGATCACGGTGGAGGCTTAAAGCGTCAGTCCGCTTGTCGCGTCGAAGACGTAGACCTGATCGGGATTGACGGTGACCTTCAATTGCTCGCCGTAGCGAACCGGGGCCTCGCCGTCGACGACGGCGGTTACCTGCTCGCCGGCAAGATCGAACAGCACATGCGTCTGCGCGCCGGTCGGTTCGACCAGCAGCGTCTGGCCGGTCAGCGGCGAGCCGTTGCCCGTCAGGCTGAGATGCTCCGGCCGAAGGCCGATCTTCACGCTCTGGCCGGGCTGCACCTTGCGCTCGCTGGCGATGCGCAGCGGCGTGCCATCCGTCAGCCGCACGGAAGCCGAGCCATTCACGCCCTCCACCACGCCATCGAGGAAATTCATCGCCGGCGAGCCGATGAAACCGGCAACGAACAGATTGGCTGGCTGGCGATAAAGCTCGATCGGCGTGCCCTGCTGCTCGATCCTGCCCTGGTTCAGTACCACGATGCGGTCGGCAAGCGTCATGGCTTCGATCTGGTCGTGGGTGACGTAGATCGAGGTCGTCTGCACCTTCTGATGCAGCGCCTTGATCTCGGAGCGCATCTGCACGCGCAGTTTCGCATCAAGGTTCGACAGGGGTTCGTCGAACAGGAAGACGGCGGGGTTGCGCACGATGGCGCGGCCCATGGCGACGCGCTGGCGCTGGCCGCCGGAAAGCTGCGCCGGCTTGCGGTCGAGCAACTTGGTGAGGTCGAGCATGCGCGCGGCCTCGTTGACCCGCTGTTCGATCACCGGCTTCGTCTCGCCCGAGAGCTTCAGGTTGAAGCCCATGTTCTCGGCGACGGTCATGTGGGGATAGAGCGCATAGGACTGAAAGACCATGGCGATGTTGCGCTCGCGCGGCGTCATGGCGTTGACCACCTGACCGCCGATCGAGACATCGCCGTCGGTGATCTCCTCGAGGCCGGCGATCATCCGCAGCAGCGTCGACTTCCCGCAGCCGGAGGGACCGACGAGGGCGATGAACTCGCCGTCGTCGATGGCCAGCGAGATATCGTGAATGACCGGCAGCGCGCCATAGGCCTTGTGGATGTTATGCAGTTCGACGGATGCCATGCTTTTTGCTCCGATTAGAGCAATTCCAGGAAAAGTGCGTAGCGGTTTTCCGTCCGGAATTGCTAGAAAACAAAGAGATAGAGCAGTTCAGAGTTTCCGTGAAACGCTGAACTGCTCTAGGCTCAGGACTTCACGGCACCGGCGGTGAGACCCGCGATGATGTGTTTCTGCGCCAGGAAGAAGACGATGATGGTGGGCAGGATGGTGAGCGTGATGAAGGCCAGCACCAGTTCCCATTCCGTGCCGAATTCGCCGCTATAGACCATCATGCCGAGCGGCCACGGATAGATCGAATCCGAGTTCAGCATGATCAGCGGCAGGATGTAGCTGTTCCAGCTGCCGACGAAGGAGATGATGCTGACGGTGGCGATGATCGGCCGGGAGAGCGGCAGCGAGATATACCAGAAGAAGCGGATATAGCCGCAGCCATCGACAAAGGCCGCCTGAAACAATTCTTCCGGAAGATTGCGGAAATAGTTTCGGAACAGAAGAATGCTCATGCCAAGGCCGAAGGCCACCTGCGGCAACACCACGCCCCAATAGGTATTGAGCAGGCCGAGATCACGGATGCGGATGAACAGCGGCAGGATCGCCGTCGCCGCCGGAAACATCAGCCCGATCAGGAAATAGTTGAGCAGGAAATTCGAGCCGAAGAATTTGACATGCGCGAAGGCAAAGGCGGCCATCGCCGAAACCGACACGGTGAGAAACACCGTCAGCACGGCGATGATCAGCGAGTTCATCATCTGCCGCCAATAGCGGTCGCCGAACAGGATGCCGGTATAATTCTCGAAATGCCACTCGGCCGGCAGGCCGAAGGGATTGACCCGGAGATCCCCCAGCGACTTGAAGCCGCCGAGCATGGTCGTTGCGAGCGGGATCAGCACGATGGCGGCGATGATGGTCAGCGACGCGTAGAGATAGATCTTCGTGCCGATGTTCAATCGAACGGATGAGGCGATATCAGTCATTGCGCATAAATATCCGTTTGTAGCCGAAGGCGAGGGTGACGCAGATGACGAACAGCACGACGCCGACGGCGCTGCCGAGGCCGACCTGCATGCGGGTGACGCCGAAATTGTAGAGGAAGGTCACCATCGTCTGGGTCGAGTTGAACGGTCCGCCGCCGGTGAGCGGCATGATCATGTCGAAGAGCTGCAGCGAGCCGACGACGGCAAAGAACACCGACAGGCGCAGCGTCGATCCGAGCAGCGGCAGCGTCACGTAGCGGAATTTCTGCCAGCCGGTGGCGCCGTCGATTTCGGCCGCTTCCAGCACGCTCTTGTCGAGGGATTGCAGGCCGGCGATGAACAGCATCATGTGGAAGCCGAAATATTTCCACACGATCACGCCGAGCACCGCGTACATCGCCAGATCCTTGTCGGCGAGCACATAGGGCGTGGCGGTTCCGAGGAAATGCGCGATCGCGGCAAACAGGCCGTAGTCACCGTCATAGACGAAGCGCCAGATCAGGCCCGCGGCCACTTCCGCCAGAACATAGGGCAAAAAGAAGATCAGCCGAAAGAGCACCACGCCGCGAATGCGGTGCGCCAGCATCGTCGCCAGCCAGATGGCCAGCGGCACCTGCACGGCAATCGACACCACGATGATCAGCGCATTGTTCTTGAGCGAGGTCAGGAACGCGGTGTTCTTGAACAGCACCTGGAAATTGCGCAGGCCAACGAACTCCGTCGGCAATCCGTAGCCGTTCCATCGGTAAAGGCTGTACCAGGCGGCCTCTCCCATCGGCAGGATGACGAAGATGCTGAAAAGCAGCAGCGCCGGCGGCAGGAACAGCAGGATGACGGGCATGCGACCGCGTGCGGCCGGCGATTTTCGGCGCCCCGCAGGTCTCGCTCTTGCGATGGACGGCATGGCGGTCGTTGCGCTGACATCAGTCATGGACAGTCTCGACATTTGCAATTCGAAATAGGAATGGCGCCGGCGAAGGTGGTTTGCCGGCGCCCACCGAAGTTAGAGCTGATCCTGCTCAAAGGCGTCCTGGACCTGCTGCGCGCCGTCCTTCGGCGTGATCTGGCCCGAGACGATACCGACCGCAACGTCGTTGACGACACGGCCGACGGAGGGGCCGAGATCCTGGTCGAAGAAGTTCTGGTGCCAGGTTGAATGCGCCAGTTGCTCGGCGGCATCGCCCATCAGCGGTCCCTTGACGCCGTCTTCCGCGCCAACCGCCGCCGGAATGAGCATGCCGGCCTGCGCCATCGTGCGTTCATTCTCCGCATTGGTGAGATAGGCGAGGAAATCGAGCGCTTCCGGCGGGGCTTTCTTGGTCACGGCCCAGCCGTTCAGGCCGCCGAGCGTATCGGTCGCGAGACCGGCGCCGCCGCTGACGGCCGGAAAGGCGAAGCGGCCGACATTGTCGTCGGCCAGGCCCTTGCCGTCGCCGGAGTTGGTGCGCTGGTTGGCGACGGTGTTTTCGAAGCCGAGGATCATCGCAGCCTTGCCATCACCGAAAATTCCGAGCGTCTGCGGCCATGTCGCGCCGAGATAACCGGGCTGGAACGGATCGAGCTTGCCGAGTTCGGCGAGCTGTTCGCCGGCCTTGATGATCGCCGGATCGTTGAAGCCGTTGCCCTTGCCATTCTTGGCGTCGTTGAAGACCTGCTGGCCGCCGTCGCGCATCACCAGATAGCTCCAGTAGAAGTGGATCGGCCACTTCTCGCCGCCGCCGCCGGCGATCGGCGCGATACCGGCCGCCTTGATCTTCTTGACCGCGGCCAGATAGTCGTCCCAGGTCTTGATGGCGCTCGCGTCGACGCCGGCCTTGGCGAAGAGCGCCTTGTTGTAGAAAAAGGAAACCGTGCCGAGCTTGTAGGGTACGGCGCTGATCTTGTCGTCGAAGGTCAGGCCCTTGACCGCCGCCGGATTATAGCTCTTCAACCAGGCGCCGTCCTTGGCGTTCATCGCCTCGGTGAGGTCCATCAGCGTGCCGGTCTGCTCCTGCTGCTTCAGCACGCCGCCGCCCCAGCTGAAGAAGAAATCCGGCGCGTCGCTCGATTGCAGCAGCGTCGGCAGCTTTGCCTTGAAAGCCTCGTTCGCCAGGAACTGCATCTGGATCTTCACGCCCGGATGCTGGGCTTCGTATTGATCGGCGATCTTGCGCCAGACGGCGACATAGGTCGGATCGGTCTCCAGATGCAGCCACTTGACGGCCGTATCGGCCGCGGCACTCGTCGCGCCGGAAAGCATCGCAAGTCCCGTGGCAGCAGCAATGGCGGCGATACGCACACCGCGAAGGGCCTTCGCCCTACGTTCATAAAACATGATTGTCTCCTCCCAAGGGAACAACAGCCTCTATAATTTTTCCCTTATGCGGATTAATTCAACGGAGCTTTGCTGAAATGTCAACCACCATTCCTAAATTTTCAGCAGAAGCGGCGGGAAGTGGCTTGACATCAGGCCGCAAGCATAGGCTATTTAATTCGCATCCCGTCAAAAATACCAGGCCGCAACCGAGCGGAAACGTCATTCGGCACCATTCTCATGAAAACAGCAGATCCCGAGCTTATGCGGGCGATAAACCGCTTCAATGTGCTGGATACGATCCGGCGGGCGGGCTCCATCGCACGTATCGAAATCAGCGAAAGCACCCAGCTTTCCACCACCACGGTTTCGGCCATCACCGCTTCGCTGCTCGATGACGGCCTGATCCTGGCCCGCACCGAGGGCGATCTGCGCGAGGCCGCCGCCCGTGGCCGGCCGCGTGTCATGCTGGAGCTCAATCCGGACGCCGCCCGCGTCGTCGGCGCGAAGATCGCCGCCAACCGCATGGTCTTCGTCGTCGCCGATTTCCGTGGCGAGGTGCTGTCGACGCTGACGCTTGCCCTTCGCGTCGACCGGCAGCCGATCAGCGTCATCGCCGACCTGATCGAGGACGGCGTGCGCCGCTGCGTCGTCGATGCCAACCTGGCGCTGGATGAGATCGATTCTGTTTGCCTCGGCCTTCCCGGCGTCATCGAGCACCGCACCGGCCATGTCCGTTCGAGCCCGATCTTCCGCGAGAGCGGCGTCGATTTCGCCAGGGAGATGTCAGAGCGGCTGGGCGTCCCCACCATCGTTGAAAGCGACGCGCATGCCATCACGCTGGCGCATCACTGGTTCGGCCAGGCGCGAGACCTCGACGACATGGTGCTGGTATCGCTGGAACAGACGCTCGGCCTCGGCGTCTTGCATGCCGGCCAGCTGTTTCGCGGCGCCGGCGGCCTGAGCCACAATCTCGGCGACCTCGTCCTCGGCATAGGGCCGCAGGGCACCATACGACTTGCAAGTCTGGCGGGCGAAAGCGCCATCCTCGGCGACCAGCCGAGCGGCCGCTTCGCCGAAGCCATCCGCCTCGGCCGCGGCATGGCGCATGCAAAGACCTTGATCGCCGCCGAGGACAATGCGCTGATCAACGCGGCCATCCGCGCCGGCGAGGCCTGCGGCATGGCGCTTGCCAACATCGTCACGCTGTTTGCGCCACCGCGCGTCATTCTCGTCGGGTCGAGTCTGGCGCTCGGCCAACCCTTTCTGGACAGTCTCCGGGAAGCCTATTCCCTGGCAATCCCACCCTCGATCAAGGGCGTGACGGAACTCGTCTTCGACCAGTCGACGGACGAAACCTGGGCGCAGGGTGCGGCGGTGGTCGCGCTGCGCGAACTTTACGAATCGCCTTGGGGAACGACGGGGCCGGCATCGGCGCTCTGACCCGCAAGGACGACCAAGCATTTCATTTGGAGGAAGTTTTATGGAAAAGGTCGGCATTGGCATCATCGGCTGCGGGAACATTTCCGGCGCCTATCTCAAAGCGATGAAATCGTTTCCCATTCTCGACATCAAAGGCGTCGCCGACCTTAATCGCGAACTGGCCGAGGCCAAGGCTGCCGAATTCGGCCTAAAGGCTGTCGATATCGCCACCCTCTTCGCCGATCCCTCGATCGAGATCATCGTCAACCTGACCATTCCGAAGGCGCATGTCGCCGTCGGTCTGCAGGCGCTCGACGCCGGCAAGCACACCTATTCGGAAAAGCCGCTCGGCATCAATTTCGCCGAAGGCAAGAAGCTCGCGGACGCAGCCGCCGCCAAGGGCCTGCGCATCGGCGCTGCCCCGGATACATTCCTCGGCGGCGGACACCAGACAGCGCGCGCCATCATTGACGAAGGTGCGATCGGCATTCCGGTCGGCGGCACCGCCACCTTCATGTGCCCCGGCCATGAGCGCTGGCATCCGAATCCGGCTTTCTATTACGAAGTCGGCGGCGGCCCGATGCTCGACATGGGTCCCTATTACATCACCGACCTCGTCAACCTGCTCGGTCCGGTCTCCCAGGTCGCAGGCTTTACCGTGACGCCGCGCAAGGAACGCATCATCACCAGCGAGCCGCGCAACGGCGAGCATATCCCCGTGCATGTGCCGACCCACGTCGCCGGCGTCATGGCCTTTGCCAGTGGCGCCGTCGTACAGATCGGCATGAGCTTCGATGTCGCCGGCCACAAGCATGTGCCGCTTGAAGTCTACGGCACCGAGGGCACGCTGATCGTGCCCGACCCGAACCATTTCGGCGGTGAGGTCGAGTATCTTAAGAAGGGTGGCCAGTTCGAAGGGCGCGAGGTCACGGCCCCCTATGCCGACGGCAACTATCGCTCGCTCGGCGTCGCTGACCTGGCGCACGCCATTCGCTCCAACCGGCCGCACCGCGCCAATGGCAGCCTGGCGCTGCATGTGCTCGAGGTCATGGAAGCTTTCCAGACGGCCTCGGACAGCGGCCGCACGGTTGGCATATCAACACAAACGGAACGTCCGGCCCCTCTGTCAGAATCCCTCGTGGACGGAAAAATCGGCCGCTAACCGCGCAATTCAGGAGGAATATCATGCGTGAAGCACTTATCGTCTGGGGCGGCTGGAGCGGCCACGAACCGCAGGAATGCGCCCATGTCATCCGCGATATACTGGAGGAGGACGGCTTCAAGGTCTATCTCGAAAACAGCACCGAGGCCTTCGCCGATCCGTCGATCCACGATCTCAGCCTGATCGTGCCGATCGTCACCATGTCGAAGATCGAGAAGGAAGAGGTGAAGAACCTCGCCGAGGCCATCGAAAGCGGCGTCGGCATTGCCGGCTATCATGGTGGTGCCGGTGACAGTTTCCGCGAAAGCGTCGAATACCAGTTCATTATCGGCGGCCAATGGGTCGCCCATCCCGGCAACATCATCGACTACACCGTCAACATCACCCGGCCGGACGACCCGATCATGGAGGGGATCACCGATTTCCCCTACACGTCGGAGCAATATTACATGCATGTCGATCCGTCGAACGAAGTGCTGGCCACCACCACCTTTACCGGCGACCACGCCTACTGGATCGACGGCGTCGTCATGCCGGTTGCCTGGAAGCGCAAATACGGCAAGGGCCGCGTCTTCTATTCCTCGCTCGGTCACCAGGCCAAGGAATTCAGTGTGCCGCAGATGAAAACCATCTTCCGCCGCGGCGCTAATTGGGCGGCGCGCTAGGGACATCCGCCTTTTTCTGATTTCTGAGCAAGGATCGCCCCTCACCCTAGCCCTCTCCCCGCAAGCGGGGAGAGGGGACAATCCTAATAGCCTCTTCTCGCGATAGGCTGAAGGGAAGGCTGCGGGTGCGCCTATCCCCTTCTCCCCGTCCAGACGGGGAGAAGGTGGCCGACAGGCCGGATGAGGGGCTCCACCGCACTAACCATCTCCACCTTGCCACTTTAACCCGAACTGGTAAGCTACCCACCAGCACACCGCAAACTCCGGTGATGCTCGCGCTTTTTGCTGCCATGGGGGTGGGATGGATCAGGGCGCCATGGAAGCATCGAACAGCTCGACGGTCAGCTACGGCACCGAACCGGGATTGCGTTTCGCCTCCCTGCTCGACGGACAGGGCGGCTGCCGGCAGCTCAGCCTGGAACAGAGCGGCTCCTGCAAGCCCGGAGAGGGCGTTACCTGGCTGCATTTCGAGCGCGACCATCCCGCCACCGCCGACTGGATCACCCACAAGAGCGGCCTTGACCCTTTCGTGATCGAAGCCCTTCTGGAGGAAGAATCTCGTCCGCGTGTCGAACCGGTGGGCGATGGGCTGCTGATCATTCTGCGCGGCGTCTGCGCGACATCGCCTGATGGCACGACGCAGAAGCCGACCGATATCGATCTCGTGCCCCTGCATCTCTGGGTCGATGGTGAGCGCATCGTTTCCCTGCGCGACAGCGGTCACTACATCACGGCGCTGCGCGACATCCGCCTGTCGCTGGAAAAGAAAAAAGGGCCGCAACGCTCCGGCGAACTGCTCGCTTTGATCGGCGACAAACTGGTACGCGATCTCGAACCCGTGCTCGATGCCATGGACGAAGAGGTGGATGAGCTTGACGAACTGATCTTTCATGGCGAGGCCGGCCAGGTGCGCGAGCGGCTGAAGCTTTTGCGCCGGCGTGCCGTGCAGCTTCGCCGTTACCTGGCGCCGCAGCGCGATGCGCTGAACCGCATCGAGCATGACGATGCGCCCTGGCTTGCCGAACGCGACAAGCTGCGTATGCGTGAAGTCATCGACAAGCTGATGCGCTATATCGAATATCTCGACGCCATCCGCGACCGCACCAGCATCCTGCATGACGACTTGTCGACGGTCATCAGCGAGCGCATCGCCCGTAATTCCAACCGCCTCGCAGCCCTTGCCGCCCTGCTGTTGCCACCGAGCGTGGTGGCCGGCCTGTTCGGCATGAATGTCGGCGGCATTCCCGGCGTCAACGATACATGGGCCTTCGTCGTCATCGTCCTCTTCGTCACGGTTACATCGATCGCCACCCTCTGGGTGCTGAAGCGCATCAACTGGCTTTAGCCCCCGACCCGAATTTCAGCCGTGCCACCCGCAAAGGTCGATGCTTTCGGATACGCGACTGTCAATCTTGCGAACGGCTTTTCCGGTTTCGGCATGGGTTTCGCGCCATTTCCCATCCCGATCAATCGCTTGCTGATTTCGCCGCCACATACGAAAATATGCCTGATAAATGTGCGTTCCAGGCGGCAAGTGAACCTCGCCCAATTTTCGTTTGACATTCCTTTAGCTTCATTTATCGTCATTATAGTTTCGGTTTTGGCGTGAGGAGTGGAAATCGAAACGGGGGGAGGTACAGTTGTCCAAAGCAAGAATCGACGAGATAGATGGCATTGATTGCGCCATGAGCCGCAGTCCTGCCGAGCGCATTTGCGGCATCTTTTCAAAGAAAAAACGGGCTTCCGTTTTCCACGCATCGCGCCACGGCCTGTATCGTCGCGAATTTCCGATATCCGCATTGACGCAAAACATTTTTCCAAAACGATCTCAATGCCTTGTGGCTGTTGAGAAGGCCGGGCATTCATCGCCCCTGCCCGCGCCGGTTCCGACAGCAGGCATCGCCCAGTGAAGACGGATTCAGGAGCGCTTATGTCCCCTGCTAAACGTTATTCAGTGGACAGCAAACAGACCTTGCGGCCAGCAGTCCGTCGCAGCATCGACATGCGACGCATAGAAGGAGCCTATCGTGCTTGAACTCAGAAACGTGTCGAAGTCGGTCAGTGGCGAAACGCATATTGCGGAAACCAACCTGACGCTAGAGCGCGGCACGCTGAATGTCCTCCTTGGACCGACGCTGTCGGGCAAGACGTCGCTGATGCGGCTGATGGCTGGCCTCGACAAGCCGACGACGGGTACGATCCATGTCGATGACGCCGACGTCACCGGCGTCCCCGTGCAGCGCCGCAACGTCGCCATGGTCTACCAGCAATTCATCAACTATCCGGCGATGACCGTCTACGACAACATCGCCTCGCCCATGCGCCTTGGCGGCACCGACGCGGCGACGATCGACCGCGAGGTGAAGAAGGCCGCCGACCTCTTGCGGCTCGGCCCCTTCCTCGACCGCATGCCGCTCAGCCTTTCCGGCGGCCAGCAGCAGCGCACGGCGCTTGCCCGCGCCATTGTCAAGAATGCCGGCCTCGTGCTGCTCGACGAGCCACTCGCCAATCTCGACTACAAACTGCGCGAGGAATTGCGCGCCGAGCTGCCGAAAATCTTCGCCGAATCCGGCGCCATCTTCGTCTACGCCACCACCGAGCCCTCCGAGGCGCTGCTTCTGGGCGGCAATACCGCAACCCTGTCGCAAGGCCGCATCACGCAGTTCGGGCCGACGATCGACGTCTTCCGCAGCCCGAAAGACCTGATGACCGCCACCACCTTCGCCGATCCACCGCTGAACACCATCACGCTCGACAAGCGCGGCAACCAGTTCGTGCTGAACGACAGCATTCGCCTGCCCGTACCGCCAGGCCTCGAGGATCGGCCGGATGGTCCCTACACGATAGCCTTCCAGCCGCACCATCTGGCGCTGAAGCCGCAGACGCCGCAAGCCGTCGCCGCCCCGGCGCGGGTGATGGTGACCGAGATCACCGGCTCGGAAAGCTACATCCACATCGATTTCGCCGACCGGCGCTGGGTGATGCTGACCCAGGGCGTTCAGGACATCGATGTCGATGATGCGATCGACGTCTACATCGACCCGCGCCACATCATGGTGTTCGACACCGATGGCGCCGCCGTTACACCCGCCTTGCAACAGGCGGCCTGAGGAGACAAACGGCCAATGGCACGTATCGACCTGGATCATATCCGACACGCCTATAACGACCATCCGAAGTCCGACGCGGACTATGCGCTGAAGGAAGTGCATCACAGCTGGGAGGACGGCAGCGCCTATGCGCTGCTCGGACCGTCCGGCTGCGGCAAGACCACGCTGCTCAACATCGTCTCCGGCCTGGTGCGCGCCTCGGAAGGCCGCATCCTCTTCGACGGCAAGGACGTGACCCGGCTATCGACCCAGGAGCGCAACATCGCCCAGGTCTTCCAGTTCCCGGTCGTCTACGACACGATGACGGTCTATGAAAACCTCGCCTTTCCTCTGCGCAACCGGCACGTCCCAGAAGCCGACGTGAAGCGCAAGGTCGACGAGATCATCGAAATGATCGGCCTCTCCGACAGCGCCCATCGCAAGGCGCGCGGCCTGACGGCCGATGCCAAGCAGAAGATTTCACTCGGCCGCGGCCTGGTGCGCTCCGACGTCAACGCCATCCTGTTCGACGAGCCGCTGACGGTCATCGACCCGCATATGAAATGGGTGCTGCGCTCGCAGCTGAAGCAGCTCCACCGCCGCTTCGGCTTCACCATGGTCTATGTCACCCACGACCAGACGGAAGCGCTGACCTTCGCCGACAAGGTGGTGGTCATGTACAATGGCGAGGTGGTGCAGATTGGCACGCCGAACGACCTGTTCGAGCGCCCGCGCCACACCTTCGTCGGTTATTTCATCGGCTCGCCAGGCATGAACGTCATGCCGATCGAGATTGACGGCCGCAATGCGCGGCTCGGCAACCGCACCATCGCTCTCCCCGGCGCGCCCATTGAGCGGCGCGAGGGCCGCTCCGAACTCGGCATCCGCCCGGAATTCGTCCGCCTTGGCCGCGAAGGCATGCCGGCGACGGTCACACAGGTCGAGGATCTCGGCCGCCGCAAGGTGGTGCGCGCCAAACTGGACGGACAGGACATCGTCGCCGTCATCGGCGAGGACCAGACCGTACCGGCCGAACCGCATATCGCGTTCGATCCCGCCGGCATCAATATCTATGCCAACTCCTGGCGCGTCGAGATGGGAGCCTGATCATGGACAAGCCGTGGAACAACAAAGCCTGGTTCATGCTCATTCCCGTCCTGGTGCTGGTCGGTTTCTCGGCCGTTATTCCGCTGATGACGGTCGTGAACTATTCGCTGCAGGACACCTTCGGCAACAACGTCTTCTTCTGGGCGGGTACGCAATGGTTCGAGGAAATCCTCCGTTCCGGCCGCTTCTGGGACGCGATGTTCCGCAACCTGATCTTCTCCTTCACCATCCTGGCGATCGAGGTGCCGCTTGGCATCCTCATCGCCCTCAACATGCCGAAGAAGGGCGTCGGCGTGCCGGTCTGCCTGGTGCTGATGGCCCTGCCGCTGCTGATCCCGTGGAATGTCGTCGGCACCATCTGGCAGGTGTTCGGCCGCAGCGATATCGGCCTGATGGGCTATGTCCTCGTCGGCCTTGGCATCGACTATAATTATGTGTCCGATCCGGTCGACGCCTGGGCGACGATCATCCTCATGGACGTCTGGCACTGGACCAGCCTTGTCGTGCTGCTCTGCTATGCCGGCCTTGCCTCCATTCCCGACGCCTTCTACCAGGCGGCCAAGATCGACGGCGCTTCACGCTGGTCCGTCTTCCGCTACATCCAGCTGCCGAAGATGAACCGGGTGCTTTTGATCGCCGTGCTGCTGCGCTTCATGGACAGCTTCATGATCTATACCGAACCCTTCGTCGTCACCGGCGGCGGCCCCGGCAATTCCACGACCTTCCTGTCGATCGACCTAGTGAAGATTGCGCTTGGCCAGTTCGACCTCGGTCCGGCGGCGGCAATGTCGCTCGTCTACTTCCTGATCGTGCTGCTCTTGTCCTGGGTCTTCTATACCGTCATGACCAATTATGATGCGGGAGCGACGCGATGAGCGCCAAACCTCTTTCCACCACGGCCGACGATGCGACGATGCACCAATTGGCCGCCTCAAGCTCCACGGCGAACGCTCCGGCCACCACCGGCACACAGTCGGTAAGCCGGCATCGTGAAGAGGGACGCTGGTCCTGGGTGGTGCCGACGCTCTACATTATCTTCCTGCTCCTGCCGATCTACTGGCTCGTCAACATGAGCTTCAAGACCAATGAGGAGATCGTCGGCGGATTGACGCTCTATCCGCATGCGCCGACACTGCGCAACTACACGATCATCTTCACCGATCCGTCCTGGTACAAGGGCTATATCAACTCGATCACCTATGTCGTCATGAACATGGTGATCTCGGTTGGCTGTGCGCTTCCGGCCGCCTACGCCTTCTCGCGCTACCGCTTCCTCGGCGACAAGCACGTTTTCTTCTGGCTGCTGACCAACCGCATGGCGCCGCCGGCGGTCTTCGCACTGCCCTTCTTCCAGCTCTATTCGGCCTTCGGCCTGATCGACACCCATA
The DNA here is from genome assembly GCF_000799715.1 of Martinezella rhizogenes. Classification (GTDB taxonomy): domain Bacteria; phylum Pseudomonadota; class Alphaproteobacteria; order Rhizobiales; family Rhizobiaceae; genus Rhizobium; species Rhizobium rhizogenes_C. The sequence continues at coordinate 58,843 of NZ_JUHG01000002.1, forward strand.
TCGCCGTGGCGCTGGCGCACTGCCTGTTCAACGTGCCGCTCGCGGTCTGGATCCTTGAGGGCTTCATGTCCGGCGTGCCGAAGGAGATCGACGAGACGGCCTATATCGACGGCTATTCGTTCCCGCGTTTCTTCATCAAGATCTTCATTCCGCTGATTGCCAGCGGCATCGGCGTCGCCGCCTTCTTCTGCTTCATGTTCTCCTGGGTCGAGCTTTTGATCGCCCGCACGCTGACGGTGACCGACGCCAAGCCGATCGCCGCCATCATGACGCGCACGGTCTCGGCCTCGGGCATGGACTGGGGCCTGCTTGCCGCCGCCGGCGTGCTGACCTTGGTCCCCGGCGCACTCGTCATCTATTTCGTCCGCAACTACATCGCCAAGGGCTTCGCGCTCGGCCGCGTCTGAAGGGAGACCATCATGAATACCGATTTTTCCTGGATGGCCTGGACGCTGCCGACCGCGCTGTTCTTCGCGACGATCCTGGCGCTGCTGATCGGCATGGCCGTCTGGGAATATGTTTCGCCCGGCGGCAATCCGCGCGTCGGCATCCTGCATTTCGAAACGACGCGCGGCGACCGGCTGTTCGTCTCGCTGCTCGGCGCCGCCTTCATCCATATTGCATGGTTGGGTCTGATCGGGCCTAACCTGTGGTGGGCGGTCGCCATTTCCGTGGTCTATGCGATCGGCGTCTTCCGCCTGGTCTAGGCACGGTTTCAAGGAGTTACCGCGTCGCATGTCCAAAGACGGGCATGAGACGCGGTAAGGCAAGTCGATACAGACGGCCGGAGATCCGGTCGCCTGACAATGCGTTCGCAACCTGTAGGGAGGAATATATGCGACGGCATCTCTTAACAACGACGGCAGTCGTGCTGCTGGCTCTGGCCGGCTCGGCTCAGGCCGGCATGAACGAAGCCAAGACATTCCTGGACAAGGAGATCGGCGATGTCTCGACGCTCTCGCGCGCCGACCAGGAAAAGGAAATGCAATGGTTCGTCGACGCGGCCAAGCCCTTCCAGGGCATGGAGATCAAGGTTGTCTCGGAAACCCTGACCACCCACCAGTATGAATCGCAGGTTCTGGCACCGGCCTTCACCGCCATCACCGGCATCAAGGTCACCCACGACGTCATCCAGGAAGGCGACGTCGTCGAGAAGATCCAGACGCAGATGCAGACCGGCCAGAACCTCTATGACGGCTGGGTCAACGATTCCGACCTGATCGGCACTCATTGGCGCTACAAGCAGGTGCGCAACCTGACGGACTGGATGGCCGGCGAAGGCAAGGATGTTACCAATCCCGGTCTCGATATCCCCGACTTCATCGGCACCAGCTTCACCACCGCTCCGGACAAGAAGCTCTACCAGCTTCCCGACCAGCAGTTCGCCAACCTCTATTGGTTCCGCTACGACTGGTTCAACGACGAGAAGAACAAGGCCGACTTCAAGGCGAAGTACGGCTACGATCTCGGCGTGCCGGTCAACTGGTCGGCCTATGAGGACATCGCCCAGTTCTTCACCGGCCGTGACGTCAACGGCAAGAAGGTCTTCGGCCATATGGACTATGGCAAGAAGGACCCGTCGCTCGGCTGGCGCTTCACCGATGCCTGGCTCTCCATGGCCGGCAACGGCGACAAGGGCCTGCCGAACGGCTTGCCGGTTGACGAATGGGGCATCAAGGTCGACGCCAACTCGCGTCCGGTCGGCTCCTGCGTCGCGCGCGGCGGCGACACCAACGGCCCGGCCGCCGTCTACTCCATCCAGAAATATCTCGATTGGTTGAAGGCCTACGCACCGCCGGAAGCCCAGGGCATGACCTTCTCGGAATCCGGTCCGGTTCCGTCGCAGGGCAATGTCGCGCAGCAGATCTTCTGGTACACGGCCTTCACCGCCGACATGGTCAAGCCCGGCCTGCCGGTCATGAACGCCGACGGCACGCCGAAATGGCGCATGGCACCGTCGCCGCATGGCGTCTACTGGAAGGACGGCATGAAGCTTGGCTATCAGGACGTCGGTTCCTGGACGCTGATGAAGTCGACCCCGGTCGACCGCGCCAAGGCCGCATGGCTCTATGCGCAGTTCGTGACATCGAAGACGGTGGACGTGAAGAAGAGCCATGTCGGCCTCACCTTCATCCGCGAATCCACCATCCGCGACAAGAGCTTCACCAAGCGTGCGCCTGAACTCGGCGGTCTGATCGAGTTCTATCGTTCGCCGGCTCGTGTCCAGTGGTCGCCAACCGGCACCAACGTTCCGGACTATCCGAAGCTGGCACAGCTCTGGTGGCAGGCGATCGGCGATGCCGCATCAGGTGCCAAGGACGCGCAAGGCGCCATGGACGCGCTCTGCGCCGACCAGGAAAAGGTGATGCAGCGTATCGAGCGCGCCGGTGTTCAGGGCGATATCGGTCCGAAGCTCGCCGAGGAGCATGATCTCGCCTACTGGAACGCCGATGCCGTCAAGAACGGCCATCTCGCTCCGCAGCTGAAGATCGCCAACGAGAAAGAAAAGCCGGTCACCGTCAACTACGACGAACTGGTCAAGAGCTGGGCCGACGCGCAGAAGTAAGCAGAGCCTTTAACGCAATAGGATGCCGGGGCCTGAAAGGGCCCCGGCATTTTTCCGTCACCGCGAAAGACGGAGAAACAGCAAAAACTAGCCGCATAGCATCTGTCACATACTTGACACATTTCCTGCGAGCGCGAACTATCCTTATCCGGATCATGGCATCGGCATACATCAGAAGTCGTTGATATACCTTGCGGATTTTCAGCAGCCAATAATCATAAGGAGAACAGCGTGAGAAACAGCTATTTTGGGCGCCGGGCGCTCGTCACCGCCATCAGCCTTACCGCCGCCCTGCCGGCTTTGGCCGCCGACTTGCCGGCCGCCCAGCCCGACGACAATCTCAACGCGGTTCTCTGGGACCAGACCTCCGTCGAGGCCAAGGCCAATGCGCTCGGCGCCTATGCGCTCGGCCGCATTCGGCTCGACGAAGCGTTAGCGGACAAGAACTGGACTGCGGCCCCAGCCGAACAATCAGGCAATTTCCAGGATTTCCCGCCGGCGATCGTCCTCGATGTCGATGATACCGTGCTCAACACATCGCCGTATCAGGCCCAGAACATCATTGCCGGCACCAGTTTCACGCCGGACAGCTGGACAAAATACGTCAACGCCCAGCAGGACAGCCCCATTCCGGGCTCCGTCGAGTTCACGCAATATGCGGCCTCCAAGGGTGTGAAAGTCTTCTACGTCACCAACCGCACCGCCGGCGAGGAAGGCCCGACCGTCGAGGAGATGAAGCGCTTCGGCTTCCCGATGGGCGACAATGTCGACACTTTCCTCAGCGCCAAGGAACAGCCGGACTGGGGTTCCGCTAAGGGCACGCGCCGCGCCTTCATCGCCAAGAACTACCGCATCCTGCTGCTGTTCGGTGACAATTTCGGCGACTTCACCGATGACTACAAGGGCACGGTCGAGGAACGCCAGAAGGTCTTCGAAGCCAACGCCGCCCGTTTCGGCCACGACTGGATCGCCATCGCCAACCCGACCTACGGCTCATTCGAAAGCGCGCCCTACAAGGGCGACTACAAGCTGCCGCCCGAAAAACAGCGCCAGCTGAAGCAGGATGCGCTGAAGCCCTGGGATGGGAAGTAACGATCCTCGACAGAGGTTTGTCGGGTGAGTTCGCGCTTGCCGTAACTCTTTGCCTGGCCCCTCACCCCAACCCTCTCCCCGCATTGCGGGGCGAGGGGGCTCTACAATGCCAAACAGAGCTTCCGCTCGAGTGGAGAGGCTGATCGTTTCGCGCTGCCGTCCCTTCTCCCCGCTTGCGGGGAGAAGGCTAGGATGAGGGGCCACGCACAAAGCTTCGGCAAAACCGAACTCGCCTGACCGTCACCCATATAGCCAGCTATCAATCAACTCTTCCTCTTCAGCTTCGTCGCACCTTCCTCCACCAGTCTCTTTGCCGCTTCCGCGACCGTGATCTTGCCGAAGGCGAGCTGGTCGGCGACGGGGCGCATGACGTTCTGATCGAACTCTTGCGAGCCGAGCGGTGCCGGCACCGGATAGGTTCCGACCTGATCCTTCAACAGCTCGATATATTTCACCGTCTGCTGCTCGACCGGATTGAGGGTCGGCAGGATGGCGGCGCGCACGGCCGGCGACATCGGCACGCCGCGCTCGACGCCGAGGATCTTGCCGGCATCGGGATCGTTGACGAAGAAGTTGATGAACTTCGCGGCCGCCTCACCATTCTTGCTTGTGGCGCCGACGCTCCAGATCAGGGCCGGGCGATAGTAGTGGCCTGAGGGGCCGTCCTTCTTTTCGCGCGGCAGCATCGTAACGGCGAGCTTGCTCTTGACCACGAGCTGATAGCCGACGAGCTGGTTGGAATAGGCCATGCCGATGGCGGATTTGCCGAGTGCCAGGCAGTTGCTCTCGATAACATTCTGGTCGAGCGTCTGGACATCGGCCGAGACAGTGCCGCCACGCTGGCGCAGGTCTTCCCAATAGGAGTACCATTCCTTGGCGTCGTCGACACTGAAGCCGAGACCGCCCTCATCCGTGTAAAGGCTCTTGCCGCGCTGACGCAGCCAGGCATCCAGCACATAGTTGTAGCGTGCACCATAGGGACCGCCCCAATAGCCGCGCTTGCCGGCCGCCTTGGTCATCTCAACGACAAGATCGGCATAGTCTGCCCATGTCGTGGTCGGGCCGGGCGGCGTCAGGCCGGTCTTCTTGAACATCTCCTCGTCATAGAACATCGCAAAAGAGTTGAGCCCGAGGCCGACGCCATAGAGCTTGTTGTCGACGGTGGTCAGCTTCAGCACATCCTTGCCGAAACTATCCACATTCAGCGTTGAGGGCACGAATTGGTCGAGCGGCATGCAGGCGCCGCGCTTGGAATAATCCGAAATCGTGCTCGGCTCGAGCTGGAAGACATCCGCAATGTTCTGGCTGGCCATGCCGGTGGCAAGCTTTGCCCAGTAGCCGTCGCCGCTGATGCTTTCGCCGACGACGGAAATATCCGGGTTCTTGCTATGAAACAGCTCGGCGACACCGATCGTGCGCTTGCCGCGATCGGGCGAGCCCCACCACATCGCCCGCAATTGCGTCGCATCGGCAAAGGCGGCCCCTCCACCGAAAGCGAGACCGGCTGCGGCACCGGCAGTTCCGATCATGAATGAACGACGATTCAGGCGCATGAGATTCCTCCTTCTCTTGCGTTGCTATCCGCGACGATCTCCCCGACGCCTACTGCGGATAATTCCACGGGAGGATATGCAACTTCATTGCGAAACGCAAGAAACAATCTTTTTCTTGCAAATTTGCATGATTTGCACGATTGTTGCGCTATGAACGAGCTTCGATCCAAACGCATCACCCAAGCCGATATTGCCAGCAGGGCCGGCGTCTCCGTCTCCACCGTGTCGCGGGTGCTCACCAACGAGCCCGGCATCAGCGACACGATCCGCCAACAGATCTTCAAGGTGGCGACCGATCTCGGCTACCCCCTGAAGGCGGCGGCCGATGCCATGCCTGGCGGGCTGGCGTTGATCGCCAGTGATAGCGCCACGGGCGGCCTCAGCGTCTTTTACGAAGGCATTCTCGAGGGCTTGCGCGCCGGAGCCGCTGAGCGCGGCATGCCCTTCGACATCCGCCTTGTCCGCGAGGCAAGGACCTCGCCCGAGCACATCCAGGAGCAACTGCAAACAGCTGGCGCCGAGGGCCTGTTCCTCGTCGGCATCGATCCGCCCGACGACCTCCGCCCCTGGCTGGAGGAGAGCGGCACACCGACCGTGCTCGTCAACGGGACCGACCCGAAGCTGCGCTTCGACGGCGTTTCGCCCTCGAATTTCTTCGGCGCTTACGCCGCGACCCGCCGGCTGCTCGATGCCGGACATCGCCGTATCCTGCATTTCACCGGCTCTCACCGCCAGACGATCCGCGAACGCGTCCGCGGCTTCGAAGCGGCGATCGCCTCGGTGGAGGGCGCTAAGGGCCGGCTGGTGCCGATGACATTCCGCGGCAGCTCCAGCCAGGAGGCCCATGACACTACCGCCGCTATCCTTGCCGGGGACCGCAGCTTCACCGCCGCCTTCTGCATGAACGATTTCATCGCCGTTGGCGTGCTCGATGCCGTGGTGGAAACCGGCCTGCGCGTGCCGGACGACTTCGCCATCATCGGCTTCGACGACCTGCCCTGCGCCCTGATGACCAATCCGCGCCTCGCCACCATGCGCGTCGACCGCGCCGCCCTGGGGCGCGAGGCTATCAACCTGATGATCGCCCGCTTCCGCGACCGCGACGCGCCTGCCCGCCAAGTCTGCCACGCCGTCACACCTGTCGCCGGCGGCACCCTTCCGCCCGAAACCTGAACCGCGTCTCCTGCCGAGGCGACCAAGCAAGAGCCAGACCGATGATCTACGACCCCGTCAGCACCAATCCGCTCGCCGGCAATCCACTCAAGAACCGCGCCGACATGCGTTGCGCGCTGACCGACCTGTTCGATCCACTGCTGCCCTATTTTTCCAAGGGCAATGCCCGCGTCCGCATCGACGCCGCCGGCGCGCATTTCGACCGCGCCGCCGCCGATCTCGAAGGCTTTGCCCGCCCGCTCTGGGGCCTCGCGCCGCTCGGCGCCGGCGGCGGCGATTTCGCCCATTGGGGCCGCTTCGCCGAGGGGATCGCCAACGGCGTCGACCCTGCTCATCCGGAATATTGGGGCGCGGTCAACGGCCGCGACCAGCGCATGGTCGAGCTTGCCGCCCTCGGCTTCGCGCTGGCACTGGTGCCGGAGAAGATCTGGGAGCCGCTGGACGCCCGCGCCCGCAACAATCTCATCACCTATCTCAAGCATGCCCGCACCTTCGACTATGCCGACAACAACTGGCGCTTCTTCCGCGTGCTGGTGGACATCGCGCTGGACCGGCTCGGCGCCACCTTCGACCGCAGCCTGACGGAGGATTATCTTCGGGAATTGGACGGCTTCTATATCGCCGACGGCTGGTATCGCGACGGCAATATCCGGCGCATCGACCACTACGTTCCCTTCGCCATGCATTTCTACGGGCTGATCTATTCCAAGCTCGTCGATGACGACCGCGCCGAGCGCTACCGCGAGCGCGCCGTGCTCTTCGCCAAGGACTTTCGTCACTGGTTCGCATCGGATGGCGCCACCGTTCCCTTCGGCCGCAGCCTGACTTACCGTTTCGCCTGCGCCGGCTTCTGGTCGGCACTCGCCTTTGCCGATGTCGAGGCGCTGCCCTGGGGCGAGATCAAGGGGCTTTGCCTCCGGCATCTGCGCTGGTGGGCCGACAAGCCGATCGCCAATCGCGACGGCACGCTGCCAATCGGCTACGGCTATCCCAACCTGCTGATGTCGGAAAACTACAATTCCGCCGGCTCGCCCTATTGGGCCTTCAAGGCATTCCTGCCGCTGGCGCTTCCCGAGACGCACCCTTTCTGGACCGCCGAGGAAAAGCCGCAGGCCGCCGAGCCTTCGATCGTTCCTCTCAAGCATCCCGGCATGGTGATGATGCACAGCAAGGCCGATGTCGTGGCACTGTCCTCCGGCCAGGAAAATCAGCAGATGCGATTCGGGGCGGAAAAATACGCCAAGTTCGCCTATTCCGCCCGCTATGGCTTCAGCATCGAAAGCGACGAACGCGCCTTCACCGGCGCTGCCTTCGACAGCATGCTCGCCTTCAGCGATGACGGCCTGCACTACCGTGTCCGCGAGACCAATCAGGAGGCGAAGCTTGCCGGAGATACGCTTTACGCCAAATGGTCGCCCTTGCCGGACGTGACCGTCGAGACCTGGCTGATCCCAGCAGCCCCCTGGCATGTCCGACTGCACAAGATCGTCACGCCGCGGCCGTTGCAAACCGCAGAAGGTGGCTTTGCCATCGCGCGGCGCGATTTCGAGGCCGACACGCTCTCAGCCGGAAAAGGTGCTGCCTATGCCATCGGCGAAGAGGATTTCAGCGGTATTCTCGATCTCGGCTCGACCATCGCCCGCGACGGCGTGGCACAGAAGGCGCCGCCGAACACCAATCTGATCGCCTCAAAGACGCTGGTGCCGCAATTGCGCGGCACGATCCCGGCGGGCGAAACCATTCTCGTCTCCGCTATCCTCGCCGAGCGCGATCCCTCGGCCGTTTCCGGCGCCTGGACGAAGCCACCCGCAAAGCCCGATATCGACGCCCTGCGCGCCCTGATCGCCGAGAAAGGCGTCACCGTCAGCGCCATCGAAGCGCCGGGACGCCTGCCATGACACCATCCGCCTCCCGCCCGACCATTGCCTTCGCTATGCAGCCATCCCGCACGCAGCATGTGCTACCAGCAGCTCTGATCCAGCGTCTCAACACGGTCGCTCATGTACTCGACGCCACGCCGATGGTGCGCTTCGATGATGAAAGGGCGCGCAAACTGCTCGGCGAAACGGAAATCTTGATCACCGGCTGGGGTTCGCCGCCCATTGACGAGGCCGCACTGGCGCAGGCACCGCATCTCAAGCTGGTGGCGCATGCGGCCGGCACGGTGAAGGGCCTGATCGAGGACGGCCTGTTCGACAGGAACATCGTGGTGAGCCATGCGGCGCAGGCCAATGCCCTGCCGGTCGCCGAATTCACCCTTGCCGCTATCATCTTCGCTGGCAAGCAGGTCTTCCGCTTTCGCGACCTCTACGTCACCGACCGCAACCGCCATCGCACGCAGCCGATGCAGGCCGAGGCCATCGGCAATTATGGCCGCACGGTCGGCATTATCGGCGCATCGCGTATCGGCCGGCGGGTGATCGAACTGCTCGCGCCCTTCGACTACCGGATCCTGCTCTACGATCCGATGGTCGACGAGGCAGAGGCGGCGCGTCTCGGCGTGAAGAAGACCGAACTCGACGTCCTGATGGCCAACGCCGATATCGTTTCGCTGCATGCCCCTTCGCTGCCGGCGACGCGGCATATGATCGACGCGCACCGCCTGTCACTGATGAAACCAGGTGCCACCTTCATCAACACGGCGCGCGGCGCGCTGGTCGACGAAGCCGCCCTGCTCGCCACCCTGAAAACCGGCCGGATCGACGCGATCATCGACGTCACCGATCCGGAAATCCCGGAGGCAGGCTCGGCCTTTTACGACCTGCCGAATGTCTTCCTGACGCCGCATATCGCCGGCGCCGTCGGCCTGGAGCGCACCCGCCTCGGCGAGATGGCAGTGGACGAGGCGATCCGCTTCATCGAGGGCAAACCGCTGCTCTACGAAATCCGTCGTGAGGATCTGGCGCGCATGGCATGACGCAACGCAGCAAATTCACGAAAACACCCTGAAACCGCCCTATTTCGGCACAGATGGAGAACTCGTTTTTAATCATTCCCGGCTAGCAATCTCTTTAGCGAAGAGGTTCTAGTCATGCGTACTCGCGTTCTTTCCATTCTGGCTGTCTTGCTGCTCGGCGTGCTGGCAAGCTGCGCCACCGCGCCCAGCCGTACCCGCAATGTCTGCGCGATCTTCGATCAGCGCGACGGCTGGTTCAACAACTGGCAGCGGGCGGCCGAGCGCACCGAGCGCAAATACGGCGTTCCCGTACCGATCCTGATGGCGACGATCTACACCGAATCCGGCTTCCAGCCGCGTGCCCGTCCGCCCAGACGATATCTGCTCGGCTTCATTCCCTGGAAGCGCCCATCGAGCGCCTATGGCTTCTCGCAGGCGCTTGACGGCACCTGGGACAAGTATAAGCGCGAGACAGGCAACTGGGGCGCAAGCCGCACAAGCTTCTCCGACGCCATCGATTTCGTCGGCTGGTATCACTACCGGACGCACCTCGAGACCGGCATCGCGCTCAACGATTCCTACGATCTCTATCTCGCCTATTATTCCGGCACGAAGGGCTATCTGCAGGGGTCATGGCGCGGCAACGCGACCGCATTGGCGGGTGCCAAGCGCTTCAACGGCATGACGGCGCTTTACGCGCAGCAGTTGCCGAGCTGCAATTAGAGTCGGATGATTTTAGGTCGACTCGACCTAAAATCTGAATCCGCTCTACAATCAAATAAGTAGAGCATGATGTCGTCCGAAAACCGCTTACACTTTTCGGCATCATGCTCTAAAGGCGGCGCGTTCAGTTACGGCCGCGCCTCCCGCAGGTTCAAGCCACCGTCTTCGCCCCAGATATCGGCGATCGAGACCTGCTGACCGGTGTGGCTGCTTTCCAGCGCCGCGATGCCACAGAGAACCGACATTGCGCCCGCGCGTGAACCGGCACGCTGTCTCAGCTCGTCGTTCGGCCCGGATCGCAGCAGCATGTTGCGCAGCCGGTCGTCGCCGCCATAGTGGCCACCAGACGAATGTGGCACCCAGATGCGCTCGACATCGCCGGAATTCTTCATGACGACGATTTCGTCCGCCGGCGGTGTCGTCCATTTCTGCTTCTCATATTGCCGCATCTCGATACGACCCTTGTGGCCGTTGAAGGCGATGTGGTGGCCTTCGATCGGCATGTAGGTGTTCAGCGAGTAGGAGACATTGACGCCGTTGCGATAGCGGATCGAAGAAACCATCGTATCGGGGATATCGATATCCTCGCGGAAGACGCAGGCATCGCGAACATAGCCGTCAACCGTCGACGGGTCCTCATAGAGGCTTTCGAGCAGCGGCGTCTCGCTGATATCGAGATAATAATCGCACTCGTCCTTATACCGACAGCCACGACAGCGCTCGCCGCGAAAGGGACCCTTGCGGCCGTAATGCTTGAGATCGGCGAAGGCCGAGACCGTTTCCGGATCGGAATCCAGATACCAGTTCAGAAGATCGAAATGATGCGTCGCCTTATGGACGAAAAGGCTGCCGGAATTTTCGACGAAGGCATGCCAGCGGCGGAAATAATCGGCGCCGTGGCTAGTGTCGAGATACCAATGAAAATCGACGGAAGTGACATCGCCGATGACGCCGGAATTGATCAGCTCCTTGATCTTTGCAGCCGTCGGGGCGAAGCGGTAATTGAAGGAGACATCGAGCCGTTTGCCGGTTCGCGCCTCGGCGTCGAGGATGCGTTTGATCTTGTCGACCGTCGTCGTCATCGGCTTCTCGCTGATGACATTGGCGCCGGCCTCCATCGCCTTGACGATCAGGTCGTCATGGGCGGAATCGCGGGTACAGACGATAACGAGATCCGGCTTTTCGACCCGCAGCAACTCGTCGAAATCGGTATAGACCGGCACCTTGGCACCGATATACTCCAGCGCCCGCCTGGCGCGCATCGCGTTGAGATCGCAAACGGCGACAAGCTCGACCTCATTGCCCCAACGCTCGACCAGATCCTTGCCCCACATGGTAACGCCACGATTTCCGGTTCCGACCAGAGCATAGCGCTTCTTCGATGACGACGGCATGTTTTCCTCCAGTGTCCGCAATAACGATGGTCAGGTTAGTCCGGATTTGCCTCACCTTCCTGCCTGGCCCCTCACCCCAACCCTCTCCCCGCAAGGCGGGGCGAGGGGGTTATCATGCCCAATGTCGCCCCGGTCCGAGTGGTTAGGCCGATTGGCTTGCACTGTCGTCCCCTCTCCCCGCATGTGCGGGGAGAGGGCTAGGGTGAGGGGCCACCCACGACAGCACGCCGAAGACACGACGCGCCTGACCATAACAATCCTACTTCGGCGATCTCTCCATCACGCTCCAGTCGGGCGCGATGGACGAACCGAGACCGATGGCGCCGACGACCGAGCCGATGGCGATCCTGCCGCCTTCGATCCTCAGCCGCGTCCGCCCGTCGCGAACGGCATAGAGATCGTCGTGCGCCCGCGCGAAAGCCGCCTGCTCGGCCTCGGGCGCGCCGGCCATGCCGTCGACATAATGATGACCGTTGCGCTCGATATGCGTCATGCCGATCAGCGAGGCGAGCGCCAGATCCTGCTGCACGGCAAGGCCGCCCTGCGTCGTCAGGTCTTCGGCCGACATGAAATAGGCAATGCCGTCGTCAGCGCTCCACTTGGCGACCCGCGCCCGGTTCAATAGCGAGCGATAGAAACCCTTGCAGGATTTGGAGGAGATGCCGGTATAGCCAAGCCGCCTCGCCGTGATGAAAGCATTGATGTCGGCATCGGATTCATCGATTTCGACCGGCTTGAAGGCGGCAAGCGCCGTCACCGGTTTCTCGAAAGCATGGGCGCGAGCGATCGGCTGTTCGACGAACAGGATCGATGCCGCGAACCGCGCCAGTCTCGGCTCGGCCCGGATGCGGGCCAGCAGATCGGCCACCGCCTCGGCGGACGCGAATTGCTCATTGCCATCCAGCGTCACCGAATAGGCCGGCACCTTGGCGTCGATCACTGCGGCAATCCGGCAAAGGCGATCGATATCGGCACCGGGAATGCCCGACACCTTCACCTTGAAGAAGGTCAGGCCATAGGCATCGATCGCCTCTTCGAAGCTTTCCGGTAGCCCATCGCTCAAACGCTCGCAAGCCGCAATATCGCGCGTCTCGATGGCGTCGACGAGGCCGACGGTGTGGCGGGCGGCAAGGCTTCGAGCCGGCGTCAATGTTGACAGGAAGCCTGAGAGATCGAAGCCTTCGAGATCCAGCGTGGTCGACGCATCGATACCGGGGCGATTGGCCTTGATCGCCTGCGCGATCGTCAATCCTTCCAGCCGGCAGAGGGCATCAAGCACCGCCCTGTTGGCGAGCGCCAGGCCGAAGGAGGCGACCAGGCCGTTCAGCGTCTCCGTCGCGGCGCGCGCATGATGGGCCGCTTCGACGACCGCATGCAGCGTGAAGGCTGTCTCCAGCCCCGCGCCTTGCAAGGCGTCGAGCGCCAGCACCAGCGAACGGCGCAGCTGGTTTTCATTGTCGGCGTTGGACAGCTCGGGCGATTTGTCGAACCATTTCGGCACCATCAACTCCGCCGCCATCCCGCTTGCCGAACGGCCGTGGGTATCCTCGATGCGAACACGCAGAAAAATCTGCCGTGCCTCCCGGAGCGTCGCGGCTCCAAAGCGGAAGGGAAGCCGCAACTTGACCGGCCGCTCGAAAGCCTCCGCCTCGACAAGTCTGATTTTCAATGGCTCGGTCATGGTTTTAGGCGGCTCCCGTGATTGTCAGGCAGGTCTGCCTATGCCGCATCCGCGTGCCTGGCCCCTCACCCCAGCCCTCTCCCCGCAAGCGGGGCGAGGGAGCTTTATCCTGCCGGTCAAATCTCCAGCGGCTCGACATCCAGCCAGCGGCGCTCGGCCCAGCTTTGCAGGCCGAGTGAGGCAAGCTGCACGCCCTTGGCGCCTTCCGTCAGCGTGTAGCGCCAGGGCGCATCCTCGAGCACATGGCGCAAGAACATTTCCCACTGGATCTTGAAGCCGTTGTCATAGACCTGATTGTCCGGCACCTCGTCCCAGGTGTCGAAGAAATCGATCGTCTGCGGCTGGTCCGGGTTCCACACCGGCTTCGGCGTGTTGACACGATGCTGGGTAAAGCAACGGGTCAAGCCGGCCACCGCCGAACCATGGGTGCCGTCAACCTGGAAGGTCACGAGATCGTCGCGGCGGACGCGCACGGCCCAGGAGGAATTGATATGGGCGACGATGCCGCCCTCGAGCTCGAAGGTGGCATAGGCCGCATCGTCGGCGTCGGCCACATAGCGCCGTCCGGCCTCATCGACGCGTTCGGGGATATGGGTGGCGCCGAGGCAGCTGATCGCCTTCACCGGTCCGAAGAGGTTGTCGAGCACATAGCGCCAGTGGCAGAGCATATCGAGGATAATGCCGCCGCCGTCCGCCTTGCGGTAATTCCACGACGGCCGCTGCGCCGTCTGCCAGTCGCCCTCGAAGACCCAGTAGCCGAACTCACCGCGCACCGAGAGGATCTTGCCGAAGAAGCCGCTGTCGCGCAGCATGGCGATCTTGCGAAGGCCCGGCAGGAACAGTTTGTCCTGCACCACGCCGTTCTTCAGGCCGGAGGCCTTGGCCTTGCGGGCGAGCGCCACGGCCGCATCGAGATCGTCGGAAATCGGCTTTTCGCAATAAATATGCTTGCCGGCGTCCAGCGCCTTGGAGACCAGTTCGGCACGCATCTGCGTTGTCGCGGCATCGAAGAAGATCGCATCGTTGGGATCGGCGAGCGCGCCGTCGAGATCGGTGGTCCAGCGCTCGATACCGTATGTGCGGGCCAGCTCCTCCAGCCGCCCCGCATTGCGGCCGACAAGGACCGGATCGGGCATGACGCGCTCGCCGTTCGACAGCAGCACGCCGCCTTCGGTGCGCAGCGCCACGATCGAGCGAATGAGATGCTGATTGAGCCCCATGCGTCCCGTGACGCCGTGCATGATGATCCCGATGCGTTTCATGATCCCTCCCGATCGTTTGACCCGACTCCCTCCCGAGTCAGGAAAAGCAAAGGTTTGGCCGCGCAGCCAATGTAACTATATAGTTACACGATGGCGCGATCCATCCGGGCTTGTCAATCGTCTTTCGAAAATTTCTCTAGACCTTGATCGAGGCCAGCGTCACCGAGACGATGTGTTCACCCCAGGCCTTCAGTGCATCGGGCGCCGTCAGCTTGCGGGCGAAAATCGTCGACAGGGTATGGCGATTGGACAGATAGAAGAAACCGAGTGCGGCGATGGTCAGGTAAACCGAGACCGGATCGACCGCCGGCCGGAAGACGCTAGCTGCTTCACCACGTCGCAGCACACCGGCGAGCTCGGCGATGAAATGCGAATGCATCGCCAGGATCTTCTCGGAACGCTTGAGATAACGCGCCTCGTGCAGGTTTTCGGTAACGAGCAGGCTCAAGAACTCCGGATGATCGAGAAAATGATGCCAGGTGAACAGCGCCAGTTCCCGTATTCCCTCCTCGGGATTGCGATTGGCCAGGTCCAGATGTTTCTCGGCGCTTCGGATCTGCGCATAAGTTGCTTCCAGTACAGCGACATAGAGACCCTCCTTGTCGCCGAAATAATGGTAGAGCATGCGCTTGTTGGTCTGCGCCCGCGCCGCGATCGCATCCACCCTGGCGCCGCCGAAACCATGGGCGGAGAATTCCGCCGTCGCCGCATCCAGGATCATCGCATGGGTGCGCTGCGGATTGCGCGGCACCTTCTTCGGCTTGGCGATCGCATTGTCATCAATGCCGGCCTTCGCGGATTTTTCAGATCCTTGCCCTGCCTTTGTCGCCATTGGCATTTCTCCTCCCCGATCCATATCTCTCGCGACGAGCACTTCAAGCGTCAGCGCGCGTCGTTTTGATTGTGATACGATTGGCGCTTGACAGCGGTCGCGTTTCTATCCAACTTGTAACCAAATAGTTATATCTTGAAAAGCAGTTCGTAAATCATCGGTTAACTGGGGAGGAGACCAGGATGACTTTAACGATCGACCGCCGGCAGATGCTTGCCGGCATGGCAGCAACGCTTGCTTTCGGCAGTATCGGACTTGGCCGCGCCAATGCGGCAACCGCGATGCGGCTTCTTTGGTGGGGGTCCAAGGAGCGAGCCGACCGCACATTCGCGGCCGTGAAGGCCTATCAGGCCAAAAATCCAGACGTGGCCATCGCCGGCGAAACCTTCGGCTGGGACAGCTACTGGACGCGTCTCGCCACGCAGACCGCCGGCGGCAATGCGCCCGACCTCATCCAGATGGATTATCGCTACATCTTCGAATATGCGCGCCGAGGCACGTTGCTCGACATGACGCCCTATCTCGGCAAGAGCCTGGCGATCGAGGATTTCGGCACCCCCAACATCAATTCCGGCAAGGTCGACGGCAAGATTTATGGCGTCAACCTCGGGGTCAATTCCTCGATGGTCGTCGTCAATGCCGCCGCCTGGCAGGAAGCTGGCGTCGAACAGCCGCATGATGGCATCACCTGGGAACAGCTCGGCGATGCCTGCGCCAAGGTTACCGCCGCCAAGAAGCGCCGTGGTTTCTACGGCACCGGCGATCAAAGCGGCGGAGAACCTGCTCTCGAATGCTGGCTGCGCCAGCACGGCAAGGCGCTCTACACCAATGACGGTAAGCTGGGTTTCGAGGCCAAGGACGCGGCGGACTGGTTCGCCTTCTGGGCCGAATTGCGCAAAAGCGGCGCCTGCGTGCCGGCCGACGTGCAGGCACTCGACCAGCAGACCATTGAAACCGACATGCTCGTGACCAAAAAGGCGGCTGTCAGCTACGCCCATTCCAACCAGTTCGTTGCCATCCAGGGCCTCGTCAAGGAAAAGCTGGATCTGATCGCTTATCCCAGCAACCCGGACAGCAAGCCCGGCCAATATCTGAAGCCGTCGATGCTGATGTCGGTTTCGGCGAGTTCCGCCAACAAGGATGCCGCCGTCGCCTTCATCAACTACCTGGTCGAAAGTCCAGACGGTGCCAAGACGCTCGGCGTCGAGCGCGGCGTTCCCGCCTCGCCGAAGATCCGCGATCTGCTGACACAGGATCTCGATGCGACGAGCAAACAGGTCGTCGACTATATCGGCCGCCTGACACCGCATGTCGGAGCATTGCCGCCGTCTCCGCCGAACGGCGCCGGCGAAAACGCGTTCCTCCTGAAGAAGATCGCCGAGGAAGTCGCCTTCGGCAAAAGCAGCGCGCAGGACGGCGCAACGAAATTCGTCGAACAGGCAGCAGCAAACGTAACACGAGGCTGATACCGTGGGTACAAACAGCAACAGCGTTGCCGGTGGCCTGGCCATCGGCGCGAACGCGCCAGCGCGCGTTACGACCATTTACAAGGCCCCGAGCGCGTTCTCGCGCAATGCACCGGGCTACCTCTTTCTCCTGCCCTGGCTAATCGGCTTCTTCGGCCTGACGCTGGGGCCGGCGATCGCCTCGCTCTATCTGTCCTTGACCGACTATAACCTGCTGCAGGCGCCGGATTGGGTCGGGCTGGACAACTACGTGCGTATCGCCACCGCCGACGACAAGTTCATCTCGTCGATGAAGGTGACGCTGTTCTACGTGGTCTGTTCCGTGCCGCTGAAACTTACCTTCGCGCTGCTGGTGGCGCTCCTGCTCAACCGCGGCATTCGCGGCCTGCCGGTCTATCGCGCCATCTTCTACCTGCCGTCGCTGCTCGGCTCCAGCGTCGCCATCGCCGTGCTCTGGCGGCAGATCTTCGATGCCGACGGCGTCGTCAACACGCTGCTCTGGTACTTGTTCGGCATCAACGGCCCGAGCTGGATCTCCAATCCGGACTATTCGCTCTACACACTCGTCATCCTCGCCGTCTGGCAGTTCGGCTCGCCGATGATCATCTTTCTGGCCGGTCTTCGGCAGATCCCCACCGATCTCTATGAGGCCGCCAGCCTCGACGGCGCGTCCAAGGTGCGGATCTTCTTCAAGATCACCCTGCCGCTTTTGACACCGGTGATCTTCTTCAACGCCGTCGTGCAGACCATCGACGCCTTCAAGGCCTTCACGCCGGCCTATGTGATTTCCTCCGGCACCGGCGGCCCGATCGACTCGACGCTGTTCTATACCCTCTACCTCTACCAGGAAGCCTTTGGCTATTTCCGCATGGGCTACGCCTCGGCGCTCGCCTGGATCCTGGTGATCATCATCGCGATCTTCACCGCCTTCTCCTTCCTCTCCGCTCGTTATTGGGTTCATTACGATGACTGACGCGAAGCTCACTCATTTTCCCGAAGACCTGAGCCCGCCGCGCGAGCGCCCCTGGTTCTTCTCCATCCTCATCCACATCGCGCTGATCGGTGCGTCGATCGTGATGCTCTACCCGCTGCTGTGGATGCTCTCCGGTTCGGTCAAGGACCAGAACGAGATCTTCGGCACGGCATCGCTGATCCCGTCGCATTTCGACTTCAGCTCGTTTCCGCGCGGCTGGTTCGGCGGACAGGTGAACTTCGGCTCCTTCGTCTGGAACTCCGTCGTCATCGCCGTGCTCTCGGTCATCGGCAATGTCATCTCCTGCTCGCTGGCGGCCTATGCCTTCGCGCGGCTGAATTTCTGGGGCAAGAATTTCTGGTTCGCGCTGATGCTCGGCACGCTGATGCTGCCCTATCATGTGACCCTGATCCCGCAATATATCCTCTTCCTGAAGCTCGGCTGGGTGAAGACCATGTTGCCGCTGGTCGTGCCGAAATTCCTCGCGGTCGACGCCTTCTTCATCTTCCTGATGGTGCAGTTCTTCCGCGGCATCCCGCGCGAACTGGACGAAGCAGCGATGATGGACGGGTGCAGCCCCTGGCGCATCTATTGGCGCATCATGCTGCCGCTGTCGCTGCCGGTGCTTGCCACCGCTGCCATCTTCTCCTTCATCTGGACCTGGGACGACTTCTTCGGTCCGCTGATCTATCTCTCCGACATCAACACCTACACGGTGCAGCTCGGCCTGCGCTCCTTCGTGGACTCGACCGGAAGCTCCGACTGGAGCAGCCTGTTCGCCATGTCGAGCCTCTCGCTGATCCCCGTCTTCCTGATCTTCCTGTTCTTCCAGAGGCTGCTGATCGATGGCATCGCCACGGCCGGTCTCAAACGCTGAAACCAAAAATGCGATCCCAAGAGCCTGAGAGCGATTGGGATCGCACCGCAAAATCCACGGAAAGGACTATCGCATGAGCGCCCTGCGCTTCGCCGCCATCGGTATCAACCACGATCACATCTACGGCCAGGTCAACGTCATGCTCCGGGCAGGCGCGGAACTGGTTGCCTTCCACGCCATCGAGGACGACCTTGCCGCCGTCTTTGCGGAGCGCTTTCCGCAGGCAAAGCGCGTTTCCGACAAAAGCGAGATCCTCGAGGACCGCTCCATCGCGCTGATCGTCAGCGCCGCAATCTCCAGCGAACGGGCCGGCCTTGCGATCGAGGCCATGCGCCACGGCAAGGACGCGATGCTCGACAAGCCGGGCATGGTGACGCTGGATCAGCTCGCCGAGGTCCGCCGGGTGCAGGCCGAGACCAAGCGCATCGTCTCCATCCTCTATTCCGAGCATTTCGAGACAGCCTCCACAGTCAAGGCCGGCGAGCTGGTGCAGGCCGGCGCCATCGGCAAGGTCATCCACACGACGGGCCTTGGGCCCCACCGACTGCGTAAGCCGACCCGGCCGGAGTGGTTCTTCGACCGCAAGCGCTATGGCGGCATCATCGCCGACATCGCCTCGCATCAATGCGAACAGTTCCTGTTCTTCGCAGGTTCGCTCGAAGCCGAAATCCTGTCGGCCACCGTTTCCAACCGCGCCAATCCCGAGACGCCCGGCCTGCAGGACTATGGCGATTTCCATGTGAGAACGCCTGACGTCACCGGCTATGTCCGCGTCGACTGGTTCACGCCCGACGGGCTCTCCACCTGGGGCGACGGCCGCCTGTTCATCGTCGGCACCGAAGGCACGATCGAGCTTAGAAAATATATCGACGTCGCCGGCCGTCCCGGCGCGGACCATCTCTTCCTTACCGACCGCAAAGGCATGCAGCATATCGATTGTAGCGAGGTCGAGCTGCCCTTCGGCCGGCAATTGGCCGCCGATATCCGCGACCGCACCGAAACCGCGATGGGGCAGGACCATTGCTTCAAAGCCATGGAGCTGGCGCTGAAGGCGCAGGCTCTGGCCGAAGCGACATCGCTCAACAGTTTGCAGAGGTAATCTGGACATGTCCGACATCAAGAAAGTCGCGGTCATCGGTCTCGGCATCGGCCGCTCCCATATTGTCGAGGGCTATCTGCCGCATTCCGACCGCTTCGAGGTCGCCGTGCTCTGCGATCTCAACGAGGAGCGGCTCAACGCCGTCGGCGACGAATTCGGCATCGCCAGACGCCTCAAGGATTTCGTCGAGGTGCTGAACATGCCGGATATCGACATCATCGATATCTGCACGCCGCCCGGCTCGCATTTCGAAATGATCCTGCAGGCGCTCGCCGCCGGCAAAAGCGGCGTCTGCGAAAAGCCGCTGGTCGGCTCACTCGCGGATATCGACGCCGTGATCGCTGCGGAGAAGACGGCCAAGGGCCGGCTGATGCCGATCTTCCAGTATCGTTATGGCGACGGCATCCAGAAGGCCAAGCGCATCATCGACGCCGGCATCGCCGGCAAGCCCTATGTCGCCACGTCAGAGACCCATTGGGTGCGCGGCGCCGACTATTATGCCGTCCCCTGGCGCGGCAAATGGGCGACGGAACTCGGCGGCGTGCTGATGACGCATTCGATCCACCTGCACGATATGCTGACCTTTCTGATGGGACCTATCGCCGGGCTGTTCGGCCGCGTCGCCACCCGCGTCAACGATATTGAGGTGGAAGATTGCGCCAGCGCCAGCCTGCTGATGGAGAACGGCGCGCTTGCGACGATCAGCGCCACGCTCGGTTCGCAGGAGCAGATCAGCCGCTTGCGCCTCTGCTTCGAAAACGTGATGATCGAGAGCAACCACGAACCTTATAGCCCAGGCCAGGATCCGTGGAAAATCGTGCCCGCCAATGACGAGATTGCGGAGAAGATCGATGCGCTGCTGGCCGACTGGCAGCCGGTGCCGATCCGCTTCAACACGCAGATGAAGTTGTTCCATGAGGCCCTGGTCTCCGGCGGCCCGCTGCCGGTCACTACCGTCGACGCCCGCCAGGCGCTGGAACTGGTGACCGCCTTCTACGAATCGTCGGAAACGCGCACCGAAGTCCGCTTTCCGGTCGGCCCGGAAAGCACGAAATACAAGAGCTGGAGGCCGGCATGAACGTTTCTCCGCGAGCCATCAGGACGAACAAGGAGGATGGGCCCATGGCGACCAGCGTCTCGCTGCAAAAGATCATCAAGCGCTATGGCGAACTTCAGGTCGTCCACGGCATCGACCTCGAGATCGAACCGGGGGAATTTACCGTCTTCGTCGGCCCATCCGGCTGCGGCAAGTCCACGCTGCTGCGCATGATCGCCGGGCTGGAGCCGATTTCCGGCGGCGCGCTCTATCTGGACGGCACCCGCATGAACGATGTTCCCGCCTCCAAGCGCGGCATCGCCATGGTGTTCCAGTCCTATGCGCTTTATCCGCATATGTCGGTCTACAAGAACCTCGCCTTCGGCCTGGAGACGGCCGGCATGAAGAAGCAGGAGATCCACCCGCGCGTCGAAAAAGCCGCCGAGGTCCTGCAGATCACCCAGCTCCTGCAGCGCAAGCCGAAGCAGCTTTCCGGCGGCCAGCGCCAGCGCGTTGCCATTGGCCGCGCCATCGTGCGCGAGCCCAACATCTTCCTCTTCGACGAGCCGCTCTCCAACCTTGACGCCGAGTTGCGCGTGCAGATGCGCGTCGAGATCGCCCGGTTGCACCAGCGACTCGGCAACACGATGATCTACGTCACCCACGACCAGACCGAGGCCATGACCATGGCCGACAAGATCGTGGTGCTGAACGGCGGCAAAATCGAGCAGGTCGGCGCGCCGCTCGATCTCTACAACAAGCCGAAGAACAAGTTCGTCGCCGGCTTCATCGGTTCGCCGAAGATGAACTTCCTTGGCGCAAAGATCGTCGCCTCCGACGACGGCTCCGCCGTGATCGACCTCCACGGCCAGACCATCCGCCTGCCGCGCCGGCTCGGCGGCATCCAGCCCGGAGATACCGTCACGCTCGGCGCGCGGCCGGAACACCTGAATGTCGGCGATCGCGGCCTGGCGCTCGGCAGTGCCCATGTCGACCTTGTCGAACATCTCGGCGGCCAGACGATCCTCTATGCCACCCTGCACGGAGGCCAGTCACTGACGATCGCGCTGGAAGACCAGCAGGCGATCCGCGCCGGCGAAACGGTGAATATCCGCATCGATCCCGAGCGCTGTCATTTATTCGGACCGGATGGGACAACGTTGTAAGAAGGCTGCTGACGCAGGTGGGGCCTGCTCGCCCCTGGTGGGCGAGAATGCAGAAGCTGGGGATTAGGCGGGGGTTCGTCCCTCGTCTAATTCCTAGTTTTTACAAGAGCGGGGTAGGTATGGACGCATTCAGTTTCCGGCCTGCTATCGCAAGAATCGGACCTCCGCTCTTGCAATTTCAATGGCTTGGAATTTGCCGCCGATCATCAAACTTCGATTATTCGCCGGCTACCGATGGCTTTGATCTGACCCGCAGGAACCGTCTCGGTCGTCGTTCCCGCTCTCGGATGCAATCTTAACCGCCTCGTGACACCAGGCGCCAGATGGAACCAGTCATCCTCCACCCGATAGGCTTCGAAATCGACCTGGACCGACTGCGCCAACCGATCGCTGCGCAGATCGAGGAACCAGTCGCCATCCTGCTGTGAAACGGATGCCGCGATTTCCGCCGCGTGGAAGGCTTTCGTCCTGCCTAAAGGAAAATGGAAAGCCTCAGCAATCAGCGTGCCCGTGTCTCGTGCCGTAAGCTGCGCCACCGTGACATCATGCGACGGCGGACCAAAGCGGAAGGCATAAGTGGTATCGAAGAAGGCGCCGAACAGATCGGTACAGGCGATCTTGTTCTTGGAACGAGCCTCGATCGATAGCTCTCGTTTTCCACCCACGCCCCTCTGCCGTCCGTCGCGCAGGCAGGAGACTTCAAGATCGAGCTCAAGCGCCAGATCACTCTCGTTGATCACATGCACGTCGAGGCCGTTCGTACCCTCGTCGGTCAGCAGCACCTGCACCGGCCGGAAGGCGCGGCGCAGCGCATACCATACGGGCTTTGGTTCGCCGGTCGAATCGATCACGCCCCAGCCGGGGCCGGGCAGCAGATCCTGCAGCGTCCAGACAAGGGCGCCGTTGCAGCCAGAACCCTGCCTGCGCCATTCCGTATAGGTCGCCTCTGCGACTTCGCCGGTGACAGCACGCGACAGAGCAAGATAGAGGTCAGAGTCCTCCCGCCGCAGCCGATCCGGCTCGAAACCGTAGAGCTCTCTAAGATAATGATCCCGCACATCCTCGAAATCCCAGGAGGCGCCGCGATCGCGCGGCACGCGCTCCTTCCATAGCGGACTATGCACCGGAGGGACCGGCAGATGCCGCGACAGCGTCCTGGCCTGCGGCACATGCGCGAAAGCCAGGCTTTCCGCCGCGAAACGGACATCAGCACGACGCGCGTCGGCGAGCGGCCGCATATAGGCGCCGACGCCGTAATAATGCGTCACCCCCTCATTCGCGGAAAACGGCATGGCGCCGCCGGAAGGCGAGTTGACGACATAGGGCACATCGGGCCGCAGCGACTGCACGACCGCTGGAATGATCTCCTCGACGATCGGGCTTGCCCAAAACCGTTCCGGCAAACCAAGCATCGCGGCCTGCTGATGCATTTCGCTGCCGCCGCAAAGCACAGCGAGCGAAGGCGACAACCTCGTGCCGGAGAGAAACTGCGAGACTTCCGCCTCGACATGGGCGTTAAAATCCTTGTCGCCCTTCGGATAATCGAAATTGGCGAACATGAAATCCTGCCAGACCAGCAGACCCAGCTCGTCGCAGAACTTGAAGAACTCCGGCGTCTCATAGGCCATGGTACCGCCGATGCGGATCATGTTCATGCCGGCCTCCGCCGCCAGCCGCAGCCAGGGCTCGTAATCGTCGCGGCCACCGGGCAGCCGCACGATATCCGCCGTCGTCCAGACCGCGCCACGGCAGAAGATGCGCTCGCCATTGAGGATCAGGCCGAAATCCCGGCCATCCGTGCCGCGATCGATGGCGAGCCGGCGAAAGCCGGTACGTCCGAGCGGATGCTCGACGCCATCGATCATCAGCGTAACGTCATGGAGATGCGGTGTGCCATGCGTATGCAACCACCATGGCGTCACGCCAGGAATTTTCAGGATCGCCGTGCAGCGGCCATGGCTATCTCGCTCGAAAGCCTGCTCGACCTCGCCGCAGCGGAGGATGACCTCGCTCACATGTCCTTCGATCGACAGCGAGGCATAAAGCCGTCCCTCGCCGTCCTCCAACAGGTCTGGACGCAGCGAAAGGTCGCGAATGATTGGCTTCTGCGGACGCAGCAGCGACACCGGTCGCCATGGCCCGACGGCCTGGATTTCCGGGCACCAGCCGGGCATGTGGCCAAGCAGGGTCGTACGCACCAGCCGCAACCCTTGCGGCGTGATCATCTGCGGCCGCCAGCGGGCGCGCGGGCCGGGCTCAGTAAGGCGCGGCTCCAGCGCTCTGAAACACAGCGCCAATTCGTCGCCGCCCTGCAGATGGACGGCAAGATCATGCGCTTCGAACATGCTCTCGGAGACGAGGATTTTCCGTCCGTTCAGGAAGACTTCGCAGAGCGTCGCCAATCCCTCGAGCCGCAGCACGGCATCGCCGGCCTCGGCATCGACCAACCGGCAGAGATACCAGGCGTCCCGGTCGTTGAGCGGATGCGGATGTTCCCGGTCGAAAAGCCCGGCCTTTTCCAGTGCCTCGGCCACGGTGCCTGGCACCGGCGCCGGGATGAGACCGGCTGAAGACGACAGGTCCGACGGCGAAGCGCAGGCACCCGCATCCGTCAGAACCAGATTCCATCCTTCGCTCAGCGGCGTCTTGCCGCTGATATCAGCCAAACGCCCGTGCATCGGATCCCTAAAGCTTTTGTTCCAGCAGCCCCATCATGGAATCCCATGCATCCGCCGCCGGATCAAGCGCCGTCTGCAACGGCTCAAATTTCTTGCGCGTTATGGCGCGGGCGAGCTGAAACTGCACGGATTTCGCCACTTCAGAAATCCGCCGTGCCTGCGCGGAAACCTCGGCAAAATCCGCCGACAGCCAATCGAGATGGCTGCCCGCCAGCTCGAAATTGGCACCGAGCTGGCGCAGCGTGTTGAAGGCATATTTATGGAAGAAACCGAAGGGCCGCTCGGCCAAGGCCTCCACCTGCGCCGGGAAAACCGCCGCGAAAGCGCGGATGGGATTGGCGACGGGACGGCGGCGGAAATGGAGAGCCAGGAGCTGTCTCGACGTCTGCCGGATAGCCGCCTCGCCGGGCTTGATCTGCGGAAACTTCGCGAATTCCGTATAGGGCAGGAAGGGCAGATCTTCGTCCGTCAGATGCAGCTGGAACAGTCCGTCGAAATCCTCGCCCGTGAGGTGAAAGAAACCACCATTGTGGAAATAATCGAGCTTGCGGCCCGCCAGATCCAGCCGGTTAATGGCGACCGTCGTCTTGCCATGCTCACGGCGATAACCGACGCCCTGCGTGTCGGGCATGTAGAAGGAATCCATCTCGACGAGGCAGAGCCGGCCGCGGCTGATCTGCTCGGCGACATGGCGCTCAACCTTGTCGTAGATCGCCAGCTCCGTGCAGCGGATGCCGTAGAGAGCCTCTAGATCCTCGAGCGGCGCCTTGAAGAATGTGAACTGATCGCCCTCGAAATCCTGGCCCATCGTAAAACCGAGCATGGCTTCCGGCGGCAGTTTCAGGCTCGCCAGCACTTCGATCCAGAGATCGATATAGCAATTGGTTTCCGGCCACATGCGCTCGCTGTCGTGCAGCGCATGTGGTTTGTAGGCGGCAGGATCCAGGCCCGCAAAGATGGAAGCCACGATCAGCCCCACAGCGCCTTGCGCACGCTCTCGGGCCAATCCTTGGTATCGAGACCATGATGATGGAACAGCGCCAGCGCGATGCGCTCCAGGCCGAAGCCGACGCAGGCCGTATGCGCCACACTGCCATCCGCAAAATTCAGGCCCCATTTCGCGCCGAAGGCGTCCTGGTGATAGTTGAAGCTCATGCAGGCGGTCGGGTTGGCGGACGATGTGATCGGGATCAGCAGCTCGAACTTCAGGTTCTGGTCGCGCTGGTTGTTGGCGAGCATCTTGCCGGCGCGGCCGAAGAAGGGATCGTTGGCAACATCGATGACGACGTCGAGGCCGACGGCCTTCATCATCTCGATACCGCGATCCATCCAGCTCTGGCGGAAGTCGGTCACATGCGTGTCAGTGCCCATGCAGACATATTCGCGCATGCGGAACAGCTGCTGGCGAGCCGGATCCTTGGAGGGCTCATGGCGGAAGCAATAGGATTGCAGGTCGAACAGCGCACCGGATTCCGGCAGGGGACCGCGCTTGGCGACGGTCGGATAAAGCGGATAGCAGGCCGCCGGCGTCAGCACGATATCAGTCGCTTGCTGATCCTTGGTCCAGTCCTCACCGACTTCCATACATTTCAGCAGGCTCATATGGTCGAGCTCGCTGCCGCAGAAGCTGTGCACCGTACCGGCGAGCTGCGGAAAACTCTTCATGTAGCCGCTGGTCTCGAAGAAGGCGCGGTTCATGCCCGGCGGAAAGCGAATGGCTTCGGCGCCATCGGCACCGCCGAACTTGTCGATCAGCCGCTCGAAGGCGGCGATGACATCTTCGAACTGGCCGCTGCGGCCATAAAGACCGTCAACGCCGGTGTCGATCAGAAGACCGGATTCGAAAAGGCGGTCGAGAAACGATGTTTGCATATCCATGACGATTACCCCAACAGGCTGGTATCTTGTTTGTGGACGAGCAGCATGGTCGACGTATTGCCGAGAATGCGGTCATTCGAGATCATCAATTGAGCGGAATGGGCGTCACGCAGATGGCGTCCGAGGCTATAGGGCGTGCCGTTCTTGTAGCCCATGATGCCGCAGATCAGCATGGCGTGGTTGATAATCGGCAGGATCATCTCCGACGACGCAATCTTGACGTTGTTCATCGCCACGGCAAAGGCCATCGAGGACAACCGATCGGCATCGGCCTTCGCCTCTTCGTAGGTTCTCAGCCCGGCGACGACATTGGATTTCACCATCTGCAGCAGGCCGGAGACTTCCGCCAGCCGCAGCGCGCCGGGCGGTGACGAGCCGGGCGATTTGCGGGCGGCGGCGCGTACGAAAGCCTGGGCGCGGGCAACGGCATCGGCGGCGATGCCGTACCAGACACCACTCCAGAGCAGATGCGAGCTTGCCAGCATCGACTGCGCGGCAATCTCGGCAAAGGGTTTCGGCAGGATCTGCACGGCCGGCGCTTCGCCCTTGAAGAGGAAGCCGTCGGAACAGGTGCCGCGCATGCCGAGCGTGTTCCACTCGACGGAGCGTTCAAGCGTATATTGATTTCTCAGAAAAACGGTCAGTACCTGATCGGACGAAGCCGCTTCGGCATGGCTGCGCGAGGTGATCAGGATCGCATCGGCATGGGCGCCATAGGAGATGACGGTCGCGTCTTTCTCCAGAAAACAGGTCTCGCCCTCGACCTTGATGGCGCAAATGCTGTTGCGCAGATTGCCGCCGATCCCACCTTCCGTGGTCGCCGAGGCCAGCAGAAGCTGTTCCTTGGCGATGCGGCGCATGAAATCACGGTGCCAATCGCTGCCGGCGCCGTGTTCGACCAGGCTCGACAGCTTGATCTGATGCATGGCGAAAACCATGGCACTGGCGGCACAAGCCTGCCCGAGGATGGAGCAAAGCTCGGCGATCTCGGTGATCGACGCGCCCTCGCCGCCGAGATCGGCGGGAATCTGGATCGACAGCAGCTTCTCGGCCCGCATCGCCTCGACTGCCTCGCGTGGGAAGCGGCCTTCGACGTCGACCGCATCGGCATACTTGCCGGCAATCGCCGCGACACGCGCGGCCCGCGCCGTCATCGTGTCGTCTGCCCCGACCAAAGCGACCGCCACGTTCATCAGGCGACCTTTCGGCTGTCCAGGATCATGCCGACCGTCTTTTCGATGGCAACGATGCTGGCAAAGGACTTGCGGTTGAGCAGATTGTCGGGAAATTCGATATCGAAGGCATCCTCGATACCGAGCATCAATTGCACCGACGCAAAGGAAGACAGCCCCGCCACATAGAGATCGGCATCATCGGCAATCTGATCCATGGTCACGGGAAGCGCGCCGAACTTGGCCAGCAAATCGCGAATCGTCTCATTCATCCGTAGTCCCTCCAGGCAATCGCAACATGACGGCGACAACACCGCCTTAATCTTGAGCCAGGAAGTAACAGGTAAAATAGAACATTCCGCTAAGCGACGTGGTAAATATAACCAGGATATACTTGGCAAGAAAATCTGATATTTAAGCGAAACCTAAATGAAGTTTACGATATTTAAGCCATACAACCTATCGTTTATGAGGCAATATCTTGGAATTCTAAAATTTACAGGGGATTGCTTGCGAAAAAATGGCACTTGTCGGCAAGGTTAATGTGCCGATTTGTGAAAGGCTTTTCACTCAGAAAAAGCCATGTAGCGACCGCCGTGACGTAAGAAGAAACACAATATAGCCGCCCTACTCCTTCGGCGGATAGACATGCTCGCCGCCGCGATAGTCCGAGATGGAATAGCAGCCTTCGCCGACGTCACGAACCGCGCTCTTGCCGATATCCGCCTTGCCGTGGCCACCGGGAATGTCGAGAATATAGGTTGGCTGGCAAAGGCCGGAGATACGGCCGCGCAACGCCGCGACGATTGCCTGGCCCTCCGCGATCGTCAGCCGGAAATGGCTGGTGCCGGGGGCAAGATCAGGGTGGTGCAAATAATAGGGCTTGATCCGAGTTTCGACGAAAGCCTTCATCAATGAAGCCAGCACGTCCGGATCGTCATTGACGCCCTTCAGCAGTACGGACTGGCTGACCAGAACGATGCCTGCATCCACCAGCTGGGCGCAGGCGGCGCGCGCCTCCGCCGTCAGTTCGCGCGGATGGTTGGCATGCAGCGCCAGATAGACGGTCTTGCCGCTTGCCTTTAGTGCCGCAATCAGCGCTGCGTCGATCTTCAGCGGATCGACGACGGGCACGCGGGTATGGAAGCGGACGATTTTCACATGCTCGATATCGGCAAGCTGCCGCAGCATCTCCTCCAGCCGGCGTGGTGACAGCACCAGCGGATCGCCGCCGGTGAGGATGACCTCCCAGATCTCCTGATGATCGCGGATATAGGAAAAGGCGGCATCCAACGCCGCGCCATCCAGCGTCCCGAGCCCTTGCGGCCCGACCATCTCGCGGCGGAAACAGAAACGGCAATAGACCGGGCAGACATGCACGGCCTTCAGCAAAACGCGGTCGGGATAGCGATGGACGATGCCCTCGACCGGACTATAGGCATGATCGCTGATCGGATCGGCTCGCTCCTCCGGCGTGACGACGAGTTCGGCCATATCCGGCACGAATTGCCGGGCGATCGGGTCGGCGGGGTCGGCCTTGTCGATCAACCGGGCAATCGTCGGCGTCAGGGCGATGGCATAACGCTCCGCCACCGCCTCGAGCGAAAGCGCCTCGGCGCTATCGATCAGTCCGGCCTGCTCAAGGTCATCGACAGTTCTGATTGGGCGCATCACATTCATGAACCAAACTCCGATACTGGCGCCCAGAGCACCTGCTCGATCCTGGAAGCCCCGGTTGCCAACATTACCAGTCGGTCGAAGCCCAGCGCAATGCCGCTCGCCTCCGGCATGACGGCCAGCGCCTGCAGAAAATCCTCGTCCAGCGGATAGGTCTCGCCATAGATGCGCGCCTTCTCCGCCATCTCGATCTCGAACCGCCGCCGCTGCTCCGCAGCATTGGTGAGCTCGCCGAACGCATTGGCAAGCTCGACGCCGCAGGCATAGAGCTCGAAACGCTCGGCGACACGATGATCCCGAGCCGAAGGCCGGGCAAGCGCCGCCTCCGAAACCGGATACTCATCGAGGATCGTCGCCCGGCCAAACCCGAGGTAGGGCTCAACCTTCTCGACCAGCACGCGGCTGAAAAGGTCGGGCCAATGGTCGTCATCGGCAACCCGCATGCCGACACGCCGCATCTCGGCCGCCAGATGCTCGCGATCCGTCGACCCGTCGCGGCCGACCGACCCGAGCAGATCGATCCCGGCATGACGCTCGAAGGCGGCGGCAACGCTGACACGCTCCGGCGCGAGGAACGGATCGGTTTCGGCACCGCGATAGGTCAGCTTTTGCGCCCCGACCGTCTCCGCCGCCAGCGCCAGCAACTGGGCGCAATCATTCATCAGCGTCTCATAAGTTTCGCCGGCCCGATACCATTCCAGCATGGTGAATTCCGGATGGTGCAGCGGCCCGCGCTCGCGATTGCGATAGACATGAGCAAAACAGGCGATGCGTTCCTCGCCGGCGGCAAGCAGCTTCTTGCAGGCGAACTCCGGCGAGGTATGCAGATAGAAGGGCGCCGCCTGGCCGTCCGTCGTCAGCGCCTCGGTGACGAAGGCATGTAGATGCGCCTCATTGCCCGGTGACACCTGCAGCGTCGCCGTATCGACCTCGATGAAGTCGTTACGCGCGAAGAAACCGCGCAGCGCCGCCTGGATGGCGTTGCGGCCAAGAAGGAACGGCCGCCGGTCCGCATGAACGCCGCGGGTCCACCAAGGGGACGCTCTGCTGCTCGTTGGCTCCATCACTCGCTTTCTTCTCCGGACCACCGGGGGTGGGGGTAGCTATTTCCGCTGATTTAGGGTAGTTGCGCCCCCAAGCAAACAATAGCTGCGTCTCGAGGTGCACTTTGACAGTCCTCTACGACGCAAAACGCAGCGTTACAAGGAAGTCTTATGGTCAAGGTCATCGCCTCTTCGGTCCGCAAGGGCAACGTTCTCGACGTCGACGGCAAGCTCTACGTCGTTCTCACCGCCGCGAACTTTCATCCGGGCAAGGGTACGCCGGTCACGCAGGTCGACATGCGCCGCATCGTCGACGGCGTTAAGGTGTCCGAACGCTGGCGCACCACCGAGCAGGTCGAGCGCGCTTTCGTCGAAGACGTGAACTTCCAGTATCTCTATGAAGACGGCGAAGGCTTCCACTTCATGAACCCGGTCTCCTACGATCAGGTCGTCGTCGATGTCGAAACCATGGGCGACCAGAAGGCCTTCCTGCAGGAAGGCATGACCTGCGTCCTGTCGATGCATGAAGGCATTGCGCTGGCGCTTCAGCTGCCGCGCCACGTCACGCTGGAAATTGCCGAGACGGAACCGGTCGTCAAGGGTCAGACGGCATCGTCTTCCTACAAACCTGCTATCCTGTCGAACGGCGTGCGCACCCTGGTGCCGCCGCACATCAACGCCGGCACCCGCGTCGTCATCGCCACGGAAGACGTTTCCTACGTCGAGCGCGCCAAGGACTGAGCGATCGGCCTTGTGGTTTTATGAAAAACGCCCTGTCTTACGACGGGGCGTTTTTGCTTTTGGGGTCCTGGTATGACGATGGCGAGACGAATGCTTGAAATACCTAAGTTGTTAGGTTATTTTCTCTCATGGTCACGATTCTTCGTCAGCATGGGATGCGCTTCGTCATCTATACCGCCGACCACGAGCCTCCCCATGCGCATGTTGTCGGTGAAGGTGAAGCGCGTATCGATATCGTCAATCTATCGGTCATCACTCAAGGCGGGATGTCTGACAGAGACGTTCGTCGAGCGGTGGAAGTCATAGAAGCGAACCAGCAATTGTTCCTCGACACCTGGAGAAAGTATCATGGTTGAAATCACTGATGCGGAACTGGCCCAGGCAAAGCAACGCTGGGAGGCCGAACGCGCCGAGAGGCCCATTCCAGCCTCAGTGCGCTTCGATGATCAATCGGAACGCATCATTGTTGAATTTACAAACGGGGCAGCTTTCATGTTCCCGGCCCGCTCTTTAGAAGGCCTGGAAGAAGCAAGTGCCGTGCAATTGGCTGAAGTCGAGCTCCTGGGCGAGACGGGGCTGCATTGGGAGAGTCTGGACGCCGACTACACGATTGCCGGTCTCATGAGCGGAATCTTCGGCACAAAGGCATTCATGGAAGTCCAGCGCCGCGGCGGCCAATCCCGCTCGCCCGCGAAAATTGCGGCAAGTCGCGCAAACGGCGCCAAAGGCGGCCGTCCCAAGAAATCTGCGGAGCGCTCCTGATCGAGGCCTATTACCGAGACGGCGCATTCGCCTTCTTGGTATCAACCTCCGGTTCCTCGTCCGGTGCCGGCGGCGCGGTTGCGGCAATGACCTCCTCCTCGTGCGGCACCAGCGCCTGCAGATGCAGGACGCGCGGCGACATCGCCTGGAGATAGGCGTCGGAGCGGCCGATATAGATCACGGTCGCATCAGCAAATTCTGTCAGCAGCGCCGAGAACTTGGCCTGAATATCCGGCTCCAGTCCTTCCATCACTTCGTCGAGGATGATCCATTTCGGCTTCGACAACAGCAGATGTGCAAAGGCGATGGCCTTTTGCTCGTCATTGTCCAGCAGTCGGTCCCAGCGCGCCTGCGTGTCGAGCCGGGCCTTCAGGCGGCCAAGGCCGACCTTGTCCATCGCGGCTTCGACGGCCGCATCATCATAGGCATCCCGATCCTCGGGAAAGCAGATCGCTTCCCTGAGCGTGCCGCCCGGCACATAGGGCGTGTGCGGCATGAACAGCATGTCTTCCATCGGCGGCATGCTGATCGTGCCGGATCCGCAATTCCATTGATGCGCCAGCGACTGGAACAGCAGCCTGCGGTTCACGCCATGATCGCCATTGACCATGATATGCTCGCCGGTGACAATCGTGACCGAGCCCTCGCGGATGCGGAAGCCATTTTCCATGGCATCCTCGCTGGTCTTGGTGGAAATCTCCATGTCGGTCCACACCATCGTGCCAGGAGGCGCCTGGTCGAAGGTGATGGTGTGCGGCATCGGCGTCGTATCATCCATTTCCATCAACGCCTGGCGGAAATCGGTGACGCGCATCAGCGTCGCGCGCCATTCGGCGATCGGCCCGAAATTGGCGACATACCAGCGCAAGGCCGTATTGACCTGATTGAAGGCGCCGACCGCGACCATCAGCTGGCCGAAGGTCAGCCCGCCGGAGAAATAGGCAGGTGCGGCCACCAGGATCGGGATGATCAGCACCAGCCAGCCATAACCGGCCGAAACCCAGGTGAGATTGGTATTGGCGATGGCAAGCTGGCGGATAACGGCAAGCACGGCGGAAATATCGAGATTGATCCGCCGGCGCTCATTCTCCTGACCGCCGGCAATGGTGATTGCCGGCATATGTTCGTTGGCATGCATCAGCGCGAAGCGCAGCTCGGCTTCCTTGGAATAGCGGTCGGCATTCAGCCGCACCAGCCGGCGGCCGACGAACTGACTGAGAAACGACGCCGAACCAGCATAGATGATCGCCGCCCAGACCATGTAGCCGGGGATCGAGAAGCTCATGTCGTTATAATGGAAGACCATGCCGCTCGACAGCTCCCAGAGCACGCCGATAAAGCTCAGGAGCAGGATGGTCGCCTGCACCAGGCCGATCGCCAGGCCGGTCGTGCTCTCAGCGAGATTGCGGGCATCCTCGTGCAGTCGCTGGTCGGGATTGACGCCGATCAGGCCGGAGGAGGCAAGCCGAAGGGCGCGCTTGGCCTTCAGCCATTGATCGACGAGATCGCGCGCCAGGCCCTCGCGCATATAGAGCGCGGTCATCTGGTTGAACCAGGCCTGGATGACATTAAGGATCAGAAGCGAGCCGGCAATGATGCCGAAAACGCCGAGCTGGTGGAAGAATGCGCCGGTATCGCGCCGCGCCAGCGAATCATAGAAAGGCGCATTCCAGCTGTTGAGCAGGACCTGGACATAGGCCGTGACCAGAATGATCACGAACAACGCGACCGTGAGCGAAATGATCCTGATGCGGACCGCCGAACCCCAAAAGGCGGAAAACATCATCCGCAGCCGATAGAGAACACTGAAATCGTATCCGACCCGGTCGTTTCCCTGAATATTCGGCGCGGCTTGCGTTTCAACTGCCATCAACACTTCCCTGCGACGCACGTATTGTCAGTTAACCATCACCTGCCCACATGTCCATCCATGCAATTCATCAGGGCGATCACGTTCAATATATACACCGTCTCATGCCTTGAACCGAATAAGGCCAGGGATTAGCTTGCGCCTCAAATATTGATGAAAGCCTTCCGATGCAATTTCAGGGAACTGCGGACTATATTGCCGACAAGGATTTGATGGTGGCCGTCAATGCCGCGATCCGGCTGGAGCGTCCGCTTCTGGTCAAGGGCGAGCCGGGCACCGGCAAGACGGAACTGGCCCGCCAGGTGGCAACCGCCCTCGGTCTCGACCTCATTGAATGGAACATCAAATCGACCACCAAGGCGCAGCAGGGCCTCTACGAATATGATGCCGTCTCGCGCCTGCGCGATAGCCAGCTGGGCGACGAGCGCGTCCATGACGTCCGCAATTACATTCGGCAAGGCAAGCTCTGGCAGGCCTTTACGGCGCAGAAGAAATGCGTGCTGCTGATCGACGAGATCGACAAGGCCGATATCGAATTCCCGAACGACCTGCTGCAGGAACTCGACCGCATGGAGTTCCACGTCTACGAAACGGGCGAAACCATCCGCGCCGCCATCAGGCCGATCGTCATCATCACCTCCAACAACGAAAAGGAGCTGCCGGATGCCTTCCTGCGCCGCTGCTTCTTCCATTACATCCGCTTTCCCGACGTCGAGACACTGACGCGCATCGTCGAAGTACATTATCCCGGCATCAAGCAAACGCTGGTGCGGGCGGCACTCACGCAATTCTTCGAGATCCGCGATGTGCCGGGCCTGAAAAAGAAGCCGTCCACCTCCGAGGCACTCGACTGGATCCGCCTCCTTGTCGCCGACGATGTCGACCCAGTGACCTTGCGCAGCGATGCAAAAACCGTCCTGCCGAAGTTGCACGGCGCGCTGTTGAAGAACGAGCAGGATGTCCATCTCTTCGAACGCCTCGCCTTCATGGCGCGGGGTCAGGGGAAGTAGTACCACTGACCGCATTTTCCGCGAATGGAGTGATTGCAACCACCCGTCCCCGCCCTTCGAGGCTCCGGCTTTCAGCCTCCGCACCTCAGGGTGAGGACTGATCTCCCCATCTCCGGCGGCGAAACTCTCTCCACCTCACCCTGAGGTGCCTTGGGGTTTAAGCGTCAGCGCGAACACCAAGGCCTCGAAGGGCGAGGTGGCCTCCGGACAGGATTGCACACAAGCACTTCTTGATCACCTGTAAGCTGCAACCGACATCTGACGATGGCAGCCAACCACCCTAGAGCTTCCCCATTGACCGACAGAGGCCGCGGGTTTATTGAATTTCCCTTGTGGTGATTTGGCCGGCCGGCTTGCAGCCACGTTAAATAAGTCGCTAAAGGGCCGCGTGCGGACCGGTAGCGATTCATGATCGCGGCCGGTTTTTGTTTTTTGGTCGAGTGGTAACGATGCCCATCAAGATTCCCGACACGCTGCCCGCGTTCGAAGCCCTTCAAAACGAGGGTGTGCGGGTGATGACTGAGACGATGGCGATCCGTCAGGATATCCGTCCCCTGCAGATCGGGCTTCTCAACCTCATGCCGAACAAGATCAAGACCGAGGTGCAGATGGCGCGCCTGGTCGGCGCTTCGCCGCTGCAGGTCGAGTTCTCGCTGGTGCGCGTCGGCGGCCACAAGGCCAAGAACACCTCCGAGGAACATCTGCTCTCCTTCTACCAGACCTGGGAAGAGGTGAAGCACCGTAAGTTCGATGGCTTCATCATTACCGGCGCGCCGATCGAGCTCCTGGAGTACGAAGAGGTCACCTACTGGGATGAGATGAAGCAGATCTTCGACTGGACGGCGACCAATGTCCATTCGACGCTGAACGTCTGCTGGGGCGCCATGGCGGCGGCCTACCACTTCCACAAGGTGCCGAAGTATACGCTGAAGGAGAAAGCCTTCGGCGTCTATCGCCACCAGAACCTGAAGCCGTCCTCGGTCTATCTCAACGGCTTCTCCGATGACTTCGCCGTGCCGGTATCACGCTGGACGGAAGTGCGCCGCGCCGACATCGAGAAGGTGCCGAACCTCGAGATCCTGATGGAGTCGAGCGAAATGGGCGTCTGTCTCGTGCATGAACGGGCCTGCAACCGGCTCTACATGTTCAATCATGTGGAGTATGATTCCACGTCGCTGGCGGACGAGTATTTCCGGGATGTGAATGCCGGCGTTCCGATCAAGATGCCGCATAATTATTTCCCGCATAACGACCCGGAAATCGCGCCGCAGAACCGCTGGCGCAGCCATGCGCATCTGTTCTTCGGCAACTGGATCAACGAACTCTACCAGACCACGTCTTACGATCTGGAGGAGATCGGCAACGAGAGGTCCTGACCCTTGTTCATTCCCTTCTTCCTGAAACTGAAGGAAGCGAAGGTTCCGGTAACGCTCCGGGAATTCCTGTCGCTTCTGGAGGGAATGGAGGAAGGGATCGCCGACTATGACGTCGAAGCCTTTTACTATCTGGCCCGCACGACGCTGATCAAGGACGAGCGCTTCATCGACCGTTTCGACCAGGTCTTCGCCGATTATTTCCGTGGCGTCGAGGCGATCGGCGGCGGCCCGGAGACAGTCGAGGCGGCCACCATTCCCGAGGAATGGCTGCGCAGGCTCGCTGAGAAACATCTGACGGAAGAGGAAAGGAAGCTGGTCGAGGCGCTCGGCGGCTTCGAAAAACTGATGGAGACGCTACGCCAGCGCCTCGACGAACAGAAGGGCCGGCATCAGGGCGGCTCGAAATGGATCGGCACGGCGGGCACCTCGCCCTTTGGCGCGCATGGCTACAATCCCGAAGGCGTCCGCATCGGCCAGGAGACCTCCAATCACCGCAAAGCGGTGAAGGTCTGGGACCGGCGCGAGTTCCAAAATCTCGACGACGGCGTCGAGCTCGGCACCCGCAACATCAAGCTGGCGCTGAAACGGCTGCGCCGCTGGGTGCGCGAAGGCGCCGCCGACGAACTCGACCTCTCCGGCACGATCCGCTCCACCGCCGAACACGGCTATCTCGACGTCCAGACACGGCCGGAGCGGCGCAACGCCGTCAAGCTACTGATGTTCTTCGATATTGGCGGCTCGATGGACGATCACATCCGCGTGGTCGAGGAACTCTTCTCCGCCGCCCGCGCCGAATTCCGCCACATGGAATATTTCTACTTCCACAATTGCCTCTATGAAGGTGTTTGGAAGGACAATCGCCGCCGGCGCGTCGACATCACCGCGACATCAGACCTGATCCGCACCTTCGGCCCCGACTACCGCATCGTCTTCGTCGGCGACGCCTCGATGAGCCCCTACGAAATCACTCAAGGCGGCGGCTCGGTCGAACACTGGAACAAGGAAGCCGGCGAGGTCTGGCTCAACCGCATGACCGGCCATTTCCGCAAATGCGTCTGGCTCAACCCCGTGCCCGAGGACTATTGGAGCCACACCACCTCGATCTCGATCGTCCGCCGCCTGTTTTCCGACCGGATGTATCCGCTGACGCTGGGTGGGCTGGAAAAGGCGACGCGGGAATTGTCGCGGTGATTGATATTTCCTGGCTTGGTGAGGGTCAGGCAGTTCCGCCGATGCCGCGTCCTTGTGCCTGGCCCCTCACCCTAGCCCTCTCCCCGCAAGCGGGACGAGGGGACGACGGCGCAAAACAATCAGCCTCACCACACGAACAGAAGCGGCGTTGGGCATTGTAGAGCCCCCTCTCCCCGCATAAGCGGGGAGAGGGCTGGGGTGAGGGGCCGCGCGCAGAGCTTGATCGACGAAAATGGGCAGGGCCTATGCGGCTGCCTTACGGTAGGCCGTGACGACCAGCCAGATTGCCGAGAGCAGGAAGTAAAATGCGCCGAACCCGACATAAGGGGCGATGTCCAGAATCGTCGGCGCCACCGCACCAAGGGATCGACTGATCATGAAACCACCGGCCAGCGCCGACTGGGCACCACTCAGGATCATCACCCATTGTGCGCCATAGAGACGCCAACGCCGTACCGCCGTGTACAGTTGCAGAAGACCCGAGAGGATTGCCCAAACCCCAAACACGGCCAGAACGGCATAGGTACTGTTGCTGACCGCCACGATCACGGCGAGCGCGGTTATCGTGCTGACCACGACATTCAATGCCTGGGACGGGTTGGCTTGCAGACCGCCATTTACCTGCGCGTCAATCAGATTGGCGAGAGCATCCCATGCCGGGTAGATCACAAGCAGAAAGGCAATGGGACCAGATTGCCCGCCGAAGAGAATGGCGGCAGCTATCCAGGCGATAGAGAATATAGCGCGGACGAAATAATAGGATCGTAGCCAGCCGGACTGGATTGAAGATTGGCTTTGCATCGGTAGACTCCAGTTGTAATCTACCTATTAGTAGGGAGACACAATTTTTGCGTCAACCCGGCACTCGAACACGTCTTCGTGAGAAGCGGAAGCGCCGCAATTAGAGTCGGATGATTTTAGGTCGACTCGACCTAAAATCTGAATCCGCTCTACAATCAAATAAGTAGAGCATGATGTCGTCCGAAAACCGCTTAACACTTTTCGGCATCATGCTCTATCTTGACAAATTACCTACCAGAAGGTAGGCGGCGACTGAAATCAATAACTTCCACTTCGGATAAAATTTTCGACGCCGCGCAATCTCTCATCGTCGCGGGAGGCTACAACGGGTTCAGCTATGCCGACATCTCGGCTGCAATCGGCATCAGGAAGGCGAGCATCCACCATCATTTTCCGACGAAGGCCGAACTGGTCGCGGTGCTGGTGGATCGCTACAAGCAGCAGGCGGAAGCAGGTTTAGATTCTCTTCGTGCCCAGTCCGCAAGCCCTGCCGAACAATTGCAGTCCTACCTGAATTTCTGGCAGACATGCATTCGCGATGCCTCGCTGCCCTTCTGCGTCTGTGCGATGCTCGCTAGCGAGATGCAGATGCTGCCGCAAGAGGTTGCATCCCACGTCCGTGCCCATGCTGCAGGCCGGAGCGGAGCAAAATCTGTTCCGATTGGCCAGCCAGCCGGAACAGGAGGCCCAAATGCTGATGGCAGCGGTTCACGGCGCAATGCTCTCCGCAAGGGCTTTCGGCGATCCCGGACTGTTCACTACAATCGTTACCACCCAGATCGCCCAGCCACTGACACCGCTCTAAGGGAGATGAGAGAAACCCGAACCAAGCCTTGATCGGCATTCCATCGCGCCTAAATTTCGCATTCGAACTGGTTGCGGATCGGCGCGAATGGGGGCAGGGTCTGGCCTCGAATTTATGATAGGGATGGATAAGTCGATATGACGGAAAACAGTTTGCAACGGGAAGTTTTCGGAACGACGCCAACCGGAGAAACGGTCTATCGCGTCAAGATCGTCGGCGGTGGCCTGACGGCGCATATCATCAGCTGGGGCGCCGTTATCCAGGACCTGCGGCTCGAAGGCCATAGCCCCGCCCTGCTGCTCGGCTTCGACAATTTCGCCGACTATCCGGCCCACTCCTCCTATTTCGGCGCCACGCCCGGCCGCTGCGCCAACCGCATCGGCGCCGGCCGCTTCACGCTGGATGACAAGCAATACCAGCTCGAACTCAACGAGAAGGGCGTCACCCATCTGCACGGCGGCAAGGACAACACCGCCAAGCGCAACTGGACGATCGTCGAGCACGCGGTCGACCGGGTCGTCTTGAAGATCGTCGATCCCGACGGCCGCGCCGGCTATCCCGGCAATTGCACGATCCAGGCGACCTATCGGGTGCATGGCAACGGCGAATTCTCGATCACCTATGAATCGACCAGCGACCAGCCGACGCTCGCCAATGTCTGCCAGCACGCCTATTTCAACCTCGACGGCCGCGACGACGCGCTCGGCCACGACATCATGATCGCCGCCGATCACTATAC
Organism: Martinezella rhizogenes; assembly: GCF_000799715.1. Lineage (GTDB taxonomy): Bacteria > Pseudomonadota > Alphaproteobacteria > Rhizobiales > Rhizobiaceae > Rhizobium > Rhizobium rhizogenes_C. The sequence goes on from NZ_JUHG01000002.1 coordinate 98,375, forward strand.
CCCGACGGATGAGAAGCAGGTGCCGACCGGCGAAGTGCGCTCCGTCGAAGGCACCGTCTTCGATTTCCGCGAAATGGCGTCGATGAAGCGCTTCGACGGCGCCGAACAGGCGCTCTACGACCATAATTTCTGCCTGTCGCCTGAGCGTACCGCCAAGCGCTCCGTGGTGCTGGCGCGCAGCGTCAATTCCGGCGTCTCGCTGGAAGTGCGCACGACCGAGCCTGGCGTGCAGTTCTATGCCGGCTTCAAGCTCGACGTGCCCGTTCCCGGCCATGACGGCCAGAAGATCGGCCCCTTCGCCGGCTTCTGCCTTGAAACCCAGGTCTGGCCGGATGCCATCAACCACGAAGGCTTCCCGAATGCCGTCCTTCGCCCCGGCGAGGTGTTGCGGCAGGAAACCGACTATATCTTCACGAAGAGCTGAGCCGACAACGCTTGATCCCGTTGGCATCGGCCGGGCGCTCATCACGCCCGGCCGATTCATTTTCAGCCCGCACGCCAGAATCATCTTGCAGACTGGTTCTAAATAGGTTCTATATATTTCCCATGGATAGAACCAGTCTAATCGCTGAGCTGAATAGCCGTGGCCTGCGCGACGAAGCGGGAACCGGGCCGCTGTACAAGCGCCTGGCGCAGGCGCTCGCCGGCCTCATTCAGGAAGGCCTGCTGAAAGCCGGAGCGGCGCTGCCGGGCGAGCGCGATCTCGCTGAAGCCTTGCAGGTCGGCCGCGTCACGGTCCGCACCGCCTATCGCGACCTGCTTGCCTCCGGTGCGATTGAATCCCGCCATGGCAGCGGCACCTTCGTGTCGCAGCATGTCGAGCGCATCGAGCAATCGCTCTGGCGCCTTTCCTCCTTCTCCGCCGATATGCGCTCGCGCGGCCGCGAGCCGGCGGCAAGGATCCTGTCGCGCACCGTCAGCGCCCCTGCCCCGGAAGAATCCTTCCTGCTCGGCCTTCGCCTCGATGAACCAGTGTTGCGGCTCGACCGATTGCGCCTGGCAGACGGCCAGCCGCTCGCCATCGAGCGCGCTGTCGTTCCGATCAAATTTCTGGGCGAGGATGCGGTTTCCGAAGGTTCGCTCTATGATGCGCTGGCGGGGAACGGCTTCAAGCCGGTCCGCGCGTTGCAGCGACTGACGGCGGTGACGCTCGATCCGTCCTCCGCGTCGATCCTGAATGTCAAATCCGGCGCGCCCGCGCTTTTGATCGAACGTATTTCGCGGCTGGAAGACCAGCGCGTCGTTGAATATACCCGCTCGCACTATCGTGGCGATGCCTATGATTTCGTTGCAGAATTGAGAATCGGAGAAGACTTATGAGCGAGACCCAATCCCTGATGCTGACCGAGGCCGGCCAGTCGCCGGACGTGGTCGCGACCCTGCTTGAGAAGGAAAAGCCCGTCTTTGCCGAAATTGCAAAGCTCTTCTCCTCCACTCACCCCTCCTTGATCACCACGGCGGCGCGCGGCTCCTCCGACCATGCCGCCACCTTCTTCAAATATCTCTTCGAAATCTCCTGCGGCGTGCCCGTCGCCTCGATCGGCCCGTCGATCGCCTCCGTCTATGGCACGCCCCTGCACCTGAAAGGCGGCATCCACTTCACCGTGTCGCAATCCGGCGGCAGTCCCGATATCATCGCGCTGCAGGCGGCCGCCAAGCTCGGCGGCGCCACGACCATCGCCGTCGTCAACGTCACCGACAGCACGCTCGCCAGGGAAGCCGATATCGTGCTCGGCCTCAATGCCGGCCCGGAAAAGAGCGTTGCCGCCACCAAATCCTTCATCGCCGCCGTCGCGGCGCTGACCGGCGTCACGGCAGCCATCTCGGGCGACCAGGCACTTGCCACCGGCCTCGCCCGACTGCCGGAAACGCTGGCGGCGACATCGGGGATCGACGGCAAACCTGCCGAGGACGTACTCTTTAACGCCACCTCGCTCTACACCGGCGGCCGCGGCCCGGCCTTCGCCATCGCGCTGGAAGCAGCACTCAAGGCCAAGGAAACCGCCGGCCTGCATGCCGAAGCCTTCTCGCTTGCCGAACTGATGCATGGACCGATGCGGCTGGTGCAGCCGGGCTTCCCGATCGTCGCCTTCTCGCCCGACGACGCGGCCTTCGCCAACAATGCCCAGGCATTGGAGCGCCTGCAGAAGCTCGGAGCCACCGCCGTCTCCTTCTCCACAGCGCCGCTTCCCGGCATCAACCTGCGCATGCCGACCACCGGCAACGGCCTGATCGACCCGCTGGTGTCGCTGCTCTGCTACTATCGCCTCATCGAAGCGGTAACGCGGCGCAAGGGCTTCGACCCCGATAAGCCGGCCAATCTTCTCAAGGTGACGGAGACCATGTGATGGAGTATCAGGTCTTTACCGGCGCGCGCATCTTCGACGGCGACCGGTTTCACGAGGATAGCGCGCTGGTGACCGGCAACGGCCGGGTGCAGGCAATCACCGCCGCCAATGATGTGCCCGACAATGCCGAGGTGGTCCGCCTTGCCGGCGGCGTGCTGTCCCCCGGCTTCATCGACGCACAGGTGAATGGCGGCGGCGGCCGCATGCTGAACGACGATCCGTCGCCCGAATCCATGTACATGATCGCCGAGGGACACCGCCCCTTTGGCACCACGGCGCTGCTGCCGACGCTGATCACCGATGTCGCGGCCGCGACCACGGCGGCGATCGAAGCGGCGATCGAGGCCGTCAAGGCCAATCGCGGCGTCGCCGGCCTGCATCTCGAAGGCCCGCATCTGGCGCCGGCCCGCAAGGGCGCGCATCTGGCCGAACTGATGCGCCCGGTCGAGGACAGCGACGTCAAGGCCTTCATCCGCGCCCGCGAGGCAATCGGCACGTTGCTGATCACCATGGCAGCGGAGCAGGTAACCGAACGCCAGGTGCAGGCACTGAGCGAAGGCGGCGTCATCGTCAGCATCGGCCATAGCGATTGCACGGCGGACGCGGCGGATGCCCGCTTCGACGCCGGCGCACGCGGCGTCACCCATCTCTTCAACGCCATGAGCCAGATGGGCCATCGCGCGCCCGGCCTCGTGGGCGCGGCCATCGACCACCCCGCTCCCTGGTGCGGCATCATCGCCGACGGCCACCATGTCGATCCGCGCGCGCTGCGAATTGCCTTGCGTGCAAAACGCGGCGAAGGCCGGCTATTCTTCGTCACCGACGCCATGTCGCTGGTCGGCACGGCCCTCGATAGCTTCACGCTGAACGGCCGCACCGTCTATCGCGTCAGGGGCGGCTACTGCTCCAAGCTGATCCTGGACGACGGCACGCTTGCCGGCTCCGACGTCGATATGGCCTCGACGATCCGCTATGGCGTCAATGTTCTCGAATTGCCGCTGGCGGAAGCGCTGCGCATGGCGACCTCCTATCCCGCCCGCTTCCTGCGGCTTGAAGATCGTGGCTATCTGACGCCCGGCGCCCGCGCCGATCTCGTCCATATTACCGACGGCATCGACGTGACCCAGACATGGATTTCGGGCCAGCCATCGGCCTAAGCTACAACGAAAGAAGCTCGGCATGACCGCAGTCACGGACAGCTATTTCTCCGCCTTGATCAGCCGGCTGGAAACCTTGCGCGAGGCGCTCGCCGAGCCGATGGCGAAAGCGGCCAACGTTATCAGCACGGCGGCGCGCGCCGACCGCCGCGTCTATGTCTTCGGCACCGGCCATTCGCATATGCTGGCGGAAGAGGTGCATTACCGCGCCGGTGGCCTCGCCTTCACCATCCCCGTGCTGGTCGGATCGGCCATGCTGCACGAAGGCGCGGTCATCAGCTCTGTCTATGAGCGCACCGAGGGGCTGATCCGGCCGATTTTCGAGCGTTATGGTATGCAGCCCGGCGATGTGCTGATCATCGCCTCCAATTCCGGCGTCAACGCTGCCCCGGTCGAGGCCGCCGATTATGGCCGCGAGATCGGCGCGAGCGTCATCGCCATCACCTCGCTTGCCTATTCCGCCGCCATCGCCAATGGCCGCCGCCGGCTCGCCGATATCGCCGACATCGTGCTCGACAACGGCTTGCCGCCGGGCGACGCCATCATCGACCTGCCGGGGAGCGAACTGAAGGTGGGGCCGGCATCGACCGCGATCGGCGCCTCCCTGCTCAACGCCATCTTCGCCGAAGTCGCCGCCGAACTTTCCAAGGACGGCGACCCGCCGGTCTACCTCAGCGCCAACATGCCCGGCGCCAAGGAAACCAACCAGCGGCTGGTGAAGAAATACCGGCCGCGCAATCCTCACCTTTAACCGGCATCAGTGGACGGCGGCATCCGAAACTTCTGCCTCCGCCGCCGGAGCCTCCGGCTGCTTGCGCCCTCTGCGCAGCACGACATAGAAGACCGGGGTCAGGAACAGGCCGAACAGCGTGACGCCAAGCATGCCGGAGAAGACCGCCGTGCCGAGCGACTGGCGCATTTCCGCGCCGGGGCCGGTGGCGATCATCAGCGGCACGACGCCGAAGATGAAGGCGAAGGCGGTCATCAGGATCGGCCGCAGGCGCAGATGGCTGGCCTCGATCGCCGCCTCCACGGCGCTCTTGCCCTCCAATTGCGCCTGACGGGCAAATTCCACGATCAGGATCGCGTTCTTGGCCGCCAGGCCGATCAGCACGATCAGGCCGATCTGCGTCAGGATGTTGTTGTCCATGCCCCTTAAATGCACGCCGATCAACGCGGCCAGCACCGCCAGCGGCACGATCAGGATGATGGCGAGCGGCAATGTCCAGCTTTCATACTGGGCGGCAAGTGCCAGGAAAACGAAGATGACCGACAGGGCGAAGATATAGACCGCCGTATTGCCGGTATTCTTTTCCTGATAGGCAAGCTCCGTCCATTCGAAGGTCGTTCCGGTCGGCAAGAGGTTCTTCGCCAGCCCCTCCATCGTATCGAGCGCGCTGCCGGTCGATACGCCCGGTCCGGGATTGCCCTGGAGGGGAACCGAAACATACATGTTGTAGCGCTGCACGAGCGTCGGGCCGGTCGTGTCCCTGATATCGACGAGGGTGCCGAGCGGCACCAGCGCGCCGGTGGCCGAACGCACCTTCAGCGCCAGAATATCCTCGCGATCCATGCGATATTGCTGGTCGGCCTGCGCCCGCACCTGGTAGACGCGGCCGAAAGCGTTGAAGTCGTTGACATAGGACGTGCCGAGGTTGATCGACAGCGTCTCGAAGATATTGGGGATCGGCACGTTCAGCGCCCGCGCCTTGTCGCGGTCGACCGCCAGGAAATATTGCGGGCTATTGGCCGAAAATGTGGTGAAGACGCCGCTGACACCCTTGTTCTGCGCGGCCGCGCCCATCAGCTGATAGGCAAGCGGCAGGATCCGGCGCATATCGGGATTTTCGCGGTCCATGATCTGCATCTTGAAGCCGCCGGAATTGCCGACGCCGCGGATCGATGGCGGCGGAATAGCGATGATGAAGGCCTCCTGAATGCCCTGCAGGCTGCCGTAGAGCTCGCCGATGATCTTTGTGGCCGTCTCGCCGCTCTTCAATCTCTCCTCGAACGGCTTGAAGGGCGTGAAGATGACGCCCGAATTCGAGGCATTGGTGAAGGTCGCGCCGTTGAAGCCGGCAAAGGCGACGGCGTTTTCAACGCCAGGCGTCTTGTTGATGATCGCGGTCGCCTTCTCGATGACCGCATTGGTGCGCGCCAATGACGCGCCATCGGGCAATTGCACGACGACGATGGCATAGCCCTGATCCATGGTGGGCACGAAGCCCTGCGGCACGATCCTGCCCATGTACCACGTCGCGCCGAGCAGCCCGACGAAGACGAGAAGGGCGCAGCCAAGCGCGACCCAGGTGGTGACGAGATGGCGGATGATCCAGGAATAGCCCCGGCTCATCGCCTCGAAGCCCCGGTTGAAGCCGTCGCCAAGAGCGCGGCCGAAGCGCGAGAAGATGTTGTTGGATTTCTTGTGGTCGTGCGGACGCAGCACGATTGCGGCGATCGCCGGCGACAGCGTCAGCGAATTCAGACAGGAAATCGCCGTCGCGATGGAGATGGTCACCGCGAACTGCCGGTAGAACTGTCCCGTTATGCCGGGAATGAAAGCGGTCGGCAGAAAGACGGCGATCAGGACGAGTGAAATCGCCAGCACAGCGGTGCCGACCTCGTTCATCGTCACATGCGACGCCTCCTTCGGCGTCATCCCAAGCGCCAGATTGCGCTCGACATTTTCGACGACGACGATCGCGTCGTCGACGACGATGCCGATGGCAAGCACCAGACCGAACAGCGTCAGCATGTTCAGCGAGAAGCCGAAGGCGAGCAGGAAGGCAAAGGTGCCGATCAACGATACCGGGATGGCGATGATCGGAATGATCGCCGTTCGCCAGGATTGCAGGAAGACCAGCACGACGATGGCAACCAGGATCGCCGCCTCGAAGATCGTCTTGTAGACCTCGTAGATCGATTCCGCGATGAATTCCGTCGGATTGTAGATGATGCGATATTCGAGGCCCTGGGGGAAATCCTGCGCCAGGTTCTTCATCGTCTTCTCGATGTCGGCGGCGGCATCGAGAGCGTTGGTGCCGGGCCGGGCAAAGACGCCGAGCGCAACGGCGGGGCTACCGTTCAGATAGCTGTTGGTGACGTAATCCTGCGCACCAAGCTCGATGCGCGCCACGTCCTGCAGCTGCACCAGCCGGCCGCTATCCGTCGCCTTGACGATGACATAGCGGAATTGCCGCGCATCGGAAAACCGCCCCTGGGTCGTCACCGTATATTGGAAGGCGTTGGTGCCCGAAACCGGCGGGCCGCCGATCGAGCCGCCCGAAACCTGCACGTTCTGGTCCCGCAACGCCTGGACGATGTCGCCGGCGGTCATGCCATAGGAAGCGAGCTTTTCCGGGTCGAGCCAGATACGCAGCGAATATTGCCGCTCGCCGAAGAGCTGCACGTCGCCGACGCCGTCGAGCCGGACAAGAAGGTCGCGGATGCGCGAGCGGGCATAATTGGAAATATAGAGCTGGTCGTAGCGATTGCTCGGCGACAGCAGGTGCACGACCATCATTAGGTCGGGCGAGCTCTTGACCGTGGTGATGCCGATGCGGCGAACCTCTTCCGGCAGACGCGGCTCGGCGATGGCGACACGGTTCTGGACCAGGACCTGCGCCTTGTCGAGATCCGTGCCGAGCTTGAAGGTGATGGTGAGCGACATCGAGCCGTCGGCACTGGAATAGGAGGACATGTAGAGCATGTCCTCGACACCATTGACCTCCTGCTCGATCGGCGTCGCCACCGTATCGGCGATCGTCTGGGAATCAGCCCCCGGATAGGATGTTCGAATAACGATGGTCGGTGGCGCAACTTCGGGATATTGCGCGACCGGAAGCTGGAAATAGGCGATACCGCCGACGATCAGCAGCACGATGGACAGGACCGACGCGAAAATCGGCCGGTCGACGAAGAAATGGGAAAACCTCATTGGTCCGTCCCCTGGCCTGCCTGGGCTGGCGCTTCGGGATTCGCTGCCTCCTGGGGCAGCTCGACCAATTGCGGCGCGACCTTGACGCCGGGCCGGATGCGTATCAGCCCGTTGACGACGATGGTCTCGTCGCCGGTCATGCCTTCGCGGATGACGCGGTAGCCATAAAGCTTCGGCCCGAGCCGGACGGCCTTCGGCGTCACGTTGCCGTCGGCCCCGACGGTATAGACGACACGCTGGTTCTGGTCGGAACCGATGGCTTCGTCGGGAACGAGGATCGCCTTGTAGCTGTTGGAGCCCTCAACCTGAACGCGGCCAAAAAGGCCGGGCTGCAATACGAAATCCGGATTGGGGAAGCGGGCGCGCACGCGTATCGTGCCGGTTTGATTGTCCACCCGGTTTTCCGCGAAATCAAGCTTGCCCTTGAACGCCTTCTGACTGGCATCGGCAATCGTCACGGTGACATCGAGGCCGCCGCCGCCCTGCTGCAGGGCGCTGCCATGCTTGCGCGCCTCGTCGGCATAGGACAGCAGCCGGCGTTCATCGACGTCGAAATAGAAATCGATCGGGTCAAGTGAGACGATGGTCGTCAGCACCGTCTGGTCGGCCTGAACGAGATTGCCGACCGAAATCAGGCGGCGATCGATGCGGCCGCTAAGCGGCGCGGTGATTTTGGTGAAATCCATGTCGAGATTGGCGCGGTCGACGGAGGCCTGCGCGCCACGGACATTCGCTTGCGCGGAGATAAGATCACGGCGGCGGTCATCCAGCGTCGAGGCCGATTGGCTGCCCGTCGTCGACAGCGATTGCGCGCGCTTGAACTGCGCATCGGCGAGCGTCAGGGACGAATTCGCCACTTCCAGCGATGCCGTCGCCTCGTTGAGCGTCGTGATAAACGGCCGCTGGTCGATGACGAAGAGCAGGTCGCCCTGCTTGACGATGGTGCCGTCCTCGAAATGCACCTCCTGGAGATAGCCGCCGACACGCGAGCGGACGGAGACCTCGTCGACCGCCTGGAAGCGCCCGATGAATTCGTCGCTATCGATGACATCGCGGACCACAGGCTTGGCGACCGTGACCGGTGCCGCGGGAGGGGCGCTCTGCGCCAGCGCCCCTGTGACAGGGTTTCCCGCAAGAATAGCAATTGTGAAGCTGAATATAGCGATACGCGCCAGCGTCTTCGGCATGAAGGCCCCCTAAAACAACAAGCCACCCACGGCAACAAGCCGCGTCAAGCGTTGGTCATGTCTGACTGCAATCTTCCACGAAGGGCCTGTCGCCACCGACGGCGAAATCCAATCAAGTCCTTCGGACTTCCCCACCACGTCGCAGGTCGCGATGACCTACGTATAACCCGGCCCGAGAGCTGGTATTTTCAGCACAATGTATAAACGGTTTATCGAATTCGACAACAGAGATTAGCGTGTGCGGCCCTGCGCAACCATTTGTTTTTTCTAATATAGAAGGACGCACACGAGATGACGTGGGGTCTGCGGGCAGAAATTTTCGCCCGCCAGATGCAAAGTGAGCGTTGTCTCAGCCGCTCTTCAGCCTTCCAGCTCCTCGCGCAGCATCTCCAGCTCCAGCCATTCCTCTTCCATCTTCAGCACGCTGTCACGCAGCTTTTCCATCTCGGCTGCCAGCCGATTGAAGCTCGCCGGGTCCTTGGTGAAGAGGTTAGGATCGGCCATCCTCTTTTCGCGGGCGGCGATCTCCGCCTCGGCCTTGGCCATCTCCTTCGGCAGATTTTCCAGGGCGAATTTCTGCTTGAAGGAGAGCTTGCCCTTACCCTTCGAAGCCTCACTGGCAGACGCCGCCGTCCCGGCCGCCTTCGGCTTCTCAGCGGCCTTTTCAGCCCGCTTGCGCTCCTCGAGAGCGCCCTTGCGCTGTGTGAGCATGTCGGAATAGCCACCGGCATATTCGATCCAGCGGCCGTCGGGATCATCAGGATTGGCGGGGGCGATGGTCGAGGTCACGGTGCGGTCGAGAAAATCGCGGTCATGGCTAACGAGGATGACGGTGCCGTTGAAGCCAGCGACGATTTCCTGCAGCAGGTCCAGCGTCTCGATGTCGAGATCGTTGGTCGGCTCGTCGAGGATGAGAAGATTGGTCGGCCGCGACAGGATACGTGCCAGCATCAGCCGGGCGCGCTCGCCACCCGACAAGTTCTTGATCGGCGTCCGTGCCTGTTCCGGCTGGAACAGGAATTCCTTCATATAGCCGGTCACATGCCGCTGCTCGCCATTGACCAGCAGATTTTCGCCGCGCCCGTCGGTCAGATAATTGGCGAGCGTGTCCTCCGGATTGAGCTCCTCGCGCTTCTGGTCGAGCGTGGCAATCTCCAGATTGGTGCCGAGCTTCACCTTGCCGCTGTCCGGCTTCAACTGGCCCGTCAGCATCTTCAGCAACGTCGTCTTGCCGGCGCCGTTCGGGCCGACAAGGCCGATGCAATCGCCGCGATGCACGCGGATCGAAAACGGCGCAACGATGACGCGCTCATCATAGTCCTTGGTGATCTTATGCGCTTCGATCACCAGCTTGCCGCTCTCCTGAGCATCGGCCGCGGCCGCCTGCACGGAACCCAAAGCGCCCCTATGGCCGCGATGGCGCGAGCGCATGTCGTGCAGTTCGCCAAGGCGGCGCATGTTGCGCTTGCGCCGAGCGGTGACGCCGTAGCGCAGCCAATGTTCCTCGCGCTCGATCGCCTTGCCGAGCTTGTGCTGCTCCAGCTCTTCGGCTTCCAGCACCTGGTCGCGCCAGGCTTCGAAATGGGCAAAGCCCCTGTCCAGCCGCCGCGAGGTGCCGCGATCGAGCCAGACCGTCGCAGTCGAGACTTTTTCGAGGAAACGACGGTCGTGCGAAATCAATACCAGCGCACTGCGGGTCTTCTGCAACTCGCCTTCCAGCCATTCGATGGTCGGCAGGTCCAGATGGTTGGTCGGCTCGTCGAGCAGGAGGATATCCGGCTCCGGTGCCATGACGCGGGCAAGCGCCGCACGACGCGCTTCACCGCCCGAAAGCGTCATCGGATCTTCCTCGCCGGTCAGGCCGAGATGCGAGAGCAGATAGGTGACGCGATAGGGATCGTCGCCCGGCCCGAGCCCGGCTTCGGCATAGGCGGCCACCGTCTTGTAATCGCCGAAATCCGGCGCCTGTTCGAGATAGCGCACGGTCGACGACGGATGACGGAACACTTCGCCGGACTGCGCCTCGACCATGCCGGCGGCGATCTTCAGAAGCGTCGACTTGCCCGAGCCGTTGCGGCCGACCAGGCAGATCTTGTCACCCGGCTCCACCTGCAGCCCGGCTCCAGCCAGAAGCGGCGCGCCGCCGAAGCTCAGGAAGATGTCATCGAGTTTCAAAATAGGAGGGGCCAAGATCAGACTCCGGTAAGGTCATAAGGGCGGGCAAGGACAACAGCCCTGCCACTGCCGAGCGAAAGGCGCACGGGGCCTTCCGCGACATTGGAAATGGTGCGCGACGCCCCGAAGGGCAGATGGAAATCACGCAAGGGATAGCGGGCATTGTGGATGAACAGTCCCGTCAGGTCGCTGAAGCCGAGAACGGAAAACAGCGAGCCCACAGGCAGCGCCAGCTCCATGTCGCCCGGCAGCAGTGGCACGGCCTCTTCATCGCCTGAGGTCAGCAGCACGTCGAAGCCTTTTTCCGCAAGCTGGATGCCGTAGAGCAGGTGCTGGATCGCATGATCCGACCGCTCTCCGCCCATGGCGCCGGCAAGGATCAGCCGTCTGGCGCCGCGATCGATCGCTTCCGTGATGGCGATCTCGCCGTCCGTCGCGGCCTTGGCCGCCGGATAGGGTTGCTTCGGCACGTCGAGAAAGGCGCCGCGCAACTCCGGCGGCGTCGAGTCGAAATCGCCGACCCAGAGTTCGGGCGTCGCATTCAGTGCCACGGCATGGCGCATGCCGCCATCCGCCGCGATGAAGCGGCTGCCGGCCGTCGCCGCGCGCAGCCGTTCCGTCAGGCGAAGCTCGCCGCCGAGGAGGATGGTGAAGGTCGTGGATTGGCTCATGTGCCAAGCCCATAGCGCAAAGACATGTCCCTAGGGAAGAGCGCTGTTTGAAGCCAAGCCGGCATTCAATCGCTGGCTTCCTTGAGGCGCGTCTGAAAAGCATGTTCATAGCCGCCGATAAAGCGGTCGAACAGGCGAGAAAAAACCTCGATATCCTCTGCCGGCCAATCGGCAAGGATCTCTTCGATAAGGGCGAATTTCTGCGCCTGGATTTCGGAAAGCAGCCTTTGGCCGAGCGTGGTCAGCACCACGACGATGCGCCGCGCATCCGCCTGCGATGCCTTGCGGCGCAGCACGCCGCGTGTCACCATCTCGGCAACGATGCGGCTTGCCCGCGAGGGATCGATGCGCAGGATCTCAGCGATCGTCCCGACCGTGACCTCGCCGGACCCTTCCGCCCGCCTGACGGCATCGATGACGTCGAGATGCGAAAGCTCCAGCCCGGGCGCAACGTTCTGGATCGCCAGCCGCCCGATCATGCGGCGGCCCGTCATCAGGCGCATACGCGTCATCACCTGGCCGATGCGCAGCAGATTCTCGTCTTCCGGCAGTGGCGTCGCTTCAATTTCTCGTGTGGTCGTTGCTGATGTCATCCCGCCAGCATATCAAAGATAGGCAGATATTAAAATATGCAAACGGCATTCATCTGCCATTGACAATTATATGCCAATAGCACATATATTGCTCTGCAACATGTTGCCCTCGAATAGCCCACCCGAAAGCAAGATGCTGCGGATTCAGGAACTGGAGCGACCCATGCCCGTTCGGTCGAACGCGCGGCACTCCAGGCAAGCTCGGATTTCTCGTTCCATGGACATGCAGACCACACCCGCGCCGCTCGTTGCGGATCACCGCCGCCGGCTCATCCTCTTCTTCTTCCTGATGACCGCCATGTTCATGGCAACGCTCGACAACCAGATCGTATCGACGGCGCTGCCGACCATTGTCGGCGAATTCGGGCATCTGGAACGCTTCGGCTGGATCGGCTCGGCCTATCTGCTGTCGCTTTCCGCCGTCATGCCGGTCTACGGCAAGCTCGGCGACCTCTTCGGCCGCAAATATGTGATGATGACCGCGATCGCGATCTTCACCGTCGGCTCCGCCGTCTGCGGTCTTGCGGTGTCCATGGATACGTTGATCGCCGCCCGCGTATTGCAGGGCCTTGGCGGCGGCGGCATTCTGGTGTCGATCTTCGCCGTTAATGCCGATCTCTTCGAGCCGCGCGAGCGCGCCCGCTACCAGAGCTATTCCAGCCTGGTCCTGATGGCGTCAGGCGCCATCGGCCCGGTTCTCGGCGGCACGATGAGCGACCTCTTCGGCTGGCGCTCGATCTTCCTCGTCAACGTGCCGATCGGCTTCATCGTCCTTGCCGGCCTTGCCGTCATGCTGCCCTACCGCAAGCCGGCCCGTAAGCCGAAGATCGACTATGCCGGTGCGATCCTGCTGGCGCTCACCACCACCAGCATCGTGCTTGCCGCCGACGGCACGGAACTCTTCGGCTCGCTGCTGTCGCCGCAATGCCTCGGGATCATCGCCTTCGGCGCACTCTGTGCGGTCGCCTGGGTCTTTGTTGAGCGCCGCGCTCCTGAGCCGATCGTGCCGCTGACGCTATTCCGCAACCCGACCTTCGGCCTGCTCTTGATCATCTCGATCACCAGCGGCGCAGTCGCGATCGGCATGGTCAACTATTTCGCGCTCTTCCTGCAAACGACGACTGGCCTGTCGCCGTCGGTGGCCGGCCTGCTCTTCATCCTCTTGACCGGCGGCATCGTCTGCGGCTCGCTTTCCGCCGGCCGGCTGATCTCGTCCACGGGCCGCTACAAGCCTTTTGCCATTGCCAGCGCCGCCTGCAGCACCATCGCCTTCGCAACACTGGCACAGGTGCATGCCGGCACGCCCATTGCCTTCATCGGCGCCCTGATGCTGCTGCATGGCATCGGCATCGGCCTTGCCCAGCAGGTGCCTGTCATCGGCATCCAGAACACCGCCGCCAGCCGTGACGTCGGAGCCGCCACCGGCGCCGTGACGCTGTCGCGCATGGGTGGTGCTTCGATCGCCATTTCCATCTACGGCGCCATCATCGCCGCCAAGCTCGGAAATGTCGGCGTCTCTATTCCCGGCGTCATCAACATCAAGGAGCTGACGCCGAAGATGATGGCCGCCCTGCCGGACGCCACGCGTGAAGCGGTCGCCAGCGCCTATGCCAGCGCCTTCAGCCCCCTGTTCATGACGGCCGCCGCCATCTGCTTCGTCGGCCTATTGACCTCGATCACGCTGAAGAACGTCCAACTCCCCAGCGCCACCAAGAAGCTCGACAGCCAGGCCGCCGCCCACGCCGCCGAGTAAGTTGCGTATCCCGCAATCGACAAGGGAATCATCCCCCTTGTCATCCCCTCGTCACGGGGCTAAATCTGCCAACGCTCTAACGGGGTGCCTTATGTCTTTCAAAGACATCTGGCTGAGAGGCCTTCACTGGCCAACCCGCGGAACCTGATCCGGCTAACACCGGCGGAGGGATTAGACGCGTGACGAAATCATAGCGCCCTTTTCCCGTTCAAGACGAAACCAAGAGGAGGCGCTGCCATGCTCAACCGATCGCTGATGACATTCTTTGCCGGGCTGGCCTTTGCCGCCAGCACCACGCTTCCTGCCGCGCAGACCGCAGAGGCCGCCGACAAGACGCTCACTATCTACACCTATGAAAGCTTTACCGCCGAGTGGGGACCGGGCGCCAAGGTCAAGGCCGCCTTCGAGAAGACCTGCGGCTGCACGGTCAACTACGTCAGCGTCACCGACGGCGTGGCGCTGCTCTCCCGGCTGAAGCTGGAGGGCGCGGGCACCAAGGCCGACGTCGTACTCGGCCTCGACACCAATCTTGTCGATGAAGCAAAGGACACCGGCCTGTTCGACGCAAGCGGTGTCGATACATCGCCCCTGAAAGTTCCCGGCGATTTCAAGGATGACGTCTTCGTCCCCTACGATTACGGCCATTTCGCCGTGATCTACGACACCCAGACGATCAAGAACCCGCCGAAGAGCCTGAAGGAGCTGGTCGAGGGTGATCCCCAGCAGAAGATCGTCATCGAGGACCCGCGCACCTCGACGCCGGGCCTCGGCCTGCTGCTTTGGGTCAAGTCGGTCTATGGCGACAAGGCGGCCGACGCCTGGACGAAACTCAAGGGTCGCATCCTGACGGTGACGCCCGGCTGGTCGGAAGCCTATGGCCTCTTCACCAAGGGCGAAGCGCCGATGGTGCTCTCCTATACGACCTCGCCCGCCTATCACATGATCGAGGAGAAGACCGACCGTTATCAGGCCGCCTCCTTCTCCGAGGGTCATTACATCCAGATCGAAGTGGCCGGCCTGATCAAGTCGTCGCCGAACAAGGAGCTTGCTCGCGACTTCCTGAAGTTCATGGTCTCGCCCGGCTTCCAGGACACGATCCCGACCAACAACTGGATGATGCCGGTCTCGGCAACCTCCGAGCCGCTGCCGGATGCCTTCGGCAAGCTGGTCGTTCCCACCAAGACCTTCCTGATGAGCCCGGATGTCGTCGAAAAGAACCGCAAGGCCTGGATCGACGAATGGCTGGCGGCCACCAGCACCAACTGACGCCGACATGATCCTGACGGCACCCGAGAGACGACATGCCATTGCCGGCGGGGCATTCAGCCTCGCCGGCATCGCCGTCTTCATCGGTGTCGCTGTCCTCACCCTGCTTGCCGCCGGCATCGGATCCAGTGGCGGCGACCCGCTCGCCGACCCCTATCTGCTGCGCGTCCTACGCTTCACCCTGCTGCAGGCGACGCTCTCCACCCTGCTCTCCATCCTCCTTGCGATCCCGGTTGCCCGCGCCTTGGCCCGACAGCCGCGTTTCCCCGGCCGGCTCTGGCTGATCCGGCTGATGGCTGTCCCCATGGGTCTGCCGGTATTGATCGGCGCGCTCGGCCTGCTCGGAATATGGGGACGCCAAGGCATTCTCAACCAGGCACTGACCGGGCTCGGCCTGTCGCAGCCGGTCAGCATCTATGGGCTGACGGGCATATTGCTTGCTCATGTCTTCTTCAACCTGCCGCTGGCGGCCCGTTTGATGCTGGCCGGGCTGGAACGCGTGCCGGCGGAATATTGGCTGATGGCCGGCGGCCTCGGCATGCGTCCCGCCTCCGTCTTCCGCTTCATCGAATGGCCGGTGCTGCGCGGCCTCATTCCCGGTATCGCCGGCCTGATCTTCATGCTCTGCGCCACCAGCTTCACGCTGGTGCTGATCCTCGGCGGCGGCCCGGCCGCGACCACGATCGAGGTGGCGATCTATCAGGCGCTGCGCTTCGATTTCGACCCCGGCCGCGCCGTCCTGCTGTCGCTGCTGCAAATCATCATCACCGCCGCCATTCTCGGCGTGATGGCACTGCTGCCGGCACCGGACGATCACGGGCTGACGAGCGGACGCGCGACGCGGCGCATCGATGGAACATTGCGTGCCGCGCGATGGACCGACGGTGTATTGCTGCTGCTTGCCACCCTATTCGTCGGCTTGCCGCTCGCCTCGGTGGTCGTCACCGGTCTCAAGGCCGATCTTCTCAAGCTCGTCAGCCAGACGATTTTCCTGCAGGCGACCCTGACCAGCCTCACCATCGCTCTCGCCGCCGGCCTTCTGGCGGTGCTCACCTCCTTCACCATTGTCCGCGCCCGCGCGACCATATCGGCTGAGCGCCGGAAAGCACCCGGCCTGCGCGGGCTGGCCATCGGCTTGGGTGGCACCTCCTCGCTGGTTCTGCTGGTGCCGCCGATCGTGCTGGCGACCGGATGGTTCCTGGCACTGCGGCCTCTCGGCGATCCCGCCCGCTTCGCCGCCCTCTTGATCATCCTCATCAACGCCCTGATGGCGCTGCCCTTCGTCATCCGCGTCATCGAACCGGCCTATATCGTTCACCGCCGCCGCACCGAGCGCCTCGCCGCCAGTCTCGGGCTTGCCGGCCTTGCACGGCTGCGGCTGGTCGACTGGCCTGGCCTGCGCAAGCCCTTCTTCACCGCCCTCTCCTTCGCCATGGCGCTGTCGCTCGGCGATCTCGGCGCCGTCGCTCTTTTCGGCTCCGATAGCCTGATGACCCTGCCCTGGTTGGTCTACAGCAAGCTCGGCAGCTACCGCACCAACGATGCCGACGGGCTTGCTTTCATCCTGGGGCTGGTATGTCTTCTGCTGACCATCGCCGGCACCGCCGGACAGGGCAGACACGAAGATGAAGGCAGGCGGAATGGCTGACGAGCAAGACATGGCGGAACGGAGCATCGCGATGACGGATGTCGGGCTGCGGCTCGGCACCCATGATTTCCGCTTCGACTGCGATCTGCCACAAGGCAAGATCATCGCCATCACCGGCCCATCCGGATCGGGCAAATCGACCTTCCTGAACCTGCTCGCCGGCTTCGAGACACCCGATCGTGGCCGCATCCTGCTTGCCGGACAGGATGCCACGGGTCTGCATCCTTCCGAGCGGCCGGTATCGCTGGTCTTTCAGGACAACAACCTCTTCGCCCATCTCGACCTCTTCACCAATGTCGGGCTGGGCATCAGCCCGTCGCTAAAATTGTCCACGGACAGCAAACAACGAATATCCGAAGCCTTGGCGCGCGTCGGCCTTGCCGGCTTCGAGCGGCGCAAGCCGGGCACGCTCTCAGGCGGCGAACGACAACGCGCCGCTTTCGCAAGGGCTCTGGTGCGCGATAAGCCGATCCTGCTCCTCGACGAACCCTTCGCCGCCCTCGACCCCGGCCTGCGCGCCGGCATGGCCGAGCTCTTGACCACGCTCCACCGCGAAACCGGCAATACGGTGCTGATCGTCTCTCACGATCCCTCGGAAGTGCGGCGTCTCGCCGATCACGCTGTCTTCATAGACGGCGGCACGATCCGGCTTTCGGCGCCCATCGACCGTTTCCTGGAAGAGAATGGCATCCCGGCGCTGAGCACATTTTTACAACATTAGGCGCAATGCAGCATTCCGGAGGCGATTTTGCCTTAATTTCGTCGCGGCATGCGGCTGAAAGTCCTGGGAAATGCTTGCTAAAATACAACGCTGCCACATTTAAACGGAGTCTCGCTATGCAACTGATGCCGAAATCGGCTACAGGAAGGGGCGAAGACCATCCGGATGAACTCAAGGTCGATCAGGGTGGATGTAACCTTTTTGAAGCGCGGCGATGATCGGCCGGTCATGATCAATCAGTTTTGGCACCCGGCCGGTATGGCAGCGAAATGAGTGGGACACAGGTACTGAAGCAAACCAAGCACGCGGGCCGGACGATCAGCGCGACTGCCGTGGCCCATGCGCGCCGCCTTGCTCTCGTCCTAGTTGCCGCGACGGTGCTCAATAGCTGCCAGTCGGTGATGGATCAGTCCTATCAGCCGAATGTGTCGCCCTCCGCCAATCCGCAAATCGTTTCCGAGGTGCAGAAGAATGATCCGCGCGCGCAGATGGGCGCCCGCGAGCACCCCCGCATTCTGGCGAGCTATGGTGGCGAGTACAAGGATGCCAGAACCGAGCGTCTCGTTGCCCGCATCGCCGGCGCGCTGACCAGCGTCTCGGAAAATCCGCAGCAGTCCTACCGCATCACCATCCTGAATTCACCGTCGATCAACGCCTTCGCGTTGCCCGGCGGCTATCTCTATGTCACGCGCGGCCTGCTGGCGCTTGCCAACGACGCCTCGGAAGTCGCCGCCGTACTGTCGCACGAGATGGCGCACGTCACCGCCAATCACGGCATCGAGCGCCAGAAGCGCGAAGAGGCCGAGGTCATCGCCAGCCGCGTTGTCGCTGAGGTCTTGTCCAGCGATCTCGCCGGCAAGCAGGCACTCGCCCGCGGCAAGCTGCGGCTCGCCGCCTTCTCGCGCCAGCAGGAGCTGCAGGCCGACGAGATCGGCATCCGTACGCTCGGTCAGGCCGGCTACGACCCTTACGCCGCCTCCCGCTTCCTCAACGCGATGGAAGACTACAGCCGCTTCATGACGGCGAACTCCGACGCCGACCAGAGCCTGGACTTCCTATCGAGCCATCCGAGCACGCCGCAGCGCATTGATCTCGCCAAGGCACATGCCCGCGAATTCGGCGAGGAAGGCAAGGTCGGCGATACCGGCCGCGATTATTATCTCAACGGCATCGATGGCCTGCTTTATGGCGACAGCCCGGAGGAAGGCTATGTGCGCGGCCAGACCTTCCTGCATGGCGGGCTCGGCATCCGCTTCGACGTGCCGCCGGAATTCCGCATCGACAACAAGGTCGAGGCAGTCATGGCGACCGGCCCCGGCGACATCGCCATCCGCTTCGATGGCGTCGCCGACAGCCAGAACCAGAACCTGACGAATTATATTTCCAGCGGCTGGGTTACCGGCCTCGACCCGACATCGATCAAGTCGATCACGGTCAACGGCATGGAAGCCGCAACGGCGCGTGCCTCGGCCGATCGCTGGGATTTCGATGTCACCGTCGTGCGCGACCGAGCGCAGATCTTCCGGTTCCTGACGGCGGTGCCGAAGGGCAACATCACCCAGCTCGAGCAGACGGCCGATGTGCTGCGCTCAAGCTTCAGGCATATGACGCCGGAAGAGGCCTCGTCGCTGAAGCCGCTGCGCGTGCGCGTCGTCACCGTCAAGGCGGGAGACACGATCACCACGCTTGCCGCCCGGATGATGGGCACCGACCGCAAGCTCGATCTGTTCAAGCTAATCAATGCGCTGCCGACCGGCGCCTCGATTGCACCCGGCGACCGGGTCAAGATTATCTCGGAATAGGGAAAACACGGCTTCGCCCCAACGGGGAGAAGGCGCGCGGCATGCGCAGGTCACTGGCCATCAGGCTGCCCTCAACCTGCGCCAAATGCGTCGGAAACGAACACTCCTCGTCCCGTTATCGCCTCCGGCACCTTCTCCCCGAGGGGAGAAGGATTTCACGCATAGCTTGCCATGCGTGGATCGGCATCGACCAGGGCGCTGCGGAGCTTCTCCATGGCGCGGCTTTCGATCTGGCGCACGCGTTCCTTGGAAATACCAAGATCGGCACCCAGCTCCTCCAGCGTCGCGCCATCCTCCACCAGGCGGCGCGCGCGGATGATCTTCATTTCGCGTTCGTTCAGATGTTTCAGTGCGGAGGCCAGCCAGACGCGGCGGCGTTCGCCATCGATCATGTTGGAGACCTGTTCGTCCGGCAAAGGCTCGTCGCTGATCAGGAAATCCATGCGCTCGGCGCTTTCGGCATCGCCGGATATAGACGGCGCCTGCAGGGAGGCATCATTGCCGGAAAGGCGCGCATCCATGGTCTGCACGTCGGCGAGGCTAACCCCCAGGGCGACGGCGATTTCCTCATGAATGGATTGCACGGTGACGCCGGCATTGCCCCTGGCAAGCTTGGCGCGCAGGCGGCGGAGATTGAAGAACAGCGCCTTCTGCGCCGAACTTGTACCACCACGCACGATCGACCAGTTGCGCAGGATGTAATCCTGGATCGAGGCGCGGATCCACCAGCTTGCATAGGTGGAAAATCGTACTTCTCGCTCCGGCTCAAACCTTGCCGCCGCTTCCAGGAGCCCTACATAACCCTCTTGTACAAGGTCGCTCATCGGCAGGCCGAAATTGCGGAATTTCCCCGCCATGGAAATCACCAGGCGCATATGGGCGGTGGCGATCTTGTTGCGGGCGCCGCGATCATCGTGATCCTTCCAGCGGATGGCGAGATCGTGCTCTTCGTCGCGGGCAAGATAGGGAGCGGCCATCGCGATCTTTATCATGCGCCGATCTGCAGACATATTCATATGCATCTCCCTAAGTTCGGCCTCAAAATCATCTCTGTGCCGCGGGTCGACGGAAAAGGCAGCAAACATCGTTTCCGAACATCGCTGAGCGGATGAAAAGCTATGAATGCAATGCGATTGGAGACCGATGTCCGGATAACCGGACGGTCGGTTACCGGTCTAGTTCGACTTCGCCGAAATAATCTGGCGAACGAAATAACTTTAGATCGCCGGGAAATTTCCTGTCAAAACGCATCGGCCGGTCCTCATGAACGTCAGGGGAAACGGCCAGTCCGAGAGAACTCATAACCACGAGAAAACCCATACAGCCGCAAAACACGAGGCCTAAACGCAGCAAGCGGCAAAAGGTTCCAAAGAAAAAACCCGGCACGATGGCCGGGTTTTTTGGATGTGGCATTTCGACTTTCGGCCTTATGCGGCTTCGTCCTGGGATTCGTCTTCTTCGACGACCTTGCCGCGCTTCGGACCCTTGTTCAGATTGGTCTCAACCAGACGGACAGCCTCGGTTTCGGACATCTTGTTGACGGCGGCAATTTCGCGCGCCATGCGATCGAGCGCGGCTTCGTAAAGCTGACGTTCGGAATAGGACTGCTCCGGCTGGTTCTCGGCGCGATAGAGATCGCGAACCACCTCGGCAATGGAAATCAGATCGCCGGAATTGATCTTGGCATCATATTCCTGGGCGCGGCGCGACCACATGGTACGCTTGACGCGGGCCTTGCCCTGGACGACCTTCAGCGCCCGTTCGACGAAATCCGTTTCGGAAAGCTTACGCATGCCAATGCTCATGGCCTTGGCCACGGGCACCTTCAGACGCATCTTGTCTTTCTCGAAATCGATGACAAAAAGCTCAAGCTTCATGCCTGCGACTTCTTGCTCTTCGATCGCGGTGATCATACCAACACCATGAGCGGGATATACGATCGATTCACCTGTCTTGAAGCCATGGCGTGCTGCTGAAGGTTTTTTCTGCTGGGTCGTCATTCTTTTCAAAAACTCCCTGTTACGCACCCGGTGAGGGCCGGGGCCGGGTCAGTCAGGCCCGGATGAGACGGAAGCACCGTCGGGGTGACTTCATTCTGTTCCAACCATACGCATAAAAAAAGAAATCCGTTCATCGCGATCCCAGACCCGACAACTCAAATCGTTGATATGTCAAGGAAACCGCGTACGGATTGGTTATTTGCTTTCGTGATGGTTCGGGGCATGCGAAATGCCGCAGTGGATCAGTATGAGGAAGCTATCACAAAAATCTGAGGAAATCAATAATTTGCTTTACACACGCCAAACGGCCACGTTGACCGCCCAGCAAGCCAACGGCAATGATTCGTGTCGATGCCCTACCGACTACACCTTTATCGACAGCCTGTCACGGCTCTCGATCAGTCGCCGGAACCGGGATTGGCCGAGAAATACTTCTCGAACTTGCCCTCTTCGCCGTCCAATTCCTTGGCGTCCGGCAGCGCGTCGCGCTTCACCGTGATGTTCGGCCAGATCGATGCATAATCCGCATTGATCTTCAGCCATTTGTCGAGACCCGGCTCCGTATCGGGCTTGATCGCCTCGGCCGGACATTCCGGTTCGCAAACGCCACAGTCGATGCACTCGTCCGGATGGATGACGAGGAAGTTCTCACCTTCGTAGAAGCAGTCGACAGGGCAGACTTCCACGCAGTCGGTGTATTTGCAGCGAACGCAATTGTCGGTCACGACATATGTCATGAAGCACTCCAGGAATGACTCTCATTTTCCGTGGGCGCACAACCTGGAACGTCGCGCCTTTCCCTCGGAAGCCGGAGCGGACAAGCGAATGCGGCTTAGCACAAGCATGCCGCCCGGCGGATTACCAGCGGGTTGACCGTCAGGTATCCACTTTGACAGCCAATTTCAAGGACAAACAATTCTGAAAACCCCAGAGGCCGGACAGAGTTTTCTAATCGTCGCCGGAGGTGAGCCGGTCGATGGCGCGCCGTTCGCGTTTTGTCGGCCGTCCGCTGCCCGGCGCGCGCAGCGCTTGCTCGAACGGCGTGAGGCGTTTTGTCTCATCCGGTGGTGGCGTCAGATCCTCGTAGAGCAGCTTCGCTTCTTCGAAAGGTCCCCGGCGATTACCCGGCAGCCGCACGATCAGGATGACGTCGCGCCGCTCCAGCGATAGCTCGATACGGTCGCCCGCCTTGACACCATGGCTCGGCTGCGTGATCCGCTCGCCGTTCACCCGCACATTGCCCTTCTGGACGTAAACCTGCGCGAGCGACCGAGATTTTATCATACGGGCAAAGAACAGCCACTTGTCGATGCGCTGGCGCGAACCGGAAGATGGCTGTCTTTCGTCCGTCATGACCTACTTCTTCATCTGCTCCTTGAGCACCGCGAGCTTGGCGAAGGGAGAATCCGGATCGATCGGTTTCTCCTTGCGCGGCGGCTTGGCTTCGAAACGCAGCGGCTGTGGCGCGCCGCGATTGTTGCGGTCGTTCCGGTCATTGCGGTCTTTCCGCTCGCCGCGATCCTGACGATCGCCGCGTTCGGAGCGGTTACCCTGATTCTGAGGACGGCCGCCATCGCGGTTGTTGCCGCGCGGGCCACGGTTGTCGCCGCGAGCTTCGCGCCCTTCCCGATTACCATCACCGGTCGGTTGCTGCTCGCCACCGCCGCTGTTGCGACGATTGCCCTGCTGGCCACGTCCCTCGCCCTGGCCCTGCTGGCCGCGGCGATCGCCTTGGCCGCGTCCGCCCTGGCGCTGCTGGTTGTCGTTGCGTCCGCCAAGGCGCCAGAGCAGAACCGGCTTCGGTTCGGCCGGCTCGGCAGCGGCCGCGTCGGCAGCATCAATAGCAGAGGCTTCCACGGGCTCGGCAACGGCCGGCTCCGCTGGAGCCTCAGCGACAGGGGTTTCCGTGACAGGGGCTTCCGCAGCGGGAGCAGCCTCCTGAGCAACGGTTTCGCCTTCGGTTGCCGGTTCATCGCTGGCGCCATCGGCGTCGTCATGATCGGCACTCTCGGCGGCAACTTCGGCAGACTGCGGCGCCGGAGCCGAGGAGGCATCCTGCTGCGCGAGGTGGGCCGTCGCATCCTCCGCCTTCACGGCATCGGCGCGATAGCCGAGACCCTTGAGGATCTCTTCCATGTCTTCGAGTGTCGCGCCGAGGATGGAAAGCATCGCCGTCGTCGTGGTGAAGCGGCGGCCGTCATAGGCGCCTTCCGGACGCGACGCCTGACCCGGCTTCCACTGCAGCAGCGGACGGATGATATCCGCCAGGCGCTCGAGAATGTCGATGCGCACCGCGCGCTTGCCGAGGAAACGGAAACCAGCGAGCTTGTAGAAGGTGCGCTCATAGGTCGGGTCGGTAACGACGGAGGTCCGGCCGGCGGCGAGCACCGGGATCAGGTCGCCATAGCCCGGCTTATCGAGGCCGTCATTCTTCAGCGCCCAGAGCAGGGTGATGAGTTCGGCCGGTGCCGGCTTCAACAAGGCTGGCACGAAGATGTGGTAGGCACCGAAGCGGATGCCATAGCGGCGCATCGAGGCGCGTCCATCCTGATCCAGCGACTTCACCTCTTCGGTGACGTCGCGGCGGAAGAGCACGCCGAGATTTTCGACCAACTGGAAGGCCAGCCCCTTGGCAAGCCCCTGCAGATCCTCAGCACGCGACAGATCGTCGAGCGGCTTCAGCACCGTGCTGATATGATGGTTCACGAAGCGCTCGATGCGCGCTGCGACATGATCGCGCGCATTGCTCGTCAACTGCTCGTCGGCGAGCAGGATGACGCGCGGCCGCATGATGTGATCGCTGCCCGACAGGCGCGCCACGGGATCGCCGAGCCAGCGGACAAGACCGTCCGCGCTGATCGCCAGATCGCTATTGCCGGCCGCATGCATCCGGGCGGCGCGCGCCTCGAACTCCAGCGCGAGCGCCTTTAGCGAGGCGGTCTGGACAGCCTTGGCGTCCGGTCCCTCGGTTCCCGCGATAGGCGTGAACCGGAATCCGGTCAACTGCCCCACATGATGCCCCTCAACGAAGACATCCCCATTCACACTGATTTCAGCTTCCAGCATCGCATTCTCTCTCAGGCGCTTCATGAGCACAGATGTCCTGCGATCAACAAAGCGGTTCGTCAACCGTTCATGTAACGCATCGGACAATCGATCTTCGATTTCCCGCGTCTTTTCTTGCCAGTGTGTCGGATCGGCAAGCCAACCGGGCCGGTTCGACACATAGGTCCAAGTCCTTATCTGCGCGATTCGCGCCGAAAGCGTGTCGATCTCGCCATCCGTCCGATCGGCGCGATGCACCTGTTCGGCAAGAAACTCCTCCTTTACCGTGCCATAGCGCACGAGGTCGGAAAAGAGGGCAGCGATAAGATCGGCATGCTGGGCGGGCGTAATACGCCGATAGTCGGGAAGCGCACAGGCTTCCCATAATTTTTCCACCCGCTCCGGGCTGCTGGCGAGATCGGCAATCTCCAGATCGCGCGACAGATGTTCCAACGCCTGTTGATCAACCGCCGGCAGTGCGCGTGTCAAGCCCTGCACGCGGGGCGCGCTTTCGAGGCTCGCGCGCAACGAGGCTATCGACGAAAAATCGAAATCCTTGGTGCGCCATTGCAGCACCTTGACCATGTCGAACTCGTGACCCTCGATGCGCCGCACCAGCTCATCGTCGAAGGGATCGACCTGCCCGGTCACGCCAAAGGTGCCGTCCTTCAGATGGCGACCGGCGCGGCCGGCGATCTGGCCGAGTTCGCCCGGATTGAGATTGCGAAACTGATAGCCGTCGAATTTGCGGTCCTGGGCAAAGGCGACGTGATCGACATCGAGATTGAGGCCCATGCCGATCGCATCGGTCGCAACCAGATATTCGACATCGCCAGCCTGATAGAGCGCCACCTGCGCATTGCGGGTGCGCGGGCTGAGCGCGCCAAGCACGACCGCGGCCCCGCCGCGCTGGCGGCGGATGAGCTCGGCGATGGCGTAGACCTCGTCGGCGGAAAAGGCGACGATCGCGGTGCGCTGCGGCAGGCGGGTGATCTTCTTCTGCCCGGCATAAAAGAGATGCGACAGGCGGGGCCGCTCGACGACGGTGATCCCCGGCAGCAACTGTTCAAGGATCGGCCGCATGGTACCAGCACCGAGCAGCAGCGTCTCGTCGCGGCCGCGCAGATGCAGGATACGGTCGGTGAAGATATGGCCGCGCTCCAGATCGCCGGCAAGCTGCACTTCATCGATGGCGACGAAGGAGGCGCGTGTCTCACGCGGCATGGCCTCGACGGTGCAGACCGAATAACGCGCATTGGGCGGCGAAATCTTCTCTTCGCCGGTGACCAGCGCGACATTCTGCGCGCCAACCTTCTCGACGACACGCGTATAGACCTCGCGCGCCAGCAGCCGCAGCGGCAGGCCGATCACGCCGTTGCCATGCGCCACCATGCGCTCGATAGCGTAATGGGTTTTGCCGGTATTGGTCGGTCCGAGCACCGCGGTTACGCCGCGTCCGCTCTGGATCATTGGCTGCGAGGTCTGAGTCATAGGTCCATGCATGGCGAGAAACCACTGTCTTGCGATCAGCAAGCTCCCCAGGAAAGAGAAGAAGAGATGACGACCATATGTGACAAAGGCAAGACCTGAATCAAAAAACAACCGCCGCAACACTCGATTTCATAAATAGCAATCTCAACCAAAAGCTACATTATCGCTACATCCCAAGCGAGTCCCGACGAGTCCGGAACAGCTTGTGAACGAATCAGCGACGAATCGCTGACTCCCGAGAGTTCCTTTTTTGTTCACTACAACATGTGGATTTCGATTACCAGACTCACACCAAATGCTGAATCGTCTTTTGACTCGCTTTTCTCAGAAAAAGAACATCAAGCGGCTATTCGACCGGGATCATGACTGTCGCGGGAAACATGGTTAACCATTTGTAAATTCGACAATTTCCATTGAGAATCCGGCGCAGATAGGTGCCCCGTTAAGATTCTGGTCAAAGCCGGAACGAATCGGCGACGAATCATCGACTTCTTAGGATTCCACCTTTGTTCTCCACAATATCTAGCGCATTTACGGAGAAAGGACACAGGACTCCGGATGGTTGAAGCGCGAAATCGGCCCGAATCGGGGATTGCAATTAACCTTTAAGCGAAATCGAATAAAAGAAATCAATAAATTCCCGCAGTAATTGTACTCGTTAACACCCCGACCAAAGCCGGAACGAATCGGCGACGAATCGCTGATTTCATCGTGTATTCCATTTGTTCACGGCTAGATCTAGCGTTCGGATGAAGAGGCCGGTCCAAATGGAGAATGGAGAGACGGAGCAGACCGACCGGAAAGTTTCCGATATTAACGATTTCGGTCGGCGGGCACTACCTCTAGGCGATCAAACCCAAATCCGAATGTCCGAAAAAGATAGTCGTTTCGAGGGCCGACGTTAACCAAAGTCCAAATGCAGAACGAATCGCCGACGAATCACAGACAGGGCCATTTTCCCGTTTCGTTCACCGCAACATATTGTATTTAAATCAATTTTTAACCATACACCACGATCATTAACTGGCATTTTCCGCGCGCTGCGCTCCATGCCGTTAACCTTTCATCATGGCGTACCCATCCACCTCTCGGCCCAATGTTATTTCTGAGCCGGAACAATTTATCGCGACGTGAGTTTCCCCAGACAGCGAAAACGATGCGCCGTCCGTTTGGTAGGAACGGGATAGAAGGTGTGTCGGCTGAAGCAACGATCGGCTTGCATGAAGTTTCAAGCCAGATGAAAAGCTTAAGACGCTAGATGAGGAGGAAACAAGCCATGCTTGGTACCATTTTGCTCGTGATACTGATTCTCCTGCTGATCGGCGCATTCCCGAGCTGGGGTTACAGCCGAAGTTGGGGATATGGTCCATCGGGTGGTCTCGGCCTCGTTCTTGTCATTGTTCTCATTCTACTGCTGATGGGCCGAATCTGATCCGGCTGATAATGTTGAAAACCTCGCTATACCAGGGAGCAAATACCATGAAAAAAATCATCGTCGCGATCGCCATTGTTGGCGCGCTCGCCTCGTGCACCGCAACGGAGAAGGGCACAGCCATCGGTGCGGGAACCGGCGCGCTCATCGGCGGCGTTGCCACCAATAGCTGGGGAGGTGCTGCAGTCGGCGCCGTGGCCGGCGGTGTTGTCGGCAATCTTATCGGCCGGTCTCATGAACGCCGCGGCTACTGCATCTACCGCGACCGTTATGGCAATCGCTATGAGGCGCGTTGCCGCTAAGACAGTCACCTCCGGCCGGCCGTCAACGCTGTGTTGGCGGCCGGTCGTGAAGGTCAAGACGTCATGCCGAAAACTTCGAACCGGCATTTTTAGACCAATAAAGGCACCCGCGCCGATCGCGTAGGGATGGGTAACGTTTTTGAAAAGGGACGGACACCATGGTTGCAATCATCGCAGGCATCGCAGCACTCGCTCTCGTCGGCACCAGCTTCATCGTGCTGATCCACGCCTCACGGGTGCGTGACAGGGAAATGCGCCGGATGGTCTTCAAGCCCGTCATCCTGGAGTTCAAACCCAGGCAACAGCGCACCGGGAATTCAAGCCGGCGCTGATTGCCAGGCACTCCCGACAATCAGCCAACCCATTGTTCCCCTCGGCTCAAACGACGAACTGCCCGCCATTGGCGCTGATCGTCGATCCGGTGATGAAGCCGGCATCATCGGCGGCGAGGAAGACGACGACGCGCGCGATTTCCTCCGGCTCCCCCAGGCGTCCAACCGGAATCTGCGGGATGATACGCTCGTTCAGCACTTTTTCGGGCACCGCAAGCACCATTTCCGTACCGATATAACCGGGGCAGATGGCGTTGACGGTGATGTTCTTGGCCGCCCCTTCCTGCGCCAGCGCCTTGGTGAAGCCGAGATCGCCGGCCTTGGCGGCGGAATAATTCGCCTGACCCATCTGGCCCTTCTGGCCGTTGATCGACGAGATGTTGATGACACGGCCAAAACTGCGGTCGCGCATGCCCTGCCAGACATGATGCGTCATGTTGAACAGGCCGGTGAGGTTGGTATTGACGACCTCGTTCCACTGCAGCGGCGTCATCTTGTGGAACATGGCGTCGCGGGTAATGCCGGCATTGTTGACGAGGATCTCGACAGGCCCGAGTTCGTCCTGCACCTTGGCGATGCCCCTGCCACAGGCCTCATAGTCGGTCACATCCCATTTATGGACAGAAATGCCCGTCACCTCATGGAAGGCCCGCGCCTTCTCCTCGTTGCCGGCATAGGTCGCCGCGACCTTGTAGCCCGCGTTACGCAACGCCATCGAAATGGCTGCCCCGATGCCGCGCGTACCGCCTGTCACCAACGCCACTCTGCTCATGTGCCACTCCCCTTTGTTGTCGCTAGGGCGGGAGGATCGATTCTGGAGTCGTCCATCCCGCGCCCGCTTTTATTGAGCCTGATCGTGTTCAAAAACCGTCTCGTGCCGTCCGGGGACCGCGCAAAGGCCTCAGAACGCCTCGAAGCACATGGCCACGCCCATGCCGCCGCCGATGCAAAGCGTGGCAAGGCCCTTCTTGGCGCCACGGCGCTTCATTTCGAACAGCAGCGTGTTGAGGACGCGGGCGCCGGAAGCGCCGATCGGGTGGCCGATGGCGATCGCGCCGCCATTGACGTTGACGATCGACGTATCCCAGCCGAGATCCTTGTTGACGGCGCAGGCCTGGGCGGCAAAGGCCTCGTTGGCCTCGACGAGATCGAGCTCGCCGACCGACCAGCCCGCCTTCTCCAGCGCCTTGCGCGAGGCCGGGATCGGGCCTGAACCCATGATCTGCGGATCGACGCCCGCCGTCGCCCAGGAAACGATGCGGGCAAGCGGTGTAATGCCGCGACGCGAGGCTTCCGCTTCGGACATCAGCACGGCAGCCGCCGCGCCGTCATTGAGGCCGGAGGCATTGGCTGCCGTCACCGTGCCGTCCTTGTCGAAAGCGGGACGCAGCTTGGCCATGCTGTCCAGCGTCGCACCATGGCGGATATATTCGTCGGCATCGACGATGATGTCACCCTTGCGGGTCTGGATCGTGAAGGGAACGATCTCATCCTTGAACCGCCCGGCCTTCTGCGCGGCCTCGGCCTTGTTCTGGGAAGAAACAGCGAACTGATCCTGTTCGTCGCGCGAAAGCTGCCACTGGCGGGCGATGTTTTCCGCCGTGATGCCCATGTGATAGCCATAGAAAGCATCCGTCAGGCCGTCCTTGATCATCGTATCGATCATCTTCATGTCGCCCATCTTGGTACCGGCGCGAAGATGGGCCGCGTGCGGTGCCATCGACATGGATTCCTGGCCGCCGGCGACGATGATCCTGGCGTCGCCGGTTGCGATCTGCTGCATGCCGAGCGCGACGGCGCGCAAGCCCGAGCCGCAAAGCTGGTTGACGCTCCAGGCAGTCGCTTCCTGCGGAATACCGGCCTTCATCGCGGCCTGGCGGGCCGGATTCTGCCCTTCGGCGGCCTGCAGCACCTGGCCGAGGATCACTTCATCGACTTCCTTGGCATCGACGCCGGCGCGCTCCAGCGCCCCCTTGATGGCGGTCGCACCGAGTTCATGGGCCGGAATAGCCGCAAACGCGCCGTTGAAAGAGCCGACGGCGGTGCGGGCGGCACTGGCGATAACGATGGATGGATTGCTCATGGAAGCCTCCTCACAGGATGAACATATATGAGGCGAAACTGTCAAAGCTTTGCGCCCGAGTCAAACTGCAAGACGGCGGTTGCCCATATTTCAGCAAGCCGTCACCACCAACGAAAAATACAACCAATAGAAAGGGCTTGCCGCATCGCACAAAGCGATTGTCACCAAGCTTCTTTTGCGTCTACACTTGGTAATGGAGGAGTATTCCATACAATCAGACGGGGTCAGGAGACTGAGTAATGGCAAAGAATGAGGGCCAGATCGTAATCAAGAAATACGCCAACCGCCGCCTATACAATACTGGCACCAGCACATACGTGACCTTGGATGACCTGGCGGAAATGGTGAAAAAGGGAGAGGAATTTACCGTTCAGGACGCGAAAAGCGGCGACGACATCACGCATTCGGTCCTGACACAGATCATTTTCGAACAGGAATCAAAAACCGGAAACACGCTCCTGCCAATCTCCTTCCTCCGGCAGCTGATCGGCTTTTACGGCGATCAGATGCAGATGGTCGTACCGAGTTTTCTCGAACATTCCATGCGCTCCTTCACCGAGCAGCAGGTGCAGATGCGCGAACAGATCAACCGCGCCTTCGGCGAGACACCGCTCGTCAAGAATTTGCAACTCCCGATCCAGATGGTCGAGGAACAGGTCCGCCGCAACACTGAGATGTTCCAGCAGGCCATGCAGATGTTCTCGCCCTTCATGAAACCGCCGGCGAAGGAAAGCCGCAAGGCGGAAGCAAAGGACATCGACGAGCTGAAGGAGCAGCTCCGCGCCATGCAGAGCAAGCTGGATAGCTTGTGAGATAATCCCCTTCTCCCCTCGGGGAGAAGGTGCCCGAAGGGCGGATGAGGGCGCCGAGAAGCGATGCGACGAAGGTCCTAAGCGGAAGCGAAAGGCAATTTTCCCGGTAACGCCCCCTCACCCGGCGCTCCGCGCCACCCTCTCCCCGCTGGGGCGAGGGTATAAGCAAGCCCCTATACATCCCGAACAAAACAGAAAAAGGCCGGCGAAACGCCAGCCTTTTCAATCTCACCCCTTAAGGGAGCGCTTAGATTATGCGCTTTCCTTCGGCGTCAGAACCTGACGGCCGCGGTACATGCCGGTCTTCAGGTCGATGTGATGCGGGCGACGCAGTTCGCCGGAGTTCTTGTCTTCAACGTAGGTCGAAGCCTTCAGCGCATCAGCCGAACGGCGCATACCGCGCTTGGACGGGCTTGTTTTTCTCTTCGGTACAGCCATTTTCGTTACTCCACTTTGCGGACGAAACATGTCAGCGGCCAGCCAGGCGGCCGAAACAGACATGGATCAATTTCGGAATTTGGTGGGGCTTATACATACCTTGCGGGGCTTTGACCAGTCCCTCACAGCATTTTTTGCCCGCGCCACCGGATTCAGATGGATTGAAGCGGAATCGGCGATCAAGCCTCGTCCACCGCCACGCGCCACGTCTCTTCAAGGGCCGCCTTTTCCCATTTCTGCCAGGCGGGGAGTGCCTTCATCGCCGCCATGTAATCCAGCGTGTCGGCGGCGCTGACGAGGTCATAGCTCTCGAAGCGGCTGACCACCGGCGCGAACATCGCATCGGCAGCGGAAAACGCGCCGAACAGGAAAGGACCGCCGGACCGGTCCCGCGCCTCGCGCCAGATCGTCTCGATGCGCGCCACGTCGTCCGTGACGCCTTCCGGGAGATCGAGCCGGCTGACGGGACGGCGCATGTTCATAGGGCAGGCGCCGCGCAGGGCACTGAAACCGGCAAGCATCTCCATGCTGTAAGACCGCGCAACGGCACGCGCCTGCCGGTCCCCAGGCCAGAGCCCCACTTCGGGAAAAAGTTCGGCCGCATATTCGATGATCGCCAGCGATTCCCAGACCTTGAACCCGCCATGAGCCAGCAACGGCACCTTGCCCGTCGGCGAGACCGCGCGGATGGCCGGGTTGCCGGCCTCGAAATCGAAGGGGATCAGCACCTCCTGAAAAGGAACGCCGCAGCCCTCCAGCGCGATCCATGGCCGGAACGACCAGGAGGAATAGTTCTTGTTACCGATATAGAGGGTCAGTTTGTCCATGGTTGGTCCCTTTTGGTCCGCGAAAGGCCGGTGGGCGCAGTTCGAGCAGCCTCATATTCCAGCCGAAAATGCCAGATGTCAGCCGCACGATCGAACGACAAGTTCTGATATCAGTTATAAAGGCATTTGATGTACTCGCCGGAATTCGCCGCCCGCCGCTGGATCAGCGAGGCGAGCTGGCGCAGCCCGCGTCCCGGCTTGCTCGCCACCCGATCGATCGGATTGGGCAAGGAGACGGCGAGAAGAGCTGCCTGACGCGCGTTGAGTTTCGAAGCCGGCACCTTGAAATGATAGCGCGCGGCCGCCTCGATGCCGTAAATGCCCGGCCCCCATTCGGCGATGTTCAGATAGACTTCCATCATCCGCCGCTTCGACCAGACGAAGGAGGAGGAGACGGACAGTGGCAGCTCCATCGTCTTGCGCACAAAGGAGCGGCCGTTCCAGAGAAAGAGATTCTTCGAGGTCTGCATCGGGATCGTGCTGCCGCCGCGTGTCGATTGGCCCTTCAGCGTCTGCTGCACAAGCATGCGCATCTCACCCCAGTCGACACCGCCGTGAAAGCAGAATTGCCCATCCTCGGACGCCATGACCGATCGCACCAGCACCGGCGATATCTTGTCGAAGGAAACCCATCGGCGGTCGTATCCCTGAAATGTCACGGCATCGCGCAGCATCAGCGTCGAAACCGGATGAACGAAAGGCAGGATGTAGAGGACGATGAGCAGATAGGGCAGCAGCAGCAAACCGACGACGACGAGAACGATGCGCTGCGGCAGCGGACGGGCCATGAACCGCGCAAGCAGGGCCGAGCGTCGCGGCATCTCGGCTTCCTCCTCGCTGTCCGTCGATATGTCCAATTGCCGAAGGTCCACCATCACCCCATCCCAGAGCACCCCTTGCACATTCGAGGAACGCGCTGGGAATGCTTCAATCGTCATACCGTCTACACAAAGCGATGACCAGAGTGCGACGAGATTCCCACCCCGGCTGTTGACAATTGCCGTTGCCAGCGACCGGCACTCATGCCAAACAGCGGCCATGGACAGCACCACTTCCTCCTTCGAACATCGCCTCAGGGATAATGCCGGCAAGGTCGAAGCCGTCCTGAGCCGGCTTCTCGCGGATGCCCGCCTGGATGACGAGATCGCCCGTCCAGCCCGCCTGCTCGAGGCGATGCGACATGGCGTGCTGAACGGCGGCAAGCGGCTGCGGCCCTTTCTCGTGCTGGAGACAGCCGCACTTCTTGGCGGCAACGCCGATGCGGCGCTGCGGATCGGCGCGGCGCTCGAATGCGTTCACTGCTATTCCCTGGTGCATGACGACCTGCCGGCCATGGACGACGACGATCTGCGTCGCGGCCAGCCGACCGTCCATATCGCCTTCGACTACGCAACCGCGATCCTTGCCGGCGACAGCCTGCTGACCTACGCTTTCGATATCATCGCCGCCCCGGAAACGGATCTACCGGCGGACCGGAAGATGGAGCTCGTGCTGGCGCTGTCGCGCGCGGCCGGCATCGGCGGCATGGCCGGCGGCCAGGCGCTCGATCTCGCCGCCGAGAAGGTGACGCCGGACGAACAGGGCATCACCACTCTGCAGGCCATGAAGACCGGCGCGCTGATCCGCTTTGCCTGCGAAGCCGGCGCCATCCTGGCCGGCGCTCCGGCCGGAGACCGCCAACGGCTGCGCAGCTTCGGCGAAAAGATCGGCCTTGCGTTCCAGCTTGCCGACGATCTCCTCGACCTCACTGCCGACGCCGCCACCATGGGCAAGGCCACCGGCAAGGATGCCGCCCGCGGCAAGGGCACGCTGGTGGCGCTGCACGGTCGGGAATGGGCCGAGACGACGCTTGCGAGACTGGTGAGCGAAGCAACGGAGCTGCTGTCTTCCTATGGGGAAAAAGCGGCCATCCTGATCGAGACCGCGCGTTTCGTGGCAAACCGGAAGAGCTGAGCCTTCGCTTCAGGCGTTATTAGATCGCCGGACATGTCCCCGTGACAAGAAATCGCGCGGAAAACGGGTGACGACCAGGCCTTTCCATGGCAGATATCGTCGCCTGAAATCCCCCCGGAGCCATCCCATGCATGAGGCGCTCGCCTATCTGCCGCAGATCCTGCCGGCCTATATCGCCTATATCATCGCTGTCGTCAGCCCAGGTCCCGCGATCATGGCCATCATCGCCACGTCGATGACCCATGGCCGCAAGTCGGGCATGGCGATCTCGCTCGGCATCTTCGGCGGCTCGCTGACATGGGCGATCGCGGCGGCCGCCGGGCTGGCGACCCTATTGCATACCTATGCGATCGCGCTCGAGATTCTCAAGATCTTCGGCGGGCTCTATCTGCTCTATCTCGCCTACAAGGCATTGCGCGCCGCGCGCGCAAGCGGCGACTTGCAAGCGGCCGTGACGGAGGCAAAAGCACCAAGCTACAGGTCGCTGATCCTGCGCGGCTACGGCATCCACGTCACCAATCCGAAGGCGATCTTCGCCTGGCTCGCCATCATCGCGCTCGGCATGCCGCAGGGCGCGCCGGCCTCGGTTGCGGTGCTGATCATAGCGGTTTGCGGAACGACCGGCTTTATCGCCTTCATGGGCTATGCGCTGCTGTTCTCGACGCCGCATGCGCTGAAGATCTACAGGAATGGGCGCCGCTGGATCGAAGGCGCTATGGCCGGCTTCTATTGCTTCGCCGGCATCAAGCTGCTGACCAGCAACATCTAAGGCAAGATTTGGCGGCGGATCACTCCGCCGCGACGCTCTTCTGGCCGAAACGCTTCTCGATATAATCGGCAACCAGCGCCTCGAAGTCCGAGGCGATATTCGGGCCACGAAGCGTCATCGCCTTCTGGCCGTCGATGAAGACGGGGGCGGCTGGCGATTCGCCGGTGCCGGGCAGCGAGATGCCGATATCGGCATGCTTGCTCTCGCCGGGGCCGTTGACGATGCAGCCCATGACGGCGACGTTGAGCGCTTCGACACCCGGATATTTGTCGCGCCAGACCGGCATGTTCTTGCGCAGGTCGTTCTGGATGTTCTGCGCCAGTTCCTGGAACACCGTGGACGTCGTGCGGCCGCAGCCGGGACAAGCCGCGACGACGGGCACGAACTGGCGGAAACCCATCACTTGCAGCAGTTCCTGCGCCACCTGCACCTCGCGGGTGCGGTCGCCATTCGGCTCCGGCGTCAGCGAGACGCGGACGGTATCGCCGATGCCGTGCTGCAACACATAGCCCATGGCCGCCGACGAGGCGACAATGCCCTTGCTGCCCATGCCGGCCTCGGTGAGCCCGAGATGCAGCGCGTGATTGGAGCGCTCAGACAGCATGGAATAGACGGCGATCAGGTCCTGCACCTGGCTGACCTTGGCGGAGAGAATGATGCGGTTGCGCGGAAGGCCGATTTCCTCGGCGAGATCCGCCGAGATCAGAGCCGATTGTACGATCGTCTCGCGCGTCACCTGGCGGGCCGAGAGCGGCGAGCCAGCGGCGGAGTTCTGGTCCATCAGCGCCGTCAAGAGATCCTGGTCGAGCGACCCCCAGTTGACGCCGATGCGAACCGGCTTGTCGTAGCGGATCGCCATCTCGATGATCTCGGCGAACTGCTTGTCCTTCTTGTCCTTGAAGCCGACATTGCCGGGATTGATGCGGTACTTTGCCAGCGCCTCGGCGCAGGCCGGATGATCGGCCAAAAGCTTGTGGCCGATATAGTGGAAATCGCCGATCAACGGCACGTCCATGCCAAGCCGCAGCAGCCGTTCGCGGATCTTCGGCACGGCGGCGGCACTTTCGTCGCGGTCGACGGTGATGCGCACCAGCTCCGAGCCGGCCTTGAAGAGAGCTGCCACCTGCGCCACCGTCGAATCGATGTCGGCGGTATCGGTATTGGTCATGGACTGCACAACCACGGGCGCGCCGCCGCCGACGATAACGCCGCCGACATCGACGGCAACGGAGGAACGGCGCGGCTTCGGATCAAAATCACTGGCGGACGACATGGAAAACTCTCGTTAGCCCTAGGGAATTGCTGCCTTTCAGGTGGATCACGGAGCGGTCGTTGTCAACCGCTCCGGATATCACTTTCTCGGGCTGGAACATGACCATAACAGGTCACGACGGCCGAATTAATGCGAATTCTCGCCGATGCCGTCGGCGTAACGCGCCAGAGACGACAGCGCCAGGACGACGAGCAGCAGCACCGGCAGCGCCAGCAGCACCGGCGAGAAGCCGACATGCTCGGCGGCAAAACCGATCGCCGAGGGGGCGACCAGCATGCCGGAATAGCCGAGCGTGGTGACGACCGAGATGCCGATACCCGGCTGCAGCCCCGGAATATTGCCGGCGGCGGAAAAGGCGATCGGCACCATGTTAGAAATACCGATGCCGCACAGCGCGAAGCCGACAATGGCCAATTCCGCATTCGGCGCCAGCGCCGCGATCACCATGCCGACAATGGCGAAAACCGTGCAGACGCGCAGCGTCTTGACCGCGCCCAACTGGTCGCGAACGAAATCGCCGGCAAAGCGCATTGCCGCCATGGTGAGCGAGAAAGCGGCGAAACCAAAGCCCGACAGCGTCACGGAGGCTGCCTTTTCCTGGCTGAGATAGAGCGCGCTCCAATCGAGCACCGCGCCCTCCGGCATCATCGAGAACAATGCCATGAGGCCGAGCAGCCAGGGCAGCGGAACCATCGGCAACCGCGCCTTGGGCTTGGCCTCGTCCGGATGCGGCTGGTCGCCGAGGATCATCGGCCATGCCACGGCCAGGATGAGGATGGAAAGCACGGTGACAACCTCGGCATGGCCGAGGAAGCCCAGATGCGAGATCAGGAAACCGCCGATTGCCGCACCGAGGAGACCGCCAAGACTCCAGAAGGCGTGGCAGGACGACATGATCGCCCGGCGCATGGATTTCTCCACGGACACGGCATTGGCGTTCATCGCCACGTCCATGGCACCGATGAAACCGCCGAACAGGAAAATGGCAATGGCCGCGGTCCAGACACTTTCGACCAGGGTCATGGCGAGCAGCATCGGCACGAGCAGCACGGCGAAGGCCTTGACGACGATCTTCGAGCCGCGCCCGGCGATCTGCGCGCCCGCAACCGGCATCATCACCAGCGAACCGACGCCGAAGACCAGGATCATCAGGCCCAGTTCGAACTTGCTCAGTTGCAGCCGCTCGGCAAACTCCGGAATCTTCGGTGCCCAGCAACCAACGCTGAAGCCGTTCATCAGAAACAGCAGCGAGATGGCCGCGCGCGGTTTTGTGAAGAATCCGCTTCTGCGCGCCTGCAAACCCTCGGACTGCATCATATCATTCATGAAAAATCTCCCAAATCGGTGCCGCCAAGATATTTAAATCGATTGAAATCGCAATATCCGAAAACAGGCGCACCGGTCACGTTTCATCACCATCTGTTAAAACGGAGGCGACGGAGCCACAACCACGAATAAATATTTCCAACCTGATCTGCCCTGCTCATATGGTCTATTGACGACGAAAAGGTAGGCTCCTATCGCTTGAGGCCTGAA
This sequence comes from Martinezella rhizogenes, assembly GCF_000799715.1. Classification (GTDB taxonomy): domain Bacteria; phylum Pseudomonadota; class Alphaproteobacteria; order Rhizobiales; family Rhizobiaceae; genus Rhizobium; species Rhizobium rhizogenes_C. The sequence goes on from NZ_JUHG01000002.1 coordinate 135,926, forward strand.
AGATTCCTCGACTGCTTCGCATCGGCCCTTCCCCTTGGTACCCCAGTGAAAAACCCCATCAGCTACGGCATCCTGCTTACGGTGTTCGGCTATATGCTGTTTACCGCCCATGATTCGGCGGTGAAACTGCTGGTCGTCACCATACCGGTCTGGCAGGTGCTGTTCCTTCGAAGCTGTGCCATCCTTGCCGGCTGCTTCGTCTACGAGGGGCCGTCGCTGGTGCGCAAGGTGGCGCGCTCACCGGTGGTCAAGCCGATGATCATACGCAGCATGCTGCTGCTGATCGCCTGGATTTCCTATTATTCGGCCGCCAAATATCTCCAGCTCGCGGAGGTCACGACGCTCTACTACGCCGCCCCGATCGTCGGCACGATCCTTGCGACCATCGTGCTTCGGGAAAAGGTCACCGTGGCGCGCTGGACGGCGGTCGGCGTCGGCTTCTGCGGCGTGGTGATCGCCTCAAACCCGGTGGGACTGTCGATCTCCTGGCCGGTCTATCTGGCCCTGCAGGCAGCCGTCCTCTGGGCGACCGGCATGGTGCTGCTGCGCAAGACCGCGCTGCATGAAAAGAGCCACATCCAGATGGCCGTCTCCAACATCATGCTGATCCTGATGACCGGCACGATGGCGATCCTGCACTGGAAGACGCCGACGGGCTACGAACTCATCCTGCTCTGCACCACCGGCATCTTCGCCGGCATCGGCCAGCTGGCACTATTCGAAGGCATGCGCCAGGCCCCGGTCTCGGTGCTGGCGCCGTTCGAATATACCTCGCTCGTCTGGGCCTTTGGGCTCGGCTACCTCATCTGGGGCGACGTTCCCAAGATCAACACCTTCATCGGCGCGATCCTGATCCTCAGCGCCGGGCTGATTATTATCTTCAGCGAACGGCGACGGCGGCGCACAGCTGCGGCTTGAGCCGCGCCGGCGTGCTTTCGGCAGGCACAAGCCAAAGACTGCGTCGCAAACAAACGCTTCAACCGCCGCCGGATTGCCGGGATTTTATTCGGCCTGAACGACAGGCTGCCCGATAGGTTTCGAACGCCTCATCAAGAAAGCCTGCATCGGTCGCTCGAAAAACTTCAGAAGCGTCACCGAGATCCCGATCGTGCAGAGCGTGACCAGCGCTAATATTGCCGTCACAAAGGATATGGAAAAGTGCTCGCCCAGCAATTTGATTGGAAGCTGCAACGTGTAGGGATGTATGAGGTAAAGCGAGTAGGAAGCGTCTCCGAGGAGAACCAGGATAGCCCATACTTTTCCACCTGGTAGGCGCATGAGCAGGAAGCCCGAGACCAGCAGGACCGCAAACAGGCTTGAGGCGAAAAGACTGGGGCCGGCGAATGTCACGATGAGGAAATCGGCTCCACACGCCAGAATAACCAGCGCAACCGCGACGGTGTTCGATCCGCTCCTGAAGGAGCTGGACGCGGAGTGTGCTTTGTGAAGCATCATGCCGAAAGCGAACTCAATCAATATCGGGCTTGTGTAGAAACGCCATTCGACGGACCCGTGCGGCCAGATCATGCCTAACGCCACCAAGGATAGGACGATTGCGCAGGCATACCATGTCGCCTTGGTGCCAAACAGCAGGCAGGCACCGTAAATCATGTAGAAGAACATCTCGTAACAGAGCGTCCACCCCAGAAACAGAATCGGCTGTATGGCGCCTCCGTTTTTCTGATAAGGGATGAACAGAAGAGATTTAGCCACAGTCTCCACGTTCACGATCGTCGAGTTGAGCAGGTTGGGCTTCACAAGCGCAATCAAGATAATCGCGAGCGTCAGCAGCCAGTAGAGCGGAACGATTCTGGAAAGTCGTTTGCGGGCGAAATAGGCAACCCCGCGCGCCGGATCGGAGGAGTAACTGATGATAAATCCGCTGAGAACGAAGAAAACGTCGACGCCGGCTGCGCCCATGCCGAGATAGTTGCGATCGAGATGATACTGTATCGTAAGACCGCTTCCGAAATGGAAGAGAACCACGGCGAAAGCCGCCGCGAACCGAAGTAATTGAAGAGATTCCAGATGCTTCGAGTTTGATTGCCGAATTGAAAGTACGCGCTCGTTAATCATGACGGCCCCAATCCGCTTTGATTGTCTGTTCCAGCACTATTGCCATTGCCGCATTGGTGCTGCGGCTTGGATGCCAATCGCATCCGAAATCTGTCGGTTTGACCCGCAAGTTCAGATACCGCAGACGATTTTCGCCTTTCGCGGCGCTCGTCTGGACGGCGAGCTCAATTGCTTTCTCCGCTACATCGAAATCCTTCTGGGACATCATCGGACCGAGTGCGGCGTAGAGATACGCCTTCGGAAACTGATGCCTCAGCCTGGCGACGAGCCTGACGTATTCGTCGACAAAATCGCTGGGATTCTTGTTGCCCGAGAAGTCGTTCGTTCCCAGGTTGATAACCACTGCGGAAACGCGTTCATTTGGGACGCTGGGTGCGCCACGTCTCAACGGCGTCACGTTATCGATCACATCAGCCATGGTTTTCGTGCCTTTGCCGGCATGCGAAAGACCGATTCCTGAAACCGCGAGCGTCGTCAGTTCCATCCCCAGACTGCGCGCTGCCACTGCGGCATATGTCAAGTATTGGTTTTCCGTATCAGGGCTGAATTTGCATCCAGGGCCGACGCCCTCGACGCCATAGCCGGCTGTAATGGAATCTCCTATCGCCACCAGCTCGTCCGTCGGTGCCGCTGCCGGGAGAAAAGAACCGTCGGTCTCAGCCGAAACGAATGTGGTATCGCCAATCCATCCCTCGGTGCGGCGCGTCGCGCGAACCTCATGGACGCCTTGCTGCAACCCGTCGGCAAGCTGGTATTGGTGCTGTCCCGCCAGCAGATCGAGGCGCTGGGGAACACCATCCACTTCGATCTCCAGGCTGTTTTTTCCGGTATCGACGAGCGTGACGGAGAGTGATCTGCCTTCGAAACGAAGCGCGAAACCGCTGCCAGGCCAGCCAAAAGCCGCATCATCAGCAGCAACCCGGCCGATCCATTTCGATGGCCGCTCAGTCGTTTCTGCCGCAAAGGTCGGCATGAAGGTAGACAAACCCAGAAGGAAAGACGCAGCCGCGACAAAAAGCCTAGTACTAGTAACCGGCCAGGGCCGCCAGCGCGCAACGATGGGCAATTCGTCACCTCTTCGGACTGTGTCAGACCAATTCCTGCACTTCACTAGCTGATAGAAACGCATTTCGATTGCCGCCGGTGTCTCCCGGCAAACCGGCAGGACACATTAATAGCGCGCACGCTCTACGTGAACGATGCCACACCTAAACAACAATCAAATGACGCACAGAACAACATTGAGAGAAATGGAGCAACATTTGGAGAAGTAGGGCAATATTGAAAATTGTTACCATGCCGCTGATGCCAGGTCGATCAGTAATTATGGACGGTAAATAGAGACAGAAGCGCTCTTAGAGCGCTCAATTGCAACATATTGAGAAAAATATTCGCAATTGCCCATTTGTTTCGCAGTTTTCTACGTTTTCGTGCTCCGACTTTTCTGCGATTTATGCAACATTGATTGCTACACGTTCCAGAAACAGAATAAAACGATGAACTGATTAGAGGGCAACATCGGAATCCCCGATGACACCATCGTTTTTCTCCGTTTTCCCTCCCCGAACCTCTCTGCCAAGTCTTCGCCCGCAATCATTCACCTTCGGGACAAAAGACATGGCACTTGCAGATATCGCGAATTCACGAATTCTCATCGTCGGCGGCAGTTCCGGGATGGGCTTAGCGCTGGCAAAATCCGCGCTCGCTGCCGGCGCGGAGGTGATCATCGTCGGGCGGAGCCAGGACAGGCTCCGGCGCGCCAGCGCGGAGTTGCAAAATCCGGCACTCTCCACAGTGGCGGTCGATATCACGCAGGAAGCACAGGTCGCCGACCTGTTCGACCGGATCGGCCGGCTCGATCATATCGTCAGCACCGCCGCCGATATCGAGGGCGCCTATGAATTGCTGCCGGCGCTGGATCTGAAAGCCGCGCAACGGGTCGTAGAGAGCAAATTTTATGGGCCGCTGCTGCTTGCCAAATATGGCGCGCCAAAGCTTGTCGCTACCGGCTCCATCACCTTCACCTCCGGCATCGCGGCCTATCGCCCATCGGCGCGCGGGTCGGTGGTCGCCGCCGTCAATGCGGCGCTCGAGGGGCTGGTGCGTGCGCTTGCGGTCGAGCTGGCGCCGATCCGCGTCAATGCCGTTTCGCCTGGCTGGGTCGACACCCCCATCTGGACATTCGTTGCCGGCGACAAGAAGGACGAGACGCTGGACGCCATGGCAAAGCGGCTACCGGTCGGGCGCGTCGGGCAGCCGGAGGATATCGCCGACGCTATCACCTATCTGATGGGCAACGGCTTTACGACGGGGACGACATTGCATGTCGAGGGCGGACATCGGCTGATCTAGCCGGCGCGAAATGATTGCTCGCAGCCGCGAGCAACGATCGCAGCGCTGGCGGCTGAACCCGCCGGCGCCGCCAAATCATCACAAGCGAGACCGTTTGCGTCGGCCCCGGCCATGGCAATTCGCTGATCTCGTCGCGATCGAGTGCCTCGGCAACAGCAAGGCGCGGCACCAACCCGACGCCAGCCCCGGCTGCCACAAGCCGTGCGATCGCGTTTATGCTGCCGACCTCGGCGGCGGGCTTCGGCGCCACTATGCCAGCCTCGGCAAACGCCGTGTCGAACATGGCCCTGTAGGCGCAGCCGACTTCGGTCGTCAAAAAATCCATCGAGGCAAGCCCGGCCAGATCCGGCTTTCCCACCGGAAATTTCCCCGCGGGGGGTGTCGCAAGGATCAGCGGCTCGGTCGCGATCACGCGGCTGACGAAACGCTCGTCCAGACCACCCTGATCGAAGCAGAAAGCGACCTCGATCTCGCCGGCCTCGAGCTTGCGCAAGAGATCGCCGCTGCCAGCGACCTTCAGCCGGAGACTGATACCCTGATGGTCGGTCTGGAAAGCAGATAGCCATGCCGGAAGCTTGACGGCGGCAATCGTCTCCAGCGCGCCGATGGTGACCGATCCGGCCTCGTGCCCGGCGGTTGCCGCCACCGCCGCCCGCGCCTCGTCCGCCAGCGCCAATAGCTCCTGGGCATAGGAGACCAGCGTCTCACCCGCCTGCGTCAGCTCCAGACCCCGCTTCGAGCGGTTGAAAAGTGCAGCACCCAGCTCGGCCTCCAGCGACTGCATCTGGTCGCTGACGCTGGATTGCGCCAGATGAACCTCCTCACCCGCCCGGGTGAAGCTTTTGCTCCGGGCGACCGCGAGAAATGTCTTGAGAAGGCGAGGATGCATCGGGACGAGCCGCATTTGTTCGGGCCAGCAGCAACATCAAGATGACGAGGCGGCGCCCACTTGGGGGAACGCTGCCACATCGCCGATATCGCCGTCAACAAGCCCGGCCTTCGCGACCGGCCTTGGCGGAACGTGATCTATATCCAGAGATCGTTTTCAGCCGTCCTCTCGCCGCCTTCATGGCCGGTGTTCAAGGTGCCGCGCGGCTCGATCAGCATCATCCGGACTTCCTTCTCCGCGAACGGCTTGTGTTCCACGCCCTTCGGAACGACGAACATCTCGCCGGGTCCGACATGGACGGCACCGTCGCGAAAATCGATCCGCAACTGCCCCTCGAGAACGATGAAAGTCTCGTCCGTTTCCGGATGATCGTGCCAGATGAAATCCCCCTCGATGCGGACGAGCTTGAACTGGTAGTCGTTCATCTCGGCGATGACACGGGGCTGCCAAAACCCCTGAAGCTTTCCAAGCTTCTCCTGGAAGTTGATGGGCCGCCTGGTCGATGCCGCGCTTATGTCTGTCATGGTCTTCCCTTTCGAATACAGGAAGGGAGGTTATGAACCGCGGCCTTGGATCGATCTTGAACGTTTGTGCAAAGAGAGAAAGGTCTTGCGAATCGCATAAGTGCGTGCTTATGTGTTGTCATGATCGAGAACGACATATTCCGAGCTCTGGCTGATCCGACCCGCCGGGCAATCTTTGAGAAGCTGGCGGCAGGCAGCACGAACGCCAGCGCCTTGCGCGAGGGCATGGAGATCAGCCAGCCGGCGATGTCCCAGCACCTCTCGGTTCTTCGGAGTGCCGGGCTTGTCAAGGAAGAACGACAGGGGCGTTTCGTGAACTATGAGGTCGATCCGGAAGGGCTGGCTCTCATCGCGGAATGGTTGGCGAAATATCGTGCCTATTGGCCTGCGCGCATCGACGCTCTCAAGGTCTTGCTGAAGGATATGGATCAATGAACGACGGAAAGACCGACAAGCAGAAAAACGGGATAGCGCTTGAGTATGAGCTCAATGAGCCCCCGCAAAAGGTCTGGCGCGCAATCAGCATTCCAGAGTTTCGCGAAAGCTGGCTGCCGAAGGAAGCGCTGGCGGATCCCGAGGCGACCTCTGTCACGCCCGGCGAGGAGGTTTGCTACAGGATGCGCGACAACGCACCGCCATTCCTTGAAAGCACTGTGACATTCAGGATTACCCCGAACGCGACCGGTGGAACCAGCCTGCGGATCATCCACGAACTGACTGACATGAGGTTCGACCGGATGACGAGGGCCGCCGAAAACAACAACAGTCCGCCTCTCATGCTCGCTGCCTGACGGCCGCGAGTCCCGCACAAATCCTGGAAGATTGGAGTTCGCCGATGCGCGAAGCGATGCAACTCGTCCCTATGGTCATAGAGCAATCCAGCAGAGGGGAGCGATCGTTCGACATCTATTCCCGCCTGCTGCGGGAGCGAATCATCTTCCTCAACGGCGAGGTAAACGATACCGTTTCAGCTCTGGTCTGCGCACAATTGCTGTTTCTTGAGGCGGAAAACCCCAGGAAACCGATCAGTCTCTACATCAATTCGCCGGGCGGCGTCGTGACCAGCGGCCTCGCCATGTATGACACGATGCACTACATCCGCGCGCCGGTGCACACACTCTGCATGGGGACGGCCCGTTCGATGGGATCGTTCCTCTTGATGGCGGGCCAAGCCGGCGAGCGATCCGCACTGCCCAACTCCAGCATCCACATCCATCAGCCATTGGGTGGCTTCCAAGGACAAGCGTCCGACATGCTCATCCATGCCGCGGAAATGGAGCGAACCAAGCACCGCATGACGCGGCTCTACGCTGAACATTGCGGACGCACCTACGAGGAGTTCGAGCGCGCGATGGACCGCGATCGTTTCATGACTGCGGAAGAAGCTCTCGAATGGGGCCTTATCGACCGCATCCTCCGGGTTCGCGAGGAAGATTCGCTTGTAGTCCCAGAGAGCTGAGTGCGATCAGGGCACCAACCGGCAATGCCGCAGAATAGGGAGTGCTGCAGCCGCTGAACTATGCGCGTACTGTCGGCACATAGTTGCGGTATGCTCGGCAAAGCTGTCGAATCCACCGACTCTTGAGAAAAATATTCGCAATTGCCGATTTCTTTCGCAGTTTTCTACGCTTCCCCGCTCCGATTTTTCTGCGATGTATGCAACATTGATTGCAACACGTTCCAGAAACGGAAGAAAACGATGAACTGGTTGAAGACCGTAGCCGCTGCTGCCCTTGTGCAGGCCGCTTTCCTTTTGCCCGCCCATGCCGGCGATAACCTCAAGGCGATCCAGGACGCCGGCGTACTGAAGGTTGGCACGGAAGGCACCTATGCGCCCTTCACCTTTCATGACGCGAGCGGCAAGCTCGTCGGCTTCGATGTCGAGATCGCCGAAGCCATCGCATCCAAGCTCGGCGTCAAGGCCGAGTTTCTGGAAGGCAAGTGGGACGGCCTGATCGCCGGCCTCGACGCAAAGCGCTACGACGCCGTCATCAACGAAGTCGGCGTCACCGATGCCCGCAAGCAGAAGTATGACTTCTCCGACCCCTACATCGCCTCCAAAGCCGTGCTGATCGTCAAGGACAGCAACACCGACATCAAGGATTTCCCTGACCTCAAGGGCAAGAAGTCCGCGCAGTCGCTGACCAGCAATTTCGGCAAGCTCGCTCAGGCGTCCGGCGCCGAACTCGTCGGCACCGATGGTTTCGATCAGTCGATCCAGCTTGTGCTCACCGGCCGCGCCGACGCCACGATCAACGACAGCCTGTCCTTCCTCGATTTCAAGAAGCACAAGCCCGACGCGCCGGTGAAGATCGTCGCCCAGCAGGCCAATGCCGATTTTTCCGCCGCCATCATCCGCAAGGGCGAGCCGGAACTGCAGGCCGCCATCAACAAGGCGCTGGCCGACATCAAGGCTGACGGTACCTACGCCAAGATCTCCGACAAATACTTCGGCCAGGACGTTTCGAAGTAAGTGGGAATAGGCAGAAACGCCAAATTGTGAAAAAGATGCGTCCGGGGCCATCCCCGGACGCATTTTATTATGGAAAGGTCGCTTCTCCGTGGAGCACTGGTTGCAATTGATGTGGGAGTCGCTGGGCACGCTGCTTTGGGCGGGGCTCATCTTCACCATCCCGCTCACCCTGATCACCTTCGTTCTCGGCTTAGCGCTCGGCCTCGTCACCGCCGTCACCCGGCTGTTCGGCCCAAAACCGCTTGTCGCCGTCGCGCGCTTCTATGTCTGGGTGATCCGCGGCACGCCGCTGCTGGTGCAGCTGTTCGTCATCTTCTACGGCCTGCCGAGCATGGGCATCCTGCTCGACGCCTTTCCGGCCGCCGTCATCGGCTTCACGCTGAATGTCGGCGCCTACTCATCCGAGATCATCCGCGCCGTCATCTCCTCCGTGCCGAAGGGCCAGTGGGAAGCGGCCTATTCCATCGGCATGAACTGGCGCCAGGCGATGAGCCGCACCATCCTGCCGCAGGCGGCCCGCGTCGCCGTGCCGCCGCTGTCGAACACCTTCATCTCGCTGGTCAAGGACACCTCGCTGGCCGCCGCGATCACCGTGCCGGAACTGTTCCAGGCCGCACAGCGCATCGTCGCGACCACCTATGAGCCGCTGATCCTCTATATCGAGGCCGCCATCATCTATCTCGTGCTCAGCACCTTCCTCTCGACGCTGCAGGGCTACCTCGAACGCCGTTTCGCCCGCTCCGGCGGCACGCTGGAGGCGCGGACATGATCGAGCTGTCACATATCGAAAAACGCTTCGGCGACAGTGTCATCCTGAAGGATATCAGCCTGACCATTCCGGAAGGTACGGTGACGGCGCTGGTCGGCCCTTCCGGCGGCGGCAAGAGCACGCTTTTGCGCTGCATAAACCTCCTGGAAATCCCGACGGCCGGCACGATCCGCATCGGCGACGTGAGCACCACCTTCCAGCCGGGCAAGAAAACTGCCTGGCAGGATATCCAGAAGATCCGCCGCCAGACCGGCATGGTCTTCCAGAATTTCCAGCTCTTTCCGCACAGGACCGCCATCGAAAACGTCATGGAGGGCCTGACGACGGTGCTGCGCTGGCCGGCCGACAAGGCGCGCGCCCGCGCCGTCGAGCTTCTGACCAAGGTCGGCATGGCGCACAAGATCGATGCCTGGCCATCGACGCTCTCCGGCGGGCAGCAGCAGCGCGTGGCGATCGCCCGCGCCCTTGCCCCCTCGCCCCGCGTTCTCCTCTGCGACGAGCCGACCTCGGCGCTCGATCCGGAACTGGCCGCCGAAGTCGTCGATGTCCTCGGCCGGCTCGCCAACGAGGGCACGACCATGGTGATGGCGACGCACGACCTGCGCCTCGCCTCGAAGATCGCCACGAATGTCGTCTTCCTCGAAGCCGGCAACATCGTCGAAACCGGCCCCTCCCGCACCATCTTCGGCGCACCTCAGCAGGAACGGACGAAGCAGTTCATCTCGACGCTGAATGCGGGGCATAGTTACGATATATGAGATCGGGGCGTCTTCCCGGAGATCCCAGATTCACACCGGCACGATCCGGTAGCCCTCGGAGGCCCGTTCTACGCGGCCAAAGCCGGTGATATGACCACCGGCGATAATCCAGCCTTCGCGGGCGGCATCTTCCAATGTCGCCTGACGAGTTCGCACCGCCATCTCGGGGTCGAGGTCGAAAACCAGGCCGATCTTCGGATCGCCGGGCTGAAGATCTTCCAAATGCAAGGTGTCGCCCCAGATCAGGAGATCCTTGTTCTCAGCGTCGATCCGATCGCCGCCGCGCACCAGATAGCCGGTGTGGCCGGGGGTGTGACCCGGCAGAAGGCGGGCCTCTATACCGGCCAACACAGGGCCATCCGGAATCTGCCGGACTCGAGACCCATAGATGCGGACAAGCTGCTCAGCTATCTTGAAGCCGCCGCGGCGCGCCTCCGGTGTCGCCTCTCGAGCGACCGGATCGGTGAAAAAGGCAAAATCCCTGGCCGGCACGAATACTTCGGCATTGGCGAAATACGGTGCATCTCCGTCGAACAGACCGAGCGCATGGTCCCCATGGATATGGGTCAGCAATATCAGCCGGATCTGGTCCGGCGTGATGCCGGCCTCATGCAACGCCGAACGCGCATGGCCGTATTTGGGTCCCCAAGCGGTCCCGGTACCGGCGTCCACGAGAATGATGCCGTCGGCGCCGCGCAGGGCGAAACAGTTTACATCCACCTGAAGCGTCGGCTTGCCCAACGCCTCGATCGCGCGCTGCCGTGCAACGCCGCCATCCGCATGGATCAACACGTCCGCCGGCGCTTCGAAGACGCCATCGCGTAAAAGGATAACGTCATACTGCCCGAAACGCCGGAGACTGTCGGTCATGGATGCGATCTCGCCTTGAAGGCCACGTTCAGGAAAGGGCCGGCCCAGGAGCCGGCCACTTCCTTTGTCTCGTGACGGACCCTAAGCCCCGTAGACGACGAGCAGATCCTTGGCGTCGATCTGGTCGCCGGCAAGGACGAGGACTTCGGTGATGGTGCCGTCCTTCTCCGCATGCAGCGCCGTCTCCATCTTCATCGCTTCGATGGAGACGAGCACGTCGCCGGCCTTGATCGCCTGGCCGGGGGTGACAAAGACACGGGAGATGACGCCCGGCATCGGCGCGCCGACATGGGCGGCATTGCCGGGTTCCGCCTTGCGACGGGCGGCACTGCCCGCAGCACCGTGGGCGCGATCCGGCACCTTGATGCGGCGTGGCTGGCCATTGAGCTCGAAGAACACCGTCACCATGCCCTTCTCGTCGGTCGCCGTCATCGCCTGGTTGACGACCACCAGCGTCTTGCCCTTCTCGATCTCAGCAAAGAGTTCGCCGCCTTCCTTCAATCCGTAGAAGTAGGCGGGCGTCGGCAGCACCGAGACCGGGCCATAGGTATCGGCGGCCAGCGCATAGTCGGTAAAGACCTTCGGGTACATCAGGTAGGAGGCAAACTCGAAATCGTCGACCTTGCGCTCGAGCTTGGTCTCGATGACCTTGCGCTCCGCATCGAGATCAGCTTCGGCCAGCAGCGAGCCTGGGCGCACGGTATAGGGCGCATCGCCCTTGAGAGCCTTCTTCTGCAAGGCTTCCGGCCATCCGCCCGGCGGCTGGCCGAGATCGCCCTTCAGCATCGAGACCACCGATTCCGGGAAGGAGACTTCGCGGTCGGGATTGACGACGTCGGCAACTGTCAGGTCCTGTGAGACCATCATCAGCGCCATGTCGCCGACCACCTTGGACGACGGCGTTACCTTGACGATATCGCCGAACATCTGGTTGGCGTCGGCATAGGCCTGCGCCACCTGATGCCAGCGGGTCTCGAGACCGAGCGAGCGCGCCTGTTCCTTGAGATTGGTGAACTGGCCGCCCGGCATTTCGTGCAGGTAGACTTCCGAGGCCGGTCCCTTGAGATCGCTCTCGAAGGCCGCATACTGATGGCGCACCGCTTCCCAGTAGAAGGAGACGCGGCGGATCCATTCGGGATCGAGCCCCGGATCACGCTCCGTGCCCTTCAAGGCCTCGACGATCGAGCCGAGGCAGGGCTGCGAGGTATTGCCGGAAAGCGCATCCATTGCCGCATCGACCGCATCGACGCCGGCATCGACGGCGGCCAGCACCGTGGCGGCGGCTATGCCCGAGGTATCATGCGTGTGGAAGTGGATCGGCAGGCTGGTCGCCTCGCGCAGTGCCTTGAACAGTACCTTGGCGGCGGCCGGTTTCAGAAGACCCGCCATATCCTTCAGCGCAATGATATGGGCACCGGCCTTTTCCAGCTCGACGGCAAGATCGGTATAGTACTTCAGATCATACTTCGGGCGAGCGGAATTGAGGATGTCGCCAGTATAGCAGATCGCCGCCTCGCAGAGCTTGTTCTCCTCGATGATGGCATCCATCGACACGCGCATGTTCTCGACCCAGTTCAGGCAGTCGAAGACGCGGAAGAGATCGATGCCGCCCTTGGCCGCCTGGCGGACGAAGTATTTCACGACATTGTCGGGATAGTTGGTGTAGCCGACGCCGTTGGCGCCGCGCAACAGCATCTGCAGGAGCAGGTTCGGCGCACCCTCGCGGATCAGCGACAGGCGCTCCCACGGATCTTCGGTGAGGAAGCGCATGGAGACGTCGAACGTCGCGCCGCCCCAGCATTCGAGCGACAGCAGTTGCGGTAGCGCCCGGGCATAGGTGCCGGCCACTTGCGCGATGTCGAAGGTGCGCATGCGGGTGGCGAGCAGCGACTGATGGCCGTCGCGCATCGTCGTGTCGGTCAAAAGCACGCGCTTTTCGTTGCGCATCCATTCGGCGAATTTCTGCGGGCCGAGCTTATCGAGCCGCTGCTTGCTGCCATCGGGCACCTTGCCATCGATATAGGGCAGAATGGGCTCGGCGGCCTTTGGCGACGGCGCAGGCCGGCCACGGGCTTCCGGATGGCCGTTGACCGTGACGTCGGCCAGATAGGTGAGCAGCTTGGTGGCGCGGTCCTGGCGCTTGACCTGCTGGAACAGTTCCGGCGTCGTGTCGATGAAGCGCGTCGTATAGCTGTTGTCGCGGAACTTCGGGTGGGTGATGATCGCTTCGAGGAAGGTGAGGTTCGTCGCCACGCCGCGAATACGGAATTCGCGCAGCGCCCGGTCCATGCGGGCGATCGTCTCGTCCGGCGTCGACGCCCAGGCGGTCACCTTGACCAGCAGCGGATCGTAGAAACGGGTGATGATCGCGCCGGAATAGGCCGTGCCGCCATCGAGACGGATGCCGAAGCCGGCGGCCGAGCGATAGGCGGTGATGCGGCCATAGTCAGGAATGAAGTTGTGTTCCGGATCCTCGGTCGTCACGCGGCACTGCAGCGCATGGCCGTTGAGGCGGATGTCCGCCTGCTTCGGCACGCCCGAGCCCGGCGTGCCTATGGCAAAGCCGTCGAGGATATGGATCTGCGCCTTGACGATGTCGATGCCGGTGACGACTTCGGTGACGGTATGCTCGACCTGGATGCGCGGATTGACTTCGATGAAGTAGAATTTGCCGGTATCGGCATCCATCAGATATTCGACGGTGCCGGCGCCGACATAGCCGGTCGCGCCGGCGATCTTCAGCGAATAGGCGGCCAGCTCCTGGCGCTGCGCGTCGTTGAGGTAGGGCGCGGGGGCACGCTCGACGACCTTCTGGTTACGGCGCTGGACCGAACAGTCGCGCTCGAACAGATGCACGACATTGCCATGCGTGTCGCCGAGAACCTGGCTCTCGACGTGGCGGGCACGCTCCACCAGCTTTTCCAGATAGACTTCGTCCTTGCCGAAGGCGGCCATCGCCTCGCGCTTGGCTTCCGTCACTTCCTTGGCCAGATCCTTGGGGTCACGGATGGCGCGCATGCCGCGACCGCCGCCGCCCCAGGAGGCTTTCAGCATTACCGGATAACCGATCTCCTCGGCCATCTTCGCCACGATCTTCATATCGTCGGGCAGCGGCTCGGTTGCCGGCACCACCGGCACGCCGACCGAGATCGCCAGGTTGCGGGCCGCCACCTTGTTGCCGAGCTGGCGCATCGTATCGGCGCGCGGGCCGATGAAGATGATGCCGGCGGCATCGCAGGCGTCGACGAACTCGGGGCTTTCCGACAGCAGGCCGTAGCCGGGATGGATGGCATCGGCGCCGGACAGCTTGGCGACGCGGATGATCTCGTCGATCGACAGATAACTCTCGATCGGACCGAGATCACGCGCCAGATGCGGGCCGCGGCCGACCTGATAACTCTCGTCCGCCTTGAAGCGGTGCAATGCCAGTTTGTCTTCCTCGGCCCAGATGGCGACGGTTTTAATCCCGAGCTCATTGGCGGCGCGAAACACGCGGATCGCAATCTCGGAACGGTTGGCAACCAGGATCTTGGATATGGGCAATGCTGTCTCCTCACGGCATCGAAACGGGCAATGCTGCACCCGCGAAGAGAATTCTTAACTTCTTGTCACGAGAAGTTCAATTTCCCGTAGCGTCAGAAACCAAAATAGTTGCGGCTAGGGAACAAGTCCATTTCTGAAGGCGATTGCGACGATATGCTGGCGGTTCCGGGCGTTCAACTTGTCCTGGATGCTGTTCATATACCAATCGACAGTATGGTTTGAGATCTTCAGCGTGCGGCTGATCTCCATCGAGGTCATGCCTTCCGACAGATAGTTCAGCACCTCCATCTCGCGTCTGGTCAGCTTGGCGTCGGTCGTGGGAGTTTCCTCCAGCGGCCGCGCCTCGTCGCGCAGCTCCAGAAGCCGCCAGAACGTCTTTTTGGCCACGGCATCGAACAACGAAAGTTCCGAGGGCGACAGATCGACCGCATTGCCGCCGACCGTCATCGTGCCCAGCAGGCCGTTGCGCCCGTGAATGGGAAAGATATAGCCGTCGACAAGCCCGTTGGCGCGGGCATCGGCCATCATCTGCTCCATGCGGCGGCGAAGCGGATCGCCCTTCAAGGCCGCCATCGCATCGCGCCAGCGGAATGGCCGCTGCGCCTGGCCGAGATAGCGGATGGTCGGATCGACAAGCACATATTTCCGCGCGACATAGGTCAGCGGCCACTTGTCCGGCCAGCGACCGGCAAGCATAACGCTGACAAGGTCGACAGCCGGCCGCGGCTGCCTCAGCAGGCCATAGAAATCGAACTTGTAGGAGCGCAGCACCAGCTCCAGCTCCGCCACGACATTCTTGGCCTGCTTGCATTCTTCAATGACCACAAGCAATTGTATTAACGAATGAATATTCACACATACCCCCTGGCTTGAAAGCCTGGTTCTTCATCGGCGAGCGCCCCATTCGATATCCACTCGGCCATGCGGCGCGGCGAATGGCGGGCAAACATACTCGGGTCGAGATAAAATTGAACGTCTTTGGCGAGAAATTCAGTATTCAACTTCGAATAGCAATCACCTCGCCCCACGACAATGCTAATGAAGGCAAGTATTCCTAAATCCTCATATTTCTCAAGCGGCCAACAGCCCGCCTTGGCGGTTTGGCGCATAACCCATGAAATTTCCTCTGAAAAAACAGCGCCGGATTCCGTTAATCGCCGGTTCAGGTAGCAATCTGTAGTGTCGCCAACATTCCGAAATTGCTGATGCACAGAGGTTGCCAGACGTGTCTCTTTTCAAAGTCTATGCAAGAGCCCTGAAGTATCTTGGCGCGTATCGTTACCGCGTTTGGATGGTCGTCGTCGCAAACATCGCGTTGGCCATGACCACCATCTATGAGCCGGTTCTGTTCGGCCGCATCTTCGACGCCATCGGCAAGAAAGAGCCGGTGACGCCGACCATGATGCTGTGGGCCGGTTTCGCCGTCTTCAGCGCGGTGGCCTTCATCATCGTTTCCCGCGAGGCGGACCGTCTCGCCCATGGCCGTCGCGCATCGCTGCTGACGGAAGCCTTCAGCCGCATCATTTCCATGCCTTTGTCCTGGCATAGCCAGCGCGGCACGGCCAGCGCGCTGAACACGCTGCTGCGCGCTTGCGAAGCCCTGTTCGGCCTGTGGCTCGAATTCATGCGCAACCACCTGACGACGGCCGTGGCACTTATCGTGATGGTCCCGACCGCCGTGGCCATGGACCTGCGCCTGTCCGCGGTTCTCGTTCTGCTCGGCATCTTCTACTGGATCGTCGGCAGCCTGGTCATGAGCCGCACCAAGGACGGCCAGACTTCGGTCGAGAGCCACTACAATACCGTCTTCTCGCATGTCAGCGACTCGATCAGCAACGTCTCGGTGCTGCATAGCTACAATCGCATCGAGGCTGAAACCAAGGCGCTGAAGTCCTTTACCGAACACCTGCTTGCCGCCCAGTATCCGGTCCTCGACTGGTGGGCGCTCGCCGGCGCGCTGAACCGCACGGCCTCGACCATCGCGATGATGGCGATCCTGATGATCGGCACGGTACTCGTCCAGGGCGGCAGCCTCAGCATCGGCGCGCTGATCACCTTCATCGCCTTTGCCAACGTGCTGATCGGCCGCCTGGAGCTGCTGCGCAACTTCGCCAACCAGATTTTCGAAGCCCGCGCCAAGCTGGTGGACTTCTATGAACTGGAAGATTCCGTCCGCGACCGCGAGGAACCGGCTGGCCTTGCCGAGATTAAGGACGTCAAGGGCGAGGTTGAGTTCCGCGATGTTTCCTTCGGCTTCGGCAACAGCGCACAGGGCCTGCACAACATCAACTTCACGGTGAAGGCCGGCCAGACCGTCGCCATCGTCGGCCCGACCGGCGCCGGCAAGACGACGCTGGTCAACCTGCTGCAACGTGTCTTCGATCCGCAGGGCGGCCAGATCCTTGTCGACGGTCACGACATCACCAAGGTGACGCGCAAGTCGCTGCGCCGCTACATCGCCACGGTCTTCCAGGACGCAGGTCTGCTGAACCGCTCGATCAGCGACAACATCCGTCTCGGCCGCGAGGGTGCGACCGAGGAAGAGATGATGCGCGCTGCCGAAGCGGCTGCCGCCAACGACTTCATCGAGACGCGCGAAAGCGGCTATGAGACCCGCGTCGGCGAGCGCGGCAACAAGCTCTCCGGTGGTGAACGCCAGCGTATTGCGATTGCCCGCGCCATCCTCAAGGACGCGCCGATCCTCGTGCTTGACGAAGCGACCAGCGCGCTCGACGTGGAGACCGAGAACCGCGTCAAGGCGGCGATCGACAATCTCAGGCAGAACCGCACGACCTTCATCATCGCCCACCGTCTGTCGACGGTACGCGAAGCTGATATCGTCCTCTTCCTTGAGAACGGACGCGTTATCGAGAACGGCAGCTTCAGCGCGCTCAGCCAGAGCAACGGCCGCTTCGCCGCCCTGCTGCGCGCCAGCGGTATCCTGACGGACGAGGAAGTCCGCAAGGCCCATACCACGGAACACGAAGCCGCCTGATCATTCGAATGGGGCCCAAAAGTCGAAGCCGGGGGAGCAATGCTCCCCCGGTTTTTTTTGCGCGCGTTGATACCCTCGCCCGTGGGGCGGAACTAAGAGACAAAACAAGAAAGGCCCGGTAGGGAAAACCGGGCCTTTCTCCTGCTCTGATCGGAGGTCAAATCGGTCCCGACGACCGCGGAGTTATGACGGGCGCCAGATCGGTTATGATTAGCTTCAGGCCAGGGTAGGACTGGCGTTAAGCCGGGATCAGATCAGAACTTGCGCTCGAAGCGCAAGGCACCTGTCCACTGATCGGAATTGGTGGCATCGTAGCGCATGTAGGTAAGTTCAGGCGTGACGGCCAGGTCCTTGACCGGGCGCCAGGCTAGGTTCGTCGTCGCCTGCAAAATGCCGCTGTCAGTATAGGCAACCATCGTGGTGTTCTGCAGCTTCGGCGTAAACGTGTAGCTGAAGCCGGTCCAGAAGGCCCAGTCGCCCCATCCGCAATCCGCACCATTCCTCGGGCAAGCCGCCGAATTGGTGTTGAGGAAGGATCCGGCATATTTGTTCAGCTTGTCACCGTCGGTATTCCAGCCACCCATGAAGAACGGCTTGAAGGCGCCGAAATCGCCATCGATACGCGCCTTGATGGCGCCTTCTTCGACGATGGAATCATATCCGCCGACGATCCTGAGCTGGAACATGCTGCCTTTGTAGCCCGCACCGACGACGACGTCGGGAGCATAATGATTGGCCTCTCCGGTCTGCCACGCACCGCGATAGGATGAGGTGGTTGCCGAGGAGTTGCTATCTTCCAGCGACACCAATGCGGTGAAGCCGTTGCCGGAATCATACTTGTAGGTGAGCTGGTTAAGCTCCTTCGGGCCTTCGTAGATGACCTCGTCGTTGATCAGACTGGTCGTGTAGCCCATGTACATCGTATATTGGGAGTCGAGCTTGCCGACGGTGAAGCCACCGAGGCTGATATTGGCAAACAGCAGCCTCGCGTTGGTGGTGCCGCCATCCTGCCAATCCCACCGATAAACGGTGTTGGTCTTGAGCGGACCATATTCAGTATCGGAGGCGGTATCGAAGGAAAGTTCCGCGCGGGTGTGCCATTGTGTGCCGATGCGGCTTGCAGCGTTCCTCGGGTCCTTCCAATAGCCCTCGGTGCGGACCTTGCCGCCAACCTTCAAACAGGTTTCGGTTCCGGGAATGAAGAAGTAGCCAGCGCCATAGGCGTCGCAAATACGAACATATTCAAGTGGTTCCGGCTCGGCGGCCACAATGGCGTCAGCCGCCCGCGCTCCCGAGACGGCGGCCAGGGCAGCGGCCGAACCAAGAAGAAGACCTCTGATATTCATGATTGCTCCAATCCAGTATCGATTGGGCATGAGTTATCGCGTCGAAAATTCGACGCTCCCTACCCCATTCCCGTTTTGACGATCCCCACAATTACGCCACGCACCCGTTCGGGCACGTATGACGCCGGGGTGGCGACGCTCCCCGAGCGTCGCCACGGATTCGATTTAGGGATTTCAATTTTGCACAACAAGATTTTGAGCAATTAAATATCGACTGCGGCGCACCGAAACATCACTGCGTTGCAGAAAAATCACGTCACAATCCATTCACGAAAGTGTCGTGAATGGATTGTCCCTGAAAATCAATCTGTTGTTCGTCTGGTACTGAATGGCCACCAGACGGGTTATCGGCGCCGTTCGACCCGTATAGGCAGGGGAAGCACGCCCACCGATGTCTTGGCGGGGCGATGGTTGGCGGTATCCAGCCGCTTGTGCTCGAGATAATAAGCATAGGCGAACTGCAGGACGATACCGACAACCACATAAGCGGCGCCGACGGCCGGGTCCTTCTCCGTGACATAGAGGATGACCTGTCCCGCCATGGCGAGGATCGTGCCGGCAACGAAGATGCTGAGGGAATGCCGCCCGAAGATCGCCAGCGGGTGGTTGGCCGGCCGGCGCAGCAATCGCGAGACGGCCGGTATGCAGACGATGAGATAGGCAAGCGCCAGCACATGCAACAGCCGCGGCAGCGACAGGAAGGTCTTGTCGAAACCGGTGACGACGGTGGGCAGGCCGAGCGCAGCCAACTGATCGCCCAGCACCCAGAGCTTATCTGTAACCCAGATGAAGGACAGCATGACATAGGCCAGCGAAAGCGCGAACAGGACCGGATTATAGGCAATCCGGCCGCCACGCTTCACATGCATGATGGCGACGAAACCGATGACAAACAGGAATTGCCAGGACAGCGGGTTCAGGAACCAGAAGCCGTCGAGCAGCGTCGTGTGCGGCGCGATCTGGTAGATGCCGGCGAGCAGCCAGACGGCACCAGAAACCAGGAGTAGAAGCAACGGGCTTTTCGCCTCCAGCACCAGCATCAGCGGCAGCATGAGAAACAACGCCCCATACATCGGCAGGATATTGTTATAACCGATCTGGTGGCCAAGCAGCAGCAGCGCCGGAATGCCGCGAGCCGGATCCATCAGCACCGCAAGGATATTCACCTCGCAGAGCAGGCCCACCTGGCGGAAAATCCAGGCGCCGGAGATGAACAGCACCAGCGTGATAAAGGTGGTGATCATATGCGCCGTATAAAGCGTGAAGGCGCGCTTGACTGCCTTCCAGGCGGTCGAGAGCCGATTGCCGGGCTTGAACCGCGTTCCGTAGGCAAGGCCGACCGAGATGCCGGAGATCAGCACGAAAGCCTCTGCCGCATCGGAAAAACCGAAATTCTTTGTCGTTAGCCGTTCGAAGAACTGGCCGGGTACGTGATTGATGAAGATCGTGATCAGGGCCAAAGCCCTCAAAACATCCAGCCTGGTATCGCGCCCTGCCGACATTTTCGGCGAACCGATGGCGCTTCCCGACTGTGTGTCGATATGTGCCCTGATGTTCATGAACATCTCCTGTTCCGACAATCAAATGCGGATGGGGCCAAAGAGTTCCCTCCTTGGCCCCATCGATCGATGCGAAACAGTGCACGAAAACGTTACTGCTCGATCGGATAGCCCTCTTCGGGATGGGCAAGCGCCCTGTCATTCACGGTGACCGAGTATCCGCTCTCATCGGGCGCTTTTGAGACGGAAATGCGGTATTTTCCGCTCGACAGATCGAGATCCGCCGCAAAGCCATCCCACGTCGACGGCAGCGCCGGCTTGACGTAGAGGCGGCCGTTCTTGACGCGGATGCCGAGAATGCCCTCGATCGCGACGCGATAGAACCAGCCGGCCGAGCCCGTATACCAGGTCCAGCCGCCACGGCCGGTCAATTGCCCCTCACCATAAATGTCGGCGGCAATGACATAGGGCTCGACGCGATAGGTATCGGCCTGATCACGATCAAGTGCGTGGTTGACCGGGTTCAGCATCTCGAAGCAACGCCAGGCATCGTCGCCACGGTTCATTTCCGCCAGCGCCATGACCACCCAAGTGGCGGCATGGGTATACTGACCGCCATTCTCGCGAACACCCGGCGGATAGGACTTGATGTAGCCCGGATCGCGCGCCGACTTGGAGAAAGGCGGCGTGAACAGCCGGATCATTCGGTTGTCGTCGTCGACCAGCTTTTCGAGAACGGCGTTCATCGCCGTCTCGCCGCGCTTGGGGTCGCCTTCGCCGGAGAGGATGTTCCAGGATTGCGCGATCGAATCGATCTGGCATTCGAAGTTCTCGCTGGAGCCGAGCGGGCTGCCGTCGTCGAAATAGCCACGGCGATAATGGTTGCCGTCCCAGCCCGCTGTTTCCAGCGACTTGCGCAGTTCGGGCAGATGCTTGGTCCAGCGCTCGACGCGCTCCTTGTCGCCGCGCGCTTCCGCGTAGGGCAGGAAGGCGGTGAGCGTGCCGGCAAGGAACCAGCCGAGCCAGACGCTTTCACCGCGACCCTGAATGCCGACACGGTTCATGCCGTCGTTCCAGTCGCCGCCGAGGATCAGCGGCAGGCCGTTGCCGCCCTTGCGCTTGATGGCGAGATCGAGTGCCAGCGCCGCATGCTCGTAGACGCTGACCTTATCCTCGGACACGCTCGGCTGGTAGAAGGCGTCATGCGTTCCGGGCATGAGGGCGGCACCCTCGACGAAGGCAAGCTCCTCATCCAGAAGCGACTTGTCGCCCGTCACCGTGCAATACTGGTTGATCGCATAGGCGAGCCAGACGACGTCGTCCGAGATATGCGTGCGCACGCCGGCGCCGCTGCCCGGCAGCCACCAATGCTGCACGTCGCCTTCGCGGAACTGGCGCTGGGCCGCATTGACGATCTGCTTGCGCGCAAGTTCCGGCGCATGCGTCAGGAAGGCCAGCGTATCCTGCAACTGGTCGCGGAAGCCGAAGGCGCCCGATGCCTGATAGAAGGCGGTGCGCGCCATGATACGGCAGCCAAGGCTCTGATAGGGGAGCCAGGCGTTGATCATGTTGTTCATCGCCTTATCCGGCGTCGAGATTTGCAGACGGCCGGTAAAACCGTCCCAGAAGCCGCGAGTGGCCGAAAGCACCGTCTCGAAATCCGCCTTGCGGATCTCGGCGACCAATGAACGCGCCTCTTCGAGAGAAGCGGTATCGCCCATGTAGAAGCAGATATCCTTCTCTTCGCCCGCACCGATGGTCAGGTCGAAGGCGAGTGCCGCGCAGGGATCGCCGTCGAGGTCGGTGGAGTTGGAGAGGACGGCGCCGGAGACAACGGCTTCCGGCATCTGCACCGTGCCGTGACGGCCGATGAATTCGCGGCGGCTGGCCGAGAAGCTCGAATGCGCCTCGCTTGCCGCCATGAAGGCGACCCGCTTGGAATAATCGATGCTGTAGGGATTGTTGGCAAACAGCGCTCCCGTCTCCTCGTCCAGCGACGAGAGGATGAAAGGCTTGGTCTTGTGCGGATTGATGCCAAGCACCCATTCCGCATAGTTGTAGAGCCGCAACCGCCGGGTGCTCTTGCCCTTGTTGCTGACGCGCAGGCGGAAGACCTTCACGGGACGCTCGCGATCGACCGTCTGCGTCAGTTCCAGCGCAATACCGTTCTCTTCGCTCGAGAAGACCGAATAGCCGAGGCCGTGGCGGGCCTCATATTGAACCTTCGGATTGCGCGACAGGCCGGCATAGGGGGTCATGACCGCATTGCTGTCGAGATCGGTCACATAAAGCGCCTCGCCCGGACGGTTGATGACCATGTCGTTGGTCCATGGGGTCAACTGATAGTCGCGCGAATTGTGGCTCCAGGTGAAACCGCCGCCTTCGGCGGGCACATGGAAGCCGAAGCGCTCATTGGTGATGACGTTGATCCACGGATGCGGCGTCGATTGTCCCCCGGCAAGCCGGACGACATATTCGCGGCCGTTTTCGGCGAAGCCGCCGTAGCCGTTCCAGAAGTCGAGATCGGCCTGCGCTCCCAGTTCCGTGGCCACAAACACCGATTCCTGCGGCGCGAGCGCCACGGCACGGCGATCGACCGGGGCCTGATCGCCCTGCGGTGCCGAGCCGAACAGCGTTGCGGCACGAGCGATCTGGTCGACCAGCTTGCCGTTGCGGGCATGGAAGACGACGCGGGAGGAGGCGAGGATCTGCTGATAGGTCTCGTTCTCGATCAGGTCCTTGCGCACCGCGAAGATGTGCTGGCGCAGCCCATCCCCCTGATTGTGGCGGATATGGTCGGCAAGCGCATCCAGCTGATGCTGCATCGCCTGTACATGCTCGGCGGCGCATTCGTTGAGAATCACCAGATCGGCGGCGATACCGCGCGAGCGCAGATATTCCCCGGCACTCAGCGCTTCCTTGGCGATTTCGATGTCGATTTCGTCATTGATGCGCAGCGTGAAGATCGGGAAATCGCCGGAAATCGTCACCGGCCAGAGCGCCGACTGCGAATGCAGGCCGGCGAGCACGGTGGCGCTGTCGGCGCGCAGATGCATGTCGGGATAGACGAGATAACGCGCAAGCTTCTGGAAAGCGGCCGCCTGCTGCGAGGAGACGCCGACATGGCGCATCTGCATTTGCGTCCGCGTCCAGGCCTGCGTCAGTTCGGCTGCGAAAGCATCCGGATTGCGGTAGCGGTCCACCGCCTTGTCGACCTCTTCGCGGTTCGGCGCGGCGATCGTCCAGAAGATCACGCTGACTTTCTTGCCGGCCGGTACGCGCACGACGCGGCGCAGCGACAGGCAGGCATCCATCGTGAAGCCTTCCGTGCCCGACAGCGTCGCGCCCGGATCGAAGGCGGCGGCTTCGGCAAGGGTGCGACCACGGCCGAGGAACTTGCGGCGATCCGTCTCGAATTCCGTCGGGCGCTCGGAACCGGCATTGTCGACGACCAGATGCGCGATCGACATGTCCGGCTCGTTATAGTCGCGCTTGTTGCGCTCGGCGCGGAGCACGTCGCCGCTGCCGCCGATTTCGGTGCGCACGAACATGCGCGCGAAGACCGGATGGCCGGAATCGACATCATCGCTGGCAATCGCCGGCTCGAGATAGGAGGTCACTTCGATGAAGCGATCTTCCGTACCCATGTTGAGCAAGGTAACGCGACGGCCTTCGGCGTCGTGTTCAGTGGCGACGATGCACTCGACCTCACTGGTGAGATCGCCGATGGTCTTGCTGTATTCCGCCTTTTCGTCGCTGAAGGCGACCTTGACCTTTTCGCCTTCGATGCTGCGCGGCTCCGATGTCGTCGACCACCATTGGCCGGACACGGTATCGCGCAGGAAGATGAAAGTACCCCAGCGGTCTTCCGTCGGATCGGGCCGCCAGCGCGACACGGTGAGGCCATTCCAGCGCGAATAGCCGGCGCCGGTCGCCGTCAGCATGACGGAGTAATGGCCGTTGGAGAGGAAGGCGAGTTCGCGGTCCCGCGTGGCCGGATCGGCGATCTTGCGGATCTCCGGACGCAGCATGTCTTCCTGAATATTGGCCGGTTGGTCGCTCTCGTGCTTGGCGGCCATGACCGGGATATCGCGCGGCGCCTTTTCCTGCAGCAGCAGTTCGGCCGCTTCGATCACTGGATCGGCGTGGAAGAGTTCACGCAGGCGTCCGTTGAAGGCGACGTTGGCAATAGCCGCAATCGACATGCCATGGTGGTGGGCATAGTAATTGAAGACCACCGCGCATTTCTTGCCTTCGGGAACGCGGGTCGGCGTGAAGTCGACGGCGTCATGGAAGCCATAGATGCCAAGCGCGCCGACCTTGCGCAGCTTCTGCAGGTTTTCGAGCGCCGCTTCCGGCCGATACTGGCTGGCGAGAATGGAGGCATAGGGCGCGATGACGGCATTCTGGCCGAGACCACGCTTCAGGCCGAGCGAGGGCACGCCGAAGTTGGTGTACTGATACTGCATTTGGTGGTCGCGGGCGTTGAAGGCCGCTTCCGAAATGCCCCAGGGAATGCCGGCGCCGAGACGCTTGGCATAGTTCATCTGTTCCTGGACGATCAGATTGTTGGTCTGGTTGAGAATACCGCCCTGACGCTCCTGCATGACGAGCGGCGGCATCAGATATTCGAACATCGAGCCGGACCAGGACACCAGCGCGCCGCGCGATCCCACGGGCACGACCTGACGGCCGAGGCGGTACCAATGCTCCGTCGGCAGGTCGCCCTTGGCGATGGCGAACAGGCTGGTGAGGCGGGCTTCCGACGCCAGCAAGTCGTAGCAGGCGGCATCGAGCTCGTTGGTTTCCACGCGGAAACCGATGGAGAGCAGGCGCCGCTCCGGACGATAGAGGAAGTCGAATTCCATGCCGAAGGCGGTTTCGCGCATACGGTCACGGAGCTTCGCCAGCCGCTGGCGCAGCGCGTCAACATTGGCGAGATCGAAAACGCTGTCGGCGATATGGCCTTCGCAGACCTTCACCAGCGATTGCGACCAGGTGAGCACCTCGCCGCTCTGCTGCGACTTGACCTCATGGTCGAGATTGGCGGCAAGCTTCTCGATATCATGCGCCAGGACCGAAAGATTGATGATGCGGATCGAGGCGAACTCATGCTCGCGCTTGACCGCCGCCAGCGCATTATGGAAGCCGACGATGCGCTCTTCCAGGCGATGGCGCAGCGGACGCACGGTCTTGCGGTCATCCGGAAGTTCGGCGAGCATTTCGCCAAGAATGCCGGCGACATCGCCGATGCCGTCGAGATTGCCCTGCATATGCGCGGAAGGCGCTTCCGCCCAGATGCGGCAGGCCGAGGACACGGCGATCAGGTGACCGGCGAAATTGCCGCTGTCGACCGCCGAGACATAGCGCGCGCCCATCGGTTTCAGCGTGTCCGTGTGATACCAGTTGCAGAGATGTCCCCGGAACTTTTCGAGCTTCTCGACGGTCGCCATGGTCTTTTCCATGCGATCGATGGTTTCCTCGAAGGAAATCCAGCCGAAGTGGCGGGCCGAGATGACCGAGAGAAAATAGACGCCGATATTGGTCGGCGAGGTGCGCGAAGCCACGACCGGATGCGGCGTCTGCTGCACGTTGTCCGGCGGCAGATGGTTCTGCTGGTCGACGACGAAGGTATCGAAATAGCGCCAGGTACGCCGCGCGATCTTGCGCAGTTCCGACGAGACGCTTTCCGACACTTCGAGCTTGTCCTCGGTTTCCGCCGACTGGCTGACATACCAGGCAATCGCCGGCGACAGCACCCAGAGCAACGCGAAGGGAATGCCGACGAGGAAGGCATTGTCGCCCGACAGCGACGCAAAGGCGAGCGCCAGCAGCGCCAGTACCGGCGCATGCCACATGACGCGGTAGTGGCCGAGAATGGTGGTCTGGGCCGCTGCCTGGGCACTGGCGGCGGTCCGCCATTGCAGCATCAGCTTGCGGCTGACGAAGGCGCGGTAGAGCGAACGGCCGATGGCGTCGGCCATGACGCAGGCGCTGTCGGCGATGAAGACGATACGCAGCGCCACTTGCGCATTGGCGGCGCGGATATCCGTCCAGACCGTATAGAGATGGGCGCGGGCGATGATATCGCTGGTGCGCGGAATGATGCCGTTAATGAGCGACAGCGTCGGCGCCACGAATAGGCAGAAGATCAAGAGGATCTGCCAGATCAGGGCACCGAACGGCCCCATGAAATACCAGCCGAGAACCGAGGCGAAGAACCAGGCGATCGGCGTCAGCGAACGACGCAGATTGTCCATCATCTTCCAACGGCCAAGACCGGTGACACCGCGCTTGGGATTGAAGAGGTAGGAAAGCAGCTGCCAATCGCCGCGAGCCCAGCGATGCTGGCGCGAGACTTCGACTTCATAGCGGATCGGGAAGTCTTCCACGAGCTCGCAATCGGTCACCAGCGCACAGCGCGCCATTGAACCTTCGAGCAGATCGTGGCTGAGAACGGCGTTCTCGTCGATCTTGCCCTTCAGCGAGGCCTCGAAGGCATCGATATGATAGAGGCCCTTGCCGGTAAACGTGCCTTCCTCGACCAGATCCTGATAGACGTCGGAAACAGCGAAGACATAGGGGTCAAGACCGCGATTGACGGAGAAGACGCGCTGGAACACCGAAGCGTCCTTGCCGGTCGTCAGCGAAGGGGTGACTCGCGGCTGCAAGACGCCGTAGCCACGAACGACACGCTTGGTCTCGGGATCGAAAACCGGGCGGTTGATCGGATGATGCAGCTTGCCGACGAGCTTCGTCACCGTATCGCGCACCAGGCGCGTGTCGGAATCGAGCGTCATGACGTATTTCACGTCCTTCGGCACGGTATTGGCACCGGGCAGGAAGGTCGTATCTCGGTCGCCGCGCAGGAGCAGGTTCAGTTCGTGCAGCTTGCCGCGCTTGCGCTCCCAGCCCATCCAGGAACCTTCAGCGGGATTGTAGAGGCGGCGGCGATGCAGGAGATAGAAACGCTGCTTGCCGTCCTCGGCGTAGCGAGCCGCGAGGCTGGCGACTTCGCGGCGGGCGTAGTCCAGGATTTCCAGATCGCGCTCGCTCTCTTCCTCCTGGCTGTCCGGCCAGTCGCTGAGCAGCGCGTAATAGACTTCGCCGCGCGGATTGGCGAGATAATGCACCTCGATATTGCGCACCAGTTCGTCGACGCTGTCGCGGTTGCCGATAAGGGTCGGCACGACGACCAGCGTGCGGGCCTCTTCCGGAATGCCTTCCTTGAACTCGTAACCGACGAGGCGCGCCGGCGTGAGGTACATGGTGACGAAGAAATTGAACAGGCCCGTCGCCCCTTCGGACGCCGGCAGCGAGAACATCAGCAGCAGGAGAATGGTTTCAGCCCAGCCCATGCCGGCCTGGATCATGAAATAGCCGACGACGGCCAACGCAAGGGCCGTCAAAAGCATCACGGGCGCTGCAATTGCCAGCCAGTTGAGCTTGCGCCACTGGCGCACGAAACGCGCCGAGAGCAGAGGACGATATCCGATCGCCTTTTCCAGCTTTTCCGTCTGCTGGCCCATGATGTAGTCGCCGATATTCGGCTCTTGCGGCTGCGGCTCGCCCGAAGCCTTGGCGGCTTCCGTCATCGCCATGGCGACCTGGGCGATTTCCATCTCGGTCTTCTTGGAGCGGCGGGCGAGCTTTTCGATGCGGCGGCGATAGCTGTTGCGCGAACCGGGATCGAGCTTGGCGTAGTCGGTCTCGTCCCACAGCAGCTTGTCGACCGCGCTCACCTCCTCGACCCAGACCGACCAGTCCGTATCGTCGATCAGGCGCAGGCTCTTGATGATGTTGCCCATCGTCACATTGCCGGACGACAGCCGGTTATGCTCGGCCATCATGACGCTTTCGGCGTCCGTACCGGCATCCGCCATGCGCTTTTCCATCCAGGTGACGGCGAGACCCGAGGTGTGGGAGCCATCACGGAGACGATAAAGGAACTGCGTCGCAAACGTATTGTCCGAGGTATAGGGCTCGAGCGTCTTCAGGAATTCGGCGACCTTGGCGTCGTCGTTAAGGCGGATCAGCTCGTCGACGGCCTCGTTGGCCTTCTTGCGCGTGATGCGGCTCTGCTCAACGCGGCTGGAGATGCGGCGCAGATTGTCGACCAGGATATAGCGCACCAGCGACGGGACGGCCCATAACTCGCCGATCTTCAGCATCTCCACCGACTGGAAGCCTTCCACCAGCGCCAGCAGGCCCTGGTTGGACACGGTGCTGTGCGTGTGGGCGACATAGAGCCAGGCGAGCGCCATGGTGCGCGGCATGACCATGCCGCCGATGGTGATCGTCTGCAGCTGATCGTAGAACTTCTTCGGGAAATCGCGGCGGACTTCCTGGATCGCCTCTTCGATGACGTAATGGTTGTCGAGCAGCCATTCTGCCGCCGGCGTGATCGATTCGCCCGCGTCGACATCGGCATTGGCCGAACGATAGACCCGCAGGATCTCCTTCTCGTTCTCCTTGTGGCGCGCGAAGAAGTCGAAAGGCGCAAAGCCCGGCAGCGTCGTCTTGGCGCCGTTGCGGGCGAAGGTCGCGCCGCATTCGCGTATCTGCTCGTTGGAGAAATAGGTAGCCCGGATCGAATCATTGTGATCGATCTGCTTGGCTTCAGAATCGCGTAGCGAAACAGTGGAGAGATTTTGTGTCGTCATGGATTCGGGTTCTGGGTCCAAACAGAGTGACAGGCATTATCGCCTTTGATGTCTTTATTCTGCCCGACACAACCATTCACACATTTGGACCCTTTTGCTTCGCTTCCCGGCGCGCGAAGGGGGTGAATTGGAGGTGGCGGCTTAGAACAAACGATTCAGGCGAAGATTTTCATGGGGTTTTCTTCGGGATCGTGGCGATTTTACGCCACCATGCGAAACAGGCTTCCCATGAAACTTGAAAGGCGGCCGGATCGCTCCGACAGCAGTCCCGGTGCGTTAAAAACAATCGATCAGGGTCACGAGGCATTCTCCTTGGGCTGACTTCTTGCAAACAGGAAGCAGGGTATTTCAGACTGAGCCCTCCATATCCCGCTGAAGATGAACTTAAACTGAACTCCCTCAAAAGATTCGCAAATTCGTCTCAAGCGCCATTTTTTTCCGGATAGGAAATAATCGACAGAAAACGGATCGGCAGACTGACCAGCACTTCCGGGCCATGCGGCGCATCGGCATCGAAGAACAGGCTGTCGCCCGGCAACATGGCATAGAGCTTGTCTGCGTGGCGATATTTGACCTCGCCTTCCAGCATATAGATCAATTCCAGCCCCGCGTGCTGAAACGCCGGAAAAACATCCGAATCGGCCGTCAGGGTAATGAGATAGGGCTCGACCTGCAGGCCGTTCGATCCGTTGCCGATATGGCCGAGCAGATTGTACTGGTGACCGGCGCGCGTGCCGCGACGCTCCATCTCCAGACCCTCGCCAGCCTTAACGAAGACGGCATTGCGCTTCTCTTCAAATCGCCGGAAGAATGCGGTGACGGGCACGCCGAGTGCCCGCGCCAGGGACTGCAGCGTGGTGAGCGACGGCGAGGTATTGCCGTTTTCGATCTTGGAGAGCATGCCGAGCGAGATGCCCGTGGCCGAGGCGAGATCGGCGCCGGTGATGCCGAGCTTCTTGCGATAGGCGCGAACCTCATGGCCGATCGCCATTTCGAGGTTGTTCTCCTTCGCGTCGCGCAGGGCGTGCGGATCCTGTTTCAGAATTGCCTTCGCATCATGTGCACCATTCCGCCTGCCGCTGCGCCCAGCCTCCACCTTGGTCATCCCTCCGCCCCAATCTATTTTATCTTTTGGCGGAGCTTACTGTTTTAACGAGGCGCATTCTATTGGGCAGGGCAAAATTTCTTTGCCCGGCAAAGTTCCGGCCATGTGCGGGAAGGATTGATTTTGGAAAAAGCTGGATCAAACCGCCAGCCATAGCCAACCGGAGCTGAACACCGGCCCGATGAAATACTGTCGTTCCTGGGGACAAGCGAGAGAAGACCGCTTCAACACGACCGGCCAAACCCGGCCGCATCACCCTCGACGGAAATCAGACCACGACGCCGCAAACGATGGCGGCGACGAAAATGAACGCGGCGGAACACAGCGCAACATTGATCGCGGTGTGGATCTTGTGCCGCGTCGCGGCAGCACGCTTCGAAGCATCGAACCGGTTCACATGCGTATTCGACATACCCAAATTCGCCATGTGTTGCCTCCGTTGATTTTTTATTGTCGCAGGGACGAACCCATGCCTGACATTTATATAGTCTCTATCAATTAGGTAGAGATAGTTTTCCGTCCAGAGGGCCGCGAGGGGAAAAATAAACCACTGGATACAGGTGGGGCTCGACAATCGGCGGAGCAGAAGCTCAGCAGAGAATGCGGCGGGCCCAGATCAAGGTGCGCTCCACGGCGCTTGATTCAGAGGCCGGAGCCTCAGTTTGACCGATCAGATGACGGCTCTTTTCTTCCGGCAGAGTGACGGTCAAGGCGTCCTCTTCCTTCGCCGGTATCGGCGGATGAAGATAGCCCATGGTCATGCCACCCATGAAAAACATGCCTGCCTCCACTCGTGTACGACCCGGTCAGGATCACGAAAGTTAACCGTCATTAACAACATCATGACAGAAATGCGGCAGGTGTCAATAGTCTATACGATTGGTCGTCTTTTGGTGCGATGACGATAGATTAACAAGCTAAATCAATCGTATAGCTACATCTTAATCGCGAACAAACCCTTTGCTCGCGATCATCAGATTGCGCGTATAGTCTTCTTCGACCTTGCCGGCCGCCAGATCTTTCGCGCTCAGCCGCTCGACGATGGCGCCGTTCTGCATGACCACGAGGCGCTCGCACATATGGGTGACGACGCCAAGATCATGGCTGACCATGACGAATGTCAGATGGCGATCCCTGCGCACCTGTTCCAAGAGATTGAGTACTTCGGCCTGCACGGATGCATCCAGCGCCGAGGTCGGCTCATCGAGCAGCAGGATGGACGGCTCGACGATCAGGGCGCGGGCGATCGCCACGCGTTGACGCTGGCCACCGGAAAGCTGGTGGGGATAGCGAAAGCGGAAACCGGTACCGAGACCGACCTCGTCAAGCGCCCGGGCAATGCGCGTCTCGCTGTCGCCGATGCCATGGATTGCCAGCGGCTCCAACAGCAACCGGTCGATCGTCTGGCGCGGATGCAGCGAGCCGTAGGGGTCCTGAAACACCATCTGGACTTGCCGATAGAACGCCTTGGCGCGCTTCGAACCCTTCAGCACCTCGCCGTCGATGCGGATCGTGCCGCCGCTGATCGGCGCAAGACCGGCGACGGCCCGCAGCAAGGTCGATTTACCGGAACCGGACTCGCCGACGAGACCGAAGGATTCGCCCCGGTTCACATCGATGCTGACAGCATCCAGGGCATAATAACCATCATAGACGACGCTGAGGCCGTCAACCGCAAGTGCTGCCGTCATGCCGCCCACTCCGGCTTGCGGTCGAGAACCGGCAGCGGATGGCGGTTCTCGCCAATGACGGGCATACAGTTCAGCAGGCCACGCGTATAGGGATGCTGCGCATTGTTGAGCTCGGAGGCCTTGAGCTCCTCAACGATCTTGCCGGCATACATGACGATGACCCTGTCGCAGAAGGAGGAGACCAGCCGCAGATCGTGCGACACGAAAATCAGCCCCATGCCACGCTCCGACACCAACTTATCCATGATCCGCAGCACATCGAGCTGCACCGTGACATCCAGCGCCGAGGTCGGTTCGTCGGCGATCAGCAGCTCCGGTCCGGCGATCAGCATCATCGCAATCATCACGCGCTGGCCCATGCCGCCGGAAACTTCATGCGGATGCAGGTCGTAGACCCGCTTCGGGTCGCGGATCTGCACGGCTTCCAGCATGGCCATGGCGCGATCACGCGCTTCGCCCCTGCCGACTTTTTCATGCGTGCGCAACGTCTCGGTGATTTGCCGGCCAATGGGCATCACCGGGTCCAGCGAATATTTCGGATCCTGCAGCACCATGGCGATGCGCTTGCCGCGCAGCGAACGGCGCTCCTTGGCGGAGATCGACAAGAGATCGATGCCGTTGAAATTCAGCCTGTCGGCGCTGACGAGCGCGTGCGGCGGTGTCAGCCCCATGATGGCGCGACCGGTCTGCGATTTGCCGGAACCGCTCTCGCCGACGATGCCGAGCCGCTCGCGGCCGAGCGTGAAGGACACGCCCCGTACCGCCTCGATGACGCCGGTACGGGTGGGATAGCGAACTCTAAGGTTCTCGACTGTCAACATCGTCGTCATTGGCCGCTCTCCTTCGGATCGAGCGCATCGCGCAGGCCGTCGCCGAGCAGGTTGAAGCCGAGGCTGACGATCAGGATGGCGATGCCGGGCATGGCCGCCACCCACCATTGGTCGAGATAGTATTTGAAGCCGCTGGCGATCATCACGCCCCATTCCGGCAACGGCGGCTGCGCGCCGAGGCCGAGAAAACCGAGACCGGCGGCCGTCAGGATGACGCCGGCCATGTCGAGTGTGACACGCACGATCAACGAGGAGATGCAAAGCGGCATGACATGGCGAAAGATGATGCGCAGCGGCGAGGCGCCCATGAGCTGCACGGCGGCAATATAGTCCGAGCGCCGCACTGTCATCGTCTCGGCCCGCGCCAGGCGCGCATAAGGCGGCCAGGAGGTGATGGCGATGGCGATGACGGCGTTTTCAATGCCCGCCCCGAGCGCGCCGGCAAAGGCCAGCGCCAGCACCAGCTTCGGAAAAGCAAGGAAGATGTCGGTGATACGCATCAGCACGGTATCGACCCAGCCGCCCATATAGCCGGAAACCATGCCGATGATCAGCCCGATCGGCGCGGAGATGATCGTGACGAGCACGACGATATACAAGGTCCAGCGCGATCCGTAGATCAGCCGGGAGAGAATATCGCGCCCGAGATCGTCGCTGCCGAGAAGGTAGCCCTCCGTGCCCGGCGGCATCAGATAGGCATTGCTGAGATCGCCGATAACAGGCGAATGCGGGGCAATAACATCGGCAAGTGCTGCGATCAGCACCAGTGCGAGGATGATCAGCAATCCGACGACGGCCAAGCGATTGGCGGAAAATTGCCGCCAGGTGACGTAAGCGCGCCCGAGCCTTGCCTGCCGGCGCGACTGTGGCCGGTCCGACAGCAGCCAGTCACGCCAGCCGATTTGCGTGGTCCCAGCCGTCATTTACGTCGCGTCCTTGGATCGAGGGTCCGATAGAGCAGATCGGAAAGCAGGTTGATGCCGATGAAAACCGTGCCGATGACGATGGTGCCGCCGAGCACGGCGTTCATATCGGCATTGCGCAGCGAACTGGTGATGTAAAAGCCGATGCCCGGCCAGGAGAACACGATCTCCGTCAGCACCGAGCCCTCCAGCAGCGATGCATAGGAGAGCGCGATCACCGTGATCAGCGGCACGGCGGCGCTGCGCAGCGCATGGCCCCAGATCACCCGCGTTTCCGAAAGTCCCTTGGCGCGGGCAGCGACGATATATTCCTGGCCCAGTTCGTTCAGCATGAAGCTGCGCGTCATGCGGCTGATATAAGCCAGCGACAGATAACCGAGCAGCGAGGCGGGCAGGATAATGTGGCGAAACACGTCCCAGAACACGTCCCATTGCCCCTGCATGGCGCTGTCCAGCAGGTAGAAGCCGGTGATCGGTGTGAAGGTATATTCATAGGCGATGTCGATGCGGCCGGGATAGGCTACCCAGCGCAGCTCGGCATAGAAGATGAGGAGCGATATCATCGCCAGCCAGAAGACGGGCACCGAATAGCCCACGAGACCGATGACGCGGACGATCTGGTCGATGAAACTGTTGCGGCGCACGGCGGCAAGCACGCCGAAGGGAACGCCAAAGACGGCGCCGATGATCGTGCCGACGGTCGCAAGCTCCATCGTTGCCGGAAAGACGCGCCTTATATCGTCCATCACCGGATTGGTCGTCAGCACCGACGTGCCGAAATCGCCGGTAAGCGCGCTCACCAGATAGAAGTAGAACTGTTGATAGAGCGGCTGGTCGAGATGCATTTCGCGGCGCAGGCGTTCAATCACCTGCGCAGGCGCATGGTCGCCGGCAATCGCCAGCGCCGGATCGATCGGAATTACCCGCCCGATAAAGAAGGTGACGGCCAGAAGGCCGAGATAGGTCGTGATGGCAACGACCAGGAAGCGCAAAACGCCCATCGCGATGGGCGCGGCACGGCCCTTTTTGGGCCGCACCTCCATTTTCCGTTCGACAGTGCTCAAGGGATCAATCCTGCCGGATTATCACTTCGAGATCGGCCATACGAAGTTGGTGTCGAAGCTTGGACCGAGCTTGAAATCCTTCACGTCCTTGCGATAGCCGGCCACTTCCGTCTGCTGATAGAGGAAGATGAAGGGGCTGGCTTCCAGGTACTTCTTCTGGATCTCCTGATACATGGCGGCGCGCTTGGCGGTATCGATCTCGAACAGGGCGGCCTTTGTTTCCTTGTCGAGTTCCGGCGTCGTCCAGGTATTGCGCCAGGCAAGCGTCTTGTTGGTGCCGGCGTCGGAGTTGTCGGGATTGTTCGTGAAGGTATCGGCATTGGAATGGGGATCCCAATAGTCGTTGCCCCACTGGCCGTAATAGATGTCATGATTGCGGGCGCGATATTTGGTCAGCTTCTGCTTGCCGTCGCCGGGAATGATCTCCACCTTGATGCCGGCCTGGCCGAGCGTCTGCTGGATCGTGGTGGCGATGCCGGTATCCGGCTCGATGCTGCGCGCGTCCATGGTCACGGAGAAGCCGTCGGGCAGGCCGGCCTTGGCCAGCAGTTCCTTGGCCTTTGCGACATCGAGCTTGAACGGATTCTCGTCCAGCGCGCCAAGCAAGCCCTTCGGCTCGAAGGTCTGATGGATTTCGCCGATGCCCTTGATCAGCGTCTTGCCGATGGCGTCATAGTCGACCAGGTACTTGAACGCCTGTTGCACTTCCGGCTTGGCAAGGTTCGGGTTCTTCTGGTTGAGGCTGATGTAATAGATCGTGCCCTTCGGCGCACTGGTCGAGGCCAATTGCGCGTTCTTTTCGACGGCGGCGAGATCGGTCGGCGACAGATTGCGCGCAACGTCGATATCGCCGTTCTCCAGCGCCAGGCGCTGCGCCGAGCTTTCCTTCATGAAGCGGTAGATGACACGGGTAAGCTTCGGCTTTTCACCATAGAAATTTTCATTACGCTCGAGAACCACGGCCTCGTTGGCACGCCATTCGCGCAGTTTGAACGGGCCGGAACCGGCAAAACCGGTCTTCAGCCAGCTATTGCCAAAGTCGTTGTCATACTTGTAGTCGGCCGTCGGCGTCGCCGGCTTGACGTGTTGCAGAACCAGCTTCTTGTCGACCACTTCGGCGACGGTGGCGGTCAGGCAGTTCAGCACGAAGCTCGGCGCATAGGGCTTGTCGACGGTGAAGACGAATGTGTTCGGATCGGTTGCCTTGGCCTTTTCCGTCACGTTGTCACCAGTGAGACCGAACTGGGTGAGAATGAAGGCCGGGCTCTTGTCGAGCTTGACGACGCGCTCGAAGGAATAAGCCACATCATCGGCGGTGATCGGATTGCCGGAGGCGAATTTCAGGCCGGGCTTCAGCTTGAATGTATAGGTCAGATGGTCGTCGGACACCGACCAGCTCTCGGCAAGATCGCTCTGGATCTTGGAGGTATCCTTGATATCGAGGCGGACGAGCAGGCTGTAGGTGTTGCCGGTGATTTCGGCGGCGGAAAGCTCGTAGGCCTCAGCCGGGTCCATGCTGAGAATGTCGTCGAAGGCGAAGCCCTCGACCAGCGTGTCCTTCGGCGTTTCGGCGAAGGCGTTCGGTGCCGCTGCCAGCAAAATCGAGAGAGCCGCACCGGCCGAAAGGGCACGGAATCTGCGGTTCATCCTGGTGATCATCATGTTCTTGTTCCCTTATTTTGACTTTTATCAGTATAATTATGCACGCGACGCGCCGCCCTCTCCCCAAGCGGACGCCAGAATACGAAGCCAGTTCTCCCTGCATAGCTTCGCAAGATCGGCCTCACCATAGCCAACGTTCCGGAGCGCAGCAATCAGCTTTTGATTGCCCGCGGCATCGCCGATATCCGCCGGAATCGTCGCCCCATCGAAGTCCGATCCAAGCCCGACGCAATCGATGCCGACGCGTTTGATGAGATGGTCGAGATGGCGGATCATCACCTCGATCGGCGTGTCGGCATCCGAGCGTCCGTCCTCTCGCAGCATGGCGGTCGCATAGTTGAGGCCGACGATCCCACGGCTCTCCTTGATGGCGTCGAGCTGCTTGTCGGTCAGGTTGCGCGCGACCGGGGTCAGCGCATGGGCGTTGGAGTGGCTGGCGACCAGCGGCTGGTCCGATGTCTTCGCCACATCCCAAAAGCCCTTCTCGGTGATATGGGCGAGATCGATGACGATGCCGAGCCGATTGCATTCACGCACCAGCGCAAAACCTGCATCCGTCAGGCCGGGGCCGGTATCCGGCGAGCTCGGATAGGCGAAGGGCACGCCATGGGCAAAGACGTTGTTGCGGCTCCAGACCGGGCCGAGCGAGCGCAGGCCCGCCGCATAGAAAGTCTCGAGCGCGACGAGATCGGCGTCGATCGCCTCGCAGC
The DNA here is from genome assembly GCF_000799715.1 of Martinezella rhizogenes. Lineage (GTDB taxonomy): Bacteria > Pseudomonadota > Alphaproteobacteria > Rhizobiales > Rhizobiaceae > Rhizobium > Rhizobium rhizogenes_C. The sequence continues at coordinate 172,668 of NZ_JUHG01000002.1, forward strand.
CTTCCATATGCATGACGGCGGCGAAGATGCCTTTTTCCATGCTGTCGCGGATGTCTGCGGTCGACCGGCAAAGCTTCCAGGCGCCGGCACGGTCGAGCTTGAGCGCAATTGCGGCCATTTCCAGCGCGATATCGAGCGAGGGTGCCCGTTCCAGCGGGGCTGCGAGGGGCGTCGCATAATGGCCGTTGCGGTCGGGCTCGGCAAAGACGAGATGGCCGGAAGGAATATAGATGGCGCAAAGACCGCCGGCGAGACCGCCGGCCTTGGCGCGGGGCGCATCGATATGGCCGATCGATATCCCATTCTTAAATTCGGCGACCGGATCGGCGCCTTCGTTTGTATGATGCCAGAGCCTCAGCAGAACGTCGTTATGGCCATCGAATACGGATTGCATCGTCTATCCTGGATAAAGCGCTCGAACGAGCGGAGGGAAAGCGGTCAGAATAGAAAAGATGACAGAATTCGCCATCCCTAAATGAAAAAAATCTTCATGGGCATGAAGGGGGCGGGCGGACGGAAAACGGGAGCAAAGGTCAGAGGCAACAGCGTCGCTGCAATCAGAAAATTTGCAACAACGCTTGCCAAGCGTTTGGTCTTGTGGATTGCTCCGCTAGAATAGTTGGGAGCATCATATGTCTATCGAACACTGGCTTGCCTTTGTCGCCGCATCCGCCGTGCTGCTGGCGATCCCCGGACCGACAATCCTGCTCGTCATATCCTATGCGCTTGGGCATGGCCGCAAGGCGACGACCGCCACCGTCGCAGGGGTCGCGCTTGGCGACTTCACGGCAATGACCGCCTCGATGTTGGGCCTTGGCGCGCTGCTTGCCACATCGGCTGCGATCTTCACCGGACTCAAGTGGATTGGCGCGGCCTATCTCATCTATCTCGGCATCAAGCTCTGGCGCGTTCCGGTCTCTGACAGATCCGCCGAGACGGAAGGTACGGAGACGGGTAAAGAGCGGCCATTGCGAATTTTCCTGCATACCTATGCGGTGACCGCGCTCAATCCGAAGAGCATCATTTTCTTCGTCGCCTTTCTTCCGCAATTCCTCGACACCTCGCAGCCCATCGCTTTTCAGATGATCGTCTTTGAGGTGACATTCCTCACTCTGGCGACCTTGAACGCCACCACCTATGGCCTCATGGCCTCGATGGCCCGGAAGACGATCCGTAAGCCAAGCGTGCAACGCCTGGTCAATCGGACTGGCGGAGCGCTGATGATTGGCGCGGGTCTGCTGGCGGCGGGATGGAAGAAAGCTGCGGCCTGATAGCAAAAAGGCGGGGACATAGCCCCCGCCTCGAGAAATCCGATTAAGCCTTGGCTGTTCTAACGTTTCGCCCGCTTCTTCTGGCGATAGACGTCGATAGCCACTGCGGCGATGATGATGACGCCCTTGGCGATTTCCTGATAATAGGCGTCGACGTTCAGGAAGGTGAAGCCTGAGATCATCACGCCGAGGATGACCGTGCCGATCACCGTGCCGGCAATGCGCCCGACGCCGCCGGTAAGCGAGGTGCCGCCGATAACGGCGGCCGCAATGGCGTCCAATTCATAGGTCACGCCCATGCCGGCCTGCGCCGTCTGGACGCGAGCCGCCGTGATGATGCCCGCGAGACCCGCCAGCAGACCGGCGATCGCATAGACCTTGACCAGATGCCCCTCGACATTGATGCCAGAGACGCGCGCCGCCTGAATGTTGGCGCCGATCGCATAGGTGAACTTGCCGTAGCGCGTGTAGCGCAGCACGACATGGAAAATCACCGCGACAATCAGGAAGACGATGACGGGCCAAATGCCGGTGCCGATGAAATTGAACTGGTCGGTGAGGCCCGAGATCGGCTGCCCCTTGGTATAGAGCTTCGACAGGCCCCGCGCCGAGACCATCATGCCAAGCGTGGCGATGAAGGGTGGAATTTTCGTTTTCGTGATGAGCAGGCCGTTCACATAACCGGCGGCAAGACCGATCAGTAGGCCGACGCCGATCGGAACGAAGAATGGGAGATCGGTGAGCGCGGGATAGAGCGCCCGGGTCCAGGTGGAGGACTGGGCGAAGCTTGCCGCGATCATGGCCGTCAAACCGACGACGGAACCCGATGACAGGTCGATACCCCCGGTAATGATGACCTGCGTCACCCCGACCGAGATGATGCCGATAACCGAGACCTGCAGGATCATGATCTTCAGGCGCTGAATATTGAGCAGAAAGCTCTGGCCGACGAAAATCCAGCCGAGGATTTCGCAGACGAGCGCAATGCCGATCAGCACCAGAAAGATGCCGAGTTCCGGCGGCACGCGACGGCGCTTCGAGCGCGTCATCTGCGGTACGACGGTCTCTGCGACTTTGCTAACCATAATTCAATCCTCCCTTGCGATGGCCGGCACGATCATTGCGCCGCCAGCTCCATCACCTTCACTTGAGTTGCATCCGCACGATCGAGGAAGCCGGTCACCCGGCCCTCATGCATCACCATGATGCGGTCGCTCATGCCGAGCACTTCCGGCATCTCCGAGGAGATCATGATGACAGCGACGCCGTTGCGCGCCATTTCCGTGACCAGACGATGGATCTCCGCCTTGGCGCCGACATCGATACCGCGGGTTGGTTCATCCAGGATCAGGATGCGCGGATTGGTGAGCATCCAGCGGCCGATCAGCGCTTTCTGCTGATTGCCGCCGGAGAGATTCTCGATGCGCTCGTCGAGATTTGGCGTCTTGACGCGCAGCTTACGCGCCATCTCCTCGCAAACTTTTTCGATCGCACCCTCCTGCACGAAGCCGCCACGAACGAACTTGTCCTGCAGCACGGCGATCTGCATGTTTTCGAGCACGCTGAGGATCAGCAGACAGCCGGTATCCTTTCGGTCTTCCGTCAGGAAGGCCATGCGATGGCTGATCGCCACCGCCGGCGAAGAAACGTCGACCTTCTTGCCGAACAGCTCGATCGTTCCGGACGAGGCTGGCGTCACGCCGAACAGCGTCTCGGCGACATTCGAGCGGCCGGAACCGACCAGCCCGGCGACACCGAGAATTTCACCGGCCCTGACATCGAAGGAGATATCGGAGAAGACGCCATCCAGATTGAGATTTTTGACGGAAAGAAGCGTCTCACCGATCGGCACCTCTTCCTTCGGGAACATCTGGGTGATCTCGCGGCCGACCATCATGCGGATGATGTCGTCGCGGGTGACGTCGGTCGACGCGTGCGTGCCGATATATTTGCCGTCGCGGAACACCGAGAATTCATCGGCGATCTCGAACAGCTCGTTCATCTTGTGGGTGATGTAGACGATGCCGATGCCCTGCTCGCGCAGACCCCGGATAATCTCGAAGAGATGCGCAACCTCACGCTCGGTCAGCGCCGAGGTCGGCTCGTCCATGATCAGCACGTCGGAATCGTAGGAGACCGCCTTGGCGATCTCGACCATCTGGCGGCTGGCAACAGAGAGCTCACCCACCTGGATTTCCGGATCGATGTTGATGTTCAAACGACGGAAGAGGTCTTCCGTCTTCCGGCTCATCTCGCCATGATCGACGAAGCCAAAGCGATTCTTCGGCTCGCGGCGGATCCAGATATTTTCCGCAACCGTCATGAACGGCATCAGGTTGAGCTCCTGATGGATCATTGCAATGCCGTTCTCCAACGCATCGAGCGGCGATTTCAGGCGGATCGCGACGCCTTTGAGGAGTACTTCGCCCTGATCCGGCACATAAATGCCGGCCAGAATCTTCATCAGTGTCGACTTGCCGGCGCCGTTTTCACCCATCAGCGCATGCACCGTGCCGCGCTTCAGGCGGAAGGAAACGTCGTCGAGGGCCACCACACCCGGAAATTCCTTGCGGATGCCTTCGGCGCTCAACAGATAAGCGGCATTGGGGACCACGCCGCTGGCGCGCACCGCAGCCATGGTGGATGGACTGACAACCATCTTTTTTCTCCCGGGGGCTGTTCGGAATACTTAAGGATGCGGGCTCACGCGCCCGCATCCGTCGATAGCGGCGGCGTCAGTTCTTCTTGACGAAGTCCTTGACGTTTGCCGGCGTCACGAGCTGGAAGGGAATGTAGACCTTCTTCTCGATCTTCTCGCCCTTGGCAAGCTTCAGCGCGGCATCCACGGCACCCTTGCCCTGGCCGGCGGCGTCCTGGAACACCGTGACCTTCAGATCGCCGGCCTGCATCGAAGCCAAGGCATCCTGCGTCGCATCGACACCGGCGACGACGATCTTGTCCAGCGACTTGCCGGACGCCTTCAGCGCTTGGATCGCGCCGATTGCCATTTCATCGTTGTTGGCGATGACTGCATCGAATTCGAGACCGCTGGACAGCCAGTTGGTCACGAGGTCGGCGCCCTGGGTACGCTGCCAATTGGCGGTCTGTTCCTGGACGATGGTGATGCCCTTGCATTCGTCGGTAGCGAGAACGTCATGCACGTCCTTGGTGCGCATGCGGGCCGCCTGGTTGGACAATTCGCCCATCATGACGACAGCCTTGCCCTTGCCACCGAGAAGCCTGCACACTTCCTTGGTTTCCAGCGTGCCGGATTCCACCTCGTTGGAGGCAACGAAGGCCTGCCCTTCCGGCAGGCTGTCGACGTTCGCCGGCTCGCGGTTGACGTAGATCAGCGGGATCTTCGCTTCGGCCGCCAGCTTCGAGATGGCGGCGGTCGCATCCGTATCGACCGGGTTGACGATGATGGCGTCGACCTTACTGGCGATGAAGTTCTGGATCTGGCTCTGCTGCTTGGCGATATCGTTCTGCGCATCTTCGACCTGCAGCTTCACGCCTGGCGTCGTCTTGGCATAATCCTGCATGCCGTTGCGCAGAACGGTCAGGAAGTTGTCGTCGAACAGTGCCATCGACACGCCGATGGTTTCGGCATGCGCCGCCGTCGAGAGCATAAGCGCCATAGCGGAGCCAAGAATAAGTTTTCTCATGATTTTCCTCCCAATCGCGGTGTCCGGCCACACCCCTCATTGATACCGGAACCCTCGGTTTCGACCGCAGGGCCAACAATCCAAGCTGCCATCACTCCCATAACGGCAACCTAAAAACGGAACAAAAAAACCGTAAAATTCTCTATGCGGAATATTTATTCCATTTCCCAGGGAAAACGTCAACACTATTTTGTAACCGCCGCGGCGGAGACGGAGTTCTCAGGGCGGTAGCCGAATTTTCAATGGGGAAAGGCTGTAAAAGACGGGTCTCGAACCCACATCTGGGCCACTCGATCCGATGGAACGGACATTCCATCGACATCGAAGTGGCGTAAAACGCCGATGACATCAGGCCGAATACCCCCACCGGCCGACAATGGAGAACCAGCATGCCCACAATGTACAGTTTCTCAGTTCCCGTCTTTCAGCGCGGCCTTACAATCCTTGCGACCTATCTCGATGCAATCGAGACCTATGCCGCGGAGAAAGGCATCGACCCCAAAGAGCTTATCGGCGCGCGGCTCATCGATGACATGCTGCCGCTCTCCGGCCAGTTTCAGCGCGCCTCCGATGGCGCCAAGCTCACGATCGCTCGGCTGACCGGCATCGAGGCGCCGCGCTTCGAGGACAACGAGACGACCGTCGCCGAGTTGCGTGAACGCCTGAAGAAGACACAGGATTTCCTGGCGACGATCACGCCGGAGACGATGGCTGGCAGCGAAATCCGTGAAGTGACGATTTCGCCCGGCGGCAAGACGATGGTCTTCACCGGCGAAGGTCTGCTGACAACCTTCGCCCTGCCGAATTTCTTCTTCCACATAACGACTGTGCACGACATTCTGCGCAGCCGCGGCCTGCCGGTCGGCAAGATGACCTATCTCGGCGCATTCATTTGATAGCCCGCTATTGAATCTCGATCAGGGCCGGTGCGAAACTGGCCCTTTTTCCGTCAACTCGGTATAGGCAAGCGTCTGGTCGAGATGCTGTGCCCTGAGCGACAGCAGCTTTTCGGCATAGTCCAGCCGCACCGCCGCATAGTCGGCGTCACCAGCGACATTGGTCAACTCCATCGGATCTTTCACCAGATCGTAGAGCAGCGGCGGCAGACCGGCAAAATGCACGTATTTGAAGCGCTCGTCCCTGATGACAGCGAGATTGCACGCATTCGATTTCAACCCGAAATGCTGCTCTGATTCACCGCCGGCGATATCGCGAAAATCGAATTCCCAGAATGCCGCATCGCGCCATCCCTTCGGCTCCTTGCCCTCCAGGAAGGGCACCAGCGTCTCGCCGTCAAGGTGATTGTCGGGCACGAGGCCGAGCCGGTCGCAGAGCGTCGGAAAAATATCGGCGCCGCTGGTGAAACGCTCAACCTGCCGGCCCACGCCTGCCGGATGACGGGGATCACGAATGACCAACGGCACATGATAGCTGCCGTCGAAAAAGCCGCCCTTGCCGAGCATCCAGTGGTCGCCCATCATTTCGGCATGGTCGGAGGTAAAGATAATCAGCGTATCATCCCAGGCACCCGCATCCTTGAGCGCCTGCCAGATCCGCCCGAGCTGCGCATCCACCTCGGCGATCATGCCGTAATAAATGGCGCGGATCGCCGATAGATCCTCTGATGTCCAGTCGCTCGCGGACCCCTCGCCGCCATGAATGAAGCTACCCTTGCCGATCAGCGGCAAAGCGAAGGCAAGAAGCGGATGCGCCGCCTGCTCCACCTCGCGATCGACGGCACGCGCAAAGGCGGGTCCGTCGTTTGGCGCAAACATGCGGTTATAGGGTTCGGGCACTGAAAACGGCGGATGCGGTCTCAGAAATGAGACATGCGCGAACCACGGCGCGTCCTGTTCGCCGAGCCAGCGGATGAATTCACCAGCCAGAAAAGCCGTCTGCGTCTCATCCTTGGAATAGCCCGGCGCCGCATCGGAAATTTCGCCGGGCTTGGCGCCGACGGGAATATGGATATCGCGGCTCGTCGCTTCCGCATGACCGCGTGAACGCAGCCAGGAGAGCCATTGCTTCTCATGCTCGGGCAGGAGCTGGCGGGCGCTGAAGCCCGGAAGCACGCCCTCATAGGTGGTCAGGTGCGGATCGCTCGGGTCCATGCCGCGCGGATCGGGGGCTGTATCGGTATAGCCGAACAGCGTCGGATCATAGCCGCCGCGCCGGGCGGCAAGCGCCAGATTGTCGAACCGGGCATCCAGCGGCGACCCATTGCGGCAGACGCGATGGTTCATCTGATAGAGACCGGTATAAAGCGTTGCCCGCGCCGGCGAACAGGGCGCCGTTCCAGCAAAATGCCGGTAAAACAGCACACCGTCCTGCGCCAGCGCATCGACATTTGGCGTCTTCACGCTGGCATGGCCGACAGCGGAGAGGCAATCGCCCCGCCACTGATCGGCCGATATCAGCAGCACATTCGGGCGCTTGCCCGAAGCGCGCCGCTCAATGCTGGTTGGACTTGGCATGCCAGTTCCAGGCGGATTCGATGATCCGCGACAGATCGTATTGCGGCGACCAGCCGAGAATGTCGCGGGCCTTGTCGTTGTTGGCGACCAGCGTGGTCGAATCGCCCTCGCGGCGCCCGACATATTCGACCGGGAACGGCCGCTCCGACACAGTTTCGATCGCGCCCAGCAGCTCCTTGACGGTCGTGCCGGTGCCGGTGCCGAGGTTCAGCGCGACGGACTCGCCACCGCGCAACAGATATTCCACCGCCCGCACATGCGCGTCCGCGAGATCGAGGACGTGGATATAGTCGCGCACGCAGGTGCCGTCGCGCGTGTCGTAGTCGCTGCCGAAGACCTTGAAGCCCTGGCGACGACCGAGCGCCGCGTCGATCGCCAGCGGAATGGCGTGGGTTTCCGGCGTATGCCACTCGCCGATGCGGCCCTCGAAATCGGCGCCAGCGGCATTGAAATAGCGCAGCACCACGGAGCGCAGACCCTTGTATTGATCGTAATCGGCAAGCGCCTGCTCGACGATATATTTGGTGCGGCCGTAGGGATTGATCGGCACCTGCCGGTGGCTCTCGTCCAGCGGCACGCTCTGCGGCAGGCCATAGGTGGCGCAAGTGGAAGAGAAGACGAAGGCTTCGATGCCCGCCGCCTGCGCCGCCGCCAGCAGCGTCAGCGTGCCGATGACGTTGTTTTCATAGAAGGAGACGGGATCCTTGACCGACTCGCCCACTTCGATCAACGCCGCGAAATGCAGGATGGCGGCCGGCTTGTATTTCGCCAGGACTTCATCAAGCCGCGCCCGGTCGCGGATATCGCCCTCTTCCGCCGGACCCCATTTGACGAATTCGCGATGACCGTTGGAAAAATTGTCATAGACGACGGGCTGAAAACCCTTGTTCGCCAGATCCAGACATGTGTGCGAGCCGATATAACCGGCGCCCCCGACCACAAGAACCGTTTCCCCTGCCATAGATAGCCATCCCTTCTCAACGATGTACTGCCCAAGCACACAGGATCGTGCTCGGTCCGAGGCGTAGAGTTAGAGACCTCTGGGAGAGTTGCAAGACCGAAAAAGACGATGGCTTCGCAAGTGCAGCAAAGACGCGGGTTTCGAGCGCTATCTCTCAACGGGCCGCGCCGCCGCCCTGCCCCTATGCAACAGAATGCCGGCGAGCGCCAAGACCGGCGGGACGAGGAAGCATGCCACCCCGATCAGCATGAACAGCAGGGCCGCCGCGGCGCAGCCGCAGACAAAACCGCCGAGCGTCGCCCCCATCCGGCCAAGCCTCGCCCTTGCGGCGGCTTTCGCCTCGGGTGCTACCCCGCGCAGGAGATCGGCGATATCGATCATGATCTGCGTCGTCGTCCCTGTCATCATCGTCGTCGGTGGCGCCGTGCCGAGATGAACGCGGTGCAAGGCATTCTGGACGGCCATCGCTGACACCAGTGTCATCCCGGTCAGGATCGCCTGCCAACCGTCACCGCTGACAAACGGGCCGAAGCCAAGGGTAAAGACGGCGGCAAGCGCCAATAGCAGGAAGTTCAACGTCAGGATCACCGGCAGCACCGGCAAATTGCGCCGAGACAGCTCACCACCGAGCAGACGGGCAAAGATCACGACCGCGCAAAAGACCGGCAACGCCAGCAGCTTGGCTGCCGCACCCGAGGTTCCCAGCACCATGGCAGCGGCGAAGGTGACGAAGTTGCCGGTGACATGGGCGGTAAACAGGCCATGCAGGGCAAGGAAGCCGGCGGTATCGACATAACCGCCATTGATGCTCAGGAGAGTGGGCAGGCTCGGCTTCATCGACAACCTCGTCTCCGCTGCGATCCATCAGGGAATATGAATCCTTATCACGCGGAAACGAAGATGATGTCTAGATATTATGCCCCTGTTCCAGCGCGGCGATCTCATCGGATACCTCGCGGATCCTTTCCTTCAAATCCGCTTCGGTGCCATCCTCGATCTCGCCGTCGCCGAAACAATAGCGCGCTATATGCAGCTCGAGCTTGGCTTCCAGCTCCGCGCGACGGGCATATAATTGTTTGAGATATTTGTTACGCATAACGAACCCACGCATCCCGAGAAAACATGTCTCAGGATACTAAATAAGCATGCGAGCAAAAAGTTTCGATAGGTGCCACCGCCGGCACCTATCCACGCGCCGGCATCATCCGGGTGAGGACACGGTCGCGCAGCACATAATGATGCACGAGGGCGGCCGCGGCATGAATGCCGGCAATGGCGATGATCGCCCAGGCGGTGGCACTGTGCAGCTCGCTGATCAGCCGCCGCATAGCCGGATCGACGACGACAAAGGGCGGGATGGAGAAGAGACCGAAGAATTCCGGATCCTTCGCGGAAGCCCAGCGCATCAGGAAGCCGTAGGACACCTGCGAGATCATCAGCGCGTAAAGCAAGAAGTGCACGAGGGTTGAGGCCACATGCTGAAGCCCGGAGACGGCCGGCGCGGTGCGCCGATGCGTCAGGAGGCGCCAAACGATGCGCAGGGCGAGGACGACGGCAAGCAGGATGCCGAGCGAGATATGAAGCGAAATCAGCCCTAGCCGCAGCGGCGTGCCGCGATCGGCAAAGTCCCAGACCTGCGCGATCGCGAACAGAGCCAGGACCAGAATGGCGGTCAGCCAGTGAAGCATGATGGTGAAATGGTCATAGCGGGCGGCCCGCTTATCCGCAGCGACGATATTGAAATTGCTCATGATTTAAGATCTCCTTGGGAGGAACGAGCAGCAAACACCTGGGGCTTTCCTTTTATTCGGTCGTCTCAAGGCGATGAGTGGCATACGGCACCGCCTCGTCGATCCGGCTATTGCAAAGCCTCCGCCTGATATTCACATTGATCTGACATGCACCTGAATTGGCACGGCACGGCAAAGATTTGCGCTGACATGCGGCTCGGATATGCGCTAATTCAGGTCGATTGTTCGAGGTAGAATGTGTTGAGCGAAAAAATTGCCGTGATCGGCCTGGGTTATGTCGGACTGCCCGTGGCGATTGCCCTGGCCGGTAAATTTCCCGATGTCGTCGGTTTCGATATCAAGGCCTCCCGTGTTACCGCCCTGAAGGCGGGGGAAGACGATACGCGCGAGATTTCGCCGGAACGTCTGAGGGAAAGCGGGCTGCGCATCAGCAACGACATAGAGGATTTGCGCGATCGCGATATCTTCATCGTCGCCGTTCCCACACCGATCGACCGCAACCGGCAGCCGGATCTGCGCCCGATGATCTCAGCCTCGCGCACCGTCGGCAAGGCTCTGAAAAAGGGCGGCATCGTCGTCTATGAATCGACCGTCTATCCCGGCGTCACCGAGGATGTCTGCGGCCCCGTGCTCGCCGAGGTCTCCGGCCTGCGCCAGGGCGAGGATTTTCACCTCGGCTATTCGCCGGAGCGGATCAATCCCGGCGACAAGGAGCATACGTTCGAGCGCATCGTGAAGGTGGTCGCCGGCGACAGCGAGGAAACGCTGGAGAGGATCGCCGCCGTCTATGGCGCGGTGGTCGAGGCCGGCATCCACAAAGCGCCCAGCATCAAGGTGGCGGAAGCCGCCAAGGTGATCGAAAACACCCAGCGCGACCTCAATATCGCTTTGATGAACGAGCTGTCGATCATCTTCGAAAAGATGGATATCCGCACCGCCGACGTCCTGAAGGCGGCGCGGACGAAATGGAATTTCCTGCCGTTTACGCCCGGTCTGGTCGGCGGCCACTGTATCGGCGTCGATCCTTATTACCTCACCGCCAAGGCCGAGGAACTCGGCTACCACCCCGAAGTCATCCTCTCCGGCCGCCGCATCAATGACGGCATGGGCGCCTTCATCGCCCAGAAGCTGATCAAGATGCTGGTCACGGCGCAAAAGCCGATCAACGGCGCCCGGATCGGTATTTTCGGCCTGACATTCAAGGAAAACGTGCCGGATCTGCGCAACAGCCGCGTGCACGACATCATCCGCGAGCTGCACCAGTTCGGCATCGAGCCGCTGGTGCACGACCCCATGGCCAGCCATGACGAGGCGGAAGAAGAATATGGCGTGCGGCTGGCGGCGCTCGGCGATTTCGGCAAGCTAGATGCCATCGTACTGGCCGTGCCGCACAAATCCTATCTGGCCGGTGGCGCGGCGGAAATTCTCAACCTTCTGGGCGAAAACGGCGTGGTGGTCGACGTGAAAGCGGCGCTGGAGCGCGACAATCCCCGGCTCGACGGGCACGCCGTCTGGAGCCTGTAAGCGCCGCCTAGCGGTCTCCTGACGAGGCAGCGACCGTCAACCGCAGCCCCTCATCGACCGAATAGGGCGGCGACCAGCCGGTGATCGCCACCGTCTCGCCGATATCGACCTGCAACGAACCGAGAAGCCGCTCAGCCGCCGCACGGCGCCCGAGCAACGCCGCCAGCCCTTCCAGCAGGCGCGGTGGGAGCGGCAGCAGCAGGGCCCTCCGCCCCATTGCCGAGGAAAGCTTGCCGATCAATTCACCGATGGAAAGATCCTCGCCGTCGCTGATCAGGAACACCCGATTTCCGACAGCCGAATGATGCGCCGAGAGCAGGATGAAATCGACGAGATTGCCGACGAAGACCAGCGATCTGCGGTTGGTGACGAGCCCGAAAGGCCAGGGAAACGGCCATCCGGCCCATTTCATCAGGCTGGCGAAATTCGCCTTCACGCCCGGCCCGTAGACGAGCGGCGGGCGGATGATGACGATCTCCATGCCCGTCTCAGCACCGATGGCAAGGAGCGCCTCCTCCGCCTCGCGCTTCGACTGGCCGTAGGGATCCTCCGGATGCGACGTATCGGATGCCCTGAACGGCTGACCTGGCACGGTCGCCTCGCCATTGACCTTGATCGAGCTCAGGAAAATGAAGCGCTTGACGCCGGCCCGAGCCGCCTGCCGCGCCAGATTGACCGTGGTGTCGACATTGGCGGCACGAAAGGCGGCGAGCGGATCTGACGATGTATCGTTCATGACGTGAACGCGCGCCGCCAGATGCACGACGGTTTCGACGCCCGCAAGCGCTCTCGCCCAATCGGTCGCACCATCGAACGTGCCCATAGCAATGAAACCCGGTTTTGGTGCACGGCTGACCGGACGATAAACCATCTGCCGTCGGGAAAGCTCGGCACAAAGCGCCTGCCCGACAAAACCCGTTGCACCCGTGACCAGGATCATGCGCCCATCGCCCCTCAATGACGCCCACGCGTCCATTTGGGGCATGCTTCGCACATTACCGCTGTGAGAAACAAGGCGCCCTTACGGGCCAGGTCCAGCAAAATTCGCGACCGAAGCGATTGTGCAGAAATGCCTGATATGAGATGGACTGCGCAGAAACCATCATCGGAGCCGCGAAACCAGCGCCGGTAAAACCATCAGAGACGATGCCCTATACGATCGCCAAGCGCCTTTTCGACTTCCTCGCCGCCTTTGCGGCTGTCGTCGTCTTTTCCATCCCGATCCTGATCGTCGCGGTCGCCGTCCGGCTGACCTCCCCCGGCCCCATTCTTTACTGGTCGGACCGGGTTGGCCGCCGAAACCGAATCTTCCGCATGCCGAAATTTCGCAGCATGCGGACCGACACACCCGCGGTCGCGACGCATTTGCTGAAGGATGCCGGCGCTTACCTGACGCCGATCGGCTCCTTCCTGCGCAAATCCAGCCTGGACGAACTGCCGCAGCTCTGGTGCATTCTGAAGGGCGATATGAGCATCGTCGGCCCGCGCCCGGCCCTCTTCAACCAGCACGACCTGATCGCGCTGCGCACCGAGCGCGGCGTCGACGCCCTGCTGCCGGGCCTCACCGGCTGGGCGCAGGTCAACGGCCGCGACGAGCTGCCGATCCCGCAGAAGGTGGCACTGGACGAGGACTATCTGCGCCGGCGTTCGTTTTTCTTCGATCTCAAGATCATTATCCTCACGGCATTGAAGGTCGTTCGCCGCGATGGTGTGACCCATTAGCCAGCATGGGGCGGAAATCGGCATGGCGGGCGCACGAGCGCTGAAATGCCGTATTCCTGCCCCTTTACAGCCCTACTGGCCATCGTGAATGCTCCGGCATGCCAGATGAATCGAACATGGATGAAGGCGGAGACATCATTGGACAATTTGCGCGCAAACGAACCGCATGCTGATGCCACAGCTGGGGCTATTGTCGGCAAGGTGTCTGTTAGCGTCATGCCGCGGACCGTGGCGATCTTCGGAAGCCTGCTGTGGATTCTCGCCGCCTCCGCCACCCTCGTGGAGAGCGACGCCTACCGCTACGCGGTCGCCCTCCTCTCCTTGATCGCGCTCTATTACTATCTGAAAGCGCCGGTGCGCCCCAAGACCGACTGGATCGGCTGGCTGTGCATGGGCTGGGGTGCCTATGTCATGACCCGCTTCGGCATCACCTATTGGCTAACGCCCGAGCACGATATCGGCGCCTCCGACTGGCTCTACGCCTTCCCTTTCTTTTTCCCGATCCTCGGCGTCGCCTTCCTGATTTACGAACCGCTGATGGAAAAGATCGTTGCCGCCTATTTTGCCGCAGCGCTGACGATGCTGATCGCCACACAGCATTTCAGCGAGGTTTTTGCCGGCGAGACCGTCAAGCCGCTGATCATGAACAACCAGATCCACGGCGCCGTCGCCTGCGGCCTGATCGTGATCTTCACGCTGTTCTGGCTGCTGCATTACCTGACGGACAAGTCGAGCGACCGCAGGATCGCGCGTTCTGCCTATATTGTCTCGCCCTTCATCGTCGGGCTTTGTTTCATTGCGATCTACGGAGCCAAATCGAAAGGCGTATGGCTGGCGCTCGGCATCACCCTGCCGTTGCTGGCGCTGGTGGCGCTGAGCTATCTGCGCCTGAAGCTCGGCGCCATCGTGGTCGCCGTCGCCGCGATCCTGCTCATCGCCGGCGTCTACACCGTGCGGCACAATCTCGACAAGACCGCCGGCCCGACTGTGTCGGCAACCATCGCCATGTTGCAGAGCGTCACCGGTGGCCACGACCTTGGCGGCGCGGTGTCGAACACCATCGGCTCTACCGCGACGCCGGTATCGATGGACGAGCGGTTGCAGCTCTGGTCGAACAGCTGGGAAGTCTTCTCCTCCGCGCCGGTCTTCGGCTGGGGCAACCGTTGGCTGGAGCGCTGGCACGAGACGCGCTATTCGCATATCCAGTACACGCTGCTGCACAACGGCTATCTGGAAATCCTGGTGCGCTACGGCCTGTTCGGCGCCGCCATCATGGCCTTCATGCTCGCCACCTTCATCCGCACGGTCAGGCGCGCCCACAAGGCCGCCATCATCCCCCGCGCCGCCTGGCACGCCTATGCCGTCTGCCTGTTCTTCTTCGCGCTGACGCTGCTCAGCAACTCCAACAACCGCCTGGCCATCGGCGAAAGCCTGGCTTTCGTCAGCTCCGCCTTTGCCTGCTGGTGTCACATGCGGCTGAAGGGGGAGTATCTGGCGGCGGCGAAGGTAGAAACGAAAGGTGCGGCCGCGGGTTGATTCCGCCGCAGCTGAGACAGCTAGATACCGGCACGACGCTTGGTTATCGCCTTCTCAAAGATGAGCTCCAGCTGGCGCGCGCTGTCCGTCCAGTCGAATCGAGCGGCATTCGGCCTTGCATTGTCAACAAGACGCGCATGAAGAACGTTGTCGGTAGCAAGGCTTTCCAGGCCGTTGCGAATCGATTGCACATCGTTGGGATCGACAAGAATGCCGGCTTTGCCGACAACCTCGGGCATGGAGGACGTATTGGACGTTAGCACCGGGATTCCCATCGCATTTGCTTCTATGATGGGAAAGCCGAAACCCTCATAAAGCGATGGCATCGCAAGAAATCGCGCATGGCTGTACAGTTGTGCAAGATCGGTATCGGGCACATAGCCGGTCAGTCGAACAGATGATTCAATCTGCAACTCCGCGATATGCCCTTTCAGATCGCCCAGCCTCCAGCCTTGGCCGCCGGCAAGAACGAGAAGAAATTGCTGTCGCGTGGATTGAGGCAAGGCCGCATAGGCTTGCAGCAGCCTCAGCAGATTTTTGCGGGGCTCGAGCGTTCCCACGAAAAGAATATAGGAGCGGTCGATCCCGAATGACGACAGCTCCTTCGGGGCGGCTGTGCCGCCAATAGCCGTCAGGCCGGGGTAGATAACGTTGAGCTTCTCGCCGCATCCGGGAAACTCGGTCTTCAGCACTTCGGCTGTTGCGGAGGAAACAGCAACGATCTCGTCGGCAACGGCCACCCCCGGCTTCATCAGCCAGCGATCGGCCATCCAGGTCTGCCAGCGCATGGTCGCGGCCATGTCTCGCCAGACGAGGTCATGAATCGTGATGACGCGGGGAATGCGGCGGTCGAGAAAAAACGGCAGACGGTGAGCAGGGCCCCAAAAAACGTCGATCCCGTCCTGCGTTGCACGGCGCGGCAGCTCCGTCTGCGCCCAGATCATCCGCCTTACTCCGCCAGGAAAGCGCGCGACGTGAAGTTTTGCCGCAGGCAGCTCTTTCGGGTCCCCATAGGGAGCTTCGGGCAAATAGAAATGCAGTTCATGGCCGAGCAGCGCGAGATGCCGGCTCATTTCCAGCAAGTACCGCCCGATCCCGGTCATGCTCGTTACAAAATTACGCGCATCGATGCCGATTTTCATTCGCGAGCTACCCATGTACCGCCGCATGGCGCGGTCTTGCCATCACAACGGGACCCGCAGCGAATTTCTCCACCAACCTGCCTTGCCCTGCGCAAGACCTATATCGGCGAAAACGCTGCCCTTCCGCTTGAATTTTGAAGGAATTTCGACTGCCATATAGAGGCTGTCGCCCGGTGGCAAGACGAATGGAATAGGAGATCCGTGATCGTCTCCAAACGTCGCGTCTCCATCTTTCGACAGGATACGATACCCCGCCGTCACGGCAAGCCCGGCATCCGGAGTGCCGATGCTCGACCACAATCCGGGAGACAGATTGGTAATGCGCACCACATATTTCAGCGCACCGCTGTCACTGGTCGTCGGCCCTTCCACCAGCTCTATGCTATGCCCGGTGTCACTGGGGCCTAGCGCCTCGCCCATTTTGGTGCTGCCTATATCGCTGATCGGAACATACAACCTGTCCGACTGTGGCCGGTATATCCGGTACCAATCGTCGGCAAGCACGACCCTCTGCAATTCCTCGGCGCTTTCCTTCCAGCTTATCCCGCCACCAGTCACTGTCACCGAAGACACGTCCACGATGACGGACTTATCCGCATTCGGGCCTGTATCCAGAAATGAGCGGATCGTCTTCGCAAGCGCCTCCGGCGAACCGGTGGTAAAGAAATGGCACTCTTGCCTGCTTGCGGTGACTTCGCGAAAGACCGGAATATCGCTGGCAATCACGGGCTTGCCGAAATGCCCTGCTTCAACGATAGGAAGGCCGAACCCCTCGGCATAGGAGGCTGCGATGAGTGCATCGCTACCGGTATAGGCTCTCTGCAGTTCTTCATCCGAAATACCGCTCAGCCAGACCAGCCGCTTTCCGTATTCGCGGTGCTTTTCGATACGCCGAACGAGATGCTCAACGCCCCATCCCGGCTTTCCGACGATCGTCAGCCCGATATCCATGCCATCATCCCACAGCCTTTCGAAGGCCTCCAAAGCAACGGCATGCCCCTTGCGCGGCTCGAGTGTGCCAACCATCAGGAACTCCGGGCGCTCATTGCGGCGAACGGGTGCGGCGTCAGCTGTAACGGTCGTCTTGGCGAAATCGGCGCCGAGGTGCCAATAGCCAATCTTCATCTCCCGTGGAAACTGGATCGCCTCAAGGATCGCGATCAGCTCATCGGCAACCGCTTTTGAAATGCAGATAAACGCATTCGAATAGGACAGGGCCGCCTGAAACCAATTGGAGAACATCGGCGGCATGCCGGGATCACAGAACCCCGGAAACCGCAACGGAACGGTGTCATAGAGGCAGGAGATGACCGTAGCGCCCCTTAGGCGGCCAGCGCGCAGCGTTGCATAGTGATGTCTGTAAAACTCCCAGGAGCTATCCAGCATCAAAATGCGGTCGTCCGCCGTAAACTCCAGCCGAGTGTCTTCCGTGAACGCTACCGCGCGCTCGGTTCTCTCCAGTGTTTTGGGAATGGCAAACCAGCCATCGAGCGAATCGCTAAAGGCGACGAGCCGTTCGACGCCATCGTCGCTTTCGCTCTTCCGTGTTGGAAGATTGGCGCAGATATTCGTGACAACGCGTTGGATGCCGGTCTTTTGATCCGTGCGATAGGTGGATGTCGCGTCGACGATCAGGCGCGGTCCGCTGGAGCTCGCAATCTCCGACCGGGCAAGTGTCTCCGCAACAAAATCCGCCGGAAGGTTCCTGTTTTCAAGGGCTTCCAGAGCCGCGCGCCGGGCCGGTAACATCTCTTCCGTTCCGTGGCTCTCTGTTGATTTTTGTGCCGAAACGTCTTGCATAGCGGCAATCGCAATGGCGGCGGATTTCGCCCAGCTGAATTCCGCAGCGCGGCAACGCTGCCTCTCGGCCTTGACCTTTGTGGCTTGCCGATTGGAAAGTGCCTGTTTCATGACCCGCGCCATGTCAGCTACATCCGCAGGGTCAAACAGGAACTCACGATCTCCGATAACCTCAGGCAGGGCGCCTGTATTCGACGCGATAACGGGCGTACCGCACGTCATGGCTTCCAGTGCGGTCAGGCCGAACCCCTCGAGCAACGAGGGTTGAATTGCCAGATCCGTTTCCTTGTAGAGTGCCACGAGTTCGCTATCCGTCACATGACCGACAGCCACGAAGTCCTGCTCGGGAAGCCCCAGCTTGCGCCATCTCTCCTCTTCTTCCTTCAGGAGAGATTTCGGGTGGTCGCCCGCCATCACGAAACTGTATTCGGCGCGCAGATCTGCCGGCAACTGCGCGAAGGCGGCGATTGCGGATTTTACGTTCTTTCGCCAATCCAGGCCGCCGACATAGAGGACGAAACGCTTCTCGGTTGGCCTGGGAAGCTTTGCTTCGGCATGGTCGACCGCATCCTGGAAATCTTTCGATATCCCCGCAAGCATGTTGATGGCGTGAGGGTTTCCAGAGATTTCGACGCATTCGCTGCGAGAGTATTCGGAAATACAAAGATTGAGATCGAATTGGGAATAAAGCGCGAGCCGCCGTTCATAGCACGCACGCGTCGCCGACGTCAGAAGATACTGCTGGGGATAGCGGTGAGGTATCGCGTCGTAGAAGATGGATGCGATCGGAACTCGCGAAATGTCATTGGGAAGAAGTGGAACGGCCCTGTCTCTCATCCCTTCGAAAGGGCTTGCGGAAAGGGCTATATCCGGATTGAGCGACGCCACATGATATGCCAGCGCGATCTCACTGAGCCGCCGCTTCTCGGAATAACCATCGATCCCTTCTCCATCTTCGGCAACGCCATGCCACATGAAGATATTATCAGGCTTTATCCATTGCTGAAGATGGTCACGGGCCGCGAGCGCGTCGAGCGGCATACCCGCGTTGAACGACACGAGAACGTCAACCTCTGGATGATTATCGATGATCCCAAGGAGCAATTCTTGCACATACCGCCCGATCCCTCGCCGCTTGCTTGCCGTCTGGAAGCACTGCCCATCAATCCATAAGCGCATCAGCGATGGTCTTTCATTTCGTATCCGAAATATTCTGAAGCAATGCAATCCATTTCACCGTAGCGCCCTTGGGCGCATCGATATGCCACTGGCCTACTTCGTCATTGTCCAGCGGGCCGCCCGCCGCGCCACCATATCCATGGGCTCTTGCTGCCGCCATGACCCTTCCCCCTACTCCGGGGAAACGCCGCACTAGGCGAAGACACTTGTCCTTCAACTCCGGTCTTTTGGAAAGCTCGCGAATAACCTTATCAAACAGGACCAGCGCAACGCGCCGCGGCAGTGCTTTTACCATGCTCAACGATAGATTCTCCGTCCGAAGCTGGTGGGTAACGCGCCACGAAAGACTATTGTGGTCTTATAACTGCCGCGCCAGCCATTTTCATGGATGGTCAGCGTACAACCCGGATCTTCCAATCGTCGAGCACATCGCCAAGCGTACGGCTCAACTCGATCTCCGGCTTCCAGCCGAAGGCTTTCAAAGCCGCCTCGTTATCCCCCGTGGCCACCGCGATTTCGGGGCCACGCAAGCGCTGCGGGTCGATCTCGACTTTCACCTTCAATCCGGAAAGTTCGATCAGCATGTCGAGTATCGACTGGATCTGCACAGACCGACCCGAGGACAGATTGAAGACGCCGCCAATATTATTCGACACGTCCTCCATCAGAGCAGCGTCGGCATAGGCACGCACGACATCCCGCACATTGAGAAAATCACGGAAGGCCGAGAGGTTTCCGACGCTGATGCGAGGAGGCTTGGCACCCACCGAAATCTCAGCAAGTTGCTTGGCAAACGCCGAGACGACATAAGCATCCATCTGGCCGGGTCCCGTATGGTTGAAGGGACGGAACCGGATGGATTTCAGTCCATCATAGGCAAGCTGCCCGACAAGTACGTCGGCCGCCGCTTTTGTTGCCCCGTAGACGTTCATCGGCTTGAGCGCCGCACTCTCTTTTACCGGCGCGTTTGCCGTGTCGATGAACGAAGCGCCGTAGGCTTCGGAACTGCCCACGAAGATGAAGCGCGCTTCAGGTGTGAGCTCCATCGTGGCATAGGCAAGATTCATGGTGCCTTGAAAATTCACATCCCAAGCCCGCTGCGGCAGCTTGCGGGCATCCGCAGGGGCTGCAATTGCCGCGAGATGAATGATCGCCGTCGGGCGGCTATCACGGATCAGGGTCATCACCTGACCTCGATCCGTGATATCTGTCTTCCAGTCCGACGCATCTCCCTGACCGGCGGTCAAAACCACCAGGTCAGAGCCGTATACCGGCCGCCGCTCGTCCAGTTCGCGTTGCAACCACGACCCGACAAAGCCGCTGGCGCCAGTAATGAGAATACGATGTTCTCTCGGCATGGGTGCCTCGTCATTCGGCCGGATAGCTTACTTGCTCAATCGCTTAAGATCAGCCTCGACCATTTCGACGATCATTTCTTCGAGGCCAATCTTGGGCTCCCAGCCGAATTTTTTCCGAGCCTTCTCCGGGTTGCCAAGCAGCACATCCACTTCCGCCGGACGGAAAAGTTCGGGATCGATCACGAGATGATCGTCCATCGTCAAACCGGCATGCTTGAAAGCAATGGCGCACATGTCGCGGACAGTGGTCGTGCGACCGGTCGCGATCACATAATCGTCGGCGACGTCCTGCTGCAGCATCAGCCACATGGCGCGGACATAGTCTTTCGAATGGCCCCAATCGCGCTTGGCATCGATATTTCCGAGCCGAAGCTCCTTTGCCAGGCCGAGCTTGATGCGTGCGACCGCGTCCGTCACCTTGCGAGTGACAAATTCGATGCCGCGAAGCGGAGATTCATGGTTGAAGAGAATGCCGCTGGACGCATGCAGGCCGAAGCTTTCGCGATAGTTGATGGTGATCCAATGGCCGTAAAGTTTGGCGACAGCATAAGGCGAGCGCGGATAAAAAGGTGTCTCCTCCGACTGCATCGGCTCCTGAATGAGCCCGTACATTTCGGAGGAGGAAGCCTGATAAAAACGAGCCTCCGGCCGCTCTATGCGGACAGCCTCCAGGACATTCGCCACACCGAGGCCCGTCACCTGACCGGTCAGGAGAGGTTGCTGCCAGGATGACTTGACGAAGGATTGAGCCCCGAGATTGTAGACTTCGTCCGGCTTCACATCCTTAATCGTTCTGATAAGGCCGGAAAGATCCAGAAGATCGCCATCGACAATTCGAACGTCGCGTTCGATGCCCAACCACTGCAGTCGGGTAAGGTTGACATCCGCGGTGCTGGAACGACGCGCAAGGCCGTGAACCTCATAGCCATTCTTCAGCAACAGCTCGGCAAGATAGGCGCCATCCTGACCCGTAATGCCCGTTACCAACGCTTTCTTCGCCAAGTTTCATCTCCATTCTTGCCGCATCCACATTACGCGGTGGCACCAAGTTCGCGGAACGCTACCGAGCGCGCCAGACTTGGCTATTGATTTTCTAGCGCCATTTAGCCCGTATAAGACCTAATGACAACGACCAAGAGCAATTTCGCTCTGAATGCGATCCTTCAGCAGCGCAAAAGCACTCACGGGAAATCGGTACACCAATCTCTTGTTCTATGCATCAATGCTTTACAAGACATCGGGGAAATTGAAGCTTCTTAAGCTGCTCAATCCAAACTTGCGGTCCGCGAGGTCCTTGCCCACACAAGTATGAAATCCGCTGATACAGATAAAAAGCACCGCCTTCGATCGTGCGGAGCCGACTACGGATCCACGCATCTGGCCAGAATATGAGCGTGCGTTGTCAGCTCACGGTGGAGCCCGTCAATTCGCAATAGAGGCGATAATATTCTGAACACATCTTCTCCGCCGTGAAGCATTCAAGATAGCGATTGCGCGCCGCGGCACCTAGCACGGCAACCTCTTTCTCGTTTTCCCAGATGGACTTCATTGCATTCGACAAAGCATCCACATCGTTCGGCGGCACCACAAACCCGGTCTCTCTATCCAGATTGACATAACTTGTCCCCGTACCGATCTCACACGAAATCATCGGCTTGCCGAACATTGCCGCTTCGACGAGAGAAAGCCCGAAGGCCTCTGAGCGAAGATGCGACGGAAACACGAACCCCGTACAAAGCTCGAGCAGGGCAATCTTGTCGCCATCTGACAACGATCCAAGAAAATGGATATTATTGGAATTTTGCCCTGCGGCCCGCTTCAGTTCCGCCTCCATCGGCCCATTGCCGACGATCACGACATCAAGACCATTGCGCCTCGCGGCCTCCAGCAAAATGTGGACTCCCTTATAATATCGCAGGACGCCGACGAATAAGAGGAAGCGATTGGGAAGCTTGTCGCGCCAACCGGCTAGCGTGGCTTCATCCGCCCTTGGATAGTCAGCTTCATCCAAGCCCAACGGGATAACGGTTGTCTTGGACTTGAACCTTTCCAGGACATCGCTCGACATAAGGTAATTGGGAGACGTCGCAACAATGCGGTCGACGCTTTTCAAAAAGCGAAACATCAACGGCTTATAGAATTGCAGCAGAACCTTCTGCTTCACGATGTCCGAATGATAGGTGACGATCGTCGGCTTTCCGGGGGGGACGGCAAGGTGGACGATGTCCATCACCGGCCACGGAAAATGATAATGGACGATATCTGCCCTGCTGCTCAATTCTCGAAAACGTCCAAACGCCTCGCGCGAAAAGCCGGTGGATGCGAATTCGAAATCGAGCTTGGCCTTGTGCGCCATATGACCATCGAATTCGACGCTGTTTTCCAACGGCGTTTTGCTGAGCGAGAGGACATCGGACTCAACGCCATACCTGGCGGTGCCCTTGGCAATCGCATGAATGGTCCGCTCGACTCCGCCGAATGTATCAGGCCAATATGTTTTGAAAAAATGTAGGACGCGCATTTTACTCCTGTATCGAAAACCAGTCGCTGCGTCACCTGGAGCAATTCCCGGAAAAGTGCGTAGCGGTTTTCCGTCCGGAATTGCGTAGAAACAGTAAGCTAGAGCATCCTTGGGCCTGGGAAAACACCCGAGCCTTACAACCTCTAGAGCAACGATCTGGATCTTTCATGGTCGCGGCACCGACATCCACTGCGCGTCGCCGGCCAAAAAGCCTTGCTCTACCGCCGCTGCTGAATTAATCCCGCGCATAATTTTCGGTCGTGCGATGACCGATCGACTTCTTGCGAAGGAAATTTCATTGGAATCTGGAAGTCTTTATAAGGTAGGTGACAACGACCAGCGCCCCTGGGGCACATGGCATGTGCTCGATATCGGGGATCGCCACGTCGTCAAACGCATTGTCGTGAACCCCGGCGAGCGGCTGTCGCTGCAGTATCACAACCATCGCTCGGAGCGTTGGACCGCTGTTTCGGGACATGGCATTGCCGAGATCGACGGGACCGAACACTCTCTGCAACTCGGGCATACGGTTGATATTCCGCTCAAGGCAACGCACCGGGCATCATGTACCGGCGATACACCGCTGGTTTTCATCGAGATCCAATATGGCGAGCTGCTTGATGAGAACGACATCATCCGGCTTAGCGACGATTACAACCGGGTCTGATATCGAAGCCGATATCAATCGAATAGCTCGGCATCCATTAGCAGCGGCTGCCGCTGATCCTTGGTGGAGAGCGTGAGCGCACCCACGGTTTTCCAGTCGATAGCGATCTTCGGATCGTCCCAGCGGATGCCGCGGTCGCTCTCCGGGGCATAATAATTGGTGGTCTTGTAGAGGAATTCGACGCGATCGCTCAACGTCAGGAAACCGTGGGCAAAGCCTTCCGGGATCCAAAGCTGACGCTTGTTTTCCTCCGACAGGAAAACACCGACCCACTGGCCGAATGTTGGAGATGATCGCCTGATGTCGACGGCGACGTCATAGACTTCGCCGGCCACGACCCGGACGAGCTTGGCCTGTGCGTGCGGCGGCAGTTGATAATGCAGGCCGCGCAGGACACCCTTGCCCGACCGGCTATGATTGTCCTGCACAAAGGCGACACTTCGCCCGATCGCCGTTTCGAACTTGGCCTGGTTGAAGCTCTCAAGAAAAAACCCGCGATCATCGGCAAACACCGTGGACTCGATGATCTTGACGTCCGGTATGGCAGTATCGATGGCTTTCATGTGTCTTCCCGCTTCACTCTGACCGCATTCAAGAGGCCGGCAAGGGCGCCGGCCGGCTGAGCGCGCCGCTAAAATATTTGTTCACGCAGAATTCCCAGAAGATACTGCCCATAGCCGTTCTTTTTCAATGGATCGGCGAGCGCCTCGACCTGGGAAGCGTCGATCCAATGGCTCCGGTAGGCAATTTCCTCGGGGCAGGCCACTTTCAGCCCCTGCCGGCTTTCGATGGTGGCGATGTAATGGCTCGCCTCCAGCATCGATTCATGCGTGCCGGTATCGAGCCAGGCATAGCCGCGCCCCATCATCTGCACGTCCAATTGCCCAGCATTGAGATAGTGCGCATTGAGATCGGTTATTTCCAATTCGCCGCGCGGCGAAGGGCGGATCGATTTTGCGACGTCGACGACATCGGCATCGTAGAAATAAAGCCCGGTCACGGCATAATTGCTCTTGGGCAGCTTCGGCTTTTCCTCAAGGCTGATCGCACGGCCCTGCCGATCGAATTCGACCACACCATAACGGTGCGGATCATGCACATGATAGGCAAAAACCGTAGCTCCGTTCTCCTTGTCGCTCGCCTGATGGAGAAGCTTGGCGAAGTCATGCCCGTAGAAGATATTGTCGCCGAGCACCAGGGCGGACGGCGCGCCATCGAGAAATTCCTCGCCGATGAGAAACGCCTGGGCAAGACCATCCGGGCTCGGTTGAACCGCATACTCAAGCTTGATGCCCCACTGGCTTCCGTCCTTCAGCAACTGCTCGAAGCGCGGCGTATCCTGCGGCGTCGAAATAATGAGGATCTCACGGATGCCTGCCAGCATCAAAGTCGTCAGCGGATAGTAAATCATCGGCTTGTCGTAGATCGGCAGAAGCTGCTTGCTGACGGCAAGGGTCGCGGGATAGAGGCGCGTGCCGGATCCGCCTGCGAGTATGATGCCCTTACGTGCTTTGTTCATGATCCACCGTCTCGTCTTGATTTCGCTTTTACAATCGGTCAGCCCATCAATTGCAATCGATAATTTCGACAGGCCCCGCGCATTTCAATGGGCGGCGGGAATAAGTCTCTCGAGGACGCCCGTCACGCCCTCCTGCCATACGGGAAGACTTAAGTCGAAGCGATCCATCAACCTGGCGCAGTTCAGTCTCGAATTCTGCGGCCGCTTCGCCGGTGTCGGGTAGTCGGCGGTCGGGATCGGCTTCAAGGCATCGAGCGTAAGCGCAAGCTTGACGTTCCTCGCCAATGCCTCGCGGACGATATGTGCCGCATAATCATGCCAGGACGTCGCGCCTTGCGCGCTCAGATGATAGGTACCCGACACATCCGGTGCTTCCGGAGCGCCGGCAAACTCGACGACCCTGCGCGTGACGTCGGCGATCAGCGCCGCCGATGTTGGCGCGCCGATCTGGTCGGCAACGATGTTCAGCGAGCTGCGCTCCTGCGCTAGGCGCAGGATGGTCTTGAGGAAATTGTTGCCGTGATGGCCATAGACCCAGCTTGTCCGCAGGATGACGTGACGAGCGCCAGAGGAACGCACCGCCTCTTCGCCCAGCCACTTGCTTTCGCCATAGACCGACTGCGGGTTGACCGGATCGGTCTCAACGTAGGCATCGGCCTTCGTGCCGTCGAAGACATAGTCCGTCGAATAATGTACGAGATAGGCGCCATGATCCGCAGCCCAGCGCGCCAGCACGCCTGGCGTCACCGCATTCACCGCCATCGCCTGCTCTCTTTCGCTCTCGGCGCGATCGACGGCGGTATAGGCTGCGGGATTCACAATGATACTTGGCTTATGCTCTTCAAGGACTGAGAGAATGCTCGCCTCATTCGCCAGATCCATCTCGGCACGCGTGACTGCCGTTACCGTACCCAATGGCGCGAGAGCGCGCTGCAATTCGAAGCCGACCTGCCCGTTGGCGCCGGTGACCAGGATTGAACTCACGGCTGAACCTCATATTGCTTGCCTACCCATTCGCGATAGGTACCGCTGGTGACATTCTTCACCCAATCCTCATTGGCGAGGTACCATTCGATCGTCTTGCGAATGCCGGTCTCGAAGGTTTCCTCCGGCTTCCAGCCCAATTCGCGCTCGAGCTTGCGCGCATCGATCGCATAACGGCGATCGTGGCCGGGCCTGTCTTTCACGAAGGCGATCTGGTCCTTGTAGCGGCCGCTGCCAGCCTTCGGCCGCAACTCGTCGAGGATGGCGCAGATCGTATGCACCACATCCAGATTGGGCTTCTCGTTCCAGCCACCGACATTGTAGGTCTCGCCGACCTTGCCCGCTTGAAGCACGCGGCGAATGGCGCTGCAGTGATCCTTGACATAGAGCCAGTCGCGGATCTGCTGACCGTCGCCATAGATCGGAAGGCTCTTGCCCGACAGCGCGTTCAGGATCACCAGGGGGATCAGCTTTTCTGGGAAATGGTAAGGGCCGTAATTGTTGCTGCAATTGGTGGTCAGGACCGGCAGGCCGTAGGTGTGATGCCAGGCGCGCACCAGATGATCGGACGCCGCCTTGCTCGCGGAATAGGGGCTGTTCGGCTCATATCGATGGAGCTCGTCAAACGGCGCTTCTTCCTTGGAAAGCGTGCCATAGACCTCATCTGTCGAGACATGCAGGAAACGGAACGCCTGCTTCTCGTCGCTCGGCAAACCGTCCCAGTAACTACGGACCGATTCCAGCAGGTTGAACGTGCCGACGACATTCGTTTGAATGAAATCACCAGGCCCGTGAATGGACCGGTCGACATGGCTTTCGGCGGCGAAATTGATGACGGCGCGCGGCTTATGCGTGGCAAGCAGATTGCCGATCAGATCGCGGTCGCCGATATCGCCATGAACGAACACATGACGATTGTTTCCTTGCAGCCCTTTGAGCGTGTCCAGGTTGCCGGCATAGGTCAGCTTATCGAGATTGATCACCGCTTCATCGAAGTGTTTCAACCAATCGAGAACGAAATTCCCGCCAATGAAGCCAGCGCCCCCCGAAACCAATATCGTCATTTCGCTTCTATTCCCACCCAGAATTATCTTAATACAATCACAGCTATCCAACCGATATTGCCAAGAAACGTTTGGCGATGAAGGCCAGACTTCTACAACGTCCACAAACGCTTTGAAAAGCTTTCTCTGCCAGTTTACTAAAATCGCCCCCGCATCAAAGTTTCGCCTCCGGTCCATTTTGCAAAAATGCAACCTGCGGACGGACTACAATCATAACACGTGTCACTGAGATCTATGCCGGGTTTGACCGCCTTTGCGGACCTGTCAAAAGTCCGGCGCCTCGCAGTTGTTCAAATCTCTGGGGCGTGGCGTGATTCCCGCTTGAAGGTCTCACGGCAAGATATTCGGGAGCGATAGCCGTTGTGCGATTACATCAGATTTACATGATACAACTTTTGAGATGATTTTATTTGCGAAATGTTTCCTAATATCGCTAAGTGTAAATTAGTGTTGCTGATTGGGGGAGTTCTATGAAAACACTGGCATTGAAGATTCCGCAGATTAAGCGTCTATGGGATGATCGGCTGAGCCTGATCTCAGAACGAGATTCCCTCACTGCCAAATTAGTTGCTGCCAATTCCGAAAACAGCCCTTTCTATCACTATGTGAGTTCATTCGATGCGATCGAGGTGATGAAGCGGCATGCTCGCAAAGCGCTGCTGCCAGCGCCCAATCACCGGACGAATTTCTTAGGCGTCAAGATATCGCCGAAATCCTTCCCGGGAATATTGGACGGAACGGAAGGTTCTGTCGAGCCAGTGCCGATCCCCGCCAACTGGCATGCGGATATCGCAGAATGGGCCGCCGCGCTCCGCGCTGTCGACCTGGCGAAAGGCACTTTCCGAGTGATAGAGCTCGGCTGCGGATGGGGATGCTGGTTGTTGAATACTGGCGCGGCGGCACGTCATGCTGGTCTCAAGGTTGACCTGATCGGCATTGAGGGCGACGGGGAGCATGTGAAGCTCGCTCATCAATCAATGGCTGACAACGGATTTAAAGAAAACGATTACAGGATTATTCACGGCATCGCTGCTGGGCAAAAAGGAAAGGCCCTATTCCCGGTGGTGGACAATGCGGGTGCCAAATGGGGATCGGAACCGATCTTCAATGCCTCCACCAAGCAGGTTGAGGATGCCGCCGAGACCGGAAGCCATGATATTCTGGACACGTATCCCATTTCGGAGTTGTCTGACGGAAAGATCGTGGATCTTCTGCATATCGACATACAAGGCGGGGAGACCGATTTCGTTGAATCCTGCCTTGGCGAGATCAACCGATATGTCCGCTACATCGTGATCGGCACCCATTCTCGCGCCATCGAAGGAAAGCTGATGGAAATCATGCTTGCCGCCGGCTGGCGTCTGGAAATGGAACGGGCCGCGATCATAAGGATTGATGGCGGCTCACCGCAGATCACTGTCGACGGTGTGCAAGGGTGGAGAAATCCCACCCTTTGAGATGACCACCTAATCCTAACCATGCTCGCCAAGCAAAGGCGACTTGCGAGACTGCAATCATCAAGGGATGCCCCTCGATCGCATTTGCTCAGACGGCACAGGCTGTTGGGAAAAGACCGGTGACATTGGTGACGGAGGTATCGTTCATCTCGGTAAACGTTGGCGAGACGGTCCACCCTCCGTCCGAGGAGAGCCGGCAAAAAGAAACCCGCCGAAACGGGTCACTCAGTTTGGGCGCTTATCACACAGCGATCTTGCGATTCTGAAAGCTCGCATATTCTTCTGATCCGACAATATGCCTTATAACTTCCGCAATCCCATCTGGTCCAGATACCGCTATGGGGCCGAACGATGCTATTCCGGTGGGGTCCGCATTGCGACCAAGCAAGGTTTGATACAATCCATGAATGATGGTTTCCGGCCCTATGGGAGGAAGAGCGGCAGCGGCAGCGACGTGAACGCCAGCGGTCTCCGGAGTTGGCTTTGCTTCGATCGGAATGTCGGGAAGCATAGCGTAACCGATAGACCCGTTCCGCAGTCCAATCTGGGGATAAACTGCCACATCGAGTCCAGCACGACGGAAGCAGGTTTGTATAAAAGCCTCCGACCAGCCGCTTTCAAACCAGCCAAACTTGTGAATGCAATAGACAGATAGATAGTCTAGCCTCATGCCCCAGTTCGGCCACCAGATTTCATTGACTGGCTCTCCGGCAAAAGCGATCTTCCCAGTTGGCGACAAGAAAGATTTTACGCGTTCAATCAGCTCCCATGGTTTGGATGCATGGTGAAGGCATTCATAAAACAGAATGAGATCATAAAACCCATCGGCTTCAAGGCTATCGAACTCCCCGTGACGCGCTCTGATATCATAATTGCGTGGGGCTGCGCGTAAATTGACCAGTTCGACAAACGGCGGATTGATATCGACCGCGTCGATCGTAGCGCCACAGAAAGCCATGATTTCGCTGGATAATCCCCATCCGCAGCCTAAATCCAGAACGCGCGCAGCGGGGGGCAAATTCGCAACCGTCATCACCGTTGATATCGTTCGCACATGACTCGATATCACGGTCGTGTTGTTTGAGAGATATGGATTTGCGCCTTGGGAATGCTTTATCGGATCAATACGTGTCAATTCCCCTGTCGTTGGCTCGAATGAGCGACTGGCTATTTCAATATAAAGGGCCATTTGTTGCGCAAAATACTCGTCCGAAAATGGGTCGAGGCTCCTGTCCACTTGCGTATCAAAAGTGAGCGAAAAATTCGCCATGGCCCGAATCGTATCTGGATGCTCCGGGCCGCCCAAACGATCGCACTCGGCGACGAAACGATCTAAATCTGAAACGTGCCATTCATTTGGTGAAATAGAAGTCATGCGTTGATTGCCCCCAATTGTATAATTCGCGCGGAATATTAAAGAACATCAAGTTTTTCAGTAGGATTGGCACAATTTTTCTATGCAACATATCCCACAGAGTCTTGCTGCTCATACGTTTCATGAATCTGTTTATCTAGGTTATATGCGACAAAACCTCATCAACTACGCGTCTCCGTTTCACGGGCGCTTTCGGAGCTTTCGCAGATTTTCCAGATTTCTTTCCCAGACATCGAGCCCCCGCAGTTGTCTGTTATCATGGAGCGCAAGGAATAGCAGGAGTCGCGCGAATGTCGATGGTGAGGGTTCTTGCTATGGTTATAGGCAACAGACATCGGATGCGAAGAGAGGACGTGGCCAGGCTCCAGACTACCATGCCAATTCATAGCCGACACTCCGTGACGCATCGATGCACTATGATCCGCAGCGCCCAATCCAGTAACGGATGAGCTTTCTGACGACAGGTCACGCGCCGATCGCTTCCACTCCGACAATTTGCTCAAGACACACAGTCAAGGCTGGCGATTCACGTCAACTTAGCTGCTTGTCGAGAGCCGGTTGGCAACATACTCTCAATACTTCCAATGCACCGATGCATCGACGGAAATCTGGATATGATTGTGCCCGACGGTGAACGGCTCGAAACAATCTGTCCGAAGTATTAGGCCCAGGCTGCGGCCTGCAGTTGGGATAAGAAATAAAGCCAATGCCACGTCTTCATGTTCTAGACGACGTCTTTCGCGGAAAGCACGTTGGAATTCCACATCTCGATGATAATCTGCGGTGGCTGCAGGGCTTCTGCCGAACATTGGCTGGGCCGGACTGGGATATCAGTGTTCTCGGCGCGCGAGAAGATCAGAGTTGTGATGCCGCTCGCTTGATACAAGCTCTTGGCTATCCATCGACTATGGAAGGCTGGGCGGCCGCGCGATGCGCTCCTTGCGAGGCAGGCTACGCAGCTGGGTTGGATTCCTTTATCGCAGCAGACTTCGTGCTGGGTTTCGGCTTACCACCGCTGCTGATAAACATGCTGCTGGACAGGAAAATCCCCTTCCTCGACATCGAAATCGATACGCTTCGTTTTGGACCGGATTTATTCCTCGCAGTCTCCACGAACGATGAGGCTCTGGCTGCGGATTTCAGCCAATCAGTGATTGCGGAAAAGGCGCTCGCCCCCGCGCTGGCTGCTCTGCTGGCACGAGAACGGCGCATCGCGCCGACCCCTGGCTTCTTTCATGGCGCTCGCGTGGGCGTTTTCGTGGGACAGGTTCCCCACGATGCCGCAGTCATCGCCGATGGAAGGATTGTGGCACCAATACAATTCATTGACAGGATCAAGGAGATCGCAGCCGAGCTGGACCTGCTCCTGATACGGCCGCATCCACACTGGAATTCCATAGAACACCTGTTGCCGATCCTCGATGCGGTTCCGCATGCGATCCTGACGCAGCGCCGAAGCTATGCGCTGCTGGCAGATCCATCCGTGGAGGATATCATCGCATTGTCCTCTGGTTTTCTTGCGGAGGCTCGGCTTGCTGGAAAAAGCACTCATCAGCTTATGGTGCCTGATCGCGATCGCCCCTTGATAGGAGAGTTACGGCTCCGGCAGGCGCGCGTCTCCTGGAAAACCTTGTTGAACGTGCTCATGCGGCGTCTGCAAACGCCAGAGCAGACCGTTGGCTCGCGTCCTGATCTCGCTGTCATGCCATTGCATGATTCGCTTCAGGTGAGCTGGGGCCTTGCCTCGGCGTCGGTACCCGAGGCTCCTGAGCTTCAACCGGCATATGAGCTGCATGCCGGGGCGCCGTCTTTCGCAGGTGCATTGACGCACGGCTGGCACCCGCAGGAGAGTTGGGGGGTCTGGGCCGCGGAACGGGAGGCGATGTTGCTGTTGCGGTTGCCTGCTGGGAGTGTCGGTGGAACGCTGCGCCTTGTCTTTTCGGCGGCGGCACAAACTCCAAGCGGCGTTCAGGTGGTTGAGGTCACCGCCGGCAATACAGCGGCACCGGTTACGACACGCATGACCGCTGCGACCGGCTGGCAAGGATGCATCGATTTTCCGGTTTCCGGTGATATGCTGGCGGCTGAGTATATTCAGTTGCGCATTCGATCGTCAAATTTTCTATCGCCAGCGGATGCTGGAAATCCGGATGACAAACGAAAACTGGGGGTGGGTATGAAATCGGTCATGCTGTTGCCGGATGCGCCGGGACGATCAGCTTCCGCAACTGAACGTGACGGGCGAGCCCTAGGATCGGCTTATTACACTTCGTTGCACGAGACAAATATCGGGTACCAGCAGAACAACTGGCTGGTGGAGGAGGCCGATCTGCTCTCGCATATTCCGGGCGAGACCTTGCAGGAAGTGGGCTGCGGGAACGGTCGCTATCTTGAGCTTGCCGCACAGACGCGGCGTCGGATTATCGGATGTGACTGGGCGCTGTCCCCCGGCGTCCGCGAACTGCAGAAACGAATGGGCAATATCGAATTCATCGCCTGTGACATTACCAAGCAGGTGCCGCAACTCGATGCGGATATTCTGGTATCCGCCGATGTGCTCGAACATATCGCTACCCAGGACGTCGGGCACACGCTCTCACGCCTGACGCAGGCTGCGCACTGGCAATTCCACAAGATTGCCTGCTATGACGATGCGCATAGCCATTTGACTATTCGCGATCCGGCTTGGTGGCTGGCGCAATTTTGCGCGGTTTCGCCGGCCTATCGGCTAGTCCGTTCGGAATTCCGCCTGGGTGATCCAGGGCGGCTGATCTGTATTATCAGTAATTTTCCCTTCGTGGAGCGCGGAATCACGGTCGACCCTCTTCTTCCCAGTGATACGGACACCTCGCTCGACCAGACGAATGAACGTATCGGACAACTCGAGGCCGAAGTCTTGCGTCTGCAGGCGATAGAACAGTCGACGACCTGGCGCATGACGGCTTCCCTTCGACGGCTCGCCGACCGTATTTTGGGGCGGTAGAAAGAGACCGTGTACCGTCTCGCGGTTTATAGCGCCTTGTTACCCGCAATTGGACGGCTAACGGCTTCCGCACGGTCTGGGGACGCGCTTGCCGCCCGCAAGGCAGGGAATTTCAGAGCCGCATCCAATGATCTTAAAGAAAATGTCTTCACGCGCCTGGCGATTACAGAGTACACGGAGCCGGAGATTGCAACAATCACCGGCCATACGCCTCGCGAAGTCCGCATCGATTCTCGATGCGAGCTACCTAAACTGAGACGTTGCCCTAGCCGAAAGCGCAATTCGAGAACAAAATCTCCCAAATGAGCGTCCACCCGACTTGTAATGTTCTGGATTTAACGAGGGAAAACGTTAGCAAAAACAATTGGCTGGGGAACCTGGACTCGAACCAAGATTAACGGAGTCAGAGTCCGTCGTTCTACCATTGAACTATTCCCCAACGACCGCTAGGCGATAAACCCTTCGCGGCGAAGGTTGCGCCTCTATAATAGAATTCGTCGCGGATGCAAATAGTTTAACGCAGGCAAATGCTTTTTTTTGGCAAGGCTCGACGAAAGCCCTGGATCAGGGCCTCCCGCGGGGCCTCGGTACCCGATCATTTACCAGCGCAACAGGCGCCGGCCCGCGACATATCCGACCGCTGTCACGATGGCGATGGCGAGTGGATACCAGAGCAGGACGAAGAGCGGACTGTCGTCCGTGCAGTTGGACGCATAGAAGGTGGCGGCGATGCCGCTGGCCGCGAGCCCGGCGACCGCGCCAGCGACGCCCGGCCTTTCCGGCGCGCCCTGGCGCAACGCGAAGAGGAAGCAGGCGAGCGGGCCGATCGACAGCAGTGGAATGATCGTCAGGCAGAAGCGCGCATTATGCCCCATCATGCGCGGACCCCAGCTATCGGCCGGCATGACCATCATTTCAATAAGCGCGGCGACTGCCAGCAGCAGCGGCGCGGCGAGAAGCGCCCAGCCCCAGGGGCGCAGCGAAACGCCAGGACGACCGATGCGGAAAACGACCGCACTTGCGGTGAGGGCAAGCGCGATCGTCACCACGAATTTGAACAGGAAGCGAACCGTTTCCATCGCAATGCCGATATCGGCTCGAAAACCGATCGCCGCGAAGAACATCGCGCCGCTGATCAGGATGCCCCCGATGGCCGCAAGCGTCAGCGTCGGCCCGATCCGCGTGCGGACCGGCGCGTCCTGCGCCAGAAGATGGATAAGGTCATCGGTTTTCACTGCTGTCACTCCGATACAAGGCGGCAAGCGCCTTCAATGCGCGATGCAGCGCGACGCGCACCGCACCTTCAGTCATTCTCAGCCGGTCAGCGGTTTCGCGCACGCTGGTTCCCTCGACGGAAATCGAGCGCACGATGGTCCGCTGCGGGTCCCGCAATTGTGCCAGCATACGGTCGACATCAAGCCGATCCAAGCTATCCGTCTGCTCCTCGGCCTCCAGGATATCGATGACATCGTCGATCGGCACGCTCACATGCCGCCCGCGCCGCCGCAGGCTGTCGATCATCTTGTTGCGGACGATCGTCGATATCCACGGGCCGATGGGACGCGACGCATCCCATGTTCCGCGCTTCAGGTGAATGGCGAGCAACACGTCCTGGACCACGTCCTCGGCCTCGCTCGCCGCCGCGCCAAACTGATCGCAGCGCCGGCGCGCCATGGCGCGCAGATGCGGCGTGACGGTGGACAGGAAGCGGTGATAGGCCTGCGCATCGCCAGCGACGGCGGCTCGCATCCAGGCTGCCCACTCCTCTTCGCGCGCCGAATATTTCATCCGACATCCTCTACTACGCGCGGCCGCACTATTTTGTTACCGGCGATGGTCATGCTTTTTTCAAGATCCTCCCCGGATCGGATTTCAACCGAAGCACCTGCACTGAGGATTGGACATTATTCAACGATTTGCCAGAGCCCCGCGTGAAAAGAACGCGACTGCGCGATCAAGCACACCTTATCCTCCCTGAGTGGGGATGCCGTTCTTCCGAAGCCGCACCGCTCTTCTCGTCCCTGATATACATGGATTGAATTGAATATTAGACTGTCCGATCTGGGGCTCGGGCGGCATCCAAGAAAAATTTCGCAGCATCTGTAATATTCGCCGTGGCGGCTCCGTAGACGTCAGTGCAAGCCAATCACGGCTCGCACCGATCACGGAGACAGACCTATGAAAAACAGCATCCTCACCCTGGCTATTGCCGGTTCGCTGGCCTCAGTGCTCGCATCGGTCGCCGCTGCCCCCGCTTCCGCCACCGACACCATGTCGAAGGAAAAATGCTACGGCGTTGCCTTGAAGGGCCAGAATGATTGCGCCGCCGGCAAGCATGACTGCGCCGGCAAGTCGGCCATGAGCTACGACAAGATGTCCTTCAAGCTCGTCCCGGCCGGCACCTGCACCACCATGAAGACGCCAAAAGGTCACGGCTCGCTGACCCCGGCCTGATCGTCGACTTATCATCCGAACCACACGATATCCGGAGTTTGTCATGAACAAAGTTCCCGCTCTCGCCTTCGCAGCCTCGGTCGCCACGGCGCTGACGCTGATCGCCAGCGTTCCCGCCGCCTCTGCTGCCGATGCCAAGGAGAAATGCTACGGCGTAGCTCTCAAGGGCCAGAACGATTGCGCCGCCGGCCCGGGCACCACCTGCGCCGGCACGTCGAAGGTCGACTACCAGCAAAATTCCTGGAAGCTGGTTCCGGCCGGCACCTGTGAAACGATGAAGACGCCGAACGGCCATGGCATGCTGGCTCAAGGCCCGGCACCCGTCTGAGCCGACCGGCATATGCAAGGACGGGCGGCGCAATCTCGATCGCGCCGCCGTCTCCCGAAACCGAAGAGGTCCGTCATGAAACCCTCAGAGCTTCCCCGCCGCGCCGGCGTCGGCTTCAAGCCGGAGCATTTTTCCGCCATCGATGCCGCCGCGCAGCCGATCGGCTTTTTCGAGGTGCATGCCGAAAACTATATGGGTGCCGGCGGGCCGCCGCATGCGCAACTCGGCAAGCTGCGCCAGGATTACGCGCTGTCGATCCATGGCGTCGGCCTGTCGATCGGCTCGATGCAGCCGCTCGACGCGGAGCACCTTGCCCGGCTCAAGATCGTCTGCGACCGCTACGAGCCGGAGAGCTTTTCCGAACATCTCGCTTGGTCAACGCACGACACCACCTTTCTCAACGACCTGCTGCCCCTGCCCTACACGGAAACGACGCTTGCCCAGGTCTGCGCCCATATCGATCAGGTGCAAACGGTGCTTGGCCGGCAGATGCTGCTCGAGAACCCGGCGACCTATCTGCTGTTTGAGGAAAGCACGATCGAGGAGACCGATTTCCTTGCCGAGACCGTCCGGCGCACCGGCTGCGGCCTGCTGCTCGACGTCAACAACGTCTTCGTCGCCTCGACCAATCACCGCATGGACCCGCGCGATTATCTCGCCCACTTTCCCGTGCAATGGGTGCGCGAAATCCATCTGAGCGGCCATTCCGAAACCGCCGACGACGCCGGCGCGCCGCTGTTGATCGACAGCCACGACACGCCGGTCAAGGACCCGGTCTGGGCGCTCTATGAAGAGCTGATCGCCCGCACCGGACCGATCGCCAGCCTGGTCGAATGGGACAATGACGTCCCGGAATGGCCTATTCTTAGAGCCGAAGCGGAAGCCGCCGATGCTATCTTGCGGCGGGCCGCCAAACGCCGGGCGGCGTGAGGAACGACCATGTCCGTCACCACCCAGGCCGAATTCGCCGCCGCACTCCTCGATACGGATCGTGCCATTCCCGAAGGGCTGACGGCCTGGAATGGCCTCCCGCCGGAACGGCGCTTCGGCGTCTACCGCAACAATGTCGCCATCGGACTGATCAGCGCCCTCGCCTCGCGCTTTCCGGCGACGGAGAAGATCGTCGGCCAGGATTTCTTCGCCGCCACGGCGCATGAATTCGTCGGGCTTCATCCACCGCGATCGCCGCTGCTGCTGGCCTATGGCGATGATTTCGCCGATTTTGTCAAAACCTTCGAGCCGGCGCGCGAGATCGCCTATCTGCCCGACGTCATCCGCCTGGAGGCGGCGCGCGGCAAAGCCTATCATGCCGCCGACGCAGCGCCGCTCGAAGCCGCCTTGCTGGCGGCGATCGAGCCGGAACGGCTGGGGAGCCTGACCTTCGAGCTGCATCCGTCCGCCTCGATCCTGCGCTCGCCTTTTCCGGTGGTCACCATCTGGGCGATGAACGCCGGCGAGACGGAGCTTCGCCCGATCGACGACTGGGGCGGCGAGGATGCCCTCGTTGTGCAGCCGAACATGACGGTCGAAATCCACCGATTGCCGTCAGGTGGCGCGACTTTTCTCGAAGCACTTGCCGCCGGCGCCGATCTTGCCACCGCCGTAGAGACAGCTGTTGCCGCGGCGCCGGACTTCGATCTTTCAGCCAATCTCGCCGGGGCGCTTGCCGCCGGCGCATTCACAACCATCCACTAGACGCCGTTCAGGAGAGCCGCCATGCCAGACCAGATGATGACGGCCGCCACGGCCGAACGCGAAACCGTGCCGCAACGGTTTTATGGCATTCTGAGATTGCTCGACCGCATTCCGCACGACCTGATCGCGCTGATTGCCCGCCTGTCGATCGCCGCCGTCTTCTGGCAATCGGGCCAGACCAAGGTCGACGGCTGGCATGTCACCGACAACGCTGTCTATCTTTTCCAGACAGAATACAAAGTGCCGCTCGTCGATCCCTGGATCGCCGCCCATATCGCCGCCTTCAGCGAGCATTTCTTTCCAGTTCTGCTGGTGATTGGCTTTGCCAGCCGGCTGTCGGCGCTGGCGCTGCTCGGCATGACGCTGGTGATCGAGATCTTCGTTTATCCCGATGCTTGGCCAACGCACGGCACCTGGGCCACCTGCTTCCTGGTGATCATCGCCGGCGGACCGGGCCGCATCGCCATCGACCATTTCATCGCCCGGCGCTTTCGCCCCGGATGTAACAAAGGATGATCGTGTAACTGGCCGCAGCAGGCGCGGCGATGATGGAGGCAGGACAACCGTTGGCATTGCCGGACAACACACTCCAGGCAATGCCAGTGATCGGTAAAGGTCTACCTGAGAACCGGCTCTCCGTGGAACCGGCGCTGCGACGGCTTCGAGACGCCAAAGCCCACTTCCATCATCAGGCGCGGCTTGGTTGTCGGCACGGTGCCCATGTGGAAACCGAAAGGATCTTCGCCAAAGCCGAAACCGGCCTTGCCGGTCAGCGTAACGGTGCTGTCCTTGCCGTAATAGCCGAGAACCTCATCCGCCGGGTGGCCAACCATAAGCGTCAACTGATGCTTCATGGCGCGCCGCCTGTGGCTGCCCTTGACGAAGACGTGCGGCCCGGTGCCTTCATCCACATCAACCAGATTGAAGAAGAATTTCAGCATTCTCCAATCGTCGAGGTCGAAATGAAACTTGTCGAGCGAGGCCATGCTTCGATCCGACTCGGAAGCCTGCGTCGGAAAGCTCCACCAGACGCGGGTGGTAATCACCTTGGCCTGCCCGCCGAGATAATGTTTGGCGACATCGGTGAGCAACGGATCGCGTTGCACCGCAAGAACCGCGTCGCAATCAAGCGAACGCTCGAAGAAATGCCCGCTGAGAAGGGACCGTCCGAATTGTGCTTCCGCTTGCGCATGCTCGGGCGCGACGAATTCAAGCTTCCGGTTGAAATTGCCGAAGCAACCCGTGGTGCGGGCGAACTCGGCGATTTCCTGATGAATATTATCTGGCAGGGTGAGGCCGGAGAAAAGCCCGTCCGTTCGCAACGCGTTGACGACCGCATCGCATTCGACCCCGGTGAACATGGACGTACCGGAAGCGGGGCGCGCCACCGGCCGCCTGGTCGCCGCCCAGTGCATGCGCCGGAACGGCAACGTCCGGGCCAGCAGGAACATGGGCAGCCAAGCCGGATTTTCCCTCAAATCCGTCAGGTAGGTTGGTATCCGGACAGCCATTCGCTTGAAACGGCCGCCCCGCCGGGCGATTGACTCCAGGTCATTTGCCGGAGGATTGTGCATAGGTATCCTTTCCGCACATGTGCGAACCCATGACAACAGGCCCAACACCCCTGTTGAATAGTCCGTTGAAGCATACTCAATTCATTCCGTGCAGCAAGACGCATGTTGCACTGCGGCAAATAGAAGACAACGGACCACGGTCAAGGGGTTGAAACGACACAATCGTGATTCATTTCGCAAATTCGACAGCGCTGACACGCTCCGATTTTACAAATATTTTCAACGGCTCACGGATCAGTTGTTAAACGATATCCGACAGACCAATCACCAAGCAGCCGGAGGCCACGGACATATCGTGCCGTGAACGCAGCTGCGGCATAATTTATTTGCCATTGCTTAGAACAAGGTCGTTACGATCATTTGCAGCGAACGGATAACCGATGGAGATTGAGGTGAAGGGGAATGGCTTTGTCGACATCCGTGTCAACAGCCCGCCTACAGTCACAATCCTGTTCCGATCATTGGTTAGATGAACGAAAAACTGTGAACGAGGGCCGCACATGACAGAGACAAAGACCGTTGATCCGACCGAAGGCATCGTCGACTTCGACGCCGGCGAGGGCGAAGCGGCAACCGTGGTGGAGATGGACGACTATACCAAGAGCCTTGCCCAGGCGAAGGCCAAGTCGGTCAAGCTCGTCGATGCCATCACCGGCCAAACGCTCAAGAAGAAGGATGCCGTGCACATCGATGACCTCCGCCCCTCATTGGCGGATTTCATGCGGTTGAAACACCCAGCACTTCGCGCCGACGACTATATCAGCCGCAAGGCGATGGACGATTATCGCGCTCAGTATATCGCCGAACTGTTGACGGACGAACGCGGTGAGCTTTCAAACCTCGAGGACGAAGTCGTCGAGAGCCTGAAGACGCACGACACGCTTGCCGAGAACATTGAAGAGGATTACGAGGATCACCGCTCCATCGGCGACCGCATGGCCGACATCGTCGCCTCCTTCGGCGGCAGCTGGACCTTCATCATTTCCTTCTGTCTGTTCCTGGCCGTATGGATGGGCATCAATGTCCTCCTGGGCGAAAACAAGGCCTTCGATGTCTATCCGTTCATTCTGCTGAACCTCATCCTCTCGACGATCGCCGCCCTGCAGGCGCCGATCATCATGATGAGCCAACGCCGGCAGGAAGCAAAAGACCGGCTGCGCGCGCTCAACGACTACAAGGTCAACCTGAAAGCCGAACTGGAAATCCGCCACCTGCACGAAAAAGTCGACCATCTCCTCAATCGCCAATGGGAACGCCTCACCGAAATCCAGCAGATCCAGATCGAGATGATGCTGGAACAGGCTAAGGCCGCCACGCGGGCAATGAAGGTCAGCAAGGCATCGAAAGTGAAGACGAGCGCGCTGAAGAGCCTGTTTGGGAGCAAGGCCAAGACGGCGGAAGCCGACGATTCGGAGGAGTAGGAGAGAGGCCGGTAGCTTCTAACGAGACTGAAGAAGCTCGACTTATTGACATCCGCGATCATTGTGACACCGTTCAACACGTCATCCTGAACAACGTGTCGAGGCAAGATGAGCGAGCATTCACAGGCCGTTATCACCACCGCCCAAGAGCGACCACTTGAAGAGTGGAACGATCCATCCCGTGGCAGAATATCCTGGCACACGCTTTTCAGCAGCGACCGGACCCCGACCGACAGCATGACGGCGGGTGTCGCCGAGATCGTGCCGGGGAGCGGCGGACTTCAGCTCCACCGGCACGAACAGTCCGAGATCTACTTCATACTGGAGGGAACCGGCATCCTGACGGTCGACGGGCGCGAAACGGAAGTCACCGCCGGCACAGCCGCCTTCATTCCCGGCAACGCGGAACACGGCATCCGCAACGCTTCCGACGCAAATGTGAAACTATTCTACGTGTTTCCCACCGGTTCCTTCGAAGACGTGGTCTATCGGTTCGGGGAAGATTGATAGGCGCGGGATGGCGTAGGTCTAGTCTGTTGTCGCGGGATTTCCCAGCGCCCTGAGGATTCTGTCTGCTGCAGCGCAAATTCGATGACCAAGACTGAGCCGCAAAATTCCATGTAAACTAGAGACTTGCCGTCATCACTTTCGCCATGAAAGTCAACATATCGCCGTCACGGAAGAGGTAAGGAGTAACACCGCCACGCCGGGCGGCCTCCATGTCGGTCTCTTGGTCCCCAATCAATTTCGATCGCGACAGATCGATATTCAGGTCATGTGCCGCACGCAGAATCATGCCTGGATTCGGCTTCCGATCGGGATGTTTTTCGTATTTGTAGACATCCACGCTTGCCTGCTCGTGGAACGGGCAGTGATACCACGCGCTGATATCCGCTCCCTGCTGCGACAGTTCGGAAGCCATCCAGCCATGCAGCCGCAACACATCGGCTTCC
Source organism: Martinezella rhizogenes (assembly GCF_000799715.1). GTDB lineage: Bacteria > Pseudomonadota > Alphaproteobacteria > Rhizobiales > Rhizobiaceae > Rhizobium > Rhizobium rhizogenes_C. The sequence continues at coordinate 214,046 of NZ_JUHG01000002.1, forward strand.
GTCATCATACCTCTCGCCACTCCGGATTGATTGGAAACGACAACGACCTGATAGCCCGCGGCGGTCGCCATTTTGATCGCCTCGGCAATTCCGGGAACAAAGTTGATGTCGCTCGGCTTGTTCGGATAGCCTGTATCCAGATTGATGACGCCGTCCCGGTCCAGGAACAACGCAGGCGACGGTTTTGAAGCGTAGGATTTCGGCGTGACGGTACCGAACACACGGTCGCATTCTACAATTGCCAACGTGAGATGATAGAGGCTGCTGGCGGGCACATCAGTGGACAAAGCACCGCCATGCCGGTCCACTCGATCAATCCAAAGTCCCTTGACGGGCGTCGACAGGAACGTTTCGCGAAGCGCCCTGAGGCTGCATGCGGCACGGTCGGCCCATATACCGCTTTCGGATGGATTTGCTTCCGCCTCGGCGGCGCAGGCCTTTATGTACTCGCAACTCCCCCAGGAACGCCTGCTTACGGTTCGCTCGCGGCTTAAAACCGACACACGCTCGATGGAGAGATTGGCATCATCGATGCCTTCGTCCAACGCACGCAACAGCAACGATTGAACCTGGCCGGTAACATCGTCACCACTAGCCCTGGCCAAGCGCCGGGACAGCCATACCCATTCAAAATGATGCCCGGGTTCATACCAGGCCTGTTCCAGATCGGCGACCCTCCAAAGGCTGTCGTGCAACTCCGGAATTGCAGCGTGATCGTGCAGGAAAATATGACCGCAAAAGAGATCATACATGCTCCGCGCGCGCGCCAAATACTGCTGCGCGCCCGTTGCTTCGTACAAGGCGAGGTAAGCCTCGATGAGGTGCATGTTCGGGTTTTGGCGCAGATATTCGTCGGGGCGCGGAGCACCGTCGGTGATACCACCCAATTCCGCCGCCATATGGCGGTCCAGGACGGCGACAATTTCATCCGCCAGCTCGAGGTAGAGCTCGTCCGGCTTTATGCGATAAAGCCAAGCCAAAGCGAAGAGCACAAAAGCCAGACTATAACAGTCGCATCGTGCGTCGCGGACGCTTCCATCGGGATTGATCGAAAAGATCCATTTGAGGTCCGTTTCCGGCTTGTGGAAGTGGCGTAAAACCTGAGTGAAGGTTGTCTCGAGCAGCGCGCGCCCGTCCATCACCCCGATTAAGGTTGCTTGCGCAACTACATATATCTGCCGACACTGCACCATCAGTCGACGGGGCAGGGTCTCTATCGGTTCGCCCGTAAGAGTAAGTCGCTCGTGGAAGAGACCGAGTTTTGCGTCGTATCCAACAGACGTCCACAGAGGAAGCGCGGTTCCGCTCAGCCAATTCTTCGCAAGAGCGCGCTCTTCACAAATTCCTTTGACGCTCATCATCAGCCTTACGCGCATTGATTTCGTTGATGGTCTTCGTTGTCGAGTAGCCCTGGTGGAAGTCCAGTGCAACGACCTGACCGCCAGCTTCGGTGACAACATCGTAGCCGACAATTGTCGAAGGCTCGTAATCGCCGCCCTTGACAAGAACATCCGGTATGACCGAGCGGATCAGGTCGATCGGTGTCGGCGCATCGAATTCAATAATGTAGTCAACGCTCGACAGTCCCTCCAGGACTTCGGCCCGATGCGAAAACGAGTTGATTGGGCGCCCGGCACCTTTGAGTTGGCGGATTGACGCGTCGGAGTTCAGACCCAGAACCAGAATGTCGCCCAGTTGCCGGGCAGCCCGCAACAGTCTGACGTGACCCGGATGTAAAATGTCGAAGCAGCCGTTCGTGAAGACAATCCTGCGGCCGTGATGACGATTGTAGCGTAACGCCGCGGCAAGCTCTGTCTCGTCGACGATCTTTCCTTCGGTCAAACTTTCGCTGAGCTGTTCAATCTCGATCTCTTTGCGGCTGACGACGTATGTGCCTGGGTGCGATACGGCAATTCCCGCCGCGACATTCGCCTTCAAGGCAGCCACGGCAACGTCATGACCAAGGGCAAGGTCGACGGCAAGAGCAGCAAGAACGGTGTCGCCCGCACCGGACACATCGAAAACATCCCGGGCATAAGTCGGAATGAAACGGGCCGCTCCTCCAGCACTGATCACCACCATGCCAAGGGCACCGCGCGTGACGACAAGATGCTGCAAGCCGAGATCGGCAACCGCTTTGCGTGCGAGTTCGACGAGCTCCTCATCGGAAGAATAGGGGCCAAACAGGCTGATAAATTCGCTGTTGTTGGGCTTCAGCAGGTGGGTGCCGCTATAGAATTCCGGCGTCGTCCTCTTCGGATCTATCAGCGTCGGAATCTTGAGCTCATTGGCTGCCGCCACAAACTCGGGCAGGCGATCCAGCGAGCCCTTCGCATAATCCGAGAAAACGATGAGATCGTAGTCGGGCGCCTGCTGGCGAAAAGCCGCGAGCAGCCGTTCCTGCATGTCATGGCGCAATTGTACGTCACGATCGACGCGTGCGATCTGCTGGGACCCAACGACAAGGCGTGTTTTCTCGGTTGTCTGACCCTTGGGATCAGAAATAAAGGATGTCGAAACGCCCAGCGAATGCAGCAGCCGTGTGAGCTCGATCGACGCATCGTCTTCACCGACGACAGCCAATATCGTGGCATCGCCTTCCATCGCAACGATATTGGCGGCGACGTTTGCCGCGCCGCCGGGCCGATTGTCATCACGCACCGCTGCCAGTACCGGAACCGGCGCCTCCGGCGAAATCCGGGAAACGTTGCCGATGACATATCGGTCGAGCATGATATCGCCAACCACAAGGATCCGCGGTTGATGGGCTATGGTATGGGTCGACATCTCAGATATAAGGGTCCGATTTTGCGAGATAATTTACAACGTAGTCGGCAACGCCGCTTTCCAGTGAATGGAATTGCCCGTCGTAGCCGGCGGCTCTAATCTTATCCATGCTTGCCTGAGTGAAGTATTGATACTTGTCTCTTATTTTTTCAGGCATGGGGACGAACTCTATCTGCACCTGTTTCTGTGCAGCAGCGCCGGTTGCTTGCATCAGATCCTGGAATGATCTGGCTGCACCCGATCCGACGTTGAAAATTCCGCTCTCGGTTGCCTTGTTGAGGAACCAGAGCATCACGCTGCAGCAATCTTTCACGTAGATGAAGTCGCGCAGTTGCTCGCCGTCGCGATAGTCTGGACGGTGCGATTTGAACAGCGAGATTTTTTCCTCGTTTGAGATACGTGCGAAGTTTTTCGCGACGATGCTCATCATATCGTCCTTATGGTACTCGTTCGGACCATAGACGTTGAAGAATTTGAACCCTGCCCAACGCGGCGGTGCCTTGCCCTGTGCAGCCTGCGTCAGGGCCCAAGTGTCGAAGCTATGTTTCGACCAGCCATAAAGGTTCAACGGCTGCAACGCATCGATGGGATTGGTATCATCAAACCCCAGAGCGCCATCGCCATAGGTTGCGGCTGACGATGCGTAAAACAGCGGCACCCTTTCCCGCGTGCACCACCGCCAAGCGTCCATCGAAGGCTTTAGATTTTTTCTGACGATCTCATCGCCGTCGGTGGCGGTGGTCGCCGAAATCGCTCCGAGATGGAAAACGGCCTCGACCTTTCCTGCCGCATTCTGCAGAAAATCACCGAAATCCTCCGGGAAAATGAAATCCTCGAAACTGTGCTTTGCCAGATTTTTCCATCTTTGGTCAGAGCCAAGCCAGTCGACAAGAACGATGTCTTTTCGACCAGCCGCATTCAGGCTGGCAACCAAATTTGATCCGATAAACCCCGCGGCCCCAGTAACGATAATCATGTGCATCCTTCAAGATAACTGAGTAGGCGTTCGCTATGTCCACGATCATCTTTAAGATCACATGATTTGCGACTGGATATCGATAGACGCTAACATAAGCAGTGATTTTTGTGTGATGCAACCATCCCTATTCATACCGGAAAGGCTGCATTATGCGTCACACACCATACCCCCCAACTGACATGGCCACCAAATGCGGCATTTCATCGGTAACTCCGATAATGTCATCAGGAGGCACCGGTGCCGAAATAAGCGTTTAACACGTCAGAGGGCGTACCATCCATGCGGATCTTGCCATGCTCAAGCCAAATGATTCGATTGCAGTTTTTTTCCAAAAGCTCCTTGGCGTGGCTCGCTATCACCAGGATCTGCGTTTTTTCTACAAGCTCATTCAAGCGTTGATTGGCTTTTACCTTGAAACCCTCGTCGCCTGTCGCCAGCCATTCGTCCATGATCAGGATTTCGGGCTGCAGGATCGTGGAAATTGAGAACGCCAATCGCAGCTGCATGCCACTCGAGTAAGTACGAACGGGCATCTCAAGGAAGCCGCCCAACTCGCTGAACTCCTCAATTTCCTCAAGCCTGCTCTTCATTTCGTCCTTCCGAAAGCCCAACAGTGCGCCTCGAAGGAAAATATTCTGGCGACCGGTCGCCTCGGGATCGATTCCCAGCGAGATATTGATGAGCGACGTGCATTTACCCTGGATATCGATCTTGCCGGATGTCGGCATGTAGACGCCCGTCAGCACACGAAGAAGGGTCGTCTTCCCGGAACCATTGTGGCCTATGAGGCCAATACGATCATGCCGCTTCAATTCGAGATTAATCGTATCCAATCCGCGAACAACCACCGCACCGTGGCCTTCCGAATTGATCGAACCACCGGTGGCTATGTTCATAACGCGATTTTTAAGCGAGCGGCCACGCGCGTTATAAATGGGAAAGTCGACGGTGACATTCTGCAAGGAAATCGATGTCATGCTTGCCAGTACTCTCTGAAATCTCGGTTGCTTTGGTTCACAGCCAGTAGGCAATGCGAGCGCGGTATTTTCTCAACAGCAGAAGTGCGAAAGACCAGCCGACAACGGCGGTTCCTGCTGTCACGGCCCAATTTGCGGCGGTCACGTCCTGCCCAAGAAGCGGATTCCTGACAACTGAGATCAAGTGGAAGAAAGGATTGTAGTTGAGCATCACGTGCGAAGCGCTCTGCGGCAAATGACTGGGCATCCACATGATCGGCGTGACATAAAGCATGACCTGCATGATATTCTGCACGATCTGGATTAGGTCGCGATACCGCGTGCACAGTATCGAAAGCATCAATGCGATCCAGGTCATGTTCAGCGTGACAAGGGCAAATCCTGGAATGGCGAGCAGTGCCGAAGGTCCAATCGACTTCCAGAATATCAGAAGAACGATCGGGAATATAACCAGGTTATGCGCGAGTATGACGGTATTTCTATACCAAACCCGCAGTATGTAGGTAAAGAACGGTATATCCAGCTGCAATATAATGTCGCTATTGGATATAAATCCGGTGCATCCCTCGCTGACGATCTGCGTGTAATAACCCCAGAATATCAGGCCTACGCATATGAACGGGAGAAATTCCTTCATGGGGGAATTGAAGATCGTGCCAAAAACGAGGCCGAGAGCTCCAATCAGTACGCCCATATTAATGGTGAGCCAAAACGCCCCGATCCGCGATCGCCTGTAGCGCTGGGCGACGTCTTGCCACCCGAGCAGTGCCGCTAAGCGAAAATTCGACAAGGCCTCCGCGATATCCCACACTGCGCCATGGTAACGCACTTCATTTTTGGCGATTTTGAAATTCTTCACCGGCAATCCATTTTCAGGTTCGTCTTTTGGCCCAACAATAGAGACATGCAGCCCTTTTTAAGGCGAACCCCTAGCAAAGCAGGGAAACTGAGGATAGCCCCCGCGAGCAAATATGCCCAAAAACGGTCATCGCTCGTTCGACTGCCAAAAAGAGCCTAAGCTGGAAATCTGCACCCTTTCCGCAGCGCTTGAGCCGCTCGCATCACGAGCTGCCTCCCCAAACGCAATCTGGTTGAAACCGGTCCGGCAAGCAATCAACTGTCGTAGTGATGGCTGACACCGCGTTCCACGCGAGTACCCGGAATCTTTGGAAAATCCAGACCATTCGTGAACAATACTCGTCCAACCTGCTCCGGCTGCAGAAGCGCCGTACATTCACGGGTCATACAGCCATTGATTTCGTTGGTGCTGAACTGGACGCACGGCGAACAGACCTCGTCGCGCGTGATCAGTACATTGTCACGGCCGAACGGAGCATAGCGTCGCCAGGGGCTCGACCCGAAGATCGAACAGATCGGCTTGTACAAGGAGCACAGGTGCGCCGTACCGCCGTCCGAAGCCACCACGAGATCAACGGGTGCCAGCTCGTCGAAGAACGCACGAAAATCACTTCCGCCCTGAAGCACGCGGTGCGGCGCATTTCCTAAAAGTTGCGAAAGCAGGTTGAGATCGTCGCGCTCGCCAGGCCCCCCAAGTAAGGTCAAGAAAATGCCGCGACGCGCGAGTTGTTGCGCCAAGTCGAACCAATAGGCATTCGGCCATCGATTGGTCGGAAAGCCGGCTGCAATGCACAGTCCGACATGCCTGGGTTGCTCCGGCCAGAAGATGGGAAGATCGCTGAAAAGCCGCGTGCGGGAATAGTCGCCGATAACGGCCGTCACCGCACGCTTTTGAATAGCAGTTTCATGAGTCAAATGTCCGCCAGATGCAATCGCGTGGTCAATTGCCGATTGCCGGGCGATTTCCCGCATGACATCGTCATCCCGCAGACAGAACAGGAAATCGAAGCCGCGCAGATCCTGCGCACACTCTTCCGGCGAAACTCCCTCGACAGTCTTCCGGGACAGATGCTGGAAGCTAACCGGGCGAATATCATCAATCTCGGGAAACAGGTATTTCGCTAACCCCAGTGACCCTGGCGCGACGAAAAGCGCGGGGTCCGGATGTCGCGAACAGATCGCCCGGATGGCAGGGACTGACAAAACCAGATCGCCGAGATGATCAGGCTTAAGGATCGCAACGCGGCCCATTTCTATCTCCCCGAAGGCGCATCGATCCGCTTTAACAGATCGTACTCGTTGATCATTGAGCGAATGATCTGGTTCGCGATCCAGAGGTCTACGATCTTTATCAGGATAATCAGGCCTATGATTGGAAAGAGCAGAATGTTGCGCAGCCGCAGGCGTCCAACGGTCGTGGCAAGCGACAGTCTCTTGCGTTGTTGAACAATATATAGATAGGCCAGCGAATGAGGATCCGCCGCATATCCCTCTGGAATCCGGTGAATGCGAGTCCGCAAGATCAGGCCACGCAACAATGCTTTTGCCCCCATACTTTCAGTTCAACCCATATCTAATAAGGCCTATGTGATCAGGCAGCCACGTTTTTGTCGTGGACATCGACCACTTCAGCCAAAAGCTGCTCGGTGCTCTGCCGCCACGATATCCAGCTTTGTGGTTCACGCTGCCTGCGCACCTTCAGATCCACTTTTGCGCAGAAATCTTCCAAGGCATCGGTCAGGTTTGCGGGTGACGACAAATCGAAGAACGTCGCCTTGCTGTCCGCGATCTCGCGGAAGACCGGGATATCACTGCACAGGACGGGTAGCCCACGCTGAAATGCTTCGACAACCGGCAGACCAAATCCTTCGATCTCCGATGCAATCACCAGCGATGATGCGTTCCTGTAGCCGTAATCCAGCTCGGAATCGGACGTGTCACGGAAAATGAAAAGTTGCTTCCCCAATTGAGGATGCATGGCAACCCTCTCAAGAAAGTCCTCGGTCTTCCAGCCGTGGCGTCCCACGATAATCAAGGCACCCGTACCGCCCCGCGCCCAGAAGCGATCGAAAGCATCGAGCACATAGCTATGCATCTTGCGCGGTTCGATGGAGCCGACCATGAGAAAGCTATGGCGCTCTTCATCAAAGATATCTTTGATGGATTGGCGCACAGGCTTTGCTGGGTCAATGAAATCAAGCTCCGAGCCCAGATGGAAATAGCCGATGCGAGCCTTCGACAGCAATGTACGGCCACGACTTTCTTTCCGGATATAGCTGCTCAAGCTGTCCGCAACCGACTTCGAAATACACACAAACGCATCCGTGACCCGGAAATGTCCTGCAAGCCAATCGCCAAAGGCGAGGGTTAATTCGGGCACACATGTATGCACGTGCGTGATCGGGATGAGGTCATAGATCACCCCAACAACCGTGCCACCACGCTGTTTGAAACGCTGCGTAGCGGGCCAGATTGGTGAAGCCCAGGACGAGTCAAGCAATAACAGGATGCTGCCGTCGTATCTGGCAAACCCATCGAGGCTATCCGGTCGGCGCGCCGAAGCAGGTTGGGGCTTATGGCGGCCCTGTAGAAAGTGCGCCAATGCAACTATGTGCCGCGCGAGCCCTGGCTGTGTCGGTGGCGCGTACAAAAACCGCCTGACGGACTCGGAGGGAATCGCGACGGTGGCGGTTCGAATGAATATCCGCCACACGGGACCCAAGAATGCGCGAGTATGCCCTTTCCAGCTGCGTGGCAGAGGAGGTGCGGGAGCAGTTGCGGCAGAATCCTCGCGCACTTCGTGCATCTTGTCCGCCAGAACTCGCTCCGCTTCAACGCAGCGGAATTCATTCCCTTCAAGGATGACCGGCACGATGTCGTAGTCATGTTGCGCGGCGATCGAAGGTGCATTTCTCAGAACATTGCGAACGACGCGCTGGATGCCTGTATTCAGATCGCTGTGATAGGTATGAGTACATTCCACAAAGATCGTCGGCCTTTCTGGTGCCGGCTCCAGTGCCGGTGCCGGCGCTGGTGTCACAGCAGCTATCGGCTCCGGCTTGTCCGTCTTGCGTGTGAGCCAGCGCCGGACAGATCGCACCGGTGCGGTAATGCGCCAAGAGGTGCTGGCATAGACTGCCTCAAGTATGCCTTCTCGCTGGCCGAGGCGGGATAAGACCGTCTCGCCAAATGCCGTCTCCCGGCTCAGCCGCACTTCCAGATCCCGCGTTCGCGTCATGTGAAAATCAAGCTGTTCGGATAGGTCCGCAATTTTTTCTTGATCCTCTTGATGCTGCGCGGCTCGCTCGGCGACATGGCGTTGCAGCCTGTCACCATAAACCGCAATCCGAGCAGCTTGTTCGCGCTCTGCGGGGGAGAGCTGTCGCTGCTTGGCCAAGGCCTTCTTAAAGGAGCTGCTTTCGGGGTCGATCTCCCGTTCAACCTGGGACAGCATCAGTTTCGCAGTATGGCTGTCGCTGGATTCAAACTCGTCAAACACATTGGGAGGCGTCTTGAAACAAGGGGCGAGTTCTGGATGCTCCTTGGCCAGGTAGAACCTGTTCAGCCCATCGAAATAGACAAAGTCGTAGTTACCATCCAATATAAGTCCGTCCCAGGCATTGAAGTCCGGCTCCTGCGACATCGGCAACGTGGCTTCAACTACGATGACCCAGGGACGATTAACCGAGAAATCAAGCCCTTCGATGACGGCCCTGGCCCCGCCCTCTACGTCTATCTTGAGGAAATGTACTTCCTGCGGCGCGTGAGACTTGAAAATATCGGCGAGTGTTCGCAACTCGACCCGCACTTCCGAGACCTGATGTCCGACTTGTTGGTGTGTCGCTGCAATATCCTCTTCCGTCGTAGAAAGACCCGTGTTGGCTATCTCGTACATTTTTATGGTGCTATTTGTATTTCCGGCTGCGATCTGGAGATTGACATCCCTGGGCCTTGCCTGCTCCAGTCGGCGAAATAACGTGCCGATCGGCTCGATGTTCACCCCATGCCATCCGCGATCGTAGAACGCCTTCGTGACCGAATGTTCCTGCGGATCATAAGCGCCCACATCGACGTAGAAGCCATTGTCGAGCGCCCCAAAGCAGCGCCAAAGGATCACGTCTTCAAAGTTCTGTGCGTAGGAAACAAAAGCCATTGATCGAATGCTAACCTAGAAAAACCCATAGGCTGCCTATGGTATATCAATACTCATGACAGTTGCTCCCTGTATGTTCACGACAGTTGCTCACTGTCAACTCTGGAAAAATAACCGGCGCGGATAGCCACTATCCTCCCTTTTCGTTGGAGTCTTCAGGCCAGGATAGGCCGACGAAGCCACAAGAGTTCGGTATCTGACCTGCGCTGTTCAGCGCGGGTCACACTGCCCAGCCGACGAATGACCGAGATTGGCGGCGGCAGAAAGATCGATCGATCTCCCATGCATCATGGCCGGCGTCCTCCCGTTCTGCGAGGCGAAGAACAGTTCGGCGGCGATGCTGGCTGGGCTGCTGACGTCGATTTCGTCAACAATTAGGGGGCAAAGCAGCAGGCACGAATGCATACTGATTCTGAATTGTCGGTATCAAGGTGCCGGTTTCTGGGGCAACAAAGTCAGAACGCTGCATGATATTTTCCTATCAACTGAGTCCGAGCTTTATAGCTGCCGAATCAACATTCAGACAATTATCGGACACCACAGCTAAATGTTGATTTCGCATGTGTCGCGCAGAATCGGCTCCGGAGCGCCATTCAAATTTTCGATCAAGTTTAGCGTCTTTCCCTGGTGGCGCGACTTCTTTTGCCGCCGGAGACTCCGGCCCCTCTGGAAACAAGTCGGCCTGTTGGTTGCCGCAGCCCTGAATATCTCGATGGTTTCCAAGCCACGAGGCGATGTCAGATCGGGAAGCTGGTAGGACGGATTAACACAGCCGTCCCGACATGTTAAATCTGCCTACATGGTTGCAACTGCGGGGTAGTCCACGATCTGAGTTGAATTCCAGTAAGCAGATGCGTCGGGCAGCGCCTTCAGCGTGGCCCTGTGATCGATTGTGATCGCAGCCAGCCAAAACCCGCGACACCTATCGCAAGCATAAACATCGTAAATATATGATAATACACATGTTTATGGCGGAGAGGGTGGGATTTGAACCCACGATGCCCTTGCAGGCATGCCGCATTTCGAGTGCGGTGCATTCGACCACTCTGCCACCTCTCCGGTTATGCT
>NZ_JUHG01000003.1 GCF_000799715.1 Martinezella rhizogenes
AGCGCCTTCAGCGTGGCCCTGTGATCGATTGTGATCGCAGCCAGCCAAAACCCGCGACACCTATCGCAAGCATAAACATCGTAAATATATGATAATACACATGTTTATGGCGGAGAGGGTGGGATTTGAACCCACGATGCCCTTGCAGGCATGCCGCATTTCGAGTGCGGTGCATTCGACCACTCTGCCACCTCTCCGGTTATGCTGGTCGGCGCCGTTGAGCGCGGAGGGCTACATAGCGAGAGACGGGGGGGATGGCAAGGGTGAATATTCAGGCTTTTCATCCTTTTGCCTTGACAGATATGAGGCCCTTATGTATCCCCGCAACGCAATAGGTGTGGATAAGTCCGTGCCTTGGCCGCCCCGATTTGTGCGGGGCTTCACCGGCAGATCTTTCCTGAGGCCGCAAGCCTTTGAAATTCCTGCCAAGTTTCGACTGATAAAAAGACGGCCATTTGTCCCTTGGGGCAAGAGAGCCGGAACGAACATGAAAGGATAAAAAATGTTCGCAGTCATCAAGACCGGCGGTAAACAGTACCGTGTGGCAGCCAACGACGTGCTGACCATCGAAAAGCTGGAAGTTGTCGCCGGCGACACCGTAGAATTCACCGAAGTCCTCGTTATCGGCGAAGGCGCCGACGCTGCGATCGGTGCTCCCTTCGTTAAGGGCGCTTCCGTCAAGGCCGAAGTGGTCGAGCACAACCGCGGCAAGAAGGTTATTGCCTTCAAGAAGCGCCGTCGTCAGAACTCGAAGCGTTCGCGCGGCCATCGCCAGCATCACACGGTTGTCCGCATCACGGACATCGTGGCTGCCAAGTAAGATCACGGGACAAGGTTTAAAGGAGAACTCCAATGGCACACAAAAAAGCTGGCGGTTCGTCGCGCAACGGTCGCGATTCGCAATCCAAGCGCCTTGGCGTGAAGAAGTTCGGTGGCGAGAACGTCATCGCGGGCAACATTATCGTGCGTCAGCGCGGTACCGAGTGGCATCCGGGCACCAATGTCGGTCTCGGCAAGGATCACACCATTTTTGCGCTTACGGCCGGCAATGTGAACTACCGTACCAAGGCCAATGGCCGCGTGTACGTGTCTGTCATGCCGAAAGCGGAAGCAGCGGAATAACCGGTAGCGCTCGAAAACAGCCGGTGTCTCATTGACCCGGCTGACGCATCAGGTTCAGTCAAGAAAAGGGGAGATGGGACACCATCTCCCCTTTTTCTTTACCCTCAAGGAGGACTGCACCATGCAAGGCGAATTGTTAAGGGAAGACCAATCAAGGTCTCCCGAAGAACGGCTGAGGCCGGAGCGGTTAAGGACCGATTGCCCTGTCTTGTTATCGGAAAGGCTCGTTCTGCGCGCGCCCCACGAAGAAGACATCGACGCCCTTGCCCATCTTGCCAACAATGCCAACGTCGCCACTATGGTATCGCGTATGCCGCATCCGTATACGACCAATGATGCCGCCGATTTCGTGCGACGCACGAAACTTGGCGAGATTGGCAAGTGCGTCTATGCGATTACCAAAGCCGAAAACGGCGCCTTTCTCGGTTGCTGCGGCGTCGAGCCAACGGCCGACCCGGAGACCGTCGAGATCGGTTACTGGCTGGGCGAACCCCACTGGAACCAGGGTTATACGACGGAAGCCGCCCATGCCCTGATCGACATGGTCTTCCGCACGCGCGAAAACATCGCCCAGATCGATGCCCGTTGCCGGGTCATGAACGTCGCCTCGAGACGGGTCGTGCAGAAGTGCGGCTTCCAGTTCCAGGGATCCGGCCTGGCCGCGTCGCTGGCGCTCGGCAGCACGGTATCGGTCGAATGGTACCGGCTCGACCGCAAGACCTGGATATCGCTGCGTAGCTGGGGAGGTCTGAGATGAACGCCCTCGCCCTCAACCGCCGCGACACCAGGATGCCGACGCCCGGACCGACACCGGTCATCCAGACGGGACGGCTGACATTGCGGCCGCACCGCCTGAGCGATGCCGACTCCATGACGGAAACGCTCTCCGATTTCGCCGTGACGCGGATGCTCGCCCGCGTGCCGACGCCCTATGACCGGCAGGATGCGCTGGACTGGCTGGTCCAGCACACAGCCGGCCTCGACACCGGATGGGACTTAGCCGTCACCGAGAAAGACGATGTCCATATCGGCATGGTCGGCATCGATCTCAGGCATGGCCGCTGGCATCTCGGCTACTGGCTGAACCGCTACTACTGGCGGCGCGGCGTCATGGGCGAGGCGGTCGGGGCCACCCTCGAGCGTTTTGCCCGACGCATGCCCGACGTTGCGGTGTTTTCCGGCATCTTTGCCGACAACCCGGCCTCGTTGAAGCTGCAACAGAAGCTTGGCTTCGAGATCATCGGCTGCTCGGAGGTCTACAGCTTCGCCCGCAACACCATGGTTCCGCATATCGAAACCGTGCTGAAACCAGGCGCGCTGCGGCTCTCACGGACAATGTGAAGCCTCAAAATCAGTCATCGCCGGTTCCGCCGGCGATGACGTTGTCGGCCTTCAATCTTGATCCGCGGGATGTAAGATCGGAAGCATCGACAGAATTGATCGCTTGATCCTTGATGTTATGGGTCATCGACCGCACGATAATCTTTGACCTCCGGCTGAACCGCCTATATCGAAGGCGACATGACGGGCAAATGACCGCGCTGCATATGCTGATGAATATGCAAAGGGTGCGGTAACAATTGAAAAGCGCGCGTAGGCTTTCCCCAATCCCGTTCGATCCGGGAAAGTCATGCGCCGATACCGAGTGACGGACGCAACATGAAATTTCTCGACCAAGCAAAAGTCTATATCAAGTCTGGTGACGGCGGCGCGGGCAGCGTCTCCTTCCGGCGCGAGAAATTCATCGAGTTCGGCGGCCCCGATGGCGGCGATGGCGGCCGCGGCGGCGACGTCTGGGTCGAGGCCGTCAACGGGCTGAACACGCTGATCGATTTCCGCTTTCAGCAGCATTTCAAGGCCACCATCGGCACGCACGGCATGGGCCGCAACCGCGCCGGCGCCAAGGGCGCCGATGTGACGCTGAAGGTTCCGGTCGGCACGCAAATCTTCGAGGAAGACGAGGAAACCTTGATCTGCGACCTGACGCGGGAGGGCCAGCGCTACCGCGTCGCCGCCGGCGGCAATGGCGGCTTCGGCAACGCCTATTTCAAGTCCTCGGTCAACCAGGCGCCGGATTGGGCAAATCCCGGCCTGCCGGGTGAAGAGAAGACCATCTGGCTGCGGCTGAAGCTGATCGCCGATGCCGGTCTCGTCGGCCTGCCGAATGCCGGCAAGTCCACGTTCCTTGCCGCCGTCACCCGCGCCCGACCGAAGATCGCCAACTATCCCTTCACCACGCTGCACCCCAATCTCGGCGTCGCCACCATCGACGGCCAGGAATTCGTGCTAGCCGACATTCCCGGCCTGATCGAGGGCGCGCATGAGGGCGTCGGCATCGGCGACCGCTTCCTCGGCCATGTCGAGCGCACCCGCGTGCTGCTGCATCTGGTCTCCGCCCAGGAAGAGAAGGTCGGCAAGGCCTACAAGACCGTCAAGCACGAGCTCGAGGCCTATGGCAACGACATCCCCGACAAGCCGGAGATCGTGGCGCTGTCGCAGATCGACGTGGTGGACGCGGAAACGCTGAAGAAGAAGACGCGCGAACTGGCGCGGGCCTGCGGCAAGACGCCGTTCTGCATCTCCGCCATTACCGGCAGCGGCATGACCGAAGTGCTGCGTGCTCTGCGCGACATCATCGTCGAAGCCAATGGCGATACCGGGCAGGAAGCGCCGATGAAAGCGCTGAAGGTGCGCCATCGCGATATGCCGTCCTCCGGCAATGAAGACGAAAGTGAGGACAATGACGATCGTGACGGCGATCACGAGCGCCGTAGTGACGGCGGGGAGCAGCAGGGATGACTGCCCGCAAGTCGCTCGATCGCTACCGCCGCATCGTCATCAAGATCGGCTCGGCGCTTCTCGTCGACCGCAAGACCGGCCTGAAGAAGACCTGGCTCGATGGCATGTGCGCCGATATCGCCGGGCTGAAGGCCAAGGGCGTCGATGTCCTCGTCGTCTCCTCCGGCGCCATCGCGCTTGGGCGCTCGGTGCTTGACCTTCCCTCCGGCGCCTTGAAGCTGGAAGAAAGCCAGGCGGCTGCGGCCGTCGGCCAGATTTCGCTGGCGCGCGCCTGGTCGGAAAGTCTGTCGCATGACGATATCGTCGCCGGCCAGATCTTGCTGACGCTCGGCGACACCGAGGAGCGCCGCCGCTACCTCAACGCGCGCGCCACCATCAACCAGTTGTTGAAGATCGGCGCCGTGCCGATCATCAACGAGAACGACACGGTCGCCACCAGCGAAATCCGCTATGGCGACAATGATCGCCTCGCCGCCCGCGTCGCCACCATGACTGGCGCCGACCTGCTGATCTTGCTGTCGGACATCGACGGCCTCTACACCGCCCCGCCGCATCTCGATCCCCAGGCGAAATTCCTCGAAACGATCGCCGACATCACGCCCGAAATCGAGGCGATGGCCGGCGGTGCCGCCTCGGAACTGTCGCGTGGCGGCATGCGCACCAAGATCGATGCCGGCAAGATCGCCACGGGTGCCGGTTGCGCGATGATCATCGCGTCGGGCAAGACCGAGCGCCCGTTGAACGCCATTGCAAATGGCGCGCGCTCCTCCTGGTTTGCGCCATCGGGCACGCCCGTTACCGCCCGCAAGACCTGGATTGCCGGGCAGCTACAGCCGGCGGGCGAACTGCATGTCGACGAGGGTGCCGTCACCGCGCTCGGCGCCGGCAAGAGCCTGTTGCCCGCCGGCGTGCGCAAGGTCACCGGTCATTTCGGCCGTGGCGACACCATTGCCGTCATCGGTCCCTCCGGCCGGGAAATCGCCCGTGGCCTCGTCGGCTACGATGCCGAGGAAGCCCGCCAGATTACCGGCCGCAAATCGGCGGAGATCGAGGCAATTCTCGGCTATGCCGGCCGCGCCGCCATGGTGCACCGCGACGACCTCGTCATGACCGCGTCCGTCAAGACGAAGGCCGAAAAACTGAAGAAGGATGAAGCTCATGCTTGATACCGTCGCACAAAGCCCCGACATCGACGCGCTGATGAACGATATCGGCCGCAAGGCCCGGGCTGCGTCGCGACCGTTAGGCTTTGCTTCGACGGAGAGCAAGAACCGGGCTTTGAATGCCATGGCCGACGCCATCCTCGCCCGCAAGGATCATATCCTCGCCGAGAACGCCAAGGATCTGAAGGATATCGAAGGCACTGACATTCTCGCCTCCTTCGTCGACCGCCTGACGCTCAACGACAAGCGCGTCGCCGAGATGGCCGAGGGCATCCGCGCCATTGCCGCGCTGGCGGATCCGGTCGGCGAAGTCATCGCCGCCTGGGATCGGCCGAACGGGCTGAAGATCGAGCGCGTCCGCACACCGCTCGGTGTCATCGGCGTCATCTTCGAAAGCCGCCCGAACGTCACCGCCGATGCCGGCGCACTGTGCCTGAAGGCTGGCAATGCCGTGATTCTTCGCTGCGGCAGCGATTCGCGCCGCTCGTCGCAGGCGATCCTCGAATGCCTGGTCGAAGGCTTGAAGGTCGCCGGCCTGCCGGAACATGCGATCCAGCTGGTGCCCGTCACCGACCGCGCCGCCGTCGGCGCCATGCTGCGTGGACTGGAAGGCACGATCGACGTCATCGTGCCGCGCGGTGGCAAGAGCCTGGTGGCGCGCGTGCAGAACGAAGCGCGCGTACCGGTCTTCGCCCATCTCGAGGGCCTCTGCCACGTCTATATCGACGCCTCCGCCGATCTCGACATGGCAAAGGCGATCGTCGTCAACGCCAAGATGCGCCGCACCGGCATTTGCGGCGCGGCCGAGACGCTGCTGGTGGATTCCAAGGTCGTGGCAACGCATCTGAAGCCCCTGCTCGATGGGCTGACTGAAGCCAGTTGCGAAATCCGCGGCTCCGCCGAGGTGCTCCGGCTGGTGCCGGGCCTGAAAGCTGCGACGGAAGAGGACTGGTCGACGGAATATCTCGACGCCATCATCTCCGTCGCCATCGTCGACGGCATTGACGGCGCGATTGCCCATATCGCCAAATATTCGTCCAATCATACCGAAGCTGTCATTGCCGAGGACCCTGCCGTGGTCGAGCGCTTTTTTACGGAGATCGATTCGGCAATCCTGCTGCACAATGCCTCGACCCAGTTCGCCGATGGCGGCGAGTTCGGCATGGGCGCGGAAATCGGCATCGCCACGGGCAAGATGCATGCGCGCGGGCCTGTTGGCGTCGAGCAGCTGACTTCCTTCAAATACCGCGTGCGCGGCACCGGACAGATACGGTCCTGACGTGCTGAAAGAAGAGATCGATTACCGCCATCTGCGCATGCCGCATGCCGAACGCGGCATGGTGGTCGGTCTTTTCGGTGGCTCCTTCAACCCGCCGCATCAGGGCCATGCGCTGGTGGCCGAAGTCGCCATCCGTCGGCTTGGTCTCGACCAGCTCTGGTGGATGGTAACGCCGGGCAATCCGCTGAAGAGCCGCAATCACCTGGCGCCGCTTGCCGAGCGCATCGCGCTCAGCGAGGCGATCACCCATGATCCACGCATCAAGGTGACGGCTTTCGAGCAGACATTGGGCATGAGCTACACGGCCAACACGCTCGCCTACATCAAGGCGCGCAACACCCATATTCATTTCATCTGGATCATGGGCGCCGACAGCCTCAACACATTTCATCGCTGGCAGAAATGGCAAGAAATCGCCCGCACCTTCCCGATCGCCGTCATCGACCGGCCGGGATCGACCCTCTCCTACCTCTCCGCGAAGATGGCCAAGACGTTTCAATATGCCCGTGTCGACGAAGACGATGCCCGCGTGCTCTGGAAAAAGCGGGCACCGGCCTGGACCTTCATCCACGGTCGGCGTTCGACGCTAAGCTCGACGGCCCTGCGCGCCGCGCAATAACGGCATCGGCACAGCATCAAGCAGGATTTCGGGAAAAACCTCCAAAAATGAAAAGCCCGACGGGGGAGGAGATCCGTCGGGCTTTCAAACCTGATCAGCAACAGGGAGGAGGAGAGTTGCTGACCCATATCGGAAGGCATTGGGAGGAGGAGATCGCCGTTCCGATGCTTAAGTTCTAGCAGATTTGACCGAAAGATAAATCGCCGATAGCGCAATGCAGCAATGCACCTAGATCATAGCTATGAAAAATTCCTGCCCAAAAAACGCTTATTTTACATCATTCACACATACAGTCAGCCGTTTTCCAAGAATCATGCCTTCGCAAATAATGGCGAAATTGCACGATTCATTACGATATGTCTTACGGTGTGAGCGTTCGCTATCGTCTTGGGCAATTCTAGCCATGCATTTGCGCAAGGGCAAGTGCCCTCAATATGCACCTTGCGGAGAAAACCCATAAAATTCGTGTGGTTACAGCTCGCAGTAGCGCTATATTTTTATGAATATATCCCCTAGCCAAGCTTCATCGGCCGTTATATCTCTCAAGATATTTCGACAATCTCTGGGAGAAATATGATGGCCACCGGTCGCCGCCAATGGTTTAAACTTGCAACTGCCGCCCTCTCTGCCGCCTGGCTCGGCCTGTCGGCCATTTCGGCACCGGCGCTCGCCGCCGACAAGATCACCGTCTTTGCCGCCGCCAGCATGAAAAATGCGCTCGATAACCTCGACGCCGCCTTCACCAAGGAAACCGGCAAGCAGGTCACCGTCTCCTACGCGGCAAGCGGACCGTTGGCCAAGCAGCTTGAGAACGGCGCTCCCGCCGACGTGTTCATTTCCGCCGACAAGAACTGGATGGACTATGTCGCCGAGAAAAAGCTGATCAAGGATGACAGCCGCGTCGACCTGCTCGGCAACAAGCTCGTTCTCGTGGCCGCCAAGGACAAGGCCACACCGGTCGAAATCAAAAAGGGCTTGGACCTTGCCGGCCTTCTCGGCGACGGACGCCTGGCGATCGGGCAGCCGGAATCGGTGCCCGCAGGCAAGTATGGCAAGGCCGCGCTCGAAAAGCTCGGCATCTGGCCGTCCGTCGAAAAGAAGGTCGCCGGCGCTGAAAGCGTACGCGCCGCCCTCTCCCTAGTGTCGCGCGGCGAAGCCCCCTATGGCATCGTCTACCAGACCGACGTTGCCGCCGATCCGGGCGTCGCCGTCGTCGGCACCTTTCCGGAAGACAGCCATCCGCCGATCGTCTATCCGATCGCCATCACGGCCACCAGCACCAACCCGGATACGCAGGCCTATGTCGACTATCTGAAATCGGCTAAGGCTGTTCCGTTCTTCGAGCATGAAGGCTTCACAGTCCTAAAGCGATGAGCCTCATCGTTCGACCATAGGCAAAGAGCTTATCACCACAGGCTCGCCAACTGAGGGCGAGCCTGACATGTTTTTACGAGGCGGGACTTGGACGCATTTAGTTTGAGCAATGACGAATGGACGGCGATCGAGCTCAGCCTGCGCGTCTCGACCGTCGCCATGCTGGTGAGCCTGCCCTTCGGCATCGTCGCAGCATTGCTGCTCGCCCGTGGCAGATTCTGGGGCAAGTCGATCCTCAACGGCCTCATCCATCTGCCGCTGATCCTGCCGCCTGTTGTCACCGGCTTCATCCTGCTCATCCTCTTCGGCCGCAAAGGCCCGATCGGTTCATTGCTCGATCAGTATCTCGGTATCGTGCTGTCCTTCCGCTGGACGGGCGCCGCCCTTGCCTGCGGCATCATGGGTTTTCCACTGATGGTCAGGAGCATCCGCCTGTCGATCGAGGCAGTCGACCGCAAGTTGGAAGAGGCGGCCGGGACGCTCGGCGCCAGCCCGCTCTGGATCTTCCTCACCGTCACCCTGCCGCTGATCCTGCCCGGCATCATCGCCGGCATGATCCTGTCCTTCGCCAAGGCCATGGGCGAATTCGGCGCCACCATCACTTTCGTCTCCAATATTCCCGGCGAAACGCAGACCTTGTCCTCGGCGATCTACACCTTCACGCAGGTGCCAGGCGGCGATGCCGGCGCGATGCGGCTGACGATCATAGCCATCATCATCTCCATGGCGGCGCTGCTCGCCTCGGAATTCCTCGCCTATCTCGCCGGCAAGAGGGTGGATTTCGAATGACGCTCTCCGTCGATATCCGCCACCGGTTGGGTGCCTTCTCGCTCGACGCCACCTTCACGACTGACGGCGGTGTTACGGCGCTGTTCGGCCGGTCCGGTTCCGGCAAGACCTCGATGATCCGCATCATCGCCGGCCTCATCCGCCCCGACCATGGCCGCGTCAGACTCGACGGCGACGTACTCGCCGATAGCGACAAGCATCTCTTCGTGCCGCGCCATCGCCGCCGCTTCGGCTATGTCTTCCAGGAGGCACGACTGTTCCCACATTTATCCGTACGGCAGAACCTGAATTACGGCCGCTGGTTCGCGCCGAAGAAGGAACGCGGCGAAAGCTTCGACGGTGTCGTCGATCTCTTGGGCATCGAAGCGCTTCTCGATCGGCGGCCGGGAAAGCTCTCCGGCGGCGAGAAACAGCGCGTCGCCATCGGTCGCGCGCTTTTATCGTCGCCACGGCTGCTGTTGATGGACGAGCCGCTGGCTGCACTCGACGAAGCCCGCAAGGCCGAGATCCTGCCCTATCTTGAGCGTCTGCGCGACGAAACCAGGGTGCCGATCATCTATGTCAGCCACTCGATCTCCGAGGTGGCGCGGCTTGCCAACCGCGTCGTCGTCATGCGCGACGGCAAGGTGGAGGCGATGGGACCGGCGGTCGAGATCTTCAGTGAGCTTTCCGGCCCGCAGGCGAGCGATCGTCGTGACGCCGGTGTCCTGCTCGAAGGCCGCGTCGAGCATATCGACCACCAGCATCGCCTGACCATCGTGGCGCTGAAGGCGGCAAAGCTCTTCGTGCCCGGCGAAGCGGCCGGTATCGGCAAGACCGTCCGCGTCCATATTCCCGCCCGCGACGTCATGCTGGCGACAGCCAGGCCGGAGGGCCTGAGCGCCCTCAACATTCTCGACGGTTACATGCTGGCGATGGGCGCTGCCGCCGACGGCACGGTGGAGGTGAAGGTCGATTGCGGCGGCGACATCGTACTCGCCCGCATCACCCAATTTTCCGCCGAACGCATGAATCTGCGTGTTGGACTGCCCATCCATGTGGTCATCAAGACCGTGGCGCTCGAATCGTAAGATCGATCAGGGCTCCGAAGCCTCGTCGCCATCGCTGCGATTGGCCTCCAGCCATGCGAGATCGCCGGCGATTGCCGCGCGCACCGCGCCTTCCATGGAGCGGAACCGCTGCAACAGCTCCTCGCCGAACGGCGTCAGCACCGCGCCGCCGCCCTTCTGGCCGCCACGCTGCGATTCGACCACCGGCTGCCGGAACATGTGATTCAATTCGCTGATGAGCAGCCAGGCGCGGCGATAGGACATGTCCATGGCGCGGCCGGCGGCCGAGATCGAGCCGGTTTCGCGAATATGCTCAAGAAGTTCCATCTTGCCGCGCCCAAGCCTGTCCTGCCCCGAAAAATGGACACGGAGGATAGGCTTCAGAGATGGTTGCGGAGCTTTGGTCATGGCATCGGAGCGTTTCGGTCTGCTCTCGTGTATACGCGGCCTTCGCGCGCCTGTACATGCCACGCAAATTCGACGGATATTACATCACTGGAAGCTTTAATCGGCTCCTTGAGCGAACAATTGCCCATATATGGTGCGAAAGAAGCGGCCTTTGACACAAAAGCTTGCCCTCACGGCCAATAGATACCAGCCGGCGTCTTGAAACCTTTATGCTTTGATGCCTATCTTTGTAGTGTGATCGACTCAGATCACCTGTGTGCATGTTCTGTTACTCAAGGAAGGAAAAGCACTGACAACAGTACACGCCAAGGGAAGAACGCCAGTCGTTATCCCGAAGAGCCCGGAACGTGGCGTCGATGCCGCCGCCCGAGCCCTGCAAGCCGTCCTCGTTAGCCTCGAGGACTCCAAGGCCGAAAATATCGTCACCATCGACATTGCTGGCAAATCCGCGCTTGGAGACCACATGGTTGTTGTCTCCGGACGTTCGAGCCGCCATGTCCTGGCGATTGCCGACCACCTGACCACCGACATCAAGGACGAAGGCCTGGGCTCTCCCCGCGTCGAAGGCCTCGAAGGCGGTGACTGGGTGTTGATCGACACCGGTGACATCATCATCCATGTGTTCCGTCCCGAGATCCGCGAGTTCTACAACATCGAAAAGATGTGGGCCGCGCCTGACCTTGACGAGGGCACGTTGCACTAACCGGTTCCCGGAAGCATTTCCCGGTCCCGGCAGGCTATTTTGAAGCGCCGGACATGATTGTCCGGCAACAGTCTATATGCGTGCCGCCATAACGGCGGATATGCTTGGGAGTGGGAATGCGAATAGGTCTTTTTGCCGTGGGACGGTTGAAAACCGGCCCTGAAAAGGATCTTGCGGCCCGTTATCTCGACCGTTTCGCCAAGGCCGGTCCGGCGATCGGCCTGGAATTGGCACGGATGACCGAGGTCGGCGAAAGTCGTGCCTCCAACGGCGAGACACGCAAGCGCGAAGAGGCGGTTCTGCTGCAAAAAGCGCATCCGGACGGCGGTATCCTCATTCTCCTCGACGAGCGGGGCAAGGCGCTCGACAGCGAAGCCTTCGCCGCTTTGCTCGGCACCTTCCGCGATCAGGGCAAGCGCGACCTGACGATCGCCATCGGCGGCGCCGACGGCCTCGATCCCTCTCTTTACGACAAAGCCGACGCCACCATCTGCCTTGGCAAGATGACCTGGCCGCACCAGCTCGTGCGCATTCTCATCGCCGAACAGCTCTACCGCGCCGTCACCATTCTGTCGGGACACCCCTACCACCGGGTTTGACCGTCCGCCGCCGCAGATCCGGCTCCTCGAAAACAGTTTGGCTTTCCGCCGTTTTGCGTTAACGGAACGCTCACACAGGCGTGTTTTGATTCCCGCCGGAAAAATGATGATGCTTCCTAGGTAATCGCGGCAAATCAGCTTAATTTCACGCGATCTAAAGGGACCAAGCCCGAACCGACTGGATGAGAAAAACCCCGCCCACGTTTTCCCGCCTGCTGCTGCCGTCCCTGGCGGTGTGCTTTGGCGTCGGTGCCTATGTGGCGGGGCCATTTCAGTTCCGGGACATGGCACTGGCACAAGAAGACGGCGGCTCGCAGGCGACGATCGACCAGCCTGCCGCCGCTCCACCACCAGCGGAACAGGCGCCGGATCCGGCCGCCGAGCTTTCCCGCAAGCGCGACGAGACCCGCGCGGCACTGGAGGATCTGTCGAAGACGATCAACCTTTCCTCCGACAAGACGAAAGCCCTGACAGACAGCATCGCCGCGCTCGACAAGAGCACCACCAGCCTGCGCCAGGCACTGATCGACAGCGCCACCCGTCGCAGGGATCTGGACCGCAAGATTCAGCGGAGCGAAAAGACGCTGACCGATCTCGCGGTCAAGGAAGACAAGATCCGCAAGTCGCTGCATGACCGCCGCGCGCTGCTGGCCGAGGTTCTGGGAGCACTGGAGCGCATGGGCCGCAACCCGCCGCCGGCGCTGCTGGTCACGCCCGACGATGCGCTTGCCTCGGTGCGCAGCGCCATCCTGCTCGGCGCCGTCGTTCCCGGCATGCGCAAGGAGACGGACAAGCTCATCGCCGACCTGACCGATCTTAGCAAGCTGCACGCCGCCACCGTCACCGAGAAGACCGACCTCACCACCACCATGACCAACAGTCTGGAGGAGGAGCGGCGCATGGACCTGCTGCTCAGCGAGAACGACAAGCTGAGCCACGAGAACGCCACAAAACTCGATACAGAGCGCAAGCGCTCGGAGGAACTGGCGGGCCAGGCGACCAGCCTCGAAGGCCTCGTCGCCTCGCTGGAAAGCCAGATCGGCTCGGTGCGCGACGCCGCCGCCGCGGCGCGGGCGGAACAGGCCCGCCGGGAACAATTGACCGATCAGCAGCGCGAGCAGGCCAAGGCCCTGGCCGAAAGCGGAGTGCCCGATAAAAACCGCATTGCGCCCGCATATCCGTTCTCCGATCTTAAACGGAAATTGGAGCTGCCTGTGGCGGGCGATATTCTCCGCCAGTTCGGCGACGACGACGGTACGGGACATACGGCGATGGGCGTCACGCTCGCAACCGGCCCCGATGCACTCGTCACCGCTCCTGCCGATGGGACAGTCGTTTACGCCGGCGCGTTTCGCAGCTACGGCCAGATGGTCATTCTAGACACGGGCGACGGCTACCATATGGTGCTGTCGGGTATGGACGCGATCAAGACGCGTCTGGGCAAATTTGTTTTCGCCGGCGAGCCGCTCGCGGTGATGGGCCAAAAAAGAGTCGCGAGTGCGACTGCATTGGCGCTGGAAACAGATCGGCCAACGCTTTACATTGAATTTCGAAAAGATGGGAAGCCGGTCGATTCTCGACCCTGGTGGACCTCAAAGGATACTGGAAAGGCACGCAATGATACGTAGGGCTTCTCTTGTTCTCGTTGGCGCATTGATGGGTGCGACCGCGATGAGCGTTATCTACACGGCGGTAGTGCCGGCGGAAGCCGCTGGTTCTTCCACGTACAAGGAATTGTCGATTTTCGGCGATGTCTTTGAACGTGTGCGCGCGCAGTATGTGACGCCGCCCCAGGAAGACAAGCTGATCGAAGCCGCCATCAACGGCATGCTGACCTCGCTGGACCCGCATTCGAGCTACATGAATGCCAAGGATGCCGACGACATGCGCACCCAGACCAAGGGTGAATTCGGCGGTCTCGGCATCGAAGTGACGATGGACAACGATCTGGTCAAGGTCATCACCCCCATCGACGACACGCCCGCCGCCAAGGCCGGTGTTCTCGCCGGCGACTATATCACCGCCATCGATGGCCAGTCCGTGCGTGGCCTGAAGCTGGAAGACGCCGTCGAAAAGATGCGCGGCGCGGTCAAGACACCAATCAAGCTGACGCTGATGCGCAAGGGCGCCGACAAGCCGATCGAACTCACCATCATCCGTGACGTGATCGCCGTTGCCGCCGTGAAGTCGCGCGAAGAGGGCGATGTCGGCTATCTCCGCATCATCTCCTTCACCGAAAAGACCACGCCGGATCTCGAGGCCGCGATTGCCAAGATCAAGAAGGATATCCCGGCCGACAAGCTGAAGGGCTATGTCCTCGACCTGCGCCTCAACCCGGGCGGTCTGCTCGACCAGGCGATCAATGTTGCCGACGATGTTCTGGAGCGCGGCGAAGTCGTGTCCACCCGCGGCCGCAATCCGGACGAAACCCGCCGCTTCAATGCCGGTCCGGGCGACATCACCGACGGCAAGCCGATCATCGTGCTGATCAACGGCGGCTCGGCTTCTGCTTCTGAAATCGTCGCCGGCGCCCTGCAGGATCTGCGCCGCGCCACCGTCGTTGGCACCCAGTCCTTCGGCAAGGGCTCCGTGCAGACGATTATCCCGCTTGGCGATGGCAACGGCGCGCTGCGCCTGACGACGGCGCTTTACTACACGCCGTCGGGCCGTTCGATCCAGGGTACCGGCATCACGCCGGACATCAAGGTCGACCAACCGCTGCCGGACGAGCTGAAGGGCAAGCTGGTGACCGAAGGCGAATCCAGCCTGCCGGGCCACATCAAGGGCCAGAGCGAGACCGACCAGGGCTCCGGCTCGGCCGCCTATGTGCCGCCGGATCCGAAGGACGATCTCCAGCTCAACTACGCGCTTGACCTTCTGCGCGGCGCCAAGACCGATCCGGCCTTCCCGCCGAATCCGGAAAAGGCGGTTTCCTCCAAATAAGGAAACAGCGCCGGGCTGGAAACAGACCCGGCGCTTTTCATATCCGGAGCGAGGTGACTGATCTCATCTCGCTCTCGCCGCCTGAATGAGCGCGATCTCATTCGAAATCTATTCGGATCATGCTTTCGTGTTTTGAGTCTGGGGCAGACAGTTTCCCGCTTGGGGTGGATACGGACTTTGGGAACGGATTTGCATGCACCGCTCGGCCAGAACCGCGGACAGGACCGCAAGCGGCGGCGGCCGCCCTTCGGGCGCCTCCTTGCCAGCTTCTGTCTGATCGCGATCGCCAGCTTTTCCCTCTATTCGGCGCTGCTGCGCGACACTCTCCAGAAAACGCCGCCGCCGGTCGAGACAGCCGAGAAGACGGCGCCCGCGCCGCCAGCCGACGGCAAGCCCACCGCAACCGATCAGCCGAGCCTGACCGAAGTCGATCCGCAATCCGGCGCCAATACCTCGCGCATCGTCACCAGTGATGGCTCGGTCGTGACCATGTTCAGCCCAACCGCGCGCGACGGCAGCGGTCCGGTACTGATCAATGCCAACCAGATCGGCCAAGATCCGCGCATGGCGGCAACGCCGAACGAAAGCCTGCTGGAGGATTCGCCCTTCGGCAAGCTGCCGATCACGGCACCGAGTGGGCTGAGACCAATGGACCAATATGCGCGGCCCTGGTCTGGCGCCCGTGGTACGCGGGTCGCCATCGTCGTCAGCGGCCTCGGTCTCAGCCAGACGGGCACGCAGCGCGCCATCGAGAAGCTGCCGGAAGAGATCACGCTTGCCTTTGCCGCCAGCGGCAACAGCCTGCAGCGCTGGATGCAGGAGGCTCGGCGCGGCGGCCACGAGATCCTGATCCAGGTGCCCTTCGAGCCTTTCGATTATCCCGGCAACAACCCCGGGCCTGAGACGCTTCTGACCTCGCAGCCCGCCGCCAGGAACATCGAGAACCTGCACAAGGCGATGGGCAAAATCACCAACTATACCGGCGTGATGAACTATCTCGGCGGGCGTTTTCTGTCGAACACCGACGCTATCCAGCCCGTCATGCGCGATATAGGCAAGCGCGGCCTGCTGTTCCTCGACGACGGATCGTCCGCGCAGTCCAAGTCCGGCACTGTCGCCAAGGCACTGGAAACGCCGCATGCTTTCGCCGACATGCAGCTTGATGGCGAATTGCAGCAAGATGCGATCATGAAGAAGCTCGACGAGCTGGAGCGCGTCGCACGCCGCAATGGCACGGCGATCGGCGTGGCCTCCGCCTTCGACGAAAGCATCGACGCCATCAGCAAATGGAGCCAGGAGGCATCCATGCGTGGCATCGAGATCGTCGCCATCTCGGCGCTGGCTGACGACCCTAAAGCAACTCCAGGAAAAGTGCGTTAGCGGTTTTCCGTCCGGAATTGCGCAGTAGATATCCCTGACCGCTGGAGAACGAAGATGAGCAAGCCTCACTCACCCGTCAAAGCCGAAGACCTGCCCTATCGTCCCTGCGTCGGCATTATGGTGCTGAATCGCGAGGGGCTGGTCTGGGCCGGCAAGCGCATTCCGATCGGCAACTCCGAATATGACGGCTCGCCGCAGCTCTGGCAGATGCCGCAGGGCGGCATCGATAAAGGCGAGGATCCGCTGGAGGCCGCCTATCGCGAGCTCTATGAGGAGACCGGCATGAAGACGGTGACGCTGCTCGCCGAGGCAAAAGACTGGATCAACTACGATCTGCCGCCGCAACTGATCGGCATCGGCCTCAGGGGGAAATTTCGCGGCCAGACCCAGCGCTGGTTCGCTTTCCGCTTCGATGGCGACGAGAGCGAAATCGCCATCAACCCGCCGCCGGGTGGCCACGAGCCGGAATTCGACGCCTGGGAATGGAAGCCGATGGTGGAACTGCCCGGCCTGATCGTCGCCTTCAAGCGCCCGGTCTATGACCAAGTAGTGGCTGAATTTCAGCACCTGGCGGGTCTGAAGGCCGAAGACTGACGCAAGTTCAGATCCGGCCGCCTCGAAAAGCGGCCGGATCTGAATGCGATTATTCGGCGGTGTCAGCCGAATCGGCGTTGAGCTGGCCGTATTTGGCTTCGCCGATCTTGCCGAGCAGTTCGAGCTGGGTTTCCAGGAAGTCGATGTGACCTTCCTCGTCGATCAGCAGCTGTTCGAACAGCTTCATCGACACATAGTCGCCGGCGTCATGACAGATGTCGCGCGACTTCTTGTAGGCGGTGCGGGCGTCGTATTCGCCGGCGAGATCCGCTTCCAGCACTTCCTTGACATTCTGGCCGATGCGCAGCGGTGCCAGCGTCTGCAGGTTCGGATGGCCTTCAAGGAAGATGATACGGGCGACGAGACGGTCGGCGTGCTGCATCTCCTCGATGGATTCCGCACGCTCCTTCTTGGCAAGCTTGGTGTAGCCCCAATCTTCGAGAAGCCTGTAATGAACCCAATATTGGTTGACTGCGCCGAGCTCGAGGAACAGAGCCTCGTTAAGCCGCTCGATGACTTTTTTGTCGCCTTTCAATGTCCGCTCTCCTGTTTTCTTCATGGAATTTTTTCAGGCGGGACATGAAATCAAATATTTCGGCTTCCGTCGAGTGGCGACGGGCATGATAGTCTTCGGTTGTCTGTATAATGATATCAACGACATTCGGGAAACAGCCGCAGCAACGGCCGCGCTTCGACATGGCGTGATACACCTTGGCGGGGACGATGAGCTGCCAACAGTCCTCATCCAGGAACTCGTTGATGACGTCCCGGATTTCCTTGTCGGTGATGTAATTACAGCTACAAACCAGCATTCTTCGCTCAGTCCGTCAAACATGACATTTGCTATCCTGTTTATCTGCGAAAGAAGACGGTTCTTGTCAAGTAAAGAATCGATTCATTTTTCATTGGGCAAAGCCGAGGATATCGCCCGGCGAGAGGGCGGCATCCCGTTTTTCTCCGGGTTTCAATGAAAATTACGGCCTCGCGGCATGACTCGGGCCGTCCCGGCGACATCACCGCGGCCATCCGTCGCGGTATCAGCCTGCCCCTGATCCGGGCTTGCACGCCGCTTGCCTTGCCGATGGTCCATGGTCGGGCGCAGAGCCTCGTCCGACCGGTCGCTGACGCCGAAACGCCGGGCTTCGCGTTGCAGGATGCCAAGCGCCGGGGTCATGTCCTCGATGTAATCGACCACCACATGGATGACGCCGCTCTCGCTCTGCAGGCGGCCACGGATCTTGACCAGCCGGGCGCCCATGACGATGGCACGGTATTTTTCGAACATTTTCGGCCAGACGATTGCATTGGCAACACCGGTCTCGTCCTCCAGCGTCATGAAGATCACCCCATTCGCCGAGCCTGGCCGCTGGCGCACCAGCACCAATCCCGCCACAGTCACCATCCGTCCATTGGCTATGGTGGGCAGATCCCGGTTCTCTACGATGCCCATGCGGGCGAAATCCCCACGCAGGAAGGAAACCGGATGCGCCTTCAGGGAGAGCGAGAGATAACGATAATCCTCAATCACATGCTCGCCGGGTAGCATATCCGGCAGGGACACGCTGGGCTCGACCTGCAGGTCGGCGCGATCTACCAGATCGAAGAGGGGAAGCTTTTCGGCGGCACTTTGCGCATCCAGCGCCCTGACGGCCCACAGCGCCTCGCGGCGCTCAAGCCCGATCGAGCGAAAGGCATCGGCATCGGCCAGCCGCTCGATGACGGACTTGGCAAGACCGGAGCGCAGCCAGAGATCGCGCACGGAGACATAGCCAAGGCCGCGACGGGCAACGAGTTCACCCATATCAGTTTCCGACAGCCCCTTGACCTGCCGGAAGCCGAGACGGACGGCCCGGTTCGTCCGGATCACTTCCCGCATCGACGCATGGCGCGGCTCGATCGTATTCCTGTCGAAGCGCGCCTCTTCCAGAAGCGAATCCCATTGCGAGCTGTTGACATCCACCGGCCGCACCTCGACGCCATGTTCGCGCGCATCACGCACGAGCTGCGCCGGCGCATAAAAACCCATCGGCTGGGCATTGAGGATCGCCGCGCAAAAGACATCGGGGTAGTAAGTCTTGAGCCAGGAGGAGGCATAGACAAGCAAGCCGAAGGACGCCGCGTGGCTTTCGGGAAAACCATATTCGCCGAAGCCCTTGATCTGCTCGAAGCAGTTCTTGGCGAATTCGCGCTCGTATCCCTTCGCGACCATGCCTTCGATCATCTTCTTCTCGAAGGTGTGGATAGTTCCGGTTCGCTTGAACGTCGCCATCGCCCGGCGCAACTTGTCAGCCTCCGCAGGGGTAAAGCCTGCGGCCGTAATGGCGATCTGCATAGCCTGTTCCTGAAACAGCGGGACACCCAGCGTTCGCTTCAGAACCTCCTTCAGCTCAGGACTCGGATAGTCGAGATCCTTTCCCGCCCGATCGGCCTCCCGCCGCTTGAGATAGGGATGCACCATATTGCCCTGGATCGGGCCGGGCCGGACGATCGCCACCTCGATGACGAGATCGTAGAATTTGCGAGGCCGAAGACGCGGCAGCATGCTCATCTGCGCCCGGCTTTCGATCTGGAAGACGCCGATCGTATCGGCGCGGCAGATCATGTCATAGACCGGTATGCGGTCGGGATACTCGCCACTTCCAAGATCGGCGAGCGCCTTCTTCACATCATAGTGTAGCAGAAGCAGGTCGAAAGCCTTGGCAAGGCAGGTCAGCATGCCCAGTGCCAGAACGTCGATCTTCAGGATATTGAGACTGTCGAGATCGTCCTTGTTCCACTCGATCATATAGCGATCTTTCATCGCCGTATGCATGATCGGCACCACCTCATCCAGCCGATCCCGGGTGATGACGAAACCGCCGACATGCTGGGTCAGATGGCGCGGGAACCCCATCAATGTCGAGGCATGGGAGAGCACGCGTTTCGTCGTCTTGTCCTTGAGATCGAGGCCGGCAAGCCGTGCCTCGCGCTCGGACAGTTCCTCCGTCGACCAGCCCCAGACGCCGCTCGCCAGGGCCGATTGCACATCCTCCGACAGGCCGAAGGCCTTCGCCACCTCGCGGCCGGCCGAGCGCGCCCGATAGCTGGTAACCGCCGCCGTCAGGCCGGCATGCTCCTTGGAATAATGCTCATAGATGAACTGGATGACCTCTTCGCGCTTCTCATGCTCGAAATCGACGTCGATATCCGGCGGCTCCTCGCGCTCCGTGGAAATGAAGCGCTCGAACAAGAGCGTCGTGATCTCCGGATTGACCTCGGTAATCCCAAGGCAATAGCAGACCGTGGAATTGGCGGCGGAACCGCGACCCTGGCACAGAATATTCCGACTGCGGGCATAGTCCATGATGCGATGCACCGTCAGGAAATAAGGCTCGTATTGCCGTTCTCGGATGAGCTCGAGTTCATAATCGATCTGCCTGGCGACCTTTTCGGGAATCTTATCGGGATAGCGCCGTTTCGCGCCTTCCCGTGCCAGCCGATCCAGCGTTTCCGATACGGTCTCGCCCGGAACGCTTTCATCAGGATAATTGTGCTTCAGCTCATCCAGCGAGAAAGACAGCCGGCTGAAAAACTTCTGCGTATTGGCGATAGCCTTCGGATAGTCCCTGAAAAGACGCGCCATCTCGCCCCCGCCCTTCAGATAGCGTTCGGCATTGGCGGCAAGCTTGAAGCCGGCCTCGGCGATCGGCACATGCTCGCGGATCGAAACGACGATATCGGCAAGCGGTTTGCGTTCGGTTGCGTGATAAAGCGGCTCATTGCTGGCGATCAGCCGCACGCCGTTTCGAAGCGCTAGAATGGAAAGACTCGCAAAGACCAGTCGATCCCGCCCGTCATAGGCGGGCGACAAGACCATATGGAGCTTCCTGCCGAAGCGCATCCATAGCCGCGCAAGGCATTCCTCCAGCTTTGCCTGCCCTTCCGGCGTCTCCACGCTTACCGCATTCGGAACGAGCGCGAGCATCATCTCGTCGCCCCATTCCAGCAAATCGCTTTCGTTCAGGATGCAAATGCCCTTCTCGCCGCGCAAATTACCGGCACTCAGCAGCCGGCAGAGATGCGCCCAGCCCCGTCGGTTCTGCGGATAGGCAAGAATGTCGGGCGTGCCGTCCGAAAAAATCAGACGCGCGCCGGGCTGAAAGCGGTAGCCATGCTGCTTGGCAATGACATGCGCCTTGACCACGCCGGCGACGCTGTTGCGATCGGCAAGGCCGAGGCCGGCAAGGCCGGCGATCTTCGCGCCCAACACCATCTCCTCCGGATGCGAGGCACCCTCGAGAAAGGAGAAGTTCGACCGTGCCCCGATCTCGAAAAAGGGGATCGACCCGGAAAAGGACGGTTGGCCGCTCACGCGAAGACCCCGTGCATATACCAGTTCGGCGCCGTCTCACCTCGGCCATAGAGTCCCTTGCGAAACAGCCAGTAGCGATGACCGCCTTCGTCTTCGATGCGGAAATAATCGCGCTCCGGGACATCTTCCTCTTCCTCGACCCACCATTCCGCCGCCAGCCGCTCCGGCCCTTCGGCCCGCAGGACCCGGTGCATCATCCGCCGCCAGCGAAACTGCCGGGGCGGGCCGTCAGGCACTTCAGCGGCAAAGGCTTCGATCGGCTCCGGCATGCGAAACAGCCGGAGCGGCCGTTCGCCTCGGAAAAAGCCGTGGCTGGCATATTCGCTGCCTGTTCGCCTGCGAGTAGCGAGGATGTTCATCACAGGCACCGGTCGGACGGCCCGTTCGGGGATATGGCTTTGCCGCAGTTCGAAACCCTGCAGGCAGTCCGGCCCCAGCCGCGCCGCGACCCGGTCGGCGAAGGCGGCGAGCGACGTGCCCTGCCGGTCTTCCTCGACGAAATCGCCCTGCATCGCGTCGAAGGGCGCATGCTGCAAAACATTGAGACGGACGATTTCGAAGCCGTATCCGACATCGAGATCGTCATGAATGGCGGTAAAGCGCTCGGTAAACAGGCCGGCGATCCGCCTTGGCTCCCGCAGCGGCTGCGATGCGCCGGCGGCAATGCGGAACACCGCGCCGTCGACCCGAAACAGCAGGAGCTCGAACAGGCGGCCGCCGACGCCCCGCGCTTCCAGCCCCGGCTTCAGGGTTTCGGCAAGCTCGCGGGCAAGCTGCAGGATATCGGCCTCCGCCTGCACCGGCTCGGCAAGCCGCCGCTCGGCTGACAATTGCGCCACCGGCCGGCGCGGCGAGATCGGCTCTTCGGCGAGGCCAATGGCCTGATCGAGCCGCAAAAGCAATTGCGCGCCAAAACGGCGGGTGAGCGGCGCCCGCGGTGCGGCGAGGAGATCGCCCACCTGCTTCAACCCCAGTTTCTGCAAGGCGGCGACGGTTTCCTCGCCGAGCCTCAGCGAAGCGACCGGCAGTGGCGCCAGCGCCTCTTCCATGGTGTCCGGCGGCACGACGCGGCTGTCCTCAAAACGGGCAATCGCCCAGGACAGGCCAGGTGCTGAGGAGATGGCGCCGCGGACATCGAGCCCCAGCCCGGAAATGCGGATCAGTATGTCCTCGAGCAGCGCCTCTTCGCCGCCGAAGAGATGAGCACAGCCGGTAATGTCGAGGAAAAGCCCATCCTTGCCGTCGATCGCCACCAGCGGCGTATAACGATCGCACCAGTCGGCAATCGCCTCCAGCAGCTTACGGTTCGCCCCTAGATCCTCCTCGACGACGTCGAGAGCGGGACAGATCGCCTTCGCCTCGGCAACGCCCAGGCCGAGTTTCAGGCCGAGCATCTCTGCCCGCTCGTTGAGCGCGGTCAGCCGCATGGCATTGCTGAGCTTGCCGGCGCAGGCAAGCGGCGGCGCTTCAAACCGGCCGGCTGTACGCCAGGATAGGCCCCAGCGCTTGCGGGCGATCCGGTCGGTCGGCAGATGCGGGAAGGTCAACGCCAGAATGCGCTGCGTGTTCGCCGGGAAAGGCAGGGCGCTGAGCGTCGGGGACAGGGGAAAACTGGCGGTCATGTGCATTCCATTCCAGGGTTATGGAAAAAGGCACCGGGTTGCGGCTCTTTTCCAGGGTGAGACGAAAGGCCGGATGACCGATGCTACCGCCAAGCATCGATCCGTCCGGTAGAGGCCGCGCCAAAGCCGGCGCGGGTTCGACGGAGAGGCGGAAGAGGGCGCTGCTTGCCTCCTCCTCGCCCCCCTGCCGCAATAAAAACAAAGGCCGCCCCGCCGCCTTGGCCCGAAGCGCCAGCCGCCGGCTTTCGGTCAGGCCGAAGCGGGCCGGATTGCCGCGCACTTCCAGGATGACGACCGCAAAGGCAGCACTTGCAAGCGCCGTCTCCGCCAGCCACAGCGCCTCGTCCAGCTTGCGCGGCGAGGCCTGCAGAAATCCGGCCGGCTCCAATCCGAAATCCCTGAGACCGATGGGGTAGGGCAGACCCGCCTCCATCGCCGCGACCGTGTCGCCGATCCATAGAACCGGTGACACGATCGCGGTCTTGCCGGCGGCTTGCGCCCCAAGCCGCCCTGCAAAAGCTCCAAGCCGCGCGGCAAGAGCAAGCGTGAAAGCGCTGGCCGCGCCGGCATCGCGCAAGGCCAGCGAGCGGATCTCCGTCAGCGCGTCGAGCGGCACGCCGCCCTGCAGCGCCTCGTCAAGGTCGGAAACCCCGGTCGCAAGCAGCGACTGGGCAGCATCCGCCGAACCGGCATCAGGCTCCACCGCCTGCGTCTCATGCGCCGCCGCCGCCAGCGCCGGTATCGGCCTGCCTTCAAGTCGGGCGATGGTTTCACGCAGGGCAAAAAGCGTTTCCCGCGCCACGGCGGTCTCGGCCATGACGTTAGCTCCAGATCAATTATGTTCCTGTTATGTTCTTATGGATTCCAGAGGTCGAGGAAAGAGTCAACATGATTCTATGAGAAAATATTCCTCTGCCACAATCGGCTCTCGAAAAACCCGAACAAAGGCTCTATATGACCAGCTACGGAAGGAAGCATTCATGGCCCGCATTGACCAGAGCGAGGATTGGCGGGACCGCCACGCGCCCTCAATCAGCACGTTTGAATCGCTGGCCACGGAGGCTTACAGCCACCTGCCGGATGAATTCCGCTCGCTCACTGGCAATCTCATCATTCTGATCGAGGATTTTCCCGACGACGACATCTTCGAGGACATGGCGCTGGAAACGCCCTTCGATCTGCTTGGCCTGTTCGAAGGCCGCGGCATATCCGAGCGCTTCACCGCCCAGACCGGGGAGATGCCGAACAAGATCCGCCTCTACCGCCGGCCGATCATCGATTACTGGGCGGAAAACGAGGAAACCCTCGGCGATATCATCACCCATGTCCTGATCCACGAGATCGGCCATCATTTCGGCCTGAGCGACGAGGACATGGAGCGCATCGAGGAAAGCGCGGAAGAAGCGACGGACCGCTAGAAAAGCGGTCCTATTGCCGCACGCTTACTGCTCGGAAAGCTTCATCTCCGGATCATAATCCTTGCCAACAACCTCTTTGACGACGGCCTGGCCGCACTGCATCACGCCGGTTGCGGCATTGAAGCTATAGGTCGGCGAGCCCGAGAGATCCCAGCCCTTGTTCAGCGCGGCGGTGACCTTGTGGCAGAAGGAAGCGTCGTCCGGTCCGGTGAGGAGGCGATAGAGTTTCATCGAAGCGTCTTTCGTAAGATATCGGCCTCACCCTTCGCTTGTCGAAGGGCGATGGCGTTTTGCAATCAGGCGAGCTTTATGAACCAGTCTTTCTGCCTGGACAAGATGCAGCCGCTCGACCATGCGGCCGCCGAGATTGACGACATTGAGGCTGGCGGCGGCCGGATCGGCAAAGGCCGTGATGATCGCCTCCGCCTCGGCAATTGCCGTCTCGTCCGACCCGAAATGCCGGTTGGCGGCCTCGATCTGGTTCGGGTGGATCAGCATCTTGCCGGCAAAGCCCATGGCGCGGCCTTCGCCGCATTCGGTGTCCAGCGCCTCTATATCCTTGAAATCGTTGAAGACGCTGTCGATGGCGTCGAGCCCGTAGGCGCTGACGGCCAAAACCACCTGCATCAGCCAGGGCACGAGATAGGCGCGGCCCGGCTGCGGCAGCACGCCGGTCTCCTTGCGCAGGTCGTTGAGGCCGACGACGAAGCAATCGAGCCGGCTTCCCGGCGTGCGTCCGGCCTCGGCGATGGCAGCGGCATTCAGGATGCCGCGCGGCGTCTCGATCATCGCCCAAATGCGTAGGCTCTCCGGCGCATCCGCCTCGGCAAGCCTGTCGCTGACAACAGTCACATCCTGCGGCTCGTCGACCTTGGGCAGGAGAACGGCATCGGGTTCGAGCGCCAGCACCAGATCCAGGTCATCGGCACCAAGGCCGGATGACAGCGTATTGATGCGGATGATCCGTTCCTTGCCGATAAGCGGTGGGCCGGCGAAAAAGCGCCGCAGATTCTCGCGCGCCTCCGCCTTCTTCTCCGGCGCCACGGAATCTTCGAGATCGAAGATGACCGCATCGCAATCGAGGCTGGCAATCTTTTCAAGCGCGCGAAGGTTGATCGCGGGAACGCTCAGCACCGAACGGCGCAGGCAGACGGAACGGGGAGGGGCAACTCTACTCATCTTCCAGTTTTGCCGCGCTTTCGATCTTCAGGCAAGATGACAATGGCGCGACAACAAAAAGCCACGCTCCTCTTGCAGATGAGAGAAGAGAGGACCACATTTCCATGAGTAGAGAGGTCTCGACCATGAAAAACATTCGTTCCCTGTTCATCGCGCTTGCCGGCATCACCGTGTTTGCGGCAATGGCGCTGTTTACCGTTTCGCTGACGCTCACCGTCGGCGGCATTCTCACCGCGCTTATGGTGGGCCGCGCGATTTCGCTGCGGATGAAGCCTGTTCCGGTGCGCGCCAGGGCGAACAACGGTCAGCGCGAGATGCGCGTCTGGAACGACGGTCGCGGCACGATCATCGACCTCTGATATCGGGCAGGGCGGCACTTGCCGCTCCCGATGCGGGTGTGTGCGCGCAATCCTTAAATTGCAGCACCGCGACGGATGCGCCCACCTGCGGAGCATGTCCAAGATTCCCCTTCATTTTGGGCCGGATTTGCGCTATTGGCAGGATAATCGCGCATAGACGAAAATTGAAGGCAGGACCTATGGACAAGTTCGTGAAGTTGACCGGTGTCGCGGCACCCCTCCCGGTCGTCAACGTCGACACCGACATGATCATCCCGAAGGATTATCTGAAGACCATCAAGCGCACCGGTCTCGGAACGGGATTGTTCGCCGAAGCCCGCTACCATGAAGATGGCTCGCTGAACCAGGATTTCGTGCTGAACAAGCCGGCCTATCAGAACGCCAAGATCCTCGTCGCCGGCGACAATTTCGGCTGCGGTTCCTCGCGCGAACACGCTCCCTGGGCACTGCTCGACTTCGGTATCCGCTGCGTCATCTCGACCAGCTTTGCCGACATCTTCTACAACAACTGCTTCAAGAATGGCATTCTGCCGATCAAGGTCAGCCAGGAAGATCTCGACAAGCTGATGGACGACGCCTCGCGCGGCTCCAACGCCATCCTGACGATCGATCTGGAAAACCTCGAGATCACCGGCCCGGACGGCGGCTCGCTCAAGTTCGAACTCGACGAATTCAAGCGCCACTGCCTGCTGAACGGTCTCGACGATATCGGCCTGACGCTGGAAAAGGCATCCGCGATCGACACGTTCGAAAAGTCGAACGCCGCCGCTCATCCCTGGGCTGCCTGATCGATTTCATCATCACATTTGCGTGTCGAAGCCGGGCTGAAAAGCCCGGCTTTTTCTTATGCCGCTACGTATAAAGGTCATGCGATCCGGCCGGCTGTAATATGCCCGTCAAAAACGGGGGTCATACAGATTCAGCGGAGCCCTTCGGGCCTCTCCCGCCCTCAACAATTCCCCTCCTCCCTATCGGAGCATTCCATGACCTCCCTTCCTATTGTCGGCGCCGCCATGACGCTTTCCGACGTCGAAACTCATCGTGGCTGGCTACTCGAAAAGCCGCGCGACCTGGAACTGCAGAGCTTCGTCGACGCCGAAATCCTGAACGGCGACTGGGCGCCGCTCGCCGAGCGCGCCAGAAAACTGCTCGACGGTCATCAGGGTCGTCTCGGCATACACGGCCCGTTCTGGGGTTTCATCATCGCCTCGCAGGACCCCGATATCCGCGCCGTCGTTTCCAGGCGCCTCCTGCAGGCGCTCGACGTCTGCGCCAATATCGGCGCCACGCAGATGGTCATCCATAGCCCCTATACGTCCTGGTCCTACAACAACCTCGACAACAACAAGGGCGAGCGCGAAAAGATCATCGAATACACGCATCAGACGCTGAAAGAGGCCGTCAAGCGCGCCGAGGATATCGGGCTCACCATGGTCATCGAAAACATCGAGGACAAGGACCCGCATATCCGCGTCGGCCTCGCCGACAGCTTCAATTCGCCCGCCGTTGCCGTATCGATCGATACCGGCCATGCCCATTATGCTCACGGCTACACCGGCGCACCGCCGGTCGACTACTACGTCCACGCCGCCGGCAATCGCCTGCAGCACGTCCACCTGCAGGATGCCGACGGCTATGCCGACCGCCACTGGAGCCTCGGCGAAGGCAACATCCACTGGCGTGCCGTCTTTGCCGCCCTTGCCAAGCTCGACAGCAATCCGCGCCTGGTCATCGAGATCAAGGACAAGTCGAAGATCCCGGCATCGGCTGCTTATCTGGCTTCGCTGGGTCTGGCTGAGTAAGCATCACGGAAAGGCCGGGATGCGGGTGATTGGCCGCAAAAGCCGCAAAACCGTACCGTTTCCCGCCCTTCCTCGCTTGAAAAGCCGCATTTGCAGGTCTAAGAACCGCGCAACTTGTTTCTTTTGCGGAGGCTCTTCCCCATGACAGTGCGCAATCTCTTCCTTCTGCCGGGTGACGGCATCGGCCCTGAAGCCATGGGCGAAGTCCGCAAGATCATCACTTATATGAACGAGGCGAAGGGTGCCGGTTTCGTTACCGACGAGGGTCTGGTCGGCGGCAGCGCCTATGACGCGCACGGCGCGGCGATCTCCGATGCCGATATGGCCAAGGCGATGGCGGCCGACGCCGTTCTTTTCGGCGCCGTCGGCGGCCCGAAGTGGGATGATGTGCCTTACGAGGTCCGCCCCGAAGCCGGCCTGCTGCGCCTGCGCAAGGATCTTCAGCTTTTCGCCAACCTGCGCCCGGCCATCTGCTACCCGGCACTGGCGTCGGCCTCCTCGCTGAAGCCCGAGCTGGTCGAAGGCCTTGATATTCTGATCGTGCGCGAACTCACCGGCGGCGTCTATTTCGGCGAGCCGAAGGAGATCATCGACCTCGGCAACGGTCAGAAGCGCGGCATCGACACGCAGGTTTACGATACCTATGAGATCGAACGCATTTCCGGCGTCGCCTTCGAACTGGCGCGCACTCGCGGCAATCGCGTCTGCTCGATGGAAAAGCGCAACGTCATGAAGTCGGGCGTGCTCTGGAACCAGGTGGTCACCGCGACGCACAAGGAAAAATATGCCGACGTCCAGCTCGAGCATATGCTGGCGGACGCCGGCGGCATGCAGCTCGTGCGCCAGCCGAAGCAGTTCGACGTCATCGTCACCGACAACCTCTTCGGCGACATGCTCTCCGACGTCGCCGCCATGCTGACCGGCTCGCTCGGCATGCTGCCATCAGCCTCGCTCGGCGCGCCCGACGCCAAGACCGGCAAGCGCAAGGCGCTCTATGAGCCGGTGCACGGCTCAGCTCCCGATATCGCCGGTAAGGGCATCGCCAACCCGATCGCCATGATC
Source organism: Martinezella rhizogenes (assembly GCF_000799715.1). Lineage (GTDB taxonomy): Bacteria > Pseudomonadota > Alphaproteobacteria > Rhizobiales > Rhizobiaceae > Rhizobium > Rhizobium rhizogenes_C. Next base: position 28,615 of record NZ_JUHG01000003.1, read on the forward strand.
GCCTCCTTCGCCATGTGCCTGCGCTACTCCTTCGGCCTCGTCACCGAAGCCGACGCGCTGGAAAAGGCGATCGCCAACGTGCTCGACAGCGGCATCCGCACCGGCGACATCATGTCGGCGGGCAGCCGCCAGGTCGGCACCACCGAAATGGGCGACGCCATCCTCGCCGAATTCAAGGCACTTTCGGCATAAATCGCCGGCTATATTTCCCGTGAAACATGAAAGCCCTCGCTCCCGACCCACGGAGCGGGGGCTTTTTGTTGAACTCAACACCATCGCCTCCTATGTCCGGTCGCATGAGCACGGAAATCACCCCGCCGCCGAACACGATCCGAAGGCAATCATCGCCATGGCGGAGACTGGCGCGGCGCTATGAGCTTCGCCGCGGCCGGCATCGACGCCTTCCCTGGCTCGGCTATGCGCTGACCACCGTCAATGTCGTCGTTCTTGCTTTCCTGGTTTTCGATGCGCCGCTCGGCGAGACGGCAAAGAACCTTTCGCCACGACTGATCGCGGTTGCGGGCGCCGTCACCGACATCGGTAGGCTCGTCTGGATTCTTGCCGCCGCCATCGTAGCGCTTGCCATCGGTCTCCCGCTTACGCGGCGATTTTCACGAATGCAGGGCCGCTATCATGCCGCCCATCTCATCCGGAAGGTGACCTATGTCGGCTTTTCCGTTCTTTCCGCCAGCATCGTCGTGCATATATTGAAATATGCGATCGGCCGGGCGCGGCCGCCGCTTTACGGTGAGTACGGCATTTTCGGCTTCGAACCGTTTCGCGGCGATTTCCTGTTCCAAAGCTTTCCTTCGGCCCATTCAGCGCATGTGGGCGCGCTCTTTGCCGCACTCGCTCTGCTTTTTCCGCGCTTCCGGCTGCTGTTTGTCGGCATCGGTCTCTGGCTCGGGGTAACCCGCATCATCATTGGCGTGCATTACCCAAGCGATGTCGCCGCCGGCCTGGCGCTTGGCGCCTGGATCGCCTTTGCTATCGCGATCTTATTCTCCCGCTTCGGCCTAATTTTCTCCGCCACACAAACCGGCTGGCCCCTGCCGCGCCCGCGATTCGATTTGCCTGTCGACCGTCTCAAATCCGTAAAAAAACTGTAGCAGGAGCCTGCTACGCCTGATTCCGGATTGGGATCAAACATATCGGCGACAGGCGGTGGGGCATGCAGGCGATCTTGACGTCTCTCGACAGGCGTTGGCGACGGAACAGAAGCGGCTTCGCGCCGTCGCATTGGAAAATCTGCCTGTTCCTGACCGCCAATATCGTCCTGCTCGCGGCCCTGCTCTTCGACTGGCCGGTGGGCGCCAACATCAGGAACATGGCGCCGCCGATCCATTTCTTCGGCAAAATGCTTACCAACTTCGGCGAATCCGGCTGGCTCATCCTGATCAGCGCCTTTCTATTTTTCGAGGGCTGGGCCGGTAGCCGGCTGTTGCAATCGCCGCGCTGTCGTTGCCAGGCACTGCGCATCTGTCAGATCGGCGGCTATCTGCTGACGACGATCGCGCTTTCAGGCATCCTTGCCAATCTGCTGAAACGCGCCATCGGCCGTGCCCGCCCCACGCATTTCCAGGATTGGGGTCCTTTCGGCTTCTCGCCTTTCAATGGCCATGCTGGCTTTGAAAGCTTCCCGTCCGGCCATGCGACCACCATCGGCGCTTTCTTCGTGGCGCTGGCCTTCCTTTTCCCGCGCTATCGCTACATCTTCATCGCCTGTGCCCTCTGGCTCGCCGCAACGCGCGTGATGATCGGCGCACATTATCCGAGCGACGTCATCGCCGGCCTGGCGCTCGGCGGCTGGTTCTCCTTCATGATGGCGATCGTCTATTCCCGCTACGGCCTGCTCTTCCGCATCGGCGAAACCGGCTGGCCGGTGCCGAGACTACCGCTGCTGAAGGGGAAGTAGGGGATTTTGCCCCCATCCGCCCCACCCCGCATGTTGCCAAGCATCCCTCGCATTCATATATCTGGGGCGGTGAATCCGCGGGAAATCCATCCCGCTTGCGATGTGGTAAAGACGATGACGGATGCCGGGCAGACACGATTGAGCGAGAGGCAGATGGGATTGATTGCCCGGGCGCTTGCCGAGCCGCGTCGCGTGCAGATACTGAAGGAGATCGGCGGTACCGCCGATCCCATGCCTTGCAGCGTGCTGACCCAATGTCACGCTGTCAGCGCCGCCACGATTTCGCATCATCTCAAGGAACTCGAGAACGCCGGTCTCATCGAAATTCTGCGGGACGGCAAGTTTGCAAACCTGCTGCTCCGGCGCGACGTGCTCAATTCCTATATGGCCGAGCTCGCCAACATCTGACAATTCTTTGCATGTCACATGCGTCTGCTCTTGTATCAGTTAGATGATTATCTAAATATCAAAGTGACGGGATGACGGTTGCCGCTTCGGGGCCTTGTTCGCGCCAACAATTCGATAGTTGTAAAATCATCTAACAATATCTCGACAGGAGATGACATGAGCAAGCTAGAAGGCAAGGTCGCAATCGTGACCGGAGCATCCAAGGGCATCGGCGCCGGCATCGCCAAGGCATTTGGCGAGGCGGGTGCCGCCGTCGTGGTCAACTACGCATCCAGCCGCGAAGGCGCCGACCGGGTCGTGGCCGAGATCAAATCCAAGGGCGGCAAGGCGATCGCCGCGCATGGCGACGTCTCTAAATCCGCCGACGTGAAGCGCCTTTTCGCTGAAGCGAAGGAGGCTTTCGGCGGCGTCGACATCCTCGTCAACAATGCCGGCGTCTACAAATTCGCGGCGCTGGAAGAGATCACCGAGGAGGAATTCCATCGTGAGTTCAACATCAATGTCCTCGGCACATTGCTGACGACGCAGGAAGCGGTGAAATATTTCGGCCCGGAAGGCGGCAATATCATCAACATCGCCTCGAACGCCGTCACCCTGAACCTGCCGACCACCGCCGTCTATACGGCAACCAAGGCGGCCGTTACCACCATCACCCAGATCCTCGCCAAGGAACTCGGCCCCCGCAACATCCGCGTCAACACCATCTCGCCGGGCGGCGTCGAGACCGAAGGCGTGCATGCGGCCGGCGTCATCGGCAGCGATTTCGAAAAGCATCTGGTTTCACAAACGCCGCTCGGCCGCCTCGGCCAGCCGACGGACATCGCCCCGGTCGCCGTTTTCCTCGCATCGAAGGATTCCGCCTGGCTCACCGGCGAAACCCTCTATGCCGGCGGCGGCCTGAAGTAACCGCCATCCCTCCGGCCGCTTCCCTCCCGCGAGGGAGGCGGCATCATTGCGCATGTTCCCAGTGCCGATCCGCTATATTAGCGAGCAATTGCCAAACCTTTCCCGTCTTCATATTATCCTGTTCGGCCTTTCCGCAGATCATCGCAGCCGGTTCCGCCGCTAAATTCTCTACGAGACGGAGCGCCGCACCTGGTTCCTGTTCGAATCCACGCGCGACACCAATCGTTGAAACTTCGCTCCGATTTCCGCGTTCCCACTGGGGTGGGAGCGCAAAATCCTTGACTCCTGTGGAAAACCTCTTAGAACCGGCGACGGAAAAGGAAGACCTCCATGCTTCGCTTCGAACAGATCGATAGCTTCGCTCACCTGGCGCAATCTGCCGGGCGGGATGTCTATTTTCCGGTTTCTTCCAAAACCAAGGCCAAAACGACGACGAAAACCGTCTGACGTCTCTGGCCTGCCGCTCTCTCCCCGGCTCGGCTGGGGACAGGAACCGGTCGTTATGACCGCGGTTCCCCCCTCGTCCAAGAGGAGAGAAGAGAAAGAGAGCTTGTGAAATGGGTTTCAAAGTTGCAGTGGTGGGCGCGACCGGAAATGTCGGCCGCGAAATACTCAACATCCTGTCCGAACGCGGTTTTCCCGCTGACGAAGTCGTGGCATTGGCATCGGCCCGCTCGCAGGGTACCGAAGTTTCCTTTGGCGACCGGACGCTGAAGGTTTCGAACCTGGAGAACTACAATTTCTCCGACACCGACATTTGCCTGATGTCGGCCGGCGGGGAGACTTCGAAGAAGTACTCGCCGAAGATCGGCGCCCAGGGCTGCGTCGTCATCGATAACTCCTCGGCATGGCGCTATGACGCCGACGTGCCGCTGATCGTGCCGGAAGTGAACCCGGATGCCATCACGCAGTTCACCAAGCGCAACATCATCGCCAATCCGAATTGCTCGACCGCGCAGCTCGTCGTGGCCCTGAAGCCTCTGCATGACTTCGCCAAGATCAAGCGCGTCGTCGTCTCCACCTACCAGTCCGTCTCCGGCGCCGGCAAGGATGGCATGGACGAGCTCTTCAACCAGACCCGCGCCGTCTTCGTCGCCGATCCGATGGAGAACAAGAAGTTCCCGAAGCGCATCGCCTTCAACGTCATCCCGCACATCGATACCTTCATGGAAGACGGCTACACCAAGGAAGAATGGAAGGTGCTGGCCGAAACCAAGAAGATCCTCGACCCGAAGATCAAGGTCACCTGCACCGCCGTGCGCGTGCCGGTCTTCATCGGCCATTCGGAATCGGTCAATATCGAGTTCGAAAACGAGATCTCCGCCGACCAAGCCCGTGACATCCTGCGTGAAGCGCCGGGTTGCCTTGTCATCGACAAGCACGAACCGGGCGGCTACATCACGCCCTATGAGTGCGCCGGCGAAGACGCGACCTACATTTCCCGCATTCGTGAGGACGCTACGGTCGAAAATGGCCTCAACATCTGGGTCGTCTCCGACAATCTGCGCAAGGGTGCCGCGCTGAACGCCATCCAGATCGCCGAACTGCTGATCAACCGTGGCCTGATCAAGCCGCGCAAGCAGGCTGCATAAGCGTCTGTAAACCAATTTACGGTTTATAAACCTTGTTCATCTAAGCAGGATTTGAGGAAAAGCCTCGCCATTTCGCACTGAAAGGCGGGGCTTTTGCAAAATATACTTGAGCGAGCATGTTTCACGTGAAGTGAAAAACATCGATCGCTAAAATGTAGTAATGACAGAACCGTCGGATACTGGCATGGTCCGGTGACGACAAGACCGCGCAAGGGCCCGGAAATTGGGGGGCGCCGCGCTATTCAAAAACGTTACCGCGTTTGCGCGGTGAGATTCGGGGACTCTGAATGCGCATCACTAAGTCTGGAATGGCAGCTCTCGTGGCGGGCGGGTTGTTGTTGGTGACACCGCTTGCGGCAAACGCGGCATCCTGTAGCAACACATCAGCCGGTTTTGACAACTGGGTGCGCGAATTCAAGCAGGAAGCGCAGGGCCAGGGCATCAGCCAATCCACACTCGATCGCGCCTTCGCCAACGTCCACTACAATCAGCCGACCATCCGCGCCGACCGCGGTCAGAAGAGCTTCAAGCTTTCCTTCGATGAATTCATACAGAAGCGTGGCGCGCAATCAATCATCGCCCAGGCAAAGAGCAGGAAAGCCGCCAACAGGGCATTGCTCGGGCGTATCGAACAGCGCTACGGCGTACCGCCAGGCATGGTCCTCGCCATCTGGGGTATGGAAACCGGTTTCGGTAGTTTCACAGGCAATCAACATACGCTCTCGGCATTGGCAACGTTGTCCTATGATTGCCGCCGCAGCGCAATGTTTACCGAACAGCTCTATGCCGCTCTCAAGCTCGTCGGTGAAGGTTATCTCAGCCCGTCTGCAAAAGGTGCAGCCCATGGCGAAATCGGCCAGACGCAATTCATGCCGAAGAACGTCGTATTGTATGGCGTCGATGCCGATGGCGATGGCAAGGTTGATTTGATTGGCTCGCGTGCTGACGCGTTGGCGTCCGCAGCCAATTTGCTGAAAGGTCATGGCTGGCGCCCCGGTGCCGGTTACCAACCGGGCGAACCGAATTTCGCGGCGATTGGCGGCTGGAACGACTCAAGCGTCTATCAGCAGGCTCTTGCCTATATGGCTAAGAAAATCGACGGCGAATAATCACAATAACGCATCAAAAAGCGCTCCGACCACATGGTCAGGAGCGCTTTTTTGTTTGATCTATCGCGTTTTCAGGCTTCGGGACGAATAAAGTCGCGGGTCTTTGCGTCCATCACCCACAGCTCGCCGGTCGAGATATCGAACCAGGCGCCGTGCAGGTTCAACTTTCCTTCTTCTTCCAGCGCCTTGATATCCGGAAAGCTGCGCAGATTGTCGAGCGAATTGCGGATCGAGATGCGCTCCAGCGCCGTCTGCCGCTCGGCCTGCGTCATGATGTCGTTGCTCTGGATCTGCTCGGCGGCGGGCTTCAGCAGCCCCATCCATCGGCCGATGAAATCGCCCGGCGACAGCGGCTCGGCATTGGGATCGAGCGCCGCGCGGATACCGCCACAGCGGCCATGGCCCATGACGACGATGTCGGAGACCTTCAGCGACTGCACCGCGAATTCAAGTGCTGCCGACGTCGCATGGAAATGCCCGTCCGGCTCATAGGGCGGCACCATATTGGCAACATTGCGGATGACGAAAAGCTCTCCGGGGCCGGCGTCGAAGATAATCTCCGGCGCCGCGCGGGAGTCGCTGCAGGCAATCACAAGGGTCGATGGGCTCTGGCCGCCCTCGGCGAGACTGCGATAGCGCTCACGCTCATCGACATAACGCCCGCTCATGAAGTTGCGGTAGCCGCTCAGAAGGGAAGTAGGAAAGCTGTCCATGCAGATTGAATTACAGCGCGCCGCTGCCGATGGCAACTATTGCACTGCAAAAAGCTCCTGACAGGCTCGATCGCTACTTCTTCCGCTGCGCCGGATGCATCAGCCGGCGCATCTGCACCATCGCCATCGGCGTTGACAGGCTGGAGGCATCGGCGGCCAGCGTCAGTTCGTCGCTGCCGCGCTTGACCGCCCTTGCCAGCACCTCGTAGACACTCGCCGTCGTCATTTGCAGGGCTCGTTCCTCGTCCATGCCGGACAGGAGCCGTGACAGGAACACCGCCGAGAGCAGGTCGCCGAGCCCGTTCGGGGCATTGTCGATGCTGCGATGTTCGGCAAGCAGCGCGTTGCGGCCACTGAGATAGAGATTGCCGATGCCACCGGCCATCATCGGCACGGCCGAGGTCACCAGCATGCGCGACGGTCCGAGCGCGAGCGCTGCCTCCATCACGGCGTTATTGTCCTCCAGCGGCGCTCCGGCGAGCCAGGCAAGCTCGTAGCGGTTCGGTGTCGCCAATGACGCCAGCGGGATCAGCTGATCGCGAATCGCTTCCGCCGTCGCCTCGGGCACATAGAGACCGCCGGCATCGCCGATGACCGGATCGCAGGCATAAAAGAGATCGGGGTTCTTTTCCCTGAGCGCCCGTACCAGCCGTGCCACGGAATGTGCCTGCGCGGCATTGCCGAAATAACCCGACAGCACCGCCTTTACCTCGGACAGCCAGGGTGCGGCGATAAGATCGTCGATCGCATGGTCGAAATCAGCTTCATTGAAGGTCAGCCGCGTCGAACGACCATGGCCTGGATGCCAGGGAAGAACGATGGTTGGCAGCGCCCAGACGGGATGACCGAGGGTTTCCAGCGCGAAGACGGCGGCACGATTGCCGACGGAGCCTCTGACGACATGGCTGGAGATGACGATAACGGCGCCCGCCGAATTGTCCGACATGATGCTTGCTTCCGGTTATGATCTTCCGACTTCGATGGGGTTGTGATGATCCCTTTATCGTCACTCTGTCAACCGCGCTTCACAGAGTCATGAAAACGTCTGTTGCGGAGCTTATGGTGACAATTCAGCGCCCCTATCATGCGCTTTGCAACGGGATCACGACGTTCGGCAAGATTCTTCACGATTTGAGACAAAATCCGTCGAAAAGCGATCAGATCCGCATTCATTTTGCCAGTTTTTTCGATAAATCTTCTGATACTGTGGTCAAAATCTTGAAATTTGGAGGAAATTCATGGCGTCCAGGACCAATCCGAAACGGGAAAAACAGATCGAGGCGGCGCGAAAGATCGCTGCCGCGACCGGCGAGACGCATCTCGATCCGGAGATCCTGTTCGGCCGGGCGAGCAATGACGACATGGAGCGCTACAGCCCGGAAATGCTTGCCCTTGCCGCCGTACACGCAGCAAGGGAGCTCGCAGCCTGGAGCGGCACGTCCCCCCGCGTTTCGATCGAGCAGGTGGCTGATATCGATCCCGATGGCGTGCCCGTCTCGATCCTGTCGATCACCGACCACAACATGCCCTTCCTCTATGAATCGGTCATGGGCGAGGTGACGAGCAGCTACCGCGACCTCCATATGGCCGTGCACCCGATCCTGATCATCGAGGATGGCAAACAGCCAAGCCTTTATTCCGCCGATCATCCGAGCGATCCGGCCCATCGCGTCAGCCATATCCAACTGCATCTGGCACCGCTGACCGCAGCACAGGCAACGGACCTGATTAAGCGCGTCCAGACCGTGCTCGACCAGACGCATCTGACTGTTTCCGATTGGAAGTCGATGCAAGCGCGGCTCGATACGGTGATCTCTGAGCTTTCCATCTATGAGGCGACCGGCCGCCGTAAGGCGGACCGCGACGAGGCGCTGGCTTTCCTCTCCTGGCTGCGCGACGGCAATTTCACCTTCCTCGGCATGCGCGAATATGTCTATTCCGGCAAGGGCGCCAGCGCCAAGGTGGAGCGCGATCGTGGCACCGGCCTCGGCATCCTCTCCAATCCGGATGTCCTCGTTCTCCGCCAGGGCAAGGACGCCGTCACCACCACGCCGGAGATCCTCGCCTTCCTCAACGGGCCGGATTTCCTGATCGTCACCAAGGCCAACGTCAAGTCGATCGTCCACCGTCGCGCCTACATGGACTATGTCGGCGTCAAGCGCTTCGATACCGATGGCAACGTGACGGGCGAGTTGCGCATCGTCGGCCTCTTCACCTCGACCGCCTATACCAGTGCCGCCGTCGACGTGCCGCTGCTGCGCTCGAAGGTGCAGAAGGTCAAGGATTACTTCGGCTTCGACCCAGCCAGCCATTCCGGCCGCCTGCTGGAAAACACGCTCGAATCCTATCCGCGCGACGATCTCTTCCAGATCGACACGGCGTTGCTCGCGAGCTTCGCGGAACAGATCAACGACCTCACCGACCGGCCGCATGTCCGTGCGCTGCCGCGCATCGACCATTTCGACCGCTTCGTCTCGGTCATCGTCTATGTGCCGCGCGAGGAATACGATTCTCTCGTGCGCGAAAAGATCGGCAATTACCTGAAGACCGTCTATGACGGTCGTGTTTCCGCCTATTATCCGGCCTTCCCGGAAGGCGGCGTGGCGCGCGTGCACTTCATCATCGGCCGCAGTGGTGGCAAGACGCCGCATATTCCCCAAGTCAAGCTCGAAGAGGCGATCCGCGCCATCACCGCCCGTTGGGACGAGCGTTTCGTCATGCTGGCCGGGCCGAAAGCACCACGCATCTCCGTCAGCCAGGCCTTCCAGGAAGCTTTCACCCCGGAAGACGCCGTCGCCGACCTGCCGGATATCACGGCCACCGCCGGAGCCGAGCCGATCCGCATCGCCTTCTATGTCCGCAAGGATGAGGGCACCGATATCCTGTCGCTGAAGATCTTCCATGGCGATGGCAATCTGGCGCTGTCGCGTCGCGTGCCGTTGCTCGAAAATCTCGGCTTCAACGTCATCAGCGAGCGGACTTTCGACATCTATGTCACGACCAAGGATGATACGACCGGCCGTCATGTGGTGCTCCATGACATGGAGCTGGAAGCCCGCAGCGGCACGGCGATCGATCTCGCCCACCATGGCGCGGCGTTAGAGGAAGCCTTCCTTGCCGCCTTCGGCGGCACGATCGACAATGACGGCTTCAACCGGCTGATCGTCTCCGCCGATCTCTCCGCCCGCGAAACGAATGTGCTGCGCGCCTATGCCCGCTATCTCCGCCAGGCCGGCATCGCCTATTCGCAGGATTATATCGCCGCGACGCTGGACAAATATCCGCGCATTGCCGCCGCGATCTTCCGGCTGTTCTACGAGACGCTGAACCCCAAGCTCAGCGACAAGAACCGCGTAAAGAAGCTTTCCGAGCTGCATGCGACCATCGAGACCGAGCTGGCCGACGTTCCAAGCCTCGACGACGACCGCATTCTTCGCCGCTACGTCAACGCCATCGACGCAACGCTGCGCACCAACTATTTCCAGAAAAACCCCGATGGCACGCCGAAGGCCATGCTCGCCTTCAAGCTCGACCCGAAACTGTTGGACGGCCTGCCGGAACCGCGGCCCTTCCGAGAAATCTTCGTCTATGGCGTCGAAGTCGAGGGCGTGCACCTGCGCTTCGGCAAGGTGGCGCGCGGCGGTCTGCGCTGGTCTGACCGTGCCGAGGATTACCGCACCGAAGTGCTCGGCCTCGTCAAGGCGCAGCAGGTGAAGAACGCCGTCATCGTGCCTGTTGGAGCCAAGGGCGGCTTCTATCCGAAGAAGCTGCCGGTCGGCGGCAGCCGCGACGAGATCTTCAATGCCGGCCGCGAGGCCTACAAGACTTATATCCGCACGCTGCTGTCGATCACCGACAACATCTCCGGCGCCGATATTATCGCGCCGCCGGACACGGTGCGGCTGGACGGCGACGACCCCTATTTCGTCGTCGCCGCCGACAAGGGCACCGCGACCTTCTCCGACACCGCCAACGCGCTGGCGCAGGAAGCTGGCTTCTGGCTGGACGACGCCTTCGCCTCCGGCGGCTCGGCCGGCTACGACCACAAGAAGATGGGCATCACCGCCCGCGGCGCCTGGGAGACCGTCAAGCGGCACTTCCGCGAAATGGATATCGACATCCAGACAACGCCCTTCACTGTCGTCGGCGTCGGCGACATGTCCGGTGACGTCTTCGGCAACGGCATGCTGCTGTCACCAAAAATCCGCCTCATCGCCGCCTTCGACCATCGCGACATCGTCATCGATCCCGATCCGGACATGGCAAAGACGCTGGCCGAACGGCAGCGCCTCTTCGACCTGCCGCGCTCGAGCTGGCAGGATTTCAACAAGTCCGTCCTGTCGAAGGGCGCGATGATTATCTCGCGCTCGGCGAAATCGGTGACGCTGACGGCTGAAGCCGCCGCCGCGATCGGCATCGATAAGACGGTGGCAACGCCATTCGAAATTATCACGGCGATCCTGAAGGCTCCCGTCGACCTGCTGTGGTTCGGCGGCATCGGCACCTATGTGAAGGCTCCGTCCGAAACGGATTCGGAAGTCGGCGACCGCGCCAATGATCCGATCCGTATCACGGCCGAAGAAGTTCGCGCCAAGGTGATCGGCGAGGGCGCCAATCTCGGCGTTACCCAGAAGGGCCGCATCGCCTACGGTCTCAAGGGCGGACGCTGCAACTCGGATGCGATCGACAATTCGGCCGGCGTCAACACCTCCGACGTCGAGGTCAACATCAAGATCGCGCTAGCATCTGCCATGCATGACGGCCGCCTGACGCGGGCGAAACGCGATACACTGCTCGCGTCGATGACCGACGAAGTGGGCACCTTGGTGCTGCGCAACAACTACCTGCAATCGCTGGCGATCTCGCTGACGGAACGCAAGGGCACCGGCAACGCCCTGGAGCTCAGCCGCTTCATGAGCGTTCTGGAAGCCGCCAAGCAGCTCAACCGCAAGGTGGAGACGCTGCCGGACGACCAGACCTTCACTGAGCGCTATGCCAATAGCCGGCCGCTGACGCGCGCCGAAATCGGCGTTCTACTCTCCTACGCCAAGATCGTCCTCTTTGACGCGCTGGCGGCAAGCGACCTGCCGGACGATCCCTATTTCGCCGCGACGCTCAGCCACTATTTCCCGGGGAAGATGCAGCGCTCGAATGCCGGAGATATCACCGGCCACCGGCTGAAGCGTGAAATCGTCGCGACCGTATTGGCGAACGAAGTCATCAACCGTGGCGGACCGGGCTTTGCCGTCAGCATGATGGATGCGACGGCGGCGTCGGCCGCCGAAGTGGTCAAGGCTGCCGTGCTCGCTCGCGACGGCTTCGATCTCGACCGGCTCTGGAATGAAACCGATGCGCTGGATGGCAAGGTCGGCGGACAGATGCAGAACCGCGTCTACGGCGAGATCACCGAGGTCTATACGGCGCTCACCCGCCTGCTGCTGAAAACCGGCGCGGCCAAGGGCAACATCGAGGAAACAATTAGCCGGCTTCAGGCAGCATTGAAAAAGCTGCGTCCGCTCTTCCTCAGCCATATCCCGGCGGATTTCGCCGCCGAGATCGCCGCTCGCCAGACGGACTATCAGGCCGCCGGTCTGCCGGAAAAACTCGCCGGCGAGATCGCCATGATCTACGCGCTCGTTCTCGTGCCGGAGATCATGCAGATCGCCGAGCGCACCGGCGACACGCTCAACCGCGCCGCCGAAAGCTACTTCACCGTGTCGCAGACCTTCCGCGTCGGTCGTCTGCTGCTGGCCGGCAGCCGCATTCTCACCGGCGATCACTATGAGAGCCTGGCCCTGGCACGCAGCCTCGACCAGATCGCCGGCGCCCGCCGCGATATCGTCATCTCGGCGCTATCGAACCATCCGAAGGACAAGCAGCCGGTGCAGGCATGGCATGCCGGGGATCGAATCCGCATCAACCGCATTGCTGAGGAGCTTGCGAGCCTCAGCGAAAGCGGCGATCCGAACCTGGCGCGTATCACGGTTGCCGCCGGCCTCCTGACCGACCTTGCGCATGACCGGGTGAGGTGAGACAGTCCGCCCGACTCAATAGCCGACCGGCGGAATCGGGAACAGGAATTTGGTGGCCACCGAGATAAGGGACGAAGCGCCGGCAAAAGTGCCGGCGCGAGGCATCTGGGGATGGATGTTCTTCGACTGGGCGGCGCAACCGTTCTTCACCGTCGTCACCACCTTCATCTTCGGTCCCTATTTCGTCGCGCGGCTGACCGCCGATCCGGTGGCCGCACAGACGACATGGAGCAACATAGCGACGATCTCCTCGGTGATTATCGCCGTGCTGTCGCCGGTCCTCGGTTCGATCGCTGACCAGTCGGGCAGGCGCAAACCCTGGATCGCCTTCTTCGCCGTCATCAAGATCGCCAGCCTCTTCTGCCTCTGGGGTGCTGCCCCCGGCTCGCCAATCATCTATCCCGTCATCTTCATGATCCTCGCCTCAATCTCGGCGGAGTTTTCGATCGTCTTCAACGATTCGATGATGCCCCGGCTTGTCAGCAAGGACGATGTCGGCCGCGTCTCGAATGCTGCCTGGGGGCTCGGCTATCTCGGTGGCATGATCGTGCTGATCGCCGTCGTGGCGCTTTTGGCCGGCAATCCGCAGACCGGCAAAACCATTCTCGGCCTGACACCACTCTTCGGTCTCGACGCAGCGCTCGGCGAGGACGCCCGTATCACCGGGCCGATCGCCGCCGTCTGGTATTTCCTCTTCATCCTGCCAATGTTCTTCTTCACGCCGGATGCCGCGCGCGGCCTACCGCTGGCCGCTGCTGTTCGCTCCGGCCTGCGTGAACTGAAAACGACGCTCGGCGAGCTGAAGCGCCGGCGGGGCATCAGCCTTTTCCTGATCGCCCGCATGATCTATCAGGACGGCGTCAACGGCCTGCTGATCCTCGGGGGCACCTTCGCGGCGGGCATGTTCGGCTGGGCGACCATCGAAATCGGCATCTATGGCATCATCCTCAACATCATCGCCATTTTCGGCTGCTTCATCGCCGGCTATGTCGACCGCTGGCTGGGCTCAAAGATAACCGTCGTCATCAGCCTCACGCTACTGCTCGTCGCCACGCTCGGCATCGTCTCCACAGGACCGGGCTTCACGCTCTTCGGCTTCGTGCCGCTTTCCATCGCCGATTCCGGCGGCCTGTTCGGGACGGCGGCCGAGAAGGCCTATATCGGCTATGGCCTGCTGATCGGTATCGCCTTCGGCCCGGTGCAGGCCTCCTCGCGCTCCTATCTCGCCCGCAGTGTTAGTGTCGCGGAGGCGGGCCGTTATTTCGGCATCTACGCGCTCTCTGGCCGCGCCACCAGCTTCATGGCGACACTGTTCTTCTCGCTGATGACCTATTGGAGCGGTTCGGCCCGCCTCGGCATGGCGACATTGGTCGTCTTCCTCGCCGGCGGCCTGCTTCTCCTGCTGCGGACACCTTATCCCGCCGACAAGGCGAGATAGGCAAAAGAAAATCCCGGCTGGGCTGGCCAACCGGGATATCTAAAATTAGGATCTGGTATATCCGCCCATTAATGGCGGAAATGGCGGATGCCGGTGAAGACCATCGCGACATTGTGCTCGTTGGCGGCGTCAATGACTTCCTGGTCACGCATCGAGCCACCCGGCTGGATGACAGCCGTAGCACCAGCGGCAATCGCCGACAGCAAGCCATCAGCGAAGGGCAGGAAGGCTTCGGAGGCAACGGCGGAACCCCGCGTCAGCGGTTCGGCAAGCCCCATGGCCTTGGCGGCGTCTTCCGCTTTGATCGCGGCGATGCGGGCCGAATCGACGCGGCTCATCTGGCCGGCGCCGATGCCGGCCGTCTGGCCGTCCTTGGCATAAACCACAGCATTCGACTTCACATGCTTGGCAACGCGGAAGGCGAACTTCATGTCCTCCAGCTCCTGCGCTGTCGGCGCACGCTTGGTGACGACCTTCAGCTCCATGTCCTCGACGAGCGCATTATCGCGGCTCTGAACGAGCAGGCCGCCGGAGACGGTCTTGGCGGTCAGGCCGGCTACACGCGGATCGGGCAGGGCGCCGACCGAGAGAAGCCGGAGGTTCGGCTTGCGGGCGATGATCGCCTTGGCTTCCTCGGTCACGTCGGGCGCGATGATGACCTCGGTGAAGAGCTTGACGATTTCCTCTGCCGTTGCCGCATCGAGCAGGCTGTTCAGCGCGATGATGCCGCCGAAGGCCGAAACGGAATCGCAGGCGAGCGCCCGCTTGTAGGCTTCGACCAGGCTCGGGCCCGTGGCAACGCCGCAGGGATTGGCATGCTTGATGATCGCGCAGGCCGGACCATTTTCCGGCAGAAACTCGGCCACGAGTTCATAGGCCGCGTCGGTGTCGTTGATGTTGTTGTAGGACAGCTGCTTGCCCTGGATCAGCGTTGCGGTCGAGACGCCGGGACGGTTTTCGCCGGTGACGTAGAAAGCCGCCTTCTGATGCGGATTTTCGCCATAACGCATCTCTTCACGCAATACGCCGCCGATGACGCGATGACGCGGCGTGGCGATATCGAGGGCTTCTGCAAACCAGTTGGAGATCATCGCATCATAGGCAGCGGTGCGGGCAAAAGCCTTCGCGGCCATGCGCTTGCGGAAGTCGTAACTCGTCTGTCCGGCATCCGTGGAAAGCTGCTCCAGCAGCTCGGGATAGTCGGCCGGATCCGTCAGGGTGATCACATAGGCATGGTTCTTTGCCGAGGCGCGGATCATCGCCGGGCCGCCGATATCGATATTCTCCACCGTCGTCGGATAATCGCCGCCAGCCTTGCGCACGTCTTCGAAGGGATAGAGGTTGATGACGGCGAGGTCGATGCCTTCGATGCCGTGTTCCTTCATCGCCGCCTGATGCTCGGCATCGTCACGGATGGCAAGCAGGCCGCCATGCACCTTCGGATGCAGCGTCTTGACGCGGCCGTCCATGATCTCCGGAAACTCAGTGACCTCGGAGACGTCGGTCACGGCAAGGCCCGCAGCCGCAATCGCCTTGTGCGTGCCGCCTGTCGACAGCAGCCGCACGCCTTGTTCGCTGAGCGCGCGGGCTAGCTCGACGATACCAGTCTTGTCGAAAACGGACAGAAGCGCGGTTTTCACCTGAACTTTGTCGGGAGCGGGAATTTTCTTGGAAACGACGGCCATGGGCTTTCTCCGGTCTGAAGCAATTCCAGGAAAAGTGTGCAGCGGTTTTCCGTCCGGAATTGCGAGATAACAAAAACAGAGCGGGAACCGCTCTGGCATGAGGAGATGTCCGGCGAAAACGGCGCGGGACGATATGCCCGCCCCGTTAGCATAGCTGACGCTGTTAGCCTATGGCCGTTGGGACAAAAACCAGCGGATTTCCGGCTTTTCGGCGATCGGGAAAACAATCTCGAGCTGGTCGGAGGAGCGCATACCGGAGGCATCGGCGAAAAAGATATCCTCGGCCACCAGCACCTCGTTGCCCGGCGAGGAGAAGACCCAGGTCTCCCCATCCGGCGCGATTAGCAGGGCACTGTCCGTCTCGGTTTGCAACAGGCTGATGGAGGGATGGACATGGAAACGAGCGGAGGCCATGTTTTCGCCCCTCGGCGTATGCTTCTTGCCTTCGGGAACGAAGAAACGGTCGCGGCCGGCAAGGATGGTGCCGGCCGCATTGAGGCTGATCTCACGCTCGTGGACATAGCCGAAGGTGGAGAGATAGCCGTCATGCGCGGCTCTCACATAATCGCGGCCGTCTTCAGTCTCGGCGCGCTCGACGATGACCTTTTTCACTCCCCCGACCATAATGGGGCCAAGGGTCTTCGACTTGGAAAATTGACAGGACGAGGTGTCGTTGAGCGTTACGGTCGAATGCGCCGCCGTCGCCCGGGCTGCCTGCAGGTAGCGATCGTCGGCGAATTCCGGTGCGCCGGAATTGACGATGAAGCGGGCCTTGCCCGAGGACATCTCGAAAGACAGGCAGCCGGCATGGGCCGTGCGGCTGAGGTCGGCGGAGGCGGGACAGCCGGTATCGACGATGATGACGGCCTGGCCGGCGGCCAGTCGATGGTATTTCGCGTGCGGCAGCGCCTTGAACGTCTGGCCGGCGGTTTCATCATAGCGCAGCACCGACATCAGCTCGTTGGCAAGCGTCGAGGTCGCGCCATTGAACAGAGCGAGATCGCCATCCTGATGCCGGAAGAAGCGCAGGGCCGGATACATGCGGTCAATGCCGGGGATCAGCCGCGACGGGACATCGTGGCCGAGATTGACATAGGTCTGACGCAGCGGCAGCAGATCAAGAAGCAGCTCCAACGCTATGCGCGGATTGCGTGAGATATGGCCGCCATCGGACAGGATTTGCCGGTCGATTTCCCGATTGAGCGCCTGGCCGGCACGCTTCAGCGCCGAGGCACCGTTCGGCATGGCGACCGAGGACATGGCAAGCGCAATCCGCACCCGGAATCGTGTCGTTCCGTCTCGCGTCGTTGCCGCAACCCGGCGGAGATAGCGCACATGCAGGACGAGCATACGCATGAAACGGCGGTAAAAGCCGCTATCCGTGCCCTGTAGGAGAACCGGCGAATGCGACAGCCAGGCGATCAGCCGCTGGGCGGCGGTATCGGGCGCCCAGGCGATGCCCTGCAGCCGGCGGCCGTGGACGGCCATCCAGTCATTGAGAATGGAGCGCGCCAGCGCCGACGCCTGATCGCTTTTTTCCGCCCGCAAATGCCGCAGCCAACGGAAATTGTGCAGCCGCGCGGCAAAGACTTGCGATGGAAACTCCAGGGCAAAGGGCGACCCGCCTTCGGTTTCCAGCACGCGGCCCGCCAGCAGGATGCGGCCATTGATCAGCTCTTCCGCGAAAAAGGGATCGATGCTGCGCAGATCCGTCGGAGCCACGATCAGCCGTTCCGGCACACGCATCGTGTGGCGGGTGAGACGCAATCGCGCCAACGCCGCGCGGCGAGACATCCGCCGCCATGCTTCCCGCATGTGTAACTTCACTAAATCCTGCCGCAGAACTGCATATTTGCTTGTGCTTACTCTCAACGCTCGGTGGTTAAGAAGAGGTTAGGAGTATGCCAAATCGAGACATTATGCCCAGTTTTTCATCAAGATGGGGGTAATCGTTCAAGCTCCGCCACTATTGCGTGCGACGAAGCACCACGGCGAAAAACCCATCGAGGCCGGAGGCAAAACCACCGGAGAGCGGCAGCATGTCGGGCGTGGTGCGGAAGGCGCCGAGCGGAGAGATCGCCGCTTCGAGACCCGGCCAATCCTCGGGGCTGATCGGCACGCGCTCGACCGTATCGGTCTCAGCCAGGACGCGCGCGACAAGATCCTCGCCCTCTTCAGGATCGAGCGAGCAGTTGGAAAAGACCACCAGCCCGCCGGGCCTGACCAGGGTCAGGGCATGGCGAAGCAGGCGCTCCTGCAAGGCGGCCAGCTTGGCGATATCCTCCGGACCCTTGGTCCAGAGTACATCGGGATGACGGCGGGTCGTGCCCGTGGACGAGCAGGGAGCATCGAGAAGGGCGGCGTCGAAGAGTTCGTCGGGCTGGAACTTCGCCATGTCGGCAACAACGGTTTCTGCCTCCAGCCCAAGCCGCGCCAGATTGCCGGACAGCCGCTTCAGACGATTGGCGGATTGGTCGAGCGCAGTCACCTTGCCGCCGGCCAGAATAAGCTGCGCCGTCTTGCCGCCGGGCGCGGCACAGAGATCGACGACCCGCTGGCCGGCAAGCGAGCCGAACAGCTTTGCCGGAATGCTGGCGGCGGCGTCCTGCACCCACCATTCGCCGTCCGTAAATCCATCCAGAGACGGGATGGAGCCTTCAAAAGCGGCAAGACGCACGCCGCCGGTCGGCAGAACCACACCGTTCAGGCGCTTCGCCCAGCCCTCGGCATCCGATTTCACCGTGACATCGATCGCCGCTGGCTCCAGCTGCGTATCCGAAATCTTCAGCGCCGCTTGCCTGCCATAGGCAGCCTCGAGACGGGTCAGGAACCATTTGGGCATGGCCGGCACATCGGCACCCTGGTCCAAAATCTCCTGCTTCTCGCGCCCAATCCGCCGGAGGATGGCATTGACCAGCTTGGCGAAGCGACGATTGCGCGGGTCCTGGTTGGCCTGTTCGACGGCGATATCGACGGCGGAGTGATCCGGCACGTCGAGATAGAGCATCTGCGCCGCACCCACCACCAGCACATGATGCAGGGCCCGCGCACCTTCCGGCAGTGGCGAATCCAAGAGCGAAGCGATCGCCGCCTCGATGCGCGGCAGATGCCGCAAGGCCGAATTGAGGATGGCGCGCACCAGCGCCCGGTCGTTGTCGCCAAGCGCCTTGTAGGCGGGGTTTCCGCCTTCGGCATCCAGCATGCCGTCGAGCGGCGTCTTGCGGTCGATCACGGCCGAAAGAATCTTGGTTGCTGCGGCACGCGCCGCAAATCCGGGCTTGGAGGAAACCGAATCACGCGGCCGCCCCTGTCCGGAGCGGTTGCCTGCTTGCTTTCCGTCTTTGTTGAAATGCTTGTTTTTATTATCAGAACTCAAGACCAGGGTCCCTTCGGCGGTTGCGAACCACCGCGACCCGTATTCGGCACGGAGCGCGATTTGCGCACCGGATTAGCAGTCATGGCCGGTCCCGTCGAGCCGGAGCGGGTCGACATGCCGGCGGAAGGGCCGGCGCCGCCGCCGCCATGCCGCGCCATGTCGTGCAGCGCGGCGATGCGGTTTTCCGTATTCGGGTGCGTCGAAAACAGATTGTCCATGCGCGCGCCGGAAAGTGGATTGATGATGAACATATGCGCCGTCGCCGGATGTCCCTCGGCTTCCTCGTTCGGGATATGTGCCGCACCACGGGCGATCTTGCCGAGCGCCGAGGCGAGCGACAGCGGATTGCCGCAGATCTCCGCGCCGCGGCGGTCGGCCGAATATTCGCGCGTCCGGCTGATCGCCATCTGCACCAGCATGGCAGCCAAAGGCGCGACGATCATTGCCGCCAGCACGCCGATGGCGCCGAGCGGATTGTTGCTGTCGCGGCGGCCGCCGAAGAAGAAGGCGAAATTACCGAGCATGGAGATGGCGCCGGCAAGCGTCGCCGTGATCGTCATGGTCAACGTGTCGCGGTTCTGCACATGCGCCAGCTCATGTGCCATGACACCCGCCACTTCCTCCGGCGTCAGGGCATGCAGAAGACCGGTCGAGGCAGCGACGGCGGCATTTTGCGGATTGCGGCCGGTGGCAAAGGCGTTCGGCTGCGGATTGTCATAGAGATAGACCTTCGGCATCGGCAGCCCGGCATTGCGGGCGAGATCGCGAACGATGCCATAGAATTCCGGCGCGCTGCGCTCATCGACTTCCTGTGCGCCATAGGTGGAGAGCACCATGCGATCGGAATTCCAGTAGGAAAAGAAATTCATGCCGGCGGCCACGACCAACGCGATCATCATGCCGGATTGCCCGCCGATCAGATAGCCAACGCCCATGAACAGGGCGGTCATGAAGGCAAGCAGCATGGCGGTACGCATGATATTCATTCGGGTCTCCAACACGATCGACAGTCCGAACCTTTCTCTTTGCGGCCGGACGCACTATGATTTGGCTATTCACCCGGCTATTTCAACAGCTCCAGGCCGCTCCAAGCCATGCAGACAGCAGATAACGACAATAAAACCGACATCGAAGCCGGCGAAGTGCCCCGCAAACCGCTCTCGCCCGCCGCCAGGCGCGCACTTGCCGAAGCGGAAGAGCGTCGCAAGGCTGAGATTCAACCCGACCTCCCCCCCGAAATCGGCGGCCGCGGCGGCGCCGACCCCTCACGCTTCGGCGATTGGGAGATCAACGGCCGGACGATCGATTTTTGAGATCGATGTCTGGACGTGCCTATCCGGTTTGTCATGAAGGAAAGAGCCAGCCACTGGCCCTTTGACGCCAATATCTCTGGTCGCTGATACCCCCTGCGGTGGCGACGTGGATGCTATCGCTCCACCCAATGAATGTCGCGCTCGGCTTCACAAAAAAACTCGCACCTAATTACGCGGGCAAAGGCCATTTGTGCCTTTTCGCCGAAGCAGCGCGCGGCGGAACTCGGACGCGATTTCAATTTAAAAAAATTGCCTGATACCCATAAATATGCTGGGGATCAATGACTTGACTTAAAATTAGTAAACACTAATTCACGGGAGTTTCCATGAAACAAACCACATGATTTCAACTCGATAGGAAGCAAGCACCATGCCTCGTTATTTTGCCTTTGAACAACCATCGTCTCCAGGTGTGGAGTTCATAATCGAGCTCACAGATGAAAATACGATCAATCATGCCTTGCGGATCATTTCCGGCGAGGAACAGACGGAGATTCATGTTCATGGCAGAATCATAAAGAGAACCGTGCCATACAATCCGAAGTTTAGCTTCTACCTGGACCCGACGACGATACGCTTCTTCGCCATGGCAATCGAAGTCTGCGACGCAAATATGATGTATGTCGAGGATCATCTCGACGAGGCCGGCGGCGCCTTTCTCCCCGGCAACCATTGGTGCCCATGGGATTCCAGAGTGACCCGCGAAGTGACCTTCAGCTAAATTGAAGAGTGAAGCGGAGCGGCAATCAAGGATGAGATCGTCTCATCCGGATTGCCGCTCCTTACATTCTGCGACTCATCCAATCTTCAACCTAAGCCGCATCGGCCTTGTTCTGCCGATTGACGATGAGATCCTCGACCACGGCCGGATCGGCCAATGTCGAGGTATCGCCGAGTGCGCCAAAATCGTCTTCGGCGATCTTGCGCAGGATACGGCGCATGATCTTGCCGGAGCGGGTTTTCGGCAAGCCGGGCGTAAACTGGATCTTGTCCGGCGACGCGATCGGGCCGATTTCCGCGCGCACATGTTTCACAAGCTCCTGACGCAGTGCGTCCGAGCCTTCCTGACCAACCATCAGCGTCACATAGCAATAGATGCCCTGACCCTTGATCGCATGCGGATAGCCGACGACGGCAGCCTCCGAAACATGTTGGTGCGAGACCAACGCCGATTCGACCTCGGCCGTGCCGAGACGGTGGCCCGAGACGTTGAGCACGTCATCGACGCGGCCGGTGATCCAGTAATAACCGTCCTCGTCGCGCCGGCAGCCGTCGCCAGTGAAATACTTGCCCTTGTAGGTGGAGAAATAGGTCTGGATGAAACGTTCATGGTCGCCATAGACCGTGCGCATCTGCCCCGGCCAGCTATCGGCAATCACCAGATTGCCGTTGGCCGCCCCTTCCAGCACCTGGCCATCGCCATCCACCAGCTCCGGTATGACGCCGAAGAAGGGTTTCGTCGCCGAACCGGGCTTGAGATCGGTGGCGCCCGGCAGCGGCGCGATCATGTGGCCGCCGGTTTCCGTCTGCCACCAGGTATCGACGATCGGGCAACGGCCGTCGCCGACGACATTGTAGTACCACTCCCAGACTTCCGGATTGATCGGCTCGCCGACCGTGCCGAGCAGGCGCAGGCTGGAGCGCGAGGAGCGCTTGACGAAATGATCTCCGGCCCCCATCAGCGAGCGGATCGCCGTCGGCGCGGTGTGGAAGATATTGACCTTGTGCTTGTCGATGATCTCCCAGAAGCGGCCCTGATCCGGGAAGTTCGGCACGCCCTCGAACATCAGCGATGTCGCGCCGTTCGCGAGCGGCCCGTAGACGATATAGGAATGGCCGGTCACCCAGCCGACATCGGCCGTGCACCAGTAGATATCGCCGGGGTGATAGTCGAAGGTATATTCATGCGTCATCGACGCATAGACGAGATAGCCGCCCGTGGTGTGCAGCACGCCCTTCGGCTTGCCGGTCGACCCTGATGTGTAGAGGATGAAGAGGGGATCTTCCGCCTTCATCTTTACTGGCGGGCACTCAGCCTTCACTTTGCCGGTTTCCTCGTGATACCAGAGGTCGCGGCCGGGCGTCCAACCAGTCTTGCCGCCGGTACGGCGCACGACCAGGACATTCTTGACGTTGACCTTCTGCTTGGCGGCGATCTCGACCGCCTTGTCGGTGTTTTCCTTGAGCGGGATCGACTTGCCGCCGCGAATGCCCTCGTCGCAGGTGATGACGAAGGTCGACTGGCAATCGACGATACGCCCTCCCAGCGCCTCCGGTGAGAAGCCGCCGAAGACGACGGAATGCACCGCGCCGATGCGGGCGCAGGCGAGCATCGCGTAAGCCGCCTCCGGGATCATCGGCATATAGATGGTGACGCGGTCGCCCTTCTTGACGCCGTGCTTCTTCAGGACATTCGCCAGCCGGCAAACATGCTCGTAAAGCTCGTTATAGGTGACTTTCTTGTCGATATAGGGGTTGTCACCTTCCCAGATGAAGGCGACGCGATCGCCATGCTTCTTCAGATGACGATCGATGCAATTATAGGAGACGTTGGTCAGCCCGTCCTCGAACCATTTGATCGAGACCTTGCCGGTAAACGACGTGTTCTTGACCTTGGTATAGGGCTTGAACCAGTCGATCCGCTTGCCATGCTTGCCCCAGAACTTGTCGGGATCCTCGACGCTCTGCCTGTACCATTTCTGATATTTCGCCTCGTCGATCAGAGCGCGCGCCTTGACCGGTTTCGTCACCGGATGAATCTTTTCCGACATGGTTTCCTCCTCGAATCCTGGCACCCTTTTCGCAATTATGGGCACCATTTCCAAGCAATCAATAGCAGCTCAAGTTACGACAGCAATTGGACAAAGCGCATTTCATCGGCAAAGAATTGCAATTCCACGACGCTGCGGTTATATAGGGCCATATTTCCCGGAAAAATGTGGTGTTACACCCCGGACCGCGACACCGGCGCGGACTGACAGAAGGACTATATCTATGGCTCAACAATTGCTCATGCCGAAGGCAACGGCCATCTGGCTTGTCGATAATACAGCCTTGTCATTCGACCAGATCGCGCAGTTCTGCAAGCTGCATCCGCTCGAAGTCAAGGCCATTGCCGATGGCGAAGCGGCCCAGGGCATCAAGGGCCTCGACCCGATCGCCACCGGGCAGCTGTCGCGCGACGAAATCGGGCGGGCCGAAGCCAATCCGAACCACAAGCTGAAGATTTCCGAGCCGAAGGTCCGCGTGCCGGAATCCAAGCGCCGCGGCCCACGTTACACGCCGGTCTCCAAGCGCCAGGACCGCCCGAACGCCATTCTGTGGCTGGTGCGCAACCATCCGGAACTGAAGGACGCGCAGATTTCCCGCCTCGTCGGCACCACCAAGTCGACCATCGAGCAGATCCGCGACCGCACGCACTGGAACTCGACGAACCTGGCGCCGATGGACCCGGTGACGCTCGGCCTCTGCAGCCAGATCGATCTCGACATGGAAGTTGAAAAGGCCTCCAAGGGCCGTCCACTGCCGACCGCCGCCGAACTCGGCGCGACGCTGCAGCCGGCGCAGGAAACCGAGAAGCTCGGCTACAGCTACGAGCGCGACGAGCCCAAGGAAAAGGAAATCGACGCCGACGCCGTCTTTGCCAAGCTGAAGTCGCTGAAGTCCAACACGCCGGACGACGACGACGATCAGTACTGAGAGCCGGCTGGTCGCATGTTTTCAAAGCCCTGGTTTCCCGACCGGGGCTTTATTTTTTTTTGCTGTCCGGAGCCTATCGCGCCCCGAAAATCGCCGAACCGACGCGAACGCTGGTGGCGCCGAAGGCAACCGCGATCTCGTAATCGCTCGACATGCCCATCGAGAGCTTGTCTACGCCGGCCTTGGCCGCGAGCTTGGCGAGAAGCGCGAAATGCGGTCCCGGATTCTCGTCCGCCGGCGGAATGCACATCAAGCCCTCGATCGGAAGCCCAAGCTCGTTGCGGCAGAGGTCGACGAAGGCGATGGTATCGTCGGGCGCAATCCCGGCCTTCTGCGGCTCCAGCCCGGTATTGACCTGCACGTAAAGCCTGATGGCCTTGCCCTGCCGCTTGATTTCGTCGGCCAAGGCGCGAGCGATCTTTTCGCGGTCGACCGTCTCGATGACATCGAACAGCGCCACCGCGTCGGCCGCCTTGTTCGATTGCAGCGGCCCGATCAGATGCAGTTCTATGTTGGGCGTCTCGGCTTTCAGCGCCGGCCATTTGCCCTGGCTTTCCTGCACGCGGTTCTCACCGAACACCCGCTGGCCGGCCGAGATCGCCGGGCGGATCGCATCGGCATCGAAGGTCTTGGAAACGGCAACGAGCTGCACGGCGCCATCGGGCCGGCCGGCCTGGCGTTCCGTCGCCGCGATATGGGAGCGAACCTCGTTCAACCGCTCTTGAAGTTCCATCGTTTCGCCTCGATATGTATGCTTATTCCCAAGACTTTGCAGTAATGAGGCAAGCGGCCTTTGCCAAGGGCGAATGCCACAGAATCCGGCTTTGCTTTGCAAGATAAAGCACTTGCCGCACCCGCTAAACTTGACGCTTGGTTGGTTTCGTGATGAAGGTCACGGCCAACTCCCCATGATTTTCCGGAATACAAGATCAGATGGCTACCGAACGTTATAATCCGCGCGATGCTGAGCCTCGCTGGCAGCAGAAATGGAACGATGAGAACGTCTTTCTCACCGACAACGCCGATCCGCGCGAGAAATATTACGTCCTAGAGATGTTCCCCTATCCGTCGGGCCGCATCCATATGGGCCATGTGCGCAACTACGCCATGGGCGACGTCGTCGCGCGCTACAAGCGCGCTCGCGGCTACAATGTCCTGCATCCCATGGGCTGGGACGCCTTCGGCATGCCGGCGGAAAACGCCGCCCGCGATAACAAGGTACATCCGAAGGAATGGACCTACCAGAACATCGCCTCGATGAAGGCGCAGCTGAAGGCCATGGGCCTGTCGCTGGACTGGAGCCGCGAATTCGCCACCTGCGACGTCGAATATTATCATCGCCAGCAGATGCTCTTCATCGACATGATGCAGAAGGGACTGATCTACCGCAAGAAATCCAAGGTCAACTGGGATCCGGTCGACAACACCGTGCTCGCAAACGAGCAGGTCATCGACGGTCGCGGCTGGCGCTCGGGCGCACTGGTCGAGCAGCGCGAGCTGACGCAGTGGTTCTTCAAGATCACCGATTTCAGCCAGGAACTGCTGGACGCGCTGGATACGCTCGACCACTGGCCGGAAAAAGTGCGACTGATGCAGAAGAACTGGATCGGCCGCTCCGAGGGGCTGACGATCCGCTGGGAAATCGTGCCCGAGACCTCGCCAAACGCCGACCGCGAGATCGCCGTCTATACGACGCGCCCGGACACGCTGTTCGGCGCCTCCTTCCTGGCGATTTCAGCGGATCATCCGCTGGCCAGGGAAGCCTCGGCCCTCAATCCTGACATCGACGCCTTCTGCGAGGAGTGCCGCCGCGCCGGCACCTCGCTGGCGGCGTTGGAGACCGCCGAGAAGAAGGGCATGGACACGGGTATCCGTGTTCGCCATCCACTCGATCCATCCTGGGAACTGCCGGTCTATGTCGCCAACTTCGTGCTGATGGACTACGGCACGGGCGCCATCTTCGGCTGCCCTTCGGGCGATCAGCGCGACCTGGATTTCGCCCGCAAGTATGACCTGCAGGTCATTCCCGTCGTCATGCCGAAAGACGGCGACGCCGCAAGCTTTACCATTGGCGATGTCGCCTATGATGGCGACGGCGTGATGATCAATTCGCGCTTCCTCGACGGTATGAACCCGGAAGAAGCGTTTGAGACGGTGGCGACGAAACTGTCGGCGGTAAGCCTCGGCAATGTGCCGCAGGCCGAACGCAAGGTGAATTTCCGCCTGCGCGACTGGGGCATTTCCCGTCAGCGCTATTGGGGTTGCCCGATCCCGGTTATCCATTGCGATGATTGCGGCGTCTTGCCGGTGCCGAAAGAGAATCTGCCGGTCAAGCTGCCGGATGACGTCACCTTCGACCTGCCGGGCAATCCGCTCGACCGCCATCCGACCTGGCGCCATGTCGCCTGCCCGCAATGCGGTAAGGATGCCCGTCGCGAAACCGACACCATGGACACCTTCGTCGATTCAAGCTGGTATTACACCCGCTTCACCGCCCCCTGGGCTGAGGAGCCTACCGACAAGGCCGCCGCCGACCACTGGCTGCCGGTCGATCAGTATATCGGCGGTATCGAGCATGCGATCCTGCATCTGCTCTATTCGCGCTTTTTCACCCGCGCCATGCGCGAGACCGGCCATGTCGACGCCAGGGAACCCTTCAAGGGCCTGTTCACGCAGGGCATGGTGGTTCACGAGACCTATAGCCGTGGCCATGGCCTGACGCGCGAATGGGTGTCGCCAACCGATATCCGTATCGAGGAAACCGACGGCGAGCGCCGCGCGACCTTGCTGTCGACCGGCGAGGACATCGCCATCGGCGCGATCGAGAAGATGTCGAAGTCGAAGAAGAACGTCGTCGATCCCGACGATATCATCGCCTCCTACGGCGCCGATACCGCCCGCTTCTTCGTGCTTTCCGATTCGCCGCCGGACCGTGACGTCATATGGTCGGAAGCCGGCGTCGAAGGCGCGCATCGCTTCACCCAGCGCATGTGGCGCCTGGTGTCGGAAGCCGCCGACGAGCTGAAAGCCGTTGTTTCGGCTCCGGCTAAAGACGGCGAGGCTCTAGCCATTTCGCAAGTTGCCCACCGCACGTTGAAGGCCGTTCAAGGCGATTACGACAAGCTTGCCTTCAACAAAGCAGTCGCGCGCATCTACGAATTCGTCAATGCGCTGGCAGCTCCCTTGGCCAAGGTCACCGCCGGCGGCACGAATGCCGCTTACCGCTCCGCCGTTCGCGAAGCCGTTGAGATTCTGATCGCGCTGGTCGCGCCGATTACACCGCATCTGGCGGAAGAATGCTCGGTAGCGCTCGACAACACCCATCTCGTCGCCATGAGCGCCTGGCCGACCTATGATGAAGCGCTCGTGGTCGAAAACGAGATCGTCTATCCGGTGCAGGTCAATGGTAAGAAGCGCGCCGAATTGACAATTGCGCGCGATGCGGATCAGAATGCCGTGCAGCAGGCAGTACTCGCCTTGGATGCCGTTACAAGCGCATTGAATGGTCAGGCGCCAAAGAAGATCATCGTCGTTCCACAGAGGATCGTAAACATTGTCGTCTGATAAGCTCTTCAAACTCGCTCGCCTCGCGGGCGTGGCCTCTCTGATTGCCGTTACGGGTCTCTTGTCCTCCTGTCAGGTTCGGCCGCTTTACGCCGTGAGCACGGGTGTTACCCAGAAGCTTGCCGAGGTTTCCTTCTCAGACGCGGGTACGCGCGTCGGCCAGGAAGTGCGCAATCAGCTGATCTTCATCGCCGGTCGCGGCGCGGGCGAGACGAAGACACCGAAATATACGGTCGATCTGAGCGTCAGCTCCGGCACGGCGGGTGTTCTCTACCTGCCGTCGTCGGCAACCTCGGGCGCCGGCCGCACCACGGTCACGGCATCCTTCACGCTGAAGAATGCCAGCGATGGCAAAGTGCTGAAATCCGGCAGCCGCTCGGTCACCTCGCTGGTGGACTTCCCGACCCAGGAATTCGCCAAGCAGCGCGCCATTCGCGATTCGGAAGACCGCGCTGCGCGCGAAGTTTCCGAGATGGTTGCCGCCGACATCGCCGCCGCACTTAGCCGCTGATTTGAGCGCGCGGTATGTCGGAAATCAAATCCCACGAGTTTGACGGATTTCTTCAAAACGCCGCGCGCAACTACCGCCTCTTCGTCATCTACGGTCCGGATCGCGGTCTTGTTTCCGAGCGGGCAGGGCAGGTGGCCGGCAAGACCGGTGTCGACCTGAAGGATCCTTTTTCACTGATCAAGCTTGATGTCGGCGATCTCCAGAATGATGCCGGCCGCCTGCTCGACGAGGTCAACGCCATCGGCCTGTTCGGCGGTGAGAAACTAGTGTGGATTCGCGGTGCGGCCAACGAAAAGGCGCTGATCGATTCGCTGCAGATCATCGCCGACAATCCTCCCGACGCCAGTTTCGTCATCATCGAGGCCGGCGACCTCAAGAAGGGCTCCGGCCTGCGCAAGGTAGCGGAGGCATCTCGCAAGATCGCGACCATCCCTTGCTACGCCGATGATGGCCGCGCGCTGAATAGCCTGATTGACACCGAGCTTGCGAGTGAAAATCTGCGTATCTCGCCCGCCGCGCGGCAGATGCTCCTCGAGCTGCTGGGCGGCGACCGGATCGCATCGCGCAACGAGGTGCGCAAGCTGGCACTCTATTGCCGCGGGGAGGGGACGATCGAGGAGAGTCATGTCGCCGACATTATCGGAGACGCCAGCGCCATTTCCGCGGATGACGCCGTCGACGCCATCCTGAAGGGCGATTCGGATGCTTTTCTGCATGCCATGCAAAAGATCGCTGCCTCCAAGACGTCGATGTTTCTGGTGCTGCAGGGCTGCCTGAGGCAATTTCAGCTTTTGGACGTCATGCGTACGGAGATGGACGAGAAACGTGTGCCGCCGGCGCAGGTCATGCAGACGCTTGGCCGGCACCTGCATTTCCGCCGCAAGCCCATCATCGAGCAAGCCCTCCGGAGCTGGACGGCGCCGGCAATCGCCCGTGAAATGAACCGTCTGCAGTCAGCCATCCTTCAGACCAGACAGCGCGCCAGCCTCGAAGATACGATCGCCACGCAAACATTGCTGGCGACCACGCTGCAATCTGCCCGAAAGGGCTAGAGCACCGCCTTCATTGAAGGCGAGGTGGTCTCTTTAACATATTGATTTTAAATAATATTATCCGCTTTCAAACGATACCGTCCGAAAGCGGATGTCCCAGTGTTTCACGGGAAACAGCTCAACGCCGCTCAAGCAACCGGCAAATTTCTTCCAGCTGCTCCAAAGTCTTATAGGAAATCTTCACCTGGCCACCATTGCCGCGATGGTTGATCGCGACATCAAGCCCGAGTGTGTCGGAGAGGGTGCGCTCCAGCGCCAGCGTATCCGAATCCTTGTCATCCTTGCGCGCGGCTGCAGGTCGGGGATCATTCTGCGCCTTGATATCGTTCTGCGCCAGGCGCTCGGCATCGCGCACCGACATACCCTTGGAGACGATCGTGCGGGCAAGCGTCGCCGGGTCGGAGGTAGAGACCAGCGCGCGCGCATGACCGGCCGAAAGGCTGCCACCGGCGAGCATATCGCGTACCGGCTCCGGCAGCTTCAGCAGGCGCAGCGAATTGGCGACATGGCTGCGGCTTTTACCGATGATTTCGCCGAGATCGTTCTGCGTATAGCCGTGTTCGGCAATCAGCTGCTCATAGCCCAGCGCTTCTTCGAGCGGGTTGAGATCGGCGCGCTGAACGTTTTCGACAATAGCAATTTCCAACGCCGTCTTATCGTCAACATCGCGGACAATGACCGGAATCTCAATCAAACCAGCCAGTTGCGCCGCACGCCAGCGTCTTTCACCAGCGATAATCTCATAACGTTCGGTCGAGACCGTACGCACGACGACCGGCTGCACGATGCCGTGCTGGCGAATCGAGCTAGCGAGGTCGTGCAGCTCGGTTTCATCGAAATAGCGGCGCGGATTCTTCGGATTGCGGCTAATGAATTCGATCGGCACCATACGATCCGGGTTTACGCCCGGTCTGCCGGTTTCCACGGGCGTCGGCTGATCCATCTCTCCGATAAGAGCCGCCAGACCGCGCCCAAGGCGCCGTTTCGAAAGATCATCGTTCATCGTAATACTCACTCCAGAACAAACACACTATCAGGCGGCAGCCTTCCGCTGCCGCTCCCGCTGGATAACTTCCGACGCCAGTTGCAGATAGGCCTGGCTGCCCGCGCATTTCAGATCGTAAAGGATCGCCGGCTTGCCATAGGAAGGCGCCTCGGACACGCGGACGTTGCGCGGAATCAACGTATGGTAGACTTTTTCGCCGAGATGCGTCCGCACATCATTGACGACCTGCTGCGCGAGATTGTTGCGGGAATCGAACATCGTCAGCACAATCCCCTGAATATCCAGGGTCGGATTGACGGTACGACGCACTTGGTCGACCGTCTCCAGTAGCTGGCTGAGGCCTTCCAGCGCGAAGAATTCGCACTGCAGCGGCACCAGAACCGAATGCGCGGCCGCCATGGCGTTCATCGTCAGCAGATTGAACGAAGGCGGGCAATCCACCAAGATATAGGAGAAAGCCGTCGCACCGGCACCGTTCAAAGCCCGGCGCAGCCGGAAAACGCGGTCAGGCTGCTGCGCAATCTCCATTTCGACACCAAGCAGGTCCATCGTCGAGGGGACGATGTAGAGGTTCGGCACAGCCGTCTCCTGAACCGTATCCAGGATCGTATGCGTACCGACCAGAAGATCATAGGATGACACTTTTCGGTCGCGTCGGTCTATGCCGAGGCCCGTGCTGGCATTTCCTTGTGGATCGAGATCGACGATCAGAACGCGCTCGCCAATAGCGGCTAGAGCCGTAGCCAAGTTGATCGCGGTGGTTGTCTTGCCAACACCACCCTTTTGGTTTGCGATAGTAATAATCCGGTTTCGCTCGCCGATCATTTGCCGCATATCCATTATGGTTAAATTCGACGACGAGGGCGAGTTAACTCTAAGATCACGGAATCGCTCTCGACAACACTATTGTGTTTTAACAGATCGAATTCCCAACGACCACGGGCTTTCTGGACCTCGCGCTCGTAATCCCTGCCTTTATGCAGCAGCAAACGCAGGTTTTCATTGCGCTCAACCCATGGCGCTGTGTAATCGAGCAGCATATCCAGCTCGGCAAGCGCCCGCGCCGAGATCACATCGCAATCAGCAATGATCTTCGGCGCCTCTTCGATACGCACCGCATGCACAGCACCGCGAACCTCGCATTCCCGGAGGCAAACCCTTAGAAAGGCAGCCTTTTTCTGGTTGCTTTCCACCAGATCGACATGTCCGTCCTTTTGCTCGGCCAGAAGAATCGCGGTGATGATGCCTGGAAAACCGCCGCCACTTCCGAGATCCACCCAGCGCGCCGGCTTTGGATGAAGCTGGAAAATCTGCGCGCTATCGGCAATATGCCGTCGCCAAAGATCATCGATGGTCGACGGCGCAACCAGGTTGATGGTCTTCGCCCATTTCTGGAAGAGCTCGGCAAAGTGCTGTAGCCGCCCCTGTGTTTCACGTGAAACACGCACACCGTTTAATTCCATGGCAGGACTCTCACACCTTGCAATGCCTTGATATTACGAAACAAGCTTGCGCTCGTCCACCACCGTCAGCTTGCGCAGATGCGCGAGCAGCAGCGAGATCGCAGCCGGTGTCATCCCATCGATCCGTGACACCTGGGCGATATTCTTTGGCTGCGCCTTCGCCAGCTTCTGCTTCAGCTCGTTCGACAGACCTGACAATACCGAGAAATCGAAATCCTGGGGGATAAGTCGCTCTTCCTCGCGCCGAACCTGGACGATATCCGAGGTCTGCCGATCCATATAAACCGCATACGCGGCCTCAATTTCAACCGCTTCCACCACCCGGTGATCGATCGACCGCAGTTCCGGCCACAGACCGGACAGCGAATCGATCGAATGCTCCGGATAGGACAGAAGATCATAAGCCGTCCGGCGCTGCCCATCCTTGTTGAGATGCAACCCAGCCTTCTCAGCCTCGTTCGGCGTCACGTTCAGTGCTTTCAGCTGGATACGCGCATACTCGAGCTTCTTCATATAATCGCTGAAGCGGCTCGCGCGGGCAGTGCCGACGCAGCCAATGGTCAAACCCAACGGCGTTAGGCGAACATCGGCATTATCAGCGCGCAGCGATAGGCGATATTCGGCGCGCGAAGTAAACATACGATAGGGTTCGGCGACGCCGCGCGAGGTGAGATCGTCGATCATCACGCCGATATAGGATTCGGTTCGGCTAAGCTGGATCGCATCACCGCCCGCAGCCAATCGCGCCGCGTTGAGACCGGCGATCAGTCCTTGCGCTCCCGCTTCCTCATAGCCAGTGGTGCCATTGATCTGCCCGGCCAAGAAAAGACCGGGGATCTTCATTACCTCGAGCGAGGGCTTTAATTCGCGCGGATCAACATGATCATATTCAATGGCGTAGCCGCATTGCAAGATCCGGACTCGTTCCAGACCCGGAATGGTCCGGATGAAGGCATCCTGAACATCTTCCGGAAGGGAAGTCGATATGCCGTTGGGATAGACCGTCGTATCATCAAGCCCCTCCGGCTCCAGAAAGATCTGGTGGCCATCGCGCTCGCCGAACTTAACAATCTTGTCCTCGATCGACGGACAATAGCGCGGCCCAACACCCTCAATCTGCCCGGAATACATCGCTGAACGCATGAGATTATCGGCAATGATCTTATGCGTCGCGGGCGTTGTCCGCGTTACCCCACATTCGATCTGCGGATTCACGATGCGATCGGTCATGAAGGAGAAGGGCACCGGTTCATCATCCGCACCCTGGCGTCCAACCGCATTCCAATCGATCGTCGAGCCATCAAGGCGCGCCGGCGTTCCGGTTTTCAGACGGGCCAACGCGAGCCCATAGCGCTCCAGCGTCCCCGACAGACCAACCGAAGGGTCTTCACCGACACGGCCCGCAGGAATTTTCCTATCGCCAATATGAATCAGGCCACGCAGAAAGGTACCGGTCGTCAGAACAACGGCGCCGCAGCGGAATGTCCGGCCATCTTTCAAAACCACCGCCGAGACGCGGCCGTCGCTAATGGTCAGATCGAAGGCATCACCTTCGACAATATCAAGATTTTCAATCGCGCCGATCTCCGCCTGCATGGCCAAGCGATAGAGCTTGCGATCTGCCTGGGTACGCGGCCCGCGAACTGCGGGACCTTTTTTCCGGTTCAGCATGCGAAACTGAATGCCACCAGCATCGGCAACCCGACCCATTAAACCATCAAGCGCATCAATCTCCCGAACCAAATGGCCCTTGCCGAGACCGCCGATCGCCGGATTGCAGGACATCACGCCGATCGTGTCGCGTTTGTGGGTGACCAGCGCCGTTTTCGCGCCCAGCCGCGCAGCTGCGGCCGCAGCTTCGCTGCCCGCATGTCCGCCGCCAACGACGATCACATCATATATAGTCTCGAGCATTGCCAAGCCCTCAGTGTTGCCGCCTGTTTGGCACACCAATTTCAGGAGTCAAGAAGGTTTCACGTGAAACGTTTTGAATGGCCCATCTCGTGGGTCGTGTTTCACGTGAATCATTTACCGATGCAGAATTCGGAGAAGATTACATCGAGAAGATCCTCGACATCGACCCTTCCGGTGATCCGACCGAGACTATGCCCGGTCTGGCGAAGATATTCCGCGCGTATATCCAACCCCGCTGAGGTGGCGCTGACCGCCTGAGTCAGCGCATCCAGGCTCTCGGCCAGCAAAGTCCGATGTCTCAACCGGCTCGGCAGCGCCAACGATAAAGACGTGGAGCGCTCCTGTAGATCCTCGACCAATAGCTGATGCAATTCCCCCAGGCCGGAGCCGGTGCTCGAAGAAATGCAGAGATCATACTCAGTTCCGTCCGCCGGATGAATATCCGCTTTGGTACCGACGCGAACAATCCGGCCGCCAAAACCGGGGAAGTCGGTCTGCGCCTGAGTGCCAATCTCGGCGAGGGAGAGGATGACATCGGCCTCGGCTGCGGTTCTCAGCGCGCGTTTGATCCCTTCGCGCTCGATGACTTCCTCAGTTTCCCGCAATCCGGCGGTATCGTAGAGCCGAACCGCATAACCCTCTATATTGAGATCGACATGCAGGACATCGCGCGTCGTACCGGCGATGTCTGTGACGATCGCCACCTCGCGACGCGCCAGCGCGTTCATCAGGCTGGATTTGCCGGCATTGGGTGCGCCGGCGATAACAACTTTCAAGCCATCTCGCACGATCTCACCAAAGCCGGCGCCGGCGAGATGCGCCGACAGCTCCGCGCGCAGCTTTGCCATATCGTCCCAGACCATATCAGATACAGAACCGGGGATGTCGTCCTCGTCGGCAAAATCCAGCTCCGCTTCGATCAGGGCACGGGCGCGCGTCAGGCGATCGGCCCATCCCTCATAAAGCTTCGACAAGCCACCAGCCGCATGCTCCACCGCCAAACGGCGCTGCATTTCCGTCTCGGCGGCGATGAGATCGGCAAGGCCCTCAACCTCGACAAGATCCATCTTGCCGCTCTCCAAGGCACGACGGGAGAATTCACCATGCTCAGCCAGGCGGCATCCATTAAAGCCGTCAAGCTCATCGAGAAGCGCCGCAACAACGGCCTTGCCGCCATGAACTTGAATTTCTGCACAGTCTTCGCCTGTAAAGGAAGCCGGCGCCGGGAAAATCAAAACCAGGCCCCGGTCGATCGTTAAACCGTTACGAGTCCGAATCGTTTTCAAAGCTGCTTGTCGCGGCTTCGGTAAAGTGCCGGTAAGCGTGGCTATCGCGGCAAGCGCTTCCGGGCCGCTAATCCGCACTACCGCGACGCCGGCCGGAAGGGCGCCGCTGGAAAGCGCAAAGATCGTATCGCCGATTGCATTCATCCAATTGATCCGCATCCGAATCGATTCCCGGCCTTTATCAGCAAGGGTCGATTTCTAACTATCATCCGATCTAATCGTCTTCCGTCGATCTAACTTAAAGCCGTTAGATGTTTCACGATATATCGACGACGAGGGCGAAGAATATCCCGTCATCGAAGCAACCGTTGTGCCTACAAAGCTACCTATCAACACCAGCTCGATCTTAATGCATGCTCTGAAGATTATAAACGAAATCGGGCCGCAAACGCGACCCGATCCGTATTATCCAGCCTCCGCCACCCATGAGCGACGGTCAATCCGGTTAAGGATTACGTGTTCATCGAGTCGAAGAAATCCGGATTGTTCTTCGTCTGCTTCAACTTGTCGATCAGGAATTCGATCGCATCGGTCGTGCCCATCGGCGCGAGGATACGGCGCAGGACGAAGATCTTCTGCAGGTCCTGGCGCGGCACCAGCAGGTCTTCCTTACGCGTGCCGGACTTGAGGATGTCCATGGCCGGGAAGATGCGCTTGTCCGCGACCTTGCGGTCAAGGACGATTTCTGAGTTACCCGTGCCCTTGAATTCTTCGAAGATCACTTCGTCCATGCGGCTACCGGTATCGATCAATGCCGTGGCGATGATCGTCAGCGAGCCGCCTTCTTCGATGTTACGCGCCGCACCAAAGAAGCGCTTCGGACGCTGCAGGGCGTTGGCATCGACACCGCCCGTCAGGACCTTGCCAGAGGAGGGAACAACGGTGTTGTAGGCGCGGCCAAGGCGGGTGATTGAATCGAGTAGGATGACAACGTCACGGCCGTGTTCGACAAGGCGCTTCGCCTTCTCGATGACCATTTCAGCGACCTGGACGTGGCGCACGGCCGGCTCGTCAAAGGTCGAGGAAACGACTTCACCGCGCACGGAGCGCTGCATGTCGGTCACTTCTTCCGGACGTTCGTCGATCAAAAGGACGATCAGATAGCAATCTGGATGGTTGGCGGTGATCGAATGGGCGATGTTCTGCAGCAGGACGGTCTTACCGGTACGCGGCGGTGCCACGATCAACCCGCGCTGGCCCTTGCCAAGTGGCGCCACCAGATCGATGACGCGAGACGACAGATCCTTGGTGGTGGGAACGTCGAGCTCCATGCGGAAACGTTCGTTCGGATAGAGCGGCGTCAGATTGTCGAAATGGACCTTGTGACGGATCTTTTCCGGATCGTCGAAATTGATAGTGTTGACCTTAAGCAACGCGAAATAACGCTCGCCTTCCTTCGGTCCGCGGATCGGTCCCTCGACGGTATCGCCGGTCTTCAGCGAGAAGCGGCGGATCTGCGACGGCGAGATGTAGATATCATCCGGACCCGGAAGATAGTTGGCATTGGCGGAACGCAGGAAACCAAACCCGTCCTGCAGAACCTCGACAACACCTTCCCCGATAATTTCAACGTCCTGGCTGGCAAGCTCTTTCAGAATGGCAAACATCAGTTCCTGTTTGCGCATCGTGCTGGCGTTTTCGACCTCGAGCGATTCAGCAAAAGCCAGGAGCTCGGTCGGGGATTTGTTCTTAAGTTCTTGAAGCTTCATTTCAGCCATGAAGGGAATTACTCTATTTTAGAAGGGGAAAGGCAATGTTGGTCGTATTCAGAGCCGCGATGGGGGATGTCGCGGGCGATAGAACTGATACATGCCACGAAGAGATGGCGGGAAAATAGCGATTCAGTCAGCGCCCCGCAAGGGGGGCAAGCAAAATGAAGGAAATTTAACTTGAGCGCCCGATTCCGCCGATTTCACGCGAAGGGCTTCACCACCGCCAGAATGACGATCAGGATCATCAACAGCGTCGGTCCTTCGTTGACAAGCCGCCAATGACGGGCCGCATGGCGGTTGTCATCCCGTGCGAAAGCCCGCACCGCGCGACTGAGGTACATGTGAACCCCCGTCAGCAGCACCACAAGTCCGATCTTGGCATGCAGCCATCCGCCATGGAAACCATAGACCGACCAGGCGAGATAAAGCCCCAAGATCCAGGTCAGCATCATCGCCGGCGTCATGATTCCCTTCAGGAGCCGCCGCTCCATCACCTTGAAGGTCTCTGATTGCTGCGAGCCGGGCTCGGCATCGGTGTGATAGACGAACAGCCTCGGCAGGTAGAGCAGCCCCGCCATCCACGAGATCACCGCGATGATATGCAGCGCCTTGACCCAGAGGTAGAGATCGTCCGGATGCCAGGCGAACAGGCCGATCGCCAGCGCCACAAACAGCAGGATCACAAAATAGGAACGCCGGCTGGCGCGGGCGCCCGGAGCCGCGTCCGTCTGCTTTTCCATCGGTTGCTCGCTCATGGCCTCAGCCCTTCCATCCACGCACGCGCTCGACCAGCGCGGTGACATTGGCCGGATCGGCCTGTGGCGTGATGCCGTGGCCGAGATTGAAGATCAGCGGCCCTTGGCCCAGTTGCTGCAGGATTTCGTCGATTCCGTCTTCCAGCGCCTTACCGCCGGCAACGACACGCATCGGATCGAGATTGCCCTGCACCGGTCCTTCCTGCTGCAACTCCCTGGCAAAGGCGAGCGGCACCGACCAGTCGAGCCCGATCGCATCGGCACCGGTCTTCTGTCGATAGGTCTTCAGCTGATATCCAGCTCCCTTGGCAAAGGCGATGATCCGCGCATTCGGCCGCTGTGCCTTGACCGAAGCGATGATCCTTGCCACCGGCTTGGTGGCGAAGGCCTCGAATTCCTTTTCGCCAAGCACGCCCGCCCAGGAATCGAAGATCTGCACGGCATCAGCGCCGGCATCGATCTGCGCCACCAGATAGGCGGCGGATATGTCGGCAAGCAGCATCAGCAGATGTTCGAACGCCTTCGGATGTCGATAGGCAAAAAGTCGGGCGGGAGCCTGATCCGGCGTACCGTGGCCGGCAATCATGTAGGTCGCAACCGTCCAGGGCGCGCCGCAGAAACCGAGAAGAGTTGTTTCGTCCGGCAGTTCACCGCGCAAACGCCGCACGGTTTCCATGACCGGAGCGATATGCTCAAGAACGCCCTCGGGCTTTAGCGCGAGAATACCGGCCTCATCGATCGGATCCATTTCAGGGCCATGCCCCTCGGTAAAACGGACATTGCGGTTCAGCGCGTCGGGGATCACCAGGATATCTGAAAACATGATGGCTGCATCA
Source organism: Martinezella rhizogenes (assembly GCF_000799715.1). Lineage (GTDB taxonomy): Bacteria > Pseudomonadota > Alphaproteobacteria > Rhizobiales > Rhizobiaceae > Rhizobium > Rhizobium rhizogenes_C. Next base: position 66,900 of record NZ_JUHG01000003.1, read on the forward strand.
AAGCCATAACGCCGGATCGGCTGCAGCGTCACTTCGACCGCATGCTCCGGGCTGTAACAGAGATCGAGGAAGCTTCCGGCCTTCGCTCTCGTCTCCCGATATTCCGGAAGATAGCGTCCCGCCTGGCGCATAAGCCAGATGGGGGGAGGGGTCAGCGTTTCCCCGCTGAGTACCCTTAAAATCTTCCGGCTGGCACTGTTCACAGTCATCATCCCATATAAAAACAAAGATATATCTTAAGTTTCTATTTCTTAGAGTCTGTGACTATCAAGGATTAAAATTCATCCACCCCTGATCCAATTTGTCGCGCATCCATCCGCGGCTTTGCAAAAAGATCAGCCTCTCCCAGGGATATGTGGAAAAGAAAAACGTTAGATCAATCTTTCTAAGTGCTTGGCGCAGATTCCGTTTCGACCCGGTCTGGGGATAAACTGGGGAGACGCGCCGCTTAAAATAGCTTATCCACATTACCCACAAGCCCCGGTGAGAGCCTTCCCGAAAAACCGAAATGTGGAAAAGTCGGAGGTTTTCCACTTGCCCCCGACCGGGCGGTTCCCGTACCTCTCTTTTCTCCCAGGATATCAACAGGTGATGGAAAGTAGCGTGGAAAACCGGACAAGCTTCTTTCATCTTCATCTGATTTCTGACTCAACCGGCGAGACTCTAATCTCTGCCGGGCGTGCCGCATCCGTGCAATTCCATGCCAGCCAGCCGATTGAGCACGTCTACCCACTGATCAGGAATCGCAAGCAGCTGCTGCCGGTTCTCGAAGCGATCGACCATAGCCCCGGCATTGTCCTCTATACGATCGTCGATCGCGAGCTTGCCGATTTCATCGACGAGCGTTGCCGGGAGATGGGTGTACCCTGCGTCAATGTGCTTGAACCGGTGATGAACGTCTTCCAGACCTATCTCGGCACGGTATCGCGCCGCCGCGTCGGCGCCCAGCATGTGATGAACGCCGATTATTTTGCCCGCATCGAAGCCCTGAACTTCACCATGGATCACGATGATGGACAGATGCAGGATGATTATAATGATGCCGATGTCGTCATTATCGGCATCAGCCGGACATCGAAGACACCGACCAGCATCTACCTGGCAAATAGGGGCATCAAGACCGCGAATATCCCGATCATTGCTGGCGTACCCTTGCCCGCAAGCCTGATAGAGGCCACCAAGCCGTTGATCGTCGGGCTGGTGGCGACCACGGATCGGATATCGCAAGTGCGTGAAAACCGCATTCTGGGAGCCACCACCGGCTTCGATCGTGGCGGTTACACCGATCGCGCCACCATCTCCGAAGAGCTGAAATATGCCCGCTCGCTCTGCGCCCGGCATAATTGGCCGATCATCGATGTCACTCGCCGCTCGATCGAGGAGACCGCCGCCGCCATTGTTGCCCTGCGACCGAAGCTGCGCTAAGCGCTGCATAGCATTCTATTTCCAAGGTTCGTCCGATCATGACAATGCCGCTCATCCTCGCCTCCTCCAGCCCGTTCCGGCGGATGCTGATGGAAAATGCCGGCCTGCATTTCCAGGCGATCGCGGCTGATATCGACGAGCGCGCGATCGAGGCTCCCTTGGAGCAGGATGGCGCCGGGCCGGATGCCGTGGCGCTGGTGCTGGCCAAGGCGAAGGCGAAAGAGGTGAGCGATCGCTTTCCAGGATCGCTCGTCATCGGCTCGGATCAGACCATGTCGCTCGGCAGCCAAGTCTTCCATAAACCGAAGACGATGGCAGAGGCGAAGAACCATCTGCAAAGCCTGTCGGGCAAGACCCACCGCCTGAACAGCGGCATCGCGCTGGCGCTCAACGGCGATATCATATGGGAGCATGTGTCCCACGCCGAACTGACCATGCGCGATCTTTCCGCTGAGTTCATCCACCGTTATCTGACCCGCGTCGGCGACAAGGCTTTTTCGAGCGTCGGTGCCTATCAGCTCGAGGGAGAGGGGATCCAGCTCTTCTCGAAAATCGACGGTGATTATTTCACCATTCTCGGATTGCCGATGTTGCCGCTCCTGCAAAAACTTCGCGAATTGAGGGCGATCGATGGGTGATTCACGTGAAACACACGGCTTGAATGCCTTCGTCACCGGCTATCCCGTCAAGCATTCACGCTCCCCGTTGATCCACGGTCACTGGCTGCGCACGCTCGATCTCGCGGGCAGCTATCGTGCTGTCGAAGTGACACCGGATGCTTTTCCGGCCTTCATCGCGGCCTTGAAAGATCGCTCAAGCGGCTACATTGGCGGCAATGTCACGATCCCGCACAAGGAAATTGCCTTCAAGCTGGCGGACCGGCCCGACGAATTGTCCGCGGAGCTCGGCGCGTCGAACACGCTGTGGCTCGAGGATGGTCTGTTGCACGCAACCAACACGGATGGCCGCGGCTTCACGTCCAATCTCGATGAGCGTCATCCCGGCTGGGACCAAACTGGCCAGGCGGTGATCCTCGGTGCCGGCGGCGCCAGCCGTGCCGTCATCCAGGCGGTGCGTGACCGTGGCGTCAACGAGATCCATGTCGTCAACCGAACCATTGAGCGAGCGCGGGAACTGTCCGATCGTTTCGGCGTGCATATCCATGCACATCCCATGGCGGCGCTGGGTGAGGTGATGCAAGGCGCCGGTCTTTTCGTCAATACGACCTCGCTCGGCATGGAAAACGAAGTCGCGCCAACAATCGATTTTTCACCGCTTGCTGAAAATGCCGTCGTCACCGACATCGTCTATGTGCCGCTGAAAACCCCGTTGCTGGCCCAGGCCAAGGAACAGGGCTTTGCCATTGTCGATGGTCTCGGCATGCTGCTGTATCAGGCCGTGCCGGGTTTTGAAAAATGGTTCGGCAAGCGCCCCGTGGTCGACGCGGCGCTGCGGGCTTTGATTATTGCCGATATGGATAAGCACTGATGATGTACGTTGGCCTCACCGGTTCGATCGGCATGGGAAAGTCGACCTCGGGCAAGCTGTTCGCCGAGGCGGGGATTCCCGTCAATGATGCCGATGCGGTGGTGCATGATCTTTATCGCGGTGAAGCCGTTCCCCTGATCGAGGCCGCTTTTCCGGGGACGACAAAGAACGGTACCGTCGACCGGCAGGAGCTTGGCCGGCAATTGGCGGTTGATCCCTCAGGCTTCAAGCGCCTGGAGGCGATCGTCCATCCACTGGTGCGGCAGCGCGAGCGAATATTTCTGGATCATCAGCTCGCGGCAGGCGCGGATATCGTCGTGCTCGATATTCCGCTGCTGTTCGAGACCGGCGCGGATAAAAGGGTCGACAAGATCGTCGTCGTCAGTTGCGATCCACAGATTCAAAGGGAAAGAGTGCTTGCCCGGCCGGGCATGACGGAGGAAAAATTCAATATGATTCTCTCCCGCCAGACGCCGGATGCGGAGAAGCGGGCTCGGGCCGATTATATCATCGATACCAGCCACAGCATCGACACGACGCGGGAGCAGATAAGAGACATCATTGCGGACCTCCGGCGTCAGCCGGTGGACGATGAACCCACAGGCGGAGAGCCCTGACATGCGCGAAATCATCTTCGATACGGAAACCACCGGGCTCGACAACAGGGCCGACCGCATCATCGAAATCGGCGGCATTGAGCTCTTCAATCACTTTCCGACCGGCAAGACCCTGCATCTCTATATCAATCCCGGCGACCGCAAGGTTCATCCGGACGCGCTGGCCGTGCATGGCATCACCGACGAGTCCCTGAAGGACAAGCCGCCCTTTGCCGATGTCGCCGATGAGATCCTTGCTTTTTTCGAGGGAGCCAAGTGGATCGCCCACAACGCCACCTTCGACATGGGCTTCGTCAATGCCGAATTTAACCGGCTCGGCCGGCCGCCGATCCTGCCTGATATGGTGATCGATACGCTGGCCATGGCGCGGCGCAAGCATCCGATGGGGCCGAACTCGCTGGATGCGCTCTGCCGGCGCTACGGTATCGACAATTCCCACCGCACGCGCCACGGCGCGCTTCTCGACTCCGAATTGCTGGCAGACGTCTATATCGAAATGATTGGCGGCAGGCAGACGGCGCTCGGGCTCGGCAGCAGCAACGGTTCGTCCGCGCGCTCGCGTCGGGACGAGGATATGCAGGACATTATCACGGATATTCTGGCGCGGCCTCAACCCCTGCCAAGCCGGGTGAGCCAAGAGGAAGAGGCCGCGCATGCTGCCCTCGTGGCCAAGCTCGGCGAAAAAGGCATCTGGTCGAAATATCGCGTCTCGAATTGAAGGCCACAATTCAATCCGTCAAATGAAAATGCCCGGACATTGATCCGGGCATTTTCATTTCCATCGATGGAATGCCCGAAGGCTTAGTTCGGAACCGACGAGACCTGGGCGCGGGCCTGTTCCTCGGCCATGCGCTGCGTGAACATCTGCGCGAAATCAATCGGGTCGATCATCAGCGGCGGGAAGCCGCCGTTGCGGGTGATGTCGGCGATGATCTGACGGGCGAAGGGGAACAGCAGGCGCGGGCACTCGATGAAGAGCAGCGGCAGCATATGTTCCTGCGGGAAATCGGTGATGCGGAAGACGCCGCCATAGACCAGCTCGGTATGGAAGAGAACCCGGTCGCCATCCTTGGCGTCGGCATTCAGCGTCAGCACGACGTCGAAATCGGAATCCGACAGCGGATTGGCGTTGACGTTGACATTGATGTTAATATCGGGAGCGTTTTCCCGGGCCTGCAGCGAGCGCGGTGCACCTGGATTTTCGAAGGAAAGATCCTTGGTGTATTGAGCAAGGATGGTAAGGCTCGGGCTGGCTGCGCCGTTGCTGTTTTCGTTGGCCATGGGGTTTCCTCTGACGTCAATAGGTGTCGCCATCTAGCATTTCGAATAAGGGCTTACAACCCTTAAGGCCTAGGCGATCCTGACCCTTTTGCCCTACTCTTCAAGGCGTTTCCGGTCCGACCAGGGCGAGCTGCGATTGGGCTCGCGATGGAAATCGGTCTCGTCCAGATCGACGACCTGCCCAGGCCCGGCCGGCTTGGGCTGAGGACCGGGACCCGCATTCGGGCCGGGTCCTTGTCCCGGTCCGCGTCGGAAGGGGCGCGTGCTGCCGAGAACGACGATACGCTTGCGCAGAACCTTCCAGGCGAGATCGCGCACGGCGGGAATGAAGAGCAGCAGGCCGATGATATCAGAAAGGAAGCCGGGCAGCATCAAGAGAAAGGCGGCAACAACGATCATGGCGCCATGCACCATCTCGCGGCCGGGGTCACCGCCATTGCGGCTTTCGGCCGAAATGCGCTGCAGAATGCCGATGCCCTGAATTCTCAGAAGAGCTGCGCCCAGGACGGCGCTCAGGATGACCAGCGCCAATGTCGCCCACACACCGAGCATCTTGCCGACGACGATAAATCCGGCGATTTCGGCAAGCGGCATTAGAAAGACGAAGATAGGAACAAGGGATAGGCGCATGTTACGGTGTCCTGAAAGCGGGCGTGTCTTTGACTTAGCATGATTTGGCTCGAAAACCGCGTCACACTTTAGGGGATCATGCTAAAGCGTTAGTCCATCGCATATAATAAAGATACCGGTCCGCTATTTGAATGATAGATGGATGCGGACTATATGGGGAATGAAACTCTTAATTTTAATGGTGGTTCCGACACGAGATGGGTGCAAACGACTTTGTGACGATCTTTTTCCTGGTGGCAGCGGTGCTGATTTTCTTTCAGCTGCGCAGCGTCCTTGGCCGCCGCACGGGGAATGAGAAGCCGCCGCGCGATCTCTATGGTTCGCCTGATCAGGCCAACGGCCCGACTGCGCCGGATGCCGGCAAGGTCGTGACCTTGCCGCGCCGCGATGCGAGCGAGGATGAGGATCGCTTCGCCGCCATCGATGCCTTCACGCCCGCCGGCACGCCGCTCAATGATTCGCTGCGCGAATTGAACAAGGCCGATCCGAGCTTCAATCCGAAGGAATTCGTCAACGGCGCCCGCATGGCTTATGAGATGATCGTCATGGCTTTTGCAGATGGCGACCGCAATGCGCTGAAGGGTCTGTTGTCGCGTGAGGTCTATGAGGGCTTCGATGCGGCCATTACCGATCGCGAGACCAAGGGTGAAAAGGTGAAATCCACCTTCGTCGGCATCGACAAGGCTGATATCGTCAGCGCCGAGATGAAGGACACGGAAGCCACGGTGACGATGCGCATCGTCAGCCAGATGATTTCGGCGACCTACGACAAGGCCGGTACGCTGATCGATGGCGATGCCGAGTCCGTGGTGGAGATCAGCGATGTCTGGACCTTTGCCCGTGACAGCCGCTCTCGCGATCCCAACTGGAAACTCGTGGCGACCGAATCCGAGCAATGACGACCGCATCGAAGGATTTCAGGCTGGAGCCGGCAACCTTCGCCGATCTGAAGGGCTGGAGGGATGATGATCCCTCCAGCCTTTTTCGTGCCATGCGGGACTGTCGGACCCATGTCAGGGACATAAAGCCCTACCGCACCGGTGCCGCCGGTCTGACTGCGAATGACCTGCTGACCCTGCTTGACGATGCCGAAGATTACGAGCCTCGCGACGCAGCCGAAGCCCGCGCTTTCTTTGAGGAGCGTTGCCAGCCCTTTTTCGTTCGCCGCGGCGATGGCGGCAGAGGTTTCGTCACCGCCTTTTTCGAGCCGGAAATTACCGTTTCCGCGACGCCGGACGAAACCTATCGCTATCCCTTCTATCCTCGGCCGAATGACTTGATCGATCTAGACGATGCCAACAGGCCCGCCGAGCTGGATCCGTCCTATATGTTCGGCAGGCTAAACGACGGCGTTATCTCCGCCTATCCCGACCGGGGCGAGATTGATCGCGGCTATCTGGAGGACCGGGGCCTGGAGATCGCCTGGGCGAAATCCAAGGTCGATGTCTTCTTCGTGCATGTGCAGGGTGCCGCCAGGTTGCGATATCCTGATGGACGCATGGGCCGCATCACCTACGCCGCCAAGGCCGGACATCCTTTCTCGGCCGTTGGTCGCCTGCTCATCGAGCGCGGCCTGCTCGACCGTGCCACGATCTCGATGCAGACGATCCGCGACTGGCTCTACGCCCATCCGCAAGAGGTCGACGAAGTCCTGTGGCACAACAGGTCCTATATCTTTTTCCGCGAGGCCGATGTCAGCGATCCCGTGCTCGGGCCGATCGCGGCGGCGAAAGTGCCGCTGGTCGCTGGCCGTTCGCTGGCCGTCGACCGGCTGATCCACACATTCGGTTTTCCCTTCTTCATCCAGTCGGAAAGCCTGACCCATCTCGACGCCGGCCAGCCCTTCGGGCGGCTGATGCTGGCGCTCGACACCGGTTCGGCGATCGTCGGCCCGGCCCGTGGAGATATCTTCACCGGTTCCGGCTACGATGCTGGGGAGCTTGCCGGTACCGTGCGCAACGACGCGGATTTTTATATACTGGTTCCAAAGGCGGCAGCTCAGAGGTTTGGCTGATGGCCCCAGAACGCAAAAGCAAGGAGCGAAAGCTCAGTTCGGATGAACGTGTCCTCTGGGGCAGGGTGGCGAAAAGTACCCGGCCCATGCCAGGACGGCATGCCGACATGGAAGCTTTCGACGAGGTTCTGGCTGCAGAGGCAAGGGCGGAGGAGACCGCACGCGCCGAAAAGGCGAAGGTTGCTCCGACACCCGCCGATAAGCAAAACCCGCCCTCGATGGCAAAACAGCCCTCCGGCACGCATCATCCGCTGGAACGGCCGGTCAAGCGCAAGATTGCCAAGGGCCGGCTGGCGCTGGAGGCGCGTATCGACCTTCACGGGCTGATCCAGAGCGAGGCGCATGTAATGCTTCTGGATTTCCTGTTCCGGGCGCATGAGCGCGGTCTTCGCCATGTGCTCGTCATCACCGGCAAGGGCAGCTCCATGGGCAGCGACGGCGCCTTGAAGCGCGCCGTGCCGCTGTGGTTCTCCAAGCCGGAATTCCGCTTCCTGATTTCCTCCTACGAGACGGCGGCGCAGCACCATGGCGGCGAGGGCGCCCTCTATATCCGCCTGTCGCGGCCAAAGGGGGACAGGCCGTGACTCCGTTTGGCGAAGCGGTCCGAAAACTCAGGGCACGCAAGGGTGTCTCGCAAAAGGACATGGCGGCGGCGCTGAATGTGACGCCGGCTTATTTATCCGCCCTGGAGCACGGAAAGCGCGGCACGCCGACCTTCGATCTATTGCAGCGCATCGCCGGATATTTCAACATCATCTGGGACGAAGCCGAGGAATTGTTCCTTCTGGCGCGCTTCTCCGACCCGCGCATCGTGGTTGATACCTCGGGGCTGGCACCAGAATATACGGCCTTTGTCAACCGCTTGGCGGACCGGATTCGCAATCTCGACGCGACCACCATCAGGGAACTGTCCTTGGTTCTGGAAAATGCCGGAAAAAGGGGCTGAAAACCGCCTTAATCCCCTGTTTTATACCCCATATAGGGGCCTTCCGTTTGGAAGTTGCGGACGAAACATCCTATATTCAGGGAAAGAAAAACTGCTGATTCGTTAACGATCGGCGGTGTTCTCTAAAACACTGGAAAGACTTCAATAAATGACCGACATATCCGTAACCGAAAACGACGGCAATGCCGAGTATGGCGCAGACAGCATCAAGGTCCTGAAGGGTCTTGACGCTGTGCGCAAGCGTCCCGGCATGTATATCGGCGATACGGATGATGGTTCCGGTCTGCATCACATGGTTTACGAAGTCGTCGACAACGCTATCGATGAAGCGCTGGGTGGCTACGCCGATCTCGTCACTGTCACGCTCAATCCCGATGGTTCGGTGACGGTCACCGACAATGGTCGCGGCATCCCGACGGATATCCACACCGGCGAAGGCATATCGGCTGCCGAGGTCATCATGACCCAGCTCCACGCCGGCGGTAAGTTCGACCAGAACTCCTACAAGGTCTCCGGCGGCCTGCATGGCGTCGGCGTCTCCGTCGTCAACGCGCTGTCCGTCTGGCTGAAGCTGAAGATCCGCCGTCAGGGCAGGGTCAACGAAATGAGCTTTACGCACGGCGTCGCCGATGCGCCGCTGAAGGTGACGGGCGATGCCGGTACCGAGACCGGTACCGAAGTCAGCTTCATGCCGAGTACGGAAACCTTTACCATGACGGAGTTCGACTATAGTACGCTGGAGCATCGCCTGCGCGAGCTCGCGTTCCTGAACTCCGGCGTCCGTATCCTGCTCACCGACAAGCGCCATTCCGACGTCAGGCAGGAAGAGATGCTCTACGACGGCGGCCTTGAGGCTTTCGTCAAATATCTTGACCGCGCCAAGAAGCCGCTGGTCGACAAGCCGGTCTCCATCCGCAGCGAAAAGGACGGCATCACCGTCGAAGTGGCGATGTGGTGGAACGACAGCTACCACGAAAACGTGCTCTGCTTCACCAACAACATCCCGCAGCGCGACGGCGGCACGCATATGGCCGGCTTCCGTGGCGCTCTGACGCGTCAGATCACCTCCTATGGCGAGTCATCGGGCATCACCAAAAGGGAAAAGGTAACACTGACCGGCGACGACTGCCGCGAAGGTCTGACGGCCGTGCTGTCGGTCAAGGTTCCCGACCCGAAATTCTCCTCGCAGACCAAGGACAAGTTGGTTTCCTCGGAAGTCCGTCCGGTGGTCGAAAGCCTCGTCAATGAAGCGCTTGGCACCTGGCTGGAAGAACATCCGGCCGATGCCAAGGTGCTGGTCGGCAAGGTTGTCGAAGCCGCTGCTGCCCGCGAAGCCGCCCGTAAGGCGCGTGAACTGACCCGGCGCAAGGGCGCTCTCGACATCGCCTCGCTGCCCGGCAAGCTCGCCGATTGCTCCGAACGCGATCCGGCGAAGTCCGAAGTCTTCCTCGTCGAGGGTGATTCGGCAGGTGGCTCGGCCAAGCAGGGCCGTTCGCGTGAAAACCAGGCGATCCTGCCGCTGCGCGGCAAGATCCTCAACGTCGAGCGCGCCCGTTTCGACAAGATGCTGTCGAGCCAGGAAATCGGCACGCTGATCACGGCACTCGGCACCGGTATCGGCAAGGATGAGTTCAACGCCGACAAGCTGCGCTATCACAAGATCATCATCATGACGGACGCAGACGTCGACGGCGCCCATATTCGCACGCTGTTGCTCACCTTTTTCTTCCGCCAGATGCCCGCTCTCATCGAGCGTGGCCATCTCTACATCGCTCAGCCGCCGCTCTATAAGGTGACGCGCGGCAAGTCCGTTCAGTACGTGAAGGATGAAAAGGCGTTCGAGGAATATCTGATCGGCCAGGGTCTGGACGATGCCAGCCTGCGGCTCGGCACAGGTGAAGTTCGTGCCGGCGAGGATCTGCATGAACTGATCTCCGATGCCCTGCGTCTGCGCACGCTGCTCGGCAATCTGCATTCGCGCTACAACCGCGCTGTCGTCGAGCAGGCGGCAATTGCCGGCGCTCTTAACGCCGAACTCGTCAGCGACCCGGCGCGCGCCGAAGGTCTGGTGAACGATGTCGCCCGGCGGCTGGATATGATTGCCGAGGAAACCGAACGCGGTTGGGGCGGTACCGTGACCAGCGAAGGCGGCTTGCGCTTCGAACGCATGGTGCGCGGCGTCAAGGAAGTCGTCGTTCTCGACATGGCGTTGATCGGCTCGCAGGACGCGCGTCTGATCGATCAGGTCGGCTCGCGCCTCAAGGAGGTCTACGACCAGCCGCCGAAACTCGCGCGCCGGGACGGCGAGATCGAGATTTCCGGTCCGGGCATGCTGCTGGAAGCGGTTTTTGCCGCTGGCCGCAAGGGTCTCACGATGCAGCGCTACAAGGGTCTCGGCGAGATGAATGCCGAGCAGCTTTGGGAAACGACGCTTGATCCGAACGCACGCTCGCTGCTGCAGGTGAGAGTCCCTGACGCGACCGATGCCGATGGTCTGTTTGCCCGGCTCATGGGCGACGAGGTTGAGCCGCGGCGCGAATTCATCCAGGACAATGCGCTGAACGTCGCAAACCTCGACATCTGATTGTCGGAATACCGACGAACGAAAAAGGCCCGCCTGGTTTTCAGGCGGGCCTTTTCATTTCAAGATCAATTACTTGGCGATGAAGGTACCGTTGAAGGCAAGTTCGGAAAGTGGCTTGCGGTCGTTCGGGGTTTCGCGTTCCTGGAGCTTTTCCGGGAGCTGGCTCTTGTCGCCGATCTTGCCGATCGCAACGGCTGTCTCGACGCGGAAGCCTTCGGGAATGCCGAGAACCTCATAGGATTTCTCGACATGGAAACCGCCCATGCCGTGGGCCTCATAGCCAGCCAGGTGCGCCTGGATTGCCAGGAAACCCCAAGCCGTGCCGGCATCGAAGGAGTGGCTGTAGCTGGGCTTCTGCTCGGCGGAACCAAGCTCGCCGCTATGCGTGCGCGAGACGACAAAAAGCAGGGCGGCGGCAGACTTGGCCCAGCCCTGGTTGAATTCAATCAGCAGGCTCTGAAACTTGTCCCAGTTCTCCGAACCGCGCAGCGCATAGACGAAACGCCAGGGCTGCACATTGGAGGCGGACGGCGCCCAATGGGCGGCTTCCAGAATGGTCAGCAGGTCGGCTTCCGGCATGGTTTCGTTGGAATAGGCGCGGGGCGACCAGCGATCAAGGAAGAGCTTGTCGATTGGATATTGCGATTCGCGGTTGTTGCTGGATGTCATCGGGAGTCTTTCATCTGAAGGAGGCCGCCGCGGAGCTGTGGGGGAGGGTCGACGACAAGCCCTGGGGGAATACGCGTGAAATCTATACCTTGCTCGTATCCGCAGTCCAGACCACGTCGAGCTCCTCGCGGAAGGCGAAACGCTTCAGGTGATCGGCAACGACAGTCTGCATGCGGTCAAGGTCCTGCGGATTCTCGACATGCAGGGTCATCAGCAGCGAGGTGGCATCCGCCGCCAATTCAAGCGAGGCCCCGGGGTTGAAGGGCACCGTGCCGGCGGTCTCGTTGAATTCAATGGTGAATTTGTGGCTCCAATGCTTGCAGAGCTGCTGCAGATAGCGGCTGGCATGGTCGGTTTTCACGGAGGAAACGGAGGTGGGCATGGGACACTCCAATAACTGGAATTTGAACGACAGGTTTTCCTACATAGGCGCATCCGGCTCCGCCAGGTAGACAGTCTGCTTCAACATTCCGTTATTTTAAGGAGAGCCGATCTCGGCGGTGGCCAGTTATAGGGCTTTTCTGATACTCGACCATCTCCCAAAACCGGTCTAAGGTCCGCCTCGTTTCGGTGGAACGGAGGCCGTCATGGACTGGGAGGAGTTTCGGCGCTGGTCGGGAAAAGCGGCGGATTGGGGTGCGGATTATCGCGCATCGCTCCGCGACCGACCGGTCAGAGCACAGACGGCGCCCGGCGAAATCGCGGCGCATATCGCTGATTTTCCACCCGAATCCGGCGAATCCATGGAGGATATCTTCAAGGATTTCGAGGATATTCTTGTGCCTGGGATGACCCATTGGCAGCATCCGCGCTTCTTCGCCTATTTCCCCGCCAATGCGGCCCCGGTCTCGGTTGTCGCCGAATATCTGGTCAGCGCCATCGCCGCCCAATGTATGCTCTGGCAGACCTCGCCGTCGGCCACCGAACTGGAAACAAAGGTCGTCGATTGGCTGCGCCAGGCGCTTGGTCTGCCCGACAATTTTACAGGCGTCATCCAGGATTCCGCCTCAACGGCGACGCTCGCGGCCGTGCTGGTGATGCGAGAAAAGGCGCTTGATTGGCAGGGCAACAAGCAAGGCCTTGTGGCCAACAAGACGGTCCGGATCTATTCCACCGACCAGGTCCACACCTCGATCGACCGCGCCATCTGGATATCCGGCATTGGCGGGGACAACTTGGTCCGCATCCCCTCCAGCGGGCCGAGCAGCGCCATGGATGCGCAGGCGCTGGCGGCGACGATCGAGCGGGATCGTGCGGCCGGCCTATTGCCGGCCGGCGTGATTGCCTGTGTCGGCGGCACCAGCATCGGTGCCTGCGATGATATCGCCGCGGTCGTCGAGGTGGCGCATCGTTACGGTCTCTATGTGCATGTCGACGCCGCCTGGGCCGGTTCAGCGATGATCTGCCCGGAATTCCGCACGCTGTGGCAGGGCGTAGAGCAGGCCGATTCCATCGTTTTCAATCCACATAAATGGCTCGGCGCGCAGTTCGATTGCTCGGTCCAGTTCATCCGCGATCCGGAATCCCTGGTGCGCACGCTAGCGATCCATCCGGAGTTTCTCCGCACCCACGGTCATGACGGCATCACCAACTATTCCGAATGGTCGGTGCCGCTTGGTCGACGCTTCCGGGCGTTGAAGATTTGGTTTCTGCTGCGTTATCATGGGCTTGAAGGCCTGCGGGCGATGATCCGAAATCACGTCGCCTGGTCGCAAAATCTGGCTAAGCGTCTGGCGGCGCAGTCGGATTTCGAGATCGTCACGGAACCGTTCCTGTCGCTCTTCTCCTTCGATCACAAGGCGCCCGACGGTGTCGATCAGGAAAGCCATACCCAGCGCCTGATCGCGGCGATCAACAATGACGGCCGTATCTATCTAACACAGACCCGTGTCGCTGGCCGGCTGGTTATCCGTTTCCAGGCCGGTCAGTTCGAAACCACGGCGGAAGATATCGATGTGGCCTTCGCGACGATTGTCGAGATTGCGCGGTCTTTGCCGTCGACATAGGAAAAGCTGTTGTTCCGATACGGACAAACAGGACGTGCTATGCTTCGAAATCGATTGATGACACTGGTGAATAATTCGTTCATATATGATGAAATCAATCTCGTCTTTTAAAATGCAGGGAAGGAAGACCTATGAAATTGTTGCGTGTTGGCGTAGCCGGCAAGGAAAAGCCGGCGCTTCTGGATAGCGATGGCAAGATCCGCGATCTCTCCGCGCATGTCGCCGATATCGGCGGCGAGGCGATTTCGCCCGCGGGCCTCGCGAAGATCGCCGCGCTCGATCCGAAGAGCCTGCCGGAATTGGCTGAAGGCCGTATTGGCGCCTGCGTTGCCGGCACCGGCAAGTTCATCTGCATCGGCCTCAATTTCTCCGACCATGCCGCCGAAACCGGCGCCGCGGTGCCGCCCGAGCCGATCATCTTCATGAAGGCGACGTCGGCCATCGTCGGCCCGAACGACAATGTGCTGATCCCGCGCGGCTCGGAAAAGACCGACTGGGAAGTCGAACTCGGCGTCGTCATTGGCAAGACGGCTAAATATGTCAGCGAAGCCGATGCGCTGGATTATGTCGCCGGCTATTGCGTCTCGCATGACGTCTCCGAGCGTGCTTTCCAGACCGAGCGTTCCGGACAGTGGACCAAGGGCAAGTCCTGCGACACCTTCGGCCCGATCGGCCCGTGGCTCGTCACCAAGGACGAAGTTGCCGATCCGCAGAATCTCGGCATGTGGCTTAAGGTCAACGGCAAGACGATGCAGGACGGCTCGACCAAGACCATGGTCTATGGCGTTGCCTATCTCGTCTCCTACCTCAGCCAGTTCATGTCGCTGCATCCGGGCGACGTGATCTCCACCGGCACGCCTCCAGGCGTTGGCATGGGCATGAAGCCGCCGCAGTTCCTGAAGGCCGGCGATGTCGTCGAGCTCGGCATGGAAGGCCTCGGCGCGCAGCGCCAGACTTTCCTTGCCGACGCCTGATAATCGGTGCGTTAAGGTTTTGAGACCATTCTGGGTGCCGGGGAATTTGTTCCTCGGCATTTTTGCCGGTTGGTGCGACGCAAAATTTATGTTGCTTTGCAGCAAAAGATGCTATCTTGGCTTGAAGGATGAGGATCACGCGTGGGGAGCGGTCGTTATCTGATGTGTAGCGTGTTCGGGAGCACGTTGCGGAGGACGCAGTAACGCTTAAAGGCGCATTTAAGCTTTCTGGAAATCATTGATTTTCGAGGCTTGGCACCAGCTTCTCGAGAGGAGACGCTTTCCGATGTTTTATCAGCTTTATGAACTCAATCATGCCGCCCTCGCGCCATTCCGCGCCGCCGCCGACATGATGCGCCTGGCCTATGCCAATCCACTCAATCCTCTATCCCATACGATGCTTGGCCGCACGATGACGGCAAGTCTCGAGATGTTCGAGCGCACCACGCGGCGCTATGGCAAACCGGAATTCGGGCTGCATGAAACCACAATCAACGACCGGCCGGTTTCGGTTTACGAAAAGATCGCGTGGAAGAAGCCCTTCTGCAATCTGATCCATTTCGAGCGCAGCATGCCCGCCGGTCACGGCAGCGATCCGCGCATCCTGATCGTCGCGCCGATGTCCGGCCATTATGCGACGCTGCTGCGCGGCACTGTCGAAGCGCTGCTGCCGGGCGCCGATGTCTACATCACCGACTGGATCGATGCCCGCATGGTGCCGATGACCGAGGGCACCTTCGATCTCGAGGATTACATCGATTACGTCATCGAGATGCTGCATCATCTCGGCCCCGACACCCATGTCGTCGCCGTCTGTCAGCCCTCGGTACCGGTTTTGGCCGCGGCCGCGGTGATGGAAGCGGCCGGCGATCCCCTCTCGCCTGCCTCGATGACGCTGATGGGCGGCCCGATCGACACGCGCATCAATCCGACGGCGGTCAATCAGCTCGCCAAGGACAAGTCGCTGGAATGGTTCGCCGACAATGTCGTCATGAACGTGCCCTGGCCGCAGCCAGGCTTCATGCGGCCGGTCTATCCCGGCTTTTTGCAGCTCTCCGGTTTCATGTCGATGAACCTTGACCGGCACATGATCGCCCACAAGGACTTCTTCATGCACCTCGTCAAGAACGACGGCGAGCCGGCGGAAAAGCACCGCGACTTCTATGACGAGTATCTGGCGGTCATGGATCTGACGGCGGAATTCTATCTGCAGACCGTCGATGAGGTCTTCATCAAGCATGCGCTGCCGAAGGGCGAGCTGATGCATCGCGGCCAGCCCGTCGATCCCTCAGCCATCCGCAATGTGGCGCTGCTGACGGTCGAGGGCGAAAACGATGACATTTCCGGCGTCGGCCAGACCGGAGCGGCGCAGACCATCTGCACGAACATTCCCGACGACATGCGGATGCACTACCTGCAGCCCGATGTCGGCCATTACGGCGTCTTCAACGGTTCGCGCTTCCGCCGCGAGATCGCGCCGCGCATTCTTGCCTTCGCCCGCGAGCACGCGCGCAGCGGCAAGCCGGTCGTCAAGCGTGTGATCAAGGGCGGCAAATCCGCCTGAGATGGCCCCAAGATTGCAAACAATTAGCTTTTGTTGAATTATCGGGCCGGATTCAAGCACTTGTCCGATTTCCCGGGCAAATACCATTGAAGGCCCGAGACGAGGTAACCATCTCGATTCCAGCGGTTCGGCATGTGGTCGAACCGACTTACTGCGAGGATACCTCACGATGAACCAGTCAGCATTGCTTCGCCCGGATTGGACTCCGGCTACCATTGCTCTGATGGTGCTTGGCTTCGTGGTCTTCTGGCCGCTCGGTCTCGCCATGCTTGCCTATATTCTCTTCGGCGAACGCCTGAGGGATTTCAAACGAGATGTGAACGAGAAGGCCGACGGCGTGTTTAACGGCTTCTCCGGCTGTGGTCGCCACCGTGGCCGTCACCGCGCCCATTTCTCCACTGGCAACGTCGCCTTCGACGATTGGCGCCGGGCAGAGTTGGAGCGCCTTGAAGAGGAACGCCGCAAGCTCAATGAAATGCGCGCCGAGTTCGACACCTATGTCCGCGAGCTTCGCCGCGCCAAGGATCAGGACGAGTTCGACCGCTTCATGCGCGACCGTAACAACGTCAAGCGCAATGACGATAACGGCCCGGCTCCGGAATTCCAGACGTCGTAATCGACAGCCAACTCCCCCATAAAACCGGCATCCGACGATGCCGGTTTTTCTTTGCCAGAAACCCGAGCGAATCGTATAAAACTGCCTTTCATGTTTCCGCTTCTGTCCAGATCCCGCCGATCCGCTCCCCAACCGCCCGCGCCGGAAACGCGCACGCTGGACGTTGCCGGCCGGCTGATGCCGCTGACAATTCGCCAGAATGAGCGGGCGACACGGATCACGCTGCGGATCGAGCCCGGCGGGCGGGCGCTGAAGATGACTATTCCGCGCGGTCTTGCCGCGCGCGAGATCAACGCCTTCCTCGATCGGCATCAGGGCTGGCTGTTGACCAAGCTCGCGAAATTCTCCACCGAAAGCAGCCTGCGGAGCGGCGGCGAAATCCTTCTGCGCGGCATCCGCCATCGCATCGAGCACACCGGCACCCTGCGCGGCCTGACCGAGGCGACCACTATCGACGGCGTACCGGTCCTGCGCGTCAGCGGCATGCCGGAACATGCCGGCCGGCGCATCGCCATCTTCCTCAAGAAAGAGGCCCGCGCCGATCTGGAAAGGCTGGTGGCGGTGCATGCGGGAGCGATCCGCGCGCCCGTCTCCTCGATCAGCATGAAGGATACCCGCAGCCGCTGGGGCTCCTGCTCGTCCGAGGGAAATCTGAGCTTCTCCTGGCGCATCGTCATGGCGCCGCCGCTGGTGATCGACTACCTCGCCGCCCACGAGGTCGCGCATTTGCGCGAAATGAACCACGGCCCGCGCTTCTGGGCGCTCTGCCGCAAGCTCTGCCCTGATATGGACGAGGCCAAGACCTGGCTGAAGCGCCATGGCAGTCACCTGCATGCGATCGACTTCGATTGAGCCATATTCGGCTCCGCAAGAGACGCGTAAAATTCCCGCGCACGTCGCGTTTAGGCTCGACTCTTTTGAATTTTCATGTCACTCCGCTGCCATGAACCCCGATATCAAAATTTGCGGTCTGAAAACGCCGGAAGCTATGGATCGTGCGCTTGAGCGCGGCGCCACGCATGTCGGTTTTATCTTCTTTGAAAAGAGCCCCCGCTATATCGAGCCGGATCTTGCCGGCAAGCTTGCCGAGCGCGCTCGCGGCAAGGCGAAGATCGTGGCGGTGACGGTCAATCCGACCAATGACGATCTTGATGAGATTATCTCGCTGGTGCGTCCGGATATTCTTCAGCTCCACGGCAATGAAAGCCCGGAGCGTGTGCTGACGATCAAAGCAGTCTATAATGTGCCTGTGATGAAGGCGCTTGCCGTGCGGGACGCCGACGATCTGAAGCGGGTCGAAGCCTATATCGGCATTGCCGACCGCTTCCTACTCGACGCCAAGCCGCCGGCCGGTTCTGAGTTGCCGGGCGGAAACGGCGTGTCCTTCGACTGGAGCCTTTTGAGCTGGCTCGACGATCGCGTCGACTACATGCTGTCCGGCGGCGTGAACAAGGACAATGTCGCGCTAGCGCTTGCCTCCACCAAGGCCACCGGCATCGATCTTTCATCCGCCGTCGAAAGCGCGCCGGGTGTGAAGGATCTGAACAAGATCGACCAATTTTTCGACGCTTTTGCAGAAGCATGCCTGCCGGAACCGGCAGCAGGGAGTTAAGAGTGAACCAGACGCCAAAGCTGAATTCCTTCCGCGCCGGTCCCGATGAAGACGGCCGTTTCGGTATTTATGGTGGCCGCTTCGTCGCTGAGACGTTGATGCCGCTGATCCTGGACCTGCAGGAAGAATGGGAAAAGGCGAAGAACGATCCGGCCTTCCAGGCGGAGCTGAAATCGCTCGGCACCCATTATATCGGTCGCCCGAGCCCGCTTTATTTCGCCGAGCGCCTGACGGCCGAGCTTGGCGGCGCCAAGATCTATTTCAAGCGCGAGGAGCTGAACCATACCGGCTCGCACAAGATCAACAATTGCATCGGCCAGATCCTGCTCGCCAAGCGCATGGGTAAGACCCGCATCATCGCCGAGACCGGCGCCGGCCAGCATGGTGTCGCTTCGGCGACCGTTGCCGCCCGCTTCGGCCTGCCCTGCGTCGTCTACATGGGCGCGACCGATGTCGAGCGCCAGGCGCCGAACGTTTTCCGCATGAAGCTTCTCGGCGCCGAGGTCATCCCGGTGACGGCTGGCAGCGGCACGCTGAAGGACGCGATGAACGAAGCGCTTCGTGACTGGGTCACCAATGTCGACGACACCTATTATCTGATTGGCACGGCCGCCGGCCCGCACCCCTATCCGGAGATGGTCCGTGACTTCCAGGCCGTGATCGGCATAGAAGCCAAGCAGCAGATGCTGGAAGCCGAAGGCCGCCTGCCGGATCTCGTCATCGCCGCCGTCGGCGGCGGTTCGAACGCGATCGGCATTTTCCATCCCTTCCTCGATGACGAGAGCGTCAAGATCGTCGGCGTCGAAGCCGGCGGCAAGGGCCTGCAGGGCGACGAGCATTGCGCCTCGATCACCGCCGGCTCGCCCGGCGTCCTCCACGGCAACCGTACCTACCTGCTGCAGGACGGCGACGGTCAGATCAAAGAGGGGCATTCGATTTCGGCTGGCCTCGACTATCCCGGCATCGGCCCGGAGCATTCCTGGCTGAATGATATCGGCCGCGCCGAATATGTGCCGATCATGGACTATGAGGCGCTGGAAGCCTTCCAGACGCTGACGCGCCTTGAAGGCATCATCCCGGCGCTGGAGCCGAGCCACGCGCTCGCCGAAGTCATCAAGCGCGCGCCGAAGATGGGCAAGGACGAGATCATCCTGATGAACCTCTCCGGTCGCGGCGACAAGGACATCTTCACCGTCGCCAAGATTCTGGGAATGTGAGTTAGACACCATGACCGCACGTATGGACAAACGCTTCGCCGCTCTGAAGGCTGAAGGCCGCCCGGCACTCGTCACCTATTTCATGGGTGGCGATCCCGATTATGATACTTCGCTCGGCATCATGAAGGCGCTGCCGGAAGCCGGCGCCGACGTCATCGAGCTTGGCATGCCCTTTTCCGATCCGATGGCCGATGGCCCGGCGATCCAGCTCGCTGGCCAGCGCGCGCTGAAGGCCGGGCAGACGCTGAAGAAGACGCTGCAGCTCGCAGCCGACTTCCGCAAGACGGATGTCGAGACGCCGATCGTACTGATGGGTTACTATAATCCGATCTATATCTACGGCGTCGAGACCTTCCTCGATGACGCGATCGCCGCTGGCATCGACGGCCTGATCGTTGTCGACCTGCCGCCGGAAATGGATGACGAGCTCTGCATCCCTGCGATCCGCAAGGGCATCAACTTCATCCGTCTGGCGACGCCGACTACTGACGAAAAGCGCCTGTCGACCGTGCTGAAAAACACATCCGGTTTCGTCTATTATGTCTCGATGAACGGCATCACCGGCTCGGCCTTGCCGGATCCGTCCCTGGTGTCCGGCGCCGTCAAGCGCATCAAGCAGCATACCGATCTGCCGGTCTGCGTCGGCTTCGGCGTCAAGACGGCCGAGCACGCCAAGGTCATCGGCGGCTCCGCGGATGGCGTGGTCGTCGGCACGGCGATTGTCAACCAGATCGCCACCAGCCTGACCAAGGATGGCAAGGCCGGGCCCGACACTATTCAGTCTGTTGCGACGCTGGTGCGAGGCCTGTCGACGGGAACGCGCTCGGCGCGCCTTGTTGCCGCCGAATAGTTTTCCCACAAAGGCTGGACCCTTCGACCGGAAACGGTTGAAGAAAAGGCCTATGGGCATTAGGTGACGACTACGATATCGATTAAGTCAGTCGATCAGGAGTTTTCGAATTGAACTGGATCACCAATTACGTCCGCCCGCGGATCAATTCCATGCTGGGCCGCCGCGAAGTGGCGGAAAATCTCTGGATCAAGTGCCCGGAGACCGGCGAGATGGTCTTTCACAAGGATCTGGAAGACAATAAGTGGGTCATTCCTGCTTCCGGCTTTCATATGAAGATGCCGGCCAAGGCCCGCCTTGCCGATCTTTTCGACAAGGGCGAATATGAAGCGCTGGTCCAGCCGAAGGTCGCGCAGGACCCGTTGAAGTTCCGCGACTCGAAGAAATATGCCGACCGCCTCAAGGACAGCCGCGTCAAGACCGATCAGGAAGACACGATCGTTGCCGGCGTCGGCAAGGTTCGCGGCCTGAAGCTTGTGGCCGTCGTCCATGAGTTCAATTTCATGGGCGGTTCGCTCGGCATTGCCGCCGGCGAGGCTATCGTCAAGGCGTTTGAACGTGCCATTGCCGAGAAATGCCCGCTGGTGATGTTCCCGGCTTCGGGCGGCGCCCGCATGCAGGAAGGCATTCTGTCCCTGATGCAGCTGCCGCGGACGACGGTTGCCGTCGACATGCTGAAGGAAGCCGGCCAGCCCTATATCGTCGTCCTGACCAATCCGACGACCGGTGGTGTTACCGCCTCCTATGCCATGCTCGGCGATGTCCACCTGGCGGAGCCGGGCGCGGAAATCTGCTTTGCCGGCAAGCGCGTCATTGAACAGACGATCCGCGAAAAGCTGCCGGAAGGCTTCCAGACCTCGGAATATCTGCTCGAGCATGGTATGGTCGACATGGTCATCAAGCGCCACGATATCCCCGATACGCTGGCGAGGCTTCTGAAGATCCTGACCAAGGCTCCGGCAAATGATGTGTCCGCGAAAAGCCTGAACGGCGCGGCTGTGCCATTGGTGGCGAAGGGCTGACCTGAACACATGACTTAAAAGCGGAGGTGCGGGGTGACGGCGATGGATCAATCCGCAGTGAGCGAGGCAGCGCAGGAGATCGACAAGCTGATGGGGCTGCACCCCAAGGGCTACGATCTCTCGCTGGACAGGATCACTCGTCTCCTCGACCTCCTCGGCAATCCGCAGGCGAAGCTACCGCCCGTGATCCATGTCGCCGGCACCAATGGCAAGGGGTCGGTGACGGCCTTCTGCCGCGCGCTTCTGGAAGCAGGCGGTTACAGTGTGCATGTCCACACCTCGCCGCATCTCGTCAACTGGCATGAGCGCTACCGCATCGGCGTCAAGGGCGGCCGTGGCGGACTGGTCGCCGACGCGGTCTTTGCCGAAGTGCTGCGGCGCATCGCCGACGCCAATGGCGGTGAGAAGATCACGGTGTTCGAGATCCTGACGGCCGCCACCTTCATCCTGTTTGCCGAGCATCCGGCCGATGCCGCTGTGATCGAAGTCGGCCTCGGCGGCCGTTTCGATGCCACCAACGTCATTTCCGATCCGGCCGCCTCGGTGATCATGCCGATCTCGCTCGATCACCAGCCCTATCTCGGAGACAAGGTCGAGCTGATCGCCGCCGAAAAGGCCGGGATCATGAAGGCCGGCCGGCCCGTCGTCATCGGCCATCAGGACTATGATGCGGCCCTGGACGTGCTGATATCGACGGCCGAGCGGCTGCGTTGCCCGACCGCCGTCTTCGGCCAGGATTTTTCCGCCCATGAGGAATATGGCCGGCTGGTCTATCAGGATGAATTCGGCCTCGCAGACTTGCCGCTGCCGCGCCTGCCGGGCCGGCATCAATATGCCAATGCCGCCGCCGCCATTCGCGCCGTCAAGGCCGCAGGCTTTACCGTCACCGAGGCGATGATGGAAAAAGCGCTGATCTCGGTCGAATGGCCGGGCCGCCTGCAGCGCCTGACGGAGGGCGCGCTGTTGCCGCATGCGCCTGAAGGCGCGGAAATCTGGGTCGATGGCGGCCATAATCCCGGTGCCGGCGAGGTCATCGCCGAAGCCATGGCCAGTTTCGAGGAGCGTCAGCCGCGCCCGCTATTCCTGATCATCGGCATGATCAACACAAAGGATCCCGTCGGTTACTTCAAGGCTTTCACCGGTTTGGCGGAAAAGGTCTATTGCGTGCCGATCCGTGGTAGCGAGTCGATGATCGACCCGGTCATCCTGGCCAATTCGGCTTATGATGCCGGTCTGGTGGCCGAACCGATGTCGACGGTCCGTCAGGCGCTGGATGAAATCAGGGAACTCGCCGTGCCCAACATGCCGGCTCCGCGCATCCTGATCGGCGGCTCGCTCTATCTCGTCGGCGATGTCCTTGCCGACAACGGCACGCCGCCGAAGTAATGCATCCGGTCAATAAAAAAGCCCGGACGAGCCGGGCTTTTTGTTTCACTCAATCGATACCTGATCAGGCAGCGGCAGCGCCTTTGATCCAGTTTTCCAAAGCCGACTTCGGAGCGGCGCCAACCTTGATGTCGGCGACTTCGCCGGCCTTGAACATGGCAAGCGTCGGGATCGAGCGAACGCCGAACTGGGCAGCCAGTTCCGGGTTCTCATCGATGTTGAGCTTGGCGACCTTCACCTTGCCTTCGAATTGCACGGCGAGCTCTTCGAGAGACGGGGCGATCATCTTGCACGGGCCGCACCATTCGGCCCAGAAATCAACAATGACAGGCTCTGCGGACTGAAGAACTTCGGAGGCGAAGTTGGCATTATCGACTTTAACGGTAGCCATAGGCTGCTCCTTATCAGGATTTGCTGTTGCTAGATATGTGAGCGTGTCGCCCTTCAATTTCAATATGTGGTATTTCACTTTGTTTTGAGCTCTGCAAGCGCCAATGCGAGCGCCTCGCCGGAGAGCGTGTGGATCGAGGCATTCTCGGTATAGACGAGCACGCAATCGATACGTTTGCCCGGATAGAGTGGCGACAGGATCTCGCGATAGATGGCAAGCTGCGCCCGATGCGCGAACGGAATCTGTTCGGCTGAGCGCGGCGGCACGCGGTTGGTCTTGTAGTCGAGGATGACGACGCGGTCGTCGAGCACGGTCAGCCGGTCTATGCGGCCGGAGACGGCATAGGCCTGGTCATCGAGCGTCAACGTGCCCATGATCGAGACTTCGGCCTGAGCATGGGCGCTGAAAACGCCCTGCAATTCCGGGTGCGCCAGCAGCGCCATGACAGATTCGATCAACACATCGCGCTCCGCTTGCGGCCAGAAGCGTGCGGCCCGTTCGGCATAGCGCCGCGCCGCCTCGGTACGATCCGCCGGCGCTATCTCCGGCAATGTCTGCAGCATGCGGTGAATGAAGCGGCCCTTTTCCAGCGAGCGATCCGATTTGGCCTTTTCGGTAAACAGCGGCGAGGCGACCAGCAGATTGTCGGCCTCGTCGTCGATAACGGTGCCGGCGCCGGAGGGGCTGAGCGGCCGCGGCAGGTTTTGCTGCGGCGGCAGCGGGCGGCTGAGCCCGGCGGGCAGCGCGCCACGATCGATGATCGTTTCCGCCTGTTCCATGCGCTCGAAACTACGCTCGACCTGGGTGACGCGCCAACTCAATCCTTGCCACTCGCCATCCGGCCCCGAGAAGCTGACGGGCGTGCAGCGTTCACCGTCCTGCCGCAGCGCCGCGGAAATCATGGCGTGCCATGTATCGGCGTTCTCACGGATGCCGCGATAGCCGCAGATGATCAGCCGGTCGGCGGCGCGGGTCATGCCGACATAGAGCAGGCGGCGATATTCCTCTTCCGTCAGCGATTGCAGCCTGGCGGTGTCGGCCTGGGTCAGTGAATTGGCCAGTGCCGAGACCGGCACCCAGACCGGCAGCGGGATATCTTGTTTGCCGGTCTCGATCAGCCGCATCTTCGGCAGATGCGTATGGGTAAAGGCCTTGCCGCCGCCATCGACGAGGAAGACGATCGGCGCCTCCAGACCCTTGGAGGCGTGCACGGTCATGATCCGCACCTCGTTGCGGCCCTTGTCCTGCTCGCGCTTCACCGTCGGCGCTTCCAGCTCCAGCGTCGAGACGAAGGATTGCAGGCCCGGCAGGCCGGAGGTCTCGTGGTCGAGCGTGAAGGTCAGGAATTCATCGAGGATATCGCTGACCTCGGTGCCGAGCCGCGCCAGAAACTGTCGCCGGCCGCCGAAGCTGCCGAGCACGCGGGCGTAGAAATCATGAACGGACAGGCTTTTCGACAAAGCGAGGAAGGTTTTCAGCCGGTCGACCGCATATCGGAACCGCTCATTGCCGTCATCGGCGAATTTCTGCAGGTGGGTCCACACGCTTTCATTGCTGTCGCGAAGGGCGGCGACCGCAAAGACGTCGTCTTCACCGAGATCGAACAACGGGCTTTTCAAAAGAGCCGAGAGCGAAAGGTCGTCTTCCGGTAGCAGCAGAAAACGGCCGAGCGCTAGAAGATCCTGAATGGCAATATGGCTGGTCAGCACCAGGCGGTCGGCGCCGGCGACGGGGATATTGTTGCGTCGCTTCAGGGCGCGGGTCAGCGCATTGACGAAGCTGTCGCGCTTGCGCACCAAGACGAGAATGTCGCCGGCCTCGATGAAACGGGCCTTGCCCTTGTCGACGATCGTCTCGCGGCCGATGAGATTGCCGATCGTCTGCGCCATCCGCCGCGCCAGGATCGCTGCCGGTGCGCTTTCCGGTGTCGAATCGAAGGGTGCCGTCCAATCCTCTTCCTTCGCCGCCGGCTCCGGCGCGATCATCTCCCAGAGATCGACGGCGCCGGGATGACCGATGCGGCTTGAGCGATGCACGACCGGTTCATCGACGGCGCTCAGCCCCCGGGCATTTTCCGGCGCGGTGAAGACATGGTCGACGGCGGCGAGCACATCGGCGGTTGAGCGGAAGGAGAGCGGCAGGCGGATCGAGGAAAACTGCTGGCCGCTGGTCGCCACCCGCCGCCGCGTCCGGTCACTCTCCTCGGAAAAACGTTCGGGCCGCGCACCCTGGAAGGAATAGATCGACTGCTTCTCGTCGCCGACCGCGAAGATGGTTCGCAGCGTCTGTCGGGCGCTTTCGCCGGAGAAGAAATCCTCCGCCAGAGACTGGATGACACTCCATTGGATCGGGCTGGTATCCTGCGCCTCGTCGACGAGAATATGGTCGATGCCCTGATCCAGCTTGTAGTGGATCCAGGGGCCGACATCCTTCTTGGTCAGGAGATCGGCGGTGCGGGTGATCAGATCCTCGAAATCGAGCTGGCTGCGGCGTTTCTTCAGCTCTTCATAGTCGCGGTTCAGCCGGTCGGCCAGAACGAGCGCCGCGCGGGTGGCGCGATACATCCGCATCAGCTTCAGTCTGTCGCGGCAGGTGACGACATGGGCGCGGGCAGCAGCCACGGCCTCGGCAAGCGTGGGCGCGTCCGCCAGCATCGCCTTGACGAAGAACTGGCTGTCCGACTTCGGCTCGCCCTTGCCCGTCAGCATCACCTTTTCGAGGATGTCCGCACGGGCGACCGGATTCGCCTCACGTTTGGCGAGACGCAGTGCATAGGCAACCTCCTGCGCCTTCGCGCCGCCCTTCTGGTCGGCAAGCGTGAGATAAAGTTCCAGCGTCGCGCCGGAGAGGCCGGGCAGCGGCCAATATTGCTCCGCAATGCCGGTCTCTGTATCATCGGCTGAAAGACCGAGCCGGGCAAGCAGCGCGGCATCGATACCGTCTTTCCGCTCTGCATCCGTGGTAAAGCGGCGAATGGCGTTGCGCTTGGCGACGATATCGCCAAACAGCGTCTCCAGGCCCGATTCATCACCGAGATTGAGAACGTAGGAAAAGGCTTCCGCAAGTTCGGCATCCCGCTGCGGCGTCGTCGCGGTCAGCAACGACCGGCGGGCATCCTCCAGCAGGGTCGCGGCGGCGCGGTCGTCGAGCACGGAGAAATGGCCGGCGACATTGGCTTCCAGCGGAAATTGATGCAGTAGCGCCTCGCAGAAGGCGTGGATTGTCTGGATCTTCAGCCCGCCCGGCGTTTCCAGCGCTTTGGCAAAGAGCCGCCGAGCCTCGGCGAGCTTGAACAGATCCGGCGCCACACCTTCGATTTCGGCGATCCGGGCCTTCAATTCCTCATCAGATAAGGTTGCCCAGGCGGCAAGCCGGTCGAAGACACGGTTCGACATTTCGGAGGCGGCGGCCTTGGTATAGGTCAGGCAGAGAATGGCCGAGGGATGCGCGCCGGCGAGCAGCAGGCGGATAACGCGCTGTGTCAGCACATGCGTCTTGCCCGAACCGGCATTGGCCGAGACCCAGGCGGAACGCTCGGGATCGGAGGCGATGGATTGCTGCACCGTCGTCCAGCCGATCCACGCGCCGGCATCGTCGCTATCGGGCAGGGCGGCCAGTTCGCTTACGGGAAGGTCACTCATCGCCGCCACCCTCCTGCTCGGTCTCCGCCGTCGACCATTCCGAGACGCGGGCGAGGTGATCGTAGTCACCGCCATATTCGAATTGCTGCGCCGGGATCAGCCGCGAGGAGAAACCCTTTTCGCCGGATTGGAGCAGGGAAACGAATTTGACGAGCTGGTCCATCGACTCTTGCGCCAGATCCAAAGCCGATTTCGTTTCCGTCTTGCCGCCACGGCTCGAGAGCTCGTTGTTGACCTGATCGACCTTGAAGCGATCTCCGGGCCTCAACCGGACATAAAGCAGGTTTTCCGGGACGAGCGCGTCGATATCACGGAAGGCGCCGGCCTTGAGCGCATAGGCTTCCAGCGCCAATTGCGGATCGAGCAGCGTGCGGGCCTGCGCCGGCGAGGGATTGTAGCCGGTCTTATAGTCGATGATATCGGCAGCCTTGCCACCTTTGAAGTCGATACGGTCGGCGACGCCGGTCAGCCGGATGCCGATCGGCTCGATCTGGACACCGGCCGGCACTTCCGTTGCCGTCTTGCGGATCTCCGGCCGTCGCTCCGCTTCCCAGATAAGGAAAGCGCGCGCGACTTCACGGAAGCGCGGCCGCCAGACGCTGTCGATATGAACAGGCAATTGCTCGGCGTCGAACAGTTCGGTGAGGATACGGTCCATAGCCAGCGATGCATCCGGCGTGCCGGCAATGTGGCCCTCGCGAATGAAGCGGTCGATGATCTTGTGATAGAGCGTGCCGCGCGCGGCCGGACCGGGATCGCGGTTGAACGGATCGATCGGATCGAGCCGCAGCACGCGTCGGGCATATATCGCGTAAGGGTCACGGCGGAGACGGCCGACCTCGCTGAAGGAATAGCTTTTCGGCTGCAGCTCGGCGGGCGGTCGCGGCGCCGGTCTTTGCGCCGGGGCCTGGTTCTCGCCCTGATCGATCATTCCGGCCCAATGACGGTATTGATCGCCGCGCGCCTTCAATTCGCTTGCAAAAGCTTTGCCGCCCAGCGCCATCAGCCGCTGCAGCCAGCGCGACGCCACGGTCGGTGTCGAGCCTTGGCGCAACGCGCGCGAATAGATCAGGTCGCGCGTGCCGTTCGCCATTTCGAAATCGTGGGCGAGTTGGCCGATGCGCCGCTCCGGCGGCTCCAGGCCAATCTCGGTTTTCATGGTGCGGGAAATGAAGGGATTGTTGGCGGTCTGTCCCGGCCAGGAGCCTTCGTTCAAGCCCCCGAGGATCAGCGTATCGACGCTCTGCAGGCGGGCTTCCAACGTGCCGAAGATGAACAGGCGCGGATGGCTCAAGGCGCGCGGCTTGACGGCTTGACCTGCACAGAGTGCGGCCACGATATCGATCCATTGCGACCCATCCGCTTCCAGTTGGCCGTCGGTGCCGATCACTTCCTTCAGCAAGGTGGCGAGTGTATCGCCTGCCTCGCCGGACCAGAGTGTCGCCAGATTGCCGCGTTCGTCGGCGGCCACGGCTTCAAGCGCCCGGCCAGTGTGATCGGCCCAGTCGGAAAGCGTGGGAAGCGCATCGGAAGGCTGAAGCGCGGATGTCAGTGGTTCGCATGCCTTGGTAACTTGCCCGGCCAGTTCGCGCGCCCGGTCCACCGCTTCGGGAGGCAGCGATTTGCGCCATTGCGGCATATGGCGGTTCTTCGCCTGTTCGGCAAGCTGGCGGTCGAGCAACGGTTCCAGCGCGCCGATATCGACATCGGCGATGCCGCCTCTGAGCGCCAGGATTTCCAGCGCGTCGACGCCGAGCTGCAGCGCGCCCTGTGGAAGGCCAAAACGGGCGAGGGGATGCTTGAGCAGCGAAACGATGGCTACGGGATCGCCGGGGCGAAGCGTCGCTTCGAGCAGCAATTGCAAGAGCGCGCCCTGCGGCGTCGCAGTCAACGGCGTACCGGCCGAATCGTCGGCGGTGATGCCGAAGCGCGCCAGTTCCGCCGTCACCCGCCGCGCCAGATTGCGATCCGGTGTGATCAGCGCCGCCTGGCTTTCGCCACCATCCCGTCCGGGTTTTTCGAGAGCTAAACGCAAGGCGATAGCAATCGCCGTTGCCTCTTCGCGCTCGTTGGCCGCCTCGATCAGTGCGACATCGGCAAAGGCGTTGCTGATTGCGTCAGGAGCAAGCGTTTGCTGCCACGCTCCCCAGCCGCTGGTCGCTTTCGCCGGCGCCAGGGCACGCGACAGGATCTCAGCGCGCATCTGCATGTCCCCAGTCGCATCGGCAACGGTTTCGACATCACTCCGGGGCGTGTGCAGCCTCTTCAGCAGCAGCGACAGACCATATTGCGAATGGCTGCGCGTCGTCGGATCGACCCTTTCGCCGATACCGGTTTCCGGTGCCACCAGCTGCCAGTCCTCTTCCGGCATGGACAGATCGAGCCCGGGCAGGACGATGACTCCTTGCGGCAGGGAGGCGACAGCCGCGATCAGCTCCGCCGTTGCCGGCACGGAACCGGTCGAGCCGGCGATGATGATCGGACCGGCATGCTGCATCGTGGCGATCCGTTGCGCCTCGGCGCGGAGGATAGCGTTGCGGTGGCGTGCGGGCGAGGATTTGCCGAGCTCCTCCAGTCGAGCCGGCCAGAAGGCGCTGGCGATCTGCAGGAATTCGGCGGTCAGTTGCCACCAGAGCGCATGGTCGTCGGCGCTAAGATCGGCAAGCGCTGCCCAGTCGCGATCCTCGGTCTCGATGGAATCGATCAGTTCGGCAAGGTTGCGGGCGAGCCAGATGGCATCCGCCGGGCTTGCGGGCGCGACCAGCGGCGAGTCCGAATGGATGTCACGGACGATCTGCGGCAGCTTGTTGCGCCAGGCAAGGATCAGCCGCGCCAGTTCCAGCAGTCGGGCGGTGTTGGCAAGCGGTTGCGCCAGATCGGCGGTCGCCGGCAGCGCCTCCTCGAAATAACCACTGTCGTCATCGGTCTCGCCGAGCGGGCGAATGACCGGCAGGATGGCGGAACGGCCGCCGAGGAGGTCGACGAATTCCGAGCGCAGCACGCGCGCCGCGCGCCGTGTCGGTAGGAAGATGGTGACCTTGGCGAGCGACAGCGGATCGCTCGGATCATGGCGGAAATGCTCGGTCAGCCGGCCGTCGCAAAGGGCGCTGGCAAGGGTCTTCAGGAAAGGCAGGCCCGCCGGGATCGTCAGGATGCGTTGCCGGTGGCCGCCCGTCATCGTCTCACGCAAACGCCCGGAAAGTCCGGATCGTCTCCTCCGCCTCGCCGACCGCCTCCGGCGTACCGACCGTTAGCCAATGCCCGTCGAGCATGGTGCCGTAGAGCCGGCCCGTGGCAATCGATTTGTCGTAATAGGTGTTGACGTTGAAGGCATCATCAGGCGCATCGTCGAGAACGGCTGGGGTCATGACCAGCGTACCCGCATAGACGACGCCATTCTGAGCGACATCGCGATAGCGCGAAAGCCGGCCATCGTCAGCCAGGCCGAAATCGTTCTTGCCATTATGGCCGGTGGTCTTTTCGAGCGCTACACAGAGCATAGCCATGTCCATGCGCTCGGCATCGAAGAGTCCGGCTAGGCGTTGCAGGTTTGTGGGGCGCCCCTGTGTTTCACCGATCCAAAAGAGATCCGAATTCATGACGAAAACCGGGTCGCGGCCCAGAAGCTTCAGCCCCTTGGCCAGCCCACCGCCATTGTTCATCAGCGCGTCGCGCTCGTCGGATATCAGGATCTCGAGTCCACGATAGTTGCGCAAATGCGCTTCCATCTGGTCGGCATGGTGATGCACGTTCACGACCGCCCGCTCGACGCCAGCTTCGGCCAGCGCATCCAGGGTGTAATCAATCATCGGCTTGCCGGCGATCTTCACCAGCGGCTTTGGAATGGTGTCGGTGATCGGTCGCATGCGGGTCCCGAGCCCCGCGGCCAGCACCATGGCTTGTCTGATGGTCATCTCGTCTCGAACTCGTGATTCGTTGGCTGTCTTCCTTTAGCATACCGCCGGAAAACCGTCGCCCGGTCTCGGGCGCTATGCTTCGCTTATTCCAGCCTTCGCGCACCAGTCGCGCAAGGGGGCAAGCGCTTCGTGCTCGAAAGCGATGGCGAGATAGCCGAGCGTGCGCGGCATATGCTTCAGATAGCCGGGCTTGCCGTCGCGCTGCAACAGCCGTACCCAGAGGCCGGCGAGCTTGCAATTGCGCTGCGCCGACATGATCGCCCAGCTCTTCAGGAACTTGGCTTCATCGAAATTGCCCTGGGCACGCCGGAGCGACAGGTAATCGTCCATCAGCTGGTCATGCAGGGGCCGTTCGATGGTGACACGCGCATCCTGGATGATCGAGGCGAGGTCGTAGGCCGTTGGCCCGACCATTGCATCCTGGAAATCGATAAGGCCGATACGCTGGATGCCTTTTTCCTTCGCCCGCCAGATAATGTTCGGTGAGTGGAAATCGCGCAGCAGCAGGCTCTTTTCAGCGCCGTCCAACTGATCGATCAGAGCGTCCCAGATCGCCAGATAGTCGGCGCGCTCTTCGTCACTAGCCGGCGTGCCGCGTTTCCAGGGCAGATGCCAGTCGATCAGCAGCCGCGCTTCCATCTTCATGGCCGTGCGGTCGAAATCGGGCACATGATGGATATGGTCCGGCGTGACGGGAATGTCCCTCGGAATGGTCAAGCCGTGCAGATGGGCGAGACAGGCGACGCTGGCGCGGTAACACTCGGCAATTGGCCTGCCGTCATCGTCGAGCACGCCGTCGATGCCGAGATCCTCGATCAGCAGGATGCCCTGGTGGTAATCGACCGCGAAGATCTCCGGCGCGGCAAAGCCGTTTTTGCGTAGCTCATCGGCGATCGCGACGAAGGGATAGGCGTCTTC
This sequence comes from Martinezella rhizogenes, assembly GCF_000799715.1. Classification (GTDB taxonomy): domain Bacteria; phylum Pseudomonadota; class Alphaproteobacteria; order Rhizobiales; family Rhizobiaceae; genus Rhizobium; species Rhizobium rhizogenes_C. The sequence goes on from NZ_JUHG01000003.1 coordinate 98,668, forward strand.
GGCCAGATGCGCGACCTTGGGATAGGGCTTGCCGTCGAGCACTGCCGGTCCCTCCGGCAGGCGCGGCCAGTCCATCAGGATCACGCGTTTGCCGCCGCCCTGCGGATAGATCGATTCATAGGCGCGGAGCGACGCATCGCCGGTGAGGAACCGGCGCTCGGCTTTCGCATAACCGTTGGCATCAAGGAAGGCGCGAATCGCCAAAACGCGCTGGATGCGGGCCAATTGCCTGGCAGGCGCCGTGATTGTCGCCCTTCGTCCTTCGGCTTCATGCTCCAGCTTGAGGTCGATGCGTTCCTTCGGCAGCTCGCTTTCTGCCATTTCCGGCCATTCGACCAGGCAGATGCCGGTTTGCAGCGCCTCATCGAAGCCGAGTTCGGCAAGCTCACTGGCATCGCCCAGGCGATAGAGATCGAAATGCGAGACCGGAATGCGCAGTTCGTAGGATTGTACCAGCGTGAAGGTCGGGCTCGGAACGTCCAGTTCGGCGTCGTCTGCCATGGCGCGCAGGAGTGCGCGGGCCAGTGAGGATTTGCCCGCGCCGAGATCACCCGACAGCGCCACGCAATCGCCGGCCTTCAATGCCAGCGCCAGATCCTCGCCGAGCCGTGTGGTCGCCGCGTCGTCTGTCAGGAAAAGGGAGATGCTGGTGTTTTCTGCTATCATTCTGCTGCGACGGAGCGTGGCGATTCGGCGGAAGGGATCCGGCAGTTGACCGTGGTTCCCTTGCCTGGCTGGCTTTCGATCGAGACCTGGCCGTCATGCAGGCTGACGAAGCTTTCGACGATGGAGAGGCCGAGGCCCGCGCCGCTGCGCTTACCGCCCTTGCCGCTGGAGGCAAAGCGGTTGAACACCGTGCGCATGATCTCTTCTGAAATGCCCGGACCCTTGTCGGCTACCGAGAAGATGAAATCCGTGCCATCGCGTCCGCATTTGAGCGCGATGGTCGATCCCTCGGGGGCAAAATTGGCGGCATTGGTCAGAAGCTTGAGCAGAATCTGCTTCAGCCGCTGCTGGTCGGCGACGACCGAGCCAAGATGAGCCGGGACGGTGATTTCTAGCGTCACGCCGCTTTCCTGCAGCCGGTCGGCGATCTGCATCGACACTTCGTCAAGAAGGTCGTCGAGCGCGATCTCGGAATAGTTCAGCCGCATGATGCCGGCATCGACGGTCGCCAGATCGAGAATGTCGTTGACCAGCGTCAGCAGGACCGCGGACGAGGTGGAGATATGGTCGATATACTCCGCCTGGCGGTCGTTCAGCGAGCCGATGCCGGGTGTCTTCAGGAGATCGGTGAAGCCGATGATGTTGGTCAGCGGCGAGCGCAGCTCGTAGGACACATGCTGGACGAAATCGTTCTTCAGCTCGTCGGCCTTCAGCAGCGCTTCGTTCTTTTCGGTGAGCGCTCGTTCGGCCCGCACGCTGTCGGTCTTGTTGACGAAGGTCAGCATGGTCTGCGCGTTCGGCAACGGAATGACGGCATAGTCGAGGACGAGGTTGGAATAGAGCTCCAGTGTTCCCTGAGACGACGGACGTTCGTCGTCGAAGCTGGTGATCTGCTCGGCAAACCGCTTCCAGCCGTCCGGCCGGTCATAGGAGGGCGTGCAGGCTTCGGCCAGCGTCTGAATATGCGTGCCGGGCTTTGCCTGAACTTCGGTGATGTTCCACAATATGCGGAACGCCGGGTTGGAGAGGCGAATGCGGCCATCGGGGCCGAACACGGCCACACCTTCGGAAAGGTGGTCGATGGTCTCGCCCTGCACCTTGACCAGCGTGTTGTAGCGCGTTTCGAGATCGACCTGTTCGGTCAGGTTTTCGAACACCCAGGTGGCGCCACCCTGCGGATGGGCCGTGGCGAAGACGCGCAGGATTTGGCCGTTCGGCAGGTGCCAGAGATCGGATTGCGTGTCGAGCGCGCGGTAGACCGAGAGAACGCCGTCTTTCCAGGTCTTCCAGTTCAGCTGTTCCGGCAGCTTCTTGGCGCTGCGAAGCCGGTCGAGCAGCTCGCTATTGTCGGGCTTCTTCTCCAGGAAGGCGATATCGAGTTCCCAGAGCTGGACGAAGGCTTGATTGTAGAATTGCAGCCGCCGGTCGCCGTCGAAGATCGCAACCGGTGTTGCCAGATGATCGAGCGTTTCGGCGTGGCTCTTCAGCGTGCGTTCCAGCTCGGCGCGCACTGTCTCCGTCTCGGAAACGTCGATGGCCATGCCGGCCGAACCGTTCGGCAACTTGACGTCGATGACGTCGAAGAAGGTGCGGTTACCGTGAACGACGGTGGAAATCTTGTCGTGGAAAGGCGATTCCGGCGTCGCGGAGGCGCGAATGCGCTCGCGGGCGACGGTGGTCAGAAATTCGCGGCTTTCGCGAATGGCTACATCCGGCGACACGGCCTCGACAGCTTCGCCATAGGCATGGTTGACCCAGCTGAGCTGGCCGTCGGCGTCGCGTTGCCAGACCGGCAGGTCGATGGCGTCGAGCAGGTTCTGGAAGGCGGAGATCGAGGTCATCAGCCGTTCGCGCTCGATCTTCAGTTCGGCCAGTTCGGCGCGCAGATTGTTGAGCGCGATGAAGCGGACGAAAGCGCGGCCGCCGGAGATGCGGCCCTGGGCCTCCAATATCTCTTCGCGGCTCGTTTCGACCACGATGTCGAAGCTCTGGCCGCTGCCGCGCAGCTTGTCGATCGCCTTTTCCAGCTCGCCGGCCGACCAGGATTTCAGCCAGCGGCCGAACGCGAGAAACTCGTTGTCCTGCGGCGCGCCGGTCTCGACGGGCAGCTGGCCCAGCAGCTCCGGTCGCGCGTTCTGGCCATCCCAGATGATGATGCGGCGGTTCTTGTCGGCGATCAGCGCCTGATATTGCGAGATGCGCTGGTTGGCATCGGAAAGGGCCGTGCGGATTTCGCGGCTCTCGCTTTCCAGATTGCCGCGCTGGCGGACCATCCAGACGGTCGACAGCAGTGCTGCCGAGATCACGCCTATGATGACGGAGAAGACTGCCATTTCGGAGGAGGTGAAGAGACGGACCACCGCCGGCGCAGCTGTGCTGGTCTGTGCGAGAACAGGACCCGCCAGGCTGGTCGCAATGCCACCAAAAATGCTGAGGCGCAGCAGGCGCGTCAACGAGGCCAATGGGCGCATATCCCCGCGCCGCTTCATCCACGGTAAAAGCATATATGCGCCGCCCTGCCGCCGCCGCGCGGATGCCTTTTCGGGCATCGCCGACTCAAGCAGGTTGTCGTTCGCTTCAGACATAAGCGGTCTGTCTCCGTCCCATAATGTGCCGCATCTCGACAAGACATCCCATTTCATGGCTCCGAGGAAGCCCCGGTTCGTCACGAATCAAGTCTAAAAACAATACTGCCTAAGGGAATCGCCGGGAAGGGAGCCGGCCAAAAAATAAGCCCCGGCATTTGTCAATGCCGGGGCCACAAGATGTTGTGGATATAGATCGTTAGATCAGTATCTGTAGTGGTCGGACTTGAACGGGCCCTGCGGCGTCACACCGATATACGCAGCCTGCTCGCCAGAAAGCTCGGTTAATTTCACGCCGAGCTTGCCGAGATGCAGGCGCGCAACCTTCTCGTCGAGGTGCTTCGGCAGCACGTAGACCTGGTTCTGGTATTGGTCGGGCTTGGTGAAGAGTTCGATCTGCGCCAGCGTCTGGTTGGTGAAGGAAGCCGACATCACGAAGGACGGATGGCCGGTGGCATTGCCGAGGTTCAAGAGGCGGCCTTCGGACAGAAGGATGATGCGGTTGCCCTTGGCGAACTCGATCAGGTCGACCTGCGGCTTGACGTTCGTCCACTTGAGGTTACGCAGAGCCGCAACCTGGATCTCGTTGTCGAAGTGGCCGATGTTGCCGACGATCGCCATGTCCTTCATCGCACGCATATGGTCGATGCGGATGACGTCCTTGTTGCCGGTGGTGGAGATGAAGATGTCGGCGCTGGAGACGACGTCTTCGAGCAGAACCACTTCATAGCCGTCCATGGCAGCCTGGAGCGCGCAGATCGGATCGACTTCCGTGACCTTGACGCGGGCGCCGGCGCCGGAGAGCGAGGCGGCAGATCCCTTGCCGACGTCGCCATAGCCGCAGACGACGGCGACCTTGCCGGCCATCATCACGTCGGTGGCGCGGCGGATGCCGTCGACCAGCGATTCCTTGCAGCCGTACTTGTTGTCGAACTTCGACTTGGTGACGGAGTCGTTGACGTTGATCGCCGGGAAGGGCAGCAGGCCCTTCTGGCTGAGCTGGTACAGACGGTTGACGCCGGTGGTGGTTTCCTCGGTCACGCCCTTGATGGCGTCGCGCTGCTTGGTGAACCAGCCCGGCGATGCCGCCAGACGCTTCTTGATCTGCGCGAAGAGGATTTCTTCTTCTTCCGAATGCGGATCGGAGAGGACATCCTCGCCGGCTTCGGCGCGGGCGCCGAGCAGGATATACATGGTGGCGTCGCCGCCATCGTCGAGGATCATGTTGGAGAGGCCGCCGTCGGCCCACTGGAAGATCTTGTCGGTGTAGATCCAGTAGTCTTCGAGGCTTTCACCCTTGATGGCGTAGACCGGAACGCCGGAAGCGGCGATTGCGGCGGCGGCATGGTCCTGGGTCGAGAAGATGTTGCACGAGGCCCAGCGAACCTCGGCGCCGAGAGCGACCAGCGTCTCGATGAGAACGGCGGTCTGGATCGTCATGTGCAGCGAGCCGGTGATGCGCGCGCCCTTGAGCGGCTTCGTTTCGCCGAATTCTGTGCGGCAAGCCATCAGGCCCGGCATTTCGGTTTCGGCGATCGTGATTTCCTTGCGGCCGAAGTCGGCAAGGCCGATATCCGCGACGACGTAGTCGTTTTCAGTGCTCATGAAGGGTCTCCAGCCTGAACGATGCAATCGTACCGAAGGCGAATACCTCGGCCGAAGGCAACAAAATTGCACGTTATTGCGTGCAGGATGATGCCGTGTAGCAGTCTTCAGGCCGGAAATCAATAATGATATAAAGAAGTCTTTATGTCTTTATATCCCAATGTGGGGCTAAGCCCTAAGGGTTTACATCTCTTCGCCGAACTTGTCGGCGACAAGTCTGTCCAGCGCCTCGAGTGCTTCGGTGGCCTGCTTGCCGCTGGCGGTTACCACCACGCTGCAGCCGGGGCTGGCCGCCAGCATCATCAGGCCCATGATCGAGTTGCCGCCCACCGTGGTCCCGTCCTTCGAGACGGTAATGGTGGCGTCATAGGCTTCTACGGTCTGGACGAATTTTGCGGAGGCGCGGGCATGGAGGCCGCGCTTGTTGATGATCAGAAGTTCCCGGGAGAGCGCGGTCATGGGTAGGATGTTTGTCTCGTCATTTGCCGCTGAGCACGCGGCTGGCCACGTTGATGTATTTGCGCCCGGCCTCGGAAGCTTCGACCAGGGCTCTCTCCATGTTGTTGTCGCCGCGCACGCCTGCGAGCTTGATCAGCATCGGCAGGTTGACGCCGGCAATGACCTCGGTATGGCCGCTATTCATGACGGAGATCGCGAGATTGGAGGGAGTACCGCCGAACATGTCGGTCAGAATGATGACCCCATGTCCATCGTCAGCGCTGGTCACGGCCTGCAGGATATCCTGCCGCCGCTTGTCCATGTCGTCTTCGGGACCAATCGATACCGTCTCTATGAACTTCTGCGGACCAACGACATGCTCGACCGCATGCCGAAACTCTTCAGCTAGCTTGCCATGAGTGACAAGCACAAGTCCGATCATGATATTACTGCTCCCATCGCACACGCAAACAGGTGGGCCATATCGCAATGCAGCAATGTCGTCCACCAGTGGGGGGACATCTTGGCGATGAAAAGACGAAGTGCAAGCTTAAAATACGATAATTGCGCGGCTGTAGAGGCGAGAATAGCCGATTAATCTAAATCCACAGCGATTTTTGCCATAATTGCGGCGAGCGGATTAATCGATATTGCCGAGAGCCGGATCAGCGGCAGGCGGATGGATCCGGTGACATCGACCTGCTCATTCTCGGGCGGAAGCCGCTCGGCCGTTGCCGGATCGACCGGGCGTATGGCGAAATGCATTTCGGCCTCGGAAACATGAGGAAGCCGCACGATACCGGTGTAGCGGATCTCCATCAGGCCGGCGATCGAAGGCGGGCATTCGGCGATGACGGCGCCGTCCCGACTCGTGATAAAAACCTGATCGTCGGCAACAAGGGCCGCAGCTAGGCCGAGCGGCTTGGCGGCTGCGAGGCAGGAAAAGGCAAGCGAAGACTTGCCGCTGCCCGAGGCCCCAAGAAACAGAAGGCCGGTCTTGCCGACGACGATTGCGGTCGCGTGGATATTGGTCGTCTCGGTGCTCATGCCGGTGTTTCGGCGGGCAGCGACAGGATGAAGCGGGCGCCGAGCAGCGTCGCGCCGTCGCCGTCGACGATGTTTTCCGCGCGCAGCGATCCGCCATGCGCTTCGGCGATCTGCCGGCTGATCGACAGGCCAAGGCCTGAATTCTGGCCGAAATCTTCCACTTCCGGCCGGTCTGTATAGAAGCGCTCAAAGATGCGGTCGATATTCTCAGCCTGAATGCCCGGGCCGTTATCCTCGATATAGATGACGCAACGCGTTCTCGTGCGCGTCAGCCGGACCGTGATCTTTCCGGTCTCCTTCGCGACAAAGGAACGGGCATTTTCAATGAGATTGGTGATGATCTGGCCGATGCGCAGGTCATGGCCGTTGGCGGTGAATTTGGTTTTCGCCCCAGGCTTGCGGTCGACGATATACTCGATCTCGACCGACTTCTTGCTGTGTCCGACCTGCCGGGAAATATCGATCATGTCGCGCAGCAGCACTTCGAGGTCGAGGGATTTCTCGTCCGAGCGGGCGAGTTCGGCATCGAGACGCGATGCGTCGGAAATGTCGCTGATCAGCCGGTCGAGGCGGCGCACGTCGTGCTGGATTACGTCCATCAGCCGCTTCTTGGAATCGTCGCTCTTGGCAAGCGGCAGCGTCTCGACGGCGCTGCGCAGCGATGTCAGCGGGTTCTTCAATTCATGGCTGACATCGGCGGCGAAACTCTCGATCGCGTCGATACGGTCGTAGAGCGCCGAGGTCATGTCGCGCAGTGCGATCGACAGGTTGCCGATCTCGTCCTGGCGGGCGGAGAAATCCGGAATTTCCTCACGCTCCTTGGCGCCGCCACGGCGGACACGGATGGCGGCGGCCGAAAGCCGGCGCAGCGGATTGGCGATGGTGGACGACAGAAGCAGCGACAGGACAACGTTGACCAGCGTCGCTACCCCGAAGACGCGCATGATGGCGAGACGCTCGGCATGGACGATCTTGTCGATATCGCCGGCCTGGGTGGATAGCAGCAGCACGCCGAGGACGGCGCGGAAACGCTGGATCGGCACGGCGACCGAAACGATCAGCTCGCCCTTTTCCGTGGTGCGCACGACAGCACCGCGCACGCCGGTCAGCGCATTCATCACTTCCGGATAGATCGAGCCGTCGCCGCCGGGTGCTTCCTTATAGACAGGCAGGTTGCCCGGCTGCAGCATCTTGTTGAGCAGGCCGCTGAACCAGTCCGACCAGCTTTGCTTCTCGTCGTCGACCGGCGGCAGGTCGTAGCGCAGCACCTGGCCACGGGAATAGAGATGGCGGCTGTCGAGCAGCAGGTTGGCGTCGGCGTCGAAGATGCGGGCGCGGGTGCGCGTCGGCGAGATCAGCCGCGTCAGTACAGGTGCTACCTTTTCCGGATCGATCGGGAATTCCAGGTCCTCGTCGTTCGGGACGGGGGTGATGCTCTGCCCGGCCTGCAGCTCCAGCAGCTTCTGCGGATCGATGGTGATGGAGTTGGTGTCGACCGAGGCGGATGCCGAGACCGCGCCGGCGATGATCTCGCCCTGGGTCAGCAGGCTTTCGACGCGCGCGTCAATCAGGCCCTCGCGGAACTGATTGAGATAGAGGATGCCGCCGACGAGAACGACGAGAGCGGCAAGATTGAAAAACAGGATGCGCCGCGTCAGGCTGGAAAAGACGGCATTACCGAAGATACGGCGGATCAGCGTAAAGGGGTGAGTCCACCGGCGGCGGGCGATTTTGGCACCGCTCGAGTTTTCCGCATCGTCGATATCTCTGTGCTGCACCAGCTGTGCCAAGCCAACGGCCCTTTCGAAGAGCGGGATCGCCGATCCCGCCCGCATGCTCTTATTCCATTGCCTGCCGCATGGTCCAGTTAACTATTCGAGCATGATGCCGAAAAGTGTAAGCGGTTTTCGGACGCCATCATGCTCTATTTTTCTCTAGAGCGGATTCAGATTTTAGGTCTATTCGACCTAAAATCACCTGGCTCTAGGCAGCTTCGCGGAAGCGATAGCCGACGCCATACAGCGTTTCGATCATATCAAAATCGAGATCGACCATCTTGAATTTCTTGCGGAGCCGCTTGATGTGGCTGTCGATGGTGCGGTCGTCGACATAGACCTGCTCGTCATAGGCGGCATCCATCAGGGCATCGCGGCTCTTCACGACGCCTGGGCGCTGCGCCAGCGAGTGCAGGATCAGGAATTCCGTGACGGTCAGCGTCACCGGTTCGCCTTTCCAGGTGCATGTATGGCGTTCCTGGTCCATGACAAGCTGGCCGCGTTCCAGCGAACGGGCCTGCTGGGTGGCGCCCGGCTTCGGCGCTGCGCTGCCGCCGGCATTGTTTGCCGCTTCGCGGGCGGAGGCGCGGCGAAGCACGGCCTTGACGCGCTCGACCAGCAGGCGCTGCGAGAAGGGCTTGGTGATGAAGTCGTCGGCGCCCATCTTCAGGCCGAAGAGCTCGTCGATCTCTTCATCCTTCGAGGTCAGGAAGATCACCGGTATATCGGACTTCTGTCGCAGGCGGCGCAGAAGCTCCATGCCGTCCATGCGCGGCATCTTGATGTCGAAGATCGCCAGTTGCGGCGGCCGGGCGAGCAGACCATCGAGCGCGGAAGCGCCGTCGGTGTAGGTTTCGACTTTATATCCTTCAGCTTCCAGGGCAATCGACACGGAAGTCAGGATATTGCGGTCGTCGTCTACGAGCGCGATTGTCAACATGGTGTTCGTCTCCGTCATTATTGCGCGTCTCCCGGATTTGGAAACCAGCCCAGGTGGGTTGCCAGCTCGGTTGGCGATAACCTGGCGCGCTTATGGGGATAAAGGTGGAACAAATTGTGGCAAAGATAAAGGGGTGGATTGTTGAACGGGAAAAACCCTGACCTGGAGTTGTGCGACCAAACGTCTCGATGGCGCACATTCAAACGATTTAAAATTATTGATATTTATCTAAATCGATTAAATGACTGATATCATTCGATATTTCTCGATATTTGCTCTTGTGCTTTTAAAAAGACGCCACTAGGTTTCATTTAGTTTAACGGCCACGGCCCTGTAGAGGAATGAAGCGATGGAGCAATTCGGCGTCCGTAATCCCGCAATCGAACTCGACTCGATCGGTTTGGGAGCCGCCGCCAGCGTGCGCTATAACCTCCTGGAGTCCCATCTTTACGAGGAAGCGATTCGTCGGCGTGAAGCTGATCTGACCGCTCATGGCGCGCTGCGGGCATTGACCGGGCAACATACCGGCCGTTCGCCGAAGGATAAGTTCGTCGTCCGCAACGAAACCACCGAAGACCAGATCTGGTGGGACAACAACAAGCCGATGTCGCCGGAGCATTTCGCGCTGCTGCACAAGGACATGCTGGCGCATGTGCACGGCAAGGATCTGTTCGTTCAGGACCTGATCGGCGGCGCCGATCATGACTACGCACTGCCGACGCGGGTTGTCACCGAATTCGCCTGGCACTCGCTGTTCATCCGCAACCTCCTTATCCGCCCCGAGCGCTCGGCGCTGGAAAGCTTCGCACCGAAGCTGACCATCATCGACCTGCCGAGCTTCCGTGCCGATCCCGAGCGTCATGGCTGCCGCACGGAAACGGTGATCGCCTGCGACCTCGTCAACGGCATCGTCCTGATCGGCGGCACGTCCTATGCCGGCGAAATGAAGAAGTCGGTCTTTACCGTGCTGAACTATCTTCTGCCGGAGCGCGGCGTCATGCCGATGCACTGCTCGGCCAATGTCGGCCCGGAAGGGGATGCCGCGATCTTCTTCGGCCTGTCTGGCACCGGCAAGACGACGCTGTCGGCCGATCCGACCCGCACGCTCATCGGTGACGACGAGCATGGGTGGGGCGAAAACGGCATCTTCAACTTCGAAGGCGGCTGCTACGCCAAGACCATCCGCCTGTCGGCCGAGGCAGAGCCTGAAATCTATGAAACGACCCGTCGCTTCGGCACGGTGCTGGAAAATGTCGTGCTCGACGAGCATGGCGTACCGGATCTCGACGACGGTTCGCTGACGGAAAACACCCGCAGCGCCTATCCGCTGGATTTCATCCCGAACGCCTCGCCGTCCGGCATGACCGGCCATCCCGAGACGATCATCATGCTGACGGCCGATGCCTTCGGCGTCATGCCGCCGATCGCCAGGCTGACGCCAGACCAGGCAATGTACCACTTCCTCTCCGGCTACACCGCCAAGGTTGCCGGCACGGAAAAGGGCGTCGTCGAGCCGGAAGCGACCTTCTCGACCTGCTTTGGCGCCCCCTTCATGCCGCGCCACCCGACCGAATACGGCAATCTGCTGAAGGAGCTGATCGCTCGCCATGGCGCCGGTTGCTGGCTCGTCAACACCGGCTGGACCGGCGGCGCCTACGGCACCGGCCGCCGCATGCCGATCAAGGCGACGCGCGCTCTGTTGGCCGCAGCCTTGAAGGGCGACCTCGACAACGCCGAGTTCCGCATCGATCCGAATTTCGGTTTTGCCGTCCCGGTCGCCGTCGAAGGCGTCGACACTGCCATTCTCGACCCGCGTTCCACCTGGGCCGACGGCCAGGCCTATGATGCGCAGGCGGCCAAGCTTGTGCAGATGTTCGTGTCGAACTTCGCCAAGTTCGAGGATCACGTCGACGGAAACGTCCGCGACGCAGCACCCGGCATGCCTGTCGCGGCGGAATAATCGGTCGCACCGCATTGATGACTCACGTGAAACCCCGGCAGCTGGTCTGCCGGGGTTTCATTTTGCGGCCATGCTGTTTTCAACCGCCGAACAATATGGGATAGACAGGCGCGGAGAAAACCATGGCCAGCGACGCGCTTTACATCAACGACCGGATCACCATTGCCGGCTGGGAACTGACGGAACAATTCGTTCTGGCGGGCGGTCCCGGCGGGCAGAACGTCAACAAGGTCGCAACCGCAGTCCAGCTCTTCTTCGGTCTCGTGAATTCGCCGTCGCTTAACGATCGCGTCAAGGCCAATGCCGTCAGGCTCGCCGGTCGCCGCGTCTCCAAGGACGGCGTGCTGATGATCGAGGCCAGCCGTTTCCGCAGCCAGGACCGCAATCGCGAGGATGCGCGCGAACGGCTGAAAGAGCTGATCCTCGAAGCCGCTGCTCCGCCGCCACCGCCACGTAAGAAGACCAAGCCGACCAAAGGCTCGATCGAGCGGCGCCTGAAGGAAAAATCCGGCCGGTCGGAAGTCAAGAAGATGCGTGGCAAGCCGGGTGGTGACTAGGCTTTCGGGCTGTGGTTTTGGTTTGTCTGGGGTAAAGTAGGGGCTTGTCAGGTGAGTCTTGTGTCACCGCAACTCTCTGCCTGGCCCCTCATCCTAGCCTTCTCCCCGCACGCGGGGAGAAGGGACGACCGTGCGAAATAGTGAGACTGGCTTGAGGCAAGATAGACTCCCTCGCCCCGCTTGCGGGGAGAGGGCGGGGGTGAGGGGCCAGGCACAAAGGTGCGGCGTCGGCATACTCACCTGACCGGCATCATCAGGAACACATCGATGCTTCTTCCCAACGGAATTCGCCATCTGCCCGGCTATCTCGACCGCCCCAGACAGGAAGCCTTGGTCGAAGCCATCCGCGCCGTCGTGGCCGAGGCGCCGCTCTACACGCCGGCAATGCCCGGCACCGGCAAGGAGATGTCGGTGCGGATGACCAATTGCGGGGCGCTTGGCTGGGTGACGGACAAGCAGCGCGGCTATCGCTATCAGCCGAACCATCCTGCAACAGGCAAGCCATGGCCGGCGATGCCACCGCAATTGCTCGATCTCTGGTTCAACATAGCCGGCTATGAAAAGCCGCCCGAAGCCTGTCTTGTTAATTTCTACAATGACGATGCCCGCATGGGCCTGCATCAGGATCGCGACGAACAGGATCTGGCGGCACCTGTGCTGTCGATCTCGCTCGGCAACACCTGCCTCTTCCGCGTTGGCGGGCTCAACCGCAATGATCGCACGCTATCCTTCAAGCTCTCCAGCGGCGATATTGTCGTCCTCGGTGGCGAGGGCAGGCTCTGTTTCCATGGCGTCGACCGCATCCATCCTGCAACTTCGACGCTACTGAAAAGCGGTGGTCGTATAAACCTGACGTTAAGGCGAGTGACCTCATAAGCGTATTTGAAAAACGAAGCGATTTGGGGGCGATCGTGGTAAGGTTGAGAACAAGATCGGAGCTGATTTTTGCGGCTCTAATCGTTGTCCTGGGATTGGCGCGCAGTCTTCATTTCGAGATATCCCAATGGACCCTGACGCCGGACGGATTCTCCATCATCTCCGGCCGTCTGCCTTATTGGGATTTCACCAATCTCTGGGCTGGCACGCTGATGGCGCTGAAGGGCGATGTGGCCCATCTCTTTGATGTCGAGGCCTATCGGCAGGAGCTTCGTATGCTCCTGTCGCCCCTGTTGCCGAATCAAGAGTGGAGCTACCCGCCTTCCATGCTGTTGATCGGTATCCCCTTCGCCGGATTGCCGATTTTCGTCGCCTATCTCTTCTGGACACTAGGAACGCTGTTCCTGCTCTTCCTGGCGACGAAACCGCTCAATCTGGCTTGGTGGGCGCGGATGCTCATCATTGTTTCGCCAGCGGCCGTCATGGACGCGATCTTCGGGCAAAACGGCGCGCTGACCGCAGCACTTCTGCTATCCGGGCTGCTTCTTGCTCCGGGCCGGCCAATCATCGCCGGTATTCTCTTTGGCCTGCTAACCGTCAAACCGCAATTGGGCATCCTTGTGCCTTTTTGCCTGCTTGCCAGCGGAAATTACCGCGCCATTCTTTCGGCTGCCGTGACGGCGCTTGTCCTGGTGATCGTGACAGGCCTGCTATTCGGCTTCAATGTCTGGTTGCTGTTTTTGACCGAGACGCGCCCGCTGATGACGGCGATCCTGGAAGCGCCTTATCCGCAAGGCTATCAGGTCAACGCCACGACATTCTTCATGCTGGCACGGTCCCTGGGGCTCGGCCTTGCCGCTTCCTACTCATTTCAAGCGGTCTTTTCCGTCGCCGCCATCGCCGCAACCCTATGGCTCTGGCGCGGCAAGACCGCCGTCGATCATCCGACCAAAGTCTGCCTCACCGCTATCTTGACGCTGATCACCACACCCTATGGCTATTCCTACGACATGATTCCCATGAGTGTCGCCATCGCGTATTTTTTCTTCAACTACCGGAGCTCATTGGTCTTTCTCGGTATCGCCTGGCTTTACCCGCTGTTCAATCATCAGGTTGCCGGGCAGATAGCTTCGCTCGGGGTTCTGATACCTGCGGGGCTCGCCGCATGGATGCTTACACGCATCCTGCGCGACAAACGGTCGCCAGACGCCGAAATGACGGTTGCGGCAGAAGAGCCGCGACTTAAAGCTTCCTGAGCGCCACCTGTTCGATCAGATGGTTCTTGCCCTTGCGCAGGATCAGGTCGGCGCGCGGGCGGGTCGGCAGGATGTTCTGGCGCAGGTTCTTCAGGTTGATGTTCTTCCAGAGCCCCTCGGCAATCCCGAGAGCCTCTTCCTCGGTGATCGAGGCATAGCGGTGGAAGAAGGAGTGCGGATCGCGGAAGGCAGTTTCGCGCAGCCGCATGAAGCGGGTGACATACCAATTGTGGATGAGATCTTCGTCCGCATCGATATAGATCGAGAAGTCGAAGAAGTCCGAGACCATCGGCACGATCTTGCCGTCCGCCGGCAGGTGCCGCGATTGCAGCACGTTGATGCCTTCGAAGATCAGGATATCCGGCCGGTCGACGGTTTTGTATTCGTTGGGCAGCACGTCATAGACGAGATGCGAATAGCAGGGCGCCTTGACATCCGGTTGCCCGGCCTTGATCGCCGAGAGAAAGCGCAGCAGGGCGGCAGTATCGTAGCTCTCCGGAAAGCCCTTGCGCTGCATCAGGTTGCGGCGCTGCAATTCGGCATTCGCATAGAGAAAACCGTCGGTGGTGATCAGGTCGACCTTCGGGCTCGACGGCCAGCGGCGCAGCAGTTCCTTCAGAATACGGGCCGTGGTCGATTTGCCGACGGCGACCGAGCCGGCGATGCCGATGACGAAAGGCGTCTTGGCGACACCGTTGAGGCTGAGGAAGCGGTTGCGCTGTTCGAACAGGATCTGCGAGGATTCGACATGCGAAGACAAAAGCCGCGATAGCGAAAGATAGATGCGCCGGACCTCGTCGAGATCGATCGGGTCGCCCATGGAGCGCAGCCGCGTCACTTCGTCGGCGGTCAGGGTCAGCGGCGTATCGGCCCGGAATTTCGCCCATTCTTCCGTGGAGAAGAAGTAATAGGGCGAATAGGCTTTCGCCTGAAAAATATCGAGCGTCTCGGGTGTGGTCGGGGTTTTGGTCGCTATTGTCATCGCGTTCTACCGGCTTGCCTTTTCCTGAAGGCCGGATTGAGCGGTGCGCCTTTCGAGCTCACCCATGACATTCTGCAACGGAATGCCCGCTATCTTCAATACGACCATAAGATGATAAAGCAAATCGGCTGCCTCATAGGTGAGATTGTCGCGATCGCCGGTCACGGCGGCCATCACGGCCTCGATCGCTTCCTCGCCCAGCTTCTTTGCGGCTTTCGGCTGGCCGGCGGCGCATAGCCTAGCCGTCCAGGATTCCTCCGGCGGCGCCTTGGAGCGCTCGTCGACGATCCTTTCGAGGTCGGAAAGGGTAAATCCGCTCATCCGTCGTTGTCCTCCCTAGTCGAGCCGCATGGCGATGCCATGTTCCGACATATACCGTTTTGCTTCGCCGACCGAATAGGTGCCGAAGTGGAAAATCGAGGCCGCGAGCACGGCGGTCGCATGGCCTTCCTTGATGCCGGCAACGAGATCGTCGAGATCGCCGACGCCGCCCGATGCGATGACGGGCACGCGCACCGCATCCGCAATCGCCCGCGTCAGCTCCAGGTCGTAGCCGACCTTGGTGCCGTCGCGGTCCATCGAGGTGACGAGCAGTTCGCCGGCGCCGCGCTCGACCATCCTGCGGGCAAAATCGACGGCGTCGATGCCGGTCGCGTTACGGCCGCCATGGGTATAGATTTCCCAGGCGCTCTGATTGTCGCCGCCGAGGGCCTCGGTGCGCCGCCGCTTGGCGTCGATCGAGACGACGATACATTGATTGCCGAACTTGTCGGCCGCTTCAGCGACAAAATCCGGATTGTTCACCGCCGCCGAGTTGATCGACACCTTGTCGGCGCCGCAGAGCAGCAGCTTGCGGATATCTGCGATGGCGCGAACGCCGCCGCCGACCGTCACCGGCATGAAGCATTGCTCGGCGGTGCGGGCGACGACATCGAAGATCGTCTCCCTATTGTCGGAAGAGGCGGTGATGTCGAGGAAGCAAAGCTCGTCGGCACCGGCGGCATCATAAGCCTTGGCAGCTTCCACCGGATCGCCGGCATCGACGAGATTGAGGAAGTTGACGCCCTTGACGACGCGGCCGTCCTTGACGTCGAGGCAGGGGATGACGCGGGCTTTCAGGGTCATTGCGCGATCTCCTTCGCCTTGGCCGCCTTGATCAGCGCCAGGGCCTCCTTCGGATCGATACGGCCATCATAAAGGGCGCGGCCGGAAATCGCACCCTCCAGTTTGCGCGCATCCGGTTCGACCATGCGGCGGATATCGTCCATCGAGGCGAGCCCGCCAGACGCGATGACGGGAATGGAAACGGCATCGGCCAGTTCCAGCGTCGAAGCCCAGTTGATGCCGGTCAGAATGCCGTCGCGGTCGATATCTGTATAGATGATCGCGGCAACGCCGGCGCCTTCGAATTTCTTCGCCAGTTCGATGATGCCGAGTTCGGAGGCTTCCGCCCAGCCCTCGACCGCCACCTTGCCGCCCTTGGCGTCGATGCCGACGGCAACATGGCCCGGAAATCTCTTGCAAGCCTCGATCACCAGCGCGGGATCGCGCACGGCGACGGTGCCGAGGATGACGCGGGTGAGCCCGCGCGCCAGCCAGTTCTCGATATGGTCGAGCGTGCGGATGCCGCCACCAAGCTGCACCGGGTTCTTCGTCGCCTTGAGGATGGCGTCGACGGCAGCACCGTTGACGGTTTCGCCGGCAAAGGCGCCGTTGAGATCGACCACATGCAGCCATTCGAAGCCCTGGTCCTCGAAGGCCTTGGCCTGGGCCGCCGGATCCGGGTTGTAGACTGTCGCTTGGTTCATATCGCCGAGCTTCAGACGCACGCACTGGCCGTCTTTTAGGTCGATGGCGGGGAACAAGATCATTTTACTTTTTCCATTTCTTCCGCGCGAGCCTTACGGCTTCCAGCGCAGGAAATTAGCAATTAGGGCAAGGCCGAGCTTCTGGCTTTTTTCCGGGTGGAACTGCGAGCCGGCCATGTTGTCACGGCCGACGAAAGCGGTCATCGCGCCGCCATAGCCGGTCGTGGCAATCACATCGTCGGCATGATCGGCGGCCAGATGGTAGGAGTGCACGAAATAGGCGTGCAGCCCGTCCGGCCCGGTCGGAATGCCGTCGAAGAGCGGATGCGGGTGCCTCAGATCCAGCGTGTTCCAGCCGATCTGCGGGATCTTCAGGCTTGGATCGCTCGGCGTCATCTCCTTGACGTCGCCCTTGATCCAGCCGAAGCCTTGCGTGATCGTCTTTTCCAGCCCGCGCGACGACATCAGCTGCATGCCGACGCAGATCCCGAGAAAGGGGCGGGCCTTGTGTTCCACGACATCGATCACGGCTTGCGCCATGCCGGAAACCGCGTCGAGCCCGCGGCGGCAATCGGCATAGGCGCCGACGCCGGGAAGCACGATGCGATCAGCCGTGGCGACGCGTTCGGCATCGTCGGTGAGATCAATCTCGGCGTCGATGCCGGCTTCGCGGGCAGCGCGTTCGAAGGCTTTGGTGGCCGAGCGCAGATTGCCCGAGCCATAGTCGATAATTGCGACGCGCATACTCAGCGTCCTCCATCATAGCCGGGAAGACCGAATGTCGATCCGCCCCGGCCGGAATTATTGTTTGGATAAGAAGGGATATCCCAGTTGTTCGCACGGATATTCTCCTGCGCCTTCGGCTCGATGCCCGAGAAATGGATTTCTTCCGCTGTCGCCAGATTATGGGCCGAAACCAAACCTTCCGTCTTCCATCCGGCGTCGGCAAGGCGGCGGTAGACGGCGTTCGGACCTTCGAGCGCCGCAAGAATGCGCACGCCGATGAGGATCGCGATACCGGCGGCGAAAAATCCCGGCCGGCGGATCAGTTCCAGCGCGATGCCCTGCAGCAGAAAGGCGGCGGCGGCATGCAGCCATAGCCGTTGGTAAAGCATCCACAGCGTTGGAAACAGAAAGGCCCACCATGAAAAGCCGTCGCGAATGAAGCGCGTCTTGTCCTGGTTACCGTCCGGCCCGCCGGGTGGCGTCAAAATCAGATAGCTTGCCATCTCTTCACTTCCCCTTGATGGGGCTCAGGCGAGGGTGCCCTTTGTCGAGGGCACACGGCCTGCCTGCCGCGGATCGATCTCGGTTGCCGTGCGCAGCGCGCGGGCAACGGCCTTGAAGCATGTCTCGGCTATATGGTGATTGTTGGCGCCATAATGGTTGAGAATATGCAGCGTGATGCCGGCATTCTGCGCCAAAGCCTGAAAGAATTCGCGCACCAACTCGGTATCGAAGGTGCCGATCTTCGGCGCGCTGAAGGCGACGTTCCAGACGAGAAAGGGCCGGCCCGAGAGATCGACGGCCGCCTTCGTCATCGTCTCGTCCATGGCGAGATCGATCGAGGCATAACGTGTGATGCCGCGCCGGTCGCCCAGCGCCTTGGAAATGGCCTGGCCGATGGCGATGCCGGTATCTTCGACGGCATGGTGATCGTCGACATGTAGGTCGCCCTTGGTGTCGATCTCCATGTCGATCAGCGAATGTCGCGACAGCTGCTCCAGCATATGGTCGAAGAAACCGACGCCCGTCGAAATGGTCGACTTGCCGCTGCCGTCGATGTTGACGGATACGGAGACCGAGGTCTCGTTGGTCTTGCGGGAAACGCTTGCCGTGCGGCTCGCTACAGTCTCTGCCATGGGCTGCTCCATCGGGATGACGGCCGTTCCTTATCAGGCACATCGGCAAATATCCAGAAGTTAAGTCACGAGGAACTTCTCTAGCCGGCTTACAGGCGTCATTCCCGAACCGGCGACATTTGCAATCCTAAAAAGCCCTCTTACATAGATCACGACGGGGCCGAAACGCGGCCCGGCAGAAAGCCCGCCAGAATGGGGGCAAACAGGTGTTACATGACGACAATTGTGACTATTCGCAAAGGCGGCAAGGTTGTGATGGCCGGTGACGGCCAGGTCAGTCTTGGCCAGACCGTAATGAAGGGCAATGCCCGCAAGGTTCGCCGCATCGGCAAGGGCGATGTGATCGCCGGTTTCGCCGGCGCGACCGCCGATGCCTTCACGCTGCTGGAGCGGCTTGAAAAGAAGCTCGAACAATATCCCGGCCAGCTGATGCGCGCGGCCGTCGAGCTCGCCAAGGATTGGCGCACGGACAAATATCTGCGCAACCTCGAGGCCATGATGCTGGTTGCCGACAAGAGCGTGACACTCGCCATCACCGGCAACGGCGATGTGCTTGAGCCGGAACACGGCGCGCTGGCGATTGGCTCCGGCGGCAATTTTGCGCTCGCCGCCGCGCGCGCGCTGATGGATACCGACAAATCCGCCGAAGAGGTCGCTCGCCGCGCCCTCGATATCGCCGCCGACATCTGCGTCTACACCAACCATAATGTGGTGATCGAGACGCTCGATGCCGAAGCCTGAATTCCTATCTTGATCGTATCCAGCCCTGACGGGAAACACACGAAATGACCACTTTTTCCCCCCGCGAGATCGTTTCCGAACTCGACCGTTATATCGTCGGCCAGCATGAGGCCAAGCGCGCCGTGGCGATTGCGCTGCGCAACCGCTGGCGCCGCCAGCAGCTCGAGCCCGATCTGCGCGACGAAGTCATGCCCAAGAACATCCTGATGATCGGCCCGACCGGCGTCGGCAAGACGGAAATCTCCCGTCGCCTCGCCAAGCTCGCCGGTGCTCCCTTCATCAAGGTGGAAGCCACGAAGTTCACCGAAGTCGGCTATGTCGGCCGCGACGTCGAACAGATCATCCGCGATCTCGTCGAAGTCGGCATCGGCCTTGTACGCGAAAAGAAGCGCGCCGAGGTGCAGGCCAAGGCGCATATGAGCGCCGAGGAGCGTGTGCTTGACGCCCTGGTGGGCGCCACCGCCTCGCCGGCGACACGCGACAGTTTCCGCAAGAAGCTGCGTGACGGTCAGCTCGACGACAAGGAAATCGATATCGAAGTTGCCGATACCGGCTCCGGTATGCCCGGCGGCTTCGAGATCCCCGGCATGCCCGGTGCCAATATCGGCGTGCTCAACCTCTCCGAAATGTTCGGCAAGGCCATGGGCGGCCGCACCAAGAAGGTTCGCACCACGGTCAAGGATTCCTATAAGGAACTGGTGCGCGACGAATCCGACAAGCTGATCGACAACGAAGCGATCCAGCGCGAGGCCGTGCAATCCGCCGAGAATGACGGTATCGTCTTCCTCGACGAAATCGACAAGATCGCAGCCCGCGACGGCGGCATGGGTGCCGGCGTCTCGCGCGAAGGCGTGCAGCGCGACCTGCTGCCGCTGGTCGAGGGCACGACGGTGTCGACCAAGTATGGTCCGGTCAAGACCGACCATATCCTGTTCATCGCCTCCGGCGCATTCCATGTGTCGAAGCCTTCGGATCTCCTGCCGGAATTGCAGGGCCGCCTGCCGATCCGCGTCGAGCTCCGGCCGCTGACCAAGGAAGATTTCCGCCGTATCCTGACCGAGCCGGAAGCCAGCCTCATCCGCCAGTACAAGGCGCTGATGGAGACGGAAGACCTGAAGCTCGACTTCACCGACGACGCCATCGATGCGCTCGCCGATGTCGCCGTGCACTTGAACTCCACCGTCGAGAACATCGGCGCGCGCCGTCTGCAGACGGTAATGGAGCGGGTGCTGGACGAAATCTCCTACAATGCCTCGGATCGCGCCGGCGTCTCGGTGACCATCGATGCTGACTATGTCCGCGAGCATGTCGGTGATCTCGCCGCCAATACAGACCTGTCGCGCTTCATCCTTTAGCGCGGCCGATGCCGGCTGCGGCATCTTGAAATATTAATCACTCGACAGCGGGCCTTTAACTTTTTAGTTAGGGGCCCGTTTCTTTGTGTAGCTTGGCTTTATTCGGCCAAGATTGTCCCTCAGGCAGCCGCATGGAAGCATCGGATAAAACTTCGATAGGGCAGCCATCGTGCGACGCATACTGATCCCCCTTCTCCTGGCGATCGTCAGTCTTTCCTGGATGCCGGCCCACGCCGATGCGGCGACCATGGTGCCGCCGGGCAACCGCAACGCCGAGCAGCCGGCGATCCCCGGCGCCTCTGTCCGCCGCACCAGGGGCACGAATTCGACCTTCGACCGCAAATACCAGAAAGTTCGCGAGCTGCTGGCGACCGACACCAGGCTGATGTCGAAGATCAAGTCGACGGCGCGCGCCTATGGCATCGATCCGATCCACATCATCGGCGCGCTGGTCGGCGAGCATACCTATAATGTCGACGCCTATGACGGCCTGCAGTCCTACTACGTCAAGGCTGCCTCCTATGCCGGCCAGAGTTTCCGTTTTGCCTATAATGGCGAAAACGTCGACGATTTCGTCGCCCGGCCGCAATTCGACGTCTGCAAGGGCAAAAGGGATTCCTACAGCCTCTGGACCTGCCGCGAAGATGTTTGGGACAGTGCTTTCCGGGGTAAGAAGGTTGACGGCAAATCCTTCCCCGACAATCGTTTCAGCGCCGTGTTCTTCCAGCCCTTTTATGCCGGCCAGACCTTTGGCCTCGGCCAGATCAATCCGCTGACCGCTCTGGAGCTTTCCGATCTCGTCAGCTCCACCTCGGGCATTGCGAAGCTGGATGAAAAGGATGCCAGCGGCGTCTACAAGGCGATCATGGATCCGGATTTGTCGCTCGCCTTCGTCGCCGGCTCGATCCGCAAGTCGATCGATGATTACCGCTCGATCGCCGGCATGGATATATCAGGCAATCCGGGCCTTACGGCGACTCTCTACAATGTCGGCAATTCCCGCCAGCGCGCCGCAGCCCTCGCCGCCAGGAACCGGGGCGCGAGCCAGCCGGTCTGGCCGGAAGAAAATTACTATGGCTGGCTTATCAATGATAGACTGGACGACCTGAAGTCGCTGCTCTAGACTTCGAAACTGTCGAGAAAATAAGGTTTTCGAGGAGATTTGATCTCATGGATATGATCCCGGAAGCCTTTTCTCCGCCGGCCCCGATCCCGCGCACCGTGCCGCCGTCACGGTTGACGATCATCCGCACCATCCTGCGCAATCCGCTCGAATTATGGGGCGAGCCCTCCTACACGCTGCCCTGGATCATGACGCGCTTCATTCGCGAGCGCACGCTGATCGTCAACGATCCCGGCCTGATCAAGCATGTGCTGGTCGACAATGCTTCCAACTACCGCATGTCCGATATCCGCCAGCTCATACTTCGGCCGATCCTGCGCGATGGCCTGTTGACGGCGGAAGGACCGGTCTGGAAGCGCTCGCGCAAGGCCGTCGCCCCGGTCTTCACGCCGCGCCATGCCCAGGGCTTTGCCGGCCAGATGCTGAGCCAGAGCGAGGACTACGTTCGCAAATACGAAGAGGTGGGCAGCGAAGGCAAGGTTTTTGACGTCGCTGTCGACATGACCGAACTCACCTTTGCTATTCTCGCCGAGACGCTGTTCTCCGGTGAGATCGTCACGGAAGGCGCCAGTTTCGCGGATGACGTCAACCAGCTTCTGCATCGCATGGGTCGCGTCGATCCGATGGACCTCTTGCGGGCACCCGCCTGGGTGCCGCGTGTCACCCGCATCGGCGGCCAGAAGGTGCTCGACAAGTTTCGCGGCATCGTCCGCGATACCATGAACCTGCGCCTCGACAAGATGCGCAGGGATCGTGCGTCCGCGCCCGACGATTTCCTGACGCTGCTCTTGGAAAAGACCGGTCCCGACGGGCTAACCATGGAGGAGATCGAGGACAATATCCTCACCTTCATCGGCGCCGGCCACGAGACGACGGCCCGCGCGCTTGCCTGGACGCTTTATTGCGTCGCCAACAGCCTGCATATCCGCGAGGCCATGGAGGCAGAGATCGATAGCGTGCTCGCCACCGGCGCCGAGCCCGTCGCCTGGCTCGACCTGATGCCGAATGTCCGTGCCGCCTTCGAGGAGGCCATGCGCCTCTATCCGCCGGCCCCCTCGATCAACCGCGCCTCCATCGCCGACGATGGATGGACGAGCCCGAGCGGCGAGCGTGTCGAGATCCCGGCAGGGATCACGGTGCTGATCATGCCCTGGACGCTGCATCGCCACGCGCTCTATTGGGATAAGCCGCGCGCCTTCATGCCCGAACGTTTCCTTCCGGAGAATCGCGGCAAGATCAACCGCTTCCAGTACCTGCCCTTCGGCGCCGGCCCACGCGTCTGCATCGGCGCCACCTTCGCCCTGCAGGAGGCCGTCATCGCACTTGCGGTGATGATGCACCGCTTCCGCTTCGATCTCACCGACGAGACCAATCCCTGGCCGGTGCAGAAGCTGACGACGCAGCCGCAAGGCGGGCTGCCGATGCGGGTGACGAGGCGGTAGGATTGTTTTTGCCGCTTCGTAGCTAGCGGGCCAAGTGGGAAGGGTGCAATAACAGGTCACCTTCCATTCAAAAGGTTAGATATCAGCGTGACATCTCACTTCCTGCTCGGCATCGACACGGGTGGAACCTATACCGATGCCGTTCTCTTTCATGAAACCGATGGCGTCATCGCCAAGGCGAAGTCGCTGACCACGCGGCACGATCTGGCCGTCGGTATCGCCGGTGCCGTCGATACGGTTATTGCCAAAGCCGGCGTCCCGGTTTCCGCCATCGGCCTGGTATCACTGTCGACGACGCTCGCCACCAATGCGCTGGTCGAAGGGCAGGGTGGTCGTGCCGGGCTGGTGATGATCGGCTTCGGTCCGGAGGATCTGAAGCGTGATGGCCTGGCTGAAGCGTTGGGGTCAGATCCCGTGCTGTTTTTGCCTGGCGGGCATAATGTCCACGGCAATGAGAGCCCGCTCGATCTGACGGCGTTGGAAGAGGTGCTGCCGGAGCTTTCGAAGAGCGTGTCGTCCTTTGCCATCGCCGGCTATTTCGCCGTGCGGAATCCGGCCCATGAAATCCGTGTGCGCGACGCCATTCGCGAGCTGTCGCATCTGCCGGTCACCTGCAGCCACGAACTCTCCTCCAAGCTCGGCGGTCCGCGCCGGGCGCTGACGACCTTGCTCAATGCGCGCCTCGTCTCGATGATCGACCGGCTGGTCGGCGCCTGCGAAGGATTTCTGACTGCGCGCGGCATCGTGGCGCCGATGATGGTGGTGCGTGGCGATGGTGCGCTGATCTCGGCCGCTGAAGCCAAGCTCCGTCCGATCGAGACCATCCTGTCCGGCCCGGCCGCGAGCCTTGTCGGCGCGCGTTATCTCACCGGTCTCGACAATGCCGTTGTCTCCGACATCGGCGGCACCACCACCGATGTCGCTGTCATGGAGGCTGGTCGGCCACGACTCGACGCCGATGGCGCCGTCGTCGGCGGCTACCGCACCATGGTCGAAGCTGTCGCCATGCGCACCTATGGCCTCGGTGGCGATTCCGAGGTGAAGATCAACGATCGCGGTCTTGTCGCCGGCTTCGAGCTTGGACCACGCCGACTGCTGCCGCTGAGCCTCGTCGCCCATACGCACAGCGAGAGCATCATTGCGGTGCTGGAACAGCAGTTGCGCGCGCCGCATCTCGGCCGCAACGCCGGCCGCTTTGCCGTGCGTACCGGCGTGCCGGATCATCTGGCCAGCGGACTGATGCCGTTGGAACAGGCGCTGTTCGACAAGATCGGTGCCGTGCCCCTGGCGCTCGACCAGCTTTTGACCGCTACCTCGCAGAAGGCGACGCTGGATCGGCTGGTGGCGCGCGGCCTCGTGCATCTTGGCGGCCTGACGCCGTCGGATGCCATGCATGTGCTTGGTCGCCAGAACCAGTGGAACGGGGAAGCGGCGCGGCTTGGTCTCGCGCTGTCGATGCGGATGAAGGATGGCTCCGGCCGCCCGATCGCGGTATCCGTCGAGGAGCTGGCGCAAAAGATCGTCGATCGCCTGACCCGGCAGTCCGCCGATGTCATTCTCGCAGCTTGTCTTGCCGAGGACGGTGTTGCCGATCTCGATCCGGCCAGGTCGATCTCGATCGACCGCGCTCTTCGCCGTGCGCCGGGCATCGCCCGTTTCGCCATTTCGCTCGATCGTCCCCTGGTCGGCCTCGGCGCTTCCGCTCCGGTCTATTACCCCGCCATTGCCGCGATGCTGGCGAGCGAGAGCGCCATTCCCGCTGATTCGGACGTGGCTAATGCCATCGGCGCCGTCGTTGGCCAGGTCCGCACCAGCGCCACCGTCTTCGTCACCATGCCGGAGGACGGCATCTATGTGCTGAACGGGGCGGGGGAGACCTTGCGGTTTACCGACGAAGAGAAGAGTTTCTCCATGGCGCGGCAGCGGGCAATCGAGGTGGCGATGGCGCAGGCACGGCTGAATGGCGCTGTCGATCCGGTCGTTGCGGTGGTTGAGCAGGTCGATGCGCCAGAGGTCGAGGGCAGTCGCAAGCTGGTCGAGGCGCGCTTTATCGCGACAGCCAGTGGTCGCCCGCGGATTGCCGCGGATTGATTGTTTCCAGAATTGCATAAATCTTTCGAACTATTGCCAAATTGACGGAAGGCGAAACCGACCGCAAAGTGGCACCATGTCAGAATTGAGCCGTTTAACGGCCTTGAGGAGTTGAGTGTATGAGCCGCATCGAGAAAAACGGGCTTCAGATCGAACCGGTCCTGTATGATTTCCTCGTCAAGGAAGCCCTGCCGGGCTCCGGCGTCGACGCGGATGCCTTCTTCGCTGGCTTCTCGGCGATCGTCCACGATCTCGCTCCGAAGAACCGCGAGTTGCTTGCCAAGCGCGACCGGATGCAGGCGGCGATTGACGATTGGTATCGCAAGAACGGCGCGCCGGTGGATCTCGCAGCCTACGAAGCCTTCCTGCGCGAGATCGGCTACATCATCCCCGAAGGTCCGGCTTTCACGGTTTCGACCGCCAATGTCGATCCGGAAATCGCCTCCATTGCCGGCCCGCAGCTCGTTGTCCCGGTCATGAACGCCCGCTATGCGCTGAACGCTGCCAATGCGCGCTGGGGCTCGCTCTATGACGCGCTCTACGGCACCGATGCCATCGCCGAGACCGATGGCGCCGAGAAGGGCAAGGGCTACAATCCGAAGCGCGGCGAAAAGGTCATCCGCTGGGTGCGCGATTTCCTCGACGCCGCCGCGCCGCTTGCAGGGGCGAGCTGGAAGGATGTCACGGGCTTTGCCGTCAATGGTGGGGTGCTGGCGATTGCGACGAAGAGCGGCACCATCGCTCTTGCCGACGGCAGGCATTTCGCCGGTTATCTCGGCGATGTCGCCGCGCCCTCGCATATTCTTCTGAAGAACAACGGCATCCATATCGAGATCGTCATCGACGCCGGCACCGATATCGGCAAGGCTGATCCGGCGCATATTTCCGATGTCCGGCTGGAATCGGCGATCACCACGATCATGGACTGCGAAGATTCCATCGCCGCCGTCGATGCCGAGGATAAGGCCGAGGTCTATCGCAACTGGCTCGGACTGATGAAGGGCGACCTGACGGAGGAAGTCGCCAAGGGCGGTAAGTCCTTCACGCGCCGTCTCAATCCCGATGTGACCTATACGGCACCCGATGGTTCGAGCTTCGAGCTGCATTGCCGCTCGCTGATGCTGATACGCAATGTCGGCCACCTGATGACCAATCCGGCGATCCTCGACCGGGACGGCAATGAAGTCCCGGAAGGTATCATGGATGCCATGGTCACCGGCCTGATCGCGCTCTACGACGTCGGCCCGAACGGTCGCCGCAAGAATTCTCGCGCCGGCTTGATGTATGTCGTGAAGCCGAAGATGCACGGGCCGGAAGAAGTCGCCTTCGCCGTCGAGATCTTCTCGCGGGTCGAGGACGTGCTCGGCATGCCGCGCAACACCATCAAGATGGGTATCATGGACGAGGAGCGCCGCACCACGGTCAACCTCAAGGAGGCCATCCGCGCCGCCAGCGAGCGCGTCGTCTTCATCAACACCGGCTTCCTCGACCGTACCGGCGACGAGATCCATACCTCGATGGAAGCAGGCCCGATGATCCGCAAGGGCGACATGAAGCAGGCGGCCTGGATCGGGGCTTACGAGAACTGGAACGTCGATATCGGCCTGGAATGCGGCCTTTCCGGTCATGCGCAGATCGGCAAGGGCATGTGGGCCATGCCGGACCTGATGGCGGCGATGCTGGAGCAGAAGATCGCGCATCCCAAGGCCGGCGCCAACACCGCCTGGGTGCCGTCGCCGACGGCCGCGACGCTGCATGCCACGCATTATCACAAGGTCAATGTCGCCAATGTCCAGCAGAGCCTGAAGAGCCGCGCCCGCGCCAAGCTTGCCGATATCCTCTCCGTGCCGGTCGCCTCGCGCCCGAATTGGACGCCGGAAGAGATCCAACGCGAGATCGACAACAATTGCCAGGGCATCCTCGGCTATGTCGTCCGCTGGGTCGATCAGGGCGTCGGTTGCTCCAAAGTGCCGGATATCAACAATATCGGCCTGATGGAGGATCGCGCCACCCTGCGCATCTCCGCGCAGCATATGGCCAACTGGCTGCATCACAAGGTCATCACCGAGGCGCAGATCATCGAGACGATGAAGCGCATGGCAGCCGTGGTCGACCAGCAGAATGCCGGCGACCCACTCTACATCGCCATGGCCGGCAATTTCGACGGCTCGGTCGCCTTCCAGGCCGCGCTTGAACTCGTGCTCAAGGGCCGCGAACAGCCGAACGGCTATACCGAGCCGGTCCTGCACCGCCGCCGCATCGAACTGAAGGCGAAGCTTGCAGGGTAAGCCTTCGCTCCATCGGAGGCCACCTCGATCCTTCGAGGCCTTGTCGTCTGCGCTGACGCTTTGACGGCAAGGCACCTCAGGATGAGGTGGAGAGGATCTGGCGGTTAGGCGCAAAAATCAGCCCTCATCCTGAGGTGCGCAGCCGAAGCGAAGCCTCGAAGGACGAGGGCGGATGGGGCGGTATAGTAACGACCCAATTCCCCAAACAAAAAAGCCGCCGGATCGATATCCGGCGGCTTTTCAAATTCCAATTGCCAGTGATTACTGGATCACGACGACCTTGGTGCTGTGACCCGGCAGAACGCGGCTGTAGAGATCGATGACGTCCTGATTGATCAGGCGGATGCAGCCCGAGGAAGCAGCCGTGCCGATCGAAGCCCATTCCGGCGTGCCGTGCAGGCGGAACAGCGTGTCCTGGCCCTTTTCATTGTAGAGATACATGGCGCGGGCACCGAGCGGGTTCGAGAGACCCGGGTTCATGCCGCCATCGACATATTTCGCGATTTCCGGACGGCGCACGGCCATTTCCTTCGGCGGATGCCAGCTCGGCCATTCCTGCTTCCAGGCGACATAGGCAGTGCCCGACCAGGAAAAGCCCTGCTTGCCGACGCCGATTCCGTAGCGCATCGCTTCGCCATTGCCGAGGATATAGTAGAGATGGCGTTCGCGCGTGTTGACGATGATCGTGCCCTCAGCTTCACCAGACGTGTAGCTGACGATCTGGCGGCGGAACTGCGGCTTCACCTTCTGGATCGGGATCGCCGGCAGCTGGAAGCCGTTGTCGCTCGTGACGCCGTAGTCACTGTCGAATGTCTGGACGGTGTCGGCGGAGGAGTTGGCTGTGGCAGTCGGCGTGGCTGCGGCGCTGGTGGCATAGCCAGCCATGGCGAGCGTCGCGACAAGGCCGAGTGCGGTGATAGCATTGCGGGTGCGCATGGAAGTCTCTTGGTGCGTTGTGACAGGGAATGGGATGGTATTCACCATCTTTGAATATGGTTTATTTTCCATTAAACTTTGCTTTGCAAGCGGCAGCGCTGCTACTTCAATGGCGCCGCTGCGCAAATTAAAGCGACATGGCTTTTTTGCAACGTTTCTTGCCGGTTCCCGAGGCAATTCATGACGATTTTGAATGTTTACAATAATAATCCGTTAATAGATGGCCGCCAGTCGGAACGGGCGATGCTTGTACGTCGGGGCATGCAACTATTACTGCATGAGATGCGCCACGCCATCTTGCCGGAGTTGCCGCTCGCAAGCGGCCGCCGGGCGGATCTCATCACCCTGTCGGAAAAGGGCGAGATCTGGATCGTCGAGATCAAAACCTCGATCGAGGACTTCCGCGTCGATCGCAAATGGCCGGATTATCGCCAGCATTGCGACCGCCTGTTCTTTGCGACCCATAAGGACGTGCCGCTCGATATCTTCCCGGAAGACTGCGGACTTTTCCTGTCGGACGGCTATGGCGCGCATATGATCCGCGAGGCGCCCGAACATCGCCTGCCGCCGGCGACGCGCAAGTCGGTGACGCTGAACTTCTCCCGAGCCGCCGCCCAGCGGCTGCTATTGGCCGAATGGGCGACGGGCAAGGATTTTTCACCTGAATGATGGTTATTTCGGCGCACGCTTGGCGAGAATGCGTTGCAGCGTGCGCCGATGCATGTTGAGGCGGCGAGCCGTTTCGGAAACGTTGCGCTCGCACATCTCATAGACGCGCTGGATATGCTCCCAGCGCACCCGATCCGCCGACATCGGGTTTTCCGGCACTTCCGCCTTTTCGCCCGGCCTCTGCGTCAATGCCGCATAGACATCGTCCGCGTCCGCCGGCTTGGCGAGATAATCGAGAGCGCCGAGCTTCACGGCTGTGACCGCGGTTGCGATATTGCCGTAACCGGTCAGGACGACAATATGCGTGTCGTCGCGCCGCTGCCGGATGGCCTCGATGACCTCGAGGCCGGTGCCGTCGCCGAGGCGAAGATCGACCACGGCATATTTCGGCGGGTTGGTCTTGGATTTGGCGACGCCTTCCGCTACCGATTCCGCCGTCTCGACCGTGAAGCCGCGGGTCTCCATGGCGCGCGCCAGCCGGCGCAGAAAGGGTCCGTCGTCATCGACGATCAGCAATGTTGCATCCGGGCCAATATGGTCCGCGATATCCTTGGCCCCAGCATGGGGATCGGCAAGCTCTTTATCCGTCATCATCTTCAATCCCGGCGGCTTCCCGCCTGCACAGTCCTACTGATTTTAACGACCGGTGTTTTAAGCCGGGAAACTCATTTTGTCGAATTACTGTCGATCAAAACGCGCGGCCATTCGACGCGGATCCGGGCGCCCGGCGTCTCTGGATCGCGATTGCCGAAGGAAATGGCAGCGCCTGAGCGTTCCAGCAGGGTCTTGGCGATGAACAGGCCAAGCCCGAGGCCACCGGCCGTGTCGTCCCGCTGCCGTGTCGTGACATAAGGCTCGCCGATCCGCGTCAGGATATCGGGCGCATAGCCGTTGCCGTCGTCCTCTATGATGATGATGAGCAGGGCCGGGTCGTACTCCACCGTGACGGTCACGGTCTTGCGCGCATAGTCGACGGCGTTTTCAATGAGATTGCCGAGCCCATACATGATGCCGGCATTGCGGTTGAGAACCGGTTCTCCGGCCCTCGGGCTCTTTTCGATCAGCTCCAGCCTGATGCCGAACTCCCGATGCGGCGCGATGACCTCCTCCATCATCGACGACAGCGTCAGCCGCCGCATATGCGCCTCATCCTCGGCCGACAGCGTCGTTAGCCGCCGCAGGATATCGCGGCAGCGTTCGCTCTGGCTGCGCAGCAGCGCCACGTCCTCGCGAAAGCGGTCATCCTCTTTGAGTTCGCGCTCCATCTCCTTGGCAACAACACTGATGGTCGCAAGCGGCGTGCCGAGCTCATGGGCAGCGGCGGCCGCCAGCCCGTCGAGCTGCGACAGATGTTTTTCCCGCTGCAGCACCAGTTCCGTCGCTGCCAGCGCATCGGCGAGCTGCGAGGCCTCCATGGAGACGCGATAGGCATAGAAGGCGGCGAAGGCCATGGTTGAGGCGATCGAGCACCAGACGCCAAGCTGCATGACGCTATGGACGTTGACCTCGATGCCGCCATACCAGGGCAGGGGAAAGGGCGAGAAGGCAAGGCCGGTGATGCAAATCATCGCCAGCACGATCAGCACCATGCTGTAGCGGATCGGCTGCGAGGCAAACGAGATGATGACCGGCACGCAGACCAGCGCCGAAAACGGATTGGCAAGCCCGCCGGTAATCAGCAGCAGCCCGCAGAGCTGCAAGAGGTCGAGGCCGAGCAATGCGAAGGCGGCGGCCGGCTCCAGCCGGTGCGTCGGCGGATAGCGCAGCGTCAGGAAGAAGTTGATCCAGGCCAAGCAGGCGATCAGCACGCAGCAGGCAAGGAGCGGCATCGGAAATTTCAGCCAGAAGGCAACGATCATCACCGTGGCCGTCTGGCCGCCGACCGCAAGCCAGCGCAGGCGCACCAGCGTCTGCAATCTCAGCCGGCGGCTGGTGTGGTAGTCGTCCTGCAGCTTGGCGTCTGCAATCGCGATCTTGTCCAATCCTCTGAAGAAGCTGGCCATGTTCAGGTTCCTCTCGGCTTGGTTCGTGTCGTCGGAGAAGCACCCGCCGGGTCTTCCGGCCAAGGGTGCCTCGGATAGCGCCCGCGCATGTCGGCACGCACGTCCTTCCATGACCCCGCCCAGAAACCCGGCAGGTCGCGCGTCGTCTGGATCGGCCGATGTGCCGGCGACGTCAGTTCCAGCACCAGTGGCAAGCGACCGCCGCCGATGGCCGGATGCTGCCTCAGCCCGAAGAGCTCCTGTACGCGGATCGTCAATACCGGCTCCTCGCCCTCATACTGGATCGGGTGGCGCTGGCCGGTCGGCGCCTCGAAATGCGTCGGCGCCATCCTGCCAAGGTCGCGCTGCACCTCATGCGGCACCAGCGACATCAATCCATTGGAGAGCCCGCCGGCCGAAATATCGGAAAGGCCGCGTGCTTCGGTCTGGAAGGGCGTGAACCAGTCGTCGAGGCGTGAAAGCAGCGCTTCGTCGCTCATATCTGGCCAGGGCTCTCCGATTGTCCGGTACAGGAAGCCGATCCTGTCCCGCAATTGCGCCGCCTCCTTGGAAAACGGCAACACGTCGATCCCGAGCTCGCGAATGCCCTCGGCCAATGCTTTTGCCGCCTTTGCGCCCGATGGGCGCGGCAAGGGTGTCTCTTCAAAGATGATGGCGCCGAGCCGGGTGACGCGGCGAGCGCGCACCTGTCGGCTCGCCTTGTCGAAGACGCTCTGGTCTTCCGTGCGGATTTC
The DNA here is from genome assembly GCF_000799715.1 of Martinezella rhizogenes. Taxonomy (GTDB): domain Bacteria; phylum Pseudomonadota; class Alphaproteobacteria; order Rhizobiales; family Rhizobiaceae; genus Rhizobium; species Rhizobium rhizogenes_C. Next base: position 130,407 of record NZ_JUHG01000003.1, read on the forward strand.
GCCTGGCAGATGCTCTTCGACATCCCCCCGCGAAATCTCCGCCGCCGCCAGGATACGGGCTTGCGCCGCCCGCCCGGTCAAATCGGCGATCACCAGCATCTGTGCGCCGGCAAGCCGCTCCGTCTCCGGCAGTTCGGCCCCGCGCCCGTTCGCCATGACGAAACGTCCGCGTCCACCGCGTTGCAGGGCGATGCGATCCGGGAAAGCATGCAGCAACAGGGAGCCAGCCAATATCGGCGCACCCACCGCTGTGCTCTTGTCGCCGCCCGCTGCCGTCGCCAGCCTTCCGGCCAGTCGGCGTGCCGCCTCGGCCCGCTCGCCCTTTTCCGTCTTGAACCGCCGCAGTCGCTCTTCCAGATCGACGCTCGGCCCACCCAGCCCCTGTTCCGTTAGCAAGACGGCGAGCATTGCTGCCTCGCACGCCTGGCCGAATTCCACAGCCGAGATCACCATGGCCGACAGCCGCGGCGGCAAGGCCAGATCGCGCATCAGCTTCCCGCGCGCCGTCAGCCCATTGTCGGCGTCCAATGCCCCAAGCTGCCGCAACAGCGCGCGCGCCTCATGGAGTGTGGTTGCCGGTGGCTGATCGACAAAGGCAAGCGTGGCGGGGTCCTGCACGCCCCAATGGGCGAGATCGAGTGCCAGGCCTGAGAGATCGCTGGAGAGGATCTGCGGCGGCGTGAAGGCGGGCAGGGCTGCCGTCTGGCCGGGATGCCATAGCCGGATCGCAATGCCGGGCTCCGTTCGTCCGGCGCGGCCGGCCCGCTGGTCGGCGGAGGCCCGCGACACACGCACCGTCTCTAGCCGCGTGATGCCGGTCGACGCCTCGAAGACGGGCAATCGCTGCAGGCCGCTGTCGACGATGATCCTGACACCGTCAATGGTGATGGAGGTCTCGGCGATCGAGGTCGCCAGCACAACCTTGCGCGTGCCCTTCGGCGCCGGGCGGATCGCCGCGTCCTGCTCCTTCTGGCCGAGATTGCCGTAAAGCGGCGCAATCGCCGTCTCCAATGGCAATCGGCTTTGCAGCCGCTCGACCGTGCGGGTGATTTCCGCCTGGCCCGGCAGAAAGGCGAGGATCGAGCCCTGTTCCGTCGCGTGCGCGTCGAGGATCGCCCGCGTCACCGTATCCTCGATCCGTTCGCCGGGTGGCCGGTCCTGATGGCGGATGTCGATCGGAAAACCGCGGCCCATACTTTCGATCACGGGCGGATGGTTAAGCAGCACCGCTACCCGTTCGACATCGAGCGTCGCCGACATCACCAGGATACGCAGATCCTCGCGCAGGGCCGATTGCACGTCGAGCGCCAGCGCCAGGCCGAAATCCGCATCCAGCGAGCGCTCGTGGAATTCGTCGAAGATGACGGTGGAGATGCCGGAGAGTTCGGGATCGTCGAGGATCATCCGCGCGAACACGCCCTCGGTCACCACTTCGATCCGCGTCTTTCCCGAAATACGATTGTCGAGCCGCATCCGGTAGCCGACGATGCCGCCGACCTCTTCGCCGAGCAGCGAGGCCATGCGCGCCGCTGCCGCCCGTGCCGCCAGCCGCCGTGGCTCCAGCAGGATGATCTTGCCGTCGCCTCGCCAGCTCTGGCCCAGCAGGTAAAGCGGCACCAGCGTTGTCTTGCCGGCGCCGGGAGGCGCGGACAGGACGGCACGCCGCTCCTGGCCAAGTGCCGTGCCGATATCGGCAAGCACATGCGAGACCGGCAGCTCGGGCAGCGGAGGCGTCATGGATGTCACGCCTGCCTGCCCCCTGCATATTCATAGGCAAGGATCGCGCCGGCGAGATCTTCCAATGCCGCGCCCACCGATTTGAACAGGGTGATGTCGTTGTCGTTCGTCCGTCCCGGCCGTGTCCCGCGAACGAGTTCGCTGAGTTCGGCGCGGATGGCATCCTCCGTCAGGACGCCGCTCTTCAGCGGCTGCACGATATCGCCAGCTTCCTTCATGGCGCCGGCGCGCGTATCGACGAAAACCTCAGCGCGTCGGATCGCGGCGTCGTCGGTCTCGCGCATATCCGGCTTGAAGCCGCCGACCAGATCGAGATGCGCCCCGGGCTTCAGCCACTCCCCCTTGATCAGCGGCGTGCTCGACAGCGTCCCGCAGGAGATGATGTCGGCGCTGCGGACAGCTGCCTCAAGATCCGTGACGGCGACGACATCCAGACCAAGAGCCTGCGCTTGGCCGGCGATCTGTGCCGCCTTGTCATGATCGCGGCCCCATATGCCGATCCGCTTCAGGCTCCGCCCTTGGGAATGGGCCTGGATCAGGTTGAGCGACAACCGCCCCGAACCGCAGACAAGCAGCTCCTCTGCATCCGCGCGCGCCAGGTAGCGTGCCGCCAGTGCCGAAGTGGCCGCCGTGCGCCGTGCCGTCAACTCGCCGCCGTCGATCACCGCCAGCATCTCGCCGGTCTTGCCGGAAGACAATAGATAGGTGCCGAAGATCGCCGGCAGGGCGCGGGTGGCATTGTCGGGGAAGACCGAGACCATCTTCACGCCCATATAATGTCCCGGCAGCCAGGCCGGCATCAAAAGCAGGGTCGCGTCGCTTTCGCCCGGCACCTCCATATTATGGTGATGCCGCACGGGCATGACGCAGTCGCCAGTGAACATGGAGGCGATCGCCTCGATCAGCGCCGGCCAGGCCAGCGCTGTACGTGTCTGCTCTTCATTAAGGACCAGCATTGTCCGCTCCTCTATTGCTTAGGCTTTCTATTAGGTCCTGGGCGGGAAACTGGCAATCGGCGGCGCTGGTTGGCGGTGAACTCGGTGCTGAACCCCGATTCCGCGGCTTTGCTCTCTCATAGGGAGATGGATTCCCGGATGACTCGTAAAATGAATCCGGAAAAGGCTGCTTCAGAGGACGATTTTCACTGTCATTCAAACGCCTCATCAAATCCCTTAGTAAAATCAATACGTTATAAAAATGTCAGAATTTTTACAACGGCAGTGTTGACTTGGTTCTGGGGGTGGGTTTATAAGCCCACTCACTGAACGAGGGCGGCGGCGCTGCTAGCGACGAAGTCTTTCGCTCTGGTGTTTCCTAAAGAATTGGCTGCGATGCTGATTGGAGGTTCTGGGTTTACCTGGGGTCGATGGGAAAAGGTTTTGACTGGTTTTACTGGTCTGTTCTTTGACAATTGAAGATGAGAAGAAAGAGAAACGTGGGCGGCGGAGCTTGCGGGACAGGTAGCGATACTTGTCCTTTGAATAGACTTCGACGGTCACGTTTTGAACAAGAGAATACACTCTGTTTCTTTGGCTCATAAGTTT
>NZ_JUHG01000004.1 GCF_000799715.1 Martinezella rhizogenes
CAAACCTTTCCCCTCCAAGACCACTATCGCTGGCGCGAAGACTTCATCTTCGCTGGCAATGGTAGCGCGTCGTCCGGAGGACCAGAACCTCAAGGGTGAGGCGCGGTCGAGCAACGCTCGATCGGACAGTCCACTGGACTGTCCGAAGCAACGAACGGGTCAAAGCCTACCCACAAAACCAACTTTCCAAAAGAAAGACAAATCTCCGATCCCAACAAAGCCCCATCAAGGGGCTTTTTGCGTTTTAATTCCCAAGCGCGGCGACTGACCCATGAATGCCGATCATGACCTCATGTCGATTTTTGCCCTTAATCCCCTGGGCAGGTGCCTGCTATACGGTCAACATGATTGATCGCAAGGTAAGCGGTGTCTCCTCAAGGAAACGAAATGTCGGGTGAAACCTTGGCAGGCGGCAGTGTCGATGTCGCCATTATCGGTGCGGGAGCGGCTGGCGTTGGCGCGGCGCGGCGGCTGCAGGCGCTACGGCCCGATCTGTCGCTCGTGCTGCTCGAAGCCTCCGACCGTATTGGCGGCCGGGCGCGGACAGTGCATCCGGCCGAACTCAGCGGTTTTGCGCTCGACCTCGGTTGCGGCTGGCTGCATGGCGCAAGGACGAATGCCTGGACGGGGATCGCCGAGGAGATCGGCCTGACGGTCGATCGCACGCCGGCGCCCTGGAGCGAGGGCGGGCGACAATTGCAGAAGGATGACAGCGACGCCAAGGCGGCGCGCATCGCGGCCAACGCATTCTTCGAACGGATCTACGCCTATGACGGCGAGGAGGACGCGGCGCTGTCGGCGTTGCTTGCGGCGGGAAATTCCTGGAATGGGTATATCCACGCGCTTGGTGCCTTCATCACCGGCGCCGAACTAGACCGATCCTCCACTATTGATCAGAGCCGTTACGATCCGGGGCCAGGCCCAGATTGGCGGGTGCGGCAGGGTTATGGAACGCTCATCGCGACCTATGCGGCGCCGCTTCAGGTTCATACCGGAGCGGAAGTCCGCCGCATCGACCACAGCGCCGCCGATCATGTCGTTCTATCGACAGCGAAGGGCGATCTGAGGGCAAGGGCCGTCATCATCGCCGTTTCCACGAATGTTCTCGCGGTCGAGGGGATTACGTTCTGGCCGCCGCTTCCCGACAAGATCGAGGCGGCGGCGCAGTTGCCGCTTGGCCTGGCGAACAAACTTTTCCTGCAGGTGCGGACGCCGGAGGCTTTTCCCGTCGATGCCCATCTCCTTGGCTCCTATCATGGCGGCCGAACCGGATCCTATCAGCTGAAGCCTTTCGGCGCCCCCGTGATCGAGGCCTATTTCGCCGGCGATCTTGCCCATGATCTGGAGCGGGAGGGGATCGGCGCGGCATTCGATTTCTCAGTGGAACAGCTGAAGCATTTCTTTGGTTCCAGCGTTAAAGGCATGTTGTCGCCGGCGGTCATGTCCGCCTGGGCAAGTGAGCCTTTTGTCGGCGGATCCTACTCCTATGCGGTGCCCGGCGCTTTCGATCTGCGGCAGGCGCTTGCCGCGCCTCATGATCAGCGTCTTTTCTTTGCCGGTGAGGCCTGCTCTTCAACCCGTTATTCCACGGCCCATGGCGCCTGCGAAACGGGTTTTGCTGCCGCGGAGGTCATTGCGAAGGCAATTGCCTGACGATGTTATCATGAGAAGCTAGCCCACACGCCGCCGTCTCAGCGCCCCAGCCATGCGATACCGGCGCCGAGCAGCAAGAGGGCGGCCGAGACAATGAAGACCAGCGTAGCGCCAATCGGGATCATCTGGGTTCCGCCGGCAACGAATGCGCCGAAGAGCGCTATGCCCATCGTGCCACCAACTTGTCGCGCCGTGGTCAGCACCGCGGATGCCGTACCGGAGCGCATGCGCTCGACCTTGGCAAGGGCTGCAGCCACCATGGCGGGCGCCGCCACGCCGGTACCTGTCGAAATTAGGAGAAGGCCGACCGCGATGATCGGAAAGGAGGCGTTGCTGTCGAGCCGATGAAAGAGCAGCAGTCCGTTGCCCGTCGCCGCGATCAGCATTCCCGCGACCATTGGCAGCCGGAAGCCGATCCGCGCGCTGAGCTGCCCGCTCGCGACATTGGCAAGCGTGATGATGGCGGTAAGCGGTAGAAATGCCAACCCCGCCACTGCAGGCGAATATCCCCTGATCTGCTGGAAATAGAGGCTGAGAACGAAGACCAATCCGAAGAAGGTCAGGCTGATGACCGCGCCAACGAAGGCTGCCGCCGAGAAGCCTGGTGAGCGGAGCAATCCCAATGGCAGCATGGGCTTGGCGGTCGCGGCCTCTATCTTCAGGAATGCAAGGCCGATGATCGCGGCGCCACAGAACCCGGCGAGTACCCACGGATCGGCCCAGCCCCAGGCCCCGGCCTCTATGACGGCTCCGGTCAGGACGAATAATGCCAGAGCGGCGGCAATCAGCCCCGCGAGGTCGAACCGGCCATCCACATGAGTTTCGGTTTCGGCGACCTTGGACCACGTTAACCAGGCGCCGAGCACGCAGAGCGGCAGGTTGACGAGAAAGATCGGGCGCCAGCCGAGGCCGGAGATGATGAGGCCCCCGATGACCGGCCCGGCGGCGACCGCCAGCGCGCCGGAAGCGCTCCACCAACCAATCATTCTGATCCGGGCGGGCTCATTGTCGCCGCAGGCGTGGGCAATCAGAGCCAGGGATGTCGGGAGTATCAGGGCGCCACCCATGCCCTGCGCCGCGCGCGCGGCAATCAGGGCCGACACCGACGGCGCAAGTCCGCATGCAAGTGATGCGACCGCGAAAAGGGCAAGGCCTGCCAGGAAGATGCGCCGGCTTCCAAATCGGTCGCCGGCGACGCCCGCCGTTAACAAGAGTGTCGCGAATGCTAGCGAATAGGCATCGATGATCCATTGCAGTGCTGAGGTTGGTGTCGCGAACTCCCCGGCGATTTGCGGCAAAGCGACATTGACGACCGTGATGTCGAGCTGGACGATCACGAAACCGATGCTGGTCACGGCAAGTGTCCAGCCAGTTTGTGCGGTTTCCCGGGTTGATCGGATGGTTGCCCTCGAAGCAAGGTCGGTCATATCCATTTCCTTCAATCAGGCTGATTGTTTCCTTTTGAAGGTAAGGCTGCTATTGGACAAAAAAACATGCTTATCTATTTATAGGCTATTAAGTGTAGCTTTGTAATTAGGATGTCATGCCCCGCTCTGACGCCTTCGATGGTCTGTCCGAATTCCTCGCCGTCGCCGAGCGCGCCAGCTTCCGCGCGGCCGCCGCCGATATCGGCGTGACGCCGGCGGCCGTCAGCCAGGCGGTCCAGTCGCTGGAGCGCCGCCTGGGCCTGCCGCTGTTTCATCGCACGACGCGCAAGGTCGCGCTGACGGAGGCGGGCGCCTTGCTGCTGTCACGATTGCGGCCGGCGGCGGGGGAGATCGAGCGTGCCATCGAGGATCTCAGCCGCTTGCGCGCGCGGCCGGCCGGCTTGCTACGCCTCTGCGTCCATCGTCTGGCGGTGCCACTCGTCATCGAGCCTATCCTGCCCCTCTTTCGCCGAACCTATCCCGAGGTCAGCGTTGAAATCGGCGTGGAAGACGCGGATGTCGAGTTGGTCTCGGCTGGCTACGACGCCGGAATCCGTATCGGAGAATTCATCGCGAACGATATGATCGCGACCAGGGTGTCGCCGCCATTTCGCTGGCGTGTGCTCGGAGCACCCGCCTATCTTGAGGCGAGAGGCCGGCCGGAAACACCGCAAGATCTGGCGATGCATGAGTGCATCCGCTTTCGCTTCCCCGGGTCGCGATCCATTTACGACTGGGAATTCGTTCGCGACGGTCAGTCAGTCTCCATTCGGGTTCCGGGAGGTGTGATCGTCAATGACAGCCACTTGCTTCGATCGCTGGCTGTGCAAGGCATGGGCCTGATCTATACGTCCGACCGGGGGGCGGAAGCCGAACTCGAGCGTGGACTATTGGTGCCCGTTCTCGAAGCCTTCGCGCCGCCGCCTGACAGCCTCTTCCTGTTTTTTCCCGCTCGCAGCGAGACCCAACCCAAGCTGAGGGCCTTCATCGACATGGCAAAGGTTCTCGCCGCAGGACGCAGCCGCACTCGATAGTCCGCCAGACGCGGAAATATAGCGTTTTCGCCCAATGGAAACGCTTTTCGGGTGGGCTGTTCCCGGTCGCCCAGATCATATTGATATTGTCGGTGACGTAGCCGAATCACCATTGTCGAGCTGAAGACGGAAGAGTGCCGTCCGGCTCATTCGTTCTGGTTCCGAGCAGGAGGATATCGATATGGCCAAGACAGTGCGCGGCGCGGGGAAGGATTATGTCTGCAAGCTGGTGACGTCGCCGGTCGGCCAGCTAAAGCTTGTCGCCAGCCGTGAAGGTCTAGCGGCGATCCTCTGGGACAATGACCGGCCGGGCCGTGTGCCCCTGACCATCGTCGCGGAGGATGAGCACCATCCGGTACTGGTGGAAACGGAACGGCAGTTGCGTCAATATTTTGCCGGGGAACGGCGGATCTTTGATCTTCCGCTCGATTTCTGGGGCACTGAGTTTCAGAAGAAAGTATGGCAGGCGCTGCTCACCATCCCCTTCGGCGAGACGCGCTCTTATACTGAGATCGCCGAGCAGATCGGTGCGCCCAAAGCCATCCGGGCTGTTGGCGCCGCCAATGGCAGGAACCCGATCTCCATCATCGCGCCATGCCATCGTGTCCTCGGTGCGGCGGGGGACTTGCGGGGATTTGCTGGTGGTCTCGAGCGGAAGACCTATCTCCTCGGCTTTGAAGGCTCCGAAACCAAGGCATTCGATTTCGCTGCGTGATTGCTAAACCGGCTGCTCGCCTTAGTCTCAAGGACACGAAATATCATGATTTCATTCAGATCAATGCGGGACGGAGAGTATTCGGACTACCTCGAATATTTCATCCCTGACTACGCCGCCGAGATTTCGGCGAATTATGGGCTTTCCAGTCTTGAGGCCCTAGCGCAGGCCAGACGGGAAGTTGCGGACGATCTGCCACTTGGCGTCGACACGCCTGACGAGGTCATGCGCTGTGTCATAAACCAAACGTCGGAAACCGAAAGTGTCGTGGGCTATCTTTGGTATCGGCCTGATCTGGCAAACCGCTCCGTATTCATCAAAGATTTCTATATCTTCGCGGCACATCAGGGAAAAGGCTTTGGCAAACAGGCGCTGAAAGCCTTGGAAACCGAGCTGGCTCGAACGGGTTTCGAGCAGATAAAGCTGCGTGTTGCAGAGGACAATAAGCGCGCCAAGCATGTCTATGACATAACCGGTTTTCGCGTCACCGGCGTCAACATGAGCAAGATAATCAAAACGGAAGGCTGATGGTATGGCTTTTGCGGCCTGCTCATTGCGCCATAAACGCAGGCCGTGTGCGTAGCGGTCGTGTCGATCAGATTACAATAAAACAAATAGCCCATTCGTAAATCGAATGGGCTATTTATGTTTTCAGTTTCAGCTGACCTGGTCAGCAATCGGCCCGGTTTTCCGGGCCGATGGTCGGCCGATATCAGCCTTCGAGCCACTTCACCTGATCGGGCGTCAGCTTGATGTCGAGTGCCGAGAGGCTGTCTTCCAGTTCGGCGATGGTGCGTGGGCCGATCAGTGGGATGACCGGGAAAGGCTGGGCGACGACATAGGCGAGCGCGATATGGATCGGGTTGCGGCCGAGCTTCTGCGCCAGTTCGATCGCGCGGTCGCGGCGGCCGAAGTTGCGGTCGGAATACCAGACGCGCACCAGCTCCTCATCACTCTGCTTGTCACGGCCGGCGCGGTCGGTGAAGAAGCCGCGCCCCTGGCTCGACCAGGCGAAGTTCGGGATCTGCTTGGCGTTCAGCCAGGTCTTCCACTCGTCGTCGGAGGCGGCGACGCATCCAGCCCAGATCGGGTCGAGCATTTCCGCCAGCGAGAAGTTGTTGGAAAGGGCTGATGGCGCCGTCTTGCCGTTCTTCTCGGCATAGGCGATCGCCTCGTCGAAGCGGGCGCGGGTCCAGTTGGAGCCGCCGAAGATGCCGCGAATACGGCCAGCCTTGACCTCGGCATCCATGGCATCGACGAATTCACCGACCGGAACGGCCGTGTTGTCGCGATGCATGAAGTAGATGTCGACATAGTCGGTCTTTAGCCGGTTGAGCGACTGGTCGAGCTGCTTGGCAATCATGTCCGGGTAGCAGAGCGGCGAATGCGCGCCCTTGCCGATCAGCACGATCTCCTCGCGCGGAACCTTCCGGCTGGTGTGCCAATCGCCGAAAATCGCCTCGGTCTTGCCGGCGCCATAAACATAGGCTGTGTCGAAGGCATTGCCGCCGGCCTCGTAGAAGGCGTCGAGCGTCAGCGATGCCGCGGCGAAATTCGGGAAGAACTCGAAGCCGAGCGTGACGATCGAGGCCGGCTTGGCGATGCCGGGGATGGAGCGCTTCGGAACGCTGTTGCCCTTGGTGACGGGTGCGCCGGCGATGTTCGTCGTTCGCCGCGTTGCCTTTTCAACCTCATATTCGAGGCCGATGGTGGCGCGCCATTGGTCGAGAACGCGCAGGTTGCCGATTGAGTCGGCCCAGCCGATGCCCGGATAGGCGAATTCCTTGGCTCCGGCGCGGATGGCGTCGCCGGCGGCATCGACTTCGAAGGAATAGAGCCAGCGCTCTTCCTTGACCTCGATGACTTGCGTCTCGCCGCCCTTGATGAGCTCGATCTTGCCGACGCCGCCCTTGTGGCCGGAGGCGAACCAGAAGTCCTTGACCTCGATGCGGCCTTCGGAGCCGATGATGCGCAGCGTATTGTCCTGGTTCGCCATGATCGAGCAGGAGACTTCGGCAATGATGTTGTTCGGGAACTTCAGCACCGCTGACGCCCATTCGTCGATGCCTGTCTGGCCGAGATGGGCAACGCCCGAGACCTTGTCGGGATCGAGAAACGGCTTGCCGTCGGCGGCGCCGGCAATCAGCCGCGCCATCGACACGGGATAGCCGCCGACATCGAGAATGCCGCCGCCAGCGGTTTCGTTGGCAAACAGCCGGTGCTCCGGCTTGACGCTGCCCATGTTGAAGCCGAAGGACGTGCGGATGATGCGGATGTCGCCGATCACGCCGCTTTTCACCAGCTCGATCAGCTTCGCCGTCTGCGGATGCACGCGGTACATGAAGGCTTCGCCAGCAAAGACGCCGGCCTTCTTGGCTTCGTAATAGATCGCCTCGGCATCATAGGCGGAGAGAGCGATCGGTTTTTCGACGAGGACATGCTTGCCGGCGCGGATCGCCTTGATGGCCCATTCGGCATGGCCGGTATGCGGCGTGGCGATGTAGACGGCGTCGATGTCCTTGTCGGCGAGCAACGCTTCGTAGCCATTGACGATGCGTGCGCCGGGGAAGTTGTCGCCGAGGCCCGGCTTGTCGGGATTGCGGCTGGCGATTGCTACGAGCTTGCCGCCGCGCGAATGCGCAACGCCGTCTGCAAATGTCCGCGCGATCGTACCGGGGCCGATGATGCCCCAGCGGATGGGTGCGTCTGTACTCATGAAACTATCCTTTCCTCAATCTTCATGCTGTCTTGGGAGGGGCTGGAATGGGCGCCTATCGCAATCGGTTGCCGGCGCTGTCGAACAGGAATGTCTTGGCGGCGGAGAGGGCGACGGTGAGCGTGTCCCGGTTGTTGGCATTGCGGGATTCTTCACGCTCGATCACGATCTGCTCGCCGTCGGCGACATTGGCGTAGATGTAGCTGGTATTGCCAAGATGCTCGGCGACGTCGACGTCGACGGTGATGTCGACATCGCCGCGCCCGGCCTCGAGGAAGTGTTCGGGACGAACGCCGAGTGTTACCTGCTCGCCGATTTCGACCCGAGCGGTTGTGGTCGGCAGCGACAGGCGGACATTGCGCTGGTTGCGCAGGACCACCGCGATGCGGCCGGGCTGATTGTCGACGACCTCGGCAAGCAGGAAATTCATCTTCGGAGACCCGACAAAGCCGGCGACGAACTGGTTGACGGGATCGTCATAGAGATCAAGCGGCGCGCCGATCTGTTCGATATTGCCGCCGCGCAGCACGACGATCTTGTCGGCCAGCGTCATCGCCTCCGTCTGGTCGTGCGTGACGTAGATCATGGTGGTGCCGAGCTTCTTGTGGAGGCGCGAGATTTCGACGCGCATCTGCACGCGCAGTTCGGCGTCGAGGTTGGAGAGCGGCTCGTCGAATAGGAAGATCTGTGGTTCGCGCACGATGGCGCGGCCGATGGCGACACGCTGGCGCTGGCCGCCGGAGAGTTGCTTCGGCCGGCGCTGCATCAGCTCGGTGATCTGCAGGATCTCGGAAGCCTGCTTGACGCGGCGATCGGTGTCGGCCTTTGGATTGCCGTTCATGCGCAGGCCGAAATTGAGGTTCTGCTCTACGGTCAGGTGCGGATAGAGCGCATAGGACTGGAAGACCATGGCAATGCCGCGATCGGCCGGCTCGACATCATTGACGACGCGCCCGCCGATGCTGAGTTCGCCGCTGGTAATATCCTCCAGCCCGGCGATCATGCGCAGCAGCGTGGACTTGCCGCATCCGGAAGGCCCGACGAAGACGACGAATTCGCCGTCCTTCACCTCGAGATTGGCGCCGTGGATGATTTCCAGCGAACCGTAGCGTTTGACGATATTGGTAAGGGACAGTTCTGCCATACGGGATCTCCCGGAATTACTTGATTGCGCCAGCGGCGATGCCGGCGATGAAATGACGTTGCAGGAGAACGAAGATGACGAGGATCGGCGCCGTCAGCATGACCGCCCCGGCCATGATACCGCCCCAGGAGACCTTGGTGAGGCCGATCAGCGTTCCCAATGCCACCGGCGCCGTCATCATGCCCGGCCGGGAGTTGATCAGCAGCGGCCAGAGGTAGTTGTTCCAGGAGGCGAGGAACAGGATGATGGCGAGCGCGGCCATGGTCGGCCTTGCGAGCGGCAGGGCGATGCGCAGGAAGATCTGCCACTCCTTGACGCCCTCGACGCGGGCGGCGTCGAAAAGCTCGGCTGGCATCATCGAGAAGGCCTGGCGCATGAACAGCACGCCGAGCGAATTGAACAGCGGCGGCACGATCAGCGCGACCCAGGTATTCGCCAGCCCGAAATTTTTCGCCACCATGATGAATTGCGGAATGATGACGACCGAATAGGGCAGCGTGATCGTTCCGAGGATGATGCCGATGACGAGGGACTGGCCGACGAAGCGGTAGCGGGCCAGCGCCCATCCGGCCATCGATGTCAGGAAAACCGACAGGATGGTATAGACGATCGCGACGACGATGGAGATCGTCAACGCGCCGAAGAAGTTGGTGTCGGCCTGCAGGTTTTTGACATTGTCGAGGAAGCTCGTCGACGGTGTCAGGATGATGGATGGGCTGAAGATACCCTCGTCTGGCATAGTCGAGAAGATGAACATCATCCAGAGCGGAAACAGCCAGATAAGCGCGAGCGGCACCAACAGCGCGTGGAGCGCGATCGAACGCTTCAAAGTGGATTTTGATTTCGATTTCATTTTTGTTCGCGCCCCACCCAGAGATTGAGGAGAGAGATCGCCACGGCTAGTGCCGCCATGGTGTAAGCGATTGCGGAGGCATAGCCGAAGTTGGTCGACTGGAAGCCTTGGCGATAGAGCAGCAGGCCGAGCGTTTCGGTTGCGCCGCCGGGGCCGCCGCGGTTGGTGATCAGATACGGTTCGGTGAAGAGCTGCATCGTGCCAATGACCGACAGCACCACGCAGAAGAGGATAATCGGCTTCAGGAGCGGCAGCGTGATGTGGATGAATTGCTGGATGGGACCGACGCGGTCGAGCGTGGCGGCCTCATAGACATCCTCGGGGATCGATTGCAGCCCGGAGAGGATGATGATGGCGTTGTAGCCGGCCCAGCGCCAGGTCACGGCGATGATGATCAACAGCATGGCGGAATGCGAATCGGCGAACCACGAAACCGGCCCGATGCCGACACCGCTAAGAAGCTTGTTGATAATGCCGAAATCGAGGTTGAACATCAGCCGGAAGACTGCGGCATAGGCGACTTCGCCGACGACGACGGGAGCGAAGAAGGCAAAGCGAAAGAGGCCGCGTGCCTTCAGAAGCGGCGAGTTCAACAGCACCGCCATGATGGTGGCGAGCGAGATCATCACCGGCACCTGGATCACCAGAATGATCAGCGTATTGGTAAGCGCGTTGTAGAAGGCCGGGTCGCCGAACAGGCGTCCCCAATTGACCGAGGCGCTGAAGACCCAGGGATTGACGCGCGTATTCTGGAACGAGATCAGGAACGAATTGATGATCGGCCAGATCCAGAAGGCGGCGAACACCAGAAGATAGGGCGCAAGGAACGCGTAAGCGCTCCGGTTTCGCAACCGCATGAAAACCTTCTCCTTTTGTACTCAATGAGATGACGTGCAAAACCACATCCCCGCCGCCTTTCGGGCGGCGGGGATGCCGGGCGCGGCTTGGGAGGCACGCCCGGCTGTGTCACTCATTTTGCAATCGGCAGTCCGGTCGCCGAGGCGATCTGCTGGGCCGCGTCGTCTAGCGCTGCCTTTCCGTCCGGATAGCCGCCGGCAAGGTACTTCGTCTGTACCGCCTTGATGACTGCGTCGGCGTCGCTGAAATACTGCGTGCCAGGGCTCGGGCGGATCTTCGGCAGGGTTGCGAGAATATCGGCCCAGACCTTCTGGCCGCCCCAGTATGGCAGTGGCTCGTTGACGAAGGGATCCTTGACCGCCGTCAGCAGCGACGGCACGAGACCAAAGGATTTCAGCATGGTGACCTGGCCCTCATTGGTGCCAAGCGTATACTCCAGGAACTTCCAGGCGGCTTCCTTGTTCTTCGAGCTGCTGGCAATCGCCAGCGACGAACCGCCGAGATTGGCTGCGTGCTGGCCGTCAGCCGTCATGCTTGGCATCGGGTAGACGCCCCATTTGCCGGCGAGATCCGGCGAGGTGGAACGGATAGTGCCTTCATACCAACCGCCATACAGCTGCGATGCGACCTTGCCGGCATTGTTCGACTGGATTTTCTCGTCCCAGTTCGCCGCGCTCAGCAGGCCCGCGTCCTTGATCTCCTTGACCTTGTCCAAGGCCTTGATGCAGCCGGGCTGGCTGACGGCAATGCTTTGGCTGTCATCCGAGAAATAGCCGCAGCCCTGCTCGTTGGCGAGCATGCGGAACCATTCGCTGTCGCCGTTGAGATCGGCCTGCGCCATGATCACGCCGGGATTGGCGGCGGATATCTTCTTGCCGGCGGCAATGAAATCGTCCCAGGTCTTGATCGTTGCCGGATCGACGCCGGCCTTCTCGTAGAGATCACGGCGGTAGAACACCGCGACTGGACCGGAATCCCAGGGCATGGCATAGGCGGCATCGCCGACTTCGAGTTCGGCGCGCTTGAAATCCGGGAATTGCTTCTTGAGTTCGTCCGTGTAGCCGAGCTTCGTCAGATCGGTCAGGCAGTCCGGGAAACGGTTCCAGAAGATCGAGGCCTTGTGGTTCTCGATCGACATGATGTCCGGCAGGCCGTCGCCACCGGCGGCGCAAGCGGGCAGCATCTTATCGAAGACCTGTGGGTTGCCGATGTCCTGCACATCGACCTTGATATCCGGATATTTTTTGTTGAAGCCCTCAAGCGTGGATTTCAGCGCCGATGCGGCGACGTTCCAGCTCCAGACGGTAATGGTGGTTTGCTCGGCGAATGCGGAGCCGGATGCAAGCATGGCGGCGAGTGTTGTCGCGCCAAGAAGTTTTAAACGCATTGAAAATCCTCCCTTTTCAATTGCCGTCCTCTAACGAACGCGCTTAAACTATCTGTCGGTACGCTTCTGTCTCCTAAAAAGGGAACATTGACTTGGCGAAAAGTAAGGTGGGTGATCGAGCGGTCTATCAGCCGGGTGCGAGCAGCATTGAGGGGCTGCCGACCACCCTGCAGATGTTTCATACCCATCCTCCCCTGATGGCGAAGCCGCATTGGCATGCGCAGGTCGAGATCAACTATATCATGCGTGGCACCGTGCATTATCGCATGAACGATCATGAAGTTCAGCTGCGGGCTGGGGATATCTGTCTGTTCTGGGGCGGGCAGCCGCATCAGATGGACGATTCGTCGGAGGATTCGATCTATGCCGGCGCGCATCTGCCGCTGGTGCATTTTTTCCGCATGCGCCTGCCGCTCGATATTTCCGGCCGGTTGATGCGGGGACAGATCCTGGTGACCTCGGCGACCGATGCCGCCGACAACGAAAATTTCGCGCGCTGGTATCGCTATGCCGTCTCCGGCGATCCGGCCAAGGCCGGCCATGCGGTCGCCGAACTCCTGCTGCGCCTGGAACGCATCGCCTTCGAGCCCTATCTCATGCTGCCGGAAAAGCGCGAGCCCGAGATGGGTGGGCAGGTGCATCCGCAATCGTCCCGCAGCCTGGCGCGCATGTGCGATTTCATTGCCGGCAATTTTCTGCATGATATCGATACGGTCGATATCGCCAAGGCGGCGGACCTGCATCCGAAATATGCGATGAACCTCTTCAAGAAATGCACGGGCATGACGCTCGCCAAATATGTCAACCTGCTGCGCCTGTCGCGCGCCCAGGCGATGCTGATGCGGGATGGCGCCAACGTGCTGCAGGTGGCGATGGACAGCGGCTTCGGCTCGATCAGCGCCTTCAACAAGTCCTTCCGACATATCGCCGGCATGACGCCCTCGGATTTCCGCCGGGACATGCGGGTCTTGACCGCCATGAATGTCGAGGCCATCAGGCCCCCGATGCGGCGGCCCGCCCCGCAATTCTAGCCGCAAGCCCCTTGCCGTCGCCGCTGCTCTGTCGCACTTCTCTAGGTCTGTTTGGGAGAGGGGATTTTCATGCGACAATTTTCGGCCTGTATCGAATGGCTGTTTGCTCGCGAGGGCGATGATTTTGCTGATCGTATCAGCCTGGCGCATCGGGCGGGCCTGAGTGCGGTCGAGTTCTGGCGCTGGACGAACAAGGATCTGGATGCGATCGCATCAGCAGTCGCGGAAACGGGTATGGCCGTTGCCGGCATTGTCGCCGAGCCGATGATCGCGCTGACGAATCCGGCTAATAAGGAGGCCTGGCTGGAGGGATTGGGGAAATCCGTCAAGGTGGCCCAACGCCTCGGCGCTCCGGTTCTGATTGCGCAGGCGGGCGACGATCTGCCGGAGTTTTCACGCGCCGAGCAGCGCGCCGCCTTGATCTGCGCCCTGCGCGCCGGCGCCGATATTCTGGAGGGCTCGGGCGTGCACCTCGGCCTTGAACCGCTGAACACGCTGGTCGATCATGCCGGCTACTATCTGTCCTCGACAGTGGAAGGTCTTGATATCGTCGACGAGGTTGGCCGGCCGGAAGTGGGCATTGTCTATGACATCTATCATTCGGCCGTGATGGGCGAGCGCACCGAGGAGGTCGTTGCCGGGCGCATCGATCGTATCGTCCATGTCCATATCGCCGATCACCCCGGCCGCAATGATCCGGGCACGGGTGAGATTGATCTCGTTGACCGGCTGAATTGGCTGTTCGCCCATGGTTACGAGGGCAGGGTGGGGCTCGAATACAAGCCGAAGACGGACGACGCCGAAGCTGTTCAGGCGGTGGTGAAGCTGCTATCGGCTTGACGCTCAGACCGGCTCGAGCACGCCGAAGACGGCGACCAGCGCGATGACGGCGACACCGAGGACGATTTCGGCGATACTGCCGAGGCGGATGGTATTCAGCGCTCGCGCCTGATCGTGCCCGATACGCGGCACGAGAACATAACGATTGACGATCGCCAGCAGGCTCATGCCGGCGACCAGCGCGATCTTGAGGCCAAGCAGCGCCTGATAGGGCGATGACCAGTCCGTCGGCAGATGCTTCAGGACCAGCATCGTATTGACGATGCCCGACGCGATCACCAGCGCTACGGCGATGTGCCCGGTCGTCGAGAAGCGCCTTAGCGCCAGCAGCGCCTCCACCCGGTACTCGGGCCGACTCAGAAGCCGGAGAATGGGGATCAGCGGCACCAGAGCGCCCAGCCAGCCGCCACCGGCCAGAACGTGCAGCATATCGTTGGCGCTATGCGCCATCCTCAGCCAGCCCTCATGCATCGAGGCGTGCCCGGTCAGCACGAGTGCGGCGAGGCCGAAGCCGGAACCAAGCGCGATGCCCCTATGACGCCAATCTCCCGGCAGCGGCAAAGCGAGAAGGAGGATGAGTGCGGCCACAGCCTGTGCGAGCCAGGCTTGCCCCACCGTCGTCTCAAACAGGACCGCGTGGAGCGTGCCGGCATCGATGGCGTCGCTCCAGCCGCTGCCGATACCGGCGGCAGCAAGCGGCAGCGAAATGACGGTCGTCAGGCCGGCAACCAAAGCGGCGGCGACGGATACGCTGATGAACATATGCCAGACCCTGTCAGCCAGTGCTTTCGGCACCATAAGGCAAAGATAGGCCGAGGTGCCCCACAGAAGCATCAGCGATGCATCGTGAAGGAAGCGGCATACTGCCAGCGCTGTGTCCGGGTCGATCAAGGCTTCACGGTGAAGGTGTAGCTGCCATTGGTCTTATGGCCATCGGTGGAAAGGACATGCCATTCGACGGCATAGGTGCCCGCGCCGAGGGCTTCGGAAACCGGAACCGTTAGGCCGGTTCCGTTCCGCGCCAGATCGGGATCACCGAGCTTGACGACGGCCTTGCCCGGGCCGGTCACTTTGACACCGGAGAATTTGAGGTTCAGGCTCTCCGTGAAGGTCAGGTCCAGTTCACTGGGCGAGCTTGCGACCGTGCTTTTGTCGGCGGGCTCAGCCGATTTCAGATGCGCATGTGCAAAGGCCTGCCCGGCAAGGGCGAGAGTGAGAGCGGCGGCAAGGCTGAGCCTAGTGATGGTCGTGGCTATGAAAAGTCCTCCTCTTGAGCTATCGAGCGCGATAGGATTGTGGATACCTCATGTCAACTTTTGACGTGCGAAATAAGCCCATTCAGGACGCTTTGCCGCAAGGTAACGTTTTCTTGACGGCTTGCGGCGACGTAGAGGGCTGACGGAAGCGTTTATGTCCATGACTCGGCAAAGAATCGTCGTTTTTCGATCATTCTTGCTGATGTGGGTTAGAGCGCTCGGAATGCTGATGTTTCGATGAGAGAGTTTCATGGTGGCAAATACGATACGCGAAAAAGTGACGCGTGGCTTCGGCCAGCAGCGGCGTCGTGAGCGGCTCGATCTCCTCGATATGCCCACCTATGTGATCGGCGACGTACATGGACGTTACGATCTCCTGAGCGCGCTGGAGCGCAAGATTTTCACCGATGCCGCCACGCTACCCGGCCGCAAGCTGATTATCATGCTTGGCGACTATATCGATCGCGGTCCGGCCTCGGCGCGGGTCATCAGCCGGCTGATGGCGCCGCCGCCGAACGGTTTCGACCGGATCTGCCTCACCGGCAATCATGAAATGGCGATGCTGGAGTATATCGACGGAGACGTATCCCTGGACGACTGGGTGGCGCTCGGCGGCGACGCGACGCTGAAGTCCTATGGTGCGGATATCCAGACTTTGCGGCAACAATATCCCCAGCAAAAAAAGCTCGACACCTTCATCCGGACTTGGCTGCCCGACGACCATATCAATTTCCTCCGCAGCCTGCCGATCCTGCTCGACACGCCGGAGGTGCTGTTCGTCCATGCCGGCATCGATCCGGACCGGCCGATCGCGGAGCAGGCGGATGACGATCTCGTCTACATCCGCTCGCGCTTCCATGACAGCGCGCAGCCGCTGCCGAAGCTGATCATTCACGGCCACACGCCGGTGAAGGAAGCCGACGCGAATGGGCTGCGGCTCAACATCGATACCGGCGCCTTCTATTCCGGAAAGCTGACGGCGGCCCGGCTGTGGCAGGGCCGCGTCCTCATTACGACAACATAATTAGCCGGCTACATCACAGGTTTCCGATGCAGAGGTATTTCATTTCGAGATAGTCGTCGGCGCCATGGCGCGAGCCTTCGCGGCCAAGGCCGGATTGCTTGATTCCGCCAAAGGGCGCGGTTTCTGCCGACATCAGGCCGGTATTGATGCCGACCATGCCGTATTCCAGCGCCTCGGCAATCCGCCAGACCTTCTTCAGATCGCCGGCGAAGAAATAGGCGGCGAGGCCGAATTCCGTATCGTTGGCCTGCGCGATGACGTCGTCCACCGTCTCGAAACGGAAGAGCGGCGCCACCGGCCCGAAGGTCTCCTCGCGGGCGACCTTCATGGTCCGGTCGATGCCGGTGAGAATGGTCGGCGTGAAGAAGGTGCCGGGGCCGTCGATGCGCTTGCCGCCGGTCAGCACCTTCGCGCCCTTTGATACGGCATCGCGGACATGATCCTCGACCTTGGCAATGCCCTGCTCGTCGATTAGCGGGCCGATGGCAACGCCAGGCGTGAAGCCATCTCCGACCGCAAGCTCGGCCACCTTGGCGGCGAGTTTGGCTGCGAAGGCATCATAGACATTGGACTGCACATAGATGCGGTTGGCGCAGACGCAGGTCTGGCCGGCATTGCGATACTTGGAGGCGATCGCGCCTTCGACGGCGGCGTCGAGATCGGCATCGTCAAAGACGATGAACGGGGCATTGCCGCCAAGCTCCAGGCTGACTTTCTTGATCTGATCGGAGCACTGGCGCATGAGGATGCGGCCGACTTCTGTCGAGCCGGTGAAGCTGATCTTGCGCACCTTGGCATTGCCGCAGAGCTCACGGCCGATCGCCGGGCCATCGACACCGACGATGACGTTGAAAACGCCGGCCGGAATTCCTGCCTGCTCGGCCAGCACCGCCAGCGCGATCGCCGACAGCGGCGTCTGCTCGGCGGGCTTGGAGACGACCGTGCAGCCGACGGCGAGCGCCGGCGCAACCTTGCGGGCAATCATTGCCGCCGGGAAGTTCCAGGGGGTAATCGTGCCGACGACACCGACCGGCTGCCGGATGACCAGCATTCGCTTGTCGTTGGATGGGGCGGGAATGGTTTCGCCATAGATGCGCTTGGCCTCTTCCGCGTACCATTCGACATAGGAAGCGGCATAAAGGATCTCGCCCTTGGCCTCGGGGAGCGGCTTGCCCATTTCGGCCGTCAGGATGGCGCCCAGCTCATCGGCATTGGCGACCATCAGGTCGAACCACTTGCGCAGGATGGCGCTGCGTTCCTTGGCCGGGCGTGCGGCCCAGGCGGCTTGCGCGGCATAGGCAGCATCGATCGCTGCCGTGGTCTCGGCAGCACCCATATCGGGCAGGCTCGCCAGCACTTCGCCGGTTGCCGGGTTGATGACATCGAAGGTCTTCGTCGCACCGCCCGCCGTCCAGACGCCATTGATATAGCCGGCGTCGCGCAGGAAGGGCGAGGAGAAGGGAACATGCTTGGTCATTGCGGTCGTGAAGGTCATGATATGCACTCCGGAGAGGATATTGCCCGGCCATCGCGCCGGGCGTTGTGGGAATAGGATTGGCGCGAGCGCCGTTATTTGCCGGCGCTTGCTTCCAGCATCGAGGCTTCCAGAATGTCGAGCGCCTCGCTGAACACGCCGTCCTGGATGGTGATCGGCGAGAGGAAGCGGATGACATTGCCGTGGACACCACAGGTGAGCAGGATCAGGCCCTTGTCCAGGGCGATCAGGCGCACCCTGTTGGCGAAGTCCGCGCTTGGCAGCTTCGTCGTCGCATCGTTGAACTCGACGGCGTTCATGAAGCCGGGACCGCGAATGTCGACGATTTCTGGCACCTTGTCGCGCAGCGATTCCAGCCGTTGCTTCAGCCGCGAGCCGAGCTGGTTGGCGCGGTTGCACAGGTCTTCATCGACGATGACGTCGAGCACGGCATGGGCGGCGGCGATACCGATCGGATTTCCGCCATAGGTGCCGCCGAGGCCACCCGGTCCCGGCGCATCCATGATCTCGGCCCGGCCGGTGACGGCGGCAAGCGGGAAGCCGCCGGCGAGGCTCTTTGCCATCGTCATGAGGTCGGGCGCGACCTCGTGATGGTCCATGGCGAACATCTTGCCGGTGCGGGCAAAGCCCGTCTGAACTTCATCGGCAATGAGCAGAATGCCGTGCTGGTCGCAAAGTTCCCGCAGCGCCTTCATGAAGGAGGCTGGTGCCGAGTAAAAACCGCCTTCGCCCTGCACCGGCTCGATGATGATGGCGGCGACGCGCTGTGGATCGACATCGGCGGCAAACAGTTTCTTCAGCGCGGCCAGCGACTGTTCGACGGTGACGCCGTGCAGCGGCACGGGGAAGGGCGCATGGAAGACATCACCCGGCATCGAGCCGAAGCCGACCTTGTAGGGCACGACCTTGCCGGTCAGCGCCATGCCCATGAAGGTCCGGCCATGGAAGCCGCCGCCAAAGGCGATGACGGCCGAGCGGCCGGTTGCGGCGCGGGCGATCTTGATGGCATTCTCGACCGCCTCGGCGCCAGTGGTGACGAAGATGGTCTTCTTGGCGAAATCGCCCGGCGTCAGCGCATTGAGACGCTCGGCAAGATGCACGTAGCTTTCATAGGGCACGACCTGATGGCAGGTGTGGGTGAAACGGTCGAGCTGTTCCTTGACGGCGGCGATGACGCGGGGATGGCGATGGCCGGTGTTGACCACGGCGATGCCGGAGGCGAAGTCGATATAGCGACGCCCTTCCTTGTCCCAGATCTCCGAGTTTTCAGCCCGGTCGGCATAGATCTGCGTGGTCATGCCGACGCCGCGGGAAATGGCGGCATTCTTCCGGTCTGTCAGGGTCATCGCGCTGTTCTCCAGAGATAAAGAAAGTTCGAATTATCTTGCAGAACTTCTGCAAGTTCTTTAGAAAAATTCCTACATTTTTCCTGCAAGATATCAAGCGGCATTTTGTGGGGGTGACAAGAAACCGGTCGAGGCTCACGCAAGCCGGCCATCCATGCTAAGCAAATCAAAAGACTAAGATCAGGAATCATTGGCAAATGAACAGCATCGAGCCCGTGCGCTACAAGGTGGCGGAGGCGGCGCGTCTGGCGGGCGTGTCGGCCTCGACGCTGAGGCTATGGGAAAGCCAGGGTCTGGTCGTTCCCAGCCGCTCCGACACCGGGCACCGTCAGTATAGCGCCGAGGACGTTGCGCGGCTGAAACGGATTTCCTGGTTCCGCGCCGAGCGCGGGCTCAATCCCGCCGCTATCCGCGAAGCGCTGGAGACGGAAGATGCGACCCTGCCGGGCGCGGACAATGGCGAGCAGGCGGCGTCCTCCGGCATCGGCCGTAAGCTGCGGGCCTTGCGCCATACAGCCGGAAAGACGCTGGATCAGGTCGCCGCCGACATGGGCGTGACATCCTCGACCCTGTCGACGCTGGAGCGGACCTCGCAGGGCGTGAGCTTCAAGACGTTGCACGATCTGGCTGACTATTACGGAACGACGGTCTCGCGGCTGTCGGGCGAGGAGCGCGAGGATGTGCCAGCATTGATCCGGTCGGGCGAATGGCGTGCCTGGCCGGAGACGACGCCGGGCGTCACCGTGCAGCTTCTCGCTGAGGGGCGCACGATGATGGATTGCCACCGTTTCGTCCTGGCACCGGGCGCCACCAGTGAGGGCGCTTATCGTCACGATGGCGAGGAGTTCATCCATGTTCTCGCCGGCCGGCTGGAGCTGGTGCTCGACAGCGACCAGTTCTTCGACCTGATGCCGGGCGATTCCCTCTACTTCGAAAGCCGCCGCGATCACTCCTGGCGCAACCGTCACGACGGCGAGACCATACTGCTCTGGATCAATACGCCGCCGACATTCTAGGCCCTGCGCGGTATCGCTATGTCCCTGTCTGTTCTATAAAACAGGGCAATAACAAGTTTCAGACGACAGTAAGCCGGGAGAGTTTCATGGCCGCCACCATCCGCTATCACGAAGGCGATATTTCCGCCGCCGATGCCGCTCGCTACACCGGCGCCATTGCCGTCGACACCGAAACGCTGGGCCTTGTTCCCCGCCGCGACCGGCTCTGTGTCGTGCAGCTTTCGTCGGGCGACGGCACCGCCGATGTGATCCGCATCGCCTCCGGCCAGAGCCAAGCGCCCAATCTCGTCGCCATGCTTGCCGATCCCGCCCGCCAGAAGATCTTTCATTATGGTCGCTTCGATATCGCCGTTCTGTTCCACACCTTCGGCGTCACCACCACGCCGGTCTTCTGCACCAAGGTCGCCTCGCGCCTCTGCCGCACCTATACCGACCGCCATGGCCTGAAGGACAATCTCAAGGAACTGCTCGAGGTCGATATTTCCAAGGCGCAGCAATCCTCCGACTGGGCGGCGGAGAAGCTGTCGCCGGCGCAGCTCGAATATGCCGCTTCCGACGTGCTCTATCTGCATGCGCTGCGTGACAAGCTGACGGCACGCCTCGTGCGCGATGGCCGCATGGAGCATGCGGAGGCCTGCTTCACCTTCCTGCCGACCCGCGCCAAGCTCGATCTCCTCGGCTGGGAAGAGACCGATATTTTCGCGCATAGCTGATCAGCCGCGCAAAAGATAAAATGACTGAAAAAGCCGGTGCCGCCTCCGCTGCGCCGGCTTTTTCTTTAGCAATCTGTTAACAGACACACTGCTATTCTGCCTCTGATTGCATGCATTCGATCGGCGCCTTCTTGCGGTGCCTTGCCGGCCCCGGCGTTCGAATAGCGACGGTCCACATGAGCGGACCTTGATTGAACCTGCCCTCCGCTTCCATCGCCGTCTTGCCAGACAGAGGAGCATGTCATGTTGTCTCCCGTTGCCGCAGTCTCCGTTGTGGGTGCACCCATTGAGAAGCCGGTGGTCGCGACCGCCGAAACGTCTGGCGTCCAGACGGCGGCAACACCGCTCGCCGTTCTGTCCAGTGCGGTGAATGCCAGCGTCGAGGGCAAGCTGAACATGCTGCTGGTGGCGGCGCGCGAGCGGATGTTCGAAAGCCTGCTGTCGGCGATCGATGCCGCGAGCGTGGCGCTGAATGTTCCGCGCGAACCGGATGAGAGCAACGTGGTCTTCGCGCAGCGGCTGGCCGACGCAATCCGCAGCCTGCCGCCGCAGCAACTCGCCGCTGTGCAACAGCAGTTGAATGCACAGGTGAAAACGCCGGTTCCCCTGCCTCTGCTCGCTGCAGCCCTCGACAATCCGGATAGCCCGCAAGCGGTGCAGATCGCCATCAGCCTGGATACATCCCTGACGCAGGAGCCCGATGCGGTCATCAGGGCGGTGGTCAATTCCTATGGCCAGAATGCCGGAGAACCGGATGTGGTCGGGCAGCAACAGGCGCCGGTCCCGGCACAGACGACGTCAAGGACCCCAGAGGCGGCTGCCAATACGGCAATGGCTGCCCCATCAGCCGAGAGGACGTCAACGCCGTCTCTCGCCAATACGACAACGGCTGTGCCGACAGCCTTGCCCGAGAAGATGGCGGCGCCGTCTCCTGCGCCTGTCACAGCTCTTCCTTCACCGTCCACGGTTCAAACTCCGCCACAAACAGCCGTGGCTATCATCCAGACAATTGTCAGCCCCGTAGCAGTCCCGGTTCCGGAGGCCATGCCTGTGCTTGAGGCTGTCGTGATGCCGCAAACCACTCCAAATCAGCCTGCTAGTCCGCAGGGCGCGAATGTGCCCGTTATTAAAGAGAACACCCCTCCGCAGATTGCCGTCATCGTCGGAGACAAGGCACTCCCCGCCACCTCGCTCCAGCCGTCGGCGCCAGGCGAAGCAAAGCTTCCAACGGAAATCGCGTTGATCCGATCTCCCCTCACGCCGCCGCCGGTACCGCGCGACATCCAGCAGCTACAGGCCGATATCAAGCAAGGGCTGCAGGTCGTCATCGCCCCCCCGATTGATGTTACCGGCTCCGATCCTTCGCAGCTCACCCGGAGCGATACGCCGCTGGCTGGGCGCCTCATTGCGCAGGCGCTTGCCGCCAATCGGCAGGATCTGCAACCATTACCGCAGGCGGCCCGTGACGAGAGCGTCAGGAATCTTACCGCCGCCTTGGCGGGTCAGACCGCGGTTTCCTCCGAAGAGGCGCAGAATGCGCCGCCCGCCGCGCTTCCTGGCAAACCACAGGTCAACGCGCCGCCGATGACGACCATGGACATGGCGGCGGCCGTGGCGCAGACGGGAACCACAATCGCTCCGCTGCTCGGCATTCCCTTTGCGATCGCGCACTATCTTCCGGCCGATACCCCTGCTGACGATGATCCGAAACGGGTCGACCGTGTCGAACTGGTCGATGAAGAGCGCGAACAGGGGCAAGGCGGCGAGACGGCACGCGATGACAGCGATGATGATTCTGAGCCCGAGGCGACGGATCAACCCACTGCCGCCGCCGCCCCAGTCTCCGAGGAAACCGACGCTGAGGTCGTTTCCACTTCGGTCATATCTGTTGCGCCGAAAATAGCGGCGTTGCCGGCACCATCACCGGTCGATCCCCTGTCCGATCACGCCTTCGATTTCTATCGACGCATGACGAGTTGGGAATAGCCGGACCGTACGAAGGTCAAACAAAAACCCGCCGGATCGCTCCGGCGGGTTTTCTATTTCTATCAGGCTTGCCGAGGATTATTCGGTGCCGCGGTTCTTCAGAGCCGCACCCAGGATGTCGCCGAGCGAAGCGCCGGAGTCGGACGAACCGAACTGAGCAACTGCTTCCTTCTCTTCCGCGATTTCCAGAGCCTTGATGGACAGCATGATCTTGCGGTCCTTCTTGGAGAAGTTGGTGACGCGGGCGTCGACAACCTGACCGACCGAGAAACGCTCCGGACGCTGTTCGTCACGGTCACGCGACAGATCGGCGCGGCGGATGAACGAGGTGATGTCGTCGTGGTTGACGAGCTTCACTTCGATGCCACCGTCGTTGACTGCGATAACTTCGCAGGAAACGACTACGTTTTTGCGCAGGTCGCCAGAAGCAGCGGCTTCGCCAACCGCATCCTTGCCGAGCTGCTTGATGCCGAGCGAGATGCGTTCCTTGTCGACATCGACGTCGAGAACGACAGCCTTGACGACATCACCCTTGTTGAACTCCTCGATGACCTGTTCGCCCGGACGGTTCCAGTCGAGGTCGGAGAGGTGCACCATGCCGTCCACGTCGCCGTCGAGGCCGATGAACAGGCCGAATTCGGTCTTGTTCTTGACTTCGCCTTCGACTTCAGTGCCGGCCGGATGGTTGCGAGCGAATGCAGCCCACGGATTTTCGAGCGTCTGCTTCAGGCCAAGCGAGATACGGCGCTTGGTCGGATCGACTTCGAGAACGACCACTTCGACTTCCTGCGTCGTGGACAGGATCTTGCCGGGGTGTACGTTCTTCTTGGTCCAGGACATTTCCGAGATGTGGATCAGGCCTTCGATGCCCGGCTCCAGCTCGACGAACGCACCATAGTCGGTGATGTTCGTAACGGTACCGGAAATCTTCTTGCCTTCCGGATACTTGGCCTGGATGCCATCCCACGGATCGCTCTCGAGCTGCTTCATGCCGAGCGAGATACGGTGGGTTTCCTGGTTGATGCGGATGATCTGTACCTTGACCTGCTGGCCGATGGACAAGATTTCCGACGGATGGTTCACACGGCGCCATGCCATGTCGGTGACGTGCAGCAGGCCGTCGATGCCGCCGAGGTCAACGAACGCACCGTAATCGGTGATGTTCTTGACGACGCCGTCAACAACCTGGCCTTCTTCGAGGTTCTGAACGATTTCAGAACGCTGCTCGGCACGGGATTCTTCCAGAACCGTACGGCGGGACACGACGATGTTGCCGCGGCGCTTGTCCATCTTGAGGATTTCGAAGGGCTGCGGGTTGTGCATCAGCGGGGTCACGTCGCGGATCGGACGAATGTCGACCTGCGAGCGCGGCAGGAAGGCGATAGCGCCGTCGAGATCGACGGTGAAGCCGCCCTTGACCTGGTTGAAGATGACGCCTTCAACGCGTTCGCCAGCTTCGAACTTGGCTTCGAGCTTGATCCAGCTTTCTTCGCGGCGAGCCTTTTCGCGCGACAGAACGGCTTCGCCCAGCGCGTTTTCGATACGCTCGACGTAGACTTCGACTTCATCGCCGACCTTGAGCGTGCCGTCCTTGGCGCGCGCACCGA
Organism: Martinezella rhizogenes; assembly: GCF_000799715.1. Taxonomy (GTDB): domain Bacteria; phylum Pseudomonadota; class Alphaproteobacteria; order Rhizobiales; family Rhizobiaceae; genus Rhizobium; species Rhizobium rhizogenes_C. The sequence continues at coordinate 24,102 of NZ_JUHG01000004.1, forward strand.
ATTCCTTCAGGGCAATGCGGCCTTCGACCTTGAGGCCAACGTCGACAACGGCGACGTCCTTCTCGATGGCGGTGACGATGCCCTTGGTGACATAGCCTTCGGCCAGATCGTTCTTGGCAAAGGACTCTTCGAGAAGAGCTGCGAAATCTTCGCGAGAGGGGGTAGCTACAGACATAAAATCTCCTGGCGTGTCCTTATTATGCATTTTGGACACTGATGCGCCGGTGGTTCGTGTTGAACAGGCCTGCATCCAGTCCGCTTCCCCTTGGGAAAGCTATCCGGCGCTTGGACGGAATGTCAGGCTTCTAAAAATCGGCGGCTCCGTGCACAAGGCACGCAAAGGCCGCTCGCATGTTAGGCATTTCGGCTCAGAACGGCGTCGATGATCGACTTTGCCGCCTGAAACGCCGCTTCTATACTCATTTCTGAAGTATCAAGCAAGTGTGCGTCTTCCGCCGGCCGTAGAGGGCTGTCGGTGCGGCCCATATCGCGCGCGTCACGCCGTTTCACGTCTTCGAAAATAGCCTGATAGTCGGCGCTACCGCCGGCATCGGTAATTTCGTCGTAACGCCGCTTCGCGCGGACTTCGGCCGAGGCCGAGACATAGATTTTCACCGGCGCATCCGGGCAGATGACGGTGCCGATGTCGCGCCCGTCGAGAACCGTGCCCGGCTCCTTGCGTGAGAAGGTGCGCTGCATCTCGACCAGCGTCCGACGCACCGCCGGCATGACGGCGACCTTCGACGCTGCCTCGCCGATCTCGTGTTTCGACAGGACGGCACGGTCGAGCCCGGCAAGATCGACCTTGCGCGCCATCGTCTCCGCCATGGCCTCGTCATCGAGCGGCAGGCCGGCATCGAGCAGGGCCTTGGCTGTTGCCCGGTAGATCAGACCGGTGTCGAGATGGTGGAAGCCATATTGGTCGGCGATCCGGCGCGACAAGGTTCCCTTGCCTGCCGCGGCTGGTCCGTCGATGGCGATCGTAAACGGTGTCGTCACTAGGATATGCTTCCTTCCACGTCCATATCGGCGCCGAGTTTCGCCATCAGATCAAAAAACTCCGGAAAGCTGGTGGCAATCATCGCGCTATCGTCGACCCTGACCGGATGCTCCGAGGCGAGCCCCATCACGAGGAAGCTCATGGCGATGCGGTGGTCGAGATGGGTCTTGACCTCACTACCGGCATTGCCGAGGCCTTTCCCATCCGGCCGGCCCCGCACTGTAAGCGAATCCTTGCCTTCCGTGCAATCGACGCCGTTGAGCGTCAGCCCCTCGGCAACCGCCGAAAGCCGGTCGGATTCCTTCACCCGCAGTTCTTCCAGGCCGAGCATGACCGTGACGCCTTCCGCAAACGCGGCGGCAACGGCAAGTACCGGATATTCGTCGATCATCGACGGCGCCCGCTCGGCCGGCACCGTGACGCCCTTGAGCGCCGACGCCCGCACGCGCAGATCCGCGACGTCCTCGCCACCGGCAAGGCGCTTATCGAGAACCTCGATATCACCGCCCATCTCCTGCAGCGTCAGGATCAGGCCGGTGCGGGTCGGGTTCATCAGCACATTGCGGATGGTGATGTCGGAGCCTGGAGCGATCAGCGCCGCAACCAACGGAAAGGCGGTCGAGGAGGGATCGCCGGGAACGTCGATGGTTTGGCCGGAAAGCCTGCCCTGGCCCTGAAGGCGGATGGTGCGCACGCCGTCGCGGTCGGTCTCGACCGAAAGTTCGGCACCGAAGCCGGCCAGCATCTTTTCCGTATGGTCGCGGGTCATGACCGGTTCGATGACGGTGGTGATCCCCGGCGCATTGAGGCCGGCGAGCAGGACTGCGGATTTGACCTGCGCCGAGGCCATCGGCACGCGGTAGGTAATCGGATTGGCCGTTTCCGGTCCATGCAGCGTCACCGGCAGCCGGTCGCCGTCGCTGGATTTGACCTGCACGCCCATCTGCCGGAGCGGATCGAGGATGCGGCCCATCGGCCGCTTGGAGAGCGAGGCGTCGCCGATGAAGGTGGATTCGAAATGATAGACGCCGACGAGACCCATGGTCAGGCGGCTGCCGGTGCCGGCATTGCCGAAGTCGAGGGGAGCCTGCGGAGCCAGCAGTGCGCCGTTGCCGACGCCCCTGATGATCCATTCATCGCCGATCTTCTCTATCCCGGCGCCCATGGCCTGCATGGCCCTGCCGGTGTTGAGCACATCCTCGCCTTCGAGCAGGCCGCTGATGCGGGTCTCGCCGGAGGCAAGGCCGCCGAACATGAAGGCGCGGTGCGAAATGGATTTGTCGCCGGGAACGCGGATGGTGCCGGAAAGGTTGGTCGAGCGGCGCGCTGTCACGGGCCGCGAATGAGTGTCGTGCGGCATGGGCAATTCCTTTGCAATGCCGTTATTTACGCCGCATTATCGCTGACTTCGGTCCGGTTGCGCCAGCTGCCCTGCGGTTCACGCGGGCTCGATATCACAGAGATGTTGCCGGGTCATCCCGGTATGCGGGGAAAACCCTTCTCGCCGTATATAAAGTTTGGCTTTGACAGGGCCTGCGGTAACGATTAAGGGGACCGGCTGATAATTTCCCTTAAAAGGCCGGCTTTCCCGGCTTGCCGAATATTGATTCGGCCATTCATGAGGCTTTGACAGTGGCGAAAGCGGAACTTGGAACAAAACGTACCGATCCGGACAACGGCAAGAAATTCTATGACCTGAACCGGGACCCGGTCGTCTCGCCCTATACCGGCAAGTCCTGGCCCCTGTCCTACTTCGAGGAAACCTCCGCTGCCAAGGAGATTCCGGAAGAAGAGGAAGTGGCTGAAGTCGATACCGAAAACACCGAAGTCGAGCTGGTCTCGCTGGAGGACGCCGATGAGGCGGCCACCGCCGACGAGATCCCCGACGATATCGGCGATGACGATGTCGAAATCGGCGACGATGACGACGACACCTTCCTTGAAGCCGACGAAGACGAAGATGATGACGATATGAGCGACATCATCGGCGTTACCGGCGACGACGACGACGTTTGATTTGCGGATAGTCGGCCCGGTAAAACAAGAAAAGTTTTCCGGGCCGAAAATTTCGGCTTGCTATCTGTAAAAACCAGAAGTAATAAGCCGCCACCCCGACGGGCGAAACGCTTCGAGGGGACCCAGGGCCGGTTTAACCGGCACCATCTTGATGGGGCTATAGCTCAGCTGGGAGAGCGCTTGCATGGCATGCAAGAGGTCAGCGGTTCGATCCCGCTTAGCTCCACCAGCCTTCGCTCTGCGAGCTTCGACTCGGCAAGCCCGGAGGGCTTGATGGGCTGAAGGCGAGAAGGCAGCGAAGGCTGCCGCGCTGAAGTTGCGAAGCAACGTAAGCGGGCTTTTTTCCACTCGACGCGAATTTTTCTCCCATCCTCTCGAGATTGCTATTGCCGCCAGTAGCAATAATGTATCGCAATGGTTGCGTGCCTGCTCGGACGCACTATCATGCCTTCGCATGAAGTATGTCTACATCCTCACATGCACTGAGTTCCCCGATCGCCACTATGTCGGCGTCACTGGCGACCTGAAAGCCCAATTGGCAAAGCATAGTGCCAAGGAGGTCCCGCATACCTCAAAATATGCGCCATGGTCTCTCAAAACCTACATCGCCTTTTCCGATGAGGCACGGGCCTTCGCATTCGAGAAATATCTGAAATCCGGTTCAGGGCGGGCCTTCGCAAAAAAGAGACTATAGTCTTCTCCCCAATCCGCACGCGCGCCCCGATCAACCCCTCCGCATCCCACCCACTTCATGCTAGCTTCCACTCTCCCGCCAACCCACCCCGATTCGGCCATGACCAGACAGCGTCGCCGTCGCCTCATCAAGACCCGTCGTACGGTGACGGGGTTTCTGCTTGTCGCCTCGATTTCCTTTATCGCCGGGATGACCGATGCGGTCGGGTTGATGCTGACCGGGAACTTCGTGTCCTTCATGACCGGCAATACGACGCGGGCGGCGATTGCGCTTGGGACGGGGGATTTTGGCCATGCGGCGGTGCTGTTTGCGGCGATCGTCACCTTTATCGGCGGTAATGCGCTGGGGATCGTCGTTGCCCATGCCGCCGATCGGCGGGCCTTTGTCGTGCTCGCCTGCGTCAGCATTCTCCTGGCGCTGGCGGCGGGTTTCGAGGCACCGTCGCTAATCCTCGTGCAGTTCTATCTGGTGGTGCTGGCGATGGGCATGGTCAATGCCACGGTCGAGCATATCGAGGGTCTGCCGATCGGGCTCACCTATGTCACCGGCGCGCTGTCGCGCTTTGGGCGCGGGATTGGCCGTTTTATCCTTGGCGACCGCGATTTCCTCTGGACGGTGCAGATCGTGCCCTGGAGCGGCATGATCATCGGCGCCGTCCTAGGCGCTCTCTTGGCCGGCGCCTTTGGCTCGCATGCGCTCTGGCTGGTGTCGATGGTCGCGCTTGTCCTTGCGTTCGCGACCCTTTTCATCCCGCGACCGCTACAGCGCCGCTTCAATCAGCGCCTCATGGTGACGACGTCGATGGTGAAGAGATCGAAATAGCCACATTGCAGTGCACAAAAATCTGCTAGGAAAAGACGAATCGTTTTCCACCAACGCCCATTGGAGCTTCGGCTCGACAAGCGCGAGGATACATTTTGTTCGTTTTTTCCAAACTTGTCTGGATTTTCGGTCAGCCGCTGTCCCTGGCCTTTCTCTTCGGCCTGCTGGCCTTCATCGGCGTCCTCGTCCGCAGGCGCTGGATCGCGCTTGCCTCGTCGCTGCTGTCGATCCTGATCCTGTTTGTGGCGCTTTATACGACGGCCGGCGCCTATGTCGTCCAGGGTCTGGAAGAGCGCTTTCCGCATGTCGCGGCCGACCCGGCGGATCTGAAATGCATGATCGTTCTCGGCGGTGCCACGCAGAACCAGGTGACGACGGTGCGCGGCGGCTATGAGCTTGATTCGGCCGGCGACCGTCTGATCGAGGCCTTGCGGCTGGCGCAGAAATATCCGCAGGCGCGGATCGTTGTCTCCGGCGGCGACGGCTCGATCGGCGGCGACTACGAGGGCGATGCCGTCATCTCCGAGCGCTTCTTCACGGCGCTTGGTATCGACAAGGATCGCCTCGTTGAGGACAAGACCTCGCGCACCACCTTCGAAAACGCCGTCAACACGAAAGAGCTGCTGGCGCAGAACGGGCTGTCCGGCTGCCTGCTGATCACCTCCGGCTTCCATATGCCGCGCTCCGTGGGCATCTTCCGCAAGCAAGGTATCGACGTCGTGCCCTGGCCCGTGGATTACCGCAGCACCGGCAAGGAGACGCTCGGCTTCGATTTCACCCAGCCGTCGCTGAACGCGCAGCTGTTGTCGACCGGCGTGCGCGAATGGATCGGCCTCGTCGGCTACTATGCCGTCGGCCGCACCTCGGCGTTTTATCCCGGACCGTAACAGGTGTCCAAGCCGTAACTACGTGTTTTGAGCGTAGTTGCGGTCTTATGCCGTAGGCGCTACTTTTTCGAAACAGTGACGAATTTGACGCCGCGGACGCGGACAGTGATCTCGCAGGGAGCGCTGTCGGTGCGGTCGCAGAAGCGTGGGTGCATCTTCATGACCAGCACCATGTTGCCGAAGCGCTGAATGAAATCATAGCCGTAGATCCGCGCCGTGGCGACGAGGATATAGCCGCCCTCGACGACATGGACGTAGAAATTATAAGGGCAACCCTCGTCGGTGCAGTCAGGCCCTTTTTCGCCCTTGCAGGTGATCTCGCCCTCGTTGACGACGATGTCCATCAGCTTATCGTTGTTGAAGTCCCGCTCTGTGGCAAAGCCGTCGCCGAAGCTTGCCTGGCCCTCGCAGCGTTTGGTGAAGTGATCCTTCTCATAGGCCACCGGATCCTGCAGCAGCGATTGCTGCGCTTGCGCCGTGACGGGCAGGATGACGAACGCGACGAGATTGAGGATCACGATCAGCAGGGATTTCAACGGGGTTTCCTCTCCAAAGCACGGCGCGACCGCGGGGGTTGTCGCGTCCGCTCCGACATCTTTACGCCTGCCTGCTTGCGCGGCCCTTGCGGCCGTGATTCACTCCGCCAAAATCGCCGCCGGCATTCTGTTGGAGCTCCCGATGTCGCTTCTTTCGTTTCTCGACTATGCCGGCGTCGCGCTTTTTGCCGCGACCGGCGCGCTGGCGGCCTCGCGCAAGCAGCTTGATCTGATTGGCTTCCTGTTTTTTGCCGCGGTCACCGGCATCGGCGGCGGCACGCTTCGCGATATCATCCTCGGCCGCGTGCCGGTCTTCTGGGTATTGAACCCGACCTATATCATCATCTGCGCCGGTGTCGGCGCGGTGTTCTTCTTCACCGCGCATCTGGTCGAATCACGCTATCGGCTGCTGCTCTGGCTGGATGCGATCGGCCTGTCGGCCTATTGCGTCATGGGGGCGGCCAAGGGCATGGCGGCGACAGGCTCGCCCACGGTCGCCATCGTCACCGGCGCGCTGACGGCGACCTTTGGCGGCATTCTGCGGGATTTGCTCGCAAACGAACCATCGGTACTGCTGAGGCCGGAAATCTATGTGACCGCCGCCCTTGTTGGCGCCGGCGTCTTCACCGCTGCCAACGCGACGATGCTGCCGCTCTATGCCTCGGCGGGGCTCGGCGTTGCCGCCGCCTTTGCCGTGCGCGGCGGCGCGCTCTGGTTCGGCTGGACCTTCCCGACCTATCATCATAGGCCCGGCCGGCATCCCGACGATGTGATGTGAGCTGGGCTCGTGGTTCACCGCTGCTTGCGGCGCAGGCGGATGACAACGTCGACATGGGCGATTTCCATACCCACCGGCGGCTCCGGCAGGTTGGCGATCGTCAGATTGCTGATTGGAATATCCAGCACTTCATTGTGGCCTTCGACGAAGAAGTGGTGATGGTCGGAGACGTTGGTGTCGAAATAGGTCCTGGCGCTTTCGACGGCCAGCACGCGGATGAGACCAGCCTCCGTGAATTGATGCAGCGTGTTGTAGACGGTGGCGAGCGAGACCGGAACGCCGGCGGTGACGGCTTCCTCGTGAAGCTCCTCGACGGTCAGATGGCGGTCGCCCTTGGCAAAAAGAAGATCGCCCAGCGCGATGCGCTGTCGGGTCGGCCTCAGGCCGGCGCTGCGCAGCCTGGTTTCGATCGCGATTTCGGCTTCTTCCGCCATTCAGAGAGCTCCGGATTCCTGATCTCTATAATTCTTGATTAAGCCATATAACTTTTGCACGGATTGCTTTCAATAGTTTCGATGGGGTGGGAAGGTCGTCAATCGCCGTAAAAATAGGGCTCTTGCCGCATTTGCCACTGGCAGCAGCTCTAGCGTTCCTGTATGCGACGACCACATATAGCGAAGTGCGTCCATCGGGCGGCAAAATGAGCGTGTCATGCTTACGCTTCATTTTCCCTCGATCTTGCACTAAAGCTTCACATCCACGGCATCCATGCGGGGGAACGGAATTTTTATGACGACGAGACAATCCAGCTTCGACTATGAGGAAATCCTGGCCTGCGGCCGCGGCGAATTGTTCGGTCCGGGCAACGCGCAGCTTCCCTTGCCACCGATGCTGATGGTTCATCGCATTACAGATATCTCCGAAACAGGTGGTGCCTTCGACAAGGGCTATATTCGCGCCGAATATGACGTGCGTCCCGACGACTGGTATTTTCCCTGCCATTTCGCTGGCAATCCGATCATGCCGGGCTGCCTCGGCCTTGATGGCATGTGGCAGTTGACTGGCTTCTTCCTCGGCTGGCTCGGCGAGCCGGGCCGTGGCATGGCGCTATCCACCGGCGAAGTGAAGTTCAAGGGCATGGTTCGTCCGGACACGAAGCTCCTCGAATACGGCATCGACTTCAAGCGCGTCATGCGCGGCCGCCTCGTCCTCGGAACCGCCGACGGTTACTTGAAGGCCGACGGCGAAGTCATTTATCAGGCATCGGACCTGCGCGTCGGCCTGTCAAAGGACAAGGCCGCCTGAACCGCGGCTCTGCCGCCTCCACAAAGACAGACGTTTTAGAAAAGGTCATCGACATGAGACGGGTTGTTGTCACGGGTCTGGGTATCGTTTCATCCATTGGGAACGATGCGCGGGAAGTTACGGCGTCGTTGCGCGAAGCCAAGTCAGGTATCTCGTTTTCGAACGATTTCGCCGAGCATGGTTTCAAGTGCCAGGTCTGGGGCTCGCCCAAGATCGACACGACCGATCTGGTGGATCGCCGCGCCATGCGCTTCCTGTCGCAGGGCGGTGCCTGGAACCATGTCGCCATGAAGCAGGCGATCGCCGATAGCGGCCTCGAAGAGAGCGACATCAGCAACAACGAGCGCACGGGCATCATCATGGGCTCGGGCGGCCCCTCGACCCGCACGCTGATCGAAGCCGCCGACATTACCCGCAAGAACAACAGCCCGAAGCGCGTCGGCCCCTTTGCCGTGCCGAAGGCGATGTCGTCGACGGCCTCGGCGACGCTCGCCACCTGGTTCAAGATCTACGGCGTCAATTACTCTATCTCGTCCGCCTGCTCGACCTCGGCGCATTGCATCGGCAACGCCGCCGAAATGATCCAGTGGGGCAAGCAGGACGTGATGTTCGCCGGCGGCCACGAGGATCTCGACTGGACCATGTCGAACCTGTTCGACGCCATGGGCGCCATGTCCTCCAAGTTCAACGAGGATCACCCGGAAACCGCCTCGCGCGCCTATGACGTCAGCCGTGACGGCTTCGTCATCGCCGGCGGCGCCGGCGTGCTGGTGCTCGAGGAACTGGAGCACGCCAAGGCGCGGGGCGCCAAGATCTATGCCGAAATCGTCGGCTACGGCGCCACCTCCGACGGCTACGACATGGTTGCTCCGTCGGGCGAGGGTGCGGTGCGGTGCATGCGCCAGGCGCTCGCCACCGTGAAGGGCGATATCGACTACATCAACACCCACGGCACTTCGACGCCGGTCGGCGACAGCAAGGAAATCGGCGCTATCCGCGAGGTTTTCGGCAACAAGATCCCGCCGATCCAGTCGACCAAGTCGCTGACGGGCCATTCGCTGGGTGCTGCCGGCGTACAGGAATCGATCTATTCGATCCTGATGATGCAGGAGCGCTTCATCGGCGAAAGCGCCCATATCACTGAACTCGACCCGGAATTCGAAGGCGTGCCGGTCGTGCGCAAGCGCATCGACGATGCCAAGATCGACATCGCCCTCTCCAATTCCTTCGGTTTCGGCGGCACCAATGCCACGCTCGTGTTCCAGCGCTACAACGGATAAAGCAATGACGGGTTTCATGCAGGGTAAGCGCGGCCTCATCATGGGCGTTGCAAACAATCATTCCATTGCCTGGGGCATTTCGAAGGCGCTGGCTGCCGAAGGCGCGGAACTGGCGTTCACCTTCCAGGGCGAAGCGCTCGGCAAGCGCGTCAAGCCGCTCGCGGCCGAAGTCGGTTCGGATTTCCTCTTGCCCTGCGACGTCGAGGACCTCTCCTCCGTCGACGCCGTGTTCGAGGAGATCAAGGCGCGCTGGGGCAAGCTGGATTTCATCGTCCACGCCATTGGCTTTTCCGACAAGAGCGAGCTGAAGGGCCTCTACGCCAACACCACGCGCGACAATTTCACCCGCACGATGGTGATTTCCTGCTTCTCCTTCACCGAGATCGCCAAGCGCGCCGCCGAGCTGATGACAGAAGGCGGCAGCATGCTGACGCTGACCTATAACGGCTCGACGCGGGTCATCCCGAACTACAACGTCATGGGCGTTGCCAAGGCGGCTCTGGAAGCCTCCGTGCGCTATCTCGCCGCCGATTACGGCCCGCGCGGCATCCGCGTCAACGCCATCTCCGCCGGCCCGATCCGCACGCTCGCCGGCGCCGGCATTTCCGACGCCCGCGCCATCCTGTCGTGGAACCAGCGCAACGCGCCGCTGCGCCGGTCGGTCACCATCGACCAGGTCGGCTCCTCGTCGCTCTATCTCCTGTCCGACCTGTCGGCAGGCGTCACCGGTGAAATCCACTTCGTCGATGCCGGCTACAACATCACCTCGATGCCGACGCTGGAGGTATTGGCCAGCGCTGATACCGAGTAAATCGCAATTGGATACCCCTCGCGGCCAGGTGCCGCGAGGGGTAATCTTCTTGGATGATCCCGCCGGGCTTCCCGATGACGTTCACGAACGCCGTACCCTTCGCATCCACCGAACGTCTCATCCTTCGCGGCTTCATGCCCGAGGATTTCGAGGCCTATAGCGCCTATCGTTCCCTGCCTGACATCTATCGTTTCCTCTACCGCGACCCGCCGTCGGCACAGGTGATGCGGGAGCGTTTCGACGCCAGCCTGAATTCGTGTCTCTCGGACGATGGCAGCTCCTTGCGCTGGGCGGTCATTCGGCGGGAGGATGGTGCCCTGCTGGGTGATGTCAGCCTGAAACTCGCCAGCAAGGCCGCGCTGCAAGCCGAGGTCGGCTATATCTTCAATCCGGCCTATGCCGGCAAAGGCTATGCGACCGAGGCGGTGCGAGCGGTCATCGATCTGAGCTTCAGCACTTTCGGCCTGCACCGGATTTTCGCACGGCTGGATGCGCAAAACACCGGCTCCGTCGGTGTCGTCGAACGGCTGGGCCTGCGCCGGGAGGCGCATCTGATCGAGAACGACCGCTTCAACGGTGTTTGGGGTGATGAGTATATCTATGCGGTTCTGAGCCGCGAATGGGCGGATGGAGCGGGCACGTAGCGGGCTTTCGCTCGGGGTAGCCCGGTCCCATGCAGCAAGACATCAGCGGCACTTTTCAGACTGGTGGACTTCCGTGCTTGTTCAAAGGCAATTCAATGGGGCGGTCTGGCAGTTTGCCGACGTTATTTCTGTAACGCGTCCGCACTCTTCCCGGCGAGGCAATGACTCTGTAAAGTGGCCGAACCTGTGCCAGACCATCCAACCCGGAGGCTCCGCATGGCCGAGGTCTTGTTGTTCCACCACGCACAGGGGCTGACCCCGGGTGTGCGCGCCTTCGCCGACGACTTGCGGGCCACCGGTCACATCGTGCACACACCGGACCTGTTCGACGGACGCACGTTCCGGAGCATCGATGAGGGTCTCGCCTATATCGGTGAGATCGGATTCGACGACATGCGGGAGCGGGGCGTCCGCTTCGCCGACGAACTACCTCCCGAGATCGTCTACGCCGGGTTCTCGTTCGGTGTGCTGCCGGCGCAGAAGCTGGCACAGACCCGGCCTGGAGCCCGCGGAGCCTTGCTCTTCTACTCTTGCCTGCCGATCAGGGGCGAGTGGGCCTTCGGACCTTGGCCGGACGGCGTCGCGGTCCAGATTCACGGTATGGACAACGACCCAATCTTCGTCGGCGAGGGCGACATCGACGCCGCCCGCCAGATCGTGGAGAGGGTCGAGGACGCGGAGCTTTTCCTGTACCCCGGCGATCAGCACTACTTCGCCGACAGCTCGCTCTCGTCATATGACGCCGATGCAACCGCGCTACTCACCATCCGAGTGCTTGAGTTCCTGGATCGCGTTTGATCCATGCCGGCGTTTTGGCTTGAGCTCAGGCTCGAAAGGTGATCCCGCAACAGCGCTTACAGTTTCTCAGCGGCTTCGGGCGCACCAATATCGCGAAGCGCCCATATGCACTTTCGAGCAAAGGTCGAGCTGTTATTGTGGTGAACCGACTCTGGCTCATGCCGAGGATCGGCACCAAATCGAATGATGAAGCCACGCTCCGAAATCTTGTCGAGCATAGGGTCTATCACCGGATTTGACGTCCGATCCGCCGCTTACTTCTTCGCCCACAGCACCTTGAAGCGCGCATTGCGGCAGGTTTCGCCGCTTTCCTTGAAGTTTTCCGCCAGCACCGGCTCGTAGGGCAGGCCGCGATTGGCGACCAGCATCAGGCGGCCGCCGTTGCGGAGCGCCGAGGATGCGGTCTTGATCATCGCCTGGCCAAGCGAAGGCTCGGCGGCGTGGCCTTCATGGAAGGGCGGGTTCATGATCACCAGGTCGTACTTGTCCTTGACCGGCTCGCCGGCCAGATCGTGCCAGAAGAAGCGCTGGGCGACCTTCGGGCAGTTTGCGAGGAGATTGGCCCGGGCAGCCTCTAGCGCGTCGTAGTGGGCCTCGTAGAGGTCGATACGCGCGATCCGAGGCGACTTGGTCGCCAGCTCCACCGAGAGATAGCCCCAGCCGGCGCCGAAATCGGCGGCATCGCCGGAGAAATCGGTCGGCAGGCGTGAGGCAAGCAGTTCGGAGCCGGCGTCGATGCGGTCATGCGAGAACATGCCCGCCGTCGCGGTAAAGCGGCCGTCGACGCGCGTGGCGGGCTTCACCAGCTGCGCGGCCGGCGCGCCGATATCGGCCGGGCGGCCGAACCAGAAGGCAACGCCGTGATATTTCGGCATGTATTCGACACTGAGGCCGAAGCCTTCGACGCGCTTGCGCAGCGGCTGGATGCCGTCTTCCTTGGCGCCGGCAACGACGATCAGCCCGCCCACCTTCACGCGCGAAAGGGCCGTGGCGATAGAGGCTTCGTTCTCGCCCTTGTGCTTGGTGCAGAGCACCAGCGCGCCGTCATAATCCTCGCCCTCGATCTCCGGCGTCACGTTGACCCGCTGAGCCTGTAGCTGGCGGTAGAAGGGCCTGAAACCCTGGACGGCGGAAAGCTCGGCGGCAAAGTCGGCCGGCAGGGAAAAGCCCGCTTCCGCGCCGAGAAACAGGATGCGCTCGCCTTCGCCGGGCGTGGCGACAGTGCCGGAGGCAAAAGGATGGAACAGGGTCTTCAAGGCGTCGCGGCTCATGGGCGTGATCTCGTGCGGTCAGCGGATAGAAAAAGGGCGCGGAAACGAATCCCGCGCCCCGGAACTTAAGTGAAGGCGCAGCTTATTCGGCCGCGTCGTCCTTCTTGGCGGCGAGTTCCTGGCCGGTTGCCTGATCGACAACCTTCATGGACAGGCGGACCTTGCCACGCTCGTCGAAGCCGAGCAGCTTGACCCAGACCTTGTCGCCTTCCTTGACGACGTCCTGGGTCTTGGCAACACGCTCGGAAGCGAGCTGCGAGATGTGGACAAGGCCGTCGCGGGCGCCGAAGAAGTTGACGAAAGCGCCGAAGTCGGCGGTCTTGACGACCGTGCCTTCGTAGATCTGGCCGACTTCCGGCTCAGCAACGATCGAGTGGATCCACTTGCGGGCCGCTTCGATTTCCTTGCCGGAGGCCGAGGCGATCTTGACGGTGCCGTCGTCTTCGATGTTGATCTTGGCGCCGGTCTTTTCGACGATTTCGCGGATGACCTTGCCGCCGGAGCCGATGACTTCACGGATCTTGTCGACCGGGATGTTCATGACTTCGATGCGCGGTGCGAATTCGCCGAGCTGGCCGCGGCTTTCGGAGATGGCCTTGGCCATTTCGCCGAGGATGTGCAGACGACCGCCCTTGGCCTGGTTCAGGGCGACATTCATGATCTCTTCGGTGATACCTTCGATCTTGATGTCCATCTGCAGGGCAGTGATGCCGCCGTCGGTGCCGGCAACCTTGAAGTCCATGTCGCCGAGATGATCTTCGTCACCCAGGATGTCGGAGAGAACGGCGAAGCGTTCGTCTTCCTTGATCAGGCCCATGGCGATACCGGCAACCGGCTTTGCGAGCGGTACGCCCGCATCCATCAGCGCCAGCGAGGTGCCGCAGACGGTGGCCATCGAGGACGAGCCGTTGGACTCGGTGATTTCAGATACGACGCGGAGCGTGTAGGGGAACTGTTCCGCCGTCGGCAGCATCGGGCGAACAGCGCGCCATGCGAGCTTGCCATGGCCGATTTCGCGGCGGCCCGGGGAGCCCATGCGGCCAGTTTCGCCGACCGAGTAGGGCGGGAAGTTGTAGTGCAGCAGGAAGCGTTCCTTGTACATGCCGGTCAGGCTGTCGACATACTGCTCGTCTTCGCCGGTGCCGAGGGTGGCAACGACGATTGCCTGCGTTTCACCGCGGGTAAAGAGCGAGGAGCCGTGCGTGCGCGGCAGGACGCCGACTTCCGAAACGATCGCGCGAACGGTCGACAGGTCGCGGCCGTCGATGCGGCTCTTGGTGTCGAGGATGTTCCAGCGAACGATCTTGGCCTGCAGGTGCTTGAAGACGGCGCCGATGACTTCGGCGGAATACTTGGCTTCAGCGCCTTCCGGGAAGAAGTGTGCCTTGACCTTGGCCTTGACGGCGTCGACGGCAGCGTAGCGTTCAGCCTTCTGCGTGTTCTTGTAGGCGGTGCGCAGCTCGCCTTCGGCGATCGACAGCATCTCGGCTTCGAGAGCGGAATGATCTTCCGGCTGGAAATCGCGGGGCTCCTTGGCGGCAACTTCGGCGAGCTTGATGATCGCGTCGATGACCGGCTGAAAACCGCGATGACCGAACATGACCGCGCCGAGCATGACTTCTTCGGACAGTTCCTTGGCTTCGGATTCAACCATCAGCACGGCTTCCTGCGTGCCGGCGACGACGAGGTCGAGGCTCGACTCGGTCATCTCGTCGAGATGCGGGTTGAGCACGTATTCGCCGTTGATGTAGCCGACGCGAGCGCCGCCGATCGGGCCCATGAAGGGAATGCCCGACAGGGTGAGGGCTGCCGAGGTCGCAACCATTGCCAGGACGTCCGGATCGTTTTCAAGGTCATGCTGGATGACGGTGACGACGACCTGGGTGTCGTTCTTGTAGCCTTCCGGGAAGAGCGGGCGGATCGGGCGGTCGATCAGGCGGGAAACCAGAGTTTCCTTTTCGCTCGGGCGTCCTTCGCGCTTGAAGTAGCCGCCGGGAATCTTGCCGGCTGCGTAGGTCTTTTCCTGGTAGTTGACGGTGAGCGGGAAGAAGTCCTGGCCCGGCTTCGGCGACTTGGCCGAAACGACGGTGGCAAGAACCACGGTCTCGCCGTAGGTCGCCATGACGGCGCCGTCAGCCTGACGGGCGATCTTGCCGGTTTCGAGCTTCAGCGGGCGGCCTGCCCACTCGATTTCGACGGTATGGATATCGAACATATCTTATCCTTGCGTGATGCGGGAAAAGGCGCCGTCGCCGGGGTCGGCAAGGCGCATCTTCAACCGCACGAATGTGACGCATCACGGGCAAGACAACGAGAGGCTTTCAAGGGTCGGCCGAAACCTGCGGCTTCGGCTGAAAGCATCCGGCAATCCTGCCCCATGACAGGTCAACGGTTGTTGTTGGCAGCACCGGCCCATCCGGGCTGCCGGGTCTGTTTTATCTAGCGCAAATGGAGCGCACCGCAAAAACAGGTCTTCAATTGTACCATGATCTCGTTCGAAAGCTGCTTCGCATCCTTCGAGATCATGTTCGGGCGGAGCACATATGCCCCAAAAGTATCCGGCGGACGTTCAGGTGAACGCCCGCCGGAAAATTCATTAGCGACGGATGCCGAGGCTCGCGATCAGCTTGGTATAGCGGCCTTCATTCTTCTTCTTGAGATAATCAAGAAGCGAACGGCGGCTGGAGACCATGGTCAGAAGGCCACGACGGGAGTGGTTGTCCTTCTTGTGGTCCTTGAAATGGCCCGTGAGGTTGTTGATGCGCTCGGTCAGGATAGCAACCTGGACTTCCGGAGAACCGGTATCGCCTTCGACGGTAGCGTATTCCTTGATCAGCGCAGCTTTGCGCTCAGCAGTAATCGACATCGGATGGTCCTTTCTATGAGGAGGAAATAAGTCGCCAAACGCCGGGATGTCGTCCAGCATTGGCCGCGAATGCAATCGAGCAGGCCCGATGCTGGCGCTGCCTATAGACCATTTGGGGTGCAAAGGGAAGAGGCGTTCGGGAACGCCTCTTCCGCAGCCCTTTGAGGGCGTTTCAGCCAAAAACCCGCTTCGGGCGGAACTCGCCTTCGCCGATTTCGCCGATGGCGATCAGCTTGCCGCGCGCCGTGGCATAGGCCTCGGTTTCGGCAACCGGCGCGTCGCGGCCGCGCACGAGAATGGGATTGCCCATCTTCAGGCGATGCGCCTGGTCGTCGTTGATGACGAGATGCGGCAGGGATGACAGCGCCTCGGCCGTATCGATCAGCAGCGCGTCGAGGGCGGCGAGCCGCTCATCCGCGTCCTCGATGTCCTCAAGCGCGACGAGATCGGCGAGCGGCACCATGGCCTCCTCGGCGAAGGGAGCGACGAAGCTGCGCCGCAGGCCGGAAATATGGCCGTAGCAGCCGAGATCGCGGCCGAAATCGCGGGCAAGCGCCCGGACATAGGTGCCCTTGCCGCATTCCACTTCAAAATGCGCCGTGTTGGCATCCGGGCAGGCAAGCAGCGTCAGGCGAAAAATCTCGACTTCGCGCGACGGGATTTCGACCGTTTCGCCTTCGCGGGCGAGATCGTAGGCACGCTCGCCGGCGATCTTGATCGCTGAAAACTGCGGCGGGATCTGGTTGATGACACCGGTGTAGTTTGGCAGCAGCGCGCGGATATCGTCTTCGCCCGGACGCTTGTCCGAGCTTTGCGTCACTTCGCCTTCGAGGTCATCCGTGGCGCGTTCCTCGCCCCAGCTGACGGTGAACTCGTATATCTTGCGGCCATCCATGACGTAGGGAACGGTCTTGGTGGCGTCGCCGAGCGCGATCGGCAGCATGCCGGAGGCAAGCGGATCGAGCGTGCCGGCATGGCCCGCCTTCTGCGCCTTGAACAGCCATTTGATCTTGGAAACGGCCTCGGTCGAGCCGAAATCAACCGGCTTGTCGAGGATCAGCCAGCCCGAAATCGGACGGCCCTTGGGCTTGCGTGGTTTGGACATTGGCTGTCTCTGTTATCGGTTTTCGTCGGTATCGGTGTCGTCGTTCTTGAGATCGCGCTGGACCTCCGGCGAACGCAGCAGCGCATCGATCTTCTTGTAGTTGTCGAAGCTGGTATCGTCTTTGAAGCGGATTTCCGGCATGAATTTCATCTGCCGAAGATGCTGCCCGAGGCGGCCGCGAATATATTTGCTGTGACGATTGAGTGTATCGATGATGATGTCGTGATCCGCAACGCCAAGCGGCGTCACAAACGCGGTTGCGACCTTCAGATCCGGCGACATGCGCACTTCGGAGATGGAGATCACGGTGCGCTCGAGCAGGTCGTCGCGCACTTCACCGCGCTGCAGGACCTGCGTGATCGCCGCGCGCACTTGTTCACCGACGCGAAGCATACGCTGCGAAGGCGCGGAAAAAGTTGGTCGTGTTGCCATTTGCTTTGGTCCCAAAAGGTTCGGGCGCCGGACTGCATGTTCCGGCGCCCGTTCCATTGTTTCAACTTCGCGCTTTTACAGCGTGCGGGTGATGTGCTCGACGCGGAAGCATTCGATCGTATCGCCGGCGCGGATGTCTTCGTAGTTCTCGAAGGCCATACCGCATTCCTGGCCGACGTTGACTTCCGAGACTTCGTCCTTGAAGCGCTTGAGTGTCTTGAGCTTGCCTTCGTGGATGACGACATTGTCGCGCACCAGGCGGACGCCGACGCCACGTTCGACCTTGCCTTCGGTGACGCGGCAACCCGCGACCTTGCCGACCTTCGTGATGTTGAACACCTCGAGGATTTCTGCGTTGCCGAGGAAGGTTTCGCGACGTTCCGGAGAGAGCAGGCCCGACATCGCTGCCTTCACGTCATCCACCAGATCGTAGATGATGTTGTAGTAGCGGATTTCGATGCCTTCGCGCTCGGCGAGCGTACGAGCCTGCGAGTTGGCGCGGACGTTGAAGCCGATGATCGCCGCGTCGGATGCTCCGGCCAGCGAGATATCGGATTCGGTGACACCGCCGACGCCGGAATGCACGATGCGAGCACGAACCTCGTCGGTGCCGAGCTTCTCCAGCGCGCCGGCAATGGCTTCGATCGAGCCCTGCACGTCGCCCTTGATGACCAGCGGGAATTCCTTGGTGCCCGTGTTCTGCAGCGTCATCATCATCTGTTCCAGCGAACCGCGCTGGACGGACTGACGGGCAGCCGCCTTGTCGCGGGTCAGGCGCTGACGATACTCCGAGATTTCACGAGCACGGCTTTCGCTCTCAACGACGGCGAACTTGTCGCCGGCCAGCGGTGCACCCGAAAGGCCGAGGACCTCGACCGGAGTGGCCGGACCGGCTTCCTTCACATGTTCGCCCTTGTCATTGACCAGAGCGCGCACGCGGCCCCACTGATCGCCAGCAACGACGATCTGGCCCGGGCGCAACGTGCCCTTCTGGATGAGGACGGTGGCAACGGAGCCACGACCACGATCGAGCTGGGCTTCGATGACGGTGCCCTCGGCCGTGCGGTTCGGATTGGCCTTGAGATCAAGGATTTCCGCCTGCAACAGGATGGCTTCGAGCAGCTTGTCGAGGTTGGTGCGGTTCTTCGCGGACACTTCCACGTCGAGCACTTCACCGCCCATGGTTTCGACGAAGACTTCGTGCTGCAGCAGCTGGTTGCGAACCTTCTGCGGATCGGCGGACGGCTTGTCGACCTTGTTGATCGCAACGATGATCGGAACGCCGGCAGCCTTCGCATGGTTGATCGATTCGATCGTCTGCGGCATCACGCTGTCGTCGGCCGCAACCACCAGAATGGCGATATCGGTCGCCTGGGCGCCACGGGCACGCATCGCCGTGAAGGCGGCGTGGCCCGGGGTGTCGATGAAGGTGATCTTGTGACCGTTCTGCTCGACCTGGTAGGCGCCGATATGCTGAGTAATGCCACCGGCTTCGCCGGCCACCACATTGGCGTGGCGGATGGCGTCGAGCAGCGAGGTCTTGCCGTGGTCGACGTGACCCATGATGGTGACGACGGGCGGACGGGAAACCAGTTCGCCGTCTTCGTCGCCAACATTGAAGATGCCAAGTTCGACGTCGGATTCCGAAACGCGCTTGACCGTGTGGCCGAATTCAGCGGCGATGAGTTCTGCCAGATCGGCGTCGATGACGTCGCCCGGCTTCATCATCTGGCCTTCCTTCATCAGGAACTTGATGACGTCGACGGCACGTTCGGACATGCGCTGCGACAGTTCCTGGATGGTGATGGTTTCCGGCAGCACGACTTCACGCGTGATCTTCTCGCGCGTTTCCTGCATCTGGCTGCGGCGGAACTTTTCCTGGCGGCGGCGCATGGCCGACAGCGAGCGACCACGGGCGCTGCCGTCTTCGTCGACATTGGCGGTCGTGACCGTCAGCTTGCCACGGCGGCGCTCTTCGTCCGTCTTCGGACGAGTGGTGACCGGCTTTGCCGGTTCCGGACGCACGACCTTGCCGCGAGCGGGGGCACCGCCGCGCGGCGGACCGCGATCGGTTTCTTCTTCATTGACCCGGCGGCGATTGGCCGGTGCCTCAGCGGCGGGAGCGCCTGGGCGCGCAGGCTGCGGAGCAGCATCCGGACGACGGGCTACGACCGGAGCCGCCTGGGTTGCGGGCTGCGCTGCTTCCACCGGCGCAGGTGCTTCGACCTTGGGTTCGAGGGCGCGAGCGGCCTCTTCCTCGGCGCGACGGGCGGCTTCAGCCTGCTCGACGATACGGCGGGCGGCGTCTTCCTCGGCGCGGCGGGCTTCGTCCTCGGCGCGACGAACCGCATCGGCGGCATCACGGATCTGGGCTTCTGCGAGCGCGCGGCGGCGCGCATCCATTTCGCCAGCCGACAGATGGTTCAGAACCACTGGTCGCGACGAACGTTCCTGCTGCGGGCGCGGTTGGTTGTTCTGGTTGGATTGCGGCGGCCGCTGCTGCTGCTGGCCACCCGGCTGATGAATGCGCGGAGCCGGCTGCGGCGGGCGCGGCGGCTGCGGCGTCGGTTCCGCGACGCGGGTCACGGATGGCGCCGCGGCAGCTGCCGTCGTCGGCTTTTCGTCTTCTGGGCGTAGCGGACGGCGCTTGCGGGTCTCAACCACGACCGCCTTGGTGCGACCGCGGCCCATATCCTGGCGCACGGTGCCCTGGTTCACGCCTGAAGGCTTCAAGGTGAGGGTCTTCTTACCCGATGCACTCAGCGTCTTGTCGTCTTGATTGTCGGTCATTCCGTTCCCGTTCCTTCGGACAGGGCCTCGGAAACGTCCGTCAGACCCTGTCGTTCAATGCATGTACCTTAATGAGGCGTCCGGTATCGACCGGTGACCGCGTCATTGTTTTCGCCGGCCAGCGCCGCCCGTTGCCCGGGACTGACCGCCATTGCGGTACCGTTCGAGCAGGTTTGCGCGCTTCACTACACCCTGACCCGCCCGCCCTGCAAGCGCTGCGGCATGGATAAAAGCGTTCTGGCCCATCAGTTCTTCCATTTCCGCTTCCGTGAAGACACGGAATGACGGTATTTCCTTTTCGGTCTCCATCCCGAGATGCCAGGCCTTTCGGGCCTGGTCGATCTTGCGAACGCCGTCGGCTGCGGCATCGATCGCGTGGAACACGGCAAGTGCCGATCCGTTGCGAACGGAGCCATCGACCTTCGACGAGCCATTGACGAACTGGCTCGCTTTGCGCGCCATGTGCATCATCCCGGCAAGCTGCACCACAAGAAGGCGGTCGACGGTGGCGCCGAGATCGCTCGGTGCCGTCACCTCCGCCTTCAGGGCGCGGGCAAACAGTTTCTTCGCCACTGCCTTGTCCACAAGTGCCCGGTCGAGCTTGACCCAGCAGCCGCGTCCCGGCAGCTGCCGCTTCAGATCGGGAACTATGGTCCCGTCCGGAGCGGCGACGAAGCGGATCAGCTCATCCGGCGATCCGCTTTCGCGTGTTACGATGCACATGCGTCCGTTCACGTCGTCCCCGAGATCGTCGTTCTCAGGTAGCGTATTCGGCCCTTCGGTGCTCGTCATGCTTCTTGCTCGGTCTCATCCTCCGCGACCTCTTCGGTCTCGGTGGCGAGATCGGCTTCGGTGATCCAGCCGGCCGACAGGCGAGCCTGTACGATCATCTGCTCGGCTTCGACGCGCGAGACTTCGAGCTTGGAGAACAGGCCTTCGAACTTCTTCGTTTCGCCGTTCTTGCGCTCGCTCCAGCCAACGAGGTCGTCGGCGGCGCAGCCGGCGAAGTCCTCAATCGTCTTGATGCCGTCCTCACCGAGGGCGACCATCATCTGCGCGGTCATGCCGTTGATCTCACGCAGTTCGTCGGCAACGCCGAGCGCCTTGCGCTTCTCGTCCATTTCAGCTTCCAGGCGCTCCAGATATTCGCGGGCGCGGGTCTGGATTTCCTGGGCTGTGTCTTCGTCGAAACCATCGATGGAAGCGATTTCGTCGAGTTCGACGTAAGCCAGTTCCTCGACGGCGGCAAAGCCTTCCGAGGCCAGAACCTGGCCGACCATTTCGTCAACGTCGAGCGCGTCCATGAACAGGTTGGTGCGCTCGTTGAATTCCTTCTGACGGCGCTCGGACTCTTCCGCTTCCGTCATGATGTCGATGTCCCAGCCGGTCAGCTGCGAAGCGAGGCGGACGTTCTGGCCGCGGCGGCCGATGGCCAGCGACAGCTGTTCGTCCGGAACCACGACTTCGATGCGCTCGGCATCTTCATCGAGAACGACCTTGGACACCTCAGCCGGCTGCAACGCGTTGACGACGAAGTTCGCCGGCTCGTTGGACCACGGAATGATGTCGATCTTTTCACCCTGCAACTCGGCGACGACGGCCTGAACGCGCGAACCGCGCATACCGACGCAGGCGCCGACCGGATCGATCGACGAGTCGTTCGAAATGACGGCGATCTTGGCGCGCGAGCCCGGATCGCGGGCAACCGACTTCACCTGGATGATGCCGTCGTAGATTTCAGGCACTTCCATGGTGAAGAGCTTGACCATGAACTGCGGATGCGTGCGCGACAGGAAGATCTGCGGGCCGCGCTGTTCGCGGCGCACGTCGTAAACGTAAGCGCGAACGCGGTCGCCGTAGCGGAAGTTCTCGCGCGGGATCATTTCGTCGCGGCGGATAATGCCTTCGCCACGGCCGAGATCGACGATGACGTTGCCGTATTCGACGCGCTTGACGGTGCCGTTGACGATTTCGCCAACGCGATCCTTGAATTCGTCGAACTGGCGGTCACGCTCGGCTTCGCGCACTTTCTGCACGATGACCTGCTTGGCCGACTGGGCGGCGATACGGCCGAAATCCATCGGCGGCAGCGGATCGGCGATGAAGTCGCCAAGGGCTGCATCCGGGTTGCGGTCGCGGGCCAGTTCCAGCGGGATCTGCGTAGAATAGTCCTCGGCCTTTTCGACAACTTCGAGCAGGCGTTGCAGACGGATTTCGCCGGTCTTCGGATTGATGTCGGCGCGGATGTTCGATTCCGTGCCGTAACGCGAGCGCGCGGCCTTCTGGATCGCGTCCGCCATCGCGGCAAGCACGATCTCGCGGTCGATGACCTTTTCGCGCGCCACTGCATCTGCGATCTGCAGAAGTTCTAGCCGGTTCGCACTGACTGCCATGTTTAGTCTCCGTCTTCCTGCCCTGGGGTTCCCGTCCCGTTAGGCGGTTCGTTGATCGGTTATTCTTCTTCGTCCGCTTCGTTCTGGTTCGCAGCCTCGGCCTTGGCCTGCTTGTCGGCGCGCAACGCATCGCGGATAAGATCGTCCGTCAGGATCAGCTTGGCCTCGGCCAGTGTGCTGAACGGAATGGTGACCTTCGGTTCTTCGCCATAAGCGACCTGATCGCGTTCGATCGTGAAACCATCGTCATTGACGTCGGTGATCTTGCCGCGGAACCGCTTGCGGTTATCCACCAGGATCGAGGTCTCGCACTTGACGATGTGGCCGTTCCAGCGGACGAAATCCGACTTGCGGACCATCGGGCGGTCGATACCAGGCGAAGAGACTTCCAGATGATACGCCTTATCGACCGGATCTTCCACATCCAGCACCGGCGAAATCGCCGTTGAGACCGCTTCGCAGCCCTGGACGTTCATGGTGCCGTCGTTGCGCTCGGCCATAACCTGCAATGTCAGGCCGTTCTGGTTCATGAGGCGAACGCGCACCAGGCGATAGTCCATGCCGACAAGCACGGGCTCGATGATGGCGGCGATGCGCTGGTCAAGGCCGGTTTCGACGATCAGCCGCGGTTCATTGATATTGTCTGCGTTTGTCACTTCCGACAAGCGTTCACTCCTGCAGGGTGCTGCAATTGGGAGATCGAGGTAATAAAAAAGAGCGGGTCCTTGCGGCCCACTCCTCATCACACGATCAAGAATTTGAAGCGGATATAATCCCGTTCCCGCCAAATTGCAAGATGTTCGCGCAGGTAGCTTGCTCTCTCGCCTATTTCAGCACGCCAAGCATCGAGCTGTCGGGATAGCAGGTCGGCTTCATACCACTCTTTTCCTGCCACTGGCCGATCGACCGCCGCGTCTTGTAGCCCGGCAAGCCGTCGGTGCCGCCGACGTCGTAGCCCTTGCGTTCCAAAGTCTTCTGCATGCCGGCGACATCGGAGCGCAGCATCTTGCCGACATCGCCCCAGGGGCCCTGGAAAGCGCCGGAGCCATAGGCGATGCGGTCGGCGAGATTGCCGATATAGAGGCCGTAGAGGTCGGAATTATTATATTCCTTGATGGTGTAGAAATTCGGCGTGACGATGAATTCCGGCCCGTCGCGGCCGGCCGGCACCAGCATCATGCCGCCGGCGCGCAGTTCGTCGGAGGGAAATGCCTTGCCGGCGATCCTGGCGATCCCGAGCGACGTCCATTGCGAAATCGGCTTGGCGAGATCAGGCCCTTCCTGCGCGCAGGAAACATTGGCCGGGATCGTCACTTCATAACCCCAGCCGCGGCCGCGCTGCCAGCCTTTCTGCACCAGATAGTTGGCGATGGAGGCAAGCGTATCCGGCACGGAGGTCCAGATGTTGCGGTGGCCGTCACCGTCGAAATCGACCGCATATTTCAGATAGCTGGTCGGCATGAACTGCGGCTGGCCGAGTGCGCCGGCCCAGGACCCCAGGAGCTGATCGGGCGCAACGTCGCCATGCTCGAGGATGCGCAGACCGGCAATCAGCTCGGTGCGGAACATGTCTTTGCGGGTCGACATGAAGGCCTTGGTCGCGAGCACCTGCACCGCCGAGTTCGGCAGTTTTGCTGCGCCAAAGCCGGTCTCGCGGCCCCAGATGGCAAGCAGGATCGGACCGGGCACGCCATAGACCTTCTCGATCCTTTTCAGCGCCGGGCCATATTGCGAGGCGAAGCTGCGCCCGGTCACCGCCAGCCTCTGCAACCGTCCCTCGTTGAAGTAGGGCGCGGGGGAGGAAAACTCCGCCTGGGTCTGTTTCTGCTCCTTGGGCTTCGGAAAGCCGGGTGGGGCGAGGTCGGGCAGGCTCCAGTTCAGCGCCACGCCGGCAAAGGCGGCCCGGAAGGTCTTGTCGGAAATGCCGTCTTTTTTTGCTTCGGGCCAGAGATCCCTTTGGATCCAAGTCTGGAACTGCGCCTCGACATCGGCCTTGGAGGCGGCGAAGGCGGGGAGGGGAAGGAGAGCGAGAAGGAGGATAAGTAGGTGTAGAATATGCCGAGAGATACCCCCCTCTGTCACTGACGTGACATCTCCCCCACAAGGGGGGAGATTGTGGGCGGCATGCTTCATGCCATATCGACGGCCCGAAGTTGCTGTGAATTCAGTGGTTGATTGTTTGGCGAGGACAGCACCACAGGTTACCGATCTCCCCCCTTGTGGGGGAGATGTCACGAAGTGACAGAGGGGGGTACGCACTCTCCTCATACGCAATCCTTTATTGTAGCAATCAAATCGCCGTCCGCGCCCGCAAGGCTGCCGTCAGCGTGCCCTCGTCGAGATAGTCGAGCTCGCCGCCGACCGGAACACCGTGCGCCAATCGGGTGATCTTCACCTCCAGGCCGGCGAGCTGGTCGGTTATATAGTGTGCTGTGGTTTGTCCTTCGACGGTGGCGTTGACGGCGATGATGATTTCGCGGATGCCACCCTCGCCGACGCGCTGGATCAGGCCGCGAATGTTGAGATCGTCGGGGCCAACGCCGTCGAGTGGTGACAGAACGCCGCCGAGAACATGATAGGCGGCATTCATCGCTGCGGCGCGTTCCAGCGCCCAGAGATCGGCGACATCCTCAACGACGATGATGATCGCCTGATCGCGGCGGTCGTCGGTGCAGACGGTGCAGGGGTCGACGGTATCGACATTGCCGCAGCGTGAGCAAATCTTCACCTTGTCATAGGCCTCGCCCATGGCATGGGAGAGGGGGCCGAGCAGCTGATCCTTCTTCTTGATCAGGTGCAATGCGGCGCGGCGCGCCGAGCGCGGGCCAAGGCCCGGCACCTTCGCCAGCAGCTGGATGAGTTTCTCGATTTCGGGGCCGGTGACTCGCTTTGCCATGGGAGGCTTTTAGCTCATATGTTTAAGGAACGGAATCGCGGAGGGGACGTTCGCCCCATGAAAATTCCGGCCGTCGACACGAGAGCTTATCGCATGGCGATGGCGACGGCAGCGCCCGCCATGGTGCCGGCACTGGCGCGGTTGGCCATCCGCACGGCGCGGCGGCTCTTGAGGAAGCCCCTGGCCTTGGCGGCGAGCATGGCCCAGGACAGATCGATGACGATCAAGACAACGAACATCGTCGCTACCAGCTCGGCCCAGCCGGCAAGCGAGACCGCATGGAGGTCGATGATCGAGGGCAGCAACGCCACATAGAACACCATGATCTTCGGATTGCCCATCGTCACCGTCAGGCCAGCGAAGAAAAGCCTTGCCGGCGACTGCGCCTCCGGAAGCTTTTCTTCCGAGGCATCCGCCGCCGCAAACCACATTTTCCAGGCGAGATAGAGAAGATAGGCAACGCCCAGCCATTTGATCGCGACGAAGGCCCAGTGGAAGGTTTCGGCGATGGTGGCAAGACCCGCGACCGCGCAGGTCAGCCAGATAGCTTCACCGATCCACATGGCGGCGAGAAAGGGCAGCACGTCGCGAGCGCCCCTGGTCAGCACGCGCGCGACCAGCGCGGCGATATTGGGGCCAGGCGATCCGGCCGCGATGAACAGCGCACCGGCGAAAACAAGCAATGTCGTGAGGCTCATCACGTTCTTCCGATCAAGACGAAAAGGATGCCGAGACATAGCATCCCGCCGCCTGTTTTCCAAACGGATCGCGTGGCCCGTCAGCCGATTCGGGCGCGGAAGCGCTCGAACAGCGCCCGACCCTCCGGCCAATCACCAAGTCCCGAGCCGACATTGATGTGGCCGAGCGGGCCGACATCGACAAGCTCGCTGCCCCAGACGGAGGCGCTTTCCTTGGCATAGTCGAACGGGCCATAGGGATCGTCGGTGCTGGCGACGAGCACGGAAGGAAACGGCAGCCGTCGGCGCGGCGGATTGGCGAAGCTGGGAGCTTCACCCAGATAGATCTCTCCCGTCGGGTCCGGCACCGCGACGAGAAACGCGCCGAGGATTTGCGTTTTCGCGGAAACCGCCCAATGCGCGATGAACTGGCAGGCAAGGCTGTGGCCGACAAGGATCGGCGGCGTCTTCGCCCTTCCGATTTCCCGATCGAGCGCGGCGATCCAGTCCGAAAGCTCCGGCCTGTCCCAGCTCGCCGGTTGAAACCGGCGCATTCGCGGGTCCTGCCGTTCCCACAAGGTTTGCCAATGGTCTTCTCCGGACCCGCCAAGGCCGGGCAGGATGATGATATCGCTCATATCTTTCCTCTCGCAGTTTGTTGACGTGGGAAATTTGACATGGCGCTTCGGTCGTTGACATTGCAAACCATCGGAGAAAAATTGGTCATACCGATGAATTGAAGGTTCAAACATGGAAAGCTTCGAGAGAGACCTGGATCCGACCGATCTATCGATGATCGAGATCCTGCAAGCGGATGGGCGGATTTCCGTATCGGAACTCGGCCGTCGCGTCGGGCTGTCGCAGCCGGCCGCGTCCGAACGCCTGAAGCGGCTGGAGGAGCGCGGCATCATCGCCGGCTACCGCGCCATCGTCGATCCCGCCGCCGTCGGTCTCGGCATGATGGCCGTCATCCGGCTCAGGACGACGCATGAGTATATCCGCCCCTATTTGAAGCAGTTTTCGGAAATGCCGGAGATCATCGAGGTCCTGCGGCTGACAGGCGAAGATTGTTTCCTGCTCAAGGTGCTGGTGCCGTCGCCTGCCGACCTTGAAACCATCGTCGACACCATCGCCCGGCATGGCGCCGTGACGACATCGCTGGTGCTGCGGAACGAGCCGGCGAAACCGATCGGCCGCGAACTCATCCGCAAGACGGCGCGCTAAACCGCTTCGGAAGAGTGCTTATCAGAAAGGCATCTTGAAGCCGGGCGGGATCGGCAGGCCGGCGGTGAGTTCGCGGGTCTTTTCGGCGGTGATCGCCTCGGCCTTGTCCTGGGCGTCCTTGTTGGCGGCGACGATCAGGTCCTCGAGGATTTCGACGTCGTCTTCCTTGAAGAGCGACGGATCGATCTTGATGCCCAGCATCAGACCCTTGCCGTTGACGGTGACGGTGACGAGGCCGCCGCCTGCCTTGCCTTCGACGCGGATGTCGGCGATCTCAGCCTGCATCTTCTCCATCTTGGCCTGCATTTCTTTCACTTTACCCATCATGCCCATGATGTCGCGCATCGTCGCTCGTCCTTCTGCCGCGTCTTTCATTATGATTTAGTACAATATGTTTCGAAAGCCACCCAGCAGATTTTGCCGCGCGGCTGTTCGATTCCGCACCGTACCTTTAGAATTCGATGTCATCGCCCGGCAGGATATCGCCTTCGTCGGATTCGGCGGCTGCCGGAGCGGCGACCTGTTCCTCTTCCTCGATATCGGGCGCACGCACGCGCACGTCGATGATCTTGGCGCCCGGAAATTGCGACAGGATCGCCGCGACATCGGGGTCTTGCCGGGCATCGGCGACCCGCTGCCGCTGCGCGTTCGCCTCGGCTTCCACTACCGTCGGCTCGCCTTCATCGCGGCTGAGGCTGACGATCCAGTGGATGCCGGTCCATTCCTTCAGCTTAACGGCAAGCTCGTTCAAGAGCGTGCCCGGCGCGCCCGGCGTCAGGCTGACGTCGAGCCGGCCGGGTTCCAGCCGCACCGGACGCACGAAGCTGCGCACCATGGCTTTCAGTTTCGGATCGCGCTTCTGGCCGGCAAGTTCGGCGATGTCGGTCATCGAATTGATGGCAACCAGCGGCTTCGGCGCTTCAACCGGCTTCTGTTCGATGCGGCCGATGGGAGCAGAGTCCGGCTGGGTATTCGGAACCGCGCGCAGCATGGCGACCGGTGCCTGTGGCGTCGGCCGTGGCGCGGCTGTCTCGACCGCGCGGGCCATCACGTTGCCCTGATAGGAAACCTGCGTTCCGCCGCCATTGCCGTTGGGCGAAGCGGGCGAGGGGCGTGCGCCGCCATTGCCATTACCGTCGGAGAATTCGGCAAGCCGCCGCGCGGCATCTTCCGGGGCCGGCAGATGGGCGGCATGCGCCAGTCGGATCAGCACCATTTCGGCGGCACCTGCGGTGCGCGCAGCACTTTCCGTCTCCGGTATGCCCTTCAGGAGCATCTGCCAGATGCGCGACAGGGTGGTGACCGCCACGCCCTGCGCGAATTCCGCCGCCTTGTTGCGCTCGACTTCGCTCAACGACGGATCGTTGGCAGCGTCGGGCACATATTTCAGGCGGGTGACGAGGTGGGTGAAATCCGCAAGGTCGGTCAATACGACGACGGGGTTGGCTCCGGCCTCGTACTGGCTGTTGAACTCCGCCAAGGCGGCCGCGACATCGCCCTGGATGATGTGATGGAAGAGATCGACGATGCGGGCGCGGTCAGCAAGACCCAGCATCGAGCGAACGGCATCGGCCACGACCACGCCGCTGCCATGCGCAATCGCCTGGTCGAGCAGCGACAGGCCGTCACGAGCCGATCCCTCGGCGGCGCGGGCGATCATGGCGAGCGCTTCCGTCTCCGCCTCGATGCCTTCCTTGGCCGAAATGGTGGTGAACAGTCCCACAAGATCCGAGGCGCTGATGCGGCGCAGATCGAAGCGCTGGCAGCGCGACAGCACGGTGATCGGCACCTTGCGGATTTCGGTGGTGGCGAAGATGAACTTCACATGCTCCGGCGGCTCTTCCAGCGTCTTCAACAATCCGTTGAAGGCGGCCGTCGACAGCATGTGCACTTCGTCGATGATATAGACCTTGTAGCGCGCCGAAACCGGACGGTAGCGCACCTGCTCGATGATCTCGCGGATATCGTCGATGCCGGTATGCGAGGCGGCGTCCATCTCGATGACGTCGACATGCCGGCCTTCCATGATCGCCTGGCAATGTTCGCCGGGCTCGCGCAGGTCGATGGTCGGGCGGTCGATCTCGGGGGTTCGATAGTTGAGCGCGCGCGCCAGAATGCGGGCCGTCGTCGTCTTGCCGACACCGCGCACGCCGGTCAGCATATAGGCCTGGGCAATACGGCCGGTTTCGAACGCGTTGGTCAGCGTGCGAACCATCGGCTCCTGGCCGACCATCAGGTCTGTGAAATCCTTGGGACGGTATTTGCGGGCCAGCACCCGGTAACCGGTGCCGGTCGAAGCGGCATCTTTTGCTTGTCGCTCGGTGTCGCTCATGGCCCTGCTTATTGCCCGCAGAAAGCCGGGCCTTGCTTTCAAAAAGGGTGGGAGGCTGGCACGATGACCCGTGCCGGGCTCGTTGGGGCTGCTTCCTTCCGGACCTGACCCGGTTGGCGAGTGGCTCGTCCACCACCAACCTCCCGGAGGCACATATCGGCAATATCCTCATCAAAAGCAAGCCAAGGTCAAAAAAAACTGCTAAACATTTGATAAAACACTCTGGAGGACCGCCCATTGAAGGAATTCACGCTCGACGAACGTCTGGCGAATGACAGCGTTTCCGTTGTGATCATCGGACTTTGCGACGTGCGCCTGTCGAAGGACAGCCGCTGGCCGTGGCTGGTGCTAGTGCCCCGCCGGCCCGGCATATCGGAAATATTCGAGTTGACGCCGCTGGACCAGGTTCTCCTGACCTTCGAGACCAACAAGGTCGCGAGCGCCCTGAAAACCGTGACCGGAGCGACAAAAATCAACGTCGGGGCTCTTGGAAATATCGTCCGACAGCTTCATGTTCATGTAATTGCACGGTTCGAAGGGGACGCGAACTGGCCCGGTCCGATCTGGGGCCACGGCAAGGCGGAACCCTATACGGACGAAGACATGAACAGCTTCATAGCCAAGTTGCGGGACACGCTTTCACAATGAACCATTCAATCTTCTCTTCGGACGCGCCTCACCCGGAAGCTAGCAGCCTCACGGCCTTTGCGGAAAACCAGCTCAACCGGGACGCCGAGCATCGTGACGAGGAAACGATCCAGAGCGCGCTGTCCAGGGAAGGCACGCATATTCTTGCTTTCGCCAGGGACAGGCTTGTTCTGAAGCATGACGGTCAGGTGCTCGATCCGCTGTTTGCGCGCTACGAGCTGCAGGAACTCGATCCGGATTGGGAGGCGGCCGTGCTGCTCGGTTATCGCAAGACCGGCGAGCCGCGGCTGGCCGTGCCGGTGCGCATCAATGCCGATGACCTCGCCAGCCATTACAAGCCCGCCGACATGCGCTCGCTCTGGCGCGATTTCCTGCTCGAGGGCGAAATCCTCGGTGAGGCGGCGCAGGGCATGAGCCTGCTGCGGTGGAACAGCGACAATCGCTTTTGCGGCCGTTGCGGTTCGGTGATGGAAAGTCGCATTGGCGGCTACAAGCGGGTCTGCACCGCCTGCGAGCACATGATCTTCCCGCGCACCGATCCCGTTGTCATCATGCTGACGGTCGACGAGGAGAAAAATCTCTGCCTGCTCGGCCGCAGCCATCATTTCGCGCCGGGCATGTATTCCTGTCTCGCCGGTTTCGTCGAGCCGGGCGAAACCATCGAGAATGCCGTGCGCCGCGAGACGCATGAAGAATCGGGGATCCAGGTCGGCCGCGTGCGCTACCACGCCTCGCAGCCCTGGCCGATGCCGCATTCCCTGATGATCGGCTGTTATGCCGAGGCGAAGTCGACGGAGATCCATATCGACGCCACCGAGCTCGATGATTGCCGCTGGTTCACGCCGGAAGAGACGCTCGAAATGCTCGATCACGTCTCGGCTTCCGGCAACACTTCCCCGCCCAAGGGCGCCATCGCCCATCGCCTGATGCGCGACTGGGTGGAATGGAAACGATAGGTCTTCGTTCGCCATGGCGCGCTCGGAACGCTTGCTGACCCTGCTGCAGACACTGAGGCGCTATCGTCGTCCGGTCAGCGGCGCGGTTCTGGCGAGTGAAACCGGCGTCAGCCTGCGCACGCTTTACCGCGATATCGCCAGCCTCCAGTCGCAGGGCGCGATGATCGAGGGCGAGCCGGGCATCGGCTATGTTCTGAAACCTGGCTTCATGCTGCCACCGATGATGTTTTCCCAGGATGAGATCGAGGCCTTGGTGCTCGGCTCCCGCTGGGTGGCGCGCGCCGCCGATGCGCGTCTGGCGGCAGCCGGCGCGGATGCGCTTGCCAAGATCGCCGCCGTGCTGCCCGACGACATGCGCGAGACCGTCGAGCAGGCGACGCTTGTCGTCGCCACCCGCCGCGCGCTGGAGGACAAGGCCGATCTCTCCCTCATGCGCAAGGCGATCCGCTCCGAACGCATCGTGCAGCTGACCTATGGCGATGTGAACGGCGCCATTTCGACCCGACGCATCTGGCCCTTTGCACTCGGTTATTTCGACGAGGTCCGCATGGTCATGGGCTGGTGTGAGCTGCGCCAGGATTTTCGTCATTTCCGCGCCGATCGCATTGTCGACTTCGCGGTGCTGGAGACCCGCTACCCGCGACGCCGTATCGTCCTGGCGAAGGAATGGCACAAACAGCAGGGCCTTGCCCATGATTGATCCCTGAGCATCAGACTACTGCCAGAAACTGTCAGCATGAACGGTTATTGTCGGCATCATTCCACACAGGAAGGAGGACCGATCATGGCAAGCATTGCTCACATCATTAGAGAGGACGCGCATCGTTCTGCAGGTGACGCCAATGATGCGTCTTTGGCGCAGGCCTGGCTGCATCGTCTCGCCCAGGCTGCGCTTCATCGTTTCACGCGGCGACATCCACACCTGGATCTTGATGGAATGTCCGATTTCATGAAGCGCGATCTCGGCCTAGTCGACGAATGGATGCCGTATCGCGACGACAGTCGCCTGCGATAGGCGCGTCCTGAAAGCAACCCAGTCAACCCTTCGGCAAACGTCTTCCTCCGGCAGGTCCGTCATGACCTGTCGGCCGGAACCGATATTGCCGTCATATCCCCAACGCCAAGAGGAATATTCCAATGACCAGCCCGAACCTCATCATCTTCTACGTCAAGGACCCGGCCGAGAGCATACCCTTTTATCGCGACCTGCTCGGCCGCGAACCGGCCTTCGCCGCGCCGAATTTCGTGGCCTTCCCGCTCGACAACGGTTTCACGCTCGGCCTCTGGCGCCGCAGCAGCGTCGAACCGCAGCCGTCGGCCATCGGCAGCCGCGGCGAGCTCGCCTTCATGGTCGAGGGCGAAGGAGCGGTGGCGGAACATTACAAGGACTGGAAGGCGCGCGGCTTGCCGGTCGCCCAGGAACTGACGACGCTGGATTTCGGCCCGACCTTCGTCGTGCTGGATCCGGACGGTCATCGTCTCCGGGTCTGTGAGCCGGATAAGTAAGTTGCAGGTTATGAGGCTTTGCCCCTCACCCTAGCCCTCTCCCCGTTTTTGACGGGGAGAGGGGACGACCTCTGTATCCGTCTAGGCAGTTGGCTGGATGGAAGGTCGTAGGTGCGTCTATCTCCTTCTCCCCGCGAGCGGGGAGAAGGTGGCCGACAGGCCGGATGAGGGGCTTCCCAGCAACTATGAAGCCTAAAGCTGCCCCCGCATCGGGTGGCCCTTGTAGACACCCAGAATCCTGACCTTCTCAGAGAAGAACCGCAATTCCTCCAGCGCGCGTTGCACATTCGCATCGGTCGGATGACCCTCGATGTCGGCGTAGAACTGCGTCGCTACAAAACGGCCGCCGAGTTGGTAGCTCTCGAGCTTCGTCATGTTGATACCGTTGGTGGCGAAGCCGCCGAGCGCCTTGTAGAGCGCTGCCGGAATGTTGCGGACGTTGAAGACAAAGGTGGTGACGATCTTTTCTTCCGGTGAGCTCCGCTCCGCCCATTTCTCCTCGCGCGACAATATGACGAAGCGCGTCACGTTGTCCTCGGTATCCTCGACATTCTCGGCGATGATATCCAGCTTGTAGAGGTTGGCGGCGAGCCGTGGTGCAAGGGCTGCCATCGTACGGTCGCCGGTTTCCTGCACCAGCTTGGCGGCACCCGCCGTATCGCCAGCGACGACTGGTTTCCAGCCATTGGCGCGCACGATCTTGCGGCACTGGCCGAGCGCGTGGATATGGCTGTGTACGGTGCGGATCTCTTCCTTCTTCACACCCGGCAGCACCATCAGCTGGAAGCGGATCGGCATGAAATATTCGCCGACGATATGCAGCTGCGATTCGGGTAGCATGTGGTGGATATCCGCGACGCGGCCGGCGATCGTGTTTTCGATCGGGATCATGCCGAGATCGGCCTCGCCATTGTCGACGGCGGCGAAGGCGTCCTCGAAGGTCTGGCAGGGCAGCGGCTCCATCGTCGGGAACATGTCGCGGCAGGCCATATCGGAATTGGCGCCGTAGTCGCCCTGGAAGGAGATCTTGTTGGTCTTGGTGGTCATGGGACTGCCTTTAGGGGAGAGATTCCGTCAGCGAGAGGCGCCGGAAAGGATGCGTCGGGCCTTTTCGAGGTCGGCGGGAGTATCGACACCGAGCGGGATCGTGTCAACGATCTCGACATCGATGCGCATGCCGGCTTCCAGCGCCCGCAATTGCTCCAGCGATTCGCGCAGTTCGAGCGGCGACGGGCCGAGGCTGACGAATTTCTCCAGTGCTGCGCGACGATAGGTGTAGAGGCCGATGTGATGATAGAGCGGCCCCTTGCCGTAAGGAGCGGTGGTGCGCGTAAAATAGAGCGCGCGCAGGCGGCTTTCCGACAGCGCTGAGCCGACGACCTTGACGACGCTCGGCAGGGTTTTTTCTTCCTCATCCTTGATCTCGACGGTCAGCGTTCCGATGTCGACGGCCGGATTGTCGAGTGGGCGCAATGCCGCGTGAATGGTCTGGGGATCGATGGTTGGCAGGTCGCCTTGAACGTTGACGATGATCTCGACGCGTCCATCGGGATCGACGGCCCGCAATGCCTCATGAATACGATCGGAGCCGGACTGATGGTCCTGGCGCGTCATCACCACCTCGAAACCGGCATTGGCGACGGCGGCATAGGTATCGTCATGATCGACGGCGACGACGATGCGACCGATCGCCGCCTCGCGCGCTCGCTTGGCAACCTGTACGATCATGGGCAGGCCGCAAATATCGGCGAGCGGTTTGCCCGGCAGGCGTGTGGAGGCCATCCGGGCAGGAATGAGCACCAGCGTCTTGTCTAAGTTGGAATCTGTCATCGTTGGGCCTTCTATTCCCGCCGTAAAAGTGTCAAAACGTCTCATGGTGGAGACCGTTTACAGAGTTGCAAGAAACAGCCAAAAGACATAGGTTTCGCGCGAATTCAAGATGGGCCGGCAGTCACTGCCGGAGGCGAGGGGAGCATAGCAGATGAATTCATCCTACGTGAACATGGGTGTCGGGGCACTTCTAGCAACACTTTTCGTGCTGAAGTCCGTGTCGCTTGCGTCAGGATATATTTTCCATTCCGAGGTGCCGGAAAAGCCCGGCTTTGAAATTGTTGCCGCCGAGGAGCCGGCCGGCGATGCCGGCGGCAAGGCCGCCGCCGTGCAGGAAACGCCGATCGCGCAGTTGCTGCAGACGGCCGATGCCAAGGTCGGCGAAACGATCTTCAAGAAGTGTCAGGCCTGTCATTCCGGGGAGAAGGGCGGGCCAAACAAGGTTGGTCCCGATCTCTGGGGCATTATCGACCGTCCGGTCGCCGAACATGAGGGCTTTGCCTATTCCGCCGCCATCAAGACGTTTTCCAAGGACGGCGCGGAGAAGTGGACCTACGATCATCTTTATCACTTCGTAGCCGCACCGAAAAAGTTCATTCCCGGAACGGCGATGGGCTTTGCCGGCCTGCCGAAGGAAAAGGACCGCGCCGACCTGATCGCTTATCTGCGCACACTGGCCGATACGCCGGTGCCGTTGCCGGATCCGAACGCAGCGCCGGCACCTGCCGCGACGAACTAGAGCAATTCCAGGAAAAGTGCGCAGCGGTTTTCCGTCCGGAATTGCGTAGGAACAACAAGACAGCCCGTATCGAACGAATCATTTCCAAAAGCCCGGTCGTTTCGGCCGGGCTTTTGGCCGTTTCGGTGACTCTTCAGGCCGAATGCCGACGCGACCGCGTTCTCTGGTCGAGGTCATAGACCTTGAGCCCGTCCTCGGCGCTCGGCGGCACGCGCCAGTCCTCCGCCAGCAGCGCCTTGCGCGCGTCGCGCAGGCCCGCCTCCCAATGCTCGTGCATCGACAGCGCCGAAAACTCGTAGTCCTTCGAATGCGAGCGGAACTGCTTGTTGCGGTAGATCAGATGGATGATGGTGACGCCGTAGTCCGAGCATTGCGCCTTCAGCTTCTGGATCGCCGGGTCGGCCTTGGCTTCGTCCGGCAGGCGCGCGTAAAGCTCCGAAATGGTGCGACGCAGGCGGTGGCGCTCGAGAAACAGGTCGGTGTTGAGCCGGGTGCGGCTCGAATAGGTGATGTCCTTGCGCCGCTCCTCGACTTCTTCGAGATCCTGCGGCTGCGGGCCGATGGCGCTGAAGAGGTCGACCTGGAAGACCACGGTATCGATGTCGGCGCCGTTTCGCAGCACGTAGGTCAGCGGCGTGTTCGAGACCAGGCCGCCGTCCCAGTAATAGTCGTTGCCGATCTTGATGGCCGGAAAGCCAGGCGGCAACGCACCGCTCGCCATGACGTGCTCGGGTTTGATCTGGACTTCCCGGTTGTCGAAGAAGGCGAAATTGCCAGTGCGGACGTTAACGGCGCCGAGGCTGAGCCGCACCGGACCGTGGTTGATGCGGTCAAAATCGACATGGTCGAGCAGCGTCTGGCGCAACTGCTCAGTGTCGTAGATGCTGGTCGCGCCCGCCGAACCGCGCGCCTGGAACCAGGACGGGATCTGCCAGGGTGAAAAAAAGCCGGGCACGCCGAAGGTCGAAACCCACCAGCTGCTGACCGTCCGGTAGAATGGATTGGTCTCGCGCCGCTTCTCCATCAGGAGATCGACCGGCATCTGGACGCTGACCCTGTTCCAGAAGGAGCGCAGCTTCTCCAGCCGCTCGCCCGGCACATTGCCCGCCATGATCGCGGCATTGATGGCGCCGATCGAGATGCCGGCGATCCAGTCCGGCTCGATATTCTGTTCCCTCAGCGCCTCGAAAGCGCCGGCCTGATAGGAGCCGAGCGCCCCGCCGCCCTGCAGCACGAAGACCTTCTGCGCATAGGCCGAAGCCGGATTGGTGATAAGTGGCGCTGCAATATTCATGGTTCCATCCTTTGCTGCGCTCCATCCTTAGCGGCGGCGATGCGCAAATATATGACCATTTTCCTGCCTGCTTCTCCGAAGGCGGAGATATATCGTCGCAGCATGCAAGCTCGTTGCATGCCCTAGCCGAGCAAATAGGCCCAAAGTGACACCGAGAATGCGCCGAGCGCTGTCGTCAGCGTGATCGTCGATGCGGCGAGACTGTGGCCGACGCCGAAGCGATTGGCAATCAGCCAGGCGTTCACGCCCGTCGGGACCGCGGCCGTGAGTACGAGTGCGGCGCGCCATTCCGGGCTGAGGCCGAGAAGATAGCTTGCCGCAAGCACGCAGGCCGGCAAGAGCACGAGCTTGAAGGTTGCGGTGACGCTGGCAATGCCGAGATTGCCGGAAACCCCGTATTGCTGGAGCGCCATGCCGAGCGAAATCAAGGCCGCCGGGCCGGCGATATTGGCGATGTTGTCGACCACGGTGCCAAGCGTTGACGGCAAGGGAATGCCGATGAGGTGCACGACAAGCCCGCCGAGAAGCCCGATGACCAGCGGATTGCGGATGAGGTTTTTGCCGACCTGTTGCAGGAGTTCGAGCGTGCCGCGGCCGGCGCCGCCGTTTTCCCTGCGTTCAGCCTGCTCCATCAGCAGCGTGCCGGCGATCATCATGGTCGGCAGATGCACGGCAATCAGGATCGACATCGCCATGATGCCGTCAGGCCCCACCGTGCGTCCCACCAGCGGCAGGCCGATGAAAATCGTATTGGCGAAGGCGGAGGACACGCCGGCGAGCACTCCGATGCGCGCATCCCGCCCGAACAGCCGCGTCGCCACCAGATGGCCCGCCGTCCACGTCACCGCAACACCGGCGAAATAGGCGGCCCACAGCCGGAACGGCGAGGCGCCACGAAAATCTGCTTCCGCAATGGTCTGAAACAGCAAAAGCGGCACGGCGATCTTGAAGACGAATTCACTCATCGCCTCTCCGACGCTGGCCGTCAGCACACCGGTGCGCACGATCACCCAGCCGACAAGGATCAGCAGGAAGACCGGGAGAACATCGGAAAAGATTTCGGACATGCTGGGCGAGGGGAATGAATCTGGAGAGTTGATCCCAGAGTTGTAACAGCTTGCCGCATCGTGAAAAGCCGAAAAGCGGGCGGAAACAAAAAAAGCGGGCCAAGCCCGCTTTTCAGCGTCCGGTTCCCGCCGGAGTCCTCCCGGTGCACAAGCCGCCAGTTCATCCGTGGTCGGCGCGCGTACCGGTGAGGCGGAAGGTATCATACCTTCCCAGACTGGCCTTGGATGCCTTGAGAACGTCCCATGCCAGCCGCTTGATAAGCATTTACAGATAGAAAGTGACAGACAAATGACTGAACAGGATTTAGTTGCCTAGCGGAAAGCGGATTCTTCTTCCAAACTTCCAAAAAACCGATAATACCGATTAACGGCTATCACCAATACCGGGGCTCCCTTTTGATGACTCGTTTCGATGTACTGACCGTTGGCAATGCTATCGTCGACATTATCGCGCGCTGCGACGATCAATTTCTGATCGACAACAAGATCACCAAGGCCGCGATGAATCTCATCGATGCCGAGCGTGCCGAACTTCTCTATTCGCGCATGGGTCCGGCGCTCGAAGCTTCCGGCGGCAGCGCCGGCAACACAGCGGCGGGCGTGGCGAATTTCGGCGGCAAGGCCGCCTATTTCGGCAAGGTCGCGGAAGATCAGCTCGGGGAGATCTTCGAGCACGACATCCGCGCCCAGGGCGTGCATTACCAGACCAGGCCGAAGGGCACGTTCCCGCCGACGGCCCGCTCTATGATCTTTGTCACCGAGGACGGCGAGCGCTCGATGAACACCTATCTCGGCGCCTGTGTCGAGCTTGGCCCGGAAGATGTCGAACCCGATGTCGTCGCCGATGCCAAGGTGACCTATTTCGAAGGCTATCTCTGGGATCCGCCCCGCGCCAAGGAAGCAATCCGCGAATGCGCCCGCATCGCCCATGCCCATGGCCGGGAAATGTCGATGACGCTCTCCGACAGTTTCTGCGTCGGCCG
This sequence comes from Martinezella rhizogenes, assembly GCF_000799715.1. Classification (GTDB taxonomy): domain Bacteria; phylum Pseudomonadota; class Alphaproteobacteria; order Rhizobiales; family Rhizobiaceae; genus Rhizobium; species Rhizobium rhizogenes_C. The sequence goes on from NZ_JUHG01000004.1 coordinate 62,622, forward strand.
CTATCGCGAAGAATTCCTCGATCTGATGCGCTCCGGCACCGTCGACATCGTCTTCGCCAATCATGACGAGGCCCTGTCGCTCTACGAGACCGAGGATTTCGACCGGGCGCTGACGCTGATCGCCGCCGACTGCAAGATCGCGGCCGTTACCACCGGCAAGGATGGGGCCGTCATCGTGCGCGGCAACGAGCGCTATGTCGTCGATGCCCACCCGATCGAGGAGCGCGTCGACACGACCGGCGCCGGCGATCTCTTCGCCGCCGGTTTCCTATTCGGCTATACCCAGGGCCGCAGTCTCGAAGATTGCGGCAGGCTCGGCAACCTCGCCGCGGCGATCGTCATCGAGCAGATCGGCCCTCGGCCAATGAAGTCACTGTCGGAAGCCGCCAAGGAGTTCGGACTTCTCTAAAAGTCCGCTCGCGCTTCCAGTCCAATCGAAACCGCCCGCAACAGATCGTTGCGGGCGGTTTTTTGTCGAGCCATGAGGCGAGTGCGGCCTGTTGACTATTTTCTAAGTTCCCACATCATGGACGAACGCCTCAAAAATGGGTTTCCCATGAAAAGCGATGCCTCTTGGAGCAAGTCTTACAGCTGCGATGTCAATGCTTCGCGGCAGGCAATCTGGCAGGCACTTGCCGACGCCGGCAGATGGAAGCTGTGGAACTCGGGCGTGAAATCAGTCCAGCTGGATGGAAGTTTCGCCACCGGAACCTGGTTTTCGATGGAGCTGCCTGACGGAGACATTATCCGCAGCAAACTTGTCGATGTCAGTGCGCCACAGCGTTTCATCGACGAGACTTTGGTTGGCGAAACGCTGATTCAGGTTGAGCATAGCATCGAAGCCATGGCCAACGATCAATGTCGGGTCATCTATGCCGTCAACTCTCAAGGGCCTGACGCTCAGGTGATTGGGAAAGCGGTGAGCGCGGATTTTCCGGATGTATTGGCACGGTTGGCAAAATACGTCGGCGAAAGAACTGCCGATAGATGAATGTCACCGCAGTCAGCGAGAAGCTGAAGCGAATAATTTCCGATGTTTCCTGGATGCGTGCTACCGGCGCAGCAACTCAATGGTTCCGGCCTCGTGGATAATCAGCATCCCGAGTGCAACGAGCACGAAGGGCACCACTCGGTTTCCATAGCGCCTGTTCGGCGCGCCGATTGTGCGGTGATTGACCAGGTAATGGGCGGAACCGATCCACATGGCCGTCAGGAAAGCGAAGATGACGGCGATCGTCGCAATCTCATATGCGGTGCGCGTTGCGAATATTGGCGTGTAGATGCTGATATTGTCGCCGCCGTTCGCGATCGTCACTAGGGCGACAGCCACGATATTGCCGTGTCCGGCTGATGCCTTCTCATGATTTTCGAGATCGTCGTTAGTGTCGGTGCCTTTCCACAACTCCCATAGTTTTTTCAACCCGATAAAGATCGGCGCCAACCCCAGCAGGCCGATATAGGCGGCGGGAATAACAAGAGAAATGAGGGATGCGAGGAGGCCGACGGCAAAAAGAACGGCGATGCCCAGATATTGGCCGATGACAATCTGCCGGGCACGGAATTTTGGATCCGAAAAAAAACCAAGCAATACGAAGATGTCGTCCACATTCGTCGATACGAACATGACGACGGCGACGCCGAGAATTCCAGGCAAGTATTCCACGGTCACATCTCTTCCAACGCCAGATGCATCATTGCGTCGGAAAGGTCACGCGATCGTGGCTCCCATGGGGCATGAAGGCTGCTTCTACTACTTGAAGGCTTCGCCGGGATAGGCGCCCCAGATCTCGGATTGCGCCACCCAGCCCTCGGTGCCGTCGACGGTCGCAAGGCACCAGTCGCCGGTGCATTCGCGGACGTTCATCATTACGCCCGGCTGGAGCTTGGCAACGACAGTGCCGGATGGCTGCGCGTCGCGGCGCATGTTGACGAACACGGCCTTGCCCTTGCCCTTCATCCACGGGGCCGCAAGCGCCGAGCGCTGGCCGGACAGCAGCGACTGGTTGACCCAGCCCTCGGTGCCGTCTGCGTCACGCACGCGGCGCCAATTGTCGTATTCCTGAATGATCTCGACCGGCAGGCCCTGCTTGAGATAGAGCCATGAGACGGCATAGTCCGCGCTCGGTCCGACGCGCAGGTTGACGCGCTTCGACTTCAGCGTGACGAATCGCGGCAGCGGCAATCCGCTCGGCCCCTTGGCGGCCTGGGCAGCGGCAAGATCGGCGGTTGCGCCGGCCATCATCAGGCCGATCGCGAAAACAGCGCAGGACTTCAGTACTTTGCCACGCATAGGGGTTTCCGTTCGTTCATCATGATCAAGGCGCTGTCAGGCTGCCTATTTGCTCCGACCATCGGCAAATCCTCGGCGCCGCCAGCGAGTTTTGTTTGTCTTCGCCTGCGGGTCTGGTAGAAATGCCCGGAACGGGAAAATTATCCTGCTTCTTGGTTAAAAACATCTGAACAAGGCATCGCCGCTCGCCATGACGACGAAGAAAAAACCGAAGGTCTACGTCACGCGCAAACTGCCCGATGCGGTCGAGACGCGGATGCGCGAACTGTTCGATGCCGAACTCAATATTGACGATGTGCCGCGCACGCAGGCGGAGCTTGCCGAAGCCGTGCGGACGGTTGACGTGCTGGTGCCGACGGTCACCGATCGTATCGACGCCGCGCTGATCGAGGAGGCCGGGCCGCAGATGAAGCTGATCGCCAGCTTTTCCAACGGCACCGACCATATCGATGTCGAAGCCGCCGCCCGCAAGGGCATCACGGTCACCAATACGCCGAACGTGCTGACCGAGGATACGGCGGACATGACCATGGCGCTGATCCTCGCCGTGCCGCGTCGCGTTGCCGAGGGTGCGCGGGTGTTGACGGACAAGCCCGGCGAATGGGCCGGCTGGTCGCCCACCTGGATGCTTGGCCGCCGCATTCATGGCAAGCGCATCGGCATTGTCGGCATGGGCCGTATCGGCACCGCCGTCGCCCGTCGCGCCAAGGCTTTCGGTCTTGCCATCCACTATCACAACCGCAAGCGCGTCAGCGCGGCAACGGAAGATGAGCTGGAGGCGACCTATTGGGACAGCCTCGACCAGATGCTCGCCCGCGTCGATATCGTCTCAGTCAATTGCCCGTCGACTCCGGCTACATTTCATCTGATCTCGGCGCGCCGGCTCGCGCTATTGCAGCCGACCAGCTACATCGTCAATACGGCGCGCGGCGACGTCATCGACGAGACGGCGCTGATCAGAATCCTGCGCGAGGGCAAGATCGCTGGCGCCGGTCTCGACGTTTTCGAGAACGAACCGGCCGTCAATCCCAAGCTGGTGAAGCTTGCCAACGAGGGCAAGGTGGTGCTGCTGCCGCATATGGGTTCGGCTACGCTCGAAAGCCGCATCGACATGGGCGACAAGGTCATCATCAATATCCGCACCTTCATCGATGGGCATCGGCCGCCGAACAGGGTTCTGCCGTTCCGGTGAGCTAAATCAAGACTTTGCGCATCTCGATCGACGTGGTTCGGTCGAATCCCGCATGACGATTCTCGGCGGTTTTCTGGAATCCCCAGCGTGCGAAAGCCGCATGATTGCCGGTCAACTCGATGCGTGTTTCCAGCCGCAGTGCACCAAGCCCACACTGCCGCGCCGTTGTTTCCGCAAGCGCCAGCAGACGCCTGCCGATTCCCTTCCCTTGCTCCGTCGGTAAAACGGCAAGCTTGCCGATATAGAGGCTCTCGGCCTCCAGGCGGCAGAATATACAGCCGGCTAATTGATCGCCATCAAGCGCGATATAGCTGATTTCGCCCTTCGCTTTCTCCTTGAGCGATTGCGGCGTCAGCGACAGAGCGGAGGAAGCCGGGTCGATCAGCCCATTCATATAGGCGAAGGAGGCCAGAATGAGCGCGAGCAGCTCATCCCAGCGGTCGAAGCTGTCATCGAGGCGTTGAACGGTAATATCGTTCATTCGGCGGCGGCCCTGGCGCGCTTGCGGCGGTAGCGGATGGTATCGAAGCGGGCGGCAAGTCCGTCATAGAGCAGCAGCCGGCCGATCAGCGGTTCGCCGGTGCCGGTGATGAGCTTGATCGCTTCCATCGCCATCAATGTGCCGATGACGCCGGTGAGTGCACCGATGATGCCGGTCTCGGCGCAGGCGGGAATGAGGCCCTCGGGCGGCGGCGTCGGAAAGAGGTCGCGATAACCGGGGTTCAAGGCGCCATCCGTGCCGGCCTCGTAGGGCTTCAGCGTCGTCACAGACCCATCGAACCGGCCGACCGCGCCGGTCACCAGCGGCAGGCGAGCCAACTCGGCGGCGTCGGCCGCGGCATAGCGGGTATCGAAATTGTCGGAGCCGTCGACGACGAGGTGAAAGCCGGCGAGGTGTTGCGCGGCAGTCTCCGTCGAAAAACGCTCCTCAAAACGAATCACACGGACATGCGGGTTCAGCCGCGCAATGGCGTCGGCGGCACTCTGCGTCTTCAACTCGCCGATCGCGCCGGTATCGTGGATCACCTGCCGCTGCAGGTTGGAGAGCGAGACGCGGTCGTCATCGGCAATGCCGATGGTGCCGACACCGGCGGCGGCGAGATATTGCAGCACCGGCGCGCCGAGCCCGCCGGCGCCGATGACGAGAACGCGTGCCGCCTTCAATTTCTGCTGGCCCGCGCCGCCCACTTCGGGAAGCAGGATATGGCGCTGATAACGGGCGATTTCGTCTGGGGTCAAAGGGTCCATGGCAAGATGATATCACGCTCCGCGGAAAATTCGCCGCTACGATTTTGCGATGCCGCCATGCGCGACGGTGAAGAATTGCGCCCGCTCGCCAAGTGCCGAGAACATCGCCTTGTCGGTGCCGGTCATGAAGGCCTGGCCGCCGAGCCCGTCGATCAGGTCGAAAAGCGCGGCGCGCCGGCCTTCGTCGAGGTGCGCTGCGATTTCGTCGAGCAACAGGATCGGCGCATGGCCGGTGAGATTGCCGACGAGGCGGGCGTGCGCAAGGATGAGGCCGACCAGCAAGGCTTTCTGCTCGCCCGTCGAGCAGCGCTCCGCCTCCATGTTCTTCTCGCGATGGCGCACCAGGAGATCGCTCCGGTGCGGCCCATCGAGCGTCCGCCCGGCGGCGGCGTCGCGGTATCGTCCCTCGCGGAGCATGGCGGCGTAAGTATCCTCGAGATCGAGGGCGGGGCGGTCGAACTGCCCGTCGAGAAAGCCGGAGAGTTCGAGCGCCGCCGAGGGAAAGGGTGTTGCCTCGCGTGTCTCGGCGATCAATTGGGAGAGAAGCCCGAGCATTTCCTGCCGGGCAAGCGCCATGGCAATGCCGAGGCTTGCCATCTGCTCTTCGATACCGCCGAGCCAGGAGGGATCGAAGCGGTTTTCGGAAAGCAGTTTGTTGCGGCTGCGCATGGCGCGCTCGAAATCGCTGGCGCGGCGGCCATGCGCTGGATCGAGCGACAGCACCAGCCGGTCGAGAAAACGGCGGCGCTCGGAGGAGCCGCCGGTAAACAGCCCGTCCATGGCCGGCGTCAGCCAGAGCACGCGCAGATGGTCGGTGAGTTCGTCGACCGTCTTGGCCGGCGTGCCGTTGATTCGGAGCTTGCGCGCCGTCGTCTCGTCACTCGCGTCGACGCCGGTGCCGATCTCGACAGTGTCCTCCATGCCCTCAAGCTCGGCAAAGATCGAAAACCCGTTCGGCGCGCCGACGCGGACGACATCCGCATAAGCTGCCCGCCGCAGGCCGCGCCCGGGCGAGAGGAGGGAGACCGCCTCCATCAAATTGGTCTTGCCGGCGCCGTTGTCGCCGGTCAGCACCACATGCCGGTCGTCGAGCGTGAGCGCCGCCGCCGCATAATTGCGAAAGTCGGTCAGCTTCAGGCGCGAGATGAAAACCTTGTGCGGCATCGGTCATCCGGATTCGTATCGATGGCCGAGGGGTATGCCGAACCCCGCCCGAGCGCAAGGATTTTGCCGACTGTTCTCAGCGTAGATCGTTCGAAGTGGCATCGGGGCCACCTCGTCCTTCGACGGGCTCAGGATGAGGGTGGAGTGAACCTCGGAATGAAGGCTAAGACGATTCTCGAATAGAGATGAGGTGAAAATGTAGTCGCCGAGCAGCACAAGGATTAGCCCTCATGGTGAGGAGGCCCGCAGGCCGTCTCGAACCACGAGGGCGGATGATTCGATTGCAAACAAAAAAACCGGCCGAATATCGTCGGCCGGTTTATGGAGAACGGCGTGATTCGCCGCCTAATCGCTGAAGGTGTCGAAGAAATCCTTCATCCGGGCAAAGAAGCCGGTTGATTCGGGATTGTTGTCCTTCGAGGAGATCTGTTCGAATTCCTGCAGCAGCTCGCGCTGGCGCTTGGTGAGCTTCTGCGGCGTTTCGATCTGGATCTGGATATAGAGATCGCCGATCTGGCTGGAGCGCAGCACCGGCATGCCCTTGGCCTTGAGGCGGAATTGCTTGCCGACCTGCGTGCCCTCGGGGACGGTGACACGCGATTTAGTGCCGTCGAGCGTCGCGACATCGAAGGTGCCCCCAAGCGCCGCCGTCGTCATCGAGATCGGCACCGCGCAATAAAGATCGGCGCCGTCGCGCTGGAAGAATTCATGCGGCTTGACGGAAAGGAAGATGTAGAGATCGCCCGATGGTCCGCCGCGCAGGCCGGCTTCACCTTCACCCTGCAGGCGGATGCGCGTGCCGTCCTCGATGCCCGAGGGGATATTGACCGAGAGCGAGCGCTCTTCTGTGATGCGGCCCTGGCCATGGCACTTGCCGCAGGGATCGGGGATGATCTGGCCGCGGCCGTGGCAGGTCGGACAGGTGCGTTCGACCGAGAAGAAGCCTTGCGCGGCGCGCACCCGGCCCGAGCCCTGGCAGGTGCCGCAGGTCTTTGGCTGCGTGCCCGGCTTGGCGCCGGAACCGGAGCAGACGTCGCAGGTGATCGAGGTCGGCACGCGGATCTGTGCCGTTTTGCCGGAAAAGGCTTCCTCGAGCGAGATTTCCATGTTGTAGCGAAGATCGGCGCCGCGTTCGCGACCGCCCGAGGAGCGCGCGCGACCGCGTCCGCCGCCCATCATCTCGCCGAAGATATCCTCGAAAATGTCGGAGAAGCCGCCGCCACCGCCGAAGCCACCGCCGCCGCCCATGCCGCCATGCTCGAAGGCAGCGTGGCCGTAACGATCATAGGCCGCGCGCTTGTTCGGGTCCTTGAGCGTTTCGTAGGCTTCGTTGATTTCCTTGAACTTGCGTTCGGAGTCATTGTCATCAGGATTCTTATCCGGATGAAATTGCATTGCCAGCTTGCGAAAAGCGCTCTTGAGCTCCTTTTCGTCTGCTGTCCTGGAGACGCCCAATGTCTCGTAATAGTCCGCTTTTGCCATTAAGGATTAGACCCCGGAAATGGATTTCCGGCTGCCAAAAGGCAGCCGGATCTGAGTTTCCGCAAAACCATCAAGGTTCGCGCTTATGCAGACCGCTTGCGGTCGTCCTCGTCCTTGATTTCCTCGTAGTCGGCATCGACGACGTCGTCCTTGCCGCCTGCGGAGGCATCAGCCGAGGGGGCTTCCGCCTGCTGGGCCTCATAAATGGCCTGGCCAAGCTTCATGGACACTTCCATGAGCGTCTGGGTCTTGGCCTTGATGTCTTCGGCATCCGGCTCGGATGCTTCGGTTGCCGTCTTCAGCGCTGCGATCGCCTCGGAGATCGCGTTGCGATCGGCTTCGGTGACCTTGTCGCCAAAGTCCTTCAGCGACTTCTCGCTGGAGTGAATCAGGCTTTCGGCCTGGTTCTTGGCTTCCACGCCTTCGCGGCGCTTCTTGTCTTCGGCGGCATGCGATTCGGCATCCTTGACCATCTTTTCGATATCGGTGTCGGAGAGACCACCCGAAGCCTGGATGCGGATCTGCTGTTCCTTGCCGGTGCCCTTGTCCTTGGCCGAAACCTGGACGATACCGTTGGCGTCGATATCGAAGGTGACTTCGATCTGCGGTACGCCACGCGGAGACGGCGGCAGGCCGACGAGGTCGAACTGACCGAGCAGCTTGTTGTCGGCAGCCATTTCGCGCTCGCCCTGCGAGACGCGGATGGTCACGGCCGACTGGTTGTCGTCGGCGGTCGAGAAGGTCTGCGACTTCTTCGTCGGGATCGTCGTGTTACGCTCGATCAGACGGGTAAAGACGCCGCCCAGAGTTTCGATGCCGAGAGACAGCGGGGTAACGTCGAGCAGCAGGACGTCCTTGACGTCGCCCTGCAGAACGCCGGCCTGGATGGCGGCGCCGAGAGCGACGACTTCATCCGGATTGACGCCCTTATGCGGCTCCTTGCCGAACAGCTGCTTGACGACTTCCTGAACCTTCGGCATGCGGCTCATGCCGCCGACGAGAACGACTTCGTCGATCTCGGCAGCAGTAACGCCGGCATCCTTGAGGGCGGCCTTGCACGGCGCGATGGTGCGCTGCACGAGGTCGTCGACCAGGCTTTCCAGCTTGGCGCGCGTCAGCTTCAGCGTCAGGTGCTTCGGGCCAGTGGCGTCGGCCGTGATGAAGGGCAGGTTGATTTCGGTCTGCTGTGCGGAAGATAGTTCGATCTTCGCCTTTTCGGCAGCTTCCTTGAGGCGCTGCAGAGCGAGCTTGTCGCCCTTGAGATCGATGCCGTTGTCCTTCTTGAACTCGGCGACGAGATATTCGACGAGACGCATGTCGAAGTCTTCACCGCCAAGGAAGGTATCGCCGTTGGTCGACTTCACTTCGAAGACGCCGTCGCCGATTTCCAGGATCGAGATATCGAAAGTGCCGCCGCCAAGGTCGTAGACGGCGATGGTCTTGCCGTCCTTCTTGTCGAGGCCGTAGGCGAGGGCCGCAGCGGTCGGCTCGTTGATGATGCGCAGGACTTCAAGACCGGCGATCCGGCCGCCATCCTTGGTTGCCTGGCGCTGTGCGTCGTTGAAGTAGGCCGGAACGGTAATAACGGCCTTTTCGACCTTTTCACCGAGATAGGCTTCTGCGGTTTCCTTCATCTTCTGAAGGATCATTGCGGAAACCTGCGCGGGCGAATAGCCCTTGCCGTGGGCTTCGACCCAGGCATCGCCATTGTCGCCGCGAACGATATTGAAAGGAACAAGGTGCTTGTCTTTTTCAACGGTCGGATCTTCGTAGCGGCGGCCGATGAGGCGCTTGACAGCGAAGAGGGTATTGGTGGGGTTGGTGACCGCCTGGCGCTTGGCCGGCTGGCCGACGAGGCGTTCGCCGTCTTCAGTGAAGGCTACCATTGAGGGGGTAGTACGGGCGCCTTCGGCATTCTCGATCACTTTCGCGTCTTTGCCGTCCATGACGGCGACGCAGGAATTTGTCGTTCCAAGGTCGATACCAATTACTTTTGCCATGTCATTCTCTCCTTGAAGCAAGCTATCGGAACCCCTGTCAGGCATTCCATTGACAGCCCCTTACGGGATGGTCTTGAGGATTGCGCAGCCATGACTGCGGTGATGCCGCGTATATAAGTAGCGATTTTACTGACTGCAAGGCGGGAAATCACCCGGAATCCAGCAAAACGAATGGTTTGTCGCTCAAACTCCACAGTGCCGCATTGCGCCTGCGAACCTGGAGAATTAGCGCGACCATCTATCAGATCAGCCTTGCTTCTGCCATGCAAGCGGCAATCACGGGAATCGTGTTGTTATTGTCCCAGGATGACGTCCAGCAGCGACGTACGATGCGGCCTGACCGTTGCCGTCGTCGGACCGGGATCACCGACGTCGGCCGGCGGGATATCGCCGGTATCGTAGGGGGCGGCGCTGTAGGGGTTGTTGTCATTGGCGAGGTTTGCGGGCGGCAGGTCCTCAAGGTCGTCGTTACCAGCGGTTTGATTGCCCTGCTGCGGGATCGGCTGTTGCGCTGGGCGTTGCTGGAGCGTCGGTTGGCCCTGATGCTGCACGGCCTGGCCGCCACTGAGCGTGCCGGAGATAATGCTGCCGATCGTCGTCGGCTGGTCGGTGCCGGGTGCTGTTTGCGCCATCGGCGCGCCGTTGTCGATGATCTGGCCGCCGCCGAAGATCGGGGTCGGAGTCAGGCCCTTATGGGCGGCGATCATGAATTCCTTCCAGGCCTTGGCCGGCAGTCCGCCGCCCGTCACCTTCTTCATGGATTTGCCGTCGTCATTGCCGAACCAGACGCCCGTCGTCAGATGGCTGGTGAAGCCGACAAACAGCGCATCGCGGAAGGATTGCGTCGTGCCGCTCTTGCCGGCGGCCTGCCAGCCGGGGATGCGGGCGGATTTGCCGGTGCCGAAGCTGATGACGCCGGCCATCATCGAATTCATGTTGGTGACGACATCAGGGTTCAGGACCCGTGGCGGATTGTCGAAATTCGCCTGGTAGAGCACCTTACCGGAGACTGTCGTCACCTTGGTGATGACATGCGGCGTCGCCTTGAAGCCGCCATTCATGAAGGAGGCGTAGGCCGAGGTCAGCTCCAGCAGCGACACTTCCGAGGTGCCGAGCGCGATCGAGGCATTGGCCTGTAGATCCGATTCGATGCCAAGCCTGTGGGCGACCTTGACCACCTGATCAGGCCCGACTTCGTTTGCAAGCTGGGCGGCGACCGTATTCAGCGAGTGGGCGATAGCGGTCGCAAGCGTGACGGGACCAGTATATTTCTGCTCGTAGTTCTCCGGCGCCCAATTGCCGATCTTCACCGGCGCATCGTTGCGGATCGAATTCGGCGTCAGGCCCATTTCAAGTGCGGCGGTATAGACGAAGGGCTTGAAGGCCGAGCCTGGCTGGCGTTTGGCGGTGACGGCGCGGTTGAACTGGCTCTGCGCATAGTCCCGGCCGCCGACCAGCGCGCGGATCGCGCCCGTCGCGTCGACGGAAACGAGCGAGGCCTGCGAGGCGCTGAGCTTCTTGCCGTCCTTGGCGAGCACGTCGTTCAATGCCTGTTCGGCCTTTTCCTCCAACGACATGTCTATGGTGGTGTCGACGGTCAAGTCTTCCTTGATATCGCCGCCGATCAGGCCGGGAAGCTGGCCCATGACCATGTCGGCGACATAATTTTCCGCGCCGCTCCAATAGCTCTTGGCCCGCGTCGGCGGCTGTGACATCGCGGTCTTGATGTCGGCCTCGCTGATGAAGCCCTGGTCGCGCATCGCCTGCAACACCAGTTGGGCGCGGGCTTCGGCGGCAGCCGGGTCGCGCGCCGGCGACAGTTTCGACGGCGCCTTGACGAGGCCGGCGAGCATCGCTGCTTCGCCGAGGTTCACGTCGCGGGCCGATTTGTTGAAGTAGCGCCTTGATGCGGCCTCGACTCCATAGGCGTTCGAGCCGAAATAGACGCGGTTCAGATACATCGCCAGGATCTGGTCCTTGGTGAACTTGTGCTCCAGCCAGATGGCGAGCAGCACTTCCTGCACCTTGCGCTCCAGCGTGCGCTCCGGCGACAGGAAGAGGTTCTTGGCAAGCTGCTGCGTCAGCGTCGAGCCGCCCTGGACGGCATGGCCGGTGAGTACGTTCGTCACCACCGCGCGGCCAAGCCCGATCGGATCGAAGCCGAAATGGGAATAGAAACGATGGTCCTCGATGGCGATCAGCGCCTCGGGAATGTAAGGCGACATGTCGCCCAACGCCAAGGCCTCGCCGCCGGTCGTGCCGCGATTGGCGATGATGCTGCCGTCGAGATCGGCGATCTTGACGTTCGGCGGCCGCTCGGGGATAGCCCAGGTGCTGGCGCTCGGCATGCGCGAGCCGTAGTAGACCACCAGCCCGGCAAGCCCGATACCGGCCCAGATGCCGAGCACGATACCCCAATAGATCGCGGAGCGAATGAAGCCGAAGAAGCCGCCGCCGGAGCGCCGTTTTTGCTGCTTGCGCCGGCGGTTGGAGCGGCGTGGTTTGTCGGGTTCCGGTGCGCTGTCGCGCCTGGAGCTCTCACGTCCGGAAGAGCGTCCAGCGCCGGCAATGCGTTCCCCGGCGCTGAAACCATCATCGCTACGTTCCTTACCGCTTGAAAAGGATGGTTCTATCCTCTGGCCTGATCTGCTTTTGCCTGCCATTGCGGACTGGTCGTACCCCTGATGGTTCCATGGATCTATATTTGATGCCGGTGTCGCCATGACCGCGCCGCGCATCCGTTCGGGACGCGGAAAAGACACCGCCAGCGCTTTCTACCGGCACATAAGCTTGAAAATCGATAGTGCTTTTCAAGCTTATGCGCCGCCGGCATTCGCCCACGAAATGGTCGTGAAGACGTCGAAGCCCGAGTGAACTGTAAATGCGGCGATTTAAGGAGGGATTAAGAATCCTTCCGCGGCCGATCATGGCGACGGCATCTGTCCATTCGTGACGGTATCGTGCAAGGAACTTTTCCTCATCTCGGGCATTCTCTCCTCACAAAAACAAGAGGGCGAGCGCAATGAGTTCACATGTTGCGATAGAGGCAGTCGGCGAGACCACGCTGCGGGAAGTCTGGAGCGTGGAGGATTTCGCGCGGCGGTACCGGATCGGCAAGGAGGAGGAAGTCCGGCTGAAAAAACTGTTCGGCGACTTCGCCACCAAGCAGGAATTGCTATCGAACGCACAGCGACAACCCCTGTTTAGCTGAACGGGATTGGTAGGCCGCAGCGGTGTTCATGAGATGTTCATCGCGGGATCGCTACAACGGCAAGGTCTACTGCGGTGGAGGCTTACCATGTGGAAACGCTTTGAACTATGGCTAGTTGATCTGTTGGACCGAGTATTCGGGCTGGAAGAGCTCGCCCGCCGCGCCGGCTTTTCTGCCGATGACGCGAAGCGCATCGCGCGGGAGAAGTAGGTCGGAGCATCCAGGTTTACCCAGGGTTTACGATGTCGCCTTCCCACGAATTTTCACGCCATAAAGCGGTATTTGGCGTGAAATATGACAGGGCCGATCCTCTGCATGCGAACTCGCATTTACCCTCTCAGGATCATTTCGCTTCTATGTGCCGCGCTCGCGATGTTCCATATTTTCGAATGCACTGATTGAGGTTATAGTAATGGCTTGTGGCCGTCTTGCTGGGCGGTCCCAAGTGCTTGATAGCGCGTGAGGAGGAGTATTCATGCGACACATCAAATGGAGCAATCCGATCGAGATCGGCTTCGCTCAAGGCAGCTTCCAGACAGTGACTGGCCCTTCGGAGGCGCTGAATTGCATGGCCAATCTCTGGCCGGATCGACGCGGTCCGTTTTATGTGGCTGCGAGAAGCGTTTGCCGGGCTGCAATCGACGGGCGGAAATCCGCTGAGGAAGCCCGCGAGATATTCATCTCGGCCATGCGCGAAGCGCATTTGAAAACCCATTGAGGCAGCGCGGTGGTTTGACGCCGCCCTGACCGTCAGACTTGCCGGCCGGCGCATGCCGGGCGCATTCGCGTAACCTGTGAGCGCGCGTTTTCTCTGCCAACATCACATGTTTTCCTTTGACCCCGCATTGCGTTGCCGATTGGGCCGCATGTTGAGGCCAATAAAAAAGGCCAGCGACGTGAGTCGCTGGCCTTTGCTGTTTGCCGTCATAACGACTATCGATTGGAGCCTCTCGGGGTCATGCGGCAATCGGCCTGAGACGTCGGGCAGGGAGCGACATTGTCCTGGCTGTACTGCCCCGGCGGGCGGCCACTCGGCCGTTGATTATCCTGCCGTTGCGGCTGCGGCTGCGGTTGCGCTTGGGGCTGTGGTTGCGGTTGTGCCTGCTGCGGCTGGGGTTCTGGACGGCGCTGCTGATTGTCCTGGCGGTTGTCGTCGCGCCGGCGATCCTGCCGGTTGCCGCCCCAACCCTGGTTGTCGTCCTGCTGCCGGTTCCAATCACGGTTGCGATCCCGGCGCTGCTGGCCCCAGTCCTGATTATTGTCCGGCTGGTTGCCCCAATCGCGGTTGCGATCCTGGCGTCGCCGGCTCCAATCCCCGTTGTCGTCCGGCTGGTTGCTCCAGTCGCGGTTCCGGTCCGGGCGGCGATCCCAGTTGCTATCCGAATTGTTATCCCAGCCGGGATTGCGGTCGGGACGCCGATCCCAGCCCGAATCCGGGCGACGGTCACCCCAGCCCGGTCCTCGGCGCCAGCGGTCGCGATCGCGGTAGAAATCGCGGCCGCGGTAATAGCGGCCCCAATAATCATCGAAGTTGAAGGTGATGGTCGGGATGCCGAGAGGACGGTAATATTGCGGGCCGACATAGATGCGGCGCGATTGATAGCTTGCCTGGATGTAGCGGCCGGCGACCCAGCCACGGCCACCGACGAAGGAGACGTCGCACCAGGGCGTTTCATTGAGGCAGCCGTTGATCTCCAGTGGCGCGCCGACGGGAATCATGGTCACCGCCGGATATTGCGTGCTTGGGCCAGATCGCATGTTGACGTTGGCGGTGGCAAAACCCTCCGCGGCTTCAGCAAGCGCCGGTAGCGCAACGAGTGCGGTCAGTGTGATTGCGGCCAGAAGCTTGTGTCTCATGAATGTTCTCCCGTTGCGCGCCGCTGATGTCATGGTTCGACCGGTGCCGCGCTGATTGTAGTTGGCCGCCTGCCGCGCATAGCCGTCAAGAAGCGCCTGATGCGATGACAGGATCCGGCATGCCGTTTCCAGTTTCGATAAGATCAAAGCTGGCGTATTCACGGGATTTTGGAAGATCCAACGCCATTCTTTCAATCTTTTCTGAGGTTTTAAGAGAATTTGCATGAATGCAGCTTGAACGAGTGCGGGCAAAGCCGTCAAAATCTCGGGGGATATTTAAGAAGGTTTTCTTATTATTTCGCGCGGCATCGGGACTTTTATTCTGTCGACCTTGAAATCACCGCATTCCCACCCGATATAGGCTTCAGTCATGCAGTCGATGAATGTGTGGCGCGCTGCAAAGCGAGCCGTTTGCATTCCCTGGACATTGCGAAAGTGACGTTGACCATGTGTTAACCTTTCGCGATCAATCTGGCTACAGTATCCATCTTTCAACTTTGACCACGGATGTACTGGCACTGATGTGAAGATGGATGACGAAAGGCCGGTTAGTTCCGGCCTTTTTTGTTTATTGACTGATGGTGGCGTGCTTTGCGGAAG
The DNA here is from genome assembly GCF_000799715.1 of Martinezella rhizogenes. GTDB lineage: Bacteria > Pseudomonadota > Alphaproteobacteria > Rhizobiales > Rhizobiaceae > Rhizobium > Rhizobium rhizogenes_C. The sequence goes on from NZ_JUHG01000004.1 coordinate 77,666, forward strand.
CGGAGCGCGCCATTTCTATTTTGCCCCTTATGTTCCGGTCAAAGAAAAACCGCCGCGGTTGCCCGCGGCGGTTTCATGGAAAGGTGCGCCCGACGAAGCCGGGCGATACGCTTTAGTTGACAGCCTTCTTGTCGGCGACCTTGACGACCTTGGCCGACTTTGCGGCAACAGGTCCCTTCTCGGCCGGAACATAGCCGGCGCCGATCGCGACATTCAGCGAGATGTAGTCGATGGCGCTCTGCTGGATAGCCGTTGCAAGGCTTTCCTGCGCGGTCGAAACGTTGCGCTGTGCATCGAGAACGTCGAGCAGCGAGGAGGCGCCGTCCTTATAGCTTGCCGTCGAGAGCGAGAGGGCTTCCTGATAGGACTTCACCTGCGCACGCAGCGCCGAGACGGTCTGGGCATCGCGGCTGACGGCCGACAGTGCGTTTTCGACGTCTTCGACAGCCGACCGTACCGTCTGCTGCCAGACGACATATTGTTCGCGGCTCGACGATTCGGCGGTCTTGACGTTGGCGCGGAGCGCGCCGCCGTCAAAGATCGGCAGCGTCAAGGTCGGGCCGAACGACCAGGTCGTCAGGCTGCCGCTTCTCGACGACGTGTGGATGTAGGACGGCGAGATGGCGCCGCTGAGGGTGATCGTCGGGAAGAGCTGTGCTTCCGCAACACCGATCTGTGCGGTCGCGGCGGCGAGTGTGCGTTCGGCGGCGCGGATGTCAGGCCGGTTGCGGATCAGGTCCGCGGGAACACCCGAATTGACGCGACCGCGGAACACCGGCTGCCTGCCGCCGCCCTGCAGCTGGGCACTAATGGTTGCCGACGGCACGTTGAGCAGCGTTGCGATGTGATGCACCTGCTGGCGATAGCTGATTTCGAGGCCCGGAATAGTCGACAGTGTCGAGTTGACGAGGCCCTCGGCCTGGACAACGTCGAGTCGGGAGGCTGCGCCGGCTTCGAGCTGGAATTTCGTCAGCGCGAGCGTATCGCGGCGGGACTTCAGGTTGTCCTGCGCGATCGAGATGCGAGCCTGATAATAGCGGGCGTTGACGTAGCTGCCGGCCAGATCGTTCAGGTAGGTCAGGCGTGCGGTGTCGACGTTGGAGTAGGCCGCATCGAGCGATGCGATGGCACCTTCCCGGGCGCGACGATACTGACCCCAGAGGTCGAGCAGCCACGAGGCTGAAGCTCCGCCACTGGTGGAGTTTTGCGTTTCCACCTGCGTACGCAGGCTGCCCTTCTGGCCGTTGGTCGTATGGTCGCCGGAAGCCGTCAGGCTTGGCAATCCGCCGGCACCGGCGGTAACGACCGCGGCCTGCGCCTGATTGATACGTTCCAGCGCCTGCTGAATGGTAAGGTTTTCGGCAAGTCCCTGTTCGGCAAACGCCGTCAGTTTTGAGTCACCGAAGGCGGTCCACCATTTGGAGCCGGCCAGATCGCCATTGATCTTCGTACCGCCCTCCGAGAACTTGGCCGGGAGAGGCATTTCCGGTGGCTTATGATCGGGGCCGCTGACGCAACCTGCTAGAAGAAGAAGCAGGGCGGGGGCGGCAGTACGAATGGATACCATCACATTATCCCACAATTCAATTTACATGATCATTATCTAAACGGGGTCAGCAAGACCCCATATCTTTCGGCGCTTCTGCCTACGCAATACAACAAACGGTTCGAAGCAGTCGGCGCCAATCTAGCAACGAGTTTCGCAATAGCACAGTGCCTTTTGCCATTTCTCGTCGGCGAACATATGTGGGATCGTGACAAATATCAGGCTTTTGGTAAAAAAATTTTAAAGTGTTGCAAAAAGCATACCCTACCCACTACCATCTATGGTGGTTTAAGTCCTGAAGATAGGCGCAATATGCAACTACAGGAATGCTATTCCGCCCGAGATACGGCCGGAACGACCATTCGCAGTCTCTCATGGGAAATAGCGCTCAAGGCTTGCGTGAACCCGGTCGCGCGGTGTTGCACCGCGGTCGTCGGGGACGAAAGGTGTGCCTGTGATCGCTTCGTAAGCGCGAATATACACTTTCGAGGTCTGCTCGACGAGGTCGAGCGGGATCTCCGGGATCTCGTCCTTATAGGGATCGCAGCGTTCGGCCACCCAGGCGCGGACGAAATCCTTGTCGAAACTTGCAGGGCGCGCGCCTTTGTCGAAGCTGTCCTGGTAACCGTCGGCCAACCAGTAACGGCTGCTGTCCGGCGTATGGATTTCGTCGGCGAGGATGATGGTGCCGTTTTCATCGGTGCCGAATTCATATTTGGTGTCGACGAGGATCAGTCCCCGCTTGCTGGCGATCTCCTGGCCGCGCGCAAACAAGGCCAGCGCGTAATCCGATAGCGTCTGCCACTGCTCGCTTGTCAAAAGCCCGCCGTCGACGATCTGCGCCGGCGTCAGCGGTTCGTCATGGCCGCCGTCGAATTCCTTGCTGGTTGGCGTGATGATCGGCTCCGGCAGGATCTGGTTGTCGCGCATGCCGTCCGGCAGTGTAATGCCGTACATCTCGCGCTGACCCTTCTTATAGAGTGTCAGGATCGACGTGCCGGTGGTGCCGGCCAGATAGCCGCGCACGACGACTTCCACCGGCAGGATATCGAGCCGCTTGCCGACAACGACGTTCGGATCGGGATAGGCGATGACATGGTTCGGGCAGATATCCTTGGTCGCCTCGAACCAGTAGCGCGCCGTCTGTGTCAGCACCTGGCCCTTATAGGGAATGCAGGTGAGGATGCGATCGAAGGCGCTCAGCCGGTCGGTGCTGATGATGATGCGGCTGCCGTCCGGCAGGTCGTAGTTCTCGCGCACCTTGCCGCGGTAATAATTGGGCAGTTCCGGAAAATGGGCTTCGGAGAGAATTCGCAAGACGTCCACCAGCAGGCTCGTGCATCCGCCCTGCGGACGCTTCATGACTGGACCCTTAATTTGTGCTTCGCCGATGTCAAGTAAAGCGCGGCCTCAAATCCGGACCCAGCCGATCAAGGCCGGCGCCAGCCATCGTTCTCGGTCCTGTCGAGGATCGGTGTCGAAAACACGCCGACGATCCGCCCGCTCCATGGCTTGCCTGTCGCATCGACCCGCTCTCGCCAGCGCTCGGATTGCAGCATGGCCGCGCCGATGACCACGGGTTCGATGGCGCATGCGTTCAAAAGCATGAGGCCCGAGACGATCGAGGCGCCGCTGGAGATGACGTCATCGATCAGCGCCACCCGCTTCCCCTCAAGCAGCGGCAGCATGCGCGGGTCTATATAGAGACGTTTTTCCTGGTTCGGGGTGGTGATCGAGGAGAGGGAGACCGACAGCTCCTCGCGATACCAGAACTTGCGCGAAGTGCCGAGCGGCACATAACGCTCGTGGCCAAGCGCCCGGGCAACCGCGCTTGCCAATGTCAGGCCGAGCGTCGGCAGACCGGCGATGACATCGATATCATAGGATGCGATACGCTCGGCCAGCGCTTGCGCCAGCGCCTCCTGCACGGAAAAACCTGCCTGGTTGATGATCAGCGACGCCAATGCATGCTCGCCGTCGGCGAGCCTGCGGATCGGCAGGCGCAATTGCCGCCCGTCGGGCAGTTCCGCCACGTAGACATCGCGGAATTCGCCCGATGTCGGAAAGCTTTGCGGCGGATGAAGCTCCTGCCAGAAATCATGGGGCTGCATTGCGTCCCGCCTTCATTCCGTTTCGTCCGGTCTTTTCCATGCCGGCGCGCCGGCGAAGCTCGAGAACCTCCGCCTCCGTCAGAGGTCTCACCGCGCCTTTGGCGAGATCGCCGAGCGCGATGTCGCCAAAGGAGACGCGCACCAGCCGCAGGCACTCGACGCCGAGCACCTCCAGCATACGGCGGATCTGCCGGTTGCGGCCCTCCTTGAGCTCGACCTCGATCCAGCCGTTGCGATCGCCGCTGCGCAAGAGGCGAGCGGCACTCGCGGTCAGAAGCTCGCCGTTATCGACGATCCCGCGCTCCATGCGCTCCAGCAGCTCCTGCTCCATGATCGTATTGACCTGGACATGATAGATCTTGCCGACATGGCTGATCGGATCGAGCAGCGCCTGCGCCAGCACGGTGTCGTTGGTAAAGAGAAGCAGCCCTTCGCTTGCCTTGTCCAGCCGCCCGACGGGCGCCAGATGCCGGGCGTCGATATCCCGGAGGCAGTCATAGACCGTTGGCCGCCCCTCGGGATCGTCGCGCGTCGTCACCAGCCCGCGCGGCTTGTTCAGCATGAAATAGAGCTTCTTCTCCGCGAATATCGCCTCGCCATCGACGGCGATTTGCGCGCGGTCGAGATCGATCCAGGCGGTGGGATCGGTGATCTCCCGGCTGTCGACCGTCACGCGGCCGGCCGCAATCAGTGCTTCCGCCTGCGTGCGTGAACAATAGCCGAGCTTCGACAGTGCCCGCGGCAAGGTCACGCGTTTGCCGTCGTTTTCCTGCCGGCCCTTTGCCGGTTTGCCCGATCTTTGCGGAGAATGCCTTTGGCTCACCCCTTGCCTCGTCCTTGTCCTGCCATGATCGGGCGCATCGGCCCGACGATGACAATCCTTTCGCATGAGGATAGCCCCGACGCAAATCCCGCAACGGGGAAATGTGTCAAGACAAGCAGGGCTCGCGCCTTGTCGACACGAGCCCTGTCGGAGAGCCGGAGCGGCGATGGGGTCGGGTAGGGCGACGTCGGGGTCGGTGTCGCCCCCTCGCTCCGGAGGGACGCCGATAAACCTGCTTGGTGTCTGTTTCCGGAGTTTTTCAGAAAGGCGGAAATTTGTTACAGTTTGTAACGCCGGTCGTTTCCCTGTTGTCAAAGACGCCCTTTGCCTCGCATGGATGGACCATGGTTTCCGCATCGCTGCTTCTGGTCGAGGACGACCGCGAAATAAGAGCACTTCTCGAGGAGTTCCTCAGTCGCGAGGATTTTTCCGTCGAGGCGGTCGAAAGTGCCGCCGCCATGGATCGTGCGCTGGCCAGGGGATTTCCCGATCTCATCATTCTCGACCTGATGCTGCCGGGCGAGGACGGCCTGTCCGCTTGCCGCCGTATTCGGGCGCGCAGCCGCGTGCCGATCCTGATGCTGACGGCGAAGTCCGAGGATATCGACCGCATTCTCGGCCTGGAGATGGGCGCCGACGATTATCTCGGCAAGCCCTTCAATCCGCGCGAGCTCCTGGCGCGCATCCGCGCCATCCTGCGTCGGTCCGGACCGGAGCGCCCGGAGGAGGTGGTCGGTTCGCGGCGGCGCAAGAGTTTCGCCGGCCTGATCGTCGATCTCGACGGCAGGGCGATCGAGATAGAAGGTGAGGGCCCGCTACGCCTGACGACCGCCGAGTTCGACCTGCTCGTCTGCTTTCTCGAACGACCGCGCCGGGTGCTGTCGCGCGACCAGTTGCTCGACTGGACGCGTGGGCGTGGCGCCGACCCGTTCGATCGCACCATCGACGTGACCGTCTCGCGGCTGCGTACCAAGCTGGCGCAATATCTGCCTGATGGCGCGCAGGTGATCACCACGGTGCGCAATGCCGGCTACCTGTTGACCGCTGAAGTGAGGGATGTCTGAGCCATGCTGAAACTCGGTCTCGTTTCCCGCATCATCATGATCGTCGCCGTGGCGCTGTTCATCATCCAGCTGGCTGCCCTCGTTGCCGCCAGTTTCAAACCGGACTCGCCGCTCAGCCACCAGCTATCGCGGGCGACGCAGATCATGTCGGCGGTGCGCCTTCTTGATGTCACCCCGCCCGAGGCGCGGGAGCAAGCCGTACTCGCTCTGAATGCGATCGGTCTGGATCTGCGTCTGGTCGACGGCGTGCCGCCCACGAAAAACGAGGACGCGGCCGACCCGACCCTTGGTCGTAAACTGGCTCGCGAACTTGCCGGCATCGCGCTTGGCGACCGCTACTTCAGCCTGCGCTCGCTCCCCGAACGGCCGCAGGGCTGGTTTTCGGTCGGCGCTCCCGACCGGAAGATCGAAGTGTCGATCGGCATTGCCGGGGATAAGGTTGCCGTCTTCAGCCTGGCCGATACACCGACCGTGCGACTGCGCGGTGTCCCCGTGGGCTTTATTGCCGGCCTTCTCGGTGTGCTGGTGGCGGTGATTGCCATTGCCGCCGTGGCGCGAGAAACCCGGCCGCTGACGCGATTGTCGCGGACCGTCAACTCCATCGGCAAGGGCCTGCAGCCGATCAATATTCCCGAGCGGGGCGCCTGCGAACTGCGCCTGCTGATCCGCGCCATCAACGGCATGCAATTGCGCATCGCCGCTTTGGTCAACAACCGTACTCTGATCCTCGGCGCGATTTCCCATGATCTCAGGACCTATCTCACCCGTTTCCGTCTGCGCATGGAGCTGATGCCGGATACGCCGCATCGCGAGCGGGCAATCGCCGATGTCGAGGCCATGCAGCGCCTTGTCGAGGAGGCACTTGGTTTCGCCCGCAGCACCGTCGTGTCCGCGGGAAAGAATATCACCGATCTTGACGGTACCGTTCGTGCTCTCGTCGCCGAGCGTCAGGATGCGCTGGGTCTCGTCTCGTTTTCACCGCTGGGACGGGAACTGGAGGTGATCATACCCCAGACGGCGCTGGCGAGAGTGGTGGACAATCTGATTGACAATGCGCTGCGCTATGGCGCTTGCGCTGATGTCAGTATTGAACGTCGTGGTGATCATGCCGCCATCATCATTGGTGATCGCGGGCCGGGGATTCCGATGGAGCGGCGCAAGGATGTGCTCGAGCCCTTCATCCGGCTGGAGGAATCGCGCAACCGCGATCTCGGTGGAAGCGGCCTCGGATTGACCATCGTCCGGCAGATCCTTGATACACATAATGGCGCGCTGTGCCTGGAGGATCGCAACGGCGGCGGGCTTGACGCCATTATATTGCTGCCGCTTGCGATGAGCCAAAGGGTTGCCGCGTGAAACAGCGCGCAACAAGAAGGTCGCGCTGATACGCGACTTAGGCCATCGATGCGTGAGCGCTCAATGGCAGGTCAGGAAACGCTCCAACTCCCGACGGCTGACGACGACGCCTGCGGCGGCTTTTCGCGGATCCGGATGGGTAAAGGTGAAGCTCGGCAGGTCGGGCAGTTCCAATGCCTGACGCATGTTCATGATACCGAGCGCCTTCCGTCCGGCGGCGCTGTCGACACTGACTTCGACGATGCTCTTTGAGCTTGTTGTATCCATGGTGTCCTCCCACTCTATTTATATAACAGAAATTCCTTATGGAATACCGGTTTTTTACCAGGCCTTGCAGTGGTCAGGTCATCAAACGCGCCCCGGCAAGCATAGGGGTTGATTGCCATGATTGGGCGGCGTGAAGAAGACGCGCAGCTATTCCAAAGGCTGCGAACGGTCCTTTCGCTGTTTCAAATCGAAAATTTTGACCAACTGGACAAGATTTTTCGCGGCATCGGCCGGGGCAGGCGGTCAGTCTCTTTACAGATCGACAAATCCCCTAATAAAATCAATACGTTATAAAAATGTCAGAATTTTTACAACGGCAGTGTTGACTTGGTTCTGGGGGTGGGTTTATAAGCCCACTCACTGAACGAGGGCGGCGGCGCTGCTAGCGACGAAGTCTTTCGCTCTGGTGTTTCCTAAAGAATTGGCTGCGATGCTGATTGGAGGTTCTGGGTTTACCTGGGGTCGATGGGAAAAGGTTTTGACTGGTTTTACTGGTCTGTTCTTTGACAATTGAAGATGAGAAGAAAGAGAAACGTGGGCGGCGGAGCTTGCGGGACAGGTAGCGATACTTGTCCTTTGAATAGACTTCGACGGTCACGTTTTGAACAAGAGAATACACTCTGTTTCTTTGGCTCATAAGTTT
>NZ_JUHG01000005.1 GCF_000799715.1 Martinezella rhizogenes
TAGACGCCGGCCGGACAGTAGCGGGTCGACGGACCGGCAAAGATATCGTGTTCCGAATTCCTCTGCAGGGCCATGTCCTTGACCTTGAGATGAACCGGCTGGTCCTCCTCATGATTGGTGTTCGACAGGAACACCGAAGAGAGACGGTCGAAGGTGAGCACGCCGTCCGGTTTCGGATAGGCGATCGGCTTATGCTTGGCCGCCGGCTCCAGCGACTCGGCATCGGTCTTGCCGTGCTTCAGCGTGCCGAAGAAGGAGAGACCGAGGAGCTGGTTCGTCCACATGTCGAGGCCGCCAAGGGCCACGCCGATCGCCGTGCCGAACTTCGACCACAGCGGCTTGACGTTGCGCACGCGCTTCAGGTCCTTGCCGATATCGCCAGAACGCCATTCGTTCTCGATCTCGATCACTTCGTCATTGGCGCGGCCGGCCGCGATCGCATCGGCGATCTTCTCGGCAGCGAGCATGCCCGAGAGCACGGCATTGTGGCTGCCCTTGATGCGCGGCACATTGACGAAGCCGGCCGAACAGCCGATCAGCGCACCGCCGGGGAAGGAGAGTTTCGGCACCGACTGGTAGCCACCCTCGGTGATGGCGCGAGCGCCGTAGGAGATGCGCTTGCCACCCTCGAAGGTGCCGCGAATGGCTGGATGCGTCTTGAAGCGCTGGAATTCCTCGAAGGGATAGAGATAGGGGTTCTTGTAGTTGAGGTGCACGACGAAGCCGACGGCAACCAGATTGTCCTCGAGATGATAGAGGAAGGACCCGCCGCCGGTCTTCATGCCGAGCGGCCAGCCGAAGGAGTGCTGCACGAGGCCCTGTTTGTGGTTCTCGGGCTTGACCTGCCAGAGCTCCTTGATGCCGATGCCGAACTTCTGTGGCTCGCGATCCCTCGACAGGTCGAACTTGGCAATGAGCTGTTTGGCGAGCGAACCGCGCACGCCTTCGCCGATCAGGACATATTTGCCGAGCAGCTCCATGCCGCGGGTATAGTTCGGGCCGGGCTCGCCATTCTTCTCGATGCCCATGTCGCCGGTGGCAACACCGATGACGGCGCCGTCGTCATTATAGAGCACTTCGGTTGCGGCAAAGCCGGGATAGATATCGACGCCAAGGGCCTCGGCCTTTTCGGCGAGCCAGCGACAGACGTTGCCGAGCGAGACGATATAATTGCCGTGGTTGTTCATCAGCGGCGGCATGGCAAAGTTCGGCAGACGGATGGAACCAGCGGGGCCGAGCAACATGAAGTGATCGGCTGTCACCTCGGTCTTGAAGGGATGCCCCTCCTCCTCGCGCCAGCCGGGCAGCAACCGGTCGATGCCGATGGGATCGACGACGGCGCCCGACAGAATATGCGCGCCGACCTCGGCACCTTTCTCAAGCACGACGACGCTCAAATCCGGATTGACCTGCTTCAAACGGATCGCCGCCGACAGCCCGGCAGGGCCCGCGCCGACAATCACAACGTCGAATTCCATGCTCTCGCGTTCAGGCAGCTCGATTGCCTCTGTCATCAATTCTCCTGTCGAACTCGTCATCTCAAGGCTCGATCTTTGCGTAAAAAGGTGGCTGCCGCCGACGCCTCAGCCGGCAGCCACGTGTCCTGGGAGGACAAACTGGGTTTGGTGTATCGCGACGGTGGTGATGGTTTTTGAGGGAGCAGTTTGCGTCGAACTGCTCGGTCATTTCTCCGATCGGCGAACGTAAAAGGCTGCTGCCGTGACGATCACGACCCCCTTGATCAGGATCTGGAATTCGATTGGCAAGCCCAGAAGTAGTGCCGCGTTGAATACGACGACGAGGATGGTCGCTCCGACCAGGGCGCCGAGAATCGTGCCGCGACCGCCAGAAAGGGCAACGCCACCAATGACGGCTGCGACGATGGAGTCGAGTTCGAATCCGCGCCCGACCCAGTTGTCGACGATGCCAACGAAGCCGGACAATATCAGTCCTGCAATGGCCGCAAGCGCACCTGAGATCAGATAGCAGGCAATGGTTATGCGATCTGCATTGATGCCGACGAGCCTGGCGGTCACAGGATTGCCCCCGGTAATATAGACCTTTCGTCCGAATGTGGTTCCGCGCAGCAGCACGGTGAAAACGGCTGCAGTCACTGCCAAGATCATCAGATTATAGGGAATGCCATAAAAGAGCTGAGATCCGACAGTCCGAAAGAAGGGAGGAACATTGCCGGACGGTGCCCCTTGGGTAACGGCGAACCGCATGCCTTGCAGCACGATCATCGTGGCAAGAGTCGCAAGAAACGGCGAGACATTTCGTTTGGTGATAAGCAGGCCGTTGACCAGACCGGCCAACAGGCCAATCCCGACGGCCACCAGGACGATTGCGAAGGCGTCTGCATTGCGCCCGGTGAAGCTGGTCGCCACGACAGCGGCTGTGGCCATCACCGAGGCGACCGAGAGGTCAAGTCCTCGAACGAGAATGACGAGTGTCTGGCCGATAACCACAACACCGAGCGGCGCAAGTTGCAAAAGCATGTTCGAAATATTGCCCGCGCTCAAAAAGGCGGGGGATAGAACGGCCGAAATCAGGATCAGCGCGAGCAGAGCCAGATGGATTCCGTAGGCTCGGGCAACAGCGCGGACATCAATGGAACGCTTGCCTGGAAGCGCAATCGGATCAGAAACCTGCAACATCAGATTTTCCTTTTGTCCTCGATGTAAATCGATACCGCGAGCATGATGATCAAACCCTGCACGATCAGCTGAAAGTGAGATGAGACGTCTATGAAGTTCATGACGTTGTTCAAGAGCGAGATCAGATAGACGCCCATCAACGTGCCGATGACGCCGCCGCGCCCGCCACGCAGCATCGTCCCTCCGACGACAACCGGGGTGATTGAGGTCAATGTGAAATTCTGTCCCGTATAGGGCTGCCCGACCCCAAATCGTGCCACCAAAAAGATTGCCCCGAGCGCCGCCATGAACCCTGAAAAGGCATAGACGAACAAGATCACGCGCCTGCGCGGAAGGCCCGTGAGTTCGGCGGCAGTTGCATCGTCGCCGACCGCATAAATGTGGCGGCCGAAGATACTGTGGCGCAGGAATGCCGCTGCACCGAGAAAGAGCACAATTGTTATCAACGCCCCGACTGGCAGACCAAGCGGGCGGCCATAGGCGAGATAGTCGAAGCCCAAGGGCATGGAGCCCACGGGACCCAAGGTGTAGAGAAGCGTCGCGCCCTGTAAGGCCGCGCCCATGCCAAGGGTGACGATCAGAGGGTGAACCCGAAGCCAGATCACCATCGTGCCGTTGATCAGGCCGACGACGATCCCGAGCCCGATGACGAGGCAAATCGCGAGGACTGCCATGGCCGGACTGCCTCGGGCAATGCCCGAAAGCAGCACGCTCGCCAGGCTGATCAGGGAACCGACTGAAAGGTCGATGCCGCCGGTCAGGATCGTGAACGTTTGGCCGAGGCTGACGAGCGCCAGCGCCGAGGACTGTTCGAACACATTCATGAGATTGGAAAGCGTGCGGAAGCGGTCGGAGAGCACCGCTCCAAGAAGCATCAAAGCAACTATAAGGGCGATGACGATGAAGACGCCCGCCTGCCGCTTGCTCAGATAGACATGAGTCAATCTTGCGATCGCTGTCACGACGCCAACTCCTCGATCAGGTGTTTCTGGGTGGCAAGCTGCATGATCTTTTCTTCGTCGATGTCATCACCAACGAGCTCGCCGACGGTGACGCCTTCGCGCATGACCACCACGCGATCCGACATCCCAACGACTTCGGGAAGCTCGGAGCTGATCATCAAGACGGCGATGCCGCTTGCTGCCAGCTCGCGGACAATGCGATAGATCTCCGCTTTTGCCCCAACATCGACCCCGCGGGTCGGCTCGTCCAGGATCAGGACTTTCTTGCAGGTGCGGGCCCATCGAGAGACAAGTACTTTTTGCTGATTGCCACCCGACATGTTGACCACCGGATTGTGGGGGCCGCGACAGGCGATCTGATAGGCCGCTATCTCCGACCGGGCAATCGCGGCCTCCTTGCGGTGGTCGAGCATTCCCCTGCTGCTCACTGAATTCAGGTCGGCGGCCGATATATTCGATGCGACGTCGAGAAGCATGGCGAGCCCCTGCCCCTTGCGATCTTCGGTAAGCAGGCCAATCCCCTCTCCGATCGCCCGGGATGGAGACATCGCCTTGTACGTTTTTCCACCGACGACGATCTGACCTCCCGACAGCGGGAGGCCGCCGAAAATGCCAAGTGCAACTTCGCTGCGACCCGCCCCGACCATCCCCGCTAACGTCGTGATTTCCCCGGCACGAAGCTGGATCGACGCCTTGCGGACGCGGTCGGGTACGGAGATATCGCGTACCTCGAGCACCACAGGCCGATCCCGACGCATATCCGCCTTCGGCGGGTACAGTTCGGACATGTCACGTCCGACCATAAGCGAGACAAGCGAGCCGCGATCAACATCACCAATGTCGCGGCAGGCCACGAATTTCCCGTCCTTTAGCACCGTGACGCGATCGCAGATCTCGAAAATCTCCTCGAGACGGTGCGAAATATAGATGATGGCAACACCCTCGTCCTTTAGCGCCAGGATGCGCTGGAAAAGCAGTGAGACTTCTTTTCCAGATATGACGGCCGTCGGTTCGTCGAGAATGAGGAGTTTCACCTTGTGAACCAGCGCCTTCGCGATCTCCACCATCTGCTGGTCGGCCACACTCAAATCCGAAACACGGCTGTCCGGATTGATCGCCGCGCCTAGCCGTTTCAACAGCTCGACGGCATCCCTCCTCGTCTGGCGATGATCGACAAGGCCCGGTTTCCAGCGTCGCTCATGGCCAAGGAAGATATTCTCCGCCACCGTCATTTGCGGGAAAAGGACAAATTCCTGATAGATCACGTGAATTCCTGCAGCCTTGGCATCGCCGGCGGAACTCCAATGGACGGTCTTGCCGTCGAACTCGATCTGGCCGTCATCCGGCCGGTAGACGCCCGCGATGACTTTGGTGAGGGTCGATTTTCCGGCGCCATTTTCGCCAACCAGCGCATGGATCTCTCCAGCGCGCACATTCAACTGCATTTCCGTGAGCGCCCGTACGCCCGGAAACGACTTCGACAGGTTCGATATAGTGAGCATGCTGTCCTCCAGAAAATAGCCGGGATCTTTTGGGATCCCGGCTCCATCGCATGCGATCACTTGGGATAATCGATCTTGTAGGTCGACGGATTGTAGTCCGGGCCCATGCCGCCCGTTACGATCAGGTCTGGAGCGCCGTCCTTGACGACAAGTTCGTCGATCCTGAGCCGCGTGTCGATCGAAGGTGTGTTGTCGCCCTCGGTGACCGCGATCTGGCTGTTGATCTCGGTGATGCAGGGGACAGGAGCACCGCTCAGGATCTTCAATGAAGTCTTGATCGCCTCGTCATACATCGTCGGAGGATAGCCGACCTCGAGCAGCGGGACCTTGTGCTTCAATGCGAGCTGCATCGGACCGTTCACATCTGCCGTGGTATGCGGGGGGATCTCCCCGTCCTTCCAGCCGGCATCGATGAATGCCTCGATGGAACCTGGCGTCATCAAGCCGTGTGCCGACCAGACGGCATTGATATCCTTGCCATATTTCTGGATCATCGATTGCATGACCTGCTTGGCCTTTACCGGGCTCCAATCGCCATAGACCGTGTCGAGAATCTTGATGTCAGGATACTGCGCGAACACTTCTTTCGCCGTCTTCATGCGAATTTCTGATGGGCTCGAGCCGGCCTGGCCGCCAAGCATGATGACATTGCCTTTGCCATGCAGCTTCTCGACAATCCACTGGGCGAAGAGCCGGCCGGAGATCGCATCGGATGCGGTGACGAAAGTGACGAAGTTGTCGGAAGCGATGCGGCGGTCGACCATGACGACCGGGATGCCTTGTTGCATGACGCGTGAAACGGCTGGATCGACGGCTTGCTCGGAATTTGCGGAAACGATGAGAAGATCCACGCCGCGGGACACGAGGTCCTGGATATCGGCAACCTGCTTGGAATCGTCGTGGCCCGCATCGGTGATGAGCAGGTGGGCGATCATGTCCTTGTGCTCGGCCGCCGACTTTTGCATGACGTGCTGTGCGACCACGCGCCAGCTATCTCCCAAGCCGGCATTGGAAAAACCGATCGTGTAGGGGCCACTCTTCTTGTAGCTGGCGGTGTCGTGGAAGCATACCTCCTGGTTCGGATTGAAAAGAAACGTGCGCGGTGCCCCCTTGTATAGATTATCCGCTTGGGCAAAGCCTGCAGTCACGCACAACAGCGCGGACGTGGCAGCGTGAAGCCAATTGTTCATAACTCCTCCATTTATTGTGATGCTTCGCGCCAAGGCCTCCCCCTTGATGTGCGCTAGCGTGGCGGCTCGGCTTGCCGGGCGATCCGGTAGTCTTGCCGCATAACTTGTCGCGCTGTGAGTGGCCCACCGTCTACTGTCTCTTGTGCAACATGATTGTCGCGAAGAAGGCGTCGAATTGGAGCAGTCCCCGGTTGCCAGGTATGATGCGCAGGTCTGAAGCGGACCGTCGGAAGACTTGCCAGGACGTAGTGGCGGCAGATTCTGGTCGCACGGGTGGAACGCGGCATCCGACTGGGCGAATGCCGACACATTGCTTGGCGACAAAGCTGAAAAGGTCGAGCGCCTTGCTGCACTTGCGGATCTACTCTGGAGCCGACGGCTTCGCGAGGTCAAATCCCTGTTTATAAAAAGATCTTAGGCCAAAATGTTGTTCACGCGCCTCGTGTGCTTTTCACGCCGTTGAGCGAAAGGGATTGTAGCTGTTGCAGAAATCGACGATTGCACGCCAGTTGGTTCACCAAGAGAACTGAAGCCTCGCGGTGCCGATACAATTCTTTTCCGGTTTAGCGCTATTGATTCCGTGTTTCTTGAGGAGCTCCGATATTCGCAACTGACCCCGGACAAAGTTCTCGCAGCCAACTATCAGTCAATGCGGTCGGCAATCGTCAGCTTGGCATCACTACGCGAAGACCTTTGGCAATCGGCAAAATATAGCCCGGACTTGCAGCGTAAGCTGAGGCTTTCAAGCTCCTTCGATCCGGACCCCCGTCATTTCTGTCCGCTCCACCGGCGCAGATGACAACAGCACGGTTTGCGTGCCGTCGGCGAAGCGAATGCCGGCCTCCTTCAGGACCGCCTCGATGCGCCTATAGGCCTGAGCGCGAACATCGAATTGATGGCCGGGCGCCGTCTGGAATTTGCAGCGGAAGATTTTGACGCCCGGATCGATGCGATAGAGCTTGGCCTTCAACGGCTCACGCATCTTCGGGCCGACCTCCGGATCGACGAGCATCGCCTCGCCGACCTTCTTGATCAGTTTGCGCACCTGTTCGCTATCGATATTCACCGGCAGGGGCAGATCGAATTTTTCCACCACCCAATCGCGTGAATTGTTACGCACTGTGCCGAGCGAGCCGTAGGGGACGAAGTGCAGCGGGCCGTTGTGATGGCGCAGCGCGACCGTACGTAGTGTGATGCGCTCGACCGTACCCTTGGTACTCGAGCCACTCTCGATATATTCGCCGACCCGGAAGACATCCTCGACCAAATAGAAGATTCCGGAGATGATGTCGCGCACCAGCGCCTGCGCGCCAAAACCGAGTGCCAGCCCGAAGACGCCGGCACCGGCCAGAAGCGGCGTGATCTGGATGCCGAGCGTCCACAATGCCGAGAGCACCAGCAGCACCAGGAAGACGATGGCGCTGGTGGTACGCAGCAGAGGAAGCAGGGTCAGCAGCCGGGCATTGGGGCCGGGCTCGCCGTGTAGGTCATCCGGTGCAAGTGCACGCAATCGTCGATCGATGGAAACACGGAGGGCGATCCAGGCGATGTTGGTGACCAGCGCCAAGCCGGCAACGCCCAACAGATGCAGGATAAGTCGCGTTAACGGATTTTCGCTGGCCGCCATCTGGGTCATTGGCGCCCCGATCGCAAACAGCGCGGCAGCGATGCCGACGATCACCACGCCATAACGCGTCAACGACAACACGATCGAAGGGACAAGGCCGCTTTCGGTCGCGCCGATGCTTACAGCGGGATCATGTTCGTTATTGTGGTCAAGAGCCTCGTTCTCGCTCTCCCCAACAGCTTGTGGCATCATCCCATCCGACCAGAAGAAAAATATGATCGGGCGCAGATGCGCCTGGACCACCGCCACGATAACGATATCGGCGAGCAGCACGGCCAGCATGGTGCCGCCGGCGAGCCAGATGCCATAAATGCCAAGGATGACGGCCGTTACCAGGAAGGAAACGGGAAATTTCGGCGGCACGCGCCGTGATGCGCGGCGGGGTATGTTGCCTGTCTTGACGATGGATGGGGCGACCGCAAGCGCGATCAGTGCCAGCAGGGTCGCGACCACGATATGCAGCATCTCGGCAGCGTGGGGGGCCATCGCCTTTTCCATCAGATCAGAGAGTAATTGACCGACGGCAAGCAAGAAGGCGACGACGACCGCAATTCCGACACCGGCCCGGGCTTGCCGGGGGGTGATATCGGCAAGACGCAATTGCGGATGGCCTGGCGCGGCGATGATGTCGGCGATCAACCAGATGACACGAATCGTGACGATCAGCAGAATAGCTGCGATGACCATACTGTCGAAGCCGGACGGCCAATCGAAATAGGCAGTACTGCCGACCAGCGCGATTGTAAACAGCGTCAGCCCGAAACCCATGAGCGCCAGGCGTCGCATGGCCAGCTTGAAGGCCTGGCGTGGGGTGGCGATAGGAGCTGCCTGGATCGCACGCAGCGTGGAGGCAGCGTAGGTCCAGTAGAGCCATTCGCCGCCGCCGCCAATCAATAGCAGGATAAGGCCATAGGTCAGCGTGATGATGCCATTTCCGCTCGCCATGGCGTCGCTCATGGCGGCCCATAGCTGCCTCACTTCACCAGGACCCTGTAGCAGGGCCTCGCCGAGGTTATTGAGGCGCAGTCTCGCCGTTTGCAAAAGTCCGGCAACAAGGCTCTCCGTGGGAGAGCTTGTCGTCTCGGCGCTTGCGGTCACGGCGAAGACGCAGAGAAACGCCATCGTCGGGGCAAGGCGGCGGCCGGCGACCGAGAGCAGGTTGTGTTTCACCATCACCGTCCTCATGGCGCCGCCTGTAGCGGCGCGGCCGGGGCGTCGACCCAGGCGGCCGGATCGCGTGCGGCGGACGCATCGGCATAGGCGGGACGCAGGCGTACGACATCGATCGTTGCGCCGGTGAGACAGGCTTGGCACGCGAGACGTTCGCCCTCGCCGGCCTGAATGCGAGCCAATGTCTGTGCCTCCTGTTCTTCGATCGGTGTCAATGCCTCCGGTCCGGCGGTGACGGAAACAACGCAGGTGCCGCAGCGGCCCCTGCCGCTGCAGATATGGGCATGCGGGATGTTGTTGAGCAGGCTGACCTCAAGGATCGACAGGCCCTTGCGTCCCGACGCAACTTGGTCGCCATCATAGCGAACCGTGAACCTTTGCGCGCGAAGATGCAGGGTGCGATACGCAAAGACGCCGAGAGCGGCGAGTGCCAAAATCCCATAGACGAGGAATATCCAGAACTGGATAGCATCGAGTTCCGCCCTGAAGATGACGGCGCGGCCCATCATCGCATCGATGCGTGCCTGCCAATCGGGATCGGTGGCAAGCCTGGTCAGCGCCTCCTTGCCACCCTTCACGAAGCCGAGCAATGCCAGGATAGGCACTGCGAACATCAGCGGCGTGACCAATGCCCCAAGCCGCGTCCATACCGGCTTCAGCACCAGCCAGCTATAAAGCCCGATGGCGCCGTGGATCCAGACGATCACCACGACCAACACCTGCTGCAGGGCAAAGACTGGAACGAATTTCCAATAAGCCGACAGCACCAGGCCGTAATCCGGCTCGTATCGGTCGTCGATAAAGCTCCATATAGTGGTGAGTGCGACATGGTTGAGCAACAGGGGCGTCGTGATCAAGCCGAGGATCACCTGCACCCAGTCGGTGCGGCTCAAAGTGAGGCTGCGTCTCGAGGCGATGGCGGACAATCCGAGGCCGCCATGGAGCACCACAGCAGCAGCTAGGATCATCGTCCCCGGCAAACTCATCCAGGGTGCCATCAGGAAACGGCGGGCACTGTCCATTGCCGCAATCGAATGCAGGCCAAGGCCAAGGTTGATCAGGTGCATCGCCACGAAAAGTAAAAGTACGACGCCGGAGAACAGGCGTATCCGCAGAAGGATTGGCGGTATGATGTGCCGAACCGGAGGTTCTACGGCGACATTGACGGATGGAGTTGGCTGCTGCACGATTGGACTTCCCTCAAGACCTGACGAGCTTTCCCGTCGGCCCGCCTATCGCTATAGGGTTCGGCCGTTTCCAGCAATATCGCAGGCGGCCCCGGGGTGGAGACGCATTGTCAACAAAAGGTGGTCGAAACGACGCCAGAATTGTGCGTTGCAATGATCCGGCTGCGCTAATGTTGAATTGGCTCAGGCGCTGTACCAAGGTGTCGGTTTCTTCAGCGTGATTGTGAGCAGTATCCGTGATCTCGCAGCTCTCGATCGTGTCTCTTGATCGCGGCCGCCTTGATTTCCGTGACCGTCTCAGCAGATCGTTGTGCGAATTTGTGCAATTGCTGAGCGACGGCGGCAAATCAGCAAATCACTTGTCAGGGTCTTCGGTGCGCGCTGTTTCTACGTGGGAGCTCATAGCGAACTGCTAACCCGACGGATAATCGGTGGCCAGCTACGACATCTCCTCCGGCAGTCGAAATAGTGTTGGCTGCTTTCAGGCGGATCCAAGCAATTGTAAACGAGTCGTTGGGGCATGCATCCAGCGGTTCACTTGTTGGCATGGGGGTGTCCTTGCGCTATTCGCCAAGACCAGCCAAAATCGCTTCCCGCTGTTGCGTGATCGGCGTGATGCCCCTAGTTCTTCGCTACAAATTGTTTGTTTGAGATACAGGATAGGACCACCATGCCACGAGCGCCGCGGATTGCGGAACAGGGCGAGCGTACGCGCGCAGCGATAGTGACGGCCGCCGTCGAGCTGTTCGGAGAGCATGGCTATCGTGCAACGTCGCTTAGTCAGATTGCGAAACGAGCTGGCGTTGTTCAATCGGCATTGCATCATCATTTCGGCGGAAAGGATCAGCTTTTAGATGCTGTGTTGAAGCTGCACTATCCGCTGTCTGCCAGCCGCCCGGATATTGAAGCGGTGGCGGAGGGGCGGAGCGAATTCGTCGATGAAGTCCTGCGCGCGGCCCATCGCAATGTCGCAGATCGAAACCTCGTCCGCTTCTTCTCAGTCATGACGGGGGAATCGCTGACCGAAGGTCATCCAGCTCATGCCTTCTTTGTTGCACGGTACGACCTTGTCCTGCAGGGGTTCACCGATGCCATAGCGCGGGCGAAGCGTATTACTGACGATGAAAAGCGTGATCGCATTGCTCTGCTTGTTTCCATTCTGTTTGCGACGTCAGACGGTCTTCAAATGCAATGGTTGCGCAACTCATCGATCGACTTCGTCGGTGGCATGGAACATGCCGCGCGAATGATTCAAGCCCAACTGTCGATCCTAAAATGAACTAGCATCTTGCAGGGTCGATCGCTGTCGAGTAAGAGACAGGTCGGTTGACCGATCTGTTTGGGAGTCTTTGGCGGATCCGGTCGTATTTGAATTGCCATCACCTGGAGGAGGGATTGATGCTTCACTCGACACATTCCATGGGCGCCACCGTTGAAACTGCGCCGGAACGCCATATGCGGCTGACCGGCCAGCCGGTAGGTGCTGCCTTTGTCGCGCGGTATATACTTGCGATCATCGGCATCTATGTCGCTCTTATTACGCCCGCATCCGTCAGTATTGCCCTAAGGGTCGGGCAGATTGACCCCGAGGGCAAGGCAAGCTCATTCGCCTTCGTCTCAAGCATCGGCGCTGCGGCCGCCCTGTTGTCAAATCCGATTTTCGGCATGCTGAGCGATCGTTCGACACTCCGCTGGGGCCAGCGGCGTCCGTTCATACTGGGCGGATTTCTGGTCGGATCCATCGCACTCTTCGGCATCGGAATGGCCCCCACAATTCCGCTGGTTGCCCTCGGTTGGGCCTTCGCTCAGATTGGTTTCAACGCGTCCATTGCTGCGACAATCGCGATTTTGCCGGAGCGAGTGCCTCTTGCACTTCGTGGACGCGTTTCAGGCCTGATGGGCATGACCGGCCAGTTGGCCGTCGTCGGGGGCGTCCTTCTCATTCAAATCGTCGGTACGGACGGCGCCGGAATGTTCGTGTGGCCGATGGTTCTCGGCGCCATCCTTGTCGCGCCCTTCTTGTTTACGTTGCGCGAAGCGCAACGCCGGCCGGGCGAAGTCGCGTCCGTGACCTTGTCTAGCCTGATGGGTGCGCTTTGGATCAATCCGTTCAGCAACCGTGATTTCGGCCTTGTCTGGCTTGGTCGGTTTCTCGCCTGGACGTCACTCTATCTGCTCACGACATACAAGACGTATTTCCTGATCGACCGACTGGGTTACACGACCAAAACGATCGCGCCGGTTCTGACCGTTGCCATGTTCGTCCTTGCTGTCGCCGTCGCGATTGCAAGTATTGGCGGCGGTTGGCTTTCCGATTACCTCGGTCGGCGAAAACCACTCGTGCTGCTCGCTTCACTCCTATTCGTGATTGCGATGATTGTCGTCGCCTTCTCTCACAGTGTCGAAGTGTTTTTGGTGGGTATTGCTATCGCCGGGTTGGGCAACGGTCTTTATCTTGGAGTCGACTACGCGCTTGTTTCCGAGGTGCTGCCAGACCAGAACAGCGCGGCGGGAAAAGGTATGGGCGTCTTCAACCTGTCGAGTACCATACCTCAGACAATCGCGCCGATGCTGGCGCCAGTTCTGCTCCTCGTCGGGGCCGATGGCACAGCGGGGAATTATACCTCCCTCTACCTATTCGCGGCCGTGCTCGCGCTCGTTAGCGCCATCTTCATCCAATTCATAAGAGGCTCAAAATGACTGACAACACGGTTGTCCCCGTGAACATGGCAGCGGCTATTGATGAATCGTTGGCGCTGACGACAGGCGCTGACTATTGGACGACGATCGATGCACCTGGAATCGGTATTCGGTCACTTCGCTTTGCGGACGGCCCCCACGGGCTTCGTGTGCAGGACGACGAGAACCCCGATCATCTTGGCCTCGAGCGAAGCGCACCGGCGACCTGCTTTCCTCCTGCCGTCACGTTGGCGTCGTCATGGGATGCGGACCTCGTCCGTGTCGTAGGCGAGGCCCTGGGGCGGGAAGCCCGCAAGGCGGGCGTGGACGTCGTGCTGGGTCCGGGCCTCAACATAAAAAGAAGCCCTCTGTGCGGGCGCAACTTTGAGTATTATTCCGAGGATCCGTATCTTGCCGGCATGCTCGCCGGAGCGGCGGCGCGCGGTGTTCAGAATGAAGGTGTCGCTGCATGCCTCAAGCATTTTGCCGCCAACAATCAGGAGACCGATCGCCTGAGGGTGAGTGCCAACGCTGATGATCGCACGCTCAGGGAGATCTATCTTCGCGCTTTTCAGATTGCGATACGGGAGTCGGCAGCGTGGTCGATCATGTCATCCTACAACAGGATCAACGGACTGCACGCCTCGGAAAATCCATGGTTGCTGACCGAGGTTCTGCGGAAGGAATGGGGCTTTGACGGCGTCGTCGTTTCGGATTGGGGAGCAGTGCGCGATCCTGTTGCCGCGCTTGAGGCCGGGCTCGATATCCGCATGCCCGGACGACAGGAGGACGAACGTGTCAGAACCGCCCACGGCACCGGTCGGCTTGCCGACACTGTTGTCACGCAAACCGTAGAACGGCTGCGTCTTTTGGCTGCACGGACGGCCCACGACCGAGAGGCCAAGGCGGTAGACTACGAACAGCACCACAATCTCGTGAGGAAGGCTGCATCTGAATCCGCCGTTCTTCTGACCAATGACGGTGTTCTGCCTCTTTCGCTGACATCGGGCCTTCGCGTCGCGGTCATTGGCGAGTTGGCCAGGACCCCACGGTACCAGGGCGCCGGAAGCTCTCGCGTCAACCCGATCAAGGTCACGAGTGCTCTAGACGCCCTGTCGATCCGGGCGGCCGATGCCGGGGCGTCGTTTGAATTCGCTCCAGGCTATGCGGTCAACAAAGGGGTCGATACGACGGTAATGATCGCAGAGGCGACGGCGCTTGCTCGGCGCTCGGACATCGTCATCCTCTTCCTTGGCCTACCGGGAGAATATGAGGCGGAGGGCCGTGACAGGACAAACATCGACCTGCCCTGCGATCAATTGGACCTGATCGATGCCCTGCAACTGGCAGGCACAAGGATGGTCGTGGCAATGAGCAATGGTTCCGCGGTAACGACCTCTGGCTGGCGCAACTCGGTCAATGCAATCGTCGAATTCTGGCTGACTGGACAGGCGCATGGCGACACGATTGCCGACATTCTTCTCGGCGACGCCAATCCGGGTGGCAAACTTGCTGAAACGATACCGGTACGCCTGGAGGATACCCCATCCTACCTCAACTTTCCAGGTGAACATGAGAACGTCACATATGGCGAGGGCATCTATATCGGATACCGGTATTACGACGCCCGCAACATGACGGTCGACTACCCGTTCGGCCATGGCTTGTCTTATACCAGTTTCGACTATTCCGCCCTTGAGATCAGCGTGCGCCCGCTGGTCGACGAGATTGCTTTCGACGTGAAGGTCACAATCCGCAACGCAGGCACAAGGGCTGGTAGCGACGTTGTCCAGCTCTACGTTCACGATCATTCCAAGCTCGTGATCACGCCGCCGCTCGAATTGCGTGGATGGAAGAAAATCAGGCTTGAGCCTGGCGAGATAGCCACGGTCGAGATCGCGGTCACGCGCGAAAACCTGATGCATTGGAACGGTGGTTCGAAGTCCTGGGTCTACGCGGGAGGCGCTCTGACGGTTCACGTCGGCGCATCGTCTCGTGACCTTCGCCTAAAGGATACGATCGAGGTTCCCGGAGAACCGGTCCTGGTGCCTCTCACGCCATGGTCGACGCTCGGTGAATGGCTCGACGATCCGGGCATGGGACCGAAACTGCACAGTATTTTCAAGGATCGCGGTGGCGTGAAGGGGCGCATAGGCGATCTTCTTGCCGATGAAGCCGGAAAGGAGTCCGTTCGCGCTATCCCATTGGGAACGATCGCGGAGTTTCCCGGAGTTCCTCTTGAACTCCAGGACATTGAACGACTTTGCCGCGAAGCCGCTTGATCGAGGACATTCCGTCCGTGGTTCACAAGCCCAAGCTTTGCCGGTCGGCACGCAACCGATGGAGACTGACGTGGAACTCGATGTGTCTTCTCTTTCGGATTTAATCGAAGAGCAAAGCTGTCTTCAGCTTCCAAGGTTCAACTATGAATTCGCTTGGGAGCTTGGCGTAAGCGGACTGCCTGATGTTGAGGATCATAGATTGATAGCGGCCTGTCTGACGGCCTTGCTCGGGATGCAACCAACGCTCTCAACGTGACAATGCCTGCAGCCGAAAACAGGCCTCGCTGTGATACGGGCGACAACGCGACAAAGGAGACCAAATGGAACCGGTGATCATAGGTATTATAGGGTGCGGGGTCATCAGCGAGGCCTATCTGAAGGGGGCCGCAGGCTCACGCTTGGTGAATGTGAAAGCTGTTGCCGACATTCGAGAGGAAATGGCCCGGGAAAAGGCAGCCAAATTTGGGTGCCAAGCCATGACGGTCGAGCAGATCCTTTTGGACCCGGACATCGAGATCATTCTCAATCTGACCGTTCCTGCGGCGCATGCCCAAGTCGACCTCGATATTCTTGACGCCGGAAAGCACATCTACTCTGAAAAGCCGTTGACCGCGTCGCTGAAGGAAGCTGTCGTTGTTATGGAAAAGGCCGCAGCGCTAGGTCTGCGCGTTGGGTGCGCTCCCGATACCTTTTTCGGTGCGGCCCACCAGGCGTCCCGGCAAATCGTGGATGAGGGAAAAATCGGGCGCGTCGTCGGTGGGAGTGTGACCGTTGCTTCACGCGGGATGGAGCATTGGCACCCTGACCCCCGCTTCTTCTACCAGCCTGGCGGTGGGCCGCATATTGATATTGGTCCCTATTACATCACGCAACTGATCAACCTGCTCGGGCCTGTCGAAACCGTGTCCGCGCATGCCAGCAAAGCTTTCGACAAGCGCACAATCAGCAGCGAAAAACTGAACGGCACGACCTTCGATGTGGCCGTTCCGACCACCATCAACGGCAGCTTGCACTTCGCCTGCGGTGCCAATTTGTCTCTGACGATGTCGTGGGATGTCTGGGCGACCAAGCGACCTAGAATGGAGATTTATGGGACGGAAGGCAGCCTTCAAAATCCTGATCCGAACCATTTTGGCGGCATACCGGAAATCGCGATCGGTAGCGGGGAGTGGCGGCCAGTTTCGACGGCTGATTTTGCGTTCGGGCAGGCCAACCGCACCACGATATTTGGCCAGGAGGTGGCTGACTATCGCGTCATAGGGCTGATCGACATGGCCGTCGCCATAAGGATGCACCGCCCTCTTCGAGCCAATGCGGACCTGGCCTACCATGTGCTGGACGTGCTCGCGGCGTTGGAGACTTCAAGCCGATCGCAAAGCCATGTCAGAATTCAGAGCCAGTGCCGCAGGCCAGCCGCGCTCGCGAAGGGTGCAGACGAAAATGTGCTACTGGAACCTGTATCGCCGTAGCGACGCGAACAAATGACCTGTGTTCCGATTGCGTGAGGCAGCTTGGACAAGTGTGATCGCCAGGCGTGAAAAATCACGCCTGGCGCCGACCAACCTGGTCTTATCGATGGGAGGATGATCCCCGGGAGCCCGAGCTGCCGTTATTGCTGCCTCTCGAAACGCCAGTGCTTGCCCGGCTACGAGCTTCCGAGGCCCTGCTTTCTGCCCGCCTACGGGGCCAATCTGATCGCGGACATGTTCTGGGTCGGCCTGTTGACGGCGCCCGTGCTCTGCCTGTCACTCTATCTCAGTTTTCTGATCACGCGTCCCCTTGCTCGCTTTACTCTCATGGCACGCAGGATCAGCCTGGACGACGAGATCTCTAGTCCCTTTGTGGGGCCGGCGGAACCTCCGAGCTTCAAAGTCTGGCCGAGACCCTGAACACAATGAGGGCCAGAATAAAGAAAGTCATCGATCAGCGTGCAAATATGCTGCGTGCGATGGGACACGACCTGCGCACGCCTCCGACGAGACTTCGAATGCGGGCCGAGTGCTGCACCGATCTTGAACTACAAGGGCAAATGCTGCTCGATATCGACACGCTGGCGGGCATGATCGATGAAAGCATGACCTATCTTAAGGATATGACGGCGGATGTTGGTCTGTCATATAGAACCGACTTGACGAGCCTTCTGCAGACGATTGTCTCCGGGTTCGCAGACATGGGCGTATCCATTTCGTTCACCGGCCCTCCAAGATTGCCAATGACGTGCAAGCCGACGTTGTTGACGCGTGCGGTCACAAACCTCATCGACAACGCCTCTCGCTATGCTGAGAACATCGAAGTTGTCCTCATTCAGGGACCGAACAACGACGTCACTATCGAGATCGACGACGATGGACCAGGCGTTGCGGACGACATGAAGGTGAAAGTCATGGAACCTTTCTTCAAGGGAGACGAAGCACGCCCGGTGCGTGAGCATGCTGGTATTGGCCTTGGCTTGGCGATTGCCAGCGGCGTCGCAAAGCATCACGGCGGGCAGCTCAGCCTCCATGACCGGAAGCCTCGCGGGCTGAGCGCGCGACTGACGATCAGATCCTTGGATGAGCCACGGCCGAGCAATATCGCGCCACCCTTGGAAACGAGAAAAAGCAAGTGATGGGATTGCCGTCATCGGATGAAAGTCATGATCGGGGAGCGCACTGCGCCGCCGGCTGACCCCACATCATCGTTGCCCAATCGACACTCGAAAAGAACCGCTCCCCGGCTACATGACCTTTTTGGCCGATGGCAGCGACCGTTGGTTTGAGGATGGCGCTGTCGTCTTGGCCTTGCGGACTATACGACGATCTCGCTTCGTCGGATGGCTTCTACGACCGTGTGCAGGCTGTTTGCCGTCTGCAGCTTGAGCTGGGCGTTGCGGAGATGCGTTTGTACCGTCGCCGCCGAGACGCCCAGGATTTTTGACGCTCTCGTTGCCGTGTTTCCATTTGCTATACTTTCCAGGACCTGCTTTTCCCGTCGTGTGAGGATCGGCTTCTGGCGCACTGAATTCCGGATCCGATGTGAGGTCGCCTCTGCCATATCGTTTGCACCTTTGTCGGGTTTAAGCTGGAGGGCGGATAGTTCCGTCGCTGTCCGCGGCGCTCGGATCCCTGCGCCCGCGACAGTGCTATTCACCCGACCCGTTGGGTCGCTACCTTCATCGTCGTCAAGTCGGGCATGGCTCATGGATATGTCCGTTGTGAATCAATTTGCCCCTGGTTGGTATCATTGGAACAAGATAACAGCTGGTCGGCTATGGCGTTTATTCCAGTTGAATAATTGTGCAGAAACCGAATTTCGCAAGGTCGCAACGGTTGATTGCATACTATAATAGGTAGCCTTACACCGCACCGCAGCACGATGATGTTGCAATGCGGCTAACTGCAATATTTGCGCGAAACCTCAGGCTCTTCCGATATCGATCGGGACTATCCCAGATTGAGCTCGCCGAGTTGTCCGGGCTGAACAAGAACTATGTAGGCAAGCTTGAGCGGGAAGAGAATTCCCCGACTGTCGATACGCTGGAGGCCCTGGCTGCTGCGCTCCAGACCGACGCAAAATCATTGATCAGCCTCGACGTCATCCGCGATTGATCAACGATAAATACCGAGAATCGTTTCACTTTTGTCTTCGAACCAGATCCTCGATCGTCACGTCGAGGGCATCGGCAATCTTCTGCAGCGAGATGATTGTCGGGTTCCCGTCGCCTTTTCGAGCTTGCTCAGATATCCACGGGTCAATCCGGTCCTGTGATGCAGTTCTTCTTGCGTTACCGACAGGCTCCGCCGAATGCGCTGTATGTTCACACCGATGACCGAGTTGATGTCCATGTGGGCATCGTCGCGGGATGCACACTATAGGACGACACACTATAGTAGACATTATGTGTTGACAGACACCTTCATTTTCTGCGTTAATCCGATTATTGGAACAGTGTGCGCAGATTAGGGACACCATAAAATGGAAGGTAGCTTGTCACTCGAGCGTGGCCTCACAATCCTTGAACTTCTCAGCAAAGCTGACGAACCGCTCGGAGTACGCGAGATCGCAAGGCGGATTGCCCTCAGCTCGTCGGGCGTTCAACGGCTCGTCAACACGCTCGCCGAGAAGGGCCTTGTCGAGCAGACGGGTCAGGCCCGGCGATACCAGATCGGACACGGGATCCTCAATCTGGCCCGCAAGATGCTCCAGCAGGATCGGCTTGTCGCTTTGGCTGAAGTAGAACTGCAGCGCCTCGCTGCAAGCGACATGAACGCTTTCTTGGGCATGAGGCGGGGCAACCGGGCCGTCTATCTCTCCACTGTCCAAAGTAGTGGCCCGCTGGTGATCCGCGCGATACCGGGAGAACCGATGCTGCTACATTCGACGGCGCTCGGCAAAGCCTTGATGCTTGATTGGACGCCCGAACAGATCGTAGCACTCGACGCTAGCGAGCCATTCGTCAGTCGTACGCCAAGAACAATCACCGACCCGGAGAAACTCGCGCAACAGCTGAGCCACTCGCGTGATCTTGGCTACACCACCTCGCTCAACGAGAACCTCCCTGGCGTCTATTCGATCGGTGCGCCTATCCGTGATGCCACCGGCACAATAGTGGCGGCGATCAGCGTCGCCTTTGCTCGCGCCGCCAAGCCGCGATTGTCCATTCCGGAGGTCGGCCAGTGGGTCATCGCAGCGGCAAAGTCCGTCGAAACAAGCCAGGGGGTCTCCTCCACACCGTCTGAAAGTGCCAAGGAGAAACGCAATGTTGCTTAACCGCCCGCGCCTGAAGGCGCACATGATGTCCCTCGATCTCGACGCCGTTGTTGCAACGTCAGCCGAGAACGTGACCTATCTCAGCGGCTTCTGGGCACTCCCGCAATGGATCAGGCCAGGCCCGCAAACCTATGTGGTATGGCCGGCCTCCGAGCCCCGTGGGAAATCGACGGTCATTACCAGCACTGCGACCTTGGATCTCGTCGCCGATCAAGTCGTGCACGTGGCCAATATCAGGCGTTATGGCGCATTTTCCGTCGAAACCGGCACGCTTGCTCTCGATACGGTCAGCGCGCGCCACCGCGAGCTGCACCAACTGACGGATGACGTCAGTCCGATCAATGCATTGATTGCCGAGATTGAGGCGCTCGGTATGACGCGATCTCGTATTGGCGTCGATGAGAGCGGCCTCCTTCCCGGCTACCTCGATCAGATTCGCGCCCAACTGCCCCACATCGACTGGGTGCCCGCGGCTGAGATGTTGAGGTCTGTCAGGGCGGTCAAGACTGTCGACGAAATCGCCAATTTGCGGCGCGTGGCCGAAATAGCCGAAAACGCCGTTAACTCTGCTCTCGAGCACGCGCGCGCCGGCATAAGCGAAGTCGAAATGGCACGGATGTTTCACTCAAGTACCGTGCTCGACGATGCGACACCGGTCCTTGGTTGCATCGGCTTTGGCGAACGGTCAGCGCTGATGAATGTCCAACCGTCCGAACGAAAGCTTCGGGCCGGCGACGTCATTCGCTTCGACGTCGGTGGCCGCTACAAACACTATAGGGCTGATATTGCTCGCATCGCGAGCTGCGGAGAACCAGATAAGGCCGTGCGCGATCAGTATCGGGCCCTCTTGGCCGGCGTCGAGCACGCCGCCTCCGTCGTAAAGCCAGGCATGCCGGCATCCCGGGTTTTTCAGGATGTCATGTCCGTGGTCAGGCTTGCCGGCCTTCCTCACTACAAGCGCAATCATGTCGGTCACGGGATCGGGATGGACGGGTATGACCTCCCTATCCTGTCGGCTGCGAGCACCGACATTATCGAGGAGGGAATGGTGCTCTGCATCGAGACGCCCTACTACGAGATTGGTCGCTGGGGACTTCAGGTCGAAGATATGTTCGTGGTTCGCGCGGCCGGCCTCGAGCGGCTCACCGACGCCGGCCAGATGAGGACCATCGAGCCGTGAGTGTCGCAACGAACCTTCAATATCGTTGTCTGCGATGCGAATGCATCCGTATGGGTACGCTCGAGATCGATTCTCGGGGCTGCACCGTTTGCCGTCGGCAAGCACCGGCGAATTTCCGCGCTCAATTCGACCGTGAATGGGAGGTCGAAAACGCCGGCATTGCGGATGTTGCAGCCAATGTGCCGTCACTATGGCGCTATGCCGGGATGCTTCCCGTCGCGGCCGAAATGTCTATCTCGCTTGGCGAGGGCTTGACGCCGCTAAGGCGGGCGACAGTGATTGGCGCACAACTCGGCATCGAGGATCTGTTCATCAAGGACGAGAGTAGGAATCCAACCTGGTCACACAAGGACCGGTTTTCTACCCTTGCCGTTTCCTATGCGCGCTTGAGCGGTGCCCGGATCGTCGCCACGGCCTCGTCGGGCAATGCTGGTGCGTCGCTTGCTGCCTACGCGGCAAAAGCGGGGTTGCGTTGCGTCGTTGCGACCTTCGCAGGAGCGGCGGGGCCGATGGTGGCGCAGATCGAGAAATATGGCGCCGAGATCGTTGCTTTTTCGCAGAAATCGGATCGCTGGACATTTCTATCACAGGGAGCAGCCCGCCATGGATGGGCGGTCATGTCGCCATTCCGGGCTCCGGTTGTCGGTAGCCACCCGATTGGGATCGAAGGCTATAAGACGATTGCCTATGAGATCGTCGAACAGATGGACAACGACGTGCCCGACTGGTGTGTCCTGCCGGTTTGCTATGGCGATGCCCTGAGTGGAATTTGGCTTGGTTTTAAGGAGCTGCGTGAGCTTGGGGTGATAAAGCGCCTGCCGCGGCTTGCTGCTGCCGAAATCTATGGTTCGCTGTCGACGGCTCTCCAAGGTGATGGGGATCGTGTTCCCGATGTCGTGCGCTCCTTCAGCACTCTGGCCTCTTCGATAGGCGCCCCCCAAAGCAGCTTTCAGGCCCTGACCGCGCTGAGGGAATCCGGTGGCATTGCGTGTCCCGTCGACAATGATGGTCTTGTCGATCTTCAAACACGGCTTGCGCGGTCGGAAGGGATCTATGCGGAGCTTTCATCCGTGACGCCGCTGATGGCGATTTCCCAGTTGCGACACTCGGGCGTCCTGTCGCCGCAAGACAAAGTTGTCGCGGTCGTCACGGCCTCTGGTCTCAAGGACACGGACATCTCGCACGGGAATGGCCAGCCACCCGTATCTTTCAATTCTCCCGCAGAGGCTTGGTTGAGCCTAGGCGCGGGAACTCCGCCGGGCAAAGAATAGGGCCCGGCCCCGACCAGATTGTTCAAAACAAAAAGGGGAACTCCATGAACAGGCGCTCATTCCTGATTTCATCCGCTATCGCTATGGCCGGATGTGCGAAACCGCTATGGGCAAATCAAGGTCCGCCGCCGACCCACAACGCAACGATCGTCGTAGGTTTCTCAGCCGGAGGGGCCGGCGATCTGGCAGGCCGCGTTGCCGCCGAATATGCCAAGCAATCCGAGGGCTTTCCGGTCGGTGTCGAATTCCGGCCGGGCGCCGGCGGAACCATTGCCACCGACCAGATCCGCCGCGCGGTGCCGGATGGAACGACGTTGTCACTGTTTTCGGCAAGCCCGTTGGTCGTAGCGCCGCATCTTCAAAAGCTGCCCTACGATCCGCTGAGGGATTTTACCTATATCGCGACCTTCGTGAATATTTCGATCCCGATGTTCGTCACGAGCCAAAGCCCTCACAAGAGCTGGACGGAGCTCATCACCTTTGCGAGGGCCAATCCCGGCAAATTGCGATGGGCAACGGCTGCCCCGCGCGGGCTTGCGCATATATCGACGCAAGCCGCGTTCCGCCAGGAGGACGTCCAGGCAGCCTTCGTGCCGTTTTCGGGAGGAGCGGATGCTATCACGGCCCTGCTTGGTGGTCATATCGATGCTGTCGTTGCCTCTGACTACGCCTCGCATCTGCAATCGGGAAAGATCCGGCTGCTGGTTGAAACCGGATCCGAGCCAATTGCCAACTATCCTGATGTGCCGACCTTCAAGCAGCTCGGTTATCCGCTCGCACTTTCAAGCGGATATGGCCTGTTTGGACCGGCGGATCTTCCAAAAGCCGTGGTTTCCTGGTGGGAGGATGAGCTTAGGGCGATGACCGAGAGCCCACTCTATCAGACATTCCTGACATCGCTCGGAGGGCAGCGTGGTTTCCGGGGGCACGAGCAGTTCACCGCCACCGTCACTGAAAACTACCGTATCATCGGCGAGCAGGTCGACCTTCTGGGGTTGCGGCCATGACCGCGTCGCGCCTTGGGGCGCTTTTCCTCGCAATCATCGCCATTGCGGCCGTGCTCATGGCATTACAGATGGGAGTCTGGAGCGCCGGTACACCCAAACCGGGTCTGTTCCCGCTCCTTTCCTCCATTCTTCTGTTTGCAATGACGGTGACCGGTGTCCTAGTCCGAAGCGCTAGCGAAGAGGAAGGTGCGCCGCCAGTTCAGCACTTGCGGATGGTGAAATATTGCGCCGTCATTATCGGTTTCTTGATGGCGATCGAGATCGTCGGCACGGCAATTGCCGCTGCATTTTTTCTCTTTGTGGTCCTTAAAGGTATTGAAGACGTCTCGTGGAAGCGGGCGACTTCCGTCGCGCTGGGCGTTGCGGTCGTCACCGTCGGACTATTCGAACAATTCCTTGGCGTACCGCTGCCAACAGGCCTGTGGGGTTGATGACAATGGATGCTTTGACAAACCTGTTTTATGGATTTGCGGTTGCAATCGAACCATGGAATCTTTGCATTGCCTTGATTGGCGTCGTCGTTGGCACCGCGGTGGGCGTTCTGCCCGGGTTGGGGCCGACAGCGACCGTCAGCCTGCTTTTGCCTATTTCCGTCAGTTTGAACCAGACAAGCGCAATCA
The DNA here is from genome assembly GCF_000799715.1 of Martinezella rhizogenes. GTDB lineage: Bacteria > Pseudomonadota > Alphaproteobacteria > Rhizobiales > Rhizobiaceae > Rhizobium > Rhizobium rhizogenes_C. The sequence continues at coordinate 24,084 of NZ_JUHG01000005.1, forward strand.
TCCTGCTCGCGGCTATCTATTACGGCGCCATGTATGGTGGATCAATAACCTCGATCCTCATCAGGGTTCCGGGCGAGGCTGCGAGTGCGGTTACCTCGCTTGACGGCTACGCAATGACGAAACAGGGCCGCGCCGGCGTCGCCTTGGGTATTTCCGCCTTTGGCAGCTTTATTGCGGGACTGGTGGCAACTTTCGGCATCGTCTTCCTCGGGCCGTCTTTCGCGGACAAGGCGCTCGCCTTCGGACCGATCGAAAAGACCGGTCTGGTCCTCTTCGGCCTGACCCTTGCGGCAAGTGTCGGCAGCGGCTCCAGGGTCAGGGCGTGGGCAATGGTCGGACTTGGATTGCTGCTTTCGACCGTCGGCGTCGACCTCATGTCCGGCGAAGAGCGATTTACCTTCGGCAGCGTCAACATGCGGGATGGCATCGACATCGCCGTCCTTGCCATGGGATTGTTCGGCGTCAGCGAGGTTCTGTCTGCCGCCGAACGCAAAGAGCCGGCGGATGCGACACCTATCCCATCATACGGCTTGCGGGATCTGCTGCCTGGCCGCGCAGATTGGAAAGCGTCTGGCTGGCCGATCGCCCGCGGCACGACACTCGGTTTCCTCCTGGGCCTGCTGCCAGGTGGAGGCGCGCTCATCTCGAGTTTTGCAAGCTATGTGATGGAAAAGAAGCTGGCACGCAATCCGGAACGCTTTGGCCGCGGCGCCATCGAGGGTGTCGCCGGTCCGGAAAGCGCCAACAATGCCGCTGCCCAGGCGAGTTTTGTGCCTCTCCTATGCCTTGGCATTCCTCCGAACGCGGTGATCGGGGTGATCATGGGTGCGCTCCTCATGCAGGGCGTGACCCCCGGTCCGGAGCTCATCGTCCAGCACCCGGATCTGTTCTGGGGTGTCATCGCAAGCATGCTGATCGGCAATGCGATGCTACTCATCCTCAATATCCCGCTGGTTCGGTTCTTCGTGATGCTGCTACGCGTGCCGCAAGCCTATATGACGCCGTGCATCATGCTGTTTTGCACGATTGGCGCCTTCAGCATCAACAACAGCATGTTCGATGTCGGCGTGATGATTGCCTCCGGTTTCGGCGCATATGCACTTCGCAAGGCCGGCTTCGACCTTGCGCCATTGCTACTTGCGTTTCTGCTGGGCTCGTTGCTGGAGCAGAATGTGGAACAGAGCCTGATCATTGCGACGGGAGATTACACAGCATTTCTGCGAAGTCCGATCAGTCTTGGCTTTCTGATCATGGCCGCCGCCGCGGTGCTGTTTCCGATATTCGCAAGCGTTGCGCGTGGCATAGGAAGAAGAGCCGCCGCCCAATCAGTGCAGCAATGACGGGTCTGTCAAGGATCGCCTCTGCCAGGCCATTCTCAACCATTCGGCTTCAGATCCCGACCTGACAACATCAATTGTCTTCGGCTTGCCGGCGATCGCCGCCGGCAAGCCGAAGGCGATAGCGCTTTCATTTCCATAGACGGTATCGACATAGCGATGTCCTTCGTCTGGCAGGATAACAACTGTGTTTAGGCTGCGGTCCTGAGCTGCTGCCCATTGTGCCACCAAGACCGCCGCGCCGCTTGTTGGCCCCATATAGAGTCCGTAGCGCCGATAGAGCGAGCGCGTCGACGTCCAGGCATGCGCTGCGCCGACCCAATGAACCTCGTCGATGAGATTGTGATCCAGATTGGCGGGCAGAATGCTGTTGCCGAGTCCACGTAGAAGCCGACGCCCGACCTTCTGGCCGAACAGCGCGCTTCCATGGGTATCGACCGCAACAATCTTGACGTTGGGAAATGCAAGTCGCAAAAGACTTCCCGTGCCGGACAAGGAACCCCCGGATCCCACGCAGCCGACCAGGCAATCGATCCGGCCGTAGGTGCGCACCAGCGTTTCTGCAACGCCGCCATATGAAAGTGCGTTGCCCGGATTGTCGTATTGATTGGGCCAAAATGCCTTTGGGTCAGCCGAAAGGATTTCCTGAAGTTTGGTCAGCCGCTCCTTCTGACCGCCTGTTCCCTCCGGGTCAGGGACAACGGTAAGATCGGCGCCGAGGAATTCCAAACGTCGTTTGAAGGTATCGTCGATCAGGCTCGATGCCGTAACGAGCCGTAGCCTATATTCGCGAATGGCCGCCAGCATCGCCAGAGCCAGCCCGAATGTTCCCGATGTCGTCTCGACGATCGTTCCGCCGGGCGTCAGCAATCCGTCGTCTTCCGCGCGGTCCAGCATGTAGCGTGCCGGGATGAGTTTCATCAGAGAAAAACAGGCGGCGTGCAGATTGCTCTGAAGTGACACCATCCTCGGTGCCTCGCAAGACAGCAGCATGGAACGTGTTGCGCGACTGGCCATCACACGACCGGACCTCCGGCATTGACATGAAAGCACTGTGTCCCTTCGAGGCCAAGGCCGGTCAATGCCGCAGCCGCAGAGGCGGATTTGACGCGGACGTCCGTGCGGGATGCATCGAAGAGAATTCCGACAAGACTGCCGCTATGCGCAACCTGAATTCCGTCCGCATCGAACCGTTCGGCAATAGCCCTGATCTTCTCGTAATCGGGCTTGGGAAGGTGACGTTGGCTCATTTCCGCGCTCATCCGCGCCACATGACAAAGCTTTCTCGCATCGTTGTGGCGAATAGCGGCAACAGCGAGCGCTCGAAGGACGGAGAATTCTTCAATTTCCCGATTTGAGTAGCGCGCAGGTGGAAGATCATCCGTGTTGATCGGTCCACTTCGCGATTGCCCTCCGACAACGATCATCCGCGGAAAGTCGCCGGGCATGAATTCGACGATCGTTCCCTCCCGATGGGCAAACAGAACCGGTTGAGATCCGTAGGCGATTGCATCGCTTGCTCCCTCGGCCTCGACGGCAAGCTTGCACACGGTTGCGCGCGTCAGACAACGGGAGGCCGAACGGGCAGTCGCTTTAATCGTGGCGACGACATCCGCGGTCGATGAGCCGTAACCATGGCCGACCGGAATAGTACTTTCGATCGTCAACTCTCCTCCGACGCCCGCAAGCTCAAGATGATCGAGCGTAAGTGCTGCTGCGCGCGCGGCCTTCTTCAACGCTGAAGGTCTGACCGTGATCCTTGAAGAGTGAGACGGCCAGAATGTCGCCCGTGATTTCAGATCAGAGTAGGGAAGGGTGATCAGGCCGCGGCGCAGCCCCCCTCCTCCAATCCTGAAAACGCCTTGAAGAAGTTCGCCGTGGTGGGCAATCGCACTTGCCTGGCCGATCATCATCCCTTCCGGCACGCTGTCAAAGATCTTCTGGTGTTGCGGCATCAGCTACTCCATCGGATGCGGGTTCAGCCGTAGCATGGCGCGCTTTGAAAGCTGTGTAACTCCTGAATTCTCTTTAGAAATCAGCAGGAAAATAGGCATTCGCAGGCGAAGTTGTCTCCAGCGCTGTGACGTCACGCTCTGTCTCGTTGCTGCGTGCGGATCAACGCTGCTGGGACGATCCGTGCGTGTCGCGTTAGCGACCTATCCTGTATGAACCACCCGCCATATGCAGCACCCGCGCCGGGCTTACGGGATCGAAGCTATTGGGAAAGGCCTTCAGGACAGCCTCAGCGCCCGCTTTAGATCGTCATGCTCGAACGCGCTGGCCATACGGTTGATCTCGGCGGACCGGGCGCCGAGCGCCTTGGCGGTGTCGCGCCAGGTCGCTGTGACAGTCGCGACCTCCCTGATGATGGCGCGTGCTTGGGGCAGCGTGAGCCCGAAAAACTCTGACGCGGCCTCCAGCAGATCGACCGAACAGGTGCCCTCGTCCAGGTCGATGTTCGTCGTGAGCACGCGCGCTTTGAGATCGGTTGGCACGGGGTTGAGGTCGTAGGCAGGGGAGAGCGACCATCCGGTCTTTCCCAGCCAGAGGAAACCGTGGTTGCGGAGGTGGTCGTCGACATTCGAGATCAGGACGTTGAAGACGACACGTCGATAGAGGGCGTGGGCGTCGGTCTTCCCCTGGGCGCCATGCTGCACCAGAGCGTCAACGATCTCCGGGTAACTGCCGCGCTCGCCGTCCCTGGCTCCCATCATCGCCATGGCCGAGAGGAAAGGAATTCGAACGGGACCGGCACGATCGAAACGCCGCGACAGCAACACCGCCTTGCCCGCAACCTCAATCAGCTCATGGTACGGCGTCGCGATGCCGGCGCGCTCGGCCAGCCTCAACGCGATCTCCTCCCAGGTCTCCATACTATAGTCGTCGGTCTCCTTCGGAAACTTGGCGATTGACAGGTGTCCGTGCTGATCGATGACCGACGCCTTTGGCCGTGCGCCGCCGAGTGACGATCCCGGTGCAAAGATAAGCTGGAGATCCTCGTCGGTTTCTTCGTCCCGGAGGATCCGTTCGGTAATCTGGAGCAGGCGGCCGAGTTCGATCAGGGCGGGAACACCGGCGCGGATCGGCGCCTGGAATGCTTCATCGCCGACCCAGCGGAATCGTAGCGCGCCAAGACGCGTCTCGTCGGCGACGCCGAGCAGATAGTCGCTCTCCGCAAGAGTGCGAACGGCGCGCCCCTCGCGCGCAGCAAGGCGCCGTTCGGCGCGTTGCATCAGGCGACGACCCCAGGTGTCGGGCGCGGAGTCACCGACGGAGCCGAAAGTGGCCTGTCCCGAAGGAGGCGCGAAGGCACCTCGGGTCAGTGTCAGAGCTGGCTCAAGAGAGAAGCGTTCGGGGTCGGCGAACCATCCGGCGGCATATTCGAAGAGCACGGTTTCTGCGCCTCGGACCCGGTTGCTTCTCGCTAGCCCCACTGGCCGCGTGCGGCCATCCAGCTCGATATGAACTTCGAAATCAGCCATCGTTGGACGATCCCGCCGCTCGTTTGAGGTGGATGTGTTTAGGCAAGTCGGCACTTGCCAATGCCTGGCCGACGCTGTCATTGCCGATATCGGCGACCTGGCTCAGGCCCTCAAGCAGGCCGAGCGCCTGAAGCACGGCGGCGTAGATGCCGATGCTGACATTTGTGTCGCCGGCTTCTATTTTTTGCAGGGTCGAGCGCGAGGTAAAGGCGCGCTCCGCCACAACCGCCATCGGTAGCCGCCGCCGCCGCCGTGCGTCATGGATGTCGGCGCCAAGCTTGCGCAGGGCGCGGCGGACGGCGGCGGGAGGGTGGTGTGGAGTGGGCATTTTGTCATCTTTGCGCTACGTATTATGGAAATATGTAGCACGAAGATTACAGGAATGCCAGTCCTCTGGGTGGCGATGCTGAGGCCCTCTCCGGGCGTCGCATCCAACGAGGCTTTTCCTTGCCACATCTGCCCTCGCACGCAGCAGTTATGCAAGCGGCCAAACTGCCGAGATAAAAGCGCCGCTTCGTGAGGCCTGGACCATAATGCGCGGCGCGTATTTGCCAGAGTTCGTCGTTACCGTTCTCGCAGTCGAGGGGATTACGGGATCGGTGATCATGCGCCAGCATCTGTCAGTGACGAATTGGACACCGAAGCGCTCAAGCTCGGCAACTAATCCGACCTCCAGGGCCATGGCGCGTGTCGATCGTCCGCAGGTGACCACGACAGCGACACCCGGGTGCTAGGTTTGTCCCGCGCACCCAGACGCTAATTTTTGGAGTTCGGCGAAGGAAAAGCTTATCGCTCGATCAAGCAGCGTGTGCCGGTGCGACAAGCGCGGCCTCCAGATCGAGATTGCGTTCACCCGTTGTCCGCTTCACATTGAAGTAGACATCTTCAAGCGTTTGATACCGGATACCGTGCGCATCGGCGAACTCGATAACAAGTGTCGGTCTAACATCCGTGAAATAAGTCGCGACATGGACCAACCAATTCCGCAGGTTGCCCGATGCAAGCACCTGCGCAAGCTCTTCTGCAGAAATTGACCGCTTGTAGGGAGCGTTCACCGTCCCAAGCACAAGCGCATCGACAGCCGAACGGCTGCGATGAGTTGAAGATGGGGAGATGTGCAGGTCGTCGTTCATGCCAGTGAAGATACGACATTCCGTCGCCAATGTCATCCAATGCGGCTGGTGCCTTATGCTATTTGAGCGGACGGTTCCGCCGCTTAGGACGATCTAACGGACGCGGTCAACCTTCAGGCCCATCAGTAGACGCCCTTGCTCGCTCCCAAAAGAGTTGGGTGCCAGAGGCTGTTCACGTCTATTCGTGTGATGATGCGGACTATTCGCCTTGATCGCGGGGTATCGTTCAACCATTGTATATGCGTAATAGGTGATCCGGCGCTTTTTAGAGTTTTAGCCAGGCGCGTCGTCCTTGCGATGTTCAGGAGGGCCAAGGTCACTTGAATTGGGGGAGTAATCGACATGTCGGAATATGGCAACAGCCGGAGCCTGGAGCCGATTGTGGGTTTGGTTGAGACGCTATCGGCAAGCCATAAGGAACATCTCGCCCGGCAAGCGATCGCGCTTCACCGGCATTTGCGGGCCGTGGCCGAGGAAAAATACTCCGTTTGGCAGGATCAGACAGCGAGGGCCGAGAATTGCCCGGAGCGGGAGTTGGCCCACTTGGACTATGTAGGGGCCATGATCGGATTGCACGCCCAGCAAACGGTGGTGTCCTCACTCGTTAGCGTTCTGGGGTTTGTCCCGGACGCGGAGTGACGACCGCAACACTTGCTCAAATCAGCTTGAGCGTCATGGCAAGGGTGATCGCTTTGCGCAGAGAGAAGACATTCAGCTTGGATTTGGCTTCAGCGAGATGAAAGCGGACCGTGCTGTATTTCATGCCCTCGATCTTGCTGATCTCGCGCATCGTCTTTCCCTCCGCTGCCCACTTCAGGCACATGATCTCCTGCGGTTTGAATTTGCTGTTAACCGGCGTGAAAATCGGGGCGGATTCGACACGATGAAATCTGGCGTGAATGAGTGTGGCGGCATTGGCGGCGAGGATCGGATCGATCTGGCGGTCAAGCGTTGCAGCGTCGGAATCGGCCGCAAGCGTTATCATCGCCAGGCGTCCAAATCCTACTCTGACCGGGATGGATATCCCGGCCCTGATCTCGAATTCGGCCGCTTCCGCATAGAACCTTCGATGCTCTGGGGCAGCCGTTCTGGGTACGCTGCTGGCAGACCAGATAAAGGCCTGCCTCTTGCGTTTGGCCGTTTCAAGAATCGGATCGATAAGAGAATAGGCTTTTTCGATATATCTCTTCTGCCATCCGCTCTGAGCATTCGATATCAAGACAGGTGGGGATTTCAGGTTGAGGTAGCTGAAGCTGCTGAAACCGCTTTCTCTCGTAAGCCGTACAAGTTGGGTTTTCAGATCCTGGCTGCTCGTGGCAACGACCGAGGCATCGACCATCTTGTGGAACCACTCATTCAAACCTTTTCATCCTTTCGCCGAATTGGAAGCGCGCCCGCTCCTGCATGCTGCGCGCAAGGAGCCGGACAACGAAATGTCGACCACGAGTGCTGACAAAGCACGGAAGTAGTCATTCACCCCAGCGGCGAGAAATTGGAAGCCTGCTGAGGCGGCTCCACTTTTGTAAGCTGGTCTTTTTCTCCTGAATATCCTCAGATTCATGGAGAAAGCCGATAACGCCGGCTTCGATGCAAAATTTCTGCTTGGGTAAAACGCTTGTCAGCCCGCGGAATTTCTAGCATGCCGATCTGATCCCGGCTCGCCCGCCCGACGATCCTCGAAAAGGGGTTCCTGAAGCTTTACCAGGTTCTCTTTCTGACCATCGACGTGCCACGCTCGGAGATGTTTTTGACCTCGACCTGAAGGACCGCACAAGTCCGGTGTTTCCAGACCGCGTCGATGAGATTACTGGCGATGAATTCGCTGGGCTGGTCGGCAGGTAGGTGGTGGACCCAGCCGGGAGTACTATTGGGAACTATCCGGGCCGATATTATTCGCCGGCGGAAAGACGCGCCGAGCGATAAAAAATCCAACGATCGGGATGTCGGGAAACTTTCGCCGAAGCAGAATGAGACAGGCCCGATAGTGCACCCCCGCCGTGAGGACGTCGTCAAACAGCCCTATTTGTCTCGGTGCCGGATTTAGAAGGCCCTCATTGAGACTGTAAGCTTCCAGCAAGTCTTCTACTGATGGCCGTTCGCCCGGAACCGCCTCGTGGGCAGCGTTCATTGACTGCCCGAGTACTATCAGTTCTCGAATGTCGAGGGGTGGGGCGGGCCGGATGCCCTGAATGATTCTTGTCATCCGGTTATCGTAGTCGGGATGGTTCGCTGCTTTTGAACCAGGGATAGGCACAAGCGTCGCATCCGCAAGCCAATTTGGATTGATCGCGCCGCGAAAGAAATTTGAACTCTCGTTTATGACCCGGTCTTTGTGATACAGCTCGCCCGCACTGGCTTGACTGGGCTTCTTCTTCAAATTGGAAATCAGATCATTCCCAGGCCCGAACGTATAGTTCCGACCCGAGGTATATTCCCTCCAAAAGTAGACCTCGTCGTCAAACGTGAGTTTGGTGTGCTGATCGATCAGTGTCGCGTCAAGGCGAGTAAGCTTACTGCTCAAGCGCGCTCCATATGTCGGCAGGAGTCTTGATCCTGATCGCGCCAAGCTGCTCAAACCGAGCCGGCCAGGTAATGTCGGATCTCCGGAAACAGGATTCCAGAATGAACAGTTTGCGCCCTTGATGAAGAGCTGCCCTGGCCTGTATCAAGGTGCCGGACGTATCACTAGCTTCGACAATGACGGTCGCCTCCGTCAGCGCGCTCATTGTCACATTTCGTTCTGGGAAGAATAACCGGTTTTGGGGAACTGCCTGGCGAGCATATCTCAGGACCGGGACCTGAGATATGAGCAGATAGTCCTTCGCAATTTGGTTCTGCAGATCGATGTTGGCCTTCGGATAGTAGACGCCCAATGGTGTGCCGATGACCGCAATCGTTTGTCCGCCGGCCTCGATCGCTGCGGTGTGCGCTGCAGTGTCTATCCCCTCGGCAAGGCCAGAAACAACCGTGATCCCTTTGCTGACCATCAATGCCGACAGCCGCTTTGCGATTGCGATCCCTTCTGGTGATGCTTTTCGACTGCCGACGATCGCAACACTCCGGGTCTCAACCAGTTCCCATGCTCCCTGGTAGTAGAGCACCTCCACAGGATATTTTGCATCCCGCAGTTTTTGCGGATAATCGCCAGCGTGATTTACCCTGACGCCAAATCTCTTGATCCCGGCCTTTTCGAAGTGCGCTAAGACCTTGCTCGCGGCATCGCGGGCCAGATCCGGGCGAACAAAATCGGAAGGGAGAGCCGTTGGGTCAGAGCGAAAGCGATCGGCAATGGTTTTAAACGTGGCTCGATCTTCCAGCCACAACGCCTCATAAGCCCCCATTTCGCGACCCGGAAAAATCGGAGCGACCGCAGGCCCGTCGTCATGTCGAGAAATCATAAGTGCGGTCATAGAATCCTCCTGATCCGGCTCTCAGGACCAACGTTTTAAGCTCAGGCTCGCAATCCTGAGCACCGACGTGTGCGAACATCAAAGCGCGCCGACCTAATGATAGCTACTGCGCGGAAGACACACTCACATCTATCCACAACATTGCGCAGACATTGGGTTACGCAAGGTCTGATTGCTTATGTTCTCTGTATGTTCCGATTTTCGTGATGTCAACGACTTAGTTCGCCGTCGTTTCAAGAGGCCGAAAATGTGGAACACGCACTTCTTTGCTCTAGGCGATGCGAACCGCAAGGAAGCAGGAATCTGACCGAACACACAGTGTCGAGTGCGCGCGCCAAACATGTCTTGCTATAATCCCCCTGCCCTAAGTCGGTTTTTTGAAACGGACGCCGACACCGCCGCCATTCGCTGGGATGAATTCTATCCCGGCTTCTTCGAGGACGGCACGTAGGTGGTCTACCGTGGATTGCTTTAGTTCTGCGCCACTTTCAAAGCGAACAACGGTGTTGGTAGACACTTTTGCCAGGTGTGCGAGTTCTGCTATTTTTAATCCAAGGGCTGTGCGCGCCATTCGGCACTGAACTGGTAGCATCCAAAAATCGCCTATTGTAGGCGAATTGTGTTGATCCGCCGTACTTTCGTATTACTATGCTCCAATCTGCGTTGTCGCAGACGGCCAAGCAGGGCGCTGGAACGCCCTACTCGGCCTGACCACAATCAAGCTGGTTGGAGCTCGGATCATGGCTGATTCTGAGATTAGCAGAACTGTATCATCAATCACCCGTGAAAACCTTCATTCGGTGGCAGCAGAATTTCTGCAAGCGAAGGCCGTTTCATCAGGGGCCAGTGCAGCGGACCAAAGTTCGGATCGCAACGACGACAATATTGACCCGGCTCTGGCGATATGGCGTGAATGGTTGACCGCTCATCAAGAGTTCGTGAGGCTCTGCAGGTTGCAACAGCGCCTCGAAACGAGATTGTTCCGCTCCGTTGGCTTCCCACGCGTGAAATTGCCGGTTCCAGGCCAGAACGGGCCGATCGTTGCGACCACCGATGAAGAGATTGACCGCTGGCTGAACGGAACGGCATTCGCGGAGGATCGAGCAAGCGCCAAAGCCGAACTGTCCTCTCAAGTCGAGAAGTGGAATGCCGCCGACCGGCGCCTAGGATATAGCCGTGCCAGGATGGCGGAAGAAGCGGCCGCGAATACTGCAATCGGATTGGCGGAAACGCTTTGGGAGACACCGTCCACGTCCGTCGATGGAGCGGCCGCCAAGTTGCATGCCATTCTCGCTCATGGGGAGCCGGGCCTCAACAACAGCGATTTTCCATGGGAGCAGATCCGCTCGCTTCTTGCCGATCTTCTGAAGATGAGCGCTGGCACTTGTCCACGCTGAAATCAGAAGTTTGGCGTCAGAAGTACATTGTGCAACGAAGCGCCGCCGCTGCCCTGGAGTCGAACATAAGCTGTTCGAACTCATCCAGCACGTCCTGGTCTTCAATATCCGCCTTGTTGCGCAGAACATGGGTGCCCGGATAGCACAGCCGGTCCTCGACGGCATTGTAGCCGACCACCCGTCAGCCCTTCTTGAAGGCCTTGATAATCTCGCTGCGATAGGCATCGCCCTTCAGGCCGCTTGCGGTAAGCTTTCGTGCCAATGACTTGGAATCGGCGTTCATGGTAAGGCCTTCGACCAGCGCAAATTTTGCGGCTTTCCTGCCGCCGATGGGGCTGGTCACGACCTTGTCCCTGGGCGCCGAACGGCTGGGTTTCTTATCTTTTGTCATGAATCATCCTGCCATTTCCACGGGCGTATTGCCTACTGATTTGTGGTGGCCGGCACCAGACGACACCCATCCACCGTTTTACTGCGGGCGCGTGGCATACCGTGTCCCCGGTCCTTTGAGCTGTCGTGACCGAGATACGGCCCTCAAAGGGCAGGCTATTCTCGATAGGCATTTGGAAAGACGATGTCCTGGTCGACGAGGACGTTGAACCGATAGCCTGGGCGGATCTGTAGCGTCGGCTGCACGTCGAGGTTCTTGTTGATGGTTCGTTCCACGACCCGGCCGAATGTTTCCGCGAAATTCCTTCGGGCAGCATCCGAGGCGGTGTCCTGGGTCGCGAGCGTCGAACTTTCCGGAGCCGACATATCGATGCCAGTCCCGATGATGGCGAGAAGCGCTGCAGATCCGAAGGTTCTGAGATAGTGACGATCGACCTTGTCGGCGAACCCGCTGTGGCCACCCGCGTCCGTCCCCGACATCCCGCCAATTTGCAGCGTTGAGCCGTTCGGGAAAATGATGTCGGTCCAGATGACCAGAACACGTGACTGGCCGAAGGAAACGTCAGAATCGTAGCGACCGAACAGTTTGGTTCCCTGCGGGACGAGAAGCCGGTGACCGGTGGCGCTGTCGAACACATTTTGGCTGACCTGCGCTGTGATGCGTCCGGGAAGATCGGAGTTGATGCCGGTGATGAGGGTGGCGGGGATGACCGATCCGCGCTTCAGCTCATAGGGTGAAAGCTGGGGGACGACACTATTTGGAAGATAGCCGAGATCCTTGATATCCTGGTTGAAGAAGTCGCTCTTCTTCGTCTGTCCGTTTGGATCGACATTCTGCCCGCCGAGACCTGCCCTCAGCGCTGCGGCATAAAGATCGGGTGCACTATTCGAAGACGTCTCCCGTGCGCTCCTATTGGCGGAAGGGTCGACGCCCGTGGTGCTCGCACTGGTAATGCTCACATCCACCGTCAGCGGTGAATCGAGCGCCGCACTTCTTGCCTGCAATCGCGCAATCCGTTGACGCTGTTGTTCGCGCAAATACTGTTCTCTTTCCTCGCGCTCGAGCCGCGCTAGCCATTCTTCCTCGGGTTCGAGCCTGCTCGCCGTGTTCTCCCTTTCCGGTCGGTCGATCGCCGGACGCTTGTCGGATCGAGCGACCTCTTCCTGAACGACGGGAGTTGGCTGAAACGCCTGGGCTTGGGCAGGCTCGCCGATGATGCCGTCGGAGATCCCTCGTTTCAGCTGCTCGGCATAGCTGGACGCCGAAGAGTCCGATGCGGCATCGATCCCCTGATCTCCCCGAAAGTACAAACCGCGCGAGGAAAGCCCGTAGATGATCACCGCGAAGAACAGGGTCGTGAGGATAATCACGATGATGATCGGCAGGCGATTGAGCCGCCGGATGCCCCGTTGTTGTTCGTCCGGCGAAGGTGCTCCGCCAAGTTGCAAGGATTGCACCATGTTTCCCCTCCCCTAGTCGCGCTGCATGACGGAGAGCGGACTGGTAGGCGCGGCGCCGGCGGCAGTCGTGCTGTAAGCCCGGGCGAGTTCCAGCTTATCGGTTGAAAGACGTGCGAGTGTTTGTCCTTCGAAGCTATCGACCACGTAGGCAAGTTGGATCGATGGCCCTTTTTCATCGATCTTTTGGTCTGTGGCGACGGCATATCCCCAGCCCTTGAGGGCCGCTGCAAGCGCTTGCGCGAAGGGCGAGACATCTGTCTTGAGAATGATTGTGCCCGTTCGCTGCCCCACATGCTCAGCAAACCGGCTGACCATGTCACCGGCGATGGCGCTGGATGCAGCCGCTGAAATCTCCGGCGGGGCGGTGCTGGTGGGCAGGGCGTCGGTGCCCGTCTGGCAACCGGCCAAAGCCCCAATTAGGGCAATGATGAGCAGGCGCATCATCAACCTCCCCTACGAATGGCGATCTTCTCTTGTCGCCAGCCGACGCCGGAAACGAGAACGCCGCGATCAATGTTGTAATCGACCACCATCATGTTGTTCTTCATGCGGTAGTTGACGATGCGGTTCTGGCCACCCGAGACGACGAAGAGTACCGGCGCGTCTTGGCCCGAAATCGTTCGCGGAAACTGGATGTAGGTCTTCTGTCCGTCGGAGTAGACGCGCGTCGGCCGCCATGACGCCTGCCCGCTCACCGAATAGGAAAAGTTCAATCTTTCGGCTGGAACGCCCGCACCTGGGATTGTACTCGCTTCCAGACGGGCGTTGATGTCGGCAAGCTTTGCGGAGACGTCTTCCGGATACTCGAATCCGACCCGTGCCATGTATTGGCTCGGATGCGATTTCAGCTGGATATGATAGGTTCGTCGCGACGTGGTCACCACCATCGATGTGACGAGGCTGGGTTCGGACGGCTTGACGATCAGATGGATTGCTTGGCCGCCCGCGGCCCCAGAGGTCGCCGGCTCGACTTTCCAACGAACCGTGTCGCCCACAAGAACGTCACGCACCACCTCGCCGCCTTGCAGCTCGATGTCGCAGACCTGCAAGGGCGAGCAGACGACCGATGGCTGGATCTCTCCAAACAGGAAGATCACCTTTCCGTCCGTCCCCTTTGTGACGAGGCCGGTGCCGCCGCGCCATTTGCCGGAAAGGCCCGTGCCTTTGGCTTCGTTGGTGGTCATGCTTTGCGCGGTTGCGTTTCGGTTCGGGAACGCTGTGGTGACAGCCAATATGGCGCATAGGACAAGGCGAATCGGCCGGGCAAGTTTGATTGTGTTCTTCATATTGTGCTTCAGTCCCCTCAAAGCTGTGCCGTCCAGTCGAAGTCGCGAAGGTAGAGACCGATCGGGTTGAGGCGGATGACGCCCTCATCCTGGGGGGCGGTCAAAGTGACGGTCGCAATCCCCCGGAAACGCCGTAGGCCGGTTTCCTTGCCCTTGCGGTCGCGCTCGAACTCGGTCCAGTCGATCTGATAGGATTGGTTGGACAGAGCGACGATGTTGTTGACCTCGATCGCGATAGTTGCCTGCTTCGCCTTGTCGAATGGGGAATTGCCGCGGAACCAGGCGTTGATCTTCTCAGTCGATGGATCCGAGGTTCTAAGCAGTGCATAGGTCCGATCGATATACTGCTTCTGCACGACGGCATCCGGGCTGACGGACCGAAAGCTTGTTACAAAGCTCCCGAGCGTCGCGCGCACGACGCGCGGATCGGCATATTCAATCTGCTGGGGGAAGCCGGCACTGACCGACGTGCCGAGTTTGTCGACCTCGACGATATAGGGGACCAGTTTCACCTGCGAACTCTGGTATAGCGCGTAGGAAAAGCCGATGACGGCCATGCTGAGGCCGGCAATTCCGACGATCCGCCACGCGGCGGCCGCCTTCACATACGAACCGTAACGCTCGTTCCATTCCTGCCGTGCGGCAAGATAAGGGTTTTCAGGCGGAGGTCGTGCAGCCATTTGTCAAATCCTTCGATGTCATTTGTTCTCGTCACGGAGCGGTCCCGGTGCCTTTGGGCTGCCACCACCGGCCGCCTGATCGAGCTTTGCGTTTGCAAGACCCATGATCGAGCCTGCATAGGCGCCCGGCGAGCCGATCGCCTTATCCTTGGCGGCCGATCCTGCCGCCCTTCCAACTGCACCGGCGCCCGACGCCATTCCCTTCAACGCTGCTCCGGCCGCCGAAGAACCCGCCGCCCGTGCAGCATTTGCCGCAGCCATGCCGGCAGCGGCGCCACCGGCGGCAAGGAACCCGGCACCCGCCGCAAAGGATGCCGCCTGCCCACCATGGCGAATGGCTTCCATCCCGCCGCTGACCGAAGCACCCTGGACGACGCCCTGAATGATGTTGGGCACGTACATGGCGACGATGAAGACGACCACCGAGATCCCGGCGATCGCAAGCGAGGTGATGAACTGTTCCGATTCCGCGGTGGGTGCCGATGCCAGGCCCAGGAGGACGTCCGAACCGATCCGGGCGATCATCACCAGAGCCATTAGTTTCATGCCGACCGAGAAGGCATAGACCAGATATCGAACGGCAAAATCCTTGGTGAAGGATGAGCCGCCAAGTCCGAGCATGATCATGCCGGCCAGAAGCCCGACATACATCTCGACCATGACGGCAACGAAAATTGCCGCGACCAGAGAAAACGCGATGACAACCACCACCATCGCGAAGACCGCCGCAATCGCGAGCGCATTGTCCTCGAATAACCCGAACTGCGCCTGCGTCGACATCTTGGCGGCAACCTGGATGCCTGCGTCAAAGACTGCGGCGGGTGACGCCGTTCCGCCGCCGGCGCCAATCTGGAAGAGACTGTCGACCACGGCCTTTGCAAAGGCCGGGCCGCGATCGAGGATCAGGGCGAACAGGCCGACAAACATGATCCGGCGCACCAATTCGGCAAACCAGCTGTCGAGCGATGCCGCCTGAAGTGCAAGCCACACTGCGGCAATACCGATCTCGATGCCCGCAAGGATCCAGAACAGCGACCGCGCCGCGGTCATCACGGTAGACTCCCAGCCTCGCGCGGCGGTGACGACCTGGTTTTCCAGCTCGCTCAGGATCTGGCCTTCCTGGGCAAGTGCTGGCGACGAGACAAAGATCATGAGTGCCGCCAGCAACGATGCGCGCCAGCATTGGCTGAGTTTGATCACCATCGCGGCCGCATCTCCTGTCCCACAAGGGGTTTCTCTGGTGGTGCCTTAAAGAACCTCTCGTAATGGCGGCGCTGCTCATCCCTCGAGACGACACTGGTCCCGCTGGTCGGTGCGACAAACCAACAGGTTGCTGCCGCGGTGATGCCGATTGTACCGACAACCAAAACCGTGATCGTCAAACGGCTCACCAACGCGGTTCCATCTTCTGGCCTTCGGGAATGGATTTGACGTCAGCCGCAAAAAACTTCTCGCGGCGCGCCTGCGCCAGATCCTTGTCCGTCTGTTCCGACTGGTACCAGGTTCCCATCATCGTCATCTGCTGCGAGACGAGGCCACGAAGCTTCTGCATTTGCGCGACCTGTTGCGCCGCAATCTGGTGACCGACCTGCAGGGCTTTCATTTGGCCGTCGGCCGTCTCCGACATTGAGCGAAGGGAGCCCATCGTCTGCTCCTCGCTCGTAAACTGATCGGTGGTGAGATTGGCCGCCTTCAGTGTCCCGGCGATCGTGTCGCGATTGGTGTCCGACCATGTCTGATAGCTTGAAGAGAAGCTCTCGCCGTTCGGAAGGTTCGACTTGAGATCGGCAAAGCTTTTGAAGCGTTGTTTCAGCACGTCATCGACATTGCCCATCGAGAAAGCGATCCCCTGTCCTTGCGAGACTACGCTTTGAAGTTTCTTCAGATCACCTTCCACCTGCCCCCAGATCTGGTTGGGAAGCCGCGCAGTGTTCTGCAGCATGTTGCTATATATGTTCAGCTGGTTCTGGATCTGTTCGGCAAGCTGGCTGATTTGCTTGACCTGGTTCCCCACTTGAGTGCCTGAGCTCTCCAGGAGCTTGATCAGCTCGGCGTTGTTGGCAAGCTGTGTGAATTCAGTCGCCTCACCGGTGACACCGCCTGCGATCGAGATATCGGGCAGCGTGATCGCCGTCGCGAACATTGCCGCTGCGAACAGCTTAGTCTTGGCTGAGAAGCGATGCGGCATCGTGGAATCCTCTTGTCTGGAGCCAATGGATGGGCCATTCGGGACCATGTTCCGATTGAAGTGAGCGGATGCGCTTCAGATCCTCCTTGCCGGACGCTCCGACGAAAGAGAGGGTCAGGGGCCCAAGAGCCATGTCGAACAGGCGCCGGCCTTCAGGCGAGACGACGTAATAGTCCCGCTTGGGAATAGCGGTTGCGACGATCTCGATCTGGCGTTCGTTGAATCCGATCCGCTCGTAGAATTCTCGTGTGCCCGGTTCGCGTGCTGCGCCGTTCGCCAAGCAGATTTTCGTGGGGCAACTTTCCTTGAGCACGTCGATGATACCGGAGCGCTCGGCGTCGGATATCGACTGCGTCGCCAACACCACCGCACAATTGAGTTTGCGAAGCACTTTCAACCATTCCCGGATCTTGTCGCGAAATTTCGGATGCCCAAGCGGAACCCATGCTTCTTCGAGAATGATCAGGCTCGGCGCTCCGCTCAGCCGCTTTTCGATGCGCCGGAAGAGGTAGGTGAGGACCGGCACGAGATTGCGATCACCCATGTTCATCAGTTGCTCGATTTCGAAGGTCTGAAACGAGCCGAGTGCCAGCCCGTCCGTCTCAGCATCAAGCAACTGCCCCATTGGTCCGTCGACGGTATAGTGGTGGAGCGCGTCCTTGATTTCGCGAAGTTGCACGCCGCTAACGAAATCGGAAAGCGACCGGCCGCGGGCGCTTGCCATCAGGCCGATCTGGCGGGAAATCGCATTGCGATGGTCCGGCGTGATGGTGACGCCCTGCAGTGCGACAAGCGTCTCGATCCAGTCTGACGCCCAGGCGCGATCGCCATCCGTCGAAAGATCCGCCAGCGGGCAGAAGGAAAGCCGTGCCCCCTCCCCTTCTTCTCCTCCGACATTATAGTGATCGCCGCCGGCGCCAAGCGTCAGCGGCAGCATCGACAGCCCCTTGTCGAATGCGAAGATCTGAGCGCCTTCATACCGTCTGAACTGGGCGGCGATCAACGCGATCAGGGTCGATTTGCCGGATCCCGTCGGACCGAACACCAGCGTGTGCCCGACGTCGTCGACATGCAGGTTCAACCGGAAAGGGGTCGATCCGGATGCCACTTGCATCAGCGGCGGCGACGCCGGCGGATAGAAGGGACACGGTGCATTGGGGCTCCCCGACCAGACGGAGTTCAGCGGAACCAGATCCGAAAGGTTGCGGGTGTTGATCAGCGGCTCACGGATATTGCAGTACCAGTTGCCAGGAAGACTGCCGAGATAGGCGTCCGTCGCATTGAGGGTCTCGATGCGTGCGCCGAACCCTTCTGCCTGGATCAGCCTTCGGATCGCCTCGGCTTTCTCCTTCAGCCGCTCACTGTCTTCATCGAACAGCACCACGACCGGCGTATAGTAGCCATAGGCGACCAGTTGCGACGACGCCTCAGCGATAGCGTCCTCGGTCTCAGCGACCATGGCCATCGCATCTTGATCGACGGAGCGGCTCTGGGTCTGGAACAACTGATCGAAGAATGGCCGCACCTTCTGCTGCCATTTCTTGCGTGTGCGCTCAAGGCGTGCCTTTGCCTCCTCCGCGTCGAGAAAGATGAACCGGGACGACCAGCGATAGCTCATAGGCAACAGATCAAGGCCGTTCAAAATGCCGGGCCAGCTTTCCGCCGGCAGCCCATCGATGGCGACCACGCCGAGGAACTTGTTTTCGACCATCGGGGTTGTGCCGTGCTGCAGCTCGGCCGTGGCCACCCAGTCCAGATACATCGGGATATCCGGCAGCCGGACCGGATGGTTGTCGCCGGTCGCGCAGAAACGGATGAATTGCATCAGCTCGTCATACCGAGCGACCCTCGTGCCGCCGCGCTCCGGCACCTCGCGTGTCACCATCCGGCGGATGGAGATGGTATTGCCGAGATATTGCTCGACCTCCCGGATCGCATTGCGGAAGATGAACAGCACGGTATCGGCATAGGATTGCGTCCGGCTCTTCTCGTCCGAGTAAATGTACTTGCTGAGGCTGGAGCGGCGTTGCTCGAGCGGCCGGTAGGTCAGAATGATCGCATGGCGACTTTCAAAATGCCCCTGTTCCCGCTCGAAATGCACACGACGCTCAAGATCAATGGCGCGCGTGACCCTATCGGGGAAGTGCGATGCACTGGCCATCGTATAGTCGACGGTCGCAACTCGCACGGCTTCGACCTGGATCATCCAGCCCGATCCAAGACGTGAGAGGATCGCATTGATCTGGCGAGAGACTTCGTTGCGCTCGACGTCGGTCGAACTTTCGGAGTCGGGACCAGCGAAGTACCAGCCGGCCATCAACGATCCGTCCTTGAGGAGGATGACGCCATTGTCGACGAGGCCGGCATAGGGCACTAGATCCGCAAATGATGGTCCAGACTGCCTGAATTTGCTGAGTGCTGCCATCCGAACCTCCTCAGTATCTGCGCCATGGGGTGGAGGTTGCGCGGTAAGTGGGCCTGTAGGAGATGTGGCGGATATAGACGCGCCGCATCATCGGATCGGCCTTTGCAATCGTCCGCAAAGCTCCGACGACAACGATCCATACTGCGATCCCGAACAGCGCCGAATAGACGGTGAGCACCACGAAGACGAGGATGATCGCCGCAAGGCCGGTGATCAGCACCAGCTCGCGATCGGCCCCCATCAGGAGATTGGGCCGTGACAGAGCTCGGTGTATGCGATTGCGCTGCAGGTTGGAGACAGGATGATCAGCCAATTGTCGCCTCCCCTCCCCCACTGGGCGGAGATTCTGTCGAGCCTTCCGCGATGGATCCGATAGAGGCCCCGGTCGCGCCAAATAGCCCGACGATTTGCGTGGCACCCAGCAGGATGCCGGCGACCAGAACGACATACATGAGACGCCGCGCGAAATCGTTGAGTTCGCCGCCGAAGATCAGCATGCCGCCGGCAATTGCGACTGCTGCCAACGCGATGAAGCCGGCTACCGGTCCGGTGATGGATTCTTGGATTTGCTGGAGCGGTGCCTCCCAGGGAAGACCGCCGCCGGAACTGGCGAGCGTTGGCGAGGCTGATACGCAGACCGACAGGATGGATAGGAAGACGATCGTTCGACGGTGCTCATGCGGCATCTCGTTGCCCCTCCCCCGCATAGGATTCGGTCAAGTAGCGACCTGCGCTGAAGTTCTCGACATGCACGATACCGGTCACCCGCCGCCCCTTCCCTGTTCGTTCGACTGAGACGATGAGATCGACAGCGTCGCCGATGACAGTCTGCATCGGCTGCTGGCTGACTTCCGCGGTGAGCTGCTCGAGGCGTTGCAGGGCTGACGTTGCAGAATTGGAATGGATGGTCGTCACCCCACCCGGATGGCCGGTGTTCCAAGCTTTCAGAAGTGTCAAAGCCGCACCGTCACGCACCTCGCCGACGATGATGCGATCCGGCCGCAGACGCATCGTGCTCTTCAGGAGCCTCGCCATATCGACGCTGTCGCTGGTGTGCAGCGCCACCGCGTTTTCCGCTACACACTGGATCTCGGCCGTGTCTTCGAGGATAACCAGTCGATCGTCCGGAGCCGTTTCCACGATCTCGGCAATCACGGCGTTCGCAAGCGTGGTCTTTCCCGAGCCGGTACCGCCCGACACCACGATGTTGAGCCGCGATTTGATTGCATTGCGGATGACCGAGGCTTGGTAAGATGTCATCATCTTGCCCGTGACGTAATCATCGAGCGGTATCAGCCGCGAGGCGCGACGTCGTATCGAAAAGGATGGGGCGGAGACGACCGGAGGAAGAAGGCCCTCGAAGCGATGCCCACCAATCGGGATCTCGCCGGAGACGATCGGCCTGGTGTCGTCTGCCTCCGAGTTGAGAACATGTGCCACGCTTCCGATGACGATTTCGGCGGCGCCTTTGCTCATCTCGCCTGCCGGCGCGATCCCGTGCCCAAGCCGCTCGATGAAGAGCCGGCCGTCGGGATTGAGCATGATCTCGACGACTGTGGGATCGTCGAGTGCAATACATAGCCGGTCCCCGAGCGCGTCCTGAAGCTTTCGGATAAGGCGTGGAAGGGAGCGCAACTGGTTCATGCTGGCCCCTGGGCGACGTGTTGCTTGGCGAAGTTGAAATAGCCAGTCGAAAGAGCGTCATCCTTAACGCTGCCCCGGGGCTGCCTCTCCCCAGAGTGCTGAAGACGCTCAGCGCGCAGGGCGTCGGCGAGACGCATCCGCCTGGCGCAAACCGAATTGTTGAGTATCGTGAAGTGCACGTGCTGCCTCCGTTTCGATGGTCACGAAGCCAGGTGTGCGGGAGGAGATCCGCCTTTTCTACTCATCAAAGTGCTAGTGAGTGATTCTGGCCGGCGCCAGGAATCCTGAGTGCGCGAGACGCTTAAATGGGCTGGTGCTCGCTTTGTCGGGCGCGAATTCACTGGTAAAAGTGCGAGTACCGAAAGGTGAGTCCTCCGCTGATAATTCAATGTAAGACACTGAAAACACGTCGGTAATGCCGGTATCTAACGTTGTTCTCCTCTCTCTATGAGAGTGGATATTAAGCAAGCGTTAACCAAAAACATCTTGCCGAGCGCAGAGAATCGCCCATAGTAATCACGCTTTGGAGGTGAAGTGCCTCGGAAAAGCGTTATTCTCAAGATGGCGGCGAAATTGAACGTGGTTGCGAACCTGAACATCAACGAAGACAAGGACTTCGATGAGGAGATCCTTGAGCAGGGCGAGCTTATCTCGGATAATCTCAACATGCTTCGCCTCAAGCAGTATCCGCCGAATGCTGAGAAGGGTCTTCGCCTCTTCTCGTCGGCTGAAGTTGCCGAGTATATTGGTGTAACACAGAACCATATTAAGAAGCTCCACCTTGAAGGCAAGGGCCCCGTTCCGGAGGTGACCGGATCGGGTCGCAGATCCTATACTGCCGAGCAAATGCTTGAGCTGCGCCAGTTCCTTGACAAGCACGGCAGATCCGATTTCAAGCGATATGTGCCCCGCCGCCGCGAGGGTGAGGCGCTGCAGGTCATTTCTGTTGTCAACTTCAAGGGCGGCAGCGGAAAGACCACGACCACGGCGCATCTGGCACAATACCTTGCTTTGACGGGCCACCGTGTTCTTGCCATTGATCTCGATCCCCAAGCCTCGCTCACCGCCCTGCACGGCATACAGCCCGAGCTTGACAAAAACCCGTCTCTCTTTGAGGCGCTGCGCTACGACGACGAGCGCAAGTCGATCAAAGACGTGATCCGTCCCACCAATTTTCCGGGCCTGGACATCGTGCCGGCCAATCTCGAACTCCAGGAATATGAGTACGAAACTCCCCTCGCCGCTTCCAACAAGAGCTCGCCAGAAGGACGGATGTTCTTCACACGCATCTCAAAAGCACTGAAGGAAGTGGATGACAGATACGACGTCGTCTTGATCGACTGCCCGCCGCAATTGGGCTATCTCACTTTGACCGCCCTCACCGCATCGACCTCCGTGTTGATCACCGTTCACCCGCAGATGCTGGATATCATGTCGATGAGCCAGTTCCTGCTGATGCTTGGCGGGATTCTGCAGTCGATCAAAAGTGCCGGTGCGACGGTTCGGTTGAAATGGTTCCGCTATCTTGTGACGCGCTATGAGCCTACCGACGGTCCGCAGGCGGAGATGGTCGGGTTTATGCAAGCCATGTTCAACAAGCGGATGCTTCGGACCCAGATGGTGAAGTCGACCGCAATCTCGGATGCGGGCATCACCAAGCAAACGCTTTATGAAGTGGAGCGCAGCCTGTTTACGCGCACGACCTATGACCGTGCGATGGAGTGCCTGAATGCTGTGAATAAGGAAATCACCTCTCTCATGCATCAAGCTTGGGGGCGAAAGTGATCAAAGTTTTGACAGCCGTGCAGAATGCCGATTTCGTCATAAAATTCAGTATGATGGAGCCGGAATTAGGAGGTGACGATGGCTAGGAAGCATTTGCTGGCGGACATTAGCGCATCACCGACACAAAAGACGAGCGACGGTCCTTCGGAAACGCGCGCCGATTATGCCCGCCGTGGCGCATCGCGTTCGATGATGCAGTCTCTCGATGAGATGGCAGAGAACTCGATGCGCGTCCTCGAAGGCGAGACCGTAGTTTTTCTGGAGCCTGATCTGCTCGATGCCTCTGCGTTCGTCGACAGGATCAGCGACGACGGAGACGAGTTTGAGGCACTGGTCGAAGCGATAAGGCAAGCCGGTCAGTCGTCGCCGATATTGGTGCGCCCTCACCCGGATGAAATTGACCGGTACATGATTGTGTACGGGCATCGAAGGGCGCGTGCGGCAAGGGAACTCGGTATCAAAGTTCGCGCCGTCATAAAGCCACTTGAGGATATTGCCCACGTCATCGCCCAGGGCCAGGAAAATACCGCCCGAGCCGATCTGACGTTTATCGAGAAATCGCTGTTCGCCAAAAAGCTCGTGACTAGCGGCATGACCAAGGACACCATAAAGACGGCCTTGACGGTGGACGACACGCTTCTGTCCCGAATGCTCTCGGTCGCGGACAACGTCCCCGTAGCCATTCTGGATGCCGTTGGATCGGCCAAAGGTGTGGGCCGGGACCGATGGGAAGACGTTAAAAAGCTCGTCGCAGATCCAACCCGCGCCAAATGGGCAATCGACTTTGTCGGTAGCGATGGCTTCAGAGCGGTTTCGGTCGGGGCGCGTTTCAACGCGCTCCTGGAGCACTTGAAGAAGTTCAAAAGGCCCCAAAAGCCAGCCAGCAAGCCCGTGGAAAAATCCTGGGCGCTTGCAGAAAAGGCAGTTGCGGTTTCGACAAGGGATGCAGGACGAGCGTTCACGCTCTCCTTGAAGTCGAAGGACGCGTCGCGATTTGGCGCGTTCCTTTCCGAGCAGTTGGAAAGCCTCTACCAGGACTTCCAGCGAACTGAAACTGAGCGAACGGGAGACTGAACCGCAAAAGAAAAAGGCCCCCAAACGTTGCCGTCGTGGAAGCCTTCCTCATCGTGTAGCAACATGAGAATCGCATTTCCCCGAATCACTGTCAAGAGTCATTGGCGCCGTTTGAGCGAGCAGATTTCTTTTGCCTTCTGAAAGGTGAAGAAAAATGCAGTTGGGAAGTGTGACGACGCCCTTTGGGCGGCGGGCGATGAGTCTTGCCTTGATAAAAGGTCAGATGCAGTCGGCCGACATCAAACCAGGTAAATCCGTCGACAAGTGGAAGGTCTATCGCGACATCTGTGATGCCAGATCGTTGCTTGGGCTTCGGGATCGGGCCCTCTCAGTGCTCAACGCGCTTCTTTCCTTCTACCCCGAAATATGCTTGGCGGAAGGAAGCAACTTGGTGGTTTTCCCGTCGAATGCGCAACTCGCGACGCGGGCCAACGGGATTGCCGGAACGACACTTCGCGAGAATCTTGCGGTTCTCGTGGACGCAGGGATGATCCATCGAAAGGATAGCCCGAACGGCAAGAGATATGCGCGAAAAGATCGCGCTGGCGCGGTCGAAGAAGCGTTCGGCTTCAGTCTGGCGCCGCTCCTCGCCCGCTCTGAAGAACTGGCTCGCTTGGCCCAGCAGGCCGCGTTCGAGCGGAACCAACTGAAGATCGTGAAAGAGAAGATCTCCCTCTGCCGGCGGGATATTCGCAAGATACTGACGGCCGCCATGGAAGAAGGTGCATCTGGCGATTGGGGCAAGTTTGAGGCCCATTTTGTGGGCACTGTTTCTCAGATCGCCAAAGCGAAAACCCCGGAGGCCCTCGACAACATCCTCGATGAAATGACGATGCTGCTCGAAGAGCTTCTCAACACGCTGGAAATGCAGCTAATTTCCAAGAATTCCGACACCAATGATGACGAATACCGTCAGCACATACAGAATTCAAATACCGACTCCATCACTGAATCTGAACCTCGCTCCGAAAAAGAGCAGGGAGAAAAATCGAGCCTAGCCATCAGGCGGCGGGACGAGCCGATCAAGGCGTTCCCGTTGGGGCTGGTATTGAGGGCATGCCCCGAAATAGCGATGTATGGACCAAATGGGAGGATCGGGAGTTGGCGCGAGTTGATGTCCGCGGCGATTACAGTCCGATCGATGCTCGGTGTTAGCCCATCGGCTTACCAGGATGCGTGCGACGTCATGGGACCTGAGATGGCGGCCGCGGTGATTGCCTGCATCTTCGAGCGAGGAGGGTTTATCAATTCAGCCGGCGGCTATTTGCGTAATTTGACCCGCCGAGCCGAGAAGGGCGAATTCTCGCTCGGGCCCATGCTGATGGCACTGATGCGCGCCAATGCGCCTGCTGGGCGAAAGGCGAGTTAAGGGAGGGTGCGAAGAGGCAAAACGCCTGAAGTGCCCGTGTTTTCGCCGATCGATTCTCTCCTTCGGCGGCAAGCTCTGCCCAGTAGGAAAAGACAAGCCGGGCCGGCTCGCAACAGTGCAAAAGGTAGTTTGTGTGTTGCCCGGTGTTTGACCGTTTTCTATTCTACAGCCTGATCATCACGTTCCGAAAGCTGGCATGGACTCTCAACTCGACATGTTTGCAAAACCGGTGGTCGACATGCGACCGCAACGGAGTGACGCGCCTTCCCGATCGAAGAGCCGGACAGCGCCCACCTCTCTCACGGACGATGAAATGGTGCGCAGGCTCGAGGATAGCGGTCAGTACCGTATTCTGCGCAAGCTTATACCAAGACAGCTATCGACGATCAGACGTGCGGAATTCGAACGGATTGGTGTGATCCTCGATACCGAGACAACCGGTCTCAATTGGCGTACCGACGAGATCATTGAGATCGGTCTGGTTGCCTTCTCATTTGACGGTTTCGGCAAGATCGGTGATGTCATCGGTGTCTATGGCGGCTTGCATCAGCCAACCACGCCAATCCCGCCTGAAATCACGAAGCTCACCGGTATTACCGATGCAATGGTTGCCGGTCAGATGATCGACATGCAGCAGGTCCGTAGGATGGTTGCGTCCGCGGATCTGGTGATAGCCCACAATGCCAGCTTCGATCGTCCGTTCTGCGAAGCGTTTTCAAATGTTTTCGCCAATAAGGCGTGGGCCTGTTCCGTTTCCGAGATCGACTGGAGTAGCCGTGGTTTTGAGGGCACCAAGCTCGGATACTTGATCGGGCAGGCGGGCTATTTTCACGATGGTCATCGTGCCGTCGACGATTGTTTTGCGCTGCTTGAGGTGCTCGATCGCAGTGTCGGGGATGGGGAGACGCCATTCGCTGAGCTGGTCCGCGCGAGCGGGCAATCGCGGGTGCGTATTTTTGCCGAGCATAGCCCGTTCGAGATGAAGGATCATCTGAAGGCGAGGGGATATCGCTGGTCCGATGGCAGCGATGGGCGACCGAAGTCCTGGTGGATAGAAGTCGATGACGAAACGTTGCGGGAGGAGCTTCATTATCTGCGCGCGGAAATCTACCGCTGGGAGGAAGCCGATCCGCCGGTCCAACACCTGACGGCCTTCGATCGTTTCAAGGCATAGTCGGGTTGAGGGGGCGCTACGCGCCAATCTCGATGCATAAACGCCTTGAAGCGCTTACACTCGCCAGCAAATGCCTTCTAGGCATCGTCATCTCCAATTTCCGGCGTCATCATACTGAATTCTATGAGGAAATTGGCATTCTGCACGGCTGTCAATACTTCGATCACTTTCGTCCCGAGGCTCTTTGCACACGAGAGGCGATTTCCTTGTTCACAGCATTCAGGCACTCAATGTGCAGGATCATAGGTCGTGCGCGTATTCTGGCTCGGCTCCACATCGTAAAGCATCTGCTTGGCAGTAACTGCGTCGGAGATCTATCGCTGGGATAGGTGCTGATCCGCCTATCCCAGATTTGTCCATCCTCAATCGTTCCAAGGCTCGAGCACGCTGAAAGCATTCGCAGTCAATATGGATGGCAAGTCTTGCCTTAGTTGACGTGCCATGGGCTATGAATAGCCACGTCACCGCGGTCGATGCTCGGTGAGCAGCTCGAGCAAGGCGGGATTGATATAAAGGTTCTCACGGCCGGCCCTTATCTCCGTCAGAATTCCGGCGTCGGCAAGTGCTTTCAGATAGACCGCAGCGGCCTGCCGTTTGGCTATTCCAGCCGAGACGACGTTAGAGATCCGGCAGTAGGGATTGACGAAGATCACTTCCGCCAATTCGCGCGAATAGATCTTTGGCAGCTCACGGCGCATCCGGCTGCTTGTCGCGTCAAGAAGATCGCGGATTGCGTGGATCTTGGTATTCGACCAGTTCGCCGTTTCTCGAATCCCCTCCAGCATATAGAGGATCCATTCCTCCCACGCTCCTTGCGTTGTCACGTTCAGGAGTCGGCCGTAATAATCCTGCTTGTTGCCGATGATGTAGCGGCTGAGATAGAGTACCGGGATATTAAGCAGGCCCTTGTCGACGAGATACAGCAAGTTTAGGACGCGGCCTGTTCTTCCGTTACCATCCGTAAAAGGATGGATCGCCTCGAACTGGTAGTGCATGACGGCGAGACGGATCAGTGGGTCGATGTCTTCGGCCTCATGAATGTAACGCTCCCAGTTCGAAAGCTTGTCCCTCAGGAGATCGCGACCTTCCGGCGGCGAGTAAATGACCTCGATGGTCGCCTCGTTGAACAGAGCCGTTCCCGGTGTTGCTCTGATATCCAGGTCGACGCCCTTGATTGTGCGGCAGACTTCGATCGCCATTGCGGTCGAAACCGGTCGATCCTTTAGCATCTGGAATCCCTGGTTCAGCGCCGTCCGATAACGAAGCGCCTCCTTCGTCGCCGGGTCTGGAGAGTTTCCGGCCTCGCCTGCGAAGCGGAACAGCCGGTCAGTCGTGGTGACGATATTTTCGATTTCCGAGCTTGCTTGCGCTTCGAGCAGAGGGATCGAATTAATCAGCACCGACTGGTTTGGAATGAGCTCGCCAGAGACCTTTAGCTCGGCTACGGCTGCGCGAGCAGCGATACATGCTTTCAGGACGGCTTTTGTCTCGACGTCTGCGCGTGGGGGCAGGGCAGGTAGATCATTGTAGGGACGGTCCGGCCGAAATGGCATGCTGAAGCTTCCTGTTCCGGCTGCTTTGATCTCCGGATATGTCGATAACGACGACATGTCGCCATAACATGTCGATGGAATCGAAATCTATCGACATATTCGCCAATTGGCAACGCCTTGCTTATGGCGATTGAAGCCCTTGGAGCCCAAGCATGGCAGTTGCCAGCGATCGACGTAACGACGGTTGGCTCCCTCCTTGCGCAAAGCTCGAACGATATCGTATCGCGTCTCAATGCCCATATCTGTGAGGCTTGTTGCGATATGAGCGGTCCGTTCGAAGTCCATCTCGCTATATCCGGCATCAAGCGTTCGACCAGCTGTGCGTCACCGAGGAAAGAGCCAGATGAATTGGCTCTCCGACAGAAAATGCTTATCCTTATCTCATTGAAATATTGTCAGGAATCGACGTTTATGGAACTGACTTTTACGCTGGCTGGTCTGCTTGCAATTGTTCTAGCCCCCTACATGATGTTGTCGTCGTGGGGAAAATCTCTCTTCTTCAAGATCAAGTGGCTGATCTTCAGTGCAGTCGTATTTTGCTTGGCGGCGCTCTGGTGCGTGGTCTACGGACCGGACAAATGGCTGCTGATACAAGCGGGCGTTCTCATCGTCGTTATGACGCCGGTCGGTCTCTTGTCGTCAGGCAAAGCTTGATCGGAATTATCATAGCCGGTCGGGAAACGGCAGCTTTAGAACCCGAGGTTGCCGCGGAGGGTCAACCTATGTCCAAAGGAGATTTTGCTCCTGGGTGGGCAGGGGAGTTCCGAGGGGAGGGGATTGGGCTCTCCTTGCGCCTGGCCCGCGCTGCT
Source organism: Martinezella rhizogenes (assembly GCF_000799715.1). Taxonomy (GTDB): domain Bacteria; phylum Pseudomonadota; class Alphaproteobacteria; order Rhizobiales; family Rhizobiaceae; genus Rhizobium; species Rhizobium rhizogenes_C. Next base: position 52,681 of record NZ_JUHG01000005.1, read on the forward strand.
TGATGCGGTACGGAACAGGAAAGCCGTCGACAACGGCGCGCTCAAGCGGTTGGTCGGGCCTCAGATTTCGCGACAAGGGATAGCCTGAGGCCAAGAATGTCCGCCACTTTGGCAATTATTCCGAGCTCCGGATTTCCTTCTCCACTCAACGCCTTGTAAATCGCCTGACGGGTAAGGCCTGTCCGACGCGATAGATCAGAAATACCCCGTGCTTTGGCAATAACGCCAAGAGCCATCGCCAGTTCTTTCGGGTCACCATTTTCGCTCGCCGCCATGATATATTCCGCAATAGCTTCCTCGCTGTCGAGGTACGGTATCGCCCACTCGATAGGTCTTCCCATCATCAATGCGGCGCAGACGGATAAGGTGCTTCGTGAAATCTGCTTTTCCTTCCGTGCGACTTGCCGATTGTTTGGCACCGACGGGCACGAACCCCTCGGCCATCAATCCACGCAAAACCTCGATCGTTGGAATTGGCTTGAAGCGGTCGGATCGGCTCTCATGGGCGGTGGTCGCAAAGATCGAAGGAGCGACCCTTTGCATTTCGGTTTCGGTCATTGCTCTTGCGGTGTCGAAGCGTGCGGTTTCGGTATAAACGGTCATCTTGTCTCTCCTTTTTTTGATCCAGCGAAGCGGGAGCACCCGCTCCTGCTTCCGAGCTCGGGCGGACCAGCGGGGGAGAGGGGGCGGAGCCTTCTTTCCCCGCTCGAAGGAAAGATCTCGCCGGCGCCGGCGTCATGATGCCGCGTCAGCGGCCTGAAAGAGTGATCCTCACCGGGATCGATGAAGCCGGACTGTTGTGATACACGATCTTGGCCTGAGGAATTTCGAGCAACTTTCATTCCGAGTATCGATTGACACATGTTCGTCAGCAGATCGCTTCTCAACCACGGTGAATTTCTGGACTGGGCCAGATCCGAAGGTTTTGCCGATACCGTGGCCGCGGACGGGCTGCATGTGACGATCGCAACTTCTTGCGACACGGTGAACTGGGAGCAGATCTTGCCATGCGCGAGCGATTTGACCGTGCGCGCAGGGAACCGACGATCGGTCCGGAATTTTGGTGGCGTGTTGGTGTTGATTTTCGGCTGCCGGCGGCTCTCCCAGCGTCATGCCGAGTTTCGCCGGCTCGGAATGAGCTGGGATTTTCCCAGCTACTCGCCACACATTTCGTTCGCGTTTGACGAGGGTGTCGATCTAGCCAAAGTTCGACCCTTTCCAGGCCGGCTTCGTTTCGGCCCGGAATGCTTCCAAGTCGATATAATCGACTCCCTCTAAGCGATTACTTGGTGAACATGCGTGACCGACCAGCGCTGGACGTCCAAAAGTTTCTTGGAGGTGCGGGCGCCGCTCCTTCAAACAAGAATGATGCGACCCTACAAGCAAGACTGCCTACGAGTTCCGCGTCCGCATCACTCGGCTCGCGTTGCTTCTGGGCGTACCGACCATATTGGGAGGCATAGCCTGATGACGTCTCAACAGCTTCGTCAAGAACCATCGCCGGCAGAGGGTGCCAGGCGTCCTGTGGGGGCGTAGACGCCTGGCGCAGTTGGGCGTTCACCGGGTAGTGAACAGCTCATCGACACAACCAACGTTGCCGCGCGTATAGACACCCAGATGGGTAGGCTGTTCTGCTAAACTCGACAGAGCACAGGAAAAGAGCTGACATGGCAATGATGACGGACGCTGTTGGTGCCTCCGCGATCGAGGCAGCAGAAGCTGAGTATCTGCCCAGGCGATCCACGCCAGCTTGTTGGCCAGAGCCACGATTACAAGCATGCGCGGTTTGCGGTCCACAGATGACGTGACGCCATCCTGTTCCCGCCCTTGCTTCGGGCCGTGGGCCTTTGGACCGCACTTCCAGTTGCTGCGTTGATTGCGAAATGATAGATTGCAGTCAACGCAATCATAATTGGGGATTTGAAGCAATGCCATCCATCACCATTCGCAACGTCCCAGACGAGGTGCATCGCGCCATCCGCGTCCGGGCGGCCATACACGGCCGCAGCACCGAGGCCGAAATCCGCAGCATCCTTGAACAAGCTGCCAAGCCCGAGGGCCGCTTAAAGCTCGGTTCGTTGCTGACTTCGATCGCCCGCGAAGCGGGCGGGCTGACCGACGCCGAAGCCGAGCGCTTCAACCAGCTTCGCGACAAGACCCCGGCCGAACCGATGAGCTTTGAATGATCGTTCTCGATACCAACGTGATTTCCGAACTGTGGAAGGCCGAGCCAGATCCTAACGTGCTGGCGTGGATCGACGCGCAGATGGTCGAAACCCTCTATCTGTCCACGATCACCATTGCCGAACTGCGCTTCGGTTTGGCAACGATGCCAGAAGGTAAACGGCGCACGATCTATCAGGATCGCTTGGAACGGGAGGTCTTGCCGGCTTTCTCTGGTCGGGTTCTGCCTTTTGACCTGGACGCCTCGCAAGCCTATGCCAAGCTGATGGCGCAGGCGAAGGAGGCAGGCAAGGCCATCGGCAAGGCAGACGGCTACATCGCCGCTACGGCCGCCGCCCGCGGCATGACGGTTGCCACACGCGACACCAGTCCGTTCGAGGCTGCTGGCCTGAACGTCATCAACCCTTGGGATGTCTCACAATGATGGCTGCTGGAGCAGTCCGGCCGCCAATGCTGCTTCTTCATACTCGACGGCAGAGATCCCTTGAACGCGCCAGGCTTACCGTGTTATGTTAGACAAACTTTGATAATGTCTGACATCAAGGCGCGGAGGCAGTGATGAGAAAACATAGCGACGATAAAAAGGTGACGCCTGCAGAACCCGGCGGTCTGCTTACAACGGTTGACCGGAAAGCGAAGGCTGGACAGTTCGTGACGGTCAGCAAAGCCCGCTTCGAGGCCGTGATGAAGGCCGCGGAACATTCGGGCCTGCTGGGAGAGAAAAGCAAGCGGATCGGCGGGCGCATCAGTCCCGCGCTCATAGAGCAGGCGAAGAAACATACAGGCATCGAAACAGATACGGATCTCATTGAATTCGCCTTGGCGAATGTGGCTCTCGATGACAATTTCGGCAAGACTTTCCGAGAGACCCGAGGAACGGTGGATCCCGATTTGAAGCTCGGTTTCTGAATTGTCGGACTTTGATTTCGACACGTCCGTCCGCTGGGCGCGGTTTGATCCTTATCGCACCCTTGCGAGGCGAGAGAACGCAGAACTGCCATTCGTCGGCGATGTGCCGGAGGCCGGGCAAGCGCTTTTGCTTGATACGTGCGTTTATATCGATGGCTTGCAGGGTCGTGCGCCTGAGGTCGTCTCCGACCTGCTGGATATCAGGTTGAGCAATCACTCGACTGTCGCCATTCAGGAATTGATGCACACGGTCGGCGTTCTCGATCCCAAACACCCTGGCACGAAGCAAGCGGTGCAGCAGATAAGGACAACGATTAATCACATGCAGCTGCATCGTATTTTCGCGCCCGACCCGGATGTTTTGGGACGGGCAGCGCTCCTTTCAGGTATGCTTTGCCGTCTTCAGGGCTATCAAAAGGATGCCCGTCTTCGGGCACTTCAGGACTGTGTTTTGTTCCTGCAGGCTCAGAAAATGGGTTTTACCGTCCTCACCGCCAATGTCAGTGATTTCGACTACCTGCTGCAGCTGATACCAACCGGCCGTGCCCTGTTTTACAGGTCAAACGACTAATCGCGCCGCGCGGCCGTTCTTCCGTTCGGCATTGTTATAATAGCTTGCCGCCTGCGTCACCGACCTGTGCAGCGACTGCTGCATGGCCTCCGGAAGAGGAATGCCACGATTGGCGGCCTCGGTGAGATAGCCGGACCGAAGCCCATGCGCCGAAAACCCTTCCGGATCCAGGCCAGCCGGCACGTCGTTCTGCTTCACGATCTCCTTGGAGCTGGTGGCTTGCTTAGGCATGCGGGCGCCAGCGTGCGATTATCTGTTCGATTTCCTGGCGATAGTCGTCGGGATAGGTGAGGGTAGGCTCACGCCCAAGCCAGGTAAAGATCGTGGTCATATCCTCACACAAATGCGGATCGAGATCGGCAAGCTCGGTCAGGTCGAAACCGCCGTGCACTTCAGCGTTCCACCAGGCGAGGATGAAGTTGGCAACGCGCCGTCCTTGGCCGGTGTCCTCATGCGCGACGTTGAGGAGTTTTTCGAGAGCAAATCTAACGCTGTCGTCCATGCTGTGCGCCCCTTGAAACGGTCTCTAAGGCTGACTTTCGTTTGTCGGTCGGCTTAATTGGACCGAATCCGATTCATTGTATCAATTGCCCTTTTTGCTTTCTAGGATCACCGGGATTTTTCCGATTGACCGGAATTGATGGAGGGTCGAGTGGGAGCATGGTGCGGTATCTTCGGCAGGAAAGCGGAAGTTGCGGCGATTGCAACAGCACCGTTTCCATCGCACATTGTGGATGCCATTTACGGCGAACTTTGCCGGAGTTGAACATGGTCAATCTCGCCTTTTACAGCGATCAGATCATCCCCGAGAGTAAAGAAATCGATCTTCGGCTTCTGGCGATGATGGAATCTCAAGGGCTGGGAACGCGGATCGGATACATTCCTTCTGGTCCGGAACCGGAGCGCCATTTTTTTAATGAACGCAAGCGACACTATGGAGCATATGGCTTAGAGATGTCTCTGTTCTATGACCTAGACGAGACGCATGGCGCCGAAGAGAAGGAAGCCCTTTTCGCCTGTGATGCCATTCATCTGACCGGTGGCCACACAGGTGGGTATTTGCACCGACTGAGAAGAAGTGGAATGCTCCCACTTCTTAGAAACTGGGCGCTCCAGGGCGGCGTACTAATCGGCACCAGCGCCGGTGCCATTCTCATGACCCCGACCATCGCGACGGACGCATTGTTTACCGGCAGCGTGCCGGAAGCCCTGACCGAAGAAACGGCACTCGATCTTGTGCCCTTCGAATTCTTCCCGCACCTGAGCGAAAACGCAACATATCTTCCGGAACTTGTCCGCTATAGCAAGCTCACGAGTCGACCAATTGTTGCCTGCGATGACGGCGACGGCATTATCGTTTCGGGAGAATGGGTGAGCTGTATCGGAAAGCCTATTTTGATCGCGGACGGAGTGGTCAAACAGGCGAAAGACATCACTCTCGGCAGACTATCTCTTCCAGAGAAATCCTAGAATCTGCAACAGTACGTTGTCCGCAATGGCAGAGGGCAGACGAGCGTCTCGGCGGCTTCGCGCCCTCAAAACAGACAAGCTCACTTTCAGTTAGTAAAATGCTCAAATGCCCATCGCTACGCCTTTGAAAACCGAGCGCCTATACCTTCGTCCCCCTTTAGAAAGGGACTGGACGTTCTTGATCGCGTTGGCATCGGACGAAAGTGTTCGGCGCTTCCTGGGCGGCGTAATGCCGCTAAAGCAGCGCGAGATGATTGCTGCGCAACTCTTTGTACCGAGTGAGGAGGAAATCGTCTGGATAGTCGAGACCCTATCTCCAGTCCGTGAAATTGGATTGGTAACGATATTGCCGCACCACGACGGCGACTGGCGGGAAATCTCTTATCAGTTTCACCCTGATTTTTGGGGGCGGGGATTTGCCATCGAGGCGCTGGCGGCCATCATTGAGTTCGCTTTCAACCATTTAAATGATCAAGTTTTGGTGGCCGAAACTCAGAGCGCAAATCTTGCTTCGCGACGGTTGTTGCAAAGATTGGGAATGAGCGAACTTCGAAGGTTAAGTCGGTTTGGCTCCGACCAGATCATTTACTCTATCCGCCGGTGACTGCTTCCGCCGACTCCGGTCTAACCGGTAAAGGAAGAAAGCTAAGGAAGCGGCGGCGTCGCGCGAAGCCATCATTCGCCCTATTGCGTTCTGCCATCTAAATCAGAGAAGGCGAGAAGCCGCGCTATCGGGAGAATGATGCTCCGTGCCCTCAGTGACGGATGAGGCCGAAACGATGGGCTTCATCCAGAAGGTGGCGAACAGACGACGGTTGCCATTTCCTTCCGCCACGCACCGGCCGCTCTCCCATTTGATCGAGCTGAGCAGCAATGTCGCGAAGCGACAATCCGGGATCTGCAATGGCGATCGCTGCCACCAGCTTCATCAGGTGATCCTCTGGCGCGCGGCGCGGCGATCGGGCAAGCAGGCCGGGCTCGGCAAGCTTCTCGCGGACCATGCGATGGACGGCTCGGCGTAACCGTTCCACCGTCCAGTCATGGCCGCGGCGATTGAGGACACGCACGACATTGTCCCAGCTATGCTGCGGCCGGAGTTGCCGCACGGTCGGGAGCCATGTTTGTGCCGACGCAATCAGTTCGTCGAGATAAACTTTCTCGCGTGCTTTCGACACCGCCCTGATCGCTTCCGGACGCCGTTCCCGAAGACCGGGATTCCCCGGAAGTTTTCCGCGCGCTTTCGCCGCCTTGATGCCGGCTTTGGTGCGTTCGGCAATGAGAGCTCTTTCGAGCTGAGCGACCGCGCCCAGCACCTGAAGGGAGAACATGCCCTGTGGCGTGGAGGTATCGATCGGATCTCGAATCGAGCGAAAATGGACGCCGCGTTTCTCAAGATCCTCGATTACCTGCAGAAGATGGCTGACCGACCGGGCGAGGCGGTCGAGCCGGACAACGACGAGAACGTCGCCGGCGGTAAGCTCGCCGAGCAGTCTCGTGAGAACCGGCCGAGCGCGTGACGCACCCGAGCCGTGCTCCTGGAAGATCCGGTCACAGCCGCCGGCGCGCAGTTCATCCATCTGCGCGTCATGCACCTGATCGTCGGTCGAGACGCGGGCGTAACCGATGAGTCGTCTCGGCGCCGGCGATTGAGTAGCGGCTTGTCGTTTTGCCATGGCTGATTTTGCGTCTTTTCATGGTGCTCTGTACAGATAAGGAATGCCTGAGAAAATGGTTGTTTGTAAGCGTCTCTGGAGGACGCAAGCCCCATTGCTTTGGGTAGAGACATGGATTATATATCCCAAAGTATCTATATCATTCAGGATATGAAATGACAGAATGGAAGGTCGAGTTTCACGACCGCTTCAAGGGTGAGATTGAGGACCTTCCAGCCGATGTTCGGGTCGAATTGCTCGCGCATTTGGTGCTGCTTCGTGAGAAGGGCTTTCGACTGGGACGGCCTGAGGTCGACACACTCGAAGGCTCCAGGCATGCGAATATGAAGGAACTGCGCGTCAAGGTGTTGAAGGTACAATGGCGGTTCGCCTTTGCTTTCGACCCGGAACGAAAGGCCGTCATTCTCTGCGGTGGTGCGAAGAGCGGTGTGAGCCAGAAGCTCTTCTACAAGCGGCTGATCGATCTGGCCGATAAACGGTACGATGAGCACTTGAGCGGGTTGGAGAAGAAACATGGATGATCTCGACAAGCTGATACAGACGCTTCCCGATGACGAACAGCGCGCCGTTGCAAAGCGGGCCGAGGCACTTGTCACGGCGCACAATCTGCGTGAATTGCGGGCACTCGCCGGGCGGACACAGGAAGACGTGTCTGCCGGGACCGGTTTCAAGCAGACCAACGTGTCAAGACTGGAGAAGCGCGCCGACATGAAGCTGTCGACGCTTCGCGATTATGTCGAATCGCTGGGTGGCACGTTGAAGATCGTCGCGGATGTCGCGGGCAAGAAAGTCGATCTCTCCAGCATCGCGGAGCGCTCCCGGCACGGCAAGATCTAAGAGAGCTACTGACAGGTACAGGGAATGGTCTCGGCTGTCGGCCGAGACGCGAAAACGTCCCACTTGGCCGCCATCTGGAGATGGCGGCCAAGTGTCGGATTTTCCGATAGCTTTGGTAAGCTTTGGCAGTTTAGAAGCAATACCGAAATCATCCCTCAAAGCATTCGCGCCGCCCGCCCGCTCCGGCGCGTGGCATTATTGTAATAGCTTGACGCCTGTTGCACCGACCGGTGGCGTGATTGCTCCATCGCTTCGGGGAGGGGAATGCCACGGTTGGCGGCCTCGGTCAAATAGCCCGATCGCAGCCCGTGCGCGGAAAACTCCCCCACCTCCAATCCGGCCATCTCTACCCGCTGCTTGATGATCGCATTGACCGACTGCGGATCGAGCGCCCGCCGCGACACGGTCCCCCAGCGCCCGATCGCCCGAAACACACTGCCGCTGTCGATCTTGGCGGCCGCCATCCAGGCATTCAGCGCCTCCACCGGCCGGCCGGCCAGATAGACGACATCGTCCTGTTCGCCACTGCTGGTCTTGGTGCGACCGAGATGGATGGCGAGAGAGGCGAGGGGGGCACCATTCTCGACCGGGATCGGCGGCTCGGTACTCAGTCGTTCGCGCCGCAGTCTAGCAATCTCACTGCGTCGGCGGCCGCCGGAGGCGAAGGCGACCATCAGGATGGCCCGGTCGCGCAGATCGCGCAAACCGTCAGTGGCGCAGGTCGCCAGCAGTTTTGCCAGCACGTCTGATGTGACTGCCTTGGTGCTCTTGCGGCCCCGTTGTCTTGGCACGGCTCGGACAGCAAGGCGAATGGCCGACTTGAGGGCAGGGGAGGCGAAGGTGCCATCCAGGCCGCGCCATTTCGTCAGCGTCGACCAATTCGCCAGCCGCCGCCGCACGGTGGATGGCGCGTGTGGGCCGACGGATTTCAGAAAACCCTGGCGCCGGAGGTTTTCGTCGACGTTTTTCGGCATGCCGTGATCGGGATCGGTCTCGCGGTGCTGTGGGTCCCAGAGATGATGGGCGACGAATTTCAACAGCAGTGCCTCGGGCGCCGGCCAGGGCAGGGTCGTTCCGGTCGCCGCCATGCCCCAGGCTTCCAGATAGGCAAGGTCCGAGGTCAGCGCCCGTAGCGTGTTGTCGCCCATGCCCTCGTTGACGAGATGGCGCAGCGTTTCGACATCCTGGTCGGTGAGCAGCTCGGCGAGCTCGTCGCGGCGCTCGATCGGCAGCACGGCGGCGATCGTGTCGAGTTCCTCGGCGCGGCGCTCGACGGGAGTTTGAGTTTTCTTGGCTTTGGCCACAGGCGCTCCAAAAGGACGGTTTTTGCGGCCTCTGAGACCGTGATTTGCCCCGATTCTTGCTGATTTGCCCCTTGAAATCAACAATCATCGATAACCTATACTTATCGATGGTTAGAGGCTCAGCCAGAAGCTGCATGGGCAACGGAAACCAGAGCCGCTTTCGATTCACTATGACAAAACAATGGCGTTAATTCATATGGTTAATGAACTGGAAATTCGGCAATATCTATGGTAAAAGGGGCTGATTTGGGGGCGCTGCCGAAGCGCTGGGCAATTGTGCCGTTGATGCTCTTCTATCATAATCGATGGCGGAGCATAAGACGGCATTGGAACCAGAGGCGCGGGTAGCGGCAAGATGCACGAGATCGATATCGAGGAGCTCGACGAAGCCACGCTGATGGAACTGCATGGACGCATCGTCGAACGGCTGCATTTTCTGCATCAGCAAAAGACGACGGCAGCCCTGCAAGAGATCAAGATCGGCAGCGGCGTAACGTTTGAAAGCCCGGATGGAGGAACGATCAGGGGCATCGTCATCCGCCGCAATCGTAAGACCGTGACAGTTCACACCGATGATGAGAAGCATTGGAACGTCTCGCCGTCATTGCTGACGCTTGTGGGCCGGCATGGTCTCGATGGAGAGGCGTCCAAAGACGGTCGTGTCGTGCCATTCACCAAGCCCGGCGCCAGGTAGCGAGGTTCAGGCTTTCGCCGCGATAAGGCCTGCCAATTGCGGGATGGCCTCACTGCCAAGCCCGAGCCGGTCACCGAGATAGTGGTAAAACGAGAGCCCAAGCTTCTGGCACGTCTTCATCAGGCCGAGCATGGTGTCACGCGCGACACGGCCGTCGCGGCTCATGGTGCCGCCAGAGATCTTTCGCTTGGTGACGAAGGTTCGCAGATCATTCTCCGACGCGTTGGTATGTAAAGGGATATAAGGGTGCTCGAGAACTTTGAGCAGTTCGTCTTTTCTACGATGCAAACGCGCCAGCAAGGCGTCGAGCGCATTATAGCCGGTGCGCAGGGTAAAGATCCTGTCGAACCGTCGTCGGAAGCCCGGGATTGCCTGTGGTAAAGGCTTTTGTTTCCAGACCTTCAGCATCTTGTAGAATCGCCAGACGAGATCCCGGACAAGCGCGACCGATCGCGCCTCCTTCGGCTTGACCGGCATCAGTTTCTGTAAAAGACGTTCTGCGTGGATCCAGCAAAGAGCATGATTGCCGACGCGGAACTGGCCGGCATCGTCGGAGACAATCACCATGTCGCCCAGAAGACCGTGATGGCGGATGGAACCCCAGAGGCCGGCTTCTGCCAGGACCCCGATCCCTTGGCGGTCAAAAATATCGACACCCTTGCGCGCCAGATATTCCAGGAACGGCACCTGGTTACTAAAGTGCCGAGGCTCGACACTGCGAAGTCCGGCAGCAAGCGCCGGGTCAGCACGCCGTTCTTCCAGATAGCCGAACGCGGCATCGTTGAGGACATAGTCCTGGTAGTTGCCGCGCAGCAGCGACAGGAAATTCAGTCGCGATTTCGATTTCGTGGTGCGGAAGGCGGTAAAATGCTCGCCGCCGATCTGGGTTGTATAAAAGTTACCGTGCGCGTGGCGGGCGCCGGTGTCGTCGACCGTAACATAAGGGGCCGAGGCCAGGCCGGCATGCAGCACTGCCGCGTCTTCGGCGACAAACCCATCCAGCTCCTTGGTCAAAAGGCGCACGACCTGGCGTTTCGAGACCTCGACGCCGATATCATTCAACAGCGTGGTCAGCCGCTGTGTCGTCACCTGACCTTGCGCGTGCAGCATCAGACAAAACCGCCTGAGGTTCGCCCCATAGCCACCCATGATCCCTGCGGGTAGCGGCGCCAGCACCGTCTTGCCATCCGGGGTCGCCCAGCATTCGCGTCGGTAATGAACAAGCTCGGTTGCCAACACCAGCTCCCGCACGAAGCAGCTTTTGTATCCCTTGAACCGCGAGCCGGCCGGAACGCCTGCACGTAAAATCTCTTCCCGGCTCACCCGCTTCACATCCAGCTTCGGGCCGCGCGGCTTCTTCTTAGCAGCCGCTTCTTCGTCAGGTTTACTATCGGTCGCTTTGTCCATGCCGGATGGGCGAAACGGCGGTCGCGGCGGCAGGTTCTTCAGCCGCGCGATCTCATCACGCAGCAACTGGTTCTCCACCTTGAGCTTGGTATTATCCAGCCACAGCCCCGCGTTCTCGGCCTCAAGCTTTTCGAGGCGAACTTCGGCCTGTTCAGCCCGCTCCAACAGGCCAGTCACCAGACTGCGTAGCGCCTTCAGCGAAAGCGTGTCAGCGTGCTCGGGGGAGGGGAGCCGTCTCTTTGCCATCCCTGGACCGAATCATGATTTGCCCCGTCTTGGGAATCCCTGCGCCGACCAACAGGATTCAACCCGCCCGGCTATGCACACTTTCTATACCGGACGCTGAAACCCTGCCACCGATTTTGCCCCACGTAC
>NZ_JUHG01000006.1 GCF_000799715.1 Martinezella rhizogenes
TTATCATATATTTACGATGTTTATGCTTGCGATAGGTGTCGCGGGTTTTGGCTGGCTGCGATCACAATCGATCACAGGGCCACGCTGAAGGCGCTTCTCGGCGAATCCGCTTCTTGGAATTCAGCTCAGATCTTGGATTGCCTCGACTGACAACCATGGATGCGGATTTAACATGTTGCGACGGCTATGTTAAAGAAATCGAGTTTTTTTAACCTATCGAGTCGCATATGTTAAACCCATCCTACCAGCTTCCCGATCTGATATCTCTTAATGGCTTGGAAACTATCGAGGTTTTTAAGGCACTGGCCGCTGCCAACCGGTCCCTAGCTGAATTGAAGGGTCGGGCGGCCGCTATACCCAATCAAGGAATTCTGATCGACACGCTAGCACTGCAAGAAGCAAAGGCGAGCTCGGAGATCGAAAACATCGTCACCACCCAGGACGAGCTGTTTCAAGCCGAGTTGTTTCCGGAGGGACCGGAGTCTCCGGCAGCAAAAGAAGTCGCACTATATCGTGATGCTCTAAAATTTGGCTTTGACAAGCTCCGGCAGACCGAGGGCCTGATTACGAATGCGACCATCGTCGGTATGTTTCAGCTCCTCAAGCGGCGCACAGACGGATTCCGCCAAACGCCAGGCACAGCGCTCAGAAACGATCGCTCGGGTGAGATCGTCTACGTGCCTCCCCAGGACCAGCGCGACATTAATTCAGCAATGAGCGGACTTGAGCGTTTCATCAATAATGACCAGCTCTCAATGCTCGACCCGCTTATCAAAATGGCTCTAATCCATCATCAGTTTGAAAGCATCCATCCCTTCCCAGATGGCAATGGCCGCATAGGACGTATCCTGAACGTCCTCTATCTTACGCGAGTAGGCCTCCTCGAAATACCTATTCTCTATCTAAGCCGTGCCATCAACAACTCAAAGGGTGAGTATTATCGCCTGCTTCAGCATGTGCGCGATACCGGTGAGTGGGAGGATTGGCTTATCTACATGCTGAGAGCCGTCGACGAGACCGCCAAAACGACGCTGGACCTGGTCGAGAATATTCGTGAGCAGATGGCGACAGCAAAAAAACGCCTCCGGACTGAATTTCCGAAAATTTACTCGCAGGATCTGCTCAACAATCTATTCCGGCATCCCTACACGCGGATCGATTACGTGCAGAAAGAGCTGAATGTTACGCGCCAGACGGCAGCTCGTTATCTCGATACGCTCGCCGATGCCGGAGTTTTGAGCAAACACCAGAGCGGGCGCAACAATTACTACATCAATGAGCCGTTAATCGCCCTATTCCTAAAGGTATCTGAGTAATCGCGGATCCGGCCGGGAAAATCCTTGGTTCCCCTTCCGGGGCATCCTACGCACGATCTTCAATATCGATTGGAGATCACATGGCGACGCTCCAGACGTTCCTCATAATACGCGTTGTCACGGTTCTGTTGCTTTGTCATTTCGATGTCCGGTCAGGTATCATCCTCCCAATTGATCAGGTGACTCGCTGGCTCGTCTGGCATGTCGGGTGCTGTGGTGCGACGTCAGAATGCACGAAGCCAGCCGGCAAATGCCTGTGAGTCAAACAAGCGTGTTCCGTTTCAGCTGTTTCTTATTTCATGGGCGGCTGACAGCTACGAGACGGCCGTCCAGTCGAGAACCTGGAGGCCCGGCACTCGGATGAACTCTCCAATATTGGCCGTCACCAGAACGGTGCCGGCTCGGCGTGCCTGGGCGGCGATCAGCACGTCATAGGGGCCGATCGGTGTGCCCTGTCGCCGCAGATGCGCCCGAATGTCTGCGGCCTCGTCTGCGTCGGCCGCGTTGAAGTCGAGCAGCGAAATGCCACCCGAGGCGATGAAGAGAGCGATCTTCTCCTCGTTGTCATGCCGACGCTCGCTTGCCGCAGCGCCATACATAAGCTCGTGATAGGCGACGACCGATAGGCCAAGCGGGGTTCCTGCATTGCGCGTCTCGTCGAAGCGTTCGCGGACCTGACGCGGCCGTCCGTTCAGGAGCGCGATCGCGACGTTGGTATCGAGATGGATCATCAGTCGAACACGGCGCGATCGGCTGGCATGGGAGGCTGCTCGCGTCCATCGGACATGAAAGGCGCGTCCCCCAATTTGTCGATTGCTGACCAGGGCATGGTGTTGTCTGCGTCGAGCGGTTCGAGGATCACGCGATTGCCGACTCGGCTGACGCGGACCTCCTTGCCCTCGAATCGGAACTCCTTGGGCAGGCGCACGGCTTGGCTGCGCCCATGCGTGAATAGCTTGGCGGTTGCGCTCATGGCCAATACTCCATTAATAGACACCACATGATATCTATCATGCGTCGGGAATATTGGTCAACGTATTTGGAAACTCTGGCAAATATGCGCTGTCGCACCTGGCTCTTCGCCATTTCTGCTTCCAGTTCGGCATAGCCGCCCCAATCGGCCAGGGAGATTCGCTGGCGAGTTTGGCGTGCCGGAAGTTGCGGATCAACGTAGTGATGCGCGGAGAGAGACGCTAGCTACTGCAGCCGAAGGCTGAAGAGTCAAATGCGCAAACTAGCGAGCTCGAGTTCAATGGTCGGCTATATAGAGAATTGGCCGCTTGCATGAATTTCTTTACCGGCTAAATTCGCCTTGGAAGTTGGGGCAAGATTTATTTATGCAGGCAAAAGTAGAGCAATTCATTGGCCGTTGGCAGTATCAGGAGGGTGGGCAGGAGAGGGCAAATTACGCATTGTTTTTGACCGAACTGTGCGATCTCTTGGGTTTGCCTCATGCCGACCCGGCGTCTGCAGCGCACGAAACCAACGACTATGTCTTCGAGCGTGTGGTGCGGGAGGCGGGGCGAAACGGTCCCGTCTCTTCGAAACGCATTGACCTATATAAGCGCGATTGTTTCCTCCTTGAGGCCAAGCAGAGTCGGCTCAGCGGCGAAAAGAAGCTCGACGCGCCTCAACTTCCTGGATTGGCCTCCATGGCACCGCGAGGGCGCCGTGCCGGAGCGAATCGTGCATGGGACGTTCTGATGATGAATGCCCGTCAGCAGGCGGAGAATTACGTCCGACTTCTGCCGACATCGCATGAGCCGCCGCCATTCGTTCTCGTTTGCGATGTGGGCCACGCAATCGAGGTCTATGCCAATTTTCGTCGTGACGGAAAGGCTTACGACCAGTTCCCGGATCGCCGTTCTTTCCGGATTTACCTGGAAGATTTGCGTGATGAGAATATCCGCGAGCGCCTGAAGGCGATCTGGACCGATCCGCTGTCGCTCGATCCATCGCGTTACGCCGCCAAGGTGACGCGTGAGATCGCTACCCGTATCGCTAGGGTGTCGAAGGCGCTGGAGGAGCAGGGTCACGCCACCGAAGACGTGGCGATGTTCCTGATGCGCGTGCTCTTCACCATGTTCGCCGAAGATGTGGAGCTTCTGCCGAAGGATAGTTTCAAGGACCTGTTGAAGGATTGCGCGCAAAAGCCGGAAATCTTCCCCGGAATGATGGAGAATCTCTGGAAGGCGATGGATGAAGGCGGAGACGCCGCCGCGATCCGGGCAAAGGTGAAGAAATTCAATGGCGAGTTCTTCAAAAATCGCCGCGCGCTCAAGCTCGCCAAGGAAGAAATCGGCGAACTTGCCGCAGCCGCAGCCTACGATTGGCGCGACGTGGAGCCGGCGATCTTCGGCACCTTCCTCGAACAGGCGCTGGACCCGACCGACCGCCGCCGTCTTGGAGCGCATTACACGCCACGCGCCTATGTCGAACGCCTTGTCATCGCCACCGTTATCGATCCTTTGCGCGAGGAATGGGACAATGCCCGTTCCACCGCCGACCGGCAGAAGTCGGAAGGCAAGGAGGCGGCCGCGATCAAGACAGTGCAGGCCTTCCATGACACGCTATGCGAAACCCGCGTGCTTGACCCCGCCTGCGGCACGGGCAATTTCCTCTATGTCTCGCTGGAACTGATGAAGCGCCTGGAAGGTGAGGTGCTTGAGGCGCTGAACGACCTCGGCGGACAGGAAGCTCTGGCCTATGAAAGCCACACCGTCGATCCGCACCAGTTCCTGGGCCTGGAACTCAACCCGCGCGCGGCGGCGATCGCCGAGCTGGTGTTGTGGATCGGTCACCTGCAATGGCATTTCCGCAATCGCGGCGCCGCCCCTTCCGAGCCGATCTTGAAGGCCTTCCACAATATCGAGAACCGCGACGCGCTGCTGACCTGGAATGGTTATCCGCTGCCGAAGGTGGTGGACGGGGAGGAGACCTATCCAAACGCCCGTCGACCCGACTGGCCGAAGGCGGATTACATCGTCGGTAACCCGCCCTTCGTCGGCGGCAAGGACGTCCGTGCGCGCATGGGTAGTGCTTACGCCGAGGCGCTGTGGAAAGCGCACAAGCACATGAACGAAAGCGCGGATTTCGTCATGTATTGGTGGGATCGCTCCGCTGATATCCTGCTCAAGGCCAAAAGCCCGCTCAAGCGCTTCGGCTTCGTCACCACCAATTCTATCAGCCAGGTGTTTCAGCGCCGGGTGATGGAGCCCTATCTCAAAGCCAGGAAACCGCTCTCTATTATCATGGCGATCCCGGACCATCCGTGGACGAAAGTCACCCGCGACAGCGCTGCCGTGCGTATCGCCATGACGGTGGCGCAGGCGGGCAAGCATGACGGAGTGTTGTTCGAGGTAACGGCTGAGGAGGGCGTGGAGACCGACAGTCCTGTGATCCTGTTTGAGGAGCTCAGGGGGAACGTGAATTCGGATCTAACGGTTGGGGTGGATGTGACAGGTGCCGCAGAGTTGAAAGCCAATTCCGCAATCTGTTCGCCCGGTATGAAGCTACACGGGGCCGGCTTCATCGTTTCTACCGCTGAAGCGGAGCACCTTGGCCTCGGTCGCCAGCCGGCGCTGGAGAAACATATTCGAACCTATCGCAATGGGCGTGATCTGATGGACCGTCCCCGTGGCGTCATGGTGATCGACCTGTTCGGGCTGACAGCGGAAGAGGTGCGCGTCCGCTTTCCGGCGGTTTATCAGCACGTTCTCAAGACTGTTAAGCCAGAGCGGGATGCAAACAATCGCGCTACTTATCGAGATAATTGGTGGATTTTTGGTGAGCCTCGCAGAGACTTGCGCCCCGCTCTTGTCAATCTCCCTCGTTACATCGCTACGGTCGAAACCGCGAAACACCGTGTTTTTCAGTTCCTCGATGCCTCGATCCTGCCGGACAACATGCTCGTCGCCATCGGCTTAAGCGACGGCTTTCCGCTAGGGGTTCTGTCCTCGCGTTTTCATATTATTTGGGCGCTGCGCGCCGGCGGCTGGCTTGGCATCGGCAATGATCCTCGTTACTCCAAGTCCCGCTGCTTCGACCCCTTCCCGTTCCCCGATGCCACCGACGCTCAGAAGGCAGCGCTCGACGCCATCGCGGAGGATCTGGATGCCCATCGCAAGCGCGTGCTGGCCGACCATGAGCACCTTACGCTGACCGGCCTCTACAACGTGCTGGAACGGCTGAGGGCGGGGGCGAAGCCCGACGATCTGAATGACAAGGAGCGCCGCATCTTCGACGACGGATTGGTGCTGATCTTAAAGGAACTGCACGGCAGGCTCGACGCAGCCGTGGCCGGAGCCTATGGCTGGCCGATCGACCTGACGGAGGAAGAAGTGCTCACCCGTCTCGTCGGCTTGAACAAGGAGCGGGTGAAGGAGGAGGCGCGGGGCAAGGTTCGCTGGCTGCGCCCAGACTACCAGATCCCGCGTTTTGGCTCGGACAAGGAAAAAGCCGAGCAGCTGGAAGCTGATCTCGGCGAGGCGATTGCCTCCGTTGTTTCTGGCCCGAAACCCGCTTTCCCCAAGGACGAGCGCGACCAGACCTTTGCAGTGCATCAGGTGCTGATGGAAGCCGAGAGGCCAGTAGAGCCGGCCACAATCGCTGCCTCCTTTAAGCAAGGTCGCAAATGCTTGGATTCCGTCTCCGCCGTCATCGCTTCCCTCTATCGCATGGGGCTCGTTTCAACATCCGATGGCAAGAGTTTTGCGCTCCGGCGGGCGGCCTGAGTGATCACCCTCCCTGTCGTGTCATTGGTTTGGCTTCAAAGGTGATGCATGAGCGTGAGTGAATTCGTTGGTCGTGTCGTGAAGATCTTCATCACTGGCAAAGATCCACGCAGCCTGCGAACCATCGAACTTGACAACTGGACAGGCGTCGCGATTGCCGGGCAGCCCGAGTTCTTTAAGAAAGCTCTGGAAGCGGAAGTGCTAGCCCGATCATGCGTCTATTTGCTGATCAAGAGCGGCGCTGAGGATGACCTGCCAGAGATCTACGTTGGCGAGAGTGATGACTTCTCGCAGCGCTACATAAGCGGCAAGTTCCCGATCGAGTTTGACACCTTCCTGATTTTCACCAGCAAGGATGACAACCTTACGCGTGCGCATGTGAAATGGTTGGAGGAAAAGCTGTGGTCCATTCTCCGGGGCAACAGTGGGAAGGTGATTGTTGCCAATGCGAACAAGCCGACGAGCTCAAACCTTCCCCGCGCCGATATTGCGACGATGCAAACCTATCTTGGGAACATGATCTATGTTCTGGAAGCGCTCGGATATGATCTCTTCTCTGTCAAGGAGAGAACCTCTACATCACCGGTCGGACAGGTGGAACAGCTCGACAACGAGGCGCAAAGCCTGACTATCGACCTCTATGCTACGCTGCCAAAGCGGCTCGATGATCGGGCGTTTCTACGCTACGAGGATGGCGCCTACGTTTTGACGTCTGGCTCCAAAATCAATGTGAGGATCACGGAGAGCCTGCCGTCGAACGTGCGAAAACTACGTGAGCAGTTGATTCAGGATGGCGGCCTTCTCGAGCGTGGCGATCACCTGGAACTCACCCGAGACATCCCCTTTTCGAAACCTTCACCGGCTTCCGCTCTCGTCAAGGGCCGAAGCTCTACGGGCTATCAGGATTGGTTGAGAGTGGCAGATAGTGTGCCGCTCGGCGCCGTGCTCGGTATTGCAGCTGCTGTAAGAGATCTGGTCGAAACGGCGCAGTAAGGCCACACTTGGAGTGGTCAATCACTAGATCCCCGCGTCTCTCGCTATGAGAACGCCGCGCTCAACCGCGCCGACCAGCATAACCGGAGAGGTGGCAGAGTGGTCGAATGCACCGCACTCGAAATGCGGCATGCCTGCAAGGGCATCGTGGGTTCAAATCCCACCCTCTCCGCCATAAACATGTGTATTATCATATATTTACGATGTTTATGCTTGCGATAGGTGTCGCGGGTTTTGGCTGGCTGCGATCACAATCGATCACAGGGCCACGCTGAAGGCGCTGCCCGACGCATCTGCTTACTGGAATTCAACTCAGATCGTGGACTACCCCGCAGTTGCAACCATGTAGGCAGATTTAACATGTCGGGACGGCTGTGTTAAAGAAATCGAGTTTTTTTAACTTGTCGAGTCGCATATGTTAAATCTGTCCTACCATCTTCTAGATTCCCAGGGGAGAATTAGAAACGATTGCGGTTTGGGGGGGGCTTGCAGCCGCAAACCGGTCTTTTGCTGAGCTAGTGCCAATGTCGGGTTAGACTCACCCAGCGATCGCCGTGGGTCCGTTGGGGTGAACGTAGCGGATGATCTTTTTCGCCTTGAGCATAAGGAAATAAGAGTGCGCTCAGGCAGCTACCGTCCAGTTCGCTCCGATAGCATTCTCAATAATTTTGATTGAATTCGTGCGTGCGAACGTTGCTACATAACTATGATGCACGCTCAGGACTGCCTCCTGAAGAGCCTGATCATCTTCCAGCGCCAACACATTCAAGCCGATTGCTCGGCATTTATCGATCAAAAAGTGATGAGAGTGTTCTGTGGTTCCTTTGTAGTCCATCAGGCCGCTCACAATGGCTTTTGCCTTCTCTGCAGCCTTTTCCTCACCTTTTAGCATATTCGATTTTAGCCATGCCGCCACCATTTCGCGGCTGCCTTCGACCTGGCGCTCACAGTCCATGATGAAGGCAGGAGGATACTTGCTAAACACCTGACTCCAGACAATCTGTTTCAGGGGTTCCGCTTTAATCTCGGCGATTGCGCGATCGAGCTCTGCGAGCACTCCCATAGCCGGGAGTCCCCTTACTTGAGGGTCTGTTGGGCCTAAACAAGAATGCTTTCCCATCACTATTTGATGGCTCGCGCATGCGATCATGGTTCCTGCAGACATCGCCATGTGGGGAACAATTACACGAACGTCCAGGCCAAACATCTTGTAAAGATATTCTACTATGCCTCTGGTGGCTTCTATTCCGCCCCCTGGTGTATGGATTATTACATCCAGCCCTCTATCTCGAGGGCTGTTATGAATAACAGCCATAAGCCCATTCATATCAAGATCAGTGATCGCGCTCTCAGGATGTAGCTGCCCCGACGCGTCGCGCTTTTGAAGAAAGCCGGAATAATAAGCAATAACCGGCCGTCCAACATACGCCTCAAGATTGCTTAAGTATTTCTGTCTTACGACATCGCAAGCTTTGTCGCCAAGTGTGGCGTCAATCTCGTTGTTTATCTCGTTCCACGTCGGCATTGATTAACTTCGTATGAGAGCGAACCGTAATAGGTGTGTAAGCACCATAGCCAGAGAAACTAGAGATTGAATAGTCTGACGCAGCGTTCGGCACAACTATTACCTGTTCTGCTGGCTGCGCGATTCCGCACTCAACCATTGAATTGTAACGGTCTGACATTGTGAGCCTCCTGAGCGAATCACTAGCTAGCACCAACTATCGGATGCAGTCAAATAGTTATGAGAGCAAGATTGTGTGAAGCATTTCTTAGCTTTCATTGTAAGAGTTCAGGAAAGCAAAATTTGTTCGTTGGATGAAAGATTATCCACGAGTTCATTCGCCCGGTCATACGCGTTAACTCGAGCGTAGCCGACGCACGAACCATGTTGAGCTGGGATAATGCTTGGCGCCTCACTAGGGCATCCTGCGCACGATCTCCAAAGTCGACTGGATATCACATAGCTACGATCCGGAAACTTGGAGGACGAAGGTAAGCATAGCTTCGCCGTCATGCAACTTTGAGATTTTTAGTCAAACTCCAAATTCGACGTATAGTTGACTGTTCATCCAAGTTGCTAGAAAATTGCCTTCTGGTGGGAGGGTATATCGATGGCGACGGTCACATTGAACGTGCGGCTCTTAAAGCCGGGTGTCCATATCGAAGACGCATTTAGAGATACGGCTGATCCTGATGAAGTTGTCACTGAGGCACCCCCAGGCAGTAGACTCTTTATTGATGCTTCACGAGGTCGCCCCAGTTGGATGCCGCTTCTAGCGGATCTTACTACATACGAACCAGATTTATGGACTCAGTCTTCGTCGGCTGTGCTTGTGGTGCCGGTGGAAGATGAACCTGGAACTCGGCGGCTTTTCGTTTTGTGCTTCGGTGCAGGGCATTTCCTAATTGATCCAGCAAAAATAGAACGGAATTTTGGGCTAAAGGTTGTTTTGAATACAGTCTCTCGTCGCGATCTCAGAAGCCTCGACAGCGCGACACTTGACGCAACAGTATTCCAACGACGCACTCAGGCCAGCAGAAATACCGATCTCTCTGGCTTTGGCATAGACGTTCAGCGCGACCTGCTGCGCGTTGCCGCGGGTTCCCCTACCAACCGAGTCTTTGCGAAATTTGTTGCCGGTCGAGACAGCTTAACGATCACGTGCTTGATTCAGCCGGGACAGCTTCAAGCTAAATTGGGGCAATGCCTCGAAGCTTTTCAACAAAGCCGATATCGGCAGGATTACGAATGGATCGACAATGTCCAGATCGTTACTGATGCCGAGGAAATCGGGCTGCTAGATGTTTCGCTAAGCGAGGAACTAGCATTAATCCGGGCTGGCGAACAAAGTGACCTTCATATGTGTCCGCCCGAGATCGTGGACTATATCGAAGGTCAGGACATTGCTTATTATGGAAGAGGCTTCTCTCGCGAAAAGAGTTGGTATTCTCAATTAGACATTCTCGAGTATGCCGCCGAACTCAATGCCGTCGCTTTTAATGAAGCATTTGAAGTGATCAAAGCTGAGCACTATGTCCATATGCACGAAGACCAGGAGACGCGATCCAGACCGAAATGGAAAGTCTACGATTGTTTTGTTTATGAATGTCAGCTCGATCAGCATACTTACGTTCTTTACGCCGGAACTTGGTATCGCATTAGCCAGGTCTATAAGGATCGAGTTGAGACCTTCTTCCAATCTCTCATCAAGCCGCCTCTACTTCTTCAGAGCACCGCAAAAAATGAGCAAGAGCTCATTGCCGAGCTCAATCAACGAGTCGATTTGTTGATGATGGACAAAACCAAGGTGAATCCGCGTGGCGTGAATAACGGCAACCTCGAGGTATGCGATTTCTTTTCACTTCGGCGCCAGTTCATACATCTCAAGGATGGCCATTCATCATCTTCGATCAGCCATCTATGGATGCAGGCTGTTACGAGTTGCGACTCATTGATGTCAGATGCGACCTTCCGGAACGGAGTGAGACGCGAGGCGCGACGTCGACAGGCGGAGATGCCTCTTAAAACGGGTTTTGAGCAGTTGCTGCCTCTGGGTAGCCAAGGGCGCGTCGATACGGCAGCCTATACAGTGATTTACGGCATTCTTCGCCGGAGGAATCGCAGGACTGCCACGTTGGGTATCCCCTTTTTCAGTAAGGTGAGTCTTCAAGCGCCGGCGTCACTACTGGCCAAATATGGCTATGGGGTCGAGATGCATCTCATAGAGAAAGTCGATCCTGCCCAGCCAGCAGCGGTTGTGGTAAATGGCTAGAACGCACGGACACGGAAATCCGAATTGGAACCGTGACGAGACAATCCTCGCTCTGGATCTGTATTTACAGCTTCGTGGCCAAGTCCCATCACTGAAGTCGGAAGAGATTAAAGAGCTTTCTGCACTGCTTCGGTCGCTTCCTTACCATGCAGTGGCAGCGAAACAGCTGACATTCCGAAATCCTGATGGCGTCGGCTTTAAGCTAATTAACATTCGCCAGGTGGCTACCGGAAGGGGGCTTGGCAACGTCTCTAACATGGACCGCCAGATTTGGGCAGAGTTTGGGGAGCGGCCTGATGCAGTTCGTCGCATCGCTGCAGCGATTAAGGCTGGCGTCGCAACCGTGAGTTCGGAGGAGCTTCCTGAAGTTGATCAGGAACTTCCAGAAGGTCGCTTGCTTACCGCACTTCATATCCGTCGAGAGAGAAATCCAAAGGTAAGGAAGCTCTTGCTCGATGATCGGCAGCAGTTCGGCCTTCGTTGCGAGGTCTGCGATCTATCGAGACCAGATCTGGACGTCTCCATGCAGGAGGCAATGTTTGAAGTGCATCACTTGGTCCCGTTGGCTGAAGCTGAAGAACGCAAGACAAAGCTGGCAGATCTGGCGCTTTTGTGTGCGTGCTGCCATCGGTTGCTTCATCGCGCAATGATCATAAAGTCTGGCTGGATGAGTATTGCCGACACTCGGGCGATAGTCATGCCGGGATAATCCTTCATGCCTTCTAGGGTATCCCACGCATAGTCTTCAAAATCCATTGGAGATCATATGGCGATGCCCGGATGCTCTATGCTCGTTGTTTGCTGGTGATCGGACGTTAATCGCTTTCTGTCATTCCTGGGAGAACAGGAGACGGTGATGTTTAAGATCGAAAAGGCAGATAATCGGATAGAGCGACTTTCGCCGCGATCATTTTCCGAGCTAGGCTTTCGTGAGCGGGCTCATTTGCAGGAATGGATCGCCAAACAGCCCGACGCACTGGGCGAGGACCTGCTGATAATCCAAAAGGAATTCGCTGGTTTCTCGGACACGCAGGAACGCCTCGACTTGCTCGCGATAGACAAGCAAGGCTCCCTCGTGATCATTGAGAACAAGCTGGATGACACCGGGCGAGACGTAACCTGGCAAGCGCTAAAATATGCTTCCTACTGCGCACGTCTTACCAAGGACGACATTCGAGACGTCTTCCAATCTTACCTGGATCGGCATTCACCTGGCGTCAAAGCTGAGGAACAGTTGTGCGCCTTTCTTGACGAGGACGAGTATCAAGAGGTCATCCTGAATAAGGGCGTGACGCAGCGAATCATGCTAGTGGCCGCGAATTTTCGAAAAGAGGTTACATCGACAGTTCTTTGGCTATCGAGCTTCAGACTCCGGATGCAATGCTTCAAGGTAACGCCCTTCTCAAGGGGGGATGATCTCTTTTTAACAGTCGATCAGATCATTCCTACCAAGGACGCGGAGGATTTTATGATCGGCTTGGCTGCCAAGGCCCAGGATGAAGTCGAAGGCGTGGAAGCCGAGAAAGCCCGACACGGGTTGCGCCGGGAGTTTTGGGAGATGCTGCTGCCCATGATGAATGGTCGGAGCAGCCTGTTCCGGAACATCTCCCCAGGGACGAAGAACTGGATTGGCACCGGTTCGGGGACGCGCGGGATTAGCTTCAATTTCGTCGTGAGGCGTGAAGCCGTGAGGGTTGACGCATATATTGATACCGGTGACGGTGACCTGAACGAGGCGATTTTTGATGACCTACACGCTGACATGGCGGATATCGCGGCGCAGTTTGGTGAACCGCTCATCTGGGAGCGCCTAGAAGGAAAGCGCGCTTGCCGCATCAAGGCTCAGCGAAACGGAAACATATTTGATCGCGACCAATGGCCGACAATGATCGACTATATGGTCGATGCGATGATCCGGCTCGACCAGACATTTCGAGGAAGGATCACGGAACTATCTAATAAGTTAACTCAGTCTTCATCATCTTAGTTCATGCCGGGATAGTCCTTGGCACCTCTCTAGGGGCATCCTACGCTTGATTTTCAATACTAATTGGAGATCACATGGCGACGATCCGGAAGCTCAGAGGGCGCTGGCAAGCTCAGGTGCGTCGGCGTGGTATGAAACCTCGCTGCAAGTCATTCGATACGAAAATCGAAGCCGAGAAGTGGGCGCGTGATCTGGAAGCTCAGGTCGATCGTTTCGGCGCTGCGCCGGACACGCGGATCCTCGAATCAACGACGCTCAGCGAGCTCCTCGAGCGCTACAAGACGGAAGTGTCCCCCCTCAAACGCGGCTCCGTTCAAGAGATCCAGCGGATCGACGTGCTAAAGCGTCATGACATTGCCTACCGGACAATGGTGGGACTCTCTCCTCAGGACATTTCCTCGTTTCGTGACGAACGGCTTCGAATCGTAGCTCCGTCTACGACGGTGCGTGAGCTTGCCATCCTCAGCCACGTCATCGAGGTTGCGATCCGCGATTGGGGTCTGCCGCTTGCCAAGAACGTCGTTAAGCTCGTTCGTCGTCCGGTGATCCGGAACGAGCGCAAACGTCGTCTAGAAGGTAGTGAGGAGCAGCGCCTGCTCGACGGCTGCGGTGGGGGCAAGATCCCATTCTTCAAGACGTTGATCGTTCTCGCGATCGAAACAGGAATGCGCCGTGGCGAAATCTTGGGGCTTCGTTGGAGTGATATCTCGCATAATCGCCGGGTGATCACATTGGCGATGACGAAGAATGGATCCGGACGCGAGGTGCCGCTGTCCCAGAGGGCGTTTGATACGCTTACGGAATGGAAGACCCGAGCGGACCCCGATCAACCTCGTGTCTTTCCCATGGCTCCCGGTTCCCTTGAGCAAGCGTGGTATCGCCTGCTAGTGCGGGCAAATGTCGAAGGGCTGCGCTTCCACGATCTCCGTCATGAGGGCGTCAGCCGCCTGTTCGAGCGCGGGCTGAACGTGATTGAAGTCGGCAGCATTTCCGGGCACGAGGACTATCGCATGCTAAAAAGATATACCCACTTAAGCGCCGATGACCTTGTCGGTAGATTGGGGTAGTTTCCGTCCTTCCTGACAACGACGGTCGCATTCCGGTTTAACGCTACGGCTTGTTGAGGGCATCGAAGCCCTAGAAAAAGCAAGGGCTCTCCATGGGGATGCCTTGGGTGCCCGCAGACTCCGGCCGTCCTATCCTCCTCTATCGATGATCGCCCGGCCGCTCGTGAGATCTGTCACCATCCGCAGGATGCTTTCTGCGTTCGCCGCTGCGATGTTTACGTTCAGCACAGCACCGGTGCCGACGAATTGTTCTGCTGTCACGCCGGCATCTGGCAGTGCGGTAAGCCTTGCCTTAAGCAACGCAAGATCCGAGAACTGCACCTCTATACTGACGGAGACCATAGGCACAATCTTCGTCTTTTCTGCAGCCTGAAGACAGAGCGCAGCTGTGCCTCCATAGGCTCGCACAAGTCCACCGCTGCCAAGCAAAACGCCGCCGAACCAGCGGGTTACGATAACGACGACGCGATCCAGTTCCTGCCCGTCGATTGCCTGCAGGATCGGCTTGCCTGCGGTGCCGCTGGGTTCTCCATCGTCGCTGAACCGATAGCTCTGGCCAATTCGCCAGGCCCAGCAATTGTGGTTGGCATCTGCGATCGCGTGCTCTGCTATGAAATCTTTTGCGGCCTGTTCATCTGACGCAAGGCCGGCGGTTGCCAGAAAGCGGCTGCGTTTGATTTCCTGGGCATAGGTATGGGGATTAGCGAGCGCGAGCATGGCCTTACATATCTGATGGGAGGAAGACTGCGAAGCCTTGAAACGTAGCACGATGAATTCGAGGTGCTCTATCTGAGGAGCCAGAGGCACTCTCGATGCCAGGAGATCAATGTGGTGATTGCTTGTGCTATTTGCTTGCCGACGATCGCGTTGCTCGCCTTGGATAGATCAACCTACCACGTATTAACTCACGGGGAGAACCCTGCCTAACCTTTACATCCGCCCTGCAGGCACGCAAGTTTTGTCAGGTTCAGGCACCAGAAATAGCGTTCAATATATACTTAAGATTGTTATTATCGCAACTTTTGAATCCGAAATCGTTGCGGAAACCTGACGAACCTTTGCGCCACCTTTACGTTTCCTTGACAAAATCGAGTAATTTCTGCTTTTTCTCTCAGCTGTCAAGGCTCTGGAACTCGTGTCGGTTGTGACGAGCTCTTGTCCGGGTGAGCATCGGTCAGAGAGGTATGGACACAAGTTGCCGATTGCCTACGATCCAATTCTCACGATGCTGAGAACTTTGTGGGACGCCTAGGTTTCCAGAGCTGAAAACATATTCGCGCGCTACCGAATATGGCGACCGTAGATTCACCTACGGGTGATGTATTTGCCTCATGCCGTGTGCGGCCAAGGTAGAGGTTAGTCGAAAAGCCGGTGATCATCATCACAGCGGTTGCGCGACCGACGATCACCCGCAGCGCGCCGTCTTTTTGTTCCTTGTCTCCCGGTGTCAGGTAGCCTCCTGTGCTGCTGCGATGCCTAGCCCCAGGCGCGGGGCCGACGGCGAGCGTGCCGGAAACTAACAGAGAAGCTCACAGGCGAGCGCTAGGCGCTAAAGAGCATTTCCCATGCATTTTGTGCCACGGATCGCGTCGGTGCGAATCCTCGAGTCAAAATGAGTGCCGCTCTGGGTCGATTCTTCTTGAGAACCTGCTGCGCACCGAACAGTTCTCGCTATAAGGCAACCAGATCTCGATTTCGTGCTTCGGAGCGGGCCAGAACCGACAGATGCACTTTCACCTGGAGCAAGCCGATGAGTAGACCCAAGCCGGTGCTGAGCATTCCGCTGATGGCAAAGAAAGTGCCGGCGCTGGTTGGTCATCTCGACTATCAGCGTGTGGAGCTCTCCAACAAGCAGAAGCGCCTTGCCGGACGATATACCCTTCGCCCGGAAATCGATCTTGGCAGGTTTACGACGCGAGCCGTCATCGACTGGCTTGCCATAGGCGTTCTGCTTGAGAAGCCGACCCAGTTTCAATGGATACAGCGCGAAATTGAGGGGCTTCTTGGTCGAACTCCGTTCGTGGAGAACATATTCGGCGGCAGGAATGATTCCTCTGTCGGCTTCGACGTGAGATTCCAGGAGCCGGACATCCCGACTGTTCTCGAAGCTGTCGCAGCGATTGACGCAAAATTCGGGTTGGGTATGGAGCCCATCGTTCGCAGCATCGAGATCAGCGTCGACTTCACGCCCAGGGTGCCGAGTGACCTCGAGCGCGCCAGAATTGTCCGTGTGCTAACGAACCATATACTTGTCGAACCGGATGTGATCTCGAACATCCGAAGCCGACCGCGAACTGTATGGGGTCGAGGTGAGGATAAAGTGATGCGGCTCCTCTATGATTCTGGTCTGCTGACGCCTGAGGAAAACAAGCAGTTTCTGATCGCGACTGACCGGGATCGTGCGCCATTCACCGACGGGACGTTCGAGCTTGGTGCGAGAGAGGCCGAAGCTCGATGGCGCGTGATGGACAAGATCGTTGACCAGCAGAACGTGCAGGCTGGAACCTTCTTAGCTCTCGATGACAAGTCGAAAAGGGCCAGGATCGAAGTGACGATTGACCGTCCGGAAGTGGCTGCACTCGGCGTCACGTTTCTCAGCGATCTGAAGAAGCTGAACTTCACGCGGTTACAGGGGCGATATTTCCAGTTCTTTTTGCCGACTTTCTCCAGACAGGCAGAACTCAATCCGGGAGTGAGATCAGCAATCACCGTTTGGCGAGATCGACAGCGGACCTTGAAATTCATCAAGACTGGTAACGTCGGCCTGAAGGCTATGGACGAAGCTCTCGCCGAGCAACGTATCGAGCTTAAGAGGCAGGCGCTGCCGGGTATACATAAGAGAGGTCTGCGCTTGCCGAACGTTGATCGAATCGCGACCGGGGCGGCAGGCTCGTTCGCTGCCTACGATGAGATGAACGACCGCGTGCGTGTCAGTCTCCGCAATCTAGGGAAGCGGGTCGCCGCCGGTTTTGGGTCTGTCGATTGAAGGAAAGGTAGGTAAGTAGGTAGAGAGGTAGAGAGGTAGAGAGGGAGATAGTTTAGAGAGGTGATGATACATCTAGTAGAAGTTATTAGGTTCGCCGATCTGTGATTCATCTTAGATCTCAAGCGCCGCAAGGCGTTCGAATCGACCGGGCTTGCGTTTGAGGGAGTGATTTTAGTCAGAAAAAGTTGCAAAAAGATGGGATGGATGGCGTCACGCGGCGTTAGCATCCTGTTGCTTGAAGAGTCGCGTTAGCGTGCGGGGATGGATCTGATACTCGCCAGCGACTTCGACAATTGGTCTGCCGCATGATTGGACGGCAGCCCGCGCATCTGCTAGCTGCTCCGGCGTCATTGCGGGCTTTCTGCCGATCCGGCTACCGCGAGCGCGAGCTGCAGCCATCCCGGCTCGGGTTCTCTCGCTGACCAGTGAGCGCTCGAACTCGGCCATACTTGCCAGTAGATGGAATAAGAGCCGTCCGCCCGACGTGCTGGTGTCCAGGCTCTCGCTGATCGACCGAAACTCTATGCCGCGTTCATTGAGACCTCGGACAAGTTTAATTAGTTCGAATAGTGAGCGCCCTAACCGGTCGAGGCGCCAGACGGTGAGCGTGTCACCGGGACGTAGTAGCTTGAGCAGCTTGCTTAGCCCAGGGCGGGTGAAGTTTGAGCCGGAAAACCCTTCGTCAGCATGGACTTTCGCACAGCCGGCTGTCTTCAGTGCCGAGAGTTGGAGATCCATATTTTGCTCCACGGTGCTAACGCGAGCATATCCGAAATTCCGCATGTTTGTTCCGTGCCGCTATTCGTCGGTAGATGGTGTATCCGTTCATAATGCACGCCAAGGTATTGATTTAAAGGAACCTTTTTGTGCAGGCAGGGTTTTCTGTTGATCACGGAAAGCACACTGAAGGAAATCAGTGGGTTAGCGCGGTGCGCGGGAACGCGGGTTCGTTATGAGGGAAGGGTTCCCTTTTGTGCGG
This sequence comes from Martinezella rhizogenes, assembly GCF_000799715.1. GTDB lineage: Bacteria > Pseudomonadota > Alphaproteobacteria > Rhizobiales > Rhizobiaceae > Rhizobium > Rhizobium rhizogenes_C. The sequence goes on from NZ_JUHG01000006.1 coordinate 17,838, forward strand.
CGGAATTACCAACCGCTTTTCTCTCGGTGTGCCCATGAAGATCATTTCGCTCACGCTGCTCGCGTCACTCACCTTTTCCTCCGCCGCTCTCGCGGAACGCGTGACAGTTCACGCCTCTATCGGTGTCGACGAGATGCAAGTGAAGACGAATTCGTCGGAAGTCATGTGGTCGAGCAATCTGGAGAACATTCGGATTGGCGATGAGCAAATCCAGAAAACCGGAACGTTCCTCGTGCGTTGCGGCGATGACGGCAAACAATACGCAATGATCTCGATCCCTGGCGAGAACGACGTCTGGCCAAAGCTGGAGGATGACCTTCGCACAAAGGTAAGCGTCATGGGGTTTGGCAGCGACCTGGAAATTTCCGGCTCCGATCTCCTGTCGATGAAGGTGGGGCGCGAACGTCTGCTCTATATAGACCTCGGGAACAAAGTCTCAGAGTTCGTCCGGCATTGGTATGCTGGCATGTCCGTTCGCTTCTCGGCGAGCCCAGGAAATGGGTTAGCCGATCTCAGCTTCATCGTCGCGGCTCCAGTGCCGGATGCAGATGCGCGCGAGAGGATGGCGAAGACAGTCGCGCTCTGCCAAATTCTGGCCCGCTAAGAGCGCTCCAATAGCGTGAGGTCCGCACCTCGGCGACTTGGTCATTTTTATACCCGGTAAATCGCAGTTGTCTAATCGACCAGAGAGACTCGCTGGCGCGTTTGGACCCTTGAGTGCAGTGAAACATCATTCAGGCACACGGAGCCAGCCAACGAGCAGCGGTGAGTCAAATAGACACTGCTCAAGTTAGCGGCGACGTCACTGGCCCCACTTTCTCCCAGCCGAGCATATGCTCGTTTTTGTCCAGCCAGTCCTTCCTTGATTGCCAGTCGGGTAGGATGGAACTCACTAACTGCCAGAACTCCGGCTCGTGATTACGATGCTTTAGATGGCTGAGTTCATGCACGACGGCATACTCGAATACGGGCCTGGGGGCGAAGATCAAGTGCCAGTTGAGATGGATCTGTCGATCCTGGCCGCAACTGCCCCACATGTGTTTCTGGTCCTTGATTTGGATCCCGCGCGGTTTCAATCCGTTGCACTCGCCGTGCTTCTGAACGAGCTCCTGGGCATCTTCACGCACATGTCGTTTCAGCCAGAGACGCAGAGCGCTTTCGATCACAGCGTCGGCTGAGTCTGGCGGCAGCTCCGTAGGCTTTCTGATCAAAAAGCCGTTGCGAAAGTTGACTTCGACCAGGTTGCCATCGAAGGGCTCAACAGTCAGCTTGATCATCCGGCCTCGATAGGGGATCTTGGCGCCAGAGACGAAACGGTAGACTCTCGTCTGGGCTCTCGCACGTTCCTGCATGTTCTGAACGGTTTCGAGTATCCAGGCGCGACGACGATGCAGCACAGCTTGGATCTGTGCCTCCGTCGCGATCTCAGGCACCAAGAGTTCGAACGACTGCGGCGTGACGGTGATATTGGCCTTCTTCGCCGTTGGCGATCGCCGCAGCGTGTAGTCGAATTGTCGCTCGCCAATCTGAAATACTGGCATGGTCACTGCCTCGCAAAGTGCTTCAGGGCATAGGCTTCCACCTGGTCAGGAATTTCTTTCAACTGTGTAAGGCCAGCCAGATGTGCCATGGAGCGCACCTGCTGACGCAGGCTCTTGCGCAGTCCATCCTTCTCCCACCATCCGTTGGGAGCTGTCTCCGGACTCGTATAGAGTCCTTCCAGTTGTATCGCTAGGCTCTCGTCCTCGGTTCCGGTCCCGAAGCTCGTCAGGATCTGCAGGAGGCCATAAGCGCCAGGAGAGAGGCCGGCTTCGACATGGGCCTCGTCTTCAGTGGCGATGTCTTTCGCTAGTTCCTCGGCTGCCTTCAGCTTGTCGGCCCAGCTGAGCTGCGCGCTTTCCAGTCGTTCGAGAAGTTGACGCAGCCGCTCGGAGAACTTGCCATATTGATGCGGGCTGTCGTCGATCCGTTCGCTCACGGTCTTGCGCAGCTCGGTGGTCTTGCGGATTGCAGCTGTCATCAAATCTTCTTCAGACTTGCCTTCGATCTCGAAGTCCCGCCAGAAATCCGGATCGGTGATGTGGCGCAGCTTGACGGTGACGCTGAGGCCGGTTGCTTCAAGATGCTTTTCCAGCATTTCGCGGATCTTCTCGCTGTAGTTCATCTGGTCGAAGGCCTGGCGCTTCTCGAAGTGCTGTGTGCCATAGAGCAGGAAGTTGGCGACCCACTTCAGGTCGGCCGTGAAATTCAGCACGCTCGGGTCCGGGCTCAGCGTCTCATAAAGCGCGATGAAGCTGCGTGCCTGGGCTTTGAAGTCGAACCACTTGTCCTCGGTGCCCAGCAGCTTCACGAAGGCATCATATTCCGCCTTCAGTCCGCCCTTGTCGCTCGCCTTGCGTTTCAGCGGCTTCATGAGGGCAGCGACAGCTGAATGCGCGGCCCGCAGCTGGTTGCGCAGATCGTCCAGGTCGCGCATGGCGTTCTTCACGTCATCGGCGCGGTAGGAGGAGAGCGCCTCCTCCAGATGGCCGGAGACGCCAATGTAGTCGACGATCAAGCCGTTGCGCTTCTTGGCGTCGGAAACGCGGTTGGTGCGGGCGATGGCCTGCAGCAGACCGTGTTCCTTCAGAGGCTTGTCGAGATACATCACGCTTTCGATCGGGCAGTCGAAGCCGGTCAGCAGTTTGTCGCAGACGATCAGGAACTGCGGATCATCCCCCTTGCGACCGAATGCCTTTTTCGCCAGCTTCTCGGCCTCGGAATCCAGATAATGCGCCTTCAGTTCCGTGCGGATCGCCTGCTTGTGAGCATCTTCGCTCGGCTTGCTGTCTTCCTGGTTGATGGAATAGACGCAAGCCGACATGGCATCGGCCCGTGCCAGTGCCTCGGCGGGCTCCATGCCCTCGGTTCGCAAATCTTCCGCGATCATCTTGGTCAGCGCCTGCTTGTAGAGAATCACCGCCTCGCGATCGATGGCGACGATCTGCGCCTTGAACCCATCCGGCCAGGCATAGTGCTTGAAATGCGTCCAGATGTCGTAGGCGATCAATTCGATCCGGCGCGGATGCTTGACCAGATCCTCGATCTGCACCCCGCGCGTCTTGATCTCGTTGAGCTTGTCGTCAGCCAGCTCGGCAAACCAGGTGTCGAACAGAATGTCGATCTTCGCTTCGTCGATGTGCCAATCGGTCTTGCGGCCGGTATAATAGATCGGCACGGTTGCGCCATCGGCCACGGCGTCGTCGATGCCGTATTTGTCGAGATAGCCTTCTCCCGGCACACCAAAATTCTCGTAGGTGTTCTTGTCGTCCTTCTTCACCGGCGTGCCGGTAAAGCCGAAGAAGCGGGCGTTCGGCAGCGTCGCGCGTAGAAAGGCGCCGAGATCCTTTTCCTGGGTGCGGTGCGCCTCGTCCACCATCACGATCCAATTCTCGGAATTTTCGATCGGCTCTTTCGACCCCTGGAACTTGAAGATGGTGGAAAGAGCAGTGTGTCCGTCCTTGCCGCTGCGGATCAGATCGTGCAGATCCTTGATGCTCTTGACTGGTGTCGGGTTCGGCAAACTGCAGGCGACAAAGGTGCCGCTGATCTGGTCGTGCAGGTCGACGCGATCGGTCAGCACCAGAATGTTTGGGTTGGTCAGCGCCTCGGATTGGATCGTCCGGTGTGTCTTCAGTTTCAACGCGGCAAACACCATGGTCAACGATTTGCCGCTGCCTTGGGTGTGCCAAATCAATCCCTGGCGATGCTTGCTCTCGACCACGCGGTCAACGATGCGATTGACAGCTCGGAATTGCTGATAGCGGCACATCTTCTTGATCGTGCCGTCCTCAGTCTTTTCGAACACGACATAATGCGCGATCAGGTCAAGCAGACGACTCGGCTCCAGCAATGACCAGAGACCCTTGGCGAGCGTGTCGGGAAAATCGGCAGCCGTCTTCGGCCAGGGGTCGCGCCATTCCGCGAAATACTTGGAGCCGGAGCCGGTCGCACCATAGAGCACCAACGCGCCATCCGTAACGATGTTGAAGATATTGGAGAAGAATAGGCGCGGAATATCCCGCTCATATTGCCGGATCTGCTCGAACGCTTCGCCGGTCTTGTCCTTCACATTCAGCGGGCTTTTCGCCTCGATCACGACCAGTGGAATGCCGTTTACATAGACCACGACATCGGGCTTCCGCGTGTTTTCCGCCTTCACCCGCAGCTGATGCGTCACGGAAAACTGGTTGTTGGCTGGATTGAGGAAGTCGACGATACGCAGCGTGAGTCGTGTTTCATGACCTGCGACATTGCGGCTGTAATCGCCGCGGAGCACCTTCAGCCAGGCCTCGTTGTCGCTGATCGCGCCTAACTCGCCATAAGCGGCCTCGGCTGAGACGCGGTCGATCCCGTTGATGCGCATCAGCGCCTCGATGAGGTGCGGGCGAAACAGAACCTGGTTCTCGCCATCGCGCAAGCTGGCATGGTCGGCCGGCGCCACGAAGCCATAGCCCAGGGCCCTCAAATGTTCGATCGTGGGGCGCTCGGCGAAATGCCATTCGGAACCGTGGCTCATGGGGCGCCTACTCTGCTGCGATGGGCAAGGCGTTGGTGACGCGCTTGCGGCCGGTGAGGAGGTCGAACATCAGGGCGGATTTCGTAGCAATTTGCGCTTTCAAATTTCGGTTATCTGCCGCGATTGAGGCATCAATTTCCTGCACGATCGAAGCGATCTCTTGTTGCTCAGCTTGGCTCGGGATCGCAAGAAGAAGATCAAGTAGCTTGGATTTTGAGATATTTTTCATCGACCCGCTGGTCCCGGTTGCGATCGCAGAAAGTTTCTCGCGGCTTTGATCAGAGGCAAGTAAGCATGCGAGCCAACGGGCATTTTCGCTTGTGCTTAACTGCCATAACCGATCCGGCAAGAACAGATCACCGATATCGTTCTCGACATAGCCATTTGCTCCGACAAGATTCGGCGTGTTCATCCGACTGATAATGATCCGATCGCCCCTAACGGGAATTTTGACGCGATCGCACTCACTCGGCAGGACTGCTTTGTGTTCTTCTGGATCGAACATTCCTGCCGATACGCAACTCGTTTTGAGTATCCCGATTTCGCCAGGCTGTTTTGGCCTATTTTCAGAATTGACGCTGACGCCCGCTTCTAGTTCCACCGCAATCGAACCCAGAGTTCCGATCCGCCACCCCTCCGGGATCTCTCCGAGCTCCGTTTGCTTGAAGCGAGTGTGGCTGATGCCTTTGGTGAGCAGGCGTTCCAGCACGCCCTGCTTGACCTTTCTGGTCTGCACGATCACCGCCCGCGTTGCCGCAATGGCCTCATCGATGCTGGACAGGATTTCGGCGATGCGGCGCTGTTCGTGGAGTGGAGGTAAATTGATCCTGAATTCCAGCCAGCGCTCGCAATCAAAGACCATCTTCTCCACATCGACGCCGACGCTTGCATGGAAGCATGTCTGCTGGAAATAGATCGAGTGACTGAGGTAGCCTAGGAACTCAAGCAAGAGCCTCGACTTCGTTCTGAGCACCGAATACTCGTTAGACACGACAGCACCGTCGAGCGCCGGAGGAACGATCCCGCAGCCTCCGTGGATGATCTGACGGTTCGACATCAGAAAATCATCTCGCGCGATTTGGAATTGAGATTTGGTGAGGACTTCGCGACCCATCAGGCGGCTACGCGCCACCACGCCACCACGCGAACGCTTCGCCGTGACAAGTTGATACTCCACATTATCGATAAGATCGATCGGTCGCTCTACAACCTCGAGAACGTCGCCGAAAGGCACAGTTATCCACCCTGGTGGGCAAAGCGGAAGTATCGGCTTGCCTGGTTGAACACTGGGTGGAAACAGAGAGCTACGCGCCATAGCCAAGCTCTCGCAGGTGCATGTCCAACACAGCTTCCGCATCGTTCCGCTCGGCGCGCAGATCGAGCAGTTTGGCATACTCTGTCGCTATGTCTGCCGTGTCTTCATCGCTCCCTAGATCCACGTATTGCGGAATGTTGAGGCTGAAATTGTTGCCCTCGATTTCCGCATAGTCCGCGACGTAGGAGAACTGTTCGATTCCTTCAAAGCCGTTCAGGCAATTCACGATATGACCGAGATGATCAGTCGTCAGTAGGTTCTGCTTCTTGCCCGCGATGAATTCGTCGGCCGCGTGGATGAAGAGCGTCTTACCCTTGCGCGCCGCAGGCTTCGTCTTACGCAGGATCAGGATACAGGCCGGAATGCCCGCGCCATAAAACAGGTTGGGCGCCAGGCCGATGACGGCCTCGATCAGATCGTCCTTGATCAGCCCCTCGCGGATCTTGCCTTCCGCACCGCCACGAAACAGCACGCCATGCGGCAGCACCACGCCGCAGACGCCATCTTCCTTCAGGCTCGCCACCATATGCTGCACGAAGGCGAGGTCGCCATAGGATTTCGGCGGACAGCCATAGCGGTCGCGGCCAAAAACATCGCCCTTCGACCAGACATCATGACCCCAGCTTTTCGCCGAAAAGGGCGGGTTGGCCAGCACACGGTCAAAGGTGCGGATGGCCTTCACGCTGTCGCCTGACAGATGTTTCGGTTCCAGCAGCGTATCGCCGCGCGCCACCTGTGCGTCGTCGATATCATGCAGGAACAGGTTCATCTGACAGATGGCCCAGGTATTGAGGTTGCGCTCCTGGCCGAACAATGACAGGCTTTTCGGGTTCTTGCCCTGCCGCTCCAGATGATGCACCGCCTCAAGCAGCATGCCGCCCGAGCCGCAGGTGGGGTCATAGATCGACATGCCTTCTTCTGGCCTCAGGCACTCGACGATCAGCCGCACGACCATCTTCGGCGTATAGAACTCGCCACCCTTCTTGCCCGCGTCATCGGCAAACTGCGCGATCAGATATTCATAGGCCTGGCCCAGCACATCGGGCTCGACATCGCCGTTGCGCAACCGATAGGTCTCGAAATGCTGCAGCAGCTTTTCCAGCATGGCATCCGGAAAGCGCTCCTTGTTGTTGAAATCGACATCCTGAAAAACGCCGCGCAGCTTCATGTTCGCGTCTTCAATGGCGCGGAAGGCGGCATTCAGATGCGTGCCGATATCGGTCGTGTGCTTGCGCACGTCCCGCCAGAAATTGCCTTTCGGGATATCAAACCGGTGTTCTTCGGGGTCTGCGGCAATGTCGGCGTCGTTATAGCGCGCCAGCCGGTCCTCATATTCCTCCTCCCAGACATCCGAGAGGCGTTTGAAGAACAGTAGGCCGAAAATGTAATGCTTGTAATCGCCGGAATCGATCGATCCGCGCAAAATATCCGCCGCCCGCCAGAGATGAGTCTCCAGCTGCGATAAGCTCAGTGTCGTCACTTTATACATGCCCCATCAAGATTTGCGACCGATCCTACCAGATCGGCGAGCGCTGGCAATTTATCTGGACAATGTCAATTAAGCGAATAGAACTCTCGAGTGCAATCTATGGTTATCGTCGGGGCGGATTTTGAGCGATATCAAGCTTTTTCATTTCAATGAAGGCCAAGTGGCTGAGCTTGCCGGAACAGCCGTGCAAGTGGAGAAATCGCTTCAAAACCTGTTTGAGGCAAATCTCGAGGCTTTGCTCGGTATTCGTTTCCTGGCAACGGAGCATTCGACTGGCCCTGTGCATAGTGGCAGGATCGACACACTCGGCCTGGACGAAGACAATTCGCCGGTTATCATTGAATACAAACGCTCGGTGAACGAGAACGTCATCAACCAGGGCCTCTTCTATCTCGACTGGCTGCTCGACCACCGCAAGGAGTTCCAGTGGATGGCGATGGAGCGCCTAGGCCACGAGGCGGGGAAGGCTGTGGACTGGTCTGCGCCGCGATTGATCTGCATCGCCGGAGACTTCACGCGATACGACGAGCATGCCGTTAAGCAGATAGCGCGCAACATCGAGCTGATACGCTACCGACGCTTCGGCGAGGATTTGCTGATGCTGGAGCTCGTGCATGCGCCGAAAACGAGCCGCTTGGGAAGCGCGAGAGCCTCAGTGGACGTGAAGATTGGCGGAGTGCCGGACCAGATTGCAGAAGCTAGCCAGGAAAATGATCCATATCTCAGCCAGAGGATGAGCTATCGGCTATCGCAATCCTCTACAGGTCTGCGCGACATCTACGATGCTGTTTACCAATTCCTTGTCGGTTTTGGCGACGATGTGCAGGTCAAAGAGCTGAAGCTCTATACGGCGTTCAAGCGGCTTAAAAATTTTGTGTGCATGGAGATCTACCCACAGGCACGCACGGTAACGCTGTATCTCAAGCTAGATCCGAGCATGGTGGTTCTTGAAGATGGCTTCACTCGTGATGTTCGAAATGTCGGTCATTTCGGAACTGGCGATCTTCAGGTGACGCTGAAGTCCATGTCCGACTTTGAGCGTGCTCAGACATTACTACGGCAGGCTTACGAGGGTGGATAGAACCAGGGAGGCGGAACTTGAGGAATAACAACTTTCCTTCGGAGGTGCGTGATAGGTTAGGTTACTACGTTTATAGGCTAATTGACCCTAGAAATGGGGAAACTTTCTATATTGGCAAGGGAAATGGCAATAGAGTCTTTCATCACGCCAAAGCAAAAATCAGTAAGAAAGAGCTTGCTGAGAATGATGATGACGGATCTACTGCAAAGATCGATCGAGTAAAAGATATAATGCTCGATGGTCTCGATGTAATACATGTAATCCAGCGTCACGGTATGACTGAGGACCAGGCCTTCCATGTCGAAGGTGCGTTGATCGATGCCTTCCCTGGGTTATCAAATGTGCAAGGCGGCCATGGGAATGGAGATTTTGGAGCGATGCACGTTGATGCCGTTGTGAAAAAATATATGGCGACTCGGTTGGTGTGCGATCACCGAATTGTTTTCTTCACGCTTAGGCGAGAGTCTGTCAGGTCTTTGGGCGCTTATGAGGCTTGTAGGGGCATTTGGCGAATGAAGATGACGCGTGCCGAGAGTGCGGAGCTGGCGATGTCCGTAGTGGAGGGCGTAGTGACCGATGTCTTTGTGCCGCAAGCCTGGTTCAAGGCATCGGTGAAGCAGTTTCCCTTTCATACACGATACGACATCGAGGGAAGGATAGGTTTTACGGGGCACCGAGCCGATGGCGAGCTGCGAGAGAAGTATGTGGGGCGTCGGCTACCTGCGGCGCTTGAGGATACGAAGACTCAAAACCCAGTTCGTTACTCATACCAATGAAGGCACGCTGCGGCCACACTGCCGGTGCCGAAAACGCAAATTGCCATCCCCCCCGTCTCTCGCTATGTAGCCCTCCGCGCTCAACGGCGCCGACCAGCATAACCGGAGAGGTGGCAGAGTGGTCGAATGCACCGC
>NZ_JUHG01000007.1 GCF_000799715.1 Martinezella rhizogenes
CCGTTCCTGATGCCGGTCGAAGACGTGTTCTCGATCTCGGGCCGTGGTACGGTTGTAACGGGCCGCGTCGAGCGTGGTATCGTCAAGGTTGGTGAAGAAGTCGAGTTCGTCGGCATTCGCGACACGAAGAAGACGACGGTTACCGGCGTTGAAATGTTCCGCAAGCTGCTCGATCAGGGCCAGGCTGGCGACAACATCGGCGCGCTGGTTCGTGGTATTCAGCGTGACGACGTCGAGCGTGGTCAGGTCCTGTGCAAGCCGGGTTCTGTGAAGCCGCACAAGAAGTTCATGGCTGAAGCCTACATCCTGACGAAGGAAGAAGGCGGCCGTCATACGCCGTTCTTCACGAACTACCGTCCGCAGTTCTACTTCCGCACGACGGACGTGACGGGCATCGTGACGCTTCCGGAAGGCACGGAAATGGTTATGCCAGGCGACAACGTCACCGTTGCCGTCGAGCTGATCGTTCCGATCGCGATGGAAGAAAAGCTGCGCTTCGCTATCCGTGAAGGCGGCCGTACCGTCGGCGCCGGCATCGTCGCCAGCATCGTAGAGTAATCCTCGGATTATTCGCTGATTACGAAGGCCCCGCTGGAAACAGCGGGGCTTTTCGCGTTTTGGAGGATTACTCCGATTGCGCAGCGGCCTTGCGAAGGATATCGGCAACGAAATCGCTCTTGCCGCCGGTATAGTGATCCCAGTCGCCATTCGCTTCCATGGCCAGCCGCCGCTTCAATGCGGCATAGTTCTCGACCGCTTCCGGATGAGCACGAAGATAGTCGCGAAAGAGGATGCGGTCGCGATGCGCGGGATTGCCGGGCAGAGAGAGATAAAGACGTGTGCCATAGGGCGTTTCATCCCTTGTGAATGTCCATCTGTCGGCCCCATACGGATCGCCATGGAAGACGTAGCCGAAACTCTTCAGGCGCTCAGTGGCGTCTATCCTAGCGTCGTTCGATAGGAGTACGGCGTCGATGTCGAGCTTGGGCTTGGCGCAAAGTCCGGGTACGGACGTGCTTCCGATATGGTGGATATCGGCCGGATGGCCGAGCAGGGCGGCGATCGCCTCACGCTGGCTCTGGAAGAGGGCAGGCCATGCGGGATCGTAGTTGACAAGCCTGATCAGACGCACGCGTTCCACCCTTTGAACATTTCCGCCGGTACCAACGGATACTTCACCCAATCCGCCGGCTGAGACAATCCGACCACTTCACCCATCTTGCGAAACGCCCGAAACGGTCTATCTATCGCTCGATTTTATCAGGAGGAGATTTCATGAAGAAGCGTATTTTGTTCACCGGCGGCAGCGGCAAGGCCGGGCGTCACACGGTTCCCTGGCTGGTCGACGCCGGCTATGAAGTCCATAATATCGATCTCGTGCCGCTGAACAGCCCCGGTGTTACCAATCTGCAGGCCGATGTCACCGATGCGGGACAGGTCTATAACGTGCTCACCATGCACCGGGATTTCCCGGATCTCGACCAGGGCAAGGGCGTGCAGCCCTATGACGCCGTTGTACATTTCGCCGCCGTGCCGCGCATCCTTCTGAAGCCGGACAACGAGACTTTCCGCATCAACACGATGAGCACCTACAATGTCATCGAGGCGGCGGCCAAGCTCGGCATCAAGAAGATCATCGTCGCCTCCAGCGAGACGACCTATGGCGTCTGCTTTGCCGAGGGGCATCGCGATTTCCACCAGTTTCCGTTGGAAGAGGACTATGACGTCAATCCGATGGATTCTTACGGTCTGTCCAAGGTGCTGAACGAGAAAACGGCCCGCGCCTTTGCCGAGCGTTTCGGCATCGACATCTATGCGCTGCGCATCGGCAACGTCATCGAGCCGCATGAATATGAGCGCTTCCCGGAGTTTTTTGCCGATAGCGAAATCCGCAAGCGTATCGCCTGGAGCTATATCGACGCCCGCGATCTTGGTCAGATCGTCCATCTCTGCATCGAAAAGAGCGGTCTCGGTTTCCAGGTGTTCAACGCCGCCAATGACACGGTCTCGGCCAATACGCCATCGCGCGAGCTTGCGGCCAAGCACTTTCCGAATGTGCCCTTCACCCGCGAGATCGGCGAATATGAGGGGCTACTCTCCAACCGCAAGATCCGTGAAGTTCTGGGCTTCAAGGAAGAGCATGACTGGCGGCGATATGTGAAGGTTTGAGGCAGAAACGGCGGCTAAAAGGAACACCGGGCGCGGTTGCCGCGTCCGGTCGAATCTGCGGCGGGAGGAGGGGAGGCTCTCCATTTGTTACGGATGAAAACCAAAAATGCTTCCGCAAACACTCGACAAATATTTGGGTTGAAGTAAGTAGGTTTGCGTTCGCAAGGCGTATCGGGGAAATTGCAATGGCATTCGACGATACAGTCGTGATTCGTGTTTGGAGCGGATATGTTATGGCTCATGCGCCGGCACGATGTCCGGCAGCACAGTCTGCGCTGCGACGGAAAGATAGTTTAGTCGGCTGATCTCCTAGGCGGTCGGCCGTTCAGGAGGGACCATGAACGACGGTGTTGCACGTATTTTTGTCGGCTTCGATTCTAAGGAAGTTGTCGCCTATCACGTTCTCGCGCAAAGCATAATCGAGCGCTCCTCGATCCCGGTGGTGTTTTCGCCGATCGTGCTCAGCAATCTCGACGGCGTTTTCACGCGCGAACGCAATCCGCTGCAATCGACCGAGTTCTCTTTCTCCCGCTTCCTGGTTCCTTACCTCAGCGACTTCGAGGGCTGGAGCATCTTCATGGATTGCGACATGCTCGCCCGCACCGATATTGCCGAACTCTGGAAGCTGCGCGACGACCGCTATGCCGCCATGTGCGTCAAGCACGATTATCAGCCGAAGGTCGAAACCAAGTTCCTCGGCCAGACCCAGACCAAATATGAAAAGAAGAACTGGTCGAGCATGATCCTGTTCAACAATGCCAAGTGCAAGGCATTGACGAAGGACTATGTAAACACCGCCACGGGCCTGCAGCTCCATCAGTTCAAGTGGCTGGAAAGCGACGATCAGATCGGCGAAGTTCCCGTGACCTGGAATTACCTCGTCAACGAATACGATCGCCGTGAAGACGCCAAGCTCGTACATTTCACCGATGGCGGGCCGTATTTCGACGAATATCGCAATGACGATTATGCCGACGAGTGGTTCGCCATGCGCGAACGCCTGCTGCACGTCCAGCAGAAGTAACAAGGCTGGGACAGGGCGTGACATCCGAAACAGCGACCGACAAGCCTGCCTTCCCGGCTGCGGGAGCAGCGGCAGGTTTGGCGACCGCCGAAGACTGGCGCTCCATACTGACGGCGTTCTCCCATATCGTCCTTGTCGCCAACAGCGACACGGTCGATATCGGGAGCCTTCAGGCACAGTATCCGCCGACTGCCCTCTTCGTCTTCTTCAATAAAGTCTACAAGGTGCTGGATCGCCCATTTCTCGGGCACTCGCTGCTGATCTCGCGCGGTCAGCCGCGCGGTGCCAACATCGTCTATCGGGGCGAGGTGGGCGAGGTCGTCAAATTCTTCCCGAGGGAATATTTCCTCGGGATCATGAACATCCGTCTCGGCCTCGAGGAGAAGCTCAATCCCGCCGCCGATTTTAAGGGTGCGCCGACCGGTCACCTCGATCTCGTCGGTTTCTGCGGCGATCTCTATACGGAGGCAAAGACGCCGACCAGCGGCTTTGCCCTGGCGCTTTGGCTGAGCGACCTGAAATTGCCTGGCGCTATCGTCCTTGCCGGCTTCTCGGCCAAACGCAGTGAAAAGTGGAGGGTGGTTTCGGTCCACGACTGGAGCTTCGAGCAGACCTTCCTGCGTCTCTTCGCCCGGTTGGGCAAGATCACCATCCACGGCGGCGTTTCCGCCAATGCCTATGCCAGGCTTGCCGAACGTTTCTCGGAAGTTCCGCCGGCGGAGATTTCGCTGGCGGTGGCGGAGGTGCTGTCCGAACGGCTGGGCAATACCGACGCCGAGGTCGACAAGTTGATTTCGCTGACCAATGTGATTCGCTCCACGGACAATTTTTTGCGTCGCTTGAGACCGAAATTTCTGAAGCGGAAGCCGAAGGGTACGCCTGGCGAACAAAAGGAAGGCTAAAACCTTCCGGAGCGACGCCGTCGAAAGGGTGCAAGACGTCCGCAGTTCCGCGCCATCGGTGCCGTGGCGATGGCTTGCGCCGAACGAAGTGGCGGACCTGGTTGGGAAAAAACAAAAAACGCACTTGCCAATCGTTTCGTCCCGTCTTAAAGGGAGCGCCATGTTTCCGAAAGGCTTTGGCGGGCAACCGCACCGGGCTTATGATTGGAGCATGAAGGGGTATAGCTCAGTTGGTAGAGCGGCGGTCTCCAAAACCGCAGGTCGTAGGTTCGAGCCCTGCTGCCCCTGCCATTTTCCTTGATTTGACTGGCGCGTTGTTTCGCTGCTTTTTAGGTTGGGGATATGCCGGATTGACGGCAAATTTTCGAAAGCATCGAATTCTCTCTTGTTAAATGGGGAATCGATGTTTATGTAGGGGTTCAACAGACACGCGGTGCGTGGGGCTGATATATTCAGCTTTACGTGCCGTAATTGCGTGGGCAGTCAATGGCATCCAAATCGAATCCACTAGCGTTTCTGCAGCAGGTCCGCTCTGAGACGTCGAAAATTACATGGCCGTCCCGCCGCGAGACGATGATCTCGACGGTGATGGTTTTGGTCATGGTTGTTTTCGCCTCGCTGTTTTTCTTTGCTGCTGACCAGCTCATCGGCTGGATTCTCGGCTACGTGCTGAACACCGGCAATTGATATCGAGTGGAGATGAACATGGCGGCACGTTGGTACATCGTCCACGCTTATTCTAATTTCGAAAAGAAAGTGGCTGAATCCATCGAGGAGAAAGCCAAGCAGAAGGGTCTTTCGCATCTGTTCGAGAGAATCCTTGTGCCGACCGAGAAGGTGGTTGAAGTGCGTCGCGGCCGTAAGGTCGATAGCGAGCGCAAGTTCTTCCCGGGTTATGTGCTGGTCCGCGCCAACCTGACGGATGAAGCCTACCACCTGATCAAGAATACGCCGAAGGTCACTGGCTTCCTCGGCTCCGACAATAAGCCCGTTCCGATTCCGGATTATGAAGCCGAGCGCATTCTCGGTCAGGTCCAGGAAGGCGTCGAGCGGCCAAAGGCTTCCGTGTCTTTCGAGATCGGCGAGCAGGTCCGTGTTTCGGATGGTCCGTTCGCGTCGTTCAACGGCACGGTTCAGGATGTGGACGAAGAGCGTTCGCGTCTGAAGGTAGAAGTATCGATCTTCGGCCGCGCTACGCCGGTCGAGCTGGAATACAGTCAGGTCGAGAAGGTCTGATCGTTTTATCGGATTGGAAAGATCAGTCATTGATGGCTGGTCTTTCGTTCGAGTTTGGGTGTAGGTAAGTAAGTTCTTATTTACATCTCGCGGCATCGCCGCAATCCGCGTGGAAGGGTAGGGGTCTTAGCCGGACTTTTTGACCCGCACCACGCAACCGCAGCCGCCGGAGCGATCCGGCACAAGAGGCCGGGCAACCGGTCAGTTAGAAAGGCAGAGAGAAATGGCTAAAAAAGTTGCAGGCCAGCTCAAGCTGCAGGTAAAGGCCGGCTCGGCGAATCCGTCGCCGCCGATCGGTCCTGCGCTTGGTCAGCGTGGCATTAACATCATGGAATTCTGCAAGGCGTTCAATGCCGCCACGCAGGAAATGGAAAAGGGTATGCCGATCCCGGTCGTCATCACCTACTACCAGGACAAGTCCTTCACCTTCATCATGAAGCAGCCGCCAGTCAGCTACTTCCTGAAGAAGGAAGCGAAGATCCAGTCCGGCTCGAAGACGCCCGGCAAGGGCGCCAAGGCCGGTACCCTCACCAAGGCTCAGGTGCAGTCCATCGCCCAAGCCAAGATGAAGGATCTGAACGCCGCCGATATCGAAGGCGCAATGGCCATGATCGAGGGCTCTGCCCGCGCCATGGGCCTGGAAGTGGTAGGTTAAGATCATGGTTGCAAAGCGTATTCAGAAGATCCGCGAAGGCGTTGATCCCACAAAGCTCTATGCTCTGACCCAGGCCATCGGCATGGTCAAGGAGCGGGCTATCGCCAAGTTCGACGAAACCATCGAAGTTTCCATGAACCTCGGTGTTGACCCGCGTCACGCAGACCAAATGGTTCGCGGCGTCGTCAACCTGCCGAACGGCACTGGCCGCACGGTTCGCGTTGCCGTCTTCGCTCGTGGCGCCAAGGCTGATGAAGCCAAGGCTGCCGGTGCTGACATCGTCGGCGCTGAAGAGTTGGTTGAAATCGTCCAGGGCGGCAAGATCGATTTCGATCGTTGCATCGCGACCCCGGACATGATGCCGCTCGTCGGTCGCCTCGGTAAGGTTCTCGGCCCGCGCGGCATGATGCCGAACCCGAAGGTTGGCACCGTGACCATGGACGTCAAGGGCGCTGTTGAAGCCTCCAAGGGCGGCGCAGTCGAGTTCCGTGTCGAGAAGGCTGGTATCGTCCACGCCGGCATCGGCAAGGCTTCCTTCGACGCCAAGGCTCTGGAAGAAAACATCCGCGCTTTCGCCGACGCCGTCGTCAAGGCGAAGCCGGCTGGCGCCAAGGGCAACTACGTCAAGCGCGTAGCCATCTCTTCGACCATGGGTCCGGGCGTCAAGATCGAGCTTGCCTCGGTCACGGCTCCGAACGCCTAATAATTTTGGCCGGGCGTTAAGCCCGGCTTCTCAAGAATTCTCGGCCTTTCGAGGCCGGGATATCCGGAGAAATCCGGAATTCCTGTCCGAGATTGCAGGTGGTTATCCCTTAATCACTTAAGCCTGCATGAGACGGGTAAGACCCGAATTTTGATGAAGCTTTGCTTCGATGAACTCGGTTCGAGCCTTGGATGCCTTGTGCCTTGGAGCCTTGCGGCTCGAGCGCGAGGGGACAGGATCCTCAAGCGTCGCTTGGGATCTCTTTTGATCCCAGGAGGCAAAAGGCAACCCGGCAGGCCCGTTAACCCGGTCCTGTCAACTGGAGAAAAGCAGTGGAAAGAGCGGAAAAACGCGAATTCGTCACGGAACTGAACGAAGTCTTCAAGGCTTCGGGCTCGGTTGTCGTGGCCCACTATGCTGGTGCTACAGTCGCTCAGATGAACGATTTTCGTTCGAAAATGCGCGCTGCAGGCGGCACCGTCAAAGTCGCGAAGAACCGCCTGGCCAAAATTGCTCTTCAGGGCACGGATGCGGAAGGGATCTCTGATCTCTTCACCGGTCAGACGCTGATTGCATACAGCACTGATCCGATTACCGCTCCGAAGGTCGTCGTGGATTTCGCCAAGGGCAACGACAAGATCGTTGTTTTGGGCGGCGCCATGGGAACAACAACGCTCAACGCTGAAGGTGTGAAGTCGCTCGCGACCCTGCCTTCGCTGGACGAGCTGCGTGCGAAGCTGCTGGGCATGATCCAGACGCCAGCTACCCGCATCGCAAGTGTTGTTGCAGCACCGGCAAGCCAGCTTGCTCGTGTGTTCGCGGCCTACGCCAAGAAGGACGAAGCCGCTTAAGGCGGTTTTTCGCTGTTCATAACCAACCAGTTCGAACCGAACAAAAGGAACTAAAAAATGGCTGATCTCGCAAAGATCGTAGACGACCTCTCCTCGCTGACCGTTCTCGAAGCCGCAGAACTGTCCAAGCTTCTCGAAGAAAAGTGGGGCGTTTCCGCCGCTGCTCCGGTAGCTGTTGCTGCCGCTGGCGGTGCTGCTGCTGCTGCTGTCGTTGAAGAAGAAAAGACCGAGTTCGACGTCATCCTCACGGAAGCCGGCGCTAACAAGATCAACGTCATCAAGGAAGTCCGCGCCATCACTGGTCTGGGCCTCAAGGAAGCCAAGGATCTCGTTGAAGCTGCTCCGAAGGCAGTCAAGGAAGCTGTTTCCAAGGCTGAAGCCGCTGACATCAAGAAGAAGCTGGAAGACGCTGGCGCCAAGGCCGACGTTAAGTAAGCTTGAAACTGCTTTGGGAGGTGGCATTTTGCCCCCTCCCATTTGCCGTTTTTTTGAACAAATTACCCAAAAGCCGCAGGTAAAACGGCTTTTGGGTAATGGGTTCTTCAAGAGGATGGTCTCAAACCGAACCGCGACGCAATCCGTGCTGAGCGGTTTTCGGTTAGTTAGACGAGATTGAACTACTCATTGATTGACGGGATCGCCTGGCCAGCGGTTCCCGTCCGTTGCAGGCCCGGGTGCAGGATTTAGAGGAGCGACGATGGCTCAGACCCTTTCGTTCAATGGTCGTAGGCGCGTACGCAAGTTTTTTGGTAAGATTCCCGAAGTCGCAGAGATGCCGAACCTCATCGAGGTTCAAAAGGCATCCTACGATCAGTTCCTTATGGTTGCAGAACCGAAGGGCGGCCGCCCAGACGAAGGTCTTCAGTCCGTCTTCAAGTCGGTTTTTCCGATCACCGATTTCTCCGGCGCTTCCATGCTGGAGTTCGTATCCTATGAATTCGAACCGCCGAAGTTCGACGTCGATGAGTGCCGCCAGCGCGACCTGACCTACGCTGCGCCGCTGAAGGTTACTCTCCGTCTGATTGTGTTCGATATCGACGAAGATACCGGCGCGAAGTCCATCAAGGACATCAAGGAACAGAGCGTTTACATGGGCGACATGCCGCTCATGACGAACAACGGTACGTTCATCGTGAACGGCACCGAGCGCGTAATCGTGTCGCAGATGCACCGCTCGCCGGGCGTGTTCTTCGATCACGACAAGGGCAAGAGCCATTCTTCCGGCAAGCTGCTCTTTGCTGCCCGCGTCATTCCGTATCGCGGTTCCTGGCTCGACATCGAATTCGACGCCAAGGACATCGTCTACGCCCGTATCGACCGCCGCCGCAAGATTCCGGTGACGTCGCTGCTGATGGCGCTCGGCATGGACGGCGAAGAAATCCTGTCGACCTTCTACACGAAGTCGCTTTATGAGCGCTCCGGCGACGGCTGGCGCATTCCCTTCAACGCTGAAACGCTGAAGGGTGCCAAGACCGTTACCGACATGATCGACGCCGACACCGGCGAAGTCGTGGTTGAAGGCGGCAAGAAGCTGACCCCGCGCCTGCTGCGTCAGCTGCAGGACAAGGGCCTCAAGGCCCTGAAGGCGACCGACGAAGAGCTGTATGGCCTCTTCCTGGCGGAAGACATCGTCAACGTCCAGACCGGCGAGATCTATCTCGAAGCCGGCGACGAAATCGACGAGAAGACCCTGCCGGTGATCCTCAAGGCTGGTTTCGACGAAATCCCGGTTCTCGGCATCGACCATATCAATGTCGGCGCCTACATCCGCAACACGCTGTCCGCCGACAAGAACGAGAACCGTCAGGACGCTCTGTTCGACATCTACCGCGTCATGCGTCCGGGTGAACCGCCGACCATGGATTCGGCCGAAGCCATGTTCAACTCGCTGTTCTTCGATTCAGAGCGTTACGACCTCTCCGCCGTTGGCCGCGTTAAGATGAACATGCGTCTCGACCTCGAAGTTGCAGACACCGTTCGCGTTCTGCGCAAGGACGACATCCTGGCCGTGGTCAAGATGCTGGTCGAACTGCGCGACGGCAAGGGCGAAATCGACGACATCGACAACCTCGGTAACCGCCGCGTTCGCTCGGTTGGCGAGCTGATGGAAAACCAGTACCGTCTCGGCCTGCTGCGCATGGAGCGCGCGATCAAGGAACGTATGTCCTCGATCGAGATCGATACGGTCATGCCGCAGGACCTGATCAACGCCAAACCGGCTGCTGCCGCGGTTCGCGAATTCTTCGGCTCCTCGCAGCTGTCGCAGTTCATGGACCAGGTAAACCCGCTTTCGGAAATCACTCACAAGCGCCGTCTTTCGGCTCTTGGCCCGGGTGGTCTGACCCGCGAACGCGCTGGCTTCGAAGTCCGTGACGTGCATCCGACCCACTACGGTCGTATTTGCCCGATCGAGACGCCGGAAGGCCCGAACATCGGTCTTATCAACTCGCTGGCGACCTTTGCCCGCGTCAACAAGTACGGCTTCATCGAAAGCCCTTACCGTCGCATCATCGACGGCAAGGTGACCTACGATGTGCTCTACCTCTCCGCCATGGAAGAGGCAAAGTACTACGTTGCCCAGGCCAACGCCGAGCTTGATGCTGAAGGTTTCTTCATCGAGGAATTCGTCGTTTGCCGTCATGCCGGCGAAGTCATGCTTGCTCCGCGCGACAACATCAACCTGATGGACGTCTCGCCGAAGCAGCTGGTTTCGGTTGCTGCCGCTCTGATCCCGTTCCTGGAAAACGACGACGCCAACCGCGCTCTCATGGGCTCGAACATGCAGCGTCAGGCCGTACCGTTGCTGCGCGCAGAAGCTCCGTTCGTCGGCACCGGCATGGAGCCGATCGTTGCCCGTGACTCCGGCGCCGCCATTGGTGCCCGTCGCGGCGGCGTGGTCGACCAGGTCGACGCGACGCGTATCGTTATCCGCGCCACCGAAGACCTCGATCCGTCGAAGTCCGGCGTTGATATCTACCGCCTGATGAAGTTCCAGCGTTCGAACCAGAACACCTGCGTCAACCAGCGTCCGCTGGTCACCGTCGGTGACTTCGTCAACAAGGGCGACATTCTGGCTGACGGTCCTTCGACGGACCTCGGCGATCTGGCGCTCGGCCGCAACGTGCTCGTCGCGTTCATGCCGTGGAACGGCTACAACTACGAAGACTCGATCCTGCTCTCCGAGCGTATCGTTGCCGACGACGTGTTCACCTCCATCCACATCGAGGAATTCGAAGTGATGGCGCGCGACACCAAGCTCGGTCCGGAAGAAATCACCCGCGACATTCCGAACGTTTCGGAAGAAGCGCTGAAGAACCTGGACGAAGCCGGTATCGTTTACATCGGTGCTGAAGTTCAGCCGGGCGACATCCTTGTCGGCAAGATCACGCCGAAGGGCGAAAGCCCGATGACGCCGGAAGAAAAGCTTCTGCGCGCCATCTTCGGTGAAAAGGCATCCGACGTTCGCGATACCTCCATGCGCATGCCGCCCGGCACCTACGGTACGGTCGTCGAAGTTCGCGTCTTCAATCGCCACGGCGTTGAGAAGGACGAACGCGCCATGGCAATCGAGCGTGAGGAGATCGAGCGTCTCGCCAAGGACCGTGACGATGAGCAGGCGATTCTCGACCGTAACGTCTACGGCCGTCTGATCGAGATGCTCCGCGGCCAGGTGGCTCTTGCCGGCCCGAAGAACTTCAAGAAGGGCACGGAACTTTCCAACGCCGTCGTCTCTGAATATCCGCGCTCGCAATGGTGGATGTTCGCTGTCGAGGACGAGAAGGTTCAGGGCGAGCTCGAAGCTCTGCGTGGCCAGTACGACGAATCCAAGTCGCACCTCGAACAGCGCTTCATGGACAAGGTCGAAAAAGTCCAGCGCGGCGACGAAATGCCTCCGGGCGTCATGAAGATGGTCAAGGTCTTCGTTGCTGTGAAGCGCAAGATCCAGCCGGGCGACAAGATGGCCGGCCGTCATGGCAACAAGGGTGTCGTATCGCGTATCGTGCCGGTCGAAGACATGCCGTTCCTTGAAGACGGTACGCATGTCGATATCGTGCTCAACCCGCTCGGCGTGCCGTCGCGCATGAACGTTGGTCAGATTCTCGAGACGCATCTGGGCTGGGCTTGCGCCGGTATGGGTCGTCAGATCGGCGAACTGATCGAAGCCTATAAGGCGAACGGCAACATCGACCCGCTGCGCAAGACGATCGACATGGTCGTCGGGGACGGTCCGAAGAGCGACGATGTTCGTAATTATGACGATGCGTCTGTTCTGCGTCTGGCTGATCAGTGGAAGCGTGGCGTGTCCATCGCGACCCCGGTCTTCGACGGCGCCGGCGAAGCCGACGTCAACGAGATGCTCGCCATGGCAGGTCTGAAGGAGACCGGTCAGTCGACGCTCTATGACGGTCGTACCGGCGAGCAGTTCGACCGCCAGGTCACGGTTGGCTACATCTACATGCTGAAGCTCAACCACTTGGTCGACGACAAGATCCACGCCCGTTCGATCGGTCCTTACTCGCTCGTTACCCAGCAGCCGCTGGGCGGCAAGGCGCAGTTCGGTGGTCAGCGCTTCGGGGAAATGGAAGTCTGGGCGCTCGAGGCTTACGGTGCAGCTTACACGCTGCAGGAAATGCTCACGGTCAAGTCGGACGACGTGGCCGGCCGCACCAAGGTCTACGAAGCAATCGTCCGTGGCGACGATACCTTCGAAGCGGGCATTCCGGAAAGCTTCAACGTTCTCGTCAAGGAAATGCGGTCGCTGGGTCTCAGCGTCGAACTGGAAAACTCCAAGGTCGACGATCTGCAGGCAGCTGGCCAGCTTCCGGACGCAGCCGAGTAACAGTCGACAGGGTGCGCGCTGTTCATCAGCGCGCACCGTTCTTGCCGGCGCCCGATTTCGTGTAGCGCAGGCAAGGACGATTTCGCCGCATTTCGCGGTTATTGTCGTTTTAACGCGTCAGTCCGGTTCCCGGGAATTTGCCGGCGCTGATTGCAGTTCGAGGGCGCATAGCCCCAAAAGGAGACAGGCATGAACCAAGAGGTCATGAATCTTTTCAATCCGCAGGTGCCTGCACAGAACTTCGATTCCATCCGGATTTCGATCGCATCGCCGGAGAAGATTCTTTCCTGGTCTTATGGTGAGATCAAGAAGCCGGAGACGATCAACTATCGTACGTTCAAGCCGGAACGCGATGGTCTCTTCTGCGCAAGAATCTTCGGACCGATCAAGGACTACGAGTGCCTGTGCGGCAAGTACAAGCGCATGAAGTACAAGGGCATCATCTGCGAAAAGTGCGGCGTCGAAGTGACGTTGTCGCGCGTTCGCCGTGAGCGCATGGGCCATATCGAGCTTGCCGCTCCCGTTGCCCACATCTGGTTCCTGAAGTCCCTGCCGAGCCGCATTTCCACGCTGCTCGACATGACGCTGAAGGATGTCGAGCGCGTCCTCTACTTCGAAAATTATATCGTCACCGAGCCGGGTCTGACCGCCCTCAAGGAGCATCAGCTTCTCTCGGAAGAAGAGTACATGCTCGCCGTCGACGAATATGGCGAAGACCAGTTCACCGCCATGATCGGCGCTGAAGCGATCTACGAGTTGCTGGCTAGCATGCAGCTCGAAAAGATCGCTGGTGACCTGCGTGCCGAACTTGCTGAGACCACGTCGGATCTCAAGCAGAAGAAGCTGATGAAGCGCCTGAAGATCGTCGAGAACTTCATGGAATCCGGCAACCGCCCGGAATGGATGATCATGAAGGTCGTTCCGGTCATCCCGCCGGACCTGCGTCCGCTGGTGCCGCTCGACGGCGGCCGGTTCGCGACGTCGGATCTGAACGATCTGTACCGCCGCGTCATCAACCGTAACAACCGTCTGAAGCGCCTGATCGAATTGCGCGCTCCGGGCATCATCATCCGTAACGAAAAGCGCATGCTGCAGGAATCTGTCGATGCGCTGTTCGACAACGGCCGTCGTGGCCGCGTCATCACCGGCGCCAACAAGCGCCCGCTGAAGTCGCTGTCCGACATGCTCAAGGGCAAGCAGGGCCGCTTCCGTCAGAACCTGCTCGGCAAGCGCGTCGACTATTCCGGCCGTTCGGTCATCGTGACCGGTCCGGAACTGAAGCTGCACCAGTGCGGCCTGCCGAAGAAGATGGCGCTCGAACTGTTCAAGCCGTTCATCTACGCCCGCCTCGACGCCAAGGGTTACTCCTCGACCGTCAAGCAGGCCAAGAAGCTGGTTGAAAAGGAAAAGCCGGAAGTCTGGGATATCCTCGACGAGGTCATCCGCGAGCATCCGGTTCTTCTGAACCGCGCACCGACGCTGCACCGCCTGGGCATCCAGGCCTTCGAACCCATGCTGGTCGAAGGCAAGGCCATCCAGCTGCATCCGCTCGTCTGCACGGCCTTCAACGCCGACTTCGACGGTGACCAGATGGCCGTTCACGTGCCGCTGTCGCTCGAAGCCCAGCTCGAAGCCCGCGTGCTGATGATGTCGACCAACAACATCCTGCACCCGGCAAACGGCGCACCGATCATCGTTCCGTCGCAGGACATGGTTCTCGGTCTCTACTATCTGTCGATCCTGAACCAGAACGAGCCGGGCGAAGGCATGGCCTTCTCCGATCTGGGCGAACTGCATCACGCTCTTGAAAACAAGGTCGTGACGCTGCACTCCAAGATTCGCGGCCGCTTCAAGTCGGTTGACGAGGAAGGCAAGGCCTACTCGAAGATCTATGAAACGACCCCGGGCCGTCTGCTCATCGGCGAACTGCTGCCGAAGCACGGCAAGGTGACCTTCGACATCTGCAACCAGGAAATGACCAAGAAGAACATCTCCAAGATGATCGACACGGTCTACCGTCATTGCGGCCAGAAGGACACGGTCATTTTCTGCGACCGCATCATGCAGCTCGGCTTTGCCCATGCTTGCCGCGCCGGCATTTCGTTCGGCAAGGACGACATGGTCATTCCGGACACCAAGGCGAAGATCGTCGGCGATACTGAATCGCTCGTGAAGGAATACGAGCAGCAGTATAATGACGGCCTGATCACCCAGGGCGAAAAGTACAACAAGGTTGTCGACGCCTGGGGCAAGGCCACGGAAAAGGTCGCTGAGGAAATGATGGCCCGCATTAAGGCCGTCGAATTCGATCCGGCAACCGGTCGCCAGAAGCCGATGAACTCGATCTACATGATGAGCCATTCCGGCGCCCGCGGTTCTCCGAACCAGATGCGTCAGTTGGGCGGCATGCGCGGCCTTATGGCCAAGCCGTCGGGTGAAATCATCGAGACGCCGATCATCTCGAACTTCAAGGAAGGCCTGACCGTTAACGAGTACTTCAACTCGACGCACGGTGCCCGTAAGGGTCTGGCAGACACCGCCTTGAAGACCGCGAACTCGGGCTACCTGACCCGCCGTCTCGTCGACGTCGCGCAGGATTGCATCGTCACGCATGTCGATTGCGGCACCGACAAGGGCCTCACCATGACCGCCATCATCGATGCCGGTCAGGTCGTTGCTTCCATCGGCGTCCGGATCCTCGGCCGCACGGCGCTGGACGATATCGATCATCCGATCACGGGTGAGCGTATCGTTGACGCCGGCCGGATGATCCTTGAGCCGGATGTCGTCGAGATCGAAAAGGCTGGTATCCAGTCGATCCGTATCCGTTCGGCCCTGACCTGCGAAATCCAGACGGGCGTATGCTCGATCTGCTACGGCCGCGACCTCGCGCGCGGTACGCCGGTCAATCTCGGTGAAGCTGTCGGCGTTATCGCCGCTCAGTCGATCGGTGAGCCGGGCACGCAGCTGACCATGCGTACCTTCCACTTGGGCGGCACGGCGACCGTGGTCGACCAGTCGTTCCTGGAAGCTTCGTATGAAGGCACGGTGCAGATCAAGAACCGTAACATGCTGCGCAATTCCGATGGCGTCCTCGTTGCCATGGGCCGCAACATGGCCGTCCAGATCCTGGACGAACGTGGCATCGAGCGCTCCTCGCAGCGTGTCGCTTACGGCTCCAAGATCTACGTCGACGAAGGCGACAAGGTGAAGCGCGGCCAGCGTCTGGCGGAGTGGGACCCTTACACCCGTCCGATGATGACGGAACTTGCCGGTACGGTTCAGTTCGAAGACGTCATCGACGGTCTCTCGGTTCTCGAAGCGACCGACGAGTCGACCGGCATCACCAAACGTCAGGTTATCGACTGGCGTTCGACGCCGCGCGGTTCGGATCTGAAGCCGGCGATCGTCATCAAGGACGCCAGCGGCAATGTTGCCAAGCTGTCGCGTGGTGGTGAAGCCCGCTTCCTGCTCTCGGTCGACGCGATCCTGTCCGTCGAGCCGGGCCAGAAGGTGTCCCAGGGTGACGTTCTTGCCCGCTCGCCGCTGGAAAGCGCCAAGACCAAGGACATCACCGGTGGTCTGCCGCGTGTTGCCGAACTGTTCGAAGCCCGTCGTCCGAAGGACCACGCCATCATCGCAGAGATCGATGGTACGATCCGCCTCGGCCGCGACTACAAGAACAAGCGCCGCGTCATCATCGAGCCGGCGGAAGACGGTGTCGAGCCGGTCGAATACCTGATCCCGAAGGGCAAGCCCTTCCACCTTCAGGAAGGCGACTATATCGAAAAGGGTGATTACATCCTCGACGGTAACCCGGCTCCGCACGACATCCTGGCGATCAAGGGCGTGGAGGCTCTGGCCTCTTACCTGGTCAACGAAATCCAGGAAGTCTACCGCTTGCAGGGCGTTGTCATCAACGACAAGCACATCGAAGTGATTGTTCGTCAGATGCTGCAGAAGGTGGAAATCACCGATGCGGGCGACAGCCATTACATCGTCGGCGACAATGTCGACCGTATCGAGCTGGACGACAACAACGACCGCCTGATCGAAGAGGGCAAGAAGCCCGCCTATGGCGATCCGGTTCTGCTCGGCATCACCAAGGCATCGCTGCAGACGCCGTCCTTCATCTCCGCCGCGTCCTTCCAGGAAACGACGAAGGTGCTGACGGAAGCTGCGATCGCCGGCAAGACCGACGGCCTGCAGGGTCTGAAGGAAAACGTTATCGTCGGTCGCCTCATTCCGGCCGGTACGGGCGGCACCATGACCCAGATCCGTCGCATCGCGACGGCTCGCGACGAGCTGATCCTGGAAGAGCGCCGCAAGGGCACCGGTTCAGCCGTTGCCACGCCGATGCTGCAGGATATGGCAGGCGAGAACGCTCCGGCCGCTGAATAAGCGGCAGTAGCCAGCACAAATCAAAACCGCCCGGAGCGATCCGGGCGGTTTTTTGCATTATTGATATGGGAAGAGGAGAGGGCGGTCGCGGTGAACGCCGCCCGGCTAGAGGCTCAGCGGAAGCGGATGATCGCCACTTCGCCTTCCAGCGCGCCCTGATAGGCGGAGGCATGCGGTTCTTCGTCCGGCACGTCGGTCAGCATGCCGATCTGGTCGAGATCGGCCTCAATGAAGCCTTCCTCCGCAAGCGCGTTCAGCGCCTCGCGCACGGCGGTATCGTCATCCGGTGCCTTCAGCATGACATGCAGCTCGACGCCTTCGCTGCCATCGGTCTCATATCCCTTGCCGATGATGATGAAGACCATCGGGCCGTCAGAATTGTTGTCGTTGTCTGGCGTAGTAATCATGAGTCGCCCTTCGGAAGTTTCGATTCGGCCGGGCGATTCTCTCGATCTGCCGCTGCCGTCCCGTGAAATTGTCACTCTGTGATTCCTTATAGGGATTTTGGCGAAATACCCAAGTCTATCTTGCCGGAGGGGCGCCATTTCGTTAACGAATACGCCAAAAGGCTGGTTTGCAGGGCCTTTTGGGGCTTTGTGACAAAGATAATTCCTTAACCGGCCTTGACGAACAGGCGGGAAACCAGTAGTTACGCCGCCATCGGACCCATGTGAGGCATGGCCATTCGGAGCGACACGCTCTGGAGTTCACCTCAAACAAGGTTCAAAACGCACGTTGAAGACAAGAATGCTGCACGCAAGACGTGATTATCGCGTCCTCTGCTTTTCTGTGGTCCATCTGCGAAAGCGGATCGGGCCACGTTTTGCGCATTTAGACGATCGTGTTGTCGTTGCCGGAGACGGCGAGAGTTGAGCCCGCAAGGGTGTATGAGATAGATTACAAGGGATGGTTGAATGCCTACCGTAAACCAGCTGATCCGCAAGCCTCGCCAGGCACAGGTAAAGCGTAATAAGGTTCCCGCTCTTCAGGAGAACCCGCAGAAGCGCGGCGTTTGCACCCGCGTTTACACCACGACGCCGAAGAAGCCGAACTCGGCTCTGCGTAAGGTCGCAAAGATTCGCCTGACCAACGGCTTTGAAGTCATTGGTTATATCCCCGGTGAAGGCCACAACCTTCAGGAACACTCTGTCGTCATGATCCGTGGCGGCCGCGTAAAGGACCTTCCGGGCGTTCGTTACCACATCATCCGCGGCGTTCTCGATACCCAGGGTGTCAAGAACCGCAAGCAGCGCCGTTCCAAGTACGGTGCTAAGCGTCCGAAGTAATTCGGTTTTAGATCATCCGGCGCTGCGCGAGGTTCTCCGCGTGATAAAGCGCCGCTAACAAGTTGAGAGACGAGAAGTATGTCCCGACGTCATAGAGCAGAAAAGCGCGAGATCAATCCGGACCCCAAGTTCGGCGATCTGGTCGTCACCAAGTTCATGAATGCCATCATGCTGGACGGCAAGAAGTCCGTAGCTGAAAACATCGTATACGGCGCATTCGACGCCGTGCAGGGCAAGGCAAAGCAGGAACCGCTCGGCGTGTTCCATCAGGCTTTGGATAACATCGCTCCGCACGTTGAAGTTCGTTCGCGTCGTGTTGGTGGTGCTACCTACCAGGTTCCGGTCGATGTTCGTCCCGAGCGTCGTCAGGCTCTTGCCATTCGCTGGCTGATCATTGCTGCCCGCAAGCGCAATGAAACTACTATGGTCGACCGTCTGTGCGGCGAACTTCTTGATGCCTCCAACAACCGCGGCTCTGCCGTCAAGAAGCGCGAAGACACGCACAAGATGGCTGATGCCAACCGTGCGTTCTCCCATTATCGCTGGTAATTCCGAACGGTATCCGAAAGGCAGTCCATTATGGCTCGCGAATATAAAATCGAAGACTACCGCAATTTCGGTATCATGGCGCACATCGACGCCGGCAAGACCACGACCACCGAGCGTATTCTTTACTACACCGGCAAGTCGCACAAGATCGGCGAAGTCCACGACGGCGCAGCCACCATGGACTGGATGGAGCAGGAGCAGGAGCGTGGCATCACGATCACCTCCGCTGCCACCACGACCTACTGGAAGGGCCGCGACGGCAAGACCCGCCGCTTCAACATCATTGACACCCCCGGCCACGTCGACTTCACCATTGAAGTCGAGCGTTCGCTGCGCGTTCTCGACGGCGCCATCGCGCTGCTCGATGCCAACGCCGGCGTTGAGCCACAGACGGAAACCGTCTGGCGTCAGGCTGAGAAGTACAATGTCCCGCGGATGATCTTCTGCAACAAGATGGACAAGACCGGCGCTGACTTCTATCGCTCGGTTGAAATGATCAAGACCCGTCTCGGCGCCACTGCTGTTGTCATGCAGCTGCCGATCGGTGCTGAAACGGAATTCAAGGGTGTCATCGATCTGATCGAGATGAACGCTCTCGTCTGGCGCGACGAATCGCTCGGCGCTCAGTGGGATGTCGTTGAAATCCCGGAAGACATGAAGGCCAAGGCTCAGGAATATCGCGAAAAGCTGATCGAGACCGTAGTCGAGATCGACGAAGCCGCGACCGAAGCTTACCTCGAAGGCAACCTGCCTGACAACGAACAGATCCGTGCGCTCGTCCGCCGCGGCACCATCGATGTCAAGTTCCATCCGATGTTCTGCGGCACCGCCTTCAAGAACAAGGGTGTTCAGCCGCTGCTCGACGCCGTCGTCGACTACCTGCCGTCGCCGCTCGACATTCCGGCGATCAAGGGTATCGACTTCAAGACCGAAGCCGAAATCGAACGTCATGCTGATGACAGCGAGCCGTTGTCCATGCTGGCATTCAAGATCATGAACGACCCCTTCGTCGGTTCACTGACCTTTGCCCGCATCTACTCCGGCAAGCTCGAAAAGGGCACGTCGGTCATCAACACGGTCAAGGACAAGCGCGAGCGCGTCGGCCGTATGCTGCAGATGCACTCGAATTCGCGTGAAGACATCGAAGAAGCCTTCGCTGGCGACATCGTTGCTCTGGCCGGCCTCAAGGAAACCACCACTGGCGATACGCTCTGCGATCCGCTGAAGCCGGTTATCCTCGAGCGCATGGAATTCCCGGAGCCGGTCATCCAGATCGCGATTGAGCCGAAGACCAAGGGCGACCAGGAAAAGATGGGCCTCGCGCTCAACCGCCTGGCTGCCGAAGATCCGTCCTTCCGCGTGAAGACGGACCAGGAATCGGGTCAGACGATCATCGCCGGCATGGGTGAACTTCACCTCGACATCATCGTCGACCGCATGCGTCGTGAATTCAAGGTTGAAGCAACTGTCGGCGCGCCGCAGGTTGCCTACCGCGAAACCATCACGCGTCAGACGGAAAAGGACTACACCCACAAGAAGCAGTCGGGTGGTACTGGTCAGTTCGCTCGCGTCAAGATCGTGTTCGAACCGAACCCGGACGGCGACGACTTCAAGTTCGAGTCCAAGATCGTTGGCGGTTCTGTTCCGAAGGAATACATCCCGGGCGTTCAGAAGGGCATCGAAAGCGTTCTGTCTTCTGGCCCGCTGGCTGGCTTCCCGATGCTCGGCGTCAAGGCGACGCTCATCGACGGTGCCTACCATGACGTCGACTCCTCGGTTCTGGCCTTCGAAATTGCTTCCCGTGCCTGCTTCCGTGAAGCAGCCCGCGAAGCTGGCGCCCAGCTCCTCGAGCCGATGATGAAGGTCGAAGTCGTGACGCCGGAAGACTACGTCGGCGACGTTATCGGCGACCTGAACTCGCGTCGTGGCCAGATCCAGGGCCAGGAAAGCCGCGGTGTTGCCGTTGTCATCAACGCGAACGTTCCGCTGGCAAACATGTTCAAGTACGTCGACAATCTGCGCTCCATGTCTCAGGGCCGTGCACAGTACACGATGACCTTCGATCATTACGCGCCGGTTCCGTCGAACGTCGCACAAGAAATCCAGGCAAAGTATTCCGGTCAGAAGTGACCCGGAATACCAATTGACCGATAACAAGAAATGATCCCTTCGGGGACAAGAAGAACGGAGAGCCGAAAATGGCAAAGAGTAAGTTTGAGCGCAATAAGCCGCACGTTAACGTCGGCACGATTGGCCACGTTGACCATGGCAAGACGTCTCTGACGGCAGCGATCACGAAGTACTTCGGTGAGTACAAGGCGTATGACCAGATCGACGCCGCACCGGAAGAAAAGGCGCGCGGCATCACGATTTCGACGGCACACGTTGAATATGAGACGGCTGCTCGCCACTACGCGCACGTCGACTGCCCCGGCCACGCTGACTATGTGAAGAACATGATCACCGGTGCCGCCCAGATGGACGGCGCGATCCTGGTTTGCTCGGCCGCCGACGGCCCGATGCCGCAGACGCGCGAACACATCCTGCTCGCCCGCCAGGTTGGCGTACCGGCGATCGTCGTGTTCCTGAACAAGGTCGACCAGGTTGACGACGCCGAGCTTCTGGAGCTCGTCGAGATGGAAGTTCGCGAACTTCTGTCGTCCTACGATTTCCCGGGCGACGACGTCCCGGTCGTCAAGGGTTCGGCTCTTGCCGCGCTCAACGACAGCAACAAGACCATCGGCGAAGACGCGATCCGC
>NZ_JUHG01000008.1 GCF_000799715.1 Martinezella rhizogenes
GGTAAAAGGGGCTGATTTGGGGGCGCTGCCGAAGCGCTGGGCAATTGTGCCGTTGATGCTCTTCTATCATAATCGATGGCGGAGCATAAGACGGCATTGGAACCAGAGGCGCGGGTAGCGGCAAGATGCACGAGATCGATATCGAGGAGCTCGACGAAGCCACGCTGATGGAACTGCATGGACGCATCGTCGAACGGCTGCATTTTCTGCATCAGCAAAAGACGACGGCAGCCCTGCAAGAGATCAAGATCGGCAGCGGCGTAACGTTTGAAAGCCCGGATGGAGGAACGATCAGGGGCATCGTCATCCGCCGCAATCGTAAGACCGTGACAGTTCACACCGATGATGAGAAGCATTGGAACGTCTCGCCGTCATTGCTGACGCTTGTGGGCCGGCATGGTCTCGATGGAGAGGCGTCCAAAGACGGTCGTGTCGTGCCATTCACCAAGCCCGGCGCCAGGTAGCGAGGTTCAGGCTTTCGCCGCGATAAGGCCTGCCAATTGCGGGATGGCCTCACTGCCAAGCCCGAGCCGGTCACCGAGATAGTGGTAAAACGAGAGCCCAAGCTTCTGGCACGTCTTCATCAGGCCGAGCATGGTGTCACGCGCGACACGGCCGTCGCGGCTCATGGTGCCGCCAGAGATCTTTCGCTTGGTGACGAAGGTTCGCAGATCATTCTCCGACGCGTTGGTATGTAAAGGGATATAAGGGTGCTCGAGAACTTTGAGCAGTTCGTCTTTTCTACGATGCAAACGCGCCAGCAAGGCGTCGAGCGCATTATAGCCGGTGCGCAGGGTAAAGATCCTGTCGAACCGTCGTCGGAAGCCCGGGATTGCCTGTGGTAAAGGCTTTTGTTTCCAGACCTTCAGCATCTTGTAGAATCGCCAGACGAGATCCCGGACAAGCGCGACCGATCGCGCCTCCTTCGGCTTGACCGGCATCAGTTTCTGTAAAAGACGTTCTGCGTGGATCCAGCAAAGAGCATGATTGCCGACGCGGAACTGGCCGGCATCGTCGGAGACAATCACCATGTCGCCCAGAAGACCGTGATGGCGGATGGAACCCCAGAGGCCGGCTTCTGCCAGGACCCCGATCCCTTGGCGGTCAAAAATATCGACACCCTTGCGCGCCAGATATTCCAGGAACGGCACCTGGTTACTAAAGTGCCGAGGCTCGACACTGCGAAGTCCGGCAGCAAGCGCCGGGTCAGCACGCCGTTCTTCCAGATAGCCGAACGCGGCATCGTTGAGGACATAGTCCTGGTAGTTGCCGCGCAGCAGCGACAGGAAATTCAGTCGCGATTTCGATTTCGTGGTGCGGAAGGCGGTAAAATGCTCGCCGCCGATCTGGGTTGTATAAAAGTTACCGTGCGCGTGGCGGGCGCCGGTGTCGTCGACCGTAACATAAGGGGCCGAGGCCAGGCCGGCATGCAGCACTGCCGCGTCTTCGGCGACAAACCCATCCAGCTCCTTGGTCAAAAGGCGCACGACCTGGCGTTTCGAGACCTCGACGCCGATATCATTCAACAGCGTGGTCAGCCGCTGTGTCGTCACCTGACCTTGCGCGTGCAGCATCAGACAAAACCGCCTGAGGTTCGCCCCATAGCCACCCATGATCCCTGCGGGTAGCGGCGCCAGCACCGTCTTGCCATCCGGGGTCGCCCAGCATTCGCGTCGGTAATGAACAAGCTCGGTTGCCAACACCAGCTCCCGCACGAAGCAGCTTTTGTATCCCTTGAACCGCGAGCCGGCCGGAACGCCTGCACGTAAAATCTCTTCCCGGCTCACCCGCTTCACATCCAGCTTCGGGCCGCGCGGCTTCTTCTTAGCAGCCGCTTCTTCGTCAGGTTTACTATCGGTCGCTTTGTCCATGCCGGATGGGCGAAACGGCGGTCGCGGCGGCAGGTTCTTCAGCCGCGCGATCTCATCACGCAGCAACTGGTTCTCCACCTTGAGCTTGGTATTATCCAGCCACAGCCCCGCGTTCTCGGCCTCAAGCTTTTCGAGGCGAACTTCGGCCTGTTCAGCCCGCTCCAACAGGCCAGTCACCAGACTGCGTAGCGCCTTCAGCGAAAGCGTGTCAGCGTGCTCGGGGGAGGGGAGCCGTCTCTTTGCCATCCCTGGACCGAATCATGATTTGCCCCGTCTTGGGAATCCCTGCGCCGACCAACAGGATTCAACCCGCCCGGCTATGCACACTTTCTATACCGGACGCTGAAACCCTGCCACCGATTTTGCCCCACGTACCGAAAAGGGTAACAGGGGTACGTGGGGCACATTCGGTGGCGTTGCCGGTTTGAGCAGCGGGATGCTCCAGGATCTTCAGCAACGAGGAGAAGGGCGGCATTATGACCAGATCCTGGCAGACAACAGCAGTGCTGGGGTGCATTCACAGCACGACGACCTTTGTGCCTACGCCGACCCTGCCATAGAGATCCATCACATCCGGATTTGCCATGCGGATGCAGCCCGAGGATACCGCCTTGCCGATCGAATTGGGCTCGTTGGTGCCATGAATGCGGTAGAGGGTGGAGCCGAGATAGAGCGCTCTTGCTCCGAGAGGATTGTTGAGGCCGCCATCCATCCGGTCAGGTAATTCCGGTCGGCGAGCGATCATTTCCTTGGGCGGTGTCCAATTGGGCCACTCCGCCTTGCGGCTGATCGTCTCCGTGCCCTTCCAGGCGAAGCCCTGCTTGCCGACACCGATGCCGTATTTGAGAGCAGTTCCGTCGTCGAGCACAAGATAGAGGCGCTTCTCCTTGGTGGAGATCACGATCGTGCCAGGGTCGTAGCCGGAAAAGGTGACAATAGTGCGCGGGATCGTCGATCGCGCCAGGCTCGCCCGCCGGTCATCCTTGGCGCCAGAATTGAGTTGAGGAGAGATTGCGCCCGGATCGATCGAAGCTCGCCGCTGTGGACGGGGTCGCGGCGGGAAATCGCCGTCTTCGTCGTCATAATAGCCATAGGGATCACCCCGATAATAATAGTCGTCGTCGAAACGACGATCATCGCGATAGCGTGGCGGCGCCTCCCGTCCATAGCGCGGACTAGCATAGCCGCCATCCGGGTCATCGCCATAATCCGGTAAATATCTCCATTCCTGGGCATGCACGGAGACGCTTGTCATCAGTACGGCCAGAGTGGGCAAAAGGACCAATCTTATTATCTTCATGTCACAACCAACTTCCCGAAGAACGCACGGGACTGCGCCCCGCATCGACGGGGTATGTATGCGACCGACAATTCCGGAAACGGCAGGCGTAATTGTGGCAGCGGCGATCGAATGCCAAGACCCGATCAGTTTTTAAGGGGCCTTGGTACAGATGCACGATGCGTAAGGAAAGGTTCCTTTATGAACGTCTCTGGACGGGCAGGCTCCCCGAAACGCACACCGCGTGTAACATCGTTGTCAGCTAAGGCTCTGACAATCGCCTTTCTCTGTTATTTATTCCGTTCCATTGATCTCCGGCAAGTTCAACGCATAGCGCGTGTGCCGGCGCTCGCCGCTGCGCGTGAGCGCACTTTTCTCCACCAAATCCTGAAGATCGCGCGTAGCCGTTGCTCGCGAGGTGCGCGTGATCGCAATATAATTCTCAGCGCTCAACCCGCCCTTAAAGCCCGCCGGGCCTTCGCGAAACATGCGCGCGATGGCCTTCTCCTGGCGCGCGTTGAACTGGCCACGGAAGCGATCGTAGAATTGCGCCTTGTTGATGTAGAAGGCTACTCGCTTCAGAGTCGTCCGTTGCGCCTCAAGAATGGTTTCGCCGAAGTAAACCAGCCACTCGGTGATATCGAGCGTACGCTGATGGCGTTCGAGCTGGTCGTAGTAGGCTTTGCGGCCTTGCTCGATGGTGTATGCAAGCGCAATTAGGCTTGGTTGCCCGATATTCTGGGCAAGCGACTTTTCCGCAAGCGCTCGGCCGAGCCTACCATTTCCATCTTCAAATGGATGGATGCTTTCGAAATACAGATGGCCTATGCCAGCCCGCGTCAGGGCGGGTAGGGGGCTTTCGCCTTTGGGCGCCGATTTGTTGAACCACTTCATATAGGCCGCCATTTCTGCTGGCACTTGCCTTGATGGCGGAGCTTCGTAGTGAACGGTTGGATTATCGAAGCGACCGGACACAATCTGCATGGCGTCTTCATGCACCCGGTATCCGCCGATTGTTCCGATATGGCGGTTTCCCGTCATCAACATGCCGTGCCAACGAAATAGGGTTTCGTGATCGAGCGTAGTTGACCAGGTGTCATACACATCAACCGTCATTTCCGCGATTCCGCGCTCCTGCGGCTTTACCGGTCGATTATCGGTATCAAGGCCGAACTGCCGGCGTAGTGAGGATTGCACGCTCAATCGGTCGAGAATTTCGCCCTCAATCTCGGAGGTTTTCACCGCCTCATCGCTCAGGAGATCGATACGCAGCAGATTGCGTTCTTCGTCACTGACATGACGGACAGCGCCCATCACTTCCCCCGATGACAGAAGGAATCGGCGCTCGAGTGGTTCGAGCGCAACCGCGTCATAGGTGAATCGCGGCCAGCCTTTTTGCGTCCAGTTCCATTTCATGAGTTATAGATATCCTCTCTATAACTCATTATGCTGATAATTATGAGTTATAGCAATATATCCTATTGCTCAGGAGCAGCCAGAGACGATCTTGTCGGCTACCACGAAAAATGTAGCCATCCGAGCTGGGTGATCGCAAAGCAGCAGCGGCATATTGACCATCAAGTCGTTCATATAATCAGGCGCGCCGCTCGCCTATTCTTGCGTTCGGCATTGTTGTAATAACTCGTCGCCTGCGCCACCGACTTGGGCAGAGACTGCCGCATCGCCTCGGGCAGTGGAATGCCACGATTAGCAGCCTCGGTCAGATAATCGGACCGAGGCCCATGCGCTGAAAACATCACCGGATCGAGCCCGGCCCGCTTGACGCGGGCCTTCAGGATGAGATTGAATGACTGCGGCGTCACCGCCCGCCGATCGATGCTGCCCCCGCTGCCAATTTCCCACTGATGTCAGTAAAGCAACCGAGCTCGTATGGTTCCCGGGATCTGGCGAAGCGCATCAAGTATGTCACCGGCTGTCTGGCCAACGCCCTCGGCTTCAATGACCACGTAACCCGTTTCGCCGTGCGTCTGCAGGAACTCACCGACGATATTAAGTGCACGCGATGAAAAAATCGCATTCAGACTGTTTAGCATGCCGGGACGGTTCTCATGAACATGCATGAAACGCGTGCCGTTTGGACGTGGCGGCAGTTGAACCTGCGGGAAATTGACCGCACCCAGCGTCGAGCCGACGTCGGAATATTCCACAAGCTTTCTGGAGACTTCCCCTCCGATGCGCTCCTGGGCTTCCTCGGTCGATCCGCCAATATGCGGCGTCAGAATGACATTGTCCAAACCCTGTAGCGGCGTTTCGAAACGCTCGTTGTTTGATGCCGGCTCCTTCGGGAACACGTCCACGGCCGCGCCTGCGAGATGTCCTTCTTTCAAAACCTTCGCAAGCGCTTCGAGATCCACCACGGTCCCGCGGGAATTATTGATGAAAAGGGCACCCTTTTTCATTCTGCGCAGTTCGGTCTCCGTTATCATGTTCTGTGTCGAACTGGTTTCGGGAACATGCATCGTCACGAAATCCGAGATTTCGAGAAGCTCGCCGAGCGTGGCCATCGATTCTGAGTTACCGTGGCGAAGTTTGTCTGAAGGATCAAAATAGCGCACCTTCATGCCCATGCTTTCCGCAAGAACGCTAAGCTGCGAACCGATGTTGCCGTAGCCCACGATACCAAGCGTTTTTCCGCGCACCTCGCGACTGCCGACCGCGGATTTGTCCCACCCGCCCTCATGAGCAGAAGTCGAACGCGGGAAAATCCGCCGGGTCAGCACTATGATCTCACCGATCACAAGCTCGGCGACCGAGCGCGTATTCGAATACGGAGCGTTGAATACAGGGATGCCGCGTCGGCGGGCCGCATCCAGGTCGACCTGATTTGTCCCCACGGAAAAACAACCGACCGCCATAAGCTTTTTGGCGGACCTGAAAATTTCCTCTGTCAGTTGGGTGCGTGAACGAATTCCGACAATATGCGCCTCGGCTATGAGACTTTTGAGATCCTTGTCATCCAGAGCTTTCGGCAGATGCGTCACATTGACGTAGCCGGACGACGAAAAGTAGTCGACAGCGCTCTGGCTGATGCCTTCAAGCAGAAGGACGGAAATCCGATTGCGCGGAAGAGAAAGTTGTCGGGTCATTGAATTGCTTTCGATTCTCGAATTCGACGAAGCCGGGGGTCGCTTGTCGGTCATACTGCACGCAGATATGGCAAATTGTTTAGCGACCATCCAACGGACAGCGCAAGTACAAACTCAACTGCTGCACGCGCAGCGATGCAGTCTTTCAAGACGGCTTTTGTCTCGACGTCTGCGCTTGGGGCAGGGCAGGTAGATCATTGTAGGGGTGGGGTCCGGCCGGAATGGCATACCGAAGCTTTCTGTCCCGGCTGCTTTGATCTCCGGATATGTTGCTGTGAGTTCATGGCGAACCGCGACCTGCGGCTTTGAGAAGCTAACCGGTGTGCCGGATTTGCACGAGGAGTTTCTGGCGGAAGACTTCCGCTGGTGTTTTGTAGCCGGCGCATTTGCGCCGCATGCAGCGGGATGCCGCGACGATAAGAAAAGGCGTTGGGTTAATAAAGCCGTCGCTTGGCCGTCAACAGGTCGCCACGCTATTGCCCCATAGAAAACGTTTGACGGCCACATTGTCGCCGGATCGTTCTTCAACCCTAACCGACGGCTACATCAATGCGATATGCCGCCGTTCACTCTACGCCATCAAGAGGTGTTCCCCCCGCGCTACGAGAGAGGAATTAAAATGATCACTCGTTATATCCCTGCCGCATCGTTGACCGCCGCAGTCTTGAGCTTGACGTTTCTCAGCAATCCTGCGTCCGCACAGCAAGCTACGCAAGAGAAGCAACCTACCCAAGAACAACCAGATAGCAATGGTACGGCTGCGACCGTGAGCGATCAAAAAATCGAGGCTTTTGCGGTCGCATATCTCCAGGTGGACAAAATCAGACAGGAATACTCGGGCAAGATCGGCGCGACGTCGGATCCGACCGCGAAGCAACAGCTGCAGACCGAGGCAAGCAAACAGATGGTGCAGGCTGTTCAGACCTCTCCGGGTATGTCGGTAG
Organism: Martinezella rhizogenes; assembly: GCF_000799715.1. GTDB lineage: Bacteria > Pseudomonadota > Alphaproteobacteria > Rhizobiales > Rhizobiaceae > Rhizobium > Rhizobium rhizogenes_C. The sequence goes on from NZ_JUHG01000008.1 coordinate 7,202, forward strand.
ACGAATACAACGCGATTTTAGCGGCTGCAAATAAGGATCCGGCGCTCGTTAAGAAACTTCAGGACAAGCTTCAGAAATCCGCGCCTGCGCAGCAGTAAGCGATACCACGAAGACCAAGCAAATTGATTACGCACCGCGGCCGCGCCGAGTGCCCCAATCTTGGCGCGGCACAGATCAGGGACTGGTCATCACAATAGCCGCGAGCCGGTCAACTGGTCGAGCGGAAGGATGACTTTGAGTACGCCGGTTGCAAGAGTGACGGGATGGGAGCGATCTGATCTGTTCGGTGAGCCAGACGTGAGCCGCTTCCTGCATCTGAGGGTTTGGGGCGAAATCCCTTATCCTGCTCGCCATAGACATCGTACAAATGGCCCAGAAGAGGCATGCGGGTCGGCGACAAGGTTCTCGTTACTTCCGCCGCCGGATTAAGTCGAGAAACGCCGCGAGCACCGGTCGCATTTGCCGTTTGGAAGGGTAGTAGAAGTGAAAGCCTGGGAATGGAGGGGTCCAATCCGCCAGGACACGGATGAGCTTTCCACTTGCCACGTATGCAGCAACTTCATGGTCCAGCAGATTGCCTATGCCCAATCCGTCGATCGCCGCTCCGAGCATCAGTTCGGGCTCGTTGAAGGTCAGTGGCCCGCTGACGCCGACCGCAAATGCCTTGCCGTCTCTTTCGAACTCCCAGGCGTAGATCGTTCCGGCAGACAGCATCCGGTAATTGATGCAGCGATGCTGGATCAGATCTTCCGGCTGAAGGATAGGCGGATGCCGGTCGAGATAGGAGGGCGCCGCCACGATGGCCATGCTCAAATCTGGGCCGACCTTGAGGGCGATCATGTCGCGCTCCAGTTTCTCCCCGAGACGGATCCCACCGTCGAACTGCTCCTCCACGATGTCGCGGTAGGCATAGTCGATCAGTACCTCAATTGTCGCCTGAGGATATAGGGTACCAAATTCGGGCAGGATCGGCCTGACAACCGCCTCGTAAGCTTGGCGCGTCATCGTCAGCCGCAGGGTCCCGAGCACCTGCTCGCGTCCGCGCTCAAGCGATTCCAGTGCTTCATCGATTCCATCAAGTGCCGGCCGTAGGGCCGCAAGTAGCGTTCGGCCTTCTTCCGTTATTGATACACTGCGGCTGTTGCGCTGAAGCAGCCGGTAGCCAAGGCGAGCCTCGAGGCGGCGGATCGTGTGGCTAAGATTAGACGTCGACATGGCCAGACCGGCTGCGGCCCGGGTAAAACTTCCAGCCTCCGCAACGAGTGCAAATGCTGCGAGATCATTTAGGCCCCCCCTCCCACTGTGAGATCTCATTCAACGACCCTTGTAAAAAGTACGACCTAATCAAACGGTTTATCCGATCATACTTTCCTTGGGTCAATCAACGGAGAAACATCATGATCACCAAAAACGCTGTATGGCTGATCACCGGCTCGTCCAAAGGCCTTGGCCGTGCCATTGCCGAGACGGTTTTGGAAGCGGGCTACCGCGCAGTGCTGACAGCACGTCGTATCGATCAGTTTGACGACTTGGTCGTCAAGTATGCCGATGCCGTCCTTGTGCTTAAGCTTGACGTCACCAACCATGACCAGATCGGCGCCGCGATCAAGGCCACGACAGATCGCTTCGGTACTGTCGACGTGCTGGTCAACAATGCCGGCTATGGCTATCTCGCCGCTATCGAAGAGGGCGAAGACGTTGAAATGCGCGCCTTGTTCGAGACCGACCTGTTTGCCCCGGTCAACCTCATCAAGGCGGTGCTGCCGGGCATGCGCGCCCGTCGTCAGGGGCACATCGTCAACATCAGTTCCATCGGCGGCATCGTGACCTATCCTGGGGTCGGTTACTACCACATGGTCAAGTTCGGCCTGGAAGCGATGTCGGAAACACTTGCAAAGGAAGTCGCTGGGCTCGGTATCGGCGTGACCGTCGTCGCGCCAGGCGCCTTCCGGACGGACTTCCGCGGCCCGGACTCCATGAAGTTCTCGGCAACAGTCATTGGGGATTACCGGGACACCGCTGGAAAATCTCGGGAAGCAACTGCGGCGGGACACGGTAAGCAGGTCGGCGATCCTGCGCGCGGTGCTCGGGCCATCGTCAAAGCTGTCGAGGCGAAACATCCGCCGGTCCATCTGTTGATCGGTGGTGACGCACTCGATCAACTTCGAAAGAAGCTTGATGACGTCCGCAGCGAAACCGATGCGTGGGAAGATGTCACCCGCAGTACGGATTTCGAGAGTTAAGAGGCTGCTCGACAGAAGGACGCGCCGCCTGTGCAGGCAATGGGCGCGTCTTTCTCTCTTCACAGCCTACCCCTCGGTCGCACGCAATCAATACGGAAGCTCTGGGTCCCCGTGTGAGAGGGAGGGCCGGTTGAGTGGTTGCTGATGCGCGATTCAAATTTGGCAGCAAATGGGTCAACTGGAGAATTCGACTATGATAGACTCACCACGACATATCAGTTTTTCAGAAGAACTATCGCTCGGCCGGCGTTCCATCCTTCTCGGGATGGCCGCAGCCGCTGCGCTATCGGGCGAAGCGTGGGGAGCGCCTTCCTCAGCGCTGGTTTCGCGTACCTTCAGCACGCCTCGCCATACGACGCACTACCTCGAGTGCGGGCCGACCGACGGACCGTTAATAATCTTCCTCCACGGCTTTCCGAGCGTTAGTTTAATATGGCGGGCCCAGATGGAGGCGTTAGCCGCCGACGGTTGGCATTGCGTCGCTCCGGATTTGCGCGGCTTCGGTAGCTCCTCGGTCCCGGCAGCCAAAGACGCCTACAACATGCGGGAAATCGTGGCGGACATGGTGGAGTTCCACGACCACCTTGGCGGCAACCTGGCGATCTGGGTTGGCCACGACTGGGGCAGTATAGTGGCTGGTTCGTTGGCCTCCCATGAGCCCAAGCGCAGCCGTGCCGTGGCGCTGGCCTCGTGGGCGTATTTTCCCGAGGCGAACAGCCTACCCACGCTCGTTTCGCTGGTTGATCGAACAATCTATCCAACTGACCAATATCCGGATGGCCAATGGGACTATGCCCGCTATTACATGACGAATTTCGATGGGGCGGTTGCTGATCTCGAAGCAGATTGCGCAGCATACCTCGCGTCGGCCTATCAGCCCGGCAATCCCGCAGTCGTCGGTACTGTTTCGCCGATGGCGACAGTCACACGAAGGGGAGGGCGCTTCGGCGCTGCGCACCGCGCTCTGCCGACTAAACCTGATCCGGCTCTTTGGCCAACATTGGACTTCGAGGTCCTGGTACAGGCGTTCAAGGCTCATGGTTTCCGCGGCCCCTGCGCATGGTACACGAACGATGACGCCAACATCGCCTACGCACGCGAAGCGCCTGATGGCGGCCGGCTGTCGCAGCCGGTGCTGTTCGTCAACGGCGATTTCGATCAGATCTGCAGCATCACAGGCAATCGCCAAGGTGATCCGATGCGTGCGGCGTGCCCAGACCTTATCGTGACGAGTTTGCCCGCGGGGCATTGGCTGCCGCTGGAACGAAAGGCAGAACTCGTCCAGGTCATACGCGCTTGGCTGCGGAGCAAAAACCTTTGATGCGGCGGTGGGAAGGTGGCATTCAACACAGAAGCGACGCCTTAGCCGATGACGAAGGCGCCTCGATTGAACTTGCTCAAGAAGTTGAGGAGTTCCATAATGACGTTCGATACCCAAAGCCCCGGCATAGCGGCTATTACGTCGTTACCAATCCACCACCGATCTCGGATAGAGCGCCATGCACCTTACGGCATCAGTCGTTGGCTTACCGCAACGCCGGGAATTGGCGCTTAAGCGCGACTTTGGCAAGGTCTTCGAGCAGCGTCTCATGCGTCCGCCAGAAAATGTCAGGAGCATTCTTAGCCAGTTCGAGCCACAACGGTCCCTGCATCGTCTCCTCCGTCCAGAGGTGACATCCTTTCGCTGTCGGCGTGATAATCCAGGCATGATAGGCTCTGGACTCCTTCGAGGCCCTGGGACCTCCGCCCCAAGCGATCCGGGTCATCGGCTCGAACTCCAGAACTGATGCTTCGACGTCCTGGCCTGCGAGATTGGTCTCGAAATGAGTGCCGCTCTGCAGACGGGTATGGCCGTCAAGCAGGTCGACGTGGGAGACTCCCGGGTAAAATTCAGGCCAGGCCCTGGGATCGGTCAGAAGAGACCAGATGGTTTCCGGGGAAACGGCAACCTCCAGTTCATTGGTGAAGTGGATTGGAGACCGACTGGGTTTCATATCCTCAGGCCAGCGTATTGCTTCGAACATATTCGATATCCTGTTTTGGAAAAAGTGGGCGAGCATAGTCGGCGGTCAGGGTTCAAATCGCTCCGAGACGTTTCTCGGCAATTAGGCGATCGAGCGAATGACGCCACCATCCACGCGCAGTGCCGCGCCACTTGTGCCCGACGCCTGCTCCGAGCAGACGTAGACGACCATGTTTGCAATTTCGTCGGTTGTCGTGAAACGGTTGATGAGCGTTGTCGGGCGCATCGTCGCGAGGAAGTTTTGTTCTGCTTCTTCTTGCGATATGCCCTGCTCGCTGGCCGTGGCCGCCATCCAGTTGCCGAGAATTTCTGAGCGTGTTGGCCCCGGCAGAACCGCATTCACGGTGACCCCCGTTCCGCCGACCAGCTCGGCGAGGCCACGCGACACGGCAAGCTGAGCGGTCTTCGTCATCCCGTAGTCGATCATTTCCTTGGGAATGTTGATCGCGGACTCGCTGCTGATAAACACGACCCGTCCCCAGCCGCGCTTGACCATTCCCGGCACGTAATGGCGAGCGGAGCGCACGCCGCTCATCACGTTGAGCTGGAAAAGATCAAGCCACTCGCTGTCGTTCTGGTCAAAAAAACCGTTGATGTGGGCGGTACCAAGATTGTTGACGAGGATATCGGTATCCGTGATCCGAGCCGCCAATATCGATGATCCCTTGGCTGTCGAAAGGTCGGCAGCGACGCCCGTGAAATCGGCTGCGGGCAGCCGTGCGCGGAGTTCCTTCAGCGCTGCTTCGACCCGCTGTTCCCCGCGGCCGTTGACGACGACGGACGCACCTGCGCGTGCCAGGCCTTCGGCGATTGCGAAGCCAATACCAGCGGTTGATCCCGTAACGACAGCTCTTCGGCCTGCAAGTTCGATCTTCATGATGGGTAATCTCCGTTTCTGCGTTTGGCGAAATTTTCAACCTGCCTCGTTAGACAGATGTTTTGGCCATTTGCGCCTCTGCCGCATGGCCAAGGCGTTCCACCCAGTCTTGATGGTAGCGGTAGAGGCCACCGGGATGCTTGCGGCCGAGCATGTCGAGGAACCATTCGCCCTGTTGAGTTTCCTCCGTCAGGACATGGCATCCGTCTTGCGTAGGTGTGATGACCCAACCGTGGTAGGCGCTCGAACCAGTCGGGTCTCCGTCCACTGTCGTTGCCCACGCAAGTCTCCGGTTTTCCACAAATTCGGTCACCACAAGGCTCATCGGATAACCGACGGTCACGCGGCTGTAACGGGTTCCCATTGCCAGTTCTGCCTCCCCCGACAGGATCTTTACCTGGTCCTCAGCAGGAAAATATCGGGACCAGTTCTCGGCATCGACGAGAAGCTTCCATACAACCTCGGGAGTGGCTTTAACGTCGATGTCGTTGAGCGCGTAGATTGCCGACGTCTTCGGATCGAAGCGATCCGGCCAGATCACATGATCATACATGGATTAGGCCTCCTTCTTGAACAGGTCTTGAAAAATGAGCGGAGCCCAGGTCCTGTCCCGCGCCTGTACGAGCTGACCGCCTTCCGCAATCTTCCCGAGGCTCACCGGAGCGAAGCCCAAAGCCCGGACAAGCTTGGCGACTTCCGTGACCGAGCCGTCGTCATCGCCCGACAGAAATATCACCCGGCGACCGTCGGCGGTGCCCGGTTGTTGTGCAAGTACGCCAGCGGGTAGGTGGTTGAACGCCTTCACGAGGTGGGCGCCCGAGAAGGCTTTTCCAACAACCCTCGACGAAGGCTCGTTTCCAAGATCGGACAGTTGCACGCCATAGGCATTGGTGACGTCGATCACGATCTTGCCCTGCCAAAGTGCCGCAGCCTTCGCGACATCGAGATGCGACCAGAAGGGCACGGCAAGGATGACAACGTCGGCCGTGACTGCTTCCTCAAGGGTGAGCGGAAGCACGGTTTCTCCGTACTCACGAACGATCGAAACCACAGAGTCCCGACCCCGTGAGTTTGCCATGCCTACAGCGATGCCGCTGCGCGCGAACTGGCTGGCCAGGGCAACACCCACGCTGCCGCTGCCGATAATCGAATATCTCATGATCACCCCTTGCGCCTTGAGCTCGTGATGCCGTCGGGGCCTCGCCTCCAACCGGCAATCTGCTTTCACCTACAAGCTATGGGGTGGAATGAAATCTGAATAGATGATATATTGAGATGTAATGTATCTGATATTCTGATGGGACAAACGAATGCTCGACGGCGTTTCCTTGGATCAGTTGCGAACGTTCATCACCGCCGTTGACGAAGGAAGCTTTTCTGCCGCAGCTAGAAAGCTCAACCGCGTCCAGTCGGCAGTCAGCGCATGGATAGGGGGACTTGAGCAGCAGGTCGGCGTTACGCTTTTCGATCGCTCGGGCAGGTATCCAGTCCTTACCCCGGAGGGGGTGTTGTTACTTGCAGACGCTCGCAACGTTGTCGCCGGAGTGGACACACTGAAGGCAAGGGCGAGGCTCATGACCTCGGGTGTCGAATCAGAGCTATCAGTGGTGATCGACGTGTTTTTTCCAACGTCCGTCGTCAGTGCTGTCGCAAAGGAGTTCGCCAAGCGATTTCCATTAACGCCGTTGCGTCTCTTCGTCGAAGCGCTGGGAGCGGCTTATCAGCCCGTCTTGGATGGTAGGTGCAGCCTCGGTATCCTGCCGCCGCTACCCCAGCCGTTTCCATCGCTCGTTAGCGAACGGCTAGGAGAACTGCCGTTGGTTGCGGTCGCCTCAGCATGCCATTCGCTCGCGAGTTTTGGTCGGCGGATCCCGCGACAAGAACTGGCGAAACATGTTCAACTCGTTCTCACCGACCGATCCGATCTCACGTCCGGTCGAGACTTCGCCGTCGCCTCGCCGTCAACATGGCGGCTGGCGGACCTTTCCACCAAGCATGCATTCCTCAAAGACTGTGTAGGGTGGGGCGGCATGCCGCTGCATATGATCGAGGAAGACATTTCCAGCGGTACCCTCGTCGTGCTGGATGTTGACGACATGCCGCCTTCTGGCTTCATGCTGACAATGTCGGCGTTTCACAGGCCCTCGCAGCCTCCTGGACCGGCAGGCAAATGGTTTGTCGACCAACTGAAGGCGGTATGGTATGCTGAAAGATCTGCACATTGAACTGACGACCGCTCGATACGCAGCAAGGGCCGTGAATATTTCAGGCTGCTGTTCTTCTCTCAGCGCGCCAACAGGCGAACGCGATTGATCGTCAGCCAGCGGCACCCCTGATGGGATCACAAGCGCGTCATTCATGTTGATTTCTACAAAGAGCTAGCCCGGGGTTTATTCGGCATAGACCGGCGGATTGCGCTCATAGGAAATACAATCATAAAACGAAACCTATGAATTGTAGAAACTAAAAGTTGACAAATTGAATGGGCATGCCCATATAAACCCTATCGATGTTTTCTTGCTGAGCTATGGTTACCGCGCGTTTAGCACCGTGCCCTTAACGAACTCTCCCTTCAAAAAATCGCTATCATCATCCGCAACGCTTTCGCGTGGCGGTCATCAATATTGCTAATGAAAGGGTTCATTATGACCACTGGCACAGTTAAATGGTTCAATTCTACAAAAGGCTTTGGCTTCATTCAGCCTGACGACGGCAGCGTTGACGCTTTCGTTCACATCTCTGCTGTCGAACGCGCCGGAATGCGCGAAATCGTCGAAGGCCAGAAGATTGGCTACGAGATGGAGCGCGACAACAAGTCGGGCAAAATGTCTGCTTGCAACCTGCAGGCCATCTAATCGGTAGCTGCTTTCCTTTGACCACGGATGTACTGGCACTGTTGAAAGCACAGCTATCATGCGAGGTCAGGCAAATTGCCTGGCCTTTTTTATGATCTGCAATTCTTCTGACCGCCGTTAAGCTCATCTTCATCGCTGATCGGCGTAGCCGATTGGAGATCCCACTGTTAACATGGGCGACTTTCATCAATCCACGAGCGGCAGCATGCTTGGCGGTCGCGGTAACGAGCTCCCATCATGGAGCTCCCTGATCTGAATAGGACCGAAAGCCTGCCCATGAACATGTCACCGAATTTTCGTATCGAACTTTGACCGGTTCGAGCCACTCCTTATCGCTGGAACTGCTTGGCTGGTCCGATTTCTTTGCTGCTCAGGTAAAACCAAGCGAAAC
>NZ_JUHG01000009.1:0-2500 GCF_000799715.1 Martinezella rhizogenes
CCCCGCCATAACCACCAGGTCGGCAAAGCGCAACTTTAATTGAGAAGCTGGTGAGGCCGCGATAAACCGCTTTGCGGTTTATCGCTGAGACTTCGTTTGTCTATTTGAACACGTCGTTGGTTTGTTCATTTTTCGATGAACAGCGGCAATGAGAACAATCAAGCCAATCGAGCTATTAGTACCGGTAAGCTTCATGCGTTGCCGCACTTCCACACCCGGCCTATCAACGTGGTCGTCTACCACGGCTCTGATAGGGAACACTCGTTTTCAGGTTGGTTTCCCGCTTAGATGCCTTCAGCGGTTATCCATTCCATATGTAGCTACCCTGCTATGCCCTTGGCAGGACAACAGGTCCACCAGAGATATGTCCATCCCGGTCCTCTCGTACTAGGGACAGATCCTGTCAATATTCCTACACCCACGGCAGATAGGGACCGAACTGTCTCACGACGTTCTGAACCCAGCTCACGTACCGCTTTAATTGGCGAACAGCCAAACCCTTGGGACCTGCTCCAGCCCCAGGATGCGATGAGCCGACATCGAGGTGCCAAACAACCCCGTCGATATGGACTCTTGGGGGTCATCAGCCTGTTATCCCCGGCGTACCTTTTATCCGTTGAGCGATGGCCCTTCCACGCGGGACCACCGGATCACTATGACCGACTTTCGTCTCTGCTCGACTTGTCAGTCTCGCAGTCAGGCGGGCTTATGCCATTGCACTCGACGACCGATTTCCGACCGGTCTGAGCCCACCATCGCGCGCCTCCGTTACTCTTTCGGAGGCGACCGCCCCAGTCAAACTACCCACCATACACTGTCCCGGATCCGGATAACGGACCGCGGTTAGACATCCATGACGATAAGGGTGGTATTTCAAGGATGGCTCCACAAGAACTGGCGTCCCTGCTTCAAAGCCTACCACCTATCCTACACATGCCGACACGAATGCCAGTGTAAAGCTATAGTAAAGGTGCACGGGGTCTTTCCGTCTGACCGCAGGAACCCCGCATCTTCACGGGGAATTCAATTTCACTGAGTCTATGTTGGAGACAGCGGGGAAGTCGTTACGCCATTCGTGCAGGTCGGAACTTACCCGACAAGGAATTTCGCTACCTTAGGACCGTTATAGTTACGGCCGCCGTTTACTGGGGCTTCAATTCAGAGCTTGCACCCCTCCTTTTAACCTTCCAGCACCGGGCAGGCGTCAGACCCTATACGTCGTCTTGCGACTTCGCAGAGCCCTGTGTTTTTGGTAAACAGTCGCTACCCCCTGGTCTGTGCCACCCTCACATACTTGCGTACATAAGGGTCACGCTTCTTCCGAAGTTACGCGTGCAATTTGCCGAGTTCCTTCAACATAGTTCTCTCAAGCGCCTTGGTATACTCTACCTGACCACCTGTGTCGGTTTCGGGTACGGTCTATACGGTGGAGCTATTTCCTGGAACCGCGTCCCCGCCCACACAATCCAATAAGTGTGAACAAGTTAAGCAATCCGTCACTACCACCAGGCCCACGATTATTAACGTGGTTCCCATCGACTACGCGTGTCCGCCTCGTCTTAGGGGCCGGCTAACCCTGCTCAGATTAACTTTAAGCAGGAACCCTTGGTCTTTCGGCGAGAGGGTCTCTCACCCTCTTTATCGTTACTCATGTCAACATTCGCACTTCCGATACCTCCAGGGCCCCTCACAGGTACCCCTTCACAGGCTTACGGAACGCTCCGCTACCACTTGTGATTGCTCACAAATCCTCAGCTTCGGTGCATGGCTTTAGCCCCGTTACATTTTCGGCGCAAAGACCCTTGACTAGACCAGTGAGCTGTTACGCTTTCTTTAAATGATGGCTGCTTCTAAGCCAACATCCTGGTTGTTTTGGGATCCTCACATCCTTTCCCACTTAGCCATGACTTGGGGACCTTAGCTGGAGGTTAGGGTTGTTGCCCTTTTCACGACGGACGTTAGCACCCGCCGTGTGTCTGCCTGATAGTACTCCCCGGTATTCGGAGTTTGGTTAGGATCAGTAAGACGGTGAGTCCCCATAGCCCATCCAGTGCTCTACCCCCGGGGGTATTCGTCAGACGCTCTACCTAAATAGATTTCGCGGAGAACCAGCTATTTCCGAGTTTGATTGGCCTTTCACCCCTAGCCACAAGTCATCCCAATCTATTGCAACAGATGCGGGTTCGGTCCTCCAGTTGGTGTTACCCAACCTTCAACCTGCTCATGGCTAGATCACTCGGTTTCGGGTCTAATGCAACAAACTAAATCGCCCTATTCAGACTCGCTTTCGCTTCGCCTACACCTACCGGCTTAAGCTTGCTTGTTACACTAAGTCGTTGACCCATTATACAAAAGGTACGCCGTCACCCTTGCGGGCTCCGACTGTTTGTAGGCATCCAGTTTCAGGTTCTATTTCACTCCCCTTGTCGGGGTGCTTTTCACCTTTCCCTCACGGTACTGGTTCGCTATCGGTCATGCACGAGTACTTAGGCTTGGAGCG
>NZ_JUHG01000010.1 GCF_000799715.1 Martinezella rhizogenes
TGGATTTCGACGGCCGACGAGCCGTTATAGCGTTCCAGACGCGGCGAACCATAGGTCCATTCGCCGCTGGAGAAGGCCGAGAACGGCACCATGTCACCACCGGAATTGCGGATATACCAACGGCCGAAATCCTCCGGCTGCATGCGGAAATCCTGGTAGGCCTGGACGTAGACAGGCTTGACGCGGCCACGATCGATGAAGTCGTTGACGTAGGTGCCACCCCAGGCGGTCGACAGCGTGGAGTCGATATCCGCCAGGCTGATATTCAGAGCGCTCGCCTTTTCCTGATCGATATTGACCGAATATTGCGGCGTGTCCTCCTGGCCGTTCGGGCGGGTGCCGAACAGTTTCCCACTCTTGCCAGCGGCGGCCAGCAATTGGTTGCGGGCGGCGATCAGGCTGGCATGGCCGGCGCCGTTGATGTCCTTGATGAAGAAGTCGAAACCGCTCGAACTACCGAAACCGGGAATGGCCGGTGGTGCCAGCGCGAAGACGCTGCCGTCCTTGATCTTCGAGAAAGCGCCCATGGCGCGCCCGGCGATCGCCTGCGCCTTCGATTGCGGGGTTGAACGCTCCGCGAAGTCCTTTAGCCGGACGAAAACGATACCGACATTCTGACCTTGGCCGCTGAAGCCGAAGCCGGCGACGGCGAACGCGCCTTCGACATAGTCCTTCTCGTTGTTGAGATAATAGTCCTTCACCTGATTGAGCACAGCCCAGGTCCGCGACTCCGCGGCGCCTGGAGGGAGCTGGATTGCAGTCAGCAAGATGCCCTGGTCTTCATCCGGCAGGAACGAGCTCGGCAAGCGATTGAACAGGTAAGCGACGGCGCCGCCAATCAGCACAAAGATCAGCAGGAAGACGGCACTCCAGCGCATCATGCCGTGAATGCTGCTCTGATAACGAAGCGTCGCGCGCTCGAAATTGCGGTTGAACCAGCCGAAGGCGCCGCGTTGCTTCGAACCATGCTCAGGCGCCTTCAAAATGGTGGCGCAGAGTGCCGGCGTCAGGATCAATGCGACGATGACCGAAAGCACCATCGCCGAGACGATCGTCACCGAGAACTGCCGGTAGATGACGCCGACAGAGCCGGAGAAAAAGGCCATCGGGATGAACACGGCCGACAGCACCGTCGCGATGCCGATCAAGGCACCGGTGATTTCCTGCATCGACTTGATCGTCGCCTCACGTGGCGACAATCCCTCCTCCTCCATCACGCGTTCGACGTTTTCGACGACGACGATGGCGTCATCCACTAGCAGACCGATCGCCAGCACCATGCCGAACATCGTCAATGTGTT
>NZ_JUHG01000012.1 GCF_000799715.1 Martinezella rhizogenes
TGGATTTCGACGGCCGACGAGCCGTTATAGCGTTCCAGACGCGGCGAACCATAGGTCCATTCGCCGCTGGAGAAGGCCGAGAACGGCACCATGTCGCCGCCGGAATTGCGCACGTACCAGCGGTCCAGATCTTCCGGCTGCATCCGCGAACCATCGTTTCCTTGCACATAGACCTTCTTGACGCGGCCACGATCGATGAAGTCGTTGACGTAAGTGCCGCCCCAGGCCGTCGACAATGTCGTATCGATGTCGGAGAGCGTTATGTTGAGCGCACTTGCCTTTTCAGCATCGATATTGACCGAATATTGTGGCGTGTCCTCCTGGCCGTTCGGGCGGGTGCCGAACAGTTTCCCACTCTTGCCAGCGGCGCCCAGCAACTGATTGCGGGCGGCGATCAGGCTGGCGTGGCCGGCGCCATTGATATCCTTGATGAAGAAATCGAAGCCGCTGTTGTTGCCGAAACCGGGAATTGCTGGCGGAGAGAGCGCGAAGACGCTGGCATCCTTGATCTTCGAGAAAGCGCCCATGGCGCGGCCGGCGATCGCCTGCGCCTTCGATTGCGGCGTGGTGCGTTGCGCAAAATCCTTGAGCTTGATGAAGGCCAGACCGACGTTCTGCCCCTGACCTCCAAAACCAAAGCCCGCAACCCCCATAACGCCGTCGACATAATCCTTCTCGTTGTTGAGATAGTAGTCGGTAACCTGCTTCAACACCTTCTCGGTACGATCGTCGGCGGCTCCGGCGGGAAGCTGCACGCTCGTAAGAAGGATGCCCTGGTCTTCATCCGGCAGGAACGAACTCGGCAGGCGATTGAACAGATAGCCGACGGCAGCCGCGATCAGCACGAAGACAAGGATGAAGACCGGCGTGCGCTTGATGATGCCGCCGACACTACGCTGATAGCCGCGCGTGCCACGTTCGAAATTGCGGTTGAACCAGCCGAAGAGGCCGCGTTGCTTCGATCCATGCTCGGGTTTTTTCAGGATCGTTGCGCAGAGTGCGGGCGTCAGGATAAGGGCGACAATGACGGAGAGCACCATCGCCGAGACGATCGTCACCGAGAACTGCCGGTAGATGACGCCGACCGAGCCCGAGAAGAAGGCCATCGGAATGAACACGGCGGAAAGAACCGTAGCGATGCCGATCAGCGCGCCGGTAATCTCGCTCATGGATTTCAGCGTCGCCTCGCGCGGTGATAGCCCCTCTTCCTCCATCACGCGTTCGACGTTTTCGACGACGACGATGGCGTCATCCAC